>CAVTGH010000012.1:0-461223 GCA_963734215.1 uncultured Acidobacteriaceae bacterium | reverse complement strand
TTCTTCCCGGCTCTGCTGGTCGTGGGATCCGTGCTGGCCACTTCGCGCAAGGGCGCGCCTTACCTGCGGGAAATCTCTTATGCGCTGTCGCGCATTCTGCCGGCAGGGAGCAACACGGCAACGAATTTCCTGCGCAACGCAGCGCAACGTCCGGTGAGCGTGCTCGTCACCGCTTCCCTCCTGACCTTGTGGACCGCCTCCGGCGTGATGATCTCCTGGATGGAAGGCTTCCGCCGCTGCTACGAGCTGCCGAAAATCTGGGGACTGGTGAAGGAGCGCATGATCTCATTCCTGCTCGTCATCTTCGCTCTTGTCCCCATGACGTTCTCCACCCTGCTGGTGGCCTTCGGCAGCAAAATCGAAACCACCATCCTGTACTACACGGCGCACGAATTCAGCGCCTACATCCTGCTGATGTGGACGTGCGTTCGCTGGCTGATCGCCACTCTCACCAGCATTGCGGTGATCGCGCTCATTTATCACCACGCTGTGCCGCGTACGCAACCCTGGCACAGCGTGATCCCAGGCGCGACGCTCGCCACGGCCATGTGGTTCTTGTCGACCCTGCTGTTTGGCTTCTACCTGCAGCACTACGCCGACTACAGTCTTATCTACGGATCGCTCGGCGCCGCCATCGCCCTGCTGGTCTGGATGTATATGGTTTCCCTGGTCGTCCTCGTGGGCGCGGAATTCAACGCCATGATCTTCCCCCGCGCCATGCTGGGGAAGGAATTGACCGCCGTTAGCGCGGCTCGCCGTTAGGCGGAAGTGCTAACCGCTGAGGCTTGTGGACCACAGCCGCTTCATTGGGTCTTTGCCGGTTGAGCTAAGAAAGAAGCAAGCTTCTTCGCTGTATTATCGGCGAAGCTGGACGAAGCACTCCGTGCAAACGGGCTGCTGTAGACCGTGGCAGCCCACAGCACTGCGCCGTCCTTATCCACCAGCCGCATCGCTCCCTGTATCCGATAGCGTCGATTATCAGAAGACTGAACGAGAACTGTTCCGGTTAGGACGCCGTCCGCGGTATCTGAACCGTTATCGCCGCTGGGTCCGACGTCTTCCACGACCGTGCAACCGGAACCACAATCTTGAACCAGAGAACTTATCAATTTCGACCGCACTAATCCGTCCCAATCCGGGTTGTTGGGAAAGTGAAGCTCGTCTACGTAGATCCGATGTACGTGTTTGACGGCGGATTGTGCATTTAAAAGCGTTGTTGCGACGAGCAGCAATGCGGCTAAGGCAGTCTTCATTTGCGTCCTCCACCGGAAAGTGGATTATCCCTGAGGAATCGGCAGTCGGACAGATTACCTACGTAACCGAATAAGACCTCCGGCCAATTGAGAACGGAAACGTGATGTCGGCGCCTCCACGAATGGCCGGTGATATGAAATGATAGTTGTAATCTATCTACACGCAAGACTTAAATCCGGAGAGAGATTGAAAAGTAATCAAACAGTCGCCGACGTCAGCAACACTGCTCCTGTTCCCCGCCGCGCCAAGATCATCTGCACCATCGGCCCGGCCTGCCACTCCGAGGCTGCCATGCGCGACTTGATGCGCCTCGGCATGGACGTTGCCCGCTTGAATTTCTCTCACGGATCGCACGAGGATCATGCCCGCAACATCGATCGCCTCCGCCGCGCCGCCGAAAAAGAAAACCGCACCGTCTGCATCCTGCAGGATTTGCAAGGCCCCAAAATCCGCACCGGACGCCTGGAAGGCCACGAACCCATTCTGCTTAAAAGCGGTTCAACCGTGACGATTACTCCGCGGGACATCGTGGGCTCGGCCACATGCATTTCCACCACATTCCCCGGTCTTGCCGGCGAAGTATCCGCCGGGGCGCGCATTCTATTGCGCGACGGTCTCATCGAATTGCGCGTGCGCGCCGTGCGCGGCAAAGATGTAGTCTGCGACGTTTTGAATGGCGGAACCCTGGGCGAGCATCAGGGCATCAACCTGCCCGGCACCGCGTTATCGATTCCCGCCCTAACCGAAAAAGATCGTAAAGATCTGGAGTTCGGCCTGAAGCACGGCGTGGACGCGGTCGCTCTCTCCTTCGTACGCGCCGCGGCCGACGTGAACATGGTCCGGCAAATCGTCGCCGGCCTGGGCTGTGACACTCCTCTGATCGCCAAGCTGGAAAAGCCGCAGGCCATCGATAACATCGAAGAAATTTTGCAGGCCTCTGATGGCGTGATGGTCGCCCGCGGCGACCTGGGCGTGGAAATGGCGCCGGAAAAAGTTCCCGTCATTCAAAAGCACGTGATCCGCAGCGCAGGCCAGTGGCGCAAGCCGGTGATCACGGCCACGCAAATGCTCGAGTCCATGATCGAGAATCCCCGCCCCACGCGCGCCGAAGCCAGCGACGTGGCCAATGCAATTTTCGATGGCAGCGATTCCGTCATGCTTTCCGCGGAAACTGCCAGCGGCCGCTACCCCCGCGAGGCGGTCGCCATGATGGCGCGCATTGTCGTCGAAGCCGAGAGCAACATGGGAGAATTCACCCTGCGCCGCCGCCGCGACCGTCACGGCCTCTCCATCGCCGAGACCCTCTGCGAATCCATCGCGCACGCGGCCGAGGACCTGCCCATGGGCGCAATCGCCGTTTTTACCGAGACCGGCAACACCGCGCGCATGATTTCCAAATACCGGCCGCAGGCCGCCATCTACGCCTTTACTCACAACTCCACCGTAGCCCAGCGCACCAATCTTTACTGGGGCGCGCATCCTATGAAGTGCGCGCCAGGGCTGTCGGCCGAACACATGGTTCGGGTTGCCGAGGACGAATTATTAAGCCGCGGCCTGCTCAAACCCGGAGACGTGCTAGGCGTAGTCGCGGGCACTGGCCAGGCGTCGGGTTCCACCAACTTCATGCGTCTGCACACGGTCACGCCCGAAGAGGCCACCGCCGCCAATCGCGCCAAAACCAAACGCGGCGGCAAGGCGCAAAAGCTATAATCGCGAGGTATGTCGCAGGCGTATCTATCCATCGCCATCTGGGAACCTCTGCCCGACATGGAGGCGGCGTCCCGCGGGACCATGCGCGAACTGAGCGCCATCATCTCCAACAAAGGATACGGCCGCGATCTCCTTTACCGCAGCGGCGAATCTCACTACGTGCTGCTTCGTTACTGGAACTCCGAGCAGGCCCGCCACACCGCTCTCGAAGATCCAGAGATACTTCGCTGCTGGGCCCGACTGGGCAATGAAATAAAGATTCTGAAGGTCTACGAGAAGCTGGAAGAGATTGGCGGATAGATTATGTTCGGAGAATCGAGCCCACGGGTTTTTACCGATGTATCGGTTGAGCCGTTCGTGCGCGGGCTTCTGCATCGCCCTGCCAATCCTAACGGCAAAGGATTGGTTCTGACTCACGGCGCGGGATCGAACTGCCAGGCTCCTCTGCTGGTTGCGTTGGCGGAAACCTTTGCCGACTCGGGCTTCTTCGTGCTGCGCTGCGATCTGCCGTTTCGGCAGGATCGTCCCTACGGCCCGCCTAGTCCGCACGATGGCAAGCGCGATCGTGCCGGACTGAAAAACGCGACTGTGGCGCTGAAGAATCTGACCGGCAGCCAGGTCTTTCTCGGTGGCCACTCCTACGGCGGAAGGCAATCGAGCATGCTCTGCGCCGAACAGACGGAAGCGGAACCCGATCAAGTCCCCGGTTTGCTCTTGATGTCTTATCCGCTGCACCCTCCCCGCAAACCTGCCCAACTCCGCACCCAGCATTTTTTCAACCTGCGCACGCCCGCACTCTTCGTGCAGGGCACGCGCGATCCTTTCGGCTCCATTGAGGAGATCGAACAGGCTCTCAAGCTGATTCCAGCGAAGACGAAGTTGCTGACCGTGGAGGGCGCAGGTCACGATTTAGGGTTCAAGGGAAAAGCGAAACGACAAGAACTGCCGGCGGCGGTCCTGTTGGAGTTTAAGAACTTCTTCGACAAACCATAAAGACGTCATCTTCAACGTGTCGGCTATCGATCAGTTTACCCACCCTGATTTCGATCCGCCGTTGCCTTTGCGCGGATCGTCGTCGGGCGGGATGTAATTCCCGTGTTCGTCAAACTCTACTTTGCGGTCATGCTTGCTCATGTAAACTTCAAACTTCTTCGCCGCCCGCCGCCGCTTCCAGCGGTAATATTCATTGCGCACACTAAAGTAGCGCTCCGAAGTTGCGAACATCAGACCTTTTCTTGGAAGGAATTTGAGATACAGATACCCGAACAGCAATCCGCCGAGGTGGGCAAAATTATTTACGCCGCCGATTTCCCGGATCGCTCCCACCAGCGTCAAGAAGACGATTCCCCATATAAAATATTTGGCCTTGATCAGGAATGGCAGGGGAAACATCATGATCTCGCTCTCGCCGTACAGCACTCCGAAAGCGACCAGCAAGCCGTAGATCCCGCCCGATGCTCCAATGGTGGTGGTTGCTGGCGACAACCCAGGCACGTGCATGTAACTCACCACTACTGTGGTTAGGGCCGCCGTGACTGTGCAAAAGAAATAGAACTCCAAAAATCGCTTTGATCCCCAGTCGCTCTCCAACTGCGAACCAAACATCCACAACGCCAGGGCATTAAAGAGAAAATGCAGCAGGGTGAAGTGTAGAAAGGAATATGTAATTAATTGCCAAAACATCCCGCGCACCACCAGTGTCGGGATCAGACCAAAATAGAATCGAACCCAGTCGTGAGCGAACGGAAAGGCAACTTCCATAACCGCCATCAACAGGTAAATCCCGGCGTAAAGCAGGATCAGCCGCTTCACCCAGCGCGTGAACGGAGGCAGGCTCAACGAGATAGTACGTCCGCGATTCATCGGCACGGTGGGACCTCAACTACCGCCAGAGAACAGTCGCAACAACATGGTATCAGGTTGCGAGTTGCGCAAGTTCTACCGCTCCGGCGCCGGTACAACCGGCAAGCTGCGGTGTCCCGGCGAATCCACAGCCCTTACTGCAAAGATGACATTATCTTTTGAAAGTTTCAAAGTCGCGCGCGTCACGTTGCCAGCTTTTTCCACATGTTCCCATTCCGGACTGGTTGTCCCGCGCCAGAGAATCTCGTAGCTGGAAGCCAGTCCGCCAGGGGAGACTTCCCACGTGAGCGTAGAGTCATTCTCCAGGTCTTTGGTCAGCAAATGCACATTCGCCGGAGGCGCCGGGGCCGATGCCAACGAAGCCAGCGTTGCCGCATTCAGCCGCGCCACGCGCGCGACATAATCGAAGTCCACAAACTTCTCCAAGTCGCCATATTCAACGCCGTTCTCGGTGCGGACGTTCTGATGCTGGTGATGAAAGTCCTCGCGAAATTCCGTGAAGCGCACGGCGGCAAATCCCTGCTGGTTGAACGAATAGTGGTCGCCGCCGCGCAAGTACCGGTCCAGGCGGAACACCATCACAGGCTTTACGCCTGCGTCATTTTTATAGGCGCGGCCCACATCGGCGATATAGCGCGCCAATTGCCGCGACGCGGAGTCGTTCTCCCCGCCCAGCCCTCGAATGCGCCGGACCTCCTGATCCGTAGCCGCAGCCGGAAGACCCTCGGAAAACACGCGCACCACGGCGTGATCCTGCTCCGCGCTCTTATCTCCGCCCACAATGTCGTTATTCAGCACCGCTTCGATGTTCCAGCCCTGGGCCTTCGCCATTTTCGCAAAATGCCGGCTGCCATTCAGTCCCTGCTCTTCGCCCGCCACCGTCAGAAAAATAATCGTCGCGGGAAATTTCATCTTGCTTAAGACGCGCGCGCATTCCAAGCTGACGGCTGTTCCGCTGCCGTCGTCGTTCGCGCCTGGGGCATCGCTGCTCGGATCGAGAATGTCGCTGTTGCGCGAATCGTAGTGCCCCGTCACCAGCACGATGCGCTTCGCGTTGTCCGCATCCGTGCCTTTCAAGACCGCATAAACATTGGTGATTTCCGTGGGCTGTGGAATGCGGTCCGCGGCTGGCTCGGTAAAGCTGTCGGTCTTCACTTCCAGGCAACCGCCACAATCCCTGGCGTAGCGTTCGAATTCTGACGTGATCCACTCCCGGGCCGCGCCTACGCCGCGTCCAACGCCGATTGCCGCCGGATCCTGCGCCGAGATGGTCGACCGCGTCCCAAAGCTCACCAGCTTCTCAATATTCGCCCGGATGCGTTCCGCCGAAATCTGCTGCAGCGCGGCTGAAATCCGGCCATCTACAGCCATGGGTTCAATCGCGCCGGGTTGGGACGCTCTAGCACCCGCCGCATTTTGCGCCAGCCCAGCGGGGCCGAAGGACAATACCAGCGCCGCCGCGACAATCCACCATCTTTTCTTCAAAAGAAAAATCATGTAAGCTCCGGCGAACGAAATGTCAAGGTCGGCGGGGCGTTCCCCGCCAAATTATAATCTTGCGCCCTACCGCACTCGCCCCCTTGACCTGCGGCGGGGAAGAATCTAAATATTATCAGTGGTATCTAAGGATGGTATCGAGGGGGAGCGGAAGTCATGGTTCTTTGTCCTGAATGCGACACCGATCTGGATGTGGAAGAGGAAGAAGTCGATGAGGGCGAGATTGTCTCCTGCCCGGAATGTGGCACCGACTTCGAAGTCATCACAACCAGTCCGCTGGAGTTGAAGGCGGTCGAAGAAGGCTATGTGGACGAGGAAGAAGAAGTGGAGACCGAAGACGGTGACGACGCGTAGCGCCCGCCGTTTTCGTCCGTCCGTGCGCCAGTCCTCTTTTTCCCTGCTGCTGTTGCTTGTCTTCTCCTCTCTCGGCTCGCAAGTCTCCCCGGTGGCCAACGCCGCTTCCGCGCCCAAGAAGCTGAAACCGACGGATCCCTATGCGCTCATCTTCGGCACGGTCTGGGGACCGGACGACCACCCTGCCTACGGCGTCAAGGTTAAAATCCGCCGCGCCTCCGACAAAAAACCCAAGTGGGAGCTCTATTCCGACCATCACGGCGAATTCGCGCTGCGCGTTGCCGCCGGCAAGAACGACTACATCGTGGGCGCCGACCTCAAGGGCGTGAAAACTCAGGATGGCCACCCTGTACACCTGGTCGAAGAGGTTCCGGTCCACGTAGAGTATGATGAACGCGTGGATATTGGTTTGCATCTGGCCCAATAGAATCATCCCCTGGGCAAGCGGAAGGAATAACGACAAGACTCGCATGGTTCTGAGACTATCTTTTCGGTACGCCGCGCTCTTGGCCTGCGCCCTCTTGCTTGTGGTTTCTGTAACTGGCAGTGCCGCCCTCGGTAAAAAAGACAAGCAGCAAGGTCGGCTGCTCTCCGGCAAAGTGCTCGATCCGCAGGATAATCCCGTGGTCAGCGCGATCGTATACCTCACCAACACGCGGACCCACGCGGTAAAGACCTACATCGTTGGACAGGACGGCACCTATCGCTTTCCCGGCCTCTCCAACGTGGACTACGAAGTCTACGCGCAGTACAACAACCACAAGAGCGACACCAAGTCCGTCAGCCAGTTCGACGACCGATCCCAGGTGTATATCGACCTCAAGATCGTCACCCACTAAGCCATGATGATGTGATACCGCCTCGGGAAGCCCGAAAACAACCCCGAAGAGAACAGGCCGCTTTGAGAATTAACACAAGTTTAGAATACGTTCGTCTTATATTCGCCAGTGCGGGGTGTGGAACACGGCCATGCAACTCTTATCCAGTTTTGGGGTTCAATATGTAAGGATGTTCTTGTGTGGGAGGAAACCTTGAAAGTATTGCACTCGTTTCAGAATCAGAATCGTTTTGGGTGGGCTGCGGCAGTGGCCGCGAGCTTGATCTTGATGGTAGCTTCGGCCTTTGCTCAACAGGGCGCGATGAGCCCTTATCAGGACGAACAGGATGGCGTCAGCGCCGGCGGCAAGTGGATGGAATTTCGCTCGGAAGATAAGATGACCGGGGCGAAAAAAGCCCGCTTCGAATTGCTGGCCAACAACTATCTCCGCGAAGACCCGGACTACAAACCGCGTGTCGAAGTCGTATGCACCGATGGCAAATACCAGCGCGCCGTCTTTAACCCAGGCGCCAGGCTGGGACGGCCCGATTATCCTGGCTTCTGGGGCCAGCCGAAGATGGAAGTGATGGTCCGCATCGACGGAAGCCACGACCACAAGGGCTGGAACTGGGAGCTTGACCGCGTCCTCGCCATGGATAAAGGCACGGTTCGCGGCGCGATCGGAGCCCAGGTTTTCAATGTGGAAGTCAGGACCAGGACGGGCTACGCGATTGCCGAGTTCTCGCCCGCAGGGTTGAACCTGGATGAGGTGAAGCACGCGTGCGATTTGACTCCGCATAAACCTTAGCAGATAGTTTTGCGCGTGAAGGGCTGAGCCCGCGGGCTCAGCTTTTTTTTGCATTTCTGGCGTGAACAGACTTGCATGACCATGGGCGCTGCCCCGTCAGTTACTTGCGCGGGTGACCCGTCTGCTGCTTCACTGGAATCATTCCTGCAGGCAGGTCGAGACGGAGGTCGAGGCAACGATGGGCGGCAACGTAATCCAGGGAGCGGCGTTTCTGCTGTTTGTGGTGGGAGTGCTCGTCTATGTAGTCACTCTCTACAACGAACTGGTGCGGCTGCGCAACGACAACGATCGCGCGTGGGCCAACATTGACGTGCTGCTCAAGCAGCGCCACGACGAGATCCCGAACCTGGTGGAGACGGTGAAGGGATACATGCAGCACGAGCAGCAGACGCTGCTGGCGGTGACGCAGGCGCGGGCCGCGTCCATGAACGCGGCCAGCATTGGGCAGAAGGCGCAGGCCGATTTACTGATGACAGGGTCGCTGCGCGGGCTGTTTGCGGTGGCGGAAAACTATCCGCAACTTAAGGCGAACGAAAATTTTCTGAAGCTGCAGGCGCGAATCAGCGAACTGGAAGAGCGCATCGCCGACCGGCGCGAATTTTTCAACGACGACGTCAACACCTACAACACCCGCATCGGCCAGATTCCCCAAGTGTTTGTAGCCAGCTATATGAACCTGAAACCGCGCGCCATGTTCAAAGTGTCCGACGAGGACCGCAAGCTGGTGGAGGTAAAGTTCCAGAGCGCGGCGGGGGCGTAGGCAGCTTATGTTGCCCGGGAAGGCCGAAGGCAGCGTCAGGCCTGCTGAGCCTGTGAGCCACCGAGCTGCATTGGGGACTCCACACAACCAGCTCCACACAATCGACTCACGCCAGCAATCTGGCGGCGTCTTTGGCGTAATAAGTCAAGATGATGCTGGCGCCGGCGCGGCGGATGCTGAGGAGAGATTCCATCATGACGCGGTCGCGCTCGATCCAGCTGTTGCGAGCGGCGGCTTCGATCATGGCGTATTCGCCGGAGACTTGATAGGCGGCAAGTGGCAGGTCGAAGCGGGCGCGGGCGGCGGCGATTACGTCGAGGTAGGGCATGGCGGGTTTGACCATGATCATGTCGGCGCCTTCTTCGATGTCGAGTTCGATTTCGCGCATGGCTTCGCGCAGGTTGGCGCCATCCATTTGATAGGAGCGGCGGTCGCCGAATTGCGGGGCGGAGTCGGCGGCTTCGCGGAACGGGCCGTAGAATCCGGAGGCGAACTTGGCGGCGTAGGAAAGAATCGGTGTGTTGATGAAGCTGGCTTCGTCGAGGGCGCGGCGGATGGCGGCGACGCGGCCGTCCATCATGTCGGAAGGCGCGATGATGTCGATGCCGGCGCGGGTGAGCGAGACCGAGGTGCGGGCCAGCAGTTCGAGGGAAGCGTCGTTGTCGATTTCAAACTTGGAAACCACGCTGGCCACGATCGATGCCAGCTCCTCGATGACCTTTTCTTTTTCCTCGGCGCTCCTCACGGCCTTAACCGCCACTCCCTGCCTGGCGCTCCAAGCGTCTCTGGCGGCCGCGCCCAAGGATTGGGGCGTGGTACCCGGCTTCACAATTCCGCAATGTCCGTGCGACATGTATTCGCACAGGCAAACGTCGCCCATCAGAATCAGATCAGGCACTTCACGTTTCATGGCGCGGGCGGCCTGCTGCACGATGCCGTCCTCGGCCCAGGCTCCAGTTGCGACTTCGTCCTTTTTGTCGGGAAGGCCAAAGAGAATCACTGCAGGCACGCCGAGGGAATGAACTTCCCGCGCCTCTTTTACCGCTTCGTCAACCGAGAGATTGAACACGCCCGGCATCGAGCGAACTTCCTTGCGCACACCTTCGCCCGGGCAAACGAACATGGGGTAGACGAAGGCGTCGGGAGTGAGCCGGGTTTCGCGAACCAAGTTGCGAAGTTGGTCCGTACGGCGCAAACGCCGAAGGCGGGTAACAGGAAAAGCCATAAGGCACTAGGGATTTCAGAGCGTGGCGGCCGGCCTGGAAATCACGGGCAGCAATCGCGAGCCTGCCCTGAGCCTGCCGAATCAGTGGCGGCTCCGCGCTCAGCTAATTCTAGCAGGAGTGCTGAGCTGGAAGGACATGGCAGGCATCGACTGCCCTGCGGCAGGCGCACCACCGTTTTCTGAAACCGAAGGAGTATGACGAAAGTAACCTGCCGCAATCCGAAAGCGATCTGGGAATCGCCGGCATCATCCATAGAATGGAGGCGGATGAGTCTGTTCGGACGGAATCGCTGGTTCGCACTGGCAGGCGGAGTCACGCTTGTCTTCGCCGTGGTGTCGCGCACAATACCGCAGGGCCCCGTGCTGGCCGCAATTACCGATTTTGGCTATCTTCTAATCACTCTGACCATCGGGGTGACCATGCTGTTGAATGCGTGGTCGGCTCAGGGCGCGAGCCGGCGCTTTTGGGCGCTGATGGCATCCGGATATCTTCTTTGGGCTTGCAATCAGATGGGGTGGGCGTATTACGAAGCGCTGCGCCGCGTAATCGTGCCCGATCCGTGGTCCATGGATATATTTCTGTTTCTGCACTTGATCCCGATGATCGCGGCGGTTGGGCTGCGTCCGCACCGTGCCGAAGGCGAACAGAAATTCCGCCTCGGTACGCTGGACTTCCTCCTGTTAATGGTCTGGTGGGTGTTCCTCTATGCGTTTGTGGTGTTTCCTTCGCAATATGTATCGGTGGACGCAGCGGAATACGACAGGAACTTCGGTGCGCTCTATTTGGTGGAGAGCGGCGTACTGGTATTGGTGTTGGGAATTGTCGCTCGCGGAGCCACTTCTGGATGGAAGAGGGTGTACACGAACCTGATGGTGGCAAGTGCTTTCTATGCCATCGCTTCGCAAGGGGTAAATCTGGCGGTCGCCAGCGGACTTTACTACACGGGCAGTCTCTACGATATTCCTTTGATTGGGGTTGTGAGTTGGATGGCGGCAACGGTCCTGAGTGCGCGTGACTGGCAACTGGAAGCCGCCCCACCCCAGGGCGGTGACAAGTGGGGAGCGATGGCGCTGCGGCTGGCCATGCTGGCCATTCTTTCCTTGCCGGTGCTGGGCCTGTGGGCCTTCCTTTGGGACAGGTCGCCAGCCAGCATCCGGACCTTTCGCCTGTTCACCGTTCTGACTGCGATGCTGGTGCTGGGCGGGTTCGTGTTTATGCGCCAGTATTTTCAGGACCGGGCACTGATCCGTCTGCTGGAAGATTCGCGGCGCAGCTTCGAAAATGAACAGCGGCTGCAGAGCCATCTGGTGCAGAGAGCGAAATTGGCCTCTTTGGGCCAGTTGGTGGCGGGGGCGGCGCACGAGATCGACCCTCCGCTCACTGCAATTATGGGATATTCGGAGAAGTTGTGGTCGAATCAACGGTTGACCAGTGAGCAGGACTCGTTGGTCCGCAAAATTGTGCACCACTCCCAGCGCACCCGCGAGTTGATATCGAGCCTTCTCAGCTTCGCGCAACAAAGGTCCGGGGAAAAGGCGATGGTGGATCTGTGTACCCTGCTGCAGCGGAGCGTCCAAATGCGCGAACTGCAGCGTCGCGATCGGAAAATCCACATCGAAATTTTGCTGGAGCCGAACCTGCCGAGGGTGTGGGGCGACGGCTACCAGCTATTCCAGGTGTTCGTCCAGATCGTGGAGAATGCTTTAGATGCGCTGGAGGAAGCGGGCGGAGGATTGCTGCGGGTCAGCGCGCGCCTTCAGGGAGAAGAAGTGGTGATGCAGTTTTCCGATAGCGGGCCGGGAATAAAGGAGCCGCATCGCGTGTTCGATCCTTTCTATACCACAAAGCCGATCGGCAAAGGTACCGGCCTGGGCCTCAGCGCCGCCTATGGCGTGGTGCAGGAACATCAAGGGCAAATCACCTGCCAGAACAATCCAGAGGGCGGGGCGTTGTTTACGCTGCGCCTGCCGGTCGCGAGCCAAAGTGGTTCCCACGCGCTGGCGGCAACCCAATCGTAGAATTGTCCTGAGTGCTTTGGCCTGCTACTCCTGTAACATAAACTTCAAATGTCTGTACCGCTCATGCACAACTCCGCGCGGGTGCTGGAGTTTGACGCTCTGCGCGAACTACTGCGCGGATACGCGTCTTCGCCGCTGGGGCAGGCCAGGATCAACGGGCTTGCGCCTGCGATTGACCCCGCGTGGATTGCCGAGCAGCAGGAGTTAACCGCGGAAATACGGGAGTTCCGGCGCGTGGGCGGGCGCTTCGAGTTTTCCGGCCTGCTGAATATTACAAAGTCAGTCGAGAAGTCGCGAATCGCGGGAGCCGCACTGGAAACCGCGGAGATTCGCGACGTTCCTGCTGGTAGTAGACCGCGCCGCAGAGTGGCGCGAGATCGCATTGCGCCCACCCGCGAATATGAGGACCAAATGGCGGCGGACGCGAACGCTCTCCGAACGCGTGCCCGACTTCACGGAGTTCCTGCGCTTTTTTCGGAACAAGATTCAGCCGGACGGAACGCTGGAAGACCGCGCTTCGCCGGAATTGGCGCGGATTCGCCGCGAGATCGAAAAACAGCGGCGCGTGATTCAGGAATCGTTGCGCGGATATTTACGGAAGCTGGCCGAGGGCGGCGCCGTGCAGGATGAACTGGTGACGATCCGCGGCGAGCGCTTCGTGATCCCGGTGAAGATTGAACAGAAGCGGCGTGTGCAGGGCGTGGTACACGGGGCAAGCTCGAGCGGGCAGACTGTGTTCGTCGAGCCGCTCGAAACCATCGAGCAGAATAACGAACTGGTGCGCTTGCTCGACGAAGAACTGGCGGAGATTCATCGCATCCTGCTCGAAATGACGCGGCACATCGGCGAACAGGCGGAAGAAATTTTGGCATCGCTCGATGTGCTCGGCGAACTGGAGCTGCAGTTTGCCAAGGCGCGCTTTGCCGAAGAATACAACTGCGTATCGGTGGTGTTGAGTGGGGAAATGCCGGGACGGATGGTTCTGCATGACGCGCGGCATCCGCTGCTGGAGCGCAATCTGAAGCTCAAAGGCGGGGCAGTCGTTCCGGTCAGTGTGGAGCTCGAAGGCACGCGGCGGCAGTTGGTGATCACCGGTCCCAACACCGGCGGCAAGACAGTGACTCTCAAAACGATTGGCCTGCTGGCGTTGATGGCGCAATCGGGAATTCCAGTACCCGCCGACCGCGCTGAACTGCCCGTGTTCGATGCGGTGTTGGCCGATATTGGCGACTATCAATCGATCGAGCAGAATCTCTCGACTTTTTCCGCCCACGTCACCAACATCGATTTCATTTCGCGAACCGCGACCGCGCAATCGCTGCTGCTGCTCGATGAACTTGGTTCGGCCACCGATCCCGAAGAAGGTGCTGCGCTGGCGGTCGCGATTGCCGGACACTTTGGCCGCGTCGGCTGCATGGCTGTGATTTCGACGCATCACACGTCTTTGAAAGTCTACGGGGCGAATACCGCCGGCGTGATCAACGCGTCGGTGGGCTTCGACGAGGCGACCTTGCAGCCCACGTATGAGTTGAAGATTGGAGTGCCGGGAGCGTCGGCGGGAATCAACATCGCGCAACGGCTGGGACTGAATCCGGCGATCATCGCGGCGGCGCGGGCAAGGCTGGGAACGCAGGCGCGCGATGTTGGTGAATTTCTGGATAGGCTTCACGCCGGACTGCGCGAGGCCGAAGGCGATCGGCTGCGATTGAAGGCCCGCGAACAGGAATTGGAGCGCGAGAAAACGCTCCTGGCGGCCGAGGGCAAGAAAGAGCAGCAGGCCAAGATTCGGGAGATGGAGAAAAAGCTGGAGAGCGTGCTGCGCGATTTTGAGTATCACGCGCGCGAAGCGGTGAATGCGATTCAGGACCGGGCAGCGGCGCAGAAAGTTTCGAAGGATGCCGAGCGCCGGATCGCGAAGCTGCGGCGGGAATTCCGCGAGCAGTTCGATTCCACCGTGGTGGCGCACGCCAGTGGAGCCGACCAGGGCGATCCTCACGCCGAGCCGCAAGTGGTAAAGCACGTTTCGCAGGGCGACACCGTGAAGCTGAAATCGACGGGGCGCGCGGCCAGAATTTCGCGCAAGCTGGATGACAATCACTTCGAGGTGGAAGTCGGGGCGATGAAGATGAAGATCGCGCGCGACGATATCGCCGAAGTGATTTCCAGTGCGTCAGCCTCAGATTCTCCGGTGAAGGCGGCACGAGCGCGTGGAATCTCAGTCTCGCTGGAAAACGAAGGTCGGAATGCGCCTTCGGAAATCAACGTGATTGGCTATAACGTGGACGATGCCACGCGCGAAGTGCAGAAGTTTGTCGACCGGGCATTTCTCGCCGGCCTGCCGCGGGTGCGCGTGGTGCACGGCAGCGGCATGGGCATCCTGCGCAAGGCCCTGCGCCAGGCGTTGCAGCAGCATCCGCACGTGGAGTCGGTAGCGGAGCCTCCGCAGAATGAGGGTGGGGGCGGGGCGACGGTGGTGGAGTTGAGGGTGTAAGTGAGAGATGGAGATTGCCGCAACCATCTGGGAAAAGACCGGGGATGGCGGTTGGGATACGATCGAACAGGTAAAGCGAGCCGTCGGAACTGCGCTGATCTCGCCGGGGCCTGCCTTGGTGGCCAATTCGTTGTGTCGAGGGCAGGGGAAGCGTACTCTGCGCAAGCCAGAGGTCAAAATCGGAAATCGCGGTCCACATGGCCATTGACTCCAAATCGTTGACCGTTTTCTTCCGCAATCAGGGCATTTACCTGTTCATTGCTCTCGTGGTCGGCGCGACTTTCTGGGCAATTGGCCAGCCCATAAATCCCTTCACCGTCATCTTGTACTCGCTGTGCATCGGCAATTTCGTTTCGCCTCCGGTGCAATGGCTGCACGTTCTATACGAAAAACCGTCTCCTTATGACTGGCTGATCTTCCTGATCGTGCTATGCGTTGTGATGTTTCCCGTTTACTTGCTGAGCAGCGTGATTGTCTGGTGGCTCGCTCCGCCTGGCCCGCAACCGCTTGGGCACCTGCTCACCACCGGCTGGAAGATGCCCTTCCTGATCACCTTCGTGTACGGCGTGACGAATTTTCTCTACGGCAAGACGAAGGCCCGCCTCGAGCGCCGCAATGTCGAACTGCAGCAGATGGTCCAATCGGGCGTGGCCCGACTGGAAGTCCACGAGCAGGAACTGCAACGCGCGCGCGAAATCCAGCAGTCGCTTTTGCCCAAGGAAATTCCGCAGCTGCCGGGAATTGCCGTAGCCACCGCCTGGCGCCGGCGCGCGCGGTCGGCGGAGACTACTTCGATGTGCTGCGGCTCGACGCCAACCGGCTGGCCGTCTGCATCGCCGATGTCTCCGGCAAGGGAGTGTCCGCCGCTTTGCTTATGGCTAATGTCCAGGCCAGCCTGCGCGCATCCGTCCGCGACCTGGACAGTCCGGCGCGCGTGTGCGGGATCGTCAACGGCATGCTGCGCGAAAGCATCGCTGCCAACAAGTTCGTGACGTTTTTCTGCGGCGTTCTCGACGCCCATACGCGCACGTTTCGCTACTGCAATGCCGGCCATCCCTATCCTATTCTGGTTTCGGCCGGCGTTGCGCACACCCTGGATGATGGCGGCGCGGTGCTCGGCGTTTTCCCCTCGTGGAATTACCAGGACTCCACCGTCAATCTGAAATCCGGAGACCGGCTGCTTCTATTTACCGACGGCATCTCCGAAGCCGAGGACGCGCAAGGAGAAGAGTTTGGAGTGGAGAGGGTCGCCGCATTCGGCAAGGCGCATGCGGCCAGTTCCGCCGCTGAGTTGAACCAGCAACTGCTCGCTCAGGTGTCGGATTTTTGTGGCGCGCAATTCCAGGACGACGCCACCTTGGTGGTTCTCGCCGTAAATTAACGGTCAGGCTTCTGAGCGCTCCGCCAGGACTTATATCTCATCGTCTAGGCCTGATCCAGACTCGTGTCGTCATGTCCGTGGTCGAACGGCCCGTGGTTTGCCGAGCGTTTGTCTTCGGGCCATGCCGAATATTGAGGGTTAATAAAGTCCGCTTTTTCCTAGCGCATCAGCGGGATAGCCGCACGTGGAGTCGGTGGCCGAGCCTCCGCAGAACGAGGGTGGCGGGGGAGCGACGGTGGTGGAGTTGCGGGTGTAAAATGTCTCAAGAGAAAATGAAAAAGCCTAAGAAAGAGCTAAAGACGCCTCTTGAGCGCGCCACCGAGGCTTATTACGCGAACATGACCCCGGAAGAGTTGAAGGCAGAGCGCGAGCTTGAAGACGCGATCGCGGGGGCCCCTAAAGGGATTGACGTGGACCGCGACCTATAGCAACGGCAACGGGGACCACCCTCGCGTCAGGCGCAGTGTCTTTAGCTTGATGCGGAGGTCGGGCGTAAAATCCTCTGCATGAGCAAGAGGCCGTCGAAGGTGAATCCGCATTGTCCCGTGCCAGGTTGCAAAGCGAAAGCTCCCCACCTTGACGATCCAATCGTCGCCGGACTCGTTCACAATTTCTCCGATCCGGCGAAGGTTGCGCTTTGGACACTGGCGTCAATAGCCGAGCTTGGCAACTCGATGGCTGTGGACTTAGCTGCCGGACGCAATTTCGCACTCATTACCCGTAGCCGTCAACAGGAGGAGCTGTACATCCGTGCACTGTATGCGTTATTCATCGCCAGTCCGGAGGAATTGGCGCACATCATGTCTGACTACACGCCAAACAGTTTCAGCCTGATGTACAGGGCGGTCAACAGGCTTGTCTTTGAGGGACGGGGAATATTGGAAGTCTCGCATCCTGGGCTCACGCACGGCTCCTTTACTGCGATGGACACGATCAACCGTGGGGCGCATGCATCATTCTCAACGATGATGATGGTGATTTCACTCGCGCACTACCCCGAATACCTCGAGACTTACACCAGCGGACGATACTTCAGTCATATCTCCGTCTATTGTAGCTATCTCAACCATATCCAGAAACTATTCGAGGCGGGAAGAGACAAGGCCACAGTCCTGGGTGCGCTAATCAACATGCACCGCCCAAAGACTTTCTGGGAAGCGCAGGCGAAAGCACAGGCTCTTGCGGATGCGTCAAAGAAAAAAGAAGAAGGAGGACAGACCCACAACGCAAGCTAGGGCCTCACATGACAGACGCAAGGTCCGCTAATAACCCTGTTTTTCCTAGGGCGTCAACGGGATAGCCGCTTATTCCACAGCTTCTCCACAGGGAATCCCGCTACTGCGGTTCCCTCGGCTGCCAATCTAAGGCAGAGTATGATGACGGCTCTTTGAACTACGCACAATTAGGAACACACAAATGAATCCTCCTGTCCGGCGGCACAAGAGCGACACAAGAACCTTTGAAGAACTGGACTTCGTTGGGCAGGCGAGGTCGATAAATGCGCAGATTGCGGTTCTCGGTCGCGCAATTCGTGCAAACCCTAAGGAGAGCACAGAAGGAGCGCCGAGATTTTCGGCACTTTCGTAACATCCGAGCAAATCAAATCGAAAGACTCCACAAGCGAATTGCTGCCTTCAATACCTGATCCCCATCCATGCCCACTGAAGATTTCAAAGAAACGGTGAAGCAGCAGGCGGACATTGTCCGCATCATCGGCGACTACATCAAGCTGAAAAAAGCTGGGGCGTCGAACTATGCCGGGCTTTGTCCGTTTCATGGGGAGAAGACGCCGTCGTTTTCGGTGCATGCCACGCGCCAGTTTTATCACTGCTTTGGCTGCGGCGTGTCGGGAGATGTGTTCAGCTTCGTGCAGAAGATCGAGAACATCAGCTTTCCTGAGGCGGTCCGGCTGGTGGCGCAGAAGCTGGGGATTCCGCTGCCCAAGGCTACGTACTCGAGTCCAGCGGAGGCCAGGGACGCCAAGCTGCGGGCGCAATTGCTCGACGCCCAGGAGCGGGCAGCGGCGTTTTTTCAGGAATGCTTGAGGCGTCCCGAGGGCGCACGGGCGCGGGAATATCTGCTGGGACGCGGATTGAATGAAGAAACGATTGCGCGCTTCCGCATCGGCTACGCGCCGGATTCCGGATTCCTGTTGCGCGACCGGCTGGCGGGCGAGTTCAGCGAAGAGGTGTTGCGGGAGAGCGGGCTGTTCTCGTGGAAGCAGGCTGCCAGCGAACAGCAGGTTCCTCGCGGGCCTTCGCCCGCTCGGAATGACAACGCTGAAAGCGACAGCACTGCGCCAACGACTAACGACCAACGACCAACGACGGTCTATTCCAAATTCCGCAACCGCGTGATGTTTCCCATCGCCAACGAAGCCGGGAGGATGATCGCATTCACGGGACGAACGCTGGCCACCGACGAGAAGGCTGGCCCGAAGTATTTGAATTCGCCCGAGACCGGAATTTATTCCAAAGGCCGCGTCTTGTTCAACCTTGACCACGCGAAGGAAGCGATCCGCAAGCTGGATTACGCGATTCTGGTCGAAGGCCAGATGGATTGCATTTCCGTCTACGCGGCGGGATTTCACAACGTGATCGCCAGCTCCGGCACGGCCTTTACCGAGATCCAGGCGAAGCTCCTGGGGCGCTTCAGCAAGAATGTGGTGGTCAACTTCGATCCGGATACGGCCGGAGCCAAGGCCACGGAGCGCACGTTGGGTTTGCTGGTGGAAGAAGAATTTCAGATCAAAGTGCTCACGCTGGAGCAGGGATTCGATCCCGATCTTTATATTCAGCGCAAGGGCAGGGACGCTTACGGCGAGGCCCTGCGAAGTTCGCAGAAATACTTTGACTATCTGATCGACCGGGCGCGCAGTCAATTTCCGGTGCGCAGTGCCGAAGGTAAGGACAAGGCGGTCAAGCACTTGCTGCCGCACGTCCAACGCGTGCCCAGCCGGATTGTGCGCGACGAACTCGCGCAAGAAATCGCACAAAAACTCGGGATCGATTCTGCCGTGCTCCGTCAGGAATTGAGGCACGTGGCAGCGACCCGTTCCGCGGCGACAGTGAAGGCTCCAGCGGAAGCGCAAGCTACCAACGCCGAGCGGATTCTCGTCCGAGCGCTGGCCTCGGCGCGGCAGATGCAGCCGGGAGAGCACCTTTCCGCGCGCGATGGCGCCGAGGAAGAGTTTGATCCGGCACGTCAGGCGCAGTATGTGCTCCAGAGTGAAGGGCTGCATCGCGGGTTGGCGACCGAATCGCTGGTGGAGGTCCTGCTGAATGCCGGAGCGGAAATTGCCGATGTAATGGAGGTGCCGTGCTCTGACAGCGAGCGCCGGATGCTGGCCTCCATCCTGTTGCAAGAGGACGAAGAACTCAGCGCTGAGCGCCTGGAGGGCGCAGTGCGCGGTCTGCGCCGCATTCACTTGCGGCGCCGGCTGGAGCAAGTGCAACGCGAACTGAACAAGCCTGGAGTTGGTGACGATAAAGTGCTTAGGAACGAGTTGCTGCTTAAAAAAGATCGGCTGAGCCGTGCGCTACGGGATCCCGGCCTTTTGGAAGACGGGCCGAAAATCGGTCCGGGAAACCAGAAAAGTGCCTGAAACAAAACAGCGGTTAGAACCATCTAAGTATTTGGCAGAGTTAGAGATAGCGGCGGGCGAGGGGAATTTCGGCGGGGTAACTGATAGACCGGGCAGCACTTATGTGCTAAACTCTATAAGTTTGTGCTAGGCGCACAACTCCGCGCTACCCCAGATTCCCACCTGTAAAGACATTACCACACGCTCCCTCGCGAGCGAATTGAAGAATTTGAGGACACCTCTTGGCTCTTGAAGACAAGTACGACGACATAAAAAAGCTGGTCGACGCCGGGAAAGAGAAGGGATATCTCACTTACGACCAGGTAAACGATCTCATCCCGCACGATGTGCATAGTCCCGAGGACCTGGACGACCTGCTGACTACCATTGGCACGCAAGGCATCGACGTGCTGGAAGGCCCGAAACTGCCTTCCGCAGCGCTCGATAAGAAGTTTGAAGAAGGCGAAGAGGGCGACGATGTCGAACTCGACCTCACCCCCGGCGCGCTGGAAAAAACCAACGATCCCGTCCGCATGTATCTGCGCGAGATGGGCACCGTGCCCCTGCTCACGCGCGAAGGCGAAGTGGAAATCGCCAAGCGTATCGAGCGCGGCCAGGTGCGCGTGCTCAAGGCGCTGTCCCGGTCGCCCATCGTGATTCACGAACTGCTGGCCATGGGCGAAGACCTCAAGAAGGGTGTGCGTTCCATCAAGGAGGTCGTGACCTTCGATGAGGAAGAGATCACCGACGAAATTCTGCAGAACCGGTTGAACGAATTTACCGGCAAGATCGACACCATGGCCAAGCTGTATAAGAAGGCCGGCGTGCTGCAGGAGAAGTACGCAGCGGTGTCTCTGAAAAAACGTCCGAAAGATCATCGCCGCGCCCGCCGCAAGCTGGCCCGCGGCATCGTGCGGGTTTCGCTGGCGGTGCGCAATCTGGGATTCACCAACGCCGAGCGCAAGCGCCTGATCGATCGGGTCAACAAAACGGTCGACAGCATGCGTTCGCTCGACCGGCAGGCCGGGAACCTGGAGCGCAAGGCTGAAGCCACGCGCAGCGAAGATCAAAAAAAAGAATACCGCCGGCAGGCGCGCGCCGTAAGAAGCGAGATCGAGAAGCTTGAACTCGAAGCGGGCTTGTTGTTCCAGGAGATCAAGCGCACGCAGCGCGAGATCATCCAGGGCGACATGGACGCGGAGCAGGCCAAGCGCGAGCTGATTGAGGCCAACCTTCGCCTGGTGGTTTCGATCGCCAAGAAGTATACCAACCGCGGCCTGCAGTTCCTCGACTTGATTCAGGAAGGCAACATCGGCCTGATGAAAGCCGTGGACAAGTTCGAATACCGCCGCGGCTACAAGTTCTCGACGTATGCCACGTGGTGGATTCGGCAGGCGATCACCCGTGCCATTGCCGATCAGGCGCGTACCATCCGCATCCCGGTGCACATGATCGAGACCATCAATAAGCTGATCCGCACTTCGCGGCAGCTGGTGCAGGAGCTGGGACGCGAGCCTACCAGCGAAGAAATCGCCAAGCGCATGGACATCCCCGTGGCGAAAGTGCGCAAGGTGCTGAAGATCGCACAGGAGCCGATCTCCCTCGAAACGCCAATCGGCGAAGAGGAAGATTCGCATCTCGGCGATTTCATCGAAGACCGCGCCGTAGTCTCTCCGGCCGAAGCCGTGATCAACGTGAACCTCAAGGACCAGACCGGACAGGTCCTGCGCACGCTGACCCCGCGCGAAGAAAAAGTAATCAAGATGCGCTTCGGCCTCGAAGACGGCAGCGAACACACTCTCGAAGAGGTGGGCCAGTCGTTCGCCGTAACCCGCGAACGCATCCGCCAGATCGAAGCCAAGGCGCTGCGCAAGCTGCGGCATCCGTCGCGCTCGCGGAAACTGCGGGCGTTTATGGATGGGGTAAGGGACTAGCAGCTCATTGGGCTAGCAGAGCTCATGTGGGGACGGCCGCCTCCTCGGCCGTCCAAGCCGCGAAGCGGCGAAAGAATGCAGCCCAGGGCGCAAGCCCTGGGTTTATTTTCGAAGGCGGGAATCAAGCCCCGAAGGGGCGAAAGACGATCAATCCCAAATGTAACGCTCGTCATACGCGACCCTGTTTTTCTTAAGAAACGCGACAAACTCCTCCTGAAACGATCGATTCTTGTGGTGTTCCTCCTGCGTCGCGATGTACTTGGTAACCGCCGGAACACTTGATTCGCTAACGCTGAACACCCCATATCCAGCTTGCCACGCAAATTCCTTGTGACCTTTCTTTCGAATCCATCCCGAGGAATTTGTCTTGACGATCCGTGCGACCTCGGCAATGGACTGGGCGGGACGGATACGTATCAACATGTGCACGTGATCGCAGGTGCCGTCAATGATCAGCGCAGTACCGCGCAACTCCCGCACAATGCCGCCCAGATACGCGAAAAGGTCGGAACGAATGTCCGAGCCGATCAGAGGCTGACGCAGCTTGGTGCTGAAGATCAGGTGCACAACGAGATTGCCGCAAGTCTGCGCCACGTTTCTTTCGCCCTTTCAGGGCTTGCTTCCTGATTTCACCTTTACCCAGGGCTTGCGCCCTGGGCTGCAATCTGTCGCCGCTTCGCGGCTATCGAATGGTGCGGACTCAGACGGCACGGAAGATGTGACGGATGTCACAATGCCGCAGACAGCTTGTTCTTCGTTCCCGAAGTGGCGCGCGACGCGACAATCTGCATTTGTGCGCAGACGGGATCGCCAGCAAACTGCAACCCCGTAGGGGGAGATATGACAGCCCAGGACACAAGCCCAAGGCAAGCCCTAGCCGCGAAGCGGCGCAAGAATGCAGCCCAGGGCGCAAGCCCTGGGTAAGCTCCCGAAAGCGGAACCCAGTCCCGCTAGGGACGACAGAAACTCCAACAATTCCTTCCCGTATCGGCATCCCGTCTCGAAATATTTCGTCTCTGGCCGTGAAATACATTCGAGCGCAAATACAATCGATTACGCAACAGGGTCGTTTGGAGGGTGGTGCCAGTGGGTACTGGACGACGCCTGTCACGCGTTCGAGTGGCTTTCAGCAACTAAGGGTTCCTTCACCCTCTGATGTCACTCGAACCCTAATGACCCTCGCACGGTTTCATGGAATTTGCCCTCACTCGCGCGCAGCCCTCCTAGCCGCGAAGCGGCGCAAGAATGCAGCCCAGGGCGCAAGCCCTGGGCACGTCCCGAAAAACGGAACCAAGTCCCGTAAGGGACGACAGAAACTCCAACAGTTCCTTCCCGTATCGGCATCCCGTCTCGAAATATTTCGTCTCTGGCCGTGAAATACATTCGAGCGCAAATACAATCGATTACGCAACAGGGTCGTTTGGAGGGTGGTGCCAGTGGGTACTGGACGACGCCTGTCACGCGTTCGAGTGGCTTCAGCCACTAGGGTTCGATTCCCTCGCCCTCTAATGTCACTCGAGCCTCGAATTGACGCTTGACATGCTTGCGCGGTTTGTTACGATTGAGTTGACAGGCGTCGTTTGGTATCTCGCAGGCCCCGGGTGAACCTCGGGGCTTTTGCTATTGTGGCCTACAAACGCAGTACCTCGCTCACGGAAGCTGCGGGCGTTTACGGTTGGAGTTAGGGACTAAGTTCCCAAGTTGTCATCCGAGCG
The DNA here is from genome assembly GCA_963734215.1 of uncultured Acidobacteriaceae bacterium. GTDB lineage: Bacteria > Acidobacteriota > Terriglobia > Terriglobales > Acidobacteriaceae > Sulfotelmatobacter. Next base: position 437,812 of record CAVTGH010000012.1, on the reverse strand, counting down.
AGCGAGCGTTGTCGCGGCGGACGAGTTCTGCTCCGCCCCCTGCCGGCGTTCGCTAATCCTATCGCGGAGCTGGCGGACCTCGCCGAGGACAGATTCGTCGGGACTGTCCTTTGCCTCGGCCTCAAGGCGGTCAATCTGCGATAGGGCGCGCGCCCATTGCCTTGGGCTCATGCCGACCTGTTCCTCGGAGACAGCGTGTAGGAAGGAGCGCATTTCCAGGAGGGCATCGCTGACTGGGCTGCGGCTCTCGGTCTTAGTCAGGGCAGGCATCCACAAGCGATGAGCGGCCTCCCACTTTTCCTTCAGCGACTCTGCCGACGGGCGCTGGGCTGGCTCGAAGGCCAGCATCTCCTCGAGAATCTCTCTCGGACCGGCCGGGAACGTCTCCGAAATTTTCTTGCGCAAAGCGGCCTCCGCTTCGGGGGAAAGGGCACGCGCTTTAACTCCCTCGTCGAACAGCCTTCTTTTTTCGTTCTTCTCATTAATCGGGGGCCGACTTCTCAGCTCCTCGGCGCTAACGAAGGGGTAGTCTCCCGTGCGAAGCGCGAGGAGAACAGCCCCCAGCGCCCAGAACGTCCGATTGCTTGTTGCAGCGAGCGTTTTCCTCGAACAGTTCCGGTGCCCTAGTTAGCGTTGACCCCAGAACCTTGCCTCCTTCGCTGGTGGCGGAGCCCAGATCGAATATCTTTGCGACGCCCCAGTGGTCAACGCCACAATTGTCCAACTTGAGATCCCGGTGAACCAGCCCTATTCGGTGTAGGAATGCGAGGCCAGACGAGAGATCTCTCGCCGCGCGAAAAAACTGGTCTCCGTCCCTTAGCGGCGAAAGAGCTGTGAGGGGCCTGAATAATAACTCCTCGGCGAGATATATTCGCCCATCCTCCCCCTTAAACGCCTCATAGGGGAGCGCAACGTTCTCCTCTCCTGCGGTCCGTTTCACGCGATCAACTACAAGAAGTTTTAGTTCGCTTAGCAGGCTGTCGGCGGTGACGTCCTCCTCAATAAACCTCGCCAGTGCCCTATCGCGCCATTCGTTCCGCTTCACTGCTCGAAACACTTCCTTCCATCGGCCTTTTCCGAGGGACTCCCGAACGATATATCCGTGGCCGGGTTTTGGTAGGCTAGGCATAGGGCATCCTTTCAGTTAGCGGCAGCGTCGCTGAGCACTGCTCCTCGGACCTCATACGGAACGAATAGGCGCACACGATGGAAAGGAGGCTCCGGAAGGGGCGGATTGAATTCCGGGTTCTGTCTCAGTTCCTCGAGTGTAACCAGTGTACCCCCTCCGATGTCGAAGAGAATACCATCGAAGCGGTCATCCGCTTTGAAAGTTGCTGTATCGATTAGGACGAAATAATCTAGGCTCTGCTCCATCTCTTCGTCCTTGAGCTTTAGGTCGTCCGACACTTGCTTCTTGAAGGCTTTCCGCACTGCGTTTTTCACTAATTCCAGATAGCCGGGCGGAACCTCGCTCCGCCACGACCCGACCTCCTTGAAAAGCCGACGCTTCAGGAAGCATCTAGCGAGGTACCGTAGCACCGGATCGCGGCTCAGGTTCGCCCAGACCTTCACCAGCCCGATTACTGCAATATCGTCAATGAGAAGAAAGTGCTCCAGCGACGCGCGCTTGCCAGCCGCGACTTCCTCAAAAATTTTGGGTATGGCCCTGTTTTTATGGTCAGAGAATCTTCCCGGCTTCGCCGTGTCGGCCGCTCGCTCGAACATCGCTCGAAGCAGCCGATCTGCGCCTCTGACGGTCGCGTGCAAGTAGACCTGCTCGTACATGAAGGCCCTTGCCCGCAAAAACTGCTTGAGGGCTGAAAGGCCCCGCCGCGCGTCGAGTACTAGCCTCTGGCATTTCGTAGAATCTGCCTGCAGGGAGATGGAGTTTATCAGCCAGTTGAGGTCGAAGACACCGTAGCGAACCCCAGCGGCCCGCGAATCCCGAAGAAGGTAATCCCATCGGTCCACGTCGATATTTCCGCTGAGCAGCCTGCACAGGCCGTTGACCCAATGCCTCCCGCTCAGGAGCTGTACAACCTCGTCGATCTCGCAGCCGTACTCCTTAATCTCGTTGGCGATCGGGCCGTCGCGTTGCATCAGGTGTAATGTGCAGTCCTCGTGGGTTTTGAATCCCTCGGGAAGCAGCACATTTTCCAGCGTGTGGGAGAAAGCCGTATGGCCCAGATCGTGGCATAGGGCCCCTACGAGGAATGCTTTTTCGAGGCCTCCGTCAAGCTTGGACGGGCTGAGATCCGACATCTCGCTGCTCAGAAGATACAGGTGCTGGAAGATTCGCTTCGCCACGCTGTACGTTCCAAGTGAGTGAACGAATCGGCTGTGCTCGCTCCCGGGGTAGACGAGGAAGTTGAGCCCGGTCTGATGTATGAACCGCAGGCGCTGAACTTCCTGGGTGTCGAGTATGCGACGCAACGGGCGGTCAACCGGACAGATGCCATGGACTGAGTCCATTATGACGCGATTGAGGCCGGAAGGCGGCATACAGGCCTAGCGCGAATATAGGAGCGCCGCGCCGGGATGTGAAGCAAAATCTTGGAACGCCGAGCGATACGCATCCGTCTGGTCAACATTCTACGCCGGGAAAACACCATGGCGGTCTTGCCGCCGACCACGCCCTCATCACGGACTGCATATTCATCCACAGTTCTGGCGTGGTGCCCAAGGCGGCTGATCGGAGCCGGGAGACGCGGCGCCGGCATTTCGCCGGCGATGGCAGCCCTCGTCACCTTCCACTCCCATTTTGGGAATCATTCCCACTTTTTTCTTCGAATTTTCTTGCCTTTGGCTTTCCCTTGCTGTCGAATAAACAGAGGCGGCATTCGCGAATTTCCCCCCGAATGCCGCCTTTTTCGTTCTGAGGTCGGTAGATGAAGAAGCGGAAGCCGAAAATCCCCAACAAGAAACTTCGGGGCGAGTGGGCTGAAATGGTTTTCATGACGCGCGCCATCGAACTTGGCCTGCCGATCAGCAAGCCTTGGGGAGAGATGCAGAGCTACGACTTTGTCGTAGGCCGCACCCGCCACTTTGTGTCCGTGCAAGTCAAATCCACCATCGCCGAACTAGGTACTGGCTACGTCTGCACCGTGCGCGGCGGACACAAGCCCTACCCACCCGGCTCGTTCGACTTTCTCGCCGCCTACGTGGTTCACGAGAACGCCTGGTATATCATCCCCGAGGAAAAAACTTGGGGTAAGGACTGCACTACTCTCTATCCCAAATCGGGGAAGGCCAAGTACGAAAAATACAGGGAGGCGTGGCAGTTGCTCGATCCCGATTATGCCCCCACTCCAGGCCACATCGACAACATCCAGGCTTGCGCCGAAGAATTCCCCATCGGAGCGATCTGAACGAGGCCGCTATTCCCTTAACAACGTCTAAGTTATTGAAACGTTGTCGTTCCAAGGATTTCGTGGAAGCGATTCCAGCCCGTTTTTCCTCAGCCTTCCACAGGGAAGTGTCATCCTCCACAGCTTCTGCACAAGCGCGAAATGTTTTTCTGTTGCGGCCAGCAACAATCTGCCGCACAGTGGGTTCACCGAATACGTGGGACCTCCGAAGGCTTGCCGAACGACGATTGCGGCGAACTTGGCGGCAGACCGGCGATTCTCGAGGGTGAATTGCCGGGGGAAAATCGGGAACGCGCGTGAGTGCGGCACCGGTTGCCCAGGCATTGCGGCCTCCTCCACTTCCCGCTCTTTGAGCTGGGTTGGGCCGCTGGCCACCGCAGGGGTTGCAGAGACGTGGTTCTCTGAATCACGATTCTGCAACAGTAACGGTAAATGTGGCGCTCTCTAATCATGCGAGCGCTGCCGGACCGGTACCGTCGTCCCGTTGCCCTAAGCGGCGGGAAGGCAACTTTAGAGGTCTACGAACGATGCGGCTCGGGTGGCTGGCCCGGGCCGCATTTGTTTTGTGGCCGCTTAGAGCGTGCGCGGATGTTTCGGCGCCGCCCGCATAGTAACAGTCTGGTTTTCGCAGAGCTTCCACAGGATATCGTCTGGGTTCACAGCTTCTGCACAATTCATTTTGTGTTTCGCTTTATATTCGCTTATGCTAGACGAGAGATTGCGGCAAAGTTCCTTACGGAACCATGGCGACCACCGATTACAAGATCAGCACGCTTCCCGCGAACGTAGAAGCCGAGCGCTCCATCCTGGGCGCGATCCTGCTCGATAACTTTGCCTACAATCAGGCCGCCGAACATCTGCGCATCGAAGATTTTTCGCTCGATTCGCACCGGCGTATCTACGGGCGCATGGTCGATCTGGCGGAATCCTCGCGGCCGATCGACATGATCACGCTGATCGAGGAGCTCGATCGCCACAAGGATCTGCAGGCGATCGGCGATGTGGGCTATGTGTCGAGCCTGCTGGACGGCGTTCCCGACCGGCCGAGCATCGAGCATTACGTTAAGATCGTCCGCGACAAGGCGCTGCTGCGCGGGTTGATTCATGCGGCCAATACTGCGATTGCGCGGGCGGCCGATCAGTCCGATGCCGCCGAGGAAGTGCTGAACGACGCCGAGGCTGCGATCTTCCAGCTCTCGGAAAAGCGCATCGGGCGCGGCTTCATGGGCGTGCAGGAAATCGTGCGCGAGTCGTTCGGCTCGGTCGATGCGCTGCTGCAACGCGGCCAGCGCATCACCGGATTGGCCACGCACTATACCGCGCTCGACGAAATGACCAGCGGACTGCAACGTTCGGAGCTGGTGATCATCGCGGCGCGGCCTTCGATGGGCAAGACCGCATTCGCTATGAACATCGCGGAGAACGCTGCGGTGGAAGACCAGCAGGTGGTGGGAGTGTTTTCGCTGGAGATGTCGCGCGAGGCGCTGCTGTTGCGCTTGCTCTGCTCGCAGGCCAAAGTGGACGCGCACAAAATGCGCACCGGTTCGCTGTGGCAGGACGACACGCGGAAAGTGGTGCGCGCCATGGAGCAGTTGGCGCACGCGCCCATCTTCATCGATGACACGCCTGGGATTGCGCTGAGCGAGATGCGGGCCAAGGCGCGGCGGTTGAAGCAATCGCAGGGCAAGCTGGACCTGATCATCGTGGACTATCTTCAGCTCATGTCCGGTGGCAGCAAGCGCTACGAAAACCGGACGCAGGAAGTGTCGGCAATATCGCGAGGGCTGAAGTCGCTGGCCAAGGAGTTAAGCGTGCCCGTGATCGCGCTCTCGCAGTTGAGCCGCGCTCCGGAGAGCCGCGGCGGCGACCATCGTCCGCAGCTCGCCGATCTGCGTGAATCAGGATCGATCGAGCAGGACGCCGACCTGGTGATGTTCATCTTCCGCGAAGAAGTTTACAAGCCGGACGATCCCGACCTGCAGGGCAAGGCCGAGATCATCGTTTCCAAGCAGCGCAACGGTCCCATCGGCAGGATCCAGCTGGCGTTCCTGAAAAGCTGCACCAGATTCGAGACAATGGTGGAGGGTGGCCTGGCGCCGGAGAAGTGAGTCCATGAGGTACAGGGATTCCTGTAGTTTTGCCGGGTAAGTACCTTAGGGGCCTTGAGTTGCACTCGGCGGGCTGTGCTGTGGAAAAGCTTGTGGAATTACTGGCCGAGGTGGAACTTGCTAACGAAAAAGATGTTTGGAACGATCTGGTTTCCTGTGGCCTTTGCCCGTTAAAGTCCTGAATAGTAACCAGTTAGGCAATTCACTCGGTATTAACATGGCCGAGAGCAGCGGCAAGCCGCCTAATTCCCGATTTGGGGATTTGCACATTCGGCGGTTCCTGATCTTTGAATTCCGTGTTTCTGCGCGGGACAAAACCATCATAGGCACTAACTGAAGCGTTTGGGCAATGAGAAGATGCCAAGTTCCCCCAAGCCCGCTTGCGGACCGCCAGTGTCACCGGTTCGTGTCAAGGGACCCCATCGATCAAGTGATCGAATCGCGAAGCGCGTAGAGGAGGAATCAGGAACCTCGAAGCGTGCGGTTTCACCAGCACGACCTGAGCCGCGTGTGGTTGCACTACTATCTAGTAAGCCTGGAAGGTATACTCGTGGGTACTGTGCCGAAGCAAACGACGAGCCAGGGGGGAGCAGCCGCTGTACCCGTTAAGCCAGGGCTCTACCCAAAGGAAGACTCGCTCGCCGTTCTCAAGACACTTGCGGAAGCGTCGGCGGTTTTCATCGCGTTGACGTTTGTGGGCGGGTGGTCGTATTTGGCATCGTATTACAAGACATTCGGGCTGAATCCGCTGGAATTGGACATCTCAATTCCTGTCGTTTCGACGACCGCAGTGTACGTTCTCTATGAATCCGTTTGGCCGTTATTTGTCGCGGGCGCTTTGATTATGGCGATTGCCATCGTTGCCCGCCGCATGCCAGGAACGGGTCGCGGATGGACCGTGGCGGCTCTTGGCGTGTTATTGCTCAGTACTGCGATTGCTGGGGTTTTCCGAGGCCGGCAAGTCGCCAACCAGGACATACTCGCGAATTCCAGAAACCTGCCAAATGTTGCCTTCGCATCGAAGCTCACGAACCCGGAGCCTTCCTGCGTCGAACACGAAACCTACGGTTCCATGGATTGTAAGCTGCTGCTGCATTTTAAGGGCACATATTATTTCTTCCAACCCGTACATCCCGGCATCGGAAGCCTCAACCTTTATATGCTGTCGGATTCAGATCTAGTAGGGGTCCATATCCAGCGAGGATTAGATCAGAATGAGGAGTCCAAATGAGGATAGCCGTCTGGAGTTTGTTGTTTGCTGCATTTGCCGCGGTATCGGCCTTCCCTGATACAGTGACGAAGAGAGATCATTTAAGCGTGAATGGGTCGCTGACCCATATGTCTGACGGGGTGATCACGCTGGAGGCTGAATTCGCTTCGGATAGCAAGACTCCGATCATCAAGACCTTACATATTTCGATTGGTGAAGTCGAGAGCATAGAGTTTAACGATACGACCTTCAACCCCGGGGCACCGCAGAAGTCGCTTGGGATTACTCCGCCGCCCGCCAATCCCAAGCAAACGCCAAGAGCGGTGGACCAAGTTGTATTGCGGGGGGGGATACTTAAGGACTGTAAGCTCGTTGGAATAGATCAGGAATCCATTCATTGCGCCGGTAAGGGCGGCGCCGACTATGAGCGCAAAATCACACTGAGAATTCAGGAAGGCGCGCATTGAGCCTCGGTATGCGTCCGCATCTACTACTCCTCTGCATCGGACTCGCAATTGTGTCGGCGTGCGCCGCACAAGTTGACTTATGTCCGCTGCTTAGCGCATATCAAGGAGGAGGAGGGCTGCCAGACCCAGCCGCGCAGGAAGCCCGTATCTTTCTTGACAGCGTTGACAGGGTGGTGGGGGCTCCAACCGGGATTCTGCTGTTGCCGTCGTCCAGTGCTCTTGTGCGCAAGCGGGCGGCCGCACAAGTGTGCGGTTCAGCCCGGACCGAAAGATGGGTCTTTTACGACGAAGCCTATCTGTCGTCACTTTCCCCGAATGCCCGGCACTTTGTCCTCGCCCACGAAGCCGCGCACCACATCAGCAACGACTCCGCGCACGCCAGTTCCTGGAGTAAGGAGATGGAACTGAGGGCGGACTATTCGGCAGCGATCTGGCTCACTCGCCTCGGTGTAACACGAGACCAGCTACTTGAGGCTTTCGAGGAACTAGCATTTCCTTCGGAGTCCGTGGGCGGCTACCCGACTCGATCAGAGCGTCGCGAGAGGGTTATCGAGGGGATCGCCTATGCCCAGCCAGTTCCCACGCCATCGACAGCCCCGGTGGGCACGGTTAGGGGGCATCCGAGGGACGGGCTCAAGTACGTTTGGATTCCAGCCGGGACCTTCATGATGGGCTGCTCGTCCTTGGATAGTGAGTGCTATGCTAACGAGCGCCCGGCGCATCAGGTAGCAATCACTAGGGGCTTTTGGATAGGACAAACGCCAGTCACGCAGGAAGCGTACCAGCGGGTCACCGGGAAGAATACCAGCCACTTCAAGGGCGAGGGTTTGCCGGTGGATCACATAACGTGGGAGGAAGCAAAACGGTACTGCGAAACGATAGGGATGAGATTGCCGACGGAAGCTGAATGGGAGTACGCGGCACGAGCGGGAACCCCAGGGGCACGGTACGATGATGTTGACTCCGTCGCCTGGTATAACGGCAATAGCAGCGGCCAAACGCATCCCGTAGGATTGGAGGAGCCGAACGCCTGGAAGCTGTACGATATGCTCGGGAACGTCTGGCAGTGGACTGCGGACTGGTACGGGGATAAGTATTACGATCAGCGCGAGGAACAGGATCCGCAGGGACCTCCGGCCGGGCTGTCCAGGACTTTCCGCGGCGGCTCTTGGGACAGCTTTCCGCGCAGCGTCCGCGCGTCGTACCGGGGCTCGGGCGAGCCTGGCTTTGATGAGTACTCTTTCGGTGCTCGATGCGTGGGAGAAACAGTACCATAGCCTTTTCCGCTTTTCCCTTGCTTTGGAGTTTTTGCGGCGATGCCTCGGCAGTGACCGCCCGCAAGTAGTTGGGTCGCCAAGGGGCTGTCCGACATTAATTTAGGTAATTAAGCGGCTTCCTCAGACAGTCATTCGGAAGGCTGGGGGTCGAAGGGTGGTGTTCATTGCGGGCTCAGGAAAGCGTAGTCCGGAAAGTTAACTAATTCCTGTTACCCGGCCTGCGGAACGTGGCCATTGATGCGCAGAACCCCGTCACTGTCGCGACTCACATAGATGTCTTCAAAGAAGGTTCCGTTGGGATATTTGGACCTATAACGGAATCCGTAGAGACTGCCCTTGGTCTTTACCTGTGGGAAGGCGTCATTTGCTTCCGCCTCACTATAGGTTCGTTGGAAGACAAGCTCGCGCGAGGTTGCGGCGCCACCCTTCACTCCGAACCATTTTCTTAAGCCAGCGATTGTTTCCGCTTTGGGTGCTGTCTTCCTCAACTGCTCGCCCGCCATTCTATAGCAGCCTTCCACGTCTTCTTGGTCCTCCAGCTTTAGGAAGGCTGACGTTACAGCCTTTGCATCCGTTGCCTCGTCGGCACGCGTGACCCCAATGGTCATCAGAATAAACGTGAGCAGAACGGACGCCGACACTAGCGTGCTGCGACGACTAAGGAAACAAAATCGTGGAGGATACATTGTAGATACTCCTCAGAGAATTGGTGTACTATATCCGATTTGTTGGGCAGGCTTCAAGGCTTTTCTGTTGTAGTCGTAGTATTTGGCGGGAACTCCGGGGGGTGACGCGACGCTCGGAGATTATTCCGGGCCATAGGTCCGCTTCTGGGGGGTCTGCCGTCGGCAATCGCTGAGATCCTTCCGAGCGACGGGCTAACCGGAAATTATTCCCCGCTCAATCGCTGTCCTCGCTGACCTTCAGCACGGCCAGAAAAGCCTCCTGGGGGATATCGACGCGGCCGATGCGCTTCATTCGTTTTTTGCCTGCCTTCTGTTTTTCGAGCAGCTTGCGCTTCCGCGAAATGTCGCCGCCGTAGCACTTGGCGATCACGTTCTTGCGGATGGCGGAGACGGTTTCGCGGGCGATGATTTTCGCGCCGATGGAAGCCTGGATGGCCACTTCGAACATTTGCCGGGGAATGAGTTGCCTCATTTTAGCAACCAGCGCCTTGCCGCGGTCGTAGGCGAAATCACGATGCACAATAATGGAGAGCGCATCCACCGGCTCGCCAGCCACCAGGATGTCGAGCTTCACCATGGGCGACTCCCAATAATCGGCGAGGTGATAGTCGAGGGAAGCGTAGCCGCGCGAAACCGACTTCAGGCGATCGTAAAAATCGAGCACGATTTCATTCAGAGGTAACTCATAGTGCAACATCACGCGCGACGAGCTGACATACTCGAAGGTCTTCTGCTTGCCGCGTTTGTCCTCGACCAGCTTCAAGATCCCGCCGACGTACTCTTCGTTGGTGAGGATGGTTGCCAGTATCACCGGCTCTTCCACCTTGGCGATTTCACTTGGGTCGGGCCAGCGCGAGGGATTGTCGACCTCAATCATCACGCCGTCGGTCTTCGTGATCTTGTAGCGCACGCTGGGCGCGGTGGTGATGAGTTCGAGCTCGAACTCTCGCTCCAGGCGCTCCTGAATGATTTCCATGTGCAGCAGGCCGAGGAAGCCGCAGCGGAAGCCGAAGCCCAGCGCCACGGAACTTTCCGGTTCGAAGAAAAACGACGAATCGTTCAGGCGCAATTTTTCCAGAGCTTCGCGCAGACGGGTGTGCTCATGCGCGTCCACGGTGTAGAGGCCGGCGAACACCATGGGCTTGATCTCCTCGAAGCCGGGAAGCGCGTCGAAGGCGGGGTTGGCGTCATCGGTAATGGTGTCGCCGATTTTGGTGTCGGCGACGTTCTTGATGTTCGCGATGAGGAATCCGACTTCGCCGGCTTTGAGTTCGTCAATCTCAACCGGCTTGGGGCATTGCACTCCGAGAGTTTCGGCGTCGAATGTTGTCCCATTCGACCACAGGCGAATTCTCTGGCCCTTGCGCAGGGTCCCTTGGAAAACGCGAGTGAGTATGACCACGCCGCGGTAGGCGTCGAACCAGGAGTCGAAAATGAGCGCTTGCAGCCGGCTGTCCGGATTTCCTTTCGGCGGCGGAATGCGCTTCACGATGGCTTCCAGCACGTCGGGCACACCCTGGCCGGTTTTGGCGCTGATGAGCACGGCATCGGAAGCGTCCAGACCGACGGCGCTTTCGATCATTTCCTTGGTGCGCGGGATGTCGGCGCTCGGCAGATCGATCTTGTTTATGACGGGAATGATTTCGAGGCCGTGATTGATGGCAAGGTAGGCGTTGGCGAGGGTTTGCGCTTCGACGCCTTGGGAAGCGTCTACGATGAGCAGCGCGCCTTCGCACGAGGCCAGCGAGCGCGAGACTTCGTAGGAAAAGTCCACGTGGCCTGGTGTGTCGATCAGGTTGAGCTGGTAGGTCTGGCCGTCGTGCGCGGTGTACATCATGCGCACGGCGTGGGCTTTGATGGTGATGCCGCGCTCGCGCTCCAGGTCCATGGAGTCGAGGACCTGGGCTTGCATCTCGCGCGCGGTCAGCGATCCGGTCAGCTCCAGCAGGCGGTCCGCCAGCGTGGATTTACCGTGGTCGATATGCGCGATGATCGCAAAGTTGCGGAGGAAAGCGGCGTCCATAAATTCAGTTGCCAGTTGCCAGTTGCCCGCTGCCAGTAAGACCGAATCGAAACTGGCAACCGGAAACTGGCAGATGCTCTTCGAAAAGGCTGCGGGCTGATCTTTGATTTTAGCAGGCGGCGTGAGATTCCCGTTCCGGGCTGGCGTTCAGAAAAAGTCTGGCCCTTGCGGAATTCTCGCCAGGCCCTGGCTGTATTGTTTCTTTGGGCCCGTGGTGTAACGGAAACACAGCACCTCGCGACGGTCGCAGATGCGGGTTCGAATCCCGTCGGGTCCACGCTTCCACTGCGAAGCGTTGGTTCTGTGGGGGGCGGAAATGCGAGGATAAGCCTCCCAACAAAAGTAACTTGATTCTTTCACAGGGCAGGGTCATACTGGTCTTGTCGCGGGGTGCTGTGTTAGCCCGGTATATTGAAGGCCTCGAATATTCGAGGCCTTTGCCTTTTCCCTGGCTGACTTCAGCGCAAGAAGCCTCCGCTTTACGCCGTCCTTGCAGGGTACAATCTCTGCGCCCGAACATTTCTACGTCAGGTGACTGATATGCCGAAGCACTCCTTGGCCATGGCTTGCTGTGTGTTGGCCGCCGGTTCTGCGTTCTCCCAAACTCTATCGCCGCAGTTAAAAGCATTTGTAAAAGTTGACGCGCCGGTGGTTGCGCTCGCCCACGTGCGCGTGATCGATGGCACGGGTGCGGCTGCGCGGGAAGACCAGACCATCGTGATCTCCAAAGGAAAGATCGAGTCGGTTTCCGATGCCGCGTCGGCGAATGTTCCGAAAGATGCGCAGGTGCTGGATTTGCACGGTTACAGCGTGATCCCCGGCCTCGTGGGCATGCATGACCACCTCGTCTATCCCACGGGCAACGGCATCTTCGGCGAGATGGCGTTCAGTTTTCCGCGCTTGTACCTGGCCGGCGGCGTGACCACCATCCGCACCACAGGTGCGCTCGAGCCCTACACCGATATCGAGCTCAAGAAGCAGATCGATAAGGGTGAAACGCCGGGCCCGAAGATCCACGTTACTGGGCCTTATCTGGAAGGACCCGGCACTTTCGCGCTGCAGATGCACCAGCTTAGCGGGCCTGACGACGCGGCCAAGACCGTGAATTACTGGATGGACGAAGGCGTGGACAATTTCAAGGCGTATATGTTCATCACTCCCGCCGAACTTTCCGCCGCCGTGGCCGCAGCCCACAAGCGCGGCGCAAAAGTTACCGGACATCTTTGCTCGATCGGCTTCCGGGAAGCGGCGGTGCTGGGCATCGATGACCTGGAACACGGTTTGCTCGTGGATACAGAATTTTTCCCCGAAAAGAAGCCTGGCGAGTGCCCGAACATCCCCAACGAATTCGCGCGCTACGGCAAGCTTGATGTGCAATCCGGACCGGTACACGACATGATCGTCGACCTGGTTCAGCATCATGTGGCGATTACTTCTACGTTGCCGGTATTCGAGATGTTTGTGCCGGGGCGGCCTACACTCCAGCCGCGCGTGCTTGACGCCTTAACCTCGGATGCGCGCAGCGCCTTGCTTGCGAACAAGCTCTCGGCCGGCGACGAAGCCACAATCCGCAAGCGCTTCGGGGCCGAGGGTTCGCCGACGGCCGCCGCGTTCAAGAAAGAGATGGAATTCGAACATGCTTTCGCGCAGGCCGGCGGTTTGCTGCTGGCCGGGTTGGATCCCACGGGCATCGGCGGGGTGGTCGCGGGCTTCGGAGATCAGCGCGAAGCGGAATTACTGGTGGAAGCGGGATTCACACCGGTAGAAGCAATCCACATCGCGACCGCAAACGGCGCGCAGTTCCTGGGAGAACTGGACCGCATTGGCACAATCGCTCCCGGCAAGCAGGCGGATTTGGCCGTCATCAAAGGCGATCCGTCGAAGAAGATCGAAGAGATCGAGAACGTGGAGACCGTGTTCAAGGACGGCGTCGGCTACGATTCCGCCAAGCTGATCGAATCGGTGCGCGGCGTGGTTGGGAGCAGATGAGGCAGTTGCCAGTTGCCGGTTGTCAGTTGCCAGTGAGCGACCGAAAGAGGTACTCGGCGCTTCTTCGACTAGAATTCAGATCGCATGCTCGTTCTTGCCTCCGCCTCGCCTCGCCGCCAGGAGTTACTGCGCAACGCAGGCATTCCGTTCACAGTGCAGGCTGCCGACATCAATGAGACGCCGCTTGCAGATGAATCTCCAAGAGATTGCGCCGAGCGGTTGGCGCGGGAAAAAGCGCTGGCTGTTTTTGACAGCAATCCGCAACAGTGCGTGCTTGGCGCGGACACAATCGTCGTGGTCGATGACACCATCCTCGGCAAACCTCGCGACGCAGGGGATGCTGCACGCATGTTGCGATTGCTGTCGGGACGCACCCACGCGGTGATCACCGGAGTGTGCCTTGTGGGGGAAAAGATGGCCGGTGGTGATTTGCCTGTGATCAGCGCTTCCGAGACAACGCTGGTGACAATGTCCGAGATCTCCGACGAAGAGATCCGCGACTACGTTGCTTCCGGCGAGCCTATGGACAAGGCGGGGGGTTATGCAATTCAGGGCCTGGCTTCGCGCTGGATCCCGCGCATCGAAGGCGACTACAGCAATGTGGTGGGCCTGCCGGTGGCGCTGGTGTATGCGATACTGCGCGCGCGGGGAGCGGTTTGAATGGCGGGCGATCCTTGAGCTAGGACTTCTTCTCTTCCTCTTTTTCCTTCTTGGGTTCTTCCCCTTCTTTCATCGCCGACTTGAAATTGCGGATACCTTCGCCGATACCTTTGCCCACAGCGGCGAACTTGCTGGTCCCGAAGAGCAGAAGGGCGATGGCTATCACCAACAACCAATGCCAAATCGAAAACTCGCCCATAACTCCTCCATCTCGGACGCTCTCAGCAACCCATGCGCAAGCCAGCCGAGGTCTCAGAAAATTCTAGGCCACCCTACCCTCGGAGTCAAAAGAACCTGGCGCCGAAGGTAGTTACTGTGCAGGTCTTCACTCCAGTCCCGCGACCTCTTCGACCACCGACCAGGTGGTACGAGCCAGGTCAGCGAAGGCCGGCAGATCGGCGTCCGAAGCCGCACCTTGCGGGCTTGCCCACGCGGCCTCCATGCTCGGCCAATCGTCGAAGTAGAGTTCGACCACCGCGTCCCATCCCGGCGACTTCCGCTTGGGATCGCTACAGACAAGGTTCTGCACGTACTTTCTCAGGCCCGGCAGGTTCTTCGCCAAAGGTCCATGGATCTCTTGCAGGTGTCGCCGGAACTGTTCGTGTGTCAATTCCGGACGCCGGTAAATAACAACCATAAACTTGAGCACGTGATTTCCCCATATCAAACGCTTTCGATCATTCCCGCGAGCAGCAGCGCGCGGCGCGGCAGTTCGGAGATGACGATGAACTCGTGGACGGCGTGCGCCCCCTCGCCTACGCCGCCCATGCCGTCGAGCGTGGGAATCCCCATGCCGGCCGTAAAGTTTCCGTCGGAACCGCCGCCCACGGCGGCTTCCTCCAGCTTCCATCCCATCTGGCCGGCAATCCCGCAAGCCTTTTTGTACAGCGCCGCCACTCCTGTGGTTCGCTCCATGGGAAGGCGGTTGATGCCGCCCGTCATTTCGAGTTTGCAGCGCTTGTCGAACGGCTTGAGGGCACGAAGTTTGCGGTCGATTCCGGACGCCTGTTTTGCGCTCTTGATCCGCACATCAATTCGCGCACAGGCCTCGGCCGCAATCACATTGGTGCGCGTTCCGCCTTCAATCACGCCAGGGTTTACCGACAAGCCTTGCCGCAAATCGTTTAGCTTCGCGATTACCGCGATCTGCCGCGCCAGTTCGAGAATCGCGCTGTGCCCTTTGCCGGGATCGAGTCCGGCATGCGCCGCCACGCCTTTTACACGCAGCGTATATTCGCCCACGCCCTTGCGCGCAGTCTTGACGGCGCCGCGAAGGCCGGCGGCAGGTTCCAGCACCAGCACCCCGGCGGACTTTTTCGCCAGAGCCTCGGTGACCTTCCGCGAAGAATGGCTGCCGATCTCTTCATCGGAAACCAAAAAAACCGTGACCGGACGGGGCATCCCGCCGTGCCAGCCTTGCAGCGCTTCAATGGCATGGAGGATGAGCGCAATGCCTGACTTCATATCGAGAACGCCCGGCCCGCTCAGCCGCCCGTTCTCCACCTTGCAGGGCATGTTCGCGAGCGTGCCCAGCGGATAAACCGTGTCGTAGTGCCCGAGCAGCAAAACCGGCGGACGATTTCCAGATCCGGGGCGGGGAGGCGCGCCGAAATCGATCTGCAAACTGTCGCCGAAATCGCTGCTGCGATGGGGATGAGTTCGTCCGCCAAGCGCTCCGAATTTGGCGGAAAGGAACACGGCCAAGCGGTCAACCGCCGGCTTGTTATCGCTGGGGGACTCGATTTGCGCCAGCTCGCGCACCGTCTCGACCATCCGGTCCTGACGCTGCTCGAAGTAGTGCAGGCGGTCTGCCCACACTTTTCGCGGCACGCCTGCTAGTTGGTTGTTCTGGTTCCCGGGCACAGCTTCCTCCGCTGGAGTTTACCGGCTTGGTTGTGAATGCAACGCGGTACAGTATAATCTTCAGGCTGATTGATACGACCCATGACTGAGAGTACGCCTCCCGACGACGCACCTGCCCCGAAGATGGGGCTCGACATTCACGAAATCCTGAAAATTTTGCCGCACCGTTATCCTTTTCTGCTGATCGACCGCGTGCTCGAGCTGAAACGCAAAGAAAGCATCGTGGCCATCAAGAATGTCACCATCAACGAACCGTTTTTCAACGGCCATTTCCCGGGATTGCCCATCATGCCGGGCGTGCTGATTGTGGAAGCCATTGCACAGGCTGGCGGGGCGCTGCTGCTCACCGAAGTGGAGGATCGTACCGACAAAGTGATGGTCTTCACCGGCATTGAGCGCGCCAAGTTCCGCCGTCCGGTGAGTCCTGGCGACCAGCTGCGCATCGAGGTGGAAGTGAAAGGCTGGCGGGCCATCCCGCGGATGATCGCGGTGAAGATGCACGGTGTCGCGCTCGTCGCCGGCAAACGCGTGGCCGAGGCGACCGTGTCCTGCCAGCTCATTGACAGTTCACGTGGGCGCGGCGACGGCTTTGAGGGATCGAGTAATGGCGCGGCCGAGGAATGAAGCGAGGGTCCGCCGCCAAGCTCAATGACTCAATCATGAATGTCCATCCTACCGCGATCCATCCTACCGCGATCATAGACCCGCGGGCGCAGGTGGCAGCATCGTGCAAGATCGGCCCTTACTGCGTGATCGGGCCTGACGTCGAACTGGGCGAGGGTTGCCGTCTGGTGTCACACGTTGCCATCGACGGGCCAACGAAGATCGGCGCCGATAACGCGTTCTTTCCCTTCTGCGCCATTGGCATGGCGCCGCAGGATATTACCTACAAACGCGAACCGACACGGCTGGAGATCGGCGACCACAACGAGATCCGCGAGTGCGTCACCATCAGCCGCGGTACGGTAAAAGGTGGAGGCCTCACCAGAGTTGGCAGCCACACGCTGATCATGGCCTACGCCCACATCGGACACGACAGCGTGATTGGCGACCACTGCATGCTGGTGAACGGCGCGACGCTGGGCGGACACGTGACGGTGGAGGAATGGGCTGTAGTGGGCGCGCTGTGCCCGGTGCACCAGTTCGTACGCATCGGCGCTCACGCCTACATCGGCGGCGGTACCACCATCACGCAGGATGTCCTGCCGTTTTCCATGACATCCGCCGCGCGCGACACGCATGCGTACGGGATGAATAAAGTTGGCCTGGAGCGCCGCGGCTTTTCGCCGGAGCGCATCCGCAAGATTCACCATGCCTATAAGACTTTGCTGGCGTCAAAGCTGAACACGTCGCAGGCGCTGGAGAAGCTGAAAGCTGAACCGGACCGCGGCGAGGATGTGGATATGCTGATCCGCTTCATCGAAGCATCGGAACGGGGAGTGATTAAGTAGGAGCCAGCCGCTGAACCTTCCGTCGAGAACGCCGGGATCTGGTCAATCAGCGCTATAGGGATATTTCGCCAATTGACTTGACCTGCCCCTGTCGAATGCTTCACCGATAGAGTTTGCGCGTAGCGGAGGGCTCTGGAGAAAGACCGCAATCTGCGTTACCAGCCGCCGACCTGGGCCGAGCGGGCCGCGTACGCGTTCCGTATCCGCACCAATGTCGCATTCTGTTTCTTCTCCAAAAATGCGCTGATCTGGTCGTTCGATGCCCGGCGGATGAGTGCCAGCTTGCAGTTACGGACCTTCCTGGATAGAGACCGGTCTGACCGCACGGCCTCCAATTGCGACTTCGTCGACTCCAAAGTGTCGAGCATCTGCGATTGCTGGCCTGCCGTCAGCTTCAGTCGCTTGCTTAGTTGCTCTGTCCGCTTCCCCGGATCGAAATGTCCATTCTGATACCATTCCGGAGACGCTACGGGCATGGTGCACGCGCGGAGGTTGGTACACACTCGGCATAATGGCACAGATGGCACACACTTCTGATTGTCCATGATGTTCGGGATATTCGCGACGTTCGCCGGGTCGCCTGGGTTTTGCGCAACGGCAGAGACCGCGATCAAGCCGATGAGGCCCAAGGCCGACAGAAGCAGGCATTGTTTTAGCATAGTTTCTCCAGGTGTGAACCCTCGACTTGGAGACGCCTACCAATCAAATTATGGAGCCGGAGTCGTGAAAGCGCACTGTCTTTTACGAATCTTTACTTGATAGTCCAGCTGTTTTCTGGCCTTTCGGTTTCCCGGTCTGGATTAGTTGTTGTAATCAAGGCGTTAGCGCTTATTAACCAACGAAGGGTGGGGCACTCAATGAAGGCTGAGTGCTAGACTGGCTCCGCATCTTTCTGTTTGGTCTCACCTCATGCCCTCGCAAAATGAAAAAATCGGGCTTATCGCCGGCAACGGAAAGTTTCCCTTTCTCGTGCTCGACGCGGCGCGCGCGGCGGGATACGAAGTTGTCGTGGTCGCGATCAAGGAAGAAGCTTTTGCGGAGATTGAGTCGCGCGGCGCGGCTTCAGTGCACTGGCTATCGCTGGGAGAGCTTTCGCAGCTGATCGAAACTTTCCGGCGCGAAGGCGTGAGCCGCGCCATCATGGCCGGGCAGGTAAAACACAAACAGATTTTCTCCGCCATTCGGCCGGATTGGCGGCTGGCGAAGGTTTTGCTCTCGCTCGGCACGCGCAATACCGACAGCCTGCTCGGCGCCGTAGCCAAGGTTCTGGCGGATGAAGGCATCACACTGGAGAACTCCACCTGGCTGCTGGAACCGCTGCTCGTGAAGTCCGGAGTGCTGACGCGGCGGGCGACTACTGAGCAGGAACGGAAGAACGTGGACTACGGCCGCACCGTGGCGCGCCAACTTGCACAGCATGACATTGGCCAGACCGTCGTAATCGCCGATTTGGCTTGCGTGGCGGTCGAAGCCATGGAGGGCACCGATGCCGCGATCGAGCGCGCGGGGCACATCATGCGTTCGCTGCGCGGCGATGCCTCCATGCTGAGCCGCGATCTCACCGTGGTGAAGATCGCGAAGCCCAATCAGGATATGCGCTTCGACGTTCCGGTGGTCGGAGTGAAGACCATCGAAGTGATGCAGGCCGCGGGCGCGACGTGCTTGGCTTTGGACGCTGGAAAGTGTCTGCTGCTGGATGGGGAGAAGGTTCTGGACGCAGCAAATGCGGCGGGGATTGCGGTTGTGGCGGATCCTGCCTGATCGGCCTGATTGGGGCGTGATTAAACCGCCCCCAGGCTAGTGGGCGCCTACTGAACGACGAGTCCCACGGGAGGTTGCCACCGGACGTTTACGCATCTCCTGCAGAGTTCGGGTGAGGTTGTGCGCGGTCTGCAAATTCATCCAAAACTCAGCGGAGTTCTTGAAATATCCGGCCAGAAGCAAGGCCGTCTCCGGCGTAACTCCTCGCTTGCCGCGCACCAGTTCATTTACCCGGTTCAAGGGGATGGCGAGTGACCTCGCCAGTTCAGCCTGGGTCAGGCCCAGGGGCTCGAGAAATTCCTGCAACAGAATTCGTCCGGGATGTGTAGCGATACGATGGCTTGGCAACATTGTTTTCTCCTCAGTGGTGGTCGGTGCAGTGCTGTGCATCAATATGGGCTTCGAAAAAGCCAGGCTCGCCCCGGTGAAATCTTGGGAATCGTTACCTTTCATTCTACGGGTCTGGTTTCGAGCGTCGCAACCGGCGAGGTTGAAGGAATGGCGTCTTTCGCATAGGATTTCCGAGGGCACGAACGACCCGCTTAAGTGCGCTGTTCACCATGGAGGCTCGCGATGGCCGACGACGGTAAGAACTGGGCGAACGCGATTCCCGAGATGTATTTCGACGTGATCGGACGGATCGCTCCGGGTGCCTTCCTGAGCTTAGTGATACTGGCCGTACTGCTTCCCGACTTCGGTACGGCCGTCGATGCCTTCGAAAAACTGGAATGGGGACCCTCGCTAGTGTTTCTCGTCCTATTGTTGTTCGCGTCGTACGCGGTGGGTTTGCTAATTTCCCCTGTCGGAATACTCGGCAATCGTGGACTCTGGCGTCCGGCGTGGGACAGCGCCGTGGCGAGCGGGTTTTGTCTGTTGCAGGAAGTTGAGGAGGACCTGCGGCTCGGGTTCAAGCTCGATCTGTCGACCCCACTAACTCTCAATCAGCACGGAATCCTCTATCGCCATCTCCATGAACTGCTTAAGATAAGACAACTAGAAGCCAAGCTATTGCTGCCTAGAGTAGCGGCGGAATTGAGTTTGGCCCTCAATTTTCTTACCGCTTTCTGTCTCACCCTCGTACTTTTGGCGTTGCATCGGATAGTTTGGTATTGGCCATCCTTCGCAAGAGCGGCATCGCCGAGTCCGAGCATCCTGATACCCGTAGTACTTTTAGTACTCGGCATCGTGGTCTCACGGTACGCCGCAAGGGACCGGACTAACCATCTTGTGAAGCGGCATTTCGCTTATCTGGCAGTGTATGCGGCGGACCGCCGGCCACCAAATGCCCAAGCAGATCGAAGTTAAAGATATGGCCGCTCCAAACTCAGAATCCGCCCTAATCGCCGAGCAGCTTCGCCGCGCCTTCGAAGGCGACGCATGGCATGGTCCGGCGCTGCTTGAATTGTTGCAAGATGTGAATGCCGCCACGGCCGCGGCTCGGCCTCTGCCGGAGGTTCACAGCATCTGGGAGCTGGTGCTGCACGTTGCAGCGTGGGACGGTGCGGCTTGCCGCCGGCTCGGCGGAGAGAAGGTCCAACTCACAGGCGCGGCTAATTTTCCGGTTGTTCCGAAACCCACCGGGGCCGCGTGGCGTAAGGCTGTCGCTCACGCGAAGCGCACGCACGATGTGCTGGTTAAAACCGTTAAGTCCCTCCCTGAAGCCCGCCTCCGTGCCCGCGTTCCCGGCAAGAAATACGATTTCTACTTCATGCTGCACGGAGTGGCTCAACACGAGCTGTATCACGCCGGGCAGATTGCCATTTTGAAGAAGGCCGCGAGAATTGAGTGATTGTGCCACTGTGCGATTGAGCGATTGAGAACCCGTGCGGAATGGGCTTTTCAATCGCCCGATGTCTCGATCGCGAAATTACCCAATCAGACCACCGGCTTTGCGTTTACAATTCATTGTTCCACGTGGCAACCGGCCAGCCGAGAGTTCTTTCCTGCAAGCTGACAATCCGATTTCCGTCGCAGTGGTGGGAGTGGGCGTCTTTGGGCGCAACCACGCCCGGGTCTACCAGGAACTGGAACAGCAGGGCGAGGCCGTGCGGCTGGTGGGGGTGGTCGACCCTAATCTGGACCGCGCCGACGCGGTGGCGCGCGAGTTCGGTTGCCGCGCCTTCGGCTCCGTCGCGCAGATGCTGACCACGCACAGCGAAATCCGTGCGGTGTCGGTGGCAGCGCCTACGGTTCATCATCTTGAAGTCTCCCGCGCGCTGATGGAAGCGGGGGTTGACGTCCTCATCGAAAAACCGCTGGCGGCTTCGCTGGCCGAAGCGGATGAGTTGGTGCGGCTGGCGGCAGCTCACAAACGCATTGCGCAGGCTGGACACCTCGAGCGCTTCAACCCCGCGGTCCGCGCCACAATCCCGCTGCTCACCCAGCCCATGTTCTTCGAAGTACACCGGCTCAGCGTCTTCACTCCGCGATCGCTCGACGTTGACGTGGTGCTGGACCTGATGATCCACGATCTGGACATCGTGCTCTCGTTTGCGGATTCCGCGGTGAAAGAGGTTCGCGCGGTCGGCTTGCCTATTCTTTCCGGCAAGGTTGACATCGCCAATGTGCGGCTGGAATTCGAATCGGGGTGCGTGGCCAACTTCACCGCCAGCCGTGTCTCCACCGAGCGCGTGCGCAAGCTGCGATTCTTTCAGCCTCGCCAGTATGTTTCCGTCGACTATGGACGCCAGGAAGTTCTGGTGTTCACTGTCGGCGAGGATGGATCCGTCTCCAGCGCTCCCACTATCAATCCACAAATCAAGGTGGGCAAACCGCCGGTCACTTCGGAAGAGCCTCTGCACGCGGAGTTGAGATCGTTTCTCCATGCGGTGCGGCAGCGATCCACGCCGGTGGTGCCGCTCAGTGATGGACGGCGGGCGCTGGCGCTCGCCCTCGATATCGTCGCCGCGATTCGGGAGCACGGAAAGAGAATCGGCCTTGCCGGCTTGGCGAAGGCGTGAGGCTGGGCGAGACGCGGACGAGGGCGTCCGCGCCACACGTGCTCTACGGTCACTGTGGATTTCTGCATGGAATAATTCCTGGTGTGGCTGCTGGCAGCGGTGGCCATTCGTCGCGATTTCCTTTCATTTTGGGTATACCCCCACGCGTCTTTTTTTCTGAAAATCTTGCTGGGCGCGGGTTTTGGAAAAGTGTGCCTGCAAAATACGTCTTCCAAAGGAGTTAGGGGGCAAAATACGTCCGATAAAGGACTTAGGTTGACTTACGTCCGTTTCTCTCCCGGCTGTATTCACCGTCAGTGCTTCGACCATGATGGGCTGATTTTTGAGCGAGGGCAAGGTTAGATGTCACAAAGGGGCTGTGGATTACTTGCGGGCTTGGTGGCGCTGGAGGCGAAACGGAGAAGAAAGGCTGCTTGGAGCCGTGCGGGAATCGTGGTAAGCTTTCCGGCTGGTAAGTCCCCCCCTGCTCCGCTAACTGGAAGTGAGGTTCGCTATGACCCGCCGATTGTTCTCTTTCTCGTTTCAGCGCTTGCTCTGCTTTGTGGTCTCGATGCTTTGCTTTGCCGGGGCGGTCGCGCCAGCACGCGCGCAGTTTGAAACGCGCGCGACGACGAAGCTCCCGCATGGGGCGGACTGCATCGCTTTGGGGGACTTCAATAACGACGGCAAGCTCGACTTGGTGGTCACGGACGATAACGGCTTTACCGTTTCGCTTGGCAATGGCGACGGGACTTTTCAGAGGCCGACCTTCTACCCTACGCAGCTGTCGTACTATCTGGCCGTTGGCGACTTTAATAATGATGGCGACCTCGACATCGTGGTCGCTAACGAGACGCTGAATCCCAGCACGGTTAGCGTCTACCTTGGCAACGGAGACGGTACGTTCAAGGCGCCCATCTACTCGAACACGACGAGCGACAGCACCTTTGTCGTGACCGGTGACTTCAACCATGACGGCAAGCTGGACATCGCCGTAATCGACAATCCCTTTATCAGCGTGCTGCTGGGCAATGGCGATGGAACGTTCCAGGCCCCGAGCGACAACGATTCTTTTTCCGGGGCCCAGTGGCTCGCAGTTGGCGACTTTAACAACGACGGCAGCCTTGACGTGATCACGACTGGCACCTTTGGGGCGAGTTACAACATTGGGGTGCTGCTGGGCAATGGGAACGGGACGCTGCAGAACTCCATCAACACCGCCCTGGAGTATGTGCCTGGAGCAGTTGCCGTAGGCGACCTTAATGGTGACGGGAAATTGGATGCCGTTCTGGGCTATTTCCTGGCTGGCGTCGGCGTGTTCATGGGAAACGGGGACGGCAGCTTCCAGCCAGTGGTGAACTACAACACGACCGGGCTTGGGGGTGGTTACGTGGTAGTGCACGACCTGAAACTCGACGGTAGGCTCGATTTGGTGGTCCCTAGCGGCCCTCCGGCGTTAGACGTCTTCTGGGGTAATGGCGACGGCACTTTCCAGCCGGCGGAGGGTTTTGCCTCGTCGGTGGGCGGACTGCCTGCGGTGGGCGACCTGAATGGGGATCATCTTCCCGACTTGGCGATGGCGAATCCCGACTACGGGACCGGCACGATGCTCAGCACAGGCGTCGTGAGCTTTTCTCCGACCACCGCGCCGCTTAACTTTCTTCAGCCCGCGGAGCAGACCCTAAAGCTCACCAACAGCGGAACAAAGGCTCTCTCGATCAGTTCGATCAAGGTATCGGGAGCTGCCGCCTTCAAGATTCACGATACTTGCGGCGGTTCAGTTCCCGCTGGTGCGACATGCGAGATTAGCGTGCTCTTCAAGCCAAAGGGCGCAGGGACCTACAATGGACTGATCACGTTGAGGGATAGCGCTTCGTCCAAACCGCAGTACATCGAGCTTTCGGGCTTCTCGAATTAGGCGGAGCTGTCTACGGAGCCGGTCCCACGCCCGGGAGGGCCCTAGTCAATGTGGCCAGAGGACGGCTCCACAAAATGCGTGCCGTCCTGCTGGCTGGTGGCGCCCTACTGGGTGTGGACCCTGTGTACGCATTGCGCCGGGATTATGGTTGTTCCGGACGTGTACCCAACCATGTCGTCGGTGATGGCGGTCAGGCCGGTGGCGTTGCCCCCGCCTGATTGGGTGCCCCCGAAATCCAGTGGGTAGAACCCCGGAGCGGTCCCGCCTGTGACGCCCTCTGCGGTTTTGCAGTTGTCGATCGCGTACACCGCGAAGTGCGGTGGAGCGCTGCCGGAGAGAATGTTCTGGTAGAAGATCTGCCCCTGGGGACTGGAATTGTTGGGGCAAGAGTTGTAGTTGTCATTCCCATTGGCGGCGCAGTTGTAGTTGGGATTGGCCTGTACGCTGCGGCAGAGCCAGGCTGACATGGCCGTGTAGGAGTAAGTAAAGGTCGGAATGGCCCCCTGCGTCCCCCCTCCAGTAGACTGATCCACGATGCTCTGGTTCAGCCACCGGGTTTCCGACGGACCCGTGGTGGGCTGGTTCAGCATGTTGGCGTTCGCGCAGGACATGTCATTTGTCCAGCCGCCGACCGCACTATTCGCGCCTGACAAATAGGTGGGGCTCAGAGTCCAGGTTGAACCGCCGCCAAGTTGGCAGCCATACGCTTGGTTTGGGCTGGTTGGGGAACACACGGTGACGGGGCTGGCCCGTGGGCCCCACTGGCAGCCCTGCTCGATATCGCTGAGAACCGGGCCGGAGAGCAATTCGACATTGTCGAGGTAGCTGCCGGCCCCGTAGTAGGCTAAGGAGTAGGCGACCGCTGCCGACCCGGCGCTGTCTCCGAGTGCGCACATGCCAGCCTGGTTGTTGGCGTTAAAGACGGTCGGGAAGAGGTTCTGGAAGATCCAGTTAAATGCTGTCGCGGGACGGCAGGCAGCGGCCTGGATGTTCCCGTAACCGCTGTTGATGGGGTCCGAGATCAGCTCCCAATCGTCGCCCCAGACCACTTGGACGACCTCGTATCCTGCCCTGAAGTAAGCGTCGGTGAGGGCGTAGCTCTCCGGCGCGGTGCCGTTTCCGCCACCGTGGAGAATTACGAGCCCATTCGCGACCGTCACTCCGGGGACTACGCCTACCGGGTTTAGGCAGCCGATAGTCACTGGCCATGAGGAGGTGGTGACACCAAGATTGTTGCAGTTGCTTACCGTTGCAGTCTGGCAATTCATGGCGACGATAGCGAAGTTGTTGTTGAAGTAGTACCATCCGTTCCCGTTGTTGCACGGGGTCGGCGGGTTGTTGATGCCGGTCGAGAGCATTCCGATGGACAGCGATTGTGCGTGGGCTGGGACCGCGAATGCGCAGAGAGCGATTGCAGCTAGAGTGGAAATGAGTAACGCTTTGGTTGCGATTGTGGTCGCGGACCTGAGGCTGACCGGGTGCTCGGGTCCGGAGTTGCGAGTCGTTGACATGAGTATCTCCTTACGAGCAGTGTTTGGGGGAAGTGGACGGAAGTCTAAGTTAAGGATGAGGGCGGGTCAAGCGAAAGATATCCACAGAGATTTGATACGCGGAGTGCGGAACTGCGGGACTGCCAAGCGGCAAAGCTACCTGATCTGCGCCGCGCTTACAAATGTTTACACACCTAAGTCCCACGACATTTGTGAGAGCGGAATCCCCTGAAAGATGCGAAAATGAAGATAGCTTGGCCGCGCCTGTTCGCTGGGTCATCCGAGAGAAGGCCGGATGCAACGTGGCGACGGGAATGTGTGTCTAACGGACAGGTCTGGCTCGGACAAGCCTAGCGCGGACAAACTTAGTTCATGCCCATCACGCAAATTCCATTCCAGGACCCGGTGGCTCCTCCGGAGAAGCCGCAGCCGGAACAACTTGGGCTGTACGACTCCCAGGGATGGGAAACGGCCTACCGTGAGCTCGATGACGATGCCCGCGTGCCGCATCTGCTTATCCAGTTGCAGGACGATCTGGCGCGCTCGCGGCGGCGGGAAGCCATATATATCTCCATAATTGTCCACTCCGTTATCATTCTGTTGCTCTACTTTGGGAAATATCTCCCCCACCCGGTTGTCGCGCGTCAAAACCTGACGAGCGGTAAGGATGTGACGTTCCTCGAACTTCCTCCGGACATGCAAAAGCTGCAACACAGGCCGAACACCAACATCGCTTCCGATAAAGACCGCATCGCCATGACGCGGCATCCTGAACTGGACATCAAGGAATTGCGCAAGGCTTTGGCGACTCCACCGCCGGGAGCGCCCGGATCGAGTGCGGCCCAGATGGCGCCGCCTCAGTCGTCTGGCGGATTTTCGCAGACGCCGACCCCGCCTCAGCCGCAGCAGGCGCCCAATCCCCAGATCGCGCAATTGCAAACGCCGGCCGTACCGAACATCAGCAATGAGTTCAAGAAGTACGCTGGGCCGATGTCTGCGGGTTCTGCGATTCAGGACGCGACTCGCGCGGTTGCGGCCAAGCATGGCGGCGGCCAACAGGGCGACGGCGGCAATTTCGGATTAGGCACTGGGGCACACGGCCGCCAGGTAGGGAACCTGGAAATTCTCAGCGACACGATGGGCGTGGACTTCGGCCCCTACCTGCAGCGGATTCTCCATGACGTGCGGCAGAACTGGTACAACGCGATTCCGGAATCCGCGGAGTTCAAACACGGAAACCTGATCATCGAATTCGCCATTACCAAAGATGGAACAGTCGCGGGCATGAAGCTGGTAGCCACTTCCGGAGACTCTCCGCTTGATCGCGCGGCCTGGGCCGGAATCACAGCGTCGGATCCATTTCCACCTTTACCCAGCGAGTTTGGCGGACAGTATCTCGCTCTCCGCTTCCGCTTTTACTACAACCCCACCAAAGACGAAATGCAGTAGTTCTTTATGCAGAAGGCAGAAGTCAGAATGCAAAAGTAAAGCAAATCACTTCCTACTTCTGTTCTGACTTTTGCCTTCTGCATTCTGAATTTGTTCTATCGTGCTGCTCCGCAAAGCTCCTCTACCAAACCCTGCAGCGGTTCTGATTCACCATCGGCGATCCCGCCTTGCAGTGGAACGCCTCCTGGAATTCCGGCATGTTCGAGACCACGCCGTTGCTGCGGTATTTCTCTGGAGAGTGCGGATCCACCGTGGCGCGCAGCCGCTTAGTCTCATCGCGGGTCTCGCCGCACCAGCTTTGTCCGTAGCCCACAAAAAATCTCTGGTCGGGCGTGAGACCCTCGATCGGCTGCAGGTTCTCGCCCTTGGTATCTTCCTTCCACGCCATGTAAGCCAGGATCAACCCGCCGAGATCGGCAACATCCTCGCCCAACGTGAGCTTCCCGTTGATCTTGATGTCATCGATAATCGTGTAAGTCGAATACTGGTCTGAAATGCAGCTGGCGCGTTTCACGAATTCTTTGCCGTCTTCGGCCGTCCACCAGTTGCGCAGATTGCCCTGGGCGTCGAACTGGCGGCCTTCGTCGTCGAAGCCGTGCGTGAGTTCGTGGCCAATGGTGCCGCCGGTATCGCCATAATTGGGAGCCGCATCGGAAGTGGGATCGAACGCCGGCGGCTGCAGCACGCCCGCGGGAAAGTTGATGTCGTTCATCTGCCCGTTGTAATAGGCGTTCACCGTGGGCGGAGTCATATCCCACTCGCTGCGGTCCACGGGCTTGCCGATCTTGGCCAGGTCGCGGTTGAATTCAAATTTCCGGGCCCGCTCCACGTTCCCCAGTTCGTCCCCGCACACGATTTCGAGCTTGCTGTAATCGCGCCACTTATCGGGGTAGCCGATCTTGTTGGCCATGCCATGCAGCTTCACCAGCGCCTGCTGTTTGGTGGCCGCGGACATCCAAGTCAACGAGTCGATGTCCTGTGCCATGGCCGCGTCGATTTCTTTTACCATCTTCAGCGCCTGCTGTTTGGCCTCCGGACTGAAATATTTTTCCACGTACACCCGGCCCAGGGCTTCTCCCAGGTCGCGGTCCACGTTTTCCGTGCAACGTTTCCAGCGCGGTTGCAGTTCCTGCTGGCCCCGCAAAGTTTTTCCATAGAATGCGAAGTTCTCGTTCAAGAAAGCCGACGAGAGAAATGGCGCATAGGCATGCACCAAGTGCCATCGCAGATAAACTTTCCAGTCCGCCAGACTCTCCTTTTGTATTTCTTCATTCAGGGCCTTGAAAAAGTTAGGCGAGGTCACATTCAGCGAGCCCAGCGCAGGCAGCCCAACCTTGGTGAAGTAAACCTGCCACGGAAAGTCAGGGCTGATTTTCTCGAAGTCACCGCTGGTCATCTTGTGGTCCAGGTTCTTGGGATCGCGGCGCTCCACCCGCGTCATCGAACCCTTGGCCAGCGCGGTTTCGATGCGCATCACGGCCTGCGCTTCCGCAGCCGCCGCAGCCGGCTGATCGCCCAGAAGTTCGAACATTTTCTGCACGTGCGCCACATAAGCCTTGCGCAGATCGGCTGACTTCGCATCTTCTTTCAGGTAGTAATCGCGGTCGGGCAATCCCAGTCCTCCCTGGTCGGCTTCCGCAATCACCTGACTCGCATCTCTGTAATCTTGCGTGGACCCGAAACCAAACAGCACGTTGTCATCCACCATGGCCGCAGCCACATCGGCGATCTCGGCTTTGGACCCGATCTGCGAAATTTGCTCCAACCCGGGGTTAAGCGGCGCTACTCCTTTGGCCTCGATCACCTTCTCGTCAGTGCAGGAAGCGTAGTAGTCGCCAATTTTCTGTGCCGAGGCGTCGCGCTTGGCATCAGGCGCGGCCGCAGTCTCGAGGATTTCGCGCAACCGCACCCGGTTTTCATCCTGCATCTTCGAGTATGTATCCCACGAAGACTGGTCGGCGGGGATGGGATTGCTCTTGATCCACCCCCCGCAGGAATACTGGAAAAAATCCACGCAGGGATCCACGCTCCGATCCATCGACGTAACATCCAGCGCCGGCTCATGCTGGGATGCGGCGGCGGGTTGTTGTGCTCTAGCTAGGGAAAGAAGCGACGCGATCATAGTGGCGATGAAACAAGTACGCACGAGTGCCATAAATACCCTTCCGTTTGCCCGGCTAAGCGCTTGCGGACAAACAACCAAGCTGCGACATCGAATTGCGGGCCAGGCCGAAATACTACATCTCAGGAACAATGCGAAAGGAGCGCCTGCGGCCCGTCCGGTAGATGGAGAAGTCTCGCCGATCAAGAGTGAAGATAGTCTCGATCCGTTCGCGCCCTGCCAGATAAACCAAGGCGGCATCGGCAAGCTGCGGCCGGATGCTCTTATACTTCTCTAGGAGTTCTGCAATTGGCCGCGCTTCCGGTCCCGCCAGCGAAAGCAACTCCAGAAAAGCCGTATTGACGCTGTCCAGCAACCGTCGGACCGCGCCCGGCGAATGCCGCAAGAGCCACGCAGCCTCAGTGACCACCGGCCAGCAGGTGTATAGTGGGCCGTCCAGGACCGCAAGAGCTTGAACGCAGGCCCGGTGATGCGCGTCTCGATCGTCGAGAATCGCAACCAGGGGACCCGTATCGACCAGGACCCGGCCCGCCGCTGGCCGTCTCATCGGCGCTTTCCAAAACCTTCGAAATGCCAGCGGTTCGTGCTGAGATCTTTCGGACCATGGCTGACGCAGCCGATAAGCCCCGCCGCTTTCGCCGCTTCGTAAGCCGAACCTGGAACCGGCTCCTCTTCAAGATAGTTCTCGACCGCAAGACGAATCAGGTCTGACGGGGTTCGCCCCTTGACACGAGAAGCTTGGCGTATCTTTGCTCCCAGAGCTTCCGGGACGCGAACCGTGATGCGCTGAGTTGCCATGTCCGACATTATACAACACTCGTCAGACAAAGTTTACCGGCTTAACTTTTCCTCAGCCGGATCGAGCCATCTCCGGTATGAATCACCAGCAGATTTCCGCCGCCGTTCAGCTTGCCGCGAACCTCGTTCTCGCGAATCTTGCCCGAGGTGGTGACCGTTATATCCAGATCGATGTGCCCATCGCCGGTGTGCAAATCCACATCCGCCGCCAGGTTTTCCGGCACTTCGAGCGTGACCGTGCCGTCGCCGCTTTCGAGCTTCCAGCCGGTGGCCAGGGCCGATCCGCCCGTCGCCCGCGCATCCAGGCGGCCATCGCCGGTCTTCAGTTCGAGTACGTCAAAGCGGCCGTTGGCGCGGATGTGGCCGTCCCCGGCCGTGGCGTGCAGTTTGCCGTCCACGCTGTCGATTTCCTGCGAGCCATCTCCGCTGCGCAACTGCATCTCGCCTTTGAAATTTGCCAACTCAATCTTGCCGTCGCCGGTGTGCAAGTCAACGCGGCCCTCGCGCGGCATGTGGATGTCAATGTCTACGCGATGATCGGCCCAGCCGATCGAAATACCGGAGTGCGGATAGCGCACCTCGATCTCGACCACGTTTCCGGCCTGGTGCTCCTCAATGCGAATCCCGCCTTCGCCAATCTTGTAGCGCGTAGTCGTCACCTTGGCTTCAATCGTGTTCTGGTCCCAGGTGGAGACGCGAATGTTCGCGTCCGATGTCTCCACCCGCAGATCGGGCTTGCCGGTGAGGGTGTAGGTTTTCGACCAGTCGTCGGCGCGGGCCGGGAGCGTTGCCCACGCGCAAACAAAGCCGGTGAGAATCAGAACCGTGAAGAAGAAGCGTTCGACACCCATCCGTTTCATAAGATTCCTCCGCTGGGCGGCGCACTCCCGCCCAGCCTCTTAGACGTGATTACGCGTGATTGGTGAGATTGGTTCCATGGAGAATGCTCACACAAAGTACCGAGAACATCGGTTCCCTATTTCTGCTTCGGTGCAGTCGGCTTGGGCGCTGTCTGACCCGCCTTTCGCTTCTGTTGAAGCTCCTGCTCCTTCTTCCACTGTCCGGCGAGAATGTCGTTGTGGTCGGGGCGAAGTCCGAGAGCGTTCAATATTTTGTCCGGATCGGGCTCGGGACTTGGATGACGTCCCAGCGCTCTCTCCCACCTCTCGCTCGCCTCTGCATAGTGCCGATCACTGTAGAAGGCCTTGTCCCAATGAAAGGCTTCCTTCACAGCTCCCGGATCCAGGTTCTCAGCCCCCCTGAAGTCGCTGTAAGTGAGATCGGTAATATCCAGGTAGGCATCATTCAAGTCGGCGCCGTCGAAGCGGGCGCGCCACAGGTTGGCATCGCTCAGGTTGACGTCAGTAAGGTTGGAGCTGCTCAGGTTGGCATCGCTCAGACGAGCGCCCATCAGGATCGCGCCGCGCAGGTCGGCACCGAAAAGGTTGGCACCATTCAAGTTGGCGTATTGAAGGTTTGCCATCTCCAGATGGGCAGTCCCACCCTTCACCAAAGATTTATTGAACAACTCAGCGCCGCTCAGGTCGGCATTGACCAGATCGGCAGCGCTCAAGTCCGCGCCGCCCAGGTTGGCAGCGCTGAGGTCGGCACCTTCGAGGGAGGCAGCGAACAAGTCGATGGCCCGCAGATCAGAACCGTACAAGACCGCGCCGCCCAGGTCGGCGCCGTGTAGCTTGGCACCGCTCATGTCGGCCCCGGCGAGGAAGGCTCCGGACGCCAGAGCATACTGCAGGTTTGCCCGTTTCAGTTGGGCTCCGACGACGGAATCTAAGCCTTTATCGGTCTTGCTCCAACCGGGTTTTTTTTGCGAGAGCTCGGCGCCCCTGAGGTCCGCAAACGGGGAATAGCCAACAAGGGCCATCAGTCGGGGGACCCATGTGAGGTACCTTGGAAACTGCGCCCGCGCCTGCTCGCGGCCCCGCTCACGATGATCAAGCGTGCCAATGTCTGCGTCAGACAGACTTTGCACGTCGTCTCTGTGGAGCAGAAGGGGAATGCCAAGGATGGGGTCGTTCGACGGAACGCCCCATCTCGCTCCCCAAGAAACCATCCCAAACATCACTCCGACAGCGACGGCGAAAGCGGCAGTCTGATAACCTCGGCGGCTCGTCAGCATCCCCTTCCACCTAAACGGCTTTCGATCGGTTCCCCGCAGCGTGGCGACCGCAAGCCGGTAGAGACACAAAGCGGCCGTCAGAGAGATCACCAGCAGCGCCACATGAAACGTCGTACCTGTTCGCTCGTGGCGCGGCAGGTAGCGTCCCCAGAACAGAAACATCGTAATGGGCACCACCCACCATGCCAGCAGCACCGAAATCCATAGCTGCAAATATGACAGGAACGGCCGGTTGATGTTCAACCTTGGCAAGTGGGCCCGCACCAGGTCGTTCAGCAGCCAGGGGTCGATCTTGGTGTGCAGAGGCCGTCCATCTGGAAAGATTGCGGGCAGGGAGCCGAGTTCCTCCCACAGCTTCTGCAGATAAAAGTGGAAATAAAAATAGACACAGAGCAGCAGCAGCGGCGCGACCCAATAAAACCCGACGATGGGAATACTGGTCTGGATAATGGGAAGCGGCGAGGAGGCCCGGTTGGTGATCAGATTGAGGTCTGTGGTGGTAGCGATGGTGAGCCACGAGTAAAGGCACGCGCCCAGAACCACCAGGAAAAGCTTGCGTGCGCTTTCGGAAATGTTATTGACGTTCTCCAAGGAGTCGTACAGCTTCGTCAGCTCTGGCTGCAGAGTGGCGCCGGTCAGGTCGGCTCCGGCAAGTTGTTCGGTCTGCAATCCCCGCTGCGCGACGCTGAAATCGACACGTTGCAGGTTGGTCTCGCGCAGGCTGGCCCCGAATAGGTTGGTTTGATGAAAGCTGGCGTCGCGCAAGTCGGCGCCGTGCAGGTCGGCATTTTTCAGATTGGCGTCGCCCAGGATGGCTCTGCTCAGGTCGGCGCCTTTCAGGTCGGCATCGACTAAATTTTTGCCAATCAAACTCTTGTCACGCAGGTTTGCTCCGCTGAGATCCAGCGCGGCGGATTGGCTTGCGCGCCACTGGTTCCACTCTTCATAGAACAGCTCCAGCTTCGCGAGTTGTTCGGCATTCGCCATGAGCAATCCGTGCCGGAAAGTCTACTCTGAAACCGGAATGTAGGCCATGCGAATCAGTTTCCGCGCGGCGTACAATACAGTCGTGGTTAACACTCGACGCCAGAACGACCACAAACATCGCCGGCACGCGATCTATGCCACGGAGACCTCCGGCCTGCTGCTGATAGCGTTTCTGCTGCTCGTCCTCACGGTGATTCGCTACTGGCACGCCATTCACTGGAGCGCACGCTGACGGTGGGTTCCGTGCAGCCTGAACCGCTGCTGGTGGCCGTGCTCGGCCCCACGGCCAGCGGCAAGACCGCGCTTTCCCTGGCGCTTGCGGAACGCTTCGGCATTAATGGCGAGATCGTGAATTGCGATTCCGTCGCCATGTACCGCGAGTTTGATATCGGCACGGCCAAGCCCACGTCCTCCGAACGCGCCCGAGTGCCGCATCACCTGCTCGATTGCGTTGCCCCGACAGAGCACATCACAGCAGGCGAATATGCGCGCCAGGCGCGGCAAGTGCTGGAGGAAATTAAAGCCCGCGGCCATTTGCCAATCGTCGTGGGGGGAACTGGACTCTACCTGCGCGCGCTGTTCGAAGGACTTTTCCCCGGTCCGCAGCGCTCCGAGGAACTGCGTGAGCGATTGCGTGAACGGGCCGCCAGCCGCGGTGAGAACTATCTTCATCGCATTCTGCGCCGCCTGGATCAGGCAGCCGCGGAAAAGATTCATGCCAACGATACGCCCAAGCTTATCCGCGCCATTGAAGTGTGCCTGGCCTCGCGGCGGAAGATGACGGAACTGTGGGAGCAGCGCGGGCGCGACCCTCTGCGCGGCTTCCGCATTCTGCGCCTCGGTCTCGATCCCGATCGTCAGGCGCTGTACGAACGGATCAACCGCCGCGCGCAACAGATGTTCGAAGCTGGATTGGTGGAAGAGACGCAGCGCCTGCTCGAGAAATACGGCACCGCTGCCGGTCCGCTGGCGTCGCTCGGGTACAAGCAGGCGGTGCAATTTCTTCGCGGAGAACTGACGCGCGATCAGGCGCTGCAGGCGGCTCAGCAAGCTCACCGCAATTACGCGAAGCGGCAGATGACGTGGTTTCGCCGCGAGCCGGAGGTTTACTGGCTGCGCGGCTTTGGGGACGATGCGGGGATTCACAGGGAAGCCGTGGCTAGGACCGAAACTTCACTCGCTACGGATTCTCGCGGATAGCCAACAGGAGGCTTGCGCCTGTCATTTCTGCTATCGTTCTTTGCATGCATCGCAAACTTGCCCTCTTACTGCTGATTCTCGTGCTTACCTTGGCAGCGTCCGCCAAGGACAAGGACAAATATCAGCGCCCTGGTCCGATTCATCTCACTCGCGACGGCGAGAAATGGGCCGAGAAGACGCTGCACAAGCTGACTCTGGAGGAGAAAGTCGGGCAGGTATTCATGATCTGGTGCCGCGCCAGCTTTCTCAACGTGGAAAATCCGGAATATCTTCAACTGCGGGAGTCGATGCAGAAATATCACGTCGGCTCGTTTGCCATGACCGTGCATGTGGATGGTCCGTATCTGCTGCGCAGCGAACCCTACGAAGCCGCCGAACTTCTCAACCGGCTGCAAAGTGACTCGAAGCTGCCGCTGCTGTTCACGGCGGACTTTGAACGTGGCGTTTCGATGCGATTGATGGGGACCACGGTTTTCCCGCATGCCATGGCTTTCGGAGGAGACGGGAAAGCGGAAGACGCCCAGGCTTTTGGCCGCATTACGGCCGAAGAGTCGCGAGCCATCGGCATTCACTGGAATTTCTTTCCCGACGCCGATGTGAACTCGAATCCCGCCAACCCAATTATCAACACGCGGTCGTTCGGCGAAGATCCCAAGCAAGTCGGCGACCTGGTCGCGGCTTACATCAAGGGCGCGCATGAAGGTGGAATGCTGACCACGGTCAAACATTTTCCGGGTCACGGTGATACGGCGACCGACTCGCATCTCGGCGTGGCCAGCGTGAATGTTGATCGCGCGCACCTCGATTCCATTGAGCTGCCACCGTTCCGCCAAGCCATCGCTGCGGGCGTTGACTCCGTGATGGTGGCGCACGTTACGGTTCCCGCGCTCGATGCCGATCCCAACCACGTGGCGACGATTTCTCCAGTGATCGTTTCGGACCTGCTCGAAAAGCAACTTGGATTCAAAGGAATCATCGTCACCGACGCGCTCGACATGGCAGGGCTTACTCATCTTTTTGCCAACAATATCGGCCGGGCCGCCGTGGAGGCATTCAAGGCCGGCAACGACCTTCTGCTGATTCCTGCCGACTTTCCCGCCTCATACAACGCCATGCTGCAGGCTGTCCAGTCGGGGGAGATTTCGCGCAAACGGCTTGACCGCTCGGTGCTCAAGATCTTGAAGACAAAGGCGTCTCTGGGTCTGCAGGAGGCCCGCCTGGTGGATGTGAACGCCATCGCCAATGTGGTGGGCAAGCCGGCGAATCTGGCTTTTGGCCAGCAGGTGGCCGACGACGCGGTCACCCTGGTCCGTGATAACGGCAAGGTTCTGCCGCTCAAATCCGCGCTCAAATACCAGGGAACCGCGAAGGCGGGACTTCCGTATACAACACAAGAAGAGACACACAACCAGTTTGTGGCGGTGCTGTTCTCCGACGACGTGCGGACCGATTCCGGGCGCGCTTTTGGCCGCGAATTTCGCGGCAGAATCCCCGATGCGCGCGTGATCTACGTGGACCCGCGCATTGCGGCGGGGATGAGCGACGAGGTGCTGAAGGCGGCCGACGAAGCAACGACGGTGGTCGCCGCTGTGTATGTGGTGCCGACGGCAGGCAAGATCGGGAACACGGTCGCGATGCCGGATGCCACCGGTGCTTTGCTGCAGCAACTGCTGGATCGCGGGGCAGGAAAAACCGCGGTGCTCGCCATGGGGAATCCTTACCTGGCGGCGGACTTCCCGAAGATCGAGAATTACATGTGCACGTTTTCCAACGCGACCGTTTCGGAAATAGCCGCAGTCAAGGCTCTGTTCGGCGAAATCGCCATTCGCGGGCATCTTCCGGTGAGCATTCCCAATGTTGCCCGGCGGGGCTCCGGCATCGAGCGTCTGGTGCAAGTTGCCAGTGGAGGAACTCAACATGCGCAGAAATAGACTTCTTGCATTGGTGGCAGCCGCGGCCAGCTGGGCCGCACTTTTTCTGCTGCCTGCGTGCAGTGTGAACGTGCAGAAAGAGGGCAACGGGCAAGACAAGCAAGTGGACATCAAAACGCCGCTTGGTGGCGTCCACGTCAGCAAACAGGCGGACGCCTCCGACATCGGACTGGCGGTCTATCCCGGCGCTCACTTGAAGGAAAAAGATTCGCGCGGCAGCGATAAGAGCGCCAACGTGAATCTCTCGGGCTTCGGATACAGTCTGAAAGTGGTCGCTATGGAATATGAGTCTGACGACTCGCCCGCCAAAGTTCTGTCGTTCTACAAAGACCAGTTGAAAAAGTATGGCAGCGTGCTCGAATGCCACACCTCCCGTGGGAACTGGAACGTGAACATGGGAAAGAATGGCTCGAACGAATTGACCTGCGAAGGCAGTGGCGGCAATGACATCGAGCTCAAGGCGGGCAGAAAGGATGACCAGCACATTGTGGCTGTAGAGCCGCAAGGTAAGGGATCGAGCTTCTCGCTGGTCTACGTCCGCGCTCACGGCAAGGATGCGGATATTTAGAGCGCGTTTCTAGGGCTCGGTTTGGAACCGCCTTTAAGGAGGAAGTCATGTTCAGATCAATCGTGTTTCGTTCGCTCCTCGCAGGAGTGTTCGGTATCGCTATGGCGATACCCAGCTTCGGCGCCCAAGCTCAGAAACCGGACAGCGATCAAGATAAGCATCTGGATATCCAAAGCAACGTTGGTGACCTGCACGTGGGCAACGATGCGGATGCGCGAAAAACCGGATTGCCGCTGTATCCCGGTGCGCGCCTGAGGCATGACGACGAGGACAATGGTGCCGCGAATCTCAGCCTCTTCACCGAGGCTTTCGGGGTGAAGTTGGTGGTGGCGAAATACGATTCCGACGACGCGCCCGGCAAAATCGTCGACTACTACCGCGAGCGCCTGAAGAAGTATGGCAAGGTGATCGAGTGCCACACGCGCGAGCACGGGGGTAGCCACGCCGACAGCGATGACGACGAGCATTCAGGGGCAGTGAAGTGTGAAGGCGACAACACCGGCCCGGTCACCGAACTGAAAGTTGGCACGGAGAACAACCAGCACGTAGTCGCCGTTGAACCGAACAAAAGCGGCAGCGGCTCGAGCTTTGCCCTGGTGTACGTGCACACGCGCGGCAAGCAAGGCGACATTTGAAGCCAAGAGTTTCAAACAATTTCTTCCATCAACCAGGGGCCGCTCACCTGCGGTTCCTTGCGCCTGCCGCTCATCGTGCGATACCTTCAAGCTAGTCCTGCCCTAAGCTCCGATGGACCACCCCTGCCACAAGTGCGGGCACATTGTCGAAGACGGTAAGCCCTTCTGTTCGGAATGCGGAGCGCCGCAAATTCGCGTGGCCATGCCCGAAGCGCCAGCCCAGCCTGTGCCTGCCGGCGATGGAGCACCTCCCGGATTAAACCCCGAAGTGGCGACGGCTTTCCCCGGCATCCCGGCAAACTCCCTGCCTGTGCGGTGGTCCTACACCATGCGGTCGTGCGTTCTCGCGGCTGCCGTCGCGGTCGGGCTCACATTGCTTGGGCTTAATCCTTTTGTGGCCGCTCTCGGTACCGGATTTCTGGCGGTTGTGTTTTCCCGGCGCCGTGGCCCTGGAAGCGCGATTCGGGCTGCGGCTGGAGCCAGGCTGGGCGCCCTCAGCGGCCTCCTGTTTTTCGCTGTCTCCACTTTCCTCCAGACGTTGGCCGTGGTCGTCCTTCACAAAGGTGCAGAAATACGAAGCGAAATGATTAACACGTTTCAGCAAGCGGCCGCGCGCTATCCTGGCCCTGAGCTCCAGCCCGTGCTCGACTTTGTAAAATCCCCCGGCGGTTTCGCGTTCATGATGGTGGCTTCGCTGATTGCCGGCGGCGTGGCCTTCGTTG
The DNA here is from genome assembly GCA_963734215.1 of uncultured Acidobacteriaceae bacterium. Classification (GTDB taxonomy): domain Bacteria; phylum Acidobacteriota; class Terriglobia; order Terriglobales; family Acidobacteriaceae; genus Sulfotelmatobacter. The sequence goes on along the minus strand of CAVTGH010000012.1, from coordinate 400,053 downwards.
TTCTAGGAAGTGCGGGAGGGGCTCTGGGCGCAGCCCTGCTGGGACGGAGCGATCGGCCGTAACCGCGGTCCAGTCTCAGTTGCAATGGGCACGGGCCTCGATTCTGCGACAGGCAGCCTGATCCGCAGTTCGGTTAGCGTTGGCCTTGCCGTGGGCTGCATTGGCCGCGTATGATGTGCCGTTTGCCTTCTTATGCCATGAACAAACCGGCGCGCGGATCGTTGCTCAGCATCGAGCACCTCGAGGATAAGGAAATCCTGGGCTTGCTGAAGCTGGCCCGCCGGATGAATCCTCTTAAGGCGCGGCCGCTGTTGCGCAACAAGCGCATCGTGCTGCTGTTTTACGAGGCTTCCACGCGCACCCGATCTTCGTTCGAGATTGCCGCCAAATCGCTGGGCGCGACGACCACGCTGGTGCAGTCTTCGGGATCGAGCATCGAGAAAGGCGAGTCCTTGCTCGACACCGGCTACACCCTGCGCGCGGTGGGCGCGGATGCGATTGTCATTCGCCATCCTGCGGCGGGAGCGCCGCACCTGATGGCGAAGCACCTCGACATTCCAGTCATCAACGCGGGCGACGGCATGCACGAGCACCCTTCCCAGGCGCTGCTCGACGCCTTCACGATTTTGAAGCACAAGAAATCGTTCAAGGGATTGCAGATCGCCATTATCGGGGATATTTACCACAGCCGCGTGACGCGTTCCAACTGCCATCTGTTGACCCGGTTCGGAGCGAAGGTCACGTTGTGCGGGCCGCCGGAGTTCGTGCCTGAGGTGGCGGCTACGCTCGCGCCCGGGCTGCGAGTGACCCGGCATATTGAGGACGCGTTGCGCGGGGCGGATGTGATCATGTTGTTGCGCCTGCAAAAGGAACGTCTTGCCGGACAAAAGATTCGCCTGCAAGATTACATTGCGCGTTACCAGATGACGGCGGCGCGGCTGAAGCTGGCCAGGCGCGATGCCATCGTGATGCATCCCGGGCCGATCATTCGCGGGCTTGAGCTGACGGCGGAAGTGGCCGACGGGCCGCAATCGAGGATCATAGACGAGGTTCACAACGGAGTTCCCACGCGCATGGCGATTTTGGCGCGGGCTTTAGGGAAGGCGAAATGAGGACAGTAACTTCCATCCCGCGGATGTACGCGGATTGAAGCATGGCAAATAATAAATCCAAGGCTGGATCGCTTCTCATCAAAGGCGGTCATCTGATCGACCCGGCGGCGAAGATCAACGCGCCCATGGACGTTTTGCTGCGCGACGGCCGGGTTGCGGAGATCGCGCCGCCGAATAAGGTTCGCGGCGCGGCTGACGAGAAATTCGATGCGCGCGGACTGATCGTTGCGCCGGGATTTATCGACCTGCACGTTCACCTGCGCGAGCCTGGACAAAGCTACAAAGAAACGATCGCGACCGGAACTGCCGCAGCCGCCGCTGGAGGTTTTACCGTGGTCTGCACCATGCCGAATACCGCGCCCGTGGTCGACAACGCCGAGTGGGTTGCGTGGTTGCGGCATCCCGAGCGCGCGGCCGTAGTGAACGTGTTCCCTATCGCCGCAGCCACTTTGAACTCGCGCGGTGCAGCGCTCACCGACTTTGCCGCCCTGCAGCGCGCCGGCGCAGTGGCTGTCACCGACGACGGCAAGCCGATCCTCGACGATGAAATTATGCGCGCGGCCCTGCGCCTTGGCGCCGAGTTGAATCTGCCGGTGGTGCAGCACGCCGAAGATACGCGCCTCACGGAGCACTGCTCCATGCACGAAGGCCCCACGAGTTTCCGTCTGGGCCTGCGCGGCATGTCGGCCGCCGCCGAAGCGAACATTGTCGAGCGCGACGTCACTTTGGCGCAGCAGATCCGCGAATCGCGGCTGCACGTGGCGCATCTTTCCACTTCCGACGCGCTCAAGGCGGTTCGCCGCGGCAAGCGCGCCAGGGCGCGAGTCACCTGCGAGGTGACGCCGCACCACTTTACCCTGCTCGACCAAGACGTGGGCGAGTACAACACGAATTTCAAGATGAACCCGCCGCTGCGCTCGGCTTCCGACCGCGAAGCCATTCTGGTCGCGCTGGCCGACGGCACCGTGGACGCCATCGCCACCGATCACGCCCCGCACGCCACGCACGAAAAAGAGGTCGAGTTCGAGCGCGCTGCTTTCGGTATCACTGGACTCGAAACCGCGTTGGCGCTGGCGATTACGAAGCTTCACCGCGAGCATAAAATCCCGCTGACGCGCATCGTCGAGCTTTTCACCGCCGGCCCCGCGCGCGTCTTCGACCTTCGCGGACGGGGATCGCTGGCCCGCGGCTGCTTTGGCGACGTAACTATCTTCGACCCCAAGAAGCGCTGGATGTTCGAAGCCGCGAAGTCGCGGTCTTTGTCGCACAACACGCCGTTTGACGGTTGGCAACTCACGGGGAAAGTCGTGGCGACGATCGTGGGCGGGAAGATTGTGTACCGGGCGAATTGAATTTGTGGAGAATTTTTTCGAACTCTCAGCCTTCTGATAGTTGCCCCTTCAACAACTCCTCCAGATACTTCGCCAGTTCAGTGATGTCGTATTGTCCCTTCTCATATGCACGATCAGCCGCCTGCAACCCGGCAATATAAGGGGCCCTGTTCTCGCGGATACGCTCTGGAACTGTTTTCTTGCCGCCAAGAATCCTTCCCTGCTTCATGCAGATCAAGTAGTAGCAAGCGGCTCTGGCGGTTCTGCCGTTGCCCTCTATGAACGGATGTATCCAATTCAGGTTCCAAAGTGCAAATGCGGCTAGAGCAGTTGGATGATCCAAGATGGTCCAATTCTCGTGAATGAGCGAGAAGAATGCATCCATGAGACGCGGTACGTCATGGAAATGAGGAGGTACGTGGCTGCCAACTCTTATTGGCCCTTCCCTAAATCGTCCTCCCAACTGGCAGATGTTGGAAACTGCTGCATAGTTGAGGGCCCATAGCGTGTACTTGTCGAATGCCTCGATACCCTTCTTTAACCCAATTTCAATGCAGTTCGACAGCAGGTCATACTGTCGGAGAAGGTTCTGCTCCTGAATTTTCGTGTAAAGATCGGGATCGTCTTTTTCTCTGACTGACATCAAACTAGGGTACTGCTGCCTTAAGGCAGCAATTTGATGTGTTCTGAGGCTGCCTTAACGCTATCCTTAGTTATGCGATTTTCGGAACCGCGGGGAGCATTGCCGAATGCAAAGCTAATTCGTTGTGCCCGCAATTCCTCTTCCGTAACTGGGGTTGCCTTAGATTCGGCCAGGATCTTTGCCAGTTCCGGGTCGGGTTGTATGGTGCGAAGAAATTGTTGACGGTCAGCCATGTCGTGTTCACCCTCCCTCGAGGAGGATTTATAATACGCTTTCTTTTCGCCTATTTTATCACTATTTTTCCACAGAGATTTACACTCTTGGGGACTCTCGACAAATTGCAATTCAAAAGGGGAATTACATTACAATCCCCATCTTCTTCCCTACTCTTCCCAGCACCTCCAGCGCCTGCTGCAGCTCTTCCTTCGTGTGCGTTGCGGTCATGATGGTGCGGATGCGGGCTTTGCCTTCGGGGACGGTGGGGAAGGCGATGCCGGTGCCGAGCACGCCTTCTTTGAACAGTTCGCGGGAGAAGTCCATGGTGAGCTTGCCGTCGCCGATGATGATGGGCGTGATGGGAGTTTCGCTGGCGGGAGTGGCGCGGCCGCCGATGTCGAAACCGAGAGCCCCAAGTTCTTTTTTCCAGAAGCGCGTGTTCTCCCAGAGTTTTTCCATGCGCTCGGGTTCGTTTTCCAGAACATCGAACGCGGCGATGCAGGTTGCCGCCACCGACGGCGGATGCGACGTGGAAAACAAGAACGGCCGCGCCCGGTGATAGAGAAAATCGATGAGGTCGCGCGAGCCGCAGACGTATCCGCCGAGCGCACCGATGGCCTTCGACAGCGTTCCAACCTGGATGTCGACTCGCCCGTGCACATTGAAGTGATCGACGGTGCCACGGCCGTTGCGGCCGAGCACGCCGGAAGCATGCGCATCGTCGACCATCATGATGGCGCCGTATTTTTCCGCGGTGTCGCACAGGCCGGGCAGCGGGCCGATGTCGCCATCCATCGAGAAGACGCCGTCGGTGATCAGCAGCTTTTTCCCCGGCTCGTTCTTCACGCTGGCTAGTTGTTCTTCCGCGTGGGAGACGTCTTTGTGGCGGAAAACCAGAATCTGCGCTTTCGAGAGGCGCGCGCCGTCGATGATCGAGGCGTGATTCAGCGCATCGGAGACGATGAAATCGTCCTTGCCCAGCACCGCTGACACCGTGCCAGCATTGGCCGCGAAGCCTGACTGAAAAACCACGCACGCTTCCACGTTCTTGAAGCGCGCGATCTTTTCTTCCAGCTCCATGTGGATCTTCATGGTTCCGGCAATGGTGCGTACCGCGCCCGATCCCACGCCATATTTGCGCGTGGCTTCGAGCGCCGCCTCCCGCAGCTTGGGATGCGTGGTCAGCCCCAGGTAATTGTTCGACGCGAGGTTGATGACCTTCTTGCCGTCGAAAGTGCAGACCGGGGCCTGCTCGTCCTCCAGCACGCGCAGCTTGAAGTGTGTGCCTTTAGCCTTGAGTTCGTTGAGTTGGCCGGTGAGATAGGAGAGCGGGTTGGTGCGGGTTGAGGTGGTCATGTCGTGCCTCGAAACTTCTTTGCCACGGATTCACGCGGATCAACACGGATTGCAAGACAAGTCAGTGTAATACCGGGAAGGGGAGAAGGGAACGTAAAGGAGTCAGAGGCAAGATCAGCCCGTATATTCAGAACATGATCGGGTTCCCGGTTGCGATGCTGGCCTCGCACAGAAGCTTCATGTTCTCGAAGAATTCCTTTTCCGATTCGGCGAGAATGTCTCTGGAATGAAGCACGGTCTCCACCTCCTTCAGCAGTTTCTCAGACTTGTCGCGGGGGATCCAGTCGCCGGTGTGCGTACCATCATATAAGACCTTCTCCAGCAGAATCGGAAACTTTGGCCCAGGATTGCCCTGCAGGTGGCGCAGAAAACTGCGCAGATTGCCCACCCGGGTGATGTTGCCCAGGAACAACGACAGAAGATATCCCTGGTGCTCACAAGAATCGCTCAGCCACTCGTCGTGAGCCTCCCATTCCTCGTCGGAAGGATCGCCCGACAACATAGGCTCGCCGGATTCATCGAAAGTAAGACGGTCAGGGAATGGGTGAGGTTTAGCCTTGCCGTCGCGAATGCAAGTACAGCGCACGAATCCATCAAGGCTCATCGATTTACCTCCGACTCCAAATTGCCCGCTCAGTACGTCTCGGCGGAGACGTTCGCGGGCGAGGGCGCCCGCGCCACACAATCAGCGCACGCCGTTTGGATATACCAGGATCTTGCTGGCCTCGCCGGTCTTCAGCCGCTCCATGGCTTTCGAGAAATCCTTCATCGGAATGCGGTCGGTGATCACGGGATGCAGATCAAGTTTGCCGGCCTTGAGCAGCGCGGTCATCTGGTACCAGGTTTGGTACATGCGGCGTCCGTTGATGCCCTGCACGGTGATGCCTTTGAAAATGATATCTTCGGAAAAATTCAGCGAGATGGGCTTTGAGGTCAGGCCGAGGAGGGAAATTCTACCGCCGCGGCGGACGATATCGAAGGCGGTTCGAATCGAATTGGGATGGCCCGCCATTTCGAGCACCACATCGACGCCCAGCCCGCCGGTCTTCTCCATGACAATCGCGCGGACATTTTCTCTCGATGGATCGAGCACGTAGTCGGCCTTCATGGCGCGCGCGATCTTGCGCCGGTGCTCGTTCACTTCGATGGCAAACACGCTGGCCGCGCCCACGGCCCGCGCCACGGCGATGGCAAAAAGTCCGATGGGACCGCATCCCGTGATGGCCACGGTTTTTGCGGCGATCTCGCCCGCCAGCACGGTATGAACCGCGTTGCCCAGCGGATCGAGAATCGACGCATACTCCTGCGGAATGGCTGGGTCAAGCTTCCAGATATTGGATTCCGGAATGACCACATACTCGGCGAAGGCGCCATTGGCATCGACGCCGATGATCTTTACGTTTTGGCAGATGTGCGCTTCGCCGGTGCGGCACTGCAGGCACTTGCCGCACGCCACGTGCATCTCGGCGGAAACGAAATCGCCTTCCTTCACGCTGGTCACTTCGTCGCCGAACCCGGCCACCTCGCCGCAGAACTCGTGGCCTGGAATCAGCGGAGGATGAATGCGGTTCTGCGCCCAGCGATCCCAGTTATAGATATGCAGGTCAGTGCCGCAGATGGAGGCCATCTTCACCTTGACCAGCACGTCGGTCCGCCCAAAGGCGGGGACATTTACCTCGCGAATTTCCGCGCCGGGCGCGGCCTCCGGTTTGACGACCGCCAGCATCGTGGATGGCATAAAGGCAACCTTATGAATTCGGACTCAGACACAAAACGTATGATTCTAGCACCGTGGGAAATTTGGTGCGCGTGCGCCAGGGTTTTCGGGACAGCTAAATTACCGTCCTCGCGGCAATCCTCGATCGGACTTAGGCGGAGCCGTCTTAAACTCTTCCGACCTGCCTCGGGGAATGCTCAGGGTCTTCCATGCGGTTGAGTGCAGATGCTTGGCCAGAAATATGATCTGCCCGATGTGGCCGCTGTAGTGCGCGATCTGGCGGTTGATGGCCTGCAGCACGGTGTGCGGTTCGCCGCGGATGGTCACGGTGCGCATCACGTCTTCGGGCTTGAGAGTATCGAGGGTGTTGAACACTTGCGCCCAGCCCTCTTCCCACCAGCGCATCACATCGGCCCGGGTGGTGGCGGAATTCAATTCGAATTCCTGGTCGCGAAAACGGCCGGGCTTCTCGCCATCGGCGGTGAGGAAATCGGTAAAACGCGAGCGCATGTTGCCCGCCAGGTGTTTCACAAGGATGGCGATGGAATTCGATTCCGGGTCGAGTGTCACAAATAGCTCCTCATCCTTGAGCTGGGCGATGGCGCTCTCAGCCAGGCGCTTTTGACCGCGCATTTGACGGCGCGCTTCGTCGAGATAGTGAATTGCAAGATCAGCCATAAGGAGGCCCGCTGCTACACATTAGATGCAAGGCGGTCCGGCGCGACTTTGATGCGTAAATGGTAAACCGGTGCAGACCGTGACGCCGGCTCGCCCCAATCATTCGCTTGGAATAATCCCCATAAGTGCGAGACAATATTAACTCTGTCTCTGGCGGAGACAAAACTGTTCGCCAGGCATCTCAGAGTTCCCGGCTGGTAAGGGCACCCCGGGAGTTGAGATTATTGCGGAAGTCCGAGGTCTGTGCGACGCCTGTCAATTCTCGCGTTCCATCGCAGGCGATACCGTCGGCACCCATCTTCAACAACATGTGATGGAGTCCGCCGTTCGTTCTACGGAAAGTGCTTATTATGGCCACTACGCCTATAGAAGTTGAAGCAGCATCGAATCACCAGCGGCATCCCAGGTTGGAGCGCTGGGTCGAAGAAGTATCCCAGATGTGTAAACCCGATCGCGTGCACTGGTGCGATGGTTCGCCGGAGGAATACCAGGCGATGCTGCGGCTGCTGGTGCTTACCGGGACCGCTATCCCGCTGGATGCGGCGAAGCGGCCAAACAGTTTCCTGGTCCGCTCAGACCCAGCCGATGTGGCCCGGGTTGAGGATCGGACTTTTATCTGCTCCCGAACTGAGGAAGAGGCCGGCCCCACCAACAACTGGGAAGATCCGGCGAAGATGAAACAGAAGCTGGCGGGATTGTTTGCGGGATCGATGGCCGGCCGCACCATGTTCGTGGTTCCTTACAGCCTGGGTCCGATTGGCTCGCCAATTGCCAAGATCGGGGTGGAAATCACCGACTCGGCATACGTCGTAGTCAGCATGCACATCATGTCGCGCGTGGGAAGCCGAGTGCTTGAGGTTCTCGGCCAAGCTGGCGAGTTTGTGCGCGGACTGCACTCGGTCGGTATGCCGCTAGGCCCCCATCAGCCAGATGCGACCTGGCGGTGCAACAAGGAGCATAAGTACATCTGCCATTTTCCGGAAACCCGCGAGATTTGGTCGTATGGTTCGGGCTACGGCGGCAACGCTCTGCTGGCGAAAAAGTGCCACGCGTTGCGGATTGCCTCCGTGCAGGCGCGCGACGAGGGCTGGATGGCGGAGCACATGTTAATTCTAAAGCTGACCAGCCCGTCGGGCCGGGTGAAATACATGACCGGCGCATTTCCTTCGGCATGCGGCAAGACGAACTTGTCGATGATGATCCCGACGATTCCAGGTTGGAAGGTGGATGCCATCGGCGATGACATCGCATGGATGAAATTCGGAGTGGATGGCCGGCTTTACGCCATCAATCCGGAGTGCGGCTTCTTCGGCGTAGCTCCGGGTACGAGCATGAAGTCGAACGCCAACGCCATGCTCAGCGTGACCAGGAACTCCATCTTCACCAATTGCGCGATGACGCTCGACGGCGACGTGTGGTGGGAGGGAATGACCGAGGAGAAGCCCGCCCAGTTGGTGGACTGGCTGCGCCGGCCCTGGACCCCGGACTCAGGACGGAATGCGGCGCACCCAAATGCGCGGTTTACGGCTCCCGCGGCGCAGTGCCCGGTGATCGCGCCCGAATGGGAGGATCCGAAGGGCGTGCCGATCGATGCGATCCTGTTCGGCGGGAGGCGAGCGGGAATCGTCCCCCTCGTTACCGAGGCCTTCAATTGGCAGCATGGAACTTTCCTGGGCGCAACCGTCAGCAGCGAGACGACCGCCGCGATCACGGGAAAGGTGGGACAGTTACGCCGCGATCCCATGGCCATGCTTCCGTTTTGCGGCTATCACATGGGCGACTATTTTGCGCACTGGCTCAAGATTGGAGCGCACTCCAGCGGGTCGAAGCTGCCGAAGATTTTCCACGTCAACTGGTTTCGCCAAGACCAAGCCGGAAAGTTCCTGTGGCCGGGTTATGGTGAGAACAGCCGGGTGTTGAAGTGGATCTTCGAGCGCTGCGACGGCAAGGTGCATGCGAAGGACACACCGATCGGACGAATTCCCGAGGTCGCCGATCTTGACACCAGCGGGTTAGAGATGTCCGCCACTCGCGTGGCGGAGTTACTCAGCGTCGATCTTGAGCGCTGGCTGGCTGAGGTGCCCTTGATCAAGCAGCACTTCGCCCACTTCGGCAACCATCTTCCGGAGGGATTGAATTTAGAGTTGAAAGCCCTCGAAGAGCGTCTTCAGGCGGCAATGCAATAGTCACCTGGGGGTTGGCCCGCAAAACGCCCGGTCTTTCGGCGAACGAGTCTGGAATCGGCTTCGGCGTTTTCGGATCAATCGCAACTCCGTCGCGGGATCATCTTCGGTCTCGCAGGGTTTCTTCCATTGGGCGCGAAAACCCGCGGCGAGCACATGCCGGTTTCGCTTGACAGGTCTTTCGTGTGCGCCATCGGCCACGCCTGCCACTCGTTCACCCGCCTTTAATGTTTAAATGCAATCCTGCCGATAAATACCCCGTCAAGCAAATTCAGCATCCTTCCCGCAACGAAACGGATGGAGAGGCTGGCAAGCGCTGGGCGCTCATGGCCGGCAAGGCCGAAGCTGGATCAAGGAGGGGTCGATGATTAACAGGTATAAGAACGCGCTGGGCGCGCTGATTTTCCTCATCTGCGCGGTCTCAGGCTTTGGACAAGCTCCGCCAGAGATCAAAGCCAAGCTGGACGCCGAAATCAAGCACCTGGCGTCGTTCAGCACGGATCCTGAGGTGGTGAAGGCGGTAAAGGCTCACAACGCTACCCCCGCCAGCGCCGAAGCCATGGCCATGACCAATGATAAGTGGCATACCCTCTCGGTGCTGGATCCTTTCGTCCGCGCGGCGGCAAAGGCGCCGTTGTCCGAGTACTTGAAAAATAAGAAGAAGAGTGACGAGGCAATCGCCAAAGTCTTTGTTTCAGGCGCCGATGGTTTCAAAGTTGGATTCGACGCCAAGACCGAACACTGGACCCATAAGGGCATGCCCAAACACGAAGTGCCGATGACCGGAGAAACCTGGATTGGTGCGGTCAAGGTGGATGATTCCACGGGCCAGCAGCTGATCCAGGTTGGGCTGCCGGTGCTCGATGGTGGCAAGCCCATCGGATCGATCGTGTTTGGTTTGCGGATGGACAAGCTGCGCTAGGGGTGGACTCCCGGAGCGTTCATAAGCATGAGAAATCAAGGTATAGCGCGCCGCATAGCCTTGGTGGTGGCGGCATCGGTGGCCATCACCGTGGCCGCCGTTCTAGGATTATCGTATCTCCTCCAAGTCTCTGGCACTTCGGCCCAAAGCGTGGCCGACGCCGCCCGCGAACAGACGCAACGTTCCTTCGAACTGTTGGACTTGGTAGTGAAAGTCCAGGGGACCACGCAGAAGCTGGTGCAGGAGACCGATCCCGATGTGATGGAGTCGCTGATCCAACAAAACAAGTCGCTGGTGAAGGAAGCGCAGGCCAAAGTTGAGCAGGTTGCCGCGGGCGACAGCGGCGTGAAGGCCGCATTTGTTGCCCTGGTGAAGGCCAACGAGCAGGTCACCAATCTGGTGTTGCAGGCTCGCAACGCCGAGTCCCACCAGGCCATCATCGAAAAATCGAACCCCGCGTTTGAGGCGCTGCTGGGGGCCATCAATCAATATCAGAACCAGGTGGCTAAGAAACTGGGGGATGAGGCTGCGGCGGTAAGAGTGCGCACCGCGCGGCTGGAGTCCACCATCTTTGCCTTGGTGGTGGCCGGCATTTTGGTGCTGATTGTCTGGGGCCTGGCCTTGGTACGGAGCGTTTCCAAGGCCCTCCACAGCATGATCACAATGGTCAAGGACGTGGCGGAGGGGGAGGGGGACTTGACCAAGCGGCTGGAGATTGTGACCCACGATGAACTGGGCGAATTAGCCCAGTGGTTTAACGCATTCCTGGACAAGATCCACAAGATTGTTTCCCAAGTGGCTGGAACGGCCAACGAAGTAGCCAGCGCGAGCGATAAACTGAATACCGCCGGCGAGGAAATCACCGCCAACTCAGAGGACACTTCTGCCCAAGCCGAGGTGGTTTCCCAGGCGGCGAAGCAGGTAAGCCAGAATCTTCAGACCGTCGCCACGGGCGCCGAAGAGATGGGCGCCAGTATTAAAGAAATTGCCAAGAACGCCAGCGAAGCCGCTAAAATCGCAACCTCCGCCGTGAGAGTCGCTGAGACTGCCACCGCGACCGTGTCCAAGCTGGGTGATTCCTCGAACGAAATTGGCCAAGTCATCAAGGTCATTACTTCGATCGCGCAGCAAACCAACCTGCTCGCCTTGAACGCGACCATTGAAGCCGCCCGCGCCGGAGAGGCCGGCAAAGGCTTCGCCGTGGTGGCCAACGAAGTGAAAGAGCTGGCGAAGGAGACCGCCAAGGCTACCGAAGACATCAGCCGGAAGATCGAAGCCATTCAGACCGACACCAAAGCGGCGGTGGACGCAATCGCGTCGATCAGCGAAGTCATCAACCAGGTCAACGGAATTTCCAACACTATCGCCACCGCGGTGGAAGAGCAGAACGCCACGACCAACGAGATGGCGCGCAATGTGAGCGAGGCAGCGCACGGCAGCGGCGAGATCACCAACAATGTCGCTGGCGTGGCGCATGCAGCGCAGGGTACGACGCGCGGAGCCATCGATACGCAGAAGGCAGTCCAGCAACTGGTGGAGATGTCCACACACCTCCGTGGCCTGGTGGCCCATTTCAAGATCGAAGCTGCCGGGCCCGAACCAGAAGCCGTGGTGGGAGCGCAGGTTGCGGTGAAGAGTATAGAGTATGGCAGCGCACGCGTCGCCATGATTGGGTTAGGCCCAGAGCGTTGCCGCCGCCGTTGGTTGCGGTGGTAGTTCGCTCGGCCAGCTTGCTAACCTCGTCGGCCACCACGGCGAAGCCACGGCCTTGTTCTCCCGCACGAGCTCCGCTAAAGCTTGCCAGGACTTATCGGAGCTGGCCATGGCCTTGCAGAACATGGTGGGCAGCTTCAAATTGGGCGCGGCGCATGAAAATAATCTTCCCGCCGATCGCGGGGACCTCGAGGATCCCCGTTTCCACAAACCTCGGGGACAAAAATGCATTCGCGGCGGTTGCGCGTTGAGAAGGCGTCAACTTAGGCACTGGAAGGCTCTCTTCCAAGAAGAAAGCCTTCCCCTTCGTCACTCCTCAACTCCGCTACGCTACGCCTTGTGCCTTGATGGGCGTCGCCGCATTGGCCATCGAGGTTGTGCGCTCCGATTCTCTGACGGCGCGGGCTGCCATGGGCTTTAGCCACAGCAATGCCATAAACGCGGCAACCACATCGCACACAATCATCGCCCAGAAAACCTTCGACCAGGAGCCGGTCTTGGCAAACAGCCAGGCAGCGCCGGGCCCGGCAAAGGCGGCCGCCACTCCCTTGGCGGTGTACACGATCCCATAGTTAGTGGTAGCCCATTTGTTTCCGTACAAATCGCCGGTGATCGCGGGGAACAGCGAGAAAATATTGCCCCACGCGAAGAAACACAGGCCCGACAACGCAACGAACCAGACAGGATGACTGATTAGTTGCAGCAGAGCATACACCGCGATCGCTTCCAGGATGAAGGCGATGAAGATGGCGTTCTCCCGGCCGATATGGTCCGAAACCCATCCCCAGAAGGGGCGCGTCAAACCGTTCAGGATCCGGTCCACAGTGATGGCCAGCACCAATGCGGTCATGCCCCAGAGCACCACGACTTTATCCACGTGATACGAGGAAGCCATGGGGTTCAGTTGTGCGGTAACCACCAAACCACCGAAGGCTAACATCGTCATCATCACATAGATGACATAGAAAGACGGCTGGCGCAGCATCTGCAACGGCGTCATGCTGATCGACGAGGTATTGATCTTGGCTTTAATCTTCGCTTCTTTCTCTTTCCAATCTGGTGGCGTCCATCCCACCGGTGGCCTGGCCATAAATAGGGCGGAAGCCAGCACAACCACTCCCTGGATCATGCCCCATACGATGAACGTGTGCTGGTAGCCTGAGGCTTTCAGCATGGCGGCAACGGGAGCGATCGTGGTCGCGGTGCCGATGCCGAAAGCCGCGGCAGTCAGGCCAACGCATAGGCCGCGACGGTCCGGGAACCATTTCAGCGCGTTCCCAATGGCGCCGCCATACACCACGCCAGCGCCGACGCCACCGACTCCGTACCAAAAGTACAGAGTGTTGATCGTCTCCGCATAGCCGGATCCAACCCAGCCCAATCCCACCAGGATGGAGCCCATGCCCAGCATCAATCGGGGGCCGATCACATCGACCAAGTATCCTTCAAAGGGTACGAGCCAGGTTTCAAGCAAGACGAATAAAGTGAAGGTCCACTGCACAGCCACCAGCGAGACATGCAGATGGGCTTGTATGGGTTTGGTGAAGAGAGTCCAGGCGTACTGCAGGTTCGCGATCGCCATCATAGCGACGATGCCAGCCATTAACTGGACCCAACGGTTGGGAATGCGCGAGGGGTGAATCAGCGAAGCCGGAGCCACAGCCATAGGTATATCTCCATGACAACCGTCAGACGTGAACAGCGCGCTGCCAGAACCACTCTGTTCGGCAGAATTGTCTCAGCTCACCTAGTTCGACCCTTGAACCCGGAATGCGTTTTGGGTCACAGCGAACCGTAATGTATAGGCGAACCGTAATATATACTGGTCCAGTTATCGAACCACTTGTTGGCACGGAATGTACCACGCCGACTATGAGCCGTCAAGGGCTTCGTGGCGGGGGTTGTCATTCCCGTGAGCTTGCCTTGGGAGGAATGCGAGACGCGACCGATGCCGATCGATGAGAGCCTGCGAGCCCAGATTGAGACTTACCTGACCCACCTCAAGGGCTTAATCCGCCGCGGGCACGAACTCCGCGACGAATTGGTGGCTGATCCCTCGAACGGGGCGGCGATCGGGGCAACACGCCGCTGGCAGGAAGACTGCGGGGTAACGATCAATCAATTGTCCGGAGGCAGCAAGGCCCACTGGCTTGCCCGGTCGTTTAGCGGGGCCTTCCTGATGCGCTCGGCGGACGGCCATGCCGTCGAAGGCGCGGCGCCGGCCGAGATCGTCAAGCGGCTGCTCGGCGTTCTCGAGCAAGCCGTCGCCACACTTTCCGGAATGGACGATGGCCCGGTGAGTGCCGCATCGTCGCAGCCGCCGCCTCCTCACCGGTTCGAGTTCGTTCACAACGCACAGATCCGCCCGGTTGTGGAGCAGGCCTACATCGACAGCCGGTGCGCCCTTGAGCAACAGGACTACGTCCTGGCACTGCTCACTTCCTGCGGAATTCTCGAGGCCATCGTGACCGATGCGCTGGAACACAAGGGGCTGACTGCGCTGATTGCCTCGGGTGCGCCGGCAGAAAAGATTGCCGATTGGCCGTTCGAGACACGGCTTACCGTAGCCGAGAGAGCGGGACTAATCCGCGGCGGGTGCGCCCGGCTGCCAGCCGTGGCTTGGGCTTATCGGGATCACGCCGAGGACGGCATGAAGTCAAAAGTTTCCGAGCGCGACGCGCGGCTGGCCGGACAGGTACTTCATGTCGTGATGAGAGATCTGGATCCGGGGCGGTAAGGGAGCGCCAGCCAGCCCCGGTGGAATCCAAAATTCCTGACGCTCATCAAGCCGTCAATTTTCGATCCGTCAATCTTCCAGATCCTGCCGAAACACCGGTTGCGATGGATCGAGGCTGCCATCGATGACGCCCACCAGCAGGTTTCCGTAGGCGTTCGTTGCCTCTGGCAGCGAGGCGTAGCCACGCTCACGCTGGAGCGCTCCACCGTCCGCGTAGATCAACGTGAAATAGCGGCCTGAGGAATATTGCAGCTCGAGCAACTTGTTCGGCATGTCGGGATCTCCCTCCTGACCCAGCACATCCATCAGCGCGATAGTCCACTGCCTGCCCTTCGGGTCAGTAACGACCTCGCGCTCGAGGTATTGCCATTCGTCCATGCTCCACGGGGGCATATTTATTCAAGCAGGTCTTTATTCCGGCAGATCAGATTCCGGCAGATCAGATTCCGGCAGATCAGATTCCGGCAGATCAGATTCCGGCAGATCAGATTCCGGCAGATCAGATTCCAGAAGATTAGCGAGCGCCCTTGCGACCTGCGATCCGGTAAACGGCTTCGGGACCAGCAAGACTTTCCGCGCCTTGCGGGAACCGAGGCTTGCGTCTGCCAGTTCCGGCGTGTCGCTGATGATGACCACGGGCAGATCCGCGTGATCCGGGTGGTGACGCACGGAGTCGAAGAGCGACTCACTCATGTCGAACGAGGAGCAATCGAGCACCAGCGCATCGGCGCGGTGCTCGATAACCAGATCGTTCACGGCGTTGGTAAACCCTTCGGGGAAGACCTCGTACCCAAGGTCGCGCAGCGAGAACGTCAGCAGCTCGGCAATCTCCGGCGTGTCGTCAATGAGCAGGATGCGGCGCAAGCGTGCTCTACTTCTTGCCGGGACCGGTTCCAGGCAGCCGTTTCTTTTTGCCTTCTGAGGGCTCCAGATCCATCACCCAAATTCGCCCGCCGGCGGTGTAGTAGGCACGACGGTCGTTCTCAATCATGGCGCCCCACGCCTCCAGCGTGCGCATGGCGAATGTGTATCCCTCGAAGTTGTTGCGGGTGTGATCCAGCACCTGATTCGTGTGCCAGTTGTCGGTGAGGATGGCATCGCCCGCGTGCACGCGCAGAACGGTGTAGTAGCGGTCGAACGCCGCCTCCGGCCGCACGTCGCGGGTGGAGCCGCGTTTCTTGCCTTCGGTGACGATATAGCTTTCCTGGCCTTCGGGCTCGACTTCGGGAGTGGGAGTATTAGCTTTAGTGCTCATAGAGTTTGCGCCACCGCTTCGGCTTCGGCTGCAGCCGCCATGTTGGTCAGGTTTTTCGCATCCGCCGCTTGAATCAAGGCTTCGGGCAACTCGACGTTCATCATTCGCCATTGCTCGTTGGCAAACTTCTGCAAACTCGCAATGTGCTCGGCATGGAGATGGCCAAAGCGTCCCTGCAATTTCAGGTACTCCGATACCGGCCGCATGCTCGCCGGACGGAAGCTGTAATCGAAGGCTCGCTTCTCGGGATTCCACTCCCACATGGGATAAAGCCCGCATTCGACAACGAGCCGGCCAAGATCGATCGAGCGCGGGGTCTCATACACGAAGCCCTTCTGGCAAGGGGTGTAGACCATCAAATACGCGGCGCCCTTGTGGTTGAGTCCCTTTCGCACTTTGTTCATCAAGTCGATGGGATAGCCAACGCTCGCGGTCGCCACATAGCAGTGGGGATGGCCAGCGGCCATCATGCGTGCAAGGTCCTTGGGAAACAATTTTTTGCCTTCCGGAACTTCCGGGCCGGGAGGCGAGAATGTTGTCATTCCTCCGTAGGGCGTGCGCGATGAAGCCTGAATGCCGGTGTTGGCGTACTGCTCGTTGTCGTAGCAGATAATCAGGCAATCGTGATTGCGATAGAGCGCGCCGGAAATCGAGGCGAGGCCGATATCGGACGCGCTGCCGTCGCCCGCTTCGCAAATGATATTCGGGAACTTGCCTTTCCACTTGCCTTTGCGGATCATCGCTTCATAGGCGGCCGCGACGCCGGCGGTGAAGCTGCCCGCGCTGCCAATCTGCGTATGCGCCCACGGCACGTTGTAAGGCGTGCACAAGTAGGAACTGTTCGCGACATACATGCAGCCGGTCGGCCCGACCAGGATGGTGTTGTCGCCCGCGGCCTTGCTCGTCATTCGATATTGAATGGAGGGCCCGCAGCCGGCACAGGTGCGATGGCCGGGGACAAACGGCTCGGATGACGGTAACTCGGGGTTATAAAAACGCGCACCCTGATTCGGGCTGTCGAGAATCGGCAGCAGCTGCCGCTGAACTTCTATGGTTGCCATATCAATTCTCCAATCGCAGGGAAGGAGGCCCTGCGGCAATCTCTAGCTACAACGATGCTTACTCTTCGAATCCAACCCAATGCGTGCGCTTTTCAATTTTGCCACACCGCTGCGCTTCCAGCATTTTCTCCGTCATCCAGTAAAACTCCTTCAGCACGATCGCCTCACCACCCATGCCCGCCATGAACGAGTGAACCAGCGGACGCTTTTGGCTTTCGTAGAGAGCCGCGCAGGCTTCGGCGTAGAGCGAACCACCGCTGCTTACGCTGCCGAGGCCCATGTTGGTCTCGATTACACCGACGACTTTAAACTTGCTGAGGACTTCCTTCACGCGATCGGTGGGATAGGGCCGGATCGTTCGCAGCCGCACCATCCCGACTTTCAAGCCGCGCTCGCGCATGTGCTGAATCGCGAAACGCGCCGTCACCGCGTGCGCCCCCTGCAGGAAAAAGACAACCTCGGCGTCATCGGTCATGAATTCTTCGACCCAGGGGTCGTATCGGCGCCCGAAGATTTTTGCGAACTCCTCGTGCACCTCCTCGATGACGGCCATTGACTCTTCCATGGCGCGGGCCCGCTCCAACTGCAGCGGCGGACCTTGCTCCGGCATAATCTGCGGCCCGTGCGATACCGGATGCCGTGGGTCGAGCGGATAAGGATGCTTGTACGGCGGCAGAAATTCCTTCACCTGCCCAGTGTCGGGCAGTTCGACGTCGCCCGTGATATGCGAGACGAAGAAACCGTCCTGGCAGACCATCTGCGGCAGAAGGACGCGCCGGTCCTCGCCGATTCGATAGGCGATCAGGTGATTGTCGAACGCCTCCTGGGCATCGCAAGACCAGCCCATGAGCCAGCCCATATCGCGCGTCGAGAGCGCGTCGGTATGTTCGGAGCCGAAATCTCCGGGCGGATCGAGCGTGCGGTCGGCAATCATCATCTGCACCGGCATGCGGCTGCCCGAGATTGGCGAATACAGCTCATAGGCGAACTGCACGCCCACGCCCGAGCTGCCGGTGAATACGCGCGCGCCAGCCGAGGCCGCGCCGTGCGCAATGCTCAATTGCGAGTGCTCGCTGTCGGCCACAATGTACTCGGCGTCGAGTTCTCCATTGGCCACCATTTGCGCGAGCGCCATCATCGTCGCGGTGTAAGGACGAATCGGGTAAGCCGCAATTACATCGACATCCGCGTACTTAGCGGCCTGCGCCGAGGCGACGCAGCCATTGATTCGGACCGTTCTCTTCTTCTGCTCCGCAAGCATTGCCATAATTCACTCCGCACATTCCGCCTGACGGCGAACGCTTAAATTGATCGAACTCCAATTCTAAATATTCTTCGCCGCCCGGTCGCCCAGGTTTCGCAGCTCTTCCGCTTGCCGTCCGTGCAGCCCCGGCGAGATGGCGAACGCAGTATCCATGCGCACGACGCCCGTATCGAAGTCGAGCTCGGGAACGCCCTCGAGGCATCCCGTTGGGCATTCCTCAATGCACACGCGGCAGCCTTTGCAGTAGTCGACCAAGATCTTGTACATGCCGTTCGAACGCTCCGGGCGCGCGATGCACGGCTCGGGACAGACCAGGTAACAGTTGTCGCAGGCGTTGCAGGTGCCGCAACTGAAACAGCGATTTGCCTCTTCGACCGCCTGTTCTTCCGAGAATGCTTGGATCACTTCGTCCTGCGTCTTTTTCCGGCTTGCGGGCTTCAGCAATTCCTGCTGGACACGCGGGAAGTGCGGGAAGTACGTCATATTCATGCGATTCAAATCGAAGATGACGTTGACGGCAATGGTCCGCGGCTGCAACTTCTCGCCGCGCATGACCTTGTCCAGATTGAATGCTACGCGCTTGCCATCGCCCACGGCGTTGACCACCATCAGGGGCTGGCCCGAGCCCAGTTGCACGATGTCGCCTGCGGCAAAAATGTTGGTGTCGCCGAGGCGCCCGAACTTGTCGATCTTGATGGTGCCGCGCTCGGTCTTGAACTCTTCCGGCAACCAATTGATCGAGGAGTGCTGGCCCACGGCGATGATGACATTGTTCAACGGCGAAGCGCTCGGCCGGAGCGCTTCGATCCACGGTGATGGGCGAGGCGTTGATCGCTCCGGAAAAGCGCGCCGGGTGCAGTTGTAGCGCCTCGACCTTGCCGCTGCCGAGCACCGCAGTCACCGCGCGCCCGTGCAAAAGTTCCACGCCTTCTTCGCGCATATCGTGCAGATCTTCCGGCACGGCCGGCATCTCTTGGGGATTGGCCTCCACCGTGATCATGGTCACTTCCACGGCGCCTTGCCGCAAGGCTTCGCGAGCGCAGTCGATCGCGGTATTTCCGCCGCCGATGACGGCGACGCGTGCGCCTAACTTCACTTTCGACGTTCCCATGCCGATGTCGCGCAGAAAGGGAAGTCCGTAAAGCACGCCAGCCTTGTTCTCACCTTCGGCTCGAACGCTATTGGGCTCGGTGAGGCCTACGGCCAGCACGCAGGCGTCGTAATTCTTTTTCAGGTCGTCCCAAGTGACGTCCTTCCCGACTTCGACGTTGGTCTTGATCGTCACGCCGAGTTGTTCGAGGCGTTCAATCTCGCGATCCAGCACGTTCTGAGGCAGAACCCAGTCGGGTATACCGCCGCGATTGAGTCCGCCGGCTTTCGGCGATTTCTCGAGGATCGTTACCTGGTAGCCGAGCCGCGCCAGTTGGTAGGCGGCGCTGTGCCCAGCGGGACCCGATCCGACAACGGCGACCTTCTTGCCGTTGGGCTTCCCCGGCTTAACTACGTCGTTCGTCAGCGCTTGGCCGAGATCGCCAAGAAAGCGTTCGACCGCGCGGATCGAGATGGCCTCGTCGTATTTTCCGCGATTGCAGGCCTGCTCGCACGGGTGGTAGCACACCCGGCCCGTGACCGACGGAAACGGCATGTCTTCCTTGATGAGCGCGTAGGCATCGAGATACTTGCCGCGCTTCACCAAGTCGAGATAGCCCTGAATCTTTTCGTTGGTGCCGCAAGCGTTGTTGCAGGGGGGCAATTTGTCGCGATAGACCGGGCGAATCGAACGCCAGTTGCCGGTGGGAAACAGGTCTTGCCCTTTTTCCTGCGAGGGCGCGGGCGTGATGCCGGCGAACGGCACGGTAAGCCAGTCGGGAATATGGGTGTTCTTGGTTGACATGAGTCCTCTCTTACACGGCCACTGGATTCAGCGGCATAATATGCAGCTCGTTGAGCGCTACCTGGAATGCATGCTTATTCGCAATCATGGGCTCAATCGTTTTCATCTTGACGATGCCTGTAGTCTTCACTACCGCCGCAATTAGCGGAGCGGCGATATCGGGCGCGATCGATTTGTTCCGCTCGGCTGCACCCTCGGTGGAAAGACGGTCGAGGCCGAGTTCGCCGAGGCGGTAATAGAGCCACTTGTGATCGGCGATCTTGGCGGCGTCGACACAAACCAGCTGTGCCAGCCGCTCCGCCCCCGGCACGAAGCGAATCATGTACTCCGGCGTGTAGTGCGTGTTGATCACCAGCGTTCCGCCGGGCGGCATGCCACGCATGTAATCCCATCCCTTGACCATCGTGCCTTCGACCAAAACGACGATGTTGGGATGTTCGTTTTCGTAGGTAAGCTCGTTTTCAAGAACTTCGTCGCTTACACGGCAGTACTTGCGCGTGGGGCAGTTGGTGCGATCGGGATTGTCCACGTAATTCTCCATCGCCTGCGCGTACTTGCCCTCGATGCGGGCGGAGGCGGAGATGGAATTTACGATGTCGCGGCCCTCTTTGTCCATGATGATGCCGCGCGTCCAAACCGTCAGTTCGGTATAACTCATAATCCACCCTCGTCATCGCTTAAGTTCGTAGATGCGTCAGGAGAACAATCCGGACGCTATTGCTCAGCGTATTCGTACGTTTCAATTGCCTGGGACCGGCCATGCCATTTGCCAGTTCAGTCAATCTATTGATCCCCAGCTGATGATCCCCAGATTAGTAGGTTCGGTGGCCTACTTTTCACCCTTGGCGGAACTGAGCGCCGTGTTCAATGCGATACGGTCGCCATCCTACATGAATCGCGAACAGCCGGCCTGCGGAAAAAATCCTCCGCGGGTCAAAATTCGTCGAGCACGATTTCCTCAACGTCTTCAATGTGCCGCCGCATAGCTGCCTTTGCGGATTCCGCATCCCGACGCTTGATGGCCGCCAGAATCCGCCGGTGGCCGGCCAGAGATCTCTTGGGCCGCCCTTCCACCTGCAAAGAGCGTTCCCGCGTCTCGCGCAGCAGGTCCATGAGAATGTCGAGCACCTTCAGAACGACGCTATTCCCGGAAGCCAGCGCGACGCTGTAGTGGAATTCCGCGTCCTCGGCAATTGTGGTCTCGCCACGAGCCAGCTTGCCTTCCTGCCTTTGCAGAATCTCTTCCATCTCCGAGATTTCGTCGGGAGAAGCGTGCGCGGCGGCGCGAGCCGCCAGAGGCGGTTCCAGCATCTTGCGAAAATCCAGAAGTTCGCTTACCAAAGCCTGCCTGCGTTTCAGAGCATTCGCGAAAGGATTCACCAGCGTGTCGGCCGATATTTCGCGAACGATTGTGCCAGTGCCTTGACGCGGTTCGACCAAGCCCATCAGTTCCAGACCCCGAATCGCGTCCCGAATGGAACTGCGGCTCACTTGCAGCATCTCGGCCAGTTCGCGTTCCGAAGGCAGTTTGTCCCCAGGTTTCAGCTTCTTCAGGATCAGACGTTCGATCTGCCGGGCGACTTCTTCGTAGACTTTGTTCTTTCGAACCGCCTCGAAGTCGGATTTGACGGGAGTTGCCAACTGGGGCCTCTAAGTGGTCCGATAAGTAGACCAGCGATCCAAAGGAGTATACCCCCGTTGTCAAGCCCCTGGCAAATGATTTTGCGGGGCCGGGGAAAAAAGCCGACCGCCGGCCATAATTAGCTCGAGTACCCCTCTGCGCTCAGGCTCTTCTTGAACTCCCTTAGAAAAAATTGGAGGTTATCTTCGGTGGCCAACGGCCCCATCACGCCGATGCGGAAGACTTTGCCCGCGAGCGGCCCGAAACCGCCGGCGATTTCAATGCCCGGTTCGTCCAGCAGGCGTTTGCGCACTTTGGCCTCGTCGACCCCTTCGGGCACGCATACGGTATTCAAGGTCGCGATGCGATGCGGTTCGGGAACGTGCATGCGCAAACCCATCGCCTCAATGCCTTGAACAAAAGTCCGATTGCTCTGGCGATGCCGTTCCCAGCGGTTCTCGATTCCCTCTTCGGCGATGACCATAAGCGCTTCGCGCAATGCGTAGAACATGGAGATCGGCGCGGTGTGATGATAGCGGTGCGACACCGTCGAGTAGTCATGAATCAACTTAAGGTCGAGATACCAACTGCGCGACGGAGTAGTGCGGGCGCGCAGGAAGTCCATCGCCCTCGGCGACATCGCCATTGGAGATAAACCCGGAGGACAACTCAGTCCTTTTTGCGTGCAGCTGTAGGCCACGTCGATTCCGGTCCGGTCGAACGCCACCGGAACTCCGCCGAGCGAAGTGACGCAATCGGCGATAACCAGAGCGCCAGCGTCGTGAGCCGCGGCGCAAATTGCGCGGCCCGATTGCAATGCGCCAGTCGATGTTTCGGCGTGCACATAGGCCACGACCTTGGGTTTCTCGCGGGCGATGAACTCTGCGGCCTCATCGTCGGTGAAGACCTCGCCCCAAGCTTTCTCGAAGCGCACGACGTTCGCCCCCTGGCGCTTCGCCATCTCGGTGAGTCTGTCGGAGAAATATCCATTGGCGAATACAGCCAACTTGGTCCCGGGCTCTACGAAATTGGCCACCGCAGCTTCCATGCCTGCGCTGCCGGTGCCGGAAATCACCAGCGTCGCGCCGTCCTTCGTTCCGTAGGCAGTTTTGAGCAGTTGCTGAACGTCTCCCATGACCTGGATGAAGTACGGGTCGAGATGTCCGACAATCGGCTTCGCCAGCGCCTCATAGACGCGCGGGTGAACCATGCTGGGTCCGGGACCGAACAGGTAGCGGCGAGGCGGTTGCAAGGCGGGGAATTGAAGTGCGGTGGGCTGTTCGATGGCGCTCATAGTCCTCGTTTCTGGTTCAAACTGTACTTAAGATATTACGGTACGGAGCGGACAGATGTCACCGAAGCGAATGCCCCCACGGGAACATCTTGAATGTGGTTCCGGGGAAGCACAAAATGTGACATCATCTAATGCTATAATTAGTGCCTGGAGTTTCCTATGAGAACTACTGTCGCGTTGGATGAGGATCTCGTACGCATCGCCCAGGAGTTCACTGGGGTAGCGGAGAAGACGGCGCTGATTCGTGAAGCTCTCAAAGCCCTCATCGAGCGGGAAAGCGCTCGTAGGTTGGCGTCACTGGGAGGCACAATGCCTGGATTGGAGAGCATTCCACGACGCAGGGAGCGGCAGGATTGATTCTCGCGGATACGTCCACCTGGATCGACCACCTTCGTTCCGGAAGCAAAGAAATGCGCCAGCATCTTAACCAAGGGAACATTGTGATCCACCCGTTCATCATTGCGGAGCTTGCCCTGGGTTCGCTGAAAGAGCGCACCAAGACGCTTGCGCTGCTGGACCTGTTACCACAGGTGCGCGTGGCCCGCTTGAGCGAACTGCGGTTCATGATCGAGGCTCGCCGGCTGTACGGCCTCGGCATCGGTCTCACCGACGCACACCTGATAGCCTCTGTCTTTATCAATTCGCCCACCCTTCTGTGGACAAGAGATAAGCGACTCCGCAAGATCGCCGAAGCTCTTGGCATCCACTCCAGCTTGGCTTAGTAAACGGGACTACCCTGGGTTGAAGTGACCAAAAAAGACTGGGGTGCCCCAGGACAGGCTCTTGGAATCGGCTCGGGAGTTGGGCTGAGCCGCGCCCCCGCGCCACGTCGCCCTTGCCCTCAACGCCATAATTTGATGAAGCCTGCGATGGTCCCAACGACGAGCGCGCCAGCCGCAAAAAGCCACTGCCACTTCATCCACCACGGCTTCACTACTTCGTCCAGGCCGGCAACGATACGCGAGGGTCTCGGGAACTCGCCCGGATTGTTATACCAGCCTTTGCCCAATGCCTGCTCTTCATCGGCATTCTGAACTGTCTTTGTTCCTAGCTTTGGACTATATTTGACCTTCGGGAATTCTTGATAAACGTATGCCATTCTGCCTCCTGTGCCCTACTCAGATGAAGCATCGTGCCACGAGGGGGGAGCGTTGAGAAGATGGACGAAAACGCTCCCACAATTAAATCCATGGACAAAAAGGTCGGCGAAATTTAATACGGGGGCTAACCGACTCGACCTTTAATCTCGGCTTCCATTCGTTCGATTTCAGCCCTCATTTGTTTGTTTTCAGCTTCCATTTCCGAAAGGCGTCGTCGGGCGAGCTGCCTGCAAGCGTCGGGGGTCTTATTCAGCTTGCGAGCAATTTGCGCCCATGATTTCCCTTCCGCTTTCAGGAGTATGATTTGATCAGTCTCCTGATCTTTTCGTGGCCGCCCTGGCCGCCCTTTCGGGATGCGGCCTTCTCCCAACAAGTGGTCCTCAAACAACTCCAAGTCTCTGGGCACTGAGTAGAACAGGTTTGCTAGCGAATTAGGCCCTTCCCTCTCTTTTCTCTGAATCTTCGAATGCTTGCAACCGCATCGCGTATTCCGCGCCTATGCTCTAAGATTAGTAATTCACCAAGCGAGGGCCAACGGTCTCTTGGAAGCGCATCGCCGATTTCATTCATGAGGAGCGAACGTTGAATGTCGCCAATCCCGGGGTTCATGCGCTATATGTTACTATGCGTGCCGTACCGCTCCCAGATGCTATTTAGAGTAGGAGACCGGCTTGACGCGAACACTCTTCAGGTGCATCCTGCAGGCGGGGGAAGACAAAAATGCGTCCAATCTTGGTGGTCTTCGCTCTCTGCGGCTTGGCCTTCGGCCAATCTTCCCAAAAGGGCCAGCCTGACATGAACAGCAGCGGCAATCGCTTCCTCGCCATCTGCGGCGACGCGAGGGACATCACGCCGCCCCTTAGTGAGGTTGGCGCTATGTGCATGCTTTACGTTGTCGGACTAACCGACGGCATTGCCATGTTTGCCGACAAGGGCAGCGTTTACGAAATGTATTGCTCACCGGAAGGGGCCACCCACGGTCAGGCGATCCAAATGCTTGTGAAATACGCCAAGGATCACCCTGAGAAGTTGCACCAGGAGACACGCCTGTTAATGCTGGGGGCGCTAGTGGAGGCTTTCCCCTGTCCGCCGAAAAAGCAGGACAAGGTGCCGGACGCCGCACCACCGAAAAAATAGCACTCCCATCACGAGGCTCAAAATTACCACTCCACTGGTCCGGCCCGGCCTAAACCGGCGAGTGGTGGCCCTGCACAATCATCTGCTCCGCGACGCGGCGAGCTTCTGGGAGAGTCGCCGCCGCTGTGCGATCGATCTCGGCGGGTAGGTCCTTTTGAATCTTCGCCAACTCATCGTCGAAAATATGGGTCACGAGTTGGGAAGAGTGTTCGACGGTCTTGCCATCGTCGCCGGGGGCGTCGTTGGGGGCATTGCTGGGCACTCGGACTTTGTGCTTCACGCGCTGCGCGATCATCAGGCGATAGATGCGATCCGTGGCCAGATCTTCCATGTAGCCATCGAGCAGGCTCGCGCCTTTCCCGTTGAGCACTCCGTTGCGGTAACGAATCACGGTGCGCACTGCGGCCCGGGTTCCGGCAAGAGTTGTGGCGCCAACGCCCTTCGGGACCGGGCGAAGATCGGGATGCGAGTTCGGCAGCTTGGGCCGCTTGGCGATCTGATTCGGATAGGGAAATTGAGCGACTGCGATCTCGTTCTGATCGGGGTGTCCGGTCCAGGCTCCATCCATCAGGCAATCGGCTTCGTTCTTCTTGTCCTGCTGAAGCACTTTTAGTGCACGGTCGTTCAACTCCGCGTCCGTGCGGCTGGGATAAAGCGCGGTCATGCCGCCGATGGCGTGGGCGCCGTGCTTGTGGCAGATTTCCGGCATCAGCGTGCGGAAGTTCTGGAAGAACGCGACATTGTGCGGGATGGTGTTGCGGTCGGGCAAAATCCAGTTGGGATCCTCGATCATGAAATGAATCAGCGAGGCCATATAATCCCAGCGGCCGAGGTTCAATCCCAGGCAGTGATCGCGAAGGTTGAAAAGGAATTCCTCCATCTGGTAGGCCAGGGGGTGGGCCTCGACCAGCGCCATGCATTTGATGTAGTGGGGAGGCAGGCCCTTATGTTTGGCGAAAGCCTGGAAGAGATCGCGCCACCAGAAGGCCTCCTCGGCGGACTCGCTCTTGGGGATATAGACGGAGAAATTGTGCTGCAACCATGCGGGGTCGATCTGGTACCAGATCAGGGCCAGATCGAACAGAGAAGCGGAGATGGGATCGTTCTTGATAACTCCACCCTGGCTGAGGTGCAAACCGCGGGGGCGCACCCAGGTAACGGTTTTCGAGCGCTGCACGGTGATTTTCTTTTGCCGCTTCTTGTCGTCATAGCTGAGCTCATACTTGTAGGCGGCGAGGGTATTTTCAACCGCCAGCAGGATGTGCTCCCAGGCGTTCGCCGTGGAGTCTTCCAGGTCGATCATGACGGCGGGAGAGCCGGAGTTCAGCAGTTTTACGGTCAGCTCGCCATCGTCGGCGGGGCCGGTCATCTGGTTGCGCTGATCCGCGCACCAGTCGGGCACTTCGATTTTCCAGTCGGAGGTGGTCGCTTCCGAGGCCGGCAAATAATTCGGCGGCTGCCCGCGATGCGAAGCCTGCAATACTTCTTTCCGCTTCGCAATGAGCTTTCGCTGCCAGGGAGTGAATTGCTTGTGGAGGGGCAACAGAAACTCGAGAAATCCCTTCGGCAGATCCTTCTCGGGATTCAGGTCTGCGGGGGCGACGTTCATGCCCTGCGGATTCATGGCTTCAGCATCCACCGCTAGATTATGAAATTCGGGCGTTTCGCTCGGATAGCGGCAGGGGAATTATAACTCCGCCCGTAAGAATGTGCGCGCGCAAGAACGCGCCGAGGCCGCAAATCACAAGGCTCTGTGATTTGAGTCGCTGGAATCCTAGCGAACGGTGGCAAAGAAGTACGCGCTCATCGAGATGCCTACGCCGATCACAAACACCCGCACCTTCGCGGGATCGGCCTTCTGCGCATAATGCGCGCCGAACCAGCCACCGGCCAGAGAGCCTGCGACCATCACCGCACACTGAGGCCACAACACGGCGCCAGCCACGATGAAGGTGACGACCGCAGCCGCGTTAATGGCGACGGCCAGCAATGTCCGGATCGCTCCCATGGCGTGAATATCGCGCATCCCCAGCATCGCGAGCATGGCCAGAGTCATGAATCCGATGCCAGCGCCAAAGTATCCGCCATAAACCGAAACCAGCAATTCGGCGATCGAACTCACCAGGATCGCGTGCCAGGATGTGTGCCGGAGATCGTCGATGACCGCGGTCTTGCCGGCGATGGCGCGAATCGAATTCCCAAAAGCGAAAAGTAGGGTGCCGCTCAGCAGCAGCCAGGGGACGAGGCGCAAAAAAGTGTGCTGCGGAGTCCTAAGCAACAGCAGCGCTCCGGCCCAGCCGCCGCCAACGCTGGTCGCCAGCAAGGGGACAAGGACGCGAAGGGGCGCGTTGAGCCGCTTTACGTAAGCGAGGGTGCTGGCCGCCAACCCGGGCCACAGAGCGACCGTATTGGTCGCGTTGGCTAACACGGCTGGGATTCGCAAGAACAACAGCGCCGGAAAGGAAATGAAACTGCCGCCGCCCGCCAACGCATTCAGCGCGCCCGCGATCCCGCCCGCGACGAGCAAGAAGATGGCCTGACCGAGGTGTAAACCCATAAGCATCAGACGAACAGGGTCCGGCGGAGACACTCTCCAGGACGGCGAACCAAACTCGGCAACAATTTATCAGGAATTTGTCAGGTAGATATTTATCGGTCCCAGCGAATCGGCGAAATCAGTAGGTTCCATTTCGGGAAATGTGATTCTTGTGGCTCAAATGACTGGTGATTTACGTCACGGTGTAACCCACAGATAACGGTTCGCGAGCCTGCCTACCACAAACTCCCCAAAAATTTCTTGACAGTAATCGCGTTGATATAGTAAGACTCGGCCCGGTGGCAATGGTCCGCTTTTCAGACCGGCTAAGAAATCCATTTCGCAATCTTGCGATATTTATAGCCTTTCGGCCGACCAATGAAGCGGGGCTTCGCCGTGTGCCTGCCCGCTGGAGGGCAGCGCCCTTTAGCACATCACCCCGGAGAGGAAACACATGCGCTCGCTAACAGCGTTTTTCGTGCTTCTGGCCAGTTTCATGGCGCCAGTTTCGTTCGCCCAGGCTCAAGGCACCGGGTCGGCAAGCAAGGCCGAAGGATCAGCCTCGGGGGCCGCGACGAAGGAAGAGGTCAACCAGTTGCGCAGTGAGGTAGCCGCGCAGCGCCAGACCATTGAGGAGCTAAAGGCTCTGGTGGAGAAGCTGGTAGAGGGAAAGACTCGCGCCGCGGAGAGCGGCCCGGCCGAGATCCGGCCAGTGTCAGCCGCTTCCCCGGCAGAAATTAATTCGCAACTGGTCGATGCTTCAAGCGCGGGCGGTGTTCGGCTGATGAACGCGGTCCTGTTGGAGGCCGAACCCGAGCCGCCAGTTGCGGCGGTAGATCAGGCTCCGGCAGCCGCTCCCAAGAAAGACGCTCCACTGACGGCGGGATGGAACGGGGAACACTTTTTCATCCGGAGCGCGGATGGACAATTCACCATCAGCCCCTACGGCTATGTGGACACCGACTACCGCGCCTACAAGGGCGACGGCGCGCCCGCTGATACGTTCGTCTTGCGCCGCGCGCGCTTTGGTTTCCAGGGCAATTATGGATCCCGCTTCAATTTTGCGCTGCTCACTGACGCTGCGAGCACTTCGGGATCCGTGGTGCGCGACGTTTACCTGAACGTAAGGATCCGGCCTGAGTTCCAATTCCAGGCCGGCCAGTTCAAAACGCCATTCGCCCAAGAGTCCGGAACCGGCGCTACCAACCTTGACTTTGTCGAACGCGGCTTTACGTCGATGTTGTACCCGTCGGCCGCATCTGCGTTCCGCAGCCCGGGTATCGCGTTCCACGGAGACATCGACGGTGGCGTCGTGCAGTACTGGGTAGGCGCGTTCAACGGCAAGGGATATGCCCAGGTCAACACCACCAATCAACCGGAAGTCATTGGGCGCCTTCGCTTCTATCCGTGGCGCAAGTCTAAGAGCGACTGGCTCAAGGGCTTGGCTTTTGGCGGATCCGCTGATCGCGCCCGTTCACGCGGTCTCTCCGGGGATCAGAGCTTTAGCGGAAATCTGCCGGGGTCGGTTTACAACTTCTTCCCGCAGTTCGCCATTAACGGGCCGATCCAGCGCTACAACGGTGAATTTACCTACGTGAAGTCGGGGTTCGCTCTGCGCGGCGAGTTCGATCAACTCAATATGTCCCGCAATAACGTGGGTTCCGAGCAGGTCGGGGGGCTAGGCTTCCTGAGTCTTCCGTCCATCATCGCCAAGGCTTGGAATATCGGCGCGACCTATCTGCTCACGGGTGAAAAGCAACCGGAAAACGGCACCCCGCGCGTAAAGAATCCAACGTTTGGCCCCGATACTCCCGGGGGCAAAGGCCGAGGGTTGGGAGCCTGGGGAGTCGGCTTCCGATTCATGGGCATTCAAGCCAACGAACCGGGCGCGGTTTTCGACTATTACACGATCGGTGAGGTGCCCACGTTTAACTACCACACGTTCGAGTACACCGCTGGCGTGACCTGGTATCCCAATTATTGGGTCAAGTACCAGGTCAATCTAGGTATTGATCAGTTGAAGGATCCCAGCACGATCGGGGCGGTGCCACAAAATTATTACGTAGTCTTGCAACAGCTGCAGTTCCGGTTCTAGTCCGCTCGGGTATTTGATTGCGTATGCGACGGTTAACAAATTCGGTAAACGCCGGGACCGGTCAGGGCCGGTCCTGAAGGGAAATCGCAGGAGGAAATTCGAAATGAGACCGAGGATTCTTCTTACCGTTCTTTTCACCGCGCTGTTTGTGATCCTAAGCGGCTGCGGCACTACGCCGAATTGCCCCACGTGCGGCACCACGCTCAACGGCGCTTACACCGTCATCAACGTCATTCCCGTGCCCGAGCACAATGCCAGCGGCGAGCCGGGCGGTCCATTCAACTCCTTCGATATTAGCTGGATATCGACACCTCCTTCCGGCGGGTTGTCGGGCACTAACAATCTCGACTACATTTCCGACCGCATTGGCATCGCCGTGCAGGTGATCGATACGGCCCAGGACATCGCGGTGAATTCGATTCAAGGCTCCAACGCCGTCGCCGGTGCGGGCAACGGAGCGAGTCCGTGTCCACAACTCCCCCCCCCAGCCGGAACTACTCAGGCTCTGGACATCATCCCGCCCATCGTGGACGTATTCGGCAATTTCACGCGCTACGGATGCAGGACGGATATGTCCACGGCCAATCTCCGGACCCCGCCCCAGCCTCCGGGACCGACTTTCCACCTCATCACCGGTTTTGGAGCGAATCATAACTTCGGAGGATTCCCCGGCGCACAGTGCTGCGCTTCCCGCGCCAACGGCGTGAATCCAATGTCGGGTCCCGACGGCCTTGAGGTGAGTGCGGACGGCAATACTTTGTTCGTCGGCAATGGCGATTCTTCCGTCGCTGTGTTCGACCTGACCACGATGAACCTTGGTGCAAGTCCAATACCCACTCCACCCACCATTCTTGCGACCATACCCACTGGTGTCGGCGCGGACTACGACGGCCCTCAGGGCATCTCTGGATGTATTGCCTCGTGGAACGGCGAAGCTGGATCAGCCACCGATTGTGGAGATGACCGCGCCGATGAAATGTCATTTGACAACGTCCATAACGTGCTCGCCGTCATAAACGGAGATCCGGGATTGCCATTTATCACTTTCATTGATATGTCGGGCGTCGTGG
Source organism: uncultured Acidobacteriaceae bacterium (assembly GCA_963734215.1). GTDB lineage: Bacteria > Acidobacteriota > Terriglobia > Terriglobales > Acidobacteriaceae > Sulfotelmatobacter. The sequence goes on along the minus strand of CAVTGH010000012.1, from coordinate 369,118 downwards.
CTCGGAACCCCACGGACACCCTGCAGCGGCAGCATTGTTTGCCGATTGATCAGACCCTGGCGTACGGCCCTTACCCGCCGGGCTTCAACCCCGCTAACTATCCCCTGCAAGGGTCGGGCACAGGTGTGCCGCCATCGCTGCAGTTGGACCCGGGCAACGGGGGATCATTCAACCCCCCAAGCTGCATTCTTGGACAGATTTACTACGACGGTGCCGGAGGCACGGCATCCGTAGTGGGAGGAGTCGAGCAAGGACTCAACAACCCGCCGACTGCCGTGGACACCGTTGGAGGTACGTTCCCCTGCCCGGATCCCTCCAACCCGCATGTCTTCAGCGGCGTTTCCGGGTCGGCAGCAGCCGATGGTCCGTTGGGCTTACTGGGAGTCGGAACTACCCCTCTAGGTGTTTCCTACACCATCCCCTGCCACCACGGCCCCATCCTCGACCAAAACCTGGGGACATTCTGCAGCCAAACTGCCCCTACCGGCGCCTGTGCTGGCGCCATAGCCCCAGCCGGTTTGGGTGGGATGGTGTGGGACCCCAACTCCGGCCTTCTGCTGCTGACCAATGAGAATTCAGTGGGCAACATCAATATCGGGAGCGTCGATGTGATCGACCCCCAGCTGACGGACACTACTTGCGGCGGTGTTTCCTGTGGACCTATCGTCGTCAACAGCATCGTAATGCCGTACTGCATGCCGACCGGCGTCAGCCATGGTCCGGGAAACAACTTCCTCGTCGGCTGTGCGGACCACGATGGCAAGGCATTTCCTCCGAACGAGTACATAATCACTTTCACGGCGCCGGGCACTAACATCAACTGCGTTACTCCGCCGTTGACCAACTGCGTGGAAATCAATAACGTGGGCGGCGTGGACGAGACCTGGTACAACCCCACCGACAACAAGTACTATCTCGCGGCGCGCGACATGCTTCCTACCGCGATGATGGGTGTCATTGATGCGGGCACAAACCAATGGCTTTACAACATGCCGACTGGATCGAATGCACACAGCATCTCGGTGGACCCGAAGACCAACCATGCTTTTGTGCCACTTCAGTCCGGCGCGGTCTGCACGACGCTGTCCTCCTACGGTTGCGTCGGAGTCGCCGCGCAACAGTGAGGAGAACTCGCTTGGTGGTATAGTTGCCTGAGGCGCGAAGCTCGGAGAAGTTTCGCCGTCTGGAATAGCGATGTGATTTATGGAGATTTGTCTTAGAGCACCACAGCGGAACGTTGTACTTGGGTTGTCAGTTCTGGCTCTGGCGGGCGTGCTGGCCGGCGCAAGTGAGCAGCCCGCACCGAAACCCACTGATGTTCCGGCAACCGTGATCGCCCACTTGCCCTTGCCGCAGGCGACCGGAAGCCAGATGCTGCTGCAGAAGGAAAATGGCAAGCAGTACCTGTACGTTCAACAGGCCGCCAAGCAAGGCTTCATGGTGGTCGACGTTTCCCGTCCGGAGAAGCCCAGCCTTTTGAAGCGGACGGCGGAATCGAACCAGTCAACCTCAGGCAATCTGGAGATGGTTGGCCCGGACGTGGCCATCGCGGAAGCACCGGAAAAGACTCCGACGACTCTCACCAGCAGCAACCATCCTACGGAAACCGTTCGCGTGCTCGACTTGAGCGACCCGCGCAATCCCAAGACGCTGGAGACATTCAACAAAGTCACCAGCCTCCTTCCCGATGGCGGACATAGCCTGATCTATTTAACCAACAACGAGGGCTTGTGGATTCTGCGCTACAATCACCCTTCGCTGCTGGAGCCAGCCAAGAAGAAGCCCCCCTGCGACTCAAATTCGGAAATCATGGCCATGCCGCCAGACTGCGACTGAGGCCGCGGCCTGAACCGCAGCGAATCTCCTCAGGGATCTGCCCGGTCTGACGCTAGCGTACCGTGCATTCCTTGTCGATTGTCCTGATTGAGGTGATGGTCAAAGTCACCGGAGCTGCGGAACCCACCTTATTCATCGCGTCGGAACTTGTGCTCATGGTTGGCGATTCGTTCCCGATTGCTTCCACCCGTTGTCCCAGGTAGTTGCGCAGTCTTATCTTGCCCGTAGCCTGAAGTTGATAAGTCATGCCTGGGTCCTGCTTCATCAGGATGTAATCACCGCTGGATCGGCTCACGCACCCCTGTAGGGTTACCTGTCCCTTGGCATCTTTCGCGTTGTGCTGGCTTGGGCCGGGATTGGTGTCTTGCGCCAGGAGAAAGCTGGTCGAAAGCAGCAGAGCGAACAATAATTTCGTCATGGGGATTGTCCTCCCGTTGAATGGATGGAGAGTCGACTGCTCTGGTTGCACTAAATCTTTGGGGGGAAGACAGGACTACTTGACGTGCGTTTCCTGATAGTGCAGTTCCTTCCATTGTCCGGCGCGCTTTACCCACAGTTCACTGATGTAGACCCTTGAGTAGCGTACTGCCGACTTAGGCGGGAACTGCATGGTGCTTTCATAAATCACGAAGGCGGCGTCCGGCCCCAGCGGAATCAGCTTGTAGCCCCACAGCGTATAGTTGAAGACATTCGTCTCTGCCAATTCGTTCAAGGCTTGAATCTTAGTTCGCTCGCCTCTGCCATCGACTTCGACCCCCTGGTAGTCATCCGCCAACAAATCGCCGTAGGCTTTTTTGTCCTTGTTCTTGAGCGCTTCCCATTCAACTTTGATCTTCGCTTCGAACATATCCTTCAGACTGGAGTCGGCGGAAACGCTGTTGGCCGGCCGGCTGCCGCCAGTCTTAGCGGGTAGAGCCGGCGTTTGTGGCAGGGAGAAAGACGTTAGCACTGCGACGCAAGCGAACACGAAGCACTTTCTCATGATTCCTCCGTAGCTAAACGGAACCAACCTTGTCCAGGCGCGCTGCCACGTTTCGCCAAGAAGCCTATCGCAGGTCCCTGACTTTCTTTTTCACTTCCGCGAGCAGCGGCGCGGGCAGTTGGGCGTAGCCTTCCTGAAGCGCATAGGACTGGCCCTCTGTGTATATCCAATTCAAGAGATCCACTAACGCGGCTGCGCGAGCGGAATCAGATGATACAGTTCGGAGGTAAATCCAGCTAAAACTCGCGATCGGAAAGGAATCCACCCCAGGAGCGTCCGCTAGCGAAGCGGAGAAGTTATTCCATCGCGGGGCTTCCACTGCGTTGCACGCCGCATCCATACTCCCACTGGACGCTCGAACGAACTTACCCGCGGAATTCAGAACGGCAGCTTGATGGATACCGCCCCTCAGAGCGTATTGATACTCGACGAAGCCGATGGCGCCGGGGGTATTTTTTACCTGCTCCGCCATGTCAGAACTGCGTTCTGCCGGATCGCCAACTGGCCACTTGGGGGAGGGACCAACTCCAACCTGGGTACGAAATTTAGAGCTCGCCCTGGAAAGAAAGTCTGTGAAGACATAATTGGAGCCTTTCCCCGAGGGACGGTTGATCACATGGATCGAAAGACTGGGCAAAGTGATATCTGGATTGAGCTTTGCGATCTGTGGCGCATTCCACGTCTTTAGGTCGCCAAGGAATATCGCCGCCAACACTTCCCCCGAAAGCCGAAGCTCCTGGTGGACATCGGGAAGGTTGTAGATAGGAACGATGGCAATGAGCACCACCGGCAGTTCGATCAAATTGCCCTCGCTTCGTTCCTTGTCCGTAAGCGGAACTTCTCCGGCACTAAAATCGCCCGCGCCGTGAGAGATTTGTTTGATCCCTTCGCTGGTTCCGACGGGCAGGTAGCGCATCTGAAGGTTAGGATTGCGCTTGCCGTACTCCTGTGTCCACCGGCTGTAAATAGGAGCGGGCACGGTCGATCCGGATCCCACCAGGACTACCGCGTTCTGGGCCATGGCAGGACCGCTGTGCAGGCCGAGAGTAAGAAGTGGCAACAGATAGATATACGAGAGCAAACTGCGACGGGGATGTCGTTGCGTGGCGTTTGGTGTCGAAAACCTTGCTGGTACCTTCATACGGTTCCTCCTGGTTGTGGCTGGGTTTCAAACAAACCCATCCCCGGCTACAGGAGTGCTGATAGCTGGCGACTGTAGTTCCTGCCAAGTTAGCATCGTTTTAGAGTGTACCCAACTGTTTGCATGAGGGGAAGCTGTTGTCAGAGTAGAGACGGCCCGCGATCCAATAAGGTTCGCTGGCGCAACTCGGGCGCGGAGGCGGTGTTAAGACGCCCGGACCGTCGAGAGATTGCCGCCTCCGCCAACGACGCTGAGCCTAACGTGATCGTTGCCGAGGGAACTGGTGAGGCTGTATCCTAACGCCCGAGCGATGACAGCAACAAAGCGAGCCGCGGAAACAGGAAATGTCCGCCCGCGTCATCGATGACGTTTATCTGGCAGGTATAAAAACCGGGTTTGAGGGATGCGAGCGGAACGTCTAACTGGAAGACAGCAGCTTTGCGCTCTCTGGCATTCAATTCCGTCAGCTCGACCAGCGAACTCTCGTAGGCCTTGGTTTTACCCTGAAAAAAAGCAACATTGGACAGGAGCCGGATGCCAGGCTTGCTGTCTTGGCCTGTTGCAGGCTCGGTGACGGTCATCCGTCCTGGATCGTAAACCTCATAGTAAAGAAGCAGATGTTGCGAGGCCGAGAAAACATGCGTGATGTTGGGGATGATCTCCGAACTGTCGCGAATGAGCGGGTTCAGGTTCGCACCCTTCTTTGCCGTTTGAGTCTGGCTGGCCAGCACGACTGAACTCATTTTCAGGGGCTGAGCCTTCAAGTCCGGCACCTCGATGTCAGCTTCGAACGATCCCATGCGGCCGGTCTGATTCTCGCGCACCACGAACTTCAGGTGATACTTGCCGCTCAGCAGGCTCATTCCGGTGTCATACTGCACATTCTTTTTTTGCACTTCGGTGGATGAGTTCACCGCGAGCTTCACGGTGTCGCGAATTCTATTCAAAGGATGATGTTCGCTGTCGAGCACCATGCCAATCACATCCAGCGTGGCCTTGTCTTGGTCGCTGCTGCGGACGAACGGAATCTGCGATCCCGGCACCGCCAGCGAGATGGGAACGAAAAACTTGTTGCCTTCCAGCCGGAAGTAGGCGACGTTCAGATACAGTTGCAAATCCGTGGCCGGCAGTTCGGAAGCGAGTTCGCCCTCAAGCTGGCGCTCCTTGTCGTCCTGCGTGGAATGCCGGTAATCGGCGGGCGCATAGTAGCCGCGGCGGTAGTCGATCTTCACTCCGGGAACGTTGCTCTTCACGACGATGCGGCGGTAACGCCCGTCCCGCGCTGGGTTCGAGCTGTGATAACCGAGCAGATAATACGTCGATGTGTCCTGTTGCACGCCTTTGAAAATCTTGCTGAAGTCGTTGGAGTCGAGAAAAGCGCGCCCGCCGGTATCGCTGGCCAGCGTGACCAGCGTTTCCTGCGTCGTGAAATTCGAGTTCAGAGCGTTGAGAGTCGCCTGTCCGGAATACGCCGAAACGCCGCGCAGGCTGGCGTTCTGCGCTTCTCCGCCCGCCACCAGCGCTTGCAGGCCGCGCATGTCCATGGTGTAGATCGCCAGGTTGGAACGCACCGCCGCGTTCACGGCCGCACGCAGTTCCGACTGGTTCTCAATGCCGGTGCGGTCCATGCCGCTGGAAAAATAAATCAGCGATTTCTTCTGCTGAACGTGAGAAAGCTTCTCCGCCACCGATCGCAACGCCTCCAGCCGCCGGTCGGTATTGAAGATGTTGTATTCCGTATCGTCGGCGGTGAACGGCTGACCTGTGTCGGGCGTCCCCTCAGTCGTTCCCGTAGTGCCTTCCTCGAAACCTTGGCCGCTGCCGGTGCTGAATGCTTGCAGTTGTTTTTTCAGCAGCGCGTGATCGGTAGTGAAGTCCTGATTCACCTGCAGCGAACTGCCCAACGAGACGATCGAGACCAGGTCCGCGGGCGCCATCTGCGCATCGACATAGTGTTCGGCTGACGTGACCGCATGATCGATTTCGTCCGGCTCCATGGCAGAGAGATCAAAGAACAAAACAATCAATCGCCGATCTTTGAATTGTGCCGCCACATCTGCGGCGGAAGCGGCTGGAGTTAGCGGCGCCGAGGCTGGCGCGGCGAGCGGCTTCGTCTGCGCTACATCCGACGGCGGCACGGCGTTGACGTTCTCAACATCGAAAGAAACAATTTTCTGCGGCTTGTTGTCTTCAAGGATTGTGAAGTTCTCCGGTTTCAATCCCTGAACAAAGTTTCCGTTCTTGTCCCTCACCGTCACATTTACCAGCACGAGATCCGATTCCACGTGAAACACGTATCCCGGTTGCTGCTGCGACGGCAAGGCGGCGCTCAAGAGAACAAGCACCATCAGCGCTGCTATGGCTTTGACGGCGAATCGATTTGGCGTGGAAATCATGGCGATTCCGTGTAGAGCGTCTCTCACAACATTCTCTCCTCAGAAACGAAAGCGTGCTGTAATCGTTAATTGCCGCATGGCCCCGACGGCCGTAACCCGGCCAAATGTGGGCGAGTTCACGGTTGTATCGATCGAAGAGTTATGCGGTATGTTGAAAATGTTGGTGGCCTGCGCCCGGAACTCCAGCATGCGCGATTCTTTTAGTGGAACGATTTTTGTGAACGCCATATCGAACACTTTGCTGCCGGGACCGATGATGCTGTTGCGGCGCGCGTTGCCGTAGTTTCCGCATGGCGGAGTCCTCACAAATGCGGCCGTATTGAACCACTCGCCGATAGATGGGCTGGGCAGGGAGATCGATTGTCCGGGAACCACGTCTGGCCGCAAGGTGCCATTCGTCCCGCTGTTCACGTCGCAGACCGCGCCGACGAATCGCGGCGTAAACGGCAGCCCCGATGCGATCGTCCAATCGCCGCTCCATTGCCAGTCGCCAAGAATGGCGCGCCACGGAGTATTGCCGGTGAGCCAGCGCTTGTCGTGGCCAAATGGGAGTTCCAGCAAATAATCTGCGGTGAACTTCTGAGTCTGATTGAAACTGGAGAGTCCACGCTCCGCCGATAGATCGAAAGGATTTTGCGCGACGTTGGCCGTGCCGCCCGTCGAACCGCCTCCACCGGCTGCGCCGGTACCGCCCGCGCCCAGTCCAGGAGTACTCGCCGCCGAGGTTGCGCCCGCGCCGATGGAAGAAGCATCATCCAGCGACTTGGAAAAGGTGTAGATGCCGCCAATCGAGAATCCTTTCGCTAGCCGCTTGCGCAGCCGCACCGAGCCCGCGTTGGCTTCCGAATCCGCCACCGAATTTTCGTAGGTAAAGGCGTCAACCCCGGAGATGCGAATCCCGGTTGGGGTTCGGTTCGGCGCTTCCAGAATGCCGAGATCCGTTCCCTTGGTTCCGGTGTAGTCAATATTCAGCAGTACCGTGGGGCGAATCTGTTGTTGAATATCCAGATTGCGAATCTGCACGTAGCCTAGCCGGTAATTCGGATTTACCGCGTAGTCGTTGGTAATGCCGGTAGGCAGCGGGAATCCGTTCTGCAAGGTCAGCTCTCCAGGCCCCGTTTGAATGTTAGTTGCCGTGGTGGAGAACGGCGGTTGAAACGCCAGTTGCTGCGCGATACTTTGATACACGCCCGTGTTGTAGTTGATGCCATATCCGCCGCGCACCACCGTTTTGGAAAACGGCTTCCATGCAAAGCCGATGCGCGGCGCAAAGTTATTGCGATCCGGCCGTACCAGGCTGGCCGGCAGACCGCTGCCGCCCGGTTGGATCGGCGTCACCGGCGTCGGGCCCAGAGCCAGCGCCGGATTCAGCACGCCGGGAGAGAGGACAAGGTTGGCAATGCGATTGTTCACCTCCGTAAGCGGCGATACGTATTCGTAGCGGACTCCAAAATTGAGTGTCAGATTCGCGCGCATCTTCCACTCGTCTTGCGCGTATAGATCCCAGTAGTTGCCGTGGAAGTGATTGTTCTGCCCAAACTGTTCGGAAGTCTGCTGAGGCAATCCGAGCAGAAAATCGGCAAAGTCATACCCCGTCCCGGCTACTGGCTGTCCGCTGCTATCGAGCTGCGAGGTATTGAGGCCGGTAAAGACGAACGAGCCGCGCGGATTGCCGTCAGTTTCCGTATTCACCTGCACCCGCCGAAAGTCTCCGCCCCAGCGCGCAGTGTGTTTGCCGTGGTTCCAGATCACGTTGTCGGAGAAGGTGTAAGTTTGAGGCCGGCTAAGCAGCGGAGTCGTATCTTGAAGGCTAGCGAAATTTGTAAAGGAGAGATTCGGCAAGCCCCAATCGAACGGGTTCTGCGAAACTCCCGTGATTCCCAGCTCCCCGGTGATGTCGTCGCTGAAAGCGTATAGATTCTGCGTGCGTGTCCGGCTACGGTTAAAGTCTGCGCGGACAATGTTGGTCAGCTTTCCGATGCTGCGCGTGTACGACACCGGAACGTCGAAGCTGCGGACCGTGGTGTTGCCGCCGACGCTGGGAAACGGATTTGTCAGATTGGCGCTTGATTCGTGGTAGTGGAAGCCCAACGATAGATTGTTGCGCGGGGCGTTGCGGCCTCCGCCACGGCGGCCGCGCAGGGGCGCTGCGCCAAAGGTGTGATTCAAACGTATGTTCAGATCGTCGCTGTCGCTGTTGGCGGAAGTGACGAAGTGGAAGTTTTGATAATTGCCCGGCAAGTTCGGTAACGGAATATATTGCAATAATCCTTGCGGCACTGGGTTGATTTGCAGAACTTGATTGACGGAGTAAGCGGGGTTGTTCGTAGGATTGAAAAGATATATCGGCTGTCCCGCGGCGGCTCCCGAAGTGTATGTGGTCTGGGAGAAATTTCCCTGCCGCTCCAGCAGCGTTGGCACGGTGGAAAACTGATCGAAAGGATTTTCCGCGCGCTTGCCGTTGTAATTGATGAAATAAAAAGTCTTGCTGCCGCCGTGGTAGATATGGGGAATATTCAGCGGTCCGCCCACGGAACCGCCGAAACTATTCTGTAGATATCCAGGTTTTTCCGTGGGCTGGCCGGTGATCGCAAACGGCGACGCATTCAGCGCCGAATCGCCGATGCCGTAATATAGCGATCCGTGCGGGCGATTGATGTCAAAACCCCGCCGGCCAAAACCCCCTCCGCCGAAACCACCCCCCGGACCGCCAAATCCGCCGCCGCCGCCGAATCCTCCTCCCTGTTGGCGGGCATCGTTGAAGCGCTGCTGCATTTCATCGACGCTCATGGCATTGAACGAATTGGAAGTGTTGCCGGAAACCGCAACAGATTCTGTGGCACTATCCGGCGCAATCCCGGGAACCGGCATGCCGGAAGGCACGACGTTGCTCATGGAGCTATTGGTTGCATCCTGCGCAGCTGCACTCTGAAACACAGAGAGATTCTGAAAGCCACGTCCGCCGGCATTCGCCCGCTGCTCGTTGTGAGCCTCACGGGCCCGCGACAGCAGAACTAGTTCAAAGTTTGCCTGCACGTCCGGGTGCGCAGCATCCAGCACCACTTCCTGCGTACTGGCGGCAAAGGCAGCCATCTGCACCCGCACGGTATAGTGCCCATCGGAGGGAATCGGCAAACGGTAAGTGCCATCCACGTCTGTCCACGCATTGACTTGTTGCTGGGTGTCCGCATTGGCCGCCGAAACTCCGGCGCCCGGAATCGGCATATTCCCCGACTTCACCAGACCGTGAATAGTTTTTGCCGTGGGAGCAGCAGTTTGCGCAGCAACCTGCCCTTGCGACAGATGTGGATAAAACGCGATGACAGGAAACAAGAAGAGAATCCGATAGACAAACTTAAGAGGGAGCCTGCCCTGGATCGCTGGAAACTGAAGGCTGGAATTGCTCATAGTAGGGCGCAGGCGTTCGGTGCCGTCTTGCTGGGATCATACCGCCGCATCCGACCCTGAACTGTAAAATTTTGTGGCATTTTCCCTGGTTCCAAAAGCGAGGGGGCCCTTCGTAAAGTTATGCAAAGATTTTCCAAATCTTGTTTCCTACAGCAACTTCCGGGTCATAATTCCATTCATAGATGTAGATCGCTTTGAAAAGGAAAACCCATGCTCAAGAAATATCTGCTCGTTCTCGTCGCGGCGGGCCTTATCTCGGTTGCAGCGCCTTTCGCCGCGGCCCAGGATAGCCCGTCCAATGATCGACAATCACCGCCCTCGCAAGACAATGGTGGAAGGCATCACGGCCCGCCTGATCCTGCCCGGCGCACCGCGGAGCTGACCAAACAACTCAACCTCACGTCCGATCAGCAAGCTAAAGTGAAGGACGCCCTTGAGTCCGAGCGCTCTCAGATGGAGAGCCTGCATCAGGATACTTCTCTTTCTCAACAAGATCGTCACGCCAAAATGATGGAGATCCACAAGAGCACGGATGCGCAGATCCGCGGGCTGCTGGACTCCACCCAGCAAAAGAAGTGGGACGAAATGCAAGCCAGGCGTGAGCAGTGGATGCAGAACCGCCACGGGGCCCGCCCGATTCCGGTTCTAATCAGCAAGCACCACCGCCGCCGCAGTAGCTTTTATGAAAGGCATGAGCTGGCGGTATTCCCGCTGGTGAGCCTAGGGAAACGGCCGGCTCTGGCGCAACAGCCTTCGACGGAAACGGCGCGCTCTAATTACTGCGTCCCAGGTATCGGATGCGGCTGTTGAAGGCGCGCCCGTTGCCGTCGATGAAGGTAGGGGCCGGGTGGGCTTGATCAATGACGCTGTTTGCCAGATTGACATTGGCGTGGTTGGTCACGTTGTCGAAGCCGCCGCGCAGAGCCCAGTAGCGCCGGAACAGACGAAAGCGCTTTTCGAATTGGAGATTAACGGAATAGTACATGGGAAGACGAAACGTTTCGGAAGCATAAGCCGCCGCGATTTCTCCTTGGTCGGTGGTCGCCAGGAAAGGCATGCCGGTGCGCGCTTCGCCGGAGTAGACCACGTCAAGTTTGTGAATGACGGGCAGCTTGAAAAACGGCAAAATGCCCCATCCCAGGAAGCGATTAGGAGTGTCCCACGAAAACGGACCAGGGCGCTGCGGGCTCAACAGCGGAATGTCCAGACTGAAATCGAACATCTGGTTGGTAGTCGCGCTGGAGCGGGTGTAGGCGCCGAAGATCTCGTAGTGCTGGCGAAAGCGGTGGCGCGCGCTGACGGTGAAGGCGTAATAGCGGTCGTCGCGGCCGTTCCCGAGAAGAAACGTTCCGTCCACCGCGCCATTCAGCGTGTTGTAGGCGAAGCCATGCGTGCCGCGTTTCTGCAGAAACTCCAGTTTCAAGAAGACGGCGTGCGGGAGTTTCTTCTCCAGGCCAAGGCTCCAATTCAAATACCGCGGAGCGGCGAGCGTGCTCCGGTCCACGAGAAACGAAGTCGGCACGGGAGTAGGTTCACTGGTCGGGTTGCCATTCGCATCTGTCGGCTCTATTGTGCAGTTGCTCGAGGTTGGCGGGAAGCATCCGAAAAAGTAATCCAATCTCTGTCCCTCGACGGGCTGATGGATCAATCCCAGCGTGGTGTTGTCGTAAACAATCCCGATTCCCGCCGACAGCTTGGTATTGCTTTCATCGTCGAGAATGTAAGTCCCTGCCAGACGCGGCGAAAACAGCGGCGTCCGTATGATCTCATCCCAATCGAAGCGCAAACCGGGATCGATGAGCAGCCGATTCGTCACCAGCCAGCGATCCTCGACGTAAGCGCTGGCCTCGGCGTTGTAGAGTGGAGAGTATGCGCCGCCTGAGAAAACGGAGTAGCGTGCGCATGTATACGGAGGCACAGGAACGCCATTGGCACTGGTAGGGCACGGCTCAGGCGGCTGCTCCGGCAACGGCTGAGTGGGCTGCAAGAACGAGATCGGCTGACGCAGAGACTCCGCGCCATAATTCAAACGGTCGAGGTCGGTGCCGGCTTTAATGTCGTGGCGTCCGTGCCACTGGCGCGGGGGAAGGTAGAGGTTCGCCAGGCCTTGTACTCGGCGGGCCAGCGCGCTCTCAGTCAGGTAATAGTTGCCCGCGGCCCCCTGGGTCATCACGATGTACGGACTATCTCCGTGAGGAGTAAGGGCCACGCTGTACTGATCCACGCCGAATCCAGTTTCGAGCAGCGCGCCGCCGCGAAAATAGTATTGGTCCTTGAGCGACCCCAGGTAGGCGGTTGCGGTCTCCGTGGAGGTGCTCGACTGAGGCTGAAGAACCGACAGCCCGTCGTTTGGATCGTGATAGTAGTTTGACAGGAAGCTGACCGTCACAATGTTGCGAGTGGTCAGATTGGATTGCAGCTTGGCCAGGTTGTCCGCGCGCCAGACGTGGTCCCGGTCGGAACCGGCGGGAAGCTGCTTAACGAGGTTGTCATCGACCTCGCCGTCAAGCGAGTCGATAAACCACATCTTCCCTTTGCGAATCGGCCCGGACATGGTGTAAATGGGTGTCCATTGGTTGAGCGAGTTCCCTTTGGTGGTTTGAACTGAGGGAAAGAAGTCCATCGCGGTAGCCCGGAAGTGATCGGTGCCCATGCGGGTGTTCAAAGCAAGCACACCACTGGAACCTTTACCAAATTCAGCCGGCTCGCGGCTCGGGGTCACGGCAATAGAGCGGAATGACTCGACGCTGGTCTGCACCACCAGCTGGCCGTTTGTCGGCTGGGTTACGTTGAAACCATCCAGTAAGAGCAACGTTTGATAGGTCTCGGCGCCCGCTACGTGCGACTGACCAAAGGCATCCGGCGTAACTCCAGGGATGAAGGTCAGGGAGTTGCGGTAGTCACGCGGCCCCGGGTAGGGAATGTCGACGATCTCGTCGCCGCTGAGTTCTTCCTTGGTGGAGATTTGCGCCGGGTCGATGGCCGGAGCGGATTCCACCACGTTCACCACCTGGCGCGCCTCTTGCGGATGGGAAAGAGTCACATCCACATTGGCGGTCACGCCTACTTGTACGTCGGGTTGAACCAGCGCATAGTAGCTGGTCTTCTCCACGCGCATTTCGTAGGTTCCAGAAGACAAGTCGGTGAATTCGCAATGCCCGGCGAAATCGGTTTCGCAACGCAGCGGGAGGGCGGGCGGCGTTGGCTGCAACTGCACCCGCGCGGATGCCACGGCCACTCCGTTCTCGTCCGTCACGGTGATCGTAAGTTTCTGCCCCGCAGGATGATCCGCGGGCGGGCGCTCAGACGCGGCGCGCTGGGAAGAGGAAGATACTGGCGACGAAGATGAAGACGGCGTTTGCGCCATGGAAGGCATCGCGCACCTGGTCGTTGCTATCGCCAGCGCCAACGAGAACGCCCATATCACGGATGCGCTCCGCCCGTGCATGGTTCGAGTATGGAATCACGGGGGCTGTGGAGTCCACAAAAACCGTACTCACGGTCTCGCGCTGGCCGGAGATCACAACTGGTTCGTGCTCATTGGCCGCGCGCCTCTTGTATCTTCTCCACAAACTGGCGGGCGAGTCTTGTAATGGAAGCGAAATCTCCGGTCTTAGCGCCGGCCGTCAGATTGCCGCCGACTCCGATAGCGACGGAACCGGCATGAATCCAGTCAGCGACATTCTCCAAGCTGACACCACCGGTGGGCATAAGCTGCGCTTGCGGAAGCGGCCCTTTCACCGCTTTGACGAATGCCGGCCCGAGAATTTCGCCGGGGAACACTTTCACGATATCGGCCCCACACTCCATGGCTTCGATCACTTCACGGATGGTTGCAGCTCCAGGCATGTAGGGCACCTGATAGCGATTGCAGAGACGCGCGGTTTCAGGGTTCAGTGCAGGACTGACCACAAACTGCGCGCCCGCGAGAATGGCGATGCGCGCGGTTTCCGGATCGAGAACCGTGCCCGCTCCCAGCAAAATTTCGTGAGAGCATTTCTTCGCAAGATGCTCGATGACTCCGGCTGCGCCCGGAACGGTGAAGGTTATTTCCAGAGCGGCAACGCCACCTAGGGCGCAGGCATCGGCGATGCGAGACGCTTGGTCAGGATTCTCCGCCCGGATCACGGCGACCAGTCCGGAGGCCACAATCTTCTTTAAGACTTCTATCTTTGCGATTGGCATAGGGTTCAATACAACGATGTCCGCGGCGATTATACCCTGTGGTATTTCCGGGCGCTGGGGAAGGCCGGTTCAACCAGAGCGCACGTTCCGCCGAAATTGAAGGATCGTACCTGGAAAACAGCTAGAATGCTGGGCATGAACCCGATCATTCTGAAAGCGGCCGAGAGCTGCAGATGGGACTGCGTCAGTCTCGGCGAGGTGATGCTGCGGCTCGATCCCGGTGAGGAACGGATCCATACGGCGCGGGACTTCCGAGCATGGGAGGGCGGCGGAGAATACAACGTCGCGCGCGGACTGCGGCGGTGCTTTGGCATGCGAACCGCTGTCATAACGGCATTTGCGGAAAATGCAATCGGACGGTTGCTCGAAGACCTTATGTTGCAGGGAGGGGTCGACACATCGCTGGTCCGTTGGGTGCCCTACGATGGCATTGGCAGAAGTGTGCGCAACGGGCTGAACTTTACCGAGCGGGGCTTCGGAGTGCGGGCCGCAGCCGGCTGTTCGGACCGCGGCCATACGGCGATCGCGAACAGCCAGCCCGGCGACTTCGATTGGCAACACATCTTTGCGGCAAACCGGTCTCGCTGGCTGCATACGGGCGGCATTTTCGCCGCGCTCTCCGGCTCGTCGGCATCGGTTGCAAAAGCCGCCATTCAAGCAGCTCGGACTTCGGACACCGTTGTTTCCTATGACCTCAACTATCGGGAATCGCTCTGGAAAGGGATTGGCGGCAAGGTGAAGGCGCAGCAGGTGAATTGTGAACTGGTTTCGACCGTGGACCTATTGTTTGGCAACGAGGAAGATTTTTCGGCGGCGCTCGGCGTTGCAATTGAAGGCGCAAGCGATGACTTCAGCCATCTGGAGATTTCAGGCTACGAATCCATGCTGCGCCGCGTCGCCGAGCTTTACCCGAACCTCAAGCTGATTGCATCCACGCTGCGTACCGCGCACACCGCAACCAACAATGACTGGGGCGCGATCGTGCTGTATGAAGGGAAAGCCATTCATGTTCCCCAGCGGCCAATGGAAATCATGGACCGCGTAGGGGGCGGAGATTCATTCGCCTCGGGCTTGATCTACGGCTTTCTCGCGGGAAAAGCCGCTGAATGGGCCGTTCGGTGCGGGGTTGCGCACGGTGCACTGGCCATGACCACCCCGGGAGACACAAGCATGGCGACGCTTTCCGAGGTCGAGTCCGTGATGCGCGGAGGCTCGGCACGCATCGCGCGTTAGGAAACGCCGCAATGGAGACGCAGGAGAACATCAGGCCATGAAGGAAACCTGGCGATGGTTTGGGCCGGATGATCCGGTTCCTCTCGATCACATCAAGCAAGCGGGGGCCACTGGGATCGTCACTGCTCTGCACCATGTCTATCGAGGGGAAGCATGGCCCCTGGACGAGGTGGTGAGGCGAAAAGATGCGATTCTTGCCGCGGGCTTCGACTGGTCCGTGGTGGAGAGTATTCCAATCCACAATTCGATCAAGCTTCGATCCGGACCTTACAAACACTTCATAAATGCTTGGAAGGACTCTCTGGCCGCAGTCGCGAAGGCGGGTGTGCCAGTCGTCTGCTACAACTTCATGCCGGTTGTCGATTGGACGAGGACAGACTTGCATTGGCGTTTGCCAACCACTGGCTACGCTCTGCGTTTCGATGCGGTCGATTTCGCGGCCTACGACTTGTTCATTATAGGGCGTGAAGGCGCCGAGGCCGACTACTCTGAAGAGCGTGTGCGTGCGGCAAATGTCCGCTTCAGTTCCATGCCAGAGGCGCGCAGAACAGATCTGGAGCAAACCATCATCGCCGGGTTGCCGGGCGCGGAGGGATCATATAACCGCGAGACAATTCGCAGGCTGATCGCGGAATACGAAGGCATGACTGCCGGCGAATTACGGAAGAATCTTGCCGCATTCCTGCGGGAAGTTATTCCAGTGGCGGAAGAGACCGGCGTGCGCATCGCCATACATCCGGACGATCCGCCGTGGCCGCTGTTCGGGCTGCCGCGCGTTGTCTCGACCGCCGGGGATGTGCGTGCGATTTTCACTGCCTGCGATACGCCCGCCAACGGGTTGACGTTTTGTGCCGGTTCGTTCGGAGCACGGGCCGATAACAATTTGGCGGCGATGGTCCGCGAGTTCGGCGGCCGCATCCATTTTGTGCATCTTCGCCAGGTCACGAGAGAAGCAGACGGATCGTTTCACGAGGCCGAACACTTGGCCGGCAGTTCCGATATGGTGGGCGTGATCCGCGCTGTGCTGGAAGAAGAGGCGCGCCGCCGAAAAATGGGCAGGCGAGACCATGAAATCCCCATGCGTCCCGACCACGGACATTTACTGGCTGACGATATCGGGAAGAAAGTAAATCCCGGCTACTCGCTGGTCGGAAGATTGAAAGGACTCGCCGAGTTGCGCGGCGTAGTGAGCGGCTTGAAATTTGCATTTCCGGAATTGTCCGGCTGATGCGATTGCGCCCATGGCTCTGATTGAGCAACCAGCGCCACAAATACGAACTGAGCCAAATCCTATGAATGACTTGGCAGACGGCGAACGGCCCGCTGGTATCGGTGTCCAGTGATCCCGACTTCGAGCGTGTCTCGCAGGCGATGGCGAATCGCGTTCCTGCTCGCGTTTGGAGTGCTGGTCAACTTCTTCGACCGGATCAACTTGTCGGTTTCACGCGATGCGCTTCATGACTCGTTCGGATTGTCGTTGGTTGCGTTTGGCTATCTCTCCAGCGCCTTCAGTTGGACTTATGCCGTAATGCAGATGCCTTGTGGAGTGTTGCTGGACCGGTGGGGAGTGCGCCGTGTGGGGCGAATCAGCGCGTTTCTGTGGAGCGTTTCCTCCTTCGCAGCCGCCGTTGCTCCGGGTCTCGGCTGGTTCTTCGGAGCGCGCTTCCTGCTGGGCGTAAGCGAATCGCCCACATTTCCCGCGAATGCCAAAGCCTTGGGCTACTGGTTTACTCGAGAAGAAAGAGGCCTGGCAACGGCGTTTACCGATGCCGCGGCAAAATTCTCTACGGCCATTGGAGTTCCGCTGATCGGCTTGTTGCTCATATATTTTGGCTGGCGCTGGAGTTTTGCCGCCACCGGCTTCATCAGCTTTCTTTATTTCGTGCTGTTTTACTTGATCTATCGCAATCCCAGCGAAGACCGCGAACTCTCGCCGCAGGAGCACGATTTCATTCTTCGAGGCGGAGCACAACTAGAAGACAAGGCAAGAGTACGAAGCGGCAGCTCGCTCGGCTACCTCTTGAAACAGCGAAAGGTCTACGGGCTCGCGCTGGGATGGGGCGCCTATAACTACACTTTCTTTCTTTTGCTGACGTGGCTGCCCAGCTATCTTTCCGTTTCGCTCCACCTGGATTTGTTCCAGTCGGTTTTCTACACGAGCGTGCCCTGGCTGTTTGCCACGGCCACGGATCTCCTGGTTGGGGGATGGCTGGTGGATGCACTGATCCAGCGTGGATACGATGCAAACCGTGTTCGTAAAACGGTCCTAGTGGCGGGAATGGCTTGTGGCCTCGCGATCTTCGGCGCGGCGAAAGCTCACAGTACGACGGCGGCATTGGTCTGGATCAGCGTTGCCTTGGGTGGATTGGCGGCGGCCGCGCCCGTGGCGTGGACCGTTCCGTCTCTTATTTCTCCGCGGGAAAGCGTCGGCACTCTCGCTGGAGCGGTGAACCTTTGCGGCCAGATCGCGGCGATTTCAGCGCCGATCGTTACTGGCTACATCGTTTCGGCATCGCACTCTTTCGCAGCCGCGTTCGTAACTGCGACTGTAATCCTGCTGCTCGGAATTGTCGGCTATATTTTCCTCCTGGGACGGATCGAGCCGATCCCGGAACCATGAATGGTGTAGGTTAGAAGTATGCCGTCAACTCCAGGCGCGTGCCCGCCACGTTGGTACACGATCCCAGTGCGCGTTTTGCTCGTGACGTTCATCGGCACTCTGATCTCGTTCGCCGTCAGCCTGTTTCTGGGAATCGTTGGGACCGTAATCGTATCAGCCCTGCGGGGCATCAATCCCGACATGACCATGGCGTATCGCCATATCGCTCTGCCCTTTGCGGTGGCCGCCGGAAGCATCATCTTTGTTCTCGCGCTCGCCATGGAAATCCGTCACTACCGCCAAACCAGGACACTGGCTGCCATCGAGAGGGTCAGCTAAGTATGCCATCCAAGCTCCTGCCACCGCGTATTGCCCTCCCCATGCCCCATTCTGGCAATTGTGAATATGCGGAACGGGCGATCCCTCAATACGAACGCGCCATCAAGCTCGCGGGAGGCGAACCGGTGAGAATTTCGCTCGACCGGACGCCCTCCGAAGTGATGAAAATCATGGAGCGCTGCGACGGTGTGCTCTTACCCGGCAGCAATGCCGATGTCGACCCCGCGAAATTTAGCGCAGCCCGCTCTCCGCGCACCGCGGCTGCCGATCTTCGTCGTGACGCCGTCGATGAACTCCTCCTGAAGGATGCCTACAACCTGCGCAAGCCTATCCTCGGGATCTGCTACGGACTGCAGAGCCTCAACGTTTACCGCGCCGGCTCGCTCATTCAGCACATCCCGGATTTTCTGCCGGAAGAGTTGCGCATGCGGGTGAATCACGCGGCGGGGAAAAGTGTTGCGGTCGCGCACGCGGTCGCAGTTGCGCCAGATTCTAAACTCGCGGGAATCCTCATGCCAGATGCGAAGGAACTCGTTCTTCCCGTGAACTCATCGCATCACCAGGCGGCCGACTCGGTTGGCGATGGCCTGCGCATCGTGGCCCGCTGCCTCGAGGACGGCATTGTCGAAGCGCTGGAAGGCACTGCCCCCGATCACTTTGTGCTGGCAGTGCAATGGCATCCCGAGCGCTCCGTGGATGAAGATGCACCTTCGCGCGCCATCTTTCACGCGCTCGTGAAGGCTGCTGAAGCGCGGCGCGAGCAACTGGCAGGCGAGGTCGACGTCAAATGAAACCTATTTAGCTTTCTTGCGCGCCTTCTTCCCACCTCTGCGCGTCTCCAGCAGCACCACCACGTGGGCGACTGCGGAGTTTTCGAGATTGAGTCCTTCCGGAGTCTTCGCCTTCAGCCCAACACAATCGGCGTCAATCCCCAACAACTGTGCCACGCGTGCTCGAATCGCCGCCGCATGCGGTCCAATCTTCGGTGCCGCCAGAATCAGGCTGGCGTCGACATTCGAGACGCCATATCCCGCGCCGTGCACACGTTTCAGCGCCTGGCGCAAAAAGACGACCGAGTCCACACCCTTCCACTTCGCGTCAGAAGGAGGAAATAGCGCTCCGATATCGGGCGCAGCCACGGCTCCGAGGAGCGCGTCGGTAATGGCGTGTAGCAGCACGTCGCCATCGGAATGCCCACCCAAGCCCTTATCGTGGGCCAAAGTGATGCCGCCAATCTTCAACGGAATTCCCGGAAGGAACTCATGCGAATCAAAGCCATACCCGATTCGAGTCGCAGGCTTGGTCGTTCGTCGTTGGCCGTCAGTCGTTGGCATCCGCGTCAGTGATTAATCAGTGTTTGCTGTCTTCAGGTAAAACTCCGCCAACTCCATGTCCGCTGGGGTCGTGATCTTGATATTCCGCGGTGAACCCATCACGACGGCCACATCGTGTCCCGATCGCTCCACCAGTGAAGCTTCGTCGGTGCCGAGAAAACCGTCGGCCGACGCCTCATCGAACGCCTTCTTGATCACGCCGTAGCGAAAACCCTGCGGCGTCTGCGCCATCACGATACCGGCGCGCGGAATCGTTGCTTTGATCAGCGCGCCTTCCGCCGTGCGCTCGACTTGCTTCACCGTGTCGACTGCGGGCAGCCCGGCAATCGCCGCGCCATATTTCGCCGCCGCCTCAATCACTTCTTGAATGATTTCGTGGGTTACGAACGGGCGCACCGCGTCATGCACCAAAACGATGTCGTCGGCTGCCGCTGCAACTGCGTTCAACGCGCTCTCCACCGATTGCTGACGGTGCTCCCCGCCGACGACAAGCTCGACTTTCTTGCTCAAAACGTCCTTCGCTTCGCTCTCAAGACGCGCGTGAAATCCCGCGATCTCGTTTTCTCGCAGCGCAATCCAAATCTCGCTCACCGCATCGACGCTGGCAAACGTACGCAGGGTGTGGATGAGAATGGGCGTTCCGCCGAGTTCGGTAAACTGCTTCGAGGGCGGCGCCTTTTGCTTGCCTTTGGCGCCGACCGGCATCGGAGCCATGCGGGTACCCAGACCGGCAGCCGGAATTATGACAACGACCTTCATCGCGGGCTGTAAGTATACGAGGGCGGCCTTAGGAGTTCAAATGCAGAGGCCATCAACCGCAGAGCACGCCGAGGCCAACGAGAGAACCACGGCCAGAAAAGAATTTCCTCCGCGCTCTCTGCGTCCTCTGCGGTGAAAAGCCTTTGTGTCGCCGTGTCTCAAGGCTGGGGTTTGGTCTCCACCAGCGTGTTCGGGCCCACCGCCGCAGGCCCGGCAGCCGAGATTGCCGGCACCGCGGGCGCAACCGCCGCCCCGCTCGTCCGGGCAAAGGCGCGTTCATCCCACTTGCCGAAGATCATCTTTCCAGCCGTGGTTTGCAGCACCGAAGTCACCGAGACATCGATCGTCTTGCCAATCATTTTGCGGGCGTTGTCCACGACCACCATAGTGCCGTCATCCAGATAGGCGACTCCCTGGTTGTACTCCTTGCCTTCTTTCAGGATGAACACTTTCATGATCTCGCCCGGCAAGACGATGGGCTTGAGCGAGTTCGCCAACTCGTTGATATTCAGCACCTCGACCCCCTGCAACTGCGCCACCTTGTTCAGGTTGAAGTCGTTGGTGATGATCTTGCCCTCGTAAACTTTAGCCAGTTCGATCAGCTTCAGATCCACCTCGCGGACGGCTGGAAAATCATCTTCCACAATCTGGATCTGCAGCGTAGCCATTTTCTGCAGGCGCTGCAGAACGTCGAGCCCCCGGCGGCCGCGGTTGCGCTTCAACGAGTCGGCCGAATCGGCCACCAGTTGCAGTTCGCGCAACACGAACTGCGGCGTGACGATGATGCCGTCCAGAAACCCGGTCTCGGCAATATCGGCGATGCGGCCATCGATGATGACGCTGGTGTCCAGGATCTTGTAGCTCTTCTTGCCTTGCTTCTCGCCGCCAAAGATGCCGCCTAAAGCCGCCAGGTTCAGCAGATCGCCCTTGCTGGCGCCCACGATCAGGCCCACATAGGCCATCAGCAACATCACCAGGATTTGCAGGAAACTCTGGGTGTTGCCGGCAGGCACGCTGGTCCGAATCACCAAGGCAAACAAGTAAGCCCCGCAGATGCCGAGGAAGCTCCCAATGGCCGCGCCGATCAGCCGCTTCAAGCTCACCGTTCGCAGCTTCCACTCGAACAGTACGATCCCGGCGCCCACCAGTGCGCCCACTCCCGCATCCTGGGGCTGGGACAGCCGGAAAGGCTCAATGAAATAGCACGCAACTGAAACTACGATGATAAAAAGAAGACGTACCAGAATCAGATCCACAATATGACCTCCCCCGGATGCAGCTCCGCTACATACCTGGCGCAATGCATCGGTGCCTTTTCCTGCCGCCCCGGGCGGGAATGGGCAAATCTGCATGCGGGGCGCGCAAGAATTAGGGGGATGAATGTGCGCCCCGTCCCGGCCCATGGAGGCGTGGCCGGGAGGAACCTCAGTAATCCAACGCCAAGAGTATATACCGGAAGGTAAATAAGCGGGAAAAGCGAATTATGAATCCCGCCCACCTGAGAACCTGATGCTGCCAGTAAAGTATTGTCAGCCGGCCTCGAACCACGCAACTTTTGTGTGCCGGCGAGCTTTGTAATATTGGGTAGGATGGAAATCAGAAATGAGGAAGCTATGAAGAAGCTATGAAGAAGCTCGCCCTCGTCATCGTGTTGCTGTGCTCGGCTTTAGCCTGGGCTGGCGCAGAGCCAAATCCAGCCGACTACAACATTAACGTGCACGTCAGTTTGGCGCGGGTCAACGGCCGCGGCGCAATAAGGCTCAAAGCCGCCCTCGACGGGAAGAAATGTGAACTGGAGGGCTTGGACCTCGGAGGTCACTCCTGGTGCCCGGCGACTATAAGGCCAAGAGCGTTCCGCTGAAAGTGAAAGACGTCCACACCTACGACGTCTACGGAACCTACGAGTTCCTCTTCGCCGACGGGAAAACTCGCAGGTACGGTCTGGTCGGCATCACGGAATAGGGGTTTCGCGGACTCGCCTCGGCGTTGATGTATTGCGTCCTGCTAAACTTCCTTGCATGAAAGCCTTAGTCATCTCCAACCTGTCGGGCCCGGACGCACTCACCATCCAAGACACAGCCGAACCCACCCTGAAGCCGGAACAGACCTTGGTCCGGGTCGCCGCCGGTGGCCTGAACTTCGCCGACGTCATGACCACGCTGGGAGGCTATCCCGGTACTCCGCCGCCACCGCTGATTGCCGGACGCGAATTCGCGGGCACTGAAGAAAGCACCGGCCGCCGCGTCATGGGCTATATCCAGTGGGCAGCCTTCGCCGAGAAAGTCGCCGCCCGCCCCAACATGCTCTGGCCCGTCCCCGAGCACTGGAGCGACGAACAAGCCGCCGCCTTTCCCGTAAACTTTTTCACCGCCTATCTCGCCTACTGGCAGGCCGGTATGACCCAGCCGCCCACCACCGGTGGAACCCATCGCGTGCTCATCCACGCGGCAGCCGGAGGTGTAGGCACGGCGGCTGTTCAGATCGGGAAGGTTCTCGGGGTCGAAACGTATGGCACGTCCTCCTCCGACGAAAAACTCGCCCGCGTAAAAGAACTCGGCCTGCAGCACGCCATCAACTATAAGCAGCACGACTACGAAGAAGCGGTGAAGAATCTCACTCACGGCGAAGGCGTTGACGCTGTTTTCGAAATGCTCGGCGGAGAGCACACCGCCAAAAGCCTGCGCTGCCTCCGCGATTTCGGACGCGTCATTCAATACGGCACGGCAACCGGCAAGCAGCCCCAACTCGATGTCCGGGCATTGTATGCCAAGTCCGCCAGCGTCCAGGGGTTGTGGCTTTCCTACCTCTCGCAAAAGCCCGCGATCATGGAACCCGCCTGGCGCCAGCTCTCCCAATGGATAGCGCAAGGCAGGCTAACTCCGGTAGTCGGCCACGTCCTGCCGTTCGATCGCGCGGTGGAAGCCTACAAGCTGCTGCAAGAAGGCAGGAACTACGGCAAGGTCGTGCTGAAAATCACTTAACCGAAGGGAGGCGGCCGGAGTATCAATAAAGGAACCGTCGCAGCCTTGATTCGCGATAAACAACGCCGCGGACGCAAGCCTCTGGTAGGCTTTGAAAGAAATTCGCTCGCGCCAATCTGCGGCTCATGACCAGACTCCTGCGGTTCTTCCGTCCTTCGCACCAGCACACGGCGTTCTCGGCCACGCTGCTGCTGATGGGGGCGGTCATGTTGTCGCGCGTGATCGGCTACATCCGCGAGGCCTATATCGCCTACGCGTTTGGCGCCGGAGTACAAACCGACGCCTACGTCGCAGCCTTTACGCTGCCCGACTGGCTCAACTACATCGTGGCCGGAGGCGCGGCTTCGATCACATTTATCTCCATCTATACGCGTTTTCTCGCCGAGAAGCGCGATGCCGACGCGCAGAAGACATTCTCCATCGTCATCACGGTTATGACCGCAGTGATGATCGCCGGCACCATCCTCACGGAAATTTTCACACCGCAATTCGTCCGCTGGATGTTCCATGGCTTCTCGCCGGCGCAAGTGGAACTGACGGTCCATCTCACGCGTATTCTGCTGCCGGCACAGATCTTTTTCTACGTGGGAGGAGTGGTCTCCGCCGTTTTGCTCTCGCATCGCCTGTTTCTTTTCCCCGCATTCGGTCCGCTGCTCTACAACGTCTTCATCATTCTTGGCGGCGTGATCGGCGGCCGCCATCTTGGGATCGCTTCGCTGGCTTATGGCGCGCTAATTGGAAGTGTCGTCGGACCGTTTCTGGCCAGCGTGATTGGCGCGGCCCGCATCGGCACGGGCTACAAGCCTTCGTTCGACGTCATGAATCCAGCATTTCGCGAGTGGGTGCGGCTTTCGATCCCGCTGATGCTCGGCGTTTCCCTGGTCACGGCGACGACTGGATTCTGCGCCACTACGCCTCCAGCGGCATTGGCGACATCGCCCGCCTTAACTACGCCAAGCGTCTGTTCGCCGTGCCCATCGCCGTGCTGGGGCAGGCTACGGGACAAGCTTCGCTGCCGTTTTTCGCGCGCTTGTTCAACGAGAAGCGCCTGAAGGAGTTTGCCGCTACGGTGAATGACTCCGTGTATCGCGTGGCGGCCGCATCGTTTCTCGCCACGGGATGGATGATGGCCGCTGCCTTCCCGCTGATCGACCTGGTCTACCGCCGCGGACGTTTCCTAGTTTCCGATACGCAAACCACCGCCGTCTATTTCTTCTGGTTCTCGCTGTCACTGGCTCTGTGGTCCGCCCAGGGACTTTACGCCCGCGCATTCTACGCGGCCGGCGACACGCTCACTCCCATGGTTGCCGTCACGGTGATCACCAGCGCTTCGTTGCCAATGTATTCGCTGCTCTTCCACGCATACGGCGTAGTCGGCCTGGCTTGGGCCTCCGATATTGGCATTGGAGCGAATCTGCTGGCGCTGGCCTGGCTGTTGCATTACCGAAAAATGGTTTCGCTGCGAACACTGCGCTGGGATGAGTTGGGAAAATCCGCAGTGACGGCGGTGGTCGCCGGCGGCATCAGCCTGGAAGTCGCCCGTGGTGTCACGCCATTCGTTTCTGCTCACGGCAGCCGCGCGGCGGACTTGCTGCAACTAGGATTGACTTCGATCACTTGGGCGGCGGCGGTTACCGTAGGACTGTGGCTGCTTCGCTCACAATTGCCCAACGACCTGCAGAGGCGCAAGGCGACGGCGTATCCCGCAGTGGCGGAGGGGGAGAGCAAGGAGATTATGGGAGCGGGAACGCAACCGTAAGCTGAAGTCGGCCCTTTAGGTCCGAGAGTAGAATTACCTTAATGGCGGAAGGAACGGAAAATGCCCAAGAGCCTCGCGGCGCTTTGTCGGACCGGGTGGAGCAGTATCGGCAAGAGGTTCAGTCGCTCATTAAACAAGGCGTCGAGCATCCGCGATTTGAATTCAAGCGGTCATGCTCAATAAGCCGCGACAGCCTCGACGATAGGCTGGACTTCGTCAGGCTCCTGCAGGGAGTCGCCAATGCAGAAGTCACTGGTGAACGGTACATCACAATTGGTGCTGACCCGAAAGAAAGACAGTTTTACCCCGTATCGAATACCGCAGAATTTGACCCAGCAGCCGTCGCAAGCATCGTAGCTAAGTACCTCGACCCGCCCCCGCGATTTCAGGTATTCAACAGTTTGCTTACGGACGGAGGGCAGCCATTTGTCCTCTTTGTTCTGGACGAGAACCAACCGCGGCCGATTGCGGTTAAGACCGAGGGCCAGAGGCAGGACGGCAGGAGTCGGCTGCAAGTCGGGGAAATTTGGATAAAGAAGGGCACCGCCCTGCAACCAGCGTCCCGTTCGGATCTCGACCTAATGTACAGGCAGCGTATGGAAGAGGAGGCCGAGGACCGAGCACGCAAAAGGTTCAAGCACTTCAGCGAACTGCCTGGTGCGCCCCATCCGCCTGGCTCCCCGCCGATCCGTCTGCCCGTTCGAGAGCTACTAGTGGGACCTGCTTCCGAATTCCGACGATTCACCGAGGAACTTATCGCGGTGAACGATTACCCCCGATTTCGCATGTTGGTAGAGTTGGCTCGGGAATCGCTGGTCGAGGGGTGGGACAACTTGAATATGCGCGAGCGGGAGCTACTGCCTGACCCGAAAGGGTACGTCTCCGAGGCGAGTGGATTCTTTCGGGACGAGTTTCTGCCGTCCCTTCAGTCGGTCGTTACCCTGGGACTGCTGGTTATCAAATATGACTTTGAAGCAAATTGGCTTCTGTCGGTCGCCGACATGCTTCTGGAGGCGTTTGAATCGTCGCGCGGCCTTCAGCGGCTCAAGTACGCGACTCGGGAGCCGGGCTCGCTACGCTGGTGGCGGCCAGCATTTGAAATCTATGTTGCTCTCAGGACTATTGCCACCTATGCATTGAGTCGCAACCGGCCACGGTTCTTGGCAGCAGTGCTCCCACGGCTCATCGCTCGCATAACCCCTGATGATAGGAAGACCCGGAAAACGCCCGTTTTGCTCTGGCCGCTGCCGCCTAACCTTTTCACCGACGGTGAACTGAGCGACGGAAGGAGCACGTTTTATTGGAAAGAGAGAGTCTCGACGGCTTGGGGAAAATACTTTGGCGCTTACGAGAGGTTCTTGGGCGCGGCTTGCGAGCTCGAACTACTCCTGGAATTGAATTCATACGTGGGAACAAATGTAACCAACGACCCTGAGATCGCCCAGTGGCAAGAGGTCAACGGGAAGGACGTATTTTTTGATTACAATCCTGACTTATTCGCTTACGACCTCGATCAGACGGTTCCGATGGCTGAGCGGTTGTATGACGTGCTCGCCGCTGATAAGCCCTTCCCCGCATACCTGACGGTCGATCCAAGACTGTTGGAACTTGCCTTCAAGGGCAAGAACCGCGAGCAGCGGCTGCTGATTTATGGGGGCTTTCTCCACCACTTGCAGGTTTGGCAAGAAAGAGCCATGTTTCAGCAATTTCATAATTGGCCATTTATGCACGGTTGGGAGGGTCGCCTAGGAGAGATTGTTGAGAAGTACGAGCGGCAGCTTCCGAAGAGGGCCTGAATGGCAGGGAACAGACAACAACAAAACGGCGGACATTCGCATTCCCTGCGAACTCCGCCGCTGATCCTAAGATTAAGGCACCTCGACTGACGAGATGCCTCTACCGCAAACTTATGCCCTGGCGCTAACCGCCACCGGCTCCGGCGCGGACACGCTTTCGTCCTTGCCGTTGGGCTTCTGCTGCGCCGGTTGTCCGCCCTTGCGGATATCGATGCCGCCCTTAAAGTAAGCGCCGTCCTCGATGGAGATGCGCGCCGCGACTACATCGCCGGTGAGCGAGCCATCGCTGCGGATATCGACGCGGTCGCTGGCCGTGAGATTGCCGCGGACTTTGCCCAGCACCACGATTTCGCGGGCGTTGATGTTGGCCGCGACCACGCCGTTACGGCCGATGGTTACGCGGTTGCCGGCCAGGCTGATGGAGCCTTCCACGCGGCCGTCAATGTAAAGCGACTCCGATCCAGTCACCTCGCCCTTGATCACCAGCGATTTGCCGATGGTGGCCTGGTCCGCAGTGGTGGTTGTGGTTGCACCAGGACGCGGCGCAACAGCGGGCTCATTGGCCAGCGTAATTGCAGGCGCGCTCTGGGTATGCATGGTTGGACGCTCCGGCTCTGCTGGCCGCCCGGGGGTCTGAGGCTGATTCGTCGGCTTCCACATGGGTTACACAGTTCCTTTCCTTGATGGGATGAGGGATCACGTGCCGCACTTGCGTGACCAAATCGAATTGTACTCCGCCGTCTCATATTGAGCGCTGTGGAAAACCCTTTATTTTCAACAGGGTTTCCTACCTTGGTACGGCCTTCAGTGCTCCTGGGTGGATGCCGCTCGCTCCCTTTCGCCTGCCATTTTGGCTCTCTGCCCGTGTAAAGATTTCCGAAAAAACTCGCCCACCCAACCCTTCCACAGGCGCTCGGAGTATGCTCTTGGGGTCGAATTTGGGAGTCGAAGATTCGTCGAAGCCGGAATCCAGCCGTGCAGGGAGCGAAACATGCCAGAGCCAGCCGTGATTACTCCTCCACATTTCACCATTGCCCGGCCTCAGCCGGACGAATACGCACCCTATTACGAACGCTACATTTCGCTCGTTCAGGACGATGACATTCTCAACGCGCTCGACCACCAACGCCGCGAGAGTATGCTGCTGCTCTCCTGCCGCGATGACGACGACGGCGACTTCCGCTACGCACCGGAAAAGTGGAGTGCGAAGGAAGTGCTAGGCCACATCTGCGATAGTGAGCGCGTGTTCGCCTACCGCGCGTTGCGCATTTCGCGCGCCGACGCCACACCGCTGGAAGGCTTTGAGCAGGACGACTACGTGCGTAACGGCCCGTTTGCAAATCGTCCGCTGGCCGATCTGGTGGAGGACTTCATCGCCGTGCGCCGCGCCACGCTTTCGTTGCTGCGCAATCTCGACGAGGCGGCTTGGCTGCGCCGCGGGATTGCCAACAAGAATGAAGTCAGCGTGCGGGCGCTGGCCTACATCATTGCAGGGCATGAGTTGCATCACCGCAGGATTCTTGAGGAGAAGTACTTCGCCGCAGCGCGCAGATAACCGACTCCATGTCTTCACGCGCACTGATAGAACTCCTCCACGGCCAAGGCTCCCACGCCGATCCTCTCGCCTGCGTCGAGGATCTTCCCGCCGAACTGGCGGCGGGCCACGTTGCGGGATTTCCGCATTCCATCGGACAACTTGTCTTCCACATGAACTACTGGATGGATTACGAACTGCGCCGCATTCGCGGCGTGCGGCCTGCGTATCCAAAGCACAACTCGGAGAGCTTCCCACCCGCACCCTCGCGCCTTGATGCACAGGAATGGGATGAACTGAGAAGGCAGTTCGCAACGTTGCTTGCCGATCTTGCGGTGCTGGCGAATTCTTCTCCGCCGGAGATGCAGCGGCAAATCGAAAGTGCGCATGAGGGAGATATGAAGGTCGCCGGAACGCTCGAGGCCGTGCTCTGGCAGATGGTGGCGCATAACAGTTATCACGTGGGGCAGATCGCAATGATGCGGCAAACGCTGGGTGCGTGGCCGCCCCGCCGCGGCGGCGATACGTGGTGAACTTGCACCGGCCGGATACCAGAATCCTGCTCTCGCGGTATGCTGAGAGCTGACGGCTGATCGCTGACAGCCTCCCAAATGCTTTCCGATTCCACGATCCTGAAACACATCGCCCGCCAGCCCAAGCGGTCTGCGGGATTCAAGCAGCTCGTCCGCGAACTTGGCCTGCATGGCGAAGCTCGCGGGGACCTCGACGCGCATCTTCAGAAGCTGGTCGCCGCGGGAGATCTGATTCAGCTCAACTCCGACCGCTACGCTCTGCCGCAATCCGCACCCGACAAGAATCTGGTTGCCGGACGCCTCACCATGCACCGCGACGGTTTCGGCTTCGTCATCGACGCCAACTCGCTGAGTCCGTCTCTCAAGTCCCGCCTCGTGGGCGATATCTTCATCGCACCCCACGCCATCGGCAACGCCATGCACGGCGACCAGGTGCTGGTCGATATCGTCGCCACTCGTCCCGATGGCCGCGCCGAAGGGCGCATCGTGCGTTCGGTGGTGCGTACTCATCCTACCGTAGTTGGAATCTTTCACTACGGCAGCCGCCACAATTCCGTGAAGCCGATCGACAGCAAGATCACGCACGAGATTGTGATTCCGGCGGGAATGGAGTATCCGGGTGTTGTAGCGCCGCCGTCCTCGGCGGCTGTCGCGGGGGCGTCCCGCCCCCGCTTCGGAGGGCAATATCCTCTCGATACAGCCGGCGGGACGCCGGCGCTACGTAAGAAATCCGTCGACCGGGTGCTCGGCGACGAGGCCGCGCAGCGCTCGGACTGGGACGATCTCGAAGGCGTGGTCGTCGACGTCGAGATCACCGACTGGCCCACGCCCACGCAGAACCCCCGCGGCCGCGTGATCGAAATTCTCGGCCGCCAAGACGACTTCGGCGTCGACGTGGAGATCACCATCCGGAAGTTCCATTTGCCGCATCGTTTCCCCGCGGCAACGCTCGAAGAGGCGCAGGGTATCCCCGCGGTTATCCCGGCGCAGGAACTTCGCCATCGCCGCGATTTCCGCGCCCTGCCCATCGTCACCATCGACGGCGAAACCGCGCGCGACTTCGACGACGCCGTCACCGTGCGCAATCTCGCCAACGGAAATTTGGAGTTACAGGTCCACATTGCCGATGTGGCCCAATACGTTACGCCCGATTCCGCGCTCGACCAGGAAGCGCATCTGCGCGGAACCAGCGTCTACTTTCCGGACCGCGCCGTGCCCATGCTCCCGCTCGAACTCTCGACCGACATCTGCAGTCTGCGCCCGCACCTCGACCGGCTGGTGTTGTCGTGCGTGATGCAAATCGATCCTCGCGGCGAAATCGTTGGCTATGAACTGTGCGAAGGTGTGATCCGTTCCACGGAACGCATGACTTACACCGCCGTCAACGACGTCATCGAAGGCGATCTCGCGGCACGCGAGCGCTATGCGCCACTAGTGCCGACCTTCGAACTTATGCGTGACCTCGCGGTGATTCTCAACCACAAACGCCAGCGGCGCGGATCGATCGACTTCGACCTTCCCGAGCCCATCATCGAGTTCGACGAATTCGGTTTGATGAAAAGCATCACGCGCTCGGAGCGCAACATCGCTCATCGTTTGATCGAAGAGTTCATGCTCTCGGCCAACGAGTGCGTCGCGCAATATCTGGAATCGAAACGCATCGCCTCGTTATATCGAATTCATGAAAAGCCGGACGCCAAGCGCGTTTACGATTTCGAAGTGATCGCCGCCACGTTCGGGTACTCGCTGGGCGTGGGCCCGCTGCCCATTCACCGCGTACAGTTCAAGAGCGACCGGCGGGCCGCGCGCGGCACCGGCAAACAAGCGCGAGCCGTCGAAGTTCCCAAAGAAGTCCACATCACCCCGCGCATGTACCAGAAACTGGCTGCCAAAATCGCGGGAAAGCCGGAAGAACGCATCCTGAGCTACCTGATGCTGCGCTCGCTCAAGCAGGCGCGCTACTCGGAAGAAAACGTGGGCCACTTCGCGCTGGCGGCTTCGAGTTATACGCACTTCACATCTCCGATTCGCCGCTATCCGGATTTGATTGTGCATCGCATTTTGAAAGAGGTGCTGCGCGATTCGGCGGAGATTCATGACGGGGGGATTCCGGTTGGAGTTTTTCCCGCGCTCGACAGTAGCGCCGGCGTCCCGCCGGCAAGTTCTGCGGCACCGGAAACAGAAATCCAGCGGGCTTTCAGCCCGCCATCGGGCCGGCGTGACGCCGGCGCTTCTCCCTGGTCGAAGCGCCGCGACCATGCCGCGCATCGTGAAGAACTCGCCCCACTTGGCGGCCCAATCCCGCTCGACGAACTGCATAACATCGCGGAAGAATCCAGTCACGCCGAGCGCCGCGCCGACGAGGCCGAGCGCGAACTCATGGAGTGGAAGAAGGTCAAGTTCATGCAGGACCGGGTGGGCGAAGACTTCGACGGCCTGATCACCAGCGTCACCAAGTTCGGCTTCTTCGTCGAGCTAACAGATTTATTCGTCGAAGGCCTGGTGCCGCTGAACACGCTCACCGACGACTACTACACCTACCACGAGAACACGCGCCAAATCATCGGCCAGCACTCGCGCAAGACATACAGTCTGGGACAAAGAATTCGCGTGATCGTCGACCGCATCGATCCCGTGGAGAAAAAAATCCAGTTCGCCATTTTGGAAGAAGCGCCGCCGACGCCCAAATCGTCGTCGAAGAAGTCGAAACGCAAGAGAAGGTGACGGCATTCGACGCTAAATCATGGCGCACAAGCGCAACTGCCTCGCTGGTGGTAAAATTCTCTAGTTAAACCCCATCCGCTGCGGATGCGATGCAGCGGGTTCCTTCCCAGTCGGGACGTGGCTCAGCCTGGTAGAGCACTCGCTTGGGGTGCGAGGGGTCGGCAGTTCAAATCTGCCCGTCCCGACCATTTACCTCTCTTTAGCTGGAGACTTTCCCTCTCGCCCGAACCAAGAAAAGCACTTTGATCGCAAGCGCATCTCCAGCACAATCGAAGGAAGATTTCCAGCTATCGCGCTGGCCGTCGTGCCGCTCTCGTCGCAGTTCTTTCCAAGACGCAGTTGCAAGGAGTTCACACTCGGGGGAATTCTTATGTCCGGGCAAGTCATTCTATATTTCGACGACCAGGCCGACGCGTTGCGCTTTGCCTTGGCCGCAGGATCGGTGATGGCAGGCGATGGCGCTCGCGCCACTAACGATCTGGTGCAGGAAACGTCACGCGTCAGCCGCATCCGCCTGGACGCCGCGAACGCGGGAAAGATCAAAAAAACAACCCCGGAACGCGTGGCGTAAGCACTGGCGTGCGGTCCCTGGCAAACTGAGCCGACACATTGCTGCCATGGCCGCTGCATCCCTCGCCCGATGGTGAAAATCTAGAACGTCAGCCTCATGGCCAATTGCCCAATGCGCGGCGCAGGTCCGCGAAAGCTGCCAGTGGTGGTGATCTGGCCGAAGGTTGGACTGTCAATGTTGGCCGCACCGTTGACGACAGTCGGTTGCGCGAACTCGGGATGATTCAGGGCATTGAAGAATTCGGCTCGCAACTCCAGCTTGACGCGCTCCGTGATTGTGGTGGTTTTCGCGAGCGCGATGTCGAGATTAACCAGGCTCGGACCGCGAAGCGAGTTGCGTGGCAGGCCGTAGGTCCGGTCGCCTGGGTTGTTCACTGGATCGAGCTGAGGAAAACAGGGATTGGGAGTGCCGCCGTCATAGTAATTATTATTCTCCAACGGTACATTGGAGAAGCTGTTGGGATCAAAGATAAAGTTGCCCGTGACCGGAGTTGTCGTGGGCACGCAGATCGTGCCTGTGGGGTCGGTCCCGTAAGTGATCTCGTTGATAGTAGTCGTGTGCCTGGGGCCCAGCATGTGTATGGGTGCAACCACCGCGGCATGCGTAAGATAGGGATCTCCCGCGCCCGAGGAACCTGGGTTGGCGGGGTCGACGCTATCGGGCAACTGGGCGAAAATGTCGAATGGGAATCCGGTGCGCCAGGTAAAAATGGGATACAGACTCCAGCCCTGGGTCAGGCGCTTCGGCCCCGTGGCCCACATGCGATCGAAAGGCAGATCCCATCCTCCACTGAAGCTGATGCGCTGGCGCACATCGCTGTCTCCGGAGGCATAGAAAAGGTTCGGGCTATACGCCGGCACTGTCGAGTTGCGTTGGGCAAACCCCGATGCGTTGTCCAGATTATGGCCGTAGGTGTAGGCAAGCGTGAAATAAGCCGTCCCCAGCTTGGAACTCTTGGGTTGCCGGGTGAGACTGGCCTCGAGTGCGTTGTAGTTGGCATGCGACACGTTCTGGAATTCAGGGAGCTGGCCGAAACAGATCAGGAGCACGTAGTTTCCGCAGTTGCCGCTACTTTCGTCCAGCAGGCGATTAGTACTTCCCAGCACCATGGGGTTGATGTCTTTCAGCGACGTTAATCCATGTCCTGAACTTCCGACGTAATTAGTCTCCAGAATCAGGTCGGCGAAAAGATTGCGTTGCAGGCTCAGGTTGTACTGGTAGACATGGGGCGTGCGCAGGTGAGGGTCGTCCAGGTAGACAAAGCCCGAACTGTTGATCGGCAGAAATGGCGCGAAATTGATGTCGGGGGCAGGCGGGGTCGATGGAAAAGTGTTCGGAACGCCGGCCGACTGAAACGGCTGACTGAGATAACCCGTGGGCCCGACCTGCCCCGGACCAACACTATTGAAGTAGAAGCCTGCGTCGCTAAAGAACGGGGCTTGGCCGTTGAATTGAAGGTTATCTTCGCCCTTTAGGATGTCGTAAAAAACTCCGAAACCGCCGCGCAGGCTGGTCTTGCCGCTTCCGGTTGGATCGAAAGCAAAGCCGAAGCGGGGAGCGAAGTTCTTCCTGTCCGGAAAGTTCGTCCCGGTTGGAGCGCCGGGGTCGCCGGGGAACACCATCCCCAACGGCGCGTTGGGAAATCGTTGGGACTGCAATCCTGGAATCACCGAAAAGGTGCGCCCCTCGGTATCGGACTTGGGCGTGTTGTATTCGTAACGCAGCCCAATGGTCAAGACCAGGTTCTTGCGCGCGTGCCACTCGTCCTGGCCAAATGCATAGGTGCTCTTGCTGCGAATGTTGGTAGGGGCCAGAGGTCCCTGGAAATAAGCGTCCGGAATGCCCAGAAGAAAATCGGCATAGTCATTTCCCGAGCCCGTGCTCGTGCCGGTGTAGAAATCAAGCTCGCCATTGGTGATGTAATCGTAGTCCATGTTTTGCCGGTAAGGTGAGAAGCCGGCGCCGAACTTCCAGTTGTGCTTTCCGCGCGTCCATGTAATCCCGTCCGTCCAGGAAAATGTATTTTCGACGAAGCGCGTCGGACCGGCTTCGCTGAGACCAATATCAAAACCGGTATCGAAAAAGAGGTTGGTTGGACCCGTTGCCAGGTCGGGAGTGACGCCGACGATGCCAAGCTCGGAGGGAGTCGGCAACTTGACTGCTGGGCTGTCATGCAGGAAATTACTGCGGTGCACGACGAAACGAAATTCATTGAGCAAGGTAGGCGAAAAGATCCGCGTGTATCCCAGGTTTAGGAAGTAATAATTTGCCGTATTCTTGCTGGGGAATCCAGGAACGCTGGCGTATGGCGCAGGGTTAATGGTTCCGGCGTAGGGGTCGCCGGCACGGTTCAAAGCAATAGTGGCCGAGAGCTTGTCTTTGGTGTTGAGGTTGAGATCGAACTTGCTGGTCAATTCATTCCGATTGTCCTGTGCATTTTCCGTCGTGGAAAGCAGGCCGCTGGGAGCGCTTGGGATCAGGCCCGCATTAATATAGTTCTGGGCAACAGGATCGAACGTGGCCGGATTGATTTGGGCGTTGGCAGCGCCTCCGTTGGTAGACGCCGCAAAGTACGGATTGGCGGTCAGGAAGGCCACGACGCCCGGGTCTGGAGGGCCGCCGGTAGAAGCGTTAGAGAAGTCTCCCTGCAACTCCTGTGGCGTGTAGACCGGCGAATCGATGACGGGAATCGCCTGAACTTGCCGCTGCCCCTGATAGGCCAGGAAGAAGAAAGCCTTGTTTTTGACGATCGGGCCGCCCAGCGTCGCTCCGAACTGATTGCGCTTCAGGTCGAGCCGGGGAAGTCCCTGCTGAATGTTGAAGTAGTCGTTGGCGTCGAAATCCCTGTTCCTTATGAATTCGAACAGGCTGCCGTGGATCTGATTGGCGCCGGACTTGGTCACGACACTGATGACCCCGCCGCCGTTGCGTCCGTACTCAGCCGTGTAATCGCTGGTCAAAATCCGGAATTCGGCGACGGCATCTGGGTTGGGATCGAGCACGTTGCTGTTATCGAGCAAGTCGTTGTTCAGTCCGCCATCCAGCAGGAACGTCACCGAGTCGGTGCGTCCGCCGGCTATGCTGTAATTGCCTGCGCCAGAGTTGTCGTCGTTGCTTTCCGTCACCCCGGGTTGCAGCAAAGCCAGATCCAGCAGGTCGCGGCCGTTCAGTGGCATGTTGGTAATAGTGCGTCCCGTTATCGACTGCCCCAGAGTCGGATTGACGGTTTCCACGGGCGCCGCTTCGGCACCGACAACGACCGTCTGGCTGGCTGCTCCGACTTCCATCTTGATGTCGATGCGGAGCGCCTGGTTTATCAGCAGCTTTTGTTCCGCGCTGATCACCGTGCGAAACCCAGTGTGCTCGGCCTTCACCCTATAGTTCCCAATGGGCAGCGCCAATACCTGAAAGTGACCTTCGTTGTCGGTAGCGGCGGCACGGACGACTTGGGTGGCCGTGTTGGTTACGATGATCTGCGCAGCCGCGATTACCGCTCCCTGCTGGTCGTAGACCGTTCCGAAGATCCTCCCGTTCGCATCCTGAGCTGAAGACACGGCCGGCAATGCGACTGCGGCCAGCAAAAACAAGGCAGTCCTTGAGCGCTTCTTTACGATCCCTGCAAGATTCTCCCAACCCATGCCTTGCTTCTTCCGGTGAATCTCCATTGGGCCCCCGCCGCAGACGGCATTTTACACCCAAGCGTCCATGGATTATGCGCCGCCCGTTGCGGAGGACAAGCCGCGGTCGAGACCGATTGGGCCTGAAGCACGAGGCTCGGGCGGATGGATCGGTGTGCTCGCCGGAGTTATCCGGCCAGACTCACCCCGTGCGTCGTGTGGAGAGTAGATTCAAAATCTCCCGCAGGCCCTGGCGGATATGCTGGATTTCGGCGGAAGACTGCGCGGGGAACGGAATGGCAGCCTGCCCTTTATCGTTTTTCATCTCAGCGCGTAATTGTTGGCGCGCGCCTACGATGGTGAAACCCTGCTCATAGAGAAGCTGCTTTATCCGTAGGACGCTTTCCACGTCGCGCCTGCGGTACATGCGCTGGCCGGTGCTGCTTTTCACCGGCTTCAGTTGCGGGAACTCGCTTTCCCAGAAGCGCAGCACGTAGGCGGGAAGGCGGCACAGGGTTGCCACTTCGCCAATGCGAAAATACAACTTGTCAGGGATGAACACTTCATCCGCTTTATTCTTGCCCGCGCTCTTCTTCCTTGGACTCATGTTCCTCGCACCCGCACCGATGCCGCAGTCTCACAATTGTGACACACCCACGGGAGATCGACATCGAGAATTCTGCGGCGGCGGCAATTAGCAAATAGCAATTAGCGCTTAGAGGTGGAACCGGATTTGACTCCGAAGGCCCGAGGCTAAATGCTAATTGCCAATTGCTCCAAAAAAGGAAACGCCTCTCAAGAGGTGCTTCTCCTGAGAGGCTGGTTAAATTCTTGGCCCTTGCGAAGTATCGTTTCGCAGACGGTTAGTGTTTCTTCTTTTTTGCCTTCTTCTTGGTTGCCATGAAGGTTCCTCCGTGAACGATTTTCCCTTGCAACTTCCGGGACCCGATTGCAAAAAGCCACCCAACTTGTGGTACGGGTAGCGTCCTTAACACAAGATATTGCGGCAGTATGAACGCAGTGTCAACAGAATAATGCAGTGGATAGAAGAATTCTCCCTGAAGCACGTCGTTGGTCGTTCGTGGTTGGTCGTTGGCGTCACTATCTGTGGCAGGGAGACCTCACTCCACCGGTTGAGATGCGGCAAGAAACCCGCCAACTTGCATGATCGATGTTGGCCAACGACCAACGACTAACGACTAACGACGGGTTTCCGATAAACTGCGCCTCATGCGGTGTGATCCCATTGAGTTGGAGATCTTCAAGAACCTTTACCACTCGATTGCCGAAGAGATGGGCGCGGCGCTGCGGCGCACCGCCTTCTCCCCGAACATCAAGGAGCGTCGAGACTATTCCTGCGCTGTGTTCGACAGCGCCGGTGAGGTCGTCGCCATGGGCGATCACATGCCGGTGCATCTGGGCTCGATGCCGATGTCGGTACAGGCCGCGATTGCGGCCTGCGCCATGGCTCCCGGAGATGTGGTCATGCTGAACGACCCATTCCGCGGAGGCACTCATCTGCCCGATATCACGCTGGTGGCGCCGGTGTATGTGAAATCGCCTGCCGCTACGAAGCGCGGGCAGGGGCGCCCGCGCCACGGCGAACCCGATTTCTATGTCGCGTCGCGCGCCCATCATGCCGATGTAGGCGGGGCGTACGCCGGCTCCATGGGGCTATGCCGCGAGATTTATCAGGAAGGTTTCCGCATCCCCCCGGTGAAAATTGTGCGGTCCGGAGCGATCCAGGCCGATGTGCTCGCGCTACTGCTCAACAACGTCCGCACGTCCGAGGAACGCGAAGGCGATCTGGGCGCGCAGCTTGCCGCTTGCCACACCGGAGCCGAACGGCTGCGCGAGATATGCCTGCGCTACGGAGTCGATCGGACGAAGCGCGCCGCGGCGGAACTGCTGGAATATTCCGAAGAACTCATGCGCGTATTCCTGCTGCGCGTGCCGCCCGGCACATATCGTGCAGAGGACTTTCTGGACAACGACGGCATCACGGACACGCCAGTGAGGATCGTAGTGACGCTGACATTTGCGCAGCCACAACGCGGGCGCGGGCGCCACACGGTCACAGTGGATTTCACCGGAAGCGATTCGCAGGTAACCGGCAGCGTGAACGCAGTCGAAGCCATTACCTACTCCGCGTGTTTCTACGTCTTTCGTTGCCTGTTGGCAGACGAGGTTCCAGCCACGACCGGACTGATGCGCCCCATCCAGGTGATCGCTCCCGAGGGAACGATTGTCAACGCCCTGCCGCCGGCGGCCGTTGCCGGCGGAAACGTCGAAACCTCGCAGCGTATCGTCGATGTCCTGTTGCTCGCGCTGTCCCAGGCTGTTCCCGACCGAATCCCGGCAGCGGCCTCTGGCACAATGAACAACCTGACCATCGGTGGCGTCGATCCGCGCACGGGCAGGCCGTTCGCTTACTACGAGACGATTGCCGGGGGGATGGGAGCGCGGTTGACCAAAAACGGAGTTTCGGGCGTGCACACGCACATGACCAATTCGCTGAATACTCCGGCCGAGGCCCTGGAGTATGCGTATCCGCTGCGCGTGCGGCAATATTCCCTTCGGCCGGGCAGCGGCGGTGGCGGAAAATATCGCGGCGGCGACGGAATTATCCGCGAGATTGAAGTGCTCACCGATTGCGAGGTGACTCTGCTCTCCGAGCGCCGCACCCACGCACCGTGGGGATTGAATGGCGGCGGCCACGGCGCATTGGGAAATGCATCCATAATCCGCAACAGCGGAATCCAGGAACCGCTGCCCGGTAAGTTCAGCGCCCGTCTCGGCAAGGGCGAACGCATACGGATCGAAACTCCCGGTGGTGGAGGATGGGGAGAACCCGGGCGCTGACTCTTTTTTGCATCATACCGTCCCGGGAACGGTGAAAATCCCGTCCCCTTACGAGCATTTACTTTCCGTTACCGATTCTTTACCTAACCAAGTTCCTAGCCGTGTTTCTAATAGAGAAGCATGGAAATGAGAGCTCAAAGAGTCGGGTTATAAGCCAGGACTAGGAGGACGTGTCACCGGGCGGCCCGTGCCTCTACGGTGCCCGGTTGGCGAATTCTAAATGCGTTCAGTTCCCAGATATATTTTCGGGAATGGCAGGGCCTGGGTTATCGAGGCGACGCCGAAAGCGCCTAGCAGAGTTGGTGGATTTCGCATATAGTAGGCAGCTTCATCGAAACTTCGGAGGGCGTCGGAAGCCAAGCATTACTTCGATGTTGATGCCAGATGGAAAGACACCCCCAGATTCGACCGATAAGAGATCGACTGATACAAGAAAACTCGGATGGAAAACAAACCTCCTGCTTCGTCGATTGATCCGCAGCACCAACTGCCGCCTGTCAGTCACTCCCGTAAATCGGGGTTTTGGCAGCGGCTATTCGTTTGGGCCGCGGTTCTGCTGGCTTTCGGAATAGTTTTCGTGCTGGTCTTGCGCCATCACGACGAAGCCCAAAGCGCGGCGTCGGCCCGGCGCGCCGCGACTGGCGCGGTCACCATTACGACCGCCACGGCTCAGAAGGGAAACATCGGGGTATATCTGGAGGCAATTGGCACGGTCACTCCGGTTTATACCGATTCGATCACCAGCGAAGTCACGGGCCTTGTGACCCAGGTGCACTACCAGGAGGGCCAACTGGTTCGCAAAGGCCAGGCCCTGATCGATATCGATCCCCGGCCCTACCAGGCGCAGCTCTTGCAGGCCCAAGGCGCTCTGGAGCGCGACACCAACGTGCTGGCACAAGCCCAGATGGACCTGCAGCGTTACCGCGATGCGTGGGCACGGAACGCTATTCCAAAACAGACGCTCGATGACCAGGAAAAAATCGTGCTGCAGGATGGAGGCACGGTAAAAAACGATCAGGGCACGGTGCAATATGACGAGGTCCAAGTCGCCTTCTGCCATATCACGGCGCCGATCGCCGGGCGGGTGGGGCTGCGCCTGGTGGATCCCGGGAACGTCGTCCAATCGAACGGCAGCACGACCCTGGCGGTGATCACCCAATTGCAGCCGATCACCGTAATTTTTACCGTTGCCGAAGACAGTCTGGCTCAGGTGCAGGCGCAGATGGGGCACGGAAAGCGGCTAACGGTCGACGCTTTTGACCGTACCCAGCAGACCAAGATCGCCACCGGAAAACTC
Source organism: uncultured Acidobacteriaceae bacterium (assembly GCA_963734215.1). Classification (GTDB taxonomy): domain Bacteria; phylum Acidobacteriota; class Terriglobia; order Terriglobales; family Acidobacteriaceae; genus Sulfotelmatobacter. The sequence goes on along the minus strand of CAVTGH010000012.1, from coordinate 329,232 downwards.
CTCACGTTCGACAACCAGATCGACACCACCACCGGCACGGTCAAGATGCGGGCGCTCTTCGATAACAAGAACGATGCGCTTTTTCCCAACCAGTTCGTAAATGCCAGGCTGCTGGTGAATACCGAGCAGGGGGTCACGCTGATTCCGACTTCTGCGATTCAACACAATGGCCAGACCGCGTTCGTCTATATCATCCAAAACGGTGCAGCCCAGATCCGCAACATCAAGACCGGCGTGGCGGATGCCGGCAATACCGCTGTAACAGGCATCAACCCCGGCGACGTTCTCGCCAACAGCAGTTTTGACAAGCTGCAAAACAACTCGAAGATCGTGGTTTCCAAGCAGCCTCCGCCCGCACCCTCAACCGGGAGTCAATCCCCGTGAGCCCGTCCCGCCCATTCATCATGCGGCCCGTCGCGACCGCGCTGCTGATGGCGGCAATCTTGCTCGTCGGGATCGTCGCCTACACCCAGTTGCCCGTTTCCGCACTGCCCGAGGTTGACTACCCGACCATCCAAGTCCTCACCTTTTATCCGGGCGCCAGCCCGGTTGTGATGGCGACCACCGTAACCGCGCCGCTGGAGCGCCAGTTCGGTGAGCTCCAGGACTCAGCCAGATGACCTCCACCAGTTCGGGAGGCACATCGGTCATTGTGTTGCAGTTCAATCTGAGCCTCAACATCGACGTAGCGGAAGAAGAAGTGCAGTCGGCAATCAATGCGTCGCAAAGTTACCTGCCCTCCAATCTGCCCACGCCGCCGGTCTACAGCAAGACCAATCCCGCGGACGCGCCCGTTCTTACCCTCGCCATTACTTCGGCTTCCGTTCCCTTGTCGCAAGTGGAAGACCTGGTGGATACCCGCCTCGCTCCGAAACTCTCGCAGCTGAATGGAGTCGGCCTGGTGAGCATCAGCGGCGGCCAGAAGCCGGCGGTGCGGATTCGCGCCAACCCGGTTGCGCTCTCTTCCTACGGCCTCAATCTCGAGGACCTGCGCACGGCTCTCACCCAGGCCAGCGTGAACGCCGCGAAGGGCAACTTCGACGGCCCGCGGCAGGACTACCAGATCGATTCGAACGACCAGCTCATCAGCAGCGCGGACTATCGCAGTGTCGTGGTCGCCTACCGTAACGGCGCTCCCGTGATGCTCACCGATGTGGCGGAAGTCATCGATGGCGTCGAAAACACCCAGCAGGCTGCCTGGATGAACCAAACTCCCGCCGTCATCCTGAACATCCAGCGCCAGCCCGGCGCCAATACCATCAGCGTGGTCAAGAGCATCAAGAAGCTGTTGCCCCAGCTCGAAGCCAACCTTCCTGCCTCGGTCCAAGTCACCACGCTCACCGACCTGACCACGGCGATCGAGGCCTCCGTGTCCGACGTCGAGTTTGAACTGATGCTAACCGTCGGGCTGGTTGTGATGGTGATCTTTCTGTTCCTGCGAAGTCTCTATGCCACCATCATTCCGAGCGTTGCGGTTCCGCTCTCGCTGGTGGGCACCTTCGCCGCCATGTACGCGCTCGGCTACAGCCTGGATAACCTCTCGTTAATGGCTCTTACCATCTCCACTGGATTTGTGGTCGACGACGCCATCGTGATGATCGAGAATATCTCGCGCTTCATCGAGCAGGGTGATCCGCCAATGGAGGCCGCGCTCAAGGGAGCGGAACAGATCGGCTTCACGATTGTGTCGCTGACCGTCTCTTTGATTGCCGTTCTCATCCCGCTGCTGTTCATGGGTGATGTGGTGGGCCGGCTGTTCCGCGAATTTGCCGTGACGCTCGCGGTCACCATCGTGATCTCCGCCGTTGTATCGCTGACGTTGACTCCGATGATGGCGGCGCGCATTTTGCGCCATGAGCCCAAGGAGCAGCAGGGGCGCATTTACAAAGCCTCCGAGCGCGTCTTCGAACGGATGATTGCCTTCTACGGGCGCACCTTGAAGTTCGTGCTGCGCTATCAAACTATCACTCTGTTGGTGGCTCTCGGCACGCTGGTCCTCACCGTGTTTCTCTACATCGTGATCCCCAAGGGATTTTTCCCGGTGCAGGATACCGGCGTCATTCAAGGAATCTCGCAGGCCCCCGAAACCATTTCCTTTCCCGCCATGGCGGAGAAGCAGCAGGAACTCGCCACGGTCATCCTCGCGGACCCGGCCGTCCAGAGTCTTTCCTCGTTCATTGGCGCCGACGGTACCAATACGACCCTCAACAGTGGCCGCATGTCGATCAACCTAAAGCCTCTCGAGGACCGGCACATCAGTGCGGCTGATCTCGTCCGCAGGCTCCAGTCCAGCCTGCAGAAGGTGCAAGGCATCTCGCTCTACATGCAGCCGGTGCAAAACATCACCGTGGATGACCGCGTGAGCCGCACCCAATACCAATACACGCTCGAAGATCCGGATGTGAACGAACTGAACGATTGGAGCAATCGCTTCGTCGCGAAATTGCAAAGTTTGCCGGAGCTTGAGGATGTCGCTACCGACCAACAAACCGGAGGGCTCGCGGTCTCGCTCATCATTGATCGCGTTACCGCATCGCGTCTTGGCATCGCCCCCGCCACCATCGACAACACTTTGTACGATGCCTTTGGACAGCGCCAGATCAGCACCATGTACACGCAGCTCAATCAGTACCACGTGATCCTGGAGGCCCAGCCGCAGTTTCAGCGCGATCCCAACGTGTTGCAAAATCTCTATATTCAGGCCAACGCCTCCTCGGGAAGCTCAGGACCAGGAGCTTCCAATTCTTTTTCCTCCTCGGGATCGTCCTCCGCCGGGTCGAATGCGACCACCACCTCGGTGATGTATACGCCTTCTTCCGGCGTCCTCACTCCTCCGACGAATGCTCTGTCGCCCACCAGCGGTTCGACTACGTCGGGCTCATCTGCAAACACCGCGGCCACCACCGCAATGAGCAATGCCGTGCCGCTGAGCGCGTTCACGCACTTCTCGCGCGCCTCTGAAGCGCTCTCCATCAACCATCAGGGACAATTCCCTTCGGTCACCGTCTCGTTCAACCTGGCGCCCAACGCCGCCCTGGGAAGTGCCATCACCGCCATCGATAAGGTGCAGCAGGATATGCACATGCCGGCCAGCTTGCAGGCTGATTTTCAGGGCACGGCGGCATCGTTCAAGAACTCGCTCTCGAATGAGGCGCTGCTGATTCTGGCTGCGCTCGTTACCGTTTACATCGTGCTAGGCGTGTTGTATGAAAGCTTCATTCACCCCGTCACCATTCTTTCCACTCTTCCCTCCGCTGGAGTGGGCGCGCTGCTCGCGCTGATGCTGTTCGGCCAGGATCTGAGCGTGGTGGCCATCATCGGCATCATTTTGCTGATTGGAATTGTGAAGAAGAACGGGATCATGATGGTGGATTTTGCGCTGGAAGGGGAGCGGCAGCACGGCAAGAATGCGACTGATGCCATCTATGAAGCCAGTCTGCTGCGCTTCCGTCCCATCATGATGACGACCATGGCCGCGCTGCTTGGCGGCATCCCGTTGGCTGTAGGAACCGGCATCGGATCGGAGCTTCGGCGTCCCTTGGGAATTGCCATGGTGGGAGGACTTTTATTGAGCCAGGCGCTCACGCTTTACACCACGCCCGTGATCTATATCTTCTTCGACAACCTTGGGCAAAGATTCTCCCCTTCGCGCTCGCGCGCCGGCGAAGAGCCGGGCGGCACGGCGCAACCTGCGGAACAGGTATGAACCCTTCAGAACTCTTTATCCGGCGCCCGGTAGCAACCACGTTGCTCACCATTGCCATCGCCCTCGCCGGAGCGATTGCGTTCACGGTTCTGCCGGTCTCGCCGCTGCCGCAGGTTGACTTTCCAACCATCTCCGTCTCTGCCTCGCTGCCCGGAGCCAGTGCCCAGATCATGGCATCCTCCGTGGCCACGCCGCTGGAGCGCCAATTCGGCCACATCGCGGGCGCCTCGGAAATGACCTCCGCGAGTTCGCTGGGCAGCACCTCGATCACGATTCAGTTCGACCTCAGCCGCAACATCGACGGCGCCGCGCGCGATGTCGAGGCGGCCATCAGCGCGGCCCGCTCCTATCTTCCGGCAAATCTTCCCGCCAATCCCACCTATCGGAAAGTGAATCCCGCCGATTCCCCGATCATGATCATCGGATTGACCTCCACCAAGTTCGACACGGGCAAGTTGTATGACGAAGCTTCGACGGTGATGGAGCAGAAGCTTTCTCAGATTCAGGGCGTGGGACAGGTGGTAGTGGGCGGCAGTTCGCTGCCCTCGGTGCGCGTGGACGTGGACCCAACCCAGCTCAACAGTTACGGCCTCACTCTGGCCAATGTTCAAGCCATCTTGAGCACTCAGAATGCCGACTTGGCCAAGGGCCAATTGTCCGATGGTTCGACCACCGCCGACATCGTTGCCAATGACCAAATCTCGAACGCCGAAGACTACAAACCGCTGATCGTCGGCTTTCACAACGGAACGGCGGTCCGGCTTTCGGACGTGGCTCAAGTCACCGATGCGGTGCAGAACATCCGTTCCGCCGGCTATCTGAACGGCATACCTTCGGTCACGGTGATTATCTTCCGCCAGCCGGGCGCGAATATTATCCAGACCGTCGATAACATACGCAGCCAGTTGCCATTTCTCAAGGCTTCGATCCCCCAGGGCATCGACACGACCATCGTTCTCGACCGCACCACCACGATTCGCGCCTCAGTCAGCGACGTGGAGCGCACCCTGCTGATCTCAGTGGCTCTGGTTATTCTGGTGGTCTTCCTCTTTCTGCGCAACGGGCGCGCCACCTTGATTCCCAGCGTCGCCGTTCCGGTATCCCTGATCGGCACTTTCGCCGTGATGTATCTGCTCGACTACAGCCTCGACAATCTTTCGCTGATGGCGCTTACCATCTCGACCGGTTTCGTGGTGGATGACGCCATCGTGGTGATGGAGAACATCTCGCGCCATTTGGAACAGGGCATGAAGCCCTTCGCGGCCGCGCTGAAGGGCGCGCAAGAGATCGGATTCACCGTATTCTCCATCAGCGTTTCTCTGATCGCGGTTTTCATTCCCATCCTGATGATGGGAGGAATTGTCGGCCGTCTTTTCCGCGAATTCGCCATCACCCTTTCGACGGCCATCGTCGTGTCGATGGTGATCTCGTTGACCACCACCCCCATGATGTGCGCCTACCTGCTGAAGGAAGAGAAGAAAGAAGATCACGGCAGGATGTATCAGGTGAGTGAGAAGTTCTTCGTCTGGATGCTCGAGACCTATCGCCGCACCTTGCTCTGGGCGCTCGACAACTCGGCCCTGATGCTGGCGGTGCTGCTGTTCACGGTCGCATTGAATGTCGTGCTCATCTACAGAATTCCAAAAGGCTTTTTCCCTCAGCAGGACACCGGCGCCGTCACCGGGGGCGTGCAAGGTCCGCAGGACTCCTCGTTTCCCGCGATGGATAATTCGGTTCGGCAGTTGGTCGGGGTCATCAAGAGTGATCCTGCCGTGGCCAATGTGACGGCCTACACCGGCGGCAACGGCTCCACCAATGGCGGCTTCATCTACATCGCCCTCAAACCCCTCAACGAGCGCAAGGTCAGCGCACCGGATATTATCAACCGGCTCCGCCCGCAGCTAAATCGCTTGCCCGTGGCCTCGGCTTTTCTGCAGGCAGCCCAGGATCTCCGTATCGGAGGCAGGTCGAGCAACGCGCTTTACCAGTACACCATCCAGTCTGACAACGTTCAGGATCTTTCTAAATGGGGACCTGTTCTTTTGGCTCAGATGAAGAAGCTCCCCGGCTTTCAGGACGTCAACACCGACCAGCAGAATGGAGGACTGGAACAGCTGCTGACCTACGACCGGGCCACCGCCGCCAGGCTGGGATTTACCGCGCAGTCTCTCGACTCCTCGCTCTATGAGGCTTTTGGCCAATCCGAGGTATCGATCATCTACACGCAACTCAACCAGTACTATGTGGTTCTCGAGGTGGCCCCGCAATATTGGCAGACTCCGCAAGGCTTGAAAGATATCTACCTGCGCACCGCAAGCGGCCGAAACATACCGCTCAGCACAGTCGCAAACTCTGCATCGAGCACCACGCCGCTGGCCGTAAACCATACCGGCTTGTTCCCGTCGGTCACCGTGTCCTTCAATCTGGCGCCCGGTGTCTCGCTCAGCGATGCCACGCAAAGCGTCGCTGAAATGCAGCAGAGATTGGGAACGCCTGCGACCGTTCGGGGCTTCTTCGCAGGAACGGCGCAAGCTTATCAGCAGTCGCTGGACAGCGAAAAGATGCTGGTCGCCATCGCCCTGTTGGCGGTCTACATCGTGCTGGGCATTCTCTATGAGAGTCTGGTGCATCCGCTGACCATCATCTCGACTTTGCCCTCGGCCAGCGTAGGTGCGATGCTGGCGCTGATGCTTTTCAAGATCGATCTCAACATAATCTCCATCATTGGAATCATCTTGTTGATCGGCATCGTGAAGAAAAACGCCATTATGATGATCGACTTCGCCCTGGTCGCAGAACGGCAGGAAGGTAAGAGCACGTCGGAGGCAATCTTCGAAGCCTGCATGTTGCGCTTCCGTCCGATCCTGATGACGACCATGGCCGCCATGTTCGGGGCGTTGCCGCTGGCGTTCGGCACCGGCACCGGTTCGGAGCTGCGGAGGCCGCTGGGAATTACCATCGTAGGCGGATTGATTGTGAGCCAGATGCTTACGCTCTATACCACCCCGGTCGTGTACCTGTTCCTAGACCGTTTGCGCCTTCGGTTTCAGGGAAAACGGCACGGCTCGCTTACGTCTCCCGCGGAAGTCTAGCGCGTTGGAGTGGGATGAACGGTTGGCTGAGGTAGAAACGTTATGAAAATCTTCCGGCAAGAATCATTGCCCCGCATGCTTCGGCTGTGTACGGCTGCTCTCACGTTGATGTTATCGGCGTGCGTGGTCGGCCCCAAATATCACCCGCCTGCGGAGCAGGCCCCCACCGTCTACAAAGAGTCACCCACCCAGTTCAAGGAAACTGAAGGCTGGACGGTTGCGCAGCCCGCCGATGCCCAGCTGCGCGGCAAGTGGTGGGAGATTTTCAACGACCCCGAGCTGAACGCGCTCGAAGAACAATTGGATATCAACAACCAGAACATCAAACAGTACTTCGAGAACTTCATGGAGGCCCGCGCGGTGGTGCGCGAGGCCCATGCGCAATACTTTCCAACGCTGTCGGTTGCGCCCTCGGTCACCCACTCGCGAACCTCGGCCAACCTCGGATCGAGCGCCGCGAACACGTCGGGCACAGGTGCCACCTCTACCCCGCACCTGCAAAGCACACTCTACTCTCTGCTGCTCGAGGCCTCCTGGGAGCCCGACCTATTCGGCAAGGTCCGCAACACGGTCCGCCAAGCCCGGTACGCCGCCCAGGTCAGTGCGTCAGATCTGGAAAGCGAGCGCCTCACCGAGCAGGCCAGCCTGGCGGAATATTTCTTCGAGATTCGCGGCCAGGACAAACTGCAGCAGATTTACGACGACACCGTTGCCGCCGACCAGAAAGCCTACGACCTGACTCGTTCGCTCTATGAGACCGGAATCGACGATCAGATCTCGGTGGTTGAAGCCGAGACCACGCTGCAGAGCGCGCAGGCGGGCGCAACCAATGTTGGCATCGCGCGCGCCCAGTATGAGCACGCGATCGCCGTCCTTCTGGGCAAGGCTGCCTCCAACTTCTCCATCCCCGTAAAGCCCATGACCGTTGCTCCGCCCCCCGTCCCCGTCGGCGTGCCTTCGGAACTGCTCGAGCGCCGGCCGGACATCGCCGCTGCCGAACGCACCATGGCCGAAGCCAACGCGTCCATCGGCATCGCTTACGCCGCTTATTATCCCAACCTGACTTTGAGCGCGGAGGGCGGCTTCGAGAGTGCTGCCTTTCACAATTGGCTCTCCTGGCCCAGCCGTTTCTGGTCCGTCGGCGCGTCCATCCCAGAAACCATTTTCGACGCCGGCCTGCGCCGCGCGACGGTTCAGCAATACGTCGCCACCTACAATGCCGATCTCGCCGCCTACCGTCAAACCGTCCTCACCGCATTTCAGCAGGTGGAGGATGGCCTTGCCGAAGTTCGCATCTTGTCCAAGGAAATCCAGCAGGAACAGCAGGCAGTGGATTCAGCGCAAACCTACCTCAAACTCGAACAGGGGCGCTACGACACCGGCATCGATCCCTACGTTGACGTGCTGATTGCCCAGACTACGGTGCTGGCCGACCAGCAGACTCTGAATGCTCTTCAGGTGGAACAGATGACCTACGCCGTGGCCCTGGTCGAAGCCCTCGGCGGCGGCTGGGATCGTTCCCAGTTGCCCAGCCCAAACCAAGTCACGCAGAAGCCGGCCAAGACGGAAACAGCCATCCAGCAGTAACCATGTAAAATAGCTGACGTGGTGCCGATCCTGAAGACACAACCGCCCGATGATCGTCAATTTCGCTGAGCGGGCCCACAACCACAACTGGGAACTCGACCCGGTTACCCGGTCGCTGCTCGATACCGACTTCTACAAGCTGCTGATGCTGCAGTTCGTCTGGAAGCATTTCCCCAAAACCCACGTCTCCTTCTCGCTTTTCAACCGCACATCCGCGGTGCGTCTGGCAGATCAGTTGGCCATCCATGACATCGCTCAGCAGATGGAACACGTCCGGAAACTCCGCTTCCGCAAGTCCGAACTGGTCTGGCTGGCAGGCAACACGTTCTACGGCCGCCGCGGCATTTTTGAACCTGCGTTTCTGGAATGGTTGGAACGCGATTTCAAACTGTCGGACTACGAGCTGTCGGTCAAGGACGGTCAGTTCGATCTCTCGTTCCAAGGCTTGTGGACGGAGACGACCATGTGGGAGCTCTACGCGCTCTCCATCCTCGACGAGCTGAGAACCCGGGCCAACCTGAAGCGACTCAGCGAGTTTCATCTCGACATCTTGTATGCCCGGGCCAAGACCAAACTATGGGACAAGATCGAACGCCTGCGCGGAGTCCCCGGTCTCAGCATCGCGGATTTCGGAACCCGGCGCCGCCACAGCTTCTTGTGGCAGGAATATGTAGTCAATGCCTTGGCTTCCAATCTCGGCCGCGGTTTTATCGGAACCTCGAACGCCTTCCTCGCCCACAAACACGATCTGGAGGCGATTGGCACCAACGCGCACGAGATCCCCATGGCTATGGCCGCACTGGCGCCAGATGACGAAGCTCTCAAAGCCTCTCAATACCAGGTCCTCCAACTGTGGCAGGAAACCTACGAAGGCGCGCTCCGGATCATGCTGCCTGATACGTTTGGCACCACCCAATTCCTGGAAGGCGCGCCCGGCTGGGCCGCAGATTGGACAGGCCAGCGCATCGACAGCAAGAGTCCCTACGCAGCCGGTGACGAATACATCGCATGGCTGAAAGCGCGCGGCCGAGATCCACGGGACAAACTGATCATCGCCTCCGACGCCCTCGACATTGACGACATCCTCGGCCTTCATGCCTATTTTGGCGGCGCGCTTCAGGCCGGCACGGCTACCGCGGATTTCGGCAGCGCAACCGATTTCCTGGATCTGCAAAAGTGGGCTCCGGGCCGCCGGATTCGGTTCAGCGCCGGCTGGGGAACTCTGCTCACCAACGATTTCCGCGGCTGCGATCCCAGCGGCGGCAGCGGCTTTGATCCCGTCAGTCTGATCTGCAAGGTCTCCACCGTCGAGGGCCTGCGGCGGTCAAGCTTTCCGACAATTACGCGAAGGCGCTCGGTCCGCCCGACGAAATCGAACGCTATCGGCGAGTGTTCGGCACGGCGGGAATCACGAATGCTCCGCTGGTCGCGTGAGCCATCGCGCTTCTGGCCCGTCGGCACGCTTTCTGCCCAGCCCGAATCCCCACACTTTCGCCGAGTCGGGCAAAACGGCAGTAAGATGCAGGTGTGAAGACGCTGAACGAATTGTATTCATCGCTCTCTGCCCGGCGCCGGTATGAAGTCTGGTTTATTCGTTTCGGATTGGCGGATGGCAGCGGGGCGTGGTGGTTCCGCTATCTGCTGATGAATCCAGGCCGGTGCGGTTGTCCCGGCGACCCCTGCGGATTGCCGGTGCAAGTGTGGGCCACATGGTTTCCGCGGGATGAAAGGCCGCAAAGCTTCATTCAAGGCTTTCCCCTGGCGGATCTCGAACTCAGCTCCAGAGGGCAAAGCCCATTTCACTTCCGAATCGGCGCCAATGAAATCGGCGAGAGCTCATGCCGTGGAAGCTTGGAAGTTGGAGGGCACGCGGTTGCATGGGATCTGGAACTTAGTTCCACATTTCGCCTCACTCTGAGCAACAAAGGCTGGATTGGATTTTCGCGGACTCCGCATTCCGACGCGGTTTTTGCCGGACGGGTCACTCTGGATGGGCGGAATTTTGAGGGGAGTCCTATGGGATTCGGAGTGCAAGGTCACAACTGCGGATTCCGGCATCGCAATTTCTGGACTTGGACCCACGTGTATTTTCCCCGTTCCGGCTCACGTCCGAGCACGCTGGAAGCTTTGGTATACGAGATGCCATTCGGATTGACCTTCCGCAAGGCCGTGCTCTGGCATGACGAGAAGAAACTCGAATTCCAGAATCTGCAAGAGATCAGAAGAGATCGAAATGAATTTTGCTGGAGCTTTCGTGGTTTCTCGCAGGATGGATGCCAATTACAAGGAGTCATCGACGGCGCCGGCTCGGGAGTCCACCGTCTGCCCTATCTGAAGACTGACTGCACGGGCAGTTTTGAAGTCGCAAACAACAGTCTGGCGAGAGCGGTACTCCGCCTGGAACAGCGGGGCCGAGCCGTCGAGACACTAGAGACAAGTGCCGGGGCGGTGCTGGAAATGGTGGGCTAGGCTCATTTGGAGCGCTGCGCCTTCGCCAGCCGCTGCGCGACTACCGCGTAGGCCGAAGGATTAAACGCCATTCCAATGTGGGTGCCCGGGACTTCAAAATCGGCTTCAGGATTTCTGGTCATGCAATAGCGCCAGTCGACGATGCCGTCATCGCGGGTGTAGATCGCGGTCTGGAGCATGGAGTCCGGAACCTTGCGCCGCAGCGAGTCAACGAAATTACAGGTGCAGCGTCCGGTGTAGCAGTGGGGCAACACGCCTTCGCCGTGCTCTTGCAGAATGCGCAGGCGTATGGCATCGGCGGCATGGACTACGCTACGATTCGCCACCGGGCCGCGAATCGGCGAAGCCAGTGTAATCACGGACGCAATGTCTTTGGGGCGCTCCCCGGCAATCGAGCGTGCGATTACTCCTCCCAGGCTGTGGCCGATCAAATGAATCTTGCGGCCGGTCTCGCGCAGCGCTCTTTTTACGGTCTCGCTGACATGGCGCTGGATCAGGAGGTTCGGACAGTCGGCGTTGATACCGATACCGGAAAAATAGGGCCTGTACCCGATGCGGCCCAGCCAGGCGTGCAACTCCATTAGGTAAAGATCGGTTCCTAGAAAACCGGGGATAATGAGGACGGCAGAGCCATCCCCGCGAGGCACGCCGAAGCCGTAATAAATTGGAGTGGCGTGCAGCATGAGAATCTCAGCCGCGAACAGCGCTTCTGTCCAGGGCGAGATATCGGCTTCCGAGTGGGTCCTTTGACTGTGCTTACCCGCTCCCGCCTTCGACGAGCCCGCAGCCTTTTTCTGTTTGCGCCGCAATTTCGTTCCAAGTCTGTCCAGCATTAGCGCGCGTATCACGAGCGCCGCAGATAGCTGAACGGACGCCCTGCCCCTGCGAATTATACCTTTCCTTTGCGCTTCCGGCGCGAGCTGCGTTTCTCTCGCACAGGCTCGCTTCGAGCTTCAAGCTCCGCTACTCGCTTGCGCAGTGCATTGAGTTCCCATTCTGCCTCGACCCGCGGTTCGGAGGCCGGTGTGCGCAGCAGTTGCTTCATCATGTCCACCGGCGACAGGATGGCGGATTGGACCTCGCCCAGCCGGCTCTGCACCGCATCCTGCACCTTCCGATAAGTGTCGAAAGCGGATTTCAAATACCACATAACGAACTCCTGGCGCGCTTCATCGGACGCGACGATAAGTTGGCGCAGGAGCTCGAGCGGCAGGCCCGTCGGTTTTTCCTTGGCATCCTCCGTGATGATTTGTGTCAGGGTTACGCGGGTCAGGTCCCGGCCGGTTTTTGCGTCGACTACCTGGACATCTTTGCCTTCCCGAATGAAGCCCGCAATATCGTCGAGATTGACGTATTTGCTGGTGGAGGAATCGTACAATCTCCGATTGCCATACTTCTTGATGACGACGAGAGCCGGCTTCATGGTGATCCTGCCTATGCTGCTATGCACACAAGATAAATATATCTTGACACAAATATGCTTGAATCGTATAGTTTAGTAATGCTGCAGTGCAGCAATCCTTTGGAGGTGTCAAATGCCAACAACCGTAAAGTCCGAGTCCTCTCGAACTCATTCCGGGGAATCATCTTTTGTTTCTTTGCTGTCGGGTTGGGCGCAGCAGGGGGTGCAGAGCTTCTTTGCCACGCAGCGGATCCTGCTGGATCTGGCGATGCGGCAGAATGCAAGCCTGATGCACTCTCTGCGGCAGCAATTGTCCGATCCCGATCATTCTCCCACCGCCATTCTGAGCGAAGTGACTGCCGAGGGTATGGCGAACTTCATTGAAGGGCAAAGGATCCTTCTTGAACTAGGGCAAAAACAGAACGAAATCCTGATGGGCGGCGTGAAAGAACGTGTCGGGGAGTGGCCTGCGGCGCAGGCTGTTACCGACCTGCTGCGGCGCAGCGTGGAGACCTTCATTCACATGCAGCAGGAGTATCTGAAGATCGCCGGCAAGCAAACTCACACCTGGGTGGAGGCAGCCAAGGACGGGGAGCCGTACCAGACCGAGCACCTGGTGGATCTGGCCCGCGAGTCGATGGAGAATTTTGTCAAAGCCCAGAAGCACTTCATGGACGTCATCGCCGAGGAGACAGCCAAGGCGACCGGGGCCAAGCACACCAATGGCGCCAAGAAACTCAAGAAGACGGAGTTGTCCCAACTGGCGCGTGAAGCCACGGAGTCGTTCATCGAGGCTCAGAAGAAGCTGGTTGATGTAGCTGGGCGCCAGATGAACGCCAGCGTGAAAACTGCAGGCAAAACTCTGGAGTTCTTTCGGCCATTTCCCTTCCTCCCATTGGCAGAGCTGACGCGCGAGGGCGTGAAGAGCTACGTCGATGCCCAGAAGGAGTTGATGGCGGTCATGGCAAAGCCGGGTGGCGATCACAAAAGCGCGCACAAGGTCCAAGGTCGCGCGAAGCGGTCGCCGAAGAAAGCAGCGGCTGCGGCGGCCTGATCTTCGTCAACTTGTTGCGCTGACTTGTTGCGCCAACGCGCCTGCTCCACCGCAGGGGCACGTTGGCGCTTTTGCGTAAGAGCCTTCCGAGAAAACCTGAACCAGCCTGGAAGACTCTCCCATTGGACCGCGGGAAGTTATCCCCTCCTCCGCCCGCTGTCCCTCTGTAACAACGCTCACAATGAGGTGTGACAGATGCTACGGACTTAGTTCCGCCACCGTGCTGTAGTAACTCTAGTTCCCGGGTCGAGGACAGTGAGGATCCGATGGATTTGCGCGAGTGGTCGAAATCGAATGCCAGCTACGGTCGAAAGCTCGTCAACTCTGGATTAGAGGGCGCGCGTTCTGGTCGAGAAGCATTTCTTAACGGCGAGCCTCTCGCACCATTTGTCAGTGAGTCTGTGCGAAGAGCGTTGAAGCCCGCCGCAGTTGGCATGTGCCTTGGGGTGTTGGGTAGTTATCCAGGTTGCCGGCAAAAATCCATCAGCAGAGCGTTGGCATGTGGTTTGCTAGGTGGCGCAATCGGCTTGGGCGCCGGGGTTGTTTGGGAAAGCCGCCGCTTAGGTGCGAGCGTCGCTGACGGTGCTTTGAAAAATATCAGCCGGGTTCGCGACGAGCACTGGCTGTCCAAGAATCCCATCGACTACGCATAAGAACCTCGAAGTAAGGAAAATTTCACCAGACCACTGTTCTCGTCATTGATCGGCTGGAATGTCTAGACAAAGCGCTCCTCATAAGCAAGAGACTGCGACAAGCAGTTACAGGGGGCAGCAATGGTCACGAGCGAAGTGGTGATGCAGCGGGTTCAGATTCCGCTTGCCGCAGAGAGCCTCAGTGAAGAACGGATTTCCTACCTTGAGAGACTAGTCAGTCAGGCCCGAGCCGCCGCCGCCGTGTTCACTCAATTCACTCAAGAGGACGTTGACCGCATTGTCAAGCGGATGGTCCTGGCGGGGCTGGAACAGGCTCAACATCTTGCCCGCCTGGCGGTTGAGGAAACGAGACTAGGAGTCATGGAAGACAAGGTCATCAAGAACATGGTGGCCACCGAGTTCGTCTACAACTACATCAAGGATAAACAAACTGTTGGCGTCATTCGCGAGTTTCCGGAGCGCAATCTGGTGGAAATGGCCGAGCCGATCGGGGTCATCTTCTCGATCACTCCGATTACGAATCCCACTTCCACGGTGCTGTTTAAGTGCATCATGGCCATTAAGACGCGCAACGCGGTCATTTTCAGTCCTCATCCGAACGCCTGGCGTTGTTGCTCCGAGGCCGTGAAGATCATGTATGAAACCGCACTGAAGCATGGCGCGCCCGAAGGGGTTTTTGCGTGCCTGGAATCGCATACTCTGCAGGACAACGCCTACCTGATGCGGCACAAAGACGTGGGCCTGATCGACGCCACTGGCGGGCCGGGTGCAGTCAAAGCCGCCTACAGTTCCGGCAAACCGGCTCTGGGGGTAGGGCCGGGCAACACGCCGGTTTATTTGGAAAAAACGGCGGACCTCAATACCGCAGTGACAGACATTATCCTCTCCAAAACTTTCGATAACGGAACCATCTGCGCTTCAGAGCAAACCGCGGTGATCGACGATGAGATTTATGACCTCGCGCTGAAGAAATTTGCGGAGCTGGGCGCGCATATCTGCGATGAAAAAGAGGCGGAGCTGCTGGCGCGCACGGTAATCGATCCCGAGACTGGGTTTATGCAGCCCGCAGCGGTCGGGCAGAAGGCTATCGATATCGCCCGTCTTGCCGGTATTTCCGTGAAGCCTGGCACCAAGCTCCTGATTGCGCCGATTCTGGGAGTGGGCCGCAAGCATCCCCTGTCGGTGGAGAAACTGTTCCCGGTGCTCGCGGTCTATCGGGCGAAATCCGCGGAGGAGGCGTTGAGGGTGTGCGTCGACGTGAACCATGCGGGTGGGCTGGGACATACGGCGGTCATTTTCTCGCGCAACGATGAGGTCATCCGCAAGTTCGGCGAAGTAATGAACGCGGGGCGAATCCTGGTGAACTCGCCAGGCTCAGTCGGAGCGGTGGGTGGCGTTTACAACGATCTGGCGCCTACTTTCTCCTTCGGATGCGGCACGGGCGGCGGCAACTGCACCACCGATAACGTAAATATCTATCACTACCTGAATATCAAGCGCGTGGCTCGCAGGACCCAAGCCCATATGTGGTTCCGAGTTCCCAATCAGATTTATTTCAATGTGAACGCAGTGGAGAATGTGCACCAGTTTCCATCACGCTCCACCATCATCGTGACGAATCCGGCGTTGGAGCAAATTGGCCACGTGGACCTTGTGCGGCGCTACATTCCGGAGGGAACCCACGTCCACGTTTCGGTGATTCCCGATGCGGAGCCCGAAGTGAAGGTGGTGATGCAGGGAGTGGAGGCGCTCAATTTCTACAAAGCAGACCAAATCATCGCGCTGGGCGGCGGGTCGGTGATCGATGCGGCCAAGATCATGAAACTCAAGTATGAGTCGCCGGCGTCCGATCTGGAAGAGCTGGCCGCTCCCTTTCTGGACCTGCGCAAGCGCGTGATCCAATACCCGACCGAGAAAACTAATCGAGCCCGTCTGATTGCCATCTCCACTACCAGCGGGACGGGGAGCGAAGTCACTCCCTTTGCCGTGCTCACCGACAAAGAGCGCGGGCGCAAGGTGACCCTGGCCGACTATTCGCTCACCCCCGATGTAGCGATCGTCGATCCGCAATTTGTGATGTCCATGCCGAAGGGCCTTACCGCCGATACCGGCATCGACTGCCTGACCCATGCGCTGGAAGCTGCCGTTTCCAGTTACGCTTCAGCCTATACCGACTGCAACGCCATGCAGGCGATCCGGATGGCTTTCAAGTACTTGCCTATCGCCTATGAACATCCCCGCGATGAAGGGGCGCGCGGCATGATGCACAATGCCGCCTGCATTGCGGCGATGGCGTTTTCCAACGCGTCGGTGGGCGTGAATCACGCCTTGGCGCATGCCTTCGGGGCGCGCTTCGGCGTGGCGCATGGCCGGGCCAATGCGCTTATGTTGCCGCACGTAATTGCGTATAACGCGTCTGTGCCTACCAAGTTCCTGCCCTCGCCGTACCAGAAGGGGTATATCGCAGACAAGAAATACGCCACGATCGCAGATTTGCTGGGACTGGGCGGCCACACGATTGAAGAGAAAGTGAAAAACCTGATAGTGGCGACAGAACAGTTACTCGACCAATTGGGGTTCCCGCGTTCGATTGCCGACCTGGGAATCTCGGAGCCAGAATTCGAGCGAGCAATGCCCGATCTGACCAAGCTTGCCTTTGACGATCCCTCCTGGCGGTCGAACCCTCGTATGCCGTTGATGAGCGAACTGGAAGAGCTGTTTTGGAAAGCTTATGAGGGGCGAGTCCCGGAGAAAGTGGACACTGCGTCGCGGCAACAACCCGCGTAGGGGATGGTGGTGCGTATGGCAACGATCGCCGTGTGGCTCAAGATCGATGATGAGAGTGTGGTCCAAGCGCTGCTAGACGCCGGTGAAAAACTGGACAGCGTCGAGGGCGAAGTGGCTTTGGATTTCTCTGCCGTGCGCCGGATCGATCCGAGTGCGATCCGGGCGATGGCGGAGTTCGCGGGCGTAGCTGACGACAAGGGCATCAAGGTCGTGCTGCGCGGAGTCAATGTTGGAGTCTACAGAGTGCTCAAGCTGGTGAAGCTGGCGTCGCGATTTTCATTCGTGAACTGAAGGGCGCGATGGTTTGGCAAATGAGTGCTGGCAACTGAAGATTGGCAATTGAATAGGAGAGCTGCCGTGGAGAATCATCAACAGGGCGACCGCCTTTCCTGGGGCGACACCGTTTTCCTCCATCTGGAACGCGAGGGGATGCCCCTCAACGTGGCCTGTGTGTGCGTGTTCGAAGGTAAGATCCCTTTCGAGGCCTGCGTCCAGTTTGTGGAGTCGAAGCTGCCGCTCATTCCCCGCTACCTCAAGCGAGTGGTGCCCCCGCTCCTTAATATTGGCCTTCCCAGCTGGGAATACGACCCAACCTTCGATCTCCACCGCCATGTCCGCGAGGCGACGCTCAAGCACGGCACTGACGCCGAGTTGAAAACGCTGGCGGGCAAGATTCTGAGCACGGTGATGGACCGTCAACACCCGCTATGGGACCTGACCCTGGTGCACGGGCTCATAGGGAATCGCAGCGGGCTCATCTTCCGGCTGCATCATTGCCTGGCCGACGGCATCGCCGGGGTTGGGATCATGAACGTCCTCATGGATCAGAGCCCGGTGGCGCCTCGCCTGCCCAGGCGAAAACTTCGGTTCCGGGTCCCACCGCCGCGGGACGTGTTGACGTCGGTAACCAACGGCTTCGTCGATTCCTATTCCGAATTCGTCAAGCGAATTCTGGCAGCGCTGGCGGACCTGTCGAGCATGGCGGAGCGCTTCGCTGCGAATGGCGGGAACCTGGCCACGGACGAGTTCGCCACCCTGCTGCCGGAGTTCAGCGTATCCACCGAGCGGCTGCGGTTCAACGTTCTCTATCGCGGACCGCAGAAATTCGCCTGGGGCGAAATTCCGCTGACAGAAGTCAAAGCCATAAAGCAAGCCTGCGGGACCAGCGTGAATGACGTCATTCTCGCCCTGGTAACGGCGACCATTCGGCGCTACCTCGAACTGCACGGCGATAGCGTGAAGGGGCGAGCGCTGCGCATGATGGTCCCGGTCAATCTTCGCGGCAGCGAGAGTCCGGGCGAGTTGGGGAACCGCATCTCCCTGGTCCCAGTCACCGTTCCGCTGGATATTCGCAGCCCGCGGAAACTGCTGGCTGCCGTCCATGAAAGAACGGAACTCCTCAAACGGCAGCATACCGCCGAATTAGTGAGCTTAGCCGGCGGTCTGCTCGGCATGTTCCCAGCGTCAGCGCAGGCGGTGGCCGGCCAGATCATAAACCGCTTGCCGTTTACGCCTTTCAACATGGTCTGCACCAATGTGCCGGGACCGCAATATCCGCTGTACCTGCTCGGCCGCAAGATGGTGGGCTGCTATCCCTATGTCCCGGTCGGAGGCGAGATGGCGCTCAACTGCGCCATCCTAACCTACGACGGCACGGCGTATTTCGGATTCAGTGGAGATGTTCATGCCGCACCGGACCTGCGCCGTCTGGAAAAGTTGCTGAAGTTGAGCTTCGCGGAATTGCGCGAGGCCACCGGGGTCAGACTCACAGGTAAGGAGGAAAAAGAGAAAAGGAAAGCGAAGAAGATGCACGCGAAGGCGAAGGTCGCATCGACACTGGCGGCAGCGCCAGCGTTAGTTCCTGTATCAGTTCCCCCTCGGCCTCCGGCTTCGCTCGAATCTGCAATAGCACCACATCCCCTAGTTAAGGGGGAAAACGTTTTGACGCAATTGATCGCCTAGCGATCGTCAGCAGGAGAGTAGCGATGTGGTAGGTATCCAGTCATCTGCGCAATTGACCTCTTCGTTGGCCCCGGGACGGACCCTCTTCTTATCCATTCATCTGCTAGGCATCGCAGGTTTTGCTTACATTGCGGCCAAGCGCATGATTCCGCTGTTTCGGGCCGAACGCGATTTTCGTCTGGGCCGGCCACTGGTACGTCTGGGAAGGGTTCTAAAATTTTGGCTGGGGCAGTGGAAGCATCCGCGCTATAGAGTTGCCGGAATTCTTCATATCTTCATTTTTGCGGGCTTCATCGTTCTGGCGCTTCGCGCCTTCACGGTGCTGATTGTCGGCGTCTCCGAAAACTTCGTCATGCTAGGCTTTTCCGGAAGAGCCGGGGCTGTCTACAACACCATTACCGACTACGCCGCCACCATTGTTTTTCTCTGCATGGCGATCGCAGTGATTCGGCGCCTGGTTTTCAAACCGGCACGGTATGCCATGCCGGCTAAGTATGGCAGGGGCCACACGGCGGACGCCATCTTCCTTCTCTCGCTGATCGCACTCCTGATGTTCGCCGACAGCCTCTTTGCCGCCGTTAGGGCCGCCGGCCAGGCGCAGCAAGGCCAACCTGGTGAACTGTTGGCTGCATTCTCGCTACCGTGGATGTTGCAGAAGGTTCTGGTCTCAACCGCAATACCCGCTCTTGGCCGCATCTACTTTGGCGCTTACTTACTTCATGAACTGACCTTCTATTTTTTGCTTTGCTATCGGCCTTTTGGAATTCAGTTCCACGTGGAGACTTCCCTCTTCAATATTTACTTCGCAAAGTTGGACCGCGAGATTCTGAAACCGGTGCGATGGGGCGTCGGCGATGAGCATCTCGATCGGGTGAAATCCTTCGGAGTGAAGACGTTCGAAGACTTCACTTGGAAGCACATGCTCGATTTCTATTCGTGCGCCGATTGCGGGCGCTGTTCCGACAATTGCCCGGCCAATGCGGTGGGCAGGCCTTTGTCGCCACGTTTCCTCACCATCAAGGCCAGAGATTACGCCTTCCAGCACTATCCGGTTCTTGGACGCGCGAACAATGGCACGGCACTGGTCGGCAGCAAAGATTCCGGCGGCATTTACTCGGAAGATGAGATCTGGTCCTGCACCACTTGCGGCGCTTGCGAAGAAGAATGCCCGTTGCTGGTGGAATACATCGATAAGATCGTGGATTTACGGCGGGGCTTGGTCGATGACGGGAATGTGCCACAGTCGCTGCAAAAGCCGCTCAAGGCGCTGGAGAGCCGCGGCAACCCATACGGCAAGATGGAGAAGAAGAAGGCCGATTGGGCAAACGCGAAGGAACTACAGCAAACCTGCCGTATCAAAATTCTCGACAATCGCAATGGCGCGGACACTCTTTATTTTGTTGACAGCATCACCTCCTACGATGACCGCATGCAGGCGATCGGGCGGGCCACGGCGAAGATCCTCAACCATATCGGACAGGATTTCGGAATCCTGGGCGCTGCGGAAAGGGACAGCGGCCATGAAGTCCGGCGCTTCGGCGAAGAAACGCTTTTCATGGCATTGCGCGACCACAACGTGGATGCCATTAAAGCGTCCGGAGCGCAGCGCATCGTCACTGCCGACCCGCACGCCTACAACGCGCTGAAGCATGATTACAAAGATGTGCCGCCGGTCGAGCACATTAGCCAGACGATCGCTCGCGAAGTGAAAGCTGGCAGGGTCAAGTTCATTCCGGTGAAAAACAAAGACAGTGTGTATACCTACCACGACCCGTGCTATCTGGGACGCCACAATCAGATTTACGACGACCCTCGAGATGTGCTGGATGCGATTCCGGGCCTGAAACGAGTGGAAATGAAAAAGTCTCGCGACCGCTCGTTCTGCTGCGGCGGCGGTGGGCTGATGCTGTTCTACGAGCCGAAAGAAGATCAGCGGATGGGCGTAAAGAGAGTCCAGATGGCCGCCGAAGCCGGAGCCAACGTAATTGTGACCGCCTGCCCTTTCTGCATGACGAATATCGAGGACGCAATCAAGGTCGCGGGCCTGGAAGGAAAGATGACCGCGATCGATCTGGCGGAACTGGTTGACAAACAAATCGCGCGTGAAAGTCAGAAAGCAGCGTGAAAGTTTCTGGAGGCGAATGTGGAAATTCTAGTTTGCGTACGACGAGTGCCCGACACTTCGGAAAACGAAATTGAGCTCAACAGCGCGGGAACCGACATTGAGCGCGACGACTTAGTCTATTCCATCAATGAGCCAGACAACTACGCCGTCGAAGAGGCCCTTCAAATCGTCGCCCGAGCCGGTGGAAACGTCACGGTCGTCACGGTGGGCGGCGAAGATGACGAGGAGATCCTGCGCCGGGAGATGGCCATGGGAGCGAATCATGGCGTGCTGATCACCGATGATGCCTTCCTCGGCTCAGATGGCAGAGGCATCGCCGCAATCCTAAAAGCCTTCGTGCAGAAGGGAAGCTACGACCTGATTCTCACTGGCGTACAGGCCGAGGATGGAGGCGCTCAGGTTGGCGGAATGCTGGCAGCTCTGCTCGACTATCCGTTTGCTTCTCTGGTCACTTCCATTGAAGTCCTGGATGGCAAGAAGCTGAAAATCAGCCGGGAAATCGAAGGCGGCAACAAAGAAGTCAACGAGATCGATCTCCCTTGTGTGCTCTCGATTCAGACCGGCATCAATGAGCCGCGTTATGTCGGCATGAGAGGCATTCGGCAAGTGGCCTCAGTGCCCATCCCAACTTATGGCGCGGCGGATTTAGGGCTGGATACGAGCTCTGTAGGAAGGCCCGCGGCCAAAGTGAAACGGATCGACTATTTCGTTCCGGACCTCGGGAGGGGAGCGGAAATTCTGCACGGCAGCCGGGAAGAAAACATCGACAGAGTTCTGGAGTTAGTGACAGCCAAAGGAGGGTTGAAATAATGGCTCGCATCTTCGCTTACATCGTGCACAAAAATGGCGTCCCCGATGATTCCGCGTTCGAACTGGCGGCTGCGGCACGAAAGATCGATCCCGTCGCTTTACCTAGAGCCATTCTCACAGGTTGGGGTGCGGACCTCGATGCGGCGTGCGATACGCTCAGTGCCGCCTATCCTGAGATTTGGAAAATCGCGAATGAAGCTCTGGCATACCCCAATGCTGAATTAGTTCGAAGAGCCCTGCTAAAAGTGCTGCCGACCGACTGCATTGTCTTAGCCGCTCATGATCATTCTGGAATCGATCTCGCGCCGGGCCTTTCCATCAAGATGAAGTCGGCTTTCGTTTCTGACGTGGTGAACATCGCCGGAGTTGAAGGTGGCTATCTCAAAGTCATCCGCCAGGAATTCGGCGGACAAGTGAGTGCGCATGTTCGCTGTGACATTTCATCGGGCGCGGTCGTCACGATCCGTCCGGGCGCGTTCAAGGCGGGAAAGCTTACTCCTGGAAGCTGCCTCATTGTCGACAAATCACCGGAAGTCGGCACTCTCACAGCGGGCCGGCGCTATCTGGAGACGGTCGCCGCCGAGGCTGGCGATGTGGACATCACCAAGCACAACGTTTTGGTTTCTATCGGCCGCGGCATCCAGGAAAAAGAGAATGTGGCCATCGCGCAGGAACTGGCTGACGTTCTGGGAGCGGCGGTGAGTTGCTCGAGACCCGTGGTCGATGCCAAGTGGCTGGAGAAGTCAAGGCAGGTCGGCTCGTCCGGAAAGACGGTCAAACCCAAAGTGTATCTGGCATGCGGCATCAGTGGGGCTTCTCAGCATCTGGCGGGCATCAAGGGTAATCCGTTCCTGATCGCCATTAACAAGAATTCCAAAGCTCCCATATTTCAGGTGGCAGACGTGGGCATTGTCGATGACGTCCTAGAGTTCCTGCCCGCATTGACCAACCGAATCCTTGAAATGCGAAGCGTCGCAGCAAAGTGAGGTATCGCCAATGATTACCAGCAAAACATTGAAATTGAGTTTGAAGTCGCTCAGGGACTTCGCCAAGAAACGTCTGCCGGACGAAAAGCTCTTGGAACTGGATGCCGCGGACGAATGCCCGCTCGAGATTGTCCGCCACATGTGCAGTCCGGAGCAGCTTGGCATTCAGCTGCTGTTCATTCCCGAAGAGTTCGGGGGCATGGGCGGCGGCGCCTTCGATGTGTATTGCGTCTGCGAAGAAATGGCGCGCATCGACCTGGGTGTCGCCACGGCCGTGCTGGCCACGTTTCTGGGTAGCGATCCGATCACAGTTGGCGCCACTCCGGAGCAAAAGAAAACCTGGCTGACGCGGATCGCAGACGAAGGATTGCTGTTCGCCTACGGCGCGACGGAGCCGGAAGCCGGCAGCGACTTGGGTGCACTGAAGACTACAGCCGATCCCGTCATACAGGACGGCCGCGTCACCGGCTACAAGATCAATGGCAACAAACAATGGATCAGCAACGGCGGAGTGGCCGATGCCTACACGGTCTTGGCCAATACGCCCGGCGGTCCAAGCTGGTTCATCGTCGAGAAAGACACGAAGGGGTTCACCCACGACGAACCGGAAGACAAGCACGGCATTCGCCTCAGTAACACTGCAGCCCTTGCGTTCAACGACGTATATGTCCCTGCCGACCGGCTCATTGGCGGCGTGGAAGGCCAGGGATTAAATCAGGCGCAGGCCGTGTTCGGCTACACGCGCCTGATGGTAGCGGCGTTCGGCCTTGGGGCTGGCTGGGCTGCGCTTGATCGAGCAATTCCCTACTCCACCAAGCGTATCCAGGCGGGGGCGCCGCTCTCGCAGAAGCAGGGATACACACACAAGCTGATCGTGCCGCACGTGGCGCGCCTGGAGGCTGCCCGCGCTTACATCGAAGAAACCGCGGAGCGCATCGACGCCGGCACCGAAGGCAGTCTGAACACTGAGGGCGCCATCGCGAAGTACATGGCGACGGAGGCTGGCAATGCTGCGGCAGAGGCCAGCATCCAGGCACTCGGTGGCTACGGTTACACGCACGAATACATGGTGGAGAAAATCAGTCGCGACGTTCGCATCACCACGATTTACGAAGGCACCTCCGAGATCATGGAGATGACCATCAGCCGCGACCGCTGGCAGTCTCACCTCAAGACGCGCGGACAGCACTA
Source organism: uncultured Acidobacteriaceae bacterium (assembly GCA_963734215.1). GTDB lineage: Bacteria > Acidobacteriota > Terriglobia > Terriglobales > Acidobacteriaceae > Sulfotelmatobacter. The sequence continues at coordinate 305,408 of CAVTGH010000012.1, read as the reverse complement.
TCACGAGCGAGCGCGAGAGTTCGAAGCCTTGCATGCCCGCCATCCGAACGTGGGCGCCGATATTGCAGCACTGGCTTTGCACGCGTTAGCCGAAGTCATGGAAAAAGCGCGAGTCGGACGCTTGACCCGCTATCAACATATTCTTCTGCGCCTGGGCGAGTTGATCGCTTACGCCGAGTGCGCGGGTAGTTTGTCTCGTCGCGCCGCGCTTCTAGCTGACGGAAAGCTCAACGAAAAGGCGAACCGGCGCTTCGACGCGGTGGCGCTGGCGGCGGTCAGCCGAGTCTTTGCCCGCGACGCCGCGCTCAAAGTGGCCGAAGGCGGGTTGCGCTGGGTGATCGGAGCCGGGGGTGTCAGCGATTCCGAGATCGCCGGTTTTGCAGCGATTTTAGGATTGCCCGCCATTCACCGCACTCAGTCGGGTCTCATCTCTGATCTGGATTACATAGCAGACGTACTGTACGGCCGCGCGGCCAAGCGCACAGAGCTGGCCGCGTAGCGTTCAAGGATGATTCATGCAGGAGTCTCGTCATGGAAAACACTTCTTACCGCGCCATCGCAATCGTAGGAGTTGGAGCCGTTTTACCCGATGCTCCGAATGCAGCGGCTTTCTGGAAGAACGTGAAGGACGGCCGCTACAGCATCAGCGAGGTTAAGTCGAACCGCTGGGACCCGGCGCTTTACTACGATCCCGATCACAGCGCCCCGGATAAGACTTACTCAAAGATCGGCGGCTGGGTGCGTGAGCACGTGTGGGATCCGATCAAGTGGCGTTTGCCGATCCCGCCGCGCGTGGTCGATGCCATGGATGAATCGCAAAAATGGGCCATCGCCTGTACTCGCGAAGCGCTGGAAGACTACGGCTATCCCAACCGGCCGTTGAACACCGATCGCACGGCTGTAATCCTGGGCAATGCAATGGCCGGAGAAAAACATTACTTCACCGTGATGCGCGTGCTCTTTCCGGAATACGCGCGCGAACTGGGCGAAGGGGCCAGTTTCGCCGCGTTGCCGGAGGCGGTCCGCCGGGACATTACGCGCGAATTGCACGACCGGATGGGAAAGCTCCTTCCTGAAATTACGGAAGACAGCATGCCCGGCGAATTATCCAACTGTATTGCCGGCCGCATTGCCAACGTTTTCAACTTCCACGGCCCCAACTACGTTTGTGACGCGGCCTGCGCATCCGCGATGGCCGCAATCAGTTCCGCGGCAGAAGGACTGATAGCACACGATTTCGACGTTGCCGTCACTGGCGGCATTGACCGCAACATGGGCGTCTCGACCTTCGTCAAGTTCTGCAAGATCGGCGCGCTCTCGGCGACTGGCACTCGCCCCTACGCCGAAGGGGCCGATGGCTTCGTGATGGGCGAAGGCGCAGCGATTTTTCTGCTCAAGCGTCTGGCCGATGCCGAGCGGGACCAGGACAAGATCTACGCCGTGCTGCGCGGCATGGGTGGATCGAGCGACGGCAGGGGAAAAGGCATCACCGCGCCCAACCCAGTCGGCCAAAAATTCGCCATCGAGCGCGCCTGGCAGAATGCCGGATTATCGCCCGCGACCGTGACCTTGATCGAGGGCCATGGCACCTCCACCGCCGTGGGCGACGTCGTCGAAGTGCAAGCCATGATTGATGTGCTCAGCAGTTCTCATCTCCCGTCGCACTCAGTGGCGCTGGGTTCGGTCAAATCGAACTTCGGGCACCTCAAAGGCGCGGCTGGCGCTGCCGGATTGCTGAAAACCGTCCTGGCGCTTCGGGACAAAGTATTGCCGCCCAGCGTGCATTGCGAGCATCCAAATCCAAACATCGACTTTGCCCATTCTCCGCTCTACGTCAATACCGAACTGAAGCCGTGGACCATGCCAGCAGATGGCGTGCGGCGGGCCGGTCTGAGCGCATTTGGTTTTGGCGGCACTAATTTCCACGCTGTGCTCGAAGAGTATATTCCCGGCAGGCTGAACGGAAACGGTAAGCGTTCGGTTGGGGTCAGTGAGATTCCGTCGGGCGTGAAAGAGTCAATTATGAGCGTAGAAGATGTTACCCGCACCTCTACTCCTTCTCTTAAAGCTCCGCTGCGCGGAGCATTGGTAATCGGCGCTGCTTCTGAAGCCACGCTGGCGGAGCGTTTGCGCGCAGTAGAAAAAGAGGCCAAAGCCGGCCGCGCACCGGCGCCAGCCGCCCCGGCTGAATCGGACCTGCGCGCGCCCGAGCGCCTGGCCATCGATTACGCCAACGCTGCCGAACTGGCCGACAAAGCCGGCAATGCACTCAAAGCGCTGTCGGCGAATCAGCCGGCGGTATGGAAAGCTCTGCGTGCGCAAGGCATTTTCCGCGGCCACGGTCCCGCTCCCAAGGCGGCGTTCCTATATACCGGCCAAGGTTCGCAGTACGTGAACATGCTCCGGCAGTTGCGAGCGGCGGAACCGATCGTGGCGGAAACGTTTTCCGAAGCCGATCGCGTAATGACGCCTTTACTCGGCAAGCCGCTGAGCAAGTTCATCTTCGTTGACGACGCCGACGCCGACGCCGTGGCCAAGGCCGAAGACGATCTGCGCCAAACTGCGATTACTCAGCCCGCCGTGCTCGCAACCGATCTGGCGATTACCCGGCTTCTGGCCGCATACGGCATCGAACCCGACTTCACGATGGGACACAGCCTGGGCGAATACGGAGCGCTGGTCGCGGCCGGCGCCTTACCGTTTGCCGATTCGCTGGAAGCCGTCAGTGCACGCGGCCGCGGAATGACTCAGGTGGCGATGAAAGACAACGGACGCATGGCTGCGGTGTTTGCTCCGCTGGAAGAAATCGAGCGAATTTTAAAGACGATCGAAGGCTACGTCGTAATCGCCAACGTCAACAGCAACCGTCAGGCGGTTATCGGCGGCGCGAGTCAGGCAGTCGAGCAAGCCATGGCGATCTTCCAAAAAGCCGGCTATGAAGTAGCTGCGTTAACCGTCAGCCACGCCTTCCACACCTCGATTGTGGCGGGAGCCAGTGAGCCTTTGCGGCAAGTGCTGGAACGCCTGCATTTGGAATCGCCGCGCTTGCCCATCGTCGCCAATACCAATGGCGAGTTTTATCCCACGGGGCCTGACGTTGTGCCGCAGATGCTGGACATTCTCACGCAACAGGTCGCTTCTCCGGTGCAATTTGTTAAGGGCTTGCGGACGCTGTACGATGCCGGCGCTCGCATGTTTGTTGAAGTTGGACCGAAGAAGGCGTTGCAGGGATTTGCCGAGGACGTGCTGGGCGGCCACAGCGATGTGGTTTCGCTGTTCACCAATCATCCCAAGGTCGGCGACGTCGTCGCGTTCAACCAGGCGCTGTGCGGCATGTATGCGGCAGGACTCGGCCGTGGGACCGTGGCGGCCTCGCGCGAATCTTCGGTGACGGCTGTCTCCTCGCCGGAGGAAACACCGAAAGCAATCCCTGTCGCGGCGAGGGCGGCAATCATCCCGTCCGCAACAGGCTCCTCCGCACAAGCAGCACCGTCGAACGGCAATCGCTACAACGAACTCGGCCGGTGGTTCGCCGATGTTCTCGATCGCGGCTACGAAATCTACCACGGCCAGAGCAGCGTCTCCAACGGCGCTCCCGTGGTTATTACTGGGGCGGCATTAGGGCTGCCGGGAACCGAGCACATCTTCGATGACGCCAACGTCGCCCGCATTCTGCGGGGCGATCAGTTCATCGATTCGATCCCCACGCGTTTCCGGCGCGCCATGCTCGACAAACACATCACGCGCCTGGTGAAGAGCGAGAAAGCAGAACCCACCTTTGAAACCATCAGCAGTGTCGCGGACGTCATCAAGCTGGCGGGCCGCGGAGGCGACTTCAATCTGGAAGATGAATTCGGAATTCCCCGCGAACGCGTTGGCGCCCTCGACCGGGTCACTCAACTGGCGATCGCCGCCGGCATCGACGCATTGCGCGACGCCGGCATCCCGCTGGTCATGCGCTACAAAACCACGAGCAAAGGCACGCAATTGCCGGATCGCTGGGGATTGCCTGAGGCCTTACGCGACAACACCGGCGTGATTTTTGCTTCCGCCTTCCCCGGGTTGGACTCGTTCGCGGATGAGATGTCGCGCTACTACGCGGACCACGAACGCCGTGAGCAGTTGACCATGCTCGAAAGTCTGCTCGGGCGTGCCGTGGAGGCGAATGGGCATTCCGTTCTGGTGCAGGAGGTCGTTATTCAGGAGATCAGGCGGCGCATCGACGAGTTACGCGCCGCCATCCAAAAAGAACCGTATGTCTTCGAGCGGAGGTTCTTGCTCCGAGTCTTGTCCATGGGACATTCGCAATTCGCCGAACTCATCGGTGCCCGTGGTCCCAATACCCAAATCAACTCTGCCTGCGCGAGCACCACGCATGCGGTCGCGCTGGCGGAGGACTGGATTCACGTCGGGCGGTGCAGCAGGGTGATCGTCATCTCGGCCGATGACGTTACCTCCGACCATCTCATCGATTGGATGGGTGCTGGCTTCCTGGCCAGTGGAGCGGCGGCCACCGACGAAGTGGTCGCAGATGCCGCTGTTCCCTTTGACCGCCGTCGCCACGGCATGATCATCGGCATGGGCGCCGCGGCTCTGGTGGTGGAGAGTGCCGCCGCTGCGCGGGAACGGGGAATACAGCCCATCTGCGAAGTGTTGAGCACCATGACTGGCAACAGCGCATTCCACGGTACTCGTCTTGATGTCCAGCACATCGGCCAGGTGATGGAGGCCTTGCTGGCGAAAGCTGAAGCGGATAGCGGAATTTCGCGTCAGCAGATCGCGCCCCAGACGGTTTTCGTTTCCCACGAAACCTACACCCCAGCGCGCGGCGGCAGTGCCTCCGCCGAGATCCACGCGCTTCGTCGCGTCTTCAGCGATGCCGCGGATCGCATCGTGATTGCCAACACCAAGGGCTTCACTGGCCACGCTATGGCCACAGGCATCGAAGAAGTTGTCGCGGTCAAAGCTCTGGAAACCGGTTGCGTACCCCCGGTCGCCAACTTTAAGGAAGTTGATCCGGAGTTGGGACAGCTGAACCTGTCGAAAGGTGGCATTTATCCGGTCGAGTACGCCATCCACCTGGGAGCGGGGTTCGGTTCGCAGATCAGCATGATGCTGTTGCGCTGGGTAAAGACGAAAGACGGGATTCGTCGCAGCCCGAATGCTTTGGGCTATGCCTACCGCATCGCCGATGCTGCCACCTGGAGTGCATGGCTGAGCGGCGTCGCAAGGCATCCGGCCGCCGATCTTGAAGTGGTCCGGCGCACGCTCCGCGTGCGAGACCAAGGGCCGGCAGCCCAAATCGCCGAAACAACTAACGCTATCCGAGCAGTGCCTGTATCAAGTTTGGCACCGCAGCAACCGCCGCCCACCTCAGTGCCGGATCAGGGACTGGAGTCACTGCCGCTTGGCGCCGTCGCTCCCACTTATTCCGCTCCGCCACCGGTGGCAAAGGAAGATTCGGTGAAAGAAAAAGTGGTGGCTCTGGTGGCCGAGAAGACCGGTTATCCAGTTGACATGCTCGATCTGGATCTCGACCTCGAAGCCGATTTGGGCGTCGACACCGTTAAGCAAGCGGAGGTCTTTGCCACGATCCGCGAGGCTTACAGCATTCCGCGCGACGAAAACCGCAAGCTGCGCGATTACCCAACCTTGGCGCACGTGATCCGGTTCGTGTATGACAAGCGTCCGGACCTGGCCGTGCCAGCCTCTGCGGCAGCGAAGGAGGGGATCACAGCTGCGACGACGCCATCCGCTGCGCCCACCAAGAAAACAGCCGAGACGGTGACGTCTGTGCAAATTGCTTCTGGCGATTCCGTGAAGGATCGCATCCTCACTTTGACCGTGGAGAAGACAGGCTATCCGATCGACATGCTCGATCTGGATCTCGACCTCGAAGCCGATCTTGGCGTCGACACCGTGAAGCAGGCGGAAATGTTCGCCGCAATCCGAGCCGCATACAACATTCCGCGCGACGAAAACCGCAAGCTGCGCGACTACCCAACCTTGGCGCACGTCATCCGTTTCGTGTACGACAAGCGCCCGGACCTGGCCGGCAAAAATTCGTCCGTGGCCCCTTCTGTGCTTACCGAAACACCTGCGCCGCCTCCAGTCGCTGTTGAAACGGACACAGGCGATCCCATCAAGGAGAAGGTGCTCGAGATCGTGGCGGAGAAGACTGGCTATCCAAAGGACATGCTGGACTTGGATCTGGACCTCGAAGCCGACCTGGGCGTCGACACCGTCAAACAAGCGGAAATGTTCGCTGCCGTCCGAGCCGCGTACAACATCCCGCGGGATGAGAATCTCAAGCTACGCGACTTCCCGACCTTGGCCCACGTGATTAAGTTCGCTCACGACAGACAGCCCGGATTGGCTAAAGCGCCTGTTGCACGCCCTTCTGCCGCGCAAGGGAAACAAGAATCGACACAGAAGAAACCGGCAGTTTCCGCATCTTCGAGTACGAAGCCGATTACGGCTGAGCGCCCGCTCCCAGCCAGTTTCGACGCCGCAAATCGTATTCCACGCCGCGTGCCGGTTCCCACCTTGCGCCCGCCGCTTGCGCTTTGCAAGTTAACCGGTGTGACGCTCGTCTCCGGTCGCCGAGTGGTTATCATGCTGGACAAATCTGGAGTGGGAGACGCGCTGGCGCAACGGCTGGAAACCATGGGCGTAGAGGTTCTCGGCATCGACCCGGGGTTCGATGCAGAGGCATTGCAGAATCGCCTCCGGAGTTGGCTGGCCGCGGGTCCGGTCCACGGCGTGTATTGGCTGCCGGCGCTGGATACCGAGGGCAGCCTCGGTGACATGGACCTCGTCGGCTGGCAGGAAGCCCTGCGGGTGCGAGTCAAATCGCTGTATGCCAGCATGCGCATTCTGTACGAGCAGATTGCGGCGCCGGACACGTTTCTCCTGTCAGGTACGCGGCTGGGTGGACAGCATGGCTACGATGAGGCCGGAGCGACAGCGCCGCTAGGCGGCGCGGTCGCAGGCTTCACCAAAACCTACAAGCGAGAGCGTGTAGACGCTCTGGTCAAGGCGATCGACTTTGAAGCGGAACAAAAACCGTCAAAGGCCGCCGACATCCTGATTGAGGAAACTCTGCGCGATCCCGGCGCAATTGAAGTCGGCTACAAGGAAGGTTTGCGCTGGACCGTTGGGCTGCAAGAACAGCCCGCCGCCGATGGCCAGCCCGGTCTTACCTTGGACAGCAACACCGTCTTTCTCGTCACCGGCGCAGCCGGAAGTATCGTATCGGCAATCACCGGAGATTTGGCGACTGCCTCCGGAGGTACGTTCTACCTGCTCGATCTGGTGCCCGAGCCTGATCCGGAGAATCCCGATCTCAAGCGTTTCGTGACCGACAAGGACGGCCTGAAGCGTGATCTCTTCGCACGCATCCAGGCGCGCGGCGAACGCGCCACGCCGGCCCTAGTGGAAAAAGAGTTGGCAGCTTTGGAGCGGTCCCAAGCGGCACACAGCGCAATCGAAGCCGTGCAAGCCGCTGGCGGTACAGCACACTACTTCAGCGTCAACCTCACCGATGCGGGCGCCGTGGCCAAAGTCATCCAACAAGTACGCGAGCGCAGTGGGCACATCGATGTGCTCCTGCACGCCGCCGGCATCGAGCGCAGCCACTTCCTGCCGGATAAAGATGCGCGTGAATTCGATCTCGTCTTTGACGTCAAGAGCGATGGCTGGTTCAATCTTCTGCATGCCATCGGCGACATGCCGCTCGGGGCGACGGTGGCGTTCAGTTCGATTGCCGGACGCTTCGGCAACGCCGGACAAGCGGATTACAGCTCGGCCAACGACCTGTTGTGCAAGATAACCTCGAGCTTCCGCACCACACGGCCGGCGACGCGCGGCATCGTCATCGACTGGACGGCATGGGGCGGTATGGGCATGGCCACGCGCGGCTCCATTCCTAAAATGATGGAACTCGCCGGTATCGACATGCTGCCACCGGAAGCGGGGATTCCTTTAATCCGCCGTGAACTCACTGCCGGGAGCACGAGGGGTGAAATTGTTGTCGCCCAGCGTCTCGGCGTTTTGCAGAACGAATGGGATGCCAGCGGGGGACTGGATACGTCAGCTGCGGAAACTCTGCTGCGATCACCGAAGCAAAGACAATCGGAGTTGGGCCCAATGATCGGCAGACTTGCGAGCTTGAGCGCGCAGAATGGCCTCACCATCGAGACCACGCTGGACCCAGCCATTCAGCCGTTCTTACGCGATCATCAAATTGACGGTACACCCGTACTGCCCGGAGTCATGGGCATTGAGGCTTTCGCCGAAGCGGCGCAATGCCTGCTTCCTGGCTGGCACGTCGCGGCCATCGAAGACGTGAACTTTCTAGTGCCGTTCAAGTTCTATCGAAATGAACCGCGCGCGGTGACGGTGGAAGCAGCCATCCATCCGCAGCGGGAGACGTTGCTGGCGGAATGCCGCTTGACCGGCCGCCGATCGCTCCCCAACCAGGCCGAACCACAAGTTACAACGCATTTCACCGCCCAGGTGCGGCTCACCAAGCGGGCGCCCACAGCGGTGTTCGAACCGGTGCTGGACTTGACCGCTGGACGCGTCGTTGAAGCCACCGACATCTATCGCCTCTACTTCCACGGGCCTGCATACCAGGTTGTGAAGCGGGCGTGGTGGAACGGACACCGGATGGTCGGGCTGCTGGCGAAGGGCTTGCCCGCAAACCATCTCCCGTCCGAACTGCCCACACTGATGGCGCCGCGTCTGATTGAGCTTTGCTTCCAAACCGCCGGGCTCTGGGAGATGGGCGTGCAGGGCCGCATGGGTCTGCCACAGCACATCGATTGGGTTTCCTCATTATTACTGCCGGTCCCGGAGATGGCCGACACCCGCTTATATGCCGTGGTCACTTACGACGGCCGCGGCACCTTCGATGCCGAGGTTGTGGATACGAAAGGAAACCGCTTCCTGAATCTTAGCGGCTACCGCACAGTGGCGAATCCCAGCGCCCTGGACGGGGAAAGGTTGAAGGCACTGCAGGCTGCGATGTCGCTGGAAACTGTCGCCGCGTGAGAACGCAACCGCTTGTCCTGACGATCGATTGATCGAGGACTTATGGAAAACGAATTTCAACGCGTGGCCATCGTGAATCGGGGCGAGGCTGCGATGCGTTTCATCCACGCTGTCCTTGATTTCAATCAGGAACACGGCACATCGTTGCGCACGATTGCGCTCTTCACCGACCCGGACCGCCATAGCATGTTCGTGCGCGAGGCCGATGAGGCAGTGTGTCTCGGTCCCCCTCACGTTCCTGACCCAAATACCCATCAAACCAAAAGCAGCTACGTCGACTATGGCCGTCTTGAACGCGCGCTGGCCATCGCGCGCGCGGATGCCGTCTGGGTGGGATGGGGCTTTGTGGCCGAGCACGCCGCATTTGCCGACCTGTGCCGCGAACTGGGTGTCGTGTTCATTGGCCCGGATGGCGATGTGATGCGGCGTGTGGGCGACAAGATCGCCGCGAAACGATTGGCCGAGCAGGCGCAGATACCAGTAGTGCCCTGGAGCAATGGGCCCGTGGAAACGCTGAACGACGCCATTGGCCATGCCGAGCGCCTGGGCTATCCGCTTATGGTGAAGGCCACAGCCGGAGGCGGCGGTCATGGAATTCGCTTGGTGCGTTCGGCGGACCAACTCTCGCAAGCCTTCGCAAGTGCGCGCGCCGAGGCCTTCAAGGCCTTCGGGGACCCGACCGTTTTCCTGGAGCAACTGGTACGACGCGCGCGTCACGTCGAAGTCCAGATTATTGCCGACCACTACGGAACGACCTGGGCCGCCGGCGTCCGCGACTGCACCGTTCAACGGCGCCATCAGAAAATCCTCGAAGAGGCACCCTCGCCGGCGCTTTCTCCAGAGCAAGATCAGATGCTGCGCGCGGCGGCGGTGCGCTTGAGTCAAGCAACCGGCTACAACAACGCCGGCACCGTCGAATTCCTCTACCAGCCGGAAATCAACCGCTTTTCGTTCATGGAGATGAACACCCGGTTGCAGGTCGAACATCCGGTGACCGAATGCACGACCGGGCTTGATCTCGTCAAACTTCAGATTCACGTCGCGCGTGGCGGGCGTCTGGAAGGCGAACCGCCGCGCACCACAGGTCATGCCATCGAGGTGCGGCTGAATGCAGAAGACCCGGAGAACGGCTTTGCTCCCGCACCCGGTGTGATTGAGCGCTTCAGAATGCTGACCGGGCCGGGCGTGCGTATCGACACCGGCGTGGCCGAAGGCGACGCCATCCCGCCGGTGTTCGACTCCATGATCGCCAAGATCATCGCTTACGGCCAGAACCGGAAAGAAGCCCTTTCCCGCCTGCAGAGGGCGCTGCGCGAAGGCGTTGTCGTGATCAAGGGCGGAGCCAGCAATAAACCGTTTCTACTGGAACTGTTGAACCGCCCCGAAGTGCAGAGTGGAGAATTTCATAATGGGTGGTTGGACCACTTGGCGGCAAGCGGTGAACACCTCTCCAGGCGTTACGCCGACGTGGCTCTGGTTCAAGCCGCCATCGAGTCCTACGATGCTCAGTTGGCCGTGGAGCAGGCGCAGTTTTTTGCGTCGGCGGTGCGCGGGCGGCCGCAGGTGCCGAGTGAAGTAAGCCGGACTGCAGAGCTACGCTATCGCGGCCATGGCTACTCGCCGAAGACTTATCGCCTGGGTCCCCAGCAATATCGTGTGGAAGTAAATGGAGCACGCATCCAGGCCAAAATCGACCGCTTGGGTCCGTTCGAAAGCCGGCTCACCGTCTTCGGGCGGAGCTTTCGCATCGTTTCCGTCGTCGAGGGACTAACTTACCAAATTGAAGTGGACGGTGTGGCGCACCGGATTCATCGGGGCGATGGGGGAGTGGTTCACGCACCGGCGCCGGCGGTGGTGGTTTCCATTCTCGTCAAGCCCGGCGACGTGGTCGCGGTTGGAGACCGCCTGGCTGTGCTGGAGGCCATGAAGATGGAGATGCAAGTCGTCGCTCCATGTTCCGGAACGGTTCGGGAAGTGATGACCATACCGAACGTGCAGGTGGATACTGGAGCCCCGCTCCTACAGATCGACCCAGTCGCCGATGGCGGCACCGTTGCGGCGGTGGAGCGAGTGGTCTTTGGCACATCGCTCACCTCCGGGAACGGAGAAGCCATCCAATCCAGCTGCCGGCACAGCCTGGATGAGCTCCGCCAGCTCATGTTGGGTTTTGACGTGGATCCCAAGCACGCCGCGCAGTCGCTCGCCGACTGGAGCCACATTTGCCCCGTTGACAGCGATGAAATAAGACTGAGAGAAGATGAGATCCTCAACATCTTTGTTGACATATGTTCCCTGTTCCAGCGCAAGCCGGAGGTAAACCATCGGGCGAGCGGCGAAGAACCCAGTGCCGAGGCTTATCTATTTTCCTACTTGCGCATGCTGGAGACGCGCGGTGAAGGACTCCCACCAGTCTTCGCCAGCGCGCTGCGGCGCGCGCTGGCTCACTACGGTGTGCAGACGCTGGATCGCTCGCCGGAGCTGGAAGAGAGCTTGCTCTGGATCTACAAATCGCACCAACGCGTGGAGCAGCAAATCGCGCCGGTTCTGGGCGTCCTCGAGCGCCGTCTGCGGCGCGTCCAGACTCTCTCCCCGTGCGCCGAGGAACCCTTCCGTGCCCTGCTCGACCGGATGATCTCCATCACCAATGGCCTCTTCCCTGCAGTTACAGACCTGGCCCGGGAATTGCGCTATCGCTGCTTCGATCAGCCGCTGTTTGAGCGGGCACGCCAGCAGGTGTATGGACAGATGGAGAACCATCTCGCCTGCATGGCTGCCAATCCTGGCGCCGCCGACCGCCACGAGAGACTACGCGCCTTAGTCGAATGCCCGCAACCGCTGGTAAGCCTGTTCTCCGGCCGCTTCGCAAGCGCTGACCCCTCCATGCGCCAGCTCATGTTGGAGGCTCTAACCTGGCGTTATTACCGGATTCGAAAGCTCGCTAACTTCCGCTGCGCGGCATTGGACAAAGAGCAGTGTTGCGCAACAGCGGAGTATGACTACGAGGGAAAACGTCTCCACGTCTTTACCACACATGCCGAGTTTTTCCGGCTCTCCGAGGCCGCACGGACGTTGTTTCCGAAGATCGCTGAGATCCCGGCAGACCACGACGTCCTGATCGATTTCTACATTTCTCATTTCGCACGACTGAGCGATCCCGAGGCCACGCAGCAGGAAGTGGGATCGATACTCAACCAAGCTGGCTTCCCGCGTTCGATCCGCCGCATAGTGGCCTCGATCACCGGACCCATCCTCAACCACGGCGTGGGTAGCACGCAGCATTTCACCTACCGCCCCAACGCAAATACGTATGAAGAAGAGAAGCTCTATCGCGGAATCCACCCCATGATGGGGAAACGCCTGCATCTCTGGCGGCTCGACAGCTTCAAGATCGACCGGCTGCCGACCGTCGAAGATGTATACCTTCTCCACGCCGTCGCCCGCGATAACCCGAAGGATGAGCGGCTATTCGCGTGCGCGGAAGTTCGCGACGTGACCCCAGTGCGCGACGAAACGGGCCGCATCGTGCAAATGCCGCATCTGGAGCGCATGTTGACGGAAGCGCTGGCCGGCATTCGGCTGTTTCAATCGCGGCTCCAAAATCATCAGCGTCTTTACTGGAATCGTATCCTGCTTAACGTTTGGCCCGCGCTCAATCTTGATCCGGATGAATTGCGTGACTTGGTACACAGACTTGCGCCCGCCACCGAAGGCCTGGGGTTGGAACAGGTCGTAGTGCGCGCCCGCATTCCCAATCCGGAGACCGGCGAATTGCGCGAAATGGTGGTGCGCATCTCGAGCCCGGGCGGCAGCGGTATTCTCATTACCTTCCGGCCCGCTGACAAATTGCAACCCATCCGGTCCCTGCCCGAGTACGACCAGAAAGTCGTCCGCATGCGCCGGCGCGGGCTCATCTACCCTTACGAAATCGTCAAAATGCTCACGCCCGCTCCGGAGCAGACCCGGGCGGAGTTTCCGCCGGGAGATTTCGTCGAGCACGATCTTGACTCCGCAGGCCGTCTGGTCGCCGTCAACCGTCCCTATGGTGAAAATAAGGCCAACATCATCGTTGGTCTCATCTGCAACTTTACGGCCAAGTATCCCGAAGGCATGACGCGCGTGATGCTGCTGGGAGATCCCAGCAAAGATCTGGGCGCCATCGCCGAGCCGGAATGCCGGCGCATCCTCGAAGCTTTGGCCTTGGCCCAGAAAATGGGCGTCCCCCTGGAATGGTTTCCCATCTCTGCCGGCGCCAAGATCTCCATGGACAGCGGAGTGGAAAACATGGATTGGATTGCCCGCGTCCTGCGCGGCCTGATCGAATTCACGCAAGCGGGAGGCGAAATCAATCTAGTGGTGAACGGGATCAATGTCGGCGCACAACCTTACTGGAACGCCGAGGCCACTATGCTCATGCACACCCGCGGAATCCTGATCATGACGCCGAAAGCGGCGATGGTGCTCACCGGCAAGCGCGCGCTGGAATACTCAGGCTCTATCTCGGCCGAAGACAATCAGGGTATCGGCGGTTACGACCGCATTATGGGTCTCAATGGCCAGGCGCAATACTGGGCTAGAGATATCGACGAAGCCTGCCAGCTTCTGTTACGCCACTACGAGCACACCTACGTGGCCCCGGGTGAGCGTTTTCCGCGGCGGGCTGCGACGAACGATCCCGGTAATCGGGATGTGCGAGTGTATCCGCATGGAAGGAACGGCAACGGTAATACCGAAGACGGCTTCGAACTGATCGGCGAGATCTTGTCGGACGAGACTAACCCTGGGCGCAAGAAATCTTTTGATATTCGAAAAGTGATGATGGCGGCCGTCAACCAGGACCATGCGCCGCTGGAGCGCTGGGCCGGCATGCGCGCGGCGGAGACCGCGGTCGTGTGGGATGCGCATCTCGGCGGCTATCCCGTTTGTCTGATCGGTATCGAATCCCGGCCATTGCTCCGGTTAGGATTTGTCCCGGCCGACGGGCCGGATCATTGGACTTCCGGTACGCTCTTTCCGCAATCCTCCAAGAAAATCGCGCGTGCCATCAATGCGGCCAGCCACAATCGGCCGGTGGTGGTCCTGGCCAACCTGTCGGGGTTTGATGGCTCCCCGGAATCAATGCGCAGGCTGCAGCTCGAGTACGGAGCCGAGATCGGCAGGGCCGTGGTGAACTTCAAAGGCCCCATCGTTTTTTGCGTGATTTCCCGCTATCACGGAGGCGCTTACGTGGTCTTCTCGCGGGCGCTGAATGAAAACGTAGAAGTGGCGGCCTTGGAGGGAGCCTATGCCTCCGTGATTGGGGGCGCCCCGGCGGCGGCCGTGGTTTTCGCCGGTGAGGTCGACGCCAAAGCCCGCAAAGACGCGCGATTGCAGGCGCTGGGTCACGCCATGGCAAAGGCCGAGGGCGCAGAGAAAGGCCGGTTGCACGCCCAGTGGGACGAACTCTTCAAAGTCATACACTCCGAAAAGCTGGGCGAGATGGCCACCGAGTTTGACCGTGTCCACAGCGTGCAGCGGGCTCTCGACGTGGGCGCTCTCGATTACATTATTCCGCCCGCAAACCTGCGGCCTTACCTGATTCATGCCGTCGAACGCGGGATTGAAAAAGTGGAAAAATCGGAACCCGCAAAGCTGGAAAACAGAATGCCGGAAGCAGCTTAGTCTCGACGAAGGTGAATGGATGAACGTTTATTGGTTGGAACAAACCGAAGCCGATGTACCGGCGGAGAACGATTGGCTGAGCACAGACGAAGCGGCCTGCCTGATGGGTATGCGTTTCGCCAAGCGCCGTTCCGATTGGCGGCTGGGACGCTGGACGGCGAAGCGCGCGCTGTCCGTTTTTCTGAACCTGCCGGCTCACCCCCTTGTCTTCAAGAAAATAGAAATACGCCCCGCGCCCTCCGGCGCGCCCGAGGCCTTTTTCGACAAGCAGCCGGCTGCGTTCACTATTTCACTCAGCCACCGCGCCGGCATCGCGGCCTGTGCCGTGGCGGCATCGGGTTTGGAGATGGGTTGTGATCTGGAAATGGTCGAGCCACGCAGCGATGCTTTCGTCGCCGACTATTTCACACTCGAAGAACAAGCGCTGGTTGCGCGCGCATCGGCGGCCGACCGCGATCGGCTTCTGGCTCTGCTTTGGAGCGCGAAAGAGAGCGCGCTCAAAGCGCTGCGCGCAGGGCTTCGGCTCGACACCCGGCGTGTGATCGTGAGTCCGTTTTCATCGTCAGGCGACTTCAATGGATGGAGCCGGCTGCTGATTCGCTGTACCGGCGGGCATGGTACCGGAGGCAAAGTTTTCCACGGCTGGTGGCAGCACGCGCACAACGTCCTGCGAACCGTAGTTGCCACTCCGCCGCCAGATTCGCCAATTCCCTTAACCCTCGCATCACACGTTTTCGACAGTGCCGCCTGTCGGTGCGTGTAGTGGTTAGCCTGTAGGGCATTTGTATGCTGCGCCGCAACAACCAATTCGATTTCGACTTTATCGTCATCGGCTCCGGCTTCGGCGGAAGTGTTTCAGCCCTTCGACTGGCAGAGAAGGGGTATAGAGTCGCGGTCATGGAGATGGGCCGGCGCTGGACGCCGGACAATCTGCCACGTACCAGTTGGTCCATCCGGCGCTGGTTGTGGCGTCCCAACCTGGGATTACACGGCTTCTTCAATATGCAGTTCTTTAAGCACGCAACCATCTTCCA
This sequence comes from uncultured Acidobacteriaceae bacterium, assembly GCA_963734215.1. Lineage (GTDB taxonomy): Bacteria > Acidobacteriota > Terriglobia > Terriglobales > Acidobacteriaceae > Sulfotelmatobacter. Next base: position 289,662 of record CAVTGH010000012.1, on the reverse strand, counting down.
TGGCTGCGCGGTGGGTGGAGGATCGATCACCTATGCTTGTACTTTGCTGGCTCCTCCTGAGAAAGTGTGGGACGCCGGGTCCTGGGCGCGGCTAGCCGATTGGAAAACGGAAATGCCCCGGTACTATGACACTGCCTCGCAAATGCTGGGCGTGACGGAAAACAGAATCCTCGGACCGGCCGACCATCTATTGCAGAAAGCTGCGGAATCCGCAGGCTCCGGACATACTTTCTACTGCACGAAGGTGGGCATCCTCCAGCCTGCCGTGGGAGGGCCGGGCGGTCAAACCGTCCCTGATCCGTTCTTCGGGGGAGAAGGTCCGGCGCGAACCACATGCATCGGATGCGGCGGCTGCATGATGGGCTGCCGCTATGGCGCGAAAAATACGCTGGACCTCGGCTATTTGTATCTGGCGGAAAAGCGCGGCACCCGAATCTTTCCAGAAACCAGGGTGGTGAACGTCAAACCACTGGATGGCATCGGCGATGGTGGCGCCGGCTACGAAGTGTGCACAATTAAGTCCACCGCATGGATTCACCGGCAGCCCCATCGATTCACCTGCCGCGCGGTCGTCTTCTCCGCCTCGTCGCTGGGTACGATGGAGCTTCTCTTTCAGCTCAAAGAAAAAGGCTCGTTGCCGGCCATCAGCAGCCAGTTGGGTCAACATGTGCGCACCAATTCCGAATCGCTCATCGGAGCGCGCACGCCCGGCTATTCCGAGGACGTGTCGCAGGGCATCGCGATCGGCTCCGGCATCTACATTGACGAGCACACGCACATCGAAGCGGTCCGCTATCCAAAGGGCTCCGACGCCATGGGGTTTCTCACCACTATCCTCACCGATGGCCGCCCCGGTCCGCAGCGCATTGCACTCTGGATAAAGAATGTTTTTGTCTCGCTGCTCCGCCATCCGTTCAAGACTGTGCGCGTGTTGCAACCCTTGGGTTGGGCCCGCGAGTTTGTGATTCTGCTTTGCATGCAGGCGCTGGAGGGAGAAATCGAGATGCGCTGGCAACGCCCCTGGTTCTGGCCGTTCCGGAAGTTTCTCGTCAGCCGGGGCGAGAAGGTGCCCACCTACATTCCCGAGGCCAACGAGTTCGCGAAGAAATACGCGCAACTCACCGGCGGGTTTGCCATGAGCATGCTTCCGGAAATTCTCTTTAATGTTCCGGGAACCGCGCACTGCATCGGAGGTTGTGTCATCGCCGATTCTTCCCGCCACGGCGTGGTGGATTCTCACCACCGCGTCTTCAACTATAAGAATATGTACATCTGTGACGGGTCTGTAGTGTCGGCCAACCTTGGCGTCAATCCCAGCCTGACCATCACCGCACTCGCCGAACGGGCGATGAACTCCATCCCTCCGGCAGCAGAGACAGATTGGAACGATGAAGCCTGGAACGATGGCGGCTAAAACTCCCTCACGCCGGCGCGAGCGGGGCCGCCGCACCGGCCGGCAGCAATCGGTCCAACATTGCCTGCTCACTCTGCAGCCACAAACGGCTGGTATACAGCAAGGCGCTGCACTGTAGCGTGATCCAGTCTTTGGTCATCAGGGGCGAACGGAATTCTTTGCGGTTCCTTATCCAATGCTGGGCCACGTGACGCGCGATGGTGAAGCCCATGCCGTTGCCGGAACCACCGACGTCCTCCAAAATCCCATCCAGAGTGAACATCACTTTGGACAACATGATCAGCGGCCCAGGAAACTTAATTCCCTTCACTGCAATGCGCTCCAAAAGCCTCATCGCATCCGCGCCGCTCGGCAGGCTCACCACGGCTAGTTCGTCGATAAAATGTCTGACCAACCCTGCTACCATCCGTCCCTTCGGTGAAGCGTTACTTATGCGCGGCTGGCTCAGCGCCAGGACTTCGTTGCAGGCGCCCACCGGATCGCGCAAGCTCACCATCAGGAACAAGAGCGCGAGATGCCGGCGCTGATCGCGGCTTAAGCGTTCCCTCAGCGCCCAGTCGAGAATCGTCAGTTCGCCGGTGCGGTTGTCGTAGAGCAGATTGCCGGCATGGGGATCGCCGTGAAAAATGGTATCTTCCTGCGCCGCCAACAGCGGCACCGCGATCAGCGCTTCGACAAGTTGTTCGGCAACTTTCCTGCGCCTCGCGGCCGGCAGGCGAACTGCCGCATTCGTCACCTTGATCCCGCGTTCCTCGCTGAGGGCCGTAATTCTGGATGTACAGAGTGGCGCAATCAGCCGCGGCACGCGAACTCCTTTCATCGACCGGTACAGACTCTGTGCCTCCACCAACGTCTTCTGCTCGCGGACAAAGTTGACCTCGTGCCGCAGCAAGCGCCGGACCTTCTTGAAGGTATCCGGGATCACATTTCCGGCAAATCCGTAATTGCACTTCCGGTCGCCAAAATATTGCGCCAGCCCCCGCAAGTAATCCATGTCCTCGGCAAAGTACTGGGGGATGTGAGGTTTCAGAACTTTGAAAACGCCCCGCTCACGCCGTCCGCTCCCCGGCTCACGCCAGGTGAAGCGCACTACCGCGCTCACACTAGCCTCCGAGAGGATAGCGGGGTTGATTTCAACAGCGTATTTTTCGAGCCTGGGTCCCAGCTCTTGTCGGACGATCGCGACTATGTCCTCCGGCCGCACATCGCGAATTCCATTTTCCAGCCGAGCCAGCGCATTCCGCAGGGCTGGACGGAGGTTCCGGTTGCGGGCGATCACTTGTCCCAATTTCTGGAGGCCGGGAACTTTTGCAATCAGCCGCAGCAAGCGCACCTCGGCCGAAGTCTTCGAGGGAAGCTCAAGTTGTTCCAGCAGCTTGGGTGCGAGGCGTGCGGGCGAAAGGCGCATCACCACGAACATCATCGCATCTCGAACCGGCGGACGCCACGCCTCATAAGCCTTTGGAACTAACCTGTCCACCGGGACAATTTCGTTGAACGATCCACCTCGCCATCGCCTCCCGCAAGACTCCGCCAGCTGGGCTGCACAGTCCAGCTTCAATTGCACTGGTCTGTTCATTGGGCGTGGCTTCTTTGGGCAGGAAATCGTCAAGGGCAGCGCGCAACTGCTCTGGAGCCAGCTTTCGCAACCCTTCGATGACAGACGCACCCAGCATCGGGGCTCACCTCGGCTTCTAAAGCATAACCCCAGGCCATGCGTTCCGCCGTGATTGGAGTCACCGGGCCAAGTAAGATTCGCACCAAGATGTTGGTATCGCAGGGGCGCCACACGCAGCTTACTTACTTAGTAAGCTCGCCGATAAAAACTCCGTATGGCTCAAGTGAAACTTCGTCTCCTCGGGCGGCTGATTTATCCGTGGCCAGCAAATTCCTGGCCGATGCAAAGCCGTTGCCCTTCAGTTCGAGGCGGACGTTCTGCGGAGTGTCCGACATATTTAGCGCCACTACTACCGCCTGGCCCTTATACACCCGCAAGTACGAGAGCACGTTTGCATTGCTTTCATTGATCGCCCTGTAGCTTCCGTCGAGCAGCGCGCTGTTTGTGTGCCGCAGCTTAAGCACCTGCTTGTAGAACTCCAGCACCGAATCGGGATCCTTCGACTCCGCCGCCACGTTGTGGGTCTTGTAAGTCGGAGGAACCGGCAGCCACGGCGTTCCTTTGGTAAAGCCCGCATTCTCGCTGCCATCCCATTGCATCGGAGTACGCTCGCCGTCCCTCCCTTTTTCTTCCGGCCATCCCTTGCGCCCGATGGGATCCTTCACATCCTCCTGGCGCGTCGGCGGAGTTGTTTTCATTCCGATCTCTTCCCCGTAATACATGATCGGCGTTCCGCGCAATGTGAGATAGAGAGCTGCCATGAGCTTCGCGATCTGGTCGTTGTGCTTGCCATCGCCGTACCGGTCATAGGAGCGCACAATGTCGTGGTTGCTGATCACAAACGTAGGCCAGCCGGAAGCCGCGTCCACTGCCGCAATCTGCTTGCGGAACTCCGCCGGCGAAAGCTTGTTGACCATGGTGAAAAGGAAATCCATGGGCAACTGCAGTTCGTTATTGCCCTTGCCGTAGTACTGGTTGAGTTCGGCAACGTCAGCCGTCCATGTCTCGCCAATCAGCACTGCATTGCTTTCATCCGCCACCTGCCGCAATCCGCGCAAAATGTCGTGCACTTCCGGCAGCTTCGTGTTGTATTTGTTTTGTTCGATCGGATCGCCGTATGCATTCTTCCCGGGACCTTGGATGGGATTGTCATGCAGGTTCGGGTCTTCGAAGAGTGTGTCCACCGCATCCAGGCGGAACCCCGACACGCCGCGTTTGTACCACCAGCGCGTCACATCGAACATCGCGTCTTTGACTGCCGGGTTACGCCAGTTCAGATCCGGTTGCTCCGGATAGAAAAAATGGTAATAGTACTGATTCGTGGTGGAATCCAATTTCCACGCCGATCCGCCAAACGTCGAGACCCAGTTGTTGGGAGGCTCTCCCGGCGCCTTTCCATCCCGCCAGATATACCAATCGCGATAGGCCGACGTGCGCGACGATTTCGAGTCCAGAAACCATTTGTGCTGATCCGAAGTGTGATTGACTACGAAGTCGAGGATGATGTGGATGTCCCGCTTTTTGGCCTCGCGAGCGAGCGCATCAAAGTCCTCCAGCGTGCCGTACATAGGATCTATATTTTCGTAATCCGAAACGTCGTAGCCAAAATCCACCTGCGGAGAAGGGAAGCAAGGCGAAATCCAGATCGCATCCACGCCCAGGTCTTTCAAGTAATCCAGTTTCGACGCAATCCCCCTCAGATCGCCAATGCCGTCATTGTTGCTGTCGGCAAAGCTGCGAGGATAAATCTCGTAGAACACCGCGTGTTGCCACCACTGATGGCCTTCCGCATCCACTGCGTGGGAAGACGTCTGTGCGGAAGTGGTCAGCCACGAAATGCAAAACAGAACCAACAGAATCCCAATCGTTCGCGCGGTTTCCTTCATAAAATAGGCCTCCATCCAAAATCGTAATGTCTCAGTCCTCGCGTGAGCAGCGGACTTTACCCCATGAAAGGTTTAAGTCTCCCTCATTATTTCCCAAATGTCTAAGGCGGGCCAAAATGGATGAGCAGAATCCGGTGCACATACTCATCTCCGCTGCCGCTTGGAATTTCAATACGAATCCTGCCTTGCTTGGTGAGCGTCGCATTTTCCACCGAAGTGATCTGCGACGGATTCCAAACCCCAATCTCGTACTCGCCGCTCGGCACACCTGAAATTTCAACTCTTAACTGGCTCCGCGTTGAGTTCCACGATTCCGAAATCACGCGCAAGGCATGGCTTCTGCTCCCCAGCGGCGGAAGCTCATTTAACAAGGCCAGCCCAAAATCGTCCTTCGTTCGGATGACGAGCCTATTCGGGCCGGCAGAGACGGGGAAGCGTATCGACACATGCTGGTCCTCTTCATTCGTCTGCACATGGAAAGGCAACGGCTTTCCGTTCATTTCAACAGACACAATGCGCGTGCGCAGGCTGAATGCCGGCGCGAATTCCAACCAGCAATCCCCCGTCCCTGTTCGTGTTACGTCCAGAGCGACGCTGTTGGCATTCTTGTGATACTGAAAATCCGCGCTGACCGGTCCCACCTGAACATTGCGCACCGCAAACGAGAGCCAGTCGGCGGGCACGTGCGGCGCGAGCGTGATCTGGTGATTCGCCGCATCGGCCTGCAATCCGAACAGGCCTCGCAACATCGGACTCACCACCATCGCCGCCGACCAGATCTGATGCGGCGAACTCGTGGAAAACGGCTGGTAGTAGTCGCCCGACAAAACTTCCGTGTCGTGACCGAGAGATCCATCGAGCGTGAGCAGAGCATTGGCGCGCAGATTCGAATAGGCGGGCAGGGCGCGATGGTAGCGATATTCTCCCACTGACGCCCATCCCGTGAACAATGGCCACACCGCCCCGTAGTGATATCCAGCGGCGTCGTAGAGCTTGGAATGCGAGGAGATGATTCGCATCCCCCAATCCGTCTCATGATCCGCGTCAGCCAATCGCGTGATCATTTCTTCCGCATGAGCCGCTTCGGGCAACTCAAACCACATGGGCACAGTAGCCAGCACACTCGGTTCATCCACGCGTTGGTTGTTCCGATCCAAAGCAAACGCATAAATATCCTTTTCTCCTGACCAGAATGCCTGGTCGAGCGTCAACCGTCGGCGCTGAAATTCCTGAGCCAGGTCTTTCGCTATGTCGTCTTTGCCCAGCAAACCTGCCAGATGCGACAGCGCGCGTAAAGCCTCGGTGCCGAGCGCGCTCTGATAGTACTCGGTCTCGAGCGGAAGCAGCGGACCACCTTCCACCCAACCGTGTCCAATGCCGGCATTCCGGGGAAAGCCCTGCGCATCGTAGGTTGACTGCAGAAACTGATACGCCTTCCAAACGCGATCCCATGCTTCGCGGGCAAACGCTATATCCCCGCTCTGTGTCGCGTAGTCGTTCATCGCAATAATGAACAATGGCGTTGCATCCGCCGAAGCGTAGGCGTAAGGAAAATCTTTGAACCAGGAAACAAAATTCGCGCCTTGCGCAATCTCGTGCGGAATTTTTCCGTCGTCTCTCTGATACTTGCCGATGAATTCCAGCGCTGTACGCGTGGTGGCGTAGTCTCCCGCGGCGTTTAGCGCGAACGAAGTCCACAGCGAGTCGCGGCCGAAGAACCAGGCAAATCCGGGGCGTTGGCTTACGCCCGAAGTTCTGTAGCCCGCTACCAGTCCCGTACCTAGATAGGGGTTGGTCACGAGCCCTTGAATCAGACTGATGCGCGCCCAATCGTAGGCCTGCTGCAACGACGGGTCGGGCAGATCGAGGTTAACGGTATGCGCCAGATAGTTGCGGTAGTACTGGGCTGAATCGCGCAACAAATCGGGATATGACTCTGCCAGATGCTCGTAGGTTTTCCGCGCTTCGTCGCGGCCCGCCACAGAAGCCGCAATCACCAGCACTTTTGTCTGCCGTCCTTTTTCCGTCACACCCAGTCGAAACGAAGTTTCATTGGACGACGAATAGTTCGTCTCATACGCTAGATGAGCATTCTCGGCGGTTGGAGATCCCACCAACGCCGCAAACTTTCTCGTCTCTTCGCCGAACACGATTGCATGGTGCGCAGAGTCCCAGTCCTGGTACGTGCCGCCAATCGCCGCTGGCCATTCCAGCCCAAAATCACCCACCAACCCGGCTTCGATTTCCAGAGGCTGTGCGGTCTCAACGTCCATTACAATCACCGCACCCGGCTCGTGCACCGGCACGAACATCGTTTCGCGGATGCGAAACGAATCGCCTGCGTACGTCAACGTGGCTGACGCTGGCGTGACAGTCAGCGTGCGGGCGAGGCTTTCCGCCGGGAGGGCGCGGTTTGAAATGTGAAAAGTCAGGTGAAACTGGCGAAAGATTTTCAGTGGATAAACCCAGGCTTCGAGGCGCCCGGATTCGTTCCCGAACAAGCCGGCGCGCGTGCCGACGACCGGAAGAAACTCCCAGGTGCGAGCCGGGCGCGCGAGTTCCATTTGCGGCGCCTGAGCCCTTGCAAACCGAAACAGCAAAACCGTGAATGCGATCAGCAGGAACTTTTGGACGAGGCGCCGATCGCCGAGACGACGATCGCCCACACGGCGTCCGCCAAGATCTAGCGATCCAACGTGGCGCGGAAGATGCCAGTACATGCTCTGGTCCCGCGGTTTTCCGGAGCTTGCAAAGTCTGGGCTCACTGAATATAAGAATTAGGGGCGAATTCTAACACGATCCGAGTTATCGCAGGTGCCGACCTCTTGTCTTCCTCACGCCGCGTATTCCTGAAATCTCTCAGCCGGTCAGGCCTTGTCTTGTCGCTGGAGAACGTTTTAGGCCTGGCTTATCCCAGATGGCTGCAAGCGGGGCCGGCGCCTGACTTGCAGAGAGACGACAAGCGCGACGACAAGAGCGGCGACAAGAAAGATTCTCCCGATGGCAACGAACTCGGCGTGAGTTTTATCAATGTTGCTCGCGAATCCGGCCTTAATGTCAAGACGATTTTCGGCGGCGAACACAAGAACAAATATCTGCTGGAAACCACGGGTTGCGGCGTCGCTTTTTACGATTACGACAACGACGGTTGGCTCGACATATTTCTGGTGAATGGCTGGCGTCTTGAAGGCTTTCCCGCCGGCACCGAACCTGCCTCGCATCTGTTCCGCAACAATCGCGACGGCACGTTTACCGACGTAACCGCCAAGGCTGGCGTAGCGCGCTCAGGCTGGGGGCAAGGCGTTTGCGTAGGCGACTACGACAACGACGGCTGGGACGATCTCTTCGTCACTTACTACGGTAAGAACGTTCTCTATCACAACAACGGTGATGGAACCTTCACCGACGTCAGCCAGAAGGCGGGCGTGGCGGGCAAAGGCACCCGTTGGAACACCGGTTGTTCGTTTGTCGACTACGATCGCGACGGACGCCTCGACCTTTTCGTCGCCAACTATATCGATATGGACCTTGCCACTGCGCCCGTGCCCGAATCCGGGCCGTGTCTTTACAAAGGCGTACTGGTGGCCTGTGGGCCGCCGGGCCTGCAGGGCGGAAAAAACATTCTTTACCACAACAACGGCGACGGTACGTTTACCGACGTTTCCGAAGCTGCGGGAATTTTTCGCGCGAACGGCACCTACGGCTTGGGCGTTCTCACCGCCGATTTCGACAATGACGGCTGGCCCGATATCTACGTGGCCAACGATTCCACCGCCAGCGCTCTCTATCACAACAAGAAAAACGGAACGTTCGAGGACATCGCAATCGAAGCCGGATGCGCCCTCAGCCCCGACGGCAAGCCGCAGGCCGGCATGGGCGTTTCCGCGGCCGACTATGACCTGGATGGCAATCTCGATCTGCTCAAGACTAACTTCGCCGGCGACACGCCTTCGCTTTACCGCAACCTGGGTGGCGGCAACTTCGAAGATGCCACTTTTCCTGCCGGCTTAGGCGCGCACACGCAATTTCTGGGCTGGGGCTGCGGCTTTTTCGACTTTGACAATGACGGCTGGCCTGACATTCTGATCTGCAACGGCCACGTTTATCCCGAGGTCGAGCAACTGAAGACCGAGGCCGGTTATGCGCAGCGCAAATTGCTCTACCGCAACTTGCGGAATAGCCACTTCGCCGATGTTTCCCTGCAGGCAGGATCGGGTATCTCCGACCCTGCTCCATGCCGGGGTTGCGCTTTCGGCGATTTCGACAACGATGGCGACATCGATGTTGTGGTCAACACAGTAAATGACTATCCGCAACTTCTGCGTTGCGATTCCAAGCTGGAGAACAACTGGATCAAGATTCGCGCCATCGGAACAAAGTCAAACCGCAGCGGTATCGGAGCGCGCCTGATTTGCACCACGCATCCTGCCGGCGAAACAAAACCTCACCAACAAATCGACGAAGTGCGCAGCGGCGGCAGTTATATTTCGCAGAACGACTTGCGGGTGCATTTTGGCTTGGGGAAAGCCGAGAAAGTCGATGTGCTCGAAATCCGCTGGCCCAGCGGCCAGATCGACACGCTGAAAGACTTAAAGATAAATCAGCTAATCTTTGTGAAAGAAGGCGAAGGGGTTATCCGCACAGTGCAGTTCGCGAAAAATTCAAAACTGGCGAAATAGAGCTGAGTTCACGGCTTCTTGGCTTCCGCCGCGACTGCCGCACCGGTTCCTTCTTTCAGAGTATGAATCGCGTCCACGCCAAGGTCTGTGAATTTCTCCACCAGTCCGCTGGGCCAGCGAATCTCTACCCATTCGATTTTCGCTGCGGCTCCCAATCCGAAGTGGACCCTCATATCGCTATTGGAGATGTAGCTGGAACCGCTTCGCACTTCGTCTACCAGAATCCGGTTCGCGGTTCTTGCCGAGACGCGCGCGCCGATGCCATCACGATTCGACTTCGTCCCCACCGTGTGAATTGCGGTCCAATGATTCGGCGTCCGCACCTGGTTCACCAGCAAGCTGGGCACGGCATTCATATTGCTGATCACCACGGACATCCGGCCGTCGTTCCATAAATCTCCAACCGCCAGCCCGCGCGATGAGGCCACGGTTGTAATGCCCGCTCCGGCTGAGGCCGAGATATCGGTGAATGTGCCGTCGCCATTGTTGTGATAGAGAATGCGCGGCTCTTTGTAGCTGCTGCCCAAGTGCTGGGCATCGACTTCGGGATAAACATGCCCATTCACCAGAATTAAATCGGGCCAGCCGTCGTTATCGAAATCGAAGAACATCGTTCCCCAACCCAGATACTGCGTGTACAGACCGAGTCCTGCCGCTGCCGTCGCGTCGGTGAACGTGCCGTCGCCGTTGTTGCGATACAGAGTGGAAGTATCGTCGGAGAAATTTGTTTTGAAGATGTCGAGATGGCCGTCGCCGTTGTAGTCGGCGATGGTCGATCCCATCCCGGCCTGCTCGCGGCCGTCTTCGTTGAACGCTGCACCCGCCGTCACCGCTACGTCAGTAAACGTTCCATCATGATTGTTGCGATAAAGAATGCTGGGCGTGCTATCACAGGCGACAAAAATATCGGGCCAGCCATCTTCATCGAAATCCAACGTGGAGACGCTGAACGCGTAATGCCCATCGGTTCGATCGATATGCGCCTTCGCGGTGACGTCTTCAAACGTGCCGTCGCCCTTGTTGTGATAAAGGATATTTTTCGCGCCCGGCAAGCCCCGCGGTCCGCACATCACGGGAACTCCCTTCCAGATGCAAGTGGGGCGCTCGCCCGGCGCGGGCGCCGCCGCTAAATCAAAGTCCACGTAGTTGGCAACCATCAGATCGAGGCGCCCGTCGCGATCGTAGTCGACAAACGCGCAACCTGTGCCCCAGGCTTTCCCCGATCCGGCCACTCCAGCTTTTTCCGCCACTTCGGTAAAAACCCCGCCCTGATTGTGATAGAGCCGGTTCTTGCCGTAGTAAGTGACGTAGAGATCCTCCCAACCGTCGTTGTCGTAATCTCCGACGCAGACGCCCTGTCCCCAGCCGGTTGCCGCGAGGCCGGCCTTCACGGTCACGTCGGTGAAAGTGCCGTCGTGATTATTGCGATAGAGATGATTGCTGGGTGCGGGTCCGGCGGGAGGAGTTCCAAGCCTGGTTCCGTTCACCAGAAAAATATCGGGCCAGCCGTCATTGTCGTAATCGAAGATCGCGACACCGGTGCCCGTGGTCTCGATAATATATTTCTTGGTGTCGATGCCGCCGAAGATTTCCTGCATGGTGAGCCCGGCTTTTTCGGCGACATCCGTGAAGTTGGCAATCGCTTTGGCTGGCGCAGAAGGCTTGGCCTGTTGGGCATGACCGGCGGCGATGAACGCCACCAGAGTCGCCGCGCAGGAAAATTGACGGCAGATCAAGGGTAGACCGCAGGGAATCTTCAATTGCATCACTTAGTTTTGAATGGTAGGGGCGCAGAGAATATTGGTCAATGCCGACGGCGGATGCCGCGGAAAACCTGGGATCTGCAATGGCGGATGCCACGCACCCAGGACTAACTTGCGTTATCCTGAAAAGCCAGCTCCGGAAATACTGCGTACGCGAAGACCGGCGCTTTTCCTCATTATGATGCGTCTCTCTCGATTTTCAGCCGGTCTCATCGCCGTTGCCACGATCTGCGGCGTTGTGGCAACAGCGCAGATCCCTGCGAACGGAGGAAGTTCCGCAGCGTATCAAGCTGGCCGTGCCGCGATGCAGCGCGGAGACTTGCCGGCGGCTCGCACCGCCTTTGAAAGGGCCGTGCGGCTCAACCCGCAGAGTGCTGACGCCCAGAACATGCTCGGTCAGGTTTTGCTCGAGCAAGGGGATATTGACGATGCAATCGTTCATTTTCGAACGGTGGTGCGCCTTCGCCCGAAGTTAGCCATTGCTCGCGCATATTTTGGTCAGGCTCTGCAGACCAAAGGCCTGCTGGACGATGCAATCATCGAATTCAAAGCGGCAGTGCAGCTGGCACCGCAGCAATGGCAGGCACATCAAGCACTCGGCCGCGCGCTCAGTTTGCAGCATAGGACGGATGATGCAATCGCTGAGTTCCAGGAGGCAACGCGCCTGGCGCCGCAGCAGGCCGAGCTATACGACGAACTGGGCTCTCTGTGGGCACAACAATCGCGATTCGAAGAAGCGGAGAAGGAATTCCGAAACGCCATAATGCTAAACCCAGAGTACGAGCCGGCCCATTTTCATCTCGGCGTCACGCTTTCCAGCGAAGGGGAGCAACAAGAAGCGCAAACGGAATTGGAACAAGCAGTAAAGCTCGATCCCAAAGATGCTATGGCCTGGTACTACCGGGGTACGACTTTGGAGGCGGCTGTCAATCCCGCCGAAGCCCTGCGGTCCTTCGAGCAAGCGGTGAATCTTAAGCCGGATTCCGCTCCCCTGCAAACGAGCTTAGGCCTGCTGCTGCAGCGGCACGGCGATCCCGGTCGCGCTGTGGCGGCGTTCACCAAGGCCGTCGAACTCACGCCGTCAGACCCTGAGGCTCACAACAATTTGGCGTTGGCCCTGCTGCAACGCGGGGAAGCCGATGCTGCCATCAAGGAATTTCAAGAGTCCATCCGGCTTCGTCCCAACGATGCCGGATTCCAAGGCAACCTGGGAACGGCATACCTGCAGAAGACGGACTTCGATGCAGCTGCGGCGCAGTTCCGCGCCGCCCTCAAACTTGATCCAGCGCGAGCCAGCTTGCATCACGACTTGGCCTTGGCCCTCAAGCTCAAAGACGATTTGCCCGCCGCCATCGCCGAGTGGAAGGAGGCCATCCGCTTGGATACCCAACTGGCCGACGCGCACTACAGCCTGGGAGTCACTCTGTGGCAGTCAGGAGATTTTGCCGGGGCGGCGGAACAATTGCGGCAAGCCATTCAGATTCAGCCGAACTACGCAGAGGCGTACTACACGCTTGGCACCGTCTTGAAACAGATGAATAAATTCCCTGAGTCGGCCGAAGCCCTGCGCCAGGCGATTCGACTCGATCCGGATTTTGCGGGCGCACACACCACTTTGGCGGGTGTTCTACGTCAATTGGGCGATACCGCCGGGGCCGCGGCCGAAGGCAAGGCCGGCGCCGAAATGACCAAGGCAAAAAACGATATGCAAGCCGCCATTTTCGCCACGAACTCGGGTCGGCGCTTGCTCAATGCCGGCGACCTTGAGGGAGCCATCTCCCAGTTCCGCACCGCCATTCGCGTTATGCCCGACTACGCACTGGCCCACTACGATCTCGGCTTGGCACTGAGCCAGAAAGGTTTAAAGGAAGAATCCGGCGGGGAATACCGAAAAGCCGCCGAGCTGGACCCTCATCTCACTCCTCCCGTCACGGCTGTTCATTAGTTGAGTTTTACAGATCCACGGGCACGCACCTACTCCCGCAAAATTTCCTAGTTGCCCCGCTTGCGCACGGCCACGAGATCAGCCATCACTGGAACTCCGTGCGTCACCTTCACATGCAGCAGCGCCTCAAACGGCTTCAGGTCCGCCGCCTTGGAGACTCCCAAACGCCGCAATAACTCTGCCAGTGAATCCTCCCGGCACACGTATTCCGCCGCCGCTTGCGTGCCAAACGTTGTAGTGCCGGCAAGAATCAGGACAGAGCGCGCAGGATCGATGCCCGGCACCAGCCCGATCACGGCATAGTCCTCGGTTGTGGCCTGATTAGCAGGACTTCCCAGAAAAATCTGCGGCTCGCCGGGCTGCGGGTGCACGTTGAGCACTCCCAGGTCGCCTTTGCGCGGTCCCGAGTCGATCCGTTGAAAAATGAATTCCTGAGTCCCTGGGATATCCAAAAGGATCAGATTCTCGGCCGGGGAACCCACGAAGATGAGATCGTTGTTCTTGGCATCATCTAGAGAAACCAAGCTGCCGCGTTTTACCCGAAGCTGCTGATTGAGCAGACCAAAAACGCCATCAAGTTGATGGACGGCCAACACCTCCCCGACCCCGGTGTAATGATCAAGAATGAACGATCCCGCGTCAGCCGACGGGTTGAAATACCTCATGCCGGTCTCTGGCCGGCCCACAAAGTTCCCGTTGCTGAAGATCACCCACGGCTGCTGTGAACCGGTAACGAAGCGATTCCAGAACACTTGGTAGGCCGCTGGAACAGGTTCCTTCGCATTCGTTCGAGTCCGCCCACGAATTGCCAGCGGCAAGGCGATCGCCAGCAAAACCGTTAGCACCGCAACCGCGATCATCCAGGCACGGCTCGATCGATGCATCTCTGATGGCTGCGCTGTGCTCCTGCGATCAGCTTTCCCAGTCCTCCTAGCGGATGGAGCCAACATAGTAGATGGGGCTTGCACGTGGAACGTGAGTGCATAGGACCCCTTCGGCAACTCCACCACAACGGGATCGTCCGCCCCTTCGTGGGAGTAATACTCCTCTAACTTCATTCGCAGGCGGCCCGCCTGCACTCGGACGGCTGAGTCGCTTTGGGGATCGAAGTCGCCAGACCGGCCCAGCACTTCGATCGCGATCTGGTACTCCTTGAGTGCCACGCCGGGATGATCGAGAGCGCGTTCGGCCAGATAATGGAGCAGCTTACATAGAGATTCAGAGCCTCGCAGGCTATGACTATTAGTAAGCCTATCCACTTGTTGGAAGCACTGCTCCCGTCCAGCGTCGTAGCTGTGGGTCAAAGCCATGTGACAAACGGCGTAACGGTGTTATGTATCTCGCTGAATCTTAGCAGTTTACACCGGGTAACGGCATGAAACCTATTGTAACTTAATTTGATAGTGCTTTTGTACTAGGACTTGCACGCTACCTGATTACTTACTTCTCCGTTCGCTGTGGGAGCACTGGGGTTGCCAAAAGTCTAGGAGGAAGTTCATGAAGAGGCCAGTTCTTGCGGCTGTGACAGTACTCGTGTTTCTTTGCGCTGTATGGGCACCGAAAGCATCAGGCCAAGCGGTTTTCGGCAGCATCGCTGGTACCGTCACTGATCCTTCGGGTGCGGCAGTCGCTAACGCCAAGGTCACCGTTGTCGACCAGGCGAAAGGCACGACGGATCAAGCCACCACGAACGAGAGTGGCAACTACGACGTGACCCACCTGATTCCTGACCCCTATACCGTGCGAGTTGAAGCGCAGGGTTTCAAGGTAATCGAGTTTAAAGATGTTACCGTGTCCGCCGACACCAGCACTCGCATTGACGGGCAATTTCAAGTGGGCTCGAACAGTGAACAAGTAGAGGTAACGGCTCAGTCCGAGCAACTCAAGACGGATCGCGCTGACGTCTCAATCGAGTTCAATGAAAAGTATGTCGAAGACCTGCCCATCATGAACCGCAACTTCACTTCGTTCGAACTGCTGTCGCCGGGCACGCAGAAGATGGTGGGGTGGAGCCATGCTGCGACCGAGAATCCGCAGGGCAGCCAGCAGATCTTTGTGAACGGCCAGCATTTTAGTGGGACCGGCTTTGAACTCGATGGCACGGATAACCAAGATCCGATCCTTGGCATTATTGTGGTCAACCCCAACCTGGACGCCATTCAGGAAACCAAGATCGACCTGCAAAACTACGACGCTGAGTTCGGCAAAGCGCTAGGCGGCGTCGTAACCGTGCAGACGAAATCGGGCAGTAATGACATCCACGGCAGCGGCTTCTGGTTTCGCCGCACCGACGCCACCGCCGCACGCGATCCCTTCACCCAGTACGCTCCCAATCCAATCACCGGGAAATACATCCCGTCTGACAGGTGGCAGCAGTTCGGCGGGACGATTGGCGGGCCGGTCATCAAGAATAAGCTGTTCTTCTTCTTTGATTATCAGGCCACGCGTGAATCGAGCGGACTCACGAACGTCGTGACCGTCCCGACGGCTGAGGTAGAGTCAACGTGCAATCCCTTGACCAACGCGACCAGCAATACGCCTGGCCTCTGCGATCTCAGTCAGTATATAAACCAAGGTCTGGCTGGGGGCACCGGAGTTGCCAGCGGACAAGCCTATGACCCAACCACGGGGAACATTGGAACCGGCGTCGGCCGCACCGCATTCCCCAACAATCAAATTCCAATTGCCCGGCTAGAGACATCGTCGGGCGGCCCCACCCCCTCGGCGGCCATCCTCGCGTTGTTCCCAGCGCCCACCAGCAGCGGGATAGAAAACAACTATGTGGGGTCGGGCACAGGAAGTTACAGCCAGAATAGTTTCGATACCCGCATTGACTTTGCGGCTGCTCCAACCGTGCAGGTTTTCGGACGGTTTAGCCTCGACTACTTCAACTTGTCGGGCCAAGGCGTGTATGGCATGTTACAGGGTATTGGCGACGGCCCGGGCGGCCTGGCAGGCAGTTCGAAAGTCCACAATTACAGTCTGGCCTCGGGCGTGACCAAGACGTTCAGTTCCACGCTGCTGGCCGATTTCCGCTTCGGATATTTCAAGTACAACCCCCGCGCCAACAAACCCGACGTAGGGGCGACCCCCATGACCACTGTTGGTATTCTGAACGCCAACATACCCGCCCAAGCCACGGCAACTTCCGGTTGGGGCGGCTTCCTCTTCAATCAGACGCTGTCAGAAGCCTCTAACAACGGCGATGTAACTTGGGGCGACGGCTTGGGCGTGGGACGCTGCAACTGCCCACTGATTGAAAGCGAGCAGCAGTTTCAGTGGGTCGCCAACATCACCAAGATCCACGGCAACCACACTTTCAAGTTCGGCACTGACCTTCGCTACGCGCAGAATCTGCGCGTCCCCAGCGATGCCGGACGCGCCGGTGACTACTCGTTTAACTACCAGGGTACGTCGAACGGCGGAGCCAGCGGCCTGGACTGGGCCACTTTCCTGCTGGGCGACGTTACCTCGATGAGCCGCTATGTCAGTACCAGCCTGAATGCGGCGGAGCGGCAGCATCGCATGTTCTACTACGGCCAGGACACCTGGCAGATCACCCCCAAGCTCACATTGAACTACGGGCTACGTTGGGAGGTATATTTCCCTGAGTACGTAAACGGCAAAGACCAGGGAGGGTTTGCCAATCTGGTTCAGGGTGTCGATCGCGTGGCCGGCGAAGGCGGCATTGGACTGAATGGCAACGAACAGAATGATTGGCACTACTTTGCGCCCCGCCTCGGAATTGCCTATCGAGTTACTCCCAAGACCGTCGTTCGCATGGGCTATGGCCGCAGCTATGACATGGGCGTATTCGGTTCCAACTTCGGGCATACCGTAACCCAAACCCTGCCGGTTTTGGCGGCTCAACTGGCTCAGGGGGCAAATGGGAACGTATCCGCTTTCAACCTGACCGCAGGGCCTCCGATATTTAACTTCCCGGCCATCCCGTCCAACGGATTGCTTCCCATAGCAGGCCCGGCTTGCTACCAAAACCCTTATATCGATCCGATTACCGGGCAAAACGACCAACTATGCATACAACCGCATATCCGCCCCACGTTTCAAAGGCTGCCCGAGTTGGACGCCTGGAATGCCACGGTTCAGCGACAGCTTTCAAACTCAACCTCGATTGAAATATCCTACGTCGGCAATAAGGGCACTCACGTATTCGCCGGTGACGGCCCGACCTACAACGTGAACCAGCCACGGGTTGGGGCTGGCGTAGATGTGTGCACGCCCGTGCCGCCGGCAACAACCTGCGTCGGAACGTCCGGACTGGCGTACCAGCCCAACGTGGCCCTTAACCAACGCCGGCCGTACTACAACGCATTCAGCTATCCGAGTTTCCCCGACCTCAGCACTGGCGGGATCCTGATGTGCTGCTCGACCGACCAGGGCAACTATCTGGGCAACGATGCCAGCAGCAAGTACAACGCGTTCCAGGTCAAGCTGGAGAGGCGCTTCTCGCATGGCTTGCAACTTCTTTCCCACTACACCTACGCCCGCGCCTCCAAGTACGACAGCAACTACTATACCGATGACCCCAAGGTTGCCTATGGTCCCGACGACGAAGTTCGCCGGAACCTCTGGGTAAACAATGTGGTCTATGATTTGCCCTTCGGCCGCGGAAAGATGTTTGCGGGAAACTCCAGCCGGGCTGAGGATCTTATTATCGGTGGCTGGCAGCTTGCCGGTACTACAACCTGGGGCAGCGGTCTACCCTGGACCCCCAGCTTCGGTAGTTGCGGTCTCGATGAAGACGCAGGAGTGTGCCGCCCAAGCAAAGGCACTGGATCCTTCCATACCGGGGCCGGCTCCTTTAACCCGATCACTCACTCGGTGCCCTTCTTCACCCCAGTCCCCAGCATTTTTCAGGTGACGAGTGGAAGTCCGTTTATCGATCCGGGTATCGGCAATCTGGGCAACATCGGGTATGACAGCTTCTGGGGACCGCGGGTGTTCTACGCCGATGCCACGATCATGAAAAACTTCTCCATCACGGAACGCGTGAAAGCTCAATTCCGTATGGACGCTTTCAACGTTTTCAATCACCCGGTGTTGGGCTTCACCGGAAACCAGGGCGGTACGGGACAATGTATCGATTGCGGTGGAAACGGCGCAATCAACGACATCGAACACGATGCTTCGCCGGGTTCGGCTACCGGCATGCGTCAACTCGAATTTGCCCTGAGGTTCAACTTCTAACCGCGAACCGTTTCCCCCTCAAAGGAGTCCTCCGGGACTCCTTTTTTCTCGCATACAATTAAGGACCGGAATTGGCAGGCAGGCGACGCGTGATTTCTTCGGGATGGCTGGGCAGGCGCGCGACATCAGTTGGGTCCTTATTGCTGGCAGTGCTGTCCGTGCCGGGTTCAACGGCGCAGAATCCAATAGCGACTCAAGCTCCCGCGGCGCTTCAATCCGCCGACCGAAACGGTTACGTCGGCAATGAAGCTTGCTCCCGCTGCCATTCCGCAATCTACCAATCCTACCAGCGCACCTCCATGGCCCGCGCCAGCGGCCCTGCCATCGATGCTCTTACGCCGGCAGAGTTCACGCACAAGGAATCTGGCGTCCAGTACCGCATTTATTCTGAAAATGGACGCGCATGGCTCAGCTTCGACCGGCCGGGCGATCCTCAGGTTCGAGGAAAACGTGAATTGCTTTACTACATCGGCTCAGGACGGCGTGGCCGCAGCTACCTCTTTGAAACCGATGGGTTCCTCTTCGAGTCTCCGGTGAACTGGTATGCCAATAAGCAAATGTGGGACATGGCTCCCGCCTACCAGGCCGCCCGCGAGATCCCGTTGAACCTTCCAGCTTACACGAGTTGTCTGCACTGCCATGTCAGCGGGATGCAGGCTCCCGCGAAAGGCACGGACAACCTTTATCCCAACCCGCCTTTTATGCACAACGGGGTCTCGTGTGAAAGATGCCACGGACCCGGAGCCGCGCATGCCAATGGCGGACAGATTGTAAATCTAGCCAGGCTTTCCCCTGCTCGACGCGACGAAGTTTGTATGCAGTGCCACCTTGAAGGAAAGGTCGCCATTGAGCGGCCCGGCCGCCACGCCTACGAATTCCGCCCAGGGGACGAGCTTTCCGACTACGTCCGATACTTCCTGCTGCTCGATCCCCAGGCATCCAGCCTGGGTGCCGTCAGCCAAGTGGAAGCGTTAGCGCAAAGCCAGTGCAAGAAGAAGTCAGGCGATGCGATGTCCTGCACAAGCTGTCATAACCCGCACCAATCGCCCGCTCCCGCGGAGCGCGGCGCCTATTACAGGGCCAAATGCCTGGCCTGCCACGGCTCGCCCTTCGCGGCTAAACATCATGCGGATCAGCCGGATTGCCTCACCTGTCACATGCCGGCCTCCGCCAGCAGCGACGTGGCGCACACCGAGGTGACCGACCATCGCATTTTGCGGCGGCCACAAATCGAGCCCCGGTTGCTGCACGACCCAACGAGAGAGTCTTCCTTGCCACGATTGGTTTCATTCCCCGCTACCGGCAAACCGGAATCCGACTTACGCGACTTTGCGCTGGCGTGGGAATCGTTGGTCGAAAGTGGAATGACCGTAGCTGAACCTCAAACGCAGAGTCTACTTTCGAAAGCCTTGAGGCAGTCACCGGAGGACCCCGCGTTGCTTTCGGCCTTGGGCTACATCGAGCAAAAGCATGGCACGACCGAGCGTGCCCGCTCTCTTTATCAGAAGGCATTGGCGATCGACCCGGACTTGGCCGATGCGGCCACTAATCTCGCGGTGATCGAAGCGAAAGCCGGGAACTTGGGAAATGCGATCGCTCTTTGGCAAAAGGCGTTCGAGCACTCACCGGCGCGAAGCGGCATTGGCCTGAACCTCGCTCGCGCCTACTGCAATGAAGGAAAAGTGGATGAGGCCCGGACTTACACCCTGCGCGTGCTGGAGTTTAATCCCGATCTAACTACGGCAAGGCAGATGCTGAAGTATCTCAATCAAGTCCCAACGAGATGTGGATTATGAAACGTGCGCGCGCTTCGATTAAATTAGCCCCCAACAAACGGGTCAAATTGCTGAGCCGATGGACAGCGGAGACTGGGAGTCCTAAAATTTCAGCAGGGTTCAAGCAGAGCATGGGGAAAGGTCGATCAGCCTTGCAGGTAAGCAGTTTGTTGGCTGGCATATTTCTCGCTGGCCTGTTTCCCGCAGCCGTGGCCCAGGCGCAACAGACCGCATTCGATCTCGACGGTAAGGCCGTGGACCCCCTTGCCCAGGCATCGGGCAAAGTGGTGGTGCTGGTGTTCCTGCGCCGGGACTGTCCGGTCTCCAGCCGCTACGCCCCGGTGATTCAACAGATCGGCGCACGCTATCAGCATGACGCCCGCTTTTTTCTGGTCTATCCGGACCAGGCCGAGTCTCCGCGGACGATCCGCAAATATCTGGCGGATTATGGATACCGGCTGCCGGCGCTACGCGATCCGGAGCATGTGCTAGTGAAGCAGGCGCAGGCAGAGATTACGCCGGAGGCGGCAGTGTTCAATCGTGAACGCAAGCTGGTCTATCACGGGCGCATCGATAACTGGTACGTGGAATTTGGCCGCCCGCGTCCGGCGCCCACCACGCACGAATTGATCGACGCGATCCAGGCCGCGATGGCAGGAAAACCGGTGGCCGATAACGCCGTCAAGGGAGTGGGATGCTACATTTCGGACCTGGAGTAAGTGCCGCACGCAGGGGAGGGCCGGCCTGGATCTTGGCGGTGGCCCTGGTCGCGGGCGCTCTAACAACGGCGTTCACGGGAAAATCTCTGCAACAGACAGGGCAAGCGAGCGCCGCCAAACCGCAGGTCACTTTCAATCGAGATATCGCACCCATCATCTTTAGCTCCTGTACCTCCTGCCATCGTCCCGGCGAGGCGGCGCCGTTCTCGCTGCTGACCTATGAAGATGCGAGAAAACATGCCCGTCAAATCGCCGAGGTTACGCGCGTGCGGAATATGCCTCCATGGCTGCCGGAGCCGCAGGAACTGAAGTTTGCCGACGAGATGCGGCTGCCGGAGGCGCAGATCGATCTCATCCAGAAGTGGGTGGAACAGGGTGCGGTGGAGGGCAACCCCGCAGATCGAGCGCCACAACCGAAGTTTACCGAGGGCTGGCGGCTGGGAACGCCTGATCTGATTCTGAAAGCGGAGAAGCCATTGATCCTTCCCCCGGAGGGCACCGACACCTACTGGAATTTCATCTTCCACGTGCCGATCAAGGAAACACGCTGGGTCAAGGCCGTCGAAATTCGGCCGGGCGATAAACGTTACGTGCACCACGCCAACATCCTCGTCGACCGCGAGGAAGAGTCGCGGCGTCGAGAAGCCGCACCCGGCGCTGGATTTGAAGGGATGGAAATCCGCATCGAATCGCAGGTGTTCGATCCCGACAGTCACTTGCTTTTCTGGAAGCCGGGGACGGTTCCCTACGTCGAGCCGGAAGGCATGGAACTTCGGCTCGATAAAGGCACCGACCTTATTCTCAACACGCACCTGCAGCCTTCGGGCAAGACCGAAGTAATTCAGCCTAGCGTTGGTCTGTATTTCGCTTCCCATCCTGCGACCAAGTTGCCGATGCTGCTGCAGCTCGAAAATGACACCAAGCTCGACATCCCCGCCGGACAAAACAATTTCTTGGTCACCGATGATTTCATCCTTCCCGTCAACGTCGATCTTCTGGCCATCTATCCGCATGCGCACTACCTTGGGAAAGACATTCAAGCCCTGGCTACGCTGCCGGATGGCACCAAGAAGACGCTGATTCATATCCCGCGCTGGAACCTGAACTGGCAGGCCGTTTACCGCTACGCCGAACCGGTGATGCTGCCGAAGGGCACCACCGTGAGTCTCCGGTACGTGTATGACAACTCGGAGGAGAATCCGCTAAACCCAAACCATCCGCCGGCGCGTGTAAGAAGTGGTAACCGCTCCAGCGATGAGATGTGCCATCTCTGGCTGCAGGTGCTTCCCGTGAATTTTGATCCCGCGCAAGGCGATCCACGGATGATGCTTCAGGAAGCTCTTGCCCAGCACAACGTGGAAAAGAATCCCGCGGACTTCGAAGCGCATTACAATCTCGCCGCCATGCTTCAGGCCAGGGGACGATTAAACCGTGCGATGAACGAATATGAAACCGCACTGCGCCTTCGTCCCGACGACGCGGTTGCCAACAATGCGATGGGGGCGGCGCTGCTAGCGGAGGGCCGTCCTGAACAGGCCGCGCCTTACCTGCAAGCGGCGTTGAAAGCGCGCCCCGACTATTTCGATGCGCACTATAACTTGGGTAACGCGCTGGCGGCGCAGAACGATTTCGAGGGTGCGTCGAAGCAGTTTTTGCTGGCTCTGCAGGCGCGGCAGGCCGATGCCGATGCCGAAGCAAACTTAGGCAGCGCTTTGGCGGAGGTGGGAAGATTCTCTGAAGCAGAGTCGCACTTCGAGCGCGCCTTGCAGATCGATCCCGGTAACGCGCTGGCGAAAGAAAATTTGGCCGAACTGCAACGCGCGATGAACCCAAAATAATTCCCGCAGACGAATGCGGCCCGGCCCGCTTGCCGATGAAATTTGCTCCTTAATTTCTTAGGAGCGCTATTAAAGGATAGAAGGACACGCAAGATGCAGCGTATTGCGACAGTTCGATCGATATTGCTCTCAAGCTGTCTTTGGGCATTCTCCGCGAGTGGGTTCGCGCAGCAATCAACGCCGGACGCCTCGGCCGCTCCAGCGTCCGCGACGCTCCAGTCCGCTCCCGACTTAGCGCCCATGCGCAAGTTGATGCAGGAGGGAAAGTTCGACGAGGCCATCGCTAATTTGCAATCTCTGCAAGCCAGCAATCCTGATGCGAAAGGGCTCGACTTGGAACTGGGCACGGCCTACTACAAGAAGAGCGACTTCCCCAAGGCTGTCGAGTATTTGAAGAAGGCCTCGGCTGCGGATCCCCTCAACGGTGAGGCTATGCAGTTGCTGGGTCTCTCTTATTACCTGGGGGGACATCCGGCGGACGCGATTCCGCTGCTGGAAAAAGTACAAGGCTGGTACTCGCGGGCGAATGTGGATGCCGCGTATATTCTGGGCATCTGCTACATCCAGACCAAAGATTATCCGCATGCGCGTGCGGCATTCGCAAAAATGTTCGATGTCCCGCCCGACTCTGCCGCCAGCTATATGTTTACGGCCCGAATGCTGCTGCGCCAGGAGTTCGATCCTGTGGCCGAAGAATACGCGCAGAAAGCGGTGGCTCTCGATCCAAGACTTCCCTTGGTTCACTTCCTGCTCGGCGAATTGTACCTGTACAAATCGCGCGTGCCCGAAGCGATCACGGAATTCCAAAAGGAACTAGCCATCAATCCCGGCCACGCTCAAACCTACTACAAATTGGCCGACGCCTACTCCCGCACCCAGAAGTTTGAAGATGCCGAACGCCTTCTGCAGCGCTCCATCTGGCTCGATGCCACGTCCACCGGTCCCTACATTCTTATGGGAAAAGTGCTGGAAAAGAAAGGCGAGTTTGAACTGGCGGTGCGCGCTCTGCAGCGGGCCGCGACCATGGACCCGAACAATCCCACCACTCACCATTTACTGGGCCAGGCTTATCGCGACGTGGGGAAGAAAGAAGAGGCGGAGCGCGAACTCAAGCTGGCCGAGCAGTTGCAGGCGCAGCAGGATTCTCATCCGTAACTCGGGTCAGTGTGGCGACGCAGACAAGGGCCGATCTTGCTCTGCCGCCAACCGGTCTGCCATTTCCTTGGGCAAGCCGTGCAACAGTTCAAGAAATGCCGCATTCGTCCATCCAAAACCCACAACGTTCATCTTGTAACCAAGTTCTGCGTGGGCATCGGACGAGCGCGCCACCACGTTATATTTCTCGACAATGTGGCCGTCGCGGCGGAAATTCTCCGCCACCATGGATAGGAATTCGTAGGAAATGCGGTCCGCATCCGCGCTATAGCCGTAACGGCGTAGCCCTTCAACGGCGAGCATTTCAATATTTCCCCAACCGTACGGCAAATCCCATTGTGCGCCTGTCTCTTCGGTGCTCATGGCCAATCCGCCCGCCCTCTCGAAAATTGCCACATTCTTTGCCACGGCCTTGGCCTGTGCCGGAGTGGCCAGCCCTGCCCACAGTGGGTAGAAGGTTGTCGCATAGCGATAGGACAACCTTTGCTCCGTCGTGAAGTTGTAATCGAAGAAAAATCCCGCCTTGTCATCCCACAGGTACCGCGTAATGAGTTGCTGGCGTTTCTCGGCGCGCTTGCTCCACTTCTCGGCGTCTGCCCCGCGTCCCAGCCACTGGCTGATCTGCGCCATATCTTTCTCGGTCTTGTAAAGCAAACTGTTGAGGCATACCGGGGCGTAGTGATGAGTGCCAGCACCGAACGGACCGAAACGAAAGCTCACGTCAAAACCCGATTCCCGCATGGAGCGGTCGCCTTTGTAATAGTCGGAACTCAACTGGAATTCGTGCCGCTCGTCGCAACCCGCGCGTGCCATCGTCGTAGAGACATCGCAAATCTGCAGCGTGTAACGGGAGCCCGCGGTTGCTTGCGCGGCTCCAGGCAGGCTTTCGAGAATGTAGCCATCCGCGAGCGCGGGATGAAAGAAAAAGTAGGTTGCGACCTTGCCGTAGAATCCGGTTTCATCCTGCATGGCCTCCGGCGGCGGACCTTCCCCAAAATCGTAGTAACGCGACAATCCGGTGTCACCGGCCCCATGAGGGTCGCGGTTCCACATGTCGTAATCCTTTTCCAGGTCGGCATAGGCCATCGCCAACCAGGCAGGATCGGCGTGCCCGCTTTTTTGCAGCGCATCGTAGACGTCGACGAACATAGAACTCAGAAACGGCGGCTGCGAGCGAGTCAGATAGTAAGTGCGGTTCGCGTTGAGCATGGCGCCGTAGTGCTCGATTTCGAAAAAGAAGTTGTCGATCATGCCGCGCGCTAACTCAACCCGCCCCGCGCGAAGTAATCCGCGGACGATGAAGTAACTGTCCCACCCGTACATTTCGTTGAAACGTCCGCCCGGAACCACATACTTGTTCTCCAGGTAGAGCAGCCCCTGCGGCTGAATCTTGGCCGTGTCGATTTCGCCGAGATGATGAATCACGATGGGCAGATGCTCGATTCGTACATCGCATTCTCGTGCCAGTTTCTGCACCGAAGCCGGCTGGCTGAATCCCGCCGGCAAATACAGTACCGGGGCAACCTTTATCTTGGGATCGGCCACGCTTTGGCAATCGGACGTAGAGCGCGTCAGAGTGTCCCACGCGGAGGAGATGTATTGCAGAATCGGCTTGAGTCCTTCGCCTTGCCCGGAATCGGGCTTTGCGGCGTCAATTGGCGACCAGTTCGCCGTACACAGGGCGATCCAGCAAAAGCCGAGGGTAAGCGCTAACCCTCGGCGAAAAGTCTTATAGAAGTGGGTTCCCATTTCGCCTGGAAAGTGCGGCCCTGTCATCTTAAATCCCGGCAACTACGTACTGCAAAATGAATCTTTGGGGTGTTCGTTGAGTTAAGCCTTCCATCCGGGCAGGGAGAACTTGACAGGTGAATTTGCACCCACTTGGGCTTACGTTGGCAAAATAGCTCGACATTCGCCCAATCAACGGAGATAATTCGTTCATCCCAGACCTCTTGTCACAATTAGTTCCTACTCTTTAACCCCGCGGAGGATTCCATGCCGCCACATCCCACAGATCACCTGGGCCTTCTCCGTGTTCCCGGTCCAGCTTTGAGCGCCCTTTCTGTACGTTTCGCTCCTCTTTCGGACCGCGATGAGTTCAATCCATCCTCATGGGCGCAACGTGCGCTTGCGAAAAGCACTGCGTTCGCCGGCTGGTGGGAGATTGATCTTGACGCGCTCGCCCTCAGCGATGGCGACTACGAATATGAATTCGTGGTCAATGGAACGAGCATTGTCGCGGACCCGTATGCCGACGAAATTACCCGCTTCGGCGGATACCGCGGGATATTTACCATTGCGGGCGGAAAGCGGGTGCCGAATCTCTTCTGTTGGGATGGCGAAAATCCTCCCGGAATCAGCCTGCCGCAGAATAATCAGATTGTGATTTACGAGATGCCCATCAAGTGGATGTCCTCTGACCCCAGTGAGAACGCTCCTCTTGTGGAACTCGGTACCTTTGACAAGGTTATTTTCGAGCACCTCGATGATCTCGCCGGCATGGGCGTGAATTGTATCGAACTGCTGCCGGTTGAAGATTCTCCGCAGACTTTGAACTGGGGTTATGGAACCAGATTCTTCTTCGCGCCCGATTACGACATCGGAGAGCCGCTGGATGCGAAGTTCTTCGTCAAATCCTGCCATCAACGCGGCATTCGTGTGGTGCTCGATGTGGTGATGAACATGTTTGCCCCGAAATGTCCTCTTGCCGCGCTCGCGCCACTGTGGTTCTATGAGCAAAGCTCGGCTGCGCGCCAGGATTGGGGTCAGGATTTATTTCTCTTTGACACACCTTCCTATGGCAACTACTTTTCCGCCCGCGAGTTCCTCTGCGAGATGGCGGAGTTCTGGGTGTCCGAATACCATGTCGATGGTTTCCGCATCGATGACTTCGCCGACATCAATAATTGGGACTTCGTCCAGGAATTTCACGATCGCGCCACTGCCCAGTGCCAGGCTCTTTTTCCCGGGAAGCCGTTCCTGGTCGTGGCGGAGGACTCAGATCGCCGGTTTGTGACCACCGAAAACGATCCTTCCAATCCCGGAGGAAGCAAGGTGGTGGACGCGATATGGAACTTCGGTTATCGCGACGAAGTCCGCCGCCTCGCGACCAATGCCATAAACACCGTATGGGGACAGCCCGCGCGTTCGGTTCGCGTGCAACATCTAGTTTCGCAAGACGGTATCTGGAACGATTGGGATCAGGCATTCGATCCCGGTTATGCAGATATGGCCTGCTCGGTCGATTACATAACGTCGCACGACGTGGCAGATGGTCCCCGCTTGATGAACATCATCCTCGGCCCCATGCTACAGGCCGCAGGCCTGGGTGATGGCGGCGTGCAGAACGTCCGCGACGCCGTGGACGGCGCTGACACTTCTCCGAATCCCACGTTGCAGGCCACGGTACAGCAGGCCCTCCGCCAATGTTTCGGCGCCTTCGCGATTCTCATGACTTCCGTCGGCATGCCCATGTGGCTGGCCGGCGAAGAGTTTGGCGATGTGCACGACACGGATTACATTGACGTGAATGCCAAGCAGCAGGACCCGGTGCAATGGAACCGGGCGGCATTCCAGGGAAACGCGGCGCTCCAGACAAACGTTGCCAAACTCATCCAATTGCGAACCTCGCATCCCGCCCTGCAGCGTAACGAAGTGGAGTTCTTTTATTTTCATCCTCAGTTCGACGACAATGGCAGCCCCCGCGTCTTCGCGTACTGCCGAAGTGGAGGCCAGCCTCTGGGCACTTCCGCGCAGGTAATTGTGATCGCCAACATGGGGCCGCAACCATTCCCGAACTACGATATCCCAGGATGGCGCTGGGGCAGCTCCGTGCTGGCAGAAATCGGCTATCCCAATACCGCGCCCGCCTACAATCCCATGACTGGAACTTTGTCGCTCTCGCTCAATCCCTTTGAGGCGCGAGTCTTCAAGAGCTAGCTCTGCAGGGAGCGCTTGTCCACTTCCCAGAAGCGGTCCTTCGAATCTCTGAAGGCGGGAAGACTGCGGCATCCTCTGCCGTCAAATAGCGCCCTTTCAGTGGGATGGCATGGGGGCCCCGGGCGGAGTCGAACCGCCGACCAACGGTTTAGGAAACCGCTGCTCTATCCAACTGAGCTACGGGGCCAATGCGACGTAACCTCATTATCTCACGCTAGTTTACCGAGGCTGGCACTACGCGAGAGTTGTCGTTTAGTGTCCCGAAGGGAGTAAGTGACACATTCTGTTCAAGTTTTTCCATCGCGCTGCGAATGTCCGCGGCGGGGTTACGGCCTATACGATGGAAACTGACCTCCAGAGACTTCGTGGTGAAGGGTAGCGATTTCTATATCTACCAGAATGGCCTCGTCGGACTGCTAGTGCACCGGCGCCGGCTGAGGGCTCGCCTGCGGAGCCGCTGCGCCCGGACTTGAAACCGATCTGGCCAACCCTGGAGGGCAGTTAGATGAAATGCCGCAGAATTCAGGCTAGCACGGGCTCGGCGAGCGCTGAGCCGAGACGGTCGAAGGCTTGGTTCACCGATGCGGCGGCCGCTGTGCTCTCTTCTAGCGTGGGCGTCGGTACTTGGAGCAGTCCCTGCCGGCCAAGGTTCGGGGGAAGTCCGAACGCGTCCTGGTGCTGCATGATAAATCCCAGAATGTGGGCCAGCCCTTCCGACTGGTATCCATTATCGAAACTGATGCCGGCGCCGTGAAATGTGGAAGGTGACATCCAGTACTCACAAGCCAGAAGCCAATGGCCTTGTGTTATGGATGACCAGACCTTCAGATAGTCCAAGGTGCCGCCAGGAGCGAAACCATATTCAATGTGAATCAGGCCAGCTTCGCTTCCGTGCATCAAGTCTGCCCACGACACAATAATGGCAGACTCAAGAATGTGGTCGAGACTTTGATTTCCGTTAAGTGCCATAAATTCGTCCTCCGCCTTGTGGCAGTTACTTCTCCGCAGCCTCTAAGCGACGATCTCGATGCGGTGCGGTGCGAGGTTGGCCAGTGCTAAGTTCACACTTTTCTCCCGGCTTGGCGCCACAAGTGGGGCAACGAACGGACAGGGCTTGTTCCTGCTTGGCTCTCATACCCGCATGATGCACCGTTGCTCCGCAACAGGCTGATCAATTTTGACCAGTCTGCAACACTACTTTTGTTGAATACTGACAAGAGGCAAATTTCAACCCAGATTCACTGATCGCTTGCGGCCCATCTGGAAGGCGGCCTCTTTCAAGACCTGTTCTCACCAAGTTCGCACAAATGTCGCTGCCAAACACAGTGTTTCCCAAAACGGTCTTAGAAGTCATCGAGCCCCGTCCGCCGGTACGAGATGGGGTTTCAGCGGTGCGTGCGCGATTGCAATCGAAGCCGTCCCTGCCGAGCCGGATCGCTGTGATCGGGAATTATCTTCCACGGCAATGCGGAATCGCTACGTTTACAACGGACCTGTGCGCAGCCATTTCAGCAGAGTACGGGACAGCTCGACTGCTGGCGCTCCCGGTGAACGACACCGAGGAAGGATATGACTACCCCGCGCGCGTGCGCTGGTCGCTCGCCCAGGACGACTTGAAGAGCTATCAGGAAGCGGCTGAATTCCTGAACTTCAACAATATCGACATGGTGTGTCTGCAGCACGAGTATGGAATCTTCGGCGGTCCGGCTGGAAGCCATATTCTGCATCTGCTACGCGGCTTGAAGATGCCCGTGGTGACCACGCTGCATACTGTTCTGCGCGAGCCAGACCCTAACCAACTGATGGTCATGGAGGAGATCGCAGAGCTATCGGATCGCCTTATCGTCATGAGCCAGCTGTCATCCCAGTTCTTGCAGGAAATCTTCAAAGTGCCTGGCAGCAAGATCGACATGGTTCCCCACGGCGTGCCCGACCTGCCATTCCTGGATCCCAATTTCTATAAAGACAGATTCGGTGTGGAAGGGAAAGCGGTTTTGCTCACGTTCGGCCTACTCTCGCCTAACAAGGGAATCGAAAATGTGATTAAGGCGTTGCCGCAGGTCTTGTCGAAGCACAAGAACGTTGTTTACATCGTTGCAGGCGCGACCCATCCCCACATCCTCCGCCGCGAAGGGGACAAGTACCGAGCCAGCTTGCAAGCTTTGGCGAAAGAAGTGGGAGTGGAGTCGCAGGTGATGTTCCACAACCGCTTTGTCAGTCCGGAAGAAATGGTCGAGTTCATTGGCGCCGCAGACATTTACATCACCCCCTACCGGCACGAAGCACAGGTGGTTTCCGGAACGCTCGCGTATGCACTCGGTGCGGGCAAAGCGATCATCTCGACTCCGTATTGGCACGCGATTGAGCTGTTAGACGACCGGCGGGGCGCTCTGGTCCCCTTTCAAAATCCCGATGCTATTGCACAAAAGACAATCGAACTCCTGGATACCCCCGCGATACGGCATGCCATGCGTAAACGCGCTTATCTGTTCGCGCGGCAGATGATCTGGAAAAGAGTGGCGCAAGGTTACATGGAAAGTTTTGCCCGCGTTCGCAGCGACCGTAGGGAAAGTCCACGAGTTCAGTTCTCGGCCCGCGCTACTCATAAATCACTGAATCAACTGCCTGCATTGAACTTGGGCCACCTGAATCGCCTGACCGATGACACAGGAATATTGCAGCATGCGATCTTCACAATCCCAAACCGCGGGGAAGGATACACCAGCGACGACAATGCACGCGCTCTCATCTTTACGGTACTGCTGGATCAACTCGGTATCGAGCAACCAGAAATGGACTTGCTCGGAAAGGCCGAGTCAGTCAACCCAGATTGGGCCTTCCGTTATTTAGCCTTCCTGGAACACGCCTTCGATGCAAAGAAGAAAAGGTTCCGAAACTTCCTCGGCTATGACCGTCGCTGGACGGATGATCAGGGATCCGAGGATTCTCACGGTCGCGCGTTGTGGGCTCTTGGGACGGTATTAGCTCGGTCCGCAAATCATGGAATGAGGGGTGCTGCGGGGCGTTTGTTCGAGTTCTCCCTGCCGGCGGTTCTCGAGTTCCACAGTCCTAGGGCCTGTGCCTACACGTTGCTTGGAATTCAGGAGTATCTCCATTCGTACCCTGGCGACCGGGATGCGCAGCGCGTACGATTTGCATTAGCTCGAAGATTGCTTGATATGTATGAGTCGATCCGGCGTCCGGACTGGAAGTGGTTTGAGGATATTCTTGCCTACGGAAACGCGAGGCTACCCCAGGCGATGCTGCTGGTGGGATCGGCGTGCTCGGATGAACGCATGCTTTCGGCCGGACTTGATTCGCTGGATTGGCTTATGAAAACGCAGTGCTGTCAGACCAACGGCCACTTCGTACCCATCGGCTCGCAAGGGTTTTACCGCCAAGGCGGTGAACAGGCTCGGTTCGATCAACAGCCAATTGAAGCCGCAGGCGCGGTCTCTGCATGTCTGCAAGCGTACCGCGTAACGGGAAACAACCGCTGGCGCAGTGACGCCTGGTCGGCTTTCAACTGGTTCCTCGGCGACAACGATCTGCAAGTTCCTCTTTATGATTCTGTCACCGGCGGCTGCCGGGACGGCCTGCATCCTGACCGCGCCAATGAGAACCAGGGCTCAGAATCGACGCTATCGTTCCTGATGTCATTGTTGGAAATGCACGCTCTGCAAGAGTCTGAACCAAAGGAAATCCCATCATGACCATACCCGCTCAGGAACGTATGAGCCCTCTGAGTACGCGCTACGAGCCACTTCTTCTTCGGCATCCTGGCAACCCGATCCTGACCAGTAAGGATTGGCCATACTCCATTAATAGTGTGTTCAATCCTGGCGCGACGCTGCTCGCGGATGGCTCTACCCTGCTGCTTTGCCGTGTCGAGGATCGACGCGGCTTGTCGCATCTTTGTGCCGCGCGTTCTCGAAACGGTGTCGATGGATGGCAAATTGATAGCGAACCGACATTGATGCCCAGCCCGAATGAGTTTCCAGAAGAGATCTGGGGCATTGAAGATCCTCGCATCACATTCGTGCCTGAACTGCAGCAATACGCCGTTACCTACACTTCCTATTCGCGAGGTGGCCCGGGAGTGTCTCTGGCTCTGACTAAAGACTTCCGAACCTTCGAGCGCTACGGCGTGATTATGCCACCGGACGACAAAGACTCGGCGCTTCTACCGCGGAGAATCGATGGATACTGGGCGCTGATTCATCGGCCCGCGACTAATCTCGGAGCGCATATGTGGATTTCCTACTCTCCAGATCTGCGTCATTGGGGCAGACACCGGCTCATGTTAGAGGCCCGCCGCGGCGCCTGGTGGGACGCGAACAAGATTGGCATGTCGCCACCGCCCATCGAGACTTCCCGAGGATGGCTCACGCTCTACCACGGAGTACGGCAAACGCCTTCGGGCTGTCTGTACCGGTTGGGTTTGGCCCTCTTCGACCTTGAAAATCCGGCAAAATGCCTGCTGCGGGGAGATTCGTGGATCTTCGGGCCGGAGGCGGAGTATGAGGTCCACGGCGACGTGGACGATGTTGTATTCCCCTGCGGATATACGATGGACGCCGATGGCGACACCCTCAACATCTATTACGGGGCCGCGGACTGCGCGATTGCCCTGGCTCGGGCAAGCGTGCGCTCACTGCTAGCTTGGCTGGATGCCAATGGAAGTTGCGAGCGCCGGCAGCCAGCGCAGGATTTATGAAACTTCCGCGGATCATCCAGTTTGCCTTGGGGTGTCGTCACCGCGTGGTTAATCTCTGTATGTGAGCTATCTTGCTCAGACACGAAAGTCTACACCTGTCATTCTTTATTCTCCTGAGTGTGTAGACGGAGCCGCGGACGCTGATTCGTAGCTCTCATTCCCAGGTTGCTGCGGGCCGGGTCGTGATCAATTCCGGCGAAGCGACCACATCCAGCCAATCGGCATTCTTCATCCGCGTGTCCGCCCCGAACCTGCGGCGGACACGATTCGACCCTAAAAGTTCTCGAACCACGAAGCTAGGGCAACACCTCAGGCGGATGAGAGGCGTTAGCCCGCAAGAACAAGAAAGGTCAATTATGCCTTTAATTCAACTCCTGGAAGTTCTTATCGTGGTGGGTGTTCTTCTGTGGCTGGTGAATCGCTTCATCCCCATGCAGTCATCCATCAAATCAATTTTGAACGGTGTTGTGATCATTGCCGTGGTCCTGTGGCTGCTGAATGTCTTTGGGCTGTTTCATTCCCTTTCCGGGATCCGTCTCGGAAAAGGATGAAGTGTGGCGAGGCCATTTAGAAACACACGTCCCGAAACTCAAACTTTAGATAACGCTACATGGCAGACCGCTGCCACAAGGAGATATTTGTGAAGACAAAGTTGTTGTTCGCCGCCGCAATCGTACTGAGCCTGCCCGCTGCAGCCCAGACCACTTCTCAAACAACCGTTGACGTTGAGCGTATGAGTCCGACGCCCACGTTCCGGGTAATTGTCATCAGCCGCAGCGTGCAAGCGGTCAACTATGAGCACCGCAGCGGAGCTTCGAAGCTGGATTTCGCGGGCACTGACTTGATGCCTTCGGCGAATGGTGAAGCCAAGGTGAACAGCAAGCGGGGGTCCATTGAAATCGAAGCCGAATTTGGCAGCCTGCGGAAACCGACGACTTTCGGGAATGAGTATCTGACCTATGTTTTGTGGGCGATTTCACCCGAAGGCCGGGCAGTGAACCTGGGAGAAGTGCTGGTAGGTGACAACCATCGCAGCAAACTACAAGTGACCACCGACCTTCAGGCATTCGCTCTGATCGTCACCGCGGAACCTTACTATGCGGTGCGCCAGCCCAGCAATGCTGTGATTCTCGAGAATGTCGTTCGCGACAACACCAAGGGAACCACCGAGGCGGTAAATGCAAAGTATGAACTGATGGAACGAGGCGGCTACATTCCCACCGGCTATAAGTTCGACCCGGTGGTCTTGAACGCAAGGTTGCCGTTGGAATTTTTCGAGGCGCGTAATGCACTGCGCATCGCTCAGTCCGAGGGGGCCGAGACGTATGCCAGCGACAGTTATCAGCACGCCGTCCAGTTAATGAATAACGCAGATGGCTATGCCACGGACAAACACATCGACAGAAAGCCTCTGATCGCAGTCTCCCGCGAGGCAGTGCAGACTGCGGAAGATGCACGCGCCATTGCAGTGAAGAAGATCGACGAGATGCGTCTGGCAAACGAACGCCAGGATTCGGCGGATGCGCGATCACAATCGCGGGCGCAGGCGGATGATGCGACTCGGCAAAAGGAGCGAGCCCAGGCAGCCACAGCTCAGGCAGAGTCCGATGCAGCTAAGGCCCGGATCGACGCTGCGGAGGCGCAAGCTGCGACAACTCAGGCTAAATCAGAAATGGCGGACAGCCAGGCTGCATCCGCAACCGCAGTTTCCGCGGCGCGGGCAGATGCCGAACAGTCCCGCTTGGCGGCACAGCAGGCGCAGTTGAATGCGCAACAAGCCGATACCGACAAAGCGGCCATGCGCGCGAAATTGTCGGAGCAGTTGAATTCGATTCTCCAGACCCGCGATAGCGCGCGGGGGCTCATCGTCAGCATGTCCGATGTTTTGTTTGACACCGGAAAATACTCGTTGAAGCCGGGGGCACGGGAGAAGCTGGCAAAGGTCGCCGGTATTCTGCTTGCCTACCCTGGACTCAACATTGAAGTCGGCGGATATACGGATAACGTCGGCGGCGATGCCATGAATCAAACCCTGTCGGAGAACCGCGCCGGTTCGGTGCGCGACTACTTAGTACAGGAAGGCGTGTCGACCAATTCAGTCAGCGCCAGAGGCTTCGGCAACACTTTGCCGGTAGCTTCCAACGACAACTCCGCCGGCCGGCAGCAAAACCGGAGAGTGGAACTTCTCGTATCCGGCGACGCCATCGGCAGCTCGGTCAATGCGACAACAGGAAGCTTGCAGTAAGAGCAAGCGTACCTAAACGATCGAATCGATAATGGAGGCAACACCCATGAAACTAGTAGGAGTTCTCAGCACAGCAGTTCTTTCTTTGGCGCTCGGAGTCGCAGTTCCGGCGTTCGCACAGGATAAGGAGCAGGAGGAAGTGAAAGCCAAGCCTGCCCAGGACGAGAAAAAAGCGCAACCAGAGAAGCCCGCAAAGCAAGAGGAGAAAAGCGCGCAACAGGAAAAGAACACCAAGCCGGAAGAAAAGAACACGAAGCAAGAGGAAAAGACCACCAAGCCAGCGGAGAAGAACGCACAGGAACAGCATGCCAGTAATGGCCGCATTCCCGCCGACCGTTACAAGGCCAACTTCGGACGCGAACACACGTTTCGCGTCAGTCAGGGCGATTTCAGCAGTGGCCGCTTCCAATACGGCGGCTATTGGTTTGGATTTGGCGGCGCGTGGCCCAGCAACTGGCTTTACACGCAAGATGTTTATGTGATCGAGATCGACGGTATGTATTACCTGTGCAACCCGATGTATCCGGGCGTGAACCTTGTAATCAATGTCACGCTGTAGCGCCAGGAGTGGGCAAACCTAAACTTCGTCGGCGCGAGGCCATTTGTCTCTGGGCTCGCGCCATTTTCTTTCCGGCATAAGCAAGAGCGTTCCGGAAATCACTTGCCGCAGCTTTAATTGCGGCATTCCCGAAAAGTGAGCCATATTGCACAGACTTGGCAATGCATCCGTGGAATTCTTGCATTGACGCGTCGCCCTTCAATCCACGCAGCCCGCAGCAGCAAGGTAGGACCGGGCAATCGAAGGATGATCCGGCAAGGTGACTAAAATGCGTACCTCCCGTTTTCTGTTGCTAGCAGTTCTGTTACTGGCCATACCGGCCTCCTTATTCGCGCAGTTCGGCGTGTCGATCATGATCGCTCCGCCCGCGCTGCCGGTTTACGAGCAGCCCATGCTCCCCGCTGCCGGTTATATGTGGACGCCCGGCTATTGGTCTTACGGGGATGAAGGCTACTTCTGGGTGCCCGGCACATGGGTCGAGCCGCCTACCGTTGGCTTCCTCTGGACTCCCGGTTATTGGGGTTGGGGCGGCAACGCCTTTGCCTGGAATGAAGGCTACTGGGGCCAAAGTGTTGGCTTCTACGGTGGCGTCAACTACGGCTTCGGCTACGGTGGTGTCGGCTATGGGGGCGGATATTGGAACAACGGAGGCTTCTACTACAACCGCTCGGTGAATAACGTGAACGTCACGAACGTCACCAATGTCTACAGCAAGACCGTAATCAACGAAACCACGGTGAACCATGTCAGCTATAACGGCGGCGAGGGTGGTATTAGCGCTCGACCGACCGCTGCAGAAGAAACTGCGATGCACGAGCAGCACACGCCGCCAACGGCGATGCAAACCCAGCATGTGCACGCTGCCAGCACCAACCGCGCACTTTTGGCGTCCGTGAACCAAGGTCGGCCGGCAATCGCTGCAACGGCGAAGCCTGGCGAGTTTAGCGGTTCTGGGGTGATAGCGGCTAAAGAGGCGGGAGCACCTTACAAGGCTCGTGCCAGCGAGAACAAGGCCGCTGAGAGCAAGGCGACCGAGAACAGGGCAGCCGAGAGCAAGGCCGCCGAGAGTAAGTCAACCGAGAATAAGGCTGCTGAGAGCAAGGCTGCCGAAAGTAAGGCGACCGAGAACAAGGCAGCCGCAACTCGCTCGAATGAGAACAAGGCAGCTGAGAATAAAGCAGCGGCAACCCGCTCGAATGAGAACAAGGCCGCTGAGAATAAGGCAGCCGCAACCCGCTCGAATGAGAACAAGGCCGCTGAGAATAAGGCAGCCGCAACCCGCTCGACCGAGAACAAGGCCGCTGAGAATAAGGCAGCCGCAACTCGCTCGAACGAGAACAAGGCCGCTGCGAATAAGGCAGCGGCAACCCGTTCGAATGAGAACAAGGCAGCCGAGAACAAGGCGGCGGCAACCCGCTCGAATGAGAACAAGGCCGCTGCGAATAAGGCAGCCGCAACTCGCTCGAATGAGAACAAGGCAGCCGAGAATAAGGCAGCCACAACCCGCTCGAATGAGAACAAGGCAGCTGAGAACAAGGCGGCTGCAGCCCGCTCGAATGAGAACAAGGCCGCGAAGCCTAAGGAGACGCGTCCGTCGACCGAGTCCAGTAAGCCGACTACAGCTCATGCGCAGCCTGCCCCTAAGCCGGCGGCAGCCCATGCGCAGCCTGCTCCCAAGCCTGCTGTCAGGCCAGCAACGGTAGCTCATGCGCAGCCTGCTCCTAAGCCGGCGCAAGAGAAAGCCCCCCCGAGTAAGGAAGAGCCTCGTAAGTAGCGAACTGACCGCGACGTATTTGCGTCAGTCTGCTCGAAGTAAAGAAGAAGTGGGTTTACTTTTATATCGGCGCGGGTCCGCTGCTTGGGCTCGCGCCTTTCTTTTCGAGCTATGTCCGGAAGATCGAAGTAATCCAGTATCTTGGATATCCACCAACCGTCATCGCTCCACGTCTTATACGAGAGGAATTGGATCCGCCTTTCGACCATTTCTTCTTCACTGAGCAGTTTTGACCATTAAGAAAGCGGCGGAACGCCTATAACCAAAGCTGACTCGCAAGGAAAAAGGAGCAAAACATGCTTGGAACTATATTGATCGTGATCCTGGTTTTAGCCCTGGTTGGTGCGTTGCCACGCTGGTCGCATAGCCGGGAGTGGGGTTATGCCCCGACCGGAGGCTTAGGGCTGGTCCTTTTCATCGTTGTCATTCTGCTGGTTCTCGGTCGCATTTGAACCATGCGCCAACCGGCAATCTCGTCAAGCGCCAGGGCTAAAGGTTGGCGCCTGCTTTGTGTCCGTGGAGTAACCCTTCTGCTCGTCGTGGTCATGTGCAGCGGCGGTTCGTCCGCTTACTCCGTACTGACGCATGAGGAAATTGTCGACCTGCTATGGACCGACGAGATCCAGCCGCTGCTGCTCAAGCGATATCCGGGGCTGTCGGAAGACCAACTCAAAGAGGCACACTCCTACGCTTATGGCGGCGCCGTCATTCAAGATCTGGGCTACTACCCGTTCGGCAGTAAAGAATTCAGCAACCTTGTGCACTACGTTCGCAGCGGAGACTTTGTTCGTGAGTTGCTGCTCGAAAGCCAGGATGTCAACGAGTACGCCTTCGCGCTGGGGGCGCTGTCGCACTATGCGGCGGACATCACCGGGCACCAGATGGCAGTCAATCAGGCGGTAGCCATCGAGTATCCGAAGCTGCGCGCGAAGTACGGCAAGTCCGTTCGCTATGCCCAGGACAAGACCGCACATCTGAAAACTGAGTTCGGGTTCGACACGGTGCAGGTCGCGAAAAATCGCTATGCGTCGCAGCAGTACCACGATTTCATCGGATTCCAAGTGTCGAAACCACTGCTGGAGCGGGTCTTTCCCGTGGTGTACGGAGTGGAGTTGAAAGACGTGCTTACCCACGAGGATCTGGCGATAGGGTCGTATCGTTTCGCGGTCAGCCGGCTGATTCCGCATATGACCCAGGTTGCGCTGCAAACCCATAAAAAGGACCTGATGCGCGAAACGCCGGATTTCGCGAAACAGAAGTTTCTGTACCGTCTTTCGCGCTCGGATTACGAAAAGCAGTGGGGGAAAGACTACGTGAAGCCGGGCGCGGGAACCCGGATTATGTCAACCCTCTTGCGATACATGCCGCGGGTTGGTCCTTTCAAAGGGTTGGCGTTCAATAACCCGACTCCACAAACTGAAGATCTGTATTTCAAAAGCATCAATACAACGGTTGATCAATACCGGGCGTTTCTCGAAGAAGTGCGAGCCGACTCGCTGGTTGTTCCCAATTGTGATTTGGATACTGGCAACATAACCAAAGCGGCGGAATATTCGCTGACCGACGACACCTACGCGACGTTGCTGGCTCAGTTGTCAGAGGGGAAGTTTGATCGGACGTCGCCAGAGCTGCGCGATAACATCCTGCAGTTTTATTCCGACCTCTCGGCTCCAATCGAAACGAAGAAGGACCAGGTTCGCTGGCAAGGCGTGCTGACTGCGCTGGAGCAGTTGAAGCCCGTAACGCCGACGCCGACGGTAGCCGGCAATCCTGCACCGTGATCCCGATGCGTGCCCAAGACGAGGGTTGCTGCAACGACGAACACGTCGCTGGCTACTACGATTCCGGCGACCCAATGAAATGCCGGACCAACAATAACTCTTTCCAGAAAGGCCATCCCACATGATCCACACGGCCGCCCTTTGTCGATTTTGTATCTTGATTCGCACTTCGATCCTTTCCCTTGGCGCCGTCGTCGCGCTTGCCCAAACAGGCCTTGCACAATCTGTTCCCAACGTGACCCGCATGATGCCGCCGGTAATCGTCATCGGTTTCGTGGGCGGGTTCATCAAGCACGATAATCTCGTCCACAGCGAGGTGCAGCTTGCGGCGCGCCTGCGCAAGGCTTACCCCGTGGGCGTCGACGTGGAGACCTTTGAGAGCTACCACGGAGAAGAAGCCCGAGAGAAGATCCTGAGCCTACTGGACGCGAACCATGATGGGATTCTAACCCCCGACGAGAAACAGAATGGTCGCATCATCATTTACGGGCATAGCTGGGGCGGCTCGGAAGCCATCGCTCTGGCACGTAAACTGGAGAAGGATGGCATCCCGGTGCTTCTCACCATTCAAGTGGATAGTATCTCTAAGATTCACCAAAATGATGCGGTCATCCCGGCGAACGTAGCCCAGGCCGCCAATTTCTACCAACCGGATGGCCTTCTCCACGGCCAGTCCGAAATTCGCGCTGCCGACCCAGCCCGCACGAGTATCATCGGGAATTTTCGATTCGACTACAAAGCGAGCCCGTATAAATGCGCGCAGTATCCCTGGTACGACCGCGTTTTCGGGAAGTCCCACACCCAAATTGAATGTGATCCAGGTGTGTGGAAACAAGCAGAGTCTTTGATACGGTCGAAGCTGCTCCCAGCAAGAGGGAACGGAGCGGTAACGCGTTGATGACATTACCGATGCTGGTTCCGAATATACTTGAGAGGCAAACAACAAGGAAATTAGTGCGGAGCTTGTCCGAACTCACCTCAAGAATGCTGCTCTAAGTGTGGTTCGCGACATGGAAAAGAATCACACCATGGCGTTTGCCGCGGCGTTGTCGTACTACTTCGTGCTTGCCCTTGTTCCCTTTTCTGATCTTTCTTTCCGCGGTCGTCGCCTAGCCGCATCCGGGGCATCTGGTCAAAATTGGACACTCCCATTTCGGATGGCTCGCCACACTCCTGGCGAAAAGGGCGCAGTCTTCTCGTCAGTTGCTAATTGTGGAGTGTTCGCCTGCCGACGAGCCGTCCCTTCCCGTGAACTCCCGAGACGACGGAGCGGTGTCGGCGTTTGAGCCCTCAGCTTTCCTTCGCAACGCTGTGCCGGTTTCACATTCAGCATGAAGTGGACCGTCGCCAACAAGAAGTGGGTCCCGTCCGACTTGGTCACCAGCGCATCTACAGACTTCAAGGCACCGTAGGGTAATTCCAGGTGCTCGGTCAGCATGACAATGGGAACTTCCGGCCGGACCTGCTTGATTTCGTCGGCGATGGCTGCGCCATCCAAAGGGCCCAGGTGGTAGTCAAGCACAATTGCATCCACCGGCCGCGACCTGACCAGCCGCAGACCGTCGGGACCATTGGTCGCAGTTAAGAGTTCGTATCCCTGTTCCTTCAGCGAACTCAGTTGGGCCGGGTCTCGGTGTATGCAGAGTAGAGTGCTGTTGGTAGCCATGCAGGTTATGTATACAAGCGGGCTTCCCGCCATTCTGTTCAAAATTGCTCAATCCAGGGTTGGAGGTAGGAGGTTCAGAAGCTACGGCCGAGCCCTATGTAATTTCAGGCCGTGAGTCTAGTTTTCTGGAATCCGGAGGGGTTTTCACCGCAGATTTCGGTAATCACCGGCAACAAGCGGCTGGGTGCTTCGTTCTTGGAAACGAAGGCATCCACCACATTCAACGCCTGTTCTGGAATTGCGTCGTCACTGGAAACCATGACGATTGGAACTTGTGGCTTGAGGCGTTTTATTTCGGTCGCGACCTGATGACCATTCATCTCAGGCATGTGGTAATCGAGGATCACGGCAGCAACCGCGCAGGCTGCCGCGATTTGTAACCCCTGTCGGGCGGAGGCGGCAGTAAGCACCTCAAATCCACGCCTTTCCAGCAGCGCTCTGTGGTAACTGAGCACGCCGTCATCATCGTCAATACATAAGATCGTTTTGCAGCTCGGGTAACTGGACATAACTGAGGTTCCCCATATCGCGATGATCCACGATATGCGCAGTCAAAGCTGGTCAAATGTGCACACTTTATGCGACAGTTGTTGTATAGGTTGATCTCTGGTAGAACCGTCTAACCTTGCGACTCAATCCATCTTGACTAATACTTGTGCGCCCGCACCACAAACCTTTCTGGGGCCGGGCCAAGAAAATAGAATGGGTAGCAAGTTACCAGTGTGAGCGTGTTTTCTGTTGTCGAGGGCTCGAGAACCGTGGTGTCATCGGGCTCGACTACCCTCGCCCAGTCTACCTCGTAGTGGAATAGCCCAGTTGGCGTCTGAAGCTGAATCTCGTCATTCGTGCGAATGTCTTTTAACTCACGGAAGAAGGTGTCGCGGTGTCCGGCGATCCCACTGTTCCCAGTCTCCCCTGGAAGCGGAGTGCCTTCGATATGTCCCGCACCCAGCCGCAATATTCGCGAACCGGTCCCTTGTAGAACCGCGACGGAAATTCCTAACCTCGGGATATCCATACGGCCCAGAAGGTCACCCTTCTTGACTGCTGGTTTGGGCTGTGTTTGTGTGTGCTCTTTTTCCACCTGGATCTGATTTTCCAGGGACCGTTTTGCAGACACTTGATAGAGCCTGGCATCCAGCAGAGTGAAGGCGGCGTAACCGAGCGCGAGGATGCCAGTCATGAAAAAGAGAAGCTGACTCCAGCGCAAAAACCTTTGGACTCGCGCGGGGGAAATCTCCTTCTTAGTTGTGAACTTCATGGTCGATCGACCTTCGCTGCCGGCGATGGCTGAGATGCTGACGGCGCGAAGTAACCGGTTCGGGTGCGAGCCAGCAAACGTCCGCGCCCCGGTGCGGTCGCCTTCACTTGTATGATCCGATAGCTTCCATCCCGATTTCTATTCGTGGGGACATAGGCGATGGTGTACTGGTTTCGGATATCGCGAGCGATCCGTTCGCAAATGGGGGCAACTTCCTTTAATGACTCCGGCAAGAAGGCCTCGCCACCCGTGTCCTTCGCAAGCCGCTTGAGCACACCGGGGTTGCGATCGGTATCCTGCTCATCGAAGATGCCGATAGTGTAGATGATCACATCAAGCTGCCCTGCCAGGGTCATGACTTCGGTCAACCTATGTTTGCTGGCGTTGTCGCCTCCGTCGCTGATTACAATCAGCACTTTCTTGTCGCGGTTACCCTTCTTGAGCTGCTCAAGAGCGGCAGCAACTGCATCGTACAGTGCCGTTTCGCCATTAGCTCTGATTCCGGAAAGGGCAACTTCCAACTGACCCACCTGGTCTGTGAATGGCATGTTGTCCGCAAGACCAAACGAAACCTTTTCGTTGAAATTGACCACGAACATCTGGTCCTGCGGGTTGCTGGAGCGGGCAAAGGCCAACGCAGCCGAAATAACATCAGCGCGCTTCGGCATCATGCTTCCACTGTTATCGATGACCAGACCGACCGTGACCGGGACATCCTCGTGGCTGAAATGTTTGATCGGTTGAAGCACTCCGTCCTCGTAAACCTGAAAATCGTCTTCGGAGAGTCCAGAAATCAGAGTGCTCTTGCGGTCCTGGACGGTTGCGCGCAAGACCACCATGTCCACATTGACTTTGATGGTGTATGGGTTATCCGAGCGGCTCTCCGACGTGGAGGACGCTTGCGCCCGAGCAGAGCTCGTTACAGCGATCAGGGCGAGAAGACTAGCCAGCCACCGGAGTGTGGAAGCAAATTCCTCACTGGTGCGCCTTCCCGTGCCGAAATGTTCTGCGGGAGGCAGTCTCACCTGGCTTTGCACACGCGGCGCGGCTGAGGGCAGCTCTGCCATCCGTTTGGTCCTTTCACGTGCGGGCTAAACACTCCGGACCGGCGACGAGGAGGCGGTACTCACGTACCACCTCCTTCGCCCTCGGGTGTCCACTAACCGGGGTGGGTCTTCCACACTCCGACCTACCCATTGGCTAAGCTCAAACGGCTCGTTTCGAGAAAACCGAGAGAGCAAAACCGGCGCCAATCATCAGCAGCCCAACTAGCGCAATCAGGGCCAACGGGCTGGCTGTTGCCGGCAGGGGATCGGCTGCAGGTTGCGGTGCGGCGGCAGCCACCGGGGGTGGTTCCACCACCTGGGCTAGCTCGACTGGCTCTCCCGTAGGGGCAACGGCCTCGACAGGCGCCGTCTTCAAAGTCTCGATGGGAGCCGCTGCCAACTCCATGGGGGTCGCGAGCACAGGCTCATTGGTTTCCTTAGCCAACTCAATGGCTCTCGACTTTGCGTAGACAAATTCCTCGCCCCATTCACGTCCCGGGTAAAACCATGCCCGCAGAGCCTCCGGCTGTCCGGCGGGCCGTTCGCGAAACGTTATTACCGTCTTGTCAGTCGTCTTTAATCGGTAATTCGGGATTGCGAGGATAGTGGTAAAGACATGGGTTTTGTCCTGGTTGAAGATCTGAACGATGTGGCGGTCGCCTTGTGAATCAAAGATCTTGAAGACATACGTACCGGCCGGCAAGATCTGAGCACCCACGCCCGGAACTTCGACGGGCCCGCTGAAGGTGATTACAGTTTCCCTGTTCCAGTCATCAGCCGTTGCGGTCGGCACGACGAACGCACAAAGCGCAACAAGGCAGAATAAAGTTGCTAACGTCTTAAAGATTTTCATGTTCTCTCCTGTAGTTTTCTCCGACTAAGCTCGCACGATGGTGGTTATTCTGGGAGAACTCTTTATGTTGTCGGCTCACAAGAGATCTACACCCGGAAGATAGACAATTTCTTTTAACCGTCGAGAGTGATTCGATGCCCAGTATCAGGCCTTGGCCTTTCGATTACTGGTCAATATTGACCGCAATGATCTTTTACGCGTTTTAGGCGAGGATCGTCAGCTGCTTTAGCGAGCAATTGTGAACAGATGTCTGGACCAGTAGAGGCTACGGTGGGCAAGTGGCAATTTGCCTTTCGTGCGGCCGTCGGCAAAGCAAGGCAACCGAGCCGGCACGGGCCCGTCATTTGTCGCC
This sequence comes from uncultured Acidobacteriaceae bacterium, assembly GCA_963734215.1. GTDB lineage: Bacteria > Acidobacteriota > Terriglobia > Terriglobales > Acidobacteriaceae > Sulfotelmatobacter. Next base: position 245,469 of record CAVTGH010000012.1, on the reverse strand, counting down.
GATGGAATGGGAGCCAGCGCGCGATAGAGCCTGGCCATCGAACCACCGCCTACGTGGAGGCGCTCAATCGTGCAGAACTACATTGAGCAGCTCGGATTACTCATGGAAAGTAAGGCATAGCGGTCAGCAGGTGTGACACCGCAAAACGGAGAGATGGCGCAGCGGGGAGGTAACTTGAATACACGCGTCCGGCTGCGCCATCAGAGGAGCAAACGACCACTTGAGCCGCATAGTTCCTTCACATCTCTCTCTGGAAACGAAACTTACAACCGTGGCATATTGGTGACTGTTCAAAATTGCTCACTTCTTGAAATAACGCCCGTACGCTGATCTTTCACCAAACGATCTAGATGCCCATTTTCCGGCGCGCCGCACCCGCCAGAATTGCCAGCCCCGTTCCCAACAAGCCCATAGTGCCGGGTTCTGGGACTGTCGTCCTCGTCCCGCCTGGGCCGCAACCAGTGATCGTATTGCCCTGCAGAGTCACTGCACCATTTTGCGCCAAGGCACTCCCGCAAGTGATGCTTGCGCTGGTATTCAGGGTGATGCTACTGAGCGCAAGAATATTTCCTTCGAACGATGTGCTGGTACCGAGAGTCGCGGAGCTGCCAACCTGCCAAAATATGTTCGGGTCAGTCGTCGCCTTACCAGTCAGACTATTGATAAAAATAACAGACGAACTGGTTGCGGTCGTGAGGGCACTACCTATCTGAAAGACGAACAGTGCACCGGGCTTGCCCTCAAGGGTCAGTTGCCCCGTCAGTTGAGCAGAACTAGCAAAAGAATATACGCCGGTCGTAAGGGTCAGCCCACCCAGGTTTTGACCAGTCAAGATGCCAGTAGGCTTCAGGTTCAATGCCTGGAGGTACGCAGCGGTCAGATCGCTCTGGGCCTTAAGCGCGGCCGCGTTACATAGGTTGGTCGTTCCGCTCACGGTCATCGTTCCCGCGCCCGATAACGCGCAACCTGGGCTGACTCCCAGGTTTCCGATGAGGGTAGTTGAGCCGGTATTGGTCACCGCCGAGCCACCCAGCACCGCATAGCCGCCGGCGGTTCCCAAGTTGATCGGGTTGGCATAAGCGCTGAGTACCAACAGCGGGAGCAGCAAAAACGAAAGAGCCAGACAACGAAGCGCGCGGGAATTCATATCTCCTCCTACCCTTCACCACCTCATCAGGAAAAACCGGGATCCTGGCGATCTCAAGACCAAGAAAGCACTAACCAACCCATCCTGCGGTTGAGATTGGAATACCGACAAAAGTAATAGCACTTTAGCCACCACCGCGGTCACCACCCGGGCACCGTTGATAAGTGTCCTCGCCTCAAAAAGTTAGGCACCCGAGAAACCCGCAAAAAAATTGTAGCTCCCGAAAAAACGTCAATTACTTGCAGCTTAGGTGCAAGAAGATACCCAACCTTAGTGACTAGAGAAATCAAGTCAAATCCCACACGTCACCGGCAAGAGTTGGGGTGCGATACCGCGTGCGACTCAGAACCAGATCCGCGAACGGTCCCCATAGACCACTCCTCCGCCGTCATGCCTCACACCAAGGCACAGGCATCGATTCGCATCCTTGCAATTGTGCGATCGTGGGCAACAACTCGCTGGCCAAACGATCCTTAGCTACAAAAGCGTCAACCAGCTTCAAGGCTTGCTCCGGAATATCCGCTGCCCCGGTGAGCAGGATGATTGGCGCCAGCGGCCTGACCCTCCTCATTTCGATCGCAACTTCCTGCCCGTTCATCTCGGGCATGAAGTAGTCAACGATTACAACGTCAACCGAGTGCATAGAGGCGAGTTCCAATCCCTTGTCGCCGCTTGCAGCGGTCAGAACGGTATACCCGAAGCTCTCGAGGAAGGATTTTTCGCATTCCAGCACGTCCTCGCTATCGTCGATGCAAAGCACTACTGCACTTTGGAGTGCGGGATAAACCTCGACGGGCATGGCTCACCTTCAAGAAGCAATATTTTCCATACTTGGGCTCCGGGAAACTGTTCAAAATTGCTCAGTTATGCTCTTTTGCAACACCCGTTCCCCGGACTCCTCTCCTAACGGCACCCCACCCGGTTCGCCTGCTGTGGGAGCCACGCTCGATTTCACCGAGCCGTGCTGTCTAGGTTTCCTGGGGAAATGCGCGGGGGGATCAGCTAGTCGTGCAGAACTACATTGAGCAGCGAGCTGTGGACCTGCAGCCCGCCGTTGTAGTGAATAAATCCCAATTTCCTGAATCGGTTCATGAAGAAGCTGACCCGCGAGCGGGTGGTGCCAATCATTTCCGCCAGCGCCTCCTGACTGATCTTGGGAACCACAGTCTCAGGTTTCCCTTCCTTGCCAAAATGAGCCAGCAGTAAAAGGATCCGGGCCAGCCTCTTTTCGCTCGAATTGAAAAGCTGATCGACCAGATCTTCTTCGTACCGGATGTTCCGCGCCAGCAAATAGCCCACAAACATGTCTGAGATTTCGTGTTCGCGATGGAGCGCTTCCATCATGGCTTTCTTTTCGATTCGCAGAACGGCGCAGTCCGTCATCGCGGTTGCAGAGCCCATGCGGAGCGTTTGGCCCGCAAGCGAACCTTCGCCGAAAAAGTCTCTCTCTCCTAATATTCCGATGGTTGCTTCCTTGCCCGTCTTCGAGACCACGGTGAGTTTTACCTTGCCCGTCTGGATGTAGAACACCGCATCGGCGTTGTCCCCTTGCGTGAAGATGTGCTGTTTCTTCGGGAAGAGCACAAATTTCCTCCCCCTGCCGATGGTCGCGAGGAATGCATGCGGATCGAAATCGTGCTTGTTGTTGGCCGCTGTCACTGGAGTCATGGTTGGGTGCCCCCTCAGAGAACGCCAGGACGATTGCTAAAGCAGCGCTTACTTTCCCGAGCGTCTCACCCACCCTTACCGCCAACCATGCTAGCGCAGAGCAAATCCTACGGGTGAACTCTTAGCAGGTTTTAGTGCAACGCAGGCAGCGTATCTTATTGACAGTATTAGCGTTGGACAACGCGTTGGGGGGGGCAGCACTGCAATCGTCAGGTCTGGTATAGATTTTTAGTTGCAGCGTACGATTTTTTGCGGTACGATTTCGCGCATACGGATACGATTTCCGATGAAGGAGTGCCTCCGATGGGACGAAATGGAAACGGTACGCACTATTCGGCGATGAACCGGTCTGAGGTTCCGCAGGGTCGCAAAGGAAAACACCGCAAAGCAGTGGCGGACATTCTTGCCGACCTTTCAAAGCTGAACGCCCAGCAAGCGATCAAAATCCCGCTGAGCAGCCTGGACGGCGAGAAAATGCAGAATCTTCGCTCTGCTTTGAACCGCGTTACCCGAGAGAAGAACATCCCCGTCGAAACGTCGAGCGACGAGAAGTTCCTGTACGTTTGGCGCGCCGACCCTTCCAAGAATGCGGGAGCAACCGGTTAGCAGGCTCCCGCAGCAGAAGCAGCAGAGCGAACTTACTGAGCCTGGTTGGCGCGTTACTTTGTATCGCTTGAAATTCGCAGGCCCAGTTCTAAATGTCGTTCTCTACGGCTAGTTTGCGCCCGCAATCCACAAACAAAGCTTCCAGACAGGATGAGCAAATCAGGCATTTGCTGGATCTAATCCGGAGAACGGCGCGACTTTCGTCGCAACCAGCACCTCCAACAAGGTGGCGGTATTACGAACGCTTCCCGAGATGGTGATGAGTGCTTCTGAGACGAGCGGATGTTGTTCCGCCAGCGAGTCAAGACGGTTACTTACGTTGTAGAGTTGCTGAACCTCGTGCAGGATCGCATTCGAATGCATGGGTACGCGGCTTTCTTGAAAGCCTAAGGAGAGAAAGCTTCAGATGGGCTGACTTAGTTCAGGGAACCTGAAAGAGGAGAAAGTGGTAACCACCTCAACTGCATCATATCACGTGAGGAGTCTCGGGATGTTGCGATCCCCGTAGTGGCCCTGGCACACGATAAGCACTGAGAGTCAGATTTTGACAGTACCCCTAGTCCGAAGGATCTTTCTGACGCGTCGCCTTTACCCCCGACAGAATCCCAACGCCCAGGAGTACGACCGCGCCCACGACAATCCAGTGCGTGGGCATGTGCATCAAGTGTGCTCCGTAAATCAGTCCGCCGATCATGATTGCGAACCCAATCGCGTAAAGTCCGAACGACATGGCATCTCCTTTTCGAAGTTAGGTCCCCCACTGAATCGGGGCGGCTGAGCAACTTCTGCCCCTGAAGCCAGTCCATAGATTCACTCACTTGCTTCGGCGGTGCTGTGCAGAATCGCTCACTTTTGCGAGCAAGTGCGTCCTGGCGAGTCTTCGGGAGTCACTCTGCGCTCCTCCCACCCTCGTCTTATCTGCCATAAGCTCTAATTCAAAAGACGATCAATTCTGACCAGCTTTCCGAAGTCGGAAGTTTGATACTGGCCATTCACAAGGTTCTGACGACAAAAGGAATCGCGTGAACAACCCTGGCTTGTGGAGGTTTCAATGAACCTAAGTCTGCTGGATCCGAAGTTGATTGTGCTCGCCGTCGTGGTGATTTTGATCATCGGAGCGCTCGCCTGGCTGTACGTGCGAAAACGCAGGAGTACGACTGCGGGCCTGCGGCAAAAGTTTGGGCCCGAGTACGAGCGGGCGGTGCTGGCGCATGGGTCAGAACGAAAAGCAGAATCGAAATTAGCGGATCGCGAGAAGAGAGTTGAAAAGCTCAACATCCGTGATCTTGATTCGATGGAACACGAACGCTTTTCGAAACGGTGGGAAGCTGTGCAGTCTCGCTTTGTGGACTCCCCGAAGGGGGCAGTTGCAGAAGCCGATGACCTGGTGTCTTCTGTCATGAAAGCTCGTGGCTATCCCGTATCCGATTTCGATCAGCGTGCCGCCGACATTTCTGTCGACCATCCCCGAGTGGTGGAGAACTACCGCTCTGCGCACGAGATTGCCCTCCGGGTTGGGAAAGACCAAGCAACCACGGAAGAGCTGAGAACGGCGATGATTCACTACCGCTCTCTATTTGAGGAGTTGGTGCAGGTGCCAGTGGCGGTTGAAAGAAAAGCAGTGGCGTAATGGCGCTTGGCGACTACGCTCTGGCAACGGAGTGGAAACCCTATCGAAGCTTGTCGCAAGAAGAAAGGCAACGACCATGAAACCAAGCACGCAAGACCGGACCGAGGGCAAGCTCCACGAAGCGAAGGGGAAAATCAAGGAGGAAGTCGGAAAGGCGACGAACGACCCCGATTTGGAAGTCTCAGGGAACGCGGAAAAGAAAGCTGGCAAAGTTCAAAAATGGATCGGCCGTGCGGAAAAGGCCGTTGGCGAATAAAAGACGCATAACACCGGCTCGCAAAACAAGGCAGGAGGGTAACGTGTCACAAACCGTAGTGGAAAGAACAGCTGAACAAATCGGCAAATCAGCTCGCCAGGCTTCTCGCGCAACCAGTGCGATAGCCGACGCGATAGAGGACGGTGTGGGAGTTGTGAGGCGTGCGGCAAAGCAGGGCGGTGATGCCGCCGAGGAATTCTTGGATGACACAACTCAGCGCCTCCAGCGGCACCTTGTGCTGACTGTTGCGACGACCTTTGCGGTGGGCGTCACCGCAGGAGCACTGATCGGCTGGATGATGAAACGAAGGTAGATAGGCTCCTTGAGCTGACAAAGATTTGCGGGACGGTGGGCCGGGAATGGGCGTCTCACCACCATGTTTAAGATCAAGGCCGGAAAAGAAGAACTTGGCAAAGGAGAACCATGACGACGAATGAACAGGTGAAGTGTGCGCACCTACCATGCCGGTGCTTGGTGCAAGCTGGCGATAAATACTGCGGTCAAGCCTGTAAGGAAGCGGGATCCAGTGAGGTCGAGATCGCTTGCCAGTGTGATCATGGAAAGTGTCCCCAGACCCTATAAGAACAGGCGCTCTGCAGGTTGGAACTTCCGAGGGAGAATCTCGAAATGAAATCGCGCCAAAACAATAGTGTTGCTAGTCTTGCTGCTGGCCGTGCCAGCCCTGTCGTTGCTTGCAGGCGCCCAATCACTAACCGATTCGGGAGACTCCTCGGGTATTATCGCAAGCACAACCGTGGCGCAACCAGATCTGACGTACACGCGTCCGACAGAGAAAACGAAGATCGAGAACTACATCTTCGACGCGTACGGCCCGTATCCAGCCGTTGGCGCAGCGTTTGCCGCCGGCATTGGTCAAGCGTACAACACCCCTCCTGAGTGGAAGCAAGGTGCTGAGGGTTATAGCAAGCGATTTGGATCGGCGTTTGGCATCGCTGCGATCAGCACGACGATGCGATATGGGCTAGCGGAAGCGTTCAGGGAAGACACCTTGTACTACCGCTGCGAGTGCAAAGGCGTTTTTCCGCGGCTGCGCCATGCCGTGATTTCAACCTTGACCGCACGCCGCGGCCAAGACGGCCACAGCGTTTTCTCTCTGCCGGCGTTGGTCGCGCCGTATGCTGGCTCCATGACGGCCGTCTACGCGTGGTATCCCAGCCGCTACGACGCCAAGGATGCGCTCCGGATGGGCAATTACACCATGCTGGGATATGTCGGCGGGAACATCGCCCTGGAATTCCTGTATAGCGGACCTCACTCCTTGCTTCATCGCATGCACTTGAACAACGGGCACGGCGCGCCCGATCCGGGTCCAAACCCGTGAGCGAACGGAAACTAAATGCGGTTGCAGTCATCGACCCTCTACTTCCGGGGCAACGGCTCGTATCTGTCCCTACGGTGAGCTCCTCCAAGGGTCTGATCAACCAGTTTCTCGAGTGGTTCGGCGATCTTGGCATATTCTTCTGGCGAGTGGTGCGGTCTGCAGTGACGCCGCCGTTTGAATTCCGCGAATTCTTCCGGCAACTCGACGAGATCGGATCAAAGTCCCTGCCGCTGGTGGCTTTGGCCGGCGCCGCAACGGGCGTTGTGCTCTCTTTGGAAGCCCGTTACAGCCTGACTCGATTTGGGGCCAAGTCGCTTCTTCCCGCCGCAATCGTGTTCTCTGTAATCCACGAGACTGGTCCGATCATCACCGGTCTGGTAGTGAGTGGTCGAGCTGGCGCGGGCATTGGCGCGGAGTTGGCGTCGATGAAAGTGACCGAGCAGATCGACGCCATTGAGGCATCTGCGGTAAACCCTTACAGGCTGCTGGCGGCGACCCGCATCCTGGCTTGCATCTTAGTGCTGCCTTTGCTGACCCTCGCTGCCGACTTTTGCGGCTTGATAATGGGCTGGGTTACGCAGGCCATGGTTGAGCCGATTTCTTTACACCAGTTCATCAATACCGGTTTTAGCGGAGCGGATTTCAACGATTTGCTGCCTCCGACCTTTAAGACCATGGTTTTCGGCCTGATCATTGGGCTGATCGCGTGTTTTCAGGGAATGCGGACACAGGGAGGCGCCGCGGGCGTGGGCCGGGCGGCCACGAGCTCGGTTGTCCTGTCGTCGCTTTTCGTAATTCTGGCCGATGTCGTTCTGGTGAAACTGATCATCATATTTTTCCCGTGAACATTCATTAGACACGGCCCGCGAAACAAGCATGGACACAATCGATCAAATTGCGATGAAGCAAGGAGAAGCCGAGGAAAACGGCAGTGCGCCAGTCCTCGCCGTCGAAGACTTGCATAAGTCCTTCGGAAGTCAAAGCGTCTTGAATGGGATCAGCCTGGCCGTGAAGCGCGGTGAGACCCTGGCGGTGTTGGGGCGCAGTGGAACCGGAAAGAGCGTATTGCTGCGGCTCATCATCGGCCTCGAAAAGCCTGACTCGGGGTCGGTTCGCATTCACGGTCAAGACATCGCTGGTCTGGCTCTCGACCAGATGGGCGAAATCAGAAAGAAGATGGGTTTTGTGTTTCAGCAGGCCGCGCTTTACGATTCGCTGACTGTCCAGCAGAACGTGGCTTTTCCGCTGCAGCACCATAAGAAGGATATGTCGAAGTCCGAGCGGACCGACCGGGTCAAGGAACTACTGGCGGAGGTGGGTATGGAAGGCGATCTTGCAAAGATGCCCTCGGATATCTCGGGGGGTATGCAAAAACGAGTAGGCCTTGCCCGTGCGCTAGCTTTGGAGCCGGATATTTTGCTGCTGGACGAACCCACCGCTGGTCTTGACCCCATCAGCGCAGCGGAGATCGATGATTTGGTTCTCAAGCTTCAGCAGGAGCATCACATGGCATCTGTCGTGGTCACTCACGATCTGCACAGCGCGAAGGCGATTGCGGACCGTTTGGCCCTGCTCAATGAGGGAAATGTGGTGATCGAAGGCAGCTTTGAAGAACTGCAGAACAGTGACGACCAGTTTGTCAGGGAATTTCTAAGGCATTCGTAGGAGGGCATATGTCGAGAGCGGCGCGGTTGGGAGCTTTCATCGTTGCGACACTGGCAATGCTGGCGCTCGGTATCTTCATCATCGGAGGCAAGCAGTATCTTTTCAGTTCCACGTACCAATTGAAGGCGCAATTCGACAATGTGGTGGGCTTGGATGCCGGAGGCGATGTACGGGTGGGCGGCGTTCACAGTGGAACCGTTCACAGCATCGTGTTGCCCCACAAGCCGGGCGAAAAGGTCACGGTAATCATGGATCTCGACAGGTCGACACACGAGATCATCAAGCAAGACTCCGTGGCCACAATCGAAACCGAGGGATTGTTGGGCAACCAGTTTCTGGCGATCTCGTTTGGATCCGCTGGAAAAGCAGACGTGCGGGATGGCGATACGATCGCCAGCCAGCCGCCACTGGAAATGTCAGACCTGTTCCAGAAGACGAGCGACATTCTGGATAGCAGCCAGCGGGCTATCCAGAACGCCACTCGGGCAACGGCGAATCTAGACTCGATCAGCGCCAAGATCGACGGAGGTCAAGGAACCGCGGGAGCGCTGGTTAACGACAAACAGCTCTATAGCAACCTCGAACAAACCAGTGCTGCCATGCGTGACACGATGGTGGAGGCGCAAGCCGGGGTTACCGACTTCCAGGAGAACATGGAAGCCATGAAGCACAATTTCTTCCTGCGCGGGTATTTCAAGAGCCGCGGCTACGAAGATTCTGCCGAGCTGGCAAAAAATGAAGTCGGACGGCTGCCGCAAGGCACACCGACAAAGGCGTTCACTTACTCGGCGAAGCAGCTTTTTGATAAGCAGGATTCGGCCAAATTGAAAAATCAGAAATCTCTAAACGATGGCGGCGAATTCCTGGCGAATAACCAGTTCGGCTTTGCGGTGATCGTGGCGTCCACTGGCATGGAAGGCGATACCCAGAAGGACTTGGTGCTGACGGAAGCTCGGGCCATGGTTGTGCGCGAGTATCTGGTCGAGAACTTCGGATTCGACGATAGTCAGCTCAAGACTCTGGGAATGGGCAAGCAGACGGATACGAATCAGGATGCCGGCTGGGGTACGGTGCAGATTTTCATCTATCCAGCCGGGACCGAAATTCCACCTAACAAGCAAACGCAGGCGGCTATCATATCCAAAGCGAACTCGGACCAACCAGTTCAAGCCTCAGCAGCCGCGACACCGAAGCCACAGTAGAAGCTGCCGTGATCGGCGAAAGTACGGTCCAATTCAGAAAGTTCGAAGCGGGGGCATGGGTTAGCGGCAGAATACCGGCCACTCGGATCCTCACGACCGGGTAGCTCACTCTTCAGGGTGAATTCCAACCTTCCATCGAGTTTGCCGATTCATTCCCTTTTCGCCAGGCACCATGCTCGGAACTGAGCTTTTTTGAACAGATTTCGACATCTCCGGAATGAGAAAGTTCTGCCAGAACCATTTGCGAGCGAGACGGAGTCTGCAGTCATGTTTCGTCCGAAAATCGGCCTCGATCCACGCAGCTCGTGTCAGCAGAGCATCACCGAGCAAGCGAGGGATGATGGGCCAGAGGAATCACCATGCATATTCGTTTCATTCGTACGCTGTTGTTCGGGCTCGTCGTGCTGTCGATGTCGGCGGCATCGTTTGCACAAATTGGCGTGGCCATTAGGATCGGCCCGCCCCCGCTGCCTGTCTATGAACAGCCGCTTTGTCCAGGCGACGGTTATCTCTGGACACCGGGCTATTGGGCCTACGATTACGACGTTAGCGATTACTACTGGGTGCCGGGCACATGGGTGATGGCGCCGGAAATCGGTTTCCTATGGACTCCAGCTTATTGGGGTTGGGGCGGCGACGGATTTGTTTTCTATGACGGCTACTGGGGTCCGCACGTAGGCTTCTACGGCGGGATCAATTACGGCTTCGGCTTTTTCGGCGTGGGTTTTGAAGGCGGGCGTTGGGATAACGGACACTTTTTCTACAACCGTTCTGTGAGCAACGTGGACATCACTAACATTCACAATGTTTACAACACCACCGTGATCAACAACAACGTGAACCACGTCAGTTACAACGGCGGCAATGGTGGAATCAGCGCGCGTCCGACGCCTGAAGAGGAGTCCGCGGCGCGCGACAGACATATCCCGCCGGTAGCGGCTCAAACTCAACATGCGCAGGCGGCCCGAGCCAACCCGCAGGAACGCGCGTCGGCGAACATGGGCAAGCCAAGCGTCGCAGCGACGCCCCGGCCCGGAGATTTTAATGACCGTGGCGCTGTACCGGCCAAAGAGGCAGGAGCGCCTTACACCCCAGCCAATCGCGGAGGAAATCAGGGGCGTTCAGACAACAACGCTGCTCAACCCAGCACGGCCGTCCATCCGCACGACCTTCCGCCCCTGGCAGCGAGCACTCCAAATACGGGCAACCCGAAGCTGGACAAGAAGTACCAGCAGCAGCAGCAAAAGCAAATCACGAAGCAGCAGCAGGAACGAGACAAACTCCAGCAGCAGCAGGACCAGGAGCACCTGAATCTGGATAAGCAGAAGGCGAATGACGCGCAAAAACAGCAGGTGGAGCAGAAGCACCAGCAACAGACACAGCAATTGCAGCAAAAACACCAACAGCAGCAACAGCAATTGCAACAGAGACAGCAGCCAGCAAACCGGGAGCCGTCCAAGAGGTAATATCGTCCTTGAACGAGGAGCGGTTGCAGGAAGGGCAGGTTTCAGACTTGGATATATGTCGATGGGCATCCTGAGTTTTCAGGGTGCCCTTTTTCTTTGACTTAGTCGTGCAGAACCACATTGAGCAGCGAGCTGTGGACCTGCAGCCCGCCGTTGTAGTGAATAAAACCCAGTTCCCTGAACCGGTTCATGAAGAAGCTGACCCGCGAGCGGGTGGTGCCAATCATTTCCGCCAGCACCTCCTGGCTGATCTTGGGGACTACACTCTCTGGTTTGCCTTCCTTGCCGAAATGAGCCAGCAGTAGAAGGATTCGGGCCAGCCTCTTTTCGCTCGAATTGAAAAGCTGATCGACCAGATCTTCTTCGTAACGGATGTTCCGCGCCAACAAATAGGCCACGAACATGTCAGAGATTTCGTGTTCGCGATGCAGCGCTTCCATCATGGCTTCCTTGTCGATTCGCAGAACGGCGCAATCCGTCATTGCGGCTGCCGAGCCCATGCGGAGCGCCTGGCCGGCAAGCGAACCTTCGCCGAAAAAGTCTCCATCACTTAATATGGCGATCGTGGCTTCCTTGCCAGTCTTCGAGACCACGGTGAGTTTTACCTTTCCCGTTTGGAGATAAAACACCGCATCAGCGAGATCCCCTTGCGCAAAGATTCCTTGTTTCCGCTTGAAAAGCACAGATTTCCTGCCCTCGCCGATGGTCGCGAGGAATGCATGGGGATCGAAATCACGTTTCTTCGTGGCCACCAGCCTTGAACCTCTGGCACTACGCACGGTTTGGAGAGTCAGGTCGACTGGGGTTTGGCGGGCAATTTCCCTTCCGCCTGGAGAACCATTGGATTGGCGAGTAGGAGTCATACGCACCTCCCTACACAACAGCGTCTTCATTATATAGCGTTCCTGGACAGGATAAATACCCGAAAACCGCTAGCCCGTATGCGCTTTCTTGGATGGCTCCAAATTACGCAAAGCGCGGACTGAAGGGAGATTGAGCCCACGGCGCACGACATGAGCTATTCTGCACAGTATTTCTAGAGCAAGTGAGCGAATCTATTGCCGGTGTGCAATTCGAGGAGCAGGAATGTTTCTAGCCAGCAAAGCCGCCTCCGCTGCGATTGTCTTCCTATTGCTGGGGACAGGCATCTCCGGACCACGCCCGAGCCCGCTCGTTTCCGGCCGCGACCTTAGTAAAGAAGTCCCGGCGGTTTGGTATGGGAACGACGTAAAGAAGATGCAGCAAACTCTGCAGGACAAAGGACAATACCGCGGCGAGGTTGATGGTGTCTTCGGTCTCCGAACCAGGGCGAGCATTCGCGGATTTCAGAAGGCTGAGAATCTGCCAGTCACAGGGCAGCTTGATGCCCAAACGGCCGGTAAACTCGGAGTCACTCCTGAGGTTCGCCATGAGACGGGCTACCAGACCACCCAAGATAAACCTTCGGCAGGCATAAAGTGGACCAAAGGTTCGAGGCGAACCAGCAAGACACTACGAAAGCCAGTCAAGGCCCGAACAGTCCCGCCGGCATAGCGTGGATCGGACCTCTCGAAAGAACACGATGACATGGTCGCCCGATCCAGGGCATATCCGGCACGGCGGCGTTCTGGAGGAATAGCCTTGAGGCTCTGCGTTTACATCGCTTTGCTCTTCCCAATGCTTCTTGCCGTCGGCGCACCCTCTTCCATTCTCGAGATGGCACCACCCATCAGCGGACTGGCCCTCGCGGATCTACGGGATACGTTCGAAGAAATTCACAGCGGACATCGGCATGAGGCGATCGACCTTCTGGAGCCGCGAGGGACACCCATGCACGCTGTGGTATCCGGAACCATCCGGAAGCTGTTCCTCAGCAATCCGGGCGGCAACACCATCTACCAGTTCGATGAGATGGGGGTCTATTGCTACTATTACGCGCACTTGGACGGGTACGCGGAAGGATTGCGGGAGGGAACGCGGGTCGAGCGTGGAGACGTCATTGGTTTTGTGGGCTCGACAGGAAATGCGGATGCACTCACCCCCCACTTGCATTTTGCGATCTTCGAGTTGGGGCCGGAAAGGCTGTGGTGGAGGGGGAAGGCCGTTAATCCATATCCTATCCTGGTGGACGCGGTGAAGCGGGCGAAATAGCGGGCGATGTTCTTTTTATTGGCGGCCAGAAACGAGGTTCGCCTCGCGAGGTCATTGAGGTTGCGGTTGATCTCGCCCCCTCGAAACCTGGGCGATGCGGGCGCGACATTCTAGGCGCTTCGCTATCTCACTCCTCGAACACGACCGGCGTCCCATCTCGGACCAGGCCGGCGACCCTGGTGGCGTCCCAGTTTGTCATCCGCACGCACCCGTGAGACGCGGAATGGCCGATCTCCCCCGCTTCAGGCGTGCCGTGTATGCCGTAGTGCGGTACGTTGATCCCCATCCAGACCACACCCACCGGATTGTTTGGACCCGCTGCGATCTTCACCTTGGCATTTGCTTGATCGGCGTCCCAGAACAAGTCAGGGTTGTAGTTGTAGGTTGGATTTCGCACCACGTCAGTGATCACCCAATTCCCGAACGGGAGCGGGTCGTGCTCGCTGCCGCTCGTCACCGGTGCATAAAAGATGATCTGGCCTTCCCGGTCATACACCTTCAGGACCGATGCTTTCTTCGAGACAACGATCTTGACCGCCCCAGCATGGGTCCGCTCAGCTGGTTCGGCGCCCAATACGTTGGGGACACGGATGTGCTCTCCCGCAATGAAGCGGGCGCGGGGGTTCAAGCGCTTGAGCAGGGCCTGTGCCGAGTGGAATTTCCCGTCGAGCTCTTCCAGCACGGATGTGTAGTAAAGGCCCGGAAGTTTTGACTGCTCCGTCGCGTCTTCCGGAATCGTTTTGTTGAACGGCCCCGCGGCGTCTTCCGCGGTGATCGTATAGGACACGATCGGTTTAACAGCACCGGCGCCGAGCGCTTTGAGCAATGCTTTGCGGCTCCGCGCACCTGGAGCAATCCCGCGCGCGGATTGGAACGCTGCTAGGGCCTCGCGGCTGTTCTTCCCGATCTTCCCATCGATCTCACCCGGCGAGAAGCCGGCTCGATCGAGAAGGACCTGCATTTCGAGCTCTGTGGGCCGGACTGACCGAGCTGATGGAGCCGGGCGGTTGGCTGCGATCGAGGTGGATGTGCCAAGAAGAATCGACGCGCTTGCAACGAAACATGACAGGCTCTTGAGTGTGAATGTCATGGCGCCTCCCGGAACGACAATGTGACTTCTTCTGTTGATTACCTTGAGAACCACGCAACCCAAAATTATCAGGCCCCGATCCAACGCGTCTGTTCAACCCGGCTCACATCAGCTAGAACGATGTAAGGAATCGCCGACGAAAAGAGGCGGACTTGAGAGCGCCCATTTCCCGTCATTTCTTGGCTGTGACCCGGTCTGCGATTTTGTCATACTCGGTCTTCGGCATGATGCGCCGCGTCACCACTTCACCGGGTTCGGTATAGGGACGCCCTGCAATCACCCGGTTCGCTTCTGCCGCGGTCACGCCCGGCAGGCTCAGCAACTGCTCTTTTGTGGCAGTGTTCAGATCGAGTGGCTTGTCGCGGCTCCAGCCCTCCCGTATGCCTGCCGCCACAGCTTCCGCATCGTGCTTTACCTCCGCCGTCGCTTGCGCGGCCTTCTCCTTCAATTCCTGCGTGTTTTGTTGTTGAGTGCAGCCCGCGAGCGCAGCCAGCAGCAAAATTGTGGGGACGTGTCGATATCTGAGTAAGTGCATTTGATGAACTCCGTTTCGCTGGCTTGACCGATATGTCAGCCCTGTGTGGTTGGCCATTCTTGTGGCGACGGGAGCAATCCGCCAATGCGACCCTCATGCGGCAGGTGGCCTATCCAACTTTTTTTGACTCTGCGAACTCTGCTTTCAAGTTTGCGACCACTTCTTTCGTATCGCCTATTCGCTGTTGAACTTTGCCCGCCTTCTTCTCGGCCTTCCCTTCGGCTTTCAGATTGGGATCACTCGTAACCTTTCCGGCCTCCTCTTTGATTGTTCCCTTCACTTCGTGGAAACTGCCTTTGATCTGGTCTTTCGTGCTGGTTTTCAGATGCCCCCTTCATCCCCGCAAAGCGCAGATTGGTGGCTCTTCCGCGCCACTTTGAGGGCTGCCATTTTTCTAATCTATCGCCTTTCCGAGGTCTGAGCAGAATTGACCACATCTGGAACGAGTCTCGGCTTCATTCGAAAAAACATACGGTAGATTTCTTCGTGTCAATTTGGCGGGAATTTCCATGTGCTAAGTGTGAGCATTATTGCTCAGACCGTTCTAATCCTGGTTTGCTAAGGTCAATTTGACCTTGGTGTGCCCGAATTTCCACCCGGATTTGTGCGCAAGAGACAGCACGAAGCCGGAGAAGCGGCGCAGAGGCATCAGAAATGAGGCTATTCCATGAAAAAGGTAATGTTCGTACTTGCGATGTTGGGTCTTGGCACCTTGTGCTACGCAGGATCGGCGCGGGAGGATGCCACTGACCGGCTGGACAACGCCACCAGTGTGATGCACGAAATTATGGGGATGCCAGATAAGGGAATCCCGGAAGAAGTGTTACAGCACGCAAAGTGCGTGGCCGTTATACCGCATATGGTCAAAGGTGGTTTTGTCTTCGGAGCTGAAGGAGGCAAGGGCGTTGCCACCTGCCGCACGGCGGATGGCTGGAGTGCGCCGGCGTTCATCACGATTTCGGGTGGAAGCTGGGGGTTGCAGATCGGGGTGGAAGCGGTGGACGTGGTAATGATCTTTCAGAATGACAAAGCAATGCAAAGGCTGCTGTCCAGTAATTTCCAGGTCGGAGGGGACGCTTCCGCGGCAGCGGGTCCAGTTGGACGGCATGCCGAGGCTGGTACGGATTGGAAGTTGGATATAGAGATCCTGACCTACTCCCGTGCCAAAGGCGCGTTCGCTGGGCTCACCCTGACAGGTGCATCGCTCCGTCAAGACAATGATTCACGGCGCGCGATCTACGGACGCAATGCCACAACTCGGGCGTTGCTGCTGGGTAAAGTGGCGGTTCCAGCCGCGGCCGAGCCGTTCCTTGCGGAAGTTCGCGGAGCCAAAGCTCAGGCCAAAGTCGAAGAGAACGATCAGAAGTAGGGCTTGCAGAATTGGGTGGCCGCTGTTTGTCATTCAGCTCGCTGTATGGTCAAGTGGCGGCACCGTCCCATCACCTGCTCTCCCAAATGAGCACAGGAGGTTAACATGCTTTGGACCATTTTCGTTGTTCTTATGATTCTATGGCTTCTGGGTTTCAGTCTGCATATCGGCGGAGGCCTGATCCACTTGCTTCTGGTTGTGGGGTTGGTGGTTTTGGTCATTAACCTACTGAGCGGACGACGAACTGCGGTTTGAAGAAGAGTCAGGGCGAGTCCCGGCACCAGGAGGCCATGGTGCAGCTTCCTGGCGCCTTCGCCTTGTGTTCGGTCCGGTTCCAACCGGACCGCACCGTTAAGGAGCCCGCAATGTCCGGACCTGACCCCTCCGTGCGTTTGAAACCGAACACCCTGATGCGCTACCAAGCGAGTCCTCTCACGTTCGAGAAGAAGTCAGCCTCGTTCTTGCAAGTGATCCCCACCCCGCCGCTTCCACTACGGGTAGCGATTATCGGGAACCACCTCCCTCGCCAGTGTGGAATTGCGACCTTCACGACAGATTTGTGTGATGCGATTGCTGCTGAGTACGGCGCCGCTGGAGTATCCGTGGTAGCCGTAAATGATCCGCAATCGCGGTACAGCTACCCTCCGCGCGTGCGATTCGAGATAACCGAGAGCGATATCTCCTCCTATCGAGCCGCCGCCGACTTTCTTAATTCCAGCAAAATCGATCTTGTGAGTCTGCAGCATGAGTATGGGATTTTTGGAGGGAAGACCGGCAGTCACGTTTTGAGGCTGCTGAAGTGCCTCAAAATGCCGGTCGTGACAACTCTGCATACGGTTCTTCGTGAACCAGACCTCGACCAACTGGTCGTCATGCAAGAAATCGCCGAGCGCTCCGATCGTCTTATTGTTATGAGCGAGCATTCTTCTCGGTTTCTGCAAGATGTATTTAGAGTTCCAAGCCGAAAGATTGACCTGATTCCTCACGGCATACCTGACCTGCCTTTTGCGGAACCGGCTTCTTACAAAGATTCGTTTTCAACAGGAAAGACTGTTTTACTCACGTTCGGCCTATTGTCTCCAAATAAGGGATTCGAAAGCATGATTCAAGCCCTGCCGCGCATTTTGTCCCGGCACAGCAACGTTGTTTACATAATCGCAGGTGCAACCCACCCGCATGTCAAACGCCGCGAGGGCGATCGATATCGACTGCAGTTGGAGGCATTAGCCAAGGAGTTCGGAGTTCAGGAGAACGTGGTCTTCTACAACCGCTTCGTCAGTCCGCAAGAAATGGCTGCGCTGGTTGGTTCGGCCGACATTTACGTGACGCCATACCGCTACGAGACACAGGCCGTATCAGGAACCCTCGCGTATGCCTTGGGCGCCGGGAAAGCGATCATTTCGACGCCGTACTGGCACGCCGCCGAACTCCTGGCCGATGGGCGCGGGGCGCTGGTTCCTTTCGAGGACCCTGCGGCTATTGCAGATACGGCGATTGAACTTTTGGACAATGATGCGGCCCGCGAGGGAATGCGCAAACGTGCTTATCTCTATGCACGCCACATGGTTTGGGACCGGGTAGCGCAGTCTTATATGCGGACCTTCGTACGAGTTTGCACCAATCGCATGCAACCTGCCCATGTGGCGCTTCCCCTCCAGGCGGCCGACAAGAACGCTACAAGCCGATTCATGAACGTCTGAGCCCGAATCGGGGACTTATTTCAACCCTAGCTCGCCATTGTACTGTTGGGTAATCCCGTAGCACTCACAGGCGGAGTCTTCAAGCTTCTTGCGGTTCACGATCCTCACTGCGCCACGGGTGTACTCGATGAGCTTTTTCTTCTGCAAGACACCAGCTGCCAGGCTCACGCTAGGCCTATCTGTCCCTAGCATCGTTGCCAGAAAATCATGGGTGATGGGCAGCGACTCTGAATCCACTCTGTCCTGAGTCATTAGCAACCACCGCGCAAGGCGCTGCTTAATATCGTGCAGCCGGTTACATGCGGCTGTTTGTGCAACTTGCATTCCCTGAACTACCGCATAGCGGCTCAACATCAATCGCAGGTGTGGGGTGGATTCCAACGTTTCTTGCAAAGCTGCGACCTCTACCCGAAACCCGTCCCCCGAGATTTGTACCACCGCTTGAAGCGGGCTCCTGCTCAGGCCGACAGCCGCCGGTGTTCCAATAAAGCCCTCATTGCCAACTATGCCGGCTTCGGCGGTCTTTCCATCTTTCATTACGACTACAAGAGAAATCAAACCTCGATTCGGGAAATACGCAGATTCGACCTTTCCACTACCCTCGTGAAGCACGAGATGGTTTGGCAAGCTGACGTATTCGAGATGAGGACGCAGTGAGTTGTAGTCGCTATCGGAGATCGAAAGAAGTATCAGGTTGCTGAGTGGTTTCCCTTCGGTATTCGTCCGCTCGCCAGACTGCACGACCTGCAGGCCTTTGCTTTCCACAAACCGTCCTTAAACAGACCAGGATCAGAACCGAACGCCCTCGCAGATGCGGGGATGAACTCGCCTGTCACGCTGTGCGAAACAGGGTAGGATTCTGGAAGGGCATGGTGAACCCCTCTCGACCACCCTTCAACACTACCCTGGATACCACCCTGATGCTGAGCAATACTGACCGCTTCAAGACGCACGAAACCTGAACCAGCACTTAAGCGATTCCTCTACTTCAAAACCAGGCCCCGAAATCGGGCATGCGCACGAGCAATAATCTTCTGCGTGTGTAGGATGCCCAACAGACCATCCAGATTTGCGCATGTAAACTCCGTTCCTTTAAGTATCTTCCGCCGTTTTCTGCTTCAATCGGGCAGCACGCCGCTGGGAAAGGAGGCCGCTAATGGCGAACCAGAACGCTTCGTCCCTTGACAACAAGCCGGTACTCGTCGGGGCGCAGCGACAGAGTCAGCCTTGAGCCGGAAGCTGGTATGGATTGAGCAGCAGCGTTTTCGGGGCTTTGGTTGCTCCGAATGTGGCTGGCGGTTCCAACCTTCCGGTCCGCCCGCGGGGGCATCTTTCGATGAAATGATGCGCAACTTCGAGTTGCAGCGCGACAAAGAGTTTACCTCCCATGTTTGCGCCGATATACCCAAAAGCCACGAGCACAAGGAGCGAGAACGATGAATAATTCACATTGCCGTACGTGCTAGCGCGGGGGTCAATATGTGCCCCGCGGCGTTCCCCTACCAAGCTGCATCCGCTGAAAAACCTGCAAGCATCCAACACGTACTTCAGGAAGCCGCTGAGGGAGAATGGTGGGTGAGCATTGCAAAACCACAGGCAAGGTGCAAGCGAGCTTTCACGGTGGCCTCTGGCGGTGGTTGAAAGTGTTATGCAAAATATGCGATTCTATCGTATAGTTTGCATATGTGGATTCCACGCGCTGTTGAACCCCGCCTCCAACGCTCCGCAAGAACGCGGCCAGTGGTTGTGCTGACCGGAGCCAGACAAACCGGCAAAACTTCCACCTTTCTGCGCCTGTTCCCAAAACATGCGTTTGTCTCCCTCGACCTCCCCACCGAAGCTGAGCAGGCTGAAAAGGAACCGGGCACTTTTCTCCAACGCCATCCGCCACCCGTGCTCATTTGATGAGGTTCAATATGCGCCCGGCTTGTTCCGGCACCTCAAAGTGGCCGTTGATGCCCACCGTACACGCAACGGACAATTCCTGCTTACTGGTTCGCAGAAGCTCACCCTGATGAAGAACGTTTCCGAATCGCTAGGACCTGCTTCCAATCCGCAATGCAGTCATGAAAGGAATGGAGTTCAACAAGCGTGTGCTTGAGGTCGCCCATGAATGTCAGCGAGAAGTCGGCACTTGAGGCTCGAGACCGGCGCCTCTAATGGAAACAGACAGGTGCGTTGTACGTCACCTCAGGGTTCTTGCTGAGGAGTTGTGACCCGATCACCGCACGCTGGACATAAAACGCCGATACAATCGCCGACTAAAACCCCGCGGCAGTTCGAATGCGTTGTTATCGCCCAGCAATCGGACGATATTCCGGGAGCCGTCATAGACAGCCGTGCAGTGATTGCAGCTCTGAAGATGGCGCGTGATTCGGTCTCGCATTTCAGGCGTTAGGTCGCCCTCCGCGTAGTTGACCAATTCTCTCCATACTTTTCGGAAGTCAATCTCTAATAGCTGAGTCACCGTCGCACAATTAGCTCCCAGAGGTGAGATGCGGCGTAGGTCCTGAAGTGACAACGTTCAGTAATCTCGCACGCAACTGCTGTTTGAAACCTTCGTGACACTTCTGAATCCCACTGCCACGTGAGCAGTTCGGCACAGCACATGAGCCCACATCAAATCGGGTTCGCGAGTCGTTAACGATTCATCGCCCAGTGCGTGAGCGGGCTCACAAATCGATTCTCAAGGACGAAGCAAAGGATGAACATGAACAAGGCAATGCAATTTCTCCTCCGGGGGCTGCTGATGACGACCATGCTGTTCGCCGTCTCGGCGGTTGCCCAAGACGCACACACCACCGGCCAGTTCCAGGGACCGAAAGCCAATAAAGGACACGTTACCCACAGCACGCGCGATGGCAAGAGCGTGCTGACGTTGTCGGGCGACTTCGTTGTTCCCGACACTCCGGATCCGCACTGGCAAGTTGTGGATTCCGACGGCCAGGTCTATCTGCTCGACAAGCTGAAGAAGAAAGCCTTCCTCGGCGACAAATACCAGAAAGAGATTGTTCTTCCCAGCTATGTGAAGAACGTCTCCAAAGTAATCATCTGGTGCGCTTGGGCAGAGGCAAATCTGGGCGAGGCAAGCTTTAGCTCGCCCGTCATGTAGCAACCACCAATCGAGGGGCACGAACTGATTCGAACCTGGACGTCGCGCCCTTCGACATACAAAGAGAGGCAAAAAGCCATGAAGACTCAGAAGAAATCAGTTCGCTATACCGGCTTGGTGGTGGTGGTTCTGTCCATTGCAAGTTTGGCAGGTGGGCAAACCACCGAAAAGAAGACGCTCACTTTGCAAGGCGCGGAGCGCGTGATCGCCGAAGCGAAGGCTGAGGCGCAACGACTACAGGCGCCGGGCGGCGTCGTTGCAGTGGTAGACGACGGCGGCAACCTGATGGCCCTGGAGCGGCTGGATGGCACATTCTCTGCCGGCGCGAATATCTCCATTGGCAAAGCCAAAACCGCCGTCATGTTCAAAAAGCCCACGCGATTTTTTGAAGAGCTGATTAACTCCAGCGGCAAAGGCCGCACGGTAATGACGGCACTCGAAAACTTCACTCCTCTGATCGGTGGCATTCCAATTACGGTCGACGGCCAGATTGTCGGCGGCGTCGGGGTAAGCGGCGCGGCCACGGCAGACCAGGATGAACAACTCGCCATCGCTGGCTCGAAGGCGTTCGAAGCCGTCATGAGCAGCGATCCTGCCCCTGCAGTGTCTTACTGGGAGAGAAGCAAAGTGGACGAGGCCTTCTCCAAGGGCGCCATCTTGTTCGACGGAAGCGACGGCCGCAACTACATGGTCCATGCCAGCCGGCGGGAGAAAGCAGGGCAGGCGGAAATCCATACGAAAGATGCGGACGTGATTTACGTGCTGCAGGGCAGCGCCACATTCATCACGGGCGGTGAAGCCATTGACGCAAAGACCACAGAACCAAATGAACTGCGGGGCAGCGGGATCAAGGGCGGTGAAACGCGGAAGATCGCCAAGGGCGACGTCATCATCGTACCCCACGGTGTGCCGCACTAGTTTCTGGAGGTGACTGATCCATTTCTCTACTTCGTTGTGAAGGTTCGTTAAGCGAGAGCGATATGACAAGCAGATGGCAAACATGGGGCTTTGCGGCACTGTTGGCCACAATCCTGTCCCTCGCGAATTTTAGGGCGGAAGGCCAGAGCGTACAGGATCCTCCTTTCGGTCGCCCGGACGCACTGGTCGACCTGGCTTCCCGCGAAGGAGTGCAATTAGTGAACGGCCAGTGGCGCTATCACGACGTGAGGATCGTGTCCGCCTCCCATGCTGTAGGCCCCGACCTGAAGCCGAGCGGTGTGCCGATCAGGACCTACGACTACACTCCTCATGCGGGCCCCGCAGACTTCGATGATTCTCAATGGGAAGCCATCGATGCCACGACTCTTGACCAGCGGCGCTCCACAGCCAAGGTTTGCTTCAACTGGTACCGCATCAACGTCACGATTCCTGAAAAGGTCGGAGGCTTCAACACCGCAGGCTCGACCGTCGCTTTTGAAATCGTGATCGACGATTATGCCGAGGTCTGGGTTAACGGCAAAATGCCGCGGGTTTTGGGACAGCCTGGCGGACCCGTGATTAAAGGATTCAATGCTCCCAATCGCGTGATCCTCACGCGGAACGCCCAACCCGGCCAGCAGATTCAGCTTGCTGTGTTCGGCATCAACGGACCAATCTCCGATAGCCCCGAGAACTTCATCTGGGCCAAATCGGCGACCTTGGACTTTTACAAGTCCCCGAAAGTTGCTGTCAGCGAGAGTCCGGCGCAGGTCACCAGGAAGGATTCAGCGCTGGATGACATCGTTCCGGCGGGCGCGAAGATCGAGAAACTTGCAGGGGGATTTCTGTTCACGGAGGGCCCTATCTGGGTGCCGCGCTCGGAAGAAACCGACGGCTACCTTCTCTTCAGCGATCCCAACAATGCCGGTACCGATCTACTGCGACAGCGCAAGCCTTCGGAACCCCTCGAAGAAGGGCAAGGCGATGAGGGATTTCGCCCGAGGCAGGTCCAGAAATGGGCCGAGGATCCGGAACGGTTATTGGCCGCCTCGCAAATGAACGAACTTGTCCGCGAGGCAGTCCTGCGCCTTCCGGAGAAATACCGGATTGCGGTGCTTTTGCGCGATATCAACCAGCTTTCGACGGAAGAAGCGGCGGCGGCGCTGGATTTGAGCGTTCCCGCTCTTAAAGCTCGGGTTTTACGAGGAAGACTGATGCTCCGAGAGAGTCTGGCCCCACACTTTATTCGCAAGGACAAGACCGATGCTTAGCTGTGCTGACTTCCTGGCTGAATTAGGGGACTACATCGACGACGCTGCAAGTGTAGACCTCCGGACCCATCTTGAGGAGCACTTGCGCGAGTGCAAGACGTGCCAAGTTATTGTTGATAGCACCCGAAAGACCATCCAAATTGTCACGGAGAGTGGCTCCTTCACGCTTCCGTCCGACGCGATCGAGCCCCTCGTGAGTGAAGTAATGGCACGAGTCCGTCAGAGAACGACCTGACCCGCCGGTCGAGCCAAATATCCCTCTCAAATTTCCTGCATCCTTCTGGTTCAGCCTCCGTCTTACCTTCGACTAATAGAAGAAGGACCCGCGTGACTGTCTCAGAACACGATCCGGAACGCTGGCAAGCGCTTGAATCGGAGCTGAGCGAAGTCAAGGCCGAACTGGCTCGAATCGCCAGGGAGAAGGCGCTTGCGGCTGAGTCCCTGCGCGCTAGTGAAGAGCTTAAGAGCCGGCTTATCGCTTGCAGCAGGGACTGCATCAAGATTCTCGACCTCGAAGGCCGCCTGTTATTCATAAACGAGGGTGGAATGCAGGTGCTGGAGATCTGTGACATTGGCCCACTTCTGAACAGCTGCTGGGTGGAGTTCTGGGAAGGCGCGGATCGAGAGTCGGCGCAGGCCGCAGTGCAAGCAGCAAAGGATGGAGGCATCGGGCGATTTACCGGTTATTTCGAAACCCGCGCGTCGCGACAGCCTAGATGGTGGGACGTTGTAGTTAGCCCTATCTATGACGCAAGCGGAAGGCCAGAGCGTCTGTTGGCGCTGTCAAGAGATGTTACGGAACAGAAGAAGAACGAACTTGCCCTCTGCGAGGCCCTTCACTTTAATCGAGAAATCATAGTGGAGGCGGCGGAAGGCATCATTGTCTATGACTCTGAACTGCGCTACCAACTCTTCAATCCCTTCATGGAGCGGCTCACTGGTAAGCGTTCGGAGGAAGTACTCGGCCAGGTCGCGGCCGAGGTGTTTCCCCGGTTGGGTCCGAGCGGCATAGAAGTAGCGTTAAAGCAAGCGTTACGAGGATAGGTTGTTCAAGTTGCGGACGCTTTAGTACCCAAGCATTCTGCTGAAGGCCGCGATCTGTGGGAGTCTTGCACTTTTGCTCCCCATCGCGACGCTCAAGGGAAGGTGATCGGTGTAATCGGTCTGGTCCGCGACGTCACGGATAGGCATCTTGCGGAGGATACCTTCCGTTCCATTGTCGTCGGCACGGCTTCCGCAACCGGAATTGATTTCTTTCCTTCGCTGGTGCGCCACCTGGCCGGCGCTCTTCGCGTTCGCTACGCGTTTATCACCGACTGCGACGATCATCAGCGCGCAAAAGCGCTAGCGTTCTGGAAAGGCGACCAATTCGGAGACAAGTTTGAGTTCAATATTGCTGATACGCCGTGCATGAGAGTCATAAACGGCGAAGTTTGCCACTACCAGGAAGGACTCCAGAACTTGTTTCCCTTGGACAAGGCATTGGCCGGATGGGAAGCGGAGAGCTACTTGGGTGTTCCGATGCTCGACCGGGAGGGGCGAGTCATGGGCCATATCGCGATTCTTGATGACAAGCCGATGGATCGTGACCAGCACGCAATCGATCTGGTCAAGATCTTTGCCGCCAGGGCAGCCGCGGAATTGAAACGCCAGCGGGCAGAGGCAGAACTGCAAGGTGCTCTTCAGCAGGTCCAGACCCTGCAACGGAAGCTCGAAGCCGAGAACGTCTATCTGCAGGAAGAAATCAGCAAGGAGCACAACTTCGAAGAGATCGTCGGGAACAGCCGGGCTATCGTGGAGGTATTCGAGAGAGTAGAGACGGTGGCGCCAACAGATTCCACGGTGCTGATCACGGGAGAGACAGGCTGCGGTAAGGAGTTGATCGCACGTGCAATCCACAGCCACGGATCGCGAAAGCATCGCCCCTTGGTGAAATTGAATTGCGGTGCAATCCCAACTGGTCTGGTCGAGAGTGAACTGTTTGGTCACATGAAAGGGGCATTCACCGGTGCGCTGGAACGCAGAACAGGCAGGTTTGAACTGGCTGATGGCGGAACTTTATTTCTCGATGAGGTCAGCGAACTTCCCCTTGACACGCAAGTGAAGTTGCTAAGAGTTCTCCAGGAGCGGGAGTTTGAACCACTAGGCAGCAGCCGCACGATAAAAGTAAACGTGCGCGTCATTGCAGCCAGCAATCGAAACCTTGAGAAGGCCATACAGGAAGGCCGATTCCGGGCTGATCTGTACTATCGCCTCAACGTTCTGCCGATTGTTGTGCCCCCGCTGCGTCAGAGACGCTCCGATATCCCACTCCTGACTGTTTTTTTCATCGAGAGGTTTGCTAGGCAGTTCGGCAAACAAATCACCGGCATCGCTCAGGACACGATGGACCTTCTTTCTCGCTATGATTGGCCAGGAAACATTCGCGAGTTGCAGAACGTTGTGGAGCGCGCCGTAGTGTTATCACGCGGGCCGATTCTGAGGCTAGGCGCTGACCTGCTACCCGCTGCCAGCGCGGCAATGCCGTCAAGTGATGAAATTGCAGGCTTGGGCCAGGACCATCACCGATCCCGTGGCGCGAACGGCGATTCTTCGTCGCTGCAGCAAGTGGAAATGCGGTACATCCAGAGCGTGCTACAAAAAACAGACTGGGTCATTGAAGGTGAACGTGGGGCTGCCAAGATTCTCGATCTGCATCCCAACACGCTGCGCAGCCGCATAAAGAAACTCGGAATCGAGCGTGCGTCGATGGACCCCACTCTGCCGGCCACGAAATCCCGTAGCCACGAAGCCATAACGAACTGAACCACGAACCCTCGTGGCTCCCTCCGAAGCGAATTTCCTCAGCAGTTTCTAAGACCCTCACAATCACAAACATAGAGTTTCTTCCCTGCGCCGCACGAATGGCACGTCTCCTGCTTTAGCAAAGGTGTATTCGGGAAGGAAGCTAGCAGTGCTCAAGATTTCAATCATCAGCAACTCAGATCAGGCCATTCGGTTCCAGCTGGAAGGCAAGCTCGTCGGCCCTTGGGTCGAAGAGTTACGGAGGCTCAGCGATGAAGCCCTCTCCCACCAGAAGGCCCTGAGCCTCGATCTCGAAAGAGTGTCGTTCGTCGATTCCCGCGGAGTCACGCTGCTGCGCGATCTGGCGCGGAGGCAAGTACCTCATGTGAATTGCTCTCAATTCGTAAGCCAGCAACTGAAGGAGGTCGGACGATGAAAGCCACCAGCAGCGGAACTGAGTTGTTATCGGAGAGCCCGAAACCACTGAACGGATGTTCTTCTATGCCGGCTCAGTTCCAGGGCAACGCGGCCGAATCCCATCTGATCCGGCGTGTAAACGACGGCAACGCCGAGGCATTTTACGAACTGGTTCGCCCGTACGAGCGCGCTGTCTTTCTGGCCGCCCTCTCGATCGTCAGGAACGACGCGGATGCAGAGGAGGTAGCGCAAGAAGCACTTCTGAAGGCGTTCAAAGGCCTATCCCGTTTTCGCCAAGAAGCAAAGTTCAGCACGTGGCTGATCCAGATAACTATCAATGAAGCCAGGATGAAGTCGCGCAAGAACCGGCAGCACTTATATGAATCCATGGACGAAGGGCAGCAAAACGACGAGGGCGACTATATCCCGAAGGATTTCGCGGATTGGCGGGAAATCCCATCAGAGGCGCTGGAGCAGCGCGAGCTTCGTGAGGCACTGACCAAAGCCCTCGAATCTCTTCCCGAGAAATACCGCACAGTACTGATCCTGCGGGACGTGCAGCACCTCAGTATCAACGAAACTGCAAAGGCCCTCGGCCTCTCAGAAGCAAACGTGAAGACCAGACTATCCAGAGCTCGCCTGCAGATGCGAGATGCGTTGGCGCCTGGCTTCGATGGGGCTTGGAGTCGAGGAAGAGCGTACGAAAAGGTTCGACCTTTCTGACGTCGGTTCGTGCCCTCAATAAAAGTTCCGACCTGCCGGCGGCGGACTTGCTTTGATGCCGCACTGCGCTTGCCTTTGCGGAATAGGGGCGCAACTTGAAGAGGCTTACATGGCCGGAATCGTCGCCGGAGAACGGAGTCCGGTAATCTCATGCTCGTCGCGCATGTGATGTCCCTGTCTCACCCAGGCGCTTCTGGATCTCACGCGGCATTTCTGGGGCCAGCACAGATTCAAGGGCGAATTGAGGAACGAAGACGCTCCCGAGCGTAACGCGCTGCTCGTAGCCGTAAGTGCTAGTGTGCATCACCTTCCATAAAATGCGTCACCTTCCATAAAAGAGGTTACGGGTGGTAATTTGATGTCCTTAGCAAGTTAAAATGTCCGGTTTTCTTAGCACGTGATATATCCGGTTTGAGTTAAACGACCCGCCGTCGCCGGGGCTGTGGGAAAGTGGGAATCCCGCTTCTTTTGCGGGATTTCCAAGCGCGGTGGGAAAGTCCGTTGGACTTTTCCAGCGCGCGGCTTTTCCACAGCCCGCTCGCGCCGCGTTTTGTTTTCCCGCAGCGGCTTTCCCTGCGGGTCGTAGCGGCCCAACCGGTGCGGCCCGTGGGTCAGGCTGAAAGTGCCGTCCAGGTGCTGATGCACGGTCACGCTGCAGCCTGCCAGCGTGCCGCGCCAGCACACGCTTTCGATCTGCAGGCTCAGTTTCTGCACGCTCACCGTGTTGTCCCGGTTCACGGTGCGCCCCCACTGCAATGCGAAGACGAGATCCAGATCGCGCCGGCGGCAGGCCACAAACGCGCTGCCCGATTGCTCCGCCCGCACCGCAAAGCGCCGGTTGAATTCGGCCACGTAGCGCTCGCGCAAAAAATCATTGGCCGCTTCCCGCGTCGTGATCCCCGCCAGCCGCAACTCCTGCGGCAGTCGCCCCTGCCAGGTCCCGAAGCTGCGTTCACTGCGGCCGCGCGCCTGCGGCGAATACGCCGGAATCATCTGAATCCCCAGCTCGCGCATCGCCCGTCCCACCTGCGTCAAACCATGCGGGTCCACTTTCCCTCCCACCTTCGGGGTCAACCAGAAGTGGCTGCCACGGTCGCTGTACAGCGCGCAGAACAAGCCTTGGCGCTCGATCACTTCCTGCAGCCCCGCCATCACCGTCGGCGTCGATTCTTCCTCCACCAACTGCGCGTAATAAATCTCGCTGGTGGCGTCGTCGAGAATCACGATCAGGTCGTACCAGCGCTCGTCCTGGAACCAGCGATGCCGGCTGCCGTCGATGTGCAACAGCATCCCCGGCAAAGGCCGCCGCGGACGCCGCTTGCGGTGCACTCCGCGCTTGCGCCCTCGCGCCACCAGCCCCGCTCCCTGCAAGGCCTGCTTCACCCACGTGTAGCTGAGTTCGATCGCATGCTGGTCGCGCAGCTTCTCGTGAAAATGCTACACGTTCAAATCGTGATATCGTTCGCGATAGAGTTCTAGCACCTGCTCCACCTGGGCCAGCGGCACTCGCTTCGGCGACGGCTTTCCCCGCCGCCGGTCGAACAGCCCGTCATAGCCGAACTCCTCATAGCGCTCATGCCAGCGCCGCATCTGCCGATCGCTGATGCCGATAATCTCCGCCGCTTGCCACCACGTGATCTTCTTCGCCATGGCTCGCAAAATGACTTCCTGTACTTTCATTGCCCGCTCCACCGCGGCCTTCGTGTAAGAGAACATGCTTCGCATGTTCTCCTACCCTCGCCGCCCGAAAAGCGGACATATCACGTGCTATCTCAACCGGACATATCATGTGCTAACGACACGGGTGGTAATTTGATTGACCATTCCGCGGGGTTCGGCTATGGTGAAGTCCGCTTCGTCACCCCTACTCCGGCAAGAGGAGTCACTCCTGCGGAGCCGACCGGTGGACTCGATCGCGCCTGGGATGCTGACATCTAAGGGGATTCTGTCGGGTCGAGGCATACGCCCAGGACTTATAGGGCTGCAGTTGAACCCGCAGTGAATGATTTTTGCCCGGAGAACCAGAACATGCTGCCTAAGTCTCTTCTCTTTTGGGTTTCGCTCGTGTCGATATCGATATCTGCCAGCTCGCACGCGCAGCAGACATTAGGAGGAATTACTGGCACTGTCGAGGACAATTCGGGGGCCGTTATGCCTGCCACGACTGTAACGATAGTCGGAGATCAGACAAAACTGACGCGCACACAAAGCAGCAACGAGAGCGGGAGCTACGCTTTCGTGAACTTACCCATCGGCAACTACACGATCACCTTCACGCACGACAAGTTTCAGACCGTAAGGGTGCCTTCCATCATGGTACAAGCGGATCGCACCGTCACTGTAAACGCTACTTTGAAGGTTGGTGCTGCGAGCACGACTATCACCGTTTTCGAAAATCCTCTTATGAACGCCGTTGACACAACCAAAGGCTATGTGCTCGAAACGGCGCAGCTTGAGGCGATTCCTCTTCCAACCGGGAGCTTTACGGGAGCTGCCATTCTCTCGCCTGGCACGAGTGCCGAACTCTCTCCTGGTACGGGAGCAAACGCAGGGCTTGGAAATGCTCCAATTTGGGCGAATGGCCAGCGCGACACCAGCAACACATTTCTTCTCAACGGAGTTGAT
Source organism: uncultured Acidobacteriaceae bacterium (assembly GCA_963734215.1). Classification (GTDB taxonomy): domain Bacteria; phylum Acidobacteriota; class Terriglobia; order Terriglobales; family Acidobacteriaceae; genus Sulfotelmatobacter. The sequence continues at coordinate 215,813 of CAVTGH010000012.1, read as the reverse complement.
GCCAGCAATCTCTTTAACGGCAAGAGCACGAGCTCAGTAGCGTCGGCCAGAATCGTAGACCAGACTGGGATCGGCATCGCAGCAGTCTCGTCAGCGCAAATCATTCAAAGCACTGCATCCCCGTATCTCGCCATCGGCCAGGCGTTGCCGACTCCCGCTCCAGAAACCCTCACCGAAGTCCGCGTGAATGCCTCGATGTACGATGCGCAGCAAGGCTCGACCAGCGGCGCACACATCGACATGAGCACCGCTTCTGGCACCAATGACCTTCATGGAAGTGTCTACCTACACCGCGGAACCGACTGGCTGAACGCTGCCCCTTATTTTTTCAAGGAGGACCCCAATATCCCTGAGAACGAGAAGGTCCCGCAGTTGCACCGTTACGTCCCGGGTTGGACGTTGGGTGGACCCATCAAGAAGAATAAGCTGTTCGGATTTATGAGCTATCAGCATCTGCACGACTCCGACCAGGAGATCGGCATCTCCCGGCTGGCGGTCCCGTTTGGCCTGAACAGCACGAACCGCACGGCGGCGGGTCTGGCCGCAATTGCCAACGCCAATTTCAATACGCCGTATGGTTATCCCGCAATGACGGCGAGCCAGGTCAGTCCCATCGCCCTCACTCTGTTCAATTACAAGCTGCCCAACGGACAGTACTTGATTCCGAACGACAACGGAAATACACCAACCATCAATTTCCCGGAAAATGCCTTCGTGCCGTCTTCGGCCTATTTCACTGCCGATCAAGTGGTAAGCAACCTGGATTACCTCGTGAACGCGAAGGATGTGCTGGCCATGAAATATTACTATCAACACGATCCGACCACGGCTCCCTTTGCTTATTCGAACATTGCTGGATTCAACCAGCATCTTGACGCCGGCAGTCAGGTAGCCAGCATCACCAACACGCAAAGCATCGGGCCGAACCTGAATATTGCGGAGGTTTTCGGATTTATTCGGGAAAAAGTCTACAGCACGATCGCTCAGCCTTTCACGCCGCAGCAAATGAATATCAATACCTTCGGATCGACGGTGTTTCCCGGCATCACGATCTACGACATGCTCGGCAATAAGTCACCGAACAACGTCAACAGTGTCCCCAATGCCCAAGTCAATATTGGCATGGGCGCACAAGAGGAAAGCGCCTTCACCGGCGTCTTTCAGAACCGGTTCATGCCGTCAGTGAGCGCCATCTGGTCGCACAACCGGCACTCGATCAGCTTTGGCGGCGCCTTTTCCTATACTCAGCTCAACACTCGCGATGAGAGGCCCGACAGCGCGGGCATGATTGCTTTCGCCGATTTTTCTCAGTTTCTCCAGGGGCTGGTGGTTTCTTACACGCCGGACGGTTTCATGACTACGGCGTTATTGCAGGGCAATGCCAATCGCTACTACCGCGCCAATCAGACTGGTGAGTACGTACAGGACAAGATTCAGCTGCGACCCAATCTCAGCGTTACGGCCGGATTACGCTTCGATTGGAACGGCGGCCTGAAAGAAAAGAACGGCATGCTCTTCAACTTCGATCCATCGAAATATTCGTATGACGAGACCAGCGGGCAGGTCACGTTGACCGGGTTCATCCTCGCCGGCAATAACCGGTCGTTCCCGACTCACGGAGTGAGCGACACGACCCTGACCGGTCGCCAGTGGGGTTTTGCCCCGCGCTTCGGCATGGCCTGGAGCCCCGGGATTTTTCATGACAAGGTTGTAGTTCGCACCGGCTGGGGCATCTACTATGATCGGGGCGAACTCTTCGCGTATCTCTCGCCACCTTTTGTCCCCGGCATGGTCGAGGGAGGCCCCTTCGGCATCAACCAGTCCCCGCCGTGGGTGAATTCTCAGGTCTGCACATCGATAGGGAGTTTGTACCTGGGTTTTATTCCTGAATGTGACCCAACTTCTCCGACAGGTGGATCTTTTGCCAATCCCTGGGGAGCATCCCTTGGCCCCGCACCCACGGGCAACCCAGCCGATATCGCCGCACTGCTGCCGACCCGGGCCCAGATTGAGGCCGGAGCCTACCCGTTCTCATTTGGCGTCTACAACCGCGCCAATAAATTGCCCTACACGATGAATCAGAGTCTGGATATTCAATGGCAACCTCGTGAGGATCTGGCGATTGAGATCGGTTACGTGGGCAACCTCGGCCGCCATCAGGTAATCCCCATTCCGTTCAACCAGCCCGAAATCGCCACCCCTGCAAATCCCATCCACGGTCAGCAGTACACTTACGGATATACCATCCTCGATACGACTGGTGCTCCCATCAACCTGCCCAATGGCCAAGGGCCGATGCTGGCGACCGTTGCCGGCGGAAACGGCAGCATGCGGGTTCCCTACATCGGGTACTCTTCGACGGCGGACTCTTTCACAGCCGCGGGCATATCTACGTACAATGCGCTGCAGTCGCACCTGGAGAAGCGCCTCAGTCATGGGTTGCAGTTGGGCGCTTCCTACACCTACTCGCATGCCACGGATGAACAGAGCGCCATGGGCCTTTTCTATATCGGAAACAACCCTCTCAATCTGCGCTCGGCCTACGGCAACTCGGACTTTGACCGCACCCACGTGATCAGCGTCCACTATCTCTATAAGCTGGCCAACATCTTCCGGGAATCTTCGCTGGCTGGCCGATTCGCCGACGGCTGGGCCTTGCGCGGCCTCACCATCCTGCAAAGCGGCCAACCCTACAGCATCGTGGACTATTCTGGCGCAGTGGGAAGCATCTACTATGGCGTTTCCAACGCGATTACAGACCCAATTGTGCCGCTGAAGCCGGGCTGCACGCCGAAGAGCGCGGTCACGGGGCAGAGCGGCACGAGACCGGGGTTTCCGGCGTTGAATGCGAACTGTTTTGACGTGCCTCTGCTCGCGCCAGGCGCTTTGAACGGCGCAATTCCGTCGAACGATCCCTACGAGACCAACTTGACCAACCGGCAGCGCAACATTTTCCGGCAACCCTGGCAACGGCGCGCGGATATCTCGTTGCTCAAAAGCACGAAACTAAGTGAACGCTTTACGCTGAATTACACTCTTGATGTCTTCAATGTCACAAACACGACCAGCTTCGATATTCCCATCAACAATGTGAACCAAAACCTTTTCTTTAATCCGTTTCCGATAGCGGGGACGCCCGTCCTGCCCACCACTTGCAACAGCAGCACCAACTTGGGCTTCTATTCGTGTCCCAGCCTCAGTGGGCTCGGTATCACGAACCGAACGATTGGCAGTCCGCGACAGATCCAAATGTCGTTGAGTGTGCTGTTTTAGGAGATCGGGTGGATTCACTGCTGGAGCTGGCCGGATGATTTTCGGGCGTCTTCCACTTCCACTGATACAGGTCGTGCTGGGTTCGATCGTGCTTGCGTCGTCGTTGGGGGCGGCACAAGCTCCAACAGAATCGGGACCGGCACCGCAAAGCGCGCCGGCAAATTCCGGCAACACCAGTCCCGAGAACAAGCCTCCCAAAAAGCCTGAGCTGGTCACAGTGATTACGGTCACTGGCGAGCCTCTCAATCCCTCACTGGCGCCAGCTTCGGTCAGTGTGATGGATGGCCAGCAAGTGCAGAATTCCGACGCGTCCACTTCTGCAGATATCATGCGCGAGGTGCCTTTCGTCAATCTGGAACAAAATGGCAGCGAGGGGTCATTGAGCACGCTGACCATCCGGGGCGGTAAGCCCAATCTCGTCCTGATGCTTATCGATGGTATCGCAGTCAACGATCTGACCAATCTGCTGGGAGGGTCTTTCGATTTCTCCACGCTGCTCACCCGCGATGTCGAACAGATCGAGATTGTCCGTGGTCCGCTTTCGTCGGGATACGGGTCAGAAGCGATGAGCGGCGTCATCAATGTCATTACCAGGCCGTCGCACTATGAAACAAATCTAACCGCGGGACTGGAGACCGGTTCATTCGGCGCCGCCGGCATCAACGTCGGTGCGGAAGGTTCTCAAGGACGGCTCGGCTATAAATTGAGCGGACAGTTCTTGCGCATCGGCGATCAGGTTGAATCCGACGCTTTTTCAGCCAGCACGTTCTCAGCATCCTCCGACTTCGTGCGGAACTCCCGGGAGTCCCTGAGTTGGACCCTGCGCTGGATTCAATTTCAAGGCTCGAGCTTCCCTCCCAATGGCGGGGGGCCGGAACTCTCTGTGCTTAAGATTCCTGGGACCGACAACGCGGGGAATTTCCTAGCGGGCTTCCACTTTCAACATCGTTTCAGCCAATGGTGGGGGGAGCGAATTGATGCGGATGTGTTCACGCGGGGAGATCACTCTTACACACCGCCGATTCTCGACAGCCCGAATCCAGGCCCTCTCTCGCAACCCAGCGATCTGGCAACGACACACTTCACCCGGCCCAGGCTTAATGCGCAAAGCGTGTTTGATTTGTCACCCAAGTGGACGGGCCATTTCAATGCCACGATCGCGGACGAGATCGGCAGCAATCACTCGATTCTCGAGTCTGCTTTCATTTCGAAGTTCAGCACCAACCGGGGTGTGACCGATTTAAGTGGAGACCTGGAGTTTATTACTACCCGCATGACGGCGATGGCAGCGGTCGGCATCGGCAAGACTGCTGGATTCACAACCCAGGTTGCCCCGCGGGTGGGTGTTGCCCTGACGGTGGCGAAAAATACGATTGCGAAGGCCAGTTGGGGGGAAGGCTATCGGGTACCTGACTTATACGCTCTTGAGAATCCGGAGGTGGGTAATCCCAGTCTTGTTCCAGAAAAAGTGATGGGCATGGACGCTGGCCTTGAACACAGCTTCAACCACTTCCTTACCCTCTCCGGGACGTACTACGACAATCTCTTCTCGAATCTGATTGACTTCAGCGCGACGGAATTCCGCCTGGTCAACCGGACCCGAGTTCGTACTGACGGGGTGGAAACTGAAGCCTCGTTTTCCCTGCCGCACGGCATCCAGGTAAAGGCCTGGGGATCTTCTTTGAATTGGAATATCGAGTCAACCAGCGAACCCTTGCGCGACGAACCTGACTGGCAGGCTGGGTTCAACATCGCTGGCAGATTTCGGCAGTTCCGTGCATCCGGCACCACGCTTTGGGTGGGGCGCAGGTATGACTACCAGCTTCCGGCGCCGAACATCGATACCGTGGGAGGCTACTCGGTAACGAACTTGATCCTCGGCTACGAAGGATTTCGACGGGTTGCTTTGTTCGCCAGGGTTGACAACCTTTTTGATCGTCGCTTTCATGAGTATCTTGGGTTTCCGAATCCCGGCATCTCTTGTCGAGTCGGATTGACCTATCGTCTTCGATGATGAAAGGCTGGGTTTAAAGGCATGCTTGCACGGTTCTGCTCAGGTTTCGGCCCTCGTCACTGCAAATCCAGTAGCTATGACACCTGCAGGGCACACCACCGCCACAGCAGCGCGCGCTTGCCGGCCGAGAGATCGCGGGTGATGGGCATGTAGATGGTCGTGTTCCAGATGTCCGGATTGGTCATGAGACGCAACTGGCTGGCGAACTGGGCAACGATTTCCGGGTTGTCAGGCGCGTCGAGCGGCCCCCACGGAATGACCTGGCTCATCACCGGGTACAGCAGCGCGAAGTAGTTGAAGAAGTGCTCGTACATAAAAGGCCAGTTGTCGATCTGCTGACGGGTGTAACTACGGTAGTCGTCGAAGGGCAGAATGCGGATGCAGCAGTAGTTGACGTTATCCCACACAAAGTTCGGCGGAGGCGGAGGCATCGCCGGAATCGGCGGATGAGGAGGCCTCGACGGATCACGGAAGCGCATGAGGCTGGTGCCGGGGCGCACGCCGATAAGTGTCAGCGTGAGCTCGCCATTCGAGTTGGCGGGGATGATGACCCGGTCGGTGATGACCTGAATCGTACCCGGATTACCGGGAGCGTTGGTGTACTGGGTCGGCGGCTGCGGGACGGCGCCGGCGACCGTGAAGTACTTCGACGGGGACGGCGGGAGCGGGACCGGTACCTGCGGCTTGCTGGGGTTGATCTGATCCTTGGCGCACATCCAGTACTCGATGTTGATAGGAGTCGCCTGCTGCACAGGCACGCCGCGCTTGAATGCCTTGATAGTGACGGTGGCGGTTCCAGGTCTGGGCTGCTCGGTCTCGTCCCCCCAGTTGTCGAGAACCTGAACGTCGAAGTAGACGGCCCGGTTTTCGGTGAGAATGTCAACACCGGGAGACTCCATGAGCATGGTCTGCTGGGAGTTCCCGTCGAAGATGGATAGCGTGCCGCTCGTGGCCGAGGCTTTAATCTCGGCAAGCTGCGGATGGTTGCTCAACGGGATCGCCACCATGCCGGACATGGTCTCGTATCCTTGTTGAGTATTGGGGATTGGGCCGAGGGTAATGGGCTGGCCGCCGTCGGGGGTCAGCACCAGGTTCATTGGCTTGGGGCCGAAGTTGAACTTGGCATTCGTCTTGACGTTGCACTCCGGAAAAGTGCTGACGCAGTCGAGGTAGACGGTCTCGGTGACTGGGTCGATGTTGGCCAGCGTAATACCAAGGCACGCCCCCGAGTCCTGAGAATTTCCGGTCGGCACGCAGGGGTTCGTCTTGGGGTTAAAGAAGAAATACCGGCTCTGCAGGTTGAGCTTGCGCCCCGGCGGCGCGGAGAGCATATCGCCCTGCGAGAGCACGCCGATGGTGCCGAGCGTTTTGCCAATGTATGGATTGGCCGCATAGTCACCCTTCTTGAACATGTCGTGGAGGTCACAGGGCGCGATTTGGTAGATGGCGTTGTAAAAGATGAAGCGCAGCTGCAGGCCCGCGCCCTTGGCCACGGCAGCGGCCAGGTCGTTGAGCGCGGGCGAGCCGGCGCTGGTGTTGATGATCAGATCGGGACCGGAGGGAACTGAAGTGATGAAGATCGCCGAGACCATCTGGAAGCCGATGGCTTGGGGATCGAGGTTCTTGTACACGTTGATGTAGTAGGCGTAGGAGCGAGGCGTGGGCACGGCTGAGATCAGCGAAGTGCCATTCGAGCCAGTCACGGTGAAGCCGTGGCTGAAGATCTGGCTGGTAATCAGCGCGTAGGGATCGTTGTCGACGATGACCGGGTCCTGGAACTGCATCGGCGAAGGCGTGCCGATCAGCTTGATGGTGGCCTGGTAAAGCGGATCGCTCTTGGGGAACGGCTTGCCGTCGCTCCCGAAGAGCGTAGTCACCTGGGTATTGTCGAGGCGGGTGCCGTGATCCCCATAGTAATTCCAGTGGGCCTGCTGGCCGTAAGGGCCGCCATCCTTGACGTTCTTCATCAGGCCCATCAGCCAGTCGCGGCAGCCGGGCGCGCTCTGCGGTCCCTGGTAATTAAAGGTTTGCTCGCCGGGCGGATCGATGACTTGAGCGGGGTCGATGACGGTCATGGTCGGGGCGAACGTGAGCGTGTCTATGTCGAACACGTAGGCGAAGTCGTTGTTGTCGCCGGTTGACGGGTTACAGTACGCCGTTCCCTGGAAGTTGATCTGCGGGTAGCTAAGATAGCTCATCGTTGCGTTCTCCTGGTCTGGTTTCTGGTTAATGGCCGCCGGGGCGGGCCGCGGGCTTGTTACCTATATACACGTACTTGGCGTTGCGCAGCGACCACACAAAGTCCATGGGCTTGAATTTCTCTCCCGGGAATTGCTGGTTGGCGATCTTCTGGAAGTCGATCGCGCCCACATAGGGGTTAAGCGGATAGAAGAAATTCAGGCGGAGCTGTTGCTTCGGGTTCGTGACCTTGCCCACGCTGGCGAGGGCGTGGCAACTGATGCACGAGGACTTATCCTGGAAATAGGTCTCAATTTGGGTGTTGCTCATCAGAATTGGTTTTCCGGCGCCGTTGACAAAGTCGGTCTGCACCCTCATCAGCCGATAGTACTGCCACTTGGTGCCCTTGAGCTGCTGCTGAAATTTGGCATTGATGCCGTCCGGGCTGGAGTCGTAGGTAGGATTGGGGCCGACGGGATTTCCCTTCTTCTTTAGAAAATACTTGAAGGTCGCGGTCGGGTTATCGACCTGCTCGAAGGTGATCCACCACCAGTTGGGGGCGATCTTGCTGGTGATGTGAAGACCAGTGAGCCCGAGGCGCGCCGAGCGCAACACGTGCTTATCGTCCCAGTACACGCCATAGGCAGTCCAGAAGCGGTTGGGATCGTCGGTGGGGCCCAGAATGCGCCACGACGCCTTGACCTCCAGCGCTTCCACGGGGAAGTTAAATTTGAAGTTGGGATTCCCAAGGGCGGCCAGCTGTCCCTGCACGTTGTATAGCTGGTAGCCGGAGGGATTGTTCACAACGTAGTCGAAGTAGGAGCTGTTGTTGCGCACGTCGTACTGAATGGCGCGTGAGTCGGCGTCGCAAATCTGCTGGCCGTCGATCATGACCTGCTCGGCCAGAAAATGAACCCATTGCGAGTCCACCGGCCCCGCAGGTGGAGGCGGCGGATTGGGCGGCAGCTCGTCTTTGACCTCCCAAGAGGCCGGGCGCACTCCATTCGGTTTGTAAACTTCGCTGATGTTCTTGAAGCTTTCCCAGACCGTGGGGCCGGGGTCGCCGATCTTCCGTTTGGTGTCAGGCTCGCCGCGTTTGCCGGGCACCTGGGGCCAGTCGAGATACTCGAAGAGATTCCAGGCGAACGTTGCAGGGTCTTGAAGGGCCGGGGCCAACCCGGCAGTTCTGGGGTCAGCGAGCTGCACGGTGGCGGGTGCGGGCGCGGTTGCCGCTGCTTGCTGGCCGTTGCCGCGACTGGCAACAAGAGCCGCCACCAGTACTATTGCGGCGGCGGCGACAGGAATTGAACGTTTCATGCGCGATCTCCTTTAGGTTTGTTGAAGCGTGGTCTCGGCAGCGATGCCGTCTAAGGGGCGGGCTACGAGGCCTAGCGCACCCCATTTCGCATAGGCGCGGTCGGCTGCCGCTTCGAACGCCCGCGCCTCGGTGTCGCGTCGCAGGCTTGCCGCCAGCGTTGCCGCGCGGCGGCCGGCAAAACCTTCGAGGTGCGGATTGCCATACATCTGGGACCGGGCGGCGGCCTGGCGGTACAGGTCGAGGGCGTGATTTTGCTTGCGGGCCAAACGAGCCTCTTCGGCCTGAAGCAGCAGATGGCGCGGCGCAAAGTTGGTGGGGCAGCGCCCGGCCCAGCCTGCGAACTTCCTTCTGGCCGAACCGACTTCCTTCGCCGCGCGCCTGGTGCTGCCCATAGCGTGAAGCATCGCACTCCAGAAATAGTGCTCGGGGGTGTTGAGCAGTCCTTTCGAGTCGGGCAGATAGGCTGCGGAACGCTCCACGGCCAAGAGGCCTGCGGCGACATTGCCGGTGAGCGCATGCAACATGCACTCGTTGAGGAAATGGAAATGGGCAAAGTGGCGCGAGCCGAACCTCTCCATCTCCGCAGTGAGTTGCTGTTCTTCTGCCTTTGCGGAGTCCGATGGCTCCTGACTCGGATTGCGAAGCAGTCCGATCAGTCTGCGTGTACTCTTCAGGCAACTCATCGGCTCGCGCAGATGCGCACGCTCGACAACCGGCCAGAATGTATCGATGCGGCGCTCCACTTCATCCAGCGGGACCCCACGCATGATCAGGCTCTGGGTCGTGCCTGAAACGGCGCATCCCGTATGGAAGAGGTCGGCGGTGCGCTGGCCTTCGCCGTAGGCCACCTCCCAGAGCTTTTCTGCCTCGACGGCTGGCCGCAGCCAGGAGGTTCCGAAGTAGCCGACCACGAAGTTCACTTCGGCGCGCTGCTGCTCGTTTTGGAACTTCTCGATCAGCGCCAGGGCGAGGCGCCCGAACTCATAGCCGGTCTCAGCCCGGCCCATTATCCCGCCCAGGAAGATGCAGCCGAAGACCATGTAATCGACGGCCGAATCGGCGGTGTTGCCGTACTTCATGCAAAGGTTCACGGCCATGGTACAGATGGTGACGCAAATCTCCGGGCGCACCTGATAAGCCGCTTTGGCCATTGCCGAGATCAGCCGCACCACCGCGGCCCGGCGCTCGTCGGCCATGACGGGCAGATCGAGAAACTGTGACGGGCTGCGGCGGCCCTTCCGCAGAAATCCGCGGGCCATGTTGAACACAAGCAGCGGAGGCGAAAACTTCCGTGGCAGCTTGAAGCCCAACCGCACCGCGCTGTCGCAACCCGTGTTGTAAGCATCCTGGAAGCGCGCCATGTCGGTGTAGAAGTGGACCAGCCGCACATCGACGCGCACGCGGTCCGTCTCGGCCGGGGCAAGTTCGGCCGCGTGTTTGAGGAATTCCTCGGCACGATCGAAGGCCAGGACTTGAATGGCGTGCTCGCCGGCCAACTCGTAAAAGCGCGATGCGCGCGGTGACTGCGCGGCCTCGAGGTGCGTCGCGATGGTCTCCGGCGGAGCCTGGGGATTCTGTTCCAGCGCTCCGGCGATCTGCTCGTGATAGTCGCGGCTCACCGGCTGGGCAAGGAAGCGTGTAATGCTCTCCCGCACGCGGTCGTGAAACGTCTCGATCTCATCGGTAAGGTGGGTTCCCGTGCTGCGAACCAGCCGCGCGGTGCGAAGCAGCCTGACCGCATGCTGCGGCAAGGACTGGAGGGAGCGGGTGCGGAGCAGGTCGGCAAAACAGATGGGCTGGCCCGCCACGGCAACCATCTCGATAACGGTCCGGGCCTCAGCGGGGAGCTGCTGGATGCGCCGCCAGAGAACCTCGTCGAGGTCGCTCGCTTGTAGCGCTGTTCCGCCTGCGGCGGCGGCTTCAACATGCCACTCCGTGCCGGTCCGCGCAAACTCCGCCAGTTCCTGCACGAAAAACGCGCTGCCCTGCGCCTCGTTCGCAATCCGCTCAATCTGCGTCTCCGGAACGCCGCTGCCGGCGAGGAGCTTGCCGGCCAGTTCGCGGCTTTCCTCCCTGGTCAGCGGCAGGACCTCGATCTCCTGGGCCGGGATGCGGCCGCCTTCCCAGGCGCGGCGAAACTCACGCAGGCAGGCGCTGTCCGCATACTCGCTGCGATAACTCAGGAGCACCAGCATGCGCGGGGAGGGCTGTTGCGCCAGCACATCGGCGAGCAGCATCGCGGAGTCGGTGTCTCCCCACTGGAGGTCATCGATGAAGAGCACCAATCGCCGCTGCTCACCGACTGCGGCCAGCAGGTGGCCCAGCGCGTTGAATGCCTGCTGCCGCACCTGCTTGGGATCAAGTCCGGCCGCGAAACCCTCCCGGCTTTGGATAGACTTGGCCCGCTTCAATACCGGGAAGACGCGCGCCAGCGAGCCGATGTTTTCCGGCAGAATCTGCTCCAGTTGCCGCTCTGGCATTTCCAGCAGGAGTTGCGCGAGGGCGTCAACAACATTGTCAACGGCTTTGTAAGGAACCGATTCCTGCTCGTAGCAGCGGCCTGTGAGCAGCACCGCCCCATGCCTGCTGACCGTCCCGGTAAGGAAGCGTTCGAGGAGGGTCGTCTTGCCCATGCCAGAACGGCCAAGCACGCAAACCATCCCCGGCTGGCCATGTTCGAGATTTTCAAAGGCCGCATTCAGGCTGGCCAGATACGATTCGCGCCCAATGAAGATGTCCTGAACACTTGGTTCTTCCTCCACCAGGGTCAACTGCCCGCCCAGAATGGCGAAGATCTCCGCGCTGCCCGGGCGTTCGGCGGGGTCGCGGCGCAACAGCCTGCGGCACAGGCGATCAAGGTCGGGTGGAGTCGCAGGCGCGAAGAGCGAGGGCGGCGGCGCGGGCTGCGTCAGCCGTGCACGTAGCGTCTCAATGCCCCTGCCGGTGAAAGGCAGCCGTCCGGTGAGTACCTCGAAGAGCATCACCCCAAAGGCATACCAGTCGCTGCCAGGACTGAGCGGCTCGCCAAGAGCCTGCTCCGGCGCCATGTAGGCCAGCGTACCTGAGACCATCTTATCGGTCGTTTCCACGTAGGTTGGATTGCCGGGCTGGTCTTCGGTGGAAGCCGCCGCTTGCGGTTTAAGGTCGAGGACCAGGCCGAAATCGAGTAGGACAGGAACGCCATCCGCGCGCACCATCACGTTGGCGGGCTTTAGATCGCGATGCAGCTTTCTTGCCGTGTGCAGCGCATGCACGCCCCGCGCTGTGGCAAGAAAAGTTTGCCGCAGACGGTCGTAGTCGAGCGTCTCCACTGATGCGCGAGGGCCACTGGAAACCGCTGGAGCCGTCGCGGTCCGGGATTCGTCTGGCTCGACCGCGTTCCCGCCAGCACACGGGTTCAACGTCAGATTCATTGATGTCTCCAGAGAGGTCAGCAGCGAGGTGGGATCGCTGTCCGGGCTTGCAGGCGGAGAGATGTGCGCGTCAATCGAAGGGGCGTCCTGGGTAAGAGATGTTGCAGTGACTTCACTGGTAAGCGCCACACTCCTTTCGTCTTCGGGCGCGCTCGGCTCGGGTGTGCTCGCTTTTGCCGGTTGTATTTCCTTTCGGGCCGGGACGCTCGCTCCCTCCGAACCGCCGCGAATGTAGGAGCGAAGATCGGACGCACCCTCCAGCAGTTCCATTGTGAAAAACCAATGGTCGTCCTCACAGAAGAGCTCGAAAAGCGGGAGAAGATTTTGGTGGGATAACTCGGCGAGAGAGCGAAACTCGACCTTGAAGAGATAGATGCCGACGGGATCGACATTGCGCAACGTTTTGAGCGCGACCCGCGTGTTGCGCTCGCGGTCCTTGGCCTCATAGACGGTTCCCATCCCGCCCTTCCCAAGCCGGCGAAGGATGGTAAACCGCTCGTTGCCCGTAAATTCGTCTCGCATCTTTCAGGGAGGAAGCGGTGACGCAAGCCTAGTTGGCGGAAGGCTCTAGCGGAATCGTCGAAGCGGCGGCCGTGAGCCTTTCGATCTCCGGTTGCCCAATCTCGCGTTCCTCTTTGAAGGCCACACCGACAACTGCAACCACAAATCCGGTTGCGTTCTTAACGGGCAGCGCAATCGCTGCCTGGGCAGACACTGCCTTGGCTCCAGGCTTCACGCGACCTGAATCGTCCTCCTTCAGGTTGCAGGTTGTGACAGCTTCTCCAGTTTCCAGTGCCACGCCGGCCATTCCTTTGCCCCAGGGAACCCAACGCACCGCTTCGATAACCGGTGGAGGAAGGTTGACCGCGGCGGCAAGGGCAAGCCCATCGCCTTGGCGTACATGCGCCGAGCCCGCGACCGCACCCGTTTTCTGGACGTAGTCGCCAAGCCACTGCTCCATCGCAGTTGATCCACTTTGCATTGATCGACCTCGGCGGGGAAGTGGACCCCTAACAAGCGCCTAGACTATCGCATAGTGAGATATTCCGGTCAACAGAATTCTCCAGGGCTGTCGTTAGCACATGTGTCTGATGTCATAACAACGTCGGCCTCACAGCGGACCGAGTAGACTTTGCCGGATCCAACCAAAAAGGCTCGGGACGGGAGGCCGAGATGAAGATTGTAGGTGCGATCTACACGCAAGACAACAAACGATAGCCATGGTGGATACCGGAACCGGAAATACGGCAATCTGGGAATGACCTACACGGTTTCTGGAGCCTACTGTTCCACGTGTCAAGTGCAGCCCGATCCCGCCGCGTATTTCGATGTGTTGCCATTGGGCATTTCCAATTTCGGCCAGGTCAGTCTCATCGTCGCCGGAACTGGAGACGAGGAGAACACCTATCACTGGGGACAGTACGCTGCGACGGTCATCGACCCAACCGACAAATTTAACTTTTTACAGCCTGTGCGAGTACCTCAACACGAGTCAAACCGGTACAAGCAATTACTCGCAACCGGCGAGCGATTGCTATACGTGGCAGACGAGGATCTTTAGGACCAAGTCTGCCTTCTGATCTGGCTGTTATTTCAATTCACAAATGCTAGACCGCAAGCAAAGGGTTGAGTGGATAAGAGCGAAGGCTCGATTCGCACCAAGGATGGTCAGTCACCCGGACTTTATCCCATACGCTTTCACGGGAAGACTCGAACGAAGTCTGAGAGCTAAACAAAAAAGTCAACCCGCTTTCGCCGAATCATCGGTGTGTAATCGCATTGCATTCGCCCTATGGAGTCTCTGAAACCGGACTGCCAATGGGCCCTTCAGAGAAAAGGGCGACAAAGCTTGCCTGCGGCTTAGAGTGGGACACTTTCTCCGGTCCGGTTCTCGAGCAAAATCTGCAAAATTGCGGCATTTTCAGCGGTTTTTCGAGTAATATCGCCGGGGTTCTCTGCAACCCAGACTGTATGGCGGAGAGGGAGGGATTCGAACCCCCGGTACGGTTTCCCGTACTCCAGTTTTCAAGACTGGCGCCTTCAACCACTCGGCCACCTCTCCGATTACTACAGTTTTACTACAGTTCCGGATCTCTTACCTCATGTTGTGCAAATCGATCGATTTGAATTCAGTTACTTCATTCTCTCTTAAGCAGTAAATCAGGCTGTTTCCCAGCTCTTCGGAACGTTCACGTAAGAACGGTCCAATTGCGCGACCGACGGGCATCCCAGCAGCCGGAGGGTACGTTCCAGATCAGTCCGCAGGATCTCGATTGCGCGGTCGACACCGGCCTCACCGGCGGCAGCCAGGCCATAGGCGTAGGCGCGCCCGCAGAGCACGGCACGAGCCCCCATGCAGATGGCTTTTGCAATGTCGGTGCCGCGGCGAATGCCTCCATCCATCAACACTTCGATGCGGCCTTGCATGGCTTCCACAACTTCGGGCAACGCACGCAAAGAGGCGGGAAGGCCATCGAGCTGGCGTCCGCCATGATTCGAAACCGAGATCGCCGCGACTCCTTCATCGACGGCGCGCCGCGCGTCGTCGGCCGTCAGCACACCTTTGATGACGATTGGACCTTTCCAAATCTCTCTGATCCAGCGCAGGTCTGCCCAGGTCGGAGTGGATTCTGCCAAAGCAGCGTTGATGTTGACCAATGGCATCGGCCCTTTGCCTGGGATCACAACGTTCGGAAGCCCAGGCAACCCGCCGTCGCGTAAATAACTAATGAGCCAGCCCGGGCGCGAAAGGATTTGCGGAATATATGGGATCTTTTCCAGCGGCCCACCGCTGATGAGCTCCTTCATGCCGTTGCGGTAGTCGCGCTCGCGGATTCCTGACACCGGAGTATCAATGGTGACGACGAGCGCGGAGAATCCGGCAACGCGCGCTCGTTCAATAGCGGCCTCGGCCGCGCCGCGACCCCCCATCAGGTAGAGCTGATAGAAAACCGGTCCGGTGGAACCAGCCTTCACATCCTCTAGCTTGTGTCCGGAAATCGTCGAGAGGATATAGCCAGTGCCCGCTTTGCCCGCGGCTCGCGCCGCCGCCACTTCGCCACCGGGATGCATCAGACGGCTGTATCCGACAGGCGCGAGCAGGAAGGGAAGAGCAAGATCGAAACCCAGAACACGCGTGCGCAAATTGCACTGCGGGACCGCAACCGCATGCCGCGGCCGAAAAGTAACGTCGTTGAACACCCGGCAATTCTCACGCAGCGTAACTTCGCCTTCGGCGCCGCCATCGAGATAATCGAATACTGACTTGGGTATTCTTTGGCGCGCGATGGGGCGGAAGTCTTCGATGCAAACAACCCGGGGCGACGCTACAGATCGGGAGGCTCTCGTCATATGCAATTCCAATGTCTGCAACCTTGAATCAGGCGGATATGGTACCACTGGGCCAACCCGTAGAGGAATGGAAATTTCCGGCCGGCCCTGCTGGGAAGAGTTTCGCTCGTGAGTTTGTGGCTGGCTCGCCTCAGCAGCCGCCCCCTCGACCAACTCGACTCGGCGGAAATCGACATGGCTGGCGATTGAAATCCGTTACGCCATTTCAAAGCGGTCGAACGAATGACCGGCTAGTACGGCGCCGGAACCACAGCGTCTTCCGGGTAACCTCCCATCCCAAACTCGGGATAGTCGAGGCCTTCCTCTTCCACCTCGGGCGCCACTCTCATGCTTTTTACTTTGTTGACGCACCAGAAGACGACGTAGGTTGCGCCGAATGCCCACAAGGCGTACAGCGTCGCTCCCATAAGCTGGCAAAGGAACTGGCGCGTATCGCCGTGCAGCAAGCCCGTTACGCCCTGACCAGCGTGGCCTAAGTAAGACGCCGCACCCACTCCGTTCCATCCAGCGCCATAGGCTCCGTCGGCAAAAATACCCACGCTCACCGCTCCCAGCCATCCACAGTAACCGTGTACCGAAATCGCGCCACAGGGATCGTCTATCTTAAGAACGCGATCGTTGAAGAGGACTCCGCCGCAGACCAGGCAGCCCGCCAGTATTCCGATAACTGTCGCGGAAGTCGGAGACACAAAGGCGCACGGTGCGGTGATGGCGACTAATCCCGCCAGCATTCCGTTGCAGGCCATGGTTATGTCGGGTTTGCCGAACGCGAAATACCACAGCAGCATGGCAGCGGCGGAGCCGGCGACCGCGGCCAGGTTCGTGTTCACGGCGACTACAGAGATGCGAAGATCGGTTGCTCCCAGAGTCGAGCCAGGATTGAATCCCATCCATCCAAAAAGCAGGATGAACGTGCCCGTCACTACGTAGACGATGTTATGAGCTGGAAAAACGCGGATCTTCCCCCCAGGCCCATATTTCCCCAGGCGCGGCCCCAAAATAATCGCGAGCGCCATGGCGCAGAAACCACCGACTGCATGGACGACAGTCGATCCCGCAAAGTCGACATAGCCGTGGCCTAGATTCAAGGTGGAACCGGCTTGCGACAACCAGCCCCCGCCCCAAGTCCAGCAGCCGGAGATCGGGTAAAGGATTGCGCCGATGAAGAGTTCACAAAGCAAAAATGCCCAGAAAGTGATGCGCTCGCATACCGCGCCGACAATAATGTATCCGGCGGTCTCCATGAACACGACTTCGAACAGCGTCAAACAGTTGCTGCCAACGTCGTACGCCGGACCGGTAAGAAAAAACCCCTTTCCACCCACAAATCCCCATTGGCCGCTCCCGACCAGAAAGTGGTTGAGCGTGGGGATGCCACCCAGGTTGGTGGGTGCGGCGTTGATAGCGACGGCTCCGAACTGAAATGCGTATCCGACTGCGTAATATGCCAGGAAGGCAAATACATAAGCCGCGAAATTCAGCATCATTAAATGCGCGGCATTCTTCTTGCGAACCAGTCCGCACGTGAGCAGCGCGAAACCCGCCTGCATGAACAGGACCAGGTAGCCGGTGTTCAGAGTCCAGGCAAAATTGGTCGCGACGCGGACGTGTCCTACGCTATCCGCCAGTTTGACTGCGAGCGGCTCTTTCGCCGCCTGAGCCTGATAGTCATCGAATGCCTTCTTGTTCGTGGCATAGTCTGGAGCCGTCTTGTCGGTGGGCTCGGAAACTACAAAAGAATTGCCGCTGGCATCCACGGCGGTAGTTTTGTCCCCCGTTGCTGTGCCAGATGGATCGGGCCTCGGCCCATCGCCAGCAAGGCAGCGCGCTGATAGTCCTGCCAACAATCCGGCGGCTAGAATGATCGCGGCAACGGCCCTCACTACCGACAGGCGCAAAGATTTCCTGTCGACTCGCTTTGTCATGTGTGCTTGCTCCTGTGTTTAAGGGGTGGATAATTCTTAGGCGGTCGCCCGCCTGCTGGAACAGCGCCAGCAAATGCCGATGCGACCGCACTTATGAATCCTGGAGGGAAGGGCTGACCCAGGAAAGAGCCGACCCCGACGAGCGCCATTGCGTTCAATCGCAGTCCTCTCCCTAATCCGCAGACGATAAAGGGAGGAATCCACCGAGTCCAATTCAAATTTCTTATAGCGCCGATTAGGCTGTCAAATAGTATCGGGCGCGGAGGCAATGCGGTCTGCGTTACGCCTACAAAATCCTTTCGTGGGCGTAGCCGGCGGCGAGCAACGCCGTTAGCAGTTCGGCAATATGGGCTGGACCCCTGGTTTCCATGGTGATGTCAATGGCCGTATCGCCCAGGGTTACCCCGTGATAGGCGCGGTCGTAGGCAGTTTCCACAATGTTGGCGCGATGCTCCGCAAGAATTCCCGTTAGCCGGTGCAGCGCTCCGGGATAATCCGGCAAATGGACGCGCAAACGCACCAGCCTGCCATCTTTCACCAGGCCGCGCTCGATGATCCGTGAGAGCAGCGTAACGTCAATATTGCCGCCGCACACGAGCACCGCAACTTTCTTACCCTCCAGCGGCAGCTTACGATTCAGCACCGCGGCCATGGACGCCGCGCCCGCGCCTTCGGCCAGCGTCTTCTCCCGCTCCAAAAGCAGCAGGATGGCATTCGCGATTTCTTCCTCTTCGACGGTGACAATGTCGTCCACGTATTTCTGAACCAGCGGGAATGTCCGTTCGCCGGCTCGCCGCACCGCAATCCCGTCGGCAATCGTAGTGGCGGGCTTCAGAGTTACGGGTTTTCCTTGCTCGACCGCAACCTTCATGGAAGGCAGCTTGGCCGGTTGCACTCCAAAGACTCGGACGGCCGGATTCGTTTCTTTCACCGCACAGGCAATGCCGCCGATCAACCCGCCTCCTCCGATGGGCGCAACGATCGCCTCAATATCAGGTTGCTGTTCCAAGATCTCCAGCCCCAACGTCCCCTGGCCGGCAATGACGGCATCATCGTCGAACGCGTGGATCAGCGTGAGATGGTGTTGCTGGCTTTGCTCGACCGCTTTCTCATACGCCTCATCGTAGTTCGAGCCGTGCAGCACGACTTCCGCTCCGTAAGCGCGCGTGGCTGACACTTTCGTGAGCGGCGTCGGCAGCGGCATGTAAATCAGCGCCCGGATGCCTTGTCGGCCCGCGTGATAAGCCACTCCCTGCGCATGATTGCCAGCGGATGCGGCAATCACTCCTTGGGCTCGCTCTTCCGCGGTGAGCGTGAGCAACTTGTTCAGTGCTCCGCGCTCTTTGAAAGCTCCGGTACGCTGCTGATTATCCAGCTTGAGAAAGATTGCGTTGTTGGTAAGCGCCGAGAAAGCTTCCGAGCGTGTGCATGGAGAAACGCGAATGGCTCCGCGTATCCGGCCCATCGCAGTTTGAATATCCTGGATTCCAATCATAGTGGTCGCACGGCCATCTGACACTTGGAACCGGCGCCGACAGTCCCGATCATGAAGCGATTTGTTGGGCTGTAGCAATCAGGGAAGCGGAACGCACTGCAGCGGTTCTGAAGTAGGTGTCGACAGCCGCCGCCGCCTTGCGGCCCTCGGAAATGGCCCATACCACCAGCGATTGGCCCCGGCGCATATCACCCGCCGCAAAAACGCCCGGCACCGAGGACATGTAATTCTGTCCCGTTGCCACATTGCCGCGCGGATCAAGCGCCACGCCTAGTTGCTCAATCATTCCATTTCGAACCGGCCCCAGAAAGCCCATGGCGATGAGCACCAAGTCAGCTTCAATTGTGAAATCGCTGCCGGGAATCGGCTCGAATTTCGGCGGAGGGCCAACGCGCACGGCATGCAGGTGCTTCACGCCGCGAGCGTCACCACTGAACTTCGTAGTAGCAATGCCCCAATCTCGAATGCCGCCTTCCTCGTGCGCCGCCTCCGTCCGCAGTTGCATCGGCCACAACGGCCACGGAGTTTGCGGCGATCGCTCGTCTGGGGGCTTTGGCATTATTTCGAATTGGTGCACCGAAAGCGGCTTCTGTCGATGACAGGTTCCCAAGCAGTCCGCGCCGGTGTCGCCGCCTCCGATGATGACCACTCGCTTGCCCGTAGCCAGAATCTCGGTTTCAGGCTCGACCGTGTCCCCGAGGCAGCGGCGGTTCTGCTGCGGCAGGTATTCCATGGCAAAATGAATTCCCTTCAGCTCACGCCCCGGCACCTTCAGATCGCGCGGATGCTCGGCTCCGCCCGCAAGCACAATGGCATCGAAGTCGCGGCGCAGATCTTCCACCCGAACATTCTTCCCAACTTCTGCATTCGTTACGAACTTCACGCCTTCGACCGACATCTGTTCCAGGCGGCGATCGATGATGTGTTTCTCCAGCTTGAACTGCGGAATGCCGTAGCGCAGCAATCCGCCGATGCGGTCGGCTTTTTCGTACACCACAACCGCGTGACCGGCCCGGCATAGCTGCTGAGCCGCCGCCAATCCGGCCGGTCCCGAGCCCACTACCGCGACCTTCTTTCCGGTGCGAATCTTTGGCGGCTCGGGCCTGATCCAGCCTTCCTGGAATCCGCGCTCCACAATATTCTTTTCGTTTTGCTTGATCGTTACCGCTGGCTGATTGATAGCCAGCACGCAAGACGCTTCGCAAGGCGCGGGGCAAATGCGGCCCGTGAATTCCGGGAAGTTATTCGTCGCGTGCAACTGCCTTACCGCGTCCTTCCAGCGCCCCCGATACACCAGATCGTTCCAGTCGGGAATCAAGTTGTTGACCGGGCATCCGGTCTGGCAAAAAGGGACGCCGCAATCCATGCAGCGAGCGCCTTGTTTTCTGAGTGTCTCTTCCGGAAGATCGAGATAGATTTCGAACCAGTCATTGACACGCTGGGTGACCGGACGGCGCGGCGCAAGCTCGCGGGAATATTCCATGAATCCGGTTGCCTTACCCATTTTGCACCCGCGCATGGGCCATCGGCTCCGCGTGTGCGAGAGGTGCTAACGGCTGGCTCGAGCCATAAGGCTGGCGCCTGCGGCTCACTCCCAGCACTCGCTTGAATTCGTGCGGGAAGACCTTGATGAAGCGGGGCAACGTCTCCTGCCAGTTTTCGAGAATCCACTTCGCACGGCGGCTTCCAGTCAACTCCAGATGGCGGGTGACGAGATCTTTCACAATCTGCGCATCCAGCGAGTCGCAGAGGGGCTCCAGATCGACCGAGCCAAGATTGCATCGCTCTTCGGTAAAGTTGCCCCGCTCGTCAAACACATAGGCGACGCCTCCGCTCATGCCCGCGGCGAAATTCCTTCCGCACGCTCCCAGCACCACCACCAGCCCCTTCGTCATGTACTCGCAGCCGTGGTCGCCAACGCCCTCGACAACGGCGGTCGCTCCGGAGTTGCGCACCGCGAAGCGCTCTCCGGCAACTCCATTGAAATACGCTTCTCCGCTGGTTGCGCCGTAGAGCGCCACGTTTCCAATCAGAATGTTCTCCTCGGGAGCGAACCCGGAAGCGCGCGGCGGGTACACAACCAGACGTCCACCGGACAGGCCCTTGCCGACATAGTCGTTGGCTTCCCCTTCCAGCGTAAGGGTGACGCCGTTCACCAGGAACGCGCCCAGGCTTTGCCCCGCCGATCCCGTCAAGCGGATGTGAATTGTGTCGTCGGGCAATCCCGCGGAACCGTACTTGCGGGCAATCTCCCCGCTTAGCATCGTGCCTACAGTGCGGTGCACATTGCGCACCGGCAGGTTGATCTCAACGGGAGCAAGCGTATCGATGGCGGCGCGCGATGCGGCGAGAATCTTGTGATCGAGCGCCTCCTCCAGGCCGTGATTCTGCGCCTGCACACATCGCCGGGCCACGCGCGATGGGACCGGCGGGTTATAGAGAATTGTTGAAAAGTCGAGGCCCCGCGCTTTCCAATGCTCGACAGCGGGTTCCACGTCGAGCATGTCAACGCGCCCCACCATCTCATCGACGGTGCGGAAGCCCAACTCCGCCATATACCGGCGCAACTGCTCGGCAAGAAAGAAAAAGAAATTGATCACGTGCTCAGGCTGCCCTTGGAACTGCTTACGCAGCACCGGATCTTGCGTGGCGATGCCGACCGAGCACGTGTTGAGATGACACTTGCGCATCATGACGCAGCCCATCGCAATCAGCGGCGTTGTGGCAAAACCGAACTCTTCGGCTCCGAGCAATGCCGCGATCGCCACATCCCGGCCGGTCTGCAACTTACCGTCGGTTTGCACGCGAATTCGGCCTCGCAGATCGTTCAATAAAAGAACCTGCTGCGTCTCCGCCAACCCCAACTCCCACGGGATGCCCGCGTGTTTAATGGAACTCAGCGGCGAAGCCCCAGTTCCACCGCTGTCTCCGCTGATCAGAACCACATCGGCATGCGCCTTCGCCACGCCCGCGGCCACCGTACCCACACCCGACTCGGCCACCAGTTTCACGGCGATACGAGCTTGCGGGTTGACGTTCTTCAGGTCGTAGATCAGTTGCGCGAGATCTTCGATGGAGTAAATGTCATGATGCGGCGGCGGCGAAATCAGCCCAACTCCAGCGATGGAGTGCCGCAAACGCGCGATTACTTCGTCTACCTTATGCCCCGGAAGTTGTCCGCCTTCTCCCGGCTTCGCACCCTGCGCCATCTTGATCTGCAATTCGTCGGCGTTCACCAGATAATTCGCGGTTACGCCGAAGCGCGCCGAAGCCACCTGCTTGACCGCGCTGCGCCGCAGATCTCCGCTCGCATCCGGCTTGAACCGTTCTTCATCCTCCCCGCCCTCGCCCGTGTTCGACTTGCCTCCAATGCGGTTCATGGCGACCGCGAGCGTCTCATGCGCTTCTTTACTGATGGAGCCGAATGACATCGCGCCGGTGTTAAAGCGCTTCACAATTTCTTTCGCGGGCTCGACTTCTTCGAGGGGAACGGGATTGTCGCTTGCCTTCAACTTCATCAAACCGCGCAGCGTGCACAAATTACTGCTTTGCTGGTCGATCAGGTCGGTGTATTCCTGGAAAGTCTGAAAGCTTTTTTGCCGCACGGCCTGCTGCAGTTTGCCTATGGTCAGCGGATTCAGCAGGTGATACTCGCCGTTGGTCCGCTGGTGGTAGTTGCCTCCTACCGCAAGCTCGGTCTCGAACTCCGTGACGGGGCGCAGGGAATGCTCGTGCTGAAGTTGCGCTTCGCGCGCCAGAACCCCCAGGCCCAGGCCTTCCAGGCGCGACGTTGTTCCCGCGAAATAGGTCTCCACCAGCTCTTTGTTAAGTCCGATCGCCTCGAAGACCTGTGCTCCCTGATAGCTCTGCAAAGTCGAAATGCCCATCTTCGCGAAGGTCTTCAACAGGCCCTTCTTCACCGACTTCATGAAATTCTTGACGGCAACCTCAGGAGTAATGCCCTCGGCCAACTCCCCGCTCCAGGCAAGGTTCTCCACCGTCTCCAGAGCCAAATAAGGATTGATGGCACTCGCTCCATACCCGCTAAGCAATGCGAAGTGCATCACCTCGCGCGGTTCCCCGGATTCCGTAATGAGAGCTACCTGCGTGCGCGTCTCTTCCCTGACCAGCAGGTTGTGTACCGCCGCGAGAGCTAGAAGGCTGGGGATGGGCGCGTAGTCCTCGTCGACGCCGCGATCGGAAAGAATCAGGAGACTGTATCCCGCCCTAACGGACAACGACGCTCTCTGGCACAGCTCGTCGAGCGCCCGCTTCAGTCCAGCCTCGCCTTCGCTGGCCCGGAACAGCGCGGGCAGCGTGGTGGCGAGCAGGTCCCGAGTCGACACCCGGCGCAGCTTCTCCAGTTCGCGATTGGTCAGCAGCGGATGCGCCAGCTTCAACATGTGGCAGTTTTCCGGAGCTTCCTCGAGAATGTTGCGCTCGCTGCCGATATAGCTGATCAGCGACATCACCATCTCTTCGCGAATGGGATCGATCGGTGGGTTGGTCACCTGCGCGAACAACTGTTTGAAATAATTGAACAACGGCTGCGGGCGATCCGAGAGACAAGCCAGAGGCGTGTCCGTTCCCATCGAGCCAATCGGCTCTTCCCCAGCCGAGGCCATAGGCGCGAGAATCATCTTCAAATCTTCATCCGTATAACCGAACGCGCGCTGCCGGCGCAGAAGAGTCTCAGGAGCGGGAGGATGTGTCCGCGAAGGCTCGGGCAGCTGGCTCATCGCAATCTGGTTGTCCTTAAGCCATTGCGCATACGGCTGCTGCGAGGCGAGAGTGCGCTTGATCTCCTTATCCGAAACGATGCGGCCTTCCACCGTGTCCACCAAAAACATTTTCCCCGGCTGCAATCGGCCCTTCATTTTCACTTGTTCCGGTGCCACGTCGAGCACGCCGGCTTCCGAAGCCATGATCACGACATCGTTGTGAGTCACCACGTATCTTCCGGGACGCAGACCGTTGCGATCGAGTGTCGCTCCGATAACGCGGCCGTCTGTGAACGCAACCGCTGCCGGGCCATCCCATGGCTCCATCAGACAAGCGTGATATTCATAAAAGGCCCGCTTTTCCGGCTTCATGTGCGGATTGCCCGCCCAGGCTTCGGGAATCAGCATGGCCATCGCGTGAGGCAGGCTGCGCCCGGCCTGCAGCAGAAGCTCCAAGGCATTGTCAAAGTTAGCGGAATCGCTCCCCTCCGGCTCTATGATCGGGAAAAGTTTCTTCAGATCTTCGCCAAAGAGCGGCGATGCCAGCAGCGACTGGCGCGCGTGCATCCAGTTGACGTTGCCGCGGAGCGTATTGATCTCTCCGTTATGCGCGATGTAACGGTAAGGATGCGCGCGCTGCCAACTGGGAAACGTGTTCGTCGAAAACCGCTGGTGCACCAGGCAGAGAGCGCTGCTCACGTCGGGATCGGAAAGCTCGCGATAAAAATTAGCGAGCTGAGAAGCCAGCAGCAACCCTTTGTAGACGACGGTTCGGCAAGAAAGGGAAGGGATGTAAAACATCCCCGCGTCCTCAATCTCGGACGTCCGCATTTCATTTTCCGCGCGCTTGCGGACGACGTATAACTTCCGCTCGAACCCATTTTCGTCCAGACCCGGCCGGCATCCGATAAAAATCTGCTGAATGTAAGGCTGCGAGGCTCTCGCCACACGGCCAGTCGCCGAAGCGTAAACCGGCATGTCTCTCCAACCCAGTACCGACAAACCTTCCTCGCGGACGATTCGCTCCAGAATCCCCTCGCACTGCAGCCGCGCGTGCTTTTCCACCGGCAGGAACGTCATTCCGACGCCGTAAGAACCGGGCAGGGGCAACTCGAATCCCAATTTCGCGCATTCCTGTGCGTAGAACTTGTGCGGAATCTGAATCAGCACGCCGGCGCCGTCGCCGGTCTCGGCATCACATCCACAAGCGCCGCGGTGCGCCAGGTTCAGCAGCACCTGGATTCCGTTGCGAATGATGTCATGGCTCTTCTCGCCGCGGATACTGGCCACGAATCCGATCCCGCAGGCATCATGCTCCTGCGCAGGATCGTACAGACCTTGCGCGGGCGGGATGCCATTCATAAGGCTTACGCGGGACATCGCGGCGTCTCCCTAAGGGGTGAATTTGCTAGAACCGAATCGGTTGTTCCTGGACTAAAGCCAAAGGCTGCGGGCGCAGCCCACACCCCACTCCAAGCCTATTCCGTCAATTCTGTGATATGCCCTGGCTGCCGACAAGTACAACTCAGAATTTCGATGCGGAGTATCCGAATTTCAGAACCTTCGCCAAGATTGAAGTCACCGCGCGGCGGGTTGGCTTCACGCTGAGATATTGCCCGAATACAGGGCCATTCCGACAACGGCGTCCATTCCAATTGCGTCGAGGGCGTCGATTTCTTGCTGGGTCCTGATGCCCCCGGCGACCACGAGCCGCCTCGAAGTGGCCAGCCGGATTGCACTCACCGTCTCCATCGGGATGCCGCCCATCAAACCTTCCGTATCGATGTGTGTATAGAGAAATGTCTGGCAGAATTGTTCGAGTTCCCGAATCATGTCGAACGCGGTGACGGCAGTCTCTTTGCGCCAGCCGTCGATCGCGACCCGTCCGCCTCGGGAATCGAGGGCAAACACCAGCGCTGCGGTGCCGAGTGTACTGGCCAGAGTAGCGGCGAACTGTGTATTAATGCTGCCGTCCTGCAACAACGCAGAACCGAGGATGACTCTGCTCGCGCCGGACTCCAAAACCTCCCGCGCCGTTTCGAGGCTGCGAATCCCGCCGCCAACCTGGCAGTTGAGCCGTTGCACAATCTGATACACAATCGCCCGGTTATTCCCGCTGCCCCGAGCTGCGTCCAGGTCGATCACCTGCACCAGCGGATATTTGGAGAAGCGCTCGATCCAATAATCAAAGTTGTCGAACTCCAGCGCTTTCCTCTCGCCCTGCACCAACTGCACGATCTTGCCGCCCATCAGGTCGATCGACGGAATCAGCATGGCCACCTCACCGGTATGGTGGCATCACGCAATTCGCGTTTTAGCTGTGCAATATTCTCGATGCCGAAATGAAAGATGGACGCGGCCAGAGCCGCGTCAGCCCGGCCGTCGCGAAACACCTCGATGAAGTCGCGCGCCGAACCAGCTCCTCCCGAGGCAATCACGGGAATAGAAACCGCCTCTGCCACGGCGCGCACCAGGCCGCAGTCAAATCCAGATTGAGTTCCGTCCCGGTCCATCGAAGTCAGCAGAATCTCGCCCGCTCCGCAAGCAGCTGCCTCCCGCGCCCATTGAATCGCGTCCCGGCCCGCAGGCACGCGCCCTCCGGCGACGAACACTTCAAAGTGTCCGTCGGCCTTTCTGGCATCGATTGCCACGACAACCGCCTGCGAGCCAAAGCGCCCTGCGATCTTTCCGATCAAAGCAGGGTTGCGCACGGCGGCCGAGTTAATGGCAATCTTGTCCGCGCCCGCATCGAAAACCGCCGCTGCATCGTCGAGCTGCCGAATGCCTCCGCCCACCGTGAACGGAACAAACAGCGAGCGCGCCGTGCTGCGGACCGCGTCCAGCAGGGTGCGCCGGTTTCCGCTCGTTGCCGTAATATCGAGCAGCACGATCTCGTCCGCGCCATTGCGCGCGTGCGCCCTGGCACACTCCGCTGGATCGCCGGCGTCGCGTAAATTCTTGAACCGCACGCCCTTCACGACGCGGCCGCCATCCATGTCGAGGCAGGCGATGATGCGCTTGGTCAACAAATTAGACCTCACAGAAATTCTTCAGGATCGAGAGCCCTACGTCTCCTGATTTTTCCGGATGAAACTGCACTCCAAAAATGTTTTCTCGTTCAACGGCTCCGGTAAACCGTAGCCCGTACTCGCTCGCCGCCGTCGTTTCGGCGACCACAGGCGCATGAAAACTGTGCGTGTAGTAGACAAAGGAATCCGGCGTGACGCCTCGCAGCAGCCGCGAGCCTTCCTGAACTGCCAGAGAATTCCAGCCCACATGCGGCGACTTCACGGCAGACGGAAACTGCCGGCATTTGCCGGAAAAGATTCCGGCTCCTGCTATCTCAGCGCACTCCTCACTGCCTTCGAAAAGCCACTGCATTCCCAGGCAGATCCCGAGAAACGGCTTGCCGCTGGAAGCGGCTTGCAGCAAGGCTTCTCGCAAGCCGGTGCGATCCAGAGCTCGTAAAGAGGAAAAATGTCCCACTCCCGGCAACACGATTTTGTCTGCTGCTGCCACGGCCTCAGCCTGCTCCGTCACCACGGTTTCTGCGCCGAGATAGTCGAGCGCCTTCTTTACCGAATTCAAATTGCCCGCGCCGTAATCCACGATGGCGATCATAGAAGTCCTTTGGTGCTGGGGAGCATACGGCCCAGGCGGCGGTCGCGCGAGCACGCCACGCGCAGCGCCCGTGCGAAGGCTTTGAAGAGCGCTTCAATCTTGTGATGGCTGGAGCGTCCGTAGAGCACGCGCGCGTGAACATTGGCGCGCGCGCCGCGCGCAAAGCCCTCGAAGAAATCGCACACCAGTTCCACTTGGAGATCTCCCACTCGCGCCGCACGGACCTTGGTATCGACCACCGCAGCGGCGCGTCCACCGAAATCGACGGCCGCCAGGCCGAGAGTTTCGTCCATCGGCATTACAAAGTAACCGGCGCGCAGAATGCCGCGGCGATCTCCCAGCGCCCGGTCAAAGACCTGACCCAAAGCAATCCCGGCGTCTTCCACGGTATGGTGCTGATCCACGTCCAGATCGCCCGCTGCCGAGAGTTTCAAATCGAACCCACCGTGCCGCGCAAAAAGCTCCAGCATGTGGTCGAGAAAACGAATTCCAGTCGAGACCTCGTATTTCCCCCGGCCCTCAATTGTGAGTGCAATCCGGATCTCCGTCTCCGCGGTCTTGCGATGCAGCTTGGCTTTCCTCACGCCTTCACCTCGCGGCGCCCTCTGAGTTTCTCGACCACATCGCGCAGTGCGCCAATCAAAGCTCGTGTATGTTCGTACGATCCCACCGTCAGGCGCACGCAGCCTTCGCATCCTGGATCGGAGTTCCGGTCGCGCACCAGGATTCGGCGCGAGCGCAAAGCTTGAATGAATTCCGCGTGGGTGGGCCCGACGCGCACGAGCACAAAGTTGGCGCGGCTCGGCCAGTAAGGCAGACCAAGACTTCTGAGTTCCCGCTCCAACACCCCGCGGCCGTGCTGCACTTCGGCGGCATAGTGTTCTACGTACTCCTGATCTCGCAGCGCCTCTGGCAACACCGCCAGCGCAACCGCATTCACGTTGTAGGGTGAAGCGATGCGGCGCACCATCGCCATCTGTTCCGCATCCCCCGCGAGAATGCCGATGCGCAGCCCAGCCAATCCGTAAGCCTTCGAAAATGTTCGAGCCACGAAAAGATTCGCCGGCCGTTCGGAATGCTTAAGGATCGTCTCTCCGTGAAATTCAAAATAGGCCTCGTCCACCAAGATGACCGCCTGGGGTGCTGCGCGAGCGACCTGAAGCAGAACCTCCAATGCCACTGCCGTTCCCGTCGGATTGTTGGGATTCGCCACGGCAATCAGCCGCGTTCGTTCGCTGAGCCGCGCCAGCAGGTCTTCCAGAGGAAAGGCAAAATTATCGCCGGCAAGAATCTGAACCACTCGCGCGCCCTCCGCCTGAGCGAAGATCGCATACATCGCAAAGGTGGGCACGACGATGATCGCTTCGTCTCCGGGCTCGAGATAGGTCGAGCACAGCAGATGTATCGCTTCATCCACGCCGTTGGTGAGCAGAACATGCGCCGCATCGAGTCCGAGGAAATCGGCCACCACCGCTTCCACTGGCTCGCGCTCGGGATAGCGGGCCAGCGCTTCGGCATCCAGTGAACGCAGCCGTGCCAGCACACGCGGCGAGCAACCGATCGTGCTTTCGTTGAAATCAAGCCGCAGTCCTTCGCGGCCGGCTAGGGGCGGCCGATACGCATGCAAATTCCTCACCGCGGCACGGGCCTCAAGCATTCGCGCACCTCACCCGTAGTGATTCAGCGTGTCCGCGCAAGCCCTCCGCTTCCGCCAGTAGGATGGCCGGTGGCGCGATGCGGCGAATGCCTTCGCGGGAAACTTCCTGGCAAGAAATAATGCGGACGAAATCCAGCACGCTCAGTCCGCCACGCATGCGAGCCATCGCTCCCGTGGGCAACACGTGATTCGGACCCGAAATGTAGTCTCCTGCGGACTGGGGCGTGAACTCGTTCAGAAAAATCGAGCCTGCGTTTTGCACCGCCGGAGCGAGCGCTGCCGGCAACGTGAGATGTTCAGGTGCGATGCGGTTCGCGGCCTCGACCGCCTGCTCGAGAGAATCAACTAGGAGAACAGCCCCTCGCCGGGAAAGTATTTGTGCGGCAACTGGATTGGCTCGCGTGCGCAGCTGCACTTCCTTCTGCACAGCCTTCGCCAGTCCGCGCGAATTCGTAATCAGAATGCAAAGCGCATCGGGATCGTGCTCCGCCTGCGCCACCAGATCGCACGCGATGAAAACTGGATCGCCCTCCTCGCTGATGAACACAGCTTCGGTAGGGCCGGCGAGAAATTCAATGGCGCAATCGAAAGCCACCAGCTTCTTGGCCGCGGTCACGTAGTGGTTGCCGGGACCGACGATCTTGTTCACGCGCGGAATACTCTCCGTTCCGTGGGCAAGCGCAGCGACGGCCTGCGCACCTCCAACACGGTAAAACTCGCTCACACCGAGAAATGCGGCAGCCGCCAAAGTCGCCTGGGCCGGGCGCGGCGACACCACGCGAATCCCAGGCACGCCCGCAACCTGCGCCGGAATCACCGTCATCAGCAACGTGGAGGGCAATGGATAGCGCCCTCCGGGAACATAGCACCCCACCGAGTCCAGGGGGCGCACCAACTGCCCCACACAAACTCCTGGCTGAATCTCGCGCCGCCACTCCTCCGGCTTCTGCCACTCACAGTAGCGGCGAATATTGCCTGCAGCCTGGGTGATCGCGTCCTGCAGTTCGGGAGAAAGTTTCTGCCAGGCTTCATGCAAGTCAGCCTCGGGCACCCGCACGGGTTCGCTTTTGCCCAGCCCATCCCACCGCGCCGCATAACGGCGCAAGGCCCGATCGCCATTCCGCCGGACATGGTTCACGATGCGCCGCACCACCGGCTCAACCTCGGCCAGATCGTTCACCCCGCGCTGCTCCAGCGCACTCACGAACCGCTCATTCTTCTTCCCGTCAAGAATGCGAATGCGCATCACATCACCACCTTGTTCAGTGGATACTCGACGATCCCCTGGGCATTCGCTTGTTTGAGTTTCGGAATCAGTGTCCAGGCGGTGTGCTCTTCGATGACGGTATTAACCGCTACCCATTCGCCATCAGCCAACGGCGCGACAGTCGGATTCTTCAACGCAGGTAGCAGGCCAAGAACCGCGGCTAAATCTGGCTTTCGCACATTGAGCATCAGTCCGACCCGTCCCAGCGCGGCAATTGCCCCACTGAGCATCACCGCCAGGTTTTCGATCTTCTGCCTCCGGGCGGGATCGGCCCAGGCTGCCTTATTCGCCACCAGTTGCGTGTTTGACTCCAGAACCGTTTCGAGAATTCTCAGATGATTCGCGCGCAGCGAACTCCCGGTCTCCGTGACTTCCACAATGGCATCGGCCAGCAACGGCGGCTTTACTTCCGTCGCTCCCCAGGAAAACTCGACCCGCACGCGCACTTTGCGGTCGGCAAAATATTTCCGCGTGAAACTCACCAGCTCGGTGGCAACGATCCGGCCTTCGAGGTCTTCGGGTTTCTGGAAGCCGGAATCCTCCGGCACGGCCAGCACCCATCGCACTTTGCCCATGCTCTGTTTCGCATAGATCAGGTCGGTCACGCTGATCACCTCGAGTCCGCTCTCCAGCACCCAGTCGAGGCCGGTCAGGCCGGCGTCGAGCGCCCCGTGTTCCACGTAGCGCGCCATTTCCTGCGCACGAATCAGCAGGCATTCAATCTCAGGATCGTCGGTGGCGGCGAAATAGGAACGCGCGTTGGTGTAGACACGCAGCCCCGCACGGGTGAACAAGCTGAGCGTCGCTTCCTGCAAACTTCCCTTGGGAATGCCCAGACGAAGTTTCATGGCCGCTCCCCCTCTTCGAGAGTCGACGCAGCTGCCGCGCCCAGAGGCAGTTCCTGGGTGAAGCACGATCTTGATCCCGTATGGCAAACCTTGCCTTCGCCCAGCACGCGGACGCGCAGCAACACCGTGTCGCGATCGCAGTCTGTCCAGGCCGCCACGACCTCCAGGCGATTACCGGAAGTTTCTCCCTTGGTCCACAGCTTCTGTCGCGTGCGGCTATAAAACGTGACATAGCTCGTCCGCAGAGTCGTTTCTAACGCTTCACGGTTCATGAAGCCCACCATCAGCAACTCTCCGGTGGCCGCGTCCTGAATTACCGCCGGCGCCAGGCCTTGCATTTTGTCGAAGTCCATCTCCATCGCAACCTCCTCTTTGCATCCATCCCGGGCTTCGGGCGCTGCGCAGCAAAAAAGAAAAACCCGCTGCGCGTTTCGCGTCAGCGGGCTTGGATTTCCTATTAGTGCTCTCTAGGTCGTCATCCGAAGTGCTCCGCCGACACGCTCGTCGCATGGTGATGATGACGATGATGGTGGTTCAGCGAAGCCATAACCAACTTAATGCTAGGACGAATCGAAGCTTCTCGTCAATGGTTTTCCACATTACTTTGCTGCGGTACAGCCCATGGCCGCTGCGGATCCTCATACGGGCAACAGCCCGGCCACGCCTGAAAAAGCAAGCAACCTCTATTGCAGAAACGGCTTAGCGGCTAATTGCAGACTCGCCGCCGGAGGCCAGCATCGCAAACTTAGATTTGTTCTATCACTTCTTTGCGTTAGCATCGGCGCACTAGGACCGCAGCCTCGTGCTTGTTGTTCGAGATCTCCTCCTGCCTCATATAATCAAGAACCATGTCCAGTTCCAATTACTCCGCAATGCTGCAAGTGGCGCTGGCCGAGGCCCGCAAAGGGCTGGCTGAGGGCGGCATTCCTATCGGTGCCGCAATTTTTGACATGAGCGGGAAACTCGTCGGCGCCGGCCACAACCGTCGCGTACAGAACGGCGATCCCTCGTTGCACGGCGAGACCGATGCCTTCCGCAATGCGGGGCGCCAGCGCAGCTATCGCAACCTGATCATGGCCACCACTCTTGCGCCCTGCTGGTATTGCAGCGGGCTCGTACGGCAGTTTGGCTTCGGCACGCTGGTCATCGGTGAGAGCCGCAACTTCCAGGGCGGTGTGGAGTGGCTGCGCGCGCTCGGTGTGAAGATCGTTGACCTCGACTCTGAGGAATGCGCTTCCATGCTGGGCGAATATATTCGCCTGCACCCCGAGATTTGGAACGAAGACATCGGGGAGGAGTGATCGCCACTTCCCTGGCCTCTGATCACCCCGAACTTAAAGCTAGAACTGCAGCTGCAGTGTCATCTGAATCTGCCGCGGGTGACCAATGGTCTTATTTACGGCGCCCAGACCGACTCCACAACTGTAAAAATTATTCGTGGAATTGGAAGTACCGCAGCCCGTGGGCAAGACTGCCGAACCCACCACCGGGTAGTCGTTATAGCCCGCGTTCTGCGTAACGTCGTCAATCGGAACGTCGAAGCTGGCGGTGTTGGTCAGGTTGAAGACGTCGAAGGAGTACTTTACCGAAAACCGCTCGGTGAGCTGGGTCATCTTTACGAAAGAGATATCAGCCTCGCGTTGCCAGGATTGCCGGAAAATATTGCGCTGGCCCGAGGTAAAGTCGGTCTCAAAGGTGTCGCCCGCCGGGATCGCACCTCCAAGACCTCCGGCGCTCAACAAGGGCAGAGTGAAGCAGGAGGCCTTGAGTGCGGCTGTACCGGGAGCGGCGCCAACTTGGCCAGTGAGGGCGCTCTTGGGAGTGCAGCCGGGAGCCAGCGGGACCACCGGGTTGGTGATGCCGTCGGAGACGCCGAAGTAAATGCTGCCGACCGCGCCCGAATAGTCGATGATGCTGTAGGGCTGTCCGCTTTGAATCACGGTGAGACCTTGAATCGCCCAGCCGTCCGCCACTTTGCCTCTAAACGAAGACTCCGCGAAGAACCTCGGAAGCTGATAAACGTAGCTGAAGTTGAAGACGTGAGTGCGATCAAAATCAGAGGACCCGTACGAGGAGCGGACATTGTTCGGGTTGTTGCCGTTGTAGAACAGGCCCATCGCACTCTGTTCATCCAGCGAGTGAGAATAAGTGTAAGAAACGCCCAGCTGCAAGCCGTGGCTCAAACGCTTCTCGAGGTGCGCCTGCAGGGCATTGTAGGCGGAAACTCCGGCCGCTTTATAGGTCTCGGATTCAGCGGAATATCCAAGGTATGGAACGCGCAGATCAATGTTTCCGCCTTCGTAGGTAGCCAGCATGGGGCACCCGGTCGCTTGCGTTGGGCAGACCGTTCCGGCGGGTAGGTTGATAGGTGGGCCATACAGATATTGCGCAACCTGGTAGCCGTAGGTGTAATCCTGCTCGTAAATAGTGCCGGGACGAATGGGACTCGTCGGGCTGGCGATGCCCGCTTGGTTAAAGGGAAGAGGAATGATCTCGTGACGGCCGAAATTGCCCACGTAGCCGATATCGATGGCCAGGTCATTGCGTGGCTGCCACTGGAAGTCGAGCGTGTCGTTAATGGTGTAAGGAAGTTTGTTGGCGCGATTGTAAGTGGCAAAGGAAAAAAGCTGAGCACCTTGTGAGATGGCAGCAGCGACGCCCGTTCCCGGTGTCGTGGTGAAGGGAATGTAATTGTCGACGTCGGCCGGGTTCCCAGTAGGGGGAGCGCCGAGGGACGCTCCCCAGGGCTGCGAGAGCGAGTACGCGGGCGCCGGGCAAGTCGGGATATAACCCAGGTACAAGCTGGTCGTCGAAGGGTTGCAGTTCTGCGCATTCACGAAGGGCGGAGTCTGGTTGACGCCGAATGGCCCACCGTTAATCACACCGGCGGCGTAGCCCGGGGACAAATAAGTGAAGAGTTCGCCGCGGTCGTAGTAAAGGCCGGTGCCGACGCGCACGACTACCTTGTCGTTGAATTTTTTCGGACTCCAGGCCACGCCCACACGAGGCGCCAGGCCCCATTGCCGTCCAGTAAGGGTTGTGTTGCTCACGCCCTTGCTTGGAAACAGACTGTTATTGTCGGCGATGATGATGCCGTTCGACACCAAGGTGTCGGTAGAGGCGTTGTAGGAATACAGAGAGGGATCGAAGTTATAGATGCGCCCCTCTTTTTCTGTGAGGCCACCATTCCAGTCGAAACGCAGCCCCGCCGTCAGGCTGAGGTTGGAGCGGAATTGGAATTTATCCTGAAGGTAGGCGCCGGTCTGTCCGGCGCGGTAATAGCGGTTCGCATTGCCTTGAAGGAATTTGGTGGTGGTGAAATCGTCGTTGGTGGTCACCAGGCCCTGAAGAAACTGGCTGAAATCCGCTGAGGAAATTATGCCTTGGTTGGTCCTCTCATCCCGCGCGTTGAGTTGAGTATAGGCGTAGCTGCCGCCGAAGGTGACCGTGTGCTTGCCGTGGTTCCAGATGGCGTTAGCGGACGGCATGATTCGGTTCTGGAAGACTCCGGTGAAAGCTCCCTGCGAGGCCGAGCCCTGGCCGATGGTCAAAAAGTCATTGGGCACGGGCGAGAAGGCGGTCAGAATATTCACGATCGCCATGCCTGGAAAATAGGACGAGCCAAAAGTGTTAATGTTCAGTTGTTGAGGAGTGAACGGCTGTTGGATGGTGCTGTAGACCTTCTCGCGAAGGATGCCCAGAACTTCGACCACGCTGAGATTCGGCTTTACCGTCTGGGTGTTGGTGAGCGAAGCCACCTGGCTGCCCGCATCCAGGTATTGAGTAAACCCAGCCACGTTGGAGTATGCGTAGGGAGCTACGCTGGGATCGTGCTGGTAGTAATACTTCAGGGACACGGTATCCCGGGTGCTCTTGTTCCAATCGAGGTTGGTGACCGCCTGATCCGCGGTGAAATACGCGGTGCCGGGGACAACCGCGTTCTCGGGAAAGTTCGGCGAGGGAGTGATGCCGTCGCTCCACGGAACCATGTATTGCCCATTGGGCAGTTGATATTGAAGCATGGTAAGGGCGGTCTGATTGATGTCCGCGGCCGTTATGTTGGGATACCCATTGGGCGCGAGGAAATCGGTGTTGGCGATATTGAGCAGGCAGTTGGTAAACGCCGGGCCCTGGCGGCTGGAGGTGCCGCAAAAACCGGGGTTGAAGTCCAACGGGACCATCAGCCGCGAAAGGCCGATCTCCTGATCGGAAGCGTGGAGATGTTGGTAGCTGACGAAGCCGAACAATCTGTCTTTGATGAGCGCTCCGCCTAGCGTTCCACCCAGAGTGTAGCGATGCAACTCCGGAACCTTTTGGTCGGAGGGAATATTGGGATCCTGGTTATAGAAGTAGGGCGCCGCGTTGAGCCAATCCGTGCCGCGGTGCAGATAAGCGCTGCCATGCACGCTGTTGGTGCCCGCGGCGGTGCTCATGTCAATATGTGCGCCACTGGTTGAGCCTTGCTGCGCGTCGTACATCGAGGTGTTCACACGCAACTCCTGGATGGTTTCCGGAGCCGGAGTTGGCAGCGACTGGCCGACTGCCAGATATACCGATGCGGTGCTCTGAATTGGCTCTGCGCTGGTGCTGGAGCCGGGACCGCCCACGCCCGTGTTGTTCACAATTCGCGCCGAGTTCACCTGGCTGGTGCTCTTGCCGTTGAACAGATTGCTGGCGTTGACGCCATTAAGCAGAAAACTGTTGCTGGTATCGCGCTGGCCATTGGCCCAGATCGGCTGGTTTCCCAAGCCACTGTTCGCGCCCGTGCCACCGGCGAGTTCAGCATTCACCCCAGGAGAAAGAATGGCGAGGCCGGTGAAGCTGCCCGTGGGCAAGGGCACGGCATCGATCTGGTTCTTTTCCAGGATGTAGCCGTTAGTCGTGTCCACCGCGTTCATCAAGGGGTCCGCCTGCACCTGGACGACGGTTCCCACCTGGCCGACCGGCAGTATGGCATTGATGGTCACCGTGCGATCTGCCTGGACCGTGATTGAGGGCACTTTCTGCGTCTCAAAGCCCTCATGGGTGAAGGTAAGCGTGTAGGTGCCGATAGGCAGGTTCACGAAGTCGTAGCTGCCATTCGCGGTCGTCTTCTGGGTGCGAGTGAATTTGGTCTGATCGCCTACGATCGTCACCAGGGTTTCCGGCAGAACTCCGCCGGTCTTGTCCGTGACCGTGCCCGTGATGCCACCGAGCGTCTGCTGCGCCTCTGCGCACGGTGTAAACGCAAACGGCATCCACAGGGACGACACAACCAGAAGAGCGGCCAGTCCGATTCTCTTGGGCATCGATGACCTCGTGCAAAGTCTGTTACGTACACTTGTGCGGGACCGCCTGCGAGCCGCCGAACCGCTAACGAGTTGTTCAAACGATGTTCGCCGCAGAAATGGTTTGTTCTGCCGGCCCGCTGCAGAATAACTGGATGACTTTACACCAGTGTCCTACGGAACAAAAGCCTTCTGTAAGCAAAAATTTCTTTGCCGCCGATTCGATATTCTTATGGCGCCGGTGAGCGTTGCAGCGGCCACGGAAATGCGGCACTAGCGCTCGGTCGCCGTCGTGCTTTTACCGCGCCCGCGAAACACGAACCAAAGCAATCCTGCCGTTAAATAGGCGAGATAGACGTAGGGCAGCTTGCCATACGGTCCTTCAGGAACCGGATAGAAATTCCCCACCAGCGCGAACAGCATGGCAACGCCGGCCAGCCAGGGAACGACCTGTGCTCCGGGACGAAAGACGCCGTGGTCCCGCAAGTAGCGTGGCAATGCGGCGCAAACCAAGGCATAGGCGACGATAAAGCCATAGGTTGCCAGCGAGCCCAGCCAGCCGTAGACATCCAGGCCGCTGGCGCCGCGGGCCGCCAGCACGGCCACGGGAAGCAGAGCGGCAACACCAGTGATGACGACGGCCCGGCTGGGCGTCTGATTCCGGGCATGGGCATTACGCAAGGAGCCGTGAGCCAGCCCGTTGTGAGCCATCAGCATCAACACCCGTGCCGCCGCCGTAATGCACGCGAGAGTTCCGGCAAACAGGCTCACGAGTGCGCCGATATCGATCAGCAGTCCGAGCACCGGGACCCCGCCGACTCGGGCCAGCACATACATGGGAGCCTGGCTCGTGCCCAAGTCCTGGCCTGCAGTGTGAAAACCCAGCACTTCCGCGTAGGCGCAGACCGTGAAGAAGACCCCCGCAAGAACCGCGCTTTGGATCACCGCGCGTGGAATCGTTCTTAGCGGATTACGCGCCTCCGATCCCAGCGTGGTCGCGCTCTCGAAACCGACAAAGCTGAACAGCGCCAGCACCAGTCCCAGGCGGAGTCCGTTGCCGGTCATGCCGCGGAGATGCAGTTGTTCCGCGTCCCAGTGCCAGCCCCGGCGTGCCAGCAGAAGCGCTACCACAATCACGATCACCGAGACGGACGCGGCCTCGATCCACAGCATAAGGCGCGCGGAGATCTTTACGTCGCGATACGCAATCCAAATCGAGACCGCGGTCACCAGCGTGGCCAGAAGTACGGCAGAGTAGACATGGCCAGTAGCATCACGCAGCAGCAGGTTCGCATAGTGATAGAAGCCGCCGATGACACTGGATCCCGTGGCCACATACGCGAGCAAAAGGCTCCATGCCACAGTAGCGCCCAGCCATGGTGGCAGAGTCATTGAGGCATAGGTGTAAAGCGAACCGGGAGACGCTGAGAGGCGGGCATAGCGGCCGATGCACAGCGCCACCAGCAGCACCGCAGCGGTCGCCAAAGCGTAAGCCAGCCACGTGCCATTCCCAGCAAGCGCGCACACCAGCGGGATGGTCGCCGCAGGGGTGGTGGTGGGCGCCATGGTGGAAACCGACTGCGCCAAGGTTTCCATCGGAGAGAGAATCTCGCGACGCAACCCATAGTCTGCCTTCTCAGAATGCTCGTTTGCCGTCCGCTCCATGCTGGGTCGATCCTTCCGCCAAATCAGACTGGCGTCGGATTGTACAACACGGCCGCCCGCGCGAATGCAGGGAGAAAGAGAAGCGGTGTATTATCGTGCAAAGTTTCTTGGCTGCTTCTCGTAAATTACCGCTGCTGGGAGGGACCGCATTCCGTGAAGCTTGATACAGAGTTATTGCAGAGCCTGCCCAAAGTTCTTTTGCATGAGCACTTGGATGGCGTGCTGCGGCCGCAAACCGTGATTGACCTGGCCAAGGACGCAACATACACGGAACTTCCGACGGACGACCCTCAAGCGCTCGCCCAGTGGTTTTATCGCGGCGCGAACCAGGGAAGTCTCGCGAAATATTTGGAAGGCTTCGCGCATACCATCGCGGTAATGCAGACCGAAGAGGCGCTGCAGCGCGTCGCGTATGAGCAAGCCGAAGATCTAAGACGGGATGGAATTGTTTATTTTGAAACTCGCTTTGCACCAATCTTTCACACCCGGAGGGGATTAACTCATCAACAGATTGTCTCGGCAGTGTTGAAAGGACTGGAACGCGGACGAAAAGACTTCGGCATTTCCTCCGGTTTGATCATTTGCGCGATGCGCAACATGAACACCTCGCTCGAAATGGCGGAGCTTGCAGTCGATTTTCGCGCGCGCGGCGTGGTCGGCTTCGATCTGGCGGGCGAAGAAGGCGGTTATCCACCGAAGAAGCATGTGGATGCTTTTCATTACATCCAGCGCGAGAACTTCAACATTACGATTCACGCCGGCGAAGGCTATGGGAAAGAATCGATCTGGCAAGCCATCCAATATTGCGGTGCGCACCGCATCGGGCACGGCACGCGGCTGATCGATGATATCGCCGTTGTGGAAGGCAAAGCGGTCAACCTGGGCGATCTGGCGCAGTACGTTCTCGACAAGCGCATCCCACTGGAGATTTGCCTGCTGAGCAACGTTCACACGGGCGCTACGCCGAGTTTGGCGGAACATCCCTTCAAAGTTCTTTATAAGGAAAAATTTCGTGTCACCCTGAACACGGATAACCGGTTGATGAGCAACACCACGATGACCAAGGAATTCAAAGCTGCCGCGGAGACATTCGGCCTCACCCTTGCAGACTTTGAGAAGATCACCATCAATGCGATGAAGAGCGCGTTCTTGCCTTACAAAGAGCGCTGCGATTTCATCTATTCCGCTATCAAGCCTGGCTACGCAAAGATCCGCGAATCGTTTGGAGCGGAATGATCCTCACGCATAGTCAAAACTGGTCTTTAACAACGTCACCTGGACAAGGCAGCCATGGTCTCGGCGAGTACAAGCGTTCCTCGAACAATATCCTCCGGGGACGCATACTCGTCAGGACGGTGGCTGTATCCGTTGTGGCAGGGAATGAATAACATCGCGACTGGAGCGATTCGCGCCATGAACAATGAGTCGTGATAAGCGCGGCTGACCATGGGAAGAAAGTTCAACTCGTATTTGCGGCAAGATTGAGAGAGCGCTTCGATGATTGCGGGAGCGCAGTCCGTCGGCGCGTCGGCGTTCAGCAACTCGCTGTGAATCGCTACCTGACGTTTGACTGAAACCGAATGGCACGTAGTCTCAATCGTCCGCATGACGATGTCGCGGCGCTGAAGGTCTGTGTCTCGAACATCTACGCTCAAGCCGACGCGGCTGGGTATGCTATTCACCGCTCCGGGGAACACTTCGCAGATACCCACGGTTGCCACGGTGTCAATCGCTCCGCTGGTGCGCGCTGCGCTCTCAATCGCTAGGATCAACTCCGCCGCCGCGCACAACGCATCGCGGCGGTCGGGCATTAAAACCCCGCCGGCGTGTCCGCCCGAACCCTCGATCAGAACGCGAAGACTCGCCGGTGCGGCAATTTTCGTCACAATGCCGAGCGGGATTGCCTGACGCTCCAATAGCGGTCCCTGTTCGATGTGCAACTCGACGAATGCTTTGTAGTAGCTGTCCGGCAACTTCACTTGGTCGAGTTCGCCGCCGAAACCAGCCACACCGCGGACCTCGTCGAGCGTGGCACCGTCTTTGTCCGTTAGTTTTTTTGCCACATCCGCGGAAAGAGCGCCAGACAGCAGCCTGCTTCCGAAACACCCGATTCCAAACCGCGTCGGTTCTTCCGAAGCAAAAATAAGCAACTCGACCGGATGCGTTGGACAAAATCCGCTCCGCCGCAGCGCCCGGATCGCTTCCAAGCCTCCTAGCACTCCCACCACGCCATCGTATTTCCCCGCGTTCGGAATGGCGTCGATGTGTGACCCGGTACCGACAACCGGCGCGGCCGGATCGGAGCCATTCCAGCGGGCAAAAATGTTTCCCACGGCATCCTGGCGCACTGTAAGCCCCGCTTCCTCGCAGCGCGCTTTCATCCACGCGCGAGCTTTGAGATCCGTCGGGGTGAAAACAATTCGCGTTACGGCGGGAGCTTCGGCGTCGGAGAACGAAGCTAGAACGTCGATTTCGGAAAGCAGCCGATCTTGGTCGACCGTAAGATTCATCGCTCCAGGCCCGCCAGCGGGTGACGGTTCCAGTTTTTGTAGATGAGATATTTCGCGGGCACCTTGCCGATCGCTCCAAACCACTGCGGACACCACGGCCCCATCCAGATGAAGTCCCCCGCCGTCACCGGATACCACGAATCGCCGAGCCGGTAAATTCCGCCGCCTTCGAGCATGATCAGCCCGTGCTCCATCACATGCATTTCCACCATGCTCAACGATGCCCCCGGCTGGTAGACCATGGTGTTCACTGCGAAGTCGAATCGCATTTCATCGGGAAGCAGGCATTTGACCTGCAAGCTGGGGTCGTCTTCGAGCGGATGTGACGAGACCGCGTCTTCGTCGGAAATAATCAAACCTGGCGGCTCCGCTGAATCGAGAGCCTGATAGGGCTTCTCAATCACGGCCACACGGCTCGCCTTTGTAGCCGTTACTCGATGGTGCAATCCCTCGGGAAGATAAGCGTAACCCCGCGCGCCCAGTGGTTTGGATTTGCCGTTAACTTCCAACTCTATGTCGCCCTCAATCACAAAAATGAACCGCTGCGCGGATGTTCCGCCCAGCTCTCCTCCCGCTTCAAACTCGGCGGTATATTCCGTGAACTTGGCGCCCAACGCGGGGCCAACATGCACAATTGCCGCGCACGCCTTCATTCCTGGCAGCGTTGTGCGCACAAAAGTGTCTGCAGTCAGCAGCAAGTGATTCGGCTGTTGCGAACTTCGGGTGCGGCCAAGATTATGCACGGTTCGTCCTTTTCTGAAATTCGGCGGAAGCTGCCAGCTGATCGAGAAAGTGCATTCCGCACTCGATCGCCTTCTCAACGTCCTCGCCCGCAACCGATTCCGCGGGATCGTGGCTAATCCCGCCCGGAGTCCGCAGAAAAATCATTGCTGCGGGAACTTTCTCCGCCAGGATCATGGCATCGTGACCCGCGCCGCTCACCATCCGATGCGGCTTGCATCCTGTCTTGAAAATGGCTTGTTCTATCTCGCCCGTGAGGAACGGATCCATCGCGACTGCGCGCTGGCTTAGCAGAGTACTCTCCTGTACCGATAATCCCCGTCGTGCGGCAATTTCATGAGCATGGCGATTGAGATCCTTGACGGCGCAAATGCGAATCTCGTCGGAACTGTGACGAACATCGAGTGTGAGCCGCGCCTCGGCGGAGATCACATTCGCCGCTCCCGGCTTTGCTTCGATCTTTCCAACAGTCGCGACCAAGCCAGCGAGTGATTGAGCAGTTCGTTCCACCTTGACAATCCATTCCGCCGCGCCTGCGATAGCATCGTGTCGAAGATGCATGAGCGTTGTGCCCGCATGATTGGCGCGGCCACAAAATGTAAACTCCAACCGGCTCTGGCCGGAAATGGCTTCGACCGCTGCCAGTGGCTGATTCAGGCTCTCCAAAACCGGTCCCTGCTCGATATGAAACTCAAGGTAGCCCAGGGTATCGTTCTCAAGTTGCGCACGAGGAATTTCTTCGGGATTCAGCCCAAACCTTTCGATTGCTTTTCGCACCGCGATCCCTTGCCCATCCTGAACATCCAAAAGTTGCCGATCCAACCTGCCCACCAGCGCACGGCTGCCTATGAACGGAGTGCCGAAGCGTACTCCTTCCTCCTCGGAAAAGCCAACCACCTCGATGCCGAATGGAAGCCTTCGTCTTTGCAACTCTTCCAGCAACGCAACAGCAAGCACAACGCCGAGGACGCCATCATAAGCGCCGGCGTTGGGAACCGTATCGAGGTGCGAACCGATCAGGAGACGCGGGGCGTTTGGCTGGGCGGCCGGATAAAGTCCCCGGAGATTGCCTGCGGCATCGATTCGCACGTGAGCTCCGAGCGGCTCCATCCATCGGGCAATCTCCAGGTGGCAATCGCGCATCGGCGGAGACAGAAAAGTGCGGCGCGTGCCGTCCCGGTCTTCGCTGAAAGAAGCCAGCCTTAGGCAGCGAGCGATGACTTCTCGTGCGCGATTTGTGGTCACAGTTGTGGGCACTGGATTCTAGTTACTGGCGACAAATGCACGCTTCATGGAATCTCAAGCTTCACGGATAATTTTCGCTGCCACCCAGCCGAGCAGAACGAGGGCGACGAGGATCTCCCAAGCGTATGTGTTCCCGTAAGTAGCCACGGGAAAGTGATTGCTGATCATGATAAAGACAACCGGGACCGCCATGAAGGTATTGTGTTTGGAACGCAGTTTGGCTTGAGCGCCGAGTGCCGCGTCGAACGCCTCCCCGGCCGCCGCCGCTATCATTTTGCGCTGCGAGGGAAGAATGCGGAACCAGACGTTGGCGGTCATAATCGTCCCGAACACCGCGCCCACGTGGATGTAGGCCGCGCGTCCGCTGAACACGTGCATCAAACCCCAAGCGAGCACAGCCGTCATCAGCAGAGAGAATACAGCAAACATAGTCGGCGACCTGCCGAGAGAGGATCGCACCGCAAGATCGTACACGACCCATCCGCCGGCCAGCACCGCCAGTCCAATGGCAATGCCGCGGACCTGGGAAATGGCGGCAACATCGGGGTCAATCAGTCCGGAGCTGGAGTAGTAGACAAGGAACAGCAGCACCATTCCGCTCAGCCAGGTCATCAATGCTTCCCAGCGAAACCAGTGAACTTGCTCGGGTCCAACTCTAAGGGATTTCTGTCTGTCGACGGTGTAGAACCCGCCGCTGTGGACCATCCATATTGACGGGTTCGTACCATCAGCGCCGGCATTTTTCGCGAGCCGGCCAAATTGGCCGTCCAGCCAGGTGAAATAGTATGTTTGGCCGACCCACATGATGGCTGCAAAAACGTGAAACCAGCGCACCAGCAGGTTCAGCCATTCGCGGATTGCCGAGGTCACTTTATCGACTCCATTGCCGGAGAAACGCCTGCACTCAGCTTCCCCGGTAAGTCGTATATCCGTTCGGGCTTAACAGCAACGGGATGTGAAAATGCGATTCGCCCGCTCGCGCCTCGAAAGTAACTTCAACCACGGGATACAGCGCGTCAACTTCTTGCAGCGCGTAATAATTTCCGACTTCAAAAATCAAACGATAGACTCCCGCGGACAAATCCTCGCCCTCCGGTAGAAGCTGAGCACAGCGGCCATCCTGATCGGTGCGTGCCGAGGTCAGCACCTGCCAATCTCCGGATGTGTTCTGTTTCTCCAGCCGCACCGGCACGTCCCCGGCAGGCTTGCCTTGAACCATATCCAGAATGTGAGTTGAAATGCGTTTCATTCTTGAAGCCATTTTCCTAGCCGGATCTGCATAATCTGCCGTTGCTGCTCGGCCGCCTCGTGAAGTTCAGTTTCCGCGTCATTCTTGAGCCGCCGCTGAAGAATCTCCAGAATCTCCACCGCCGATTTCCCTGTGGCACACACGATGAAGATGCGATTGAAGCGCCGCTCGTATTCTCGATTCGCCTCCGCCAATGCGGTCTTCGTCGCAGCCTCTGCGTCTCCTACATTCCGTTGTTCCTGCGCCGACCATTCTACAGACCCTGCCGGCCGCGACTGGGTTGACGAAAAGCTGGCTGGTCGCGACTCTCCGATTCGCGGATGACTGTGGAAAGCTTCCATCCAGTCCGATCGCGTCAGATTGTCCCACGTTTCGTTCGATGCGGCCAGCAGCGAAGCTTCATCCGCGAACGGCCTTCGGGCCACCATCCCTTGCGCCCAGGCCTTGGATCCGCAACAGGGCAGGATCATTTTTGTGGCTTCATCGATCGGAAGGCGATTCCAGCGCGCCAGAACGTCTTTCATTCCGCCGCTTTCGAGGGATGCCGAATTCAGCCGATTCAAGAACTCAGCCACAAGATTGGCCGTCACAGCAGCACGATACCTCGCGGTCGATCGAATATCGTCAATCGGCCGGATCTCGGCAACAGCAGCCTTTCTCGCTAAAAGC
Organism: uncultured Acidobacteriaceae bacterium; assembly: GCA_963734215.1. Taxonomy (GTDB): domain Bacteria; phylum Acidobacteriota; class Terriglobia; order Terriglobales; family Acidobacteriaceae; genus Sulfotelmatobacter. The sequence goes on along the minus strand of CAVTGH010000012.1, from coordinate 171,386 downwards.
AAGAGATCGGAATCAATAGCCTTTCCTCTTACGGCTTGCTCAGTGTCCGTCAGACGGAGCGGAACGGGCGCTACGCTTCCCAGAGCGATGCGAACATCTTCGACCACGCCATTTGTAATGCGGCCCAGCGCCGCGATACACACCTTGGAGATAGCCTGCGCATTACGGGCTCCCACTTTGCGGGCGTAGCTGAAATATCCCGAGAATCGCCGCGGCAGGCACACCGCTTGAAGCAGTTCATCGGGTGCCAGCAGCGTTTTCTTGTAGCCCGTGTGAAAGCCTGTATAGCGCAGCCGCTGCTCACCGCGAACCGACACCAGGATCAAGTCCGCATCGTAGACCAGCAGCGCGGGCAGCGAGTCCGCGGCCGGAGATGCGTTGACGATATTGCCGCCAATCGTTCCTCGATTTTGATTCGCGATTCCGCCGGTCCACCGCGCAGCGCTGTGCAACATAGGAAACTCGTGTTCGACAACGTCGCGCTTGCGGAGATCGCTATACGTGCATCCCGCTCCGATCCGAATCTCGCCAGCCGCGACTTCAATGCGCCGCAACTCGGGAAGATTCCAAATGCTCACCAGCTTGCGCGCTGCAAGCTTGCCGGCCGCGTATTGCACCATTACATCGGTGCCTCCGGCAATCGGGAGCCACACGCCCGGTTCATGCGCCAGTAGCGAGACGACCGCTTGCAAGCTGCCGGGCGCGCGCATTTCGAAATCGGCGGGATTCGATCTCATGGCGTCGTCCTGCAGCGCGCCGCTTCCACCACGGCTTCAATAATCTGGCTGTAGCCGGTGCAGCGGCAGAGATTCCCGGAGAGGCCCTCCCGAATTTCTTCGGTCGTAGGTTCGGGCTTTTCACTTAACAAGTGAGCGGATGCGAGAATCATTCCTGGCGTGCAGATGCCGCACTGCGCGCCGCCGCACTCCAGAAAGGCTTCCTGCAGGACGTGCAGCGTCTCTCCCCTTGCGAGTCCCTCGATCGTAACAATGTTGGAGCCTTCAGCCTGAAGAACAGGTACGAGGCAGCTATTCACGAGCATCCCGTCCATCAACACCGAACACGAACCGCACTCGCCTTCTCCGCAACCTTCTTTTGCGCCGGTCAAATGGAGTTGCCGCCGCAGCACGTCCAGCAACCGGTCCATCGGGTAAGCACGCGCCGTTTTCCGCTCGCCATTGATCGTGAATGAAATTTCGCGGCTCTCGCGGGAATCGCTCATCGAGCCTCTCCTGCGGAACCGCCGCTCTCCCGCGACGCAGCGGCGAGTTCCTCTTTGTCAAGCCGATCCAGAATGTCTTCCGGAAGCAGAGGAATGGAATCGAAATGAATCCCGAGCGCGTCTTCCACCGCATTGACGATTGCCGGAGCCGGACCGTCCATGGGAAGTTCGCCGATGCCCTTCGCACCATACGCTCCGTAGACATTTCCCAGTTCTTCGAAGAACACGCGAATGGGCGGCAGGTCTGTCGAAGTCGGCATAATGTAATTCGTCATCTGGCCGTTCTGCATGCGCCCGTTCTGCCAAACTACCTTTTCGTAGAGGGTGAGTCCGATGCCTTGGGCAACGCCGCCGATGATTTGCCCCCTCGCCAACAGCGGGTGCAGAACTCTGCCAACTTCCTGGAGCGCGACGAAGTCGTCCACCGAAACGCTGTACGTCGTCAGGTCGACCGTCACTTCCGCGATGTAAACCGCCCAGGCGAACGCAGCGTAGGCTTCTCCGCGGTACTGTTGATCGTCCCAAAAAATGTCGCTGGGCGCTTCATAACGCGACCAGGAACGGAATTGGCCATGGTCCCCGACGTAGCGCTGGCAGGACGTTCGAAACTCATCCGCCGTATAGGATTCGCGCAGCAGGTTTGCTGAAATCAGCGTCTGTTTAATTCCCAAAGCCGCGGACTGCACCAATTTCCCCACTACCATCACCGTGCGCGATGCAACTGTTGGGCCGCTGTTCGGCACTTCCAGAGTATCCGGTTGGGCCACACTGACGCTCTCGTAGGGCAGACCAAGCGCCTCGGCGGCAATCTGGCTGAGAACAGTTTTCGTTCCCTGGCCAAATTCCGTGCTCGAAACCAGTACGCGCACACTGCCGTCGGCACAACCTTCCACACCGACCACTGAACTGAGATAACGCTCGCCCGAGCCCGTGAATCCCGCACCGTGCAGAAACGCGGCAATTCCCATGCCTTTCCTGGTGTTGCCGACCTGATTGTGGCTCGCGGAACTCTGTTTCTTGGAGTGATAATCCGAAACTTCCAGCGCGCGGTCAAGCAACTTCTCAAGATTGATCGGCTCACGCACAACCTGCTCTGTAGTAGTGGCCTGTCCGGGCTGCAGAAAATTCCGCCGGCGAATCTCAACCGGAGAAAGACCAACGGTTTGCGCGATGCGATCCATGTGCCGCTCCATCGCAAACAGGCTTTGCGGCGCTCCGAAGCCACGAAAAGCTCCGTGGGGCGGCGCATTGGTCGCCACCGCCTTCGCGCGGATGCGAACATTCGGCCAGTAATACGGCCCGCCGGCGTGAATTACCCCGCGGGAGAGGACCACGGAGGACAACGTTGCATACGCGCCACCGTCAATGGTGAAGTCGATTTCTCCGCCCAGAATCTTGCCGTCCCTGCTGACCGCCGTCCGGTGACGCGTGCGCGACGGATGACGCTTGGTAGTCGCCGCCATGTCTTCCATGCGGTCATAAATAATTTTCACCGGCCTTCCGGATTTAATCGCCAGCAGAGTGGCATGTGCGGCGATCATCGACGGATATTCCTCCTTGCCGCCGAAAGCGCCTCCCGTCTCCATCTGCACCACGCGAACTTTTTCCGCCGGCAAGCTGCAAAGCGCCATCAACGCTTTGTGAATGTAGTAAGGGCACTGCAGCGAGCCCCACACCGTGATTCCCTGCGCGGCGTCAAAGGCCGCGATCATCCCGTTGTTCTCGATGTAAAGCTGCTCCTGCGCGCCGGTCGTGTACTCACCTTCAACAATGTAGTCGGCCTTCTCCCAAACGCCATCAACCTCGCCTTTCTCTATCAAGTAGGTTTTGAACACGTTGTCCTCGCCCCACACAATCTCGGAGAGGCGCTCGCTTTCATCAATCGTAAAGATCGCAGGCAAGGGGTCGTATTCGATCGATACGGCCTCAACCGCTTTCGGGAGAAGATGCCGGTCCGGATGAGCCAACAACAGAATCGGTTCCTCGGGATGGTTTACGAACGCGTTCGCCAGGCATGGCTGATCGTCTCCGATCAACGAGATGCAATTTTTCCCGGGGATATCCTTCGAAGAAACAATCACAAACTCATTCCAGTTGATTCCGGGACCGAAGGTGATCTTGCTGATCCGGCCGCGGGGAATTTGGCTGCGAACCGTCGCTCCAAAGAGCATGTTGGGCAGAACCATGTCGTCGACGTACTGCGACCTCCCGGTTACCTTGTCGCGTCCCTCTTTGCGTGGAACCGACTTGCCGACGATGTGCTCGTTGTTCATATCCCCGTGGTCACATCCCGTATCCCAGCGGACGCCAGGCCCGCGGATGGGATAGTGTAAGCCAGACTGGGATAGATAGGGAGCGGAAGTGTTATAGGTCAGGATAGAAACCTTGTATTCCCGGCGTATTCCCGCCCGCCAGGAGCGCCGGGAAACTCGCCTTCGGCAAAGACGGGATTCCCTCGCAGATAGGTAGCCTTCACCACACCTTGCAGCGTCTCTCCCAGATACGGAGAAACCGGATGCCGGTAGCGCAATCTCTCTTCGGTCACAATGAATTCGCGCGCGGAATCGAACACGACAAAATCTGCATCGTATCCCGCGGCAATTTGGCCCTTGCGCGCTTCGCAACCGGCCAGCCGAGCCGGCGCCGCTGCCATCCAGCGTGCCAGATCGAGCAAGGTAAATCCTCGTCTCCTGGCTTCAGTCCACATCAGCGGCAGCGCCACTGAAAGGCTTGCGATACCACCCCAGGCGGTTCGGAAATTGCCCTCGGCAAGTCGCTTCATCGGCGGAGGACAAGGAGAGTGATCGGTCACCACCAGATCGATCGTTCCATCTTTAAGACCTTGCCACAATCTCTCGCAATTTTCGCGGCTGCGAATGGGTGGGGCACATTTGCTTAGGGTCGCCCCGTTTGCGATCGTTTCGGCGGATAGATGCAGGTAGTGTGGACACGTCTCCACGCTCACGGCCAGCCCTTCCGAGCGCGCGGCGCGCAGTTCCTGAAGCGCCTGGCTGGTAGAGAGATGGACGATGTGCAAGCGAAAGCCGTATTCCCGGCACAGCGACAGCATCAGCCGCATCGCAGCCAGTTCCGCCTCGTCGGGACGCGACTGAAGATACGTCGTGTAACAGCTCCAATCGGCGCTGGCCAGAGCTTCGGTTGCCCGGTCGATTGGGCCGGGAAGTTCAGCGTGCACCAGGAGCGGCAGGCCAGTCCGGGCAACATGAGGCAGGGCCGCTCGCAATTGCCGCTCCGTCACCATGGTGAAGCCATCAATACCAGGATTGACCAGAAAACATTTGAATCCCGGCACCCCGGCGGCTGCGAGAGCCTCGATGTCGTTTTGATTGTCGTGAACCACACCGCCCCATGCCGCCCAATCCACGCGGCATCTGCCTCTTGCAGCAGCACGCTTGGCCTCCAGCGCAGCCACCGTGGTGGTCGCGGGAAGGCAGTTCAGGGGCATATCGACCAGCACTGTGTATCCGCCTGCCGCCGCTGCTCTCGTTGCTGTTTCGAACCCCTCCCACTCCGCCCGTCCCGGTTCGTTGATGTGCACGTGGGAATCGACGAGCCCCGGAAGAATGGCTGCCTCGCCGAAATCATGGACTTGATAACCAGCAGGCACTTCACCGGGACCGACCACGGCTTGGATCCGCTCTCCTTCCACCAGTATGGCCGCCGGGCGGATTTCTTCAGGAGTGACCACTCGTCGAGCGAGGAAGGCTTGCAAACTCAAAATGTCAGCTCCTTGAAAATTGGTGCGCCTGAGGCAGAGCGCATTCCGACCGCCTTTACAGTGCACACTCCATCGAGATTAAACAACATTTTACGGAATTCCGAGTTCCAGCTTATACTCGCTTCTCAGCGAAGCGGCTGCGAGAGAGTCCATGTCAACCAATTTGCGGCTTCGCGGGTCGCCGGCATATCCCTAACGATTACGCAGATCGAGCGAACACATGGACAATCCTTTCATGGCCCGCGCCATTCGGCTCTCAATCGATAACGTCCACTCGGGACAGGGCGGACCTTTCGGTGCGGTGGTGGTGAAGGACGGCGCCATTATTGCCGAAGCTGCGAATCAGGTCACTTCCACGAACGATCCCACCGCGCACGCCGAAGTCTGCGCCATTCGCAACGCCTGCAAGAAACTGGGCGCCTTCGATCTCGAAGGCTGCGAGATCTACACCTCCTGCGAGCCTTGCCCCATGTGCCTGGGCGCAATCTACTGGGCGCGCCTCTCCCGCGTTTATTTTGCCAACGCCGATGCCGATGCGTCCAGGATCGGTTTCGACGATTCCCTGATCTACCGCGAAATCGCGCAACCACATTCGCAGCGCAAAATACCGATGATTCAAATGATGCGCGAAGAGGCGCTGGCAGCGTTTCGTGCCTGGGAAAATCAGCCTAACAAGATCACGTATTGAGTTCGTTCGAGCACCCGCCAATCTCAACAGGGGGAACGATTGATCGATCGCTACTTCAAACTTGCCGAGAACCAAACCTCCGTGAAACAGGAGATGCTGGGCGGCCTCACTACTTTCGTCACCATGGCCTACATCGTCGTGGTGAATCCGCAGATTCTCGCCCAGGCGGGAATGCCGCCGGAGGGCGTGGTTTTTGCCACATGTGTCTCCGCCGCGGTAGCCACTTTGGTCATGGGGCTCTACGCCAACTATCCCATTGCACTGGCTCCCGGAATGTCCCTGAACGCCTACTTTACCTACTCCGTTTGTCTTGCCATGCATGTCCCTTGGCGGACGGCGCTCGCGGTGGTCTTTTGTTCAGGCGTTCTTTTCCTTCTCCTCACGGTGACAAAGGTTCGCGAGCAGATCGTCAACGGCATGCCCGATTGCCTGAAGCACTCGACTGCTGCGGGCATTGGCATGTTTATCGCTTTTGTGGGCCTGCGCAACGCAAAGCTCGTTGTGGCGAACCCAGCTACGTTTGTCGGTCTCGGCAGCTTCGCCGACAAAGAAGTGCAGACCGCCTGCTTCGGCCTCGCCCTGACGTTGGTCCTCATGTCGCGAAAACTCCACGGCGCAATCCTGGTCGGCATCTTTGGCACCGCGCTGCTCGGAATTCTTCGCGGGCTCACGAACTGGCCAGCGGCGATCTTCGCGATGCCACATCCTTCCTCCACTTTTTTGCAGCTTGATTTTCGCGGCGCCAGCCATCTCGGCTTACTCGAAATCCTGTTCGCGTTTCTGTTTGTGGATCTCTTCGATAACGTCGGCACTCTTGTGGGAGTGTGCGAGCAGGGCGGCTTCGTCAAGAACGGCAAAATTCCCCGCGTCGGCCGCGTTCTGGTCGCAGACGCGGTTGGGACCATCTTCGGCTCTCTGACCGGAACTTCCACGGTAACCAGTTACATCGAAAGCGCAGCCGGAGTTGCCGCCGGCGCCCGTACCGGCTTGAGTAATGTCGCCGTCGCCGGACTCTTCCTGCTGGCCACGTTCTGTTCACCGCTGGCCACCGCAATTCCAGCTTATGCCACTGCTCCCGCGCTGATTCTGGTAGGTGTTCTGATGACCCAATCCATCGCTCAAATCGCGTGGCGGGAATTCAGTGAGGCCGTCCCGGCATTTATCACCATGCTGGCCACGCCACTAACATTCAGTATCGCGACCGGCCTCAGCCTCGGCTTAATCTCCTATACCGTGGTGAAAGTTGCGGCTGGCAAGATTCGCGAAGTAAATGCTCTGGTTTGGATACTCACGGTCCTATTTATTCTGCGTTATGTTTATTTGGCCACAGCTTAAAGACGGAGTCTCGGCGGCAGCCTCCCGGAAGCTAATCCCTTCTGTGTTCAAGAACAAATGAGGAAAGAATGCACCGCGCCTTCTGTGGTTAAATCAAGTCATGTTTGCCCGCAAGATTCGCGTCGAATACAAAGACGAAAACCAGCGGAAGCGGCCCTGCCCGCTGAAGTGGCTGGACAATTTCGCGATGCGCAACTTTACGAATGCCAGCCTGTTTGACGATACTTTGCCAGTCGCCGATGGGCTGATGGAAATTGGAACCAGCGTTCCCTTGGATAAACTTCGCGACGCAATGGAAGACTGGTTTCGGCGCAAAAGTTATCTGCCCAAGGACTCGACGCTCTCTCTCGAAGAGATTTGATTCTCAGTTTCTTTCCTGGTTCCGATGCGCTCGCTATAACGGAGAGTCTTCCTCGCGCCGCCAGATCGATTGTGCCGCCGATCCCAGCGCCAGTATTCCGAGGGCGCCCACCTGTTGAGCCTTCCCGTTCCGTGGAGAACGCAGCTCAGAACTAGCGGTTTCCTCCGTCTGCCCTGCATCGATCGCTTTGTTGGCTTCGGTCTCGTAAGCGTAACCCGTCAGCGTAGCGGTAATGTGCGGCGCATTGAAGGCGACGTTTAATCGTGCCCAGCCGTAGTGCGTTTCGCCGTTGACCAGGAACTTCAACCCGAGATACCGATTCTTCACATTCCGCCACGGCCCATAAGACCCGCAACAAACTGTACTGGAGAAACTATAGAACCACCACACCATGATCCCGTCGCCCTTTATCGGGAATCGTGCGTCCCCTCCAATCGATACCCCACCGGGCAGGGCAGCCGCGTACTCCGAGTTGCCGGCAATTCGGTTGTCGGCAAGCATCGGCTTGATGCCGAGCTTCGCTTCCAGAGCAACCCTGAACGAATACTTGTTCCAGAGCTGAAAATCGGTGATTCCGTCGTGGTTCAAATCGAGGTTGAACGGAGTATTGACGCCAATGTTCTGATTGGTCGGAGTGTAGACAATCTCAGCCTCCGCGGGTTGGACCAGAGCCAACAAGCTCACCCCGCCCATGCTGGCCGCCAGAGTATACAGGTCAAGGCGCTTGTGAAATGACTCCGACAACACCGAAGACGACCGTGGCAAGCGTTCCATGTGCTCCCTCCCTGTTAGGCCGCACATAATACTACATTCCCTGCCCTCCAGTGCACCCGTTTTCTGGGAAATCCCTGGCTAAGCCTAACCCGACCCCGGACTCGAAGTTGGTACTGGAAGAGACCTAAGGTCTGGCGGAGACTATCTCCATAAATGACATTGGTCGGGCCCAAAGTGGGAACTCGCGCGCATAAATGTCCTGTTTTGGGGCGCCTTGACCCAGCGCGCAAAGTACCCAACCCTCCCCCGGATTCGACGCATCTTATCTTTCAGGCACTTACGAGACTCCTCGGGGAATGGCAAGCGAGTTGCTAAGACAATTCTGAGGTGGGGATAATGAATCGCAGATCGCAGCTCTCCCCAATATTCAGCCCTCCTGGGTCGAACTCCCGCCTGCCGCCAGCTGCACCATCGCGTGGTTCGCGGGCGAGATGGCAGGATGCAAAGCTCTTTCGCTCCTGGCTCGTCTACGACTCCGATTTGGAAGCCACCCGTACCCAAGGCCGTTTCAACTGGAACGTGGTTTCCGGCTTGGTCTTAATGGCGGTGGTCAGCGGTGGCGGATGGTTTTGTATCGGCTTGCTGGCGCGACACTTCCTGAAGTAGCCGCGGTTCTTCCAAGGTTTCAGCGAAGCCACATCTGGGCAGTCTGCGAAATACTCCCACGCTGCTCGCGCCCGATCATTTCTTGTAATGCAGCAAAGACATTACGTCGTAGCCTTTGAGTTTCTCGCGCCCGTTCAGGAAATCCAATTCCACCACAAAGCCGAGGCCCACGATCTCCGCGCCCAAGAGAGCCGCCAACTTCGCCGTTGCCTCGGCCGTGCCGCCCGTAGCCAGCAGATCGTCCACGATCAGAACGCGCTGGCCTTTCTGGATGGCGTCCTTATGCATCTCCAGCGAGTTTGTGCCGTATTCCAGCGCGTAATCGAATTTCACGGTTTCGGCGGGAAGTTTCCCCGCCTTACGCACCGGAACAAATCCGGCATTCAAACGGTACGCGAGTGCGGGAGCGAAAATGAAGCCTCGGGCCTCCATACCGAGAACCAGGTCGATCTTCTTGTCAACATAGTGCTCGGAAAGCCGGTTGACGAGCGTGGCGAATCCCACCTTGTCTTTCAGCAAAGTCGTGATGTCATAGAAGAGAATCCCCTTCCGGGGAAAATCCGGAACTTCGCGGATGAGCCTTTTGAGTTGCTCGGCATTCAGGCCTGAGTCGGCGGACACTCTACCACGCTCCTTCAATGCGAAATGAACTGATGCGGGCGGCCGGCCGGACTTCGGACTCCTCGACTCCATCGACGCGAGCGGCGCGTGGACCCTCCCGCAAGCGTGAGCGCAATCCGAGGAGTTGATCGCGAGTTCCCTGGGCGAGCACTTCCACGCTGCCATCGTGATTGTTGCGCACCCACCCGGCAATGCCCAGAATATGCGCCTCCCGCTCCACGAACCAGCGGAAGCCCACCCCCTGCACGCGCCCTCGCACCACAAAACGGCGAGCCTCAATTGCTTTTTCAGCGGCGGTCATGGTTCGAAGAAATGCAGAAGTAAGAAGTCAGAATGCAGAATAAGACTGAACTGGGTTTTACTTCTGCATTCTGACTTTTGCATTTTGACTTAAAATCTACGCCCGCGACAAATACACGCCCTCGGCCGTATCCACCTTGATCTTCTCGCCTTCATTGATGAACGGGGGCACCTGCACCACCAACCCTGTTTCCGTCTTCGCGGCCTTGGTAACGCTGGAGGCAGTCGCGCTCTTCAATCCCGGCTCAGTCTCCACCACCGTAAGCTCCACCGTCTGCGGCAGTTCAATCCCCACGGCCTTGCCGTCGAAAAATTCCACTTTGATTTCCAGGTTGGCGATCAGGTAATCCACGGCATCGCCCAGAACTTCTTTGGTCAGGTGGGTCTGTTCGTAGTTCGCCGTATCCATGAAGTAGTAGTTGTCGCCGTCGGCATAGAGGAACTGCATGTCGACCTCGTCCACGTTCACCTTCTCGATGGGATCGGGCGAACGGAAGCGGTGCTCGAACATGGCACCGGTACGAAGATTGCGCAGCTTGGCCTGGATGAAGGCCCTCAGATTGCCGGGCGTGCGGTGTTCGACGGCGAACACGGAGTGCAGATCATTGTTGTGCTTGATGATCATGCCGGGGCGCAGTTGCGTGGCAGGGATCGACATTGCTTGGAACCATCTCCTTCAAATAAGTGCGGTTTGCTGGGCTGACGGAAGAGCCTGCCCCGAGCACGCGTAAGCACGCCGAAGGGCGGGCAGGCCACATTTTCCGCCGCACACGAGGACCGAATAGATAATTCTACACGGCGTACGGGAGAAAGGAAACCTTTGCGCGCCGCAGGCTCCACCCGAATCCCTGCAAATGTCAGGCTGTGTCAAAAACCTCACGTTGATGGAGGTGAGACAAGACGAAATCGTCCTACCCCCGGTGGAAATGGTTCTTCAATGTGTCCCTTGTGACTCGTTATTTCGTGCGCTATTCTTCGAGCGGAAGGTTTGAGTTGACAGATGACCAGATTCAATATCGTGCTCCTTCCCACCGACACCCGAATCCAGAATCTCTTTGTCGATCTTTCTCAAAAACACTTTGGGGCCGTCGCCAACGGTTATGTTTTGGGAGCAAACGCTCTTGCTCATGTAACTTTATGTCAGTTCCGTGCAGTAGATAATCGGGCTGCTCGAGACGCCTTCTGGGCGTGGGGCGGCAAAAGAAATGGTGACCTGCGGTTGACGAGGTTCCATTTCCGAGAGGGCGACGCCGAGCATGCAGGGATGATGTGGGCCGAGATCCTTGTCGAGAAGAGTCGACTATTGCTTGAACAGCAGAGGGAATGCTTTGAACATCTCGCACAACTAGATTTTGAGACTCTTACGCCGGTGGAAACCTACTCGCCGCATGTCACTTTAGCACGAATGGCGGCCGACGCCATTCCTGCTGAACCGACTTTGCAGTACGCGCTCGATGCGGGGGCAATCGCTGTTCGGCCCGCTGTTGGCCTTTCAACTGAGAACGGCGTTTTTGCGAAGGAACTATGAGTTCATATTGCGATTCCTGTCTAGTTTCGTGGCACGCTCACCATTGAGATCCTAGACGGAAGGCGAGGGGCGGGTCGCAATCAGCGAGGGGTGCTGGCCCTTCCCTGCCGCCTCGCTAGGGGTGACCCGTCGGCCTAAGGGGACGCGGCATTCCGACCAAGGATTCGTCGAGCGGCTTGCAAAGGCCAGGATCGAGCAAGGTCACCCTCGGCACCGTAGTCGTTCCACCTTCCAGCATGATGGCTAGAAGGTCTACAGCCCGCTCTGCCATTTCTCGCGTGTCTTGAACAACGCTGTTCTTAAGTGGGCTGTTGCCTCCCTCTATGGCTTTTACTGCCTCCTGCACTGCGTCGTACCCTACCACGAAGATCTGCTTGGCAATCTTTGGCGGCAGCGTTTGTAAGGCTTCGATGACGCCCAAGGCCATCTCGTCATTCGTACAAAATACCGCATCGTAACACTTCCCATGGTCGCGGGCCTCCCTGAAATAGTGGGTTGCGAGCGTGCGGGCTTTGTCCCGTAGGAAGTAGCCGTTTTGATCGACGACAACCCGTGCGAGAGGAAAAGCCGTCATAAGGTGGTTTCTGAACTCTTCCTGTCTCGCCGTTTGGACGTTACTTCCTATAACCAGGACTCGGGGCGAAGCCAGTGATCTGTCCCTAAGAACATGGACTAAGGCTTGAGCAGCTTTTCTGCCGCCGGCGTGGTTATCAAATCCCACAAAGCAAGTCGTAAGTGGGTACTCCGCTTCGGCGCTAAAAGGCGCGGTGTCAAGAAAAACGATCGGCTTCCCAAATTCCAAAATGAATCGCTGGATTTGTGCACCTGTGGCCGCTGGCTCGATGGGTACAACTATGCCGCCAACATAGTCGCCTTTTCGCTTAAGGATCTCGCTGAAGTGTCGATCCTGATCCGCTAGACTATAATCTGTTGCCGGTAGCTTCAATACTCCTTCCAACTGCCGAGTAGCTAGCCGGTCTAGCGCATGCTTGGTGACATCGGCAAAAAACTGTTTCTTGTGAAATGCGGAAACGAGTATAAATACTCGATGCCGCCTATTCCGCGCCAGATACGAGGTAATCAAAAGGGCAGTTACAAAAACGCTCAGGCCGACCCACAAGGCAATCCTCGAGGTTGAATGGAGGAAGCTCCCCGCCGCAATCAAGGCAGCCGCGACTAGGCTGCCCAGGACGTTCCAGAACAACGGGTGCTTCCTTATCTTTGTCAACATCGCGCTACGGAGAAAGTCTAGACTTACGTCAGACGGCTCAAAGTATAGCAGGAGGGCGCCGGCCCACCTTCCTTGCCCCTATGGTATCAACCTTCTGCGGGGGCACCGTCGTCACGCGATTTCGCACCACCACGCCTACGGGACTAGAATCGTTATCAGCGTCACTCCGACGGTGCAAAGTCGCCCGGTAGTTTCCGCTGCGTGATAAATGAAATGAGGTCAAATTATGCGCCTTGGACGTTATGAATCTTCCGACAATAACAACGTAGGAACCGCTGTCACTTTCTTTCTCATTGGGCTCGGCGCTGGAGCCTTGGCCGCGCTGGTGCTGGCCCCGAAAACCGGCAAGCAGTTCCGTCGCGACCTGAAGCGCGGCTATGAGGATGCCAGAGAGACGGTGCAGGATTGGACCGAAGAGGCCAGGGACAGGGTGCGCGACGCGAAAGAGCGCGTGCGCGACGTGGCCGAACGCGGTGCAGATCTCGCAGGTGATTTGCAGAAGAAGGTCGAGCCCCTGCGGCGTGTGATTAATCGCAGCTAGCGCAGATCCATTAACGCCGGCCTGATCATTCCCAGAGCCGTTATTGAAAAATCGCGGAGAAGAATCCTTTAAGTCGCCGGAAAAATCGGCGTGAGGCTGACTTGGTCTGAACCGTACTCTGGGCAATCGCTAGCGGTGGCTGGATCTGTATTTCGAGACGCGCCTGCCTGGCTAAAGAAGATTCTATGACGGGCAGCGATGCAGCCTCGTCCACCGGCGCGCTCGGCGCAGTGGATGTTTTGGCCCGGAATACGAGCGGCGCCTCGACCTGGACCTGAACGTCGTTCGCCTGCATTGGTGGCAGCGGTCCGGTTTCCGGACCGTTTGAAAGCTTCTGGCCTCCCTTGTTCTCCGCCACTGGGGTGTCTGAGAGTCTGGCAGTCGGGGGCAACTCAGCCGGAGCCGCGGCTGTAGCTCGCATCACGGGAATGGGCGGCGGGCAGCCGCACTCCAGTGGGACGTTACTATCGACCTTATCGATCTGTCCCGAGTGAAATACTGCTTGCTCGCCCGGTTTCACCTGATAGATGCGCTCCCCCATCAACTCCGAGACGATCGCCGAAGAGGTGTTGCCCGTCAATCCCCGCACACAAGTGTTGCCGTGCGAATCCGCGCTAATAGCAAAGTCAAACTCTCCCGGTCCTGCGAACAGGATGCGGAAGTCCGGAGTCAGCACGGTATCGGCGGAAGCCGCGAGTGCGTAGTGCGTCTCCAGCGCACCCGTGCTGATGCCCAGCATCAAGTCTTTCGCATTTTTCGAAGGGGTCACGGAGATAGTTGTCCCCGGACAGACGCGGACCTCGCCGCCTCTCGACAAACGCAGCACAGTGGTGTCGGCGCCCGCGGTCAGCGACGACCCAGCTGCGGTCCGGCTCCCGGCGAGTACGACATCGCCCACACCGCCGGAGACGGGCACAACCGCCGGTGCATCTGGGGCCAGCGATAGCGCGGCTGGCGGCTGGAATGGCGACTTCTTGCTCGCCGCGCTCAGGCCTTCGGGGGCCTTCAGCCGGACCATCAGCCGGTTGCCCGCTTCGTCCCACGTATAGCCGTATGGCGCCAGCAGGTCGAGCACGATCCTCACGATGGGAGGATCTTTCTGGAATTGCTCCGCGCGGATGGCAAGAATGTTTTCCTGCTGGACGTCGATCCGTTTCTGCCGCAGACCCATGCGGGCATGCAAGAGGTCGATCACCAGACGCGGGGGCGAGTTCAGGAACTGAATCGACGGTACCGAAGGGAGAGTCGAGAGAATCTCGAGAGCCGGAACACCCCGCTCGTGAACCACGCGCACGCCGGTAACGACTGAGGTCTCCGGCTTGGTAGGACTTGGCTCCTGGTGAGCCGTAACCGGCGCGCGATCTTGCGACAGGGCGCGCGCAACCGCCAGCGCCGCCAGCAGCAGAATGCCAACCGATGGGATGCGTTTTAGCCGCAAAGAATTCCCTCGAACCCTTATGAAAGGAACCTTATCACCTGCTGCGAAAGCGGAGAAGTGGCGGGAGCAACAACGCTGAAGGCAACGCGTAAATCATTCCAAGAAGACGGAATCGGCGCTCCCACTTCAGCTCTCGGGAAGAAATTCGTACTCTTCGATGACTGCCGCCACGGCCATCTTGCCCTCCGTGCCGAAGCCCTCGACTCGCACGACACGCCCTTTGCATTGCACGCGGATACTTTCCGTGAGCGTGATTTCGGGCGGGAGGGTGAGGGTAAAGCCAATGGGCGACCCCTGCTCCATGGGCGAATCCAGATATAAGCTAATACCGCGCGCGCTTACGTCGCGGATCTGAGCGGATTCGCTATGGTTTGAGTTTTCGCCGCGGGCGACGGATACCGGGATCCGGAGCGCGAAGCGTCGTGCAGCCCTTTTTTCCTGCTGGGCTTCTGCCATGCGTTACTCCAAGCTAATAAAGTGGCGACTATCTTGTATTTCGAGAATATGTTTATAAAAATGTTCCGTCAATACCACCCTTGGGGAGGCGAGTGGCACATTCTGGCGGAAAAATCGCAATGGAACGCTCTCCTCCAGCAGCCTTCGAGAGCGTTCCCAATCTGGTCCAGGCGAGTGCGCCGGCGGGTGTAAGCTTAAAGCCGGACGACTCTGATGGTCTTCGTTCTCGACAACTACGATTCTTTTACCTATAACCTGGTTCAGTATCTCGGAGAACTCGGCGCCCAGGTTGAGGTTCGCCGCAACGACCAACTCACGGTTGCCGCGGTCGAAGCCATGCAGCCGGAGCGCATCGTGATTTCGCCCGGCCCCTGCACGCCGCAGGATGCCGGCATCAGCATCGATCTGATCCGCCACTTCGCCGGCAAGGTGCCTATTCTCGGCGTCTGCCTGGGACATCAAGCCATCGGCGCCGCCTTTGGCGGCCGCGTGGTGCGCGCTCCTCACCTGATGCACGGCAAAACCAGCGCCGTTACGCATGACAACAAAACCATTTTTCACGGCCTGCCCACGCCCATGACAGCCACGCGTTACCACTCGCTAATCGTAGAAGAGAAAGATCTGCCGGCAGAACTCGAAGTCAGCGCCTGGACCACAGAAAAAGACGGCTCCCGTACCATTATGGGACTGCGGCATAGAAATTTTGCCATCGAAGGGGTGCAGTTTCATCCCGAGAGCGTGCTGACGGATGCGGGGAAAAAGCTGGTCGAGAATTTCCTGACAGTGGTCAGTGGGGAGTGATCGGTTGCCAGTGAAACAGGATGGGGCACTCTATTGGCATTTTCGATTCTTCCACTTGATCGTTGCGGCAATATCCGCGACAACTTCACCTTTCCTGGAAGTTGCCAAGACATCGCTATAGATTTGGATTGAGATATTCTCGTAATCTGACGTTGTTGTAAGGCTGTGACCACTCTCTGAAATCAGGTCGCGTTCTCCCATTATCTTTGATCTTGGACCTCTCTCATTGGTCGGTGCAACGTCATCGGCAATTTGATTAATCTCCTCGCGCGACAGGGTGGAATCCAGATAGATTTTTTCGGGGGAGTAATGTCGTCTTTCCAGTCCGATCTCGCAGATTTCTCCGCTCGCTGAATACCTTGGCATCATGAGAATTCCTGTCCGAACTTCGTAGGCTTCAACAACCTTATATTTCAAGAACTGATCGCTTTGCCGGCTCGCGAAGAGGAGCAGGAGAACAGCAGCGAAGGTCAGACAGACTAATTTCGACATGTCATCGCTCCTAACTGAAAACACATTTCAAGAACTCAATCATCCAATTCCCAGTACGGATCACCGGCCACTGCCCCTAGCCATCTCCACCGCCCTCAACAGCGCCTGCGCCTTGTTCATCGACTCCCCAAACTCTCGCGCCGGTTCGGAATCCGCCACGATCCCCGCTCCCGCCTGTAGATAAGCGTGCTTGCCTTGCATGAGCATGGTTCGAATGCCGATGCACGAATCCAGGTTCCCGGCAAAATCGGCATACAGCACCGACCCTCCATAGATGCCGCGGCGCACCGGTTCCAGTTCTTCGATGATCTGCATAGCACGGACCTTCGGCGCTCCGCTCAGCGTGCCCGCGGGAAAGCACGCAGCGAACGCATCGAGCGCGCCGAGATCCTTACGCAGCGTCCCTTCCAGCGCCGAGACCAGATGCATTACGTGGGAGTAACGCTCCACGTACATCAAGTCTTTCACTTTGACCGAGCCATATTCGCTCACGCGCCCAAGGTCATTGCGGCCGAGGTCCACTAGCATGACGTGCTCGGCGCGCTCTTTTTCGTCGTTCCGCATCTGCTCTTCAAGCCGAAGATCTTCAGCCTCGTCGCGCCCGCGCGGATGTGTGCCCGCGATCGGCCGGTATTCCAATTTCCGTCCGGTGACTCGCACCAGCATCTCCGGCGATGAGCCGAGAATCTGCATCTCCCCCATTCGCAGGAAATAAAGATACGGCGAAGGATTCACCTGGCGCAGGGCGCGGTAAAGGTCGAACGGCTCAACCCCAGGGATGAAGTCGAGCCGCTGCGAAAGCACCACCTGAAAAATGTCGCCGGCGGCAATGTATTCCTTGCAGCGCTGCACGCTGCGCAGAAATTGCGCACGCGAGGTTCCCGCGTGGATCCTAAGTTTCCCCGGCTTGGCCTTCGCGGACTTGCGCCACATCGCAGGGCGCAATCCCGCGGCCAGCTTTCTTTCGAGCGCGGCAATATCGCGAACTGCACGGTCATAGGCGTGCCGAGGAGTCTGCCGCGAAACATCGGCCGCAGCTACGATATGAATCTGGTGGCGCAAGTGATCGAAGGCCAAAAGCCGGTCGAAGAACATCAGTTCGCAATCCGGGAGGGAGAGATCGTCCTTCGCGTGTTCGCCAATCTTTTCTAGTTGCCGTACCACATCGTATGAAAAATAGCCGACCGCCCCGGCGGTGAACGGTGGCAGCCCCGGCATCGCGGCCGGCTGATGCTCGCCCAGCAGTTCCTTCACCACCTGAAACATGTTGCCCTGGCGACGCTCGCTCTTCCGTCCGCGCTCAACCTCGATGGCAGAGCCCTGCGCCCGCACCCGCATGTAAGGCCGCGCGCCCAGAAAGGTGTAGCGCCCGATCTGTTCGCCGCGCTCGACTGATTCCAGCAGAAACGCGTGCGGCTCGCTTTCTGCAATCGACAGAAAGGCCGACACCGGCGTAAGCAAATCGGCGCTCACCGATTTCACCACCGGCACCAGCGTCGCCGAACGCGCCAGACGCGCGAATTCTTTGAACTCGGGGTTAATCATAAGAAAGACAGACCATCCGAATAATGATGAGGAGTACCGGCTCGCGGTTCATTATAAGGGTAGGCATCCCGCAACCTAGCGCGCGCCTCTGCCCTTTAGTCTCGGATGGCCATCCATCCGGTTTCTTGAAAAATGTGCTGCGAACCAATCCGGCAATTGACGGACGCATTCCTTAGTCAGAAGATACAAGGATCACCGAGTATACGGGCCTTCGTCCGGTCGCGAACCTATGCGGATCAAGTTCTGGGGCGTACGCGGTTCCACGCCTACCCCCCAACCCGAGAACATGCGCTACGGAGGCAACACCTCCTGCGTTGAAGTGCGCCTCGGCGACCGCATCTACGTCTTCGATTGCGGCACCGGATTCCGCGTCCTCGGCCAGCAACTCCAAAGTGAATTCGGCGGCCGCCCTTTTAACGCCCACGTTTTCGTCTCCCACTTTCATTGGGACCACATCCAGGGCATGCCCTTCTTCCGCCCTCTGTATACGAACGCGGAGAGCCGTTTCGTGTTCCAATGCTCCACCCGCACGCGCAGCCTCAAACAAGTTCTCGCCGATCAAATGGCTGCGCCATACTTTCCCGTGGATATCGGTCAGATGAAGGCGCGCCGCGATTTCTATGACATCGAGAGCGGACGCTTCACTCTTGAGGACGGCGTCCAACTGCAGACCGCATGGCTCAACCATCCCCAGGGGTGCATGGGCTTCCGCCTGGAAACCAAAGATGGAATCCTCGTCTACGCCACCGACAACGAGCCCGGCGATGCCGCTTTCGACAAAGCCGTCCGCAAGCTGGCCGAAGGCGCCGATGTCCTCATCTACGACGCCCAATACCTTCCCGAGGAATACGAAGCCCGCCGCCGCGGCTGGGGACACAGCCACTGGCGCGAAGCCGTCAACGTCGTCATGGAGAGCGGCGCCAAGGAGCTTGTCCTCTTCCATCATGATCCCGAGCACACCGACGCAATCGTTGACCAAGTCGTTCACGAAGCCCGTAATTACTATCCCAAAGTGCGCGCCGCCGCCGAGGGCATGGAGATTGTGCTTGGCGGTCGTAAGAGCTAAGCTCGCGCAACGTCCGTGTGGTCAAAGTCTGCGCCTTTGTAGAGCAATTCCTCACCTAAACTCTTCGCCAAAGCGTAGCTGAAGCAGTCGCCGAAATTCAAACCTGCGGCGTGACCTCTGCCTTTACCATAGCGAAGCCAGGCCTTGCGCGCGATCCGCGTCTGTTCGGCAGTGACGGGCTCGACCTCAATCTGAGCGCGTGCCATGAACAGATCAAGCTGCTCGCCGCCTCTTGCTCCGAACTTGCCTTCCAGCACAATTGCGCTCTCCAGAAGGCTTGCGGCGGATATTCGCCGGGAGCCAGCGGCAGTCAAGCGCCGCAAAAGGCCTTCGGCCTCGGACTCTTCTCGCAGAATAGCCACGACAGCGGAAGTGTCGATAACCATAGTTATTTCGGCAGCCCGTGCTCGTCATAGCCGATGATATCCTCGGGCGTGCGGCGATCAAGCTCGGGAAGAGCGGCGGCGCGGTGGGCGATGGCCTTGAGGTCCTCCATCAGTTGTTCCTGCTGACGCGCAGCGCGAATGCGCTGGTGGCGCTCGCGCAGAGCCTGCAAGATCGTCTGAGTCAGACCTTCGCCCGTCAAGCGAGACAGAGCGCGGGCCAAGCGCTCGACCTCCGAGTTGCGGATACTAAGCGGCATAAGTTGAGTATATACGAGGCTAATGCATATATACAATGGACTTCTGGCCTTGCTGACCTCCGAAACGCTTTCGGATGCGCTGACGGTTACGGAGGAGCGTCGCCGACGCGCTGAATCGGAGGTCGCCTAGCTTTTCCTCACCCGCCGCCTTGCTTCCCAACCATCCCCCTCATATACTCTGAACGTTTCCGCGTCCACCACCGAAGCTTGCGCCGGTCCCGGAACCTCTAACTTCGTATTTCAACCATGGATTCGGGCACATCGGAGCCCAGATTCGAAAGCAGGCCATCATGCGTCAGACAACTTTGTTAATAATCTTATTATTGCTCGCCGGAATCCGTGCCTGGGGCCAGCAACCCCCCCCGGGCGCCTGGCATTTCGCTGTCTCCGGCGACTCGCGTAACTGTGGCGACGTAGTCATGCCAACCATCGCCAAAAGCGCGCTGCAACATCACGCCGAGTTCTATTGGCATCTCGGCGATTTCCGCGCCATGTATGGCGTCGACGAAGACATGAATAAACGATATGGCCCCGGCCTTCCCGTTGACGAGTACTGGCGCATCGCTTGGGGGGATTTCATCGCCAACCAGGTTGCGCCCTTCGGATTGCTCCCGGTTCATCTGGGCATTGGCAACCATGAAGTCGCCGGCAATAAAGTTCCTGCGGACTTTATTGCGGAGTTTGCTTATTGGCTGGACACGCCGGAACTGCGAGCTCAGCGTTTGAGCGACGATCCAAAAGATGGAGGCGTGAAAGCGTACTTTCACTGGAAACAACGCCACATTGATTTCATCTATCTCGACAACGCCGGCAATGACGGCTTCGACGATGCACAACTAACTTGGTTCGAGAACGTTCTCGCGCGCGACAAGAACGACAAAGACGTGTTGACCGTAGTTGTTGGCATGCACCGGGCGCTGCCCAACGGTCTGGCTTGCGGACACAGCATGAATGGCGACCCGCCCAACCCAAGCGAAAAAAGCCTCAAGAGCGGCCGGCAAGCTTACAGTGACCTGGCCACGTGGAAAAAGGATTCAGGCAAGTTCGTGTATGTTCTCGCCAGCCATTCTCATTTCTACATGGAGGATTTGTTCGATACGGCTTATTGGAAAAATCCCCAGCATGGCGGCGAGGTTCTGCCGGGCTGGATCGTGGGGACGGCCGGCGCGACAAGATACAGGCTGCCCGATCTGCCACCGGATGCCCTGAAGAAAACCAAAGCGCAGACCGATGTTTGGGGCTATCTGCTGGCGACCGTTCAAGCGAACGGAGCCATCAGCTTCGATTTCCAAAAACTCGGCAAGGACCAGGTTCCGGAACAGGTCCGAACCCGCTACGGCGATGACTTTGTAGACAAATTCTGCTATGAGGGCAACCATGACGGCTCAAGTCACCCTCCGGCACAATCCTGCCAGGAAGAATGAAATCTCCCGTGCGCGGCCGAGGCAATGGAGATCGTGCTTTAGATCCCACAGCGCGGATTCCGCGTCACCTTCGAGACCCGCCCAGGGCACCTCCGAGATCGCTCAGAAAAAGCAGCGTCCCCAGAATGATCGCCCCCAGCAGTGCGAAGACGGCGATAATTACGGCCTTTGCCGAACTCTGACCTGACTTGGCCATCGGCCTTCCGTTCTTACGAGGACAAATGTTGTCACAATCGCATTACCGAGGCAAGCTGAATTTCGGGCCAGCTGTGATCTTTCAACACGTTGTTCCCAAGAAGTGAATAGTCCATTCGCTCCGAACCGGAGAAGCTGATGGTGCTGACCAATCCGCTTCCCAGGAGTCGATCGAATGGACCTTCACCAGAATGCCCGACTTACCTTTCGTAGTCGAGAGGCTTTAGCCAAGAAAATCATTGTCGAGAGGGTGACGTTGAACGCGGCTGCAGCCGCGTTCAACGTCAGCCGAAAAACCGCCGCCAAGTGGCTCGGCCGCTACCGCACCCTGGGTTTGCCCGGCTTGCGGGATCGTTCCTCCCGTCCGCTGCACAGCCCGCGCAGAACCTCGTCGCAGTTAATCGCTCAGGTCATCGCCTTGCGCCGCCAGCTTCGCCCCGCTTACCAGATCGCCCAAGCCACCCGCCTCAGTCCCGCCACCGTCAGCCGCATCCTCCGGCGCGCTCACCTCAACCGCTGGCGTCATCTCCATCCCGCCCCACCCGTCGTGCGTTATGAACATCCCGCTCCCGGCGATCTGCTCCACCTCGACATCAAAGCCATGACCCGCTACCAGCGCGTCTCCCTGCGCGGCGATGGACGCCGCCGCGGCCGTCCCCAGTTCGCCGGCTGGCAAGCCTTACACGTCGCCATTGACGACCACTCCCGCCTAGCCTTTTCCCGCATGCTCCCCAACCAGAAAGCCGACACCACCGTCGCTTTCCTGCGCGCCGCCGTCGCTTTCTATGCCCAGCACGGCGTCCCCATTCGCCGCCTGCTCACCGACAACGGTCACAGCTACCGCTCCCACTTGTTCCGCCACGCTTGCGCCGAACTCGGCCTACGCCACCACTTCACCCGCCCCTACACGCCCCGCACCAATGGCAAGGCCGAACGCTTCATTCAAACCGCCCTGCGCGAGTGGGCCTATGTCCGCCACTACGTCAACTCAGAGGAACGCGATCAGCAGCTCTCGCCCTGGCTCAAGCACTACAACTTCCACCGTCCGCATGGTAGTCTCGGTTACGCTCCACCCATCAGCCGCGCGTCTCCGGCGGGTACAACGTCTTGATAGATCACAGCCAGCCCATTCGCCCATCCCTTACTACAATGATCCCGATCTTGCTTCCCGACCGTCCGGCTCATATACTTTGAACGTTTGCCCTCTCGCGCCGGGAGATCGCTCCGGCGCCGGCTGACACCTCGACCCGCAATCATTCCGGAGACCAAATCTATGACCACGATGACCGCCCCACCGCACGTCGATAAAGAAAGCAATCCATGGGAGTCGCAGCGCGCGCGCTTTGACCTGGCTGCCCAGAAGCTCAATCTCGACGACGGCCTGTGGCGGGTTCTGCGCTATCCCAACCGCGAACTCACGGTCTACATCCCGGTCCAGATGGATGACGGCCATCTCGAGGTCTTCACCGGTTTTCGTGTCCAGCACTCCATCGCACGCGGGCCGGCCAAAGGCGGCATCCGCTACGCTCCCGATGTCACGCTCGATGAAGTCCGCGCCCTCGCCAGTTGGATGACCTGGAAGTGCGCCGTGGTCAATATTCCTTTCGGCGGCGCCAAAGGCGGCGTCATCTGCGATCCCCACAAAATGTCCATGGGCGAAATCGAGCGCATGACCCGCCGCTACACCTCCGAACTCATCGAATTCATCGGCCCCGAAAAAGACGTTCCCGCCCCCGATGTCAACACCAACGAACAGATCATGGCCTGGATGATGGATACCTACTCCATGCACATGCGGCAGACCGTGACCGCATGCGTGACCGGCAAGCCCATCAACATCGGCGGCTCCCGCGGCCGCCGCGAGGCTACCGGCCGTGGCGTCATGGTGGTATGCGACGAGGCCATCAAAAAGCTCGGCCTGGCGCGCGAGAGCAGCCGCGTAATTGTGCAGGGCTTCGGCAATGTCGGCTCCAACGCCGCCCAGCTCATGCATCAGGTCGGATACAAAGTTGTGGGCATCGCGGAAGTTGGCGGCGGCCTCTACAACAAGAACGGCATCGATCTGAACGCTCTCGTCGAATTCCGCCAGAAAAATGGCACGGTACACGGCTTCCCCGGCGCGGAAGCAGCCGACACCGCCGACCTGCTCACCACCGAGTGCGAAATCCTCATCCCTGCCGCCACCGAAAATGTCATCACTTCACGCAACGTCGATCGCGTGAAGTGCCGCATTCTGGCGGAAGGCGCCAACGGCCCCACCACCTCCGCGGCCGACGATGTCTTGTCCGACAAGGGCGTTTTCGTCATCCCTGACATTCTGGCCAACGCCGGTGGTGTCACCACTTCGTACTTCGAATGGGTGCAGGACCGCCAGGGCTACTTCTGGAAAGAGTCCGTGGTCAACGAGCAACTGGAAGAGATCATGATCTCCTCCTTCGGCGACGTCGTCCGTTATGCCGAGACGCACAAGGTGAACAATCGCATCGCGGCCTACATGCTGGCCATCGATCGCGTGGCCTACACGATTCGCCAGCGCGGAATTTACGCGTAACATAAGGTTCGTATCAGGGCACGCATTTATGCGTGCCGGAAGGACGCAAATTTCCATTCGCCTTTAGGCGCTGGATTCAGCCCGACGGTGGCGCGAAAGGAGGACTCCGTGCATCGGAGGAATTTCTTGCCGCGAATATTGGCGCTGCTCGTGGCATTCTTCATGCTGCAGGCAACTCCCGCTCACGCGGTGGTGAATGCAACTCCCCAAGCCGCAGCCGCCACCAAGCTCGATCTCAACACAGCCACCAAAGATCAACTCAAGGCCGTGCCCGGCATCGACGATGCTCACGCACAGAAGATTATCGACGGCCGCCCCTACCGCACCAAGCTCGACCTGGTGCACAGAAAGATCATTTCGCAGGCGACCTACGACAAGATCAAGGACCAGATCATCGCCAAGCAGCCGAAGTCCAGCGCAATGACTCCGGCCGCTCCGAAATAGCCAGACCTATCGCTTCCGGCTGGGGTCATCGTCGGGATTGATGTAATTGAATTGCACCGGTGACATGCCGTGAATCTGGACCACCACTTCGCCGCTGGTCATTACATAATGGTGCATGTTGGGATCGAGATAAGCAAAGCTGCCGGCTGGAAAGCTCCCCATGCTAGCCTCATCAAAGCGGTCTCCCATCCCAACTCTAAGCGTCCCAGAGAGCACGGTTACATTTTCGCGCTGGGGGTGCCAATGGGGCGCGATGCGATATCCGTCGGGCATCTTAAGACGAACGGTGTAGTCCCCGCTCGTCGCCAGAGGATTGCCCTCCAGCACAGCCAGTTGCGCTCCCGGCGGCACGAATGACGGCGCCGGACCGAAGGGGATCGCGTCCGGTGTAAACGCATTCTTCTCGCCAGAAGCCGACGCCGCCATAACACCAAAGCTGCCGGCGTGTTTCATCCATGCCATCCCTGCGAATAGCGCCAAGATCAAGAACAAACCCAGATTTCGTTTCATCCTAATTCCTCCGTTGATGTGGTCCCTTTTACTCACGGAAGAGACTATCTCGCGAATTGTAGAATGTGGCAATAAGGCAGGAGTATTTTTTACGTATTTTTCGTGTATCTTCGTAGGCTGCTGGTATTTATGGCTTTATCCACCAAACCGGGCTCAAAATCTGGTTCGAAGGTCGGCAATGTTGAGCTCGACCTGGGCCGCTACGAGCTGCGCCGCAGTGGCCGCAGAGTAAAGCTCGAAAAGAAATCGATGGAACTGCTGATCTTCCTGGTCCGCCGGCGCGGGCAGCTGGTTTCGCGTCAGGACATCGTGGCCAAACTCTGGCAGTCCGATCTCTTCATCGACACCGAGCGCAACATTAATAACATCGTACGGAAAATTCGCAGAGCGTTACGTGACGACGCTGCGAAACCGCATTTTCTGGAAACGGTAGTCGGCAAGGGTTACCGCTTCGTCGGACCCGTCCGCCTTATCAGTGCGCTCCATTCATCTTCCGATTCCACTGCAAGCTCCAGCGATAATATGCCGGTTGCAGACGATGCCTTGCGGAGTGTCTACCCGTCGCTCGCTGTAATTCCACCTCATCTTCTCGGAAATACCGATGACGAAAAGGGTATCTGCTTGGGTTTCGCCGACTCTCTGATTTCACGCTTGGCCAATCTGGAGGGTGTCAATGTCTTGTCGATCTCTACGACTTTGAACGTGCCCGCAGTCATGACGCCGGCAGAAATCGCGTTGCGGCTGGGTGTCCGCTTTATCATCCACGGCGCTATTCAGGCTTCAAGAGATGAATGGCGTTTGTCAGTGGAACTCTTTGACTCCCATTCTCAGGGCGTCTGCTTTAGCAGGAAGTTTGTTCTCAACGTCAACCGCCCGTTCGAGCCCGTTAACGACATTGCTGCTCATACGGCCAGAGCGCTGAAGCGTCCTATTCAGGAGCTGCGGCGGACGGGCCGCACTCGCTACAGCCGCGATCCGATGGCGTACGCTGAGTTCATTGAGGGCTACCGGCTTAGTTCGTCCGGCGACCCTAGGCTACTGGAGGAAGCAACCCAGCCTCTGATGAATTCAGTCGCTCGCGATCCCGCCTTTGCGCTCGCACACGCGATTCTCTCGTTGGTATGTACCAAACGCCACTTCGAGACCGATCCCCGGCGGAGTTGGCTGGAGAAGGCCGAATTCCACTGCCAGCGCGCCCTGGAACTGGATGGCACTCTGGCGGAAGGACATGCGGCCAAAGCGTTTCTGCTATGGGGGCCCTCAAAAAATTTCCAGCACATCGAGGCGATTGCGGAACTCAAGCGCGCTCTCGCCCTGCAAAAGAACTTGCCTCATGCCTACAGCCGTCTGGGGACGATCCTGGCGCACATCGGTCTGCTTGATCACTCCCGCACCATATATGAAAGAGGCAGGCCTTTCGATCCTAGAAAAACCATCAGCCACAGCATCTCCCAAGTGTACCTGTGGAGCGGAGAGTACGAATCAGCCCGGGAAGAGTTGCAGAAATGGCGCGCGGAGAGTCCGGAGAATAAGTACGCCATTCATTTTGCGCTGGAACTCGCGATCTTAACCGGCAGATTGGAAGAGGCCAGGGCCTCGCTGCACGAGGCCGGAAGCCTCGTGCAGGAAGATCCCCTGATTACTGGCCTGCAGGCTGTGCTGCATGCCTCCGTGGGCGAATCCGATCGGGCGCTGCAGAGCGTGAACCATGCGTGTACGAACCCAAGATCGTTCGGTCATGCTCACCACACGCATTATCAGATCGCCTGTACTTTTTCTCTGCTGAATCGGCCGGAAGTTGCATTGCAGTGGCTGGAACGCAGCGTTGACACCGGCTTCGCATGCTGGCCGTTTTTTCAGAAGGATCCACGGCTGAAAAACCTGCGCCGCCTTCCCCAGTTCGAACTCCTGGTGAGTTCTTTACAGGCCGAATATCCCGACCACTTGGGGTTGCTGTAGCCTGACGATTGCGTTCCCTCTCACCCTGGAGCATAATCAAATTGTCTTCGGCCGCGCTTCCGGGGATGTTGCTGAACTGCGGTGAACCTGCCCAATTCCATCACGCTGATCCGCATCGCCAGCATTCCTCTGCTGATCTGGATCCTGTCCACCAACTATTTCAGCAGCGACCACGGCGCCAAAGAATTGCTCGCCTCCGCAATATTCATCGCCGCTTCCATGACCGACGGCATCGACGGATACCTCGCCCGCAAGCGCGGCCAGATCACCACCATGGGCATCCTGCTCGATCCCATGGCCGACAAGCTTCTCATCGCCGCCGCCTTTGTCGTCCTCGTCCAGTTCAATCCCAGCCTGGTTCCCGCCTGGATCGCCATCATCATCATTGGCCGCGAGTTTCTGGTCAGCGGCCTGCGCTCCATCGCCGCCTCCGGAGGTTTCACCATCGAGGCCAGCGAACTGGGAAAATTTAAAATGGTGGTGCAGATCGTTTCCGTGGTCGCGGTGATTCTCGATCATCGCTGGAAGGAGTGGCCGGTTTACGGAAACTTCGTTTTTCCGGTGCACTGGATTGCCTACGCCGCGATCTGGTTCGTGGTCTGCGTCTCGCTGATTTCCGCCGTCGATTACTTTGCCGCGTTCTGGTCGAAGATTGACCGGCGTGTCTCCAAGCGCCGCCGCCGCGCGTTTATTCTTAGCCGCCGCCGCAAGCCGCAACCAGCGCCGCGAGCGGCCGATGCCGATGTCGCCCCTTCCACATAATTCGTCGTCCGCCGTCGCCGCCTCGGAAGTTGTCGGCCAGGAGTTTTCCCCGCAAGAGCGCACCCTGCTGCTGCGCCTGGCGCACGATTCCATTTCCTCCGCGCTGCAGGGTCGCGCGATCCCTCTGGATCCTCCTACTCCGCATCTAGCCGAACTTCGCGGAGCTTTCACCTCGCTCTACCTGCGTGGCGAGCTGCGCGGATGCGTCGGCTATGTTCTGCCCACCTCTTCGGTCTACCGCGCCGTGGCGGAAACCGCTTGTGCCGCCGCCTTCGACGACAACCGCTTTCCGCCGGTCACCCAAAACGAAGCTCCCCATCTCGAAATCGAATTAAGCATCCTCTCACTTCCGCAACCGATTCGCGCCGAAGCCGTCGAAGTTGGACGCCACGGTCTCCTCATCAGCCAGCACGGCCGCCGCGGTCTGCTGCTGCCCCAAGTCCCCGTCGAGCACAGTTGGGACCGCACCGCCTTCCTCCAGCAAACCTGCCGCAAAGCCGGACTCCCTCAGGACGCCTGGCAAAAAGGCGCAACCCTCCAAGCTTTCACCGCCGAAGTCTTCGGCGACTAAGCCGAAAGAGTCTTGGCACCGCTGAGAATGGCCGAACCCAGTAGCTCTGCAGCTTAAGGAGTTGCCGGGTCTCGGACTTCTGCTGGGGGTTGGCTACAGTTCCTTTCGCTCGGAAGTACCTTTTGGATCTCCTGACCAACATATTCGGGCAGCGGCCAGCGCCGGGTCGTCCACACCACGCCCAGCAGGGCGACGAGCGCGAGAAGAGCACTCCAGCGGATAGCCCGATCTCTTTTTCTGCGCCGTACGGGAGCTTCCATTGCATGTGACGGGAAGAGGGCTGAAGTAAGCTCCTTTAGCGCACGGAAAAGCAATACCAAGGCAAGCAGAGCAATATCTGCGGTGAGGACATGCGGCGGGTTAGTGTCTTGAACAAGATATCTGATGAAGTAAGCAGCAACTGCGCAGAGAACAGTCGGAACCATGCGCACTACTTCCTCTTTCTTATTCCACGGCCACTTCGACACGATATCCCATACGACATAAACGCAGAAAATGAAGAATATCCAAGAGGCCTCCGGCTTCGCTGACACGTTCGGGCAAATCTTGCCTCCCTCTTCAACGAAATCCACCTGCTTCACAAGAATGAAGTAGAGGATTACCAACGCCACGTCGAAAAGGAGCTCTAGAAACTCTCGCTGGAAAATGCTGTCCACGTCCCTCTGCCCGCCACGTGTTTGGCTCAGTGTCCACCCAACCCAGCTGGTGGCGATTAAGATGGTTGACAGAAGTAGGTGGAAGTAGGCCGGGAGGAAGTGAACCAGGTGCCCAGCCCGCACAAGGGAAGCGGTCTGCAACCCGACTTCACCAATGGCCACAGCAAACATCATGCCCACAAACTCGTGGCGAAGCTCGGGTTTGGATTTGGGCGCGGGTGTGGTACTTCGCACTTGCGTTGAATCGCTCATGTGGCCGGACCTCGGCGACTGGTTCCAGCGCGTGGCTGCTCAATAGTAATCTGTGTCTAGGCTGTGTTCCAGAAATTTCGGCTCTTGCCCCGCGCTTTGGCAAACCTCCGAAAAAGGACACCGTCTCGCCCCGGACGGGAACAGCGCCAAGGGCACATAGCGCGCGGGCAGGGAGCAGGTTGGCGGACAAGAGCCACAGTGCGGAGCTTCCCGTGTGCAGCACGAACGGAACACGTTCCAGAACACGTAATGGAGCTGATTCGGATTGCGCAATCCGCTGAACTCGGAGATCAACATCAGTGCTTCGTAGACCGCCCGACGGATGCCTATATCCTGCGCAGCCGTTACGTCCTTGCCCTCAACCAGCTTCAGGCGCAGACCCGGGTCGATGACCTGGACGGTGCCGAGCCGTAAATGCCCTCGAACCTCATGATAGTCGACCGGCGCGCCGAGCTTTTCCGGGTCGCTGTAGGTCCACAGACCTGCATTTTGCATCAACGCAAGGTAGAAGAAGCTCTTCTTGCGTACTGGGTCTTCGTAGGCTCGGAATTCGGACAGGAAGTTAAGTAGGTTGTGAGGTCCGGTTGCGATAGAGCCCTCGGCGAGCCGGTAAAGCTCGTCAGCCCATTTCCACGAATGCCCTTGCATCTTCTGGCCGAGATCGCGCACCAGCAAGGCGCGGCCCAGCGGGTCGCTCAACCTGTCGCCGAGCGTTTCGTCCCGAAAGAGTTCCTGTACGTCTTCAGCGGTGACTCGCGCCCACGACTCGGGAAAGAGTATTTCCGGATTGATGCGTGCGGCCGCCTCCAACTTTGCAGAAAGATAGTCCCAGCCCCGGAGAAGCCGATCTCCGACCATTCCTTCAAGGGGTTGTTTGCCGCGTGGAGAGGTTTGGTGGCAAACCGCAACCAACAACAGGTAGAAGTTCCCCACTTGTCCTGGAGCAAAACCAGGCAGCGAGCTGTCCTCGTGGCCTGCGGGTATGGAGTGGGACCTCAAGAGTCCGGCAACCCTACGACAACCCTCAACGTTGACCGCTACCGGCTCGACCGTTGCGGTTGCCAGCGTCAGACCGTCGGCGGTGCTGCCGGGTTGCGTTCGCGATTGCATCTTTGCTGATTGTGTCGCGAGTTCCAAATTTTG
Source organism: uncultured Acidobacteriaceae bacterium (assembly GCA_963734215.1). GTDB lineage: Bacteria > Acidobacteriota > Terriglobia > Terriglobales > Acidobacteriaceae > Sulfotelmatobacter. The sequence goes on along the minus strand of CAVTGH010000012.1, from coordinate 141,532 downwards.
TCTACACGGCTGTAGGTTCATGGGCGGGAACAGCCGGTTGCCATCCCCGGTTCGACTGGCGTCCGGGCTACCTACGAGTCTTCAGCGAAAAGCTCCTCCGATCGCTCCACTTCCACCCCAAAGCGGCGCGAGACGCTCATTCGACCGTTCCGCCCACGTGTTACTCCTGTTACTCCCAAACGTAGGGCTGATCCCTCAAGTGTTCACTCATTTCTGCCGATGAAACGCTAGAGCCGCAAATTGCCTCGGAGGTCGAATGTCTCTGTTCTTTGCAACTCTCGCACGCCGTCGCTCATTTTCATTCTTAGTCCTAACAGTTCTCTTAACATTTATTTCTCAGGAGACACCGGCGCGCGCGCAGCCTCCCGCCGACCCGCTGTCTACACAACCGCAGGACCGTATCACCAGCTTCGTTGACGACGATCAACTCGTGGCCCTGCGCGGCAACCGCCATCCCCTGGCCATCGCGCAATACGACACCGGAGCGGTTGCTCCCGACTATCCCATGGAGCACATGCTCCTCACCCTGCTGCCGGGCGCTGCCCAGCAAGACGCCCTCAACCAGTTGGTGGAGGCACAGCACAATCCTGAGTCGCCTTACTACCATCAGTGGCTCACACCAGAGCAGTATGCCGAGCGCTTCGGCGTCTCCGAAGGTGACGTGGCCAAGATCGCCGCTTGGTTGCAGTCGCACGGCATGGAAGTGGAAGAAGTCACGGCCGCCCGCCGCTCCATCGTTTTCACCGGCACGGCGTCGCAGGTCGAGTCGGCCTTTCATACCCAGATTCATACCTACAAGATCGGCGGCGAAGTCCACCACGCCAACGCCAGCGATCCTGAAATTCCTGCGGCTTTCGCCCGAGTTGTAGGGGGAGTTGTCTCGCTGCACGACTTTCGCAGTGCTGCGACGCACCGCCCAGCCGCTATACCAACGCCAGCCACCACCTACGGCAGCTCGTACTACCTCTCACCGGCGGATTTTGCCACCATCTACGACCTTGACCCGCTGTATCAAGCATCCATCGGCGGCAGCGGCGAGTCCGTCGCCATCGTGGCCCGCTCCAACATCAACATCGCCGACGTTCGCCAGTTCCGCACTTCCTTCGGCCTGCCCGCCAACGACCCCCAGATCATCGTCAACGGCACCGACCCCGGAATTTGGAGTACCGACGAAGAGACCGAAGCCGACCTCGACGTCGAGTGGTCCGGCGCCGTGGCCCGGAACGCCACGGTTCAGTTTGTCGTCTCGAAATCTACGAACTCCAGCGACGGCACTTATCTTTCCGCGCAATACATCGTCAACCACAACCTTGCGCCGGCCATGAGCATGAGCTTCGGCCTGTGCGAGGCCGCCCTCGGGTCTTCCGGAAACAGCTTCATCAGCAGCCTGTGGGAGCAGGCCGCGTCGCAGGGCATCACCGTCTTCGTCTCCTCCGGAGACAACGGCGCCGCCGGCTGCGATTCCGCTTCCGCCTCGACGGCCACGCATGGACGCGCCGTCAACGGCCTCTGCTCCACCCCCTACAGCGTTTGTGTCGGCGGCACGGAGTTCAACGACACCGCGCATCCTTCGCTCTACTGGTCGTCGTCGAACACTGCCGGCACGCAGGCATCGGCCCTAAGTTACATTCCAGAAGTCGTGTGGAACGAAAGCGGCTCCGGTGGACTGTGGGCGAGCGGTGGCGGCGCCAGCACCATCTATGCCAAGCCCTCCTGGCAAGCCGGCACGGGCGTTCCCGCCGACGGCAAGCGTGACGTTCCCGACGTTGCCCTCACCGCCGCCGGTCATGACGGCTATCTCATCTACCAAAATGGTGGACTCTACGTGGTCGGCGGCACCTCTGCCGCTTCCCCGTCGTTTGCCGGAATCATGGCGCTCGTGGTGCAGCACAACGGGGCCCGGCAAGGCAATGCCAGCACCGTGTTCTATCCCCTGGCTACAAAACAGGGTACGGGTGGAGCCTCCGTTTTTCACGACATCACCATCGGCAACAACAGCGTGCCCGGACAAACTGGCTTCAACGCAATGGTCGGATACGATCAGGCCACCGGCCTCGGCTCCGTCAACGCCTCGGTCCTAGTCAACCACTGGAGCGATGGCGTCATCGTTCCCGCGTTTCAAGTAACTCCCTCGTCTAGTTCTATTTCGGTCACCACTGGATCGAACAACAGCGTCACCCTTAACGTCACCGTCAGCGGCGGCTTCAAAGCAGCCGTCGCCTTCTCCATAACCGGATTGCCCACAGGAGTCACTGGCGCCTTTACTCCCGCCACAATAGCCTCTCCCGGATCGGGCAGCAGCGTCCTGAAACTCACCGCAGCCAGCAGCGCCAAGGTGGGCGTTTACTCGGCTACCGTCTCAGCGGCCAGCGGCTCTACGACGCACCAAGTGTCCCTCTCCGTCACAATCGCTCCCTCTCCCACCTTCACTCTGGCGCCCTCGGCAACCTCCATAAGCGTTCCCGCAGGGTCCTCTAAAGCGGTAACTTTCACCACCACCGCGAACTCGACCTTCAATGCCGCCGTTACCCTCACCGCCAGCGGATTACCCACCGGCTTGACTGTGGCGTTCTCACCCTCGCACATCGTCACCGCTCCAGGCTCAGGCGCAACCACGGTTACCTTCTCCGCCGCTTCGAGTCTGGCTCCGAAGGCTTATTCAGTGTCAGTCAGTGCAACCGGCGGGGGAGTCACTCAAAACCAAACTCTGACGGTGAACGTTCCCGGCTTCTCGCTCACCCCAAGCGCAACCAGCGTCACGGTCAGCTCAACCGCCCACGCTACTTTGAATATCACCACCGCCGCGTTGGGAGGCTTCAGCTCATCCGTCGCGCTCTCCGTGTCTGGATTGCCCACTGGCATAACAGCCAGCTTCAGTCCACAAACCGTGGCCTCACCCGGCAGCGGATCGTCCACCCTTACCCTGGCCAAAGGATCAGGCCCAACCACCGGCAGTTCCAGCTTCACGGTTAAAGCCACCGGTACATCCTTCACCCAGTCCACAAGCATTGGGCTCACGGTGAAGTAGGGAAAAGTAGCAATGCCGGCGGCCCGCGGCGGGGCTGAGAAGACGTGAATCGTCCTCGCCCCTCCGCGTCCTCGCCGTTCTCGGCGAGCCTAAATGAAAATCGGAAGAAAGGTGGGAGAACTCAACGCCCCGCCTCCGCGCGCAGCTTCTCCCATACCTCCCGCACCTCCTCGCGCGTCTTGTCCAGCGAACCCGAGTTGTCGATTACGTAGTCGGCGGCCTTTGCTTTTTCCGCTTCGGGCAGTTGCGCGGCCATGCGGCGGGCGACTTCTTTGCTCGCGGCTTCGAGCGGCAACTTCTGGCGTGCGGCGAAGCGGGCGACGCGTTGCTCGTCGCCGCAGGTGACCACGATCAGGCGATCGAAACGCTTGGCCGCGCCGGCCTCGATGATGAGCGCGGCTTCCACGATGGCGACGGCGTTCGGGTCCTGGCTCCCCATCTGTTCCATCCACTCCTCCTGGCTGCGCAGCACCGCGGGATGCACGATCCGATTCAAGTCTGCAACCCGCGACGGGATTAGAACTGGGGCCGAGGAGGACGCAGCCGCCGGATCCGCCGGTGCGGACGGCGTGCCGGAACCAAACGCCGCTTCCGCGAGTTTGGCGCGGTTCACGCTAAGGTCAGGGTTGAGAATGCCGCCGCCGAAATGGCGCACCACTTCGTTGTAGACGGGCTGCCCGGGACGCATCAGCTCGTGCGCAATCCGGTCTGCCTGGACCAGATGCGCGCCCAGCGCGACAAACATCTCGCCGACGGCCGTTTTGCCCGATGCGATACCGCCGGTGAGACCGACTTTCAGCATAAGCGCAGCCGCCTCGCCGCTTTCCAAGAAAACCGCTTCACCACAGAGCCACAGAGGCACAGAGAAAAACTTAAGGAAGATTTCTCCGTGACGGAGCCTGCCCTGAGCGCAGCCGAAGGGTGTCTCCGTGGTGAAGAGTTTTTCATTTGCTCGTTAGTTCCGGCACGCGGCTGCCGCGGCGCATTTTTGCGGCTTTCACGGTGTTATACATCAGCATGGCGATGGTCAGCGGGCCGACGCCGCCGGGGACGGGAGTCAGCGCTCCCGCTACTTCCGCCACTTCGGGATGCACATCGCCGGCCAGTACCGATCCTCTCGCGCGGAACGTTTCCTCGCGCTTGGCATTACCCGCGAACAGCCGCCGGAATTCAGCCGTATCGGTTACTTTATTCATGCCCACGTCGATCACGGTGGCGCCGGGCTTCACGAAGTCGCGGGTGATCATTCCGGCGCGGCCGATGGCGGCTATGAGAATGTCGGCCCGGCGGCAGACTCCCGGCAGATCGCGCGTCTTCGAATGGCAAATGGTGACCGTGGCGTTGGCATTGAGCAGCAGCATGGCAGCGGGTTTGCCGACGATGTCGCTGCGTCCCACCACCACCGCCTCCTGCCCGGCGATGGGAATGCTGCTGCGCTTCAGGATCTCGATCACTCCCGCCGGCGTGCACGGAACCAGACCGGGGCGCTGGGTCGAGAGGAATCCTACGTTGACGGGATGGAACCCGTCAACATCTTTGGCGGGATCGACGGCCATCAATACTCGCTTCGAGTCCACCTGTGGAGGCAGCGGCAACTGCACCAGGATGCCGTCGATTTCTTCGCGGCGGTTCAGCTTATCGATCAAAGCCAGCATTTCGTCGGTGGTCGCGGTTTCCGGCGGCGTGTGCCGCTCACTGTAAATGCCCACTTCTTCGCAGGCTTTGACTTTGCCGCGCACGTAAATTTCCGACGCCGGATTGTGGCCGACGAGGACGACGGCAAGGCCGGGACGCACTCCAGCGCCAGAGAGCGTCTTCACCTCCGCCGCCACTTCACTGCGAATGTCGTTCGCGATCTTGGCGCCATCCAGGATTCGGGCGGGCATAATTTCGATTCCGTTGAGATTCTATAGCATGACCACGGCTTGAAAGGAATGTTCACCACAGAGACACAGAGTCACGGAGAAAAACAAAACAATGAGGACTTGTCAGGGCAATCGCCAGCCGAGAGGTGGAGGGGTTTCCAGCCGAATTGTTTTTCTCTGTGTCTCTGTGTCTCCGTGGTGAATCCGCCTTTGCCTGTCGTACAATGCCTCTCATGATTGCCAAGGAGTTGCTGGAAATTCTGGTCTGTCCGGCGTGCAAGCACGCTCTTGACTATCGGGAAAATCCGGAGAGCTTGAAGTGCAAGCAGTGCCACCGGGTCTATGCGGTGAAGGACGATATTCCCATCATGCTGGTGGACGAGGCAACCATAGAGAGCGCCTGATCCCTCGCTGACCACGAGCCACGCTCAATGTGCGGAGATGCCCATGTGGACAGCCGCCCCTTCGACTCCGCTCAGGGCAGGCTCTCGGCTGTCCGGTCGGGCGAAGCTCGACGGCTTCTCGTCAAAGCGGCGAACTGAAATACTGCCAATTTTTTAAACTCGTTTGACATCCCTGACTCTTTCCGCAGGTATCTTCAACTTGCCTGGGTCCGGAGCGGCCGGAAAATGGACTGACTGTCCGATTCCGGACCGAATTGACACTTCGTGTCAGTTTTGAGAATGCGAAAGGTACCTTCGAGACCTTACCGAAGCGGGCGGGCACTGTTTAGTTTGGCCGCAACTTCCGATAAACAGAGGGGTTTATGAAACTAAAGCCGATTGCTTTCCGTATATGGAACAAGAGAGCAGCCGCGGCAGCCAAATTGCATGCAACTTGTATGGCAGCCGATGAGTCTAATAAGGCACAAGTGGTGGGAAGGTCGGAATCGGAGGTGATGACGGCCATGTTTGAAAACGCCAGGTTTGAGCACGGGATGAACGAGAGAGTCAATAACGACAAAGACCGATTCACGGCCACCGAACTGGCCGCCTTGCGCAGCGACTTGCTCCAGGGCGGCATGATCGATTCTTACGAGGCCGCCGAATTGCTGCAAGTTTTCCTGATGGGCCGGGGCTACGGGGTTTCGCCCAAAGCCGCTCTCGATGCAGCCGGTCGGGTGGAGATGGCCGGGTGCGCTCTGCCCGTCCTGCAATTCGAACTGGAAAACCTCGCGATGGTGATGTAAGAGCTTCGCCGCAGGCCGGTGAACCTGCCGGAGCCCAGTGTAAAACGGAGAAAGAAGAGAAGTGGGCCAGAGGTCCCAAGGCACCGCCAACAACTTCTAGATTTTGACATTCTGGACCGGCCAGTCGAACCAAGATTCGCCGAACCAGTTCCACGCAAAGAGAAGCCGGGCCAACCAGCCCGGCTTTGTGGTGTTTATGGGCACCCGCAGGCCTCGGCCAGCAATTCCCAGGAATGCCTCAGTTCGCCGAGAGGCTTATGTGGGAACGCCGCCCTCGGCTATCTGGTCGAGCGAAGCTCGACGGCTCCTTCCGCAGGCCCGCAAATTGAACCCCCACTCAATCCCCGGCCCAGCTTGTGGTATAGTATTTATACCTTTACTATACCGAGCTGTGGATCGCTATGGGCTTCGAGTACGACCCCGGCAAAAGCGAGGAGAACAAGCGGAAGCACGGCATCGATTTTGAGGAAGCGCAGGCACTTTGGGCGGACTCTGCGCTGGTCGAGATTCCAGCACGCACCAGCGATGAACCGAGATGGTTGCTGGTCGGCAAGATCGACCAGAAGCACTGGTCGGCGGTGGTCACTCGACGAGATGAAAACATCCGGCTGATCTCAGTAAGGCGATCGCGGGATGAAGAGGTGAGGATTTATGAAAGCCAAGACATTTGATCGCAAGTTCGATGCCGGTGAGGAAGTCGTAGATCAGCTCGATCTCGGCAAGGCGCGGCGTGTTGGCACCGCTCCCAAGCGGGTGAACGTCGATTTCCCCGCTTGGATGGTGGATTCCCTGGATCGCGAAGCGCGCCGTCTGGGCGTAACCCGGCAGTCGCTCATCAAACTCTGGCTCGCAGACAGGTTAGCCCAGCCAGTCTCCGCTGGGAAACGTTAGGCGGTTCGGCGGTGCTAGCGAGCTGCAGTATTTTATTTTCTCCCCGGTGCCCTGCAAGTTCATCAGTGGCCGATTCTAAGTTTCCGTCGTCGATAATACCCTTCGGCATCCCACTTCCCGGCGTCCTGAAACCCCTCAACGAGGATGTTCCCCTCGTTCCGAAAGCCCTCAATCACGACGATGTCCGGCTCGTGATTGATGGTGATCCGCTTTGCGTTGACGAACGGAGGAAACCCGAACAGACCCTTGATGTTCTGCTTAATGTTCTGCTCGTGGAGGGGGAGCAATACAACGGGGGCTTGAAGGATGAACGATCCCAGTCTCCAATATGTCTCAACGAGAGGGGCCTCGCGGGGTGCATCACCTATCACCCCGCCCGCAACGTTGTACCCAATGACGTGCCGTTGAAAATTTGACGCCATCACTGACTGATCAACCATGATGCCATCACCACCAGTGTCGAACGTCATCCAGAACTTGGTCTCACCTGTCTTCGCGGCGATCACTGGACAAGGCTTGTGCATTGACCCGTTGAGGTACCACGGAAAGCCGAGGTTGTCCCCTTCGGATTTTGACCCCGTGACGGAGAACTCCAGCCCGCCTGTTGGCACGGCATCCACCAGTGCGACGTATTTGAGATAGCCTTCCATCGTCACTTGTAGTACTACGTTACAGCCACGTCGGCGGCTACCTCGGCGCGGTGCAGCCGTACCTTAACCTCGACGCGGGACCCGAGGCGATTGATGATTGACATAAGGCGATCCACCGTGAAGCGGCCGAGGTTCGCATTGCGGATGCGCGAGAAGTCGGCTGCGGCAATGCCGGTACGGGCGTGGGCGGCGCGAACCGTCAGGTGTTCCCGGTCGAGCGCCTTGATGATTTCAGCCGCCAGAATGGCCTTGAACTGTTCAGCGTCGGCGTTATCATGCCCCAGATCGCGGAACACATTGCCGCTTCCCCGCACTACTTCCAGCTTTTCGCTTGCTCTCGCGAGTGCTTTTTCGTGTCCCATAATGGGTCACCTCAAGTGGATTTAACGACCGTCTATTCATCGCAGCATCTCCCTCAATCTCTTCAGACGGTCCTTGATCAGATCGATTTCGCGTTGCGGCGTCTTGATGCCCTGCGTCGATTTCTTCCGGAACGCATGGACTACCCAGATTTCCTCGGCGATCTGTACCGCGTAGACCAAGCGGAACGCATCGCCCTGGAACGGCAGCGCAATCTCGAACACGCCCGAGCCGAGGCCGAGCATGGGTTTTGCGATGTCGGCCTTGCCTCCCTCTGCGGCGATCGTCAAGGCCGCAAGACAGATCGACCTGGCTGCTTCCGGGAAAGTCTCGAATTCCTTCAGCGCCGCCTTAATCCATGAAACCGGCCGCGTCTTTCGAGTCATTGGCCGTCCCTTCACCTAATCGTCGTTTATGTTGTCATATGTGACAAACGTCTGTCAAGGAGATCCTCCGGATTCATGATACTGTTCAGGGTGAGAGTGGGCTGCTTGCTTACTTCTTTTTCGCCACAGCCGCCGCCCTTGCGGCCCGCTCCTGCAGCGCCAGCATCACCACTTGCAGCATGTCATCCTGGGGCGCCGGTTTCCCGGTCCAGATCTCGAATTGCCGTGCCGCCTGGTGGACGAACATCTCTATCCCCGGAATGATCTGCGCGCCGCGCTGTTTTGCCAGTTGCAGCAGCCGGGTTTCGAACGGGTCGTAAATCATGTCGAAGACGTAGCGCGCGTTGATTTCCTTTTCCTGCAGCGGAGTCTCGCGCGTGTTGCCCATGCCGACCGGCGTGGCGTTGACGATCACGTCGAAGGCGTACTTCTTCAGGTCGGCGCGTTTCACCGAGCGCGCGTGGGCGCGCCGCGCCAGCTTCTGCCCGGCAGCGATGTTGCGGTTGAGGATGAAAACCTCCGCTCCTCGTTCCTTCAATCCGAAAACCGCGGCACGCGCCGCGCCTCCCGCGCCGAGCACCAGGATCTTCGCATCCTGCAGAGTGCTCAGGCGCCGCTCCAGCGGGCGCACCACCCCGGACGTATCCGTGTTGAAGCCGTAGAGTTTGCCATCCTGCGCGCGCACCACGGTGTTGCAGGCGCCGATCTTCGTCGTGTGCGTATCGGTGTTATCGAGATAAGGAAGAATCGCTTCCTTATACGGCATGGTGATGCTGAGGCCGTGAATGGGAATCTGGCGCACGCAGTTCAGCAGATCTTTGAGAGTCTTGGCGTGCAGCGCGAGATAGACCGCGTTCACGTTCTCGCGGCGGAACGCCGCATTCATAATTACGGGCGAGAGCGAGTGCGCGACCGGGTCTCCGGCAACGCCGTAGACGCGGGTGGCGGCGTCGAGTTGCTCGATGCGGTAGACGCTGCGCAATTCCTGCGCGGTAATCTGTCCGGGAGCGGTCTTTTCTTCGGGACTGACCGCGGCGAAGGTAAACACGCTGCCGGCGCGGACTCCAAGCACGCGGCTGATGATGCCCTGTTCCCCCATGCACACGCCGACGATGGAATGGTTATCGCTTTCGCGCCCCAGGAACTGGATCATGGAAACGTTGTCGGAAAGCGTGGTGGCCGTGCCGACCACTTTATAGAAGTCCGCCGGGAAAGCGCGCATCTTTTCCAAAGTTTCGTCGAGCTTCTTGGTGCCGCGAAAGTCGTGGAAGGAAAGAATCAGGCCGGCGTGGCCACGCAGCTTTTGTAACTGATCGGGCTTGCACTTTAGTGCGGTCTGGAGTTCCACATCCACCATTTGGCATCCCGCGGCTGAGGCTTTCGCCAGCAGGTCGAGCTGCGAGGCGATGGAACCGCGAAACTTGCCTCCGCTGGCCACCCGGCGGCAGGTCGCGATCACCATAATACCGGCGTGGGTCTCCAGAAAATGTTTGATCTTCGGAAGCGCCAACCCCGGCTTCGAAATGTGATCTAATCTGAACTCCAGAAAGGAGTTATCGCGGACTAGGCCCTCCGCCTTCTCCACCAGTTCGGCGGGGTCGGAGGCGGCCACGGCGACGCAAACCCGGGGCAGCCGCAGCGGTAACAGACGGGGTGGGTACGCTTTAGCGGCAGAAATCATCTTGAATCAATAGGTTCGTATAAGAACAATAGGTTCGGCGCGAATCTTACAGGGGTCGAATTATAGATGCAACAGTGGATTCACAATTCCTTCGAAAAAACTGTTTCCCAACCCCGTCTGACACCCTCGTAACCTTGACCACCTCTTACCCCCTTGTTACCTTCCATCTGGAGCATTGCTTCCATGGCATTTAACTGCGGAAGAGCGCCCAGTGTGTCTCTTCTCGGAGGTAACATGAAGAAAATAGGATGGTTATTATTGTTGGCCGCGACGGCCACTTGGGCTCAAACGGAGGCGGACAAGGCTGCAGCAAGCTTCGCCAGCCCAGAGGGAACGATCCCCACCACTGCCAGTTTCCCCATTCAGCGGGTGGAAATGCCCACTTACGCGGATGTTTACTGCGCTGGTTTCATCAACCGCCAAACCCTGCCCGATGCCCACTTCGTGGCCGGCGGGCTGGAAACTCCTACCGACACCAAGTTCGTCAGGAACGACATCATTTACCTGCACGGGACGGGCTACACCACCGGCGCGGAGTACGAGATTATTCGCGCTCTGCGCGACGTTAATGAGTACGAAATGTTTCCCGGCCAGAGCAAGCTGCTCAAAGCCACGGGACAGCCCTACGAGGAAGTCGGCCGCGTCCGCATCCTCGATACCCGCAGCAAGGCGGCGGTGGCGCAGATCGTATACGCCTGTGATCCTATCAGTCCCGGAGACACCGCCATTCCTTTCGCCGAGAAGAGCATGGTCGCATTTCATCCTCCGCTGCGCTTTGACCGCTTCCTGCCCAATGGCAGCAAGGTTTCCGGCCGCATCGTCATGGCCAGAGATTTCGACTCCGAGCTGGGCACCGGCCAGAAGGTGTATATCAACGTAGGAGCCAACCAGGGCGTGAAGCTGGGCGACTATTTCCGCGCCGTCCGCACCTATGAAGCCGACCTGAACGATCCCGTCGATTCCCTTTCCTTCAAGGCCGCGCTCAGTGAAGACACGCAGTTGAAGCAGCCCTCGGTCGATCCCCAATGGTACGATCCACGGTCAAACGGACCGACAATTCACGTCCGCGACCTGCCGCGGCGCGCCGTCGGCGAGATCGTCATCATCGGGACCACTCCCACCACAGCCACCGGAATGATCGTGTTCTCCATGGAAGACGTTCACGCCGGCGACGGCGTGGAACTGGACGAAGCGCAAGCCCAGCAGCCATAACTTTCGCAAGCAACAGAGGTGGAGCCACGCCGGGGACGCGCAAACGTCCCCGGTTTTGCGTTCGCTCGTGTGGGACGGACACTCTTGCCCGTCGCCTTTGACTTTGATTCGAAGGAGGGCCACGACTCCCCGCCCAAGCCCTTGTCATTCCGACGCGCGAGCGAAGCGAGACAGGAGGAATCTGCTTTCTGCTAGCATCGCCACGTTGTCCGGGAGACCCACCCGTTCCCACCCCGACACGGAAGTGAACCCCCGCAGGGCCGATGGTACTGCACGCGCCCAGTGTGCGGGAGTCCTTCGGCAAGCTCAGGATAGACTCCGGTCGTTGCCGGCATTAATAAAGGCCGATCTGAGAAATCAGATTGGCCTTTTCCGTTGGGCAGGTAATCTTTCAACGCTTGACTATTTTCTGCTAGCATTCCTATATGGCAACCGCGAAACAGGCTCGACGCGAACCAACTGGCGCGACACTTCCGTCTCGCCGCCGCAAAGGCGAGAAGGTGCCAAAGAAAACTCCGCGAGAGCTTTACGCCCGCCTCGAAAAAACCCAACCGGGCTCCGAAGAGTCGAAGCGCATCTCTGCGCAAATCGTCAACGCCATCGGCTGAGTCATGGCGGCTGTCAAGATCAGGCCGCCCCGAGATGCCCGCTGCCGTGCTTTCCGTGAACACCTGCTCGATCGAGTGGACAAACACCTTTTCGTGCCAGTGTGGCGCGGGCGCCCCCGCCCGCGACTGTCTGCAGCGAGAAACATCTCGCGCGTGAGCCGAGGTCACTCCCCCGCCGGTACCTTCAACTCCGGGTCCACCCACAGCCAGCGATAATCCTCCGGTCTCGATGCCAGGGCTCTTCTCACCGGATTCTGCTGGAGATATTCGCATTTTTCCTTCAAGCTTTCATCCGATCGCAGCACATGATCGAACGATTCCTCTTCCCACACCGGCCCGTCGCGATGCAGCACCTTATTCATGCGATGAGCAGTCGCGCTCTTTAGGCATTGCAGAATATCTACGAGCGGATACGGCCAGCCGTCTGGACCGCGAAGGGGGCGCAGTAGTAGGTGTACATGATCGGGCATGACCACGACCGCGTAGAGACGAATGCGTGGTGTGGCGCGGGCGCCCTCGCCCGCGAACGGCCGCAACCCACCCTCCCGCAGGCAGTGTTCCAGCACCAGATCGCGTGCCGAATCCGGCAAAGAAAACCGCGCACTACAAAAAGTCACAAAGATGTCCGCATCCGCCCTCTGCAAATGCGGAAGCCGCCGCCGATAGCGATACTTCGCAAGTGGCGTGCTGGACATGTCTTGTAGGGCGGGCGCCCACGCCCGCCAATGCCGGCAGCTTAACCAGTGCCGAGGTTTGTTGTCTGTGACGAATGAACAGCCCCAGGCTTTGGATCTTCAGAGCCCAAAGCGGTGAAGTATTTTTGTTCGGACAGCTTTCGCAACGGCGAAATGTGGGGCGGGCGCCCACGCCCGCCAATGCCGGCAGCTTAACCAGTGCCGAGGTTCGTTGTCTGTGACGAACGAACAGCCCCAGGCGTCGGATCTTCAGAGCCCAAAGCGGTGAAGTATTTTTGTCGGACAGCTTTCGCGACGGCGAAATGTGGGGCGGGCGCCCCCGCCCGCCAACCGTGCGCAGCGTGGCCAAATGAGCGGTTTCTATCTGTGACGGATAAACATCGGCGGGTTGTGGATTCTAAGACAAGATTAAAGACGCTGCATTGCCTGCGGACAGATTCGCGCGCGAGGCGCGCCCGCGCCACACCTGTGGGAGCGTAGGTCGTTGCCGGCATAAATAAAGGCTACCAACAGAAATGTTGGTAGCCTCTTCCTTTTCGATGCGAACGCCCCTGGCATGAAGCTATAATTCACCGCCAGAGACATCTCCGTGTCAACGCAACGCGACAAAAACGCTGCTCCCAAGAAAGAAAGGCTATGGGATGTTTTCGTATCGCACGCGAGCGAGGACAAGGCGGCGTTCGTGGAACCACTGGCCGCCGCCATTGAGGCAGCCGGGTACAACGTATGGTACGACCGCTTTACTCTGAAGTGGGGTGACAGTCTCCGAGAGTCGATTGACAGAGGGCTGGGTTACTCTCGATACGGGATTGTGGTGCTCAGTAAGTCATTTTTTGCCAAGAAGTGGCCGCGTGCCGAATTGGATGGACTTTTCGCCCGGGAAACAAATGGCCAGAAAGTCGTTTTGCCGATTTGGCACGACGTTGATGCTGCTGACGTGAGCCACTACTCACCCATTCTCGCCGGAAGGTTGGCAATGAAATCTTCCGACGGAATGAAGGCCATCTTGAGCGCCCTGCGCGACGTCTTGGGCCCACCGCAGCAGGCACCTTCCGCAACAAAAATTAAGGCGATCGAAGTTACGAGGGTGACGGATTTAGAGGTCCTCGCCAAGAACGTATGGTGGCTGGCCGAGCAAACGCCAGACAGGTCGGAGTTGACCAGGAAATTGGAGTCAATCCTTGACCAGCTGAGGGCGAGGCCCCAAGCCCCGGCCCCTCACCCTGCGACCCGACCACAGCCGCCGCAAGTGACCGAGAAGGAAACGACGATGCAAGAGAGGGTCCCGAGCACCCCAGCTTTCTCCTTGCAGAGGGATCCAAGGTTCCCAGCTTTCTCCGCGCTGAAGGATCCAAGTAGATTCGAAGCTTTCGTTGCGCTGGGAAGAAGTGGTACCGCCGAGGCAGTTGACCTATTGATGACCGAACTTGAGGCCGAGGATAGCATAGCCACCGCGAAGCTTGTGGACTACGCCCTTGGGCTGGCGAGTTCTGCGTCAGGCAGGCGGAGTATTGAGAAGTACCTTTTTGAAGGAACCCAAAGACAGCGCAACTATGCCGCACTATATTTTAAGAGGAGGGGTGGGTGGAAGATTTTGGAGGAGGCGTGCAAGGCGGGCGTCATCGATCGCGTTCAAGCCTGGGCGAAATAGTGCGGCCGTCTAAACGTTGTGTGCGAGCGTAGGCGGGCGGCCCACCTTTTGCGCCCTTTGAGGCTGTTACGAAACTCAGTTGGATTAGGGTTGCGCCTGGGGACGTGAGGACAGCGTGCATGGCTTTGGACGAAGGATGGCTCAGATAGTCGCGAGAGCTGCCCTCAATGCCGCTCCGCCCATGAGCGTCAGCATGCGTTTGAGGTTGTAAGCCATCACCGCCAAGCTCATCTCGGTCCGAGTTCCTTCCAGTCCGCGCAAGAGGAAACGCGGGTGGCCGAAGATGACGTACTTGAGAATTGCGAAAGGATGCTCTACGGTGCATCGTCGCAGTTGCATCGCCGCCGGAGTGGCGCGTTGCTGCATGCGCTGCAAGGCCCCTTCATGCACGTGCCGGCGAACAATGCGGCGTGAGCTTACCGTGCACTGCGGCTTAAGAGCGCAGGCTCCGCATACTTCGGGACGAGCGATATAGGTGATCGCGCGCCCGTTCCGGCCGTCACTGCGTAAGCTGTGTCCTGCGGGGCAGAGCATCGTGTTGCTCTGCTCCTGGTAGTGGAAAGCGGTGCGATCGAACAGCTTGCCGTCGCCTCGAGCATTCACTCCCCGATGGGCTGGCACGTGCGGCAAAATGCCTTTGCTTTCGCAGGCTGCGGCCTGCTCCCCGTTGGAATAACCGGCATCGGCCAGCACATGGATCGGTGTCGAGGGCGCGCCCACGGCTTGCTGTGCGGCTTCGGCCATGGGCAACAAACTGCGCGTGTCATTGGCCTCGTCGCTCACCTGTTGGGCCACGATCAGGCCGTGCTCGGCATCCACTGCGGTCTGCACGTTATAGGCGGGCAGCATCCCCTGCGCCGTTTTCATGAAGCCGGCTTCCGGCTCGGGGTGAAGGCGCAGTTTCTCCAGAGCCGCCGCGACCGCACTGTTCTCCACCGTCGGTTCGTCTTCCCGGTCGGCGCTTTCCAAACTTTCCAGATACCGTTCCATGGCGGCCCGCTCGTGCACGCTGCTGACACTGCTCGCCGCCCGAAACTTCGAGCCGTCGATGGCAATCCATTCTCCGCGTATCAGCCCCACCGATCGCGCGAACTTCACTAACTCGGCGCCCGCCTGCGTCACCGCCTGGCGATGCATCCGGCGAAACTCGGCAATGCTTTTGTGATCCGGACAAAGCCGTCCCAGCAGCCACATCAACTCCACATTGCGCCGGCACTCGCTTTCCAAACGTCGCGAGGAACGAATCTGTTGCAGATAGCCATACAGATACAACTTCAGCAAGTCTCGCGGATCGTATCCCGGACGCCCCGTCTCGGCCGCTTCCGCCCGTGCGAATCCCAGTTTCTGCATGCCGAGCCGGTCCACGAAAGCATCGATGACCCGGCAGAAATGGTCTTCGGGAATCAATTCCTCCAAGGTGACCGGAAACAGCGTCCCCTGCGCTCGCGCATCCCCTTCGATGAATCCCATGCGTTGCCCTCACTCCCGCAATCGCATCTTGCCACCAATGCCGTTTCTCCGCTAGTAGTTTCGTAACAGCCTCGCCCTTTGCAAAAGGTGGGATTCCACAACTCTCAACCTCTTGGGTTCCTGATCCTCCCCGTCTCCTAATCCCACGGTCGCCCCCGTACAACGTTTTCCACACCCCCATTGTTCACCTAACCTTGCCAAGCTTTCCGCAATATCCCATACTGAATTTATAGCTCACAAAACATGCGGTCCATACTGAGACTATCACCTTTACTCAACTGAGTTAAAGGGCGTAATCTCCCTCGGTCGAGGGAAATACGACCGAAGTGGAGGTTTATGTAGATGCAGACAGGATGGTCGAACATTTTGACCGTAACATGCATTGTCATCGCTGGCGTAGTTGAAGCCGGGCAGCAAGCCTTGAACGGTGCTCCCAACATTGCTGCGTTAGTACCGGGCTTTATTCGCGGCAGTTTTTGGAACTACATTCCGCTTGCATTCTTGATCGCCGCCGGGGCGATCCATATTGCGGGACGAATCTTTCCTACGAAAGCCAATGAAGATAAGAAGATCACATCGAAGGCTGAGCCAGCCGCAGCGAGCATAACAACCGCGATTGCAGCGAAGGCTCCGAGCGTCCCGATTGCGGTTGGCCTCACCCTTGATTACGCCCAAGCAGAGACAGTCCCAGATAGTGCACCTTGGACTTTCAAATTCAAACTGCGCGTTTATTGGACCAATGACGGGGATGAGACTATTCATCTCGGAAAGCCGCTATGGAGAGGAATTGCGATTCAGGGCGATAACCTAACATCTCGTTACCAGCTGCGGAAACTTCAAAGCTCGTGGGGAGACGAAACGGAAGAGACGGACGTAACGCCGGGGCAGAGATGCCGCGTATGGCTAGGACTTGACCCCGCATTAAGGGACGGTGCAGTGAAGATGCTAGACGAAGGAGCGCTAGGGCTGCTTGTGATTCCAGTCAGTACCCCGAATTGGACGGTGGACGTATGCATTCGGCCAAGAGATCGCGGCCTGAAACAGTTCAATGCTCAGGAATACGTTGCCCAACAGAAAGCTGTACATGACAGGTACATAGTTCTAAGCCAAGAGACAAAGGCACTGTTGAGTTTCCTTCGCGCAAGACGCATAGTCTCAGCAGTGGACGCGGCAGACCATTTCAAGAAGTATGATCTACCCAACGCCGAGAAAACGCTTTCTGATCTCCGAAACGACTCTGTTCCATTCCTGGATTTATCAGGGAGCGAGATCAAACTCAATCCCATCTTAGAGAGGATTGTTACTGAGATCGTGAAGAAGGATGAAATGGAGTTCATCAACGCGGTCGATAACATGCCCACTAAAACGATGGGAGACAGAATTAAAAACGAATCTGGCTTTAAGGGAAGGTATAACGCCCTTGCGTCTAAGCAGCCTTGGTGAGTTCTTCGTTTTCGAGGCGGGCGGCCCACCTTTTGCGCGCTTTGAGGCTGTTACGAAACTACTAGCGGAGAAACGGCATTGGTGGCAAGATGCGATTGCGGGAGTGAGGGCAACGCATGGGATTCATCGAAGGGGATGCGCGAGCGCAGGGGACGCTGTTTCCGGTCACCTTGGAGGAATTGATTCCCGAAGACCATTTCTGCCGGGTCATCGATGCTTTCGTGGACCGGCTCGGCATGCAGAAACTGGGATTCGCACGGGCGGAAGCGGCCGAGACGGGGCGTCCGGGATACGATCCGCGAGACTTGCTGAAGTTGTATCTGTATGGCTATCTGCAACAGATTCGTTCCTCGCGACGTTTGGAAAGCGAGTGCCGGCGCAATGTGGAGTTGATGTGGCTGCTGGGACGGCTTTGTCCGGATCACAAAAGCATTGCCGAGTTTCGCCGGATGCATCGCCAGGCGGTGACGCAGGCGGGCGCCGAGTTAGTGAAGTTCGCGCGATCGGTGGGGCTGATACGCGGAGAATGGATTGCCATCGACGGCTCGAAGTTTCGGGCGGCGAGCAGTGTCAGCAGCGTGCACGAGCGGGCCGCCATGGAACGGTATCTGGAAAGTTTGGAAAGCGCCGACCGGGAAGACGAACCGACGGTGGAGAACAGTGCGGTCGCGGCGGCTCTGGAGAAACTGCGCCTTCACCCCGAGCCGGAAGCCGGCTTCATGAAAACGGCGCAGGGGATGCTGCCCGCCTATAACGTGCAGACCGCAGTGGATGCCGAGCACGGCCTGATCGTGGCCCAACAGGTGAGCGACGAGGCCAATGACACGCGCAGTTTGTTGCCCATGGCCGAAGCCGCACAGCAAGCCGTGGGCGCGCCCTCGACACCGATCCATGTGCTGGCCGATGCCGGTTATTCCAACGGGGAGCAGGCCGCAGCCTGCGAAAGCAAAGGCATTTTGCCGCACGTGCCAGCCCATCGGGGAGTGAATGCTCGAGGCGACGGCAAGCTGTTCGATCGCACCGCTTTCCACTACCAGGAGCAGAGCAACACGATGCTCTGCCCCGCAGGACACAGCTTACGCAGTGACGGCCGGAACGGGCGCGCGATCACCTATATCGCTCGTCCCGAAGTATGCGGAGCCTGCGCTCTTAAGCCGCAGTGCACGGTAAGCTCACGCCGCATTGTTCGCCGGCACGTGCATGAAGGGGCCTTGCAGCGCATGCAGCAACGCGCCACTCCGGCGGCGATGCAACTGCGACGATGCACCGTAGAGCATCCTTTCGCAATTCTCAAGTACGTCATCTTCGGCCACCCGCGTTTCCTCTTGCGCGGACTGGAAGGAACTCGGACCGAGATGAGCTTGGCGGTGATGGCTTACAACCTCAAACGCATGCTGACGCTCATGGGCGGAGCGGCATTGAGGGCAGCTCTCGCGACTATCTGAGCCATCCTTCGTCCAAAGCCATGCACGCTGTCCTCACGTCCCCAGGCGCAACCCTAATCCAACTGAGTTTCGTAACAGCCTCGCGCTTTGCAAAAGGTGGGATTCCACAACCCTCAATTTCTTGGGGCCTTGATCCTCTCGCCCCGGCGCGCCTGGCTTCAGCGCGCAATCACTTCGTGGGAGCGTGAGCCTTCGGAGCGGGCGCGCCGCGCAGCAATCCGTCGGTGCTGAGGTCCTCATCCAGATCGGGCCAGTGCAGGCCGTATCCTCCGCCCGCAATCCTCCAGTTCCGGAGCTGCGCGGGCGTGGCGTTGAGCAACCGCGGATACCACGCCAGGGGCACCGTGATCACGCGGCCGTCACGCAGCGAGACACTGAGGGCGTCGTCGCTAAACTCCACTCCCAACACGCGTTCATCTGCCGGCATTGGCGCGATTGTAGCAAAGGCCCCGCTCCCGAAGATTTCCACACCCCCCACATGTTCACATAACCTTGCCAAGCTTTCCGCAATATCCCACAATGAACTTATAGCTCATATAAACATGACGTCCCACTCTACTAACTCGTTGCGGCTCAAGATTTTGCCCCTAACTGATTGCAGCCCGGAGACTAAATCCCAAAATCCCGCTAACCCTCTGATTGCAAAACATCGAGAAAGACAGGGGTGATCGCGGTAGGAGACCATTATGGCCCGATTGCCCAACCAATGCATGCACATCATGGTGAACGGCGCCCACTGCGGATCGCCCGCCATGCGCCGCAGCCGCTTCTGCTATAACCACAAGCGCCAGCACGAACAGCTCGCCGCACTCAGTGCCGAGCGCGCGCGCGACAGCCGCACCCTCCCGTTCACCCTGCCCGTCCTCGAGGACGCCAGTTCCATCCAGTTCTCCCTCACCCAAATCCTGCGCCTGCTCGCCGCCGGCCAGATCGAACGCAAAACCGCCAGCCTCATGCTCTACTCCCTGCAAATCGCCACTACCAACCTTCACGCCACGTTGGAGAAATTACCTTGAGCTCTCAGGCGGCTGCCGGCGGCAACGGAACTAACCTACGCGTTTCGATCTATAGAAGAAGAGCGATCTATGAAAGAAGAGCGAGGGCCTCGGCGGTCGTGAGAAATCTTGCCCCAAGATCTTTCAGTTCAGCCACGGCGTGTTCGCCGTCTTCCGCTTTCAGAGTTTCGATCGCATCCCGGACCACCGAGACGCGGCGGCCGCGATCCAGCAATCCCTTGGCCGCGAAACGCACGCAGTATTCCGTCACCACACCAAAGACCACGAATTCAACATCGTCCCCGAACCGCTCCACAAGCTTTCCCGCGTGCCGGGTTTGGAAGATGTCGAGCGTTTGTTTTTCCAGGAGAATCTGCTGGCAGTGTATGAGATCGTGCGGCAGAGCGGCCGTGGCTTCGTTCGGCACGGTTACAACTTCATCGGCCAATGCCTCGGGGACAAATGCGGACCCCGCCGTGCCTTTGATGCAGTGCGGTGGAAACGTTTGGAACTCCGGGTCGTCCTTCGTGTGGTAGCAACCGTGCGAAACCAGAAACACGCGCCCCTGGCGCGCGGCATCCGTAAGCTTTCGAATATTAGGCAGCAACCGTTCGGCGCCGGGCACGTAGAGCTTGCCGGTAGGCAGCATGAAGTCCGCCTGCGTGTCGACTTCCCAGAAAACAACATCGCGAGAGACCATTTCATTCCCTCCCCGAGGATCGGCCTCGGGAGCGTGCGGACTTTGGAGACGGGTGTGCTTCGCCCAGCGTCAACTCGCAAAGAGCTTCGACGAAATCGGGAGTCAACCGATCATGGCGGATAAGAAATCGCATGTAGATCGGCCCGTAGAGCGAGTCGAGAAGGAGATCCATGTCCACATTTTTCCGCAATTCGCCGCGCTGGATGCCGCGGCGCAGCGTGGCATAGGCCTCCTGACGGCGCGGTTTCAGGAAACGTTCGCGAAAAGCCGCGATCAGGCTGCTGTCGGCCTGTCCGGCGCCCAGCATGGCAGAGACGATGCGTCCGCGCTTGCTGCGAAAAATCTTTACCAGCTGGCGCATCTGTTGGCTCATGTCTGTACGGAGGGAACCGGTGTCGGGGAAGTGGAGTTTGCGGGTCGTACTGCCGGCAAAGGCGTCTGCGATGAGGGCAGCCTTATCTGGCCACCAGCGGTAAACGGTTGCCTTGCCAACGCCGGCGTGAGCCGCCACTGCTTCGATCGTCAGGTCCGAAAAGCCCTTTTTCGCCAGGAGTTTCAACGTACTGCGCAGGATGGACAGGCGCGCCTGCTCGCTGCGCGGACGCCCCGGAGCGCGCTTTCGGCCGTTTCCGTCGCCATTCCCGTGAGGCGGAGACTTCTGGCGCATAGTCCTACCCTACCATATAATCGAGACTCGGCTTTAGAATCCAATACGGGCAGTATCGAATCTAAAATCGTGACTCATGGGGCTCCTCCGCGCAACGCAGGCAACCCCTTTTAAATTCATTCGCACTCCGGGTGGGGCCTAACCGATGTGGATTGTAGCGCTAGCTCTCCGACGTCCCTATACCTTTATCGTGATGGCGCTGGTCATTATTATTCTGACGCCGGTCACGATTTTGCGGACGGCCACGGACATCTTCCCGGATATCGACATTCCGGTGGTCTCGGTGGTGTGGTTCTATACCGGCATGTCGCCCCAAGATATGGCCGACCGCATTGTAACCAACTCCGAGCGCGGCATTACCACGACGGTCAACGACATCGAGCACATGGAATCGCAGTCGGTGTACGGCCTGGGCGTGATCAAAGTTTTTTTTCGTCCGGGCACGAACGTCCAGGGAGCGATCGCGCAAATCACCGCTATCGCGCAAACCACGGTGCGCGGTCTGCCGCCGGGCACCACGCCGCCGCTGATCATCTCATATAGCGCCTCGACCACGCCCATCATTCAGCTCGGCCTGAGCAGTAAGACTCTGCCGGAGCAGCAACTCTTCGATCTCGGCCAAAACTTTCTGCGGAACTACCTGGCCACGGTGCCGGGCGCCGCTACACCCTATCCTTACGGCGGCAAGATTCGCCAGATTCAAGTGGACCTGGATTTGCCGAAGCTCCAGTCGTACGGACTCCAGCCAAGCGACATCGTTAATGCCGTCAACGCGCAGAACATTATCCTCCCGTCCGGCACCATCAAACTGGGCCCCCTGGAATACAGCGTGGAGATGAACGGGACGCCGCAGACCATCGCGGAATTGAACGACCTTCCGGTTAAAACCAGCAACGGTTCCACGCTTTACATGCGCGATGTTGCCCACATCCGCGACGGCTTCGCGCCGCAGACCAACATCGTACGCCAGGATGGGAGCCGCGGCGCGCTGATGTCGATCTATAAGAACGGTAACGCCTCCACGCTGCAAATCGTAGCTGGCATCAAGAACATTGTTCTGCAAGCGGCACAAGCGCTGCCGCCGGAGCTGAAGGTCACCTCGCTGTTCGATCAATCTCTGTTTGTGCGCGCATCGATAGAAGGCGTGTTGCGGGAGGGGTTGATCGCGGCGGCCCTCACCGCTGTCATGATCCTCATCTTCCTCGGCGATTGGCGTCCGACGATCGTTATTTCCATTTCCATTCCGCTCTCCATTTTTGTTTCGATTATCGTGCTGGGCGCCATCGGCCAGACCATCAACATCATGACTCTGGGGGGATTGGCGCTGGCCGTGGGCATTTTGGTGGATGATGCCACGGTCGAAATCGAAAACATCGAGCGCAACCTTGCCATGGGTAAGGAGATGAAGCAGGCGATCCTTGATGGTGCCCAACAGATCGCCGTGCCTGCTTTCGTCTCCACCCTCAGTATCTGTATCGTTTTCGTGCCCATGTTCTTTCTGACGGGCGTAGCGAAATTCTTGTTTGTGCCGCTGGCGGAAGCCGTAAGCTTCGCCATGCTGGCCAGCTATCTGCTCTCCCGGACGCTGATCCCGACGCTGGTTATGTACATCATGCGCGGGCATGAGCATCGCGCCGAAGCGCCCAAATCGTCCCTGGGCCGCTTCCAGCGAGGCTTCGAGCGCAAATTTGAAGACTTCCGCCGCGGCTACGAGCAGTTGCTGGAAACCACCCTCGAGCATCGCGGCATCTTCGTGATTTTCTTTCTGGCCTTTTGCCTGCTCTCGCTCGGGCTGTACAGCTTCCTGGGACAAGACTTCTTTCCGCAAGTGGACGCCGGCCTGCTGCGCCTGCATGTGCGCGCCCGTCCCGGCCTGCGCGTGGAAGAGACAGCGCGCCTGTGCGACGAAATTGAAGCCGCGCTGCGCCAGGAGATTCCGCGAGGCCAGTTGCAAACGGTTCTCGACAACATCGGCCTGCCCAACTCCGGCATCAACCAGTCCTACAGTTCCAATGGAACCATTGGCACCAGCGATGCCGAGATCCTGATCGCACTCGACCCGGAGCATCACCCTCCCACTGCGGGGCTTATGCGGCATCTGCGCGAAGTGCTGCCGCGACGCTTTCCCGGAGTGGAGTTTTTCTTTCAGCCGGCCGACATCGTTACGCAGATTTTGAATTTCGGTCTCCCCGCGCCTATCGATGTGCAGATCGTCGGCACGGACATGCGGAGCAGTTATGTGATTGCGCAGCAGATCGCCAACAAGATGCGGCACATTCCCGGCATCGCCGATGTACACGTGCAACAGTTACTCTCCCTCCCTACTCTGCACATGGATATTGACCGTACGCGGGTTACGCAGGTTGGGTTGACGGCGGGCAACGTGGCGCAAAGCATGCTGGTTTCGTTGAGCGGCAGTTTTCAGACGGCGCCAAACTTCTGGCTGAACCCGAAAAATGAAGTTACCTATCAAGTGGCCGTGCAATCGCCGCAATACCGCATGACCAGCATGCAGGACCTGATGAACATTCCAGTAACTTCGCAGCAGGGCCCGCAGTTGATGAGCAACCTGGTGCAGGTGTATCCGGTGGCGCGGGCCGCTACGGTGAACCACTGGAACGTGGCGCCGGTCATCGATGTTTACGCCAGCACTCAGGATCGCGACCTGGGCGCCGTGGCTGCGGATACGGAGAAAGTGCTCAAGACCTTCGACGGCCATTTGCCGCGCGGCACAAACATTGTGGTGCGCGGGCAGGTCGCCACCATGCGCTCATCATTTTTCGGCTTGGGCATTGGACTGGTTGGCGCCATTGTGCTGGTCTATTTGCTGATCGTCATCAACTTTCAGTCGTGGCTCGATCCGTTTATCATCATCGCCGCGCTGCCGGGAGCTCTGGCGGGAATCTGCTGGTTCCTGCTGCTGACCCACACCACGTTGAATGTGCCGTCGCTCACGGGCGCGGTCATGTGCATGGGCGTGGCCACCGCCAACTCCATCCTGATGGTAAGTTTCGCGCGGGAACAGTTGGACGAAGGAGTTCCCGCGGTAAAAGCCGCCGTGGCCGCGGGATACACACGCATGCGTCCGGTGCTGATGACCGCGCTGGCCATGATCATCGGCATGGTGCCCATGGCGCTGGGATTTGGGGAAGGCGGCGAGCAGAACGCGCCATTGGGCCGAGCCGTCATCGGCGGATTGCTGTTCGCCACGGTTGCTACTTTGTTTTTCGTGCCCAGTGTGTTCGCAATCTTCCATGGCCGCCAGGAAGCCAAGCGGGCGCGCGCAGAACAAGCATAATTCTGTGAGAATCGGAGTCGAGCATGGGCGGAGTCGAGTATGAGTGAAGGGAACAAGTCTAAACAAATGGCGGATGCGCAACGGTCCGAACCTGGGTCCGATGCTCATCGCTCACAGCCCGGCCAGAACGAGGAGCACCGTGCTTTAGGCGTTCAGGCCCAGCGTGACGAGGAGATTGAAGCGATCCAGCAGCACTCCCGGCACCAACATCCGGGGATCCAGAAGCCGCCCGAGCTTCCGCCCGCGCCTCCGCGCAAAGCTTTGACCATTGTGGCCGTGTTGCTGCTGGCGCTGTTGCTGGCCGGCGGACTCACAATGTTGGGCCGCATGAACCACGAGCGAGCGCTGGCCAAGGAGACGGAGCGCGAGACGGTCCCCACGGTCGCCGTGGTCAACCCAATTTCGGAGAAGCCCGACGAAGACTTGATCCTGCCGGGCTCGCTGCTGGCTTATGAAGAGTCTCCGATTTACGCCCGCACCAACGGCTACCTGGTGCGCTGGTACAAAGACATTGGAAGCCGTGTAACCAAAGGCGAGTTGCTGGCGAAGATCGACACTCCAGAGATCGATCAGGAACTGAACCAGACGCGAGCGGCGCGCCAGCAGATTGTCGCGCAAATGGAACTGGCCAAGATCAGCGCCGACCGCTGGGAAAACCTGCGCAAGACGGACTCCGTCTCCGCGCAAGAGGCCGACCAGCAGACAAGCGGATACAAGCAGGCCCAGGCCAACTTGGCCGCTGCCGATGCGAACGTGCGCCGCCTGGAACAGCTCGAAGGATTCAAGGACGTATACGCGCCGTTCTCCGGCGTGCTCACCAAACGCAATGTGGATCCGGGCGCGCTCATCAATGCCGGCGCCGGGGCCACTGGGCGCGAACTGTTCGATCTCGCCCGCGTCGATCCACTACGGGTCTATACCAGCGTTCCGCAAGCCTACGCACCGTACATCAAGGTAGGCGCCAAGACCGCGGTCACCTTGCAGGAATTTCCTGGCCAAAAATTTTACGGCACGGTGGCGCGAACGGCGGAGGCCATTGATCCGGCCACGCGCACTTTGCTCACCGAAGTAGATGTGCCCAACAAGGATGGACACCTATTGCCGGGCTCGTTCGGTGAGGTGCACTTTGCAGTCGGCTCGGGCGTGGACAAAGTCACGATTCCGGTGAACACAATGCTGTTCCGGGCCGAAGGCCCGCGGGTCGCAGTCATCGGCCCCGGAGGCAAAGTGCAGTTGCGACCGATCAACATTGGACGCGACTACGGCACCACGCTGGAGATTCTCGGCGGCGTCTCGCCGAATGACCAAATCGTCGTGAACCCGCCGGACTCGCTGGAGGACGGGCAGCAGGTGAACGTCGCCCAGCCGCCACCGAACCAGCAGCAGCCCAGTCAAACGACGCCGGGACAACAGAAAGGCGGCGCGTCGTGAAGCGAGCCGCATTCCCGGCCGCTTTGGTTCTGTTGGCGCTTACCGCGGGATGCACCGTCGGTCCGCGTTACAGCCGGCCTGCGGCCCCAGCACCGGCGCCCGATGCCTGGAAGACACAGCCGCCATGGGAGCAGGCTGCGCCCAAGGACGCAATCCCGAAAGGCGCATGGTGGCAAGTGTTTCACGACCCCGCGCTGGATGGCTATGAGCAACAACTGCTGCAAGCGAACCAGTCTTTGCTGGCCGCACGCGATCGGTTGAACCAGGCGCGTTCGTTGGCGCGCGTAGCCACTGCCGATTTTTTCCCTCAGCTCTCGGCCGATCCCTCCGCGGTGCGGGAGCGCGGTTCCGGTAATCGTCCCTTGAATGGTCAGCAGCCAACCATCTTGAACGGCGTGCCACAGCGCGTCCCTCCTTATACGCAGAGCGTCTACACGATTCCGTTCTCGCTCAGCTATGAAGCCGATCTCTTCGGGCGCGTGCGGCGCAATGTGGAAGCGGCCAATGCTTCTCTTCAGTCCACGGCGGCGGATCTTCAAAACGTGCAACTGGTGCTCACCGCCGAACTTGCCGCGGACTACTTTTCTTTGCGCGAATTGGACGCCGAGTTTCAGGTGGTGCAGGAATCGGTAGGTTATCAACGCAAGGGCCTGGACCTAGTCAACGACCGCCACAACGGAGGCATTGCCAACGGACTTGAAGTGGCGCAGCAAGCCACGCTGCTCGATTCGACGTTATCGCAGCTTGCGCTGGTGCAACAGTCGCGGGCTCAATATGAGCACGCCATTGCGGTGCTGCTGGGACAATCGGCCTCCAGCCTGAGCTTGCCGGTTGCGCCCTTGCAGGCCGCGCCCCCGCCAGTCCCGCTCGGAGTGCCTTCGGATGTCTTGGAGCGGCGGCCCGATATTTCCACCGCCGAACGCCAGATGGCTTACCAGAATGCGCAGGTGGGCATCGCCCGCACCGCCTTCTATCCGCACATTACTCTCGGCGGCTCCGGAGGCTGGCAGAGTACGGACCTGGGCTCTCTGCTAAACGCGCCCAGCCTTTTCTGGTCCCTCGGGGCCGATGCGTTGCAGCCCATCTTCGAAGGCGGACGAAACCGGGCCAATCTGGCCGCTGCCCGCGCCGCCTATGACCAGTCCGTAGCGAATTACCGCCAGTCCGTGCTCACTGCGTTTCAGCAAGTTGAAGACGGCATCAGCAATCTGAGCACTCTTTCGCAGGCGCTGGCCACGCAAGGAGCGGCTGTCGAAGATGCGCGACGCGCACTGGCTATTGCCAACAACCGCTATATCGGCGGAGTTACCAGCTACCTCGACGTCATCACCGCGCAAACCACCCTACTAACCAGCGAGCGGCTGGAGACGCAGTTGCTCGGCCAGCAGATGGTCAGCTCCGTCTATCTTGTCAAAGCTCTCGGCGGCGGCTGGGACGCCAGTGAAATCAAGGACCAGCAGGTTCATCCGCAGGCAGGCCAGGCTTTGCAACCGTGAAAGGCCTTGACGGAGGCCGGTTTTGCTCTTGACGGCGCAAGCGCCGCCTCGCGGCGGTGACGTAACTTTGATTGTGTAAAAGCGAGAGGGTGTAAGTTGGCTTTGGCCTCACAAGCTAAAGCCGTTCCTGGAAAGGAGACCTACACCCGATGGCGAAGATAATCCCAATCACGGAGCATTACCAACATTTTCTGGCGGAGATGAGAGAGAGTTTCTGGGGGGATGTGTACGGAGAGACGAAGCGGCTGTGGAAAGAGCGTTTGGAGGCGGATTCGCGGCGGGAGCGGGACCGGTATGCGGTGCGCGAAGTGTATCAGCGGCGGCGCAGCCGGCGGCAGCCCTATCGCAACGGCTACTACGAACGGGATTTCGTGACTCGGTTGGGGACGATCCGGCTGCGCGTGGCGCGCACCCGAGGGAAGAGTTTTCTGCCGCGAGGGCTGGAACCTTTTCAGCGGCGCGCCGAAGATGTGTCGATGCTGATTCGGGAGGCGTTTCTGCGCGGCATCTCGACGCGGCAAGTGGGGCGGGTGGTGGCCACGGTGACCGAAGAGGTGGTGAGCCCGCAGACGGTGTCGAAGCTGACGCGGGATCTGGACGGAGTGGTGCGCCAGTTCCACCAGGCGCGGTTGGAAGACAACTACGCGTATCTGTTTTTGGACGGAGTGAGCTTGCGGGTGCGGCGTCCGGCGGGGCGCAAGCGGGTGCAGATGCTGGTGGCCTACGGAGTGCGGCGTGACGGCACCCGCCATCTGCTGGCGTTTTTGCGGAGTCAGGGCGAGAGTCAAGCGGACTGGGAAGGGCTGCTGGAGGATATGTATCGGCGCGGGCTGGAGGGCAAGGCGCTGGGCCTGATCGTCACCGACGGCTGTCCCGGACTGGCGGCGGCGATCCGCACCGTCTATCCGCGAGTGCGGCATCAGCGCTGCTGGGCCCACAAGATGCGCAACATTCTGGAGAAAGTGAAGAAGGCCGACTACGACAACGTGAAAGCGGGAGCGCAGGCGATTTATTTGGCCGAAAGCCGCGCTCAGGCCGAAGCCGCTTTTCGCGCCTTCCGCGCCCGTTGGCGCGGGAAGTACGGTCCCATGGTGCGCCAGTTGGAGCGCGATCTGCCGGAACTGCTTTCGGCGTTCGCTTTCCCCCCGCACCTGCGTAAGAAGCTGCGCACCACCAACGTGATCGAGCGCTGCTTCGTCGAAGTGCGCCGCCGCACCCGGCCCATGGTTTGTTTTGTGAATGTAGCCAGTGTCGACCGCATCCTCTACTCCATCTTCCAGAGATTCAACCTGGAATGGAAAACCCGCACCCTCAACCTATTTACACAGGCAGCTTGACATCACCGCCTCGCACGTAAAGTTGACAAACGCCCCGGACAAGCCTAACATTGAAATTGAGATTTTATCTATTTTTGCCCTTTCATACCTTCGGAGCGTAAGCAGCCTTCTAGAAAGTTTTTTGCACTTAGCGTGTTCATGGGTGGAACTACGCTATGTGGTTTCTTAATTCGTCGGGGATAGGCGTTTCGATCCCGGTTGTTTGTTCTGTAGGCTTATCGGTACTTGAACCAACAGGAGCCCATGAAAAATACAATGTTTCTGGTAAAAGTAAATCGCGGTGGTGCGCGTGCCGCCGAATACGTACTCCGGATCGACCGCACTCCAATCACGACTACAACCAACAAGAAGCTGGCGCTGGCTATGGGAAGATTCACGGCCGAAGATGCGGTCAAATCGATGCAGAATTCCCGATGCACCCCGGAGTTGATTTCGGTGCTGGTTTAATTTCGGTACCGGATCAAGGCTCTGTCCGCTGTTCCCACTTGGTACAACTTATTCTCCGAGTCGCCCCGGGCTAGCCCACCTAGCTCCGGGCGTGGCGTTCGCTGTTCGGTTTGGAACCACTCAGCGCGAAGAAGAGGATATAGAGATAGCAGAGCGTAGCCGCGATCAAGGCATAGTGCAGGCCTTGTCCCCAGCTGGTCTCTCCCTGGGTCATCGCTGAATAGTAGCGGCTGTTAATTAACACCGCAGTGCGGCCGACGAGGTATGGAATGATTGCGCCGCCCACGATCGCCATATTCAAGATGCCGGAACCATCGCCGGTGAGGGGCCCGAGCTCGGCTATCCCCATGGTGAAGATGCAAGGGAACATGATTGAGTTGAACAGTCCGACGGCCAGAATGGACCACATGGCCACGTGTCCGTTGCTGAGTACTGAAACAGTAACCAACAGGGCGGCCAGGATTGCGGCGACCGCGAGTAACTTTCCGGGCTTGATCTTCTGCAGCAGCGCCGATCCGATAAAGCGTCCAACCATCGCCCCTGACCAGTAGAGCGAGATGTATCCAGCGGCCACCCCCAAGGCTGCGCGGTAACGAGCCCCGGCATCGGCGATGCTGGAGGGCGATATAAAGCCGCCAATGTTGTCCAGCGCTAAATAATTAGAGATAGAGCTGCCGATAGCGACCTCCCCGCCTACGTACACGAAAATTCCGATCGCAGCGAAGACGAGATTGGGGTGTTTCCAGATGGAATCGGAGACCTTCTCGCCAATATGGTGCTCCGCGGATTCCATCGCCGGGAGTTTGAAAAGAGCAATTGCGAGGGTTAGCAGCAGGAGCGCAGCACTGAAAAAATACACGTACAGCTTGACCACTGCGTCCGCTTCCCGGGAAGCGCTCTGTGCCATGGCAGTGGCTGTTGTTCCAAGGATCAGATGTGCGCCGATCCAGGGGAAGATCGCCGTCCCCAGAGAATTAAAAGCCTGGGTAAGATTCAGGCGGCTGGAGGCGGTTTCCGGCCTTCCGAGCACTGCGACGTATGGATTCGCCGCGACTTGGAGAATCGTGATACCGGTGGCTAGGACAATGAGCGCGAAGAGAAAGAAGGGAAAAGAAGGAATCCGCGCCGCCGGATAGAAGCCAAGACATGCGGCAACCATGGTCAGCAGTCCAACTATGATCGCGCGCTTGTATCCAATCCAGTCGATAATCTTGGCCGCCGGAATCGAAAAGACAAAGTAGGCGGAGAAAAACGCGGTCTGAATCAGCATGCTGGCATCCAGCTTGATCTTGAAAACGTGCTGCGCATACGGAATCAGCACATCGTTCAGCGATGTAAGCGAGCCCCACATGAAAAACAATGTGGTCACCACGGCCAGCGGACCTGTATAGGATGACGATGATTCAGGAGAAACTGCGGCAGAACGGTTCGGTGTCGCGATTGACATAGTTATGGTTCCGCTCGGCATCATAGCATTGGGAGGCGCAACTAAGCATTTCCCTGAGATGAAATCCTGATCGATCTCAGGCGAAGTCACACCGCGTTGCCGGTTACGTCTTGCAACTTCACCAGCCAGTTCGGGGGTTCGGGCAGAATGGCGAACGTGGGAAGCTTGCCGCGCACCATGGCGACTTCGTCGCACCGGTGAAATCTGGGACAGACGTGGCAATCCTTGTAAATCTTGTCGGGAAGATCTTCCCGTTGCGCGATCTGGAATCCCTGGCGCGCAAAAAACTCGGGAGCCCGGGTGAAGAGGCAGATGCAATCCACGCGATGCCGTTTCGCCTCGGCCATCAAAGCCTTCATCAGCCGGCTGCCGCCGCCCTGGCCTTGGGCCTGAGGTCCGACGGTGATCGAACGAATCTCGGCCAGGTGCGTGCCATACAGATGCAGGGCGCCGCATCCAATGATGCGGCCTTCATTTTCGAGAACGACAAAGTCTCTAACGTTCTCGCAAATTTCCGCCAGCGTGCGCGGCAGCAGAGTGCCGTCGCTGGAATAGGCGGAGATCAGATCGTGGATGTGCTGGGCATCCGGCAAAATGGCTTTACGCGTGCGCATTAACCTCCTCGCGCAAGGACTCGATTTTCTTTCTTGCCCCCGCAATTCCTTGCCGCACTCGGACTGGTGCCGTGCCGCCAACAACGTCGTGAATCGCCAACACAGCAGCCGGCTTCAGGCAGTCATAGAAACTCTCATCGAATACCGGATCGAGGGCTCGCAACTCATCCAGCGTGAGATCCTGAAGCTCGCAATTCTTTTCTATGCAGAGCTTCACCGCCTTGCCAATCTGCTCGTGAGCCAGGCGGGAAGGGACGCCACGGTTAACTAAGTAAGTTGCAGCCGCCCATGCGTTCATGAATCCCGACTGCGCTGCCTCGTCCATGCGCGAATGTTCGAACTCCACTGCCTTCATAAACCCTGCGACCAGCGGCAACAGTGCTAGCGCCGTGTCCGCGGCATCGAACAGGAGCTCCTGCGTTTCCTGCAAGTCTTTGTTGTAGGCCAGAGGCAAGCCTTTCAACGCAACCATCAGAGCCGTTGCGCTTCCGATGACGCGGCCTGTCTTGCCCCGCACCAACTCCAGAAGATCTGGATTCTTCTTCTGAGGCATGGCGCTGCTGCCGGTGGAATACGCCTCGGGCAACTGCACAAAACCAAACTCCTGCGTCGAGAAAATAATCACTTCCTCCGCCCACCGGCTCAGGTGCAGACTCAGGAGCGAAAGAGTGTTGACGAATTCAAGGATGAAATCGCGGTCGCTGGTGGCGTC
Source organism: uncultured Acidobacteriaceae bacterium (assembly GCA_963734215.1). Classification (GTDB taxonomy): domain Bacteria; phylum Acidobacteriota; class Terriglobia; order Terriglobales; family Acidobacteriaceae; genus Sulfotelmatobacter. The sequence goes on along the minus strand of CAVTGH010000012.1, from coordinate 109,814 downwards.
GATGCTGTTCGATGTCGGACCGGCGAAATCGAGTTGTTCGGCCATCACACCGCGATCCAGCGGCAAAGTTGCGCCTGCCACGGCGCCCGAACCCAGCGGACACACATTCAGGCGCTTGCGGCAATCGGCGAGCCGATCCGCATCCCGCAAGAACATCTCCACATAAGCCAGCAGCCAATGCGCCACCAGCACCGGCTCGGCGTGCTGCAGATGCGTATAGGCAGGCATGGCGGCGCCGCCAGCTTGCTCGGCGCGGACGGTGAAGATTTCGCAGACCTCGGCGAGTTCCTTGCGCAACTCGTCGATCGCCGCACGCACGTAGAGGCGCAGATCGGTGGCGATCTGCTCGTTGCGGCTGCGGCCACTGTGCAACTTGTATCCAACATCCCCGATCCGCTCCACCAACTTCTTCTCGACGAAATGATGCACGTCCTCGGCTTCATCGTCTTCGATAAAGTCTTTGGAGGTCGCGGCCATTTCGCCAATCTGCTGTAGCCCTTCCAGAATGCCGATGAGCTCATCGGCGGATAGAACGCCCGCGTTTTTCAAAGCACGGGCGTGCGCTCCGCTGGCCGTAAGCTCGTAGCTGAGCAGCCGGCGGTCGAAGTCGAACGACCGCTGCCAACGTTCGAATTGCGTATCCAGCGGCTGCCGGAACCGGCCCGACCACATCTTCATCGTGCAATCTCCTGCCGTGATCGAGCGCGCGTTCGCGAAGGCAGTCCGAGGATTCGAATGAAGCCTTCCGCATCTTTCTGGTCGTAACTGTCGCCCATGGTGAACGACGAGAGGTCGGTGCGGTAAAGCGAATGCTCGGACTGGCGGCTCACCACCGAAACGTTTCCCTTGTACAAAGAGAGCGTTACGCTGCCGGTCATTTCCGTCTGCGTGCTGGCGACAAAAGCGTCAAGTGCTTCTCGCAGAGGTGTGAACCACAAGCCGAAGTAGACCAGTTCCGCATACTTCAACGCCACGTGCTGTTTGAAATGGGCGACTTCGCGCTCCAGGCACAGCGCTTCCAACTCGCGATGCGCCGCGATCAGCAAGGTTCCGCCGGGCGTTTCATAGCAGCCCCGCGACTTCATTCCCACGAAGCGGTTCTCCACCAGATCCACGCGGCCGATGGCGTTGCGCGCTCCGATTTCGTTCAGCAGTTCGACCAGCGACACCGGTTCGAGCTTCATCCCGTTGACCGCGACGGGAATCCCTTTCTCGAAGCCGATGCTTACTTGCTCTTCCTTGTCCGGCGCTTCTTGTGGCGAACGCGTCATCTGCCACGTTGTCGCGAGCGGCGCATTGGTGGCATCTTCCAGTTCCCCGCCTTCATGGCTGAGGTGCCACAGGTTGCGGTCGCGGCTGTGAATCTTCTCGCGGCTCGCCGCCACCGGAATGCCGTGCTGTTCCGCATAGTCAATGCAGTCTTCGCGGGACTTCAACGACCACTCCCGCCACGGCGCGATTACTTTCAGTTCCGGCGCGAGCGCCTGATACGTCAACTCGAAGCGAACCTGATCGTTGCCCTTCCCCGTGCAGCCGTGCGCCACGGCCGTCGCGCTTTCGCGCAGCGCGACTTCGACCTGGCGCTTTGCGATCACGGGACGCGCCAGAGAGGTGCCCAGCAGATACTTATGCTCATACACCGCACCGGCTTGCAGCGCGGGAAAAACGTATCCCGTCAGAAACTCGTCACGAAGATCCTCCACAACCACCTTGCTTGCGCCCGTGGCGTAGGCCTTTTCGACAACGGCTTCAATGTCGTCACCCTGGCCCACATCGCCGACCATCGCGATTACGTTGTAGGCGTAGTTTTCCTTGAGCCACGGAATGATGATGGAGGTATCGAGCCCTCCAGAGTAGGCAAGTACAATCTTCTCAGGCATGAGCACTCCTTGCGGGCAGGCGATCACCGCTGCCCAGCAGCAAATAAACAATCGCTTTTTGCACGTGCAGGCGGTTCTCCGCCTGCTCGAAGATCAGAGAGCGTTCCGAATCCATGACCGCGTCCGTCACTTCCAACCCGCGGTGGGCCGGCAGGCAGTGCATGAACACGGCATGGGGCGCGGCTTCCGCCATGAGTTTCGCAGTCACTTGATAAGGCGGGAATATCTTTGCACGTTTCTCTTCTTCCCGCTCCTGCCCCATGCTCGTCCAGGCATCGGTGTAAATCGCATCGGCTCCCGCAACCGCCTCGTGGGGGTCGGTCAGCAAATGAATTTCGGCTCCGGTCTCTTCCGCAATTTGGCGGGCATCGGCCATAATTTGCGGATTTGGTTCGTAGCCTGGCGGAGTCGCGATTCGTATTGACGACCCCAGGCAGGCACACGTAAGCAGCAGCGAGTGCGCCACATTGTTTCCGTCGCCTACATACGCCAGGCAGCGGTTCTTAACATCTCCGAAGCGCTCCAGCAGTGTGAGATAGTCGGCCAGCGCCTGGCAGGGATGCTCCACATCGCTGAGCGCGTTAATCACCGGGACGCGGGCGTGGTGCGCCATGCCTTCGATAGTCTGCTGCGAGTAAGTACGCAGCACAATCAAGTCTACCCATCGCTCCAGGTTGTGCGCCACATCGCTCAGCTTTTCGCGGGCGTCGAGCCGTTCGTGAGTCTGATCGACGAACATCGCCGTACCACCCATGCTCGCCATGCCGGCCTCGAAAGTCAACCGCGTGCGCAAAGAGGGCTTCTCGAAGAACATTACCATCTGCTTGCCGGTGAGCGCCTTGCGAAAATCGGCGGGGCGTGCCTTCATAATTTCGGCGAGATTCAAAACCGCGTCGACACCGGCAGGGCCGAGATCGCGAGTCGAGACCAGGTCCGGACACCAGAACACTTGCGGCGCTCTCGCGGGAGCGGCCCCAGTTCTTGCTTGCACTTGACTATTCAACTTTGACTCCTTTTTCTGCACCTGCGTATCCGCCGGTTGCAATTTGTAGCGAGGACGAGCGGTGACTGGCGAACTCATGAATACGTGACCTCCGTGCCACACGACAGCTTGGTCAAGTAAAACTGGGGCAGAGCCTCAACCTCGGCCGCCGGCAAAATTCTCACTCGTCCCACGCCTTGTTTCAGCGCCAGCCCGCAGGCTTGCAGCTTGGGCAACATGCCGCCGCTAATGATCGAGCTTGCGGCCAGCTCGGCTGCCTGTTTCGTGGTGAGCCATGGCAGCACGCTGCCCGATGCATCTCTTACTCCGGGCACGTCGGTGAGAAATATCAAAGTATCGGCGTGGCAGGCCGCGGCGCAGGATGCCGCCATTTCGTCGGCATTCACGTTGTAGTATTCGCCGTCGGCGCCCAACGCCAGCGAAGCCATCACTGGAATTCCTCCCTGCTGCCAGAGAGCCTCAATCCAGCACGGCTCGGCGAAGCAAATCTCGCCGACAAATCCCAGATCGCGGCCATGAACAAACTTCTTGCGTGCGCGGAACGTCATGCCGTCGCCGCCGCAGAATCCAATGGCCGGCATGCCCGCCGCCTGAATCGCCGCCACCAACCGTTTGTTGACGATTCCCGCCAATACCATGAGCGCCAAGTCCCGAGTCTCAGCGTCGGTGACGCGCAGCCCGTCTACAAACTCGCTCTTTTTCCCCAACCGTTCCAACATGCGGGTCAGCGCGCTGCCTCCGCCATGAACCACGGCTACGCGGTGGCCATCCCGCGCCAACTCCGCGATCGACTGAGCGCACTTGCGCAGCATGGCAGCATCTTCCATCGCCGCTCCGCCAATTTTCACCACAATCGTCACTGCAAACCCTCCCGCTCTTCCCACTCGTACATCAGATTCATGTTCTGCACGGCTTGTCCTGCCGCGCCTTTCAGCAGATTGTCCAAGCAGGAAACCAGCACCAGCCGGCGGCCGTCCTCCGCCAGGCAGAATCCAAGGTCGCAGTAATTCGTGTGCAGCGAAAACTGCAACTGCGGCAACTTCGGTGTCGCAAATACCCTCACCCAATGTTTGCCCGCATAGAAATCGCGCAGACAAGCCTCCACTTCCTCCGGCTTCATCGTCCGGTTCAGGCGTACGTAGATGGTCAACAAAATCCCGCGCGGAATCGGGAGCAGATGCGGCGTGAAGGTCAGGTCCGCGTCGTCCAGCCCCAACTGCTCCACCATCTCTCCCAAGTGCCGGTGATTGAACACCGCGTAGGCCGAGAGATTATCCGCGACGGCAACGAAATGAGTGCGCGACGTGGGCACCTTGCCTGCCCCCGACACTCCGGACTTCGAGTCGGAAATAATCCCATACTCTCGATTAATGAGCCCGCCCTTGAGCAGCGGCGCCAAAGCCAAAATAACCGAAGTCGCATAGCACCCGGGATTGGCCACGAGTTGAGCTGGCACAATGCGGTCCCCGTTCAACTCCGGCAGGCCATACACCGCCGTCGCGGTCAATTCCGCGGCGGTGACTTCGTCCGCATCCTGGAACGAATAGATGGCGCGATGCTGCGCCTGTTTCAGCCGCCACGCGCCACTCAGGTCGATCACACGCAATCCTTGTGCGACGGCCTCTGGCACAAGGAACCGCGATGCTTCATGCGGCGTCGCCAGGAAAAGCAACTGCACGCCCTGGCGCTTTAGTTCCGGCCATGAGAGCGTTCGCAGCGGATAGCCTCCGTTGCCCGACAACTCTGGGAACACCTCCGCCAAATCTGCCGCGCCATCGCCGCCGCCCTCGCGCCGCAGCAGCACGGGCTTCTCCAGCCGCGGATGGCGCTCCAGAAGGCGCGTCAATTCCAGTCCCGAATAGCCGCTCGCTCCGAGCACCGCGCTTTTAAGCTTCGCCGGCATCAGCCCAGCATCTCCTCGATCCGCGTTGCGATCTTCTTGGCAGCGTCCTTGTCGGGACAAACAATCAGGATGGTGTCGTCGCCCGCGATGGTTCCCACCATTCCCTCCCATTCCCGTTCATCCAAGGCGGCCGCCACGGGCTGTGCGCTGCCTACAATCGTTTTCAACACCAGCAGGTTCTGCGCCGGCCGCACCTCCAGCACAAACTCGCGAACCAGCCTCTGCACCGGTGGCAAAGCCAGACCGGAAGCGCTCTCGCCTTGCGGCAATGCGTATCCGGCGGCGGTCTTGCTCAGGTTAAGATCGCGAACATCCCGCGACAGCGTCGCCTGCCCTACTCTGAATCCCCGCTTGCGCAAGGCCCGCTGCAGATCTTCCTGGTTCGCAACCGGCCCCTGCCGCACCGCCTCCAAAACCGCCCTCTGGCGCAACGCTTTATTCATTATGAATATTTATTCATATATATGAATAAATATTCTATATCTTACAACCCGCGGCGCCCTTGTCAAGGAAAAACGCCGCCTGCCCTCGCACTTTTAGTAACGCGGCAGATGACCGGTTCCGTGCGGGGTCGGCGCTTCGGCAAAGCCGAAAACGGAAACGCAATCTGAAATCCTTGCTAGACTACTCGCGGCCCGGAAAGCCGCCGCAAGCCAAGCCTGGGAGTCTCGCCGGATGAAGATGAACAAGAACCCGACGCTGGTTGCCGAGTTGATGGCCGAGTTCCTTGGAACATTCGTCTTGATCCTCTTCGGCATCGGTGTGGTGGCCATGGTCGTTCTGTTCCCCTCAAACATTCCCGGCGCGACCATTCACGGCGGCTACACCAACATCACCCTGGGCTGGGGACTGGCGGTCACCATGGGCATCTACGTTGCCGGAAAAATTTCCGGCGGCCATCTCAACCCGGCAGTCACGCTCACTCTGGCCGTGTTTCGTGGCTTTCCCTGGCGCAAGGTTCTGCCTTATTCCATCGCGCAGACGGCGGGGGCGTTCCTTGCCGCGGCGCTGGTGTACCGAAACTATCTGCCCGCTTTTCACCAGTTCGACCCTTCCCTGGAAAAGACGGCGGGAGTGTTCACGACTTTTCCGGCATTTCCGGCGTGGCCTCAAGCTGGATTTCTGGATCAAGTGATTGGCACCGCTCTGCTACTGCTGCTGGTGTTGGCCATTACGGACGAACTCAACGTCCCTCCCGGAGCCAACCTTGCGCCTTTGATGATCGGGCTGGTGGTGGTGGCTATTGGGATGAGCTTCGGCGGCATGCACGGATATGCCATTAATCCGGCTCGCGACCTTGGCCCGCGCCTTTTCACCGCCGTGGCTGGATTCAAGAACAACGGACTCACCGACGGACCGCGGGTCTGGTGGGTGCCAGTTTTTGCGCCGCTGTTGGGAGGACTTGTCGGAGCCGCGGTCTACGATTTTGGCATTCGACGATTCTTGCGCTCAATCTCGTCCTAGCCAATGCCCGCAGAAAACAGGAGGCGTCTTGCCTTACATTCTCTCTCTCGATCAGGGCACCACCAGTTCGCGTGCTCTTTTGTTTGATCATCAAGGCGCGGTCCGATACGTGGCCCAGCGCGAGTTCACCCAGATCTTCCCCGAGCCCGGATGGGTCGAGCACGATCCCGAAGAGATCGCAGCATCGCAGATCGCGGTTGCCTTGGAAGCGTTGGCCCAGGCACGCGTGCTGCCCAGCGACGTCGCCGCTATCGGTATCACCAACCAGCGCGAAACCACCATCGTATGGGATCGTACGACTGGCAAGGCTATCTGCAACGCCATTGTCTGGCAGGATCGGCGCACCGCCGCGTTTTGTGAGCAGCTAAAAGCGCAAGGCCACGAAAAGTTAATACAGCAGCGCACTGGCCTGTTAATCGACGCTTACTTCTCCGGCAGCAAGATCTGCTGGATTCTGGAACACATACCGAACACACGCCAACTCGCTGAAGCAGGCCGTCTGGCGTTCGGCACCGTCGATACCTGGCTCGTTTGGAAACTGACCGGCGGCCAGGTACACGTTACCGACCCCAGCAACGCCTCGCGCACCATGCTTTTCAATCTGCATTCCGGAGCGTGGGATCAGGACTTGCTTGATCTCTTCCGAATCCCCTCCTCAATGCTGCCCGCAGTCCGGCCCTCCAGCGAAATCTATGGGGAAGTGAGTTCGGTCCCGGGTCTCAACGGCATACCCATGGCGGGGATCGCCGGTGATCAGCAGGCCGCGCTCTTTGGCCAGAGATGCATCAGCCCCGGCCTTACCAAGAGTACTTACGGCACGGGTTGCTTTATGTTGCAGAGCACGGGCACCCGCCCAGTCGCTTCTACGAATCGCCTGCTTACGACCGTGGCCTGGCGAATTGGCGACACGACGAACTATGCGCTCGAAGGCAGCGTGTTTGTGGGCGGAGCCGTGGTCCAGTGGCTGCGCGATGGCCTGGGGATCATTCGCACGTCGTCGGAAGTGGAGGCTCTGGCCAGTTCCGTCCCCGACAATGGCGGAGTGTATTTCGTTCCGGCCTTCGTGGGCCTCGGCGCTCCGCACTGGGATTCCTATGCGCGCGGCGCGATCTTTGGATTGACTCGTGGCAGCAACGCAGGCCACATCGCGCGAGCTGCCCTGGAAAGTATCGTGTACCAGGTCGCCGATCTCATGGACGCGGTCCAGTTTGACACGAACACTCCGCTGCTTGAGCTGCGCGTGGATGGCGGCGCGTCCGCCAACGATAGTCTCATGCAATTTCAGGCGGACATTCTCGGCGTGCCCGTGGTACGCCCAGCCATGACGGAGACAACCGCCCTAGGCGCCGCATTTCTGGCGGGTCTGGGGGTGGGTTTCTGGAAAGAGACGCAGTCAATTTCAGACTTGCCGCGGGAAGAACGCCGGTTTGAACCCCGCATGCCACAGGCTCAGGCAAGCGACATGCGGCGGCGATGGAACGAAGCCGTTTCCCGAACAAAAGATTGGGAGATCAAGGTTCGGGAAACTTCCAAATAGTTACAAAGAATATACGGAGCAAGGCTACCCTTTGGATCGGAAGTACGCTAGGGAACAACCGGCGCCTCCGCCACGCCAACGGTGGTATCCGCGCCTCCGTAGTAGAACAAATACCGCTGCCCTTGCCGCAACATGCCTTCCACGAACACCACGTTCGGAACCTGCCCTACTTTCTCCCATGGCTTCTCGGGAGCGAAGACGGGGTTATCCGCCCGCGAGATCAGTACGCGCGGGTCGTTCCGGTCAAACACCGCAATGCCCGTGCGGTAAACCAGCTTGTCGTCGGCGCCATTGTAGATAAGAACAATTCCCTTCGGCGTCACCACGGGCGCAGGGCCCGGCTCGGCCACGCGAGAATCAAACTTTCCCGCACGCACAGGCAATACCGGCGTGTCGGTCGCATCCGTCCAGTGCAACAGATCGGTCGAGGACGCGATCCCCATCTGGTCATTGTTGTCCGGCGTTGTCCCCAGATAATACATCCAGTACTTGCCGGCAATTTTCTCTGGCACAATCGCTCCCGATTTCGTCCAGCGCACGTTCCAGCGTCCCTTGTACGCGGGAAGAATCACGCCTTGCCGCTCCCAATGGATAAGATCTTTCGAAGTCGCGAGACATAGTTGCGCGTCTTTCTTGTTGTAGCCGGTGTAGGTCAAATAATAGGTATCGCCGAACTGGACCAACCGTGGGTCTTCCACGCCGCCATCTTTTTCGTAGTTTTTCTCCGGCGAAAATACCGGCTTGCTCCGCCGAGTGAAGTGGACCCCGTCCGTACTTTCGGCATAACCCAGCCGCGAGGTGCCGGCCTTGTCTTGGGCCCGATATAGCATGACGATTTTTCCGTCGCGAACAATCACGGAAGGGTTGAATGTGCCCGCCGACTCCCACCCGTCTCCCTGTGGCGAAATCACGGGGGTTTCTAGGACACGCTGCCACGCCCCAAATGGCCAACTTGCGCTATCCTGTGAAGCCAACGCAAGTAGCAGCGCGAGCAGCTTTACCCAGCTCTTGCTATGAATTGAATTGAGCATGGTGATGTGCCCTTTGACGTTGACTGATTTCGCAGCGAGAATTTCTCTATGCCTCGACCTCGGCCTCGGCCTCAACGCGCGCGTCCCGATTCTCCGCCAATCTGTTCGTTCCTGCAAATTTCAGCCGCGCCGGGAAAACTTCCATGTTACGTGAAAAAAAGTTGAGCCAGATAAACACGGTCGTCGGTTTAGGCGAATTGCTTTGGGACCTGTTCCCCGCTGGCAAACAGTTGGGCGGAGCGCCAGCCAACTTCGCTTACATCACATCCTTGCTGGGTGATGAAGGAATTCCGGCTAGCCGCTTAGGAGCGGACGCTTTAGGTGCGGAAGCGATTCGGCGCCTGCAGGAACTTGGCCTTTCGACCGAATTCATTCAGAGCGATGGGGATCATCCCACCGGAACCGTAAAGGTCCAGGTAGACAGCACGGGCCAGCCATGCTTTGAAATTTCGGAGTCTGTCGCGTGGGATTTCTTCGATTCGACTCCGCAGTGGCAGACGCTCGCGCAGCAGGCCGATGCCGTATGCTTTGGATCGCTGGCGCAACGCTCGGAGGGCAGTCGCGTCACCATTCGCAGATTTCTGCTCGGCACGCGCCCAAACGCGGTCCGAGTTTTCGATGTCAATCTTCGGCAGAACTTCTATAACGCTCAAGTCATTGCAGAATCGATGAAGTTCGCAACCGTCGTCAAACTGAACCATGAAGAGCTTCCAAGAATCATGCGCTTGCTGGAGTTGCAAGATCACAGCAAGCAAGATAGTCCAGAAGAAGACCGCAGCGAGGACGACTCGGCGCGATGCCTGCTGTCCTCTTATGATCTGAAGCTGGTTTGCGTTACGCGTGGCATGAACGGAAGTCTCCTCGTCTCCGCTGACGCTCACAGCGAACATCCAGGTCTTAGAGTGAAGGTCGCCGATACAGTTGGCGCGGGCGATGCATTCACTGCGGCCTTGGTGCACGGATATCTGCGCGCGACGCCGCTTGCGCAAATCAACGAAACCGCGAACCGCGTCGGCGCGTGGGTGGCCAGTCAGCCGGGAGCAACTCCAGCCCCGAAGCCTGGTGGCCTGGAAGAAAACCTGGCCGATATTGCCTGATACATGCCCACCATGACCGCAGGTTTTTAGTTTATTCTGTCAGGTCTGGCGTTGAGCGTCAGGAGGCCCATTGAACGCATCGCAACTAGTCCTTCGTCTCTTCGTGTGCGTTTTTATTTTCCTCTCCATCGGATCGGGTGCTGCGCAGCAAATTCCCGAGAATACTTACCAAGAGCTCCACTGGCGCATGATCGGCCCATTTCGCGGCGGCCGTACCCGCGCTGCCACCGGCGTTCCAAGCCAGCCGAATGTTTTCTACGTCGGCCAGGTCAACGGCGGAGTATGGAAGTCCGACGACTACGGCCGCACCTGGACACCGATCTTCGACCACGAGTCCACTCAGTCGATTGGCGCCATCGCCGTCGCTCCTTCCGATCCCAGCATTATTTATGTAGCCAGCGGCGAAGGCCTGCATCGCGCTGATCTCTCGGTGGGCAACGGAATCTACAAATCGACTGACGCCGGAAAAACCTGGACTCACCTAGGCCTGCGCGATGGCTTCCAAATTCCTGCGCTTGCTATCGATCCTCGCGATCCCAATCGAGTCTTCGCTGCCGTGCTCGGCCATCCCTACGGCCCGAATGAAGAACGCGGCCTTTTCCGTTCCACCGACGGCGGCCAGACCTGGCAAAAAGCAATCTACAAAGACGAGAACACCGGAGCCTCCGACGTAGAGATCGATCCCTCGAATCCCGACGTAATTTATGCCTCGATGTGGGAAGTGCGCGAGGGTCCCTGGGAGGACAACAACGAGGTCAACGGAACCGGCGGCGGATTGTTCAAGTCCAACGACGGCGGAAACACCTGGCATCCTTTGACCAACGGCCTGCCGAAAGATCTATCGCAAATCTACGTCGCCATCGCTCCGAGTGATCCGCGTCGCCTTTATGCCACGGCCGGTACGGCTTCGGGCGCGCTGGCCTTCTATCGTTCCGACAACGCGGGAGAAAGCTGGTCGCAAGCAACCGATGATCCCCGCCCTTCGGGCCGCATTGGCGGCGGCGGCGGCGACCTCGCCGTCCCCAGAGTGGACCCAAAGAACCCTGATGTCGTCTATTGCGCCAGCATCGTAATTATGCGATCGACAGATGGTGGCAAGACTTGGTCTGGATTCCGCGGCGCTCCCGGCGGCGACGACTACCAGAATCTCTGGATCAATCCCAACGACCCCAACATTATTCTTCTAGTCGGCGATCAAGGCGCGCTCGTTACCGTCAACGGCGGAGCCTCTTGGAGTTCCTGGTACAACCAGCCCACGGCGCAGGTTTATCACGTCGCCGTCACGCCAACTTTCCCCTATCGCGTTTGCGGAGGCCAGCAGGAAAGCGGCTCCGTCTGCATATCCAGCCGCGGCAACGATGGCGAAATCACTTTCCGCGAATGGCATCCCGTAGGCGTGATCGAATACGGCTATGTGGCGCCCGATCCGCTTGACCCTGACGTTATTTACGGCGGCGGCCGAAGCGAAGTCTCAAAGTTTCACTGGTCCACTGGCCAGGTGCAGAACGTCACCCCGATTCCGCTTCGCAACCCCAAATACCGCACTGACCGCACCGAGCCTACGATGTTCTCGCCCCTCGATCCCCATGTTCTTTATTTCGCCAGCAACGTGCTGTTCAAAACCACTGATGGCGGAAATTCCTGGCAGACCATCAGTCCCGATCTCACTCGCGAAAATCCTGGAGTCCCAGCCAGCGTCGGCAATCTCATCCCCAAAGGCGCCGAGAAACAGCGCGGAGTCATCTACGCTCTCGCGCCTTCATTCAAGAACATCAACACGCTGTGGGCTGGCACCGACGACGGCCTGATTTGGCAGACTCGCGACGGCGGAAAGAAGTGGAACGACATTACTCCCAAAGAGCCGACGCCCTGGAGCAAAGTCACGCAGATCAGCGCATCGCACTTCGATGACGACACGGCCTACGCGTCAGTGAGCCGCTTCCGCATTAACGACGAGCATCCTTATATCTATCGCACCCACGACGGCGGCAAGAACTGGAAGCTGGTCACGGCCGGCCTTCCCGACTTCGGCCCGGTGGACACCGTGCGCGAGGATCCCGTGCGTAAAGGCTTGCTGTTTGCCGGTACGGAAAATTCGGTCTGGGTTTCGTTCGATGACGGCGACCACTGGCAATCCCTGCAACTGAATCTGCCGCACACCTCGATGCGCGATCTTTGGACTCACGACAACGACCTCATCCTCGCCACCCACGGCCGTTCGTTCTGGATTCTGGATGACATAACACCGCTGCGTGAAGTAGCGGATTTAGCCAGTGACCCGCACCTCTTCACTCCAGCGCCCGCCTTTCGCATTCAGCGCGACAACTACACCGACACGCCGCTTCCACCCGACGAACCAGCCGGCGCCAATCCGCCCGACGGCGTGGTGATTGATTACTATCTGGCCCACAGCGCTTCCTCTCCTGTCACTCTCGAGATTCTTGACGCTCGCGGCCAACTTGTTCGCAAATATTCCAGCACCGATAAACCCAAAGCCACGGAAGAGGAGTTGAAGAAGCAACTCATCCCCCTCTACTGGCTGCGGCCATCCCGCTCTCTGCCCTCCGAGAAAGGCATGCATCGCTGGGTTTGGGATCTGCACTATCCCGCACCGGAGGCCACGCGCCATGAATATCCCATCGCCGCCATTCCGGGCGACACACCTCGCCTGCCGCTCGGTCCCACGGCTTTGCCAGGCATCTATACCGCCAGGCTTACCGCAGACGGCAAAAGCTATACCGCGCCCTTTGTTGTGAAGATGGATCCTCGCGTAAAAATCTCCACAGCCGGCCTCGAGAAAAAGTTCGAGTTAGAAAAGCGGCTTGCGGCGCTGTTGAGCCAGACGTCGCAAGCGGTACTGCAGGCAGGATCGATTCACGAGCCGCTGCAAAAATTGAGCCAGCAAGCCAGCGGACAGGTTCGCGATGCGGTTCAGGCATTCCAAAGCAAACTCGCGGCCGTTCTGGGAGCAGCGGGTGGTTTCGCCGCCCCGCCCAACAACGAAATCACCCTGTCGCGAGTGAATGGACAGGCCGCCAATTTGTATGGGCAGGTGTGGCAGGTGGATGCCGAACTAACGGCCTCGCAGTCTGACGCCATCGCGGCGGTCGAGCACGATGCGTCGGATGCGATGAAACGCTGGGACGCGCTTCGGACCGCGGATCTCCCGGCTCTCAATCGCGCTCTCAGTGGCGCAAACCTGCCGGAAGTGAAGATCGAATCGGACCCTCACCAGGAAGAGAGCGGTATGGACGAAGAATAAGAATAAAGCCTGCCGCTCTCTATAAGGCTTCCACTGCGGATTGCAGCTCCCGCGCGATCTGCGCGGGATCGCTGCCGGGCGTAAACCGCATCGGCCGTCCAATGCGGACTCCAATGCTCCACGGTCGCGCAACCTTTTTGCCCGCTTGCTTCACTTCAAACAATCCCACAATTCGCATGGGCAGCACCGGAATATCCAAATTATTCGCCAGCAGCCCAATTCCCGCGCGAAACGGATTCATCTTGCCATCCACCGTATGCCGTCCCTCGGGAAACACCAGCACGCTGTATCCGCGATCCACGGCCTGCCCCGCGTAAGCGAAGCTCTGCCGGAAACCGGCTTCGCGAGGCAGCGGAAACAGATTTAGCAGAGAAACCCCCAGCGCCCACTGCATCCGATCATACATTCTCCCCAAGAAACTTCTGCCCGGCGCAGGCGTGTGTAGCGCTTCTAACGCTTCTCCCCTAGTGGCCGTCGCGATCCGGTTCCGCAGCCGCGCCGGTAAGGCCGTCTGCACGAAGCCCACATCCACGTCAGAAATGTGATTACACACCACCAGCAGCGGCCCGCTGCAGCCCCGCAGATTTTCCCGCCCTTCGATCCGTGGCCAGCCCAGCAGCAGCATGGCCGGCCTCATCAACAAGTAATACGCCATCCATCTTACCCACGTCACCGGCCACTGCAATACCCAGCCGGGATAGTGAAACTCCGCTCGTGCCCGTGCCTCGCCGCTCAACATCCTTTCCACATCGCCCACCGTGCGCGCGGCGCTAAAACGAGTCTCGCTCAGGTCTACTTGATATCGATCTTCTAACGCGCCGATCAGTTCCACCCGGTCCAGCGAACTGAGTCCCAAATCAGAAGAAAGATCGGAGTCGATCTTCGCCTCAGCATTCACCCCGGTTGCTCTTCGCCCAGTGATGCGCGAAATCAACTCCATCACGGGACTGTCGCTCGTAACCTGCTTACCGCCGCCTTGCAAGATTTCTTTCGCCACGAATTCGGCAATCACGTTCCGCCGCGGCTTCTGCGTGCCGGTGCGCGGAAAATCTTCCTGCGGCCACCGCACCCACATCCGCATGCGCTGGAATTCCGCCAGCGACTTGTTCGCACATTCCACAACCTCTTCCGCGCGCGCGGCGTTGTCGCTGCGCAGAATCACCACCGCACACGGCTCCGCATTTCCTCCGCGCTCGATCCCCACCACCACACAATCTTTCACTTCCGGCTGCCGTCGCAACGCGGCTTCCAAATCCTCCGGATAAATATTCAGCCCCGCCAGCGTCACGATCACTTCTTTCTTGCGACCTTTGAAATAAAGATTCCCGGCGTCATCGAGCGCGCCCACGTCACCGGTGCGATACCAGCCATCCGTGTCGGCAACTCCGGCGGCAACTCCTTCCACGCCGCCCGCTCCCCAATATCCAGCCGCCACTCCGCCCCCGCGGATTAAGATCTCCCCATCTTCCGCCAGTTTTATTTCCCGGCCTGGCAGCACCTTCCCGATCGACCCTTTCCCCAACTTGAAAGGATGATTCACACTGATCAGCGACGTCGTCTCCGTCAGTCCATATCCTTGAATCGCCGCATAGCCCAGACGCCCCCAGAATTCTTCCGTCTCGGCATCTAGGGCCGCGCCTCCGGAAATAAACGCCCAGAACTTCCATCCGAATTGTCGTCGAATATCGCGGAAGATCCACCATCGGTGCAGAAAGTGCTTTCCTTCCGACATCCGGAACCGCCGGCGAAAATCTTCGAGTTTTCCACCGTCTTCCAGATCCCGCTCAATCTTCTGCTTCAACGATTGCAACACTCTCGGCACACTCACCAACACCGACACTCGTTCCCGCCGAATCGTGCTCATAATCTCCGACGGCTTCAGTTCTTCCTGAAAAATCACCGTCCCGCCCAGCAGCGGCGGCAAGAACATTCCCAGGAATTGCCCGAAGACGTGGCTGAGCGGCAGCAAATTCAAAAACCGCACCGGATGCACCCAGCGCTCATACTTCAAATACCGCTGCATCTCCTGCTCCAGCGGAGCGATGTTAGCCAACACATTGCCATGCGTGATGACCACACCCTTGGGCTCAGCGGTAGTCCCGGAAGTAAACACAATCTGCAGCGTGTCGTCGCGACCGATCGCTGCATCTGGAAAAGTGACGCGGGTGCCCCGTCCTTGTCCCTGCGCTTTTTGCAGGGACGGAGCCTGCCCTGAGCCTGTCGAAGAGGCGGGGGTTTCGACTTCCTCAAGGACCACAACAGGAACTCCGCCAGCGACACCCGCACTCTCCGCGTGCCGTCGCGAACAAACCCAAAGCCTAGCCCCAACCTGCCTCGAAACCCGCCGGGCAAAATCCCCCGAAGCCCCGTCGTCCATCGGAACCACAACAACCCCGCCCAAAGCGCATCCAAAGAACGCAGCAACCCACTCCGCCGAGTTCTCACCCCAAAGCATCACCCGGTCGCCCTTGCCGATACCTCGTGCCTCCAGTTCCCGGCAAAACTGAAACGCCATTTCCAGGACCTGCCCGTAGGTGGACCACTCCATGCGGTACCCGCGACGTTGCCCGTAAGCACGCTCATCGCGGTGCGCTCGAAAGTTCGTCAGGAAAAACTCTGCTAAAGATTCAGCCATTGAGTGAGGGGCGCAGGTGGCATGTAAACTGACCGAAGCCTTGCCTCTAGGCAAGTTTAGTAGCAGAAGGGAACAATCGCCGGGTTTTGTGGAGAATCAGGGCTCTTGGACTAGACTTGCGGGAAGCACGGAGGAATTGTGACACGAGCCATTTCCGCATTGACCTTAGTCTTACTGCTGGTCGCGGCTGCCATAAGCGCAGACTTCGAGCCATCTTTCAAAACCGCTCCAATGCCTTTTTACCCTCCGCTGGCTCGCCAAGCCCGTATTGAAGGGAGGGTATCGCTGCGGTTTGTCGTGAATGAACGGGGCGATACATCTGAAATAGAGGCAGACACTGGACATCAACTGTTGAGGCAAGCGGCGATTGCGAACGTCCAAGGCTGGAAATTCGGCTGGCCACATCCATGCGCTTGCCATGCCAAGAAAGAAGTAGTTTTTGTCTACAAGATTTCCGACAAATCGGAATCACCGGACATGCCCAACGTAACGGTCAAGTGGTTCTGGAAAACGAGCCCAATCCGAGTAGAGATCGAGGTCGAGGGGGTCGGACAATGGCAACCTTAGGCTATATCACTTGGGTAAGAACGTGACTTTCGCAGAATCTCGATCGCACCGAATAATGCTCTCCACTTGCACCTAGCAGGGGCCGGCTCTTCCTGGATTTTCACTCTCTTCCCACCCCCAGCGCATCCGCCACCCGATTAATATAGTTAAACCAAGACGCAATCAGCGTGATCTGCAAGATCCCGCGATCGTCAAACCCAGCGGCCCGCAGCCCCTCTATATCATCCTTCCAAACCTTGGTCGCGTCCCTGGTCAACTTGACCACATAATCCACCATCACACGCTCCTGCGGCGTGATGGGCGCAGTTGTGTAGTCTTTTTCCAGCGCCTCCACAAGCTTCCGGTCCAGCGTCACCCTACGCAGAAACTCTGCGTGCGACTCGATTCAATACTGGCACCGGTTGGTCACCGAGACCATGGCCGCTATCATTTCATGGTGCCGCCGGCTCAGCGGCAACTCCGGCGACATCAGCGCCCCAAATGTTCCGAACGCATGATAGAGCGCCTCCGGAATCAGGGTGTGCGACGCCACAATCGTCGACCCTCCCGACGCATCCGGATGCACCGGATCGCCATACTCCTTGGGATACAACGACCGCTGCCCTTCTATCGCCTGGCGCAGCTTCTCATCGGCTTCCGACATCGGTACGGTCTTGATCCAAGTCATAAACCTGTTCGCCCCTCGTCCAGCTGTCCTGCAACTTCGGTTTCCTGCAACTTCGCAGCGGGCAGGTTACACGATAGCGCACCAGCGCCCCATAGCGCATTCGTACTAGAGGCGTAACCTGCGAGTCTTCCCCCTTGATTCCCTTGGTAACCCGTTCGTACACTCCCTTTTGGTAACCCTTGGTAACCATGCGATTACCCCGGTCCAGCCGTACAATTGCTGTTGTCCAACCGGCCATCTCTGAAAAAGGAGTTTGGCCAGGTGACGCTTTCCCGGGCAACACTTGCCAGGAACCGTCATCGGTTCAGACCAGGGGCTGGAGTTCGTACTCTTATGGCGTTTGGTTTCGGGTTCAACAAACAGAAGGTTCTCAGCGCTGCGGAGAAGTATGTCCAGCAGGGCAAGATGCAGAATGCCATCGCTGAGTACGAAAAAGTTACCAAGGCCGATCCCAAAGACCTCACCGTCACCAATACCGTCGGCGACCTCTACTCCCGCCTCGGCGACGCCGACAAAGCCACCGAGTGCTTCAAGACCGTAGGCGATGCCTATGCCACGCAGGGTTTCACGGTCAAAGCCATCGCCATGTACAAGAAGATCAGCAAGCTCAAGCCTTCGCTTGAGAGCGTGCTGAAGCTGGCTGAACTCTACACCCAGCAGGGGCTTTTCAACGACGCCCGCGCGCAGTACCTGCAGGTCGCCGAAGAATTCCTGAAGTCCGGAGAACTGGACAACGCCGTCCGCATCTTCCAGAAGATTCTGGAAATGGATCCAGAGAACACCGCCATGCGCATCCGCCTGGCGGAAGTCTACGTCCGCCTCGGCAAGAAAAATGACGCCTGGCAGATTTTCTCCGCCGTCGCCGAAACCTTGCGCTCCAAAGGCTCGTTGAGCGGCGCCGAAGAAGTTCTACAGCGCATGCTCACGCTCGATCCCGGCAACAGTTACGCGCTGCTCATGCAGGGGCGCAATCTGCTCGAGGCCGGCGACGCCGAAGCCGCCATCGAATCACTACAGAAAGTCTCGGATCTCGATTCCAATCCCGACGGCCTTCGCGATCTGCTCAAGGCTTACCTGAAAAGTGGCCGCCTGTCTGACGCCGGCACTCTCGCCAGCAAGCTCCTCACCATCCACAACGACCTTGCCTCCATCTCTGCTTTTGCCGATGCTCTCATGCAGGCTGGCCAGTACGAGAACGCGCTCCAGGTTTACGATCAGCACGCCGACCGCCTGCTGGCTGAAGATTCCAACAAAGTTCTAAAGAACCTGCATTCCATCATCGGGCATGTGCGCGACAATCCCGCTTCGCTCGAGAAGCTTCTCGAACTTCTTCAGAAAGCGGGAGAGTCCACCCATCTGACGGAAGTCATCGAGTTGCTGGCCCACGCTTCGGTTCAGTCCGGCGATCTGCCCCGCGCTCGCGATCTTTATCAGAAGCTCGCCACCGTGGAACCGGGCAATCCCCTGCACATGAACAATTATCAGCAGGTGGTTAGCCAGCTGGGTGGACCCTCCGCCGAAAAACTGATTTCCGCGGAAGAAGCCGCCGTCATCGTCGATGAACTGGAAGCCACGGCTCCCTCGGTCCACCAACATTATTCCGATGCAGTCGCTCTCGCAGTTCGCTCCGCTCTTACCGACGCGGAACTTTTCATTTCCTACAACATGCCCGCCAAGGCTCTGGGCCCGCTGATGGCCGCTTTGCCCCAGGCGCCCAACGATCTCCGCCTGAACCAGCGTCTCGCGGCTCTACACACGCGCGCGGCTCGTTTCGCCGAAGCTGGTGTCTGCTGCCGTGCCCTGCAGCAGGTTTACTCCGAAGCGGGCTATCCCGAAGAGGCCACACGTTACGGCGAACTCGCCGACCGCTACGAAGAACGCTCGGCAGCTTCTACTACCGATTCCGTGATCGAGCCGGCCGAGGCCGAACCAGGTCCAGAGGAAGTTCCAGTTGCGGCTTCAGCTTCGGCCCCTTGGCCCTCGGCTCCGGCCCAGCCCTCGGAAGAGCTTGAATTCTCCGTCGTCACCGATCCCGGCGCGGATCAAAGCACAGATCAAGGCGACGACCAGCACACCGAGCCAGTCAACGAGGTCCCGGCCATTGCCGAGTCTCACGCCACTCCCGCGGAGATCGATCTTTCCTCCGAATGGGATGACGCCATTACGATCGAAGCCGACGATCTTCCTGCGGAACCCGCGGAAATCGAGATCTCCGATACCATTACCCGCCCTAGCGTTCGCAGCGGCAAGCCCGAAGCGGCAGAGCGAGGCGAAGCCAGGACAGACGAAGCAACGACAGCCGAGACCATCGAGGAAGTCCGCTTTTACCTCGAGCATGGCATGCCCGAGCAGGCTTCGGCAGCATTCGAAAAGCTTGAGGCCCTTACCACTGACGAAGCAATACTGTCGGCCCTGCAAGCTGAAATCGAAGCCGCGGTACAGCACACGTCTCCCGTGAAGGAAATGTCCACCGTCGATGCCGCCTCCGAATTCACCATCGACGAAATTCCAGCCGAAGCCCAAGAAGATCCGGCCGTGGCCGAAAATGTTTCTGAGCCCCAGGCCCCTGTGGCGGAAATCGACGTTCCGCCTGCGCTCCACACTGCGCCTGCCGCAGCCGAGCCTCCGCCGAGCGTTCTCCAGGAATTTGTTTCCGATCTTGAGTCTTCCCTCGGCGATAGTTTCCTTCCAGGGACAGTCTCGCATGAAGCCGAAACCGCGGTCGAACATGCTTCGGCGGAGGCATCAAAACGGCAGGCCGACGTCAAGACTGAACTTGAGCCTGTCGGACAGGCCGCACCCACCGTCTTTGGTGTGCGCCAACCTGAAATCATCGGCGAGTTCGTAGCTGATCTCGAAGCTTCCCTGAGTGACGACTTCCTCAAGGATGCTCCAATTCCCAAGCCGGAGCCGGCATCGCAGCCTCAGCCAGTATTGGAAACTAAGCCACCTGTTACGGCAGCACCCGCGCAGCAGTGGCCTGCGCCAACACCCGCGCCCGCACCGCCAGTCAGCGCTCCAATCGCCGCCAGCGCCGCCGCCGCGGCTTCCGCGGCTTCCCGCACTCCTGCAATTTCATCGCAAGCGTCAGCTCCGGCCCTGCGGCAGTCGGCGGCTGCTGCGCCCGCCCCGCACATTTCTCCAGCCATTCCCAGTGCGCCAGCCGCCGCCAAGGCTTCTCCTTTCGGGGAGGACGCCGGCGTCGACCTCGCCGAAATGTTCGGCGAACTTAAACAGGATCTCGAAGCCGGCTCCGCTGCTACCGAAGAGGATCCAGAAACCCACTACAACCTAGGCATCGCCTTCCGCGAAATGGGCCTGCTCGATGAAGCCATTGGCGAGTTGCAGAAGACCTGCCAGGCCGTTGATCGCGGACATCCTTTTCCGCAGGTCATGCAGACTTACACTTGGTTGGCGCAATGCTTCCTCGACAAAGGCGTGCCCGAAGCCGCCATTCGCTGGTATGACAAAGCCCTTCACGCGCCGGGGATCGACGAAGAAACCCGCACCGCTCTTCACTATGAACTCGCCGCCGCCTATGAAACCGCCGGAGACAGACCCTCCGCGCTCAAGAACTTCATGGAAGTTTACGGCCGCAACATCGATTATCGCGACGTCGCCGAGCGCATCAAGCCCCTGAAGTCGTAGAATAATTCGATGGGTTTTGTCCCTAACTCTTTCTTTCGGTGTTCAATAAGTACTTACGGCGAATCCCTCCGCGCGATTCCACACGCGCAGCGGCGGAGCGCCCAGTGACCACCGATCCCAAGTTGCCCGTCGAAAGCGGTACCGCGCCTGCCCACCCTGGGCCCGTCCAGAACAAAACCATTACCGGACTTCTCGATCCGAAAGCGGCCGTTGCCCCTCCCTCCCAGACCGCCTTGCACCTCTGGCTGCATCGCACCTCGGTCTTCCTTTTCGTGCTGATTAGCGCCGTCGCCGGCGTCCTGCTCGTTATTCTGCCCTGGACCCCCGAATGGACCGACAATTATCTTCTGCTGTCGTTTCCCTGGCTTCGCACCTTGATTTCAACCGGCTTTTTCCGTGGCTTGTGCACCGGCTTGGGTTTGCTCGATATCTGGATCGGCTTTTGGGAAGCCCTCCACTATCACGATCATCGGTAGCTTCAAAGTAGTGTGGTAGCCTGCACACACGGCTCCCGATTTTCACAACACTGGATTTCAAAACACTAGATTGCAGAACGTGAGTCTTCTACATGGTCGATAAGCTCAAATCCGCGCCTCTGGCCTACGAGAATCAACCCTTCATCAACAGCCCCGACGGACGCATTCTGCGCATCCTCGCCGAGTATCAGGAACCCCTGTCGCGATTTCGCCGCGAGCAAATTCAGGATACGGTAGTCTTTTTCGGCTCCGCCCGCTTTCACGGAGGCGATGCCGCCAAAAAGAATCTGACTGCCGTCGAAAGAAACACCGCGAAAGCGCCCGCCGCACAACAGGAAAAAGATCTGAAGCGCGCCCTTGCCGCCGTTGACATGGCCCGCTACTACGAAGATGCGCGCCGCCTCGCTTTTCTTCTTACCGAGTGGTCCGTTCAGATTCCCGCTCGCCGCCGCCGCTTCGTCGTCACCACCGGCGGTGGTCCCGGCATCATGGAAGCGGCCAACCTCGGCGCCCACCAGGCCGGAGGCAAAAGCATCGGTCTCAACATCAATCTGCCCTTCGAGCAGAATCCCAATGCCTACATCACGCCCGCGCTCAACTTCGAGTTCCACTATTTCTTCATGCGCAAGTTCTGGTTTGCCTACCTTGCCAAAGCTCTGGTGATCTTCCCCGGCGGCTTCGGCACCATCGACGAACTCTTTGAAATCCTTACCCTCGCCCAAACCGATAAACTCGCCAAGAAAATCCTCGTCGTCATCTACGGCAGCGAGTACTGGCATCGCATTATGAACTTCCAGGCCTTCGTCGACGCCGGCACCGTTTCTCCCGACGACCTCAACCTGTTCAAGTTCGTCGATTCTCCCGAAGACGCCTTCACTTTCCTCCGCGATGGCCTCACCGAATACCACCTCGGCGGCCCGCCCAAGAAAGAAAAAGAGCGGGAAGTCCTCCCCGAAATCGCGAAGACCAGACCGTAACCGAACTGCAAAGCACGAGAGTTCCACAGCTCTACCCCGTGAAAACCCTGTGCCCTTTGTGGTTAGGATTTTGGAAACTACGACGAACCCAAGCGCTCCCACCTTTTTGCTCTAAACTGAGAGCAGAAAGCTGATGGCTAATAGCGCGCTCCTCTACTACATCACCGACCGCACCGCCTTCCCTGGCGACGAGCGCACACGCCGCCTCCGTCTCCTCGACAAAATCTCCGAAGCCGCAAGCGCCGGCGTTGACTACATCCAGCTCCGTGAAAAAGACCTGCCCGCCCGCGACCTCGAGTCGCTAGCCCGCGAAGCAATGCGCATCATCCTTCAACTAAGAACTGAGAGCCGGGAACTGAGAACTGTTTTACTCATCAACTCCCGAACTGACATCGCCCTTGCCACCGCTGCCGCCGGCGTTCACCTTCGATCCGACGACATTTTCCCGCAAGAAGTTCGAGCAGCCTGGAAGGGTGGAAGGTGTGATCCGCGGATTTCCATCTCCTGTCACTCTCCAGCGGAAGTAGCGCAAGCCGCCTCAAACCGCGCCGCCCTCGCCCTTTTCGCTCCTGTCTTCGAAAAAAAAGACGCACCCGGCACCACCCCCACCGGCCTCGACGCTCTTCGCCAAGCCTGCCGCGCAAATATTCCGGTACTAGCCCTGGGAGGCATCACTCTGCAGAACGCCGAGTCCTGTCTGAGCGCCGGCGCAGCCGGCATCGCCGCCATCCGCCTCTTCCAGGAAAACGACATCGCCGCCGTCGTATGCGCCTTGCGCGGCCCCCGAGGTAATTAATCCTCACCCTGTCCACTTCGTCCCCGCCTCAAGCACCTGCACCACTTTGGCCAGCCGCCGCGCCCGCGTCTCTTCCTGCTTCGCCCCCTCGATCCCAATCGCCATCTCTTTCTTGTGAGTGAACGCCAGCTTCTCCCAGTTTGCCTTCGCCACTTTATTTTTCGCCAACGCTTTCTGAAGCAGCGGTGGTGCCTCCACCGTACGCACCTCTTCATCCCGCTCCATCATTACCGCGACCGCGTCTCCAGGCTTCACGCCCGCGCCCTGGCACAAGGCCCTGTTCACCGGCATCATGTGGCGACCACCACAAGGCATCAGCGACGAACGAAAGGGAAAGCCGTTAATCGTCCCCCGCACGGGCACTCGCGCCCTCGTCCCAAAAAACTCCGGCACGTCCACCGGAGGCGCAATCGCCGCCACCACACCCGCCTCTTTGCCTTCGATCTTCGCTTCGAACCTCAACTTTTGCTTCGCCATTCCACCCCTCTCTCAGCGCTGCTAAACTTTATCTCGATCCGAAACACAGGGCAACATCACTGCTAACACCATGTCGGCAGCTCATTCGCACTCCCAATCCGATTCTGCAGCCTATGTCGAACCTCACTTGGTCTCGGTCCCCGCCGCCTGGTTCCTTATGGGCTCCGCTTCCGGCCAGGATTGCGAACGTCCGGTTCACCGCGCGTGGGTTGAACCATTCCAGCTTGCCGCCACTCAAGTCACCAACGCCGAATACCAGCACTTCCTGCGCGCCACGGGATCGCAGCCTCCGCCGTTCTGGAACGACCAGAATTTCAACCATCTCCAGCAGCCGGTCACCGGTGTTTCCTGGTTTGACGCCAATCACTACTGTGAGTGGCTGTCCTCACAAACCGGCCGCGTCTATCGTCTTCCCAGCGAAGCCGAATGGGAGCGCGCCGCTCGCGGCGATCTCGAGCAAAACAATTTCCCCTGGGGCAACGAACCGCCGCAATCTCTTACCAACTACGCCACCCGCTGGCAAACCGGACCCGAACCCGTCGCTCGCTACGCCCCCAACCCCTTCGGACTCCACAACCTCTGCGACAATGTCCACGAGTGGTGCAGCGATTGGTACGATCCCAATTACTACGCCGTCTCGCCTGACCGCAATCCCCGCGGCCCCGAGCACGGCACGCGCAAAGCCTCTCGCGGCGGATCGTGGCGCCATCACGTGAAAGTCTCGCGCTGCTCCGCCCGCTCCAGCATCTCTCCCGACTTCCACTACGCCGACTACGGCTTCCGCTTGGCGTGCGAAATGTAGCGCCGGCGTCCCGCCGGCTGTCGCGAGAGCCTGCCCTGAGCTTGCCGAAGGGGCGTCTCGCCCTCGCACCCCAGCCCCACCACTCCGGCAATCGCATTTACAATCGATCCGCACTTGAATTGCCCTCAGAAGGGAACCCATGTTTCAACCCGATCTTCTCCACTCCAAACGCATCCTCATCACCGGCGGCGGCACCGGACTCGGCAAAGCCATGGCTCACCGCTTCCTCGAACTCGGCGCCACCGTCTACATCTGCGGCCGCCGCGAAGACGTGCTCCAGAAAACCGCTGCGGACCTCTCAGTCGCCGGCCCCATCCACGCTCTCCCCTGCGACATCCGCAATCTCGACGCCGTCGAGAGCATGATCGAGTCCATCTGGAAAGATGGTCCCCTCGACATTCTCGTCAACAACGCCGCCGGAAATTTCATCGGCCGCACCGAAGAACTTTCCCCGCGCGCGTTCGAGTCCGTCATCGGTATCGTGCTCCTCGGCACTCTGCACGCCACCATGGCTTGCGGACGCCGCTGGCTCAAAGCCAGCCATCCCGGCACCGTTCTCAGCATCTCGGCAACTTATGCCCCGGTCGGCTCCGCCTATGTTGTTCCCTCCGCGGTCTCCAAAGCCGGAGTCGAGGCGCTCACCCGCAGTCTCGCCGTCGAATGGGGCAATCGCGGAATCCGCATGAACGCCATCGCCCCCGGCCCAATTCCCACGCAAGGCGCTTTCTCGCGCCTTCTTCCCCGCCCCGAGTTCGAAGCGCTCGCACTCGACCGCAATCCCCTGCACCGCTTCGGCACCACAGAAGAGTTGGCGAACCTGGCGGCGTTTCTCGTAAGCGACGGTTCCGGCTACATCAACGGCGAAGTCGTACGCATGGACGGCGGAGAATTCCTGCAAGGCGCCGGCGAATTCAGCAACCTCGGCCGCGCCCTCACCAACGAAGATTGGGAGGCCTTAAAGCCGCGCAAGTCGAAAACCTAAAATGCACGGCGCTGTTCGACAGCTCAAGCAAAGAGGAGCTGCATGTGTTAGGCTTGCGCGCGTGCTCGCGAGAAGCTAGTAGCCAGCAGCTAGTAGCCGCTTCTATCCGAAGGGTACACCAGCCACTTCAGAATCATGTTCACCAAACTCAGCACGATCGCGCCCACAAAGGCCGCGAAGAATCCGCGCACCTGAAAGCCCGGCACCAGCGCCGAAGCAAACTTCAGCATCAATGCGTTGATCACTAGCCAGAACAGTCCCAGCGTGACCAGCGTCAGCGGAAATGTCAGAATCTTCAGCACCACTCCCACGGTCGCATTGATGAAGCCGATCGCCAGCGCCGCGATCAGCGCCGCCACCGGCCCGCTGACATAGATTCCCGGCACCACCCGCGACACAATCCACACCGCCAACGCACTCAGCACCCAATTCAGCAGCATCCGCATGTTCGCTCCTTGCACCACGCAAGACTATACCCGAATCATGTGGGTCGAACACTCCTGTCCGCCAACTGCCGGTAGCGCAATTGCCGTGGACCTCCGTTGGAAGTCGTGACTTTTCATCCCATCCCGGCGCTGCAGTACAATCCACCTCGTGGATCCCCTCACCGACATCGAAGTTCGCGTTCTCGGCGCGCTCATCGAAAAAGACATCACCACTCCCGATTACTATCCCCTGTCGCTGAATTCCCTGGTGAATGCCTGCAACCAAAAGAACAACCGCGATCCCGTGATGACCCTCGATGAGGATTCCGTCACTCGCGCGCTCGCCACGCTGCAAGAAAAACGTCTCGCCGGCCCCGCCAGCGGGGCCGACAGCCGCGTTACCAAATACGAGCACCGCCTGCAGGAAGTCTTCAACTTCGATCGCCGCGAGATCGCTCTCCTCTGCGTGCTTCTCCTCCGCGGCCCGCAAACTCCCGGCGAACTCCGCAGCCGCACCGAGCGCATGTACCGCTTTGAAGCCCTCGACGACGTAATCTCCGCACTCGATCGCCTCAGCCAGCGCCAGCCCCCGCTGGTCGCGGTGCTCCCGCGCCAGCCCGGCACCAAAGAATCACGTTCCATGCAGCTCCTCTCCGGCGATGCACCTGCGGCCGAACCAGGGTACGCGCGAGCACCCTCAACGTCATCACAGGGCGAGGGCCGCCTGGCCTACCTCGAGAACGAAATTCTGGAATTAAGAAGGGAACTGGCGGAGATGCAACAGCAACTCGCCGCCTTCCGCAAACAATTCGAATGATGCCCCTGTGATACTCTGCGCCCGCTGTAGTTAAGGCGTTCCCCAGATGCAGCCGAAAATTCCGTACACGCAGTCCACTTAACTGATGTAGCCTAACGGAAGCGCAGGACAGGACCGAAGCCCGCATCGGAGGTCTCTATGCATCGCCGCGAATTCCTCATTCGCTCTGCAACCGGACTCAGCGCCACCTGGCTCACGTCGAAGAGGCTACTCAATGCAATCGCAACCCAGCCACTTCCCGCAAAGTTCTCCGCCTCCGACACCGTCACCCTAGGCAGCACCGGCATCAAGACCAGCCGCCTCGCCATGGGCACCGGCACGGTTGGCTCCGGCCATCACTCGAACCAGACTGCGCTCGGCGTCAAAGGACTTTCCGATCTCCTGCTCAACGGTTACGATCGTGGCCTGCGTTTCTTCGACGCTGCCGATTCCTACGGAAGCCATCCTCACGTTGCCGAGGCGCTCAAACACATCCCTCGCGACAAAGTCACAGTGCTCACAAAAACCTGGGCCCGCGATCCCGCGACCGCCCGCGCCGATCTCGACCGCTTCCGCCGCGAACTCGGCACCGACTATCTCGACATCTGCCTCATGCACTGCCTCACCGAACCCGATTGGACCGAGCGCTACAAAGGCGTGATGGACGTGTTCTCCGAAGCCAGGCAGAAGGGAATCATCCGCGCCCACGGTTGTTCCTGCCACAGCATCGAGGCTTTGCGCGCCGCCGCGAAATCTCCCTGGGTCGAAGTCGATTTCGCCCGCATCAATCCCATTGGCTCGCACATGGACGCCGACCCTCAAACCGTAGTCAGTGTTCTTCGCGAAATGAAAGCGGCGGGCAAAGCTGTGGTCGGCATGAAGATTCTCGGCCAGGGTGACTTAGCAAAGCGCCAGGATGTAGCCATCAAATACGCTCTATCGCTCGGCGTCCTCGACGCCTTCACCATCGGCGCCGAAAGCAAATCGGAACAGGAAGACCTGATCCGCCGCATCGCAAACGCATAGACGGAACCTCGGTCAGGGGACAGACGCCCCCGGCTCGCTATTCTCTAATCCCCCGTGTCCCGCGCCCCACACAGTGTCCGCCTCACCACGGCCGCGGAACCTTCGCGCTGCCCTAACCCCCACAAAATCAACGCCCCGCTCACTGGCCCATCTCATGCACTCTCACCAGCGCTGCTCAGCAGCAGGAGGTGACCAACCATGACCCGTATCAACCTGTTTCGCACCACAACAATTCGCACCACCCCATCCACTCTCAATTCCGTTGCCTGGGGCAGGATGAATCTCGACACAACCAACTTCGACTCAACCACCAGCACGCTGATCTTCGCCGCGCTCTTGATCGTCTGTTCCTTAGCCGTCGGATGCTCCAGCGATAAACCCAAACCCGTAAACTCAACCAGCGAATCTCCAATCGCTCAACCCACGCCGCCCGTCGCACCTAGTTCGATGTCGACTCCGGCAATGCCTGTGCTGCAAGCTGCCGCCAAGCCGGTGCACAAGAAAGTCGTCCACAAAGCCCCGGCAACTTTAACGTACGCCGACAAAACTTCCGGAGTCTCTTTCCAATATCCGCGCAAGTACGCGCTCATGACCGGCGATGCCGCGGACGAACTTGTTTCGTCCGATCCCGTTCCCATGAACTTCGCGCAGCCCGGCGGAGTCGCGCTCGCAGCCGTCGCGCTTCCCGAGTCCGCCTATCCCAACTCCGACCTGGCCGCGGCCTTCTTCAACGTCAGCGTGAACAAGACTCTTACTGCCGATCAGTGCGGCGAGTTCTCCGTCCCGCAGCCGAATCCGGCACCCCCGGTCGATTCCACGGTTCAAGCCGCGGAGCAACCGGCGACTCCACCAATTGCGAAACTACCGGTATCGAAACTTCCGATCTCGAAACTAATGGTCGGCGACATGGAACTCACGTCCAGCGAAACCAACGCGAGCGGTGAAACGAGTAACGGCCCTCGCGAAGAAGAGTCGAAGTACTACCACGTCTTTCAGAACGGCGCCTGCTATGAGTTTGCTCTGAAAGTCGCAACCAAACTCGACACTACACCCACAACCGAATCCATCACCAAACCAGTCAACCGCGATGAAGTCTTCCAGCGCCTCGATAAAATCCTGGCCACGGTTAAGATAAAGACCAATAACATCGCCGCTCCCGAAGTCAACGCCGAAGTCAAAGCCAGCGCGCCACCCGCGCCCGCCGAAACTCCAGCCCAGTAGTTGCAAAAGCGGGCGGACACTCCTGTCCGCCCGCCTTTTGAGTTGGATCTGTTTTGCGTGGCCGTTTATTTACCCGGTAGCGATGCTTGATCTGCCGGAGCCTAACTCGTTGTCGCAGTGATCCCCAGATAGTTATTCACAATCTCGACTGGCAAGCTTAGAGTGGTCGCGATCTGGGAGACCTGCTGTCCCTGGTTATAAAGTTGATAGACCTGTTGCGCCTCAGATAGTTGAACCGTGTCGGCCGAGTTGTTCGTGGTTGGTTGTGGAGTTCGAGCGGCCGCCGAAGTCGAGGCAGAGTTCGCAGCGGCTACCGATGCGGTGGAGAGCGAACTGGAGATGGAAATGCCCATGAGACCCTCCTTTTCCTCCTATCAAGGAGAGATCGGCGGACCGCACCGATCGCATGAGCCGAAACACGCCAATCCCGTTAACGATTCGAACTCACATTCCCAAAATGGAACACCGCGGTTCGGAGGAGCGGTGTTTCCATGGGATATATCGTCTCCTTTCGGCGGATGATTCCGCCTGTGGATTTCCGCCCGAAATAATTCTGCTCTCAGTTCGGTTAGGAGAATCTGGGAGGGCAGCATTTTCGCTCGGTTTTCGTTTGTTTGAGGGGGCCCCCCACCCACACTCGCGGCTGAAAATATTGCTGGACGCGGGGTTTGCAAAAACCGTGTCTGTAAAATACGTCTTTCAAAGGAGTTAGGGTAAAATACGTCGGATAAAGGACTTAGGCCAACTTAGGTCGACTTCGGTCCGTTTCTCTCCCGGCGGCATTTACCGTCAGTGCTTCGACAATGATGAGCTGATTTTTAGTGGAGCGCAAGGTTAGATGTCACCGAGGGGCTGTGGATTCCGCCACGATCCTTCCTTTCGCAAAGGGCGCGAAAGCATGGCACCCGCCTGCGGTTTTCTAGTCCAGCTTGTCAGATCAGGACGAACTGCGGATAATGACTTACGCCTAATGTCGCTAAAAAGGTATATCGAGGAAACAGATCGCACTTCACTCGCCAGCGAAATCGGCTTCTACACGCCACTGGCAACCCACATTTTTGGCGCGCTGCTAGGCTATCCGCCGAAGCACCGCGTGATCAATAAGTCCGGCAAACTGGGCATCCCAGACATCCGTCTTTATTCCGGCGAGGACAACTCGGAATGGGCCGTCGTCGAAGCAAAACTTGACGACAGTGAAATCCGGGACGAACGCCGACGCCAGCGGATATGGCGTGAGCAAATTCTTAAGCATGGATACATCGGTCCTGAGACTTTTCATGTAATTCTCTGCGCTCCACGAAGCTTCTACGTATGTGATTTAGAGGGCAAGATATTAGAGGCGCTGCACATCGAACCAGAAACCCTGGCAGACCCTCTGTCTGGGGCCCAGTTCGAGATCAGCGACAGGATTTTTCGGGGACGCCTGCACATCGTTAGTTACGCGGCATCCCAGGAACGTCGCCAATTCGAGGCCTTCCGGCGTGGCGAACTCAAAAGCGGGCATATCACCCTTACGGCGGAAACATTAGAGCAACTTCAGTCTGTTTTCACCTTTTCCATCGAGAAGCTCCGCGAGTACTGCCGCATCCATTTCCGCGAGCTTCGCCGCGAGTACGACGAGGCGCTGCGCCAAGTGGAGGAAATCGACCGCAGCCTCGACAACATCGGATCGGGGGCGGTCAAGACACGGCAAAAGCTGCTGTACCGCCGGCGAACCATACATGCGCGCCACCGGCTAGCGTTTCAGCTTTTCGAGGACGACTTCGAGCGCTTCAAACACGACCAGACGTACGCCGGCACCCAGCAAGAGGAACACTTCGAGGACATATTCTGCACCAACACCGCATATGTAGCCCTAAGCCGCCTGTTCTTCGTGCGAATCGGCGAAGACGTGGGTTTGACCACCCGAAAAATTTCCAATTCCGGTATCGCTGCCTGGCGCGATTTCGTCCAGAACATCAAAGGCAACTATCAGGATCTTCTGGAAGTTGCCTTCAAAGACGTTGCTCACGTCTATTCCAGTCTCTTCGAAGCATCGGTTTTCGATTGGTTTGGAAAAGGCAACGGCGAACTGCATGACATTCTAGAAAGGATTTTATATAGGCTGAACGCCTTCAGTTTCCGCGATATCAATCGCGACGTCCTAGGCTCAATTTACCAGTATTTCCGCCCCCGCGTGGAGCGCCGTCGCCTGGGGGAGTACTACACGCCCGTGGAGGTGGTGGACTACATTTTAGCTCGCACCGGTATTGCGACGGACGCCGCCATCATGTGCAAGCGCATTCTTGACCCAGCCTGCGGATCCTTCACTTTTGGAGTCCGCATCTCGCAGCTTTTGTTGAAAGCTGGCGCACATTTGTCACCGGCGAACCAGATTGATCTGGTCCGCACTTGTGTACGCGGTCAGGACATCAACCCCTTTTCGGCGTTCCTCTCCCATTTAAGTCTGTTGTTTGCGCTCTTAGAGGTGTATTTGAAGGCGAAGGATTCCGATCCTTACTACACCATCGCACCCATGGATGTGGCTTCTCAGAACTCGCTGACGATCGGGATCCCCAGTGCGCGAGACCTCGGCAGCGTAGACGAGTTGGCTGATGCTGCGCCCGCGAAGGCCGAAGCTTTTGACTACGTTGTCGGAAATCCTCCATTTGTTCGCAATGAAAGGCTCCCACTGCAAGATCGGGAGGTGCTAAACGACCTGTTTGGCGATCTTGCGGTGCGCAATACGGACCTTTCCGTGTATTTTCTTTTTGCCAGCGTGCGCTATTTCGCGAAAGAAGGCGGAACTATTGGCATGGTCGCTCCGATTGGCATCGCGAACACGCAGATGGCAGCCTATTTGCGCAATGTTCTAAAGGACTATGAGATTTTCGAGCTGGTTTCTCTGGAATGGTGCGCCAAACAGGTCTTCCCGGGAGCCGACATCGTGCCGATGCTGATTTTTGTTCGCAGAAGGCAGCGCCAGCCGGGCCACAAGATTTGCCTGGTGCGCGGCATAACTACCCCCAAAGAACTGAAGGAGTGCATTCACAGTGATGACTTCCTAGCCCGCAGATCGTCCGTTCT
Source organism: uncultured Acidobacteriaceae bacterium (assembly GCA_963734215.1). GTDB lineage: Bacteria > Acidobacteriota > Terriglobia > Terriglobales > Acidobacteriaceae > Sulfotelmatobacter. Next base: position 78,076 of record CAVTGH010000012.1, on the reverse strand, counting down.
TGAATTTGAAGAGTGGGCGCACTTGAGCGCGTTGGGAGATTGGTGCCTGGAAGTCTCCGAAAAAGATGTTCCCATTCTCAGAAAACTTAACGCCCAACCCAGCTTTGATGACTCAAACGTTGCCCGCTGCTCGTTTGCCATCAAAGCGGGCAATCAACAACGGTTTCTCGGCGCTGCGGAAGCGGGTACGGCCAAGTCTTCAAAGGTTCCCTTTGTCAAGGGTCAGCACATTGGCGTTTTTCATGTGGCGAAGCAAGTAGACGAGTACGCGGACTTGGCGAAAATTGACACCGCCGAAGACAGTTCGATTTGGAGTGATCTGGATTTCTATGAGACGAATCGGGGCAAAAACGACACCACCGGGCTCGGAAGGAGCGATTACCGTACGCCAAGAAAACTTCCCGCTGGATCGCCGAGCGATACTCTTTGCTGCATGCTCCCGGAAATCTACGTTACCCTATCGGCGGCAGTGGCGGATCCGCTGGAAGTCGCCGCCAACAACAGCGTCATCGTTCTTGTCCCGAAAAAATATAGTGCATATTGCCTTGCGGCGATCGTGAATTCCCGTATTTCCCGTTATTATGCCTTCCTGACATTGCGGTCGGCGATTCTGCTGAGAAGACGCACGACTTGGTTCCCGCGCGCAATCAAGGCGCTGCGAATGCCCAAGCTCTCAGCGAAGTCAGCTAAACATTTGCACGACCTGGGATCGGAGGCTTCGAGACTTTCGGCTGATCTTCAAGTAAGTGAAGTGCAGGTGTACGAGGAAGCTACTCTTGAAGCTGCGGAATTTAAGAAGGCGGGATTCCTTGGCGTGCAAACCGTGGGGCTGGTGAATCCGATCGAACGCGAAGACTTGGCGGCGGCGGCGGCGTCCTCAGGCGAACTGGCGGCCGGAGAATCGCGAATCATCGCGCCTTCACCCGACTTGCTGACGCTGATTAGGGTAGCGCTGCTCGCCGCAGACAAAGACGAATTTAACGCCGAGGATATTGAAAGCATCTTGCTGCCCGCATCTGAGTCCGAGCAAGCCGATCTGGCCTCAAGAATCCGTAATTTCAAGAAGGTCATTGCGAAAACACAGGATCGCGTGGGCGAAATTCTGGAAGCCATTGATGAAGCCGTTGCCGAGGGACTGAGCCTCACTCCCCTGGAACACGCCGTTATCCGCGGCCGGTGCCAGGAGTTTCCGCTTTCCGTCACTGTGGAGAGGCCACGATTCGCTTGGAGCGCCGACCGCAAGAACCAAGCCCGGCGCAGTTATCTTCCCGGAGAGCGATTCAAATAAAGGCTGCATACGGGATCGGAGGCCGACCCATCCGGAATTATCCCCTTTGCTTCCCTCCTCAGCGATTCTATCCCTACACGCATTAGCTCTTTGACAACCCCAGAACTTGTGGTCAAAAGCTTCTTCCTTCCTATGAAGCCTCAAAGTGGCCTTGCTACGCGTAGAGGAACGGTCGGTCTCCGTGGCTTTTCCAGAAGTAGACGAGGATGATCACGCTTGCGACCGCCGCGTGGGCACACCACAGCGAGGTGAAGGCGTAGCGCTTGACCGCCATTACAACCAGGAGAATCACCAGGTTGGCCGCGCCGAACATTACCATCGCCTTGACCTTCGAGAAAAACAGCGATCCGCAGGTTGCGATCACATAGAAAACGCAACCGCTGTGTTGTTGGTCGCCTGATTGATGTACACGAGACTATTTGCCCTGACCGACACCTGAAACGAGTATGCCGTCAACGCCCACAGTATATAGAGCGCCGTCGCTCCGCCGATCACGAGGAACGGGCGCATGCGCATGCGGTTCTTCACACCAGGCTCGAACAGCAGCACGCTTAGCGGCAGCAGGAAAGGGAGCAATCCCTGGGCATAGAGCATGAACGCCGCGCCCATATCGTGGGCGACCGTGGGCGAGAGAATTCCATCCAGTCCCAGCCAGACGAATCCCTCGATGAACTGGTGAATGGCGAAAAGCGTAGGCAGGGCCGCGAAAAGCAGTTCGCGGCGGTGCTTCACCCTGGTCAATGTGACGACGCCGACGGCGCCCAGAACTCCGCTGCCAACAAAGTTCGCTGTTGCCGAAAAACACATGGCTCGTCTTCTCCCTTGCGAGGATTTACACCGGTCATCGGTCCCTTAGCGCCCTTAGCAGTTAAGAGCTTCTCCCGCCGCCCTCTCGACGAAGAGCCGGGTTTGAGTGAGCAGCCAGCGGGAAGCCGGCAGCCGCTCTATTCCGCCGAAGTATGGTCATGCACAATCTTCCATCCGTCGGCAAACTTGCGGAAGACCAGCGTGAACAGCCCGTGCGGCGTTTTGCCATCGGACATCGTCAGCTGCCACGAGCCGCGCACAAAAGCCGCATCCCCGCCCAGCATCTCGATGCGCAGCCCGGAGAACTCCAGCTTCCCCATCTCGTGCCCCGCGCTCGCATACACCGCGCGGTAGCGCTCAATCGCGGCCTGCCAACCGTCATGCTCTTTCGCGCCCGAGAAAAACGTCAGCTCTGCAGAATTCCAGTACCCCGCCATGAACTCTTCCAGATCGTGACGGTTCCACGCCTCCTGCTGCACGCGCAACACGCGCTCGACTTCAGCCTTCGCGCCGTCGTTACCGCCCGCCGCAGCCTGCGCGCAAACCTGATCACCGGTCGCAAGCAGCGTGATGGATAAGAGGAAAAGGAAGGTATGGACGAATGGGATGCGCATGCAAGCCTCCGCACCTGGCGAACCATATCTGGCAGACCAGAGCGCACCAGTTTCGCACGAGCGGCGGATTGATAGGAGGATTTCTGAAGCGAGCCGCCGGAAGCCTTACGCGCGCCCCTTTTTTGCGGCGACGGCTTTTCCCACAACGGCTTTGCCGGCAACTTCCCAGGGACGCTTCGGCCGATCCACAGGCGCCTTGTCGTCGTCCTTAAGGCGGTCGTAATGGTAGGAGTCGCTCACCGTCCCCAGCGACTCGTTGTAAAGGCTTGGCAGCCCCAGCGCCACTTTTAACTCTTCCGCAAACGACTGCAACGCCTTCAGATGATCGGCAGTCGCCGGCACTTCCGTCTTGGAGTTCTTCAAGAACTGCTGATAACCACGGTTGACCAGCTTCGAGATCTCGCTTCCGATCAGGTATCCGGGATAGGCAAAAATCTTCACGCCATCTTCGTCCGTCTTCTGAATGGCGGCCGACACATTGTATTTCCTCAGGAACACGCGCCCGTTCGTTCCCGGCGCTTCCGTCACATCGAAACCGTGGTCGCGCAACCAGGCCAGCGCATCCTCATACGTTCTTGCTTCAATCGCTTTGGACATTATTCTCCGCTTCCCATTTCTCGTTTAGATGCGGCCCGCCCGCAAATTGTGCGGTGTTAATTCAGCGCTGCATCGGACTTGCAATCCGTGTCATCTAAGGACACCATACTACATAGCGTGTTTCGTTCGTTCTTGCATATTACGATAGTCACAAGGAGTCGGTTCGAATATGGGTCAGAGTTCAGCCAAGTTGGCCGCAACTTTTCCGGAGCATAGTGCGCCGGAACCCGAGATGGCGCGTCCCGGCGAGAGTTTGCTGGACCGTATCGGCAACACTCCGCTGCTGCGCTTTGACCGGCTGACCACGCATCTGTCCGGCGTAACACTTTTGGGCAAGGCCGAATGGTACAACCCTGGCGGCTCCGTGAAGGACCGCGCCGCTGCCAACATCGTCGCCGAAGGCCAGAGCAGCGGCCAGTTCGCCCCCGGCAAAATCCTGCTCGACGCCACCAGTGGCAACACCGGCATTGCCTATGCCATGCTGGGCGCGGCTGAGGGATTCCCGGTCACACTCTGCATGCCGGCCAATGTTTCCGCCGAGCGCAAAAAGATTCTGAGCGCGTATGGCGCGAACATTCTCTACACCGATCCCGGCGACGGATCCGATGGCGCCATTCGCCTGGCACGCGAGCTTGCCGCCAGACATCCTTGTTTATACTTCTACGCCGATCAGTACTCCAGCGAAGCCAACTGGCGGGCACACTATCACGGCACGGCCAACGAAATTTGGCAACAAACCGAAGGCCGCGTCACTCACTTTGTCGCCATGCTCGGTACCAGCGGCACCTTCATGGGCACCACGCGCCGCCTCAAAGAACTCAATCCCGCAATCTGCTGTATCTCGCTGCAACCGGATTCCGCTTTTCACGGCATCGAAGGGGCCAAGCACATGGCCAGCGCCATCGTTCCAGCGATTTACGATCCGACGCTGGCGGATGAAAACCTCGAAATCGCAACCGAGGACGCTTACGCCATGGCCCGCCACCTGGCCAGTGACAGCGGACTCCTGTTAGGAATCTCAGCTGCAGCCGGCGTTTATGCCAGCCTTAGAGTGGGGGAGCGGCTTCAAGTGAGAAAGCAGCAGGAGGCGGTGATCGTTACTATTCTCTGCGACTCCGGCGAGAAGTATCTGAGTGAGAGATTCTGGACGGAGGGATAAGAGCACTCACCACAGAGGCTCAGAGACAAAACCGGGAAATTAAAATCCTTCAGAGTTCGGGACCGAGATGAGGATGCTCGTTGCTGGCCTTGATTCTTGTTTTTCTTGAATTTCTCTGTGTCTCTGTGCCTCTGTGGTGAATCGTGGTTCCCATGTTGAAGGTTGAACGCAAGGATTACGAAGCCCTGCGCCGGCACGGCGAAGAAACGTATCCGCACGAGTGCTGCGGCGTACTTCTGGGCCGCCTGGATGGCGACCGGACTCGCATCGTGACCTCGACCGCGCGCTGCGGCAACACTCGAACCGACTCACCGGAGAACCGCTACAACATCGATCCCCGCGAACTGGTGCGCATCCAGCGCGAGGGCCGCGAGCGCGGCGAGGATATTGTCGGCTTCTACCACTCCCACCCCGACCATCCCGCCCGCTGGTCACCGACTGATCTGGCGGAAGCCCACTGGATCGGCTGCTCCTACGTGATTACCAGCGTGGAAAAAGGTAAGGCGGCGATCACAAACTCGTTCGAACTCACCGGCGGCGACGAGGCTGATAAGCAACTGGTTGACGAGGCCATCGAAATCGATTGAGTTCCCCCGCCGGGTCAGCATCTAGATCCCTTGTCTAGCAATGGTTATGCCTGATTTTCACAAGCTGCGAAACGTTCACCGGAAACGCTGGGGGCGCACCGCTCTTAATTCGAAAGCGCGAAAAACCGTGCCCAGCGTGCCTTTTGTCCGGATTTACCGCGGCTGCTGCACCATTTCCGGTCACCCGCCTGTGGACGGCCTGCACTCGCCTGAAAATACGCGAGTTACACACGCCAATTTTTCATTGACTCCAAAAATAGAAAGAGTAAAAACATAATCGTTCTTTGACGGCTTCTAAAGTTTTTCCGGTTGGTGCCGCGTCCGGGACTCAAGCGCAGTCACCCTGTTCATGAAAATGAGCAGGGAGGGCGAGCAAGGGTCGATTGCAAAGCGCTGGTCGAGGAGAACAAGAAGATACGTCGAAGGCAGGATAGAGTTCCGAGGCGTTGGGTAGGTTTTTCCGGTTGGCGGTAAGCCCGGAGCCCGAGCGAAGATCGCACGCGGCACCCCGCAAGGGAAGCTGCGATAGCAGGTCAAGCAAGGGTCGAACGCGAGCTACTGGCCGAGACGAATGGACCCAACACCACCTCGGAACTCTTATTGTTTTGCGCCTGCCTTACCTTAGGTCTGGCTCCTGAAGGTCGTATTGGCCTCACGATCTACAGCACTACAATGTTTCCCTCGGGCTCGGTCGAGAAAAAACCCACCTGCACGTGCTTCTGTGCGACGAAACGGACCACGCTGGCGAGTTTGACTAACGATCCCTTGCCGCTAAAAAACCAGGAAGTGATGAGGTCGGTTTTATTGCTCAGTGTTGGTACAAAAGTTGGCACCAGCGGAAACTTGCCCAAGTGCTGATGCATTCGGTTAAGAAGATCAGAGACAGCCCCGGCTGCTAAGTCTGGAATGGCAGTAAGATCTTCCTCGAGACGATCCCCCTCGTCGATTTCGGTAGTCCCGATGCCGAGTTCGCCGAGATTGTGTTTTATGTACTCGCTGGTGAAGGAACCCATCATCCGAGCAGTGTCAATTTTCCGTTCTTCGGTAGCAAAACACTCGTCCAAGTCTGAAATCCAATATATGCTGTTACCTCGCACGGCAACCGCGGCCAGCAAAGTGCTGACGAGTTGAACGGTTCGCATCATTTGTTCTAGATTGCTTTGATTCCATTTTCCTGTGATGATTCCTTCTAATTTCGCTCTCTCGTAGAGTCCTTCCCACGTACACAGGCGCCCAAGTCGCTTGTCGAACGCCATCAACAGACAAATTCCGTTTATCCGATCCGCGGCCTCCAGAAAGGGGACCAGAGCCTCTCTTCGCTGTACATCATTCAGGTTTTTGTAGGACATTCGGCGGCCATCTCGCAGAATGTCGCGTCGAATCCTCAATCGGTCTCGGTGCCACGCAGGGGAGCTCCTCATATCCATGACAAGGGCCCCTACGACAACATATCGGCTTCCCCTTTGCATACCACTCGAGTCGGTGCCGACGAGCAACACTTCACCGTTCAAGAGAGGCACTTTGTTCTTGGGAAGTCGACGATACAGTTGTTGAAGCCAAGGAAAGGGGATGCGCTCGATGAAAGACCATCGTGAATCCGGCTGATTTTCCTGCATACGGCACACAACTTGCTAGCCCAGTATTCTCAGAACTTTCGCTTCTTGCTGGCTCATCCGAGCCAATCTAGTCGCCTCACTAGCGCGAGTTGCTAGAATCGGCGGGAACTCGTCATACAGATTGCCCTCAAGCATCCTGCCAGCATTTTTCTTGCGGGTTCCTCCCCACTGTTTGAAAAAGAATGGTACTCCCTTCTCTAAACATTGGTCGCGGATCGATATGACCCATTCTTTTTTCATGGCTCGGGCGCCTGGTCCACTCTCACCCCCAACAATGACCCACGAGATTCCCGAAAGATCTAATTCTCCGATGTCCTCAAGCAATGGCTCTATGGATAGAAATTTTATCGCGGCTTCAGAATCCTGGAGCTCGCACAGCCTAGGAATTCCGTGCTTCCTATTCTCCACACTGACTCCCCACCAGATATGCTTCAGGCGAGCAGCAAAAACCAAGCGCGCAGAAAGCATGGTGCGAAGCCGCATCGCCCGTTTAGTCAGAACCTGGTAGATGTGCCAGTCGGCTAGGACCATCACCTCCGCGATGTCGACAACATACTGATCGGGGACGCGCTGATGGAACATATCTGCCATCGAGTTTACAAATATCATTTTGGCATCGCGCCAACGAAGTGGTTCTACGAGTTTCTCCGGCACCAGTCGCAAATCGAATCCCTGCTCATAGGGGTGTCCTTTGACACCACGAAAGCGTTCGGCAAAAGTCTCGGCGTAGCAGTGTTTGCAGCCGGGACTGATCTTCGTGCAGCCGCGCACTGGGTTCCAAGTCGCGTCGGTCCATTCGATATCAGAATGTTCGCTCATAATGATTTTCGTCTGACGTCATTCTTGCAGCGCTGCGCACTTACGCAAAGTGCCAGCTAGAAGACCCATCATTGCCAGATCATATCTCAATATTCGCTTTTTATTCTTCTCGCCGTTAGGAGAAGCTACGTCGCCATGTTCAGGCAGCCAGCAATTTGCGAGAATCTACCTAGACCCGGGCCCGAGTTCTACATAGGAGCCTACTGCGGTGACGTACCAAGCTGAATTTGGCGGCGGATGGACGCAACGGAAGCTCGACGTACTCAAAAAATATCTCCAAGCGTACACCAAGATCTTCAAGGGGAATCCGCGCGCTCGATTCTATTCCATTAGCTATGTCGACGCTTTTGCGGGTACGGGCACCTTGCGAAGGCCCGCACTCGGCGGACTCGCCAAATTCCTCCCAGAACTGCAGGAGAACGAGAAAGAATTTCGTAAGGGCAGCGTGAGACGGGCCCTGGAGGTCGAGCCTCCTTTCGACAACTACGTTTTTATCGAGAAAGATGTCAAGAAGTGCAAGGAGCTTGACGATATATCGGCCGATTTCTCCAATCGAAATGTGAAAATAATCAATAAGGACGCCAATGGTGCCCTGCTGGAATGGTGCAGAAATCTTGACCCGAAGCGCGAGCGTGCAGTCGTATTCCTTGATCCGTTCGGCGCATCTGTGAAATGGGAAGTCATCGTCGCCCTGGGGCGGACAGGCGCGGTAGACCTGTGGGTACTGTTTCCGTACTCTGCCATAAACAGAATGCTTGTGCGCAACCGAAGGCCACCCAAGGCATGGGCGGATCGCCTTACGTCAGTTTTTGGCACAAAGGAATGGGAAAAGTTTTATTCGACCACGGCGTCTCGATCGCTTCTTGATTCACAGCGGCTCGAGTCTGTGCACAGATCTGCGGACCACCGGGTCATTACGGATTTCTTCGTAGAGCGACTACAAAGGGAATTCGTCGCGGTGAGTAATCCCCTCCCGATGCACAACTCAAACGGTTCTCTACTGTTTCTGCTTTTCTTTGCGGCTGCTAATGAACACAGCGCCAAAACTGGGCTCAAAATCGCCAACGACATTATCGGCAAGCTGGACTCTTAACTAACTCTGGCCACGCACCGCTTGATCTATATGGTTACAGCGGTATATTCCCGTGCTTCTTAGGCGGGTTCTTATCCCGCTTGGTCTCCAGCATAGCCAGCGCCTGGATCAGCTTCTTGCGCGTTTCGCGCGGCTGGATGATGGCGTCGACAAATCCCCGGTCGGCGGCGACGTAGGGGCTGGCGAAGCGGTCGCGGAATTCTTCGATCTTTTTTTGGCGAGCCGCTTCGCGATTTTCCGCGCCATCGAGTTCGTGCTTGTAAACAATATCCACCGCGCCTTCCGGGCCCATGACCGCGATTTCCGCCGTCGGCCACGCGTAGTTCACATCGGTGCGGATGTGCTTGGACGCCATCACGCAATAGGCGCCGCCGTAGGCTTTGCGGGTGATCACCGTGACCTTCGGCACCGTGGCCTCGGCGAAGGCGTAGAGCAGCTTTGCGCCGTGCTTGATGATGCCGCCGTATTCCTGCGCCGTCCCAGGCAAAAATCCCGGAACGTCTTCAAACGTGACCAGCGGAATGTTGAAGCAATCGCAGAAGCGGACGAAGCGCGCGCCCTTCACCGACGCGTTGATATCGAGCGTGCCCGCCAGCATTGCCGGCTGGTTGGCGACGATTCCCACCGAGCGGCCGTCGAGGCGAGCGAATCCCACGACAATGTTTTTCGCGTAGTGCTCCTGCACTTCGAAGAAATATCCGTCGTCGATCACGGCGTGGATCACGTCCTTCATGTCATAAGGCAAATTCGATTGCGCGGGCACGATGCTGTCGAGCGCGGCATCGGCCCGGTCGATGGGGTCATGGCACGGCTTGCGCGGCGGTTCGTCGAGATTATTCGAGGGCACGAAGCTCAGCAGCTCGCGCACCATCGACAGACACTCGGCGTCGTCATGCGCCACAAAGTGCGCCACGCCTGAGGTTTCGTTGTGCGTCATGGCGCCGCCGAGCTGGTCTTTGGTGACATCCTCAAGCGTCACCGTTTTGATGACGTCCGGGCCGGTGATGAACATGTAAGAAGTTTTGTCGACCATGAGGACGAAATCGGTGATGGCGGGCGAATACACCGCGCCGCCCGCGCACGGGCCCATGATGGCAGAAATCTGTGGCACCACTCCGCTGTAGAGCGTGTTGCGCAGAAAAATGTCGGCATATCCGGCCAGCGACATCACGCCTTCCTGAATGCGCGCGCCTCCGGAATCGTTCAACCCAATCACCGGCGCGCCCATCTTCGCGGCCAGATCCATGATCTTGACGATCTTCCCCGCGTTTGTCTCCGAGAGCGATCCGCCAAACACGGTGAAGTCCTGCGCGAAGACGTAGACCAGCCGTCCTTCGATGCGGCCATAGCCCGTGACAAAGCCGTCGCCGTAAGGCTTTTGCTCGGCCATACCAAAGTCATTGCAGCGGTGCGTGACCAGCTTGTCGGTCTCTTCGAAGGTGCCTTCGTCGAGCAGGAATTCGATGCGCTCCCGCGCCGACATTTTGCCTTCCTTGTGCTGGCGCTCACGCCGTTTTTCGCCTCCGCCTGCTTCGGCCAGTTGGTTGCGCTTTTTCAGTTCCGCGATTTTTTCTTCGAGATTCATGGCGGGAAGGATTATAGCGGGTGGATGGGCAGGCAGGTGTGAGCTAGATCACAGCGCCACTGGATTCTGACCAGATTGCTTACACTCACTCGGACCGGCGTGGAACGAATTTAAGGGCAGAATTTGCGGGCAACAGCTACCAGCCGCGTGGCTTCCAGGTCGTAGGCGGAGCCCTGCAGGCCTCCGAACAACTGCACGTGGCCGAACCCGCAGCTCAACAAGCGATCCTTGAGTTCACGGCCGGAATAGATGGTGTGTTCAAAACTGAAGCTGCGAGCGCAACCGTCTTTCACCAGGATCCAATCCGAGTAAACCCGGCACCAGTCGTCGCGAAGTTGAGGACGCTGCACCAACAAGGAGCCGTCTGCAAGTTTGGTACAAATTGTGTCTTTCCAGGTTCGCGCCAGCCGCTCTTTACCCACCACTTCAATGACCAACACCCCGGTCTCTTTGAGGCTGTGATGAACATTCCGTAAAACTCGAAGATTGTCCTGCTCATCTTTGAAGTATCCGAATGAGGTGAAGAGATTGCAGGCGATGTCAAAGGTCCCGGGACGAACGAAACGCCGCATGTCTTCCATGATCCACTCAATCGAAACACCGGCTTCGGATGCGTGCTCGCGCGCCCGTTCCAGCAGAAATGGAGACCGGTCAACCCCAGTGACTCGAAAACCGCATTGTGCGAACTGCACTGCATGCCGCCCTGGCCCACAACAGAGGTCGAGCAGGCTGCCGCCGCTGCATTGAGTCAGAGCCATGATTCGGCTGACCTCCTCCTTGGCGGCGGCGAAGCGCTCAGGAGGAAACATGTAGGGATAGAAATCGCGCCAAAAGTCTTCGCTTTCGAACCACTCCATAGAAGCAAAGTTTACAACGCTGGCTGGATGAATAGAAACTCGGCGGCGTGACGAGGATCGGGAAACTCTGGAAAAGTATCTCTACAGAACTAAATCGCTTGTCGCAACGCGTAAATCACCCATGGAGCGATCCTAGTTTCGTTCACCCACGAGTATGGCTCGTCGCCCGTGGCCAGCGGCTTGACGACATGAATGACCTGCAGGCCCGCTTCTCGATACACCGCCCGATACGATTCGTCGGTCCATACGATGTCTTCGACCGGCCTCCGGTCCTCGTGGTCGGTAACGATGATGCGCACGACATCGCCGCTGCGAGCCGCGGAGTTCTCCGGAAAATCCCTGGTCGTAAATGAAGCCCATTCGTGGGTATAAATCTCGGGTGAGGAAACTACGCTGACGATGGTTCCATTCGGCGTCAGGAGCTTTCCCAGATCGCGAAAGATTCTTGCCTTCGCCACCCCCGGAATGTTGTCGAAGGTAAAAGCGGAGAGCACGAGGCCGAAGGCCCCCACCTCAAGTTCGTCGAAATTATCGCCTGGCACGAGGCGGTAGTCGCCGGAAGGATCCGTGGCACGCGCGATCCGCAGCATGTCCTCTGAGACATCGACTCCAGTCACATTGAATCCGAGTTTCCTCAGGAACCGCGTTGACCGGCCAGTGCCACAACCGAAATCAAGCGCCTTCGTACCCGTGACATGTTCTGAAATGATCGCCGGAAGATCGCGGTAGGCGAGGTAATACGTGTTCGCGAACTCGAGTGTGGCGTAGGCGCCGGAACGGCTGGCGTCCTCGTAGCAGTTAACGAAGTTCGCGCCTTCGTCTTTCACAGACGAGTATAACTCTCGTTCTTGCCGTCTGGTAAATTTGGATGGTTATCCCAAGCAGGCCGCAATCAGAGGCGACGCCTATTCCAAATCCGCACCCAGTATCTGATAGCGGTACTTCTTCCCGTCCCAGAAGACGACCGAAGAGGTCGCTTCGCCTTCGCCTTTTTCTTCCATGTAGATGCCGAGGATGGTCCTCTTTTTCAGCGCCAGCCTTTTCACGGTGAGAGTCTTGAAGGGAAGGTTAATCAGCACGAACTTGGGCTTCGGTTTGTCGGAACGCCAGGCCTCGGGGCCTACGCCGTGGACGACCAGCAGACAGACGCCCTTGCGCTCCGGCGCGTCCGAGGCGAAGGACGATGTGATTTTGACGTTGCCAAAACCAAGAAAGCTGTCATAGGGATCGGCCACGAGAAAGCCGTATTCGGCCTGGTCTGCCATGGGATTCTTACAGCGGCCCGCCACCACAAGATCATCCACGCCGTCGCCATCGAGATCGCCGACAAACTGCGGCGGTCCTCCCAGCAGCGAACAGTTGTCGCCAAACTCCTTGTGGATATAGTCATCGGTTACCGCAGGCGCGGGAGACTTGGCAGGGGCCGGCGGCGGAGGCGGCTGCTTTTTTTTAGCGGCGACGGTTGTAGACGCGGCAGCGATCGCCAGCACGACAAGCAAAACGCGAAGGGAGACAACTCGGAAGGACGACATGTCCCTACTCTAGTACCGTTTTTCCCAGGGAGGGTATAGACATAGATGGGGACCGGTAACCAAAGTAACCACTACTTGCGGAAATATTCCCATCCCCGTGGCTGGAGTTCTTGCCCGATTCCTCCCTTGTTCCTGAGAAAGACCTTTCGTCCGCGCGTGATGTGGCCGATCTGAGTAATGGGGACTCCAGCACTTTGCGATGGAATTCGCTTGCTGCGGGGCGCGGTGAATAGCAGTTCGTAGTCTTCTCCGCCATGCAGCGCGAACTCGAGATCGACTTCCCGCGCCGGCTTGCCCACGCTGGCTCTGGGGATCGCTTCTGACCGCAGTTCCGCCCCCACGCCGCTCTCTTCGCAGATGTGGGCAAGATCGGTGGAAAGGCCGTCGCTGGTATCGATCATCGCCGAAACCAGACCTTTTTCGCGCAGAATACGGCCCAGTTCGATTCGCGGCTCGGGAAAGAAATGCCGCGGATATTCCCGCGGATTCAGCTTGCGCCCGGGCCTCTGCCGCATTTTCCAGACCGCAGCCGCCGAACCTCCTAGTTCCCCGCTCACATAAATGCAATCACCGGGCCGCGCCCCGGAGCGCAACACAGCTTTCCCTTTGGGCGCGGCACCCACAATAATAATGTCCGCCAGAATGCCGTGGGGCGATTCCGCGGTGTCACCGCCTGCCAGGGGCACGCCGTATCTCTCCGCCAGCCGGATCAAACTGCGCGCAAAGCGGTCCACCCAACTTTGCGGCAGGCCGCGCGGCAACGCCAGCGAAAGAAATGCGGCGACCGGCTCTCCGCCCATGGCGGCGATATCGCTCAGCCCTCGCGCCAGGCATCGGTGGCCAACCGATTCCGCCGAATGCCAGTCGCGCCGGAAGTGAATTCCCTCCAGAGAGAAATCCGTCGTAACCAGCGTGTCTTTCTCCTTCTCCTTGCTTCGGCCCCGCGGAAGCCGCAGCACGGCGCAGTCGTCTCCGATTCCAGTCAGAACGGCGGGGCTCGCCCCAGACCTCGCCAGACGGCGAATTTGTGCGATCAGGGCTTTTTCGGCAATCACCACGCCCACCAATATAAGCGACGGATCCGCACCCTTGTTGGACTTGTTCGCGGGTTGCATGGATTGGCCTTCCAGTCAGTCTCAATTCGAGCCTGGCGCGCAGACGTAACCTGTCCCACGATAACTTCCGATTACCCGCCTTCAGTAACGTCTAATGTAGTGCGGTTCCCGTTGACACGGGGAACCCAGTTTGGTACCTTTTACCAGACATTCACAAAGATCCTTTGCCCGAGCTAAGTTCTGCGTCCGGTTGGAATTGCAGATGAAGAGAAGTATCAAGGCTTAGGCCGTGCATTTCGGTAGGCAGAAGGGCGCGTTAGAAATCTCCATTCCCAAGATGGGAAAGCGTTAGCCCGAAAAAGATCAGGTTGTCCGAACAGGCTTTCTGCAACCTCAGAACTTTGCCTGGAGTTCCGGCCCTGATCGCTCAAAACGGAAGAAGGAAAGCATTTGCGGAAACGCTTCTACATACTTTTCGTGGCCCGGGGAGACGACGGTCAGCTGCGCAAGATCTCCATCCCAGTCCATTATTTGTATCTATTCGTAGTTGGCGCCGCCATTGGATTCCTCAGTCTTACGGGTATCGCTAGTTCCTACACGCGCATGCTGCTCAAGGTTTCCCGCTACAACGAACTGCGCACCGAAAAAGAGCAGCTCAAGGATCGTTATTCCAAGTTGGAAGAGGTCGCCAAAGAGCGCGATGTACAAGTCGCTTCGCTGGGCTCGATCGCCAATGAAGTATCCGCTCTTTATGGGCTGAAGTCACAGCCCACTCTGGTCACGGCCTCGCAGCAGCAAATCCAGGACGCTGACGTCACCTCTTCGCTGGACCAGCTTGTCGCCCTGCGCACCTCCGCCCTCACCGGCGCCGCCTCGGTTGGCATCAGCCTGGGCATGACGCGTAACGCCACCACCGCCGACTGGTACCGGGCCAACTCCGCTCCCAACCTCTGGCCGGTGGAAGGCCAGGTCACCGCCAGCTACGGAGAGCGCATCGACCCATTCAACGGGGAAGGCGCGTTTCACAGCGGCGTGGATATTGGCAGCACTTACGGCCATCCGATCATCGCGCCCGCCGATGGCGTAATTACTTTCGCGGATTTCCTGGGCGGATACGGCAAGCTCATCATGATGGATCATGGCCACGGCATCTCCACCCGCTACGGCCATCTTTCCGGCTTCGCGGTAACACCCGGAGAGCACGTCCATCGTGGCGATACCATCGGCTATGTCGGCCTTAGCGGACGCTCCACCGGCCCCCACCTCCACTACGAGGTTCGCATCAACGACACTCCCGTCAATCCCTACAAATACCTCCGCATTATGGTCGCCCATAGCGGCGGCTTCCCGACCGGCAGCTAGAACTCAGTTGCCAGTTGCCAGCCCCCAGTCGCCAGTTCTCTCGGCCATCGGCAGTGTTGAGGTCTTAGGCAACTCGCTTTGCGTCCTTCGCGATCCCTTTGCGATCTTTGCGGTCATGAGCTTCTCCCAGCCGTGCTCGTCGAGGCTCTTGCACTCTTTCCCCCGCTAAGCTACGTTCATCAGGAAGAAGAAAGAAAGCTTTCAGTCCCACTTCTCAGTCCCGGCGCCCGGGCACCGGACGGTTTCTCTGAGAACTGAGAACTGAGATGAGAACTGAGAACCGAGAACTGAAATGCTCAGCTTCTACCACTCCGTGCGCGAGGATGTCGCCGCTGTTTTCGAGTCCGACCCTGCCGCTCGCTCCTACTTCGAGGTGCTCATCTGCTATCCGGGTCTGCACGCGGTATGGTTCCATCACGTAAGCCACTGGCTCTGGGGCCATGGCATGCGATTCATGGCGAGATTCGTTTCGCAAGTGGCACGTCTGCTCACCGGGGTTGAGATTCATCCCGGTGCCGAGATCGGCCGCCGCCTGTTCATCGACCACGGCATGGGCACGGTGATTGGTGAGACGGCCATCGTGGGCGATGACGTTACGCTATATCAAGGCGTAACCCTGGGTGGAACCGGCAAGGAGAAGGGCAAGCGCCATCCCACACTAGGCAACAACATCTCGATCGGCTCCGGCGCGAAGCTGCTGGGCAACATCACCATCGGAGACAATTGCCGCGTAGGCGCAGGCTCGGTCGTGCTGCGCAATGTCCCGGCGAATTCCACCATCGTAGGCGTGCCTGGACACATCGTTCTCCGCGACGGCAAACGCGTCATCATCACCGACCCCAAGGACATCCGCGACCCGCTCTCCGACGTGATTATCAAGCTGGCCACCGAAGTGCACGAATTGCGCGAGAGATTTCAGCAACACACCCACGAAATGCTCGGTGCCGAGCCTGACCTGACCATGGATGAAGAGCCCTCCACCCCGAACATCTCTCCCCAAGACCTTTTCCAGGACGATTATCAGATCTGAATAGTAGGGTTCAGGGGCCAGGGCTTAGGGATTAGCCACCGCAGATCCACTGAGTGCCCGCCCCTGGGCCCTAATCCCTGGTCCCTGCTCTACTGCCTTAACCCCATCCAGCTTTCCGACACCACCAGCGAGTTGCCGGGATTGTGCGGGTCGAACTTTACCGAAGTGGGCAGGCCCAGCCGGCAGGAATGCAGGTTGATCCACTGCCGCAGGTAGGTAACATCTTGCGAACACTCGTACGACACGCCTGCAACATCGTATTTGTAGATGAGCATTACAGCCGCGTGATGGCCGTCGCTGGCCGGCAATTCTTGCACATCGATGACCGTGCCATCGGTGATGCGGCCGATGCCGTCAAGCCAGGTGCGGCGTTCCCGCTCGATATCTGCCGCAGTCCTGGGCTTGCGCCGCAAAAGCGCGTAGGCCCCGAGGGCGGCGGCGCTTCCCGCAGCCACCAGCGAATAGATACGCAGTGAATCCATACTGAGGGTGAGCGAATTCGCAGCGGCGTGCGCCGCCTGAGTTTTCGTTACCAGAATATGACGGAAGCGCCGCGCATGGAAGTGCGTGTGAGGTTACCGAGGTGCCAGCCTGTGGAAATCCGAGAAACAGTGGCCAGTGTCCAGTGATCAGTGGTCAGTAAAAGAAGTCCAGCACGCTTTGGCCGTGGCAACCCGATAGGCGGTGTTTAGGTTTTTACTGGCCACTGATCACTGATCACTGCCTCTCACTACTTCTGCTTACAGACAAACTCTCTAGCCATCTCCCCGAAGCCGCCCTCCGCCAACTGCCCAAACTGATCGTCCCGCCGCGTCTTCTTGCTGACCACAAGTTTGCCACCGCGGTCGCGCGAGTAGAACCATTCGGAATTCGGTACAAAGCTCGGCACGGCCGTATCGCTGGCGCAATTGAAGCGCACCCGCGCTCTCAGTTCCACGAACGGACCGCCTTGCGGCAGCTTGGCCGGCTCTTTATATTCCACGCGAACCCATGCCGTGCGCAGACCGTGCTTCTGCGCCGTCACCGAACTCACCAAAACCTCATCGCCGCCAGCCGTAGCGCCAATCTCCCGCCAATCCCCCGCCGCCAGCGCCACCACCCCCACCAGCAGCACCGGCGCCAACACCACGGCCACGGCCACCAACACACCTTTCTTCATGGGGGACAGGGATAAAGCCATAAGCACGCCGCACACACTTTGGGCCAAAAACAGGTTTCTGTCAACTCCGGCCCAGCGGCTGAAGGGGCTGAACAAAAGTCCGGACGCAACCGCTGAATCGTCTGCTATCGTGGTTCTGCTGCAAGGAGGTTCGGTCCTCATGGAAACCCTTTACTGCACAAACATGGACTCGCCAATCGGACCGTTGTTTCTGGCGGCTTCCAGCCAGGGATTGGTCGCCGTGGAATTCGACGCCAGATTGCCGGGACAGCAATCGATTCGCCCGAACCCGCGCGATCTTCGTGAAGGGAAAAAGGGATTCAAGTTCGAAGATTCCTCTCGCGCGATGCGGCCTTACCTGAATGAGCTGGAAGAATATTTCGCCAGCAAACGCCGGGGGTTCACCTTCCCGCTCGATCTCCGCGGCACCGATTTCCAGCTCGCCTGCTGGCGCGCGCTGCTGGCAATCCCTTATGGCGAGACTCGCACCTACGCGGCGATTGCCCGCGCCGTAGGCAAGCCGAATGCGTTTCGGGCCGTGGGCATGGCCAACAATCGCAACCCAATTGCGATAGTCGTCCCCTGCCATCGCGTAATCGCCTCCGATGGCACGCTCTGCGGCTACGGCGGTGGTCTCGACGTGAAGCGCAAGCTGCTCGAACTCGAAGGCGCATTGACAGGAGTACTTGCCGCTTAGACGCTGTAGAATGCAAGCGCTTGACCTCTTCTAACGGCAACGCGTCCGCTCTCCGCAAAGCCGGGCTCTTCTATCTCGTCTTGGTGATGTTTTCCTACACGACAGGCGGACCATTCGGCCTCGAAGACATGGTCACCACTTCGGGACCAGGGATGACGCTGATTTACCTTCTAGTACTGCCGTTCTTCTGGTGCATTCCGGTGTCGCTCGTCTCGGCGGAACTCACCACTGCCATGCCCGTCGAAGGCGGCTTCTATCGCTGGACCCGCGCGGCTTTCGGAGACTTCTGGGGTTTTCTCGCGGGTTGGTGGAACTGGTCGGCGTCGTTTCTTCTGGGCGGAGCGTATGCCGTTCTCTTCACCGACTACTTACTGCCGGGGATCACAGGATGGAAACACTACGTCGTTTCCGTGGCGCTGATTGCGGTGATTACGTGGATCAATGTGCGCGGCATACAAATGGTCGGGAAAGTCGCGACGGCGCTGGAAGTCTTCATCTTCGTGCCGGTGATGACGATGATTGTGATGGCACTGCTGCAATGGCATCACAATCCGTTTGTCCCGTTGATCCCGCCGCATCAGCCCACATTCAAGATCTTCGGCGTGGGACTGGCTCTGGGCCTGTGGCTGTATTCCGGTTACGAACAGCTCTCCACCGTTGCAGAGGAGGTCGAGAACCCGCAACGCGCCTACCCGCGGGCGTTGGCGATGGTGGTGCCACTCTCAATTGCCGCATATTTTCTGCCCACGCTTGCGGGCCTGGCCGCAGCCGGAGAATGGCAGAATTGGCACACCGGATTCTTCTCAGACGCCGCGAGACTGATCGGTGGACCTTGGCTCGGCGGCTGGATGGCGCTGGCCGCGATGGTCGGCAACGTCGCGCTGCTGAATAGCACGGTGCTCACGACCACGCGCATGCCTTTTGCCATGGCCGAAGACGGATACCTTCCCGCCGCGCTCACGCGTAGGCATTCGCGGTATGGCACACCGTGGCTCGCGATCGTGGTGTCGGCGATTATTTATGCGTTGCTCGCGTGGCAGAGCCTTGGCCAGCTCATCTCGGTGTATATCTGGCTGCGCTCGGCTACGACCGTGCTGACTGTGCTCTCGGCCTGGAAGCTTCGCCGCAAACGGCCGGAGATGCCGCGCGCATTTGTGATCCCCGGTGGGCGAATGGGATTGTTCTATGTGGTGGCTGCACCGGTGGTGATGGCGTTGGTCGCGCTGCTGGGCAGCGACAAGTTTGCATTGATCGGCGGCGCGATCGCGATGGTGCTGGGACCGCTGGTTTATTTCGGTGTGCGCCGGCGTCGTTCCTAACTTGCCTTGCGAAATAAATAATCGTTGCGGTTGGTTTGGTGATGGATATACAATCGTAATGTATATCAAGGAGTGGTCATGCGGGTCGCAAAGTGGGGGAATAGTTTGGCCATTAGACTGCCCGCAGTGGTAGTCAAAGCGCTAGAGCTGAAAGAGGGCGACAACATTGAGATTCAGATTGCCGGCCGCAAGAACTTTCAGGTTAAGAAAGACCGGACCCGCGAGCAGGCTTTGGCGGCTCTGCGGAAATTGAGCCGGCCGTTCCCCAAGGGATTTGTCTTCGACCGCGAAGAGGCGCATGAACGGTAAAGCTTTCTTCGACACCAACATCCTGGTCTATGCCATCGTAGAAAACGATCCCCGCAAGATATGTGCTCGCGAATTGCTTGCCGTTGGGGGCACGATTAGCGTGCAGGTGTTGAATGAATTTGTTTCTGTTGTGCGCCGCAAGGTGAAAATGCCTTGGGATGATGTGAGAGCAACGTTGCAATGGATTCTGCTTCTCTGTCCCGAAGCGGTTACGGTCACCATCAAAACGCACGAGAAGGCGGTCGGAATTGCGGAGAGATACGGCTACAGAATCTATGACTCGCTTATTGTCGCTTCGGCGTTAGAGGCGAAATGCGAGTTGCTTTATTCGGAAGACTTGCAGGATGGGCAGACCATTGGGAAACAATTGACCATTCGAAACCCATTTCGATGATCGCCAACGGCTAGGTCTCGCCAAGGTCAGCACTGCGCAGGCGGAGCGCCGTTGAATTAATAGCCGGTTTCGGAATCGTTCGACCGACGTCGGTCGCAAATAGCCAATTTCCTCCCCTCGGAGCGGCTAGGCCATGTGCAACTAGCGTAGCTGAGGCTCCTAGCGTTTCGGGGACTCCCGCGGTGGCCAAGGATTCGAACATAGCATCGAACACTTCCAGGACGGTGTGCTGTTCGTTTTCCATAAATATGATGCCGCGGTTTTCGCGCAGATATCGCAAATCCTGCTCCGAGACTTGTCTTTCGGCCAATAATCCCGCGAGTTCGTCGAAACTGAGGCCGTCGAAGGTCTCGACCGCGGGACTCGCTGCGACACGCAATTCTCGATTCTCGCGGGAGAGGCGCGCGAGTTCGTTCATGACTTCTGGGCTGCTCGCTTGGTCCGCGCGTACCCAGCCCGTCAAGCCCTCCCTCTGCGCCCATTCTGGCAGCTTCTGGAATATGACAGACTTGATATCTTTCTTGTCGTTCCAGAAAGCGCAAAGACGCCCGGTGACGACACTCTTGAATTCTTTGTACTTTTGAGGGTTCTCGCGTTCGTCCACCTTAAGGCCGAGATCCTTCACCCGTTGTTCGTGGTGCTC
This sequence comes from uncultured Acidobacteriaceae bacterium, assembly GCA_963734215.1. Taxonomy (GTDB): domain Bacteria; phylum Acidobacteriota; class Terriglobia; order Terriglobales; family Acidobacteriaceae; genus Sulfotelmatobacter. The sequence goes on along the minus strand of CAVTGH010000012.1, from coordinate 57,554 downwards.
CTTGCTGACGACCAGGGCGAAAAACGGCTTCTTCTTTTCCACGGCGTACTCGTATTCAAGCTGTACGTAACTCTTCCCTGAGCCGGGCTCGACCGAGCCGTAGCGTCCACCGACAATCAGGATGAAGGCGTCGGACTCGTCGATCCAAGCTTTGATCTTCTCCCATGCCGTTTCGTCTCCCGGTGCGAACTGTTCCATGGCGGCAGGGATGTGTCCGGCTGCCAGGATTGCTTCCATGGCGGCCAGTCGATGGTCTATAAGGTCCTCGTATGTAGACGACAAGAAGATTTGAAGTTTACGTTTTTGCATGTAATCAACTCACCCAATCCAAGAACTTATACCACGCCCCCGCGAACGGCAAGAACCAAGGCTTTCCGTTATACAAGCCCAGCGGCGCGCCAGGAAACGGAATGCCCACAAATGGATTCTCCGGCTTATCGCCTGCAATTAATTCCGCCATCTTCTGCCCTTGATATGTCGCCATGGCGACGCCGTGTCCGGCGTAGCCGACGGCGTAATACATGCCGTCAATCTGGCCGGCGTGGGGCATGATGTCGAAGGCGAAGTCTAGCGTGCCGCCCCAGACGTATTCCACTTTGGCGTCGCGCAGTTGGGGATAGACCTCGATCATGCCGCCGCGCAGGATTTCGGCGCTGCGGCGGATGGTCTGGTCGTTCTCGGGGAAGAACGCGGCGCGGCCGCCGAACAACATGCGGCGGTCGGGCGTGAGCCGGTAATAGTAGAGATAATTTTTCGAGTCATAGATCATGCGGTTGCGCGGGCTGAGTTCATGCGCCAGCGCTTCCGGCAGAATTTCAGTCGTGATGATGAACGAGCCGATGGGGATAATTTTCTTTTGCAGAGCCGGGGTGGCTTTGCTTGTATACCCGCTAGTCCCGACGAAGACTTCGCGCGCCCACGTCGTGCCGCGCGAGGTGTCGATCTTCCATCCCGAGTCGCCCTGATTTGATTCGCGCTGCAGGCCTTCCACACGCGTGTGCTCGAAGATTTCCGCGCCAGCTTTCATTGCGGCACGGCCGAGGCCCGCGACGTAGCGCGCTGGATTCGCTCCGGCGCTGACTTCATCGACCATGCCGCCGTAATAAATGGCCGATCCGATTTCAGCGCTCAACTCATGTCTCCGCACCACGCGCAGTGGGTGATTGAACTCGCGCGCGATCACTTCGGCCTGCCGCGCATAGTCGTCGAAATGCTTCTGCTTGCAGGCCACTTCCAGGTGGCCGCAACGCGAGAAGTCGCAGTCGATGGCTTCTTCGCGGATGATCTGCTCGACGCAATCGATGGTGGCGAGCGAAGCGGCGTACATGCGCCGGGTGAGTTCGCGTCCGTACATCGAGATCAGCTTATTCACGCCTAGCTTCATGCCGGTCAGCACCATGCCGCCGTTGCGCGAACTGGCGCCCCAGCCAATAATTTCGCTTTCCAGCACGGCAACTTTCACGCCGCGTTTTGCCAGAGTGCGAGCGGCAGAAAGCCCGGTAAATCCGGCGCCAATGACGGCGACATCCGCGCGGTCCGGCAACGGACGGACTTCAGTTTTGGGGAAGTCTGCGGTCGTGAGCCAGTAATTGTGTTCTTGCAGTGCCATGTTTGCCTTATGGTGAACTCTTTCCAGCCCCGGTGGGAGCGCTGCGCCATCCATTCCGCTTACAGCACTGCGGTTTCGTGGATCAGCCGGTCCTCGGCGAAGCGCGTTAGGTTCAGCAATGACGCGTCGATCAAGTCCGTCTTCCCCGTGAGAATGAGATCGCTGAGAATCTTTCCCGTTGCCGGGGCGTGCATCACGCCATGCCCGCTAAAGCCGTTGGCGAGGAAAAAACCGGGCACGCCCGGGGCCTCGCCCAGAATTGGATGGTGGTCCGGCGTCACCTCATACAAGCCGGCCCACGCTCGCTTGGGATTCACTGGAAGATTTGCGAAGCAGGGCACGCGGTCCGCCGCACGAGTCAGGATTTTCTCGACAAAGGCAGGATCGAAATCCGTCTTGAAGCCGGCCGTTTCTTCGGGATCGTTCCAGGCCAGGAGAAAACCGCGAGCCTCGGGGCGAAAGTGAAATCCGTTCGACATGTTGACGATCATGGGCGCGGTGTGCGGAAATTCGTCGAAAGGTTCACTGGGCACCAGCATGCGGCGCAGCGGCTCGACCGGCAACTCCACGCTGGCGAGTTTGGCCACGCCCGCGGCCCAGGCGCCGGCGCAGTTTACGACTTTGCGAGTACCCACGGAGCCGCGCGTGGTCTCAACAGAGGCAATCCCGGTTGCGTCCTGCCTGAAACCGGTGACGGCGGTATTCTTCCACAGCGTAGCGCCGTGGTCGGCAGCCCAGCTCATGAATCCGTTCATGGCGCTGTAGGGATCGACGAAGCCATCGCTGGAGCAGAAGCTTCCGCCCACAATGTCATCGGCGCGCAACTGCGGAAACAGGTTGCGAATCTCATCGCCCGCCATCAGCCGAACGTTCTTCAAACCCATCTTCACTTGTTGGGCGTAGTTTGTCCGCAGGTAGGCCATCTGCCGGTTCGAGGTAGCGCAAAATAAATAGCCTTGCGGCCGGTAGTCACAAGGCAAACCCAGGCGCTCCTCGAAGCTGGCATAGAAAGGGATGGAGTAGAGTGACATCTGGATGCTGACGGGAGTGGAAAATTGCGCTCGCACTCCGCCCATGCTCTTGCCGGTGGATCCTTTGCCCTGCGCCGATTCGCGCTCGATGACGAGAACGTTGCGGCAGCCGTTCGCCGTGAGGTGATAGGCGATACTGGAACCGACGATTCCTCCACCGACGATGACGACATCTGCAATTTGCATAGGGCGCAGTGATCGAGAGCGACCTAGCATTTTAGCGCACGCGCTCGGGCCCCCTCATGCTTAGGGCAGAGTTGGTCACGCTGGGGCCCGATGTCGATGCTACGGTTCCATCGGACATGTACTTCCGCGTCCCACCGCCAAATTGAGCGCGTGACTGCACTCCACCTCGGTAACTTGCCGCGGTTACTGAGGCTGCCTAGTCTGGAATAGTATGCCCTTGCGCTGCCTCTTGTTCTCGTCGCATGAAGAGATGGTCCAGCCGATCTGGCAGGTGCTCACCGATCTTGGGATCGAGGGAGAATACTGCCGGAACGCGGTGGATGCGGTAGAGAAGGTTACCGCTCAAGTGTTCCAGATCGTGATTACCGACTGGGAGGATCAGCCGGAGGCGGCGTTCCTGCTGAAGACGGCGCGGGATCAAAAGGCGGCACAGCGTCCGCTGACGTTGGCCATTGTCAATGATGCGAGGCTGCCGGAAGCGTTGCAGGCGGGAGCCAATTCCGTTCTGCTGAAACCGATTCGCATGGAGCAGGTGCGAGACACGATGAACACCGCATGCGAATTGCTGCGGGCAAAGCAGCCATCGCCTGCACCGCCACTGGCAGCGACGAACTGGCAAGCCGAAGCGCCAGAAACGGGTGCCCGGGCCGCATCGGCGTCTGCTGGCGCAGTTTCATCGCCGGCCCCAGCAATTCCGGTACCCGAGAAAACCTTCCGGGCGGGAGAATTCCTGCAATCGTCAGGCTCAGCGCCCGGAGGGCAATTCGACACGGAATGCGAAGTCCAGAAGTCGCTGGACCAAGCCGCAGCTGCGGAGGTGGACGCGCTCACCGAACTCGAGCCGATGGCCTCCGCGGTAGTGGAAGCTCCGGTGGCGGAGCCAGTTCAACCTCAGGAGGCGCTCACCGGATGGGCATCGCTGCAAGCCCGGCTGACAAGATCCGCGCCACCAGCGCCGCAGGAGGCTTCGCCGAAGAGCGAATTGCTGTCGTATGAGGAAACGCCTTCCTATGGAACAGAGCCTGCGTCGCCGAAGGAAGGTAACGAGCCTGCGGCGAAGCAGTCACGATCGGAAGCGGAATCTGAAGCCGCTCTTTTCTCCTACATGGCGGGAGAATCGGAGAAGGAAGCAGAGCCAGCCGAGGAAGCGCAGCCGAAGCGCAGCAAAATTTTTCTGCTGGGTGTTTTGGCGGCTGCGTGTGTGGTTCTGGCAGCGGTACCTCGAACGCGTGAGAGTTTGCGGATTGTCTATCGGAATGCCGCGCATGCGGGGGGGAACTGGCTGAATCCACAACCTGTCCCGGTGCAACCGGTGGCGACGCAGCATGAGAGTTTTGGCCAGGACAGTGACGATTACAAGCTTCCAGTCGCCGCGAATATTCCCGACGCGACCACGGATCCCTCGCAGATTCGCGTGCTCCCGGTGGTGGACCCAACTGCCAAGCCAGTAAAGGGGAACGAGGCAATCGGCGCTCAAGCGACTACGGGCGAGAATGCCCCCACAGATCAAAACCAGAGTGGATCAGGAGAGAATGGGCAGGCGTTGCAGGATCAAGGGAAGGAGCAGGCTGCAACCAGCGCGGGCGAAGCGGCAGGAAGTGCGGCGGTGGAGTCGGCTGGCGGGACTTCTTCCGCAGTTCAAGTTCAAACGAATCCGCCTGTGCCACAGGAAGTTGCTGCGCATCAGAAGCCGAGTCCGGTCACGGCACCGGTGCAAGTTTCCGCGCCGCCGCATTCCGTTTCGGCGGGAAGTAGTGCGGCCATTCCATCGAGCCTGAAATCGCAGGTCGCTTCCATGACTCCGGAAGCCAGTGGAGCGAAGCCGGTGGAGTCGGCGATGTCAACCATTGAGCCGGTGAATCTGCCGGAGTCTGCGGCGTGGGATCTGCTGGCACAGCCGGTTGATCCCGTGTATCCAGATGCGGCGAAAGCGGGCGGCCAGCGGGGCAGCGTGGTTCTGCAGATTCTGATCGGGCGCGACGGCACGGTGCAGGATGCGAAGTTTCTGCAAGGATCGCTGGTGTTTGCGCGGGCTGCCATTGACGCAGTGAAGCAGTGGCGGTTCAAGCCTTATTCCATGAATGGCCGAGCCGTTTCGGTGCAAAGCTTGATCACCCTAAGTTTCAAGCCTCCAGCCTAAACGGGCTCGATAACGAACTTGTGCCGGGCTCGTGGGCAAGCCCCCGGAACTTCAGCAAGGTTACCGTTGAGACGGGAACAAGGGCAGCCAGCAGACAAAAAGCGGCATCTACAAGATATAATGAGAACAAGTTCCAGGAAGTGAGTCCTTTCCAGAAGAAGAATCCGATGTCTATGAAAACTAAAGCTGCGATTCTGGTTTCGTCCTTTGCCGTGTTGTTGTTTGTGGTGGTGGGTTCGCTGGGTCTTGGGGGCGTACATGCGTCCTCGGGTGACGGCTCCTACCGGCAGATGCAGGTCTATAGCGAGGTACTGTCACGCGTACAGAGCGAGTACGTGGAAGATCCCAACATTCCCAAGGTGACGGACGGAGCATTGCATGGGTTGGTGGAGTCGCTGGATGCGAACTCCAGCTACCTGACGCCCGCGGCCTACAAAGCCTTCAAGGCGCACAAGACGGAGGCCAAGGGAGAGATTGGGGCGACGGTCTCGAAACGCTTTGGATACGCCGACGTGGTTTCTGTGCTGCCTGGGTCGCCGGCGGAGAAGGCAGGGATCGAAGCGACGGACATCTTTGAATCGATTGAAGGCGAGAGCACGCGGGATATGTCGCTGCCGGAAATTCGCGATGCGCTCGCCGGGACGCCAGGATCGACGGTAAATGTCTCGGTGGTGCGGGCGCGCAAAGCCGAGCCGCAGAAAATGGTGATCACGCGCGATGTGGTGAGCATTCCGCCGGTCGCGGACAAGATGCTGGAAGATGGCATCGGCTACGTGAAAGTGGACGCTCTGACCAGGGGCAAGGCGCAGGAAATTGCGGCGAAGATCAAGTCGCTGGAAAGGTCAGGGGCGAAAAAGCTCGTCCTGGATTTGCGCAACGCGTCTGAAGGAGAAGAAAGCGAAGGGGTTGCCACGGCCAATCTTTTCCTGAACCATGGCACCATCACCTACCTGCAGGGGCAGAAGTTTCCGCGAGAGGCGTTCAATGCGGATCCCGCGAAGGCTGTGACCTCGCTTCCGCTTGCGGTGCTTGTGAACAAGGGAACCGCGGGGGCGGCCGAGGTTGTGGCAGCTGCGATTCTGGAGAATGCCCGTGGCGACGTAGTGGGTGACAAGACCTTTGGTGACGGATCGGTGCAGAAAACGATCGATCTGCCTGACGGGGGCGCGCTGATTCTGTCAGTTGCAAAATACTATTCGCCCAGCGGCAAAGCGATTCAGGAAACCGCAGTGACACCCAACGTTCTGGTGGCCGACGACACAGACAACGTGATCTCCGACGATGAAGATCAGGAACCTGCGGCCGCGGAACCAGAAGCCAAGCCCAAGAACACGCAGGACGATCAGTTGCACAAAGCCATTGAGGTGTTAAAGAGCCGGACGAGCTAGCCGTTCTCCATAACCTGCCGTAAGTTCATCGCGCGCCTTGCGGCGCGCGATTTTGTTTGCTCTCCAGTCCCCGGTGTAACTAGGGGATATTCTCGATGGTGTTGAGCTCTTCCTCGGCAATTGCTTTCGGGAGCCTGGCAAAGCCAGCCCGTTCGGCGTAGGTTTGTCCTTCGTCCAACGCCCATCGCAGGAAGTCCTTCAACGCCTCTCGCTTTGTAGCGGATTCCATGTTTTCAAGAACCAGTATCCACGTGAAGCTGGCGATGGGATAAGACTTATCCCCAAGGGGATTCGTAATGGAGGCGCGAAATCCGGAGGGCGCGGCCTTGGCAGACGCAGTTGCCGCCGCAGTGATGGTGGAGGAATCGGCGCTTATGAAGTTTCCAGCGGCATTTTGTACTTGCCCGTAGGGCACTCGGTTTTGCACTGCATAGATGAACTGTACATAACCGATGGAGTTCGGGGTCTGCTTGACCATTCTGGCTAGATTACCGTTCCCATCCGCCTCCTTACCGGTCGGCCACTCGATCGAAATCCCTCGGCCGATCTTGGTTCTCCATTCCAGGCTCACCTTGCTTAGGTAATCCGACCAAATATAAGTGGTCCCGCGTCCCTCGGCGCCGTGAATGACGGCGATGGTGTCTGGTGGCAGTTCCACCCCTGGGTTCGGACCAGAGATCGCAGGATCGTTCCATTTGGTGATTGTCCCCAAGTAGATCCCGGCCAGAGCCTTCGCCGAAAAGTTGAGCGTTCCGACCTCCCTTGGCAGGTTATAAATTGGCACAACCGCCCCGAGGGCGGTGGCTATCTGCAATACTTTTCCTTTTGCGCGACGCTTGTCGGTCATGGGAGCGTCGGTGGCCCCGAAATCCGCGGTGCCGGAAGCGACCATTTCCATGCCCGCCTCCGAGCCGGAGGGAATGTATATGAAGTTGAGATCCGGGCGGGTCCTCTCGAACGCTTGAAACCACTTTGAATACAGCGCGACAGGAGAAGTGGCCCCGACGCCAATCAGGCGGACTTTTCCTGAATCCTGGGCGGTAGCGATCTGAACCAGCGCCAGCACTAACATCGATCGCCAAAGTCGCCGGAAACGCACGCCTGTTCCTTTCAGTGCCTGGAATGAAAATCCCCTTGCATTCGCACTACGCAACCGGAGGATGCCATCGCAGGGAAGTCCGCAGTCAGGGCCGAATAGTGATGAGCCTGACCAAGGGTTTCATCGGCTAATCCAGGAAATTCCTTTAGAGACCGAAGCGTTGAGGCCGAGGATTGACGGAATAGGGAAACCAGCACGAACTGCTTATGGCTCTGGCGCCTGACGCCCTGCTATTCTGAACCCACCTTGCCATGAAGTCGCTCTATGAAGATCTTCCGCCGGTGGAGATTGCCGGGCGGAAGTTTGTGGGCCGCGTGTTGTTTGGCCTGCTGGTGCTGGTTTCCGCCCTAGTGGGAGCGACGGCCGGGCTTCTGCTCGTCTACACCACAGACCTGCCGCAGGTGGAAGCTCTGGAGGCGTACCGGCCAAGTTCGATTACGGAGTTGTATGACGACCACGACCGCGTGATTGGATCGTTTGCGTTGCAGCGGAGGGTGGTGGCTGGCTACGATGATTTTGCGCCGGTGTTACGGGACGCGTTGGTGTCGATCGAAGACAAGGATTTCTACCGGCATTCGGGAATCAACTTCTGGCGTATTGTGGGAGCGGCGTACCGCGACATCGAGTCCGGTGGCAGGGTGCAGGGCGCATCCACGCTGACCATGCAATTGGCGCGCAATCTATTTCTTTCGCCCGACCGCTCGTTTCATCGCAAAGTACAAGAGGCTATGCTCGCGGTTCAGATCGAGCGGCGATTCACCAAGCCGCAAATCTTCACGTTGTACGCCAACCAGATTTTTCTGGGGCATGGGGTGTATGGATTCGAGGCGGCTTCGGAGTTCTACTTCAGCAAGCCAGCGCGAAAGCTCACTCTGGCGGAAGCCGCCCTGCTCGCCGGCCTGCCCAAGGGGCCGGGGATCTATTCGCCGATCAACCACCCCGACCGCGCGATGAAACGCCGAACCCTGGTAATCAACGCCATGCTCGAGGACGGAAAGATCACAGCGGCTCAGGCGGCGGACGCCCGGTCGGCGCCGATGGGCTTGCATCTGCAGCACGATCCCAACTCGTTGGCGCCTTATTTCGTGGAGGAGATACGACGGTATCTGGAAAATAAGTACGGGGCCGATCAGGTACACGAAGGTGGATTAAAAGTCTATACCTCGCTCGATGTCGATATGCAAAAGGCCGCGAACCAGACTGTGCTGGATGGTTTGGCGGCATACGAACGGCGCCATGGATGGAAAGGGCATCTGGAGAATGTTGTGGCGGAAGGAGACGCGATCGACAAGTACGAGCATCCCGATTGGGATGACGAACCGGAGGTGAATGGATACGTTCACGCGCTGGTAACGTCGTCCGGCATCGGGATCGCAACGTTGAAGTTCGGGCGCTACTCCGCCGCGATAGGGCAGGCGGACGTGGCTTGGACCCACGGCACGATCCAGAATCTGTTGCGAACCGGCGATATTTGCTACGTGAGAATACTATCGCTGAGCGCCAATGGCGCGGCGCGGGTGGCCTTGGAACAAGATTCCGGTGCGCAGGGAGCCCTGGTAGCGATTGACAACACCACGGGTGGAATCAAGGCAATGGTGGGCGGACGGGATTTCAGCGAGTCGAAATTCGACCGCGCGACCCAGGCGTTGCGGCAAGTCGGATCGTCATTCAAACCTTACGTCTACACCACGGTGATCGAGAAAGGCGGAAGCCCGGATGACACGATCCTGGATGAGCCCGTCACCTTCGAGACTGGCTCCGGGCCTTACTCGCCGCATAATTTCGACGAAAAGTTTGAAGGCATCATCACGCTGCGGCGCGCTCTGGCGCAGTCGAGGAATATCCCGGCGCTGAAGCTGGCCAGCAAAGTCGGAATCAAGAGCGTGATTGAAACCGCGGAGGGCTTCGGAATTACGGCCAAGCTTCCGCCCTATTTGCCGGTGGCGCTGGGCTCGGCGGAAATCACGCTCATGGAGCAGACCTCGGCGTACAGCGTGTTTCCCAACGACGGTGTGCGCGTCACGCCGCGCTATATCACCAAGGTGACCGACTATGAAGGGCGCGTGCTGGAAGAAGATTATCCGGAGGTGAAGGATGTGATCAAAGCCCGCACGGCGCGAATCATGACCGCGATGCTGCGCGAGGTGGTGCTGCACGGGACCGCAGTGGCGGCGGCCAAAATGCCCTTCCCGGTCGCGGGAAAAACAGGCACGACCAACGATTTCACGGACGCCTGGTTTGTGGGATTCTCACCCACAATGACTTGCGGCGTGTGGGTGGGTTTCGACGAGAAGAAAACTCTGGGAGCCAAAGAAACGGGAGCGCATGCGGCTTTGCCGATCTGGATGAATTTCATGAATTCAGCCATGGCGGGAACAGATTCGGGGCAGTTCCAGCCTCCACCAGAGATGCCGCGTCCGGTAGCGCAAAAAGTAGATACGCCAGACACGAAGCCCGGTGCGGATGAGACACATTAGAGTGGTTAGCAGGATCGCCCATTCGACTTGCCGGTCTGGATAGGATTCGTCAGACTATAGTTGCTGCTTGTCATGAAGCCCTTCTTCCGCTTTGCGATACTGGCGCTGACCCTGGTGGTTGTAGCACTGGTGTCGGCATTGACGGCAATGCGATTTGCAATTCACGGACAGGAAGTCGAAGTGCCCGCGATCGTGGGACTCACCCCGCTGGAGGCCGGACGTTCCGTGGCTGGGCTTGGACTGCAGTTCGAAGTGGAGCGGCAGTATTATAGTCCGCGAATTCCTGAGGGACGGATCATGTCACAGTTGCCTCTGCCGGAGGCGAAGGTGCGGCGGGGATGGCGGGTGCGTGTGGCGCAGAGCCTGGGGCCGCAGCGCGTGGCGATTCCGGATGTAACCAGGCAAAGTGAGCGCGCGGCGGAGTGGAATATCCGGCGCCGGGGATTGGATTTAGCTTCGACGGCAGAGATGCAGTTGCCGGGAACGCCTGCCGATCAAGTGCTGGCGCAGAGCCCGCCGGCGAACGCGAGCCCGGTGGCAGCGCCGAAAACCAGCCTGTTGGTCACAGTAGCGGCCGATCCGCCATCGTATGTGATGCCAAGTTTTGTGGGGCAACCTTTGGGCAGCGCCAGCCGCACGCTGCAGGATGCGGGATTCAAACTAGGGAATGTGAGCATGGCAACGGCGGCGGCCGAGAGTCCGACACTTGCCGGCACGGCTCCGTCCATGCCGGCATCTCCGCCGCCTCAGCCATCGCCAGCAAGTATTATCGTGGTGCAGACGCCGCCAGCAGGGCAGAAGGTTCTCGCAGGTGCGGTGGTGAACTTCGAAGTGAAGTGAGGTTCGGCAACTGTGAAACTGGTCTAAGTCCGTTCCAGGATCGCGGCGAAGAATCCATCGCACGGGTGAACCCCAGGCAGAGTGCGGAGGTAGGGGCCGCGGGTGAGCGCGGAGGAACCACTCCAAATTAGCTCGCCTTTCTGTTGAAGCAGGTCAAGCTCATTACCGCAGTCGAGTAGGCGGAACGTCGAGTCTTCTGCCAGGGCGCTCTCGACGACGGCTTCGTTTTCTTCTCGTTCCAGAGAACAGGTGGAATAAATCAGGCGGCCTCCGGCAATGACTTGAGCCATGGCCGCGCGGAGGATCGCGACCTGGCGCGCTTGCAGGTCGACGAGATCGTCGGGCGAGAGCCGCCACTTGATCTCGGGGTTGCGGGAGAGCGTGCCTGTACCCGAGCAAGGTACGTCGGCGAGCACGCGATCGAAGTTTGCCGCGAAGGGCAGATCTCGCGCATCGGCGGCGACCACGCTTATGCTGCCGGCTTCAGTCCTGGTGGGCGGATCGTGCGCGCGCACCAGCCTCCGCAGCAAACGAACGCGGTGCGGATGAAGCTCAACCGCTGCAATGGCGGCCTGAAGATTACGATCGGCTATGGCGAGTGTCTTCCCCCCAGGCGCTGCGCAACAGTCGAGCACACGCGCGCCGCGTCCCACCAGAGCTGCGACGAGCTGCGAGGCTTCGTCCTGAATCACACAGAGGCCCGCCCGGAAAGCGGACGTTCGCGCGATGTCTCCGTGCCGAACTTGTCGGGCTGAGGCGAGGAAAGCGCCGGGAGCCAGTTCGATTCCTTCGCGGGATAGTTGGTCTTCTGCTTCAGGATGACGAAGACGGATTGCAGTCACAGGCACAGATTGATTGTGCCGGCAAATGTCCCGCGCGGCTTCGGGTCCATAGGCCTGCGCCCAGCGTCTGACCAGCCACAGGGGATGAGCACTGCTGGCGGCGAGTGTCTCGGCAGAGACGCCATCGATTGCTGGCGGAGCAGCGTTAAGGCTGGGCGAAAGGCCGCGAACAATTTTACGCAACACAGCATTGACGAATGGAGCGGCAGAACGTTTGCGCGCGCGCTTGACGAGTTCCACGCTCTCGTTGATTGCGGCGTGGGCTGGAATACGATTGAGCCAGCGCTGTTGGTAAACGGCGAGTCGCAGTGCGGTGAGAATTTCGAGATCGAGCCGGGAGAGCGGCTGTGAAGAGCCTTCGGAGATTTGAGAATCCAGCAGCGATCGCCAGCGCAGGACGCCCATGACCAGCTCTGTGGTCAGCGAGTGATCCACCGTGGTGAGCGTGGAGTAAGTTCGGGAATGAAGCAATTCCGAGGCGTAGGAAGACTCGCGCTCGACGCGAAGCAGGATGTCGAAAGCGGCGGCACGGGCGGAGGAAACTGCCGGGTGCGAGTCTCGAGTCTTTGGTTTCACTGTGGCCAGTATGACGGAAGCCGCGATTGGGAAGGAGAAATTCGTCTGGCCTACGAGCCCAGCCTCTCGCCGGGCAGTGGACGATAACCGCGGATAAAGTCAGCGGCGGAGGCGCGCTTCTTGCCTTCCAGTTGCAGTTCGACGATTTCGATTGCCGCGCCCTCGCCGCATCCAACGAGAAGATGATTGCCTTCCGCTTTCAGTTCGGACGATGGCAATGCGCGATCGAATGCGCGCGCCTGCCATACTTGCAGATTCTTGTCGCGAAATTTTGAGTACGCTCCCGGCCACGGCTGAAAACCCCGCAGGCGGTTCAGAACTTGAATCGCGGGACGAGAGAAATCGATGAGGCCGTCTTCTTTTTTCAGGATGGGCGCCAGCGTGGCTTGAGAGTGGTCTTGCTGGCGGGGCTGAATGGCGCCAGCCTGCAAGCTGCGCACGGTTTCGACAGTGAGGTCCGCTCCCACTGCTGCCAGCTGCGGGGCAAGAGTCTCTGCGGTGTCCTCTGGAGCAATAGGAATCTCCTGCTGCAGCAGAATGTCGCCGGTGTCCAGGCCCGCGTCAATTTTCATCGTGGTGACTCCGGTGATAGTTTCGCCCCGGGCTATGGCCCACTGAATGGGCGCGGCGCCGCGATATTTCGGCAAGAGCGAGGCGTGCAGGTTGATGTTGCCGAGCGGAGGAAGATCGAGCATCCATTGTGGAATGATGCGGCCGTAACCGACCACGATGATGGCATCGGGTTTCAGATCGGCGAGTTGCGCGCGGAAGTCGTGGTTGCTCTTGATGCTTTCAGGCTGCGCGATCGGTAATCCCAGTCGCACGGCACGCTGCTTCACTGGAGAAGCGACGAGTTCGAGGCCGCGTCCTTTGGGCCGGTCAGGCTGCGTAACCACGAGGCGGACGTGGAATCCGGTCTCCACCAGCCGGTCGAGTGTGGGCACAGCGAACCGAGGCGTACCGCAAAAGACGAGGCTAAGAGATTGAATCATTGACACATTGAGTCATTGAGTCATTGACTCAATCTCTCAATGACTCAATCCTCTACCATTCACCGGCTTTGACCAGCTTGCGAATTTTGCGCTTGATGAGGTCGCGCTTGAGGGCGCTGACGTGGCTGATGTAAAGCTTGCCGTTCAGGTGATCGGTTTCGTGTTGGAAGGCGCGGGCCAGCAAATCGTCGCCGGTCTGCTCAAAAACTTTCCCGGTCAAATCCTGGGCGCGGATGGTAGCGATCTTAGCGCGGCTCACGTTCTCGCGGAAGTCGGGAATGCTGAGACAGCCTTCACTCTGCGAGTGGCGGCCTTCTTTATGGATAACCTCGGGGTTAATGAGTACAAGTTTGGCCTGCGGGTCCTCCTTAAAGGTAACGTCAATAACGGCGATGCGGCGGGAAATCCCGATCTGCGGCGCTGCCAGGCCTACACCGCGGGCAGCATACATCGATTCGAACATGTCATCGATCAGCTTTTTCAGTTCTTCGTCGAAGACGGTGACCCTTTCGGCAGGCTTCTCGAGGACGGGATTTCCGAACTTCACGATGGGATAGATCATCAGTAGCTTTCCAGTTGCCGGCGGTACCCCTGGAAGTTGCGCAAGGTTTCTCCCATGGAGTCCCCGCCGAATTTGTCGAGGGCGCAGCGAGCCAGAGTGAGCGCGACCATGGCCTCGGCAGCGACTCCCGCAGCCGGCACTACACAAACATCGGAGCGCTCGTAGGCGGCGCGGACAGGTTCGCGGGTGGAGAAATCCACCGACTGAAGGGGGCGCCGCAGCGTCGAGATGGGCTTCAAGTAACCGCGGACGCGGATCTCTTCTCCGTTGGAAACGCCGCCCTCAATTCCGCCGGCGTTGTTGCGGGTGCGGGTAAACGCGGTAAAGGCCGCCGGCTTGCCGTAGCCGATTTCATCGTGCACGGCAGAGCCGGGAGAAGCGGCGGCGGCAATGCCGGAGCCGATCTCAACCGCCTTCACCGCTTGCAACGACATAATTGCGGCGGCCAGCAAAGCATCCAGGCGTTCGTCCCACTGTGCATAAGTGCCAAGCCCGGGCGGAACACCGTGGGCTACCACCTCAAAGACTCCTCCCAGCGAATCACCGGTCTTGAGGACCTTGTCGACTTCGTCTTTCATGCGTTGCTGAATTTCAGGGTCAGCACAATTCAGCAGGATTTCTTCCTGACTGTAAAGAGCGATTATCTGCTCCCAAGGAACGTTTTTTTGCATAGCCACATTGCCGACGGCGACGACGTGGCTGAGAACGTCGATACCAAGCTCGCGGAGAAAAGCTTTAGCGATCGCTCCCACAGCAACTCGCGCCGCCGACTCCCGGGCCGATGCGCGCTCCAGGACGTAGCGGGCCTCAGGAAAATTGTATTTCAGAGCGCCCGCCAAGTCTGCATGGCCCGGCCGGGGAGATGCTACACGCTTATGAAGAGCGGGATCGCCGTCGCCAACCGGCAAAGCCTCCTGCCAGTTTTTCCAGTCTTTATTTTCGAGTTGGACCGAAATCGGCGAGCCGATCGTCATCCCATGACGCACGCCAGAGAGAATGTGCGCCGTGTCCCGCTCAATCTTCATGCGCCCGCCACGGCCATAGCCCTGCTGGCGGCGCCACAGTTCCCGGTCGAGAAATGACTGGTCCACTTTGAGCCCAGCAGGGAGCCCCGAGAGGAAAGCCACCAGAGCTTCGCCGTGGGATTCTCCGGCTGTGAAGTAACGCAGCATAAGTGGTCGATTCTACCTGATGCGGCGTCTCTCTGGAGCCTAGCCGCTCGACGATCGATGTAGCGCGCAGGCGTGGGCAAGCTCCGCGAGGTTATGAACCTGCAGGTCCGGATGGCCCTCGGCCATTTTAACGGCGCCAACGCCGCTTCTCGCCGATGGGCGGTTCACCCAAACCGTGGCCAGGCCGAGCGATTGTGCCGGAATCACATCGTGGTAGAGACTCTGGCCCGCGTGCAGAACATGGTGCGCGGGAACACCGGCACGACTCAATGCGAGTTCGAAAATCTTCAATGACGGCTTGTAGGCTTGCGCCTGTTGAGCGGTGATGATCTGGCTGAACTCTACTCCCAATTGAGGCCGAGTGGCGGCGAAGAGATCGTCGTCCACGTTGGAGATTATGGACAGCCGGAAGCGATTCTGCAGTTCACGCAGTGCCTTGACCGTGTCAGGCCACGGCCTCCACTCTTTGAGGGACTCAGCCAGAGAGTGGGCTTCCTGATCCGTGGGCGTGAATCCAAGTTGTTCTCCGAACTGCCGCACGACAGACTCAAGAACCTCCCGATAACAGCGATACTCTCCCTGCTCGGCGCTGGCTTCAAAATCCCCATAAAGCTGCAGGATCATGGCGTCGTCGATGTCCTTGCCGTGGGCCGCGAGGATACGGTGGACGCAGCGAAGAATTCCTTCTTCCCAGTTGATGAGAGTTCCGTAACAGTCGAAGGTGAGAATTTCAAATCGGCTGAAGTCGAACATGGTCCGATCATAACCTCGCCGCGCTGGCGCTAAGATTTAAATCCCGGCAGAGTGGGAGTTTTTTCGCGGGCTTCACCGGCAGCTTCCACTTCCAACTTAGCGTCAGGAGGATCTTCGAGAGGAGCAGCGACCTTGGTGGTAAGAAATTTGGCGCTGTTCAGCAGCGGACGCCCGAGTGAGGCGTTGTAACTGGTCCAAGGGCTTTCCAAGTCGGCCTCGCGCTCAAAGTGCGCGCGCATGGCCTCCATCTTCGAGTCCAAGTCATCCATGTAGTGGAGAAGGAGCGCTTCCGGAAACATGGGCAGCTTGGGCGAACCGAATTCGTATTCGCCATGGTGGCTGATAATGAGATGCTCAAGCAGAATCTTGAGTTCGTCAGGGAAATCCGGAAACAGCGCGAGCTTGGCCTGCAACATCTCCAGCTCAATGATCATGTGCCCAAGCAACTGGCCGCGGGTGGTGTAGGCAAAGGAGCGGTTGTAGGCAAGCTCGTGAATCTTGCCGATATCGTGGAGAAAAACGCCGGCCAGCAGCAGGTCTCGGTTCACCTGAGGATAATTTCGGCAGACCAGATCGCACGAGCGGAAAAGGGAAACCACGTGATCGAGCAAGCCGCCGATGTAGGCGTGATGGAGCGTCTTGGCGGCGGGAGCGTTGCGATACGCGGCCGCGATTTCCGGGTCAGCCAAGAAGGCTTGCAGCAGCGCCTTGAGATGAGGATTCTGAAACGAACCGACAAAATCGGTAAGAGACTGCCAGAGTTCGTCGATATTTCTGGTTGTCTTGGGAAGATAGTCGGCAAATTCGATTTCCGATTCGCCCAGCTTGCGCAGCTTGTGGATGGTGAGCTGAAACCGGTTCTTGTACTTATTGACCAGGCCTTTAATCTTGAGGAAGTCATCCTGCTCAAAGATATTGAGCACTTCTTCCACGTTGTCCCACATCTTGGCTTCAAGCTGCCCGCTGCGGTCGCCGAGGGTTAAAGCAAGGTACGGCTCGCCGGTCTTCTTAGGCTTGATTTGCTTGGAAACCACGACAAAGTTGGAGGTGACGATTTTATTTTCGTGGCGGGGACACTCGCTGATGTAGAAATCTTTCATTCTCTCCATCAGTGTAAATCAGAAAGCAAGGCGGCGGCAGGAGATACACTCGGCGCTGCCGCCTAGAGTACGCCGAGGAGCTTCTTTTTCTTCTTCTTTAGATTCTTGGCGTCGGTCTCCTTGGCGGCGGCGGTTTCAATCGGCTCGGTCTGGTTCGGGCTGCGGCGGAATCGACGTATCCCTCCGCGATTTTGATGTAAGCGTCTTCGCGCAGCTTCGTCAGATAGGCGCGAAGCGCCGGTTGCAGTTTCTCGTAGTAAAGAGCGTCCTGGATTTTAGGTAAGACATCCTTCAGGGGTGGAATGCCCGCGATTTGGTGATTGGTA
Source organism: uncultured Acidobacteriaceae bacterium (assembly GCA_963734215.1). GTDB lineage: Bacteria > Acidobacteriota > Terriglobia > Terriglobales > Acidobacteriaceae > Sulfotelmatobacter. The sequence continues at coordinate 40,461 of CAVTGH010000012.1, read as the reverse complement.
ACCTTCAAGATTATGTAACCTGGCTTCGTGCGGATCACGTCGGTGACTTCACCGGACTTCATGGCGAACGTTTTCTCTTCAAGCTCCTTGGCGAGAGTTCCGCGCTTGAACACGCCCAGATCTCCGCCTTGGGCCGCTGAAGGACCGGAGGAATATTTCTTGGCCACGTCTTCGAAGCTCGCTCCCCCGCGGATCTGTTTAAGCAGATCATTGGCCTTGGCTTCCGCGGCGGCTAGAGCCGCGGCATCCGCAGCCTGCTTGGCGGCGTCCTGGTTCTGAGCATTGGCTCCCCCCTGGGCGTCGGCCGCAGCGTTCTCCGCCGGTTTATCCGCGGGCTTCTCCGGAGCGATCAGGATTTCGCTGAGCCGGATCGACTCGGGTTGCTCCATCTCATTCTTGTGCTCTTCGTAAAATTTCTGCTGTTCGTCGGTGGCGATGCTGAGGTGGGCACCGACTTCCGCGCCGATTACCTTTTCCCTGACAATCTGGTTACGCATGTTCTGCTTGAAATCTTCGTAGGAAATGCCCTGAGAAGTCGCCGCCTTTTCCAGATCCTCCATGGTTTCGAGCTTCATGTCCTTGCGCATCTGGTCGAGGCGCTTGATCAGGTCGGTGTCGCCGGTGATGCCAAGGTCCTTGCCCTTCTCCAGCAGAAGCTGGAGGTCGATCAGATCGCGCAGGATGTCCTTCTCGTGATCGGCAAACAGCTTGTCTGCGTTGTTGGGATCCTGCTGCTTGACATCGTCTTTAAGCTGATCCTTGCTGCGGAGGAACTCCGAGCGGGTGATGATCTGGCTGTTGACCCGCGCCACAATTTCTTCAACCACTTGAGCCGAGACGAGGGCTGGTACGCAAGCCATGCCAATGAGTATCAGAACCATTTTCTTCATAAGATTTCCGGTGGGCCGCCACGCTGCCTGGGCTTGCGGCGAAGCAGGGCTAAGGCCTTTGAGGCATTTTACTACTTCCGGCTGGACACGGGGTCGGGCTTTGTTCGTTTTCCGTAAAAAGACATCAAAACTCCCCCCGAAGACAGCATTCCGCAACACTCCCTAACCTTTTCCGCTCCAAGAGGATAGTCGGGTCGGCAGAGGCGGGTGTTCGTTTTTCGTAGCGGAATTAAGAAACTTCGACATGCCTGCGTTTGCGCAGTTATGATCTGGCCGTTCTTGACTCCGTTCCCCGAAGGAGCGAAAATGAAATCAGTTGGGAAGAAGAAAAATATCCAAAAGCTCACCGTCAAGAAAATGACACTTCGCGACCTGGACGGATCTCAGCTTGAAGGAGCGGGGGCCTGGCACCGGAGCCTTCTGCTTGCCAACCGCGACCCAGGGGACCGCATGTAGCTGCTTGCACCAGCCATTGTGCCTGCCGCCCCCGCCGACTTCAAGCTGCGAGAGGCGGCGGTGAGGCCTTTCCGCCTGGGTGTTTCTCGGGTTGCTTCGGCAACGGCTAAGCGTTCCGCACCAACACCAGCGCGGTCATGTCATCCGGAACCAAGGGTTCACAGGTGAACTCGCCCACCGCATTCAAAATGGCCGCGCAGAGGGCTTGGGCATTCTGCGAAGCATTGGCGCGAAAGCGTTCCTTTACGCGTTCCAAGCCGAATTCCAGATCTTCAGAGGCATCGTCTTTGCACTTGCCCTCGACCACGCCCCGCGAAACCAGCAGAAGCACCGCGCCTTTCTCCAGGCCAACGGTGGGTGCATCCGAGGTGGCGTGGGAGAACAGGCCGAGCGGCAAGCCGGTGGAAGCAAGTTCGACAATGCCGGTGCTGTCGCGCAGCAGTCCCGGTGTGTGCCCGGCATTGGTGTAACAGAGAGTGCCGAATTTCTCGTGATAGCAGCCAATGAATCCGGGGCAAGAGTGAACGCCGGCGGCAGCTTCCATCACTCCGCGGTTGAGGCGAAGACAGAGTTCGGTCATAGCTTCAGCTTCGTTGAAGTCGGAGCGCGAAAAAAGCTCGATTCCGACCGTGCGGAACAGTTCTTGCGCCGCCGAAAGAATTCGCTGATTGGTCTCGCGGCGCCCGGCAACATCGAGCAGGCCAAATAATATCCGCTCCGGGCCCACGCGCAAGGAATCGTAGAAATCTCCGGCGACTCGTTGTCCGTAGGTGGTTGCGGCAATCTCCGCGCCTTCAATCTTGGGGAACTCGCCAGTGACCGGCTCCAGCTCTGGTGGAGGCTCGGGCGCACGGGACTGAAATAGAGCGCACATTCAAAGCAAGGCCCAAAAAATGAAACTAGCACAAGCGCTGGTGGCGGGCAAACGAGTCTGCTCAGTTCCAGGAATGCTCTTAATTAGTCGCCGTATTTATCGCTGAGATACTTGGCCAGATCGGACTCAAGCTGGCCGTAATCGGAGTGGATGGTGGCGCGCAGGGCGGCCTCGGTGGAGCTGCCCTCGCTGAGGCGTTGCAAAATCCGCTGGATGTCGCCCATCCCGTAAGAGTCGTTGATATAGGAAACCGCCGCCAGCGATTCCGCGTAAGCCACGTAGGCCTGAACGCCCGAGAAGCGCATAAAGCTCCCTTCCAGCACGTTTAGCGGGATGTTCGTTTGCGACCTGAAGAGCTGAGCCAATTGGTGTCCATCGCTGCCCAGGGATTTCGGTTCGAGAAGCTGGGCGATTCCTTCATGCAGCCATGGTGGACAACGGCCGGCAGAAAGCTGATTGATGAAGGAGTGCGCCAGCTCATGCTTCAAAACTCGCGCCAACTCAGGCGTCACCGAAGTCAGGCCGCTGATTGGAATACGCAGTTTGCCGTCGTTGAGGGCTCCTGACCACGAGGGGGCGCGCGTAACGTCAAAGAAGGCTTGTTCGGTGTAGAGCGTCACCAGAATGTTATCGCGTGGCGGCGTGCCCAGATCGCGGGCGAGGTCATCGTAGTCGGATTCGAGCGCAGCCAGGATTTGTCCGCGGAATGCTTCGGAAGTTTGCTTGCCCTCGTAATGCAGGACGAAATGGCTGCTCTCGCGCTGCGCGAAGTCGGTCTCCGCATTCTGCTCGCGCTGCGCTTTTGCCAGGTATTGCTGAACGGTTGGATCGGGACGCAGTTCGAGGGAATGCTTCCATGAAGCGAGGGCGTCTTTGGTGCGGTCGGAAGCCTGCTGCGCGTAACCCAGCACGGTGTAGGCGTCCGGCGAATCGGGCGCCGCGCTCACGGCGCGCTGGGCGTAAGGCAGGGCCTGTGAAGCGTTCCCGGTCCGCACCAGCAGGGCGGCATAGTAAATGAGGACCGTCGCATTGTCGGGCTGGAAGTGGAGAGCGCTGTCGAAATAGCGCCGGGCTTGATCGATGTTGCCGTGATCGAATTCAAACTTGCCGGCAATAAAGTCAGCCGTGGCGCTCAACTCGGCATTTCCTTTACCTTCAAGTTTCGAAAGAGCCTCGGGGTCGATCTTGCCATCCTTAACGATTGCCTTGGGAAGATCACCCTCGTTCGCGAGGCTATCGGCTGGGATGAACCCGGGAAGCTCTCCGCCACTCTTACCCGCACCGGAGGACGCGACGCTGGCGGGCATTCCGCCGGCCTCGACCCGATCAACCGAACTCTTGGGAATGGCATAACTATCGTCGCCGATTTCGTATTCGTAGCGGGTGCCATTTTCACGGACGTGGTCGGCGAGGATGGTACGGCCGTTTTTCAAATGGATCGTGTCAGCCGACGCCGCCGAAGCCAGCACCACCCACATCATTGCGAAAGTAGTGACACGAAGCCTCATTGAAGCGCATTCTAGCAACAGTGGGCATCCGCACCTACGTGACCAAAGTACCGGCAGCATTATGTAGATTTGGCATAGTGCTGACTGTTTGCACGGCGTTCTTGCCCCGCGCCCGCGCATACGGGTCGCAGGCAACTCCAACGCAAACGCATCGCGCCGGCCCCGCGGAGTCGTTTTACTTACAACTGAGCAGTGTCGGACTCGATCCTGCGCGCGTGTTTCGAGTGCGCGACAGTTCACTGGATCGGCCTGCGGTCCACATCACGCTCGAAGATGGCACGATCGCCTTTACACAAGATGTGTTGGGTAGGATTACCGGGGCATTTTTTGAGGGCGATGGAGAAGTGCTGCTGGTCCCGCCCAACGACATGGAACGCAGGTCGATGAGCCTGTTCACGGGGATGGCAATTCTTGAGGAGCGCTTCACGACTGCCTACTTTCGCTTCAACGACGACACTGCCTCTGAGTTGCAGCCCGGTTTCAGAGCGCCGGACGATGCTCAGGGGTTCGCGGCTCGATGGGACGAAACGGCCCGCAACCTGGCACAACTGGATGCCATGAGATTGCTGGCAAGTTTTAGTGAGATGCTTCCGGTTAAAGGTGGGGCAAACTCCAAGCGGTCCACAGACCCTAACGATCACATGCTGCATGTCCGGCTGCAAGGAAGCAAACTGGGCATCTTCGACATTCTTTTCGACTCGACCGCCAGCGAAGAAGTGGAGGCGGGACAAGCCAAAGCCGCGGAAAACGGAACGGTATATTACGACGTTTGGACCTCTTTTTCGAGCGAAGACGCGGGACGGAACCGCCAGGCTTTCGGGCAGACTCTTCCCACCTTGCCGGTGGGAACAGAGCCCCATGAGGATCCGATTCTCGTGCGCAGTTATACCATCGACGCACGGGTAAAGCCGCCGAAGGAACTCGATGCGGAGGTGAAGGTGAATCTCGAAGTGGTGCGCGACGGGCCGCGTTTCCTGGCGTTCGAAATGTCGCGATTTCTGAAGATTCAGACCGTAGAAGAAGATGGACACGCCGTGGAGTTCATTCAGAACCCCGCGGTGGAGGGCACGCGTCTGGCACGCAGCGGCAATGACCTGGTGGCTGTGATTCTCTCCGCACCCGTACAGCAGGGACAACAGATCGGCCTGCGCTTCATCTACGGTGGAGAAGTGTTGGCCGAAGCCGGGAAGGGCCTGCTTTACGTGGGCGCTCGCGGCAACTGGTATCCCAACCGCGGGCTGGCTATGTCCGATTTCGATCTTACCTTTCATTATCCCCCGGGTTGGACGCTGTTAGCGACGGGCCAACCAGTGCCCCCAGCAAAGGACTCGGCAAGGCCGGCGCAAATGGCCGCGCAAAGCCCCGAGCCCGATCAGGTGTCACGGTGGGTATCGGAACGCCCCATCCCGGTTGCCGGATTCGATCTTGGCAAGTATGTTCGCGCCGCCGCACAGGCGGGAAATATCACCGTGGAAACTTACGCTACGGCCGGGGTGGAACGAGGCTTCCCCAACCCCTCGCCGCAAATTGAACTCGCACCGAAGCCATCGCTGCACAAAAGCCCGACGGAAATCACTTCCCCACTGGCGCCCTCACCCGCGCGAAACGCGGCCTCCGTTGCCGAGGCAACCGCCCGGGCCATTCGTTACTACTCGGAGCGCTTTGGTCCGTTCCCCTACAGCAAACTGGCTCTAACCCAGCTGCCTGGGCGGGAGAGCCAGGGGTGGCCGGGGTTAATCTTCCTGTCTTCGTACGCATTCCTGACGCAAGAAGAGCGCCATGAACTCCATAGGAACGAATTACTGGATCAACAGGTTCCGGCGCATGAAGCGGCGCACCAGTGGTGGGGGGACCTGGTCACATGGAGATCGTACCGCGATCAGTGGTTTTCCGAGGGGCTGGCGAATTATTGCGCGCTGATGATTCTGCAGGAAAAAAATCCCGCAGGGTTCAGGCAGGTCATGGAAAAATATCGGCACGATTTGCTGGAAAAGGACAAAGACGGCAACCTGCCCAAAGATGCTGGCCCCGTGACCTTGGGAAGCCGCCTCTTGTCATCGCATTTTCCAGAAGGCTACGAAGCCATCAGCTATGGACGAGGGACGTGGCTGTTCCACATGCTGCGGACGATGTTGCGGGACGCTGCGGCCGGTGTTGTGCGAAAGAACCCGAGCTACGGCGCGGGCAAAGAGGATCCCTTCGTGCAGTCCCTGCGCAAACTTCGCCAGCGCTACGAAGGGAAGGCCATCACCACTCGCGAGCTTCTGGACGTTTTTGCGGAAGATTTGCCGCCTTCGTTGCGATATGAGGGCAAAGCTTCGCTGGATTGGTTCCTGGAGGGCTGGGTGAACGGTACTTCGATTCCGAGGCTGGAGTTAGAGGGCGTCAAGTTCACGGCACAGCCGAACGCTGTGGTGGTGACCGGGGTCATACGGCAAAAGGATGCGGATGATAATTTGGTAACATCGGTCCCGATATACGCGGTGGTATCCGGTAAACCTCCCGTGCTGCTGGGCCGCGTATTTGCCGACGGAGCGGAAACTTCGTTTCACTTGTCTGCGCCCGCGGGGACCCACAAGCTCTTGCTGGATCCGAACCAAACCCTGCTTACCAGTCCTAAGTAAACCGGCGAAGGCTTCGCCATGAGTAACTGCAGCCCGATTCGTCCTCCCACAACGGGACCAGTGGCCCCTGAGAATCCCGGAAAGGGCGATGTAGTTTGGAGCAAGCTATTTCCTCAGGGACCGCTCCGCGCAACCTAAGTGCATGGTTTTCTTTCACTTCAAGTTCAAAGCTTGCGAACCAGTAGAGTGGCAACTCACCTGCTGGAGGAGGCGTAGCACAGGGGGAACCAATTTGAGTTCTCGCGCCAGAATTGAGGACGCAACCCAGAACGGCGAAGCGGCAAATCTTCTTGGTTCTATGGCGCCCTTCGGAGGGGTGATCAGCGCCGCATCGGCCGACATATGCCATTGGAGTGGGAAAGAGACGATTCTGCTGGTTGAAGACGAAGTATTTGTACGGAAGGCGACCGGCGAAGCCCTGGAGTGGGCCGGCTACACAGTAGTGCTTGCTGGAAGCGCAACTCAGGCGTTGCAGGTTTACGGCAAATACCGCGAGCCCATCGATCTACTTGTTTCCGATGTCGTTATGCCAGGAATAAGTGGCCACCAATTGGCGAACCAATTCGTGGCTTTGTTTCCTCAGGTGCGGATTCTGCTGATGAGCGGCTACGCGGAACAGCTCATCTCGCGTGAGCCGTCTCCTTATCGCAAGGAATACATGGCCAAGCCTTTTTCCATCCCGACCCTGTTGCAGAGAGTGCGCGAAGTATTGGACCGGAAGCCTTTCGATTGTGGCGGTCCGCTTAACTCACGCTAGCTTTGCGGTAGCGCGTAGCCTGCAGGATTTCATGGGGAATCAGCGGCAACGGCACCACCCGGTCGAGGATCCCCATCTCTGCGCAAGCGCGAGGCATACCGTAAACCGTACAAGTTTGCTCATCCTGCCCCAGCGTCACACCACCCTCGCGATGAATTGCATTCATCCCCTGAGCCCCGTCTGATCCCATCCCCGTCATGATGATACCCATGGCCAGCGAGTGGAAGGCGGAGGCCACAGATTGCATCATGACGTCGACTGAGGGGATGTGCAACTGATTCGCGGGTTGGTCGGAAAGACGGATTACGGTTCGCGAACTGGTGCGATCCACCAACAGATGAGATCCCGAGGGAGCAATGTACACGATCCCCGCTTGAAGCACGTCTCCGTGCGCGGCTTCGCAGACGGAAACCGCGCAAAGGTCGTTCAGCCGATTGGCAAAGGGAGCGGTAAAACCGGGTGGCATATGCTGCACGATCAGAATCGGAACCGGAATGTCTGCAGGAAGCATCGGGAGAATATCCTGCAAGGCTTTCGGCCCTCCGGTGGAAGTTCCCAGAGCGACGATAGACATGCTGGAAGTTAGGGGCTCCCGCCTTGGCAGGCAGACTGGCCGGGAAGGCTTGCGTGAAAGGATTTGAGGTTCATGCGAGTGCCGCGACTCAGCCGCCGCTCTGATCTTTGCGATTAAATCGTCCCGCAGATGAAGAATGTCCAGCGATGCGGGGGAAAGTTCTTTGGGTACATAATCGAAGGCTCCGGCGGTCAGCGCGTTGAAAGTGGCCTCCGCATCTTTTACCGTGACCGAACTAACCATGATGACCGGCCGCGGGAACTCAGCCATGATGCGGCTCAGAGTCTGCAGGCCATCCAGACCTGGCATCTGCACATCGAGGGTAATGACATCGGGGTCGAGCGCGGGAAGCTTTTGCAGAGCTTCATTCCCGCTGCTGGCGGTGCCCACAACCCAAAGATCGGGGGCGGAAGCGACCATCCGGGAAAGTGCGGTGCGCATGAAGGCGCTATCGTCCACGATGAGCACGCGCGTCTGCGAGTTCTTGAGTTCGCTGTTCACGTTCGGTAGATGGCGCGGACCAGGCTGTGGACTTCGTCCATGTAGGAATCCAGTTCGAACGTGAGACGAGCCCAGTCAAAATCCTTCAGCGTAGTGGAATATTGGGCGAGGAGCGCAAACCCGGACTCTTGGGCCAGATTTACCTGCCGCTCTTCGACATATCCGTAGTTCAGACCGCTCATGCGGCAGAGCAGATCGGCCAACTGGACCAGGGCGACTAATCCCGCGTGCTCGGTTGCCTTTTCCGGGGAGTGGTGATGACTCACGACCTGGATCAAATCGGGCGCCAGCTCCCAGCGTTCGGCGAGCAGACGCCCGCTGTCGCAGTGCGTGAACCCCAAGCTTCTCTGTTCAGCCTCGTGCAGAGGAATGCCTTCGGTTTTACCGATCTCCCACGCCGTACGGAATTCTTTCGGCAGAACCCAGAGATTTACGATGATTCCCAAGTCGTGGAGCAGACCCGCAAGATATGCTTTTCCGGGATCCGCGAAATTGATCTTCCGTGCCAGGCGACGGCAGACCAGGGCACATCCCAGGGAATGCTCCCAAAACACCACCGGATCCATGCTGGTTTTATCGCCTGGAAGCATGTTCAGGACGCCGCACGACATCGCGATATCGCTAACATGATGGAATCCCAGGCTGATTACCGCTCCCCGCAGCGACTGCACGTTTTGGGAACGGCCGAATAGCGGCGAGTTCGCCAGGTGCAGGCACTGCGCCGCCAACGACTTGTCTTGCGAAAGGAGATCTGTGACTTTTTGCACGTCCAGATGCTCCACCGGCTGCTGCAGATAGCGAAGCAGGGGAGCGAGGACGGCCGGGATGGTTGGGATCTGGCGCAATCCTTCCAGCCGCTGCATTAATACCTGTTTGGTTAAGGTTGCGGCCATCATAGCGATTTACCTCCTGCGGGCACGCCTTCACCTTTGACGTAGGCTGTAGCCCCGGGCAAGTGGACCAGGCGAAAGTCATCATTCACTCCGTACAGGGATTCCGAGTGACCGAGAAACAGATATCCGTGGGGTAGCAGGTTGTGGTAGAAATGCTGGATAACCCGCCGCTTGGAAGCCAAATCGAAGTAGATGAGAACATTACAGCAAAAGATGGCGTCCATGCTTTTCATGAATGTCATGCGGGAGTCGTCCGACAGATTGAGCCTGCTGAAGCTGATGTTGGAGCGCGCCAGCGCGTTCACCTGCAGCTTGTCGCCGCGCGGAAGAAAGTATTTATTGCGGTATACAGGCGTGAGGTTGCGCGTGCTGTAGTTGCCGTAGACCCCCTCTTGCGCATGCACCAGAGAGCGTTCGTTGAGATCGGTGGCGAGAATTTCCATGGACCAGTCTTTGAGTAGGCCCGCTGTTTCCTCCAACAGCAACATCCGGAGGGTGTAAGGTTCTTCCCCCGTGGAACAGCCCGCGCTCCAGATGCGGAGGCGGTGTAATGGAAGGTCGGATTTAGCGTGAATAATGTTCGGAATCACGATACGGCGTAAGGCATCCAGTTGCGGCTGATTGCGAAAGAATGAGGTTTCTCCGATCGTGATCTCGTTCAGCAAAGCGACCAGTTCCGCTTGCCGGTTGGGACGGATGGTAAGACAGTCGGAGTACTCGCGCAGGGTTTGTACTCTAAGTTCCTTCATGCGCCGGCCGCAACGATCCTGCAACAGACGAAGCTTGTTGTCCGGGTGAAAAATGCCCGCCGCCCGATAGATCACGTCGCGGATACGCACCAGTTCAGGCTCGGGAGGACTCTCCGTGCCGGGGCCCGGGCGCATCGAAAGGGCAGTGGTCACGCGGAAGCCTGTCGAATCGGCGGCAGGGTAACTTGTAAATTCGCGAGCAAAGCGGCAGGTTCAGAGACGGCATCCACAACAAAGCCGAGCCTGCTTCCCTGGATTTCGACCGCTACAATGCGGTTCTGCTTGCCGGGAGGAATTTCTTCGAGGCCAAAACGTTTTCGGAGGGCGATCACGGGAATAATTTTCCCGCGCAGATTCATGACTCCCTCCATGAACTCAGGTGAGTTCGGCACACGCGTCAACTGCTGGGTGCGGATGATCTCCTGCACCCGCAAAATATCGATCACGAATTCTTCGCCGCCCACATAAAATCCGACTAACTGGAACAATTGCTCGTGCGCCTTCCTGGGCTCGCGGGCAAGGGGCCTTCCCCGCCTCCGATTGGTATCGAATTCCATAGCGCGGTTGCTCCTGGTGTGATCCATCAGGATGGACACGCACGCAGCCATGGTCTTTATCGGCACGGGACCGGAGTACTTTAGCTGGGAACCAGGCGGCAGCAGAGGGCATTTCGACCAACTTGAGCGTCCACACAGACCGCAACAGACCGGGCGGGGCAGATCACCTCAGTGGAGGCGATCGCTTGGTCGCAACATCCGGCTCCGGGAGCGAAGCAGGGTTTGCCGCTTGCGACGTCAGGATGACGATGTCTACGCGGCGGTTCTGCCCGCGTCCTTGAGCGGTGAGATTGCTGGCAATGGGGTGATACTCCGCATAGCCGGCGGCTGAGAGTCTCTCGGGCGCAAAGCGGTGACCTTCAATCAGGACACGGACCACTGCGGTAGCCCGAGCGGTCGAGAGTTCCCAATTGGAGGCCATCTGGGCCGTATGAATCGGGACATTGTCCGTATGGCCCTCGATGCGCAGTTTACAGGTGCGGATGGCCAGAATCGAAGCAATGCGATCCAGCGCCGGCAGGGACTCGGGCTTGATGGCCGCCGAACCGCTATCGAAGAAACCGAATTCCCGGAGGCTCACGACCAAGCCATCCGTCTCGCGGTGCAGCGACACTTGATGCAGGGCGATTTCGCCGTGCAGCGCCTGCTCCAATTCGCTTCGTAAGGTGGAAAGATCGGTATTATCGGAAGAGCCCGATAAAGAATCCGTTGGAGGGGAAGCGATGGTTCCAAGCTCGGAAGTGCGCTCCACATTCTGAATGGCCTGCACCGTGCTGAAGGGCATTGGATCATTAACGTCCAATGGAATCTGCGTGGTTGAAGCCGGGAACACGCCGAGTTCCTGAAACGCCACCTGGATGGCCAAAGCGAGTTTCCCAACCTTCCTCTGATCGACTTGCGCGGAGGCATATAAAACCACAAAAAAAGCGAATAACAGCGTAATGAAATCCGCGTAGGAAACCAGCCAACGCTCGTGGTTGGAGTGTGGGCGCGACCTTTTGCGGCGGCGCCTCATTCGTCGGTCCTTTCCGCTTGATCCGGAGTCTGGCTGGCCTCGACCAGGAAGCCGAACAATTTTGTCTCCAACATGCGCGGGTTCATCCCTTCCAGAATCGATGCGACTCCCTCGAGAGTCATTTCCCGCATGATCTGTTGATCGCGAATGCGGAGTTTCATCTTTCCTGCCATGGGAAGATAGAAAAGGTTGGCGGAACCTACTCCATAGATGGTGGCCACGAATGCCACGGCGATGCCTCTGCCCACTTCGTCAATCTTGTCCAGATGCTGCATCACTTGAATCAATCCCAGAACCGCTCCGATAATTCCCACGGTGGGAGCGAATCCACCCGCGGACTCGAATACCTGCGGGACCTGCTCCTCGTACTCGGCTTGGTTGTCGAGTTCGAGTTCCATCATCTTGCGCAGTTCCTGGGGTTCGGTGCCGTCAACGGCCAGCATGAGGGTCTTTCGGAGGAAGGGATCATTAATCTCGGCTAATTCCGCATCGAGGGAGACGATGCCCTCGCGACGAGCCTTTTGCGCGTATTGCACGAGCTGATGAATGGTTGCTTCAGGGTCTCGATGGGGATTAACGAAAACCGAGCCCAGTTGCCGGAAAGCAAGCAGAATAATCGCCAAGGGGAACTGCAGCATCACAGCTCCCAGGGTGCCTCCGAACACGATCATCGCGGCTGTGGGCTGTAGGATCTGGCCCAGGTTTCCGCCTTCGAGCAGAAGTCCAGCTACGATTCCACCTACGGCCAGAATGATCCCGACGAGGCTGGCCTTGTCGACGCTCACCTCTCCGGCTCCCTTTTGCGGGGCTCGGGACGCTCTGGGAGGAGGGTGTGCGAAGAAGAACTATCCCAAGCGGAAGCAAAAGGCAGGCCTTGCAAGACCGAGCGGCGGAATTCGATGACCCGTGCCAGAACTTCCTCGGCGCTCTCCCGCACCACAATTTTCTCTCCGGTGACCAGCGTGATAACCGTGTCGGGGGCTTGTTCTACAAACTTGATGAGATCGGAGTTTACGGTCAAGGGCTGATTGTTAAGACGCGTAAGCCGGATCATGTTTTCCTATTCCTCTCTTTGCCATCGCGGCGCGCGAGGACACACAGGCCCCTAGGAGGATGTATCGGCGAAGCAAGATTGAGGCTTATACAGCGCGTGAAAGACCGTTGTTACTTAGGGGCTAGGTCTGACGGTCACTGACCCGGAAGAAGTTACTAAAGCGAAAAGGGCGGCTGCCGATGGACACAACAGACATTCGGGTTCCGTGAAGCAAGAAGTGGAACGGGAACTCCACAGAGATCCTGGGGAGGCGGTTCCAAGTAGGCGGGACCAACTTAGACAAAAGGAGAAACACCATGCCTCTCGGTATCCTGAATAACATTCCGTCCCTCCAGGCGGAAAACGAACTCACGCTGACAAGCACGGCCCTGAACAGTACTCTCGAACAGTTGGCTTCAGGGTCGCGCATCAACTCCGGTGCAGATGATCCCGCCGGCCTGGCCATTGCCAACGGCTTGCAAGCTAACATCAGCGCTCTGACACAATCGGTATCGAACGCGAACGACGGCGTCGGCGAGCTGCAACTCGCTGATGGCGCACTGGCCCAGGTCACGAACCTGCTGAACACCGCGGTCACGCTGGCCACGGAATCGGCCACGGGCACGGTCTCCAATGGGCAACGCACCGCCATTCAGGCTCAATATGCATCCATCCTGGCAGAAATTAACCAGATTGGCACCGCCACAACCTATAACGGACAGTCGGTGTTTCAGAGTGGCACGGCGCCCAACCTTAACGCAGCAAATAGTGCCAATAGTGCGACGACCGCTCCGGTGTCACTGGGAAGCGCGCTGACGGTCGGCGATGCGACCTCGGTCACCGCAGGCGGGGTCACCTTCACTTACACGGCAGCCGCCGGCGCGGTAAACCCGAACGTAGAGTTAACCGCTGGCGGCGGGCCTTACACCGCGGCTTCGGCGCTGACTGTCTCTGGAACCCTGACCATTACCCGAGGCGGCGTAGCCACAACCTACACGTCGGGCACGGGTGCGACAACCCTGGGGACGCTGATAAGCGCCATCAACTCGGGCACGAGCCAAACTGGCGGCGGCACCATTGCCACCACCGGCATCCTCGTCGCTGGCGGCGCCGCCACCGGGTTACAGGCCGCGCTGGTCGGCGGGCAGTTGCAAATCACTGATACCGCCAACAACAACAATCTCGCCGTGACCGGTTTCGCGGTCGTTACCGGCACCACCAGCGTTGCCGATTCCACGGCCCCAACGGTGCAGAACCTGATCAATGCCATCAACAACGACACTACTGTCGGCGCAAAGGCGGCGCTGGTCGGCGGCCAAGTTCAAATCACCGATCCGCTAAATCGGGCCGACCTTGCCGTCACCACCGATGACACCGTGCTTGGTGCACCCGTTGCCGGCGCCCCAACGGCTTTCACGACGCCCAACACCGTCGGAACGGCAACCACCAACTTTAACGAGCTAACTGGCAACGCCGGCGGTTTGACCGCAGATACCGCGTTGAGCTCCGTTGGCCACATCACCAGCTTCACGGCCGGGGGCAAGACCTTTACCTTCACCTCCACTGGAGCAGCCGGCGGCGATACGGTTGGGGACCTCATCGCGGCAATTAATAACCCCACCGATCCAGCCGGCCTGCAAGCCTATCTCTCGGGCGGCAACCTGGTGGTCGTCGATCCCAATAACCACAATAACGTCGCGGTAGGCGCCACCAACACTGAGACTGTACTGGGAACCTTCACCAACCCGGCTACAACCGGTACGGCAACCACGAACATCTTCCTGAGTGACTCGACCGCCATCGGTTCGGCCCAGATTGCGGTAACCATTGGTGGCCTGTCGACGGCGGCGATCACCAACGGCAGCGGCGCGCAGGCCGTAAATCTGGCTACCACTGACCTGGACACACAAGGCGACGCGCAGACTGCGTTGACCCTGCTGAGTTCAGCCATCGCGAACGTGGCCAGCGTACGCGGCACTTTGGGTGCCAGTGTCAACCGGCTCACCGCAGCCAGCAACGTCATCAACAGCCAGGTGCAGAACCTGACTGCGGCGGAAAACACGATCACGGCTGCCGATATTCCGACGGTTGTGGCGAACCTAACCAAATACTCCATCCTGGAACAGACCGGCATTTCCGCTCTGGCTCAGGCCAACCAGCAACAGCAGCTCGTACTAAAGCTGTTGCAGTAAGTTCAGCCCGGAAGGAGGCCGCCAAGTCTCCCTCCGGTTTTACTCTTGTAGCTCGATATGGAGTGTGAGTCCCGCGCTCATATTTCCGCCTTCGGCGGATGTTCAGGTCGAAGGGGGAGGAGTGGGCGTGGATCTTACTCCGTCCTTTCCCGCTTCAGGAAACGCTTCAATTGCGGAAACCAGTCCGTCACAAAATGCACCTGTGATGGCTACCAGTCTAGAGGCTGAAGCCAAAGTGCAGTTAGACACTCCGGATCACAGGAGGAAAAGGCCATGGGCGTCAGTTTAAATCCGTCTACAATCCTCTCCGGACAAGGTATTGATGTTAGTTCCGTGGTGCAGCAGATTATCTCGGAGCAGAGCGGCCAGCTGACGGTGTGGCAAGGGCAGCAAACAACGCTGGCGACTCAAGAGGGATTACTAGAGGGAGAGGAAAATAATCTCACCAGCCTGCAGACCGCCGTCGCCGCGCTGGCAGACCCAACCGGAGCGCTTGCTGCCCAGGCGGCAACCTCTTCGAACCCAGCAGTCTTGACCGCGACCGCTCAAACCACGGCCGTTACCGCAACCCACCAGATCGTGGTGAACAACTTGGCCACCACCGGCACTATATATACCGATCCCATCGCCGCCGGCCCCAATGCCTCCATCCTGGCGAACGGAGAAACCACCGGAGACATTCAGTTGCAGGTGGGAGGATCCGGCGGCACCACCCACGATATTCCCATCACCCAAGGCAGCAATGACACCCTGACCACGCTGGCCGCCTACATCAATGCCCAGAGCACGGCCAACAACTGGGGACTAACCGCCAGCGTAGTAAGTGATACCAGCGGGTCAAGGCTCGCTCTGTTTAGTCAGAGTTCAGGCACTGCCGGAGCCTTGGCAATTGCCACCAACACGACCACTGGAGCTGAGAATACGGCGAACACGGAAGATCTGGCCAGCGCAGATACTTCGATCTTGCCAACCGGCCAAACCACAGGAACCATTCAACTGCAACTCGGAGGGTCCGGCGGCACAACGGAAAACCTCGCCATCACTGCCGGCAGCAACGATACGCTCAATACCCTGGCCAGCTACATCAACACCCAGAGCACCGCCAACAGCTGGGGAGTGACCGCGACCGTCGTCAACGATGCCGGGGGATACCATCTCTCGATTTCCAGCTCTACCCCCGGAACACCGGGAGACGTGGCATTCGGGACCAACACCACCAACCTCACTCCTATCGCCAACCTGAACTTCGACACGCCCGTGGGCGGTACCAACGCTTCCCTCACCATTGATGGCGTGCCTTTCACCAGCAGCAGCAACATCGTGACCGGAGCCATTCAGGGGGTCACGCTAAACCTGGCCAGCCAGTCGCCGGGAGATCCGGCGCAGCCGGTGCAGCTCACCGTGGGACCGGACACAAACCAGATCACCAATGCCGTCAACAATTTCGTCTCCGCTTACAACACGGTGGTCAGCACCATCAACACGCAATACGTCGTGGATCCAACCGGCGCCACGCCGGTGCCTCCCCTGTTATCAGATATTTCCCTCAGCGCGCTGCAGTCCAGCATGCTAAATGACGCGACCTACGCTGTCTCCGTCGCCGGGTGGCCAAATTTGCTTGGCGACAAGAGCGAAACCATCAACCTGGCCTCGATGGGCATTAACATGAACAACGACGGCACGCTGACCGTGGCTCTTGCGCCAACCAAGACTGGTCCGTCGTTTGCCGAGGCACTGGCGGCCGATCCCACGGGGGTCGTGAATTTTTTTCAGAACTCTTCAGGAACCGGTTTCGCCAACAATTTCAATGCCGATCTGACCAACTTGACCAACCCCACGACAGGCCCATTAAACGTGGATACGGCCCAAGACCAGGCGGAAGGGACGGACCTTACCGCTACCATCACAAACTTCGAAACTCAGTTAACCACCGAGACCACGGCATTAACGTCTCAGTACGACTCGGTCAACGCTTCGCTGCAGGCGTACCCGCTGCTTCTACAGGAGATCACTGAGACGCTGGGCACACTGGGCTCGGGTACTTCCAGTTCCGGCGCGCTTATCTCCAGCGAACCTACTCTCACCTCGGGGTTATAGCGAATGGATGCAAGATCTTCATACCGTGAAGCCAGCGTGCGGGGCGCAAGCCCGGTGCGGCTGGTCATCTGCCTGTACGAGCAGGCGATCGAAGACTTGCGGCGTGCGGTCATCGCGCTGGAAAAGGGCGCGATCGAAATCCGCACCCGGGAGATTAACCATGCCCTCCTGGTGATTGCCCAACTGCAAGGCTCGCTCGACATGGAGCGCGGCGGAGAAGTCGCAAAGAATCTGGCGCAGTTCTATGGCCTGGTGCGTGCTGGGCTGACCGAGGCTCAGGTGAAGCAATCCGCACGCCTTCTCGAACGGCAAATTTCTCAACTCGTGCTGGTTTATGAAGCCTGGCTGGAGGTGGAACGCGCTGTGGCGAAACCGAATCCGCCAACTCCCGCGCCCACATCGGATTCTCCCGCCATCTCTTCTCCCGCAACGTCTTTCGCCGACTGGAACGCCTGATGCCGTCACTGACGCTTTCACGGTCGCAGGACCTGCGCGAGACCAACCAGCGCCTGCGCCATTGGCTCGACTGCATGATTACCCAACGCGGGCAGCTAAGCGTAGCAACCCCGGACCACATCACCGCGCTGCTATCGGAACTGTCGCGTGCCGGCGCGGAGTTGCGCGCACAACCATTCCCGGCAAAGGGAACCGATCCGGAACTTGACGCCGAACTGGAGCAGTATCGCGGCAACGTGGAACGGCTGCGAGATCTTCTGCCTTCGATCCACAGCCAGTTGCTGGTCGAGCGGGCACGGCTGGAGGCGCAACGGGCGCGAGTGCAGTCGGCGGTCGAGTGGGCTCGAGCGTCGCGTCAGACCTTTTAGGTGCGTCTGGCTTTTCTTCTATTTCAAATATTCAAACAGATCGATGTTTGCGGTCTGCCCGATTGCTTCCAAGGTTGCCTGCAGGGAGGTTTGTCCAGTGGTCAAATTACTGATCACGGCGGTCAGGTCAACGCCTCCTAGGGTGTTTTGCTGCTGCGCCAGTTGCGTGGCCTCGGTGCCGAGATAGGTTTGCTGCCCAGTGAGCTGGTTCAAGGCGTTGCCGTAAAACGCGCTTTGCGCAGAGATGTAGTTGTTCGCGGCACTGACTTCCGTGACTGCCGTGCCGATGCCCGTGCCGCTCTCCAGGCTGGTGATAAGGTCCTGAATGCTCTGGAACATATCCGTGCCGGCCGCGGAGAATAACTGGGAGCCAGGGAGGTTGGTTTGCAGGCTAAACTGGCTGCCTAAGGTCACGCGGTTCACTCCTGAGTTTCCCTGATAGGTGACGCCGGAGGAAGAACTGGGATCCAGTACATATGGAGTGGTCTGGTTCGCTGTTCCCGCGAAGACGTAGTTGCCTTGATAGCTGAGGTTTGCCAGGTTGAGCAACTGGCTTTGGATGCCCTGCACTTGTGTAGCCAGGGCCGCGCGATCGGCGCTGTTGACCGTGCCATTGGCGCCCTCAACCCCCAGGCTGATGGCCTGCTGGAGCGCTGTAGTAACGGAGTTCAAGGCGGCATCCGCATTCTGTACTTCGCCTTGGATGCTGCCAATGCTGCGCTGGAATTGATCGGCTTGCGCGGTTTGCTCCGCGTTCTGCACCAGTTCCGCCGCCGCGGCGGGATTGTCGGAAGGCAGATTGACGCTCTGCCCGGAAGCGATCTCCTGCTCGTCGGTGTTGATCTGCTGCTGAGTCTGGGCTATTGCGGCGAGGAGATCGGGGTACGGATTGGGATTTACGCGCATCGTGGGCTAAACCGTTAGGGTGTCCATGTTGATGACCGTGTACATCATGTCATTGATCGTGGTGATCACCTGCGCCGACGCGGAATAAGCGTCCTGGTACTGCACCATGTTGGCGGCCTCTTCGTCCAGCGAGACTCCCGAGACCGACGCCCGCTGATCGTTGAGCTGCTGCAGCACCAGAGTCGAAGCGGTCTGTTCCGCCGAGGCATCGGCTGCGTCGTTGCCTACGTTGAAGACGATGCCGGAATAATAACTCGTAGGGTTCTGGCCGGCGATCACCGCCTGGCTGTTGAGGGCGTACATCGCCTCCGCATTTCCATTGCTGCCCGGCGTGCCATCCGAGCTGGCGGCAATCAGCGAGGGATCGGTGATGGCAACGGAGAGATTCGCCGCCGCACCCACCCCGGATGCGGGCGGAGGGTTAAATAAATTGGTCCCAGCGTTCCCGTTGAGGTCGAACCCACCTGCCTGCACCGTGTTTACAGAGTTAGCCACGCCTGCTGCCAGCGTATCCAATTGGGTCTGAACCGCCGGGATCTCCTGATCGCGGGCCTGCAGAGTTCCGGCCAGTTGCCCGGAGGTGATTTGGCTCGTGATGTCCTTCCCTTGGGAATAAACGTCATGCAGTCCCGAGGCGGTGGTCTGTGTCTGGAGCTGAAGGCTCTGCTGGCCGATCACCAGCGGTGCGCCATTGGCGGTAGTAAGCGTGAGCGTGTTGTCGCTGGGGATTACGGAAACGTCCACCAGGGCCGAGAGCTGGTCAATGGCCTGCTGGCGCTGGTCAATGAAAGTTCCGGCATTCTCTCCGACGTTCTGCAGGTTGCTGATCTGTCCGTTGAGCTGGGCAATCTGCTGCGTGAGTTGGTTGATTTGACCTACCGTCTGCACCACGTTTAGGTCCAGGCTGGTCTGCTGCTGGGTCAAGTTGTTGGCCGTGGTGTTGAAACTCGTGGCCAGGTTGCCCGCGGCGGTCAGCACGCCCTGGCGCAGCGAAAGATCGGAGGGGTCGGTGGAGAGCTGGTTGATGCTGGCAAAGAAATTGGAAATCGAGGTTCCGATATCGCTGCTGCTGGCGGCGAAGTTCGCCTGAGTCTGCTGCAGGGCCGAGGAGAGCGTGCTGTACTGACCTTGGCCCTGGGTCTGCTGCTGAATTTGCGATTCGAGGATGGGATCGCGAATGCTCTCGACACTTTGCAGGGTCACGCCTGTGCCGAAGGTGAGCGGATCGACCACCACCGGATCGCTCGCCGCCAGCACCGCCTGCTCCCGGGAGTAGCCGGGCGTGTTCACGTTGGCCACGTTGTTGGTGGTGGTCGCGAGAGCGCCCTGTTCGGCAATCAATCCGCTTAGGGCCGTGGCCAGGCTGGCATTCAGGCTCGACATTAGTCAGATCTCTCCGCCTCGCTTGAAATGAGAGGCATGCGGCGGCGCGCCACTTCGCGTCAATAATGGACCGTAGTTGACGCTAGGGTCGGCCAGCATGTTCGACAAGACACGCAGCTTGCATTGCGCCCGCGCCAGCAGTGCCGCCTGCAACCGCGCCGCCTGCCAGACTTCACGCTCACTTTGCCTGAGCTCTTCCGCCAATCGCTTCTCTCTTGCCGGCGATACTCGGCCTCGTCGCAAGTCCTCGGCCAGCTTCCGGCTCAATCCAACCTGTTCGCTGGTCCCGCGCTCGATGCCGCGAAGGTCCAACGCCAGGAGAGCTTTGTGGCTGGCGGAAAGGCTGGCCTGCAGGTCGCGCGTGAGCGCCAGGCGGATCCGCACCCGCTCATCTGCCCGCTGCAAAGCGCTTTCCGGGGGGATCGCAGCTCCGGGAATGGAGTCTTCTGGAAGCATTTGATTTCAGGCCAGACTGTCAATCCGGTGTGGAGGTTGATCGGTGTCTTCTGCCGGTGGCTCCCCAGAAGTTTCCTCCGGCAGCGGCTCACGGCGTCGGGGCTTGCGCTCACCCGCCCCCGGGGAAGCTTGGCCTTGCTCGCCTAGGACCGGTGACAATGGCGTGGTTTGCCCTACGCCCAAACTGTCGGACAGGCTGGCTCTCTCCATCGCCATAACTTCCCGTCCTTTCTGTCCTGCGCCACGGTTACGCCGCCAACTTCACCACCATATCCGTAAACAGAGCTGCAGCGACCTGATCCGGGCTAGGCTGGTACTTGCCAGCCACTACGGCTTGGCGCAGGGCGTCGATCTTCCCCTGAGTGGTTTCGGGGAGTTGCGCCACCTGCGCTACCAGTGCCTGAATCTGAACGTGGTCGCCCGAAAGCTGCGCTTGGTCTTCGCCCAGAGCGCCAGAGCCGCCCCCCCGCGAGGCCGCGCTGTCCCGCGCTGTCGTCTGGTTGCTGGTTCGGCCACTCTCGGGAAGCGCCTGCGCTCCCTGATTGGGATCGATTCTCATGCTTGTTTCCTCCGCTGAATTGCCTTGCAATTCAACTATCGGCGGGCCATTAGGAAACTTTAATTTGGCTCACGGAGTTTGCAACCGTCCCCTGCCCCGGTGACCTCATCTTGTTCCATCGGCAGAAGTTACAGGAACTTTAGCGGAATCAGCGGCTTTGGCCCCCGGCGGATTGGCCGCTTCGGCTGCTACCTTAGTGCCCTCCAAGTACCGGGAAATCATCCGCGCAATGCCGAAGCCGCCTCCCGCCGCCAGCGCCGACGCCAAAGCCTGCGTCCCAAGGTAGTTGTAGTCGTCCTCGCCCGCGATCGCATCCTGGCCGGGAAGCGCGGCGAAAGTTTTCTCCAAAGACTCGAGCACGGTGCCGATGAGCTGCGCTTCAAATTCGCGGGCCGCCTTCTGGCCTTTGCTCCAAGCGGGCGTCCCTGAAGGCGGCAAAACCGTGGCTGCAGAGGCGGTGGAAAGACCCGAAATCGTGCTCATTATATGACCTCCAATTCCGCTTCCAGTGCGCCCGCCGCCTTGATGGCCTGAAGAATGGAAACCACGTCGCGCGCGGTTGCGCCAATCGCCTGCAGACGCGTGACCAACTCCTCCACACTGGCGCCTTCGCTCAAGGCAACATTTCGGGCGGGACTCTCGGAAGCCTTCAGCTTGGTCTCGGGCAGGACTTCGGTCTGCCCGCTGGCCAGCGGGCTGGGCTGCGACGCCGAGTAAGTGGTCGTCACCTCGATCGAGAAGGTGCCGTGCAAAATCGAAACCGCACCCAGGCGCACATCCCGGCCCAGAACCACCGTACCCGTGCGTTCGTTGACCACAACCCTGGCTTTGCGGCGGACCTGGATTTCGAAGTTTTCAATCCGGGCGAGAAGCGCGGGTACGTTCGAGTTGTTGCCGGCGGCCGGGATCTCGATTTCCACCCGGCGGCTATCGACCACGCTGGCCGCCGGAGTGGCCAGTTCGCGGTTGATCACGGTTGCGACCTCCTCGACTGTGGTGAAGCTGGCATCGTTGAGCAGAAGGGAGAGACGGTGAAGTTTGGTGAGATCCAGCGAGCTGTCGCGCTCGATCAATCCTCCGTTCGGAATGCGCCCCACCGTGGGATGATTCACCGACTTGGAGTTGGCTGCGGACCCCGCCGCATAACCGCCCACCACGAGCGGCCCTTGCGCGGCGGCATAGACCTGGCCATCGGCCGCATACAGCGGCGTCAACAGCAGCAGGCCGCCTTCCAGGCTGCGCGCATCGCCCGCCGAAGCGACGATCACATCCAGCGGCATGCCGGGCCGGGAGAATGGGGGCAGGCTGGCGGTGACGAAGACGGCCGCCACGTTTTTGACCTGCACCGTCGTCTGCACCACGCTGGGAGGAATCTCGACCCCCATCCGCTGCAGGATGCTGGCCAGAGTCTGAATCGTAAAGTAAGTCTGCTGCTTATCCCCCGTGCCTTTCAGCCCCACCACCAGTCCGTAGCCGATGAGGGAGTTGTCGCGAATCCCCTCCACGCTGGCCACGTCGCGGATCAGGACCTTGTGGTCCGCGCCTTGGGCGGCGCCGGCCGCAAGCAAGACCGTGGCCAGCAGCCGGCGGAGTGAAAACAAGATTGCACGCGGAAAAGCGGCCCGATCCATGACGTTCTCCTGGAAATGACGTTCTCCTAAAAATTCAGTACCCGCAAAATCCATTTCATGACCGGGTTCGGCGCCCGGGTGCTTTCCGTGAGGACGCCCTTGCCTTTGATCTCAATTTCGAGATCGCCCACGCTGTTCGAAGCCACCGTATTCGTGGCATCGAGATCGCCGGGGCGGACCATGCCGCGCAAGATCACGGTCTCGCGCTGCTCGTTCATCATGATCTGCCGCTCCGCCTCGACCACCAGCGTTCCTGTGGGCAGGACTGCGGCCACCCGCCCGGTGAGCGTCGTGGACAGCGCGGTGGTCGAGGTGGCCTGCCCCTTGCCCGTCAGCGCTTGTGCCGAACTAGGCGAGAACAGGTTGGCCACGCCGCTGGTCTTGATGTGCCCTCCCAGCGCGCTAATCCCCGAACTGGCCGAGAAGGCGCGACTCGTGGCCACGTTGCCCGTATTGGTGGACGACAGATTCTGGTTGATGCTGATGGTCACCAGATCGCCCACCCGCGAGGCCTTGTAATCCGCCACCAGGTTCGCCAGCCGACCGTTGTCGATCCACAGGCTGCCCAGCGTGGTGGCCGCGGCCGAGGGCGCCGCGGCCGATACGCGCTTGAGATAATCGGCCAGCGCATCGCGTTTCGGAGCCGCAGTTTTATTCTTGGCGTGGGCTTCGGCGCCAGAGAGGAGCAGCGCCACCACCGCGATGCGGCCAATCGCTATTTCTATCTTTCTGACCACGGCACCGGCCATGGTACCGGCCATGCCAGTAGTGTTCCGCTGCGCCGTTCTCACAGGTTCGCCCGCAAGGTTCCTGCACCGACTACTTCGGCCCGCAGAGTTTGGCCGGCGTTTGGGAATCGCACCCTCACAAACTGACCCAGTCCCCCGGCATCGAGACAGGTCACCGGCAACACGATGCGAATCCCCCCCTGATCCCAGGTAAGGGTCGCAGTCTGGCCGCGCTTTACCAGGCGCGCAGTACTGCTGGCGCCAGCCTGCGGCTTCGGAGGAGCCGCCTCGGCAAGGACTGTCGAAGCTCCCTTTTCGCGGCCCCAAACCAGAAACGGAACACAGTCTTCGGGCCTGACGCAACGCAGCGCGAACTCCCAGCGCCGCAGGCGGGCGTTCCACTCCGTCTTCAAGAGCTTGAGCGGCGAGTCCTCGGGAATGCCCCGGGCCGCGGCACAATCCAAAGCCTGAGCGGCTGCGCCGGGCGCAATGAATTCGGCAATCTCGGCACAAGACTTGGTAGCGCCTTGGCGCCGGACTACGATACGCTCCGGAATCCGCTGATCCTCGTTTGTATCTGTATCTTTATCTTTATCCTTGTCTGTATCTGTATCTTTGCCGTGTGGCCAGGGCCGCAGGCCATCTGCCAGGGCGTCGATCAGCCCGCCGATCTGGCGCCCGTCGAGCACGCGCTCACCTCCGGCCCGAGGCGCCGTACCGAGACTCACCTGGGCGGCTAACTGATGCAAGTGAGGACAGGCATTTGGTTCCAGCAAATCCGCCAGCGTCAGTTCTCCCGGCCCAACTTCGATGCTGGGCCGCACTGCGGCCGTGCAAGCGGACTGGGCCCGGCACAATAAAGCCGCGGCCGCGAACCCCACACCGATCAGCGCCATGGCAAGCCGCTTCATGGAACCCGCTCCTGAATGCCGCTAACGGCCGAGATTGTTGATGGTCTGCAGCATCTGATCCGCCGCATTCACCACCCGCGAACTGGCTTCGTAGGAACGCTGGGCCACAATCATGTTCACGAATTCGGTTACCACGCTGACGTTGGACTGCTCCAGCATGCCCTGCACGATCGTTCCCAGCCCTTCGCTGCCGCCGGGCGTCCCTACGATGGGATCGCCGGACGCGGTGGTCTGTAGAAGCAGGTTGCTGCCCGTGCTGTTCAGTCCTCCGGGATTATTGAACTGCGCCAGCTGCAACGTTCCCACCTGCTGCGCCGCGGTTTGTCCCGCCAGGGTCACGCTGACCGTGCCATCGGAGCCGACCGTCACCGAGGTTGAGCCCGCTGGAATCGTGATCGCGGGCTGCACCGCATCGCCATCCTGATCGACAAGGTTGCCTTGGCCGTCGGTATGAAAGCTGCCCGCCCTGGTATAGGCGGTCTGGCCATCCGGTAAAAGCACCTGGAAAAACCCCTGTCCTTGAATCGTCAAGTCCAACGGGTTCCCGGTCTGGCTGAAGTCGCCTTGGGTTTGGATCACTTCCGATGCGGCGGACCGGGTGCCCAGCCCCACCTGCAGTCCGGCCACCACCGTGGTCTGCTGCGTGGCGGCCGCGCCCGGCATGATTAAGTTCTGATAGATGAGGTCCTCGAACTGCAGCCGCCGGCTGCGGAAGCCCGCCGTACTGGAGTTCGATAGGTTATTGGCGATATTGTCCAGATTGAGTTCCTGTGCGGTCATGCCGCTGGCGGCGGTATACAGTGCTCGCATCATCTTCTTTGCTCTCCTGGGTTTCTCGAAAGCGTTTCCTAAAAACTCAGACTTTCGGCAAGTCTTGCGCCGCAATCTGATTGAGCTGGCCGTCGAGCGCACTCAACGCGCGCGAAAGCATTTCCGTATTGCGCTGCACCGTGATCAGCTGCACCACTCCCTCGGTCGGGCTCACGTTCGAACCCTCGAGCATGCCCTGACTCACTGACGACTCGGCCGCAACCAGTGCGGAGCCGTTGGGTGCGCTGTAAGTGGCGTTGCCCACCGCCGTCAGATTCGTTCCCGGCGAGAATTCCGCCACACGCAATTTGTCCACCACCGTCCCATCCACGGAGATGGTTCCATCGGAACTGATCGCGACATTGCCGCCCGGCAAAATCACCGGCCCTTGCTCGCCGAGCACGGCGCTTCCCTGGCTCGTTACCAGTTGTCCGGTGGAGGTAACGTGGAAGCCGCCGTCGCGGGTGTAGAGAACCTCTTGCCCGGACTGCACCGCAAAGAACCCCTTGCCCGCAACGGCCACATCCAGCGGGTTTCCGGTAGGCATAAGGCTGCCCGAGGTCAGATCGAGCCGGCTGCCGCTTAACACGCCGAAGTCATTGACGGCAATATTCAGCGCATTTGCGCCAACCGGTCCGTTCCCCGCCAACAAAGAACGAAACGTCGTTTGTTGTCCGCGGTAGCCAGTAGTTGCCAGGTTGGCTAGATTATGGGCGACCAATTCAAGAGCTTGGGTTTGCGCCGCAAGTCCGGCGCACGCTGCGTAGTACCCGCTGTCCATGGTGTGCTCGCTCCATGGTCGAAGGAGCACGCCGTGTTCCACCCTGGAATGCAAATCGGATCGGCCTGACTTCGCCTAAATGGTTGAAAAGAAGTGAAACCAGCGGAAAGAAGCCGAAGAGAATTCTTAAGATTGAAGCGGTTGGGAGGAATGTCTTGCCGATTGGCAGCAGGGCCCCCGGCAAAATGTTCCGAGGGTGCACTCTACAGGCCGAACCGGGAGGCTAGCTGTGAATCTCGAGTGCGGCGATGATCCCATCCCCGTCAAATAAGAAGTTGATCCGCAAAATTTTCGAATTCCCCAGAGAATGACATTCGTAATCTCCGCCCGTAATCACCGTGGGTACGGAAAGCATGCAACCGTCGCCCAAGCCCGAAATCTTGTTCTTGAAGTTTCCCGCGACCATGTTGCAGATTTCCCCGAGCGCATCCCATATTTCCGAAACCGCCTTGTCAGCGTCTACGCCAAGCATCTTCGACGCCATCTTTGCCCCAGCCTTCGATGAGCAGCGGATAGTCATCACGCCGCAGAGCAGACCGGCGAGTCCGACCATCGCGGTGATGTCGAGTCCGTCGTCGGCAACCGCCTCCGGTGCGACGACAAGATGGCTCCCCAGCATGAGCTCAAAGACTTCCTGGGCGGACTGTTCGAGCACGGGGAGCCAGCTCTGATGGTTTTCGGCTGCACCGGGATTCGATTTGCCCGAACTCACGGCTTCCCCGCCAATACCGGAAGAATGTGCTCTTTGACCTGATCGGCGGTAAAAGGTTTGCGCAGGTAACCACGCGCTCCGGCCGAGAGCGCCTGCACCACGTGGCCCTCGCTGCCTTCGGTGGTAATCATCACTACCGGGACCCCCCTGGCATTCTCCACGCCCGACAATTGCTTCACAAACTCCAAGCCATCCATCACCGGCATGTTGATGTCGCAGAGGATGATGTCCACCTTCGTCTCGCTTAACACGGCGAGCGCCTCCGCCCCGTTGCCCGCTTCAAAGACTTTCGCGATCTCGATGCCCGCCTGGCGTAGTGATCGCTCCACGATTTTTCGCATCACCGAGGAATCGTCCACGATGAGAACTTGTACTTTGTCCATGGTTCCCGCTGATCCTTTCGCGGTAGTTCCCCCTGGTCGGACCAAAGTGTCGGGCCAAAGGCGCGCGCCTTAGGTGTTATCGGCATACTCCGGCAGGGCTTTAGACCGCGGATGCGAATGCCGCCGGCCGGTGCATCGGCAGACCGGGGCTAAGATCCGCAGGGGCGCGCAACACCAGATTTAGGGTTTCTCCCCGCAACCTTTCCAAACGGATCCAGATGTGCTTGCCACAGCGTGCCAGGCGAACTTCCTCCGCCCCCACTTTTGCACTGTAGCTGCCGATGATGCGGGCGCATTCGTGGGCGTCTTGCGTCCGGTCAAAGACGACGTCGGCTGCCGCGTGACGTTGCGCCAGCGCCTGCAAACCCTTTTGCAAGACGCTCGGGCACACGAAGCATGCGTCCGTGCGGCATCCCAGCATCTGCTCGACCGCATAGAGTACGGTGTGGTCGACTCCCTCGCTGAATGCGATGAGAAGAGTTCCCGTGGCCTCGGCGAATCCCACCGGGATCATCTGGAAAGACTCGAGCAGCAGCACCGGGATGGAGGGGAACCGGCGCCCAGCCAAGCCCCCCGGGCCCGTTCTCAGAACCGGACACGACCACTGGCGCGCCAGGGCGGCAGTGATTTGCGGTTCCGTGGCGAATCCCAGCTTCTGCAGCCACTCCCCGATTTTTCCGTGGCCCGCAGCGCGCTGTAGCTCGAGAGCGGTTCGGAGTTGGGCGGCCGTGAGTTGCTGCCGGGAGAGCAGAAGCAGTCCCAGTGGAACCCGATGCGACGCCACCACATCCCGCTGGGCCACGGGATGCGCCCGTCCCAGTGCCTCGGAGAGCGCCCGCTCCAGGCATTCCGGCCGGCAATACCATGAGGCTTGCATGCGCACGCCGCTCGGCCCGCCGCGTATTCGCCGCCACAGGCTCCTGGAATGGATGCGGCCGCAGTTCCCGCACTTGACCGCGAGCTTTTGCCGAAAATCGCGCCATGCCCGGGTCCACGATTTCGGGCTCATGCCGGCTTTACTCATCATGCTGCCCTGTGGGAGTCGCCAGCGGAGAGATGTCGGTCACCCGGAGACCATAGTTGCCATCGATCACCACCACCTCTCCCCGGGCCAGCAGCCTGCCATCGAGCAACAGGTCGACCGGTTCCTGGATCCGGCGGTCCAGTTCGACCACCGCTCCCGGGCTGAGGTCGAGCACCTCGCGCAACAGCAGCTGCCGGGATCCGAAGCGCATGGTCACCGCCAGTTGCACATCCATCAACCGGTTCAGCGCGCCCGTCCCCTCCCCGGAATCGGCGGGCGGGACCGGGCTGGAGGAGTCCACTTGCGTCTTGGCAGCCTCAACCTTTTCCGCCCGCAGCTCGGCCACCAGCGCGGCGCTCAAGCCGAATTCCAGCACCATGCCAGTTGCGCCCTCGGCTCCAGTTTGCAGCCAGAACGTTTCGGCGGGGGGCCACGAGGGCGCCGCCGCCGCCGGCTCGATCCGCAGTTGGACCTCACCCCAACGGGCTTTCGCGTCCGTTGCCACGGTGCCGGAAACCTGGCGCAGAAGTTCGATCACGGCGTCCCGGTGATCCGCCGTGAGCGGGGTTTCCGGGGCCTCCGGCTCACTCATGAAGATCTGCGCCAGACGAAGCACGGTCGCCGGCAGCAGGCGCAAGCTCATCTCGCCGCGCAAGCCTCCCGAAGAGGTGACCAGCGCCCATAGATCGTCTTGGCCTGCGGGCGGAAGGTCTGGGGGCGGGTCCGGCCGGACCTGGCAGGGAACTGCGGAGCCTGCAATTTGCGCCGTGACCTGCGAAAAGTTGTCGGCCCAGATCTGTATGTATTCGCCGGACTTGGGATCGAGAGCAGCCGCGTCGGCTTCCGTCATCGCTTCTTCGCCTCCTTGACCCCGGGAAGTGGCGCTTCCGTTTCGCCTCCGCGGGCGAGCACCTGGGCGGCGCGAGTGTCCCCGGCGCGGGCGGGCGCGGCGCCAAACAGCTCAACCCCTGCCACCAAGAGCGAGGCTGGCTGGCTGGCGCTCCGGCGCAGCGACAGCACTTGGCCAGGCACCATTTGCGCCAGTTCGCTCACCGAAGCGAATAAATCGTTGACCCCTAACTCCACCCGGAAAGGGCATTCCAGGAGCCTCCGTTGGAGTCTTTCCCGCCATTCGGCCGGCCCCCGCGGGCGAATATCGCTCCAGGCTGCCGAGATCTTGCGTAGCAAGGCGTGGGAGAGCGAGACCGGGACAGCCAGATTCAACCCTCCGCGCACCTCCAGCAGGGTGACTTCAAAACTCAGCGAAAGTATCTTCTCGTTCGGGGGCATCAAGCGCTGCGCCTCTCCCACTTCCATCCGCTTCTCGAAGCCCACCTGGAGCTCGACTGCCTGCCACGCCGCGCCCAGTTCCCGGCACACGATACGGGCGACGCTTTCCACAATTGGGTCTTCGATCTCGGTGATCTCGCGCGTGGCTGCGATGCCTTTGCCTTCGCCGCCGAGCAGCAGATCGATGATGGGGAACACGACCTTCAGGTCCAGCTGCAGCGCCCCGCTCACTCCCATCGGCTCCAGTTTGCAGGCGGCCAGATAGGTGGTTTCCGGGATACGCTGGGTGAACTCGCGGTAGGTCAGATGCTCGGCGGAAACCAGTACGGCGGTAAAAACCACGCGCAGGTAGGTTCCGAGCGCATGCGTCAGGCTGCGGGCAAACCCTTCGTGGATCTGGGTGATGGCCAGCAGATGCTCCCTCCCGATCTGTCCCGCCCGATGCACGTCCCAAGGCTCGACGTTCGGTTCCCGCTTCCCCACCTCGGCCCGTCCGCCACTGCGGGCGGCGCGTACCATGGCATCGATTTCCGCCTGGTTCAGCACGTTCTGCATAATGCTTCCTCGCGTTCCTTCAGTGTCCGCCAGCCTCTGCCGCCCGGCTGGCTGGCTTGCTTGGACTCATCAGCTCCGCCAAGCGCGCCCGCAAACGCACCACCGCCAAAGAATGAATCTGCGACACCCTGGACTCTCCAATCCCAAGCACCGCTCCCACTTCCTTCATGGTGAGTTCTTCAAAGTAGTAAAGGGCCAGCACCTGCTGCTCTTTTTCCGGCAGCTCCGCGATCCCCCGGGCTAGCAACTGCTTCATCTCCGAGCGCATACAACGGAAAAATGGCGTGTCCTCGGGTGCGTTGGGCAGGTAATCGCACAGATCCTCTTCCTTGCCGTCCCAGGGAGACTCCAGGTGAAGACTGCCCACCTCCAAACCGTCCAATTCGGTCAGGAGCTGCTGAAATTCCCGAAGATCCATGTTGAGTTCAGCCGCCACCTCGATCTCGGTGGGAGCGCGGCTGAGTTCCAGGCTGAGCTTGCGCTGCGCCTCTTCGACCCGGCGCGCCTTGCGCCGCAGCTCCCGCGGCCCCCAGTCCATCTCGCGCAGGCTGTCCAGAATGGCGCCCCGGATGCGGAACTTGGCGTAGGAACCGAATAGCACGTGCTTGGAACGGTCGAACTTATTGAGCGCATCGATCAGGCCAATCACTCCCGCATGCACCAGATCTTCCAGGGGCACGTGCCGGGGCAGGCGCTCATGGATGCGGCGCGCGAGATAGCGCACCTGCGGCAGCTGTTCCAGCAGGATGCGGTCGCGATCCTCCTTATCCTGCCAAGTGGCGTAGGCTTCGGCCGTATTTTTCTTCATGTCCGGTTCTCACTTCCGTCGGTTCGTTGACTTCATCTCTCCGCCGCGCTCGCGGACTCAGCGCAAGACCCCCAGCGACTGAACCTCGACCACCGGAGGCACCTCCAGAGGCGAGAGCACGACTACTTTGGGCAAGAATGGTTCGAGCAACCGCTTCAGGTGGTAACGCGCGGGCGTGGCACAGAGCAGCACTGGACTGGCCAGGGCCACCTGCTCCCCCGCCAGACGGCGCAGTCCATCGAGAATGCGGCGGGCAAATGGAGGCTGCAGGCCGCCCGCGCCCGCCGCCGCCGGGGCCCCACCGAAGGCGCGGCCGAGTTCCTCTTCGAGCGCCCGGTCGAGCGTGACCACCCGCAACCCTCCATTTTCC
Organism: uncultured Acidobacteriaceae bacterium; assembly: GCA_963734215.1. Classification (GTDB taxonomy): domain Bacteria; phylum Acidobacteriota; class Terriglobia; order Terriglobales; family Acidobacteriaceae; genus Sulfotelmatobacter. Next base: position 9,610 of record CAVTGH010000012.1, on the reverse strand, counting down.
GAGAGCAGCGGATGCACCAGGGACCGGGCCAGCGCCTGGCGGGCGGCCTCGACCAGCAGCACCGGGTTCTTGTTGCCGGGCGCAACATCGAGCAGGGTTTCCAGAATCGTGGACAGGTCGCGGATCGATACCTGCTCGCGCAGCAGCTGCTGCAGGGTTCTCTGCACTTCGCCCAGGCTCAGAACCTTGGGAACCAGTTCTTCGACCAGCTTGGGATGGCTCTCGGCCAGCCGGTCCAGCAGCCGTTTGGTTTCCTGCCGGGTGAGCAATTCGTGAGCGTGTTGCTTGACCACTTCCGCCAGGTGGGTGGCCAGCACGGAGGTTTGCTCCACCACGGCGTAACCGGAGGCCAGCGCCTGATTTTGCAGCGCCGCCCGAATCCACACCGCAGCCGCGCCAAAGGCAGGCTCTTTCGTGGCCAATCCGGGCAGCGGACGCGGAGAGCCTTCGGAGCTGATGGCCAGGAGACTGTCCTGGTGGAGTTCCCAGCGCGCCACCTCCACGCCCCGCAGGGCGATGGCGTACTCCTTGGGCTTCAGGCGTACGTTGTCGGTGATGTGGACCGGGGGAACAATGAAGCCGAGTTGTTGCGCCAGATTCTGGCGCAGGGCGCGCACCCGGGCGAGCAGCTGGCCGCCCTGATTTTGGTCGACCAGCGCCACCAGCCCGTAGCCCACCTCGAGACTGAGTTCGTCGAGCTTCAGCATATCTTCGGCCGAGTCCTTGGCTGGCTTTTTCTCCGCCCCGGCCGCAACCGCGCCTGCGGCCGCTGCGGGTTCTTCGCCGAATTTGGGCGCCCGCCAGGCCAGGAAACCCGTACCTGCGGCCAGCAGAAAGAAGGAGAATTTGGGCAGCCCGGGGATCGCGGCCAGGGCCAGCATCACGCCGGCGGCAATCAGCAGGGGACGGCGCCGCGACAGCACCTGCCGTCCCACATCGACCGACAGCGTGGCATCGGAGGAGGCGCGGGTCACCACCATGCCCCCGGCCATCGACACCAGCAGCGAGGGGATCATGGTTACCAGGCCGTCGCCCACGGTCAGCACGGTGTAGGTCTTCAGCGCCTCGCGGAACGGAATGTCCAGCTGGAAAACGCCGATCAGGAATCCGGCAACAATATTGATGGCGGTGATGAGAATGGTGGCGATGGCATCGCGCTGGTTGAAACGGGCGGCGCCGTCCATGGCGCCGTAGAATTCGGCGTCGTGCGCAATCTGTTCGCGCCGGGCGCGGGCCTGGGCCTCGTTGATGAGGCCGGCATTCAGGTCGGCATCGATCGCCATCTGCTTGCCCGGCATGGCGTCGAGGGTGAAGCGCGCCGTCACCTCCGCGGTCCGCACCGCGCCATGCGCCACCACCAGATACTGGATCGCGATCAGGGCCATAAACAGCACGAAGCCCACCACGTAGTTGCCGCCCACCACAAACTGGCCGAAGGCCTCGATCACGTGCCCCGCCGCCGAAGCCCCCTCGTTGCCGTGCAGGAGAATTCTTCGGCTGGAGGCCAGGTTCAGCGACAGGCGGAACAGCGTGAGCAACAGCAGCAGGCTGGGGAACACGGAGAACTGGGAGGGGCGCAGGATCTGGATGGCGGAGAGCAGCACCAGCACGCTGACGGTCATGCTCGTGGCCAGCAACAGGTCGAGCATAAAGCTGGGCAGCGGCACCAGCATCACGAAAATCAAGCCCACGGCCGCGATGGGCATGATCCATTCGGCGGCGGCGTTTTTTCGCCGGGTGGAAGGAGCGGCCATCGTTGCCGGGGTATGGGCGGCCATGGCTTAGGGTGTCCCGCCCGCGGCGGCGCCGCTACTTGGGCTCTGCGAGGCCTGGTTTTGCGAGACTTTGGTTTGCGCCCGCCAGATCGCCGCCAGAATCTCCGCCACCACGGTGTAAAGCTGGGCGGGAATGGCCTGTCCCACTTCCACCGCCCGGTACAGGGCATGGGCCAGAGGAACGTTCTCCACCATCGGGATGCCTTTCCAGCGGGCAATTTCCTTGATCTGCGCGGCGATGAGGTTGCGGCCCTTCGCGACCACGACGGGAGCATCCATGTCCAGGCGGTATTCCAGGGCGATGGCGAATTCCGTGGGATTGGTGATCACGACCGCCGCCCGCTCCACATCCTTGAGCATGCGGCGGCGGCGGCTTTGGCGCTGCAGGCGGCGGATACGCTGCTTGACTGCGGGATGCCCCTCCATCTCCTTGAACTCTTCTTTCTGTTCCTGACGGCTCATCTTCATCTCGTTTTCGTGGCGCTGGCGCTCGAGAAAGTAGTCCGCCCCGGCCCAAACCAGCAGCGCCAGGCAGCCTTTCCAGGCCACTTCAAACATGCGCCCCGTGGCGAAGGCGGCCAGCGCCGTGCGGCTGCCCCGCAGCAAGGCGGGCAAGAGCCGCCAGTCCCGCGCCAGCACCCCGGCCGCGAGGCAGACGACCACGGCCGTGGGCAAAAGCGACTTCAGCAAGCGGCTCAGCGCGGCGAGGGAAAACAGTTGCTCGACATGGCTGGCCGGGTCCAGACGCTTCCAGTTGGGCGCCAGGGCCGAAGGGGCGAACACCAATCCGCCCTGGGCGAGGCCGCCCACCGTGGCAACCAGCCAGCTCATGCCCGCAGCCAGGGCAACCCCGCGAAACACCGGCCAGGCGGTGCGCCACACCGGGACCAGTTGCTCGGGATGGGCCGCCGCCATTTCCAGTTCCTGGCGCAGCAGGCCGCGCCAGCCGCTCGCGAAGGCCGGCATCTGCCAGGCGCAAAACAACACGGCGGTCATCGCCCCCAGGCCCGCGGTCAGATCGCGGCTGCGCGCGACTTGCCCCTGCTCGCGCGCCTTCTGGCGCCGCCGCGGGGACGCTTTCTCGGTTTTGCTCTGGTCGGCCATGGACGGTTTTCTAGCTCTTAGCTCTTAGCCTTCATGGTTCACCGCGCCAGGTGCAACAACTGTTCGGAAACATGAATCCAGCGGGCAAACTGCTGGTTGAACATGCGCGGCCAGTACGCCATCGCCGCCAGCAGCACGGTCAGCCCCAAAAGGTTCTTCACCGCGATCCCAATGAACAGAACCGGCAGCTGGGGCGAGGCTTTGCCGAGAAACCCCAGAGCGACGTCGGCGACCAGCGTGGCCACCAGGGAGGGCGCGGCGATCTGCACCCCCGCCAGGAAAATTCCTCCGGCGGCGTGCAGCAGCCCGCCGGCCACAGCCAGCGTCGCCGGCGCGCCGCCCGGCGGCAGGTACGCGAAGCTCCGCACCAGCGAGCGCAGCAGCCAATGGTGCACGTCGAGCTCGAGAAAAATCAGCAGCGCCGCCATCTGGTGAAATTCCGAAAGCACCGGCGTGTCGGCCTGGGTCTGCGGATCGAACAGGTTCGCCAGCGAGTAGCCGATCTGCACCCCCAGGATCTGCCCGGCCAGCAAGACCGCTTCGAAAAGGAAGTTCGCCACCAGTCCCAGCAGCAGCCCGACCACGACTTCGCCGATCGCCACCTGCGCCCACTGCCACGAGCCCAGCGCGAGCCCGGCGGGCCCGTGCAACGGGTGCAGCAGAACGGTCAGCAGCAGGGTCAAACCGGCTTTCACCGGGATCGGCACCGCATCGCTTCCCAGAAGCGGGCAGAACACCATCAAGCCGGAAACCCGCGCGCCCGTGAATACCGCGGCCGCCAGCAGTTCCTCGAAATGCAGACCGTCGATCATTTCTCAGTTCTTCAACTCTTAGCTCCCGGTACTCGGTACTGTTCTTCACCGCACAAATGGCCGGAAGTCGGAAAACAGCTGCAGGGTGAACATTCCGATGTGGCGCACCATCCACGGCATCAGCAGAAGCGCCGCCGCCGCCACCGCCGCCAGCCTGGGCACGGTGGAGACCGTCATGTCCTGCAGCGAGGTCAGCACTTGGGCCACGTTGATCAGCAGGCCCACCACCACCGCCGCCATCAGCAGCGGAGCGCCCATCCACAGCGCCGTCTCTATGGTGTGCCGCAAAAGCGCGACGATTTGGTCCGGTCCCATGGCACGCTCCTCACCGAAAAGCTCGCCTCAGGCGAAGCTTTTCATCAACGACCCCACCAGCAGATTCCAGCCGTCGACCATGACGAACAGAAGAATCTTCAGCGGCGTCGAAATGATCACGGGCGGCAGTTGCATCATGCCGATCGAAGTGGTCACCGCCGCCACCACCAGATCGATCACCAAAAAGGGAAGAAACAGCGCCACCCCAATCTGAAATCCGGTCTTCAACTCCGAGAGGATGTAAGCCGGCACCACCACCCGCATGGGGACCTCGTCGGCCCGCGCCGGACGCGGGGCCCCGGCCAGTTCGAGAAACAGCGCCAAGTCTTTTTCCCGCGCATACTTGAGCATGAAGTGGCGCAGCGGCGGAGCGCCGAGTTCCACCGCTTCGAGCCCATCCACCTGCCCCCGCTGAAAGGGCACCACGGCGGCCTGATAGATGGAGCTCGCGACGGGTTGCATCAGGAAATAGGTCAGCACCAGCGCCAGCCCGATCAGAGTCTGGTTGCTGGGCGCGGCCTGGGTGCCGAGCGCCTGCCGCAGAAAATGAAATACGATCAGCAGCCGCGTAAACGGAGTCAGGGCCACCAGCAGCGCGGGCAAAAGCGTCAGCAGGCTCAGCAGAACCACGATGTTCCAGGGCACCGAGCCGCTGGCGCCGCCGAGCCCGGTCCAATTCAGGCCGGAGGCATGCCGCAGCCGGAAAACCGCCGCCGCCACCACGGTGGCCAGGCGGGGAAACGCGTTCGGGATCATGGCCAGCGCCCGCCCCGGCACCAGTCCGCTCAACATTTTTCGCCCCGTTTTTCGCCACTTTGATTCTTCCCGGGCTTGTCCCCCGCGCTCCCGCCTGCGGACTGCGGCAGGTCCGATCCGGTTTCGTCTTCCGCCCGGGTGCGGGCATCTCCCAGCCGGGACAGCAGCACCAGCGACGACGGAGTTCCTCCCAGCAGAAACCGCTCCTTTTCAAACTCCACCACGGCCACGAAACGGCGATCGCCCAGCGGCAGGCTCTCGCACAGCCGGAGATACCTGGGCGCGCGCCGGCTGATCCGCAGAACCCGCTCCCATAGCGCAATCAGCCGCGTCCGAAGCGCCCCCGAAGAAAGCCGCAATGCTTCTGTCTCCATGAAATTACCGTTCCGTCCGAGGCCATGCTCCCGCTTCACGCCAGTTCCGTCAGGCGTACCGCCAAGTTGTCGGCGACGACCTCAAACTCGATCCAGCCAATCAGCGTGGCGTTCAGGCGCAGAGGGACGTCCCGGTCCACGCACCAGTGGGCATCGATCACCGAACCTTTGCGCAATTTCACCAGGTCCGCGATCTTGAAAGCGGGCATCGGCAGATCCACCGTGAGCTCGCAGCGCAGGCCCAGCACCGGCTTCCAGCGGCCATCGAACTGTTCCTCGCCTTCCGAAGGCGGATTCGCCGGCGCCCCGCCGGTGCCGCCTGACGGCCGTTCCATCGCCTGTGCTGCCATCGCCCTGCCTTCTCTGCGCAGTTCTGTAGCTCACCGCTGAATCAGGAATTCGGTGAAGTACACTTCTTCGACCGCGAGGCCCGGCACGCGTTCCTGCAGCGCGCGCAACAAGTCCGCTTTCAACTTCGCCTTCCCCTTTTCCTCCAGCAGATCTGCGACCCGGGCCTGGCCCAGCACGCCGAGAATGGTGTCCCGCACCAGCGCGACCGGCACATTTTCACTTCTGCCCAGCTCGCGGCCCAATCCGAGGTCGATGCCCACCCGCAAGTAAGACCTCTGGCCGGGGTCCGCCAGGTTTAGAACGAAAGTCTCGAGATGAAGCGTGCTCGCTGCCGCCGACCCGCCTCCGGCCAGGCCAGGTTCGATCCTGCGAGTGCTCCAGAACCAAGCGCCCAGCGCCGCCGCCCCGATCAAGAGCAGAACGAAAAAAACAATTCGTCCGCCACGCGCTGGCGCTTCGCGTTCGGTATTTTCTTGGGCAGGCATTCGCTGAGGAAAAAGCAATCCCGATACCGCAGATAAGCACTAAGGGGAGGGCGTAAGGTGAACCCGAGACTGTAATGCTAACTGCCCATAGGTGAACAGGCTGGCTAGGTTCGCGGCCAGTTGCGTCGGTTCACGATTGAGGAATTCTCACAATCGAAGGCCTTGCCTGAGAGAATCCCAATGACAATTCTCTTAAGCTCAAGGAGTTCATCTCCGGCGGCGTGCTTCGCCGCCGGAGACCGCGCAGACCTCAAAAACTTCAGGAACTATTACTGTTTCAGCGCGATCGTATCCTGCAGGATCTGATCGAACGTCGTCACCGCTTTGGCATCGGCTTCAAAGCCGCGCTGGGCGACTATGAGGTTGGCGAACTCGGTGGCAATATCTACGTTCGACAACTCCAGCGAACCGCCGGAAAGCGTCCCCAGTGCCCCCGAGCCGGGAGTCCCAACCACGGCTGGGCCGGAAGCTAACGTCGGCGTGAAGTCCGTACTACCGTTGAGTTGAAGTCCGTTGACGTTGGCGAAATTAGCCAGCGCCATTTGTCCCAGCGCCTCAGTCTCGCCGTTGCTGAACGAACCGGTGATGGTGCCGTCCGAGCCGATGGCGAAGTTCACCAGCGTGCCGCTGCTGCTGCCATCCTGGTCCGCCGCCGAGGCGCTGCTCGTAGCCGCGACCTGCGTGACCACCGGACTGGTTCCGTTGAGCACATTAAAGTTGAAGGTCTGATTGGTAGCGCCGTCGGCGAATCCCGTGATGGGAATCGCTTTGATGTTGGCGAGGGTGAGGGCCGTCGTAGGCACGGTGATGGTATCGCCGGCGGCGAAAGCCGTAGATCCCGCCGCAATCGTAAAATTGAGCGGGCCGGACGTGAACGGAGTTCCCACCGTGGCTGTTCCCATCGCACCGGAAATCGAGCCGACGACCGTGAACGATGTCGCACTGGTCGCGGTCATGGTGACGGTCTGGGCCACGGTCGAGGCGGTCGCGGACAATCCGGAGACGGTTCCGTTTCCGGTGTTCCCTGCCTTGTAGGCTGGAGTTCCTACTCCCCCGCCGGTGCCGATCAGCACTCCATTTCCGTTGAAGGTCAAAGTGCCAGTCGCCAGAATCCCTGTGGCAGGTGGGTTCAAGTCGGTCGACGGGATGCTGAGGGTGTAATTCCACTCGTTGGGCCCGGCGTTGGTGTATGTGGCGGTTAATGTGTGGGCGGCTCCTAAGGAGTCGTAAATTGTCACCGGCGTCGAAAATGCGGTGCCCACCGGGGAAGACGCGTCGAGGTTGAGCGTGAGTTCCACGTTGCCCGTCGCCGTCGGCGGACTGATGGTGCCGGCCCCGAGCTGCAGCGGCGCAATACCGGCTCCCGTGTTGACCACTCCGTTAACTGCGGGATAGCCCAGAACCTGCTGTCCGTCAGCCGTGACCAGGTAGTTGTCGGCGTCGACCGAAAAGTCGCCTGCCCGCGTGTAATCGATGGTGCCGTTCGAGTTCTGCACCGCGAAAAATCCGCTGCCTTGAATGGCTACGTCCGTGGGCACTCCGGTGGCGCTGATGCTGCCTTGCGTGAACAACGAAGGCATCTCGCTAATCTCCGTGCCCGCCCCCACCTGAATGGGGTCCCCCGATCCCGTGGTTCCCAGATTCTGATAGAACAAGTCGCTGAACAGCACGCTGGTATCTTTGTAGCCCGTGGTGTTCTGGTTGGCGAGGTTATTGGCGATAGCCGACAGGTCCGTAGATTCAGCCGTCAGCCCGGACAGTGGAATAGAAAAGTCAGGCATTTAGAACGCTCCTTGGATCTTGCTGGGGATCTTGCTGGTTAGTGCCGAGATAGCTGGCGATGAAAAATTGGGCAGCGGTCCCGCCGCGGGAGAAGCTGCACCAGTCGCGGGCGTTGCAATCGCCGCCAGGGCTGCCGGCGTCGGGCTTGCGCTGGTTGAGCCGCCAGTGGCCGACGAACCCCCTCCACCGGACCCCGAGCTTCCCGAGGCAGGAACAAACTGCTGCATCAGCTGGTAAATCGAGGTAACTTCGCTCAGCTCGCTGAACTGCGCCAGTTGCGACACGAACTGCGAAGGATCGATGGGATCGGTCGGATCCTGGTTCTGCAATTGCGCCACCAGCAACTGCAAGAACATGTTGTTCAGGCTCTGTCCGCTGGGCAAGCCGGTCGTAGTGCCGGTCGTGCCCGTGGTTGGCGTCGTCGGAACCACCGGAGTTGTGCTCATAAAGGTTCTCCTTCACGCAAGAATGCTGAGACCGTTACCCCCGCCGCCGTATTCCACCGCCGGCAGAGTTTCCACAAAATCGTCCACCGTGGCTTCGGACGGCGCCGAATTTGCGTATGCGGGCGCGGGGACGAACGAACGCTGCTGCTGGGAGGCGCCGCCGCCGGAAGCATTATTCGAAAAGGCTGATCCCTGCATGAAACTCACGCTGTTCAGCCGCAGGTTCTGCTGTTGCAAGGTGTTCGCGATGGCCGGCATCTCATTGGCCAGCAGCCCGCGCAAATCTCCCTTTTCGCTGCCGATGATCATCCCTACCTCGCTAGCGTGAACCACCGTGCGAACCTCCACGCCGCCGAATGCGGACGTATTCATTCCAATCCGCATCTCGGATTGCCCCACACGGTTGACCAGTTGCGCCACCTGGACCGGTCCCGGAAGCGTGGCCGGAACTGGTGGAGCCGGCGGGACTACGCTGGCCGCGCCACCCGCGGCGTTCCCGGGCGGTGTTCCCGGCTGCGGCAATGAGTCCGCCGGAGGTGGTGGCCCGCCCGACGGCGGCCCAGCCACTGCGGCAGAAGGCAATGGCGGTGGCGCTGTCGGAAGTTGCGAGGCAACCGCCGGCACATTCGAGGCAACCTGATCCGCGTTGCTGTGCAGCGGTTGTCCAGCTGTTACGCTTCCGCCCTGGCTCCCAGCCAGTGAGTCTTTGTTGGCTTGCGGAACTGGCGGAGTGGCATTATTCGGCAGGGCGCCGGCCTGTGGACTCGTGCCGGGTGCGGGCGCGGCTGAGGTTGAGTAACCGCTACGAATCGTAGTACTCGCCACCGGAAGCATCATCTTGGGCAAAGCGGACGCGGCAGCTTCCGTACCCGGTCCGGCACTGGAGAAGAAAACCGAAAACGGCGTCTGGCTCGCCACCGGCAATTCACTGCCCGCGTCCGATCCGGTCGATATGGCCAAAGACGAAGACGAAGCCGATGACGAAGTTGAAACCGGGATCTGGCCCGCTCCGCGAACACTCGTGGCTGAAACTCCGGCGGTTACTCTGGCGGCGGCAAACCGCGGCGCTGCCCTGTCCGGCAGCGGCTGCCCAGCGGGGTTCAAAATAGACGGCGCGGCCGTTTGTCCGTTTACGATCTCGGATAGTGTACTGGCTGTTCCCGCCGGCAGCCCGGGTTCGTTTTGATTCACAGCTCCTGTCGCCACGGCATCCGAAGTGTTTGCCGGGACGCTCTGAAGGTCCGTCTCAATGGAAGGCTGCACCCTCGCCGCCGGGCCGGCCGGGGCGGATGCGTTTGCCTGCGGTCCGCTCTCCGGCATGCCCGGAGTTACATTCGGCGAGGCCGCGCTTGACGACGCTTGTGCCGCTGTAAAAAAGAAACGAAGAGGTGGCTGAGTGTTCCCAGCCAG
>CAVTGH010000011.1:0-236533 GCA_963734215.1 uncultured Acidobacteriaceae bacterium | reverse complement strand
GATCTGAGCAGCCAGGTGATCGAGATGTACGGGCGCAAGATCAACGACAACCTGCGCGCGGGAACCGATTATCACTTGTACCTGCCGGGACCGATGCGCGGCGTGTGGAACGAGCAGGCGCTTGCGGTCTCGAAAGAGATCATCCTGTGCGAGTCGCTGATCGACGCGCTGACCTTCTGGTGCGCGGGCTTTCGCCACGTGACCACGATCTACGGGGTGAACAATTTTACCGACGAGATCAAAGCCGCGTTTCAGAAGTACGGCACGGAGAGAATCTATCTTGCGTATGACCGCGACGAAGCCGGAGAGAACGCGGCCATGAGACACGCGCAAGAACTGATGGCAATGGGCATCGAGTGTTACCGGGTGCAGTTTCCGAAAGGCATGGACGCAAACGAATACGCGCTCAAGGTGCAACCTGCCGCGAAAAGTTTAGGGATCATGCTGAATCGTGCCGTGTGGCTGGGCAAAGGTGAGCGTTCCATAGTGGCCGTGATCGAGCCAGTAGAGATCGAGCCGCTGCCACCACCAGAGCCAGAGCCGCAGATCGAGGAGCAGCATCAACCAATCGCCGAGCCGCCCGCCACACCAGTCATCGAAGAACAATCGGAAGAAATCACCGAAGAAAAAATCAACTTCACAGCGAAAGAAGAAAATGCACTCGCACTGCCACTCGTGCCGCCTGCCGTGGAGCTGGAGAAAGTTTTTCCTTTAGCTGTAGAGCCGGACGCCGGCAGCGAGGAAGAAGCTGCGCCCTATCCACCGACGCCGGCAGCGTCCGAGACCAGGCCGCTGATCGATGCGCCGGTCGAGATCCACGGCGAGGAAGTCATCATCCACCAGGGCGACCGGCGCTATCGTGCGCGCCCCTTGGAAAAGAACCTGAGCGACCAGGCGCTGCGGGTCAATCTGCTGGTGTCGCGGAAGAATGGACGCGGTGAGACCACGTTCCACGTGGACACGTTCGATCTGTGCGCGGCGCGACAGCGCACGGTGTTCATGAAGCAGGCGAGCGAAGAACTGGGCGTGAAGGAAGACGTGATCCGTCACGACCTGGGCCATGTGTTCTTGCAGTTGGAGGCGCTGCGCGACGAGCAAATCAAGAAAACACTGCAACCGGAAGAAAAAGAGACTGGCATGTCGGAGGAAGAACGCGCCGAGGCCCTGCGCCTGTTGCGCGATCCGCGCCTGCTCGACCGCATCCTGGAGGGCTTCGCGCAGTGCGGTGTGGTGGGCGAGGAGACCAACAAGAAAGTCGCGTATCTCGGGACCGTGTCCCGGCTGTTGAAGAAACCGTTGGCCATCGTGATGCAATCGTCCTCCTCCGCGGGCAAGAGTTCGTTGATGGAAGCGGTGCTGGACTTCGTGCCGGAAGATCAGCGGGAAAGCTACACGGCGATGACCGGGCAATCGTTGTTCTACATGGGCGGAAAAAATCTCCAGCACAAAATCCTTGCCATCGCGGAGCAACAAGGCGCGGAACGCGCCGCCTATCCGCTGAAGCTGTTGCAGTCGGAGGGCCGGATCAAGATCGCCTCGACGGGCAAAGACCCGGCGAGCGGCAAACTGGTGACGCACGATTACCAGGTCGAAGGCCCGGTGATGATCTTCCTGACCACCACGGCGCCGGACGTGGACGAGGAGTTGCTGAATCGCTGCATCGTGCTCACGGTGAACGAGGAGAGGGAGCAGACGCGGGCGATTCATCAGAAGCAGCGCGAGGCACAAACGCTCGAAGGCATGTGGGCACAGGAGGAGCGGGAGGCAATCGTCAATCTGCACCGCAACGCACAACGCCTGTTGCGGCCGCTGCGCGTAGTCAATGAACACGTGCGCGAGCAGACGTTTCCCGATGCCATGATCCGCATGCGGCGCGATCACCAGAAGTTCCTGACGCTGGTGCAGGCGATTGCTCTGCTTCATCAGCATCAGCGGGAGATCAAGACCAGCACGCGCAAGGGCAAAACGCGGGAATACATCGAGGCCACGCTGGACGATGTGAAGCTGGCGTTGCAGCTCGTCACCGAAGTGCTGTCGCCATCGTTTGACGAAGTGCAGGCGCAGACGCGGCGCTTGCTCGTGCTGATCGACAAGATGGTGAGCGAAGAATGCGCGCGGCTCGAGATCGAGCGGCTGGACTATCGTTTCACGCGGGCCACGGTGCGGCAGTACACGCGCTGGGGTGACACACAGCTCCGGGTGCATCTGCGACGGCTGGAAGAACTGGAATACCTGATCGTGCGCCACGGCGGGCCAGGGCAAACGTTCGTCTATCAAGTGAACTTCGAGATGGATGCCGAAGGCCGTCCGGTGCTCGCCGGGTTGAGTCAGTTCTATAGCTACGATAAAAACTGCGCGGGGGTAAATGGCGACTACGCGGGGGGTGCGCGGCCCGGTAGCGGGGGGATTGCGGGGGGTGCGCGGGGTGAGGAATCGCCAGCAACGACGCGAGGGAACGGCAATTTTAGGCGAAATCTCGAAAACCGCAGTATAGAGAGCCAGAGAGAAAATCCCGTCGTAGGTCAACTCATCGTAGGGAAACCGAACGGGCACTCTGCCGCGAGCCACGCAGCGAGGAACGAGTGATGGCACGGACGGCGACGGCAAAGAAACGCAAACCCGAAGCCGCACCCGGAACGCCGCTCGCGGCGCGGTTGACCGAGTACGTAACCGCGCTCAAGGTGCGCGACTTCTCCGAGCACACGATCCGCAATCGCGAGTCGCATATCAAGTTCTTCTTAGCGTGGTGCGCCGAGCGCGGGCTGACGGAACCAACCGAGATCACGCGGCCCGTGCTCGAACGTTTCCAGCGTCACCTGTTTCACTACCGCAAGCGCGACGGCGAGCCGATGAGCTTCCGCAGCCAGCACGTGCGCCTGGTGGCGCTGCGCTGTTGGTTTCGCTGGCTCACGCGGCAAAATCTCATCCTGCACAACCCGGCATCGGAGATCGAACTGCCGCGCCTGGGTCGCCGTCTGCCCAAGCACGTGCTCACCATCTCGGAAGTCGAGCAAGTGTTGCAGCAACCGAATATCTCCGATCCTCTCGGCTTGCGCGACCGTGCGATTTTAGAAGTGCTGTACTCGTGCGGCATCCGGCGCGCGGAAGTGATCCACCTGAAACTCTACGATCTCGACCCGGAGCGCGGCACGCTGCTGATCCGCCAGGGCAAGGGCAAGAAAGACCGCTTCGTGCCCATCGGCGAGCGCGCGATCGCGTGGGTGCAGAAATACATCCGCGAAGCGCGACCGCAACTCGTAACCGAGCCGGACTTAGGCACGCTCTTCCTGTCGGGCGCGGGCGAAGAGATCAGCGCCGACCATCTCACGCTCACCGTTGGATCCTATGTGCAGAAAGCGAACCTCAGCAAGACCGGAGCCTGTCATCTGTTTCGCCACACGATGGCGACGGTGATGCTCGAAGGCGGAGCCGACGTCCGTTACATCCAGCAGATGCTCGGCCACGCGGAACTGTCCACGACGGAGATTTACACGCACGTCTCGATCCGCATGTTAAAGCAGGTGCACACAGCCACGCATCCAGGAGCGACGCTCGACCACGAACACACGCAGTCCACAGTGGAGACCACGGACCAGGCCAAGGAGGAACTGTTCGCCGCGCTCGACGCCGAAGCCACCGAGGAGGAAGGCTGACCATATACAAATCTCGTATATCCTGCCGTACGCGAAAATTTACGCGGAGACCTGAACAATCCTCTTGACAGGTTTTTCGAGGGCGCCTCGAAAACCGCGCTGTTAGCTGCGTTCCCTCACTCGCTGACCCCAGCCGAACAAAAAGAGTAGCTGCATCCTGTCTCCCGCTGACTTAGAATCATGCCGGTGCTCGTGATGCCGGGCCTGGCTGTGGTGTGGCTCCTCTTTGACAACCGAAATGCGTCTGGGACGAGCACGGCTAAGTAAAAACTCGCGTCAGGGGTTCGGACTAAATCTAGGAGTGCATTAGGGCGGAGACGAGGTTAAGCCGAGAACTGCGTTAGGGATAGCGGGAGTCTTGTTCTGGAATCGTGGTGGACACCGTAGTTGGCGCAAAATACGAGTTCGGGCGGATTCTGGCAAAAACTCGGTAACGCGCTCAGTGGCAACGGGTGGAAGACCAACGCGGATGTGGCCAATGACCAGCGGCAGTGGCTCACTGGTACCCACGTAGAACAAGTCGGTGCCGACGGCAAGTTGTCGCCCATTGATTGGTCGAAGAAGTCTGACGCAGAAGTGGGCGCATCGTACAACTACATGCACCAAGTGATGGACGCAGCTACCGCGAACCACCTGTGGAGCTTGGTCGGAGTGGCAGCAACCGTATCTTTTGGGCATGGAGCACGGCATCTTGCGGGAACCGGGTTGAACCAAGGGGACGTTGAATCAGCCATTCAGAGAGATGTCGAGACGGGCGTCAAGAACTCAACACAGGCAACAGGGAATTTCTGGGGACGAGTTAACGTCGGGGGGCAAACCGTCGAGTATCGGGCTTACACTTTGCCCAACGGGACTATCAACGTTGGAACGTACTACATCCCATAGTGCCGATGGAGCGGGATCGGTGGACCGTGCCAGACCGAGGCGCGGAAAAAATGAGCCAGCGTGGAAGCTGGTGCTCGTTGTGCTCGTAATGGTCGGAACGACGGTTTACCAGTACCAGCAGCAGCTAAGGAAGCTTTTGCAGCAAATCGAAATGAAGACCGAAGAACATTTTCGTGAACCGACGACCACCGAGAGGGAGGTCATGCTGCGACTTCTAGCTGCGGACTTTCCTGGCAAAGAGGACATCGCAAAACAGTTGGCCGGTAGCCGTGTACGGATCATCGACGGCGAAGGCAGCCTGGAACTCGAACCGAGTGCCGCGGCTCGGCCCGCCACGGTCGAAAAGCGGATACCGGTAGAAGCTGACGCGGTCGACGAAGATGGCATACACGTGCACTTCCTGCTCCACGTGGTTAAGGGATTCGCAAAAGAGCTGGAAGTCTATAAGGACGACGGAACGCCGATCAGGCGAATGCCTAGCCCAGATGATCTTGAGATCATCGTGTTGCCAGCGTAAGCGCGGTCCTGACCGCCGAGCAGAGTACCTGCTGATTGTGTTTCTGGCGGCCAGGGCAAGCGATCCGGGAGCGGCTGAGGGCAGGGTAGGTACTTGGGTTGGGGGTGTTCTGAAAGTTTTTTCTTTAGCCGTGGGTTGGTCTTGGCCGCGGTCTTGCTGTCTTGCGGTGCTGATCCCGTTCCTGATTCCGGGGGTGAGGAGCCGCCGATCCGGGCCGTGATCCACGTCTGATTAGGAGCGCTTTCCGGTGCCGATCATGCCGCCGATTCCTGGCCGGGGAGTGTGGCGAATCGGGCACGGTGGGAGTGACGTTCTTGCCTTCCCGGAGGGTGGTTGAGGGTTGAGGGTTTTTATCCGTGCTTCGCACGGGGTGGAGGGTGGACACTCCACCCCTGAAAGGGTGCTGCACGGTAACTTTCCGTTACCGTGCGCGAACCTGTTGAAAGCAGAACAGCTAGAGGAAAATCCCGCTCTTGAGGTTGCTGTACAGCAACCTGAGGTTAACGCAGGCGAACTTGTTGATTCTGAAGCGCGGCTGCTAGTCTCGGCAGTGATGGCGAGAGAGGAAGCCGGGACATGGTGAAGCCGCCGCTGCGCACGAAATCCATCGGTTTCAAAGTGAGCGAGGAAGAGTACGCGCAGCTGGAAACGGCGGCGCAGGCGAGCGGGCGGACGCTCGGGGAATGGTGCCGCGAAGCGATCCTGCGGGGAGGGTCGGCCAGCGATGATCCCGCGCTGGCCGAGATCGTAGGCGTCCGCTTGCTGCTGGTCAACGTGTTGCGGCCTCTGGCGGCAGGCGAGAAGCTGGCCCCGGAAGCGTTCGACAAAATGCTGGACCAAATCAGCGAAGTGAAACACCAGCTCGCCGCCAAGTTGCAGCAGCAGGCGAGCGAGAAACCGCAGCGAGAAAAACCCAGCGGCGGGAAGCGGTGATCCCATTTTTTCCTCGGGGAGTGTACGGAGCGCGGGAGGCCAGTCAAGGCTCTCCGCTTCGCTTCGATGAACGCGCACAGAACGCGCGGCCTTGACTGACCTCCCTCTCCGCTCCTGTGTTGCTTCCAGCTAGGAAAAAATGAGAAGAAAAAATGGGAGACGTGTGTCCAAAACTACTGCACAGAGGTGCGCTGATCCGTCGTTTCAGAGAAGAACACGCAGAGGATGCGGCGGGCGGCTTCTTCACGAGACTGGAAAGCCCGGAAGTACGCCTTGCCATCGCGCACGATCAGGTAGTGCTTATAGACCGCTGGTTGGCCGTGCATCTGGAACGCGCAGCATTGCAGCGGAACCGAGTAAGTTACGTGCATGACATGCCGGGTGTTGCCACGCGAGTACGTGAGCCGCGACCAGAGCGGACGCAGGTGTTCCAGGCGAAGCACGGGAGCAGGTTCCAGAGATTTAATGCACGCATCAGCGTTGAACCTGTCGCACTCTTCGCCGAGGCAAAACAACATCCTGTCCCATTCCCACGAGGCAAGGAACTGATCTTCGCTGGCCTCTTCGATCTGTTGCCGCTGCGCTCTGATGGTCTGCAACTCAGATGACTCTATCGTTCTGGTTCCCGGATAACTCATCGCGCAACGGCCCCCCGCAGAATGGAATCGAGTGCGCTTAAAACGAGTGTCTGCTGACGTGGCGGTAGCTTCTCTATCTCTTCCATGCGGCGCATGACCTTGAGGCTGGGCTTTTTGCTCTTCTTCTTAGCCGTCTTGGGATGTAACAGCTCATCCGTCGAAACACCGAGAGCCAGGGCGAAGCGCACGGCCATCTCTGCCGTCAGTCGCAGCCGGTCTGTTTCGTAGTCCGAAATCAACGACTGAATGATGCCGATCTTCTTCGCCAGCTCGACCTGGGTATAGCCGCACTGCTTCCGAATCCGGGCGAGCCTCTGCCCAAGGGTTTCGTTGCCCAAATCGAGCGGCGGGAGCTTGAGTCTGCGGGGCATGGCTGGTGCGCAGTTTATGGCTTAAGAGAGAAATCGCTTGACTGGATATGTTATAGCACGTTATTTTTACGAAGATTCCGAGTTGCAGATTTTTCTTGACACGTATCCAGGAGAGACCTGAAAACGAGCGAAAGGAGCACGTGATGCCCTATGTTCCCCCAGAGGTGAAGGAGCGGATTAAGCGGGAGGTATCCATCCAACGATTAGCCGAGGCACGCGGCATCAAGTTACGACGCAGCGGCAAAGAACTCATCGGCCTCTGTCCCTTCCACAAAGACACCAACCCGAGCCTCAACATCGATTCGGTGAAGAACGAGTGGCACTGCAAAGGTGCGTGCGGCGAGGGCGGCGACGTAATCAAGTGGGTGATGCGCGCCGAAGGCGTCAGCTTTAAGCACGCGATGGAGTTGCTGAAACGAGACTATCTTCCTTCTGCCGCTAGCAGCGCAGGCCCGCCGCCGAAAATCTGCACGGTGCCCAAGCTGCCGCCGCCAGTCGAACGCACTGCTGACGACCGCATAGTGCTGTTGCAGGTGGTGAACTACTACCAGGAAACCTTGAAGCAGAGTCCCGAAGCTTTGAAATATCTGGAAAGTCGCGGCCTGAAATCGGCAGAGATGATCGTCGAGTTTCGGCTGGGCTATGCCAATCGCACGCTGGGTTACCGACTGCCGGATAAAAACCGCGTCGCAGGCGCGGAGCTACGCGGACGGTTGCAGACGCTCGGCATCTACCGTGAGAGCGGCCACGAGCACTTCAACGGCTCGGTGGTGTTCCCGATCTTCAATCTGCAAGGTGAAGTGGCGCAGATGTACGGACGCAAGATCACGCCAAATCTGCGCGCGGGAACGCCGGATCACTTGTACCTGCCAGGTCCGCATCGCGGGGTGTGGAACGAACAGGCGCTCGCTGTCTCGAAAGACATCATCTTGTGCGAGGCACTGATCGATGCGCTGACGTTCTGGTGCGCGGGCTATCGCAACGTCACCACCAGCTACGGCATTAACGGCTTTACCGAAGAGATCAACGCGGCGTTTGAGAAGCACGGCACGGAGCGAGTCTATATCGCTTACGACCGCGACGAAGCCGGGGAACGCGCGGCAGCGGAACACGCCGCGCAACTCATGCAGATGGGCATCGAGTGTTTCCGGGTGCAGTTTCCGAAAGGGATGGATGCAAACGAATACGCGCTCAAGGTGCAACCCGCCGCGAAGAGTTTAGGAATCATGTTGAATCGCGCCGCGTGGCTGGGCAAAGGTGAGCGGCCAGCAGTGCCGGTGATCGAGCCGGTGAAGGAGCCAATGAGAATCGAACCTGTACAGATGGAAACCGTGGAGAGCGAACCGCAGCCAGAGCCAGAGCCACAGATCGAAGCACAGGTGCAAGAACAAATCGAGGAGCCGGAATCAGCGCTGGTTGTCGAAGAAAAATCCAAACTCACAGCTAAAGAAGAAAAAGCACTCTCACTGCCACTTCTGCCGATACCGATGCCGGAGAAAGTTTTTTCCTTAGCTGTAGAGCCGGAGATCGAGCGCGACGCGAGCAGCGAAGAAGCCGTGCCGTATCCGCCGCCGCCGGCAGGATCGCAGAAGTGGCCGGTGCTGAATGCGCCGGTTGAGATCAATGGCGAGGAGGTCATCATCCACCAGGGCGACCGCCGCTATCGCGTGCGCGGACTCGCCAAACAAATGAGCTACGAGCAGCTGCGCGTGAACCTGTTGGTATCGCGCAAGAACGCGCACGGCGAGAATACGTTCCACGTGGACACGTTCGATCTGTACTCGGCGCGGCAACGCACGGTGTTCCTGAAGCAGGCGGGCGAAGAGCTGGGCGTGAAAGAAGATGTGATCCGCCGCGATCTCGGCCATGTCCTCTTGCAGCTAGAGGCCCTGCAGGATCAGCAGATCAAGCAGGCACTCGAACCGCAAGAAAAACAAATCTCGATACCCGAGGAGGAACGCGCGGCAGCCATGAAGCTGTTGCGCGATCCGCACTTGCTCGACCGCATCCTCTCCGATCTTGAACGTTGCGGCATGGTGGGCGAAGAAACAAACAAGCTGATGAGCTATCTGGCGGTGACTTCGCGTCTGCTGGATGCGCCACTCGCGATCCTGATACAGGCCAGTTCCGCAGCGGGCAAATCGGCGTTGATGGAAGCCGTGCTCGCCCTGGTGCCCGAAGAACAGCGAGTGCAATACTCCGCGATGACCGGGCAGTCACTCTTCTACATGGGCGAAACCGATCTGAAACACAAGGTGCTCGCCATCGTGGAAGAGGAAGGCGCGCTGCGCGCCGCCTATGCGCTGAAACTGCTGCAATCGGAAGGCGTACTCAGCATCGCTTCCACGGGCAAAGACCCGAACACGGGACGGCTGGTGACGCACCAGTACCGCGTCGAAGGCCCGGTGATGCTCTTCCTCACGACAACAGCTATCGACATCGACGAGGAGTTACTGAATCGCTGTCTGGTGCTGACCGTGGATGAGGACCGCGCGCAGACGCAGGCAATCCACCGGAAGCAGCGCGAAGCGCAGACGCTCGAAGGTCTGCTGGCAAAGCAAGACCGCAACGAGCTGCTGACCGTGCATTGCAACGCGCAGCGGCTCTTGAAGCCCATGCTGGTAGTGAATCCTTACGCGCGTGAGCTGACGTTCCTCGACTCGCAGACCAGGGCGCGGCGCGATCACATCAAGTACCTGACGCTGATCCGCTCTATCGCGCTTCTCTATCAGCACCAGCGGCCACACAAAACCGCCGTGCATCGCGGCAAGACCGTGGAATACATCGAGGTCACGAAAGACGATATCGCAATGGCGAACCGTCTCGCGCATGAAGTGCTGGGCCGTTCGCTCGACGAACTGCCACCGCAAACGCGGCGGCTGTTGGTGCTGGTGGATGAGATGGTGCGCCGCGACTGCGAACAGAAAAAGATCGAGCGCCAGGACTTTCGTTTCAGCCGCAAGGATGTGCGCGTGTTCACCAGGTGGAGCGACTCGCAACTGAAACGGCATCTGCATCGGCTGGAAGAACTGGAATACCTGATCGTGCATCAGGGCGGACGCGGCCAGTCGATGGTTTACGAGCTGGTGTTCGAGCCGCACGAGGACAGCGCCAGGCCCGTGCTGCCCGGCCTGATCGAGATCGAAAAGCTCTCCCGCTGTGGATACGACGAAAAGAAGTCTGGCCTGAATAGGGAGAAGTCCGGGTCAAGTCTGCCCCAGGTTCGGGGGGTGTCCGGGGATGGTGCGGGCGGCGAATCGCCAGCAACGACGCGGGCAAATGACGATCCCGGCCTGAATCTCGCAAAAATCACTGTACCGGCAGCCAAGCAAAATCCGGTCGTAGGGGCAGACTGATGGCACGGGTCGCGAAGAAACGCAAACCCGAAGCTGCGCCTGGAACGCCTCTCGCCGCGCGCCTGAACGAGTACGTCACTGCGCTCAAGGTGCGCGACTTCTCCGAGCACACCATCCGCAACCGCTACTCGCATATCCAGTTCTTTTTAGCGTGGTGCGCCGAGCGCGGGCTGATGGAGCCAACCGAGGTGACGCGGCCCGTGCTCGAACGCTATCAGCGGCACCTGTTTCACTACCGCAAGCGCGACGGCGAGCCGATGACCTTTCGCAGTCAGCACGTGCGCCTGGTGGCGCTGCGCTGTTGGTTCCGCTGGCTCACGCGGCAAAATCTCATCCTGCACAATCCAGCATCGGAACTCGAACTGCCGCGCATGGGCCGCCGTCTGCCCAAGCACGTACTCACCATCTCGGAAGTCGAGCAAGTTCTGCAACTGCCCGAAATCTCCAATCCTCTCGGCTTGCGCGACCGCGCGATTTTAGAAGTGCTGTACTCGTGCGGCATCCGGCGCGCGGAAGTGATCCGCTTGAAACTCTACGATCTCGACGCCGAGCGCGGCACGCTGGTGATCCGCCAGGGCAAGGGTAAGAAAGACCGCTTCGTGCCCATCGGCGAGCGCGCGATCGCATGGGTGCTGAAATACATCCGCGAAGCGCGCCCGCAACTCGCTACCGAGCCGGAGTTAGGCACGCTCTTCCTGTCAGGAGCAGGCGAAGAGATCAGCCCCGACCATCTCACGCTCACCGTTCACGATTATGTGCAGAAGGCAAACACCGGAAAGAGCGGAGCCTGTCATCTCTTCCGCCACACGATGGCGACGCTGATGCTTGAAGGCGGAGCCGACATCCGTTACATCCAGCAGATGCTCGGACACGCGGAACTGTCCACGACGGAAATTTACACGCACGTCTCGATCCGCGCGTTAAAGCAGGTACACACAGCCACCCATCCCGGCGCGACACTCGACAAAGAACTCGCGCAGATCGCAACAGACGCCGCAGACGACGAGGCGAAAGAGGAGCTGTTCGCCGCGCTGGACGCCGAAGCCGAAGAAGAAAGCGACGAACCCACCGAACAAAAAGAGTAGCTGCATCCTGTCTCCCGCTGACTTAGAATCATGCCGGGTACTCTGATGGGTGCCTGTGGTGTGGCTCTTTGACAACCGGGATGCCGCTGGTGACGTGCGCGGCTAAGTCGAAACTCGCGTCAGGGGTTCCGACTTTTTAGGAGCGCATTGCATCGGGGCGGAGACGAGGTTAAGCCGAGAACTGCGTTAGGGATAGCGGGAGTCTTGTTCTGGAATCGTGGTGGACACCGTAGTTGGCGCAAAATCAGAGCGCGACTCAAACCCAAACAACGTCCACTACTAGCAAACCCAGCGATCCCATAGTAAATGCGCTGCAAAAAGACGTGCCTGGCGTCGCGACCGTAACCCCAACGACGGACCCGTCGTTCAACAAAGGTGGTCACAAGAATGAGACGGATGCCCTGACGTTCAAAACGCCGGAGGATCAAGCAAAATTCTTGGCGGAAGCCAGTAGAAAAGGCGTGGTTCCAGGCGACATTTCCCAGAATGGATATGGTCCGGGCGTCCGGCTTGACGGCGGCCTCCATGCGGAGAAGGCACGCGTGGACCCGACCACTGGTCTTCTAACCGTGACTTCTCACATCGATCGGTTCAACCCCAACAACGGTCTGGGACCCATGATCGGTCATTTTGTTTGGGATGTCGGTGTCGGCATGACATTCTTCCGCCACTCCGACGGTCTTGATTGAGGACACTAGGAATGAAACGGAAGCCAGTCTCGTTCAGAAGAGCGTTGGGGTTGATTTGCCTCGGCTTGGCCGGCACTTTCGGGTGCGGAACATACAGCGTCCACGCGCAACAGCAATTGACCACGCTCCGATTGGACGCACCTATGGTGATTGCTGCGGTGTCTCCTGATGGGCGCTACGTTGCAGCCAATTTAGGGCATTCTGTACAAAGGAAAGATGGGAGTTGGGACAGTACCGAATCCTTAGAAGTGATAGAGCCGTCCTCCTCAAAAGTTATCGCTAGGATTGAGATCCCGAGCGCGGCGCTCTTCAAGGATGCCCCTGTGTCGACACCGGATGGATTCATGAGCTACTGCGACAATGGCAGATATTTGGTTGCGTATGATCTGATCGGCACCCTGTACGTTTTGAATGCCAGCTCATATCGAGTTGAATCCAGAATCAGCTTGGGAAATCCGCGCGGGCACGATACCCGAGGTGCTGTTCTTGGCGTAAGGATGACGTGCTCCGTGAGAGGCAGCGTCTTTGCGATAAGCGCTTATGGTGGCCGGTTTGGATGGGGCCTCGTCAGGCTTTTCGATCTTACAACCGGCGAACAGATTGCCGAACTGAGTCAGGATTCCTCGACAGGAAGAGAATTTACTGCAATCGATCTCTCTCCGAGCGGATCGAAGCTTGCCATTTTGCTCGAAAACGCTGATCGGAAAACTCCCAATGGTTCCAATGTGGAGATACGAGAAACACAGCGATTGAAGCTGCTTTCCGACTTTTCAACCGGAGATGCTCCGCGTGGTCTCGTCTTTTCGGGAGAATCGGAAGTAGTTACAGTGCAGGAGCAGCCCGCACGCTCGTCTTCCAAACAGGTTCTTCGGCTATGGGATGTCAACTCAGGGAAGGAAGAGAAACAGCTTTCCGACGCGCATCTCGGCGTAGACTGGCCGATCAGCTCCTCGGCCGACGGGAAAACGATCCTCGGCTACATTCCGACGTATCATGAATGCCGGCTGTGCAGTGGGCTGGAGGGGCGACGCGAGGTCAAGAAACAGCAATACGCTGTGTGGGACAAGAGTACAGGATCGGAAATATTCCGCTCCCAGCCGTTCGGGCCGATTGTCGACCCTCTTGGTCCCCGATGCGTCCTGAGCCAAAATGGAGCGGTAGTCATGGTGTACTGGCCGGACAACACAGTCACGCCGCGCCTTTTTCCGATAGGGCAGCAGCCGGGTGGATAGCTCAACTTTCTCTCGTGGACCTACCACTACGAGCGTTTGATGGTGAAGCCAAACTCCAACCATCCTGCCCGCGCTGTGGAGTAGTTGTCTTCCGCGTTTCTAGGCGGCAAGGACGTGCGATCCGGGAGCGGGTGAGGTTAGGGGTGGGAGTTTTTTCCTTTAGCCGCCGATCCGCTGCTGCTCGTTCCCGGTCCTGCTGCCGGGGGTGACGTGGTGCTTCCGGGGCGTTTGGTTTCGCGGGTTACCGGGCGCTATCGGGGTAGATCAAAAGCGCGCCGCCTACGGCGTCGGGAGTAAGGTGACACTCCACCCCTGAAAGGGTGCTGCACGGTAACCTGCGGTTACCGTGGGCGAACCTGTTGAAACGAGGGCAGCTAAGGAAAAAACCTGCCGATCAAGGGTGCTGTAGAGCAACCTGAAGTTAGCGCAGGCGAACTTGTTGATTCTTAAGCGCGGCTGCTAGTCTCGGCTGATATGGCGAGAGAGGAAGCCGGGACATGGTGAAGCCGCCGCTGCGCACGAAATCCATCGGTTTCAAGGTCAGCGAAGAAGAGTACGCGCAACTGGAAACGGCGGCGCAAGCCGACGGTCGGACGCTCGGGGAGTGGTGCCGCGAGGCGATCCTGCGGGGAGGGTCGGCCAGCAATGCAGCGGCCCACGATCCGGCCCTGGCCGAGATCATCGGAGTGCGCTTGCTGCTGGTGAACGTGTTGGGGCCTGTGGCGGCAGGTGAGAAAGTGACGCCGGAGAAGTTCAACCAAATGCTGGATCAAATCAGCGAAGCCAAGCACCAGCTCGCCGCCAAGTTGCAGCAGCCGGCGAGCGAGAAACCGCAGCGAGAAAAACCCAGCGGCGGCAAGAGGTGATCTCCCATTTTTTCCGCTGGGAGTGTACGGAGCGCGGGAGCCGAGTCAAGGGTCTGCGCTGCGCTCCGATGAACGCGCAAAAACCGCGCGCCCTTGACCCAGCTCCCTCTCCGCTCCTGTGTTGCTTCCAGCTAGGAAAAAATGTGATTGAAAAATGGGCGGGGTGTGTCCCGATCACGACGCCGTAGCAGTCTCAGAGGACTGCAGGAAAGCATCAATCGTGGTCAGCAAGGCCGTCTGCTTCCGACGCGGCAGGCGTTCGATCTGTTCCAGACGGCGCAGCACGCGACGGCTAGGTTTCTTACCGGAGAGTTTCTTGGCCTTCGGATGTAGCAACTCATCCAAACTGATCCCCAGGGTCAAAGCAAAGCGCACGGCCATCTCGACCGAGAAATAGGCCCGGTCCGTCTCGTAGGCGGAAATCAGGACCTGAGTGATCCCGGTCTTCTCCGCCAGTTCCACTTGTGTAAACCCGCGTTGCTTGCGAAGGCGAGCCAGGCGCTGGCCGAGGGTTTCTCCGCCGAAATCCAATGGCGGTTTCTTGCCTGCTCTCTTTCCCATGAGCCGCAGTGTATGCGTATCGTCGAAACTCATTGACACAATACTAACCTGTTTAGTATTTTTGTCACGCAGAAAAAATATCACTTTCCTCTTGACAAGGTTTTTCCAAAAACCATGAAAACGAGGTGAAGGAGGCAAGCCGGATGGCCTACGTTCCCCCCGAGGTGAAGGAGCGGATCAAGCGGGAAGTCTCGATCCAGCGGTTAGCGGAGGCGCGCGGCATCAAACTGCGGCGTGTGGGCCGGAGCCTCATGGGACTGTGCCCTTTCCACAAGGACACCAATCCCAGCCTCAGTATCGATCCGGTGAAGAACGAGTGGCATTGTTTCGGCTGTGAGCGCAAAGGCGACGTGATCGAGTGGGTGAAATGCGCCGAGGGTGTCAGTTTCAAGCACGCGCTGGAGTTGCTGAAACGCGACTATCTTCCGTCTTCCGCCGCCAGCGCCGATCCGCCGCCAAAAATCTCCACCGTGCCGAAGCTGCCGCCGCTGATCGAGCACACGGCGGACGACAAGAAGCTGCTCGAAATCGTGGTGAGCTACTACCACGAGACACTGAAGCAGTCGCCCGAGGCGCAGCAGTATCTCCTCAAGCGCGGCCTGCAGTCGGCGGAGATGGTGGAGCGGTTCCGGCTGGGCTTCGCCAACCGCACGCTGGGTTACCGCCTGCCGGACAAAAACCGCGTCGCGGGTGCAGAGCAGCGCGGACAGTTGCAGAAGCTCGGCATTTACCGCGACAGCGGACATGAGCACTTCGTTGGCTGCGTGGTGATTCCGATCTTCAACCAGCAGGGCCAGGTGGTCGAGATGTACGGGCGCAAGATCAACGACAACCTGCGCGCGGGAACGGATTATCACCTGTACCTGCCGGGACCGATGCGCGGCGTGTGGAACGAGCAGGCGCTTGCGGTCTCGAAAGAGATCATCCTGTGCGAGTCGCTGATCGACGCGCTGACCTTCTGGTGCGCGGGCTTTCGCCACGTGACCACGATCTACGGGGTGAACAATTTTACCGACGAGATCAAAGCCGCGTTTCAGAAGTACGGCACGGAGAGAATCTATCTTGCGTATGACCGCGACGAAGCCGGAGAGAACGCGGCCATGAGACACGCGCAAGAACTGATGGCAATGGGCATCGAGTGTTACCGGGTGCAGTTTCCGAAAGGCATGGACGCAAACGAATACGCGCTCAAGGTGCAACCTGCCGCGAAAAGTTTAGGGATCATGCTGAATCGTGCCGTGTGGCTGGGCAAAGGTGAGCGTTCCATAGTGGCCGTGATCGAGCCAGTAGAGATCGAGCCGCTGCCACCACCAGAGCCAGAGCCGCAGATCGAGGAGCAGCATCAACCAATCGCCGAGCCGCCCGCCACACCAGTCATCGAAGAACAATCGGAAGAAATCACCGAAGAAAAAATCAACTTCACAGCGAAAGAAGAAAATGCACTCGCACTGCCACTCGTGCCGCCTGCCGTGGAGCTGGAGAAAGTTTTTCCTTTAGCTGTAGAGCCGGACGCCGGCAGCGAGGAAGAAGCTGCGCCCTATCCACCGACGCCGGCAGCGTCCGAGACCAGGCCGCTGATCGATGCGCCGGTCGAGATCCACGGCGAGGAAGTCATCATCCACCAGGGCGACCGGCGCTATCGTGCGCGCCCCTTGGAAAAGAACCTGAGCGACCAGGCGCTACGGGTCAATCTGCTGGTGTCGCGGAAGAATGGACGCGGTGAGACCACGTTCCACGTGGACACGTTCGATCTGTGCGCGGCGCGACAGCGCACGGTGTTCATGAAGCAGGCGAGCGAAGAACTGGGCGTGAAGGAAGACGTGATCCGTCACGACCTGGGCCATGTGTTCTTGCAGTTGGAGGCGCTGCGCGACGAGCAAATCAAGAAAACACTGCAACCGGAAGAAAAAGAGACTGGCATGTCGGAGGAAGAACGCGCCGAGGCCCTGCGCCTGTTGCGCGATCCGCGCCTGCTTGACCGCATCCTGGAGGGCTTCGCGCAGTGCGGGGTGGTGGGCGAGGAGACCAACAAGAAAGTCGCGTATCTCGGGACCGTGTCCCGGCTGTTGAAGAAACCGTTGGCCATCGTGATGCAATCGTCCTCCTCCGCGGGCAAGAGTTCGTTGATGGAAGCGGTGCTGGACTTCGTGCCGGAAGATCAGCGGGAGAGCTACACGGCGATGACCGGGCAATCGTTGTTCTACATGGGCGGAAAAAATCTCCAGCACAAAATCCTTGCCATCGCGGAGCAACAAGGCGCGGAACGCGCCGCCTATCCGCTGAAGCTGTTGCAGTCGGAGGGCCGGATCAAGATCGCCTCGACGGGCAAAGACCCGGCGAGCGGCAAACTGGTGACGCACGATTACCAGGTCGAAGGCCCGGTGATGATCTTCCTGACCACCACGGCGCCGGACGTGGACGAGGAGTTGCTGAATCGCTGCATCGTGCTCACGGTGAACGAGGAGAGGGAGCAGACGCGGGCGATTCATCAGAAGCAGCGCGAGGCACAAACGCTCGAAGGCATGTGGGCACAGGAGGAGCGGGAGGCAATCGTCAATCTGCACCGCAACGCACAACGCCTGTTGCGGCCGCTGCGCGTAGTCAATGAACACGTGCGCGAGCAGACGTTTCCCGATGCCATGATCCGCATGCGGCGCGATCACCAGAAGTTCCTGACGCTGGTGCAGGCGATTGCTCTGCTTCATCAGCATCAGCGGGAGATCAAGACCAGCACGCGCAAGGGCAAAACGCGGGAATACATCGAGGCCACGCTGGACGATGTGAAGCTGGCGTTGCAGCTCGTCACCGAAGTGCTGTCGCCATCGTTTGACGAAGTGCAGGCGCAGACGCGGCGCTTGCTCGTGCTGATCGACAAGATGGTGAGCGAAGAATGCGCGCGGCTCGAGATCGAGCGGCTGGACTATCGTTTCACGCGGGCCACGGTGCGGCAGTACACGCGCTGGGGTGACACACAGCTCCGGGTGCATCTGCGACGGCTGGAAGAACTGGAATACCTGATCGTGCGCCACGGCGGGCCAGGGCAAACGTTCGTCTATCAAGTGAACTTCGAGATGGATGCCGAAGGCCGTCCGGTGCTCGCCGGGTTGAGTCAGTTCTATAGCTACGATAAAAACTGCGCGGGGGTAAATGGCGACTACGCGGGGGGTGCGCGGCCCGGTAGCGGGGGGATTGCGGGGGGTGCGCGGGGTGAGGAATCGCCAGCAACGACGCGAGGGAACGGCAATTTTAGGCGAAATCTCGAAAACCGCAGTATAGAGAGCCAGAGAGAAAATCCCGTCGTAGGTCAACTCATCGTAGGGAAACCGAACGGGCACTCTGCCGCGAGCCACGCAGCGAGGAACGAGTGATGGCACGGACGGCGACGGCAAAGAAACGCAAACCCGAAGCCGCACCCGGAACGCCGCTCGCGGCGCGGTTGACGGAGTACGTAACCGCGCTCAAGGTGCGCGACTTCTCCGAGCACACGATCCGCAATCGCGAGTCGCATATCAAGTTCTTCTTAGCGTGGTGCGCCGAGCGCGGGCTGACGGAACCAACCGAGATCACGCGGCCCGTGCTCGAACGTTTCCAGCGTCACATGTTTCACTACCGCAAGCGCGACGGCGAGCCGATGAGTTTCCGCAGCCAGCATGTGCGCCTGGTGGCGCTGCGCTGTTGGTTTCGCTGGCTCACGCGGCAGAATCTCATCCTGCACAACCCGGCATCGGAGATCGAACTGCCGCGCCTGGGTCGCCGCCTGCCCAAGCATGTGCTCACCATCTCTGAGGTGGAGCAAGTGTTGCAGCAACCGAATATCTCCGATCCTCTTGGCTTGCGCGACCGTGCGATTTTAGAAGTGCTGTACTCGTGTGGCATCCGCCGCGCGGAAGTGATCCACCTGAAGCTCTACGATCTCGACCGGGAGCGCGGCACGCTGCTCGTCCGCCAGGGCAAGGGCAAGAAAGATCGCTTCGTGCCCATCGGCGAGCGCGCGATCGCGTGGGTGCAAAAATATATCCGCGAGGCGCGACCGCAGCTTGTAACCGAGCCAGACTTAGGCACGCTCTTCCTGTCGGGCGCGGGCGAAGAGATCAGCGCTGATCATCTCACGCTAACAGTTGGTTCCTATGTGCAGAAAGCGAGCCTCAGCAAAACCGGAGCCTGTCATCTGTTTCGCCACACGATGGCGACGGTGATGCTCGAAGGCGGGGCCGACGTGCGTTTCATCCAGCAGATGCTCGGCCACGCGGAACTGTCCACGACGGAGATTTACACGCACGTCTCGATCCGCATGTTGAAGCAGGTGCACACAGCCACGCATCCAGCAGCGAAGCTCGACCACGAACACACGCAGTCCACAGTGGAGACCACGGACCAAGCCCAGGAGGAACTCTTCGCCGCGCTCGACGCCGAAGCCACCGAGGAGGAAGGCTGACCATATACAAATCTCGTATATCCTGCCGTACGCGAAAATTTACGCGGAGACCTGAACAATCCTCTTGACAGGTTTTTCGAGGGCGCCTCGAAAACCGCGCTGTTAGCTGCGTTCCCTCACTCGCTGACCCCAGGAAGAACCCGAACAAAAAGAGTAGCTGCAAGCGGTCTCGCGCTGACTTAGAATCAATGCCGGTGCTCAGTGTGAGTGCTCGGGCCGTGGCTGTTGGTTGTGGCTCGTTGCTCTTTGAAAACAAAAATCGTGTCTGGGCCGAGGCACAGCTAAAGGAAAAAACTCGCGTCAGGGGTTCGAGAGAAAAAATCCAGGCGTGCATTAGGGCTGAGAGCGGGTTAAGCCGAGAACTGCGTTGGGGATAGCGGGAGTGTTGCTCTGGAAACGTGGTGGATGCAGTAGTTGGCGCAAAATCAGAGCCAGACCCAAACTCAACAAAAGCCTGGTGAAGAACACAAAGGCGAACCCACCAACCTCAAGCCAGAGGGGTCAACGCCCGTTGGCAACAACGGCGCAAAGATCTTCACATATCAGGTAGTCGATCCGACAGGCAGAGCGGTCAAGGACGTCTCGGTTCAAGAACACGTAAAAGTCGTTGCCGCAGAAAACGTTGACATCCAGGCAAATCCAAATTTTGTGAAATATCCCACGGGCCAGGTCCGCGACCAGATTGGACCGCTAGCGCCACCGACTCAGAATTCCTTCCTCAAGACAGAGCAAACATTCACGGCCATGAAGGGTGGAAACACTTACGAGATGAGCACGAAAGTAAACCAGTACGTCAGAGTTACCAATGGCAATGTGACGGTCCAAACGGTTGTCATCGTTCCGTGAGCTGGTGACTGTAGGGAGAGGATTCGATGATTCAGACAGTGTGTTTGCTTTTGATCATTGGCGTTGCGCTAGGCTGTACGAAGGTCAGCCCGCCGCAAAACAGCGTCACCGGCAGTACAGCGCAGGAACAAATGCCCTCTTCGCAGTTTGTTGCGACCGTGCTACGAGTGCTGGAGGAGAACCATCAGTCAGGGTCTCTCGTCTACCGAGGGCACTGCACCGACTCCGGCGGCATAACCGACTCCTTCAGGGTCACTCCACCAGCTCACAATGCGCCTTCAGTCGAGGCCTTTCGCCAAGCGTTTGTGAACGATCCCACGCTCACGGTGAAGGAAGACTCGTCTGGCATGATCAGGGTTGTTGGTGGTGACGTTCAGCCTGAACTCCTGGGTGTGACGATCCACGATGTGAAGTTTCAGGAAGAGAATGACCCGAGGGAAGCTACCTCCAAACTTTTAGCTTCGCCGGAACTCAAGACTTACATGCAGGGTCATCGCACTGAGTTCGTTACCACTTCGGGTGGTCTTGTTCCACCAGCAAGTGGCCGGCATCTGAATGCCACACTGACGGACATGACCGTTTCACAGTCCCTAGACCGCATAGCGCAGACTTTCCCTGGGGTGTGGATTTACGAAGAATGCATCACGGGGCAAGGAGAGAAGCGCGTGGAGATTAACTTTCACGAATTTTCCGCAGCGGCCTCAGCCAACCGGCAAGCAGAATAGCTGATGCTCAGAGGCAAGACACAAATGTATCGCCTAGTCCTGATGTTGCTGTTTACGCTTGTCCCCGTGGCTGCGAGCGCGGCGGAAAGCCCCCAATCCGTGTATATCCATGCGGACTGTGACGGGAAGGTTCCTTCTGCAGTTGTTTCCTCATTCACGGAAGCAATCCACGCCTCACAGAAATACCATCAGGTTCCCAGTCTGGACGATGAAGGGCGCCGGGGAATCGTGATGACGATCTACCTGGCCTGCGCAGAGCACAACGATGTTATCGGTGTTGCAAGCAGCTACGGATGGGCAAAGTGTTACAGCGAAAAAGAGTGCCATCTATCGCTTGATGGAGGCTCGATACGATCAGTCCTATGCGACGCCAAAGCGGCTTCAGAATGTGGGCGAACGCTTTTTAAGGTCATGGAAGACTTCATCAAGAATGCGGAACCGTCTACGTTCAAGCTCTGAGAGCTGGTTGCGACACTGAGCACACAATGTGGGGACAGACGGGACGTACCCCATTTAAATTACCCTCATGAAGGCATCGTGGGCCCTCCCACTTTTCCACATCCACCCTGTGACATCCAACCTTGCGCTTCAATTCCGATTCGTCCATCATTGTCCCAGCACAAGGAGCAAAGCGAGGGCGACCCCAAACCCATGCAGCCGAAAACGCGGCGCGTAAGTAGATGATTCAAAAGAATTAAGCACATAACTTCTTTAGAAACCGGTATTTGCCACGAAAAAACCGCCAAGCCCATGATTCTAAATAATTTGCAAAAAGGGGCGGCCATCGAGAATCCCGGGTGCATCTTCAGCCCAAGAGCGAGCCATCCAACCCGCCCCGCAACCAAGCCCCAACTTTATTTTCGGAACATCCATGCGGTTTCCGCCCGGTACTCGGTACTCGCGACTCGCTACTGCCGCCGCCCCATCGCGGAAGGTAACGCAATTGCCGGATATGCCGGGCACGCGCTCACAATCCTGACGTGCTTGCCGCGCACCCCCATTTTCCCAGCAAGACCATCCGCCACGGCGAATGCGAGCCAGTAGATGCGCCCAGCCCCCAGTCCGGGTTAGAATCCTTACCAACAGAAGGAAACTCGCGATGCGATGCCTAGCTGTAGTTTGCATGTTGCTCACTTCCCTTTTGGGAGCCGCCGCCGCTGCCGACACCAAGCCGGAAGATGTCGTGGCCAAGAACCTCGATTCCATCGGCACTGCGGAGGCGCGGGCGGCTGTGAAGTCGCGCGGCATACAAGGCACGCTGCAGTTCAAGATCCTGGCGCGAGGGCCGGCGTCGAGCGACGAGGGTGCCACGGGAGATGCCACGGGCATCTGGGGGGACGTATCCGAACAGCGCGAATCGAACTTCGTGATGAAGTTCGGCAGCGCCGCATGGAGGGGGGAACGATTTGTCTTCGACGGCGACAAAACTAACTTCGCCGTTTTCACTTCCTCCCACCGGCCAAGTTCATTCGGAGATTTCGTTCGCACCCAGGATTACCTCATCAAAGAAGGCTTGTTGTGCGGGGCACTTTCCACGGCCTGGGCCCTCGAGAACCTTGAGCGCAGCGGGGCTAAGCTCGGATACCTTGGCCTCAAGAAGATCGACGGCCGCGATTTACAAGCCATCGAGTATCACTCGAAGGGCAACTCCGACATGAACATCAAGCTGTATTTCGACCCCGAAACTTATCGTCATGTGATGACGGTCTATGCGCTGGTGTGGACGCCCGGCAGCGGCCGCAATGCGCCGCGGCCAGGGGCCAACGCCCCCCGGGACTGATCGCTGCGGATCAGGGGCAGACCCGGTATACCATCGAGGAGCGCTTCAGTGATTTCCAGGCCGACAACGGAATCACGCTTCCCCGGCATTACGATCTTCGCTACACGCAGGAACCGCAGAATGGCGCGAGCCGCGCCTATGATTGGGATATGACCGCGGACAAGGTGCTCACCAACATTCCCCTTGATCCGGCGAATTTCCAGATCAAATAGAAGTAGGGGTTCCATTTCCCCTCAGTTGCGAGTTGGCTGAATGCAAATCCGACGGGTCTGCGATGAAGTAGTGACCAGAATCCTAGCTGGCCACAGCTTCATTTCCCCCGGACGCCGCGACCGAAGGCACAGCGATCGCGGCCCCATCTCGGAAGGTAACGCTGTTGCCGGAGATCGCCGGCACTCGTTCGCCCGGAACCAGAATTCCCACCAGGTTCAGCGGATCGGCCGCCGACAGCGTGATCGCTCCCTGCGCGGAGTCGAGCTTGCGCATCGCTCGCGCAGATTCCACCGCGACCGGCAGGGCAAACTGCTCGCCCAGAAATCCATCCACAAAACGGCCGCCGCGAATCTCGCCCCGGTCCTCCAGGCGGCGGAAGGCCATCAACAGTTCGCGCCACGGGGGCAGGTTCGCCTCCCGCGCCAGCACGTCGCGGATCACGATGCCATAACGCCGCAGCAGCATCCAGCAGGCCGCTTCCACCGCGCGCGGCCGCTCGACAGCTTCATCCGCGTGCAGCAGAGCCCACCGTCCCGCGTTGTGCCGCGGACGCGTCGTGCGCCCACTGCCCTGCCCCGCCCGCCGCTTGGGATCGATCAGCGATCGCAGATTGTCGAAGCCATCGGCCGTGACCAGGCCGGCAGCCACCAGTTCCCAAAGCGCAGTCTCGATCTCCGCTTTTAGCTTTTCCGTGCCACGAACGATATCCGCAAAGAACGAAGCGCCGCGCTGGCGCAGGAAATCGAGTACGCCTTGCGCTCCGTGGCTGAGACCACTGTTGCCATTGTTGCTTTCCTGTTCCGCACCGGGATGACGCGGCGTCATCCAATCGGCGTCTTCCCGGATGAAGAACGTGATGGGCGCAACGCTGGTTGGAATCACCCGCCGCTGGCGCGGCGCGGAACCAGCTTCAGCTCCCGTTCCGCGATTTGCGCTTGCATAGTCCAGCGTCGCCGGATGCGGCGACAACCTTCCCCAACCGACCGCCCCAGTAAGGCAAAGCTGATCCAGCCATTTCGGGTCATAGTCGACAATGCGGCGGGCCAGCACCTGCCGCTCCCAGGCATTCGCCGGAATCTCGAACCCTTGCAGTTGCCGCAGCACTTCGAGCGTGCCCCGCTCACCCGCAACCTGCGTCCCGGCAGCCACGTGTTGCCAGCGCAGCAGCCATTGCATGAACTGCGCCGCAGTAACTGGCTCGATCTGCTTGCGCAGGGTTGCAACCGTCAGCCGATGAATGCGCGCCAGCAACCGCCGCTCGCACCATTCGGTCTCGAGTCGTGTGCTTGGCTCATGTGGTAAGGGCAGATCGTGTGGGCGCGGGCGACTCGCCCGCGCAGCCTCACCACTGAAATTTCCCCGCAGGATGGTCCCGCTGGCTTCCATGCGAAGCAAAGCGTTCGAGATCTCGGCCGCGGGAATCCCCAAAGTCTCCTCCATCCGCGGCGCCGTGGTCGGACCCAGATGCGCCATCCATCCCCTGACGAGCGTAAGAAGCGCGTCGTCGCGAGTAGGAGCTGTCGGTTCAACCTCGGCCAACACCTGCGCAAATCGCGCCTCAGGAAACAGTACCAGGAAAGCCTTGGCACGTTCTGCCGCTACCCAATAATTCTTACCGCGGCACTCTGCCGATGCAGCCCGCCCCTCGCCAACCAGTCGCTCGAAATGGAACCTCCACTCACGGAAATTGGGGCCGGCTTCCGGCAGCGCCACCAGCGTGTGCAGCACATCGTGCAATTCATCCGCGTCGCGCACATCCGGCCAAGCCTCTTCCCGCACCTGGGCAATCGCCGCTGGATCGAGCCCTCCCACTTCTTCGAGCACCGATTCCGGCAGCATCCGCCGCATCTGCACGGCGCGCGCCCGCCGCTCCTCAAGCGGCGCGTCGTCGAGAAAGGCATACGGATTCGCA
The DNA here is from genome assembly GCA_963734215.1 of uncultured Acidobacteriaceae bacterium. Lineage (GTDB taxonomy): Bacteria > Acidobacteriota > Terriglobia > Terriglobales > Acidobacteriaceae > Sulfotelmatobacter. The sequence continues at coordinate 211,836 of CAVTGH010000011.1, read as the reverse complement.
TTCAGAATTTCGTGCGAGAACTGCGATGGCACCGGCGTGTTGACTGCGAGACAACGAATCCTTCCGTCCGCCAGGCCGCTCAGCACAAACTTCAGCCCGTCGATATCCATTGCCTCGGTGAGCACATCTTTCATCACTTCGCCCACCAGCGGATGGTCCGGAATCTGCCGGTCACCTTGAACGTTCTCGAAACACGCAGCCGCATCCGGAAACACGGAAGCCAGCAGATCGTCGGAGCGCATCCGCTGAATCTGCGGTGGAACCTTCTTTCCGTTCTGAAAGCGCAACAGAGCCAGAGCCCGGTTCGCATCCCAGCGCCAGCGTGTGGCGAAGATCGGCGAATCGAGCGCGGCCTGTTCCAGAATCGGCTGCACCGTCGCCGCCTGCAGAAAGTTGAAGACGTCCGCCAGCGGGAAGCTGTGCTGCTCGGCCAGCGCGATGTTCAGACCGTTGTCGGTTGCGGCCGCCTGCAACTCGAAGTTGAAGCCAACGCAGAAGCGCTTGCGCAGAGCGAGTCCCCAGGCTTTGTTAATGCGTCCGCCGAAAGGCGCGTGGATCACCAACTGCATGCCGCCGCCTTCATCGAAGAAGCGCTCCGCAATCACGGTCGTCTGCGTCGGTACTGCTCCCAGTACTGCCCGGCCTTGCAGGATGTATTCAATCGCCTGTTCCGCGCCGGAATCGTCAAGGCCGCATTCTTCTTTGAGCCAGCCAACTGCTTGCGCAACCTCCGGCTGCGTAGCCGAAAATCCCACCGGCGAAGTGTGCGGCAGCATCTCGCTGATCTTCTCCCGCAGCGTTCCAATGTGCTCCGAAAGTTCCTCGGTCCGTGCCGGAGCCTCACCTCGCCAGAACGGAACGCTAGGGGGCGCGCCGTGCGCATCCTGAACTAGAACACGGCCGGCGTTGGTTTCGATGCGGCGAATCATCCACGACGTGTTGCCCAGCAGCATGATGTCGCCGCGGTTGCTTTCCACGGCAAAGTCTTCATCCACCGTTCCCACGACAACGCCATCAGGTTCCGCGACTACTGCGTAGAGCGAGTTATCCGGGATCGCCCCGCCACTGGTGATCGCCGCCAGCCGCGCCCCGCGCCGCGCCCGCAGCTTGCCATTCACTCGATCCCGGTGCAGATACGCGCCGTAACGCCCGCGCCGCGCGGCGATGCCCTCCGCCAGCATTTCCAAAATCGCGTCGAAGGTGGCACGCGCTAAATTGCGATACGGGTACGCGCGCCGTACCAGCGCAAACATCTCTTCCTCGCTCCACTCCTCAGCCGAACACGCCGCCACGATCTGCTGTGCCAGGATATCCAGCGGCGATTCCGGAATCATCAGCCGGTCCAGATCGCCCTGCCGGATAGCGCGCACCAAAGCCGCGCACTCCAGCAAATCGTCGCGAGTCGTCGCAAACAACCGTCCCTTGGGAACTGCGCCGCGCCAGTGTCCGGACCGCCCCACGCGCTGCAATGTCACCGCAATTGCGCGCGGCGAATTGATCTGCACGACCAGATCCACCGTGCCCACGTCGATTCCCAGTTCGAGCGATGCGGTCGCCACCAGCACCCGCACCTGGCCTTCTTTCAACTTCTTCTCCGCCGCCAGGCGCAGCTTGCGGGACAAACTGCCGTGGTGCGCCGCCACATTCTCTTCCCCGATGCGCTCGCCAAGATTGTGTGCAATGCGCTCGGCCATGCGCCGCGTATTCACAAACACCAGTGTCGAGCGGTGCCGCTCGACTAGGGCCACCAGCCGGTTGTAGACTTCGTCCCACATTTCGTTCGAGGCCACCGGCCCCAGCGGCACGGGCGGAACTTCGACCGCGAGATCGAGCTTGCGCTTGTGCCCGATATTGACGATGACAGCAGCAGGCCGCGATGGGGAATCGGAGCTACCAGTCAGAAAATGGGCCACTTCCTCAATCGGCTTCTGTGTGGCGGAAAGCCCGATCCGCACCGGCGGTTTGTAAGCCAGCGCCTCCAGCCGTTCCAGCGACAGCGTCAAATGAGCACCACGCTTGTCATCAGCCACGGCGTGGATTTCGTCCACGATCACCGTCTCGACATCGCGCAGGATCGCCCGGCTCTTATCGGCCGTAAGCAAGATGTAGAGCGACTCCGGTGTGGTCACCAAAATGTGCGGCGGCCGCTTCAGCATGGCGCGCCGCTCGTGCATCAGCGTGTCGCCGGTGCGGACTGCCGTGCGTATCTCAGGCATCAGCAGCCCGCGCTCGCCGGCCATCGCCAGGATTTCCCTCAGCGGCACTTCCAGGTTTTTCTGGATATCGTTGCCCAGCGCCTTCAGCGGAGAGACGTAGAGAACTTCTGTACGATCCGTAAGATCGCCCGCGAGCGCTTTGCGCACCAGCCGGTCAATGCAGGCAAGAAACGCAGCCAGCGTCTTGCCCGAGCCGGTGGGCGCGGAAATCAGCGTCGTGCGCCCCGCCAGAATGTGCGGCCAACCCTGCTCCTGCGGCTCGGTAGGCGTGCCGAAGCGCTGCACAAACCACTCTGAAACCAGAGGGTGGGCCCAAGCAAGGGAGGTAGGAAGGGACGGCATTGGGGTATTGTAGCCGGAATACAGAGTTTCGTAAAACATTCGCCCCCAAGCAACCTGCAACCGCCGCAGGCGTTTCGTGACTGTAAGCGAAAGGGCTTAGCAGCTAACCGCTAAAAGGCATGAAAAACCCACCGGACGCTTGCTTGGGGCGTGCTCGGGTCAGCATCCGATGGGCTACCGTTTCTCCTTACTCACCCTGTTGTTTTCAGGAGTATTTGCAATGATTAAACCCTAGAACGCCGCGAAGTTCCGTCTAATTTTGTAAAGCTTTGTAATATTTCACGCAGCGCTCTCTAGTTCGAAATCACAGGCGTGCTGGACGCCATCAGTTCGGTGAAGCGGGGATTTTTCCGCAGCTCCGCGAACTCCACGTCTCTGTACACGTTCTTCAAATCCTTGTAGCCGTCTTCCCTTGCCTTCTTCAAGTATTCGAGCGATTGATCGGACAATCCCATCTTGGCGAAAAGCTTTGCGACCGTATAGTCGTAGCGGGCGCGATCCTCGGGACTGGGCAGTTGCGCCTGCACGCCGCCTCGCGAGTTGCAATTAAACACATCCGGATCAAGTTCCAGCGCGCGCTGGTAGGCGGCCACGGCTGGCTCGAAGTCGCGTTTGGAGAAATACGCCGCACCCAGATTATTGAAGAAAGACGCGGAACTGTTGTCGATCGCAATCGCCTTTTCATACTGCTTGACGGCCGCTCCGTATCGCCTGCCTTCGTAATAAATTACGCCCAGATTATTGTAGGCATCGGCGAATTCGCGGTCGTACCGGATGGAGCGCTCGAACGACTTTCGCGCTTCCTTGTAGCGCTGCATCATGAGTTCCGTGATGCCGATTTTGTTCAGCAAGTGCGAGTCGTTCGCCTTCTTGTTCAACGCCGCGCGATAATAGTCGAGGGCATCCAGATAGAGCTTGTCGCCGCGCAAGCGGTCGGCTTGCAATTCCAAATCGGCGGCGGTTGCGTCGGGGGCGGGAGGATCGATAGCCCGCACCAGAGGCGGTGAAATCTGCACTTGCTCCGAATGTGAAACTTGCGCCAGTGCGGCGGTTGAAGAAATCAGAAGAACAACCAGGCAGGCTTTCCCATAGGACATACATCACCCCCAGAGGAACCACTTCCCACGACGCCATTCTGCCACAGTTTTCGCTGGGCGGCGAAGAAATTTGAGGCCGCGTGCCAGGGCGAATCGTGGCTGTGGATTCCCAACCGAAATAAAGTTTGGGCGGGCCTTCCCTCAGCGGGACGTTCTGCCCGAGCGCGGACCCGACCGTATGAGATACCCCTATCTCTTGGGGTGTATTGGAATCATGATGTTCGCCAGAAATTCCCCGTAAATCTGAACGTCTAAAGGACTTAGATACTAAAATATCTGAAACAAAGCACTTAGGGGCGTGACGATTTGGCTTGCGGCATCGACTCTCTTGTTCCCCCGACCGTCACGGCCTCGACCATGATCGCGCTAGTTCGACGGGCGGCACAAGGTCAGATGTCACAGGAGAGTTGTGGAAATAGTGGGGGCGAGGGATGTTCTTGCCGTTGAGCGCGCCGGACGCAGGAACGTCAAAATCCCCACCCAAGCGAAGCTTGGACGGGGCACCTTCGAGTTCGGTTAGGGCGGGCCGGCTCCCAAGGTCAGATGTCACGCTCTGGCTTTCAATCGCGGGCCGCGGTCTTCATTGCAAGGACAATCTTCATCGTCTCGATGCTGACCGCTGTAACTTTCTTCAGAAGGTCAATGACGCTCTCTTTATAATCAGCGAAGCGATAGGCGTTGAACTTCTCGCGGATGGTGCGATCTTTCGGGGGTTTTTCTTTGTACTGATCAAGCACCCATTCGAGCGCACTGCGGTTGGCGAGCTTGTAGTCCCATGCTTCGGAGGGTATGCCGGAGAGTGTGGTTTCGGTGTCAATAACAATGAGGTCTTCTTGCTTGTCGGCCCTCAGGATCGGTCTTGGTCCGTTGCCCCTCTTGCGAGCCTTCTCGTCGGGGACATCGGTGCGTCTGAGCGGAAATGGTGTTACCGTCTCGTATCCGATGTGCATATTCACGAGAGTTTTTCCCCAATCTGACCAGTGCCAGAAATGGGGATGCAGCGGTATGCGTGGAAATTCTCTTGCGAGGTTAAGGGCGTACTTTTCGCGATACACCGGATCATGCAGGACGGCGTAGACGTAGTAGAAGATAGCTTCTTTGGTGATTGGGCGCCCCTTATGGCCCCGCCGATCGTAGTTGCTTTTGAACTGTTCGAGCGCCCAGTCCGTGATGTTCTCGTTGCGATTGCCGTGTTTGTCGTAATACCAGAGCGGGACCGCCTGCGTGCCGCCATTACCCATCTTCAAGAGGCAGTAGTCGAACGGTTGTTGCACGGCCAGTGCAGCCAGTGGGTTGGAGGAGAACACGCAAAGAAAGGTAATCGTCGGGTTGGGTTTTCTCTTGAATATGGAGCCCAGCTGGTACTGCATTTCGTTGAGCTGTTTGTCAAAATAGAGGTGCGACTTAACGAACGGCCGATACACGGCCTGAATGACCTTGGTTCGGTGAAAAGTGTATTTCACTCCGTGGCGCAGGTCGTTTTTCACGGCGCGGGTCCACTTAATCGAGGTGTCGAGCAGGTCTGCGAGGTTGCGATCCTTGCGAACTGCGGTGAGTTTGGAGAGATCTGCATTGTAGGCGTCGATCAGCCAGCGGACTTTCTTGCGAACGTGCGCAGGCTCGTCGTCGTATACCCATTCGTCGCGGGCGGTCACAACGCCTAAGGAGAAGAGCTTGAAGATCGCCTTCTCGTGGGACGCTTTCTTCGTTGCCTTTACCGCTTTAGTAGCCAAGGGCAGAAGTGAATCGAAATCGGTCGTCGCCAGGTTTATCCAGTTGTGCTTGTCGTCGGGTTTTACTTCTTCGAACGTAATGTCCCTGAGGTTTGTGTGTCCCAGGAAGGCTAGCTTCTCCTCGGCAGTTTCCATTTCAGGGCGCCGGGCGTAAAAGATGCGGCACCCTTTTTGTTTGGCGCGCCTAACCATGAAGCTGATCGCCACGCCTGTCTGGATTCCAAAAACGCTGTGTGTAGTTCCTGAGAGCTTGGGGTTTGCCCTGATATCTGCTCCGAGGTCAACGATGCGGATTTCGTTGAACTCCTGCGCAACCACCGCTCGAAAGCCATCGAAAGTGCGGCTGTTGATGAAGCTGCGGTTGGAGATGAAGGCCAGTATGCCGTTTTCGTCCAATCGGTCGCTCGCCCAACGGAAAAACCTTGAATACATGTCGTAGGTCTTGGTTTTCTGTGCCGTGCTCTCGGCGATGTAGGTGGCCTTGATCCGCTTGTCGATCTCCGGGTATTTGCGATTCTTATTGTTCTCGTTTTCGTTGAGCTGATTAGCGTTGTACGGCGGGTTGCCGATGATCACGCTGATCGTGCGACTGTTCTGCGTGCGGATGCGCTTCACGTTGTCATCCGTCAATGCGCCAAAGAGGTTATCCATGTGGCCGCGATGCTTGCGGAGAGCGTAGGTGTTGTCGAGCGTGTCAACGAAGCACAGCCCGGGAAACTGTTCGTAATGGTCCGTGGCTGCAGCGTACGTAGCCTCTATGTTCAGGTTTGCCACGTAGTAGGGGAGAATCGCAACCTCATTGGCATGAAGGCCATTCTGGTATTTTTGTGCGAGCTTGATTGGCTGCCCAGCGAAATGATCAATAATTTCGCAGATGAAAGTCCCGGTTCCGGTCGCCGGATCTAGTATGTCCACAAAATCGTCAATAAGGTTTCGGCGGAAATGCCGCTCACAGAGCCAGTCGGCGCTCTCGATCATGAACCGAACGATCTCGTTGGGTGTGTAGACTACGCCCAGGCGATCGGCGGCCTTCGGGTTATAGACTTTATAGAAGTTCTCGTAGATCGCCTTGAGAAAGGTTTGTTTCTCTTGGTGGGTGGCGATTTCGGATGCGGCCTTGCGGATCGCGGCGTAGTACGGCTCAAGCCCTTTGAGTGTTTGAAACTTCGTATTGCCAGTAAAAAACGTTGCCTCGAGCTTACTCATTTCACGCGCGACGCTATTGTCCTCGTGATACGAGGTTCCTGGGAAAACGGCTGTGAATACTTCGCCGGTTAGAATATGTTGGATGAGCATCTCTCTCACGTCGGCATCGACCAAGCTAGGGTTAATGGCCCCTTGCGCGTGTTTTAGGAATTCGCCGGCAGCGGTTCTGAATTTGGGCTCCGCTTCGTAGGCACGGGAAATCATGGCCCGCAGAGCATCGAGAACGGTGGGCAGGTCCGTGTTGAATTGCTCGACCGCTTTACGAAAGGCCTCAATCTCAGGACGCTCGTATCCGAAGAACAGATTTAGTAGCTTTTGGAGCGCGACGGTGTCTTCGACATTGCATCGCATCACCTCTTCCCCGTGCTGGATTAGGACTGCCTGGATTGAGTCGTCGAAAATAATGTTGGTCTTCGGGTAACCGGCACGGAATTTCTTCTCTATCTCAACGTCGAGATCGTCTTTGCTGTCCTTGGCTTCCCAGTAGCCAAAAGGAACACGTAGCGTGTGGAGCAGTGCGCCGTCGACGAATCGGCGCTCTTTGGTTTTCGTCTCGAAAAGATATTCGGGAACGAAGGTGAGGTCGTGGTCCCGTGCCCAGCCCTTCAGCAAGTCTTTGAAGGCTTCACGAACGACAGATTCCCGATGCGTGCCCGACACCTGTCTTAGCTTGGCGAGGTCATTGAGATATTGCTGGATAAGAAGTTGGCTCAAGGAGCTTCTCTATTTCTGTTATGGGCGATTTGGGACACCTGTAAAATGTAGCACCGACCTTCAACGGTTGATAGGGTATTTGGCCCGAGGTGCATCACATGTATCTGGCGGGGGCTGGCCTCCTGACGAGGGTGTTACGAAACTCGTGCCGTCCGCTGGAGCGGGCTCGGTTTGTTCCGCTTCCGGCGTCCCGGCACTGCCGTGCCGGGCTTTCACATACCGCCGCTTCGCGGCTGGGATGGGTTTTGTTCCTCCGTTGGTGCTCCACATTGAGTTTCGTAACAGCCTCGTGAGGATGCCTCTGTGCGCTCGGATGCTGCTAGCACAATAGGGATCCTTCGACTCCATTTGTCACGCGCTTCGCGCGCGACAAATTCCGCTCAGGATGACAGTCCGGTGAGTCAGTGAGGTACAGGCTGGCTGTTGTCTGGCGGCTTGGGCGGGGGCGTGGACGATTTGTCGTCTTTGAAGATGCCTGCGATTTTGCCGAAGAAGCTTTTCTTTTTTTGCGGGTCGGGGTTTTGCGGGTCTTGCGCGTTGGCCGAGTTCGGAGGCGGCAACACCTTCGGCCCTCCACTGAAGAACCGGGAGAATATGCCCGCGATCCCGCTCTGCTGATCGCAGGTTTCGCGCGGTTCGGTGCCTAAGACGAAGGCTGCCTCGTAGTCGTCCGGACAGGTGGGAGTCGCAAGACGGTTCGTGGCCTTGTCCAGTTGCACATCCACCACGCCGGTGGGCTGAGCGAAGTCCTTCATGTCGCTATACTGCGGCAGGGCGGAGGCCTTCTTCATGAACTCGGTCCAGATAGGAGCGGCCGTCATCGCGCCGCTGAGCCGCAGATCGCTGTAGTCGTCGTAACCTACCCAAACGATGCATAACAAATTGGAGGTATATCCGGCGAACCAGCCATCGTGGGAACTGCCGGTCTTCCCCGCCGCAGGCAGAGTGAAGCCGCGCAGGCGCACCGCCGTGTATCCGAGGCCGTTGTTGATTACGCCTTCCATCATGTTGGTCATGATGTAGGCGATGCGGGGATCGAGCACCTGGCGCTGGTCGGTCTTGAAGTTCGCCACTATGTCGCCCTTGGCGTTGCGCACCGAGTTCACCAGCAGGGGAGAAAGGCGCACGCCATTGTTCGCGAACGATGTGTAAGCCCCGGCCATATCCAGCGGCGCGGCTTCATACGAACCGAGTGCCATGGCCGGCGTTGGCTTCACGGAAGCGATTCCCGCCGACTTCGCCAGGTCGGCCACTTTGTCGTAGCCCACTTCCTCCGCTACCTTCACGGTGGCGTTGTTCAGCGACATGGCCAGGGCGTAGCGCAGCGTCACATCGCCGTGGTACTCCTCTTTGTAATTGCGCGGCTCGTAGATCTGATCGCCATAGGCAAAACTGGAAGGCGCATCGGTCACCGTCGAGGCCGGAGTGATCACCGTCGGGGAGCCGTCGAGGGCCGTGTTCATCGCGGTGGCATAGACAAATGGCTTGAAGATTGAACCTGTGGGGCGCCTCGACAGCGCGTGGTTTAGCTGGCTGAAACCATAATCGCGTCCACCCACCAAAGCCAACACGGCTCCGGTGTGGGGGTCGAGCGCAACCAATGCGACCTGCGCTTGCGGGCCGGGCGCCACTTGCGTCTCAATTTTTTTGCCCACCTTAACCCGCTTGGTGCGCATCTTGGTGACCTGATCGTCCACCAACTTGATGCCCATTTCGACCGCCTGTGCGGCCGCCTTCTGCAAATCCGGATCGAGCGTGGTGTAGATGCGGTACGACTCGTCGTTCAAATCGTGTTCGCTGAACTTGTTGATCAGCGTGTCCCGTACCATGTTGACGAAATATGGCGCGTCGCTGGCTTCCACGTTCGGCGGCGCCAGCTTCAGCGGAGCGGCCTTTGCCTTCTCGGCCTGCTCGCGGGTGATGGCGTGGGTATCGACCATGGAATCCAGAACCAGATTGCGGCGCTCCAAAGCGCGCTCGGGATGCCGGTAGGGCGACAGGCGGCTGGGCCCCTGGATGATTCCCGCCAGCAGCGCGGCCTCGGGCAGCGAAATGTCCTTCAAATCTTTGTTGAAGTAGGAGCGCGACGCTTCGGCAAAACCGTTGATGGCAAACGATCCGCGCTGCCCCAGGTTCACCCAGTTCGCGTAAAACTCGAGGATCTGCTGCTTGCTGAACTTCTGCTCCATCTCTTCGGCGATCAGCATCTCCGTCAGTTTTCGCCGCACGGTTTTTTCCGGCGTCAGAAAGAAGCCGCGCGAAAGCTGCATGGTAATGGTCGAACCGCCCTGCTCATGGCGTTGCCGTGTCAGATCGATCCACACCGCCTCGAACATGCGGACGAAGTTCACGCCGCTGTGCTCGAAAAAACGCCGGTCTTCGATGGCCAGGACCGCATCGATCATCACTTTGGGGATGTCGTTGTACTTCACCACCTCGCGCTTGGAACGTTGCCCGGAGTCGAACAAGGCCGTGACCAGTTGCGGCTCCAATTCGTAGGCGGAGAGATCGTTGCCCTGGCTGGTGATGCGCTCGACCTGGCCGTCTTGAATGGCGATGCGCGCCGCTTCCGGGCTATGGTAAGACTCCGGCCCCGGCGTGATCTCGATGCCTCCGCTCAGGAGCCGAAAGCTGCCGAGCTGAGACTCCCCCTCCTTGTCGGAATACCCGGCGCGCCGCAGGGCGGTGGCAATTTCCTTGGCGTCCGCCTTGTCGCCATCATGCACGGTGCGCGGGATGGCGTAGATTTTGGCCGAATTGCTGAAGACCGGCGAACGGAAGCGCTGCGCGATAATTCGGTCGTACTTAATGTAGAAGTAGCAAAAAGACCCGCCCAGGCCCACTGCCGCCACCAGGAAGACGATGAGCGCGGCGCGCAGCACGGGGTCGCGCGGCAGGCCGCGACGGGCTTTACCGCCTTTGGCTTCGCTTTTCGGAATCTTTATCTTGATGGCCACTTTTTGACTCGAACGCCCGCCGAAAAACTCCCTGCTGGTCAGACGATGGGACGCATGAAAAGGTTTGCGCCGCTCCTCTTCATCTTTATCTTTATCCAAGCTCATCTCCTGCGCCAGGCCAGAGACTTCGCACCGCAGGAGGAATATCTTATTGTACCGTCACTGGCGGAAATGAAAAGGGACCCGCGGGTGCGGGTCCCTAAGCTATCAACAACCAGCCATTAAGGATTCGCTTTCGGATCGGTCACGGCCCAGGGGTAAATTACCGCTCCCGATCCAATTCCCACAGGCGTCCCGGGTTCCGTTGGAATGCCAGTGCTGGAATCCACATCGTAAACCCCAACGACGCTGGCGGTGTGAAAGAACAGATATGCGCCGCTTTGGTCGAAATAGCCTCCATCCGGCGGAGTTGACAAGCTGAACGGAGCCAAAGCGGTCAATACTCCTTGTGCGTTCAGCGCGAAACCTTCCAGCGGGCCGTCAAAATTGGATGTCACGAGGTTGAAGTCATACACGAAGTTGCCATTGGGGTGTACCGCGACCGACGTCGGCGCGTTCGTCGTTGCATATTTCCCTGCCTGCGTAAGCACGCCGCTCGCCTGGTTGATGCTAAAGACGTAGAGGTTATCGTCGGCCGCTCCGCCGTTCCCATTCTGTCCGGTAAGCCCGTCAACGCCTATCATAAATTGCCCGTTGGGAGTTCCCTGCACCTGCCACATGTCGAACGCCATCGTATACTCACTGGACAGCGCTCCGGTGGAGCCGTTAATGGTGAATACCGCCATCTGCACGCCCTCGCCATATTTATTGCCCTCACAGACGTATAGAAATTTTCCCGCCCCGTCCGTAGCCAGGCTCCACGGCTGGACCCCTCCCGTCGAGAAGGGCGACCCGGGAGCCGCAGTCAGAAGGCCTGTTGTCGAGTCGATTTGGAAGACATAAATCAGGCTATCCGTCGCGTCCGCGAAAAAGAGAAGCGTTCCTGCCGGGTTCGCGACGATCGGCGTCGTGGCGTAGTCCGAAACCACCATGCCTGCCACATAGGGAGCCGCGTAAGGGCTGTTAGCCAAAGCGTTCAGCGCACCCGTGCTGGAGTCGATCGACCAGGCGAACAGTTCTCCTGAACTGCCGTAGGGCACGTACACAAACTGCTGTTGCGCGATCACGATGCCCGAGCTTGTATAGCCCGTAGGAAGCACCGGCATAACGAAGTTGGGAGTTGAGATCATGGTATTCGCGGTACTCAATTCGACGCTGCCCACCTGGTTATTGCTCATGTAGTAGACCAGGGCTAACTCGGCATTCCCACTGTTGCCAGTGCCGGTGGTGGTGCTCAGCCCAGAACCCGAGGGTGTGCAACTGGTACCTCCAAAAATACCGCCGGTGCTGCAATTGTAATGATCGCAACCAGCCAGGCCCATCATCGCCACCGCCGCGATCAGCATCAAACTCGTTCGCACTCGCATCGTCATGAACCGCCTCCACCTCAGCTTCATTTCTGCCGCGTACATTCCCGGAAACATTCCCATTCTGGATATAGGTAAAACTTTTGGAACCTACCAATGCCCGTTGGCTGTACAGCCTTCAGAAGACTCTCACTCTTCGCCGATCTTAGGATGAAGGTAACTCGCTGGCAAGGTTACGAATGTCACTGGCACACTCGGCCGGGCGGACCCGTGGCTAGTGGCTAGTGGTCAGTGTTCGGTAACTGCGAGGAGTGCGGAATAGGGAATAGGGAATAGGGAATAGGGAATAGGGAATAGGGAATAGGGAATAGGGAGTAGGGAGTAGGAAGTGGCCGAAGGGGATCGGCCGGTTGTGGCCCGGGAAGATTTTACTGGCCACTGGCCACTGGCCGCTCACCACTGAACTTAGAACCCTTTATTTCCGGTCGTCGGATTGAAGGTCATATCGAACGAATATCCCGGCAGATTGATCGTAACCGAATAGTTCACAGATAGATAAATGGCAGAAATACCCGGACTATTGATGCGTTGCACGGTTATCTGCTTGGCCACGATCGGCAGGTCGTGCTCCTTCACCCTCTTGAGCACGTCGTTGCGAACGTCCTCATCCGTCTTCTGCAGGTTGGTGCTGTCCATCAGCGAGACGGTCTTCAGGTCGTCCTGAAAACTGTAATTGGCCAACATGGGCGGAGCCACCTGAAACAGGCCCACGAACACGGCCGCGATCGCCAGAAATCCCACACACGCTTTGACGATTCCCATAGTCTGAAATTGCGCCGCAAACCCAGGCGGAAACTTCAGGCCTTGGTTCGCAGCACTCCTTGAAAATATTCCACTATCGACGAGATCGTAACATCGCGCACCGCGCGAGTCGAGCGAAGAACGACCTCGACAGTACCTTCGGTAACCTTCTTTCCCACCGTGATTCTAAAGGGGATACCGACCAAATCGGCATCCTTGAACTTCACTCCCGGCCGTTCGTCGCGGTCATCGAGGATCACATCAAATCCCGCGGCTTCCAGCCGGGTCCCGATGTCGATGGCGGGCTTCAGCAGACTCTCGTCCTTCACATTGATGGGAGTAACCACGACTTCAAACGGCGCAATCGAGGGCGGCAGCCAGAATCCATTCTCGTCGTTACTTTGCTCTACGGCTGCGGTGAGAATGCGCTCAATGCCAATGCCGTAGCAGCCCATGATCGGCGTAACTTCCTTGCCGTTCTTGTCGAGCACACGCGCGCCCATCGACTCGGAATAGCGGTAGCCCAGCTTGAAGATGTGTCCAATCTCAACCGCCTTGTCGACCCGCAGTACCCGGCCGCAATTCGGGCAGCCCTCGTCTTCTTTGACGTTTCGTACATCAGCGACGACCGACGGCTTGAAATCTCGCCCCGGAGTTACATCCCAGTAGTGGAATCCCTCTTCGTTCGCGCCGGCAACCATATTTTTCCGCCCCTGCAACGCAGAATCTAGGATGATCTCCGACCTTGGCCCGCCCGAGCCGTAAGGCTCAGGAAAAAGGTACGGGCCGACGGATCCCGCCTGCGTTCCAAATAATTCAATCTCCGGCTTCTCTGCCAACCTCGCCCCAGGACGTCCTGTGAGTTCCCGCACAACGCTGTTTAGCTTGGGTTCGTTCACTTCATGATCGCCGCGCAGAACCACTGCAATAACGGGAGGCCTCATCTCGGTAGGCTTGATCCGTCCCGTGCCCTTGTCCTCTCCCTCCGCGAGATAAATCAGCGTCTTCATCACGTTAGTCGGACTGACATTCAGAAACTCAGAGACTTCCGATATCGTCTCTTTGCCGGGCGTCTTCACCTTTGTCGGACTATCACCTCTTCCTTCCAAGTCCTCGACGGCGTCGAGTTGGCTAGCCGCCTTCTCCATGTTCGCGGCGTAATTGCAGCCGTCGCAGCTCACAATCTGATCTTCGCCCGCCGGCGTGCGCACCATGAACTCGTGCGATTCCTTCCCCCCCATCGCACCCGAATCCGCTTCCACCACCATGTACTTCAGTCCGCAACGGTCAAAGATTCGGCAGTACGTCTCGTAATGCTTCTTGTAGGAAACATCGAGCCCGTCTGCGTCGATGTCGAACGAGTAGGCATCCTTCATCATGAACTGCCGCACCCGCAGCAGCCCGGACTTCGGCCGCGGCTCGTCGCGAAACTTGGGAGCGATCTGGTACCAGATCTGGGGCAACTGCTTGTAGCTGCGCAGTTCTTTGCGGGCGATGTCGGTCATCACTTCTTCTTCGGTCATGCCCAGGCACATGTCGGCGCCCTTGCGATCTTTCAGGCGAAACAGGTTGTCGCCCATCAATGCCCAGCGTCCGCTGGCCTCCCAAAGCTCGCGCGGATGCAGGGCGGGCAGATAAAACTCCTGCCCGATCCGGTCCATCTCCTGCCGCACGATGGCCATGATCTTGTTAAACGACCGGTTGCCCAGAAAAAGATACGAGTAAATGCCCGCAGCGAGTTGCCGAATGTAGCCGGCACGGACCAGAAACTTGTGGCTGGCGACTTCGGCATCCGCCGGGGCTTCGCGAAGGGTGGGGATGAAGAGTTGTGACCAACGATGCATAGTGAATGATTCCCGTGTGGATGGAATTGGCTATTCTAAACGAATCGCCCGGACAACAGTCGTTGAGCCGCGCTAAAACGGCCGAGGAAGCGCTCTTACGATGCCAGACTAGTCTTGAAAAAGGAATATGTTGACAATTCATTTGCACCAGGTAACAATGTTTCTGGAGGTTACGACCATGCCTACATATAAAGCGATTCAAAGGGAAGTCAGAATGATCTATGGCTTTGTTCCGAAAACGTGCCAGATTGCGCATGTCTTTGAGCTTTTAGGCGAGAAACCGCGCGTGGCTCCGAATCGGATTGATCCCAGCGTCCGGAAGTATCCATGCCCAGCCGAAAAGCAACCAGCAATCATCGAAGCCTTGCGCAAGTTGGAACAGCGAAACGCACCGCGCGGTGGGAGGTCCTTATGACGACCGCGATCGCGAAGCCGACAATCAAGGTTGCCGACGAGGTTTGGGTTGCGACAGTCCTGCTTCACCAGCGGCACAGCGAGCGCGCGGACTTTTCTATCGAAGAGATCGTTGAATTTGCGGGATCTGCGAAAGAACTCAGATTCATGGGGCCCCTGCGGCCAGGATTTTATGTACACGTAGTGCAACACTGTGTCGCCAATCGTCCTCCAAATCCAGGACGCTACCGTATACTCTTCGAAACAGCATCAGGACGCCGGCGTCTCTTTCGGTCGGGCGATCCATATCATTCCATGCGAGAGGGAGGCAAGATTTCACCCAAGGCGGAGGATTTACCCGAAAACTGGTTTAGAGGACTGCTCGCGTGGTATAGCAAATGGTGCGCAGAGGCCGCAGAACGAGCAGTCGAAGACGATCCCCTGCTCGCTCTCTATGGTTCAGGCAAAGATCTTTGGGCAGATGAGCATGCCGACGAGTATGTGAAGCGCTTACGCGAGGGCTGGGAATGAGCCGCGTCTTCTGGGATACGAACCTGTTCATTTACTTCCTAGAAGGCAACAACCAGTTGTCCGTGGACACCAGACGCCTCCGAAAAAGTATGCTCGCGAGAGGAGACCAGCTGCTTACCTCAGCTCTGACGCTTGGAGAGGTGTTGGTGAAGCCGCTGGAGCGGGGCGACAGCGCACTGTGCGGAAAATACGAAGAGGCCATCACCAAGACAGCTTCTCTTCTTCCATTCGATGCCAAAGCCGCGTGGAGGTATGCGGCGATTCGCTTTGACCGATCATTGCGGGCACCCGATGCCGTCCAACTTGCTTGCGCTGCAAGCGCGAATGTCGATTTGTTCGTCACAAATGACCGACGCCTACAAGGAAAGCAGGTCGACGGCATTCAGTTCATCGTCGCCCTGGAGCAAGTCCCGATCTAGACTGGAATAATCCGTTATACCGCCAACTGCTTCAGAATCTCTTTCCCCAGCTTCTGCGCCTCGCCGAAAGATTTCTGATATTCGACGAACAGCCGGTTTAGCTCCAGGGACTTATCCGCCGAGAGATGCTTGCGCAGCATCATGTCGCGCACATGCACCGGGTTCGGCAGGGTTGCGTCTTCCGTTAGTTCTTCCAGCGCGGTATTGGGATTGTAGTGATACATGGGATTGAATCATTGAGAGATTGAGTCATTGATTCATTAGAAACCAATGCAACCCAGCTCTCAAGCTCCTTTATTGTGTTTTGCCGTACTCAACGAAGCCGCACAGATGGCTAGCAATTCGTTTGCTTCTTTCAACAGAAGCAAAAGCTTATCTGCCGGCACAGCCCCTGTATCAGCCAGGAGTTCGAGCCAGAACACTGTTTCATCCGCTTCCTCGACAACGATGCTAATCTTGGAAATAAACTCAGCATGGGACCGTGCCCTGCAAACCGCCCGGTAATTCGCCGCAACGGCCGTACCGCAGCGTAGCAATTGTTTGCCGATCACATCGCCCTCACGCGTCCGAGGCAGAGACCGAACAACCCCGACAACCCGGATGGCAAACTGCTTCGTCCGCAGCTTCATGGCCTCGGCCTTGTCCAGCATATTCATCGGTTTTCAATGACTCAATGACTCAATCTCTCAATGATTCAATTCAAACCATCTCTGTTCCCCACAAATCGTGCAGATGCACAATCCCTTCCAGCTTGCCGCTTCCATTCACCACCATCAGCGACGTGATCTTCTTCTCTTCCATCAACGCCAGCGCAGTCGCGGCAAACTCACCAGCCCCAATCGTGCGCGGATTCTTCGTCATAGCCTCGCCCGCTGTCAAATCGAGCACATCTTTCCCGCGCTTTTCCAGCAGCCGCCGCAAGTCGCCGTCGCTGATAATGCCGACCAACTTCTCGTCCTCCACAACCGCCGTCACGCCCAGCTTCTTGCGCGACATTTCATAGATCACGTCCGGCATCTTGGTCTGCGGCGTAACCCGCGGCAGCGCCGGGCCGGAATGCATCAAGGATTCCACTCGCGCCAGCCGCTTTCCCAGCTTCCCTCCCGGATGCAGGTTGGCAAAATCTTCTTCCTTGAACCCGCGCTTCTCGCTGAGCGTAACCGCCAGAGCGTCGCCCAGAGCCAGCATCGTCGTAGTCGAAGCCGTGGGCGCAAGTCCCAGCGAGCACGCCTCCTCCGCGATCGAACAATCCAGAGCTACATCGGCCGCCGCCGCCAAAGTCGACACACGTGTAGAGCGGGCGCGGGCGCCCGCTGACTTTGACTTTGCTTGGGCTCTCAATTCAACTCTAGCTGCCGGCAATCTTGCAGCCGGCTTCCCAGCCCCTCCCGAGCCTTTTTCAGCGGCGGCATTCGCGGGCGAGGGCGCCCGCGCTACACGACCAGAAATCTCGTCGCCCGTCATCGCGATCAGCGGCACCTGCAGCCGCTTGATTGTTGCCAGCAACGCTACAATCTCGTCTGTCTCCCCGGAAGCGGAAAGCGCCAGGACGACATCGCCGCGGACCACCATTCCCAAATCCCCATGCAGCGCTTCCACTGGATGCAGATACAACGCTGGTGTTCCCGTCGAACTGAGCGTCGCCGCAATTTTGCGCGCAATCAGACCGCTCTTCCCCATCCCCGTCACCACCACGCGCCCCGCGCAAGCGAACATCAGGTCCACGGCGCGCTGAAATGCCGCCGCCATCGGCCCGCCAATGCGGTCGGCCAGCGCGCGCAGCGCCTCCGCCTCAATGCGCACCACGTTCTCGCCAATATGCTTCATGAAGACGCGATCTTACCAGATAGCCAAATCGAGTGATTGAGTCATTGAGTCATGTGGTGATTGAAAAATCATCGGGCCATGTCTGCGCGATGTCGGATTTGGACTCTTGGCTTTCAAATGGCTCAATCACTCAATGACTCAATGGTTCAATTCCTAGAAGTGGTCCTCGGTGCCCTTTGGCAGTACCGGCTTCTGACCCAGAACGGCAAGCCCCTTGGCCTGGATCGCAAGATCCCATGGCCCGGCCTGCCAGTTGTCCCGCACCTTCTCGGGATGCCTCCATGGCGGCAGCGAAAGCATCAGATTTTGTCCTGTCGAATGCACGTAAGGTTCGTACATCGACCGCAATCGATCCAGCTTCTGCCGCGCTCCATCGCCCGTCCGCAATTTCAATCCCGCCGCCGCCAGCGTCTCTCGCAACGAATTGAAAGTCTCGTCCGTCAGCCTCTCCGGCGCCTGGGGATCGTAGCGCGCGTTCACCACCTGCGCCAGATCCACGGCTGCATGGCGCGCCATGGCAAACGTCAGCCTGGCCTGACCCGGATGAACTCCCTCAATGCCGGTGAGCAGCAGGGAAGTCACATCCAGCATCGCCGTCAACGCCCCCAGCCACGATTGGTTACTGTGCTGGGAGCGGAAAAAACTAAGCACGGGATAAGAAATGTGGCTCTCCAGCAACTCCGCGGCCCAGCGCTCCCAGTCGCGCAGCACTTCATCCAATACGATCTGTTCAATCGCGGGATTCTCCGAAGTCCCCGCCAACCGCAAAAACAATTCTGCCGCCGTCGGCGGCGATCCCGCCCGCGCGTCCAGCATCGAGATCTGAATCTCCCGCCGCGAAAACGACGTATACACCACGGGGATGTATCCAATCACCACCCCGAGAAACGCAAATCCCATGCCCGCTTCCAGCACCGAGAGTGTCCGCGCCGCGGCTGTGATCGGCAGAATGTCCCCATAGCCCAGCGTAAAAAAAGTCTGCCCACTCTGGTAAATAATCCGGCCGAAAGTGATTGGCTCGTTGCCCAGTTGTTCGTGTCCACCCAGGCCATATTGCAGCAGGGCAAAGCCAAAAATCAGGCTGGTGGCCCAGAACGCCAGCAGCAGGATCAGCGACAGGGGCCCAAAGTATCCCAGGAAACTCTGCTGCCGCGAAGGCGTCCGGATGCGGCGGGCAATCATCTTCCACGGGATCCAGGTTCGCCGGTAAAACCATGCCGTCAGCTTGAAGTGCCGGGTTACGCGCCGCGGCAGCACCACGGTCTCGAAAGCATCCAGAAACACGACCCACAAGATCACGAGACCGAAGATGAGGGCGACGATGTGGCCGTGAGAATTCATGCCCGATTCCAATTGCAATCAGATGTGGTGGGAAGGTTAACAGATTCAGGGTCCGGCGTCCGGCTATCGGACTCTGGCCTGAGGCAACTCACTTGGGATTTTCCGGACGCCGGAAGCCGGAAGCCGGTTCTCTCACTGCGGCTTAGGCGCCGGCGGAGTCTGTCCAGCCGGAGTCGCCGGCGCCGGCGTGGTCGCCGGCTTCTTGACCACTGGCTTCTTTTTCACCGCCGGCTTCTTGACCGGTTCGTTATCGTTGACCACAGTCTTCTTCGGAGGAGCTGCTGGAATCGCCGCCTGCGCCGTCTTCAGGTCCGCGCGCAAGCGCACAATCTCCTGCTCTTTCGACGTGGCCAGGTTATTCATGCGCTCGGCCAACTGCTTCCGCGTTCCCTCGAAGCCGTTCAGATCGTTCGACAGCGCCTGGAAATCGTCCTTCGGCCCGAACGCTCCCGCCGATTCGACCACTCCGCCCATCACGTCGTAGAGAGCATCGAGATTCCGGTACAGCTTGAAGGTCGCGGGCAGGTCTTCCGGCGCATTGCGCAACTGCCCAATCATCTCCGGCAACGCGCTCTGCAGATTGCGCTGGATCGAATCCACATCGCCCAGCGTCTGTTTCTTCGAGGAGCTGTCCGTCTTCCAGCGTTCAATCCGCAGCTTCGTCAAATCGGCCTGCGTGGCCTTCGACGCCGCCTCCAGTTGCGCCAGCAACCCGTTCAGTTGCGACACCGACGCATAGGAAACGGGTGCGCCCTGCGCCGACGGCGGAACGCTTCCCTGCACCGAATATTGCGGGCTGGGGTGAGCCGCGGCTGGCGCCGCAGCAGGTTGAGCGAAGGCTGTCGCACTCCACAGCGGCCAACAGAGCGCGAAAGAACAAAAGAAAAGTTTAAGGTTCATGGATGGTGGAGCCGGTAGCGCGATGCGTGCATCAGAATATCGACAAGCCGAGGATACTACAAGCTGCGGGACCTACGTCACTTCCGGCTTGCGCCGTCAGAACCTACAATCTTCCTATGGAACGGAAAATCTTCTGGATGGTCTTCATGGTGCTCGGCCTGCTCGCGGATTTCCTGCTGCCCATTTGGTGGGGCCTGGCCGCCACCATTCCAATCCTCTTTATCGCGTGGTGGGTCGCCTACCGCAGCGACTGGTTCTGATTTCTCTCAGAAGGAAGCCCAGGAATCTTCAAGAGGAAGCGTTCAGCGTCATGGTAAACTCGCCGCCTGTAACCACGCAGGTGCTGCCACTACTGGCGGGGGCCAGTATCCAGGTTCCAGCAATAATGGAGCCGTTGTTGAGCGTGACGGGGCTTGTGTTAGGGTTCACCGTTCCCGTTAATGCCGAACTGGTAAGGGTGATCGTGTCGCCCGCCGGACTCGTAATCTTGAAGGAAAACGTGCCGCTGGTTATTGTGTCGGCCGAATTCCAGTTCAGGTTGGTCAATGTCCCGGTCGGCGCCGCAAGGGTGGTACTCCCAAAACAAGTATCCTGGTTCAGGAGTTGAAAGTTCGAAACGCCCAGCGCCCCCCCATTGCTACCCACCGTGAACTGCGTGTTAAAGCTAAACCCGGACGATGTGCCCTCGCCCCCAAGCATCTCCGCCCCCCACACGCTGCCGGATGCGGTTTGCACGGAAGCCGAACTGCCGCAGCCGTTCAGCATGAGCGCGAGCAGCAGCAGGATTGCAACTTCCTTCATGAATTTTCCTTGAGTTTTCGGAATCGCACGCAAAATTCTACTGCAAGACTACAGAGATGCGCCCCACCCGGTCAATGGATGTAAGCCCCTGCCGCTTTCCCCCTGCGCGTTTTAGGGTTGCGCTGAACCAGCCGGTTGCGCCAGAATAGCTGGCCCACGGAGATAACACTCTTATGTATTTGCAGCCGGTCGTACGATGCAAGAATCCGGATTGCCCCATGCCCAGCGCCGCTCGCATTCGGCTTCCCTATCCCAATCCGCCCGCGACCGGGGAGAATCCTCCCGACTGGCCGCAGGATGGCTGGCAGCTAAGACTGATCTGCCGCGAGTGCGACCACTGGTACGTTTACGATAAGAAAGATGTCCAATGGGCGCCTTACACCCGTTTGCTGTCGGACGAAAACCGTGTCGGTTTCCTGTGCGCCGAACTGGAATGCGGCGAGCCCGGCTGCGGCTCGCGCACTCAGTGGCATGTTCTGGATAACAGCCAGATGTCAGAAACGGAAATGGTGGAGTTCGTCCTGCGCGCCGACCCAGTGGCGGTTTGCGAGAACGGGCATTCGTTTTCTATCTCAGGAACCGCTTCCAGCTCCGTGCGCAAGGTGGATTCTGTGTAGCGAGCAGTTTCGTGAGACGCTAGCGCCGCTTAAGAGACTTCTTGCGGGACCGGCGAGGACGACGGTCCATTCCATTGAGATACTCCTGCAGCGTTATGGAATCGCCACGCTTGTAAGCCGCCATCCCACGGCGGTAGGCGCGCGCTTCGGCGGGCGTTGGCAACTCGGCAGGAATCAGCCGTGCCGATAAATATATCCTCAGCGCTTCCCGCACCAGTTCCGAGCGCGTACGGTGCTCCACCTTCATGGCTCGCTCGATTTCCTTGGCCATGGCGGGGGGAAGGGAAATCGCGAATGTCGTGGTCTCACGCATGGTTGTTACTCTGTCACAATAGGTATGAATGCTAGCACACTAGTCTCCCAGGATCATCGGGCGAGACGGCCACACGCGGCGGCTGTGACAACTGGCTGTAACTATTGCCATCGTGTAGACTCGACCCATCCTGAGGATGGGTTATGGAGGAGAAGGGCAAAACCGATCAGCTAGCCGATTCATCGGACTTTTTATGGAAGAACCACGCCGAACTGAGGAAGGAACTCCTCGAGAGCCAGAAAATTCGAGCCCAGATCATCGGCTTCAAGATCACATTCCTCGGCACGGCGATAGGGCTGATCCTAGCAAAGCTTGACAAAAGCCAATACACACTTCTCGTTATACCTGCGTTTGCAGCGATTTTCTTCGATCTGTTGATCCAAAGTTACAGTTTCTCGATAAAGCGCATCGGGTTGTACTGTCGTAGGTACATCGAGCCCCTCATTGTCAAACGTTTGACGCTGCCGGAAGGCTTTCTCACGTGGGAGCAGTTTATGAGGGCCCCCTGCAACAGGCAGCGGCTGGCGATGGTAGGCAACCTGGGCATAACAATTTTGTCCTTTGTTCCTGCGGTTCTCGTGCTGCTCGAATCAGCCATGAGGATACGCAACTCGCTCTTGCTGGCCGGGTTGGCGCTCCTTCTTGGGTGTGACATCTATGTCTACAGGGACTTGGGACGCTATAGCCGCAGCGACGAGTAGTCGGCGCCGTATTTGTTCTACGCTCCCCGCTTCCCCTTCAACTCCGCCAGCAACTGCTCGATGCGATCTTCTTTCTCCAACGCCGCGAGCCGGTCTTCCATGTTGTCTCCTGCAATCTCGGCTTTGGCTTGGCCCAGGGCCTCCGAATGCGCCACCTTGCGCTTCATGCGGTCGAAGGCTGCGGCTTTCGAGCCATCGCCCATGGCCAGGCGCGCGTCGCTGGCCTTGCCTACGGCGCGGGCGCGGCGGTGCTGCGCGATCAGCAGATCGGCCTTGGCCTGCGCTTCAGTCAACTTCTGCTCCAGTTGCCGCAGCGCGGACTTCAAATTCTCCACCTGCGCCTTCTGGTCGAGCACCTGCTGCGTGAAGCTCTCGCTCATCTCGCGGTAACTTTCCACCCGCTGCAGCGAAGCGCGCGCCAGGTCATCCTGTTTCTTGTCGACTGACAGTTCGGCCTTGCGCATCCATTCGGCTACTTTTTCTTCGTTCTCTTTCTGTTTCTTCTCGAGCAGGTGCTGATCGGCGATCGCGATCGCCACTTGCGTCTTCACCTGCAGCAGTTGGTTCTGCATGTCAAGAATCACCTGCTTGATCATCTTTTCCGGCTCCTCGGCCTTATCGATCAGGTCGTTGAGGTTGGCTCGGACTAATGTGGAAACACGCTCTAGTAACGCCATGGTGGACTCCTTTTCTCTAGCTTCTAAGTTGTAGTTCCTGATTTCGTTTTGCCGCTTCGCAGTGGGCGCATTTCGTCCGTCGCAACGTACTGCCAATGGCCATACCAATCGCCACGCCAATCCCCAGCCAGACAGCGACATGTCCCGCCATCACTCCGAGGATCACCCCCAACGCTGCGCCCAACGCAATTCCTAAACCCATTCCTTTCGATTTCCGGTTCATAATCTCTACTCCGCTTCCTCCGTCTCACCATCTTCGGTGAGACCTTAAACCTCGCTCAGGGCAGGCTCGCGAGAGCCTGCCCCACGCAAGCTCCTAAGACCCTACTTCGCCACATCCACTGCCGGCGGCTTCGGTGACTTGTCGCCGAGCTGACGCACCTTGCCCAACAGTTCCGAGAGCGGCATGCCCGAGAGGGTCTCGAACAACGCCGGCACCTGCGCCGCCATCTTGGCAATGTCACCCGTGATTTTGTTCATCCCGGATGCATCGCCGTTTCCCGTAGAGACAATGGTGATCTTGTCCACGTTCGCCAGCGGACTGGCCAACGCTTTCACCACCTCCGGCATGCAAGTAAACAGCCGGTCGATCACCGCCGCCTGGTTGTATTCCTGATAGGCTGCGGCCTTCACGTTCATGGCCCTGGCTTCGGATTCGCCTTTCTTGAAAATGATTTCCGCCTCCGCCTCGCCCTGCGCGCGTATCGACGACGCGCGTCCTTCCGCTTCGGCGATCAGGCGCTGTTTTTCGGCCGCGGCCAGCGTCTCAATCCGCTGACGCTCGATCTCCGCGCCCTTCAACACGGTTGCGATCAGTTCTTTCTCGCGGCGGTTGATTTCCGCCTCCTGCACCTTGACCTGCTGCTCTTTCTCGATTTGCTGCACCTTCACCTGCTCGGCGATGACCTGCTGCTGCATAATGTTGGTCTGGATGTCGTAAGCCTTGTCGGCCTGCGCCTGCTGCCGTTTTGTAACTTCGACATACTGCGCTTTCTTCACTTCCAGATCGCGCTGCGATTCCGCCTGCTTGGCCAAGGACAGCGTTTCCGCCAGCACGCGCTCCTGATCGGCTTGCGCCTTGGCCACAGCCGATTCCCGCTGCGCCAGTGCGCGCTTGATGGCCGTATCGCGGTCAGCCTCGGCCGTGGCAACGTCGGCGTCGCGCTTGATCCGCGCCACATCCGGCTTGCCCATGTTGGTGATGTATTCGTTCTTGTCGCGCACTTCCTTGATAGTGAACGAAATCACTTCAAGACCCATCTTGTTCATGTCTTCGGCACAGGTGCCGCGCATCCGGTCGGAAACCATCTCCGGCTGCTTCACGATCTCCTCCACCGTAAGCTGGCCGATGATCCCGCGCAGATGCCCTTCCATCACCAGCCGGATGAGCCCTTCCCGCTCCTGATCCGATTTAGTCAGGAATTGCTCGGCCGCCGTGAGGACAGACTCCCGGTCGGACTTCACCTTGATTTGCGCGACAGCCTCCACCGTCACGGCGACGCCTTGTTTCGTATAGAGATCCTGCTGCGGCGCCACATCGAACGACATCAGTTCCAGCGACAGATCCTTGCAGATCTGCACCATGGGAAGCACCAGCGTGCCGTGCCCCTGCACCACGCGCGTCCCGCCCAGGCCATACACGATGAGTGCCTCGTGCGGCCCCGCTTTGCGATATAGCCTGGCCATTCCGCTCATCAGGAACAGAAGGACCATCACTCCCAGCCCAGCGAAAATCCAAATCTCAACCATCTTTGACATCTCCGGCATAACGCCTCCTGTACAAATGCAGTTCCTCAAGAAACAACCCGCAAACTTCGTTGCCCGCTACTCGTCCCCGGACATTTCACTCCACAATCGAACGTAGGCAATCCCCTTTTCGTAGCGCGTGACCACCACTTCAGTTCCCTTGCCGATGGCGCTGCCATCCTCGCTGCGCGCGCCACACACGCGGCGCGTTCCCATCTGCGTGTAAATCATCTCTCCCGTTCCGCCCGCGCGAATCACGCTGGAGATGCGGCCCAACACTCCCACCATTTCGTAGTCGGCAGCGTCCATGTTCTCGTCCTCCGAAATCAGCACCTTGCTGAGGAACAGGAACACGATGCCTCCACCCACCAGGCCGCTCGTGATCGAAGCCAGCAATCCGAAGCCTACCCACAGGCCGGAGTAGCGCGTGAGCAAATATCCGGTGCCACCGAACCAGGCCAGGAACGCCGTCAGCGTGACAAAGTTGAACGGCGAAACTCCGCCCTGCGCCGCCCGATCTGCGGCGGCGCCGGTTCCAGCATGAGCATGTCCCGGGGCAGCCGGTGCATGTCCCGCGGGACCGCCTGCCGGCGGAAGGTGCGCGCCGCCGACGTGCCCATGCAAATGCGGCAAATGCAAACGGCCCGTGCGAGCGCCGCCGAACACGAACGAAAAGAAACTGAAGCAGAACCCGGCCGCGAAACAGATCAAATAGAAGTCCGCCCAAGTCATGGAGTAGTTCATCGGATTCGCCTTCCTTCCGCGCTCGCCGTTCGGCCCCGCGTTTCGTGACGAAGATTTTCGCGATGGTTCTCCCGGCGGCGATTCACCGCCGTCATCGACTCCGGCCGCAACGCTTCGAGCAGCCGCTCGGCCAGCCCCGGCGTGTCCAGAATTGCACCCAACAGCAATAGGCAGCGGCGCGTATCTTTCTCGCGCGCAGCCTTGATCAGCACCTCGCTCACCTCCGGATCGCTGACGAAGCGCTCCGACCCTTGCAGCAGCCAGACGTCAAGCTGGCCCTCGGTCGTGCGCAGGTCGGAGGTCAGCTCGGTGTGATAGCCCTCGGGATCATCCACCAGAAAGCCGGGATGGACCTTGAAGAACTTCGCCAGCAGCGCCCGCGAGGACTGCGTCATGTGCGGGCGTGCGCCGCTTTCGATCTGCGACAAATACGACTGGCTGATGCCCTTGCGCAGTTCCTGGCGAACCGCCTTCACAATCTCCTGCTGGGTCATGGGACGGCCCAGGCCGCGCAGCGAGCCTTCCACCTCGCGCAGGTAACGGATTTTCTCTCCCAGCTTCATATAATGTATCGCGATATTTATATTGCAATATGCGATATTTGTCAAGAAGTTTATAGGCCGTGTTTTGTGTGGGTTACGCCCAGGCTACAGCCCGGCTTCGATGCGGGAGCGGGGATCGAGGTAGTCGCGCAGGGCGTCGCCGATGAAGTTGAACGACAACACGGCGAGCATCACGGCGAGCGCGGGAAAGAGCACGAGGTGCGGCGCGTCGAATAAATGGGCGCGGCCGTCGTTGAGCATCGTGCCCCAACTGGCCGTGGGAGGAGGCACGCCGAGTCCGAGAAAGCTCATGGTGGCTTCGGCCAGGATGGCGCCTGCCATGCCGATAGCCGCCTGCACAATCACAGGCTGAATGATATTCGGCAGAATGTGGCGAACGATGATGCGCAGGTCGCTTGCGCCCAAGGCGCGTGCGGCTTCGACGAATTCGCGTTCGCGGGCGGCGAGGACTTGTCCGCGGACGAGGCGAGCGTAGCCGACCCAGCCTCCGAGCGAGAGCGCGAGAACCAGATTGAAGATGCCGGGGCCGCGGAAGGCGACGAAGGCAATGGCGAGAAGAATTCCAGGGAAGGAAAGAAACGCGTTCATCAGGACGACGTTGACGAAGCGGTCGATGCCTCCGCCGTAGTAGCCGGCGATGGAGCCGATGATGAGGCCGAGGGCGAGCGAGGTGGCGACGACGCAGCTTCCCACCAGCATCGAGATGCGCGCGCCGTAGACGATGCGGGAGAGAATGTCGCGGCCGAGTTCGTCGGTGCCGAACCAGTGGGCGTGCGATGGAGTGTCGAGGCGCGCGGGAAGATTGATGGCCGCGGGATCTTGCGGCGCGATCCAGGGAGCGAACAGGGCGAAGATCACGAAGATGACGACCAGCACAATGCCTGTGGCTGCCAGCGGGTTGTGGCGGGCGTTTCCGGCAACCCGGCGGCGGAACGAGATGGCGGCGGTGGACATGACAGAATATTAAATTACTACGCGGTCTTGAGGCCGTTCGCAAGTTGTGTTCTCATTAGGAACTGTCGGCCACCGCGGCTGGGCCGCGTGCGCGCCGTAAACCTCCACATCTAGCTTACATTCTGAGGAGAAAAATCATGAGTAAAGTCTCGTATATTCCCGAGGATTACAACTCAGTCACACCCTACCTGGTTGTCAGGGGGGCTGCCCAAGCCATTGAGTATTACAAGAAAGTCTTCGGAGCGACCGAAACAGTTCGCATGAACGGCCCGGACGGCAAGGTCGGTCACGCCGAGTTGAAGATCGGCAACTCGCACATCATGCTGGCTGACGAAAATCCCAGCATGGGGCAGGGATACACCAGCGCGGCCACCATCGGCGCGAGCCCGGTCAGCCTGTATGTGTACCTTCCCGACGTCGATGGCGTGGTCGAGCGCGCGGCGGCCGAGGACGCGAAAATCCTGAGGCCGGTGCAGGATCAGTTCTACGGAGACCGCTCTGGCTTCATTCAAGATCCGTTCGGACATCTGTGGGGCATTGCCACGCATGTGGAAGACGTGTCGCCCGAGGAGATGAAAGAACGGATGAAGAAGATGATGCCGGCGGCGTAGTTGGATTTGGACGGGCGGGGCGAGCCATGCCCCGCCTTTCGATTTGTTAGCGCTCGTGCCGCTCGTTCCGGCTGGCGCCACTCTTTCCTCCCGAGTGGAAGCCCCGGTCGAGCAGTTCCGTGGCCTGGAGGTGAGCCCGCTCATACGCGTCTTCCTCGCCGAAGACCAGGCGGCCCAACTCGTCGCCCAGGCGCTTAGCCTTCTGCGGATCGTTGGCGGCGCGAAAGCGTTCGGCAAGCTCGAAGAAGGCCTTCTCTTTCTGCTTCCGCGCTTCGATGCCGAGTTCGATGAGTTCCACCAGAACCCGGTTGTCGCTCAGGCGCTGGCTCTTGGCCATGCGCTCTACCTGTTTGGCGATGGGAGTGGGGAGGGACACGCTGCGGCGGACGTGTTTCGTGGTGGGCATGGCATCATTATACACCAGTTTGGTGCAACAGTGCACCAGACAAACTGTCGAGTTTGCGGCGGGCGGCTCGGGCTATAGACCTTCGGGGAACACTATGGGAACACCGGAGCGTGATTTGGTGTCTCAGTCTGTAAGAAGGCGAGTCTCGATGCGAAACTTCTATGTTGTTGCCCTTGTTCTGGCTACGCTTGCCCCGTTCGCGCCTGCTTCATCGTTGCCAATTAACACCGACGTGGTCCAGAAAAGCATCGTATTCCTCTACTATCCAAAGGGCGGTCAGGGTGACGCTGAAGCGGGAACAGGCTTCATCATCGCGATTCCTCTGCGAAATGATCCCGAGCACGTTCATTGGGCTGTTGTTACAGCCCGGCACCTCGTGGACCCTGAATGGGCGGGCTGCTCGTGGCCGAATCCTCAAGTCTTGACTCTTAGGGTAAATACGGCTGCTTACGTTTCGGGCAAGACAGAATCCGGAACCTGGCAGGAAACAATACGACTGGTGCCAAACGGGACTTGGTTCGCGCACAGCGATGACAAGGTGGACGTCGCTGTAATTCCAATCGACGATCCTGACCAGATGCGGAAGGGGAACGATGTTTTGCCTTTGCAACTATCGGATTTTGCGACACGACAGGAGATTGATAAATTCAAGATCGGCGTTGGAGACGGCATTGTTTCGGCTGGCTTGGTTCCAGAGTTGTTTGACGTGAAGAGGAATTACCCGGCCTTCAAGTTTGGGAAGATT
This sequence comes from uncultured Acidobacteriaceae bacterium, assembly GCA_963734215.1. Lineage (GTDB taxonomy): Bacteria > Acidobacteriota > Terriglobia > Terriglobales > Acidobacteriaceae > Sulfotelmatobacter. The sequence continues at coordinate 183,231 of CAVTGH010000011.1, read as the reverse complement.
TCGAACGTGCTAGACGAACCCGTAAAAATGCGCTGTGAAGCCAACGCTCCGCCAAAGGACAGACTGAATTGGATAATCAACGGTAACTTCGTCGGAGGTAACAGCGGCTCACCCGTTTTCCTCTTGCCCTTGGAGTTCACTTTGGGCGCAGGAATTCAATACAACGGTCCACGACCGATGCTCCTCGGAGTCGAGAGCGGGATTATACAAGGCGCTGACCTGGCTGAAATGGTGCCGATCGAGTTTGTTTTCGATGTCCTTCAGCGGATATACCCAGACGGCGATCTCTATCGCGGCGACCTAAAGGATAAGCCAAAGGGAACAGGGGCTTCGCCGCTCTAACTTGCTGTATTCAGCTCCACTCGGTTCGGTTGCCCTTTTCTTGTTACTGTCTGATCCTCGGGTTCGCCACCGAGTACAGCACATCCGTCAGGAAATTCGCGGCAAAGTGGGTCGGGCCGACCTTGTGGTAGCTCCAAACAGCAGGTCCCTCCACTACGCATTGCGATTGGAGGAACCAATCGCAATGCTCCGGTCGGGATGACAGTTTTGTTTTTGCGATTGATAACCCAAACCCAACGCCGGTCGGAATGACAGATTAGCGAGAGACGGCAGGTATTTAAAATGTCTGTCATCCCGACCGAGTCAGTTGATCTGCGAAGCAGTCAACTGGCGAGTGGAGGGACCTGCTGGTCTGGCTGGTACATGTGGCGCGTGAACCACTCCGCTGCTAGGTCCTCCCATGTGGGATTTCGGCGTTCGATTAGCCAGACTTTCTTTGATCTGTTCCAGCGCTTGAGTTGCTTTTCGCGGTCTATGGCTTTGTTTACGTCGTCGAAGGATTCGTAGTAGACCAAGCGATGGCAGCGGTACTTCTTACTAAAACCGTCCATTAAGTCGTTCTTGTGTTCGTGGACGCGGCGGCTTAGGTCGTTGGTCATTCCGATGTAGAGCACGCGCGACTTGCTGGCGATGATGTAGACGCTGTAGCAGTGGGTTTTCATGGCAGACACGAAAAGCAGGTCCCTCCACTCCGCATTGCGATTGGTGAAGCCAATCGCAATGCTCCGGTCGGGATGACAGAGTTTATTTTGGGATTGATAACCCAATCGCAATCCTACGCCCGGTCTGACAGGCTGATCGATGCATCCGAAGAAGATTCTGCCCTGGCACTACCATTTTGGGATCGCGATTTACGAGGCCGATCACTGCCTGATCCTCGGATTCGCCACGGAATACAGAACGTCCGTCAGGAAATTCACCGCGACATACGTTAATCCGATTGCCAGGATGCAGCCTTGCACCAGGTAGTAATCGCGGTTCGAGATGGCTTGGATGGTCAGGCGGCCGATGCCGGGCCAGGAGAAGATTGTTTCGGTCACGATTGCGCCTGCCAGGAGCGCGCCGAATTGGAGGCCTAGCACGGTGATGATGGGGATCATGGCGTTGCGCAGGGCGTGGCGGTAGACTACCGTGCGCTCGGGTAGGCCTTTGGCGCGGGCGGTGCGGATGTAGTCCTGGCTTAGCTCTTCGAGCATGGAGGTGCGGACCATGCGGGTTAGGATGGCGGCTAGCGCTCCGCCCATGGTGATGGCGGGGAGGATGAGGTTGGCGACGGAGCCGGCGCCGGAGACGGGGAGCCATCCCAGCTTGATGGCGAAGAGAAGAATCAGGATTGGGCCTAGGGCGAAGTTGGGGAATGACAAGCCGAAGAGGCTGACTACGCTGAGGAGGCGGTCGTCCCAGCGGTTGCGGCGCTGGGCGGAGCGCACGCCGGCGGGGATTGACAGGACGATGGCTACGAACAGCGAGGCTAGCGTGAGTTGCAGCGTGTAAGGATAGCGCTGGGCTAGCAGGCGCGTCACGCTTTGGTTGTAGCGGAACGAGGGGCCGAGGTCGCCGTGGAGGACGCCCTTCCAGTAATGAATGTATTGCTCGCCTAGCGGCGCGTCTAGGCCGTAAGCATGGCGGGTGGCTTGGATGTCGGCGGGTGGGGCGCCTTCGCCTAGCATTTGCTGGATGGGGTCCCCGGGGACTAGGTGGATTAGGAGGAAGACCAAGCTCACTACCAGCCAGATTACTGGGAGGGTGTAGAGGACGCGTTGGAGGAGTAGTTTCAGTTGCCAGTACCCAGTTGCCAGTTGCCAGTTTCAGGACACATGGGTCGTTGGTAGAAACCCCTTGCGAAGCTTGTGATGGCGCCGGCGGGTAAGGGGTCCTTCGACTTCGCAGATGGCTCGCTTCGCGCTCCATCTGCTCCGCTCAGGATGACAGGGGTGTGCATCTTCAGTCTCCGGCCTGCTTTGCTGGCTCCAATTTGCCCCCGATGTTTTCCAGCTTTTCAATCTTTACTTTCGCGATGCGGTGAGCTTCCATTTCTTCTACTGTGTAACGGTAGCCTTCGTAGTCGAAAGACTCGCCGAGGTACGGGATGCGTTGCAGGCGGGCCAGGACGAATCCGGCCAGGGTTTCGAATCCGGCATCGCGGGGCAGGAGCAGGCCGTGCTGGGTTTCGAGGTCGCGGATGTTTACCGCGCCTTCGAGCACCAGAACAGACTCGTCTGCGAGCGCGGGCTCCGGCGGCGAGACGTCGAATTCGTCTTCGATGTCGCCGACTAGCTGCTCAAGGATGTCCTCGACGGTGATGACGCCTGCCGTTGAGCCGAACTCGTCAACTACGACGGCGAGGTGGCGGCGGCGGTGTTTGAATTCGTCCAGGAGTTCCGATAAGACTTTGGTTTCGGGAACGACGAGGACATCGTGCATGATCTGGCCGATCTGCGTGCGTGCGATGCGCGAGGCGAGAGGCTGGCCAAGATTGACCAGCCGGAGACGCACCCAGCGAACGAGTTCCTTGTAATAAAGGACGCCGACGATGTGCTCTGGTCCGCGCTGCGGGTCGTAGACCGGAATGCGCGAGTGCTGGCCTTCGACCACGCGGTTCAAGGCTTCGTCGAGCGTTAGATCGGAGGGCAGAGAAAAAATATCCGGGCGCGCGACCATGACTTCGCGGACGGTGATGCTATCGAGTTCGATGGCGTTATGAATCATCTCTTCCTGCGACTCGGGAATCTGGCCGAATTGCCGGCTGGCGGTGACGATGAGTTTGAGTTCGTCGGGGGAGTGAATGGCGCCGGGGCGGCGGGTTTCCCGCGCGCCGAAGAGGCGCAAGACCAGGCCGCCGGAGCGGCGCATGAAAAAAAGCACGGGGCGGGTAAGGGTGAGGAACGCCTCCATGGGAGCGGCTACGGCGAGGGCAATCTGCTCGGCGCGCTGCAGGGCAAGAGTCTTAGGAACGAGTTCTCCGAGCAGCACGTGCAGGTAGGTGATGAGGCTGAAGGCGATCACGATAGCGATGCCGTGGGCATAGATGGCGGCGTGCGGAACTTCGTGAACGAACTGGAGACCTTCGACCAGGCGGGCGACCATGGGCTCGCCGATCCAGCCTAAAGTGAGGCTGACCATGGTGATGCCCAGTTGCACGCCGTTGACGACTTCGTCGAGATGCTGATGCAGGCGCTGGACGGCGCGGGCGCCGATGCGGCCGGATTCTATAAGCTGCTGGATGCGTGTGTCGCGGACGCTGATCAAGGAGAATTCCGCGGCCGCAAAAAACGCGTTTGCCGCCACCAGGAGAAGGATCAGAAGCACGCGGAGCAGCACGAAGGCGATCATTTAGGGGTAATTCTGATGGGTAATTCTAACATTCCAAAGGGGTGAGGGCCTGGCGGGATTACGGTCCCGATGAGGAAATGCAGAAGTCAAAAGTGAGAATTCAAAAGTAAAACCGTAACGTACTCATTCTTAACTTCTGCCTTTTGACTTCTTACTTCTGCCTTTACCTGAGGATTTCGGAAAAATTCGACTCCGAGAGGCTACCTTTTTTTCATGGGGACGGTCTAACGTACAGGTGGCTAGCCGTTTGCGCCGCCGCGGGGCATTCTGGCCTAGATTCGAAATCTCCGGAACAAAGGCCGCTCAGCCTGCGTACAAGACAGTGAGAGCGCCGGACGGCTGTATCTTCGGCAAGCAGTTCCAGGGCAAGCATTTCCAGCAGGCATTCAGGAGGCGATTGTGAACGGCAATGGAAATCATAAGAAGAAGCGCCGCAAACTGTTTATCTATGGCGGCATTGGGCTCGGGATTGTGCTGCTGATTGCGATCGGCGTGTTCGCGGCCACGCGCGGCGGCACCAAGATTGATCCGACGAAGCTGGCGAAGGTGGAAAAGGGCGATCTGGCGAAAAGTGTGGTGGCGACCGGCAAGGTGACGCCCATCACCAAGGTCGAAGTGAAGTCGAAGGCCAGCGGAATCGTGAAAAATCTGCTGGTGGACTACGGCGATCGCGTGAAGAAAGGGCAGTTGCTGGCACAGCTCGACAAGGTGGAGATCGAAGCGCAGGTGGCGCAGTCGCGCGCGGCGTTGGATGCGGCGGAGGCCAACCTGACCAGCTCGCAGGCCGACTTCGAGCGCGCCAAGGTGGACGCGGAAGGACCGGACGTGCCGCTGCTGAAGCGCGCCTATGATCGCGCAGAGGGCATGGCGAAGGACGGCGTGGTTTCCGCTTCCGCGCTGGACGATGCCGAGAAGAATTATGAAATGTCGCTGAACAAGCAGAATGTGTCCAAGGCGCAAGTGACGGTGCTGAAGGCGAAGATTGCGCAGTCGCGGGCGCAAGTGGCGCAGGATCAGGCCAACCTGAAGCAGTTGGAGGAGCAACTCAGCTACACCGACATTATTTCCCCGATCGATGGCATTGTGCTCTCGCGCGATGTGGAAATGGGCGACGCGGTCAGCTCGATTCTGGTGCTGGGGTCTTCGGCCACGCTAGTGATGACGCTGGGCGATACCAGCGAAGTCTATGTGAAGGGCAAAGTGGACGAGAGCGACATCGGCAAGGTCTATCTGGGACAGCCGGCGCGGATCAAGGTGGAATCGTTCAAGGACAAAACCTTTACCGGCAAGGTGACGAAGATTTCTCCGATGGGCGTGGAGAAAGATAACGTGACCACATTTGAAGTGCGGGTTTCGATTCAGAATCCGGGCGGCGAGTTGAAGGCGGAAATGACCGCCAACGCGGAAATCATTCTGGAAGAACACAAGAACGTGCTGCAGATTCCGGAAGGCGCGATCCTTTACGACAAGGACAAGAAGGCTTCGGTGGAAATTCCTAATCCGAAGGGTAAGGACGGCAAGGACAAGGTCGCGGTCAACATCGGGATTTCGAATGGCGCGAAGACGGAAGTGCTCAGCGGGTTGAAAGAGGGCGATCAGGTTGTGCTGCAGTAGAAGGCGCGGCATCCGGCTTCCGGCGTCTGGATTCCGGCTTCAAGAAAAATTCTAATGACCAGGTCGGCGGAAGCCGGACGCCGCACCTGGAACGCTCGCGGAGGTACTACTTCATGAATAACCGACGCATCTCGCGTGTTATGGTTTCTGTTCCCACGCGATTTTCACTCCTGGCGATTGCGGTGGCTGCGATGTTTGTTTCCAGCGCCGCTTTCGCTTCCACACCACAGGGCACATTCGACAAGACCTTCCAGGTCAGTGGGCCGGTGGATTTGGAAGTGCAAACCCACTCGGGCGACATTATTGTGCGGAGCGGTCCGGCGGGGTCGGTCTCCATCCACGGCAAGATCTTTGTCGGGGACCACTGGCTGTTCGGGAACCGGCACACCAACGTCTCCGATATTGAGCAGCATCCTCCACTGCGGCAGGAAGGGAACAGCATCCGCATCGATTACGTGAATGCCCGCGATATTTCGGTGGACTATGAAATCACCGTGCCTGAGGAAACGACGATTCGCACGCACAGCGGCTCGGGAGATCAGATCATTGAAGGGACGCGCGGCAAAGTCGACTTGCAGAGCGGCTCAGGCGACGTGAAACTTACGCGGCTTACGGGAGAAATTCATCTGCAAACCGGATCGGGCGATGTGCGGGCACGCAAGGTTTCGGGTCCGGTGCGGGGAGGCACGGGCAGTGGCGACATTGAAGTGGAAGAAACGGGATCGGGTGATATCGATCTGCACGCCGGGTCCGGCAACATTACGGCTCGCGGAATTCAAGGGGCATTTCACGCCGAGGCGGGCAGCGGCGACATCACCGCCGAAGGCACACAGACCGGCGCTTGGGAGATCCGCACGGGATCAGGCAACGTGCATGTCCGGCTGCCGGCGAATTCCGCATTCGATGCAGACCTTTCCACCAGTTCGGGTACGCTGGACGTTGATTCTCCGGTCACGATGACCGTGCAGGGGCGGGTGCAGGAGAGGCGCAAGCAGATCATCGGCAAAGTGCGCGGCGGGGGACCGTTGCTGACGGTGCGCACGGGATCGGGCGATATTCATATCGAGTAAAACAGTTGCCAGTGGCCAGTGGCCAGTGGCCAGTAAAACCCTTTGCATTCTTGGCTCGGAGTTACTGACAACTGGCAACTGGTCGCTGGCAACTGCCTTCCTTATTACCTCCGTGCCTTGACGCCGCGCCGCGCAGCAATTACTTTCGATTCTCTGGGAAGATTCTGTCTTCTACCCGCGAGGAAGCTTTGGCCCGTCCCATCATCACGCTGACCACCGACTTCAGCACGAACGACCACTTTGTAGGCGTCATGAAGGGCGTCATTCTGGATATCACGCCGGAGGCGGAGATTGTCAACATCTGCCATTCGGTGCAGGCCTTCGACGTGCTCGATGGCGCGCTGACCATTTCGCAAGCGTATTCCTACTTCCCTACCCGAACGGTGCATGTGGTGGTGGTGGATCCGGGCGTTGGGACCGCGCGCCGGCCGATTTTAGCCTCGAGCGATAAATACCATTTCGTTGCGCCGGACAATGGTGTGCTTTCGCTGGTTTATGCGCGCGAAGAGCGCATGCATGTGCGGCACATCACTTCCGAGCATTACTTTTTGCAGCCGGTGAGCAACACATTTCATGCGCGAGATATTTTTGCTCCCGTAGCCGCGTACCTGGCCAAGGAAGTTGACACGCGCAAATTTGGCGAAGAGGTTGAGGAATACGTTCGCTTCTCGGCGCCGAAGCCCAAGGCCGTCGATGAAAATTGCCTGCGCGGTGTCGTGCTGAAAGTCGACCGCTTCGGCAACCTCATTACCAACATTACGCCGCAGGATGCTCCCATGCTTTTCGGAGCGGCAGCCAGGGGATTCAAGATTGTCGTGGGCAGCCGCGAGATTACCGAAATCCACAGCGCTTATGCCGAGGGCGCACCGGGACAGGTGTTTGGCGTGATCGGCAGCATGGGTTTCCTGGAGATTGCCGCAAACCGTGGAGCGGCAGCCCAACTGACGGGCGCCGGTAAGGGAACCGATGTGAGCATCATCCTGGGTGAGGCTGCCGCCGCCAGCAAGGGCGCGTAGAGCAGGTTTCAGCGTTTCAAGGCTTCGCAGGTTTCTAGCAGTCACCCTGGAAACATGAAACTTTGAAACCTTGAAACCTTACGAGTTCTTTGGCTTGGGGTGCGCATAGCGCTCCATCTCACCCGTCCACTTGAGAAAGCGCCAGAGGCTGGTGCGCTCCCGCCACAGAAATTCCCAGAACTCAAGAAAGCCGATCTGCGTCATCTTGACGCCGCAGTAGGTCTCGATGCGCCATAACAAATACGGACTTCGCCAAGGCGCGAGGCGATGGCCTTTGGTGGCATTCCACAGAAAGCGGAGCGAATGGCGCATTGGGTAGATGATACCTCTTGTCATCGCGATTGACATCGAGAAAGCGCGCTGGTTCACTCCATGTTAGAATCCTGTCTCCGCCAGGAACTTCCTACCATGTCCGATGCAGAGGCACGCCAGAAAAGCGAAGACCGCTACTACGCCGCGCTGGATTTGATGGCGGATGGGAAGCTGGAAGAGGCCGTTGCTGCCTACCGGGAATCGCTGGCCGTGGACCCTACCTTTACTGAGGCCATGCACGGATTGGCTCGCGCACTGCAGGATTTGCAGCGTTACGACGAGGCGATCGGCGTGGCCCAGAAAATCACGGAATTGGATCCGGATGACGTGCTCGCCCACACCAGCTTGTCGGTGCTCTACCAGAAAAAGGGAATGATTCCGGAGGCTGAGGCCGAGGGAGCCAAGGCGCGGGTGTTGGGATGGAAGCAGCAGTTGAAGAAGAGTTAGCTCCCAGCCATCAGCTGTCAGCCATCAGCTAAAACGTTCATCTCGGCCAATAACAACACTCCCAAGTTCCGGGTGCGTAGCTGAGAGCTGAGAGCTGAAAGCTGGAAGCTCACAGCTCGTACTTCTTCATCAAGTGCCGGAACGAGCGGTAGGAGATGCCGAGCAGATCGGCGGCTTTGGTTTGCACGCCGCTCGAGCGATCCAGAGCAGTCTGTAACAGCGTGCGCTCGATGCTGGCGACGTAACCTTCCATGCCCACGCCCTCAGGTAGCACCGCACCCGGCGACACTTCGGACGTTCCCCCGGAAGCGCCAGCCGCAGCAGCACGGGCTTTGGGCCGTTCCGCCGGCAACTCGACGTGCAATTCGTCCGTCATTTCCAGGGCGACCGCACGCTCGATGGTGTTCTCCAGTTGGCGGACATTGCCCGGCCATTCGTACCCACAAAGAGCGTCCAGCGCATCCTTGTGCAATCGCAGGATACTGCGGCTGGCGGCAGCCGCATATTTCTTCAGGAAATGGTTCGCGAGCAGCGGGATGTCTTCGCGCCGTTCGCGCAAGTTGGGCACGCGGATGGGAATCACGCTGAGGCGGTAGTAAAGATCCTCGCGGAACAGATTCTCGGCAACCGCCTTGTCGAGGTCGCGGTTGGTGGCCGCGATCACCCGTACATCGATGGGAATCTCGCTGGTGCCGCCGACCGGCCGCACGCTGCGCTCCTGCAACACGCGCAGCAATTTCACCTGCATGGCCAGCGTCATTTCGCTGATTTCGTCGAGGAAGATGGTTCCCCCGCCAGCCACTTCAAACAGTCCTCGCTTATTCTGCGAGGCCCCGGTAAAGGCTCCCTTCAAATAGCCGAAGAGTTCGCTTTCCAGCAAAGTTTCCGGGAAGGCCCCGCAGTTCACGGATACGAACGGCTCGGTGGCGCGTGGCGAACAGATATGAACGGCGCGGGCAACCAACTCTTTACCGGTACCGCTCTCGCCATGAATCAGTACGGTGCTGGCGGTTGAGGCAACGGTGCGCACGGTATGTTTTAACTTTTCCATGGCCGGACTGGAGCCGATGATATTGTCGAGCGAATTGTGCGAGGCAGCGTCCCGGCGAAGGGCGAAGTTCTGCTGGCTCAAAACCAGTTTTTCGAGGGCCCGGTTGATGGCAAGTTTGATTTCATCGACCAGACCGGGGCTCTTGCGGATGTAATCGGAAGCTCCTCCGGCTTTTACCGCTTCCACCGCGGCCTCGTAGTCGTCCACGGCGGTGATGAGGATCACCGGCGAATCGGGTGAAACGCGATGCGCATGGCGCAGGACTTCGATGCCATCGATGTTCGGCATCTTGATGTCGGTAATGATGAGATCGTAAAGATTGCCGTCAATTTTGTTCTTGGCCGCCTGGCCGGATTGCACAGTCTCGACGCGATGGCCGTCGCGGCGCAGGGCGATATCGAGCATTTCGCAGATGGAGCGCTCATCGTCGCAGACCAGGATGTTAGCCACGCGGCCTCCCTTCCGCCGCGGCGGCCGCTAACTGCGTGGGCACAGCTGCTGGCAACACAGTGCGGTCCGCTTGCGGTTCAGCGTCGAACTTTTCCGCGTCCAGGCGGCGCAGCCTCAAAACAAAAGTAGCTCCCTGCCCTGGCTTCGACCGCGCCCACACTTTGCCTTCGTGTGCTTGCACGATCTGGTAGACCACCGCCAGGCCAAGGCCGGTGCCGCCTTCAAAGTTTGATTGGAAGGGCTCGAAGATCTTTTCCGTCTGCTGCGGAGTCATTCCGGTTCCGGTGTCCGCAAAACTAACCTGCCAGTCGTCTTTGTGGCCTTCGATAGCAACACGCAAGGTGCCGCCGTCCCGCATGGCGCGCACCGCGTTCTCCCCAAAGTTCCAGAAGACCTGTTTGATTTTGTCGCCATCGGCGAGGGTCCAGGCTTCGCGGACAGCAAACCGGCTTTCGATGACGATGCCGTTATTTTCCGCCGTCATGCGGTGCCGCATCAAAGTGAGCGTGTCCTCCAACAACGGCACCAGGTCGGCTTTTTCGAAGCGATACTGTTTGCCGCGGGAATAAGCCAGAAAATCGGTGATGATGCCGTTCAGGCGTTGCGATTCGCGGGTAACGATGTCGAGCAATTGCCGGTGTTCCTGGTTCATCTCGGGGATGCCGGAAAGCATGCTGACCGAACCGGCGATGGAGGTGAGTGGATTGCGGATCTCGTGGGCGATGGCCGCGGCCAGCCGGCCCACCGCCGCCAGCCGGTCTTGCATGCGCACTTCGCGCTCCAGGCGCCGGATCTCGGTGAGATCATCCAAGGCATAGACATAGCCGAGAGCGCCCCGCCCCGGCACATTCAGGGTGGCTACGCGGACTCGCAACGTTTTGCGGAAGGCATTCGCCGCGTCGAATCGAATCTCTGCGTGGGCCAGCGGCGACTCGGCATTGGGCAGCGGGTCCAGGAACAGTTTGGCGACCGGCGTTCCCAGCAACTGGCCCGGCGTGCGCTCCAGAAGCTTCTGGGCGGCGTTGTTGACCAGGGTAATGTGGCCATCGAGAGCGGTGGTGATCAATCCGCTGCTGATGGACTGAATAATGTTTTCGTGGAGTATCTGCAGGTTCTCCAAAGCGCCGCTGGCATCTTTCAACTGCACTCGAGCCTGCCTTAATTTGGCGGCCAACAGGCCGGCCAGGTAGGCAACGGCCAGGTAGGCAAACAGGTTCACGAAAATGATCGCCTGCAGCGTTTTCAGTTCGGGGTGAGTGGCACAGTAGGACTTCACGACGCCGTAGTAGTTAAGTTCGAGAACCGTTCCGTAAAGAATGAAGGCGAGCGCGGCGACCAGTTGCGCCCAAATCCGCGGCAGCAAAATGCTGGCTACGATAATGACCAGGGGGTAGAGGAAGTTCAGCGAACTGTCCCAGCCTCCCGTCTCATGCACGACCAGGCTGACCAAAACCAGGTCAGTGAGGACCTGCAAGGAGGCCTGCAGCCGATGCTCGTGCCAAAAGGAGAGCAGGATCGCGTAGAAAATCGAGAGGGCAAACCACAAGAGAATGGTGCTGATGAAAAGACGCACAGGCAGCGGTGCGGGAGTCAGGTGCGCCACGGCCAACTGAATTGCGAACAGGAAGGTGAGGATCAGGATCCGTACTTTGACCAGCCAGGCCAGCCAATTCCGCTCATCGAACGTCGATTGCATGAGGAAAACCAAGTTTCAAAGTTACAAAGTTACAAGGTTCGAAACACGAAGGTTCAAAGTTTCAGGCGAGCTGTATGCGCATCTGTACCTTGAAACTTTGAAACCTTCTTCACCTTGAAACCTGCCTTTTTGCTAGCCCGCCAACTTGGCGATCATGGCGAACAGCGGCATATAGAGCGAAATGACGATTCCGCCGATGGTCAAGCCCAGAACGCCGATGATGAGCGGCTCCAACATGGCCAGCATGTCCTTGGTAGCCGCGTCCACTTCCTCCTCGTAGAAGTCGGCGATCTTTTGCAGCATGTTGTCCATGGCGCCGGTGGCTTCGCCGACCCCGATCATCTGCGTCACCATGTTGGGAAACACGCCGCATTCCTTGAGCGGATCCACGATGGTTCGTCCTTCTTCGATCGCTTTCCGCACTTTCATCAGCGCTTCCTCCAGAACCGCGTTGCCGGAGGTCTTGGCGGTAATGGCCAAGCCTTCCAGGATGGGCACGCCGGAGGTGATCAAGGTTCCCAGAGTACGCGTAAAGCGGCCCACGGCGATCTTGCGCAACAGGGTCCCAATGACCGGCAGTTTAAGCAGGGTTTTGTCAAAGTAGTAGCGGCCGCGCGGATGCTTGCGGATTTGCCCAAGGCCGAAAATCAGTCCCACGGTGCCGCCAATGACGACCCACCAGAAGTTCTGCACGAATCCGCTCAATCCCATCACGATACGGGTGGGGAGAGGCAGGGCAACCCCCAGGCCGGCAAAAAGATTGGAGAAGATGGGCACGACCCACTTGAGCAGCGCACCCACGATCAGAGTGGCGATGCTTACCACCGCGACGGGATAGATCAGCGCCGATTTAACGGCGGCGCGCAGGCGCACCGCCTTTTCCACGTAGGTGGCCAGGCGCTGCAGAATGACGTCGAGAATACCGCCGGTTTCGCCCGCTTCAATCATGTTGGTGGTGAGGTCATCGAAGACGACCGGGTACTGGCGCATGGCATTGGCCAGAGTCGCGCCGCCTTCCACCGTGGTGCGTACGCCGGTGAGCGTCTTCTGGAATGACTGACTTTCCTGGTTGGCCGCCAGGATTTCCAGACACTGTACCAGCGGCAGGCCGGCGTCGATCATGACCGAGAACTGGCGGAAAAAAATCGCGATGTCCTTGACCTTGACCTTGCCCGATCCGAAAGTGGGGAGGGCAAACTCTTTGCCCTTTTCCCGGATCGCGCCGGGTGTAATCCGCTCGCGCCTTAATTGCTGTCCCAGTGACTGTTTGTTGGCTGCGTTCCGTTCCCCGGAAATCTTCTGTCCGTTGGCGTCTTTGCCGGAAAATGTAAAAACTGGCATTTTAATTTCTCCTCAACTGGTCGTCGTTGCTGCCTGAATTTCTTTGCGGCCCAACTGGCCGAAACTTGCTTGTCTTGACGTTGGCCCCATGGTCAACGCTCTAGCCCTTCGATGGCGCCGCCCCCCGCGCCATCGTGGAACCCGTACCGCCCCGGTTCAACAGGCTGGCGCCCCGGTTAATCATTTCCTGCAGTTCTTCCTGATTGCTGGAGCGCGCTAAGGCCGTCTCCAGCGAAACTTGCTTCTGGAAATAGGCCGTGGCCAGGGCCTGGTTGAACGTTTGCATGCCAAACTTATCCTGACCGGACTGCATGGCCGAATAGACCTGGTGAATCTTATCCTCGCGAATCAGGTTGCGGACCGCGGCGTTGGGGATCAGGATCTCCATAATCATGGCGCGTCCTTTGCCGTTCATCGTTGGCAGCAGGGTTTGGCACATGACACCTTCCAGCACCAGCGAGAGCTGGGCCCGAATCTGCGGCTGCTGGTGTGCGGGAAACACGTCGATGATGCGGTTGATGGTGGAGGTTGCCGAATTGGTGTGCAGGGTGCCGAAGGTCAAGTGGCCGGTTTCGGCGATGCGCAGGGCCGACTCGATGGTTTCCAGGTCGCGCATTTCGCCGATCAGCACGACGTCGGGATCTTCCCGCAGGGCGGCGCGCAAGGCATCAGAAAAGCTCTTGGTGTCGGCGTGCAGTTCGCGCTGATTGACCACACAGTTCTTGTTCATGTGCACGAACTCGATGGGATCCTCAATGGTGAGGATGTGGTCATGGCGTTCGCTGTTGATCTTGTCGATCATGGCCGCCAGCGTGGTCGACTTACCGGAGCCGGTCGGTCCCGTCACCAGTACCAGGCCGCGCGGCTTATCGCAGAGTTTGCTCACAACCGCAGGCAGGCCAAGCTGGTTAAAAGATTTGATTTCAAATGGAATCAAACGAAAGACCGCAGCCGTGGCGCCACGCTGATTGAACACGTTGGCGCGGAAGCGGGCCAATCCCTTCAACCCGAAAGAAAAATCCAGCTCGAGGCTTTCCTCGAAGCGGTGCTTCTGCGAGTCCGTCATGACGCTGTAGGCGAGTTGCTTGGTCTCGGCCGGGGTCATCTGCGGCAGATCGAGCGGCACCAGGTGTCCGTGAACCCGGATCTGAGGAGGCGAATTGGTGGTGATGTGAAGATCGCTGCCGTTCATCTCCAGCATTCTTTTGAGCAGATCGCTTAACGACAAACCCATGATGAGTTCCTTCCCTTACTGTTTCTTCTCAGTCGTTGGTCGTTCGTCGTTGGTCGTTGGCCAACGACCAAGGACCAACGACCAACAACGGTTTAGTGAATCGTTTCGCGGGCCACTTCCTCGAGCGTGGTCATTCCCGCCGCAACTTTGATCAACCCACTACGGCGCAGCGTGATCATGCCGCGCTCAATCGCTTTCTTCTTCAGTTCCACTGCCGATGCGCCCACCAGAACGAGTTCCCTGATCTCGTCATCGACTTCCATGACCTCATACAAACCGCAGCGGCCCTTATAGCCGGTGTTGTTGCAAACGGCGCAGCCCTTGCCTTTTTGAATCTTGGTGGTCTTGGCCTCTTCGGGCGTGAATCCCTCTTCGATCAGCGTGTGCACCGGAACGTCCACGACCTCCGCGCATTCCTTGCAGATGCGCCGCACCAGTCGCTGCGCGCAGATCAGGTGGACCGAGGTTGCGACCAGGAAGGGCTCAATGCCCATGTTCATCAATCGCGTAATGGTTTCGGGCGCGCCGTTGGTGTGCAGAGTGGAAAGCACGAGGTGCCCGGTGAGCGCGGCCTTGATGGCGATTTCCGCGGTTTCGAAGTCGCGGATTTCGCCGACCAGAATGATGTTGGGATCCTGCCGCAGGAAAGAACGCAGAGCGGCGGCAAAATTCAATCCGATCTGCTCTTTCATCTGCACCTGGTTGACGCCGCCCAGCTGAAATTCGACCGGATCTTCGGCCGTCATGATGTTGGTATCGGGCTGGTTGAGGCGCGAGATCGACGAATACAGAGTGTTGGTTTTGCCGGATCCCGTGGGACCGGTCACCAACACCATTCCGTAGGGTTTTAGAATGGCCTTCTCGAACTTGACCAGAGACTCGGGCTCGAAGCCCAGCTTGGTCATATCCAGCCGCAGGTTTTCTTTGTCGAGCAAGCGCAGCACGATCTTCTCGCCCCACAGTGTGGGCAGCGTGCTGACGCGGAAGTCGAGCTGCTTCTTGCGGCCGCCAATGTTCATTTTCAGCATGATGCGGCCGTCCTGCGGCAGGCGCTTCTCGCTGATGTCCAGCTTCGCCATGATTTTCAGGCGGGAGGTGATTGCGTCCTTCAGTTTCATGGGCGGCGACATGATCGACTGCAGCACGCCGTCAATACGGAAACGGACACGAAACTCTTTTTCGTAAGGCTCGATATGAATGTCGCTGGCGCCCCGCTTCACCGCATCTCCGAGCACGATGTTGACCAGCTTCACCACCGGGGCTTCGTCGGCCGCTTTCTCCAGTTCCGACAGCTCCATTTGCTGCTCTTCCGCCTGCAGTTCGACGTCGCTTTCGTTGAGCTCCGACATCGACTGCATTACGGTTTCGAGATCTTCTTCCTTGGCCCTGGTAGACCCGTATGATTTATCGATTCCCTCCAGGATGGAACTTTCGGAGGCGACCACCGGCTCGATGTTGAAGCCGGTCATGAACTTGATATCGTCCATCGCGAAGACGTTGGTAGGATCGACCATCGCAATGGTGAGCGATGCGCCTACGCGGCTCAGGGGAAGGATCTGGTAGCGCTTCGCGGTTTCAAACGGAATCAGCTTGACCACAGCCGGGTCGATTTCAAAATAAGAAAGGTTGATAGCGGGAACGCCATACTGCCGGGAGAGAAAATTCGTGACGTCTTCGTCCGTCAGGAAGCCGAGCCTCACCAAGGCGGAGCCCAGGCGGCAGTTCTGCTCCTTCTGCGCTTTAGTAGCTTGTTCCAACTGCTCTGGGGTAATGATCTTCTCTTTGACGAGAAGGTCACCCAGCCGTTGAGACATACGTCGATCTCCTATCCACGTAGTGGAACGATGCCTGGCAACATCACGGCATTTTGCACAAAGTTTTGCTTTTACTTTGGGAGAAGAGCAAAGTCTTTGTGTTGACACAAATTGTCAACGCAAGTCGATTACCTTACCAGTTACCGTGGTACTTGGACTTGTCGGTGTGTCGGAGAAGCTGCAGGCTGTGTTTCGGAACCCGCGCCAGATGAACTTTTTTCGCACCAACCCCTAAATCTCAGGCTGCGGTACATGCACTTCGGTAAGGAGGAGCGCGATCTTCGGGGCCGGACTAGCTCCGCTCTCGGCCCGGCGTACACTCAATCGTGAGGGCGACTTAATTTTGCCGGTGGAGACAAAAAAGAGTCAGATTCGGACCTACTACGGCGTACTATGGCGCGCGTGGGGACCGCAGAACTGGTGGCCGGCCCGGTCGTGCTTTGAAGTAATCGTCGGCGCTTATCTCACGCAGAACGCGGCGTGGACGAATGTGGAAAAAGCTCTGGCGAATCTTCGCGCCGCCCGGCGGCTGAGTGCAACGGGGATCCGCGAAGTGCCGTTGTCCGAACTGGAGCTTCTGATTCGCCCCTCCGGTTATTTCCGTCAGAAGGCCAAGCGGCTGAAAACTTTCGTCGAATTCCTGGATCGACGCTATCGAGGCTCTCTGACACGATTGTTTTCGCGCCCCACTGCGGAGCTTCGGGAAGAACTCCTCCAACTGAATGGCGTCGGGCCCGAGACTGCCGATTCCATCTTGCTCTACGCCGGCAATCATCCGGTATTTGTAGTGGACGCTTATACCCGCCGCATTCTGGCGCGCCATGTGATTCTGCCCGAAGAAGCTGCTTATGAGAATGTCCGCGAATTGTTCGAGGACTCCCTCACGCCCCTGGCAGACGCGGCTCCCGATTCGGGCGAGCCTTCGACTCGAGCGTTGGTAGCCGGCTTTCCCGGCGCCGCTCATTCTCCATCGCGGATGAGCGCGGCGAAACGCACGGCTCTAACGCAGATCTACAACGAGATGCATGGGCTTATCGTGGGCGTGGGAAAGAACTACTGCAGAAAATCACAGCCCCACTGTGACGGATGCCCTTTACAAACCTTCCTGCCTCGTTTTAAGTGAATCCGCCGTCCCAAATGACAATTGGATTTCAATGGATGAAAATCTACTCCCTCGGATTCTTAGTACTCGGCGTCTTCGTGGTTCAAATTCAAGCTCAATTTCTGCGCGCGGCAGCGGACGATGACGGCTTGCTTGTGGGCACTGCCGTCCGTCCCGCGCAGCTTTCCGAGGCTGCCTACGCCGCCACCCTGGCCCGCGAATTCAACATGGTGGAAGCCGAAGATGCGATGAAGTGGTGGGTGCTGCGGCCGGACGCGGCCACCTACAACTTTCGCCCGGGCGACGAAGTGGTCCGCTTCGCACAGGCTCATGCGATGAAAGTCCGCGGCCATTGCCTGGTCTGGGGACGCTACAACCCGGACTGGCTGACGCAAGGCCATTTCACAACGCGGCAACTATCGCACCTTTTGCACGAACACATCACGCGGGTGATGAAGCACTACGCCGGCCCAATTTTCGCGTGGGACGTGGTCAACGAGGCCCTCGATGAGAATGGCAATGTGCGGGATTCTCTTTGGTACAACCAGCCCGGCATAGGATTTTCGGAGAAGGGAGCAGCCTACATCGAGCAGGTTTTCCGCTGGGCGCGCAAGGCGGACCCCAAGGCTTTGCTCTTCTACAACGAAGCGGAGGGTGAAGGACTGAACCGCAAGTCGGACGCGATCTACGCCATGATCAAGGATTTCAAACAGCGCGGCGTTCCCATCGACGGCGTGGGATTGCAGATGCACATACCTCTGCTCGATGCGGACATGCCCGCGATCTCTGCGAACATCGCCCGGCTCACGGCACTCGGTGTGCAGGTTCACATCACCGAGCTTGACGTCTCACTCCCGATCGATTCCAACGGCAATGCTCGCGCGGAAGACTTGGCCCGGCAAGCCGATGTCTATCGCGGCATCGTGCGCGCTTGCTTGAACAACGCGGGCTGCACCGCCATCCAGACGTGGGGATTCACCGATAAATACTCCTGGATTGGTTCTCACTCGCGCGCCACTCGCGGGCAGGCGCTGCCCTTCGATCGAGCGTATCAGCCCAAAGCCGCCCACGGCGCGATGTTGGAAGAACTCTCGGCAGGACGATCTGCCGCGCGTTAACTCTTGTTGCAATCGCGGCTCCCAGCGATTGAGGCGTCTCCAGCAGCGGATTAAGCATCTATAATGACTTCGCGGTCTATGCTCCGCCTGGAGATGTTTGCTGACTGGCGGCGGGACCGCCGATTCGCGTGCCACAGACGGTTCCAACTCGACCTCCTGAGACTTCCAGGCGCAAGCGGCTCATCATCCTGCTGACGATTTCGGTCTTTCTTCTGTTCGCCATCCTGGTTTCACAGACGGCGTTTAATCAAACCATACTGCGTCCCGATACCAATCAGCAGGCGATCGTTTTTTACGCCCTCTCGCTGCTGATTTCTCTTCTGTTTGTTGCTCTCACTTTCGTGCTGGCGCGCAACCTGCTCAAATTGTTTGCCGAGCGCCGTTTGGGAGTGTTGGGGTCGAAGTTCCGCACACGGATGGTGGTGGGAGCGCTGCTGCTTTCATTCGTTCCAGTCATGGTCATGTATTGGTTTGCCTACGGATTGATGAATCGCTCGATCAACATATGGTTTTCCACTCCGGTCGAGGAAGTCCGCGAGGATACGGATGCCATGGCGTCTCTGCTCGCCAACTATGCGGCTCAGAACGCGCGCGCGGAGGCGGTTTCCATTGCATCCTCGCCGGAGGTGCAGCGTGCTTTCGACGGTCACGGGTTTTCCTCCGCCGTTGAGGAATTTCGCAGCTACGAGCCCACTTTGCAGGGCGGATTTGCCCTCGCCGTGGAAAACGGGATTCCAGAGGCCAGTCTCGGAGTTCCGGCTCCCTGGCCGGTATTGAAGGAGAAGCTGCCGCTGGCGCAGGCCGCCGCAGCCCAGCCCGCACGTTTCACCTGGGGCCAAACGGAGTACACGCTGGGCAGCGCCCCGGTTGGAAAAGACGGCTTGATCCTGGTGGCCCTGCCGTTGCCGCCCGAGTTCTCGAAGACGGTGCGGCAGATCGAAGCCAGCC
The DNA here is from genome assembly GCA_963734215.1 of uncultured Acidobacteriaceae bacterium. Lineage (GTDB taxonomy): Bacteria > Acidobacteriota > Terriglobia > Terriglobales > Acidobacteriaceae > Sulfotelmatobacter. The sequence continues at coordinate 164,343 of CAVTGH010000011.1, read as the reverse complement.
AGCAGCGTTATCTTCAGCTCAGCCGCGAGCGCAAGCACGTGCGTCAGACCTACATGGGCCTGCTGCTGTTGCTTACGATGATGGTCCTGTTCGTGACCACGTGGCTGGCGCTGTTTCTTTCGAAGCTGGTGACGCGTCCACTGGCCGCGCTGGCCGAAGCCACGCAGGCAATCTCTCGCGGACATCTGGACTACCGGATCGACGTAAGCGCCGCCGATGAGATTGGCGACTTGGTCCGCTCGTTCAACCGGATGGCCGAGGAACTGGAAACCAGCCGGCGGCAGATTGAAGCGTCCAGCCGCGATGCCAGCGCCGCCAATGCCGAACTCGATCAGCGCCGCCGCCAGATGGAAACCATCCTCGAGAGCATACCCACGGGAGTGCTTTCGCTCGATGCCGGCCGCCGCGTGACCCACGCCAACCAAGCCCTGCTGCGCATGTTCCATCCCGAGGGTTATGCGGATGGACAGCACATGTTGCGCGGGGCCCGTTTGACGGACATCTTCCCGCCCGAGGTACTGCAGGATCTGGAACCGCTGCTGCGCCGTGCCGACCGCATGGGCATGACCACCAGCCAAATGGAGATGCCGCTGCAGCGCAACTCCCTGAACGTAGCGGTTACCGTGGCCATGCTGCACCATCAGGAGGAACGCTCGGGCTACGTGATCGTGTTCGAAGATCTCTCCGATCTTCTGAAGGCCCAGAAACAGGCGGCTTGGCGCGAGGTGGCCCAACGGGTCGCACATGAGATCAAGAATCCGCTCACCCCCATCGCGCTGTCGGCGGAGCGCATTCAGCGTCATCTGGAGCGCGCCACGCCCCCCGACAAGGCCTCGTGGGAGATCGTCCGCTCCTGTGCCGAAACCATTGCGGGGGCGGTGGAAACGGTTCGCCGGCTGGTAGACGAGTTCTCCACGCTGGCGCGCTTCCCCGCGTCCAATCCACACCCTGCCGATATCAACGACGTGATCGAGAGCGCGCTCTCCATGTTCACTGGCAGAATGGAGGGCATCACTCTGCACAAATCGCTTGCGCCAGACCTACCCAAAGTCATGGCCGACGCGGAAGCGATCAAGCGGGCGGTCGCCAACCTGGTGGACAATGCCGCCGAGGCCATGCAAAATTCGTTGGTGCGCGAGATTCAGATTTCAACTGTGCTGGTGGCCAGCCGCGATGCAGTCGAAATCACCGTCGCCGATACCGGACACGGCGTAACTCGCGAGCTAAAGGAAAAGCTTTTTCTTCCGTATTTCTCTACTCGGAAGCGCGGAACCGGCCTTGGTCTGGCCATTGTGAGCCGGGTCATCGAAGAGCATCATGGGTCGATTCGAGTAGAGGAAAACCAGCCGGTGGGAGCGCGCTTCATCGTGGAGTTGCCCGTTGTTCCCGAACCCTCGCTTGCCACCGTCACGGCGCAGCATGCATAAAATTCTCATTGTTGACGACGAAACCGGTATTCGCCAATCGCTCGAGGGAGTGCTGGCAGACGAGGGCTTCGAAACCGCAACGGTGGAGAGCGGCGAAGAATGCCTCAAACTGCTGCGGCGCGAGCATAGCTACGAAGTGGTGTTGCTGGATATCTGGCTGCCCGGCATCGATGGCCTGGAGACGTTGGAAAGAATCCGCGATTTGGACAATCCTCCCGAAGTCATCATGATTTCCGGCCACGGCACCATTGAAACCGCGGTGCGCGCCACCAAACTCGGCGCTTATGACTTCCTGGAAAAACCGCTCTCCATCGATAAGACGCTGATCCTGGTCAAGAACGCAATCGAATCCAAGAAACTGCGGCACGAGAATGTCGATCTGAAAAAACAGTTGTATGCCAAAAGCGTGATCGTTGGCGACAGTATTCCCATGAAAGCGCTGCGCCAGCAGATCGGCCTGATGGCGCCCACGAACGGCCGGGTTCTGATCTACGGGGAGTCGGGTACGGGAAAGGAACTGGTGGCACACGCGATCCATGCCCAGAGCCTGCGCAAGGACGAGACTTTTGTCGAGGTCAACTGCGCGGCCATTCCCGAGGATCTCATCGAGAGCGAACTGTTCGGCCATTACAAAGGATCGTTTCCGGGAGCGGCCGCTGACAAGGAAGGCAAGTTTCAAAAGGCGAATGGCGGAACGCTGTTTCTCGATGAAGTGGGCGACATGAGCCTGAAAACGCAATCGAAGGTGTTGCGCACGCTCGATGAGCAGCGCGTCGCTCCGCTGGGCAGCGACGAAACCATCACCGTGGATGCGCGCATCATTGCATCTACGAATAAAGATCTGGAAGAAGAAATTTCCGTGGGAAATTTTCGCGAAGACCTGTTCTACCGGCTGAACGTGATCCCTTTCTTTGTCCCGCCGTTGCGCGACCGGAAGGAAGACATTCCGCTGTTTGCGCGCCACTTCCTGAAAGATCTGGCCGCGACCTATGGACGGCGGCCACGCGAGATCACAGACGATGCCATCGATGCCCTGATGCGCTATTCGTGGCCGGGCAACGTGCGCGAGCTGCGCAATGTGATCGAGCGCATTGTGATCATGAATCCCATGACCACACGGTTGGACCGCAAGCATTTGCCCACGCTGGTCTACCGGGACGGGCATCGCCGCGCCGCCCGCAACGAGTTCTCCACGCTGCAGCAGGCACGCGACGCCTACGAGCGGGATTTCATTCTGAAGAAACTCGACGAGAACCACGGCAACGTCACGCGCGCCGCGGAGATCCTGGGGCTCGACCGGAGCCACCTCTACCGCAAGATGAAAACCCTGGGAATCGTCGCGAAAGAGTAGGAGCGGCGGATTGAAGCTAGCGCTTCACCATGTGGATTTCCGTGCCGTTTTTTCTGAACTCCACTTTGTCCATGAGCTGGTTGATGAGAAAAATTCCGCGTCCATGATTGGAATAGACGTTCTCCCCCACCGTGCAACTAGGAATGACCTCGGGCGTAAAACCAGTTCCCGGATCTCGCACTACGATTAATATGCCCGCGCCGTCATCGCTGCTCACCAGGCACTCGACTGTCTTGGTGGGATCTTCTTTAGCTCCGTGTATTACGGCATTAGCCAGCGCTTCCTGCAACGCCAGCTCGATTGCATCCTCCTTGCCGTCCACGCCCTTCATCTGACGAACCACCGCCATCACTTCCTGTACGACCGGCTCCACGGCTTTGCGGTCGGCGGCAAGCGTTACCCGCAAAAGCAAATGCAACTTATCGGGATCAAAATCTTTTTCGGGAAGAGGTTGCTCGGGAGAATCCGCCGTTGACATATTTTGGACTCGTGGTCTGCTTCAGGCGTTGCCGTGAATTGATTCTAGCTGCCAAATGCACTGTGCGACAATCTCCCCTTTCGCAGCTGAATGGGAAAGTGGCGCGCTAATTCTCTATCCTCACGTTCTTCGTCCTTCGCCCCTCGTTTTCGGCAGTCTTCGGCAGTTCGACCCGCCCATCGGTTAAATGCTCCAACTGCCGTCGCCAGTCAAGTTCCTCCACAAAGCCGCGCGATTCGCGCCAGTTGGGCTGTACCTTGACGTAAAGCTCGAGAAACACTTTCATCCCCAGCATGCGTTCGATCTGCAGGCGAGCTGAAGTGCCGACCCGTTTCAGCATCTGTCCCTTCTTGCCGATCAGGATGCCCTTCTGGCCTTCGCGTTCGCAGTAGATCGTCGCGGCGATGCGCGTTAACTTGGCGCCTTCTTCGTAGTTGTCGACGATCACGGTGGTTGCGTAGGGAAGTTCCTCCTCAGTTTCCATAAGCACCCGCTCGCGAACAACTTCCCCAGCCATGAAGCGCGCCGGCTGGTCGGTAATCTGATCTTCCGGAAATAAGGGCGGCCCCGCAGGCAAAGCCGCTGTCACCTGTTTCATCAATATATCGAGCCCATCCCGCTTCAACGCGGAGATCGGAATGATCTCGTGAAACGGATGCAGCTTCTTATACTCCTCGATCAACGGCAGCAGCTTGGCTTTGCCTCCCCGCAATAAATCGACTTTGTTCAGGATAAGGCAAACTTTTGTCGACGAATGCTTCAGCATTTGGATGGCGAACTCGTCGCGCCGATCGAGCTTGCGCGCCGCGTCCATGATTAGCAGGACGACATCGCAGCCCTCTAACGCCTCCCGCACCTCGACCATCATCTTGCGGCCCAGGGAACTGTCCGGCTTGTGTACTCCCGGAGTGTCGATCAAGACGATCTGCGCGCCGCTCTGGCCTTTGCTCTTGGGCACGTTGACAATGCCCTGGATTCGGTTGCGCGTGGTTTGCGGCTTGGGTGAGATGATGGCGAGCTTTTCGCCCACTAGAGCATTGAGCAGCGTCAACTTGCCGGCGTTAGGACGGCCGAGGATGCAGACGAAACCGGAGCGGAAGGGCATAAGAGAAAGTTCTAGCTGCTAGCCACGAGCTGCTGGCACGGCAACTTCATGCTCACTTCCAGTATGCCATGAATCGGTAGTTAGGCCGGATTCTCTGAGGAATATGGGTAGGGCTGGCTGGAGCTAGAAGCCGCCTTCAAATCAGCTTCAACTGCCTCGGCTGCACGGTAGTAATTCTGACGCGCTCCACCCTGCGATCAGTGGACTCCAGAACCTCGAAGCGCAGACCATCGTCATCCACGGTTTCGCCCTTCTGCGGAATGTGCCCGGCCAGTTCGCTGACCAGTCCAGCCACAGTTGCCGATTCCCTTCCTTCCGGTTTCGTCCCAAACAGTTCGGCGAGGCGGTCCACGTCCATGCCTCCGGAAACGATGTACGAATCGTCACTCTCCCTCACGATTTCAGGCTTCTCGTGCTCATCCCGGATTTCACCGACGATCTCTTCCACCAAATCTTCGATCGTTACCAGGCCAGCCACGCCGCCGTATTCATCGACCACAATCGCCATGCGGATGTTGTTTTTCTGCATCTCCCGCAGCAGATCGCTGCCCAGTTTGCTCTCCGGCACGAAATAGACGTCGCGCCGCATCAGCGTTTCCAGAGTGCGCTTGGAAGCCTCGCTATCGGGCACCTGCAGCACGTCCTGCGCATAGACGATGCCCTTGATGTTGTGAATGCTCTCCGCGTATACCGGAACCCGCGAGTAGTGCTTCTCGCCCAGCATTTGAATGAAGCGTTCGACCGTGGTTTCGACAGGCACGGCAAACATCTTCGGACGCGGCTTCATGGCTTCGCGCACCGTCTTGCCGCTGAATTCCACCACGGACTGAATCAGCTCGCGGTCGCCCTCCTGGATGATGCCTTCTTCCTGGCCCGCTTCAATCAACGCATCCACGGCCTCGGACGCGCTTTCCGGTTCCTCGCGCGTGTTCTCGCGAGTCAGCGAGGCCACCGATTGCAGAAAACCGAGGACGATAGTCACCGGCAGCACCAGGTAAATCAGCACAGTCAGAAGCCAAGCCCAGCGGACAAGCCAGGCGCCGTTGGTGCGCGAGAAAAAAACAAACGGCAGAAACTGGTTGAACACGATGACAATCACAATCAGGCTGATGGCGGCCTGCAAGATTTCGTATATGCTCCAGCGCTGGCCGCCGAAGAGCGCGAAACCCACCAGCAAAGAAATGGTCGCGGTGGTCAACTGCTTCAGAACCGACATGGAGAGCGACGCCCGCGCCCGGCTGACGTGCAGGATGGGCTCAACCTTCTGCTCGAAGACGTCGATGTTGTCCTGGAATTCCCGCGAGAGAAATTTGCCGATCTCCTGGTAGACGCGGTCGACGTAGGAGGCCAGCGCCAGCAGGCCCAGCAGCGGGACGAGCGCGAGTACGACGGTCCAATTCATGCGGTTCTCCGCCTCGCGACGCTCGCACGATCTCTACGTTCCTCGCGCTTCAACGGCTGGCTCACGCGCGGCTGCGCCCTCTCGATCAGCCCCAACTCCAACTTCAGCCGCCGCCGCAACATTCTCTCTTTCCGCGCCATCTCGCCATTATCCCGCTCGTGATCGAAGCCTGCCAAATGCAGCATACCGTGCAGCACGAGAATTTTTATTTCCTCCGCCACAGGGTGTCCCAGGCGGGAGGCGTTCTGCTTGGCGATATCCGCGGAAATTGCGAGGTCACCAGCAATTTGTTTTGCTTGGCCGCACCCCGCCGGCAGCGATGGAAACGACAGCACATCGGTAGCCTTGTCTTTGCCTCGGAACTGCCGGTTGAGTGAACGCAACTCCTGGCTGTTGGTCACCAATACATTCACGCCCTCATGTAAACGCACTACGCGCCTTGCCCGCAACACGAAACGCTCCAGCGTGGACGCGCTCAGCCCCGCAACCTTTTTCTTCAGGATGACCAACTTATTCTCAACGTTCACTAAATACTCGCAAAAGAAACAGGAGAGCCGGTTTCAGCCCTCCTGCACAGCGTTAGTCTATTCTCCCGAAGCTGTGATCCGGTCGTTTGCGTTCTTCTCGGGACTCTTCACTTCGGGGCTTCGTACTCCGGCGCCCACGGCTTCGGCGCTTTTTCCTCCGGAAAGCAGCAACATCTGCTGCTCGGCGATATGGGTTTTGTGTTCGTCATAGGCGCGAATAATGCGCTGCACCAGGTGATGCCGCACCACATCGGATTCATCGAAGTGAACGAACGTCAAACCTTCCACCCGCTTCAAGATATCGATCGCTTCCAGCAGTCCACTGCGGCGCGCAGTGGGTAAGTCGATCTGTGTTATGTCCCCGGTAATCACCGCCTTGGAATTGAATCCCAAACGCGTGACGAACATCTTCATCTGTTCCGAGGTCGTGTTCTGCGCTTCATCAAGAATCACGAACGAATCGTTCAAGGTGCGCCCGCGCATGAAGGCGATGGGCGCAATCTCGATCACATTCTTCTCCAGATAGCGGTCCACCTTTTCCGGATCGAGCATGTCATACAGCGCATCGTATAGCGGACGCAGGTAGGGATCGATTTTGTCCTGCAGCGTGCCCGGTAAAAATCCCAGCCGCTCGCCCGCCTCCACCGCCGGACGCGCCAGGATGATGCGATTCACCCGCTTGGCCAGCAGCGCGGAGATCGCCATTGCAACGGCGAGATACGTCTTGCCCGTACCCGCCGGGCCAATGCCGAAGACCATGTCAAACTTCTCGATCGCCTCCACGTAGCGCCGCTGGTTTACGCTCTTCGGCTGCACCATGCGCCGTCCCAGGGAGCGCTGCCGGCCGGCGTCGGCCAGTCCGCGCAAGGTCGCGCTCGCGTCCGCCGTCAGCACGCGCAACATGCTGTTCAGATCGCCGTTGTTGAAGCTGTATCCCGAGCGCTGCAGGCTTTCGTAGTCGGCAAACACCTGCTCGGCGCGAGCAACGTCCCGCGCCGCGCCCTCCAGTTCGATGCCGTTCGACCGCAGGTCAATCGTTATGTTCAGGCCATCTTCCAACACGCGCACATTCTCGTCGCGCGTGCCAAATAAAGTCTCGATGTTGGGACTAATCCCGATGCTTTTCTTCATTCACTCTCTTCTGTGGGACAGTCGCCTAAGGCTGTCCGCGCGAAGCGGGGCGCCCTTGCCGCCGCTGTCGATTAAATGCCCGAACTTCAACCATTCCGCAGACAAAACAGGATTATGCTCAGAGACGGGACCAGCCGGGATGCTCATGCCCAGAGGGCAAGTCACTACCATTGAGTAAAGCCTACCCCGCGGCGGGATGGGAGTCAATGGCGACGCAAACGTTGGTGATGTCAAGCTGCCTGTGTAAATAGGTTGAGGGTGCGGGTTTTCCATTCCAGGTTGAATCTCTGGAAGATGGAGTAGAGGATGCGGTCGACACTGGCTACATTCACAAAACAAACCATGGGCCGGGTGCGGCGGCGCACTTCGACGAAGCAGCGCTCGATCACGTTGGTGGTGCGCAGCTTCTTACGCAGGTGCGGGGGGAAAGCGAACGCCGAAAGCAGTTCCGGCAGATCGCGCTCCAACTGGCGCACCATGGGACCGTACTTCCCGCGCCAACGGGCGCGGAAGGCGCGAAAAGCGGCTTCGGCCTGAGCGCGGCTTTCGGCCAAATAAATCGCCTGCGCTCCCGCTTTCACGTTGTCGTAGTCGGCCTTCTTCACTTTCTCCAGAATGTTGCGCATCTTGTGGGCCCAGCAGCGCTGATGCCGCACTCGCGGATAGACGGTGCGGATCGCCGCCGCCAGTCCGGGACAGCCGTCGGTGACGATCAGGCCCAGCGCCTTGCCCTCCAGCCCGCGCCGATACCATATCCTCCAGCAGCCCTTCCCAGGCCGCTTGACTCTCGCCCTGACTCCGCAAAAACGCCAGCAGATGGCGGGTGCCGTCACGCCGCACTCCGTAGGCCACCAGCATCTGCACCCGCTTGCGCCCCGCCGGACGCCGCACCCGCAAGCTCACTCCGTCCAAAAACAGATACGCGTAGTTGTCTTCCAACCGCGCCTGGTGGAACTGGCGCACCACTCCGTCCAGATCCCGCGTCAGCTTCGACACCGTCTGCGGGCTCACCACCTCTTCGGTCACCGTGGCCACCACCCGCCCCACTTGCCGCGTCGAGATGCCGCGCAGAAACGCCTCCCGAATCAGCATCGACACATCTTCGGCGCGCCGCTGAAAAGGTTCCAGCCCTCGCGGCAGAAAACTCTTCCCTCGGGTGCGCGCCACGCGCAGCCGGATCGTCCCCAACCGAGTCACGAAATCCCGTTCGTAGTAGCCGTTGCGATAGGGCTGCCGCCGGCTGCGCCGCCGCTGATACACTTCGCGCACCGCATACCGGTCCCGCTCCCGCCGCGAATCCGCCTCCAAACGCTCTTTCCACAGCCGCTTCGTCTCTCCGTACACATCCCCCCAGAAACTCTCTCTCATCTCCGCCAGAAAATGTTGGTAATGCTCCGTGATTGGGATTATCTTCGCCATCGGGTGTAGGTCTCCTTTCCAGGAACGGCTTTAGCTTGTGAGGCCAAAGCCAACTTACACCCTCTCGCTTTTACACAATCAAAGTTACGTCACCAACGTTTGACCAGCCGCGACTTAGTCCCGTAGAATAGCGTATTCGGTACTCACCGGATATCTCGCTGTATACACAAAGGGTACGAATCAGACATGGCTAATCATTTTTCGGCGCTCAAACGCGCCCGTCAGACCACGAAGCGCACTGCCACCAATCGCGCCAACGCCTCCCGCCTGCGCACCGCGTTGCGCGGCCTGCGCGAGACCATCGAAAAAGGCGACAAGGCTGCCGCCGAAACCACCTACCGCGAAACGGTATCCGCGCTCGACAAGGCGATCCAGAAGGGCACGCTGCACGGGAATACCGCTGCGCGGTACAAATCGCGGCTGGGCAAGCGCGTTACGGCGATGAAGTAGCTACTAGCTCTTCGCCTTTAGGCAAGGAAACAGGAATCCAGTGTGCCGGCAGTGCTCCTGATAATCTGCTCCGAATTGCTCGGTCAGCATGGCTTCTTCCCGCTTCGCTTTAATCCAATAACCTAGAATAATCAGGCAGACCCCCACCACACATCGCCATCGATCAATCACCAGAGCTGAGCCGATCGCGGCGAGATCCAGTCCAGAATAGATGGGATGCCGAAGGCGCGCGTACGGCCCGGTGCGGATGAGTTTGTGATCTTCTTTGATTGTGATCCGAGCGCTCCAATACTGTCCCAGATGCCAGCGTGCCCACAGTGCCAGCGCAATCCCGGCCCAGGTCAGCGCAACGCCGGTCACGCCAAGAGCATAACTGCGTGGGATGACTCTAAGGCCGAGGATCCCGATCTCAGTCTCGTCCATGAAGACCAGAGCAAACCCGACAATCTCAATGAAGAGGATGCCGTAGCGCGACGTAAACGACTCCGTCCGCTCCGTGCGCCGGGTCTTGAGCGCGCCCACCGCCCAATAGACAACAAAGGCGATCCATGGGCCCTCGATGAGATACTTCCAGGTCATTGCGTCTCCAGAAGTCGAAAACCAAGCAGCTGGGAGTTAGAAGCAGATGTTCACACCGGCAACTGTTCCTGCATCCATCCCGGCGCTTCCATCTTCGCCTCGGTGGTCAAATCCATCACCAGACGCTCCAGCACCATGCGCTTGCTCACGGGATTGGAGCGCAGGGCGAGATCGGCCTTCGCCACCAGACGGATCGCGCGCGTCAGGTCGCGGCGGGATTTGTAGCGGCGGGCTTGCTTGATGATGTCGTCGGCGGCAAATGGAGGCACGCGGAAGCCCTGCCACAGCGCGGCCCATAACATGCGCTGGTCGCGCACGTTGCGTTCGAGAATTACCAGCATCTGGCGGAAGGTTTTGGCCAGCATGTAGATGTGTCCGATGGCGGCTTCTTCGCCGTCGCCCGACGAGAGCATTGCATCCAGCACTTCCAGCGCGCGCACGCGGTCTTTGGCGGAGATGGCGTCGGTCAACTCATAGAGCGAGCGCTGCTTGGCCGCCAGCACCATGGTTTCCACGTCGCCGAGAGTGATGCGGTTCTTCGCGCCGACATAGAGCATCAGCTTCTCCAGTTCGTTGGAGATCATCATCATGTCGCCGCCGAGCGCGTCGACCAGTTCGCGGGCGGCGTCGGGATCCATCTTCACTGGTACCAGCACACTGCGGCTGGAGCAAAAGTCGGAGATCCAGCGCACGGCTTCGCCTTCCTCCACGCGCGCCAGTTCGACGATGCCGCAGTACGGGCCCATGGTTTCGCGGATGCGTTGATAACGTTCTTTGTCCTGCATCTCCATGCGGCGGACGTCGGCTGGAATGCTGATGTGGTCGGCGACGAAAACGATGAGCGCATCGGGATTCGGATTTTTGCAATACGCTTCGATGGCGGCGAGCTTCTCGTCATTAGAGTTCGATCCGCGGCCAAAAAGCTGCTTCACGCCGCGCACGAAAAAGACCTGGAAGGGCGCCATCAGCGACGGCGTACGGGCTCGGTCGAGAATTTCGGCCAGATCGTTTTCCGCGAGGTCGAACTCGAATAGGCTGAAGTCGCGCAGATCGGCTGGAACCAGATGCTCGATGATGGCGTCGCGGAAACGCTTGCGGAAGAAGGCTTCGTCGCCAACGAACACATAGGCCGGACGCAGCTTGCGCGACGTGATCTCGCTGACAAACCGCTCCGCCTGGGCGAAAGCCCGCATCAGAGGTTCTCCGTACCACGTCGTTGGCCGTTAGTCCTTGGTCGTTGGCCAACGACGAATAGCCAACGACCAACGACCATTTCAAACTCTAGCATCTAGAAGCCCTCCAGAATGTTAGAGACCAGGGTTCGCGCGAAATCCTGCGAGAGCCGCCGGAAAGCGGGCGAGTCTTCCTCGAAAAAGCTGGCCAGATCCTGCGAGACTTCGTACTGCTCGCGAAATACATAGGACGGATTCTGATAGAGCACTTTGCCCTGCCGGTCCGTGAGCGAGACTTTCATGCTTACCACCACCAAAACGCTGGCGGCCTGCCCGGTTGCGGAGTTGTAGGTAAGCGTCGACGAAGAGGTGGAGAGTACAGTGCCGCGCAGCGTGGCGTCGGTGGCTTCGCTGGGATCGGCGAGAATGCGATAGTGCGTGCGGGTGGTGAATTCCCGCACCACAGACGCCGTAAGCGTCTGTTCGATACGATACGTGGTGGTCACGTTGGTGAAAGCTGGAACAGCAATCGTCTTAACGTTTTCTGGAAGGTGGACGCTATGGCCTGCCGTGTGGTATCCGCAGCCGGCGCTGAGCAGCACCAGCCATACCGCGCGCCACGGCTTCATTGGATCTTTCCCACCGGCCGGGTAGCGATCATGCTCTCTGCACATTCCACGGCGGTGATGGCGGCGACCCGCAGGTTGTCGGCGGCAGCCCACAGCCAGATTCCATTGGGCCGCGAAGACTCCGCTTTCAGAGCAACCAGGATGTTCGGCTGGCCGGCGGTGTTCACATTGCTGGGCTGCGAATCGTCATCCGCTCCCGCCAGCGCCACGTGATCGCCGGCGAGGGCCTGCGACAACCGTTCCTGATCAACGGCTTCCTCCATCTCCAAAAAGACTCCCAACCCATGGCCATGGAAAACTGGAGTCTGAAGCGCCATCACCGCGGGCTGCGGCGCATCCACTCCGGCAATCTCTTGGTAGTGCCGCCGCACGCGCGCTTCCACCGAATCCAAAGACAACCGGGACTGCTGCCCGTAGCGCGCGACCAGGTTGAACGCCACCTGCGTATCGAACACTTCCTTCGGCAGTGGCTGGAACGACAGCAGATTAACGGTCTGCTGGTGCAACTCGTCCATGCCCTTCTGCCCCTGTTCGGAGGCGGGCTCAAAAACGGTGGCCACTGCGCTGCAAATCGCACCCGCCTTGCGCGCCCGCAGCAGCAACAAAGCCAGAACCACGGCCGCGGGATGGGCCACCACGCAGGGGGCGGGCTGCAGATCGGGCTGCCACATCTCGCCGCGCTCGCGCTCCACCCAGAGAGAGCGAACTGTGGCGCCAGCTTCCTCGTCCAACGCTCCGGAAAGATCGACGATGGCGCTGCCGGCGTCGCGGGCACGCTTCCAGTTCTGGCGCGTGCATTCCGCATCCGCCGCAAAAAAGGTGAAGTCCACGCTGGTGAACTGTTCCGCGCGCACGCTCTGGATGAAGTTAATCTCGTCACCCGTCGCTTCCAGTTGGCCAATCGACTCGTCATCGTCGAGCAGGCGCACGTCCAGTGCGGGAAAGTTGCGCTCGGTGAGCATTTCGGCAACTTCCTTGCCTTTGAGCGTGGCCGCGCCCACAATGGCCGCGCGATAAAGCTGCCCGTGGGTGAATGAGGAAACCGGCGATCCTGCGATTTTGGACGGACTGCTCATGAAGTCTGCGAAGCCTCCTTGTAGGGGGGCGGCGGAGGCTGGTTCCGGCGGCGGAATATCCACTGCAAGCGCCAGAACACACCAGAGAAGGTGTAAAGCAACGCGATAGCGAAAAGGGTTGGCCGCGAGAACTGCCAGATCATAGCGATCAAGAAAGCGATGAGAATGATCAAACGGAAAGGACGCCGCGAACCAAAGTCAATGTCTTTGAAGCTGTAGAATCGCCAGGTACTAACCATCAGATAGCCCACCGCGGCGACCATCGCCAGCCAGGTGATTGCGCTATACCAGGACTCGAGGGAAGCTCCGCCCTGAAAATGAACCACGGCCGCAACCACACCGGCGCCCGCTGGAATCGGCATACCTACAAAGTACTTCTTTCCCGGCCGTCCGGGATTCGAGGGCTGAGGATTCGTCGTGATATTGAACCGCGCCAACCGGCTGGCTCCAGCCATCAGAAATAAAAACGCGGCAATCGCCCCCAACTGAGTGAGCTTGATGTTCCACTCGGTGAGTGCGACCGGCGGCATCAAGTGGAATCCCCATGTCCAGGCCAGCATCGCTGGAGCCACGCCAAACGTGATCACGTCCGCCAGCGAATCGAATTCCTTCCCGAAATCGCTGCTGGTGCCGGTCATGCGGGCAACGCGCCCATCCAGGCCGTCGAACAAAACTGCAAATCCAATTGCCTTGGCGGCATTATCCAAATGCCACGAGGTCGTGGCGCTCGCGTGGACGACCTCCAAAATGGCATAGAAGCCGGCGGCCATATTCCCCGTGGTGAACAGCGAAGGGAGAATGTACATCCCCTTCCTCATGCGGCGCGGTTTCCGCTCGTCCTGCCCGCGTCTCGGAATAGGAAGGTCCATTTATCGTGCCCCTTCGGCGGTGGAATAATGTCTGGCACTTGCCAGTTCGCCCTTCGGCTGTAAGCAGGCCAGGATGCTCGCCCCGCCACGAACCCGGTCGCCCACCTTCACTTGCACGCTCGCAGCAGAGTTCAGCACAACGTCGGTGCGAGAACCAAACTTGATCAGCCCCACACGCTGGCCCCGCTCGAGACGGTCGCCCACCGCCGGATGGAAGACGATCCTTCGCGCCAGTAACCCAGCAATCTGTTTGAAGACTACCGTATGGCCATCGCCTTCCACGCGGACAATATTCTGCTCGTTCTCCTCGGCCGACGCTGGATTCATCGCATTCAGGAACTTGCCGCGCCGATAACGGACATCGCGGACAACTCCGGCGATCGGGCAACGGTTCACGTGCACATCAAAAACACTCAGGAAAATGCTGATCCGGAGCTGTTTTTCGCCGTCGAACTGCAACCCAGGAAACATCCGTAACCTTCCCGTCCGCGGGCGAAACCACGGCGCCTGCGGCGTCGGGAATAGCGCGCTCTGGGTCGCGAAAGAACCAAAGAAAAAACAACGCGAGCAACACCGGCGCCAAGGCCCAGGCCGGCCCCGCAAACCAGCCAACCAAGACCGCTGCCACAATCAAACCCAGCGCGTAAAAATAGCCATCACGAACCATGAGAGTAGAACTAATTATAGAGCAGGGGCTGGCGACAATGGCTCAGGTTTAGCCTAAGTTCAAATAAAGAAAGGCGCTGACGAGCGCCTTGGAGCAGATACAAAAATCCCGTTGCGGCGACAGCCGCGGTGAAAGTGGCAATAAATTACGCTACGTGAACGCCGTATTGCTGCCGATACTGCCGCTCGATCGATTGCATCTGGTCTTTGAGCCGCAGTTTCAGCTTCTTGAGCCGCACCTCCTCCAGCTTTTCATCTTCGCTGAGGTACCGCTTTTGGGTGAGTGAATCGAGACGGGTGGAATATTGCATATGCTCCTGAGCCAGCTTGCGAAATTCATCATGGCTAGTCAGCAGCGCATCCTTCGGAGTCAGCATCCAGCAGACCTCCTAACCGGGATTCTAGCTAAACCTACCACAGCCCCAAAACCTGTTCAATGCCAAATTCTGGTGCAGTCTCGTTATGAGAACTTTCTAATAAAAGGCTTAGCCGATAAAGGATTGCGTCTTCCGCCGGATTGGCGTAGTACCCTTTACGCAACCCCGTTTGGTCGAAGCCAGCCCTTCGATACAGCGCGCGGGCGCAGCGATTCGATTCGCGCACTTCCAGGAATATTCCACTGCCATTTTCCGCCCGGACATGCGCGATGAACTTGCCCAGCAGGCGGCTGCCCACACCGCGTTGCCGAAACTCTTCCGCGACAACAATATTCTCCAATTCCCACTCCTTGTCAACTCTCCGCGCCACCAGGAATGCCGTCAGTTGACCCGCGGGGCTTGACTCCATCTCCGGCCGCGGTTCGGAAGCGTCCTCGACTACGAGTATGAAACGTTCCGGCGACTGCGGATCGGTTGCAGCAAACAGGCCCTCATATTGCCGCCGCGACCAGTGGGCGGCGCTCGGACTCCGATGCCCGAGATCGATCATGGCGGGAATATCGGCGGTATTTGCCGGTCGGACGCGCATGTTCAGGAACCGATTCTTTCGAGCATCTCGGCGTCGGTGCGGCGGATATAGTTGGCCTCCAACCGCTCGGGGGTTACCGTTTCGCCGGCCCGAATCTTGCTCCACCCTAAGCGGGCCACCGCGGCGGCAGTGATCGGCGCTAAGGTTGTTACTGACAATCCGGCCTCGCTTGCCGCTCCGGCGAGCGCGGAGTCTGGCGTCGCTACCGTCCATCCTCTCGCCCGAGAGAGGAATTCGCTCCTGCTCAACATACGCTCTCGTGGAGCTGCGGCCGCATGGGCAGGGATTTCATACTCCCCCGCATAAACGTCAGTCCGGCCTGCATCCAGCGCAGCCATGATCTTGCCCTGTGCGTTGCTGGTAAAGGCGCACACTTCCAGCAGCGATACCGCCGCGATCGGCTTGTGCAGAACCTCCGCCAGCGCCTTCACTGCCGCCAGACCGATGCGAAGGCCGGTGAACGATCCCGGCCCGGAGGCCACGGCAAAAGCACCGATATCGTGCTTGATGAATCCGTGACCGGAGAGCAATGCGGTAATCTGCGGAACCAGCTGTGCGGAAAAAGTGCCTCCGGCCAGCGGCATAGTCTCGATCAGGTCAATGACATGGTCGCTGCCATCGCTGGACCGCTCGGCCGCTCGCGCCAGTGCGATGCTGCCATGCTTACCGGAAGTGTCGATGGCGAGAAGAAGCATTAAGAAAACATTCCAGCCTATCCGCGTTGCCTTACGGTGGAAATTCGTGAGAATCCGTGCCGGTCCCGCCTTTGACTTACTCCTCGATTAGTTCCAGCAGGACACCGCCGGCGCTCGTGGGATGAACGAAAACGTATTTGTGGCCGCCCGCGCCCGTCTTGATTTCCTCCGAGACCAGACGCACGCCGTCTTTCTTCAGCCGCTCGACCGCTGCCGGCAAATCCGGCACGCGCAGGCAGACGTGATGCAGGCCTTCGCCACGCTTGGCGATGAACTTTGCGATCGTCGAATCGTCCGAGGTCGCTTCCATCAATTCCAATCGGCTCTCGCCCACCGGAACCATTACCAGCCGGACCTGCTCCTGCTCCACGGTTTCTTCGGGAGAAATGCACAGGCCCAGTTTCTCGTAGATCGACTTCGCCGTCGCCAGCGACTTCACTGCAATGCCAAGATGATCGATCTGTGCCTTCATTCCTTCCCCGCGTCAGCTTTTCCTCGCATTCGCTGCGATGTCCTCCACCAGCGTATACGGATCGCGTTTGTGTTCTGCGACTTCCGCCGCCAGCCGTGCCAGGTTGCCGTCGCCGAGTTGTGTCTGCGCCCTCTCCAACAGAGCGTCGCGCAGCATTTCGACCAGGCGCTCCTGCCAGTTCTCGACGCTCTTGTGCAGCGCCAGGTTTTCCTTCTGCAGATACGCTTCGTAGTCCGAAATTGCGCCTGCCAGTTCCTCGATTCCCACGCCCTGGCTGGCGACAGTCTTGACGATCGGCGGCGTCCAGCCATCGTGGCGCATGGCGAGCGACTGCAGCGAACGGATTTCGCGCTCCACGTGCTCGGCGCCGTCACGGTCGCTCTTGTTAATCACAAAAATGTCGGCAATCTCCATGATGCCGGCTTTGATCGTCTGCACGTCATCGCCCATGCCCGGCACCAGTATCAAAATCGTGATGTCGGCCAGCCGCACGATTTCTACTTCATCCTGACCCACGCCTACGGTTTCGATCATGATGAGGTCGCGCCCGGAAGCGTCCAGAACCGTAGTCACGTCGGCTGTGGTGCGCGCCAGCCCGCCCAGCGAGCCGCGCGTCGCCATGCTGCGAATATAAATCCCCGGATCGGAGAAATGTTCCTGCATGCGGATGCGGTCGCCCAGAATCGCTCCGCCGGTGTAGGGACTGGTCGGGTCCACCGCGATAATGCCCACGGTGCGCTTGTCTTTGTCATCACCTCTGCGATAGAAGCGCGCAAGCTGATCGACTAGCGTGCTCTTCCCCGCCCCCGGCGGGCCCGTTAGCCCAAGTACACGCGCCCTGCCGCTGTGGGGAAACAACGCCTTCAGCAGCTCGGACCATCCCGGCCCTCGGTTCTCCACGGTCGAAATAGCGCGAGCCAGCGCACGCACATCGCCGGAGCGCAGTTGCTCGATCCATGTCTGGATGTGTTGGTTCAAACGATCAGTGTAAAGCAGGTGGCGAAGAAGAAGAAATCCGCGGCGTGGGTCTGGGCCGGAGTAGCCGACCACCGCCGCGTTGGCGGGACAATTCTGGCACTGTGAGCGCTATCGCGATGTTTCACCAATTGACTCCTCAATGAGTCAAATGAGCAACTGCGTCACGTTGACCTGTCTTGGTGGATGGCGGACAGTTGTGCAGCGCAACTAGGGTGGCTTGCAACGCTCCTACGCCACTTGCGAAGGCCATTACGAGCGGCCATACCCATGTCCAAACATCTCGTCCGCGAAGAACTTCGAACAGCGTCGCACCAAGAAAGAATCCTGTGACAGTCGCCTCGAAAACCGCTAGCATAATCGTGCTGCGAGGCGACCACTTCTTCGTGTACTTGCCGTGGTTGATGAGTTTCATGGGCACCTTCACATCGCACAAGTATAGACCTGATTTGGCGGTAGTTGGCGAAACCAGGCCATAGCGCTCACGCCCAGGACTGGCTGGTCTCGGATTCTGGGCGGATGACGGGATAACCGCAAACCGACACCGAAATGACGGCCCCACTCTTTCAGCAACTGCCGCGCAATCACCAGTCGCTGAATCTCGCTGGTGCCCTCGCCAATCGTGCACCAGCTTCACGTCGCGGCAATCGACTAGCAGATGGCCTTTGACCTAAGCCTCCGAACCCCTTACGATAAGTCAGAGGAAACCATGGCCAACATGGATATGATTCCACTCAAGCCGGAGCGTAAGGCGCAACTGGAAGAGTACGCCAAACGGCGCGGCCAAGACCCTGCCGCGGCCCTCGACGAAGCTCTGGCCGCATATCTTGAGTGGGAGCGCCAAGACTTCGCAGAAACAGTTGAGGGTATCCGTCACGGCTTCGAGGATTTAAGAGCCGGGCGCACCAGACCCGCCACAGAGTTTCTCGCGGATCTGCGCCGCAAGCATGACCTTCCGCGTTGAAACAACGGCAACCGCCGAGCAGGACGCGGACGCAATTCTTGACTGGTTGCTGTCCGAACATGCCGGAGAGACTGGCATGCGCTGGTTTGCGGCTCTGGAGGATGCCATCGCGTCGCTTGCCGAACTCCCGGCGCGTTGTCCGCTAGCTCCGGAGAACGCGGTCTTCCCTTTCGAGGTTCGTCATCTGCTCTATGGCCGAAAGCCGCATGTGTACCGGATTCTGTTCACGATTGAGAGACAGACCGTGTATGTACTGCATATCCGCCACGGCCACCGCCAACCGCTTACACGCTAACCGAGAACTACTCCTTCAACAACTGCCGCGCAATAACCAGCCGCTGAATCTCGCTCGTGCCCTCGCCGATCGTGCACAGCTTCACGTCGCGGTAGTACTTCTCGGCGGGATAATCTTTGATGAACCCATACCCGCCGTGAATTTGCACGCCTTCGTTGGCGCATCGCACCGCGACTTCGCTGGCGTAGAGTTTCGCCATCGAAGACTCCAGCGTCGTTTTCATGCCGGCGTCTTTCATCGACGCCGCGCGCATGGTGAGCAGGCGGGCCGCGTCAATCTCGGTGGCCATGTCGGCCAGCTTCCACTGGATGGCCTGAAACTCGCCGATGGCCTTGCCGAATTGCTTGCGCTCCTTCGAATAATTGAGCGCGGCCTCGTATGCGCCCTGCGCCATGCCCAGCGACAGAGCGGCAATCGAGATGCGGCCGCCATCGAGCACGCGCATCGCGTCGCTGAAGCCGTCGCCTTCCTTGCCCAGCAGATTCTCCAGGGGAATCGCGCAATCTTCAAAAATCATCTCCGCCGTGTCGCTGGCCCGCAAGCCCAGCTTGTTCTCCTTCTTGCCGGGACGGAATCCCTTCGTATCTTTCTCGACAATGAACGCGGAAAGCCCATGGGTATGCGCCGTCCGGTCGGTTATCGCGAGCACCACAACCACGTCGGCATAGTGGCCGTTGGTGCAGAAAGTCTTTGTGCCGTTGAGAACCCAGCTGTTGCCCCGGCGTTTCGCGGTCATGCGGGCGCTGCCCGCGTCCGATCCCGAGGAAGGCTCGGTCAATCCCCATGCGCCGATGAATTCGCCGGTAGCGAGTTTGCTGACGTACTTCTTTTTTTGCGCCTCGCTGCCGGTGAGGAAAATGTGATTGGAGCAGAGCGAAGTGTGCGCGGCCACGATGATGCCCACCGATCCATCCACGCGCGACAACTCCTCGATGGCGATAACGTATTCCACGTAGCCCATGCCCGCGCCCGCGTACTCGGCGGGGAAAACCGTACCTAGTAATCCCAGCCGGCCCAGTTCTTTGATGGTAGCCAGCGGAAACTCGCTCGCCTCGTCCCACTTCATGACGTTGGGTGCGATCTCGCGCTCGGCAAATTCGCGGACGCTTTTCTTCAGATGCTGCTGCTCGTCGTTCAGTTGAAAATCCAAGAGCTCCTCCATCGGCTGCGGCTGGTTTCTTGATTAGAACATAGGGACTGAGGCGGAAAAAGTTACCTCGGGGACGCACAAGCGGAAGCGCGAAACGCCGCACCAGCATTGGGGATTGTGAGCACGAAATCCCGCGCCCCAACCGACCGGATGGTTAGGCTGCAAGCGGGGTCGCGAAACTTTTTCGCATTGCCGCGAGAATCAGCGAGTAATTTCGTCCGCCACAATGAACCGTTCGAACACTTCGTTCGATAGCAAACGCCCGCGCGGCGTCAAGCGGACAAACTCTCCCCGCTGTTCCATCAGTCCGCCTGCGACAAAATCGGCAATCGCGGAGCCGGCGTTCTCGAGGGCTTCCTCGCCGAATTCTGCGGCGAGTTCCGGCAGGCGAACGCCCCGTGTCAGTCGGAGCCCCAGGAAAAAACTCTCCTCTAAAGCCGCTTGGTGCGGGACCGCGGTCCGCTGCACTCCCGCCCCGCTCATATACTGTTCCAGAGAGTCCGCCGGCGCGAATCGCACCGCGTCGATGTCTGGAGTGGCAGACGCCAGCATCGAATGTGCATCCACTCCGAACCCGAAATAGGGCTGCCGCGTCCAATACTTCAAATTATGCCGTGACTCGAAGCCCGCACGCGCGAAGTTGGAAATCTCATACTGCGCAATGCCGGCGGACTGCAGGCGCTCACAGGCCGCTAGGTAAAAGTCCGCCACGGTTTCTTCGTTCGGGACAAAGTGTGCGTGATAGCGCGTACCGCCTGCGAGCAACTCGCGGCCCAACCGTGAATCTTCGTCGACTTCGAGCATGTAAACGCTCGCGTGCGGTGCGCCGGTGGCAACGGTTTCCGCCAGCGAGAATTCCCAACTCTCGGCAGTCTGATGCGGCAGGCCAGCGATGAGATCGATGTTGATATTGGCGATTCCCGCAGCGCGCAGCCGTTCAATATCCTCCAGCACGATCGTGCGCTTGTGCAGGCGGCCGACCGCGGCCGCTTCCCGATCCACAAAGGATTGCACGCCGAGGCTCACGCGGTTTACGCCGCAGCGCAGCAGAGTCTCCAGCATGGCGCCGGCAAGCGTGCCAGGAGCGCACTCTACCGTGATTTCCGCTTCGGGCACAACCTCAAACTGAGATCGCACTGTGGCAAAGACTCGCTCCAGTTGCGCGGACTCAAGCACCGTCGGCGTTCCCCCGCCCAGATAGATGGAATCTGCCTCGCGCTCAATGATGCCGCCCATCTCCGCTGCGACGCGCGGAGCGTTCTCCATGTCGGCACAAACGCGATCCACGTAGCGCTCGAAAACCGCCCGCGAAAACACGTCGGAGGCGAAGTTGCAGTAGCTGCACTTGGTGCGGCAGAAGGGGACGGAGATGTAGATGCCCAACGACATGCTCCATTATCCCATCCGCGTCCGCTCAAACCTTTTCCATCCTCCCGGCTGCCTCCACCATCTATTTGGGGTACCCTGTTAGCAGCGCCATGGGCGCGGTTTCACTCCGAGTCGTCAATAAACGACCGCCAAGAAAACGATGTCGCAGGAAGAAGAAGTATTAGGCAAAGCCTATGACAGCCGCCTGATGGCGCGGCTGCTGAAGTATTTGCGCCCTTACCGCTGGCAGGTGGCGATCGCGCTGGTTTCGATCCTGCTGAAGTCTTTCGCCGACGTGCTTGGGCCCTATCTCACCAAGGTGGCGATTGATCGCTATCTATCTCCCGCAACGGGGTTATCCTCCGGCTTCTGGAATTGGCTTAGTCCGCGCGCGATCACCGGCATTGCGCAGATCGCAGCGATCTATGTTGGACTGCTGGTCTTCAGCTTTCTGCTCGAGTTCCTGCAAACCTACTTGATGCAGTGGACTGGGCAGAAAGTGATGTTCGATCTTCGCCGCCAAATCTTCCGGCATCTGCAGCGCCTGCACGTTGCCTTCTTCGACAAGAACCCGGTGGGGCGCCTGGTGACGCGCGTCACTACCGACGTGGACGCGCTGAATGAGATGTTCACTTCCGGCGTGGTGTCCATCTTCGAAGACCTCTTCGTGCTCTTCGGAATCCTGGGCGTAATGCTGTGCATGAACTGGAAGCTGGCACTGATCACATTTGCCGTGCTGCCTTTCATCGTTTATTCCACCAAGATCTTCCGCGACCGGGTGCGCGATTCCTACCGCCGCATCCGCGTCGCCATCGCGCGTATCAACTCGTATCTGCAGGAGCACATCAGCGGAATGGTTGTGCTGCAGCTCTTCAATCGCGAGCGCAAGGCCTACAAGCGGTTCTCGGAAATCAACCGCAGTCACATGGACGCGTACAAAGACGCGATCATGGCCTACTCGGTTTACTACCCTGTGGTCGAGATCCTGTCGGCCATCGCCATTGCCTGCGTCATCTGGTTCGGCGGCGGGGACGTGATGCGGAATGTTCGTGCGAACAGCGTTGCCGTGCAATTCAATTGGAAGACGCTGATTGCATTCCGCCTGGTGCCGACGGTGGCATCGCTGGGCGTGCTAGTGGCTTTCATCCAGTACGCTCTGCGGTTCTTTCGTCCGATCATGGACTTCAGCGAGAAGTACAACATCCTGCAATCGGCCATGGCCGCCAGTGAGCGCATCTTCAAGTTGCTGGACACGCCGGTGCAGGTGGTCTCGCCGGCAGTGACCAAGCGGCCGGAGGGAGCAGGCCGCATTCAGTTCGAGCACGTCTGGTTCGCCTATCGCGACACGCCGGAAGAAGGCGCCAAGGACGGCGCGGGGGCCGACTGGGTCCTGCGCGATGTAACCTTCACCATCGAACCCGGCGAGACTGTGGCCATCGTCGGGCATACCGGCGCGGGTAAGACCACGCTCATCTCGCTGCTGCTGCGGTTCTATGATGTGCAGAAAGGCGCCGTGAGGATCGACGGCGTTGACGTGAAAGACATGGATCTCGCCGACCTGCGCAGCCGCTTCGGCGTGGTCTTGCAAGATCCGTTCCTGTTCAGCGGGACGATTGGCGGGAATATCCGGCTGGGCACGCGGCGCATTCAGGATAAAGACGTGGAGCAGGCGGCCGAAGACGTGAACCTGGCCGACTTCATCCGCGCGCTGCCGAAGGGCTTCGATGAAGAAGTGCGCGAGCGCGGCTCGACGCTTTCCACCGGGCAGAAGCAGCTCATCTCGTTCGCGCGGGCGCTGGCGCACGAACCGAAGATTCTAATTCTCGATGAAGCCACTTCGAGCGTGGATACCGAAACCGAATTTCGCGTGCGCGACGCACTCAGCCGGATGGTGGAGGGACGCACGTCGCTGATCATCGCCCACCGGCTTTCGACCGTGCAGCGGGCCGACAAGATCATCGTCATGCACAAAGGCCAGGTGCGAGAGATGGGAACGCACCAGCAACTCCTCGCCCAGCGCGGAATTTACTTTAAGCTCTACCAACTGCAGTATAAGGATCAGGAGATCGCAGCAGGACCAGCGGTTGTCGCGGGAGACGACTAAGCTACGTCGCGGCCTTACAATGCTCTCTTGCGAGTCCTGATCTCAGCGGGCGAAGCTTCCGGAGAAATGTACGGTGCGCAGCTCATCAAAGCTCTACGCCGGACTGCTGTGGGAGAGACTGCGGAGTTTCGCTCCGCTGGACAGCCGGGGGCGGCTGTCCCTACACAAACTTCGCTTGAATTCTTTGGCGTGGGCGGGGATCGCATGCGGGGTGCGGGGTGCGATACCGTCGTCGACGCGAAAGACCTCTCGGTCGTCGGCATTACCGAGATTCTCAGCCATCTGCCAAAGATTTACGGGCTGTACCGGCATCTGATCGCCGAGGCCGAGAGGCGCAAGCCTGATCTGGCTGTCGTCATCGATTCGCCGGCGTTCAATTGGCGGGTGGCGCGGCAGATGAAGAAGCGGGGCGTTCCTGTGGTTTATTACGTTGCGCCGCAGTTCTGGGCGTGGCGGCAGGGGCGGGTGCGGCTGCTGCGGAAGTACATCGACAAGGCGCTGGTGATTTTTCCGTTTGAAGAAAAGTTCTACCGCGAGCGGGGAGTGGATGCGACGTTTGTGGGGCATCCGCTGGCCGATTTGCCGCAGCCGGCGATTGAGCGAAGCGACTACGCTGTGCAATTTCATCTGGACCCGGCAAAATATTGGGTCACGCTGATGCCCGGCAGCCGCGTGAAGGAAGTGCACATGAATCTTCCCACCATGCTGGAAGCAGTGGCCCGGCTTGGCGGCGACTACGAATTTCTGCTGCCGGTCGCACCTACGCTTGACCGCGCTTTGCTGCAAGGCCTGATCGACCAGCGAGGCATCACGCTCGTCCCGGAATCCCTGCCTGCGCTTTGGCATTCGCGGGCCGGCATCATTGCGAGCGGGACGGCGACGGTGGAGGCGGCTATGATGCGCACTCCGTTCGTGATGGTGTACCGCGTGTCGCCTCTCACTTATCTGCTGGGCAAGCCGCGAGTGAAGGTGCCGCGTTTTGCCATGGTCAACCTGATCGCCGGGGAGCAAGTCGTCCCCGAGCTGGTGCAGCAGGATTTCACCCCACAAAATGTTGTTGCCCATCTGCAGCAAATCCTGCCCGACGGTGCCGCGCGTGAACACATGCTGGACGGCCTAACCCAGGTAAAAGCGAAGCTGCGCGCGCCTGAGAGCGCCGTCGAAGGTCCGGCGCAACGCCCGGCAGACCGCGCCGCGGCAATTGTCTGGGCGATTGGCAATTCGTCGATCAATTCGAGGACGTGCCCCAGCTAGCCTATCCCGCAGTTCGCGCATCAAAGCAAATCAGTAGCTTGGTAAAGTGGAGATGTTTGGCGGGCGAACCTGAGAAGCAACGCGGAAAGGGTTTAGCTGTGATGGGGTTGGGAAGAAACTTGCGCACAAACGGTGCGGGAAAAAATCTGCGGCATCCGGTTCGAGCCGCGAAGTGGGCTGTCCTATTGTGGATATCGGCCGTCGGCCTATCGAGTAACGTTTCGGCTCAGGCTGAATCACCGCAGGCCCCCGCGGGTGGCGTACCGGAAACGGCAAATTCAGCGCCGCAGGATACGCCTGGCCAGCCACGGTCGGGAAGCATTAGCGGTACGGTGGTTGATCGAGATGGGGCGGTTATCGCCGACGCCAGAATCACGCTCTCACAGGAGGGCGTGACTTCGAAAAGAGAAGCGCGTTCCGACGGAGGTGGACACTTTGTTTTTGCGGACGCAGCTCCGGGGCCGTTTCAACTTACCCTAGCGGCGCCCGGCTTTGCGAAGCTGGAGAAGTCCGGGGTTCTGCACCCTGGGGAAGACTACGTTGTGCCCCAGATCGAACTTGTAGTTGGCACCACTGTAGACGTGGAGGTGACGGTGCCCCAAGAACAGGTGGCGGAAGAACAGCTCAAGGTTGAGGAGAAGCAGCGGCTGTTCGGCGTGATCCCGAATTTTTATGTCACCTACGATCCTAAAGCGGTTCCTCTCACGACGAAGCTGAAGTTCCAGCTGGCGTGGAAGTTGACCGTGGATCCGGTCTCGTTTGCAATCGTGGGCGTCTTCGCGGGAATTGAGCAGGCGGATGATGCCTTCAGCGGATATGGACAGGGAGCGCAGGGCTACGCGAAGCGCTACGGGGCGGGCTACGCCGACCTTGTATCGGGAACATTTATTGGCAGCGCGATACTGCCATCCCTGTTGAAACAGGATCCACGATATTTCTACAAGGGGACGGGCAGCTGGCAATCGAGGTTTCGGTATGCCGTTGCGAATTCGGTCATCTGTAAGGGCGATAACCGGCGCTGGCAGCCGAATTACTCGTTTATCCTTGGAGACATCGCCGCCGGCGGTATTTCCAATCTGTACTATCCCGCCCAAAATCGCAATGGGGCGGCGCTCACCTTCGAGAATACGCTCATCGCAATTGGCAGCGGCGCAATCGGCAATGTCATTCAAGAGTTTTTCCTGCGCAAGCTCACGCCGCATGTTCCCAATCAAGACCCGGCCAAGAACTGAAGCCTTGGGTGCAGGTTAACCTTGCCGGGCTACCGGCCGGGTTCGGGCTAAAAGCTAGAAGCCAGGATCCGATCTCCCAAGCCTTGTGCTCGCAGCATCTTTTAGGTGAGAATCTTCATCATAGGAATGGTTAGGCCCATTTCCGGGAGACTCCTCTTAATGCAGATTCAGCTTCGGCGCGCCCAGAGCGTCCTTTCGGGTTTGTCTGCCCTGGTGCTGTTGCTTTGCATGGCGATCCCTTCCTGGGCGGCCGAGAAGGTGCACCTGCGGGTGGACGATTACCAGATCGAGGCCGAGCTGACGCCTCATCTGCATCAGATTTCGGCGCGGGCAAAGGTGAAATTTACGGCGCTGCAGGATCTGAACACGGCCATCTTCGAACTGCACAACGCCATGCGGGTGACCCGGGTTCTGGACGAGAACAACCAGCCGTTGTCGGCCGAGCGGGTCACTCAGGATTCCACCGTGCGCGTGCCGCTGCCCGCCGGGCTGGCCAAGGACGCTTCGACCACGCTGACTTTCGAATATGAAGGCGAGATTGAGAACGCCGACGATAGTCCAGTTCCAGGGCTGAAGCTTGCCTATATTGGCGACGACACCAGCTACCTGCTTTATGCCGGACGGTGGTTTCCGGTGAGCGGCTATGGCCTGAACCGCTTCACCTCGACCATTAGAGTCACGGTTCCGGCTCATATGTTGGTGATCGGCAGCGGGAAGCCAACGGTCACGGATAATCCGCCGTCGAATAAACCCAATACCAACGGCCTGCCGACGAAGACATTCACGTTCGTCTACGCGAAGCCGAGCTTCCCCGGCACGATCGTCGCGGGCAGTTTCCAGGAGTACAAGAGCGACGAAGCGGGGATGGATCTCCACGTTTTCTTCAAACCCGACCATCAGAAGGTGGCTCCCGAATACACAACGACGGCGGTGCAGGAGTTTACTTACTTCATCACGCTTTACGGCACTCCCTTATCGCAGAGGCTCAACCTGGTGGAACTGCCGGGCGACACGGTGCCCTATGCATGGGGCCCGGAACTAGCCGCTCTCGCCAGCCCTTCGATCACGGAAAAAACGAATTACCGTTTGCTGGCCAACGCGATTGCCCATCAATGGTGGGGAGTTTCGGTGAGTCCGGCCACGAAAGATGACTGGTGGCTGACCGACGGATTTTCCCGGTACTCGGAAGCGATGTATGTGGAGAGCGCCGCGGGCGCCGCGGGACTGGAAGAAGCGGTGAAGGATATGTCGGTGGGGGCGCTGGCTTATGACAACGTGCCACTTTCGAGCGCCAGCAAACTCGATCCGTTCTCCACCGAGTTTCAGTCGCTGGTGACCGACAAGGGCGCGATGATCCTGCACATGCTGCGCTGGGTGCTGGGCGAAGACAAATATCTTAAGACCATGCGCGAGTTCTCCGAGACCTATGCGGGTAAATCGGCGAGCATGGACGACTTCAAAGCCATCGCCGAAAAATACTACGGCGAGCAACTTACGTGGTTCTTTTCCCAGTGGCTCGATTCCACCGGGGCGCCGGAATTCAAGTTGAAGTACACAACGTACCGCCTGGGCGGAAAACAGGCCACGTCCCCGCCCTCCAAGAACAGCAAGCCTCCGGGCTTCCGCGTTACTGGTGAGATTTCTCAAGATCTCGACCTGTTCCGCATGCCCGTTGACTTGCGAATCGATACGGACGGCGAGACGGAAAACAAGAAACTCGAAGTGGTGGGCACCGCTTCGCCGTTTACGGTTGAAACTTTCGGACGGCCGCGGCGAATCGCGGTCGATCCCGACCACCACGTGCTCACCAACTCCGTGGATGTGAAGCTGCGGTCCTCCATTTTGCGCGGCATGGCGCTGCAGCAGCAGGGAGATTTGGCGGCCGCGCTGGTCGAGTTCAACAAGGCGCTCGATATCAACAAGAACAGTTCCTTTGCTCACTACCGCATTGCGGAAGTGTTCTTTCTGCAGAGAAACTACCAGTCTTCGGCGAACTCCTACCGATCTTCCATCAATGGCAACGGGGAACCGAGGTGGACGGAGGTCTGGAGCCATATCCAGCTGGGCAAGATCTTCGACGTCACCGGCCAGCGCGAGCGCGCCATCAACGAATACCGGCAGGCCATCCAGACCAACGACGATACCTTTGGAGCTCTAGAAGAAGCCCGCAGGTATCTGCAGAAGGCGTACGAACGGCCGAAAAGCAAGGAATAATTGAAGGACGGGTTTAGGCGTTCTTTGCGGCGGTTCTTTTGACTTTCTGCGCGCCGAGAAGCAGTTTGGGACTTCGACTGGATTGCGGCGGAACTCCGAATTGCAAGACCTCGCCTTGCAAGGCCCCACGACGATCAGCGTCGCCAGCAGATAGTGCGAACCGGCGCGTTTCCCCAATCTGACGTCGAAGGTATGGCAGGAGCGAAGCTTCCCGCACCCGGCCATTTGCTCCTTCAAACGCCTCGAACTGAACTTCTTGCAGTGGGTCTCTTGCCCGCGCATCCGGTTTCCGAAAATCTTGCTGGGGCACTGTGCGCAGTCGATCGGCGAGGCCGGTTTCGCAGTAGATCTGCTGGATGCGCGGTACCGCCTTATCGACCACGCGGGCAAACCTGGCCCCATCCCTATTTTCCCGGCCGTCCCGCAAGCGGCGTTTGGTTTCGCCGACAGAAAACCAGGTGCGATTTCGGTTGGATTCTTTCGGAGTGCAGAGCCTCAGCACCTCACAAAGATGAGCGCTGACCGCAATCCTTTTTGCGGCGGATGTTGTAGAACTCCGCGTGCCGACCTGCCTGCCGCGAAGATATTGGGTGAACGAAGTTTCTTCGATCCTGCCATGAACTCCAGCTTCCTCGAAGGCTTCAAGAGCGGCGGCTTGAGCGTGAGTCAACCCAGGCTCGGCGCTGCCCTTGGGAAACGTCCAGCGTCGGCTGCCGCGGGTCTGGACCAGCAGGAACTCGATCACTCCGCCGCGGACCCGGTAGCAAACCGCAGCGACTTGCTGGCACTGGCGGATTTTGCGAAGTTGCGACAGTCGAACGGAGTTCGCCAATGGCTGTTGTTTCCGAGCTGACGACTGGATGAAGGCTAAGCGCGAATCTCGAATATTCCTGACCGCCCCACTCATCGCAACAGAGTGCACGATGACATACTTCTCTGGCTAGAGCAAAACTTGATTCCGGGCAACCTCGCCGGAATCGTTCTATACACTTGCGGCTCGGGAGTCCAACAAGACAATATTCATATTTCGCCGTCGCAATCAGGAGAGACGCGTGGAAAACATGCATTGTCTTCGCTGTAATCGAGAGCTTGAAACCGGAAACAAATCGGTTGCGCTCTATATGTTCGCGCAGACCGTGGGGATCAAACCGCGGCAAAAGTCGGCGGCCCAGCGCATTTCTTTCTGCCCGCAATGCTCGGTCTCTCTGGCGATGGGACCGGCGCCTGAGGGGCCCTCAACGCAGCCGCATGGCGGATGATCCGCGATCTGGTTAGTTCAGATCCCACTCTAAATCAAGCGGCCT
The DNA here is from genome assembly GCA_963734215.1 of uncultured Acidobacteriaceae bacterium. GTDB lineage: Bacteria > Acidobacteriota > Terriglobia > Terriglobales > Acidobacteriaceae > Sulfotelmatobacter. The sequence goes on along the minus strand of CAVTGH010000011.1, from coordinate 135,069 downwards.
GGGAAAGTCTGAGCGAGGTCTCAGGTTTTCTTCCAGCGACTGGCACCGAGGGCGATCCAGCAAGGTCCGGCGGCTACCTGCGGTTCTGATAAGAACGCAATCCAGGCGCATTTTCGGGGGCATGGCAGCTCCCGTGCAATTTCGTCCCGGCTAACCTTTTTTCTGTCCCCGATTGCTGTACGTGAACAAAACGTAGCGCCGGCGTCCTGCCTTCCGCGCCGATCGCGTTCTGCCCAGCATCACCTGCTTTACAATCGCTTTGTGTCCGAAACCGCCGCGCCGCGCCTCGCCTCGACCGTGTATGTGCCCAACTGCGCTTGTACGAGCACCCTCTGCTGAACTTCTCTGCGCGCGCCAAGGGGGAGGGAGTGGAAGTGATTATCCGTTTCAGAGATGAGTCTGTGCCGGTACATACGTACTACTTCGATCTGCATCCCCGTGACCTGGACCACCCGCAGTTTGAATGGAGCTTTCAACGCCAGCTTTACGACGCGCTGCACGATTACTTCGTAGAGATGTTTATCCGTACGCCGCAGGACCGCGCCGAGCGGCGCCGGACGGAATTGTGAATCTCCTGCGCCAAAAGATCGAGCAGGAAATCCGCGAACGTGGCCCTATTCTCTTCTCGCGCTACATGGAACTCTGTCTCTACGATTCGGAACTGGGTTACTATTCGCGAAACGCGGAGCAGTTCGGCAAGGCTGGCGATTTCTACACGTCGAGCGACGTACACGCCGTTTTTGGACGGCTTCTGGCTCGCCAGTTCGAGGAGATGTGGCGCGCCCTGGACTCGCCGGAGCGCATCGAACTGGTGGAACTCGGGTCCGGCCGCGGCTTGTTCGCGCAAGATGTGCTCGGCTGGTCGGAGAAGAAATTTCCGGAGTTCTTCCGCGCGTTGCGCTACGTCCTCGTCGAGAGTTCGCCCGCGTTGCGCCAGCGCATCGAAAAGACTCTGGCACGTCACCTTGAGTCGGGCAAAGCGAAAATCTTCGCGCTTTATTTTGGCGGTGAAGGATCAACCCAGGAAATATCTACCATCGTTTTTGCCAACGAATTCTTCGATGCACTACCGGTCGAAATTCTCAGCGTGAAGGGGTCCCTGCGCATCGACGCGAGCGACGGGCGCTTTCTTGAAGCCTGGGCGCAGCCTTCACCCGAGGAACTGGAATTCCTCGACCGCTACTCCGTCCATCCCACGCCAGACGAACGAATCGAAGCGCCGCTGGTTGCGCAACAATTCATGGATCGCATCGCGGCGAACCTGCGGCGCGGATTCTTTATCGTCATCGATTACGGCTACACGCGCGACGAGCAACTTGCGGGCCGCCATCGCGGAACGCTGAAGGCCTTACGCCGGCATTCCGTCAGCCCCAATCCGTATGAAGCTCCCGGCGAACAGGACATCACCGCCGACGTGAACTTCACCGCGCTCGCCGCCGCCGCGGAAAAACACGGAATGCAAACGCACAAGCTCGTCACTCAATCGCAATTCCTCATGGGCATTGGCGAAGCCAATCAGTTTGCCGACGCCTTCGAAGAATGCCGCCTGCCGCAGGAACGCGCAAAGGTCGCGCTGCAACTCAAGCATTTGGTCACGCCCGCAGGCATGGGAGAGAGCTTTCAGGTGCTTGTCGCCAGCAAGGGAATCGAGCAGGGAGGAATCGCAGCCTTGGCAGGGCTGAATTTCGGTCGCAAGTAATCGCTCGCCTCTAGTGACGAGATGAAGAACGTGGTTTCAATAACTAATTTGGTGGCAACTGAAAAGCCACCGAAACCACCGTCTCGACTCTAACCGGCTGGCCGTTCAGCAGGTACGGCTTGTATTTCCAGCGCTTGACCGCGTCAACCGCAGCCGACACAAGCATGGGATGACCCGAGATCGCGCTAACGTCTTCAACATAGCCGTTACTGTCGATCATTGTCTTCAGCACGACTGTCCCCTCAATGCGCTCCTTCCGAGCAGCTTCGGGATATTCGGGTTGTACCCTCGCGATCAGCAGGCCCTGGGAAACTCCTGATGAGACTCGAATCCGTAACGGCGCACCCGAAATGGACTGCATGCTTGGATGCGAACTGATAATTCCGCCAATGATCCCCATCGCTGGCCCTTCGTCAGGGCCTATTACGCACTTGGGATTCGGACGATCTTCCTTCAACGATACCCCTCGCAGCGAATCCGCAGCCTCATTCAGCGCTTCCGGCGACCCTGCCACCACAGTCTCGCCGATAAAGTATCCGCGGAACTGCGTATATACGAAGGCTGCGTACTGGGTATAGCCGTTGGGAAGCAATTGTTTGTGGTCGGCTCGAAAAAACTGCTTTCCTCCATACTCCACGGCAAACGCCTCGCCAATCAATTCTCTTCTTTGCGGGTCGGCCTTTACCTGCTGGCGTCCTGAGGCGGTTACAAAACTCTGAACGGTCATCGCGGGATATTTGCTCGCGTCCGTCGCGTTCAGCGCGATACTCTCGCCCAAAGACTTATCCCTGGGCCGATTCATCAGAAGCAAGCCAAGCCCACCGCCAGGAAGGTGCAATGCCTTTCCGTCTGCAAGACCCGGTATCGCACTTATTTCCCAACCTACAGGTATCGGGAGCGAAAAGCCGAAACAGTTGTTGGTGTAGATGCCGTTTGCGATTATGCCCCTGTCAAGCCTCAGTTCGTCAGGCAAAGTGCTGCCAGATTGCTGTGACCAGGCGAAGGCCTGGGCAAGAATCGCAGTTGCAGTGATGAAACGAGCGCGCTTCATAGACTCGGCCTCTTTGATTGTTAACGTCCGAAGCAAACGACCCCACGTCTACTCTTCGATTCAACGACCCGGCATTCTTCCGACACTAGCCTTGTCCGCACACGCTGCTTCTGGCTCTTTTGCCCCGCTTAACTCAGGATATTCATACACCCCGCGCCCCGACTTCCGCCCCAGCCGCCCCGCCTTCACGTACTGCACCAGCAGCGGCGCGGGACGATATTTCTCTCCCAGAGATTTGTGCAGGTACTCAAGAATATTCAGCCGCGTGTCGAGGCCCACCAGATCGACCAGCTCAAACGGGCCCATGGGATGATTCAGCCCCAGCTTCAGCGCTTTATCGATGTCCGCTGCCGAGGCAATCCCCTCTTGCAGCATGTAGAACGCTTCATTGCCGATCATGGCATTGATGCGGCTGGTGATGAAGCCCGGCGATTCCTTGATCACCACCACTTCCTTGCCCATGCGCTTGCCCACTTCCGCCGCGGCGGCCAGAGTGTCGTCATCAGTTTCGAGCGCCCGCACCACTTCGAGCAACTTCATCTTGTGCACGGGATTGAAGAAGTGCATGCCCACGCACTTTTTCGCGCGGTAGGTGACGCTGGCGATTTCCGTGATGCTGAGGGAAGACGTGTTCGAGGCAAGAATCGTGGTGGGACGGCAGATTTTGTCGAGCAGAGTGAAAATCTCGATCTTCGACTCCATCTCTTCCGGGACCGCTTCAATCACCAGATCGGCCTCGCGCGCGGCTTCCTCCACCGAGCCCGCATATTCCAGCCGCTGAAAGGCCGCGTCCGCGTCGGGCGAGGAAACTTTTCCTAACTCCACAGCTTTATCGAGATTGGTTCGAATTTCGGTTTCCGCCCGGCGCAGCGCGCCCGGCGGCAAGTCCTCCAAGATGGTTCGGTAGCCGCCAACGGCCGCAGCGTGCGCGATGCCCCGGCCCATGATGCCGGCGCCGATCACCGCGATGGTTTTAACCGCCGCCACTACTGCGCCTCCACTTTTTCTTTTTCCAGATCTTTGATCGCGTCATTCAGTGCGCCACCAGCCGTACGCAAACTGTCCGCGAGACGCTTGCGCTCTTCGACGTTCATGGCGGGGATGGAAATGCAAATGCGGCGCAACGTGGTGGTGATGTCTTCCACGTAATTCATCGAGCGGATTAGTTCACCGGATGCTGGCATGAGAGCTCCTGTATTTTGTGGCGTTTCAGTTGACGCTGAAGATTGCCTGCCCGCTCTTTTCACATATCGCGGGCCGAAGTTCTATTCTGGACGCGTCGGCGATTTTAGTAAAGGCAGGCTATTCGCTGGGTGATGTCAAGCTGCCTGTGTAAATAGGTTGAGGGTGCGGGTTTTCCATTCCAGGTTGAATCTCTGGAAGATGGAGTAGAGGATGCGGTCGACACTGGCTACATTCACAAAACAAACCATGGGCCGGGTGCGGCGGCGCACTTCGACGAAGCAGCGCTCGATCACGTTGGTGGTGCGCAGCTTCTTACGCAGGTGCGGGGGGAAAGCGAACGCCGAAAGCAGTTCCGGCAGATCGCGCTCCAACTGGCGCACCATGGGACCGTACTTCCCGCGCCAACGGGCGCGGAAGGCGCGAAAAGCGGCTTCGGCCTGAGCGCGGCTTTCGGCCAAATAAATCGCCTGCGCTCCCGCTTTCACGTTGTCGTAGTCGGCCTTCTTCACTTTCTCCAGAATGTTGCGCATCTTGTGGGCCCAGCAGCGCTGATGCCGCACTCGCGGATAGACGGTGCGGATCGCCGCCGCCAGTCCGGGACAGCCGTCGGTGACGATCAGGCCCAGCGCCTTGCCCTCCAGCCCGCGCCGATACATATCCTCCAGCAGCCCTTCCCAGTCCGCTTGACTCTCGCCCTGACTCCGCAAAAACGCCAGCAGATGGCGGGTGCCGTCACGCCGCACTCCGTAGGCCACCAGCATCTGCACCCGCTTGCGCCCCGCCGGACGCCGCACCCGCAAGCTCACTCCGTCCAAAAACAGATACGCGTAGTTTGTCTTCCAACCGCGCCTGGTGGAACTGGCGCACCACTCCGTCCAGATCCCGCGTCAGCTTCGACACCGTCTGCGGGCTCACCACCTCTTCGGTCACCGTGGCCACCACCCGCCCCACTTGCCGCGTCGAGATGCCGCGCAGAAACGCCTCCCGAATCAGCATCGACACATCTTCGGCGCGCCGCTGAAAAGGTTCCAGCCCTCGCGGCAGAAAACTCTTCCCTCGGGTGCGCGCCACGCGCAGCCGGATCGTCCCCAACCGAGTCACGAAATCCCGTTCGTAGTAGCCGTTGCGATAGGGCTGCCGCCGGCTGCGCCGCCGCTGATACACTTCGCGCACCGCATACCGGTCCCGCTCCCGCCGCGAATCCGCCTCCAAACGCTCTTTCCACAGCCGCTTCGTCTCTCCGTACACATCCCCCCAGAAACTCTCTCTCATCTCCGCCAGAAAATGTTGGTAATGCTCCGTGATTGGGATTATCTTCGCCATCGGGTGTAGGTCTCCTTTCCAGGAACGGCTTTAGCTTGTGAGGCCAAAGCCAACTTACACCCTCTCGCTTTTACACAATCAAAGTTACGTCACCATTCGCTGGGGCTCAATTCGACCGCGAGACGAAGAAGCCGTCGAGCTTCGCTCGACCGGACAGCCGAGGGCGGCTGTCCCCACATGAGTAGCTTTTCGAACTCAAGCGTCCCCTTCATGCCCTCGTTTGTTAACAATGATTTAAGCGGGGCAGCTTATAATTCTCATCGATTCTTTTGATGGTCCTTCCGGTCGTACGGCGAATCTAAAGATGATATGGCTGATAAACCCTTGAAACGTTATATTTTCGCCAGCGACTTTGACCAGACGCTCACCTTCAACGACTCGGGCTACGTGCTGGCCGAATTAGTCGGCATTCCCACTGCCGAGTTCGAACACAAAGCCAAAGGCATGGCGAAGATCAACCTGGTGCAGCAGGGGGCGGAGCTCGCCTACCTTCTGCTCCATGATCCCGAGTTCAAGGCCAAAGTCCGGAAAGAACATCTGCATGAGGTCGGCAAGCGCATTCGCCTCAAAGGCGACATCAAACTGCTCTACCAGATTCTCGAGACCGGTGTCGATGGGCATCGCTTCGACTTCTATGTTCTCTCCGCCGCGCCCGTGGAAGTGATCCACTCTGCCCTTGAGGATATCGTTCCGAAGGATCACATCTTCGGCACCGAGTTCCGCTACAAGCCGACCGGCGAGATCGACACCATCGTCCGCGCCGCGGCGGGCTACGGCAAGGTCGCGGTCCTCAACCAGTTGCTGGCTGAACACGTCACCGGACCCGATCACGTCATTTACTCGGGGGATGGCAGCTCCGATATCCACGTGATGTTGCAGCTCAATGCGCGCGATGGGCTGACCATCGCGGTTTCGGAATCACCTAACGTTTCGCAGATCGCGAAGCGCACCGTGCTCAGCACCAGCGCTTTGGCGGTGCTGGCGCCGATTCTGGAAGAAGTGCTGGGCTGGGAACGGTCGCGCATTCGCAGCTTTTTCGAGGCCAACGGCATGCTGATCCAAGAGTGGGAGCGGGTTGGACAGATTGGTTGACGGTCCGTCCGGCCATCCCCGAGGCTCCAGAACCGGTGAGCGTGGCGTGAGGGCTCCGTACTTTACCGTGATCGCGCACTCTTTGTGGCGACTTTATGCTGCGCGATAAAAGTCTGATTCCGCTTTCTCACCAACATCAGCGGGCGCTGGCGTTGTGCGCACGCATCGATCGCGCGCAGCCTATACCGGATACTGACCTGCAGGCTTGGCAGGAGGAGATCGAGCGGCTTTTCGAGCAGGAAATCGGAATTCATTTTCTGGCGGAGGAGCAGGTGGTGTTTCCAGCCGCTCGCCGGTTCGGCGAATTAACTTCGCTGGTGGAAGAATTGATCGCCGATCACGGTGCTTTGCGCGAATCTTTTTCCCACGCCGAAGCGCGTCGCATGTCCGGAGAGAGCTTGCCCGCTTTCGCACAGCAGCTTTCCGGCCACATCCGCAAAGAAGAGCGGCAGCTTTTCGAGCGCATGCAGCAGCTGACGAATGCGGAAGAACTGGCGGCGCTCGGAATGCGATTGGAGGCTGCGCTCAAAGACGCCGCGAAATCCTGCGCACTGAGGAATGAGGCAACTAAGCTGAAGCCGAAAAGGTAATCTGCTATTTAGTTCGAGGTTCACAATTTCAGGCCATGTTTTTGCCGGAATCGCGCGGCGGCTCCCCGGCCCATGTAGCGTTCCAGCACGGCAGGTTCGGTCTTCCGCAGATCCACTACCACCAAACTATCGAGCACGTTGGAAAATTTACGATCCACGTTGAAGCTTAGTAGTTTGCCGCCGATCCTGGCATATTGCCGCAGCAAGATGGGCAGGCCTTTGCCGTCGGTCTCCACGTCGGTGATCGGCTGTGAAAGTTCCTCCAGGCCATGCAGAGCGCGACACATGGCGCGGCAATCCCACCGCCGCAACCCGGCCGGACGGAAGGGCCGCCGGGGTTCGATCAGCCCCGACAACTCATCTTCCCGCATGCGCGCTTCGAAGAAGCGGTAGATCATTTCACGCGACGCTTTGCAGTAATCGTTGCTGATGCTCACCGCGCCAAACAATACAGCAATCTCCGCCTGCGTTGCCAGCAACCGCGCAATTCCCTTCCACAACAGAAGCAGCGGAGCATATTGGCGCTGGTATTCCGGCCTCACGAAAGAGCGCCCCAATTCCAGCGCCGGACCGATCTTCTCGAAAACCCGCGCATCGAAGCGGAACAACGTGCTGGTATAGAGGCCGTTGACGCCATGATCGGCAAGAATCTCGGCCGTGTTGCCGGCACGGTAGGCGCCCACGAGTTCCTGCTTCGTCTTGTGCCACAGCAACACATGCCAGTAGTAGCGGTCGAAACGGTCGAGGTCGCGGCTTTTGCCTGTACCTTCGCTGGCTCCGCGAAAAGTGACCTCGCGCAACCGTCCCAACTCCTGCAAAATTCGCGGCGTCTCATTCGCCTTGGCCAGGTAGACTGCGAGATCGCCACTTTCCGCCAAGCAGCGCTCGGGGGCGAGGCTGTTCAATTCCGCCGCCAGAAGTTGCGCCGGCTCTGCCGGAGCAATAGGTTCCTGGACCTTCGCCGAGATTTTGGAACGAACTGCGATCGGCCAGGATTTCTCCGGCCGGCTGCGCCGAGCCAGCAAATAGGTGCGCCAGCGCAGATACTCGATGGCTTCGCGATCGTTGGCGATGCCCGCCAGGGACTCGGCTGGAATCTCGCTGCCCACGCGGACTTCCACCGCTCGCCCTTCTTGCTGCAGGAATTCCTGCAGCAGAAACGCGGTCCGCAGCCGGGGATGAATCGTCCCAAAAAGATGAAAGCTCACACTGTTGCGTCCGCAAAAATAAATCGGCAGAGCAGCGGCCCCCGTCCGCCGAATCAGACGCGCGGCCGTATCGTTCCATGCCGGATCGGAGATTTCTCCCTGAGGAAATTGCCAGTGGGAAACCTCGCCAGCGGGAAAGATGGCCAGCATGCCGTCATTCTGCAGCCACGCCAGCGCCTCCCGGAGCGCCCGGCGATTCGTGTCAATGGTGTCGGCGCGGCCACCCTGAAACGGATCCACGAATATGCAGTGACGCGCCAGTTCGGGCACATCGCGCAGCAGGTAATTAGTCATCACCTTTACGTCTGGACGAACGCGCGTCAACAGCACAGCCAGCATCGCTCCATCCAGCACTCCAAAGGGATGGTTGGCAACGACGACGACCGGACCACTGGCGGGGATTCGCGCCGTGTCCGCTGGCTTCGCGCGCAGCTGTACCCGCATCGCCGCCAGCAAGTTCTCCAGCCCGAAACCCTCCGGAGATCGCTGCACCCGGCGGTAAAGCTCCCGCACTCTGTCCACGGGAATAAACTTCTCGGCCAGGGCCGGAATACCAGGAAATCCGGCAACCTGCGACAACACTTCCGCCCGCGTCTGTTGCCCGTGCAGTTGGTTGGATGGCATGTTAAAGGAATAGCGCAGGCGCTTTGCAGGCGAATGAAGAGGAAGTTAAAAGCTGATGAAATGTGATGGAAATGAAACTCGAAAGTAACCAGAAGTAACTACGGAAGTTGCTCTACGTCTCCAACCGGAAACGGGTTTCGGCCAGCCTGTAGAGTCTGCGCCAGACCAGCCGGTTAATGGTGACTACAGTGGCCGCCATCATCATGGTCGCGGCAAGGAGCAAGTGGAAATCCCCGCGGTCGCTAGCCTGTTGGATGGTCGCACCCAGCCCGGTCGTGGTGTAGATCTGTCCCTTGAAATGAAAATACTCGGCGACGATGCTGGCGTTCCACGCTCCGCCGGAGGCTGTCACCAGGCCGGTGACGAGATAGGGAAAAATTCCTGGCAGGATCAGCTTCTTCCAGCGCGCCAGGCCTCGAACCCGGAACACAGAGCAACATTCCTTCAAATCGGTTGGGATCGCCATTGCGCCGGCGATCACGTTAAACAACACATACCACTGTGTGCCCAGCAGCAGAACGACAATGGAAGCCAGACCAAGTCCTCCGCCGAGCCGGATGAGCACCAGAAGGATTACAGGCAGCAATGCGGTCGCCGGAACGGAAGCCGCAATCTGTGCCAGCGGTTGTGCGATGCGCGCCAGGCGAGGATTGAAGCCGATCATCACTCCCGCAGGAATCGTCCACAGCGCACCGATCAGCAACGCGAGATTCACTCGCAGGAAAGTTGCACCCAGGCCCAAAGCGGCCTCATGCAGTTGAGTTCTCTGCAAACCGGTGAGAATGATTGCGACGCGCACCACGCCGTAGCCAATGCCAACCAGCACCGGCACTGCCAGCGCACGCAGCAGCCACTCCCGCCATGGAGCCGGAGGGTGCTGGGGCGCTTCTTGCGTGTGCTTCCGCGCAAAATGCAGAAGCAAGCGCTCACTCACCGGCCGGAGGGTCTTTTGCCGAATCTTGGCGAGACCGCTGGAGTGTTCGACCAAATTAAGAACCCATGATCGCGGAGCGTCGGTGCTTTCCACCTGCTCAACTTTGAATTTCTCCGCCCATGCGATTACCGGCCGCCAAATAAATTGATCCAGCAACACGATCACGGCAACCATGGTGGCTACACCCCAAAACATGGAGGCCATATCGCCGGCGCTGGCTGCGGTTTGCAAGTAGGAACCCAAGCCGGGCAGACGAAAATCGCGCGAGCCCAGCACGAACATTTCGCAAACCATCAGAGCGAACCAGCCTCCGGCCACCGACATCATCGAGTTCCAAACCAATCCGATCGCCGAAAACGGCAACTCCATCTGCGTGAAGCGCTGCCACCGGCTGAAGCGGTAAATCGCCGCCGCTTCCCGCATCTCGCTCGGAATACTTTTCAGCGAAGCGTAAAAGCTGAAGGCCATGTTCCACACCTGGCCGGTGAAAATCAGCAGGATCGCGCCCAACTCCACGCCCAGTTGCCGTCCAGGAAAAAGCGCCACCATCGCCAGCATTACTCCCGGGAGAAAGCTGAGGACGGGAATGGACTGCAGCACGTCCAGCAGCGGAATCATGAAGCGTTCGGCACGCTGGTTATACGCGGCCACATAGCCATACACCAGCGCGAACACCAGGCTTAGAAAGTAAGCGATGGCGATGCGCAACAGCGAATAACCCGCGTAGGCCGGCAGCGCCGACAAGCTGCGCGAGATTTCCACCGAAGGCGTGAAGGGACCAAACCACGAGCGCCCGACTGTGACCACACCATAAAACAGCGCGATGCCCGCGCCGAACATGATGAGATCGGGCAGGTGCGAGGTTTCGAGACTCGGCAGTAGCGACCACAAACGATAGGCCGAGAATCCCCGCAAGCTGATGCTCTTCTTCATGCGACTGCTTCTTCCCTCAACTGGAATTCTCGATCAGGCTCTTGGCGTGGGAGATGAGTTCTGGTTGCCAACAATGTGGTCTGCGATTTCGCTGGGCGCGGCTTCGCTTTGCGTCAACCGGCCGCTCTCCCGGTCGTAATCGAAAATCTCGGCATAACGGCCCCAGTTCATGGCCGTATCCAACTGGCGTTGCACTTCCTCCTCGGAGAAGTGCTCGTCGAGGATATCGTGGAAAAATTCGTCGGCAATGGAGTGATCCGACTTCCGCTTCAGAATACTGTCGATCTGCTTCAGAATCGTGACGTGCTCCAGCGCGGCCTCGCGGAACAAAACCTTGCGCCTCTGAATGTCCGCATCGGCAAACGCGGCCCCCGCCGGCGAGAGTTGGACGTCACCCTCCTTCAACCAGGCGAAGCCCAGCAGAACGCAAGCCTCCAGGAGGGGCAACAGATCTTCAACGTCCATCACCAATTCCTCGCTCAGGCGAAACAGGTCCTCGCGCCCGCCGCGATCATGCAGCAACTCGAGCAGGCCCGCGATTCCTCCCACGCGGGCGTGCGGCAGCATTTGATATTTGCTGGTCCGGACCGGCGCTTGCGCCCGCTTCAGGCCTCCCGGCGGAACGACAATCTCCCCTGTGCTTTCCGGATCGGGCAGAGCGTGTTCGACATCCGGTTCGGTCATCACCTTGTAGATGTAGTCCACCAGTTCAACAAAACGGCCGGACTTGCGGTCGCGGGGATGTGAGAGCTTCACATTGAAATCCGAGCGGATGCGAGCCGGGTTTCTGCCCAGCACCACGATGCGATCCGCCAGCATCACCGCTTCCTCAATGTTGTGGGTCACGATGAAAATCGCGCTGGTGGGCATTTTCTTGTTGAGCCACAGCTCCAGCAGTTCGCCGCGCAGGTTTTCCGCCGTGAGGACGTCGAGCGCGGAGAATGGTTCGTCCATGAACAACACTTCCGGCTCGACCACAAGCGCGCGCGCGAAGCCCACGCGCTGCTTCATGCCGCCGGAAAGCTCCTTGGGATAGGCCGTTTCGAAACCGTCGAGGCCGACCGTGTCCAGCGTGCGCAGCGCGCGTTTGCGGCGCTCGACCGCGGAGATGCCTCGCGCCTCGAGCGGAGCCTCCACGTTCTCCAGCACGGTGAGCCACGGGAACAGCGCGAAACTCTGGAAAACGATGGCCACATTGGGAGCTTGACCGTCCAGAGGCTTGCCGTGCCAGAACAGCGCCCCCGACGAAGGTTGCGAGAGGCCGCTCAGAATACGCAGCAGCGTGGATTTGCCGCACCCGGAGGCGCCCAGCAGAGCAATAATCTTCCCTGGCTCAATGGCGAAGTCCGTGAGCCCCACGACCTGAATGCGCGTGCCATCCGGCTGGGGATACCACTTCTCGATCGCGCGGGCTTCGATAATGGGTTCGCTGGCCAAGAAAACTCTCTGTAACTTCTATACACGATCCGACGCAAGGCGCAAAGCTCGCAGGCCCTGTAACACTCCGTTGATAACAGGCTGGCAGTGCCAGGAGTTGAGCCGCTGTTTTAGGCGGCGAAGTTTTCATCTGGCGGGACGGGGAATGGCTGAGGCAGCCGGTCCGTCACTTCGGCGAGTTGGGCAAGTTTGGCGGTCAGTTCGGGCGTGAATTGTCCTGGAGCCAGACGCCATTTCCAGTTCCCGCCGTCCACGCTCGGAGTGTTCATGCGGGCTTCGCTGCCCAGCCCGAGAACGTCTTGCAGCGGGATAAGCGCGAAATCAGCCACCGAAGTCTGAGCCGCGCGAATGAAAGCCCAATGAATGCCATCGTCGCAGCGGCCGAAATAGGCTTCCGCGTCGCGGCGTTCATGATCGGAGGCCCCGGAGCGGAACCAGCCGACGGTCGTGTCATTGTCGTGCGTTCCGGTATAGATGACTTTGCCCTCCGCGCGATGTGGCAGGTACATGTGCGCGCCTTGGTCGCCGAATCCGAATTGCAGTACCGCCATTCCCGGAATCTGCAGCCTCTCGCGCAAGGCATGCACTGCGGGCGTGATGTAGCCCAGATCTTCCGCGAAGAATGGCAGCCCGCCGAGGGCCTCGCTCAGCTTGTGAAACAGGTCGTCCCGGGGACCATCCACCCACCGGCCGTTAATCGCAGTGGGATCGGACGCGGGAATCTCCCAGAACTGGTCGAACCCACGGAAATGATCGAGCCGAATGTAGTCGCAGTTTCGCGTCGCCCAGCGCAAGCGCTGAATCCACCACTCGTAGCCCCGCTCCTTCATGACGTCCCAGCGGTAAAGAGGATTGCCCCAGCGTTGGCCGGTTTTACTGAAGAAGTCAGGCGGCACGCCGGAAACCACATCAGGGTCGAGATTTTCATTGAGCCGGAAAAGATCGCGGTGCATCCACACGTCGGCGCTATCGTAATTCACGAAGATTGCGACATCGCCCACGATGCGAATCTTGCGTTCAGAACAATAGCGGCGCAGGGCCTGCCACTGCTCGTAGAAGGCAAACTGCAACGCGCTGCGGATCTTCAGATCGTCCGCCAATTCCTTGCGCGCCCGTTCCATCGCGGCGGGTTCGCGACGCGCCAATTCCGCCGGCCACTTATTCCAGCTCGCCAGCTTCCGCCGCGCTCGCAGCGCATCGAAGAGGACGAAGTCATCCAGCCACCATGCATTCTCCGAGCAGAACCGTTCGAACCGCTCGCGTGCGCTGGCCGACGCTGAACCGACAAAACCGCGGCCAGCCTCAAACAGCAGTGGCATCTTCGTGGCGAATACCCGGTCATAATCAACCGGACCGGACTCGGGAACGAGCTGAGAAATCTTGTCCCGATCGATCCAGCCGTGGCTAGCCAGACGTTCCAAGCTGATCAACAGCGGGCTGCCGGCAAACGCCGACGTGGAAGAGTAAGGAGAATTGCCGTAGCCGAGCGGACCGAGGGGCAGAACCTGCCAGAGTCCCTGGTGCGCAGCGGCGAGGGAATCGACGAAGGAATAGGCGGCCGGGCCAAAATCACCGATGCCGCCGCGCGAAGGCAACGACGTGGGATGCAACAAAATACCTGCGGCGCGCGGAAATGACATGCAACCAGGACTACCCTGTGACCCCATTCAAATGCAGCTCAGCCGGACTCCAATCATCCATTTAGATTCCCGATTCGCTCCCCGCATGGGTCAGCGCCTTCATCTCTTCCTGGTTAATCTTGATTTTTCCCGACTTCTCCATCTGTTCGCGCAGGTTGGTTACGAACAAGTCGAACAGATCCCGCTCCTTGCCCTGCAGCAACGAGTCCCGAATCTGATCGCGCTTGGCGGCGAATTCGGCCTCCGACGGGGCCTGCACCTCGAGCATGGAGATCACAACTCCGTTGGCTCCGCTGTTGATGGGCCCGCTGATCTCTCCTGCCTTCATGGCGAAGGCAACCGCAGCCTGCCCGGTCATGGAGCCAATATCCGGAACCTGGCCATCGGGCGCAACCAATTCGCTCGTCTTTACCTCGGCTCCCAGCTCTTTCGCCGCCTTCTTCAAATCATGTTCCGCCTTGGCGCGGTCGGAAAGTTCCTGGGTCTTCTGCGACAACAGAACGTTCGAGCGTTCGTTCTTGAATTCCTCTTCCACTCGCGTGCGGATCTCTTCAAATGTAGGCGTCAACTGCGGCTTGATCGCGAGCAAGCTGAACACTGCGAAGCCCTGCGATGTGGGAGCCATCTCTGGCGGTGACTTCTCCGCTGCCGTGAAAACCGCGTCCATAAACTGCGGCGCCGGACCGAGCCCAGGCACCAAATCCTTGCGGCCGAAGAAGTCAGAGGTCACCACAGGCACGCCCTTAGCGGACGCAGCGGCATCCAGTCCCTGCGTCTTGGCCGCCTGCAGCAGGTCTTCCGCCTGCTTCTGAGCAGCCTCTTGCGCCTTCTGCTGTTTGAGGAGGGGCTCGATCTCGGCCTTGACCTCCTCGAGCGTTTTCATGTGCGCATCCTGCCGGTCATCCACCCGAATGATGTGAAAACCGTAACTGCTCTTCACCAGATCGCTGATCTGTCCCTTGGGCAGCGAGAATGCCGCCTTCTCAAATTCCGGCACCGTCCGGCCCTTACCTACCCATCCCAAAGATCCGCCTTCCTTCGCGCTACCTTGATCTTCGGAATACTTCTTGGCCAAGTCCTCGAATTTGGCCCCGCCCTTCAATTGCTTGAGCAAATCCTCCGCGCGGCGCTGCGCCTCGGCCACGCCTTTTTCATCGACTTTGCCGTCTGGGCCAGGAAGCGGCGTCTTGATCAAGATGTGGCTGACTTTCGCCTGCTCCGGCACGCGATACTGATCGCGATGCGCGTTGTAGTAAGCCTGCAGATCGTCGTGCGTAATCTGCACCGCGCTCTCGATTTTCGCGAGGTCGATCATCGCGTACTTCACTTTGCGTTTTTCCGGAACCGAGTTCGCGTAACTCTTCTGGTGGCTGTTGTAGAAGGCTTGGAGTTCTTCGGCGACGGGATGAAGGCCCTTCTTGATGTCATCCTGCTTCAGCACGGCATAATCGAACTTTACCTTTACATTCTGCTTGTCGAACTCCCGCCGGATGGCGGCATTGCTCACCGATGCGCCGCCGGTGATGAGCGCAGTCAGTTTGGTTCTGAGAATTTCCTTGCCCACGGAGTCTTCGAAGGTGGCGGGAGTCAGGTGGTGCTGCTCCAGCAGACCTTGGTATTCGGCCTCGCCGATGAAGGTTCCGCCGGGAAAGAATATCTCTCCATACTGCCCATGCTGCAGCTCGTCCTTAACTTCCTGCGGCGTAACTTTAAAGCCGAGGCGCTGCGCTTCGGCCACCATAGCCTGCTGATCGATCAATTGGTCGGCCGCCCGCGGAGTATCCTGCTGCAGCAGAAAAGACATAATCATGGACGCTTGCGCGCCGTACCGCTGTGCGTCCTGTTGCGCCATATTGCGCGCCGTCTCGCGCACCTGCTCGGCGGTAATATCCTCGCCATCCACTTTGGCCACAATGCCCTTGCCCGGCGTGCCCATCAAATCGTTGCCCAGGCCGCCAGGGATCAGGGTAATCGCCATCGCGGCGCAAATCAGCAGCAGCAGGCCGCTGAGCACAATTTTCTTGAACGGTCCTTCAGTTTGCAAAAATCGAATCATCTGGTTGTCACTCCGGAAGTTTGCAGCAGAATCGATAATTATAAACTACGCAGCCTCCGCAAAGATTCGGCTCCAGCTTCGGTTTTCCAGTTCCGCTACGCGACCTCTTAAAATCATCTATTGAAACGTATCAATAGACGTGTTATCCATACTCTTCCCGGACCGCGTTCCGCGGACATGCATTTGCACGCTTGTGCCAGCGATGGCACGCAAGGAGCGACATGATTTTCGGAAGACGATTCCTGAGTTTGTTATTCGCAATCTCATTTCTCAGTTCGCACCTGCTCCTGGCCGCAGATCCCACTTCGGCGAAACTTGTTCTTCGCGACCATTGGACCCTCCAGTCGTCCGCCAAGGTCGAATCCAAAGGCGAGATTGTCTCTACGGCTGCGTTCGTTCCGAAAGGATGGCACGACGCGACCGTTCCCACCACGGTCGTCTCGGCGCTGGTCAAGGACAAAACCCTGCCCGACCCGTTCTTGGCCATGAATCTTCGCGAATTCCCCGGCGTGACATACCCGATCGGCGGAAATTTTTCCAATATCGCGATGCAGACCGATAGTCCCTACGCGGTCTCCTGGTGGTATCGCAAGCCGTTCACGGCGCCCGCCTCGTACGCGGGAAAAACCGTCTGGCTGAACTTCAAAGGGATCAACTACCGCGCCAACGTATGGCTCAACGGAAAGCAAATTGCCAACTCGAACGATGTCGCCGGCGCCTGGCGCACTTACGAATTCAATGTCACCGATGCCCTGAAGCCCGGCGGCGAAAATGTTCTCGCCGTGCAGGTCTTCGCCCCCACCGAGAACGATCTCGCCATCACCTTCGTCGACTGGAATCCCGCGCCTCCCGACAAGAACATGGGACTGTGGCGCGAAGTCTATCTCACCACGAGTGGCCCGGTCGCGCTGCGCTATCCCACTGTTGTGTCTAAGTTAAACCTGCCCGCCGTTGATTCCGCACGGCTCACCGTTACTGCACAATTGAAAAACGGCAGCGGCCATACGGTCAAAGGCAAATTGAAGGGGCAGATCGAAAGCGTCGCGTTCGAGCAGGACGTGGAACTTGCGGCCAACGAAACCAAGGACGTCAGCTTCACTCCCGAACAATTCTCTCAACTTATTTTCTCGAATCCACGGTTGTGGTGGCCGGCGCAGATGGGTAAGCCAAGTCTGTACCCGCTCGCCGTGGAATTCGATATCGACGGCTCGCCCAGCGATCGGTCGCAAACGGAGTTCGGCATTCGCGAGGTAACTTCCGAAGTAAATGCGACCGGCGGACGCGCCTTCCACATCAACGGCAAGAACATCCTGATCCGCGGCGGCGGCTGGACACCCGACATGATGCTTCGCGAGGACTCGCAGCGCCTGCGCGACGAATTCCGCTACGTCCGCGACATGGGACTCAATACTGTTCGCCTGGAAGGAAAGCTCGAAACCCAGGAATTCTTCGATCTTGCCGACCACGAGGGAATTCTCGTCATGGCCGGATGGTGCTGTTGCGATTTCTGGGAGCGCTGGCCGCGCTGGAAGCCGCAGGATTTTGAAATCGCACAACAATCCCTGCGCGACCAGATCTACCGCCTGCGCAGCCACCCCAGCATGGTTATGTGGCTGAACGGCAGCGATAACCCTCCACCGCCGGACGTTGAGCAGATGTATCTCAACATCGAAAAGCAGCTTCTGTGGCCGAATCCGGTGGTTTCTTCAGCCACCGGCAAGGCCACCACGGTCACCGGAAACAGTGGCGTCAAAATGTCCGGGCCGTACGAATACATAGCTCCAAGTTATTGGGAGCAGGATACGCCGCAGGGCCAGCCCAACCGCAAGCTGTGCAATCCTGGCGGCTGCGGCGGCGCCTACGGCTTCAACACCGAAACCAGCATGGGGCCGGCCGTCCCGCCCATCGAAAGCATTCGCGCCATGGTGGGCAAAGACCATGTGTGGCCTATCGACGAGGTATGGAACTACCACGCCGGCGGCGGAGAGTTCAAGACCATCAAGGTCTTCAGCGATGCGCTGGCCAACCGCTATGGCAAATCGGACACGGTGGAAGACTTCGCCTTCAAGTCGCAGCTTCAGACTTACGAAGGCGTGCGCGCCATGTACGAAGCCTACAGCCGGAATAAATATCAATCGACCGGCGTGATCCAGTGGATGCTCAACAACGCCTGGCCTTCGATGATTTGGCATCTTTACGACTATTACCTGCGCCCGGCTGGCGGCTATTTCGGAGCTAAACGCGCCACGGAAGCGCTGCACCCCGTGTATGGCTATGACGACCGTTCCATCTGGGTGGTGAGCAGCCAGTATGAAGACGTCAGAGGCCTGAAGCTGACGACTAAAATTTACAACCTCGACATGACCGAGAAGTTCTCGCAGGAGAACTCGCTCGACGCGCCCGCCGACAGCACCGCGAGAATATTTACATTGCCGGAAGTGCCGGGCCTCAGCCCTGTCTACTTCGTGGCGTTACGGCTCACGGACTCCAACGGCAAAACGGCCGGCTCGAACTTCTACTGGCTTTCCGCCAAACCGGAGACGATTGACTGGGCCAAGTCCACCTGGTGGATGACTCCAACCGATTCCTATGCCGACTTCACGGCTCTCGCGCAACTTCCCAAGGTAAAGCTTAAAGTTATCACGCGCACAGAACACGCAGGGGAAGAATCGATCACGCATGTGACGGTCGAGAACCCGAGCAAGAGCCTGGCTTTCTTCGTGCGGTTGAAAGTTCAAAAAGGCGCTAAGGGCGAAGAGATTCTCCCGGTCGTGTGGGAGGACAACTACATCTCGCTATTACCTGGCGAGAAACGTGAAGTAACTGCGACCTACCGCAGCGGCGATCTGGGAACCGCCAAAGCAGTGGTGGAAGTCAGCGGCTGGAACGTGGAATGACGCAATTGGATGATCCGTTTTAAGCAATTCCGTCAGACATGCTGCGAGACGGAGAGCACATTGCCATCGGGATCTTTGAACCACGCCACCTTGTCACCACTTGGCGCGGTCCATATCCCGAGATCGTCCTGCTCGAAAAAACCGAACCGCTCGAAGTGGACGCCTTTCTCCTGCAGGCTCACGACCATCTTCTCGATATCGGGAACTTGCCATCCCAGAATAGTGAACGGAGCGGGTGTGAACTGCGCCTTCGCCACCCGCACCATGATTCCATTGGCGTCGAGCACGAGCGCGAAGCCGTCATCTTTTACAAAGCGCAGTCCCAACACGCCTTCGTAAAAAGCTCTGGCCTTCGCGGTGTCTTTGGTGGGGACGAAAGCGACAATGTTGGTCGAACCTAGCATTTGTTTCTCCTCGACGGGAGGATCACACGGCCGCGCACACGAAAGCGTTGCCTATTCTTCTTCCGGGGGCAACTCGAAATCGATCAGGTTTCCGCGGAAGCCTCTGGTCTTGACCGCGCCGAAAGCGATTCCCACGCCCATCCAGATTGCGCCCACAATCTTTGCCGGCCGGCTCAGGTTGAGCCACAGCAGCAGGCAGATCAGGAACCCTGCCAGCGGCGGGAAAAAATTCGTAATCTTCTTCGCATCTGCCCGCACGAAGTAGCGCACGAAGGCCGCCAGATTCACACCCATAAAGGCGATCAACGCGCCGAAGTTGAGCATCTCCGCGCCCAACCCGTAGCTGATCAAAAACGCTCCCACCAGCGCGATCACACCCACAAAAATTACATTGTTGCGTGGTACGTGTCTTTTCGGATCCACCGCGCCGAAGAAGGATTGAGGCAGCGCCTTGCTGCGTCCCATACCATAGAGCAGACGGGCCGCGCCCAGCTGCGCCCCCATGCCGGAGCCGAAGTTCGCCACCAGCAGCGTGAATCCCAGAATGCCAAACAGCGGAGCCCACGCCCTGCCCGCAACGAAAGTGAACGCGGTATCCACGTTCGGAAAGGGCTGGGTCGCAGGCCAAATGAGCTGTCCGGCGTAGACCTCGACGGCGGAGAGAATCCCAATCACAAGGCAGGTCAGCACCGTCGCCAGCAGAATGTTGCGCCGCGGATTTTCCGCTTCCTCGGAAAGCGTGGAGATGCCGTCAAAGCCAATATAGGTGAGCACGGCAATGGAAGTGCCGCCCAGCACGGCTTTCATGTTCCACAAATCCCGATCGTAAAAAGGGCGCATGAAGAAATCGGGTTCGTTATGCGGATGTCCCCAAATGTAATGCGCCGCCGCCAAGAAGAATAAAACGATCACCGCACCCATGCCCGCGGCCAATCCAGTGTTTACGCGCGCCGACGTCTTCACCCCCTGAATGTTCAACAGGGTAAAGACCGCCGCAAAGAAAACGGCCCATCCCCAGTAGGGAATACTCTGCACCACGGGCGTGCCGCGGGCAAAGTCGCGCGAGATCTGGCTGCACCAGATGATGCAGATCATGGGGTTGAGCATGTAATCCATCACCATGCTCCAACCGGTGACGTAGCCGAGTGCAGGGTTGATTTCCTGGCCCACATAGGTGAACGCCGAGCCCGCGCTGGGATATGCCCGCGCCATTTTGCCATAGCTGATCGCCGTGAACAGCATGGCCACCATCGCGACAAGAATGGTGGTGACCACGTGCCCGTGCCCGCGGTCGCTGAGAACTCCGAACACTGACATGGGCGCGACCGGCTGAATCACGATCACGCCGTAAAGGATCAAATCCCAAAGCGTGAGGGTGCGGCGCAGACGGGGGGCGGACGACGCGGCAACAGCGGAAGTAGTTTCCATGGGTGCGCCTATTGGATTACGCAGAGGGCAAAAATGTCAATATTAAAACGTTTCTATAAGTTTCCGACTGGACTCATTTAGGCCCATAATCGAACCAATACCCGCGCTGCTCGTTGCCTGACATGTGCCGCGTGTTGTATTCCAGAAGATAGTTCACGTGCGCATCGTCGAGGGGGAACGACTTGCCCGCCGGATACGGATAGTCACCCATCCTGAGGAACGGCAGCGGCGCTACGAAGTTGCCTTCGGCGGCGTAGAAGTCCATATCCTTCTCGTAACCGTTGGCCGCAAAGAAATAATCACGCACCCATCCGTCAGGTAACGCCGGCAATTTCGACGGATCGAAGTCGAGCCGCACCTCATCGCCCGAGCCGAATACCACCAACCGATCATCCAGCGCGGTCAGCAGCGGCAATACATCGCCGTAGCGCGTATAGGTTCCTGCCGGTCGCGTGTACGGCCCGGTCGCGCTCGTCTTCTCATAAATGTATTGCACGTTGCCCGGGGGCGAGCCTTCGATTTTCAGTGGGAATCCGCGGAAGCCTAGATCCGCTCGAATGAGCGGAACCGGCGTGAGGCATACACTGTAGCGATTCTCGTAGCGCTGGCATCCTGCCGACTGTTCCGAGTCCGTCTCGGCTTCGGTGCGGTGGGCGAGACGTCCGCCCCTTCGGCTTCGCTCAGGGCTGGCTCCCAGCCGCCGGGACGGCGGCGCTACGTCTTGTACAGCGCGGCTCACTAAAATGCTGTCCCAATAAACCTGCAGATTGGTAGTGATGCGAATCTTTTGCGTGCCCGGCGGCAGCTTGCCTGTGAGATCGGCGGTCATGGTGCGCGGACCGCCGGCGGGGAATCCCATGTCGTCGACTACGCGCAGCCACTTGCCGTCTGCGGCGAGCGCTTCGACGTAAGGAGAGATCGCCTGCAGGCCGGCTTGCGACGCGGCGTACATGCTGTTTGCCGAAAAATATTCAACCTCGCCATGCAGCAGCAGCCACAACGGGCCGCCGCGATAACGCTGGCCTAAGTCGAGCGTGAGGCTGTGCGGCTGGGCAAAGCCCTGGAATTGTGTCAACGCAAAATCGCCGAAGTAGCGATGCGCCAGGAGATCGGGCAACAGATTGTGGCCATGCTCATCCCACGCGCCCGCGGGCGGACGCGCATCTTCGCTCTTGCTCACCACCACCTTGAATTCTGGGTAAGGCGGATTCGACGCGAAATACTCATTGGGGTAAACATCGAGATCGGGGGGATGATCGACCGCGAGCACGCGCACCCGATCCAGATAAACGGCTTCCTCCAGCGGCTCCATAAAGCGGAAGCTGAGCTTGCCCCTTTTCTCGCGAATAGAGTTTCGATCAATCTTGATGTATTCGACCGGCCGCGGAATGTCGCGCTGGCCGGGGCCAACCCAGTGTCCGACCACGCCAGCGCCCAGCATGTCGGCGACGAACTCATAGCGTTCGCCATTCCAGACGAACAACGTCGGGCAGGAACTGCCGCGCCGGTCCATCTCGAGGAAATTCTGCTGCTTGTCGCCCGCAACATTGATTTCGTCCTGCAACACGCCCGTGGGCCACGTCATGCGCACGATGTCGGCCTCCTTCGCATCGCCGAGGCCGACCACGATGGCGGTAGAATTCTGCCCCAGGTATCCGTTCGAACCGGCGATCTCAAACTTCTGGCGGTTTCCGCCCGCGAACACTTCAACCTTGGTGCCGATGGCGGACTTATTGTCGTTCAATCCCTTGAGCGAGAGGCGCAGCCAGTGGTTCTGATTGCCGCCTTCATTGCGCAGCAGCACGGCGGGACCGTGATTCTGCGTAATGAGCAAGTCAGTCGCGCCGTCGCCATCGTAGTCCCCGGTGATGATGGCGCGCGGCTCTTTGAGTTGAATCTTGTCGAGGCCAACATCGGCGGTGACGTCTTTGAAGCCATCAGCCCCGAGATTGCGGAACAGACGCACTTCGCCCTTGCCCTCTTTGGTTTCGCCGACGGCGACCAGGTTGACCCAGCCGTCGTTGTCGTAGTCGATGGCCGCGACGCCGTAAGCGCGAACCCAGTTGGTCTCGGGGAGTTTCACCTGCTCGAAAGTTTTGCCATGATTGTTGCGCCAGAGGGAAAGCCCAGACGTCCCTCCCCAGAAATGAGTAAAAGCAAGATCCATCCAGCCGTCGTGATCGAAATCCAGTACCGCAACTCCGAATGCGGGAGTCGGGACACCTCGCATGGGAAAAGTGGCTTTGAATTTCCCCTCGCGTGGATTTTGGAAAACGGTTGCTGGATCGAAATAACCGGTCACAACTAGATCGACGGCGCGGTCATTGTTAACATCCGATCCAATCGCTGCGATTCCAGGCGAGGGTTCAGCCAAGCCAGTTTCCTTGGTCACGTCAGTGAAAGTTCCGTTCCCATTGTTGCGCAGCATCACATTGGGCAGTGATCTGTAGTTAAGCACTCCCGAAAATTGCTCGCCGAGTTGCGGGATGGAGCCCGTAGGCAGCGCGGTTAAGTACATGTCGAGATCGCCGTCGTGATCGTAATCGACAAGCGTTATGCCGTTCGCATACTTCCCGTTGATTCCTGCGGAGTCGGCCGCGTTGCGAAACGTCCCGTCTTTTTCATTGTGCAGCAGCAGCAAGTTGCCGGCCCCGACTAGCAGGTCCGGCCAGCCATCATTGTCATAGTCGCCAGCGGTACAGCTGCTGCCATGCAGCGTGGGATCAAGTCCGGCTTTCTTAGTCACATCTTCGAACTTCCCATTTCCAAGGTTGTGGTATAGCGAAAGGCCGCCATGGGAACCGTTGTCGGGCAAAAAAATGTCAATCTTGCCATCGTTGTCATAATCCAGGAAACAGGCTCCAGGGCCGAGATACGCGCTCACGTCTTTGCTCGGTGAGAGCAACGGCTGAGAGACCAATCCCGCTTCCTTCGTCACGTCCACAAACCTCACCTTAATCTGCGGCGGCGCTTTCAATACCGCCGAGGGCGATTCGACTGCGCGCGAGTACTGGCCCTGCTCGCCGTAGGCGAGGCTCATGGGCGCGCCGATTTTGTTTTGCGTGATGTACTGGAATTTTTTCAAGTGCTCGCGGGCGTGATCGATCTGGGTGGATTGCTGGTAGGCGCGGGAGAGTCCGAACTCGGCCGAGGCGTGCAGCGGATTGAGTTGCAGAGCGTGCTGGAAGGCGTCGATGGCTGGCGGAAACTGTTTGGCCTGCACATAGGATGTGCCCAGGAAATACCAGGTGTCGGCGTCGTTCGCGTCAATCTCGACTACGTGATGAAAGGCGTCAATCGCGGCCTGGGCATCGCCCGTATTTTTCGCGAGCAGACCGAGGTTGTACCAAGCGTGCGGATTTTTGGGATCCTGCTTGAGCGCATCTTCCAAGGCGGCTTTGGCTTCGTCAATTTTTTGCAGGTTTAGGAAGGCGATGCCTTCGTTCAGGCGCGCCATGGTCAGCTTGGGATCGAGTTCCGCGGCTTGCTGGAAGGACTTGAGTCCCTTCTCGAAAAGTTGCTGGTTCATGTAGGCAGCGCCCAGGTTGTTGAGGCGCGCGGCCTCAACCGGATTGGCTTTCGGCTGAGTTTGGGGCGCGGAAGAGAACAGGCCAAACGCGGCCAGGAATATGCCGCCGAGAGCTGCTGAAATTCTAGGAGTCATCTGAGTAGAGATTTAACCACAGAGGGCACAGGGGAACACAGGGTAAATCGTCCGGCGCGGGATTCGCGTCACTTGGCCGATTTCGATGAAGGCGCGTAGGCGCGCGCGCCCACAATTCCTTTTCCTTCCTGGACGGTGACAGTTTGTCCGGCATTCACGTTCGAGAGTTTGTCCAGGTGGCCGCTGGGCCATTGAATCTCAACGCTGTCGGCTTTCGTTTGCGCGCCCAGGCCAAACGTGAGCACGAGTTCGCTTTGCGAAAGATAACTCGAACCGGAGCGCAGCATCTTCGATTGTTTGTCGGCGCCTGCGGTCACTCGCACCACCGCGCCGATGCCGTCGCGGTTCGATTTTGTCCCTACCAGTTTCAGGCGCAGGCTGTGGTTCGACCCGCCCCCGTTGTGGAACAAATAGGCCGGGCCAGAGTTGGTGGTGAGCAGAATGTCAAGATAGCCGTCGTTATCGATATCGGCGTACGCCGCGCCCCGCGCCACTCTCGGGGCGGCGAAGGCCTGTCCCATCTGCGCGGTTACCTCCTGAAACTTGCCTCCGCCAAGGTTGCGGAAAAGGTGCGAAGGTTCGGCGTAAGCCACACGTTTCTGCACCCGCTCGATCGCGTCTTCGATGTGGCCGTCGGCGATGAAAATGTCGGGCCAGCCATCGTTGTCGTAGTCGAAAAAGAAACAGCCGAATCCGAGCGTGACCAGCGTGGCGCGGCCTACTTCGGATTGCGGAGCCTCGTCCACGAACAAGCCGTTGCCTTCGTTGTGATAGAGCGAGGCCATTTGATTGGCGAAGTTGGTAATGAGCACGCTGGGATGGCCGCTGCGATCGTAGTCGGCAGCATCGACGCCCATGCCGGCGCGGGCCACGCCATCTTCGCTGAAGGCGATACCTGCGGGAACACCGCGCTCTTCGAAGGTTCCGTCCTTCTTGTTCAGGTAGAGTTTATTGGGCTGCGTGTCGTTGGCGATCAGAATATCAGGCCAGCCATCCGCGTTGTAATCGAGGATGGTAATGCCGAGGCTCTTCGATGTTGGATCGCCGAGGCCAGCCTTCTGCGTGGCATCTTCAAACTTGCCGCCACCAAGATTGTGCCACAAACGCACTGACGTACCCTTGTACGACTCCGGCGTGCAATAGGATTTATGCGCGCCGTCGAGCGTGCAGTACAGGTCAGTCTGCTCGGTCCACTGCACGTAGTTCGCGACCACCAGATCGAGTTTGCCGTCGCGGTCGTAATCCACCCACGCGGCGCTGGTGGAGAACTCGCTGGGCCCGAACATGCCTGCGGACTTGGTTACGTCTGTGAAGGTGCCGTTGCCGTTGTTGTGGAAGAGATGGCTTTGTCCTAGCGCGGTGATGAAAAGATCGTCGAAGCCATCGTTATCATAGTCTCCGACGGCCACTCCCAATCCGAACATGGGCACGGCCAGCCCGGCCTTGCGAGTCACGTCCGTAAAGGTTCCGTCTCCATTATTGTGGAAAAGCTTTGGGGTCGTCGGCCCGGCGTGCAGGTGTCCAGGCCAGTCTTCGCCGTTTACGAGGAGAATGTCGGGATAGCCGTCGTTGTCGTAGTCGATGAAAGCGCAACCGGGGCCCATGGTTTCCGGCAGCCACTTTTTTCCGAACGCGCCGTTGTTGTGGGTGAAGTGGATACCGGCTTGCGCGGTGACGTTGCGAAAGTGAATCTGCTGCGACTGGACCGTGATCGCCAGAGATAGAACCCACCACAGAGACACAGAGACACAGAGAAAAAAGGAACAATAAGGCTGCTTCTTTTCTCTGTGACTCTGTGATGAAGCCTGCCCTGAGCGAAGCCGAAGGGTGGTGAGGAGCACTTTTGTGGCCTTCACTATTTCGAGCCTCCGGCATGGGCAGCGGAGGCGGTCTCGCTTGTGCGTTTCGCAGGCAGCGCTGCTAGCGGCACGGAGACATGCTCGTGCACCGCCTGACGCTCGTTATTGTCTTCGGGATGCAACTGGCGATATGGCCCGGTGATCGCTTGCGACGACTCATCGGCTTTAAATCGCAAGTAGCGCGCCTGATGCTCTTTCGCAAGTCTTTCGTTTCCCAGACCGTTGTAGCATAGCATTAGGTTATAGTGCGCCTGCAGGTCTTCGGGATCGATCGCCAGAACAGATTGCAAAGTTTTGACGGCTTCGCCGTACTTGCGCTGCAGGAAGAGAACGCGTCCCAGATCGTTGATGGCAACACGGTCGCGTGGATATTGGGCCAGAACGATGCGCAAGCGGGCGGCAGCTCCATCGTAGTTGCCGTCCGCGCGCAGCACTCGGGCATAGAAGAAGTTAGCCCGCGCCAGATTCGGAGATAAGGCCAGGGCTTTCGAGAGCACGGTGCGAGCGCGTTCCATGTCGCCTTCTTGCACGGCGCAGCGGCCGATATTTACCCAGCCATCGGGATTATTGGGATCAGCTTCCGTCACTTTCTGGAATGCCGCGGCTGCGGCCTTCAGGTCGCCCTGCAGAAACAGGCCGATTCCGTAGTCGTTCCAGCGCTGCCATTCGTCTTTGCGGGCGATTGTCTTCGGTTCCGGAGAGGGGGCACTGTGGGCCGCGACGGGCAGAGTCACTTCGTCTTCCGCAACGGTAACGACAGGCAGGTCAGGAATTTTTTCTTCCTTTGCCGAAACTCCCTGAATCGATTTGGTGAATACGAAAGGACGGTCGTCGTATTCCGGCGTCACGCTGCGGCTCGACTTTTCATCGGGCTCGCCGACAAAAGCAAACTGCGTACCCCACCACGAGAACTTGCGATAGCACAAGCGGGCGTGCAGCGTGATTTTGTTGCCCGTGTTTTCAGGAATCGACATGCGGTAGTGCACGGTGTCGGCCGCGCCGGGAGGGATGAGCCGCACATACACCACGGCTCGCGTCGCCCACGCGTTGCGCTTATTGATGGGATTGCCGTGGGCGTCGATCTGCAACGAGCGATAGAAGTGCGAGCCCTTTTCCACCGGACCTTTGCCGCCGCCCTCGACCATGCCGCTCCAGAAGATGGTCTGGCCCTTGTCGTCCGTGCCCTTCAGTTCGAGCCAGGTGTCGTAAGCATCGACCGTGCCGCCGGGGAAAAAGTGCCCTACCTTCTTGGTGCGTACGACCACATCCACGCGCACCGTATCGCCGCGGCGCAGCGCGGGCTGCACGCGGTTTAACGGAGCGGTGACCGGCGCAACTTCTCCGCCCGCGCCGGGAGTAATTTTGGTTTCCGCTTCTTCGCCGACGGCAAATGTTGTGGCCAGTTCCGATTGCGGCGTTGTCATTGCGCCCGTCTTCAGCGGCGCTTGCGCGGGAGACAAAGCAAAAATATCTACCGTGAGCGCGCCGTTCTTCAAGAACCCTTCGGTGAGTTTCAGCTGCGCGGCATCTTCATTCGCCGTGGGCAATGCTGTGTTAGCGCCGGGAAAACGATGCGAGTGGACGAAGCCATTGATGTTACCCGCATCTTTCGAGGCCTCCGCGGGCATATGGCAATCGGCGCACTGCTGCGGCTTTGGCGGGTAGTAGAACGAGCGCGCACCCTGGCCGGAGACTCCGCTGGCCTGCCAGTTGTCGTACTCATTGAAGCCGCGGAACCAGCGGTAGTGATTCACCGGAACGTCGAGATGGACTTTGTGGCAGGTGGAGCAGAATTCGGCGGTCTGCGTTTTCATGAATGGCTTGAGGAATACGCGGCGGTGCGGCTCGGGATTCAGCCGGATCAGAAAATCGTGCAGAACGCGCGCCACAGGGTTCTGCGTGGCTGCGAGTTCGTGCAGCTTGGGATACTCCAGGTAGAAATCGCCTTGGCCCATCGTGCTCTTCACGTCGGCGATGGAGTGACACATCATACAACCCAGTCCGGCTTGCGATTCCGGACGGTGCACGATCTGTTTGATCGGAGTATCCATCAGCCCCGCGTAGAGCACGGCGGGGTCGTGGCACCCGCCGCACCACTTCGAGGGCTTGGTGCCGACCGTATCCTGCATATACTCGATCGACTTGCGGTACCACTGGTTGTTGAACGAAGAGAAGTGGTGCGCGGAACTGAACCACTGGTTGTAAATATCTTCGTGGCAGCGCTTGCAAGAGTCCGACTCCATGAAAAACTTGCTGGGAATCTTCTGCTTGCCGTAAACCTGCGCGGAACTGGGAAAGAACGGGCCTTCGGGTCCATCGCCTTCCCCGTTCATGCTATCGGGCGGCATGGCGGGATTCTGAATGCGGACGCGAGTCTGCCAGCTTTCGCGGATGTGGTGTGCGCCATAGCCAATCGCCGCAAGCAGTAAGAGACAAACTGCCGAGCGCACAGCCGCTGTGCTCACTCTCGAGGCCGGCCGTTCTCCCAGTTTGCCGGTGATCAGAAGGCCAACGCCGGCGAGCGATATGGCGATGTGCAGATAAAGCCATTTCCATTCCGCGCGAGGAGTGCCGGTCTTGATGAGAATGAGCCCTAGAACCGCTCCAACCGCGGTGAGCGCCCAACCGGCTCGCGCGATAAGGCCTCCCCGGCGCAGCATACGAAAGAGCACAGGGGTTGACAGAATGGCTGCGACCACGCCTGTCAGCGCGTGCAGCAGCACCACGGCGGCGTAAAAAATATTCGCCTGCGGAAAAGTGTAAAGGTACGCGGCAGAGATCACCAGAAATGGCAGCAGCCAAGACAAAGCTCGGACGACGAAACCTTCTGGTCGGGAGTTTTCTCGCATTGAAAACGGTCGGACGCCTACGGCACGGATTTCAGACCCACAGTGCGTGAAACCGCGTGCGAATTAACCTACTCATCTGGGAGCCCGGGGGGAATAGTACAAAAATACTACCGGCAATAGCGCAAGGCGCGTCATCCAAGCGGCGGAACCCTCCACGCGCCACATTCCTTCTCTAGCGCAGCAGCGACGGATAACACTTGCTCCTCTTCCCACGGCCGCCCGACGATCTGCGCGCCGATGGGCAGACCCTCGGACGATTGGCCGACCGGAACCACCGCAGCAGGATTGCCCAGCAAGTTGAAGAATTCCGTATAGCTCCAAGCATCGAGATAGTCGACTGTTTTGCCATCGATCTGCCAACTGCGCTCGCCGTGGCGGAACGCTGGGATGGCCGCAGCCGGGCACAACAGAATGGGATACCGCTGCATCTGGGTGAAAAACGGCGCACGAGCGGCATCGCGGCGAATCCAGGCATCGAGCAGGTTTTCGCCGGTGAGCACTGGCTCGGCCGCAGACCATTCCAGAAACTGCTTCAGGATGGGACTGAGATCAGACTCGCGGCCATTGAACATCGGCCGGAGGAGCATGCCTCCAGCAACGACGAAATACTTCCACCACAGTTGCCGCGCTTCTTCCAGACCTTCCGGCTGAAACGGCTCCACTTGAAAACCAGCGCTGCGCAGGGCTTCTGCCGCAGTGCGCACGGCGGCGCGGGTTTCCGCGGTGACGGGGGTGCGGCCATCGTCTTCGAAATAACCCACCCTCAGCTTCCGGGCTTGGTCTTCACTGGACCAGCGCAGCGGCACCGGCGCGGCGTTGGTATCGCCAACATCCGGGCCTTGCATTGCCTCGAAAAGAATTTTAAGGCCGGCAACGGTGCGGGCCATCGGACCCACGACGCCAATCGATGCAAATGGGCCGGCGGATACCGGAAAATGCCCGGTCGCGGGAATACGGCCGGGCGTGGGTTTCAGGCCGCAGATACCGCTGAAGTGGGCGGGAACGCGAATGGAGCCGCCGCCATCGCTGCCTACGCCGCCCGCGGACATGCCCGCGGCAATCGCCGCAGCTTCGCCGCCGCTCGAGCCGCCGGGCGTGCGCTCCAGATCCCAAGGGCTATTGGTGCGGCCATAAAGAAGGTTGTCGGTTTCCCACGCCATCAGAAGTTCCGGGGCGTTGGTTGTACCCAGAATAATTGCACCAGCATTCTTCAGGCGCGTGACCAGCGGCGCATCCTGGCACGCGACAAAACCCGCGCGCAGGCGTGTTCCAGCCTCACAGCGCAAGCCCGCTACGCTGAACGAACTCTTGACGCTGAGGGGAACTCCGTGCAGTGGGCCGAGCGGCGCCCGCTTCATCACGGCGGATTCTGCATCCTGAGCGGATTGCCGCGCGCGCTCCGCATCGACTTCGACAAATGCGTTTAGGGTGGGATTCAGCTTTTCGATCTGCGCCAGATGCGCGTCTACAAGTTCGACCGGGGAGATTGTTTTCTTGCGAATCTGCTCGGCCATCGATAAAGCAGAAAGAAAGGTTAAGTCGTTCATGAAGTTTGCCTTCGTATTGCGCGGTCGAGCATTCGCTTCTCCTCCAAAGTGAGGGCGCGGCACTCGCCCTTCGCAAGATCGCCGAGTTGCAGAGGCCCAATGGCAACGCGTAATAGCCGTAATACCTCGACGCCCAGGGCTTCCATCATGCGCCGGATCTGGCGATTCTTTCCCTCATCCAAAATAATTTCGAGCCAGCAATTTTTCTGTCCCGCACGCAAGCGGCGAGCTCGCTTCGCCCGCAGCAGTTCCCCGTCTTTGGCTTGCACTCCCCGAACCAGAGCCTGGATAAACTCCTCATCCGCGACGGCTCCGACTTGCACATGGTAGGTCTTGTCCAGATGAGTTTCCGGCGCGGTAATGCGCGCGGCCCACTCGGAATCGTTGGTCAGCAGCAGCAAGCCTTCGCTGGCCTTGTCCAGGCGGCCGACGGGCGCGACCCAGGGCATGGGCTTTTGCGGAAGGCTGTTGCTTGAAGGACGTCGTGCCCCGGCGATCAGGTCGTAGACGGTCTCGCGGCCTTTTTCATCGGAGGCAGTGGTCACCACGCCGCGTGGTTTATTCAGCATGATGTAGATCTTGTTTTGCGCTTCGACTAGGTGTCCATCGAGGGCAATGCGATCGTCCTTTCCGGCAACCGGCGTCTCCGGATCACGCCGGATTTTTCCGTTCAGGCTGACGCGCCCGGTGCGAACCAACTCTGCCGCACGAGACCGAGAACAGTGGCCGAGCTTCGATAAGGCGCGCGCAAGGCCGATTTGGCGGATGGCACTCTCTCTCACACGTTCATGCTAACCGAGAATCGACGAACTACGAAGGACACGAAGTTACACCAAGGAGGACCAGTTAGCGTTACTTCGTGCATCTTCGTGTCTTTTGTGGTTTTCCTCTATTCGGCCTCGATGCAAAATCCGGCGGCGCTTGATAGGATGTTTATCGCCGACCGACTGGGAAAGGAAACGCCTATGGCCCATCCGCAACATCCTCCCCGTTTTCTGAAAATTGTGGACGACGCGAAAACGCGCGTACGCGAAACCAACGCCGAGGAAATGAAAAAAAAGATGGATCGCGGCGGGAAGTTCATCCTAGTGGATGTGCGCGAAGAGAGCGAATACGCCAAGGATCACCTGCCGGGCGCGATTCACCTGGGCAAGGGCATCATCGAGCGCGACATTGAAGCGCGCGTGCCCGATCTCAACGCAGAGATCGTGCTTTATTGCGGCGGCGGATTCCGCTCGGCGCTGGCGGCCGACAATCTGCAGAAGATGGGATACACCAACGTCATTTCGATGGATGGCGGGATTCGCGATTGGCGGGAGAAGGGATATCCGCTGAGTAAATCAGTACCAGGTACCTAGTACCCAGTTCCCAGTTCCGTGCTTGGGTTGCAGCACGCTTCTCCGTTCCGGGTACTAGGTACTGGGTACTTGTTCGCATAGCGCAGCTCTGCTCACTTATGAATGGCCGCATCTTCTTCTGGTCGCTCACGTCGGCACTCGCGGGATTTCTTTTCGGTTTCGACACGGTGGTTATTTCCGGCGCCGAAAAAACAATTCAGTCGCTGTGGGGTCTGAGTCCGGGACTGCACGGCATTGCCATGGCTTCGGCGTTGTACGGCACCGTCGTTGGTTCGCTGCTCGGGGGCTGGCCCGCTGACCGGTTCGGACGCAAGGCCACGCTGCTTTGGATCGGCGTTCTCTACTTTGTGGGTGCGGTGTGCTCGGGGTTGGCGACGAACGTCGGCATGTTCATCGTCGCGCGCTTCATCGGCGGGTTGGGCATCGGCATCTCGACCGTGGTTGCCCCCATGTACATTTCAGAGATCGCGCCGCCTAAGTATCGCGGGCGGCTTGCCGGGATGTTCCAGTTCAACATTGTTTTTGGCATTTTGATCGCTTTTGTCTCCAACGCGCTGCTGGCGGGCGTCGGCGAAAACGCCTGGCGCTGGATGCTGGGTGTGGCCGCATTCCCGTCCTTCATCTACGCCGTGTTCTGCTTTGTGCTTCCCGAGAGCCCACGCTGGCTGCTCAGCCGGAAGCGCGACCGCGAAGCCGGCCTGCAAGTGCTGCAACGAATCGAACCAGACGCTTCCCAAGCCGAAATCGCAGCCCAGGCAGACGGGATCATCGCCGCATCCTCGGAGCAGGCCGAGTCGGGATATTTCTGGACGAGGCGTCTTCGCAAACCGATCCTGCTCGCCATCCTGATTGCCTTCTTCAACCAAATGTCCGGCATCAATGCGGTTTTGTACTTCGCGCCCCGCATCTTTGAACTGACCGGCCTCGGCGCGAAAGCATCTCTGCTGCAATCGATCGGTATCGGCGTTACAAATCTCGTTTTCACCTTTGTCGGGCTCTGGCTGATTGACCGGCTGGGACGGCGCACGCTTCTCTATATTGGCTCGTTCGGCTATATCACTTCGCTCGGCCTCGTCGCCTGGGCCTTCTTCACAGGTCATTTCTCAATCGTGCCGGTTTGCATCTTTGGTTTCATTGCTGCCCACGCGGTAGGCCAGGGAGCGGTGATTTGGGTTCTTATCTCCGAGATATTTCCCAATCGCCATCGGGCGGAAGGGCAGACGCTCGGCAGTTTCACGCACTGGACCTTCGCCGCCTTGCTCACAACTTTCTTTCCGGCGATGGTCGCTAAGTTCCCGCCCGGTTATGTGTTTTCGTTTTTTACCGGCATGATGGTTCTCCAGCTGATTTGGGTGAAGGCGATGGTTCCAGAGACGAAGGGTGTGTCGCTGGAGCAACTCCAGAGGCAACTGGGCACCGAATAAGTCAGCGTTGCGGCAAAGGAGGGAGAGCCACTTTCTGTTGAATTCCCGCGCCCTCGACGACGGTGTAAATGAAATCCGCGGGCACGTCGTGCAGAACCTCCGTTTCGCCATTCGGCCAGCTAATGGTTACTTCACTCATCCTGTCGTTCGCCGCTAAGCCAAAATGCAAGCGCAAGTCGTTCTGAGAAAGATAACTGGACCCGCCGCGCACTTCGCTGAACTGCACGAGCGTGCCGGACTTCACCGTGACACGCGCGCCGATTGCGGCTTTATTGCTTTTCATTCCCACGAGCTTGAAGAGGACGCGGTGATTAGGGCTTTCGTTGTGATTTATGAGGAGCGATGGCGGCTCACCCACGTTGAGCACAACGATGTCGACGTTGCCATCGTTGTTGATGTCGCCAAAGGCCGCACCCCGCCTCGATTGCGGGGGCATGGCTGCCAGCGCCTGAGAAACATCTTCAAAAGTTCCGTCGCGATGATTGCGAAAGAGCAGCATGGGCTGGCGGTAGGGAGTGCCGCCGGGAATCGTATCCACCTGGGGATAGACGTGGCCATTGGCGATGAACAAGTCGAGCCAGCCGTCGTTATCCATATCGAAAAACGCCGTGCCCCAACTCACGAAGGGATAAGTCGGCTTCATCAGCCTGGCGCGCACGCTGACATCGGCGAAATTCTCTTTGTCGAGGTTGTGATACAGGGTTGTGCCCTGCTCGACAAAATTGGTGACGATCATCGACAGACGGCCTTCGTGCAGATAATCGCCCCAGTCTACGCCCATGGAACCTTGCTCCAGGCCGTCGCCACTGAGCGCGACTCCGGCAAGCAGGCCGACATCCTCGAAGGTTCCGTCATGCTTGTTGTGGTAGAGAAAATTCGGGCCGGCATCGTTCGCCACGTAAAGATCGGGCCAGCCGTCGTTGTCGTAATCGCCCCAGGTCGCGCCCAAGCCGTAATAGTGATGGGGATTGTCGACGCCAGCCTTCTTTGAAACTTCTTCGAAGGTGCCATCGCCCTTGTTATGAAACAGCAAATCGGATTCGCCGGGCATTCCCCACGGGCCGCACTGCACCAGTATGCCCTTGAAGCGGCAGAAGCGGGGATCGTTGCCGAACTCGGGCAAGTCGTTCATATCGACGCGGACATAACGCGAGACAAAAAGATCCACGCGGCCGTCGCGATCGTAGTCGGCCCACGCGGCACCAGTGCTGAATCCGCCCGCGCCCACGCCGGCCTTGTCGGTTACATCCTCAAACTTGCAGTTGCCCAGATTGTGATAGAGCGCGTTGCCGCCGTAGCCAGTGACGTAAATATCCTGCAGGCCGTCGTTGTCGTAATCGGCGACGGCCACGCCCATGCCCCAGCCTTTGTGCGTGAGGCCGGCGGACTTGGTGATGTCGGTGAAATGAAGGTCGTGATTCTTAGAATCGGTATCCTGATGGTAGAGCGTGATCATCAAGTCACCACCCTCGCGATAGCGCGGCACGGTAGATCCGTTCACGGTGATGATGTCGAGTTTGCCGTCGTTATCGCAGTCGATCAGGCCTATGCCGCCGCTCATGGATTCGACGATGTATTTCTTATCGGGCGAAGAAATGTGCCGGACAGTCAGGCCCGCCTGCTGCGCGACGTCTTCAAACTGGGGGAGTGGACTTTGAGTGCTCCGTTCTTGGGCTCTTAGGGGCGGTGGCGCTGGAGGCTGGGAACGAGCGGCTTGTGCAAACAGCAACGGGGTGAGGAGCAGGGCCGTCCACAAGGGAAGCAAGGTTCGCATAGGCAGGAAAACCGATTATACAGCGCGGGTTAGTAGCCGACGGAATTGACAACCTGGAGTGGGGAACGATCCCGTTGCGGGAAGAGGGACAGAAGGAAGGCTCTGCTGTGGATATTGCGGTTACGCATCTCGGTTAGACTAATAGCGCACCTGCAACGGGAAACATGGGAAACAGACGCTTTCGGAATTGCGGGGTGGGCGCGGCGCTGCTACTGGGCGCGGCTTTCGCGGCCGTGTGCCAAGCGCCGCCGCCAGAGCACGCGCCCGAGGGAACTTCGAAGTCCGTTCCGAGTGCGCCCCTGACGGTTGAACAGATCGTGAAGAACCTTCAGGAAAAGAATGCGGAGCGCGCCGCCGCGTTGCTCCAGTATGAAGCCACTCGTGTTTATCGAATGCACTATCGCGGGTTCCCCAGCGATCGCGATGCGGAGATGGTGGTCAATGTCGACTTCCATGCTCCGAATTCCAAGCAGTTCAATGTGGTGTCGCAGACCGGTTCCAAGTTCATCCTCGACCACATTTTCAATAAGCTCCTGGAGGGCGAGCAGGAAGCGGCCAACGAAGAGAACCGCCGGCACACGGCGCTGAGCACGGAAAACTACGATTTCACGCCGGCTGGTTACGAATCTGGACCGGACGGCGAACGATATATTTTAAACCTGCTTCCCAAGACGAAAAATAAATTTCTCTATCGCGGACAAATATGGGTCGACGCGAAAGACTTCGCCGTGGTGCGAATCAAAGGAGAGCCGGGGAAGAACCCGTCGTTCTGGATCAAGAAAACTGACATCGAACATAGATATGTAAAAGTAAATGAGTTCTGGCTCCCGGCCGAGAACCACACGGAAAGCACGATACGGCTCGGGGGCGTGGCGATCCTTTCCATCGAATACAAAGATTACAGAATTACAAAAGCAGCGTCGCTACGGGTCGGCGAAGCTTTGCAGTCGTCCCAAGACACCGCAGTACGCTGATTTCGATTATTGTCGGTTTAAGCGCAGCGCAAGCGATTTCGGTTCCAGCCTGGCAATGTTTCTGGACTCCGTTCGGATGTCCGCAGCGCGGGATTCCTAGCTATAAACTCGTTGCAGGGAGGCACTTAGCGGGGCGGCCACGCCTTCTTATAAGTGAATTGGACTTGCGGGATTAGTTACACTTTTGAATCAATGCGAAACTGAAACTCAAACTCCACTCTCCCCACCCATTCCTAAGAATGAATGTATTGCAGCGCTGTGACCTTCTTGCTAGACTGAGCCCTTCAGCACGGTAGACGTAGGACCGAATGCTGAGTGTCGCAGTGAGCACTGAAGGAGGAAACATGAAGCGTGACAACAACCGGGTGCTCATCCGTAAGGGCGCTCGCGAACTGACCCCGCAGGAAGTAGAACTCGTGAGTGGCAGTGGGCCTTACCACACAAACGTAATCACCGTTAATCCGCAAACTGGGCAGAGGGACGGCGATGGCTAACCAAAACGACAACCAGGAAGTAAAGCGTGTATTTAGTCGGACCGGCGCTCGCGAACTTACTCCGAAAGAGCTAGAGCATGTGAGCGGCGGGATCCACACCAACACCGTATGCACATCCGACGCCAAAACAAACCAAGCGGATGGGGACGCCGGAGAGTGCTAAGGGGGAAGCGACGCCCCAGGGCGCCGCTTCGCCAACTTCATCCCGGCCAGCTCATCCCTGGCTACAACGCAGACGAGTCAACAACCATTTCACCGGAGGAAGCATGAAGACCCAGAACACAAAACGCGTGCTCAGTCGTATTGGCGCTCGCGAACTCACTCTGAAAGAGATAGAGCGCGTTAGTGGCGGTGCACACACAGAAACCATGTGCAGTTTTGACCCCTATACAAAACAACCTGATGGGGACGTCGGAGAGTGCTAAGAAGCGAGGCGAGGTGGCGCCTACAGGCGCCACCTGCCACAAGAGCGGCATGGAGATACAATGAAGATTGTGATCTTGGCTTTTGAGAATGATAATCACACAGCTCCTTTGAAATGGGCTCTGGAGCAAGCGGGATACACGGTAGTTTGCTGGGCTGGACTCTCCTGGACCGACGAACGTCAGGCATCCATTTCTTTCGATGGAAGCACTCGTCTCAGCCTGGGCCCTTATTCGGTAGACCCCGGCGATGTTGTATGGATTCGCCGGCCGAGTCAGCCCGTGCACAGTCCGAATGTCTCCGAGGCAGACAAGAATTTTGCCGAAGGCGAGTACCGGTGGTTCTCGCTCTCCACGCTTTACTTGCTGGAATGCTTGCCGGTAAGGTGCATCAATAAATATTCGGCCTCTCGCTTCATTAATAACAAGTCGGTTCAGCTACTACTGGCAAGTAACTGCGGGATGAATGTGCCCGGTACTCTGATGTCCAATTCTCCCGCTGCCGTGAGATTATTCGTCGAAGAACCCTCCAGACGTGCGGTCTGTAAGGCCTTTTTTCCGCACATCTGGAAAAAGGAAGATAGCGAAGCACTCGCGGTTACGGAAACGTTTGAGATAGCGGCGGACATGCTACCAGCGGATGAAGTGCTCACCTATGCGCCAGCCATATATCAGGACATGGTTGTCAAGGATTTCGACGTGAGAATGGTGCTCATGGGCGCGGCTGTATTCTCCTATTCTCTTCATAATCCTAAGGGATCCCTGGACTGGCGCCAGGATGCGGGCCAGGGCTTGGTCATGGTCGATCGCATTGACACGCCTCCCCAAGTCGAGCAGGCAGTGCTTGCCTTCGCGCGAAAAGCGGGAATCACATTTGGAAGCTTCGACTTCGCGGTAGATGCAACCGGTAAGTGGTGGTTCCTTGAAGTCAACGAGGAAGGGCAATTTCTTTGGCTGGATGAATTCAATCCTGCGGCGGGAATACAAGAGAAGTTCCTTGCGTTTCTTACCTTGCCGGAGGGTTCGTCCAAAGAGGCGATCGAAAGACGGCAATTACTTTTCCCGTCATGGAAGGACTATTGCAAGGCTCCCGCCCGGGAACTGGTGGCTCCTGAACAAAATACCGGGGCACCCATCCTGTCGATCGAACGGTAGGGCAAACCCTGGTCCCGAGCGGTGAACCTGAACCTAAACCAGAGCCTGGATAGGAGAATGGGCTATCTGCATCGCGAGACGTGTCCGACTCGCGGTCCATCACAATCCTGGAATCCAGCGCATGGCATTGCCGCGAAATATCTTCTGGAGGACCGGCTGGGGCAGGTTCAATCCATGCACCTGCCTGCCTTCCACGGTAAGAGTCTCGCCGGTTGCCAGGAACTTCCAGTCACGCGCGTAGGTGGACTGCCAGTCTTTCAGCGCGTCCGGCAAATTGGCGTCCGGAGGCAAATCCAGGTCGGTGCCGTAGAGGACGCGGTCCTGATACTTGATGAGGAATGCGCGCACTTTTTCCGGAGGCATCAGCATGAGGTATTCCATTCTTGCCGCTGTGTCGATGGCAAAATTCGGATACCTGTCCAAGTGGCGGGCGATGTTGTCGAGATCTCGCTCCATGCTGCCCAAATGGACACCCACCATGCGTAGTTTGGGATTGTTAGCCAGCACACGATCACGCGCTTCGAGAATCCTCTGTTTGGACGGAAACCCGGGCCGGTTGGCGACGTACCATTGCGGATTTTCCTGGTAGTAGGACCAGGACGGATCGGACGCGTCCGGTGGCCCCCAGGCGACGTCAGGTTCGGCTTGGTGCGTCATGAGAGTTTTGCCGTGGTTGGCGATGTCTTTGTAGATCGGCTCGAACTTCGGATCGTCAGCCATGATGTACTGGCCGCTATTGTCCTTGATTTCCATTCCGATGTTCTTCCAGATCTTGACCGCTACGGCTCCCTGCTCGAAGTCGCGGTCGATCTGCTTGATGGTGTCGGCATTGAATGACGCACTCTCGATTTTGTACGGATCGAACGTGGTACACAGAGCGATGTGGCCCCGGCTCGACCGCACCAGCGCCAGCGCGTCATCGATCTGCGGGGGCAACTGCTTGCGATAAGACAGCGTGTCGTCCATCACCAGGATATTCAGCAGTTTCAGGTTCAGCCGTTCGAGCATCTTCTGAAATGCGAGATCGGTCTTGAAGACGTGCACGTGGACATCAATGGGCTGGATGGCCGCGAGCGCACGGAGAGCACTTTCTTCATCGGCGGGTTCTGCTGGAGCAGACGCGGAAGTTGGCGCTTGCGCCGTGGAAGACAGGGTGATCGAGAGAACTAAGCAGAGAACTAATATGAGTCGAGCGATGGTTCGTGCCGAACTTATCATCGGGATCTCCTCCGTCACGGCAGAGCTGCCGTGATGGCCCTCTCTCGGCTGTACGCCGGGGAATCCGCTGCCCCACGATAAATGAAGTCAAATGCCTACTCAAGGCTTGACTCCGCGGCGAGTTGGGTTTCAGAAATAGAACTTCAAAGCAAATTGGATGAATCGTGGATCGTGCGCGGCTTGGGCGAAGCCGAAGGCGCAATTGGAATTTGGGCTGCCGTTCGAGCATCCGGTCTGGGCTGCGGTTTCATCCAACCCATGCTGGGTAGCGATATTTGTATTGAAGCTACCGGGGTTGTCAAACTCCGGATCGTAATGATTGAAGGCATTGAAGAACTCTGCCCGGAACTCGAGGCGCTTTTGTTCGCTGATGGGGAAGATCTTAAACAAAGAAATATCCCAGTTCTGGACGCCTGGCCCCTGAATGATATTTCGACCTGCGTTACCAAACGATCCAATGACTGTGTTTGTCGCAAAGGCGCAGGTGTTAAAAAGCGTTCCCGGTACACATGGGTGTCCGTTCGGATTTCCGACCACGTCGGGCCGCGCCGCACTG
Source organism: uncultured Acidobacteriaceae bacterium (assembly GCA_963734215.1). Taxonomy (GTDB): domain Bacteria; phylum Acidobacteriota; class Terriglobia; order Terriglobales; family Acidobacteriaceae; genus Sulfotelmatobacter. Next base: position 95,274 of record CAVTGH010000011.1, on the reverse strand, counting down.
AACACATATCCACCGCCATCCGACGTGGAGAGGTTGGTGGCAATGTCAGTGGGTGTATACCAGTTTCCCGTGGTTGCGATCGTGATGCCTGCAACCTGCCAATTGCCGATGATCTGGTTCCAAACACCGGAAGCGTTCCCTCCGAACGCCTTATTCTTACCGAAGGGCAAATCGTAGGCGTAGCTCAAGACGAACCGTTGACGGACATCAAAATCCGCATTTCCGTACTCCAATAGGGGATCGTTTTGGAGGCGAAAGTCGCCCTGATTCTGCGATCCCAGGCTGGCGCTGGAAGCATCGTCGAGGGCGTGGCTCCAGGTATAGGCGGCCTGAAATTGCAGGCCGTGGGTGGGGCGTTTCTCGAAACGGACCTGTAGAGAGTTGTAGTTCGAGACGTCGTTAGAGCGAAATGTTGCAATAGAGGTATCAAACACGGGATCGCAGTCATCGGTGGGGCTCAAGTTGCAAGTGGATCCCGGGGGAGCGCCAGGGGCCACCGCATGAGCAGGTCTCCGCTCGGCAGTCGGGCAACTCAGCACGCCGCCGAAATTTGCCGTGCAAAGCGCTGCGAACTGCGGGAGGGTCGCCAGAGCGGCCTCATTGCCATTATAAAAGCCGAACAGTTTCAGCCCTCGCGAGCCTGCGTAGGAAACATCCAGCATCGTGTCGGCGGGCATTTGATATTGCACGCCAAAGTGCCACTGCTGGTTATAGGGAGTCCGCAGATTGGGATCGACGGAATAAAGTTCCGGAGTGTTAGGGTTCGAAAGCGCGGTCGGAGGGAATCCATTGGCCAACGTGTTCGACCCGTTCATGTTGAGGGAAGCAATGGAGCAATTGAGCGGCTGCCCGGGCGTGACCGCCGGATTGGCAGCCAGATTCCCGCACGGCGTCGAAAAGGACTCGGAGGAGAAGAACGGAGGATTGAACCCCGGGCTGGGATTGGAGTAAGGCCCATTCTCCTGCCCGCCGTAGAAAATGCCGTAACCGCTGCGTACCACGAGTTTGTTCGTGGCGCGGAAAGCGAAGCCGATACGCGGCGCAAAATTGTTTAGATCAGGACTGATCAGTCCACGCGAACCATGCTCAATCGGTATGCTGGCAGCGAGCAGCGGTGTGAGCGGTTCGTTCTGTCCGCTGGGAACAAGCATAGAGTTGGAGTTGAAAACAAAGGTTCCCTCCTCATTGTTGTGCTCCTTGACCGTGCTGAAGACTTCATAGCGCAGCCCCAGATTGACGGTCAGGCGGTCATTGGCCTTCCAGTCGTCCTGAGCGAAGCCGGCGTAGATTTGCCGGCGATAGTCAATATTGTGCAGGCTCGTAATTCCGCCACCATCGGCAATGCCCAGTAGCATCGTGGCGAAGGAACTCCCGCCCGTTCCTGGCGCCGCGGGGTTGTCGGTGAAGTCGTTGCTGAAGTCCAGAGCGCCGCGGGCTTCGGCGGGCTGGAAGATCGTGAACTGTTCTATCCGCACTTCGGTGCCGAACTTCAGCGAGTGGTGTCCCCGAATCCAGGTCAGGTTGTCGGTTAAAACAAAACTGTTCTGTTTCTCAATCGACGGCAGATAGGTAGAGCTTCCAATTCCGGCGGTGCCATCGCCGAAGGTGATATTCGGCAAGCCACCGTTGTTTGGCCCATAAGGGACGTTGGGAAAGTCCACTTGAGCACTGATGTTCTCGTTGGCGTTGGGCTGAAATCGGTGCGAATTGATTCGGTTGTACCCGAGTCGGAATTCATTGACCAGATTGGGTTTAAAAAGGTGAACCTCGCTTAAGGCCAGGCTGCGGTAAGAATTGTCCTCAACACCGTCGAAGAACCCTCCGCCATCCAGCAGATTATTGAAAGGCGGAGGAATGAAACTGGGTTGGTTCTCGTAACTGAATCGTCCGAAAGCATTGTCCCGGTCGCTGATTTTGTGATCGATGCGGATGTCGAAGTTGTTGCGGCTTTCCTGGCGATGCGGATCGGAAAGAAAGTTGTCGCCTCCAATGCTGGCATTTGGAGTTGGCCAATACGTTGACAGAGTGGCTGCCAGCGTATCAATCGGGGTAGTAGGGAGAAACATATTGGTTGGAAAGCCACCACTGTACCCGCCGATAGGGACGCCGCAAAAACCGGTAGGACTTGAAGCCGAGGCCTGCGTAAGACGTGTGTTGAATATTTCGCCGGCATAAGTGGGGTTCCCAGCGCAGTCGTTGAAACCCGTTGGACTAGAAGTGTCGAGGAAGCTGGAGAAATCCCCGCCGATCATCGCCGGAGTGGGAATCAACTCTAAAAAGGGCGTTGCTTGCCGGATCCGCAATCCCTCGTAGTCGCCAAAAAAGAAGGTGCGGTTCTTAATGATCGGTCCGCCCAACGTGGCACCAAACTGATTCTGCTTGTAAGGCTGACGGCCAAATGCATCAAACGCGTTGCGCGCGTCGAGTTTCTCGTTCCTGATGAACTCGTACAGGTCGCCGTGGAATCCGTTGGTTCCTGACTTGATAACCGCATTCAGAATCGCTCCGTTTCCCCGCCCGAATTCCGAACTGTAGGCGCTGGTTTGCACTTTGAACTCCTCAATGGCATCGACCGAAGGCTGGATGACGAAAGCAGTCTCATTGATCAGATCGGCCAGGTTTGAGTTGTTATCAATCCCGTCCAGCAGAAAGTTGTTCTGTTCCGACCGCGCTCCACCCGCGCTGAATCCGTAACTGGCGTTAATTCGCGAACCCGGTTCGGCGGGAGCCACTCCCGCGCTCAGTTGCGCCAACTGCGCAAAGTTACGGCCGTTCAGTGGAAGAGTCGTGGCCTCCTGGCCGTTCACCACCTGCCCGAGTTCGGAAGTTTCGGTCTGCAGTTGGGGCCCCTCCGATGTGATTGTCATGACCTCATGGATGCTGCCCACCGTGAGTGTAATATCAACCTCCGGGTGCTCCTGGACATTCACCGTGATCGGTCCTACGACCGTTTTCTTGAAGCCCACTTTCTCGGCGGTGACGCTGTAGCGTCCAATTTTGAGCGGACTCGCGACGTATTCTCCTTGTGAGCTGGTTGCGACCACAACCTCGGTGCCACGATCAACATCCCTGACGCTGACCTTTGCGCCGGGAACTACGGCTCCGGCAGAATCACGGACAACTCCTGCGACTCCACCGCTGTCCTTCTGTCCGAGTGCGACAGGCGGCAAGGCCGCAGCGACTACCAGGAAGGCAAGCACAAGACCGAGCCCGCTGAATGCGGTCGAACGAGCGTGCACGTGATTCTTTTCCATGGACTCCTCCAAATCGGTACGAGCCACATCCAAACAGCTCAACCACCCTGATGAGATGTACCTCGCCACCCAATGCACTGCCCATTTCGACTAGCGGCGCTGTACGGTTTAGGCCCGATGCTTTGCGATTGCGCGAATTTACTCATAGTCTGCTCGTTTGTCAATTGTTTTGTTCGTTCATGATCGATTCCTGCTCCCCGAGGCTGCTGGCCTGAATCAGGCGTAAATCCTCACGTTTTGAACGACCCGGCTTATCACGCCGTCAGGGCTGGGCCGGTCCGGCGTCAAGTTACAGCGCAAGGAGAAAAATAGGCCCAGCAACTGGCCGAACAGAACGTCCACTGGCGGACGACAATCATCCGGCACCGCCGTACGAATTTCCGGCGAAAGATAGCGCTCTACGAAACCATCCAGCGGCAGCTCGGAATGCCCGCCCACTGCGATCTGAGTTTTTACCAGCCGCTTCCGCATGAGTTCCTGCAACAGATCTCTTTCGTAGCCGGCAACCTTCTCATCGCTCGAAAGAAAGGCAACCAGCAGCGTGGTTTTATCGAGAGCTGCCATAGGCCCGTGCCGCAGTCCCAGGGCCGATTCCGACACCGTCAGGATTCTGCCCGCGGTCAGTTCCAGTACCTTCAACCCAGATTCGACGGCTACGCCCGCAAGCGCGCCCGATCCGATGAAACAGACCCTCTCGTAGGGTTCCGCGGCCAGTGCCGCCGCCGCGTCAGCGGCGTGTGGGAGGAAAGTCCTTCCCGCTTCAACGAGACGGATGAGTATAGCTTCGTATTGCATGAGGTTATGAACGTGAGCCATGCATTGGCCGAATACGACCATATTCGAGAATGAACTGGTCATGGCCAGAGCCCGGTCGTTAACCGCATCGTCCAGGGCGACGGCGAATGCTTGCCGCTTGCCGTCGGCGCAACGAATCATGCGCCCCTCTGCGTTACACGACACGATGATGTGATGTATATCCGGATGACTCACCAGAGCTTTTTCTATAACGGAGACACCCTCCGGGCTATCGCCGGATCGGGAAAACGAAATCCAGACGTAGCGCTGACCCGGGATCAGCCACTGTTCCCCGTGGGTTAGGAGGCTGGTGCTGGGAATGGCAATGACTTCACACCTCCAGAGCCGGCGAAGCAGAGGCGCCAGACTTCTGCCCACGTAGTCGGAAGTGCCCGCACCGATGAGAAAGACAGTTGGTTTCGGACCCCCGGGATCGCCGAACCCGGCGTCCCCAAGGAACGCCGCAAGGCGCGTACGGTGTTTTTGAAAGACAGAAAATGTTGATTCCCAGGTGGCAGGCTGCTGTGCAATTTCCGCAGGAGTGTATAACAGGCCGCGTTCGATCTTCTCTTCTCTCGAAAGATCAAGCAGTTTAGCAAGAGCATTCACGCTACAGACTCCTCGGTCAAACTCTGCCAAAGCATCGTTATGAAGCTGCCGATTCAGCCCCGTTAGCAAAAATAAACGGGCCGCCTTGCGGACAGCGCTTTACAGCGTCAACGGAAGTTCCCCTATGGTTTCGGAGGTCCTTTCGTTTTGTTACGCATATAGATATTTACTTGCGCTTTGCAGGGAAGTCAAGTCTGAAATGGCAGGCCAGCTGTCAGGCTCCGAGTTGGTACTAAGGGATTTCCAATCCCAAGACGGGGTTAACGTCGGGATCAACCTTGATCTGCATATATCTCTCCAAATCAGGAAGCACTAATTTCCATCAGTACCTCCCATTTTCCCATAGACAAACGGAACTCGTAACGATAGAAAGGAATGCTCGCGAGTTGTTGTTGGGCTCGCGCTCTTCACCCTTGTGAACGAATCCCATGCTGATTGAAGAACGTCGAAGGGCGATTCTGGAAGCTTTGCGCCTGGATGGCCGGGTGCTGGTCGCGGAACTTGCGAAGCGCTTCCGCACGTCGCAAGTGACCATTCGCAAGGATCTTGAGATTCTTCACTCCACAGGCAAGATTCATCGTACCCATGGCGGCGCCCTGCCAGCTCGCGAGGGAGCACTGGAAGATCCCACGCTCCGGGAAAAGGAAAAGCTGCATCGCAAGGAGAAGATTCAGATTGCGAACGCGGCGGCGCAGATGGTGGAAGAAGGGCAGGTGGTGATTCTCGACTCCGGAACAACCACCACCGCCATTGCGCGAGCGCTCCGCCATCATCAAAATCTGACGATCATCACCAATGCAGTGAATATCGCGGCGGAACTTGCCGGCTCGTCTCTGGAGGTGATTCTGACGGGAGGAACTCTGCGGAAGAATTCTTTTTCGCTGGTTGGGCCGATTGCGGAAGAAACATTGCGCCGATTGAATGCCGACATTCTTTTCTTGGGAGTAGACGGCTTCGACGTCCACTGTGGCCTGAGCACTCCGAATCTTTTGGAAGCAAAAGTAAATCGCGCCATGATGGATGTTGCTCGAATCGTCGTGGCGGTTTGCGATTCCAGCAAATTCGGCCGTCGGAGTCTCTCTCTGATCGCGCCTCCGTCGGCGATTCACCGGGTTATCACCGATCGTTTTGCTCCTAAGAAAGATATCGCTCAGTTGCGCAGGGCCGGTATCGACATCACTCAGGTTCATGCCGGCGAGCGGCGGGCACCGCCGGATGCGCGCAGGCCGCCACACAAACCAGACAAGTAAAACCCATCGTTCTTCAACCACGCGCTGCGGTCAGGAGGATTCATTGCCACAATTCGATGTCACCATTGCTGGAGAACTCAATCTCGATTTGATCCTCTACGGACTTCCTGAAGCGCTGCCTCCCGAACGCGAACTGCTAGCCGAGAACATGATGTTAACGCTCGGCAGTTCTTCTGCAATCGTGGCGCATAATCTGGCTGCGCTGGGCAGCCGCGTGGGCTTTGTTTCCTGCATCGGCGGCGATGCCCTTGGAGACATCGCACTGGAGCGCCTCTCCGCCGGTGGAGTGCATGTTGAAAGAGTCATCCGACACTCCACCGCGCAAACCGGTCTCAGCGTAATCCTGCAGCACGGAAACTGGCGCAATATTCTGACGTATCCCGGCACGATTTTTGATTTGAGGCCGGAACACATTGATTTTGAGTACATTTCTGCATCGCGGCACTTTCATTTCTCGTCGTTTTATTTGCAGCGCGGCATGCGGCCCCATGCGGCAGATCTTTTCCGGCAACTAAAACAGCACGGACTCACTATTTCCCTCGATCCAAACGATGACCCGCAAGATGAATGGAAAAGTGATATTGAAGAAGCTTTGCGCTACGTGGACATTCTCTTACCGAACACCCGGGAGGCGAAAAAGATTGCCGGAACTCAGAACCTTGATGACGCCGTCTGCAAGCTGGCTGCGATGGTACCACTGGTTGTCGTGAAACTCGGCGCGGAAGGAGCGATGGCGCAGCGTGACGGCGACCGTTTTGTCAGTCCGGCCGCGATGGTGGAAGTCGTGGATCCTGTTGGCGCCGGTGACAGTTTCGATGCAGGCTTCCTGCATCAGTTCCTTCGTGGCGGCGATCTGCAAAGCTGCCTGGCCGCCGGAAACGTTGCCGGTGCGCTCTCGACCACGCGGGCTGGAGGCACGGAGGCATTTCGAGACGCGGAGTATCGGGATCGTTTCTTGCAGAGCCACCGGTAAGACTTTTCCACTCCGTCGCGCCAAGCCCCAACCATCTATTGCAGCGTCGCCGTGATGAGCGCTGAAGTTTTTCCTCCTTGGAAATCAGCGGCAATCACCTGGAGGGTTGGTAGCGCTTCCGGTTTTGAGGATCGAAGGTCGTCGGCATATGGCCAGAGATCCGGACCTGGAAGTAATCTTCCGCGCTGAGCCCGCTGAGACCTGCCGCCGTCAGACGCACGCTGTATTCACCTGGCTCGGTATAGGCATGATTCACTTCACTGCCCTCCAAGGTCACGCCGTCGCCGAAATCCCAGTGATACGAGAGCACCGCATCGCCGGCCCGGCTGTGAGCCGCAAACGTAAGCGTGGCTCCGGCACTTCCGGTGGAAGGGTGGTCAGTGGTTACCGCGGGAGCGGCTGCGGGAATGCGCGTGTCGACTATTTTCAATACCCGCACCGAATGAGGCGGCTGATGAACGGCCAGCACGCCGGCGGCGGAAGCGGGGATCTCGCGATTGTCCAGAACATCTGTAACTATGTACTGGCCAGTCGCAGGCAATCCGGCGGTCGTGAGATCGATGGAGTGATCCCTCTCCTTGTCTGTCCAGTTAAAGACAGTCAGAATGCTTTGCCGGTCCTCCTCTTTGACAAAGAAAACGCTCGGTTGCGCATCCTCGGCTGAAAAATCCATCAGATCCAATGGAACCGATGCCCTTCCCAGACGAATCATCTGAATCAGGTCCTGATTCTGAATCAGTGCGAGGCGCTCAGGAGCCTTCGACAACGACGGAAGTTCGTCTCCGATCTCGAACATCCCGCCGGAAACGGCGGCGAGAGCAATGGAGACCCTGGCCTCATCCAAAGTAACCGGCTTGTCGCTGTCATGCCATGTCTGATCGGCAATGGTTTGCGTCGATACCGTAAACGCATCCGGATCGGCCACAAAAAAATTCCGATTCATGTAGTAGCGCGCGGCAATTCCCGGAGCGGCGTCTTTACTGGCGCCGAAGGTGTGCCCCGTATCCTGCGATATCCGGCCATAATCCACGTACCCGACCGGGTTGAGCATGACGCTTCCATCTTTATCTAAATAAACGTCGTCCCCCACCGTGTCGCGGATGATCTTCAGCCCGATTCTCTCGGCTTCCAGGGCGGTTGTATTTGGTTTGTAGTAGTAACCCTCGATCCCGCTATCGTCCATGAAATCCATCTTGATGTAGCGGATGCCCCAGTCATTCACCAGAGTGGAATAAGTCTTTCGCAAATACTCTTGAGCCTCCGGGTTGGTAGTGTCCAGCACGAAGAGTTGATCTTTGTCGTCCACCACCGAGCCGGCATGGATGGGCTGCCCTTTCGCGTTTTTTACCAGCCAATCCGGGTGGTTCTGATATACCCAGGAGCGCTCCGATGCTTCAAAGGGAGCGGTCCAGATTCCCGGAACAAGGCCCAATCCGCGCACTTTGTACTCGAATGGCCCGAGCCCCTGAGGAAACCAAGTTGCGTTCGGGGTGATGTATTCTCCGCGAGCATATTGATAGCCTTCGTCCATGTGGAAGACGTTATAGCCGAATGATTTCAGATGCTCCGCTTGCCATTCGGCATTGGTCAGGGCCGCTGCTTCATTCAGCCCGAAGTAGTAGGCCGTCCAGCTCCACCAGCCCATCAGCGGAGGCGCCGAGGTTCTGGCATGATGAATCTGCCGAATCAAGGAACCATAGGTTTCCAGCTGGCGATGATAATCGGTGGCCAAACTGAAGAGCAGGCGCTCCGAGGATAGCTCCGCGCCGGGAGCGACCGGCAGGCTCAGCTCCACCTGATCCTCTGCCGAGGAATGCTCCAGAGAATTTTCCTTCTCCATCTCTGTAGTTCCAGTCGAATCGACCTCGTAGGCCGCAGGGTGGGTGTTGCCGGAAGTGCCGGCAAGATGAAGACGCAGAATGGTGAGAAACTGTTCCGAAGTGAGCGCGCCGAGAAACAAGCTCTGATGACTGCGGCGATTGTAGAAGAGCTGGCAACCGACGGCGCGATGCATCTGCTTTTCGGCGTCTGCAAAATTGCGGATGGTCATGGCTGGCCGGTCCTCGCTGAAGCTGTCGGAGAGAACTCGATTGTCGAGGAGCGGTCCCCCCAGGTCGATAATCGCTCCTTCGGTCGCGTCCACGGAACGAATGCTCTCGACGTGAATGGGCTTCTGTGTCTTGTTCCGAACCGTTACCTGGATATCGCCGAAAGGCTTGCTCGAGTAAGCGCGCAGATGATAAATCAGGTCTGGCTGCCCGCTTAGTCCCGAGTAGGTTACCTGCCAGTCTGTCGCGTCCCCCAGGTATCCCTGAGCTTGCGAGTGCTCTACCGCATGCCGCGGATAATCGGACGCATGAAGCCAGCGCCCATCCACCTCAACCCCGACTCCAGCCCGCAAGGCGTAAGAACTCGATTCTGGCATCGCGATTGTGTATTTGCCGTCTGCCGGGTTCACCGTGATTTGCAAAGCATGTTCTTCGCCCGACGATTGCGCCGGGAGCGCCGTAACACCGCCGCCGACAAGCAGCAGAATTGCAATAAGTCTGACCGCATACACCACCATGCTCTGCCTGATCTTGTAGTTGATCACCGATTCCTCCCTTGTCGTTGAGAAATTATTGCCGCCGTTTCGTCCGGCCGATGTGGCATCCAGAGACTCAGGGAAGGATTGCCCTGATTCCCGTGATCTCACAAAAATCGACTAACGCCGGATATAAGTCTTCGCCGTAGCCCAGGCATGCATATTCATTGGTCCAATGCTGGAGCAAAACGTCGATGTCACAATGCGCGGTCACAAAACCGTGGGGCCAGAATGGGATGCCACATTCGTTGAGCCGTTTTTCTATCTGATCCGGTGCGGGCTCGAAAATGCTGGCTCGAGTAATGACCATTTGAAACTCGCCGTTCACCCTGCCGAGCCGGGCCAATACCCCTTCTCCCACCTTGCAGATCAACTTTACAGAGAGGCCGCCCGCTTCGCCTTCGGTAGGGATACCGTGTTCAGAAAAACCAGCCGGCCCCAGCTTGCTGGCCAGGGAAGGCGGACAGGCGCCGTCTCCGATGATCTTTATTTCTCTCGTTTTCTTGTCGATGTGCTGCAAATCGCCGTAGTATACCCGCTCCTTGCTTAATTTGGTAAGCAGGAGCACGGTCAAAGCAGTATTGAAGTCGCCCAGCGTGGAAGTACCAACTCCATCCTCAAGCATCATGCTCTGAGCAAAGCAAGTGGCAGAGTAATCGCCGGCTAGACCAGGAAAGGATTGAATCGTGTAGAAATCAAATTTTTCCTTCGCTACAACTTTTCTTAGAGCGAGATATAGACGCATCGAGCGCTCGGTCACTGCTTTTCGCTCGGGTTCCTTGCTAAACAGCTGTTTCAGCCTTGGCTGAAGGTCATCCAGTTCGTTCGCCGTTATTCCTTCAGCGGCTCGCTTCAACTCCGCCGTATCGCGGGAATCGATATCTATGCCAAACATTCTCATCCATTGGGAAGGATCGGCAGCGCCGCAGGTTTGCCCCATCCCACGACCGCCAAATGCGCCAATAGTGGACATATTTAAGAAGTTCTTCAGGTGTGAAGCTCGGGCAAAGCTGACGATCTTGCTTACGGTATCTCGTTCCTCCAGGCTTCCGTATACAAATTTGTGCGGGACCCCGATTTCCAGCAAACCTCCGTGCAGCACCAATCCGCCAACCGGCCGCCAGCCTTGAGAGCCGGGATGCGTCCACAGAAGCAAGCCTTTGCCGCTGGCGCAGTAATCGCGAATAGCGCCGACCATGTGCGCCGCCCAAACCCAAGTTCCGGAAAATAGGACGACCGCATCGATGGCGTCGTCGCACTTCATTTTCTTAAATGCGACCCGAGCTTCTTCTCTGCTGGCGACCACAATGCCATGCTCAATAACCTTCAGACCTGCCGCAACCAGCGCACTCTTGGCGCGCTGAACCAATGCATCATCGATGAATGGTGTACCCATTGGGTCTTTTAGACCATCTTTGTGAACTCCAAAAACTATGAATCCGATTGTGGCTTGGATCACCGTTCCTCCTGTTGGCCTCTTGGACTTTCAGTCGCTTGCGATCGCCGTGAGCGCTGAACGCAAATGGCGGTATCGTTTGGATTGTTGCGCGTAGGCTACCGCAATCGCATGGTCGGGTGATACCGCAGAAACATCGCGAACGACGAGATCCACAGCCTCTCGCAAGCTCGCGTATTCTCCGCATGCGACTCCGGCGAGTATAGCTCCGCCGAGGCAGACTGCTTCCGGACACTCCATTACATGCAGCTGCCGGCCCGATAAAGCAGCTCGCAACTGGAGCCCCATCGCCGACCGCGAGCCTCCGCCAGTGACGTAGACGTCTCGAAACTCTCCCACCGCATTTGCCAGAATTTCGGTCATCTGCGCCAGTTCACAGGCGAGCCCTTCAAGAATGCCTTTGTAGATCTGGCTGCGGGTTGTGTTCGGACCCAGGCCGGAAATGATTCCACGTACATGCGGGTTGAAGTCAGGATTGCAGGTGCCGATCAGATTGGGAGTAATGCAGAGTCCCGTTGGGCTCGCTGGCGCTTCGCGTTCCAGCGTCGCGTAGTGGATGGACTCCGCGTAAGATGGATCGCCGTCCTGAGCGAGGGCGCCTTCCCCGTACGCTTCTCCCTGCGTTTTTCCGTACAACAGATCGTGGAACCACTTGATCATGATTCCCGAGGGAAAATATGCCAGCGTGACGAACTTGTCTGGAACCACGTGACAATAGGAATTGAGAGAAGCCGCGAGTGCCGCATCCGTTAAGCTGGGCTGATCGGAAGCCGCCAACAGACATTCGTAAGTGCCCATCGAGTCGGCCACGCGGCCCGCACCGATAGCGCCAACTCCCAGCGCACCGCAAGGTTGATCGTGCCCTCCCATCACAACCATCGTTCCCGGTAAGAGACCAAGTTGACTGGCAGCGGATGCATCTAGTTTTCCTGCAATCGTTCCAGCAGGTACAGGAACGGGCAGGCATTCGGCTTTTATTTCTGTGGCGCCGAGAATTTCTTCGGACCAGCGTCGCTGCCGTATATCAAACGCCAGATAGCGCGAGGCCAGGGAATAATCGATATAGGCGGGCAGTCCTAGTCGCGAAAGAACATAACCAATCACACTAAGGAAACGAACCGAGGGAGCAAAGATGTCCGGCCGGTGCTTACGCAGCCAAAGTAGCTTCGGAACCGGATACATGGGGTGAGCGACCAAGCCGCTGATTTCAAAGAGTCGCTTTCTTCCCAATCTTCTTTCGAGCCACACCGTTTCTTCCACGGCTCGATTGTCTTGGTTGAGAATGGCTGGAGCGATTGCCTCGTTGCGTCCATTTACCGGCACGAAAGTTTCGCCGTGCGAATTCAGGCACAAGGCTCGGACGGGATCGGAAAGATTCTTAGCTACCGCTTGTGAACAACCGCACACCGAATGCCAAAAGCGCGCGGGATTTATCTCCGCGTGCGAAGGAGCGGGAAAGTCCGGGGTGTACGCGCAGGCGCGCTGGGCAAGGATCTCACCCGTCAACGCAAATACCACCGCTTTGCATCTGCTCGAACCGATATCGATGGCAAGCAAACTCATGATGGTTTTCGATACACGATTGCTTTATAGCGAAAGCGTTTCATCCTGCGCCTCGGAACTCGATGTGGTCATCTTGGGAGGGCTTGAACTTCTGCGGTTACCGTTCCGTCAAGGGCCGCACGCGCTTGTTCAAGAAATGCGCTCATGTTGTCGGCCTGGAAAACATTGCGGCCAAAGAAGACACCGGCTGCTCCTGCGGCAGCAACATCGCGGACCACATCGAGGGAGTGTTTGTCCGAGGCATGACGGCTTCCACCGAGCACCAGGATTGGTATGGGACATTTTTCCACCACCGAACGCATCGAGGCTGTATCCCCGCTGTAATCTGTCTTAACAGCATCCGCACCCAGCTCGGCTGCCATACGAGTGTGCAGGTTCAGCCACTTGGGATCGCCGGGATTCCGCACGTCCTTCCCCCGTGCGATAGATTCAACTATCAGCGGGATTCCAACTCGTTCACATTCGCGAGCGACTTCGGCGTTGCGCGCGATCTCCTTCATCTCGAACTCGGCATCGCCGGTACCTATGACGAGATAGGTGAGCACGGCATCTGCGCCGTGCCGTAACGCTTCCTCGGGGCGCGCGAGAAGCGAGCTGTGCAGCGCGCCGCTTCCGTTTTGCCCCATCGCAGACCAAACCGTAGTCCAATCCAGGCGGACAATTAGAGCCGGGATTGAACTGGATATTGTCGAGTTTGCGAATTGGCGAAGGATCCCAAGGTTCAGCAGCATCGCATCGACATTGGCTTGGGCAAATTGTCGAATCTTTCCTAAGGGGTCTTCAGTTCCAGGAATCGGCCCCAGTACCAAGGCATGATCGAAAGCCACGATCAGGGCCCGGCGTTTCGAGCCTCCCAGCACACGATTCAAGCGAATCTTCTTGCCGCAATCACTCACAATTCCCTCATCTTCCTGCTGAACGTCAAGACGACTCAAATTATCCCGCACGTGAGCGATTGTCAACTTATTTGTTTGAATATGTTCTTTTGTGCGGCGTCTTACGTGTTTCTTGCATTTCCGCGACCACAACTTCGACCCCCGCTTCGCGCAGGGCCTTGATGTATTTTGCGTCGGTGCCGGAGTCGGTTACGAGCACATCGATGTCCGCCACGGGGCCGACGTAAGCGAAGCTTTGAGTGCCAAATTTACTGTGATCCGCTAACGCGATGCGGGTCTTCGCCGCTTTTGTGATCATCTTCTTGATCTGTGCCTCGGCGTGGTTTGCGGTGGAGACTCCATACGAAAGATCGATGGCGCTCACTCCCAAAATGGCTTTATCCAACCGAATTTCGGAGAGCGCGCGCTGCGCCCATTCGCCGGAAAAATAGAACGTGTCCTTTTGCAGATCGCCCCCGGTGCAAAGGACAGTCACGCCTGAGCTTCTTTGCAACTGGCAAACGATGGTGGGGGAGTTTGTCACTACCGTCAGACGATTCCGCTGATGTAAGCCGCGGGCAAGCTCATAAACCGTGGTGCTTCCCTCAAGAAAGACAGTCTCGCCATCCAGCACCAGATGTTCTGCCGCGCGCGCAATCGCATGTTTCTCACTGCTGTGGCTGTGCGATAACGTCTCATAGGAAGGTTGGAAGTTGGTGCTGGACATGCGGGAAACCGCTCCCCCATGAGAACGAACCAGGACGCCATCCTGCTCCAAGGCCGCCAAGTCTCGCCTCACCGTCGCGGCCGTAACCCCCAGAGCGGCACAGAGGTCGGAAGCGGTAATAGTGCGTTGGCCGGAAAGGATCTCTCGAATGCGAAATCTACGCTCTTCTGCGAGCATGAGGTCTACGCTCTCCCGGCACCGGTCAGAGCCCATTCCGGTGCAGATCGATGTCCCGCAGCACCAATTGTATTGAGTTGCGGACGAATTGTATCGCCCAAAGATTCCCCCTCAAGGGGAAAATCGAACAATAACAAACAAGATAGTTGACAAACGATCACATTATAGGTACATTCGCGCAACATTCTCGTGAATCGCAAATCAGCACAGGAGAATCGGGCGATTCGGGGGTTTCCGGTCTAGCAGTATGGATTGCGGCGATTGTGCGAACGCCCAGACGCGTTCAACTCGCAAGGAAGTTCTATTTTTCCGGGCTTTATTAGAAAGCAGTCGGGCCTGTTCACAATCCTGTTCGACAAGAGGAACTTCGATGAAACACGCGAACCTGTTTTTCCGGAAGGAAATGATCACCAGTAGAGTCGGCCTTCTGCTGGCCCTATTCGGTGGTTTACTGCTGACGAGCGATATGGCGGCAGCTAGCGCATTGACCATCACAACCACATCCCCCCTGCCCAACGGGACAGTGGACACCTTCTACAGCACCACGTTCGCAGCCAGCGGAGGGACGGCTCCGTATGCGTGGACAATCACCAGCGGGAGTGTACCGGGGTTGGCCGTGACCTCGACCGGAGTCCTGACCGGAGTACCAGCGGCAGCGAGTACTTACCCCATTACCGTGCAGGTGATCGATTCGACCACTCCCACTCATCTCACGGCAACCGCGACCTTCAACATTACGACTGCCGTGTTGACGAACACCAATTTCTATGTCTCGACAAGCGGAAGCAACTCGAACAACGGATCGTCAGGTTCTCCCTGGGCGACCATCGCATATGCGGTCACAAAAGCCGGCCCCGGCATCACCATCAACGTGGCTCCAGGGACCTACAATGAAACTGCGGACATTGCGATTAACACCGGTGGATCGGCTTCGGGCGGCTACTTCATTCTCAAAAGTACCACTCCCGGGGGCGCGATCATCAATGGGGGAAGTGTAGCCATCGGCACTACCGGGTATGCCTACGGGTTGGTCCAAATTGGCAGCGGCACAAATAACATTGGCTACGTCACTGTCGATGGCTTTGAGGTCACCAATTTCAAGACGGGGACGTCCACGAAGACCAACACCCTTGTGCCTGCGGGAATTGCCGTTCAAGGCTCCGGCACCAACATCCAGATTGTGAATAACAACATTAATAACATCTGGAATCAGGGGAAAGCGACAAACCACACGGGAAACTGCCCCAACGGGTCTCCGGAAGCTTTTGGTCTCGTGGTTGCCGGGACGAGCGGCACCACAGCTCTAACCAACATATCGATCATCGGCAACACCTTAAGCAACATGATGACAGGCTGCAGCGAGACGATGGAACTCGACGGCAACATCAATGGGTTCATCATCGCAAATAACTTAGTGCACAACAACAGCAACATTGGCATCGCGGCCCTGGGAGGTGAGTGCGTTGCGTCGGGAGTCACGTGCACCGATGGCTATGATGGGGCCGCGAACGACCAATCGCGCAACGGGGAGATTTACGGCAACACGGTTTACGAGAACCCCTCCAAAGGTACCGGCACCACCCCAAACGTAGCCGCCGCCAGCAATCCCTACGGCTCCAAATGCTATTGTGCCGATGGTATCTATCTGGATGGCAGCGCTTCCAACATAGTCGAGCAGAATACCGTCTACCTCGTTGATTTGGGCATTGAAGTGACGGGAGAAGGTGCTGCCCAGAACACCACGAACAACATAGTCCGCGACAACCTGTTTTTCTACAACACCGCGGTCGGGATCAGTATCGGCGGGCAGGGCACTTCTGGGGGATCGTCGAACTCTACGATTATCAACAACACCACGTGGGACAATGGGAACAATGCCAACGGCGCAATCGGGGAATTTGCGACCGGGACCGACCTCACGGGAACGAACATAGTCGAGAACAATATTTTCTACGCTTCTTCTGTGACCGGAACACTGGTGGACGCGGTAACCACCTCGACGGTCACTCTCAATTACAACCTGTACTACGCACCCAGTTCCTCCGAAAACTGGATTTGGGGTTCAAAGACCTACACCACCTTCAGCACCTACCAGTTGGGTTCGAAACAGGAAGCAAATTCTCAGTATGCCGACCCTATGTTTGTCAACATCAATGCGACGCCGCCGACCACCCTGCCTAACCTGAATGTACAGGCCGGCTCGCCGGCGTTGGCCAAGGGGACGATTCTCAGTCCGATCTCAATCGTCGGTCCCTTTGACGTGACCGGTGTTACTCCGCGTATCCTAGTTCCGAATGACACCATCGACGTCGGAGCTTACGAACAATAACGTTAGGACAAGCTCGAGAAAGG
This sequence comes from uncultured Acidobacteriaceae bacterium, assembly GCA_963734215.1. Lineage (GTDB taxonomy): Bacteria > Acidobacteriota > Terriglobia > Terriglobales > Acidobacteriaceae > Sulfotelmatobacter. The sequence goes on along the minus strand of CAVTGH010000011.1, from coordinate 78,659 downwards.
AAGATGCCGCTGCCGGCATCTTCCTTTCTCAATGTCTCCCAACCAGCGAGGTGCATTCGAATCGCTCGTTCAAGCTGCAGAACGCGTCGTCTCAATCGCAATGAAGACTGGATCGCACCCCCACCTGACGCGCGCCTTCGGCTTACTTCATGCCACGGCCCTAAACATCGCCAACATGGTTGGGATCGGGCCTTTCATCACAATTCCACTCTTGATGGCTTCCATGGGCGGCCCGCAATCCATGCTGGGCTGGCTGACGGGCGCCCTCATCGTGATTTCCGACGGTCTGATATGGAGCGAACTGGGGGCGGCGTTGCCAGGCTCCGGCGGCAGTTACCATTTTCTTCGCGAGGCGTACGGCCATCAAACTTGGGGACGCCTGATGGCTTTTCTTTTCATCTGGCAATTCGTTCTAAGTGGTCCTTTGGAAATCGCATCGGGGATGATTGGATTCGGAAACTATTCTTCCTATCTCTGGCCGGGATTGACCGCTCGAGGCCAGCAATACGTGGCGGTGGCCGCAGGCCTGGCTGCTTTGTTCCTCTTATGCCGAGAGATGACATTCCTGCGAAAGGTTACCCTCACCCTTTGGGTGGGCACGGCGCTTGCCATGGTAACCGTCATCGTCACCGGTTTTTCCCACTTCAATGCTCACATGGCGTTCAACTTTCCTCCAGGAGCGATGGCCTTTAATCGGGGCTTCGTGCTCGGCTTGGGCAGCGCTACTCTCATCGCCGTGTACAACTATCTGGGATATTACGATGTGTGCTACATCGGCGACGAAGTACGGAATCCTTCCTACGTAGTGCCACGCTCGATTCTGTATTCGCTCGCAGTCTGCTGTGTAGGATACCTAGCGCTGCATATCGCCTTGATCGGAGTGGTGCCGTGGCGGGAAGGAATTCATTCGAATTTCATCGTTTCCGATTTCATGGAGCGCCTATACGGCAGGGGTGCCGCGATCGCAGTAACAATTTTGGTCCTGTGGTCGGCCTTTGGGGCCGTGTTCGCGCTTCTTTTGGGTTATTCGCGAATTCCTTATGCGGCGGCCATCGACGGCTATTTCTTCCGCCCGTTTGCGCAACTGCATCCGACGAAAAACTATCCCCAAGTTTCCCTTCTGGTCCTGGGCGGTGTATCGATTGCTGCCGCGTTCCTTAAGCTCGATCAGCTCGTCAGCGCCTTGATCACCACCAGAATTTTGGTGCAGTTTCTGGGACAGCTATTTGCCATTCCGCTCTTGCGGCGAAAGTTTCCCGACAGCTCGCGGCCTTACAAGATGTGGTTTTATCCAATCCCTATTGTCATTGCTTTCTTTGGATGGGCATACATTTTTCTGACTTCGGGCTGGCTCTATATCAAAATCGGATTACTGACGCTACTAACCGGCGCTCTAGTTTTCTTCGTCTGGGCTAAGTGGAAAGATACATGGCCGTTCAACCCAAGTCAGCGTTCTGAGTGAAGATGAAATCAAGATTACGCGCATAACCGGAGGAATTCATGATTCGAAATACTTTTCGTGGGTCTTGGCTTAAAGAGTTGGCCGGCAGACTCCGATCGGTCGAGGTCGCAAGCCTCTTCATGGCCTGCATGCTGATCTTAGTCGAAGGCTGTCTGGGATCTTCTAACCCGTCTGGAGTGTTTCAGGTCGTTGCTTCTACCGAGGGCTTATCCGCGGCTGTTCAGGCGAGCGACGGCACATATGAAATCCAAACAGAAGATGGCGCCCACAGCGTTATTCACGCAAGGGTAGCCGCGGAGATCGATCACAAGTGGGTGAAATCGACGGATTACCCGAAACATCAGATATCTCAATCGACTTTTGAGGATGCTCTCGGACATGGCAAGAAAATAACAATGGCTTCATCCGGACTTCCGAATGTCCCTGATCTCGCATACATATTACAAATCTATGAGGGGAGAGCTTTTGGTGTCATCGAGGTGGAGTTACAAAATCACACGGCCAACGCGGTGACAATCCAAAGTATCCGAAGCGTGGAGGCTATCGGAAGCAAAATCATCGATCTCGGGGGTGCACGGAAGAGCGATCGAGTTCTATCGGACAGCTTCAGCGAGGATTGGCCGCCATTGCAGATTTACAATTTAGGAGAAGCTCCGAAAGGAATGCACCGCGCTGTAGGCAGCCAACTTATCTACAACCGGGATAGCAAGGAGAGCCTGTTTTTGGGAGCTCTCACTTCCAATCGCTTCCTCACCATCATTCATTTGCAAACGCAATCTTCACCGGATGGCCCCGGCATCGCTTCCTACACAGTCGATTCAACTGGAACCACTGAGACACAAGCAACCGATGAGGAATCCGGTCTGCGCGAAGGGCCGGCGGAAAACCTGATCGAATTGAGCGTTCCCCTTCCCGCGGGCGAATCGATAGCCTCAGAACGCGTGATGTTCGCCGCCGGCGAAGACTATCACTTGCAGCTTGAAACTTATGGCACAGCGATTCGAGAACTGCATCACAGTCGCGTCAGCGCGGATAACCTCCTTGGATGGTGGAGTTGGACGGCCTTTTACACGAAAATCACCCAAGGCACTGCGCTTACGAACGCTCAATGGCTGGCCGAGCACCTGAAGGCGCTGGGCTACGAATACTTTCATTTCGACCTGGGTTACGGCTACTCTCGCAGTGAATATGCGACGCCCAATGCTTCTCAATTCCCCGGAGGTATGTGGGATCTAACTCACCGCATTTGCCGGTTGGGATTGAAGGTAGGAGTTTGGACTGCTCCCTTTGAAGTGGGCGAGCGGGCTTGGATTTACGAGCACCATAAAGACTGGCTGGTGCACAACGCACATGGCGATCCGATTTCGATTGGAAACGCCGAAGAGGTGGAGGGCGAACGCCTGTTCGTCTTAGACGCCACTCATCCTGACGCCCAGGAATATCTTCGACAAACCTATCGCACGCTGGTCCGGGAATGGGGTGCGCGCTACATTAAGCTCGACTTCATGGACAATACGGCAATCGAGGGCTATTACCATCGCCCGAACACAACCGCACTTGAGGCGCAGCGAATTGGGATCGAAATTATTCGCAAGACAGTCGGCGACGACGTGCTTCTCGACAAAGATGGAAGTCCGATGTTGAACCCTGTCGGCCTGGTTGACGAAGGCCGAGTATCTCAAGATACAGGTCATGCATTTCTCCGCAGCAAGGAAGCTGCTCCGGGCATCGCGGCGCGTTATTACATGCATCGCAACTTTTTCATCGATGACCCGGACGCATTCACGGTTTCCCGCCAACTCCTTGAAGAGAGAACCATTCAATCTCCACTTACACTGAATGAGGCTCAGGTCTCGATCGCGCTAGCGGCGGTTTCTGGAGGAATGTTCGAAATTGGCGACGACCTCCCAACCCTGGGGAGTGATCCGGAACGTGTAGCATTGGTCAAAAATCCCGATTTGCTTGCCATGGCAAAACTTGGGCGGGCTGCTTCGCCGCTGGATCTTCTGACTTATGCGGATCAGGATGAGCAACCGAGTGTTTTTCTGCTGCGCGAAGACCAGCGTCAGTCCATCTTGGCAGTTTTCAACTGGACGGAGCAGCCGAGTTCTCACACATTCACTTTTGCCGATTTAAGGCTACCCGCAGAACATTTATATAAGTTATTTGATTCGCTCGCGCCAGATCAGCCCTTGGCGATGGACCACGAAACGCTCCGCCTGGAGAATCAGCTCGCGCACTCCGTCAAGCTAATCAAGATTATTGATAATTCGATTCCGCCGACCGCGCCTTCGATTGCCTTTCAAGTACCGGCTCAAGCAAAAATTGGGGAAGAAATTGAGCTCTCCGGCATGGTGTCTAAAGAGGGAGTCCCCGCGCTTGCCTATCATTGGGATTTCGGCGATGGAGTGGCGGCCGATGGCGCAATCCTTACGCACGCATATACCGCTGCCGGGAATTACACAGTGCGGTTCGCGGCTGAAGGCCTTGATGGCAAATCCGCGGAGAAAACATTTTCGATCGTGGTCGGCGGATCGTTGATTCTTCCGTCTCCTCGGCGTTACGCCGAACCGCGCGAATAGATGCGCTCCAGGACCGGCTTGAGGTCGACCACGAAGAGAAAGCTGGAATTTCTGACTTTCTGCCGGCAAACAGCTCCAGCGGCGCTCCCCGCGCATTAGATTTCGAATCGGGAAATTTCCCGCAGAGAACTGACCAAGGCGTACTCCGTTGTCTGAAAAGTGACCACCATCACAGCTTCCCGTGACTTCAATCATCGCTCGCGAGAAGAATCTTGGGTATCAAAGAACATTGCGCAATTTTGGGCGCAGATTGCGCCGGACAGTCTGGCGCGGGGAACGCAAACTTGTTTAAGGATATCGAGCACCTCATTCGGCTGGCAGTCGTGATCGCAATCGCGCTGGTGGCATTCGTGATCCTGCGGGCGGCTGTGGTGCCTCACAGTTTTGGGCAGTATGGCCACTACCGGGGCGCAGCGATCGGCGAGATCGCTTCCCGGCCGGTTGCGTTTGCGGGGCACGACACCTGCGAGGCCTGCCATACCGACGTCGTGGACCAGAAAAAGCTGGGTAAGCATGTGGTCGTCGCATGCGAGGCTTGCCACGGTGCCCTGGCCAAGCATGCCGACGATCCCGGTTCAGTGCAACCGAAGAAGTTGGACACCGCCGTCGTGTGCGCCCGCTGTCACGAGGCCAACAGCGCCAAACCGAAGGGCTTTCCGCAAGTTGCCACGGCCGATCACTCGGCAGGGCTCGCCTGCGACACCTGTCATCAGCCACATCGCCCAAAGATTGAGACAGCAAAGACTGAGACGGAGGGGAAGAAATAATGGAAATCACCCGCCGTCGATTACTGATGCTGTTGCCCGCGGCCGCAGTGGCGTGGAAGTTCGTTCTCGCGGGAACCCCGGAGGCTTCGCCGAACTACAAGCTGACCGAGCACTGGTGGAGCATGCTGATCGACATCCCCAAGTGCATCGGCTGTGGCAGTTGCGTTCGCGCCTGCGCCGAGGAAAACGATGTTCCAGAAGGCTATTACCGCACCTGGATCGAGCGCTACCACGTGGCTGGCTGGAAGATCGAAAGGCCGGAGGTGGAATCGCCCAATGGCGGCAAACAAGGCTTCCCGCCACATGCCGACGACGGCGGCAAGAACTTCTTCGTTCCCAAGCTCTGCAACCACTGTGCCGAATCTCCCTGCACGCAGGTTTGCCCGGTTGGAGCGACCTTTATTACGCCGGACGGAGTTGTGCTGGTGGACAAGAACTACTGCCTGGGCTGCCGCTATTGCATCCAGGCGTGCCCCTACGGGTGCCGCTTCCTCAATCCTAAGACGAACACGGCGGAAAAGTGCACGCTGTGCTATCACCGCATCACCAAGGGACTGACGACGGCGTGTTGCGAGGTCTGTCCCACAGGAGCGCGGCAGTTAGCGGACTTAAAGAATCCGAAGGATCCAATTCACGAATTCTTGAGGACGCACACGGTTCAGATTCTGAAACCCCACATGGCGACTGGGGCGAAAGTTTTTTATAACGGCATGGATGGTTCAGTGCGATAAGTTCAGTTCGATAAGCTTGGCGCGGTAAGGAGGCTCGTGCAGATACCCGTGGAAGGCTTCATGTATCCGAACGAAGTGGAGCTCCAATGGAGCATCCTGATCGTTCTTTATCCTTTCATCACGGGGCTGGTGGCAGGCGCCTTCATTCTGGCCTCACTCGAACGCGTGTTTCGCGTGGAGGCGGTGAAGCCGACGTATCGCCTGGCCCTGCTCACGGCACTCTCTTTCCTGTTGGTTGCGCCGCTGCCGCTGCAACTGCACCTGGGACATCCCGAGCGTTCGCTGGAGATGTATCTGACGCCCCACCGCTCCTCCGCCATGGCGATGTTCGGCTTTGTCTACCTCTGGTACCTGATGGGCGTGCTGCTGCTCGAGATCTGGCTCGACTACCGGCACGAAATTGTTGTGCTGTCGCAGACCACGAGCGGCTGGAAGCAACTGGTCTATCGTGTTCTAACTCTAGGCTCCAACAATGTGAGTGAACGTTCGCTGCGCATCGATGAGAGACTCGGGTATTTCATCACGCTGATTGGAATTCCCTCGGCGTTTCTTCTGCACGGATATGTCGGCTTCATTTTCGGCTCGGTCAAGGCAAATCCCTGGTGGTCGTCGCCGCTGATGCCCATTGTGTTTGTGTTCTCGGCAATGGTCTCGGGGATTGCAGCGGTGATGTTGCTTTACATGCTTACGACGAGGCTGCGCGGGCAGCAAATCGACATGCGCTGCGTGGATAAGATCGCGCAATATCTGATGTACACCTTCATCATCGACTTCAGCCTGGAGATGCTGGATCTGCTGCAGCGAATCTATGAAGCCGATGAGTCGTTCCGCAGCCTGGATTTCATGGTGCACACGCGCTTGTGGATATCCCAGGTGATCGTCCAGATCCTGCTGGGCACGGTGACGCCGATCGCGCTGCTGGGGTTCACCCAGGTTCTGAGGTTCAGCGACCTTGCGCGGAAACGGGTCTACGCACTGGCCGGATGTTTGACGATGGTCGGCATCTTTGCCATGCGCTGGAATGTGGTGATCGGCGGCCAGCTTTTCTCCAAGAGCTTCCTCGGCTACACGACGTACAAGATGGCCTTCGCCACGCGGGAAGGGTTGTTAACCGCGATCGCGCTCATGATTCTTCCTTTCATTATTCTGTGGGTTCTGGTAAAACTCCTGCCACCTTGGCCGGAGTCAGCCTCCTTGCCCAATTCCGCCGCCATTCTGGCGCACGGAAACAGCTAGGCCCCGCTTCATCGGGGCAGATGCGGAGGAGCGAATGGCAAGAGCTTTCGACAGAATCGCATCATCGGATGTGGAGCAACTCAGCGAACGAGTGCACGAGTTGGAGCGCCGAGTTTCCGCATTGGAGGGCAGGCCAGCGAATGCGGCCCCCGCCCCAGCTGGAACCGCGAGCGTTGCGCCGAAATCGAGTGCTCCCGAGACTTGGCGGAGCTTCCCTGGCCCGAACGTGCCCACGGGGACGCTGCCCGTGTTCGGCAAAGCAGTTTTAGGAATTGCGGGGGCGTACCTGCTGCGAGCGGTGGCTGAGTCGGGAGCCATTCCGCAGTGGCCCATATTGATCGTCGCTATCGCGTACGCGAGCCTGTGGCTGGTTTGGGCTGTCAGGACTCATGCCACAAATAACTTGGCCAGCGTGACGTACGCAATCACGGCTGCAACGATCCTCTGTCCGCTGCTGTGGGAATCCACTGTGCGGTTTCAGATCCTTTGGCCGCCCTTCACGGCGGCAGTGCTGGTTGCGTTCCCTGTGCTGGCCTGGGCACTGGCGTGGCGGGAAAACTTGCAGGCGATTCCGTGGGTGGCGACTCTGGCGGCGGTGGTTACGGCTGTGGCGCTCATCGTCGCGACTCGTAACCTGTTGCCGTTTACCGTCGGATTGCTGGCTCTGGCTCTGGTTGCCGAGGCGATTGCCGACCTCGGACACCAGCTCAGTATGCGGGTGGTCCCGGCAATCGCTGCGGATTTCGCCGTGTGGCTGCTCGTCTTTGTGATGACTTCGCCGGAGGGCGCTCCATCCGAGTATCGGCCCATCGGTTCCACTGCGATCACCGTGTTGTGCCTGGCGCTGCTTGCGATCTACGGCGGAAGCATTGGCCTGCGCAGCTTTGGGTTGCGCCACCGCCTGACGATCTTTGGGATCGCACAGGCCGTCGTGGCATTTGTGCTTGCGACTTTTGGGACACTACGCGCAAGTCCTGGCTCTGGCGCGGCGCTCGGAGTTTTTTTTCTGCTGGTTGCAGCGCTGTGCTATTGGGGCGCACTGTCTCGCTTCGCGGCAGACGAGCACGTTCTAAATCGCCGGGTGTACGCGAGTTTTGCGGTCGCGCTTTTGCTGGCGGGCAGCTTGCTCGTTTTTCCCGCAAGCTTCCAGGCGTCGTTTTTGTGCCTGGCCGCGGTTATGGCATCTTTCTTGTACATGCGTACCGGCAAGCTCAGCCTTGGCTTGCACGTGTCCTTGTATCTGACCGCGGCGGCGATCCTCTCCGGCCTTTTGAATCTGGCGGGGAATGCTCTGGCGGGAACCGTGCCGCCGGCTCTGGACGCAGGCGCATGGGTGGTCGCGGTCTCGGCCGGTCTCTGCTACGCAATCGGATCGCATGCTTCGACTGGTCAACGGAAACAACGGCTGCTCTGGATTGTTCCTTCCGTGCTGGTGGCTGCCGTGGGAGCGGCGCTGGCGGTGATGGTGAGTGTGCGGCTAGGTTCGGCGGGCAGGATGCTGAATGCTTCGCGTCTCTCGGTTGTCCGGACCGTAGTGACGTGCTCGGCCGCTCTCATCCTAGGCTTCACCGGTTCGCGTTTGAAACGCGCGGAACTCCTGTGGGTTGCCTATGTAGCTATAGCATTTGGGACGCTCAAGCTCCTGTTCGAGGATCTTCGTTTCGGCAACCCCGCATCACTGGTGGCGTCGCTTTTGTTCTACGGTCTGATCTTGATCCTGATCCCAAGGTTGACACGACTTGGCCGCGAAGGGCCCTGATCTCAGCTCTGGTGCTTGAGCAGCTTCGGAAGAGTTGTTCTGTCTGATTTCCGTTCATAACGCTTGAAGAAAAGCATCGGGATTTGCCGAACCCGAGATGGATGCCTGATTGCTCCCAGCAAGACTATGCCAGCGGAGACAGAGCCGCAGGCGGGACAGCCCTCGTTCCGGACCACGCCGGACATGTGCCAACGTCTGTTACGAATTCCGGACAAAAGCGGCGGTTTCTACGCAATGTTGGATTTCGCCTACTTAGGCGACCGCGATAGGTGCTAACTCTTTTCAGTGTAACTAAACAACCGCCCATCAATGATTTGTGTCGATGCGCAGTCCCTATTAGGGCGTTCTATTAGGCATCGACGTTCTACTCGTGTAACGTTTCCAGCTTATCCGTTTGTCACAGCCTCTCGTACGATATATACGCTGCGCAATCGAGTTAATCGACCTGTGACTTTCTACCGAGGGCGACAGGCGCGCCCAGTGCCGGACGGACCTGAGGGAGTAAGACAGTTTTACCTCGCAAACTCCGATCACCATCGCTTGTGTCCAGGCACGATTGAATCGTAGTTTCAGAACTCGGAGGGGTGCTCGGGCAATGGATCTGAGACGGATCGACAACCGCTGGCTTGCAGTGCAAGTGACTGTTGGGCGTGAGTTCGCAACCGCACTTAGCATCAGTCGCCGAGGCTATCAGGAATTCGTGCCATCCTATGACCAAATGGTCCGGGGCTCAACCCGCACTAAGCAATCACCCCTGTTTCCCGGTTACGTATTTGTTCGTTTCGATGCGCAGAATACTCATCCGATTCTCACCAGCCCAGGAGTGGTGAGAATCGTAGGACTAGGAACCCACCCTACTCCTATTGAAGATTCCGAGATAGAGGCTTTGCAAATAGCCACTCGGTCAGACGGGAATTGTTCACCTTGCGCTTTCATGGCAATTGGCCAGCAAGTTGAGATTCGGGAAGGGCCTCTGTGCGGAGTGAAAGGTCGATTGATCAGATGGAAAAACAAAAGCAGGCTTGTTATTTCCGTTAGTGTCCTGATGCAGTCTGTCTCAGTGGAACTGGATTCGTATAATGCGGCGCCCGCGCAGCCGATTCTCTTGGCGGGGCAACCCGTCGGCCGGTTCGCGGATGCTTGCGCTGGGGAGAACAGCTAGTCGTGCAGGACTATATTGAGCAGCGAGCTGTGAACCTGCAGCCCGCCTTCTACTCCTCCTGCATAGTGAATGAATCCCAGCTTCCTAAACCGGTTCATGAAGAAGCTGACTCGCGAACGAGTGGTTCCAACCATGTGGGCCAGGGTCTCCTGACTGATCTTGGGGACCACGGTTTCAGGAATGCCCTCCTTGCCGAAATGAGCCAGCAATAAAAGAACGCGCGCCAGCCTCTTTTCACTGGAGTTGAACAGTTGGTCGACCAGATCCTCTTCGTAACGGATGTTACGCGCCAGCAAATACGCCACGAACATGTCGGAAAACGCGTGTTCGCGGTGCAGGGCGTCCATCATCGCCTTCTTGTCCACGCGCAGAAGTTCGCAATCCGTCATGGCGGCCGCGGAGCCCATACGCTGAAGCTGACCCGCCAGTGAACCCTCACCAAAAAAGTTCCCCTCACCCACTATGGCGATCGTAGCTTCCTTGCCCACCTTGGATACGACGGTGAGCTTCACTTTGCCTTTTTGGAGGTAGAAGACGGCGTCCGCCGCGTCCCCTTGCGCAAAGATCATTTCCTTCTTCGGAACAGACAGGATCTTCCGGCCGTCGCCAATCGTCGCCAGGAAAGTGTCGGGGTCGAATCCGCGGGTTGGAGTAGCTGCTGCAGACGACCTCATAATATGGAGATTATAAGACGAACGGACTTCCGGAAGTGAGCTATTCTGCACAGAGGAGGAAGGCACGCCTTCGATGCAAAGAGGAAAAGGTTCCGAAACTTCCTCGGCTATGACCGTCGCTGGATGGAAGATCAAGGATCCGAGGATTCTCACGGCCGCGCGTTGTGGGCTCTTGGGACAGTATTAGCTCGGTCCGCAAATCATGGATTGAGGGGTGCTGCCCGGGCGTTTGTTCGAGTTCTCCCTGCCAGCAGCGGTCGAATTCCACAGTCCTCGGCAGTTGAGAAACGAGCGTAGCCGGATTGAGTTACGGCACACCTAAAACATCAACCCCGGTAAGTGATTGAAAAAGATGGTGAGCGCGGGAGGAATCGAACCTCCAACCTACTGATTAAGAGTCAGTTGCTCTGCCAATTGAGCTACGCGCCCAAGCCTTTGGTTTTCAGTTAATTACGGCTGATGCCATTTTGTCAAAAGTGGCATTGTGTTGGGCCATTAACTTCGATTCAAACAGTCTTGCCTTCTGTTCTGTCTTCTGCTTGGTCGATCCTCTGTGTCTAGAACCGTTCCATTCAAAGTCGTAGTGATAGAACGGCGAGCCATCTCTTTTTTATAGACTGACACGCGCCGCCTCCCTTTCAAAGTGTTCGTCCCGCACAGAGAAAGTGATTCAGTTAGCGCGAACCCATTCTATCACCTCCTCTTCGACGTAGGCCCATTGCCCTTCCAGTTTGCAAGGCGGGCCTTTGCCGGAGGATCGCCATCGGCGGAGAGTGCTTTCGGGCGACGCACCAAGATCGCAGTTTCCTTTGTGTGAGGAAATTCATAAATTTATCTCCACGCGCGTTTTGGTGGCCGACGGAACACCGCTTGGAGCGAGCGAAACATACCTTGTAGCGATCCTCCAATCGGGCACGTCGTACGATGACGGCTTATGAATCCGGCAGCCGGTATCAAGGCGAAACGAGCCCAATGGCTAAGGCAGTTGCATCTTCGGATCACTTCTGTCTTGCTCTGCCTGTGCCACTTGTTCACGGGGCGAGACACTTCCCGCCAGAAGCGATTAGGCACGAATGTGATTCAATCCCGCTGCCGTGTCCAATGAAATTGTTGAAGCCTGTTAGTCCTTTTCCGACTAATAGCTATTTGGTATAGGTCTCTGGCAGGAACAATCGTCGTCAAGGCTGACAGAAGGAATTTCCATCCGCTTAGCAAAAAAAGACATAGCCAATGTCATTTCGTTAGCTCTTCGCTCAGCCACCTGCGAGACTCTTCCCCATTTCACCGGAGCCTGTATACGCCGACCTAAGACGAGCCTCTCACTCTCATTTTCTCTTTCGAAACCGATGGATCGTACGACTTGCCAGTGCCCTGAGAGCAAAGCCTAAATTCAACGGTATTTGGGAGATGACCGCGCGAGGCAAGCACAAAGCACGTAGGCGCACTACTAAGCGATTGCTTTCTTGCTAGAACACACGAAATACAGCACACGAAGTAGATTGTCGAATCTGCGTTGCCGGCAAGCGAAAGAACGGAGTCTGCCTTTCTGTTGCGCTAGCAATAAAATGCCACGTTAGACGCCGGTAGAGCCGAGTCGTATCTCCATGCAGTGATCGACATGGCGCGACGGGCGGGCAACAGCGTCTTGGCAGTGCAGTTCTTTGGCGGTGAGCCGCTCCTCAATTGGCAGGCGATGCAGCATATTTTCAGCCGCTTCGGAACTAGGTGTGGCCCTTTAGCGCTGGCTTATAGCGTTGTGACGAGTGGTTCGATAGTTAACGAAGAGATGGCGCGTGCTTTCAGGGCGTTCCAAGTGCCAGTGCTTGTGCCTAGGCTCACTGGAAAACAAGTGCAAGGGCCTTACACGCAAACACCGCACCGGAAGGTTCAATACTGAATTGCACACCCATGGCTGAGCAGTTCTGATATCCAGTCGCCACATAGCGATCTTCGTCAGCGATGCCTTGTTGGTAGGTTTCTGAGCGAAGGAGATCCGAAATCTGCTAGATGTTTCCGAAATAACCGCCCGATGCAATATCTGGTCCGTAGAAGATGCAGCATGCAACGTCGCCGGGTCTTCGCCCTTCGACCGTCATAGAAACTGGACTGCCGGACGGTTTGGTCAAGCCCATTGTGCTTCTCCGCCGCCCTGCTCTCTCAGACGAAACTCCCCGTAAGTCAATGATACGTCCGACCTTAGAGGGCACACTGGAACCTGTACCGAGGGTTCGAATTCCGCTCCCTCCGCCACGCAGTCGTTGCAGAGAAACCAGGCTGCGTTCCTCTGAAAATCGCTAGAAATGGCCGCAATTTCGCAGACTTTTCTCTCAAACTGGACCGGAGAAAGGGTTCGGCGTTACCCCCCAGGCGAGATTTATGGCTCTTTTCTCTGAAGGGCACATTGGCAGTCCGGTTTCAACGACCACATCAGGCGAACGCAATGCGATTACAAACCGATGAGGTGGCGAAGGCCGGGCTTGACTTTCTTGTTTATCATTTGGGGCAATCTCACCTCTTCCGGAGAGCAACCCAGGCGACGACACCTCAGACATCTGCGGCGCGAATGGGCTTCGCCTCGTCAGCTTCAAATCTTACTTCTGCTTAAGCCAATTGCAGAGCGCGTGGTGACTTAGCGTAAAGGTCGATGTGACCGCATTCTTCACACACGTCCACGGCAGTCTGGCTTATCACGACCACCGTACCGACCGGAGCGACCACGGGACGGATTCAGGTAACAACTCCGAGCGGCATGCTCAACAGCAACGTTGCCTTCCGAGTGGCGCCTTAGTCTTGTCCTTCTCTGGAATTGAATCCGAGAGCCGCCCTTCCGTACTGGAGCGGCTTCCTTTCAGGACCTTACACTTGAGGCAGGAACGAGCGCTCAATCTACCCAATCACCGGGTGCATCCGCGGAATTGTAAGGAATAAGTATTGTTAACAGATGGGATGTAAAGACGCAGATCGCGACCAAGTTACGGTCTTTCGCAACCCCAACGCCCCGTCGCAATGTTCGTATGCCCTTTGGCCCATCCTTTCGTGTTTAAAGCCAACGAAATCAGCAGAGATTAGTCCTTCAAGGCGAGATTGGTTCTTGGCAACGGTCTTGCAGTAGCAGGGATCGACTGGGGATGACAGTTGGTCTTGTCATCTTCAGCTCCCAGGAGCAGTCCTGGAACTCTGCACAAATGAAGAAAGGACAGTATGCAAGCGATCAATGACGATCATGCTCTGTGGACGGCAAAGTCGGTGCTGAAGAAAGGCACCACGATTCTGCCATGCTGCCTCAACATCAAGGTTACCAATGGCGGGCGTGTCTAGAATCAGCGGCCTCGGGGGCGCGAATCTGAGAGCCTCCGAGGCCACTGCACCTCATGTTCAGGCGGTTCGTTTTTTCGGCCAGAAGTAGCGGAGGAGTAACCCATGTACCTCACCAAAAAGATGATTAGCTATGAACTCGACGCCGAGCATAGCCTGTTGATCAACACACTGTCGGGAGCCATCGACCTGGCAGATCCACATGTGCAGGGTGTGTTGCGTGATCTGCGGGCGGACAATCCGGATTCGCGTCCCGCGCTGAGCGAAGAATTGGAGTCCCATCTGCGGAGACGGAATTACCTGTTTGACAGTGAAGAGGATGAGGCCAGGCACACGCGCGAACTCTTTGCCGCGATGAAGCAGCGGCTTGAAGAGGAGCCAGTGCAGTTTGCGATTTGTCCGACATATGCATGCAATTTGGCATGCACTTATTGCTTTGAAGGAGAACTGACCTCCCGACCCATGCGGGTAATGAAGAAAGAGCAAATTGAGAATGCATTTCGGGCGATCGAACTCTTGCGGGACCGGTTTCATCCCGGGTCGAACGGACACGTGATCCTATTTGGCGGCGAGCCGCTCTTGCAGCCGACGCGCTCGGGGGTTGAGAGCATCCTGATGCTGGCATCGGCGAAAGGCTATGGTGTTGACGTGGTCACGAATGGCGTGGAGGCGGGAGAGTTTGCCGACCTTCTGCGTGCGCACAAGGAAATTGTGAAACAGGTTCAGATCACGCTCGACGGTCCGCAAGAGATCCATGATCGACGGAGGCCATTTCGGGGAGGTATGGGCAGTTTTGAAGGGATTCGCAAGAACGTGCAACAACTGCTAGAACTCGACTTACCAGTAACGGTGCGGATCAACGTCGATAACGACAATGTGCAATTCCTGGCAGAGCTGGTGGAATTCCTGGACCAACAAGGGTGGAATTTGTTCCCAAATTTTTCTTTCTACATTTTTCCGGTCTCGTCGTATGGAGACGAGGGGCGCCGGGCAAAGGTGGCAGAAGACAAGCTTTTGGCCCAAGTGCAGATGATGTTTCAAGGCGAAGGTCAGGCCTTGCCAGCCTTTGCCTTGCACGGTTTCAGAGTGCTGGGCCACGTCGCGAGCGTCATTGCGCCGGAGTCAATTTCCCTCAAAATGCCCCCGCTATTTACCTACTGCGAAGCGAACGGCTTGCGATATTTCGGCTTTGGTCCGGATGGCGTGATCTATCCCTGTGGCCAGACCATCGGTCAAAAGGACCTGGCGATTGGCAAGTTCGATCCGGATTTTGAGTTGAACGAGAGCGCCTGCGAGCAGTGGTTGCGGCGAAGTGTACTTACGATTCCGGAATGCCAAGCATGCCCGCTCGCGACGCTGTGTGGAGGCGGATGCGCGTACGGATCTCTCAAGAGAACAGCGTCGATTCTAAGTCCGAACTGTCAGGATTGCGGTCCTGTACTCTATGCCTACCTCGACCGGATGAAAGAGTACATGGTGAGACGCTATTCCGGAGCCCTGCGGTCCTCAAAGGAGGCTACGGTGTGCGCGTAACCCTGGTGATACCACCCGAGATCGGCAGTATAGACGAGGAACGGGTTGAATACCTTGGCTTGGGGTACGTTGCGGCCTACGCGCGCCACGCGGGATATCAGGTTGACATTCTTGACTGCAAGAGTACGGGCCTGACACATGGTCAAGCTGTGGCGCGCATTCTGTCTCTCACGCCAAAGCTTGTCGGCATCACCGCACCTTTCTCCTTCGATCTAACCAGTGCGGTCAAGCTTGCGCAGCAACTGCGCGAGTATGGGTTTCAGGGGCCGGTTGTTGTAGGAGGACATCCGGCCACCTTTTCCTACCGAAAGCTCCTGGAACAGTATCCGGTCATCGATGTTGTGGTCAGAGGGGAAGGAGAAGTCACCTTCCTCGAGTTCCTTCGACACTATGAAAGTAAAGAGACATGGAAGGATGTGGCAGGAATCGCTTACCGGCAGGACGGGCAACTGGTCGTGACTGCGCCTCGCCCGCTGGTCGCAGACCTCGATTCGCTCCCCTACCCCGCGAGAGACAGCGCTGACAGTCATGGTTCTCCAGTTGCAGTGAGCATGTTCCAAGCACAGGGAGTAGAACCTGGCACAGTGATTCTTTCGTCCCGCGGGTGTCCGTTTCTTTGCACCTACTGCAGCGTCCAGGCGTTCTACAGAGCCTCCTCGGGACGCCCTTGGCGTTGCCGGTCGGTGCGGAACGTGGTAGAGGAGATCGCGGAACTGGTCGAACGCTGGGGCGTGCGCTCGTTGCGTTTTTCTGACGACAATTTCATCGGCAGTTGCACGGAGGGCCGACGCCGCGCCGAGCAATTGGCGATCCAACTAATCGAACGGAGATGGGGGGTTAACTTTGTCATTGAGTGCCGAACCGCCGACGTGGACGTCCCACTCTTCAGCCTGCTGAAGCGCGCGGGCCTTATTGGAGTGAACCTGGGAATCGAAACAGGAGTTCCGCGCATGCTCAAGCGGTTTAACAAGCATGCAACGGTGGAGGACAACAGAAATGCCATATCGATTCTGAGGGATCTTGGCATCGACTGTCACCCAAATTTCATTCTTGTAGATCCGGAGACGACCGTCGAGGAACTGCGCGAGAACTTTACTTTTCTTAAAGAAACGCATCTTTATTTGGCGCAAAACGCCATGCAGATTCTATACAACAACCGGCTGGGCCTATTCGCGGGAACCCCCGCAAGAGATCACTATGTCTCACGAGGTGGAACGAGTCCTTGGAAGGCCGGCCAATTGGCTGCAGACGAACAAGTCATTCATCGAACGCTGGCGACGGTGCTTGACTTTGAGGACCAGGACGAGCGCGTCGGAGATGTGTTCTGGGTATTGGAACGGGTTATGCCAGAACTTGCACGCAGAGATGGAGTACTGCGACAATTAGAGAGGAAACTCGACCGGCAAAACGGGGCGGCCGCGGGGGTAGAACCGAATGGACGAGCCGCGCGAAACGGGAACGGCTTGCGCCCGAAGATTGAGCATTGGCGCGCCAATGCTGGGAAAGTCGCATTCCAGCTGTTCGAAAAAGTCCTCGTAAGCGCGGAGCGAGGGTTGCTCAACCGAGAGGTTGCGGCCGATTGCAGAGACCGGCTCCTCGCGGATGTGGAACGCTACGACCGTCTGCATTTTGGAATGAACGTGGACGCACTGGCAACTACGATGATGCCGGGGACGGCTGCTGTGTTTCAAGCACAGTAAAGGACGACTATGGCTACCGCGATCAGAGTGCGCGATCTTCGAAAGGAATTTCGAAGCCGGGCGGTGACAACCGTGGCCGTTGACAACATCGGTTTCGACCTCGAGGAAGGTGAAATCCTGGGCTTTCTCGGTCCGAACGGAGCTGGGAAGACGACGACCGTAAAGATGCTTTGTGGTCTGGTAAAACCCACGCGGGGCACGGTTTTGGTCGATGGCTGCGATGTCATCAGAAACCCGCGTCAGACGGTGCGGCACATTGGCGCCGTACTGGAGGGGAGCAGGAACATCTACTGGAGGCTCACGGTCGAGGAGAACCTCGAGTACTTTGCGGCTTGTCGTGGAATTTCGCCAGAGGGATTCTCTGTCACAGTGGACCGGCTGCTGACCACGCTTGACCTGATGGGCAAGAAGAAAGCGCTGGTACAAACGTTATCGCGCGGAATGCAGCAGAAGGTGGCGTTGGCATGCGCTCTCTGCGCCAATCCGCGGATTTTGCTTCTGGATGAGCCCACACTCGGACTGGATTTTCAGAGCAGCGCGGCCATTCAGCGGGAAGTGTTGCGTCTGGCACAGGAGGAAGGCAAGGCGATTCTTCTGACCACCCACCATATGGAAATCGCCCGCCTATGCACCCGAGTGGCGATCATGAAACAAGGGCGCATTCTGACCCTTGACTCTGTTGACAAATTGCTTGACATACTTCGAGCCGATCTCTACACGGTTCGGATCCAGGGACAAATTCCTTTTGCCTGCAAGTCGCAATTGCAACGATCGTGGAAAGTGGAAATCATGGAGGACGAAACTGAAACAACAGTCGAAATACAGTTGGAGAATGCGCGCGAGTTCTACAATGCCATGGACGCTTTCGAGTGCTCGTCCCTGGTCATTTTGAGCATAAATCGTACGGAGCCGAGTCTCGGACAGGTTTACACCAGGGTTCTGGAGGAGGGGGAGTATGAGACAGTTGATGCGGGCGCTTAGAATTGAGATCAGGCTCGGCTTCGTTAAAATGGTCCGCTATCCACTGCAGACGCTGACCAGCATGCTTGTACTCTATCTTTTATTCATTGGTATGTTTTACGGTTCTAAGTTTCTTGCAGGAACGGGGATAGGAGCGCCCGTCGATCACTCGCGCAACGCGGTTGATGCTATCGCGGCATATCTGCTGTGGTTCTTGTCGTTGTTTGCGATTGACAGCATGAGCCAAAGTATCTCGGAAGAAGCCCAGACCGGAACACTGGAGCAGTTATATCTGTCGCGTTGGAACTTGCCGCTGATGTTATTTATGCGCTTTGTTGCGACGCTGCTGGTAAGCGTAGCGATGCTCCTGCCGTTGCTGGGTCTGATGACAATTTCGACGGGTGTATCGATGGGGTTAAGATTGGCAGAGTCTCTTCCTCTGATCCTGCTCACCTCCGTGGGGCTTTGCGGCATGGGGTACATGCTGGGTGCCGTCACCCTCATCTTCAAACGCATCGGCAATGCGATGACGCTGGTGCAGTTTGGCCTGTTGTTTCTCTGTCTGCCACCGGTCGAGCAACTACCCCGCCTACTGCGTTACTTCGCTCTGGCCTTGCCCCTGACCCAAGGAGTCAAACTGCTGCGCTCCGCCATGTCTGGAGCGGGCGTGCGATCGGTACTGGCTGGTGTCGGCTTTCTCGCTGTAACATCGTTAACCTACGTGATCGCTGGATTAGCCGTCTTTCACTGGTCGGAAGATACGGCTCGTGCCAGAGGACTGTTAGGACACTATTGATGTCGGAGCGAAACTGTTCAGTTAGCGCCTTCGTTACGATGTCTCGTGACGACGCTAGCAAAAGGCCGAAATTACGAGTGAGAAGAGGCGCGAAATGTCGGAGTTAACTTCGATTTTCGTGCACAGCGTCCGCAGGCTTCTCAAGAGCCGCACGCTGACAATGATCGCGGTCCTCACGCTCGCGCTCGGGGTCGGAGTCAACACGACAGTCTTTAGCGTAATTAACTCCTTCCTGCTACGCCCACTGCCAGTTCAGGATCCTGATGGACTTGTCGTGATGGGCCAACAACTCCGGGATTCCACTTTTTTTCCGTCCTTTTCTTACCTGGATTATGTCGACTATCGCGATCAAGCGGCATTTACCGTCGATCTGGCGGCCTACCAATTCACGCTGGTGGGTTTAAGCGCGAACGACAAAGCCCAGAGAACACCGGTCACCTATGTAAGCGGAAACTACTTTTCCACAATGGGTGTACGGCCTTATCTGGGTCGCTTAATTCTTGCAACGGAAGGACAGACTCCAGGGGCCGATGCGGTCGCTGTTCTCGGCTATTCATGCTGGAAGACGCGGTTCAACCGCGACCAGAATGTCATCGGTAGGAGCGTTCTCGTAAACGAATCGCCAGTCACCGTTGTGGGAGTAACGCCAGAGGGATTTCACGGGGCTTACTCGCTGGTTGATAGTGACGTTCTATATTCCTTTGAGCATGGCCGTAGTCCAAAAGGCGGCGGCTCAATTATGGACCTCGAGGGCCGACCGAGATTTGTCGGTGATCGGCAGGTTGAAGCTGGCCGCGACGGTGAAAGAAGCGCAGGCCTCGCTAAATGTAGTCGCGGCCCGGCTGGCGCAGGAACATCCCGACACGAGCGCCGGAATAAGCATCCGGTTGTTTCCTGAGAAACTCGCGCGCCCGGAACCAGACCCCAATAACTCATTACCCGTGGTTGCGACTGTGTTCATGATCCTCGCCGGCCTCGTGCTGGTCGTCGCTTGCATCAACATCGCGAACCTCTTGTTGGTGCGTGGGGCAGAACGGCAGCAGGAGATGGCGATCCGGTCCGCTATTGGCGCGCCTCGAAGACAACTCATCTGGGAAATGCTTGCGGACGGTATCCTGCTGGCGTTGGCAGGGGCTATTGCCGGAATCGGTTTCGGCAGAGTTAGCAGCGGGCTGCTGGCATCGATCCCAATGCACATCGACGTGCCCATCCGGCTTGATTTCAGCTTCGATTGGAGGGTGTTCGCTTTCGGTTTTGCGGCCGCACTAGTGACTGGGTTTCTTGCCGGCGTCGTGCCCGCGCTGCGAGCGTCGAGAGCCAACGTAGCCGCCATCTTGCATGAAGGCGGCCGGTCCTTCTCCGCTGGGCGAGGAACACAACGGTTCCGCAACACGCTAGTAGTACTGCAGGTGGCAGGGTCGCTGGTGCTGCTGATTGTAGGCGGACTATTTATTCGCAGCCTGAACAACGCGCGTCATATGTATCTGGGCTTCGACCCAAGCTCCGTTGTCAACGTGAGCATGGATGTTCGCGAAGCTGGTTATGACGCAGTGCGGGGCGAGTCATTCTACCGCGAGTTGGAGGATCGGGTTCGGTCGTTGCCTGGAGTTAGTTCGGTCAGCATGGCTTTTTCGGTACCCTTCGGATATTACCGCGAAAGTGGCAAGGTGTATGTGCAAGGTGCGGTACTGGCTCCTGGAGAGCGACCACCGGAGTTATTCTACAACGCGATCAGCCCGGGCTACTTTGAAACCCTGAAAATTCCCCTGCTTCGGGGCAGGGGGTTCACGGAAACCGACGATGAAAATAGGCCATTGGTCTCGGTCGTCAATGAAGCGGCCACAAAGCGCTTTTGGCCTGGCGAAGATCCGATTGGGAAGCAGTTCTCACTCAACAGCACGGCTGGACCTTTCATGCGCGTGGTGGGTCTGGTAAAAGACGGGAATTACATCAGTCCGGCGGAGTCCATCCGTCCTTATTTCTTTCTACCACTCGCACAACACTACATGCCGGTTAGAACATTGCAAGTTCGCTCCGTGGTGCAACCAAGATTGATGATGATGAGCATCCAGCAACAGATCCGGGCGCTCGACGCGAATTTACCGGTTGTAGATGTACAGACGATGAGTCAGGCAATGGAAGGGATCAATGGGTTTTTCTTGTTCCGGATAGGGGCTGGCCTGGCAACAATACTAGGCGGACTAGGGCTGTTCCTAGCCGCAGTTGGCACTTATGGCGTCGTTTCCTATGCTACGAGGCAGCGGACCCAAGAAATGGGGATTCGTTTGGCGTTCGGCGCAGAGCCGAGCAGTTTGCGAAATCTTGTTTTCAAGCAGGGAATGCGTCTGTTGATATTGGGCGTTGCGATTGGATTGTTACTCGCGATACTCGCCACCGCCGTGATATCGAATCTTTTGCTGGGCGTCAGAGCCACCGATCCGACCACCTTTGCGTTCGTGGCGCTCCTCATCATAATTGTGGGTTTGGCTGCTTGTTATATACCGGCGCGGAGGGCCGCACGAGTCGATCCGCTTTTCCTGATGCGTAATCAATAGAGCACTGGCGATGTTAGGCCTCACGAGTTGTCACTTTGGCGGCGTGATTTTCAACTTCGCCATCTTACTGACAAGTGTGGAAAGCGGAAGTCCAAGCATTCTTGCCGCCTGGCTTTTGTTCCACTTGGCGAGATCCAGAACCTTGACCATGTGGCCTCTCATCACCGAGGTCATCCTAAGATCGCTGACTTCGCAGCCGTCGGGGACATGTTTCGTGGAATCCGCGAACCGCTGCGGAAGGTGCTGGATGTCAATTCCCACGCCCTCACATGCTGTAATCATCTGAATCACGACGTTTCTCAGTTCTCTCACATTGCCAGGCCAGTTGTATTCTTTCAGCAGCGGCATCAACTGAGTACCCAGACAGGCGGCTGTACCGGTTTCAACGCAAGTGATGCAACGGAACGTCTGATACCGCAACGGGAGATGCTCACACAAACTACGCACGAAGTGATTTGCAAGTACGGGTATGTCTTCTTTTCGCTCTCGCAGAGAGGGAACGTGCACCAATAAGCAACTCAAACGGTCATAAAGATCGCCGGGGAATTTATTTTCGCGCACGAGCGCATCGATGTTACGGTTGGTTGCAGCCAGGATGCGCACATCCACTCTCACTGGAGTATCGTTTCCGAGGCTCTGTATTTCACCCAGATCGAGTGCGCGCAACAGACCACCAGCCACGCCAGTAGGAATTTCTGTAATTTCATCGAGAAACAAAGTTCCTCCCGCGGCCGCCCGGAACTTACCCAGTCTGTCATGGATAGCGCCGGTGAATGCCCCTTTGCGGTATCCGAACATTTCCGCGGCATAGAGCTCCTGTTGCAATGCGGCGCAATTTACAGCCAGAAAAGGCTTATGCTGCCGGGGCCCCCAATAGTGGATTGCGCGGGCCACTACCTCCTTTCCGGAACCTCGCTCTCCGGTGATCAAGACCGGAGCGGACGGGTTGCGAGCAACGCGCCGAATCTCCGCCTCTAGTCGATGGAAAGCGTCGCTGTTGCCAACTAGATGAAGGTCCAAGGTTTCTTCCCTCGGCGGACTACGCAGCCAATAACGCTCAATTGAGACCAGGCAATCGCGCCTCAAATCAACGGCAAAATTCGATAAGTGCGCGGGGGGATTAGCTTCTCCCGGAAAATTTAGCAACAATAGCAGTTCTACGGAGCCGCGCTTCAGCAGAAGGAGAACGACTGTGACTCCAGGGACGGGGGTACCGCCGTCGATCGACATCTCCCCGCGAATCGTGGTGATGTCAAGACGGCACTCAAACTGCCCGAGTGCAGCTTGCATATGGCGGAGAAAAGCATCCCGCCAAGTAGCACGATCTTCGGGTTTCTCCAGGCCGCGAGAGCGACACTCAACAACGTGATCGGGTGCGTCAGAGCTTAGGTCACGCAACACCAGGCATCCGACCGGGCACTTCGCCACCTCCAGCGCTTTCTCAAGCACAGCATCCAACGAGAGTAGATCGGCATTCATCGGTACATGCATAGCTCGGAATTGTCCACCCGCTAGCTCCGGTAGATTTCTGTATCGCCGCTGTGAAATGCCCTAATCATAAGAAAATGGCTCGGGCGTACGCCAGATGAGTGGCGTTGTCCGCTGCGAATCGAGAGGCCGAGATGAGAGGACATTTGGCTGCTCTCTCTGTAATTAGGCAAGAAGTTTACGCTAGCGGGATGTAGAAATAACGGCGCGACGAGCGTTGTCCGGAAATCGTAACAGAGAAGTCAGCCGTCCACTCTTCAACAACAGCGATCTCTTCGAAAACGAACAAATTCTATGCGCAATGTAGCCTTGACTGGGGTGTGACTCAGTTCCGAGCGAGCGGCCTAGGCGAGGCTTCACTTCGCGCTGCCGAAATTTCTGAAATCCCGATTTTACTGTCCTGAGAGGTGTCCTGAAATTGACGACTGAGGTCACATCGCGTCACTTGCCTGCACTGACGGGGAAGTTGCTCACTTCGACCCCGAGAGCCTGGTACCATTCAAACCAGGCGTAGTAGTTCGGGTTAGGTTCGCGCCTACACCCGGCGGCAGCTTCCCTCTGGCATTTTGCAGCCGGACAGTAATTAAACCCGCGTCTTATCACGCGACGCTTTGGCTCGTAGGCTTTGCCGCAAGCTAGGCAGAATACTTGCCGATCTCGTGTCTCGGCTGCCAACGCAATCTGTACTGCCAGTGCACCGAACAGATCTGCGCCGGTCCAAATAAGTTCGCCAGTTAAATCGTCAATCGCTGGTTTGATACGACCGAGCTTCAGCCAGCCTTCAATCGCGTGTCGCACGCAAAGTTCAGCTCAGAAATGAAAATGCAAATGCGCAGGTCATCAGAACAATCGGAATAGCAAATACGAACCGACGGTCTCAGGATGTGCTGGCGACTCGGTGAATGAACGCCGAAATCGCGCTAGACCGTGCTTTCAATTGCCGTGAAGAGTGTCTTGAGACGTCTCGACGAAGCGCCAGAAGTTCTGTGAGAGAGATTAGACATTGGTCCCGAAAACAGCTCAAATGTTGACGAGTCCCGTCTGTTCCCGTTTGGTCGGCTATCCAGAAGTTAAGTGGAGTGGTCCTGCGTGAGGACGATCCGAATCCGTCTTGGTCACGAGTAGTTGGGCGTAACGCTCGCCTATCTCAAAGGCAAGGACGCCAAGTCGGAGGAAGCTCAGGAAGAGGTGTCTGGCATTATACGTTTAGTGAGATATTCCGGGCACAAAATCCGAATTGCCACAAATCTGCTCCTATGTAGCTCGCTTGACGGGAGAAACTTTCGATTTTCTGACTGCCCGCTAGGCACGCAGTCACGTGCAACCCCCATCAGGCTGCCTGGGACTTGGCAAAGTGACTAATTTTGTCCAAGAATCGCCTGGCGTTCGCCTTCTCGTGCCGAATGGACGGCGAATCGAAACCGGACTGATTGCAAAGCTTCTGATGTCGGGTTGTAGGGTGAAATTCTCTGGTAAGGTTTTGCTATCTGCAACTTACGGATATGTCGAGGCTTAGCGTGGAAAAACCGTACCGAGGGTTCGAATCCCTCTCCCTCCGCCATGCAGTCTGAAGTGCAGAGAAAGTCGGCCCTTCTAGTTCCGAAATATACGAAAAATGCCCGTATCTCGCGATTGTTCCCAGACAAACCGGACTCCAGAGAACGGGCTGCTCGTCGGCAACGAGGTGACCGTCCGACCTTTTCTCCGGAGGGTGCTTGCGCAGTCCGGTTTCGAGACAAGCTATAGGCGAATGCAATGCGATCACAAGCCGGGGATTCGGCCATGGCGAGTTGACTTTGTCGGCAGCTTGGGAACCGCTTTCGGCGCTTCCTAGAAGCCCGTTTCTCGTTACTAACCCGTGGACGAAGGATAATTTTCGCCGCGGAACGCTTGAATCGCCCACGGTGCCGCAGCAGTAACCTATGCTAAGGCAGTATAGTTGTGTGAAGGTGGCGTTCAAGTGATTCACGATGAGCCGTAAAGCATGCGTAATCGGTGCCGGTCCGAATGGACTGGCAGCAGCCATCGTTCTGGCCCAGGCTGGGCTGCAAGTGGATGTGCTCGAAGCGGAGTCGACACCGGGCGGAGCCGCGCGCACGCTGGAACTGACTTTGCCGGGCTATTGGCATGACTTTGGATCGGCAGTGTACCCGCTCGGCGTAGGGTCGCCATTCTTCTCGTCATTGCCATTGGCCAATCACGGCTTGGAATGGATTCACTCGCCGGCTGCTTTGGCGCATCCTCTGGATGACGGCACGGCGGTGATGTTGGAGCGTGACCTGGATGAAACCAAGGCTTCCCTTGGGATCGACGGGCTGCCGTGGGACAAGCTCATGCGTCCGTTCGTCGAGCGCTGGAGTGAACTTGCTCCAGAGATACTGCGCCCTGTTTCCTTCGTCCCCCGACATCCATGGCTGATGGCGCGTTTCGGAATGGTCGCGCTACAGTCGGCCCAAGCAGTCGCTCGCCGGTTTCGCAGCCAACGAACCAGGGCACTATTCGCGGGCCTGGCCGCCCATTCTTTCCTCAGCCTCGACGAACCGTTGAGCGCGGCGTTCGCAATTATGATGGCGGCGCCGGCCCATGCCGTTGGCTGGCCCATTCCTCGCGGTGGCGCGCAGTCACTGACAAACGCATTGTGCGGGTTTCTGTCGACTTTCGGAAGCAAGGTAAGCACTTCAACCCCGGTCCGGAGTTTAGCGGCATTGGCGAACGTATTTCCGAACTATGACCTGCTGCTCTGTGACCTGACTCCGCGGCAGCTAGTCGAGGTTGGTGGGCAAAGATTATCTGACACATACAAACGACGACTTGGAAGGTACCGATACGGAGCCGGCGTCTTCAAAGTGGATTACGCACTGGAAGCGCCCATTCCCTGGAAAGCTTCTGATTGCTTGCGAGCAGCGACGGTGCATCTCGGCGGAAGTTTTGAGGAGATTGCTGCCTCAGAAAAGGCAGTCCGAATCGGACAACACGTCGATCGTCCGTTCGTTCTGCTGGCCCAGCCCAGTCTTTTCGATAGCTCACGAGCTCCAGCAGGGAAACACACAGCTTGGGCTTATTGTCATGTGCCGAATGGGTCCAAAGTAAACATGCTTAAGAAACTGGAGGATCAGATTGAGCGTTTCGCTCCCGGCTTCCGCGACTGCATTTTGGCACGCCGAGTGTTTGCTCCCGCCGACCTTGAGAGTATGGACGCTAACCTCGTAGGAGGCGATATCGGAGGCGGGACGATGGACATTCGTCAGTTTCTGTTTCGCCCGACATGGCGCCACTACGTCACATCGGCACGCGATATCTATATTTGCTCCGCGTCCACTCCACCAGGTGGCGGCGTGCATGGAATGTGCGGCTATCATGCCGCGAAGACGGCGTTGTCGAGGTTGCGCGGGGTACGCTGAAGACGGAAGTCGCCATGATCGCCCCAGCATTCACTCGCGTGGACCAACCGTAGGACCTTCGATGCCACGAATAGTGCCATCTGGATCGCTTGCGATCGTCGGCGCATAGAGTCCTAAGAATTGACGGTGCCACCAAAGACCTGTAGCTCGCTTTTCGGACATCGTCGTAAACCAATATTGCCAGAGCACAGTGCGCATCTCACGCGGCGGCCCATGCGGAAACGGGTTGCTTTTGAAAAGGCGAAGTACATCCTTGTCATTGGAGAGTAAGCAAACTTCGGGTTCTGGGCACGATTTGATAATCCTGCCATGAGCCCAGCGAAGCGAACCAGAGATTCCAATCCAATCGTGGCTGATAGGGTGCGTAGATGCCCGGCGGCCTACTCAGATCCTGCGGCTTATAACGGAACGGATATGCCACCCAGGTTTTTCCATCCTCAGAGCCCTGGAACTCGATCTCGTATCGCCCTCGGGTCATGATGCCAAACAGGCCGTATCTATTGGCGATCCGAAAAGGCTCGAGCGCGGCCAAAGGTGCGGCTGGCAGCGGTAAGGCGGAGAACATCCAGATCAACTCAGCCGTGGTGGCATAAAAAATCCAGCCAAGGAGAAAGCTGATTACAGAAAGCCTCGCTATCCGGAACCGAGGAAGGATACTTCCCGAACTTTGCATTTCGCTCTGCTTAAGCGTCGCGTCCGCGACGATAGATTTCTTCCTTCGTTGCGGGAAGAAGCGCAGCAGAAAGCGATCGTCCAACAGAAGAAATCCTAGCGTAAGAACCAGGTAGTTGAGAAAAGTGTAGTTGGCGGTGAGAATAATGCCCAGCTCCCAGTCACGATAAAGAAGCACACGATGCGCCAGCGGCGGGGCAGAAATAACATCCAAACCAAACCCAACTCAAGCGCGAGAGTCGCGAAGGCGCTCGAAGCATGAAACCAGTGTGGCAGATGCTGCACATACCAGCCGATCCAGGTGGGCAGCGGACCGTTCTGATAGTACTCGTCCATAGCCGTAAAGTGGCGCCACTCTGGGTCGCCACCGATAATCTTCGCGACACCTGACTCGAAGTAGATGCGAAACCATTCCCATTGCAGCAGCAAGAGACTGGTGCGCGATGGCGGTGACGCGATGCCAAAGCCAGGACGGAATCCTGACGGAGCGAAGAAAAGTGCGATAAAGCCCGCTTCGAGCATGCCGTCCGACTGATAACCTGAAAAATCCTGCGCTGCACTCACGAAAGACAGGAAGCACGCAAAGCAGATCACCGGCATTCCCCGCGGCCACACATTCAGCGCCAATAGTATCGAAGCGCCCATGCCGACCCAGCACAGTGCAGTCAACATATGCAGGCCGCTTGAAAGCCAAAGCACAGTAGGCGCAAACCAGATGCCGCGGGCCGTAGCCAAATGATTGTGCCACGGCGTGCAGGTATTCATTTGCCGGCAGAATGCCTTCCGGCCCAATGAGCCCGCGGATCTGAAAGACAAGTGAGAAGAAAGCGGAAAAATAAATAAAGCCCAGTACCCGCAAGAAAAGCCAACGTGGAACCAAGCGGTCGATTGCGCCATGCTCCGAGTCGAATAACCATCGGGTGGCAGACGCAAGCCGCTGAAGGTCCAGTTCCAGTCCCTCGCCAGCCGGTTTTGCCGCGCGCCGTCCCCAGCCTCCGGGCGGACACACGGCAATCCCAGCCGCTTTCAGATACTGACTTTGCGGTTTTAGAATTTGGCTGCATCTTTCAACCTGACGTCGTCCGATATTGCCGCACTTTGCTCGACAATTCCGTTGAAGTTGCCCGCTAGGAGCCTGTCCCGGCTTGTGAGAAGTGGAGCCACAACGGCCGAGAAAAGCGCGAGCATAAAGTGGAAAATTGTCAGAAATCCGCGCTTCCAGCCATTCTTTCCACCGGAGAAACTTTCGGTCTTGTGACTGCCTGCTAGGCACGCAGTCACATGCAAACCCGATCACACTGCCTGTGGCCGGGCAAAGTGACCACTCTTTGCCACAGAATCGCTTGGCATTCGCCTTTTTAGGTTCGAATGGACGGCGAATCGAAACCGGACTGATTGGAAAGCTAGGAGGTCGGATTTTAGTATGAAATTCTCTGGTAGGCTTTTGCTATCTGCAACTTACGGATAAGTCGAGGCTTAGCGCGCCAAAACCGTACCGGGGGTTCGAATCCCTTTCCCTCCGCCACGCAGTCTGGACTGCAGAGAAACTTCCCCGCAATGCCCGACAAATCGCTCGAAATGGCCGCAATTTTGCGAATTGTTCCCTTAAACCGGACTGGAGAAAGTGTCCCACCTTCCGCCCGCGGACGAGTATTGCTGCCCTTTTCTCTGGAGGGCAAATCCGCAGTCCGGTTTCAAGGAGGGCACTAGGCGAATACAATGCGATCACAAGCCGGGGATTGAAGCGAACGCAATGCGATCACAAACCGATGATTCGGCGAAAGCGCGTTGACATTTGTTAGCACTTCGGTCGCAAGGTATCGCGCTGAATTGTTCCGAGAGGATCGGCCCCGCCGAGGGCTTATCGCACGGCGGAAAAATCACACTGCTGCTTGGAATGCAGCCAAGACCGTCCCTGCAACCTGTGAGCCGCCCCGCGCAGTCTGGCTGCGCGGGGCGGCATCTTCGTTAGTTCACTGTCTGGATCAGGACCTTATGAAGTGCTGCCCAGGAAATTGGAACTGCCTCCATAGACAGCGGTAATGGAATGGCTTCCCGTGCTCAGGCTTGAGGTCGAGAAGGTGGCCGCGCCTGAGGACTAAGGACCTCGATGCCAACGTCGTGGCGCCGTCCATAAAGGTGACCGTGCCGGTGGGGACCGCTGTGTCCGGCGCGTTAGCCACAACCGTGGCCGTGAGTGACCTTCTGGCCGTGGCTCGACCGAACTGGTGGTCGAGTCCTGGTTCACCGTCTGGGTCAGGGCGGATGAGGTGCTGGTGCTGAAGCTGGAGTTGCCGTTGTAAGTGGCCGTGATGGAATGCGAGGTCGCCGTCAGCGTCGACGTGGTGAAGGTTGCCTGGCCGGAGTGTTGACGAACACCGTCGAGTTGAAGGCCGCAGCGTTGGCCTGGTAGTTGGCCAGCGTAGTGTAAAACACCTGCTGCACAGGAGCGCCGTGGCTGGTGGAGTCGGGATTATCGATATAGTAGATCGTGCCGCCAGCGCCGGGATAGTAGAGGCGCGTGTTGACCGAATTCACGGCCAGCGCGGGCTGGTAGACGGGAATCCAGCCATACGAGGGCAAGATGTAATCGGTGGTCAGGGTGTAGAGCGCAGTGCCGTTAGCGGCGTTGAAGACGTTGACCTCGAAGCCATTGCTGGCCGTCTTCACCGGAACAAAGATGGTGTTGGCAGGTGTGAACAACGGAGCGCCGTAGTGGGCGTATGCTCCCGAATCGTCAGGTCGATGGGTGTGGACCAGTGGATGACATCCATTTGTTGGGCGGCGGCACTATAGGTGGCGGTATGCTGGGCATTTTCGGCGAAGGTGGAGACGATGGTCTGGGCCGGGGCCCGGCTGGTTAGAACAAGTGCAACTGCGAGACACTTGATTACCACTGTGGGCTTACGCATAGAAATCCTCTCTTTGGACAAGAATGTGTTGTGCCTTCCGAGACATTTATCGAACTGGATGCCGAGAAGCCGCCCTGAGCAGTCTGGCTGCGCGGGGCGGCTTCTTCGTTTAGTTCACTGTCTGGACCAGGACCGGTGAAGTGCTGCCCAGGAAACTGGAGCTCGCTCCGTATACGGCGGTGATGGAATGGTTGCCCACGCTCAGGGTTGAGGTCGAGAAGGTGGCCACGCCTGAGGACAAGGTTCCCGTGCCCAGCGTCGTGGTTCCGTCCTTGAAGGTGACGGTGCCGGTGGGGACTGCTGTGCCCGGCGCGTTGGCCACGACCGTGGCCGTGAAGGTGACCGACTGGCCGGGGTTCGACGGGTTGAGCGAGGAAGTGACCGAACTGGTGGTCGAGTCCTTGTTCACCGTCTGGGTCAGTGTGGATGACACGCTGGTGCTGAAGCTGGAGCTGCCGCCGTAGGTAGCGGTGATGGAATGCGCGGCTACCGTAAGCGTCGACGTGGTGAAAGTTGCGGTGCCGGTTCCATCCAGAGTGGAAGTTCCCAGAGTTGTGGAACCATTCTTGAAAGTCACGGTGCCCGAGGGCACGCCGCTGCCGGGAGCCTTGGCGGTGACGACCGCAGTGAACGTGACTGACTGGCTGTACACCGAAGGATTGGCTGAGGAGCTTACCGCGGTGGTGGTTGCGTCTTTGCTCACGACCTGGGGTGAAGCGGAATCACTGCCGCTGTTGTTCGTCCAACCAGTACTGCCGGTGAAGTTGGCGGTGATAATGTTGCTATCCACCGCTAGCGCGGAGGTGCTGAAGGCGGCCTGGCCGGAGCCGTTCACCGCTACATTTGAGGCCAGGATGTTGTTGCCTTGCATGAAGGTGACCGTCCCCACGGGCACACCAGCGCTGGAGGAGGTGGTCGAGGTGAAGGTGACCGACTGCCCAAACGAGGACGGGTTGGGAGTTGAAGTCACCGTGGTGGTGGTTTGGTTGGACGTGCTGCCGCAACTAGGGAATTTGAATGAGGCCAGTTGGGTGCTCCAGGCAAACGAACCGGTAGCCATGTAGTACTGGTTGGTGTACCAGAACGTGCAATCGTCCGCTTCATCGAGCGCCACGCTGGTGTAGTCGCCCCAGCGATTGGCCGTGCTGGTCTGTGAGCCCGTGCCACTAACAATCGTAGCCTCGGCTTCCATGGTGCCCAACGGGTCGCCCGCCGCTTGACCGGTGTAGTTGATCGAGGGGTACATGCTCGAGCTCGATATGCTGTAGCCAAGAAGGATGTCCTCCGACTGGTCCATGGCGATGGATCCCATCCAACGATAGTTGTTGTCCGGGGCATAGGTCCCCTGCTGATACACCGAGAGGCTGGTGGAGTTTTCGGGTGCGCGGAACTCATACCATCTCTCGCCCATCGAGCTGCCTGCGATGACGGTGTGGCTCACCAGCCAGGATTGGTGATCTCCGCCGAAATTGCGGTACGCCAGCCGGTACATCAGCCGATCACCAATCGTATCCACCAGAACCGAAGTGCCCTCCTGCGGGACACAGGCGAAGGGGTTAGAACCACTGCAAAGCCCCACGGTGAACGGGCTCACTCCGGGGACGGGCATGGTTTCTCCCACGCCGGTAAAGGTCGAATTCGAGGGAGTGACGAAATCAACGTGGAAGAGGTACTCGTAAACATCAGCGGTGCCATCGTCAATGCTGCCCAGGTAAACTTCCGGCTGACCGGTGGGCGGAAGAGTGCCGGCGGAGTCGAGATCGCCGGGCAGCAGGCTGTCATCGAGGGTGCCGGTCTGGAAGCAGATTTGTTCGGCGGTGGAATCGCCCACCAGCATTTTGGTTCGATCATAGGCGCAGGCGTACGCACCATAGTAAGTCTCTCCGGTGGAGTCGAAGAGGTTTTGGGATTGGTAGTACGCATCAGGCCAGACACCCCACTTCGGGTAGTCGGGAAAGCCGGCGGATTGCGGGAAGGCGAAACGGTAATAGGTGCCTGTCGCATCGGAAGTAGTCGAGACCGCAACGCAAGTCATGTACGGGGACGTGAAGACATTCTGCGTCAGCACCCAGACGTGAGCCAGCTTGTCCCACTGCGCGATAATGTCGCCGCTGTTGTACGATTGGCAGGGTCCACCGAAGCCCGACCACAGCTGGTTTCCCTTGATGGGCCCAGTGATTAACGCGCCGGTCGTCTTGTTAAATACTGCATAGGATACGTTCACCCACTGCAGCACTTGCGTATCGCCCACCGCCAGGTTCACGTCGGTAGGCGCATCGGGAATGGAATAGTTGGGGAAGCCCTTCCCGACCCCGAGTAGATTCAAGCCGATGGGGGCGCTGACGAGGGGAGCGACATAGGTTTGGAGTGCGCCGTCCTCGCGGGGCGCCCGGGACCGTGCGGCCTCCTGCAGAAGCCGCAACTTGGGGTGCAGCACCGGTGTTTCCAGCTCCTCCTCGCCCGACTCAGGCGAAACCTCGGCCGCCATTTCGCGGAGCGGCGGGGAAACGTCAAAGTGAATGGCAGAGCTCACCTGCGGATTTCGCAGGACTCCGATTGGACTGTGGACCGGTCCACTCAACTTGCTTGCCGCTGACGACTCGCGTTTGGCATCCGGTTGTTGGGCGGCGGCGCTGTAGTTGGCCGTATGTTGGGCATTGCTGGCGAAGGTGGAGACGGCGGTCTGGGCCGGAGCGCGGCTGGCTGGAACAAGTGCGACCGCGAGACAAGCGATTACCAGTGTGGGGCTACGCATAGAACTCCTTACGTTGGACAAGAATGTGCGTTGCGAGACCTTCGGCGCTGGAAGGGGGCACTTCGCGAGACCTTCATACCACTAAACGGAACTGCCTGAACATTCCTTCTCGCGATGTTACGAAACTGGAACATAAGTGCTTGGATGGCCCCGTCATGCTTGCGGGTTTGGGTGTGAATCAGGCATTTGGGGTGGCGGGTGCGCCACAGTTTCCCAGAGAGACCAGCAACTGGGTTGGATCGCCAGCACCTAAGCCCGTGAATGTAATCTTTTGGTTGGAGCTAGCCAGCTTAATGGAATCTGCCCTGGCGGATACGGAAGCAGCCAGAAACAGCCCAAGTAAACCGAGCGCTAGATTGCTTCGCATGGACCCCCTTAGCTGAACCTTGTGATTCTCAGTTCGGACTCTGTTTGGCGACGACCCGACTGGGAGCCGGAAGCTCGGGGATCTCTGAGAAGGGGTCGGCACCCCTGGTACAGCGGCGTCGCCAATGACTCGTAAGTGACTTTTGCTAAATATCACGGTTAGCCAGCAGCGACAAAGAAAAGACATTCTGTTCCAATAACAGAACAGCACTGTGTTAACTGTCCTGCTGAGAACATTTGCGACGCCGTAATCGGAGCGTTTGGCTGGCTTCCTTATCAATTCGACGTAGCGGATTACTTAGCAGGATTCGAAACCGTCACCGCTGCACTCGCCGGTCCAACCCGCCCGTCCGCAGAAACGTAAGAGATCCGATAGCCCACGCTCCCCGAAGGCACGCTGCTGTCCGTCGCCGTCTGCACGGTCATGGGACCGGCAATGCGAAGCCAGCCACTCTGCAGCGAGTCACCGCCGGCCTGCCGCTCCACAATCACGCCCAGACCTGCGGGCGGCTGCGCGAACTGCAAGACCACATGAGGATACGGCGTGCCCGCGAACTGTGCGGTTGGAGCCGCTGGCGCGGGAATCTGCGGAGACCCCACCCGAATCGCCACCGGCCGCGTGGGATCGCTGCGATTTCCGTTCTTATCCACCGCCACCAGCCGGTACCAATATTTTTCCCCGGGACTCACATAAAGATCGGTGAACTGCCGCGCGTCGCCGGGCAGCGGATCGCCAATCACCACTCCCAGATCGCCCTCGCGCCCCGAGCGCAGTACCAGAAACTGCGCCGCCTTCTGATCTGCAGGCACAAAGTTGAGCACAGCCTTGCCGTCCGCGCCGCTCGATCCCATGATCGACGGCGCATCCGGCAGCGATCGATCCGCGAGCACAACTTGCACCGACGCGCTCACCGGGCCCTCCGCGTTGTCGAAGCCCACAGCCAGCACACGGTATTCCATCTTCACGTCGGAACTCAGGCCAAGATAATCGTCATACAGCGGCTCGGGCTTGACCCGCGGATTAAGACGCACCCAGTTCTCGACCCCCGCAGATCCAGTCAGCGCGCGCCGCTCGACAAAGTATCCCGACACCGGAACCTCCACCGGCTTCCACGTAAGCCGGACTCGCGTCTGTCCAGTGTCGGCCGCGAGTCCATCCACCTTCGGCGGTGCCCCTGAATTCTGTGGCTGGGCCATAACCGCGCTCGAGGGATTTCCCAAGTCCCCACGCGAATTCACCGCGCGCACCCGGTAGTAGTAAGCCGTTCCGCCGCGCACCGTCGCATCTTCATATTGCGCAGTCGTTGGCGGCAGCGCCTGCGCCGCCAGAGCTTCGTAAGGCCCGGCATACAAAAATCCGCGCTCGACAACGTATCCCGCTAGATTAGGCTTCTGCCGGGCGGACCAGTTCACCGTAATTTTTCCAGCGCCAGCCGTCGCCGTCACCGGGTCAGGCGGTTCCAGCGCGCGAAAGTCGGGATAGAAAATCCGAATCGAAGTTCCCGGGCTGCGTCGCCCAAACGCATCCACGCTGAACACGCGGTAGGTCAGCATTTCATTCGGCGGCGAATTCCGGTCGAGCACCAGCGGAATCTTCGCATCCCATTTCATTCCCGGGATCACCGGCTTAGCAGTGACGGCAGCGCCCGACTGCCCTCCGCCATCGCGCTCAACCGCATAAGCGATGACCGGCAGTTGACGATTCTCCACTGGCGCCTCCCAGAACAACGAGACTCCATGTTCGTCAACTTTGGCCTGCACCCCGCCCGGCGCGGGCGACAGTGGTGTCGCCTGAGAAGAATCGACCGCAGGGCTTGTAAGCTGCACTCCGGTTAATTTTCCAGCGCCGTCAAGCCCCTCGACTTTATACGTGCGGCTGCCCGTGGCAACATTCTCCAAAGTCCACGAAAGCCCCAGCGCGCGCGCATATCCCGGCTCGCTGAATGCCCGCAGACCAATAATGTTGATCAACTGCTTGCGCTTCACTGTGGTATCCGGCGTCGCCAGCACAGCCGGCAGTTTGCGGATCGCATCCGCGTCCTCCACCGACAGCGTCTGCAGCGCGGCGGCATCGCCCATGCCAATCTGCGGCGCCAATACTTGTCCCGTGGAATCCGACAGCTTCCATCCTCCCGCCGGCCACTTGGAAGCCGGCGGAAACCAAAGCAACGAAACGTGTCCCTTGCCATCCGACGCAGCAAACAGCGCTCCCGGCGCCTCCTGCGCGAGACTCACGCGAGCCGCGACAAGCAAGAGCGCCGTCGAGATGAGCAGCCCGATTTTTCTATGCCTTGTCATTTTCCTGCCGAGAGTATTTCTTACAAATGCACCGAGAACGAAATCGACCCCAGCGGCCACGGTAGCCCGATACTTGCGCTCGCATCCATCTCCAGAGGCAAAGCCTCGGCGTGAATTTGTGCGGAGACTCCCGCCGACACGCAAACATTGTCCACACAAACGCCCGCGGAAACGTTGGCCGAGAAATCACCGGAAATGTGCGGCTGCGGCGTGACCGTCAAGCCCATGTCCACATTGCCGTTGATGTAGGCCGAGGCGACCGAATTATCGCCCACATTCAGCGTGATGCCCTCGCCGCCGCCGATCGACAGTCCGGCGTCCGAAAGCATGACATACATGTTCGCATCCGCGAGCAGCAGATGCCCGTCGATGCGCGGCCCCTGTTGTTTCCCGGCGTCAATGTGCCACGGCCCGCTCGGACCAAAGTGAATATCGATCGCGGCGTTATTCGGCCCGTTGCCCATGTCCACCGACGCCAGCCCGCCCATGAAGTTCAGATGTCCCCACACCCGTCCATCAAAATTGTTGCC
This sequence comes from uncultured Acidobacteriaceae bacterium, assembly GCA_963734215.1. GTDB lineage: Bacteria > Acidobacteriota > Terriglobia > Terriglobales > Acidobacteriaceae > Sulfotelmatobacter. The sequence continues at coordinate 43,005 of CAVTGH010000011.1, read as the reverse complement.
GGCATACTGGAAATATCCCTGGAAGTCGCCATTAGTGTTGTCCGGCGGCTTTAGCAGCCAGGCGTGGAAATCCAGGCGCGCGCCCGCATCCTGTCCGCTAGACTTGATCACCAGGTCGCCATCCAGCGTGTAAGTGAACTGGTCGGGCATGCCCACGCGCAGTCCCGCCATAAACAGGAACGACCCATCCATGACCGGATTCGCGGCGCTGAGCGAACCCGTGTCCTCGAAGGCGGTGATCGGGAAGTTGTGTCCCAGCCCGCCCTGCACCCGGAAAAGATTCATCACCGGCGGCACCGGAATCAAGACCACTCCTGTCGGCCCCAGCGGGTAGCTCACGCGCGTCAGCCAGTAATCGTGCCCGCCCTGATAGCCCAAACGAAATTCTCCGGTAATTGGCGGCCCACCCAACTCCGAAAGATCCACCGTTCCCGAATACTCGCTGCCACTGGTGCCGGAATAAACCGGATGCACCTTGGCGTCCGAACTCGGCTGCCCCGAAGGATACGGCACGTCGATGACGAACGGGGCGTTGGTCGGCCCCACCGTCGTATAGCTGGCGCCCGAGGCGTTCACCTGATAGTTCACCTGCACCTGCGCCGCCGCCATCACCTCGGACAGATGAACATTCGTATTGAATAGCGCGCCCAGCACCTGCGTGCCCTGCAGTGGCGCCGTCAGATGAACCGAGACCAGATCCACCGGCGTTTGCCCCAGTTGCGAACTCCCCCCGAGCGGGATGTCCGCCGATGTATTGGCCTGCGCGAAGTAGCCCCGTCCGTCCATCCCGAAGTAGAAGACCTGATCGAAGGCGGCAAACTGCTTGTTCTCTGCCGAGAAAACTATGTGCAGCTTGTTCGCCTGCACCGACCATCCAATGCCCTGCTCCTCCATGAAGGTCAGGTTGTTCGCGGTGAACGAAAAGTTTCCATACGTCTTGGAAACCGGCGGAACGCTGAACGGAAAATTAATGCTCGCCTGCTTGCCCCCGCCAGATTGCAGAGTCGCATTTCCCTTCAAGTGCACGTCGAGCCACGGCACGTAGATGTCCATGCCGTTGTACGCCGCGTTGAAGGTTCCGTTGAAGGCGGTGGCATCGATCGTAGTGATGTGAACCGAACCGCTGCCCACGGTCGCGTCGAAGGGTCCGGCTAAGAGATGACCGCACAGGCCGCTGCCCGAGTGAGCACTACCCGTGCTGCCCACGACGCCCCAATCGTTAACGATGGCTTGCATTGACGAACTCGAGACCAGATCCATGGTGTAAGGCGTGATCGCCAGAGTCGGGAAGCGCACACCCACCCAATCTCCGCCGGTCAGACTTCCGCAAAGCGGTCCCGCAGCGTCCCCGTCATGATGACTCAAATCCAGCCGCACACTGTTGGATTGCATGGTGAACGCGCTCCAGCCAATCAATGTGGAGGGCAGGGTGAGGCCGTCTTTCATCCAGTCGCCGTTGGCATGTAGTTCTGCCGTCACTCCGTTCCATGTAACCGGCTTTTCACCCGGAAGACGCAACGTGTCATCGCTGAGTGTGAGGTTCAGAGTTGCATCGAGTTCTCCGCCCGCCTGCCCCGAAAGGGTCGCAATGGTCCCCTGCAATGCCGGCAAGCTCAGCGCCAGCGTCATGTTGGGAGAAACCTGGATGCTTCCAGTCTGAACATGCAGGCCATCGGGCACGACCCAGTTGTTGATCTTCACCGCGATCGGCGGATACTCGTCGTAGCTGAGGCTGCCGGCATTCGCCATGTGAATGATCAATTTGCCGGTGCCGTTGTAAGTTGTCCCCTGCTGCGTCACGCCGTTCTGCAGCCCACTGATCTCAAAGGCTCCGCCGCTCTTGACGGGAAACAAAAACTTGCAGGGCTTCTTGGGATCGGATGCCACCACCTCATACACCCGCGGACCGGAGGCCACGTGCTGGTCGGGAATGTTGCTGGTCGCTTGCGCAACCACTTGCTGCAGCGCGCCATTCACATATTGCACCGCGCCCAGCCCGGAGGAGCTTTGTTTCGATGGCGAAAGCACTCCCACCTTAAGCGGCGGCAGATTGCTGCCCGCCGGCGGCGCCAAGGTATTCAACAGCGCTTGCGCTTCCGAGACACTTGGCGCAGCCGCTTTCTGTTGACTGCCACCGCCGCCTCCGCCCCCTCCAGTCGTGGTCCCGAATCCCGCCGGCATCAGCGACCCCAGCGCCCGGCTCACCGCAATCCCAAGATTGGGCGCTGTCGGCTGCGGCAGCACGTCGGCCTGCACCATCACCGCGTGATCACCCACCGGTTGCACCTGCAACGGCGGCGAGTAGATGGGAGCACTCTGCGAAATAATGATGGGAGGCTCGGGCACCGGAATCTGCATGACGAGGCCGCCCGGGAACTGTATCGTTTCGAACCCCTGCCGCTTCAGGTTCGTGCGCGACGTGGAAGGTGGGATGGACATCACCTGCTGCGACTGCGCCCCGTCCACCATCCAGGTCACCAGCGCTTGTCCGGTCCCGTAGTAATTCAGGTAGGACGTGGCGTCCATGCCATCGTCGCAGGTGCTGCAGACCGCAACCGGCGTAAGCTCCGGCTTGATCGGGACCAAAACAACTTTGCCCGGCTCTTTCGGATTAGCATTGTTCGCCCCAGGATTGTTCGCGCCGACCTGTGGCGCAATCTTCTCGACCTTCCCAGCTGCCGCGCCCTGCTCGCTTTGTTCTCCGAGGGAAATCCCTTTCCCCAGCATGCCGCTGGCCTTCAGCGGCTTGCCGATGTCGTATGCCCCAAAGTCCGGATTGGCAATCGACATCAGGTGCAGCGGGCCGTGCGCCGCCAGGTCTTCCGGAACCGTAATATTAAAGGTGTGGCAATAGATCATGTAAGCGTCGCTCGCCACCGAGCTGGGCGACGGCCCTTGCGGAGCCGCGGCCTGCACGGCCGCGCCGCCGCCTCCCTTGCCTCCCAGCAGAATCTGCTGAAATCCAGATTGCACGCCCGACAGTGTGAGGCCGTTTCTTACCCCGCCGCCCCCTTGCGACGTCAACTTCGTCAGCAACGCCGTCTGCATAAACGGGGTCGTCGGGCCATCCACGCTGGCTGAGACCGACCCGATACTCACATGCTGCAAATCTCCTTCGGAAAGCACGAACACGCGCACCGTGTAACTGTTCGGCGTCTGGTAGACGTGCTGCAGCGGACTGCTTTTGTTCGAAGGCAGCACCAGCGGTATCTGCGGCGTCCAATTGCCCACGGAATACGGCCCCGCAGCGGGCACGGCCGGTGGCGCCGTCAAACGCTCCACGGTCCCATCGCCCCAGTCCACGAAAACATTGTCGAACTGCACCTGTGCCACATACTTGACCAGACATTGTTGGCCGCAGTTCGGCGGATTCGCCGTCAGCGGCGTGAACTTGATCTCATACGGCGATTGCGAGAGATCGATGGTGCCCCCCAGCGCAAACGAATCACCAATGTAATCGTTGGGATCGGTTCCGTTAGGTTTTCCGTTCGCGTCATAAGTCGTCTTGTCCGCAATGTTTTGCGCTTGCAGCCCCGTGCCGAAGCCGGTGCCGCCGCACTGCATCCCCGTCGGAGGCTTCGGAGCCAGCAGCGGCCAGCGGTCCGAGATCTCGACTTCAATATCCACCGTCCCGCCTGAGTTCTGGCTGGCCGCATTCTGTGCAGCGCTATTTTGCGCATTCAGGTTCAGCTGCGGAGTCGCGTTCTGCGCGCCGCTCTTGCTGGCCAGCGGATTCGCCTGCGGCGTCACTCCATTCTTGTTATAGGTATGAAAGCCCGCGACTTCCCACTGCAACTGTCCCTGGCTCAACAGCGCGCTCAACTGGTCCGGGGGAAACGTCGGCATGGTCGTGCCCGGCGACTGTGCGACGGCGACAATAGGCGTCTTACTTCCGAGCGCCGGAGGCCCCATCATCCCAACCAGGCCGGGGAACATCTTTCGCTGCACTGGATCCAACACCTCTTTTAAGAAAGTTGGGTCGGGACGGTAATACGTCGGCACCACCGTGATCCATCCACCGAGGGCAGGCATGCGGTGGCCGGTGATCTGCTGCGTCGCCACCAGCGTCTTTCCATCCGAGGAGTAGATGCGCAACTCGTAGTAGTCGGCAAGTCCGGGATTCTGCTCATGCCATTGGAAAACGGAATCGTCATTGAGCAGCGGGACAGAGTAAGTAACAGATTGGTCGCTGGAAGATTCCGGTCCCAGGGGCCCATCCAGATGGATGATGCCTAGAGGAAAACTCTGCAGCGTGATGGGCGGAATCTTCAGCGCGGTGGGCGGCCCGGATTGTTTCGAGGCCAGCACGTTCAACATGCCTTTGCCCACGACCGCCGGCTGGTTCGTCACTTGCAAATTAATGTCGCGTCCGCCGGGAAGCGCAGCTGACAGCGCGTTCACCAAAACATGAATCTCCGTGCTGTTCACGTAGCGCGCCGGCCCGTTGGCAAAAACGTTCGCCGGCACGCCGGCGCCCACCGTGAACGTCACCTGCGTCCCCGGAACAAAATTCGTGCCTTGCAGCGTGAGGTCAACGTTCTGGTTTCCCGCGGTGATCTGGTTTGGAACCACGCGAAGAATCTGCATCGGCGCGATGTGCGCCAGGCTTGCACCGGAGACCACAGTGAATGTGTTCGACGCCGCCAGCCGCGTCTTTCCTATCGTCAGCGTCACTCCTCGCGCTCCCAGCGAGGCGTTCGGAGCAACGACCACCTGCGCCTGAATCTGGTTCGCATTCGTCACGGTCGTCGATTGCACCGTGAGCCCACTGTTCGGTGTGAACTGCAGCGAGGCGGGCGCGGAAAAATTCACTCCCGTCAGCGTCATCGCCACAGTCGTCCCCTGCGTTCCCTGCAGCGGAGAAAATTCCCGCAGCGCGGGCATGGGCGCCGGACCGCAGTTGGGCATCCCCGGAGCGCAATTCTGCGTCGCTGCCGTAATCGTGAAGGGCGTAGGCGCCCGCAGGGTGTGGTCGGCGTCGACCAGGATCACTTGCCGGCTGCCCGGCTGCGCAGTGGGATCGATCTGTAACTGCGCCGTAATCTGCGCCGGAGAAACCACTCGCAGGTTGCTCACCGTAATTCCCTGCGACGGCGTGAATATTAATTGCAGCGAGCGCGAAACAAAGTTGACTCCGGTAAACGTGATTGTGACCGTAGACCCAGCCGCGCCTTGCGCAGGACTGAAGTTGATCAGCGAAGGCGGCGCAAACTGCCCCTGAGCAATTCCGCCCAGAGCGAAGCACAGCGCCAGCAATGGCACCACACGCGAACTTGCCCGCCGAAGGCCCATGAGTGCGTGCTTCATTTCACTCTAGAAGGTATGCTTATGTCCCCAGGTCGCCGTCCAAATCACCAGCAACTGCGTAGTCCTCTGGTCCATATTCATAACCGTGTCGCGATTCTGGTTGTAATTCCCCTGCGCCGAAAACGTGCTGAACTTCAGCGCCCCCGGCAGCGTCCACGAAATTCTTCCGCCATATTGCGCCGTCAATGTGTCACTGGTCAGCGTCCCGTCCGCGAGAATCGTCCGCCCTTTCGTCAGCGTCACCAGCGGCGAAACCTGCAGCGCCGGCTTCTTCCAGTTAAACGCCGGTTGCACGTACACCGTGATGTTCCGCGTCGTCCCCGTCGTCAGACCGTCGGCCGCAACCCAGTTCGCATTCACTTGCCCATTCAACTGGAAGAAAGTTTTCGTGACTAGGTTCGTGCCGAACGTCAGCGAAGAAGTAATCGTGCTGGCGTCAGGAAAAAGACTGTTGTGGTTCCAGTCCCGCGTCCCGCCCGCCGACATCGTCACCGTCCCGATCTGCCGGCTTAGGTTGATGTTTCCGGAAATGTCGCGCATATCCTGCGCTCCGGTTTGCGCCGGAGGCTGGCCCTCGAGTGACGCTGGCTCTGTCCCCGTCTGCGTCAGCGATTGCCGCGCATCCAGCACCAGATTGGTTTTCACCCCGAACGGCTTGCTCCAGGTTTCGTCAAAACTGTGCAGGAACAATTCGTCGCTGGTCGTGGGATGCACATTGTTCGCGAGAAAAGAATAGGTCAATCCAAACGTGCCGGCGGTTTTCGTGTTCTCCGTCACCGCCGAATCCACGCCGCGCAGGTTAGGCTGGCTGGCCTGCGTCAGGCTGGGGTTCGCGGGGTTCCCGAAATTTTCGCCCACATCCCGGTAGGCCACATTCACATTCGTTTTCCCCGCCTGCCCCGAGATCCCGGTCCGCCACGCCCGCCCAAACTCGCTCTTCGAAAATTGGCTGATGTCCGGATTCTCCCGGCTGAAGGCGTACTCCGACGACCACAACCATTTCTGATTCAGGTGGATATTCAGCAGCGCCCCATACACATCCCCAGTCGACTTCGGCGCAATCGGATTCGGCAGAATGATCGGGTTCCCCATCGAATCGAACGAAACACTGGTCGGCGCGCCCGTATCCTGCGCGCTCAACCACATCAGTCTGAACACCGCCCACTTCGGCAACGGCGCCTGATAGCTCGCTCCCATCATCTGCTGATGAAAATTAATTCCCGCGCCGCCGCCCAGCGCTTCGTCGCTCGTGTTGGCAAAATAACCGAACGTGCCCGCCAGCGTCTTCAATGTAATCTCGGCGCCCTGTCGCGGCGTCGCCGCAGTTACAAACTGCGCATCCGTGTACAAAACCGGAGTGACAATGCCGAATCGCAGGTTCGCAGCCCAGTTCCCGCTCTTGTATCCCAGCTGAAAGACGTAGTCGTTCACCCGGCCCTGGCTGGTGCGTGCCACTTCTGGATTCAAAATTGAATTCAGCAGCCCGCTGCCGTTCATCTCCATGTGCCACGGCCCGTCGTTGTAGGTCATGCGTTCTGCAACCGAAAATACGTTGGAGTCCGGAGGATTCGATCCCGAAGCCCACTGCGTAGTCGAACTGATCTGCCCCTCTTCCGAAGGCGCGGTCGGCTTTGCGGGAGCCTGCGCCGCCGGATGCTTCACCGCTGTCACCGCGGCGGGTGTAGGCAGAGCCCCCGGTATCACGGGAGGCAGTTCCGCGTCGGTGCCGGGCTGCAGGGTACCGGCAGCCGGCGCACCCGGCGCCGCTGCCGCCGCAGCCACCACCGGAGCCACTACGGTAAACTTCCACGTGGCCGCCTCGCTCCCCACGGTCAGATTCACATTGTGATCGCCGCCCGCCAGCGCCAGCGGTGGCGTAAACGCAACTTTGACCTCCGTTACCTGCGCCAGTGTAGTAATGTCCACATCGTCGACCATCAGGCTCAAGTCCGTCGGATTGATCGCCGCCTGAAAGCTCACCGAAATCGTCGGCTGCAACTGGTTGGTGCTGCTGTTGGGTGTGGGTGTTTTGCTGGAGATCAGTGCAGCGAGATCGGGCGGAACCGGCAGCGCCTGAGGAACTCCCAGAGATGCCAACTGCACCAGCCTCCTGTCGCCATTCAAGCTCGACTGCGGTACCGCCTCCGCCACAAAACTCTGCACCGGCCCTGACATCAGCAGCTGGCCGTTCGTCCCGATCGCATCCACCTGCCAGTAGTAAGTCGTCCCCGGAGTCAGTTTCCGGTCAGCCACTCGCAAATCCAGAGTTGGACTAGCAGTCAGATATTGCCGAATCACTTGTGTGCCCGCGAAGTCGCTGCTGATGGTCACGAAGTAGTAGCCATTCTTCTGCGCCGGCTTCCACTCCAATAGCGTATGACCTGCAGGCGTGCGCGCCGGCACCGGACGTACCGGAGCCAACCCGCCCTCCGGCGTCCTGTACACCCCTCGCATCGGCAAAGGCTTCCGCGCTTCTCCCGACGACTCAACCGCCCGCACCGTCCAATAAAGATCTCCCTCGGGCAGGCTTCGCCAGATCCGCGTCGGAACTTCCCAGCGATTGTCCACCACATCGAACCACTGCCGGATCGTCGAGAGATACGGCTGGCTCGAGAATCCCACCTGATACTTCGCCGCCCCCGGGACCGGAGCCCACAACAGCTGCGGCGGCTTGTCCGACGTAAACGCTGCCCCGTACGCAGGCTGAATTAATTGCTCGAGTTGCCACCCCGCCGGAGTCACCACTACCACGATGGGACGGCTCGCCACCTGATTGGGCTCGACCATCCGCAACTGCAGAGTGTGCACGCCCAGATAGAAAGTCGGCAGCGACTGCCGAGTCTGAATCGCCGTACTCTGCCCGCCCACAATCGCCGCCGAAAACTGCTCCACCACATTTCCATCCCACACCCACTGCCCCATCACAGTCCCAGTGCCGGTCCCCGCCAGAACCGCTTCCGCATTCAGTTCCTGGCCTTGCCCCACGACCGTCCCATCCCGCGGATGCGTCAATGCCATATTCAAAACAGAAAGCGGTGCTCCCAACGAGTCCGACGCTTCCACCTGCACCGGCTGCGACGTTCCGCCCGCTCCATTCGTAATTCCACCCGCCGTGCTCGTCCCATCCAGATTCAACACGTCCACCGCGCGCAGTCCCAATGTCGCTCTCGGCCCAACGCTGATCAGAGCAGTCATCAAACCCGAATTCACCACCACCACACTGAGCACCGACACATCGCTGGCGCGCGTATGTCCGTTCGAGTTGCTCACGGCAGCCAGCGGCGGCGAAATCACCACCGTCGCTCCTGGCCGGAAATTCGCCCCCACCAGCGTCATGCGCAGATGGTCGGCACCCTGCCCCGTGAACCCGGGCGAAACGCTGATGAGGCTGGGCGAAGGCGCGGCCGTCACCGTCAGAGGCACGGCGTTGGAGGTCAGCCCGCCACCCACCCCCGGATTGAATACTGTTATTAGTGGAGTTCCCGGTACCGCAATATCTGACGCGAAAATAATCGCCTTGACTTGCAGCGAACTCTGGTAAGTCGTGGTGCGCGCGCTGCCATTCACTTGCACCATGGAAGTCGGAATAAACCCGCTCCCGGTCACGGTCAGCGTGAAGCTGGCGCCTCCCGCCGTAACGGAAGATGGATTAAGGTTGGTAATCGTCAGCCCGGGCTGACCCATCGCGCGTGTGCACATCCCCACCAGCACAGCCAACAAAACCAGGTGGAGACACTCTGGTACGCGCCGTGACCGGCATTTCATAGAGCCGCTGGTGAACTCGAACATGGGCCGATAGATCCAGGGTAGCTGGAACTGATTGTCCAAATCAGACCACAGTTGGATTCCCTCGGGAAGCACAAACCTCTCGCCCGTACCCTAATGGTCAACCGCAGAATCAAGTTGCCCCTGTTTGCCAGTGAAGTGGCGGTGCTCTGGGTACAGGAATTCGAACGCCGTGCAGCACAGAAGGAATTTTGGGTGCCCGCTACGCGCGATCAGGCAATCCTCCAATTTCGGACGTTCGTCGCCAATGCCGCCTTTGCTTTTTCAGGCGTTAACGCAGCGTTATCCACCTTCAAGTCCTCTGTAGCCGATTGGATATCATGGAAGTAGGTATTCGGAGCACAATCTAAAGAAAAGCTCAACCTCTAATCGGAGCAAGAGCGACTGGCCGCTCACGAATCGTCGGCCCCGGGGTGAAATCATCAAGTCTAGCAAGCAAATGACTCGCCGTGAATCTGTTGGCTTCTACCAGTCAACGGTAAAGCGTCACACCTACCCACGGTTGCGTGCGCAGGACGCAAACGCGGACGAAGGACAATCACTAGGATCTTTCTTGCTGAAAGGGAGTTTGTGGCACCTAGTAGGTCAAAATGCTCGCCAGATTCCCAGTGGCTGGGACCGCGCTCGTCATCCCTTCGTCCCTCCGGAACAGGCGAGAAGACTGACAAAAACCTATATAATTTGCCCTTCGTATGCCTATCACCCCCGAAGATCGGGCGCGGGAGAACATCGACAAGCTGCTGACCAGCGCTGGCTGGATTGTTCAGGACAAGCGTTCAACCAACTTGTCTGCGGGACGGGGTGTGGCCGTGCGGGAGTTCCCTCTCAAGTCCGGTCATGGCGAGGCCGATTTTCTTCTTTTCGTTGACGGAGCGCCCATCGGCGTTGTCGAGGCCAAGAAAGAGGGCGACACCCTCACGGGCGTCGAACTGCAGACCACTAAGTACAGCGAAGGCGTGCCGGACAATCTCACCACACCCCGCCGACCGCTCCCTTTCCAATACCAGAGCACAGGTGTAGAGACTCGCTTCACCAATCTCCTGGAGCCTGATGCCCGTAGCCGCCGCGTTTTCAGTTTTCATCGTCCCGAGACCCTCGACCAATGGCTCACGCAAGAGCTTCAACACCCCGGCTCAACACTTCGGGCCAAACTGCGCAGTCTGCCGGAACTCATGACCGAGGGCCTCCGGCCGGCGCAGATCACGGCTATTCGCAACCTTGAAAAGTCTCTTGCCGGGGAGCGCCCCCGTGCCCTCATCCAGATGGCCAGCGGCGGCGGCAAGACATTCACTGCCTGTAACTTTATTTACCGGTTGATCAAGCACGCCGGTGCAAAGCGGATCTTGTTCCTCGTAGACCGCAGTAATCTCGGACGCCAGACCCTGGCCGAGTTCCAGAAATTCCGCACGCCGGAGGAGAATCGACTCTTCACCGAGCTGTACAACGTCCAGCGCATGCAATCGAACAAGCTGGATGATGTCAGCAAGGTCTGCATCACCACCATCCAGCGGCTTTACGCCATGTTGCAGGGAAAAGAGATCGATCCGGAGCTGGAGGAACAGTCCGGCTTCGAAACCTCGCTCCTGCAAAACGAGCCCGTCCCGGTCAGCTACAACCCTAGCCTTCCCATTGAGACCTTCGATTTCATCGTTACCGACGAGTGCCACCGATCGATTTACAACCTGTGGCGCCAGGTGCTTGAGTATTTCGATTCCTTCATCATCGGTCTGACCGCGACGCCGTCAAAGCAGACTCTTGGCTTTTTCAATCAGAACCTGGTCATGGAGTACAGCCACGAGCAGGCCGTCGCTGACAGTGTGAACGTCGGCTTTGAGGTCTATCGCATTCGCACTTACATCAGCGAGCATGGATCTACGGTCAACGCCGGCTTCTACTTGGATAAGCGCGACAAGCTCACGCGCAAGGTGCGGTGGGAGCAACTTGACGACGATTTCAAGTACGCAGCGAATGAACTCGACCGCAGCGTCGTAGCCAAGGATCAGATCCGAACGATCATTCAGACATTCCGAGACCGTCTGTTTACCGAAATCTTTCCGGGCCGTACCGAGGTGCCCAAGACCCTGATCTTTGCTAAGGACGACAGCCACGCCGACGACATCGTGCAGATCGTGCGTGAGGAGTTCGGCAAAGGGAACGACTTCGCCCAGAAGATCACATATCGGACGGGCACGGCGCGCGTAGTCAATAAGAAGAAAGCAGAAGATGGCAGCGAGACGGAGGAAGTAACGTGGGTCAATACCGGCGCCAAGCCGGAGCACCTGCTTTCTTCGTTCCGCAACAGCTACAATCCACGCATCGCCGTCACCGTCGACATGATCGCTACTGGAACCGACATCAAGCCTCTGGAAATCGTCTTCTTCATGCGTTCCGTGCGCAGCCGGAATTTCTTTGAGCAGATGAAGGGTCGCGGCACGCGGGTGATTGAGTCAGACGAGTTGCAAGCCGTGACGCCAGATGCCAAGTTCAAGACCCACTTCATCATCGTCGATGCAGTCGGCCTGTCCGAAGAAGAGATGTCGGATACTCGACCCTTGGAACGCCAGCGCACCGTGTCGTTCGAGAAGCTGCTCGAAGCCGTCTCTTTCGGCAATCGGGAGCCGGACGTACTCAGCTCTCTTGCTTCCCGTCTGGCCCGCCTGGACCGCGAACTGAGCGACGACGACCGCAAGCAGATCACCGAAACCGCCGGCCAGCCTTTGGCTCAGATCACCAGCCGCATCCTGGCAGCGCTCGATCCTGACGCCCAGCTTGAAGCGGCTAAGAAAGCGACCAGCGCAGAGGAGCCGTCGCCAGAGCAGATCAAGCAGGCCGCCACCAAGCTTATTCAGGAAGCGGCTCAGCCCATCGCCGCCAATCCCAACCTGCGCAACCGGCTCGTTGAAATCCGCCGTTCTTACGAGCAGACGATTGATACGGTTAGCAAAGATCAGCTTCTCTCCGCGGGGCACGATCCGGCAGCCAAGCAGAAAGCCCAGAGCATCGTGCAGTCGTTCGAGCAGTTCATCCGGGAGAACAAGAACGAGATCACCGCGCTGCAGATTCTCTACAGCCGCCCTTACCGGCAGCGGCTCACGCTCAAGCAGATTGACGAGTTGGCCAAAGCCATCGAGCGCCCGCCGCGCGCCTGGACCGCCGACCGCCTCTGGCAGGCTTACCAGGCGCTCGACCGCTCCAAGGTACGAGGGTCGGGGCAGCGCGTGCTTGCCGACCTGGTTTCGTTGGTGCGCTTTGCCATGCACGAGCAGAGCGACCTGCATCCGTTCCGCGATGATGTCCACAAGAACTTCGCCCAGTGGATGGCGCAGCAGGAATCGCATGGGCGCAAGTTCACCGCCGAACAGCGGCAGTGGCTCGAAGCCATCCGCGACCACGTCGCCGCCAGCCTGACGATTGAATCCGACGACTTCGAGTACGAACCTTTCGTGCAGCGCGGCGGGCTGGGCAAGGCTTACCAAGTATTCGGAAAGGATCTGGAGCCGATCTTGAAGGAATTGAATGAGGTGCTGGTGCAGTGAGTGGCAACAATGGCGAACCCGCAAATCCATGGGATATTCCGCCTTCTTGGGCTTGGACAAGCACTGGCGACGTAGCAGATGTAGTGGGGGGCGGCACTCCCCGAACTGGTGAACCCGAAAACTTCGCCAACGGAGAAGTGCCCTGGGTTACGCCAGCCGATCTCTCAGGCTACACAAAGAAAGTGATCGAACGTGGCGCAAGAAACATAACGCTACATGGTCTGGCCAGTTCTGGTGCCCGGTTGATGCCCAAAGGCACAGTCCTCTTTAGTTCCAGGGCGCCGATTGGGTATGTCGCCATCGCAGCGAATCCGATTTCGACAAATCAGGGATTCAAGAGCTTCGTCCTTCCTCCCGGCGTCTTCCCTGACTATGTTTACTACTACTTGAAAGCTGCGAAGGCGCTGGCCGTGGCTTTGGCGAGTGGCACGACATTCCTTGAAATCTCAGGCGCGAAGGCGAAGCAGATACCATTGCCACTTGCACCAGAAGGCGAACAGACCCGCATCGTCGCCGAAATCGAGAAGCAGTTCACGCGGTTGGATGCGGCGGTGGCTGCGCTCAAGCGAGTACATGTTAACTTGAAGCGCTATCGGGCGGCCGTGCTCAAAGCAGCCTGCGAAGGGCGCCTCGTCCCCACCGAGGCCGAACTTGCCCGCAAGGAGGGCCGCAGCTACGAGACCGGCGAGCAACTCCTCACTCGCATCCTCAAAGAGCGCCGCACCAAGTGGGAAGCCGACCAGCTACCCAAGATGCATGCTGTCGGCAAGCCGCCGAAGGATGACGGCTGGAAGAAGAAGTACAAAGAACCCGAACCGCCGGATACTAGCTCCTTGCCAAATCTTCCCGACGGCTGGATCTGGACAAACCTAGATCAAATCATTTGCGTGGGGCCGCAGAATGGCCTTTATAAGGCAGCCGCCGCGTACGGTGCAGGAACACCAATTCTCCGAATCGACGATTATCAGGTGGACTCATGCAAGTCTCGCGAAGAGCTTAAGTGCCTACAGACCTCTGCAGACGAAGACGCACTTTACGCGCTGGCGCAAGGCGACATCGTTCTCAATCGTGTAAACAGTCCTAGTCATCTGGGCAAATGCACCGTCGTGAGCGCCGCGTTGTGCCCGTGCGTTTTCGAATCAAATATGATGCGTTTCCGCCTTTCTGATCTGATTGACCCTGAGTGGGTGACGACCATCCTGCAGACTTTTGACGGCAAGGCGAGACTGACCGCGAATGCAAAATGGGCCGTCAATCAGGCCAGCATCAACCAGCAGGATGTTAAGCGAACCGCAGTGCCGTTGCCGCCGGTCGCCGAGCAAGCACAAATCCTAGCCGCCATCAGACAGCAGCTCTCGGTCGATTTGAAGCTGAGCGAGGAATTCGGCACTGCATCCCGGCGCACCGAGCGGCTGCGCCAGTCCATCCTGAAGCACGCCTTCGAGGGCAAGCTGGTGCCGCAAGATCCCAACGACGAGCCTGCATCGGTGCTGCTGGAGCGCATTCGGGCGTTGAGGGCGGCTTCGAAACAAGGTGCAAACGGCAGCCGCCGCAGCAGTTTGCGACGCAGGGAAAAGAAAGAAAACGCGGTGAGTACACCATGAGCGGTTCGCGCAGCCCAGAAATTATCTTGAATCTCTGGTACGTTCATGACGAAGCGGGGATAATCTACTCGTTGCGCGCACGAGCATACGTGGGGTTTGGGAGCGACAAGGAAAAGCTGGCGTTGTTGCAGAGCTATGCCCTGGTTGACTATCTCATCGCTACGCCGTTTCCGGTTCCAGAGCGGTTCCACACAACCGTGATTGAAATCGAAGGAAGCCGGAAGATGCCGGTGGCGCTCAAGTCCGCAATTGAGGCTACGGTGGGGCCTCACAGTATGTTCGAGGACGTATTCGTGAAGATGGAAGAGCAACTGCCCGCCCAGACCAAACTTTCCATCGGGCAAAAGCCTCTGGTTTGCATCACTCCGGTGCTTGGCCAGGATGATGGCACGTTGAAAGTGGCGTTTTCGGGCAGGAGAGCTTTTGATGCCCAAACCGGCTAAGATTGGCGCAGGAGAAAAGACGTGAACCGCTTGATTGAAGAGAATCGCAAGGAACTGGAACGGCTATGCCGGCGGCGTGGTGTGCAGCGCATCGAGCTGTTTGGGTCCGCTACGCGGCCGGACTTCGATCCTGCGCGCAGCGATCTTGACTTCCTGGTGACGTTTCAGGAACTCGGCCTCGATCAATATGCGGACGCCTACTTCGGTTTGCTGGAGGATTTGCAGGCGTTGTTTCAGCGTCCGGTGGATCTGGTAGTCGCATCCGCCATCCAAAACCCCTATTTCCGCCAGGCTGTCGAGTCCACCCGGACACTCGTCTATGCGGATTGAGTCGAAGAGAGCCGAAAGCTTACCTCAGGCGCTAAAGCGTGGGCACGTTTGCAGCGGCTTAACGGCACGACTGAAGTCGTGCCCTTCCCGGAACAGTCCATGACCTCCAACGGCATCGTCCAAAAACTCTGGAACTACTGCAACGTCCTGCGCGACGACGGGCTCTCGTATGGAGACTACGTCGAGCAGCTTACGTTCCTGCTCTTCCTCAAGATGGCCGATGAGCAGACGCGCCCGCCGTTCAACAAGCCCTCGACCATCCCCAAGGGCTACGACTGGCCCAGCCTGCTGGATGTGGAAGGCGATGCGCTCGAAATCCACTACCGGCACATCCTGGAGACGCTGGCCAAAGAGCGCGGCATGCTGGGCGTGATCTTCCGCAAGGCGCAGAACAAGATTCAGGACCCGGCCAAGCTGCGCCGCCTGATCGCCGACCTGATTGACAAAGAACAGTGGACCTCGCTCGATGCCGACGTGAAGGGAGACGCCTACGAGGGTCTGCTGGAGAAAAACGCCGCCGACGTGAAGGGCGGCGCGGGACAGTACTTTACGCCGCGTCCGCTGATCCGGGCCATTGTGGATGTGATGCGGCCGGCGCCGGGGCAGACCATCCACGACCCGGCTTGCGGTACCGGAGGGTTCCTGCTGATCGCGCACGATTACGTCAGCCAGCACTATGAACTCGACCGTGACCAGAAGAAGCACCTGAAGCTGAAGGCGCTCTCAGGCAACGAACTGGTGGACAGCGTAGCTCGGCTCTGCGTGATGAACCTCTACCTGCACGGCATCGGCGGCGACGACTGTCCGATCAATGGCGGCGTGGACAGTCTAGCGGAGAAGCCATCGGTCGCCTACGACATGGTGCTGACCAATCCGCCGTTCGGAAAGAAGTCGAGCATCACGGTGATCAACGAAGAGGGCGACGAGAGCAAAGAAGCGCTGACCTATGTCCGCGACGACTTCTGGGCGACCACGAGCAACAAGCAGCTCAACTTCCTCCAGCATGTGAAATCGTGCCTGAAGATTCACGGGCGAGCGGCCATCGTAGTGCCCGACAATGTGCTGTTTGAGGGCGGTGCGGGCGAGACGATTCGCCGCGAACTGCTGAAGCAGGCCGACGTTCACACGTTGCTGCGCCTGCCGACGGGCATCTTCTACGCTCAGGGAGTGAAGGCGAACGTCCTGTTCTTCGACCGCAAGCCCGCCAGCGCGACTCCGTGGACGAAAACGCTATGGATTTACGACTTCCGCACGAATGAGCACTTCACTCTGAAGACTAATCCGCTGAAGCGCGGAGACCTGGACGATTTCGTCTCCTGCTACAACGCCGAGAACCGTCACGAACGCAAAGAGACCGAGCGTTTCAAGTCCTTCGCCTATGAAGATCTGCTGAAGCGCGACAAGGTGAGCTTGGACATCTTCTGGCTGAAGGACGAAAGTCTGGAAGATTCGGCCAATCTGCCCGATCCCGACGTGATCGCGGCCGAGATCGCAGAGGATCTGCAGGCGGCGCTGGATCAGTTCACGCAGATCGCGGCAGACTTAAGGAAATGATCTTGTGAACGTCGGTCCGATGTAATACATATGTCCTTTGAGGAGCCTCCGTGGTTGGTCTCTGAATCAACGCTTCGTGTTAGTTCAGCGTCATGTACACCCCCTCCTCCCTGGACTTAGCATTCAAACAATCCGGCTTTAATCGCGGCGATCTTCTCGTGGCTAGGAAAAACTGTTGATTAGAGACCGAGAACTGCATCGCTCTAAGTGGCAGCGGGAATTGGAAGACAAGCGGAATTGGCATTGGCTTCGCACTTTCGGGCAGTGCAAAGGGCCAACTGAAAGTAGTCACGAGCGGACCAGTCTTCAAGTACGCGCCAGACCTCAAATCCCAGCCAACATCAGAGATTCCAGGAACTCCTTACACGGGATCAGCCTATATAGTTGTCTCACTCGACTTCGAGATTAGTGGAAGCGCAACAGGTAGCGGGAACATCAACGGATTGGGCATCAGCGGGAACGTCAAAGGTTCTGCGGATCCAAGCGTTGTATTCTCCCACAAGGTTTCCGGCAGCACGAGCCTGAGCGATGCCATCCACGAAACCTTCGAAGCGTTCGTGTTCGCCCTTGAGCCCAACTGTGCGATAGACATGGACGCCGGCGATGTCGCACAGGTCAACTTCAACGGCTCCTTAGAGTGCGACCTCGACGTCAGCTACGGAATTGCGAATGTAACCTTCGCGGCTCCCGGAGTCGCTTCCGTTCTGGACAGTGTGACCCAAGCGACCACACAGTTCACCCTTCCCTCGGGAGAGCTTGACATCGGAGCTGATGCGTCGGTGAGCTATACCCACACTGATGCTTTCACAGCAATTGTGCAGAAACTGGACCGCAACAACGCCTTTCTGTATGTAATGCGCGCAGACAAGAATGAGGAAACCGAAGGCCTAAAGGTGTCTGCTTCGGTCACCATTACCGACACACCCGGGGTGACGGTCAATTCGCAAAAGTTGGAGCAGGCCGTCAACAGTATTACTGGCGTGGGTGGTGAGCTAGCTACTTCCTGTGCGGCCGACATCGCCAAGGGTCTTAACGGTAAGTTAGACACTTGGATCAATAGTACGGTGAGCAAAGGCGCCTTCCTCGCGGCGAAATGGGATCAGCAGCAGGCAGTTTCCGTGTTATTCAAGTACGGAATTGACCTGGCAAACGCTACTTTAGTGAAACAAAGTTGGAACGCTCTTTGCAGCGGCAGCCTAACGGATGCGGCGAGTCAGAAGGGCCTCATTCCTGAGCCAGGATCCGGAATAAGCCATGAAATGAGCGACTCCTTCACTATGAGCTTGCAGGTCTTCAACTTTTTCGCAGCTTCAGACACGTCCACCTACTTCAAGAAAACCCATGTCACGGTTACCCAGAATAGGGATCTTCGTTACATGTACGATATCGGCAAGGAGTCTGACGTTGAGGTCAATAAATCAAAAGACACCTGTCTGATCCACTTCGTTGCCACCGTCGATGAGGCGAAGGCACATAAGGTCTCGGCTGCTGAAGTCGATCTGCAGCTCGAACTCATGGCGACGAACGACCAAAAGGAAGCAGGCCGCATCGGCGACGCGGTGGGACTCATTTCACCAATTCAGGAAGTGAACCAGGCGCAGAAAACCATGCAGCAGTTTGTTGCCGCCAACCATTCGGGAACGTTGCATCTGGTTTGTGTGCTCAAGCCGTCGGCTTATGGCCGACTTTCATGCTCAGAGTACACAGGCAAAAAGCCACCGACCAGTCAGCAGCAGGATTCAGAAAATTGGTCCTGCTTTCATGATGCATCGGTAGCTTTGCTGGATTTGGAGTTCGTTGAAGACCTGACGTACAAAGATTGGCAGAGATTTAACGTTGTCTGTGTTTACGGATACGGCTTCCGCGGAACACCTGATCGTCGTTCGGAAGGCAACCCCGCTGCGGTACTCCCGGATTTCTGGGGCAATATCAATGCGCCCGCTCAGCTCATTAGCTATTTCCTGCTAAACAGCGCTGACTTCATGAACATGTGCGATGACCTTCATCAGTTGGCTGGATTGGCGAGCGTATCAAACAATTCGGCGGAAGACATCACAACCTACAATACCTTGCTGATATCCCTCCTCGAGCTTATCGTGAAGCGGGATGTCAACACTGACTACTCAAAACCTGCAATCGCAGCCATACTGAGGTTGTCAAACCCGCAGAAAGTGACCGCCGAGTGTGTGTCCGCCAAGAATGCCCTGACATGCACATTGACCCTCGGTTGATGGTTGGAGGGAGGTCCCAATTCGAGCTAGACGGAAAGGCTGGCGCAGAAGTAACAATTGGCCAGGCCGAGCTCCCCTCGGCGGCCTGGTTGACGCCAGCGGTGTGAACTCAGCCGGCAAGAACCGGTACGAATTCGTCAAACTGACTACCGACGCTATTCCGCGTTGATAGTGACGTAGGTCATGCGCCCCGCAGTGCTGGCGACCACTCGCCTCTGCGAGTTGCAGGTCGCCACGGTCTGCGGCCCCACAGGCGCGGCAGCCCCCACGGACCAGTTAGCCGCGTCGATGACGTTGTAGGTTCGCAACGAGGGTTATGCAACAGAATTGCGTCTAGCAGCTTGCGGAAAAACTCGGTTCGACGATGTTGGCGAATCCCTCCGTTTACTAAAATCCGCCTCTATGTAGTTCGCTTGACGGGAGAAACTTTCGGTCTTGTGACTGCCCGCTAGGCACGCAGTCACATGCGAACCTAATCAGGCTGCCTGGGGCCGTGCGAAGTGACCACTTTCTGCCACAGAATCGCCTGTCGTTCGCTTTCACGTCCGAATGGACGGCGAATCGAAACCGGACTGATTACAAAGCTCTGATGTCGGGTTTTAGTGTGAAATTCTCTGGTAAGGTTTTGCTATCTGCAACTTACGGATATGTCGAGGCTTAGCGTGGCAAAACTGTACCGAGGGTTCGAATCCGCTCCCTCCGCCAGCAAGTCTTAGCAGCAGAGAAGTTTCGTCGTTCCTTACCCCGAAATCCGCAAAACATGCCCAGTTTTCGCAATATTGTCTTCACAAACCGGACTGCAGAGAATGGACTGCCTGACCGAAGGGGGCACTGTCCTGGCTCTTCTCTGGAGGGCACATGCACAGTCCGGTTTTAAGGAGGGCATAAGGCGAATGCAACGCGATCAAAAGCCGGGGGATTCGGCCGTCGCGAGTTGACTTTTGTCGGCACCTTAAAACCCGAGTTCGGCAATGACACTACTGTCGCCGTTTTACGGGACTGACGCATTATAAAGAGGCGACCCGCCTTCCGGGCACCCTACGCGCCGTCCTTAGGGAGGATCAGAGGAGGCCACACGTGGACAATTCGACCGATAATGGTCGCGGCGCGGGGCATTTTGCAAATCATAGCCGGCTGTCGCGAAGTCGGATGAGGCACCATCAACAGCGTGTCATTTACGAGATGGCACCAAGAGCACCTGTAGCCTTTCTCGTGCCACACAAAGTAGATCGGCCGTTCTTGGATAGTTTTCCAGTCACCCATCTCTACTGTGTTATGCGATTTGTCGATCACTACCACGGAGCCGCCCGGGACCAGACCGTCCATGGTGTCGTCATCCAAGGCAATGATGCCCAATCGAAACTGCCCCGCATCCAAGCGCTGACGCACAATCGCAGGTACTCCCAGTTCTTCTGCCCTCTCGGTCACCAGGCGGGTTGTATCGAAGCTGATTTTGCTTTCAAATGTCGGGGAAAACGGTCGATCCATATTGGTGAAAGACCTCGGTTTAGCGGCCTCGCCGGATTTTGTCGAACCCTGCAGCATGTCTTGGGACTTTTCCAGTCTCGTACCGAAGACGTGCAGCACCGCTTCATAGGTTACTTTGTAACATTCGCACAAGCTCTCGACTTCAAAAATATCCGGCACAGCCTTGCCTTCTTCAATCTGCGTGAGCCGTCCCCGCCGAATCCGATAGCGCTCATTGTTGGCTCTGCTCGCCGCCTCACTGGTAAAACGCTCAACAGCGACACGCGTGAGGTGAAGTTCTTCCCGAAGTCCACGAAGCCAATCCCCCGGATTCGTCATGACTTCCAACCGCAGAATAGACTCGCTGTTGCATGTCTGCACTTGCTGGTCGACACAACTGCGTGATCTTGGGAAATATCTCAGAGGGCCCCCTCTTGATGCCTCTTGGCATCAGCCATCTGCAATCGTATCGGATTACGTCCAAGTTCCAGATCTGACTTGCCTTGGTCGCGACGTGCTTTCGCCCGCATTACTGGCAGAACACGACAGCGAGAAACAAGTTTCATTTCGTTCCTCGCCGGAGTCAAGTGCGGCGAGAGGCATTCCTTAATGGGTAGAAAATACCCATTCGCCTGAGTATAAGGGCGGAATCGACCACCCAATCCAGAATGTTGATTTTGTCCTGAAAACCGAACAGAACTGAAAGTCAGGCAAAATGCTCTGCTGACCTCACTTTGGGAAGTTGCGGTGACGGTGATACCGAGCCTCTCGACTTCCGTGGTCATGGCTATCCCCGCCGCATCGGTCGCGGGATCCAGTCTGTCGAGAATCTTGTAATGCAAAAGGTCAAGGTTCATGCCGCTCAAATTGGGATGCCCTGCGACAAGCATACTAAATTCGCAATCGCATCGTCCTGTGCACATCTGTTTCGACGAGCAGTGTCTGTGTTCAAGTCGCTGTGGGGGTTCCCTGCACAATTTCGTGCAGACGTTGCGACTCCAACTACTACAGTATCATTTTGAATGTCAACGCCTTGAGTACTCCCATAAGTTGTAAGCTGTGCCTGGGCTCGTAGGCAAGTCCTTAACGGTCAATAAGTTTCAAACCCACGGTGATGCGCAATGGATGGATCCGTTATGAGACAAGTCCGAATGTCAAGGTGCATAATTTCGTGCACAACAATAATTTCTAACCAACCCCTAAGGAGTGAAGTATCGTAGACCCACAAAGTATTGTTGTAACACATCCACACTAACAGGCAAGTGGGCAAGTGACAAATGCAATTAAGTGGCGGCAGCCTGCCTAGATCTGGCCCATCGCGCCTTGCAGGTACACATCCAACACTTTAACTGAGATAGGACTTCTTGTTAGCAGTCACGCTACACTGCTGTCTTTTCTGCTAGCCAGGTGCAGACATGGATCTAGTCAAATTCGGCGTTTGCTGGTATGCGCTGCAGACAAAAGTCAACAGCGAGCAGATGGTAGCCAATATTTTAAGGACCAAGGGCTACGATGAATTTGTACCTTTAGTCCCGTTGCGGACTTCCCGTGCGCGCAACGCTCGAGCCACCAAAGAAGGTATGCATCCGCTATATCCAGGTTATATATTCTGCAGATTCGATCCGGCAGTGCGAGCTCCGATTGTTACAACGTCCGGTATTCTAAGAATCGTAGGCTGCGGTCAGCGTCCCCTTTCCCTGAGCCAAACAGAAATCGATAATATACAGACACTCGTTAGCTCTGGTCTGATTATCGATCAGTGCGCGTATCTCAACGTAGGGCAACGCGTACGACTCATTTCGGGACCGTTACGGGGCATCGAAGGAGTTCTAACCTTTTTTAAAGGCCAGTCCCGGGTGGTAGTTTCGATTCACTTGCTGCGGAGGTCTTCGTCGGTTGAAGTCAACCTCGACTGGGTACAGCCGATACCTGCGTCGCCAGCCCAGTGGCGGACCGTCGCGTAGCGTAGCGCCTACAATGTACGCCTCGTCCTTCGAACCTACGGGACTGGGACACGGACGGGTCATGAACCAAAAAAAGGCTGGGATTGTGCAAATCGCTTGAAAGAATCAGGTCAGTAAGTCATTTTGCGAAAACGGTATCTTGCGGCGCCTCAGAAGCGCAAAGAGACCAAGCCCATGCGCCAACACCTTCTCGAAGACATCAGAAGCCACGCTCTCGCCAAACCGGACCAATTTGCCGTCTGTGACAGCGAGGTCAGCATTAATTATGGTGCCTTGGACCGCTTCAGCACCAGCCTAGCAATGCACTTGCAGGCAATTGGCTGTAAGACTGGGAGCCGCGTCGTAGTCGTGGCGAACCGACGGGCCATCATGGTAGCTGCAATTCTAGGCACCTTTAAGGCGGGGTGCATCCACGTTCCGCTTGATCCCCGCATGCCCGCAGCTCGACTGCAATATATCTTGAATGACATAGCACCTGCCGCCGTCATAACAGAGGAAGATCTGCGCGAAACTGTCGGAGCATATCTCTCCCCGCAGGCCAGCTTACTTCTGAAGGAAGACTTAGAGCGTATTCTACGGGCGAGCACAGCAACGGATTACGTCCCCGCCCCCGACGTAACTTCACCGGGCTGGCTTCTGGACTTGCCGGCGTACTGCATCTACACATCCGGATCGACTGGACGGCCCAAGGGTGTCTTGATCGACCATCGCAGCATCGTCGATTTTTTCGAGGGAACTGAAGAAGTTTACGACGTTCCGTGCGGCATCGGTTTGCGCCAGTTTCTCGCCGCTGCATTTCGATGTTTTTCTTATGGATATGTTGTTCCCACTTGCCCAGGGTGCTCGTCTGCATGTCCACGACGACATTGTGGTCCCTGATCTGTTGTTTCAGACGATAGCAACTAACAATGTGACTCATTTTTCCGCTTGGGGCTTGATGCTTGGACTCATTGCACAGGCTTCCGAATTCGGTACTACCCCTCTGCCGCACCTCCAGACCGTACTAACTGGAACAGATATCCCGAATGTTGACACTGTTCAGCGATGGTTGCGGGCAGGGGCCGGCGTTAAAGTGATCAATGCCTACGGTCCAACCGAAGTCACATGCGCCTCAACTGCGTACACGATCAGAGACCTTGAGCCTGGCCGACAAGAGCTTTACCCCATCGGGAGTCCGCTCAAACGTGTGCACACTTTCCTCGTCGGCAGCGAAGGCGAGCGAATCACGCAAAAGAATGTGCCTGGCGAACTGTACATTGGTGGGACGCAGGTAATGAGGGGCTACTGGAACTTGACGGCGGAGACGGATGCTGCTGTGAGGTATCTGGACGGCATACGCTGCTATCGCAGTGGTGATGTCTGTATTTATCAGGAGGATGGTGGCCTCTTCTACCTTGGGCGGAAAGATGACGAAGTGAACATCGGCGGCTATCGCGTACACCCGAATGAGGTGCGGCGCGTCATCAATAGTATGCCGCATGTGCACGACTCCGAGGTCGTCTTGGTTGACTCTAAGTATCAAGAAAAAGTCTTAGCGGCGGGAATCCTTCTCGATGAGAGCGGCAAGATGGGGGCGCTCGACGTTGATCAGCAGATCATTCGGATTCGTGCTCGTCTTCTGGACGAGCTACCAAGTTATATGGTGCCTCGTTATCTCGCAATTGTTGACGATTTTCCGAAACTATCGTCGGGCAAGGCGGATCGTAAGGCGCTCACATCCATTCTTACTGTTCGCATGGCAAAAGAAACTGAGGAGGTGATAACTGCACATGGAAACTGAAGCTGTAGTAACTAACATCATCGAAGGTGTAATCGGAGTCAGAGGGGTGAGCCGCGACGCTCGCTTTCTTGACATCGGCGGTAACTCACTGAATCTGGGTGCAGTCTTGACCCAGATCTATAATAAGACCGGAGTAGCTGTGCCTGCGCGCATGTTCTTCCACAAAACTGACTCCACAATAGCAGCCATCACCGCCAAGATTGACTCTCAGCTCCAGGAGAGCCAAGCGGCGTTAACAATCAGTCAGTAAAAACAGCCTAGACTTACAAATCAAGGAGGAGTTGAATGACGCACGACTATTATCTATCCGACGCGGACAGAAACTTTTTTTACCAGAATGGTTATCTGGGTCCGTTCACGCTGTGTCACCCAGACGAAATGACGAGTCTATTTGAAGAGGTACGTATGGACCTGCTGGACACCCATAACGCACCCTTCCCGAAGAGCAAGTTAAACTATGACCGGCACCTCGATTTGCCGGCGCTAAATCAGATCATCAGCAATCCAAAAATAGTTCATCGCATTTCAAGCATCCTTGGACCTGACGTTTTGAGTTGGCGTACGGAGTGGTTTCCCAAGTACCCGGGAGATGAAGGTACTGATTGGCACCAAGCGGAAAGCTTCGTCGAATTTGAGGGAACGGAGAAGCTGGTTCCAACCGCGGCAGAGGAGGGCAGGCCTTGGGAGCTTACAGCTTGGATCTCGATGGGCGAATCAACTAAGGAAAATGGTTGTCTCAAAGTCATGCCGGGAACCCATCGGACGTGGTTTTTCGATGAAAAACGGAATGTGCCATTCGAACCCGAGAATTTCAATAAGAAGGTGATCGACACCGGAGAGAAGGCTGGATTCTATGGCTATGATTACGACAAACTGAAGCTCGATCCAAATTGGAAGCCAGACGAGGAGAAGGCGGTCCATATGGTGATGAAGCCTGGCCAGTTCTGCATTTTCACCTCGCGGTGTATGCATGGGTCCAATCCCAACACGACCAAGTCCTCGACACGCTTCGGCTGGGCGACCCGTTTCGTGCCAACCCACGTGAAGGTGTACGCTGGCCAAGACTCTTTCCATCACTTTGGGGAAGAACTGCCGCTGGACAACTATTCAACGGTCTTGGTTTTGGGAGAAGACCGCTATCACCACAATCGCGTGCGTCCGCCCATGCAGGTGGCGGCGACGACGGCAGCTTAACCGCCACTCTAAACACATACAGAGAAGTGCTTGTTTTATCTTTTGCGATGGGCAGAATGAGCGGGAGCCGCAATTCTGCCTATTCTACTTACATTGCGCGGGCGGCGGATCTATCTTTCGATCCTGGAGGAGTGATTACTGGACCAGGTTGAACTTCCCAAGTCAATTGCGAGTTAGAGATGTTTCTTGGTAAACCAATCTGCTCTGTCTAGAGACGAAGATATGGCGCAGTGGAAATCGGACGAAGAACTATTTGCCTGGATTCGGAACGAACTTTCAACTCCTCCTATCAGCGACGTGATGGAGCAGCTTGGTTTTCGATATCCAATGCTGCCGGCGCATATTCGCCCTTTACGAAGCGACATGGTGCTGATTGGGCGTGCTATGCCGGTACAAGATGAACTACCGGTCGAATACGGGGATCCAGTGCGCTTCGATGCGAAGCCGTTCGGTTTGTTGTTCGAATCCATCGAGGCGCTTCGTCCCAACGAGGTATATATCGCTAGCGGTGGGCCAACGCATGCTGCGAGGTTGGGGGACATGCTAGTGACGCGGGCGCAAAAGTTAGGTTCAGCGGGCGTGGTGATCAATGCACATCTTCGCGATGGCAACGGCATATTATCTCTGAACTTTCCCGCCTTCGCTCACGGTTGTCATGCCTACGGTTTGCAGCGCCGCCACAATGTAGTGGATTTTCGCTGTTCGATCACAATCGACAAGGTGCGGGTCAGACCGGGCGACCTGATCTTTGGCGATGGCGACGGTGTCTGTGTCATTCCACACGAGGCGGAAGGGGAGATCCTTAACCGGGCGCTTGCCAAGACTCAATTGGAGAGGAACGTGCGCAGAGATATTGAATCCGGTCAAAGCGTAGTTGATGCTTTTAAGAACTACGGGGTGATGTAAGGAGACCACGCAATCCCATGCGAGCGGCCTGGTCCGTACTAAGGCAATCCAGGATACATTCTTTGGAATTCTAGAGGGCAAGCGTCCGGAACCAATGGGATTCGCTGACGCTGGTGCCGACACTATTGAGGCAGGCTTGACAACACTCGAGCAACAGTCCGCTTCTCCGTGGCTCATCCGCTTTCGCTCCAAGAATACAGCGCGAGTTCACATCCGCCTCTTTTGCTTTCACTATGCTGGCGCAACAGCTTCGATCTTTCGGTCTTGGGATGAAGCGATGCCGGACGAGATCGAACTCGTGGCTGTCCAGCTTCCCGGGCGAGAGTACCGACTTGATGAGTTGCTGTTGACGGACATGCATGGAATTGCGGGCCTAATTACCGAAATCCTACCGTTGGACAAGCGATTCGCATTTTTCGGTCATAGCATGGGCGCGCTCCTCGGATTCGAGGTTGCACGACTGTTGCGCGAACAAGGGCTTCGCCAACCCGAAATGTTGATCGCTTCGGGGCGGAACGCACCACAATTCAAGTGGCGGGATGCCGGGATGCAGCTGCTGCCGGATGATGAGTTTGTAGCTGCCGTGATTGCCTACAAAGGCATACCCGAGTCTTTGTTGGAGAATGCGGCGCTGCGCGACCTTTTGCTTCCGCGGATACGAGCCGATCTAACCGTATCGGCCCAGTACCAGTATGTCGAGAAGGATCCGTTAGAGTGCCCGATTGTGGTTATGTTCGGGAACGAAGACGAGCTCATCACCGAAGCGGGGCTGAACGGTTGGCTCACTCAAACGACCGCAGAGGTGCGATATTTTCGCTTTGCTGGCAATCACTTCTTTTTGCACAGCGCTGAACAACTCGTGCTCTCCAGGATTGCGGAGCAGCTAACGAAACTGATGGCTCACCAACCGATCGGCGGTTAGGGCTTAAGTATCACCATGTAACAGGGAGACGAAGATGAAAGCAACTAGCGATAACTTGCCAGTCCGTAACCCCAGCCTGCAACCCACCAAACCTGAGCTCGTACGAATCTTCGATACTACGCTGCGCGACGGGGAACAAAGTCCCGGCGCCTCACTCACCGCTGACGCGAAGTTGCAAATCGCAGAACAACTTGCAAAGTTGGGCGTTGACGTGATCGAAGCCGGATTTCCAGTTTCCAGTCCAGGGGGTATGGACGCTGTGCAGAAGATCGCAAGAAGCGTGGGTCAAGCGAAGCGCAACAACAAGTATGGTTTGATAGCGGACCCGCCCGGCATCGCTGCGATGGCGCGCGCGAATCGCGGGGACATCGATAGCGCGTGGCGCGGTGTCAGAGATGCGATCTATCCTCGCATCCATATTGTGCTTGCAACCAGCGATATTCATATGGAATACAAGTTGCGCAAGACACGACCCGAAGTTATAGAGATGGCCCGAAGTTCGGTCGCCTACGCTCACGATCTCTGCCCTGATGTTGAGTTCAGCCCGGAGGACGCAACCCGGAGCGATCGCGATTTTCTAGTGCAGGTGCTGGAAGCGGCCGTAGAAGCGGGCGCCACGACTCTCAACATTCCGGATACAGTCGGATACGCAATGCCGGAAGAGTACGGCACATTGATCGGCTTTGTTCATCACCGCTTTGCTTCTGCCGGTGTCACGGTGAGTGTGCATTGCCACGATGATCTGGGTTTGGCCACCGCGAATACGCTGGCCGGACTCGCAAACGGGGCCCGCCAAATCGAGGCAACCATCAACGGTATCGGGGAGCGAGCCGGCAATGCGTGCATGGCGGAAACTGTGATGGTACTGCGTACACGGGCGCCGTTGTTCAGTTTAGAGACAAACATCATCACGACGGAGATTTGGCGGACGAGTAAGCTAGTGAGTGGCTTGACCGGCATGGTTGTGCAGCCCAATAAAGCGATTGTGGGGGCGAATGCGTTCGCGCACCAGGCGGGGATTCATCAGGACGGTATGCTCAAAAATCCACGCACCTATGAAATCATGGATCCCTCGGACGTGGGAGTCAGCGAAAGCCGTCTGGTACTCGGCAAGCTAAGCGGACGCAACGCGTTGCGCTCGAAACTTGAAAAGCTCGGATATCACGTGGAAGGCGAAAAGCTCGACCAAGTCTCCATAAGAGTGAAGCAGGTGCTAGACACCCAGAGAGCAGTCAGTGACGTCCACTTGCACGAGATTTGCGCTGAAGTTTTCCGATCCACAGATGAGGCTGTGGCTTCTTAGAGTTTTGCTTTATCCTGATATAGAAACAGATTGAGCTAGACCAAAGAATAGCGGAGCCGCCTCTGGCAATTCGTTACATCCACAACGAATTCGGAGTTAAACTCAATCGGGTATTGCGGAGAAGACTCTTTCTCTTCCGTTGAACGTTCAGGCGCTCTAGGCGAGACCATCGCGGCCTGCCCTATCGCGAGAACTGCTATGTGCCACGGACTAGAAGATGAATTGAGCCAGACGATCGCGGTCGAGGTGCAAGTGGACGTACCGGATAGCGCCGACGCGCGCTGGTGCGTAGAGCAGTATTTTCTGGAACTAGCGGAGCGTTTCGACACAGGTTTCGATCCGATCAAAAGCAATCCCGCTCCCGACGAGGATTCTAGTTCCCCCGAGGGGTTACTTTGTTGTGGCCCGGCTTGATGGCCGTCCTGTTGGATGTGGCGTGCTCAAACGCAAGAATCCAACGACGGGTGAGATCAAGCGAATGTGGACGGCTTCCTACGCACGCAGGCGCGGCGTGGCACGCAAAATTCTCCATACGCTTGAGACCATTGCTCGGGAAGCGGGACTTACAGTGCTCCATCTTGAAACTAATCGGACCCTCGCCGAGGCTCAGGCACTGTACCGAAAGGAAGGATATATCGAAGTCGACGCCTTCAACGACGAACCTTACGCCCATCATTGGTTCGAGAAATACCTACAGTCCGATTCCGGCAGATGATCGCGAGATCCCCTCGGAATGGAGTCGCAAATGACAAAACATGAACCCGGATTATGGGCCGAACTCAATGAGTACATAAGCGATATTAGGAGTTCCTTGAAGCTCGACAGCCTCGCGATGGCATGCGAACCGAGTCGCCCGTTACTGTGGACGAACCACCGTACAGCGAGGAAGCGCACACGCAAATATGATGAACCTTCTCGACATCTATACAGCGCTCGCACGCGAGCGCCCAGATGAGCCTGCCTTAATATTCGAGCGTGAACCTTATGTGGGCATCAGATTGTCGTGGGCACAGCTCGCTGCCAGGGGTGAAGAACTGAGCCTTCGGCTCGCGGCAGCCGGCATAAGTTGACAGAGTCTTTGTGCGGTCGAGTTGGCAGACCACCCCGATACACTGCCGTTGCTGCTCGGAATCTGGCACCTTGCGGGTACTGCGCTGCTTGTCGATCCGAAATGGGGTGATAGCGTGCGCCGCTCGGTTTATTCCCATAGTCGACCTAATGCGTTCATCACGGTAGATCCAGAATTTACGGTTTCGTTGCTCACCGACTCTTCCTCAAAAGACGAACATACGGATTTGCCGGATGGAGCCGCGCTCCTGGCCTATACCTCCGGGAGTACTGGAGATCCCAAGGCAATTGTCATACCGCATGATCGATTGACAACGGCAATATATGCGGCGGCGGCGGCGATTGTCCGATATCGTGGCGCCGCGCCAAAATACATCGCCTGTAGCATGCGGCTCTCTGGATTCGGCGTTCTCGTTATACATTACATGTGGGCCGCCTGCGCTGGCGCTGCCGTTGTTGTCTTGCCGGAACTTAATTTGCGGACTGCTCCTGGGTACTGGCAGACAGTTGCCGATCACGACATCGAACAGATCTTTCTGGTGCCGCCGCTTATCGAACTTCTGAACCAAGTGGCGGTGCCACCGCAAAGAATGCGCAAAGTTCCTACCTGCATCTCAGGCAGTGCGCCGTTATCGCAGCGGACACAGCAACAATTTCAGAGCCGATTTAACCTCGGTCTACTCAACGCATACGGGCTCACGGAATCCATGTGCACCTCTTTCTTCGGTGAGTATGATGAGCGCGGAATGGGCCGAAACACCATTGGTACCCCCGCGTTGCTAAAGGCTCAACTGCGTGATCGAAACGGAACAGTTGTAGAGGGGGTTGGCGAAGGGGAACTTGAGTTGTCGGGTCCGACGCTCTTCGATGGGTACTATCGCAATACGCATGCCACAGAGACTGCCTTCCACGGATGTTGGCTTCGGACCGGAGATCTTCTCAGACGCGACGAGCAGGGTCGGTACTGGCTCGTGGGGCGGCTAAAGAATGTCGTCATGAAGGGCGGTCATTCGATTTATCTTGATGAAGTGGAGAGTGCCGCGTTTGAGATTGATGGGATTCATGAAGCTGCGGGGGTTCCTTTGCATCTTCCCGCTGGAGGCGAAGATTTTGGTCTGCTGGTCCGATTGTTGCCCGATTCTGGTCTGACCTGCGCCGTCGTAGCAGCCGAGCTAGGACGGCGGCTTGGTGCCCATCACGCGCCTAGGCGCGTGATTCAGATTACGCAGGCTTTGCCACGCACCGGTTCGGAAAAACTTGACCGCCAGAGAGTCGTGGAGATGTGGCACTCGTTGGTCTCACCGACTCGTAATGGAAAAGAGAACTGTTGAGTTTGTTGGAGGGTTGGATAGATGGAAGAGTTGACCGAGGAAGTATTCATCAACCGAGCCCGGGCCTTTTTCTATGAAGTGGCCGGAGTGGAATCTGCCTCACTCGACGCCGATGCCAATCTGATTGAGAGTGGGATCCTCGATTCGCTGCTCCTCATCTCATTCTTGGCTTTCATTGAGAAGCTCCGCGGCTCACAGTTGGATATCACGCGAGAAAATCTCCCAGCGATCTCCAGTCTTCGTGGCGCATACGCGTTCGTTCGCTTCCGGAAACCTGATGATGCCCTTCGTGAGAGTTTCAATGGAACGTGAGCTCAGGGATGCCATGAGCATGCTGCCGCGCCTTAATTATAGCGATCCGGTGGCTGCTCGATCCGAAATGAATCGGTTCATTCGGCTATCGACTATGCTGGGATCTCGTACGTTGACCGATTCAGAGGTTGACGTTATTGATCGGATCGGCCCTTCCGATGGCACGTCCACCGTCCGCGTTCGGCTGTACGTTCCCCGGAACCAAGTCAAACCCGCTGCTGCGGTAATTTATTTCCACGGTGGGGCTTTTGTACTCGGAGATCTTGAGATCGAACATCCGAGATGTCTCGAAATGGCGAAAGAGACCAAAGCCGTGGTGGTGGCGGCCGACTACCGTCTTGCACCTGAGTATCCATTCCCCGCGGCAATCACAGACTGCTATGCGGTATATCTCTGGGCGATTGCTGAAGCCGACGAACTCGGCATTGACGTTTCCCGCATTGCCGTTGCCGGCAGCAGTGCAGGCGGCGCACTTGCCGCAGCTGTGGCCCTTATGTCCCGTGATCGTGGGGTTCGCGTGCCGGCGTTTCAGCTTCTCCTGTACCCCGTAATTGACGACCGCATGATCACCCCATCGATGATCCACTTTGTCGACATCCAGGGCTGGAACCGCAGAAACTCCGAACATATGTGGACGTATTATCTTGGTGAGAGGATCGGCAAGGATGTGTCGCCATATGCCGCTCCGGCTCGCGCGCGTGACCTTCGTGGCCTTCCGCCGGCTTACGTGATGACGGTCGATTACGATGCGCTGCGAGACGAGGGTATTAACTACGCGCAAAGCTTGCTACAAGCCGGGGTGCCCGTCGAGCTGCACCATTATCCCGAAACGTTTCACGGTTTCGACACGATAGCAGCGTCCGAGGTATCGCGGCGCGCCAGAAGAGAGCATTACACAGTCCTTTGTCAGGCTTTGCAGCCTCGTCGATCAAGCTCCAAATGATGTTGTCGACGGTGCGGCAGAGGCAGATCCACACAAGGAACCCGTGGCCGTGGTTTGGAAATCCTCATCGATAAGCAGGGCCAGATACAACATTGCCGCGAATCCTGGAAGATCTCGGTGGTAAATGGCTGGTGAACTATTTAATTCGCTCATGCTGAACGCGGTAGACGAGATTATTCGCCGTGATCCGGAATACTTGTCTAAACAACCGGTGAGGACCGGCAGAGCTGCACCGGACGGCTCATCCCGCACTCAAAAGCAATTCGCAGGGGCGCAAGCTCTTGGCGAACGATGCATGGAATTCCTGCGGCGGGCCAACATTCCATTTGATGATACCGCCGTCGAGGCCGATGACGCGTGGAAGCTACTCATGGCGAGTGCCACAGATGCGGAGGCAGCTGAGCGCGGTGCAGTCTCGCTCGCTCCATCGGTATCTCCCAACAAACCGATCGAGCATGTTCTCCGCGACAATTATGAAGAGCGTAAATTAAAGAGTGGAGCTAGATATTTCGTCAGGTGTCGCGGGCGTCAGCCTTTGGTATTGATCAATGCGAGCGGTGTCCCGGCCGCCTTATGGATACATTTGTTGGCAGACGAAAGCGATCACTTTCGTATTCTCATGTGCGAGAGCCGCGCGAGCGACCTTTTCGCAGGAGGCTTGCATACCGACGCCACCGTGGAAATCGACGCAGCCGACGCTGCTCTCGCTGTGCAGCAAGAGGGCTTTCACAAGGTCGATGTGCTCGCTTGGTGCAATGGCCATTTGACTGCGATAGAACTTACCGAGAAGATAGCTGTTGATTCCGTTGTGCTTCTCGCCCCGTCATTTTTTACTTCTGACAGAAGATTCGCCACAGAGTATGGGCGCAAGATTTTGGGAATGCTGGATGTAGTGCGTCGTGAGCCGGAAATGACGAGCGCTCTGTGTAAATTCACGCTCGCCCAAGTTAATGCAATGGCCGAAGATCCTAGTAAGAGCGAATTCCCTATATGGTCGTTACCGGACCGATCGCGAGTTTTTGAGATCGCAAGCCCGATGTTGACTACACCGTCGCTGACGAGGTACGCAAGTAGGCTAGCCTCTGATGCGATTTACCCGCTTCGTCAGAAACTGGCAAAATTAACAAATCGGTTGATGGTCATCACTGGGAATGATGATCACATTGCGGGCGACGTTCCCGCTACTGAGCTACTCGCTTCCACGCGCGTCAAGAACACCCGTATCCGCATGACTGCTGCCGGACATTATATTCAGGATCTTCAATACCGCTATCTGCGCACCTTACTCGAATCTTTCCTTGTCGATCGCAGCGAACCTCGGCCTCTAGCAAGGATTGCAGTCGATACCTCTGCTGCCTAATTCTGTCTGCATACACAATATGCTCCACTGTATTCCAAGGAAAAAGTGTTATGACATCATCGGTTTCCTCGAAGTCGCTGTTACGATCGCAGAACAAGCTTCACCTGCCAGCACTTTGTGGCGTTCGGACTGGGTGATTTTCGACTTTAACGGGTTTGCTAAGGAAATCTTAATACAATCTTCAACTCAGCGGGAAAGCGCCTCTATACTTTGGTTGCTTATCTTGGTTTTTGTTCGATTTCTGGAAAATCACCCAGAGAGAGTCCTTGAAATCCACAACAGAGGTTAATAATGTGCTGTGAAACTGCGAGGATTGTTACAACTTGGAGCCTCATGCCATCGCAGTGATAGTTAATGGCCTATTCTCAGCCGCTTTCTGACGGAGATCTCGAATAAGCCCACAGCTTCAGACCGAACCGAAGACCGAACCGATCCAGCCCCAGCCCAACATTCCGAGGTGCAACCTGGCCCTCCGGATTGCCTTTCTATTCTGGCTGGTATATTTGGGGCTGTATTGTCTTGCCACGCAAATCATCACCAGCCTGTTCACCGCTACCGAGGGAGCCGACTTTCCCGATCCGGCCACTCGTCATTCGAGCCTGTGGAGTCTTAAGGTGAAGTCTCCTTCCGAATCGATTTGTTTCGCAAATCGACCGCGTACCTTTCAGATTGTGATCGATAGTTAATAACTGTGCCCGTAGTGAGACCCAGTTGGCATGTGGAGTAGCTAGGAGGTCTAGGTTGAGCGAAGCGACTGCGACACTTGGGGAGAAAACGACCGCAACAATCGTTGATGTGCTGCGGCTCAGGGCGGAGACTCAGAAAGATCAGATTGCTTACCGGTTCCTGGCCGATGGGGAAGAAGAGAGAGGCACGCTCACCTATGGTGAGCTATACCGCCGAGCGCGCCAAGTCGCGGGTGAATTGCAGAGAAAGTCTGCGGTGGGCGAGCGAGCTCTGCTGCTCGATTCTTCAGAGTCCGATTACATTGTTACGTTTTTCGGTTGTCTCTGCGCGGGAGTAATCGCGGTTCCAATTTATGCGCCGCGTGTGAATAAGAAAGGAAATGCTCGCGTCGAGTCGGTCGTGGCCGACGCCCAGCCCTCCGTAGTATTGACCACCGGAGCTGGATCTCCCGCGGTTCGCGACGTGGTCGCGGCATCGGCGGGTGAGCAGGTGAAGTGGATTGACACCAACGCCCTCCCTGTCGATGGCGATGAATTGTGGACTCCGCCAGCTGTAAGTGGCACAGATATCGCATTCTTACAGTACACATCTGGCTCGACCGCTGCTCCCAAAGGTGTGATGGTAAGTCACGCGAACATCCTGCATAACGAGCGGATGATCCAGAATGCGTTTGATACAAAGCCTGGCAGTGTAATTGTAGGCTGGCTGCCGCTCTATCACGACATGGGGCTTATTGGCAATGTACTGCAGCCTTTATACGCGGGCGTGCCTTGTATCTTAATGTCGCCGGTTGCGTTCCTGCAGCATCCACTCCGCTGGCTTCAAGCTATTTCCCGCTATCAGGCTACGACCAGTGGCGGACCTAACTTTGCCTACGAACTGTGCATGCGCAAAATCCGTCCTGAGGACCGGAGCGGACTCGACCTAAGTTCGTGGCGGGTGGCGTTCAACGGCGCGGAACCAGTACGACTGGAAACGGTGAACCGATTTGCCACGCAGTTTGCCGACTGTGGCTTTCGACGCGAGGCTTTTGTTCCATGCTATGGCCTGGCCGAAGCTACTCTGTTTGTAAGTGGAGGTCTTGATCCGAACGGCGTGACTGCCGTGAATTACGGCGTCAAGGGTAACGCGAAGAATGGAGGATCGGGCAATGGAGCAAAGATATCTCGAAAACAGGACAGGCTGCTGGTGGCCTGTGGCCATCCCCCCGTGGAGCAGACCGTGCGAATCGTTTCTCCGGATTCGCTACGACGATGCAGCGCTAGCGATGTAGGCGAGATATGGATCAGCGGCCTGAGTGTTGCGCAGGGGTACTGGCGAAAAGCGAAAGAAACAGAGGAGACGTTCAACGCGCGGATACCCGAGATTGACGAAGGCCCGTTTCTTCGTACGGGAGACCTGGGGTTTCTGAAAGATGGCCATCTATTTATAACTGGGCGGTTGAAAGATCTACTGATCATTCGAGGGCAGAATTACTATCCACAAGATATCGAACTTACTGTTGAGCAAAGCCATCCGGTCTTGCAGCCTGGGTCGGGAGCGGCGTTCTCGGTGGAGATTGAAGGGGAAGAGCGCCTCGTCGTTGTGCAGGAGGTTGCGGTACGCAAAGACCCGGAATCTATTGTTCAGAGGGACCTTGACGAACTCGACGCCGTGATAAAACTTATTTCACGGAACATCGTGGCAGGCCATGAACTGCAGGCGTTCGCCATTGTCCTGATACGAAAGGGCACGATTCCCAAAACCTCCAGCGGCAAGATCCAGCGCCATGCATGTAAAGATGCGTTTCTGAACCGGGAACTCTATGTTCTGCGAGAGTGGCACGAGCGAGAATCGCCGGAAGGGACTTCGCGCGACTCTACCAGCGTTATGGAGCAGCGACCCATGCTGGACGGGCTGGCTCCATGGTTGGTTGCAGAAATCGCGCGTGTCAAACGAATCAATCAACAACGTGTCGATCTGCAACAACCATTTACAGCCTATGGACTGGATTCACTGGATGCGGTTGAATTCGCGCACAAACTTCAAACCGAGTTTCAGGTCGAGGTAGAGGTCTCGGAGTTCTTTAGTGATTCGACTATCACGGAAATCATTCAACGTGCTACGGATACTATAGGCAAGCGCGTCAGCAAGCGTGAAACTGAGCAGCCTGCGAGATACCCGCTTTCTTACGGCCAGCGCGGCCTATGGTTTGTACATCAGACAGCTCCAGAAAGTGCTGCTTATAACATCGCGCGGGTGATTAGGATTGCAACCGGCCTGGATGTCGGCGCACTGCGGCTAGCATTTCAGGCACTGGTTGACCGCCATCCGTGCCTGCGCACGATTGTGGTGGAGACGGCAGGAGAACCGGTTCAGCAGGTTGCAGAGAAAGTTGAGGTGTCCTTTGAATATTTTGACGCCCGCGATTGGAGCCAGGCAGAACTGGAGAAAGCTCTTGTCCAACAGAGCCAGCGGCCTTTCTCCCTAACGCTAGGCCCATTGTTTCGGACTGTCCTCTATGCCAGGTCGGAAAAAGAATACCTGCTGCACGTTGCAGTGCATCACATGGTTGCGGATTACTGGTCTCTTACGTTGCTGCTGGATGAAATTGGAAAACTGTACCAGGCCTATGCGAATAAAGTCGAAATACACCTTGTTCCGTTGGAATACAGTTACGCAGACTATGTGGAATGGCAACGGGAGAAGCTTTCCGGTCCTGCCGGAGAAAGACTGCGGGACTATTGGAAGAACGAGCTGGCAGGAGAACTGCCGCCTCTCAGCCTGCCCGCGGACCGCGTCCGTCCGCCAATACAGACATTTCGTGGTTCATCCTTCCCATTCATCCTCGATGCCAGGCTAACCGAAGCACTGAAGAGGCTTGGAGAGGAGCAACAAGCCACGCTCTTCACGACAGTTCTGGCGGCGTTCCAGGTTTTGCTCTATCGCCTCACCTCTCAGAAACAAGTTATCGTTGGCTGCCCGATTGCGGGCAGATCAAGAGCAGAATTTGCGAACATCGCGGGGTACTTCGTGAACGCCGTGCCTTTGCGAGCGGATTTTCAGCAGCGGCAAACATTCACTGAATTCCTATCGCAGGTTCGCAACCGGGTTTCGAAAGCCTTTGCGCATGAGTTGTATCCCTTCTCGTTAATGGTTGAGCAACTTGGGATGGCTCGCGATCCGGCAGTGCCCCCCATCTTTCAGAGCGCGTTTGACTTTCTGCAGACGTACGGGAGCCATTCGGAAGATTTCGTGCGTTTTGCCTTAGGGCAACCGCAGGCACAGGTAACCTTGGGCGGCTTGCAGTTGGAGCATGTCGCCGTTGAACAGCAAACGGCGCCGTTTGACCTAACGCTAACGGTCGGCGAGGGACCGGACGGTCTGGTGGGATCGTGGGAGTACAGCAGCGACTTATTTGAGAGAGACACCATTGCGCGCTGGGCGGAGAGCTTTTCCGTTTTGTTGGAAGGAATTGTTTCGAACCCTGAGATTTCCGTGAGTCAATTACCCATTCTTTCGGCCAGTGAGTACGGCACATTGGTGCGCGAGTGGAACGACACGGCGGCCAGCTACGGGGGGAGCGAGTGCATTCATGAGTTGTTCGAAGTGCAGGTGCGCAGGAGTCCGGAGGCAACGGCGGTGGTGTTTGAAGAGGAGGAGCTGAGCTATGGGGAGCTGAATGCCCGAGCCAACCGGCTGGCGCACTATCTCCGGGAGTTGGGAGTGCAGCCGGATGAGCGGGTGGCGATCTGTGTGGAGCGCGGCTTTGAGATGATCGTGGGTTTGCTGGCCATCCTCAAGGCGGGAGGAGCCTATGTGCCGCTGGACCCGGCGTACCCGGAAGAACGGCTGCGCTACATGCTGGCGGACAGCGATCCGGTGGTGCTGCTGACGCAGAGACATCTGGAAGATCGATTCTCCGGTATCGGCGACGGCGTGTCGGTCCTGGATCTGAATGCTACTGCCGCCTGGCACACTTTGTCGGAGAGCAACCCGGATGCAGACGCCGTCGGGCTCACCTCGAGCCATCTGGCCTATGTGATCTACACCTCCGGCTCCACCGGCCAGCCCAAGGGCGTCATGAATGAACATCGCGGCATAGTCAATCTACTCACCTGGACGCAACATGCCTACGGACTGGATCGGGATGAGGCAGTGCTACAGAAAACCTCGTTCAGTTTCGATGCCTCAGTTAGAGAATTGTTCTGGCCTCTACTTGCCGGTGCCAGACTCGTGATGGCGCGATCGGAAGAACACAAGGACCCAGACTATCTTGTCAAAACCATACGGCGGAACAACATTACAACGGTAAAGTTTGTTCCCTCGATGTTGCAGGTGTTTCTTGAACAGGCTAAAAGGACGAGTTGTTCGACGTTGACGCGCGTGTTGTCTGGCGGCGAAGCACTAGCCCCGACACTTGTGCGCCGCTTTTACGAACAGCTGCCGCATGCATCTTTACATAATTTGTATGGCCCAACTGAAGCGGCTGTAAACGCGACCGCGTGGAGTTGTCCGCGCGGGATATCGGGAGCCAGCATACCGATTGGGCGACCGATCGCGAACACGCGGGTGTACATACTGGATTCCAACTGGGAGCCGGTGCCGGTCGGGGTGGTGGGGGAGATGTACATCGGGGGAGCGGGAGTGGCGCGGGGATATCTGAAGCGGCCGGAGCTGACGGCGGAGCGATTTGTGGCGGATCCGTTTGTGGAGGAATCGGGGGCGCGGATGTACCGGACGGGGGATCTGGGCCGATGGAGGAAAGACGGGACGATTGAGTTTTTGGGGCGGAACGACTTGCAGGTGAAGATCCGGGGCTTCCGGATCGAGTTGGGAGAGATTGAGGCGCGGTTAGCCGAACACCCGGAGGTGCGCGAGGCGGTGGTGCTGGCGCGCGAGGATACGGCGGGCGAGAAGCGGCTGGTGGCGTACTACACGTGCCGGGAGAGCAGCGGCGGGGTGAGCGAAAGCAGTGTGGAGAGCGTGGGAGCGGAGCAGCTGCGGGCCCACCTGTCGGCGGTTGTTCCCGACTACATGGTACCGGCGGCGTATGTGCGGATGGAGAGGCTGCCTCTGACGCCGAACGGGAAGCTGGACCGCAAGGCGCTGCC
This sequence comes from uncultured Acidobacteriaceae bacterium, assembly GCA_963734215.1. Taxonomy (GTDB): domain Bacteria; phylum Acidobacteriota; class Terriglobia; order Terriglobales; family Acidobacteriaceae; genus Sulfotelmatobacter. Next base: position 3,884 of record CAVTGH010000011.1, on the reverse strand, counting down.
GGCGCCGGAGGCCGATGGCTACGCGGCCCACGCTTACGAGGCGCCGCAGGGCGAAGTGGAAACCAAGCTGGTCGGGATCTGGGCCGAGGTGTTGAAAATCGAGCGGATAGGGCGAAACAACAATTTCTTCGATTTGGGTGGACATTCGCTGTTGGCCACACAGGTGACGTCGCGCATACGACAGGCGTTTGAAGTAGATCTCCCGCTCCGCAACTTCTTGGAGAACCCTACCGTCGCGGGAGTGGCCCTTCAGGTGGGCAGGGCAGTCAAGACGGCAGCGCCCCCTCTGCGGCCTTATCCGCGGAGGCAACATCTGCGATTGTCGTTTGCCCAGGAGCGCTTGCGGTTCCTGTCACGCTATGAGACGGAAGCAAGTTTGTACAACGCACCTGTAGCCCTGCGACTGCGGGGAGCATTGAACGTTGAAGCGGTTAAAGCCAGCCTGCAGGAGATGGTCAATCGGCATGAAGTGCTGCGCACCAGCTTTCCTGAAGTTGGCGACAGCACGATCCAGGATATCGCCGCAGAGATGGAAGTGCCGTTTGCGGTGGCAGAGATTCGCGAAGACGAACTCGATGAGGTGCTTCGCGAACAGGCACGGCGATCATTTGATCTGAGCCATGGCCCGCTCATTCGGGCGTCGCTGTTCCACATCAGCAGTCAGGACCATGTCTTGCTGGTGGTGATGCATCACATCGTTTCTGACGGCTGGTCGTTGGGAGTGATGCTGCGAGAGTTCAACGCGCTGTATGACTCGTTCAGCCGGGGGGCGGCCTCGCCGCTGCCGCCTTTGCCGATTCAGTATGCCGACTATTCGGAGTGGCAACGCGAATGGTTGCAAGGCGAGGTACTCGAACGGCAACTCGACTACTGGAGAAAGCAACTGGCAGGCCATGAAGCATTAAACCTTCCCACAGACCGTCCGCACTCGGCTAAGCCAACCCTTGCTGGAGCGATGGAGATGTCGCGTTTGCCCGAGCCACTGGTCAGCAAATTGAAGTTATTAAGCGGCCAACAGGGCGTTACATTATTTATGACGTTGTTGGCGGGCTTTGACATTCTTCTGTATCGCTACACTGGTCAGACAGATATCTCAGTTGGTTCGGGGATTGCCAACCGCAACCGGCAGGAACTGGAACCACTGATCGGTTTCTTTGTAAATACCCTGGTGCTGCGCACCCAATTTAGGGAAGACTCTTCCGTAGCTGAGTTATTGCAGCGAGTTCGCGACGTTTCGTTGCAGGCTTACGCTCACCAGGATATTTCCTTCGAGCGCCTCGTGGAAGCCCTGGATCCGGTTCGCGAGCTCAGCCGTACGCCCTTCTTCCAAGCCTTGTTTGTTCTGCAGAACGCTCCCCTACCTAAAGTCTCGTGGAATGGTCTTGAAGCAACAGCCAGCATTGTGGAAACCGGCACGGCGAAGTTTGATCTGACCTTGTCGGCGCGCGAAGAAGATGGCGAGTTGGAGTTGTCACTCGAGTACAGAACCGAACTATTCAATGCGGAACGCATGAAGCGGCTGCTGCAGCACTATCGAATGCTGCTCGAACAAATCGTAGTGTCTGTCGATGCCCGGATCAGCGAGCTTGAAATCCTGAGCGAACCAGAACGTCAGCAGTTGCTGGTGGAGTGGAATCGCACGGAGGCGCCGTACTCGACCAACAAGTGCGTGCATGAATTATTCGAAGAGCAAGCGGAAAAGACGCCGCAAGCTGTTGCGGTTATGGATGAGGATCGACAGATCAGTTATAGGGAGTTAAACCGGCGCGCGAATCAGCTGGCCCATTATTTGGCCAAGATGGGCGTTGGTCCCGAGGTCAGAGTTGGCATTTGTATGGAGCGCGGCTTGGAGATGATGGTAGGCGTTTTGGGAGCGCTGAAGGCGGGCGGAGCCTATGTGCCGTTGGACCCGGCCGATCCCAGCGCACGGCGAAGCTACATGGTCAAGGATGCCGGGGCTAAGTTTGTGTTGACCAATGAACGATTTATTCAGCAGATGGCTGGGTGTACCGAACATGTGGTGGATTTAGAAGAAGCGAGAGAAGAAATCGAAAAGCAGAGCGGCGAAAACCTACGACTTCAGCTGGATGCGGAGAACCTGGCCTGGGTCATTTACACCTCGAGTTCTACTGGCCGGCCCAAGGGGACGGCGATACCTCACTACAGCGCGGTGAGTAGGCTGCAGCGGACTTTGATCAATGCAATGGATCGGAATCTATCAGTAGAACGATGGTTGAAGCTCTACGCGCCCACCGAGGATACGACCTATGCCACTTATGCCGAAGTGAAGGACGATGGGACTGGTTTGATGACGATCGGGCGGTCCCAGTCCAATACTCAAGCATACGTTCTGGACGGGCACATGAAACTGGTGCCGGTCGGGATCAAAGGGGAACTTTACATTAGCGGTTCAGGACACGCGCGCGGGTATCTGAACCGGCCGGAACTCACGGCTGAAAAGTTCGTACCCAATCCTTTCACTAAAACCGGCGGCGAGCGTTTATATCGGACAGGCGATCTGGTCCGCTACCAGGAGAATGGCAGCTTGGTGTTTCTGGGACGGCTCGATTCTCAAGTGAAGATACAAGGGCACCGACTTGAGCCGGGAGAGATCGAAGCGGCAGTGCTCGACTACCCGGGAGTTACGCAAGCGGCAGTGATCACGCGAGAGGACAAGCCTGGAAACGTGCGCCTGGTAGGTTACGTGGCTAGCAGCGAGAGACTGGATGTTGACAGGTTGCGAAACCACTTACAACAACGCGTACCGGAATATATGGTGCCCGCGGCTTTGCTGCAGCTGGACACGTTGCCGCTTACCGCGAATGGCAAAGTAGACCGCAAGGCTCTCATCGAACTGGAGAGCAAAAAGGCAATGGAGGCTGGCAGTCTGACGTTGACCCCCACGGAAGAATTAATAGCGGGCGTTTGGTCGAGTTTGTTGGAGAAGTCCGATATTCGACGCGACGATAACTTCTTCCATCTGGGTGGACACTCGCTGACGGTTATCCAGATGTTATCGCGGCTAGAACGGGTCTTCAATCGCGAGATAGAGTTGCGTGCGATGTTCGAGTTTCCGGTTCTCAAAGATTTCTCGGCATACGTCGATCAACTTACCGGCCCTGCTCAGCTTGCCACGCTCCGGCCCATCGTCCCCACCTCGAGAGACAGGGACTTACCGCTGTCGTTTGCGCAGCAGAGGCTGTGGTTCCTGGCGCAGATGGAAGGGGCCAGCGAGGCGTATCACATCCCGTTCGGCCTGCATCTGAAGGGCGATCTCAACCGCACAGCTCTTCGTCGGGCGCTGGACCGGATATTGGTTCGTCATGAAGTCCTGCGCACCACTTTCGCCTTCCACGACGGAGAACCGGTGCAGGAGATAGGCGCTGTCGAAGAGAGCAGCTTCCGTCTCATCGAACACGACCTGCGCGGCCACAACGAGGTCGAGGTGAAACTTGCCGCTCTCAGCGAACTGGAAGCCGAGGCGTCCTTTGACTTGGAGGCAGGTCCGCTGATTCGCGGGCGGCTGATTCGTTTGGCCGAAGACGAGCATGTGTTGCTGGTCACCATGCACCACATTGTTTCTGACGGGTGGTCGATGGGCGTGTTGGCCAGCGAACTGAACGCGCTCTACGGAGCGTTTTTAGGCGGGGAAGCCGATCCCTTGCCGGAGTTGGAAATACAGTACGCCGATTACGCGGTATGGCAACGGCAGTGGATCGAGGGCGAGATTCTGCAACAGCAGGCCGCCTACTGGAAAACCACGCTAGCTGGTGCGCCGGCGTTGCTCGAACTGCCGACGGATCATACCCGCCCAGTCCAGCAGGATTTTGCTGGCGACTCGGTGGAACTGATGTTGGACGAACCACTCACGGCGGGGCTGAAGG
>CAVTGH010000010.1:0-660116 GCA_963734215.1 uncultured Acidobacteriaceae bacterium | reverse complement strand
GCCAGGGTGTTTACGAAAAACCCGATCAGGTTCTCAATCTCGGCTCGTCCGCGATTGGCCACGGGAGAACCAATCACCACATCCTGCTGCCCGCTCAACCGCGCCAGCAAAATGGCCCACCCCGCCAGCAGCGTCATGTACAGGGTTGTGCCGTGACGCCGGCTCAGATCCTTCAGCCCCGCCGTGAGTGGTTCGTCCAACATCAGCTCCACCGAGTCGCCAGCAAAATCCTGCTGCACCGGGCGGGTGTGATCTGTCGGCAGCTCAAGCAACGCCGGCGCTCCCGCCAGCGTCGTTTTCCAGTAGGCGGCCTGCTGTTGCAGAATCTCGCCCTCGATCCACTGCCGTTGCCATACCGCGTAATCGGCGTACTGTATTTCCAACTCCGGCAAGGGATCGGCTTCCCCGCCTAAAAACGCTCCGTAGAGTGCGTTCAGTTCGCTGACCAACACGCCCATCGACCACCCGTCAGAAACAATGTGGTGCATGGTGACCAGCAACACATGCTCATCTTCGGCCAAACGTATCAGCCGCCCGCGTATCAGCGGACCGGCTGCCAGGTCAAACGGCGCTCCGGCTTCCAGTTCGCTGATAGCGGCAAGCTCCGCTTCCACATCGTTGTGGCCGCGCAGATCGTGTTCAATGAGACCGAAGCTGCTCCCTTCGACAGCCCCTATCTCCTGCACCGGTTCTCCGTCGCGGAAGGCGAACCTGGTGCGCAGCACTTCATGGCGAACCACGATCCGGTCCAGCGCCCGGCCAAGAGCTGTGCGGTTGAGATCGCCCTTCAGATGCAGGCCGAACGGGATGTGATACGCCGCGCTCCCCCCTTCCATCTGCCCCAAAAACCACAGCCTCTGCTGCGCAAACGACAGCGGCAAACGCCCGTCTCTCGAGGTAGGGACAATGGGCCGGAGCGTGGCAAGCTGAGCAGGACCGGTAAGTCGATCGACGTAGGCCGAGAAATCTTTGAGAACCGGGAACTCGAACATCGCACGTAACTCTATCTCGCGATTGAAGACCCGTTCTAGCCGCGATAACATCTGGATAACCGTCAGCGAGTGTCCACCCAGATGGAAGAAGTTATCGTCGCGTCGAATATCGGGCTTCTCCAACAAACTCGACCAAACGCCCGCTATTAATTCTTCCGTGGGGGTCAACGTCAGACTGCCAGCCTCTTCCATCTTGAGTTGCACAGCGGATAGAGCGCTGCGATCGAGCTTCCCGTCCGGAAGGAGCGGTAATCTCTCTAATGTGGCCCAATAAGAGGGCACCATGTATTCAGGCAATCTCTGCTTGAGCGCCACACGCAACGTTCGTTCTAAAACATTCCCTGCAGTGGCACCCTTCTTTTGCGGGACGATGTAGGCAACAAGCTTGTTCTCCGCAGCACCGGTTTGCGGAACTATCACCACGGCATCTGCTACTTCAGGCTGCCGCTCCAGGGCCTTCTCGACTTCTTCTAACTCAACACGATGACCGCGAATCCTGGTTTCATGGTCAACGCGTCCCCATAACTCAAGCTCGCCGTTTGCCTTATGTCGAGCCAATTCCCCAGTTCGGAATAGACGTTCTCCTCCAGAGCCAAAGATGTTCGGCACCAAGCGCTCAGCTGTGAGATCAGGTCGATTGAAGTACCCTCGTGCCGAGGTTGCCGCTGAGAGGTATAACTCGCCTACTATTCCTTCCGGTACAAGTTCCATGTGCGCGTCCAACACAAATGCATGCGCATTTTCCACTGGCCTGCCGATCGAAACCTTTTTGTCTTCATTTCCAGGCTGCAACTCCGCTATCGTGGAACCTAGTGAAATCTCCGAATGCCCATAAAGGTTTAAAACCCGTTTTACATTGCAGTTGTCATAAAGTTTTCTTACCAACTCAGAAGACACCGGCTCCCCTGCCAAGATAATGGTGCGAACCGAAGCAGGCACCGCCTTTCTTCTGAGTAACTCCCTCATCACTGACGGGGTGACATTCATCAAGGTTGCACTGCCCTCTTCAAGGTTGACTCCGTCAAATGAATCATCCACCACGACCACGGTCCCGCCGCAGCACAGCGGAACATAAGTATCCAGAATCGAGAGATCGGAAGTTGGAGGATTCGAGGTGAGCACTCTTTGCAGATCGTCGGCCGAAAGCACGGACTGTGCCCAGCACACCAAAGACGCCACGTTGCCATGTTGAACCGCCACACCTTCGGGAGCTTTTGTGCCCTCGGACCGATACGTAACGTAAGCTAGGTTCTCCAGGTGAACGTGTGCTTCTACGTTTTGTTCACTCTCCTGACTGCTTTCATTCCACTGTGCATCCAGGTAAACCGTTCTGCCTGAGAGTGCTGGCAACTTGTTGCTCAAACGTTGTTCACTCACTATCACATCTGGTCTGGCGTCTTTGAGTATGTAGGCCAATTGATCCCGATCGGCTGGATCCAATAACACGTAGGCTGCACCCGCTTTGAGCACGCCTAGCATTGCCACTAACAGCTCAGAGCATCGCGGCAAAAGAATGCCGACTAACTCTTCCGACCCTACGCCAAGTCCCCTTAAGTGACGCCCTAACTTATTCGCTCGCTGATTTAACTCAGAATATGTAAGAGAACTGCCCTTGTACGCGACGGCCAGCGCTTTGGGCGTTAGATTTGCTTGCTGCTCAAACAGTTCATGCAAACATTTGTGCTGCGACTTTGCATAGGGCTGGTTCCACTCGGCAAGCAACTGCTGACGCTCAGCTGGGGTCAATAGGGGTATCGTTGAAATAAGCTGTGCAGGATCTCGGGCGATCTCCCGCAAGACCTGTTGGTAATGGTCAAGCATTCGCTTAACGGTAGGTCGTTCAAACACATCCGTGCAATACTCCATCATTCCCTGTAGATGCTCGGGATCGTCCTCGACAATCAGAGTGAGGTCGAAATGGGCGCCAGAAGTGGCAGAAGGCAGCATGCTGATTTCCACGCCATGCATTTGCAGCGCGCTAGCGGGCGCGTTTTGCAACGCAAGCATCACCTGAAATAACGGTGATCGGCTTGAATCTCTCTCCGGCTGCAACTCATCCACCAGATGCTCAAACGGAATGTCTTGATGCGCATACGCTCCCAAGCATACCTCCCGGGCACGTTGCAAGACCGCCTCAACATTTAATTCACTATTTATGTTACCGCGCAACACCAGCGTGTTCACAAAGAAACCAATCAGCGCCTCCAACTCCGGCTGTGCCCGGTTTGCGATCGGCGATCCAACCACGATGTCCCGCTGTCCGCTATACCGTGCCAGCAGAATCTGAAAACCCGCCAGCAAAGTCATGAACAGGGTTACCCCCTGGTCCTGACTAACCTTCCTTATGGCGGTACTGACCTCCGGGGAAATCTCCCATCTTTCTACTGTGCCGCGAAAACTCTGTACTGCGGGCCGCGGATAATCAGAGGGCAAATCTAACTCGGACAGGTCTTCCAACTCTTTCTTCCAGTACTCCAAACCATCAACAAACTCTCCATCCGCCACCACCTCCCGTTGCCACACAGTGTAGTCTGCGTATTGGATACGGAGTTCTGGAAATGGAGAGGATTGCCCTTCGCGGTAAGCCATATAAAGTTGCCCTAATTCATTGATCATTACACCGATCGACCAGCCATCAAAGACGATGTGATGGAATGTGAGCAGCAATATGTGGTCCTGCTCCGCAACTCGTAATAGCTTTGCCCGAAACAGCTTTGGCTCACTGAGCAGGAAGAGAGAGGTCGCTTCTTCCGTTTGCTCGCGGTTGATCCTTTCCTCTGTGGCCACTCCGTTTGCGGTCTCCCGAAGATCGCGCTCGACGAGTTCGAAGTTCCCGGTTTCGTGGATGCGCTGCTTCGGCTGGGCATCAACCTGCACAAAACTCGTGCGCAATATTTCATGCCGCCGCACGATCTCCTCGAGACTCAACCGCAGAGCGAGTTTGTCGAGATCGCCCTTTAGGTGCACCGCAAACGGCAGACTATAGACGGTGCTGCCGGCGGTAATCTGCTCCAAGAACCAGAGCTGCTCTTGCTGTAGAGACAGCGGTAAGTCCCTGTCTCTCGAGGTGGGGACGATGGGCCGGAGCGTGGCAAGCTGAGCAGGGCCGGTAAGTTGATCGACGTATGCCGAGAAATCTTTGAGAACCGGAAACTCGAACATCGCACGCAACTCTATCTCGCGATTGAAGACCCGTTCTAGCCGCGATAACATCTGGATAACCGTCAGCGAGTGTCCACCCAGATGGAAGAAGTTATCGTCGCGTCGAATATCGGACTTCTCCAACAAACTCGACCAAACGCCCGCTATTAATTCTTCCGTGGGGGTCAACGTCAGACTGCCAGCCTCCATTGCCTTTTTGCTCTCCAGTTCGATGAGAGCCTTGCGGTCTACTTTGCCATTCGCGGTAAGCGGCAACGTGTCCAGCTGCAGCAAAGCCGCGGGCACCATATATTCCGGTACGCGTTGTTGTAAGTGGTTTCGCAACCTGTCAACATCCAGTCTCTCGCTGCTAGCCACGTAACCTACCAGGCGCACGTTTCCAGGCTTGTCCTCTCGCGTGATCACTGCCGCTTGCGTAACTCCCGGGTAGTCGAGCACTGCCGCTTCGATCTCTCCCGGCTCAAGTCGGTGCCCTTGTATCTTCACTTGAGAATCGAGCCGTCCCAGAAACACCAAGCTGCCATTCTCCTGGTAGCGGACCAGATCGCCTGTCCGATATAAACGCTCGCCGCCGGTTTTAGTGAAAGGATTGGGTACGAACTTTTCAGCCGTGAGTTCCGGCCGGTTCAGATACCCGCGCGCGTGTCCTGAACCGCTAATGTAAAGTTCCCCTTTGATCCCGACCGGCACCAGTTTCATGTGCCCGTCCAGAACGTATGCTTGAGTATTGGACTGGGACCGCCCGATCGTCATCAAACCAGTCCCATCGTCCTTCACTTCGGCATAAGTGGCATAGGTCGTATCCTCGGTGGGCGCGTAGAGCTTCAACCATCGTTCTACTGATAGATTCCGATCCATTGCATCGATCAAAGTCCGCTGCAGCCTACTCACCGCGCTGTAGTGAGGTATCGCCGTCCCCTTGGGCCGGCCAGTAGAACTCGAGGTGTAAATGACCCAGGCCAGGTTCTCCGCATCCAGCTGAAGTCGTAGGTTTTCGCCGCTCTGCTTTTCGATTTCTTCTCTCGCTTCTTCTAAATCCACCACATGTTCGGTACACCCAGCCATCTGCTGAATAAATCGTTCATTGGTCAACACAAACTTAGCCCCGGCATCCTTGACCATGTAGCTTCGCCGTGCGCTGGGATCGGCCGGGTCCAACGGCACATAGGCTCCGCCCGCCTTCAGCGCTCCCAAAACGCCTACCATCATCTCCAAGCCGCGCTCCATACAAATGCCAACTCTGACCTCGGGACCAACGCCCATCTTGGCCAAATAATGGGCCAGCTGATTCGCGCGCCGGTTTAACTCCCTATAACTGATCTGTCGATCCTCATCCATAACCGCAACAGCTTGCGGCGTCTTTTCCGCTTGCTCTTCGAATAATTCATGCACGCACTTGTTGGTCGAGTACGGCGCCTCCGTGCGATTCCACTCCACCAGCAACTGCTGACGTTCTGGTTCGCTCAGGATTTCAAGCTCGCTGATCCGGGCATCGACAGACACTACGATTTGTTCGAGCAGCATTCGATAGTGCTGCAGCAGCCGCTTCATGCGTTCCGCATTGAATAGTTCGGTTCTGTACTCGAGTGACAACTCCAACTCGCCATCTTCTTCGCGCGCCGACAAGGTCAGATCAAACTTCGCCGTGCCGGTTTCCACAATGCTGGCTGTTGCTTCAAGACCATTCCACGAGACTTTAGGTAGGGGAGCGTTCTGCAGAACAAACAAGGCTTGGAAGAAGGGCGTACGGCTGAGCTCGCGAACCGGATCCAGGGCTTCCACGAGGCGCTCGAAGGAAATATCCTGGTGAGCGTAAGCCTGCAACGAAACGTCGCGAACTCGCTGCAATAACTCAGCTACGGAAGAGTCTTCCCTAAATTGGGTGCGCAGCACCAGGGTATTTACAAAGAAACCGATCAGTGGTTCCAGTTCCTGCCGGTTGCGGTTGGCAATCCCCGAACCAACTGAGATATCTGTCTGACCAGTGTAGCGATACAGAAGAATGTCAAAGCCCGCCAACAACGTCATAAATAATGTAACGCCCTGTTGGCCGCTTAATAACTTCAATTTGCTGACCAGTGGCTCGGGCAAACGCGACATCTCCATCGCTCCAGCAAGGGTTGGCTTAGCCGAGTGCGGACGGTCTGTGGGAAGGTTTAATGCTTCATGGCCTGCCAGTTGCTTTCTCCAGTAGTCGAGTTGCCGTTCGAGTACCTCGCCTTGCAACCATTCGCGTTGCCACTCCGAATAGTCGGCATACTGAATCGGCAAAGGCGGCAGCGGCGAGGCCGCCCCCCGGCTGAACGAGTCATACAGCGCGTTGAACTCTCGCAGCATCACTCCCAACGACCAGCCGTCAGAAACGATGTGATGCATCACCACCAGCAAGACATGGTCCTGACTGCTGATGTGGAACAGCGACGCCCGAATGAGCGGGCCATGGCTCAGATCAAATGATCGCCGTGCCTGTTCGCGAAGCACCTCATCGAGTTCGTCTTCGCGAATCTCTGCCACCGCAAACGGCACTTCCATCTCTGCGGCGATATCCTGGATCGTGCTGTCGCCAACTTCAGGAAAGCTGGTGCGCAGCACTTCATGCCGATTGACCATCTCCTGCAGGCTGGCTTTAACCGCTTCAACGTTCAATGCTCCCCGCAGTCGCAGGGCTACAGGTGCGTTGTACAAACTTGCTTCCGTCTCATAGCGTGACAGGAACCGCAAGCGCTCCTGGGCAAACGACAATCGCAGATGTTGCCTCCGCGGTAGAGGTAGCAGAGGAGGAATCGCAGTTTTGGCCGCCTTATCCACCAGAAGAGCCAGCGCGGCAACCGTGGGATTCTCCAGAAAGCTGCGCAGCTGTAACTCCACGGCAAACACCTGCCGGATGCGTGACATCACTTGCATGGCCAAAACCGAGTGCCCGCCCAGACCGAAAAAGTTTTCCTCCACCCCGACCTGATCGAGTTGCATCACCTGCGCCCAAATTGCCGCGACCATCTCCTCGGTTTCGCTCTGCGGCTTTCTTCCTTTCACTTCCCTCTGCCGCGGCTCCGGCAGCGCCTTCCGGTCGACTTTCCCGTTGGGAGTTTTCGGCAGGCTCTCCAATATCATGAACGTCGAAGGAAGCATGTAACGCGGCAAGCGCTTCCGCAGATACTCTCGCAGTTGCTCCTCTTTTATTTCCATTCCAGCTCTTGGCGCCGTGTAAGCGACCAATGACCTATCGCGGCCACTTTCTCTTACGACAACTACATTTTCCCGCACCGCTGGGTACCGACTTACAGAAGCTTCGATCTCCCCGAGCTCGATCCGATAACCTCGTACCTTGACTTGCTGGTCAGCGCGGCCCAAATATTCCATTTGTCCGGCATTGTTCCATCGCACTAGGTCGCCGGTGCGGTACATGCGATCTCCCGCCGTTTTGCTATAGGGATCAGGCAAGAATCGGTCGGCCGTCAAACTCGCTTGCCCCCAATATCCGCGCCCTACCCCAGCACCAGCTATATAAAGCTCGCCCACCACCCCAAAAGGCGCCAATTCCAGTTCCTGGCCCAGCACGTAAAGCTGGGTATTGCCTACGCCTCGTCCGACCGTTACTTTCTTTTCCGCTTCAACTGTGGTCCAGGAAGAATACGTTGTGGTTTCTGTCGGCCCGTACAAGTTATTGACGCGCTTGAGAGTTCCCCCCTGCCACAACTCACTTACTAACTCTTCTTTCAGCGCTTCGCCAGCAAGATTGATGGTTACCACTCCCTCAGGCAGCGGTCCCTGCTCGATCAATTGGGCGACGGCGGAGGGCACAGTATTCAGCAAACGCGCGCGGTTGGTAACTCTTCCGCCTTGCAGGCTTTCCCACCAACTGATGACGTTGTCAGCCAGCACCACCGTTCCGCCGCAACTCAAGGTTGCCCATAACTCAAAAATAGAAAGATCGAAACAAATGGAGGTTGCCGCCAGCACCCCACTGAATTCCTCTTCAGTGAAAGCTTGCTTGGCCCAAGCCACGAACGACACGGCATTCCGATGGGTCAGCATCACTCCCTTGGGCACTCCGGAGGACCCTGAGGTGTAGATCAGATAGGCCAATTGCTGGCTGCAGGCTGGCCGACCGACTTTTTCGCTGCTCTCCTTATCGATTTGCTCGCGCGCGCCATCCCAACTCAACACGGTGGCGGAAGTTCCTCCCACCCGCTCTTTCAGGCTTTCTTCAGTGATTACGGCTTTCGCATCTGCGTCCTCCAACATGAAGCGCAACCGTTCCTCGGGATATTGAGGATCCAGAGGAACGTACGCGGCGTTGGCTTTCCAGATACCCAACATGGCCACCACCATTTCCGGTGAACGGCGCATGCAAACTCCCACAAGATCTTCTTTTCGTACTCCCGAGCGGAGAAGATACCGGGCCACCTGGTTCGCCCGGTCATTCAACTCTGTATAACTAAGTTCGGTCTCGCGACACACTATCGCCGCACTCGATGGCTTGGTCTTTGCCTGCTCTTCAATCAACTCATGTAGGCATTGGTCGCTGTCATATTCGAGCTTTGTCCGGTTAAGTTCCTCCACCAACCGGTCGTACTCACTGGCCGAAAGAATGGGTAATTGACTCACGGAAATCTCAGGGTTCGAAACAATTCCTTCCAACAAAACGGAAAAGCTCTCCGCCCAGCGCGCAATGGTGGTCTTCTCGAATAAGTCGCTGCTGTACTCCCAGGCTCCAACGATTCCGTCCGGTCCCTCGCCGACCGTTAGCGTTAGGTCAAACTGCGCTGTTCGCTGTTCGACGACGACATGCTCCAACTGCAAGCCGCCCAAGGTTACCTGTGCCTGCGGTTGCCCTAACGCAAAGCGCACAAAATCTTCCGACCGGCTCCCGTACGTCTGTTGAAAGACAAACGCGCTCTGAAAGATGGGGGGCACTGCCGGATCGCGAGCCATCCCAAGTTGCTCAACCATTAACGAGAAGGGATACAACTCATGCGCAAAGGCTTTCGAAACCCGGTTGCGAACCTGCGATAGGAATTCAGTGAATGTTTGCCGCTGCTGAAAATCCGCTCGCAAAGGCACGGCGTTCACGAAGTACCCCGCGATGTTCGCAAATTCTGCTCTTGATCTGCCCGCAATCGGGCAGCCAACGATAACTTGTTTCTGAGAGGTGAGGCGATAGAGCAAAACCTGGAACGCCGCCAGAACTGTCGTGAAGAGCGTGGCTTGTTGCTCCTCTCCAAGCCTCTTCAGTGCTTCGGTTAGCCTGGCATCGAGGATGAATGGGAAGGATGAACCACGAAATGTCTGTATTGGCGGACGGACGCGGTCCGCGGGCAGGCTGAGAGGCGGCAGTTCTCCTGCCAGCTCGTTCTTCCAATAGTCCCGCAGTCTTTCTCCGGCAGGACCGGAAAGCTTCTCCCGTTGCCATTCCACATAGTCTGCGTAACTGTATTCCAACGGAACAAGGTGTATTTCGACTTTATTCGCATAGGCCTGGTACAGTTTTCCAATTTCATCCAGCAGCAACGTAAGAGACCAGTAATCCGCAACCATGTGATGCACTGCAACGTGCAGCAGGTATTCTTTTTCCGACCTGGCATAGAGGACAGTCCGAAACAATGGGCCTAGCGTTAGGGAGAAAGGCCGCTGGCTCTGTTGGACAAGAGCTTTCTCCAGTTCTGCCTGGCTCCAATCGCGGGCGTCAAAATATTCAAAGGACACCTCAACTTTCTCTGCAACCTGCTGAACCGGTTCTCCTGCCGTCTCCACCACAATCGTGCGCAGGCACGGATGGCGGTTGACCAGTGCCTGAAATGCTAGCCGCAGTGCGCCGACATCCAGGCCGGTTGCAATCCTAATCACCCGCGCGATGTTATAAGCAGCACTTTCTGGAGCTGTCTGATGTACAAACCATAGGCCGCGCTGGCCGTAAGAAAGCGGGTATCTCGCAGGCTGCTCAGTTTCACGCTTGCTGACGCGCTTGCCTATAGTATCCGTAGCACGTTGAATGATTTCCGTGATAGTCGAATCACTAAAGAACTCCGAGACCTCTACCTCGACCTGAAACTCGGTTTGAAGTTTGTGCGCGAATTCAACCGCATCCAGTGAATCCAGTCCATAGGCTGTAAATGGTTGTTGCAGATCGACACGTTGTTGATTGATTCGTTTGACACGCGCGATTTCTGCAACCAACCATGGAGCCAGCCCGTCCAGCATGGGTCGCTGCTCCATAACGCTGGTAGAGTCGCGCGAAGTCCCTTCCGGCGATTCTCGCTCGTGCCACTCTCGCAGAACATAGAGTTCCCGGTTCAGAAACGCATCTTTACATGCATGGCGCTGGATCTTGCCGCTGGAGGTTTTGGGAATCGTGCCCTTTCGTATCAGGACAATGGCGAACGCCTGCAGTTCATGGCCTGCCACGATGTTCCGTGAAATAAGTTTTATCACGGCGTCGAGTTCGTCAAGGTCCCTCTGAACAATAGATTCCGGGTCTTTGCGTACCGCAACCTCCTGCACAACGACGAGGCGCTCTTCCCCTTCAATCTCCACCGAGAACGCCGCTCCCGACCCAGGCTGCAAGACCGGATGGCTTTGCTCAACAGTAAGTTCGATATCTTGTGGATAGTAATTCTGCCCTCGAATGATCAGTAGATCTTTCAACCGCCCAGTTATAAATAGATGGCCATCTTTCAGAAACCCCAGGTCTCCCGTACGAAGAAACGGGCCTTCGTCAATCTCGGGTATCCGCGCGTTGAACGTCTCCTCTGTTTCTTTCGCTTTTCGCCAGTACCCCTGCGCAACACTCAGGCCGCTGATCCATATCTCGCCTACATCGCTAGCGCTGCATCGTCGTAGCGAATCCGGAGAAACGATTCGCACGGTCTGCTCCACGGGGGGATGGCCACAGGCCACCAGCAGCCTGTCCTGTTTTCGAGATATCTTTGCTCCATTGCCCGATCCTCCATTCTTCGCGTTACCCTTGACGCCGTAATTCACGGCAGTCACGCCGTTCGGATCAAGACCTCCACTTACAAACAGAGTAGCTTCGGCCAGGCCATAGCATGGAACAAAAGCCTCGCGTCGAAAGCCACAGTCGGCAAACTGCGTGGCAAATCGGTTCACCGTTTCCAGTCGTACTGGTTCCGCGCCGTTGAACGCCACCCGCCACGAACTTAGGTCGAGTCCGCTCCGGTCCTCAGGACGGATTTTGCGCATGCACAGTTCGTAGGCAAAGTTAGGTCCGCCACTGGTCGTAGCCTGATAGCGGGAAATAGCTTGAAGCCAGCGGAGTGGACGCTGCAGGAACGCAACCGGCGACATTAAGATACAAGGCACGCCCGCGTATAAAGGCTGCAGTACATTGCCAATAAGCCCCATGTCGTGATAGAGCGGCAGCCAGCCTACAATTACACTGCCAGGCTTTGTATCAAACGCATTCTGGATCATCCGCTCGTTATGCAGGATGTTCGCGTGACTTACCATCACACCTTTGGGAGCAGCGGTCGAGCCAGATGTGTACTGTAAGAATGCGATATCTGTGCCACTTACAGCTGGCGGAGTCCACAATTCATCGCCATCGACAGGGAGGGCGTTGGTGTCAATCCACTTCACCTGCTCACCCGCCGATGCCGCGACCACGTCGCGAACCGCGGGAGATCCAGCTCCGGTGGTCAATACTACGGAGGGCTGGGCGTCGGCCACGACCGACTCGACGCGAGCATTTCCTTTCTTATTCACACGCGGCGCATAAATTGGAACCGCGATTACTCCCGCGCAGAGACAACCGAAAAACGTAACAATGTAATCGGACTCTGAAGAATCGAGCAGCAGAGCTCGCTCGCCCACCGCAGACTTTCTCTGCAATTCACCCGCGACTTGGCGCGCTCGGCGGTATAGCTCACCATAGGTGAGCGTGCCTCTCTCTTCTTCCCCATCGGCCAGGAACCGGTAAGCAATCTGATCTTTCTGAGTCTCCGCCCTGAGCCGCAGCACATCAACGATTGTTGCGATTGCCTTTTCCTTAAAGGTCGTAGCTACTTCTCTCAACTTCCACCTCTCAGTGATTCACAAATCTTGATAGTTTCGCCAAGGTAGAGATCACCATCACAGTGTTGAAGAGTGCGCGGTCAGTCTCGATTTGGAAACAAATCGCGACCGGAAGGAAACTGCAATCCAGACTCAGCGAGGTTTCGACGATAACAACTAGGCAACAGGGAACTTGGCATAGACAGTCACCAAAGAAACCAAAAAGCCCCTTAAAACACCATGCCGGTTGACAGAACGACGCTAGTACCTTCGAATTCTCTCCACAACCAACCTATTCGTATTGCTCCGGTTTTGCATTCAGGGTGCATACACGGGGTGGGCCCGAACTGTCGCGGTTTCACCTCTTGTCCCGTCGTCACAAATTGCCCCACTCCCCGCAAAAAGCTGTCGAGATAGACCTCGATGCTCTTGCCGAAATACGTTTGCACATAGCTCTTCTTGGTCGTTTCGAGCAGATGGGACTCCAAGATAGGAGTGACCGTAAGCGACAGCTCGCTTTGGGTACTCAGCAATCTGGTAACGTAGGGCGTGCTCGCCATGGGCGCGGCTGAAGTTTTTACCGGATCCTTCAAGGGGTGAAGTCACAGCGTTCCATCCGGCACGCCCGCCACTCATGATGTCGATCGATGCGAATTGCCGAGCGACCGTAAAGGGCTCACTGTACGAGGTTGACACCGTACCGACGAGTCCGATACTTGAAGTCACCCCGGCGAGTGCCGACAGGAGCGCCACCGGTTCAAACCTATTCAGAAAATGCGGGTGCGAAACTGATTTTTCGTGGATGTAAAGTCCATCGGCGATAAAGACAAAATCAATGCCGCGGCCTCAGCACGACGTGCTTTCTCGACGTAGTAGTTGAAATTGATACTAGAGTCAGCGGGAACGCTCGGATGCTTCCAGGCATTCATGTTGACGCCCGGCCCTTGGAGCATAATACCGAAGTTGATGCGTCGCTTAGTCATGGAAAGGGGTCCTCAATTTTGTATCTGTCGCAAATGGATCAAAGGCCGTATATGCAGTGATGTACTTCCGGCGCGGTTGCGACTAAGGCCGCAAAGTTTCCTCTTCCAACGAATCCACTCGCTGAACATCTGTGGATCGGAAAACTTCAGCGCAAATCTCGTGCAAGTGGACGTCACTGACTGCTCTCTGGGTGTCTAGCACCTGCTTCACTCTTATGGAGACTTGGTCGAGCTTTTCGCCTTCCACGTGATATCCGAGCTTTTCAAGTTTCGAGCGCAACGCGTTGCGTCCGCTTAGCTTGCCGAGTACCAGACGGCTTTCGCTGACTCCCACGTCCGAGGGATCCATGATTTCATAGGTGCGTGGATTTTTGAGCATACCGTCCTGATGAATCCCCGCCTGGTGCGCGAACGCATTCGCCCCCACAATCGCTTTATTGGGCTGCACAACCATGCCGGTCAAGCCACTCACTAGCTTACTCGTCCGCCAAATCTCCGTCGTGATGATGTTTGTCTCTAAACTGAACAACGGCGCCCGTGTACGCAGTACCATCACAGTTTCCGCCATGCACGCATTGCCGGCTCGCTCCCCGATACCGTTGATGGTTGCCTCGATTTGGCGGGCCCCGTTTGCGAGTCCGGCCAGCGTATTCGCGGTGGCCAAACCCAGATCATCGTGGCAATGCACACTCACCGTGACACCGGCAGAAGCAAAGCGGTGATGAACAAAGCCGATCAATGTGCCGTACTCTTCCGGCATTGCGTATCCGACTGTATCCGGAATGTTGAGAGTCGTGGCGCCCGCTTCTACGGCCGCTTCCAGCACCTGCACTAGAAAATCGCGATCGCTCCGGGTTGCGTCCTCCGGGCTGAACTCAACATCAGGGCAGAGATCGTGAGCGTAGGCGACCGAACTTCGGGCCATCTCTATAACTTCGGGTCGTGTCTTGCGCAACTTGTATTCCATATGAATATCGCTGGTTGCAAGCACAATATGGATGCGAGGATAGATCGCATCTCTGACACCGCGCCACGCGCTATCGATGTCCCCGCGATTCGCGCGCGCCATCGCAGCGATGCCGGGCGGGTCCGCTATCAAACCATACTTGTTGTTGCGCTTCGCTTGACCCACGCTTCTTGCGATCTTCTGCACAGCGTCCATACCCCCTGGACTGGAAACTGGAAATCCGGCTTCGATCACGTTGACGCCCAACTTTGCAAGTTGTTCTGCGATTTGCAACTTCGCGTCAGCGGTGAGTGAGGCGCCGGGACTTTGTTCCCCGTCGCGCAGCGTAGTATCGAAGATTCGTACGAGCTCAGGTTTGGTGGGTTGCAGGCTGGGGTTACGGACTGGCAAGTTATCGCTAGTTGCTTTCATCTTCGTCTCCCTGTTACATGGTGATACTTAAGCCCTAACCGCCGATCGGTTGGTGAGCCATCAGTTTCGTTAGCTGCTCCGCAATCCTGGAGAGCACGAGTTGTTCAGCGCTGTGCAAAAAGAAGTGATTGCCAGCAAAGCGAAAATATCGCACCTCTGCGGTCGTTTGAGTGAGCCAACCGTTCAGCCCCGCTTCGGTGATGAGCTCGTCTTCGTTCCCGAACATAACCACAATCGGGCACTCTAACGGATCCTTCTCGACATACTGGTACTGGGCCGATACGGTTAGATCGGCTCGTATCCGCGGAAGCAAAAGGTCGCGCAGCGCCGCATTCTCCAACAAAGACTCGGGTATGCCTTTGTAGGCAATCACGGCAGCTACAAACTCATCATCCGGCAGCAGCTGCATCCCGGCATCCCGCCACTTGAATTGTGGTGCGTTCCGCCCCGAAGCGATCAACATTTCGGGTTGGCGAAGCCCTTGTTCGCGCAACAGTCGTGCAACCTCGAATCCGAGGAGCGCGCCCATGCTATGACCGAAAAATGCGAATCGCTTGTCCAACGGTAGGATTTCGGTAATTAGGCCCGCAATTCCATGCATGTCCGTCAACAGCAACTCATCAAGTCGGTACTCTCGCCCGGGAAGCTGGACAGCCACGAGTTCGATCTCGTCCGGCATCGCTTCATCCCAAGACCGAAAGATCGAAGCTGTTGCGCCAGCATAGTGAAAGCAAAAGAGGCGGATGTGAACTCGCGCTGTATTCTTGGAGCGAAAGCGGATGAGCCACGGAGAAGCGGACTGTTGCTCGAGTGTTGTCAAGCCTGCCTCAATAGTGTCGGCACCAGCGTCAGCGAATCCCATTGGTTCCGGACGCTTGCCCTCTAGAATTCCAAAGAATGTATCCTGGATTGCCTTAGTACGGACCAGGCCGCTCGCATGGGATTGCGTGGTCTCCTTACATCACCCCGTAGTTCTTAAAAGCATCAACTACGCTTTGACCGGATTCAATATCTCTGCGCACGTTCCTCTCCAATTGAGTCTTGGCAAGCGCCCGGTTAAGGATCTCCCCTTCCGCCTCGTGTGGAATGACACAGACACCGTCGCCATCGCCAAAGATCAGGTCGCCCGGTCTGACCCGCACCTTGTCGATTGTGATCGAACAGCGAAAATCCACTACATTGTGGCGGCGCTGCAAACCGTAGGCATGACAACCGTGAGCGAAGGCGGGAAAGTTCAGAGATAATATGCCGTTGCCATCGCGAAGATGTGCATTGATCACCACGCCCGCTGAACCTAACTTTTGCGCCCGCGTCACTAGCATGTCCCCCAACCTCGCAGCATGCGTTGGCCCACCGCTAGCGATATATACCTCGTTGGGACGAAGCGCCTCGATGGATTCGAACAACAAACCGAACGGCTTCGCATCGAAGCGCACTGGATCCCCGTATTCGACCGGTAGTTCATCTTGTACCGGCATAGCACGCCCAATCAGCACCATGTCGCTTCGTAAAGGGCGAATATGCGCCGGCAGCATTGGATATCGAAAACCAAGCTGCTCCATCACGTCGCTGATAGGAGGAGTTGAAAGTTCGTTCCGAATCCAGGCAAATAGTTCTTCGTCCGATTTCCACTGCGCCATATCTTCGTCTCTAGACAGAGCAGATTGGTTTACCAAGAAACATCTCTAACTCGCAATTGACTTGGGAAGTTCAACCTGGTCCAGTAATCACTCCTCCAGGATCGAAAGATAGATCCGCCGCCCGCGCAATGTAAGTAGAATAGGCAGAATTGCGGCTCCCGCTCATTCTGCCCATCGCAAAAGATAAAACAAGCACTTCTCTGTATGTGTTTAGAGTGGCGGTTAAGCTGCCGTCGTCGCCGCCACCTGCATGGGCGGACGCACGCGATTGTGGTGATAGCGGTCTTCTCCCAAAACCAAGACCGTTGAATAGTTGTCCAGCGGCAGTTCTTCCCCAAAGTGATGGAAAGAGTCTTGGCCAGCGTACACCTTCACGTGGGTTGGCACGAAACGGGTCGCCCAGCCGAAGCGTGTCGAGGACTTGGTCGTGTTGGGATTGGACCCATGCATACACCGCGAGGTGAAAATGCAGAACTGGCCAGGCTTCATCACCATATGGACCGCCTTCTCCTCGTCTGGCTTCCAATTTGGATCGAGCTTCAGTTTGTCGTAATCATAGCCATAGAATCCAGCCTTCTCTCCGGTGTCGATCACCTTCTTATTGAAATTCTCGGGTTCGAATGGCACATTCCGTTTTTCATCGAAAAACCACGTCCGATGGGTTCCCGGCATGACTTTGAGACAACCATTTTCCTTAGTTGATTCGCCCATCGAGATCCAAGCTGTAAGCTCCCAAGGCCTGCCCTCCTCTGCCGCGGTTGGAACCAGCTTCTCCGTTCCCTCAAATTCGACGAAGCTTTCCGCTTGGTGCCAATCAGTACCTTCATCTCCCGGGTACTTGGGAAACCACTCCGTACGCCAACTCAAAACGTCAGGTCCAAGGATGCTTGAAATGCGATGAACTATTTTTGGATTGCTGATGATCTGATTTAGCGCCGGCAAATCGAGGTGCCGGTCATAGTTTAACTTGCTCTTCGGGAAGGGTGCGTTATGGGTGTCCAGCAGGTCCATACGTACCTCTTCAAATAGACTCGTCATTTCGTCTGGGTGACACAGCGTGAACGGACCCAGATAACCATTCTGGTAAAAAAAGTTTCTGTCCGCGTCGGATAGATAATAGTCGTGCGTCATTCAACTCCTCCTTGATTTGTAAGTCTAGGCTGTTTTTACTGACTGATTGTTAACGCCGCTTGGCTCTCCTGGAGCTGAGAGTCAATCTTGGCGGTGATGGCTGCTATTGTGGAGTCAGTTTTGTGGAAGAACATGCGCGCAGGCACAGCTACTCCGGTCTTATTATAGATCTGGGTCAAGACTGCACCCAGATTCAGTGAGTTACCGCCGATGTCAAGAAAGCGAGCGTCGCGGCTCACCCCTCTGACTCCGATTACACCTTCGATGATGTTAGTTACTACAGCTTCAGTTTCCATGTGCAGTTATCACCTCCTCAGTTTCTTTTGCCATGCGAACAGTAAGAATGGATGTGAGTCGGAAAGCTCGGGCCTCTTGCTTGCTAGCGTGACTGGTGAGCCTATGGCCAGGTCCTGCTGTCCGGTGTAGCGGTGCCCCGGCGTCCCGCCTTGTACTTTAACAAGTGAACAAGGCTCTGAAGTTTAGTTGCGAATGACCGTTATTAGACAAGATTCACCCGCGCACTTCGGAACTCATTTTCCGGTTACCTGTGGAACTGCAAATTAATGTCATGCCGCTTAAGGGCCCGTCTCCGCCGATAGATC
Source organism: uncultured Acidobacteriaceae bacterium (assembly GCA_963734215.1). Taxonomy (GTDB): domain Bacteria; phylum Acidobacteriota; class Terriglobia; order Terriglobales; family Acidobacteriaceae; genus Sulfotelmatobacter. The sequence goes on along the minus strand of CAVTGH010000010.1, from coordinate 642,218 downwards.
CAAGGAGAACCAATGATGCGGTCGTAGCTGGAGCGTCCGTCATAGGTGAGATATTCCGTCTTAGGTATTCTCACGTGTTGTGCCATTGCAACCGGTAGACATCTACGATGTTCCTGCACAGCTCCTGAAAATCAAACACGCCGAGGTTGGCACCCTGGCAGCGCATACCGACAAACGCCGAATTTGAATAGATCCACGCCTGCACCTAACTAACAGAAGACAGCAGTGTGGCGTGACTGCTAACAAGAAGCCCTATGTCAGTTAAAGTATTGGATAGGTGTACCTGCAAGGTACGATGGGCCAGATCTAGGCAGGCTGCCGCCGCTTAATTGCATTGTCGCTTTTCCACCTAGTTCACGATTAGATATGCACTCTACCGCAGTCGCCACTCGAGTTGTTAGTAGAATGCGTTTCGACCAAGAGCCGACGACGATATTTTATTTATTCTAGTCGTATTAGTTTTTTTGTCAAGCTCTTTCGATCCCCGCCCGCCATCCGCCACCAGTTGTGAAGGAGTGAAAGACGTAACCTTCTTGAAAGTCCGCTCAAAAGCGGCCAAGTTGTGGAAGCCGACCTCGCACGCCACGTCATAAAGACCGCGATCCGACTCTAGCATAAGTTGCACAGCCATCCCGGTGCGCCATTGCTGAACGAATTCACGAAAAGTGATCCCCACAGTTCGCTTGAAAAACTTAGAGAACGCAGTTTTCTCCATGCAAGCTACTGTCGCAGCCACGTTTAGGCTGATTTGTTTCATTGGGTGCATGCTCATGTGAGCCACAAGCCTTTTCAGCCGTGAATAATAGTTGAGAACGTCTCAGTACCACAGGGTCCATAAGAGGATTGGTTATCTTGTCATTTCCGGAATCTTCCAGGTTGACGTTGGCTTGGCGTGAAGTTCCCGCGTGGCCTGTCGGCTTCTTCTTGCTGCGGCTGTCGCCCATCTCTTGCAGACCTTGTTCGGACGAACGTGTTTTGCATCGCGGAGGAAGAGGAGGACCTTCCTTGGAGTTTCTGGTCGGGTCGTTAGCAGAACTCATGTTGACCTCGGAGTGTTTACGTGAAACACGCGCGCAGGCGCACACGAGCTTCAGGTCGTCATGAACGCAAGCGTACACTCTGGCGCGATCTAGCGCGCTATTTGCCCTACGGAGATCGGCGACTAGAGCGCCCTCGGAGGTGAAGCCTGGAACGGCCCCACCCTTCCGCTCGCCGATCTGGCGTACAAACTATCCCTCACCTTGCCGGAACCGGACAGTTGCTCAGCATGCAGAATCATACGTGAATCTCGACGCAAATAACGAATCGGCGGATTGTTGTTACGGAATTGGAACTGAAGTGGCTGTGCCTCATCAAAACTGCCCCGTAGCTGACTAGACGCCCCATGGCTGTCGATTTGGTACGAGTTTTCTGGATTTCGAGCAGTGCTCTGCTGTGATCCAGACTGGGAAGCAAATCGGAAAGCGGCAGCATGGCTGGTTCCCGAACTCCAGCAACACCGGGAGGAACTGATCGAGTTGTTGAGAGACAGTGAACCTCCCCCGCCAATGCCTCCTGGTGTGCGACTGCTGAGATGGCAACCGAAGAACCCACCCATCGCGATCGTCCGCATGGGAATCGTCAGCGAAGTGGACAAATTCGTTTGCGCTACTCTTCGTGAGTTACGGGCGCGGCTGGAAGGTAAGGACTTTCTCGCGGGGAATTGGTCTTTGCGCGAGCTCGTTGATCGTTTGGAGCAAGTTGGAGTGGTGGTGAGCGTAGAAGGCACGCAGTCCAGCGCTCTAGAAAAATGAGGCTTGTTACCACGAACGCTGTTGCTGAAATCCTCTCAGTTCCAGAGGGCACCCTTCGATATTGGCGCAAGGTCGGTCTGGGCCCCCCTTGGATCAAGCTAGAAGGATCTATCCGGTATGCGGAGGAGGACGTTTTGCGGTACATTGAACGCAATCGCCGAACTCCTTCCGTGCGGGCATACATGGAGGAGAAGAATGCTGTATAGGCGAGGGAAGACCTGGCACTATGACTTCACGGTTGCGGGTCATCGTCAACGCGGAACGACCCGTCAGACTTCGGAGTCCAGAGCCAGGAAGGTTGAATCAAAACTGATCGAAGAAGCTGAAAGGAGGGGACCGTCGGCGATACTGCGGCGGGCGCCTTTGCTCAGTGACTTTGCCCCACGTTTTCTGGATTGGGTCGATCATGCTCGGCATCTGGCTCCAAAATCACGCCGCTATTACCGCGTGGGATGGAATCAGATTCGCTCTACACCGCTGATGGGAATGAATCTGGATCGCATCGCTACCGAGGCACTGGATTCCCTAGCGTTGGCGGGTTCTTCGTCTTACGTTAATCAGGCACTTCGGACGTTGCGAAGGCTGCTCGGAAAGGCGGTTGAGTGGAACGTGATCACGGTCGCACCTACAGTCAAGCTAATGAAGGAAGTGGGCCGCGAATTGACGATCGAGCCGGAGACCGAAGCAAAATTGCTGGCCGTAGGAAAACAACCGATGAAGGACATTCTCATCGTGATTCAGGACACGGGGATGAGACCTGACGAGGTCTTCCGCATTCGGATTGAGAACATCGACTGGAGTCGGCGTTTGATATTCAATCCGAGCGGGAAGACCAAAGCGGCACGCCGGCATGTACCAATCAGCGAACGAATGCTGGGCTTGCTCCTGATCCGCTGTTCGGAAAAACGAGAGGGCTGGTTATTTCCTTCACGCAGGGCAAAGGGTGGGCACATTACCACAGTGGCCAAGCAGTTCAGAGACGCTCGCAGCAAAGCTGGACTTCCGAAGTCACTGGTACTGTATTGCGCCCGCCACACGTTTGGCACGGCAACATATGGAGCAACGGGAAATCTCGCGATGGTGATGAAAGTCATGGGCCATAGGGGTACGCGCACCGCGATGCACTATCAGCATCCGCTGCTGGATCCGATACGAGAAGCCATCGATCAGAGAAATCTACGTCACAAACCACGTCACAATGAATTGAGGGTGCAGTGAAATGGCTTGTAAGGGTTTGAAAGAATGGAGCCGACGAGCGGACTTGAACCGCTGACCTGCCGATTACGAATCGGCTGCTCTACCAACTGAGCTACGTCGGCCTGCCCTCGATTCTAAATGGGAGGGCGAGAAGCGTAAAGGGAAGGGATAGGTGATGTCAAGCTGCCTGTGTAAATAGGTGATGTCAAGCTGCCTGTGTAAATAGGTTGAGGGTGCGGGTTTTCCATTCCAGGTTGAATCTCTGGAAGATGGAGTAGAGGATGCGGTTGACACTGGCTACATTCACAAAACAAACCATGGGCCGGGTGCGGCGGCGCACTTCGACGAAGCAGCGCTCGATCACGTTGGTGGTGCGCAGCTTCTTACGCAGGTGCGGGGGGAAAGCGAACGCCGAAAGCAGTTCCGGCAGATCGCGCTCCAACTGGCGCACCATGGGACCGTACTTCCCGCGCCAACGGGCGCGGAAGGCGCGAAAAGCGGCTTCGGCCTGAGCGCGGCTTTCGGCCAAATAAATCGCCTGCGCTCCCGCTTTCACGTTGTCGTAGTCGGCCTTCTTCACTTTCTCCAGAATGTTGCGCATCTTGTGGGCCCAGCAGCGCTGATGCCGCACTCGCGGATAGACGGTGCGGATCGCCGCCGCCAGTCCGGGACAGCCGTCGGTGACGATCAGGCCCAGCGCCTTGCCCTCCAGCCCGCGCCGATACATATCCTCCAGCAGCCCTTCCCAGTCCGCTTGACTCTCGCCCTGACTCCGCAAAAACGCCAGCAGATGGCGGGTGCCGTCACGCCGCACTCCGTAGGCCACCAGCATCTGCACCCGCTTGCGCCCCGCCGGACGCCGCACCCGCAAGCTCACTCCGTCCAAAAACAGATACGCGTAGTTGTCTTCCAACCGCGCCTGGTGGAACTGGCGCACCACTCCGTCCAGATCCCGCGTCAGCTTCGACACCGTCTGCGGGCTCACCACCTCTTCGGTCACCGTGGCCACCACCCGCCCCACTTGCCGCGTCGAGATGCCGCGCAGAAACGCCTCCCGAATCAGCATCGACACATCTTCGGCGCGCCGCTGAAAAGGTTCCAGCCCTCGCGGCAGAAAACTCTTCCCTCGGGTGCGCGCCACGCGCAGCCGGATCGTCCCCAACCGAGTCACGAAATCCCGTTCGTAGTAGCCGTTGCGATAGGGCTGCCGCCGGCTGCGCCGCCGCTGATACACTTCGCGCACCGCATACCGGTCCCGCTCCCGCCGCGAATCCGCCTCCAAACGCTCTTTCCACAGCCGCTTCGTCTCTCCGTACACATCCCCCCAGAAACTCTCTCTCATCTCCGCCAGAAAATGTTGGTAATGCTCCGTGATTGGGATTATCTTCGCCATCGGGTGTAGGTCTCCTTTCCAGGAACGGCTTTAGCTTGTGAGGCCAAAGCCAACTTACACCCTCTCGCTTTTACACAATCAAAGTTACGTCACCAAGGGATAGAGAAAGAACGGAAACAATCGAGGAAAGGACGCTCGCGCGAACAGGGGGAGCTGCCCCTACCAGGCCTATGCGTCGCGCTAGGCGGCGCGGTCACTGACCAAGTCCCCATATTCCTGCTCGGATTCGCCGGGCAGCAATACCCACATGGTGTACACGCCCACCGCCGTTCCCACGGGAATATTGATGAACAGTACGAAGAAAGCCAAAATAAGAGTAAGTACGCGGGCCCACGGTTCGCGATGCATCAAGCCCCAGCCCGCGGAAAATCCCAGTGCCGACCCGCCCAGGACAATTATGGCCACCACACTTAGCAAGGGACGCAGAAACACCGGCGCTCCCGCCGCACCGCCGGGGGCGAGTAGTGTGTTGGCGACAATATAGAGAACCACGCCGATAATCGCATTGAAGGCCGAGATGGCAAACCAGAAAATCGCGAGCAATTGAAGGTGCGCCTGCACGCGCCGACGCGGCTGCGAAGGCATGATCGGCCCCAAGATTTGCTTGCCGCACCGGTTGCAAAATCGCTGGCCCGGCTGTACCGCAGCGCCGCATCCATCGCAGAACATGATTTCCTCCTCTGGCGTTCGTGAGCCGCAACATACCGCTCAACAGATGATACGCAGATCTCAGCTATGAGTTCCGTTGGAGTATTGTGTCCACGTTTGACCTTCATTTCGATTGGCTCTCACGCGGATCGTCGCAACCGCAAAACGAAAAGGCCGCCCGACAACAGGGCGACCTCTTCTTTTCAAGGGAGAATAGTTCCAACGGAGGCAAAGCCGTCAAAACTTTCTGCGTAAAATCTTATGAGCCGAAAAAGGGAGGTGTCAAGCAATTTTTGGGAAATAAATGTCTTTAGTTTCAATAACTTGCACAACAAAGCAATACGGCGGCCAGTTGTTCCAATTTGAGACAAAGACCCTTCAAAACGGCTCTAAGCCGATATTCCTGAGGCACTTAAGACCCATTTGAGCTCTCCGTGGGGGTAGAACGCCGACCGGGGGAGGCTCCCGCCGCCGGCTCGGACAAGTCCAGAGAAATGAAGTCGGGTTGGTCCTCCCGGCCGAAAACTGGACCGGGGAAATAGCGCCGCAACAGAACCCGAGCCCCGCCGAAGGCGACTCCCGCCGTCAGCGATATGGCACCCACGATGATGCACAGCAGAATAATGTTCACCAGCAGGTTGGCAATATTATTTTTCTTGTCGAAATACGTGTTCTCATTCCACGTGACGCTGGCTTCGTAGTTCACCGCACCCAAAAGTGTCTGCGCGTCGCTCTGGGAAAGCGGGCCGGCGGCGATCGCGACGATCGGCCCGGTGCGCTTATCAAAAAACGGACCGATGTTTTCGACCGCCTCCACTCCGGCCTGGGGCTGAGCGGCATGGTGCGCGGCATCGATGCGGCGCAAGTGTTCCGCGGCCAACGCCGGCGTGGGATATTCGATCAGCATCAGCGTAGCTTCACCGCTTGCAGTCGAGTACTGCCCAAGTACCACCTCAGGATTCGCGCCAAAGTCCACTAGATCCGCTGGAAGCGGAGAGGTGATCGCTCCCAGACCAAGCGGCCCTTCCGCATACTTTTCGGTGTTCGCCCGATAACCATGATGCGGCATGTAAGCGAGAATCGGAGGCAGGCTGCCGGCGTTTCCGCTGGGCCGCGGCAGCGCGCCCGCTAGTTCACGCAATCCGGCGGCGGACATCACCGACATCTGGCTGAACACCGCATCCACGAGAATATGGCCGTGGTAAAACAGCACCCGCTGATTGAGAGACGATCCCTGATCGCCAATCTCTTCCCGCGCCATCTCTGGCTGCAGGTAAAACGTGTATGCGCCGAAAGCCCCGCTGGCATCGCCGAACCTGGCAGCGCGGATCTTCAACGTCCGGCCGTCGTCACTTTTGTAGGTAGCTGACGCGAAGTCCGTGAACCCGTATTCCTTTAGCAGGGCTGCGTTGGTGGGATCGGCGAGGGCGGCGTCTTTGCTCGCCTCCGCCTGGTCCTGGATTTGCCATCCGGCAAACTGCTGGGGAAGGATTGGCGGCGGGCTCGGCTGTGCCGATCCGGCATACGCTGCGCTCGCGAAAAGAATTGTCCCAGCCAGAAAAAAATTGAAAAAACGCATGTCCCGCCTCAAACCCCCCTTTCAATTAGACCACAGGCGGGCGAGAAAAGTTTCCATCGAACGATTCGGGAGGGTAGGGCATCCTGAGTTCGAATCGCGGAACAAAGAGAGCTTCGCCAGCCTATGCATAAGCCACGTAGGAGATAGCGAAGACTCTTATTTTGAAACTCCAGCCCGCGGCGCCGGGGCCTTTCGGCCGCCCAATCCCGAGCACTTCGCGTCGATGATTCTCTTCAGGCCATCGAAGAAATGTTGATACATCTGACGTTTCTGATTCCAGTCCCAATCCCGAGCCTTGGATGACTGTTTGGTTGGCGGGGCCGTAGCGAAACGCTCGAAAGCTTCCTGATGCGGCCCATCCAGCACCTGACATAAATATTGCTGGAGCCGTCCCAAAGCTTCCGAACGCGCAGGCCCTTTCGAGTTAGCCCAGGGTTCGCCTGACGAGCTGAACATTCCGAACAGTCCTAAAAATGCCGCATCGTCGTAGTCTTTCGAAGGTTGTGCGAGCAGGAACTCGGTCATGAACCCTTCAGTGTAGGCCAACAGCTCGCTTTGGGCCCTGCTGTCGTTGGCCGCGCCCTTGATCAACTGCGTGTCGAGGTTGGATAAACCCCCTTTCTCATCCAACCAGTCCTCAAAGCTGGACTTGGTTTTGGTATCGGCCTGCCATCGCTTTGCCGCTTTGAGCGCCATATTTAGATGTTCGACGTGAACCATCTCATGACGAAGTACGCCGAGCGCGTGCGCTTTGGTGGTAAAAGCCGTTGGCCCCAGCACCACGGCGATCTTGGGCAGGGATCCGTTGCGGCTTGGATTCAATTTGTTCGCAACCGTACCGTCGGCATTCACGTAGAACGTTTCCCCGTCCGCTTGGATCCATTGCGAAAAGTTCAAGCCAGGCAGGAAGGTATGTGGATTCGCCTTTTCGACCTCGTTGACCGCATCCGTAATTTTCGGGACCGCCGCGGGACCATCGAAAACGCTCTTCACCTGCGCCACCTTTGCTACGTCTGAGTACAGCTTCTTGATATCATTCTTGTTCGACACCCAGTTCTTTTCGTCCAGTGTTCCGCCGGCGGTTACGTCGCGTACCCAATTCGTGTTTCCATGCCGAGACTTGATCAGGGCGGGGTGGGCCGGGAGGCTGTTAAGATCTTCGCCCGGCATCTCGATCTCTCCGGAGCCGGCACCCTGCCGCTGGATCCCCGGGGTCCTGTATGCTCGATGCTGCAGCAGCATTCCGCTCAAAGGCGCTAACCTGTCCTCGGATTTCAGTCCCAGCAGGCGGAGCACAGCCTGATTGCCGATGGTCTGCTGGAGAGTGTGGAGCGGGTGTTGAGTCGAGCGTGGATCATGCAAACTATTGTGCAGCAGCCTGGAGCCGACGTCTGCGGAACGCTCCCTGACTGCGCTTGCTGTGCACATCATGCTCGCACGTTGGTCGCGCCTATCTATCGCATGGACCCTGGCAAGCGCCTTTGTCATATTCGCGGCATTATAGGCGATCATGCAATAGGCCTGCGCGCGGTGGTGGAAGAACGACGATGAACCCATTAGAAATTCCGCTTGGTTCACTACCGATGAACGTCGCCGGAGGAAAAGCGATGTACAGATTGCCCGATCGGTATATAGTGTGGGTGATCGAGAGTTTGCCAGAACGTTTCCAACTGAGGGGGTAGCATGCGAGAACGGGCACGCGAGATGGCTCAGCGAAGCCGCGTTCTCTTTCCGGTAAATCGCCAGGGAAAAACGGCAACGCATGCTCCTCAGGTTGATCTCCTGGCAAGGTCGTCCACTGGCAGGCCTGACGCAATCGCTCAGGCTCGATCACTAAATCGCATGACGGGTGGGCAAGCGCGGCACGCGGTGAGTTCGCTTCTCCCTCTACAGAGAAGCTACGGCAATCGCTACGTGCAGCGCCTACTGGCATTGGCCAGGCAAGTCGATAATCAAAAGGCGGAGGAATCCCAGAAGATAGGCTCTCAACCGATCACCTACAATGGGAAACCCTCCCACTTCAGCTTTAAAGGCGGATGCGACCATCTGAATTTGCATGGCAGAACGGACGCCGATTTCGCTAGCAGAGGCGAGGTCAAGAACCAGGTTGAAAGACCGGGCAGGGATTGCGCTTGTCCGGAGGGAGTACCCTGTACTCATGTCACCGGCACATTAGTCACTGATTACACGGCGACCGTGACCATCACTATGCCTCCCATGCCCAGTGGGCTCACCCAATGCGAGCAATCCAAGGTTCGCGCCTTCCTTCAGAATGTGCTAAGGCCGCATGAAGAGGATCACCGGGCCGCACTGAAGACATTCGAAGGGCGGACCAGGAACCCAATAGATGTAACTGGTTGCGGACACGATGACATAGAAGCGAAGGTGCAGGCGATTGGCGATGCTGAAAAAGCTTCTCGCGAAGCGGCCGCCAAGGCGAAGAGCGACGCGCTCGATCCCTTTGTCAGGATTATCGACTGTTCCGAATGTGATCAGAAAACTCCGTGACGTAGCGCACGAGTGGGCCATCCACCCACTTCTATTGCCCAGCGGCTTTGTCCATCTTGCTGGCGATCTTGACACCGCTCAGCCCGTTCACGTATTTCGCGATGCCGCGGTAGAGCGATTCGGCGATGCGCTCACGGTATTCGCTGGTGGCGAGGCGGTGCTCGTCGGTAGGATTGCTGACAAAGGAAATCTCGGCAAGAATCGAGGGCATGTTCGCCCCGATCAGCACAATAAACGGAGCCTTCTTCACGCCCCGGTCGCGAATGGCCGGGCTTTTCACCGCCAGGCCGCTGTGCAGCGACTGCTGCACGTCCCCGGCAAACTCGCGCGACTCCTCGATCTTTTCCTTGAGCGCGATTTTCTTTACTAAGTCCTGCAGTTCGTAGATGGATTTCTCCGAAACCGCGTTCTCGCGCGCCGCCACTTCCAGCGCCTCCGGCGAAGACGTGAAATTCAAATAGTAAGTCTCCACTCCGCGCGCGTCAGGATCGTCGCTCGAGTTGGCATGAATCGAGACGAACAGATCGGCGCGGGCCTGGTTGGCGATGGCCGTTCGAGTTTCGAGCGGAATGAACGTATCGTCCTTGCGTGTGTAAACCACCTCCGCGCCCAGCCGCGTCTCCAGCAGCTTGCCCAAACGCCGCCCCACTTCGAGCACTAGATCTTTTTCTTCCAGCCCGTTGGGACCGATGGTGCCGGTATCGTGCCCGCCATGCCCAGGATCGATCACGATCTTGCCGATCTTCAATCCCAAGGCCCGTATCAGAGAACGGTCGCCGCTGGCCGTGGGCTTCGCCTCGCGAATGCCCAGATCGGATGCGCGTCCCGACTTACCTGATGCGAGCGCGCGCGAAGACTTCCGCCGCGAGTCGCTTGGACCACTTTGCCCGGCGTCAGGGACGATTGCATCGGAAGTGTCCGGATCGTTGCCCGGATAGCGGCCAAGATCGCCGTCCACCGGCTTTTTTGCGTCGCCGGTGTTCCGCGCCGGCACAGCTTCTCTCTTTGCCGCTCGAACGTTCCGCTTCACCGCGCTGGCTGCCGGCTGGGCCGCAACCTCATCATCATCGGCATCCACAATCTTTTTCACGACCGCGGTTTGCGGCTTCTTATTGACCGTGGAAACCTTGGACGCGGATGCCATCGCACCATCGCCGGCTGCCTCACCCTCCGCGTCCGCGTTCCCGGTTTTCTGTAGCGCGGTTTGCTCCGGCGCCGCGTGTGTTGAGACAGTGGTTTTCGTCTCCAATGAACTCTGCTGATCAGATCCAGGCGGTGTCTTCGACGGGACCACTCCATCCGCCTCGGCCGCAGCCGTCTCAGCCGCGTCCTGGATCTGCTTCGCCCGCCCATTCTTGCCGTGAATGTCGATGATCAGACGGTAGGGATTGGGCAACAGAAAGGCGTCGTAATCGGAAAGGTTGTCGACCTCCAGCACCACGCGCGTGCGCCCCGGCGCATACTGCGCCACCCGAACTTTCTTCAGGAAACCGTCATCCACATCGAAGCTCTTGCCCACCAGCGTGGAAGCCAGCTTGGTATCCCGCAGATCGAAGAAGATGCGCGCCGGACTGGCAATCCGCTGCGACGAAAATTTCACCTCGCTCTCCACATCGATGGCCACGCGCGTGTAGTCGGGCGTGGACCAGTGCCGAATGCCGGTTACGCGCGGCAGCCGCCGCCCGGAGCCGGGCGGCAATTCGTGGTTCCCGGAAGCTTCGCGCACGGCATGGTCGTCCGAAGTCGAAATGGTGTCCTTCTTATTGCCGTTCTTGCCCGATTGTTTCTTCTCCGCGGCCCTTTGCGCTTCTGCTGCCTTCTCGGCTTCCGCCTCTTCATTCAGCTCGACGATTGCCTGACGCGCGTCACTGGCCAGGCGATTGTGCGGATAACGCCGCAGAAAATCCTGAAACGTTACGCGCGCCGCTTCGGAATCGTTGAGGTCGTCCTTGTAGATTTCGCCGATGGTGAACAGCCCATCGAAGCGGTACTTGCTGCCGGGATATTCCCGGCGCAAGAATTTGTACTGCTCGATCGCCCCGTTCAGGATTTTATCGTCGTCGAAACGCCGTCCCATCTCCACCAGAGTCTCGGCTACCGCAACCACGCTGGGATCGGCCTTCGTGGAAGCGGGCGCTCCCATATAGACCGCGCGGTAAGCATTCACCACGCGCTGGTAATCGTGGCGCATTCGATCGGCGGGAGGCCGTCCGTTCAGCGCCTCGCGCATCCGCTCAGCCGCAGCAAAATGCTCCCGCGCCCAGGCGTCGGAATGCCGCACCCGTGCATGCGCAGCCGAAGCGGTGAGCGCGGCGAAAAAGGCGAGCGCCAGCAGCGCTCTCCACAGACCACGCTCATGCGATGAGCTCTTCAAAATGACCAGCCCGTCCTGCTTGTTGGAACCAGTTGGTTGAACCGAATGCCTGGGTGCCTGAGAGATAGAGACCAATAACACAGATGCCGCAAAATTACTCGGTGTTGCTAATGTACAGCACGCCCCGCGCATCTCGTTGAATTATCAGGGGGGCGCGTGAAGCGCCGCCAGCGTCAAAATCCGCCCCTCCGTAGTAAAGATTGGTGATCCGCCGCACGTAGTTCTGGGTTTCCGCGTAATGCGGCACGCCCGAACTCCGCGCCACGGCGCCTGCACCCGCGTTGTAGGCGGCCAGGGTCAACTTGATGTCACCGCCATAGCTTTCCAACAGCTGCTTTAGATGACGAACCCCGGCATCGACATTTTGTTCCGGATCAAATGGATTCTTTACGTTCAACTGGCGTGCCGTCGAAGGCATCAACTGCATCAGTCCCATCGCGCCTTTCCGCGACACCGCGTTGGGATTGAAGTTCGATTCCACCTTCACCACCGCGCGCACCAGGTTTGGATCGACGTTATGCCGGGCCGCAGCCTGCTCGATCGCGCTGTCGACATCCCCTGTGGTTGCCGCTGTCCCCCGAAAGTTGGCGGCTACAATCTTGGCGTTGGCCGACTGGTTCGATTCCCGGCTGATGTACTCGGTGACCTCAGCCGCGGCCGACCGCGCGGCCCGCATGGCTGCCGCATTCGGTGGAGGCACTGGCTTCCAGCGATTCTCTTTGGAACTCCAATACATCAGCCTGCGCCGCGGCGCTTCCGCCGTTTCCGCATGCCGCGCTGGACTGGCCGTAACGCCATCATTCACATAGACTGTTCGGCCGTGGTCGTCGGTCGCAGTGATCTGTTCAGAAGGTCCGTCTCCATCCGCTGCGCGGAGTGGGGGCATGAGAGAAAGAGAGGTCGCGGCTACCGTGCTGACCATCAGGGCGATTTGCAGGCGCTTTCGCATTCCCGGGTTCTTATCCATATTGGTTAGCGAAGATGACAAGTAAAGACAAACTTCACCCTCGCACCTTGCCACCCGGAACCTGACGGAGAATCTTTCAACCAGAGTAAGTCAATTATAGGCGAGGCGGAAACGGTGGGCAATCACTCCGAAGGGAGTAGAACCTCCGAAGTAATCTCGGTAAGCAACTGAAAATAATGCAATTAGAGCAGGCTCATAGTTGCAGCGTTGCTGCGGCGTCATCCCGTCCCAAGCTTCCCCTTCCGAGAGGAAGGGGAAGTGGAAGAGATGTGGTGTTTCCGCGCGAACTTCGCTGGCGGCGCGACAGCCTGGGGCCAGCGCAGGATGCGAAGTACTTAGAATGCACTACTTCAGGAAGATCTCCTGGAGCAGCTCCGAACTGACGAGTTCCCGGATTTCGGCGCGCTTCTCGGAAAGCTGCTGCGCCAGCGCCTTGCCGCCCAAAATCTTGTCACGAACAGCTTCCCCTTTTGCCGCTAGACCATCCATCGCAGCATGGTTTTTGTATTCTACGGCCAGGCAGAGGTCCCAATCTTCCGGATTGTTCTTGGTTTCCTTAAGGAAGAGCTTATAGTCCATGATCACGCCCTGGCGCTTTTGCTCCTCGAGTAACGGCTTGGACGATTGGCGCAGGCTGGTGAGATAGGCGTCCATCTGGGTGGGCTTCACACGAACCAACGATATGCGCCAGACCGGACCTTCGGTGTAGTGTTCTTGAGCGAACAAAGCAGGCGCCAGCAACAACGCGAGCACGACAAACCCGTAGAGCTTTTTCATAGGCATCTCCTGAACTGATCGTGAGTTTAACGGCGGGAGGATCATACGCCGAGTTCTGGGAAAAGGGAAAGCGGGCTTCCGGTTCCCGGTTTGCGGCTTCCGGCTCTCGGCTTCTGGCTCCCGGCGACTGCGCTGTGGATTTCTGGCTCGGATAAACCTGCGCGATGTCCGTCCTGGTTTAGGTCCGGTCTGGGAAAAAATGGCGCGGATTGGGGGTGCCCCCCCACGACCGGGACGCTGAAACCCTTGCTGGGCACGGGTTCTGCAAAAAGAGCGTCTGCAAAATACGGGTTTTCAAAGAGCTTAGAGTCAAAATACCAACAACAAAGGACTTAGGGGCGGGCCGATGCGGCTCGCCGCAGTACGTCCTTCTCGGCCATGATCGCGCGAATTGGAGGCGAGGGCAAGGTTGGATGTCACAGGGGGCGTGTGGAAAACTTGCTAGTAGCCCGTTATCCAGCCGCAACGGTCCTGGGGTGCATGCGCCAGGCCGCCAAGCTGATAAACTGTGGTCGATTTTGAGTACGTGACGCCAATGTATGCATTCGAGTGGATCCTCGGCGGCCTCGCCCGTTCCGAATATGCGGAAGAGTTGGCAGACTTCTACTCCCGGCATTATGGACGGTGGGGGAAGGGGAGCGACCACGAGGGCCAACCGATAAGATTTACGCCGGGAATGATCCAAGCGCTCTTGAGGTCCGCGGATTCGCGCATCGCGTTAGCTCGTCTCGACGATGAACTGGTCGGCTATGCGATTGCTCTGCAAACGCGACTTCCTCATTACGGAATGGTCTCTTGGGTGACCCAGTTTGTCGTTCACAAGGATCACCGCCGGAAAAATGTAGGCAAGAGGCTGCTCTTCACAATCTGGGGTTTCAGCGACCACAAGGCTTGGGGCGTAATCAGCGCAAATCCGTACGCGGTACGCGCCCTAGAGAAGGCCACCCGCAGGAGATGTTTGCCAGCTCGCATAAGGCAGAATCAGGGTACGTTGCTCAGGCTCGGCGTTAAGGAGGTTCCCTATATAAAAGAGTCGACCGAACTTCAGATCAAGAAAACTGGGTCGCGCATAAACACGGCCTTCTTCCTCGACCACTCCGAGCTGCCGGAGATGTTGGCTGGCGTCGTCGAGGAGGCACCTTGGATGCTAGGCGATTTGCCGGAAGGTTGGGAGTGGTTCGCCTTTACCTTCCACAATCAAGCGCAAATCGGGCTCAGTGCCCTGGAGATCGATCAGATGTTACAAGCGTCAGACGAAGTGACAAAGCGCGCGTATTCCCGGATGCTGTTAAGTGGCGGCGATCACGCGTGGGCGAGACACGCTCCAGCCGAAGTTGATTTCATCCTAACTAAATGCGTCGGCTCAAGGCCTGGCTCAGTCGTGGACTTCGGATGCGGACGTGGTCGGCACGTCATCGGGCTGGCGTCCTGTGGGATCAATGCGGTCGGTGTTGATTATATCGACGAGTTCATTGCTACTGCCCGCCAAAACGCCAATTCCGGAGGCATAAACAGCGCCTTGTTTGAGGTTGCGGATTGTCGCACAGTTAATTTGGAAAAGGAGTTTGAAGCGGGCATTTGTTTGTATGACGTCATTGGTACCTACGCGGAGCAGGATGAGAATCTGAAGCTCCTTGAGAATTTATCGCGGCATGTCAGACGAGGCGGGTTCGTCCTGATGTCGGTGATGAATATGGAATTCACCGAGCGCCGTGCGAAACATTGGTTTTCCGTGGGCACCGATCCTGACAGATTATTGGAGCTCTCACCCAGCAGAGATATGGAAACGACGGGAGAAATCTTTAACCCAGAGCACTTCATGATCGACAGGGAAACGCGCATCGTTTACCGAAAAGAGCAGTTCGAAGCGGGCACGGACCTTCCGCAAGAGCTGTTGGTGAGGGACAGGCGCTATGCCAAAGAGGAGATCGAGGCTCTCTGCCGCAGTGCCGGCCTAGAGGTCCTTTGGGCTCGCTTTGTAAGGTCAGGCTCTTGGGACGACCCCTTGCCGAGAGACAGTGACCACGCAAAGGAGATTTTGGTCCTTTGTAGGAGGCCGTAACTTGGGTGAGGCTTCCGCGGCTGGACCCTCGTTCGGCAATGTCGCGTCTTTGCGCATTGAGTATCAAGAACGCGAGGGTGGGTTGGTAGGAGCTCCTCTTTGAGCCTCGGGCGCTGCTGACACGAAAGGGATCCTTCGACTGCGCGGGTGATTCTCTTCGAGAATCACCCGCTTCGCTCAGGATGACAGGGCTTGGGAGGGCACTGCTTTGGCCATTTTAGGTCGCGGCGCGCTGGTCTAGCGGGACGGCTTAAAGTCGAAATAGGCGAGATTCATATTGCCTTCGGTAAGAATGTGAATGGTGAGAACGCTGGTTCCGGCGGGAAGGCGAAGGCTGACGAGGTTTCGCAGGATGTTCCAGTGATGCCACTGCCGCCAGGCGATGGGATCGGAGGCGTTGAAGGTGGAGGCGATGGTTAATGGGGGAGTTGCGGTCTTGCCGTTTACATCCAGCGAAATGGTTCCGCCGCGATTTGACGTGTACAGAAGATCGGCGCTGTAAATGCCGGCGCGAGCAACCTGCACCGTGATGTTGAACCATTCTCCGGGCTCGGTCCATCCCACGTAGAGCTGATTTTCCGGAGGCTGAACCACATCATAGGGGTTGTTGTCGATCTGGTCGTGAAACTTGGTGTAGGAGATGTCGACGCCTTCGTCCATGCGGAATTGATTGAAGTAGGTTCCGTCGGCGGGATTCAGGCCTCCGCTGCCGTTGTTCTTGGCATCGGTGTCGTGATAGGCGACACCTTCTCCGCCGAGGTCGTAGTAGGCGCATTCCACTTTTCCGGGAATTTTCTGCGCTCCGCCTTGATAGCGGCTGTCCTGATAGGGAGTTCCCTTGTAATCTTTCGGATAATTCGTCTTCGGCGCACAGATCGCGGTTGTCGTGAAAAGAGCGAGTAAGGCTGGCAGGAACAAACGCGTCCGCACTGCAGTGCTTTTCATGGATGTTGCCTCCGGCGGCATGTTCGCGAGCCCCGTGACCACAAGTCTCTGCATGCGTTTCTACGGGGCTTCGATCAGCTCCATCTTACCGTCTCGGGTGCGGTGCAGGATCATTACTTTGCCTTTGGGGTCGCGGAAGACGAAGACGTCGCGGTCGCGGAAGTGGGCTTCTTTGATGGCCTCTTCGAGGGTCATGGGGCGCATGGCGACGGCTTCGTCGGAGCGCACCAGGTGAACCTCGGTGGTTTTGGCCACGGGAGGGTAGCGGTGCACGGCGACCGGCACGGCGGTCTTTTCGGTTAAGCCGACTTTCGCGTGAGCGCCGGTTTCGGCGTCGGTTCCGTCACCCCGAGGAGAGTGGCCGTTCCACTTCTTCACTTCTTCGCTCTTGCGGGCGGAGCGCTTTTTGGATTGCCATTTGGTTTTGTACTTCACGGCCTGCTTTTCGAGGTGGTCGAGGGCGCCGCTGACCGCGATCATCATGTCCTTGGCCTGGGCCAGGCCAACGAGCGGACCATTGCGGGGGTTGATGGTGATTTCGGCTTTGTGGCGGTGCTTTTCGACCGCCAGGATCACGTGAGTTTCAAAGCGGTCGCCGAGAATTTTGCGGATTTTTCCGATGCCGGTTTCAACTTCGTTGCGGACGGCGGGAGTTACTTCGTAGTGCCTTCCGGTATATTCCACGTTCATGAGCGCCCCTCCTTAAGTTCTTGCTCGAGATAAATTGGGCACTGCATCTAAAGTCAGAAGTAATAAGTCAGAATGCGGAAGTAAAATCAAAATCCTTAACCACAGGGGCCACAGAGGTTCACAGGATAAGGCTACCTCGGTGGGTCTTCGTTGCTTTTCTTACTTCTGCATTTTGACTTCTTAATTCTAACTTTCTTCTTACTCTCTTACCCGGCGCTGATGTGTGCTCGGGATGCGCATATCTTCGCGGTACTTGGCCACCGTGCGGCGAGTGACCTGAATGCCCTGCGATTGCAGGATGCGAGTGAGCTGCTCGTCGGTGAGCGGACGGCTGGGGTCTTCCTCGTCAATTAATTTCTTGACGCGGCGTTTGAGGATGAGCAACGAAGTGTTGCCGCCCTCGGGGCCCTGCACGCTCTCGCTGAAGAAGTAGCGCAGCTCGAATACGCCCTGCGGCGTATGGGCATACTTGCTGGCTACGGCACGGCTGACGGTGGAAGGATGCACGCCGATTTCTTCGGCCACCTCCTTGATCATCATGGGCTTCAGGTAATCGATGCCTTTTTCCAGAAAATCCTGCTGGCGGGCGACGATGCTGTAGCAGACTCTGGTGATGGTCTGCTTGCGCTGCTCGATGTTCTTGATGAGCTGGATGGCGCTCTTGTAGCGCTCTTTCACGTAGTCGCGGGTATTTTTGTCGTTGTTGTCGCGGGTGATGAGCTTTTTATATGCGGGATTGAGGCGAAGCTGGGGCAGGTCATCGTCGTTCATCAGGACCAGCCACTCGTCGCCGTGCTTGAGGAAAGCGACATCGGGCTCGATCAGGCGGGCCTGCACTTTGTTGTACTGCAGGCCGGGGCGGGGATCGAGGGTGCGAATGTAGTCGAGTGCATGCTGGACGGCGTCGGCGGGGCGTCCAATAGCCTTGGCAATTTCTTTGTGCTGCTTGTTTTGCACGGCGCGCAGATGCTGGTCGACGATGGCGATGGCATCCTGCAGAACCTGCGCGGTGCCGTTGCCATTCTTTTCTCCGGCGCGGTCTCCGTTTTTGTCGCCGTTCTTGTGGAGCGCAAGTTGCTGCTGGTGATAACGCAACTGGCGAAGCAGGCATTCGCGGACGTCGCGGCAACCTACGCCCGGAGGGTCGAGTTGGCGAATCACTTCGAGAGCTTCCGCCAGGTCCGCGGCGGTGAACCTTGCGGCTTGTGCTGGACGTGGAGCCGGGGGCACCGGCTGCGCGACGGCTGCCGGCTCAGGTGCCGGAGCGGTGGACGACGCCGCGTTTCCATTCTGCGAGCCGAAAGAAACTTCCGATGGCGCCGTCGCGGCGGGCGGATCGTCCATTTTGGCAAGAAAGCTTTCACCGACGCCATCGCTGGTGGAGAATCCGGACGCGTTCGCTGCCGCGCCGATCAGTTCGTTTAGGTCGGCCGCGGGAGAGGCAGTGGTGTCCGCATCTTCCGAAGTTGACCCCAGGGGGGTTGCGGCGGCGGACATTATTTCGCCGGTTTCGCTGGATGCGGACTCGTCCGGAGCCAATCCCAGAGCTTGCGCCTCGATGACAATATTTCTGGCGGCAGCGGCGTCGGCTTCGGGCGGCGCAGGCGGAGCCACGCCCAACATTTCCTCGTCGCTGGCGATCAGGTAGCCGTCTTCGTTGAGGTTGCCGATGATCTGCTCGGCGGCTTCGCGAACCTCGGGACGCAGACTCAGCGCGCCCACTTGCCAGGCGAGGTGATCGGTAAGATTTGTCGGCTTGGAGAGGAAATTCTCGAATGACGGGCGCTCGATTTCTTCCATCTCGCCGCGGGTGCGGTAACCGGGGTCGAGATAATCCTGGAAGAACGAGCCGAAATCGATCTCCTCAAAGGGATCTTTCTTTTCGACGGCGGTGATGGGATTTTCTTCGGTGGAAGTTTTGGTGTTGGCGCGGTCGCGGTCTTCTTCTTTGCGGCCGACTTCGTCGATTAGCGGGACGGATTCCTCGAGTTCTTCGAGAACGGGGTTCTCGACCATCTCGGCGTTGATCATGTCCTTGAGCTCAAGCTTGTTGAGCGCGAGGACGGAAACCATCTGCACCAGACCCGGGGTGAGGATCTGGCGCTGCGACAGCTTGACGCTCAGTTTGTGCTGAAGTAAGACCATGTCGTTAGTCGTTGGTCGTTAGTCGTTCGCTATTCATCGTGGCTGCTGGCTTTCTTGGTTTTGCCAACGACTAACGACGCTTTTCTCACACCAGCGAAAAGCTCTCCCCTAAATAAACCCTTCTCACTTCCGGATCGCCGGCCAATTGCTCCGGCGATCCGTGACGGAAAATTCTGCCGTCGTCGATGATGTAGGCCCGGTCGGTCACCGTAAGCGTTTCGCGCACGTTGTGATCGGTGATCAGCACTCCGATGCCGCTGGCCCGCAGGGCGCTGATGATTTTCTGCAGGTCGAGCACGGCAATGGGGTCGATCCCGGAAAAAGGTTCGTCGAGCAAGATGAAGGTTGGGCTGATGCACAGGCAGCGGGCGATTTCCACGCGGCGGCGCTCGCCGCCAGAGAGGGCGTATCCCCGATTCTGCCGAATGTGCTCCAAGCCAAGTTCATCGATAAACTTCTCCATCTTCTCGCGGCGCTCGTGCCAGGACAGAGGCTGCGCCTCCAACACCGCGAGGATGTTTTCCTCAACCGTGAGTTTGCGAAAAACCGAAGCTTCTTGCGGGAGATAGCTGATGCCATACTGGCGCGCCCGCAGGTACATGGGAACGTCGGTGATGTCCTGACCGTCGTACAGCACGCGGCCAGTATCAGGGGGGATCAGGCCAACAATGGCGTAAAACGTAGTGGTCTTGCCAGCGCCGTTAGGGCCTAATAAACCAACAACTTCACCCTGCTCGACGCGCAGGCTGACACCATTTACGACGCGGCGGCCGCGGTACGATTTGCCAATTTCATCTGTGGCCAGGGTACGCATTTATCTTGCCATTTATCGGGCCACTCGCGTCTGTGTTACTACAGGAGTACTTGCCTTGCCTTCTACGAGCACCCTATCATCGCCTCTGAAGAAAGTCAACGAAACCCCCGTAATCTTGCCGCGTTCGGCATCAAAAATGCTAGGCGGCCCTCCGGTGAGGATGAATTTGTCGTCGGAAGCGGTATAAACCAGGGTGTGGCCGTCGGCCCGCCGGCCCGGTTGCTGAACCACGACATTGCCTTGGGCCACCATGTGATCGAGCCGCCCTTGCCCGTTAAGTGATTGACTGCCTGAGGTTTGGCTTCGAGGCACGAAGTAGACATCCATCTGCTTGGCAGTGGCGTTGAAGCCAGTACCGCGGGCGGAGACACCCCCTTCGTAATGAGCTTTGCGCTCGGCATCGGCGTAGGTGAGGCGCGCTGAAGTTATGGTCACGGGGCTGGCTTCGCCGAGATTGTCCTCAGATTTTGCCTTCGATTTCTGTTCGCTGCCAGTTTGAGCCTTAACGGGCTGAGCTTTCTGCGGCGGAACCTTGCTCGGCTGGGCTTCACCTGGCTGGGCCAGTTTCTCTTGAACCAGCACCGTAGAGACCGGTTGCGCCGAGGTGCCTTGCGCCACCAGAGAACGGTTGTCGCGGTCGAACTGGATGGACGGGGCCTCGACGATGTTCGCGTCCTGCCACAAGCGGGCGTTACCCTCGTACAGAGCGATGGCCGGAGAGTTGTGCGCCGTCATGCTGGCCGCACTCACATGGATCGGCGATGAAGACGCCAGCAGAGCGCCGTTGGGTTGCTCCTTGAGTTCGTTGTAAGTGCTTTTGACGTTTCCGGCGGCGAAGGCGTCATCAGTGGCGCGATTGATGCGAATCGTCTTCGCCGTGGTGACCATGCCGCCGTCGGAGACGCGCGGACTTCCGCTGAGCACCAGAATCCGGTCGGCAGGAGTGTAGAACGCTTTGTCCGCCCAAGCCTGAGTGCGTTTGTCGGGCGGCTGGTTATCCGTGTAGGCGACGCTTCCCTGCTGCACGATGGATGCAATTCCTCCTTCGGGGAGAAACGCAGCATCCAGGGTCTGGCTGGTGCTCACGCGGTCAGGCAGGCCGGGAGCGAGGTTCACGATCTTCGCATCGGGCGCGCCGTGGACCGAAGTCAAACGGCTTTGGCCATTGGCAGTGGCGGCAAACTTTGCGTCAAAACGGCCCGCGGTGATGACGGTGCGCTGGGCGGAAACTTGCGCGATTGCGGAAGCCTGAGTCGAGTTCTGCGCCGGCGAGACCGTGATCTGCGCCGCCCCGGAAGTTTCCGCGCGGTCGAGGCGGCTTCCGTCGGCAACGAAGAAGTCCATGATCGGCGCGGTAATGTCGAAATCCTGGGGCGTCGAGGCAGGAGGCGAGCCGTTCGATGCAGCCATGCTCGTGGCGGCCGCATGTTGCGCCAGGCGAACTCCCTCCGAAGCATGAACCTTCTGCACTTGGTTCTGACCGAGAAAATCCAGCACCGCGCGTCCCGCATCGCCCTGCATGGGTTGATCTCCGACACGCTCGACGTGAACATTGCCGGTGAGCGTGGCGGTGCGCAGCAGGTTTTGTTTGCCCTTAAGTAAAAGTTCGGCATCGTCGGCGCGGGCGCGCATCTGGTCGGTGTTCGGTCCCGTAGTCTCCGCATTCACATTGCCAGTGGCTAGGATGCGTTGCACTTCATTCTCCGGCCCGAGAAAGAACGTCGCTTGTTCCGATTGCAGCGTTCCGCTGCCGCGCTCCATCCGCGGATGATCCAACACGATTTCATGCGGCTGGCGCGTGACTACGCCGTGGGTGGCGAAAAGTTTGGCGCCGTCCGGCCCATTCAACGTCACATGAACCTGCGAGGCCAGCGTGAGCCTGCCGACCTTTGCCGAGTAGCGCACGCCGACGGCCCAGCCTGTGGCCTGCGGCGTGCGGAAATCGACTCGCGCATCGGTGGCGGCGTCCCCGCTATCGCGGTTGAAGATCAGGTCGGTGGTCTTGAGGTGAATGGGATTCTTGAGTTCTTTTGGAGCCGCCTGGTCGGGCGCGGTCACGCCGGCGGGATTGGCTTGCAGATCGATCTGCACTTCGCCTCGCGCCGTGACGTTGCCGGATTGCGGATCGTAGGTGAAGTCGTCGCCATAAATCTGGTCAAAGCGCGAGGTGTCGCGCCCGTAGAGGATGATGTTGACATCGTGCAGGTCGGCGCGGCCATTCAGCTTGAATTCCTTAACGTCCTTGGCACGGATGGTAAAGACTGTGCGTCCGGAGTCGGACTTCGAAAACTGAAAGCCGCTGGCCGTCTGCTTGATGTCGTAGGAAATCTTGCCAGGAAACCCCTTGAGGACGCTATGTTGGCGCAGACGGGCGTACAGATACATGCCCGCAACCACCGCAGTGAAGAGCACGGCAATGACGGCCAGCCAGCGGCGGAGGCGGTAGATGGGAAGGGGCATTGAGTTCAGTCTAATCCAACCAAGGGACGCTTCGGGCGCTTGCATCATGAATCTGTTTACGAATGCTGCGTTTAGTAGCGATTGTTACCCCCGACACATTCTTAGCCACGGCCCAGTTGCAGGTGATGTTCTCCTGGCGGTTCCTTCCGTTGCGTTATGATGTCGAGCAATGACGGGAGTCGGGAAAAGGTGTTTCGCTTCGGCGTATTCGAGGCCGATGCCAGCAGTGGTGAACTGCGCAAGGCGGGAATGCGTTTGCGAGTGCAAGGCCGGCCCTTCCAAGTCTTGATTCTTCTCCTCGATCGTCCAGGGGAAGTGGTGACTCGGGAAGAGATACAGCAAAAGCTCTGGCCGTCCGGTACATTCGTAGATTTTGACCACAGCCTGAATACCATTATCAATAAAATCCGCGAAGCTCTGGATGACTCCGCCACGAATCCGCGATTCGTTGAAACCCTGGCTAAACGTGGTTACCGTTTTCTAGTGCCTGTCGAATCGGTTGCGAGCCGTCGGCCCGATGAGCTTATTGGAAAAGCTGTTGTAGTCGCTCTACCCGGCGAGACTTCTTCGCCAGAGTCTTTTTCCCCATCGGCTTTTGGCCTTACTCATCTGGAAGAGTTGCCGGCCGTATCACGTGTTTACGTACGCGCTCTGTTTCTTATGATCCAAGTTATGTACCTTAGTTTTTACATCGCTGCGCTGGGACGGCTATCGGCGGTTCAAGATCTGCTTGACCATGCGTTCGGCTATCGAGGGGCCACAGTTGTGCTGATCCTATCGGCAGGCGTTGGCATCCCTGTCCGTCTGTATTTGCTCTCGGCGGTGTCGTTCGACATCAAAGATCTAAGCAGTAAGTTTCTCCGGCTGTTCCCGGGTCTACTCGTCCTCGACGAAATATGGGCGCTCTCACCTTTTTTGCTGACTCCCCAAATCGGATTAGGTCTCGCGCTAGGCATCACAGCGGCCCTGATTTATGTTCCATTCGCGCAGCGCACGCTGGTGCTGCTGCGAGAGCGCAGCAACGCGGCGCCGAAGTGCGAAGAATAGTCCAGACGAGCAACCTCTCCCTCCGCTGCTTCGTAGCCAATGCCAATGCTGCGCTCAAGGAAACAAGAAGACCCACCGATCACTGGCTAGAAAGTTTGCTACGAAGCATGCGGCAATGGATGCAATGTTCGCGTGTAATACAGGCAGCCCTAATCCTGCTACGAGCAGCCGCATTAGCGCCAGATTGCCAACCAGAGAGATCAGACCATTGCTCAGGTGGAAGCGAAACAGAGACGCGAGGGAGTCGCGCATCCCCGATCTTGGCCGATCGGCCCAGGTGAAGCCCCGATGCCAGAGAAAGTTGTGGATAACGGCGCATTCAACCGCCAGCGCCGTCGCCAGCAGGTAGTTGATCTTGATCTCGGTGAGAGCCGCCAAAACGGCAAGCTGAACGCCGATGCCAATTCCACCGACGAGGGCGAACTTCAAGAGTCGATAGGCGCCGCGGTTCACGGGATTCTCTCTTCGTGATAGAGCCTTGCCGTATGCCGTATAGCCGAGACGATCAGCATCGAGATCATGCCCGCGATGGCGATCAGGCCGCCGAGATCGAAGAGCAGGACTTGCCTGTTTAGCACCTTTATTACCGGGTTCCTCAGCAGCGCAAGATTGCCGATGGCGAGAACGATGCGAAGTTCTGTTGGGCCGAGTTTCCAGTGGGAGAGCTGAAACTTGCCGAGGGCGTATGTCGCGAGATAGGCCTCGATCGAGAGCATCAGAAACGCGATCAACGTTCCGAGGGCGATCACCGGATGCACGTATCCTGAGATGGCCAGACCACCCGCGAGAAAGAACGCCGCAATAGTGTCGGCGATGTGGTCTACATAAAACCCGTACCTAGGACGCTGCCGGTTTCGGACCCTGGCGAGCGTACCATCGAGACTGTCACCCAGCCAGTTGAGCGCCAGACAGACGATGCCCATGACCAGCATGTCAGGATTCAACCGGGACAGTGCGTAACATATCCCGACCAAACACTGCGAAACGAAGCCTAACAGAGTTAGGTGGTCGGAGTTGATCCAGGCAGGCGTGCGCATGGCGAGCCCAATCAGAACTCGTTCTTCTGCCGCGGCGATCAGGCTCTGCTGGATACGGGTTGCTGGGACGAATGTTTTCTGGGGGTTTCTGGGGACTACGATTCCGCTGGACATGACGGTTCTCCTTTGCCGTGACCAATCTGGCGGAAAATGGGAGGCAAGGACAATGCACAGCACGTCAAATCGTGATCAAGAAAAAATCATCGGCTAAATGTATGAGAGCCAATGAGTTAGCCGAGAAGATCGACGGCAAGCCTTTTCAGCGTTGGGGAGAATGCGAATCTTTGATTTTAACTTGAGCGGTCGAAAACATCGGCCCTGGCAGGCGGCAAGGCCCGCCGTTCCTTGTCGGTCCAGCTTTCCTCGGCGTCCACTGCCAGATTACCTTTTCCTCGCATTCAGCTTGTCGAGGGCGCGCTTCAACTCTTCCAGCTTCTGTCCCGCCTCGCCGAGTTTGCCTTCCGCGGTCAGGCGCTGGTAGTCGGCAAGGTCTTTGGCGGCTTCCGCGATGAGCGCGTTTAGATCCGCTGCGGGCTGGGCTGACGACGCGGTTGGCTGCGTGCTTCGCGCCGACTCCGCGGGGACGGCTGCGGCAGTCGTCGTTGGGGCAGTCAGGGACGAGACCGTTCCGCCAAAAAGCGACGCCATTGCCGATTCGAAGGTTGGTCCGTACGCCAGCTTATCTTGCAGGGCGAGCACGACCAGGCGCAACTCCGGCATCGGACTTCTCTCAGCCTGCAGGTAAATCGGCTCCGCATACAGCAGCGCGCGCCCGGTCGGAATCACCAGCAGGGCCCCGCGCCGCACGTGCGAGCCTTGCTGATTCCACAGCGTTAATTGTCCGGAGAGCTGCGCGTTCTGATCGATGCGCGCCTCGATTTGCAGCGGCCCGTCGACCAGCTTGGTTTTGGGAAAGTTGTAGACCACCGATGTACCGTACTGTGCGCCGTCACTACGCCCGGCAATCCAGCCAATCAGATTATTCCGGTTGGCCGGGGTGAAGGGCAGAATCTCCGCGAACTCCTCGCCGCTTTCGCCTGGCAGTTTCATCAGCACGAAATTCGGCTGCATCGCCTGGGTTTGTTGTTCACCTCCCGTGCCCATGCCGACTTCGGTGGCGACCGTCCACAGGTCCTCGCGGTTGTAGAAGGCTTCCGGATCAGTCATGTGATACAGGCCATACACTTCCGCCTGCAGTTTGAGCAACAACTCGGGATAGCGCACGTGCTTGCGCAGGTCCGGCGGCATCGCGGACGCATCCTTGAACAGACTGGGAAAGATGCGCCGGTAGGCGGCGATGATCGGATCCTCCGTATCGAACACGTAAAACGTGGCCGTGCCATCGTAGGCGTCGATGACCACCTTGACGCTGTTGCGCATGTAATTGATGGAATTGTTATCCAGACGATAATGCGTGGAGTAGGGATAGCTGTCCGAAACGGTGAACGCATCCATGATCCACGACAGGCGGCCATCGTCGCCTAGCACGATATAGGCATCGGGATCGTAGGTTAGAAACGGTGCTAACGCCGATACGCGGTCGCGAATGTTGCGGCGCATCAGCAGCCGGCTCTCCTTGTTCACGTCATCGCTGAAAGGCAGCTTCGCGAGGTCGTCCTGGTCGAGCGCGAGGATCATGCGGCGCAGGAAGCCGCCGAGAAGGATGCCGCCGTTGCCTTCGTAGGAAGTGAGATTGTTGCTCTCGCCCTGCGGGTAGTTGAATTCCTTCTGCCGCGTCTTCACGTAGACGTCGGTATTGGTCAACTCGCCGAAATAAATTTCCGGGCGCGTCACAGTCAGCCCGCGCACCGTGCTCTGGACCGGCATGTTGCTCAGCATCAGCGTGGGCAGCCCTTCCGTTGTGAATCCATTGACTGGATTCATGGTGATGCCGTAGCCGTGGGTGTAGATCAGCTTTTCGTTAATCCAGTTGCGGCTGCTCTCCGGGAGCTTCTCGACGTTCAGCTCGCGCGCGGCGAGCATCACCTCGCGAGTGGTGCCGTCGATGTCATACCGATCGATATCGATGTCGGGGAAGTCGTAGTAAGTGCGGATTTCCTGGATCTGGCGCAGCGTGTCCTGGAGTGCGTGCCAGTCCCACAGCCGGATGTTCTGAAGCGTAGCCTGATTGTTCGCCGGTTCGGCGGCCTCGACCGTGGTCTCCGCGGGAAACTCGCGCTGCGAGACCCGGTTCAATCCGTAGGCCTGCCGGGTCAGGTCAGTGTTGTAGACAATGTAGGGCTTCTCGCGAACCAGTTCGTTCGGCTTGACTTTAAAGCTGCTGACGTACCACCCAGCTACTTGAACGGCAACATAACAAACCGCGGCCGGAAGGATCGCTGCGACCAGCCAGCGCCCGCGCGGCGCCCGGACGGCGTTCACGGCTGCGATCGCCGCGCCAAGAACCAGTGCGGCGCAGACGACGAGCATCCCGGTGAGCGTGACGTGCGCGTCCGTATAGGTCACGCCCCCGAAGATCGTATGATCCTCGAACAATTGCTCGAACCGGCCGAGATATACACGCATTGCGAGAATCAGCAACAGAAAGGCAAACGTGATCGACAGCCCGCGCCAGGGTAACGTGACGTGGCGGCTGAGACGCCCGGAGAGCACGCGGGCTCCACCCGTGATGAGAATGAAGAAACCGGCGAGCGCACAGGTAATCACGGCTAGCGTAAGCAGCCAGCCGGCGATGAGCTGCCACGCGGGCAGGGTGAACAGAAAGAAGTTCAGCGGTTTGCCAAAGATTGGGTCTATGACGTTGCCAGCAGCGCGAGGTGCGTACCAAAAGAGCGCGAGGGTGGGCCACTCCCCGATCATGGCGGCGCCGGTTGCAAGGGCAATGGCGAGCGAAACGCCGAGAGCGATGAGGCGCAGGACAGGCTCAACCGGCAGCTTCACCGGCTGTCCGCCGATCAGAATCGTATGACCGTCCGGCAAATCGGGAAGGTGCGCGCGCTTCAGAGCCAGGAACGATCCAAACAGAATGAGAAATGTGGCCGCCGTAAAAGCCGTGAAGACTTCCGACTGAAGACTCAACGTTTTCCAGAAGACGTCCGCATAACCGAGCGACCCGAACCAGAGCACGTCCACGTAGTAAGACAGCGTGGTTCGGCCGGCGAAGAAGATGACGGCAAGCACGGCGAGAATCACAAGGAAACGGCGGCGACGGCGAGGCCGCCCCGGAAGCGGCGGTGGCCAGTCAATGGTTTCGGGCATTACTGCACTCCGTTTTCATGTTTCATAGAGTCATTCGCATAATACTCCCTCGGCTGGCGCGGGATGCGCACATTGCTCGACTCACGATCACTTGCAAACGACTATCGCTGATCGACCGGGAGCACATCTTCAGCATCAGCGACCGTGGTCCTGAAATCGCGCAGCGAGAGTTCCAACCCGCCGAAATCGGGGTGATCGTTGCGGCCGATGGTGAAGGCGATGTCGATCGAGTCTCCGGCGAGAAGCGAGGATTGCTGCAGGCGTTCGGCCATGTTCCAGCCGAGGGCGTCGATGACAGTTCTCAGTTCCCGGTTCTCAGTTCTCAGTTGTTGGACCGCCGCACCGGCTTTTTCGTCGCGGCGGATTGCACTGCTGTCGGGATGGCAACGGGGTGTGACCAATATTGCGGCCGCGGAGAGTTCTGGTTGCGCAGGCTCTCTTTCACCCGCTTTCAGCTTTAGCTTGATGTGTTTGTCTTTTAGGATTTTTGGCGGAGCGACCAGACGCACGTTGCGGGCGCTGAATGCGGGCTCGTGATTTCCCGTGCCGTAGGGTTCGAGCAGGCTTAGCGTTTGAAACAGTGCGGGAGTGATTTGGTTGAGATCCAGTTCGGCTTCTATTTCGAGCACGGGATCGAAATCGGCTGCGGTGAGGCGCGTGCGGGCGAACGCGTCCAACTCTGCTCGCAGTTGAGGGACGTTCGCCGAGGGCATGGCGAATCCACAGGCATGGGAATGTCCGCCGTAGCGGGTAAAAAGGCTGCTGCTGGCTTCGACAGCCTCCAGCAGATGGAAAGGACGAATGGAACGGCCGGAGCCGAAGGCTTCTTCGCCTTCGCGGGCAATCACGATCGCAGGGCGATGGTAGCGCTCGACCACGCGCGTGGCCGCAATGCCGATGACGCCGCGGTGCCAGCCTTCGCCATCCACCACGATACAGTAGGCCTGGCACTGCGCGGGATCGCCGGCGATGCGTTCGTCGATCGAGCGCAGGATGCGGCGCTCTTCTTCCTGGCGTTCAGCATTGAGACGATCAAGTTTGCCCGCAAGCAGCCGGGCACGATCGGGATCTTTCACGCTGAACAGTTCAATCACGTCGCGGGCAACGTCCATTCTTCCGGCGGCGTTGATGCGGGGCGCGATGCGGAAGGCAACTTCGGTGGAGTTGGGCGGCCGCTTGCTGGAAATCTGCGCCATTTCGAGCAGCGCCTTCAGTCCGGGATTTGCCGCGTGGCGGAGGGCATCGAGCCCGAGTTTGGCGAAGACGCGATTCTCGCCAGTGAGCGGGACGGCGTCGGCGATGGTTGCGATCGCGACAACTTTCATGAACGACAACAACAACCGCGTCTGATCTTTTTCGGGCAGTCTGCGCTGCATCAATCCCTGCGCCACTTTGAAAGCAACTCCTGCGCCGCAAAGCTGCTTGTAAGGATATTCGCATCCTGCTTGATTGGGATTGACCACGGCGCACGCTTTGGGCACGCCGTTGGGTCCGGGCAAGTGGTGGTCGGTGACGATAAGATCCACGCCCAGGCGGTGCGCAGTTTCCGCGGGTGCGAAGGCGCGAATGCCCATATCGACGCTGATGATGAGGCGAATGCCCGCGGCGGCCGCGCGCTCGATCACATCGTCGCGCATATCGTAGCCTTCACGGATGCGGTGTGGGACGTGGAAGTCGGCTGTGCCGCCGCAGAGTTCGATGGCCGTTTTCAAAATGATGACCGCCATGGTGCCGTCAACGTCGTAGTCGCCGTAGATGAGGATGGGCTCTTTGCGTTCGATGGCGGCATTGAGGCGGTTGACGGCGCGGCGGAGGCCCGTCATTTGCTCGGGCGCATGGAGGTGGGCGAGTGAAGGCGCGAGATAGCGCGCAGCGGAGTCAGCGTCCGTCAAACCGCGGCGAAGGAGCAGCCGCGCCAGGGTATGCGCAGGACCGCGTCCAGCACAGTCAGATGGACGAAAAGCGCTCGTCGGAAGATGAGGCACATCGCGAAGGGCTGCAGCCAGGCTTCGCACCTGCGCTGGATCATCCGCGGCCAGTTCCCAGCGCACGGCTAGTTCTCGTCGTCCTGATCCGGCTCGTCGATGGGGATGCCGCCGAAATCCTCCGACATTTCCAGCAGGCGCTGATAGCGATCGTACCAGTCGGTGCTGGCCTCACACAGAAACATCGATCCCTGATAGGCCCAGCCGAGCTGCAGAAATCCGATCTTGCCAATGTGGGCGCGCAGCCAGCGCGCGTCTTCCACATCGTCGCCGTCGGTGAACTCGGAGTGGGCCAGGCGTTCCACCAACTCGTCTAGTTCCTCACGCTCGAGCTTCCAGGAGTGCATGGTGAGGAACGGAGCGCCGGCGCTTTTGGCCAGTTCGACGAAATCCTTCCAGCCGTCAGGATTCGAACCCGTCTCCCACATGATGCACTGCACCTCGTCGTAATCGACGTAGCCGTGGAAGCGGCTCATGCCGTGGCCTTCGATGAAGGCGATCATGTCATCTCTAAGGTTGGTGAGGTCTTCTGGCGTGGCTGACATAACGGGTCCCTAGATTATGACAGCATTGTATGCCGTTTTGCGGTGAATCTGCCAGCGCCGGTCAGTTGCGCAGCGGTGCTACTGTTGCCGGTAAATATCTTGGTTGCATCGTTCCGTCATGTTATCATTCACCCCGTTCTAGCCAAACAGCGAGGGGTTGGGATAAATTCCGTGCCACCCGATCCGAATTCAGAAAGCAGCAAGTCAAGACCAGGCGTCAGTTCCGACGAAATGCATTTGCACCTTCCGCTAGAAAGTGCTGCTGCATTAATGGCCGCGGCCGAAAAACTTGCAAGGCGTGCTCCCTGGTGGAAGACCCTTCTAAAAGACTATCTTCCCGTTTTGACTCCAGTCGCCGCATTAATCCTCT
The DNA here is from genome assembly GCA_963734215.1 of uncultured Acidobacteriaceae bacterium. GTDB lineage: Bacteria > Acidobacteriota > Terriglobia > Terriglobales > Acidobacteriaceae > Sulfotelmatobacter. Next base: position 611,663 of record CAVTGH010000010.1, on the reverse strand, counting down.
CGTACGTCGTTTATCACTACACTGCGGAGTTTAACAAAAGGGCGTCAGCCGATGCATCGGCAGAAACCCTAGGTAAGTTGATCTCCGAGTTTGAGCCCGCGACCGAGGAGGTGAAGAATACAGGAGAAGATGATCAGGAGAAGCGAAAAAAGGCTCTTGTCAGGGCGATGAAATTAGCCGTGTACGGAGAACGAGCACTGCCTGCAGTGAAGATGGTGCTGGGGGCGGATGAGGATAGCGTCCGGAGCGGAGGGGTATACGTCGTTGAACAGATGTACAGGTCAGGAACCGTTGGCCACGAAAAACTGACGAGCGAGATGCTGAGTTACTACGATGACCCGACCCTGCGCCGTGGAGTTGCGGACTGGCTGGCAGAGATGGGAAATCAGTTGTCCGACGAAGAGGTCGCACTCTTCCTATCCAAGCTACAGCAGAGCTTTGGCGCCGACGGTCAGAACTGTACGAAACAGCACGAGGAGGTAGCGCTATCCGTCGCAAGGTTTCTCTTTATACGGCCCATTAAAGGCGCGAAGGACTTAGTACTCGGAATGGCCACGAATTGCGTAGACAGTCAGAATCAACCGGCGCCTGCAGCTTTTCAAGCGCTAGAGACGCTGCCTAAGATTGCCGTCCTACTGTCCAAGCCAGGGCGGGATTCTGTGGTAGCCACCCTACGTCAGATCCGCAGTGCATCGAGAGATGCTCATTTCCAAGCCAAAGCGGACGGGGCTGAGAACGACATAAATACAGGCAAGTAACTCGGATGAGGAATGTTTATATGTTAAACGAAGTTGAAGAGCAAAATCGCCGGTTTGTGGCTTGGCTTCTGTTGGCCTTCTCGTGTGTAAGCGCGAGCGCTGTGCAGGCGCAATTCGCGACCGTGAAGGGCACCGTCCAAACCAGCCGACGGACTTTGGTTGACGGAAAAGTTTTGGTAAAACTTGCCGGGGCCAAGAAGGCCGCTCATGAGGTCAATGTAAGGGGCGGCGAGTACACGATACATGATCTTCTGGAGGGCAAGTATAACCTGACGGCCTGTGCTGGCCTCAACTATAAAGCCAACGTCCAACCGGTGAGTGTTCCGACGAGCCACGATGTGAATTTTATCCTGGCAGATCCTGATTCCTTTCACTGTGTTCCCGTCCCGGATTCACAGGGTAACTACTGGTTGCTTGGGGCGGGGCGCATAGTGTCCCTCAGAGACCGAAAGACTGGATGCGAAGCCAGCGCCGCAACCTACGCAAACGGCGTGATCAGGATTCCCCGCAGGCGACTGGAAGAATATGTAGTGACGAGCGTGAGCGGAACGCCTAGTGAATCCAACGAGAAGTGCCCCGCCCTCGGCAAGCCCTGAAGGGGCTAAACCACGGGGCTGTGTTAGACTTATTGATTCACAAACAAACCCCTGCTGATACAGGACATTCTATCCGCTCATGCTTCTTTCCAAGGAATATGTGGGCTACCTGGCCCGCGAAGTAACCAAGAAACTGATTGCCGGCAAGGCTATCGAAACCACGGCTGTGCCCAAAGTGACGGAGCGCGTGCACGCCGCGTTGCTGGAAGAACTCACGCTGGAAGACCGCATCAACGATGAAGTGCGGGTGATCCTCGAAGCCTATTCGGAAGAGATGAACAAGACCGGCGCCAACTACCAGGAGATGTTCCGCAAAGTGAAGAGCGAACTGGTGCGCAAATACAAGGCGGTGCTGTGAGACTGAGCCGCGACAAAGTGAACGTGCTGGCGCGGGCGGTTGCCGACGCGCTCAAGGCGATGGACGAGGTCGATTTCATCGAAGACCCGAACACCATCCGCCAGGAAGCCCGCAAGATTCTGGAAGAGCTTCTCAACCACGAAGCGAGGATCGATCAAGCCGCCCGGCTGAAGATCGAGAGCCAGAAGCGCACCATCCTCGAAGGCTCGCAGGAGTGGGACATCCTCTACCGCAAGTACTACAACGAGGAAGTGAAGAAGCTGGGGATCTGATTCCGCGCGGCACCAACGCCGGGAGACTGTTGCCTGCCTTTTCTTAATTAAGAAACAAACAAAAAGCCCCGTGCCTTTCGCACGGGGCCAGGGCCAGAGGACATGAAACCTTTCAGGCTGCTTCCCGCCGCCGCTGGATGGTTTGCAGCTGTTGGCGATACTTCTGAGCGTTGCCTACGATCTTCCGCTGGGGCAGGCTGTTCACCCACAAGTCGTGAGGAGTGTTGCGGCGTTCGCGGCGAGTGCCGACGGTACCGCGGTTCTGGAGATTGGTGGGACGCTTCTCGGCAGTCTGTTGCTGCCAGCCACTGCCGGAGTTCACGTTGAAGATGCCGATGTAGCCTCCCGCCAGCAACTGAAACGGATGCTGCATCCGGTTCATGCGATCGAACTGCGTGGAACCCTCGGCGCGGAAGCTTTCAAACCACGAGGGGCAGACGAAATCGGAAACCAGGATGTTGTCGATGGGATAGCCGAGGCTGTCGTCTTCGCAGGCGTCGCAAACCTCGTAGGCGTAGAGCATGCCCGCAGTGTTGCTGTTCTCCACGAAGACGGTGAGATTGATGTTGGGGTCGCCCAGCATCTCCAGCAATTCGTGGCTGGCCGTGACCGTCCACGAGGTGCCGGCCTTGAGATCGCTGGCGGCGAAAACCTTGCCGATGGGGAGACCTTCGGTGGTGAGGTCGTGGTAGCCGAGAGCGTTGGCCTGGTCGGAGTCATCGAGCAGCACCAGCCACCAGCTCCCGCTCGCGGGTTGAGTACCTTTGGGAACGATGACGAGTTCGGCATCGGTGCCCCAAACTGGGCGGAAGTCATTGGTGACCTGCTTCTGGAGCGCGGCCACAGCCGGCGTAACATCCGTGTCGGCCAGGACGGTGCTCTCGTTGATCACTGAGATTTGGATGGTGGGGGTTTGGGCGTGCGTGGTTTGCGGCATAAGGCTTATCTCCTGGGAAAAAGATTCGGAGAACGCGCAGCTTAAAGGTTGCGTGACTCTGTGATAAAAAGCTTATACGCTGATCAGGCGAGGGCAACTGATTTTGTAATCTAAAAGTGAAGTGGAGTTCCAAATTGGAACTGGCGCTTCGCCACCGTCGCCCGAGCAACTTTGATTTTATGTTTCCATCCACCGTGCCGATCAGGGCTGAAATCACTGCCGCTGTACTTCGAGCCGCCACGGACGCGGGTTTCGATGTGGCTGGCATCGCGCCGGTGGAGGACTCGCCGGAGCTGGAGTACTTTCCGCGCTGGATTGCCGAAGGTCATGCGGGCGAGATGAAGTATCTGGAAGGGCGCGACCCGCAAGGCCGCTTGAAGCGGGCTTCGTTGGGGAATGTGGCCCCATGGGCGCGCAGCGTAGTGGTGTGCGCCATCAACTACAATACGGCGCAACCGTATTCCACGCAGGCGGCGGAGGGTTCCGCGGAGGTGCGAGAACGAGGCTGGATCTCGCGCTATGCGTGGGGAGAGCAGGACTATCACGAATCGGTGATGCAGCGGCTGCGGAAGGTTGAGGCCGCGGTGAAGAACGCATCTGGCCTCGACGATCCGGTCACTCGCTGCTACGTGGACACTGGTCCCATTGTCGAGCGTGTGCTGGCGAAGTACGCGGGGATTGGATGGATCGGGAAGAACACGTGCATCATCAATCAGAAGCTGGGATCGTGGCTCTTCCTGGGCGTGATCCTGACTTCGCTGGAACTTGAAGCCGGCTTGCCCGCGCCCGATCGCTGTGGCACGTGCACACGCTGCATTGACGCCTGCCCCACGGATGCGTTCCTCGCGCCGTATCAGCTCGATTCGAACAAGTGCATCTCGTATCTCACGATAGAGAAGCGTGGCGAGATTCCTGAAGAGCTTCGCTCCGGGATGGGGCGGCACATTTTTGGCTGCGACATTTGCCAGGACGTTTGCCCGTGGAACCGGAAGGCTCCGGCTACGAACGCTGCCGAATTTCAGCCGCGTGCGGAGCTAGTGAATCCGGCGCTCGATTGGCTGGCCGAGATTAGCGCGGAAGAGTTCCGGCGCAGGTTTCGCAACTCGCCGTTGCAGAGAGCCAAGCGCACGGGCGTGCGGCGGAATGCGGTCATCGCCATGGGCAACAGGGGAGACAGAGACTTTCTCCCTCTGCTCGAGAAGCTGTCGGCCGATGAGGACGAGGTTGTGGCTGAGAGCGCTGCCTGGGCCGTCCGGAAGCTGGCTGCGACCCGGACAAAAAACAAATCGGATCGATCTGGCTAAAATCTCTGGAATCAGTTAGTTGCGGACTTCGTGGCTGTTTTAGTCTGGGTAAACAGAATTACTGCCTTTCGCAAACCGTTGCAGGAAATTGCAACCAAAACCACCGAAAAACAGAGCCTTTCGTGCGCAGCCTTGGGCCTAATCATGCCTGCGAGAGGATGAGATGACTTACTGCATTCGTAACGGACTGCACAATAAGTGTTGCACTCTGCTGATTGGAGGGTAGTGCCGCGATGGGAATACTCGCCGTTCTGCGACAGCCATCAAAGGCAATGCTCCGTGATGCGGCCAGTTTTCCTATGTTCACCTGCCTAGCGGGAACATACCCCACAACTCAGATCATTACCGTCGACCAGCTTTTTTCTAAGGCCCCACTTTGCCTCCCTCCACTCCAGCGAATGACAGAGCGAAGGACGAGCGTCGCAGCGATTCCAGAAACACAGATGGGCCTTCCCGGTATCGCTGGTTAAGCCTTCTCCGGCCACACCCAGGCGAATATCAGCGCCATGGCAATTCCGATGGAAACTTCGGCGAAGCGATGAAAGGCCATTTGCCAGGCAGGGGCCGTTCGCGGCACCAACAGCACAATCGCCAGCGCGATGCCCCCGAATCGATATGCGCTCTGGTCCGAGCGCACCACGGCGAAAAGTAGTCCCAGGAGGAATATACAAATACCGAATACCAGCGCGTGCGGCCCGAAGTAGCTCGCCACAATTCCGCCGACGACCGCTCCCAGCGCGGTGCCCACGAAGCGCTGCCACGAGACAGTGAGTGCCGCGCCCAGCGAGGACTGCGTGATCACCAGGGTGGTAATCGGCGCCCAGTACGATTGCGGCAGCCGGAACAACCGCGCCGCCAGCAACGACGCTACGGCCACCACGGCCGTGCGCACGGAATGCACTAAAACCGGCCATCCCTTCCATTTCACTCCATCGTTCGCCATTTCTTCACCGCCGTAACCATCGTGAAAACCAGCACCCAGTTTTGCAACCGGGCGCAAGTTTAACATTCTTTTCACAGTCCGCTATGTGCTGGGTTTTCTATCAAATACGCGCTGCCACCCGGATTGCTGGTTAACTGTCTGACTTCCGTAACTCGCATTCCCTCTTAGTGGCAACTAATCTTTACGGAAGGGGTTCTCATAAGCGACGGCCATGCTTTGTCTGGGGAAATCACGGCGCGGGGCAGTGCTGGCATTCGTGGTGGCGATGGCCTCCGTGTCCGTATCTGTGCCTTTGGCAAACGCTTCGGCCACTCTGCTGCTGGAAGAACCTTACGGCAAGCTGGGATTCTTCACGGCCACGGGACACGCTGCCGCGTATCTCTCTGGAGTGTGCGCGGAGACGCCGCTGGTGCTGCGGCCCTGCGCTCCTGGGGAACTTGGAGCGGTGATCAGCCGCTACGACGGAGTGGGTGGCTATGACTGGGTGGCGATCCCGCTGATCCCATATCTCTACGCGGTCGAGAAGCCGGAAGATATTCCGCTGTTTGTGGATCCGAAGATGATCGCGTTTCTTCGCGATCAGTATCGGCGCAAGCACCTGGAAGCCGTAGCTCCGGATCGAATTGAGGGAGAAACTCCGGGCGGAAACTGGTATGAACTGGTGGGCTCGGCCTACGACCGGGCGGCCTACGCTTTTGAAATTGAAACCTCGCCAGAACAGGACGAGGCTTTCATCCGCGAGTATAACTCGGCGCCGAACCGGTCTCACTTTCATCTCACCTACCGCAACTGCGCTGACTTCGCCAAGGACGTGATCAACTTCTACTATCCGAAGGCCCTGCACCGCAGCGTGGTCGCCGATGTGGGCATCACCACGCCCAAGCAGATGGCAAAGATCATGGTGAAATTCAGCGCGCGCCATCCGAAACTGGAGTTCTCGCGCTATGTGATCCCGCAGGTACCGGGCAGCGTCACGCGCAGCAGTGCGGTACACGGAGTGGTGGAATCGTTCTTCAAATCGAAGAAATACATTGTCCCCAGCATCGTCGTAAGTCCGGTGTTTGCGGGCTGCGTGGCGGCGGTATATGTGGGAACCGGAGCGGGGCGCTTCGATCCGGCGCGGCAGGCGCTGGTTTATAACGCGGCGCGTGGGCTCGAACCGCCGGTTGGGGCCGAGGATCGCCGATCCTACGCGATCGAACTCAACCATCTGGTGGCTGCCGATCTTTCTATGACTGGCGCTGGGACTAGCGGCGGGACTGGCGGCGGGACCAGCAGCACCCGCGTTGAAAAGAGTTTGGTACGCATCATGGAGAATGCATCGCCGGGGTTCGATTCCGAGGGGCGTCCGGTTCTGCGGATGCATGTTGGAGAAGACGTTGTGAACATGGGCGTTGCCCAAGGCAACATTTTCGCCGAGGAATCATCCGGACGATTTGCCCAACAGCTTCTGAAGGCGAGGCTGCAGGAGGAGTTGCGGCGCGGAAAAGCGCCGAAGGTCTCGGAAAGCGATGTGGAACACGACTGGCAGCTTCTGCAGAAGGCCCTGAATGCGTCCGGCGACGAGGTAGCGAGCTCTGCCAAACCGTTGCCAGCGGGGGCGCAATCGCACTGGAGTGGCGCCGGCAACCGCCCGTAAGACAAAGTCCCAATGAACAACCTAGACTACTGACCGGCCGGCTCGCGGTTGTCTATTGTCGGTCTATATCTACTGCGGATCTATTGTTGGTCGGGCGGCTGCTGAGGAGGCTGCGGCGGAACACGCATACCGGGATTCGGCGGATAGACCACGCCCGGCTGCCCCGCCTGTTGCTGCTGCATTTGCAGTTGCCGCTGCTGCATCTCCTGCAATAATTGCTGTGGAGTTTTCGCCCCCGGCTGGTCCGGAGGAGGAGCGGGAGCGGGTTGTTCGGCCTCCGCTGCGGCCTGATCCGCGCTGTCATCCGTGTTCTCTTCCGTATCGGGTTCCGGGCCATCCGCTTTGGCGACCGGCGTTGGCCCCGGGCCCGCACCCGGTGCGGGGGAATTTGGGGTGTCGGGTCCTGTCTTGGCTACCAATACGACTCGCACCAGGGCATTGGCATCTTCTGCCGATCCCAGCAAAATGTAGTTGAAACGCGATCCATTCAGCAGTTCGGCCATTACTTCACGGGCTGGGGCAGGGCCGAGGCGCGTCACCACGCGTTCGTTGGCGGTGGCCGGGATTTCGATCTCGGCTGAAGTATGCTTGCGCACGCTGCGCAGAATATCGGCGAGCGTGGAGTTGGGCGCGACAATCGTCAACAATCCATCTTCGAAGGTTACCTGGGGTGCAACCGCCGGAATGGCGTCCAGCGGAACCTGGGGCACGGGACCTTGTGTTCCCGAAGGCAACGGAGGCGGCAAAGTCTTTTTCTTGGCGTGCGCGCGGGGCGTGGGCTGTGTGTCAGCCCGGCCCGCGACTGGCAGACACAGTACGGCAGCCACCAGCAACCCTGCAAGCTTCAATCCCGTACTCATGGCAACTCCTCCACTTCAAACTCAATTTTCAATTGGGGAGACGGTGGGTATATAAGAGCAATTTTAGCACCGCTTTCCGCATTGCATGGCCAACTGGCTGCAAACCAACAGCCCATCTACCCTATAGAACGTATTGGCGTTACGCCCTTGCGGGGGAAGTATGGTAGGGGATGTTGAATTGAGAGTGCAACTTCTTGCACTTTCGGCGATTCACTTCCTCTGGCTCCAATGGAGCGTACAATTTCTTTCGATGACGGAGTAGAAAGTGTTTGCGGCAGTCTGGCTTCGAAGACGGCGATTGGCGCAAGGGAAAGCCATCGAACGTCCGGAGGAGGAGTTGGCTTCTTGGTTGTAACGCGCTGGCCCTGATCGTGGGCTGCGCCCCGAATGCCGCAGCGGAAAATTGCGTCACCGGGAGCGACATGGAACCCGGCGCCCGGAGCGCTTTGGTCGCCGCAGGCCAGCAGTACTTCGACTATATCGCGAAAGGCGATGCGGCATCGCTAAGGCAAGGAGCCATCCCGAGCCTGGCCGCGGATTTTTCCGGGATCGAGTCCACGGTCAAGGACAATCAATCCGCGCTGGCCGGTTCGAAAGCTACGGCCCGTCCGCCGTTTCTGCTGGAAGCCGACGGCACGGCGCCCATTCCGCGCGCCGAATTTTACTGCGGTGTTTTTGGCAAGAACGGCCAGACGGCGGACAGCGCCGCCTTCTACCTCAACAATCTTCCGCCCGGAAAGTATGGAGTGGTAATCCTCGATGTGCCGTCTTCCAAGGGCGCATACACGGTATCGCTGATCCTGCAGCAGCAAGCTTCCGCGTGGAAGCTGGGCAACCTCTACATCAAGGCTGGGCAAATCGCAGGGCACGACGGAGACTGGTTCGTCGCGCGTGCGCGCGCATTCCAGAGCGAGGGACAAATGCACGACGCCTGGATCTACTATTTCGAGGCACTCGCCTTAGCTTCGCCTTTGCCATTCATGAGCACTGCGGTCACCGACAAGCTGAACGACGAGTCGCAAAAACTGCGGCCAGCTGATTTCCCTGGCGAAGGAAAATCTGTGGATCTTGCCGCCGGGAGCGCAACCTACAAACTAACCGCTCTTTTTCCCCAAAGCGTGGGTGACGATCTGGATTTGATGGTGAGGTATCAGGTAGCGGATGCGACCAACGCGAACCAGGCTTACCAAAGCAATATTGCCGTCATGAAGGCATTGGTGGCGAAGTATCCGGAACTGCGGGATGCGTTTGCGGGAGTCGTCGCACGCGCCGTGGACCCCAGCGGCCACAACTACGGCACGCTGCTGGCGATGAAGGATATCAAGTAGGGGGGAGCAGTTCTCAGTTCTCAGTTCTCAGTTCTCAGTTCTCAGTTCTCAGTTCTCGGTTCTCAGTTCTCAGTTATTTGTTCTCCGTCCAGTCGGCAGTCTATTGGGTCTTTGTCATCGCGCAGGCCCAAAAAGACCGGTGCTCGCAGCTTGGGGCCGCTGCCGGCACTTGCGCCGCCGGTCCATTCCGCGTACTCGATCTCGGCGACGAGTTCCGGCTTTACCCAGTACACCTTCCGCAGCGCTTCGACTTCGCCGTGGAACGGGTTCTTCCTGGTCTCCCGTTTCTTCAGCAGTTTCCAAACTTCGTCGAGCGACGTTCTGATCGAAGCCGCTGCCCGCTTGTCCCACGTGAATCAGCCGGCCTTGCTGGTCATAGAGTCCGAGCACGATTGAGCCGAAATGGGCGCGGCTGCCCTCGGGCTCGGTATATCCGCCGATCACGCATTCCAGACGGTGCGTAATTTTGATCTTCAGCCACTCGCGGCTGCGGCGCTCCTGATAGATGCTGTCGCGCTTCTTGGCCAGGATGCCTTCCAGGCCTTTCTGGCGGGCTATCTCGAACAGTGCTTTTCCTTGCCGCTCGTAGTGATCGGAATAGCGCAGGAAATCTCCTGCGACCAGGGTAGAGGCTAATTTCTGCTTGCGCTGCTCCAGGGGCACGCGGCGCCAATCGTAGCCGTCGAGGTAGAGCAGATCGAAGGCGTAGTAGAGCACGGGGACGTTCGCATTGCTGGCGGCGCGGCGGCCGCCGGGACGAAAGCCGGTGCGCTGCTGCATCAGGCTGAACGATGCGCGTCCCTGTTCGTCGAGCGCGACCACTTCGCCATCGAGGATTGCGTTTTTCGCTTTTACGAACTGCGGCAAATCTTTGAGTTCGGGATAGCGTGGGGTAAGTTCGTTCTGGTTGCGTGAGACCAGCCTGACTTTGCCATTCTCGATGAAGGCTATGGCGCGGTAGCCGTCCCATTTGATTTCGAACAGCCACTCTGGCCCATCGAATGGCTGGTCGATGGATGTGGCAAGCATGGGATGAATTTCGGTGGGCATGGGGCGCTTGACGGGACCGGATGAGGCGGAAGGAAGTGCATTCACCACAGGGGGCACTGAGGACACAGGGTAGTTCTTGAGATCGGATTGGGTGGGCTCATGTTGGGCTACCCTGTGTTCCTCTGTGGCCCCTGTGTTTAATTTCCCGTTTTTTTTTTTAGCGGCAGGCTTTTTCGCGAGATTCTTCTTGTCCAACTTCGCCACGGCATCGGCCAGCCACGCGGCTTTCAACTTGCCGCGGCTTGTGGGGCGGCTTCTCCACTCCGCCGATCCCGCGTCTCCGGCGATTTCCGCCAGGCTGCGCTTGCTGAGCACCGACTCGTCATACGCGTCGATGTCGTATCCCTCAACCGCATGGTCGTCACGCTTCTTGATCAGCAGCCATTCGTTGCCCTTGCTTCCGGGACGGTGGCCCTTCATCTTCACCAGCGCGAAGTCGCCCTTCAACTTTTTCCCGTCCAGATGAAATTTCAGATCGCCCTTGGCCAGCATGGCGGCGGCTTCGGCCTCAGTACCAGGGACATATTTTCCTTCCACCGGAACTGGAGAAAGCGGCTGCCAGGTACCCACATCCCACACCATCACAGTGCCCGCGCCGTAGTTGTCTTCCGGGATGATGCCTTCGAAATCGAAATACGAAACGGGATGATCTTCCACCTGCATGGCGAGCCGCTTGTCCGCAGGATCGAGCGACGGTCCTTTGGGGACGGCCCACGATTTCAGAACGCCCTCCATCTCCAGGCGAAAGTCATAGTGCAGGCGGGTGGCGTCGTGCTTTTGCACCACGAAGCGGTGACCCGCTTCGGTCTCGAGTTTCGGGGGAGGCTCGGGAGTTTGATCGAACTTGCGCTTCCGTTTGTATTCTTCCAGAGGCATGGAGAACACCATTTAACCACAGAGACACGCGGCGAGCATGGGATAGAATTTCTGGGCGGCCGGTCGTTGGCCGTTAGTCGTTGGTCGTTTGACCTTTGGACGGATCGGGAGTCGTCGGCCGCAGCCAACGACAAACGACCAACGACGGTTTATCTCCATGCAACGCGAATTTCCCGAAGTTCCGCTGGTTGGTGTGGGCGCCGTCATCATCGAAGACGCTCGCGTGGTTCTGGTAAAGCGCCGTCACCCGCCGCTGCGGGACGAATGGTCCATCCCCGGAGGCGTGCTCGAAGTGGGCGAACGGGTGCGCGAAGCCGCCGTGCGCGAGGCTCGCGAGGAAACCGGACTCACCGTCGAACCCGGCGAACTGCTCGGCGTCTACGACCGCGTCCTGCGCAATGCCGAGCAGCGCGTGCAATACCACTATGTTTTGATTGATTTTCTGTGTCGCCGGGTTGCTGGAGATCTCGCCGCCGCCAGCGACGCGGCGGAAGTGCGGTGGTTCACGCGAGAAGAACTGGCGGGGCTGAAGTTGGCGGAGGATACGATTGATGTAATCCGAAAGGGCTTCGCCAAGCTTACGGGCAGCTCGTAAATGCACGCGGACAGCGCCGCGGGGGAAATGGTTGGCAACCCGAACGCTTCACATCTCACGGTTTGGGATGCGACACGCTCAGGGGATAGGAAACAATCAGATACCTGGCCTCGTCACTGTCGAGGGGGTCCATGTCGAGGAGTTCCTCGCTCGTGCTTGCAATGACTCGGGTGCGGAAGTAGTAGACCTTCCCGGCTTCGGCCGTGAAATGTGTGAATGCGATTAACCGGCTCAACCGCGCGATGCGCGACTGCTCGTTCGCACACACATGATGCTCACCTGGCTCCACGGATACGGAGAAATAGGAGTTGCGCTCGTTGGCGCCCACCCAGGCTCCGTCCAACCCGATTTTCGTCGTCCAGCAGCTTCCGAGGCAGGACAACTCACCAATGTCCTGGACGAAGTAAACCAGAGCCTTGCCGGGCTCGGGCTGGGCAAGTGCGTGCTGGGATTCATCGCGCTTCACGCCGAAGGTCGTCCCTCTGGGGCCGCAAGCCGCTCCAGGAACGAAGGGCGAATGGTCTTGGGCAAACGCGGATACTGCCAAGAGCATCAGGACAAGAGCGCTTTTCATGATTTTCCTCCAGCCGCAGGCGATTCGATTTATCCCGGTTGACTCATGCTCCCACTCTACGCCCTTCGATTGTCGTTAGATACCTCACTATGAATGCGACTCAACCCTGCCGCCATCAGACCCATCATCCTCCCAGTCCGCGTCGCACGCGTGGCAGCGCCGGGCCGGGCGCTGCACGGGCATGGGCACGCGGAGGAATGTGCTTATGTACACGATAGGCTTAACTGAAGCCTTACTTCGCCTGCAGCAGCACCACGTCGGACTCCGCGTGGCTGCGGAGTATGCCGAGGCTCTTTCCGTCCGGCGACCAGTGGAATGAGGTGATTTGCTCGGACGTAAAGTTGGTAATCTGGCGGCCGGGTGAGCCATCGAGCGGCTGGATCCAGAGATTGTCCACGCCGTTTTCGTGGACGGGATAGGCCATGCCTTTGCCGTCCGGCGTGAATTGCAGGCCGCCGGTGGTGATGCGCGGATCGGCATCGAGCAGGCGAGGAGCCGGTGAGCCGAGGTCGAGAAGAACTAACTTCTGTTTACCGCGCTGCGTTTCCGCATCGACGACCTCCACGCCGTAGCCCAGCACCCTGCCATCGGCAGACACTCCAATTCCGCCACCTGAAGGAAAGCTGCTGGGCACGACGCTCCCGGGAACTAATTCCGCTTTTCCGGACCCATCCAGCGCGGTGCGCCAAATCTGTTCGGCGGCTTGATTGAAGTAGTAAACCCATTTTCCATCCGGCGAACAGATGGGAGTCAAGTCACGCTTGCCGTCGGTTAGCCTTACCGGGCTGGAACCATCCGCGTTGGCGCGCCAAATATTGGCTGTGGTTGCGCCGCCGTGGAACAGCCAGGCAGCGATCAGATGGCTACTCCCGCATTCCGAGAAGTCGGCAAATCCCGCGGTCGAATCGCCGATGAGTTGGTTTTGATTCTTGCCGTCGGCTCCCATGCGCAGGAGCCGGGGGCCGTCGCTCATCAGCAAATTTCCGTCGGCGGTCCAATTGAAGGCGCGAATTTCCTGCCCCTGCGGAAACAGGGGTTTAAAGTCCGCAGTCGGGCTGCCTGCGCCGGGAAGAAGATACAGATTTTGCGTGGTCTTCAGTTGAACAGAGGCCAGCGTCCTGCCGTCGGCGGAAAGCGTTAGAGTTGTATACCGGTTGGTATCGCGGGTGATGGGCTGAATCTGTCCGCCGGCATCGGAGATGAATCCGATCTGCGCCCGCGAGAAGCTTGGGCCTGCCTGCTGATAGACGGCAAGAATTCCCCGGCCGTCCGGCAGCCATTTCAATTCGAAAGGGATCTTGTCATTGAAAGTGGCGGATCGCCGGATTTTTCCGCTGTCAACCTCGAACAAATCAATTCCACCCAGGGCTTGCTCGGGCTGAAATAAGACGAGAGCCAGCTGTTTGCCATCCGGAGACCAGGTCAAATGTCGCGCTATCTCGGAGTTTGGTGCAATGCGCAGGATCTTTTCATCGTTACCGCTCAGATCTGCACTCAGGAGCCGGCATTTGCCGATCTCGGGGTCATTCCCGCGGACATACGCCATGCGCTTGCCATCGGGAGAAAATGCTATGTCGCTATCGATATCCCGGACCACGGTTTGCGGAGTCCCGCCCAGCACCGGCGCACGATAGAGGTTGTAATCGCTGTCGACCGCATTCTGGGCCTTGCGGAAGTAGATGTAGTTTCCATCCGGCGAAAACGCCAGGCTCCTGTAAGTGGAGGGTGAGGGAGGAATGATCTGGGTATCGCTGGCGGTGGGCACGTTGCGCAGCCACAAACTCTGCAGACCGTTGTCGTCGAGGACACTGAACACGTACTTCCCATCCGGAGAGATGGCAGCGAGCGCGGCCTTGCCGGAATTCGTGACCTGGGTGACGGTGAAGTTCTGGAAGGGCGCGGCGCCGGGGCGGTGGAAGATGGAATAGACGCCATAACCGGCAGCGGCCAGCAGCACGAGCACAGTAAGCGCGATGGCGCCAGTTCCCCATTTATGCTGTTGGGCTGCAGCGGCCACCGCGGAGCTGCTGCTGTGCGCGGGCTGGGCCGTGCCGGACCCTGAAACAGGAGCTGGAGTTGCGCCGCTGCCTGGCGCGGCTGGAATCGCGGTTGGGGACGCACCTGAAGAGCCTGCCGAAGCCACTTCCGGCGCGGCCCGGCGGCCGGACTCGGTGTCGCGCTTAAGGCGCCGCAAATCGGAGCGCAAGTCGGCGGCATGCTGGTAGCGCAGGCCGGGATCTTTCTCCAGAGCCTTATCAATGATTCGTCCCAGTTCGGCGGGAATTTCCGGATTCAGCCGCAGTGGCGGAATCGGCGAGCGATTCAGTATGCCGTCAAAAATCTCGGCCGAAGTGCCGCCGGGAAATGCCTGCCGTCCCGTAGCCATTTCATAAAGCACAATGCCGAAGGAAAAAATATCGCTGCGGGCGTCCACTTCGCGTCCGCGGGCCTGCTCTGGCGACATGTAAGCCACGGTACCCAGCGCCGTTCCCGGACTGGTGAGATTGATTTCCCCTTCCGTGGCGCCCACACCGGTGAGAGTTTCGCCGTTGCCCCGGGAAATGACTTTGGCCAAGCCGAAGTCGAGCACCTTGGCTTGGCCGCGTTCGGTCACGAAAATATTGGCGGGCTTGATGTCGCGGTGGATGATGCCTTGCGCCTGCGCCGCATCGAGCGCGTCGGCCACTTCGATGCCGAGGGTGAGAATCGTCTCCAGCGGCAGAGGCACGGCGCCGATGCGGTGCTTGAGGGTGACGCCCTTCAGCAGCTCCATCGCGATGAAGGGATGGCCCTCCGCTTCGTCAATGTCATGGATGGTGCAAATGTTGGGGTGGTTCAGCGCGGAGGCGGCTTGCGCCTCGCGCCGGAAGCGCTCGAGCACGGCCTCATCGCGGGCGATCCCCTCCGGCAGGAACTTCAGGGCAACAAAGCGGCGAAGCTTCGTATCCTCGGCCCGGAACACCACGCCCATGCCGCCCCCGCCAAGTTTTTCCAGCACGCGATAGTGCGAGATGGTGCGGCCTATGGGAAACTGGTCTTCTGCCATGTGTTGCGCAATCTTAGTGTGCGTTGCAGGGCCGCGTCAACTTGGGAGCGAGCGGCAGAGGAGAGTGTCACCTCGCATCTCAACGGCCATACCGCGCCATGAGTTCAGCTTCGCCCAGGACATGACCCTTCATAGCGCGTTCGAGTTCAGCTTTGGTAGCTCCGGCCTTCAGGGTGAGCTTTGTGTCGAGCGCATAGAGCTTGAAATAATAGCGGTGGGGCATGCCTGGTGGAGGACAGGGACCGCCATAGCCGATCCGGCGAAAATCGTTGCGGCCCTGTATCGCCCCGTTGGCCATCTGTTCCTGTTTCTCCGCTCCTTCTGCTAGTTCTGTCGCGTTTGCCGGCAGGTTGTAAAGGACCCAATGCACCCAAGTCCCGGCTGGCGCATCGGGATCGTCCATGATCAGCGCGAAGCCCTGTGTCGCCGCAGGCGCCCGTGTCCATCGCAGCGGCGGGGAAACGTCGGGTCCGTCGCATGTGAACTTCTTAGGAATCGTTCCGCCGTTGGAAAAAGCCGTACTCGCAATCTCGAACGACATAGTCCCTTCTCTCGCTTGACCAAGGATTGACGTGGCGCATAGAACGACGCTACCTAGCTCGGCAAGCAGGCGTTTTTTGCTGATCGTCATCTGCGCCAGTATAAACTGTCGAAATCAGCCGATTACAGCACCCAATTCTCGGCATGGGTTAGGAATGCGTCTCGCTTCTTCCGCTCTCCGCCCCATCATCCTCCCACTCCGCATCACACGCGTGGCAGCGCCAACCGGCGCGCTGCACCGGCATAGGCACTCGAAGGAACGCGCTCATGTAGGCGATGGGGCGGTCCAACTCCTGGAAGTTCACATCCAGAGACTGGCACTTGGGACAGCGCGGCTGCTCGTAGAGCCCGATGCCCTGCACGTAGAGGCCTTCGAGAATCGGCTCGTCGAGAAGCTTCTGCGCGTTGGCTGCGTCCGCGGCGCGTACGTTGAGTTTGATCCCACCGATGAAGTTCGAAATGAACCAGTCCAGCCGGACCAGGTTTTCGTCCGCCAGAAAACATTCGATGCCCGCCGACTCCAGACTGCCCTTGGCCAGCAGGGCCTCGGGCAGATCGCGAAACTGGCGGATGGTCACAAGCTCGCGCACTTCCATTTCCGGCCGCGGTTCGGGCGCAGGGTCCGCGAAGCATTCATCGTCAGGAAATTCGAGGTGCCGGCGTTCCATCTCATCATCGAGCGCGTCCCAGGCCAGTTCGGTCAGCGACTCCGCGCTCTGGGCGAGCTTCTGCAATTCTCCATCCGTCATGCCAGCATAGTTCGCCGCCAGCCGCCGCCGCTCCCGCTGACCGTCGATAAGAGAATCGTCCATAAAAGAATCGTTCAGATGAGGTCCGTACAGGTATGACCCCGCCAAGCATACTTCGACTTGCCGCCGCCGGCAAACTGACAAGCGCAAAAATCTCACGAGCCTGCGGGCTACCCAGTGGACTGTTTTGGATTGACCAAGAGGTGTGCCCGAAACGCCGGTGACTAATGATAATCGGGGTTGCCGCATCCATTTAGTCTTTAATCGTGGTCTTCGCCGTGCTGGGCCGGCGGCTTCTTTCTCTTTCCCCTGCGATTTCGCGGCGGCGGTGTGGCCGGTATTCCAGGGGGGTTGAAGTAGGCATCGCTAAAGACGACGTCGCCCTGAAAACTTTTCATGCTGTCGCGATAGCGCTGGCTGGAAATTGCGGTGCGGATCTCCGTTTTCACATCTTCCAGCGTCAAGGTCTGCTTGGCGATCATTTTGTAGATGAAGTGGGCGCCGCCAGGATCGGAGAAGACTTCGGAAACTTCTCCGGGCTTCAGGTCCAGGACGGTCTCATGGTGCGGAGGCAGCGTGGCGCGGCGCACCTTCTCCATCTTCGTGTTGGGAGTGGTTCGCGGGAATCCGGCTTCAGCGTAGGCCTCTATTTGCAACTTGTCGGGGTCTTCACCGTTAGCGGCGCGGGCGCGGAGATCGGCCGCGAGTTTCGCCATCGCTTCTTCGGCAGCTTTTTTTTGGGCTTCTGCATCGGCTTTTTCTTGCGCCTCGGCCAGCTGCGCCGTACTCGTTTTCGCATCCGCCTTGGAGGTGACGGCGGACTGAGCATCTGCGGAGCCGGCGTCTTCATGCTCCTCGTGTGCGGGTACGATTTGCCTGGCGCGGGGGACAAAAATCCGCGCAACGGTAGCTTGCTCGTAGGAGGACTGGTTCTTTTTGTAATAGTCCTCGAGATCGGCGTCGGTGATATTGTTGGCATCCGCCCGCATCGCGTGGCTCAGGTCCTGGGAAAGGAGTTGCATGCGCGCAAAGCGCATCTCTTCTTCGAACGCGGGCGTTTTGTCGAGACCGCGTTTTTCCGCCGCGGCCGACATTCTCAGGTTGCGCGCATAAGCGTTTGCCACATTGAGACGAAGGGAAAGCGACATGCCCGGCTGCAGCGCTTCGGTGAGCTTTTCAAATTGGGCGCGCGTGATCACGGTTTTGCAGGCTACTCCGGGTTGGGCTGGATCGGCGCAGAAACCGTTCACCGTAATCACCGGATCGTCGGGTGCAACTGTTACTTCGGGGGCCTTATCGACCGCGGCGGAAGCGATCTTTTCCGCCTTTGCTCCGGCGGCGGGAGGTGCAGCCGGTTGCGCCGCTTGCCCGTCGGCCAAGCTGGCGAGCAGGAGACACACTAGACACTTGAAACGCATGGGTTAGTATCCCTGGCGCCGGTGCTGCGGGGCAAATAAAGCGGGCACGCAGCAGGGCTGCGTGCCCGGGTTGGACTTACTGGTCGAACCACTGATCAGGCCAATGATCATTGTTCGTAGGCTCCCATGTTGATTTGTCCGTTGGCATTGACCCGCGGATTGCCGTTGAAGTCCACCGTGCCGAAATCGGCCGAACCCAGACTGGCGTTGCCCGTGTTCTCGGCTGGCGAGCTGGTCGGGATGTCAAAATTCGGCGTCGGTGAGCAGGTGGTGAGCGGCGTCGGAGGAGTTTTCGACGTGGTTGATGTGCAAGTGGGTAGAGTGAGGTAGTCGGGATTCGCGAACACCGAGTTCGCATCCTGTCCGGTCGCTGACTTGTAGGACGCGAAGGAGGAGTAGCTTTTCCCGTTCAATTCAAACGTGGTAGTCGAGCTCGTCGTGTAGAAATCGTTGTAATTGGAAGTTACTCCGCTGCCCGACACATAGCCGTACATGAACAGACCCTCGGCGCCGGTGTAGACAATGTTGTTCTCGAACAAAATGCCCGTGGCCCGGTATTGGATCTGGAATTCGCCACTGCCGGTCTTCTTCGTGTCGTTATCGTACAGGCTGTTGTTCACAATGGTGATGCCGGTGCTTCCGCCCGTTCCAGTCCTGGCATAGCCGCCTACAGAAATGCCGCAGGAATTGGCGGCGTAGACCAGGTTGTTGCGGATGATGACGTTGCTGGAGACTTCGCCCGAGGTCTCGCTCGCGGCCTCGATATTCAGGTCGTTGCCGTAAACCGTGTTGCGCTCGAACGTCACCTCCGTGCAGCCATCGCAGTACAGGCCATCCTCATCGTACTCATCGCCTTCCCCGGGGTTCTTGAAGGCGCTGTTGTTGTAGATAAGGTTGCCATAGACATCTCCGTTCTTGGCCTGATCGTAGCCCGTCGGACCGACCCCCTCGAAACCAATGGCATCCATGCCAATGTTATCGTTGTCATAAATGGTGTTGTTGGAGACGACAAAGTTTTGGACGTTACCGTTATAAGTAGTCGTTTCGCTTTCTCCGGTCAGGCATCCAGTGACCGTGTTACCGCTGACCGTCACGCTGAGCGGAGTGGAACTGGTACCGAAAACCCCGATCCCGTACGCATTGCCGTCCTTTCCCGCCGTGGTTTGGATGTTCTCCACTTTGTTGTTGAGGATGTTGATGCCGGTTCCGCTGCCGGCAATCAGGATTCCGGCGGGAACGTCATTTTTGCTCGAAGTTTTGTAGTTTTGGATGGTGAACCCTTCGATGGTCAGGTAGCTCACGCCACTCGAGGCGCCGATTGTAAACAGGCCTTGTGTGTTGCAGCAGAGGAAGTTGTTGCTGGATTCGAAGCTGGGCGTGGTGCAGCAGGCAACGCCAGTGCCATCCACGATGGCTACGCCCTGTCCATTGAAGACAATGGGAGCCGAGGCCGTTCCCGAATGGGCGAACAAATCGCTCTCGCTATAGGTTCCAGCTCCTACATAGACGGTGCTACCCGCCTGCGCTTCCAGAGCCGCGTGCCCGATGGTGAGCCAGGGCGCGCTGGCACTGCCGTTATTAGAGTCGCTGCCCGTTTTGGCAACGTAGTACGTTTGGGCCAGCGCGCAACAGGAAAGCGCGAGGCAACTGGACAGGAAGAGAAACAGAGCGCGAATCAACTCACGCTTCAGCATGGGTTGCGTACCGTGGTGAAAGCGATTAATCATTGAAAAGCCTCCTAAATGGATTTCTGGCGCAATTTTGAATTGCGGTTACAGGTTTCGCATTCGCGTGAATGCATTCATACACTTCCGGTCAATCGATAACGCCAACGCGAGCAAGAGTAAGAACCTGTGGAAGTTGTGACTGAGCGATGCGTGGGTTCCGTTTCCAAGTAGACGTTTCCACTGGATTTGTTTTTCTCATAAACCCGCCGTTCCCAAGAATTCCGGATGCTTCGTTTCTTTACTTTTGCAGGTTTCGTATTCTATCGATTGATTTCCTATCATTTCGTTAGCGAGAAATATTTTGATGCGAGTGGGCGGTTATGTCAACCTCTTTTACTCGTTCTTTTGTACTCTCCGTCGTGGGCACCAGCCGGGAAGCTTATCGCCGTGCATTCAAAGAGCGAGTATCTTCTTAATCTCTCCCTCGATGCGAAGCTGGCCAAGCCGGATGCGCCGGTCGTGTGCATCGTCGGTGACGGCCGCCGCAGAAGTTGTCGGCTGGTGGGACTTTCGGGTGCTGCCGACCGCATCAGATGCGGTGAAAGCAGATTACAAGGCGGGCTACGCCGCGGAACAACATCAGCCTCGACGAGCGACGTCGAACTCGCCGAACCTGTCTCGACCGTTGGCTAGGACACCATGGAAAATGGTGAACTAGCCTTGAAATTCTGGACCCATGTTGTCTCACGCTGAGGCGGCAGACTAGATAAATTGGGAATCAGGACCCAGGAGTGGCTGCTGTAAACGACAAACGGCCCGCAGGTTGTTTGAACCTGCGGGCCGTCCGGTGGACTGTTTGGGATTGACCAAGAGGTGGTCACTCTACGTGGCCTCTCACGGCAACTCCCGGGTCGGGGACGAAGCCCGAAGGCCAAAGTCCCAGGGATGAAGGCCTTCGCGCGACCGACGCGATGCATCCATCCGTACTCACCGGCTAGTGTGCGGGCTGTAGCTCCGGCGCGTGGTTTATTGGATCAGCGCCCGAAGCCCCGCTTAGAGCAACCAGCCCTAAGTCTCAGCCACCTCACCTGGTCTTAGACTCCCACACATGCCACTACAATCAGAACTTGTCATTCGACCACCTCCTTTCCGGTGTAACCGCAGATTAGTACGAAATCCGGGGGCGAGTCAACCGGCACGAAAGTGGGTATCGAAAGTGCAACTCCCTTCATCTGTTAGCTTAGAAGCCTCTGCCGATGAAATGAATGATGATGGGAACCGCCACAAAACCGTCAACCATGGGAAGCATTCTTCGCCAGCGCTGTCCCCGCTGCCGCATGGGCGGCATTTTTCGGTATTCCATCTTTCGTGGATTTCCCAAGATGCACGAGCGCTGTCCCGTCTGCGATCTCAGGTTTGAGCGCGAACCGGGCTACTTCCTCGGGGCCATGTACGTCAGTTATGCTCTGGCGTTGGTGATCGTCGGGCTCCTCGCCTCCCTGCTGTGGTTCGTGACTGGCTGGTGGATCACGAAAGATACCATCTGGGCCGTCGTGCTATTCCTGCCGCTCGCGCCCACCATCACGCTCTTTGCCCGCGTGCTCTGGATCTATCTCGACCAGACCATCGACCCCGAACGGCAGCCGTAGCCAGGATTCCCACGCTATAATTGGAGACTTAACAAGCCTTTACCTATATTTGCTTATCCACTTGCAACCCGCTCGCGTGCCTCCGCATTCTTATCTGTTTCGTAGCCACGCCGGTGCGAAGCCATGTGCAGAACTTTGCGCCAAATCCTGGGATGTGGACCGCAAGAATACGCAGTTGCTAAAAGGAAGAAACATCGAAATGATTCGCTTGGCTGCCGCAACGATTGCTCTGATCGCCCTGACTGGTTCGTTTGCCTTTGCTCAAGCCCCCACCCCCAAGGTGCAGGTATTTGGCGGATATTCGCTGATTTATGTGGATAACGGCGGACTGTCCTCCCAGGCCCTGTATACAGGCCTGCGCCAGTCTACCAGTGCGCTCGCGGTGGAATCCAACTTCCATGGCTGGGACGCGCAGGCGCAATACAACGTCAACCATTGGCTCGGATTCGCCGCCGACGTTGGCGGCCGCAGTGGCACGCCAATCATTGCGTCAAGGTTCGGTGGAGCGCTGTCCGGACTGCCCAACGCCACCGGGTATTCCTTCCTGGGTGGACCGGTGCTCTCGTTCCGGAACAAGTCAAGATTCACGCCATTCGTACATACGCTGTTCGGGGTGGACCGGTACAGCCAGAGCGCGAGCACCATCTCCGGGCTGTCGTCGCCGGTGTCCACTTTGGCCACAACGTATACCGACGTTGCAGCGGCGCTGGGCGGCGGTCTCGACATAAAAGTAACGCGGCGTTTTGCGGTTCGGCTGCCCCAGGTGGAGGACCTTTACACCACGCACAATTTGAATAAGTTCTATGACAGCGCCTTCAATACCGGATTATTCGAAGGTCTCGCGACTCACGAACACAACTGGCGAATCTCAGCTGGAATCGTTGCCAGCTTCTGACGCAGTTTTCTAGGGCAGCCCGAACGCATACACGGCGCTGCCCGCGGCGATCGCCACATATTCTTTCCCGTCCACGGCGAAGGCCATGGGTGCGGCATAGACTGCGCCTCCCATCTGGAAGTGCCACAGCGCCTTGCCTGTTGCGGCATCGAGAGCGATGAAGTTGCCTTCGGCGTCGCCGGTAAATACCAAGCCGCCCGCGGTTGCGAGCACGCCCGACCAGGTCGGCGACGTGTGCTCAAACTTCCATTTGATCTCGCCCGTCTCGGGATCGATCGCCTTCAGAAATCCGCGATACGGTTCGGCTTCTTCCGAAGGAAAATATGCGCTGCCGTAATAGGCATGTCCGGCCTCGTAGGGCTGTGGCGCAGTGCTGAAAATATCGCACTGATCGCGGGCGGTCACGTAGAACAAAGCGGTTTGCGGATCGAACGAAGGCGCCATGAAGTTCGTCGTGCCCAACGCTCCGGGGCACACCGTGTGCCCTTCAAGCGTGGGCGAAGCTTCTTTTCTTGCTATTGGGCGTCCGTCAGAGTCTTTGCTGTCGCTCCACGTGGTCTTGCCATAGGCATTCGCCGCGATCAGCTTGCCGGTCGTGCGATCGATGACGTAGAAAAATCCGTTGCGGTTCGCCTGAGCAATCAGATGCTTGCTGGCGGAATCGATCATCACCGGCACCTGCGTCGCATCCCAGTCATGCTCGTCGTGCTTGGTAAACTGGAAATACCAGTTCATCTTGCCCGTGTCCGCATTGAGCGCAAGCAGGGTGTTGCTGTAGAGATTGTCCCCGGCGCGACCCTCGCCACGATTCGAGGGCGAAGGATTTCCCGTCGGCCAGAAAATCTGGTCGGTCACGGGGTCGTAGGTTCCGGTATTCCACGCGGGAGCGCCGCCGATCTTCCACGAATCCGCTTCCCAGGTTTCATGTCCCGGTTCTCCCGGCCCTGGCACCGTGTAGAAACGCCATTTTCGCTCGCCGGTGGCGGCGTCGTAGGCGTCGATGAAGCCGCGCACACCGTATTCGCCGCCGGAAACGCCGATCACAACGAGATTCTTCACCGCCAGCGGCGCCACGGTGAAGCTGTAACCGGTGCGATAATCCGCCGCGACAACATCCCACATCACATTGCCGGTTTTCGTATCGAGCGCGATGACGTGCGCATCCAGAGTTCCCAGAAAAACTTTGTCGCCTAAAATCGCCAGCCCGCGATTCACGCGGCCGCAGCACGGACGAATGTCCCCAGGCAGTTGATGCTGATAGAGCCAGATGGGCCGTCCCGTGCGCGCATCGAGGGCGAACGCGCGGTCATCTTGCGCCGTGGCGTAGAGAATGCCGTCAACGACTAACGGCGTGGTTTCAAGCTTGCCGGTTGCGCCGGTCTGGAACACCCACTTCGCCACTAGCGTGCGCGCATTCGTGGTGTTGACTTGATCGAGCGAGCTGAAGCGCCGGCCGGAATAATCGCCGGAATAAGTAAGCCAATTCTGGGCTCTTTCCCGGAATTCAGCAGTCGTTCGAAGGTAACTTGCGCGCGAGCCGAAGCGAAAAAGCCGTGGACAAAGCACACCAGCAGCAGACCGGCAAAGATCCTCCGCATGCTCATTTCGCCCCCACGCTGGTTAAGTAGGCCACAATGTCCTCAAGATCTTTGTCGCTCAAAAGCTCCGGGGTGTACGTCGGCATCATAGACTCGCGACTCTTCTGAAAGGAACGCAGCTTGTCTTTATCCAGCAGATAAATCTGCTCGCTCGTGTCCATCATCTGCACGCTGAAGTTGTCTTCGTTCAGCGCCACGCCTTTGATTTCCCTTCCATCGGCGGTCACCACGGTGATGGTCTCGTACTCCTGGGGAAATTCTTTCGTCGACTCGGTCAATCCCCAGGCCAGCCGCCGGCTGGGATTGCGCACCGAATCGACGATCGCCTCGCGTGTGCGCGACCCTCCCACCGCCGTGAGTTCCGGTCCCACCCGACCGCCTCGGCCCTCGACCATGTGGCAGAGCGAGCAATTCGCATCGCCATAGAAAAGGTCCTTGCCATGCGACGCATTGCCGATGGGCTTGGCCGGCGCCTTAACTTCAACACTGCGAATGTAGGTGATGATCTGCCAGATTTCTTCGTCGGTCATACCGACACCTTGCCCGTTGGTTCCGTTGGCGGGCATGACGGTGCCGGGAATGCCGTTGCTGATCACCTGAAACAGCTCCGCGTCCGAGTGCGCGTGCTTCTTCTGCGCCCGCGTCAAGTCCGGCCCGCGGCCGCCGCCGTGGGCGCCCAGACCGTGGCACAGTGCGCAGTTGATGCGGAACTCGTACTCGCCAGCTTTTGCGGCTTTGGCATCGCCGGCATAGGGATTGCGAGCGTCGGCGTGGCTCGCTGTTGCTACAAACGCCACCGCGATCCATACAGCCAACCCTCGAATTGCTAGAGCACGCCGCCCCAAAGGCGGCCTTGCCGAGCCTAGTTGATGTTTAGCGAAAAGCATGGTTCACCCTGTCCACGCAAATACCGCTGGAGTACAGGATGTTACCACCAAGCTCTCCTGTGGACGACTGTCTCGCAGGAATCTCGATGCAAGAATCGGAGGTGCCTCTGCGAATAAGAAACACGCCGGAGGAATGAATGAGAAGGTACCTCGGTAACGCCAATGCCGCATCCAGATCGAATTAAGCTAATGGCATAGCTTTCTCTGGTGGGGGCAGGACCATGCGATTGCCGGCAGAAAAACTGTTCGCGCTCTTTCTATTCTTCGCTCCCTGCCTTGCCTGCACCAAGCCACAGACAGCGACTCCGCAGAGAAGCTCAGTCCCTGCAGCGACCGTGACCTCCAGTCCCGCTCGGGCAATTCAGGCCTCTGCGCCTCCCGTGGTCGCACACGCAAGCGACGCTAGTCCCGACTCCGCCGCGATTCGTCGAGAAGATCTCGAAGATGAGATGACCGGTTCGTTCCTCAAGAGCGTTCACGCCACGGACCTGCACGACGCCTGCAAGGACGCGCTGGGAACCGGAATCGAGATCTCAACCAAAGCCTACGGCGATCTGGACGGCGATGGCCGCGAAGAGGCCGCCGTCACCGCGTTCTCCTGCCTGGCAGGAAACGGTGGGCCGGACCTGATCGCCGTCTTCACCTTAACCCCGAACGGCAAGGTGCAGGAGCTGCCGATAGAGAAGCGAAAATGGAATGAGCCATTCAAAGGCCGCGACCCCAGTGTAGGTTTGCGCGGGCAAATGGGCGTGGCCATTGAGAACGGTCAACTCATAGAGAAGTTTCCCATTTTCACGGAAGCAGATCTGGGCTGCTGCACTTCGGCTGGCACTCGGGAGTTCATCTACCGGTGGAAAACGAACAAGCTCGTTCTTGAGGACATCGTTGACCTGAAAACTCTTCTTCCACCACTCCAGCCCGGTCCTTCCCGCGCCATCCGCGCCGTCGATGTAAGAAAGTTTCTCGAGGAGAATACCTTTGGTTTCGTTCCAGGTGAGGAGATGCAAGAGTTGAAGGAGAACTGCGCTGACAACGGGCGCGATCTCCTCGATGTTGAAAACCTGGACTATGCCGACCTTGATGGAGACGGTCAGGAGGAAGCGATCTACGAAGGATTTACATGCATGTCAGGGAGTGGGGGGATGGACTTCTTCGGTGTGGTGAAGCTGACGCGAGATGGCAAACTTATCGACATGCCGATTAAGCCCCACGAGGGACCGTTCAAAGATCGTGACGTTTACGAAGGCCTCCGCGGCCATATGAGCCTGGCGGTCGAGGATGGAAAGCTGGTTGAGGTTTATCCCGTGTACAAGGACAACAAAGAGTGCGAAGCGTGCTCCTCGGGCGGACAGCGTAAGTTCATCTTCCGCTGGGACAGAAGTCAGTTTGTGCTCGAAAACGTGGTGGATGTGCCGGAGGCATCCGCCAAATAAGTCACTACCATCGCAACTTCCACTTCCCCCCTGTCGTACATGACCGCCAGGTATCTGGGATCCGAACCAAGGGCTCCCTAGACTGGAGCTTCCCCCGATTTAGGCCGATTTTTTCCTTAGGTCGAAGACTTTTTCAATGTAGGCAGGTAAGCCGCTGATAGTTCAGCCCTTCCAGTGGAAAGCTTCGGGCTGAGGCAGGCCCAGGTGGGCGAGCACGCGATAGGCAAACTCGCGGGCCATGTCATCCAAGCTCGCGGGCCGGTAATAGAAGGCCGGGATGAGCGGGAAGACGGTGGCCCCGGCGTCTGCGGCGCGGTACATGTTGCGGATATGGATTTTGTTGAGCGGCGTTTCGCGCACGCATAGCACCAGCGAACGCTTTTCTTTCAGGCAGACGTTGGCTGCGCGCTCGATCAGGTGCGAGGCGATGCCGTTGGCGATGCGGGCCAAGGTGCCCACGCTGCACGGGATGACGATCATGGCGTCGGCGGGGTAAGAACCGCTGGCCACGTTGGCTCCGATATCGGCGTTCGATTGCTCGTGAATTTTGGATGACGTGTTAGCAACGCGGACTGAGGCTTTCGCCGGAGGTTTTGGCAAGGCGTTTTCGGAGGCCCATTTGTCGCCGCCGGACAGTAACCGGCTGACGAGATTCGACCGGCCCTGGATGCCAAGTTCTTCGGCCAGCACACGCAGGCCGGAGTCCGAGGCGATGAAGTTTACGGTCTGAACGCGCGCATCACGCTCGACGGCAAGCAGCATCTGGCGCAGAAACACCGAGCCGCTGGCGCCAGTAGTCGCGATGGTCAGATTTTGCGGCGGATGATTCGGCAAGCCTTCTCCAGCGAGGCGGCGCGAGCGGCCCCGACTTTGGAGCATAGGGAGTCGCCGAACCGGAAGTCAAGGCGAAGAACTGAAGAGCTAGAAGCTTAGGAGCTAGAAACTGCCTTTATGGCATCCACGGTCAATTTGCGGTCGCGCCGGGGCGCAGCGGAGCGCCATGCGCTGGCCGGAGTGGAGCGCGAAATCCGCGCCCAGGATTCGCACAGCCGCCGCAAATATCTTCGCGAGTTCGCGCAGGCCTTCAGCCGCTATGATTCGCTCTTAGATAGCCAACAGATTCACACTGCGCTGCAGGCCGCCGACGTGGCGCTCATCGGCGACTACCATGCCCTGCCCGCCGCCCAGCGCTATGCCGCATCTCTCATAGAGCAACGTGCGCTCGCCGGAGACCGGCCGATCGTGCTCGGAGTCGAAGCCATTTTCGCCCGCGACCAGCACATCCTCGACGAATGGTGGCGGCGTGAAATTGACGAGAGCGAACTGCGCCACCGCATTCGCTTCGATCTCGACTGGGGATACGACTGGACTCCGTTCCACGAACTGCTGGTCGCGGCCCGCGACCACGGCGAAGCCATCTACGGTCTCGATTGCATGCCACGCGAAAATTTGCGGAAGATCGGAGCCCGCGATCGCCACGCCGCAGTTAAGATTGCCGAAATCCGCGAGCGCCATCCCCAGGCCGTGATCTTCGTTCTGTTCGGCGAATCGCATCTCGCTCCCGGACATCTGCCCCGCGTGCTGCATAAGGCCTTGCCCGGCGCCAAAATCCTTACCGTGCTGCAGAATATTGACGCGCTGTATTGGCGCGCGGCCGGGGAGCGCGCGGATAAAGTCGAGGCGGTGCGCGTGAACGACGAAGTTCTGTGCGTCTTCAACGCTACGCCGCTCGAAAAATACGAAAGCTACCGCCTGTTTCTCGATCAGTGGAGCCGCTGCGAAAGCTGCCCCGACTTCGCACCCACCATCTATAACCTGATCGACAGCCTGGCCAGTTTTCTCGAGATCAATCGCTATTCACCGCATAACGGAACGCAGCCGAAGTTCCTGATCGACATGCTGCCTGAGGTTCATGGCAATTCGTCGGATGCGATGCTGCGGCGCCTGCTCTCGCGCAAAGCCATCGGTGAGCGGCAACTGGAAGCCATGCTGGCGAACGTGGAAGAACGCGGCAGCGCTTACTTCCCCGAGGTGAATGCGTTTTACATCCGCGAGTTTCAGCTGGTGCACGCGGCCGAGGATGCCGCCCGCTTTCTGCATCACGCCTGTCGGGGCCTGCCCCAGCGTTTGAATGGGCACAGCGCAAACGGTGAAGGTTTCCATGGCAACAAGGCAACTGCGGCAATCGATGGTTTCTACACGAGAATCGCCGAACATGCCGTAGCTTATTTCGGTTCGCGTGTGCTCTATCCTTCGCGTCCCGCGCCGGAGGCGGATTTCTCGACGCTGTCGCGCGCTGGGTGCGAAAAGGCCGCTATGGCAGCGATCCACGATTCGCAGAAGGATGGCGAGAAGTTTGAATCGGCCGCGCAAGACTGGGGATACCGCCTGGGAAGCGCGCTCTACGATGCCTATCTGGCGGGGCGCGTGAAGCCCAGCGGATTGCGCCGCCTGTTCCTCGCCCGCCTCAACGAACCCGGCCTGGCCCGCAAGGTTTGCATCGCCGTGATAGCGCGGGTCCGCCCTGCCGCCCGCGGCGCGCACGCCTAGAAAGCCCAGATGCGTTCGCAGGTGCTAATCTAGACTGCGCTTGGCTGAATGCAGACTGCCGAGCGCTGCCGTGAACGCCGAATCCATCCGCAAGCTGTTCGAGCAGGTACGCCGGGGCAAAATCACGCCCGACGACGCCGTAACGTGTTTAAGGCATCTGCCATTCGAGGATCTTGGTTTCGCCAAGGTCGACCATCATCGCAGTTTGCGCGCGGGCATGCCCGAAGTGATTCTTGGAGAGGGCAAGACGCCATCGCAGGTGGCGCAAATTTTCGCGCGGCTGGCCAAGCATGGGGGCAACGTGTTGGCCACGCGGGCCGATAAGAGGCAATTTACCGCGGTAAAGAAAAAAGTGCGTGCGGCGGAATATCGCGAACTGGCGCGGGCGATTGTGCTGCAACGCGATCCGCATAACTACGGCAAAGGTATGATCGCCGTGGTGTCGGCGGGGACCAGCGACATTCCAGTGGCAGAAGAAGCCGTAGTCACTGCCGAGCTCATGGGCAATTCAGTGGAACACTTTTACGATGTGGGCGTCGCGGGCATCCATCGTCTGCTGGCTAATCGTGAGGCGCTGGCGAAAGCCCGCGTCGTGATTGTTTGCGCCGGCATGGAAGGAGCGCTGCCCAGCGTTGTCGGAGGCCTCGTCGGAGTCCCCGTAATCGCCGTGCCCACCAGCGTTGGCTACGGCGCGTCGTTCGAAGGGCTGGCCGCACTGCTCGGCATGTTGAATTCCTGTGCCTCGAATGTGAGCGTGGTAAATATCGATAACGGATTCGGCGCTGGGTATGTGGCATCGCTGATTAACCGGCTTCCTTGATTCCTGATAAGTTAGGCAGGGAGGAATGTTTATGGCCGTCACACTGTCGGAAGATGCTAAGAGACTGATCGATCGTCCGAACTTTGCCCATCTGGCCACTCTTATGCCCGACGGCTCGCCTCAATCTGTGCCTGTCTGGGTTGGGCGCGAGGGAGAGCGTCTGGTCATATGCACTGGGGAGAAATCTCTTAAAGCCAGAAACACGCGCCGCGATCCACGAGTCGCCCTGTCCATCGTGGACTCGGACGACCCCTATTCTGAGGTGCAGATTCGTGGCCGTATAGTGGAGCGGCGTCCCGACCCGCAACTGACAATAATGGATCCCATCTCGCACAAGTACACGGGAAAGCCTTTCCCCTTCCGCAGTCCGGAAGGACGCGTGGCTCTAATCGTCGAGGTGGAGAAAGAGCGCTATACCAAGCTCCCGTTTGAGCACACGCCACCGAAATGACAAGAGAAAAGGCGCGGCTTGCGCAATATGACTCGCCGGTTAGCGGAGGTTTCGTGCGCGCGTGGATCGTGCGCGAGCGCCGGGTTTCGCGCCGCTCGCACCCTTAGTCTGGAACACGCGCGCGAAGATCTTGTCCACGTTCTTTAACTGACGCGGCAGATCGAAGGCATACTCGATCTGTTTTCTAGGAACTTTTCCCGTGATCTCTTTGTCGGCCAGCACGAGCTGGTGGAAGTCCAGGTCTTCCTTCCACGCGCGCATCGCGTGCCCCTGCACAACGTGATAAGCGTCCTCGCGGGAGACGCCGTGCTCCACCAGATCGAGCAGAAGCTGGCCGCTGAAGATCAGGCCGTGCGTACTCTCCAGGTTGGCCAGCATCCGTTTGGGATATACGAACATGGTTTCGATCAGATTGGCCGTTTTGCCCAGCAGGTAATCGACCAGCGTGGTGGAGTCGGGCAGGATGACGCGCTCGGTGGAAGAGTGCGAGATGTCACGCTCGTGCCACAGGGCAACGTTTTCAAATCCGGCTTGTGCGTTGCCGCGCACCACCCGCGCCAGGCCGCTAATCTGCTCGCTGGTCACCGGGTTTCGCTTGTGCGGCATGGCCGAAGAGCCCTTTTGTTTCTCGCTGAAAAACTCTTCCGCTTCGCGCACCTCGGTGCGCTGCAGGTGCCGGATTTCGGTCGCGATCTTGTCCAACGTGGAGGCGATCACGGCAAGCGTCGCCAGATAGTGCGCATGGCGGTCGCGCTGGATCACCTGCGACGACACCGCCGCCGCTTTCAAACCCAGGCGCGCACAGATCTTTTCTTCGATTTCGGGCGTGAGATGCGCGAAGATGCCCACCGCGCCGGAGAACTTCCCGACTCGCAAATCCTCGGCGGCGGCGGCAAAGCGGGCAATGTTCCGCTGCGTTTCCGAATACCAGTTCGCCAGCTTGAAGCCGAAAGTAATGGGCTCGGCGTGAATTCCGTGCGTCCGCCCCACCATCGGTGTGTCTTTGAATTCCCACGCGCGGCGTTCGAGAACCTGGGCCAGGCGCGCAAGGTCCCGCGCAATGAGCCCGGAGGCCTGCCTGATCAGCAAAGCCTGCGCCGTATCGACCACATCATTGGAAGTGAGGCCATAATGAAACCAGCGTGCGGCGGGGCCTACGATCTCGGCCACCGCCGTGGTGAAGGCGATCACATCGTGGCGCACTTCGGCTTCAATCTCATGGATGCGCTCCACACTGAAGTCGGCGCGCTCGCGGATCGACTTGGCCGCCGCCTTGGGCACCATTCCCGCCTCGGCCAAAGTCTCGGTGGCAGCGACTTCGACGGCGAGCCAGGTGCGGAAGCGGTTTTCGTCGCTCCAGATGCGGCCCATTTCCGGGCGTGTATAGCGCGGGATCAAGGTGGATGCGCCTCCTGCGATCTGATGAAACCGGGACAGAGGATTCTAAATGGAGGCGGGAAAAGAGGCCAGCGTCCCAGGACGGCGGCCAATTTTTTCGCTTCAATTATATATCGCGTTACGATATACTACGAGGGCAAGCTGGAACGCGGCACAATACCATCAAGCGGCATGAAGAAGCTCACCTTGTCGGATTACCAGGCGCTGGCGGAGTTCCGCCACCAGATCCGCTGCTTCCTCCATTTCAGCGAGCAAGCGGTAAAAAAGGCGGGGCTGGAGCGCGGCCAGTACCAACTCATGCTGGCGATCAAGGGCATGCCGGCCGGGGTTCGTCCACGAATCCGCGAACTGGCCAATCGCATGCAAATCCGCCACCACAGCGCCGTGGAATTGGTAAATCGCCTGGAAGGGGGAGGATTTGTCCACCGCACGCGGGCCGAGGACGACCGCCGCGAGGTGCTGCTCGCGCTTACTACCAAAGGAGAGAAGGTGCTCGCCGAACTGGCGCTGCATCATCGCGAGGAACTGCGCGGTTCGGGGCCCGAACTGGCGGCGGCTCTGCGCCGCATTATGCGTGAGGGCAACGACGCCACTCCCTAGCATTCCACGCTCCTTCGTGAAGAAGGAAAAGACAAGCAAGCGTCCATGACTGACATCGGCGACGGAACTCCAAAGCAATCGCCCCCTTCGTCAAGCTCAACCGCTGCGCCCGCCGCCTCGGAACCGGACAGGACCCGCACGGCAATCGATTCGCCCCCACCTGCACCCTTCCGCATGCTGCTGGTTTCATTGCTCTCCGCCGCGATCGGTCTGGTCGCCGGCATCGTAGCCTTCGCTCTCTACAAGCTGATCGGCCTGTTCACCAACCTCTTCTTCTTCCACCGCTGGTCGGCCAACTTCTCCAGCCCGCAGCACAACCACCTCGGCTGGATGGTAATCGTCATTCCGGTGATCGGCGGCCTCATTGTGGGCGTGATGGCGAAGTACGGCACGTCGAAAATTAAGGGCCACGGCATCCCGGAAGCCATGGAAGCGGTGTTGTTCAACCGCAGCCGCATTGCCCCGCGTGTGGCCATCTTGAAGCCCATTTCGGCGGCGATTGCGATCGGTACCGGCGGCCCCTTCGGCGCGGAAGGCCCGATCATTCAAACCGGCGGAGCGATCGGCTCGCTCGTCGGCCAAGCCTTCCACACCACTGCGGTCGAGCGCAAAGTGCTGCTTGCCTGCGGCGCCGCCGCCGGCATGTCAGCCACATTCAACACTCCCATCGCCGGCGTGATTCTCGCCATCGAGCTGCTGCTGTTTGAATTCAAGTCCCGGTCGTTCATTCCGCTCGTGATCGCGAGCACTCTGGCAACCGCCGTCCACATGCAACTTCTGGGCCTGGGACCGATGTTCCAAGTCAGCCCGATGGACTTCGCCATTCCCCGCGCGCTGCCCTTTTATCTTGTGTTAGGAGCGATCTGCGGCCTCGCCGCCGTCGGCTTCAGCAAACTCCTTTACTGGGTGGAAGATCAATTCGATAAACTTCCGTTCGACGAAATGTGGTGGCCTGCCATCGGAGCGCTCGGCCTGGGCATCATCGGATTCTTCGTGCCCCGGGTGCTCGGCGTCGGCTATGACACCATCGGCGACATTCTCAATGGCCAGCTCGCCTGGAAGCTCTTGCTGGTCGTCATGCTGGCCAAAGCCGTTGCCCTGGCCGTTTCGCTCGGCTCCGGCACCTCCGGCGGCTTGCTGGCGCCCTGCTTCATGTGGAGCGCCGCTATGGGCGGCATCTTCGCCATGGTGGCAAATCACTTCCTGGGCGCGCACCTTTCGCCCGCGGCCTTCGCATTGGTAGCCATGGGCGCGGTTTTCGGTGCGGCCTCGCGCGCCACGTTTACGTTCATCATCTTCGCCTTCGAAATCACCCGCGACTACAACTCCGTACTGCCTCTAATGCTGGTCAGCGTCATCGCCGACGGCATCGCCATGCTCCTGATGCCCAACAGCTCGATCATGACGGAAAAACTGGCGCGCCGCGGCCTGCGTGTCCATCAGGACTACGAAGCCGACGTTCTATCCCAGGCGCGAGTCGCCGAGGTCATGGAGCAGAACTTGCCTGCCATACCGGCCCGCACCAACGTGGGCGCGCTAGCCGAGCGCATTGCGCGGCACGATCCCGCTGTCGCCCGCCACGAGGCTCTGCTCATCCTCGACGATGCGGGAAAACTTGGCGGAATCATCACCCGCGGCGATCTGCTTCGCGCTCTCGACCAAGACCCCGCCGGGGCGATGACCGTGCTGGAAGCCGGCATCAGCCAACTCATCGTGACCTACCCCGATGAACTTGTGGCCGAGGCAGCCGCCAAAATGCTGCGCTATGACATCGGACGCCTGCCTGTAGTCGATCGCTCCGATCATCGCAAAGCCGTCGGATACCTTGGCCGCAGTAGTGTCATGGCCGCCCGCCTCCGCCAGTTCCAGGATGAGCATGTCCGCGAACCGGGTTGGTGGCCCATGAAGTCTGGCCCCAATGGCGAGAATTAAGATAGTAGTCCGGCGTGGAGACAGCCTCCTCAGCTACCGGTCCCGCAGATATATGACCAACCCAGCCACCACGAGTACTCCGAGACTCAGAGCCCGGAACACGATTCCCCACCCCAAGGCTTCCACGTCGCCGGCAAAGGCAAACCTCT
The DNA here is from genome assembly GCA_963734215.1 of uncultured Acidobacteriaceae bacterium. Lineage (GTDB taxonomy): Bacteria > Acidobacteriota > Terriglobia > Terriglobales > Acidobacteriaceae > Sulfotelmatobacter. The sequence goes on along the minus strand of CAVTGH010000010.1, from coordinate 577,791 downwards.
GGAACAGGAACACACTCGGAGTCCCAATGGAAACGACCAACACCATAAGTCGACGACGCGCCGCGATTACGCACACACCCATCAGCACAAAGCAACCGGCCGCGATCTTCCAGTCGATAGCCGAGGTGTCGGAGGAATGGAGTTCCTGTGTGAAGACCACTCCAAACAAAAAACACATTCCTCCTGTTACCGATAAAGCGAAATCGATGTACCATCGGAGCGTCTTTCGATCCCCCCGACCGACATTAATGTGCTGGCCAGCTATACTCATTTTCGGCCTACTGGAACGCAATAGAAGCGCAATCGGATCCAAGTGGATGGGGGGCTCGCGACGCGAGCTGCCATCGTAACCCGATGACTGAATCTCTACGGTTTCTTCTCCGCCGCCTCGATCAGCGGACGCAACGCCTCGACGGAGAATCCCAGCGTGCCCCCGGAGAATCCGTCGATATAGGCGGAGTTCACTCCGATCACTTCCGCGTTCGAATTGAATACCGGACCGCCGCTGCCGCCATGCGCCGTGGGCGCATCGTAAATCAGCTTGTCTCCCACCACATCGCCCAGATGCCCGCACGTAGTCGAGGGACGAATCAACGAAAGCGCCGCCAGTTCGCTGGCCGCCGTGATGTCGTTGTGCCGGTACGCCAGCCGTTGATAAATCCCGCTGGGCGACTTGGCCACCATCCCGGCAATGCCCATGGGGTAGCCGATCACCGTTACCAGTTCTCCCGGCGATGCGTTCCCTCCTGCCAGCGGCAGCACCGCAAGTCCGCGCACCGCATTTTTATCTTCGATCCGCAGCACCGCCAGATCGCCCGTAGAAGAAACCGCGCCCGGCGTCAAGCTCACTGGCGTCGCCGAACCGGGGAAGAACACGACCAGAGTCTCCAGCATCGCCGTTGCGCCACGATGCATCAGGCTTTCCGCCTCGCTATCGCCATACCACGGCTCGGCCACATGCCGGTTGGTCGCAAGCAGCCCATCACCCACGAGAAATCCGGTCCCAGACACGCGCGCCCGAATCGCCGCCGGCTGGTTCGCGAATCCAACCTGATATATGCCGTATATGTAACCAATGGAGTTCCGGTACCGGTTCAGTACCAGCGCCGGCATTGCCTGTTCTCTCTCGAGCTGCGCCACCTGCTGCGTTAGGGCGTGTACTTGCTTCTGCAGATCGTCCGGCTGCGGGCCCTGCGCCGTAGCGGGCTCGTAGTAATGGAACATTGCGGCGGCGCCGATCAGCAGCACAACTCCCAACACGGCCTGCACCGTCTGCTGCCAGCTTTCGGTAACTTCGTTCGATCCCCGTGGAACTTCCGGTTCGGACATGGGTATGGATAGCGCCCGTTCTTTCAGCTTTCTCGCGCCTGGGGAAAGCGCACCGCTGCCGATAGCCGGGAGTGCTCATCTTCCCTTGTCCGGCAAGGCTTTTCCACGGTACGGAAGACGATGTACAGGAGATATCGAAAACGATTGAGGAACGGCAGCCCGTCGCGGCGCAGCCAACAGAAGCGGACCGTATTCGTCGATTAAGGCTTCCCCACTCCCAGCCGCTTGGCCATCTCGTCGTAGAGAAATCCTTTTCCCGGCACATACGGCTGTACCCATTCGCCATCGATCACAAATTGGGGGACGGCCTGCTTTCCAGTGTGCTTGACGATCTCTTCCACCGCGCCCGGCGTAGTCTCGATATCAATGTCTTTGTATGGGATGTTGTGCTTGGCCAGAAAGCGCTTGGCCTCGCGGCAATCCGGGCACCAGAATGAAGAGTAAACAATCAGTTCCATGGATGATGGGTGTCCTACACGCGCTGCAGATGTGTCACCGTGCGCTCGTTGACTACGTTGCCTGTATTCAGCGTGGAAGCCGGCTCAAACAGTAAAATCCAGCATTCCTCCTCAGCCACGGGCCGGTGCTCCACGCCGCGCGGCACTACAATAAACTCGCCTTCCTCGATCCATTCCTGCCGGTCGAGGAATTCCATGCGAAACCGTCCCTTCACCACCAGAAATATCTCGTCTTCATTGTCGTGGTGATGAAACACGAACTCGCCCTTCGTCTTGACCAGTTTCACCATCTGTCCGTTGAGCTCGCCGGCGATGTGAGGCTTGTAGTACTCCGAAATCTTGGCGAATTTCTCGGCAAGGTTGATCTTGTCCACGGCGTTCCTCCCAGGTAAGTTCATCGCATGTCCAGATTCTCCCGACAGCAAATTGGTCGCAAAAAGAAGTCGTCCTGCGGCTTCCCTCGTCTACCTCTTCGTTGAGGCCCTTGACTATTGCGTCGTGCAGTCGGCACGGATTGACAATTCCAAGCATGGTATATATCATAATATATACCATGTCGAAGACCGCCAAGCTCTTCAAGAACGGCCGCAGTCAGGCTGTCCGCTTGCCTGCTGAATACCGTTTCGAAGGCTCCGAAGTCTATGTTCGCCGCGACACGGCTACCGGGGACGTCATCTTGTCCCGCCGCCCTGAATCCTGGAAAGATTTCTTCGAATTGATGAAGGCGGTCGAGGTCCCCGAGGACTTCCTCGCGGACCGCAAAGATACACCGCCGCAGAAGCGCCGGTTGTTCTAAATGCCGGTCCACTTTCTCCTCGATACCAACATCGCAAGTTACGTCATTAAGGGGAACTTCCCCCGAGTTCGAGAGCGGCTGCTGAAAGTCCCCATCGGTGAGGCCGGAATTTCCGTGATTACGGAAGCGGAGCTGCGCTTCGGCGTCGCGAGATTGCCGCAAGCGGCAAGACTAGGAATGGCAGTCGAAGAATTTCTGCTGCGGGTCGAAGTTCTGGCTTGGGATTCCGCTGTAGCTCAACACTATGCCCGCCTTCGCGCCGCGCTCGAAGCAAACGGCGAGCCCATGGGCAACCTTGACCTGATGATCGCGGCGCAGGCGCTTGCTGCGGAAGCAATCCTGGTCACCAACGATCGTGTCTTTCGAAGAGTGAAGGGACTGAAGGTCGAGGACTGGAGCAAGCCCTAGGCTCGTAGCCTTTCGGCAAAAAGAGCCGCCAGCTTTCGCCAGCGGCTCTGCGTTGACATTGGTCAAGATCAGAAAGATCAGCTGTCAGAAACCCGCCGACTCCGTAGTGATGTGCCCGCCGTGCAATGTCATTCGCACGCCGCGCTGGGTATTCACCCGGGTAGTCGTCGTCCAGTCCACATCGTCCATGCTGACCACCCCGCCGCCGCCCTTGGCCAGCGTGTAGGTGATACGTCCGTCCTGGTATTGATAGTCTCCTACCGCCAGAACCATGCCCGTCTTCAGGATGAACACTGGTCCACCCAAAGCTGGCAGCGGTGTTGCGGACTGCACATCGGCAGATGCGTAACTGGCGTAGGATGCCCGCGGAATGTCCACTGCCGCTGAAACCTCTGCGCCAGTCGTCACCACGCTGCCCCGGATGGAGAGTGTGGGCCTATTTTCAGCTCCGCCGAACGACTCGTTCTGCGGCCTGCTGAAAAAGTGCCAGCCCGGCCCGTAGGTCGTGGCCATCTGCGGCAACTGGATATCATCCATCAACCGCAAGCTGAGGACGGTCTCCCCCTTGAGCGTGGGACGCGGACCCCGTAACGGCAAGGTAATCACTTTCCAGGGCCAGAGCGGCGGCAGCATCCATTCCACCACGTCCCGCTTCACGTGTCCTTTACCGTCGATCTTGCCTTCCTTGTCCACTTTATATCCGCGGGTCCCGATTATCTTTGCTTCCACAGGCAGATCGCCGCTGGGCAATCCGATGCGATCGAACTGCAGCTTCAGATAGCCCTTGCCCACAAAATGTCCAGGATCTTTCTCCGCTTCCAGATGCCCTACCAGATAACTGCCGCGTGGAAACGCCTCCTGGCCGAATTCGGTGACCCCGCGCAAGTGGCAAACCACCGGATCCCCCACCTCCGCCGTTTTCGAGGAGAAGTTGGGTTCGTTCAAGGTGCATTGCAAGAGAGTGCCCGCGGGCAGGACAACTTCCCGTGCGCCGGCCCCCGCAGTCAAACCTAATACGGTCGCAACCAGAGTTGCATAAACCAAACTGTACTTCATACGTCCTCCTCGGTTTCGCACGCCCCTTGCGATTAGCGGGTTCTAACACAAAACCCGCGGCAATGTTGCGCATCTAATCACAGTTTCTTGTGAAGGTCAATCGGATTTCAGGCGGGGGTGATGTCAAGCTGCCTGTGTAAATAGGTTGAGGGTGCGGGTTTTCCATTCCAGGTTGAATCTCTGGAAGATGGAGTAGAGGATGCGGTCGACACTGGCTACATTCACAAAACAAACCATGGGCCGGGTGCGGCGGCGCACTTCGACGAAGCAGCGCTCGATCACGTTGGTGGTGCGCAGCTTCTTACGCAGGTGCGGGGGGAAAGCGAACGCCGAAAGCAGTTCCGGCAGATCGCGCTCCAACTGGCGCACCATGGGACCGTACTTCCCGCGCCAACGGGCGCGGAAGGCGCGAAAAGCGGCTTCGGCCTGAGCGCGGCTTTCGGCCAAATAAATCGCCTGCGCTCCCGCTTTCACGTTGTCGTAGTCGGCCTTCTTCACTTTCTCCAGAATGTTGCGCATCTTGTGGGCCCAGCAGCGCTGATGCCGCACTCGCGGATAGACGGTGCGGATCGCCGCCGCCAGTCCGGGACAGCCGTCGGTGACGATCAGGCCCAGCGCCTTGCCCTCCAGCCCGCGCCGATACATATCCTCCAGCAGCCCTTCCCAGTCCGCTTGACTCTCGCCCTGACTCCGCAAAAACGCCAGCAGATGGCGGGTGCCGTCACGCCGCACTCCGTAGGCCACCAGCATCTGCACCCGCTTGCGCCCCGCCGGACGCCGCACCCGCAAGCTCACTCCGTCCAAAAACAGATACGCGTAGTTGTCTTCCAACCGCGCCTGGTGGAACTGGCGCACCACTCCGTCCAGATCCCGCGTCAGCTTCGACACCGTCTGCGGGCTCACCACCTCTTCGGTCACCGTGGCCACCACCCGCCCCACTTGCCGCGTCGAGATGCCGCGCAGAAACGCCTCCCGAATCAGCATCGACACATCTTCGGCGCGCCGCTGAAAAGGTTCCAGCCCTCGCGGCAGAAAACTCTTCCCTCGGGTGCGCGCCACGCGCAGCCGGATCGTCCCCAACCGAGTCACGAAATCCCGTTCGTAGTAGCCGTTGCGATAGGGCTGCCGCCGGCTGCGCCGCCGCTGATACACTTCGCGCACCGCATACCGGTCCCGCTCCCGCCGCGAATCCGCCTCCAAACGCTCTTTCCACAGCCGCTTCGTCTCTCCGTACACATCCCCCCAGAAACTCTCTCTCATCTCCGCCAGAAAATGTTGGTAATGCTCCGTGATTGGGATTATCTTCGCCATCGGGTGTAGGTCTCCTTTCCAGGAACGGCTTTAGCTTGTGAGGCCAAAGCCAACTTACACCCTCTCGCTTTTACACAATCAAAGTTACGTCACCTCAGGCGGGAACATCATTGTTGCGCCCGATTAGGGAAAACTGTCCCCTGGCAGGCTGCGGCAAAAACTTGGGGCGAAATTGAGAGAGTATCCCAGCGGCTGAAGTCGCTGTTGATTTTGCTGAACTTACGGGCACTACGGAAGTCGTGCCCTTCCCGAGCCGTGGGCCCTCTGAGCGTTTTTCCGCAGCCTGCCGGAACACCAGATACTCAAGGTTCAGGCAAAACAAGAGCCGCCAGCATTGCGCTGACGGCTGAAGGCTGACGGCTGATAGCTAACTGTTCTCGTACAACAACACGCCCTCGGCACTCTTCTCCGCATCCACCGGACGGTAAAACAGCTTGTTGTCTTCGAGGAAGACCTCGATGAACGCCGGACGCGTCGTGATCGTGCCTTGAATCAGCGCCTCCGACAGCGGGTCTTCAATATATTTCTGCAACGCTCTGCGCAGCGGCCGCGCGCCATAGGTGCGGTCGGTCAGCGTTTGGTTCAGGATCCACTTTTTGGCTTCATCCGCAACCGTGACCGTAATCGCCTTCTGCGCCAAGTTCGTGTTGAGCTGCGTGACCATGAGTTCCAGAATCTGGATCAGGTCGGCCTCGCTCAGAGCCAGGAACAGGATAATCTCGTCCAGCCGGTTCAGGAACTCTGGATTGAAGGTGCGTTTTACCTCGCCCTTCACCAGCTCCTCAACCTTGCTCGAAACCATTTCGTCCTTGGTCGACTGGAAACCAAACCCCTCGCGCTTCTGCAGGTGGCGAGCCCCAATGTTCGAACGTCATGATCAGGATCGTGTTCTTGAAGTCGACCGTGTTGCCCAGCCCGTCGGTAAGCTGGCCGTCTTCGAAAACCTGCAGCAGGATGTTGAACACATCGGGATGCGCCTTCTCGATTTCATCCAGCAGCACCACCGAATACGGCGCCCGCTTCACCCGCTCGGTGAGCTGCCCGCCTTCTTCATAGCCCACATATCCCGGAGGCGAACCAATCAGCTTCGACACCGAATGCTTTTCCATGAACTCCGACATGTCGAAGCGCACCAGAGCTTTTTCCGTGCCGAACATGAACTGGGCTAGAGTGCGCGCCACTTCCGTCTTGCCCACGCCCGTGGGACCGAGGAACAGGAACGAGCCAATCGGGCGGTTCGGACTCTTCAATCCCGCGCGCGAACGCCGGATGGCCCGCGCCAGCGCGCTGATCGACTTATCCTGCGAAATGATCCGCTTGTGCAGCTCTTCTTCGATGCGCAACAACTTCTGCGTCTCTTCTTCCTTGATCGAAGTGATGGGAACGCCGGTCCAGCGCGAAACCACATCTTCGATGTCCTCGCGGCCCACGACGCCAGTCGAGGACTCATCCAGATGATATTTCTCGCGCAGCGCCCGCAGATTCTCGCGCTCCTTGCGTTCTTCGTCGGAGTAGAAACGGGCCTTCTCGAATTCATGATTCGCGATCGCGTTCTCCATGCGGTGCACAATGAACTTGATACGCTTCTGGACCTCAGTGATCTCCTCAGGCTGCGAGGTCTGGCGCAGCTTCACGCGCGCCCCAGCCTCGTCCACCAAGTCGATGGCCTTATCCGGCAGGAACCGGTCTGGAATGTAACGGTTCGAGTGCGATACCGCGAAGTTGATGGCATCGTCCGTATAAGTGACGGCGTGGAACTTCTCGTACCGGTCCTTGATGCCGAACAGGATCTTCACCGCGTCCGCCTCGTTCGGCGGAGGAACTTTCACCGCCTGGAAGCGGCGTTCCAGCGAGCGGTCTTTCTCGATCGACTTCCGGTATTCTCCGGGAGTGGTTGCGCCGATGCACTGAATTTCACCGCGCGACAAAGCCGGCTTCAGGATGTTCGCCGCATCTAGCGATCCTTCCGCCGACCCCGCGCCCACCAGCGTGTGCAGCTCATCAATAAAGATGATGGAATTCTGCGACTCCATCAGTTCTTTCATGATGGTCTTCAGCCGCTCTTCGAACTGTCCGCGATATTTCGTTCCGGCAACGATCAAGGAAAGATCGAGCGCCAGAATTCTTTTATCCGCCAGAAACGACGGCACCTCGCCATCGGCAATCCGCTGCGCCAGCCCTTCGACGATGGCCGTCTTACCCACGCCTGGCTCGCCGATCAGCACCGGATTGTTCTTGGTGCGCCGGCAAAGAATCTGAACCACGCGCTCCAACTCTCCATCGCGGCCTACCAAAGGATCAAGCTGGCTGTCCATCGCCGCCTGGGTCAGGTCGCGCGAAAACTCGCTCAGCAACGAGGACTCCCGCTGCCGCTGCGGCTGCGCTTTCTCCTGGCTGGTGCGGGCCAATTCTTCGCGGATGGTCGACAGCCGGAGTCCGCGCTCGTGCAGAATCTCCGCGGCAAAACACTTCTCTTCCCGCAGCAGTCCCAACAAAAGATGTTCCGTCCCAATGTGCCGGTGCGAGAGCCGCTCCGCCTCTTCCGCGGCATAGGCCAGCACACGCTTGCACTCGTTGCTCAATGGCAGGTCCACCGAAGTGGAGACCTTTTCCCGAATCGTGGTGTGACCCTCAATCTGCTTGCGGATGGACTCAACCGAGGCGTGCGAACGCAGGAATCGATTGGTCAGGGCTTTATCTTCGCGCAGGAGCCCCAGCAGCAGGTGCTCGGTCTCTATATAAGGAGACCCGAACTGGCTTGCTTCGTAGCGCGCAAAAAAGATTACGCGCCTGGCTTTCTCCGTATAACGTTCAAACATAATGCCCTTCCCTCGAACCTTCTGGCCGAGAAGGCACTGGTCCCGCTCGACCTACCGAAAACCTGACCCGTTATCGTTCCTGGCTTGCATTCTGTTACCCGTCGCTACCTCATTATGCAACCAAACGGCCACCGAACCCAAGTACTCAAACGTTTTTATAATGTTACCGAAGGAACCTGTTGAAATCTCATCCATGTGTTGACGGCCAAATTTCTTGCACTTTGTCTTACTAATCTTTCTCACCACCCTCAAGCCGGCAACGACTCCGGAGTGATCTCTTCCACACGCCCCCGCTGCAGCCGCAACACCCGGTGGCAACGCCGCGCAAACGACAGGTTGTGGGTTGCAATGAGAGAGGTGAGTTGGTGCTCGCGATGTAATCGCGCAATCAATTCGAAAACCGCTTCCGCCGTCTGCCCGTCCAGGTCCCCGGTAGGCTCGTCAGCTAACAGCAACTTCGGACCGGTGATCAGCGCCCGCGCCAGAGCCACCCGTTGCTGCTCCCCACCCGAAAGCTCTCCTGAACGGTGATGTCCGCGCTGCTCCAGTCCGACCTCACGCAGCCAGCGTGAAGCCTCCGGCGCCGCCTCTGCCCAGCGGTACCCTCGCACCAGCAAAGGCATGGCCACGTTTTCCGCCGCCGTAAATTCCGGCAGCAGATAATGAAACTGCCAGACGAAGCCCGCCTCGCGATTGCGAAACTCCGCTGCCTCGTCCGCCGATAACGCATTCAATTGCAATTGCGCGCAGTATACGTCACCTGCGGAAGCATGATCAAGAGCGCTGAGGATGTGCAACAAGGTACTCTTCCCCGCTCCCGACTCGCCGACAATCGCGAGCATCTCGCCGCGCTTCACCTCAAACGATAAATTCTCAAAGAGCACCAGGTCCGATTCGCCGGACCGGAAAACCTTCTTCAATCCTCGAACCCGAAGCAGCGCTTCCGATCCTGACAATTCACGTTCCGTAACTTGCTCCGTTAGATGCACTCCGCCCTCGCTTGGGTCCATCCACCGCCAGCCTTAGTTCGACGGCGGCAGAAACAGTAGGTCGGGCCATCTTCTCACACCAGCGGCTGATTTCTATATGGCACATTCGAACCATGGTGACAGTTGCTGCCGCCACGGTGCTGCCTTGGTTTCCGCAGAAGCCTACTGAAAACTGTACCCAACCCTTTGCGTTGGTGATGTGACGCGCGTCACGGCACACTATGCCGCATCCCTAAACGGACTTCAGTAGTCACGTTTCTAGGCCTCGACCTTGGCCTCGGCGCCAGCCAGCCTCTGCAGAGACTCCGGATACGGCTCGCGGGCGATGCCCCGCTCGGTGATGATGGCGGCCACATATTTCGCTGGAGTTACATCGAACGCCGGATTTTCTACGGACACTCCATCGGGCACCATCTGTTTCCCGGCGATATGAGTGACTTCCCTGGCATCGCGCTGCTCGATGGGAATCTTGGCGCCGTCGGGGCAGGCGAGGTCAATGGTTGAAATCGGCGCGGCCACGTAAAACGGGAGGCCATTCTCTTTGGCCAGAACGGCAACCGTATACGTTCCGATTTTATTAGCCACGTCCCCGTTGGCCGCGATGCGGTCCGCGCCCACCATGATCGCTCCGATCTTGCCCTGCTTCATCATGGCGCCGGCCATGTTGTCGGAGATCACCGTCGTCGGAATGCCGTCTTTCATCAGTTCCCAGGCGGTAAGCCGCGATCCTTGCAGAAACGGCCGGGTTTCGTCGGCATAGACGTGGATCTTCTTCCCTTGCTCGACGGCCGCCCTTATCACGCCCAGCGCCGTGCCGTATCCAGCCGTGGCCAGCGCACCCGCATTGCAGTGCGTAAGCACTCCGCCTTCGCTCGGCATCAGCGTGGCGCCGTGGCGTCCCATGGCCTGGTTGGCGGCGAGATCCTCGGCGTGCAAGCGCTTGGACTCTTCCACGAGTTCCTGCTTGATTTGCGCGATGGGGCGAATGCGCACGCGATCGAACTTCTCCTGCATACGCCGAATCGCCCAGAAAAGATTGACGGCCGTTGGACGAGTCTTTGCCATGATCTCGCAAATCTGGTCAACTTCCCGCTTGAGCTCGGCGGCCGTCTCCGCCTTGGAATTTTTCGCGCCCAGCGCAATCCCCATGGCTGCGGCTATGCCGATCGCAGGCGCTCCGCGCACCACCATGGTGCGGATGACCTCGGCAACCTGCTCGTACGTCTTGCAGGTGACGTAGGCTTCTTCCATAGGCAGCTTCGTCTGATCGATGAAGCGTACCCCGTTGTCAGTCCATTCGAGAGTTTGGATCATGAAGTCTGTCGTTGGTCGTCGGCCCGGCGTCGGTCTCTCCAGCACGCGGCTGCGGTCGTCACCAGTGCAAAAGTGCCCGCGCCAGCCACCTTCTTCGCGTCCAGCCCGACCATGCCGTACATCGTAGCCCACGCGAAGAAAGCGAACACTAGGATCAATCCGTATTTCTTCCAGCGCTTTATGGGAACACTTTCCGACATGAACGATCTGATGCTGATTGATGGTTCGGTCATACGTAGCTCCTTGAACGTGTCTTCCTTTACATCCGATGCGCCGCACAGCGGTTCCCCGGAAAATTTGCCACAGCGGGCCGACCGCAAATCTCACAACTCGTCGCAACCGCTAAAATCACGGGTGCCATGTCATCCATCTGTGAAACATGTTCCGTGCACACGTCGTTCGCCGTAAAGATCGATACAAACGGCGCAGGCGCCGCGGCCTTCTCCACGTTGACTCGTCCTTTTGCCTCTTCGCGTTTACTCCCCGCCTAGATATGATTAGCCCAGCGACGGCTGATCGTCGGCCTCGTGTTCAGTTCCAGGTTATGCCTGTGCCTCTCAATCCCGTACCAGCAGATCCCGAGCAGGACGATCAACAGGATCGACAGCACTACTATGTAACCAACCATGTGACGCTGGCTCAGACTGCCGTAGCGCTCGTACCAGTAGAACCAACCGGTCATGGCCAAAGACATTAAGACCGCCGTGACAAGCGCTCTCGTAGAAAAGGTCGCAGTCGCTGCAACCATCCCTATCGCAAAGAAAAGCACGAAACGCAGCGCGTATACTTGCCAGCGAGGCAGCGGCACTTTCTCACTCATGTAAGAGGCTAAGCCACTTGACTGTTGCGCCATCGTTGTCCTCCTTAATACGTGAAGGGCGGAGGCCCGTCTGCTCCCTCTGCTACGCCCTATGCGCCCCGCACAAATTGCGAGGGTTGTTCGTCACTGCCGGCCGCCCGCAGATTTCGCACGTCGCCGCCACGGCAAAGATCCCCGGCTCCGTATCGTCCGTCTGCAGAATATGTTCCGCCCGCACATCGCTCGCCGTAAAAACCGAGACGAACGGCGCCGGAGCCGCTGCCTTCTCTACGCCTGGACGTCCCTTTGCTTCCTCGCGCTCCACCAGGCACATCACTCCGACCACATTGAATCCAAATTCGCGCGCCGCCTCAATCGCCTGCACCGTGGAAGCACCCGTCGTGCAAACATCGTCGACGATCACCACGCGCGCCCCTATCCTGCGATAGCCCTCAATGCGCTGTCCCGTCCCGTGCTGTTTCTCAGCTTTGCGAACGAGGAACCCGTGCAGTTCACCGCTCACCACCGACACCGCCACCACGATGGGATCCGCCCCCAGGGTCAGTCCGCCGATGGCCTGCGCCTTCCATCCCCGCTCGCGGATTTCGTCGAAAAAAACCTGCCCCGTCAGTCGAGCCCCCTTGGCATCCAACGTCGTGCTCCGGCAGTCGATATAGTAGTCGCTGGTGCCGCCAGAAGACAGCTTGAAATCGCCCAGCCGGAAAGACTTGTAGGCGAGCAGGCGCAGCAAATCCTGGCGCGGGGAGTTCATCAAATTTAACGATATCACGGGAAATCAGCCCCCGTCCGGCCTTAGGAGAGATCGGTCTCCAGCCTACGCATCAGTCCGCCATGGTAACCTGAACGTACTCCCTATAACGATGCTTCGAGGTATGAAATTGCAGAGTGCGCGAAAGCTTTTCTTCTTCCTTCTTGCCATTTTTCTTCTTGCAAACTTCAGCGGCTCCGGTCTGCTACCGGCGGCGTTCGCCGAGGGCACGCGCACCTGGGAACAGTCCAAGTTTGACGAACTGACCAAGGGCACGGCCACCGGCGTGGCGATTCACAGCGCGGGCGGCCTGGAGTTGGCTCCCACCTTCAAAAGCCTGTATGCCACGCCTTCCACCTACATTTGGGCGATCGCGGCTGATGACGCAGGCAATGTGTATGTAGCGGCAGGCGCGCCCGCCCGCGTCTACCGCATCACGCCGAACGGAAAGGCCACGATCATTTTTGAGCCCAAGGAACTTCAGGTACAAGCGCTGCAGATTGGCCCCGGCGGCTCAATTTACGCGGCTACGGCTCCCGATGGCAAGGTATACAAGATTGAAAACAAGCCCGGCAGCAAGGTGTCGGCGAAGGCAGACTCATCCCAGGCCACGCCTTCCGACAAGGACAAAGATAAAGATAAGGACGATAAGGACAAAGATAAGGACAAAGACGCGGCGAAACCCGTCGCAGATCCTTCGTGGACTTTTTCTGTCTACTTCGAGCCGGGCACGAAATATATCTGGGACCTCGCTCTGGACAAGTCCGGCAACTTATATGTTGCCACCGGCGACCACGGGGAAATTTACCGCATCACGCTTAAAGGCGAGCATTCGGTCTTCTTCAAGAGTGACGAAACCCACATTCGCGTCCTGGCTTTCGATGCCCAGGACAATCTGATTGCGGGCTCCGATGGCAGTGGCCTTATCTACCGCATTTCTCCCGTGGGCGAGGGGTTCGTGCTTTACAGCGCGCCCAAGAAAGAGATCACGGCTCTGGCCCTTGACCGCGCGGGCAACATCTATGCGGCGGCGGTCGGCGAGAAAAAGAACGCGGGCGCTCCCAACCCATCGGGCATTGCTGCAGCTCTCCTGACACTGGGTTCCGGCGTCCCCGCAGGCGGCGCTGCACCGCAAGTTCCAGGCATGACGATCACCACTGCGCCCAGCGTGCCAACCATGACCGGGCCATTTCCCTTCCCCGGCGGCGGCGCCAGCAGTGGCTCCGATGTCTATCGCATTGCCCCGGACGGTTCCCCAACCAAGCTGTGGACTTCCCACGAGGACATCGTCTACGCCCTGGCCTTTGACTCCCAGGGACGCCTGCTGGCCGGCACGGGAAATCGCGGCCATATTTTTGCCATCACCGGCCTGGATGATTTCTCCGACTTGCTGAAAGCCGCGGCTTCGCAGGTAACGGCTTTCGCCAAGGCGCCAGGCGGCGGCGTATATGCGGCCACCAGCAATCTGGGAAAAATCTTTGTCCTGGGACCGGCTCCTGCGGCCGAGGGCACCTACGAGAGCGACGTGTTCGATGCCAAGATTTTCTCCCGCTGGGGACGCGCCGAGTTTCGCGGCTCCGGCAATGTGGACCTTTACGCCCGCAGCGGCAACGTCGATAATCCCGACCGCAACTGGAGCGCCTGGAAAAAGATCGATTTCGCCAAAAGCAGCGAAACTGGAATTCCCGCAGCCCGTTACGCCCAGTGGAAAGCCGTGCTCCACGCGGGATCGACAGCCCCCGGCCTGGATAGCGTGGCGCTGGATTACCTGCCCAAGAACGTCGCTCCGGAGATCGATGACGTGACCGTACAAGTCGGCGTCAAGTATCAGCCCATGCCAAGAATGTCCGGCATCAGCCCAGGATCGGATTCGTCAAGTGCGCCTTCCGGACCGCATTTCGAGGTCCCGACGCCCAGTTCGCGCGATCGCGATTCCATCGGCGTGAAGTGGAGCGCGCACGATGAGAACGACGACCAACTCGTTTACTCCCTCTACTACCGCGGCGACGGCGAGACCCGCTGGCTGCTGCTCAAAGACAATCTCACCGACAAGGCATATTCATTCGATGCCAGCCTCCTGCCCGATGGCGGCTACACGGTGAAGGTGGTTGCCTCGGATGCGCCCTCGCACTCGCCCGGCGAAGCCTTGACTGCATCCAAGGAAAGCCGCCGCTTCGAGGTGGATACCACCCCTCCGCGAATCGAAAATCTGTCCGCAGCCCTCCAAGGCGGCCAGATTCATGTTGCGTTCCGGGCGGTCGATGGTTTCTCTCCCATCAAACGCGCCGAGTATTCCGTGGATGCCGGCGAGTGGAAGTACGTCGAGCCCATCGGCCAACTCTCGGACGCGAAGGCCGAGAGCTATGATTTCAAGGCCACGGATTTCAAGGCCACGCCCGAAGCCGCGAAAGATGGCGGATCCTCTTCCGAGCACGTGGTGGTCGTACGCGTCTATGACCGCTACGACAACATGGGCGCCGCCAAGACTTTGATCCTCGGCAAGTAAGCTTGCGGCGGTTCAAGCCGGTCTTGCGCTCACTGGTTGATTCCTTTGCTCGCCTCCGAATCACCCTGCCCGAGCGCGTTCTTAATCGCGCTGAGATCCCCCCGCGCGCCGCAACTCGGGGAACACCCATGCCCAGACAGCAATCACCGCCAGAGTTCCCACTCCTCCCAGCACCACTGCCGGGACCGTGCCGAACCACTGCGCCGTCAATCCAGATTCGAACTGCCCGAGTTCATTCGATGTCCCGATGAAAACCATGTCCACGGCCATCACCCGGCCTCGCATTTCGTCCGGCGTGCGCAACTGCACCAACGTCGCGCGAATGATCACGCTGATCATGTCGGCCGCGCCGAGAAGGATCAGCGAAGCCAGCGAAAGCGCCAGACTGCGGGAAACGCCAAACAGAATCGTGAACACGCCGAACCCTGCCACTGACCACAGCAGTGTGGGCCCGGCCCGCCCGCGCAGCGGACGATGCGCCAGCGCAACAGCCATCAGCGCCGCCCCCACTCCGGGAGCGGTCCGCAACAAACCCAGTCCCCACGGCCCGGTGTGCAGAATTTCGCGCGCATACACCGGAAGCAGCGCCACCGCTCCGCCCAGCAGCACCGCGAACAAATCCAGCGAGATCGCTCCCAGGATCAACTTCTCGCGCCAGATAAAGTGCAATCCGGCGAAGACGGTCTTCATCGTCATGGGCTCGCGCCGCCGCGTCTGCGGCCGCGTCCTGATCCGAAAGGCCGAGGCCAGCGCGCCCACAGCTGTGACCATGGCAGCCGCATAAACCGCGGACGGTCCGCGGAAAGCCGCATACAGAATGCCTCCAAGGGATGGTCCGAGAATGGTCGCCGCCTGAAAGGTCGTCGCGTTCCACGCCACGGCGTTGGCGAAGTGCTCGTCCGGAACCAGTTGCGGCAGAATCGAGCGGCTGGCCGTGCCATTGAACGAGCGCACCACGCCCAGCAAAACTAACACTACATAGATTGGAAGCACCGCATGTGTCCTCCGCATCGCCAGAACCAGCAAAAGCCCTGAGCACAGCGCGTATCCCGCATAACACACGCCGAGAACTTTGCGCCGGTCGAATCGGTCGGACGCATGTCCGCTCACCAGAAACAGCAAGATGCCCGGAAGAAATTGCGCCAGCCCAACCAGCCCAAGGTCGAGAGCGCGCTTCGTGATGTCATATACTTGCCACCCGACCGCGACCGCCTGCATCTCGACCGCGGCCACAATCAGAAAACGCGCAATTTCAAACAGCACGAAGCCCGGATGCGTGAAGGCGATGCGTCCAGCTCTGGCGTCGGCGGGGGCAGGCATTGATCTCAAGTAGTCCGATCTTCTAATGTGCCATAGAAAGTGCCGAGACGCATGACTGGCAACACAGAGAAGCTAAAATCAGCCTATGCAGACGCTGCGCACTGCCGGCTGGATCGCCTGCGTCGTCTACTCCACCATCCCCGCCTTCTGGCTCCTCATCCACCCCCGCGCCGAATATTGGCGCTCCCGCCGCACCTCGCCCTACAAAATCCTTCTACCGCTCTGGATCGGCATGTGGGCCGCCGTCGCCGCCATCACGTCCCCGTGGCACGGCCTCCTGCTCTATGAAAATGGCTGGGCGTGGGTTCCCGCCGCCGCTTTATTTTTCGCCGGAGTCGCGCTCTACAAGCTGTCTCACCAACACTTCACCCTGGCGCAACTCGGCGGATTGTCCGAGATCCTCCCCGGACATCGCGAGCAACGGCTGGCCACTACTGGCATTCGCGCCCGCGTCCGCCATCCCGTCTATCTTGGCCATCTCTGCGAAATGCTCGCTTGGAGTCTAGCCACGGGCCTGGCAGTCTGCTGGGCGCTGACAATCTTGGCAGTAGTGACCGGCGGGGTAATGATCAGGATGGAGGATAGAGAACTGGAGACACGCTTCGGCGAAGAATACCGTCTGTACCGTGCAACCGTACCCGCGATCCTGCCATTCAGAGGGAGAGAAAAATAAAGACGAACCGGCAAGTGGTTATAATCCGACTTGGCTGAAAGCTGACAGCCGACAGCTGATAGCTTACTCATGCGTTTCGAACTCTTCATCGCGACTCGCTACCTGCGCGCCAAGCGCCGCCAGGCTTTTATCGGCATCATCACCGGCATTTCGATTGTCGGTGTCGCCGCCGGCGTCGCCTCGCTTATCGTCGCGCTCGCCATCAACAACGGCTTTCGCCAGGACCTGCAGGAGCGCCTCATCGGCTCCACCTCCCACGTCAGCCTGCTTCGCGTCGCCGACGACGGCATCAAGGACTGGCCTCCGCTGCTCGAACGCCTGTCCAAACAACCCCACGTCGTAGCCGATGCTCCCGCGATTTTCGAACAAGTGCTCATCTCCCGCGGTCCCCGCGCCCGCGGCGCCGTCCTCAAGGGCATGATCCCGGCGGATGAACGCAAGGTTGGAGATCTGCTCAACACAGTAAAAGAAGGTTCCGCAAACGCGCTCGAAGAAACAGAGAAGGACCATGTAGGGACAGCCGCCTCGGAGGATGACCATGTGGGAACGGCCGCCTCGGCCGTTCAGGGAGCGTCAGCGACCGAGAATTCTCCCGACGATCTAGCCGGAGTCCACACCCGCGTCTCCGCCATGGCCCCCATCATTCTGGGCAAAGACATGGCCGACAACCTGGGCGCGACGGTCGGTTCCGTCGTCCTGGTGACCAGCCCGCAAGGCGAACTCACGCCTTTCGGCATGGTCCCAAAATACAGCCGCTTTCGCGTCGTCGGAATCTTCAACTCTGGTTTCTACGATTACGATTCCTCCTGGGCCTTCACGCGGCTCTCCGATGCGCAGCGTCTCTTCGGCCTGGGCGATCTGATTTCCGTAATCGAGTTCCGGGTCGACGACATCTACAAAGCCGGCCAGGTTTCCCGCGAACTCGAAGACGCGGCCGGCCAGGGCTTCATGGCCACCAACTGGATGGAGCAAAACAAAGCGCTATTCCACGCTCTCCGCCTCGAACGACTCGTCACCTTCATTACCATCGGCCTGATCGTCTTCGTGGCCGCGCTGAACATTCTGATTTCCCTGATCATGATGGTCATGGAAAAAACCAAAGACATCGCCGTGCTCCTGTCGATGGGCACGCGCAAAGCGCAGGTGCGCAACATTTTCATCGCTCAGGGGGTCCTCATCGGCGTGATCGGCACCGCCATCGGCCTGCTGCTCGGCTATGCCATCTCCTACGCCGGAGGCCACTACCACATGATCTCGCTCTCGCCCGAGGTCTACTCCATCGACTACGTTCCATTCGCCCCGCGCCCCATGGACGGGATACTCGTCGCCATCGTCGCCATCGGAGTCTCCTTCATCGCCACGCTCTACCCGTCCTGGTCCGCCGGCAGAACTTTACCAGCGGAAGCCTTGCGTTACGAATGAGCTGGATGGAACAAGCCTGTGTGGCCGCGGGCGACTCGCCCGCGACTGCGTGCAGTGCCGTGGAACTTTTTCGCTTCACCCGCCGTACAATTAAATGGAAAGAAAAGAAGGAGGTCTCATCATGTTCACTTTCCTCCTGTGGTGCATCCTCTTCGTACTCTGCTGGCCCCTGGCCCTGCTGGCGCTGATTGCCTACCCATTCATCTGGCTGTTGCTGCTACCGTTCCGCGTTGTTGGCGTCGCGGTCCACGGAGTTCTGGAAATCATCTACCTCGCCATCACACTCCCGTTCCGCCTGCTAGCCGCCCCGTTTCGCATCTAAGGCGCGATGAAGATTTGGATTTTGGGTGGCACAGCGCTTCCAGCGCTGCGATAGATCGCCACTACATTGAAGGGGGGTAGACCTGAGGTCGCCCGGCGGCAACCCCTAACTCTCCATCACCTTCAACCCCGCACTCACCACCAGCCTCGCCTCGGTCGCCCGCTGCACATCCTCCGCCGTCAGCCCCGGAGCCACTTCCTCCAGCACCAGCCCCCGCTCCGTCACCCGGATGTACGCCATCTCGGTCACAATCGTATCCACCACCTTCACGCCGGTCAGCGGCAGCGTACACTTCTTCAGAATCTTCGGCGCGCCCTCCTTCGTCGTGTGCTCCATCGCCACCACCACGCGCCGCGCCCCGGCTACCAGGTCCATCGCACCGCCCATCCCCTTCACCATCTTCCCCGGGATCATCCAGTTCGCCAGGCTCCCCGACTCATCCACTTCCATCGCCCCCAGCACGCTCAAATCAATGTGCCCGCCGCGGATCATGGCAAACGAATCCGCGCTCGAAAAATACGACGTCCCCGCCATCTCGCTCACCGTCTCTTTGCCCGCATTGATCAGGTCGGCGTCTTCCTCACCCTCCACCGGATACGGCCCAATCCCCAGCATCCCGTTCTCCGACTGCAGAACAACTTCAATCCCCGGCGGAACATGATTCGCAATCAGCGTCGGCATTCCAATGCCGAGGTTCACATAGAATCCATCCCGCAACTCGCGCGCAATCCGATTCACAATCCGCTCGCGCTTATCAACGTCTTTTCCAGGCTTTGTCATAGCTGCGATTCGTCGTTGGCCGTCGGCCGTTAGCCGTTGGCCTCGCTGAATCAGATTCTTGCCAACGACCAACGACTAACGACCAACGACCGCCTTCCTCACCGTCCGTCTCTCAATCTTCTTCTCGTACAACTCTCCCTGAAAAATCCGCTTCACGTATACCGAAGGCGTATGAATCAAATCCCCATCCAGATCTCCCACTTCCACGAGATGTTCGACTTCCGCAATCGTCACCTTCGCCGCCGTCGCCATCATGGGATTAAAATTCCGCGCCGTCTTCCGATATACCAGGTTCCCTTCCTTATCGCCCTTCCACGCCTTCACCAGCGCGAAGTCCGCCTTCAGTCCGTGTTCCATTACGTAAGTCCGCCCGTCGAACTCGCGCGTCTCTTTGCCTTCCGCAACCACCGTCCCAACTCCCGTCGGCGTAAAAAACGCCGGAATCCCCGCGCCCCCCGCGCGAATCCTCTCGGCAAACGTCCCCTGCGGCACCAGATCGAGACGAATCCTCCCCGTCAGCACCAACTCCTCCAACAGCTTGTTCTCCCCGACATAGGTCCCAATGTGATGCACAATCTGTCCCGCCGCCAGCAACAGCCCGTTGCCCAGCCCGTCCACCCCAACGTTATTGCTGATGGTCGTCAGATTCTTCGGCCCCTTCCGCACCAGCGCGCGAATCAGATTTTCCGGAATCCCGCACAGCCCAAACCCGCCAACCATGACGACGGCGCCGTCGCCCACATCGCGAATCGCCTCGTCCGCATTTGCCACGACCTTATTCATAGCGTCAGAATTCTAAATCAAATCACCACAGAGACACAGAGGCACAGAGAAAAACCAAACGCCAGAAAACCATGAATTGCTTTTCTCTGTGTCTCTGTGCCTCCGTGGTGAACTATTCTTTTCCAGTCTTCTTCAGCCCGTGCGCCTGCTCAAACTCCTCCGCCAACTGCCGCGTCGCCAGGTTCTCCCGGATATGCGCCAACCTCTGCTCCACCTTGAACAGCGCATCCTCGATATTCTTTTTGTTGCTGATCGCGATATCCCGCCACATCGAATACGGACTCGCGGAAATCCGCGTCATCTCCCGCAGCGCCCGCCCACCCGCCGGCAGCAGCGGCGCCTCTTCGCCAAACTCCTCCACCAGCGCCGCCGCCAGCGCCGTCGAAATCATTTGCGGCAAGTGGCTGATCCACGCACACAGCCGGTCGTGATCCTCCGGCGGCAGCATCGCAACCCGCGCCCCAATCTGATCGATCCACCCCACAAATTCCGCGAACAATCCTTCATGCAGGTTCTGCCCCGGCAGCGGCGTCAAAAACCAGACAGCATTCTGGAACAACTCGGCGTCCGCATAATCCACGCCGCTGTTCTCCTTCCCCGCCATCGGATGCCCGGCCAGAAACCGCTTGCCGGCATTCTTCCCAAACACGCTCAACGCCTGCTTCGCTACCGCCGCCTTCGTACTTCCCACGTCCGTCAGCAAAGTGGACGCAGGCAGTGCCGGGCCCAACCGCCCAATCAAGTCCACAATGGCCAGCACCGGCGTCGCCAGCACCACCAACTGGCTGCCTCGCACTGCGTCCGCCGGCTCAACAAATCCGTTGTCAATCACGCCGCACATCTTCGCCTTCTTCAGCGCCGACTCCCGGTCGCACCCCACAATCCGCCCCGCATACCTCCGCCGGCGCAGCGCCAGCGCAAACGATCCGCCGATCAGCCCCGTCCCAATAATCGTGATTTGCCGAATTGGCATAAGAACATTTCACCACAGAGTCACAGAGACACAGAGAAGAAAAAGAACCGCAAGATCCCATGGGCACTGAGCGGAAAATTGCACGATCGCGTGATGCAGAATCTTGTTCAGCTTTCGCAGTTGCTTTCTCTGTGCCTCTGTGCCTCTGTGGTGAAAAAGGGTTAAGGGTTAAGCAATCTTTCTTCCCACCGCCGGCGCAATCATCCGCAATTCGTCCATCAACTTCGCGAACTGCTCCGGAAATAGCGACTGCGCCCCATCCGACCTGGCTTTATCCGGAGTGCAATGCACCTCAATCAACAGCGCATCCGCCCCCGCCGCCACTGACGCGCGCGCCATCGGCGCAACCTTGTCGCGCCGCCCCGTTCCGTGCGACGGATCGGCTGTCATCGGCAGATGCGAAAGTTTATGGATAATCGGAATCGCCGAAATATCCATCGTATTCCGCGTGTAAGTCTCAAACGTTCGGATCCCGCGCTCGCACAAAATTACTTCATAATTCCCACCCGACATAATATATTCCGCCGAAAGCAGCAACTCCTCCAAAGTCGCGGCAATTCCGCGCTTCAGCAGCACCGGCTTACGCACCTTACCCAACTCGCGCAGCAAATTAAAGTTTTGCATGTTGCGCGCTCCCACCTGCAGGATGTCCACGTACGGCAGCATCATTGGAATCTGAGAAATTTCCATCACTTCGCTGATCACCAGCAACTTAAATCTCTCGCCCGCCTCGCGCAGCAATTTCAGCGCATCCTCGCCATGCCCCTGGAAAGAATAGGGAGAACTTCTCGGCTTGAACGCCCCACCCCGCAGCACCCGCGCTCCCGCCTTGGCCACTGCCTCGGCTGTCGCGAAGATCTGCTCCCGTGATTCCACCGAGCACGGCCCCGCCATCACCACCACTTCAATTCCGCCAATGGCAATGCCATTCGCCAACTTCACAATCGTCCCCTCGGGACGAAAACTCTTCCCCGCCAGCTTGTACGGCGAGCTGATGCGATGAACTTCCTGCACCCCCGGCAGCAACTCCAAATTGCGGATGTCGAAATCAATCCCCGCTCCCACCGCACCCAGCACGGTTTGCCGCGCTCCGGTTGACCGGTGCACCTCGAACCCCAGCTTCACCAAGTGCTCAATCACCGACTGCACCTGTCCCTCATCCGCCACTTCCTGCATCGCCACAATCATAGGAAGACCTTAACGCTGTCAGCTTCAGCTCTCGGCTTTCCGCAATGAGCGCTTGGCTGAGAGCTGAAAGCTGCTGGCTGAGAGCTCTTTTCAATCATTCACTTCCGAATCCAACTCTGTCTCCGCCTTCGCCACTTCCACCTTCGTCACAATCTCTTCCTTCTGAATATTCCGCATCACATCCATGATCCGCTCAAAAATTCTCACTAGATCCCGCCCCGGCAGCGGGCCTCGATTCATCTTCTGCGCGTTCTCAAACACAATCCGCTCCCGCTCCGGCTCGTAAATGGGCAACGAAGTATCCCGCTTCAGCCGCCCAATCTCTACCGCCGCCCGCGCCCGCTCGCTCAGCAACTCCACTAGCTGCCGATCGAGTTCATCAATCTTCTTTCGCCAATCCGCAATGTCCATGGAAACCAGCTCTCAGCCTTCAGCTCTCAGCAAGTGCTCCGTTCCGTGAATGTGAAGTCGGATTCCTTCGGAGTTACTCTAGAACGCAACGGCCACACTGCATGTATCATGGCGTCTTAGCTGACGGCTGATAGCCAATAGCTGTCAGCTTCCCCACGAACTCCCCCACCGCTTCCGCCTCCCGTCCCCGATTCCGCTCAATCGCCTCCACAATCGCGCTGCCCACAACCACCGCATCCGCAAACTTGCCCACTTCGGCAAACTGCTCCTCGTTCGAAATCCCAAACCCCACCGCAATCGGCAACTTAGTCACGCGCCGCAATCGCCGTACCAATTTCTTCGCGTCGTCCGCCAACTTCTGCCGCGTCCCCGTCACTCCCGTACGCGACACCGCATACACAAACCCGCGCGACGCCTCCGCAATCCGCTTCAACCGCGCATCCGGACTGGTCGGCGCCGCCAGAAACACTGGCGCCAAATCATGCGCCTTCATCGCCTGCAAATACTCGCCTGCCTCTTCCACCGGCAAATCCGTGATCAGCACGCCATCCACTCCCGCATGACGCGCCACCAGGCAAAACTTCTCCATCCCCATCCGAAGTATCGGATTCAAATACGAAAACACCACCAGCCCCGTCAACTGCGCATGCTGCCGCACATCCGCCGCCAGCGTTAACACCTGCGCCAGCGATGTCCCATGCTTCAGCGCCCGCTCACTGGCCCGCTGAATCACCGGCCCATCCGCCACCGGATCGCTGAACGGCACGCCCAATTCGATCACATCCGCACCCGCCGCAATCGCCGCCAGCACCACCGCCCGCGTAGTCGCGAGATCCGGATCCCCGCACGTCACATACACCACCAGCGCCGGCTTCTTGTAAAAGGATAGAGGCATGAAGGTTCCATAAACTATCTCACAAAAAACGGGGAGCAGCACACGACGGCCGCAACGGACGGGGCAGCCCGTCACCCTTTCACGTCGTTACGCTTGACGTAATGAGTAATTTCTCTTAATGTAGCATAAGTGATTCTCAACTACCGGGACAAAAGGACCAAAGACTTCGCCGCAGGGAAGCGGGTCAAAGCTTTCTCGGGATTCGAACGATCTGCGCGGCTCAAACTCGACCGTCTGGAGGCTGCGACCTCGATCCGCGATCTCGCTGCACTCCCCGGTAACCGCTTTGAGGCCTTGGCTGGGGATCGCAAGGGCGAATACAGTATTCGCATTAACGATCAGTGGCGAGTCTGCTTTGCATGGGCCGACGGGGCTGTCGGCCCGTCAAATGTGGAAATCGTTGACTATCACTAAGGAGATCGCTATGGCACTAACCGCTATCCATCCCGGCGAACACCTTGCCGAAGAGCTCGAAACGCTGAATATGAGCGCGGCTGAACTCGCACGCAAGATCGACGTTCCAACCAATCGGATTACCCAAATCCTGCACGGAACCCGCGCCATCACGGGTGATACGGCCCTGCGCCTCGCTCATTTCTTTGGCACGAGTGCGGAATTCTGGCTGAACCTCCAGAGCCTCTACGAGCTGCGGCTCGCCCAGAAGAAGGCGGGGAAATCCATCCAGGCCCTTCCCCGGCTCGACCGCCGCGACCTGGTTCACGCGTAAGCACCGCCTACCGGCGTTCGTGGATCAGGCAGCCGCAACATCGAGCCTCAGGATATTGCGTAGCTCCACGGTTACACGCTCAGGATCCCCGAGGCAAGCCGGGTCCGCTATGTGAACCCTGTTGGCTTGAGAGGAGCCCGCGACGCGACGAAAGCCAGTATCGCAGGTTAGCAAGTGTAACCGTGGATCGGCCAAGTAGATTAGCAGCTCAGCATCGATGTGGTCGTTGCGGTTCTTATCGAAGTTGTAGTTCTCGTTCTGCAGGGCTACCTGAAGCAGGTATTTGTAGGAGATCCAGTAGGCGTCCAAGCCCTTTGCCAAAAGGTCGAGATAGTACTTGCGTTCGTCAACTCCAGCCCGATGGGCGACATTCCGGAAAAAGGATTCCTTGCGGTCCTCTTCAGGCACCGGCCCACTAGATCGCGCGGCGTTGACATCCTCGGAGAAAACAGAGGCCAATCCCCTGACTGTTTTATCCCACAAGCCACGTAATTCCGCGGCGTCCTCTTTCAAATCCTCTACCTTTTGTGCGTTCCACACATTGTGTACAAGCGTTGTCAGGGCAGGAGTGATTGTGTTTTCGCCACGCGGCAGGCTGAGAAGGTCCCTGAAGAGGTCGTCAGGCCACGGGAGCAGCCACATTCCCGCGCCCTCTATGAAGTGAGTGGGGCGTAGAACTTTGAACGCACTGAATACTTCCTCGGCGCTACCTGTTACAAGTTGAGAAGCCAGTTCCAGTACTGTCAGCGGTGCCAGGACCATGTGATCCCTAATATCCCGCTGCAAACTGGTCTCAGCAAAGGCAGTCCGGAAATAACGAAGCACATTAGTATCCGTATAGATTGCACCCATGACCACGCCCCTGAGAACCACAGTATGGCACAGTCAATCCGACGAAAAAAATACCTGGGCAAATCTTTCGTCCCGTTTTGGGAGCAGGAGTCGGTCCGATGTTTTTCCTATTCCAACTCCAAATTCTCCCGCATAATCCCAATATCCTTATCCCCCCGCCCCGACACATTCACAATCACGATCTCGGATTTTTTCATACGCGGCGCGCGTTTAATCACCTCCGCCACCGCGTGAGCCGATTCCAGCGCCGGAATAATCCCCTCCGTCCGTGCCAGCAAAGTCGTCGCTTCCAGCGCCTCCGCATCCGACGCCGGAACATACTCCGCCCGCCCCGCATCTCTCAACGCCGCATGCTCCGGCCCAATCGACGGATAATCCAGCCCCGCCGAAACCGAATGCGTATTCGCAATCTGCCCCGCCGCATCCTGCAGCACGTAGGAATACGTTCCCTGCAAAACTCCCGGCGACCCTCCCCGAAACCGCGCCGCATGATCTCCCAACGCCTCGCTGCGTCCGCCCGCTTCAACTCCAATCAATCGAACCTTCTTATCCTTTATAAACTCGTAGAAAATTCCGATCGCATTCGATCCTCCGCCCACGCAGGCAATCACCGCCGCCGGCAGCTTCCCCTCAGCCTTCAGAATCTGCGCCCGCGCCTCCCGCCCAATCACGCGATGAAAATCCCTCACCATCGTCGGATACGGATGCGCTCCCAGCACGCTCCCCAACAAATAATGCGTGGTCCGCACATTCGTGACCCAGTCGCGCATCGCCTCGTTGATCGCATCCTTCAACGTCCGCGATCCCGCGTCCACTCCGCGCACCTCCGCTCCCAGCAGCCGCATGCGGAACACGTTCAACTCCTGCCGCCGCATGTCCTCGGTCCCCATGTACACCACGCACTCAAATCCCAGCAGCGCGCAAACCGTCGCCGTAGCCACGCCATGCTGCCCCGCGCCCGTCTCCGCAATCACCCGCCGCTTGCCCATCCGTTCCACCAGCAGCGCCTGCCCCAAACAGTTGTTGATCTTGTGCGCCCCGGTATGCAGCAAATCTTCCCGCTTCAAATAAATCTTCGCCCCACCCAGCTTCTGCGTAAGCCGCCGCGCGAAAGTCAGCGCCGTAGGACGCCCCGCATAAGTCCGCAGCAACTCCTCCAATCGCTTCTGAAATTTCGGATCGCGCTTCGCCCTCTCATACTCCCGCTCCAACTCCTCCAGCGCCGCCATCAAAGTCTCCGGCACATACCGCCCGCCGTAAACCCCAAACCTCCCAGGAACGTTGAAGGGGAAAGAAACTCGAGGGTGCCCCATCCTAGACTTCTTTGGCGAGGCTAGGGTGGGGAGTTTGACTTTCATCGCTCTTGAAACGGTCGCCATTTCTAACTCGTCTTCCTATCGATTTCCCGTACCGCCTTCACGAACGCACGCACCTTCTCCGGATCTTTTTTCCCGGGCCTAGCCTCCACACCAGAGGCCACATCCACTCCCCAAGGCTTCAGAATTCCAATCGCCTCCGCAACATTCTCCGCCGTCAACCCACCGGCCACCACCAACTTCACGCCGCCCCGCCGCATCGCTTCTGCGATCGGTAGAGCCCTCTCCCAATCAAAGGTCTTACCTGTGCCGCCCGGCATTCGCAAATCGCCGGAATCCAGCACAAATGTGTCCATCAACCCTTCTGGAATTGAAATCCCCTCTGGCAGATTCTTTCCCCACCGCGTGAAGTCAAACTCGATGGTTGGAACTTGTTCTTCGTCGCCCAACAGGTTCAACGGCAGCGCCATCAGAAACCGCGCGCGCTTGGGAAGCAGCGATACCTCGATTGCCTTCGCCCCGCCAACCGGCTCCTTCCCATTTGCTCCTAAGAAATAATTTTGCGTGCCGGTCAATCCCGCATCGAGCAGGACATCCAGGGGATTAGGTTCACTGCCGTTCACAAACACCCCAATCTTCTCCACGCTCTCCGGCAGCTTCTCCACAATCTCCCGCGCCGCCTCTACACCAATATTCCGCGGACTCTTCTCATAAAACACAAACCCCACCGCATCCGCCCCGGCCTCAACCGCGGTCAGCGCATCCTCCAAATTCGTCATCCCGCAAATCTTGATCCACGTCATGAAACCAGCCGTCAGTTGCCAGTGTCCAGTTGCCAGTAAACTCCGAACCGTGCGGAACAAAAAATGTTTGTCATTCCGAACCGGCGTCAGCCGGTGAGGAATCTGCTGTTTTCTCTCCACGAGCAAGACGCCAACCCGCTCACCGCCCACTCGGTACCCGCAACTCGGCACTCGCAACTAACTCCCGCAGCGCCTCCCCGGGCCGCTCTGCCCGCATCAGCGACTCCCCAATCAAAAACGCCTGATACCCTACCGCCCTTAACCGCGCAATATCCTCTCCCGACCTAATCCCACTCTCCGCCACCCGCACCACATTCTTCGGAAGCCGTTCCGCCAGCCGGAACGCCGTCTCCGCATCCACCGTGAACGTTCGCAGATCGCGCGTGTTCACCCCAATCAAATCGCAGCCGGCATCCAAAGCCCGCTGCAATTCTTCTTCATCGTGCACTTCGCATAAAACGTCCAGCCCGCGCGACCGAGCGCCGCGCGCCAGCGCCCCCAACTCTACCTGCGGCAATGCCGCCACAATCAGCAGCACCGCATCCGCCGAATTCGCCCGCGCCTCCAGCAACTGAAATTCGTCGACAATAAAGTCTTTGCGCAGACACGGAACCTTCACCACCGCCGAAGCCATCCGCAAATTCCCGAGAGACCCTTGAAAAAATTCTTCATCGGTCAGCACCGAAAGCGCCGCCGCTCCCGCCGTTTCCAACTCCTTCGCCAACTCCTCCACGCAAAATTCCGCCCGTATCAATCCCTTCGAGGGCGACGCCTTCTTCAACTCCGCGATCACCGCCACGCCGGCTCGGCTCTTTTCCTCCAGCGCCCGCCGAAACCCGCGCGGCACATGCCGTTCCGCCCGCCGCTCCAACTCTCGCAAATCAGCCACACGCTTCGCCGCAGCCACCTTCCCGCGCGTCGAGCTGACAATCTGGTCAAGGAAAACAGGCATAGCGAGTCCCTGAATTATACGGGAAGGACTGATTCGCGAATCGAGACAGCCCTCACTGGCAAACGCTCTCCATCTCCTTGTAAGGCTTCTCCGCGTGTTCCGGATACTTGATCTGTTTCACCTGCATCCACTGATCCAGCAGCGTCCCCGCATCGTGCAGCCCCACATCCGGATCGCCGTCATATGCCGCATCGCTCTCCGCTTCTTCCAGCGTCACCAGCTTGAATCCCTTCTTCTTCAGCAGGTCCAGCGCATCCGGCAGAATCGTGCCGCTGAACGCTCCCAGGTGCATCAGCAGCACGTAGTTAATTTCGTGCCCATAAATCAACTTCGCCTGCTCCCGGCCCAGGTCAAGAAATTCCGAAGCCGTGCTCAAATAGCTCGACCGCAGCCACTCAATCGCCTTCGCATCTTTCTTTCCCACGCACCGCGCATACGCCGTGTTCCACAAATAGTCTTCCCAGTCGAGCGTCACCTGCGCAATCCTGTACCCGTGCGCCTTTAAATAGGCCCGCACCGCGCGCCGCTTCTCCACCGTGTCTCCCTCGTGCAAGTACGGATACCGCAACCAGCGCCAGTCATCCTTCTTTGCCAGCAACTCCAGCGCCGGTTCGTCCTCCTCGATCTCCCGCTCGAAGGCCGCGGCCGTATTTTGCTCCAGATCCATGTGCGAATAAGTATGATTTCCCACCGGCTCCGCCGCCGCCCACAACTTCAGCGCCTCCGCGCCATCCGCATTCCCTTCCAGCTTCTTCACATTGATGAACCCATACACCGGCGGCACGTGCCGCTTCTTCAGAACCTCCAAAACATTCTTAGTGGTCTCCGCCCGCGTCACTCCCGGCGGCAGCAGCCCATTCAGCGGCAGATCATCCATCGTGATGGCCAGCTTCTGCGCGGCACAGAT
This sequence comes from uncultured Acidobacteriaceae bacterium, assembly GCA_963734215.1. Classification (GTDB taxonomy): domain Bacteria; phylum Acidobacteriota; class Terriglobia; order Terriglobales; family Acidobacteriaceae; genus Sulfotelmatobacter. The sequence goes on along the minus strand of CAVTGH010000010.1, from coordinate 548,913 downwards.
CCCCGCAAGCCCCAGCGAAAAGACAAACAACAGGACACTCTTCGAGCGGATCAACCGAACAAGATTTTTCATGACAAGAGTTTACTTCACGCGACGCACCGGCCGTCGGCGTAAACCCTTATTTACGCGGAGCTGCGAAATTTACGGGGGCTGCGAAAATGAACCGCGCTCACAGGGCAGGGAAAGAGACATGAGCGCCCATCCGCACATTGGGGGGAAGAGGAGCCGTCTTTCTCACCTGCCCCATAAACACTTAAGCACAATCACCGGTCAAGTACAATCCGGCCTCATCGAAAATTTCAATAGGAGAAGCCACGGCGTCCGCTCAGCGAGTTCGCCACAGGAAAAAAATTCTTTGGTGCCATCGAAGGGACTCGAACCCCCACACCGTTGCCGGTACATGGACCTGAACCATGCGCGTCTGCCAATTCCGCCACGATGGCAATCTGAATTGCAATGCAGCAGCGGCCGCCAGGCCGCCGTGTCAGGAAGACCAACCTCTCCATTTTACAGGCATGTCCCAGCCTGTCAAACTCACCCTTCACCACGGAGGCACAGAGACACGGAGAAAATCTCTTGATTGTTTTTCTCCGTGCCGGAGCTTGCCCTGAGCGAAGTCGAAGGGTGCCTCCGTGGTGAAAAACGTTTTGAACCTACCCCAGCTTCGCCGTCATCGAAATCTTCGCGTTCAGCACCTTCGATACCGGACAGCCCTTTTCCGCCGCCTCCGCATATTTCTGAAATGTGGCCGCATCCGCGCCCGGAACCTTGCCCACTACATCGAGGTGGCTCGATGTAATCGTCCATCCCGATTCCTGCTTCTCCATGGTCAACGTCACATTCGTGCTGATGCTCTCCGGCGTCAGATTCGCTCCACCCAACTGCGCCGACAACGCCATCGAAAAGCACGCCGCATGCGCCGCCGCAATCAACTCCTCCGGATTCGTCCCCGGCCCATTCTCAAACCGCGAGGTAAACGAATACTGCGTGTCCTTCAGAACTCCGCCCGGAGCCGAAATCGTTCCCTTCCCATCCTTCAACCCACCCTTCCACACCGCGCTCGCCTTGCGTTCCATCCCGTTCTCCTCATCATGAACAAAGAATTAAATCCCTTGCCATTGTAGACGGAGACCGCGCGGCCTGCCAGGAACAGCATCGCCGCTCTCGGCGCAATAACAATCCCATTTAGTAAAAATCCGAGCAGCTCAAATAAAACCCGCACACCGGACAACTCAACTTGCACCGGCTCTCCTTCAACTGCGCCGAACAGTTCGGACAAAACTGCTCCGGATGCCTCGCCCGCCGCTCCCCCTCCGCCTGTTTTTCGCCCGTTCGATTTCCTGCGCTTTCTTCCTGCCCGCCAAAGCTCATCCGCGCAACATACCCCGAGTAGCACCTGCGCACAAGTGGAAATCCATCTTCCACGGAAACGACTTCCTTGCCCGCGCCTAATTGCTCCTCTGTGTGCCCCTGGTCCCCTGTGGTGCCGTTTGCAACTTCTCATCGTTCCGCCAAAAGAAAAGCCTTCTCCGCCCCTGGCTTTCACCTCCCGGAACAAGCCATACTATTTACAAAACATTTCTCTTTCCACAGGGCCTTTGTGCGCTAGAATGCCTTTGCACTGAAGAGCGCCGTCCACTCTGGCCGCGGACCCGCTCTTGGCCTTCCCCCAGGAGGTAGTAGATGTATCGGCCCTATTCCAGCTCCACGGCGGACCCTCGTCCGTTTATGGATGTCCAGTCTTTGATCCGGAACCTCGCTCAGGATTTCGTCACCTCTTTCAACACCGGCAACTACGACCAGTCGGCCGCACTCTTTGCCTCCGACGGCGCATTCATGGCTCCGCACCACGACCCCGCCTACGGCCCTAAGGCCGTCGAGCGTCTCCTGCGCCAGCTCGGCGAAGTCGGCTATGAGGACCTTCGCCTGGAAACCGTTCGCGTCGAAGCCTCCGGCGATCTGGCCATCGAAATCGGCCGCTACACCGTTGCCATCCGCCAGCCCGACCGCACCATACGTGCCGACCGCGGCAAGTACGTGAAAGCCTGGCGCCGCTTGGGTGCATGGCTTATCGTCGCCGATAGCTGGAGCAGCAACCTCCCCGTCCCTCACTAGGATTTGTCACCGGCGCCACTGCTCGTGTGGGAGTGGGCGCCCGCTCCAGCAAGCGAAGCGCTTGGAAGCGTTCTGCCCAAATTACTGGCTCAAGGTTTCGGCACACCCGGCTAGTTGGGAGCTCGACCCATGACGAAGGCCTGGCTCGCGCCCGACCCGCCCGCTCCCGCCGCTCCGCCGTAGACGCTGGGCGCGTTCAGAAATTGCCCGAACGCAGACGCGTAAGGCAATTGGTAGGGCGCGTATGCGGGCACCGCATAGGTGGTCGTCGAATACGTCATATCCAGCGCCAGCAAAATATCGCCAGCCGGATAGCTGGGCGCCGTCCCGCTGCTCGGACCGTTCGTATAAATCTCCACCGTCTGCACGCACACCTTTTGAATCGGACTACCCTCCCCCGTCTTGCATAGACTCACCAAGAATGGCAGCAGCCCAGGAAATCCTCCCGCACAGTACGTCGATCCCGCAGGCAGCGGTGCAATCGGTCCGGTCAACCCCTTGGCGCAATCGATCACCGTCGTCCCCGTAAGGGTCTGCAACAGGCATCCCATCGGATTACCCGCGGCATTCGTCGTGAATTTATTGCAGTTGTACGCCCAGTCTCCCGAAGTGCATCCCGCTCCCGCCGTCAGCGGGAAGGCGCAGTTGTTCGTCCCCAATCCCTCCAGGTTCAGCACATCGTTCACCTGATAGCCGTTCGTGCCCAGCAGGTTGAAGTTATTGTCGTGCGCCAGCTGCGCTTCCTGATCTGCGTACGCGCAATCCGCCGGATTGCCCGCACAATTAAGATCCGTGTCCAGCCGCATGGTCGCGCCCGCCGATGCCACGAACCCATCCAGCTTCTTCACCCAACTCAAATACTGCGCGCGCTGCTGCCCCGCGCTCGATCCATAGTTCGGCCACAGCCCCGAACCCACGCCAATCGGCGACAACTCTCCCCCCGCCGGAGATCCCACCCGCACGTACCCAACTTTCCCGTTGTAGTGGGCAATCGCCGCCGCGATCACCTGGTTCGCCCAGTTGCGCAGCGGCAACTCCGAAGGCACGGGCTCAGACTCATAAAGCTGCGTCAGGCTGCAAGGCCCAAGGCTTGCCGAATTGATCACGATACCGTTGCTCCCATTCGCCGCGTAACAACTCGAACTCTGCGCCCCACACTGGTAGCTCCCGCCACAGTAGCCGTCCTGCAGCGGCGCGTGGGCGCCAATCTTCAACCACACTACCGCGCCGTCACTCACCGGACCAGCCCCCGTAAAGCTCGCCGGCGACCCGCCCGTGGTGCAGGTATTGTCGTAGCCCGCGCCGCTCCAGCACCCCGCCTGTAGCTGCCAGTAATTACCCGACCGAAAAATGTATTCTCCCGGCAGGTACGCGGTGTTCTGCCCATAGGGCAGGTAGGAAGCATCCGCCTGCGCCTGCGACCACACACAGGGCGGCGTCCACGTATTCGTTCCACCCTCCGTCGCCGGAGCCAGCAGAAGATTCGTCGCATAGCTCGCCACCACCGCGTCCACGGCCGTGAAGTCGATCGTCGGAGCGCACGCCCCGCTCCCCGTTTCCGTATCCAGATACAGCGACCCGGACGCCGAGTTCCCCAGCCCCGCAATCACCGTCTGCCCGCTCAGCAGCATATTTTTCTGCGCCAGCACCGCCAGATAAGCCGCCCCGTTCGTTCCCGTCGCAGTCGGAACCTGCACCGCATTAATTGCCTGAGCAAAGCCCGCCTGCCCACCCCCGCCCGGCAGACTCTGTCCCGCCGCCAATCCCAGCAGCCCTAGCACCACCAACCATCCCTTCACCAATAAATTCATCCCCGCACGAGGACGACCAAAATAAGACATCGACACCTGAACCTCCTTTTTCCCTCATACCTGACTTTTGTCATTCCGAGCGCAGTGCGAGAGCCTGCCCTGAGCGAAGCGAAGGGAATCTGCTTTCCCCGGCGGCGCCACGCCCCCCGGCCCCCTCGTCCCAGCACGCCTGAATCTCCACCGGCCCCTGCAGCAACTCCCACGCCTCCCGATACCTCCCATACTTCTGCCGCTTGCTCTTCGGCGTGAAATGGATGCTGCAATGCTTCCTCCCAATCACCTCGAACGGAATGATGTACCAGTCGTCGATCGGTATCAGCAGGATCGCAAAAAAATCCACCGTCCCCGGCGGATACGGCTTCCGCTTCGGCCCCATCACATTCAAGCTGTAACAATCCCCCCGCCGCTTGTAGATCGTCGACTTCACCTGCACCCGCAGCACCCCACGCTCGCCCTCCACGCCCACGTCATATCTGCCCGGAGCCCCAAACGGCCTCGACACCTTCATGTCCTTCTCCAGCGCCAGCATCATGAAGTACAACTCCGCCCAATCCCCCGCTCCCTGCGCCCCTTGATCTGCCCACCCATGCTCTTCCGATTTTTCATCGTGTTCCTCTCCATGTCGCCGCAGCATGTCGCCGCTGAATGTTCGCCGCAAAACGTTTCCCCGCAAAATGTTCGCCGCCAATAAAAATCGCGGCCCATGAAAGGCCGCGACCATACTTCCCGCCGGCGAGCTGCCCGCGCGTCACCACGCCCAGGCCGCCCAATCCCGCAATCTTAATTTTTTTATCCTATATTCCTATTATAACCCCCTGCATACCCCGATTGGGACATCTTTGCCAAAACTATTTCCCCTTTCCCCTCAATGCTTTAACCCGATTTTGCCCCCTCCAGCCCCTTGACAAGAAATAAACCCACTTTTCTATAACTGGCAGCTAATAAGCTCGCTGGAGAGCGGGCGGCTCCCCCTCAGTCCAGCAGCGGCCGCGCCGATCCTCCCAACAACGAATTATTCAAATTGAAGATGTTGTGGTGCCCCTCGGGTCCACCCCAGGCAAACATGAGGGAAACCATCGGAAACGCTCCTGCCCGCAACGTAAGCCCTGCCGCGAGGCTGTGTTTCAAGTGATCGAATCCCAAATCGCCGCGCGTCAGCGCCACCCTGCCCTCGTCCGTCATAAACTTGAACCCAAACGGACCCCAGATCGAATGCTCGAAGCTCTCCTGCAACAACAAAAGATTAGGCGCCCGAAACCGGTAGTCCTGGTAACTTCCCAGCGCCATCCCTCCGTCGATGTCCGACCCGCCCAGCGTCTGCTGAAAATAAAACGGCACCGCACTCGTCGCCGAATTGATCGATTCCGAAACCAGCAGCCGCAGATTAATCGACCCATTCAGATTCCGCGTATGCGGAATCTCGGGACACTTGTCATTCACCTGCGCGCACGAATCCGGGCCATGTTGATCGCTGCTCGAAGTGGCGGACTTGGCGTTGCCGTAGAGATAGATGGTGTGATTCAGATCCGCGGTCCAGCGCAGAAACGAATTCGTCGAACTCGACGGCGCAAAGAACTCCTGGAAGCTTCCCATGTAGTTCAGGCTCAGATAATCGCCGGTGTCGGGCTTAATGCGAAATCCCTGGCCCAGTTGCACGAATCCCGGCTGGCTGTTCAGTCCGGGCGCGGTCGCATTCGTATAAACCGTCTCAATCGAAGGCGAAGAATCCCCGTTTTCTCCTCTCACATTCACGAACCGCCCATTCACCTCCCCCAGCAGCGACAGACCCAGCTTGCGGATGGCCGGCCACTCATACACCGGCTTGATGGCATTCCCTCCCACAATCGTCTGCGTCATCCCAAACACCGACGCTCCGGCGAGCGTCGTGTCGTTCCCCTCGCCGAAGTAGTTCAGCTTGTTCAGCGAGATCGCCTGCACGTAGAGGTTGAAAACCGTGTAAGGATGCGTGAACGGTGCTGAGACTTTTTTACTTTTACTCGCCTTCGGTTTCTCTCCGGGCGTTGGCGTGACGACCTCGATCATCGCCTTGGTCGGGTGTGGTGTATGAATCAGTTTCATATATCCGCCGGCGCGCCAGGCGCCCCCGCTGGTTGCCCCGATCGCGTCCGCGTCCCAACTGAGCCGCCAGTTTCTTGTGTTCCTGGTCCAGACAAAAGCGCCGCCCAGGCCGAATCCGTTTTGCGAAGGCATGCTGCCGGCCGCGATGTGCAGCGGATGGTCGGTAAACAGGGTGTAGCCGCACATCGGAATGGCTTTGAAGCTGAGACTGCAAGCCTCCTCCACACGCTCGCCCTCGCGCCGCAGTTCCGCATGCAGCAAGCTCTCCTGCGGATCTTGCGCGAGCGCCGCTCCCGATGCCAAGCAGAGCATAACCACAAACCAACGCATGACGCCCTCCTGCAACCTAGCTCTTGCCTTTTTTCTTTTTTCCCCTGGAATTTTTTTCCATGGAACGGGATCGTGTCCTCCGCTCCGCCGCTTCATCCGCTACCGCAGCAATCTCGATGACGCGCTTCCGCTTCGGCGCCTTCCGCACCCGCTGCGCCGCTGCATCGTCGTGCGCGGCATGAATCCCCTCTGTAACCGCCCGGACGTAGCGCGCTGCCTCGCCTTCGGTCTGAATGGCGTGACTGAAGATTCCGCTCTGGTACTTAGCCGGCAGCTCTTTCTCCGCCTCCCGCAGATGCTTCACCTGCGCCAGCAGCAACGTCAACGCCGCACGGTTCGGGTCTCTCACGCTCTTCGGACGAGGAACAATGATCGGCTCCATCTGTCTACTCCTCTCTCCGTTCAACCACTCATCTTGAAGTCTGGGCAGTCGTCGCGCATCGCATCCAGCGACAGCAGATTGTTCGCCAAATTCCCTTGCCCGTTATTCGGTTCGATAAAAACGTCCGCATTGGCTTCGCGCAGCGAAACATGCGGATAGCTCCCGAGAAAGAATTTCGTTATCGTGGCAGGAATCGAAGCGTGGTCGAACACGCGGTTTACCACCGTTCCCTTCGGAATCCACGGCGAAATCAATATCGCGGGTACCCGCACTCCCAGCCGGTCGAACTGGAATGGCAACCCCGTCCCCGGATCAACCTGCGAGGACTGGAACGTATCTTTCGGGCACGCGGGCGGCGGCACATGATCGAAGATCGCCCCATGCTCGTCATACACCACCAGCAGCGCCGTGTTGGCCCAGTTCGGCCCGTTCTTGATGTGCGTGTAAACCTCGGCGATCAACGCCTCACCCGCCTGCACGTCGTGATCCGGATGCTGATCGCTCGCCACTTCCTCGCCGTCGTCGCCGTCGTGGTCGCTGTAATTCGGTTCGACGAACGAATATTCCGGCAGCAGTCCGTGGTCACAGTCGCTCAAAAACTGCTGATACTGGCCGAACACTTCGGTCTGATTCTTCAGCAGGTTGGCAACTTCCATCGACGAACTAGCCGTGTCGTAGTAATAGACCTTCGCCGAGTGCTTCGGATTGGCGGTCACCAGCCGCGTGTAGATGCTCGTGATGGGCTCGATCACGTCAAACGGGTCCATATCCACCCGCCCGAACGACGTCCCATAATGCGCGAACGCGCGGTTGCAGATCGTCGGCCCCGGGATCGAGGCGAACCAGCGGTTGAACACCGCAAACTGCAAAGCCAACGTGGTCAGCACCGGGAGATCGCTCTGCTTGAAGTAATACATTATTTTCTGCGAGTGCCCCACGTCCTCCTGCTGCTGGAAGTAGCTGGTCACGAATCCCTGCATGTTGGCGACCCGCCCTGCCCCGGTCACGCCACCGTATATCTGCACATCCACTGCGGGAAAGTGATGATCCGGATCGGGATCGAGCTGCCCCTGAAACTCCGCCAGCGCCTGCGGCTTCACGGGATTTTTGTTCGCGTCGAGGTTGGTGTACCCGCCCGCATCATCAATCCCGCCGATGCCCGGTAGTGATCCCAGCATGTGGTCAAACGACCGGTTCTCCATCATCAACACCACAATGTGCTTGAGTTGATCCAGTCCAGCCGCCATCTGAGTCCACTCCTGTCCAATTAAATAGTGACGCTATCACATCCGACGTTTCAAAAAAAAGGGGGACGCGGCCTCCGCATCCCCTTCACAGTACGTCTGCAGACCTCGTGTCTACTTAATTGCGACCATCGTCTACGAGCACCCGCTCGTACTCCCGCAACTCCCGCAGCGATAGCACGAACCATTCCGCGTCATGATGCTGCCGCAGAAGCTGCAGGTGGGAGCGTCGCCCAGGTCGATGATGCCGGCCAGCGCGTCGGTGGCGTGGACCCTGCCGTGCCCGGGAGGTATCTGCTGCTCCATATCCATCGAGCTGCCGCCTCCGGGCAGCGGCCCTTTACCCGGATCGTATTCGCCCGGCGCCGACCAGGACTTTGGACGCAAGTTATCGAACAGCATCTGCTGCTGGCCGGTCAGGAAACGCAACTGCAGCCAGCGAAAGATGTAGTCCATGATCGACTTGGCGAAGCCGATATCGTTATTTCCCGTCCAGCCGCTGGGCTCAAAGCGCGTGTGCGCAAACTTCTCGCACAGCAGCTTCAGCGGCACGCCGTGTTGAAGAGCGATGGAGACGGCACACGAAAAGCTGTCCATCAGTCCGCTCACCGTCGAACCTTCTTTGGCCATGGTGATGAAGATTTCGCCGGGCTCGCCGTTCGGATAAAGCCCGACGGTAAGATAGCCCTCGTGGTCTCCCACCTTGAATTTGTGGGTCACCGACATGCGCTCCTCAGCCAGTTTGTGCCGCACCGCCCGCGGAGGCGCGTTAAGGTTATCGTCCTCTGTGGTTGACGCAGCCGGCGAGACGCCGGCGCTGCTCTGCGCCGTCTTCGTCCCCGCCGCCGAAAGCGGTTGCGACTTCTTGCATCCGTCGCGATAAACCGCCACCGCCTTCAGCCCCAGCTTCCACGCCTGCAGATACGCTTCCATGATGTCTTCCACCGAAGCGTTCTCGGGAAGATTGACGGTCTTCGATATAGCTCCCGAGATAAACGGCTGCGCCGCCGCCATCATCCGCAAGTGCCCCATGTAACCGATCGACCGCGTCCCCTTCGCCGGCTTGAACGAGCAATCGAACACCGCCAGATGATCGTCCTTGACATGCGGCGCTCCCTCGATGGTTCCCGTCGCATCGATGTAACTGACAATCGCATTCGCCTGATCGTGGTCGTACCCCAGCTTAAACAACGCCGTCGGCACCGTCTGATTGACGATCTTAATCATCCCTCCGCCGACAAGTTTCTTGTACTTCACCAGCGCAAGGTCCGGCTCAACGCCGGTTGTCGCGCAGTCCATCATGAAGCCGATGGTGCCGGTGGGGGCTAATACTGTGACTTGGGAGTTGCGATAGCCAAACTTTTCGCCGTGGGCGAGGGCTTCGTCCCAGCAGGCTTTCGAGGATTCGTAAAGGCTGGGCGGGACGTTGCTCTTGTTGATGTTGTTGACGCTGGCGCGGTGCATGCGGATTACGTCCAAGAATGGTTCGCGGTTGATGTACCAGCCGGGGCAGGCTGCGCCGGGCATTTTCGCAGCATCGGCGATGCCGAGACGAGTCGCGACTGTATCGGTCGCGGGGGTCAGCGGCTCGCATTGTTCGGCGATGCGCGACGATTGCAGGTAGGCTTCGCCGCACATGATGGCGGTTACGCAGGCGGCGTAGTCGCGGCCGGCATCGGAGTCGTAGGGCAGGCCTGCGGCCATGAGCAACGCGCCTAGATTGGCGTAGCCTAATCCCAGCGGGCGGTAGTCATGCGAGTTGCGCATGATGGCTTCGGTGGGATAGCCGGCGTTGTCGACGAGAATTTCCTGCGCGGTGATCAGAATGTCGACCGCGTGGCGGTAGGCTTCGACGTCAAACGTGCCGTTGGGCGCGAACTTCAGCAAGTTCAGGCTGGCCAGGTTACAGGCGGAATCGTCGAGGAACATGTATTCGCTGCACGGGTTGCTGGCGTTGATTCTGGCGGTGTTCTTCGAAGTGTGCCAGCGATTTACGGTGGTGTCGTATTGCATGCCGGGATCGCCGCAGTGCCAGGTGGCCTCGGAAATCTTCTTCAGCAGATCTTTAGCTTTGTAGGTATTCATGACGCTGCCGTCCTGAACCTTCTTGGTGGAAAAGTCGGTGTCGCGGATTACGGCGTACATGAAGTCGTCGGTGACGCGGACGGAGTTATTCGCGTTCTGGAAGAAGATGGAAGAGTAGGCGGGGGAATCGGGATGGGATCCGTCGTATCCCATGGCGACGAGAGCGTGGGCCTTGGCTTCCTCTTTCTGTTTGCACTCGATGAACTCGACGATATCGGGATGGTTGACGTTGAGGATGACCATCTTGGCGGCGCGGCGGGTTTTGCCGCCGGACTTGATTACGCCGGCGAAAGCGTCGAAACCTTTCATGAAGCTGAGCGGGCCGCTGGCCGTGCCCCCGCCGCTGAGACCTTCGGTGGAGGAGCGCAAGGGGGAGAGATTGGTTCCGGTGCCGCTGCCCCACTTGAACAGCATGCCTTCGGTCTTGGCGAGGGTGAGAATGGAATCGAGCGAATCTTTTACTGAGTTTATAAAACACGCGGAGCATTGCGGCTTGCTGTAGCCGGTGACGCCGAACTCGACCTGCTGAGTTTTGGGATTCCAGTGCCAGTTGCGGGCATCGGAATTGGGCTCGATGCGGTCGCAGCCGACGTTGAACCAGACGGGCGAATTGAAGGCGGCGTACTGGCGGACGAGAATGTGCACCAGCTCATCGTGGAAAGTCGCACCGTCTTCGGGAGTCTTGAAGTAGCCCTGGGTGAGTCCCCAGTTGCGGATGGTTTCTGCGACGCGGGTGACGAGCTGGCGGACTCCGGTTTCGCGCTCGGGCGTGCCGACCTTGCCATGCAGATATTTGCTGGCCACGATGTTGGTCGCGGTCATGGACCAGTCTTTGGGAACCTCCACGTCTTTCTGCTCGAAGATCACATTGCCTTGGGCGTCGGTGATCTGGGCGAGGCGGAGATCCCATTCGAGTTCGTCGTAGGGCGAGACGCCGGGCTTGGTGAAGAAGCGGCGGAAGGAAAGGCCGGGGGCGGTTTTCTTTTGGGCAACAGGGGATGCAGTGGCGTCAACGGTAGTGGTTTTGATTTCGGGCATTGCTCTCTCCAATAGTTAGATTCTAATTAACATGGCCCGATTCGGCATCCCTGGGGGTGGACGCGGGAATTGGGGCCGTGCCCGAACGGGAATTTGTTCGGGGCGAAGCGCGTGTTGTAAAGAACTTTTCTTGCGCCCCTTCGGGGCTGGCTGTCCTTGGAACTCTTACCCATGGCTTACGCCGTGGGCTGCATTCTCTCGCCGCTACGCGGCTGGGTACCTCAGGGGCTAAAGCCCGCAATCATTGCGGCATCGAGCGGCACGGCTAAAGCCGTGCCCTTCCCGTGCTCTCCAATCCCTCCCGTTAGAAACCGGAGGGGAGGGGGTGAGGACAGTGAAGATTCTTGTTGGCTCCGGAATCTAAATTCGGGGCCGTGGGTGCAACATCCGATGCCTGGGCTGGAGTTGTCGTGGTGTCGGCAGAGTCGGACAGGAGTGTCCGACCCACACGGTCTGTCGTCAGTTCCAGAGAGGAAGAGAAGCCGGCGGGGATGCCGCTGGCTTTCTCGGCGGAGGAGAGCATCCATTGATTGAGGGCGCTGCAGATGCCGCGGCGCTGGGCCTGGTCTTCGATGACGACGAAGCGCAGGAAGCAGAGTCCGGAGGAAAGGCGGGCGCGCATGGGATTGATGCGGGTGAACATGCGGTCGAGGACGAAGGCCATGTCGTCGTCTTCGCAGAACTGGAGGACGGCGAGCATGCGGCGGACGGGCTTTACCTCGGCGGCTAAAGCCGCATCCGTGGGCGGTAATGAATCGCAGCGCTGAAGCGCTGCGCTACCCAAAGTCGCGCTGCCTAAAATCCCAAGGGTTGTGCCACCGGCTTGCGCGGGCGAGTCGCCCGCGCCCACACGATCGCCCGCGCCCACGCCTAGTTCGGCGACCTCCTCGGCGATGGCGAAGATGCCGGGCTTGCTGGGGACGACGAGAAGGCTGTGAGGGGAATCGCAACGGAACCAGCGCGACCATTGCAGGCGGCGCGGGTCGACGGGGCGGTCAAAGCCGTGCCGGGCCAGCGAATCGGCGACGAGGCGAGTTATAGCTTCCATCTTGGGCTCCTCGGGTCCGGCTTCCGGCACTCGGCTTCCGGCTTCCGGTTTTTTCCAAGCTTTACCGCGTGGCATCGGGTCACGCCCTTCGCGGGAGAAAACTTTCCCCTCATCCGGGAAGACAGTTGCACAGATAATTTGCCAAACGCTTTAGTCGTCCACCCCTTAGTCGTCCACCCCGGGGGAGGGTCGGGGGAACGGCCACCGCACTTCGAAAACCGGCTTCCGGCTCCGGGCTCCCGGACTGGGAACCTTGGTTCGGATTAAGGTCTTCTGTTTTATTATGTTTACGGGGTTGGCGCTGGGTCACCTCTGGCCTGGCGCCATCCCGCCCTGACAGCTCTTTATCTACTTCTCTTTTTTCAGCATCATCAGCCGAAAGTCGCCCCGTTCCCGCGAGGCGATTTCAAAGCCATGGGATTGCAAAGTTACTCCCGCTTATTGTGCCTGTCAAGAGGGAAACACCATGGGTTGTATCTCCAGCAATGACGGGCTTGATACAGGGGTGCGGGAAAATTTTCCACAAGTTATGAACACACCATGAATTTCCGGGCAATCGAAGGACGGGGGCCAGGAGCGTGGTTGGGGGCTGGAGATCCAATTCCCGGCTGGCCGAGGGGAGCGGTACTGGGGTCAAAGAGAGGGAGTTAGAACGCATGCCCTCCCTGGGTTGCGAAGAGATCCATACGGAAGGTACCTCAGGGGCTTAAAGCCCGACACGCATGGAAGAGTCTATCGCATACCCTGAAGCGCTGCGCCACCCAAAATCGCTGAAGCCGTAGCCGCCAAAATCGGCAAATAACTTTGTTGGGATTAGTTGGCGGGCGGGCCGAGGATTTCGCGTACTTTGCGGGAGAGGCTTTGCAGGGTGAAAGGTTTTTGGAGGAAGGCTTTGGGGCCAGGCTGGGCGAGCGAGGTGGAGATAGCGTCTTCGGCGTAGCCGGAGAGGTAGAGGACGGTAGTGCCGGGGCGAGCCGGGAGCAGTTGCTGGACGAGTTCGTGGCCGCTCAGGCCGGGCATGACAACGTCTGTAATAACGAGGTGGATGGTATCGGGGTGGGCGGCGGCGAGGGCGAGGGCGTCTTGTCCGTTGGCGGCCTCGAGGACGCGATAGCCGCGGGATGCGAGAGTGTCGCGAACCAGTTGGCGAACCGATTCCTCGTCCTCGACGAGGAGGATGGTTTCGGAGCCGCCGGCGGCACCGAGCGAGGCGGGAGCGGCGCCGTGAGCCTCGGAGGGTTCGTCGACGCGCGGGAAATAGATGGTGAAGACAGTGCCGCGGCCAGGTTCGCTCTGGACGAAGACGTAGCCGCCGCTTTGCTTGATGATGCCGTAGACGGTGGATAGTCCGAGGCCGGTGCCTTTGCCTTTTTCCTTGGTAGTGAAGAAAGGCTCGAAGATGCGGGCCTGGGTTTCGCGGTCCATGCCCTGGCCGGTGTCGCTGACGGAGATCATGACGTAGGGGCCATTCTTGATGAAGGTATTTTCGGGGCGGGAGGAATCGTCGAGGGTGACGATGGCGGTGCGAACGCAGATTTTGCCGCCGTTGGGCATGGCGTCCTTGGCATTGACCACGAGATTCATGATGACCTGCTCGAGCTGACCGGCATCGGCGCGAGTGCAGCCGACGGCGGGGGCAAGACTGGTGGAGAGTTCGATATCTTCGCCGATGAGCGGGCGCAGGAGACGTTCCATGTCTGCGACGATGGCGTTGACGTTGACGACCTTGAGTTCGAGAAGCTGCTTGCGGCTGAAAGCGAGAAGCTGGCGGGTGAGCGTGGTAGCGCGGTCGGAGGCTTGTTGAATGGCTTCCGCTTTGACGTGCAGAGGATTTCCGGGAGCGAGCTGGTCGAGGAGAACCTCGGTGTAGCCGCTGATCACCATGAGCAGATTGTTGAAGTCGTGAGCGATGCCGCCGGCGAGACGGCCGACGGCCTCCATTTTCTGAGACTGGCGGAACTGGTCTTCGAGGACGCGGCGCTCGGTGATGTCCTCGGCGATGGCTTCCAGGACATCGGCGGGCTGATCTTCACTGGCCACGGCGCGGCCGCTGATGCGGACGGTGATGGCGGCGCCGTCCTTGCGCTTCCAGCGGACCTCAAAACCGTCCATGCGGCCGCTGCGGCGGAATTCGTCGACCAGGCGGGTGTATTCGGCAGGATCGGCGAAGACATCTTTTTTCGGATCGAGAGCCAGGACTTCGAGAGCGGAGTTGTAGCCCAGCATTGCGATGAGGGCGGGGTTCACGTCGAGGAAACGGCCTCCGCTGCTGGAACGATAGATTCCGTAAACGGCAGTCTGCACCAGGGAGCGGTAGCAGGCTTCGGAGCGGCGGAGGACCTGCTCGTTGCGTTTGTGGTCGATGGCAGCGGCCAACTGCCGCGAGACCAAGGTGAGGACTTCCTTGTCGCGTTCGCGGAAGCGGATGCTTTCGGAATAACTCTTGACGACGATGGCGCCCAAGACGCGACGGTTGACCTTGAGCGGGACGCCGAGCCAGTGGAGTGGAGGCGGGCCGGAGAGTTCGATCTCGCCCCGCCGCTGCAATTGGCGCGCGAGTTCGGGAGTACAGAGCAGCGGCTCACCGGAGCGCAGCACATATTCGACGAGGCCGCGAGCGAGCCTGGCGGGAGCGGGAGCGGGCTCGCGGGCGTCGACGAAGTAAGGAAAGCTGAGCAGTTGGGATTCGGGATCGTGGATGGCGATGGAGAAATTGCGGCTGCAGACCAGTTCGTCGACGATACCGTGAATGGCGGCGAAGAATTGCTGCAGATCGTGGACGGCGCCGGCTTTTTCGGCAATGCGATAGAGAGCGGAGCTGAGAGCTTCGGCGCGCTTGCGCTCGGAGATGTCGCGATAGACGGCGTAGAAGGCAACGGTGCGGCCGTTGACGATGAGGGGCGAGGTAGAGACGCAAACGTCGAGCAGGGTGCCGTCCTGACAGCGGCGCTGGGTTTCGAGGGTGATGGATTCGCCGCGCTGCAGGCACTGGACGATCCATTGGGCTTCGAGAGCGCGATCGGGCGGGAAGACGAGCGCGTCGATGGGCTGGCCCAGAATCTGCGCGGGGGAGTAGCCGAACATGCGCTGAAACTCCTGGTTGACGCACTGGGTGCGGAACGAGGCGTCGACGATGAGCAGAGGGTCGGGTGAGTTTTGAAAAAGCTGTTCCAGGCACTGGCGGCGGATTTCGAGGGAATCTTCGGCGGCGATTACGCTGGGATTCGGGTCCGGAAGATTCCAGGAAAGCGAAGAGGGCTGCGCGGCAGCGGAAATACCGGACGGAATGAACGCGGGGGACGCTCCGGACTCGAGCGCCTGGCGCAAACTTTCGGCGCGCAGCAGTTCTCTGGACTGCGCTGACCGGGTGATGCGACCACCCATGGATGGCTCCCCCCTAAAGCCCGGCAAAAGGCATAGTAGAACGGGGAATGTTTACTCGAAAGTTACTGAGGTAATGGAAGAATTTTGTGATTGGGCGATCGGGTCATTTTGCGATTGAAAATCGACATTGCCGCGATGGTTCAATCGCGCAATGACCCGATGGCTCAATCACCCGATTTGGTGGCGAGCATTTCGCAGACGCGGCGGATCATTTCGCGCTGGGCATCGCCGAGGGTAAGGAACTCGAAACCATAGCGCAGGCCCTGACGGTAGCGAACAATGGCGCGAACTTTAAGAGGGTAGGGGCTGAGGGGCAGGGGAATTTCGAGAGAAACGATCTCTCCGGTTTCCAGGTCTCCGGTGAGGGTAGCGCCGATGCCATCCTGGGCAAGCTCGGTGGAGCGTCCCCAGCAGCTGCGGAATTCGCCGCCTTGAAACATGCGGACTTGCACGCGGACGTCGATGGCAAAGCGCGGATAACGGCGATGGCGGGCCGACGCGGGCGGGTTAGGCGCGGGTTTCTTGCCAGGAGCTGCCATAAAGTCAGTTGCCAGTGGCCAGTTGCCAGTAAAAGCCTCTTTGCCAGCCACTGATCATCTTTGCTATGGATCGATCGTCGATCGCTGATCACTGGACATTTTCTAATTGCCGTGCAACAGGTAGCCGGGCTCCAGGGGAAGTTTGCCGCCGACCTTGACGACCGCGACGCTGCTGTTGATGGAGTACACATCCACCACGCCGACAGCTCCGGGCGTGGAGGCCACCTTGTTCACGAGGTCTTCGTCGGAAGTGGCGACCAGGATGGCAGGATGGTTCGGGCGTTCGTGATTGGAAGTAACGATGAGACTGTTCAACTGGCTCTCCGACATGCCGTAGACCTTTTCGAGGACCATCTTCATTTCCGGCGAGGAAGGCGAGCGCATGACAAAAATGACGGGTTTGCCGTCAGGCCAGCGATTGGTCTGAGCTTTGCAGACCTTGACCAGCTCAGGGACGGTGATTGCGCCCAACGCATTGGATTTATTGGAAACCACGGCGAGGTCGCGTGCCGCCGCCAGCGAGACGCCCAGTAGCGCGAAAACGACAACCCGTAGAAAGCGTGGGCAGAGCACTCTTGTTCTCCCGCAAATCCGCAGGTTCCGTAGCGCCGGCATCTTGCCGGCTGTCGCAAGTGCGGGCGAGACGCCCGCACGACAGCCGCCGAGACGGCGGCACTACTCTTACCGGAACCTTAGAGAGATTGTGCTTGATGCGGGGGCGTTCATTAAAGGTAACTAAGGTCACGAGGCAGGGATGGGCGGGGCGTCGCTGTTCTTAACGGAAGATTGGCTTGCCTCCGGGCAATTTCTGTGATGAACTTAATTTAACTTCTTCAGGGGCGGCTGCCACGCGAGCCTGACGAGCTGGGAGTCGCGAGGCGAGAGTCGATGTGCGGAATCGATCCAAGCTCACTGCACATTCAAGGGATCATCATGCGACTACGCCCATTTTCGCAGGCGTGCTCTTGCACGCTTGCTGCGGCTACTATGCTGGTGCTAGCGGTATTGGCCGCGTCACCGGCACACGCCCAAACCTACACCGTAATCCACTCGTTCGGATCTGGCACGGACGGGTCCAACCCTACAGGCTTAACCCTTGCCGAATATCTAGGCATCCTAGGTGTCACGCAGGAGGGGGGCAGCTCTGGGCATGGCACCGCGTACAGCCTCACCCGACCACCGGACGGCGAGTGGACGGAGACCATTCTACATAGCTTCTCCGGCACGGACGGATCTGACCCATTCGGGGTCCCCGAGGGGTCTGGCATTTCCACGATTTATGGCTCTACATTCGGAGGGGGTGCTCACGACTACGGGACCGTGTTCCGGATTGCTAGGGGGGTCTTCACAGACATCTACAATTTCTGCGCGGCTTCGGGCTGCTCTGACGGGGCGTACCCCCTAGGCGTTCTTCCCTGCATCCCCAAGGCAGGAGACACACTCGTAATCTGTGGGACTACGGAAGGCGGGGGTGCCGATGGTAAGGGCGCAGTGTTCGAGGTCAGCCCCACGACTGGGGTGAACACAGTTGTCCACAGCTTCGCAGGAGGGACAGACGGCGCATTCCCGAACGGCGGCTTGGTCTCGAATAACGAAGGAGGGGCACCCCTCTATGGCACCACCAACGAGGGCGGTACCAATAGCCTCGGTACTGTTTTCAAAATGGACACGTCCACAAACACTGAGACGGTTCTCCATAGTTTCAGCGGGCCTCCCGATGGAGAGTACCCACTCGCTGGTCTGCTCATGAACCTCAGTACCGGAAATCTCTATGGCACCACGCAGTACGGGGGCACGCACGGCTATGGCACGGTCTTCGAGGTCAGTGCTGCTGGCACGGAGACAGTTTTGTATAGTTTCACGGGCGGGTCGGACGGCGCCTCTCCCCAAGGCACCTTGGTGTCAGACACCGAGGGCAACCTCTATGGGACCGCGATGTACACACTGTTCAAGTTGAGTACTGGCGGGACCCTGACCGTGCTCTATACCTTCTGCACCGTTCCTGCATGCCCGGACGGCGAAGGCCCCACGGGCGCACTGGCGGGGAGCGGCAACTCAGGCAGCGCCATATACGGCACCACATTCACGGGCGGCGCTTACGGAGGGGGCGTTGCTTTTGAGGTGACCTTCGATTAAGAATGTACGCGGCCTGACGGCCGCTCTGGGCGCGAGGGGAATGCACGAATAGGAAAAGGGGCGCGGCTTGGAGCCGCGCCCGATTGTTTGCGCCATGGTCCGGCGGACTATTTCTTCTTCTGCAGAGCCCCGTGTGGCCGTGTTAAGGACCGCGCAGTAAAGACGTGCGGCCAGGACCGCTCCCGACGAGTTGGAAGGAGTCTGAAGCTCGAACGTCCCCACCGAAACCTGGTTGGTGTCCCCTTCGATGAAGATGATGGTTGAGCTGTCCACCACGTAGTACTCCAGGTCCAGTTCGAGGATGCCATACGCCAAGGTGGGGACCACGATGCTACCGCGGCCGGTTGCGGGTGAATCCGGCGTGTAAGTTCCGGACAGGGTCTCGGGCTTATTCGTGGCGCCATCGTCGTTTTCGTCCAATATGCCCGTTACGTTCGGGCTGCTGGTGGCACTGCCGGCGGTGAACTCGGCGATGTCATCGACCTCGGCGCCGTTGCTGCCTGAAAGATTCAATCCGTAGCCTTGGGATGCCGCGAATGAGGTTGCGCTCTGGGCGTAGGCGGCACCGGCCATGATGGCCCCCAATCCGTCGGTTTCCAGCATCAGGACTCCGCCACCTCCGCCGCTATAGGGGTAGATGGCGAACTGAAAGGCAGGGCTGAAGCCGCTGAAATTGACATCAATCCGGCCACCGACTCCCGCGGCACCCGCGGGGGTGCCGCTGAAGATCAGCTGCGCCGGCGAAAGGTTGCCGGCATCATTGAGGTCCTCAAGGCCGCTGGGAAAGCTGCCCGCTCCGGCAGACGTCATGAGGCCACCGGCTGCAACGGGACCGCTGGAGTCAAGGCCAGCCAGCGCGAAGACCATGGCGCCAGTGGGAATGGAAGCGCCAGTCTGGGTGAAGACATCGCCGGAAAGGATGGGCAACGAATCTGTTTCGATAAACTTCAAATGCGTGGCGTCGATCGCATAGAAGTCGAAGGAGAGCGTGCCGAAGGTGTCAGTGGCAAGCGTGGCTGATCCCGGAGCGGTGCCGGTTCCCAGGACAGCGGAGCCGGAAAGAGCTTGGTTCGTATATGCGAAGCCGGCGTCGTCGAAATCCTGGACGCCGGAGCCGGCAGTGATATTGCCATTCTGATCGAGAGTGAATGCCCCCGCAGTAGCGTCGGGATTGTCGCTGAGATCAACGCCGGCAAGACTGAAGGCGTAAGGGCCAGCGAACGAACTTTGGGTAAGGCCGGACGTCTGCAGGTCAATGGTTCCGCTGCCGCTTCCGTTCTTGTCAAACTCGGTGACCAGCCCGTGTGTACTGGAGGTCAGCACGAACTCAAAGGTGATGTTACCCAAGGGAGTGGAGGTGCCGAGCGTCATACTACCCCGCCCGTTGACTCCGACGCTGTAGAAGCTGGTGTTCTTGATCGGCGCATTGGTAACTGGGGGGATTACAGGCGAGGCTGCCGCGAATGCCGCGTCATTAATGTCAATGGTGCCACCGTTAATCCCACCCGTGCCGTTGCCACCTTGGCCGTTGGCGGTGAAGGTGCCAGCCATTGCCAGAGTGTTTCCGCTGGGGTCCTCCCCCGAGACGGAAAAAACGTAGGTGCCACTCAGATTGCTGTTGCTGAAACTGCCGCTGGGAGGCGGTACGACGGTAGGCGAGCTGCTGCCGCCGCAACCGACTAAGAGCGTGAGTGTGGAGAGAGCGAGGAGTAGAACGAGCGCATTGCGTACTGACATAACTTCCCCCTGGGAAAAGAAATCGAGCGTTGGCGCCTTTAGTTCTGAGGTTAGCACAGGTGTATTCAGTTGCCTTAAACCCGAACCAAGGGAATTAGTAGCGGAGATTCCAGAAAAAATCGGCGGCGAGCGCAAGATATACATATCTTTACATTCTGAGAGCGCATGGCTTCCGGAATGCGGCTTCCGGCGTCGGGATTTGGCATCCAATTTCCTGCGTGGCCGTAACTTCCTTTGCGGCGAGTGAATTGTGCGGAGGCTGGGGAGAATTCCGGTAGCATGGTGGGGGCTGGAAGCGGCCTTGCGGGCAAAGCACAGTAATGCGCACCATGGAGGCCGCTGGCAGTGGCAGGGGTCCTTCGACTGCGGCAGTGCTTCGCGTGCGCGAAGCACTGCCTTCGCTCAGGACGACAGTTTTCGGGGATTGCGGGGATGACAACGACAAAGGTCGGCAGTTGTGTCTTGGCGTGCGCTTTGTCAATTGCGATGGCCGCGGCGGCTTTCGGGCAAGCGGCTGGGCAGGAAAAGACCGCGGACGATGGGCTGGTGATTGAGCCGACGGAGATGCCGCAGACGTATCCGCATGGGCCGTACCAGGTGGTTTTTCACGCGCGCGGCGATTATGTGCCGGTGCTGCACTGGCGGGTGGAAAGCGGGGCGTTACCCCCTGGCATCAAGCTTGAGGATAACGGAGTGCTGCACGGAGAGGCGGAGCGGGCGGGAGAATTTCAATTTGTGGTGTCGGTGAAGGATGGCGGACAACCGCAGCAGGCGGTGCAGCGGGGGTTCACCATCAAAGTGGTGGAGGCGATCACGCTGGCATGGAAGGTTCCGGCGCACGTGAACGTGAGCCGCATCGAAGGCAGTGTAGAAGTTTCGAACACGACGGCGGACGATATCGATCTGACGTTCGATGTGAAGGCGGTGGCGGAAAATGGGCGGGCCACGGAGATTGGGTATCAGCACTTTGCCCTGAAGAAGGGTACGGTGGCCATGGCGTTGCCGTTTGGCGAGACGCTGCCGCACGGGGCTTATGTGGTGTATGTCAACGTGAACGGCGAAGTGGCGAGGCGGAACACAATCTATACGGAGCGGATGCAGACTCCGGGGCCGCTGCAGGTGGTGCCGGGACCTTAGGGCAATGGTCAGTGGTGGGCAGTGGAACCCGGGTTGTGCTGATCACTAACCACTGGTCACTGACCACTTCTGGTTTCTGGTACGGTGGTTATGTTGACTTGAATTTGAGGTTTCTGAAAAACTAGTTGGGATGGCCGTGTAGTCTGGTTATTTGTGCATGGAACTGCTGCTGAATCTCGTGTGGATCCTGCTGGCGCTGCCGGGTTATTGGCTGTGGCGGCGGTGCGCGGGAGCGCGGCGGGAGCGCCGGGTGAGTGCGCTGCAATGCTTGTTGGCCCTGGCATGCGCGCTGGTGCTGCTGTTTCCGGTGATCTCGGCTACCGACGACCTGCACGCCATGCGCGCCGAGATGGAAGAATCGGCCACCAACAAGCGCGCCGTGCGGCTGGCCGGCAGCGAGAAACACTCGGCCTGGGTAAACCGGATGCAAGGGCCTCCGGCTTTGGTAGCCAGTGCGGTGTGGATATCCGCGCCGGAAGCCGGGCTGCTGGAGGTTTCGATTGCACGTTTGGCGCCGCTGGCGCGCCCTTGCGACTTGCATGCAGGCCGCGCACCTCCCAGTTCCCTCCTCGGGTAGTTCGCCGAATCGTCCTGATTCAATGATCGTTATTAAGTGATCTATTCAATGATCGTGCGCCATCGCTGATCGGATGCAGCAATAAATCCGCGGCGAAGGCTCCTCGTCTGTAGGGAATGCTTACGGGGAAGCGCCGATACTTTTACAAGCGCACGCGCGCGGGTGGCGCTGGTGCGCGGAGATGTAACTAGCTGTGCCTCCGAAGATCCGGAGGTATCGGTTGGAGCGAATACTTGTGGAGTTGGAGTTATTGATGCGAAGAATTTCTCGGCGTTGTGGCGCGCTGGTTGTGCTGGGCGCTGCCGCGGGCCTGGCCGTGGCGCAGATAGCGCCGCAGACGGCTCAGTCGCCGGCGCAGTCGCCGCCGCAGGCCAGGACTTCCCAAGTTTGGACCTGGGAGCAGGTGAAAGACCGGCTGGAGCTGAACAATCCCACGCTGCTGGCGGGAAAGCTGAACATCAGCGAGTTGCAGGCCGAGGAGATTACGGCGCATCTGCGGCCGAATCCGCAGTTGGCGCTGCTGGCGGACCAGATCGATCCGTTTCCGGGCGGGCCGGCGCATGGGCCGTTTGCCTACTGGCTGCCCTCGGCCACGGTGAGTTATCTGCACGAGCGGGCGCACAAGCGGGAGTTGCGCACGGAGAGCGCAAAGATGGCTACGGCGGTCGGCGTTTCGCAGCAGCAGGACCTGGAGAGAAATCTTCTGTTCAGTTTGCGGGGAGCGTTTGTGCAGACGCTGCAGGCCAAGGCTGTGCTGCAGGTGGCGAAGGACAACCTGGAGTACTACGACCACGTGCTGAAGATCAGCCGCGACCGGTTCGACGCGGGGGACATTGCGCAGATCGACCTGGACCGGCTGGAACTGCAGCGGGTGCAGTATGAGTCGGATCTGCAGTCGGCGGAGGTAAATCTGCGGACGGCGAAGATTCAAATGCTCACGCTGTTGAACGATCGCACGCCGGTAGAGCAGTTCGACGTGGTGGGAGTCTTCGACTTCAGCGATCAGGTTGAGGCTTTGGATGCTTACCGGCAAATGGCGCTGGATACGCGTCCGGATTTAAAAGCGGCGGTGCAGTCGGTGGAAATGGCGCAGATGAACTACAAGCTGGCGGAAGCGAACGGATCGACGGATCCGACGTTCAGCTTCGATGTGGGCAGGAATCCGCCGATTGACGCGTACATCGGCGTCGATGTGAGTTTTCCGCTGCGGATTTTTGACCGCAACCAGGGAGAGAAACTGCGCACGAAGATCGACATCACGCGCAACGAAAGGCTGCGGGATGCGGCGAAGGCGCAGGTGTTCAGCGATGTGGATTCCGCCTACGCCACGCTGAACAGCAATGTGATTCTGCTGCGGCCTTACAAGCAGAAATATCTGGCGCAGGCGGTGCGGGTGCGGGACACGATTTTGTTTTCTTATCAGCACGGCGGGGCGTCGCTTCTGGATTTCTTGAACGCGGAGAGCGACTACCGCAGCGTGCAGTTGAACTACGTAAACCTGGTGGGTTCGTATTTGACGGCGGCGGCGCAGTTGAATCTAGCCGTGGGCAAAGAGGTTATGCAATGAAAAACCGAGGTTTCACATATTTAGCTGGAACTGGCTTTTGTTTGATTCTGGCTTTCCTGCTCGCCGGATGCAACGAAGGCAAGGCGGATCCGAAGGCCGAGGCTCCGCCTCCGGCCAGCGTGCTGCCCGATCTGGACGCGAACAATTTCGAGGTGAAGAATCCCGAGCAATTTCCCCTGGCGACGGCGGCCGAGTATAAGGCGGCGCCGGCCCTCAATGTGACGGGCGTGGTACAGCCCGATATTAACCGCGCCGTGCCAGTGATCTCGCTGGCCGCTGGTCGAGTTGTGGAGATAAAGGCGCGGCTCGGCGATGTCGTAAGCAAGGGCCAGTTGCTGTTGCGCGTACAGAGCAACGATGTTTCCGGGGCTTACCAGACGTACTTGAAGGCCGTGAATGACGAGCGGCTGGCGCGTGTACAACTGGAGCGTGCGCAAACTCTTTTCGACAAGGGTGCGGTCGCCAAGAGCGCGCTCGAACAAGCCGAAGACACAGAAGACGATGCCAAAGCTGACCTAACCGCCGCAACCGAACAACTGCGGCTTCTCGGCATCGACAAAGATCATCCTTCGGGGATTGTCGATATCACCGCGCCGATCTCGGGGGTGATCACCGACCAGCAGGTAACCAATGCGTCCGGCGTGCAAGGATTGGGTTCGCCGAATCCTTTCACCATCTCCGATCTTTCCTATGTCTGGATCATCTGCGACGTTTACGAGAACGATCTCGATGCCGTGCACGTCGGCGAGTTCGCCGATATTCATTTGAGCGCGCATCCCAACCAGGTATTCAAGGGGCGGATCGACAACATCCTGCCCGTGCTCGATCCCAATATTCGCACCGCGAAGGTTCGGCTGGAAGTGCCGAATCCCGGGATGATGCGGGTGGGAATGTTTGTGACTGCGACTTTTTATGGAAAGCAGGCGGAGACAAGAGCGTCCATCCCCTCGACTGCCATTCTTCACTTGCATGATCGCGAATGGGTGTATGGGCCGCTGGGCGCGGGACACTTCAAGCGTCTGGAAGTGGTTACGGGAAACATGCTTCCTGGCAACATGCAAGAAGTTGTTTCGGGGATAAAGCCGGGAGATCGAGTGGTCTCCAACGCGTTGGCACTGCAAAACACGGTGGAGCAATAAGGTGGCGCAGTTAAAGGTGAAAAGATAGATGATTCGCCGCGTCGTCGATTTCGCGCTGAACAACCGGCTGATGGTTCTGGCTCTGGCTCTGATCCTGTTTGCCGGAGGTATCGTCTCGTTCAAGCGCCTGCCCATTGAGGCCTATCCCGACGTAGCCGACAACTACGTCGAGATCATTACGCAATGGCCGGGGATTTCGGCCGAGCAAATCGAACAGCAGGTCACGATTCCGCTCGAGGTCGTGATGAACGGCATCCCGCATGTGGTACATCTGCGTTCGTTCTCGCTCTTCGGACTCTCTGACCTGAAGCTGATCTTCGACGACGAATCAGACAACGACTGGAACCGGGAGCGAGTGCTGGAACGGCTGGCCCAGGTTACGCTGCCACCGAATGTTGTGCCGCAAATGGGCACGGACTGGAGCCCGGTCGGCCAGATTTATTTCTTCACGCTGCACAGCACCAATCCGGCATACGACGCGATGGAACTGAAGTCCATCGAAGACTGGGTCATCGAAAAGAATTTCAAAGCGGTGCCGGATATTGTCGACGTGGCCAGCTTCGGCGGACCCACGCGCGAATACCAGGTTCGCCTGGACCCCAACAAACTGGTGGCTTATGGATTGAGCCTGGCCCAGGTGGAGCAGCAACTCACCAACAACAACGTGAATGCGGGCGGCAGCTTCATCCAGGAAGGCCTGCAGCAGATCAACGTACGCTCGGTGGGATTGGTCGACCGCGTGCACGACATTGAACAGACGGTCGTCATGACCAAGAATGGCACGCCGTTGCGGGTGAAGGACATTGCGGTGGTGTCGCAGGGTCCGAAGATCCGCCTCGGCCAATTTGCGCGGGCTTGCAGTGCTTGTCCCTACGGTCCCGGGGGTGCAATCCACCGCGAGGACGGAAAGATCATCGATAACGATGATGTGGTGTCAGGCATCGTGCTGCTGCGAAAAGGCGCGGCGGCAGATACGGCGCTGCAAGGCATCCACAAGAAAGTGGAGGAGCTGAACAACCATATTTTGCCTCCTGGGGTAAAGGTCGTCCCGTTCATCGACCGCAGCGATCTGGTCCATTTCACCAGCCACACGGTGCTGCACAACCTGACCGAAGGAATGATCCTGGTCTCGATCATCCTGATTCTATTTCTCGGCAATGTGCGGGGCGCTCTGATTGTGGCGGCGACGATTCCGTTTTCGCTGCTGTTCGCGTCGATTTGTCTGGACTTGCGGCAGATTCCCGCGAATCTCTTGTCTTTGGGCGCGCTGGATTTTGGCATGGTGGTGGATGGTGCGGTGGTGATGATCGAAAACATTGTGCGCCACCTGGGGCAGAAGAATGGGGTCAAGACGCCGAACGAGCGAATCAGCGAGGCCTCGCACGAAGTGCAGCGTCCGGTGTTCTATGCGATTGCCATCATCATCACCGCTTACTTGCCGATCTTTACGCTGCAACGCGTCGAAGGCCGGCTCTTTCACCCCATGGCCTGGACCGTGGCCTTCGCGCTGCTCGGGGCTTTGCTGTTCTCGATTCTGATCGCGCCCGTACTGGCAAGCTTCGCCTTTGCGAAGGGAGCGAAGGAATGGCGCAATCCAGCGATGGAGTTTTCGGTCAAGCACTACCGAAGAGCGGTTCGGTGGGCCATTCGCCGGCGTGTGCTGGTATTGTGTGTGGGCGTGGTGGGGTTCTTGTTTACGCTTTACCTCGCGTTCAGCGGGGTTATCGGTTCCGAATTCCTGCCCCACCTGGATGAAGGCGCGCTTTGGGTACGGGGCACGCTTGCGCCCAGCGCCGGGCCGGACGAGGGGATCCGGGTGTCGAATCAGGCGCGGATCATTCTTTGCTCTTTCCCCGAGGTCCCGCAATGCACCAGTCAAACCGGCCGTCCGGATGACGGCACGGATACAACCAGCTTTTTCAATACCGAGTACTTCGTCGATCTCAAGCCGAAAGAAGAATGGCGGCCGGTTTTTCATGAGAACAAAGACGAAGTGATCGCCGCCATGAATCGCGAACTCAACAACAAGATTCCTGGCGTGGTCTGGGGCTTTTCTCAGCCCATCGAAGACAACATGGAAGAGGCGGTCAGTGGAGTAAAAGGCGAGTTGGCCATCAAGGTCTACGGCGATGCCTTGAAGACACTGGAAGAAAAAAGCGCCGAGGTTGCCGGCATCATGGGAACGGTTAAGGGAGTCGAAGACCTGGGAGTCTTTCATGTGCTGGGCCAGCCCAATCTGAACGTGACGGTGGACCGCGATGCGGCGGCCCGTTACCAGATCAACGTCGCGGACGTGCAGGATGCGGTGCAGACGGCGGTGGGAGGGAACGCGCTCACCCAAGTCTTGAAGGACGAGGCGCGCTACGACCTTACGCTGCGCTACTTACCGCAATACCGGAGTACACAGGAAGCGATCAGGAACATTCGTCTCCTATCGCCCTCTGGAGAGCGCGTATCGCTGGCACAACTCTGCAAGATTAGCGAAGCCGACGGCGGTTCCGAAATCTATCGCGAAGGCAATCAGCGTTATGTTGCCATCAAGTACAGCGTGCGCGGCCGCGACCTGGGCGGTGCAGTGGAAGAGGCGATGAAGAAGGTCAACGAACAGGTCAAGCTGCCGCCCGGCTATCACATCGATTGGGCAGGGGAATACGAGAGCCAGAAGCGCGCGGATGAGCGTCTGCTCATCGTACTCCCGATCACGATCCTCATCATTTTCATCATCCTTTACACCATGTTCAAATCATTCAAATGGGCGTCGCTGATCCTGGCTAACGTAGCCATGGCTCGCTTTGGCGGCCTATTGGCCCTTTTGGTCACCGGCACAAATTTCAGCGTCTCCTCTGGCGTAGGCTTCCTCGCGCTGTTCGGCGTGTCCGTGCAGACCGGAGTCATCATGCTCGAATACATCAACCAGCTTCGAGCACGGCGCTATACCATCGAGGATGCCGCGGTGGAGGGGGCCGTGTTGAGACTTCGGCCCATCATGATGACTATGCTGGTGGCAACTCTCGGACTGCTTCCGGCCGCTCTCTCGCATGCGATTGGTTCTGATTCCCAGCGTCCGTTTGCCATCGTTATTGTCGGTGGACTGATTGCGGACCTGGTGATGAGCATCTTTCTATTGCCAACGTTGTATGTGTGGATTGCCGGCGAACGGGATATGCTCCCCGCAGCTGAGGGAAACTTTGAAGAGGGCGAGCACGTGGATTAAGGAGCAGTTCTCAGTTCTCAGTTCTCAGTTCTCAGTTCTCGGTCCTCAGTTCTCGGTTCTCGGTCCTCAGTTCTCAGTTTTCGGTTTCTGGTTTCTGCTTTCCAGAAGGGACGCTCGCGCTCGTCCATCTGACTGCGCGATTCCAAACTCAAAACCTCGGGACGCGATCGGTATATCCTGAACCGTACACGTTTGCTGCCAAAACCAACCATGCCTGACGAATCCGACGAACGCGTGGAAGAGATTGTGGCGCGGCAAGCACTGGAGATCGAACGACTGAAAGATGCCTTCGGCTTGCTGGGCGTCAGTCCATGTTCGTGGTGCAAGAAGTTTTATCGGCGCACCGAGCCCGGCAATCTGTTCGATGCGGGCGAACTGGTGTGCTACGGCTGCATCCACGAATGGTGGCCGCAGCGCTGCGCACAACTCAGCACCAAAGACCGCGAGAACCTGGAAGGCAAGCTGGTCTTCTGGCTGCGCGACTATCATCACGCCGAAACGTTCAAGGATCCGGCCAAGCTGCCGGAGAGTTCGCTGCAGGAACTGCACATTGTGGCCAACTGCCTGGAGTGCCACGGAACGGGAAAGTTAATGGGTGAGGAACGCTGCCGCTACTGCGACGGCCGTGGGACGGTGTGGGTGATCGTTTCGCGAAAGAAGGCCTAGCGGATTTAGTTTCCGGTTTCTAGTTTAGGGTTTCTAGCGCGGTTTCAATCAAGAATCGGCAATTACACCGCCGGTTTCCAACGCAGGACCGGCTTCCTGGCGGCCGCCGTTTCGTCCAACCGCGAAACCCGCGTGGAATGCGGTGCATCGAGGACTGTCTGCGGATCCTCTTCCACTTCTTCCGCAATCGACTTCATGGCCTCGATAAAAAGATCCATCTCTTCCTTCGACTCGCTCTCGGTCGGCTCGATCATCAGCGCTCCTGGCACAATCAGCGGAAACGCAGTCGTATAAGGATGGAAACCGTAGTCGATGAGCCGCTTGGCGATGTCCATGGTGCGCACGCCTTT
This sequence comes from uncultured Acidobacteriaceae bacterium, assembly GCA_963734215.1. Lineage (GTDB taxonomy): Bacteria > Acidobacteriota > Terriglobia > Terriglobales > Acidobacteriaceae > Sulfotelmatobacter. Next base: position 520,335 of record CAVTGH010000010.1, on the reverse strand, counting down.
TTTCGCCTGCAGTTTGTCGCTGAAAACGACCTCGTGCATGGTCGGCGTGGAATACGGCAGATCGTACGCGCCCTCCAGACCTTTACGAATGTAGTTGGCATTCAGCACCGCGTCTTCCGTGGTCTGCCGCAGACCATCCGGCCCATTCGCCTGGATATAAGCCAGCGCGCGCACGAACATTCCGAAATTGCCGTAAAACGCGCGCACCCGCCCCACCGACTGCGGACGGCTGTAGTCAAAGCCAAGCGTGCCGTCAGATTTGGTCACCAACACCGGCGTTGGCAAAAATGGCTCGATTTTTCCCTTGATCGCAACAGGCCCAGACCCTGGGCCGCCACCGCCGTGCGGCGTGGAGAACGTTTTGTGCAGGTTCAGGTGCATCACATCGACGCCGAAATCTCCCGGCCGCACTTTGCCGACCAGCGCGTTCATGTTCGCACCGTCCATGTAGAGCAGGCCGCCCTTGGCGTGCAGAATTGCCGCGATCTTCGCGATATCCTGCTCGAAGACTCCCAGCGTGTTGGGATTGGTGAGCATCAGCGCGGCAACGTCTTCGTTCATCTGCGCTTCCAGCGCCGCGATATCCACCATACCGCGCGAATCCGACTTCAAATTTTCGACTGCATAGTTCACCATCGCCGCTGTCGCCGGATTCGTTCCGTGCGCCGAGTCTGGAATCAGAACTTTCTTTCGCGGATGCCCCTGCGCCTGGTGATACGCGCGCACCATCAGCAGTCCAGTCATCTCACCGTGCGCGCCGGCCGCGGGCTGCAGCGTGATCGCATCCATGCCCGTGATTTCGATCAGGCACTCGCTCAGCGTCTTCAGAATCTGCAGCGCGCCTTGCGAGATCTTCTCCGGCTGGTAGGGATGCCCGTTCGCGATTCCTTCCACCCGCGCCACCGCTTCGTTCACCCGCGGGTTGTACTTCATGGTGCACGAGCCCAGCGGATACATGCCGAGATCGATGGCGTAATTCCAGGTTGAAAGCCGCGTGAAGTGGCGGATGATTTCAATTTCGCTGACCTCGGGCATGTTTCCCAGGTCCGTTCTGGCAGTGGCCCCGAGCAGCGCGGAGGCATCCACTTCCGGCACGTCGAGCGGCGGCAGCTTCCACGCGGCTTTCCCTGCCGACGACTTCTCGAAGATCAGGCCTTCGTTCTGATTGACGTGGCGCGTAGCTTTACGAGTCTCGTACTTCATCGCGTCACCTCCTCGACATCGGCTTCTTCTTTTTTGGCGGAAGGCACCGAGCGTTCGCTTTCCGCGACCAGTCCCGCCGCCGTATCGATTGCGCTCCGCGCAGTCAGTTCCGTACAGCACCACAGAGCCGCGTTTCCCAACTCCGGATAAAACTTTTTCAACGGCAGCCCACCGATCACCTTGTGCCCCAGCAACCGGCTATTGATGGCATAGGGATCTTCGCTGGTCGCCACCACAAACTCGTTGAAGCGCGGAGCGCCGGCAAACAGCAACTTGCCGTGCTTCGAGAATTGTCCGGCCGCGTAGGCCGTCTTCGCCAGGTTTTGCCTGGCCAACTCTCTCAGCCCGACCTTGCCGTACACCGTCATGAAAATGTTGACCATGAGCGCAACCAGCGCCTGGTTGGTGCAAATGTTCGAGGTCGCCTTCTCGCGCCGGATGTGCTGCTCGCGCGTGGCCAGCGTGAGTACGAATCCGCGCCGGCCCTGTTTGTCGACGGTCTGCCCCACCAATCGCCCCGGCATCTGCCGTACATATTTTTCGCGCGTAGCAATCACGCCGCAGAAGGGACCGCCAAACCCTAGCGGCACGCCGAACGATTGCGCTTCCATGGCAATGACGTCCGCTTGGCGCGGCGGCTCCACGATTCCTAGCGACACCGCTTCGGCAATCGAAACCAACAGCATTGCGCCGTGTTTGTGCGCGATCCCGGCAATTGCCGGCACGTCTTCAATTGTGCCAAAGAAGTTTGGCGATTGAATCAGCACGCAGGCCGTCTCCGGCGTGATCGACTTCTCCAATTCCGCGAGATTCAGCCGCCCATTTTCGCCGAAACCTGCCACCGACAGCGGCATTCCCTGATGCGTCGCGTAGGTGGCGAGCACTTCGCGATACTCCGGATGCAGGCTTCGCGCCACCACCACCGACCGCCGGCCCGTGAGCCGAACCGCCATCATCACCGCCTCAGCCGCGGCGGTGGAGCCGTCATACATGGAAGCGTTGGCCACCTCCATGCCCGTGAGTTCGCAGATCATGGTTTGAAATTCGAAAATCGATTGCAGAGTGCCCTGAGAAATCTCCGCTTGATACGGCGTATAGGCAGTGAGAAACTCGCCCCGCGAAATCAGCGAATCGATAATGACCGGCCGGTAATGGGAGTAAGCGCCTGCGCCCAAGAAGCTGGTGTAGCCTTCGCCGTTTTCCCGCGAGCGTTGGCGGAAGTAGTCTACGATTTCCGACTCCGCCATTTGACGCGGAATTTTCAAGTCGCGGCTCAGCCGATATTCCGCGGGAATCGGCGCAAACAATTCGTTGACCGAGCGCAGGCCAATCGCCTTCAGCATGGCTTCGCGGTCGGCGGGAGATTTTGGTAGGTAGCGCATAGGAAGTTCTTTCGATGTAACTCGAGGCCAGTTGGATTATGACGGTCGTCCGCTGGCTCGCACCGTGTCCAGAATCACATGATTTTCAGTGTCCCGCTTCTTCCGCCACGAACTTCTCGTAGTCCGCGGCGGAGAGCAACGCATCCAGTTCGCCCGGATTCTTCAGCGTCATCTTCATCATCCACGAGCCGTGCGGGTCTTTATTTACCTTCTCGGGCGAGGTAGCCAGGTCGCCGTTGACTTCGATCACAGTGCCCGAGGCGGGAGCAAACAGGTCGGACACCGCCTTCACCGATTCGACGGTGCCAAAAGTCTTGCCCGCCGCCAGCTCCGCACCGACCTTGGGCAGTTCGACGAACACAATGTCGCCCAAGGATTCCTGGGCATGGTCGGTGATGCCGACGGTGGCAGTCGTCCCGCTCGCCTGAATCCATTCGTGCTCTTTCGTATATTTGCGATCTGATGGATAGGACATGGTGGCTTTCTCAGCTCCTGGTTTTTTCGTAGCGCCGGCATCCTGCCGGCTGTCCCGAGGGCGTCTCGCCCTCCGACGTGGCGGCGAGGACGCCGCCGCGACAGCCGCCAAGACGGCGGCGCTACAAATTCTTCTTCGGCCGCTTGTAAAACGGCGTCGGCACAACTTGAGCTCCCACGCCCTGCCCGCGAATTTCCACCTTCACTGCCGTGCCTACCGTCGCGAACTCCGGCGGCACATACGCCAGCGCGATGTTCTTCTTCAGAAAAGGTGCGGGCGATCCGCTGGTAACGTATCCAATCTCGCGCCCACCGCCGTCCAGCACTTTGTACCCATCGCGTGCGATGCCACGCTCGGTCATCTCCAAGCCAAGCAGCGTGCGCTTCACACCTTCAGCTTTCGCCGTCCCCAGCGCGGCGCGGCCGACGAACTCCGGCTTCTCCATCTTGCAGAAGCGATCCAGGCCAGCTTCCCAAACATTTATCGTATCGGAAATCTCGTGTCCGTAGAGCGGCAGTTTGCCCTCGAGGCGCAAAGTGTTACGCGCGCCCAAACCGCATGGGACAAGACCAAATTGTTTGCCCGCGCTCAGAATCTCATTCCAAACGCGCGCGCTGGTGACCTCATCCGCAGGCACGTAAATCTCGAACCCATCGTCCGCCGTGTATCCAGTGCGCGCAATCAGAATATTCTTCAGCCCGCAGACCGTTCCGCGCGTGAGCCAGTAAAACTTTACCGCACTCAAATCCGCGTCCGTCAGCTTCTGCAGCACGTTCACGCCCTTAGGACCCTGGATCGCGATCTGCGTGAAGTCGTCCGATAGATTGTCCACTGCGCAATCAAACTGCCGCGTGTTGTCGCGCACCCAGTTGAAATCTTTCTCCCGCGTGCCCGCGTTGATCACGAGAAGGTATTCGTCCTCGCCGAGGCGATGGACGATCACATCGTCCACAAACGTCCCCTGCGGATAGAGCAAAGCCGAATACTGCGCCTGGCCGACCGCCAGCCGCGAAGCGTCATTCATGGAAATATGCTGCACCGCGGCCAGCGCCTGCGGACCGGCCAGACGAATATCGCCCATGTGGCTGACGTCGAAAATGCCCACGCCGGTGCGCACCGCCATGTGCTCGTTGATGATGCCGCAGCCGATCGACACGGGATATTCCACCGGCATATCCCAGCCATTGAAGTCAACCATTTTCGCCCCCATCTGGCGATGGACGGCGTTCAACGCGGTCTTGCGGACGGCGGGAGTGGCCTCAACCGAAGACAAAATCCAAACCTCAATCGGCGAGCAGTGGCTGGTCTGCCGAGATGGTGTGACTGATTACCGTATCACGCGGTTTTTCGGCGGGTCAAACGGGAGGGACCTGAACCACAGAGGACACGGAGGCCACAGGGTAAATCATCAGGGATCCCGACTGTGGTCCGGGTGCGTTTTTGTGCTTGGGATTTCTATCGTCCGAACTGCACCGTAACATGCGCGCCCGCGGCCACGTGCGTCCCGGCTGGCGGAGACTGCTGCCGCGCCACGCCGCTGCCCACGGCCTCCAATTCGAGGCCGGCATCTTGGGCAGCTTCCACCGCCCCCCGCACCGTCTTCCCGACAAATGACGGCACTTCGATTCCACCTTGCTCAACGTCCAACACTACGGTTCCAGTCGTGGGCGGTCGCGCTTGACCTGCAGCGGCAGCGACCGCGCTCGGACTCTTAGCTTGCTGGGGCTGGCTTGCAGCGGCCGCCACTGGCTCGCTCTGCCGCATCGCCGCCTGGACCACGTTTCCGTCGGCACCAGCAGTCGCGGGCGTGGGCGCCCGCGCCACACTCGGATGACCCGCTGCTGGCTCCGATGAATCCCCATCCACCTCCGCTGTTTCCAGCGGTTCACCAGGATGGTCCGGCGTGCCCTCTTCCAGATCTTTGTCCTTCATGCGCGTCTGCGCCAACAGCAACTGATGCCGGGGCGCGAGCGGCAGATCGTGCGGCGTGTGCAGATACTCCAGCACCTGCTGCGCCACGCGGCGAAATACCGGCGCCGACACTTGCCCGCCCTGGTGCAGGCCCACCGCCGAATCCAGGATCACCGCCACCACAATCTGCGGATTGTTCAGCGGCGTGAATCCCGCGAACGACGCGACATACTTCGTCTTCGAATACGCGCCGGTCGCTGGGTCGACCTTCTGCCCTGTGCCAGTCTTCCCCGCCGACGTATAACCTTCCAGAATCGCCTTGCGGCCCGTGCCCTCGAGCACCACTTTCTGCATCATGGAGCGCATCTCAGCCGCGGTGTAACTGGAAATCACGCGGCGCGACGCTGCCGGATGAAAAGCCACGGCTTGCGGCGTGCCTTGCGGCTCAACTTTTCCCGCGACAATGCGCGGCACCACCCACACGCCGTCGTTGGCGAACGTGGAGACCAGCCCAGCCAACTGAAGCGGCGAAATCCCAATCTCCTGCCCCATGGAAATGGCCGCAATCGAAACCTTCGACCAGCGGCTCACCGGCTTGGTCAGGCCGCGGGTTTCGCCCGGCAGTTCGATTCCGGTCTGCTGTCCGAATCCAAACGCGCGAATGTATTTGTAGAACCGGTCTTCGCCCAGCCGCAGTGCAATCTTGATCGCGCCCACATCGCTTGACTCCGCCAGCACGCCCCACACCGGCAACAAGCCGTGCGGCTTCGAGTCGCGAATGCGCATGCCGTTGTAGACGATCGACCCCATCTGGCAGTCGAACACTTCATCGGGATTGGTGAGCTTCTCTTCCAGCGCGGCCGAAATCGTCACCAGCTTGAAGGTCGACCCCGGCTCGTACACATAGCTCACTGCGCGGTTGGTCAGCGCAGCGGGCGTGATCTGCTTGCGCAGATTCGGATTGAACGTGGGCCGGTTGGCCAGCGCCAGAATTTCGCCGGTGTGCGGATTCTCCACAATCACGGTGCCCGCGATCGCCTGCGTGTCCTGAATCGCCTGCTCCAGTTCCTTCTCGGCGATGTACTGAATATTCTTGTCGATAGTCAGAACCAGATTCTCGCCCGGTTCCGGCTGTTTCTCCACGTCGGAAAACCACTGCCGGCGCGCATCCACCGAGATGAACATTTTTCCCGCGCGGCCGCGCAGTTCATCGTCGAACGCGTGCTCGATGCCGCTCTGTCCGCTGTCCTCCATGCCGACAGTTCCCACCACCTGGGCCGCCAGGTCCCGCGCCGGATAAAAGCGCTTCGGTTCTTTTTGAAAATGGATGCCCTGCAGGTTCAGCGACTTGATGCGCTCGATGGTTTCGTCATCGGCCTTGCGCGCAACCCAGCAAAAAGTCTTGTGATTGCGGCAGTCGGCGAGCACCACGTTGTGATCTTCTCCAGTGATGCGGGTGATCAGCGAAACCGCCGTGGGCAGGTCTTTTACCTCGGTGGGCACGGCGAAAGCGGAGTCCACGAGCACGGACATTGCCAGCTCATGTCCGGCGCGGTCGTAGATCACTCCGCGCTTGGGGGAAAGGGGAATCTGGCGCTGCTGCTGGTGCTCAGCCTGCTTCACAAAGCTGCCGTAGCGGAAAATCTGCAAGTAAACCAGCCGCCCGCAGATGGCCAGACACCAGAATAGGAGCATCGCGCTCAGCAGGTAGAGGCGGGAGTTCTTGCCGAGGTTCGAGTTCGTTGCCATGGGAAGGCTGCATTCAGCACTCAGCACTTAGCATTCAGCCATTCCGGTTTTGTAGACTTTCATTAAGCCCTACTAGCTAAATGCTGAGTCCTGACTGCTGAGTGCTGGTTCCTGGACAAACCTGGCGGCCCACCGCAAGGCGGACCGCCAAATAAGTTCGTGTGGAGACGGGCGACTCGCCCGTCCGCCGAGCGAAGCTCGGCTACTGCAGTCCTTACTGCCCCGCCAGCACCGTCGCTGGAACCGCGCTCGCCATCACCGGCGCATTCGAATCCGCGGACGCACTGTCCATGCGGATCACCTGCCCCGGTTCCAGCGGCACCAAGCCCATGCGGCGCGCCATCACGTCGATTCTTTCCGGATCGCGCAAGCTGGCATCCTCCAGCCGGAGCGCCCGGTTCATCTCCGTCAGGTTGCCGAGCTCGCGCTTTGCCGACTCGATCTGATAACCATATTCAATCGCCCGGAAGTGCTGCCAGACATAGGTGAACACCAGTAGAAACAGAAAAGCCAGCGCCGTGCCGAACTGTTTCATCTCGCGATTGCGCCCGGGATGTTCCACTTTCACCAGCCGCGAATTGTCGATCGCCTTGGCGAAATAGATTTCCGGCGTGCCGGTAAAAAAGGTATTCCGCCGTGCCGCCGGGATCGCACTCCGAATTACCGCTGCTGCCGCCATTATGCCGCCCCCGCCCAAACCCGTTCTCGTTCTCTTTCTCTTTGCGTCTGCGGAGTCTGCAATTCGAACAGCCGCCGCAGTTCCATTTCTTCGTCCAGACGCTTCTGTTGCGCGCTTCGTTCCGCCCGCTCCACCGCCGCCGTCAGATCCTTAATCAGCGTTCCCGTGTACATTTCCCAACCTCAGAATTGGATTCCTACCACGGAACCCTTTTGTAGCGCCGCCGTCTCGGCGGCATCCTCGCCGCCTCCTGCGAGGGCGGGACGCCCTCGCGACAGCCGGCAAGATGCCGGCGCTACAGAGCCTGAATGACCCGGCACGCCATTACAGCTATGCCGGGGACTCCGGCAGGTTTTCCGGAATCTAAACTCTTTCCGCCGCACGCAACTTCGCGCTGCGTGCCCGCGGATTGCGATCGCTTTCTTCTTCCGATGCCGTCACCGGCTTCTTGGTCAGCACCCGGAAGTACTTGTCCTTAATTCCGCCTGCGCGGAAGGCATCCTTTACGATGCGATCTTCCAGCGAGTGAAAACTGATCACCACCACGCGTCCTCCTGGCTTCAGAATCCGGGGCGCCGCTTCGAGCAGCGCCCGCAGATCGTCCAGTTCGCGGTTTACGAAGATTCGGAGAGCCTGAAAAGTCCGGGTCGCTGGATGAATTCGCCTTTGTTCGGAATTCATTGGCCGGGCCGCGGCTGATATGACGTCCGCAAGATGGGCGGTAGATCGTATCGGCCGCGACCGGACAATGGCTCTGGCGATTCTCCGCGACCTCCTTTCCTCTCCGAATTCGTAAATCACATCGGCCAGCTCGCGCTCGTCGAGGTGGTTTACCACTTGTTCGGCGGTACGCTCCGACCGCGGGTCCATCCGCATGTCGAGCGGTCCATCCGCCTGAAAACTAAATCCGCGCGCGGCATCGGAAAGCTGCAGGCTGCTGAGTCCGATGTCTGCGAGTATGCCGTCAACTGCGTCGTTGGTCGTTGGTCGTTGGTCATTCGCCAATTCGGCGAACGAACGATGCAGCAACGTGATCTTCGGCCAGCCGCCGGTTGCCGGCGAGACGCCGGCGCTACGGTCTTGGCCAACGACCGACGACGAACGACCAAGGACGGTTTTCGCAATCTCCAACGCCGCAGGATCTTTATCGAGGCCAATCAAATGTCCCGGTGCGCCGAGGCGTTTTGCGATTTCGTAACTGTGCCCGCCCAGGCCCACCGTGGCGTCGATATAGGTCCCGCCACGCCGCACGTTCAAAAAGTCGATCGCTTCTTTTAAAAGAACCGGAACATGGCTGGCTTCCCTTCCACCACCATGCCCAACCCCCTGAGGGGTGTCTGTTGAATCCCCGCCCACTAGATGCCCAATTCGTCGAGCGTCTTCTCATCGTCCGGCGTGAACTTTTCTTCCTCGACCTGCCTGCGGTACGCATCCAGGTTGCGCACGATCAAATGCGTCAAGTTGCCGGTAACCGCAACCTCGCCTTTGATCTGCGCCGCTTCGCGCAGCAGTTGCGGTATCAGCAGCCGCCCCTGCCCATCCATTTCCACCACCTGCCCGTAGTAGTTCACCCGGTCCAGAAACTTTTTCTTCGTCGGATTGAAAGTGGAGAGCCCCGCCAGCTTCTGCTCGATCCGCTCCCATTCCTCGAAGGGATACACTTGAGCAACCTTCCCATCCAGACTTGTGATGTAGTATTGCTGTCCGTACTTCTCGTCGATCACCCGCTTGAACTCGGCCGGGATCTTGAGCCGTCCCTTTTCGTCGACGCGAGTTGGGTGATTGCCGCGAAACATGTTCTTTTTCTTTGACTGCGACTGCAACGAGGGAGGCAAAAACGGCACAAATCCGGGTCAAACTCGGTCGGTTCGGGTTGTTTGTCGTGCTTCTGGGTCGGTTTCCCACCGGCTCCTCTTTTTCAGCTTCCCTTCCCACGACCTACACTGCCTTGACCACTTCGTACCACTTTGTACCACATCTTACCCGTAAGTCGTTGATTGTCAAGAACAAACTTGAAGGTAGGACGATGACGAAAGTACCGATCCGGCAAAATACGAGGACTTGTGGTTAACCAAGAATAAGACCACAAGATGTTGGGTTTACGCTCTGGATTCCTTCGCTATTCATTCGCTTAGATTTTTCTTGCACTCCGCGCCAGTGGCGGAGTTTCCTGTGGAAAACAGCGGTCGGTGCTCGGGAAAGAGGTCGAAATACCCTTTCAGTACACCGAATTCCCGGTCCGGCTGGTATGAATCTGTCCGGACTCCACCGAGATTGAGTACGCCTCGCCGCCGTCGCCATTCCATCCCCGTATGTCGAACGCAGATCCGGTGGGCGTGTGGTAAACGGCCACGTTGCGCAGAGTCAGGGGCTGGCCGGACTTGCACACTTCCGGCGCGTCCGTTAGCTGCATAAAATAAGCACCCAGGCCTGTGCCTACTACTTTGGCGCGCCCGTCCACTTCCACCAGCAACGCCGATTTCTCGTCGATGGCAATTTCGCGTGGCGCCTTCGACCAGCCATCCGCCGCGATGCGCGCCAGAAATCCCAGGCTTCGGCCCATGCGATCGCGCTTGGCGAAATGACTGTCGGTGAGAATATTCTCGAGTCCCGGAACTCTTAGAAAATCGCGCACCAGGGTCACCCGCTTGCTGTAGGGATCGTCCAGAACCTCGCGCGACGTAAGATCGGCATCGTTCGGCTTGTCGTCTAGAGAGCCGTAAACGAACTGCCCCAGCACCGCCAACCCGGCGCTGCTTCCTCCGATGGGTTTGCCAGTGATCACGTGGTTATTGACGGCATCTTCCACCGGAGTGCCCTTCCAGAAATTGACGTAGCGGGACTGGTCGCCGCCGGCAATAAAAATCGCCGTGGCCAGCCTGATGATTTTCGCTACTTTCGGATCCTCCGCCGCTTTGCGGTTCGGAATGATCAGCGTAGCCACGGAGTTCATCTGGCACAATTTATTCACGTACTTGTTGTAATCGTCTTTTCCATGCGCGCGCAGAATCAGAAAGTCGCCGCCGTGGGCCTTCCCACACAGCCAGCGGAACGCTTCGTCCAGATCGGCGCCTCCGCCCATCATGGCGACGCCGGGCTCGGTATGGGTCTGCGCATCCAGGTCGCTGCCCAGGCGCTTGTATTTGTAGGATGCCGCATGGCTCAACGCGACGCTGCTGCAAACGATCAGGCTGAGAAGAACGACGCGCGCGAGTTTCATGATCCGACGACTATACCTCAGCAAGATCGCCGTAGGAAAATTGCCTCAAACCTTAAAATTAAGAACGCTTCCTCAGCGGGTGAGGAACGGCACCATGCGGCCCTCGGACGCGAAGCCGTGGCGCGAGACCGTCCGCGGGCGAAGGCGGTGAAGCGCAGAGTTTTGTGGCCTCGTAGATTCACTTTGGCGACTCTGTACGCTACCATGGAAACAAATTGAGGATGACGCCGATCAAGACAAGAGTATGGGGACATCGTGGTTGCCGAGGAACAAGCAACCCTCCGGAGAACTCGTTGGCGGCATTTCGCGAGGCTATTGCACAAGGCGCGAGCGGCATCGAACTGGATCTGTTTCTGAGTAGGGACAACCACCTCGTGGTGTTCCACGACGAAACTCTGGAGCGTATGACGAACGGAAGCGGCCATGTCACGTCACTTACGCTCAGCGAGCTCAAAGGATTGCGGCTGAAAGATTGGCGAGGGGATCTGACTGAGCAAGAAATTCCAACTATGGATGAAGTATTCAGGTTGGTGGATGGGTGCCGTTCAGAACTAACCGAATCGCTTTCCGACCCGCAACGCGCCGAGCAGTTCGTCGTCAATATCGAAATCAAAGGGTCGGGTATTGCCGGCTATGTGGAAGCGGCAATAGAGGGACGCTTAGGAACGAGCTGGAAATATCGGAATGTTCTGGTCAGTTCGTTTGACATGGGAACACTCGATGAGTTGAGGCGCTTGAACCCTAACGTGCCGGTGGGAGCCTTGTTTGAAGGGCCTGTCGGAAACCCTCGGGAGCCATGGGACCTTCAGTTGGAAGAGCTTAAGCAATGCCTGGCGATATCCAGAAACCTTCATCCGCAAGCGGTGAACATCACGCTACCGTCTCTTAGCAACGACGCTGTGGAACTTATCCGAGCGATGGGTGCGATGCCTGTAGCGTGGACGTGGAAGGAACCGCCTCCCGATACACTCAGCGATCAAAACCGCCGCGCCATCGCGGAGCATATCCGGAAGAATGACATCACCGTAATAACGGATCATCCGGCTCAGATGATTGAACTTCTGACTTCCTAAATCACTTTTCCGGCTGCCGCTTCTCTCTTCGCGCGTTCGATCCAATTGCCAAACAGGTCGCGATATAGGGATGCGCGGGCGGACTTATCCGACGGCTGAAAGAATTCGTAAAACTGCGTGGGCCCCTCCAGCGATGTCCCGTTCCAGTGAATATACGAGATCAAGAGATGGCCCGCCCCCGTACGGAAGCCGTGCACGGCCGGGAAGAATTTGTATTTGGTCACGGCGAGATCTGTCTTAAGTTCCTTCAGGAGTTGCGCATTGTTTGTGGCAAACTCTTTAATCGCCAGGAGCTGAGCCTCCGCCTGCAAAGCCCAAGCCGCGCTGAAACAGGGATTCGACTTAATGAAGTCCGGACAGAGCAGGAATACATTCACTCGCCATCCGCGCAGGGCGCCTTCGGCGCTGCTCAAGCCGGGTTGGAGCAGCATTGGCCATGCAGTGAAAAGCGTCAGACCCAAGACATCAAGGCTTCTTTCGCTACTGGAGCCGGCGCCAAGCTCGGCAAGGATCTTTTGGAGTTCGGGATATACGTCCTTGATTCCGCCACGGATAATTCGTGAACTTGCGGAGGGAGAGAAGTCGCCCAGCCGTTTTGCAACTTGCCTAAGTTGCTGTTGAAACGAAACCAGCACGAACATGGTTGCGGCAAGAGCTATGCCAACGACTGCGGGTACATCCCTTCCCAGGCCGTGACCTTGCATCCAAGTTCGAACTGAATCGATGCTCCACGCAAGCAACCATACGAAGATGACCGCAACCAGCGGGATAAAGAACCATTTTTCGGCCCAGTCCCAAATCTTTTCGAAATCGAAGCGCTTTCCCCTTGGCATTGGTACCTCCCCGGCATCTGAGCATATATCCCGTCCCCGCCGTTTTGCGCAGCCAAACTATATACCACCGCGCGCCATTTTGTTAACTTACAGGCCATGGTGCGGGAGATATCGGCAGGCGGCGTGGTCGTCCGGAAGCGGGATGAAGCTTGGTGGATTGCCGTAATAGAGCCGCCCGGCGAGGATGCGCGGGTGGAGGATCGATCTGGACCGGTGACAAGAAAAACAAAGCCGGTGCTGGCCTTGCCCAAGGGTCTGGTGGATCCAGGCGAGAACGCGCTCGAGACCGCGCTGAGAGAGGTTCATGAGGAGACCGGGGTGACCGCCGATTTGCTCACCAAACTCGGCGACATCAAGTACGTTTATTCACGCACATGGGGCGATGGAAAGCGCGTGTTCAAGATCGTCAGTTTCTACCTGATGCGCTATCGCTCCGGGCGCATCGACCAGGTCGCGCCGGAAATGCGGATTGAAGTGGCGCGCGCCCGTTGGGTTCGCCTGGACGAGGCGCCGAAGCTGCTGGCCTACAAGGGCGAAAAACAAATGGCGCGGCGGGCGCTGGAGTATGTGGTGGCACATCCTGAGCTTTAGCTACGAGGAGGCTCCGAGTTTCTTCGAGTGCCACTTCCTCCCGCATAATGCTTGCATGCAACGTTGCCGAGCTCTGCGTCCCGTAGCGCCGGCGTCCCGCCGGCTTTGGCCACTGTCACTGATATTTTGCATGATCTTGCCTCTATCGCCTTTGGCCGCAAAGACTCCTCCAGCTGCTTTGGACGCGGGCTATGCACCGGCCCTCGCGACGGCCGATCATTTTTTGCAGGCGTGGCAATCCGGCGATACCGAGAACGGAATTGCGCTGCTCTCGAGCCACGCCAAGGAGGCCGCGACCACGGACGTGATCGACAGATTTTTTTCCAAGTCCACGCCATCCGCCTATGAAATCGGCCGTGGCAAATTGCTGAAGCACGGGCGCTATGAGTTCCCCGTGGTGCTGGTCGGTGCTTCGAAAAACAACCATTCCCGCCGCCGATTCTCCAACATTATCGTTGTGAATACTGGCAACAATGACTGGGTGGTAGATAAACTGCCATAGGCACAAACTTGAGGGACTCTGTTCCCCTGTGACCTTCGTGGTTGAGATTCTTTCGAGGCTAGATCATGAAACGGATTAATAAAGTTGCCATCCTGGGCGCTGGAACCATGGGCGCCCGCATCGCCGCACATTTTGCCAACGCTGGCGTCCCCAGCTATCTGCTCGATATCGTTCCGCCGGACGCGGACGCCCCTGCGCGAAACAAGATCGCCGCCGCCGGTCTGGACGCCGCTCGAAAATCCAAGCCCGCGGCGTTTATGGATTCTTCGCTCGCTCGCTTGGTCACCGTTGGCAACTTTGAAGACGATCTGAAGAAGCTGGCTGAGGTCGACTGGATCATCGAGGCCGTGGTCGAAAATCTCGACATCAAGCGCGCGCTGCTGCGCAAAGTTGAAGCCATCCGCAAGCTCGGCACCATCGTGACCACCAACACCAGCGGCCTGCCCGTGGGCAAAATTGCCGAAGGCTTTTCCGACGATTTCCGGCGCTCGTGGTTCGGCACGCACTTTTTCAATCCACCGCGCTATATGCGCCTGCTCGAACTCATTCCCACGCCGGAAGCCGACCGCGCGCTGATCGACGCCGTATCTCACTTCTGCGACGTGCGTCTGGGCAAAGGCGTGGTGCTCGCCAAAGATACTCCGAATTTCATCGGCAACCGCATCGGCACATTCTCGGTATTGAATGTGATGCGCCTGATGCAAGAGATGGACCTCAGCATCGAGGATATCGATGCGCTGACCGGACAGGCCGTCGGCTGGCCGAAGTCGGCAACCTACCGGACGATTGATTTGGTTGGATTGGACGTCCTGGGTCACGTGGTGGGCAATATGACCGCGAACGTCCACGACGAGCGCAGCGACCTGCGCTTGCCGGATTTCTTTGCGCAGATGATTCAGTGCAAATGGCTGGGCGACAAAACCAAAGGGGGGTTCTACAGGAAAGCAAAAAGCCGCGGTGGCAAGGAGGACGAGCGCCTGGCGCTGGATTGGAAGACGCTGGAATACCATCCCAGGCAAAAGCCGAAGTTCGCCGCGCTCGACATGGCGAAGAATATTGAAGAGACTGGCGCGCGGCTGCGCACACTGCTCGGCCTTGAAGGCAGCGGCCCACAGAAGGGCGACAAAGCTGGGGCGTTCCTATGGACGTCCTTGTCCGATCTGTGGACTTACTCGGCGAACCGCGTGCCTGAAATTTCCGATTCGATTGTTGAGATCGACCGCGCCATGCGCCTGGGCTTCAACTGGGAACTAGGGCCATTCGAGCTGTGGGATGCCGCGGGAATCGAAGCCACCGTCGCCCGCATGACGAAAGAAAGCAAGCCGGTGGCGGCGAATGTGGAAAAGCTTCTCGCCGCAGGGAGGAAGACGTGGTACGCCGACGATCCCAAATCACCCTCCGGACGCAAATACTGGGAACTGGGAATTGAAGACTGGGAGCCGGTGCAAGTCCCGGCAGGGGTGTGGTCGGTCACGGCCGCAAAGAAATCCAACGGAGTGGTAAAGAAAAACTCGGGCGCGTCGCTGGTCGATCTGGGCGACGGCGTGGGATGCATCGAGTTTCACAGCAAGATGAATTCGCTCGGTGCCGACATCATCGGCTTGATCTTGCAGACTCTGAAACCCGGCGGGCCAGGGCGACAACTTCGACGCGTTTGTCATCACCAACGATGCGACGAATTTTTCCGTCGGCGCCAACCTCATGCTGCTGCTCATGAGCGTGCAGGAAGAGGAGTGGGACGACGTGGACCTCGCCATCCGGCAGTTCCAGGGCATGACGCAGGCGATCAAGTTCTCATCGAAGCCGGTTGTGTCCGCCCCCTTCGGGTTGTGCCTGGGCGGCGGGACGGAAATTTCGCTGCACGCCGCGGCCCGCCAGCCCCATGCCGAGTTGTATACGGGCCTGGTTGAGGTGGGCGTCGGGCTGCTCCCGGGCGGCGGAGGATGCAAGGAAATGCTGCTGCGCGCCGTCGATGGCGCCGTTGCAGCGCGCGGCGGGAAAGGTTCCGGCGAGGCACTTGCCGGGTCCATCGAAATGCTGGAAGCCATGAAGCGGGCATTTGAAACCATTGCCACTGCAAAGGTGGCCACGTCCGCGCACGAGGCCCGCGGTCTCGGCTTCCTTTCCGACGGCGATCGCATCAGCATGAGTCGCGAGCGCGTCCTTTCCGACGCTAAAACCCGCGCGCTGGAGTTGGTGCGCGCCGGGTACGAACCGCCCATCCCGCGCACGGACATCCCCGCACCTGGAGAAAATCTTTTGGCCACGCTGAAGCTGGGCGTCCACATGATGCGGCAGGGCGACTACGTCACCGACTACGAGGTGAAACTGGGCGGCAAGATTGCCGAAGTCCTCTGCGGCGGCAAGGTCACTCCAGGCACGCCATTGAGCGAGCAGTACATTCTGGATCTGGAGCGCGAGGGCTTCAAATCTCTGTGCGGCGAGAAGAAAACGCAGGAGAGAATTCAGTACACGCTGAAGACGGGGAAGACGCTGAGGAACTGACGGTTTCGAGCCCTGGATTCGAATTCTTGAAAACCTTGTTTCCTGCGGAAGAAATTCAGTACGACGGGCGCTACAATTGATGCTTATGCAAAGATTTCTGTTAGGCATCGCCGTAATGGCAGGTTTTCTGGTCTTGGGATCCGCATTGGGAAACGCGCAATCAACCGCGCAAAAAGAGCCTGCGCCCGACGTTCCGGATGCGATCCAAGTGCCGTCAGGACTCGAGGTTGCGGTGTACGCGCACGCGACTGGATCTCAGATCTACACCTGCCAAGCCCTTGCAGACGGCAAGTTCAGTTGGACACTCAAGGGGCCGGACGCGGAGCTGCGCGACCGGAAAGACAAAGTGATTGGGCATCATTCCGCGGGCCCCACGTGGAAGTTGACGGACGGAGGCGAAGTCACGGGGAAAGCCGTAGCGCACGTTGACGCGCTGGATGCAGAGTCAATTCCGTGGCTGCTCGTCAACGTTGTGAGCCACGCGGGCAACGGCGCGCTCAGCAGCGTGACAACCATTCAGCGAGTGCACACGCACGGTGGCCAGCCTCCGGCCAAGGGTTGCGATGCCGCGCACGTCAACGCAGAAACCAAGAGCAGTTACACTGCGGACTATTATTTTTACGCTCCAGCAAAGTGAATGAAGGTCCGCGATGCAATCAATCGTCTGGAGGGAGACGGCTGGCGGCTAGCTCGGACTAAAGGCAGCCATCGGCAGTACAATCATCTTTTGAAGCCGGGGACAGTTACTGTTGCGGGCCATCCGTCAGTGGACATTCCGCCCGGAACGTTGAACAATATGCTGAAGCAGGCAGGGCTGAAATGAAATATCTCGTTATCTACGAGAAGTCGCACACAGGTTGGGGAGCTTACGCTCCCGATCTGCCTGGGCTCGGAGTGGCAGGAACGACGCTGGACGAGGTGAAAGCACTCATCCGCGAAGCCATGGAGTTCCACCTCGAGGGCATGCGCCGGCACGGCGATCCAATTCCCCCGCCCAGCGCCACAACGGAATACATAACGGTATAACCCATGCGTGAAGTCATCATAGCCTCATCTGTCCGCACGCCCGTGGGACGCGCCTTCAAAGGCACGCTCCGCGCCACCCGTCCCGATGAACTAGCCGCCGTCGCCATCAAGGGTGCGCTGGAGCGCGTGCCCCAGCTCGATGTCAAAGAGATTGAAGACGTTATTCTGGGCTGCGCCATGCCCGAGGCCGAGCAGGGGATGAACGTGGCCCGCATCGCCTCGCTGCGCGCCGGGCTGCCGGTCGAAGTCTCGGCGCTCACCATCAACCGCTTCTGCTCATCGGGCTTGCAGGCGATTGCGATGGCGGCCGAGCGCATCATGAGCGGAGGCGCGGAGGCGATCGTCGCCGGCGGCACCGAGTCCATGTCGATGATCCCGAGGGGCGGCCACAAAGTTGCGCCGAACCCCTGGCTCGTCGATCATTATCCTGATGCATATCTCAACATGGGCCTCACCGCCGAGCGCGTTGGCCAGCGCCTCGGCATCACGCGCGAGGCAGCGGATGAGTTCTCGCTGCGCAGCCATCAGAAGGCACTGGCCGCAATCCAGGCGGGCAGGTTCGACGAAGAAGTCGTGCCTGTGCATGTGAGCTTTACCACTCCGAATGGATCGAAGCCCAAGCGCCGTGAACTGGTCTTCAAAACCGACGAAGGCCCGCGCGCCGACACTTCGCTCGAAGCCCTGCTCGCGCTGAAGCCCGCGTTTCACATGAAAGGCACAGTGACGGCCGGAAACTCCTCGCAGATGTCCGACGGCGCGGCGGCGGCGGTGGTGATGTCCGCCGAACGCGCGAAAGCGCTTGGCATCAAGCCGCTGGCGCGCTACGTTTCGTTCGCTACCGCCGGATACAAGCCCGAAGAAATGGGACTTGGCCCCGTGTTTGCGATTCCGAAAGCGTTGAAGATGGCCGGGCTGAAGCTCTCCGATATCGATGTGATCGAGTTGAACGAAGCCTTTGCCGCGCAGTCGCTGGCCGTGATCAAAGAAGCTGGGCTCGATCCGGAGAAGGTGAATCCTAACGGCGGCGCGATCGCTTTGGGACATCCTTTAGGCTGCACCGGAGCGAAGCTCACGGCAACAGTTATCCGCGAACTGAGGCGCCGCAATGGACGCTATGGCATGGTGACCATGTGCGTGGGCGGGGGGATGGGCGCGGCGGGGATCTTCGAAAACCTGAATTAGCTACAGGAGAGCGCGGGACGGCGCTATAATTTGTCGTAGGGAGGAAGTCGCATGCCAATCTTCCGCCTTTTACCTTTTTCGCTGCTGATCGCAGTGGGTGCCGCGACCTTGGCAGCGCAGTCTTCGCCTGAGAAGACTCCCGTCTTGGTTCAGTCGACGGAGCCGGGACAGCCAAGTCCTTCCCTGAGTACGGATCTTCTTTCCGCGAATCTGAAGACGCCAGTGGACGCACCAAACCCGCTGGATCGCATTCGCATTGAGCAATACAGGCCGCAGTTGAATCAGCTCGGCGCGCCACATGCCTGGCTCGTTGACCCGGATGGGCAGCAGGGCGATAACCTTTGCTACTCGATCCGCAGCTTCAAGGTTGCCCGCGACAATCCGCAGTCGGATTCCACGCACGCTGCCGGGTATTCGACGTGCCAGCCCGCGGCGCGCTTTCACGTGCATACGATCGAGGGAGGAGTTCTGCCGGTCAAGTGACCGGCCTCTCTGACGTGACTCGGCGCGGAACAGCCTTTCGTCCCTATCATTCCCCAGCCTAGCGCATTAGAATAGGTGTGTTCCTCGCTTTTTTCAGAGTTTCGTTTCGAGGAATGATCTTCGAGGACTAATCAAATGGCCACTATTACAGCAATTCCCAAAGCAAGAATTTCCGGCGGCAGCTTTTTGCTCGAAGAGCGCCGCACTGACGAAGTCTTCACACCGGAGGATTTCACCGAGCAGCACCAGCTCATCGGCCAGACGGCGGAAGAGTTTGCGGTCAACGAAATCGTGCCCAACGCGGATAAGATTGAGCACAAGGATTTCTCCATTTCGCGCGATCTGCTGAAAAAGGCCGGCGACCTGGGATTGAGCGGGACCGAAGTTCCCGAGGCCTACGGCGGCCTCGAAATGGACAAAGTAACCGCTGCCATCATCGCCGACCACATCGCGAAGTATGCCGGTTTTGCCACGACCTGGGGCGCGCACAGCGGCATCGGCTTGCTGCCCATCGTGTATTTCGGCACGGAGGAACAAAAGAAAAAGTATCTGCCGCGTTTGGCCGCGGGCGAAATCGTAGGCGCTTATGCGTTGTCGGAATCCACTTCCGGTTCCGACGCCATGAATTGCCGTGCGCGCGCCGAGCTTTCCGCCGACGGCAAGCATTACATCCTGAACGGCGAAAAAATGTGGATCACCAACGGCGGCTTCGCCGATCTGTTCACCGTCTTCGCGAAGATCGACGATAAGTTTTCCGCGTTCCTGGTGGAGAAAACTTTTCCCGGTTTTTCCGTGGGCGCGGAAGAGCACAAGATGGGCATTCGCGGATCCTCCACCTGCCCCATCATCCTCAACGATTGCAAGGTGCCGGTGGAAAATCTGCTCGGCGAAATCGGCAAAGGCCACATTATCGCCTTCAACATTCTGAACGTGGGCCGATTCAAGCTGGGCGCAAGTTGCCTGGGCGGGGCTCGCATGTCCCTGGAAAATGCGGTGGGCTATGCCAAGCAACGCAAGGCTTTCGGCAAGGTCATCGCCGACTTCGGGTTGGTGCGCGAAAAAATCGCCAACATGGCGGCGCTGGTGTACGTGGGCGAATCGGCCATCTACCGCACGGTCGGCATGATGGACGGCGCGCTCGGCGAAGTCGACAAATCCGGCCCTGACGCCATGAAGGAGACGCGCAAGGCCATCGAGGAGTACGCGGTGGAATGCTCCATCATCAAGGTCTGGGCTTCGGAGATGGTTGGTTGGGTCGTCGATGAAACCCTGCAAATCTACGGCGGCTATGGCTTCGTCGAGGAGTATCCCGCCGAGCGCGCCTACCGCGACGCGCGCATCAACCGCATCTTCGAAGGCACCAACGAAATCAACCGCCTCATCATTACCGGCTTCCTGCTGAAGCGTGCGATGAGCGGGCAGTTGGCGCTGATGCCCGCGATCAAGAAGCTGATGGACGAAGTGTTGTCGGGTCCATCGATAAGCGAAGATCTGGAAGGCGCATTCCCCGAAGAACGCAAACTGGTGGGGCAAGCCAAGAAGCTGGGTTTGTTCGCCGCCGGGGCTGCCACGCAAAAATACATGCAGGCGATTCAGGACCAGCAGGAGATCATGGGCGCGATCGCCGACATGACCATTGAAACTTACGCCATGGAGTCGGCCGTGCTGCGGGCGCAAAAAATCGCGGAGACGAAAGGCGAAGCTGCTGCCGCTCTTCCCATCGCGATGGCGCGGGTTTACATCTCGCAGGCCATGGAGAAGGTCGAATCCGCGGCGAAGAAGGTGATCGCAGCCGTGGCCGATGGCGACATGCTGCGCACTCAGCTTGCGATTCTGCGCCGCCTCGCCAAGTACGAACCGTTCAACACCATCGAACTCCGGCAGCAGATCGCGCAGAAAGTGATCGAGCGGGGGAAGTACACGCTGGTGTAACTGGCCGACCCAACTTCGGTCTGATACCCAATCTACCCCTGTCCCAGGAAGGAACGCTCAACGAAGGCTCTCCGATGACGGCCCACGAAGATGCGTCCGCCACGAAAGCTCCCGAGCTCGCGCGCATTTGCAGACGGCTTATTTAGAACAAGGCATTCAGCTTGATCACGCCGGGGCAATCGCTCGTGTGCGACAGTTCGTCACCATTCAACCGCCCGAGGTTTCCCTCAGCAGCATCGGCTTGGTTATCCTGCGCGCCGGGGGCGTGGGGGGCGGATCCAGCGTCAGGCCGGGCAATATCACTCTGAACATACGCAAGGTGGCGACCGCCGCCTCAGCGGGGGGTCCTTACGGCCGTCGGAATCCTTCAACACGCCTGGGACAACGCTTCCGAATTGACGGGATCCTGCATTATCCGGGTTTCATTTACAAGCCGGGGACGCAAGTCCGCCTGAAAAGCGCCGGCTAATCCCCCGGCGGAATTGTGCCGATGGGCGAAGAATGACTGCCCCTTCCTCTGCACTCAGCCCGGATGAAGGCAAACCGGTGCCCAAACCGGGAACCCAGTTTGATGCCCGCCAGCCGATTCTCACCGCGGATGAGAAGGTTTTCGGTTACGAGCTCTTGTTTCGCGATGGCGTCGAAGATTTCTTCAGGAGTTCGGATGCGGACGCGGCTTCACGCAGCGTTTTGAACACTTCCATGCTGCTTGGCCTCGATGTGCTTTGTGACGGGCGCCGGGCCTTTGTGAACTGCACCCGCGAGATCCTGCTCAAGGATTACGTCACGTTGCTGCCTTCGAGCCAAACCGTGGTCGAGATACTGGAGACCGTCCCCGCCGATGAGCTGGTGGTGGCAGCGTGTCGCCGGCTGAAGGAAGCCGGATACATGATTGCTCTGGACGACTTTGCGGAAAACGACCCGCGGGAAGCCCTGGCCGATGTGGCCGACATCATCAAAGTGGATCTCAGGTCGTTCTCGCCCACCGACGCGGCTGCCATGGTGAAACGGTACGGGCCCTGGCGCTGCCGCATGCTGGCGGAAAAGGTGGAAACGCGCGAGGAGTTTGTCGCCACCAAGAAGGCCGGCTTTCTTTACTTCCAGGGATACTTCTTCCGCCGGCCGGAAACACTCACCGCGCACGACATTCCCGCCAACCGGCTCAACTATCTGCGCATGCTAACGGCGGTTTCGCAGCGCCAGTTAGACGTGCGTGAGATCGAGAATCTGGTCAAGGGTGAGGCCTCGCTGTGCTACCGTCTGCTGCGCTATCTCAACTCCGCCGTCTTCGGATTGGCCACCGAAATCAACTCGGTGCGGCACGCATTTTCCATTTTGGGAGAACGGGAAGTCCGCCGCTGGATTCGCTTGGTGGCCACCCTTGGTGCTGGCCAGGGTAGGACGAGCGACTTGGTGCTCGCTGCCCTGGTGCGCGCCCGTTTCTGTGAACTGCTCTCGCCCAAAATTCACGACGGAGAATCCGACCTGTTCCTGATGGGCATGCTTTCACTGATGGATACCATTCTTGAGATCCCCATGCGCCAAGTGCTCGACAGCGTCCCCATCGATCAGGAATGCAAGGCGGTGCTGCTGGGCGGAGCCAACCGTCTGGGGCCGTTCTATCAACTCATGCTGGCGCAGGAAGCCGGGGAGTGGAAAGCTTTGAGTGAACTAACCAGCCAGCTTTACCTCAGCGAGAGTGAGGTTGCGGAGTCGCACTGGCAAGCGATGCAATGGGCACGGCAGGTAAGTACGGGGGGTTAATCCAGCTCAGGAAACCGCGCAAAAAAAACTCAACAAATCGTGGAATGTTCGCGGAGTCGAGGTCTGGACTAGACTTCTAGGCTGAGACATGCACTCAGGATCGGCAACTGCATGAAACTACAGGTCACGGATGGTGGACATGGGTGTCCTTAAACACGCCCATCTCGCGCTGGTCGAAGACAGGGCATGCGTTGTGGTTCGTCAGAGATTCAAATGGTTTGTCCCTCCCCTAAAGAAAATACTTGAACAGACGATTAAGTAGTTGAATAGACTTGGCCGACGATCCCCACAATATGAAACCTCACTTACCCAAAGAAGGAGTGATCGAAGAGGCGCGACCAGACAGGCGGCGACGAGTAGCTTCTCGCCCCTCGGAAATCACTCCCAATTTGGAAAGGAACAGCACCCATGAGCGAGAGTGACATCGTCAAAGATTTCCTGGTCGAGAGTTACGAGAACCTCGACCGACTGGACCGGGACTTGGTCGGTCTGGAGAAGAATCCCAAGGACAAGGAAGCCCTGGCAGGCGTGTTTCGCACCATTCATACCATCAAGGGCACATGTGGATTCCTGGGTTTCGACAAGCTGGAAAAGGTCGCGCATGTCGGCGAGAACCTGCTGACGCGCTTGCGCGACGGTCAACTGATCCTTAATCCAGAAATCACGACCGCGCTGCTGGGCATGGTGGATGCGGTTCGCCAGATGCTGAAAAGTATTGAAGCCACGGGCAACGAAGGCGAGCGTAACGATCTGGAGTTGATCGCCATTTTGACGCGGCTGCTGCAGCCGCCGCCCGAAGCGCCGGCGACGAGCGAAGTTGCTCCCGTTCCAGAGGGCACCGAAGAAGCGGCCGACTTGTCGGCGAATATCGGCAGCATTCCGATGCAACGGGCCGAGGTCACCGCGGCGGAAATCCAGCTCGCGGTCAGGACGCAGAAGGAAGGCGATCCGCGCCGCATGGGCGAGATTCCGGTGGAGCAGGGCGCGGCGCGGCCGGCCGATATCGTAGATGTGGTACGCGGCCCGCAGTCCTCCCGTGTGCAGGCGACCGCCTCGGACAGCACCATCCGCGTCGGAGTCGAAGTGCTGGACAAACTGATGACTCTGGGCGGTGAACTGGTGCTGGCGCGCAACCAGGTGCTCCAATTCGCCAACCGCATGAAAGACACCGGCTTTCTGGCCGCTGCCCAGCGTCTGAACCTGATCACCACCGAACTGCAGGAGGGGGTCATGAAGACCCGCATGCAGCCTATTGGGAATATCTGGGGCCAGTTCCCGCGGACGGTGCGGGACGTTGCGCTTGGTTGCGGCAAGCAAGTCAACATCGAGATGGAGGGTAAAGAGACCGAGCTCGATAAGACCATCATCGAGGCGATCAAGGACCCGCTCACCCATCTGGTGCGCAATTCGGTGGACCACGGGATTGAACTTCCCGCAGACCGCGTGAAGGCGGGCAAGGATCGAAGCGGACGTTTGATTCTGCGCGCCTTTCATGAAGGTGGGCAGGTCAATATCGAGATCAGTGACGATGGGGCCGGCCTGAACGCAGATCGCATCCGCAAGAAAGCGGTCGAACGCGCAGTGATTACCGCCGAACAGGCGGCCCGCATGACGGAGCGGGAAATCTTCAATCTGATCTTCCTTCCCGGATTCTCCACCGCGGAAAAGGTAACCAACGTGTCCGGTCGTGGCGTGGGCATGGACGTGGTGAAGACGAATGTAGAAAAGATTGGCGGCACCGTCGACGTGCAATCGACTCAGGGCAAGGGCACGACAGTCCGGGTAAAGATTCCTTTGACCTTGGCGATCATCCCCGCATTGGTGGTGTCTTGCGGCGGCGATCGCTACGCCATTCCCCAGGTGAGCCTCCTCGAACTTGTGCGGCTCGATGCCGACAAGGTGGCGAAGGGGATCGAGTTGGTGCATGGCGCGCCCGTCCACCGGCTGCGCGGCCGGCTGCTGCCGCTGGTGTATCTCAGCCGGGAACTGACCCTGGCCGTGGATGAAAAATCCGCCAAGGGAAACGATGACGCGGTCAACATCGTCGTGCTGCAAGCCGACGAGCGCCAATTCGGGCTGGTGGTGGATCAGATCAACGACACAGAGGAGATTGTGGTGAAGCCGTTGCGGAAACAGCTCAAGTCGCTGAAAACTTTTGCCGGATCGAGCATCATGGGCGACGGCAGAGTCGCCCTTATTTTGGACGTGCTTGGCCTGGCGCAGCGCGCCAGCGTGGTGACCGAAGCCCGGAACCACTCGTTGTCTGACAAAGCTACCGAGGCGGCGGAGGCGGCGAAGGGAGAGAAACAAACCTTTCTTCTCTTCACTGGCCCGGGTGATTCGCGCATGGCCATACCACTCAGCACACTGGCGCGCCTCGAGGAGTTTCCCGTGGCGCAAGTGGAAATGTCGGGCAGCCAGTGGGTGACTCAGTATCGCGGGCAAATCCTGCCCTTGATTCGTCTCAACGTCGTTCTGGAAGAGCGGCGTAACAAGCTGCGAGCGTTGCAAGCTCCGCCCACGCTCGATTCCCCGCCGCTCCAAGTGTTGGTGCTGAATCATGAGAGACGCGCCTTCGGCCTGGTCGTGGAACGGATTCTGGACATCGTCGAAGACCGGGCGGATGTGAAGTCGGCGGCGACCCGGGCGTCGGTTCTCTACTCCGTCTTGATCGGCGACCGGGTGACCGAATTGCTCGATATCCCGGCGATTCTGCGCACTGCGGATGCGAGCGCCGTGCAGGCCGGCCTTGCGGCGCGATCAGCGGAGGTTGCGAACTGAGCCATGGCCCAAACTTCACAGTTTTGCACGTTCTATCTGGACAAGCTGCTGTTCGGCGTGGAATTGAAGGGCGTTCAGGAAGTCATCCGCTCACTGGAGATGACCAAGGTTCCGCTGGCGCCTGCGGTGGTCAGTGGACTCATCAACCTGCGCGGCCAAATCGTCACAGCGGTCGACCTGCGAAGGCGGCTCGAACTGGACCCCAGGCCGCCGGACATGCTTCCCATGAACGTGGTCGTGCGTTCCGAGGATGGCGCGGTCAGCTTGCTGGTGGATGAAATTGGCGATGTGGTCGAGGTTGACGACTCAACTTTCGAGTGTCCACCCGAAACCCTGCGTGGCACGGTCCGAGAAGTGATTACGGGCGTGCACAAACTGCATGAGCGGCTGATGCTGGTGCTCGATACCGAGAAAGCCTGCGAGATGAAGGATGCGCCGGTCGCCGCGGGGGCTGGGCGATAGCTTCCGGGTTTCGAGCTAAACGACTTATTGGGAGAAAAGGAAATGAAACTCACACTTGGAAAAAAACTCGGCCTGGGCTTTGGAGTGATTCTTGCCCTGATGGTTCTCAGCGCGGTGCTCACCTATATGAAGGCGAGTGCGATCAAGGAAACGCAGGACCACGCCATGACGGTGCGCGTCCCCACTATCGGCGCCTTGAAGGACTTGCAGAGAGACCTGAATCAGACGCAGAGCAAAGGCCGCCAAATCATCCTGGCCGGGAGCGACTCAGCCCGGTGGGAGGCCGCGAAGAAGACTTTCGACTTGAACTGGGACGAGATTGGGAAGGACACCGCCAGACTGGATGCATTGGCTCCCAACTGGTCCGAGCAGGCCAACCGGGACCGGCTCGCCGAGACGAAGAGGCAGCTTCCCGCCCTCCGGGAGGTCCAAGAGGCGGCCATGAAGAATGCAACAGGCAGCGAACGCGACGCTGTTGCCAAAGCCGGAAATGAATTTGCGGACAAGGCCACGGCGGTCACTGAGGCCATCAAGAAGCCCCTCGGTGATATGGCGGATACCTTCGACAAGTTGCTGGAGCAGAACACGCAGGAGATGAATGCAGAGAACCGGTCGATGACCCTGACGATGGCGGTGACCACTTTCGCGGCGCTGGGGATTGGAATCTTCGTGGCCATTTTCCTGAGTCGCAGCATCTCTGGAGCGACCCAATCCGTCCTCGTCCAGGCTGAGGCCATCGCGGCAGGCGACTTGACCCGCGACGACCTGAGGGTCCGCAGCCAGGACGAACTGGGCGATCTGACCGCGGCCATCAACAAGATGAGCGGCAGCCTGAAACGCATGATCCTGGCCATCACGGAAAATTCAGTTCAGGTAGCCAGCGCCAGCGAAGAACTTTCCAGCACCAGCCAGCAGATCACCGCCAATTCCGAGGAAACCTCCGCTCAGGCGAAGGTGGTTTCCGCCGCCACGGTGCAGGTCAGCCAGAATCTTCAGACCGTCGCCACCGGTGCTGAAGAGATGGGCGCCAGCATCAAGGAAATCGCCAAGAACGCCACCGAAGCCGCGAAAATCGCAACCTCGGCTGTCAAAGTCGCAGAAACCACAACCGCTACCGTCTCCAAGCTGGGCGACTCTTCCACCGAGATTGGTCAGGTTATCAAGGTCATCACCTCCATTGCGCAGCAAACCAATCTGCTGGCTTTGAATGCCACCATCGAAGCCGCCCGCGCCGGAGAAGCCGGCAAGGGCTTCGCCGTGGTCGCCAACGAAGTAAAAGAGTTGGCCAAAGAAACGGCCAAGGCTACGGAGGACATTAGCCGCAAGATTGAAGCCATTCAGACCGATACCAAAGCGGCCGTGGACGCCATCGCCTCGATCAGCGAAGTGATTAACCAGGTCAACGGAATCTCGAACACGATTGCCACGGCGGTGGAGGAACAGAACGCAACCACCAACGAGATGGCGCGCAACGTGAGCGAGGCGGCACACGGCAGCGGGGAGATCACCAGCAACATTGCAGGCGTGGCGCAGGCGGCGGAAAGCACGTCGCGCGGGGCCAGCGATACGCAGAAGGCGGCGCAGCAGTTGGTGGAGACCTCGGCGGAACTCCGCCGCATGGTCGAGCAATTCAAAGTTAAGGCTGACAGTGGCCCGGTCAAAAGCATGGCGGCCCGCGCCGGCGCGTAAATCGTCTGCAACGCACAGATGCTTGCGCACCCAACTCCCTCCCAAGAAACTTTGGCTCTTGGCCTTCCCGGATTGCCTCCATTCTCATATATGGCCAAATCTCGAACAGGGGTCTGCCTACCTACCATCGACGGACTCACGACCCAGATTGTGCTCATGTTCTAGCGGAAACCACAGGCACGAGCAGGGCGAAACCGAACCAATCTAAGGTTGGGCTCATTTCAGGAAAGACGTGAACAGCGAATCGTCCGTCGGAATTTTATCTGCGAGCCTAGCGCAACCCTTCGTCCGGCTAAAGTCTGCGACTTCTGCGCCGATGTAGGGCTTGTCAGCCAGTTACGGAGATGCAACACGGAGGCTTCAATGTTTCGACGAATGCTTGTTCTGGCATGTCTGGCCATCTGCGCCAGTGCGGCGGGCGGCCAGGATCTCTCAAATATTCAGATCCACGGATTTGCGACGCAGGGCTTTCTTTATAGCTCCAACAACAACTACCTGTCCACCAACTCAAGCTCGGGAAGCTTCGCCTGGACGGACGGCGCGGTGAGCCTGAGCGACGTAGTGTCAGACAAGCTGCGAGTGGGCATACAGTTGCACATGTCTCAGCTCGGGGAATTCGGCAGCGGCACCTCCCCCCAGGTTGACTGGGCAACGGGAGACTACAAGGTCAACGAACGCGTCGGGTTTCGCGCCGGCAAATACAAGGTTCCTTTTGGCCTGTACAACGACTCCCAGGATGTGGACGCGGTGCATCAATGGGCGCTTCTTCCCCAAGGGGTCTATCCAGTTGACAATACGAGCTTCACCTTATCCGCGCTGGGCGGAGAATTTTACGGCGACATTAGGCTAGGGAAAAAAGCTGGAACGCTGGTGTATCGCGGATATGTGGGGTACCACACCTTAGCGTTGACTCAGGGTTATGTCAAGAACATCGATCTAGTGCTGGAGCCGATTGAGCAGAGGTTCGGACTGCCACAAGCACTCATTACATCCGAACCCTACGGCTCGGTTTTCGGCGGCGACATTCGCTGGCAGACCCCGTTGAAGGGCCTTCTGGTCGGATCGAGCGTCCTGGAGCAAAACCTACAAGGCGGCGCCGGATCGGTGACCTTTCACATTCCTCGCTTCGCCACAACCCAACAATATGCAAAATTCGAACGGGGCAAGTTCTTGGCCGCGTTTGAGGTCAAGAGATTTCCAATTGACTTCTTGACTACCATACCCACCGCCAAGGGCCCGGTTGTGGTTCCTACTCTTCTGGATCAGCGCAGTTGGTACCCGATGGTCGGCTATCGCGTGACAGAGAAGCTCCAGCTTGGGACTTACTATAGCCACTTCGTGGACGCCGGCGGAGGGGCCAATACGTCCTTGACCTCGAGATATTCCAAAGACTGGACTGTCTCCGGCCGGTATGACTTCAATTCCTACTTTTACGCCAAGCTGGAAGAGCACTTTGTCCATGGTGTTGACCGGGACTACTACGCGGACACGAACCTTGGCGTAATCCAGCCCAGGTCGAACATCCTGGCCGCCAAGATCGGATTCAGCTTTTAGTCATAAAACATTCTGATTGGAGATGAGAACCATGAATAAGCGAGGCTTATCCATTCTGTTTTTCGGCGTCGTCCTCAGCTGTTCCCTGGCCAGGGCTCAGGACGTGGTTGTGATCGTCAACAACCAAGTCAAGGCTACGGCGGCTAGCAAGGACGACATACGCGCCGTGTTCACGGGGGACAAAACCAGCTTAAGCGACGGCTCCCACGTGACTCCGGTCACGCTGAAGGGTGGAGCGGCGCACGAGGTCTTTTTGAAGAACTACGTGGAAAAGAGTGATGCCGCCTTTCGCACGGCATGGCGAAGCCTGGTCTTTACCGGCCAAGGCTCCATGCCGAAAACAGTTGACTCGGAAGCTGCGATGCTGGAATACGTCGCAGCCACGCCCGGGGCGATCGGCTATGTGAGCAAAGTAACTGAACACGATAAAGTCAAAACGCTGGCGGTTAAGTAGTCCGCAAGCGGAGCGCACCCAGGATTGTATTACCACCTGCTCGATTGCCAGGCGGACAAGAGTTCTTGGGGAGTAAAGGCAACCCGAGGGGGGACAACAATGAATAAGCGATGTCTGTCAATTTTGTTTTTCGGCGCCGTCCTTAGTTGTGTGCTGGCAAATGCTCAGGACATAGTTGTGATCGCAAACAACGGAGTCAAGGTCACGGGAGCCAGCAGCGACGACATACGCAGCGTGTTCACGGGGGATAAGACCAGCTTGGGAGGCGTCCCGGTTATTCCGGTGACCCCTAAGTCGGGACCGGTCTATGAGGCATTCTTGAAGGCATACATCGGCAAAGGCGATGCCGCCTATCGTACGGGTTGGCGAAGCCTGGTTTTTACCGGCCAAGGCTCCATGCCGAAAACAGTCGACTCGGAGGCTGCAATGCTGGAATACGTCGCAGCCACGCCCGGGGCGATCGGCTATGTGAGCAAAGTAACGGAACACGATAAAGTCAAAACGCTGGAGATCAAGTGAGGATGCAATGAAACGGTTAGGCATCAAAGCGAAGATCTGGATGAGTATTGCCATATTCGGGGCAGGCTATGTTGCTCTGCTGGTGCTATTGCAGTGGACCAGCTCGGAGACCCAGAAGCACATGCAGATCGCTTCCGGCTCTCTGTTTCCTGCCGCCTTGAGCAGCCAGGAAGCCAGCGCTGGGTTCCAGAAAGTGGCGAAACGGTACGGTGACGCCGTCTTGATGCAGGACAAGAAGGCGCTGGCCAGCGCGGACGAAGATGCGGAAGCGGTTACGTCGGCGCTGCGAGCGGTTGAGGAAAAAACTGGCTCCAGTCCCGAACGGCAAAAGCAGGCGTCCTCGCTCGGCGAACGTTTCGCGGACATACACGCCCGTTCTAAGTCGCTTTACTCGGCAATGATTGACCATCCCGAGAGCATGACGGCGCAAACTCAGCAGGCTATCGCCACCCTGGCCCAGGACAACAAGCAAATGGAGGCCTCCCTGCTGGAGCTGCGCAATGGGCTGGCCAAGGACTTTCAAGCGGAGTTGGACATTGTCACCGAGTGGTCGCAGCGGCAACGGACGTTTGGAATCCTTGTGCTGCTACTTGCCGTGGTGTGTGGCGGGGGGGTGTCGGTCATCGTTATCGAGCGCTATATCGCCAAGCCTTTGCGGCAACTCAGCGACCGCCTCAAAGACATCGCGGAAGGCGAGGGCGATTTGACTAAGCGCCTGGAGTTTGTCAGCCACGATGAGATCGGGGAAACCAGCAAATCCTTCAACCAGTTCATGGACAAGCTTCAGGGAATCATGCGCGAGATCGCAGGCGGTACCCACCAAGTAGCCAGCGCCAGCGAGACCCTGTCTGGCGCCAGCCAGCAAATCACCGCCAATTCCGAAGAGACCTCGGCGCAGGCCCGTGTAGTTTCGAACTCGGCCCAACAGGTCAGCCAGAACCTGCAGACCGTCGCCACCGGCGCCGAAGAGATGAGTGCCAGCATCAAGGAGATCGCCAAGAACGCCACTGAAGCCGCCAAGATCGCAACCTCCGCCGTCCGAGTCGCCGAAACCACTACCACCACTGTGTCCAAGCTGGGCGATTCCTCTACCGAGATCGGTCAGGTCATTAAGGTCATCACATCGATTGCGCAGCAAACCAACCTGCTGGCACTGAACGCAACCATCGAGGCCGCCCGCGCCGGAGAGGCCGGCAAGGGCTTCGCCGTGGTCGCCAACGAAGTAAAAGAGTTGGCCAAAGAAACGGCCAAGGCTACGGAGGACATCAGCCGCAAGATTGAAGCCATTCAGACCGATACCAAAGCGGCCGTGGACGCCATCGCATCGATCAGCGAAGTGATTAACCAGGTCAACGGAATCTCGAACACGATTGCCACGGCGGTGGAGGAACAGAACGCCACCACCAACGAGATGGCGCGCAACGTGAGCGAGGCGGCGCACGGCAGCGGCGAGATCACCAGCAACATTGCAGGCGTGGCGCAGGCAGCGGAGAGCACCTCGCGCGGCGCCACGGACACGCAGAAGGCGGCGCAGCAGTTGGTGGAAACTTCAGCCGAACTCCGCCGCGTGGTCGAGCAGTTCAGGATCAATGCGAGCGACAGCAGCCACGCCGGCGGGGCCAGAAGCTTGGCAGCGCGCGCGGGCGCGTAAGGCTCGGCGGCGCGTTCGGTACAAGATCTGAGCAAGGCGGACGGTTATGGCGCCCATACGCATCCTGATCGTGGACGATTCGGTGGTGATTCGCAAGCTGCTGTGCGAGACCTTGTCCACAGACCCGGAGCTAGAGGTGGTCGGTTCCGCCGGCGACGGGCACATTGCCTTGGCGAAGATCTCGCAACTCCTTCCCGATCTCATCACGCTTGATGTCGAGATGCCGGTGATGAACGGTCTGGAGATGCTTGCCGAGTTGCGCAAGCTGTATCCCAAACTGCCGGTCATCATGTTCAGCACGCTGACCGAGCGCGGTGCGGCGGCGACCCTGGATGCGCTTTCGCTGGGAGCGTCGGATTATGCCACCAAGCCGAGCAATACCGGCAGCCCGGCTGCGGCCATCGCAGCCATCCGCGCCGAACTCCTTCCCAAGATCAAGGCGCTGTGTCCGCGCACTTCCACGAAACTCAGGTCTTTGCCGCCGCCCCGTGCCGCCGTGCGGGTTCGAGTACCCGTCCACCGGCGCATTGAGATTGTGGCCATCGGCACGTCCACCGGAGGCCCGAATGCGCTGGCGGAAGTCTTGCCGCGGATTCCAAAGGACTTTCCCGTCCCCATTGTGGTGGTCCAGCACATGCCGCCCATTTTCACCCGCATGCTGGCAGAGCGGCTGGCGAGCCGCTCGGCGATTTCCGTCGAAGAGGGCAGCACAGGCGTGGTGCTCGTGTCCGGACACTCCTGGATTGCGCCGGGAGGCTTCCACATGACCGTGGTGCGGGTCGGCGTGAACTGGCAGCTGGAGCTCAACCAGAGTCCACCCGAGCACTCCTGCCGGCCGTCGGTTGACGCGCTGTTTCGCTCGGTGGCAGCCGTCTGTCGAGCCAATGTTCTGGGCGTGGTGATGACGGGCATGGGCTCGGACGGGGTGCTGGGAGCGCAACACATTCGCGAAGCGGGCGGAGAAGTGATCATTCAAGACGAACCTTCCTCGGTGGTCTGGGGGATGCCTGGCCTGGTGTATGCGGCCGGGCAGGCTGATGCCGTCTACCCGCTGGATCAGTTGGCACCGGAGATCACACGCCGCGTTGTGCAGAGCCGCGCGCCGCGCGCCAGTGTCACCCCGAACAGTTATGCGGGTCTGGAGCCGCGTGCAAAATGACCGTTGGCCCCCGAACTGCCGCTACACCCTTTGCTCCCAAGGTCAGCGAACCCATTGATCCCATATTCCGACAAGTCCGTGACCTGGTGTACAAGGTGTGCGGCATTTTTCAGCTCGAGGAAAAACTCTATCTGATGGCTGATGCCTGTGGACGGCGGATGAAGACACTGGAACTGCGAAGCTCCCGCGAGTATTGGGACCGCCTGACCGCACACTCCAACCGGGAGACGGAACTCCGGCACTTGCTGAACGAAGTCACCATTGGCGAAACCTGCTTGTTCCGCAGTCCGCCGCAGCTCGACGCGCTGCGTAAGGTGATCATGCCGGAGATCGTGGCAGAAAAAACCAAGCAAATCACCAAGCGGTTGCGTATCTGGAGTGCGGGCTGCTCCACCGGAGAAGAGTCCTATACGTTGGCTATGAACATGCTGGAGGAAAGTGAGGGCTTACTGAAAGGCTGGACCGTGGAGATTGTCGCCACCGACCTGAATGACCGTTCGGTAGAAGCCGCCAAGGCTGGCATCTATGGCGATTACGCGCTGCGCAATACTACGGACTATTTCAAGCGCAAATATTTTTCGCCGGTCGACGAGAAGAAACTGCAGGTGCGCCCGGAGGTAAAGAAACTGATTACTTTCAGCCGTTTGAACTTGCAGGATGATTCGAAGATGCTTTTCATGAAGGGAATGGACTTAGTTTTCTGCTGCAATGTGCTCATCTATTTCGACGGTCCATCGAAGTCGAAAGTGATTGACCACTTTTTCAGCAACCTCAATTTTGGCGGTTATTTTTTCCTCGGAACCTCCGAGTCGCTGATGAAATTAAACGACAAGTTCCACCTGGTGCATTTTCCTGGAGCGATCGCGTATTGGAAACCGTCCCTTAGCAGTGGCAAACTATGAGCGCATCCATCACCGCAACGATTCGGGACCGCGTGCAGAATATCGATACCATCCCCGCTATTCCAGTGGTCTTTCTGCCGTTACTGAAGATGTTGAGCGGCGCCGCGGAGGAAGTGCAGGTGGATGAGGTGGTGCGCCTCGTGTCTTACGACAACACCATTGCCGCGCAATGCCTGCGCGTGGCCGGATCACCTCTATTCGGACTGGCACAGTCCCCCAAGTCCATCAAGGGAGCGGTGATAAGCCTGGGCCTGCGTCGCGTCGAAACCATTCTTCTCACTTGTTGCCTAGGGCAGGCCTTCCCGGCGGAAAAGTGGGCGCTGGATCCGATTGTATTTTGGAGGCATTCGCTGGGGTGCGCCATGGTGTGCCGGAAGTTCAGTGAAAAGTTGGCCGCTGCGGATGGCGAGAAGGCTTATATGGCAGGGTTGCTGCATGACATAGGGTTCATGGTCAACTGCCTGGTTTTCGCCAAGGAATTTGCCGCCGCCATGGCACGCGCTTGCCAGGAGGAGATTCCGCTGGACGAGGCGGAACGTGCCACCATGGGATTCACCCATTGCGCGACCGGGCAGGCCCTGGCTGAAAGATGGAAGCTGGCCGACGATATCATCGAGGTCATCGCCCATCATCATGGCATCGAGCAATGCCAGAAGGCACAGCCACTGGTGGCCCTGGTGCACCTGAGCGACCTTCTCTGCCGCATGCGTGGTCTGGGTTATGGGTACTATGAACGCCACCGGGTAGACTTGATCGCCGACCCGGCATGGGCGATTCTCCTGAAGGAACACCGCGATCTCGAAGGTGTGGATCTGGTGCGGTTCACCTTTGAACTCGATGAAGCGGTGGAGGAGATTCACGCTCTGGTATCAACGGTGTTCGGCAAAGCGCCGGTGCGAACCTGACGGGCTTACAACTGCCCATTGGTCCTGATTCCTGATCAGAGTGTGTTAGCTGTGAATCTGGAGGGAAACGACGAAGGGCAGGCCTTCAAACAGGAGCCGGACTTCCAGGGCGGGGGAGTCGGACATGGATTGCAGATTGTAGTCGCTCCCGGTGATGACGGTGGGCGGGGACAGCATACAGCCTTCCGCCATACCGGCAATCTTGTTCTTGAAGTTACCCGCCACCATGTTGCAGATTTCGCCGAGCGCATCCGCTACCTCGGGGCCGACCTGGTCCAGGGCCGCGCCCAGCATCTTGGAGGTCATGAGGGTGGCCGCCTTTCCGCCACAGCGCACGCTGAGCACGCCGCACAGATGCCCGGCCAAGCCCACCATGGCGGTCACCTCCTTGCTGGTTTCCTCCGCGCTTGCGGGGATGGTCGGTGAGCAACCCAGCATGAGTTCGAAGACTTCCCGGGTCGCCGTTTCCAGCAGTGGAATCCAGTTTTCGTGGCTGCCGTTGGCCGCCAGCAACTCACTCACCGATTTCATGACTTACCGGCCAGCACCGGGATGACATGTTCCTTCACCTGCTCCGGGGTAAAGGGCTTGCGGATGTAGCCGCGCGCCCCGCAGGATAGGGCCTCGACCACATGAGACTCGCTGCCTTCAGTTGTAATCATGACCACGGGCACGCCTTTTGCGTTCTCGACTCCGGGAAGCTGCTTGATGAACTCTATTCCGTCCATGACCGGCATATTGATGTCACAAAGGATCAGATCGACCGCGCTTTCCTTGAGGACAGCAAGCGCCTCGGCCCCATTCCCAGCTTGGAATACCTCGGTCAGGTCGATGCCCGTCTGGCGTAGCGAGCGTTCCACGATCTTTCGCATGACTGAGGAATCGTCGACGATCAGAGCACGTATGGACATGAGGTTGTACTCATCGTCCAGCCGGGCCAACGCCCGGCCGGTTCTTCCTTATCAGGTTGCTTTTGGCTATATCGGCACGGGGTTGCAAGGACTTTAGGACAGCAGTTACTTATGAGATGGGTTTAGGCGCTTCGGTGCGCGATTTATGGCAGCACAAAGACCTGGGCAAGTTCACTGGAAAGTTTTCCACGGCGGTGGCATCGCACGCGGTCGTGATGGTGACCGTGAAGCCTTAGAGCCGTCCCCCGCCATCCTTATTAGTTCTTCGGGAAATTCGGATCGGCTTTCACTTCCTCGATCTGGGCGGTGTGCCGCGCGCTGTGGGCCGAGATCAGGAGCAGCCACTGATAACCATCCAAGGTCCCAAACACTGGATGGTCGAAAAAATGGTCGCGCAAATCGTCGTTCGTCGTGCGGATGTATTCCATCGTTGCCGCACGGCTGTCCTCGAATGCCTTCGTCAAATCCGCTTCCGTCGCCCAACGGCCCGTGGGCCGCAGGAATTCCGGCGCCTGCGCCTTGTGGCTTCGGTCCGGCACCCGCTGCAGGATCATCTCGTCCTTCCCTTTCACCTGTTCGCGCTTCTCAGGGGCCGCGGGTGAAGTCATGGCCTTCTGCACTAAGCCGAATATCGTCGACTCCGACACCGTGATGTGTTCGGCAACTTCCGCCACCGACCAGCGATCGGGTGCGGGCTTGAAGGTCCATTGCTTCTGCGAGAGTCCGGCAATCGACTTCAGAAAATTATCGCGTGTGGTTTCGAACTGCTTTAGCGCCGCTTCCCGCTCCTGGGAAGTAAGGGTTGTAGGCGGGGTCTGAGGCGTGGTTTGCGCAAACACGGGAACCGTCGCCAAGCACAACACCGTGAGAGCCAGAATCGCCAGGTTTTCCTTCAGTTGCATGAACATCCTCCTGAAAATACAGTCTGCGGCCTGTGCCGTTGGATACGGTTCGCGCTTGGATAAAGTTCATCGGTCAGGGATTCTTTTTCAGCTCTTCCATCACGCTCTGGATCAGCTCTTTCGCGTCGGTCAGGCTCTTCATGATGATCTGGATGTCCATCACCGGCTTGCCCGGCCAGCGCTGGCTCTGGCAATAGACGCCGTGCTGGCCGACCAGGGCCATGGCGTCGGTGATGGCATCCATTGTGACGGCCAGCCGCCCGCGCGGGACGCCCATCATGGTCTCGTAGTGTTCCAGTTCTTCCTGCTTTTCATCGAATACCGGCATCGGACGATTGTACCGCTGCCGCGGATGGAGCATAATTGTCGGTCTGCTTACAGATTTTTTCCCTGCGCGTCTAACTTTCTTGGTCACAAAGAAATACTCAAGAGGAGGAAACCATGCAAAAACGAATCGCTCTTTCCACACTTCTCGCCGTTTTATTCACCACCGCTGCTTTTGCGCAGATGGGTGGAGGCCGGCCCAGCCCCGCTGCCTCAGCCAGTTGCGATCTCGGCGGCGGCAAAACCATCAAGACCGACTACTCCAGCCCGCGTATGAAGGGCCGCAAGATCTATGGGGAACTCGTGCCCTTCGGGGAAGTCTGGCGCACTGGAGCGAATGACGCTACAACGTTCGTCACCAGCTCCGATGTGGTGGTCGGCGGCAAAAGCATACCTGCGGGCAGTTACACGATTTTTACGCTGCCGACTGCGGACAAGTGGACGTTGATCATCAACAAGAAGACCGGCGAGTGGGGCATCCCATACAAATATGAGAGTGACGAACTCGCGCGCGTGGAGATGAAGGTCTCCAAGCTGCCTTCGCCGGTGGAGAACTTCACCATTGCCTACGACAAGTCGGGCAACGGTTGCACGCTGCGCCTGGATTGGGAGACCACGCGCACTGCGGTGGAGATCTCGGCAAAGTGAAGCGCTCTAATTGTTGATTTCTTGATTGCTGATTGTTGATTGAAAATCCCAGCCCCGTTGGTTTTCGATCAACAATCAAAAAATCAGCAATCAACGGTTCGCTCGCGGCGTACAATTCTCTTATCGGTATCCTCATGGGAGGTTTCCATGCCCCTCTATGATTATGTTTGCCTCGATTGTCATAAATCCTTCGAAACGGTCCTGACCCTGAACGAGCACGATAAGGAAAATCCCAAGTGCCCGCATTGTGGCAGCAAGAACGTTGAGCAGGAAGCCGCAGCCTTTTTTGCGGTGACCGGCAAGAAAAGCTGACCGAAGGCTAGTTGCATGTTCTTACAGGGATGATCTGACCGCAGCTTTGCTTATAGCGGTTCAATGGGAGGGTCTGCGCCTGCGAAAATTGGTGATTCGGTTACTTGGGTCCGAGCGGAGTTTTGCGAACGTGATAGATCGGGAGGAACAGCTTCAAAAGAAGGCGCTGGCCGAAGTGTGGACTCAGGAACCGCGAACTGATTCGAAAAATAAAGAGTTCCGAGGTGGTGTTGCGTCTATTCGTCTCAGCCAGTAGCTCGCGTTAGACCCTTGCTTGACCTGCTGTGCCGCTTCCCTTGCGGGCGCTCTGCATGCGATCTTCGCTTGGGCTCCGGGCTTACCGCCAACCGGATAAACCGACTCAACGCCTCGGAACTCTATCTTGCCTTCGACTGGGCTTCCCGTTCTCCTCGACCAGCGCTTTGCTATAGACCCTTGCTGGCCTTCTCTCCTCATTTTGCAATGTTGAGAGTGACTTAGCTTGAGCCCCGGACGCCGCACCAACCGGAAAAATTTAAGAAGCTGTCAAAGAACGATCTTCTTGTACTCCTTTTAACTTTTGAGTCAATGAAAAGAGCGCGACTTTATCTGGTTTACTTTCAATCGAGTGCAGCCCGTCCACAGGCGGGTGACAGGATTTTGTGCAGTGGTCCAAGCCATTTTGTGCAAACGGCACATGGGGTAGAGACTTTCGGCGGCCAAACGGGAGCCGCTCGGCTGATCGCAGGCCTTACCGGTGGTTGCGAAGCTGTGAATATCTTGTGAAAGCCGCACCGGGCAAGGCATTCCGAAGATCCGGGGAGACGAGTGCACGAGCCACGGAGGTAAAATCGCAGGTGTTTAATGGCTTGACAATGCGGGTAAGTCTGCTAAAGTTCGAGAAAAGCTGCACAACCTAAACGACTCGCAGGTGCCAAGGTTATGAAGAATGTTTACGAGGTTCTGAGGCAGAAGGAAATGGAGTTGACCCGGCTGGAAAGAGAAGTGGAAGCGCTGCGCCTGGTGGCTCCGTTGCTCTCCGAAGAAAAAGAAATGAACTCCGACATCGGGAAACCGGTCCTGGCCGCTGCCGTGAACGGACCGCAGCAGCCCATCCGCATACCGTCGCCGCCGGTCGTGGCCGCGGCGCAGCCGGTGCGCGCAGCCGGTTGGGACGATACTGCCAAGCGCTGGCCGTAAGCAGAAATGCAAGTTATGTAGAGACGTAGCTTGCTGCGTCTTGTCGGCGAGAAGGCGTTCCCAGCAACGTCTCTACGGGCGCCACTCCGCAATTTCCCTCAACGCAACCAGCAGGCGATCCACTTCCTCCACCGCGTTGTAATGCACGAGGCCGATTCGCAGGAAGCCACCGGATTTTTCTACGTCGAGCCGCTCGGTGAGATTCAGTGCGTAATAGTTTCCATCCCAGGTGAAGAAGCCGCGGTCGCCGAATTTCGTGGAAAGAGCGAGCGGAGTTTGCTCTGCAGTTTGGTTGACCACACGCACGGCTAGCGTGGGACAGCGTTCCTCAAAGCGCGCGGGATCGGTGATGCCGTAGAGCTTCAGATTTGGAATCTGCAGCAAGCCGGAGATGAGGAGCTCCATCAACCCGTGCTCGTAATGGTGGATAGCTTCGAAGGCGGCGACGACAGCGGCGCGGCGCGTGGCCGCTCTAGGGAGTGCGCGGCGGCCGAGATCGGCGAGATACTCCACGCAGGCGGCGATGCCGGCGATGCACTCGTGGTTGAGCGTACCCCACTCCCAGCGGTTGGGGACGGCGTCAGTGAGTGGGCGGACCTTGTAGGGACGCAGCCTCTGCAGGTGCTCGCGCTTGCCGAAGAGCACGCCCATGTGCGGCCCGAAGAATTTGTAAGTGGAGCAGACGAGGAAATCGCAATCGAGAGCGGCGACATCGATGAGGCCGTGCGGGCCGTAGTGAACGGCGTCGATGTAGGCGAGAGCGCCAGCGGCGTGGGCGAGGCTAACGATTTTTTGGACGGGGTTGATTGTGCCGACGGCGTTCGAGGCGTAGCCGACCGCAACCAGCTTCGTTCTCTCGTTGATCTTCGAGGCGAGATCGGCCATGTCGAGGGTGCAGTCTTCTTCGTGAATCTCGGCCCAGCGGATGGTGACGCCTTTTTCTTCGAGCGCCAGCCAGGGAGAAACGTTGGCGTCGTGATCGAGGCGCGTGACCAGGATTTCGTCGCCGGGGCCAAGGTCGCGGCCAATCGCTCGGCTCATGGCATACGTCAGCGTAGTCATGTTCGGGCCGAAGACGATTTCGTCGGCGCCGCAGTGGAGGAAGTCGGCCATGGCGGCGCGGGCTTCGGCGAGCATGGCGTCAGTGTTGCGGCTGGTCGCGTAGGCGCCGCCGGTGTTGGCGTTGTCACGGCGCAGGTAGCCGGAGATGGCGTCGATGACGCGCTGCGGAACTTGCGTTCCGCCAGCACCGTCGAGGAAGACGGCGGGATGTCCGTTGACGGTTTGGGAGAGGGAGGGGAATTGGGCGCGGACGTAGTGGAGGTCGAGGACTGCGGGAGCTATGGCTTCTATAGTGGTCATAATGCCCAAGTGCCTTCAAGGAGAGTCTGCTGTGCAACTACCTTCAGTGTACAAGAGGCATTTTCGTGTCCCCGCCTATCTCAGGTTCCCATTCCACCCGCCCATGGTAGGTGTCCGCATGTAATGCGAACTTCCGTCCGCACATGGCGCATCCGAAATCGTGGCGAAGGATGTCTCCGGGAAACGTTGAGCCTAGCAGCTCCCCCAAAGGGCAGTCGGCTTTTAGGAGCTTCAGAGCACCTTGGTTAACCCACTCGATGAGTTTGCGCGCGAAGTCACGATATTCGTCGGGCTGTCTGATAATGATTCGTTGACTGAACGCTTCGCATCCCGGACACATGATTGCAAATTATACTGGCCGGCCTCGTATTTTAATCTCTGACAACTCTCACAAAATCCGCCAGCATGCCATACGCGGTCGCATTCAGGCCGGGATTTTCTTCGGTGATGGCGAGGCCGGGGAAGATGTCGGTTTCAAAATAGATGTAGGACGAGGTGCCGGCGATTTGCACCATGGGATCGGTGAGCGGGATTTGTTCGGGGCGCACGCTGGTTGTTACTCCGGTCGCTGTTTTCTTCGCGCGGCAGATTAGTTTGTAGGGACGGCCTTCTTTTCTTGCTGCTCGCACGGCTTCGCCGCTCAGAGCTCGAATTCCTTCCCGTTCGATCTCTTCCAAACGCACGGGAACATCCATGAGCACGGTGATCAACGCGGCGGTTTTTATGGCGGCGTCCCAGCCGTTGAACGTCATGGGTGGCATCGGTTTCGGCGATGCCGAGGGATTGCGCCTTCTTCAGGGCATCGTCGAAGGTGAGGCCGTTTTCCATTTCGCTAAGAATCACATTCGTGGTCGAGTTCAGGATGCCGTGAAATCCCCTCAGGCGGATCGCGGGCAGTTGATGAAACAACGAGAAGATGGGGACGCCATCCATCACGGTGGATTCGAAGAGGAAGCGTTTGCCTTGCGCGGCGGCCAGATCGCGGAGTTCGCGGTAGGCGTGGACGATTGGTCCTTTGTTGGCGGTGATGGCGTGGGCTCCGTGCTCGAGCGCGGCGCGGATGTGATCGACGGCCGGCTGGCCGGTTTCGACGTTGAGGGCGGTGGCTTCGAAGAGGACATCGGCTTGGGCGGCTTTCAGCCAAGCTTGGACGGTCATTAGCTTCTCGCCTGATTCCCGACTTTTAGCGCGCAAGGGAGCGCGCTCCACACAGGCATCCGGATCTAAGCCGTTCGGGTCGGCAATCCATCCTAGACGGCGGGTTGCGACTCCGGTGATGCGGAAGGTGATTCCGTGACGCTCGCGCAGTTCGTGCTCACGGTTGAGGAGCAGTCGGGCGAGCGTGCGGTTTACGTTGCCGAAGCCGAGAAAGCAGAGGTTGTAGGTGTGAATTCGGATTCCCTCGCGCAGGGCTAAAGCCCGCATGGATTACGGCCGTTTTCACGGTGCTCCTGACGCCGTTTTTCGCTTGAAAGTCGCTACCCCATCACCGTGGTGTGCTCGGGCTTGATCTTGTAGAGCACGCGGACTTCGCCGGGTTGGCCGTAGGGATATTTATCCACGCCGAGGTATTTCTTGGCCATCTTGTCGATGTGAGCGCTGGCGCCATCCTCGGTAATCTCGACCACGCGGCCGCGAATTTCCAGATAGCGGTAGGGGTTTTCGGGATCGATGAGGGCCAGCGAGACGCGGGGATCGCGGCGGACGTTGCGGTCTTTCTGCCGTCCTTTGGCGGAGTTGAAGATGACGTGCTCGCCGTCGAAGTCGCACCAGACCGGCGTGACCTGCGGACGGCCATCGGGCATGAGCGTGCCCAGGCTGGCGAAGGCGCGCTTCTGGAACAGATCGCGGTATTTCTCGGGGATAACGTCCGGCATAAAAGACCTCCTTGCAGTATGGATGGAATGGACAGGACATTATAGATCGAAGCGGGGCCAGCGTTCGATTTGCCGCCCGGCGGCAATCCCAGTATTCTGGCAGACCATGAATGCAAGACAGGAGAATCGGAATCTCATGAATGTTTTATCCTAGGACATGGCGACAAATCGAACGGTTGGAACTAGGAAAGTCCCTCAGGGGCTAAGGCCCATGTCTTTATTAGGCCTTAACGGCACGACTAAGAGTCGTGCCCTTCCTTTTTTATTGTTAGCGATGGCGCTTCTGCTTTCTGCGCTGGCTGGCGCGCAGACCGCGAAATATCCTCAAACCATTGTCTTTATGACTGACTTCGGGGTCGTGGACGACTCCGTTGCGATTTGCCGGGGCGTGATGTATTCGATCATGCCGGAGGTGCGCATCGTCGACCTCTCGCATCAGGTGACGCCGTTTTCCATTCTCGATGGCGCGCGTTTTCTCTATGGCGCTACGCCTTACTATCCGGCGGGCACGGTTTTCGTGGTGGTCATCGATCCCACTGTGGGCAGCACGCGGAAGGCAATTGTGGCCAAGTCGAAACGCGGGCAGTATTTTGTGCTGCCGGATAACGGGCTGCTCACGCTGGTGGAGCAGCGCGACGGCATCGAGGGCGTACACGAGATTGCAAATACCGATTGGATGATCGGCACCAAGCTGTCGTCGACGTTTCATGGACGCGATATTTTTTCTCCCGTGGGTGCGCATGTAGCGCGTGGCGAGGATTGGACCAAGGTTGGTCCGGAAATGCCTGTTGCGTCGCTGGTGCGTTCGGAATTGAAGGTGGCGCGGATTGACGAGCGTGGTGCAACGGCGGATGTGATCGCGACCGACGGTCCATTCGGAAACCTGGTGACGAATTTGGCTGCCGAGGATTTTCTGAAGCTCGGCTACCAGCGCGGGCACGACGTTCCGGTGAGAATCGGCGACCGAGAGATGAAGATCAAGTTCGTGCGGACCTTCAGCGATGTGGCGCTGGGACAGCCTCTTCTGTATATCGATTCGCGGGGGCATTTCGCGCTGGCCGTGAATCAGGGGAGTTTTGCAGCGGTCTACGGCGTGAAGCCGCCGGCGGAATTGTTTATTCCGCGGGCTGGGAAAAGCGTGCGCTAAAACGCCCTTGTCATCCCGAGCGAAGCGAGGGATCTTGGTTCTTGCCGGCGCCTCCGATGTTGCCGCTGCGAGCAAACACCAAGATCCCTCGCTTCGCTCGGGATGACAATTCAAACTTTGGGATGACAGTTCAAACTTGTGTTCCGTCCATGCGCGGGAGTACTGCGCGCAGCAGCGCCTCGAAGCTGGACTTGACGCGTTCGCCGGTTTCCATGACTTCCTGGTGGGAGAGCGGCTGATCGAGAATGCCGGCCGCCATGTTGGTGACACACGAGATGGCGAGCACCTTGATTCCCATGTGACCCGCGGCGATGACTTCGAAGGCAGTTGACATGCCGACCAGGTCGGCGCCAATGATGCGTAGATAATTAATCTCGGCGGGCGTTTCGTAACTGGGACCAAGCAGAGCCGCGTAGACGCC
This sequence comes from uncultured Acidobacteriaceae bacterium, assembly GCA_963734215.1. Classification (GTDB taxonomy): domain Bacteria; phylum Acidobacteriota; class Terriglobia; order Terriglobales; family Acidobacteriaceae; genus Sulfotelmatobacter. Next base: position 476,666 of record CAVTGH010000010.1, on the reverse strand, counting down.
TTCGTGCAGGGTCATTCCGAGTTTGGCGGCTTCTTCGCGCGCCATGGCTCGATAGTCTCTCGCGTAGGCGTGGGTCATGTCGGGAAAGCGGAGGCCGAAGCGGTCGTCGTTCGGCCCGGCCAGCGGATTCGTTCCCTGCAAGTTGATGTGGTCGCGGATCAGCACCAGCGCGCCCTGCTGGTAGTTGAGGTTGATTCCGCCCGCGGCATTCGTGAGGATTACGGCGCGAATCCCCATGCGCCCGAACACGCGCATGGGGAAGGCAACTTGCTGCGCCGAATATCCTTCGTAAAGATGGACGCGGCCCTGCATCACGGCCACCGGAACCACGCCCGACTTGCCGATCACCATTTGTCCAGCGTGGCCGATGGCGGTGGAACGCGGGAAGGCCGGGATCTCGGCGTAGGGGATGCGTGCCGCCTCGCTCAGCGAATCGGCGAACCCACCGAGGCCGGAACCCAACACCAATCCAATCTTTGGACGCAGTTGAGTTCGCTGCGTTACAGACTGCGCGGCTGTTTCGGCGAGGGTAAATTGATCTTCCATAGAGCTATAAGTCGTCATCCATCAGGAATCGCCCATAACCGTTTCGCTCCAGCCAATCATATAAGAACGTCTGGTAGAGATAGGACGCCACGATTTCCTCGCCCAGTTCGTGAGTCTCCGTGCAAATAAAAGGCAAGCGCAACCCCGCCAGCACCGCAATCAGAGACTGGGTGACCTGGTTGGGGCTGACCCGGCCGTAGGGATAAGCGCTCTTGATCTGGCTGAGAGGAGCCGTGATGACCAGCAGGCTGTGGGACAGTTCGCTCATACGCCGCAGCCGTTTGATGAATCCCGGCCGATTTTCGGTGAAAGAATGAATCAGGTCTGAAAGGTCTTTGCGCTCGACTACACAGGAGTCTTCCATTCCGGCCACGCTATAGTCGCCGAGCGGCAGGGCGCGAGTCTCGATGCCGGAAAACCAGCCTTTGAAGCGCCGGAAGGAAAACGGGATTTGCTCGCGCGTATCGACCACCACGACCGGCAGCGGCGTGTGTAGTTGCGTCCCACCCCGCTCGGCCAGCACCGGCACAATAGGATGAGCGACCGGCGACGCGCGCATCTGCCATTCCAGGGGCGAGGCAATTAAAGTTCGCGGCTTGCGTGGCATTTGTCTCCAGGTAGAGCAGGCATTTTTGCGGCGGCGCTACTATCACAGATCTAGTATTTTTTCTCGAACTTCGCGAACTCGGCTTCCAGCTTCCATTGCTCCCGCGCGCGTTCGTTGGCGGTGAGGAAAGCTTCGCATCCCGCGGAAGGCTTTTCTACGCTCGGCGTATCGACCGCGCATGCTGGCGCCAGGCGAAACACAAGTTTCGTATCTGCCCACAGGCTCTGACCGGGAACGAAGCTATGCTCCAGGCTCTGCCGCGCCATGCGTTTCAAATCCGCGTAGGACAAGCGGTAACTCTCGACCGCGCGCAGATATTCATGCGTCATGTCGGAGCGCGACACACCTTCGTCGTCGGTGGCCAGCGCCACTGGAACGCCGTACTTCACATAAATCGGCAGAGGATGGTCGTCACCGCTCACGCCCAGAATCATGTCGTTCGAGGTAAGCGCGATTTCGACCAGCACGTTGCGCTCCGCCATTTCGTGCAGCAGGCCGATCGGATCCTTTTCGTTCATCACTGACACTCCGTGGCCGATGCGCTCGGCGTGGCCGCGCTCAACCGAGGCGCGAATATGAAAGGTAAGATTCTCCGGAGGGACAAGGCCCATGGCGAGTTCACCGGCGTGCAACGTGATGTGCACTTTGGGATAGACGCTGTGCAGATAATCGAGCATGGCCATGTGCTCGTTGAAATCGTGGATGGGAACATACCAATCCTCGGGCATGACTAGATTTAGACCGACGAATCGCGGATCGGACGAGGCGAGTTCGAAACCGAGCAGAATCTGCGCGAACACGATTTCATGCGGCAGGCCACGCAGCACCTGGTAAAGATAGCGCACGGTCACGTCGCATCCGGGGGCGGCGTCTGGAGTTCCACACTTGAGAATTTCTTTCGCGCGGGCATCGTCGGCGGCGAGTCTCTTGCTCGTCTCTGCGGCCACATCTTTCATGCCTGCGCTGAGTAGCGCGTCGCGCATCTTGGCGAAATCCTGGGTCCAGTCCACTTTTCCTGCTAGCTGCGCGGCCGCGCCGGCGTCCGCCGTGTGCATGAACTCGACATATTGCAGATGATCCATGCCGGCGCGATTGGTCGCCGCGGCAATTGCCTCCGCCACATGGGTATGCGAAGCCAGTCCGAATTTGTCGAAGGCCGCGAAGAAATGATCGTGGCCGGATTCGTCGCCCGGCCTCCAGTTGCGCATCGACCAGGCGTCGATCATCTGGTTGTAGAGCACGTGATCGCCGTAGCTGCAGCGGGCCGCGGGTTTGGCGGTGTAGGTTTCGCAGGAGTCGCAGGGCGGGGCGAGCAGGCGCGAGGATGTGCGGTCCACGCACAGCCCTCCGGAAGCGGCAAAATCCACCAGATCTTCGGCGTAGATCGCACCGTCCAGATGATTGTGCAGGTCTCCGCCCTTGGGCAAGTCGTGCACAAAGGCCAGCAGCAAGGGCGGCTGCTTGCGAACGCGCTCAAAATACAGGGATGTCCGCTGCTCGGCGCTCTGGGCGGCAGCCCACGCGCTCAGCAGCAAGACCAGTAAACAACAACGCACGGCCAGACGATTGGCTGGTGGCAACATCAGTCCTCCTGGACAATTCGGAAGTCAGGGAAGAAAGTGTAACCTCTCGCGGGGAAAAATTCATGGAAAAGAGCAACGAACCAAATCCGAAGGATTTCCAGCGCAACCGATTCAGCGCGACATCTTTAGCGCAACCTTCTTAGTGCAATTTTCTTAGTGCAACCAGGCGATTGCGCCGATGACGATGGCGACGACCAGCAGCGCTCCGAGAATGTATTTATTAGCCTCGAACCACGACTCGGACGGCAGCTTCGAACTCCAGAAGAATTCAGAGTTGCCGGAAACAGGCGTAAGGGTTGGCCCGTCGTCGGACAATGCGATGGCAGACTGCGGTGCGAAGCTTTCCGGGACGGCTGGGGACTCGAGCGGCGGGGAGCTCAGACCCTGTGGCGTCTTGCCGACTCCGGCAGGGGGAGTGGAAATTGTGATCTCACTGCTAGCTGGTTCCGAGCTCTCGGCCGAACCCGTAGCTGGAGAAAAATCTCGAACAAAAGTTCCCTGGGCATCCTCGAATTCGGCCTCGAACGCGGCAGCTTGCGGTCGCGGTTCCTGTCCCGCTGGAGGAGGCGAATCGAGTTTCTGATCTGCCGCGGGATGCGGAAGCGGCTGGCCACGCCACTGCTTCTCTTCGCATTCCACACAGAAGGTGCGACCCTGCGACACCGGGAAGCCGCAGGCCTGGCACTTCTGCAGATTTCTCAACCCTCGAGGTACGGCAATCGACTCGGTGCTCGGCTTAGCCTGTGCGCCGCTCTGGGCCCGCATTGCGGCCGACCAGAAGAGCGCCTTCTTGGGAGCGGAAGCGGCTTCTTCGTGTTTTGGAGGCGGAACCTCTTGGGCTGCCGGTTTGGATGGCAGCGCCGGCACAGGAATAAGGTCCCTTGCAGGCATACTCGATTCAGATTTCGGAGCGTTGTGCTTTCGAGCGCCGTCCTTTTTTTCGTCGGCCGCGACTGCATCCACTTGCGGTTTACTCTCCACAATCGCAACGGCCGGAACTGCAGGCATAACCTGCGCCACCACGGCATGCTTGACGGCGGTTTCCACCATTTCACACAGCCGCAGCAAGGCCGAAAGATCGCGCTCCTCAAACGCTCGCGGCTTGCCGGAAAGAAGTTCGAAGACCCCAAGCACCTGCTTCTCGCTGACGATGGGCATCACCACTACCGAAGCAATACCCAACTCACGGCAGACTTCGCGGTTCACGCGCGAATCGCGTTCGGCATCGTCACAGCGCAGAACCTGGCGGGTGCGCACGCTCTCGCCCGAGAGTCCATATTCCATAGAAAGCAATGCGCCCAACTCCGGTGCGTTCGAGCCCACGCTGGCCCGGCACAGCATGTCATCGTGATGGCCACGGCGCAGGGCGATGGCGGCGCCGCTGGCCCCGGTAATGTACTGGGCGCGGTCGGCGAGCAGTTGCAGGGCAGCATCGAGATCGGCGTGCGCCATCTCGGCCAGCGAGCGTCCTCCGTCCTCTCCGGGAAAACGCGGCCCCGGCTCCGATGGATCCGTCAGAAGCGCATCGGCAGCGGCAATTCTCGTGGAGACGATCGCGGTTTCGGATCGGCTTGCATTGGCTCCTAACATGTCTTCTTCCATCGCAGGGGATGAAGAACCGTGATCGAGAATCGAGTAATGATCCATTCGAGTAATGACCCGTGGCGACGCGTGTCAATTGCGGCTGAGTCGAGCCTGACGGGGCGCGGTCCGGCCATCGAGACTCATTTTCAAATTCCAGAGCCAGTAATTGGAGTCTCGCTCGGTGCGGTCACGGTGTCAAGAAGTGAGACACACGAAAGTCACAGGGCAATGGTGCTCGGGAAGCTAAAGCTCTCCGCACGCTCGCGCACCGCAGTGTTGGCCAGGCGGTTCGCCTCGGCATTATTCTCTCGCGGGACGTGGGAGATGGAGAACTTCAGGGCGCGAGCCAGCTTGCGGCAGGTCCAATGCAGAGAGTAAAGGCGCGAACTGCGGCAGGTGTACTCGCCGCGCATCTGGCGGACCACAACTTCGGAATCGGAAAAAACATGCAGAGCGCTGGCGTTCAGGGATAGCGCGCAATGCAGGGCTTCCATCAGCGCCACATATTCGGCAACGTTGTTATCCTGGTGGCCAATCCATTTGGCGATGCGGATGGGGCCGCTTTCGCAGCCGTCAATGACCACCCCAATACCCGATGGTCCTGGATTGCCCAGGGAGCCACCGTCCACATAGGCCACGAGTTCTGACATCACTGCTTCTTTTGTACTACTAGCAAGATGCGCCGAGAATGTTTCCGCGTCAAGACTAATATTTGGTTCCCTTTCAGCGATTTTGCGGCTGCCCGCCGGTTGTGCAATTTTTTGTGAAAAACCAGTCTGAATTGGAAACGCACATTGATAAACGATGACGCTGCAATGAGTTGCGTCCCCCGATATGCACAGGGTCAGTCACCTGCACTGCACCAATAGTTTGCGTTGACATTTATGAATGCTCTGTTAAGGTTGGTTCCGTCGACGGTTGAAAGGGACAGCGAAATAAACCTTGCTGACCCGAAGTAGACTGGGTGATCAGCCAAGCGGGGTAACCTGCAGGGCAGCCAAACCTGAAAAAACCGACGGCTCTGCGAGGGGCAGTTGGGGTTTGGGACTGTGAAAGCAGTGATCGCATCAAGGGGCTGTGACGGTACATGCGTCCACGCAGTTGACTCCCTCGCAGGAGTTGGCGGCTAGAGCATAACCAATGTCACGGCCCTTTCAATTTTTCCCCCCGCCTTTTGTTTCATTCCGGACACACTCTTAGCTAACTCTCACGCCCTGCAGCTCAGCCCATAATCAGCGCTACGGCCAGTGCGGCGAGGGTGAGTTTAACCAGCCATCCTAGGGCATAGGACGCGGAAATGGCGGCGCTCAGCTTCATCCACAGGGCATTCACAATCGTCAACGGCAAAGGTCCAATCAGCCAGATCGCCAGCGCCAATTTGAAAGTTTCGCGGTAGAGAAAGAGATGCAGGCGGCTGCAGACGAGAACAAAAACACCGCAGGTAAGAAACGGCAGCACGCTGGACCACAGGATGGCTTTGCTTTCGCCCTGGCCGCCTTGGTACCGCCAGATCTCCGGATGCCGATCATACCGCTTGTAAAGCCAGTCGCCCATGAATAGCCAGTCCGTCAGCGATGACACCACGCCACTGGCCAGCACCGCCAACGCAATTCGCCCCCAAGGCATATCTTTGTGTACACTCCAGGCGCGCACTCTAGGCGCACTACTCTAGCACATCGGTGGGAAAATGTGCGGCGAGTGCCGCGTCTCGGAGCGCCTCGATGTCACGCAGCGACAGCGCCGGCAATCATTTCGTCGACATAGCACCAGATCCAGTCTTCTCCGGGCTCGATCGAGCGCATCACGGGATGACTGCTGTGATGAAAATGCTTGGTGGCATGTTTGTTCTTGGACGAATCGCAGCATCCCACGTGGCCGCATAACATGCACATGCGCAGGTGAACCCACGTGTCGCCGATCTTCACGCAGTCTTCACATACGCGTTTGTCGGTGGCCGTGATTTTGATTTGATCCAGGTGCTTGCATTTGCCTGACATTTCTATCTCCCACGTTTTGAGGTTTTAAGGCCGTTCCAGTTCCTTGCGGTCCCAGTGCGCGAGATTCGCTCCCGCGTCATACGTAGTCTGCAAGAAGCTGAGCAGAGTATCGCGCGGTGAAGCGGCGCGGCGGACATCGTCATACAGCAGCAAAAACTCGCGCATCTGCGGATGATAAAAAGCTGCTGCGGGCTGCACTGGCTGCTCCGCAAAGCCAGCCGGCTCCGGCGCGGCATAGGCGTAGAACGCTGGACCCTTAATCTCGCCGCCGCCCGGCCAGAAGCCCGCGCTGATCACTTCATGCGAATAAGCCTCGCGGGTAATGGAATCGGCTCCCGCGCGTTCCGGAGCGCGGCGCCCGGAGAATCGGGTCACGCACAGGTCGAAGCTTCCCCAGAAAAAATGTACAGGACTATCTTTGCCAATGAAGCGCGAGCGAAATTCCGTGAAGACGCTGTCGCACAAAATCAATATCTGCCAGAAACGATGCGCGTATTCGGGATCATAAGACGCGTGCTGCGAGTCGCGGTCAAAGGGCACCGGGCTCGGCACTTCGCAGGGCACCGCCCAGATTCTTACTTCAATGCCCAGCGCCCGCATCGCAGACATGAATTCCGCATAGAAGTCGGCGACCGCTCGCGGCTTCAGATCCAGAGTCCTCGACAGACCCCAACTGGTCTGAATGCTCAGCTTGTGATCGATAAAGTCAAACTGAACTTCGAAGATCCCGTCGCCGTAAGGAATCGCTGAAGTCGTAAGCCCGCGGGCATTCACATACAGCGGAACCTCCCACCAGTGATTGATGCGCGGACTCAGCGCAAGCCGCACCTTGCCCACAATCTGCGTCCACATATGCAGAGTGGCGTAGGTGTCCTGCCATGCCTCCAGAGGCAATGCGGGCCAGGACTCCTGGTTCGGATTGTACGGGTGCGCGGCCATGGCGGAGCCCCGAGTGTAAGATTACTTCTTCTGCGCCGGCAAATACTTCTTCTCAATCGACGCTACGACCACATAGTTCGGGTCGACCATTTCGTTGAGGTGAATTTTCGCTACTTTCGATAGCAGCTCGTAAGCATCGAGTTCCGACAAACCATAATCCTTGTGGATCCAATGCACAAGTTCGGTGAAGGCGATCCGCAGGGCATCGTCGAGTGGGCGGTAGGCGCCAACGGTCATGATGGCGTCATCGTTCTCAAACTGCGGCCAGCCGATAGTGCGTCCTTTGATCACGCTCAACTGCACGCGCGCCTTCAGCGGAACTTCGATGGCGGTGCCGGCGATTTCTCCATCGCCCATGGCGGCATGGCCGTCGCCGATGTAGAACAGTCCTCCCTTCACGTTCACCGGAAAATAAACCGTGTTGCCCACGCTGGCTTCGGGCGAATCCATGTTGCCGCCGAATTCGGCGGGGACCACCGAGCTGCGCGCCTCACCCTCCGCCGGCGCAACGCCGATGCAGCCGAAAAAAGGATGCATGGGAATCTTCACCGAGAAATCGGAATCGAGCGCCTTGAACGTGGCCGTGTTCGCGGCATGATCGATGTGATAGTACCAGATGCGCTCGGGCAGCGGCGGATGCAGCATGGGCGTGTAGTTGGTCTCGTTGAGCGCGCCAAATCCCGGAGCGAACGCGCCCACCCCGGTGTCGCCATCGACTTCGAGCGAGAGAATCTTAACGGCAAGCGTGTCGCCCGGCTCCGCACCTTCGACGAAAAATGGCCCCGTCAGCGGATTATCGCCCTTCACCATGCTGAGCGTGTCTCCGGGGTTCCTGAGCACGTTGCCGAAGCAGTCGAGCGTGTTCGTGTCAAGAATGTCTCCGGACTTCAAATGTGCCACCGGCTCAGCCGTCGCAAACAAGTACTTCACGTTGGCGATAGTGGTGGTGTAATGGACTGTGGTTTGGGCGAAGGCTGACAGGCTGGCGGCCAATAGCAATACGACAGCACGAGTGAAACGCAAGGAATCCTCCCGGGAATTGAAGACTTGGGACGCATGATTGTCGCATGATTTGCCTGCCAAGTGAGGTAGATGGACCGCTTTTTCGGCGAACCGCTACCAACTTGTGATCGCTTACTCAATCTCCCGCACCGGCTTCTGGAACGCTGCTCCGGCGGTAGCCAGCAACATGATTCCGCCAGCCAGCAGATACATGAACTTCAGGTTCCACGCAACCAGGAATCCTGCGACCGCGAGGGAGATGGGTGCTACTCCGAAGGAGGCAAGCATGAGCACGCTCGCCACCCGCCCGCGCACATCGGCATCGATCCGCTGCATCGCCCAGGCGTAGATGTGGACGTTGACCATTCCCGCCATTGCGCCCATCACCAGCAGCACGCTGGCGATGCTCCACACTCTTCCCATCAGCCCGATGGATCCCAGGCAAACGCCCAACATCACTGAGGCCAGAAGAATCATGACGCCGCGCCTGCGAATCTTCCACACTCCGGCCAGCAGCGCACCCAGCAGCATTCCTGCGGCAATAGCCGAGACCATAATGCCGTACACGGCAGGCGAACCGAACCTCGTCTTGCTCAAGTACGCGAGACCAAGCACAACCGGCCCGGCAATGCAGAAGTTTATGATCGTGATCAGCAGCATCAACGAGCGCAGGGGCACATCTTTTACTACGTACGCGATTCCCTCTGCAATCGAGTGCAGCACCGCTTTCCGGGGAGCCTCAGATTTCGGTGGATCGGGCAACTTCCACAGCGCGCCGATGATAAACAGGAAGCTGATTGCGTCCACGAAGAAGGCCCACGCCACCCCCAGGGTTTTGATCACAAATCCTGCTGGAACTGGACCGACAATGGTGCTCAACATCGTCGCGCTTTGGCTGACCGACTGTGCCGTGACCAGTTGCTCGCGCTGCACCAGCGAGGGCAAATAGGCCAATCCTGCAGGAATGGCAAAGGCATCGGCCACACCAAAAGCGATCGCTAGGGCGTACAGCTCCCACGTCCGCAAAATGCGCAGCCAGACTAGAACGCCGATCACGGCGACGCAGATGGTGCGGGCCGTGGCCGTGGCCATCATGATCTTGCGCGCGGAAATGCGGTCGCTGGCGGCGCCGCCCATAAGCATGAGAAGAGCGCGCGGAATAGCGCCGGTCATCATGATTGCGCCCATGGCCACAGCCGATCCCGTCTGCTGCAAGACGAGCCAGGGCAAGGCCACCAGATAGAACTGGTCGCCCAGGAGCGAAATCGTGTTGCCGATCAGCCATAGGCGATAGTTCGGGTTGCGCAGCGGATGCTCGACAGTCGGGGTGGGAACGCTCGCAGTGGGAACCGGTGCAGCAGGAACGGACGCAGCAGCCATAAACAACTCCCCTTAGACTTTATCGACGGGCAAAACCCCAGAAAATATCTGTCGAGTGTGCGATTCCATATAACCTATCACACATCGTTTTATAAGAAAGTCACCAGACTTGAGTTCGTGGGACTTATCGCGGACTTACCAGGATTGGTGGATTCTTTTCTGGTGCGTCGGAAGGAGGTCAAGCACCCGGACCCGCAAATGGCCGTATTATTCGCCCTGATGACGCCGTTCAGTGCCCTGATAGAGCTGATCCTGGGTAGATCACGATAGGAGGAATTGGCAGGCAGTTATTCCAAATGATAACCAGTCACTTAGGCGCCAGACTCATATGCTCTTTATCTGAGCTATTTGGGTATCGAGCAGAAGGGTAGCTGATGAGCGCGTCTAACCTATAGGCAACTCGTACACTGAACGGCCTCTTTTCGCGGTTTTGGACATGTGGGAACTGGCGGAACTTAGCGTCTGTGGCGCTTCCATCAATAATCCTTATGCAGTCTTCCTCTTCGCATAGAACTTTCGCACCTTGGCGCGGTTGCCGCACACCTTCATGCTGCACCAGCGGCGGTGGTGATTCTTGCTGGTGTCTAGAAAGAGCCACTGGCAGGTGGGCGACGAGCAGGCGCGCACCAGCGCCAGGTCGCTGGAGGCCAGCAGATCCGCGGCCGCGCGGGCGATCGGCCACAGCAGCGCATCGAAGGCAGATGCCAGGTCGTCGAAACGCCACTCCATACCTCCCTCGACTTGCACCATTTCGCGTTGGACCAGCCGCGAATGCAGCGCTGCGTCGTGGATGTAGGCATTGAGCGTGTCCATCGCCACTACCGGCACGGTTTGCTTGTTCATCGAGGCGGAAAAAACGGCGTACATCGCTTCCCGCAGGTTGATGGCACGGCGCACCGCCTCCTCGGCCTCATCGGGCTTCAGGTGGACGTGCTCACACAAATGATCGACCTGTTCCGGTTTGAGGATGCCGGTGTCTTCGCCGAAGCGCGCCAAGTCGGAGTAATTCTCGAGCAACTCTTTGGGCTGGGCAGTGGGACGATCATCGAGCGTGTTGATGAAATCGAGGCAGAGGTTTCCTAGCAATTCGAAGCGCGGCGACCGTCGTCTCCCGGGTTTGGTTTCCATCATCGTGAACCTGGATCGTCTTCCTCCCACAGTATATAACCACTAAAATTGTCTTGACAAGTTACAAATGGTCATTTACCATGTTTGGCTAACCTATGAACATAGTTTTATAGGTTATTTAATGTTGGGAGGTCGCTCCCGTGCTTCTCCATCAATCAGAACAGATTATGGCCATGATTCGCAGCGGCAAGATGATAAACATAGGAGGCAGACCCGTGATGGTGCCCATGCCATGCAAACCCGCACCTGCGCACGACCGAGGGCTCGCCATCAAACTGGCCCTGGCCTTCGTGGCGATCTATGTCATCTGGGGATCGACATATCTCGCGATCCGCTATGCGGTGGAAACGATTCCGCCGCTGGTAGCGGCGGGGATCCGACACTCGATTGCCGGCGGCATCATGCTGACCTGGGCCTGGTGGCGCGGGTTTCGCCCGACGAGGCAACAATGGGCGGCGGGATTTGCGCTGGGCGCGCTCTTCTTCTTAATCGGGCATGGCACGCTGCACTGGGCGGAGCAGTACGTGGGATCGGGACTGGCGGCGCTGCTGATTGCGACGGAGCCGATGTTCATTCTGGTGCTGGGCTGGATGATGGGCCAGCAAAAGATCAGCCCGCTCAGCGCGCTGGGCTTGGGTCTTGGCGTGGTGGGCGTGGCCATGCTGACGGGGGCGGAACTCACCGTTAAGGGTTCGAGCTTGGTGGGATTGCTGGCGGTGCTGCTGGGGTCTTTATCGTGGTCGTTAGGCGTGGTGATTTCGCCGCGGCTCAAGCTGCCTTCGGATGCGCTGGGGCGGACGGCGCTGCCGACCATCTGCGGCGCGGTGATGCTCCTGATCGCGGCGGGAGTTACAGGCGAGTTCCAGCAGACGCACTGGTCGAGCATCACGATGCGCTCTGTATTCGGGTTAGGATACCTGATCACGTTCGGGTCAGTGGTGGCGTTCACCGCTTATACGTGGCTGTTGCAGCGGGTTCCACCGGCGCTGGTGGCAACGCACACGTATGCCAATCCAGTCGTCGCGGTGATTCTGGGATGGCTGCTGGCGCACGAGCCTTTGTCGATGCGGGTGGTGCTGGCATCGGTAGCGATTCTGGGAGCGATTGTGCTGATCCGGCGAGGCGAGCGGGCGACGGCCGTCAAAGATCCTGAAGCAGTTGCGCCGACTGTTGAAGTCCACACGTCTGAGGAATGCGCTTAGGGCCGAGCGGTTCATGAGAAAGTCAAAGGGCACCTATTTCAGATTTTCAATGATTGCCGATCCTGGTGGCCCAATCCTTAGAGGGACGCAGTAGCTTAGAGGAGCACGACATGGCAATTCCGTATTACCACGTTGATGCATTCACGGGTGAGCTGTTTGCAGGTAACCCGGCGGGGGTCTGTATCCTTTCCGCTTTTCTCGCGGATAGCACCATGCAGAAAATTGCGGTTGAGAACAGGCACAGCAACACCGCTTTTGTTGTTCCTCGCGCGGATGGTGATTTCGACTTGCGCTGGTTTACACCCAAAGTCGAGGACGACCTGTGCGGGCACGCGACCCTGGCATCCGCCTATGTGCTCGCGCTGCGGAAGCACAACGTGTGGCCGGTTCGCTTCCACACCCGCAGCGGCATGTTGACCGTCGCCCAGGACACCGCCGCTCAGGGCAAAGACAGCTTTGAAATGGACTTTCCTGCCAGGCCACCCCAACCATGCGAGACGCCAGTCGGCCTCTTACCAGCCCTGGGTTTGAAAGATCTGGGTTTGAAAGCGGTGCTGGTAATGAAATCGCGCGATTACGTCGTGGTGGTCGATCAGGCTGAGCAAGTGCGGGCGCTCTCGCCCGATATTGCCGCTCTTGCCAAACTGGACGCCGGAAGCGGAGCCATTGTTACCGCTCCCGGCGAGGGTGACGTGGATTACGTGTGCCGATTTTTTGCACCATCGATCGGCATTGACGAGGACCCTGCAACTGGCTCGATACACTGCACACTGGCTCCATATTGGGCGGGGCGGCTGGGCAAGGACACGTTGCGTGCGCAACAACTCAGTTTCCGCGGGGGATACATGCAGTGCACAATCGGTGGCGATCGCGTGAAGATCGCCGGCAGGGCACGCTTGTACCTTCACGGCACGCTCGAACTCTAAAGCGCAGAAAAACAGCAGATCCCTCCACTACGCATCCCCTTCCGTACCGGAAGCGGATGCTCCGGTCGGGATGACAAGCGAGGGTTGTCATCCCTGAAGATTTTTCCTCCTTACAAAACATTCTTGGATTATAATCATTCTCATCTAAGAATTGCGGTTCGCTTGTGCCTTCCCCCCACGAACAATTTCGGGAACTGGCTTGGAAATGTGGCCTGGCGGCCACGCATCAGCGGCAGGTCATCTACGAAGCCGTTGTAGCCATGCCGGGACACTACTCACCGGAAAGCATCTACGCCGAAGTGCGGCGGCGCACTCCGTCCATCTCACTTGCTACTGTTTACAAGAACCTGCGGTTGTTCGTGGAGCACGGACTGCTGCGGGAAGTTAGCCCTCATGCTTCCACGCTGCTGGTGGAAGGCAATCTTGAACCGCATCATCACCTGGTCTGCATGCGCTGCAAGGCGGTGCAGGATGTTGAAGGTGATTTCATCAATTACAAAAAGCTGTCGCGGCAGGCGCCGCGCGGCTTCGACTTGACGCAGCCGCTGGTTGAGGTGTTTGGGCTCTGCCGGCGGTGCCGTGCAAAAACCTAAGCAAAACATCCTGTAACCAGTGGGGATCTTGTCCCACATTTCCGAGAGCAAGAATCTTGATAAAAGCTGCGATTGCGCGAATGGAAAACCCAGGATGCGCTCGTAGTTTATTTGGAGGAAGGAGCAATCATGTCAACCGAAGCAAAGTGCCCGTTCACACAAACCGCAGCTGGGGCCACGGCGAATGCCGACTGGTGGCCGAGTCAGCTGAACCTGAAGATCCTTCACCAGCATTCCCCACTGTCCGATCCGATGGACAAGGCGTTCAACTACGCGAAAGAATTCAAGAGCCTCGACCTGAAGGCCGTGATCAAGGATCTGAATGCCTTGATGACGGACTCGCAGGATTGGTGGCCGGCCGACTTTGGCCACTATGGGCCGCTGTTCATTCGTATGGCGTGGCACAGCGCGGGCACGTACCGCATCGGCGACGGCCGCGGCGGGGCCGGGGCCGGCCAGCAGCGCTTCGCTCCGCTTAATAGTTGGCCGGACAACGTGAACCTCGACAAGGCGCGCCGGCTGCTGTGGCCGGTCAAGCAGAAGTATGGGCGGAAAATCTCCTGGGCCGACCTCATGATTCTCGCCGGCAATGTCGCCTTGGACTCGATGGGATTCAAGACCTTCGGTTTTGGCGGTGGGCGCGAGGACGTCTCGGAGCCCGAAGAGGACATTTTCTGGGGGCCTGAGGGCAAGTGGCTGGCGGACGAGCGCTACAGCGGCGACCGTGATCTTCAGAATCCGCTCGCTGCCGTGCAAATGGGCCTGATCTATGTGAATCCGGAAGGGCCGAATGGGAACCCGGATCCGATTGCCGCGGCGCGGGACATCCGAGAGACTTTCGCCCGCATGGCGATGAATGACGAGGAGACGGTTGCGCTCATTGCCGGCGGTCACACGTTCGGCAAAACCCACGGCGCTGCCGATCCAAACAAGTATGTCGGCCCCGAACCTGAGGGCGCCGGCATCGAGGAGCAGGGCCTGGGCTGGAAGAACAAATTTGGAACGGGCAAAGGGGATGACACGATCGGCAGCGGCCTGGAAGTCATTTGGGCCACGACGCCTACGAAGTGGAGCAACAACTTCTTCACCAACCTGTTCAGCTACGAATGGGAACTGACGAAGAGTCCAGCCGGTGCGCATCAGTGGAGACCGAAGAATGGCGCAGGCGCTGGTACGGTGCCGGATGCGCAAGATCCGTCGAAGCATCACGCACCATCGATGCTGACCACTGACCTCTCCTTGCGGTTCGACCCTGCTTACGAAAAGATTTCACGGCGCTTCTACGAGCATCCGGATCAGCTCGCGGACGCGTTTGCCCGGGCGTGGTTCAAGCTGACTCACCGCGACATGGGGCCGATCTCGCGCTACCTTGGCCCGCTCGTTCCCAAGGAGCCCCAGCTGTGGCAAGACCCTGTTCCCGCCGTGGATCATAAATTGATCGGGGAGAAGGAAATTGCTGCTCTGAAGGCGAAGATCCTCAAATCCGGACTGTCGATCTCCCAACTGGTCACGACGGCCTGGGCGTCGGCTGCGTCGTTCCGCGGCTCCGACAAGCGCGGTGGGGCGAACGGGGCGCGTATTCGCCTCGCGCCGCAAAAGGATTGGGAAGTGAACCAGCCGGCCGCACTGGCGAAGGTTCTCAAGAAGCTGGAGGCGATCCAAAAGGAGTTCAACAGCTCCCACTCCAACGGGAACAAGTCCAACGGGAACAAAGCGAAGAAGGTCTCGCTCGCCGACCTGATCGTTCTGGGCGGCTGCGCAGCCGTCGAGGAAGCCGCAAAAAGGGCCGGGCACAAAGTGAAGATTCCTTTCTCGCCGGGGCGCACGGATGCTTCGCAGAAGCAGACCGACGTGCATTCATTCGCCGTAATGGAACCGATCGCTGACGGGTTCCGCAACTATCTCCGCAGCGGACAGATCCTGTCGGCTGAGGAGTTGCTGGTGGACCGGGCGCAGTTGCTGACACTGACTGCCCCCGAGATGACAGTACTCATCGGTGGCATGCGTGCCCTGAATGCGAACTTCGGCCAGGCCAAACACGGCGTCTTCACCAAACGGCCCGAGACGCTGACGAATGATTTCTTCGTCAGCCTGTTCGACATGAATACGAAGTGGCAGGCCTCCTCTACATCCGATGGCGTGTATGAGGGGCGCGATCGGGCGACGGGCAAACTCAAGTGGACCGGCACGCGCGTCGATCTCCTCTTCGGTTCGAACTCGCAGCTCCGGGCACTCGCGGAAGTCTACGCGTCTGACGACTCGAAGGAGGCGTTTGTGAAGCACTTCGCGGCCGCGTGGAACAAGGTAATGAACCTTGATCGCTACGACCTTGCCTGATCTCGGCGGAAAAGATCGGCGAAAAAGAAAGCT
Source organism: uncultured Acidobacteriaceae bacterium (assembly GCA_963734215.1). Lineage (GTDB taxonomy): Bacteria > Acidobacteriota > Terriglobia > Terriglobales > Acidobacteriaceae > Sulfotelmatobacter. Next base: position 460,809 of record CAVTGH010000010.1, on the reverse strand, counting down.
GTCAGCTTCGTGCTGTTGCTGTTGTTTGGATCGGCTAAGCCGAGCGTCCAAAGATGGTAAGCGGCAACCTGGGCCAGACTCCGCGGCGCATTCACTTCAAGGCCTATCCGGCTTACGGGAGCGGCGTGGCGAAGGGTTGGGGCTTGACGTGACCAAGGTCGCTGGGCTGGAAGAGAAGTTGGTTCCGGCGGATTGACCACGGGTTAATCTACAAAACTTAGGCGAGCCTTCGGGCTCGCCTTTTTTCGCGGCATCGAACTCATTTCTCGCCTTGACTCTCAGTTTCCTTCATCTCGCGATAAAACCTCTGCAGCACATAGAACGCTTCCTTACGCTCTCCTTGATCGGAAATGAGGCCCTTTCGGTTGCGGTAGTCTTGAACGCCAGGTAACAACCGGCGAGGGGAGTGGAAATCCATAAGCACCCAGGGTGAAATCCCTGCCAGCGTGGGGATGCGTTTCACCATATTTAATTGGTGCTCGTAAAGATTGGCCTGATATTCCTCAGTCCAACGAGTATCGGTGTCGCCATGGTTGCCGAAGGGCGCTCCGCCGCCAAACTCGCTGACGATGAGCGGCTTGTCAGTCGGTAGAATCCACTGTAGATGATCGCAATCCTCGGGACGTTCCTTGCCATACCATCCCAGATATTCGTTCAAACCGACGACGTCCAAAGACTGAGCCAGCGGGTCCGTTAGTGCGATTGTGTTTGGCGCTGGATGCTCAAAGTGATTCAACGCAGCAGTAACGAGGCGCGTAGCGTCCAGCGTTCTTGCCTGTTCCGTCAGAGATTTCAGGAACACCAACCGGGCCGGTTCGACTGGAGTCTCGTTCGCAACCGACCACAGCACCACCGCTGCACGGTTGTGGTCGCGTGCTATCACATCGCGCAACTGCTGTTCAGCATTCTGCAGAGTTGAAGCATTCTCCCATGCAGTTTCCCAGTAAACCGGAATCTCGGACCAGACCAGCAGACCAAGCCGGTCGGCCAGTCGAATCATGGTCTCGTTGTGAGGATAGTGAGCCAGACGCACAAAGTTGCAGCCGAGATCCTTTGCCCACTGCAGCAGTGTCCGATCGTCTTCCTCCGAGAATGCTCTCCCTCCCCGAAACGGAGCTTCCTCGTGCAATGAGACGCCGCGGAGCAAGATGGGTTTGCCATTTAAGAATATCTTTGAGCCGCGAGTTTCGACGCTGCGGAAGCCGATTTGATCGCTGAGGGAATCGCCGGCCGCCGACAGCGTCACCTGGTAGAGCTTGGGATTCTCCGGCGACCAAAGCTTGAGGTTTACAGGAAAACGGAACTGCCCGTAGCCTTTAGCGTCGGTCGTGATCTGCTGTTTGATTCCGGCTTCCGAAATCTCCAACGTGACCAGCTGTGGTGCCGAGGCGCCGTTCAACTGCACCCATCCCTCTATTTCGTTCAGCGAGCCCTTTGCCAACTGAACCCAGTAGTCCTGGATGAAAGTTTCTGGCAGCTCGATTAGAGAAACGTCGCGGGTCAGGCCACCATAGTTCCAAAAATCGGTCACCAGCCCTGGGACGTTTTCAGATCTGCGCTGATTGTTGATCTCCACCACCAGAAAATTGTCGCCCTCGCGAATCTGATCGGTGATCTCGAAATTAAACGGGGTGAAACCGCCCTCGTGGTCCCCAAGTTTCTGGGCATTCAAATAAACCGAGGCTCTGTAGTTGGCGGCTCCGAAGTAGACGAACACGCGCGAATGGCTGCGCTTGTGGTAAGAAAACGACTTCTTGTACCAAACCGAGCCTTCATAGAAGAACAGCTCGGGGCGCTGCGAATTCCAGTCGCCGGGGACATTCAATATTCCGGAGGTATCGAAGTCGTATTCGACCAGCTCGCGTGGATTCTTGGGCTTCGCATTTTCGTAGAAGCGCATGCCGGTTCCTATTTCGTACGGGTCCACGATGGCACGCCAGGTCCCATCGAGGTTGATGCTAGTCCGGCCAGGAATATTTGCGATGAGGGCCGATGGCGCTGCTGCGGCGGTAATTGAACCAGCGAACGCGCAAATAGCGATCAGCAGACACTTCCTTGGTGTGCTCATGGGAATCCTCACGTGAGTTCATCTGCCCGCAGCAGAATAACGATTATCTTACATCCTGCGCGGCGCTCTTCGTTGCGTACGGAGTGTCCTTAGCAAGTTAAAATGTCCGGTTTTCTTAGCACGTGATATGTCCGGTTTGAGTTAAACGACCCGCCGTCGCCGGGGCTGTGGGAAAGTGGGAATCCCGCTTCTTTTGTGGGATTTCCAAGCGCGGTGGGAAAGTCCGTTGGACTTTTCCAGCGCGCGGCTTTTCCACAGCCCGCTCGCGCCGCGTTTTGTTTTCCCGCAGCGGCTTTCCCTGCAGGTCGTAGCGGCCCAACCGGTGCGGCCCGTGGGTCAGGCTGAAAGTGCCGTCCAGGTGCTGATGCACGGTCACGCTGCAGCCTGCCAGCGTGCCGCGCCAGCACACGCTTTCGATCTGCAGGCTCAGTTTCTGCACGCTCACCGTGTTGTCCCGGTTCACGGTGCGCCCCCACTGCAATGCGAAGACGAGATCCAGATCGCGCCGGCGGCAGGCCACAAACGCGCTGCCCGATTGCTCCGCCCGCACCGCAAAGCGCCGGTTGAATTCGGCCACGTAGCGCTCGCGCAAAAAATCATTGGCCGCTTCCCGCGTCGTGATCCCCGCCAGCCGCAACTCCTGCGGCAGTCGCCCCTGCCAGGTCCCGAAGCTGCGTTCACTGCGGCCGCGCGCCTGCGGCGAATACGCCGGAATCATCTGAATCCCCAGCTCGCGCATCGCCCGTCCCACCTGCGTCAAACCATGCGGGTCCACTTTCCCTCCCACCTTCGGGGTCAACCAGAAGTGGCTGCCACGGTCGCTGTACAGCGCGCAGAACAAGCCTTGGCGCTCGATCACTTCCTGCAGCCCCGCCATCACCGTCGGCGTCGATTCTTCCTCCACCAACTGCGCGTAATAAATCTCGCTGGTGGCGTCGTCGAGAATCACGATCAGGTCGCACCAGCGCTCGTCCTGGAACCAGCGATGCCGGCTGCCGTCGATGTGCAACAGCATCCCCGGCAAAGGCCGCCGCGGACGCCGCTTGCGGTGCACTCCGCGCTTGCGCCCTCGCGCCACCAGCCCCGCTCCCTGCAAGGCCTGCTTCACCCACGTGTAGCTGAGTTCGATCGCATGCTGGTCGCGCAGCTTCTCGTGAAAATGCTACACGTTCAAATCGTGATATCGTTCGCGATAGAGTTCTAGCACCTGCTCCACCTGGGCCAGCGGCACTCGCTTCGGCGACGGCTTTCCCCGCCGCCGGTCGAACAGCCCGTCATAGCCGAACTCCTCATAGCGCTCATGCCAGCGCCGCATCTGCCGATCGCTGATGCCGATAATCTCCGCCGCTTGCCACCACGTGATCTTCTTCGCCATGGCTCGCAAAATGACTTCCTGTACTTTCATTGCCCGCTCCACCGCGGCCTTCGTGTAAGAGAACATGCTTCGCATGTTCTCCTACCCTCGCCGCCCGAAAAGCGGACATATCACGTGCTATCTCAACCGGACATATCATGTGCTAACGACACTTCGTTGCGTACGGAGTTGCCCGCAGGCAAGCATTCCGGCAGAATGCCTTCAGCATGAGCTGGATCCAAACTCGGCCGGTTTTGCTTCCGATCTCTTCGGCCGCATCCGTTGTGCTACACGGTGGATTTGTGGTCACCGGTATCGTGACGACGATGATTGGTCCCATCTTGCCGATACTCATTGGCCGTTGGTCTTTAACCGACCAGCGTGCCGGGCTGTTTTTCACGGCGCAGTTTTGCGGCTCGATGGTGGGCGTCGCTTCGATCGGCTGGCTGATCGGACGAGGATACCGGCACACGTTTGTGTGTGGCTTCGGCTTGATCGCGGCGGGAGTGGCGGGGTTAAACCTGGGTAGCCACGTCGCGAGCTTGGCTGCAACCGCAGTGTTCGGCTGCGGATTGGGGCAGGCTCTTTCTGCCGCCAATTTGTGGGTGGCGGAAGTTGCAAAAGCCCGTCGCGTGGCCGCGCTCAGCATTCTGAACCTGATGTGGGGAATCGGTGCGATCGCGTGCTCTCCGTTGGTGATGCTGGCTGAACGCCACAGGGTAACGTCATGGCTGCTCTATGCGATCGCGGCATGCTCCGCGCTTACCGCTGTGATCTTGGCCGGCCTGAACTTGGAGCCCGGAACAACGGAATACGAGGAACAGCCCAGTCCGGATCCCCGGGAGAACATCAGCATGAGCAGTACCGTGAGCCTGACTGCGCTGTTTTTTCTATATGTCGGGTCCGAGAACTCGGTTGCGGGCTGGGTTGCCTCACTGACGAAACGAGTGAATCCTGATTCCCGCGGCTTGTGGGCTCTGGCTCCAATGTTTTTTTGGGGAGGACTGCTCGCCGGGCGCGCTCTCGTACCGCTGGTTCCATTGCGGCGGCGCGAACGCACGCTGCTGGCGAGCGGCTTGATGCTGGCGGCCGCTGGCATCTGCCTTCTGCTGCGGGCAAGGACGTTCGCGAGCGTTGCTATCTGCGTGACCGCAGCGGGATTGGGGCTGGCCGGAATTTATCCGATCCTGATTGCCTGGCTGGTGAAGGCATTTGGCGAAAGGTCGAGGCGAATCGGGGCGATCATGTTCGCGCTTGCGGCAATGGGGGGCGCTACCATGCCTTGGCTCGTAGGACTGACCTCGACAACAACGGGGAGCCTGCGTGCCGGTTTGTTGGTGCCGCTGGTGGGATGCGTGGCGATGTTTGCATTGATAGCGACGATGCTCGAACCGATTTTTCGGGGAGCAAGCAAGCAGAATGAGTAATTCCTGTCCCAGTTTGTTCGCCGGAGTAGCCGGTGATCGACTACCTCCAAGCCAAAGTGGTCACCGAATTCGCCTTCAATGGAACCTAGGCAGCCATCTTCGCGAGCTGCAGTTCGATCGTCCTTGCAGGTCCCGTGTTGGTCACGACAAGCACCTGTTGGCCGTCTGGATTTTCAGCGGCAACATGCTGCAGGTCAGCAGCCGCGCTCCGCGACTCAAAGCGGCGAGCCCCGCGGCGGATCGCCCGTGAGTAGTGAGCAAAAGCCCAATATTGACCGCTGCGCGTGATCTCCTTGGTCTGCGAGTTGACTGTTACCAAGCCGCCGCAGGGAAACGGTCCAATGTTCGGCCGCCCATGCTCGTCGAGAGCCAGGTTCCATGCCGTGATGGAGCGGCACCAGTTGTTCAGTGCCCCGCTGAAGATTCCGCCCCACTTGCACCAATCCGTCAGGTAACCGGGATCGGTGTAGTCCGGTCCGCCCTCGGTCCAATGCATCTCCGCTTCTGGAAAGGCGTCATGGACCTTGCTCATCATGTCGGGCGTGCCCCCGTAGCCGTGCCAGGCAACCGCATTCACATACTTGCGAAGTTTCTCGTCCTCCAGCGAGTCCACGACGCGTCCCCACAAATCATAGTTGTGGTCCAGAATCCAAATCTTTGTCGATTGTCTGCTGCTTTCCAAAAGCGGCCCCAGGTGGTCGCGCACAAATTCAATCTCGTACTCTTGCCCCCAGAGGCAAGCCGGCATTCTGCCATCCTGATCGGTATCCACTTCGTTCTGCGAAGTAAGCGCTTGCACCGGCACCCCTTCGGCCGCATACGCTTGCAAAAACTTCAGATAGTATTTCGCATACACCGGCAAGTAGCGCTTGCGCATCGAGCCGCCCAGCATTGAGTTGTTGAACTTCATCCAGCCGGGCGGGCTCCAGGGGCTCGAAAAGAGGAACAGGTCAGGATTCGCCTGTCGCGCCTCGCGTAGCATAGGAAGAATGTATTCGCGGTCGTGCTCGATGGAGAATCGCGTCAGATCTGGATCGGGTTCACCCTCGTCATAGCTGTAAACTTTAGTCGAGTAATCGCTCGATCCCACGCAGATACGGCCCGTGCCCAAGCCCATTTCAGAAGGATGGAACAGCTCATGGAAGAGTTGTTCTCGCGCCGCTGGCGAGAGTCGATTGAATGTGTAGCAAGTAGCGTCGGTGAAGGCCCCGCCAAATCCCAATATCTGCTGGAACTTCGTGGCGGGGTTCAGCTGGAGTTGATCGCCAGTGGGCGCCGGCAAGGCTGGACGCCAAGAGGCCTTGGGAGCGATGGCAAAACGTTCGTCGCCAGAGGTCACCCAGACAGAAATCTCCGGGCTGATCTTCGATGGTTCGTTTTCGGGCAGGCTCATTCCGGCCGCGGGCCGGACCAACTCCCCGGGAGCAACCGCCGCAGCCAGTCCCAGAGCTGAAAGTCCCAGAAAACTCCGTCGCGAAGTTTGGCGTGCCATCTCCATCTCCTCAAGAATAGTTTGATTACTTTTCAGCGCCCTTTATAACGGGTTTGGACTGCGTACAAGGAGCTACGCGCCAGAACGAATAAAGTACTGCCATCGCCGCCCCCAAACACCAATTGCGAGGGCCGCTCTGGGATGTCGATGGTATCGATCAGCTCGCCGGCTGGGTTGTACACGAACACCTGCCCCGCGGCGATATATACGTTGCCCTTTTCGTCCACCGTCACGCTTTCCCCGCCCTGCTCGGCGAACAGCTTCAAGTTCGAGATTGTCCCGTCGACACCGACGCTGGCGGCGTAGGTCTTCTCACCGTTTTCATCGGAAACGTAGTAGGGCTGGCCTAAAACCGCAGGGGCAAAGCCAAAAGCTCGCAGCGTATTATTCAACTTCGAGCCATAGTAGAGTTCCCCGGTCACAAAGTCCTCTCCCGCGGGAAGAAAAGTCGTTCCATCGGGTGAGACGAACTGATAAGGCTGTCTTACGGGCACTGTCTCGAGAAAATCGTTTTCGTTTCGCCAATAGTCGACGGGAAGAACTGGCGTCATTCCAGGACGGGGGGAGGAGGGCACCGCTTCCAGCAGCGTAATATCGTCATCCGCTGAGCCGGGCTTGAAGCTGTACACAGTTCCGTTTCCCGCATACGAGACCACCATCAGATCGCCGGCCTTATCGAAAAACAGTTGCACCGGGTCCAGAGGATTGTCACGAATCTTCGATAATTGACGGGTCGCGGCAGACCAGCGGTAAATAGTCTGCCATTTGGCGTCGACGAAATAAACGTTTCCAGAACTATCCACCGCTCCGCCGGAAATATTGAAGAAGCCGCTCGATACTTTCTCTACCTTCGCGCCCTCGGCCAGGACCGGGGATGGTCGGCTCACCCGAGCTGCGGGCGCGGCGCCGGAAATCGTCAGCCAGGAAAATTCGCGCTGCCGTATCTCGGCGCCGTGGGTTTGATCATAAATGGTAGTGTCGAAGGACACTTTGCTGTCGCTATAGCAGTGAACGTTGCGAAACCGTATGTTGCTGGAGTTTGTAACTGTGACCGCATACGGAAACGGCTGATAGGCGCTCACGACACGATACATGTGCAGGTTCGCGAAGGTGATGTTGCTCGAATCCCGGATGTCTAGGGGCAAAGCGAAGCCTCCCTCGCCCCGCTCTTCTTCCGTTTGAAGCGCGTAGATTTGCCAGTTGGAGGCATGGTCCAAAACTACCTCGTTGCGAACATGATGCTCGCTCGAAAGTTCGTAAATTCGTCCTCCGGTTGAAGTGTTCGAGATGTACAAGCCCGCTTGGGCGAACGTGCTGGGAGTCCAGATGCCGGCGAAAGTCCCGCCGCCTGTGATCCACAGGCTGGGATACTGCCCGTCCCAGCGGCGATTGGGATTGGAATCGGCGCTATGGGTGTCGTTATAAATCTCCTTCCATATTTTGTGCGCCTCTTCCGCTGTGGCACTCGGATCAATCGTGCCGTGACCGCCCAGAAAGCGAACATCGTTCATCATCGAATCCGTGCCGGCCATCCACTTCGCGGCCACCGCCCGCGGATTGATGCCGTTGGTATACAGGCCGATGCCAGTGACGATGTTCGTCCCGTCTTTGGGAGTTTCAAGCAGCGGCTTCGGACTTCCAACGCCTTGAAAGGCAGGGGTTGAATCGCCAAGCAATATCCGAGTGACGCTGGGATGCAGGCCGATGAGAACGGTATCCGGCTTCAGCGTGATGGTGTCCGTCACCCGATACTGGCCGGAGGGCAAGTAAATCGCGCGATGCGTAGCGATGGCGTTTCTCAACGCGCCGGTATCGTCGGTCGTGCCGTCACCCTTGGCACCCAGCGTGCGGATGTTGACCCATGTGTCGATCGGTGGGAGATCCAGGATGTCGGACCTGACTGGTTTTGGGAGTGCAATCAAGGGCGCTGTCTCATAGACGTCCTGAATCGCGGCTATTGCGCCCATATCCTGATACTGAAGCCCATGAGAAAAAGTCTTCACTGCGTACATTTCTGCCGGACCTGCGACGTGCTTCCCGCTCTCGCGATAAGCCGCAAAAACAGGAACGTTCCGACAGACGACGTTTTCCATGTTGATCTCGGTACGCGCATTGTTTTCATTGCTAATGATTACGGCGGGGCCGGTAACGTCTTCCATGCGTCCATCTTTCATCCAGAGTTCGTCGGAGTATTGAGCGTCGATGGAGATTGCCGTCGGGACATTCTTGAATTGCGGACGAATCAGCGTCAGCCCCGCTTCGTGCTCGCGAATCGCCGCTTCACGCTGCCCCTCAAACGTAGCGTCGATAACTGTAAACTGCCATCCAGGCGAGGGTTTCCGCGTCCAGATGCCGTACTTGCCCCCATAAAAGTGCACATCTTGAGCGACGTTGCCGCCGTCGTGGATTCCCGCAAGTCCCGAGCCGGTATGAAAGTCCATGTGAGCCAGAAAGCAATGCTGAGCATAGTGGGCGCGTATGCCCACAGCGCCGGGATTTCCATCCTGAATTTCAAAATCGATGTTGCTGATCGCAGAATAGAACGTACCCGGGTTCGCATCCGGTGGAGTCGCATTTGTGGCCGGTCGTCCGCCCGCGAAAAATACCATATAGGCGGGCCCTTGCTGAAAACCTGGCGTGTTTGCGGCGAGCACAAATGTCGGCCGTGCCGCCCCAACCCCGATCAATCGGATTCCGGGCCAGATATAGATAGTCTTGGTCAGACGATAGCGGCCAGCGGGAACGAACAGAATGCCCTGATTCGTCTTCTCCCGAACCGTGTTGATGGCCTGTTGTAGGACCGCGGAATCATCCGAGATGCCGTCGCCCTTCACGGAAAAGTTATCCTGTGTCAGATAAATTGCTCGTGGATCGTCCAGGCGGGCGGTGTAGTAGGAACTGGCAAACAGCGGAACAACCAATGACACTATCGCAACTGCAAGAAGGGTCTTCATTATCGGACACTCTCTAAGCCAATTAATTGGAAATTCGAACCGCTTTATTATTTGGGATTACTCTCGTCGTTTTCGCCCATGCCTTGCTCCTGATGCAAGTCGTGATAAATCGCCCGCAGCTTGTCCTTCATCTGCTTGTATTTTTGGTATTCCTCTAATTCGTGCTTGGCATCGGCGGTGCGTCCCGCTTGCCGATATACCGTACTTAGGCGGAAGTGAGCCAGAGCGCTGGTGGGGTCCAACTGAAGAGCGTGCAGCAGAAGCGGCTCCGCTTTTTGCGGTTGATCCATGGTCATAAAAACCTTGGCCAGGCCGATGCTTGCCTCGGGATCGCCGGGCTGCAATTGCAAAGCCCTGGTGAAACGATCTTTGGCTTCCTTCAAATCGTCCCTCTGTAGAGCGATATCGCCGAGCCTGCATTCCGACTGTTCATCCAGTGGATTGAGTTCCAATGCCGCCTTGTATTCGCTTTCAGCTTCTTGCCGGGCCTCCGCGTTCGACAAAGTGCGCAGCATGTCGGCAAGCTCAAAATGCAGCCCCGGAAGCCCCGGATCAAGCTTGAGCGCGGCCCGGTAATGCTCGATCGCTTCCGGCGTGTTCCCGCGCTTCGCCAGTTCGTGCGCCATCGCTTGCTGCATGCGGGCGGAATTCGGGTCCACTACCGACAAGCTGAGCAGCGACTCGGCGGTAAGATCGGAATAGATTCGGTAAGCGGTGTAGAGCACAGCTTCATTCGTTGGATCCAGCTTCCGCAGAGCGCCCACGACCGCCGCGGCTTTATCCAGATCGCCCGTACCGGAGTAGATTTCGACCAACTCCATCCCAGCCTCAATCCGGATCTTTTCTTCCGGCACTTTCGGAAATGCTCGTTCCAAATCGTGGCGACCCGCTTGAATATCGCCCGTGCGCTTTTCGCCGATGCCCAGGAGAGCCTGAATCTTCCACAGGGTGGGCCGTAATTTCAGCGCGGCGCGGAGCTCTGGAATCGCATCCGTGTACTTTCCCTGGAAGAACAACAGCACCCCGAGATTGCCGCGCGCATCCACGTTATTGGGATCGAGGGCAACAATGGCCTTAAACTCGGGCGCCGCGAGTTCCGGCTTATTCTCCTTCAGATATTCCGCAGCCTTGCGGGCGTGAGATTCGATCTGCTGCTGAGTGGTGGGAGCGGATTGCGCGAAGCAGGGAAGGAGCGCAAAGAAGAACGCACCGCACAGCAAGATATCAAATTGTCTTGTCCTCATAATCCGATGATTACACGGGGAACGGGGAGCGTTGCAGCATTTCGTTGGGGCGAAAAGAAGAAGGACGGCGGCATGCCGCCGTCCTTACTTGTTTCGCGAGCGCCGTTAGAAGGTTATCCGCGCGCCCAGTTGGATCGTACGCGGGCCGTTCGCGAGGCTCTTGATTTCCGCGTTCGTATTTTTCACGTCATTGTTCGGTAGTGCGAAGCTCGGATGGTTGAGGGCGTTAACGAAGTCTCCGCGAAGTGTGAGCCCAGCTCGTTCCTTGTAATGCCAGGTCTTCGCCAGAGACAGGTTAACATCGGACAGTTTTGGCCCGAAGAGCGTGTTTCTGCCTACAGTCCCGAACGACCCGTTGCCCTGCTCGGCTGGGGTCTCAAAGGCTGCATAGTTGAACCAGCAGCTCACGGTGTGTACCGCCGCGCCATTGTTGGGGCAGGTGCCTGACGTGGGGGACGCACCTGCTACGGGGTTGGCAAACACATTGCCGGCCTGCGAATAGTCGTTAACACCGCTGTCCAACACCGTGAACGGAGTGCCGCTCTGGTAGATAAACGTCCCCGACACGCGCCATCCGCCAAGCACAGCGTCAGTGATAACGTTGTTGTTCATATAGGGCTTGCCCGTGCCAAACGGCAGCTCGTATACCGCGGTCCCTTTGAGCGCATGCGGGATGTCGAAGTTCGAGTTGCCGTAGTTAGAGGAGGGATTGTTTCCGATTTGCCAAACCTGTTGCCCGGCGGTGCTGCCCCATCCGGCCGAGTCCAGGTCATCCAGGAAGTGCGACCAGGCGTAGTTGACATCGAAGGTCAGCCCGCGGGAATAACGCTTCCGCACGTCGAGTTGCAACGAACGGTAGTTGGAGATGCCGTTGAAGTTTGAGCCACCCAGGCCTCCAAACGCCGGATATGGACGCGCGCAAGTGCTGGGGTTGATTGTTAGGGGTGTTACCCCGTTACAGGCAGATACATCGGCCGAGTTCAGCAGGGCCGGGTTGGTGATTTGGTTCAGGTCGGTCAGGTATTGCAGATTCGACGCGTGACTGCCGACGTAAGCGGCCGACACCGCAAAGTCCCTCGCGAACTGGTGCTCAACGGAGAGGTTCCATTCCCAGATCTCTCCCGGCTTGATGTTATAGGGTTCGTAAGGTGGACTAAAGACGGGATTGGTGGTGTAGGACGCCGGGTTCTTCGAACCCTGAATGTAAGGCAGGGCGTTGGCCATAAACGCAGCGCTCGAGCTTAAATAGAGCGGGGTAGGGTTGCCGGTGCCGGAAATCCAGCCCGTGTCCCCGGCGGCACTGAGAGGATCGCTGACGTTGCCCTGAGAGGTAGTGCCGAAGCCCATTTGCGCACCGCCCTCACCACCATAGAGATCCATGCTGTAGTTATAGGCGTAGAACCCTACACCGCCTCGGATGACGGTGTCGTTCTTGACCGACCAGGCGAAGCCTACCCGGGGGAGGAAGAGGTTCCAAACCGGCTTTTGCAAGGTCGTTCGGTTATCCTGAGGGGCAATCCATAGCGAGCCCAGGGTGCCCGCGAAGGGGCCGGTGGTATTGACGAGATTCTGGTCGAAATCGCCAAGGCGATTCTGTTGCTCGCTCATGCCCGTGTTCCCCTCCCAGCGCAAGCCGAGGTTGAGGGTGAAATTGGGCTTAAGTTTAAAGTCGTCTTGAACGAAGGCCTGCGGGCTCTTCAGCCGCATGCCCGTCAGGCCCTGATTATTCGCGGCCCACCCCTGGACGTTGCCGAGCAGGTAATCCGCGAAGCCCGCGCCCGTGGTTCCGCTCAGCGTACAGGCCGTTGGCGTTGCTGGCGGCGGTGGCGTGCACGTAACGCCAGCGGTGTATTGTCCGCTAAAATTGTAGTTGCCGGCGCTGTTGGCGCCCCAGGCCGTGGTGTTGCCCTCGCTCATCAACACCTCAATCCCGAAATGCAGAACGTGCTTGCCCTTGACCAGCGTCACCATATCGGAGGGGTCAAACGAGTTCTCGATGTAAATGGCGTCGGTGGCGGGCGACAAGGTGTTTACCGCGTACGGGCCACCGAGAGTACCAGCATAAAAGCTTGTGCTGCCGATGAAGGGCATCTGGTTGAAATGGGTATCTTGCAGGCCAAATGCCGTTGCCGGGTTCAACCCGACGGACTGGGATTGGAACCAGTTGCCTTGCTTGGTATAACCCATCCTGATTTCGTTGACGATCGTCGGCGTGATCGTCCACGTTTCGGTGACCTGCGTGTTGTAGCCGTCCACGTCCCCGCTGCCGCAATCCAGCGGGCAGGTGAACAGGCCGTTGTCGACCCCGGGGTTATCCTTCTGGCTGATTGAGAACATGATGCGGTGCTTCGCGCTCAGGTCGTAGTCCAACCGCCCAAAATACCGGTGAACCGGGGCGGCATTGATATGCGCGAGGTAGAGGTTACTTTGACACTCGTTCGGGTACCCATTCGCGGTGTTGCATGTTCCCACCCCTTGCGGTGCGGTGGGCCAGCCATAGTGAGAAGCGATAATGGCCGCCGCCACGGGGTCCATCCGGCTGGGCGCGCCGCCGCAGTTGGTGCCGTTTGGAATCATGTTGAGGCCGCCGCATTCGCTGGAGAAAGGGACGCGAGCAAGGGTTCCGTTTGCACCCGACCCGGTTGTGGTGAGCGGGTCATAGATGGGTTGCATGCCGGTGAAATCACCCTGCAACATGGCGGCCGTAGGAACGGTAACGAAGCCGTTCGCCGCGCTGTTATTCACGATCCTGTCTATGTCGAAGAAGAAAAAGAGCTTATTCTTGATGATGGGCCCGCCGACGGAGGCGCCAAACTGGTCGTACCGCAAATACGGCACTTGAGCCGCTGGGTTAGGAATTACCTGGCCCGAGGGGGTCGTAATCGTCGGAGCCTGCGTACTATTGAAATAGTTGTTGGCGTTTAGAAAGTTCTGCGAGAAAAACTCATAACCAGACCCATGCCAAGCGTTGGTTCCACTCTTGCTGATCTGGTTGAACATGACGCCGCCCATGCCGTATTGCGCCGAGAAGGAAGAGGTGTTGACCTGAACCTCCTGAATGCTCTCGAATATCTCATCGTCGTTGTTGTAGCTCGCCGGCAGTAAGGTGCTGGCCCCGTCCTGCAGGAAGTTGCCAAAGTTCGGCAGATTGCCGTTGATGGAAACCGCGTCGCCGGCATTCCAAGCGCCCCCGGCCTGCGAGGTGCGCCCGTTTGTAGTGCCTCCAGCGCCCGGCAGATAGATGTTGAAAGCAGCCCAGTCTTCGCCCGTGATCCCGCCCCCCGACTGGGGCAGCTCTGAAATGGTCTTGAATTCCATAATGGAACCCTGCTGGCCGGTTTCGGTCTCCACCAGCGGCACGCCTCCGGCTTCCACGGTAACGGTTTCTGTTATGGAGCCAACTTGCAGGCTGGCGTCTTCGGTAATCACGTCCACCTGTAGCGGGATGGGGCCGCGCACCAACTTCTTGAAGCCCTTGGCCGTGAAGCTGATGGTGTAATTCCCGGCGGGCGTAGAGACGGTGTCATAGAGGCCGTCCTGATTGGTGAGGAAATCCTTCGTCTCACCCGTATCGATGTTGGTGACGGTGACGGTTGCGCCTTGCACCACGGCTCCCCCCGCCGATACCGTGCCGCGAATCTCACCGGTATTTCTGCTCTGTGGAAATGCCGCCCCGGACATGCTGAGGAAAAAAGACAATGCAACTGCCCAGCGAATGAAGCTCTTCATGGAGATCCTCTCACTCTGGAAGTCGATCCGTCACCAGAGACGGTTTTTTCGAGTTATGGCAAATGAAATTGAAAGGCCAAAGTCCCTCTCGGTTTGGAAATGGTAAGAAATATCGTTGTGCTACTGTGGTTAGGACATAGTAGTTTCACGTTATCCGCCACTGCCGAACGTTCTATCCCCTGTCGTGTTGCGTTGTCAAGAGAAAAATATCGATATTCCTAAGATTTTTCTGTTTGTCTCTGCTTCTCTGCGATACAATCCCTGTCCGGCCCCGGGGAAGAATCAAAGCGCCGTAGATTGCTGGAACCGAGTTTCACGCAGAGATTTGTTGAATGAAAGCTCTTAAGAAAAAAGCGGATGGCAGCAAGAAGTCGGCTCCGACGCTAAAGTCAGTGGCGGAACGCGTCGGGCTTACCGCCAGCACCGTTTCGGCCGTTCTGAACGATTCTTCCGCCGCGCGGCGGGTCCCGCAGCGTACAAAAAAGCGGATTTTGGCTGCGGCCCGCGACCTCAACTATCGTCCGAACTTCTTGGCGCGTTCCCTTCGGGTCAATCGCACCTACACCATTGGTGTGATCCTGGAAGAAATTGGCGACGCCTACGGTTCTCTCGTCATGAGCGGCATCGAACGTTATCTGCGCCAGCAAAATTATTTCTTTCTTACCGTGGCTCACCGCCACGACAAGAAACTGCTCGAAACCTACTCGACCATGCTTCGGGAGCGAGGGGTGGAGGGTTTTATCACGGTGGACACTTTTTTGACCGAAGAACCCGCTCTGCCAACAGTAGCCGTCGCTGGCCATCGCCAGATCAAGCGCGTGACCAATATTATTCTGGATCACTACCGTGCCGCCGCGCTGGCACTAGAACATCTGGTCGATCTTGGCCACGAGAGAATAGCGTTTATGAAAGGTTCCGCCGTGAGCGTCGATGCCGATAGCCGCTGGAATGCGATTTGCGACGTCGCGGCAAAATTGGGCGTCGATATGCGGCCTGAATTGATTGTCCAGCTTGAAGGAGATGATCCTACCCCGAATCTCGGCTATCCCTTCGCCAAGCAGTTGCTGGCGCGGAACCAGCCCTTTACCGCCCTGTTTGCCTACAACGATATTTCTGCCATTGGTTCCATCAGCGCTTTCCAGGAGGCCGGCCTGCGTGTGCCCGAGGACGTATCGGTGGTGGGCTTCGATGATATCCAGAATGCTGCCTACAGCAATCCGCCCCTCACAACTGTGAGACAACCCCTGCAAAAGATGGGTGAAATCGCTGCGCGTACGCTGCTCGACCTAATTGAAGGCCGGGTACAGTATGTTCCGGAAATTGCAATCGAACCCGAACTGGTGGTGCGCCGATCCACCGCGCGTCCAAGCAGGTGACACGGCGGCGGAATTTGCACGTCTCTCCCCCGCAACAGGAGCCATTGCCAGTTCGGGAGCCAGAATCTGAATGATCGCTGATGCCCGCAAGTGGGCGGAAACAGCAATCAAGCGCTGTGGCAACATGGCGGCGCAGTTTAAACCGATGGAGCGATGCGTTGAACTTCATCCATGAAGACTTCCTGCTGCACTCAAAGACGGCTCGGCGGCTGTATCACGACTATGCCGCCCCCCAACCCATTCTGGATTACCATGCGCACCTCAGCCCTGCCGATATTGCCGCAGACCGGCGCTTCCGGAATTTGTTCGAGATTTGGCTGGAGGACGATCACTATAAATGGAGGGCGATGCGTGCCAACGGCATTTCTGAGCGTTTCTGCACGGGAGACGCAACCCCTCGTGAAAAATTCGTCGCCTGGGCACGCACGGTTCCGTTCACTCTGCGGAACCCTCTTTACCATTGGTCCCATCTCGAGTTGAAAAGGTATTTTGCAATCGATGAGTTGCTGAATGAACACAGCGCGACTGCTGTGTGGAATCAAGCGAACGCCTTGCTGGGCACGGCTAACCTTACGGCGCGGGGCATCCTCAAGAAGTTTAAGGTTCGAGCCTTGTGCACCAGTGATGATCCTTGCGATGACCTGCGGCACCACCGGAGCCTTGCAGCTTCTGAGCCAGGATTTCGCGTGTATCCAACCTTTCGTCCGGACAAGTCTTTCCTAGTAAACGATCCGAAGGCGTTCAATGCCTGGATTGGCCGGTTGGAAGAAGCGAGCAACATCGAGATTTCATCCTTGCGCGGTTTTCTCGACGGTCTCAGGCAGCGCCACGATTTCTTCCACGCAGCCGGAGCGCGGCTCTCCGATCACGGTTTGGAGCGTTGCCATGCAACTCCTTGCACCGAGCGGCGGGCGGCCGCCATTTTTAGGAAGGCTCGAAGCGGCAAGGCTGCCACCCACCAGGAGCATGAACAGTTTGCCTCTTACCTAATGTTGTTCTTCGGCAGGTTGGATGCGGAAAGAGGCTGGACCAAGCAGCTGCATTTGGGCGCGCTGCGCGCGGTCAACACGCGCCGGTTGCGGGAATTGGGACCAGACACTGGGTTTGATTCCATGGGTGACTGGACGCAGGCAAGAGCGTTTTGCATGTATCTCGATTGCCTCGAACGGGAATCTGCGCTTCCCAAGACGATCGTGTACAACTTGAATCCCGCCGACAATTATGCCTTCGCAACCACCATCGGAAGTTTTCAGGATAGCTCCATCGCCGGGAAGATTCAGTTTGGGAGCGGATGGTGGTTTCTAGATCAAAAGGAAGGAATCGAATGGCAGATCAACGCGCTCTCCAACACGGGATTGCTTTCCCGCTTCATCGGCATGGTAACGGACTCACGGTCGTTCATGTCGTTTCCACGGCACGAATATTTTCGCCGGATCCTGTGTGATTTACTGGGGCGCGATGTGGAGAACGGCGATCTTCCGAATGACGAGAAACTTCTAGGAGGTATGGTTCGGGACATCTGCTTCGAAAATGCGCGCCTATACCTAGGCCTTGAATTGGCACCGGTTAGTGCTGGTCCCTGCGGCGGAGGTAGTCGATGAACATTTGTTCAACCGGTTTGTCGTAGGTCTTGAGGACGTGGCGGACGGTGTGGCCGCTGACCAGGTGGCAGACTTCCTCGGCGAGATTCTTGGCATGATCGCCGGCGCGCTCCAGGGACTGCGTCATGAAGATGATTTGCAGGCTGGCCTGGCGGGCGATGTTCTCGGGATTCTCGATATGGCGAAGGAAGATGAGGTTGCGGAGGCGATCAATTTCGGCGTCGGCGCGGAGAACGTTGACGGCCTTGCCGACGTCGCGGGCGGAGAAGGCGTCGCCGACATCGGTCAGCATTTTCTCGAGGATGGTGGCCGTGTGGGTGAGGTCGCGGGTGTCATCGGAATCGACGCGGCCGGCCGCCGCTTGAGCGCTGTTGGCAAAGCTGAGAAGCAGGTCGCCGATGCGCTCCAGGCCGATCATGATCTTCATGCAGGCGAGGAGTTCGCGGGCTTCGGCGGGCTCGACCTCGGTGATGGCGGTGGTAACGGCGCTGTCAATTTCCAGGTCGAGCGCGTCGAGTTCGCGCTCGCGCTGGCGCAGAGAGTTCAGCAGAGGAACTGAGCCGGTGGCGATGCCTTCGGCGGCGGCGCTGGCAGCGTCCTTGGCCAAGCGACAAGCTTCGACGGTTCGGCGGACGATGTGATGATGGGCCGGTTCGGGAGTGAGGCTTTCGACGCGGACGGTACTCATGAGGGTATCCCTCTGGCGCGGGCTGGGGGTGCGCGAACCTATTACCTCTGATTTTGCCGTACCCATAAGGAGAAGGTCAACGGCTAAGGATAGATTTTCTTTTTCAATAACGGGTTAAGAGGCTGTGAATTTTTGGTCAACTTTTGTCGGGGGCCGGAGCGCGGACCTTATGCGAAGGGCTCTCTAGGCGGTCGGCAGGGAGAACAGGAACGTCGACCCATGCGCCAGTTCGCTTTCGGCGCGGATGGAACCGCCGTGGGCCAGCATGATGTGCTTGGCGATGGCGAGGCCGAGGCCGGTGCCGCCGGATTCGCGGGAGCGGGCTTTATCGACGCGATAGAAGCGTTCGAACAGGCGCGGCAGATGTTCCGAGCCAATCCCTGCACCGAAATCCTGCACGAAGAATTCGACGGCGTGGGGAACCGAGCGGGCGCCGAGGACGATGCGTCCGCCGGAAGCCCCGTATTTCAGAGCATTGTCGATCAGGTTGGAGAAAACTTGGTGAATGGCTTCGCGGTCGGCAAGAACCGTGGGGAGATTTTCCGGCAGTAGGTTGGGGCCGGGAAAGTTCCGGCTCTGCAAATGGTGCTCCGGAGAATCCTGGATCTGCAATTCAATGCCCTGGCCGCGGGCGATTTCGCGGAAATTCTCTTCCGCGTCGTGCAGAAGCTCGGCAGGAGGGACGGGCTCGGACTCGAAACGCGTCTCGCCGGATTCGACCCGCGCCAGCGTGAGCAGGTCTTCGGTGAGGCGCGCCATGCGGGAGGAGTTCTTGCGGATGATTTCCAGAAACTCCCGCGTCGGCGCGCCATTCTCCGGAGCGGCGTCGAGCAAGGTTTCCGCATAACCCTGAATCGAAGTAAGCGGCGTGCGCAGTTCGTGCGAAACATTGGCGATGAAGTCGCGTCGGGTTTTTTCCACGCGCTCGGTTTCGGTGAGGTCGCGGAGCACGGCGACCGCGCCTCCGCCGGGCAGGGGCGCCGCGGTCACGTCAAAGGCGCGGCCGGGAACGATGGATGTGGCGCGCGCAGTCTTGACTTCGCGGGTGGCCGTCGCTTCCTTGACACTGGCGAGGAAATCCGGATCGCGGATAGTTTCGACCACCGGCTGCTGCAGGCGAGTGCCCTGCGGAACCAGGCGGTTCATCGGCCGGTTAGCCCACTGCACCAGGCCGTCTTCACTCACGGCGATGACGGCATCCTGCATGCTGTTGAGCAAGGTTTCGAGCTGTCTTTGGCTGGAGACGACGGCAGCAAAACTTTGTTCGACGCGCCGTGCCGTTTTATCGATGGCGCCGGCGACTCGGCCGATCTCGTCCTGGGAAGTTTCGAGAATGCGTGCCTGAAGATCACCGTTGGCAATGCGGGCCGCGACATCGACGATGCGCTCCAGGCGGCGGGCGGTCCACTGGGCGGCGACGGCCGCCACGAGAAGTGCAAAGAAGAATGCCAGGACGGAGGCTACTTCCAGCCGGCGCCGAACCTGCGCGGAAACGGCCTCGACATCGGAGAGCGGATAGGCCAGGCGGACGGCGCCACCGGAGACTGGCACGGCGACATATAGAAACGGAATGCCGATGCTGGCATTGCGGCGCTGATCTACGCCCACGCGGCCGGAGAGCGCGGCGGCAAACTCCTTGCGCGCGGCAGCGTTGTCAATTGCACCGGGGCTGGATTCGGAATCGGCCAGCACGTTGCCCGCCGGATCGATGATGGTGACGCGCGCGCCGGCGGCCTGCCCCTCCTGAGCGGCGATGTTGGCGAGGGAGTGGCTGCGGTCGGTTTCGACGCGGTGCGCCAGCAGTTGCGTCTTTTGAATGAGGTTGCGTTCGATTTCGGAGCGCAGGGAAGCTTCCCAAGCGCCGCCGAGCATCAGGTCAAACAACACGGCGGCGGCCACGATGACGACCAGGAAGGCCGCCATCAACTTCAGGAAAATCCCATTTCTCACTTCGGAACCTCGAAGCGGTAACCCGCGCCGCGCACGGTCTTAAGATAGCGCGGATTTTCCGGGTCCGGTTCGATTTTTTCCCGGATGCGGCGCACATAAACGTTGACCGAGCGCGGGGTCACGTAGGAAGTGTCGCGCCAAACGGAATCCAGCAGATGATCCCGGGAAAAGACGCGGCCCAGATGGCGCGCGAAGTAATCGAGCAGGCGGAACTCGGTGGCGGTGGTGGGAACAGTCTGTCCGCGAACCGTCAAAACCATGGCGGAGGGATCGATTTCGATCTCACCGACTTTCAGCGGGCTGGGCGGCAGCGGGCGCTCAAAGCGGCGCAGCACGGCCTTGACCCGGGCTACGAGTTCGCGCGGGCTGAAGGGCTTCGCGATGTAATCGTCGGCTCCGATCTCGAGCCCGAGGACGCGGTCGGCCTCGCTGCTCTTGGCCGTCAGAAAAATCACAGGCACGGCAGCCAGCCCATGAGTTTGGCGGACGGTGCGGCAGAGTTCGAGCCCGTCTTTGCCGGGAACCATGATGTCGAGCACGAACAGCGCCGGACGCTGGCGCTCGGCGTCGGCGATCACGTTAACGCCTGTGGGATAAACGCGCACCGCAAAACCTTCGTTCTCCAAGTGATGGCGAACGAGGCGGGAAATATCGGGATCGTCTTCGACGACGAAGATGCTGGGTTTCACGGTTTTATTGTAGCCGGAAAACAGTTGCCAGTATCCAGTTGCCAGTTGCCAGAACAGAGTGAGGCCTGATTTTTATCGGATTGTAACAATCAGGTTGGCGGCGGGATCGAAGCAGAGACGGGATAACTGTCCAGTTAAGATTGACTCGGTGGTGTCCGAAGTGTTCCGATGAGCGCAAAGATTTTTCGTTCGCAGTGGAGGATAATAGTCAGCATGTCATTCGAAAAAGCATTGGCGTTGGCCTCGCGCGACGATGGGTTTAAAGCCACGGTCTACGCGATGAGTACCTTGCTGATTCACAAAGGCGTCTACACGCAGGAGGAATTTCAGGCGCTTTTCGTCGAATCGGTGGGGAAAGAAGTCGCCCGCAGTTCAGCGCACTGAGGCCTCATCGCAAAGCAACTATCAAGTTCCCTTCTCGATCGAGGTGGAAGCGTCTGCCGGGCGGAATAACCGTAGTGGCGCTGTATTCGATGATGATGGCGGGACCGGAATGCTTCTCGCCGGGCTTCAATGCATCGCGAGAGTAGATTGCCGTTGAAAGTCTCTTGCCGTCGAATAGGACCGGGGATTTCGCCGTGGAAAGCGAGCCGAGCGTTGCTCGGGCTGGACGGGCAAGAGTGCCCGTTCCCACATGGGCTGTTTTCCTCACACCCGCCGTTGGCAGCGTGGCACGCACGCGGAGCGTTACCAGCTCTATTTCGCGAGTGGCATGAGCGTAGCCGTAGCGGCGCTTGTGTTCTTGTTGGAAATCGGCCAGCAGATTCTTCGTGAACGGCAGGTTGAGTTCGTATCCCTGGCCGCTGTAGCGGATGTCCACGGTCTGGTGAAACCGCACTTTTCCCTGCCAGCCTTCGTTCTGAAAATCCTTCGCGGCTTGTTTTTCGAGTGCTGCGAACTGTTGGGCCAGGCGCGGCGCTGGCAGTTTCCCTGCAACGCGCCACAACACGGTGCGGGAATAATCCTTGACAACGTCGCTAACCAGAATTCCGAGAGCCGAGAGCGCGCCGGGAAACGCGGGCACAATTACGCGCGGGATGCTGAGAGCTTCGGCCAACGCGCAGGCGTGGAGACCTCCAGCGCCGCCGAATGCGACTAGCGCATAATCGCGGGGATCGCGGCCACGCTCGATGGAGACCACGCGGATAGCTTTCTCCATGGTGCCGTTCACCACGCGGACCACGCCGGCGGCGAAGCGTTCGAGAATAAGCGGACTTCCCTGCCGCTTCAACCATTCACGCGTGATGCCGCGTGTGCGGTCAAGATCGAGAGTGAAATCGCCGCCGAGAAAGCGCCTGGGTTGCAGGCGGCCTAATAATAAATTGGCATCGGTGACCGTGGGCTGCGTGCCGCGGCCGTAGCAGATGGGACCGGGATCGGCGCCCGCGGATTCGGGACCCACGCGCAGAACACCGCCGGCGTCGAAGCGGGCCAGCGAGCCTCCTCCGGCGCCCACGGTGTGGATATCGAGCATGGGGACGCCGACCGGGAACCCCGCGACTTGCGCATCGTTCGCCGTAGCGATCGCGCCTTCCACTAGGGAGACATCCGTGGAAGTTCCTCCCATGTCGAAAGCGATGATGCGCTCGAAGCCGCTCGCGCGGGCGCTGGCGGCAGCGCCGACCACGCCTCCAGCGGGACCGGAAAGAACGGTGCGGACGGGTTCGCTGGCGGCAGATGCGAGCGCAGTGATGCCGCCGCTCGATTGCATTACGAAAATTCGGACCGCACTTACTTCCGCCGCATTTGACTTTGGGTGGCGCAGCGGTTCACCGCTGCGATAACTGGCTCGTGTCGGTGCCGGCTTTAGCCCCTGAGGACCCGCTGCAACGCTCTGCTCAAGATTTTCCAGATATTGCCGCATCACCGGCTGCAGGTAGGCGTTAATGACTACCGTCGAAGTGCGCTCGTATTCCCGGAACTCGGGAAGAATCTGGTGAGAGATGGAAAGCGGAACGCCGAGCCGTTTCAACGCCTCAGCCACAGCCAACTCGTTTTTCGGATTCGCGAACGAGAACAGCAGAGAGATGGCGATGGAGTCGGGATGCTTCTCGGCGACGCGGGATGCCAGCGATTTTAAGTCCGCGGGCCAAGGCGCGGTCAGGATTTCCCCGTCGCTCGCAGTGCGTTCTTCGATGCCGAAGCGCAGATCTTTCGGGATCAGCGGCTCGATGCGGTCGAAGAAGAAGTCGTAGAGCTTGGGACGGGCCTGCGCGGCCGATCTCGATGGCGTCTTCGAAACCGGCGGTGGTGACCAGGGCTGTGCGCGCGCCTTTGCGTTCGAGCAGAGTGTTGGTGCCCACCGTAGTACCGTGCAGGATCACTAACCGGCCTTGGTGGTTGATTTTGCGAAGGACTTCGACGATGGCTTGGGAGGGATCGGCTGGCGTAGAGAAAACTTTCAACATGCGCAGGCGGCCGTGGTCATCTGCCCAGACACAGTCGGTGAAGGTGCCGCCGGTATCGATCGCTACGCGAAGGGGTTGGGTGCTGCGGCGCATGGAGTCTAGGAATCCTAAGGTAACATGGGATGTTTTCCGTCAGAGGATGCGCATGATCGCAGGCGTGGATGGATGTAAGGACAAGTGGGTATCGGTAGTCGACCTAGGAAATGGCCACACCGAGTTAAGGGATCCGTGTCCGTTTATCGAACTCTATGAGGATCGCAGCCTCGACCTTATCGTGATCGACATTCCGATTGGGCTCCCGGAGAAGGGCTGCAGGCATGCCGACTGGGAGGCAAAGCAATTCTTGAAGCATCGCCATGTTTGTGTCTTTCCAGCGCCGACGAGGCTGATCTTGGATTGTCCCAGCCGCGATGAAGCGTGCGAGCGGTGCATTGAGGTCGGAGACAAGAGAGTAAACGTATTCCAGTGGGCGATACGCCCTAAGGTAAAGAATATTGACTTGGTGCTCAGGCAACACGGGAGCGTGCAAGAGCGAATCCGCGAGGGTCATCCGGAGGTTACATTCGCCCTGATGAATCAAAACACGCCGATGTTATCGAAGAAGAAGAGACCGGGACTGGATGATCGGATCAAGCTTTTGGCGCACTACTTTTCAGACATCCCCACAAACACATCCCATCTTGAAGACGTGCTAGATGCGTACGCGCTCTTGTGGACGGCGAGAAGAATACGGCTCGGCACTGAGCGGAGGTTTCCGGAACGGCCGGAATATGATCCATTTGGATTACGGATGGAGATCTCCGCATAACCTGTCCCGCACCGACCCGACTCGCTGCGCTCGTCGGACAGCCGAGGCGGCTGTCCCCACATGATTTGTGGTGATTCGCTTATCCCTTCGTGGCAAACGCCAACGTCAGCAGCGTCTTCTGCTCCACCTCATGCGCCTTGGCGCTTCCCGTAGCCGGGCTGGCGCTGGAGCTGCGCTTTACCGACATCACGTGGCGCTCGCCAGCAATGCGCTGCAGCCTCGGGAGCATGTTGAATAACGCGCCCATGTTAGCTGGCTCTTCCTGCACCCACACGATGTCTCCCGAGTCGCCGTGGCGGGCGAATTCGGCGATCAGTTCTTTTTCCGGGAAAGGATAAAGCTGTTCGACGAACACGATTGCGGTGGAGTTGTCTTTTCTCTTCTTGCGCTCGGCCTGGAGTTCGTGGCCGATTTTGCCGGTGCAGACCAGGATGCGGTCGGCTTCTTCGATCTCCGCATCAGGAATTACGTTTAAGAACTTCTTGTGAGTGAAGTCTTCAATCGGCGATGACGCATCGGGATGCCGCAGCATGCTCTTCGGCGTGAAAACGACCAGCGGTTTGCGCCAGTGGCGCAGGGCCTGGCGGCGGAGCAGGTGAAAATATTGCGCGGCGTTGGAAGGCTGCGCGATCTGAATATTGTGCTTCGCGGCGAGTTGCAGGAAGCGCTCGATGCGCGCGCTGGAGTGTTCCGGACCCTGGCCTTCGTAGCCGTGCGGAAGGAGCATCACGACGCCGGAGAGCAGACTCCACTTGGCCTCCCCCGCGGAAATAAACTGATCGATGATAGCTTGCGCGACATTGACGAAATCGCCGAACTGCGCCTCCCAGAGCACGAGCGCCTCGGGATAATCGCGGCTGTACCCATACTCGAAACCGAGCACGCCCGGCTCGGAAAGAGTTGAGTTGTGAATTCCGCATCGCGCCTGATCGGGTGCAATATTCTCCAGCGGAACGTATTCGTTCTCGTTTTCAATATCGACGAGAACGGAGTGTCTCTGATTGAACGTACCGCGGCGGGAATCCTGCCCGCTGAGCCGAACTGGAATGCCGCCCTTGACCAAGCTGGCGAAGGCGAGGGCCTCCGCCATGCCGTAGTCCACCGGCCGCTTGCCCGCGCCCATCTCGGCCCGCTGCTCCAGAAGCTTTTTCACCTTCGGATGAATGTGGAAGCCCTCTGGATAGGTGGTGAGGTGATCCGAAAGCGCCGCTAACTCTTCTTCCGTGAGCCCGGTTTCTACTTCGTACTCTGGCTTGTGGTGGCCTCCGTAGTATTGGTCCCAATATTTAGGCAAGTCCCGCAACGTGGGCTTCTTGGTGAGCTTGCCGGCATCTTTCTGCGCGCTCTCGAACTCGGCTTTGATGGCGGCAGCTTGCGCTGGTGCATCCGTCGCCCCGATATCGTCGGCGTAGATTTCCCACAGCGGCGGATGCTCTTTGATTCTCTTGTAGAGCAGCGGCTGCGTAACGGTGGGGTCGTCAACTTCGCTATGTCCGTGGCGGCGGTAGCCGATGAGATCGATCACCACATCGGTGCCGAACCGGTAGCGATACTCGGTGGCGAGGCGGGCGACGCGGACCACGGCGTCGACATCTTCACCGTTGACGTGGAAGATGGGGATCGATTGACGGCGCGCGATGCAGGCGGCGAAGCGCGTCGAGTGCTCTTCCAGATAGCTGGTGGTGAATCCGAGCAGATTGTTGACCACCACGTGAATGGTGCCGCCGACGGTGTAGCCGGGAAGGTCAGCGTAATTCATCGTCTCGGCGAGGATGCCCTGTCCCGCGAACGCCGCATCGCCGTGAACCAGCAGCGGCAGATATTTCTCTCGCCCTCCTTCGCCGGTGCGGTCTTGCTTAGCGCGCGTGCGGCCGACCGTGACGGGATCGACGGCTTCGAGGTGACTGGGATTCGAAACCAGATGGATGTGAACCTTGCCGCCGCTGCGCGTGATGTACTCGCCGGTCGCGCCCATGTGGTACTTCACGTCGCCGGAGCCGAGAACGCTGCGCGGATCGACATCTTCAAAACCGGCAAAGATTTCCTCGGACGGACGCTTTGCGACATGGGCTATCACGTTGAGGCGGCCGCGATGGCTCATGCCCATGACGAGTTCGATGGCGCCGAGGCGGGAACCGGTATCGAGAATTTCATCGACCAGCGGGATCAGCGCGGTCACGCCTTCCAGCGAGAAGCGTTTGCTGCCCAGATAGCGCTGCTGCATCACCTGCTCGAAGACATCGGCGCGGATGAGCAGGTCGAGAATCCGTTTCTGATCTTCTGGTTGCGGCTCAGACTCCATCTGTTCATAAATCCAACGGCGGCGTTCGGGGGCGTAGATATGATTGATTTCTACGCCGATGGTCGAGGAGTAGATGGCGCGGGCTTCGGCGGTGTATTCGCTGTCGATCTGCAATTCGGGAGCGTGGCGCGGACGTAAAAAGCCGAGGGGATCGAGATCGCCTTCGAGATATCCCCATTGCCGGAACGCACTAAACGCGCGCTCCCGCTCGGGGTTGAGGCCATCGTTCGAGGAAGGCTCTATCACAGTACTGCCGCTATTCGCGGTCCTGGATTTCGGGGTAGCCATATGAATTCGTCCTAGGATAACGGATGCGCGGCAGGATGCGGGAGATTCCGAGCTCTGGGAAACCGATCTAAAACACAGAGCACCCTTCGGCTTCGCTCAGCGGCAAGGTTGGAAACCTAGAACGTGAATCGAGCGGAAAACTGTAACACCCTGGGAAGGCCGTTGGGGCTGATTTCCTGCAAGGTGCCGAAATTGCCCGGGCCCGAGTTGGGCACCAGATAGCAGGTCTGGTTTAGCGTCATGCCGTCGCCGCAGTTGTTTCCGATGGGGTTGTATTGTATTTGGTTGATGCCAGAGCCGTTCTGCACGTAGTAATTGGCGTGATTAAATAAATTGAACGCCTGCGCTTGAAATTGCATCTCCTTGCCTTCTCGGATCACAAAACTGCGGGCCAGCCCAACGTCGATCCTCTCCAGCCACGGGCCGTAGAAAGAATTCAGACCGATGCCCGGCGTTGGGCCAGCGCCATTAATGCCCCCTGCGGTTGCCGCAGTGTCCTGGTTGAAGGCGGTGTCGTTCAGGTTGTCGTCGCCGGCGTTGCAACACGCCGTACCCAACAAACCTGCGTAGGGACGGCCGGAGGAGAACTCCATGACACTACTCAGCGTCCAGTCGGAGAGCAGTGCCCGCCCAGTCCCCGAACTGGTCAGTGTCTCCAGCCTGGGCTTGTAGACAGCGGCAAAACTAATTCGGTGCCGCTGGTCGAGTAGCGAAGGAGCGTGCGTATTGCTGAAATCAAACTGATTGTTGAAGTCCATCCCATCGAGCATGATGCTCTTGGCGAAGGTGTAAGAAAATTGCAGCGACAGGCCCCGTGACATGCGGCGCTGCAACTGGGCGAAGAAAGAGTTGTAATAGTTTTGCGCCGGGCTAATGACCTCCTGGATCTGGCCCACGTCGGAGTTGATGCGGCCTTCAGTCAGCAGGCCGTTGTCCATGTTCGGCAGGATAATTGTTTGGCCACTGCAGGACTGGGCAGTCGCGGGTGTGCTGGAAGGACACACGATGTATGTCGTTGTGCCCGTCAATGGCATTAGATTCACGTCATAGGCGCTGCCCGAAATGATGTGCACCCCGTGATTCCACATGGTGCCGATACTCAGCGTTGTGTTCTCGAAAATCTCCCGCTCAATCTGCAAGCTCGCCTGCATAATGTAGGGCACCCGGAACTGCGGAGAAATCAGGGAAATGTCATCGGAGGCCGAGAACAACGGAGAATTCGCTGGCAGGATATTGGGAAACGTTGGCGCCTGTTGGTTCGGCGGACCTGAGGTGTAACTTGCACTTGCCTCAGACTGCTGTGACAGCTGGCCATTCGAGATCACGGCGTTGCGGTAGTTCAGCCCGTTCATGTTGGTATAGAACATGCCGAATCCTCCGCGCACAACGGTCTTCGATGCGGGCTGCCAGGCAAATCCGAATCGCGGCGCCAGGCGTTGAAACTGGTTGGGATACTGGCCGGTGAGCGGGAAGGCGGGATTTTCCGCCGGCTGCGGATACACCTGGAAGTCCTCGCGCAAGCCCATTTCCAGCGTCAACTGCGGCAACGCCCGGAACGTGTCCTGCAGGTAGAATCCATAGTAAGGCACGGCAAAGGAAAAAGTCGGGTTTCCCGCAGCCTGACTGAAATTGATGTATTCTCCCAGCGCAAAGGCCTCCAGATTCGGAAATTCATACAGCCCGAGCGGCGACCCGAAGTTGACCGCCTCGTTCGGGTCCGCGCCGCCATCGTCGGTGTCCGCATCCCAGGCGCGGTTAAAATCGAAACCCAATTGCAGCGTGTGCTTGCCCATCACGTAGTCGACCCGGTCGGCCAGAGAGTACTGCCTCTCAAGAACTCTTCCGATGGAAAACGCGGAGTTCCCCATGGTAAAAGCCGCGGGACTGTCGAGGACCACCGTCGGCGTGTTCTGAGCCAACCCGGTCGGTGTCGCGATCTCGTTGTCTTGCGAAGTGCTCGCGTGAAATTCGTTCAGCAGTCTGGAGGAGAAGGCGTGCGTCCAGCCCACGCTGGCTTGGAACGTATGCACGTAGGCGTTCGCCAGCGTCTGCGTCCCGTAGTTACCCACCGTAGGGTCAAGGATGACGCCTCCGGGCGAGTTGAAGCGGTTCAAATTTAAGCTGAGGAACAGACCATCGCGGGAACTGGCCTGGTAGTCGAGCCGGGGTGTAATCACCCAATCGTTGCCCTTTCTGGCCTTGGTGCCGAGATTGGAATTCAGCGCATTGATCGCGTTCGACACTTGCTGGAGGTACAGGGGGTACAACGGATCGCCCGGTCCCGCCGTGACGTTGGCGTCGGTGTCGATATTCGGTAGGGGCAAGCGACCGTTCGGCGCAGGGAGCGTTGTCCCGGCTGGAATATTAAAAAGGTTCAAAAGCGAAGGCAAGTTCCCCGGCGTCGTCGCCAAATCCGAGTTGATCACGGAAATTGGATTGTTCCGCAGTTGCTGCTCATAATCCATGAAGAACCATAAACGGTTCCGCAGGATCGGCCCACCTACCCCGGCGCCGAATTGCTGCAAATCATCCTCGGGTTTCGGATTGCCGGCGGCTTCATCGATGGTGTCGTTAGCTCCAAACGCGGAGTTGCGATTGTAATAGAACGCACTGCCATGGAACGCGTTGCTCCCCGACAGGGTCACCGCATTGACGAAGCCCGCTCCACCTCCATAGACCGCCGAGTACGGGCTCACCGAGACTTGAAACTCCTGGATCGCGTCCTCGCCATACAGGTACGGGATGCGATTACGGCCCACTATGTCGGCGAAGTAGTTGTTGGTGGCGTTGCTTCCGTCCACCGTGAAGGCGTTGGAGCCATTTCCATTGGCGTATCCCGAATCCTCACCACCCTGTTGTCCGGCAATGCTCACCAGGCCGGTGTCGCCGTCGTAGCTGGTATTCGGCGTGAGCATCATAAAATTAGTGTATTTACGTCCGTTGAGCGGCAAGTCCTCGATATACGACCGATCGATTACCGTGCTGGCGGAGGACTCCTCCGGCCGCAGCAGTGGCGTCGTCCCGCTTACTTTCACCGTGTCCGCGCTGGCTCCCACCTGCAGCGTGAAGTCCTGCGACGTAGTGTTTCCTACCCGCACTTGCACCAGGGCCTGGACATCGCGAAAGCCCTTGAGACTTGCAGTGATGGAATACGATCCCGGCATGAGAACCGGAAACCGGTAGAGTCCCGCATGGTTGGTCCCGGCAGATTGTTGCACGCCGGTCGCGAGGTTCCGCACCGTCACCGACGCTCCCGGCATCACCGCTCCACTCCGGTCAGTGACCCGTCCGCCGAGCGCTCCCGTCAACACCACATTCTGGGCGCTCAGCAATACACAGCTCGCCAGCACGGCCGAAACGATCCATGACGCAAAGCGATTGGCCGCGGGAAGCATCCTCGTGCTTGATCGAATGACAGCGATCGCTCTCATCTTGGCTCCTAGTCACAACTGATCGGCGTCGCGGAGGCCCAGCCTAGTCCCCGCTTCGTTTCGCGCGTATCACTCCCCCTGAATTTGTTTCAGAATATTTCAACGCCCTGCTTGCCGGCTCGCACCAATCCAGATCCAAACAAAAATAGCAGACACCTTCCGTTACTACCAAGATAAGTAGCCACCCTCGCCGCGGGAAGAGCGGCATGTAAGCTCAATCCTCAGCGTCTTTGCGAAAGGCTCATTGGGGAACTCCGTCTTGCGGCAAGCGGAGGGCCGCGCAAGGCTGCGTCGGCCCTTCCGTCTGCTTTGGCTGCATGAGAGATCGACAGAAACGTGGACTCAGGAATATAGATAGGCTGGAAATGTTGAGGCTAGATGACAAGCAGATGAAAGTTTATTCACAACTCGAGCCAGGAACTAGGTCGCGCTTTAGGCCAGGGTCCGGCGGATTCGGCACTTCCACTACGAACGTAAACCTCAGGTTAATAATTTTCCACAGTTCGCCAAACTCCTTACTGTAGTTCCTGTAGGGAACAGTTGACCGTGAAACCAATGTAGACTGCGTAAATCCGCCGGGCGCGGAGGCATCGCTTTCGGCGAATCCATCGTTAAGTGGGAGGAAGGATGCCAGCAAACGGTCTCTCGCAAGTCGCAAGCCCCTACACGGTAGACGAAACCGTGCAGCGTCTCGAATCCATCCTCGCCGGACGCGGCTTGCAGTTGTTCGCTTTGGTAGACCACAGCGGCGAGGCGGCGAAGGTCGGAATGAAGATGCGTCCGACCAAGCTGCTCATCTTCGGCAGCCCGAAGGGCGGAACGCCCGTCATGTTAGCCGCGCCCTCGATCGCGATCGATCTGCCGCTGAAGGCGCTGGTCGCAGAGGACGAAAACGGCAAGGTTTCTGTTCTCTTCAACAGCCCGGAGTATCTCCAGCAACGGCATGCCGTGCCCGACGAACTGGTCAAGAATATTGCGGGAGTGGGCGCGCTGGTGGCGAAAGCTGTGGAATAATGCTGCCGTCACCGGAATAACGCCGTGGTGGAGAATTCCAACCGAGCCCGCGACCATTTAGCCAACGAGCGCACATTCCTGGCGTGGGTGCGCACCAGCGTCGCCATTGTGGTCTTCGGCTTCGCCATCGGGCGCTTCGCCGTCGCCATGCGGCAGTTGACCGCGTTTCAGGGCCACGAATTCAAGGCCACGGGCTTCTCGGTTTGGATGGGAACGATCTCGATTCTGGCGGGAGTTGTGATGGTGGTCGCCGGCCTAATGCGCTATCGCAAAACGCGCACGCAACTCGACGAAGGCAAGTTCGAACCCGCCGGATTTATCGTCGATCTGGTGACCATTCTGACAGTGTTGTTCGGGCTGGCGCTGGCGGGATATTTGATTTACGTCGGGAAGAGTTTAGGTTAGGCACGGTCCTGACTCCAAAACACTATGGCCAAAGATCTAGAACTAGAAAAAGAAACTGCCGCACGTGCTAGCCTGCGGTTCGTCAAAGACGGCCACGTTGTCGGCCTGGGCACTGGCTCAACGACAAAGTATTTCATTCAACTGCTGGGCGAGCAGGTAAAAAATGGCCTGCGGATTCGAGCCATTCCCAGCTCGGATCGCTCGCGCGACCAGGCGGCGAGCCTTGGCATACCTCTGACTACGCTCGATGAATGTCAGCAGATCGACGTAACCGTCGACGGCGCCGACGAGGTCGATCCGCAATTGCGTCTGATTAAAGGCGGCGGCGGCGCGCTGCTGCGCGAAAAAATTGTCGCTTCGGCGACCAAGCACTACGTGATTATTACCGACGCAACCAAGCGAGTTCCCGTGCTGGGAAAGTTTCCCCTGCCCGTGGAAGTGATCAAGTTCGCGCAAGCGCTGATGACGAAAAAAATTGAGGCCCTGGGCGCCGCCGTCGCCTTGCGCCGCGATGCCGCCGGCAATCCCTACTTAACCGACGAGAACAATCACATCCTCGATTGCCGCTTCGGCCAAATTCCCGATGCCGACGCCCTCGCCCGCCAGCTTAGCGACATGCCGGGAGTAGTCGAGCACGGCCTGTTCATCGGCATGGCCAGCGTAGTCCTGGTGGCTAACGCCGCCGAAATCATCGAGCTCCGCCGCTGACAGTAGCGCCGCGCTGCGCCCGTGCCCATGTGGGGACAGCCGCCCCTTCGACAGGCTCAGGGCAGGCTCTCGGCTGTCCAGCAGCCCAGCCGTATCGGGCCGCTAGCTCCTGTTTCTGATCTGTCGTCCTGAGCGAAGCCGAGACATTGGCGAAGCCAATGGCTCGGGCGCAGTCGAAGGACCCCTACCCTCACATCGACTTGCCGCTGGCCTCAAGGATTTCTAGTCCGGTGCCAGGGGCGACCACCCCGCCACTCCGACCGTAATGAGCTGCCACCCTGATACCCCTATACCTCACGATGTTTTGGAATCTGAGGGTTAGCGGGATTTTGCGATTTAATCTATGGGCTGCAATCAGTTAGGGGCAAAATCTTGAGCCGCAACGAGTTAGTGGAGCGGCGCGGCATTTTTATGCGCCTTGTTTGCCCGTATTCGGTATTGCGGTATGCGCCCTGCCGCCCTCCCTATCTGAGTTTCCGCGTTTAGCAGGAAATTCCCTGCAAAATACGTCCGGTAAAGGACTTAGGTGTCAAGGTCCGTGAGATGAATGGTTGTCCGCACTGGGCCCGCGAGAATGATCGGCGATGGGGGCTGTGGATGGCAAGGTTAGATGTCACAATGGCCTTCCTTTATTTTCCTTACGCCTTCTTTCCACGGCGCTTCTTGGATGCGGCCGTGAGGGGGGACACTAGCTTCTCGTAGAGCATGAAGAGGTGTTCGACTCGCTGGCGGTCGCCGGGGAAAGCGTCGGAACGATAAAGCCTGTCGACCGCGCTGTCGAGGGCGCGGTGGGCTTGACGCAGTTCGGGTTTCATCACGTCGGAGTCGTACAGATCGGCCATCGAAGCTTCGGGGAATTTGGCGCGCGCGTCAAGCACCTTCTGGGCATGTTCGCGGATGCGGGCGCGCTGCTTGTCGTCGGTTTCGGGCCAAGGGAACGGGTTGTAGACGATGCCGATGGAATATCGGTAGTCGCTCTTTAGCCTCCCCCCGATGTAACGAAGCCACGCCATGTGCATGCGCGAGGTTAGGACGCCAAAGAGCCAGAGGTCTGCGCCCTCGACCACGCGGACGAGGTTGCTTGGAATGGTCGGGGGATTCAGCCAGCCGATCGGAACGTAGTCTCTCGTTTCTGAGCTGTTCTCCGGAATCGTTAGAAATGGCCCCGATGGAATGACCGTGACGTGAAATTCGGTCGGTGTATCCGCGAGCGCCTTAGCCGAGATTCCTGTAGGCTTCACCTCTCCGTCAGGCTTTTTCCTTGCCGGACGCTCGCCTCTGCGGTATTCCCGTACGGCCCGAAGCCTGTCGAGTACGGCTGGCATCGAGCGCAGTTCGGTTGGCGAGGCGTTCTGGAGGGCCAGGATCCAGCGCCTCTCGCCCCGTAGGTATTCCTTGCCACCAATGAACGGCTTCATGAACTTGGCTGCGGAGGGTTCCTCCGCAAGAAACGAGTCTTTCTCATCGTCGTCGTCAAAGATTAGGTAGCCACCGTCGATCGGCTTCGAGCCGATGATGAGTTGCGGCTGGCCGCAGAGCGGCTGTGATGCCTCCTCCACCACAAGGTGCCGATCGCCTAATGCACTGCCATCGAAAAGGTAGGGAGTGAGCGAGGCGTGACGGCTCTCCGTCGGGTCGCCCTTAATGTCGTCATATGTGAAGAGGCGCTTGGCGGGTGGTTCGTCATCCCTGCGGCTGAGGCCAATGATCACGACATGTACGTGCGCCTTGCCGCGCGCATCGCTGCCCCACGCAAACGTCCGATGCGCGAAGGATATCTCCAGACCGCTGCGACCGAAAAGAGCAGGCCAGAGTTGCGCGGCCTGCTCGCCCTGCGTGATTGAGTTGGTCCCTACAAAACCGATGTGCGCGTGGCTGTTCGCGAGATATTCGCCGGCTTTGATGAACCAAGCGGTGACGTAGTCGAGGGTTCCACCAGAGCCGCCAAGCCGGGCAATTCTGCGGACCTGGGTGCGCTGCTTCTCGCTCTGATATTTCGCTCCGCCGAAAGGCGGGTTACCTAGGACGTAGGAACACTTCTCCGGCGGAAGAACGGTGGACCATTCGGTTTCGAGGGCGTCGGCGGGGTGGATGTGAGGAGATTTTTTGAGCGGGATGCGGGCGTAGAAGGTTCCGAACTCTGCCGACAACGCGTTGTTCATCATGTGGTCGGTCATCCACAGTGCGACCTCGGCGATGCGAGCTGGGAATTCACTGATTTCAATCCCGTAGAACTGATCGACGTCCACTTTGGAAAAGACCTCGGAGATCTTCAGCGCCTGACCCTCGCGCCGCAAGAGCTTGAGGACCTCAATTTCCATTAGTCGCAATTCGCGGTAGGCGATGACGAGGAAGTTTCCGCAGCCGCAGGCGGGATCGAAGATGTGAAGCGAGCCGAGCTTATCGTGAAAATCCTCGGCGGCCTTTCGCCGCCCGGTGTCGCGGCGCCGCTGGAGTTGTTCAAGCTCGGCGCGGAGGTCATCGAGGAAGAGCGGTTGGATGACTTTGAGGATGTTTTTCTCGGTCGTGTAGTGCGCGCCCTGGGCACGGCGCTCCTTCTTCTCCATTACCGACTGGAACAGCGACCCGAAAATGGCCGGCGATACTGCCTCCCAGTTAAAGCGGCAGGCTTCGAGGAGGAGGAAACGCATGTTGATGTCGAAGACGGGGATGCGGAGGCGCTCGCGGAAGAGGTCGCCGTTGACGTAGGGGAACTGGTTGAGCTCGCCGTCAAGCGCGGGAGACCGGTCGGCTTCGAGCGTGTCGAGCGAGTCGAAGAGGCGGCTGAGCCAGGGGCCGACGTCGCTGCCGTCGGGGGCGGTGCGGTCCTCCATTAGCGAGCGGAAGGTGCCGCGCTCGAAGATGCCGGTGCTGTCGGCGAAGAGACAAAAGAGAAGGCGGACGAGGAAGCGTTCGAGGTCATGGCCCTCGTAGTGCGCGGCTTTGAGCGCGTCGTGCAGCGACCCCAGAATTTCGGATGCCGCAATGTTGGCGGGGTCCTGATCGCGGAAGACGCGCTTTTCGACGCCGACGATGAAGGCGAAGCGCTCGACGTGGCGCGGCAGGTCGCGAAGGGGGAATCGGATTTCGGAGCCTTCGTCGAGGTCGTAAAGTTCGAATTGCTGGAAGTCGCTGACGAGGAGATAGCGTGGGAGCTCGTACTCCTTGAGTTCAGGGAAGTAGTCGAGGGCTTGCTCTTTGGCTTTCTTGAGGTCTTTGCCG
Source organism: uncultured Acidobacteriaceae bacterium (assembly GCA_963734215.1). Taxonomy (GTDB): domain Bacteria; phylum Acidobacteriota; class Terriglobia; order Terriglobales; family Acidobacteriaceae; genus Sulfotelmatobacter. The sequence goes on along the minus strand of CAVTGH010000010.1, from coordinate 425,651 downwards.
GCGCTCTTCTGCTCAACGAGAAGCACGCCCCTCCAGAACAGGTCGATGAATCCGCGCTTGTTTCCCAGCCGCTTTACTGGCTCCTCGTAGGTGGCGACTCGGCGGCGACTCGCGCCGAAGGCTTCAAAGAACTCGTTGTAAAAGGTCTGCGTCTCGCCGCGCTCATAGTGGGCGTCTTTCCAGTCCTCGGCGAACTTGGCAGCGCGTGCCCGGATTTCGTTCCAACTCAGACGCATACACCGCAAGGTTTATCATCTGGCTGCGATGTGGGGCTAGTCTGTGGGGTGGTTCGTTCGGCATCACGGGTGCGGGTTCGGGCGGCTTCAGGGTCAGGATCAACGTCAAGGGCAACGGACAGGAGTGTCCGTTCCACACGAGCCGGGGCGTCGCTTCGCTCCGCTGACAGCCGAGGCGGCTGTCTCTACATGGGCGCGGGTCGACGCGGGAGTGGGGATGGGGGTAGGGGTCCTTCGACTGCGCCGAGCCATTGGCTTCGCCAATGTCTCGGCTTCGCTCAGGACGACAGCGTGGAGATTGGGGCTGGCCGCCCTTTGTGGTTTCTCCGTGGCTCAGTGCCTCCGTGGTGGATTATAGTTCCGAACATGGCCGCCAGCCCACGAGCACATGACAGGGACAATCGGCGGCGCGGGCTACGCTACCGCGTGCAGGCTCCGCTGGATGTGACCGTACTCCGCTCGGGCATCCCGGACACTGTGCCGGGAAGGTCGGTGAACCTCGGCGCGGGCGGAGTGGCTGCGGTGCTGTCGGGAGAGTTGCTTCCCGGCGAGTCGGTAGGAATCGAAATCCGCCTGCCGCACGCCGCGGACTCGCTGCATAACTAGGAGGCGGCACTGGCTGAGGTGAACGAGGCAGGGCGAACCTCCCGTTCGATGGTGCGTGAAAGCTTGTCCTGAGCAATTTCGAGGTCGAACGCGGATTGCAGGTTTAACCAGAATGCGGCGCTGGTATTGAAGTATCGCGCCAATCGCAAAGCGGTATCGGGCGTAATGCCACGGCGCTCGTGAACGATCTCGGCTACGCGTGTGACCGGAACCCGAAGGTCGAGTGCCAGGCGATTCATGCTGAGCCGTAGAGGTTCCATGAACTCGGCGCGGAGGATTTCGCCGGGATGGATGGGCGGAAGAAGTTTTTGCGCTTTCGACATGATGAGGCTCCCGTTATCTCTCTTCAGACCGTGATGCGCTTCAGGTTCCGTTGCAAAAATTGGCTAGTGATAGTCCACAATCTCGACGCCGTGCGCATTCCCGTCTTTCCAAACAAAGCAGAGGCGCCATTGGTCATTGATTCTTACACTATGTTGCCCCTTTCGGTTGCCATGCAATGTTTCCAAACGATTTCCTGGCGGGGCTGCCAGGTCGCGCAACTCTGTGGCGCTGTCCAGTTGTCGAAGCTTTCGGCGGGCAATTTGCTTTATCGCCGGAAAGCGCCTGCTGTGCTGCCGCTGGTGAAGGCGCTCAGTCTCCGCGCAGCGGAACGACTTGATCACAACAAGGATTGTATAACGCTGACCGTATAACGTCAAGCAGTATAGGGAGGGCGTCGAGAACTGGGAGCTGAGAACCGAAAACTGAGAACTTGCCGCAAGTCCCGTGGCTGAGTGCCTCCGTGGTGGATTATAGTTTCGAACATGGCTGCCAACCCGCAACCGCATGACCGGGACGAGCGCCGCCGCGGCCTCCGCTACCGCGTGCAAACCCCGCTGGATGTGACCGTGCTCCGCTCGGGCATTCCGGATACTGTGCCGGGAAGGTCGGTGAACCTCGGCGCCGGCGGAGTGGCGGCGGTGCTGGCGGGAGACTTGCTGCCGGGCGAGTCGGTGGCAATCGAAATCCGGCTGCCGCAGGCCTCCGATCCGCTGCGCGCGCGCGCGCGCGTGCGCCATCACGACAAGCTGCGCTGCGGCATGGAGTTTGTCGGCTTGTCGGCGTTGCAGCAGGCCGCACTCCGCAACTGGACCGAAGAGTCGAGGGCCGAACCAGAGCCGAGCGTGCGTGCGAGGCCTCCGGTACCGGCAGGCAAAGGTTCCGAAAACCTGGGATCGGGCGGCGCACCGCCTCCTCCAGGCAAGCCGCGCCGCCGCGGCTGGATCTTCTTACTGCTCTCGGCCGCGATCCTGTTGGCCGTTTTGTGGTGGCGCTGGAATCGCGGATGGGAAGACCTCGAATCCGGCCTCCCGAAAAACGAAACACCCTTACAGCCGCAAGCTCACGTTCCCGCCGAGGTGATGGAGAAGCTGGTGAGGCACCGCGTGGATCCCGATTATCCCGCGGCCGCGCGCCCCGGCAACCTGCAAGGAGTAATCGTCCTCGACGTCGTAGTGGGACGCGACGGCTCCGTGGTGGACGTGCACGCCCTGAACGGCCCCGAGATCTTGGCGCAGTCCGCCATGGATGCGCTGCGCTGGTGGCGCTTCGAGCCTTACCGCGTGGACGGCCAGCCGGTGGTAGTGGAGACCACGGTCGCGGTCGAGTTCAAGCCGTAGAAGCAGTTTCCGGTTTCCGGTTTCCGGTCTCAGCTTCAGGCGCGGAAGCCGAGAGCCGGAAGCCGGAACTAGCGTTTGCGCAGAGCGCTGAGGACGATGATTCCGCTCACCGCAAAAGACACGACCGCGGCCAGCGCGGCAATCAGCATCACCGCTGGGTTGAAGTGAAGAAAGTCGGCGCACACCGCCCCCAAGGCGAACACCACGCCCAGCCCGTTGAGCCAAAGCTGTCCTCGAATGGAAGAAGGAAGATCCGGACGCAGGCGAAGTTGCAGGAGCAATGCGGCCACGCCGATGGCTGCGACCACCACCAGGGCCAGCGGACTCTGGAACGCGCCGCGATTGGTATAGATCACCACCAGCGCGAGAGCGATGAGCAGCAGGCCGGCGGCCACCAGCGTCAGGCGGGGCCGCAGATTCGAACCGGGGTTGGGTGAGGCCTCAGGCACGAAGTTCCGTCCTCAGATTTATACAGGCCATTTTATACAAGCCCTGGGAAAGGTTTTCAAATTGGGGGCGGGCACGAGATCCTCCGTCCGGCTATTCATTGGGAGTTGAACGGCTAGCGCCGGCAAGCCATTCGGCTTGGCGGGGATCGCTGTGGTTCACAGCGTAGAGAACCAGTTCGACCCGGGACGAGATGCCCAGTTTGTCGAAGATGCGGAACAGGTACTTCTTAACGGTGTGCTCGCTGAGGTTGAGTTCCCGAGCCACATCGCGATTGCTGAGGCCTTCGGCGACGAGAGCAACCACCTGTTCCTCGCGCGGCGTGAGGAGTTGCCCGCCCTGTGAGTTGATCACCCGCAACGAGGGCACTTCCGAAACCAGCTCGAGCAGAAGGTTCATCTGTTCGGTGTTGATCCAGATCTGGCCCGCCGCGACCCGATGAATGCACCGGCAAAGCAGGCGGAAATGAGCGTTGGTGACGCAGAAGATTCCGCGGGCGCCGGAGCGGAAAGCGCTGACCACCAGTTCGCGGTCGTAAGACTCGGCCAACAGAACCTTGGCGACCCCCGGATGAGAAAGGTGAACCTGCCGCATTGCCGCCATCTGGCCGGCGATTGCGATGGAATGATTGAGAGAAAGAAGTACGACTTTGAAGGGAGCGAAGGCCACTGCCTGCTGAATCGAATCGACATCGACCGCACAAGTGGAGATGCGGAACTCGGCGCGCCGGCGCAAAGCGCTGGTCAGTAGGTGAGCCTGCATGCGGTTGGAATCCGCTATCAGGACGGGAATGGCAGTCGAAGTGGCGGCCGCGGGCGGACTCATGAAACGGGCTCCGAATGAAACGGCATGAATGAGTAGTGTGATCTTAGGGGCACGCGGTACTCAAGAGCGCATGTCACAAAATTCGGTGCACACATTCAAATCGGGAACACGAGTGGCACCGCTGTGGAAAACCTTGGACTGCGATTGAGCCCGGTGGACCTCTTCGGGAAATTCTGCCGGAAGTTCCGATAACGTTGGCATTGCCAGCGCTCTTTTGAGTGGATTGCTGAGCGTGGTGTGATTCAGCGAACAAGCAAGTCTACTTTTGTGGGTAGCCGGTAAGGGAGTAGTCTTGCGGCCCTATCGAAAAGCGGAGTGCGAACAAGACCCGCGGTACACCTGGGTCGAAGCACTTTCGCATCCCAAACCCCGCATGACCACGTTAGTAGACAGCACTTCTCATGTCTTGCCGCGAAATCCGCACGGAGGTACTTTGCTCACAGAGAGCCGCAGAATCTGAGTGGCTCTCGGAATCCAGGAAACAGGGCCCATCGCACAATGAAGCTCTTCGACGGCTGGACAAGACGTGCGCTGGCGAACCTAGTGATATTGCAACTTTGCGTGGCCGTGTTCGCCCAGGAAGAAAAGAGGGAGCAGGACCTGGGAGCAAGCATACAGGCTTCTCCAACTGGCCAAACCGGGGCTGGAGGGAGAAGCGGAGGAATGACGGCTGCAAAACCCGGGGAAGCGGACGGCATGGGAAACCCTCAGCTCGGAGGGATACGCCGTCCGCTTTACCGGCTGAACCGAAGCGACGTAGTGGCGTTGAGCTTCACCTTGTCGCCGGAGTTCGACCAGACACTCACGGTGCAACCCGACGGCTATGTCTTCCTGAAAGATGCCGGCTTGGTGCTCGCCCAGGGACGGACGCTGGAGGAGTTCCGCCTGGCGGTGCGGCAAGCGTACGCAGGATATCTTCACGATCCGCAGGTGACGGTGGCACTGAAGGAGTTTGAGCATCCCTACTTTGTGGCCGGTGGAGAAGTGGGACATCCCGGGAAGTATGAGTTGCGTTCGGACACGAGCATTATGGAGGCTGTACAAATCGCGGGCGGCTTTACTCACGAGGCCAGGCATTCGCAGGTGGTCTTGTTTCGCCACGTGAACGACGATCTGGTGGAGGCCCGGGTTTTCGACCTCAAGAAGATGCTGAAGGAAAGAAGCCTGAGCGAAGCCCCCAGCTTGCGGCCGGGTGATCTGGTGTTCGTACCCCAAAACTCCATCTCGAAGATCGAGCGTTTTCTCATCAAGCCTGACTTAAGCATGTACGTGAGTTCCACGCAGTTCTAGTAAGCGGCGCAGGTCCATTCACATGGCGGAAGATCGAGGAAACCGGGGAGAGGGGTCACCGTCGCCGACGCTGCGCGAACTGGCGATGGTGCTGTTCCGGCATCGGACGCTTTTCGTTGGCGTCTCAGGTTTGGTCTTCGTCCTGGCCGTGGCGTATGCCTTCGCCGGTGCCACCTACCGCGCCCAGGTGCGTGTGCTGGTGCGTCGAGGACGTTCCGATCCTCCCGTAACCGCCCAGCAGAACGCCCCTCCCGATTTTTCCCGAATGGAAGTGAGCGAAGAGGAATTGAATTCAGAAGTGGAGTTGCTCAAAGATGACGACGTGCTGCGCCGCGTAGTGGAGGCCAACGATCTACAGAACCATGACTGGTTGCGATGGCTGCGGCCCCACGAAGAAGAAGCGGCCCGCGTGGAGCGAGCGGCGAAGCGGCTGGCCAACCGGCTGGACGTGGAGTCGATTAAAAAGACAAATCTGATCGCAGTGAGCTATGACGCGCCGAATCCTCAACTGGCGGCACAGGTGCTGCAGTCGCTATCCAGCATCTATCTGGAAAAACACATGCAGGTTCACCGGCTGGCCGGACAACTTCATTTCTTCGACCAGCAAACCGGAGAATCGCGGCAGCAACTCGAGGAGGCCCAACGCAAGCTGTTGGCCTTCACCAAGAGTCATGGCGTGGTCGTAGCCGCACAAGAACGTGATCTGATATTGCAACGGCTCGACGCCCTGGAGGAAAGTTACGGGCGGACCGAGGCCGAGATGTCGGAGACCGGGCATCGAGTTCAAGAACTCGACTTGGAGTTGGCCGAATTGCCGCAGCGCAGCACCACCCAGATCCGAACGGCGGATAATCCGGAACTGCTGCGCGCTTTGAAGGCGAGTTTGCTGGACCTGGAGTTGAAGAAGACCCAGTTATTGACCAAGTTTGAGCCTAACCACCGCCTCGTCCATGAGGTGGAACAGCAGATCCGGCAGGCCAATTCGGCGATTGCAGCCGAGAAGTTCAACTCCTGTGCGCGACGAAACCACCGACAAGAACGCCGACTATGAATGGGCCAAGGGCGAAGTGGAGAAGGCGCGCGTGGACATGAAAGGACTGCAAGCACGACAGGCGGCGACCAGCGCACAATTAAAGGAATACCGCAGCCTGGCCCGCCAGTTGGGCGAGGACGCGATCACCCAGGATGATCTCACGAGCAGCGAGAAAGCGGCGCAGGACAATTATCTGCTCTATGTGAAGAAACGCGAGGAAGCGCGGATGGGCGATGCTTTGGATGAGGGCGGCATCGTGAACGTAGCCATCGCCGAGCAGCCGGTCGCGCCCGCGCTGCCCGTGTGGCCGCCCGCCGCGGTTGTGCTGGTTGGCTTTGTAACGGCTCTGGCCTCGGGCACTGGAGCGGCATTTGCGGCAGATTACCTGGACCCGGCACTGCACACGCCGGAGGAAGTTCTGGCGTGTTTGGAAATACCGGTATTAGCTTCGTTGCCGGCGGGAACCAGAAGCCGGTTATCTGCGTGAAGGAGATAAGATGAGCGCAAACGCCAACGTACTCCGGAGATCCGCAGTGATAGGGTCATCGGCGCGGGATACCGCCATGCCGCTGGTTGAGGCCGCTTGCGAGAAGAACACTTGGGATCCGGAAGATTTCGCACGCCAACAAATTCGGGGCTTGGTGCGGCGGGTATTCTTCGCCGGCGGGGCACGAGCTGTAAAACAAGTCGTCTTTAGCGCGGTCGAAGCGCATATAGACGTAGCTAGTATCTGCGAGCAGGCGGCGCAGGCTCTGGCGCTGGAGACGCATTCCCATGTTGCCCTCGTGGACCCCAAGCCAGAGATGGCGAAAAACACGCACTGTCATCTTCACTCCAGAGGGACTGCTTCTATCAAGTCCTGGTCCACTCAAATGGCGGTGAACCTGTGGCGGGTACCAGAGCGCGGGCTCGGCGAGTGCGGCGAGGAATCGGGAACCGGTCTGCATTGGCTCTCCTGCCTCGCGGAACTGCGAAACGAGTTCGAGTATGTCGTAATTCCGGGCCCCGCCGCCGGCATATCAAGCGAGGCGGCACTGCTTGGACAGCTGACGGACGGAATCATTCTTGTGCTGGGGGCTCATAGCACGCGCAGAGCGGCAGCTCTAAAGATCAAGGAAACACTGGAAGGGGCGCAGTCTCGAATCCTGGGAACGGTGCTGAGCGAGAGAACGTTTCCGATCCCGGAGCGAGTTTATCGCCGGTTGTAGAGCGGCAATGACGCGAAGACTGTTCTAACGGGTGGCGATTGCTTGCCGCAAGTGCTGCGGCGTGGCAAGAGCTGAAAACGTTGTGCAAAAGAAAACGAGAAATGGCTGTGGGACTCAATGAGCGGTAGCTATGGAGTCCCAGCGGCGGGCGCTGTTTGGACACAGACGCAGCCGCAGCCGGTGGTGGCTACACCGCCCCAATGGTTCGCGGTGCAGACCCGGTACCGGTTCGAGAAGAGGGTGGTTGCCCAGCTCAACCACAAAAGCTGCGAAGTATACCTGCCATTGCTAACCGAAAATCACACGTGGAGCGACCGGCAAAAGGTGGTGACGATTCCTCTGTTTCCGGGATACGCATTCGTGCATATCGATCAGTCTCTCAATGCGCGGCAGGTGGTATTGCACACGGTGGGGCTGATCGGCTTTGTAAGCTTTGGAGGGATCGTAGCCGCGGTACCGGCGAAGCAGATTGAAGATCTGCGATTGCTGCTGCACGAGAAGGGGCTGTTTGCCCTCCATCCCTTCGTGCACACGGGACAGCGAGTTCGGATCCGAGGTGGTTGCCTGAACGGACTGGAAGGAATCCTGGTACAGCATGAGAAGGAACGGCTGGTGATCTCGATTCAATCGATCCAGCGCTCGCTGGCTATTGAGATCCAGGGGTATGAGTTGGAATTGGTCTGAAGTGTCTTCTCTTTCCTTATATCCGAGACAGAAACCTGAGGGATTCGCGTGGGCTGCGCGGTTAATCCCAGGAGCGGCGTCCGCTGACCGAAGCCGTCAAAAGAGCCGCCGGGCACGCTCGCGAAACTCCTGGCACGGGACGCGGCCAGGCCCTTCCCGTGGTTAGGCGATAAACGCCGCCCAGACGCTGTGGCGGGCGTCTCGCCGCGAGCGAAAGACGGCGAGGAAGGCAAGAATTGGCTGAGATCGGCGCTGAAGGACTATGTGTTGGTGATGCTCGACTGGATCCTGGTCGCGCAGATTTATCTGCGGATTCAAGCGGCATTCCCGCGCATGCCAGCTCTTCCTGGCCCGTTCGGGACATCGGCTGTTTCCCCGGCCCTTATCGGAGTCGCATTACTGCATGCGGTGCTCATCAACTTATTGGGCCGTCCTGCCGGAGCGCCTTTAGTTGACGCGGATTTGCGTGTGCAAATGCGGGCACTGGGCAAGGCTGTCTTCTGGGGGACACTGGTATTGAGCGCCACCCTGCAACTGCAAGGCTTCTCAGTGCCGGCTGCGGCAGCGGTCTGGAGCGCAGGCATCCTGCACTTTTGCACGCTGTGGGGATGGCGAGGGGCCGAGCGGGATGGCAACCAGCGTGGCCTGCGTGTCACGCGTGGCGTGCGCAATGTACTTATCGTGGGAGCGGGTCCACTGGGCCGCCGCATCGCAAACTGCGTAAACGGGCATCCCGAAATGGGCCGCTCGGTTTGTGGCTTTCTAGACGATAGGAAGCCGCTCGGAAATGGCGTAGTAGGACACACCAGCGACTTGATGGAACTGGCACGCGTGGGTTTCGTGGACGAGGTGATTCTAGCCCCACCGCATGATCGGGAACTGACACTCCGCGTGCTGCACACAGCCCGGCAACTGCGCCTGGACGTAAAAATGGCACCTGACCTGTTCGGTTGCGAACCCGTCCGGGAACCAGAAAAGATTGGAAGCATTCCACTGATTTCCCTGCATGAAGAAAAACTGCCGGTGGGGGGGCTGCTGCTGAAGCGCGCAATGGACATCGCTGGGGCGGGGGCTGTGCTAATCCTGATCGCGCCCGCACTGGCGCTGATTGCAATCCTCATCAAAATAGATTCCGCCGGCCCGGTTCTTTACAAGGCGGCGCGCGCAGGGCGCAAGGGCAAACCATTCCTTTGCTATAAGTTCCGCACCATGGTAAGGGACGCGGACGATCTGAAAGAAGGCTTGCGAGAACAAAATCAGAGATCGGGGCCGTTTTTCAAGATCACACATGATCCGCGAATCACGCGGGCCGGACGATTCCTGCGCCGCTACAGTCTGGATGAAGTTCCGCAGCTGTGGAATGTGCTGAAAGGCGAGATGAGCATGGTCGGACCTCGGCCGCACCCCTTGGATGATGTGTCCGGGTATGCGATTGAGCATTTGTCGCGCCTGGATGTAATACCGGGGATCACAGGACTTTGGCAGGTCACGGCGCGGCAGGATCCATCCTTTCAAAAGGGGATGAACCTCGATATCGAGTACATCCACTCCTGGAGCCTGAGGATGGATCTGCGCATTTTGTTTAAGACGGCCGGAGCAGTCCTGCGCGGGAGTGGAGAGTGACGTCATCGGCTTCGATGCAGATGAGGCCCCCGGCTGAATGGGCGGGGAATGTGGCGTTACGAGGGCTTCAGTTGGCGCTTCGCCCCCTGCAAGCGCTGATGGCGGCACCGACCGTTTTGTTCCTCGGGGCGCTGGCGGCCATGCTGTTGCGCCATCCCGATGTGCCTTTCTATGAAATCGATCACGTGGCCTTTGTTTTGCTGGTGCTGGGCGTGGTGGGACAGGCGGTGGTTACTCGGCAGCGATTCCTGGTGGTGGAGCGGGCCACACGGCCGATGATAGGGCTGACATTACTGGCAGTCACGAGCGTGATCGGCCAGCCGTTCGACAATCACACGTGGTCCCTGCTCGCGGCCAAGTTTATTGTTCCATTCACGCTTTTCCATTTGGCAACGCTCACATTTCGCGACGAGCGGCGACTGGAGCGTTTTGAACTCTTCGCGCTGGTAGTGCTTGCCTATCTTAGTTTCACGGCGATCGCTTTCCTGGTGGGCGCAAAGTCTCTCATATTCCCCCGCTTCATTCTGGATGAGAGCCTGGGATACCACGTTGACCGGGCGCGCGGACCGCTGCTGCAAGCGGTGGCCAACGGCGTTTCTTTGAACCTGCTCGGGCTGCTCGCTCTGCATGCGGTTCTCCGGGGAAGAATACGCGGACTGAAAGCCGCCATACTGCTGGCTTCCCTTCCGGTTGCAATCCTGGCGACAATGACGCGCGCCGTCTGGCTCTCATTCGCGGTCAGCATGGGAATTCTGATCCTGCGCTCGAACAATCGGAGTTTACGGCGCGTCTCGGCCGCCGTGGCGATGATGGGAGTGGCCGGTCTACTGATCACATTGAGCTTCGACGATCGGCGCCGCGCGCTCACGGACCGGCTGCAGGAATCCGGCCCCGTGGATTTCCGTGAGGCCGTCTACGCCGGCGGCTGGCAAATGTTCCTGGAGAAACCATTCACCGGCTGGGGCGTAAATCAAATGCCCGCGGAGTTGGCTCGGCATGTCAGCGGTTACAACGAGAAGGAACTGTATCCGCACAATACTTACCTGGAACTGCTGGTGGAACATGGCATCCTCGGTCTGGCCTTCTATGCATGGCTGATGTGGGAGCTTTTGCGGCTGGGCCGCGGTTCGGTCCCGCGGTCGGAACGCAATGGCTTTCTGAATCATCAGCTCCACGCGATGTGGCCCATCTTGCTCGGCGTCTATTGGGTAAATGCATCGGTTGTCGTCATGAACTATCAGTTCGTGAACGGACTTGTGTTCGCCATAGCTGGAATGTTGGCGGCGCAGCGGAGTCGCGCCACGAGACACCTGGAACGAAAACCAATCCGCCCGCTCCAAGCAGTTCATGGTTCTGCAGCATAAGCTCTCATTCCTTCCCACTGGCAAGTTCCCATTCCATGCTCACGGTCGCTTATCTCGCCAATCAATTTCCTGCGGCCGTGGAGCCCTACGTGGGCGAGGAAATCCAGGAACTCCGGTGGCGCGGAGCAGAAGTCATTCCCGGGAGCGCGCGGAGGGCAGGCACGGCGCCGAGCGAATCTGCTGGCTCAGCGTTCGGCCCGGAGATTCTGTTCCTTCAACCCGTTCGAGTGCTGACTCTTCTACAAGCGCTTGGGTTCGCTGCCAGACGCTGGAACAGGATTTCCGGCTTGCTGAGGCGCTTGCTCCTGAGGGGAAAAGAAACGCCCAAGCTGCGACTCAAGGCATTACTGCATACCTGGCTTGGTGCGTATTATGCCGTCCTGCTGCGAGAGCGCGGAGTGGATCACATCCACGTACATCATGGCTATTTCGGCTCGTGGATCGGAATGGTGGCAGCGCGGCTGCTAGGAGTAAGGTTCAGCCTGACGCTGCACGGGTCGGACTTGCTTTTGCACGGCGCTTATCTCGACACGAAACTGGATAATTGCCGTTTCTGCGTAACCATTTCCGAATACAACCGTCGCTATATTCTTAATCACTTCCCGGGGCTTGATCCCAGGAAAATCACGGTGTCGCGAATGGGAGTTGACGCGCCGTCACCCGCGAAGTTCTCAGCGTGGGTGTCTGATGGCACGCCGGACAATTTTACCTTGCTGGCGGTTGGCCGTCTGCATGCGGTGAAGGATCACGCATTTCTGATTCACGCCTGTGCCCGGCTGCGCGATTGTGGACTCGACTTTGAGTGTGTGATCGCAGGCGAAGGCCCGGAGCGGCCCAGTCTGGAGCGGTTGATTCGGGAAAACCGTTTGCCAGACCGGCTCACACTGCTCGGCCACGTAGCCCGGCAGCAGATGGATTCACTCTACCGGCGCGCGGATGTGGTTGTGCTTACCAGCCGCAGCGAGGGAATTCCGCTGGTGCTTATGGAAGCAATGGCGCGGGGCGGAATCGTGCTCGCGCCCGCGATCACGGGTATTCCAGAGCTGGTCATTCCCGGAAAAACCGGCTTCCTCTACCAGCCCGGAGAACTGGAAGATTTTGTGCGCAGGATTCTCTTCCTTGAGACCCTGATGCGCAACAAAGATCAACCTGCAGTGAACCGGCTGGACTGGGTCCGACATGCGGCCCGGGTGCAAGTCCTCAACAACTTCAACCGCGAGAAAAACCTGATCCACTTTGGCGACCTATTCCTGCAACGAATCGCACCCGGTAATTGGAGCCCCTCATGAGGATCTTGTTTTGCAACAAATATAACTATCCGTTCAGCGGAACCGAGGCCTATCTGTTCGAAGCCATGGAACTGATGCGTTCGAAAGGACACGAGGCAGCGCTGTTTTCCATGGCCGATCCGCGCGGCGATCCCACTCCCTACGACCACTATTTTGTGCCGCAGATGGATTTCAAGAAGCAAAGCAGTTGGTTTCATAAGGCAGGGCTGGCGGCTCACGCAATATATTCACCCGACGCCCGGCGAAGGATACGGGCGATGATCGCAGAGTTCCGACCCGATGTGGCTCACGTCCGCAACATCTACCATCATCTTTCGCCATCGATCCTGTGGGAACTAAAGGCGCAGAATGTGCCCGTCGTGTATCACTTGAACGATTTCAAGGTCTTGTGCCCCAGCTATAACCTCGTTTTGCGCGGAGAAGCCTGTGAGGCCTGCAAAGGTGGAGAATGCTGGCATGCGCTGAAGGAAAAATGCTATCCGGGCTCGGCGGCGAGGATGACGCTTGTCGCGGAAGCCTACTTGCATAAATGGCTAGGGACGTACCGAAAGTGCGTGGATTGTTTTCTTGCGCCCAGTCAGTTTGTACGTGACAAGTTTGTGGAACATGGATGGGATGCAACCAAGTTTGAAGTTCTTCCGCACTTTCAGCCAGTCAAACAGGTAAGCCGGCGAAGCTCGGAGAATGCTCCGCTGCTTTACTTCGGGCGACTGTCCCAGGAGAAAGGCGTGCAAGACTTGCTGCACGCCATGCAGCAGTTGCCCAATCTCCGCTTGATCGTTGCGGGAGACGGGCCCGAGCGCACTAAGTTAGAGGAACTGAGCACCAAGTTAGGACTGGCCAATGTGGAGTTTAGAGGCTACCTCCGGAGCGCGGAACTGGATCGAGCGATTGCTAACTCGAGTTTCACGGTGCTGCCCTCGCACGCATATGAAACGCTGGGCAAAACGATCCTTGAATCCTACGCCCAAGCCAGAGCCGTAGTTGCTTCAGACCTTGGTTCGCGGCGAGAACTGGTACACGAGGGCAAAACGGGCCTGTTATACAAAACTGGCGATATCCCGCAGTTGGCCTCGGCAATTCAGATTCTCAGCTCGAGTCCGGATCTGGCCGACGAAATGGGGAGGGCCGGACAAGAACTTGTACGGCAAGACTACACTCCGGAGGCGCACTACGAGGCGTTGGTTGGCCTATATGAGCGACTGGCCGGCCAAGAAAAGCAATATTCGCACAGCCGGAAATGTCGGAATTCAGGGACTGCAACGCTCACTGCTGGTCGTGCACAAACTGCGCTGGATCAGGCCCGAAGCAGTAACTTCGTTCCCGTGCAGCGCCTTGGGTTCGCCCCAGCTTTGCAGGATGGCGGCTCCTCGAGGCCTACTGCGTCCCAGAAAAAAGTCCTCCGGGTCGCATTCATTGGTGGACGGGGGGTGATTTCGAAATACAGCGGGATCGAAGCCTATTACGAAGAAGTTGGGAAACGGTTGGCCGGGAAGGGGCATCAGGTCACAGCCTATTGCCGGACGTATTTCACTCCCCGGGTGGACGAGCACAACGGCATACGAGTCGTGAGGCTGCCAACGATCCGGTCCAAACACCTGGAGACACTGGTGCACACGTTTCTGAGCACGCTTCACGTACTGGTGCAGCCTTGCGATGTGGTGCACTACCACGCTCTGGGGCCGGCCCTGTTCTCGCTTATTCCACGCCTCGCCGGCAAGAAAACCGTGGTCACCGTACAGGGCCTCGACTGGCAGCGCAAGAAATGGGGCCGTATCGCTTCAGCGGTACTCCGGCTAGGGGAGCGGGCGGCCGTGAGTCTGCCCACCAGCACGATGGTAGTGTCGCGGACGTTGCGGCAGCATTACTGGGACAGCCACGGAGTCGATACGCGCTACGTACCGAACGGCGGCTTGCTGCGTAAGCGGCGGTTCCCTGACAAGGTTCTTGATTGGCGACTGGAGCCGGGAAATTATATTTTATTTCTGGGCAGGTTCTCGCCGGAAAAGGGCTGCCACCTCCTCGTCGAAGCATACGAGCGGTTGGAGACCGACACAAAACTAGTAATGGCGGGAGCGTCGAGCTATTGTGACAACTACTCACGCCAACTTCGGAGCCACGCCAGCGAACGGATCAAGATGCTGGATTGGATTTCAGGTGAAGCCCTCGACGAGTTGCTGACCAATGCCATGTTGTTCGTGTTGCCGTCCGATCTCGAGGGCTTGTCCCTCGCGTTGCTGGACGCAATGGGTGCCGGGTTGTGCGTGCTCACCAGCGACGTGCCTGAAAACCGTGAGGCCGTGGAAGGCGCAGGCTTCACTTTCCGGCGGGGTGACGTGGCAGACTTAGCGGACCGCTTGCAATTTCTGATCGCGAATCCGGCGGTGCGGGAGGCCGCAGGAGTGGCCGCTCAACACCGCATTCGCGAACAATATCAGTGGACCACGGTAGCCGCCCAGATCGAACGCGTCTATTTCGAAATGATGGGCTGGAATTTGACCGAGACTGCAGCCAAGAAGCCCAGTGGACGCGCAGCGGCGCCTGCGCCAGCGGCGCGAAGGAAGGCGGGATAAGACAACCAAGCCAGTGGCTGCAGAAACGCCACAGCTCTTACAGAATCGAGCGCATGCCACGAGGGCGGGATGATTCCCGTCCTTTTTGTTTACAATTGGAAGTTCGCTTTCAGGCCGCCGCGTGGCAAGCCGCAGTGTGCCGTGCAATCCGGCGACATTACCACTTATGGAAAACACGATCCTCGTCACCGGCGGCGCAGGCTTTATCGGATCCAACTTCATTCTGCGTTGGCTGGAGCGCGATCGGGCTTCGGTGGTAAACCTGGATAAGCTCACGTACGCCGGGAATCTTCACAATTTGGCAACCATTGCGAACGACCAGCGATACGAGTTCGTGCATGGGGATATTGCAGACTGCGGCTTGGTGAGCAGCCTGCTCGAGCGCCGCAAGCCGCGGGCCGTGATTCATTTTGCGGCCGAGAGTCACGTGGATCGCTCCATTAGGGGACCAGGAGATTTCATCCGCACCAATATCGATGGAACCTTCGGGTTGTTGGAAGAGATACGCACTTATTGGGGAAGTCTGAGTGCGCAGGAAGGCGCAGACTTTCGTTTTGTACATGTTTCCACCGACGAGGTATATGGCTCGCTGGGGCCCGAGGATCCGCCTTTTTCGGAGACGACTCCTTACGCGCCCAACAGTCCGTACGCGGCGTCCAAGGCAGCCTCCGACCATCTGGTACGCGCTTACCATCACACTTACGGTTTGCCTACCCTGACCACAAACTGTTCCAATAACTACGGTCGATTCCAATTCCCCGAGAAATTGATACCTCTGATGATTCTGAACGCGCTGAACGGCAAGCCGCTGCCGGTTTATGGGGATGGCCAGAACGTGCGGGACTGGCTTTATGTAGAGGATCATTGCGAAGCGATTGCCGCGGTTTTGCAACGCGGACATGTTGGGCAGACTTATAACATCGGCGGTTGGAACGAGAAACGAAACCTGGAGATTGTGGAGACCATCTGCGACATAGTCGATAAAGTAGCGGGCAGCCGTGGGTCTTCGCGCCGCGGGTTGATCACATTCGTGAAGGACCGTCCCGGGCACGACCGCCGTTACGCCATGGATGCACGTAAGATTGAGCGGGAACTCGGCTGGCGTCCCCGGGAAACCTTTGAGAGTGGAATTCGCAAGACCGTACGGTGGTATTTAGAGAACGGCGATTGGGTCCGCGACGTGACCAGCGGCAGCTATCGGCAGTGGATCGAAACGCATTATTCTTCTTGAGCGGGATCTTCTGAAATCAACATCTCCAAAAATGCAAACATCAAACAGCACGAGCTACAAAGGAATCATTCTGGCGGGAGGATCGGGAACCCGCCTGTATCCCGTGACCCATGCCATGGGGAAGAGCCTGCTTCCTGTCTACAACAAACCCATGATCTATTACCCGCTGTGCACGCTGATGCTGGCGGGCATTCGCGACATCCTTCTCATCACTACTCCGGAGGACGTTTTCAAGTTTCAAGCGCTGCTGGGGGACGGAAGCCAGTTCGGAATCGAGTTGACATACAAGGTGCAGCCCAAGCCGGAAGGGATCGCGCAGGCTTTCTTGGTAGGCGAGACTTTTCTTGGAGCCAGTGCTTGCGCCCTGGTGCTGGGCGACAATATCTTTTACGGGCATGACCTGGCCAAAGACCTGCGGGAGGCCGCGGCAAAAACTCAAGGGGCACGCGTGTTTGCGTATCCGGTGCACGATCCAGAACGGTATGGAGTGGTGGAATTCGATGGGGCCGGACGGGCCCTCAGCATTGAAGAAAAGCCCCGGCAGCCGAAATCGCGCTATGCGGTGACCGGACTTTATTTTTATGACAACCAGGTGGTCGAGATCGCGAAGTCGCTGAAGCCCAGTCAGCGGGGCGAATTGGAAATCACCGATGTTAACAAGGCATATCTCCAGCGCGGCCAGTTGGAAGTTGTGGTCATGGGACGAGGAATGGCGTGGCTGGATACCGGGACTCATGAATCGCTAATGGACGCATCGCTCTACATTCAAGCGATCGAGAAACGGCAAGGGCTGATGGTGGCTTGCCCCGAAGAGATCGCGCTCCGCTCGGGTTACATCACGGCCGACCAGGTGGAGAAAATCGGCAATTCGATGAAGAACAACAGTTACGGCGCTTACCTGCTGCAGCTTTTGCGGGAGAAGGTATTCTGATGAATGGAGTTGAAGCCATTCGCACTGCGACAAATGTGCTCAGGAAAATCCCCACCGCGCTGCCCGGTGTATTCGTTCTTGAACCTCGCGTGTTTCGCGACGAACGTGGATTTTTCTTCGAGAGCTACAACCAGCGAATCATGGCGGAGGTAGGAATTGGGGAAAGTTTTGTCCAGGATAATCATTCCTGCTCCTCCCGCAATGTTCTGCGGGGCCTGCATTATCAGGTAAAGCATCCACAAGGAAAACTGGTGCGCGCCGCGGAAGGAGAAATCCTGGACGTCGCCGTCGACCTGCGCCGGAGTTCTGCGACTTTTGGGCGCTGGGAAGCAGTGCGGCTTTCGGGCGAGAACCATCGCATGCTGTGGATTCCCGTGGGCTTCGCGCACGGATTCCGAGTGCTTTCCGAAAAAGCTCACGTGCTGTACAAAGCCACTGATTTTTACGCGCCGGTGCACGAGCGAACACTTGCCTGGAACGATCCCCAGCTCAAGATCGACTGGGAACTGGACGGAGAGCCCATCGTGTCGGCACCGATCGTGTCGGCAAAAGACCAGCGGGGCGTAAAGTTTCACGACGCCGAGAGTTTCGACTAAATTCCAATGCAAGTCACAATTTTTGGCGCTTCCGGCCTTCTCGGCAAGGCGCTCATGCGCGAATGGAGCGGGGATGCGGTTACCGGGCTCAGTTCGCGCGATGCGGATATCCGCGACGCCAAGCGCGTACACGACACCGTGAAGGAGAACCATCCGGATTGGATCGTGTTGGCCGCAGCCTACACAGATGTGGACGGATGCGAAAGCAATCCGCAGCTGGCTTTTGCGGTAAATCGCGACGGAGCGATGAATGTCGCCGAAGTGGCACGGGAAGTTGGAGCGCGGCTGGTATTCCTCAGCTCCGATTATGTCTTCGACGGGAAAAAGACCACGCCCTATGAGAGCGGTGATGCGCGGAATCCGCAGAGCGTGTACGGACGGAGCAAGGCCGAGGCGGAGATCAAGCTGCTCGAATTGATGCCCGATTGCTGCATCATCCGGACGTCGTGGCTGTTTGGCATTGGCGGGAAGTGCTTTCCCGATACGATCTTGAAGCTGGCCGCGAGCCGCCCCGCGCTCGATGTGGTTAACGACCAGCGCGGTCGTCCAACATACGCGGTAGACCTGGCGCGGGCGATCATTCAATTGTGCCGGAAGAACGCTGCCGGAATTGTGCACGCCACCAACACCGGCGATTGCACCTGGTTTGAGTTTGCACAACAGATTTTACAGAGTGCGGGGCTTACAACTACAGTCCAGCCGGTGAGCAGCGAACAGATGGCGCGGCCCGCGCCTCGACCCGCGTATTCAGTACTGTCTCCCGCTCGTCTGCGGGGTCTGGGAATTGAAATGCCTTCCTGGCAGGATGCATTGCAGCGCTACCTGGAACAGCGGCAGAGTTAGCGGCAGCCGAGATTGCCTCGTTTCCCGCCCGGCTGCTACGATTGCCAAGCCCGCCTGGGAATCTCGTGAAATTAATTCAGAATTACATTGACGGCCGTTTCGTACCCGGAAAGCAGGAGTTCGAGGACGTAAATCCGGCGGATGGGTCGGTGATCGCGCAGGTCACCGCAGCCGATAAAGCTCAAGTGGACGAGGCGGTGCACGCGGCCCGGGAGGCGTTTCGTGGAGAATGGGGACGGCTCGGAGTCCGCGAACGGGCGGCGCGATTGCACAAGGTTGCGGACGCGATCGAGAAACGATTCGAATGCTTCGTTCAGGCCGAAGTTGCCGACACGGGCAAACCAATCTCTTTGGCTTCGAAGCTCGACGTGCCTCGCGCGGCGGTGAATTTCCGCGTCTTTGCCGACTTGGTGAAGATGGCTGGACTGGAATCGTTTCAGACGGAAACTCCAAACGGAACAAGTGCCCTGAACTATGCGGTGCGCAAGCCGCTGGGAGTCGTTGGCGTGATCACTCCTTGGAACCTGCCGCTGCTGTTGCTCACCTGGAAA
This sequence comes from uncultured Acidobacteriaceae bacterium, assembly GCA_963734215.1. Lineage (GTDB taxonomy): Bacteria > Acidobacteriota > Terriglobia > Terriglobales > Acidobacteriaceae > Sulfotelmatobacter. The sequence continues at coordinate 406,660 of CAVTGH010000010.1, read as the reverse complement.
GTCGCGCCGGCACTGGCTTGCGGGAACACAGTGGTGGTCAAGCCTTCGGAGGAGACTCCGGCAACTGCCACGCTACTTGCCGAGGCGATGCAGGACGCGGGAATTCCGAACGGCGTTTATAACGTGGTGCATGGATTCGGTCCCGGATCGGCGGGGGAATTTCTGACGCAACATCCCGATGTGGACGCGGTCACATTTACCGGCGAATCAAGAACCGGCTCAGCCATTATGAAGGCGGTGGCGCCAACGGTGAAGCCGGTTTCATTTGAATTGGGAGGAAAGAACGCGGCTATCGTGTTCGCAGATTGCAATTTTGAAGAGGCAGTGAGCGGACTAGCCGACGCCGTGTTTCTTAATACCGGGCAAGTGTGCTTGTGTGCGGAGCGCATTTATGTGGAGCGGAAAGTTTTCGGCGCATTTGTGGAAGCGCTGAAACAGAAGGCGGAGCGCCTGCATTCGGGCTGGCCCAGCGACGAGCGAACCAATCTCGGACCGCTGATTTCCGCACAACATCGCGAGAAGGTGCTCTCCTATTACCGGCTGGCTCTTGAAGAAGGAGCAACGGTCATAACCGGCGGAGGAATTCCGAGATTTGGCGACGATCGCGACCACGGCTTCTACGTGCAGCCAACCATCTATACTGAACTGCCTGAGACGGCGCGCTGCGTGAAGGAAGAGATCTTTGGTCCTGTGTGTCACGTCGCGCCGTTCGATTCCGAAGAGGAAGCGGTCGCCATGTCTAACGATACGAAGTACGGGCTCGCGGCATCGATCTGGACCAGCGACTTGAAGCGCGGTCATCGTGTCGCGCAGCAAATGAATGTGGGCATCACCTGGGTGAATTGTTGGTTCCTGCGTGACCTGAGAACTCCGTTTGGCGGAGCCGGGCTTTCAGGAATTGGCCGCGAAGGCGGGATGCATTCGCTAAATTTCTATTCGGAACTGAACAACATCTGTATTCGTTGGTAAGGCTGCCGAGAGAAGATGAGCGGCACAGATAGCAAAATCGTCGAAGGCAAAGCGGCGCCACGCGGCAAGTATCCGCACGTTAAACGCGCGGGTGACTTCCTGTTTGTGTCCGGGACCAGCGCGCGCCGAGCCGACGACACGATTGCCGGCGCCGAAGTCGATCCGCTCGGAACCACGCGGCTCGACATCCGCGCGCAAACCCGCGCCGTGATCGAGAACATCCGCGACATCTTGCAGAGTGCGGGAGCGCAACTGCAGGATGTGGTCGAGATCTCCACTTATCTGGTGAACATGAATGATTTCGCCGGCTATAACGAGGTGTACGGCGAATTCTTCGGATACGGCGGCCCGGCCAGAACGACGGTGGCCGTGCTTCAGTTGCCGCATCCGCACTTGCTGATTGAGATTAAGGCTATGGCTTACAAACCGCAGCAATAGGAGGCTCGATGGCGTCCATAAAGACTCTTAAAGCTTTCAACCTTCAGTCGTGGATCGAAGCGAACAAAGAGAAGCTCAGGCCTCCAGTTGGGAACGCTCAGGTTTGGGAGGATGGCGAGATGATGGTGACCGTCGTGGGCGGGCCCAACCAGCGGCGCGACTATCACGACGATCCCACGGAGGAATTCTTCTACCAACTGAAGGGCAACATTGTGCTTCGCATCATGGAGGCGCCAGGAAAGCCGCCGCTGGAAATACCGATCAAAGAAGGCGAGATTTTCCTTTTGCCCAAGCACCTCCGCCATTCACCCCAGCGGCCGGCTGAAACCATCGGCGTGGTCGTCGAGGTGCCGCGCCCCGCGGGTTCTTTGGACGCCTTCGAATGGTATTGCCCGAACTGCCATCATCTGATTTATAGGGCGGAAGTAAAGTTGAAGAGCATCGTCAAAGATCTGCCTCCCCTGTTTGAGCAGTTTTATAACAACGAGGACCGGCGAAAGTGTAAGCATTGCGGTACGATTCATCCGGGCAAATGAAGCATGCAAGTCATCGACATTCACAACCACTTTTTCCCCAGCTCATTCCCCGACCTGGCTGCGCGCTACGGCACGGCGAACTGGCCGTGGATCAAACATACCGAACCCGGGAAAGCCGACATTATGGTGGGAGATCGATTCTTCCGCCATATTTATTCGGCGTGTTGGGACCCCGAGGTTCGATTGCAGGAAATGGATCGTGATGGCGTCAACCTGCAGGTCATCTCTGCCACCCCTGTGCTGTTTGCGTATGAGCGTTCCGTGGAAGATGCGCTTGATTGCGCGCAATTGTTCAACGATGCGGCGCTTGAGCTGTGCAGCCGAGGAAAAGGTAGACTGAAGTCTTTTTGCCAGGTGCCACTGCAAGATGTTGACGCGGCTTGTAAGGAACTTAGCCGGTGCATGCAGGCCGGACATCTAGGCGTACAAATTGGCAACCACGTTGGAAGCAAGAATCTGGATGATCCGGGCATCGTGACTTTCCTGCACCACTGCGCGGATGAAGGCGCGGCTGTGCTCGTGCATCCCTGGGAAATGTTTGGGCAGGACCGGATGCCAAAATACATGATGCCGTGGACCGTGGGCATGCCGGCGGAAACACAATTGTCGGTGGTGGCGTTGATTCTGAGCGGAGCGTTTGATCGTTTGCCCAGCACGCTGCGCATTTGCTTCGCGCATGGCGGCGGAAGTTTCGCATACCTGCTGGGGCGGCTGGAGAACGCGTGGCATCATCACCCGGCCGCTCGTGGTGACTGCCAACATCCGCCCAGCCACTATCTCAACCGCTTCTACACGGATTCCGCGGTGTTCGACCAGCGCGCGCTGCAATTCCTCGTGGGGACAATGGGAGCGGATCAGGTGATGCTCGGGTCGGACTATCCTTTTCCTCTGGGCGAAGAACGCGTGGGCTTGCTCATCCGGCAAAGCAATTTGCCGCAGCATACCAAGGCTAAACTGCTGGGCGGGAACGCGACCCGCTTCTTGAAACTCGAAGTCAAGTCTCAAGAAACTGGGGACAAGAGATCAGGCGTGGCCGTCGGCTCTTCGCCGGTTGCGCCCGAATCCGGCCAGCTGACGTACAGCTCGTATCTGAAAGTTCCCGAACTGCTGGAACTGCAGCAGCCGCAATCTTCGCCGACCCATCACGACGAGCTGCTGTTCATCCTTGTACATCAGACTTATGAGCTGTGGTTCAAGGAATTGCTGCATGATCTCGATGCGGTGGTCACAAACCTAGGAAGGGCTGGCGCCACGCCGCAATCGCATGACGAAGTCTATGAGGCAGCGCGACTCCTGCGCCGCTGCACGGAAATTACGCGCGTTCTGGTAGAGCAGTTCACGATTTTGGAAACGATGCTGCCCACGCATTTTCTCGCATTTCGCGGCCTGCTGGAGCCCGCGAGTGGCTTTCAGTCCGAGCAATTTCGAGAGATTGAATTTCTGTGCGGGCTGAAGGACGAGAAGATGCTTCGCTATCACAGGCCTACTCCGGAGGCTTACGCAAGCCTGAAGCGCCGGTTGGAAGAGCCCTCGCTGCATGACGTGTTCTTTGCGGCATTGCAGGCAATGGGCAGGCTGCCGCCAGCCCGCGAGGGCGCGACCGAACGGGAGCAATTCGAGGCCCGCGCCCGGGCGGTCCATGCACTTTATAAGGATGAGCACCATCATCGGGACTGGATCGATGTGTGCGAGAGGCTGACCGAGTTCGACGAACTGGTGGTGAGCTGGCGATTGCGCCACATTCAACTGGTTGAGCGAATCATCGGAATCCGCATGGGGACGGGGGGGAGCGCGGGATCGTCTTACTTGAAGCTCACACTCGACAAGAAGTTCTTCCCGGAATTGTGGGAGGCGAGGACATTGCTGACCGAGTAAGGCGTTGCCTCCCTTCAGTAGTTCATCGAACGTCCTGTAGTGTCGTAAGGTATGAAATCCACGCCTGAGAAAGTGACGCTGATCGGCGCCGGGCTGAATGGTCCGCTTCTGGCCATTCTTCTCAGGCAACACGGGTTCGCAGTCGAGATCTACGAGCGGCGTCCCGACATGCGGAGGGTGCGCATGAGTGCGGGACGGTCAATCAATCTCGCCCTTTCCACTCGTGGCATTCACGCCTTGCAGCAGGCTGGACTCTGGGAGCGGATGCGAAGTATCGTCATCCCGATGAAGGGGAGGATGATGCATTCGATTGCCGGTGAACTTACCTTTCAGCCTTATGGAAAGAACGAAGCGGAGGTCATCAACTCGATCTCACGGGCAGAGCTGAACATCGCACTCATGAACGCCGCGGAGGAACAGGGTGCGGCCATTCATTTCAACCAACGCTGCACGGGATACGACCTGAAGACCGGCGCGGTTCGATTACGGGATGAAAGCTCCGGCGACGATGTGAACAGAGAAGCTAGAGTTGTGATCGGCTGCGACGGTTCCGCGTCGGCGATTCGGACGGAGATGCTCAAGCTAAACCGGTTCAACTTTTCCCAACGGTATCTCGACTACGGCTACAAGGAGTTGACGATCGCGGCAGGGACGGACGGGAAGCATCTGCTGGAAACGAATGCTCTGCACATCTGGCCGAGGGGCAATCACATGCTGATCGCGTTGCCCAATATCGACGGCACGTTCTCTTGCATTCTGTTTCTGCCGTTTCAGGGAGCGAACAGTTTCGCCAGCCTCAGCACGCCGGCAGATATAATCCGCTTTTTCGAAAACCGATTCCCTGACGCTCTTAAGCTGATGCCGGAATTGGAGGACAACTACGCTGCTAACCCGACGGGCACAATGGTGACGGTCAAGTGCTCTCCCTGGCACGTGGAAGGAAGATCTCTGCTTCTCGGAGACGCGGCTCATGCCATAGTTCCTTTCTTTGGGCAAGGTATAAACTGCGGATTCGAAGATTGTACTTGTCTGGTCGAGTTGCTCGACCGGCACGGCGCAGACTGGCCGCGAGTGTTCGCTGAGTTTGAGAAGGAACGCAAGGTCAATACCGACGCGATTGCGGACATGGCAATCGACAATTTTACGGAGATGCGAGATCGGGTTGCTGACGCGCGGTTTTTGTTTCGAAAGAAAGTGGAATTGGCGCTGGAGGCGAAGTATCCGCAGGTTTTCGTGCCGAAGTATGCCATGGTGACCTTTCATCGCATTCCTTACTCCGTAGCCCTGACGCGCGGCGCCGTTCAGGACCGGATGCTGGCTGAACTTTGTGAGGGTATTCATCGCGTGGAGGATCTCGACTGGGATCGGGTGGACAGGTTGATTCGCCGCGATCTCACTCCTCTGGAGCTGCGGCCGTGACCGGCGTGCAGTTTGAAGCGGGCAAGGGTTTTGCCATCGCGATGGATGAATGCGATCCCCTAAAAGACTATCGTCAGCGTTTCTTTTTGCCTAAACATGCAGGCAGGGATTGTGTGTATCTGTGCGGCCACTCGCTCGGGCTGCAGCCCAGAACTGCGACAGCACATATTCAGCAAGAACTCGATGACTGGGCGCAACTGGGCGTAGAAGGCCATTTCCACGCGAAAAATCCGTGGATGCTCTACCACAGGCTGCTGACAGAGCAAACAGCAGCGCTGGTAGGAGCGATGCCCGCCGAAGTTGTGGTGATGAATACGCTCACCGTAAATCTGCACCTGATGATGGTTTCTTTCTACCGTCCTACGCCGGGGAGACACAAAATTGTTGTGGAGCGGGGTGCGTTCCCTTCCGATCAGTACGCGGTGAAGTCGCAGATATACTTCCATGGCTTCGACCCCGCAACTTCACTGATCGAATTAACTCCGCTGCCCGGCGAGTCTTGTCTTCGCGACGAATCCATCGAGTCATTGATCGAGCAATCGGGGAATGAGATCGCACTGATCCTGCTGGGCGGAGTGAATTATGCGACGGGCCAGGTGTTCGACATGGCAGGGATTACGCGCGCGGGTCGCGCGCGCGGTTGCGTGGTTGGTTTCGATCTTGCGCACGCAGCCGGTAACTTGCATTTGCGGCTTCATGAGTGGGGACCGGACTTCGCGGTGTGGTGCAGCTACAAATACTTGAATGGCGGTCCGGGATGCCTTGCCGGCTGTTTTGTTCATGAGCGTCACACCCGTTCTTGGGATTTGCCTCGGTTCGCGGGATGGTGGGGGCACGACGAAGCGTCACGTTTTCAGATGGGGCCGGACTTTCGCGCAATGGAGGGCGCCGAGGGGTGGCAGCTGAGCAATCCCTCCATCGTAAGTATGGCTGTCCTGCGCGCGTCGATGGATATTTTCCACGAAACTGGCATGGAACGCTTGCGGAGCAAGAGTGTATCGTTAACCAGCTATTTGGAGTTCTTGCTGAGCCGGAAGATATCTCCAGGCTTTTCAATCATCACGCCGCATGAACAGGAGCGGCGCGGCGCACAACTCTCGATCCGAATTCCCCGGAACGGGCGTGGGTTGTGCGAACAGCTGGCGCGGGAAGGAATCGTGGGCGACTGGCGCGAGCCCGATACATTCCGCGTTGCACCCGTGCCTCTGTACAACTCCTATCAGGATGTTTTCCGGTTTGTTGAACGATTCCTGGCGGCAATTGGCTAGAAGATAGGGGTTTCCCGGCTATTCTCGGGCACCTGCTCGATTACTTCCGTAATGCCTGCAAGACCGCAGCATGAACATACACTTATAAAGTGGGGTCGATGTCTTTGCGACAACCGAGCAAGTGGACGGGAATCGTGTGCGCGGTGGTAGGCGTTCACATCGGCGTGTCGCTGCTGGCCCAGCGCAGCACTGGATTAACCGCCTTCGGGGATCTCGCGCAGTGTGTTCTGCTCTTTTGCGCAACGCTTGCGATCCTCTCGAACATCAGAACCCGCGACAAGAAAGAACAGCTCTTTTGGGCTCTGATGGCGCTGGGTTGCGGAATGTGGCTGTGCACCCAGGTTCTCTGGACCTACTTCGAGGTCTTCCTGCGGCAAGAGGTGCCGAACCCGTTTGTCGCGGACGTGGTTCTTTTCCTGCATGTCGTTCCTATGATGGCGGCATTGGCGGTGCAGCCGCATGCTCAACGCAACAATCATTCCCTTCCGGTGGGATCGGTCGATTTCTTTCTGCTGCTGACGTGGTGGTTCTACCTATATCTGTTCATCGTAATTCCGTGGCAGTATGTTTCGCCGAACGAAGCCGCGTATGGCCGCAGCTTCGACTTACTGTACGCCTGCGAACAGATCGTTCTGATTGCGGCCATCGGCCTGGTTTGGATGCGCAGCCAAGGCTCCTGGCGCACCATCTATGGGCAGTTCCTCAAAGCTGCATTGTTCTACAGTATGGGCGCGTTTCTCGCTGGTGTAGCGATCGATTCCCACCAGTACTACACGGGCAGCCTATACGATGTTCCACTGGTCGCCGCCATGGCGTGGTTCTTGGCAGCAGGTCTTCTGGCGCGCGCGTCTTCACCCGGCCGGCCTGCCGACCAGGTACCTCACCGCGACCACGGCATGTGGACGGCGCGGTTGGCGATGCTGGCGGTATTTTCCGCGCCACTTATGGTGGCATGGGCAGAGTTCGGCGGCGAGGCCCCGCCCCGAGTGCGCTCCTACAGGCTGTTGCTGACCGCGGCGGCAATGGTCTTGATGGGAATACTGGTGTTCCTCAAACAGCATTGGATGGACCGCGAACTGCTTCACTTGCTGCGTTTGTCGCGCCATAACCTTGACGAGATGTGCAAGTTAAAAGACGAGTTGGAGAGTAAAGAACAGTCTCTCCGGTGGCACAGCCTGGAACTGCAACGCAAGAACCTTGAACTGCAGGAGATTTCGTACACGGATGCGTTGACGGGCGTGTGGAATCGACGCTACCTGGAAGAAATTCTGACGGCGGAAGCGGGCCAGGTCTTGCGAAACTATGAGCGGGCCCGCGGCGGCGACATTCGAAAACTGGATCATCGCGACCTCGTGTTTCTCATGGTCGACGTGGACTTCTTCAAGGAAGTCAACGATCTGCATGGTCATCCTGCGGGCGACCGCCTGCTGCAGTTGGTGGCAGAGCGTCTGAGCAGGGTTGTGCGCAAGTCCGATGTCCTGGTGCGATGGGGAGGGGAAGAATTCCTGATCATGTCCCGTTCCGCCGACCCCGCGGGGACGCCGGCGTTCTGTGATCGCATTTTAGATGTGATGGCGTCGAAGGTTTTCGATCTTGGACACGGCGTTCAAGTGCGCAAGACTTGTTCCGTGGGATGGGCTGCTTTCCCCTGGAGTCGCCGCGCTTACGAGGCCATTTGCGCCGAAGAGGCCATTGAACTCGCAGATAGCGCACTCTACCGGGCCAAGGCCGGAGGGCGAAATCAGGGCATAGGCATTCTGCCGTCGGAAGGGGCCCGGCCGCGCCTCACGAGATCACCCTGCAAGCCCTGCAAAATGATACTGGTGTTCTGACGCAAACTGTGAAAGTCGAAAATCTTGGCTTTGCCGGTCTTACTCATGATCTTGCCGAAGACATGACTCCGACGGAACCAACGGGCACCTGATTTTGAGGCCGCCTTGCGGATTGTGCCGGGTTACCGCTAAAGTGAAGTTAGTTCTTTTGTTGGCAAAGACGGATCCGCGAGGCCTACTCGACCATGAACGCGAAAACTTCTCCACGCAAGACAGCTCTGCGCCAGAAAGCACAGCTGATGTCGGCATCGGAAATTGAGCGCACCCTGGTCCGTTTAGCTTACGAAATTGTCGAGAAGAACGACGGCGTCAAGGGGCTCGGACTCGTTGGAATTCGCCGGCGAGGCGTTCCCATCGCGCAGCGTCTGGGCAAGATCATCGCCCGCATCGAGAATGCCGACGTTCCGGTTGGCACACTGGATATCACTTTCTATCGCGACGATCTCTCCACACTTGGACCGAAGCCGGTCGTCCAAGACGGGGAAATTGGTTTTTCGATTGAGGACAAGAACATTGTGCTCATTGACGATGTGCTGTTCACCGGACGCACGGTGCGGGCTGCCATGGATGCGCTCTTTTCCCACGGCCGGCCGCGGCGGGTGCAGTTGTGCGTGCTGATTGACCGGGGGCACCGTGAACTACCAGTCGAGGCCAGCTTCGTCGGCCGCAATGTCCAGACCACAATGAATGAAGTGATCGAGGTCAAGTTAACCGAGATTGACGATGCGGAAAAAGTGCTCCTGATGGAGAAATAAATCCTTCGGGAGCGGTGAGAAAAGAAAAAGGGACGGCGATTTACTCGCCGTCCTAATCTTTTGGGCTGAAGAAGTTACCCTATTTTCGTGCAAATCGCCTTGGTCTGGGTGTACAGGCTAAGGGCGTCATGCCCCATCTCGCGGCCCCAGCCGGATTGCTTGTAGCCACCGAACGGCAGCGCTGCATCGAAAATGTTATAGCAGTTGATCCACACGGTACCTGCGTGCAGATATTCCGCGGTGCGGTGGGCCTTGCTGATATCGCTCGTCCAAACGGCGGCAGCCAGGCCGTATTCGCTGTCGTTGGCGCGCGGCATAATTTCCTCGGGATCGTCGAACGGCATCGCTGCGACGACCGGCCCGAAGATTTCTTCCCGCACTACCTTCATATCTTCGCGGGTATTCACCAGAACGGTAGGTTCCACGAAATAACCTTTGTCCCCTTTCTTGTGGCCACCGGTCAGTGCTGTGGCACCTTCCGAGAAACCCGCTTCCAGATAACCACAGACTCTACTCAATTGCTCCTGCGAAACGAGCGGCCCCATTTGCGTCTTGGGATCGAGACCCGATCCCACGGTTATTTTCTTTGCATAGTCGGCGACGCCTTCCACCACTCGGTCGAAGATTGGCTTTTCGACGTACAGACGCGATCCAGCGCAGCAACACTGGCCGTGATTGAAGAAGATCGCACTCGCGGCTCCTGGGATGGCCGCTTCGAGATCGGCGTCCTTGAACACAACGTTGGGGGATTTGCCGCCCAGTTCCAGCGAAACTTTCTTCAAGTTGCCGGCTGCGGCGTGCACGATCAGCTTGCCAACTTCGGTGGAACCGGTGAAAGCGATTTTGTCCACGTCGGGATGAGCAGCCAGCGCCGCGCCCGCGGTCTCGCCGTATCCCGGCACAATGTTGACCACGCCTTCGGGGAAACCCGCTTCCATGATGAGTTCGCCGAGACGCAACGCCGAAAGCGGTGTTTGTTCCGCTGGCTTCAATACGACGGTGCACCCGCAAGCCAGCGCCGGACCTAGCTTCCACGCCGCCATCAGCAGCGGGAAGTTCCAGGGGATAATCTGTCCCGCGACTCCAACCGGCTCTCGCAGCGTGTAGGCGAGATATTTTCCGCCAGCCGAGGATAGCGGAATGGTATTGCCTTCAATTTTTGTGGCCCACCCCGCCATGTAGCGAAACAGATCCACGGCCAAAGGCACATCGGCCACCTTCGCGATTGCGAGAGGCTTGCCGTTGTCCAGGCTCTCCAAGTAGCCAAACTCCTCGGTGTGCGCCTCCAATAAATCGGCCAGCTTCCAGATCAGGCGTCCGCGTTGGGACGCCGTCATCCGCCGCCAAGGACCGTGGTCGAAGGCTTTGCGGGCGGCCTTCACCGCCTCTTCGATATCTTGACGATCGCCTTCCGCTACCTGCGCCAGAATCTCGCCCGTGGCGGGATTATAGGTCGGAAAAGTCTTGCCTGAAATGGAATTTATCCATTTGCCGTTGATCAACATTTTGCGCGGCTTTTCGATGAAATCCGCGACCTGCGGATGAATCTGCGGTGACACTGCGATGCCCATAACATCCTCCTTAAATCAAGAACGAAAGATCAAGCAAGAACCTGCATGTAACAAAGCTTAAAGATGCCGGGTGCAGAAGATTACCGAAAATATGCTAGCCCTGACTTGGGACAAAAGCAATTCCCATTCGACTGGCCCCGACCAGTCGAGGCCCCCTGATGCGAGGCCACGAGTCCAAGAATAAAGACCTGAACTTCTGTGTCAGGGTTTACAATGGCCCTCGATTCCGCCGTCTCGCGTGAGATATCTTCCATTCTTATGGTCCAGAAAAACGTGCCGGTTGACGTGCGATCAAAACTGCTGCGGACCGCGAAGAAAGTCATGAAGAACGCGCACGCGCCCTACTCGAAATTCCGGGTCGGCGCCGCCATTCTCCTCTCGAACGGAAAAGTATTTTCGGGTTGCAATGTGGAGAATGCTTCCTACGGGATGAGCAACTGTGCCGAGCGCACGGCGATTTTCTCGGCCGTCGCACGGCTCGGGCCTAGAATCGAGATCCGCGCGGTTACCGTGGTCAACGACCAAGGAAAACCCTGTTCGCCCTGCGGCGCTTGCCGGCAAGTGATTTACGAATTCGGACCCGATGCAACGATTTTCTTTCAAGGCGCCACAGGACCGAAGCAGGCTCACATTACCGAGCTTCTTCCGGAAGGATTCCGCCTCCGGTGAATCCAACAACGGCCCCGACGGAGACCTTCCGTGCCATCGACGTGATCCGCAAGAAGCGGGATGCCGGCGAACTGTCGCGAGGTGAAATCAAGTCCCTGGTAAATGCCTACACCAGTGGCCATATTCCCGACTACCAGGTTTCGGCGTGGCTGATGGCGGTTGTGTTGCGCGGCATGACGCGTGCCGAGACCGCTGCGCTGACAGACGCCATGCTGAGTTCGGGCGAGGTGCTCGATCTCTCCTCGCTCCCCGCGAAGAAAGTCGATAAGCATTCGACCGGCGGCGTGGGCGACAAGACCTCGCTTGTGCTGGCGCCCCTTGCAGCCGCGGCGGGCGTAGTAGTTCCCATGATCAGCGGACGTGGTCTGGGACATACGGGAGGCACGCTGGACAAGCTTGAGGCCATACCCGGCTTCAACGTGAATCTTCCCGTCGCTCAATTTCGCAGAGTACTCGAAACCTGCGGTTGCGCCATCATTGGCCAGACGGCCGAGATCGCTCCCGCCGATCGCAAACTTTACGCTCTGCGCGATGTAACCGGCACAGTCGAGAGCCCGTATCTCATCTGCGCATCCATCATGAGCAAGAAACTTGCGGAAGGAATCGACGCGCTCGTGCTCGACGTGAAGATGGGCTCGGGCGCGTTCATGAAGAGCGAAAAAGATGCCGCCTTTCTCGCCGATCTTATGGTTGAAACCGGTGAGCGCATGGGCAAGCAGGTGGTAGCGCTCATCACGGACATGGATCAGCCATTGGGCCGCATGATCGGCAATGCTCTGGAGGTCAGCGAAGCAGTGGAGATCCTGCGCGGGGAAGGGCCGGAAGATTTGCGCCGGCTCTGCCTCGAGCTTGCGGGTTGGATGCTGTATCTGGGAGGAGTCGCCGATACGGTGGCGGAAGGAAAAAAGCTAAGCGAGAAACTGATCTCTTCCGGCAAAGCGCTGGATAAGTTTCGCCAGATGGTGGAACTGCAGGGCGGAGATCCGCGTGTGGTCGACGATCCGCAGAAGCTGCCTCAGGCTCAGCATTCGATTACACTCTCCAGCTCGAAGAGCGGGTATCTCGCATCTCTGCAGTGCGAGCAGATCGGAACCGCCTGCGTGATCCTGGGCGGCGGCCGCGAACGCAAAGAAGATTCGGTCGATCCCGCGGTGGGAATCGTGCTTCACAAAAAAGTCGGGGACGCCGTTTCCGTTGGCGAACCGCTGGCGACTATCTACTACAATGCAGCGGAGCGCGCGGCTCGCGCCCGGCAACTGCTCGAAGAGAGTTATCAAATTACCGATTCGCCGGCGCACGAGAAAAGGCCGTTGATCCATCGAGTAATAGGACGCGTGTGATCGGAAATCCGGAGAGAAAAACTGAATGGGACGTTTCACTGGAATCCTCGGGCTTTTGACCATGCTGGGGCTGGCTTACGCTTTTTCTACCAATCGCCGCGCCATTCGCTTGAAAACCGTGGCGTGGGGTTTGGGCCTACAGTTAGCGTTCGCTGTGTGTGTATTGCGCATCGAAGCGGGGCGGAACGCTTTCCAGAAAGCGGGCGACGCAGTCGCGAAACTCTTGAGTTATGCCCATGCGGGATCGCACTTCGTCTTTGGCGACCTTGCCAATCCCGGGTCTCAGTTGGGCTATGTTGCCTTCGGCGTGCTTCCCACCGTCATCTTCATTGCGGCCTTTTTCGCGGTGCTATACCACTTCGGAATCATGCAGATCGTCATCCGGATTTTTGCCTGGGTCATGACTCGCGTGATGGGAGCAAGCGGCGCGGAGTCGCTAAACGTGGCGGCAAGCATTTTCATGGGACAAACCGAAGCGCCGCTGACGATCCGGCCTTTTCTGTCCGATCTAACGCGCTCGGAACTCATGACCGTGATGACCAGCGGCATGGCGCACGTTTCAGGCGGAATTATGGCTGCGTATATTTTCTTCGGAATCGACCCCAAGCATCTGCTCAGCGCGGTCATCATGACGGCGCCTGGCACTCTCCTGATGGCTAAGATGCTGGTGCCGGAGACTGAACAGCCGAAGACCGCAGGCCGAGTTGTAATGAGCGCCGACGAAGAAAAAGCCGAAAAAGAAGAGAATCTGCTGGGCGCGATCGCTCGCGGAACTACCGATGGGTTGCACCTCGCACTGAACATCGCAGCCATGCTGATTTCATTTCTGGCACTGATCGCGCTCACCGACGGCATTCTGGGCGGAATTCATCATTGGGTCAGTTGGTTTCCAGAGAGCCTGGAGAAAATTTTCGGCGCGATTTTCGCACCAGTGGCGTGGGTAATCGGAGTCCCATGGCATGATTGCGGGTTCATCGGGACATTGCTGGGCACACGCATGGCGTTGAATGAGTTGGTGGCATTTTCCATGCTCGGGCCGATGAAGGCTGCGCTCGATCCACGCTCATTCACGATCGCTACGTTCGCGCTGTGCGGCTTCGCGAATCTCAGCTCCATCGGAATCCAGATCGGCGGCATTGGGGCCCTCGCGCCAAACAAAAAAGGCGAACTGGCGCGTCTCGGAATTCGGGCCATGCTGGCCGGCACGATGGCGAACCTCATGTCGGCATCCATTGCAGGCATGCTGCTGTAACCCGGATCGGCTTTTCAAAAAGGAGTTCCTTCTGTGAAACAGCTTCGCATCACATCTATTCTGAGTCTGCTCATCGTTCTCGCCTTACTGACAAATGCTTTTTCGCAAGCCAAGCGCGTGATCATTGACACCGATCCGGGTACCGACGATGCCATGGCTATCATCCTCGCCTTGAATTCTCCGGAACTCAAGGTGGAGGCGTTGACGGTGGTGCCGGGCAATGTGGACGGGCGACAAGGATTGGAGAATGCGTTGAAAATCGTGTCGCTCGCCGGACGATGCGACGTTACCGTCGCAGGAGGAGCGCAGCACCCGCTGAATCAAAAGCTGATTACTGCGCAGTTCTGGCATGGAAAAAATGGCCTGGCAGATGTCGAGTTGCCGCCTTCCAAATGCAAAGCGGATCCACTATTTGGCCCGGATCTCATCATCGAACTGGTTCACAAATATCCGCATGAGATCACGCTGATTCCAATCGGGCCGCTAACTAATATCGCGCTTGCGGTTTCAAAAGATCCTTCGATTGCGGGCCTGGTCAAGAATATCGTTATCATGGGCGGCTCGATCTCCGGCGGGAACGTGAGCGGAGCGGCGGAAGCGAACATCTATAACGATCCGGAGGCCGCCCAGATTGTTTTCAATGCCGGATGGATGGTAACCATGGTCGGCTCCGACGTGGGTGAGCGAACTCTGATTACGCGAAAATATCTGGCCGAGCTTCAATCGTCCCACGGACCGCAGAGTGATTTTATCGCCAAGATCGCCGACTTCTATTTAACTCGCAGCGAGAAGAGCGGATACAGCGGGGCTGCGATGTATGACCCGCTTGCGGTTGGCATCGCAATAGATCCGACTCTAGGCACGCTCAAAGAAATGCACGTGGACGTGGAAACCAAAGGTGAATTTACCCGTGGAGAAACCGTGGCGAACCGCATGGGATCGAACGAGAACAATGTCCTGCACGGAGATCACTATGAGATCGAGGGGGTTATCGAACTGAAACCGAATGCGCGCGTTTGCCTGGCTTCCGATGCCGACCGGTTCCTCGAGTTATTTGTAAGCCGGGTCAGAGGGAAATAGGCCCGCTTAGCCATTAGCCCGCGCAATCAGGAAAATCGCCAGCCCATAAAAGACAAACATCAGGCCAAGGTAAGTTTTGGCGCGAGGGCCCGAGTTCTCAAATTCTTTCCAGGCAAGAATTCCCCAGAGCGCTGCAACCATCGGAGCGGACTGACCGATTGCGTAAGAAATCGCGACGCCCGTAAAGCTCGCGGCCACCAAATTGAAGACCGTGCCAATGCCCCAGATGCATCCTCCGAAAAGCCCCAATAGATGCCCCGAGGCAGGTCCGCTGAAAAACCCGCTGAAACTTACTGGCTCTCCTACCAGCGGATGTTTCATGAAATAAATATTCCAGATAAAGCAGGAGAGCAATGCTCCGAAGGTGAGGAAAACAGCGGCGCTATAGGGTCCTAGCGGATTGCCCCGAGTCATCGCGTGCGTCATGAATGGAGCCCACAGGCCCATTAGAATTCCGGAAACTACACAAGTAATCAGACTCTTCTTGGAGACAGAATGTCCCGCCGCTGCGAGACTCCCGTACGCCTTGCCGTCCAGAAGAACCGCGATAAATGCGCACGCGACGCCGAGCGCCAGGAAAACGGCGTTCCCTCTCGGCTGCAACACATAGCTCAACACCGTCCCGACCACCAGCGCGATACCGATCGAAATGGGAAATGCGACAGCCAATCCAGCCATGTCGATCGCAGCCACCAGCAAGAGGTTGGCGAGGTTGAACAGCGCTCCCCCGATGAGCGCGTTAACGATGTTCGAAGTGTCCGCTGCGCGGACGTTGTTGAGAAAGCTTGAGGAATCATGGCCCGCGCTTCCCATTGTCAGCGCCAGCACAACCGAGATCAGGAAAATGCCAAACGCATAGTCCCAGTAGAAGAGTTCGAAACGATATCCCTTCACGCCTTTATAGGTGTTTGCCCACGACCCCCAGCAAACGGCGCTCGTAATCATCATCAACAGCGCAATGCTCAGACTCGATGGTGTGAACAATCGGTTCTCCCTCAGGCGTTGTTATGGTCTGGATTATGTGACTGTACACTAGCCGTTCGTTTGAGAATAAGTCGAACGCTTGAGAAATTCTCCCTGTCCGGCGCGGCCACGGAACTTGTCTCCCTCTACCACGACGCGGCCACGGGAGAGAACGATGTCGGGCATACCCGTTACTTGGATGCCTTCGAACATCGAGTAATCCACGCGCATGTGGTGAGTCTTGGCGCTGATCGTGTGTTTGCGGCCGGGGTCGAAGATCACGAGATCGGCATCGGCGCCGACTGCGATTGTGCCCTTGCGCGGATACAAACCAAACAGCTTTGCCGGTGTCGTGGAAACCAGCTCGACGAATCGATTCACGCTGAAACGCCCCTGCGCCACACCGCCGGAGTAGATCAGGCTCATACGATGCTCAATGCCTGGGCCACCGTTCGGTATCTTGGTGAAGTCGCCGCGCCCGAGTTCTTTCTGTTCCTTAAAACAAAATGGACAGTGATCGGTAGAGACGACCTGCAGATGATCGCGCTTGAGGCCGTTCCAGAGCTTTTCCTGATGCCATTTTTCGCGAAGCGGCGGGGTGAATACATATTTCGCGCCTTCAAAATCGGGCACGTCAAAATTTTCTATTGAAAGATATAAATACTGTGGGCATGTTTCGGCATAGACTGGAAGCCCGCGGTCGCGCGCCTCCCGCACTTTCTCGAGCGCTTCGTTGCAGCTCAAATGCACGATGTAGATTGGAGCTCCCGCCATCTCCGATAACGCGATGGCGCGGGATACTGCCTCAGCCTCCGCCGTGGTGGGCCGGGTAAGAGCGTGATACTTTGGCGCGGTCTTCCCTTCCGCCAGCGCCTGCTGCACAATGACGTCGATCGCGCTCCCGTTTTCGGCGTGCATGCAAATGAGGCCGCCGTTCTTCGCAGTGGTCTGCAGCGCGCGGAAAATGCTGGCGTCATCGAGCATGAAGACGCCGGGATAGGCCATGAAAAGCTTGAAGCTGGTGACGCCTTCGCCTACCAGATCGTTCATCTCCTGCAGTTGACCGTTGCCGATATCCGTAACGATGCAGTGAAAGGCATAGTCGCAGACAGCCTTCTGTGACGCTTTGTCCATCCAAGTGTCGAAAGCCTTTCGCAAGGGCTGGCCTTTGTACTGGATGGCGAAATCGATCAGCGTGGTAGTCCCACCGAACGCCGCTGCACGCGTGCCGGTTTCAAAATCGTCGGCGCTGGTGGTGCCGCCGAAGGGCATATCCAGATGCGTGTGGACATCGATGCCGCCGGGGAAAACATATTTTCCGGATGCGTCCAGCATTCTCGTGGCATTCTCCCGAGGAAGGTCTTTGCCGACGGCCGCGATCTTGCCATCTATGATCGCAAGGTCTGCCACGTAGGTATCCGTTGCAGTTACCACAGATCCGTTGCCGATGATCGTGTCAAAACCCATCGATGCCTCCACGCGTGGCTCAGATGAAAAAAGAATTCTATGCTAAACTGCCGCACACTGCCGCACTTCAGTTCTTCATAATTCCTGGAAGTGATGAAAGAGGCTTGCCATGGAGTTTGGCATCACGCTAAAGCCAGACATTTCGGTTGAGCGCATCCTCGGTTTGACGCGGCAAGCCGAAGCTGCCGGTTTCGAGTACGGCTGGCTCTTCGACTCCCACGTTTTGTGGATGGACCCGTACCCCTTGCTCACTCTCATGGCTGCGAACACGCAGCGCATGCGGCTCGGCACGCTCGTCACTAATCCCGCCGTTCGCGATCTCACGGTTACATCCAGCCTGTTCGCGACACTGAATCTGATTTCAAATGGCAGGATGGAACTGGGCATCGGACGCGGAGACAGTTCGAGACGCGTGCTCGGCAAGAAGCCGGTGAGTTGGTCGCAATTGGAAACTGCGGTAAAGATTTTCCGTGAGCTCACTGGCGGGCAGGAGATTGAATACGAAGGGCAGCCAACGCGCCTTACATGGGCAAAGATTCCTCCGCGAGTTTGGATCGCAGGCTATGGACCCAAGGTGTTGCATATGGCAGGCCGGGTTGCCGACGGGATCATCCTTCAGTTTGCCGATCCCGATTTGATTTCCTGGTGCCTGGGTTTCGTGAAAGAAGGCGCTCGCGCCGCGGGCCGCGACGCGAGCCAGATCGAGGTGATGGCGGCGGCTCCAGTCTGGGTTTCTGACGATTTGGCCGTGGCGCGCGAACGCGTGCGTTGGTTTCCGGCGTTGGTTTCCAATCACGTGATGGACCTTATCCGCCAGTACAAGCCGGAAGACCTGCCGCCGGCGCTCACTTCGTATGTGCAGGATCGCGGCGGCTACGACTACCTGCATCACTGCGTAGTCGAAAGTGACAATGCGAATTTTGTTTCCGACGAAGTGGTCGATCGTTTTTGTGTCGTCGGACCTGCGGAAGCTCATCACGAAAGGCTGCGCAGATTGGCAAGCATAGGGGTCACGCAGTTCAATTTGTATCTAATGTGCGGAGACGAGGAACGATCGCTCGACATTTATCAGCGCGATGTTTTGCCGGCGTTCCAGAAAACGCAACACTGAAGCTACGAGGCAGCCGCCGGCGGCAGGACAGCCGTTCCCCGAAATCTCATGATCGCGTAATAGACTGCGAACGAAACGCCGAAGCCCGCGAACCAGGAGTAGTCATACAGAAAACGCAGAGACGGTACCTCTAGTCCCACCAGTGCAGTGCCTGCTCCGAGCACCAGCGCCAGCACCGCGCGCCAGTTGAATCCCTTGGAATACTCGTAGATTCCGCCACGAAGATAGAGATCATCCACCTGCAGAACGCGCTTGCGAATCAGGAAATAGTCGCAGATCATGATGCCCGCGACTGGTCCGAGAAAAGCGGCATAGCCACCGAGCCAGCCGAGGATAAACGTGTTGTAATCGGCCAGCAGTTTCCACGGCATCAGCGCTATACCCATCAAACAGGTGATCGCCCCGCCCGTGCGGAAGCTGATTCTCCGAGGCCACAAATTTGAAAAATCGTTCGCTGGCGATACGACGTTGGCCCCAATGTTGACATTCAATGTCGCCAGCAAAATCGCGATCAGCGAGATCACCACCGCCACGGGTGAATGAAAACGGCTGAGCAACTGTACCGGATCGGAGATGGCCGTGCCATAAATCACGACTGTTGCCGACGTCACGGCGATGCCAATGAATGCATAAAGAGTCATGGTCGTCGGCAGTGCGAGTGCCTGGCCGATGATCTGCTCGCGCTGGTTCCGTGCAAATCGCGTAAAGTCGGGAATATTCAGCGAGACCGTTGCCCAGAAGCCCACGGTGCCATTCAGAGCAGGAATCAAGAACTTCAGGAAGTGGCCGAAGTTCCTGAACCGCGAGGGCGCGGCCAGCATCGGACCGAAGCCGCCTGCATTGTGATAGGCCCATCCCAAAAGTAGCAATCCGACTCCTAACAATACCGGTGCACTGATACCCTGAAGCATTCGGATGTATTCGATTCCCATCAGAATGACGGCGAGGTTGATCAGCCAGAACAGAAGAAAGCAAACTGCCGTGGCGTGGGGAAAGTTCTTCCATCTCGGCGCGAGCGTGGCCAGCAGGGTGCTGATCGCCTCGCCGCCGATCCAAGTCTGAATACCAAACCATCCGCATGCCACCAAAGCACGCAGGACCGCGGCCACGTTGGCACCCAGCACTCCAAATGAAGCGCGAGCCAGCACTGGAAACGGCACCCCGTACTTGGCTCCAGGGTGCGAGTTCAGCAGCATCGGGACCAGCACGATCACATTGCCGATAAAAATGGTTACCACCGCCTGTTTCCAGTTCATCCCACCCTGAATCAAGCTGGCCGCCAGCATGTAAGTGAGGATGTTGACGGACATCGAAATCCACAGCGCCGCGAAGTTATACGTGCCCCAATGCCGTCGATCGGCGCTCGCGGGCGCGAGGTCAGGATTATAAAGAGAGCTGGATTCGATTCGAGATCGAGGATGAGGGAGTTCAGGCGTCATGAGTTTCAATTTAGAAAATGGAAAGGCCGCATTGACGAATCAAGGCGCGCTCAGTCCGCCGCTGCGGCATCTCCCGTTTGTGAGGTGATCGGCCCGTAACTTTCCGGCCGGCGATCACGGAAGAATTGCCACACTTTGCGGACTTCCGCGATCATGTCCAGGTCGAGGTCCGCTATTACCACTTCGTCTTTATCGCGGCTGGCCTGGGCAATAATCTCGCCCCGCGGATCGCAGAAATAGCTCTTGCCGTAAAACTCTCCGATGTTCCACGGCTTCTCAACGCCCACGCGGTTAATGGCGCCCACAAAGTAACCATTGGCTACCGCGTGCGCGGGTTGTTCCAGTTCCCACAAATATTCCGAGAGCCCGGCAACTGTGGCTGAAGGATTGAAGACGATCTCCGCTCCGTTCAATCCCAGAATGCGCGCGCCCTCAGGAAAATGGCGGTCGTAGCAGATGTAAACGCCCACGCGTGCATACTTTGTCTCAAAGACCGGGTATCCAAGATCGCCTGGAGTAAAGTAAAACTTCTCCCAGAATCCAGGATGGCAATGCGGGATGTGGTGCTTGCGGTATTTTCCCAGATAGCGGCCGTCGGCATCGATCACCGCGGCCGTGTTGAAATACACGCCGGGCATCTGCTCCTCGTAAACCGGAACCACGATCGCCATGCGGTGTTTCGTGGCGAGTTTTTGCATCATGCGCACTGTCGGACCATCGGGCACCCGCTCGGTCAGCTCATACCAGCGCGCATTCTGCTCCGCACAAAAGTACGGACCATAGAAAAGCTCCTGCAGGCACAGGATCTGCGTTTTTTTTCGTGCCGCCTGTTCGATCAACTTCAGGTGCTTGTCGATCATCGCTTTTCTGATCTGGGGAAGTGGGCGGTCGCTGCTGAGCGCATTGCTGGCTTGAATCAAGGCACAACGCACAATTCTAGGCATGAGACGAGACCTCCGAGGAACGAAACTATAGCAGAAAACTGCGGCAGGCTGGCCTCCTGCCGTACAATGCAAGACAGTGCCCGAGGAGCACAAAAGGCGTTACGGCGTTGCAGACCGCCCGAATGACGGAGTACCGGATAAACTCGCGCCGGACAAGCTCGTGCCCGATTCACAACCGCCCATTGCTACCCTTTCAGGCCAACCCCTGCTTTCGAACCGCGGCATTCCTCTGAATCTCGACTGGGTAAGACAAGTTCGCGTGAACACCAGCGCCGTGGAACGCAGAGCGCAAACGCATGTTGCCCGCCGAACGGTGAAAAAAGAATGGCAAGCCGCGTGGCTCCTGCGCGCAATCACCTGCATGGACCTGACCACGCTTTCCGGCGACGACACGGAAGACCGCGTGCGCCGGCTTTGCGCCAAAGCACGGCAGCCGATTCAGCATGAACTTCTAAAGCGTCTTCAGATTGAAGATCTCAACATCAAGGTAGCGGCCGTTTGTGTCTACCACCGCTTCGTGGAAACCGCAGTTCAGGCGCTCGCGAGCAGCGGCGTTCGCGTAGCTGCCGTGTCCACGGGATTCCCCGCCGGCCTGTCGCCAGTGCAGACGCGTATTGAAGAAATTCGCCGCTCGGTGGAAGCGGGAGCCGATGAGATCGACATCGTAATCACGCGGGCGCATGTATTCGGCGGGAAATGGCAGGAACTCTACGATGAGGTGGCCGAATTCAAGCGGGCTTCCGGACACTGCCACATGAAAGCGATCCTGGGCACAGGCGACCTGCTCACGCTGCGCAACGTGGTGCGCGCCAGCTTTGTGGCGATGATGGCGGGTGCGGACTTCATCAAAACTTCAACTGGAAAGGAACCGACAAACGCCACGCTTCCCGTTGGATTCGTTATGACGCGGGCCATTCGCGAATATGCCCAGGAAACAGGCATGGCCGTAGGTTTCAAACCTGCTGGCGGAATTCGGACGGCGAAGCAGTCCACGGAATGGCTGGCTCTGATGAAAGAAGAACTGGGAACGCCCTGGATGAAAGCTGAACTCCTCCGTTTCGGCGCGAGCGGACTCTTAAACGATATCGAACGGCAATTGGAACACTACGCAACCGGGCGGTACTCGGCAGATTACCGCCATCCGGTTGCTTAGTCGGACTGCGTAGGCTAAGAATCGAGAAGGATCGAGGAAGAGAGCGAAACGAATCGAATGAGCATAGCTGAAAAATTCCTTACCATGGAATATGGCCCGGCGCCGGAAGATCCGAAGGATGCGCTGCTCTGGCTCGACCAGCATCAGCGATGCTTCGGGCACTTCATCGATGGTGTATGGCGCCAACCAGTCGAAGGCGTATTCTTCGACACGACCGATCCCGCCACTGCAGAGAAAATTGCGGCCGTCGCCCAGGGGTCTGCTGCAGATATCGACGCCGCGGTGAAGGCTGCGCGAGATGCATTTCCTAAATGGCACTCGCTCACACCGCACACACGCGCTCGATACATGTACGCCTTGGCCCGAGCCATTCAGAGACATTCGCGCCGGCTCGCGGTCCTCGAAACAATCGACAACGGCAAGCCAATCCGCGAGAGCCGAGACATCGACATCCCGCTCGTAGCCCGCCACTTCTATCATCACGCTGGATGGGCGCAACTTCTGGAAGCGGAGTTCCCCGGCTACACGGCTTGCGGAGTGGCCGGGCAGATCATCCCGTGGAACTTCCCACTGCTCATGCTGGCATGGAAAATTGCGCCCGCGCTGGCTACGGGAAATACGGTTGTGCTGAAGCCTGCGGAGTTCACGCCTCTTACCGCGCTCGCATTTGCCGAGATTTGCCAGGAGATTGGCCTGCCGCCGGGAGTCGTCAACATCGTCACCGGCGATGGTTCCACTGGCGAGGCGCTGGTGAAGCATCCCGGTGTCGACAAGATTGCGTTCACCGGATCCACCGAGGTTGGACGTGCGATTCGCAGTGCAACTTCTCAGAGTCATAAGCGGCTTTCGCTGGAACTGGGCGGTAAGTCTCCCTTCGTCGTTTTCGAGGATGCCGACCTTGATAGCGCAGTGGAAGGCCTGGTAGATGGAATCTGGCTTAACCAGGGACAGGTCTGCTGCGCTGGCTCACGCTTGCTGATGCAGGAAAGCATTGCCGAAACGCTGATGGAGAAGATTCGCGGCCGCATGAACTCGCTTCGCGTCGGTTCGCCGCTGGATAAAGCCATCGATATTGGGGCCATCGTTGCCCCGGTGCAGCTCGAACGCATTCGGCGTCTCGTAGATCAGGGAGTTGCGGAAGGCGCACATTGCTGGCAACCACAAATCGAAATCCCCTCGCGCGGACTCTACTTCCTTCCAACTTTGCTGAGCAATGTGCATCCCAGTTCGGTAGTCGCGCAGCAAGAGATTTTCGGCCCCGTACTCGCTGCGATGACTTTTCGCACCCCTGCCGAAGCCGTAGAACTTGCCAATAACACGGCTTACGGTCTGGCGGCGTGCGTTTGGAGCGAGAGTATCAACGTTTCTTTACAGGTGGCGGCGCAGATTAAGGCCGGGGTGGTGTGGGTCAATTGCACAAATATGTTTGACGCCTCGTGCGGATTCGGCGGCTACCGCGAGAGCGGTTACGGCCGCGAGGGAGGCCGGGAAGGCCTGCTTGAGTATCTCGAACCGATCTGGTTCAAACGCGCTCCTGCGCTTTCCACTTTGGAGCGCAAATTCGCCAGTGCAACGGACGGAAAACAGGCGAATTCGGCAATCGACCGCACCGTAAAGCTCTACATCGGCGGCAAGCAAACCAGACCCGATTCCGGCTACAGCTTCGAAGTTCGCGGAACCCGTGGCGAGTTGCTCGGGGAAGCCCCGCTGGGCAACCGAAAAGATATCCGCAACGCCGTGGAAGCGGCGCGCAAAGGTTCGGGTTGGGCCAGAACCACTGCTCACAATCGCGCCCAGGTGCTTTATTACATGGCGGAAAATCTTTCGGTGCGGCAGGAGGAAATCTCTCGCCGGTTAGCGGCGGCGGTTGGCGAAAAGCAGGCAGCCAAGGAAGTCGCGGCCAGCATCGAGCGCATATTCTCCTACGCGGCATGGGCCGACAAGTTCGATGGCGCGGTGCACAACCCTCCGTCGCGAACCATCGCGATCGCCATGAATGAGCCGATCGGAACCGTCGGGATCATTTGCCCCAACGATGCGCCGCTCTTGGCTTTGCTTTCTCTCGTATTGCCGGTGCTGGCAGCCGGCAACACTACCGTCGTGGTCCCCTCGGAAACGTACCCGCTCATCATCGGAGACCTTTATCAAATCTTCGACACCAGTGACTTGCCGGGGGGCGCCGTCAATATTGTCACGGGGTACACATCTCCGCTTCTCAAGACCATCGCGGAACACGACGACGTGGATGCCATCTGGTGTTTTTCGGACGAATCCAGTGCGACGGCGGCCAAGTCGTTTTCCGTCGGAAATCTGAAGCAGGTTTTCACCAACGAAGGCCGGACCATCGACTGGTTTGATCCGAAGCAGGGCGAAGGCCAATGGTTCTTACAGCACGCGACTCAGGTGAAGAACATCTGGGTGCCGTACGGCGAGTAATGCTGAGCAAGTTGTCGATCTCGCCGTCGACTTCTTCCGGCACAGCTGCTCGTTGACACAATCAGCGACGCGCAATAAACTCGGCGGTCGCAGAATTCTCCGAATAGATTATGCCTCGTCCTCGAGTGGCAGTGGTGGGCAGCGCCAATATCGACCTCACTACGTTCGCAGACCGGTTTCCAAAGCCTGGAGAAACAATTTTCGGCCAGAGATTTGATCTGGGATTCGGTGGAAAGGGCGCGAACCAGGCCGTCGCTGCCCGCCTGTGTGGCGCCGATGTTTTCATGGTAGCGCGCGTGGGCAGCGATCTGTTCGGTCCAGCCACCATCGAAAACTTCAAGAAGCTGGGTATTGACACAACCCACGTCAAGCAGGTTGAGGGCTTGTCCAGCGGGGTTGCGCCGATCTTCGTCGAACCTGACGGACAAAACCGTATTCTGGTGGTGAAGGGAGCGAACGAAGCGCTGAGACCGGCCGATGTTGACGCCGCCGCGGAAATGTTGAAGAGCGCAGATTGCATCGTGCTCCAGTTTGAGATTCCGCTGGAGACCGTCTATTACACGGTCGCATTCGCGCGGAAGCACGGGATCCGCTGCATTTTGAATCCCGCGCCCGGGCAGCCGGTTGACATGCGCGCGCTGTCTGGCCTCGATTATTTGGTTCCCAATGAGAGTGAAGCCGAAACCATCACCGGTATTGTGGCGAGCACTGTCGAAGACGCGAAACGATGCGCGGAGAAACTGGTGGCCGACGGTGTTCAAGGCGTGATCATCACCTTGGGAGCCAAAGGATCCCTTCTCGCAGGTCGTGACCAAAGCGTGCATGTGCCTCCGTTTGCCGTAAAGACCATCGACAGCACCGGAGCGGGCGACGCATTCATTGGAAGCTTCGCCGTGTTTCTCGCCGAAGGAGTTCCGGAGCTGGAAGCGGTGCGGCGGGCGAATCTGTACGCGGGACTTTCGACGACAGGCGTGGGGACACAAAAATCCTTCTATGATCGCGTGCGCTTCAACGCGGAATGGGCCTCCCGTTCCCAGAATTGAGCAGGCCAGTCTTGAGTGGGCACATTTTCAGGTGTGCCGGTTGGAAAATTTCGACGCCGACTAACGCCCCACTGCTACCGAAAAGTCTTGACTTCGGCGGGTGTGGCCATTTATAAGGCCGTTCTACGGTCCAAGACTTCCAAAATTTTCGCCTGCGGAACGGAGACTGTTCCTCATTCGGCGTGGACCGCCGAAAAGGTTTTAAGCTGAAAGGGGTTTTAATGTTGAATAAGAGGGCGCTGCTCGGTCTCGTTTTCTTTTCGCTCCTGTTTTCGGTCTGTCCGCTCCTGTACGGCCAGGCCACCGGCAGCTTTTCGGGAACCGTTTCCGACAAGGCTGGCGCTGTAATCTCGGGCGCGGCGGTGAGGGCCACCTCGCAGGAAACGGGTCTTTCCCGCGATACAAAAACCGACGACTCGGGACATTACCTGATCCCCTTGCTCCCTGTAGCGCAGTTCACCATTCGAGTGGAGGCGCAGGGATTTCAGACCACCGAGCAGAAGGACATCCGGCTGCAGGTCGATGAGCACCGTGAAATCGATTTCTCCCTGGCGCCTGCATCGGTCTCAACCGCGATTGAGGTGAGCGCGACGGAAGTAGCCGTGGAGACTGCGAATCCGACTCTCGGCCAGGTGATTACCTCCGAACAAGTCGCGGATCTCCCGTTAAACGGTCGTAACTTCGTGCAGCTGGCCACGCTGACGCCGGGCACAACCTCATCGACTAGCCCAGTCAGCTTCTTCACCAGCGCTGCCAGCAGCGAGGCTGCCACGCGCGGGTCGTTTTCACTTTCCTCTGGCGGTTCGCGCGAGCAAGAAACCGACTGGCTGCTCGACGGCAACGACAACAACCAACTGGATGAGGGGGGCATCGCGATTTTCTCCTCGATCGACGACATACAGGAATTCAAGGTATTAACCTACAACTACTCCGCCGAATACGGAGAGCGCGCAGGCCCCACGGTATTGGTGACCACGAAATCAGGGTCGAACCAGTGGCACGGCTCTCTGTTCGAGTTCTTCCGCAACACAGACCTTGATGCCACTCGCTATTTCTTCACTTCTAAGCAAAAGTTCAATTTGAATCAGTTTGGCGGTTCGCTGGGCGGCCCCATCCAGAAGGACAAAACGTTTTTCTTTCTCGATTATCAAGCCAAAATGCAGCGTGAGGGCGTGCCCTTCACCGGGTTCGTTCCGTTGACCGCCATGGTGACGCCCAACAGCAACGGCGATTACAATTTTAACAACGATCCTCTCGGAAATCCTCGCCCCGGACTTTTCAATGGCTCAGTCAACCCCGATGGCTTCGGCGACTTGTCGAATCCCTTTAGCGGTTATGCACCGTTCGAGTGCAATGGCGCAGGAAACGGCATCGTTCCGGTCAACGGTGTGCAGACGGGAGGCACCAATTGCGACGTCATTCCCGCGGCACTGATTAATTCCATAGGCGCACAGGTGGCTCATCTTTATCCTGCCCCCAATGTAAACGGCTCGGGGTTCAACTACTTCAACCAGCCGGTGAGGAAGCTCAACGAAGGGACTTGGGACGTTCGTTTCGATCACAATTTCTCCAGCAAGGATTCTGCTTTTGCGCGCTTCAGCTACGACCAGGCAACGAACTTCGTCCCCGGCGGCTCGCCTACGTGGTCTGAGGCCAACGCCTTCGGCAGCAACCAGCACATTGAAAACCACGGCCGCAATGTGGTCGTGACTGAGACCCACGTCTTTTCCCCGAATTTGATCAACCAGGCCACGGCCGGGTACAGCCGGATTTTCAACCACATTCTCTCGTATGGCACGGGCACGTGCGAAGCTGCGCAACTCGGCATTCTCGGCGCCGACCTGGCCAGTTCGTGCGATGGCGTTACCGGCTATCCCGCGAGCCTGAATCAGGCACCGCAAGAGTGCGAAAGTTGTGGCATGACTTCCTTCGACATGTCCGCCTATTTCTCCGTCGGGGATCGCGGATATGCGCCCTACCAGGGCGGGACCAACGTCTATTCGTTCTCCGATACGCTGGACTGGATTCGCGGCAAACACGAGATCCGGGCAGGACTGGTGTTTCGCGCCGAGGAGATGAATGTAAGAAACAATGCCTTCCAGGACGGCTTTGTAGTGGAGACCGGCGTCCAAACCGGCGACGATATTGCCGACTTGCTTCTGGGCGGCATGGGTGTTTTTGCGGCCCACGATCAAACGTTCCTGGGAGCCACAACGGGGCGCCGTTGGAAACTGTTTCGTCCCTTCGTGCAGGACAATTGGCGGGTTACCAATAACTTGACTGTGAACCTCGGATTTGCCTGGGCCTTGGCAACGCCCGAAACCGAGGAGGCAAACCGGCAGGCGAACTTCGATGTTCAGAACCTCATGTGGTACGTGCCATCAGGCAGCCCGGGGATAGCAGGCTGCACGGTTTGCGTTCCTACGGACGGACGGGTCGGTATCCAATTTGACAAAACTGCCCTGGAACCCCGAATTGGATTCGCGTGGAAACCCATGGGGAGTGAGAAAACCGCTATTCGCGGGGGCTATGGTATTGTGCATGATTCCGCTTGGAATCAGGGTGGTCAGGGATTGTGGCAGAACCCGCCCTACTACGCGGAAGTGGATCCGTGCACTTTTTGTTTGGCTTATGGCAGCGCTTTCGGCTCCCTTTCGGATGGTTTTCTTCTGCCTATTCCTACGGCCTCTAGCACTATTGTCGACGGCGGCGCCGGTGCAGTCTATAGCTCGCCCGTAAACCCCCAGACCTACACCGGGACCATTCAGTCCGAGAACCGCAACTTCAAGCAGGGGATCATTCAGCAATTCAATCTGAACGTTGAGCGCCAGTTGCCGGGGAATGTAGTGCTGACAGCGGGCTACGCCGGCTCGCGCACGGCGCACGTTCTGGTAAGCCAGCTCAACGAAAACATAGAGTCGCCTAGCGCCTGCTTCCCGACCGCTACAAACAAGGCTGGCGTTACGGTCCCGAATCCACTCTATGGCATTTACACCCTGGGCTGCGGCATAAACAATTGGCCCTACGCTGCACCCTTTCAGGCCGTCGACACTAACAACAGCATCGGCGCCGCCCGTTATGATTCTCTCCAGGTAAAAGCGGAAACCAAGAGCGCACGGCACGGCCTCTATGCTCTGATTGGCTATACCTATTCCCGCAATTTCGATACCGGCCTCACCGATGGATTAGGCACCAACCCCGGCGCGATGTACTACCCGCTGCCTGGAACTGCGAAACTGGACTGGGGTTTGTCGCAACTGAACCTAAACAACAGCTTCACCGCGAGCATCCTCTACAATTTGCCGTTTGGCAAGGGCAAGCCTTACGGCAGCACTTGGAGCGGGGCTACCAACGCCATCCTTGGAAATTGGCAAGTCACTGTGATCGAAAGAGCGACCTCGGGATTTCCGTTGTTCGTCGTCGATAGCAGCAACCCATCGGGCGTGTATTTCTCGTATAACGGCAACACTTTCGAGCGGCCGAACGAAGTGGGCGATCCTAACAAAGCCGGTCCGGTCGCAGCCAATCCGGGTTGCACGGCGCCGTCTCAAATTCACACTTTGCAAAACTGGTTTAACCCCTGCGCTTTCGTCTCGGACGCTTTTGTATTCAATCCGGGCACGCTCCAGCAATTTACCGTCGGAGGGCTCGGTACCGCTCCGCGCGCGCCAGTTTACGGCCCGCGTTTTGTGAATACAGATTTCTCAATCATCAAGGACTTTCCTTTGCCCTTCCGCGAGGCAATGAACCTCCAATTCCGGGCTGAGTTCTTTAATCTACTCAACCATGCCCAGTTCTACCTGAACGGTTACGCCGACAGCGGAGAGCAGGACATAAATACTCCCTCCAGTTTCGGAGTGGTCAATAACACGGTAAACAACCCGCGCCTGATTCAGTTTGCTTTGAGGCTTAATTTCTAGGCCGGGGCTGGCGCCTGCTCCGAGCAGAGTAGCTCTGCCCTCAGTCGGCTATCGAAGATTGCGTTTCTATTGCGGCGGGGCTGACGTAGTGTCCCTCAGCTGATATACGAACTGCTGCAGTTCGTGCCGCTGGCGCTCGATCTCCTCTGTTTTTTCCTTCGAGATCTGTTCATATAGCTGCAGCTCTGCATGAGCTTTTGCGGTCTCTCCCAGCTGCCGGTAAGCCTGCGCCAGGCGGTAGTGCGCCTGTTCCAGCAGCGGAGAAGCCTCGATCGCTTGCCGATAGGCAGAGATTGCTTTCGGAAAATCTCCTTGCTCCGAATAGACAACGCCCAACTGCAGGTATGCGAGACCGAGCCCGGGATCGAGATGGACGGCTTTTTCCAATAACGACTTTACTCGATTCGCATCTTCGACTTCTTCTGGTGACTTCCGCCGCTTCCAGAGACTCACTGCGTAGTAGTAATTGGCCAACGCATTCTGCGGTTGAAGCTTGGCAAACCGCGCAAGTCGATCCAGAATCGCCTGCGACTGCTCGCTTTCGACAGCTTGCATTTTGCCCATGAAGAGGTAGGGATTCGGATCGTCGGGATTCAAGTCGGAAGCCTCGCAGAGACGCTGCGCCGCCTGATCGAACGACCCGAGAGAGTACCAGGACGCGCCCAGACCGGCCAGCATCCGGACCGAACCAGGGAAAAGGCGATTGCCTCTTGTGAAAACTTCAATGGCTGGCTCGGCCGCGTGGTGTACCAACAGTTCCGTTCCCCAATCGAAAAGATTGGGCTCGCTCGGGTTCAGTTCGGCCGCGCGTTGATACTCTCTCACAGCGTCCAAGGCATCGCCCCGTCTCTCGTCAGCGTCTGCGAGCAAGTGATGCCGTCCAGCCTCGTCCTCGTCAGTCTTACTCGGCGGTTCCTTCCGCAACGAAGCGGTTGCGCTGGCCAGAGCCTCCCTGTTTCTGACGATCGCATCGGAACCATGACCGCCAAGATTCGTGGTATCGGTAACTCCAGCCACAGTGAAGTGAGGTTCGTCGAAAAACTCTGGACGCTTGGTTTGAGAATTTTGCGCGGCCGCCTTTGCGGGCTCTAAAGTGAGATCAATCGTTCTCGACTCTTTCGCTCCGAGAACAAACGGGCCGGAAGTGGCAGGGCCGTAGCCAGCCATCTCCGCGCGCAGAGTATAACCACCTTGAGGAACCGCTGAAAAGCGATAGGCTCCAGCCGAATCGGTACGCGCGGAAAGAGTTTGCGAGTCCTTGGCCTTCAGGCAAACAGTTGCGCCGGCCACCGGGCGGTTGCCCGAGTCTCGCACCATCCCCTGCAACGTCGCTGACCCCGCGGTTTTCGGCTGCGTTTCAACTGCGTGTTCTTGAGCAGACTGTCCCCGAAACGCAGACGGAGCAAGAGGCAGAGTTATCGCAAGAATGCAGGTTGCATGTACGCAGAAGCGGCCCATAATAGAAGCGTCAGCCTGATTGACTCGACAAGATAGCGTACACCCAATGTCCGTCGTCAATGCACTTGAAGCCTGCCCATCTCAAACGTTAACGTCATGACGCAGCCGGGCGTAAGTAAATCTGTTAGCTTCGAAACTCGGAGGCTATCGATGCAGTGGCACCGAATGCGGTATCTGACAACAGTTTTGCTATTGATGACAAGCCTCACGTGCTGGAGCCAGGAGAAACGAAAGATCATCATCGATCAGGACGCAGCCGGGCCCGCGGGAACGGATCAGCAGTCGATGCTGCTCTTGATCCAGTCGCCACAGACCGAAGTCCTGGGCATCACCGTGGTGACCGGCGATCAGTGGCTTCACGCGGAAGTGGCGCACACCTTGCGCATGCTCGAACTTATCGGTCGAACGGACATACCGGTCGTGCCGGGAGCGGAGTATCCGCTGGTGCGGCGAAAACAGGAAACGGAGCTTTGGGAGCAACAACACGGCAGCGTAGCCTGGTTGGGGGCATGGACTCCAAAGTTTTATCACCCACCCGGCGAGTTGGGAGAAATGCCGGAAGGCAAACCCACAACCAAGCCGGCTGAAGAAGATGCATCTCACTTTCTGATACGCATGGTTCACAAGTTTCCGAACCAGATCACGATTTATGAAGGGGGCCCCATGACAAACCTTGCGCTCGCCATTTCCATCGATCCCGGATTTGCGGGACTGGCCAAAGAGCTTGTGTTCATGGGCGCCAGCCTCAATCCGAGGACCGACAGTCCAGAGTTTGTCAATTCCCCAACTCACGAATTCAACCTTTGGTTCGATCCGGAAGCGGCACACATTGTATTCATGGCTGCGTGGAAGAAAATCGTTTGCACGCCGGTGGATATTTCTGTGAAAACGCGATTGAGTTCCGACTTGATCAACCGCATCCGAGCGGGCGACTCGCCAGCGGCGCGTTACATTGGAAAATATGCGCTCTTGCGAGGCAACTACAATTACCTGTGGGATGAACTGGCAGCCGCGGCGTGGCTCGATCCGAGCCTGATCACGAAGAAGGAAACGCTATTCCTCGATGTGGATCTTGACCACGGCGCTAACTACGGCAACACACTGAGCTGGAGGGAGAACGATAAGCCTAACACGGAAGTTCAGCCGGTCGAAGTGCAGGACGATCTGGACCTCGACAAGTTTTACAAAATGTTTGTGGATCTGCTGACCGCGCCAACGCCAAAAAATTAGGCGCGCAAGGTTTAGGCTTCCACCTTAGTGGGGAAGCTGCGCCAGCATTTCCTGCGCCTGTGCGTGATCCGGATGCTGCTTGAGGAGATCGAGCAGCGTGGCTCGAGCTTTCTCCGGCGCGCCTTCCAGTGCATAGACGCGGGCCAGGTTCAAGTAAGCCTGATCGAAGGCAGGCGCAACGCGAATGCACTCTTCGAAACTCGCGACTGCTTCATCTCGCCGCTGGGTGCGCAGGTAAAGTATTCCAATGTTATTTAAGGCTTCCGGGTAGGCGGGACGAGATTTCAAAGCTTTCTGTAGGTACTCGTACGCACGCGAAGTGTCGTCGGCCTGAGCAAAGACCATCGCCAAACCGTAATTCGCCTCAGGATCAACGGGACTGGCTTCAAGAGCTCGTTCAAAAGTCACCCGAGCTTTATCCCATTCCTTCCGCAAACGATAGGCGTTGCCCAGATTGTTAAGGGCAATCAGATGATCTGGGCTTAGCTGCACAGCCTCCTTGAAGCACCGGACCGCTTCGTCCGGGCGGCCTTCCTGCGTGGCGAGAAGTCCAAGATTGTTCCAGGCGTTGGCCAACGTATCGGGATAGCTCGCGTGAAGTTTCACCGCACGTTCAAAGCTCGCCCGCGCCTCAGCTGTCTTCTGCTGATTCAGGTAGGCGCTTCCCAATCCGTAGTAGGCCTCGGCGCTCGACGGATCGTCGCGGAGCGCAAGCTGGAATGACGCTGCGGCTTGATCGAAGTATCCTCGTTGAAAGAAAATCGCGCCGAAAGAGAGATAGTTGCGGCCAAACTCATAGGTTTCGGCAACACCCGGAAAAGGCAGCGCCCAGGCCAGTCGTTCCGCATCGGTTTGGGCGATGTGCCGGGAATCTTGTTCGACATGCTCCTGGTTCACCGGCCCCCGATAAATCTTGACGATGTCTCCGCGTGTGTCGATGAGGAACGACGTTGGCAACCCGAGGTCACGATGCCGGTCAAACACGTAACGGTAGAGAATATTGTAAATACCGGCCACGTCATTCGATCCGCGCAGGATGGGAAATGAAAGGCGCCGCTCACGCGCCAAAGCTCTCAGCTTAGCGGCGTCAGTGGGATCGTCAACATTCACGGTGAACAACTGCAGGCCCTGCGACGCCCACCGCTCATGAGCGCGGCTGAACACTTTGAGATCCTTCAGGCAATTCTCCGACTGCGTCACCCAGAAATTCAGGAGCACCGGCTCTCCCCGAAGCGCGGCTAGAGTCTGCACTTGTCCCGCCAAGTCCGGAAGAGAAAAATCGGGCGCGGCTACGGGCGCCAGCAGCCAGGTTTCAACCGCGGAGGGAAGTTTTTCGATTTCTTGCGGCGTAGTAACGTCGAGCTGGCCGCGCATTGGCACTTGCGTTCTGAACGGTTCGGCCCGGAATTTTTCCGACCCTTCCTCCAACCACACTCTGTGGTTGGGCGGAAGGGCATGAAAATCCTGCACCAGCCCGCTGGGCCAGCGAATCGCCGCTCGAACCGGGCCTTTGGCATTTCCCAGGCCGAAAAATACTTCCTTGCTGTGCTGCGACAGAAATCCTGATCCAGCCTGCAGCATGCGAGTCTGGCGCCCGGATTCAGTGTCCACTGTAACCGCCGCGCCGATCGCGTCACGATTACTCTTCGTGCCGCGGAGGCGGAAGGCAATCGACGGCGGGAGACTTTCCATTACATTTTTCAACAGACGCAACTGCGGGCCATTGCGGTTTTTCAGGAACACTTCCTGCCGGCCATCCTGATCGAAGTCAGCCAGAGCGAATGCCCGGCCATCCTCGACAAAGTCCATCCCCACTGCGCCGGAAACGTTGGAAAACGTTCCATCCCGGTTGTTCGCATAGAGAACATTCCGCTCGAATCCGCTCCAGGTGCCGTCAGCGCGAATGAGTTCGTTGATGGCGCCCCATCCTTGTTCGTAATCGTACGCAGGCTTTGCTTGGTCCGGCGAATTGGCGACCACTTGCCGCCAGAAGAAGCCATTCAAGTCTTGCCGCGAAACGCCGGACACCATTCCATTCGCGATATAGAGATCGGGAAAGCCGTCATGATCGAAATCAAACGCGTCACTCGACCACGACCAGCGGCCCATCCCAACTCCGGCCGCCTGTGTTCGATCTTCGAAAATATCGCCGCTAGAACGAAGTCCTCCATTGCGAAACTCGCCGTTTCGAAACAGCGAATTGCCCATCGCGTGCTTCCGGTACAGCGCTCGAACATCTTCGGGCGCGTCTTTCTTGAATATTTCTTGCGCGGAGACGCGCTCTCCCGCGGCGGTCCACATGTCAGCGACGTAGATGTCCTCGGCGCCTACATTGTCGTAGTCGAGCCAGCAAACGCTCATGCCCGCACCGATGTCTTCAACTCCCGCTTCTGCAGCAACGTCGGTAAAAGTTCCATCGCCGTTGTTGCGGTAGAGGTTCTTCCGGCCGAAATCGTTGACCACATAAAGATCGGGCCAGCCGTCGCGGTTGTAATCGCTCCAGCCGCAGCAGAAACTGTAGCGCGTGTTGTTCCGGTTAAGGCCCGATTCCGCGGTCACGTCGCGGAATGTTCCGTCGCGGCTATTCCGCATCATGAAGTTGGGTGGACCGTTCTCGGCATCGTGATAGGGAACCGGATACTTGTATTGATCTGTGCCCTGATAGTAGACGTAGAGGCAAAAATAAATATCCACCCAGCCGTCACGGTCATAATCGGCAACGGCTGCGCCGGTGAACGTCCCTTGTGGAGGATCAGCGAACTGAAACGCGCCGGGCTTCTGGCGAAATTTTCCGCCGCCTTCGTTCAAGAACAAAAGCGGTCCGTTCGCGCGTACGATGACCACATCCTGGCGTCCATCGTTATCGAAGTCGGCAAAGAGCGCGCATGCGGTGTTTTCCAGGATCCCCAGGCCGGAGGCTTCCGTGATGTCTTCGAACGTTCCATCTCCGCGGTTTCGATAAAGCCGGTTGGGAAGCCCTGCGGGCTGGCAAACATACAGGTCGTCGAAGCCGTCGTTGTCGATATCGGCGATCGAGACTCCATTGTGTCCGTAAATATCGATGCCGCAGGCGCCGTCGATGACCGTGCGCCAGTAGTCCACTCCGCGGAGCATCTGAGCGGAATATGAAGAATTGCCGCCCAACGCAGCGGTGCCGATGTCAGCAAAAATCGGGGAACTGGAGCGGCTTTGCGTCTCATCAAGCGCCTGCCAGCTTCGCAGCCGAAATTCACCTGATGTGGAAGAAGACAAAATCCATTCGAGGTCCCAGTGTCCCACACGCTGCTCGCGGTAGAAACCAGTGCCTGTCCCCACCAACTCGTAACGCACGCGAGTGTGCACCCGCTCGGGAAATTGGGTGGAAGACGCTGGACCCGCTTCAATGCTCGTCACCTGAAATTCGGCGGTCACAATCTTCAGGAAAACGCTTGTGGCGGACTGCAGTTCTTGAAGAAATGCCTCCCGTCCTAGATTGGGTTGGGGGCTGAATTTGTTCCAGTAAATTTCAAGCGGTGAGCCGGGACGCACGAGTCGCGAGTCAACGCGCCGCAGCGATGACCCTGAAAAATTTGGGGTTAGAACCTTCTTAATCGCCTCCACTTCCCGCGGAGAGCGGAGCAAGCTCGAACTCCATTCCGCAAGAATCGCCGCGATTT
The DNA here is from genome assembly GCA_963734215.1 of uncultured Acidobacteriaceae bacterium. GTDB lineage: Bacteria > Acidobacteriota > Terriglobia > Terriglobales > Acidobacteriaceae > Sulfotelmatobacter. The sequence continues at coordinate 370,836 of CAVTGH010000010.1, read as the reverse complement.
GATCATGGTATTTTTCGGTGAGGAAGGCGTCCAGTCCGGCTTGCGTCTTGAGGAGCAGGGCATTGAGGGGCCGCTGGGCTCGGTAGTGCGGATGCAGATGGAATTCGTCGCCAGATGAAAGCGTTGTGGGAGATTCGAAGGAGCAGACGGGAGGAAAACCGAAACCGCGCAGGCTTGCCGGAACCATTGCCGCCGAGGCTCCCTGGCAGCAGCGGACGAGAAAGCTGCGCCGGCTCAGGTCTACTCGATGAAGATCCGCCAGACGCCTCTTCCCTCCCCGACTCAGCGCGATATCCCCCGGCATTTACGTGCAGGACCGAAATCTAACAGCCACGCCCGACCCCGTCAAGGCTCTGTACTCGTCGGGACCGTTTATGGAATTGAAAACAGACTTCCCGGACCGGGAAACAGAGGATCTCAGGAACAGGCTTTTCCGTTGACCTACGTTCGGTAGGCAGCTAGCGTTTGAAGGTGACTCTGGGGAGTGAGTGAAGCGAGGAAGGAAAAGAGTCGGCCAGAAAGTATGGTCGAAGCCGGCAGGTTAGGAAGGCAGCACGAACAGAGGATGCAGCGCGGCCGCTTCAGTTGAATCGAGGTCGTTTGCAACGGCCTGGCGGTGACGCGAGGCGACGGGCAGATCGAAGATGTCTGAGTTAAACGAGGTTAGTTGTCTGATGGGAACTGTAGGGTCGGCACGTCCGGAACCGGTTGCCGCAGTCTTTCTATTGGCTGAGAATCGCCTGCTGCGCGAAGCTTTAATACGCATCCTTTCCAAGAAAGACGATATCGAGGTGGTCGGAGCCGGATGCTACGGCTTCGATATGTTTCAACAGATCGTCTCGACGCGGGCGAACGTGGTAGTGCTCGATTCAGTCTCTTCAGTTCTATCGGAACGTGGGGTGGTGGGGGAACTACAGCGGCTCAACTCCTCGATAAGAGTTGTGATGGTCGGCATGGAAGCCGATGAATCGGTGTTTCTCCGCGTGGTGCAGGCCGGTGCCGTGGGTTACGTGCTCAAAGATGCTTCGGCCATGGAGGTGGCGCGCACCATTCGGGCAGTTGCCACTGGTGAAGCGGTGTGCCCAGGCTCGCTGTCTGGCACGCTGTTTCAATGGGTGGCCCGGCACAAACCTGCCGTCCCAGGTCTGCATCTCAAAACCAGCTTGGGCCTCAGCCGCAGGGAACAGCAACTGGTCGGGCTAATCCAGCAGGGACTCACGAATAAGGAAATGGCTAGTCAGCTGCACCTCTCCGAGCAGACCGTTAAGAACCACATTCATCGCATGCTGCGCAAGCTCGGAGCGCCGGACCGGCTCTCCATCGTGGAAGTTTGCCGCGACGTGGGATTGAATTTTTAGCTGCGGCCAATCTGCGGCCTTTCCCGGTCAGCGCGTGCCCGTGCTGAACTGAAATACCGTCACGCTGTGAAACTTCTGCCCCGGCTTCAACTCGGTCGAGGGAAAGTTGGCGTGGTTCGGCGAGTCGGGAAAATGCTGCGTTTCCAGGCAAAGTGCGAAACGCGGTTTGTAGACGCGCCCTTCCTTGCCAGTAATCGACCCATCCAGATGATTGCCGGTGTAGAGCTGCACTCCGGGTTGAGTCGTCAGCACTTGCAGAATCCTTCCCGTGGCCGGCTCATACACTTCTGCGGCCTCGGCCAACTGGCCCTCCGCATGGTCCAACACGAAGTTGTGGTCGTATCCCATGCCCAGCCGCAACTGCTCATCGTTCGCAGCGATCCTCTCGCCGATGGCATGGGGCGTTCGAAAATCGAAGGGCGTGCCCTCTACCGATTTCAGCTCTCCCGTAGGAATAAGATTCGCATCGACAGGAGTCATCTTGGAAGCATTGATCTTTACCACGTGTCCTAGAACTTCACCCTTACCTTGGCCTGCAAGGTTGAAATAGGAATGATTCGTCAGGTTGAGGATCGTATCCTTATCGGTGGCCGCCGAATACTCGATCCGCAGCGCACCACCATTCAAGGTGTAGCGCACTGTGCTCGTGAGCGTCCCCGGAAAACCCTCTTCGCCGTCCTTGCTCACATAGGTAAGTTCGATTCCATCCTTTATTTCTTGGGCCGTCCAGACCACCTTGTCGAATCCGCGGATTCCCCCGTGGAGCGCGTTGTCCCCGTTGTTCTTTGGGATGGAGTAAGTCTTGCCATCGAGCTGGAAGCTGCCATGCGCGATCCGGTTCGCATAACGGCCAATAATGGCTCCAAAATAAGCGGGGTTCGCGCGGTAGCCCTCGAACGAGTCATAGCCGAGAACCACGTCGTCGAGCTTTCCGTTGCGATCCGGAGCGCGCAGCGAAACAATAATCCCGCCATAATTCGTAATGCGCACTTCGACTTTGCCATCCGCCAACGTGTAAAGATCGACGCCCGTTCCCTCCGCAGTATGTCCGAAGGCCTGCTTCGTGATATCGGTCTTTGCCTGCATCGTTGCCGTAAGAATAATCAGACCGGCGAAAATTGCAACCCAGCAATTGACCTTATTTGATGGCATGTTTCTCTTCTTCTCCCAGAGACCGTAGCGTTGATTCGACGGCGCACCCGCACTTGCTGGCCGCCCACAGCGTATCAGGCCTGGCCCGCAGGCCACAACAAATCTGTCGTTGCAGGGAAAATTAGCCATGTTCATAAAAGGCGCGCTGGCAAATCCGTACGGATAGGCCCCGGTTTTATGGCAACGTTCTTATTGGACTGCTCCCCTGGAGAAGCACGGTTCATGCTCATCTCCCAAAGCAACAGCACGCTGAGGAGCAACAGCAGCCAAACCTGATGCGGCATCACAATCTTCTCCCACCACCAATGATGCGCCAATGCCGAAGGGATACGCCCGCTGCTTTCACTGGTCTCCAGCAGCGTCCCGCCGGGGATCAAGAACGGGAGCATTAGCAGCAACGAGAAGACCGCGGACATTCGCGCCTTTCGAAAGGAGACAATCACCCAGCACAGCGGCAAGACGAGCAGGGCGGCATCATAGAATCGATGATAAATAGGCAGCAAACTGATGACCGCGATCGCGCCCAAATCCAGCAATTCGAAATCGCCGTGGCTGCCTCTTCGTCCCGTGCCGATCAACCACATCACCAGGAAAATTACTCCAACCGACATCGCCACACCGTTCGCCGCCCGGACGCTGCCGAGGAGCGGATACAACGCCACTTGCAGATTGATCAGTCCGAATCGCGTGGGGTTAATCGAAGTGAAGTTCCCCAGCACGCCGGTCTCGAACAAAACGCGATTGTCGTTGAGATAGTTTGCAAGCCATGGAGTATGGCCAAGTTCCAGCCGCAGCAAACCTAGAGCCGCAAGGCCACCCAGCATCGCCAGCGTGATCCCGACGATTCGCCAGCGGCGTCGCATCAGATAGTACAGAAGAAAGCAGAGTCCAATCTGTGGTTTCAAGCCCGCTGAGATCGCAAGCAGTACCGCAGTCGTAATGTCGTGCCGCCCGCGTGCCGCCCAAATAGCCGCGACGCTCAATTCGATCGCGGCCAGCGAAACGTTGCCGGTCACAATTCCGGTATGGAATGGCGCCAGCGCCAAGCTCGCCGCTATCAGCAAAATCCCCGCAGGCTCACGGTAAGAAACGCCCGCCAGGGATACCAGCACGCACAGCGTGGCCGAGAACAGCGCAAGGTTAATCGCCAGCCAAAGCGCATACGCCACATTCCAGGGAAGCAAACTGAAGGGTGCGACGAGTACCAATGCCGTGATGGGGTATGCCGTGGGAATTCCCCGGTTCGCCACCAGCGTTCCGTTCGCCACCTCCTTCGGCAGAAAATCGAAATGAAGCGCTTCCGCTGGCCATAGCTTAAGCAGAACCTGGGGACTGTAAGGGTCCAGGCCGCGTATCCACGCATTCCCTTGTATGTAGGGAGAAAGGAAGTCATTAAACTGCGTTGCAGAACGAATGGCCCTGACCGGGCCTCTAACCAGAAACTCGGCGCCCGCCATAAGCAGTAAGGCCAGGCAGAGTGCCGTCCATTTGCCGCCTGGGCTTCGAATGTTTGCCGGACTGGCTTCCTGAAAGGATTGCATGGTTCGAGTCGGATGTTCGAGTCGGATGGTTCGAGTCGGATTGCTCGTCGAGTCACACTGATGTCGTGGACCGCCGCGATCCCGGCGCGAACCTGGCAACCGGCTGAGCCGCGGGCATGCGCACATTGGCGTTCGCTCCCGCTGCCAGATCTACCAGCAGAAAGGCCGATACCCAAAAGAACACGCAGAGATAGGATCCCGCCGCAAACAGCCAGTCTTCAAAGCCCGCATGAATAATGCCTGCCACCGTAACCAGCGCAAACGGTACCGCGTAATGTGCGGGACTGCCCGTTCTTCGCATCCAACGGAATGCCTGCGCCGCCGTTCGCATCAACAGAACCAGCAGAAGCAGGAAAGGCAGAATTCCCAACAGTCCCATGTATTCGGCCATCGCCAGGTAGCTGCTGCCATGTTCGCGGTTCGTACCTTCCACCGTGTAGATCGACGATCCCTGAATGCCGGATCCTTCCTCGCCCACATCGCTGGTTCCGAATCCGGTTCCAAACAAGGGATGCCGCTTGACGGCGGCAATGGTGTCATCCCATGGCGTCTCGCGCGATCCAAAAACCCCTTGGTGCGATGGGTGCCCCTGCAGTTTGAAAACTAACCGCCCGCTCAGAGAATCCATCACTTGACCCACATGCGAGGGGTTGGCAACCGCCATGAGTTCCAGGAGCAAGGCCCCGGCAAAGGCGATCCGCAACAACAACCCCGGACGCCGCAGCGCCAAGGCGAGCCCAATCGCGAGGAGCGCATCGGCGACCAGTGCGGCGCGGCACGCGGTCAGATAGAGCAGGACGCCACAGAGCGCCAAGGCCGTGTACCGGCGTTGCGCTTGCGCTCGGTCCTCCGCCACCAAAGCCGCCCACAGCAGCACCGGAATCGCGACAACTCCTATGATCGCACCCAGATTGTTCGGGTTCCCAAACACGTTGAAACCGGCAAAATAGCAAGCGGAAACCACAAAAACCAGGACCTCACAAGCCAGCACCAGGCCGCGAACAAAAGACCTCTCATGGCCCGCCAGGGCCACACGTCCACCCGTCAACGCATACAAAAACAGCAAAAACAAGCTGCCGGCTTTCAGCGAGCCGATTATGGCGGTCGCCGAGGCGCTCGCCGAGGCAAATGCGGAAACCACGCAGAACAAGGCAACCAGGTGGAATACTCCAAAATGCCGCGCCCGGTTAGTTTTCATCCAGATAACAAAACCAACCAGCGCGCCGACCCCGAGAAAAAGCCAGCGGAGCATGAGGCTTTCCCCAGCCAGCGGCAACCCCGTAGCCGCCACAAGAAAGCACCCCATGGTCACCGGAAAGAATACCTTGTCGAACCGCCACAGACAGGCCAACACAATTTCCAGCGAGAGAATCCCACCCAGATACGTCGAGTTGGTGAAATAACCGGGACGCCACTCCAGGTAAAAAAAGAGGACGCCAAGCCCAATCACTCCCAGCGGGATAAGAAAAAATCGAGGTTGAACTTTCATCCTATGCTCACGATTGCTATCGCTACTCGGCGTCCGTTTGTGCCACACAATTGTACTGCCCGGATGCTTCTCTTGCCGCCTTGGGCGGGTCGTGGCAAAACGCGCCCACCTATTTCCCGGGCTTTCCTTTGGAATACACCACCACAGTCGCCGGCTACTCGGGCGCTTGAAATGGTAAGGATTAAAGTGGAGTTCTCCCGCCACACTATAAAGGAAACTCCCGGTGCTTTGCAGCAAAATCCCTGGGAGTCTCAGCCGCCCGGCCGGAGCGAGCTCCAAGCAACAAGCAAGTACTGGGCTGCGGACGGGTGCGATTCAAGGTTGCGGCGTCGCTCACTGTGGGCGGAAGTCAGAACTACACTCTACGTGCGAGAGAAAGAAATGGTCGGGGAGAGAGGATTTGAACCTCCGACCCCCTGGTCCCGAACCAGATTCCAGCCCTTCTTGAACTCTATTGAATTCTGTAGGTCGCAAGTGCTTGGTATTGAATGAGTTGCCGCCTCCACCCTGGACACTGTTACGCTTTGTTGAGCTTTGAGGTTTTAACCGATACAAAATCGTCTACACTCCAAAATTCAGCGTTTAGCTCTACTTGGCGTGCCCGCGTGCCTCAACGAGTGTTTTCCACGCTAGGAACCTTCGGAACTTCAAGGGGGCCGACACGTCTTAGGCGCGGGCGGTGCAGCCAATCTGTCCAAAGAGGTCGGTTTTGCTTCCTCTTGGCATTTGACCTTGCGGGACTGTTCACAAATCTCTCACTGGACCTCCCTGCCAACATCAAAGCCTTCAGATGTCGCGATTCTGCCGGGCTCGGCGGCAGCGAGCCTAGATTGATTTGCGCAATACCATTTGCGGTAAGAACCAAAAAGTAGTCCGTCTGTATTGTCAATTGCTAAGGCATCGTAAACATTCGCCGCTTGGATCGACAGTCCTACTCGGTATTGCAGAAGTCCCGTCACGCCATCAAGCACGTCGATACCGTTTGTTAGCGGTTGGAACGCAAGGCTTCCATCTGAGTTCAGCTTTTGACCGTACACCGCTACCGGGAGCCAAACATCCCGGTCCACGTAGGCAAGGTCACTCGAAACATTCAACTCCGAGTCGGTTAGCAGACTGGACGTAAGCACGACGGAGCCATCCGCCGAAACCGCCGCATCTTCGTTCCCGGTCTCTGCAAGAGTGGCTTGCAGCGCCTCCACCAAAGAATCGTCGCTTGTATTCAATATCCAAATGCCAGATCCATCATTGGCGAAGACCTGAGCACCATCGGGACTCAGCAGCACCCGCATAAACGAGTCGCCAAACTCTACGGGTGCAAAGTTGGTAATCACTCCTGTCGTCGTATCTAGCTTGTTGAGTCCTCCAGTATCGCTGAAACTCTGGTCGTCAGTCGCGTAGTACACGGCACCGGAATTTGTCACAGCCAGCCCATACGGCTGAGTATCGTTGCCGGTATTCACCGGGAAGGACTGGGCACCATTTGGCGAGCCTGGGTTCAAGATGTAGATTTTGTCATTTCCGGCATCGGACACTGCCAGAGTGTTGCCATCCGGCGAAAGAGCTATGCCAACAAAACCGGTGCTGCTGTTTGTTCCTGGAAGGGTGACTGGCGTCAGCCAGTTTTCGGCGGACGGAGAAAACACGTCAATCTGCGCCCGGTCCGTGAAGTACATGACACTACGATAGGGGTCGTAGAGCCCTTGCGAGAGGAATGAGCCAGGCAAAGCATACGACTGCACCGCCGCTACATAGTGGAAGGCACTGGCTGCGGTCGCCGGGCCATTAGCGGTTGTGACCGTTACATTTTCAGAGGCGCCGGAGGTGCCGGGCGGCACGGCAAATAAAACCGCTTCCATCGGAAAGGGATATGGGAAGGTTGGCGAAGCCGTCGTCAATAATTGGGTAACGGAGCGGACTGTCCACCAATGGTCACTTGCACGTCTGAGGGCTGCTGTCCAAACCCATACCCGAAGATTGTGCCCTGGGCTCCGCCCTCCGCGCTTGCCGCGTTTGTCGAGACTTCTACGATGGTGGGCCCGTAACTAAAATCTTCCGGCATCATGCGAATGCTGTTATCGGGCAGCACGACCGTAAAGTCCGCAGCGCCGCCAGCTGCCGCAGGCGGAGTACTCCCGGCGAACGCGCTGGCCGATAAGGAAACATTCGTCGCCCCGGCATTGCCGATATAAACGGTCCCGGTCGTTATGTTCGGGACGGGAACTCCGGTTAGCACTTCGGTCTGGAGCGCGGTTCCACCACTTAGCGGACCTGTGTCCGGCGAGAGGAACCCAATATTGAACTCGGTCCCTTCATGGCCTGAATTGATCGTGCTTGCATCGAGGAACGCGACGCCGTGTCCGATGGGCCCAAAGACAAGGCCGGTATCGTCAGTCACCGCAGCAACAATGGACTGCTCCAGATCCACAACGTTGAAACTCGATACCCACCCCGTCTGAGCGAAGGTCGTAGTGTCATAGGCAAAGACGGTGGAGTAAAGGTCAACCGTAAAGAGCGTCGAGCCATCTTGGCTAAGGACGGCACTGTAGGCAGGTGGCTGGAAGCTGCCCAACGACACTAGCGTGTTCGCGTCGAACACCTCGGCGTTGCCTCCTAGCCCGATTACGAAAACTCGTGTGCCGTCAGGCGTAGGTAAAATCTCGGAGACGTATCCGCCGTTGAAAGAGACGTTAATTCCTGTGCTTGTCGCTGGATCGTACAACTCCACAAATTGTGCGGTCGCTCCGCCGATGAGAACCTTTGTTCGATCTGCGGTCAGAGTCATTTGCCCGATGTTCGTTATAAATTCGGGCGTAACCACCTGCAGGCTGTTCGTGCTGGGATTCCAGATCGCGAAATTCTGCGATCCGTCAAAGTAGAGGCCGCCGATTCCGCCCAGCAGGGCTAAATTTCCGTCTGCCAAAATGAATGTTTGGGTGGCAGTGTAGCCCTGCGGTCCCATTGTTGCCGACGCAAACCGCTGCACGACCTGCATGGCTCCGGGGTCGAGGAGATAGACATCGCCGAATGTGGTTGCGACATAGAGCTGGCTGCCGTTCGGGGACACATCCATGCCCCACGGTAGCGGCACAATGATCGTGCCGATCTGCGATTCTGTGGGCACATCGAAGACATCGATGCGATTCTGCGTGGTGTTGCTAACGAAGAAACGATTATGGACGCTGTCGTAGGCCGTGACATGCGGCGGAAAGAATTGCAGCGCGTTCGGGTTGTACTGAATGTCGGTGCGCAGATACCGGGTGCGAATCGGCGGGTGCGGGCCAGTCTCGATGGCAGGAGGTGGTGGCGGCCCGGAACCACCCGATCCCCCTGCTCCACCGCCGCAGCCAACAAGCCATAACAACATTCCCAACAGGACTATTGCAAACACACGCAGCAGCGACGCACTTATCGTTCTTGCGCCCAGCATTACTGTGCGGGCTCCTATTCATCGAGTTGAAACTTAAGCTTGCTAGTATCGACTTATGGCCAATCCGCTTGCTGAATCGCTACCCGCCCTTTCGCAAAGAACGCGAAAAGATGAGGTTACAGCTATCGAGTGGCAAGTAGCCTCTCGGCCCAGCGTCGGACTTCCTCGTCGTCATCCGTCAGGAACTCTCTCAGTTCCTGTTCGTATTCACGCGAACCACTAAGGGTCCACAAAGCCCGGCAGCACTGTAAATAGTCGAAGCAATCAAGTTTTTCCATTCGTCTTGGAAGGTTCAATATCTCGCGGTAGTTGAGATAAACGTCACGCAAAGGGTTGAGGGCTCGGGTATCACCGAGCATTTCAATTGCCTGATAAAAGTTAGCCTTTGGTCCTTCCTGGGCAACTATTCTGTTAACGAGGAAGTCCAAAACCCGCTGCCGGCTAGAATGGCGAGGAAGGAGCGGGCTGATAGTAATCCAGATATTGATGTCCCTGATGTCCATGAGGAAATCGAGAATCTCTTCGTCGTCGGGCGTTAAGAAGGGTTTGGCTTGAAACGCTTGGACGAAGTCGTACTTTTCTCGCTGGGGGAGATCCTGCCAGCGCTGTTTCAGAAAATCTGCCGAGACAGTTACGCCACCGACCAGAAACTTTGACTCATAAAGAAGTTCTCCTGTGTCCTGTTGATAGACTGTCATCCACTCTGATTCTCGAACAATTCTGCCGCGACCATAAGAAATCATCGGTTCAGGCCTCATAGAGGAAATTGTTGCGTCGGCGGACAGGCTTGGTTCACGGGCCATGCGAAATTCCTAGTCCCATCCGCGCAAGAGTACGCGCAAATTTTGTACGCATGATCGTAAGATCGATCCTGATACTCTCCGGTATAAACGCAAGTCTCAAAGCGCGATGGATTGTCACCGGTTTGCTGAAGGAGTATCTGGAGGATCGCCGCGATACCAGTAGCTCTGACTAGCCATTGCGGAACACTCCAGACCGATCCCCAAGGTATCGTATCAGCAGGTGTTAGTGACAATGGCCCCGGTCCTAGTGAGCCGCACTCGATAAAGTCGCCACACTGTGTCCCCGGCGACAATCCAAACAAGCTTCCCAGGCTCAAGGGAGACGCGTTCAGTCCCGAGGGCAAGCCCAGCGTTTCGTTGTTCGGCCAGACGCCGCCGACGCGCTGGGGTGGGGCAGACGGGCTGCCACCACCGCCGCCGCCAGGAGAACCTCCACCGCCGGTGTAGCAGGATGGATCGTCTGGATCGCAAGGGTCGGGGTCGAAGCAGTCCGGATCATCTGGATCACAGCCACCTCCCCAACCACCCGTAGCCAGGGGGGAACATTATCAGGCCCAAAGGATCAACAGAGTTCAGCGGCCGGTTTCCGACGTAGGCATACCGGTTCCAGCTCTGCGGATCGGAAGGAGTTGCTGCAGCCAAGCCTGACGGGTCGGGCGAAAGCCACCGGCCTTGCCCCGCCGCGTGTTCGCGGTACAGAAAGTCGTATAGGCCTCCGGCTCCGCCCGGAACTTCGCCCGATTCTGTGTCCTGGTTTTGGCCAGTGAAGGACAAATCCTGGGTTCCTGACCCCGCATACGGTTCGCCGAAAGGAGCATACGCCACGTCGTAATAGCTGGTACGGCTGGTTGTCGAGGCCAGCCTCGAACTGCCCAGCCAATCGGGATGGCGATAGTACTGCAAGCCAGAAGAATTGTAGACTGCGGTAACTCCGCCGGGAAGAGGCACAAACGCTTTGGTCAAGGTTGAACCGTTCATCAGGGCCAGCTTTGCCCCAGACGGGCCGTACACGATCTCCGTTGAACTGGTGGGGCTAGTCGTGCAGGCCGAGCCTTTATCCTGTTCGACCGCGCGTCCGAGAGCGTCGTAAACGATACATATTCCGGCGGAACCACCTGAATCGATGCCCACCAGCTTGTTTTCTGTGTCCCACGAGTATGTATGCTGGGTGTCGGCAGCCATATCGCCGTTATTGTTGTTATAGGTAAACGGAGTGGACGTGATGCGGTTGGTGTAATTTGTATAGTCGTAAGACGGCTGAAACGAGATGCCGGTCGCTCCGCTCGGCACTGTCTTGGTGATGTTGCCGAAAGGATCGTAGCTGAATGTCTGGCTCCATAGGCTGGAACCACAGTTAGCGCTGGCCACCCGACCCAAGGCATCGTGGGTGTAGCTGCAAGTTTGACTGTTTGTGGTGTTTATCTGGTCGGTGATTGCCAGCGTTAGAAGGCTGCCGTTTGGGTTCCATGTGAGGACCCCGGTGTCCGTCTTCGCCGAACTTCCAACGCTGAACTGGTATTGCGTTAATCGACCGGTGTTCGGGTCAAAGGTGAACGAATCGCTGTCGGACGAGCCTAGCGTCAGAGCGGTAGCCTGACTCGCAGGGTTGAACGTGATCGCGGTAATGGGATTCTGTCCACTGGCAGCGGAAACGGTAGCATTTCTACCCTCACCATCGGGCGTGTATGTGATCGTGGGCAGCCCGGTCAGATTGCTCAGGGTGTTCGGTACACCGTTCGGCCACGGTGTGGATGTCACGTTGTAGTAGTAGCTAGTGCCGGAATGGGGTGTCAGCTCCCAAATGTTGGTAGTCTGGACGGTCGGCCAATAGCTGAACCCACGGTCGGTAATCTTGCTAGCGCATGTACCTGTGCAGGTATAAGCCTCGGCCAGGCGGGTTTTGGCGTTCGACATCGCGGTCCCACCGACAGTGGCCGAATCGTAGACGAAATATTTGGCTGGGGTACTTGTAGACGGATACATGACGTTGCCGACCCTGTGCAGAGCGTCGTAGCCCGCATAGCACGTGGCATTTCCAGCCGCATCCAGGCGCTTCAGCATATTTCCCGCAGACGTGATCGTCCCGCACGACGTATCGTTCGTCAGCGAGTCGTAGCTGTAGGCCACTGATGCGTTGTTTGTCTCCGGGTTGGTTTCCGAAGTAAGCCTTCCCAGCATGTCGTGCGCGTAAGCTCGCGTCTGCTGTCCGGTGGTCGCCTGCGCATTCTGCGTGACGTTCGTAAGATCGCCCAAAACATCGTAGGAGTACTGCGTCAGGTAGCCGGTTGCGGACGTATTCTGCTTGCAGGACGCGCTCGGAAACTGCGTGGTTCCGCTATTAACCTCGCACACCGAGGTCAGCCGTCCTAGCGCATCATACTCTTGCTGTTTACTCTGCGTGGGCGAAGTCAACGTTTGTAACACATCGTTCTCGTTATACGTGTACGCAGTTGATCCTCCTCCGCTGTCAGAAACGCTTGACGTGCGATTGAGCGCGTCGTAGGCATACGATGTCCCCGCATTGCTAGAGGGGCACGCTGCCGTGATCGAAGCTATGGCCGTGGTGCTATACGGCAGTGTGGTCAGGCTTACCCGGCCTTCATTGTCGTAGCAGGTTGCAACAGTGTCGTAGTTACTCGCGCTTGGGCCTTGCCTTGTCTGGCGGAAAGTCGTGCGTCCAAAGCCGTCGTTAGTCGTCAGAATGTCCACGATGGAATTGCCGCTGTTAAACGTGCTGGCATATTTGCTCTCGGTTTGGAAAGGGCGATTGCTTGAGTCCAGGTCGTAGAAATAATTTGTGGTTGTGCCGGCCTGGTCGGTTGTGCTGTAAGGACGCCAGAAGTAGTTGGTGTAATTCGATCCGCTGTAAGCAGTACTGCTCGTATTGCCATTTTCATCCGTGAGTGAGAGCATGACGCCCCCATTGCAATTCCACGTCATCGAGCGGAGAAGACTTAAAGGTTCAGTAATTGAAGTGACGAAAGCGTTTCCACAATCCGCATTGCCCGTGGACGAGTAGTTGTATGTCGTCGTTGCTCCAGCCGTACTGGAGGTGCTGACATCGGTCGAAGTGCTCAACACTCCCGTATCGTAGTAGGTGTAGGTTCGATTGAGCGTCGTGGTCCCGTTTGCCTCGGCGGCTACGCTTGTCAACAGCCCTCGCGAACCGGTGATCGAGATATGCTGCGGCGTGGACGCAATAATAGGCAGTCGCGGTGTCATGTGAATGTAAAACTTCAGTCAAATCTTACACCCATGCTATTGCGTAGGGGATCCAGGCCGCCGCGTACCGCTGACCACCTAATCGTTTGGCGTGAGGCAACTGGAGCTTAGATTGAAACGCATGCAGTTCCTGCTCCTCGATATGACTGGCGGCGAGGGGTCGATCTCTGTTTCTCAAATCGACCGATCAGCCAAAGCCCAGAAGATTATTTGCTGCTGGTGGAGACAACTGAGCAGAGGGGCATAGCCGGAACCCGAACTATTGTCACATTGTCGCTGGTGTGTTCGCACCTGTGTTCTGAAAGTGAAACAAGGCAACGTCAAGTCTCCTATTTACGAGCTACTCTTACTTAAGGGTGAGACATCTTGCTTCCCGTTTGGAATCAGCATGTTTCAGGAGGAAACACATAGAAGCTGTTCGGATTGTGGAACAAACAACGGTTTTTAGGACGATGGGGAGTAATTTATGTCACGCTATGCCCGAATTCTAGGTGAGGGAACTCGGAAGAGTGAGTAGATGTCATGGCTCCCCCAGTAATGCTTCAGTTTCCACAGGTGGCACACACCTGCGCGCTTTTTGCAGAACACCTGCGAATTCGGCAGGAACAGGTTCATTCGGCCCTTGCCTCCTATGCCAGCTTTCCGGCGGTTGAGGATGAACTTGCCAGGGCAACTTATCTTTTGGAGAACCTAGAAGAAAACCAAGAATACTTTCAGTTGAAAGCCGAACAGATTGCAACGTTTTTGCCGCGCAATCAGCTGTTGTATGCGACCGTCTACATGGGCGTGATTCCCGCGTTGATGTCGAATCGTTGTCATGTGCGGCCTCCCGAGTCTGCCCACGATGCGTATAGGCGACTCCTTCAGGCGGTGGACTTTGCAGGTTTTTTCCCCACTCTCCACTTGTGTCTCGGCAACCGTGGCGACTTCGTTGCGTCGAATGTTCCTGTTGCCGACATTGTGATGTTCACCGGTACTTATGCAAATGGTGAGTTGGTTAGAAAACAGATCCGGAAAGACGCACTCTTTTTGTTCAGCGGGTCAGGACATAACCCAGTGATCGTCCGCAAGGACGCGGATCTGGTTCAAGCGGCCGATTCCATTGTCCGGCTCTGCTACCATAATCAAGGCCAGGACTGCTCGGCACCCAACGCAATCTTGGTCGATCGTGCGATATCCTCCGGCCTGTTCTGCGAGCCTCTACGACCGTACCTTATCGGTTGAAGCTGCAATGAGCCTTGGCCGTCATTCGGAAAACATGATCGCCGCCAACACGGATCGAGCCCACTTGGCGGCTAGTGCGGAGACGTTTCTTACACTGCAACCATTCTTGGTTCACGGTGGAGTACTAGATACAAAAACTCAGATTATTTCTCCGACAATATTCCGCAAACCCTTGAGGTATGGTCCACAACTTACCGAATTTTTCGCTCCCGTCATTATGCTGCAGGAGTATGACGAAGAGGACGAGTTGCATACGTACTTCGACCATCCAAGATACCGGCCGAACGCCATGTACCTCACTGTATTCGGGCGGCATGCGCAAATCGAGGCCCTGGGTGAACTCGATGTCCATCCGCGCGAAACCATACTCCACAATAGAAACCTACATGAAGAAGAGAAAGGAACCCGTCCCTATGGCGGTTATGGATCGGAAGCCTCTTTTACTTGGGTCGCAGGAATCAAGAGACCCACTCCGATCTTGCCACAGAGAGAGATCTATCGACATCTTGTTGCGCAGCGGCAAAACGGCAACGATTCTCAGAAAGCGCAGACACGAGGGTCCTGGACAGCTCGCGATGCCCGGCTGGAAAGGCGGCAACGTTTAGGCAGCCTTGGTGTGAGAACCTATCGACCACACTTTGCCCCAACCGTGACCAGCCGGAGCCTTGTTGACCAATATGGACAGTTGGTCAACGGCGAATGCACGCGGGACCGTGTGATCGTTGCCGGACGTGTAGTTGCTTACCGCAATAGCGGAATGTTTCTTGACCTACGTGACAGCTCGGGAAAAATCCAGATTCTTTGCCATGACAGCCAGCTTGGTGAACAGGATCTCGAACTTCTGAAGCTCGTCGATGTTGGTGATTTGCTTGGCGTTGAGGGCTGCGTTCGAAGAACTCAACGAGGTGAGCTAACGATCGCCGCGAACAGGTTAACTCTCCTCGCCAAGGACCTTCTGCCACTGCCGAAACATCCAAGCTTGGAGGTGCATAACAAGGTCGTTGAGCCGAAGCTGATGCTGGACCATATTCCTGTTGAACGTCAGCGCAAGTTAGTGGCCCGGGCTGAAGCGGTTGCGGCTATCCGGATATCTATGAACTCTCAGCGGTTTCATGACGTTGAGACGTGGTTGCTTGAGCCGAAACGGAACACGATGCCGGGTTCCGAGGTCCAACTGGGATCTGCCACCATGCCCGGCGTCGTTGTTCTGATGGCCGCCGGTTTGTCTGATCGCGCTTACGAGATCAACGCGGACATCAGTGCGCGAGAATCGTATCCAGGACAGTCAATAGTAGTAGACACCGCCCGGGCTTACGCCGATTGGCGCGATATAATGGCCCTTGGCGAGAGGCTGATAGGTTCCGTAGTGCAACACCTCTGCGAAGCGGGATTCGTGCCCGAAGGAGCAGTCGAACTCTCGCCTTCCTTCCCCAGTAAATCTATGCTCGCGGCGGTCCAACAGGAGACTGGCGTCGATTTTTTCGAGATCGAGACTGACGACGAGGCGCGTCGGCAGGCGAGTTTGTTGGGCTGCGAGATTGTAGGGCATGAAGCGTGGGGCCGGTGCCTCACTTCGGTGTTTCTTAGCAAAGTAGTACCCAAACTGACGGCTTCGGTTCATATAACACACCTCCCCAAGGATATTTCACTGTCGGCGGTTGCCGATGAACACGACTCGCGCCTGGCGGAGTGTTTTGCCACTTACATCAACGGGCAGTTGATCTGTAGCGGATCTACTCTTCTCAACGACCCATTCGAGTATCGCGAGCGGATTTCAGCCGGTCAGGGACGCGCAGAAGATCCGGAGGCCTGCGGGAAAGAAAACCATGAGGAGTTCGCCGTTGTCCTCGACCTCGGTATGCCCCCGGCAGCGGTTATGAGAGCAGCAATCGGCCGACTGGTCTTGCAGTTAGTTGATCACTGTGCCGAAAAGCGTGCCGCCTGATATTGCGGGGAAGCCACCATGGGATCTGAACGATCGGGAACACGGCAGGCAGATACTTGTGATCGCTACCCACTCCTGAGCCTCGCGGTAGAAAGTTACATATTCGGCTTCGCGTCAGTGGAAATGTTTCGTACCATGCATCAGTTAGTAGCTTCGCCGGACGCTGGAACAAGCGGTTATATCTTTAACAGGTTTTTTCACTCGCGACGTCGGGTAACGGCCGATGAAGTTTGGCTGGCTGCGCCAAACAGCGAAATGCTCTATTCCAATGCTTGGCTTGACGTAAGCGAGGGGCCGCTACTGCTCAACGTTCCCGACATGGCAAACAGGTACTACGTGCTGCAGTTCCTAGATTACTTCGCCAATGCCTTCGCGTACGTAGGAACTCGCACGTTCGGGAATCGCAGCAGGAATCTGGCTATTGTCGGTCCAACCTGGTCGGGTAGTCTGCCTGGCGACGTTGCCGTTGTGAAATCACCGACCAACTTCGCCTGGATCTTCGGTCGCATTGGCATCCAAGGAGATCACGAACTCGATGCCGTTCACGGTTTACAAGATCAACTCTCCCTGAGATCCCTAGTCCTTAGTAGTGATCCTGCCCCGGATACGGAACCTTGGCGACCGTTTCGTACTGCGGACAAGCTGGATTTCTTTGCCAATCTGGATCAGGTGCTGCGCCGAAACGCCGCTCCGAAGCAGGACGCGGAACTACTCTCCAGGCTGCCCCAACTTGGCATGCTTCGTGACAATCCATTCGAGCCAAGTGTTGTAGATGAGTCGCTCCGAGGCATTCTAGAGCGTGCCATCACACTCGGGCAGGACCGCATCTGTGCACAGGAAGCGCAGTTCGAAGAGTTTTGTCCCGGCTGGATCTGGGAGGGGGCTTCGGCAGGCAGGCCCGGTCGGGATAATCTATCTCGGGCCGCATCTGCAAAGGCAGGGCTGGGTATTCTCGCCCCGGAGGAGGCGATATATCCCTTCGCATATGTGGACGATTACGGCGAACCGCTCCACGGCGGTGGCAGTTACCGGCTCACCTTCGGGCCAGAAGAGTGGCCGGAGGCGAGTTATTGTTGGTCATTAACTGTCTACGAGCTGCCCCACTATCGCTTGGTGAAGAATCCGATTGATCGCTATAGCTGGAGTAGCGTAAGTTGCCAGGTGCAGACTGGGTGCAACAGTTACGTGAAACTGAGTTTGCAGGCTAACCGACCAAAGGATCTTACCTCATATTGGCTGCCCACGCCGCGAACTGGAAACTTCGCCCTCACGCTCCGAGTGTTTGGTCCCGCTGAGGCTCTTTTGCGGAGAAAACATCGCTTGCCACGAGTTGTGCGGCTTCGCAGCGAGGACGGGATGCTTTCATCCTCGGCTCCGAGCCTGGTTGCGCATTAATCTGTGAATCTGACGGCGGCTGGTTATGACGAGAACGTTGAGTTATTGGATTGTCGATCGGATCGGACGCGTTCTTCGCGATCATGGCATGGTTACGATGAGCCTGCATCCGGAGGAGTTGTGCGAAGTCGCCCAGCGTCGTGCCCATCTGACCGATTTTGGTGGAGACGATTTTTTAGTCCCTTTGAGCATGCTTGTGCGATGCCTGGAGGACGAGGCGAACCTGACGATTGTCGGGCGTCTCTTCATCAGGGAAATCCTAGTTCAGAAACTGATCAATCGATTGCTTCTGGCAGATTCACTGCGCCGCCATCCCGAGATCATGAATGTGGAAATACGGGCACCCATCTTCATCACGGGCCTTCCACGAACTGGAACCACCCTCCTTCATCGAGTCATGGCTCAGGATCCGGCACTTCGCCACTTGCAGATGTGGGAGGTATGGCAGCCTGCTCCCCCGCCAGACCCGAGCACCTATGCTTCGGACCCGCGCCGTTGGAATCGTCCCTACAACAACTCCGATGCTCCCGGTATTGCGGGCATCGTTTGCGGCCTGGAAGATCAATTGATCGGCGCCAAAACAATTCAGAAGCGCCAAGCGGCACACATGGTCGGCATGTCGGAGCCGGAAGAGTGTCAATTGCTCTTCATGAACTCTTTCACGAGTCAGGAGTTCGTTTTATTCTTTGCGGATGCCATACCATCGTATGCTATGTTACTGCTGAATCGGGACCTGACTCCTTGCTACGAGTACTATCGTCGGCAGCTGCAACTACTGACCTGGAAGTTTCCCGATCGACGTTTGATACTTAAGTCTCCGATGCACTTGCAGAGCCTGAATACGCTTTTTCGAGTTTTTCCTGATGCTAGCGTCGTCTGGTGCCATCGGGACCCGCGAAGTGTCGTTCCGTCGTGGAGCAGCCTGAATCGCATTGATGGCGAAATCTATAATAGCGCTTCTATTGAGGGGGCACGTCGCTTGGGGCCGAGTGTGCTTCAGTGGCTAGGGATGGAGTTGGATCAGGCAATGGCGATGCTGCCTGTTCTTCCACAAGAGCAGATCGTACATGTTTCTTACCGTGAATGCGCTAGCGACATACTGAATTGTGTGCTAACCCTGCGCGGTCGGCTTGGTCTCTCTGAGCACAGCGTAGCGATGGAACAAATGCGGGCCTGGACGAGGAAGAATTCCGCCCACAGCCGCGGAGTGCATGAGTACGAGGCCGCAACCTTTGGTCTTAGCTATGAAGCAATTGATGAGCGTTTCAGTGCGTATCGGCGCGCGTTCACATCTTACCTGTGACCTCGCGAAATTGGGCGGTTTGGGTGACCGATCTTCGCCCTGAAGGTAACGGCAGGGCAGCCCTGACCGGCTCTCACAAGAAGGGGCCATAAAAATCACCCTGAGAAGCGAGGAACACTGCCAAATGATGCCAACCTTTGTAGTCTGGGCTCTGACTTTGTTCAGCGCCGGATTCTTTATCTTGTGTGATTCCCTCAGCACCAACTGGGCCAAGACGTCGAGCATTTCGAGTGTGGCAATGGTGGTTGTCCTGTCGCCTCTCGCCTACATACTCTTCGGTCTTCTCGCAAGTCGAGTGAACCTTGCTATCGCGGGCTCACTTGTGAATCTCATGATCATGATCGGCGCTGTGTTGGTCGGACTTTTCTACTTCAAGGAGCATGTGACCGTGCTCCAGTGGATCGGAATCGGTCTTGGTATGGTCGCTATCGTGATCTTGAGTGTAGCGAGTGTTCCGAAATAAGTGGATGTCCCAGGTCGAGTTGGCGCCCAAATTCCGCCACTGCACGGATCAGAGTCCGAAGCTGCCCCACATTCATTGAATCGTAGCCGGACGGATGGAAAGCATCGCAGGCTGGAAAAACTAGCCGCTTATCAGCGTTACATGTGCCGGCCACGTACATCCAATTCCCGTCTTTGAACTCCGAGATATCAAGGAAGCACCGATGCCGAACATCAGGCTTCCCGTTTTCCACGCCATTCGCTCTTCGCAAACCTCGCAATCTTCTTTACTGGCTGATCAACGTCGAGTGGCTGGCCACGCACATCCAACTTCCGCTCCTACGGATCCACGTGTCCGTAAAACGCTCTCGGAGCACATAGGGCCTCCCATTCTTTGCGCCTTCTTCACGATACACGCCGTTGACCACCGCAACAGCATCGTAAAGATGCACGTTCATGGATTCGTTCACAATCCGCCCAGGACGTAGCAGCGACTGCGCCTGCACGCTGGCCAAATACTCCGTCTTATCCATCAGCTTGCCATCATAATCTACATAAAACAGTTCTGGCCCGAGCAGTATCTTAAGCGCAGTTGCGTCTTTTTGTTGCACTGCTTGGTTCCACGCATTCTCCAAAGACAAGATTCTGCTTTGGTCGGCATCGGGCTGCACTGTACTCTGAGCATCAAGTAGAGGCAACGCCAACAGCAACAGAACAACGGGAAATAGCTTCCGCATCTCGGCTGCTCCTTCCGGGCACAATGCGAAAAAATGACAACAATCCACGACAAACGACGGCGTGAAGCCCACCCTCAGTACAGAATCGGCGTCGCCGGGCTGGCAACGCACAGCCAGTTACCATCTTTTGAAATGTCCGGCTATCTACGAAGCGCCAGGCAGCGCACATACAGTTTCCTATCTTCCACCCCTTTACCAAATACAATGCGTGACCTAAAATTATGATAACTCAGGTAGTTCTCATGGCATAGCCCTTTCTTGGTTGTGGGCTACTTTGATAGCCCACTACCCTTTCTTGGATATATCCGCGCGGGCCCGTCTTCTTGCCATTCCTGCAGTACCGAGATCAATATTGCAAGGAACCGATGTGTGCACGCGTCGATGCTGCGCGCATTTGTCTCTCTTAGGGCCGGTACGAAATAGTAAGACCGGCGCTTCTGTTTCAGATCTCCACGTGTAGACGAAACGAAGGTACCCAGACCGGGCCACGGTCGCGGTTGTAGCCAGGATTCACAACGTGCTGGAGATCTACGGCGGTGTACAAGCCACGCCACAGGTGAGCGTTGTAATACCATTCCGCTATGGATTCTCGACCGTAATTCAGTCCTCCATCACCAATCAGAATTCCTATTCCTCCGAGCCGGAAGTATGTTTGTACGTCTCTTGAAATAGCATTCGTCACGAAAGCCACGCCGGTCTTGTCTTGTCTGCGGTGCCAGCGATCTCCGCGATAGTCTGTGCCCGCAGTAACGGATTGGTTTACTTCGTAGGATTCGTATCTGGACTGATTCCAGCTAAATCTAGCGAAAGCCCGCCAGCGGTCGCTAATGCCTTGCTCCAGATTCAGGCCGAACCCGTACTTCACGCGGCCCTGCTGCCGAGTCTCGTCGACAGCGGGCCGTGAAGATTTGGTTTGGAGGAATATGCTAACAGCCTCGCGGTAGTCGCCTCTGTTTCCGTCGCTTACGAACGACAATAAGCGCAACGTAGTTATGCGCTGCTTCAATGCTTTAGTGCGCAATTCCAGTTCAACGTTCTCCTCCCGGGCTCTTCCTAAGTTCCAGTCCAAGTCGATTCCATTCGGAATCGTCGGCATCAGGGCTTCGGCAAAGCGGACGGCCCACAAACGGTCGTAGTATTCTAGCAGAGCCCCGTATGTGTAACCTCGGGTATTCGCGGCATAGTCATATGCTGCGTTGTTCACTATAGTCAAATTCAT
Organism: uncultured Acidobacteriaceae bacterium; assembly: GCA_963734215.1. GTDB lineage: Bacteria > Acidobacteriota > Terriglobia > Terriglobales > Acidobacteriaceae > Sulfotelmatobacter. The sequence goes on along the minus strand of CAVTGH010000010.1, from coordinate 349,580 downwards.
GAACTGCAGGTGAACGTCACTCCCCACGCCATTCAAGTCGAAAAAGTCGGGCAGGGCGAACTTGCCGACGCGGAACTCCAAACGGCGAGTGGGAACTTGTCTCGCGAGATAAAGGGGACCCCGGTTTTGCTCGGTCTTTTCCGAACTCAAAGGCACGATCTGTCGAATCATAACTCGCGCCAGAAACGGTTTTGGGCCCAAATCTGGGTTTCGAACTACGTCTGCGTTCGTCAGCCCCATGAGTCCTAACCCATTACTGAGGCCATGGCCGCCCGCACTCTCGGCGTCGAGGAAGGCTTCTGTCGTGCTTGTGATTTGCAAACCCGTATAAAGAGTGAACACGCGAAAATCGTGGATTTCCGCATTGTGTTGGAGACTGTTAGGCCCCGAATATCGTGCAATGAAACTGGGATGTCCTTGCAAAATTGTGTTGAATTGTCCGGACACCCACCACCGAGCGTTGCTCGAGTGCGGGAACATCGTGGTTGAGTCAGCGGGAACGCTATCCGCCTTAGCATCATTGTCCATTGCTCCCTGAGCAGCCGCGAGCGGCAGGATGTTCAACAAGACCACGATCATGGCCACGCACGCAGTTACAACGCGGGCTCGGGTTGAAGGTCGTAGCGTTAGATGCAAACACGCTTTCATGTCAACTCTCATCCTTCGAGGACGCGAATGCTCAAAGGTGCGTCACCTCAGACGGCACAGGTCAACGTCCTGACTAAGTTCGACTGGACCCTGGAGCCCCTCAGCCTACCCGCGCGGGGTTGTCCCTTCATAAGCACTGGCGCAAGAGCTCAGCTCCTCGAAAGACTGGCAGAAGCTGCGGACCCGCCTGGGCGAAGTGCGTCGGCGCATAGTTGCGATCACCTACGAAATCACCACGCTGCAGAATGAGGCCTCCGTGTTCGCGGCCCGCTTCTGGCGCAATTTCTATCGCGCCATGCTGACGCACAGCGTTCGGAGCGCCAGAACCCAACTCGGAGTGGTGGTCCTTGCACTTTTCTTTCTCGCCCACGGGCGAGCAGTTGCTGCATAAGACCCACAAGATACCACATACACAGCTGCCGCATTGGCTGGAAAGCCAGAGCTGATCAGGTGATAGCCGCTAATTGCGCCCACTGTCAGTTCCGATAAGTGCTTTAGAATTGGTCGGGGAGAGAGGATTTGAACCTCCGACCCCCTGGTCCCGAACCAGGTGCTCTACCAGGCTGAGCCACTCCCCGACAAGGCTGCAGGTGCGACAAGGAAGCCGATTCACCCGCGCCCTTTTACTTCTCGATAGGCATTAAGATTATAACATCGCAGCGTCGGCTGGCCCGCTCCAGCTTGCCATGCATTTTTTCGCGCTACACTGGTGACGCACCGAGGCCGAACGCTTCATGATCTAACGCAATATGGCTAACGCAATATGACTAACGCAATATGATTGTCCTCTGCGCTCATCGTCTCTACACGCCGCGGGAAGAGATATTAAACCCGCTCCTGTTCATCGAGGACGGCCTCATCTCCGCCGTCTCCTCGCGGGCTCAGCGGGAAGTCCCGGCGAATGCGACCGTGATTGATTTTACCCGCGATCTCCCCGGCTCCATCCTGGCGCCGGGTTTCGTCGATCTCCACATGCACGGCGGCGCGGGCGTCAACGTCATGCGGGCCTCGCTCGCCGAACTTCCCCGCCTCAACCGATTCCTCACCGCGCACGGCGTTACCGGATACTTCCCGACCACCGTGGCCGCGCCGCTCGACCAGACCTGCGCCGGGCTGGAACGAATGGCCGAGGCCATCGAAGCCGCTCCGCATCCCTACTCCAAAAACGGCGACGCCGTCCAGGCTCGACCGCTCGGCATCCATCTGGAAGGTCCGTTTCTCAGTCACAAGCGCCGCGGCGTCCATCCGCCGGAATATTTGATTGAGCCTACGCTGCAAATCTTTGAACGCCTTTGGCAGGCCGCGCGCGGGCACGTCCGCATGATGACCATCGCCCCCGAACTTCCCGGAGCCATCGAAGTTATCGCGGAAGCGGCCCGCCGCAACGTTTGTGTGAGCATCGGCCACTCGGACGCCCTCCTGGAAACCGCCCGGGCAGCGGTGAAAGCCGGCGCCCGCCACGCCACACATACTTTCAACGCCATGCGCCCGCTCGATCATCGCGAGCCCGGCATTCTCGGAGAAACTCTTACCAGCGAGCAACTCAGCGCCGACATCATCGTGGATGGAATTCACGTCGCCCCCGAAGTAGTGAAACTCTTTCTGAAGGCGAAAGGCATCGAGCGAGCCGTGCTCATCACCGATGCCACCGCCGCCGCTGGAATGCCCGACGGCACCTACCAACTCGGCCCGATACAGGTCGAGGTCAAAGACGGCCGCTGCACCATTCATGGTGAACCGGACGGCAAACTCGCAGGCAGCGTCCTCACTATGGATCGCGCCGTACGCAACGTAACCCAATTCGCCGGCTGGAGCCTGCAGGACGCGGTCCGCGCTGCGACGCTGAATCCCACAAACGCGGCCGGCCTCGCCCACCACGGACGCCTCGCGCCCGGCGCGTACGCCAACCTGGTATTGCTGAGTTCCGATGGAGAAGTGAGAAGAACAATCGTCCGCGGAGCCGCTGCCTAGTTCGGCTTGCGTTCTTTGCCTTCGGCCAGGTAGCGCAACAGCACCGCCTCATCGGCACGCGTGAGTTGATCGAGGAAAGAGGTATCCACCTTGCTGTCTTCGACTGTCTTCGACACATTCGACTGGCGCAGTTTGTCGCCGAGCTCCGGGTCGTTGCTCATCACCTGAGTGTAGAACCACAGGAAATGGCGCATCTGGTCCAGCGCCTTGCACAAAACCTGGATGGCTTCGGTCTCCGGCAGCGCGCTCAGCGCTTCCATCAGCTCCGGATCGCTGGGCGCTTGCATGGCGGCGCAGTTCAGCTCCCGCTGAATCACCCGCAGGTCTTCGGTAACTCGCATCATCCGCGTATGCAGATCGTCCATTTGTGGATCGATTCCCCTGGCCATTGTTTCGGCTGAAATGTGTCGTTTGAACATCTCATCGGCAGCGCGCGGCTGATAGATGTCCCACGATCATGCGCTTTGGTAATTCAAGCAATTACTTTGGTCTAACCCTCCACGTCCGTTCAGCGATCGCACGAAACCCGCCACTGGCAAGGCTTTTCGCGTCATCATCGAGCGAATCTTCGCACCGCGCACACCTTCACGCCGCGCGCCGGATTCCCCACCGCAGCCAGGAGTGCAGTTACCATTTGCTCCAAAGTCACCAACGCCCCTGTGGCGACAGCCGCCCTTTCGACCCTCGCTCAGAGCTTGCCCTGAGCCTGTCGAAGGGGCAGGCTCTCGGCTGTCCAAGCCAGCGCCTGCCCTGAGCAAGCGAAGCGCGCCGAACGGGCGAAGCGCCGAGCGCCGTCTTCCCCGCATTCAGCCGCAAGCTGGTTAGGCCCAATCTGTGATAAAAACACGCGATGACAGAAATGAGGCCGAGCGCCCCTCGCCACGAATTAATCCGCGCCATCGGCCGCTGGAGCCTGGTCGCACTCGTCGTCAACTCCATCATCGGCAGTGGAGTCTTTGGACTGCCCTCAACGGTAGCGGCTCTCATCGGCAACTACAGTCCCTATGCCGTGCTCGCGGCCGGCGCTGGAATGAGCGTAATCATCGGCTGCTTCGCCGAAGTCGCATCTCGCTTTCAGCAAGCCGGCGGCCCCTATCTCTATGCCCGCGTCGCCTTCGGACGCCTCATGGGCATTCAAACCGCCTGGATGCTCTGGCTCGGCCAAGTCGCCGCCCCCGCCGCCAACGCCAACCTGTTTGTAATTTACCTGGGCGAGTTCTTCCCGCACGCCAAGAATCCCCTGCCCCGGGCTTTGATTCTCACCGCGCTGGTAGGCCTTCTAACCGTCATCAACATTCGCGGCGTGCGCGCCGGAACGCAAGTCAGCAATCTGTTCACCGCCGCCAAGCTTGTGCCACTATTCGCAGTAATCGTCTTAGGTCTGTTCGCGCTTCAGCATCACCACTGGAACATTGCGGCCGCACCCATGGCTTCCCCCAGCACCAGTCAGTGGCTGAAAGCCATGCTGCTTCTAGTCTTCGCCTACGGCGGATTCGAGACCGCGCTCGCGCCCATGAGCGAAGCGAGAAATCCCCGCCGCGACGCTCCCTTTGCGCTCTTCACGGCTCTCGCGGTCTGCACCGTGATCTACGCGCTAATCCAGTGGGTCGTCGTCGGAGTCCTGCCCGACGCCGCGCACAGCCAGCGCCCTCTAGCCGACGTGGCGCGGCTCGCCGTTGGTTCCGTAGGCGCCGCTCTGGTTGCCGTCGGTGCGCTGATCTCTTTCTACGGATATCTCAGCGCCAAAATTCTCGCCATGCCCCGCGTTCCCTTCGCCCTGGCCGAGCAAGGAGACCTCCCCAAGGCCTTCGCCGCCGTCCATCGCCGCTTTCACACTCCCTATGTCTCGATTCTCGTATTTGCGGCCTTGGTCTGGGGATTAGCGCTAATCGGCGACTTCAAATGGAACGTAACCCTCTCCGCTGTAGCCCGCCTCCTCTACTACGGCGTAGGCTGCGCCGCCTTGCCCATCCTGCGCCGCAAGCAGCCCGAAGGCGCAAACGCAATGTTCCAATTGCCCGCAGGAAACTTCTTTGCCGTGTTGGGCGTGATCCTATGCGTGATCCTTGTAACCCGCGTGGACTTCGGCCAGTCCCTGATCCTGTTCGCAACCATCGCGCTGGCGTTCGTGAACTGGGCCGTGGTGGCTCGCAGACACGCCTCTGCAGACGTTCCCTAGAATTGTCATCCCGATCGGAGCTTCCCACTCCCACAGGGAATGGGAAGCGGAATGGAGGGATCTGCTGTTCTCCAGATCTTAACTGGGATTGCCGTGACTCCGAGGTTGTGACAGACTACAGACTGGAGGCCCCTTATGAGCGAAACCAACAAAGACCAGCAACCCGTCGCACCGGCCCTTGGATTCGGGGACCGCACCGCAGTCGAGCAAAGGGGACGGGCTATCCGAAACATACACCCCCTGCCCGGCACGCCGGAAGCAAAAGCACTGGGCTGCACGTGCGGGGTGGCCGGTGTCGGATCCGATGGAAAACCACTCTTCGCGATGACGAAGGGCTGCCCTGTTCGCAACCACGGTTGAAAGCACTTGAGCCGGTGACTGACGATGCGCTCCTATATGCCTTGCAGACCGCGATGGTGTTTGTTGTTGGTCATGAGTCTTGTCCTGCCGACGTGCAAAGCCGTGGCTGGGACGACGTTCGCAGAAGTGAAGAAGACCTACCTAGGGAAGAAAGTCGTAATGATAGGGCCGCAAGTGTGGCACACCGCGGAGCAGCAGGGGGATCACTTCGTGGAGTCGGAATTCCCGTTCCTACCTGTGTCCTACAGCGGCCAGACTGCCACCGTTGTGACCGTGCAGCTAAATGGCCCGCGACGCGAGGGGAAGACGAACGCGCTCGGCGAGCCAATCAACGAAGACTCCGTAATTGAGCCCCGCGTCGATATTGTCGTCCGCTTTGATGACGGCCGTTACGGGATGCTTACAGCCTACCCAGCGACGGCGCGCATTTCGCTGCGCTTTGTGGAGGAGCAACAGGCCCTCGCCGAGCTTATTTCAAAGAACCAAGCCTCCATTATCGGCGCGAACCTTTATGCGTGCGAGTATTCTCATCTTTACGAACCAGACTCGACGCTCGAAGAGATGACGGGTAACAGCGAAATCATTAAGCGACTTAAGTTTCCTCGAGCGCCGCTGCTGAAGCCGCTGAAAGTAACTGCTGCTAAGTACTTTGCCGCAAATGAAGTTGTCATACTTAAGCTCCAGTTGCCGGATGGCACAGATGCCTTGGCCGTCTCCGATATGACGGTGCCCCCCCATAAGGATGATGCAGGACATTCCGGCCCGTTGGATCGGGTGGCTGGCTTCTTTCTGACCGGCATCCCGAAAGACTTTACTCCGAAGGAAATTCAAGCGATACAGAAGGCGGAAATCTTCCGCGGTATGGACAGGGAAGCCGTGGAGTGTACCTTAGGGTTCCCCAAGAAGGAGAATGATTGGGGAAGGGGCGGAGTACAGCTCGTCTTTTCCGATACCTTCATTGTTTATCTGAACCATGGCGACAGGGTCGAGGACTGGCAGAGCCTTGGTCGATAGCCTCGGAGCTTTTTGAGCCCGGTGCCCCATTTCTCGCATCCCTTGCGAGAAGTGGGCAAGTCGCGACCGATCTCTATGGAGCGGGCCTACTTGAACGGTATGTCCACCTCGGCGTAACTGCCCGGCCTGGCCTCGGCAACTACCAACGCAATCCGGTCAAGGTAAAGCCGCACAACCCGCCATGTCGAGTTTCCAAGTACAACAATGGCGATCTTTCGGCCCGCTAAATTTTGTTGATATCGGATTCTCTTGTCGGTGGTGAGCAAAACGTCAAACCCCGCGACCTCGGCCACTCTGAGCAGTTCGCCGTTAGAAACTCTGTCCCACCCGCGCTCTATGGCCTCGGTGACGTCGTGGTCCGAAAGCGACGCGGCTATGCCGCTTGGAGTGCCGTGGTCAAAGAGAATGCGCATCAGTTGAAGGGGCTGCGCCAACAGGAATCGGCGGCGCGTCCAGACTGCGGGCGGCAAATTCGAGCACAGCCTGAATCTGCTCCCTCGTCACATGAAACTGCTCGATGATTTCCTCTATGCTCGAACCTGCCTCAAGATTTTCAAAAACCGTAGCCACAGGCATCCGGGTGCCACGAAACGCCCACGCACCGCTACGTCTGTCCGCCACGCTTTCCACGGCGGGACATTTCGACCAGTCGAGGTTTGCCATGTTCCTACCTTATCTCGATCTTAGCATCTAGGCCAGCGTCTGAGGCCTAAGCGTTGGCGCGCGCTCTTGACGCCAGTTATCCTTCATCCCCTGAATTTCACGGCGTGCCTGAGCCCCATCAATCAGTTCGCCGCGCTCGGCCTGCAAAAATCCTTCTTCGATATGCGCCGTCAAGGCCCGCCGTTCCTCGTCGGTCCAGCTTTCCTCGGCGTCCTGAGCCTCGAGAGCACGGCGGAACACGTCCTCGACGCTGGTATAACCGCCACTGGAAAGGCGTTTGTTGACTAATGTTTCGAGATCGGGGGGCAGGTTGACCTGCATGGCCGGTTCTCCCTTCGCTTCCCATCATAATCCCTTGCGGTGTCATGCCCAAGCGGCGCGGGCGTGCCTTGATCAAAGAGAATGCGCATCGGCGGAAGCCGGCGAATGGCTGGCTGGCAGCGGGGCGTCAAGACTGCGGGCGGCAAAGTCGAGCACGGCGACAATTTGTTCCCGCGTCACGCCAAACCACTCCATGATTTCTTCGATACTCGCGCCGGATTCGAGGTTCTCGAAAACGGTGGAAACCGGCATACGGGTGTCCTTAAACACCCACGCGCCACTGCGCTTGCCGGGGACGCTCTCCACGGCGGGACATTATGACCAATCGAGAGTCGCCATGTTCTTATCCTCGTCACATCTTAACATTCTGGCAATTAGCATAGGAGCACAAGCGCTGACTGCTTTTGGAGTGGCTAGGCTCAACGTCGCCGTGCTATAGTGTCACAAGGTAACACCTTAGAGCACCACACCATGCCGAATCCTTCCACCACCAGCCTGAAGCTCGACACCGAGATCAAAGAGCGCGTACGTCGCCTCGCCTCGGCCCGCCGCCGGTCGCCGCACTGGCTCATGTGCGAAGCCATCGAGGAGTATGTGGAGCGCGAAGAGAAGCGCGAGCAGTTCCGGCAAGATGCGCTAGCCGCCTGGGCCCACTACCAGACCACCGGCCTATACGTCACCGCCGAAGAAGCCGACGCCTGGCTGGCTAAGCTCGAAGCGGGTAAGGACGCCGCTCCTCCTAAATGCCGCGCCTGAGGTGGTCGCAACCGTCCCTGCTGGACGTGGCACGTCTCCATGCTTTTCTGGCTCCCAAGAGCCGGGAGGCCGCCAAGCGTGCCGTCAAAGCGATCCGGCAAGGCATTAAAGCGCTCGGCAGGCACCCGGAGATTGGCCGCCCGGTCGAAGAAATACCGCCCGAGTTCCGCGAATGGGTGATTGAATTCGGACATGGCGCCTATGTCGCTCTGTACCATTACGACGGGAAACAGATCGTGATACTGGCGGTCCGCCACGGGCGCGAAGCCGGATACTGAATTGAATCTTCGAACAGGCCGTAGCTCCAACAACTCGCCACAATTTCTCCAGCTTCGATTCGATCCCTTGCGGGGACGGGCGGACCTGGCCATTCCCCGCTAATTATCTTCTTTCAGCTTGCCGTGGCCCGCGCCCGCTGCAAAGATGCTCGATTCAAGTTTGAAGCCGGCCCACCCGCCTATTGCTGTTCCGGCTGCGTTATGCAAGCCACCCTAAGGGCCTGGCTCTTCACCGACCCCGATGAACCGCATGTGGCATAAGTCACTGGATGCGGACCAGTGTGCACCGGCTTTATCGGATAAAACCCTCCGGACGGAAACGTAGTGGAGTAGGGATACCCGCTCGGCGCCGCCGTCGCCCACGTGGAAGCTGCAGGAGTAAACGAAACCTGGGGGCTCGCCTGATGGGCGATGTAATTGCTCGGGTTGGTAACGCTGGTTCCGGCGTTCACTAAAATTACATCGGCATTCATCACAAAGTTAGAGGTAAAGGTGCCCCCGCTGTTAATCGTAACTGTGCCGCCGGAGGCGTTCAACGTGTCCGGTTGCGGCAGCACACTGGTCGGAATTACTCCCGCTGAATTGTTCAACGTGATATAAACATCCGCGTTTTTTCCTTCAAACACGACGCTGTTCGTGCTCTTCATGAACAGTGCCGTCACCAGCAACGTTTGCGCCTGGCCGAATGTAGTATTACCGGGACGATGCATGATCGTGTCGGCCTCTCCCAGGCTGCTTTCGATGGGTACTCCTTGCAGGGGTACGACGCCCAACCCTATGCTAGTTAGATCGACAGACGCTCCCGCACCAGTCGTTAGCAGGTCGTATCCCGCCGTAGGTGCGGCTTGCGCCGAAGCAAAGATGGAAAAAACGCACAAACCGGCGATCAGTAACATCACGATCGCCAGCGCTTTGGGGGGTTTTGGCAGTGAAAAGCGGTTCATAAATCACGCTCCTTTCCTGCCCACGCTAGCATCGGGATTGAATCGTGACTTCTCCGCGCTTGCCAAAAGCGCGCGAAGCCCCACTACCCGCCACAATTCCCTTGACTTCAGATTTCCAATATTTTGACCGGGTCGAAGCGGATCGAGAATCCGTAACCAATTGATTCCAGATATTTTAACTCGATGGTATCAATTTTATTGATCTTGGCCGACCAGCCAGCCTCGCCGTCTCACCTACACTCCCCGCTGCTCCATCTCCAGCAGCGCCTTCTTGCGCTCCACGCCCCAGCGATAGCCGCTGATGCTGCCATCTTCTCGAACCACGCGATGGCACGGAATAGCGATCGCTACCGGATTCGTGGCGCAGGCCCGCGCCACGGCACGGCTGGCGCTGGGCTGGCCAATCGCCTTCGCCACTTGACCGTAAGACCGCGTCGCGCCAAACGGGATCGACTGCAAGTACGTCCACACCCGCCGCTGAAATGCAGTCGCGCGGATATCCAACGGCAACGCGGAATTCAATCCCTGCCGGGTCATCTTCGAAAGCAAGGCTTCGACCCATGCTTTCAGTCCGCCTTCATCAGGCTTGCGCACGGCAAACGGGAACTCGCGCTTGAGTCCCTCGAGCAGCTCGCCATCGGATCGCGCGAACTGAATCGAGCAGACGCCCCGCTCGGTGGCCGCGATCAACATGCGTCCAAGGGGCGAATTGGCGCAAGCGTAGCGAATGGCAGCGGCGACGGCCCCACGCCGATATTTGTCCGGCGTCATCCCCAGTTGCGATGCCGTCTTCTCGTAGAGCCGGCTGCTGGAGCCGTAACCCGCGTCGTACATAGCGCGCGTCACATTGTCGCCAGACTGCAGGTTGCGCTTGAGCAGGCGCAGGCGGCAGGAATCGGTGTATGCCCGCGGCGTAATCCCCAGCTCTGCCTTGAAGCGGCGCTGCAGATGGAAAGGGCTCTGACGAAACGCCTTGCCCAATCGCTCGAGCGTGATCGGCTCGTCGAGATGCTGCTCGATGTAGCGGCAGATCGCCTTCACCGTATCGGATTGCCCATTTCCGTTGAACGACCGCGGCCGGCAACGCAGGCAGGCGCGAAACCCGGCCTTCTCCGCCTGTTCCGGACGCGCGAAGAAACTCACGTTCGCGCGCCGCGGACGCCGCGCCGGACACGATGGCCGGCAATAGACTCCGGTAGTCGCGACCGCGAAGACGAACTCTCCGTCGTGCCCGGAGTCGCGCGCGGCCACAGAAGCCCAGCACTGATCTTCGTTTGGACTATCCTCGTTTAGACGACCTTCGTTTGAGCGATCGTCGTTTGAGTGATCGTCGCTCTTCTGGACATCGCCGGGCGGAGTACGGTTTGGCTTTGTCGAGTTGGCGCGCGAGGCGGACATGGAATTGGTTGCGTCCTCTGCGAGTATGGCACCGGCAGTCACGCCATGGGAAGCAGTAGTCGTGAGAGTCATGATAGGGACAGAGTACGGTGAAGGCCGAGCGGTGGACTATCCGAATCTTGCGGGCAAAGCGAATCAGGCAGTGGCCACGACAGTTCAGGGTACTCGAGACTCGGGACTCGGTACTCGGTACTCGGTACTTGGAATTCTGTACTCGGCATATTGCACTCATCTCCGGAAACGACTACATTTCCTGTGGGCTTTTACACTCATAAACAGATCGAGGACAAATCCATGAAGAACGTACGTTTCGCGGCGGTTGGGACTCTCGTAGCGGTACTGTTGAGCACTGGCTTGGCGCAAAAGGCGGCGCAGCACCTGCTGAGCGCCGACGAACTCAAGAAAGTTGTGCCCGCAGAGTTTTTCTTTGCCGGACAGAAGGCGCCAACGCAGTTGCGCAACGCAACGGGATTTCAAATGGCTAACGGCAAGATGACGCTCGCCGCTCTCGTCGATACCTCTGGATACTCCACCGCGATCCAGCAGAAGTATCAGGGCATGCTGATTACCGAATCCAAGCTGAACATCGGCGGTTCCGAATTGCCGCCGGGCGAGTATGGCTTCGGGTTTACGGCGGACAAATTCGTGGTCATGAACGTGGCGAACGAAGATGCGCTCGGCGTTCCCTACCAGACGGACGCGTCCTTGAAGCGAGCCGTGCCGCTGAAGCTTGCCGAAGACGGCGCTGGGTACAAGCTGTACGCCGGGAAGAAATGGGTCGCAGTAAAGCCCGAATAGGTTCAGTCCTAATTTTCTCGGCCCGTGTTTCCAGGCTGCCGCACCGTCAAATTCAATTACCCAGCGGCTGGAACGGGCCGATCATGCTGGAGACTCCGGCGCGCTTGCGCAATTCGGTGAGCAGCGCGCTGGCCGCATTGGTGTAGGTCTTGCTGGGATCGGAAGGGTCGGACCAGACGGCGTCATAGACAATTTGCGCCGCATCTTTCACATCCATGTGCAGTGCGGCTTCGCACACATCCACGCGCTCCTGCAGGCGGTCGTAACAAGGTTTGCAGATGGAGGCCGCTTCGGAGCCTTGCACGTGGTTTTCCCCTAATGTGCAGACGACTGGCGAATTGGCGACCTCGGCATGTGCCGCAAAAAGCTGCGACTTGAACTCTTTCAGGAAAGCTTCTCGTTCCTTCTCGACCACGGCGTTATCGGGCACGGGCTCGGCTGCGGCCTGCGATTTCGCAATGGCCGGAACCACGTTAGCCGAAACCCGCTCTCTGGTATTGCAAGTCGGGCAAACGTCGAGGTTCGCGGCATAGTAGAGATGGCACTTGGCGCAAGGCATGCCGTAGCCTGAGGACTTGTGCCGAGCCTCGCCGGGAGCGGCGGCGATCCGATCGGGCATTGCGGAATTCAGGTGCCGGAGGTCGTTTCGCATATCGCTTTCCGGCTGCGAAACCGACTGCGCCGGTGTCGCGGCTGCGGCATGTGCGGATCGCGTCAAATCCATGATCGGTTCTCCCCAAGTACCAAGTCTAAGCAACTCTGCGGTCTGGCTGAAAATGCCGGGAGTACACAATCGGACATTGTCCTGTAGTTACCGCGAGTTCGTTTCCTTCATCAGCTTCAGCAGTTCTTCGCGGCGGGCACGATAGAGCGAGCGCTCGGGATCGAGCCGCGCCGCGGCATCGAGTTCGGATAACGCCTCCTCATAGCGGTCCATGCTCATCAGGCAGGCCGCGAGGGAGAAGTGGTTGTCCGGGGAAGCGTTCAAGCGAACAGCCTCGCGGAATTCCTTCTCTGCCGCCTCCAGTTGCCGCTCCCGGAACAGCGCGGTGCCAAGCCCTTGGTGTGCCGCGGCGGAATCGGGATTCAGCGTGACGGCCAGACGCAACTCGTGCACCCCTTCCTCCAACTTGTCGTCGAGGACGAAAGCTTCCCCGAGCAGTCGGTGTTCCGTGGAACTGGTGGGATTTTGGCGGACCGCCAATTCCCATTCCCCGATGGCGTTTCCGTAATCCTTCTTCGACATGTAGGCGCGGGCCAGGCAACCGTGTCCCTCTTCCCACTCGGGATGCTGGCGGTAAAGCTCGCGCAGCTCGAGCATGGCGGCATCGAAATCGCCCTTGTCGCAATAAGTGTTGCCCAGGTTGTTGCGAACGGAGGCTTCTTCCGGCGCGAGGCGTTTGGCTTCCCGATATTCGGCGATGGCCTCATCCAGCCGGTTTTGCTCGTGCAGGGTCAATGCGAGGTTGGAATGGGCCTCCCAGAAAGCCGCGTTCAGATGAATGGCCTGGCGATAGGCGGTGATGGCGGCGGGCTGATTTCCAGCGGCGTGCAGGGTGATGCCCAGGTCATAGTAAGTGTCCGGATTCGCCATATCGCGGGCCAGCGATTCGTCGAAGGCATGAACCGCGGTGGCGTATTGTCCGTTGGAATACAGAGCGAGGCCGAGGAACTGGTACGCTTCGGCGTTCTGCGGGTCCATGCTGAGCGCGGTGCGGGCTTCCGCAATGGCGTTGGGGCCGTCGTCGAGGCGATAGAAGATGTAGGCCAGACTGCTGTGATTCTCGGGGAAATCGGGCATGAGTTCGGTGGCAACGCTGATCTCGTCGAAGGCGTCGTCCCAACGCTCCTGCCGGATCAGCATGCCACCAAGAGCGAAGTGCAGCGCGGCATTTCGAGGATCGGAGGCAATGGCCGGGCGCAAATCGAGTGCGGCTTCGTGGAAGCGTCGGCCTTTGGCGTCGATTGCGGCTTGCAGCAGAGCCGCGGGAATCTCGGAAACTGCTGAGTTGGCCCCGGACGGCTTTAGATTGGTGAGCGTGCGGAGCAGGTTCGCATCGGCGCCGGCGGCTTCGAATTGACGAATCTGTTCCCTGCCGGGAACGTTCGCGGTGCCGCGCTCTTGAATGATGCGCACCAGGCGGCTGCCGGGCACGCCGGCCATGAGCCAAGCCATCAGTTGAACCTGGCTAGCAGGCTGAGTTTCGCTCGATTGGGCAGCCAGAGCCAACCCAAGAAGAATCAAAAGAACTGATAGGCCCTTGCGCTTCACTCGACTCTCCGGAGACGGTCTGGCTTGCTGAGTTGCGCTGGCCGCTGCACGGTTTACAGCGCTGATTCGCGAACCGCTGATTTCACACTAGCCCGCGAGTGGCACCGGAAGTAAGGTCACGGAAGTAATGGGTGGGGTGACTGAATCTGACGTGACTAAGGCTGGATGACCAGTTGTTGCCGGTGGCTGAAATGGGGTGCGGAGTTGACTATGCTCTGACAGGAAGCCGTCGGTCACGACGAACTGTGATTTTGATCACGGCACCGATTCCACTCGAGGGACAAGAGTGTTAGTGAGGGCGGTTGAGACACAGATTTCCAGCTACAGGTTTGACTTCCGCCCGACCGCTCCGGTACCGTATAAATAAGAAGCAGTGTGGCTGGTCCTTGGAGGTTCCGATGTTTGAAGGCTTGTTTCAACCGACGCACCTGATCATCATTTTCGCGATTGCCCTGCTGGTTTTCGGCCCCAAGAAGCTGCCTGAACTGGGCAAGGGCCTGGGCGAGGGGATTCGTGCCCTTAAGGAGGGCATGAAGGACACTCCTGCAACGCCAGCTTCAACCGAGCAGAGCAAGAACACCGAATCCAAGGAAACCAAGGGCTGACCGAGTTTCCCTTTCGCGGGCAGTAATCTTCTTTGATTCAATCGCCGCTTTGCGCCATTTCCTGTTCCGCTAGTTCCAAGTAGTCCCGGGCCCTCTGTAAAGCAAAAACGACGTGGTTTTTTGCGACTGGGCTGAACTTTTCGTTCACGCCTGAGTGCTGTAGTCGGGGGGTTGCACGGTCGCTACCTTTCTCGGGGATACCCCCACCCCCTCGGTCTATTAGAATGATCGAGTTAGCAGGGTCACAGCCTGTGCCGAGTTAAAGTCAAAGACCTAGGCGAGTAGACTTATGTCCGTAATCTACGGAACAAGCTAAGGACTTCCGTCGTATAGAAACCTGTCGTATAGAAACCGAAGAGGAGTTCATGGCGACTTGGAAGATTACGCTGATAGCGAGTTTGATCGGAACGGCGGTCGGCTTCTGGGCGTGGAAACTTGACTTGACGAAAATGGTCTGGCCCGGACACCCCCAGCTTGCAGGCTTTTTCCTTACCCTCATTACCACCATTGTGGTGCAACAGACCTGGCCAAGGGACAAGCCCAAGACATAATCCAACCCTGAGTAGAATACGCTGCGGAATCTTGCCGACCCACTACCCTCGCTCACCAAGACTTGAATAACACGTCTACAACCGGGTACAGTACTGTTTCTCGTTTTCCCGGGTTTAAGTCCCTCAAAAACAGGAGTCTGCTGCGATGCGTCACGCCGTGATAGTGGTGCTTGCTGTCTGCTGCTGCGCTACGTTTTCCTCCACACTTCTCTTTGCTCAAACCGCGGACGAACTGATTGCCAGGAACATCCAGGCCAGGGGCGGGATGGAGAAGATAAAGGCCATCAAGACCCTCCGCATGACCGGCAAGTTCGAAGGCGGGGGCGGCTTTACCGCAGCCGTGGGCCAGGAAAGCGAGCGGCCGGATCTGATCCGGCAGACGTTTTCGCTGCAGGGGATGACGGCCGTGCAGGTTTATGACGGCACCAGCGGGTGGCAGATCCAGCCCTTTGGCGGGAAAAAAGATCCCAAGTTGATGGGCGAGGACGACCTGCGCGACCTGCTGCTGGACACCGATTTTGACGGGCCTCTCGTGGATCACAAAGCAAAGGGCAGCACGGTGGAATATCTGGGGCACGACGTGGTGGATGGCGACGATGCGCTGCGCTTGAAGGTGACGCTGAAGAACGGCGACATCATCTATGACTATCTCGATCCCGATACCTTTATCGAGATTCGCAGGGAGATCCAGCAGTTTATCCGGGGATCGGTGCGGGATCGCGTGGTGGGGTTGGGCTCGTACAAGCCGGTGGCGGGCGTGATGTATCCATTCTCGTTCTCGCAGGGACCAAAGAATCATCCCGACGCGCAGACCACGACCGTACAGAAGATGGAAGCGAACGTGACGATTGATCCTGCGGATTTTGCGCTTCCGGCTGCGCTGAAGACGGAGGAAAAGAAGTCCGGATTGGTCGGGATTCATTGATCCAACGGGATTGACCCGCTCCGGTTGATCCACTGCAAATGGAGGTCGCAACGAAAAATCATGCATGGGAAAAGGATTCGTACATGAATGCATCCGCTCGTGAGTCACGATTCATAACGCTGTTGAGTGTGGGGCTAACAGGCGCCGCGTTGACCTTCGGCGCTTTGCAGGCTGGGGCGCAAGCGCCGTACCGCTTCGACTCCGCGACGGTGTCGGGATTGCCGGCACGGAATATCGGTTCGGCCGCCATGAGCGGGCGCATTGCCGCGCTGGATGCAGTGGAGGAGAACGGCCGCATCACGGTGTTTGTGGGCGCAGCGAGCGGCGGAGTATGGAAGTCGGTGAACGGCGGCACCACGTATAAACCGGTGTTCGACCGCGAGGACGTGCAATCGATTGGCGCGGTGGCGATTGATCCATCGAATTCGAAGATCGTTTGGGTGGGCACCGGCGAAGCCTGGGTGCGGAACAGCGTGTCGGTGGGCGATGGCGTCTACAAGTTGACGGATGGCGGCGAGAACTGGAGCAATGTTGGCCTGAAGGACAGTGAGCACATCGCGAAAATTCTGGTGAATCCGGGCGACAGCAACGACGTGCTGGCGTGCGCCACCGGGCATCTGTGGGATGACAACGAGGAGCGCGGAGTCTTCCAGACCACCGATGGCGGCAAGACCTGGAAGAAAGTTCTGGCGGGCGCGAATGGTTCGAGCGGCTGCGCCATGATCGCTCGCCGCAAGCAGGAACCGAAGACGATCTACGCGGCGATGTGGGATTTTCGCCGGCAGGGTTGGACGTTCCGCTCCGGAGGGCCGGGCAGCGGGCTGTTCAAGTCCACCGACGGCGGCGCCCACTGGAGTGAAGTCAGCGACGGCAACGCCAAGGGATTGCCGGTGAAGCCGTGGGGGCGCGTCGCGGTACAGATGGCTGAATCAAAGCCGAATGTGGTGTATGCCAACATCGAGGCGGAAAAAGGAAGAGGACTGTATCGATCGGACGACGGCGGAGCGGCGTGGACCAAACTGGACGCCAGCAGCTACATGGTGTGGCGCCCGTTTTATTTTGGCAATCTGATCGTCGATCCGAAGGACGAAAACAAGATCTTCAAACCCGACGGGCCGCTAATCCTCAGCACCGACGGCGGAAACAGCTTCAGCGTGGTTTCCCGCGGGGCGCATGGCGACTTCCACGACGTGTGGATCAACCCGAAGAATCCAAATGTGGTGATTGCCGGCGATGACGGAGGTTTGTGGCGCAGCGAAGACGGCGGCAATCGCTGGAAGCACCAGATGAACCTGCCGGTTTCGCAGTTTTATCACGTAAGCACGGACAACGCGGATCCGTACCGCGTTTATGGCGGATTGCAGGACAACAGTTCGTGGGTGGGCGATTCGTCGTATCCGGGCGGCGTGACCAACTCGCGCTGGGAAAATATGTACGGCAGCGATGGCTTTTGGATGTTCGAGGACACTTCCGATCCAGACTATATTTACGCCGAGGCGCAGGGCGGCGAGATCGGGCGGGTGAATCGTTACACCCACGAGATTCGCGACATCCATCCCTGGCCAAATTATGGAGAGAAGAAGCTGCGCTTCAACTGGAACACACCGATTCACATGAGTCCGAATGAGAAGGGGACGATTTACATCGGGGCGCAGTTCCTGTTCCGCTCGCGCGATCACGGGCAGTCCTGGGATCGGATTTCTCCCGACTTGACGACCAACGATGCGGAGAAACAGAAGCAGGAAGAGTCCGGCGGGGTAACCATCGACAACTCTTCCGCGGAGACGCACACCACGATCTATTCAATTTCGGAATCGCCGAAGAACGGGCAGATCATCTGGGTGGGCACTGACGACGGCAATGTGCAAGTGACACGCGACGGAGCCAAGACCTGGACGAACGTGGTGGGCAACGTCAACGGGCTGGGAAAGAATTCATGGGTCTCGACCATTGAGGCCAGCCGCTTCGACGAAGCCACGGCGTATGCGACCTTCGACCGGCACACGTTTGGCGATATGAAACCCTATGTTTACAAGACCACGGACTACGGGCAGACGTGGACTGCACTTCCGGCGCAGGAGAGCGGAGTGCGGGGCTTCGCCCATGTGATCAAGGAAGACACGGTCAACCGCAATGTGCTCTTCCTGGGCACGGAGTTTGGGCTGTGGATTTCGGTGGATGGCGGACAGCGCTGGGCGCAATACAAGGGAACGGACTTCCCAGCCGTCCCGGTGGATGACATCGCGGTGCAGGCGCGGGAATCCGATCTGGTTCTGGCCACACACGGGCGCGGCATCTGGATCGTGGACGATATTTCGCCGCTGCGCGCGCTCACGCCGGAAATGATGACGAAAGACGCGACGCTGCTGCCCGGGCGGCCGTCGATCCAGTATTTCGACGTAAATGGAGGGTGGGCCGAAGGCGACGAAACTTTCCGCGGACGGAGCCGGCCGGCGGATGCGCAGATCACCTACTACCAGAAAGGGCGGCACATCTTCGGCGATTTGAAGATCGAGATTTTCGATCAGGACGGCAAGCTGGTGGACACCGTGGCAGGCGGCAAGCATCGGGGTCTGAACCGCGCCGGCTGGGGAATGCGGCTCAGACCACCGGCAGTTGCTCCAGCGGCGTCAGCGCTGTTTGAAGCGGCGCAAGGGCCGCGCGTTTTGCCGGGAACGTACACGGTGAAGCTGACGAAAGGCGACCAGACCTATACCGAGCGGCTGAATGTTGCGATGGATCCGCGCGCCCAGTATTCACTGGAGGAACGTAAAGCGCAATTCGATTTATCGATGAAAGTTTACAAGGAACTGGAGCACATGACGTATGGCGTTGACGCGATCGAAGGAGTGCGCGATGCGGCCAAGGCGCGCGCCGCCAGGCTCACGGAGAAAGATCCGCTGCGCCAGCAACTGCAGCAACTCGCCGCGGATTGTGACACGGTACGCTCGAAGATTGTGGCCACCAAAGAAGGCGGCATGGTTACGGGCGAGGAGCGCATCCGCGAACTGCTGGGACAACTCTATGGCGCGGTGACGGGATACGACGGCAAGCCCACGGACTATCAGGTCGCGCGGACCGAGTCACTGGGTCATGAGCTGCAAGACGTAATCGACGACTTTCAGAAACTCACTCGGAAAGACCTGCCGGGAATTAACGCGGGACTGAAGAAGAAGAAACTGGAAGTTATCGCCGTGCTAGCCGAGGGAGACTGGCAAAAGAAGAAGGAAGAGTCTTCCGCGGCTGCCGGCGCGGGAATGCGGGCGGCGGAAGGTCAGATGCGGGAGATGGATTAAGACAGGGCCGCGGAAACTTGCTATCGCATAATCCGGCCTTGGCGGCTGGCGAATTTTGTGGTAGGATTTTCCTACCGGCGATGGCAACCCACAATTCCACTCTCGAGTACCTGGCGACGACCAAGATCGGCGAGAAGGGCCAGCTTACCGTCCCCAAACAGTTCCGCGAGGATCTTGGGCTGGGAAGTGGTGCGCCCTTTGCGGTCCTGCGTTTAGGGGATGGCCTCATCCTGCTGCCGGAGCAACAGCGCTTTGAGCATCTGTGCCAGCATGTCAGTTCGAACCTGACCGCTGCAGGGCTGAAGCCCGAAGACCTTCTGGCTACGCTTCCGGAGGCCCGTGATCGCGTTTACGCGCGCCACTTCGGGAAGAAAGCTGCAGGCAGAGCCTCGCGCCTCCGTCTTCGCAGCCAGCGCGGGAAGTGACCAGCCAGCGCAGAATACGTTTATTCCTGGACTCAAATGTGCTCGCCGGGGGAATTGTATCTCCGTGGGGACTCGATAAGGCCACGTTGTCGCTCTGCGCAGCCAAGGTCTGCCAACTGGTGCTGGCTGAGGTGGTTCGTGATGAGGTGGAAGAAAACCTGCTCCTGCATGCGGAGCGATTGGCTTCGTTGGACGCCGATCAGTTGATCGAGGACTATCGCCGCCTCATCAATCTGACCAGTCCCGAGCTGGTCCGGTACCCGAGCGACCATCTTGTCCGTTCGAGCAGGCACCTGATCCGGCATGCTGCGGATGTGCCGGTGCTGCTCTCCGCCGTGGCCAGCAAACCCGACTGGCTGCTAACCCACAACACCAAACATTTTACGAAGACAGTCGCACAGAGAACGTCTTTACGCATTGCGACGCCGGCAGAATTCTTTCGAACCCTTTCCGCGCTGCTTCGCTGAGCCTGCGCTAGTGTCCCTGCTGCTGGGCAATCAGTTGGGCCACTTTGGAGTTCGGGCCGACTGGCTGAACACCCAAAATTTGGGTGGGGTTTAGATAGATGCGGTCGGGCTCGTTCGGTTCAAGTTTGCCGAGCCTGACCAGTACTTTATTGGATTGCTTGGTGTCGGGATTATTCTCCGTGACAATGTAGTAGACGTTGGTCAGCACCGTCCGAGGCGTGCCATAGCCTTCCAGTTTGCCGAAGTAGGCCGAGCCGTTGGTGAGCATAACCGCCTGATACGGCGTGGTAAATACCACGGGCGGGCCGGGCCGGGTGTCTTTCACAACCAGGAGTGCGGCGACGATCACGACGATAGCTGCCAGAAACCACACCACTTGAACCACGGCACTACCCTGCTGATTGCTGGTCATAGAAAATCATCCTTCCTTCTTTCTTGTCAGATTGATCGTAAAATTAGGCCAACTCCAGTTCAATCTTCTTCGCCACCGCATCCAGCTTTGCGATGCGGAAGTTGCGAATTTGCCCGGTGCGGACGGGTTCCGGTTTGGCGTTGCCGCCGGACGTGCCGCCCTTCCAGCGCGCCTGCAGCATGGAACCCAGCGAAGACAAATCCGGCGTCGGGGACCGTGAGTCTGCGCGCGGGTCTTTTTCGGCGGCAGGCGATGCGGTATTCATGCGGCAATTGGCATGAATCCCTTCACCCAGTTCCACTCGCGCACTTCCGCCTGAAACCTCCATCATGCGGCCTGTAACCAGATCCCCTTCTTTGTGCTCGGCGATGTATTCATCCAGGCCGCTGGGAACCAGTTGCTTTATGCCCAGCCGCAACTGCCGTTTTTCCGTGTTGACCGCCAGCACCTGCGCCTTCACCAGTTGCCCAACCTTCAGCACTTCCTGAGGATGATTGATGCGCTTCTCCGCGCTCAAGTCGCTGATGTGAATCATGCCCTCCACACCCTCGGAAAGCTGTACGAACGCACCGAACTTGGTGATGCTGACGACGGGTCCTTCGATCACCGAACCTGCGGCAAATTTCTGCGCCGCGTCGGCCCACGGATCTCCGAGCGCTTGCTTCAATCCCAGCGACATGCGCCGCTCGCCTGCGTTCACTCCCAGAATTACGGCATCCACGGTCTCTCCCGGCTTTACCAGCGTACTAGCGCTTCTTAACTTCTTGCCCCACGACATCTCCGACACGTGGATCAGCCCTTCGATTCCCGGCTCCAGTTCGACGAATGCGCCAAACTCGGCGACGTGGGTCACGGTGCCGCGCACGCGCTCGCCCACGTTGTACTTGCCCGCAACCGCGTCCCAGGGATGCGGCTGAAGCTGCTTCATGCCCACGGAAATGCGGCGCTTGTCCGCATCCGTCGATATCTTTAACACCCTGACCTCCACCGATTGCCCAACCGAGAGCACGTCCGCTGGCTTGCTAATGCGGGTCCAGGCAATGTCACTGACGTGCAGCAAAGCGTCCACGCCGCCGAGATCGACGAACGCGCCGTAATCGGTGAGAGTGCGGATCGTACCACTCACGGTCTCGCCTTCTTTCATCCCCGAGTAACGGCGTTCCTTCACCAAGCGCTCTTCTTCTTCGGCAACGGCGCGGCGGTTGACCACCACATCTTCGTCGGCCACGTCCAGCTTGATGATGCGGCAGAGAATCTCCTGCTCGACCATCTTCTCCATCTCGGCGGCGTCGCGAGCGCCGCTGCGCGAGGCGGGCATGAAGGCGCGCACTCCAACGTTGACGCTGAGCCCGCCTTTGATCACGCCCGTCACTGTGCCAACGATGGTTGCCTTCTCGGCGAATGCCTTCTCTAAAGCGGACCAGTCTTTCGGCCGCTCGACTTTGGCGCGGGTGAGTTGGTAGTAGCCTTCCGGATCGCGGCCTTTGACCGAGACCAGCAGCTTGTCGCCCTGCTTCACGGCGGGTTTTACGGTTTCGCCGGCGCTCTGGAAATCGGCCAGCGGCAGAATGCCTTCGCTCTTGAATCCGATATCGAGGAATACCGAATCGGCGGAGACGGCGATCACCGTGCCTTCGAGCTGTTTGCCTGCGTCTTCGCGCTTGCGCGCGTGACTCTTTTCGTATTGCGAGAACAGCTCGCTAAACGATTCGCTGGTTTCGGAGGCGGGCGATTCAGGGGTGTCTTGCTTGGGAATGGTTGGGTTGGACATGAAAAGGTTACAGCCTCGTCGGGCGTGAACCTGATTAGGATAACACTCTGCGCTCCGATGATTCGGGAATGGCTCGCTCTCAGGATGGGCGGTTGATCGGCGTTGACTTGGGCTTGTGGAAATCGGCTTGTAATAATGTTTAACGCGGCCGACTTAGCCGGGGGTTGGGAGCCTGGATTCTCGGTGGCTGGGAGCTGATTTCGGGAACCCCTACCCTACACGGTGTTTTGGAATCATCGAGTTAGCAGGGCAATGATATAGTTGACTAACCCGAGAAAGAGGGTTAGATTTCAGCTAAGTCATTGCACGCTAGCAAGAAGGAGAGTATTTAATGCGTGCTGAAAGAATGGAGGTTCTCAAACCTCTTGGAAATCCTAAGGCTCCACGCGGACAAGTTTTGTCGCTGGCAGCATCAGATGGCGTTTTCTGCTGATGTCATACACGCCCTCATGATCGCCCCAAATGACGGTGGGCTGGCGGATAGCCTCATTGAGACACTAATCCCGGCGCTGGTGGAGATGAGGGCAGAGTGTGACTCTGTTGGTCTCGAAGCAACCAGAGACCTCGTGGGTCACGCCGTACAGACTTGGGAGAGAAGCCACAGCAAAAACGTTCTCAAGAATCAGTGTTTTGCCATTGCTCAGGAATTGGATCGAGAATTAAAGCGGCGAGTATGTTTCATCCTGCCCCGCTCCTCGCAAGACACCTACGAACATCCTCTCAACCAATGGGAGCGAGTACTGGACGTGTTCCATGATGCGCGAGAGGATGTCGAAGAAATGAATCGGTGTTTAGCTTTTGGGCGTCATGCTGCCGCTGTCTTTCATGTGCTGTTAGCGGTGGAGTGCGGAGTGGTCGAACTGGGGAAATTTATAGGCGTTACTGATCGCAAGCCGGGCTGGGATGCAACATGCCAAAAGATGGAAAGAGTACTTGCAGACGGGCGAAAAAACGCGCCTCGTAAGATCAAGAAACATTTCCAATTCTTGGAATTGGTCAACAAGGACATGCAGAGCATGAAAATGGCATGGCGAAACAAGGTCAATCACGCGGCGGGTAGGCTGGTAGTGATGACCTCTGATTTTAAGCCCACAGTGGCAGAGAAGATTATCTCAGCTTGTCACGGGTTCATGTTGCTAATGGCTACAGAAGGGCCATTAGCCAAGAAATAGAAAATCCCGAACGCCAGTCCCGGCCCGCTATTTCTGTTTGTGCTTCGATAGCACGGATTTGGCTCCGATGCGTGCCAGTCCAAGAATAATGGCCGTGCGGGTCAGTATGGCATCCGGCCAAACCTGCGCTGCCGCTTTCGTAAACAGAGCGATGTCCTCTTCCGACATCTTGATCGACACTCCCACGGTGCGTTTAGGCATTACCTATCGTCACTAGGCACGCTTTTAGTTGCAAGGAATACAAGGAACAAAAAGCACTAACAGAATTCTCTGTGTTACAATTTGGGACCGTGCCCGAATTGGCCCTATTTGTGCGGCTCTTGGCGGAACGGATATATACTGCCCGTCTCTCCACCGGGCAGCTATGCGACGCCGGAGACTTTCACGCTTGGCTTGTAGAAGTGAGCGACCTTGCAGCCCGGTCGGGATCGCTAGAGGAGTTGTTGGAGAAAATCTGAAAGTAGTGATAAGGTGGGAAAAAGAAAAAGCCCCGCTTACGACGGGGCCGCGTACCGCGTCCTACGGCAGATCATGTCACAGGAGCGCGCAACGTGTCTACTTCTTCCCTGAGTCCTCTGGGTCAATTCGTTCAATACCTTCTAGCATTTCACGAACGGCTGAGGTCAAGTCCGGCGCATTCAGCACTTGTTCGCGAGTTGAGCGATAGTCTTGATGAATTTGCTCGCGGAGATTGCCCACCTTCATTAAGTGATCAAAATACCGACGCCATTTTGGAGCAGTCTCAGGGGAGTGGTCCAATATAGCCTCGTACACCAACTCTCTGCAACTCATCTCCTCCAGTTTATCAATAAGCTGTAGAGCGAGTTCTTTGTCAGTTTGCATGGTGCGTTATGATACTCCCATGAAGTCTAAACTCGACTCCGACACGACGCCAGCGCAAAAGTACAGACAATTCCAGAACGGATTGCGACAGGTTCTAACAGTCTCAAAAATCGAATTACTAGAGCGCGAGAAGCAATACCAGGATCAGCGCAAGGGCAAGCCGAAGCGCGGCCCTAAGCCTGTTTCTTCGGCTTCCGGCCACGCTTCAAACGACGGGGATTAGAAAGGCTCTGTTGCTGGCGTCGTAGTCTTGGCGTCCTCTGTCTTGCCTGTTAGCTCTGCGTAGGTGAGACGCTTATGTGCGACCTGCCCTAGAACTTTCTCGAATCGTGCGTAATCGTCCATCGGCTTCTGCCGATTGTTGTAACGGAAGACCTGCTCATCCAAGTAACGGTCAAGGTGGAATGGCTCTACGGCCACGTAAGTGCCACGAAGATGCCGCTTGAATAGACTCCAGAAGTTCTCTAGGCCGTTTGTGTGGACCTGCCCACGCACGTACTCTTGTGAGTGATCCACGATCTCATGGATGTACTTCCAGCTTAGATTGTCGTAAGGCACGGCGTTGTCGGTGTAGACCGCAGAGCCGAACTTCACGTTCTTTAGAATCTCCGCTTGCAGAGTCTCGCGCTTTGTGTCTGGCACAACTTTGGCTCTGACTTCGCGTGCCTCACGATCTAGCAAGCCCACAACGATAGTCTTGCCAGTCACCCCGCCTGTGTGCCCTGTGACGGCTGCATAGCGTTCGCGCTTGTCGCGGTGCATGTTCCGCATCTTCCCACCAAAGAAAGACTCGTCCACTTCCACGGGTCCGCCGTCATCCTTCCCGCCTAGCTTTGTTCCGCCGTTTTCCTTCATGGCGAGTCTCAGCCGATGGAGCACAAACCATGCTGACTTCTGAGTGATCCCCAAAGCGCGGTGAATCTCCCAAGAGCTAACGCCGTTCTTGCAGTTTGTGATCATCCACATTGCTGGCAACCACTTCTGTAAAGGGATTGGCGAATCCTCGAAGATGGTTCCCAGCTTGACGGAGAACTGGCGTCTGCATTCGCGGCACTTCCACCGCTTCTGAGTCTTGAGGTAGTATGGTTCTTTGGTGAGGCAGGCAGGGCAATACGCGCCATCCGGCCAGCGCATCTTGGCTACCGCATCAATGCAAACCTGCTCGTCGGAGAAGTGCTGAATAGCCTCTTGCAGTGTCTTTGGCTTTTCCATGTCAAAACCATAGCAGATTGGCATGGGTTAGTCAAGGATATTGTTACCGTTAGCAGGAAGTTCCCCGCAAAATATGTTTTTTAAAGAACTTAGATCTCAAAGTATGTGAAACAAAGGACTTGGAGCGCGACGATTGGCTGTATAGCTGACCGTCACGGCCTCGACCATGATCGCCGATTTGAATTGCGGGGACAAGGTTGGATGTCACAGTGCGGTTGTGGAAAAGTGAAAGCCAAAGGAATGAACATTGGGCGAGGCCCGTGGCGCCCAGGCGCTAAATGCGTGGGGTGCCGCAGCGATCAATGTTTGGTGTTGCATCAGCTAGTAGTTTCCGCCTACTATACACTTGTTTAGCATGATTTAGCATGACAGCCGAACCGACAACCTCACAACGGTCCATCCTCGAATTCTTGGAGGAACGCGTCGCGAACGGTGAAGCTCCCCCTACCTATCGGGAGATCTGCCGGCGGTTTGGGTATCGGAGTCCAAAGGCTGCCGCGGACCACGTAGCGGCCTTAGAAAGAAAAGGATTGCTAATCCGTGACAAAGGGCGCTCACGTGGTTTACGGCTGGTTAGCAGGACATCCGGCGTTCCTCTACTTGGCCGAATTGCAGCCGGATTGCCAAGCGAAGCGCCGCCAGAAGAGCCGCAGCGACTACTCATCGATCCGACATCCTTTGGCATTCGCGAACGCTCCAAAGCCTTTGCGGTTCGCGTGACCGGCGATTCCATGATCGGCCGCCAAATTTTTGACGGGGATGTCGTACTGCTCGAGCAAGGGCGCACTCCCAAGAACGGCGACATCGTCGCTGCACTTATCGACAATGAATCGACCCTCAAGACTTTGGTGCGAAAAGATGGAATGACTTGGCTGCGGGCAGAGAATCCGCTCTACACCGATCTGATTCCTACGCTGGGTCTTGAAATCCAAGGCGTGGCACGGGCCGTTATCCGGTTCCTGAGCATATGAGCATAGCCCTAGACGCTCTCCATTTCACTCCGACAGAGTCGCTACCGGGGCTCGTCGCGGTCAATGGACCGGCAATGCCGGAGCGGATCGAAGAGCAGTACGCCATCCGGCAGGCTAAGGACATCGGAGAGATTGACTATGTATTCTTCCGCCGGTTCTCAGATGGCCGATCCTCGCAGGCTGCGGCGTGCGTCATTGACAATAGCGACGACCGCTTAGACGAAGCCAAACTGGCGGAAATCCACCGTAAGCTCTGGTTGAACGGCTGTACGCCTCTGCTCTATGTCGGTTGGCAGACGCGTGTAGATGTATTGACTTGTGCCCGCGGTCCCGACTTCTGGCAAGGCTCGAATTTAGAATACGATCCGGCGGAGAGGATCGACGTCGCGGCACAGATATCACGCGCCTTGCAGGATAGGTTGCGTCGCTTCTCTGCGTATCGGCTGAGCGATGGCACTTTTTGGGATGACCCAGCGAACTCGTCGTTGGCTGAATCCGGAAAAGCGGCGCACCAGCAACTGATCCGTGCGGTTGTCGAAACCGATAAGGAGATTGAGGGGTACAAATCTCCCGTGCTTCGCCGCTTGTTACTTCTGACAGTGCTTATCAAGTATCTGGAAGATCGTGATGTGTTTCCAGATGGTTGGTTCGATCAATTCCACAAAGGCGCCGGGTCGTTTTTTGATTTGTTGCAGCATGGCTCGCCGGACTCGATTCGGGGATTACTAGCTAAACTCGAACGTAAATTCAATGGTGACGTTTTCGAATTGCCCGAGGCGGAACAGCGTCTGACAACCAGGGAACTGCGCCGTTTTGCCGAACTCGTTGAAGCTAGAACGCTAGGAGCTCAGGGCTATCTTTGGAAACAGTTTTCTTTTCGTTATATCCCAGTCGAAATCCTCAGCCATCTTTACCAACACTTTGCACAAAAAGGCAAAGGTGCTGTGTTCACGCCGCCCATGCTAGCAAGTCTGATGCTCGATTACGCTATGCCTTACGAGCATCTGACGGGGCGCGAACGGATATTAGATCCCACGTGCGGCTCGGGTGTCTTTCTAGTAGGCGCTTTTCGTCGCTTGGTGCACTTCTGGCAAAGTCATAACGGGTGGCGGCAACCGGATGTAGCGACGCTCAAGGATATTCTCAAGCGGAGTATTTTTGGTGTCGAATTGCAAGCGGAAGCCGTTCATCTTACCGCATTCAGTCTTGCGCTGGCAGTCTGTGATGCACTTCAACCCAACGTAATCTGGGGAGAACTACGATTCGACAAGCTGGTTGGCGGCAATCTCCAGATAGGGGATTTTTCTGACCGACTGACGGACCTCCGGGCCATTGTGCGAGACAAAGGCTTCGCAGTGATCGTAGGAAATCCGCCCTTTCTATCCAAGCTCACCGACGCAGCACGCCGCTATCGCACACGACAAAAATACGCTGTTGCGATTCCAGACAATCAGATGGCGTACTTCATCGCCGAGCAGGCAACTTCTTTGCTAAGGGAAGGGGGAAGGCTCTGCCTGATTCAGCCTCACGGTTTTCTTTACAACGAGAAGGCGCGAGCGTTTCAGAAGGCCTTCATTTCTGTGAACCAAGTGGAAACGGTGCTAGACTTCACTTCGATTCGCCAGCTCTACGACGGTGCGGATCCCAAGACAGTCGCCTTGCTCGTTACGAAGCGAACGCCTCCTAGTGACCATCGTATTCTTCATTTGACGTTCCGCCGCACCTTCAGTGTGAAAGAGCGAATCGCCTTCGAACTCGATCATTACGACCGCCACTTAGTTGCACAGCAGGTGGCGGAGACGCATCCATGGACGTGGCGAGCAAACCTCCTTGGTGGGGGCCGCTTGCAAAGCATGGCTGCTCGGATGGACGCATTGCCAAAGCTACGGGAGTTCCTGCGCGGCAAAGGGTGGGACTACGGCAAGGGGTTCGTTCTGGCAAAGACAGGACGGCAGCAACCTGCGCCGTGGTTGACCGGCAAGCCATTCTTGCCGACTGGAGCGTTCACGGAAAATGGTTTAGACGAGTCTCGAATCGGCAAGGTAACAGCGAAAAAGTTCCGCTCTGCATACACCGAAGCGCGTTTCAGTGCGCCGCTCGTCCTTATCAAGGAAGTGGACACGCTCCCGTGTGCTCTATGGGAAAAAGGGTTCCTAGCGTACAAGAATCAAATTGTCGGTATCCACGCTCCCCAGCGTGAGGAACAAGGACTTCGTCACTTCTACGATGAGTTTGTCTCGAACCGACTGACGCTTCGGGCTTTTTGTGCACTTCTCGGGACGCGCGCACTTTCAAGCAAAGCCACCTCCATCCTGAAGCGAGACATAGATGTGCTGCCCTGGCCAGCAGATGACAACGGGTGGCATTTGAGTTGGTGGGAGAAAATCCTCTGTGAGGATGTTGTTGACTTCGCAGGGGACTTCGTCCGGCTTGGGCAGAACTCCCGCCTATTAAAAGAGCAAGTCACGAAGGACATCCTCAAGAACTTTTCCCAGGTGTTCGTCGCCATGCTTGGCAGTGTCTATTCAAATCTTCGAGCAATCGAGTCAGGTCTGCTTGACGGCCTCGCGTTCCAGGCATTTTGTTTTGGAAGACAATCTGAGCTTGAGTGGCCGGCGGACTGGAGCAAAAAGCTACAGGAGGTCGTCTACCGCGAACATGGCGATGCTTTGCGCACTGTCCGAATACTCCGTTTTTATCAGCGCAACACGATCATTATTGTGAAACCTGACCGATTGCGTTATTGGATCTCCTCGACCGCGATCCGCGACGCCGATGAGACCCTGGTGGACCTACAGGGACAGGGCTACTGATGACCGATCCCTTTCCCATGAGTCAACCGGGTCGAGGGCGAATATCTGAGGGACCCACAGACGCACTCATCGAACGAACGTTGGAGTTCGTGCGCACCGAACTGGCCGGCTGGCGCGACGACCGAGATCGTGCCCCAGAAGAGGCTGAGGAGCGCCTCAATGCACAGCTCTGCAAGTATCTGAACGTAGCGGCTTCCCATCGCTTTCCGATGGTTCTCTTTAGCCATGAGGAAAAACAGACAGGCACTCGTCGCGTGGATATGTCGGCCCTTCCTATTTCCGGGGAATTCATCGGCCAGACCTATCACACAATCTATGACCCCTTCCTCGTCTTCGAAGGCAAGCGTCTCCCGGCGCCGTCCCGCAGGCGGGAGCGAGAGTACGTGACCGGAGGTGCCGAGAAATCCGGGGGAATCCAGCGATTCAAGCTTGCGCTGCATGGTGCGCGGCAAACAACAGCGGCGATGATTGGGTACATTCAAGAGGGTAACGTGGAGAGCTGGCGGACCTCGATCAACAGATGGATTCGGGAAGTCGCGGGTGACGCGTCCGCTCTTGAGGAAGAATGGTCGGTGCATGAGCAGCTGACTGATTTGGCCGAGGATCCCGCTCTGCATGTAGCCAGCGCTTCGTCCGTTCACAAGCGTAGTGGCAGTGCGATCTCGCAGGAGCTTCGCATTCGGCATCTTTGGGTCGTGATGCGGAATTGATCAACGCGACGGGATGACACCTCGTTTGATCTCCACAGGTCCCTGACGAAAAACCCTCCCGTTGGGAACGGGAGGGTTGGCAATCGACGAAGATCGCGGTTAGGCGCGGACGACGTTGCCGGCCTGAAAGCCCTTGGGGCCTTTCAGCAGATCGAACTCCACGGTCTCACCCTCATTGAGCGAGCGGTAGCCGTTCTCCTGAATCGCGGAGAAATGTACGAACACGTCCTCGCCCGTGGAGCGCTGGATAAAACCGTATCCCTTCGCCCCGTTGAACCACTTTACTGTGCCCTTCTCTCTCACGGATAAACTCCTTTCGGCTGCGCAAAGAATTAGTTCCCCGCGTTTCCCGTAATGTGTCCCGGCGAACCGGAACGCCCCCTCAAGAAAAACGGTGGAACTCGGCTGCGCCCGCTAGAGCCGAAGAAATCGCCCCCAAAGCAAAAGACTCCTCGGTTCACCGCCACGCAAAGAAACTGCGGCGCGAACTTTTGGAGCCCTGGACCCTCGACGCTGTTTCTACGGCCCTACTCAAGACGTCAACCTGGCTTGCAAACTCATCGCCGGCATTCACCGGGTAATGAGCACACGATAATAAGGAGTATTAAATCGTTTCGCAAGGAAAATTAGTGGGGGCATGCCAAAAATAACCTCCGGTCATATTCAAAACTTTAACGAGGTATAAGAAACAGGCCGGTCCGGGCCGGAACTTTGGTTTTCGAGGCGACCGGCCGACCTTGGTAGGATTAGGCCAGCGCCCATGCCCGACCAAACCACAGCCACGGTTCCTTCCCCGGCGGAAAGCCAGCCGATCCGCCCGCAGGGCCCGCGCCGCGCGCGCGCTTCGGGAGTGATGGTCTCGACGGTGAAATACCTGCTGCGAACCGACGTGCATACTTTCGCATTCTCGGTGGCCGCCAATTCGATTCTGTCGTTCTTTCCTTTCGTGGTGCTGCTGATGACGCTGATCCGGAGGGTTTTTCATTCGCGGGTGATGTACGACGTGGTGGTGGAGTTGCTGCGCGATTACCTGCCGGCCGGGCAGGAGTTCGTCATCCGCAATCTGAACTCGATGGTGAACAGCCGCCACCGGGTGCAAGTGGTCTCGCTGATCATCCTGCTGGTGACGTCATCCGGCGTATTCATGCCGCTGGAGGTGGCGCTCAACCGGATCTGGCGCTTTGCGAATAACCGGTCTTATTTGGGCAATCAGTTGATCTCACTCGGACTGGCCTTCGGCTGCGGCGTGCTGGCTCTGCTTTCCATCGCAATGACCGCGGGAAATGTGGCATTGCTGGAATTTCTGCTGCGCGGCCACGGTACGGGATTTATTCGCCTGGTGGGATTTGTGGTGATGAAGTTATTCGCCATCGCCGCCAGCATCGCGATCTTCTTTCTCATCTATTGGGTGCTGCCCAACGGGAAGGTTCCGGCGCGGGCGGTGCTGCCGACAGCCGTCATCATGGGATTGTTGTCGGAGGCTTTGAAGTATGGCTACATTCTGGCGCTGCCCTGGCTCAATTTTGGCGAAGTCTATGGCCCCTTCGCGCTCTCGGTGAGCATGATGTTCTGGGCATTCCTGTCAGGGTTGCTGCTGCTGGCGGGCGCGAATCTTAGCGCCGAGGAGCACGCTCGGCGCAAGCCGTGAGCGGTGACCAGTTGGCCGTTGGTGAAAGAAAGGCGGGCTTTCGGTGCCGCTTGCCAGTCCTACTTGTCGCTCCTACTTATCGCTCCTACTTTTCCACGGGGACGCTGCTGAAGGCAATTCCGCGTTTGCGATTGATTCGGCAAATCAGATTTTCCAGTATTTTCGGCAGCACGTTGACTCCGGGCAGGGGAACCAAGGAGTTCTTCTCGACATAGTCTTCGGCGCCCGCCTCGATCAGTTTTTGCCGGTTCTTCTCAGTCAAGCTGCTCAGCACGACGACGGGGATGCCGGCGGTTGCCGTGTCCTGTTTCAAGCGGGCCAGCACCTCGGGACCGCTGATCTTGGGCAGGATCATATCCAGCAGAATCAGATCAGGCTTTTGCTCGTGCGCGACCTTCAGGGCGGACTCGCCGTCTTCCGCGCAAACCACTTCATAACCAGCCTTGTGCAGCACGCGCACGAGCTCGTGCAGGATTGCCTTACTGTCATCTACCAAGAGAATTTTCACGCAGTTTGCCGCCGCTATCTTCATTATCGGCAGTTCCGCGCAAAAGGATTAGTCCAAGCAAGCCTCCTTCGTCCGGGGCCGGGGTTCGGGAAGAACCGCGTTTTATTTCGGCTAGTTAGGGCTGGCTCCGTCTCCTGCCGGAATGCCGGCCTCCCGCGATGGGAATGGCGCGGTAATCCACAGGCTGGTGGTGACATCGGTCACAGCCCCATTTCCTGGAGGCCGAATAGGATGTTGCAGGTTTCCCAAAACCCTCTGAGCAGACATTCGTTCCCAGGTGATCGCCATGACCGGGATGGGGTGGCGTCTGCTCGCCGCTTTTTCGCTGATCTTCGTAGCAGCCCTTCTTCGCGGGCAGGATGTGGCTTACGATCGCTCATCCGGCCTCACGCCAACCTTGGCGCCTTCGCGGTATAGTCCGATCACCGAACCGGTTCCGCCTCCTGAGCCGGTGGACGTGCCTCTGCGCTATCCCGTGGCTCCCGGCAGCATCGCCTTGCCGCAAATGGTTTTTCCGCAGATCGTTTTTCGGCAAATCGTGCGCTCCGCCGGAATTATTTTTGCGGGACGCGTCATTTCCGTGGGACGCGATGCGGGACGGGTTGAACGAACGGCCGCGACACCCTTCGGGCAAGGCGCCGCTTCCACTGCCGTCACCTTCCGGGTGGAACATGCCATTCGCGGTTCATCGGCGGGTCACAATCTAACCATCCACGAATGGAGCGGCCTTTGGACCAGCGACGAGCGTTACCGCGTGGGCGAACGTGTGCTGCTGTTTCTGTACTCCCCGAGCAGGCTAGGCCTTACCAGCCCGGTAGCCGGGCTTATGGGCAGGTTCGCGATTAATCCGCAGGGCCAGATTGTAATGAACGCGCAGAATGCCGCGAGTCTTGCAGCGGATCCCTGGCTGAGCGGAAAAATGTTGAGTGGAAAAGTGTTGAGTGGAAAAACTATTGTCCCTTACGCCGATTTCCTTGAAGCCGTGCGGCGGGCGGGGGGAGAGGAATGAGCTCGACGTGACCCTACAGAAATACGCGGCATTCACCCCCTATGCGCCGCTCCGGTTGGCCGCAATCGTCGTTGTAGTTCTGTCCTTCGCCGCCCTAGCCTGTGCCGGTGGGCCGGAATATGTTGCGGGCTCCAGCTACTTCAATTCTTCGACCATGGGGCAGCCCCTCACCTGGTCGCTGGGCCACGTGAACTACTACACCGATCAGGGAGATCTGAGCCCCATCCTGCCGAATTCCGCGGCGAACTCCTTTGTCGCCGGCGCTTTCTTGCAGTGGACCTCGGTCTCGACCGCCGCCGTGGTGGCCAACGCCGCCGGCCAGCTTGCCGAAGACGTCAACGGAAGTAACCTCGAAGTCAACTCCGAAGGAATTGTCACCGCCCCCGCCGATATCACGCCCGCCGCCACGCAGACGCCGGTGGGGATCGTTTACGACTTTGACGGCACGGTGACTGACGCGCTGCTTGGCGCCGGCGCGGGAGATCCCTCGGAATGCTTTTGGAACGCAGTTTATGGAGGTGATGACAACTTTGGGATGGGAGCGAATTTTCTGCACGCGTTGGTGGTGATCAACGGCCAGTGCGCGCTGCAGTCCACTCAACTTACTGACGTGGAGTACCGGCTGGTGCGCGTGCTGGGGAATGTGCTGGGCCTGGGATGGTCGCAGTTGAATCTGAATGTAATCACCGGCAACCCTCCACCGACGCCCGCTGACCGCGCCGGCTTTCCCGTAATGCACTATATGGATCCGGCGAATTGCATACCAATCACTCTGTGCTACGCGAACCCCTACCAGCTTGCGCCCGATGATGTGGCGGCACTTTCCCGGCTATATCCCGCAGGCACATCCGGCAACTCAGCCGCGACTGCGCGCATTTACGGCTCAGTGTACTTTGCGGATCATTTCGGCGCGGACGGCCAGCCCATGCAGGGAGTGAACGTGTTCGCGCGCTGGATCGATCCTTCCACCGGCCTGCCCTCGGACCAATACGCGGCCTCGTCCGTTTCCGGATTCCTGTTTACCGGCAACGCCGGAAATCCGATCACAGGCTTAACCGATCCGCTGGGAAATGCCTACAGCGAATTCGGATCGACCGAGCAAACTCTGGAGGGATTTTTCGACCTCGGCGGATTGCCGATTCCGAACGGAGGAAGCACCGCGCAATACCAGCTCTCGGTCGAGGCTTTGGATCCGTTGTGGTCGGCCGGCGTCTGCCCCTACGACGATTCGCAGGTTGCACCCTCCGGAACTTTTGCGCCAATCGTGGTCACCGTGAATGCGGGCGGTGAGTTTGAGCAGGACATTCTCATGTCCGGCAGCGGGCAAGCCGTGCCCCCATGGGCGGCGACCGAGACGTGGAGCGCTCCAGCGCCGGTACTTTCCGCAGGGGACTGGGTAGGCTCGCTGAGTGGCTACGGGGATGTGGCCTACTTCTCGATCACGGCGCAAGCTAACCGCACTTTGTCGATCGAGGTCACCGCGCTGGATGAAACCGGGGCGCCGAGTGAGTCGAAAGCCGAGCCGGTGGTGGGCATTTGGGCATTGGGCGATCCGCAGGGCACGGCTCCTCCGGCTTTTACAGCCGCTCCGTTCAATTCGGAGACGTTCGCCATGAGCCTTCTCGATGCCGAGGTTCTAAGCACCAGCAGCTTTATCTTCGGCATCGCCGATCTGCGGGGCGACGGACGGCCTGACTACTCCTACCACGCGCACGTGCTGTATGGAGATTCCGTGATACCCCCGCGCGTCACGGTAAATGGCGGCGCGATCACCTTGCAGGGCACCGGGTTTACTCCCAGTCTCAATGTCACCGTGGGCAGCACGAGCGTGCCGCTGCTGGCCACGAACTCCAGCCAGATTCTGGTCGTCGCTCCGGCGCAGAGCGACGGGCCACAAACTATCACCATCACCGATCCGGTCAGCGGCGCATTCTCCATGATGACGAATGTGCTCACCTTCGGGGCCGCCGCCACGGACGAGATCCTGCTTTTGCAGGGAGGAAATCCGCCGACGCCGGTGGGAACTCAGGCCACCAACCCCGTGATGGTGCGGGTGGTCGCTTCCGATGGGGTCACTGCGGTGAACGGCGCAACCGTAGGATGGACCACCACCAATGGCGCCACACTCTCCGCTTGCGGCGGCGCGTCCAGTTGCTCGGTGATCACCGACGAAAGCGGCATAGCCTCCACGTGGGTTACGCCCACGGCCACGGGAGTTGCCACCATCACGGCAACGGTTGCGCCCGGTGCCTACAATCCGGCGCAGTCGGCCTCCGGCACTCTGTTGGCGACGTCTTCGCCGTCGGAGATCGGAGTAACCACGCCCTATCTTTGGATCGCGCAGGGAGCCAGCCTGAGCGTGCCGCTTACGGCGCGAGTGCTAAGCACAGGCACACCGCAGAGTGGCGTCACGGTGAACTTCACGATCACGCAGGGATCGGGCTCGCTCAGCTCCGCAAGCGCGGTAACGAACAGCAGCGGCTATGCGTCGGTGACGCTCACGCTGACGGCCTTCACCGCCAATGTGCAGCTCAGCGTTTGCGTCGCGCCCGGAAACAGTCCCTGCAAAACCATTTACGGGAACGCGGTGGCACCCGGGCTGCTGAATTTGCAGGCGGTGGCCGGAGCCGGGCAAGTTGCCACTGGATCCGCGTTTCAGCCGCTGACGGTCCGGGTGACTGACTCGTCCACGCCGCCCAACCCTGTCCTGGGGGCAAGCGTGCTGTTTCAATCCACCGTGCTGCGTCCGGCGGGAAAGGATCTAACGCTGGTGACGGGAGATCCCGCTGTGACGCAAACGGGAATGCTCGTCATCTTGAGTGCAAGCCAGAGCAGCGTGACTAGCGATGCCAACGGCCTGGCTAGTTTCATGCCATCGGTGGGATCCTTCACTGGGCCGCTGGAGGTTGAGATCCAGGTTTCGGCCGGAACGTCCGCTGCGCTGCAGGACGTGATGGAAAGTTTCCCTCAAAGTAGCAGCGGGAGCACTGCCGCACCCACGCGTGGCCCGTGGCATGGAGGTGCTCCCGCGCCGAGAGCACCGGTATGGCAACTACGTTCTGATGATCGCTGAGAGCGGATGGGCGGCTTGGCTAGTCTGTCTTGCGGTTCCGGCAGCTCGCGGACAGAGCCTGCCCTGAGCGAAGTCGAAGGGAGTGTCCGCGCCACACGAGCCTGGCCACGTTTCGCTCGGCGGACAGACTGAGGGCGGCTGTCCCCATATGAGCCGTGCCGGAGGCCGAGCGCCGGAAGCCGGATGCCGAGTCTCACTTCTTCGTCCATTGATCCACCCAGTCGTTCACGGTTTTGTACCAGAGCTGCGAGTTTTGCGGCTTCAGCACCCAGTGGCCTTCGTCGGGGAAATACAGCATCTTTGACGACACGCCTTCCATCTGCAGCGTGGTGAAAAGCTGGAAGCCTTCGCTCACATCGAAGCGGTAGTCGCGCTGACCGTGGATGACCAGCGTCGGCGTCTTGAAATTCGTTGCGTACTGGTGCGGCGACCACTTGCGATATAGCTCGCGATTGTCGTACGGAGTGCCTTTGAACTCCCAGTCGGGGTACCAGAGTTCTTCGGTTGTTCCCCAGGCAGATTCGGCGTTGAACAAGCCGTCGTGCGACACGATGCACTTGAAGCGGCCGGTGTGGCCGAGAATCCAGTTGGCCATGTATCCGCCGTAGCTGGCGCCCAGCGCGCACTCCCGGTCTTTATCAATAAAACTGTAATGCGCCTCGGCATAGTCGAGGCCTTTCATCAAGTCTTCATACGGAGCGCCGCCCCAGTCGCCGTTGATGGCATCAATGAACTTCTGCCCGTAGCCGGTCGAGCCGTGGAAGTTGATCATGATGACCACGTATCCGTTAGCGGCGAAGAGTTCGGGATTCCAGCGGTAGCTCCAGTCGTCTCCCCAGGCGCCCTGCGGTCCGCCGTGGATGAGGAACTTTACGGGATATTTCTTGTTGGCATCGAAGTTCGGCGGTTTGACCATGAAGCCTTCGACTTTGTCGCCGTGCGCGCCGGCGAACCAGAAGGCCTCGAGCGGAGACATGGCGACTTGTGCGAGTTCCGCTTGGTTAAGGTGAGTTGCGAAATGTTGCTCATTGTTGTCCGTGAAAGGAGTCGCCTCGTAAATCTCAGTCGGAAAATACAGTGACATGCAGGTAAAGAACAGTTTGCCGTCTGGAGTAAGCGCCAGATCGTCTGCGTAGCCCCACGAACCTGGGAAAAAGCTCATGGTCGCCGTCGTAGCGTTCGAAAGCTTTACGGAGGCACCGAGTCCGGGTCCTACGATCGGTACGCCGGGAGCGGTCTGGCCATATCCGGCTGTTCCGACCATGTAGATAGAGGATTGCCCTTCCCGCTCCGCGGAGAAGTAAAGCCCATCGAGGGCCGTGACGCTGCCAAGCTTGTGCCAGGCCCATGTGAAGCTTCCCACCCAAGCGTCCAAACTTTCCGTCAGATTCCTCTTCTCGCCCCTCTTGCGGTCGTACAGCATCAGCCGGAAGCGGTCGCTCTCGTATCCCGGCCTCTGCTGGGCGCGGTAGGCGATGTAGCGGCCATCGGGCGAATAGAGCGGCGTCGAGTCGCTGGCGGGATTGTCGGCGGTAATGTTCCTGGCTTGGACGGGCGAGTCGCCCGTCCCCACACTGACCGGGACGATCCAGAGATCGTTGTTGGTGGAAGCGGCCGGATTCTTGTCGTGGTTCGAGGTGTAGCAAATCTCCTGGCCGTCGGGCGAGAAGGCGTAGTTGTCCTGCCCGCCGAGCGAGAAGACGGGGGCGTCGTAGTCGCCGGGGGTGAGGTCGCGCGGAAGTTCAAGAATGTGCGTGGTAATGGTTACGTCGGCATTGCCTCTGGGAACCTCAACCACAAAAATATGGCTGCGCTTGCCTTCCTTGTAGGCGTTCCAATGGCGATAGAGCAGGCGGTCGAAGATGAGCGCCTTGACTTTTGACTTCTCCCGCTCGTCCAACTTCTTCTCGTTGCAGCCGTGTTCGGCAGTCGGCTCACCGTCGCACTCTGGATACACGTCTGATGTGAGGAGAATATGCTTGCCATCGGGAGACCAGAGCTCGCCGCCGGCCTCGGTGGCAATCGAAGTCAGCTTGTGGACGGAAGTCACTCCACCTGCCGTTCGATCGAAATCAGCAATCCAAACCTGCGAGCCGCCTTCCTTCGTAGAAATAAACGCAAACCGCTTCCCATCCGGCGCCCAGCGCGGCCGGTCGGCATCCTGATCGCCAATAATCTCGCGCTCCTGACCTCCGGCCGCCGGCACAATCCAGATGTGCGGCGTCTTCGTGTTGGCCTCGAGATTCACGTTGACCACACTGAAGATCACCCACTTGCCGTCGGGCGAGACTTCCGGCTCGCCGACGCGCTTGAGCTTCATCATGTCTTCGAAGGTGAAGGGATGCCTGGCCTGGGCGAAGGCGGGAATTGTGAACGCGATGAGAGCGAGAAGGATGGGAAGGAAACGGCGCATGACGGAATCTCCTCGGCAAACGGATGAGTGTAACAGGGGGCAGCGGTCAGCTTCCAGAGCGAAGACTTCGGCAGCGATGGGCGGGAGATCCTTACTCCGCCTGAGAAACGGCTGTGCTCACGATGACGCTGCGGGTTTAGGGTGCTCAACCCTGCCAGGGATTCACCAGGCGGATGCCGCAGCCTTCGAAGTCGGGCGTATTGCGCGTGGCCAGGATGGCATCGCGGGAGCGGGCGATGGCGGCGATCTGCGCGTCGAGGTCCGCG
This sequence comes from uncultured Acidobacteriaceae bacterium, assembly GCA_963734215.1. Lineage (GTDB taxonomy): Bacteria > Acidobacteriota > Terriglobia > Terriglobales > Acidobacteriaceae > Sulfotelmatobacter. The sequence continues at coordinate 310,888 of CAVTGH010000010.1, read as the reverse complement.
ATCGGTCTACCTTGCGCGCGACGCCGGATGGCGATCTCTGGGAACGCTCGCGCGGCGTCTTCGTCAAAGGGCAGAATACGCCCGGCAAGGACCTTGCCGAACATTCGTTCGGCACCCGCAAGCAGCGCAGCCCGGCGTTTTCCGTGCGGCAACAGTTCGATTCCGTACAAAATCTCCGCGACCGTCACAGTTGTAATGAACAGCGCGCCAGGCTGCTGCTGCGACCACCAGGTCAGCACGGACGCCGAAGGCGAAGGCTGCATCGGTTCGGAGATGACATTCGTGTCGAGAATGGTGATTCCGGAGATCACTTGAAACTGATCTCGCGGATCCTGCCGCGACGGGGAGGAATTTTCAGGTTGACTCCGCCCAAGGGAGCAAATATGCGGCGAATGGCCTCGCCGAGATTCTCCGGCTCGGAATCTGCGCGCGCCAATCCAGCTTCGAGCAGATCGCGGGCCTCTTGTTCCATGGAGCGGCCGTTGCGGGCGGCGCGGATGCGAAGCCGGCGCTTGGTGTTCTCGGGGAGTTTGCGGATGGTAATACTAGCCATGCAATCAATGATATCACTGATTGCGTTGATTGCATAGCCGGCTTCCGGTGTGCGGCGCCGTTTTTCCGCGCAGCAACCCGTTCTTATCGATATGGCATCCAAGTTACCGGCAGAACTGCAGCGCCCTGCCCCCGGCCTCACTGAGCGGAGGGGGGCGGGGGCGGGTCGCCGCGGTGGACGTTTAGCCGCTGTGAGCTGTGGGGCAGGAATTCGGCTGGGTTACGCCGCTTTGCCCAATAACCCGCTCCTGCCCAAAAGTCTTCGGTCTGCCCAAAAAATCCCCGGAAACTTGCACGCTCGTTTATAAGCGGATTGCGCTGACCATGCGGGTTCGCTACAATCCTCCCCATGGCACTCACTCGACGGTCTCAAATTAAAAACGTTCGGGGTCTGGAACTCAAACAACGGCAACGCATCTTGGACTTCTTGCAAGGGGCTGTTTATTGTTGGTGCAAGAATCGTTGCGGTGATTGGTTCTCATTGAGAGAACTCATGGGCGGCGATAATTACCAATGGGAAAAGACGCCCTTAATGCCGCTCTATGAAAAACACCTAAAAAAGGGTCGCAGTCAACAAATGGCGGTCAAGCAGGCGGGAATTGATGGTGGTTGGCTTCTCAAAAAAGTAATTGATGATGACAAGCGCAGGTTCAATAGCAGAATACGACATCTGAACAGAGAGTATCTCTGGGTGAGGTGAGCAATCTACACTCTATGTTATTCTGGCACGCACGGCTTCGGACTCAGCATCCTTGCTCCGTTGCCCAAAAAATCGGGAATCTGCCCAAAAATCAGGCATTAGAACCACCTTTTTGGGCAAAGCCGGGTTACGCATCCTCGCTTCTATCGGGCATTTATTCGATAAAATAGACTTATGAATCGGTTGCGCCGCATGGTTCTGTTTTTTGCTGCCCTGGTTGTATGCGTTTCCCTTGCCTTACCAGCCGCCGCGCAGGAAGGACCTCTCGAAAGCACGGCGCCGAAAGGCGTCACGCCCGAGGAAATCATCGCGCACTTTGCCGCGCGCGAGAAGTTATTCAAGGAAGCCCGCGACCGCTACACCTACCGGCAGGACATCAAGGTTCAGACTCGCGACGGAGATACGGTCACCGGGGAATATCACGAAGTGTTCGATGTGCTTTACGACGATAAGGGCAAGCGCATCGAAAACGTGGTGTTTGCGCCTCAGTCTTCGCTGGAACAAGGCGGGCTGTCGCTCGACGAAGGCGACGTTCAGGATTTTCGCAACCGCCTGCCCTTCGTGCTGACCACCGAAGAAGTTCCGGAATACAACATTCTGTACGTGGGGCAGCAGGCCGAAGACCAGTTGCACTGCTATGTTTTCGACATCGCTCCCAAGCAGATCGTAGGGAAGAAGCGCTACTTCCAAGGGCGTATATGGGTGGACGATCAGGATTTCCAGATCGTGAAGACCTATGGGCAGGCGGTGCCGGAGATTAAGGATACGAAGAGGAACGGTAAGACAGAGCACCTTTACCCGAAGTTCACCACTTGGCGCCAGCAGATCGATAACCAGTACTGGTTCCCCGTCTACACCCGCGCCGACGATACGCTGCAGTTCAACACGGGCGACATTCACATCCGAGAGATCGTGAAGTACGAAGACTATAAGCGGTTTGGATCGAATGTGAGGATTCTGTACCAGGGCAAGGAGATTCCGAAGGCGGATCGGAAGGATCAGAAGACGCCTCCGGATCAGAGTCCAGGCCCAGACCAGAAGAAGCCGGATGCGGCACCGAATCCGCAGGCGCCGCAGAAGTAGCTGTCAGCCATCAGCTATCAGCCAAGACCGAGATCCCTCGCTCCGCTCGGGATGATAATGTGAGTGTGAGCTCGATCTGCAGAGAATGTTTTCCGGTGTGAGCTTTAGCTGAGAGCTGGCGGCTGATAGCTGAAAGCTTAATAGAACAGATACTTCCTCCACTTATCGTCCGACCTTCCCATCAATCGCATGATGTGGCGGCTGGTGTGGAGGTTGAAGGCGCGGGGCTCGCGCATCAGCTTCATGCCGGCTTCGGGGGGGAATTGATTGCCCTTGCGGCGATTGCAGCCGTGGCAGCAGGCGACCAGGTTTTCCCAGGTGGAGGAGCCTCCGCGGGAGCGGGGAATTACGTGGTCCAGGGTCAACTCGCTGGAAGGCAGCACGGTGGCGCAATACTGGCAGGTGTTGCGGTCGCGCAGCAAAATGTTTTTGCGCGACAAAGCGCGGCTCTGGTGGGGGATGCGGCGGTACTCCAGCAGACGAATGACCGAGGGCACGCGCATGGCGATGCGCGCCGCGTGCAGGAAGTGTCCGTTCTCTTCTTCGGTCATGGCCACGCCCTTGAGCACCAGGACCAGGGCGCGGCGCGCGGCACACACATTGATGGGCTCATAGGAGGCGTTGAGAACGAGCACGGGCGCGTGCAGCGCGTGCCCGTTGCCGTCGCGATGCACCGCCGCTCCGGCGAACAGGTTGGCGGCGTGGCGGCCAGCGTGTCCCCCATCGGCTTCGATTCTTGCTGACATGTGCTCTGCTCAACTCCTCGAACCGCGTGTGCGCTCTTGCTCGCAGCCTAATGTTCGGTACTTATGGGTCGGTACTTACTTCTATACATTAGGATACCGCAGCCGATCCGCGCATCGCCTATGTTCACTCATGCGTTAACTTAGCTGCCCGCCGCACGAGCCAGCGGAATTTCCTGTGCGGCAGAAACTTCTATCTCCGCATCGCCGGACAATTGAATGTTCATATATTGCCCGGAAGCCTTCAGTGTGCGCGCGACGGTGGCGACCCAAACTTTGGTGGCACCGGCGCGGCGCAGAACCCGCGCGCACTCGGAGACCGTCGCGCCCGTGGTATAAACGTCATCCACCAGCAGCACGTCACGGCCCTTCACGGCTTCGGGCTGCGCCACTCCGAACGCACCCCGAACGTTCTCGCGGCGCTGGTGGCGGGTAAGGCCGGTTTGCGATGGCGTTTCCCGCTTCCTCTCGAGCATTCGTGGGCACAAACGCAGACGACCGGAGGCTGGGTTCAGCTTGATCGCGGCTCGCGCAATACGCTCCGCATGATTGAACTCGCGCTGGCGAAGTTTGCCGCGGTGCAGCGGCACAGGGACTACGGCGATGGATTCAGCCCGCAATTCGGGTTCGAGTTCCGCGATCGCCTCGGCCAGCATGCGCCCCAAAACATTCGCCGCGGGATGCACCCCGGTGTACTTCAGCAGGTGAATCAATTCGCGCAGCCCGCCCTCATAGCTGCCATAAGCCACGGCGCGCACGAAGGGCGGTTCAATGCGCCGGCACAAACCGCAGCGGGGCGGGCCGTCAGAAGCGGACAGCGCGTACGAAGAAAACAGGCGCTCGCCACAAACGGCGCAGAGTCCGCCCGCGATGGGACGCATGGCGGCCAGGCACTGCCGGCAGACCGGGAGACGGGAAATATTCACCAAAGGATCGCCGCAGATGCGGCAATCGGAAGGAAACAAGACCGCGAAAAGACTCTCGGCAACCTGAACGGGAGCTCGGCTGAACCAAACTCGGCTGAACCAGATTCGGCTGAACCAGGTTCGGCTGAACCAGGTTCGGCTGAACCAGGACCGACCGGCCGCCGGAGCAATAGAAGGCCCTGCCATTGCGGCTTTGGCCTGGATAGCCCGAATTCGGTCCCCACTACTGCTGAAGACGGCCTCCGTGATGCCCGCAAAAAATGGGGCGCTTCCGCGTTGCCCGCTTGTAAGCCAGTATAACGGCGTTCGAACTCCTAGGCAACATTACGGCTGTGACCCGGCGGACCTGCGGAGGCCGACGGCTTTCCGATCGCCTCCGACAACCGCTTGCGTACCGGCATAAAGATCAATCGATAGTCCCTCCGGAAACATTCCGCGCAACGCACTGGCTGCAGAAGGAAAATGGGAAGGAGGTAACGTTCAAAAAACGTGCGGCGCCGCGAACGGAAGCCCGTGTTACTGCCGCAATCGTCGCAGTGAAATTCAAAGTACCGCTGGAACCAGAGCTGGTCAGGGGAGTGATTTGCCACAGTACACCTCAGAATCATGAACTACGAAGGGGCAAACGGCCTATTCGCGGTATTTTACCCTAAGCGGGGAAGATGCACCAGCCAGAGTTTCTGCGGGTAGCACCATTCCGGAACGCGGGCCGCACTTGTAAAGCAACCTGCCCGCGTGCTAACGTGCGCCGTTCCCGTGTTTTGCATATAAAGTTAGCGTATCGGGACTCATCCCATTTTGCGAGGAATTCGCCCATGAGCACAGCCGCTCCGCCGGTCCGGAAGAAGCACGTTCCCTACGTTCCCGAAACCATGGAAATGAAGGAGTTCACGTTCCGCGCATTGCTGATTGGTTTGGTGATGACGGCGATTCTCGGGTCGGCCAATGCGTATTTAGGGTTGAAGGCCGGGATGACGATTGCGGCGACGTATCCCGCGGCGGTGATCGGCATGGCGCTGCTGCGGCTGATGAAAGGCTCGCTGCTGGAAGAGAACATCGCTCGAACTGTGGGCTCGATTGGCGAATCGGTGGCAGCCGGGGCCGTGTTCACGATCCCGGCATTTGTGATGGCGGGACTGTGGCCGGGGCTGACCCGGGAGAAATATTGGAACTCGGTGGCGCTGATGGTGATCGGGGGTACGTTGGGAATTCTTTTTGTCACGCTGCTGCGGCGCGTGATGGTGGAAGATCCGGACCTTCCCTACCCGGAATCGGTGGCCGCCTCCGAGATTCACAAGGCGGGGCAGCAGGGCGCCAAGGCGGCCAAGATTCTATTTGCCAACATGGGCTTTGGCGGACTCATGTACCTGCTTGGCGCGGTGAATGTTTTCTCGGCAAACAATACGTTTCCGGTGACGATCAGTGCGCTGGGCAAGAAGCTGCTGCTGCGCACGGGTACGAATCCCAACGTGGCGACCACGATCACCGGAGGCGCGACGCTGCTGACTGCACCCGATATTAGCCCGGCGTATCTGGGTGTGGGCTACATCATTGGTCCGCGGCTGGCGGCGCTGAATTTTGCCGGAGGCGTGCTGGCCTGGGGCCTGCTGGTTCCGCTTCTAACTTTCACCATTGGCCCTTACATTCAGGCGGCGCAGCCTGCGGGACATACGCTGGCGTGGCCGCTGCTGGCGGGAGCAATTTATTACTCGATCGTGCGGCCGATTGCGGTTGGCGGAATGCTGGTGGGAGCCTCCTACACGTTGTTCAAAATGCGGAAGCAATTGGGCGCGGGCATGGCGCGCGCGGTCTCGGACCTGAAGAAATCGGCAGCGGCGCATGAGGCCACGAATCGGACGGATCGCGATCTTCCGTCGAAAGCGATTTTTGCCGGCGTAGGTATCGTGTTCATCGCCATGATTGCGCTTTACTACTACTTCATTGGCGGCGCGGGAAATCTAACGAGTTCGCAGGTCATCACTGCGGCGGTGGTGGCCGCATTGGTGATGATCGTTCTGGGATTCTTCTTCGCCGCGGTTTCTGGAAATCTGGTGGGCCTGATCGGCTCGTCCAATAATCCCGTGTCGGGGCTCACGCTGTGCACGCTGGTGATTGCCGCGCTGCTGATGGTGGCGCTGGGAGTATCGGGAAGCGGAGGAGTGGCGGCTGTGTTGGGAGTGGCGGCGGTGGTCTGCGTGTCGTCCGCGGTGGCAGGTGAGATGCTGCAGGATTTAAAGGTCGGATACATTTTGGGCGGCACGCCATCGAAAATGGAGATTGGCGACCTATTCGGAATTGTGGTGGCGTCGCTGGTGCTGTTCTTTCCTTTGGCGGTGCTCGACAGGGCATACCACTTCGGCAGCGCGGCGCTGCCGGCTCCGCAGGCGGGACTGATGGCCATGCTCTCCAAGGGCATTGTGGGCGGCGACATGGCGTGGCCGTTGGTGGTGGTGGGGATCCTGCTGGGCTTTGCCATGATCATGATCGAAGTGAAGAGCGTGATGCTGTTTGCGGTGGGGATGTACTTGCCGCTGGGGACTACGTTTGCGATCTTTTTGGGCGGCGTGATCCGCTGGATCACCGATAAGCTGCGCGATGGCCACGAGGTAGAGATCCCTCATTTGCCGGAACCCCTGCAGCGTATCTACAAAATTCTTAGGCTGGTGCTTAACTTTGTTTTCTCCAAGAGCCGACGGTCCCAGCTTAATAGTGCCCAGAAGGCGCGTGTCGATAATACGGGCGTGCTGACTGCGTCTGGCCTAATCGCCGGCGAAGCCCTTTGTGGATTGGTCATTGCGGGGCTGGTTGGAACTGGCCACGATGTGACGCTTTTCAAGTGGATCCCTCCGTTCTGGGTCTCCTTGATAGCGCTCATCGCCATAGTCATCGTTATGATACGGGTGCCGCTGGCTAATGCAGGAAGTCCGGATGAACCGGCGCCACCGACGGCGATCATGTAGAAGAGGGAATGCAGAAGTGAGAAGTTAGAATGCTGAAGTGGCGCTCGATCTTATGTTGATGCGATTCGAACTTCTGCATTCTGACTTCTTACTTCTGCATTCTTCTTCGCCTTAGTATGTCAATCTCTGAAAATGTTGCTGCGGTGTGCGAGCGCGTGGTTGCGGCGGCTCGACGGGCCAGACGCAATCCCGATGACATTGCGCTGATGGCCGTGAGCAAGACGCAGCCGGCGGAGCGCATTCGCGAGGCGTATGAGGCGGGACAGCGGCTGTTTGGCGAGAATCGGGTGCAGGAGTTTTCCGGCAAGGCCGGCGCGCTCGCGGATTTGCGCGCAGCCGAGTGGCACATGATCGGACATCTGCAGACCAACAAAGCTGCGAAGACCGCCGAACTGTTTCGCGCCGTGGATTCGGTGGATTCGCTGAAGCTGGCGGAGAAGTTGGACGCGGCAGCCCGCTCGCTCGGCAGAAAACTGGATGTGCTGGTCGAAATCAATGTGGGTGGTGAAGCGGCCAAGAGCGGCGTGGCGCCGGACTCGCCTACACTCGAAGAATTGCTTATGGCTGCGCCTCGGCTGGAAGCGCTGGTGTTCCGCGGACTGATGACCGTGCCTCCGTTTACCGACGATCCCGAAGGTGCACGGCCCTACTTCCGCAGGCTGCGCGAGTTGCGCGACACGATTGCCGCTCGCAGGCTGCCTGGCATTGTGATGGACCAGCTTTCCATAGGCATGTCCCACGATTTCGAAGTGGCGATTGAAGAGGGATCGACTTGCGTGCGCGTGGGTACGGCGATATTTGGGGAGCGAGCAAAGGCTTAACCACCCTTCGCCAGGCCGAGACCGCATTCTCGTTAGGGAGCAGCGCTTGATTCCGATTCAGGAGGGGAGCGGCGGAGTGACGTTTGCTATCAAGGTTCATCCCCGCGCGAAGAAGAACGCGATTACCGGCGAACTCGGCGATGCGCTCAAAGTTTCGCTCACCGCGCCGCCCATCGATGGCCGTGCCAACGAGGCTTGCGTCGAATTCTTCGCAAAACTTTTGAAGCTGCCGCGATCTTCCGTTACCATTGCCTCCGGCCAGAGCAGCCGCGCAAAAGTGATTCGTGTGGCCGGACTTTCGACCGACGAAGTACGCAGACGAATTAGCCTGTAGCTCCGTCTAGGCGTTTGCCACGCCAGCGCTAAGGGAATCGAGTCATCAGGGGGAACTCTTGAGCTTTTCCGAACGACTGCAGGAGATTCGCACCGGGTTCGAACAGCTATTCTGGATCGCCAATCTCAGCGAGATATTCGAGCGCCTTTCCTACTACGGGGCTTTCGCTTCACTTGCCCTGTACCTGCAGGAGAAGCTGAATTTCTCCGTGGAACAGACGGGAACGCTGACGGGAATATTCGGCGGGATGGTATGGTTTCTCGCCATCTTTGGCGGAGCCGCCGCCGACCGGCTGGGGTTTCGCCGCGCTCTCTCGATGGCGTATCTTATTTTGGCCGCCGCGTATTTTCTGATTGGCTCGATCGGTGCGCCGTGGCTGGCGCCGGTGCGCAACGCAGTGCCGCTGGAATTATTTGTCGGCTGCATTCTCATCCTGCCCGCACTCGGCATCGCGCTGGTGAAGCCTTGCGTGGTTGGCACCACGGCGCGCGCTTCCAAAGAAAACGTCCGCTCCATCGGCTATTCGATTTACTACACGATGGTCAACATCGGCGGCGCGGCCGGGCCTTACTACGCGTCCTGGGCGCACCGGCACCTGGGCGTCGAGAGTGTTTACCGGGTTGCGGCGCTCAGCGTGTTCGCGATGTTTTTTGTGGTCCTGTTCTTCTTCCGCGAGCCGCGCAAGGCCGGAGACGCGCCTCCGCCTTCGATTGCCACGGTCGCGCGAAATTTCTGCGTGGTCGTGGGCAACTACCGGCTGGTTCTGCCGGTCCTGATAATCGCCATACTGCTGCGCGTCGCGGTGTTGATTTATCCCCGGTTCAACGTACCCTGGTGGATTTGGGTGGGATTGCTCGCGCTGGTGCTGGCCGGCGTCAGCCGGTTTATGTGGTTCCTTTTGATCTTCACCGGTTACTGGGTCGTATTCTGGCAGCAGTACATCAGTTTGCCCGGATACATTCACGGCTACATCAATCCCCATGCTGACGTCGAGATCATTCTGGTCACCGACGGGCTGACTGTGATCTGCCTCACCCTCGCAATCAATTACCTGACGCGCAGGATTCCGGCATTTCAAGCTGTCATTCTGGGGACTCTGATCACCTCGGTTTCCTGGTTGATCCTTGTCCTCCGGCCGACGATCTGGGGAGCGGTGCTCTCGATATTTATCCTCGCACTGGGCGAAATCATCCAACAGCCGCGATATTACGAATACATCGCGCTGCTGGCGCCTCCGGGGCAACAGGGCACTTACATGGGCTTTGCGTTTTTGCCCATCGGAATTGGGTCGCTGATCGGCGGATGGTTCGGCGGGACGCTTATGCATCACTTCGGAGAGGTCACGCACCAACCGGAGCACATCTGGTGGACGGTGGCCGCCGTCGGCGTGGTTACTACAGCCCTGCTCTGGGTGTATGACAGATATTTCAGAGTTGTTACCCCTGCGGCGAAATAACGTAACGCCATGCCCAAGCGTTCGACAAATCGATCTTCATCGGGGCCGGCGAGGGCGGCGCGATCTTCGGCAGCGCAAGCGAAGACGACGGCGGCAGAGATCGCTGACCAGATTCGGTGCGCGCTGAAAGACGGCGGCTCCGCCGAACATGCCGCGGGCGTGCAGTGGTTCTTCAAGGATGAAATCAAGTCGCACGGCTGGTATACGGCGGACTTGCGCCGCGCCGCTGTGCTTTTTCGGCGGGAAGTGCGGAACGAGCACGGGCTCGATTTCCTGGTTGACGTTGCCGATCAACTTTTCTCTGGGCCGGTTTTGGAAGAAAAGGCTTTTGCCGTGTTCTTGCTGGAGAAACTTGATGGCGAGTTTGGCGACAGTCAGTTCAAGCTGTTTGAGTCCTGGCTGGACCGCATCAGCAGTTGGGCGGATCACGATGGGCTGGTGCATGACCTGATTGCTCCCATGGTCGCGTCGAAGCCTGCGCGCGCAAAAACAGTTTTCCTCTGGGCAAAGTCGCCGAGCCGCTGGCATCGTAGAGCGTCCTGTGTGGCGCTGATTCGCGGAACGCGCGCGAAGATGTTCTTCCCGGAGATCAAGCAACTTTCCGATTCCCTTCTCACGGACGAAGATGACATGGTGCAAAAGGGATTAGGCTGGCTGCTGCGCGAGACTGCGAAGTTCGATGCCAAGCGGACGGTTCCATATCTGATGAAGATTCGGGCGCGTGCGCCGCGACTGGTGCTGCGGACGGCTTGCGAGACGCTTACCCCAGCTGCGAGGAAACAGATCCTTGCCACCTGAGTGATTCCGATTCGCCCAAATCCCTCCCATTGTTTACAATAAAGGTTTGCCCATGGATCTGGCTGCCATCCAATCTGCGCTGCGCGAACGCAACATCGACGCGTGGCTGTTTTACGACCACCATCATCGCGATCCCATCGCCTATCGAGTATTGGGCTTGCCCGCGAGTCTGATGGTCACGCGGCGATGGTTTTACCTGATACCGGCACAGGGCGGGCCCGTAAAACTGGTGCATAAGATCGAAGCCGGACACCTCGATTCCCTGCCGGGCAGCAAGCGCCAGTATGCCGGATGGCAGGAGTTGTTCGACAGCCTGAAGGCGATGCTCGCTCCCTACCGCGACATCGCCATGCAGTATTCGCCCAATAATATTGTCTTCACCATTTCTTTGGTCGATGCGGGGACGGTAGAGCTATTGCGCGGCTTGGGAAAGAATGTAGTCAGTTCGGCGGACCTGGTGGCGCAGTTCGAAGCCACGTGGAGCGAAGAGCAGATCAAGACGCACTTTGCGGCGCGCGACAGCGTGGATGCAATCGTGGCCGCAGCCTTCCAGGAAATCGGCAAGCGGGTGCGCAACGGTGGAACCACCGAGCATGAAATCCAAAACTGGTTCATGGAAGCGTTTCGCCGCGAGAATCTGCTGACGGACGATCCGCCGATTGTGGCCGTCAACGCCAACGCCGGCAACCCGCACTACGAACCGCGCGCCGATCATCCGGCGCCCATTCGCGAGGGCGATCTGGTGTTGCTCGACGTGTGGGGAAAAAAAGATATTCCGGGCGCCGTTTACTACGACATCACCTGGATGGGCTTTGTCGGCGCGGCGCCGTCCGGCCACATGCGCGAGGTTTTCGAGATTGTGCGTGACGCCCGCGACGCCGGAGTGAAGACCGTGACCGACGCAATCGCCGCCGGCCGCCGGATTGCCGGATGGGAAGTGGATCGCGCCACCCGCAATCACATCAAGCAGAAAGGCTACGGCGATTATTTTATTCACCGCACGGGACATTCCATCGGCACCGACGTGCATTCCAACGGAGCCAACATGGACGATCTGGAGATCCACGACGAGCGCCAGCTTCTTCCCAACTCCTGCTTTTCGATCGAACCCGGCATTTATCTGCCGGAATTCGGAGTACGCAGCGAAGTGAACATGCTGGTGCGGCCGAAGTCGGCGGAAGTCACCGGCAACATTCAACGCGAGATCGTAACCATCTGATGGCAAATTCCACGACAGCCAAGACAAAAGCGGTTGAACCGGCGCAGCCCGCCAGCATGATGCCAGTGATCGCGCCAGCCGTGGGCTGGCTCATTCCAGGCGCGGGCCACCTGATCCAGCGGCGCTGGATTCGAGGCGTGCTCCTGCTGGTCTCCATCGGAACTCTGTTCGTGCTCGGCCTGATGATGCAGGGCCACATCTACAAGGCCAACGGCGGCGACATCCTCGATATTCTTGGATTCATCGGCGACCTGGGCGCCGGTGGAATGTATATTACGACGCTTGCCATGAATGGAGGCCAGGGCGCGATTGCTTTTGCCATTGCGGATTACGGAACGAAGTTTATGATCGTGGCTGGCCTGCTGAATTTCATCGCGATTGCGGACGCCTATCACATCGCCATCGGGAAAAAACAATGAGCCAGCTTTCAGCTATCGGCTCTCAGCTCTCGGCTGGAAGTTCCCGCTCCGTGGGGAAATCATGACCGTCCAGCTCACTCACTTCAGTGCGGCGTTTGTGTTCGCGCTTTTTGCGTCGATCGTCTTCGGCATCACGCACCGCGAGACTGCCCGCGATATGATCCGCTACGGCCTGTATTGTTTCGTGATGTTCCTGGGCGGGGCCCTGGCAGCGGGATGGGCGATGTGGCTGGTGCGGAGATAGCTCTCAGCTCTCAGCTTTCAGCTCTCAGCAACCGCGCCGCAGGCGAGTTTCCATCCTAGAACGTTTCGTAGTTGGGTTTAGCTGATAGCTGACGGCTGATAGCTGAGAGCTGACAGCTGCTTCACCCCTCCCACACGAAAGCATCGAACACTCGCTTCGACTCAAAATTCAGGCGGTGGTAGAGAGCGACGGCGCGGGCGTTGGCCTCGGTTACGGTCAGCGAGAGCATGGAAAAGCCGCGCTTGCGAAGACTGCCCATGCTCGCGGCCAGAAGCGATTCGCCGATACCGTGGGAACGATATTCGGGGAGGACACACACCTGGGTGACGTGGCCGACGTCGCCGCGAACGGAGGAGCAGAGAATCAGTCCAATTAAATGTTTCGCTTTGCGATCCACGGCGGCGAACGACGATTCCGCGTCGAACAAGCCGCATCCCGGAAAGCGCACAATATTATTCAGGAAGCGCAACGAACCGCCCAGCGTGTGGTACTGGTCATTGATCTGGGCGTCGACGTGGCCGCGATACGCCGCGGTAATCACGGCGGCCGCCGGCTGGTAGTCCGTCTCGGTCCAACGGCGGATTTCCACGTCTCGATGCGTAGCTGGAGTCACCGGCGAGATCGCGCCCAACTGCAAAACCATGAATAGCCGGGGATGGCGCGAGAATCCCTGATCCAGAAAGGGCCGGGCAACGCTTCCCGCCTCGTGCGCCAGCAACTGGGCTTCGACCCGGTGAATTCCGGGCGATTGCTGCAGCGTCTCGATCACATGCGTCAGCAGCTTGAGTTCCACCTCGCGAGCATTAGGAAGACGGGTGCCGTTGGCCACGAACAAATCGCCGACCACTCCCTTGTTGCCTTCATACACAAAAAAGGTGTAGCCGAAAATGCGGCCGCGTTCGATGGCAGCATAGCCGGGAAGAATTTTTGCGTCCACATAGCGCAGGATCATCTCCGCCGATCCGCTGTAGTCCCACGAGAGCAGGTTCGCCCAGACTCGAGCTTCGTCTTCGAGCAGCGGTCGCAGATCCACGGAGGAAAAATGTCTGAGGTCGAGAATCTCCACGGGGCTCCTGCAAAGTCAGCCCGGAATTCCGGCTGCGTTCGTTCGGTGGCAGAACTCCGAGTTTAGTGGGTTCGACGGCGCGAGGCAAACGGACGGAACACAGTGCGGCAACAGCGATCTTACCGCAATGGCTTAGTGAGTGGAAGTTGCGCCGGCCGCGGCAACCCAGTAGTAGTCCACGTGCTGTGCGGCATAATGGCCGAGATATGAGACGCGGCGGCCCGCTACCAGCATCGCAAGTTCCGCCTGCGAATTCTCCGGCGCCACCAGTAAGTGCTCTTCCGATGGGGCGCTGCCCCAGTCGTAGTTGAAGGTTAAATGGTTACGATAAAAAGTCAGGCCGTACTCCAGTTCGCGGGGAACGTGGTAGACAGCAAGAGGCAGCGCATGAGTCTCCATCGCAGCGATTTCCTGGGCCAACGGACGCGCCGAGAGCGCCTGGTCCAGTGCTGCGGAACCGAGCCTCAACACCGCACCCACGGTAAGGATAACGGGAACGAGAGTGACGAAGCGCAACAAGCGCAGACCAGTCTTGCGCGCCAGTGTGAGCGCAATTCCGGCGCAGAGGATGAATGCGATGGCGAGGGCAACCAGCATCGGCCGGCCTCCGGGAAGACGGTGCTGCGCGACCAGGTATGCAATCAGCAAGGCCGGAACAATCGGAGCCGCCGCCAGCAACGCGTGTAATGCTGCCAGCCAGGTCGCGATCGGCCGGGCTTCGCTTTGTGTTAGGTGTTGCCGCAGGTAATCCGTTAACAGCAGCGCGGCCGCTGGAATCGCGGGAAGAATATAGCCGGGAAGTTTCGATTGCGAGAGCGAGAAAAATAGCACAGGGACGACGAGCCAGCAGCACGCGAAAATGCCGAGTTGATACTCGAGATCAGCTTGCGACGCATCTGGCGATCTCCGTTGGGCCCACCATGTTCGCAGCGACTGAACGCAAGCCGCGACCGTAAAAATCGTCCATGGAACCAGCGCCAAGGCCGTCACCGGCAGGTAATACCAAAACGGCTGAGTATGATGATAAAGATTCTTCGAGAACCGGCGTAGATTGTGCTCGACAATAAATTCACGGAAGAACTGCGGGTTGCGCGCTTGCACGGCGAAATACCACGGCAGAGCGATGGTGCAGAACAAGAAAATCCCCGGCAGCCAGAGCGTCTTCAAAACCAATCGCGGTTCGCGAATGGCGGCCGCGTAGAAGACGATGACGACGAAGGCGAGAAACGGAGCAACCGGACCTTTCGCCAACATCCCAAAGGCCATGAAGCCATAAAACGCCGCGAGGTAGAGCTTTTCCCCGCTTTCGCGCCAGGCCCACCAAGCGAGCATGGCAATGGTGAATGCCGCGTCCAGCGCCATGTCCATGGATGCGGCATGAGCGTAGCCCACGATCCCCGCACAAGAGGCCGCAATCAACGCGCCGTCGAGTTCGAATCCGGGGCGGAAGCGGCGCAGAAAGAAGTAGATCGCCAGCACCAGGAGAGTGGCATTGAGCGCCGAAGGCAGCCGCGCCGCCCAATCGCTGACGCCGAAGATGCGGTAAGCAAGCATGGCCTGCCAGTAATAAAGTGGCGGCTTTTCCAGCCAAGGCTGGCCGCCCAGGACAGGCGTGATCCAGTCCCGACGCTGCAGCATTTCGCGCGCCACCTGCGCATAGCGCGGCTCGTCGGCTCCGATCAGCCCGAATTGTCCCAAGCCATAGAAAAAAAGGAACGCGCAAAAGCCCGCGAGCAGCAACGAGTCGGTGCGGGTTCGATTCGTCATGGGGCGAAAGACAAGGTTTCAAGGTTTCAAGGTTTCAAGGTTTCAGAAGTTTCAAGGTTTCAAGGTGAGGATTGCGCGTGCGGTTACGTCGGACCGGTCGCCCTTGAAACATTGCAACCTTGAGACCTTGAAACCTTGATGTTGATTCATTGTACGGAAGGACCGCGGCGCAGAATCTCCAGAACCTCGCGGACCGCGTGGGCCAGCGGCCCATCCAGCGAGCAACCGCTGGCGCACGCATGGCCGCCGCCGCCAAAACCCTCGGCCACTTGCGCCACATCCAGCTTGCCCTTGCTGCGCAGGCTCACACGAAAACGCCCGTCGGGAAGCTCGCGAAAGAACGCCGCAGCTTCAATCTCTCCGATGGAGAGCACATAGTTCACCAGGCCTTCGCAGTCTTCTTCTTTCGCGCCCCAGCGTTCCATTTGCTCCTGCGTCACCCAGGTCCAGCCGACGTGGGCTTCGGTGTTGAGATTGCGCAACGCTTCGCCGAGCAGCCTCATCTTGGCGACGGAATGGGCAAAATAAATACTGCGCGCGCAATGCGAAGGATCGGCGCCGGCCAGCACCAGTTCGCGGGCGAGAGCGAACGTATGTTCGTTCGTTCCCTGAAACATGAACGATCCCGTGTCGGTCATCAGCGCGGTGTAAAGGCAGGTGGCAATCTCCGGAGAGAAGGGTGTTCCCGCCTCGCGCGCCAGCCGAAACACCATCTCTCCCGTCGCTACCGCAGCAGGATCGATCCAGTTCACGTGCGCGAACGGCCGCCCGCTGACATGGTGATCGATGCTGATCAGGAAACGGTCTTCCAGTCCCTCCAGCCGCGTGCGATGGATACTATCGCACTCCAAAATAATTGCCGCCTCGTAATTTCCGGAAACGCGATCGGCCTGCAGCACCTGATTGGCGAAGGGCAGCGCGCGATAGATGCGTGGGACGCCATCGTGCAGCACGACGTCAGCTTGCTTCCCCATGGCACGCAGAACCTGGCAGCAGGCCAGCGCCGATCCGATGGCGTCGCCATCGGGCCGGGCGTGCGAAGTAAGCACGAACCGGTCGCGCCGCTCGATTTGATGGAGAACATCCTGCAGCATGATTTCTACGCCTTCTGCTCACTCGATTGCGCGCGAGACTTCGCTCTTTTTTTTGCCCGCGCCAACAGTTCTTCTACCCGCGCCTTTTCGCGCTCCGAGCGGTCCAGCCGGAAATATAATTCGGGCGCGCGCCGCAGCCGCAGGCGCTCCACCAATTCATGCCTTATATATCCCTTGGCGGCGAGCAAGCCCTCCAGACTTCGCTCCGCTTCCTGATCGTCGCCATCTACATCCACCAGGACCTGCGCCGATCGGCCATCGTCGGCTACAAGGACAGCAGTCACGCCCACCAGTCCGATACGCGGATCCGCCAGTTCGCCTTCCACCAGCGTTTCGATCTCCTCGCGCAAGGCCTCGCCCAACCGCCCGCGATGATATTTCAGCCCGCGCTTCTCCACCATTCACCTCGAAGTAAAACGAATGAGAATATCAGAAAAACGACCGCAGGTGTTGGCCTGGAAGTGCTATTGTCGCGCACAAAGGAGCGGTCGTGTAAGTACAGAGGTAACAAGGGGATGGCGGGATGAATCGTCGTTGGTCGTTGGCCGTTAGTCGTTGGCAAAACCGTCCGCGACTCACGACGTTTGCACGAACGACCAATGACTAACGACCAACGACGGCCTCAAAAATATTCCACGAACGAGTCGGCAATTTCCGCACCGTGGTTGTTGGCGATGCGGGTGGCCTGCCGCTCCACGTTCTTCATCAAGCCATCGAGATAATCACGCGAATCAGAAATGCCCACCACGCCAATCGTCGCGCGATTCCACAGGCCGCTGGCCTCGATTTCTGCGACCGAAACGTTGAAACTGGCGCGCAGCCGGTCTTTCAGGCTGCGCAGCACCTGACGTTTGTCCTTGAGCGATTGTGCCGCTTCGATGTGAAGTTCGAGGGTGAGGAAGGCGATCATTCAGGGGTCAGGGATTAGGGGATAGCGATCAGGGAAAAACACTGACCCCTAATCCCTAGCCCCTAACCCCTGCTTCTAGGCTATTACTTCCGCGGCAATTCTCTCGGTGGCGAAAGCTTCGATCACGTCGCCAATCTTGATATCGCCGTAGTTGGAGATCGAGATGCCGCACTCCATGCCGTTTGTAACTTCTTTGGCATCGTCCTTAAAGCGCCGCAACGATCCAACCTTGCCCTTGAACACCTGGACGTTGTCGCGCAGCAAGCGGACTTCGGAGTCGCGCTTGATCAGGCCATCGCTAACCCTGCAACCGGCCACGGTGCCAACTTTGGGGATGCGGAAAACATTCAGCACTTCGGCGCGGCCCTGGTAGTGTTCCTTGAAGGTGGGCTCGAGCAAGCCGCTCATGGCGCGCTTGATCTCGTCCTGCAGTTCGTAAATGATCGAGTGCAGGCGGATATCGACTTTCTCCTGCTCGGCAATTTCCTGCGCCTTGCGCTCGGGCCGCACGTTGAACCCGATAATGATTGCGTTCGATGCCGAGGCCAGCAGAACATCGGTTTCGGTGATGGCACCCACGCCGGACCGCAGCAGCTTCAAGCGAACTTTGTCGTTCGAGAGCTTGGTCAGCAGATCGGTGATCACTTCCACCGAGCCCTGCACGTCGCCCTTGAGAATCACGTTCAGTTCTTTGGTGCCCGCGGCCTTGATCTGCTCCGCCAGTCCCTCGAGCGAAACGCGAGAGCTCTTGGCCAGCGCGGCTTCGCGGGATTTTTGTTCGCGGTATTCCGAAATGCCGCGGGCTTTGTCGCGATCGGCCACCACAACGAACTGATCGCCGGCCTGCGGCAGCGATTCCATGCCGATAATTTCCACCGGAGTGGAAGGCGGAGCCGTCTTCAACTGAGCGCCGCGATCGTCAAACATGGCGCGCACTTTGCCGTAGACATTGCCGACTACAAAATTGTCGCCCGCATTCAGGGTTCCGTTCTGCACCAGCACGGTGGCCACCGGACCGCGCCCGCGATCGAGCTTCGCTTCCAGCACCACGCCGGTGGCCGCGCGCTCGGGCGTGGCCTTCAACTCGCCGAGGTCGGCCACCAGGCAGATCATTTCCATCAGCAGATTCAGATTGGTTTTCTTCTTGGCTGAAACGTCGACGAACACGGTCTTGCCGCCCCACTCTTCTGGCATCAGGCCGCGATCGGCCAGCTGTTTCTTGACGCGGTCGGGCAAGGCATCCGGCTTATCGATTTTATTGACCGCGACAATGATGGGAACTTCCGCGGCATGCGCGTGGTCGATGGCTTCCAGCGTTTGCGGCATGACGCCATCATCGGCGGCTACGACCAGCACGACGATGTCGGTTGCCTTTGCGCCACGAGACCGCATGCGCGTGAAAGCCTCGTGGCCGGGCGTATCGAGGAAAACAATTTCACGTCCAAAGGCCGGCGATTCCTTGTCCGTAATTCGAACTTTGTAGGCGCCGATGTGTTGCGTGATTCCTCCGGCTTCGCCTTCCGCCACGTTCGTCAAGCGAATGGAGTCGAGCAGCGTGGTCTTGCCGTGGTCAACGTGGCCCATGATCGTAACTACGGGCGGACGAATCCCGGTTTCGGGAGCGGACTCTTCCTCGGCAGCGGCCGCATCGATTTCTTTCGCGGTCTGTTCTTCGAAGGTGATCACGTTCGTATCCGCACCGAAGAAGCGCGCCATTTCGCTGGCCAGTTCCGCATCGAGCGTCTGGTTGATGGTGGCGAATACGCCTTTCGACAACAGACGCGAAATCAAATCTTTGGCGCGGATATCCAGCTTCTCCGCCAGATCCTTTACGCTGATGCCTTCGGTGATGGTGATGCTGCGCGTGATCGGCTGGGGCTCGTTCGACACCACCATGCGCGGCGGCGGCGTATAGCCCTTCATCGGGCCTTCCTTCACGCCGCGCGGAACGTAGCGCTGGCCGGGACGCCGGCCGGGCCGCCCGGACGGCTGCCGGGACGGGTTGTGCCGGGAGGAGGAAGAGCTGGGCCTACACCGAGCGGACGCGCTCCCGCAGGAGCTTGCCGCGTGGGATGCATGGGGCGACGCTCGCCCGGACGAAGCAGCGGACGCGGCGCACCCCCACCCGGCACGGGCGGACGCCGTTGAAAAATTGGCTGGCCGGGCACAGGACGTCCAGGCGTGGGACGCATCGCGCCGCCAATCGGAACTCCCTCCTGCAATGGTGGCGAGGCCGGCCGCATCGGCGCTTTGTACACCGGCCGCGGTCCGGTCTGCGGAACGATCATGCGGGGCGACGGCGGTTGCGGCGCAGCTGGCTTCGGCGCGACCGGAACTGCGGGCGGAGCGCTCGCCGCGACCACCGGAGGAACTGGCGCAGGAGGAGCGGGTACGGCTGGTGTTGCCGCGGGACGCACCGGCGGCGCGGCCGCAGGCGAAGACAGCACCGGCGCGGCCACCGGGCTTGCTTGGACAACTGGCGAGACGGGTTGCGCAGTGACCGGTGCTGCTGGAGGGGGCGGAGTCGCCACCATTGGCCGGCTTACCGGAGGCGCGACTACAGGTTTTTCTTCTGGCGGGTGCGCGACGGGTGCATGCGCCACGGGCGGCGGCACGGGACGCGGGGCAACCGCTTCCTTCTTCTGCGTAATCGCCTTCAGCACATCTCCCGGACGCGAGATGTGCGACAGATCAATTTTCGTTTTGATTTCTTCTTCGCCGCGAATCGCGCGAGAACTGGATCTGCCCACCGGGGACGAACCTTCCGCAGCGGAACGGATGTACACGCGCACCTTCTCCGCTTCATGCTCCTCCAGAGAACTGGAATGCGTCTTCTTCTCGGTCACCCCGACCAGCGGCAGCGTATCCAGAATAGATTTACTCTTGACTTCCAGTTCTCGGGCAAGATCGTTGATTCGAACCTTACTCATCCGGCCTTTCGCTTCTCCGTGTTGTAGTTAGGTCTTCATTGCGACCTCACGGAGTCAGTTTCCTCGGTCCCACGCCTTCGCACTTATGGCAGCGTGTCATGATTATTCTGTGGTTTCGGAAGCGGATTCCGCTTCCGGAGCAGGCTGCTCGGCCTGCCCGTTCTCGTTTGCGGCAGCGGCCTGCGGTTCGGCAGTGGCTGCTTCAGCCGGCGCCGCGTCCGCACTGGACGCCACTTCTTCGCTCACTGCCGGTTCCGCGGAAATTTCCTGGCCGCCCGCTTCCGCAGACTCCGCCGTTGCGGCGTCGCCTTCAGCCGCCACATCGCCCTCAACCGCGGCACCCGGCTCCAGGCTGGCAAAGTAATTATTCACCGCAAGACTGATTTTTTCCACCGTCTTCGGCCCAATACCCTCGATCGCCTCGAGCTGCTCCGGCGTCATGTCAGCCAGCGCTTCCACCGTGGTTACTCCGGCGGCACTCAGCTTCTCCACCAGTCCATCCCCGAGGCCCGGCACGCTTTCCAGCGGCGTGGCGGACTGCGGCACCATCGCCGACATCTGTTGCTCCACTTCCTGCCGCTTCTCTTCCTCGCTCTTGATGTCGATCTTCCAGCCGAGCAACTTCGCGGCCAGGCGAACATTTTGCCCCTTCTTGCCGATGGCAAGCGAGAGCTGGCTGTCATCGACCACAACTTCCAGGTGCTTGCCCCCTGAATCGACCACGGTAACCTTGCTAACTTTCGCCGGCTGCAAAGCTTTCTCGGCGAAGGTCACGGCATCTTCGTGATATTCGATGATGTCAATCTTTTCTCCGTGCAGTTCGCGGATGATCGACTGCACGCGCATCCCCTTCATGCCGACGCAAGCGCCTACGGCATCCACGTCCTTGTCCTTGGACATGACGGCAATCTTCGTACGCTCGCCAGCTTCGCGGGCAATGGCGCGGATCACCACCGTGCCGTCATAAATCTCCGGCACTTCGGTCTGGAACAGATGCTGCACCAGGTCGGGCACGGCGCGGGAAACCACCACAGCCGGACCTTTGGAAGCTTTTTCTACACGCGCAATCACCACCCGCACCCGCTCGCCGATGGCGAACGACTCCAGCCGCGACTGCTCCTTGCGCGGCATGCGCGCTTCCGCCTTGCCAATGTCGAAGATCACGTCCGGACCTTCCACGCGCTTCACCGTGGCGTTCACCACTTCGCCGACGCGTCCGATGTATTCGTTGTAGACCGTATCGCGCTCCGCCTCGCGGACTTTCTGAAAGATCACCTGCTTCGCCAGTTGCGCCGCAATGCGTCCCAGGATTCCTTCCGTGACCTTCGGAATGCGCAATTCTCCGCCGACTTCCAGGGTGGGATCGGCCTTGCGCGCGTCTTCCAGCGTGACCTGAAGCTGCGGGTCTTCCACCTGTTCCGGAGTCTCCACCACGGTCTTCACCGCGTAAGCATTGATCTTGCCGGTTTCTTTATCCAACACGGCGCACAGATTTTCCTGCGACTTGTAGTACTTGCGCGTGGCCATCACAATGGCATCTTCCACCGCAGCCACCACAATCTGCGGATCAATCCCCTTTTCGCGGCTCAGCGCGTCGATCGTGTTGTAGAGCTCACTAGCCATATGAATAATTCCGTTGTGAAGCCCGCTGCCTAACAGGTTTCAAAGTTTCAAGGTTTCAAGGTTTCAATGTTTCAAAACCGTGCGCCGACGATCTTCAACTTTGAAACCTTGAAACTATGAAATCTTGAAACCTAGATCTCTGGCACCAGGTTCGCCTTCTCCACATTGGCGAATTCGATCCCGATCTTCTGCCCTTGCTCCGCGGCCGCCGCGCCCATCTTCTTGCGCGACTTCTTACTTGAGACGCTCAAGTCCAGCGTCAGGCGTCCTTCTTGAAAACTCTCCAGCCGTCCCTCAAAATACCGGTTGTCGTTCACCGGCTGCCTTGTCATCAACTTCACCCGGCTGCCGACGAAACGTTCGAAGTCGGAGGCCTTGGTCAACTTCCGATCCAGGCCCGGCGACGAAACTTCCAGCGTGTAGCTGCCCGGCATCGCATCCTCAACGTCGAGGATGGTGCCAAACTCGCGGCTGAAGTCGGCGCAGTCTCCGTGCGTCACGCCCGCCAGCGGATCGCCTCCCGCCGCCCCGGGCTTGTCCAGAAACACGCGCAGCATGCGGGCTTTGCCACTCCCGCGAAACTCGACTTCGACCACTTCCAGCCCGCTGGAGGCCGCTACCCGCTCCGCGATCTCTCGTATGCGATCAACGTCAAGTGCCATGCATCCAATAACTTACCACCCGGCCTGCGCGGCAGATTCCTCTGCAACGAAAAAGTGGGCTTGCGCCCACTGGTGTGCTTCGCCAAATGCCGGTACTACACAACAGTTCTCAATTCTCTAATATACGCCGGATGGGGGATAAAAGACAAACTTCGGGGGAAGAAACGGCGCTCGCGGCATCGCCGCGCTTCCCCGGCAAAATTTGCGCCAAATTCCCGCGCGTAGGATTACAATTCCGCAGTCAGCGCCGCGCCGTTAACCGTGAACTAGAAAACCTTCCGGCGAAGAGTTACAATTTGTGGCGGCCTGAAGAGGTTCCTCGATCAATCCTCCCGGCGAGCACTCCTGATGAAGATACGGCGATTAGTAACGGGCGTCGGAATCACACTGGGAGTCTCCCTCCTTGGCATGTTTCTCGTGGGGATCGTCGCTGCGGTCGCTGACCAGGCTCGGATCGTTTATGCGACTCCAGAAATGTACAGCCCCTTCTTGCGAACCTATACGCTAACACCAGTGCTCGACCGGTTTAGGTCCACCAAGCACTCCTATAGTGGAGGGGACGGTTCAGGTTCCGGGGCTGGCTATGGATTCACCACGCACGAGCGAGAGTTCCATCACTTCTTCGTAATGAAGTCGAGCGAACGTCCCGCACTGATGGCGGCATTGGTCGAGAGTGTCTCTTCCGAGCTGAGCAATACGGGCGCACAGATCGTGACCGAGACTGGCAGCGCGGATGAGGGGGTGCAATTCCGTTACATAGCCGGACAAAGCAGTGGCACCGTCACGATCGAGCCGCCCTCCCGCCCCGCCAATGCCCGGGTTCCTTTTCTCTGCCCCGACGAGATGCCCATCTCAGTAAACATCCGGATAGAAGAGAAATGGACCAAGCCCGGAGCTTGAGACCTTCCTGAAAACGCATGATTAGACGCGTCATGGCCCGGAGCTTGGACCCCGATCTTGGCTTTCCGCCGCTCCCAAAGTGCGGCTCCCGGCAAGTTGCCTGAATCCTCCGCCCTCTCTAGAATAAAGATTCCCCTGCACGGCAGGGAGAATTTCCGAAAACTTATGATTCATTTTCCCGTACCCGAAGCTCTCACCTTCGATGACGTTCTCCTCTTACCCGCGCGTTCCGATGTAATTCCCGCGACCACCAATACCCAGACCCAGCTCACCCGCAATATCCGCCTGAATATTCCCATCGTCAGCGCCGCCATGGACACGGTGACCGAGTCGCACATGGCGATTGCGATCGCGCAGCAGGGCGGTCTCGGCATCATCCATCGCAATCTCACCATCGAGCAGCAGGCCAATGAAGTCGACAAAGTGAAGCGCTCGGAAAGCGGCATGATCGTCGATCCCGTCACCATGTCGCCAACGGATAAAGTCAGCGATGCGCTCGAAGTCATGCGCAAGTACAAGATTTCCGGCGTGCCCATTACCGAGCATGGCCGTCTGGTCGGCATTCTCACCAACCGCGACCTCCGCTTCGAAACCCGATTCGACATCCCGATCGATCGCGTGATGACCAAGAAAAATCTCATCACCGTTCCGGTGGGCACAACGCTGAAAGATGCCGAGGAAATCCTCCACGAGCACCGCGTCGAAAAACTGCTCGTGGTCAACGACAAATACAACCTCAAGGGACTGATCACCGTAAAAGACATTCAAAAGAAACTGAAGTATCCCAACGCTGCCAAGGATCCTCAGGGACGCCTGCGCGTAGGCGCGGCCATCGGCGCCACCGGCGATTTCCTCGAGCGCGCGCAGGAACTGGCCGCAGCCAAGGTCGATGTGCTGGCCATCGACAGCGCGCATGGCCATTCCACCAAGGTGCTGGACGCGGTGGGGCTGGTGAAATCGAAGCTGCCTGACATGGAATTATTGGCCGGCAACGTCGCTACCTTCGACGGCGCATGCGAGTTGGCTCGCGCCGGGGCCGACGGCATCAAGGTCGGCATTGGCCCTGGGTCCATCTGCACCACGCGCGTGGTGACCGGCGCCGGCGTGCCGCAGATCACAGCCATTGCCGAAGCCTTCCGTGCGGTAAAAGACGCCGGAATTCCCATCATCGCCGACGGCGGCATCAAGTACTCCGGCGACGTCACCAAGGCGCTGGCTGCGGGCGCGAGCGCGGTGATGATCGGCTCACTTTTCGCCGGAACCGACGAAAGTCCCGGCGAGTTGATTCTGTATCAAGGCCGCTCCTTCAAGTCGTATCGCGGCATGGGATCGATTGGCGCCATGGCGCAAGGTTCCAGTGAACGTTATTTTCAGAGCACGGAAGGGGATTCATCCGCCGCGGTCTCCGCCAATGATGGAGAATCCAATCGCCTGGGCAAACTTGTTCCCGAAGGCATTGAGGGAAGGGTCCCCTATCGCGGTTCGGTTGCGATGATCGTGCACCAGATGGTGGGCGGATTGAAATCCGGCATGGGCTACTGCGGCTGCGCCACCATCGCCGAACTTCTGCAGAAAACCCGCTTCGTGCGCATCAGCGGCGCCGGACTGCGCGAGAGCCACGTCCATGACGTTATGATCACCCGCGAGGCTCCTAACTATGGCATCGAGTAGTGCGCGCGTTTGAACTCTGGCCGGCACAATCTTTTGAAAGCGTGGATCGCCGCGATCCTGTGGCTGATTGTGATTGTCATTGAATCGAGCGCTTTGCTCTCTGCCAGCAACACCAGCCGGATTTTGTATCCTCTGCTGCATTTTCTTTTCGGGGTGGACTGGGTGCGCTTTGAATACTGGCACTTTTACATTCGCAAAGGTGGACACGTCGTCGGCTACGGCATCTTGAGCATTCTGGCGTTTCGGGCGTGGCGCGAGACTTTCCCGGCGCAGGGAAACCCGTTGTGGACCGTGCGCTGGGCCGGCATCGCCGTACTGATGACGGCTTTCGTGGCCAGCCTCGACGAATGGCACCAGAGTTTTATTCCTTCCCGCACAGGAACGCCGCGGGATGTTGCTCTCGATACCTGCGCGGGGATCGCCGCACAGATCCTGGTATTTTTCTGGGTGCAATGGCCGTAGCAGTTTTTCCGGCCAGTGTAATCCCCGCTTCACTGAACGGTGACAGTCGTAGTCGTGGAATGCTGTGCCGATCCCGATGTTCCCGTGATGGTTATGCTGTAGGTCTGGGAGGGAGGTGGCCCAGTGCTACCGCCGCCGCAGGCCGCCTGAAAGATCAAGCCTCCGAACAATATCCCACCCACTATGCAAGCTGCTAGCTTCTTTCGGCTCCCGCGGCTGGAGCTGAAACCCGCTCCCATTAGAGCGAGGCCCGCGACCGGAAGCCACAGGAACTGGAGTTGGCGCGAATCGTCACGCCGAGAAAAAGAACCTAGCGAGGCGGTCGCTGCGCTCGTGTTGATGGTGAGCGTGGCTGTGGCGTTCCCGTTGGCATCGAAGGTCACGGGGTTCTGGCTGAAAGAACAGGTTGGCGCCGATGGGGCCGGCTGCACTGAACAGGCCAGAGTTACCGGGCTATTAAATGTGGTCAGCAGTTTTAGGGTCAGCGTGGAGGTGGAACTCTGTCCAGGACTCACCGTGGCCGGGCTGGCGGCGGAGGCCGAGATCGAGAAGTTGGTGCCTTGGTTCAACAGAATGCTGACGGTGTTGCCCGCGTAATTCGCAACCACCAGGTCCGGTGCTTTATCGTTATTGAAGTCCGCAACCGCCACCGTATGCGGACCGTTTCCTGTTGCATAATCCACATGTGCCTGGAAGGTGCCATCGCCGTTTCCCTTCAGGAACGAAACGGTGTTGGATTGATCGTTCGTAGTAACCAGATCGACTTTCCCATCGCCGTCGAAGTCCCCTCCCGCAATTGCCTCGATATAGTCTCCGGCCGAATAGTTCAGGGGAGATTGGAAGAATCCATCTCCGTGGCCCAGCAAGATTGACACATCGTTGTCGATGCAGTTCCCCACAGCCAGATCGAGATTGCCGTCACCGTTAAAGTCCGCCACCACGCCCACACGAGGGTTCGCGCCAGTGGAATAGTTCACTGGCTGCTGGAAAGAGCCATCACCATTACCCAATAATATCGAGACTCCCCATCCCCCATTGTTGTCTACCACCGCCAGATCGAGTTTACCGTCCTGGTTGAAGTCTCCCGTCATCACGCCGATAGGATTGACTCCAGCCGCGTAGGCCACTTGGCTCTGGAACGTGCCGTCACCGTTTCCCAACAAGATCGAAACTGTTCCTTCCTCGTAATTGGGCCCATAGTTGGAGGTAGCCAGGTCCAGTTTGCCATCCCCGTTGAAGTCCCCCACCACCACGTAATTCGGATTAAGCTCTGTCGCGTAGTCCACATGTGGCTTAAAGGTGCCATCGCCATTGCCCAGCAACACGCTCACGGTGTTGTCGTAACTATTCGTCACCACCAAGTCGAGCTTCCCGTCCCCGTTGAAATCGCCCACGGCCACTCCCTCAGGAAGGTTGCCAGTCGGGTAGTCCACATGCGGCTGGAAAGTGCCATCGCCATTGCCCAACAGGATGCTGACAGTGTTAGCGCCGTTGTTCACTACAGCAAGGTCCGGCTTGCCATCTCCGTTGAAGTCACCCACAGCCACGTAAAAGGGGGTAAGCCCTACTGCGTAGTCCACATGCGGCTGAAATTGTGCATTTAGCGCCGCGGTTAGCAGCAGGAAGAGACAGCCAATCAAGCATGTCCTCAACATAGTCCCTCCTCGGTAGTGCTTGGGGCCTCAGGGGGTGCTGCACTCGGGTGGGAGCTGCTCTTCGGAGAGGCGAGACTTGTTAATGCCACTAATGGATACGAATGCGAACATTATGTCAGTGACGCGAGTCACAGCTTGACGTACGTTAGCGCCTAGCCCACGAGCGGAAGATGCGGTTGAATAACCGCAGCTACACCAGCAACCTCTGGCCGGAGCGTCTATCGGAATTGGTTCTGGGTCTCTTCGCTGGTACAGTGGCCGGGCTTGATCGCAAGAAGTACCGCCGAGGTCACTGCTAACCCCGCCGAAAAATAGAACGGGATACTCGCACCATAGTGCTTCCAGAGTTCGCCCGTGATCAGGCTGGCGGCTAGAGTTGCAACGCTGGTCACGAAAAAATAAATTCCCAGAGCGCGGCCGCGCATTTGTTCGCCAACTGTTTCCACCACCAGAGCCTTCAGCACAGGCTGGGTTAGCGCGTAGTAGATGCCATACACCGCCATCGCCATCCAGATCGCCAGCGTGGAAGGCGCGCGCCCAAACACACAATAAACTGCGGCGAAAATTACATACCCCGCGGAGGCGACGAGGCGGCGCGAGACATGGTCACTGAACCACCCAGCCGGCCACGACCCGAGCGTGTACGTGATATTGAAGACCAACCCCAGAAGGGGCGCGAGAGCCACGCGGATCCCAACGTTTTGCGCCCGCAGAACCAGGAACATGTCGCTCGAATTGCCGAGAGAAAAAAGCGTCACGGCGACGAGTACGAAATAGAAGCTGGCGGGAAGCTTTATGCTCCTGCCTTCGCTCTTCTCGTTAGCGGCCGATGAAACAGATGTCCTGTTCGTGTCCGATTTTTCGACAGTGCCTGTCTCCTTGCTGCGTGGGCGCCTGGTCTCGCGGACCCCAAGCAGCGCAACCAGCACGCACAATGCTCCCGGGATTGCAGCTGCCCAGAACACGCTGCGGATACCAAAACGCGAGAGCAGCACCAACGCGGCCAGAGGCCCGGCGATGGCCCCAGCCGAGTCCATCGATTGAATCAATCCATACGCTGAGCCCAGCCGGTTTCTCGGCACGGACTCGGCGACCATCACGTCGCGGGGCGCTCCGCGTACGCCTTTAGCGAGGCGGTCGGTAAAGCGAATCAGCAGAATTTGCGGCCACGCGGTGACAATCGCAAGCAGAGGCTTGACCGCGTTCGCGACGAAGTACCCGGCTACCACCACCGGCTTGCGGCGGTCGATGTGGTCAGTGAGATATCCAGAGAAAAGCTTGGCAAACGACGCCACGCTTTCGGCAATACCCTCAATCAATCCCAACTGCGCCGGCCCCGCCCCCAGCGACGCCAGAAACGCCGGCAGCACCCAGTACGCCATTTCGGTGGCCGTGTCGTTCAGGAATGAAGTGATGCCGAAGACGTAGATGTTGCGAGCAGCGGAGGGCTCATGCTCGGCTCGGGGTTGAGGCATGAAGACTTTTTTACCACAGAGACACAGAGGCACAGAGAAAACAGGGCCTCTATTTATCTGTGTTGAAAAATGGAAACTGGGAACTGACAACTGGCGGCTGGTAACTGCTTCTCAATACATCGCGTCGTATTTCGTCACGACCCACTGCCCGTCCTTGTTCTCGGTGGTGACGGTGAAGAGTTCCCTGTAGGTGCCGGACTGGCCAGGACTGTTAAGACGCTTGCCGCGGTAGTGAAGGATGGTGAGGGGCGGCGCGCTCTCCCACTCCGCCAATTCCCAGGAAAGAAGCGGATGCTGCGCTTCGGATTCACAGATGAAGTGCGCATACTTCCTGCGGTAATCGTGCTCCCATTCGGAGAGCAGTTGGTCGCAGTGGCCGTCGCGGAGTTCGTGAAGAAATTTGTTGGCGCTGTGCTCAATGGTGCGATCGCGCAGCGGGTTCATCCGGATGCTGAGGGGCAGACCGCTGAGCGGATCGTGGTCTTCGGAGCGCGCCAACACCGGTCCCTGATTGCTCAGCCACCAGATGTAGCCGAGAAATCCAAACACCAGCAGCGCGCTAACGCCCACGGCAATGCCAATCTGTGTGCGGGTGAACCCCATGCTGAGAGAGAGTTTATATGGCTGGCGGCTTGCGGCAAGATTACCAGCGGGAGACGCGGGAGGACATGTACGAACGGAATGCGCTGTGGTCCGCGGGCGGGAAAGTAAAGAAGCGCACTTCGTTGTCGAGGTGCGCTCCGCATCGTCCTTAAGCCCGCGGGGGTGCGGGCGGCCGCTAATACTGGCCGTAGATCAGTACGTCCAGGCCAGCTTTGGACCCGGCCGGTCCAACAGCATCGGCATAGACGCCTATGGTTCTCCCTGGCACGTCGTAGACGCGAGTAAGCTGCGAGTTCGGGGTGAGCGTGACGGTATCGAGTTGAGCGACCAGTTCGTCGCCTTCGGTGATGGTGAGGCGCAGGACGATGTTCGCCGTAGAGTCGATTCGTTCGTCCGTGACCAGACGGATCTTATCGAACATGCTGACCTCAACTGTGCCTAATAGCCGGTTTTCTCCGGCATTGATCGTAACGGCGCCAACCGGCGTCCGGAAAGCCAGAACGTTCTCAACTTCGTGGACTGGCATAGGGATTGGAGTTTTTGGTAGAGCGGACATGGGTTCCTCCTTCATCTCTGGTGCGCCAGGAAGGCGCGTCAGGTTTGCAATTCACCAGATGGAAAACACCTTCAAACGGGGCCTGGGAACAAAAAAATGCTAGTCCCAGCAGGCAGAGGAAAGCAAAGGAAATCAAGTGATTTTGCGGCGCTTTGCCCAATTTGGGAAATGAGCGAAGTAGGATCGGCGACGTTTGAAGATTCTCTCTGGATTTCCACCCAACTTGCACGCAAGAAAAAGGCGCAGCCAAAAAGGCCGCGCCCTATGGAGATTGGTAGACGACTATTCTTTCTTATCTTCGTCCTTGACCGGCTCGATGCCGCCATCGTGCGCGGCTTGCGCTTCGGCGTCTTCCATCGCCTTCTTAGTTTCGGCGACCTTTTTGGCGCGGGCGTCGGCGCGCTTTTCTTTTTTCTCGTCGAGAACTTTTTCGCTGCCCAGCAGCTCGAGGAAAGCCTTGTCGGCGCCGTCGCCCTTGTTCCATCCGGTACGGATGACACGCGTGTAGCCTCCGTTGCGGTCGCCGAAGCGCGGGCCAACGGTGTCAAAGAGTTTCACGACGGCCTCGTCGGTCATAAGGTAAGCCGTGGCCAGCCGCCGGGCGGCGAGGTCGCCGCGCTTGCCCAGCGTGATCATCTTCTCGACGATGGGCTTCGCCGCCTTGGCCTTGGGAACGGTCGTTTCGACGCGTTCTTCGACGATCACCGACGTGACCAGGTTTCGCAGCAGCGAGCGCCGGTGCGACGTGTTCCGTCCGAGTTTGTATCCTGCAACTTTGTGGCGCATGGTAAACCTCAGTGGCTAGGGGCTAGGGATTAGGGATTAGGGGTGGGCTTCAGGTATCGTTAGCCCCTAACCCCTATCCCCTAATCCCTGCATTGTTACAGCTGATCGTCCGGGCCGTAGGCCGAAGCCGGCAGGACCAGATTTGAGGTCGGGCCGGGCACGGCGTTGCCGTGCTCGTCGATCTTCATGCCCAGGCTCAGACCCATCGAGGAAAGAATTTCCTTGATCTCGTTCAGCGACTTGCGGCCGAAGTTCTTGGTCTTGAGCATTTCCGATTCCGTCTTTTGCACCAGCTCGCCGATGGTCTGGATGTTCGCGTTCTTCAGGCAGTTATAACTGCGCACCGAAAGTTCGAGCTCTTCGACGGAACGGTTCAGATTTTCGTTGTGGATCTCGGGCTTGCGATCGTCCGACGACGACGTGCCGGTTTCGATTTCCTCCTCGAAGTTGATGAAGATGTTCATGTGGTCTTTGATCAGCTTCGCCGACAGGCCGACGGCATCGGCGGGCGTGATAGAGCCGTTGGTCCACACTTCGAGAGTGAGTTTGTCGTAGTCGGTGATCTGGCCGAGACGCGCGGCTTCCACCGTGTAGTTGCACTTGCGCACCGGCGAGTGCACGGAATCGATGGGGATGAATCCGATGCCGAGATCCTCGTCGAAATTCTTGTCGGCGGAAGTGTAGCCGCGGCCGCGCTTCAGGCGCATTTCCATATCGAGCTTGCCGCCTTCGCTGACCGTGGCGATGTAAACGTCCTTGTCGAGGACTTCGACGTCGCCGTCGGCTTCGATCATGCCGCTGGTAACCACACCGGGCTGGTCGGCGCGCAGGTAGATGGCTTTCGGCGCATCGCCGGCCAGCTTGAAAGGAATTTGCTTCAGGTTGAGGATAATGTCGGTCGCGTCTTCCACCACCCCGGGGATCGACTGGAATTCGTGGAGCACGCCTTCCATCTTCACCGCGGTGATGGCTGCGCCTTCGATGGAACTCAGCAACACGCGCCGCAGAGCGTTGCCCACGGTGGTGCCGAAGCCGCGCTCAAACGGCTGCGCCCAGAAAATTCCGTACTTATCGGTAAGGGTGGAAGTATCGACTGCGAGACGTTTCGGTTTCTGAAAACCTTTCCAAAGCATTTGTTTCTCCTTCGGCCGTTTGGCTCAGTTCGGACTCGCTGAGTGGTCCAACTCAGGTCAACGTCAGAAAAGGCTGATCTGGCTCGAAATGTGGACCAATTCGCTACTTGCTATAAAGTTCCACGATCAACTGCTCATTGACCGGCAGTTGAATATCTTCGCGCTTCGGCAACGAGAGCACGCGCGCCGTATAATTATCGCGATTCACTTCCAGCCAGTTGGGCAGCGTACCGTGGCTGGCGAATTCCTTGGCCAACTCCAGCACCGTGAGCTTTTTGCTGTTCTCGCGAATGGAAATCTCCTCGCCCGCACTCACTTCGTAAGAAGGAATGTTGACCTTGCGGTTATCGACGGCGACGTGCCCGTGGCGCACCAACTGCCGCGCCTGGCGCCGCGACTGCGCAAAGCCGAGTCTGAAGACCACGTTATCTAGACGCCGCTCGAGCTGCTGCAGCAGCAATTCGCCGGTTACGCCCCGGGTGCGCGCAGCCTTCTCGAAATAGTTACGGAACTGCCCTTCGAGCGTGAAGTAGATGCGCTTGGCTTTCTGCTTCTCGCGCAACTGCAGGCCGTAGCCAACGATCTTGGCCTTGCGGTCTTTCCCATGTTGTCCGGGAGCGAAGTTGCGCTTCTCGATGGGGCACTTATCGCTAAAACACTTTGCCCCTTTGAGGAACAGCTTCATGCCCTCGCGGCGGCATAGACGGCAGACTGCATCGGTATAACGGGCCAAGTTGTTCTCCTTTTAGATGACCGGTTTACGGGTTTGGCTTCACCCTTCGTCCCGGACGAAAATCAGGGGTTAGGGGCTAGGGGTCAGGGATCAGTTTTGGGAGTGCGCTGATCCCTAGCCCCTAACCCCTATTCCCTTGCTTAGACTCTTCTCCGCTTCGGCGGACGGCATCCGTTATGCGGGATGGGCGTCACGTCGCGAATGGAGCGCACTTCAATACCGGACGACGCGAGGGCGCGGACCGCGGACTCGCGGCCGGATCCGGGGCCGCTGACCCGAACGTTGACGCTGCGCACACCGTGATCGCGCGCCAGGTTAGCCGCGTTCGATGCCGCCTGCTGCGCGGCGAAGGGCGTGCCTTTGCGCGATCCGCGGAAACCCAGCGATCCCGAACTCTTCCACGACAGCACGTTGCCGTTCATGTCGGTGATGGTCACGATGGTGTTGTTGAAGGAAGCCTGCACGTAGCACAGCCCGTGCGGAACGTGCTTGCGCTCCTTCTTCTTGAAAGTCTTCTTCTTGCCTTTTTTCTCCGGTGCGGCTGCGCCGCCCGCTGCTGCTGGTTTGGCCATGAAAAGCGTCCTTGGTCGTTGGTCGTTGGTCGTTGGTCGTTGGCAAAAAGCCTAACGAACACGATCCAAGCGATCTTTTAAATTGCGTTTAGGTCGTCTACTGCGAACACTCTCGGTTTTGGCCGACGACCAACGACCAACGACCGACGACGGTTCTTACGTTTTCGACGTCGCCTTCTTCTTGGTCGATACCGTTCCTTTGCGCGGGCCTTTGCGGGTGCGCGCGTTGGTATGAGTTCGTTGCCCGCGGACCGGCAGGTTGCGGCGGTGCCGGAAGCCGCGGTAGGAGCCGATTTCGATGAGCCGCTTGATGTTCATCGAAACCTCCTTGCGCAGATCGCCCTCCACCATCCCCTGCGCCTCAATGACGGTGCGGATGCGGTTCACTTCTTCTTCGCTGAGGTCCTGGACCTTCTTCATCGGGTCCACCTTGGCCTCGTCAAGGATGGCGCCGGCGCGCGGATGTCCGATACCGTAGATGTAGGTCAGCGCGATGTTGATGTGCTTCTGGCGCGGTAAGTTGACGCCTGCGATACGTGCCATATTTCTGTATGCCTCCGATCAGCTCTCCGGGTTTTTAGCTTCTAGCTGCCAGCTCCTGGCAAATCAGATTTAGCTAGTGGCTAGAAGCCAGGAACTCCTACCCCTGGCGCTGTTTGTGTTTCGTGTTGACGCAGATCACCCGCACCACACCTTTGCGGTGGATGACCTTGCACTTGTCGCAAATTTTCTTTACCGATGCTCGTACTTTCATATCAGTTCTCAGTTCTCAGTTCTCAGTTCTCAGTCAAACCCATTTCCGACTGCAACGGAGTTGAGAACATCATCCTCACAATCTCATTTATAGCGATACACAATTCGGCCGCGATTCAGGTCGTAGGGCGAAAGCTCCACCGCGACCTTGTCGCCGGGCAAAATGCGGATAAAATTCTTGCGCATCTTGCCGGACACGTGGGCCAGCACCTGGTGCTTGTTCTCCAGTTCCACCTTGAACATGGCGTTGGGCAACGGTTCCAGAACCACCGCCATCACTTCAATCGCGTCCTCTTTGCTCATGCACCTCTCAGGCTTTCAGCTATCAGCTTTCAGCTTTCAGTTTTTCGCTGAAAGCTGAGAGCTGATGGCTGAGAGCTTGTTTATCTCGTCAAAATCACCGGCCCGTCTTTCGTCACCGCCACGCAATGCTCGAAGTGGGCGCTGAAGCTCCCGTCGGCCGTGACGGCGGTCCACTTGTCCTCCAGCACCCGCGATCCCGGCTTGCCGTAATTCACCATGGGCTCGATCGCAATCACCATACCCTCGCGCAACTTCGCGCCGTGCCCGCGCGCTCCGTAATTCGGCACCTGCGGCTCTTCGTGCAAGTGCGTCCCAATTCCGTGTCCCACAAATTCCCGGACCACGCTGAAGCCTGCGGCTTCCACATGCTCCTGCACCGCCGCGCCCACATCGCCCACCGAGTTGCCGATCCGCGCCTGATCGATGCCGCGGTACAGCGATTCTTCGGTCACGCTCAGCAGCTTGCGTAACTCCGGCTTCACCGTTTCGCTGACCGGAACCGTGATCGCGGCGTCGCCGTAGTAACCGTCCAGCACGACTCCGCAATCGATCGAAACAATGTCGCCTTCTTTCAGCACCCGCTTTTCCGACGGGATGCCGTGCACAATCTCTTCGTTCACCGATGTGCACAACACGCAGGGATAATCGTAATACCCCTTGAACGCCGGCTTGGCCCCGAGTTCCGCGATCTTCTTTTCGGCAGCGCGCTCCAGGTCCATGGTCGTGACACCGGGCGCCACTATCGTGCGCACATGATCGAGAACCTGTCGGACGATGTGGCCGCTTTGCCGCATCCGCTCAATCTCCACCGTCGATTTGCAAACGATTGCCATTCTTTATTTTGAAAGAGCTACGCGTGATGGTCCTCAAGAACCCGGAAAATCTGATCCGTTACCTGGTCCATTGGCAGATCGCCATTCACGGAGATCAGCCGTCCGGTTCGCCGGTAATAATCGGCCACAGGACGAGTCTGCTCCTGGTAGGCCGCCAAACGCGGCTGAATTACCTCCAACCGGTCGTCATTGCGGGTCACCAGCTTCGATCCGTCAAAGTCGCAAAGTTCATCGACACGGGGCGGCTGGAAGTGGACGTTATAAATTCGTCCACAGGCGGGACAAGAACGGCGTCCAGTAATCCGGAGCAACAACTGATTATAATCCACGTCCAGCCGGATCACAATTGGCCATGCCCGAGTGGGGCGCGAGTTGTCAAAGAGCTTGTCGTCGAGCAACGCATCCAGCCACCCGGCCTGAGCCGCGGTCCGGGGAAAACCGTCAAGAACATAACCGCGCGTGCAGTCCGGCTGTATCAGCCTTTGCCGGACCATTTCACAAACCAGGTCGTCGGAAACCAGTTCCCCTCGAGCCATCACCGCCTTGGCAGCCTGGCCGAGTTCCGTGCCCTGCGCCACATTGTGCCGCAGAATGTCTCCGGTCGAGACCTGCGGAACCCCGTAGCGTTCCATGATGCGCTTGGCCTGCGTTCCCTTGCCCGCGCCCGGCGGGCCAAGCAATACCACCGGACCTATGTCGCGTGAGGTTTCCTGCGCCATCGAGTTCGAAATTGAGTCATTGGGCGATTGAGCCATTGAGTGATTGACAATCTCACGCAGAGATCGCAAATCCAACCCTCCCTCAATCCACCAATTTCCGCAATCGCACAATCACCCGATCGCACAATCGCTCAATATCAAGACCAGTTCCGCCGCCCACGAATGCGCCCGCTCCGCGGCGTGAATCCATCGTAATGACGCATGATTAGCTGCGCTTCAACCTGCGTAACCGTATCCATGGCCACGCCCACCACGATCAGCAGCGAGGTCCCGCCAAAATAGAAATTCACTCCCAATCCGTTCGTTACCCACACCGGCAAGCGCTCAAACAGCGACCCTCCCAGCCAGAACGGCAAGTGGTTCAGGTGAATGCCGGTGATCATCCACTCGGGAATGAAAGAGATGATGATCAAGTAAAGCGCGCCCACCAGCGTGATGCGGGTGAGAACTTCGTTGATGTAATCGGCCGTGCGTTTGCCCGGACGAATGCCCGGAATGAAGCCGCCATACTTCCGCATATTGTCGGCGACTTCGCTGGGATTGAAAACAATCGATACATAGAAGTAGGCGAAGAAAATGATGCCCACGGCATACAACAGGGTATAGAGCGGCTCGCCCCAGGCCAACATGCGGAACAAGTCGCCAAAGTAGCGGCTGTTGCGTACACCGTAACCGATGGTCTGCGGCAAAGTAAGAATCGAGGACGCGAAGATGACCGGCATCACGCCGCCCGCGTTCACCCGCAAAGGAAGATGCGTAGACTGCCCGCCCATCACTTTGCGCCCGACCACGCGCTTGGCATACTGCACCGGGATACGCCGTTCGCAGCGTTCGACATACACGATGAACGCCACCACGGCGATCATGAACACGACCAGGCCCACCATCAGCACCGGCGTGATCGCTCCCCAGGTTCCGTTCTTGGCTTTTTCTATAAGATCCTGCACGCCGCGCGGCAGGCCCACCACAATGCCGGCGAAGATCAGCAGCGACATGCCGTTGCCAATGCCGCGGTCGGTAATCTGCTCGCCCAGCCACATGATGAACGCGCTGCCCGTGGTCAGGGTCAGCATGGTCATCAGGATGAAACCGGGACCGGGGTGCAGGACAAAGTCTCCCGCTTTCTCCAGGCCGATGGCGATGCCGAACGATTGCACTGCGCTGAGAATGACGGTGATATAGCGAGTCCACTGGGTAATTTTCTTGCGGCCCAGCTCGCCTTCTTTTTGCAGCTTGGCCAGCGGTTCATACACCACGGTCAAAAGCTGCAGAATGATCGATGCCGTGATGTACGGCATGATGCCCAGGGCAAAAATGGTCAGGCGGCGCAGATTGCCGCCGGAAAACAGATCGACGAAGCCGAGCAGCGATCCCCGGTTCTGATTGAAAAAATCTTCCAGCTTCAGAAAGTTCACGCCCGGTGTGGGAAGGTGTCCGCCCAGCCGATAAACCGCGAGCATGGCCAGCGTGAACAGAACCCGCCTGCGCAGGTCGGGAATACGGAAGATGTTCGCCAGCTTCCCCCAAATTGGGAACACTCCTGTCTCAGCCATTACTGCAAGACCTCAACCTTGCCGCCTGCTTTGGCGATTTTTTCCAGCGCCGATTTGGAAAACTTGTGGGCGTGTACGGTGATGGCAACGGTCAGTTCGCCGTCGCCAAGAATTTTAACCGGATGCTTGGCTTTGATCACGCCGGCTTTGCGCAGAACGTCGGGCGTAATGGGCGAAGCGTGCAACTCCGCGCCCAGCGCGGCCAGCCGCTCCAGGCTGACGATGTTGAATTCCTTGCGGAAGATGTTGGTGAAGCCGCGCTTGGGCATGCGGCGGTGCAGCGGCATCTGGCCGCCTTCAAAACCGCGGATCAGGCGCATGCCGGTGCGCGAACGCTGGCCCTTGTGTCCGCGAGTGGACGTTTTGCCCATGCCGGAGCCCATGCCGCGGCCCACGCGCTTGCGCTTTTCCGCCGCCTTCTTCGGTGCTCGAATGTTGGATAAGTTCATAAATAAGCTCTCAGCCATCAGCCGTCAGCTTTCAG
Organism: uncultured Acidobacteriaceae bacterium; assembly: GCA_963734215.1. Taxonomy (GTDB): domain Bacteria; phylum Acidobacteriota; class Terriglobia; order Terriglobales; family Acidobacteriaceae; genus Sulfotelmatobacter. The sequence goes on along the minus strand of CAVTGH010000010.1, from coordinate 273,390 downwards.
CCAAAGCGTTTTGCGCCGAGGCTGATAGCTGAAGGCTGATAGCTTTACTCCACAATCTCCACCAGATGCGGAATCTTGGCCACCATGCCGCGAATCGCCGCATTGTCCGGACGCTCAATCACCTGGTTCAGCCGGGTAAACCCAAGCCCTTTGACCACCAGCTTGTGCTTCACTGGAGCGCAAATGGCGGAACGCACCCACTTCAGGTGAATCTTTCCGCTGCCCGCATTCGTTTTTTTCGCCGTCATCGTTGATTCCTTAAATCTCACAACGAGCGCCGTTTCTCGGTACTCGGTACTCGCCTAAATCTCCTGCACTGACTTGCCCCGCATGAGCGCAACGCTCTCCCGGCTCTTGAGGTGCCGGAGCGCGTCGAAAGTCGCCTTGATCACGTTGTGCGGGTTGGTGGTGCCAATCGACTTGGTCAGCACGTTCAGCACTCCCACCGAAGTCATCACCGCTCGGACCGCGCCGCCGGCAATCACGCCCGTGCCTTCCGGAGCGGGCTTCAACAGCACTTTGCCCGCGCCGTAGCGTCCCAGCACCAGATGCGGAATGCTGGTCTGGGTCAGGTTGACCTTGATCAGATTTTTCTTCGCCGACTCAATCGCTTTGCGAATGGCCTGCGGAACCTCTTTCGCCTTGCCCGAACCGTGGCCCACCACCGCGGCCGAGGGATCGCCCACCACCACCAGCGCGGCAAAGGAAAGATTCTTGCCGCCCTTCACCACTTTGGTGACGCGGTTGATGGCCACCACCTGGTCTTTCAACTGAAACGAATTCGCATCGAGCTTCTTGATTACCGTTGGCATTCTTTAAACCCAGCTTTCAGCTATCGGCTTTCAGCTATCAGCTTGCCGCTCCAGCGAATGGCTGAGAGCTGACAGCCGAGAGCTGTTCTTCAGAATTGCAATCCCGCTTCGCGGGCCGCATCGGCCAGCGCCTTGACGCGTCCGTGATAAATATAGCCGCCGCGGTCGAACACAACTTTGGTCACGCCCTTGGCCTTGGCGCGCTCCGCGATGGTCTTGCCCACCACCTTGGCCGCCGCAAGGTTGCCGCCGGTACGCCGGTCTTCTTTCTTGCCTTCGGCCGAACTCGCCGAAACCAGCGTGGCGCCGTGCAGATCGTCGATAATCTGCACATAAATGTGATTCAACGAACGGTACACGTTCAACCGCGGACGCTCCGCCGTGCCCTGCATCTTCTTGCGGATGCGGTCGTGAATGTGCTCGCGCTTCTGATTTTTCGAGATTCTAGTAAGCATAAAATCTGTCCTTCTCAGTCGTTGGCCGCTAGTCGTTGGTCGTTAGCCAAAAACCAACACCTCAAAACTGCTGCCGCCCGCGTTGGCCAACGACTAACGACCAACGACTAACGACCAACGACGGGTTACTTCGCTCCCGTCTTTCCGACCTTCTTCTTCAACCTTTCGCCCGCGTAACGCACGCCCTTGTTCTTGTAGGGATCGGGCGGGCGCAGCGACCGCATTTCAGCCGCGACCTGCCCCACCTGCTGCCGGTCAATTCCACTGAGCGCGATCTTGGTCTGCTTGGGATCGACGCTGGCCTCCACGCCGGTCGGCAACGGGTACTCGATAGGATGCGAATATCCCAGGCTGAATACGACCATGCCCTTGCCCTTCATCTCGGCGCGATAACCGATGCCGACGATTTCCAGGTCGCGGGTCCAGCCCTTGGTGACGCCTTCGACCGCGTTGTTGACCAGAGCCCGCGCCAGCCCGTGCACTGCGGCTTGGGAATCGTTCTCGCGCACGGCAACAATATGCCCGTCCTTCTGCTCCACCTTGATGCCGGCGGGCAGGACGGTATCCAGCTTGCCCTTGGGCCCCTGCACCAGCACCGTGTTGCCTTCGACTTTGACCGTCACCCCTTTGGGGATCGGGATCGGCTTTTTTCCAATTCGTGACATAGGTTTTCAGCTCTCAGCTTTCAGCTCTCAGCTTGTTTCACCACCGCGCCCTTGCTGAAGGCTGACGGCTGACCGCTGACAGCTTTTCTACCAAATCTCGCACAACAGTTCGCCGCCCACGCCTTCTTTGCGGGCCTGCCGTCCAGTCATTACGCCGCGCGGCGTGGTGAGGATGTTGATCCCCATGCCGCCCAGCACGCGCGGAATCTCGCTGCGCCGCACATAGACGCGGCAGCCGGGGCGCGACACGCGCTCCACCTTCGAAATCGCGGCCTCGTTGTGCGCACCGTATTTCAAATAAATCCGGATGACCCTATGACCTTCCTCTTCGGTGGCCTTAAAGTTCGAGATGTAGCCCTCTTCCTTCAGGATGCGGGCGATCTCCACCTTCAGCCGGGAGGTAGGTACATCCACTTTTTGGTGCCGCGCCTGCAGCGCGTTGCGCACCCTTGTCAGCATATCTGCGACCGGATCGGTCAACCTCATCGTTTGCTTCTCCTCTCGCCACCCGTTCGCTCCGCATCGGCGGAGAACCTGCGGCGGCGTTCCAGTGCGTCGTTGGTCGTTGGTCGTTCGTCGTTGGCTTAGTACGCTCGTTGGCCAACGACCGACGGCGAACGACCAACGACGGTGTTACCACGAAGACTTCGAAACTCCAGGAATCTCCCCCCGCAGCGCCAGCTGGCGGAAGCACAAGCGGCATAGGCCGAACTTCCGCAGATAGGCGCGCGGCCGTCCGCACAGCTTGCAGCGGTTGTGCTTGCGCGTGGAGAACTTGGGCTTCTTCGCGTCCTTGACTCGTTTTGCTGTAGTTGCCAACTTAGCTCCTAACTTGCAGCGCCGGCGTCACGCCGGCTGTCCGGCGGGCGTCCCGCCCGCCGCGTTTCTATGCCCGGAACGGCATGCCCAGATGTTTCAAGAGCGTGCGCGCCTGATTGTCGTTTGCCGCCGTGGTCACGATGGTGACGTTCATGCCCTTCATCTTGTTGACCTTCTCGTAGGAAATCTCCGGAAAGATCAACTGGTCGTGCAGGCCGAGCGTATAGTTGCCGCGGCCGTCGAACGACTTGGTGGAAACTCCGCGGAAGTCGCGCACCCGCGGCAGAACGATATTCACCAGCCGGTCGAAGAACTCGTACATGCGGTCGCCGCGCAGAGTCACCATGGTCCCAATGGCCTGGCCTTCGCGCACCTTGAAGGCGGCGATTGACTTCTTGGCTTTGGTGATAATGGGCTTCTGGCCGGTGATTTGGCCGAGTTCATTCACCGCCGGATCGAGAATCTTGGAGTTCTGCGTGGCCTCGCCCATGCCCATGTTGACCACAATCTTGTTCAGGCGCGGCACCGCCATCGAGTTCTTCAACTCGAGTTCTTTCAACAGGGCCGGCGCCACTTCCTTCTCGAACTTCGAGCGCAGCCGCGGCCGCTCCTTGGCGCTGTGATGCGCCTGCGCCGGAGCTTTCTGCTCCTGCGCCGATTCCTTCGATGATTTCTTGTCTTTAGCCATCGCGTCTCTTCAACTCTCCCTCACGGTTTCGGATTGCAAGAAGCTTTCAGCTATCAGCCGTCAGCGCCCAGGTTCTTGCCCATACCGGTGCGTGAGGCTGAAGTTTCATCACCACTGCCAACATCCCCAGGCCACCAGCTGAAAGCTGATGGCTGAGAGCTGACAGCTTACTTATCCAATGTCGTTCCGCACTTCTTGCACACCCGCACCTTCCGGTCGCCGCGCTCTTCGTGCCCGAGGCGCACCGGGCCGCAGGTCGGGCACACCAGTTGCACGTTGGAAAGCGCAATCCGGCTTTCCTGCTCGGCGATGCCGCCCTTGATGTTGCGCTGCGGGTTGGGGCGCACGTGCTTTTTCACCATCATCACGTGCTCGACCAGGAGCTTGTTGTCGTTGGGAAACACGCGCAGCACGCGCCCTTCCTTGCCCTTGTCCCGCCCCGTGATAACCTTCACGTTGTCGTTGCGGCGGATATCCACTTGCTTCTGTACTGTGCTTACGGTTCTCATCTCAACCCCATTCAGTAATCGGGTAATTTAGTAATTGAGTAATTGAAAAGCCAAAACGCCGCCGGGTTTTCAATTACTCAATTACCCAATTCCCCAATTACTCAATTTCTACAGCTGCCTAAATCACCTCAGGCGCCAATGAAACGATCTTCAAAAATTTCTTCTCGCGCAACTCGCGCGCTACCGGGCCGAAGACGCGCGTTCCCACGGGCTCGCCCGCGTCGTTGATCAGCACCGCGGCATTCTGGTCGAAGCGGATGTAGGTGCCGTCGCGCCGCCGATGCTCCTTGCGCGTGCGCACAATCACCGCCTTCACCACTTTGCCCTTCTGCACCTGGCCATCGGGAGCGGCTTCCTTCACGGCCGCGGTGATTATGTCGCCCAGGCCGGCATTCAGCCCGGTGGAGCCGCCGAGCGGCAGAATCATCTGCAGCTTGCGGGCGCCGGAATTGTCGGCGACCTCCAGCATGCTTCTCATCATCACAGCCATGGCTTCAATCTCCCTCGGCTCTTCTTGTCATCCTGAGCGAGACGCTCTTCGTCTCGCGAAGGATTCTGGGCGCGCCGCGCGATCATTCTCGCGTTCTTTGCGAGAATGCTAACTCGCGCGTTCGGCGCGCTTCCTTATTTAACGTCCTGCTCCAGCGCGATTTCCGGCACCAGCGCCGTCTTGCGCACAATATCTTTCAGCTTCCAGCGCTTCAGCTTGGAAAGCGGACGCGTCTCTTCGATCCGCACCACGTCGCCCACGTGCGCTTCGTTATTTTCGTCGTGCGCATAAAACTTCTTGTTGCGCGCCACCACGCGGCCATAGAACGGGTGCGCCTTCTTGCGCGTCACCTTGACGACGATCGTCTTCTGCATGCGGCTGGCGACAACTTCTCCCACCACTTCCTTGCGCCGGCCCTGCACGTGCCCGGCCTGCGGGGTAGCCTTCCCTGTTGCGGTTTCCGCCATTATCGTTTCTCCGTTGCGGCGGCGCGTGTGCGCTCGCCCAGAATCGTCTTGACGCGGGCAATGTCTTTGCGCAGGCCGCGAATCTTCTTCAGGCTCTCGCTCTGGCCCATGTTCAGCTGAAACTTCAGCTTGAAGAGCTGGTCGGCGAGATCCAGCCCCTGGTGCTGGAGCTCGGCGTCGGTTAAGTTCCTGACTTTGTCTGCTTTCATAAATAGCTCTCAGCTCTCAGCTCTCTCCGCCGCCGCTTTTGCTGATAGCTGACGGCTGAAAGCTGCTGTTTAGTGCGCCGTATCGCGCTTGACCAGAGTCGTGCGCAGCGGCAGCTTGTGCGACGCCAGCCGCATGGCTTCGGTCGCATCCGCAATAGTTACGCCTTCCATCTCAAACAAAATCTTTCCCGGCCGCACCACCGCGACCCAGTGATCGGGCGCGCCCTTGCCCTTGCCCATACGGGTTTCAGCCGGCTTCTTGGTCACGGGCTTGTCGGGAAACACCCGGATCCAGATTTTGCCGCCGCGCTTCACAAAGCGCGTCATGGCCACGCGGCTGGCTTCGATCTGCCGGTCGGTAATCCAGCCGGGCTCGAGCACCTTGAGCCCGAAGTCGCCGAACGCCAGCGTGCTGCCGCGCCACGCTTTGCCGGTCATGCCGGCCGCGCTGCTGCTTGCGGTACTTCACTTTCTTTGGCATCAACATAAATAAGCTCTCAGCTTTCAGCCGTCAGCCCTCAGCCAAAGCCGCCCTGCCTTTACTGACGGCTGAGAGCCGATGGCTGATAGCTGTTATTTAAAACGCGCCCACGCCCGTCTGTTGTTCGCGCTTTTTGGTCGGCAAAATTTCGCCTTTGTACACCCAGCACTTCACTCCGATGACGCCGTAAGTGGTCCTGGCCTCCGAAAAGCCGTACTCGATGTCGGCGCGCAGCGTGTGCAGCGGCAAACGCCCCTGCAGATACCACTCCGACCGCGCGATTTCGTTGCCATTCAGCCGTCCGCTCACCCGGACCTTGATGCCTTTGCAGCCGAAGCGCAGCGCCGAATCCACCGCCTTGCGCATGGCGCGGCGGAAGCCGACCCGCTTTTCGAGTTGCAGCGCGATCGCTTCCGAAACCAGCTGTGCGTCAAGTTCGGGCTTGTGCACTTCCTGGATATCGACAAACATCTCGCGCGAGGTGCGCTTCTGCAGGTCGGCTTTCAGCTTGTCGATTTCCGCGCCCTTGCGTCCAATGATGATTCCAGGACGCGCCGTCTTGATAATAATGCGCAGCTTGTTGCCTGGACGCTCGATCTCAATCGAGCTCACGCCCGCCGACTTGAGCTTTTCCTTCAGCTCGTTCTTCAGTTTGATGTCTTCGAGCAGCAACTTGTCGTAGTCCCGCTCCACAAACCAGCGCGACTTCCACGGCTTGGTGTAGCCGAGGCGAAAACCGTAAGGATGGACTTTTTGTCCCATTGCTTCTCCTAATTAAACCAAAACCTTGTCATTCCGAACCCGCGCAAAGCGCGGGTGAGGAACCTGCTGTTACTCTACTTCGCAGCCACTTTTTTCTTACCCGTCTTACCCGCAACTTTCTTCGCCACCGGAGCCCGCCGCTTCGCCGGAGCCGCGGTAGCCGACGCCGCCCGCGTCTGCCCGGAAGCGTGAGCCGCCCCGTTCCCGCGCTCCGCCAGCACCAGCGTGATGTGCGAGATGCGCCGCTGATACCGGAAGGCCCGTCCCTGCGGCGCCGGACGGATGCGCTTCATGCGCGGACCGTCGTTGGCGATGGCGCTCTTCACATACAAATTATCCAGCTCGATATCCAGGTTTTTCTCGGCACTGAGAAAGTTGGCGTTATCGAGCGCAGACTGCAACAGCTTGCCCACGTGCGCCGCCACACGCTTCTTGGTGAACAACAGCGTGTTTCGCGCCTCTTCCACCTTGCGCCCCTTGATCAACTCCAGCACCAGGCGCGCCTTCTGCGGCGAGACTCGCAAGTAACGCATTTCCGCTCGGAATTCCATTCCCGTCTCCCCTTATGCCTTCGGCGGCGCTGGCGGCGCCGACGGAGTAATCGCTCCCGGACCTCCGGGTATGCCCGCCGGCTTCGCCGCCACTTCGGTCGCCGCCCGCATGGAGTGGCCTTTGAAGTTGCGCGTGAAGCTGAACTCGCCCAGCTTGTGCCCCACCATGTTCTCGGTGACGTACACCGGAATGAACTTCTTGCCGTTATGCACGGCAATGGTGTGGCCCACCATTTCCGGAACCACGGTGGAACGCCGCGACCAGGTGCGCAAAACCTTCTTTTCGTTGCGCGAATTCATAGCCTCGACCCGCGACATCAGGAAGCCGTCCACAAACGCGCCTTTTTTGGTTGAACGTGCCATAAAATTCAGCTCTCAGCTTTCAGCCGTCAGCTTTCAGCTAACAGCTCCCATCAAACTTTTGTCATTCCGACGGTTCGCGAAGCGAGCCGGAGGAACCTGCTTTTCTTGCCGGCGTCACTTCGTCCGCCGATTCACAATGAACTTATCCGTCCGTTTGTTATTCCGTGTTTTATAGCCGCGTGTCGGCTGTCCCCACGGCGTCACCGGATGCCGTCCGCCCGAAGTCTTGCCTTCCCCGCCGCCATGCGGATGGTCCACTGGATTCATCGAAACGCCGCGGTTCACCGGACGCCGTCCCAGCCAGCGCGTGCGTCCCGCCTTGCCGATGGTGATGTTCTCGTGATCGAGATTTCCGACCTGCCCGATCGTCGCCATGCAGTCCTGCGAGATCTTGCGGGTTTCGCCCGAAGGCAACTTCACCAGCGCGTAATCGGACTCCTTCGCAATCAACTGCGCCGCGCCGCCCGCCGAGCGCACCATCTGCGCGCCTTTGCCCGGTTTCAATTCCAGATTATGAATCGACGTGCCCGGCGGAATGTTGCGCAGCGGCAGCGCGTTGCCCACAAGAATGTCGGCTTCGGGCCCGCTGACCACTTTCTGTCCTACCTTCATGCCTTCGGGCACCAGAATGTAACGCTTCTCGCCATCGGCATAGGCCAGCAGCGCAATGCGCGCCGAGCGGTTGGGATCGTATTCAATCGTCGTCACGGTCGCCGGAATGCCCGCCTTCTCGCGCTTGAAGTCGATGATGCGCAGCTTCTGCTTGTGCCCGCCGCCGCGGTGCCAGCTTGTAATGTCGCCCGAATTGCGGCGTCCGCCGGTGCGCTGCTTCTTCTCGATCAGCGGCTTGTGCGGATGCTGCGTCGTGATGTCGTCATTGACGATCGTCGTGCGGTAGCGCAGCGTCTGCGTCGTCGGTCGGTATGTTTTGATCGCCATAAGATGCCCTTAGCTCTTAGCTGTCAGCTTCACACCGCCGCTTTTACTGATAGCCGACGGCTGATAGCTAATAGCTGGTTACAAATTCTGCGCGTACTCCGGCATTTTCTCGCCGGCCCGCAGCCTTACGTACGCCTTCTTCCAGTCGGGACGGTAGCCGGCAAACTTTCCCCGCCGCCGCTCTTTTCCGGGATACATCGCCGTGCGCACGGAGAGAACCTTCACTTTGAAAATCGTCTGCACCGCTTGCTTCACTTCCGTCTTCGTCGCCCCCGGCGCAACCTGGAAGACCAGCGTGTTCTGGTTTTCCTTGATGGCCAAACCTTTTTCGGTGATCACCGGACGGCGAATGATCTGGTATGCGGATTTCATAATGATTAGGCCCTAGGCCACCTCCGCCGCTTTTTCATGCCGCGTGCGCTTCCGCGGAGCGGCCGACGCCTTCTTCGCGCCCTCGTTTTCTTCCTTGGCCGCCTTGCGTTGCCGCTTGGGCAAAGTATCCTTCAAGGTGAGCTGCAATTTTTCGATGGCGGGATGGGAAAAAATCACGCGATCGTAACGCAGCAGATGATAAGGATGGACCTCGTTGCCCGGAATCAGTTCGAGCCCTTTGATGTTCCGCGCGCTCAACTCCAAATTGCGGTTGCCCGAATTCGGTGCATCGACGATCAATACCGTCGATTCCACTTTCAACGCTTCCAGCGCGGTCCGGAATTCCTTGGTCTTCGGCTCCTTCACGTCAAACGCATTCACGATGGTCAGCTTGCCGTCGGCAAACTTCGACGCCAGCGCCGAGCGCAACGCGCCCAGAAGCTTCTTGCGCGGAAAGGCGTAGTCGTAGGAGCGGGGAACCGGACCGTGCACCGTGCCGCCGTGCCGCCACAGCGGCGAACGGATCGAGCCGATACGCGCCCGCCCCGTGCCCTTCTGCTTCCACAGCTTTTTGCCCGAACCGGAAACCTGCCAGCGGGCCTTGGTCGCATGCGTACCGCGGTGCTGCCCGGCGCGGTAATGCTTCACCGCCTCCCAGAGCAGGTCTTCGTTGACCGCGCCGAAAATTTCGTCGGCCAGATCGAAGGTCCCGACCTTGGCGCCGCTCATGTTGTAAATATCAATCGTTGCCATATACGTTCCGTGTGGGCGCGGGCGACTCGCCCGCGCTTCCCTATGCCTTCTTCGCCGCTCGCTTCGCCGCCTTCAGCGGATCGACCGTAGCCGCACCCGCAAATCCGCGGCGCTCTCTGGGCGGCTTCTTCGCCTTCAGGATCACCAGGTATCCGCCCTGCGGTCCCGGCACACTGCCTTCCACCACCAGCAGATTCTCTTCCTTGTCTACCCCTAGAACCCGCAGGTTGCGCTGCGTGACGCGCGAGTGCCCCATGTGCCCCGACATGCGCATCCCCTTGAACACACGCGAAGGAAACGCCGAAGAACCGATCGATCCCGTAATCTGAAACATCGACCCGTGCGACTTGGGGCCGCCGCCGAAATGATGCCGCTTCACCACGCCCTGGAAGCCTTTCCCCTTGCTCACGCCGACGATGTTCGACAAACTTTTCGCCTTCAAAAATCTCGACCAGCACCCGGTCGCCGACTTTCAACGCTCCGTCGCCATCCCCATCGCTCTCGAGCGGCACTTCGCGCATGAACTTCACCGGCGGAAGATTATTCTTGGCCAGATGTCCGCGCGCCGGCTTGGTCAGCCGCGACTCCTTCACGAATTCCACCAGGCCAATCTGTGCCGCTTCGTAGCCATCTTTCACCGCCAGCTTGTGCTGTGTCACCACGCAAGGGCCGGCCTGCAGCACCGTGACTGGGCGCACGTCGCCCTTCGAGTCAAACAGTTGCGTCATGCCGACTTTTTTGCCCAGAATGCCTGCAACCTTAATCGCCATCTTCGTCTCCGTTCCCAGCGTGGCCCGCCGTTCATCGAACGCCGTCTATTGGCTGGGGAGCTACCGTGCTCGTGTGGGGACGGGCGACTCGCCCGTCCAGCGGGCGCTAGCCCGCGGCCCACTATTTATGTTCTTTCCCGAACGCCTTAATCTCCACATCCACGCCCGCCGGAAGATCGAGCTTCATCAGCGCGTCCACCGTCTGCTGCGTCGGCTCGAGAATGTCGAGCAGGCGCTTGTGGGTGCGGATCTCGAACTGCTCCCGCGACTTCTTATCCACGTGCGGCGACCGCAGCACGCAGTATTTGTTCTTCATCGTGGGCAATGGAATCGGCCCCGCAATCTGAGCTCCCGTGCGGCGCGCGGTTTCCACAATCTCGCCCGTTGACTGGTCCAGAATGCGGTAGTCGTAAGCCTTCAATCGGATGCGAATTCTTTCTTTTCCAATCACGTTTTCACTCTCTCTAACCCCTCCCGGCGTCTCCGGAAGGAAAGAACTGGCGGCAGGAAGCAAGCCGCGTTTTCAAATTCAGAAGGCAGAATTCAGACTGCAGCAGTTAAATCTATTTCGTTTTTTACTTCTGCATTCTTACTTCTTACTTCTGACTTTTCCCTATTGCACAATCTCGGCAATGGTTCCGGCGCCCACCGTGTGCCCGCCTTCGCGAATGGCGAAGCGCAGGCCCTTCTCCATCGCCACCGGCGTAATCAGTTCGATCACCAGACTCACGTTGTCCCCCGGCATCACCATCTCGGTGCCCGCGGGCAACTCCGCCACGCCGGTCACGTCCGTGGTGCGCAAATAAAACTGCGGACGGTATCCCTTGAAGAACGGCGTATGCCTTCCGCCTTCTTCCTTGGTCAGGATGTAGACTTCCGCCTTGAACTTGGTGTGCGGCGTGATCGATCCCGGCTTGGCCAGCACCATGCCGCGCTCCACATCTTCCTTCGCAATGCCGCGCAGCAAAAGCCCCGCGTTGTCGCCCGCCAGGCCCTCGTCCAATTGCTTCTTGAACATTTCCACGCCCGTCACCACCGTCTTGCGCGTCTCCCGGAAGCCGACAATCTCCACTTCCTCGCCGACTTTCACCTTGCCGCGCTCGATACGGCCCGTGACCACCGTGCCGCGCCCCTGAATCGAGAAGATGTCTTCAATCGGCATCAGGAACGGCTTGTCGAGTTCGCGCGCCGGCTGCGGCACGCTCTTATCCACCGCCTCCATCAGCGCATCGATCTGCTTCTCCCACTTTTCTTCTCCGTTTAAGGCCCCTAAAGCAGACAATCGAATCACCGGCACATCGTCGCCGGGAAACTTGTAGCTCTTCAGCAGTTCGCGCACTTCCAGCTCCACCAGGTCGAGCAACTCGGGATCGTCCACCGCATCGCACTTGTTCAGCGCCACCACGATGTAAGGCACGCCCACCTGCCGCGCCAGCAGCACGTGCTCGCGCGTCTGCGGCATCGGGCCGTCGGTCGCCGCGACGACCAGAATCGCGCCATCCATCTGCGCCGCGCCCGTGATCATGTTCTTGATGTAGTCGGCGTGGCCGGGGCAATCCACGTGCGCGTAGTGCCGGTTGGCCGTCTCATACTCCACATGCGCCGTCGCGATCGTGATGCCGCGGGCTTTTTCTTCCGGAGCGTTATCGATCGAATCGAACGACCGGAACACAATCTTCGGATTGTGCTTCTGCAAAACTTTTGTGATGGCCGCCGTCAGCGTGGTCTTGCCATGGTCGATGTGACCAATTGTCCCCACGTTGCAGTGCGGCTTATTACGGTCAAATTTCTCTTTCGCCATGTTCTGTTTCCTCGGTCAAAACTTGCTTCTTAATTCCAACCAGACACTCTGCGTCTGACTTCGTAAGCACTACCGAACCGTTCGCTCCGGGCTTCCAGCCCTTGCTCATGCGCTCATTCACAAAACGCAACACGTAGGACCAGGCACTAATCCCATGCTGTCTTAGCTTTTCCTTTTCGACCTCATTCAAAAGGATACGATCCGCCTCGTGGTCAACCTTCACCGCAAACATCGTTCCGTCTCGCTTATTGCGATAACGGTAATGAATATAGCCATCCTGCCTGTCACGCATGTCTATCTGGTCGAGCATCTCCACCTACTTCGTCGTCCCCTGCACCTTGGCGATGATTTCCTCCGCGACGGATCGCGGAGCCTCCTCATAACGCGCGAAATGCATCGAGTACTCGGCCCGCCCCTGCGTCGACGACCGCATGTGGGTCGCATAACCAAACATCTCCGCCAGCGGCACAATCGCCTTGATCACCTGCGATCCCGCGCGGTGCTCCATGCCTTCGATACGTCCGCGCCGCGAACTCAAGTCGCCCATGATCACGCCGGCATAATCCTCCGGCGTAACCACTTCCACCTGCATCACCGGCTCCAGCAGCACCGGCGACGCTTTCCGCGCAGCTTCCTTGAACGCCATCGAACCGGCGATCTTGAACGCCATTTCGTTCGAGTTGACATCGTGATAGCTGCCGTCGTACAGCGTCGCCTTCACATCGACCATCGGATAGCCCGCGAGAATTCCGCCTTCGAGCGCTTCTTGAATTCCCTGATCAATCGGCTTGATGAATTCCTTGGGCACCGAACCGCCCACAATATCGTTGACGAACTCGTAGCCTGTACCCGCCGGCTGCGGATCCAGCCGGATCTTCGCGTGTCCGTACTGGCCGCGGCCGCCGGTCTGGCGAATGTATTTGCCTTCGGCCTCGGAGTGCCTGCGAATAGTCTCGCGATACGCCACCTGCGGCTTGCCGACATTGGCTTCGACCTTGTACTCGCGCATCATGCGGTCGACGATGATTTCCAGATGCAACTCGCCCATGCCGCTGATGATGGTCTGTCCGCTGTCGGGATCGGTGTGAACTTTAAAGGTGGGATCTTCCTGGGCCAGCCGGCCGAGCGCCATCCCCATTTTTTCCTGATCGGCCTTCGTCTTGGGTTCGACCGCAACCGAAATCACCGGAACCGCAAATGTAATATTTTCGAGCGCGATGGGATGTCTCTCGTCACAAATCGTATCGCCCGTGCTGACGCCCTTCAGTCCGACTGCAGCGCAAATATCGCCCGCCAGAATTTTGCTGATTTCTTCCCGCTTGTTGGCGTGCATCTTGAGCAGACGCCCGATGCGCTCAGTCCTGCGGCGGCCGGTATTCAGCACCGAGTCTCCAGTCTCGAGCTGGCCGGAATAGACGCGAATAAACGTCAACTGGCCGACAAACGGATCGGCCATGATCTTGAACGCCAGCGCCGAGAACGGCTCTTTATCGTCAGCTTTCCGGTAAATCGTCTCCCCGTTGTCGGGATTCAGCCCATGCGTTTCCGGCACATCGAGCGGCGACGGCAGATAGTCCACAACCGCATCCAGCAGCGGCTGCACGCCTTTGTTCTTGAATGCCGTTCCTACGACGACCGGGAACACCTTCAGCGCAATCGTCGATTTGCGCAGCGACGCGCGCAGTGCGTCCGCGCTAATTTCTTCGCCTTCCAAAAACTTGTGCAGGATTTCGTCGTCGTTCTCGGCAATGCTCTCGACCAGTTGCGCGTGGAACGCTTCGGCTTTTTTCTTCAGCTCGGCGGGAATTTCTTCGGTGACGTACTCGGCGCCCATGGTGTCGTCCTGCCACACGATCGCCTTCATGTTGATCAGGTCGATAACGCCCTTGAACTTGTCTTCCTGGCCGATGGGAATCTGAATGGCCACGGGCTTGGCGCTGAGGCGCTTGCGGATGGTGTCGATGGCATGTTCGAAATCCGCTCCCATCTTGTCGATCTTGTTGATGAAGCAAATGCGCGGCACGCCGTACTTGTCGGCCTGGCGCCAAACTTTTTCCGATTGGGGCTGCACGCCGTGAACCGCGTCAAACACCGCAACCGCGCCATCGAGCACGCGCAGCGAGCGCTCCACTTCCGCCGTGAAATCCACGTGGCCGGGTGTATCGATAATGTTGATCCGAATGTCGCGCCAGGTGCAGGTCGTGGCCGCGGACGTAATCGTAATGCCGCGCTCCTGCTCCTGCTCCATCCAATCCATCGTAGCCGTGCCTTCGTGCACCTCTCCGATGCGGTGCGTCTTTCCCGTATAAAACAGGATGCGCTCCGTCGTAGTGGTCTTGCCGGCATCGATGTGGGCCATGATGCCGATGTTCCTGCAGCGTTCTAATGGGACCTGTCTTGACACAGCTTCTACTCTTTCCGGGCTCCGTTTGATTTAGCGATTGAGTGATTTAGCGATTGTGCGATTGAAAACCTCAAACCGGACGCGATTTTTCAATGGCTCAATGACCCGATCGCACAATCACTCAATTCCTTACCACCGGTAGTGCGCGAAAGCCTTGTTGGCCTCGGCCATGCGGTGTACATCTTCTTTCTTCTTGATGGCCGCGCCTTTTCCGTTGGCGGCGTCTAGCAATTCGTTACTCAACTTGTCGACCATGCCTCGTTCCGCCCGTCCGCGTGCGTACGTCAGCAACCAGCGGATCGCGAGCGACGTTCTCCGGTCGGCGTTCACTTCCACCGGCACTTGATAATTGGCGCCGCCAACCCGGCGGGTCTTCACTTCGAGCAGCGGCTTCGCATTCTCGACGGCCTTCGTGAACAGCTTCAGGGCTTCGTCGCCGCCTTTTTCCTGCACCTTGGTTAGGGCCTCGTAAAAAATGCCCTCGGCGGTCGAGCGCTTGCCCTGCCACATCATCGAGTTGATGAACTTCGTCACCAGATTCGAGCCATAAACGGCATCGGCTGGCACGGTTCGCTTTGCTGTATGTCCTTTACGAGGCATGCAAAACTCCAGGTTTCAAGGTTTCAAGGTTTCAGAGTTTCAAAGTTTGCGTGACCGCGGCCACATTGAAACCTTGAAACCATGAAACTTTGAAACCTGCTTTCTTACCCCTTCTTCGCGCGCTTGGCGCCGTATTTCGAACGTCCCTGCTGGCGGCCGGCCACGCCTACCGCATCCAGCGTGCCGCGAATCACGTGATAGCGCACGCCTGGCAGATCCTTCACACGGCCTCCGCGGATCAGCACGATCGAGTGCTCCTGCAGGTTGTGGCCAACGCCGGGGATGTAAGTCGTAACTTCGATGCCATTGGTCAGCCGCACCCGCGCCACTTTCCGCAGCGCCGAGTTCGGCTTCTTCGGCGTCTGCGTGTACACGCGAGTACAAACTCCGCGCTTTTGCGGACATCCCTGCAGAGCCGGACTCGCGGTCTTATAACGGGGCCGCTTCCGGCCGTCACGCACCAATTGATTAAAAGTAGGCACTCTTTGCCGCTCCTTATCGATCAGCAACGTCGCGCACCGTGACAGCCCTTACGGGCGGGCAGCGCGCAGCGTCATCCGCTTTCCCGGTCCTCAACCGCACGATCCGGGCTGGCAGGCTCAACTGGCCAGCCATACTTCTCGCCGCAGACCAATCACGGAGAGAGATTCTGGGTTCCCGTTCTAGGTTTGCGCTGCCGACGGTGGCACCCGGCCAAAACTCCGGGGGTACTCCGTATCGCCAGCTCTGTCCCGCATATCCTTCCGCAGACTACCGGTACGCCTGACTTCTAGTCGTGCCGGATGCCCGAGGGCGAAAGGCAGCGCAGGAACATTTCAGCGAGGAAAGTTTCCGGCCGCACACTAAACCCGGAAACGCATTTCTCAAAAGCCCAGCCACAAGCTCAACCATACTCCTCAGAACTCACGGCCTACAGCCAGCTTGGATTAACTCGCGGAACCAAACTACTATAGCAACTCAGTGGAAACATCGTCAACTCATGTTTTTGCATCCCACTAGAAACGAGGAGGAATTGGTCACAAAAGAGCATCCAGAATGGGGGCATAAGGCCGTCAGCTTGCTGAATCCGCCGCCAGCCTCTACACTACAAGTTTTCCGTTCCAATTCCTTAATGAGCAGTTCGCCCGCTGGATGCTAACCGTGAGGCGACGAGAGGGTGCATGGGAAGGTTGCGTTGCGTGAAGTGTGGGTTGGTCGTCGTCACCATCTTTTTATTCTTATTGCTGCCAGCCTGCGGAGGACATAAGCCGCCCGGCACCAACCCCTTTCCCGCAAAAATTAACTTGAATCCCGCCACCAGCGCTTCTTTGCAGTGGGGCAGCACCATGGTGTTCACCGCCAGCGCGCAGAACTTCGCCAACACAAACATCTCAACGACATTCACCTACGCGTCGAGCAATCCCTCGGTGCTCGACATAGCTCCGAACGGCGTTGCCTGCGCCGGCAATTGGAATGCCCCGTACTACAGCGTTTGCACCCCGGCCCAGGAAGGTGTGGCACTGGTAACGGCCTCGGCTCTGGGCTCCACCAGTCCGCCCACTCAGGTCTTTGTCCATCCTCCCATCGATAACATTCAGATCAGCGTGGTTCCTCCGGTCAATTCTCCGCCGCCCGCCTGCCCCACGCAAACCGCTCTGCCAGCGGCTTGCAACATTCCGTTCAACGGCGCTGCCGCCAACTACTGCCTGTCGCAGAACCAGGTTCAGACTTTGCAGGCCACCGCCTACAGCCAGGGCGTGGATATCACTGCCTCGGTCGGACCATTCACCTGGAACGAAGCCAATTTCAACGTCGTCAAGATCACTCCCATCGTCACTTCTTCCACCAAGGTCGCCACCAACCAGGCCACGGTAGTGGCCACCACGCCGGGGCAGACCCAGGTAATCGCATCGGCCGCTGGGATCTCCAGCCAGCCCTATAGTGCGGAGACTTGCCCGGTGCAGTGCATCACGCTGGCGGTGGGCACGCAAGACTCTGGCCAGACGAGTTTTATTACGAACAAAGGCACGCCGGAGACGATCACGGCCACGGCAGTCAACGTCCAGGGCTGCGCCGTGCCCAAGCCGCCACTGACTTGGACGTCTTCCTCACCCGGTGCGCTCTCCGCGGGCGGCGGCAGCACAGGATGCGCCGCCGGCACAACCTGCGCCATTGCCACTGCCCAGGCGGGCGGAGCCGCGATAACGGCCTCGTGCACGCCGCCAACCTGCAACGTCGGTTTCCCGCTGAATCCGCTGAATGCGGCTCCGGGCCTGCCGCCGCTCTACTTTCCGCAGCCGGTTTATCCCGTCATGGCTATTTCCGGTCTAGCAGCCGGCGCCGCCACCCCGACCAACGTTCTGGCGGCGAGCCAGGATTGCTACAGTAATTCGTTGTGCACGGTTGCGCTCTACAACATTTCGACCTCCAAGAATATCGCGGCCAGCCCGAGTTCCATGCCCACGCCTCCCAATTCCCTGATGTTCGATCCAGCGGGGGACAGGGCCTACGCCGGCAGCCAGTACGGCGCCCTGCTTATCACCGTCGCCAGCATCGGATCCTCTTCCGGCAGTCCCTTCTCACCGTTCCCCGCCGCGGGCACGACCCTGGGCGTGGTAACCGGCAAAGTCATTGCGGTCTCCCCCAACGGCAATCTCACCATCTTCTCCGATACCGTCTCCACACCCAACCAGGTTTACGTCGTCAATACCGGCTCTTCTTCGGCGGCCACCCCTCTGAATATCAATAGCGCGACCACCGCCGCATTTTCGCCCGATAATTCGAAAGCCTTCATCCTCGGCAATGGCGGCAACACTTTATATGTGTATTCGCCGCTTCAGGCGCTGCAGACCTATCCGCTGACCGCGCCCGCCGATGCCATCGCGTTCTCTTCCACGGGAGCGTTTGCCTTCATCGCAGGCGGAAGCTCCACCTCGAACATCGACGTCCTCAACACCTGCAACAACTCGCCGGCCAATTTGTCAATCACCGGCCTCCCCGCGACGCCCATTTTCCTCAAGATGGTCCCCCCCGGCAACGTTCCCACGGGCAACACCATCATTCCGAGTCTGCAGGAGGGTGGCCTCGACGTTTTCTTCGGCATCGATAACAACGGCATCGACATCTTCGCGACCACAACCACCACCCCGCTCATCCCGCCAGGCAACACGCTCTGTCCGCTCCAGCAGATCGCGCTCGCCCAGACTACCCAGAACACGCCCTTTAATCCCGTCTACATCAATCTGCAAAAGGGCACTTTCCATCCCATCAATTTCTTTCTTTCGCCCGACGCCACGCAGGTCTACATCGTAACTAGCGACCTCGGCGTCCTGATCTACAACTTCAGCACCGGCTCGGTAAGCGCGGTTCAACTGATCGGGGACGCTGCGCCCGTCGCCGCCGATATGACCGCGGACGGCGCGCTGCTCTACGTAGCCGGTACCGATGGGATGCTGCACGAGATCGTCACCGCCACGGCCACCGATCAGGCGCCTCCCATCTTCTTTTCCCAGCTCCCGAACTCTTCCAATAACTTTTGCTACGACTCATACACCTGCTCGCTGAATCTGGTGGCGGTGAGACCGTGAAGGAGGGGAATTGAGAAGAAATCGGGCGATCGGGTCATTGCGCCATTGAAAATGGGGTTAAATCGCCCGATGACCCGATCACCCAATCGCAAGATTCTTCTGCAGTTCTTTCGCCACGCTGTCGAGCACGCCATTCACGAAGTGCACCGATTCCAGGCTGGAAAATTTTCGCGCGATCTCCAGCGATTCGTTGATCACCACCGCCCGCGGCGTCTCCGGATAGGCCAGAAACTCCGCCACCCCCGCCCGCAATAGATTGCGATCCACCGCCGCCATGCGCTCCACGCGCCAGTGTTCCGCGTGGCGCTCGATCAACTTGTCGATCTCCGCCCCGCGGTCGGTCGCCACCCGGAACAAATCGTCGGCAAACCCGCGCACATCGGCGCTGGTGCTGGCATGTTCCGCCCAAAATGTTTGCCGCACATGTTCCACCGTCTGCTTGCCCATGTCCGCCTGAAACAGCATCTGCAGAACCAGTTCGCGAGATTTGCGGCGAGTACCCATAGGGACAGTTGCCAGCTTCCAGTTGTCAGTTGCCAGTTTACTTCAGAGGAGGATTATCCGCGCTTCGACTTCGCACTTCGAGTTGTACCCTTGTCGCTCCGCTTCTTAGGTTTGTCATTCCGACCCACACGCTTGTCATTCCGAGCGGCCGTGCCGGAGCCCGAAGGGCGAGAGCCCCGAGCGAAGCCGAGGGGGAGGAATCTGCTTCTGGCTGACAGCTAATGGCTGAGAGCTGATAGCTTGCTTCAGCGCCGCCATCTCCACCGCCGCCAGCGCCGCCTCGAATCCCTTGTTGCCCATCTTCAACCCAGCGCGGTCGATGGCCTGTTCCAAAGTCTCACAAGTAAGCACGCCAAAAGCATGGGGAACGCCCGTCTCCTGCGCCGACTGCCCAATCCCCCGCGTCACTTCGTTCACGATTACGTCATAGTGCGCCGTATCGCCGCGCAGCAGGCAGCCCAGGCAGAGGATGGCGTCGTACTTCTTAGTTTCAGCCAGCTTCCGCGCCGCCAGCGGAATCTCAAACGCCCCCGGCACGCGCACGAGATCCAGATCTTCTTTCTTCGCACCGGAGCGCAACAGCCCGTCATACGCACTGAGAAGAAGCCGCTCCGTGATGAATGCGTTGAATCTCGCGACCACAATGGCGAAGCGCTTACCTGAAGCGTTCAGCGCGCCTTCGAGCGCGCTTACCTTAGGCTCGGGCATAGACTCCACAGAAAAATCCTTATTGTCTTTCTTCTCCGTGACTCGGTGTCTCCGTGGTGAATTCGCCTTTGATCCGCGCCGATCCGTGAAAATCCGTGGCAAGAGGTCTATTTTCCTTTGAACACCGCCGCCCGCTTCTCCAGAAACGCCGTCGTTCCTTCCTTCTTATCTTCGGTCGCGCAGGCCACGCCGAACAGCACCGCCTCCAGATACAATCCCTCGCTCAAAGTCATCTCCATGCCCTTGTTCACGGCCTCCATCGCATACTGCACCGCCAGCGGAGCGTTGGCGACGATCTTCGCCGCAATCGCTTCCGCGCGCGGAATCAACTCGGCCGCCGCCGTGACTTCATTCACCAGGCCGATGCGATGCGCTTCCTGCGCCGTGATCATCTCACCCGCCAGCACCATCTGCATGGCGATGCCTTTGCCAACCAGCCGCGGCAAACGCTGCGTCCCGCCGTATCCCGGAATAATCCCCAGCTTCACCTCGGGCTGCCCCAGCTTGGCATTTTCGCTCGCGAGGCGCACGGTGCAGGCCAGAGCAATCTCGCATCCGCCGCCGAGAGCGAATCCATTGATGCAAGCAATCACCGGCTTGCCCAGATTTTCAATCAGATTAAGAACGTTCTGTCCGCGATGCGTGTACTCTTTCCCGCTGACCGCATCATGCTTGGCCAGTTCGGCAATGTCCGCACCGGCAATAAACGCCTTCTCGCCCGCGCCGGTAAAAATAACGACGCGAATCGCCGCATCATTCTTGATGTCATGAAACGCCGCCCGCAACTCCTCCATGGTGGCCATGTTCAGCGCATTCAACACCTTAGGCCGGTTGACGGTGACGTAAGCAATCGAATGTTTCTTTTCCAGAAGTATGTTTTCGAAGTTCATAAATTCGGCCTGCTATAATTGTATAGCACTTACGGTGAACCCATGCTAGCCATCCGCCTACCCGAAAAAATCGAAAAACGCCTCGAACGCCTCGCCAAGCGAACCGGACGCACCAAAACATATTACGCTCGCGAAGCCATCCTTCAATATTTGGATGACCTTGAAGACATCTACTTCGCGCAAAAAGAGATGGAAGCGATCCGCTCGGGGCGAAGCAAGACCATTCCGCTGGAAGAAGTGATGCGGCTCTATGGCTTGGAAGATTGATCTCTCCAGCCACGCCCTCAAGCAACTCCGGAAGCTCGACAAACCCATCGCCAGCCGAATCCTGAAATTTCTGCGGGGCCGGCTCGAGAAACTGGATGATCCCCGGAAAATCGGCGAGAGATTGCAAGGCCCGCTGGGTGATTTCTGGAAATACCGCGTCGGAGATTATCGAGTCATCTGCTCCCTGCAAGACGATAAGCTGGTGGTTTGGGTGGTCCGCATTGGGCACCGGAGTGAGGTTTACTCACGCTAGTCGCCAATCGGTGTCGATCCGTGCAAATCCGGGGCAAACAATTTGCGTCTAATTCTTCATCCGCGCCCGCGCCGCCACTTCATCCTTGCTCAACCCGCAACTGATGCAGCGCTGCGTCCACAGCCGGTTGGCGAATATCTTCCCGCAGCGCGGACACCTCCATTCCGTCAGCCACCACGCTCCCGCCAGGTACACCGCGATCCAGCCCACCAAGATCGAGAGATCCTTGACTTCGCCAAGTTTCAGCTTTGCCACCAGAAAGCCCACAAACACAAAACTGAGAAACAGCACCACCACCAAATTCCGCCGTGCCACGTAGCTGTGCCACGCTGTGCGATATCGCTTCACGTCGTGCTGGGTGAATTCTTCCGGCATTTCTTGATCTGATCTTCTCCGCGTCAAGCCCGCCCTGGGCGCAAGCTGAAATCGATCTTCAGAGTTTATTCGCCTTCGGGTTATTGGGGTCCGAATAATCGTAAAACCCTTTGCCCGTCTTCCGCCCGTACCACCCCGCCATCACCAGCCGCTTCAGCAGCGGAGGCGACGCGAACCGCCGCTCCTTGAACTCGGCAAACATCACTTGACTAATGTAGTAAGTCGTATCGAGCCCAACAAAATCCAGCAGCGTGAACGGCCCCATGGGATACCCACAGCCCAGTTTCATCCCGTTATCGATATCTTCAACCGACCCCACGCCCTCTTCATACGCGCGGACGGCATCGAGCAGATACGGCACCAGCAGCCGGTTGACGATGAATCCAGTCTTGTCCGAAGTCCGCACCGGAACCTTGCCCAGTTTCTTTCCGAACTCGTAAGCCGTCTGGTAAACGTCGTCGGCAGTGGCAATTGTGCGTACCACTTCCACCAGCTTCATCAGCGGCACCGGATTAAAAAAGTGCAGCCCAATGAACCGCTCCGGCCGCTTCACCGCCGTCAAAAGCTCGGTCACGGAAATCGAAGACGTATTCGACGCAAAGATCGCATCTTTCTTCACCACTCTGTCGAGCGCCGCATACATCTTTTTCTTTTCTTCCACGTTCTCGATGATCGCCTCAATAACAATGTCGCAATCGGCGAGGTCCGCCTGGTTCGTCGTGCCCTTGAGCCGCGCACGGATCGCGTCCTTCTGCTGCGCCGTGATCCCGCCCTTCTCCACCGGCCGCTCGGCAAACTTCGCCAAAGATTTCTCAATTCCCGCAAAGCCCTTGTCGAGAAACTTCTGCTCCACTTCGAGCACAGTCACATCGAATCCAGCCGTAGCGCAAACCTGCGCGATGCCAGAGCCCATCAAGCCACAACCGAGTACGCCAACTTTCTTAATCTCCATTCAAGTATTCCTTCGCACGGATTCAAACTTCGCACGGATTCAAACCAAATCCACCACGGAGGCACGGAGACACAGAGAAAACCCATAGTTGTTTTTCTCCGTGTCTCCGTGCCTCCGTGGTGAAAATCAATTCATACTCTCCACAATCATCGCAATCCCCTGCCCGCCGCCGATGCAAGCCGTAGCCAGACCATACTTCTTCTTCCGCCGCCGCAATTCATACAGCAAAGTAATCACCAGCCGAGTCCCAGTGGCTCCCAGCGGATGCCCCAAAGCAATCGCCCCGCCATTCACATTCACCTTCTCGCGATCCAACCCCAACTCTTTTTCCACCGCCAGATACTGCGCCGCAAACGCCTCATTCACTTCGATCAGATCGATGTAATCCAGCGATAGCCCAGCCTTCTGCAGCGCTACCTTCGTCGCCGGCACCGGACCGCGACCCATCAGCTTCGGCTCAACTCCAGCAATGCCCCAGCTAACAATCCGCCCCAGCGGCTCCATGTTCCGCTTGCGAACCTCTTCGAGCGACATCACGACAACTGCTGCGCCGCCATCCACAATGCCGCTCGCGTTGCCCGCGGTGACCGTCCCATTTTTTCCGAACGCGGTCTTCAGCTTCGCCAGCCCTTCCATCGTGGTCTGCGGACGCCGGTGATCGTCTTCCGTCAGCGCTTCTCCCGTAGCCTCGCCCTTGTGATTTCGCAACGGCACCGGAACCAGCTCTTCCTGCATGTGTCCTTCTTTATAAGCGGCATCCGCTTTCTGCTGCGAGCGCAACGCGAATTCATCCTGCGCCTGCCGCGTGATGCCCTGCTGCTCGCCGTACAACTCCGCCGTGTTCGCCATGTACAGGCCGCAATAGCTGTCGAGCAGCGCCACCATCAGCGAATCTTCCATCTTCCCGCCTGGGGCCAGCGTAAATCCATCGCGCCCGCGAATCGTAAACGGAGCCTGCGACATGGCCTCCATCCCGCCCGCCAGCACAATCTTCGCTTCCTCCAGCTGAATCATCTGCGCTGCATTCACAATCGACTGCATCCCCGACCCGCACAGCCGGTTCACCGTCAGCGCCGGAGTTTCAATCGGCAATCCCGCGCGCAATCCCACATGCCGCGCGCCATAGAGTGCGTCGCCTGAAGTTTGCTGCGCGTTGCCAAACACGGCGTGATCGAATTCCTTAGCATCGATCCCCGAGCGCTCAATCGCTCCCTTGGCGGCAACCGCGCCCAACTCCTGCGCCGTGAAGTCCTTCAACTTGCCGCAGTAGCGGCCAAAGGGCGTACGCGCCCCACTGACAATTGCGATATCACCCGGTTTCAACATGGTTTCCTTACAGACTACCGCCTTCAGAGCGGATTAAAATCGAGAGTCAAACTGGCTAGTGTAACAGTGCGTGAGGAGATTTGACCACCGAGCGTTCGCGGATACTGGCTCATTTTCAGCGTATGAGCCATTTGCTTTAGGAACGACTAGCCATTGATTCAATGATTCAATGACTCAATGAGTCAATGTCTTTACGCCACGGCCCCCGCGGCCAGCGCCGCCTTCAGCGCCACAACCTTACCCGGCCCCTGCACCAGCGACGTGGCCAGCGCGTGTTCGGCACGGTTGATCACTTCCGTCACAATGTCCACCGGATCGTAACTCTCCCGCACCACGGCCTCGGCCAGCCCCGCCGAGAACTCGAGCGAGCGCCCTTTCCCGGAATCATCCTTGCTTGGCAATCTTACTTCCGCGATCACCTTGCGCAATTTTTCAATGGCCAGCATCGCTTCTTTTTCCGCCGTGTCGCCAAAAATCAGCGCAACGGTGGTCGTATCATAGCGAAATGCCAGATCATTGGTACGGATGTTCGCGGCGAACTGTTGTCCAATCTTCTCCATCACGTTTTCAATCGCCGCCTCGCCGTATTCCTTGAGCAGCACAGCGCTTCGGCCGAACCGCAACAGCAGCACCGAAAGCGGTGACGCGTTCTGGGCCGCGCGCTTGCTTTCCGCCAGCAGCAAATCAAGATACGAACTCCGCTTCAGCAATCCGGACTTCTCTTCCGTCACCGAGAGATTTTTCACCAGCCGCCGCAGGCCCGCGTTATTCAGCGCGATCACCATCTGATCGGCCAGCGTCTTCAGCACCACCGCGTCCGTCTGTGGCCACGCCCGCGGCTTGTTGTGCAGCAGCGCCAGCACTCCCACCGAATCCTCGCCATTGCTCAGCGGAAACGCCATCACCGCCGTCGCTCCCAGGTCCACCACCGCATTGTGCACTGCCTGCAGCTCCGCCGCCTTCTGCGCGTCCGCAATGATCACGGGTTCGCTCGAAGCGGAGGACAAAGACAAATCCTGCAGCGCACACATCACCGCTCTGATGGCCCCGCTGTTCCCCGCCTTCACTCCCTTACCACAGAATTCCTGCACCGCCGTGGGCGGCGAGCCCGGAGTGCGCATCGCCGCTACGCAACGCGAGACCTCCCAGTGCCCGCCGATTTCGTTCACCGCCGTGGTTAACACCGCAGCCGCCGTCGCCTGGTGATAAAGCTTTCGCGTAATCTCCGCCACACGGGTTACATTGCGCATCTCCGCTGCCGGATCTGCCACGGGCGGCGCGGCCGGCGCCGGAGCCGCCACCACGCCAGCCGCCGGCAACGGCGCCGACCCCGCATAACTCGGCGTCACCCCCGCGGAGAGATAAAGCCTCTGCAAATCCTCGTTGCGTTCTTCTTCGCGCGGAAACAATTCCTGGATTCTTTGCAGCCGCTCCACCGCCTTGTTGCGCATTCCATACTGCACCAGAATTTCCGCCTGTAACATCAAATCCTGCAGCGTGGAAGCCCCCAGCGTCGCCGCGTGCTCCATCGCAGGCTCCGCCGCCGCTTTACTTACCGGAGTGAATCGCGAGGAAATTTCGCTGAACTTCTTTTCGTCGATCTTTCCCTTCAACAGTGCCAGCCGCTTGGTATGGCCGGACTCGTAAGGATCCACTTCCGCCGCCCGGTCCAGGCATTCCGCCGCTTTGGCAAAATCTCCCGTACTGCAGTAAAGATCGAACAGTTTCAGCAGAGTCTGGCAGTAGTCGCCCTCGCGGTTGGAGGCATTGAACAGTTCGCTCAGAAACTCCAACATTCCCGGGGACGCCCGCCGCGTGGCTGCAATCTCCTGCATCACCGCCACAAATTGCCGGCGCTCGCCACGCTTCGCCTGGAACTGCCCCAGCTTGCGCGCCAGCGCCACCGCCGCATCGTCCTGCTCTCCATCCACTAACTGCCCGATCAGCGCCGTCACCTGCGACATCCGGTTGGGATTCTGCTCAAACAATTGCCATACCAGCGGCTCGGCGTCGGCATAGCGTCCCGCCGCCAGCAGAGCTTCGGCATAAATATCGCGCAGCACCGGCGAAGTCTTGCCCGCATTCACCTGCGGCTCCAGAATAAAGATCGCGGCCCCAATCTGTCCCTGCCCCAGCAGGCTCTTCCCGTAGGCCAGCGCGATCTCCTCATCGGACGAATCTTCCTGATATGCGCGCGCATGCCACTGCGCCGGGTCGCCGCCCTCCTCGGCCGTCAGTTGCGCCACCCGCTTGAACGCTTCCGCCGCCGTCTTGCTTTCCCCCAGTTCGGACGACAGCTCCGCCACCCGCAGAAAATTCGCCTGGATCGGCTCCAGCGCCACCATGCGTCCCAGTACTTGCAACGCATCCGTCTTCTTGTCCGGCAGCTTCGCCAAATCGCTCAACGCGGATTCATACGTCCCCACCGCCAGCTTCTTGTTCGATCCCTCCAGCAATTGTCCGAAGCGGAATTTCTGATCCCACGTCGGACTGCCGTGCCGCGCCAGTTTCTTATAGGTCAGGCTGGCTCGCGTAGCGTCTCCGCCATTCACTTGCCGCTCGAAAAGTTCTCCCAGCAGCCGCACCGCATCGCGCCCCCGGCTCTGCGCCAGACACAAGTCCGCAGACAGTTCCCGCACCTTGTCGTTCTCCGGATCGTCCCGCAGCACCAGAAGATATTCTTCCAGCGCCTCGGCAGCCTTCCCCTTCTGCAGAAGTTTTTCCGCACGCTCTATACGCTTGGTGAGTTCGGCTCGGTCCGCGTGTGCTGTGATCTCATCCATGGGTTGGAAATAGGCAGACTACTGCTCCTTGATGATTCTAGGAGCCACCCCCCGTGCCAGCAATCCGCAACGGTCCACCGGCGATTACGAAAGTCACCAAAGCCCTTGAGATCTACCCTGTGTGACCCCGTGCCCCCTGTGGTAAAGATCTTGGCGTTCGCCCTCCGACTTGGGCTAACCCATCCCAATTTGTTATCGTGCCCCATGCCTCAAGCCCCGACTGCTCGGGATCTAGTTCACGAACAAGGCCTCCACCATCAACTTACCGTCGGCCAAATGACCATGGTGGCCGTCGGCGGCTCCATCGGCACCGGACTTCTTCTCGGCTCGGCCGCCGCTCTCGAAGTGGCCGGCCCCGGCGTGATCCTCAGCTACATCGTCGCCGCCTTCATCGCTTACACCGTGGCCATGGCGCTCGGTGAGTTGGCCAGCACGCATCCCGCCGCCGGATCATTCGGCCTCTACGGCGAGCTTTATCTCAATCAATATCTGGGATTTCTCTGCCGCGCCGCTTACTGGGCCGCCATCGCCTTCTCCATCGGAGCCGAACTCACCGCCTCCGCCTCCTACATGACCTACTGGTTCCCCGCCGTGCCCGGCGAACTCTGGGTCATCCTTTTCTCGGCCATGCTTCTTCTGGTCAACCTGCGCAGCGTAGGTTCCTACGGACGCTTCGAGTTCTGGTTCTCCCTCATCAAGCTCGCAACCATAGCGGCCTTCATCGTTGCCGGCGCAGCCTTGCTTTTCAGCGGCCGCGTAACCCCGCAGTACACCGCTCAAGGCGGATTTCTGCCCAAAGGTCCAATCGCCCCTCTGCTGGCAGTTTTCTGGGCCATCTACGCCTTCGGCGGCGTAGAGATGCTCGCCGTCACCACCGGCGAATCGCGCACTTCGAAAGATGTCCCCCGCGCCGCGCGTCTTACCATATTTCTGCTGGCCGGCGTCTACCTCGGCGCCATCACCGTGCTGGCTGGCGTGATGCCGTGGAACCGCACCGGCGTCTCCGAAAGCCCTTTCGTAAGCGTGCTCCGCCTCGCCCACATTCCCGCAGCCGCCAACTTCATGAACTTCGTCGTCCTAACCGCCGCGCTTTCCGGAGCCAACGCCAAACTCTACGTCGCCTCCCGCTTGCTCTTCTCCATGGGCCGCACCGGATGGGCTCCTGCCCGCCTGGGCCGACTGAATGCCGCCGGATCGCCGCGTCTCGCCGTGCTCGTCTCGTCCTACGGCATCGTGACCGCGCTCATCATCGAAAACTGGGCGCCGAAACAAGCGTTCCTCTACATCATGGGAGCGGCCTTCTCCGGCCTGATCTTCTCCTGGGTCGTATCCCTGGCAGCTCACGTCAGCTTCCGCTGGCGGCTGACTCCCGAACAAGTCGCCGCCCTGCCCATGCGTTCTCCCCTCGGCATCTGGGGATCGATGCTCGGCTTCGTCCTAGCCTCGATCGCAGTTCTCCACACTCTCTTCGCATCGCGCATAAACGAAATCGGCGGCTCGGTATTCTTCATCGTACTCACCCTCGCCTACCTTCTCCTGAAACGCCGCCGGCGATCCCTATTGGCCTAATTACCGACGTAAGTCCGCGTCGCCCTTTTTCTGTACAGGCCCTGCGCCCGATCCGCTAACCTCGATACGGGATGCGCCTCAGACCCACCCCAAGGGACCAAATCAGTGATCCTCTCTGCCCTGCTGCTTCGTTCGTCAAGTCCCGCCGCACCGCTCCTCTGGTGTGTCGTCGGACTCTGCGCCGGGCTCTACTTATTCATGCAAGGCTTCCGTTTATTGCAGCGCCGGCGCCTCATCCTCGATACTCCAGTTTCAAAAATCCGCAGCGCCTCCATGGGCATGGTCGAACTCAGCGGCCTCGCCGTGGGGCCTTACACTCTGGCCGCGCCCATCACGGCGCGCGCCTGCTACTACCACCGTACCTTCGTCTGGGAGTGGAAACAGGCCGGCAAGAACAAACAATGGGTCAAGGTAGCCGCCGAGTGCATGCACGTGCCTTTCTTTCTCGACGACAACACAGGCAAAGTCATGGTCGACCCTCGCGGCGCCGATCTCGACCTGCATCGCGATTTCCAGCAGGAATTCTGCGATTCTTTCTTCACCACAAAAGAAGAAGCGCCCCCGAACGTCCGCGATTTTCTCTTGCGCTACGGCGTAAGCACCAGGAACAAAATCAAAGTGGAAGAGTTCTGCATCAAGCCCAAGAACGCCCTCTTCCTGCTCGGCACGCTCGGCGAAAATCCCGGCCTGGAACTCACCCCCCAGCCAATTCATGATGCCGAAACCTCGGCGTTCATGGTCGGCAATGCGCTTTCGTTCTCCCTGGATACTGGAAAAATACGAACTGCGCTGTCGCCCGTGATCGGAGACGGCAATGTCCTCAGCGGCCTCTCTCTGTCGGGCGGCCTGCAGCATGATCCCGCCTACGATGAGATTTACGACAAAGCAATCTCCTCGGTGTCGGCTCGAGTAGTCCGGCTCTCGCCAGACCCCGGCTCCACCCAGGCAGTCGACATGACGCAGCAGCAGAAAATCGCCGCCGCCCTGGTGAAGGCGGGCATTTCTAATCCAGCCGCGTGGGCCGCCGCCAAGGTTACAGGGACCACCCCCGCAGTCAGTTCGAACCCGAACCCCTCGTCCAATGGAAACACATCCAGCTCGGCCGAAGACTTCGACCCACATCCCCCCATCGTCCTCATGAAGGGAAAGAACAATCCCACTTTTCTGATCTCCTGGCGCAGCCAGCACGAGGTGGCCCGCTCCCTGGGCTGGAAGTGCGCTCTCATGATCTGGGGCGGTCCCG
Source organism: uncultured Acidobacteriaceae bacterium (assembly GCA_963734215.1). GTDB lineage: Bacteria > Acidobacteriota > Terriglobia > Terriglobales > Acidobacteriaceae > Sulfotelmatobacter. The sequence continues at coordinate 244,044 of CAVTGH010000010.1, read as the reverse complement.
CACTTGCCCTGCTCTGCTTCTACGGCCTGCTCACCCTCACCCATCGGATCTGAACCGTCTCCCTTCGTCATCCCGAGCGCAGCGAGGGATCTTGGTCTGGTAGACGCTACGACGCCCTCCGCACGCTCTAGTACAATGCTCCCGTGAGTAACCCCGTTCGCATCGGAATCCTCGGCGACTTCAATCCTGAATTCCGTTCCCACCCCGCCACCCCAGACTCCCTGCAACACGCCGCCCGTAAACTGGACTTGAAAGTCGAGTCCGAATGGATTCCCACGCCGTCGCTCACAACCTCAGGCGCGGAGAAGATTCTCGAAAGCTTTGACGGCCTCTGGGCTTCGCCCGGCAGTCCCTACAAGAGTTTCGACGGCATGCTCAAGGGCATCGAGTTCGCCCGCCGCCGCGACTGGCCCTTTCTCGCCACCTGCGGAGGCTTTCAGTACGCCCTGATCGAATTCGCCCGCAACGTACTCGGCATCGCCGATGCCGACAGCGCCGAAAATAATTCCGGATCGAAAAACGTCGTGATCTACCCCGTGGCCTGCGCTGTGGCCGGGCGCAAAGGTGATGCTCCTAAATTATCCGGCGTGGTGCCCGAGATCCGTCTCCGCCCCGGCTCCTACCTGCAATCGTTCTACGGAAAAGACAAAGAAATCGTCACCGAAGAATTTTTCTGCAACTTCGAAGTCAACCCAGAGTACGAATGGGCCACCATGGAAGCCGGATTCCCCGTAGTCGCCCGCGGCGCCCAGGGCGAGATCCGAGCCATCGAATCGCCCACCCACCGCTTCTTCATCGCCACACTCTTCCAGCCGCAGCTATCTTCCACCGAGAAAAAACCTCACCCCGTAATCCTGGCCTTTGTGCAAGCCGCCGCCGACTGGGGCCGCAAAAAGCTTGACGACAGCGTGCTGGAGTAAACTCGTGCTCCCGGACACCCATTGGCCGTGTCAACCGTAAACCATAGATAATGCAAGTCAAGATATTGTAGATTCGGTCGATGATACCGTATATGGTATCATGCACAAGACCCGTGGAGAGGGTACAGTGCAGGAGCATGAGGATTGGGAAGAGCCTTTTAGAATCGCACGCGAAGCCATTCGGGCCGGGGATTTTAATGAGGTCAAGAAATCGCTCCGAAGCCTCGGGTTCAGACTTAAGGAAACCACCGACCCAAATCATTGCATGTATTACCATCCCGAACTCAAAGGCGATCCAATTTTCCAGTACGCAAGGAATCTCTACCGCCCCCACGGTACGCGCCGGGGCTCAGACCGGATTAGCAAGCACGACCAGAGCCAAGCTAGACAAATGATAGAAGCCTTAAAAGCCGTTCGGGGCGCGTCACGAGCCAGAGAGGAATTCGAACAATGAATCCCAAGAGCAACGAGAAGGCCACGAGCTATCCCGTAAAGATTGAGTTTGACGAGGAGGACGGACTCTACATCGCCGAATTCCCGGACCTGCCTGGGTGCTCCGCACCGGGAGGGAGCGTCGAAGAGGCATATGATCGCGCTCAACAAGCAAAGGAAGGGTGGATCCGTCTTGCTGAAGAGCAGGGGCTTCCAATTCCCAAACCGTCCCGGAGCGAGGAGCATAGTGGTCGAATCCTCCTACGCTTGCCAGCCGCGCTGCATGGGATGTTGGCAGATCGCGCCAAGAATCAGGCCACGAGTCTGAATCAGTATGTCGTTCACTTACTCTCGGGGACGGTCGTTGGTGACATCGTCGGTGGTCAAGTAGAACAACTGAAGCTGAAGGTTGCCTCCCTCGAAAGCCAACTAAACCAGGTCGCAAAGGGCCTGGAGGCCTCGTATTCCCAAATAGCTAAGCAATTGGCCGGATCCGTCGGAACCGGTCCTACTCATCCACAGACACCTGGAGGCATTTATGCAGCTGTCGGCGGTGCTGCTCGCGAGAGCAATAGCATTCATTGAAACCTTCGATCTCAACCCAAAAGGGCGGGTCTTCCTCCCGGACGTAGTGAAGGCGATAGTCGAGCGCTACAAGTTCCAGAAATTTCCGCTTGAGTTCAAGGATTTCAATGAACAAAGCGGAGTGGAATTCTTCATGGGAAAGATCGGTGATGAGGTCATCGAGAAACTTGTGATATACAACAGCGGCATCTTGGTAGAAACCAGGTCGAACACAAAGACGTCACAAGCTCTAATTGAGGACGCTCTCACATGGGCGAAATCCACGTTCGGCTTGAACTACCAATCAGGAATGGTTAAGCGGTTCCTTTACGTCAGCCAGCTTACGTTTCACAGCGAGGTGTCGCTAAACGCAATCAGTCCTGCCCTGCAAAAGCTGGCAGATCGGGTCGGTTCCGAAGTTAGTGGAATCCTCGGCGAGAAGCTTGAATATCAGACCGCGTCGCTGGCGATCCACCACGACCCCCTGAAGAGGAAGAATCCCATAGCCGGGTTTACGATCCAGCCCAGAGTCGATGCACCGTTCACAGAAAACAAATACTTCTCGGAGGCACCGGTCCCGACTGACGTGCACTTCGCGCTCCTCAAGGAGTTTGAAGCTGACATTCTGCGTGAGAGCAAACCTGCATAGGCCGGGGCCGCCCACCCAGACCCTGGCCCAGGTAACTATTTACCAAAGATCGCTGCTCCCAGCACGATTCGCTAAAGTTTTCCCGCCGCTCGCCGATCCCCGCTCTAATGTGGTGAATTCAATCGGCAGTTCCCAAACCAGGATCTTCTCTGTGTGTCCTGTAGTGAAAAGCTCTTCCCTCATTACTAAAGTCCTTGCACCTCACATTCTCTTCGCGCAGCACCATGCGCATCTAGGGTCGCCACGCCTCTTTCGCTAGACTCTTCCCGACGCACAAAACATGGGGCGGGAACTGGTCACCCGCCTCCAGATCCCCTCCCCCCTTTTTGAACCAGAGTCGCGCCTCTGCGCGCCGCCAGGAGCCAAGCCCGATGCCTGTGCAGTGGATCAACTCGTTCCGCATGTCGTTCACCACCCTGGTCAGCTACATCCCCCTCATCGCGACCGTGGTGACCTGCTTCTTCAGCGTGATTCTGGCCCGCGCCACGCTGCGTTATGTGGAGGCGACCGACAAAGGCCTGACCCTCGCCCGCGAAGAGTTTGAGCGCGAATGGACGCCCGATCTGCACATCAAACTGGAGCGCGTGTCCAGTACCGAAGCCCGGGTCATCGTCACCAACCTGGCCAAGAGTTCCGTCCTGCTGCAACTGTTGCAGTTGCGCAAACTCTCGCACGCCGTTCCTTTCGAGCGCTGCCGCCTCAACGATCCCCTGGTCGGCGGCATGACCTGGACCCAGGAGATGGGCAAGCGCATCCTGGCCTGCACCGGCAAAGAGTTCGAAGGCCCCATCGCCGCCTGCATGACCTTCTACGCCGCGGGGCGAATGTTCCGCACCGACTGGTTCCGCTCGAACATACAGGTCCGCGACGGCCGCATCCTCAGCCTCGAACCCAGCACCATGCCCGCCCGCCGCGTCCGCGTCATCGAACGCAAGGGCCCGGAACGCCGCCGCGAGTTCGTGCAGGACGTCACCGCCGAAGTAGCCTCCAACAAACTCGACATCAAACCGGACGAGAACTTCTTCGTGACCGGAGCCTGAAAGTGTATTGCGAGGGGAGTTTGGTTTTGGGTGGCGCAGCGCTTCCAGCGCTGCGATAAGGCGTTTTCCAAAGGTTGGGAACCTGATCATCTCTTCACGCAGACAACCAACTCATAATGCCCTTTCCCGACCACACTTATTAGAGTTCGCTAATCCCAGCCCAATTCCCTAAAGCTTCTCAGCCCATCGCCGATCTATTCCTCATGGTGAATCCAGTCAGCAGTGCAAACGTCAGTCACGCCAACGAAGCCGCCAAACCGGCCGCCGCCCCCAAGCTTCCTCAGCAGCAGAGCAGTCCGCAACCCGCGGACAAGGTCACGCTGAAGAGCGCGGGCAACGTCAACCACGACGGCGACAGCAAATAACCAACACCAACTTAACCCCTCGAACGCGTTGCACCACGAAAGATGGAGAGACGGGCCCATCGCCCGTCCTCCATTTTTTCTTTATATTTTCTTTATAGGGAAATTCAGATCGGCAACAGCTCGAACACCGGGTAGCTCGCGCTCACCTCGGCGAACGCCTCTGCCGGCGAACCCGCGGCCACGGGAAAATAGCTTTGCACCTCGCGCTTGAAGGTATCGAGGTAGGCCTTCAGAATCTCGGGCTTCTCCGCCTCGGCAGCCGGCCGCAAGCGGAATTTCCCCCGTGAGCTTCCCTTCTTCAGCGTGACTTCTCCCGCGGCCTCGGCGTTGCGCACCCATTGTGTGCGCCCCCGCGGCGCCACCAGAAATCGCTTGCCCTGCCGTTCCAGCAGATTGATCGGAGTTGAATACAGCTTCCCGCTCTTGCGTCCGCGCACTTCCAGCAGGTAGTTATAGGAAAAACCGAGGCCGATCCCCACCAGAAATCCAAAAATGCGATTAAAGATTTTCTCCGCGGCACTCGGCTCGCGAAAAACCGGCAGGCTGGAGTTCATGCACCCAATTGTACCTACGCCGCTTTCACAAACCGCAGCGACGCCGAATTCATGCAATAGCGCAGCCCCGTCGGCCGCGGCCCGTCGTCGAATACGTGGCCCAGGTGCGCGTCGCACTCGGTGCACGAAACCGCGGTTCGCACCATGCCCATGCTGGTGTCGGAAATCTCCCGCACATTTTCTTTCGCGAGCGGCTCCCAGAAGCTGGGCCAGCCGGTTCCCGAGTCGAACTTGGTCGACGAACTGAACAGCGCGTTGTCGCAGCAGATGCAGCGGAAAATCCCCTTATCGTGCAGATCCCAATACTTCCCGCTGTAGGCGAGTTCCGTATCCGCGTGCCGCGTGATCTCAAACACTCCCGGCGGCAACTGTTTTCTCCACTCATCTTCCGGCTTCACCACGCGCGCAATCTTCACCTTCGCCAGCCGCTTGCCCGCATCGGAGAATTGCACAATCGTCACTTCCGCCGGCTCCGGCTTCGCGGCGGCCTCAATCACGCGCGGCCGCCGCCATGCAAACAACGCCGCACCTCCCAGCACCGCGCCTACGCCGGACAAAAACCATCGCCGCGTCAAATTCACGTCCCCACCGCGATCGGACTCAAACATGGCCCCTCCTCACCTAGTTCTCAGTTCTCGGTTCTCAGTTCTCAGCAAACACCCTCCGCTGCGCGACTGAGAACTGAGAACTGAGAACTGCCCTACTTATACAAATCCGGAAACTCCCGCCGCAAATTCGCCACTTTCGGCGCATCGTTATAAACGATATAAGGATTGTCCGGATGCATCGCCGCATAGTTCTGGTGGTAAGCTTCTGCAGGATAAAACGCCTGCAGCGGCACCACCTGCGTCACGATCGCCCGGCGAAAGATTTTTGCCTGGTCGAGTTGAGCGATGTAGGCCTCGGCAATCCGTTTCTGCTCGTCGTTGCCATAGAAAATCACTGACCGGTATTGCGTGCCTGAATCCGGACCCTGCCGGTTCACTTCCGTCGGATCCAGAGCCACAGAGAAGAACACCCGCAGCAGCTCTCCATAAGTAACCTTCGACGGGTCGTAAACAACCTGCACCGACTCCGCGTGCCCGGTCTGCCCGCTGCTAACCGCCTCATAATCCGGATTCTTCACCGAGCCGCCCGAATATCCCGAGGTCGCGCCGACCACGCCTTTCACATGCTGAAACACCGCCTGGATTCCCCAGAAACATCCGCCCGCCACCACCGCCGTCTCTTTCGCCGAAGCCGTCGCCCTCGCCTCATCCGCCACCGGAGCCGGCACCGCCGCGCCGCTTCCCGCCCGGCAAGCCACCGCGCCCGCCAGCACGGTCAACACCATCGCAAACATGCGAACCGAAACTCTGGACATACCCACCCTCCCGGCGTCACCTGCCGTCATCTTCCCCATTAGAGTCACGAGTCTCACGGAAGTTTCGGATGGTTTTGACAGGGTGGGTGTGTGGAAATCGGGACCTAGCGCCGAAGGTCGGCGGCGATCCATTCGATCAACTCGCGGGCATTGACAACCGAGGTTTGACGCCATCTCACGGGAAAGTGGCGCTTGTTCCCGGTAACCAAATAGTCTGCGCGGGCGGCCTCCGCGCATTCCAGAAACCGATTATCGACCGGATCGTGGGCGATCGCTAGGCTGCAGGATGGGCTCACGATTTGCGCCGAGTTTCGAATCAGCCTCATCGATCTCGCGAGGTTCTTTCGGGCGATGGCGAACTTAGGGCGGGCGAGAACTTGGGCATACTCGGCGAGAATCGCTTCGGAAGCGGCCAGTTGCAATTTCCCAGCAAGCGCCAGGTCCAGAGCGTGACGCTCGAAGCCTTCGTTTCTCAGGTGTGCCGATACCACCACGTTGGTATCAAGGACTACCTGAATCGTTTTTGAGGGAAACCGTTTCAAAGCTTCTGCCCCAGCGCAGGTAAGCTAGAGCGAACGCTCGCGCCTATAACTCCGGATCTCGCGGTCAATCTCCCGCTGGGAAAGTTTGTCTTTGCCCTTCCTGCGGGCCTCTGCACGGATGGCGGCGAGAACTTTTTTTTCCGGCGCGATCGTGTTGAGAAAGTCCTTGATGCCCATGATCACCACCTGGGGTTCGCCTCGGCGGTCTACGACAAAGCGGGCCTGCTCCAACCGGGCCCTCCGCATGATTTGCCCCAGTTGGGTTCGCGCAGCCAGCGCCGAGATGACTTTCAGGGACGTATCGAGAGTAGCCATTTTTCTCACTCGAACTGATTAATCAGTTCACTATGATTGTAGCACCGCGGTTCCGCGCAATTGGCTTGGTTAGTCAAGGATATATTGCCCTTGCTAGCAGTAGAAGCCGGCGATGCTGGTGACCACCCACTTCTGTTCTTCTTCGGTGAGTTCGGGGAACATGGGCAGCGCGAGCACTTCTTTGGCGGCGCGCTCGGCTTCCGGGAAGTCGCCTTCACAGTAGCCGAGATGCACGAAGCAGGGCTGCAGGTGCAGCGGGATGGGATAGTAAATTTCCGTCCCGATCTTGCGCGCGGTAAGGAATTCGCGCAGTTCGTCGCGGCGATAGGCGCGGACGACGTACTGATGAAAAACGTGGTGTGCTTGCGCTGAAGTATGCGGGAGTTGAATGGGCGCGGAGTCCTCAGGCGGCTCGCCGGTGGAGGTCAGGCCGGCCGCGGCGAAGAGTCGATCATAGGTGGCGGCGCGCTGGCGGCGGGCGTCGTTCCATTCTTCAATGTACTTCAGCTTCACGCGCAGGATGGCTGCCTGAATGGCGTCGAGGCGGCTGTTGCAGCCAAACTCTTCGTGAACGTAGCGGCGCGGGCTGCCATGATTGCGCAGGCGGCGCATGTGGGCCGCCATCTCCGGATCATTGGTAGTGACCAATCCGGCGTCGCCATAGGCGCTCAGATTTTTCGTGGGATAGAAGCTGAATGCCGCGGAGACGCCCATGGATCCCGCTCTGTGGGCTCCACTTGTCTCGCTTCCCCAACGCGCCCCGATGGCCTGTGCGGCGTCTTCGATCACCAACAGATGAAATTCTTCCGCGAGTTGCTTGATGCGGCCCATGTCGGCGCACTGGCCGTAGAGATGAACCGGAAGCAGCGCGCGCAGTTTGTCATGTAAGCTACTGCGCAGAAAAGATTCGGCCTGAGCGGGATCCAGATTGAAGGTTAGCGGGTCGATATCGGCGAACACGGGACGCGCTCCCGCCCGCACGATGGCACTGGCCGAGGCGAAAAAGCTGAACGGCGTAGTGAGAACCTGATCTCCGGCCTGCACGCCAGCGGCAACCAGAGCCAGCCACAAAGCGTCGGTGCCGGAGGCGCAGCCGACGGCGTGATGCGCGCCGCAGAAGCCCGCGAGCTCGCGCTCCAGCGCTTCGACCTCGGATCCTAAGATGTAATGCTGCGACGCGCATACGCTCTCAATCGCGGCCAGCACTTCGGCGCGGACCTGAGCATACTGCCGCTGCAGGTCGAGCATCGGGACAGAATCGAGCGCCCTCGCGCCGGGCATGCGCCGATTCGCCGAACGCGGGTTGGACGATTCAGACTTTGTGGAGGACGAAGTCATGGAAATGCCGATTGTAGCAGGACGAACCTATCATTCCCTGTGTTGGGGGCATCTCGTCGGGGCAGTCTGCCAAAATCATACCAATTCTCATAGGCCGTGTCCGTAAACGCATGTATCTGTCTTGACAACGAACAGACACTTTGTATGTATGTCTATGATATGCCAGCATGTTATGCGAAATCCGCTTTGGAACGTCAGTTGCTTCCGTCACACGGGATTGTCGTTTGTGTGGAACGGCGACATGGTTGGTAGTCCGTTTAATCGCACCAGAAGGACTTGGGGTACGGAGGCTCTTCATGAAACAGCATGCATTTAGTTTTGCGGTTCTTGCTCTCGCGCTAGGGCTGGTGTTTGGAGTGTTCTGCTCGACGCCAGCGAATGCCGACAACCTGTATGCCAGTATTCGCGGCACCGTGGTAGACCCGTCTGGGGCCGTGGTACCCGACGCGAAACTGACCGCGACGAATGTGGCCACGGGCATTAGTTATTCGGCCAAATCGAGCAAGGATGGCTTGTTTGCCTTCTTGCAGCTGCCCATCGGCGATTATGCGGTAAAGGTGGAGAAGGCCGGGTTCAAGACGTTCACGGAGGGCCACATTCATCTTGACCTCGATCAGGTCTTCAACCTCAAGGTTGGGATGGAGATTGGCGTCGTAAGCGACACGATCACCGTCGATGCCAATCCGGCGCAAGTAGAGACCACCAGCATGCAGCTCGGGACCACGGTTACTGGCCAGCAGATCGTAGATATACCGCTGAATGGCCGCAACTGGACCCAACTCATGCAGCTTCAGCCGGGCGTGCAGTCTTCCTCGGACCGTTTCGGCGCCGGCGCCTACTCCACCAACGGAGCGGAGACGCAGCAGAACTCCTTCCTGATTAACGGAACCGATTCCAACGACACCGCGCTGAACACCCCCCTCGTCATCCCCAGCCCGGACGCCATCGGCGAGTTCAATCTGGTGAGCAGCACCATCAATCCTGAATATGGCCGCAATTCCGGCGCCATCGTCAACGCTGCCATCAAGAGCGGCACCAATCAGTTCCACGGCGATGTGTTCGAGTTCTATCGCGACACTTTCCTGGATGCCAAGAGCTGGTTCGAGAGTTCCGCGGCTCCTTTTCACCAGCATTATTTTGGCGGGACAGTTGGCGGCCCGATCGTCAAGGATCATGCGTTTATCTTCTTTTCCTATGAAGGCAGACGCGCCACGACACCGGAGGGATATACGGTTCCCACGGTTTACAGTGCGGCCGAGCGCGGCGGGGATTTTTCGGCAGATGCAGTCTCCCCCGGGTCGGGGACGAACCCCATCCCGTTTGCGATGTACGGAGACTCAGCCTCGCCGTGTCCAGTGGGCGGTCCCCAGTGTCAGGCGGGCGGAGCGACCCCGTATACGTATGCTGATCTTTTCAGCACCGGGGTCATTCCTTCCCAGGATTTGAATCCGCTGGCGCTCAAGCTGGTGAACCAATACGTTCCTCTGCCAAACGCGGCCGGCAATACCTATCAATTCAATCCCGTTACCGCCTTAAAGCACGACCAGTATCTTGGTCGAATCGACGAGAAGCTGACAAACAAAGATTCCATCTGGTTCTACGGGTTGTATGAGAACGCGCCAGCTACCGATACCCTGCCCTTTACCGGTGCGACGCTTCCCGGTTTCGGCTCAAGTAATCCCGCGAAATACTACGAATACACTGCGGCCTGGAACCACACTTTTTCTCCCACTACTTTAAATGAGGCGCGCTTTGCCTATCTGCGTTTCAATTTTGTGGCGGTTGAGCCCCAAAGCAGCATTAATCCTGCTTCCTACGGGTTTAACGGCATTAGCCCGCAGAATTCGACGTATGACCAACTTCCAGTCATGGGCGTCACGGGACTCTTCACGCTGGGGTTTAGCGCTAATGGTCCGCAACCACGCGTCCAGAACACCTATCAGGTGGTGGACAACTTCAGCAAGGTTTGGGGTCACCACACCTTCAAGGCCGGCTTCAACATGGATCGGCTTGAGATCAATAACCCGTTCTTTAACAACCTGAATGGCAATTATGGCTTCGGCGGCGCGGGAGTGTTTTCGACGGGGAATGCCGGTGCAGATTTCCTCCTTGGGGTTCCGGACAGCTACACCCAGGGTAGCGGCTCCATTGTCAGGGCGCGAGGACGAGAATATTACTCGTACGCTCAAGACCAATGGCAGGTTAAACCTAGCCTGACGCTGACGTTGGGCGTCGCTTGGGACATCGAAACCCCGTATAAGAACCTGTTTGCGAAAGGGGAGGTGATGTCTGCGTTCCGTCCGGGTCAGCAATCCACGATGTTTCCTACCGCGCCAGTTGGCCTTGTCTTCCCCGGCGATGCGGGGATCAATGTGTATGGCGGCCCAACAGTCCATTACGATGACATTGCCCCACGCCTGGGGTTTGCCTGGAGTCCGGGAAGCTCTCACAACTGGAGCATCCGCGGCGGTATTGGGCTTTACTACAACCGCTACGAAGAGGAAACTACGCTGCAGACGCTGGGCAACGCTCCGTTCTCTCTGGCCTCAACTGGCTCCGGCCAGTTTGGCACCTCCCCTAATTTCGGCAACCCATTCCTCTCGGTAAACCCCGCCCCGGTGACGGTCGGCACGACTACCTATCCGCAAGTGTGTCCCAGCTGTGGCGCGACCAGTCTGTCCCAGCCATTTCCATTCTCTCCACCGGCGCCGGGGGTGGCTCCTAGCGGGGGTTGGGGGCAATTTGAGCCCCTCGGATACAATTTGAACACCGAGGATCCTCGCATGACCGCGCCGCGGTCTACCAACTTCAATCTGAACTTCCAGTACCAAGTTTCAAAGTCAATGATCGCCACAATTGGCTACGTCGGAAGTCTTGGGCGGCACGAGTTAGGCGCTTACAACCTCAATCCGGCGGGCGTTGCCCCGGGCGTGAATTTTGACCCGGCTGCTCAAGCCTGTGGCAGTGATTTCTTCCTCGCCCTTTGCACCGGAGGCGAAAGCTTTCAGTACGGCGCGTTAACAAATATCGTAGGGCAACCCGGTGTACAGGACACGGCTTACAGCTCCAACTACAACTCGCTGCAGGCCTCGTTGAACCGGCGTTTCAGCAACGGTCTGGGATTTCAGATCGCCTACACCTGGTCCCGCAACTTTGATTACACCTCGAACTTGGAAAACAGCTCTTTCAATGGCCCGGGGTTCAACAACTTTGACACCGCGCAGAATTACGGTCCTTCAGCCAACGATGCGCCGCAGCGGCTGGTGGCCAACTACATCTACACGCTGCCTTTCTATAAGTTCGGTCATCACTGGAAGAGGCTGACAGATGACTGGAACCTCTCGGGGATTGCCACCTTCCAGAGCGGTTTCCCAGTGGAGGTCTACAATCTCTATTACAACGACCTGCAGTGGTCTTACCCTGACGCGTATTACGCTAATCCTGGCCATGGGCAGCTCACCGGGACACCGCTGAGTGTCAACCACAATCCCAGAAACAACACGATTGGGGGTCTGCAGAACTATTGGCTTAACCCGGCAGCCTTTACCTTTCCGACCACCGGGACTACCGGCAACGCCAATCGCAACCCGTTCTATGGACCGGGGCTGAATTTCTGGGACACGGCTCTGGAAAAGGACATTCACTTTACCGAGTCAAAGTACCTTCAACTGCGGCTTGAAACCTTTGACACCTTCAACCACGCGAACTTCGCTCCGCCAGACGGTTACGTCGGCGATCCGAATTTCGGGCGTGTCCTGGGCGTTCGACAGATAACCACCAACGGCGACGGTCGAGTGGTGCAGCTCGGCGGGAAGATTTACTTCTAGCTGACCAAAGTCAGGAAAGAGCTAAGCCAAAAGGGAGCATCCCGCAAGGGATGCTCCTTATTTTTTGTTCTGGCGCAAGTTAGGTTTGAAAAGCGATCTACTTCCCAAACATAGGGTAGTGACTGGCCGCGCCCATGAAGAACAGCATCACGACTGACAGGAAAGCGTTGGCTCGTGAGCACAAAAATGCCTGCCTCGCCATCGCTTTGGCCTTATCCGGCATAGGCGTGCCGTTGGCGGCGTTGTCGCGGGTCCATTGGATGAGGCGTTTCTGGATGCGCCAGATGACTCCCCAGACGTTGAGCAACATGACCCAGCCGATGCCGCCGCCGATGCCAATGGAAAGCAGGCGGTTGCTCTCCCAGCCGTGGCTGTTCAAGCTCAGGAAGAGCCAGCCTGCGGCCGCGACAACGATCGCATAGACCACGCCGATGAATGCGCCGTTGTCGAAGATTCCTTTGCCGGGGACGAGGCAGGCATAGAGCACTCCCCAGACAATCGTCCAGATCAAAAAGAAGCTGGCCATCGCGGTGCCGCTGCTGGCGTGGAATCCCTGAATCTGGCCGTTGTGCGCGTCGGCGGCGACGATGTTTCCCCAATAAGTAAGGCCGGCGAGCACGGTCAACGCTGCCGACATGCGGAACCACCACAGGGCGCGCGTCATGAGCGCAGGCATCACCTTGCCTTTGGTGGTGGCGTCGAGCTCTTTCATCAACGGGACATTCACCAGATTGAAGAAATACAGCAGTCCGATCCAGGTGATGCCCGCGAGGAAGTGAATCCAGCGGACCAGCATCAGGAAGTTGGTGTTGAAATCCGGGGGAAAGTTGATTTGGGGTCCGAAGAAAGTTGCGAGAGCGGCGCTTGCCATGATGATGATGCCTCCTAGGATTTCACCGCCGCCTTCGCCAAACGGCAAAGAGGTGCGGTGCGTCACGCGGGGCGAAATTGGCCCACGCGGGCGATTGTACACAACGGCGGGGCGTGTCCAGAGTCTTGCGTGAGCAAAGCCGGGGCGGATCGGCCGCCGGTTTTCGGCCCGGAGTCACATTACCGTAACATTTTGCACTTTGAGAACAATATCCGATTTACGCAAGTTCCCGGTTGAAAAGCGCGGAGGGACGCCGTATTGTACTCGCAGCTATCCTGCCGGGCGGCGCCGCTTTGGGCAACCAGACGGCGAATCGGCAGGTTTGCCCCCCGTGTTCCTGGTGCGGAAGGCCGCGAGGAAAACGCTGTTGTTTTGAGCTGTCCTGAGGCGAATGCCGAAGGACAAGTGAATAGGTCGCAGTTCAAAAGAACCTAAGGAGATCGGCTATGGAAAGCAGCAAGCCGGCGCAGAACATTCAGGATTCCTTCCTTAACACGGCCCGCAAAGAGAGATTGAGCATCACAATTTATCTGCTGAGCGGAGTCAAGCTGACGGGCCGGATTCGTTCCTTCGACAAGTACTCCGTGGTGCTGGAGGCCAACGGACAAGAGCAATTGATCTTTAAGCATGCCATCTCGACCGTGGTGATGGGCCGGACGCTGCCGCACAGCGCACACGCAGCGCATTCCGACGGTAAGGCTGTGGCTGGGACCGGGGCGGCTGCGCCCGCGGCGCCGGCAATTGCAGCGGCGAGCGCTTCCGGCCCCGAAGGGTAAGGCGTTTTCGGCTTGCGCAAGTCTCATCCCAAAAAGACTCGCGATCACGCGTCCGCCAGCGGACGTGTGCCCCTCGGTGCGCAGCTTGCAGCGGCTGAGGAAACGCAGGAGCGCGCGTTCCTGGTTGGTCTCGAGGTGCGGACGCGCGGGCGCGGCGGGACGAAGGTAACGGCACAGGCGCAGGCGGCGCGGGATGCCGCGACGGTTTCAACGGCACGGGCGGAGACCGGGACCCCGGCACATGCCCCGGCCAAGTCCACCAACAAGCCCAGCATTCCGGAGTTCGACGCGGAAAAGTCACTGGCGGAACTGCGCACGCTGGCGGGTAGTGCGGGGGCGAACGTTGTCGGCGAAATTCTGCAGCGTCGTGACCGGCCCGATCCCGCAACCTTAATCGGCGCGGGCAAGCTCGAGGAAATTGCTGGGGCTGCGGCATCGGTGAATGCCGACCTGCTTCTCTTCGATCACGATCTTACTGCGTCGCAGCAGCGCAATATTGAAAAGATTGTTCACCGGCGCGTGATCGATCGCACGCAGCTCATCCTCGATATTTTTGCGCGGCATGCGCGCACGCGAGAAGGCCAGTTGCAGGTGGAGCTGGCGCAGTTGCAGTACATGCTGCCACGGCTGGCGGGGCGCGGGGTGGAGATGTCGCAGCTCGGCGGCGGCATCGGCACGCGCGGTCCCGGCGAAACCCAGCTCGAAACCGACCGCCGCAAGATTGCCCGGCGCGTCCGGCACGTGGAGCAGCAACTGGAAAACGTGCGCTGCATCCGGGCACAGCAGCGGCAGCGGCGGGAGTCGGCCCCAGTGGCGACTGTGGCGCTGGTGGGCTACACCAACGCCGGAAAGTCCACGCTGTTCAACGCGCTGACGCAGGCCGCAGTACTGGCTTCTCCGCGCATGTTTGCCACACTCGATCCGACGATTCGCGCGGTCGTGCTGCCCTCGAAGCGCAAGGCACTTCTCTCGGACACGGTGGGATTCATTCGCAGCCTGCCGCACACGCTGGTCTCGGCATTTCGCGCCACTCTGGAAGAAGTGCAGCGGGCGTCGCTGATTCTGCATGTCTCCGACGCCAGCAGCCGTCTTTCGGCCGAGCAGGACGCGCAGGTGGAAATCGTCCTGAAAGAGCTGGAAGCCGAGAAGAAGCCGCGGCTGCGGGTAATGAACAAGGTCGATCTGCTGGATGTGGAAGTGGCGGAGAGCTTAGTGAATGGCGCGCCACGGAATGACACGAACACGGTTTATGTGTCCGCCGCGGAAGGCACTGGGCTGGATAAGTTGCTGGCGCGAATCGACGCCATGATTGACGAAGACCCAGTCAGCCGCGTGCATCTGCGCGTGCCACAGAAAGAAGGGAAGACGCTGGCCATGCTCGAAGCCAATGCTCGGATTTATTCGCGAGCGTATAAAGATGGAGCGGTGCAGTTGGAGGTGGAAGCGCCGGAGTCGGTGGTGAGAAGGGTAAGGGAGTGGTTGGTGGGATAAGAACTCTGCCATTGGCTTATAACTCCAGTTACTCCGATTGGATAAGTGGAAATATCCTACCTCAGTGAACTCGTCCGAAGCTCGCACATACATTACAGATCGTTCCTGAGGACTTGCGTTATAGTCCCGTCCGGTACATAATTCCACTGTTTGCACTTGACATTCCTGCATTGTCCCCCGCAATCAGCAGGTCGGGTTCGTCGTCCGTTTGGGTTTAGGGTCCGAACGCCATGAAGAAGGAGAGCCTTTTATGGACTTCCTCGGGCACCTGGTTGACGCTCCTTTAGCCAACATTCTCATCATCGCTGGCTTGCTCTTCCTGGGCATCGGCGCCGTGGGCAAGGTCACCGGAAAAATTGAGCCAGACAAATTCGGGCGGCTGATGACGGGACTAATGGGACTCGTCTTGCTCGCCGTCGGAATCGTGGTCCATATGAAACACGACCAGCCTCCAACTCAGCCAAACATTCGCGCGTTCTCCCTTTCGTCCTCTGAAGTAAGGAAAGGCGACAAGGTGACGATTACCTGGGACGTCTCGAACGCGGATGACGTGGAGTTGCAGCCTCTCGGCCCAGAGCCCGCGAGCGGGAACAAGCCTATCGAGGTACAACAGACCACGACCTACACGTTGGTCGCCACAAACAAGGACGGCGGGCGTAGCTCGATTTCGCAGGAGGTGGTTGTAACTGAGCCGCCAACGCGCTCGAAGGACGCACCGCGGTCGGGATCACGGAAAAATGGCGGTGGGCGAGCGTCAAACGCCGGCGATGCTTCAATGACCTCCGAGCCGACAGATGACGGCGGCGCGAACCCCGGTGGAGATGCCGAATCAGACGGCGCACAACCTGTGTACGCTTCACAGCCGCCTCCTGGCTTGCCAGACTACGATCAGCCGAAGGACCCAGGTGGCAACGCTGTATGGACACCGGGCTCGTGGTATTACGATTCCGTTCAGTCCGATTACTACTGGGTGCCAGGCGAGTGGGTTACGCCGCCCAACTTCGAAGTGTGGACACCCCCTTACTGGGGATACGACGGCACGCGCTACCAATGGCACGCTGGATACTGGAGTACAAGTGTCGGCTTCTACGGCGGTATCGATTACGGATTCGGCTACTCCGGAACCGGCTACGACCGCAGTCGAAACAAGTCTCGCAATCCAGTTAGCTACAACGGTGGACCCCGCGGTGTTAGGCAACAGACGCCACCGCTAGTGCTTGCCGCGAATCGGGACCGGACCCATGCATTGGACGCACAGAGGAAGTTGGCGCTCGATATGAAGAAGGATCCGCACCAGTACTTTAAAGTCACTCACGGCCATCCGCTGACCGTGGCTGTCGCGAAACCAGATTCAAGTCCTCCACCGAGTGCCAGCTCGACGCCGCCGCATCCAGTGCATCCGTCATCTCCGCCAGGTCCCGGCTCGACGCCGCATCCAGTGCATCCGTCATCTCTGCCAGGTCCCGGCTCGACGCCGCATCCAGTGCATCCGTCATCTCCGCCAGGTCCCGGCTTGACGCCGCATCTAGTGCATCCGTCATCTCCGCCAGGTCCCGGCTTGACGCCGCATCCAGTGCATCCGTCATCTCCGCCAGGTCCCGGCTCGACGCCGCCGGCGCATCCCACACATCCGTCGTCTCCGCCGAAGCCGGGCACTCCGAGGGGGCAGCCATAGCCGACCGGTGTCCACAAATTTAAATGGGCCGGCAACCAAGAAGCGGTGACATTCCTTGGCTATCGGCCCATTCGATCCTGAATTGGATCGGAGGTGATAATTCAATGCTAGTCCTCTTTGCTGGGAAGTCAAGGATTAGTTGCAGAATCCTGCGCGGCCGGCGAAATAAGGCCTTGACGAACGGATTTCGTCCCTTTTTGAAACCCCGTCCGTCCCGAGAATCGATTGAAAACTCCCACCGGTGACGTAACTTTGATTGTGTAAAAGCGAGAGGGTGTAAGTTGGCTTTGGCCTCACAAGCTAAAGCCGTTCCTGGAAAGGAGACCTACACCCGATGGCGAAGATAATCCCAATCACGGAGCATTACCAACATTTTCTGGCGGAGATGAGAGAGAGTTTCTGGGGGGATGTGTACGGAGAGACGAAGCGGCTGTGGAAAGAGCGTTTGGAGGCGGATTCGCGGCGGGAGCGGGACCGGTATGCGGTGCGCGAAGTGTATCAGCGGCGGCGCAGCCGGCGGCAGCCCTATCGCAACGGCTACTACGAACGGGATTTCGTGACTCGGTTGGGGACGATCCGGCTGCGCGTGGCGCGCACCCGAGGGAAGAGTTTTCTGCCGCGAGGGCTGGAACCTTTTCAGCGGCGCGCCGAAGATGTGTCGATGCTGATTCGGGAGGCGTTTCTGCGCGGCATCTCGACGCGGCAAGTGGGGCGGGTGGTGGCCACGGTGACCGAAGAGGTGGTGAGCCCGCAGACGGTGTCGAAGCTGACGCGGGATCTGGACGGAGTGGTGCGCCAGTTCCACCAGGCGCGGTTGGAAGACAACTACGCGTATCTGTTTTTGGACGGAGTGAGCTTGCGGGTGCGGCGTCCGGCGGGGCGCAAGCGGGTGCAGATGCTGGTGGCCTACGGAGTGCGGCGTGACGGCACCCGCCATCTGCTGGCGTTTTTGCGGAGTCAGGGCGAGAGTCAAGCGGACTGGGAAGGGCTGCTGGAGGATATGTATCGGCGCGGGCTGGAGGGCAAGGCGCTGGGCCTGATCGTCACCGACGGCTGTCCCGGACTGGCGGCGGCGATCCGCACCGTCTATCCGCGAGTGCGGCATCAGCGCTGCTGGGCCCACAAGATGCGCAACATTCTGGAGAAAGTGAAGAAGGCCGACTACGACAACGTGAAAGCGGGAGCGCAGGCGATTTATTTGGCCGAAAGCCGCGCTCAGGCCGAAGCCGCTTTTCGCGCCTTCCGCGCCCGTTGGCGCGGGAAGTACGGTCCCATGGTGCGCCAGTTGGAGCGCGATCTGCCGGAACTGCTTTCGGCGTTCGCTTTCCCCCCGCACCTGCGTAAGAAGCTGCGCACCACCAACGTGATCGAGCGCTGCTTCGTCGAAGTGCGCCGCCGCACCCGGCCCATGGTTTGTTTTGTGAATGTAGCCAGTGTCAACCGCATCCTCTACTCCATCTTCCAGAGATTCAACCTGGAATGGAAAACCCGCACCCTCAACCTATTTACACAGGCAGCTTGACATCACCACTCCCACCCCCTACGTTGACATAAGCTCCTTCGGACGTTAGACTTAACAGTTTTCATAGCCCTCATTTTCCTGATTAGCAGCGATCAATGGATGAAACGCTACGACAACTAGGCGAATTACTGCTCGGATCGGTGCCGACGGTGATCCTGGTGGCGCTGCTGTACGGACTCTATACGACGATTGTGCACAAGCCTTTGCGGCGCGTGCTCGAGGAGCGGCGCAGGAAGACGGAAGGCGCGGTTGAGAAATCGCGGGCCGATATTGCCGCGGCTGAGGCGCGCACTTCCGAATATGAGCAGGGTCTGCGCGAGGCGCGCGCCACCGTGTTTCGCGCGCAAGAGGGCCGGCGCAAGGCCGCGCTGGAAGCGCGCGCCGCGGCCATGAACGAAGCTCGCAGCAAGACTCAGGCCCAGGTGCAGGCAGCGAAGGCGGATATCGAAAAGGATCGTGAAGCGGCGCAGGCCGGTTTGCAGGGAGAAGCGCAGGCGCTGGCCACGGAAATCATGCGGCGGGTACTGGCGCCGGCCGGGGCGGGACGTTGATGTTCAAAAGTACGATGTCTGAGAGCACGACGTCGAAGAGCACGGTGTCGAAACCAGCGAGATTACGTGGCGCCATTTCACAGAGGATGACTTCCATTAAGAAAATTATCCGGGCGAGCCTGTTGGCGTTGGTCGCAGTGATTTTTGCCGGGATGATCGCTCCATTGCGCGCGCAGCAGAAGCCCGCGGCCCCGCAACAGGCGGAGGTCAGGCGAGCGCCGAAGCAGCAAGGGCTAGGCCAGCAACTCGCGCACGAAACGCGGGAAGCTGCGGGAGAAGAAAAAGACGAAACCGCCGAATTTAAGCAGTCCCCCTCGGTGAACTTGATTGCGAGATTGACGGGAATGAGTTTGCTGCATGCGTATTGGTTGAGCGTGCTGTTGAATTTTGCGGTCATCGCCGTAGTGATCTTCTGGGCCAGCCGGAAGTATTTGCCCGGAATGTTCAGCGCACGCACGGCGGCCATTCAGAGAGCGATGCAAGAGGCGCAGAAGGCCAGCGAAGAAGCGCGGCGCAAGCTGGCGGAGATCGAATCGCGGCTGATGAAGCTGGACGTGGAAATCGGCATGATGCGCGACGCCGCGGAGAGAGAAGCGGCGGCGGAGGAAGCGCGCATCCAGGCGGCAGCTCAGGAAGATGCGCGGAAGCTGGTGGAATCGGCGCAGCAGGAAATCGCGGCGGCGGCCAAAGCGGCGCGGCGTGAGTTGACCGCTTATGCGGCCGATCTGGCGGTTGGCCTGGCGAAGAAACAGATTCACGTGGACGCTGCCACCGACCAGGCGCTGGTTAGGAATTTTGCCGGGCAATTGGGCACCTCCGGGAGTGCGGGAGATTCGCCGGGAAAGGACAGGCACTAGAACATGGCTTCCGTCGCCAGCGCTTATGCCCGGGCTTTCGCGGATGTGGTTCTGAGTTCGCATCTCGATGCCGGCCGCTCGCTTGCGGAATTGCGCGTCATTGCGAGCCTTCTGGCCGAGAGTTCGGAGTTGCGGCGAGTATGGGAGAATCCCGCGGTTCCCGCCGAGCAAAAGCGCAGCCTCCTGGATGCGATCGCCGAACGGGATGGGATTTCAAAGCAAGTGAGGAACCTGGCCGCCATACTCATCGATCATCGGCGGGTGCATTTTCTCGGGCCGGTCATCAAACAACTGGAGAAGGAACTCGACGCGCGGCTGGGATTTGCCGAGGCCGAGATCACCAGCGTCCGCGAATTGGGCGGCGCGGAGAAGCGCGAATTCGAAGCGCAGGTCGCGAAGCTGACGGGCAAGAAGGTCCGCGCGCGCTACGGGCAGGATCCATCCCTTCTGGGCGGTGCAGTGGTCCGCGTGGGCAGCACGATTTATGACGGTTCGGTAAAAGGGCAGTTGGAGAGGATGAAAGAGGCTATTAGCGGCGATTAGCCCTCGGCTTTCAGCTATCAGCTGTCAGCAAAACGGAACAGTTCCAGGGTCGGCCGTTGGGCGGGCCGCGAAGAGTCTAGCTGAAGGCTGAGAGCTGACAGCTGAGAGCAAATATGGCACAGATCAAGGCAGACGAAATAACCAAACTGATCCGCGAGCAGATCGAGAACTACGAGTCGAAGATCTCCGTGGACGAGACCGGCACAGTCATCACGCTGGGCGATGGCATCGCGCGCGTGTATGGACTGGACAAAGTAATGGCCGGCGAACTTCTTTCCTTCCCGCACGGCGTGGCCGGAATCGCCATGAACCTGGAAGAAGACCAGGTGGGCGTGGTTCTGCTCGGCGAATACACCGAGATTAAGGAAGGCGACGAAGTGAAGCGCACCGGCCGCATCATGAGCGTGCCGGTGGGCGACGCCATAATCGGCCGCGTGGTGGACTCGCTGGGCAGGCCCATCGACGACAAAGGCCCCATTACCTCCGATAAATTCATCGCACTGGAACGGCTGGCGCCGGGCGTCATCGACCGGCAGCCGGTGCGCGAGCCCATGGCGACCGGACTGAAAGCCATCGACAGCATGATTCCGATTGGCCGCGGACAGCGCGAATTGATTATCGGCGACCGGCAGACGGGCAAGACGGCGGTTGCGCTCGACACCATTATCAACAGCAAGGGCAATGACCTGATCTGCATCTACAACGCGATCGGGCAGAAGCGCTCGTCGATTGCGCAGGTGGTCAAGATTCTGGAAGACGCGGGCGCGATGGAATACACCATCGTGGTGGCGGCTTCGGCGTCGGAACCCGCGCCCATGCAGTACATTTCGCCCTACGCGGCGTGCGCCCTGGGAGAATATTTTCGCGATACCAAGCGGCACGCACTGGTCATCTATGACGATCTGTCTAAGCACGCCGCCTCCTACCGTGAAATCTCGCTGCTGTTGCGGCGTCCGCCGGGCCGCGAGGCGTATCCCGGAGACGTGTTCTATCTCCACTCGCGCCTGCTGGAGCGTTCGGCGAAGTTGAACGATAAGAATGGCGGCGGATCGCTGACCGCACTGCCCATTATTGAGACGCAAGCCGGCGACGTCTCCGCGTACATTCCGACGAACGTCATTTCGATTACCGATGGGCAGATTTATCTGGAAACGGATTTGTTCAATCAGGGCGTTCGTCCCGCCGTGAACGTGGGTCTCTCGGTGAGCCGGGTGGGCGGCAGCGCGCAGATCAAGGCCATGCGGCAGGTTGCGGGAACCCTGAAATTGGAACTGGCACAATATCGCGAACTGGCGGCATTTTCGCAGTTTGGCAGCGATCTTGATAAAACCACGCAAGCGCAGCTCAATCGCGGCCAGCGTTTGGTGGAACTGCTGAAGCAAAACCAGTTTTCGCCGCTGCCGTTCTCTAAACAGATTCTGATCATCTTTGCCGGTACCGGAGGATTTCTCGACGACCTCCCGGTGAATCAGGTTCGCGACTTCGAGAAAGAACTTTACAAGTACGTGGACGCGACCCAAGCTGGCCTGCTGCGCACCATCATGGAGAAGAAGATTCTCGATGACGGGCTAAAAGCGCAGTTGGCTGATGTAATCAAACAGGCGAAGCAGCAGTTCGTGGCGAGCAGGGAAGCAGTGACGAAGTAGGGAGTTTGATTTTGGCTAACGACCAACGACGAACGACCAACGACTGATTCATGGCCAACATTCTCGACATTCGGCGCCGTATCCGCAGCGTGGTGAACACGCGGCAGATTACCAAGGCCATGAAAGTGGTCTCGGCGGCCAAGCTGCGCCGGGCGCAGGACCGTACCCTGGCGGCGCGCCCCTATGCGCACATGTTGACCAACGTCCTGAAGTCGCTGGTGGCGCGGGCGGAAATTTACGATCCGGAGACGGGCGAACCGAAGCATCCTCTGCTGGCGCAGCGGACAGAGAAAAACATTCTGCTTATCGTGGTGACCGGCGACAAGGGGTTGGCGGGAGCGTTCAGCGCCAACGTTATCAAGGCGGCCAGCCGTTTTCTTGAGTCCAAGGCCGGGAAGAATATCGACATCGAAGCGATTGGCCGCAAAGGGCGCGACTTTTTGCGGAGGCGCTATCCCGCCGCGGTGGTGCAGACGCGCAGCCTGGCCGAGACCGAGGAAGCGATGGAAACTCGACCTGAGGCCGGGGAACGTGTGGCAGCGATAGAGATTGCGGGAGAGCACGTTGGCGTTCTCGGCAAGCTGGAGTTTTCGCAGGCGCGGACTTTGGCGGAAACGGTGATTGGGCGCTACGAGCGCGAGGAGATCGACGCGGTCTATGTAGTTTTCAACGAATTCAAGTCGGTAATCGCGCAGCGGCTTATCGTGGAACAGATTCTTCCCATCGAGCAGATAGGCGAGCAGGTGGTCCGTCTGGCCGAGGAGATGACGGAAGAAGAAAAGAAAAAAGCCAAGGAAGCGGCGATCAGCGCGGGCGTGGGCATGCGCGGCTCCGAGCCAGCGCACGAACAGGCGTCACAATTCGGCACGGCGCAGGTGGATTACATCTACGAACAGCCACCGGAAGAATTATTCCGGGCGTTGCTGCCGAAGTATGTAGCCGTCCAGATTTTCCGCGGGCTGCTGGAATCGGTGGCGGCCGAGCACGCGGCGCGCATGACCGCGATGGATTCCGCCACCAGCAACGCCACGGACATGATCGATTCGCTGACGCTGGCCATGAACCGGGCACGGCAGGCGAAGATCACCAAAGAGATTATCGAGATTGTGAGCGGCGCGGCGGCAATGTAGCGGGCACTCAGCAGTCGGCACTCGGCCAGTAAAGGCCGTTGCCGGACGCGAAGATAACGTTCAAGGGCTAAATGCCGATTGCTGAATGCCGAGTGCGTGTCAAGCCAGGAGCTAGCAGCTGGAAGCTGAATTTATGCCAGAAAACATCGGACATGTCGTTCAAATTTCGGGGCCGGCGGTGGACGTGCAGTTTCACGAAGGCCACCTGCCGCCTATTTATCAGGCCGTGAGAGTGGTGAGCGACGGCTTCACCGTGCCGGGCCCCATCAACGTGATTCTCGAAGTGCAGCAGCACTTGGGCGAAGGCCGCGTGCGCTGCATCGCCATGTCGGCCACCGACGGCATGGTGCGCGGCATGAATGCCGTCGATCAGGGCGGACCGATCTCGGTCCCCGTGGGCCGCGGCACGCTGGGGCGAGTGATGAATGTAATCGGCGAACCCGTAGATCAACTGGGCCCGATCGAGTACACGGAAAGAATGCCGATTCATCGCTTGGCGCCTGCCTTCGACGAACAGGCCACGACTGCGGAAATGTTTGAGACCGGAGTTAAAGTCATCGACCTCATTCAGCCGTTCTTGAAGGGCGGCAAGATCGGCTTGTTTGGCGGCGCGGGCGTGGGCAAGACCGTGGTCATCATGGAGCTGATCAATAACGTCGCCAAGCAACACGGCGGCTACTCCGTGTTTGCGGGCGTGGGTGAGCGCACGCGCGAAGGCAACGACCTGTGGTTGGAGATGACTGAGTCTGGCGTAATCAAGCCCGGCGATCCCGCGCACTCAAAAGCCGCGCTGATCTACGGACAGATGACGGAACCTCCTGGCGCCCGCTTGCGCGTCGCGCTGACCGGACTGACGGTCGCGGAATACTTCCGCGATGCCGAGGGCGCGGACACGCTGCTCTTCATCGACAATATTTTCCGTTTCACGCAGGCCGGCTCGGAAGTTTCGGCGCTGCTCGGCCGCATGCCCAGCGCCGTAGGCTACCAGCCGAACCTCGCGACAGAAATGGGCGAATTGCAGGAGCGAATCACGTCGACGAAGAAAGGTTCTGTCACGTCGGTGCAGGCGATTTACGTGCCCGCCGACGATCTAACCGATCCCGCGCCGGCCACGACGTTTGCTCACCTGGACGCGACCACCGTGCTCTCCCGCGCATTGACCGAGATTGGAATCTATCCCGCGGTCGATCCGCTGGCTTCGACGTCGCGCATTCTGGATGCGCGCATCGTCGGCCAGGAGCATTACGACGTGGCGCAACGGGTGAAGAAGACGCTGCAGACTTATAAAGATCTGCAGGATATCATCGCGATTCTCGGCATCGACGAACTCAGCGAAGACCAGAAGCTTACCGTGGCGCGGGCGCGAAAGATTCAACGCTTCCTGTCGCAGCCCTTCCACGTGGCCGAGCAGTTCACCGGAGCCGCGGGACGCTACGTGAAGATTGCCGACACGGTGAAAGGCTTCAAGGCCATTGTCGAGGGCAAGTACGATGACATCCCCGAGCAGGCGTTCTACATGAAGGGCCCGATCGAGGAAGTGCTGGAAGCGGCGGAGAAGATGAAGGCGGCAGCATAGAACAGCTCTCAGCTTTCAGCCGTCAGCTTGTCCGTAAACGGGCTGCTGCTGGAAAGAACCGATAGCTGAAAGCTGATAGCTGAAAGCTGATCCATGGCGGATACTTTCCAACTCGAGATCGTCACGCCGGAAAAGAAAGTGGTCGACACGGCGGCGGCGGAAATGCAGGTTCCCGGCAAGAACGGTTATCTGGGCATCTTGCCGGGGCACGCGCCGCTCATCACCGAACTGGCGGTGGGCGAAATATCGTACCGCGACGGTGGGGAGGAGCAGCGTCTCGCGGTGGCATGGGGATTTGCGGAAGTTCTGCCCGACAAGGTCACGATTCTCGCCGAGACGGCCGAGCGTCCTTCCGAGATTGATGTGGAGCGAGCACGCAAAGCCAAAGAGCGCGCCGAGCAACGCCTGACCAGCGGCGACACCAATGTCGACGTGGAGCGCTCTCTGAACGCGCTGCATAAGGCGGAGACACGGCTGGAAGTGGCGGGGAAGAATCGGTAACACTCCGATTTCACAATTGTGGAGAATGTAATGCGACGTTCTTCAGAGTTCCTGTTTTTGTTCTCGCTGGTACTCGTCCTTGCGGAGTTCTGTGCTGCTCAACAAAACAGACCCTCACCTCCGGTCCCTTTGGTTTCTCCCGATGTGCATGTGGATGGCAGTGTAACTTTCCGCTTCCGCGCGCCTAATGCAAAAGAAGTGAAACTTGCGCGCGAGGGCGCGGACTCGGTGGCGATGCAGAAAGACGATCAGGGGGTATGGACTGTAACCACCGCCCCGCTCGCCCCCGACTACTACGGATATTCATTCGTTGCGGATGGCGTGCGTCTGATCGATCCCTCTAACCATGGACTGGTGCCCAATCTGCTCTCCCCGGCGAATTTCGTGCATGTTCCCGGACCATTGTCTCTGCCTTGGGAGTTGAACGACGTTCCCCACGGCGAGATCCATCATCATTTCTACAAGTCTACGGTGGCTGGCGATGACCGCGATTACTACGTTTACACGCCGCCGGGCTACGAAAACTCGGGCAAGCGGAAGTATCCCGTTCTTTATCTTCTCCACGGATTCAGCGACGACGCGAGCGGATGGACCGCTGTCGGCCGTGCGAACGTCATCCTCGACAATCTGATCGCGCAGGGCAAAGCTCAGCCGATGATCGTCGTGATGCCGCTGGGCTACGGCACCATGGATTTTGTGCGCCTGGCCTGGAACGCGTGGAGCCATACCGAGTTGCGCGACACCAACTTTAAGAAGTTCAGCGAAGCATTGCTCACCGAAGTCATGCCCCAAGTTGAAAGCGAATATCGAGTCACGAAAGACCGCAATGCGCGCGCCATCGCCGGGCTCTCAATGGGCGGCTCGGAGTCTCTGCTCACCGGTCTGAACAATCTCGACAAGTTTTCCTGGATCGGCGCTTTCAGTTCCGGCGGTATCCCTGACGATTTTCAGAAGGATTTTCCCTCCCTGGATGCAAAAGCAAACCAGCAGCTTCATCTACTGTGGATCGCGTGCGGCACCGAAGATCGCCTGATCACCGTCAACCGCAATCTGCGGGAATGGTTGAAGACCAAAGGAGTGAGGGCGACGGAGATCGAAACGCCGGGGATGCACACGTGGATGGTGTGGCGAAGGAATCTGGCGGAGTTCGCGCCGCTGCTGTTCCGGTAGTGGAGAACCGCGTGCCGCAAAATGCCTACGGTACATTCACCTGCTCCCGATTCTCCGAGGGCACATACTTCACAGCCGCCGTCCGCTCTAGCTTGTCCCAGGCGAACCTGCGGCCTTCCAGCGCGCGCTTCAGCGTCCTGAACAGGACCACCGAAAACAATTGCCGGTAAGCGAAGCGTTGCAGCCACACCTGGCTCAACAGCCAGAACGTCTTCTTTGGCATCCGGCCGGCGCCGTTCGAGCGCGAATGCCAGGGCCGATGCCAGGAAGTCAATCACCAGAAACACAAAGAAGAACGCGACCAGCTTGTGAAAGCTGGCTGGGTCGGTGGAATCGGGATGGAAGTGTTTCTGGACGAAGTACCAGACGGCGCCAAAGGCGAACATAATATCGATGAGCGGCGACACCAGCGGCAGCAGAATCTGGAAGATCACAATGTTCGGCAGCGCCACAAAGCCCAGCGCCCCTTTGCGCGCGAACACTCCACTGTGTTTGTAAACCGCTTGCAGAATTCCGAAGGACCAGCGGAAACGCTGGCGCATCAAGCCATTCGCATTGGTCGGCGCCTCGGTGTAGGCCAGTGCCATGTCTTCATATTCCACGCGATAGCCGCGGCGCAACAGGGCCATGGTGAGATCGGCATCTTCGGCGACGGTGTCGATGTGGTAGCCGCCGGCCTCGCGCACGGCGGAAACGCGCCACGCTCCGATCGCCCCTGGCACCACACTGACTGCGCCGAGCACATCCAAAGCGCGGCGCTCGAAGTTTTGGCTGGTAATGTATTCCAGAGCCTGCCAGCGCGTCCATAGATTCACGCGGTTTCCCACCTTGGCGTTGCCCGCAATGGCGCCAACCTTGGGATTGATGAAATGCGGTACCAGGTGCGAGATGGCGTCACGGGCGATGATGGTATCGGCGTCGATGCCCACGAAGAGTTCGGCATCTTGAATATGCTCGATGCCGTAGTTGAGAGCCTCCGCCTTCCCGGCGTTCGGCCTGGTGAGGATGAGGACTTTGCCGGCCCTTTCCTCCGCGACAAAAGCGGCCCGTGCCACGGCGAGCGTGCGATCTTTGGAACCGTCGTCGATCACGATCACGCGCAAGTTGGGATAGTCAGAGTTGAGCGCGGCGCGAACCGTGCGCACGATAACTTTCTCTTCGTTGTAGGCTGGGATAAGAACAGCCACTTTGGGTTTATAGGATGCGACCTGCGCCGGCTTGCCGAAAATTTTCTCACGCAGCCGGTCGTAGACTGCCGCAGTTCCTATGAAAAGCAGCCGCCCGGTCATGAGCAGGTCGCCGAGGAAGAAGATCCACGTGATCGCGATGATGCCGGCTTCGAACAGCCAGAAGCCCAGCCCATCAAGGCGCGCAGCCCAGCGTTCTCCCGTGCTCAACGGGGCCATCACGTCGGCCCGCGTCTTGCCGAAAAGTTGAAAGACCGGTACCACCGAATAACCCCGCGCCCGTATGCCATCGATGATCATGGGCAACGCACGAACCGTCTCGGCACGATTGCCGCCGCCGTCATGCAGTAGAACGATATTGCCGCAGCGCAGGTCGTTGGCGCCGCAAGGCGGCAGGTGTGCCAGTACATAGGCGGAGATTTCCTCGGCCGTGTGCCGCCGCGGCTTGTCGCTCCAATCGTTGGGGTCGATCCGGTTGCCGACCGTGATGTATCCCATGTCCTGCGCGAACTCGAGCGGCTTCACTTGGTCGGCGGTGTCAGGCTCCTCGTCGATCGCATAAGGCGGGCGCAGCAGCGTGGCGCGAATCCCCATCAGGCTGGCGAAGAGCCGTTCGGTGAGGTTCAATTCCACCTTCATGTAGGTCGAAGAAATATTGCTCACATCCGGATGGGTGAAGGTGTGGTTGCCGACGGTATGGCCTTCGTTGTAAATGCGTTTGGCTATCCCCGGGAACTTGTCGGTCTGTATGCCGATCAGGAAAAAAGTGGCCGTAGCGTGCTCGCGCTTGAGCACATCGAGAATCTTGGGCGTCCATTCGGGATCGGGCCCGTCGTCAAAAGTGAGCGCGACCTGGTTCGCACTGTAGCCAAAACGCCCCACCCGAAAAGGCTCGGGCAGGTTCTGGAAATTTTCGTCGGTGATCAGCTTTGTATTTGCGTCGATGGTCAAGTCACGAATGCCATGTGTAGGCTGGGCTTCGATACGAAGGATCTCGCCCTGGCCCTCCATGTCCACGTCCTGGCCGGGAGGCACGTCGCGGAGTTTGTCGGCAGCGCCCGAATCGCCAGGAACGTCCCATACGTGCCATAACGACCGGTCTTCGCCACCCAGCCGCCACAAGGCGAAAGTCTGGATGCCCAGCGTCTGCGCTGCCCGCATGTGGTTCAGCGCCGTGACCGCATCGAGAAACCACACGTCGTGGCGCAAGCTGCGCTCATCCAGATAACTGAAGTGCGGATTCAGCGCATCGTCGTCGAAGGTCACGTCTTCGTCGGAATCGCGCGCGGCCAGCCAGGCCTCCTGCACGCTGACGGAACTGTCGTGCGCATCCGGCGGAAGCTTGCCCTTCTTCGGCTTGAGCACCCAGTCATAGCCATAGTTGGCGATGGCGCAGATCAGCTTCTCCTTGGGAATCGCCTTTACGGCGAACTTAAGATTGTCGACGAACCAGTCCTGCGAAGCGACCGGACCCGACGCCGCGCCGGGATAGTGTTCGTCATAGTTCATGATGACCACGCCATCCGCGGGTGCGGAGATTGCCGCGTAGTCGAACTCCTTGCTGTGCGGGGGCACGCTGACATACAGCTTCATTCCGCGGGCATGCAAGTCCGCCGAAAGTTCGTTCAACAGCGCCACATAACCCGGCTGCCCGGAATCGGGGAACGCTTCGAAGTCCACCATCAATCCGCGGAAACGGTCGGAGGAAAGAAATATCCCCACCTGCTTGCGAAATGCCGCGCGCGCGCCGGGATCGTTCAGAAATCCCGTGATGTCCCCCACCCAGTTCGCCCCGTCGAAGTTGTTGACCATGGGGAAGACTTCCATGTTGGGGTCGTCCGCTTTGAGAAACGGCATCACACGGTCGTCGACCGTGCGGGCGTGATTGTTCTGCACCACGTCGAAAAATTTATTCGTCTGGTCGTCCACCCCTTGCAGGCGTCCGTCCGGAGTGAGCACGTGCAGCCAGTCGGGATAGAGCAGGTCAATCTGACGGGCGTAATCGCGCAGAGAAGAAAAGCTGGCCGCATCCCATGGAACGTAAAATGCCGCGCGAATGCCTTCTTCCTGATTCAGTTTCACCTCGGAAGCCGGCAGCTTCGACTTCCGGTGCGAGCGGCTGGCCAGCCTCTTCTGGCGCTCACGCGCCTTGTCTTTCTCATTTTCTTTCAGGGCCTTAAAGGCGCGCTTTTGCGGAGAAAACAGCAACTCCGGCAGGCGTTCATCCCGCAACGTGGTGTACACAAAGAAAATGACGAGCGCAGAGAGCGCCGCGACGCCAGCGTCCACCAGTCGCCTCAGGCGCTTCCATCGGGCGCGTTGCGGATCGTAAAAGACGGGTTCGGCCATGGAGGGCTAAACGTTCATCGTATGCTGCGGGCGGCAGACGGTCAATTCCCGGGAAGACGCAGGCAGGGCACGGACTAAGTAACATCTAAGATGCCCTTTTCCCGCCGCAAGTTGACTCCGACGCGCTATATTCTCATCGTGCTGCGACTGCTGCGTAAGGATGCTCGATTCTTTCTGGCATGGAGTTTGGCGGCATTCGCGCTGCGGCTGATCTTTGTGCTTCACTTTCCCGGCGTGGTGGATGATTCGCGCCTCTACGCCGATATCGCCATGAACTGGCTGCAGCACGGCGTCTACGGCATCACCGATTCCGGCCAGGTCGTGCCCACTCTCTCGCGCTTGCCCGGGTACCCGGCGTTTCTCGCGGCGATTTTCGCCGTCTTCGGGTGGAGCAATTTCCGCGCGGTTTTGCTGATCCAAGTCCTGTTCGATCTGGGCACGTGTCTGCTGATCGCCGATCTCGCGCTCCGCATGTTTTCCGAACGCGCTGCCAAGGCCGCGTTCATGCTCGCGGCGCTTTGTCCATTCCTCGCAAATTACGCAGCCGCGGTCCTCACCGAGACCCTGGAAATCTTCTTCACCGCACTGGCGCTGGATCTTGCTGTGTGCGGACTGGCAACGCTTCGCCGCGAAACCAACTCAAAATCGACAGCGGCGTGGCTGGGATGTGGGCTCTCGGTCGGCGCCTGCATCCTGCTGCGGCCCGACGGCGGAATTCTGCTCGCCTCCGTCAGCGCGTACTTCTTTCTGCTTTTGCTGCGGGCACTTGTTGGTCAAAGACAAACCGCACCCGGTTTTCTTTCCATCCTGCGTGCAGCCGTAATTCTCGCCATCGGCGCCCTCGCGCCGCTGGTTCCGTGGACGCTGCGCAACTTGCATACTCTGCACCGCTTTGAACCTCTTGCGCCGCGCTACGCCAACGATTCCGATGAACTTGTGATGGTGGGCTTCAATCGCTGGACCAAAACTTGGATCACCGACTACACCTCCGTGCAAGAGATCTACTGGAACGTGCCCGGCGAAGCCATCGAGGTCAATCGCTTGCCCCGCCGTGCTTTTGATTCCGAACAGCAGCGGCAGAAAACCGCGCAGCTCTTCTCCGATTACAACCAAGACCATGAGGTAACTCCGGAACTCGACGCGCGTTTCGCGGCGCTGGCCGCGGCACGCATTCACGAAGCGCCATTGCGCTACTACCTTTGGCTTCCGGCCCTGCGCATTGCCGATATGTGGCTGCGTCCGCGGGCCGAGCTGCTGCCTTCGGACCCGCGCTGGTGGGAGTTCAATGACGAAGGCGTGTGGCTCGCCGTCAGCATCGTCTTCGGTCTGATGAACTTGGCTTACGTCGGAGCCGCGACCGCCGGACTGATGCGCTGGCGGGATTGCCGCGGCATCGGACTATTCATTTTCTTTCTCGCGTTGCGCTCACTGTTCCTCGGCACGCTGGAGAATCCGGAACCCCGCTACACGCTGGAATGCTATCCCGTGGTCATAGTCGCGGCGGCTGCTCTCTTCATCGGCAAATCGCATCGCACCGATCGAAACCCCGCATAAACAGGCTTCAAAATCTGGAACTTCGTATGTGAAAACCTGTATTCAAACGTTTCAGAACGCCAAAACCGTTGAAGATTCAGCTTGCACTCTGTGGCCCCTCAGTTGCACAATAGCGCTCCAACAGTCCCCGGGGTGTCGCGGCCATCTCTAACCTCCTGGGCAAAACGCACTCGGATGTCACGCCCCCCTGGGCGAAGGAGCTTCGCCATGCGTTGTGGGTCACGTGTAATTACTCTGTTGGTTGCGTCTCTGCTCGGTTTCCAAAGTTTGACTTTCGCTCAGTCGGCAACCTCCTCTTTGCACGGCACCATCACTGACTCCAAAGGCTTGGTAATCGCCGGCGCGGCGCTTACTTTGAGCAACGCGGAAACTGGATTTTCGCGCAGCACGACCACGGACGGTCAAGGCACGTATCAATTTCTTGAGGTCCCTCCAGCCAAGTATGTGCTCACCGTTGACGCGCCGGGGTTTGCCAAACTGAAACGGGAAAACGTCGTGCTGCAAGTCAGCAGCCCCGCGACCCTGAACATCGCCTTGCAAGTGAAGGGCAGTTCGGTAGTAATCGATGTCAGCGGCGAAGCGCCGCAGGTTAATACCACCGACGCAACGCTGGGCAACAATTTCACGACGCGTCAAATCACAGAACTGCCCTCCGAAGGCCGCGACCCGGTCGCGATTCTCAGCCTTCAGCCTGGCGTCACCTACATCGGCAAGACCACCGACGATCAGCAGA
Source organism: uncultured Acidobacteriaceae bacterium (assembly GCA_963734215.1). Taxonomy (GTDB): domain Bacteria; phylum Acidobacteriota; class Terriglobia; order Terriglobales; family Acidobacteriaceae; genus Sulfotelmatobacter. The sequence continues at coordinate 212,003 of CAVTGH010000010.1, read as the reverse complement.
ACTCCGACAGCCGCGGCGGCGCGGTCAATGGAGCACGCAGCGACCAGACCAACATTACTCTTGACGGTTTGGACGACAACGACCAACTCGAAGGCTACGCCTTCGAAGGCGCCATGCGCACCACGCTCGATTCCTTGCAGGAGTTCCGCGTCACCACGGGCAACTATGACGCCGATTCCGGCCGCTCTTCAGGCGCGCAAGTCAATCTGGTCACCAAGAGCGGCACCAACAAAGTCCATGGGTCGCTCTACGAATACTATCGCCCCAACTTTACGGTGGCCAACGACTGGTTTAACAAGGAGGCGGAATTATCGAACCAACAACCCAACGTGCCGGGATTTATCCTGCGCAACACCTTTGGCGGCACGGTCGGTGGCCCGATCAAGAAGGACCGGGCTTTCTTTTTCTTTGCCTATGAAGGCCAGCGCACGGCGGACACCGAACAGGTTACCCGCGAGGTGCCGACGCAGAGCCTTCGCCAGGGCTTCCTCCAGTATCTTTGCGATCCGGGAAGCGATCCCAATTGCGCCGATGGCAGTCCCGGGCCTGGGATCACTGTCGCGGGTGGTGTTGCCACCCTTTCTCCTACTGCGGTGGAAGCGCTCGATACGAATTGCGAGACTTCGTCCCCGCCAACCTGCGTGCCGACCCCCGGGAACTCGTCCGGTGGAGGACCGAATGGCCTCGTCGTCAATATCAACGGCACGGCCAATCCCAGCGCGTTATTTATGAACTACCCGCTGCCTAATTCCAGCAGCGAGGGAGATCTGCTCAACACCGCGGGTTATACCTTCCCTGGCGCCGATCCTATTAAGCACGACACCTACATCCTGAAGCTCGACTACAAACTTAACGCCAGCGGCAGCCACTCGCTGTTTGTGCGCGGCAACCTGCAGAACGATCACGAGAAGCAGCCACCGCAATTTCCCGGCCAGCCCCCCTTTGCCTTTGTCACCAACAACAGCAAAGGAATCGCCGTCGGATACACAGCCTTGATCAGGAACAACCTAATCAATAACTTTCGCTACGCATTCATCCGGCAGGGGATCGGTACAGGGGGCCTCAATAACCAGGACTTCATAAATTTTCGCGGCCTCGACGACACCCAGGCCTTTGCCAGCCAGACGATTCTTACCAACGTCCCCGTGCACAATTTCGTCGATGACGTTTCGTGGACCCGAGGCAAGCACACTATTCAATACGGCACCAACTGGCGATTCATCCATAACAATCGTCAATCCAATGCCGACAACGTATCGTTTGGCCAGACGAACCTTTATTGGATGAACCCGTCTTTCATCGCTAACGAAGGGGTTAGCCTTGATCCGTCGCTAATGGACTCCGCAGCCGGTGGGCCTTATCCCGACGTTGATACGAACTTCGGTACCTCCTACAGCTTTGCCGCCATGGACGTTGCTGGCATCGTCAGCGAGGTCTTCACCCAAGCCAACCAGAACAAGCTCGGACAGCAGATCCCCAACGGCCAATTGGTTCCGCGCCACTTCCAGAACTTCGAAGGCGAGTTTTACCTGCAGGATAAGTGGAATGTAACTCCCCGCCTGACCGTGACCTACGGCCTCCGCTACTCGCTGTTGCAGCCTCCTTTTGAGAACACGGGCAATCAAGTCTCCCCGACCATTGACATGCACCAATGGTTCGTGAATCGTGGGATCAACGCAATCAACGGCCAGGCAGTACAGCCCGATTTGACCTTCGGCCTTTCCGGAAAAGCCAACGGCGGCAAGCCATACTGGGCCTGGGATTACAAGAACCTGGCGCCCCGCTTCGCTATCGCCTATGCTCCCCACGCTGACAGCGGCTTTTGGCGCAAAGTGTGGGGCGATACCGGCAAGAGTTCGATTCGTGCCGGTTTTGGCATTTACTTCGACCATTTCGGGGAGGGTGTTGTCAATACCTTCGACCGCAACGGCTCTTGGGGCTTGACCTCAACCTTCAGCAACCCTGCGGGAGTTGAAACCGTGGACACATCGCCGCGCTTCACGGGACTCACCGGTCTTCCTGTTCTGCAGGCCACCGGTCTCGTCGCCCCCTCCCCCAGCGGTTTCCCCTACACTCCCCCGAACAACCCGAACACCTATGGTTTGGCGATCGCATGGGGGATCGATGACCACTTGAAGACCCCCTACTCGGAAGTTGTTGACTTTTCCATCACTCGAGAATTCGCCCGCAATTTTGTGCTGGAAACGACTTACACTGGCCGCTTCGCGCATCGCCTATTGCAGGAAGTCGATCTGGCGCAAACGCTCAACCTCGTCGATCCGCAATCCAAGACCGATTATTTCACCGCCGCCACCGAGCTCTCCAAAGCGGCGAGGGCCGGAACGGACATCAATAGCCTGGCGCCGATTCCATACTGGGAAGATATGTTTCCCGGCGCCGCCGGGAACCTCGGCTTCGGGCCTCCGGGCAATTCACTCGATCTGGGCTGTGCACCCGGCGACAACGTGAATGCGACCAACTATTCGGCCACGCAAGCGATGTACGACTTGTACTCTTGCTATGGTGGCAACGAAACCACGGCCCTGGAAATCGCAGATGCCTTCTGCCTCCCGGCCTGTGCGGGACCAAACCAGACTCCGTTCCAGTACTATCAGGACCAGTTCTCTTCGCTCTATGCCTGGCAGACGCGGAGCGCCAGCAACTACAACGCGCTGCAGGTGAGCCTGCGTCACGCCATGAGCGCGGGCTTTCAATTCGACTTTAACTACGTATATTCCAAGTCTATCGACGCCAGTTCAAACGCAGAGCGTGTGAACGGATTTGAAGCCGCGAGCGGTGTAGGCTTCAACAACCAGGCGATTAATGCGTGGTCTCCCGATCTATGGCGCGCCCCTTCGGACTTCGATACTACGCACCAACTCAACTTCAATGCGATCTGGGATCTTCCCTACGGCAAAGGCCGGCGGTGGAGCACCGCCAACCGCGTCACGAACTCGGTCTTCGGTGGGTGGGGACTTAGCGGCCTCGGCCGCTGGACCAGCGGCTTCCCCTTCAGCGTGTCGGCGGGCGATGGCTGGGCCACTAATTTCGAACTTGAAGGCACGTCGGTTCTCGTCGGCCCAAAACCAAAGACTGGCGTTTTCATCGACTCCAGTGGAATCCCAAACGTGTTCCAAAACGCCCAGAGTATCGCGTGCTACTGTCCTACGCCCACCGGACCGAACCCGATTTTCCGCGACACCTATCCCGGCGAGGCCGGCCAGCGCAACAACTTCCGCGGTCCCGGCTTTTTCTCCATCGACGGCACGCTGAGCAAGACCTGGAACTTCAGCGAAGACCGGCTGATTCGGTTTGCGTGGGACGTGTTCAACGTCAGCAACTCGGTGCGATTTGACGTGGCGAATGCGGTGTCCGGCGGCAACGAAGATTTGGTAGATATCACCGGCTTCGGCAAATACCAGCGCACCCTAACCACCCCACGCGTGATGCAGTTCTCGCTACGGGTTGCGTTCTAACTTCACCGCATGACCAACCAAGGGACGGCCCCGCCGTCCCTTTTTCATTGGGATTTTTTCTGGAGGACCCGGGAAGCCTACGACAGGGGCGAGTCGCTCATGCGGAAGCGGGTGCGGACGTGCTCGGAAATCAGTTCGATCGCGGGGCGGTTGCTCACCGGGTCGCTCTGCGCCAGATACTTCATGGCCTCCACCAGCAGCCGCTGGCCATCGACGTAACGCGGATCGGATGTGCGTTCTCTTTTTGGCGAACGACCCAGCCTGGGCGGAACCGGAATGGTGAACACTTTGGCCATGCGCGGAGATAAGATAAGATTCTCAAGGCAGTATAGCGTGCCGATGCATTTTTCAGAAACACATTCTTGCCCTGCAAATTCAACTACTTAGCCGCGAGGCGCCACAAATTTCGTCTTGCCCGTGGTTTTCAAGCGAAAAACGTCGTTGCCAATTTTTGCATGCAAGTTCACCGTGGAGTACTTGGCCACGCGATAATCGCCCTGCGTTTGCACGAACTTCTGTTGCACGGAGATGCCGCGGCTCAAGTCGATCCACAAAATAATCTGCGGGAAGCTGCTGCGAACTTTCTCGCTCTTGGGAATCAGTTGCAGCTTCGCGGTCGCGATGTTGTCAACGGTTTCTTCGCCTTGATAACTCACGTCGAAGGATTTTTTCAAATCCTGTCCGCTGCCGCCGAAGCCCAGAACCAGAAAGCTTTCGATCTCTTCGTGGTTCGCTCCCACCGTGTACTCCATCACCTGCTCAATCTTCGGCTCGTACACTTGCAGCTTGCCCTCTTTATAGAGCACAAACTTGGGACCCGGTTCCTTGATGTCGGCCATCATTTCAATTCCCTTCCCCGACCGGCGATAGTAGACCGTGCCCTTCTGCGTGTCGGTCTCATCCACGACTCTCTGATACTGATCCCATACGAAATCGGCCTGCGCAGTTTGGAAATTGGCGGCGGCCGTGTCCATCTTCTTGAGGACGCATTCCTGCATGCATGCGTCCGGCGAGTTCTGCTGAGGAACTGCCCCGAAGCCGCAGACCAGGCTTCCAAGAAACAGAGTTGCAAGGATGCGGCAGAAAGGTTTCATGGGAAACTCGCAGTCCAGACCACAGGCGTCATCATCGGCCGCAGATTCGCTTACTCTCTTTTCGCCAGAACTTTGTACGCTTGCACATGTCCCTTGCCATCGGCAACCGGCTCGTAGCTCACGATCGATACTTCGCCGGAAATCGGCTTAATGATGTGCAGCAACTGATCGTGCACCGAGCGATCGTCTCCCGGCGAAATTGCAGTGGCAGAAATCTCGTACACCAGGCCGCCTTGCGCATCGGCCGTAACCACGACATCGGTCTGCTGCAGGTTGCGGGGAACGGGTTTGTCGTTGAAATTGATCCAGTAGGGCGAGGTGAAAACAAAGGCGAGGATCAGCGTGACCATGATGTCGTAGTGCAACGTGCCACGCTCATGCTGCCAGAAAATATAACTGCGGATTGTGGGCCAAACGCCGTTCATGGGCAGGGACGGCGCGCCCTTGGCGGTCGTGCTGATTTCCACACTTTGCAAGTCTAGTGACCGCTTCCTTTCTTGGCAAATAGCTGCTAGAAGCTCTTCTTGATTATGCGCTCGGCGCCGATGTAGGGCCGCAGAACCTCGGGAATGATCACGCTCCCGTCGGCCTGCTGATAGTTCTCCACAATCGCCACCCAGGTGCGGCCGACGGCCAAGCCGCTTCCATTCAGCGTATGCACGAACTCGGTCTTGTTCTTGCCTTCCGGGCGATAACGGATATTCGCGCGCCGCGCCTGGTACGACTCAAAATTCGAGCACGACGAAATTTCCCGAAACAACTGCTGCCCTGGCAGCCAAACTTCAATATCGTAGGTCTTTGCCGAAGACGCACCCATGTCCCCGGTGCACAACACCACGGTGCGATAGTGCAGGCCAAGTTTTTGCAGGATCGTCTCCGCGTTCCGCGTCAGCTTCTCGTGCTCTTCGTATGAGTTCTCCGGCCGGGAAAACTTCACCAGCTCTACTTTCTGAAACTGGTGCTGCCGGATGATGCCGCGCACGTCTTTCCCGTACGATCCCGCTTCGCTGCGAAAGCACGGCGTATATGCCGTAAGTGAAATGGGCAAGCGCGCAGCATCGAGAATCTCATCGCGATAAAGATTCGTGACCGGCACCTCGGCCGTGGGAATCAGCCAGAGATCCTTCTTGAACAGCATTGTGGTCCACGGGACACCCGGCTTCTCGGGACCCATTTCATCAAGTTGGCTATTAACAAGAACGATATCGGCGGTCCGGCCACCGGAAGGGATTTTCTTAATTCGGAACACATCACTCGGGTTCGCACCCATCGTAAGGGTAATCAACTCCCCGACCGCAGGAGTATGATACGGGTTTGGTTCGAACCTATCCATTGGAACCCTGAAAGAATCCGCTGCAAACTTCGGCAACTGGCCGGTGCCATACATCGAATCGGCGTTCACCATGTACGGTAGTAGGACTTCCGTGTATCCATGCTCGCGGGTATGCAGATCGAGCATGAAGTTCGCTAGCGCCCGTTCCAGCTTCGCGCCCAGATCCCAATAAACGGCGAAGCGCGCGCCGGTAAGCTTAACGGCTCGTTCCAGGTCGAGCACGCCGAGCTCTGCGCCCAAATCCCAATGCGGCCTCGGAGTGAAGTCGAACTCGGGTGGGTTCCCCTCCCAATCTGCCTTGGAGACAAAGTCCCGCTTTCGCGCATCCCAGCGGCGCACTTCCACGTTGTCTTCTGCACTGTGGCCGAACGGCACGCTCTCGTGCGGGATGTTGGGAATGCCGGAGAGAATGTCCTGCATACGAGCCTCTAAGTCCGCGGCGACCTTCTCCCGCTCGCGGATGTGCTCACGCAGCTCAATGGCCTCCTCCGGCCTAACGCCGCCGGGTCCCTTGGGGTCGGCCATGTGCGCGAACTCGTTACGACGCTTCTGGAGAAGCTCAAGTTCGCCGACAACATGGCGACGCTGCGCCTCCACGTCGCGGAAATCTTTGAGCACGGCGACCGGATCCGCACCGCGCTGGCGCAGCATTTCTTCCACCGAGGGCAGGCTCTTGCGAACAAATTTCAGATCAAGCATGGGAACTCACTACTTTATCGGAAACGGGGCGGGGAATGCACGCGGGCGGTCGCCGCCTGACACCTGCCACGATAAGCACAAGCAATCTCAAAGGCGCTGTGGGAGTGCGTCCGAGAGTGAGTAATGCTGCTCCGGCAGTTCCCGCAGCCTCTCGGTCGCAAGTTCCGGCGTCATGTCGCGTTGAGGCGACGCTAACAACTCAAACCCCACCATAAACTTCCTGATCGAGGCGGAGCGCAACAATGGAGGGAAAAAGTGCGCGTGCAAATGCCACTCCGCATGTTCGCGGCTATCCGTGGGACGCTGGTGAAAACCCATCGAGTAAGGGAAAGAAGTCTGGAACAGATTGTCATAACGCGTAGTCAACCGTTTAAGGATGTCCGCCAAACCGGCGCGCTCTGCCCCATTCAACGCATCAATGTCGGCAACGTGCCGCCGGCTGAGCAGCAGAGTCTCAAAGGGCCAGGTCGCCCAGAAAGGCACTACTGCGAGAAAGAACTCGTTCTGGCAGACGATTCGTTCGCCCGAGGCCAACTCCAATGCGGAATAATCACACAGAAGACAGCTGTGACGTTCCCGCCAGTAATCGCCGAGCGATTCCTGCTCCTTCCGCGGCTCGTTGGGAATAGTTTGCGTAGCCCAGATCTGCCCGTGGGGATGAGGATTGCTGCATCCCATCATCGCGCCGCGATTTTCGAAAATCTGGACGTGATTGATCGGCGCCAGACTTCCCAGGCTTCGGTACTGTTCGGCCCACACATCGATGACACCGGCAATTTCGCCGGCCGCCATCTGCGCCAGCGTCAGATCGTGTCGAGGCGAAAAACACACCACGCGGCAAACCCCGCTCTCGCTGGCTGCGATCAGAAGATTCTTGCGGCCATCTTCTACCCTCAGGCTCGGCAGGTCCGGTTGCAGCGCGGCAAAGTCGTTGTCGAAAACAATGGTTGAGGCATACGCCGGATTGCGCAACCCTCCCGCTCGTGCGTTGCCCGGGCACAAATAACAGTCTGGATCGTAAGTGGGAGAAGATGAGTGCGCAGGCTTTTCCGTCTGCCCCTGCCAGGGCCGCTCCGTGCGATTGGGCGAAACCAGAATCCAGTCCCGCGTCAGCGGATTGTAACGGCGATGCGATTTCCCTTGGAGTTCTTGTAGTTCCACGCCGCTCATCCTCGTATCCGTTTAGGTTCCTATGGAACGCATTCCACGCGTCTCAGTTATACAGGGCTGAGTTCAACCCCAGCGCCATCGGCTGCCGAACAAATATAGACCGCCGGCTCGATCCCGGTCGCTTGCCGGTAGCGGCTTGAGACTTCATCGGCAAAGCCTTCCGCTTCCGTGGCCGCCACCAGATTCACAGTGCATCCTCCGAATCCGCCTCCGGTCATGCGCCCGCCGTAGTAACCCGGGAGGCCCTCTGCAACCTCGGTCATGAGGTTCAGTTCGCTGCAGCTGACTTCGTACAAGTCTCGGAGGCTCCGGTGCGACGCTCGCATCAGCTCGCCAAAACCATGCAAATCTCCGGCACGGAGCCGCCCCGCGCCATCGCGCACGCGTTTATTTTCCTCCACCACATGACGGCATCGCCTGTAGATCGTCTCGGGAATATCCTGCGAGTGCCGGATCAGTTGATCGAGCGAAAGATCACGAAGGGCGCGAATCTCCGGATACCACTTCGCCAGGATTCTCACACCCTCCTCGCACTCCTCGCGGCGCCGGTTGTACTCTCCGCCGGCATGTTGGTGCTTCACCATGGTGTTACAAACCAGTATCCGTACTCGGTCGGGAATGGGAATGAGTTCGAACTCGAGCGAACGGCAGTCGAGCAAGAGTGCGTGCCCAGCCTTCCCCAAGCAGGAGACAAACTGGTCCATAATGCCGACCCGAGCCCCGATAAAAGAATTTTCCGAGCGCTGGCAAAGCCTTGCTATTTCGGCCATCGGCACAGCCGCGGCACTGAGATCGATCAAGGCCAATGCACTGGCGACTTCGACCGCCGCCGAGGAACTGAGTCCTGCGCCAATCGGGATCTCGCTGTGCACCAAGACATTTGCGCCCCGCAAAGAATGTCCCGCCTGCCGCAGAACCACCGCGACCCCCAGTACGTAATCGCACCAGGAGCCGGTGCTGCGCTGGGGGAGATGATCCAGGTCAAATGTGAAATGCCCCGGAAACTGCGCCGAGCGGATCGATAGCTGCCGATCTTCCCGAGGCGACGCGGCCACGCGAGTGCAAAGCCCGATCGCACCTGGCATCACAAAACCATCGTTGTAGTCGGTATGTTCCCCGATTAAATTGACGCGGCCCGGCGCCCGGAAAGTCGTAGGCTGCACGCCAAAAAAGCCGGCAAACCGCTGCGCCAACTCGATAGAGTTCATCGTCAAATCTCGCCGAGGAATTCGCGAACCCGGCTGAACCTGCTGCGTGCGAGAGTTGGAAATGCCAGCGATTGCATTTGCCGCCAACCCTAAACCACAATTCGCGGCACGTCAACGAATACAACCTCCGATTAAGTGCTGGTGCCGGGAGGGGGTCGAACCCCAAAGGTAGCAACTACCGGCGGATTTTGAGTCCCTCCTCCCGATTCTATATCTTCTGCAAATCCGCGGGGCGGGCGCTCTGCTGATTCTGATTCTGGGATTATACGAAGCCGGGGGCTGGACCAGCCTCAAGCTGCAGATTGCGCACAGAGCTTCGGAACAGTACGTCCATCCCTGGTCTGGTTTGGGCTCATTTACCTGCACGCCAATGTGTGGTGGGGCGCGGCATTGCTGGTGTTCGGTCTTATTTATTGCTTCAAGTTCGCGCCGAGGCTGGGCACACGCGATAAGCGATAATTGCCGATGGATGCCACAGATACTCCCTTATAAGGCTCTTCCCCGGCCTAGCGGATGTTCAGGTCAACGTAGTGGGCAAAGCTGGAAAGCGCTACTTGGTCGTTGCCGGGTATGTAGAAGCCAAACTTGCCCAGGCTCAGATTGGCGCCGGGCTGTGTCCAGCGATCCAGGACGGTCCAACTGTCACCGTGCTTGATTTGGTGGACGACCTCCGTGGGGCTAACGCGGATTCCGAACGTGCGGAAGCTTTTCTTGTCGCCTTTATCGGGAACTATGATCTCGTCCGTTTTCTCGCCGTTGCGAATGACAGTGCGGTAGAAGTTCTTGTCGTCCATTTGGAAGAGGACGTAGTTTTTGGGGTCGCTGTAGTTGAGCACCCATTGCAAGAGGTGACCCTTGGTAAGCATCGCGGAAAAAACAAATGTGCCCGAGGCCGGAACGACTCCGTATAGGACGAAGTCCCCACCTTTGCGAATGAAAGAATCTCTCTCCTGCTTCCAGGCGCCTGGGTCATCCCACTTCGACATACCACTCGGGGCGAGAGCCAAATCCAGAGTCTTGGATTGACCGGCTATGACTTCGAGCGCGGACGAGCGCGTGAACCTTTCGGCGGTTCGCGCAGTAAGGGTGTAGGTACCGGCGGCAAGATTGAGCGGGACACCACTGCTTACCATTTTCAGAAGCTCACCTTTTGCGATTGCAACTTTGGCGTCGGCGGGCGCGAAGGTAATTTTCAATTCGCCCAACGCGGCTTCCGGCGCGGCTTCCAACGCGGCATCGGCAGCAGCGAGAGATATGGTTCCGCCCGCATCGAAGTGTTTCTTGAACTGCCGGGGTTTGAATCGCTCATTGCGCAGTTCGACGGTATGGTCTCCGGGATTGACGGTGGAGACGGAGAGCGTGCCATCGGGCTGAATGGTGCCGACGAGAGTCTGATCGACGAGAACCGTGGTTCCGGGAGCGCCGCCCTGGATGGTCAGCGAGGCCAAGCGAGGCTGCGGTTGGAGGTTGGTCAGCGAGGCCAGGCGAGGCTGCGGTTGGAGGTTCTGCGGTTGGAGGTTAAAGATAAGCCTGGCCTGTTCGCCCTTGCGAATGCGGATCTTTTGCTGGGGAGGATCCTGAAAGCCGCTCTTGGAGACTTGTACAACGTAGTCCTTGAGCTCGAGATTCGGCAGGCGCAACTGGCCGGCTTGAGTGAGTTGCCGTTGCAGTTCTCCGTTGAGAAAAACTCTTGCGTCGTCTTGACCGGCAACGACAAGGAGCGTGCCCTTGTTGTGACCGGACTCGGCGGGCGGCTGATCATCGGGCGTAACTTTGAGCGTAATTTTTCCGGCGGCCGTGTCGGAAGAAGTGCGCAAAGCAGGCAGAGACAGTTCGGGGTTTGTTTGTGTCTGCGCCGCTTGTGCGGGAGTTGTTTGTGCGGGGGCGAGGAACGTCCGGGGCAGAGACGGAGGGAGCAACTGGTTGGGTCTTCGCTACCGGCGTGGCGTAATATCTTCGCGTGAAAAAAAAGGTCGCTGCGACCAGTATTATCGCAGCGAGGATTATCGCAGCGGCGGAGATGAGGATCAGCCGTGTGGAGTTCGAACTTGCGGGCTGTTTAGGCCGGGATGGTGGAGATGCGAGTCTGGCCGCCGGTTCGGAAGGCTCGGCGGCGGGAGGGGTGGCGGCTTGTGGCGGAGGCGTGAGGACTAAGCGCACCGGCGCAATGCTGGGCGGAACAGCGGCGGTCGGAACGTTCTGGGGTGGGACCGGGCTTGGCGGGATTGGGCTTCCCGGAGCAGGGCTTGGCGTAGTCTGGCTTGGCGGAATCTGGCGGGTAGCGTCGGGTGAAGCTTCCGGAGCGCTCGGCCGCGGGACATGAAGAATTACGGTCGCGCCTTTGCCGCGCGGCGAGGCGCCGGAACTCTCCTGGGAGACTAATCCCAACCGGAGGAGCAGCGCGTTGGCGATGGACAAGATTTCGCCATCCGTCCAATGCTTGGCGGCCACCGCTTGGATGCGCCCGGCTAAAGCTTGTTTTGCGGCAACGTCGGTGGCCCCATCGATTTCGTGCTGCAGGCGCCGCAGGTCTTCCAAGTCGCCGCGGCGGGCCTGGCGCCGCAGAGCACCCTGGTCGCGCTGGATGGCATCGTGAATCTGAAGCAACTTGGGAGCGTCAGGATGAACGGCCAATCCCTCTGCAACCCAAGCCAAGGCTGCGAATAGATCGCCAGTGGCCTGCAGCTTGCGCGCTCGCGCAACCCAATCCTCCACGGAGCTTGTTTTTTTCTGGTCTACGATTAGGTTGCGGATCGTTTTGGCTGTGGGATGTGCAGGGTTCAAGTCGAGCGCCTGATTGGTCAGCGTCTCGGCTTCCAGCCAATCGGTTTCTACAACGGAATGCGCGTGCTCGACCAGGGCATTGGCCAGAATGGCGCGGGCGAGAGAATTGCGTTTATCCAGTTCGTAGGCTTGGCGCAACAACTGAATGGCTTCAGCGGACTTCCGCTGCGCGAACAGTTCCTGGCTTTCGGTGATAAGGCGGTTGGCTTCGGCAATGCGCTTGACGCCATCATGGGCGAGCCGCTCCAGTTCGGACAGCTCCGCGCCATTGTCATTGGGGAATTCGGCGGCTGTGCCCCGCAACAAATCCAGGGCGCGAGAGTAGTCGCCCGAACCTAGACAGATGTTGATCTGCTCAACGAGCTGCGTTTTGGAGGGGATTTTCATGGCATACCCCGCTGTGCGGACGCCTCAAAATCTTACTCGATTGGGTGGAAAAGGGTAGTGCCCTGGTAGTTGCGTCGCTGGCCGTGTCCGTTTTTGCGAAGGGCGCCCACACCGGCGACCATCGAGATCTAGTCCTGAGCGTCCCCTGTTTGCTTGTCAGCAGAGAATCGCACGCCGCGTCTTCGGCTACGGTAGCTTTGGAGCAAGGCCAAGGGCGCATAGGCGAAACAAACTTGCCGGAATTGGTCGAAAGCGCGTACCGCGCGATAGGCCACCTGGTTGCCAACCCTCTGTGGTAACCCGGGCAGTGCAACGTCGTCAGCATCAGTCAGAACGGATGGCGGCCATTCGCCGTTATATCGGCGCTTCCAGAGCTTCACGTAGCCGTCTATTTCCTGCCGAGCTGCTTGGTCGAGAATACCCGTGCGAGGCGTACTGACAATTTTATCTCCGCGCACCAGAGAATGATGTGCTCCCTGGAAGATGGCAGATCGATCCGCGTCCCGGAGGTCAGCCAATTCGTCGCGGTAGGGAATCTCCAGAAAGCGGCAGACCTCCCGCATGACTTTCGCGGTATCGCTGGTCAACTCTTCATAAGTCACCTGGCAGACTGGTTGTCCGCGGGAGAGAAGGAAATCAACCCCGCTCTTGAGAACCTGGTACCCAATCAACCCTCGCAACTGAGCTCCCGCTGTTGGAAGAAATGGTCGCCGGATTGGGCAGCGCGCGCAATGGCATTCGCTGTCGCCACGGGATCTCGCCATTGAATGATGAACCGCGCTTGAGGAACTAGTCTGGCGAGGGCAGGCAGGGAATCATAGTAGATGGGAGACCTATCTCCCCAGATCACCGCACCTTTGCGCGCGGCGTAGGCCTTGTGAACGGCGGTAAACGCCGTGGGATAGTCTGCCACTCCGCGAGGCAGATCGTTCGCGCTTATTCCATGCCGGGTCAATGCGCTATTCCAGAATTCCCAACGCGCCGCCCAATCGCAATAACCTGCGGGTTTGCGAAACACGGGTTTACGAAATACCGAGCGCAACAGCCAAAGATCGGCCTCAAAAGTCAGTGCGACCTGGCTCTTCACTTCTTTACGCCCTCCTGAACAAGCATCCCCAGAAAGCCTGGCCTGACGGGGTTTTGAGTCCTATGGCGATTTTTCACCAACAATCCGGAGAGGGTCGGTTGACTCATGCCGGTAAAGATTCACCATTATCTCAACCCATTGAGAGAGCGGAAACACGACGGGCTCGTAGTTGCTGACCGATGATTGCCGCACGAAAATGATCCGATTGGCATCGCCCGCCGATGGGTGAGAATGACCGCAGATTGGCGATTGCCACTTAGTCGTCGTCGGGGTCTTGGGGGGCACCGGTGTAATTGATGAAGTAGTCGGCGTTGTAGGGAGTGGAGATGGGCGTGAAGACGGCCGGCGGCAAGGCAAAGTTGAAGAAGTCGGAGAGGCCATAGGGACAGACGGAAGGTTTGCAGGTGGTGTTGTTGGGGCCGTCCAGAGCGTAGTAGTCGGCGTAGTGGTAGGCGGGGTAGATTTCGCCGAGTGATTTGTTGCCGTTGCCGAAGACGAATTCGACGAAGTTCAGAATGCTGCCGAAGTCGTGGCAGTAGCGCGGGGTGGGCTTCATCGGGCAAGTTATCACGCTGTTGTTTGCGGCGGCGCCGGAGACGTAGCCAGGCTGGGGGAGTAGGCCGAAACTACCAGGAGCGGGACGCGGAATCCATAGACGTATTGCGAACCGGAGCCGCCCGTGTTGATGTAGCCGATGCTGGGCGGCTTGACGTGGTCGTAATAGCCTCCCCAATCGTCCCATGTAACAAGGATGACGGTGTTGGACCAGTAAATGGGCGCATTCAGAGGATTGCAGGTGCTGCCGGCCATGCCTTGGCCGATGGAATTCACGATGCTGCCGACCCAGGAGGGCCCGAGCGCTGCGGTAGTTTGACTCTCGACGCGGACGTCGCCGGAGTGATCGGACCACGCCCCATCCGGCAGGACCCAGCTAACTTGCGCGAGGTTGCAGTTTTGGATGTCCTGGAGAATTTGGCCGGGGTTGGGGGGATCGTTTTTGGTGCTTTCGTCGATGACGTAGTTCCAGTCGGGATTTTCGGCGGTGGCTACGCAGCCGTCACCGGCGACGGTGGAGTTGCAGATGGTCTGGAAGGCATTGGGAGCCGTCCACAAATCTTCCGAGGAATGCGTGTAATAGCGCCAACTGATTCCCGCAGGGTCGAGAAGATTTGCAATGGTGTTGTGGTTGTAGCAGGGGTAGCCGGGAGTAGCGCCAGGGAGGTTGGGGTTCGTCCATCCCGGCGATTCCATGGTTTGTCCAGGACCAAGTTCCAGCACGGTGTTGGTGGGCGCGCCGAAGCACCCGGTAACCCCATTGTTGAGCGCATTTTCGGCTGCGAACCACTCATAGTAAGGAGTGCTTTCGCCATCGTTGTAAACGGGCGCAGACGTTCCGGAAAAGAGAAATTGATGGGCGGGAAAGCTCGGGCCCTGGTTGGTTTGAAACATATAGTTGGCGAAGCCGAATTGCGTAGCGATATCGAAGTAGGGTTGGACTGCGTTAGGAGGGTTGGTGGTGCTGCGGTTGTCAACGTAAGAATACTCGGGGTCGGCCGGAGCGGTGCAGCTCCCAGTGAGATAAACCTTATTCTCGTAGAATCCATCGATGGCGCCGTCGTCATACTCCTCGGTAAAGGACGCGTGATTATGGCCAAGGCCGTAGCAGGGAAGCATGGGCTGAGGGAAGAGTGTAATGTTGGGCTTGCCCTTGATCTTGCCCGAGGTCGCAATGTTCAAGCCGGGGAGGAATGTGGGGTTGCTGCCAAAAAGGTTATCGATGGTTCGGTTTTCCTGAATGACGATGATCACATGCTGAATGGTTCGTTGTGGGGTCGCCACAAGCTGCGCGTATGCGGCAGTGGACGCGATGACGGATAGCAGCAGAGATCTGGTTGCGAGATTCAAAGGAATACTCCGGTCGTGCTGTTTTGCACAAGGTCGTTGTCCGCCGCCTAGCGCAGCCTTATTTCTTCGCCTCGTTTCCCTTCGGCTTCAACCCCAGGATCACTAGTTCCTTATACGAGCCCACGAACACTTTCCCGTTGGCCACCACCGGAACCAGATTGGTGTTGGAGCCATTTGTTACCCAGGCGCCGGCAGTTCCCTGGAAAAGTTGTTTCATGGTGGCCCCTCCTATATCGGGATCGAAGGCGTAGAGCGAGACCGTCGTCTGTGTCGGGGTAGGCCGCGATAGTGCCCAGATGATCGCGTTAGTGGTGCCGTTCGAGGACACGCTCGTGAAGAAACCAGACCCCGCCGATTTCAGCGGAGAGCTGGTCACTTGGATCAGCGACGGAGTCGTTGACGTCAACACCTTCCAGACCCTCACGGTGCTTCCGCCACTGCTCACCACTCTGGCAGCGCCATCCTTGGGATCGACGAAATAAGACGGTCCACACCAGCAGTCACCGATAGTATAAGTACCCAGCACGTTGTTCGTCTGCGTCGAGTATCCGCCGAGGTCGTCTTCATTCATGAAGAACATGGATCCAGTCTTGCCCGCGGCCACTGCCAGATGCGGAATCGAGCCCGGCTGGTCGGGAAGAACCATCACTCCTCCCGATCCGAAATCGAGATCGTGTTTGTCCAGGTAATCCACATCGTCTGGCGTGAATAAATCCAGTACCGTGGTCAAATCCGAAGACACCTGGATTACGCTCTCCTGAATATCGGTAACGCCGTCATAAGTGTTTCCCGCGTGATCGGAGTTTCCAGTCACGAACAGGATGTTGCCGGAGTCGTCCGCCGCCGGCCCGTAACCCGACATCCAGACCGAGGAAAGAAAAAAGTCGCCGGTATCGGTGGCTTGGCTGTCCGTTAGCTCGTTTCCGGCCAGGCGTGCTAAGGTTCCGGTCTGCCATCCCAGAACCCAGCCGCGTGATAGATTCGGCGCGAGGTCGCAGAAGCTGCCGAAGGCAGCGTACACGTTCCCATTCGCCAACAGCAGAGCGGGCCGCTGCTGCTGATACGTGGCGTTGAACGTGAACGTAGTTCCGTTGGTGAGAATGTGGGACGCCGCTACTAATTGAGGCGTAACTTTGTCGGTCAGGCTGCCCAGATCGAGAGCGTGAACAAAATACGCGGGGCCCGTCGATTGCTGAGTGTAGACCATCGCGTACAAACTATTGCTGCTCAGGTCGATGACAGGGGTTGACTTGATACCCACGTCCGGGGTACTCTTGCCGCAATTAAGTGGATGGACCACCGGCGGCCCGAAATTCGGGTTCAAGAGCACCGTGCCGCTCGTAGTATCGATGGCGTAAATAGAGTTATTGTCAGTGGCCACATAGACGACCGTGTGAATTCCCTGGTAGTTGCCAGCTGTTATGTTCACGTTGGGCACCACCAGAGGTTGAGCCTCTGCCTGGTCGTCGAGCGTAATCGTGTTCAGCACACCGAACGACGGACTGTGGACCGCGGTCGGAGTGAGCTCCTTTTCCTGGGAATTCCAGCCCGTGCGATAGCTGTCGTAGTGATAGGTGGTCACCGAAACCTGCGCACCAGCCAGAAGGCTGCTGGCCAGAATCTGCGCGATCACGGCAGAAATGCAGTAGACAAGGCGATTCCTACGGCGGGACAGCATACGGAATTGCTCCTCGATTCGGACGGTCAACGCGTAACAGGGGGGAGAACCGTAAAATTTGCTCTTTGGGCCCGAAAAAGACGCCATTATCCGGAACTTTCTTTTTTGACCCCGCAAACCGGCTGCCATTGTGCGACCAATCGCTGTTGGCGTCAAGATGAAGGAATTTGCATAGATCGTCGCCACCAGTCCCAAGATCGCGAACTATCAGAAACGGTAAACTCTGTCGCGAAATATACTGACAGTCTTCGCAAATTAAGCGATTGGACGGCTCTTCAAGTTAGGACATTCGCGTCAAGAAGGAAGGCACGTGCTTGGCCGGGGCGTAGCTGTTGTAACCAGGCGTGGCTGTTGAAAAAGTCGATTTTCCTCAAAACGACGGAAAATTGGGGATAGAAAATGTCTAGGAAAACCAAGAAACTCGTTTGCAGGGCTTCCTAGCGCAAAGTTTTTTCGACCAGTTTTGAGAGATCGAGTTTTTCAACAGCCACAGGTGCTGGCAAAGGTTGTGCAGTTTGTCGAGGACATTGTTTCTGAAGCCTTCAAGTTCGGGGAATAGGTGCTCGGGCACATACGCAAAGCTGGGAAGGTGTTCTTTGGAGATAATCAGCGTGTACCCAAAGACAAAGTGGCCCAAAGCCGCCTTGGCGTAGAAATTCTCCGATTCATCGAGGATTTCGTCCTCCGGATTAGAAGGGTTCGATATCTCCTGTATCGAACAAAACAGACAATCCATCCCGAAACCTCCTTCTTGCTCCGCGAAAAGGACACCATCATACACTGACCTCGACATGGGCAGTGGGGTCTTAAGACCCCACTATCGACACTGCGAAACGCTTCTTCTATCGGAGCAAGTTGTTCTCTGAATGAGTTGGACTTGGTGCCGGGAGGGGGAGTCGAACCCCCAAGGTACTAAGTACCGGCGGATTTTGAGTCCGCTGCGTCTGCCAGTTCCGCCATCCCGGCTTGGGGCATCCACTTGAAGAAACACTAGCTTAATTGACGGCCTGGGGCTTTGCAACCGCAAGCGCGGGCCCGGCTGACTGAACCACTACCGGCTGGACGCTCTGCCGTGCGACAGGAATTGTACAAACTGATGACAATCCTTTGACAACCCCGCCGGGCGCGGGACCTAGCATTGCCGTGTTTGGCGGGCGGGAAAAGTCGCAAAAGAGAATCGCACAACCGCCCGCTGAAATCTCGATCGTGGTTCACCCCTCACTCGCATTCTATAAGGAGAAATCACATGCGTCGTTTGCTGGCTCACACTCACGTTCTTTCTGCTGCGCTCGGACTTCTGCTGGTGTTCAGCTCCAGCGCAGCCCTGGCGCAATATCAAGTCACCTATCTGACTTCCAACTTAACCGGCAAGGCAAAGTTTACGGATCCGCTGCTGAAGAATGCCTGGGGACTCGCCTACAGCCCGGACAATCCGTTCTGGATCAGCGACGAGGCCAGCGGTTGGTCCACTCTGTACAACGCTCACGGAGATCCGCAGAGTTTGCAGGTAATCATTCCTCCTGCCACCGGCACCGGGGCGGGAACGCCCACCGGCATCGTCTACAACGGTTCGACGGAGTTCCAGATCGATACCTGGACTTCAGTTTTTCTGTTTGCCACGCTGGATGGGACCATCAGCGGATGGTCGGCCTTTAACCCAAGCGCCGCTCTGATCGGCGCAACCAGTGCGGGATCGTCATACACCGGCCTGGCGATCACGAACAAAACGTCGGGGAACTCTTTGTTCGCCGCTGACGCCGCCAATAACAAGGTGGATATTTACGACGGAAACTTTAATTTGACCGGCTCTTTCACCGACCCGGAAATTCCGGCGGGCTTCGCGCCCTTCGGAATCCAGGACATCGATGGGCAAGTGTACGTTTCGTTCGCCGCCACTTCCGGAGGGCCCGGTGGTTACATCGATATTTTCAGCGAGACCGGAACTCTCGTAAAACGCTTTGCCCACGGCAAGCCACTGAACCAACCTTGGGGTTTCGCGGTAGCCCCGGCGAACTTCGGGACATTCAGTAAGGCCTTGCTGATCACAAATAACACGTCCGCCGGCGCTGTCAATGCCTTCAGTCTAACCACTGGAAAGCTGCTGGGCACACTCTCCAATTCGTCCGGCAAAGCGCTCACCATCAATGGGCTCTGGGGAATTGAGTTCGGTGGTGGCGGCGGTTCGTCCTCCAACGGCATGAAGAATCAGCTTTTCTTCACCGCCGGTCCCAACGACACGAATGGCTACTTCGGAGTGATCGCTTCCAAGTAAGCTGGTATTTATTGAAACACACTCTAAAGCGAGGGCCGCCTGCGAGGGCGGCCTTTGCCACGCCGGAAGCAATCCGCCATGTGGTCATCCACCATTCCCACCGCCTGCATAAATGCGTAACATATGGTCGATCCCACGAAGTTGAAGCCCCGCTTCTTGAGATCCTTGCTCATCGCGTCCGATTCCGCGGTGCGCGCCGGAACTGGATTCCGCGCATCCCGCAAATTCACTTTCGGCCGTCCCTCTACAAATTGCCACACGTAGCGGTCGAAGCTGCCATACTCTTCCTGCACACGCAGCAACGCGCGGGCATTCTGCACCGCGGAAGCGATCTTCAACCGGTTGCGCACGATGCCCGGATTGCGCAGCAGTTGCGCGATCTTCCGGCCGTCGTAGCGCGCCACCCGCCGCGCCTCGAAGCCGTCAAACGCGGCACGATAGTTTTCCCGCTTATTGAGAATCGTCTCCCAGCTCAGTCCGGCCTGCGCGCCCTCCAGAACCAGAAACTCAAAAAGCTTGCCGTCATCGTGCACCGGCACGCCCCATTCTTCATCGTGATAACGAATCATCAGTTCGCTTTGCGCCCATGCGCAACGCACCGGCAGCCGTTTTCCTCCGTCCGCTCGTTTCATGAATCATCGCCGAACTGTTCATCCGCCCGCGCCGCATTACTCCAGCGACTTCGCATCCGATTTATTCTTCGGCGATTTCCCATCCAGCAGCGACACCAACTCCTTCGCACAAGCGGGAACCGCAACTTTGCGCTCGACAATGATTTCCTTCGCGCTTAATTTTTTCCCATACAGTTTTTCGTTGGCGTTCCCATCGGATCGCAGGGTTGAGCCTTCCAACGATATTCCCGCGAACAATCCCTTGTTGCGCGAGTAGGAGAGAATCTCCGCGCTCATTACGATGTCGGTCGCGCCTTCGGCCGTGCGTCCCTTGGGCCCCGCAGCCGCCGAAGCGTCGCCTCCCAATTTCACTTTGCTCGACAGCAGCGAGCGCGCCCCCTTGGGATTCATTACCAACAAAACGAAATCCGTAGCCTGGCCACCCAACTGGAAGCCGATGCTCACGCCCTCCAGCGCGTACAAAGCAGGCGGTCCCCACGGGCCGGTATAGTGCTGCCCGCTGCGGCATATCATCACTCCGCGGCCGTAGCTGCCTCCCACCCCGAACGCGCCCTTCTTCACCGAAGGCAGAATCACCAGGCATTCCGCTTTATCCAGCAAGTCTTGCGGAATGTTGTCGGGAATATTCAGGATTTCCTTCATCACCTCCCCGGCATCTTTCACCCGCTCCTCTTCTCTTTCGTCCTCGGCAGCGAATACCAGGGATGCGAGCAGGCATAGGGTGATTGATAGCGCTACGCTTGTTCTCCTTAGGTTCAGTTTCATCGGATCGATTCCTCCGGCGGCTCGTTCTCTCGATTTCACGGGATACGACCAACCATCTTAAACCGTCCAGCGGCGGTTTCTGTGGTCACTTGGCCATGACCAAACGAGTGCTCCTTTTGTAACTTGGCACCTCCGTCGCGCCCCTCTACAGTCAATGGATAGTTTGGGGAAAGCCGCCCTTATTCGGCAATCGGCGTGCATCTAATGAATCAGAAGCGCATTTTGGGCGCGGGTGGAGTGAAAATTTTGGACCTTTCAGGCACGAAGTACACGCCGCCCGCCGGTCGGATTCTGGCGCTGGTGGCCGCATTGGCCCTCGCATGCCCGGCTTTCGCCCAGTCGGATTCCTACTCTACTTCCTACGCCAGCAGCGTTGCCCGTTCCACCGCATACGGTAGCGCCTCCGCTTCTAGTCCGGATTCGCCCTCGGATGACCCGCAAGCTGGCGCTCTGCTCACCATTCGCACCCGCGTCGACGAAGTCAATGTGCTCTTCATCGCCACCGACAAGCACGGCAAATTTGTTCGCGATCTGGGGCAGAACGATTTCTCCATTCTCGACGATCACAAGCCGCCGCAATCCATTCTTAACTTTCACCGCGAAACCGATCTGCCGCTGCACCTGGGCTTGCTCATCGACGTGAGCGGATCGGTGCACAGCCGTTTCAATTTCGAGCAGGATGCCGCCACCAGCTTTCTGATGCACTCGGTTCGCGCCGGCTTCGACAAAGCCTTCGTGGTCGGCTTCAATACCCATAGCCAGCTCACCCAGGACTTCACCGACAACGTGCTGCTGCTCTCCGAAGGCATTCACCGGCTGCAGGATGGCGGAGGCACCGCGCTCTATGATGCCATCTATCGCGCCTGCAAAGATAAATTTCTCAAAGACCGTCCCGATCATCCCACGCGCAAGGCGATCGTGGTCGTAAGCGACGGCGAAGATAATCAAAGCGAATACTCGCGGGCGCAAGCCATCGAAATGGCGCAGCGCGCCGAAGTCATCATCTACGCCATCTCCACCGACGATAGCGGCCTCATCCTTCGCGGCGATAAAGTGCTCGAGCAACTCGCCGAAGCCACCGGCGGCCGCGCCTTTTTCCCCTTCAAGATGAAGGACATCACCCGCTCCTTCGCCGCCATCGAAGACGAACTCCGCAGCCAGTACGTCGTCTCCTACAAGCCCGCCGACTTCGACGCCGACGGCCGCTACCGCTCCATCGAAATCTCCGCCCTCAAAAAAGACCTGCAAGTCCGCGCCCGCAAAGGCTACTTCGCCCCGCAGCCGTAACGGCAAAATCTTCACCACAGAGGCACAGAGACACAGAGCAAGCAAAAGATTAAAGACACGGACTAGAGATTTTCTCTGTGCCTCTGTGTCTCTGTGGTGAAAAGCCTTGCTCCCCTTATCCTCGGAACACTCCCCGAAACATTTTTCGTAGAGCGGACCCCCGCGTCAATTCTCTCGCACGCTCCGCTGCATCGCCCTCCTCGCAACACGCACGAATCTCAACCGGCCCCTCAGCTCTGCCCTTGCACGCTTCCAGCAGCAAATGCCACGCCTCTCGATACTTGCCATGTTTTCGGCGCTTCTTGTCCAGGTTAAAATACAGGGCCTTATTCCTCCTCCCGATCACCGCGTACGGGATGATGTACCAGTCATCCAAAGGGATAATGTACAGGGCGAAAAAGTCCACTGTTCCCGGTTCATAGCCGTGCCGTTTCGCTCCATGTTTCGGCCCCATGACGGTTATGCGGTAGCCGCCGCGAGCGTGGCTGTAGAGCGTACACTTGACCTGCACTCGCAGGATCGGGCCGGTGTCCTCGACGCCTACGTCGTAGCTGGAGAATCCGCCATAGGGACTTGACACTTTGAGTCCCTGCCCAGCGGCCAGTGCCATGAAGTAGAGTTCAGCCCATACACCGCGCTGTTTAGGATCTTTGATACGACATCCCAGGTTCTTCCGGTTTTTCATTTTCGCCTCACCTTTTTGCCGATAAATAGAAATCGCGGCCCAATAAGGCCGCGACACTTGCCGATCTGTCATCTTGAGCGAAGTAAGCGCTTCGCGAATGCGAAGCACTTACGCAGTCGAAGGATCCCTACCCACAAGCCAGCCTCAGCCCCGGGGATCTTCTATCCGAGCACGAGAGCCTGCCCCAGAATCCTAAAGTTTTACCCTATATATCCAGTATGACATTTTGCATAGGGTAAATGGGACATGTTTGCTGACCTTATATTCCCTTTCCCCTCAGCGACCTAACTCAATTCCCCGCCTTTTTCCCTCTTGACAACTATTTTTCGTCGTTTTGTATGACTAGAAGCTAATTTCGGCGACTCTGTCTTGAGGCCGTCAACAGCCCAGCCAAAACCTGAACTAGGCTAAACTGCACTACCTCTTCTTCGCCAGCGCCTCGAACCCCGCGAGGAATTTTTCCAGCCGCTGGCGTGCAACCTCCGTCGCGCCCTGAATGTTGGACGGGTCGAAGCTGACCACGCCCGCGACCACGTGGTGGACGTGGTCATTGGCCATGAAAATGGCGTTGGCCGTGACTAGGTCGGGCGTCTCCTGCTTCGTCTCTCCCCCCGAGACGATGGACAGACGCACTTCGGCGTTCGCTCTTTCGACGTCGATGACGTGAAGTTCTCGTCCTCGTGCCGTCTGTATCTCTTGCTTCTCCCGCGGCTCGTGCAACGTGCGCAAAGCGTCTTCCACGGTCTTGCCCGTGAGGTCCACACGCACAACACGGTAGAAGCCCCCCAAGCGGTCGAGGAACAGTACTTGCCAACCAACACTCGGTCCCCCTTCGTCTTTAACCTGCAAAGTTCCGCGGACCATTCTTGGGGCGCGCACCCGGAAATCCCCAGTAGGGTCGGTGTATACATCGTTGCTGAATGTGCCCTGAATGGATGTCTTGACGTTGACGTCAGGAGACCGCTCAGGCGTCCCAGCGTCCAGAATTTGTAACCTGGAGAGGACTCCGTCCACAATCCGGCCGCCGCTTGCGATCCGCTCCTCCTGCGACTTTTCACTATCGGCTTCGGCGCCTACCTTGTAGATGCGTCCATGGGAGGCAAACAGGGCGCTTACGACGATCAGATTCACACTGGGCCCCCCCGGCGCGGCCTCAAGAGTGAGGGAGAGCGGCGGACGGGGATCGGAAACCACCCGCCATTCGCGTCCGCGAGAGGTTTGCAGGATTTTTTTGTCGTGAACCCCTGGAAACAGAAGTAGAGCTTCGTCCAGCTCCAGTTCCTGCGCGGGAAATGATTCGATCATGTACTCGGTGCCCGAATTATCAGCGGCATACATCCAAGAACTCAGCAAGCCCTTGGTGGTCACCCCATCCGCAACCGATTCGCCGAAGGGAAAGCCCCTGGCGACCGGGATCTGAAAATCTTTTTCCGGGCTGGTGTAGACATCGTGTTTGAGTTTGCCTTTGAGGTGCTGGGCGGCCGCCTCGGGCCCCATGGCGAAGATGCCACAAGTGATAAGAACTACAAGTGCGCTCCGTGCCGACGTTCCTCTTCGCGGTAGCATTGTTACCTCCTGCGCTCAAACAGCTTAAGCATACTCCGATTGCGCTCAAGCAACCCCAGGTCCCTGTTTCCCTCAGGCCATGAAGTCAGCCCTGGCGTGTCTGTTTGCGCCCACGCCTTCTCTGTGCTAACGTCCCAATGATTCCGAGATCAAGCCTTCGACACTCCCCAAGGAGCCACCCATGTTCGGCATCATCTTTCTCGTAATCCTTGTCGTCATCGCCGTCGTGCTCATCGGCATGTACAACAGCCTGGTGCAGTTGCGCGTGCGCTGCGACTCTGCCTGGTCTGACATTGATGTGCAGCTCAAGCGCCGCCACGACCTCATCCCCAACCTGGTCGAGACCGTCAAAGGCTACGCGGCGCACGAAAAAGGCACGTTCGAAAACATTGCCAAGTTTCGCTCGCAAGCCATGCAGGCCACCACGCCGGAAGGCAAGGCCGTGGCCGAAAACCAGCTCACCGGAGCGCTGAAGAGCCTGTTCGCTGTGGCCGAGAATTATCCCGAACTGAAGGCTTCGGAAGAATTCACTCAACTGCAGGGATCTTTGAGCCAAACCGAAGACTCGATCCAGAACTCGCGCCGCTACTACAATGCCGTGGTGCGCGACCTCAATACGAAGATCCAGGTATTCCCGACGAATATCATCGCCGGCATGTTCGGCTTCACGGCGCGCCAGTTCTTCGAAACCACCGAGGCCGACCGCGAGCCGGTCGCCGTGAAGTTCTGATCCCATGACGGGGACAATAAAGATACTCTGTCATTCCGACCGGAGCGGAGCGAAGCAAGCGAAGTGGAGGAACCTGCTTTTGCGTACGGCGCCCACACGCTATGTTCACTCGCTGGTCCTCTTTGCAGTCATCCTTGCTCTAGCCGCTCCGCTCTCCGCCAAATCCTGGCGCATCTCCAATTTCCAGGACACCATCACCGTCAATACAGACGGCAGCGCCCAGGTCAACGAGACCATCACTCTGGTTTTCGTCGGCGAGTGGCACGGCATTCGCCGCACCATCCCCATCGAATATCCCGGCCCGGACGGCACGAACTACCAACTCTTCGTCAACGTCACCAGCGTCACCGACGAAAACGGCGCCAAGCTGAAATACGATTCTTCCACTTCGGGCGCTTACCGCGACCTGAAAATCTACATCCCTGACGCCGTTGACGCCACGCGCACCGTAGAGATCGCCTACCGCGTGCGCAACGCCACACGCTTTTTCGACAGCAACGATCCCGATAGTCACGACGAATTCTACTGGAACGTCACCGGCAACGACTGGCAGGTTCCCATCGATCACGCGACGGCCAGCGTGCATTTCCCCGCATCCGCCAACGGGTCGCTGCGCGCGCAAGCCTTCACCGGCGTCTACGGCTCGACCGAGCGCGACGCAACCGCCAAAGTGGAAGGCGCGAACGCCGAGTTCGAAACCAACAATCCGCTGCCCATGCGCGGCGGCATGACTATCGACGTCTACATTCCCAAAGGCATCCTCACAGAGCCCGGCCGCCTCACCAAACTAATCTGGTTCATCGGAAGCAACCCGGTCGTCTTTTTGCCGCTGGTCACGCTGGCCGTCATGTTCGTTCTGTGGTGGTACGCGGGCCGCGATCCGGACCCCGGCATGTCAGTCGCGCCCATGTATGAGCCTCCCCCCGGCATTTCTCCCGCGGAGGCCGGAACCCTGCTGGACGACCGCATCCACCCCCGCGACATCACATCGACCATCGTCGATCTTGCCGTGCGCGGCTTCATCAAAATCGAAGAGACGGACGAGAAGGGCCTTCTATTCCACAGCAAGGATTACATCTTTCACCTGCTTCGGAAGCGCCCGGACTGGAGCGGCCTCGCACCCCACGAGCGCGTCATGATGGAAAATATTTTCGCCGGAGACGCACCCGATACCCGCTTGTCGAGCCTGAAGAACCGCTTCTACACCGCCGTGCCCGTGGTTCGAACCGACATCATGTCGGCGCTGAAGCAGAAAGGCATTTACACGCTCGATCCCGAATCCGCCAATGGCTACAGCATCGGCGCGGCGTGCGGCATACTGATCCCGTTCGCCATTCTTCAGTTCCTGGGATGGGCCGACTTTCTCAGCTCGATCCCGATGGTCATCGTATGCGTGCTGATCAGCGCTGTGATCTGGTGGCTCTTCGCGCGCGTGATGACGGCCAAGACCCTCAAAGGCGCGCGCACCCACATCGCCGTGCTGGGATTCCAGGAATTCATGAACCGCGTCGACGCCGAGCGGCTGAAGACAATGCCGGCGACCACGTTCGAGAAATTTCTTCCTTACGCCATGGCCCTCGGTGTCGAACATCACTGGGCGCAAGCCTTCGCCGGCATCGTGAAAGATCCGCCGACTTGGTATGTGGGACCGGGATACGGCTACGGCATGATGTTCAACCCAATCCTCTTCTCCTCTTCGATGCATGGCATGGCGACCGATATGCACCAGGTATTCGTGTCCGCGCCGCGCGCGAGTTCCGGCGGGTCGGGTTTCGGCAGAGGTGGCGGCTTCGGCGGGGGCGGAGGATTTTCCGGTGGGGGCTTCGGTGGCGGTGGCGGCGGCGCGTTCTAGTTGAAAGTGGTGCGCCCGGAGAGACTCGAACTCCCAACCCTCTGCTCCGAAGGCAGATGCTCTATCCGATTGAGCTACGGGCGCCTTAAGTAGCATTTTACGGCAAAGCAAGCGGGATCAAAACCCCCGTCCTGTCTCTCCGAAGACGGAGAGACAAGGACGGGACACCCTCGGCGGCTCACATTGCGCAGGAAAAGCAGGTCCCCTCCGACTCCTCCTCGTTGCTCTCGGAGTCGCTCAGGGCAGGCTCTCCACTCCGCTCGCTTCGCTCCGGTCGGAATGACAGAACAATTAACAAATAGCCTCAAAGACAGGGTCAAAAGCGTCGGACAAGAGTGTCCGACCCACACGAGCACTACTCCATCTCGAAACTCAAGTACGTCAGGCCGTCGCTGCGTTCCACTTGCAGGACGACGGGGTCGCCGGTCTTCAGGCTTTGCACGGCGGCGCGCAATTCGTCCATCGATGTGATGGGAGTGGTGTTGAGGGCGTGAATCACGTCGCCGGTTTGCAGGCCGGTGTCGGGAGTGATGAGGTCGGCGGCGCGGCCGAGGACGACCACACCGGAAGCAATGCGCAGCGTCGCAATCTGATTGCGCAGGTCGCCGGTGATATCGATGGCGAGAATGCCCAGCCGCGGGACGAGACTCTTCTCCGGATCGGCAGAATCGAAGAGTTGATCCATCTGGTCGCGATGCTCGATGGCCGGAACGTAGAGAGTTTTCTTCTGGTCGCCGCGTAAAATTTCCAGCTTTAATACCTGGTCGAGCCGGTGCAGATAAAGCGCGGAAGAAAGCGCGGGAAGAGTTTCAATGCGGCGGTCGTCGGCGCGAAGCACGATGTCCTGAACTTGCAGGCCGGCGGTGGCGGCGGGGCCGTCGGGTTTGACGTCCGCGACGATCACCCCCCAGTGCTGCGCGAGATGGAGGCCGTCGGCCAGCGTGGGCGTGATTTCCTGCGCCACAGCGCCAATCTCCACGCGATGCACGTGGCCGTACTTGCGCAGGCTGTGGTAGACGAAGTCCACGATGCGGGCGGGGATGGCGAAGCCCAGGCCCTCGCTGCCGCCGCCGCTGGAGAGGATGAACGTGTTAATCCCGACCACCGATCCGTTCATATCGACCAGCGGTCCGCCGCTGTTGCCGGGGTTGATGGGCGCGTCGGTCTGAATGTAGGTGAGCGGCTTTTCGGGATCGGGTTGGCGGGCGACGGCGCTCACGACTCCCATGGTGACGGAGTTCTGCAGACCTTCGGGACTGCCGATGGCAAAGACGAGTTGCCCGACGCGGGGACGCTGCTGGGAAAGGAGCGGCAGAGTGGGAAGATCCTTCTCATCGATCTTCAGTAGAGCGAGATCGGTTTCCTTGTGCACGCCGACTAGGCGCGCTTCGAGGATCTGGCGTTTGCCCACGGCGACGGCGCGGCCGGAATCGCTGGGCAGCGGCAAGGCTATGCGAATGCGTTGCGCGCCTTCGACCACGTGCGCGTTGGTCATGATGTATCCGTCGGAATCGACGATGACGCCCGAGCCGACGGCGTGCTGGCGAACGATGAGAGCGGTCTGGGTGCGGCTCTCTTCGTGCACCGGGCCATAGGCGGTGACCAAAATCTGAACGACCGCGGGCGACACTTTTGCGGCGAGGGTCTCCAGGGCATCGTTGAATTGCGCGAGGGTCTGGCGCGATGAGGAGGCGGATTCGTCCGGCTTTTCTTCCGCGGACTGTCCTCCAGCAACCCTTGCGGCGGGAGTTGGATTGCTGGGCTTCTGAGACGGCGGCTGCTGAGACATCAAGCAGGTAGTCGTGGCCAGAACTAGAGCGGCTACTTGGAAGAGGAAAAGGCGCGGGCGGCGGATCGCGGGCGCGCGGGAGAAAAATGGACCGAGCATGAATTAGTTCTCCTGAAAAGGAAAAGGCTCTCTTATCAGACGGTACCATGCGGGGTTCGGTTGCAGTGTAAAGCTGCGCCAATGTAGATGCGGTCGGATTCGGTTGGGACGCGACAGGGGGAAAGCCCCACTTCTCGCAAAGTACGCCAGAAATGGGGCACCCCGGTGACGTAACTTTGATTGTGTAAAAGCGAGAGGGTGTAAGTTGGCTTTGGCCTCACAAGCTAAAGCCGTTCCTGGAAAGGAGACCTACACCCGATGGCGAAGATAATCCCAATCACGGAGCATTACCAACATTTTCTGGCGGAGATGAGAGAGAGTTTCTGGGGGGATGTGTACGGAGAGACGAAGCGGCTGTGGAAAGAGCGTTTGGAGGCGGATTCGCGGCGGGAGCGGGACCGGTATGCGGTGCGCGAAGTGTATCAGCGGCGGCGCAGCCGGCGGCAGCCCTATCGCAACGGCTACTACGAACGGGATTTCGTGACTCGGTTGGGGACGATCCGGCTGCGCGTGGCGCGCACCCGAGGGAAGAGTTTTCTGCCGCGAGGGCTGGAACCTTTTCAGCGGCGCGCCGAAGATGTGTCGATGCTGATTCGGGAGGCGTTTCTGCGCGGCATCTCGACGCGGCAAGTGGGGCGGGTGGTGGCCACGGTGACCGAAGAGGTGGTGAGCCCGCAGACGGTGTCGAAGCTGACGCGGGATCTGGACGGAGTGGTGCGCCAGTTCCACCAGGCGCGGTTGGAAGACAACTACGCGTATCTGTTTTTGGACGGAGTGAGCTTGCGGGTGCGGCGTCCGGCGGGGCGCAAGCGGGTGCAGATGCTGGTGGCCTACGGAGTGCGGCGTGACGGCACCCGCCATCTGCTGGCGTTTTTGCGGAGTCAGGGCGAGAGTCAAGCGGACTGGGAAGGGCTGCTGGAGGATATGTATCGGCGCGGGCTGGAGGGCAAGGCGCTGGGCCTGATCGTCACCGACGGCTGTCCCGGACTGGCGGCGGCGATCCGCACCGTCTATCCGCGAGTGCGGCATCAGCGCTGCTGGGCCCACAAGATGCGCAACATTCTGGAGAAAGTGAAGAAGGCCGACTACGACAACGTGAAAGCGGGAGCGCAGGCGATTTATTTGGCCGAAAGCCGCGCTCAGGCCGAAGCCGCTTTTCGCGCCTTCCGCGCCCGTTGGCGCGGGAAGTACGGTCCCATGGTGCGCCAGTTGGAGCGCGATCTGCCGGAACTGCTTTCGGCGTTCGCTTTCCCCCCGCACCTGCGTAAGAAGCTGCGCACCACCAACGTGATCGAGCGCTGCTTCGTCGAAGTGCGCCGCCGCACCCGGCCCATGGTTTGTTTTGTGAATGTAGCCAGTGTCGACCGCATCCTCTACTCCATCTTCCAGAGATTCAACCTGGAATGGAAAACCCGCACCCTCAACCTATTTACACAGGCAGCTTGACATCACCGGGGCACCCCAGTCCATGGTGCAATACACATAAATATGAGATGCTTACACATTAGAGATTATGCATGCGCACAAATATTGACATCAATGACCGCTTGATGCGGCAGGTTATGCTGCGCAGCGGGGCCCGCACCAAGAGGGCCGCCGTGGAAGCGGGCTCCGGCTGCTGGCAGAGACGCACGCGCAAGGCTCGATCCGCCGGCTGCGGGGAAAAGTAGTCTGGGAGGGTGACTAGGTTTGCGATAAGTCACTCTGACGAGACGCCGACCGCGAATCGTCTTCTTAAATCTCGAAGGCCATCGTCGAGGTCGCTGAAACTTTCAGCAGGCGGCCAATTCACTCTTTTCTTCTCGACGGGCCAGATTTGAACCAGTTTGCTTTCCCACGGCCCCGCCCGGATTCTGAGTTTAAGGTTGCCTCGTGGAGCGTCCGGCTTGCGCTTCACGGACAGGACTTGCATCACAAGTCTCCCCGTGACAAAGGTCGTCGCGCAGCCATCCTCCAGAGGATTGGTCGCCCTCTGATTTGAGACGTGTAACTTTCTCGCCTCGCCGTGAAGGAGGTTGCTCTGAGCACATCGCCCGAGCCAAATGGCTGTCTCAACAGGAGGAATGAGCGCAGTCCCAAACGCATTTCGCTGTTCAGCCGAATAGAAGTTGTTCTTCTCTTGCTTCACACCCTCGATAACCATCGCTGTCTTTACAGCCCAAAGCGCCAACACTCGCTGTTGCTCCTCATCAAGCGTCATCGAGATGTCGTTGACGAGACCGCCCATCGTTGGCCTGACGGCAGTCTCTAGGTCGCTCATCCAACCGTTGTTGCATTCGCGGCAGACTTTCCTCGTCCTGAATTTTGGTCCCGCCCAACGCTTCGGTGGAGCAGTCACGGTATTCCAGTACTCAGTCGGAGACTTCGGGTCCGCACCTAACGACGTGATGAGCCAGAGCGGCCAAGCGTCTTCCCTCGATCCTGCCGGATTCGGGCAAAAGAGACAGACTCGCGACGTTGCCATATAGTGATTCTTTCACAACGAGAGACTCTATAATTCCCGTCAATGATTGATTGAGACGACCGTTCCGAGAGGTCGATGTGAGTCGAGCATGCCCATAGACGAAGAACAGCCCGGGTTCGCGCTCGACATAAGCGGCGAAGCCAAGCGCACGCTCCAAGCAACAATCGTTTCTTCTGGACTTGCCGGAATCCTTTCCCTTGTTCCCGGCGTCGGCGCTGCGGTCACAGAGTTGATGACCGAACTCGCAATACGGCGAACGAATGATAGAGTCAATGAGATGTTCGGGCACTTCACTAACCGGATACGTGAGGTCGGAGAAGAGAAGGTTGACCGGGAGTGGTTTCGCAGCGCGGAATTTCAAACTCTGCTGTTCGAGGCTCTTCGCCAATTACATGTCACGCATGACCGCGAGAAGGTCGAGATGCTCGGCGTCGCGTTGGCCAACAGCGGAACGAGCGGTTTCAGGAGCGAGGAGCGCAAAGACCTCTTCATTCGGTTCGTGCGAGATTTGGCCCGACAGCATTTGAAGGTACTCGTTAACCTCATCCCACAGCCTTTGAGACCCACCGACTCTCCTCCGATGGGTCCGAATGTACCGCCTCTGGATAAGGACGTTGTGCAACGGCTGACGTGGAATCGCAGACCGGCAGCTACTCCAAGAGGTGACGACCTGCTTGCGCTTCAAATGCTGCACGCCTACGGTTTAGTTGAGGAAGAAATAACGTCGTCCGTTAAGGAACCTCACACTCCCGTTAGGATTACGACCGAAAGTCAAGTCAGAAGTGCATGGCAAGAGCTTCTCAAAAACATTCAGAATCCTGTTGTCGCTCGGTCTTTCCGCCTCAGCCCACTCGGCGATGAGTTCCTGAGGTTCATGGGATTGCCGAAGAACAAAAAAGCGACTGCCTGAACAGAAGGCTACTCGGCAGCATTGAGGCGCTCCCTACCCTTGCAAAGAACGCAAGGATGGGGCACCCTCAGTCGTGATGGCGTGAAGGAGGAGCACATGAGAACCAGATTAGCTGTCGTCCTGCTGTGCGTATTGTCGGTGCCGAGCGTTGTGGCGCAGGTGGCGAAGAGCGCGTTCTTCAAAACTTCGGATGGCATCGCGATCCATTACCTTGAGGCTGGCAGCGGGCGGCCAATCATCTTCATCCCGGGCTGGACGATGCCGGCCTGGATCTGGCAGAAGCAAATCGACGAGTTCTCGAAGAAGTACCACGTTGTAGCCGTCGATCCGCGGTCTCAGGGCGAGAGCGACAAGCCGACGTACGGCCATCTGCCGGAAACCCGCTCCCGCGACTACAAAGAGCTGGTGGATCACCTTGGCCTGAAGCAGCCGGTCCTCGTCGGCTGGTCGATGGCGTGTGGCGAGCTGGTGAAATATGCCGAACAATTCGGAAGCGACAACGTTGGCGGTTTTGTGCTGGTAGACGGCTTTCTCACGGACAAGCCCAGCCCTGAGATGTTTGCCGCTTTGTCGGGATGGATGAACCAACTGCAACAGGATCGCCAGAAACAAGCCGACGGTTTTATCCGAAGCATGTTCAAAAAGCCGCAGACGGAGGACTATCTGAAATGGCTTATCGACGCCTCAACCCAGGTTCCGGCCGATACCGCGGTCGTACTCGTTTACAACATGATTGCCATAAAAGATGCCGCCGGCGGCTTCGCCAGGGTGAATCGGCCGATACTGTTCGCCTACCAACCAGAATCGCAGCCGAGCGCCGACTTCCTGAAATCGAAGCTCGGGGACACGGTGCGGCTGGAGCGATTCGACGGCGACGGCCACGCTCTGTTCGTCGACGATCCAGAGAAATTCAATCGTGTGCTCGAGGAATTCCTGCAAAGCTTGTCCAAGTGATGAATGCAGAGTGGCGGCATTGACTCCGTTAACGATAGAGATCATGGCTGCGTGCTAAGGTTAGCTTCTACGAAAATTTCCGAAGGAACGGCCGTTAGGAGGATGGTATGGCGTCGAATGGGGTCGAGAGTTCAACTTCACCCGTGCGCCGGCATGCCATGCTTTACGCGGCCCTGGCGTGCGGGGTCCTGGTAACGGTGGCTTTGGCGATGCTGAACGGGTGCGGAGGGACCTCGCAAACAGTGGAGGGTCCGCCGCCCAGTGGCCCGAGCGTGGTGGTGGGAGCTGCGATCGATTGCAGCACTACCGACTTCTATTCGAACAGCACCACGGTGTGTTACTCGGCCAACGTGGCGGGATGTCCGAATGCTTCGAATCTGAACTTCACTTACAGCTACGACAATCCAGGATCGCCGAAGGGGACGATCGTATTCCTTTCCGGAGGCAGCGGGACGGACGACTCGGGTGATAATAATTTCGCCGAATTCTATTTCGGGCAGGGCTACGAAGTGGTGCAGATCGAGTGGGCCTACGATTGGGAACTCACGACCATTCCAGCGCAGTACACGGGGAACAACAGCTCCACTACTTATACGGCGAACATCCAGTTGGCGGCTTGCCGCGAAGCGACGTTTCTGAACTTCATCTTCAATACGAATAATCCGGCGCTTTACAGCGGGGGTGGGCGGTGCGCGCAGGGGAGCAGCGCGGGATCGGCAGGGATCGCTTATGCTCTGACTTTTTATGGCGCGGGAAATTATCTGGATGCGGTGGAATTGAAATCGGGGCCGCCGCTGGCCGACATCGAGCAGGGCTGCGAGGAGCCCAATACGATTCAAACCACCATCTGCGGGCAGAACAACGGGGAGCAGGACGGGTGCCAACTGGGCGGGACGTCCCCTTGGACGTTAAGCCCCATGTACACCGGGGCGGCGAGCGGAGTACGCACGTGGACCGACGACAACTCTTGTGCCGTTCCGGGCACGACCACCTCGGCTGCGTCTAACCTGGCGTGGCTGCAGCAGAGCATCGTGAACGACGGAACGAACAATCCGACGTACAGTTATCCCAAGACGGCCATGACTGCGTGGCTGTGCCAGACGCTGGTTGATGGTAGCAAGTGTGTGGGCGGGCAGGGCGGATCTCCGCAGAACGACTGCCCGAATAACGCCGCCTCGCAGGGGGAGATTTATTACGCGAAGCTTACCAGCGGGAATAATCTGCCACAGTCGAGCTACAACATTTACGCGGTGCAGAACTGCGACGGGCCCGAGGGGGTTAGCGGCACGGACCCCACGGTGGCGGCTCTGGGCAACGAGAGCGGAACGGTTGCGATTGAAAAGGATATGATCGCGCAGTGTGTAAAGCATTAGCTGTTCCGGGTTACCCGGGTTCTTGGCCAAGGGGGGAATCTAGGTACTACCCTTAACTAAGTCGTTATCAGGCTTTTATAGAGCTGGCATCCGTGATATAACCGCCCCTGAGCAATAAAAGTGGTCGATTCGCCTGCCAGAGGCGTATTTTGATGGTATTGGCCTCGTTTGCCGAGAGAGATGGACCAAGCCACAAAAGAGGAGGGACTGTGTCCGAAGAAGCACGGACCGGAAAAAGGTTTCCGCTGGAATTGCCAATCAAGCTGCATAGCGAGGCGGCCAGCGGCGACGCCAAGGGGACGACAGGAAATCTGAGCGCGGCGGGAGTTTATATTCGCGCCGACGCGGCGCTGGAGGTTGGTTCGCCGGTGGAGTTTGAGATCACACTTCCACCCGACGTTACCGGGGGGCAGGAGAACGTGGTGATTCAGTGCAAAGGGCGCGTGGTGCGCACCGATCCCACGGGAAGCAGCGCAGACGGCAAGGGTGTGGCATGCGTGATCGACTCATACGAGTTCGTCAGGAACGCTTAACTTTTTTGGAGAGAACTTTGGGAGCGCCAATAACATGCTCAAACTGATACTGGCCGATAACCAGGCAATCTTCCGCGCCGGCATCGCCAAAGTGCTGGCGGTGGAGGACGAGATGCGCATTGTGGCGCAGGCTCAAACGCAAGAGCAGATGTTCATGGCTCTGGATAAATTCCGTGCCGCAGTGCTGGTGGTGGCCGCGGGCTTTCACAACGATTTCGCGGCGATCGTGCAGGCCGCCAACCGGGCCAAGACCCGCGTGGTGGTGCTGGCCGATACCGGCGAAAGCGCGCAGCGGCACATGGCGAACGGCGCGCATGGCGTGGTCTACCGCAACGTGACCAGCGCCGCCCTGGTGGATTGCGTGCGCAAGGTGGCGCGCGGGGAGACCTGGGTGCAGGATGTGGCGGTGCCCAGCGAACTCACCGAAAACGATATGGTCGGTTTGCGCGTGCGCGACCGCCTGACGGCGAAAGAGCTGCGCATCGTGGCGCTGATCGTGCAGGGCTACAAGAATAAAGAAATTGCCACGCAACTCGGGACCACGGAGCAGGTGATCAAGAATTATCTGCGCAACGTTTATGACAAGATCGGCGTCTCCGACCGGCTGGAGCTGGCGCTGTTCACCATCCATCACCGGATTTTGAACGAAGCCGCAGCCGCAACCACGGCCGGACTGGCGCCGCAAGCGCCGGCGGGCGTGATGCCGTAGAGTTCTCTTCGAATAGGGGCCGCCCGCGGGCGGCCTTTTTGTTTTGCGCGAGTGAGCTTCGTCGCATCGTTCTGAGTTCGTGTCGCATCTATTTTTCATGGAATTTCGAACGCTGGGCCGCTCCGGTTTGAAGGTGCCGGTGCTGAGTTTTGGCACGGGAACCTTTGGCGGGTCAAACGAGTTCTTTCGCGCGTGGGGTGCGAGCGATGTTGCCGAGGCTACACGCCTGATAGATGTTTGCCTGGAAGCGGGCGTCAACCTTTTCGATACCGCGGACATTTACTCGGACGGGCTCTCCGAAACCATTCTGGGGAATGCGGTTGCCGGCCGCCGCAAGGATGTTTTGATCTCGACCAAGGCGACGTTCCGCATGGGGCCGGGGCCGAACGATCTGGGATCGTCGCGGCATCACTTGATCCGGGCTTGTGAAGCCAGCCTGCGCCGGCTGGGCACCGATTACATCGACATCTATCATCTGCATGGATTTGACGCGCTCACTCCGGTGGAGGAAGTTCTGAACACGCTGAATCAGTTGGTGGTGAGCGGGAAAGTAAGATACATTGCGTGCTCGAATTTTTCCGGCTGGCATTTGATGAAGTCGTTGGACGTCGCGGACAAATATGGCTGGGCGCGCTACGTGGGCCATCAGGTTTATTACTCGCTGATTGGCAGAGAGTACGAGTGGGAACTCATGCCGCTGGCTTTGGACCAGGGCGTTGGCGCGCTGGTCTGGAGTCCGTTGGGATGGGGCCGGTTGACAGGAAAGATCCGGCGTGGAAAACCGTTGCCGGCGGAAAGCCGGTTGCATAAAACTGCCGAGCAAGGGCTACAGGTTGTGGATGAGTATTTGTACAGAGTGGTTGACGCTCTGGACGAAGTTGCCAAAGAGGTGGGAAAGACGGTTCCACAAGTCGCGCTGAATTGGCTGGTGCGGCGGCCATCGGTTTCCACAGTGATCGTGGGGGCGCGGAACGAGGAGCAGCTAAAACAAAACCTGGGAGCGGTGGGATGGAATCTATCGGGCGAGCAAATCGCGAAGTTAGATGCCGCCAGCGATGTGGCGCCGGTTTATCCCTACTGGCACCAGTGGCAGTTTGCGGAGCGCAATCCGCAGCCGATTTCGCCGCCCGGGGAAAAGCCGTAGGGCTCCGGCAAGTCGCGGTCTAGGTGCTGGATGCGGCGTTCGACTTGGTTCCTGCACCCGCTGAGCTGAACCTCCGCTGCTCGAGTCGAAGACCCTGGCGAATGATCCCGGTATTCCGCTCATAGGCCACCTCCAGGTCCGACAGGATCGGTTCTTCGGGATTTGATGCCTGGAAGAGTGGTTCGGCGTTGGCCCGGCGATAGGCCTCGTACAGGAGAGGATATTCGCTTGCGAGAATGCCATCCAAAACAGCATCATCCCAGTGAGCCACTTCCAAGCTTCCGTCTTCTGTGGGAGAGAATTGCACTGCGAAACGGTCGAGCCGGCGCACGGTTGCGACCTCAGCCGATTCTTCCAGCCTGAGCTTCATGGCGGTTTCGCGCGCGCTGCGCTCGTCAGCGGCCATGGCGGCCACGCAGTCTCCGTTAGTCAGGCGCAGGATGTACAACATGGGCAACTCCGCGGCAACAATCGAACTCTGCAACGTTTCCCCGAGGCTCGGCCCATGCTTATCATGCTACGGAAAATAGCTACTGTGAATGTACTAGTGAGGATCATCCAAGCACAAGTATCAAAGTGGGAAATGACCGCAGGAAGCGGGAGCCTCCGGCGGTAAGCAAACCAAGAGACAACTAGCTGACTTTCTCGGCCACCGATTTCGCTTGCGTGAATAAATACAGATAGTCCGGGCCGCCGGACTTGGAATCCGTTCCGGACATATTGAAGCCGCCAAAGGGATGCGCGCCCACCATGGCTCCCGTGCACTTGCGATTGATGTAGAGGTTGCCCACGTGGAACTCGCGAGTGGCGCGCTCGATCTTGTCGCGCGACTTGGTATAGATCGCGCCGGTGAGTCCGAATTCGGTGTCGTTGGCGATTTCGAGGGCGTGGTCGAAGCCGTGAGCCTTGATCACAGCCAGCACCGGGCCGAAAATCTCTTCCTGCTCGAGTTTCGATTTGGCGGGAATATCGGCGATCACCGTGGGACGGATAAAGTAGCCTTCTCCGGCTTCGGTGGCGCGCTCGCCGCCGGTGAGGACGCGCCCGTCTTTCTTGCCTTGCTCGATGTATTCGAGAATCGTCTTCATCGAGCCTTCGTTGATCACGGCGCCCATGTTGGCGTTTTCGGCGGGATCGCCGACGGTGATCTTTTCCACGCGGGCTTTGAGTTGTTCGAGGAACTTGTCATAGACGCGCTCGTCGACGATGGCGCGAGAGCAGGCCGAGCACTTCTGGCCCTGGAAGCCGAATGCGGCTTGCGCGACGCCTTCCACGGCGGAGTCGATATCGGCGTCGGCGTCGACGACGATGGCGTCTTTGCCGCCCATTTCGAGGATGGTGCGCTTGATCCAGAGCTGGCCGGGAGCTTGCGTGGCGGCAGTTTTGTTGATGTGGAGGCCGACTTCGCGCGAGCCGGTAAAGGCGACGTAGCGGGTTTTGGGATGCGCGACGACGGCATCGCCGAAGCTGGCGCCCGCGCCGGGGCAGAAGTTCACTACGCCCTCGGGCATGCCGGCTTCTTCAAGCAGTTCGACGAATTTGGCGGCGATGGTGGGCGAATCGCTGGAAGGCTTCAAGATTACCGTGTTGCCGCTGACGATGGAAGCCAGAGTCATGCCGGCCATGATGGCGCAAGGGAAGTTCCACGGCGGGATTACCGCGCCCACGCCGAGCGGGATGTAGGTTAGCGAACCGCGCTCGCCGGGCAATTGCACCGGAGGTTCAGCCTTGGCAAAGCGCAGAGCCTCGCGGGCATAAAATTCGCAGAAGTCGATGCTCTCGGAGATGTCGGCGTCGGCTTCGGCCCAGTTCTTGCTGACTTCGAAAACGAGCCAGGCCATGTAATCCATTTTGCGGTTGCGGAGAAGGTCGGCGGCGCGGAACAGCAGGCTGGCGCGCTCTTCGATGGGAGTATGCTTCCACGAGGCGAAGGCTTTTAGCGCGGCGCTCATCGCCGGTTCCACGTGCTCTTTGCCGGCTTTCTGGTGGATTCCGACGACTTGCGACGGGCGCGAGGGGTTCAGCGACTTGATCTTGTCGGCAGTCTTGACGCGCTGGCCGCCGATGATGAGGTCATACTCGTGCCCGAGTTGTCCGCGAACTCGTTCGATGGCGGCGCGCATCTTGCGGGCGTTGTCTTCGTGGCGGAAATCGTAGAAGGGCTCGTTGATGAATGGGCCTTGATGAGATTGCGATGATTGCGTGCGTGGCCGGATGGGGGCTTCGGCGATGGCCATGGGGGTTCCTTTCAAATATCCATACAGCGTAAGACTAGTTTTTATTTTACACCCGTGAATGAGAGCGTTTCGACCGCGTCGCCGCTGCCATTTATCGATATTCAAGCGAGATCGAGTTGCTCGCACCGTTGGCGTTGACGACGGACACCCCGTAAACTCGCCCGCCAGGGATCAGGCTGTCCGCTGGCGGTTCCGGAGCGCGAAACGTAATAGTTTTTCCGTCCGGCGACGGAAGTTTACTCAAAATCAAGGTGCCGACCCGCACGCTATTGCTGTCCGCAGTAAAGCCGCTGCCGTGCACAGTAATCGTGTAGCTCTCCCCGACAAGGTAGACGGGATACATAAGAGAAATCTCAACCTTACGGGGCCGCGGCGCGGTCACCGTGAAGGGAACGGAGTCGCCGCTCATTCCGGCTCCCCCGCCCAGAGTAATTTGAGATTTTCCAGGCGGTGTGGGAATGCCACAAAAATTTGATCCGCCGGCGCTGTCCAGAGGGCAGTCGTTGACGTTGATATGGTTCGGGGGAATGGGAAGACAAAATCCCCCGATCAGGATGCGCCCTGCCTGACAGCTCACTGTCTCAACCGAGGTTGGAACTTGAAACGTAAGAGACCTTCCGTCCGGGGCTATAACGGGGTCCGGCATGTAGTTCACCGTCAACTCGGAAAATGCGATGCCTGCCGCCTGGCCCTCTACCCTAAAGCCGCTGCCGTAAACAGTGACAGTGGCACCCGGTGGAGCAGCCCGCGGAAAGATCCGGGAAATCGTAGTCAGACGCTTAAAGTGCAAGGTCTTGAGCATGTCAACGACCTCGGCAAACACTTGAGTGAGTTCGGCGCTGCCTTTGTCCGGCAGGCTATTCACATCGTCCGTTTGGTAGGAGAGTTTGATCGTAGACTCGCTCTGGGGCGCCTCTGCAACACCGAATGAGCCGAACCATACCGATTTCCCGCTTGACGGAAACATGCAGCCGTTTCCGGTTTTTGAGCTGTCCGTGTAGAGATTGCCTAATGCAATCGACTTCGTCACCCTCAGTGGCTTTGATGGATACAGCGCGCATTCCGCGCCGCTCGCCGGTTGATCCACATTCCCCATAACTGCATCGAGACTCCGCATTCCCACAGCGATTTCGCTGAACCTTCCGCCCTCCACGCCGCTGGCATGCGTAAACACCGGATTGATGGTTAATAAATATTTGCCTTGGACAACATCCAACGTCGGACCGGCGGAAGCGCCTAAGGTCCATCCGCGCAAGATTGTCATCGAGAGGTATTGATTGTCGAAGCGGCTGCTGGCAGGCGTGGAAGTTTGGCCGGTAAGGACGCTGGCTGCGGCAAGCAGGATAATGACGGACGCAGATATCTTCGACTTCATCAGATGAACTATCGCAAAACGTAGTCTATTGTAAGCTGCTTGTGGAGAGGCCGGCGTTCTCTTTCGCAGGAAGAGGATTTATGGACATCAAGAGAGTAGGAGTTGTCGGCGCGGGCACGATGGGCAATGGCATCGCCCACGTCTTTGCACGCAGCGGGTATTCGGTGGTTCTGTGCGATGTCGAGCAGCGCTTTC
Organism: uncultured Acidobacteriaceae bacterium; assembly: GCA_963734215.1. Taxonomy (GTDB): domain Bacteria; phylum Acidobacteriota; class Terriglobia; order Terriglobales; family Acidobacteriaceae; genus Sulfotelmatobacter. The sequence goes on along the minus strand of CAVTGH010000010.1, from coordinate 171,611 downwards.
TGGAGCGCGGGCTGGCCACCATCACGAAGAATCTGGATCGCGAGGTCGCGAAGAGCAAGATCACGGCGGAGGACAAGGCGTCCGCGTTGAAGAAGATCGAGCCGGTGACTGAACGCGCCAAGCTTGCCGATTGCGACTTCATCGTGGAAGCGGCAACCGAGAAGCTCGAGATCAAGACGGAGATTTTCCGCGACCTCGACCGGCTGGCTCAGCCAGAGGTCATTCTGGCTTCGAACACTTCGTCGATTTCCATCACCAAGCTGGGGGCGCTTACCAAACGGCCGGAAAAAGTGATTGGGATGCACTTCTTTAATCCGGTGCCGGTGATGAAGCTGGTAGAGGTGATCCGCGGGCTGGCCACGTCGCAGGAAACTTTCACCGCGGTGCGCGACTTGGCGGTGAAGCTCGAAAAGACGCCGGTCGAAGTCAACGACGCGCCGGGATTTGTCTCCAACCGAGTGCTGATGCCGCTGCTGAACGAAGCCATGTATGCGGTGATGGAAGGCGTGGCTACGCCGGAAGCGGTGGACGAAGTTTTCAAGCTGGGCATGGCGCATCCCATGGGTCCGCTGACGCTGGCCGACTTTATTGGGCTCGATGTTTGCCTGGACATCATGCGGGTGATGCAGGAGGTGTCGGGCGATCCCAAGTACAGGCCGTGCCCGCTGCTGATCAAGATGGTGGACGCGGGCTGGTTGGGGAGGAAGAGTGGGCGGGGGTTTTATAAGTATTAGGTAGACTTGACGTACTTAGGTAGACTTGACGTACTTAGGTAGACTTGACGTACTTAGGTAGACTTGCAGTTTACGCGGGGTCTAAACTTCCCCTCCAAAGGTTTTGATGGCCAAGAAGACTTATTCGTGTGATCTCGGAAGACTCCGTAACGGGTGCCTGGCCTAACCTCCACTGCGGGGGGCTACTTGGCTGAAGCTGCCGCTGTCTGCCTTGAAGATCGGAAACACACGCCGGGGATTTCCCTTCTTGTTGATGGATCGTACCGCCGGACAATGCTGTTGAGCTGGGAACGGGTCAGCAATCAGCAGCAACAGACGTATGCGGACCTCCATGAGGCAACTGAGTATGGAGCATGCGCCATCGCAATCCTTGTCGTCGAGAATACGACTCGGAATGTAGTGGTTGAGCGATCCAAAAAGGGCACTTTTTTCGACTACTGGGTAGGTTCGGAGGGCAAGGGTGAGCTTTTTCAGGGTCGGGCTCGCCTTGAGGTATCTGGGATCCTAAACGGTGACGATAAGAAAGTCGAGATGCGCGTGGCCCAGAAGCTTGAGCAGGTTAAGCAAGCCAAGGGAAAGTTGCCAACGTACGTCGCTGTTGTCGAATTCGGAAGACCGAAGGCAAGGGTGGTTAGGAAGTGAACACCGTGGAACTGCATCGCGAAGCCATGGCATTAGTGGATGACGCGGTCGCTGCACGCCAGCACGGCGAGGGAAAAAAATACCTTGCGCTGATGAGGCGCGCTTTGCAGCAAGAGACCGCAGCTGCTGATCAAGTCGCGGAAAGCAAGGAGTTGGAACCGACTCGTTCGGTGTTACACAGGAGTGCCGCGTCCATTGCTGTTGACTGCGGGGATCTTTTGCTTGCGGAAAAACTGGTCTGCCGTGGCCTTCTGGGCAACCCTCCTGGGGAAATAGCTGAAGAACTGCGCGACCTCTTGGAGCAAGTTAACTTTCGCAGGCACTTGGCGCTTCGGGGAGTCCGACTCGAAACGAACGAGTTTCAGATGGCAATTTCTGGAGGCGACGTAGGGCTCGGCATAGCCCCGACAGATGAGTTTGTTGGTCGCGTTTTGACGACGGAAAAACTCCTGTATCGTACTGCGGAGCGAAAGGCAGGCCGTCCCTACCGCGAACGTGGGCCTGCCCAGCGGTTTGTCAAAGGAGAGGTTGAGCTTTATATGACGGTGCCTAGGGCCGCCAGTATGGCAGTATCTTTCAGGATGGGGCACCGCGACCAGATGAAGTTTCCAGAAATGGACAGTAGCTCAGATACAGTAGACGAATTGCTCGGCTGTTTGGAATTATTCAACAAGCTAGACCAGAAGACACTGAGGGCTAGGATAACGAATCCGGCCTACTACGTGAATTTCGTGGGGCTTGCGCGCAATCTTGCGCCCGATGGAGACGCGGTAAAATTGGTCGGCTTCACCACCTCGCGAACAGGAAAAACAGTAGAGGTGGCTTTGACCACACAGCAGCGTCAAGTCCCACAGGAACTACTTGTCCGTAGTACTGCAGCGCGCACCACGCTAGTTAGCATCAAAGGGCGATTGTCCTTCGCGGATGCTCTTGGCCAGAAACACCAGATAAAACTCAGCGGAGCAAAACAAATCGTCCACGTACCTGAAGGCATGATGGACGACATCGTGCGCCCAATGTGGGGTGCAGAGGTCATGGTGACGGGGAAGAGCGACGGGAAAAAGATGACCCTGGTTGACATTAAGTTACTCGAGCGTCAGAAGGGTTCGAAATAGCCAAGACTAATCCACCGGTATTGGGCACAAAATCCACAGATTCCGCTTTCCTACAGAAGAGCGACGTTCCCTTCTACGTGCTGGCCGCTGTCGCAGGCATCGGAACGGGCTGGGTCGATGTCGCCGTCAACGATCTGCTGTTCACGGCGCTGCTGGTGCTGGCGGCCTGCATGCTGCTGGGACTGCTGCGGCCGCGCTGGCCGTGGCGCTGGGTGGTGGTGGTGGGAATGTTCGTTCCTCTGACCGAACTCGCAGCCTACCTGATTCTCACCGTGAAGCCCACGCGGGGCCAGGTGTATGGATCGTTTCTGACGGCGCTGCCGGGCATGGCGGGCGCTTACGGCGGGTCCGTGATGCGCAGGGTCATCGATAATCTGCGGCAGGGAAAGTAGGAGCAGTGGCCAGTGGGCGGTGACTGGTGGCCATGGAGTGGCGTTTACAGCTCACGGGGAACAACGGCAGTAACTTGGAGGCTTTCGAATCTGCGTGGGAGAATTGGGGAGAATTGGGGAGCATTCCGGGCCCGTAGAAGTTTTGAGGCCAATCAGCGTCCAGACTTCTATGAATAATCTAAACGTAGTTATTTCTCTCACCACGAGAGAGAACGATTACCAAGCGGAACAATCGGCATCCGCGACCGAGGCCGCTCACCGGCTGGGAATAAAGATCGAAATCATTTATGCCGACAACGACGCGGTTAACCAGTCCCAACAATTGTTGAAGATCATTCAGGACAAGACGCAGCGTCCGGACGCGATCCTGGTGGAACCGGTCGGAACCCCCATGCCCCAAGTTGCAAAGGCGGCAGTGGCGGCGGGCATGGGCTGGGGGATTCTGAATCGCGAGGCCGACTACATTGCCGAACTGCGCCGGAGCGCGCGGATTCCGGTGTTTGCGATGAGTCCCGATCAGGAAGAAGTGGGACGGATTCAGGGAAAACAACTGGCAGCGCTCAGTACGGAAGGCAATATTCTCTATATCGAAGGTCCTTCCAGCAGCAGCGCGGCGAATCTCCGCAGCCAGGGGATGGTTTCGAGCAAGCCGGGCGGGATCGCGATGAAGGTGCTCAAAGGGGACTGGTCGGAACGAAGCGCCCACCAGGCGGTTAAATCCTGGCTATCGTTGAGCACGTCCAGGCAGCTGCATATCCAGGCCGTCGTCTGCCAGAACGATGCCATGGCGATGGGCGCCAGAAAAACCTTGCTTGACCTAGCCGGAGCGGACCGCGAACGCTGGTTGAACACTCCCTTCACCGGCTGCGACGGCGTTACCACGACTGGCCAGGAGTGGGTGCGCCGCGGCCAGTTGCGCGCCACCGTGGTGATTCCACCCATGGCGGGGCTCGCTCTTGAGATGCTGGCTAGGGCGGTCAGCACCAGTTCGATGCCTGCCGAGCGGACCTTATGCGCTCCGCGATCTTTCCCAACTATCGCGGAGATAGGGGCTCGGGCCGCCGCAGGGTGAACCGCCCGCCGTAGGAACGCTCCCCCAGCCAACGTTCCAAGGTATCGGCTAACCAACAAGTTACTCCCGGTTCCACAGGATGCTCGCGTATGCTGCCAGCATGGGTGTAACTGTCTCGATGCTGGCCAGCGGAAGCCGGGGAAACTGCGCGTTCGTGGCCAGCGCCCGCACCAAGATCCTGGTCGATGCCGGCATCTCCTGCCGCGAGACCTGCAAGCGCCTGAAGTCGCTCGGGCAGGACCCGCAGTCGCTCGCCGCCATTCTGATCACGCACGAGCATTCCGATCACGTCTACGGACTGGCGGCGCTGGCCAAAAAGCTGCGCATCCCGGTTTTTATGACCGGGAAGACGCACCGGGCATGGGCCGGGCTCTGCGCAATGTAAACGGCGAGCGGCCGGAGCTCGAAAAATTGGAGGAGTTCCAATCCGGTTATCCGTTTCAGGTGGGCGACATCGCGGTAACCCCATTCACCATTCCGCATGACGCGGAGGATCCAGTTGGGTTCACCTTTCGGGCCGAGGGCGTCAAGGTGGGATTTGCCACCGATCTCGGCCGCCTGCTCGCCAACGTACGCGATCAATTGCGCGGCTCCGACATTCTGGTCGTCGAATCGAATCACGGGGTTGAGTTGTTGCGCTCGGGGCCCTACCCCTGGCCGGTGAAACAGCGGGTGGGTAGTCCCACCGGGCACCTCTCGAACGAGAAACTCGCGGAATTCTTCACCGGAGACTATGATAATAGTGCAGCCTTTGTCGTGCTGGCGCATCTCTCGGAGCAGAACAATCATCCGGAAATAGCGCGTAGAGAGGCGGAAACGGCGTTGGCGCAGCGCGGGGGCTTGTTTCACAACCGCGTGCGGGTGGCGGTGCAGTCTCAGGTTCTGCCGCCCATTCAGATGTAAGTGGCTCCAACTGCAGTAATTTATGAGTCAGCAGTGCATCGATCCCATCGTTGGCAAGATTCTGGCGGGCTGGCGCTACGATATTTCCGGCCTGGCGCTGGAAATGCGCGGCGATTACGAAAGTCACTTCGCCGATTGCGAACGGTGCCGCGGCCGCCAGCGTATCAACCGCATCATTGACGTGGCCTTGATCGCCCTGGCTTCGGTTTCCGGCGGCGTGTTCTTGCTGGCCTTTGGCGTGATCCGCCACTTTGGCCCCCGGCACGCGTTCTGGCTGGAGATTGCGGCCCTGGCAGGCTTTGCCCTGTCCGCTCTGACCTGGCTGGTGGTCGCGGTGGCCACGCCCGCGCCGGTCACCGTGCTGGACGCGGCCAAGGAAGGCGCGCGGCGGGTGCATGACCGCCTCCCTCCCGAGATTCGCGAACGCCTGCCGGAAGAACTTCGCGTGAAGATTACCGGGACATAGCCGTGAGCCAGCCCGTTTCCAAAATCGTCACCGCTGGTCCCCCGCTTGCACACAGCCGATAAGCAAGCACCCCTGATCGTCGCGGCGGCGCGGATGTCATGGGCGGCTCGTCTAGGGCAGATACAAGCCACACCAGCCGCGAATCGGTGAACAACCTTCCTTGCCGCAGCCTCACCTAAATCGAAACGCCCGGAGGTGAAGTATGTTGAGTGCAGCATCGCTTTGTCTGATCGTTTGCCTTTCGTCCTTAGCCCTAGCCCAGAAGCCCAGCCCGCAAATCCACTCCGGGCCTCTGGCGTCATCGGCAGTTCAAGTCGTATATGTGATCGACGGTTCAACTCTTACCACATACGGCATAGATCCGCAGACCCTCTACGCCACTCAAGTCGGCACGCTCACGCTGCCGGAATCCACCTATCCCAACATCGTCTCGTCTTCGAACGATCGCTTTCTCTACTACACTGCTTTCGACTCTCCTCTGCAGGGCAGCCCGCTGCATCTTTGGGTATATGCGACGGACGCCTCCGGCGCGCCCCAGACTCCTGCGGTTCAGAAGATCGATGCCAACGGTTGGTACGGAGGTCCCAGCATTGATCCCCAAGCCAACTTCTTTTACGCGGTCCATGCGGGCAGCCCCGGTCCCCAATACACCACGTTCACGATCCGGCGGTATCTGGTGGATTCCAACACGGGAAAGATCAGCCAACTACAAGTCGAGGCGCAATACGAACTCGCCAACGACCCCAGTGCAGAGGATTGCGGACTAAACCTCGACGGCTTCAGTGCGGATGGCAGCAGACTTTATGACCAAGTGTCCTGCAGTTACCCTGGTGGCGACAAGTCCCTCTACAACCAGCGAACGATCAACCCTCAAACTGGCACGCTGGGCCCCGATGCCGAGATATACAGCTGGAACAATTCCAGCCAAGGCGGCGAAGGTGTTCAATTCGTAAACGACCTTATGTTCGACTTCGTCGTACCCAACGGCTACCAGCAGGGCATCGAAATGGTCAATATCTATGAGGTGCAGCCGAATGTCACTACTCCGTTGGTCCAGTGCACTGCATCTATGCTCGAGGCGTGTGGCTACTTTAGCGGTCCGAGTCTCGTCCATCCCTCGGGCAAATACCTTTTCTTGGGAACCTCCCAAAGCACCACCCAGATCGAAAAGGTCGAATTGAGCGCGCAGAAGATTGTCAACACGTCAAATTACATTCCCTACGGAGTGGAACGATTCAGTCCCGATGGCACGATCGCATATGCAGTCAACTATTCAAGCCCCGGATTTTACCTCGAGATTTACGGCTTCAATGTGAGTACGGCAGGCGTTACCCCCGGAGGAATAATCGACGTTCCCTCAGCCTTTGATACCTGGTTTACCGCCGTGAGGTATTAGTGCGGATTAGTCGGCTCCGCCACAAAAGGCTGCCGCTGAATTTTTGTGGAGCTCGGCAAACTTACCCTCTCGGCCGCTGAAGCAATTCTGAAAATCCGATCCAAGACCCTGGTCTCCGTGCTTAGCTGGGCATGCGCTCACCTGCGTGTCTTACAATCAGGCAACTTTCTTTCTTGGGAGAACGGGGTCCCGGTGGCCAGAGCATTTTTGTCTTGGATCTTTGCTGGCTCGGTTGCGATAACGGGATTATTGTGTGCGGCCGCGGCGCAGGACGCCTCCATGAGCGGGATGAATATGGAAGCGCACGAAACTGCGCAATTGCCTTCACCGCACTCGGGGTCGGGAACCGCATGGGAGCCGGCTTCCGTGCCGGAGCACGAGTGGATGCTCATGCGCGGCGGCTGGGAACTGATGGCGCACGGCGTGATCTTCACCGACTACAACCGGCAAGGCGGCCCGCGCGGCGGAGGCAAAGCCGAGTCGGTCAACTTGGGCATGTTGATGGAGCAGCACAAACTCTGGGGTGGAACCCTTCTGTTGCGCCAGATGTTCTCGGCGGAATCGTTGACCTCGCCGCATCCCGGCTTTCCCGAGCTGTTTCAGACCGGGGAGACCTATCACGGCGAGCCGCTGGTCAACCACCAGCATCCGCATAATGTCTTCGCGGAGCTGTCCCTGCTGTACACTCTGCCGCTCTCGGCGAAAGTGTCGTGGGAGTTGTACGGCGGGCCGTCGGCAGAGCCGGCGCTGGGTCCGGTCACCTACATTCACCGCACCTCCGCGGCAGAGCTTCCGCTGGCCCCGCTCAGCCATCATCTGCAGGATTCCACCCATACCAGTTTCGGCGTGGTCACCACGGGGTTGGTGATCGGCCACATCAAGCTGGAGGGGTCGGCCTTCAACGGACACGAGCCCAACGAAGAACGCTGGAGTATCCAGCCGGCCGCGCTGGATTCCTGGTCTGTGCGCGGCAGTGTTGCCCCCGGCCGAAACTGGACGGCGCAATATAGCATCGGGCACCTCGACCATCCTGAGGCGCTGGAGCCCTGGAACCAGTGGCGGCAGACGGCTTCGGTGGAATATAACCATCCGCTGGCCGCGGGCAATTTGGCGGCCTCTCTGGTGTGGGGCCGCGTGCACCAGATCGGCCCAGGCGCCAACCTTAACGGCTACCTGCTGGAGTCAACGCTGAATTTTCTGCGGCGCGATTACGCGTTTACGCGGCTGGAGCTGGTGGATAAAGACGAATTGTTTCCGCAGGCGGCGGTCCATCCGGCTTACCGTATCGGTGCCTACACTTTTGGAGGGGTACGCGATGTGGTGCAGAATCACGCCTGGCAGCTGGGATTGGGCGCGGATGTCACGGTTTACTCCAAGCCCGCCGCGCTCGATGCGGCCTACGGCAACTATCCCGTATCGTTTCAGATTTTTCTGCGGATGCGCCCAGGATTGCACGGCACCGAACATCGTCATTAGCTTAAGAAAAACGATATTGCCTAGACCGATACCGGCGGCGAGAATTCCCGATCGCCCCCGGAGAAGTGCGCGAGAATAGACGCAATGAGGGGGACGATAAGAACCCTGCGGACGTTGCAGTGGGCCATGCTGGGCAGCGTTCTTCTTTATGCTGCCGTGGGCGAAGTTCTGGGTTCACGCGCTCGAGCTGTGGATCCATCCTTGAGCTATGTTCTCACCACCGCGGCCGTCGCCATTGTGGGCGCGATCTTCGTGGTGAGACGCACCCTGGTATTGCGTTCCGCGGAAAACCTGGCCTCTCATCCCGAGGATGCGCTCACTCTGAACCATTGGAAGAGCGGCTATATTGCGACCTACGCGTTGTGCGAGGCCCTGGCGCTGTTTGGCTTGATCCTGCGCTTCATGGGCTGCGATTTTCAGCAAAGCCTGCCGTTTTACCTGGGCGGCTTCGTGCTGCTTTTCTTCTTTGGTCCGCAGGAACCGCCTGCCGCCTGAAATGCTCCTTTTCGATATTGGAGATATCATGTCCCTGAGGTACTCCCATGTCCATCAACGGTCCGGAAGAGTTGGCCGGGATGCGCGCCGCCGGCGCCATCGTGTGCTTAATGCTGGCCGCCATGAAGAGTGCGGTACGGGTGGGAATCACCACCGCCGAACTGGACGAAGTGGGCGCCGGGGTGATGATGCAGCACGGAGCAAGATCCGCTCCGGCGCTGGTTTACAAGTTCCCCGGGGTGAACTGCATCAGCGTCAACGAGGAAGCGGTGCATGGCATTCCCGGGGAACGCGCGCTGCAGGCGGGCGATTTGGTGAAGCTCAACGTCACCATCGAGAAAGACGGTTTCATGGCGGACGCCGCCATAACCGTTCCCGTGGGCGAAGTGACGGAAGAGCGCCAGCGCCTGGTCGCCTGCGCGGAGAGAGCCTTCGCCAAGGCCATGCTGGTGGCGCGAGCCGGCTTTCGGGTTTCGGAGATTGGACGGGCCGTGGAGCGCGAGGTGAGGCGGAGTGGATTTTCCGTGATTCGCGATCTGGGAGGGCATGGCATAGGCCGCACCATCCATGAAGCGCCGCGAGTGCCAAACTATGCCGATCCGGAAGCGAATCAAATCCTGACCGAAGGGTTGGTGATTACGGTGGAACCGATTATTGCCGCGGGATCGGGCCGGGCATTCGTCGCGCCGGATAAATGGACCGTGATCACGGCGGATCACAGGCCGTCGGCGCACTACGAGCATACGCTGGTGATTACGAAGGGTGCGCCCATGCTGTTGACTGCAGCTTAAGAGCGGCCTAAACCGGCCGTTCCGCGGCCATTCTCACTCTGGCAGAAGTCTGTCTCACGGTTTGCTCGTACCCTGTGGTATGCTTCTCAGCGCGGTTCCCCCAACCGCCTGACGCCGAGGCCTGTGCTACATCCCAGGAGCTTCCCATGACTCGCAGAATCCCTTTTCTGGCTGCTTTCTTTGCCGTCATTTTCGCGCTGGTGCTCCACGCGGACCCGGCTGCAGCCGCAACGGAAAAAGTGTTGTATAGCTTCGTCCCCTATCTCAACGGCCTCTACCCCTCCACCACGATCAGCGACGCCGAGGGAAATCTGTATGTCGTCGCACAAGGCGGCGCCTACAACCACGGCTTGATCCTCAAGTTCACCCTCAACGCTCAAGGCCAAGCCACGGAGACCGTGCTCCACGATTTCACTGGCGGCAGCGATGGGGTGGGCCCTGTTGCGATCACCCTGGACGGAGCAGGAAATATTTACGGCTTGGCTTACCGGAGCTCGCTCCAACCCGGGGGCGAACTTTTTGAGCTGACGCCTTCTTCGCACGGAGAATGGAACCTGACCGTACTCGAGACTTTCACGATGAGCGGTAATCTCAGCCCCGGCATAGTTGAAGACAACGCTGGAAATTTTTACGGAACCAGCTACGACTACGGCCCAACCTACGGCTCTGTATTCCAGCTGACGCTCGGCTCCGGCGGCTGGACCCAAAACGTGATCCACATCTTCTCCGGCGGCTCCGATGGCGGCTTTCCTTATGGCCGCCTGACTCTCGATCAGTCTGGCAACATCTACGGAACCGCGGAAGAAGGCGGCCCCACCAATAGAGGAATCGTATTTGAGTTCAGTCCCTCCACCGGCAATACCTGGACTGAAAAAGTCCTGCACAATTTCACCGCGGGCGGAAATGACGGGTGGGAACCCTCAGCCGCTTTGATCTTCGACAGTGCCGGCAATCTGTACAGCACTACCGACAATGGCGGAGCCCCCAAGTGCAACAAGACCGGCGGCTGCGGCACGGTTTTCGAATTGAGCCCCTCCACCGGCGGCCAGTGGACCGAACAGATTCTCTACACTTTTGGCAACGCTGACGAGTTCGACGTACAACCCCAAGACATCATCTTCGATAGCTCCGGCAACATTTACGGCACCACATTTGAAGGTGGCGGCGAGCTCTGTTGTGGCTCGGCGTTCAAGTTGACCTTCGCTTCAGGGCACTGGACCGGAACAATTTTGTATACCTTCACCGGCTTCAACCGCGAGGGATATTATCCTAATAACGACATCGTTCTCGGCCCTGCTGGCCAAATCTATGGGACCACGCAATATGGCGGACCGACGGGATTGAACGGGACGGTGTTCGAACTCACTCCCAATGGCAGTGGATTTACGCAGACTACTCTCTACGGCTTTCCATTCGCCGATGGTGATCGTCCCGAAAGTGGTTTAGTTGCTGACGCCTCGGGAAATTTTTACAGCACGACCTTGCTCGGCGGCGGCGCCGATGTGGGATCCGTTTTCAAGCTGTCGCCAAGCGGCAGTGAAAGTCTGCTCTATAGCTTCTCTGGCAAGAGCGATGACGGAAACAACAGCGTTTTTCCCTCGAGCCTGATCCTGGACTCAGCCGGCAATCTCTACGGCGCCGCCGAAGAAACCGGCAGTCGCCAATACGGCTCCGTCTTCGAACTGTCTCCCGCCGCACATGGAACCTATACGGAAAAAAATCTGGATAACCTGAGCGGAGTAATTGACCATCCTCTGGGAAATCTGATTTTTGACAAGTCGGGCAATCTTTACGGGACCGCGTTAGATGGAGGCACAAACGGCTTCGGTGCCGTCCTTGAATTGATTCCGCAAGCGAATGGCACGTTCAAGCAAACCGTGATCTACAGCTTCGGCGGCTATCCTGTGGACGGGGCTGGCCCGTCGGCCGGACTTATCTTTGACGGAGTGGGTAATCTTTACGGAACCACTGCGCACGGCGGGTCAAGCTCAAGCTGCAAGGGAGCTTTGTTAAAGCCGATCGGCTGCGGGATTGTCTTTGAATTGATGCCGGTCGCGGGCGGTTGGCAGGAGCAGATGCTTCATTCCTTTGCGGGATCGACCAGCGATGGCGCCATCCCCGCCGGGAATCTGATCATGGATGCCAACGGAGATCTTTACGGCACGACTACAGATGGAGGCCTGGAGCCCAAAGCTTGCAGAGCAGGCAGCAATAATCCCGCAGGCTGCGGCACGGTGTATGAGCTATCTTCCAGCAACGGCACCTGGACTGAAACTATTATTTATGAATTCACCAGAGCCAATGGCGATGGAGGCAATCCGGAAGCGGGATTAGTCGAAGACCCCGCCGGCAATCTCTACGGCACCACCCTCTTCGGAGGCTCTACCGCAACCTACACCTACGGCACGGTGTACAAGCTAGCTCCCGCCGCAGGCGGCGGCTGGACGGAGAGCGTTCTCTACAGCTTTACCGGCACCGGCGGAGACGGCGGGTGGCAGTATAGCAACCTGATTCTGGATGCGGCGGGCAATCTCTACGGCACCGCCTCCTATGGCGGAAACGCTGGATTCGGCACGGTGTTCGAGATCACGCCGTAAGCCGATTTGCGGTTTCTCAATAGCCGCGTGTGCCAAACTATCCCGATCCGGAGCGAATCAAGTGCTCACCGGAGGGTGGGCGATTACCGTGGAACCGATTATCGCCGGGGGATCGGGCCGGGCATTCGTCGCGCCGGATAAATGGACCGTGATCACGGCGGATCACAGGCCGTCGGCGCATTACGAGCATTCGCTGGTTATCACGAAGGGTGCGCCGATGCTGCTGACGGCGGGTAGAGACTCATTTCACACCGTCGCGGGTGCCCGGCACATCTGAGGGCCTAACGCTATGGTTCGCACCAACATTCAATTCTTCGAATGAAACGTGCTGAACGAAAATTTGTTCGCCAGAAGCAGGCCCTCGTCGCTATCCAGCGGATTCAAACTCATGTCGCTCTGTCCATCACGTGTCCAGATGTCTTTTACCACGAAGTAGTACACGCTTCCGGCCTCCGCGGCGAAATGGGCTGCGGAAGTCATGTGGCCTCTCCCAAGGACGACCGTCGTCTGCCAGCTTGCACAGAGGTGATGAACTCCGGGATCGACCGGAACGTAAAAGTAGGAGCTGCCATGCGTCGCTCCGACCCATTCGCCGTCGATGCCCATCCTGGTTGTAGGCTTGGGGTTGGACCAGAAATTTGAATCGTCCTCAATGAAATATAGGAGCGCCTTGCCGGCCTCCGGTTGAGCAGAGTGTTGGCCGTGCTCAGTTTTCACATCGAACTTAGCCTTGGGATCACCGCACCCGACGGCCGCTGGGTTTTCTTGCGTAAAGCCTGAGATTGTAAGCAAAAGGATTGTGAGAAGAGAACCTGCAAACATCGTTGTCTTCATTGTGGCGCTCCCTTCGAACGCATTTGAAGGGCAATCTGGTCAGCCTATGTCATGCGTTGGTCAGATGGTAACTCACTTAAACCAAGCCAGTGATAGATATTTGTAAAGAGTTCAGACTGGTCAGGACGCTTACCGCACTGATGCGGCAAGGAAAATGCTGTTAATGGGTTGACGGATGATCGCAGCGCCATAGATGCTGCGCCTCCAGAAACCCACTCATCCGCCTACGCCTTGATGTGGCAACTGGCCAGGCCGCGCTTCTCCAGATACTGCTGGTGGTAGTCCTCGGCGGGGAAGAACGTCACGGCGGGAACGATCTGCGTGACAATTGGCTTGGAATAGCGGTGCGCCTTCTCCAGCGCTTCCTTCGAGGCTTGCGCCTCGGTCTGCTGCTCCGGCGTGTGGAAGAAGATGGCGGAGCGGTATTGTGTGCCCCAGTCCGGTCCCTGGCGGTTGAGTTGCGTGGGGTCGTGATTCTCCCAGAACACTTTTAGCAGATCCGGATAGTGGACCTTGGCCGGATCGAACTCGACCTCCACGGCTTCGGCGTGGCCGGTGCGATCGGTGCAAACTTCTTTATAGCTAGGATTGTCGGTGCTGCCGCCGGTGTAGCCCACGCGCGTGGCGAGCACGCCCGGCATCTGGCGGAAAGTTGCTTCCACTCCCCAGAAACATCCCGCTGCAAATGTGGCTTTCTGCATCTTAAGAGTCGCTCCTCGTAGCGCCGCCGTCCCTTCGACTTCGCTCAGGGCAGGCCCGGCGGCTTTGCGGCAGGCATACTCGTCGCCCACACGCATTCTATTCGATGACGCAGCCGCCGGAAAGTCGCGCGGCGCAAGCATCGATGGGCATAAGCCATTTTGCAGCCGGAGTACGTCCAGGATAAAACGCTGTGGGTGGAGTAAACCCAGGCCGAAGGCAAAGACAGCCGAGCCAGTCCCGTCTATTCGATCTCCTCAACCGGCCAATAGCTTCCAGCCGCCTCTTTCAACTTTGCCCCGAGCGTCCCGCGAATCCGCAAAGGAATTGCCAGTTCATGGCCCATGGTGAAGGTCACGTATTCGAACACCCAGCCCTTTTTGCTTCTTACCTTGATCTCGCTCCAGGGAACGAGCAACGGAGGGTGCATGAAGCGAAACAGAAACATGCTGGCCAAGTACAAACCCTGCGGATTGGCTCCGATGGTCAAGACGTTGTTGTAGTTCATCAGCCAGCGCATCCGTGCGCTTTGCATCCTCCATTTCGCCCCAGTGAAAGCCACCTGCGTGCGATAGACCCTGGCGAGTGAGAACCAGCCACCAACCAGGCTGACGATCGCGCCGACCAGCATCCACAAACAGAGGAAGTAGAGGGGCGAGAGCGCGAACAACACGGCGGGGTGCTGCTCAATCAGGCGTTGGAAGTTCATGCTTGTCAAACCTTAAACCCCAGACGGCACTGCCCGCCAGTAGCCTTATCGGGCAATTGACGCTACGGGAAGATTCACGATAGAGTTCGAGCAAGGTTCTTGCAGGAGTTGTGCCCAGGAGAAAGTCTGTGGTTTTCGGATCCAGCCGCGCCAGGAGTGTGCAGAAGTTTGCGCTCTGGCTCCTTTTGGTGTTGGCAACGGCGCAGGCTGCGCTGGCCGTGTCGAACGTCAATGCGAATTTCAGCCCGCAGCGCCGCGTTGGCTACACCACGGGCGATCAATGGGAACCCGCGCTGGCCGCGGATGGCCACGGACACATCTATATTTTATTTCCCCAGTATGGCGCCGTAAATGACTGCCCGGCCTGCACCGCACCGACGATCGCTCTGCTGGTGAGCAACGACAATGGACTGTCGTGGGAAGCGCCGCATGCGCTGGTGCCTTCTTCGACCGGCCAGTTCGATCCCCAGATCGTAGTCGATCCCGTGGACCGGCAGACGGTGTATGCCTCCTGGCTGCAGGACAACAAGCGCGACGTGATGGTGGCCCGGTCGCAGGACTTCGGGCGCTCCTGGTATTTGTCCGCGGCCGCCAGCGCGCCCGACGATGCGGACAAGCCCGTGCTCGCAGTACACGGCGCCGATGTCTATGTGGGATTCAATCACGAGCAGAATTTCTTGGTGGCGGCGTCGCATGACTATGCGCAAACGTTCGCATCGGCGGTGGTGAATCCGGGCGCGGAGCCGGGTTGGTCGCTGGCGGGTGGCGCGACGGTCGATTCGACCGGAGACGTTTATTTTTCGTGGAGCGCCTATGGGCTGCGGGAATCCCGCACTCGCCCGGTCAGCCTCTATGTGAGCCGGTCGGCAGACGCCGGACGCAGTTGGAACACGGTGCTGCTGGATACCTCAGGCGCGCCTCCGGACTGCGTTGCCGAGGGTTGCGAGGCCGGATACCTGGGAGCGCAGATCGCGCTGGCCTCCGATGCGGCGGGAACTCTCTATGCGTTGTGGAATGCCGGTGCCATGAACGGCGGGCCCGAGCGCGTCTACTTTTCATCCTCGACGACAGGCGGGGCGAGCTGGTCGTTGAAGGCCGACGTCTCCTTCGCCGACAATCGGACGGAACACTGTTTTCCCGCGATTACCGCAGGCGTGGCCGGCGACGTGCGCATCGCATGGATGGATGCGCGGAAGCATACTCTGCTAAGCCACGCTCTGCCAGAGCAGCCGCTGTGGAACGTTTTTGAGCGCAGTTCGAGCAACGGCGGCGCCACCTGGTCGCCTGAAACTCAGATCTCCGGCCCGGCGCGCGGCTACGATTACATCCTCCCCGAGGGCTTCCGTTTTCCCTTCGGCGACTACTTCTCCATCGCCATCGATAACCTCGGAGCTACGCATGTAGTGTGGGGAGAAGGCCGCAATTACAAGTCTCCGGGTTCAATCTGGTATAGTCGCGGACGTTAGTTATGGTCGGCATCATGTCCGCCCCGCAAGTCAATCCACATGTGATGCAGTACAAAAGGGGAAATCCCAAAAGACCGCTCAAAGATGTGCTCCAAGCGGCTCACGCCCCCCACCTTCCAGCTACCGAGGCTGTTACGAAACTACTAGCGGAGAAACGGCATTGGTGGCAAGATGCGATTGCGGGAGTGAGGGCAACGCATGGGATTCATCGAAGGGGATGCGCGAGCGCAGGGGACGCTGTTTCCGGTCACCTTGGAGGAATTGATTCCCGAAGACCATTTCTGCCGGGTCATCGATGCTTTCGTGGACCGGCTCGGCATGCAGAAACTGGGATTCGCACGGGCGGAAGCGGCCGAGACGGGGCGTCCGGGATACGATCCGCGAGACTTGCTGAAGTTGTATCTGTATGGCTATCTGCAACAGATTCGTTCCTCGCGACGTTTGGAAAGCGAGTGCCGGCGCAATGTGGAGTTGATGTGGCTGCTGGGACGGCTTTGTCCGGATCACAAAAGCATTGCCGAGTTTCGCCGGATGCATCGCCAGGCGGTGACGCAGGCGGGCGCCGAGTTAGTGAAGTTCGCGCGATCGGTGGGGCTGATACGCGGAGAATGGATTGCCATCGACGGCTCGAAGTTTCGGGCGGCGAGCAGTGTCAGCAGCGTGCACGAGCGGGCCGCCATGGAACGGTATCTGGAAAGTTTGGAAAGCGCCGACCGGGAAGACGAACCGACGGTGGAGAACAGTGCGGTCGCGGCGGCTCTGGAGAAACTGCGCCTTCACCCCGAGCCGGAAGCCGGCTTCATGAAAACGGCGCAGGGGATGCTGCCCGCCTATAACGTGCAGACCGCAGTGGATGCCGAGCACGGCCTGATCGTGGCCCAACAGGTGAGCGACGAGGCCAATGACACGCGCAGTTTGTTGCCCATGGCCGAAGCCGCACAGCAAGCCGTGGGCGCGCCCTCGACACCGATCCATGTGCTGGCCGATGCCGGTTATTCCAACGGGGAGCAGGCCGCAGCCTGCGAAAGCAAAGGCATTTTGCCGCACGTGCCAGCCCATCGGGGAGTGAATGCTCGAGGCGACGGCAAGCTGTTCGATCGCACCGCTTTCCACTACCAGGAGCAGAGCAACACGATGCTCTGCCCCGCAGGACACAGCTTACGCAGTGACGGCCGGAACGGGCGCGCGATCACCTATATCGCTCGTCCCGAAGTATGCGGAGCCTGCGCTCTTAAGCCGCAGTGCACGGTAAGCTCACGCCGCATTGTTCGCCGGCACGTGCATGAAGGGGCCTTGCAGCGCATGCAGCAACGCGCCACTCCGGCGGCGATGCAACTGCGACGATGCACCGTAGAGCATCCTTTCGCAATTCTCAAGTACGTCATCTTCGGCCACCCGCGTTTCCTCTTGCGCGGACTGGAAGGAACTCGGACCGAGATGAGCTTGGCGGTGATGGCTTACAACCTCAAACGCATGCTGACGCTCATGGGCGGAGCGGCATTGAGGGCAGCTCTCGCGACTATCTGAGCCATCCTTCGTCCAAAGCCATGCACGCTGTCCTCACGTCCCCAGGCGCAACCCTAATCCAACTGAGTTTCGTAACAGCCTCCTACCGCTAAGAATAAGATCAGGTAGAGACTTCTTGCGGCATCCTTCGTTTACCTCGCCTAAGACTGCATTTGCCTCCATGCTTTGCCAATAGCCGACCATTGCTCCGCTCGGAAACCGTTGAGCATAGGCCCATTCAGGCTCGTGGAACCGCGTAATGCCATGATTGGTATAGTTCGAGTTAAGAACCCAATCAGCACGAAGTGCTATGCCGAGCCGCTTGCATTCGACAACGAACTGCTTGCTACTGCGCACCGGATCAGACTCATAACGATCCAGATAAACCCATTGAAAGTCTGGCCGCTTTTGTTCGCGTTTCGCTCGCGCCTCGTCATCCGGATCGGGCTGACTATTACATTCGGTTATTGGTGCGATCTGATCCTCTGGATAAAGCTCACGAGTTGCCGTGAGCAGACAAAAATAGAAGTGACGGTTCAGATCAACCTCTGTCTCTGGGAGATCCTGAATTTGACGGAGCAGCACCAGCGCCCGCCCAATGATCGAAAAACACCTGGCTTCACGCGTAGCCCATAGACTACTTGAGAAGAGTTGTGGACCAGAACCACTCATCTTCCGCCGCCCTGAGCAACATCTTCCAAGTTCATTAGGTGAACCAGCGTGGACTCGGCGTCCTCGCGGGCGGCAGTATGTGTCCAGAAGCGCTGTTCGTTGCGTTTGATGAAAAGAATGGTACGCTCACTTGCACTTACGTGTCGGAAGAACGTATCGATGAAGATACGTGAACCATTCGCATGGACTCGCGACGGTTGCTCTAAGCTGGCCAAGAGCTTGTGCCATGCCTCTGCGGTGTCATCAGTCACTTGTGGAGACGGATCTTTCTTGTAATGCGCGGCGAAAGACACTGCCAGAAGCGGCGCACGGGAGGGGGGCGATAGAATCTGCCAAACTAATTCGCTCTCTGGGGGCAACTCATTGTTCCAGACTTCTATGAAAATCCGCAGATAGGCCGCCATTCCGTCCTTGGCTCCTGCCACATCAGATAACCTGCCGCAGCTGCCCAGGCGGTCCAATGCCTGCAACACTTGCTGGACCGCGGCACTTTTCTGGTGACGATAGAAAAAGTCCAGTCCTACGGTGCACATTTCATTTACTAGGTCCCGCTCGGCGGTATTCAATTGGTAGAGATCAAAGACGGCGGCGTCCAGTTCTCGCTCTAGTTCTGGCAGTAGCCGTTGCGCTGCTACGCCTGCAAGCTCCAAACCCCCTGGCCTCAAATCAAGGCTTTGAAGTTCTTGAGCGACGCGCACTATGCGATCGCGGAGTTTTGCCTCTTCCGGAAAACAAATCGGCATCTCTTCGACGTTTTCCAAATGAAGCTGGTCATGCCACAGGCCCCAAGACCCGGCCGTCGTGAAGTAATAGTAGCGGGCAAGCGAAGACCGATATATAGCTGCAATGACCAGTTCCTGCCAGGATTCAAGTCCTTTGAGGCGAACACCGTGGATTGAGTTTCTGAAGCAGAATTTTTGCGTCTCAAGTCGGCTTGTAATCACGCCGCCTTCTCGAATCCCCTGCCCTACGAGAAGTCGGCGTCCGTGGTAAACATCTTTAACGCCACGACGCTCCACCTTTTTGGGCACAGGCAGAAGCTTCTTCACATCGACGGGGCTGTACAAAAGAAAGTCATCAGTCGGAAGTTCCCGATACTTCTCAAGCCAGCCCGCCGGTTGCGCTTTGTTGGCCTCCTTGAAGCCTTGGCCTGAAATGATCTGGGCTCGCAGATGGTGCTTGG
This sequence comes from uncultured Acidobacteriaceae bacterium, assembly GCA_963734215.1. GTDB lineage: Bacteria > Acidobacteriota > Terriglobia > Terriglobales > Acidobacteriaceae > Sulfotelmatobacter. The sequence continues at coordinate 152,463 of CAVTGH010000010.1, read as the reverse complement.
GTAGCTCCTTGAGCGCAGGGAACCTGTCAATCGCTCGAATCAAGGCCTCGTCTCGATGTCCACCCCACCAGTAAATCTTCCACAGCTTCTCGTTTTCGAGGCAATCTCGTTGGGAAAGCCAATGCATGTCCCCGCGGTTAAGCACAACGCATTGCGTGTTCTCGACCATTACTGTCCGTTTTGCTGACCAATACTGAAAGCGGTTGTCAGTCAGGTCCCCGCAAGGTGTCTTCTCAAATACGACCGAAACAAATGGGGAAATACCTTTAGCCTCGCGGTGCGGGTCGGAAAAAAAGATCTGTCGAACATGAGCAAAATTGACTACATGCTCCAGCCGCGCAGAGGTGAGCCACACACGTCGGAAATCCCGGCTGTTCTTGTGGTGTTTGAAGAAGACGCCCGACGAGAGTAGTAACCCAGCCCTTCCGCCGTCTTGTAGGAGTGCTTGAGTCAGATGAATGAATGCCTGCGACAATTCCTTATCGCCAATCGGACGGTTCTTCTTAGCGTCACACCATTCCGTTATTGCGACCATGGCCTTGCGGCCATCGAGATCCTCTTTTTTGGGATAGCCCCACGGCGGGTTGCCTACGACAACTGTGGCACTGGCAGGACCAAAGCGCTTCGTGACTTCATTTGAACACTTTCCACTGATTGCGTCGAAGGCATTTGCGTGGAGCAGCACATCATAAAACTGTGCGTCAGGCTGCCCTTTTTCGCGTTCTTTACGCTCGTCCTCAGGAACCCACTTGAGATACGGCAGTCTCCGTTCGTCGTTGATCTCTCGCGGCTCTTGGTAATGGAGAAACGCAAGATAGAGGCTGAATGCTGCAACCCGAACGGCCTCCTCATTGATGTCTATACCGGCGATCTGCTCGCGGAGAATTTTGCGAAGCTGAGGACGACTGACGCGCTTACCGTTCTGTTCTCCCCAAAGATGGCGAACCATGCGGCGAAACGATTCGACCAAGAAAATTCCTGAGCCGCAGGCGGCGTCAAGAACACGAGGTTGCTTAGACAGGGCTTCCGGGGTCAGAGTATGGGCAAGTACGAACTCCACCAGCGCGGGAGGCGTGTAATGTGAACCTTGGTTGCGATCCTTGCCGGTTCGTTCGTTGTAGAATTCCTCGTAAATGGTGCTGATTAGCTCAATCGGAATAACATCGAAGCGATAGGCAAAAAAGAACAACTCCTGCTGGGCTGAGGTGCTGCCAAGAAGGAACCCTCGCAGTTTGTCGAGGTGTCCTTGCTGGGTGCGTTTGCGCTCTTCTTGATCGATCGGAAAAATATCGCCGTTGAAATCATGGGCCAACTGGTCAAACAGAGCATAGGTGAAGTCTTTGTTTTGCAGGACACGAAGGAAGCGCAATTCTGCCAGTCTCGGCTCCAAGGCAGAAGCGGCAGGAGGCTGAGCCAGCAGTTTTGTCCATTCCTTCCGGCCCTCTGCGATTTTGCCGAAGTATGCAGGGAGAAGAATCTCACGATCTTCAAGGTATCGGACAAAAATTGCACGGCCAATGAGGGAGTGGAGGTGCCGAAGTTGTGGCTTCATGTCGCGGCCTGCTCCGACGGTGGCCAGTTGCTGGCGAACGACTTTCAAGTCGCGGATTAGGGCGCGGTCCGCGCGATTTGCCGAATTGCGAAATCGATCATCTCCGAAAACTGCTCCTGTCTCGACGCGTTCACGATGATAATCCGCGAGTTTCGTTTGCACGTCTCTGATAGAGTGCGCTGTTTGTATGAGCCGATCATGGGTTCTAAGGCTTTCATCCAGTCTCGGAGGGGCCTTTGTAAGATCGAAAACGTCTAATTGGCCGGGGCTGGCCAGAAACAGTAGCTGAGGGCGCGACATGCACCATATCCGCTCATAGAGTTTCCTGAGGTCTTCTGCCGAACCAGTTCCCGATTTCGCAAACACTATGACGGGATCACGATCAACGAAGAAAAGTTTTTCTGCCTTCACTTGTGCTGCGAGCGACTGCCAATCCCCTCTGTCGAGCCAGTCTCCGGCGTCTCCGGTTTGTGGCTGACCCGTAGCTGGCAGCAACGCCCCTCGGTCGAACTCCAAATGGCTATAAACAGCCTTAAGCAGCTCGTCCGGCGATACCGCGCTATTAGCAATCTCGATCATGTACACTCAAACCCGGCACGCCGATCCTGATTGTAGCCGAAGGCGAACACAGAGCGAATATAATTCGCAGACACGTATGCAACCCGCCAAAAACGGCCTGCTTCAAGTTCTAGACATAAGGGCATTAGGAAGAATTAGCACATCACGAGCCTCAATGCGATAGATAATCGCATACTGCTCAATAAGATGGCGGCGGCTTGCCTTATACGCCGCCCAGACCAAGCCCCGTTCCCACATTGGGCGGGAAAATAGGGAACGCCCGGCCTTTTCATTCCACGATCAGCCCACCGATAAGCTCCGCCAGCCGCGCGATGCCGCGGTCCTCGCACCAACTCTTCAGCTCGTCCACGATCTTTTCCGTGGCGCAGGGATCCCAATAGCTGGCGGTGCCGATCTGCACGGCGGTTGCGCCCGCCAGCATGAACTCTGCGACATCGGCCGCGGTTGAGATGCCTCCCATGCCGATCACTGGAATGTTCACTGCGTGCGCGGCGTCGTAAACCATGCGCAGGGCGATGGGCTTGATGGCTGGACCCGAGAGCCCGGCAGTCACATTGGCGATGCGCGGCTTGCGCGTGTCAGCGTCGATGGCCATGGCCACGAAAGTATTGATCAGCGAGATGGCGTCGGCGCCCGCTTCCTGCGCGATGTGGGCCATTTGCGCGATGCTGGTCACGTTGGGCGAAAGCTTGACGATCAGCGGCCGCCGCGCAACCCGCTTCGCCGTGGCCACCACTTCGTCGAGCGCGCGCGGATCGCAGCCGAACTGCAGACCGCCCTGGGCTGTGTTCGGGCAGGAGACGTTCAATTCATAAGCGGCAATGCCTTCGCCATCGTTGAGAATCTCGATGGTTCTTTCGTAATCCTCGCGGGTGTAGCCGAAGACGTTGGCCAACACAACGATGTTCTTGATCTGCCGGAGCCGGGGCAGCTTTTCTTCGAGGAAGGCGGCCGCGCCGATGTTCTGCAGGCCGATGGCATTGAGCATCCCGGCCGCGGTTTCCCACAAGCGTGGCGGCGGGTTGCCGATCATCGGCTCCCGCGAGAGTCCTTTGACGACGAAGCCGCCCAGTTTGCCGAGGTGGACGACATCCTCGAACTCGACGCCGTAACCGAACGTGCCGCTGGCCGCGATGATTGGGTTTTTGAGGTCGATGCCGGCGAAGCTCACGCTGAGATCGAGAGCAGGCTTGCCGCCGGTTTCGGTGGAAGCAGAGGAGGTCACCGCCGAGCCCTTTCCGAACCTGACCCTGTGGGCGACCCGGCGGCATTTTCCGCGTGGGGCGGGAAACCATGGCACACGACTGCGGAACGAGGGAGGGATCTCATCGCGAAGCTAGTTTACACAGTTGAACCCCCTGCGCCAAAGTCCGCCTGATGAAAACTCCGCTGGTCAAGAGGCAGGAGAAGCTGGGTTTGCCCGGAGCCCGATCTGGCTTGATTGGCATCCTCCAGGCAGGAAAAGTTGCAAAATTCTTCATCTTGACGCCCGACCGCCTTAGGAGGAAGATCATGATCGACTCGTATCTCCCCCCAGTCGTGTTAAGGCAGCCACGGTTCTCTCCCTAAACTGTTTGTTGCGACGTTGGACGACAAGGAACCCGTTGGACAGTAACGCCGGTGGATGGCGTCACAGTCCGAGCTTTGCCCCCGACGGGGCATACAGCAGGAGCGGCAAAAAGCGATGAATACTGTCCGTGAAAAAACAACGATGCGGCTGGCTGGCCGCCCATGCCGTCGAATCATCCAACGGAGCGGCTTGTTCCTGGCGGCGATTCTGGCCCTCTTCTCCATGAGCCAGGGTGCGATGGCCCAGGGCAACATGAACCAGATTCAGCACATCATTTTTCTGGTGCGGGAGAATCGCAGCTTCGATCACTACTTTGGATTGTTTCCCGGGGCCGACGGCGCCAGCACAGCCCCGATTTCCAACGGACAGATCATAAACATTGGCCACGCCACCGACGCCACGCCCCAGGACCTTTGCCACACGCTACAGTGCGCGGAGCTGGGGATTGACGGCGGCAAAATGGACGGCTTCGATCTCGAGGTCGGCGGAAACAAGTACAACGAGTTCATCTCCTATACCCAGATGTGGCAGCAGGACATCCCTAACTATTGGCAGTACGCCCAGACTTTCGTGCTCGGCGACCACATGTTTTCCTCGGCCCACAGCGACAGTTTTCCCAACCATCTCTACACGGTGGGAGCAACCTCGGATGGGGTGATCAACATTCCGTTTCCGCCGCCGACCAATCCCTCCGAGAAGTCCTATTCCTGGGGCTGCGATGCGCCCTCCGATGTCACCGTGCAGCAAATCGACGATGACGACAACGTCGATGCGGTTTATCCCTGTTTTGATTTCCCGGTCCTGCCACAGAGCTTAAGCAATATTGGCGTCAGCTGGAAATACTACGCTGTTCCGGAAGATACGATTGGTTACAACTTCTCAACCCTAGACGCCATCGACTACATCCGCAACGGGCCGCTGTGGTCCTCGAACGTGGTGGCTGACACCTCATTCATCGGCGACGCGCTGGCGGGAACTTTGCCCTCCGTGACTTGGCTGACGACGGGACGCCATATGACCGAGCATCCACCGCAGAGCGTATGCTCGGGCGAAAATTGGACTGTCAACGCGCTGAATGCCGTCATGCAAGGTCCGGATTGGAATTCAACGGTAGTCTTCGTCATGTGGGATGACTTTGGCGGATTCTTCGACCACGTTCCGCCTCCCACGGAAGATAGCTATGGGCTCGGAGAGCGCGTACCGTTTCTCATCATCTCGCCTTACGCCATACCCGGCCACATCAGCTCGACGCAATACGAAGCGTCTTCGATTTTGAAATTCGTCGAAGAGCGATACGGGCTGCCCCCGCTCACGCAGCGCGATGCGAACGCCAACGACACGACCGATTCCTTCAACTGGAACCAGCCCCCTTCGCCGCCGCTGGTGCTGACGCCGCGCACTTGTCCGGTTTCGGCCGCGGCCACAGTTACTTTCGGCGACTGGGCTCCTCTCGATAGGCCCAGCAATCCCTACGGCCTCGTTCTCACCAACTGGTCCACGACCAACACGATGACCGTCAAAAGCACCACCACCACGGGTGACTTCTCGGTCTCCGGCGGTTGCAAAGGGAAGTTAGCCGCAAACGGCGGCTCCTGCACTTTAGATCTGATCTTCACCCCGACTGCAACCGGAACGCGCACCGGGACTCTCACAATAGTAGACACCGATCCCAGTAGTCCCCAAATCATCAACCTGACAGGCCACGCAACGAACCTTTCGTTCTCCACTGCTCCAGTGATCTTCGGGGGCAAGCTCTCCACTGGTTATCCCGCTCCCGAACCTTTAGGTAGCACGACTACGGTTAAAGTAACCCTCACGAATAAAGGGAACACTCCGCTTATTATTTCGAATATCGCGATTGGAGGAGAGTTTGCCAGCCAATATAGCGAGACGGATAACTGTGTTGGCACCATCTCCGCGGGTGGGAAGTGCACCCTGACCACCGTCTTCAAGCCAACTATTTCAGGATTTATTCCGGCCCCGCTAACCATCACCAGCAACGATCCGCTGAGTCCGGAAATTCTTTACCTGCAGGGCCAGGGTACGCAGATAGTAGTGCCTGCCGCAGTTACCCTGCCGAATGCGACCGTGGGTTCGACGACAACACAGAACGTAACGGTTCAGAACAGCGGGAGCACGACCATCACGTTCGGCGGATTCTCGACGAGTTGCTGGAATGCCACCGTAGGAATCTGCAGCTATTTCAGCCAGACCAATAATTGCGGAGCGAGCCTCGCGGGAGGGAAATCGTGCACCGTCACAATTTCTTTCACTCCACAGACCACCGGCACTATCGCGGGAACCCTCATGGTATCGGATAGTGACGCAGGCACCAGTGCTCAGTCGGTGACTCTGAATAGCACCGGAGTCGCGGCGCCTAAACGCGTATTTGCGCGCAATCCGTGAGGCAGGGTGCCGATTCGTTCGCGACGACACGCTATTTAGAGGGTGTTGCTGCACCGTGTGCCAACAGGCCTCGAGCCTGCCTTTCCAGAATCAGGCCCCGCACGCGCTCTTTGTCTGAGGGCGGCCACATCTCATCGAGGGCCTGCCAGGCCTGTTGTTCGCGGCCGCTATAGAGGTAGTTCAATACCACCGTGAGCACGCGTTTCACCGTGCTCAACTGATCGGCAAACATCTTCTGGTTGTAGCGGGACTGGCGGAATTTCTCCAGGTCGGCGGCGGAGAGTTCGCTGCGCGCCTTCGCGATCTGTCGATCGTATTCCTCCCGATATTCGGAACCGATGTCCACCAATTGATCGCCGTCAAGACGAAGCACCAGTTCAGGGATCACCGAGGCGGAATGCGGCAGGAAAAACAGATCGAAACTTCCTTCTCCGGTGCGAATCTCGGTGCCGCCGTCCGGGCGTTTGCGGAAGACAAGCGGCACCTGGTTGCGAATTTCGCGAATGACTTCCGGCTTCTTCTTCAGGCTGACGATCCAGTAGAGGTAGCAGCAATTTTCCCCGCCGGAAAAAGCGTCGAAGACCACGTCCGGTGTGCCGCCGCCATTGATGTCGTTTCCCGAAATCTCATCGATCGATAATGCCCACTCCTGCGCCACGGTAACGCGGGCTCCCTTGGGCGGCGTGATTGTTCCCCGGCAGCGGTAGGGAGTTTTCTTCGGGCCCGGAAGCATCTGGACGAGGTATCCGTTAATGCGATGTACGCGCTGGTAGTCCTTGGAAGCGGGACAATCGAATGTGGTTTTGGCGTGAGCTGCGGCCAGCAGGAATGAAAAAAACAGAAGAATCAGGTATCGCAATCGGAACATAGGCGTTCCCGGATTCTAGCATCCGGTTGGGAGCGCGGCGTCGTCCTAGTCTCCCAAGTCTTCCGGAATCGAAGTCACCACAGTTAAGGCTAAAGGAAATTCGCGTGGCGGACCGGGCCTGGTCGATTTAGCGGGTTTCACATGAAGTTTGATTTGCAAGACGGAAGTTCCTTCTTCGTCCGTGGTAAGGCTGGGAAAGGGCTGGTCCTTATCAATTTCGGCCAGGCTCATCATCAGGGGGCGTCTGGTGCGGGAGGCAAGACGGGCACGCCGCACCAGTTCATCGCGCGCCGGAACTTGCTCCGGCTTTTGGTCCGCAGTCACCGCACTGAGCAAAACAAAATCCAGTTCGCTTCCGTTTGCGCCCTCCGGCATTGCCGCGTAACGCATCGTGTAATATCCCGGCCTGAGTATCTGAGAGCGGTAGTCGCGGACATACCGTTCGATGATCAGAAAATGAATTACCCCAACCAGCGTGCCCGGCTTAAGACTGCCGTAAAAAAGATTCGTCGATGCGGGCGTCGCTTCCTGCGCCGCGATATCGCGAGCCCAGAAGATTTCGCAGATTAACGTTTCAAGACCGTTGATCTTTCCATACACGCGAAAGCCTTGCGGGCTTAGAGCGTTCACCAGGCTTTGCGGAAAGTGCGCGGAGCCTCGCGGCTGGGTGGGCTTCAGCGAATAGGCCTCGCCGCCCCAGGCCCGTGCCCAGCTAATTGCCAGGAGCAGACTCAGCATCAGCCCAAAGCGCCAAGCTTGCCGTTCCGCAGGCTGCAGGTGATTAAGATTCGATATCACGCCACTCTCCGCCATTCAGTTTACGGGCGGCAAGCCTATTTTGGTCATCAGTTCGCGAAACCTAGCTCCATGTTTCCATCACCCGGCCAGGGCTTGCTTGCCGGGTAGAGCCTTTCGTCTTCTGTTGACACTTTCCCGCGCCACGCGCCATACTTTCGCGCTAGCGCTGCTCCGTCTACTTGTGCTCCCGCAATGTCAGGATGGGCGCGGCTTTTGCCACTATCTTCCCAGGAGGACTTCGCATGTCCCGCATTGCCCGCTTGGCGCGGAATATTCTTCCGCTTGCGCTGCTTACCGCAATTCTGGTTCCTTTCGCTTCCGCCTCTGGTCCTTATGTGATCGGTTCCGCGAACACGGTAAGCGCCGAACCCAATGTGACGCGGCCTTCCACCACGCCTTGCGTAGTGCAGCTTTTTACCGGTGCGCAATTCTACGATTTCAACGTGGAGAACTTTTCCTACACTCCACCCTCCGCCTGTCCCGGCCCCTGGGCCAAGGTGGTGCTGGAGGCGGACATTAACCTGAACGCCGGCATTCAATACGACCGCACCGCCAATTTCTGGCTGGGTCCGGTGAACATTTATTTTGGCACCACCGCGGAGCCTTCGAATATCGGCCCATCGTGGCATGTCGAGAACGATCTTACCGATTACAGTTCGATCTTCTACACGGCGCAATCCGGCCAGGCCGATATCGGCAATACCCTGTGCTGCGGACTCACTTCCACGATTTATGCTTCGGCCTCGCTGGAGTTCTATCCGGTCGCCGAGGGACAGACGGCTCCGGTATCGGCTAACGTAGTGCTGCCGCTCTCGGCTGGTCCCTCAGGCGGAACAGTCGCGCTCAATACCACTTCGAGCACGCTCGCCGGCACCTTTACCATGCCAACGAACGTGGAGAACGCCTACCTGGACGTCTATGCGCAAAGCCAGTCGAACGATGAATTCTGGTACACCTGCGTGCCTAACGACGTTTCCGGAGAACTGGAAAGCTGTGGCAATACCGGCTTCCGCGAGACCGAGATCACGATCGACGGCCAGCCCGCCGGCGTGGCGCCGGTCTTTCCCTGGATTTATACCGGCGGCATCGATCCTTTCCTGTGGCTCCCAATTCCTGGTGTGCAGACCCTCAACTTCACTCCTTATCGCGTGAACCTCACCCCATTCGCCGGACTGTTGAGCAACGGGCAGTCGCACACGGTTTCGCTCAGCGTATACAACGCCGACAGTTATTTTTCGGCCACGGCATCGCTGCTGCTCTATCTCGATTCGGGCAGCACCCAGGTTACCGGCGCCGTCACGCAAAACACCCTGACCGGGCCGTCTCCCGTAGTTACCGAGAACCTTAACGTGCAGTCAACTTCCATCACGGGCACGGTAGACGTCAGTTCGAAACGCAGCTTTGTGATTTCCGGCTACGCCAACACGTCCCAGGGCAAAATTACGACGAAGGTGGCACAGACGGTCAACTTCTCGAACGACCAGACTTTCAATATCACGGGCACCAAGTACGTGCAAGATATCTCGCAGGGTACCACCCTGAACTCCACCACCACGGTGACCCCCTCGGGTTCGCCCAGTACCGTCTATACTCAGGACTACACTTTCCCGCTGACGGTGGATTTCTCCGAGGTCGTTCTCGCCGACGGCGACGTTAGCGCCACCACCACGGCAAAGCAGACCTACCAGCTCACCACCACCACAACTCAGTCCGGCAAAATAATCTATACCAGCTTTCTGGAAGACGCCGGCCAGCACGTCGACACGCTTAACTACAACACCTTCGTCAATTCAGGCCAGTCCGCTTCGCAGCAGTACAACTCCTATGACTCGACTGGCGCAGCCTATGACTGCGCGATCTCGTCGATCGCCAACTTGCTTTCGGCCTTCAGCCCTGGATGCGCGCAGTAGGTGTTGATTGACGGCGTGAACTGAAAAACGAAGCGGGTGCCCCACTCTAGTTCGCGTTCTTTGCGAACTAGAGCCTGCCCTGAGCGAAGCCGAAGGGGTAGGGATTTTGACCTTCTGTCCGTCTGACGAGTGGATAGTGTGCAGGCAATCCTGAGAGTATTCGAGGACGGAAGAAGTTCCTCACTGCGGCCGCGTGATCGCTCCCTGCGACGCCGAGGAAACCAGCGCCGCATACTTGGCGAACACGCCGGTGGGATAGCGGGGCTGCGGCGCTTTCCACTCCTTCATGCGCGCACGCAGAACTTCGTCGCCGATCTCAACTTCCAGGAGACGCCGGCTGACGTCGAAGCGGATCATGTCGCCGTCCCGCACCGCGGCGATGGGGCCGCCCAGCGCGGCTTCCGGCGAGACGTGTCCGGCCATGAGGCCGTGCGTAGCGCCGCTGAAGCGGCCGTCGGTCAACAGCGCAACGGACGATCCCAACCCTTCGCCCACCAGTGCGCCGGTCACGCTCAGCATTTCGCGCATGCCCGGCCCGCCCTTGGGCCCTTCGTTGCGGATGACGATGACATCGCCGGAACGAATTTTCTTGCTCGTGACCGCGGTCATGGCATCTTCTTCCGATTCGAAAACCCGGGCGGGGCCACGCTGCTCCAGCCGCTCATGCCCGCTGATCTTGGCCACGCAACCTTCCGGCGCGAGATTTCCCTTCAAGATGACCAGCCCTCCGGTTTTCTTTAGCGGCTTGTCGAGCGGCGCGATCACTTCCTGATGGGGAGTTTCGATAGCGCTCTCGCTCTCGGTCCCGAGCGAGAGCCCGGTCACGGTCTGTGCTGCAGGATGGAGATGATTTCCGTGCAACAGTCGCCGCGCCAGCAGGCGCACCCCGCCGGCGCGATGCATATCGGCGGCCACAAAACGTCCGGAGGGTTTCAGGTCGGCCAGCAGAGGGGTGCGCTCACTTACCATCTGAAAGTCGTCAATCTGCAAATCGACGCCAGCCTCGCGCGCGATCGCCAGCAGATGAAGAACGGCGTTGGTCGATCCGCCGGTCGCGGCCACGGATGCGATAGCATTTTCAAACGCATCGCGGGTCAGAATTTCTCGCGGCCGGATTCCTTTTTCCAGCAAATTCATAACAACCTTGCCGCACGCGAAGGCGACCGAATCCTTCTTGGCATCCATCGCGGGCACGCTGTTGTAACCCATGGGAGAAAGCCCGATCATCTCCATTACCGTGGACATGGTGTTCGCCGTGTACTGGCCGCCACATGCGCCTGCGCCGGGACAGGCCACGTCTTCCAGGTCGTGGAGTTCCTGGTCGGTAATTTTGCCGGCAGCATTCGCCCCCACAGCTTCAAACACATCCTGAATGGTCACGTCCTTGCCGCGATAGCTGCCGGGCGCGATGGTGCCGCCATAGAGCACGAGCCCGGGAAGATCCATTCGCGCCAGCGCCATGGCCGCGGCGGGAATCGTCTTGTCGCAGCCAACCACGCACACTACCGCGTCGAACAATTGCCCGCGGCAAACCAGTTCAATGGAATCGGCAATCAGTTCGCGGCTCACCAGCGAGGCGCGCATGCCTTCCGTGCCCATGGTTTCGCCATCGGAAATGGCGATGGTATTGAATTCCATGGGCGTGCCACCGGCGGCGCGAATGCCTTCTTTCACTTTGGAGGAGAGCCGCCGCAGGTGAAAGTTGCACGGCATGGTTTCGATCCACGTATTGGCCACGCCGATCAGCGGCTTGCGCAAGTCGGCGTCGGTGAAGCCGATGGCTTTGAACATGGAGCGCGCCGGAGCCCGGTCGCGCCCGTCGGTAATTCCGCGGCTGCGATGCTTAAGATCCATGACGAAAGATTACAACAGAGGCGAACTTGGCGGGCGGCAGATCCCCGCAATTCCCAAAAAAAACGGGGAACCTGCAACTCGGGTGATGCCAGGAGGCCGCACTCCGGTTGCAGGTTCCCCAACTAGCATGACGCTTGCCCAGGAGGCATCACGCTTCTGACCACTCTCAAACCAAACTCATGCCAACGCGGCGCGCGCCGACTGCCCCGCCGCGCCCTCCGAGGCCGGCGGATGCGGCGCCCACTCCGGTTCCTCATGCTCGCGTGAAGCCGTGTTCAAACGCACTTCGACTACATCCACGATCGCATACCATTCCCGGCAAAGCTGGCCGATCTGCTTGTGCGTGGCCTCCAGCAATAGGGTCACGGCGTGTTCCTGCCCGGCGGCTTCTGCGTGCACCGACGTAAGATCGAGCCCCCTGCGCGAAACCGCGTTGAGGATGCGCATCAATGTGCCTTGCGCGTTGCGATAGCGGATGTGAAAAACTTGCATGATAGTTCCCTCAAAACTAGATTGAGTCATTGAGCGATTGAGTCATCGGGTGATTGAAAAACCGGCTCAACCTTGTTTTGGTTTTCAATCGCAAAATCACCCGATCGCACAATCACTCAATCGCTTTCGTCCTCAAACACCATCTCCGAAAGCGCCGCTCCCGCCGGAACCATGGGATAAACATTGGCCTCGGGATGACAATCGAATACCAGCAACTCCGGCCCCGGCGAACGCAGAAAGTTCTCGATCAGATCTCCCGTCTCGGCCGATACCGGGAACTCCGCCATGGCGGCCTCGTTCAGCCGCCACCCGTGAATCTTGTACGCCTTCGCGATCTCGACGAAATCCGGATTGTCGCTCAAGTCGGTCTCGGCATAGTTGCGTTCGTAAAATAGCTGTTGCCACTGCCGCACCATGCCCAGATATTTGTTATCCACGATCACCATTTTTATGGGCAGCCCGAGCCGGTACACCGTGGCCAGTTCCTGAATGTTCATCTGAAATCCGCCGTCGCCGGAAACGCACAGTACGCAAGTCTCCGGCTTCGCCAGTTGCACGCCGACTGCGGCGGGGAGGGCGAACCCCATCGCTCCCAGGCCGCCGGACGTAATAAATCCGCGTGGTGAGGAAGAACGATAGCGCTGCGCCGCCCACATCTGGTGCTGGCCTACATCGGCGATCACCACGTTGTCTTGCGGCAGGCGGCTGAAAAGTTCATCGAGAAAACGCATCGTCGGCTGCGCCAGTCCATGCGGATCGACCTCCGCGCGCTCGCTTCCGCAAGCCACTGTGCGCCAGCCGCTCCAGTCAGGCAGAGAAGCATGGCGTAGCTCCGCGTGAAACGCCGGAATGGTGTCGGCCAGATTGCCGATTACTGGCAACTCACAGGTCCGCACTCGGTCGAGCTGTGCCGGATCGATTTCAAAGTGCACGATCTTGGCATTAGGCGCAAAACGGGTGGGTTCGCCGGTCACGCGGTCATCCAGCCGCGCTCCGAAGACGAGCAGCAAATCGGTTTCGTGCAAGGCCATATTCGCCGCGCGCGTCCCGTGCATGCCCACCATGCCCAGGTAATACGGCGATTGCGGCGGCACCGCGCCCAATCCGTGCACCGTGGCGAACGTGGGAATATTCAAATCGTCGAGCAGCCGCCGCAGTTCCGGAACCGCTCCGGAAAGTTTTGCCCCCGCGCCCACCAGCGCCACCGGCCTGGCCGCCCGTTGCAGCAACGCCCCAATCGTGTCGGTGAACGTGCCTTCCGCTTGCGCATCGGCGGGACGCGCATGCGGAGTGAACTTTACCGGGCCGGAAAATTCTTTCTTAGCCTTGAGCAGATCGGTCGGAATGTCGATGACCACGGGCCCCGGCCGTCCACTACGCGCCCAGTAGAATCCCTCCGCAATCACTTCCGGGATTTCGTCGATGGTGCGCACCAGCCAGCTCCATTTCGTCAGCGACAGCGTCACGCCGAAAACGTCGGTCTCCTGAAACGCATCGGTCCCGAGTACCGCATTGCGCACCTGCCCTGTAATGCAGACCAGGGGAACGGAATCCATCTTGGCGTCGGCAATACCCGTCACCAGGTTGGTCGCGCCGGGGCCGCTGGTCGCAATCGCGACGCCAACTTTTCCCGTAACCCGCGCATAACCCTCCGCCGCAAACACCGCGCCCTGCTCGTGCCGCGTAAGCACATGCCGGATGCCGCTTCCGTCCAGCGCGTCATACAACGGCATGATCGCGCCGCCGGGATAACCGAACACTAGGTCTACCCCCTCAGCGCTCACGCACTGCAAAACTATTTCGGCTCCCTTAAGCATTCTCTGATTAACCCGTGTCCACCCAAAACCTTTGTCATCCTGAGCGAAGTTGCCGTCCGCGAAGCGGACGGAAACGCAGTCGAAGGATCCCTACCCGCATTTATCACTAACCAGGCAAGGCCTTTCGAGCACTCCCTTAGACGTTCACGGCCTGTTTGATCTCTTCTTTCGGCGCTTCCGGTTTCTTTGTTTCTCGGCCCGGCAGCCAGCTCATCATGCCGCGCAACTGCGCGCCCACAATCTCGATCGGATGCTGCTGCTCCTTCTCGCGCAACGCCGCGAAGTTGTAGCCGCCGGCCTTGTTTTCTTTGATCCATTCGCGAGCGAACGTCCCATCCTGAATGTCGGACAGAGTCTTCTTCATCGCGGCCCGCGTGGCATCGCCCACAACTTTTTCGCCGCGTGTCAGGTCGCCGTATTCGGCGGTATTCGAAATCGAGTACCGCATCCGGCTCAGCCCGCCTTCGTAGATCAGGTCGACGATCAGCTTCATCTCATGCAGACATTCAAAATAAGCGATCTCGGGCGCGTAGCCGGCTTCCACCAGCGTCTCGAATCCCTTCTTGATCAGCGACGTCAACCCGCCGCACAGCACCGCCTGCTCGCCGAACAGATCGCTCTCGGTTTCTTCTCTGAATGTGGTCTGCAGCACGCCCGCGCGGGTCGAGCCAATGCCATGCGCATAGGCCAGCGCAAATTCGTGCGCCCGCTTGCTCGAATCCTGCTGAATCGCGATCAGCGACGGCACGCCGCGCCCTTCGCTATACACCCGCCGCACCAGATGGCCCGGACTCTTCGGCGCAATCATCACCACGTCCACGTCATTCGGCGGAACGATCGTCTTGAAGTGAATGCTGAAGCCATGCGAGAAGCCCAGAATCTTTCCCGGATGCAGATACGGCTTGATGTATTGCTCATACACCGCCGCCTGGGTTTCATCGGGAGTGAGCACCTGGATCCAGTCGGCGCGCTTGGCCGCCTCATCCGGAGCCACCACCACCATCCCATCGGCCCGCGCCTGCTGCGCGCTGGGGCGCGCGGGCTCCAGCCCCACGATTACCTTGCAGCCGCTGTCGCGCAAGTTCTGCGCCTGCGCATGTCCCTGGCTGCCGTAGCCCAGGATGGCGATGGTTTTGCCCTTCAGGGCCTCGGGATTGGCGTCGTGTTCGTAAAAAATAGTAGCCACCGGCGTGCTCCTCTCGCTGCGCAAGGGAGGAAAGCTGCCCTTGCATTTTCTTGCGGATGGGGTTCCGGTTAAATCGCCAGGCTGCCTAGATCCCGGAATCCTTTAACCGACCGACCGTCCGGTCGCCTTTAAGATACTAATGCATCTCCTGGACCGTGTCAAGCGACCGTAGAAAAATGGGTCATTTGCTGATTTCTTGTTCGGATTGACTCACGCATGACAAACTCGATCATTGCCGACGGACTTGGGCTGAATTAAGATTTTAAAATCCGGCCGAAATTGGCGTTACACTTGCAGACGATTTCATTGCTATGGCTTCCTTAGAAACGACTCCGCAAACAATCAACCCACAGTGCCTTGGGCCCTGGACTCTGAATTCCACTCACAACGAAAACTGCTTGGAAGGGCTTAAACGGACCCCAGACGACAGCTTCAACGTCGTTGTCACGTCGCCCCCTTACTGGGGACAACGAGGCAATGGGGGCCTCGGATCGGAACCAGACCCGCGTGACTACGTCAGAAACCTAGTTACCATTTTGGGCGAAACGATGAGATGCTTGAAGCCGTCGGGTACGCTCTGGCTCAATGTTGGCGATTGCTATAACACTCCGATCAACTGGCGGGAAGATGATTATGTGTACAGCTCGCTAGGAAAGGACGGCACCGGGCTGGCCCCGGATAATTCAGCGTATACGAAGAACCGGGGCC
This sequence comes from uncultured Acidobacteriaceae bacterium, assembly GCA_963734215.1. Taxonomy (GTDB): domain Bacteria; phylum Acidobacteriota; class Terriglobia; order Terriglobales; family Acidobacteriaceae; genus Sulfotelmatobacter. The sequence continues at coordinate 136,723 of CAVTGH010000010.1, read as the reverse complement.
GTCGGCGTGCGTTTGTTAAGGACGACGTTCGCTGGCTCAAGTATGGCAACCTTCTGGCGATTCCGTACCGCATAGTCATCGCCATGTGCGATAGCGGCTTCTTGTTCAGGGGAGAGGTGATTTGGGAAAAGTCGCGCCCAATGCCGGAGGGCCTCTGTCGAAGACCGCACAGGAGACACGAAGGGATTTATATCTTTGCGAAAGACGAACGTCATCGGTTCAGACTGAAGCCGCCGGTCGGGTCTATTTTCAAGCTAGTTCAAACCCCCAACCTTACTCCACATTGCTCGACGTTTCCGTTGGATCTTCCGGTCCAGTGCATAAAAGCTAGCGGGCTGGAGAGGCGCGGAATTGTGTTTGATCCCTTCATGGGCAGCGGGACAACTGGAAAGGCTGCGCGAATGCTCGATCATGACTTCCTAGGTTTCGAGTTGGACGCTACCATGTGCCGCATCGCACAGGAATACGTCTTTGGTCAAGATTCTACCCAAGAGAGTCTATTTTGGGAGGGAGCCTGACTGCTTTCTCAATGCCTGAAGCCATTCTTGGGCTCGCCGTATCGTCTCGGCTGCAAAAGGGTCCGGTTGGTTGAGCAGTTCAAGCCCGAAGATTAGCTTGCCAGACTGTGTCGGTGGCACGGACGGTGCCGTCCGGGCGTTTGCGCTATAGCAGTGGTCAAAATCGCCGTGGACTTCGACGTACTTTCGTTTGTCACTCGGACGAGCTGGTGTGCCCAGCTCTCCTCGATTCACTAAGTCCCCCGGTGGGGGGAACGACTTTACATCCAACGTCCAGAGAGGCGAGAAATAACCGGCAGCCATCATTGCTCTACTGCAGGGAACGTCATCAGAGACCCGCTCGGCGAGGCTTGCCTTTACGTGCACACCGCCGAAAACGGCGCATACTCGCTCTGCGGTTTGCACCCGAAGCACCATGTCAAGTTTTGAATCGCCGACCTTGTTCTCAAGTCCAATTTCTTTCAAAGCTGCCTTTGCCCTCTGGCGGCTGATCAAAGCAGTGATCGTAATGTTGTGAGGAGCGAAAACCGTCGAGTAGATTTTCTCTAACGCTATCTCCAGCGCGTCACCCGAGGCCCGCACCCAGCTCTGCCCGGGGTCCTGGTGCCTGGACTCGGGCAATATCTCGCAATACAGCCGATAGACTAGGTGATGCCACAGACCGCTGGCATTAGCTCCCGGGCAGTTATTAAGGGCGTACAGAAAAGTCTCACAGATAGCTTCCCGGTTCTTCACATTTGGGTCACCTAACCGGGCGCGCAGAATTTCAGCCGCCTGTGCGTAGACTTCCTCGCTCACCGCCTCAATATCAATCTCAACCCTATTGACTGTCGTCCTCAGCTTCGTGGCAGCCTCCACTAACCCTGGGGTCCGCACCGCTGTGGAGTATACACGGACCGGAGGTAGGGAATTTTCGCCGCAAACCAACCTTTTCCTCTCCGGAGGGGCTTCAAAAAGGGTGCCATTAAGACGTATTGAAGACTAAAGGCTTTAGCCCCTGAAGGCCGAGCGCGGAACATTCTCCCCGCAATCCTCGTATCCTAAAACAAGCGAGGTGCCATCATGTACTGCAACGCTTGCGGCAAGGACATCGCTGAGGACGGCCACTTTTGCTCCCACTGCGGCAAAGTCGTAGGGATTCCGCCCACGCCGAAGAAACTGATGCGCTCCCGCGCCGATAGAAAGATCGCCGGCATTTGTGCCGGTCTGGCTCAGTATTTCGATCTCGACGTATCGCTCGTGCGCATCGGCTGCTTCTTCATCGCGCTCGCTACCGGAGTTTGTCCGGGCGTGGTCACGTACCTGCTCGCATGGATCATCGTTCCATCGGAGCCGGAACTGAAACCGCTGCTGGCGGCACAACAGCCAGTGGTGAGTTAGGGAGCTTGTAAGATCCTGGGCGGAGGAAAGAAAGTTGTCTTGAGCCGCTGCATGTTGCCCCGGGCTTATACTCATTCGGAATGGCCAGATACAAAGGATTATGGCTTGCGATTGGCGGGGGATCACACGCGGAAAAGGTAGCCTCCAGCATCTACTACAACGGTCAGTTCACGACAACCGTTTCCGTATCGGAGGCACGGCCCCGCAACGCGGAAGTTGTCTTAGTATCGATGGCGGGCCCTGAGGCTCATTATGCGGGCATCAGTCAGGTAGGGCGACTGGTCGCAGTCGATCAGACGACCGTCGCCGTTTCAAACCTTGTCGAACTCGGCCCGACGAAACCCGATCAGGTTCGAAAAATGCTGCCGAAACAATTCGCCGCTAGGTTCAATCCACCCCAAGCGGGCGTCTATCGAATATCCCCTAGGCTCTGGGACGAGGTTCTTAGCGTTCTTGCGGCGAAGCCGGACACTAAGGGAAAGATCGAGAATCTCGTAAGAATTGCAGCCCAGGCGCAGCACCCAGTCCGAAGCCTCGCAGGAGGACTTGAGACATTCGAGCGCGATGCCATAGCAACGGCTTTGCAGACATGGGGAGGCCCGTCACTTCGAAAAAGGGTTCTCCGCGAGGCCATCGCGGGTAGCGAGACGCCGACCGCTCCTTTCCTTACAAGACTCGAGAGCGTGGGGGTGCGCGAAGATCCACAAATCGGGCATGATCAAATCACTTTTCCGGGGATGAGTTTCGCGCGAAGTAGCGCAGTGGGTTCGGTCGTGCTGAGAGGGAACGGCGAATACCTCACCATCCTAAACTGCAACCGCCAGCCGCTTGAGAGGACACTCGGGGTCGATCTAATTTACTACAACCACCGATTCGACTCGTTCGTGCTGGTGCAGTACAAGCGGATGACCGACGGAACACATGGGCCAGAATACCGCCCGGACAGCGACCGCAATCACGCCAAGGAGATGGAGAGGATGGCAAAAGCCGATAAGATTCTCCGAGCCCTGCCCAGACGGCGCGACAAGGGGACAGACACATTCCGGCTCTCGAACCAACCGTTCTTTTTAAAGCTCTGTGAGGCCAGGGTGAAGCCGCTATTGGACGCAGGCATGGTCTCAGGCATGTACGTTCCACTCGTGCTTTGGCGCCGGCTCCTGAGATCCCCCGCTGTCCGCGGGCCGCGAGGGGGCATCGCCGTCACATGGGAAAATACCAGGCGACGCTTCAACAATGGGGAATTCACTGGTCTCTTGCGCAACGGCTGGATCGGATCGGCGGCAGGCGAGTCGAAGTTGCTGTCGAAGATCATCAAGGGTGTTTTGGCGAGTGACCACATGCTGGTCCTTGCAGCCACGAGCGAAGGTCCTAGAACCATGGACTATCGGCGCGACGATCTGGGCCGATTCGCGCCTGACGACGATCCTGCAGCGGCGATTTGAAACAGTTGTTGACGACCTGCAGTGCATCACGCACAAGTCTAAGTAGTTGGAGTACCGCGCGACAAAAGAAAGAGTTCGGAAAAAACAGTCACGCCCGCGACCCTATCGGCAATCCACTGAAACGTGAAATCTGTACCCTCGCGTGGCAGCCAGTCCATGCCGTTCAAGAAAACCAGAATGGACGACATATCTTTAGACCCGGACATCTCGTTCTCAAAAACGTCGTAGCCGTAGACCGGATATTCTGCATCCTGGTCTCGATCAGATGGTCACGCGAAACAACGCAATATTGCACCTTACCGTAGTCATTCAGAGATCGCTGCGCATAGCCGCGCTCGAATAAAAATCCGGGGTTCGCAGTCAGGAATGATTTGATTGCCTTGATTTGCGCAATCCCCTTCCGTATCTCCGAATCCCGCTGCGGGAACTCCCGTGGACTATAGGGTTTGCGCGGCCACTTAAGCTCAGCGAGCAGAATCGTTCCGCTTGCCGCGTCCTCAACCAAAAGATCGAGATCCGGGATTCCCTTCCCAAGGTTCAGTGGGCCACTGACCAAGCGCGGAGCTTTGACGATCGACTTCAACCTGTCCCGCATCTCGCCTTCCTTGGTCAGAGACGTTTGCGAATAGATCTTCGGTCTCACATAGGAGCAGACGCGTAGGATATTCTCCTCCCAGTTGCTCTGCAGGGGAAAATGGGGAACCACGCCTAGCAGTGAGTTATCGTCTGCCAGCGGTACAAACGGAGTCATCTGCAGATCCTGAGACGCAAATGCTCCGAAGGTCAGGTCGGGTAAGATGCATTCGACGGTGGATACGCCCAAGCCCGAATACTCCGAGATCAATTCCATCCACCTAAGGCGAGGGTGAACCATCACTAAGGACTCGATGGGGCTAGACCTGCCCCTCGCCCACTGAAAACACAAGTGCTCGTGTGCACCCACCACGGCTAACAGGCCAACGTAGAAGGCCCTGAACTGCTCGAGAGAGTAACTGCCGACACTAATGCTGGGGTACCGCCGCAGCCTCCCGGAGAGGCGCTCTGCATACATCTCGGCTAAGGCCGAACGGAGGCGCCTCAGCGATCCGAACTTTACGGCAAAGCGGCCGCGTCCTTTGGCTGTTCGAATGGCGTCGTCAAACCTCTGGCGCAGAGCCTCAGCGGGGGATGGTAGTTCCTGCAGTTCCTCTACCGTCATGAGGGTGGCAGTTCCGGGCCGGATGCCTTTGCCGTAGGCCGACACCCTCCTTGCCAGTTGCGAACTACCTACGTGAAAACGTATGGTGGTAGCGTCCTCTATCTCAGCGGAGTAAAGACCCCAATGCCAGGCCGGAAAATGCAGGCAGAATAGAGAATACGGCCCGGCAACTTCAAACGCGAGCGCACTCTCCTGCGCCACCCGGGGGAACCAACGGAATACGCTGGGAGCGCACTGTTTAGGCCTCCCGTGATCGTGAGCAAATTTCCATAGTTGACCCGCCACCCTGGCAAGATTCATAACCAGAATCTTGTGCTTCGAGCTTCCGTATTCATTCGGGGTCAAAGATGCCTCGATGCGTCTGACGCACTCCGTCAGAGAAAGCCAAGCCGCATAGTTCCATTGGCGGTCAAGCAGGTCGAGGCCTGTGTAGCATGTATCGCTCCGACGCTCCAGCCGGTCTATCGCCTCAACGATGTCCTGCGAGCTTTCCGCCTTAGTTTTAGCTATCAAGAAGTTTTCAACCAGTTCATAGATATTCTTCCACAGCCCATCTGTGACATCCAACCTTGCCCCCGCAATTCAAATCGGCGATCATGATCGAGGCCGTGACGGTCGGCTACAGAGCAAATCGTCGAGCGCTAAGTCCTTTGTTTCACGGACGTTGATATCTAAGTTCTTTGAAAAACGTATTTTGCGAGGAATTTCTTGCTAACTTGTTGATTCCGCCAGATCCCTAGAGGTAGGGGTATCCCAAATTTTGGCGTAAGAGCGCGAATCGTGACCCCTCGCGCCAACGTCGCAGCGAACTTTAATGTTCGTGAGGAATTCACAGGCCCAGAGCACCAGCCTTAAGCCGCAGAGCGACGAGCGAACCGCAAAAGGTATGGCTAGAAGCTAGGAGCTAGAAGCTGAAAGCTGAAGGCTGAAAGCTGAAAGCCAATTGGCATTCCGCCGCGCAACTGTTTACCATGTCAGCCGATGGCTCGCGAGACTGTGGTTGATTCCCGGCAGGAAATCCTGCGCACCGCCGCCCGCCTGTTTCAGCAGCGCGGCTATGACGCCACTTCCATGAACGATGTCGCCGCCGCGCTCAAGCTGAGCAAAGGCGGCCTCTATCACCACTTTCAGAGCAAGGACGAAATCCTGTTCGAGATCATGGACCACGCCATGGAGATCACCCAGGAGCGCGTGATCAATCCCGTGCGCGGCATCGCCGATCCCGAAGAGCGTCTGCGCGCCCTCATCCGGCTGCATATCGAGGTCGTGCTCAGCCCGCGCGACCGCGAGATCACGGTGATGCTGCACGAAAACCATCCGCTCTCGCCGGCGCTGCGCAAGCGCATCAACGCCCGCAAAAAGGAATACGTCCACTTCGTCGAAAACCTGATGGCGGAAGTTCAGAACAAAGTTCGGAACAACGTCCAACAGTCTCGTCACGCCAGTGGGAAAGTCAGCCCGCGTGCCGCCGCCTTTGCCCTGCTCGGCATGCTCAACTGGATTCACCAGTGGTACAAGCCGGAAGGCGATCTGCAGGCGCAGAATCTCATCCCGCAATTTACGGACCTGATTTTCGGAGGCATTTTCGCGTGAAAGTGCTGTTCGCCAGTCTCCCCGAAATCGCCGAGCAGCGCGCCGTGAGCGGCAAGCCATACCGCGAGTTCTTGCGCGTGCCGGCCATGAGCGCCGGATTTTACGTCCTGCCCGCCGGCGGAAGGGACCGGCAGAAGCCGCATCGTGAAGACGAGATTTACTACGTGGTCCGCGGCCGCGCCCGTTTCAAAGCCGGCTCCGAAGACCGGGAAGTTTCCGCAGGCAGCTTGATCTTCGTCGCAGCGGAAGTCGGGCATCGCTTCTACGACATTGCGGAAGAACTGGCGGTGCTGGTCTTCTTCGCGCCGGCAGAGACCTAATCTTTTTTCAATCGCAGCTCGGTACTCGCAACTACTTCGCCGGAATCCAGTAGATCTCCTCCAAGATGGCGGTCCGGTCTGCGAAGCCGCGCCGCTTCAGGATGGCCTTGCTGTTGGCGATCATGTCCGGATGGCCGCACAAGTACGCTGTCGTATTCGTGGCGTCCAGCTCCCAGTGGTCGGCATACTTGCGCAGCACATCGTCGGCGCGCCCGATCTCACCCGGCCAGTCGGCATGGTCCCACGGCCGGCTCACCGTGGGCACGTATTTAAACCAGGGCAGCTCGGCGTCGAAGCGGTTCAATTCCTCTTTGTAACCGAACTCCCAGGGGCGGCTGGCGCCGTTGAGCAGGTAGAGCTGCTGGCTGCCGTCGAAGCGGCCTTCCTTCCAGTCTTTGTACAGCGTGCGGACAAAGCTGACGAACGGAGCCACTCCGGTGACGGTTGAAACCAGCAGATGGTGCTTGCGGCCGCTCTCCGTATCGAGCGTGAACTTGCCCTTTGGAATTTTCCGCATCAGCAGTTCATCGCCGGGCTGCAGCTTGAAGAGCCGCGGCGTGAGCGCTCCTTCCGGCACCAGTTCAAAGAAAAACTCGAGCTCATTTTCAAAAGGCGCCGAGACAATCGAATACGGACGCTCCGTCCGCTTGCCATCGTGCTCCACACCCAGCGTCGCGTATTGGCCCGGGACAAACTTGAACTCGCCCCCGGGCTGGATGCGAATCATCCACAGGTCTGGAGCAAACTCCTCGCGCCTAGTGACCCGCGCCCGGTAAAACTTATCGTTCAGAACCGTCATTTTCAAAAATCCTCGGAGACTCCGTAGCAGCCAGAATGCCGACCGCAAGGCGACTTCGCGGGTGGATGAAGTTTTGCGATGATACACGGGAGGCCGGCAATTGTACAACCGAACGGTCGTTCGGGTAGTGGGCTGTTTTGAATTTCTCAGGTGCTCGCAATGGGGAACTGGTCCGCGGTGACGTAACTTTGATTGTGTAAAAGCGAGAGGGTGTAAGTTGGCTTTGGCCTCACAAGCTAAAGCCGTTCCTGGAAAGGAGACCTACACCCGATGGCGAAGATAATCCCAATCACGGAGCATTACCAACATTTTCTGGCGGAGATGAGAGAGAGTTTCTGGGGGGATGTGTACGGAGAGACGAAGCGGCTGTGGAAAGAGCGTTTGGAGGCGGATTCGCGGCGGGAGCGGGACCGGTATGCGGTGCGCGAAGTGTATCAGCGGCGGCGCAGCCGGCGGCAGCCCTATCGCAACGGCTACTACGAACGGGATTTCGTGACTCGGTTGGGGACGATCCGGCTGCGCGTGGCGCGCACCCGAGGGAAGAGTTTTCTGCCGCGAGGGCTGGAACCTTTTCAGCGGCGCGCCGAAGATGTGTCGATGCTGATTCGGGAGGCGTTTCTGCGCGGCATCTCGACGCGGCAAGTGGGGCGGGTGGTGGCCACGGTGACCGAAGAGGTGGTGAGCCCGCAGACGGTGTCGAAGCTGACGCGGGATCTGGACGGAGTGGTGCGCCAGTTCCACCAGGCGCGGTTGGAAGACAACTACGCGTATCTGTTTTTGGACGGAGTGAGCTTGCGGGTGCGGCGTCCGGCGGGGCGCAAGCGGGTGCAGATGCTGGTGGCCTACGGAGTGCGGCGTGACGGCACCCGCCATCTGCTGGCGTTTTTGCGGAGTCAGGGCGAGAGTCAAGCGGACTGGGAAGGGCTGCTGGAGGATATGTATCGGCGCGGGCTGGAGGGCAAGGCGCTGGGCCTGATCGTCACCGACGGCTGTCCCGGACTGGCGGCGGCGATCCGCACCGTCTATCCGCGAGTGCGGCATCAGCGCTGCTGGGCCCACAAGATGCGCAACATTCTGGAGAAAGTGAAGAAGGCCGACTACGACAACGTGAAAGCGGGAGCGCAGGCGATTTATTTGGCCGAAAGCCGCGCTCAGGCCGAAGCCGCTTTTCGCGCCTTCCGCGCCCGTTGGCGCGGGAAGTACGGTCCCATGGTGCGCCAGTTGGAGCGCGATCTGCCGGAACTGCTTTCGGCGTTCGCTTTCCCCCCGCACCTGCGTAAGAAGCTGCGCACCACCAACGTGATCGAGCGCTGCTTCGTCGAAGTGCGCCGCCGCACCCGGCCCATGGTTTGTTTTGTGAATGTAGCCAGTGTCGACCGCATCCTCTACTCCATCTTCCAGAGATTCAACCTGGAATGGAAAACCCGCACCCTCAACCTATTTACACAGGCAGCTTGACATCACCGCTGGTCCGCAGATCACGTTTGGAGTTTGGAAGAATTGGTGAGACCATTTGAACCAGAGAACAGCAGGGGTGGCCGCATGAAATACCGGATTGGTATGTGGGCAAGTGCGGGCTTTCTCGTAGCGGGCTGCTGGGCATTTTATGCCCTCGCAACCACGCCTCCAGCGATGACCTCTGCCGACCCGATTATGATTCTCGTCCGGTTAACCTGCCCAATTGCGCTTCTTAGTTCTTATCCGATTCGTCTTTATTGGGTTCTTCTTGCGAATGCCGCTACGTATGCGTTGGTCGGCCTGATCGTAGAGACCCTCCGGCAAAGACTGAATCAGGCAAAATAATTCAAAACTGCCCACTACCATCGTTCGGCATGGTTCCCTAAAAAGAGACAGGTTTCGCGCAAGCGTTTCGAAATGTATCCTTGCTGGGTGCGCTCCACCTTCCGGACGATTGGACCACGGGAATGCCGAGCATGAAGCCGAAGGCGTATCTCTTTGTGTTTGACGGGCTGGCGGATTGGGAGCCGGCGCTGGCTTTGTGCGAGATCCGGAAATCCGGCAAGTACGACGTGCTGACGGCGGGACATTCGCGCGAGGCCGTGGTGACGATGGGAGGGCTGCGGGTGGTGCCCGATGTCACGATTGATGAAGATGAAATCGTGCCGCGCGAAACCGCGATTTTCATAGTTCCGGGGGGAAACCGCTGGGAGGAAGGGCCGGATCGGAAGCTGGATGAGTTTCTCCGGCGGCTCCATGCGGAGAACGTCCTGACCGGAGCGCTGTGCGGAGCGACGCTGGAAATCGCCCGCGCCGGGCTGACCGCCGGGGTTCGCCACACCAGCAACGCGAAAAGCTATTTGAAGAAAATGGTTCCGGCGTACCAGGATGAGCGTTTCTACGTGGATGAATTAGCGGTGACGGATCACAAGATCATCACGGCCAGCGGACTGGGGAGCGTGGAATTCGCGCGCGAGGTAATCCGCGAGTTAGGAATCTACAGCGAAGCCGACATGCAGATGTGGTTTGAAATGTTCAAGAACGGCGTGATCCCGGCAAGCCTGCTGTAAGTCCGCACCAGCCCCCGCCCCCAGCCGGGACAGAGACTGCGCCTCATCTTCCGACAACGAGAGCCACAAAGCTGTCGGGCAAGATGGTCCGCCGGGGATGCGGGTTATCCGCCGTGGCCGCCGGAGGCGGACCGAATTTCGCCGTCACCACGAACACATTGTGCGTCTTGGAATCGAGCGCCAGGGTGCGCGCTCCCGGCTGCGTCGGAACATTTTCCGCTACGCTGAATTTCTCCGGCGACTCTTCACGAATCACAGTCAGGATACCTTCACCGCAGGAAGCGAAAGCCAGCCCGGTTTCTTCGTCGAAGGCGGTTGCGTCCACGCCGTCACCGATCGCCGGCGTGCCCACAACTTTGCCCGTATCCGCATTGACCACGGCCATCATCTTGTTATCGCAGCCCACAAACAGGCGGCGGTTCTTGCGGTCCATCGACAATCCTGTGGGCGATTCGCAGGGTGCCAGCGGCCACGTCGACTTGACTGCAAGTTTCGCCGGATCAATCGCCACCAACTCGCTCTTGTCTTCAATGTTGACGAACACTCCGCCTTTGCCGTCGCTGGCCGAGAATTCGGGCTTGCCATCTAGTTTAATCGTGCCCAGCACCGTGCCCGTGGCCGCATCGATCGCCGTAGCGTCCTGGCTTCGTCCGTTAAAGGTGAACACCCGCTTGGTCGCCGGGTCGTAAAGAATGGCGTCCGGATTTTCCCCCACCTTCACTTTGCCGCTGGTCGCCAGCGTTTTCAGGTCAAAAATGGTCACTGTGCCCTCGCGGCCGTTACTGGTGAAACCGCGCCCCAGCTCCGGCGCGAGTGCGATGCCATGTACTCCCGGCGTATCCGCAATGTCGCCAACGCCCTTGCCGGAATCCAGATCGAGCACGATAACGTGCGTAGCTCGCGAAATATAAAGACGGCGCGCCGCCGCATCCGCGGTCAAATAATCCCACCCACCCTCGCCTCCGACTTTATATGTGTTCACCACTTTGTATCCCGGGCCAGCCGCAGCCAGGGCCGCAGCGGCGATCATTATCATCATTAGAACGAGTGCAGCCGGCAACCAACAGCGCATGGAATTTCTTTTGGCAGACATTCTTCCTCCGTCACTTTCTGGGCCCGCGGAGTTTTTTCCGATCCAATCGCCGGCCACGGGTGGCCGCGAATGCATCGAACCACAGTGGGGCGGGGTCCTGAAGTAACTTTACCCTATTCCGGCCCGTCTTTAGACTTTGCAGTATGGATGTTTTCGGATTGAGCTTGCAGGCGCAAGACGGAGATGGCCGGCATGCCATGGACCCGCGCCTACAGCCAACTCCGGATTACGGTACTCTTGATGCAGGCTCGGACGTTGCGCCGGCGACCGCTGCCGGTCAAATGCTGGCCGGAAGCCGCTCTCAACCCTGCGTTTGCTTCACGCAGGGGCCATGATCGTGGGCATCGCAGTCGCGCTGCTGGCCTCCAGCGGCGGAGGCATGGGCGCGGTTCGAGAAAAATTCTCCAGTATGTTCTCGCTGCGTAAGAATCCCGATATCTCCGTCGCGCTGCCGTCCGATCGCGATCTGGATAGTCAGAAGCCGCAGGAACAAGCCGAGATTCTGCTCGAACGCGCCATCGCCCGCTCCGCTGGAGCGGCCAGCCAGATCGAATCGCGCGTCGAGGGCTGGCGTGGAAAGCTCACGTGGGATTCACAACTTGGCCAGCTCATCACCGCCGCCCTCAACTCCAGCGACAGAAGCGTGCGAGACTCCGCCATCGAGGTGCAACTCGTGGCCTACGGACTCACCAAGAACCAGTCCACCGTGGACGCACTCGTACGGCAGGCCGACTCCCCCAATCACGCGAGAAAGATTTGGGCGCTGTGGAATCTGGGATTGCTGGCCAACCGCGGGATCGAGACGGATCGCGTCGTCCGGGTGTTGGCCGCTCACCTGAAAGGCACTGACCGCGGCTCGGACAGCTCTTCCTTTGGCAGATCTGCTTTGGGCAACAGCTCCGAGGACGCGCGCCGTTGGGCAATCGAGGGTTTGGCCTTGGTAGGAACCACCTCAACCATTGCGCCTCTTCTTCAAGCGATGCACGATGATCCCTCCCCGATGGTTCGCGAGCGCGCCGCCTGCAGCCTGGCGGGGTCCGGCATGTTAAGCCACGACCAGCGGCTCATCGCCGTGCCCCAACTCATCAACTACTCCAACGATCCCGCACTCGACGCTCAAACCCATGGCTGGGCCTTCCAGGCGCTGGGCGACATTACCCAACAACGCCTGCCCAACAACTCCGCCGCCTGGCGGAATTGGTATCAAACTTCAGTGGTCAGTGACCAGTGAAGCAGGGGCTAGGGGTCAGGGGCTAGGGGTCAGGGGTCCAAAAACCCACTGGTCCCTAGCCCCTAACCCCCAGCCACTGCTTTTCTCACTCTGCCATCTTCGCCACGTGCACATCAAAACCAGTCTTTGGCAGCAGAGACGTCAGCGCGAACGCCTTGAATCCGTCGCCGTTGATTTCCGTGTGACGGTAGATTCCAGGTTCACTCTCGATCGTTTCCCTGCGTCCTTCCATATCTCCAAGAAACGCTTCCGCCTGCGCCAGGCTTGCCTCGGCACCCTTGGCGCGCGTCACCACAGCTTCGGAGGCATACGACCGCACCAGCTTCGGCCAGTATTTTTCCAGCAACTCGGTGCTGGCGAAAATGTCGGCCCATATGATGTGCCCGCTCACCGCCACCACCACCCCGACTGCCTTACGATCCCGCAGTTGCTTGATCAGGCTCTGATAGTTCTGTTCGATGGGCTTGGCAACCTCGTCGACTTTTTCTTTCACATCCTTATTCTCCATCACGCGGGCATACGAGCTTGTGGAGCGGATCTCGTCGGCGCTGGCCGGCGCGGGCGCGGCTCCCGCCACTACCTCGGTCGCCATTGACCGTTGCTGCTTCCTCACTTCCGCCCAGACCTCATTCTGATCCTTGTCGCCCATCGCTTTCGCGCGCACGGAAGGTTGAGCCATCAGCGTTCCACCGGACGCGCCGCTGCCACTACCGACGCCCCCGCCGCTTCCCGACGCATACGTCGTTCCTGACGCGCCGAAATGATCGCTGGTCGCGACCCATCGCCCCGGCTCCACGCAGAACACGCTAAGATCAACGGGATCGCTTTCGGCGGGAACAATGCGATCCTTGCCGATCACGCGGTCCTGTTTGCCTCCGGCAACAATCTCGCCGGCCAGCAGCAAGAGCGGACGATTCGAGTTGTTGATCAGCACCAGCCGGTTCACCTCGGCGTTTTCATGCTGCAACGCCGGCGTGCTGTGCCGCCGCACCAGCCCGCGTAAATTTCCGTACTCGGTCACCACTACGTCACCCGATCGCAACCCTTCATCCAGCGTAAGAAACTCGCTGGTGGCATAAGACTTGGGAGCGACCACGGGAAATACCGTCAGACTCCCATGCCGGATCGGCTCCAGCACCTTGTAGCCGGAGGCGGGAATCTGTTCCCCAGCCTGAACCGGCCGCAAGTCCAGACAGACCATCCCGGCCCCGATGACCAACCCCACCACTGCCGCAAAGAATCTCGGACGCATAGCTCTCCTCCCCCGCCGGACGGTGCGCCCGGTCCCAGGAGGCTGTGGTGCCAGCTCCACGGGTGCACCGCCCATCGCGACTCTCAACAAGAACGAAATAAAGACCGGGCCTTGCGGCCAAAATTAACCTTGCAAGCGTCTAAGGAATTAGTGGTATCGAAGGCCGTGCTCGTCGTAATCTCTTTTCTTCTACATGCGCGCCACGAAACCGATATCCGCCTCAGTCCAATCGGCAGTTTCCGAGCTGCTGGCAGAGCTGCAGGCGAAAAGCGGATGCGAAAAAATCGGCCTCGCTCCCGAATCCCTCGCCGCCATTCTTTGTGACGTGGCAGCGAATTATCTTTCCGCCGGCACGAGTCAAGCTGAGGCGCGCACTTTCCTTCTGACCCTGCGCGTCAACGAACTAGCACTGGCCAGAGCCTGTGCCGCGGGCCACAACCCGGCGTGGGAGATTTTCCTCACGCGCTACCGCGAAAAGCTTTATCAATCGGCCCTGCGCATTGCCCGCGAGGAGTCCGCCGCCCGCGATCTCGCCGACACGCTCTATGCGGAGCTCTACGGCACCACCACGCGCGCCGGCGAGCGTGTTTCGAAGCTGGCCTCTTTTACCGGGCGCGGATCGCTCGAGGGCTGGCTTCGCACCGTGCTGGCGCAGGAGTTCGTGAACCGCTACCGCCGCACCCGGCGCCTGGTCAGCCTCGACGAAGAAGGGGAAGAAGGCGCGCAGTTCGCGGCACCCGAGCCGGAGCTGGCTCCGACCGTGGACTCGCGCCTGGAATTCGCTACCGACGCGGCTCTGGCGGCGCTTTCCAGCGAAGAACGAATGGTGCTGGCGGCCTATTTTCTGGATGGCCGGACGCTGGCCGAAATCGCCCGCATGTTGGGCGTGCACGAATCCACCATCAGCCGCAAAGTGGATAAGCTGGCCAGGTCCTTGCGCAAGAAAATCCTGGCTAACATGGTCCAGCAGGGCATGGGCCGCCGCCAGGCCGAAGAGGCCCTGGAGGTGGACGTCCGCGACCTGCGACTGGACATTCGCCGCAGTTTGGCGCAAGAATCGTCCCCGCCAGCGTTCTCTGAAGGCGAGGGCCAGAAGGCGCGAACTGGAAGCCAGAAACTGGAAACCAGAAACTGAAATGCGGAATATCCCCAAATACGTGCTCCAGCGGCTGCAGCAAGCCACGGCGGCCGCCGAATCGCATCCCGATGCGGATCTTCTCACCGCGTTCGCCGAGCAATCGCTGGCCGGCCGCGAGCGCGTCCTCGTGATGGAGCACCTTGCGCACTGTGGCGATTGCAGAGATGTGGTTGCGCTGGCCTTACCCGCGACCGAGATCGTTGCCTCGCGTGTTTTGGCCACGGGCGCTCGAATTGGCTGGCTCAGCTTACCCGTGCTTCGTTGGGGAGCCTTGGCTGTGGGGATCCTGGCCGTCACCTCGGTCGGAGTTTGGCAATACTCGCATCGCACCCAGGAAAAGACCGTGGCTTCAAATCGCATGCAACGGGATGCCGCCCCAACCCCTCCAGCGTTTAGTCAACCGCCTTCCGCTCAAGCGGCCGTTCCCCAAACCGAGACGCGAAAAAAGGCATTGGCCGAGCCCGCTTCCAAGATGTTGACCGCGTACAAGGTTGCTCCCCAAGCCGGCCGCGTAGCTCAACCGCCAGGCCCCGCACAGTACGGTGGCGCGATCCACGGCGGTGTGGTTGCTGGCGCTGCAAGCGGCTCTGGCGGTGGGATCGGCGCCGGCTCTGGGGGCGAAGTTTCGCCTAACCGCGACGCTTTCGCAAAAGCTTCGCAAAATCCGCCTATTCAAGCGCAGAATCCAACTCCCGAAACCCGCCAGCAGGTTGTGGTTGGACGTGCTTCAGAAACGGTTGCAGTGCAAGCGGCTGCTGGTTCAATCACAACTGAATCCACCGCAGTAGGCCAGAACCAGTTCGCGCAGAATCAAAACGATTTGCCGTTGCAAGGCCGGAACGGCGTCAATCGAGACGTGGTCAAAGCCAAAGATCCCGTGTCCGCACAAGCTCCGGCCAATTCCGCTTCCACACCGTCGCTTGCGCCTCCCAGCTTGCCTCTGCAAGCCTCGCCAGCTCTTATGCTCCGCTCGTCACCGCGCTGGACCATCACTCCCGCCGGCGCCCTACAGCGTTCCTTCGACGGAGGAAACACCTGGGAGAATGTAAACCCGACGTTGAACCCCGCCTTCGTCGGCGGCCGCATTGCCGCGGAGAGCATGGCTAGTACCGATCAAGGCAGGACGGGAAAAAATGAAGACAAGCAGCTTCAGAAGGCCGCTGCCCCGCCGAATCTCAGTCCGGTATTCCGCGCCGTGGCGGCCAGTGGACTCGAAGTCTGGGCCGGCGGTTCCGCTGGCACGCTATATCACACCGCGGATGGAGGTAATCGCTGGATCCGCGTAGCCCCCTCCCAAGCTGGCACGATGCTTACCGGGGACATTACCAGCATCCAGTTCGCCGACCCGCAACACGGAGAAATTGAAACCTCGACCGGCGAGTTCTGGACCACCTCCGACGCCGGCCAAACCTGGCAGAAGCAGCCGTAATTCCCGTTGCCGGTTGTGGCGGGCCCGAAACTAGGTTCCCGCTGAAAACACACGACGTTCTTTGCGTCCTTAGCGAGCCCTTGGCGCCTTTTGCGGTTAAAGGCTTCTCCTCTTCCGCTCCACGAACGAGCCCACCGATTTGGTGCCATTTCATCACCGGTCAAACCCGATTACCAAAGTGACGTTTACAAAAAAAATCTCTAATCCTACTATCCAGGAGTGGTTTGGCAGTTCCGGGGGAGGGCTGCCGAGGCGTCTTGGACTGAAAAGTCCGAGGCGCTTTTTTTGTCTGGGGACAGCCCTCTCGCTGCCCTTAGCTGAGTCGAAAGGGCTATCCGCCGGGCAAAGCCCGGCATCTTTTCCGAATTTCCCCTCTATCTCAACCCTCTACTTCGAACACGCCGCGCAGTATCCGCCGATTTCCAATCGCGACACCACGATCCGGAAGCGGCAATCTTTCTCCACTTGCCCCTTTAGCTTCTCGAAAATATCGCTGACGAATTCCATGATCTTGCCGCAGCGCAAACACGCCATGTGGATATGGTCGCGGTTCAGCTTGCGCTCGTAGTAGTGACCCTCGCCGTGGATGTGCAGCAGGTCGAGTTCGTCAATCAGTCCATGCCGCTTCAGCAGTTGCAGCGTCCGGTACACGGTGCTGCGATCCACGCTGGCATCCAGCTTCTGGGCCTTGCGCAAGAGTTGCGCCGCATCCAGATGTTTGGTCGCAGTCTCCATCACGCGCAGAATCGCCCGCCGCTGCTGCGTCATCCGGATTCCGCGTTCCGCAAAATGGGCCTGCAACCGGCCCGGCATTTCGGTTTGGGGTAATGGCATGATTCCCGCTCCTCGACTGTCGCAACTGGTCGCAAACGGGCTGCGACGAATTCTCTCCGACAGTTCTTGACGGAGCACCCGAACATCCGTCAATATCAACGGGTGCATGTCAGATGCGACTCCGTTGCAACTAGCCGCAAGATCCGATAAGCCCTCGACCGTCGCGGTTTTCGATAATCGAGGTTTAATCATAACTGTAGATGCGACTCGATGGCAACTGAAGCGGAACCTGCAGCGCCGTCCATGGGACGCGATTCGTAACTACCATGCGAAGCTTCTCCAAAACATCGCTGCGCTGTCTATGCCTATCCCTTTGTCTGCTGGGCGCAGCCTTCGCCGGCGTGGGCGGCAGCATTTCCGGCACGATCAAAGACCCGTCGGGTGCGGCGATTGCCAGGGCGTCCGTCACTTTGGTCAACATCAGCACGGGTGTCCGGCAATCCTCCACTACCGATGGCCGAGGCACCTATACTTTCCCCGTCCTCCCCGTCGGCGACTATGTTCTCGACGTGAACCACCCCGGATTCAAACCCTACCGCCGCACTGGAATTGCGCTCGACGCCAACAGCGCGCTTCTCCTCGATGTTGTGCTGCAAGTGGGCCTAAGAAGCGATGCGATCACGGTCAGCGACAACGCGTCCCACGTCGAAACTTCCAGTTCCCAGATGGGCGAGGTGATTAGCGGTTCCACCATGACCGGCGTTCCTCTGAATGGCCGCAGCTATACCGATCTGCTTGCGCTTCAATCCGGCGTGGCTCCCGCCACGTCGATCACCACCAGTTCCGTTCAGGATGTCGGTGCCAGCGCCTTCTCGCCCTCGGGAGACTTGAATCCCGGCACCATTTCCATCAACGGCCAGCGAGAATTCGCCAACAGCTTCATGGTGAATGGCAGTGACGTGGAGGAAGACGTCAACATGGGCACCGCTATTATTCCCAATCTCGACTCCATCGCCGAGTTCAGGATTCTCACCAACAATTTCGACGCCGAATATGGCGAATACAGTGGCGGCCAGATCAACGTCATCACCAAGTCCGGCAGCAACGTGTTCCACGGCGATGTCTTTGAATTTCTGCGCAACACGAATCTCGATGCGCGCAATTACTTTTCTCCCGCGCGCGGATCCTTTGACCAGAATCAGTTCGGCGGCACGCTCGGCGGCCCCGTCACGCGAAACAGGATTTTCTTCTATTCCGACTATCAAGGCACGCGCCAGACCCAGGGCGTGGACACCGGGTTGATTCCCGTGCCCTCCAACGGGGACCGGTCTGGCAATTTATCGGACCTGGCCAATTTGCTGATTATGCCGGTCAGCGGCGCTGCTTTCGCCAGCACTCTTTCTCAGAATCTCGGTTATCCGGTCTCGACGGGTGAGGCCTATTATTTTCCTGGCTGCACGAACACGAACTATTCCGCGACAAGCACCACGGCTTGCGTTCTTCCCACGCTGCAAATCCCCATCAAGAAGTGGTCCGCTCCCGCCCAGCATTTACTGCAATATATTCCCGCGCCGAATCAGCCCGGCAATGTTTTCTCCACTTCCGCTTATAACCAGACTCTCAATGACGACAAAGGCGCACTCCGCCTCGATGCCAACACGCATTGGGGTCTGATCTCGGCCTATTATTTCCTCGACAACTTTACTCAGGACAACCCTTATCCCACGGCTCAGGGTGGAGCGAATGTTCCCGGCTTCAACGCCTTGAATCTGGGCCGGGCCCAGTTGCTGAACCTGGGCAACACTAAGACTCTGAGCACCACCGCCGTCAACGAATTCCGCTTCAGTTATCTGCGCGATTCGAATGACCTCGGCCGTCCGCAGGGTGGACTCGGTGTCAGCCTGGCATCTCAGGGATTCGAGCCCGGCCCGAGGCAGGCATCGTGCCGCTCTCGCCGCAAGCCGAGGGCGTGGAAAACCTCGTTTTCACCAACTACTCCATCGGAACCAATACCAACGAGCTCATGCAGACCAACAACACCTACCAGTGGCTCGACAATTTTTCGAAAGTCGCGGGCACCCACACTATCAAAATCGGCGGCGAATTTCATTTCGATCAGGTCAATACTCATGCCATTGCTCAGTTCAACGGCAGTTTCCTGTTCTTCGGCAGCCAGACCGGATCGGATTTCGCCGACTTCCTGCTCGGCGCTCCCACCCAATACAACCAGAGCCAGCTCCAACCCTTTTACGGGCGCAATAAATATCTTGGTCTCTACGCCCAGGACAGTTGGCGGCTGCGGCCGAACCTCACACTCAATTATGGTTTGCGCTGGGACCGGATCGAGCCTTGGTATGAAAAATACAACCAAGTGGCGACCTTGGAGCCGGGCCAGCAATCCGTGGTTTTTCCCACCGCGCCCGCCGGAATTCTCTTCCCCACCGATCCCGGGGTTCCCCGCACCCTGGCGCCGCCGGGCAACAAAGATTTTGCGCCGCGCATTGGCCTGGTCTACTCGCCCAGCGCCGGTGCGGATTCTTTTCTCGGCAAGATCCTTGGAGGTCCGGGCCAAACCAGCCTGCGCGCCGGCTTCGGCACGTTTTACACCGCCATCGAAGCGCTGACCATCGGAGTGCTCAGCGCAAACGCGCCTTACGGCACCACCTATACCAGTCCCACTCCGCCGCTGTTTGCCACGCCGTTCCTCTCGGCTTCCACCGGTCAGGGCAGCCAGTACTTCCCGGTACAACTGGCGCCGCTCAACTCCTCGGCGAGCCATCCCGACCCCAACATCGATTGGTCGCAGTACGAGCCCATCAGCGGTCTCCCGGCGTATCCCACCACCAATCGCATTCCCTACACCGAGGAGTACATGTTCTCTCTGGAGCGCCAACTCTCACCCAACACCGTGCTCAGCGCCAGTTACGTGGGCACCCAGGGACATCGTCTGCTCGCGCTCGTGGAAGCGAATCCCGGTAATCCCGCGCTGTGTTTGCAGTTGACGAATCCGGCGAACCTGGCTTCCGGACAAACCCCTTGCGGGCCGTTCCTGGAAGGCAACATCTACAAGACAGTTTCGGGCCAGACGATCGACGGAACCCGCGGCCCGCTCGGCTCAAACTTTGGCAGCGTTACCTATCAGGCCACGGTCGGCAATTCCAACTACAACGCACTCGAAGTCACTCTGCGCCATACCAGCCGCCACCTGGAGATTCTTGGCGGTTACACCTACAGCAAGTCGCTCGACCAGGCTTCGAATCTTGGAGAAGAGATCAACCCGCTCAATCCCGCGCTGAGCAAGGCTCTTTCCGCCTTCGATGTGAAGCAGAACTTTGTGGTGAGCTACAACTACCAACTCCCCATCGCTCGTCTTCTCGGCGTTTCCAACCGCTGGGCTGATGGCTGGGCGGTTTCCGGGATCACTCGCTTCAGTACCGGTTTTCCGGTCACGCTCTACAACTACGGCGACAATTCCCTGCTGGGAACCGAACCGAACGGCGTAAACAACTATGGCGTCGACGAACCGCAGTACACCCCGGGTGCGCTCCAGCTAAATCACAATCCTCGCAACGGCCAGCCCTATTTCAATACCAGCCTTTTCAGTCTCCAGCCTCTGGGACAGCCGGGCAACGCCAAGCGCCGCTTCTTTTACGGCCCGGGTATCGACAACTACGATATGGCCCTGCTGAAGAGCATGCCTCTCAGCGAGTCCAAGTCTCTTCAATTTCGCTTCGAGGGATTCAACGTCTTCAACCACGCCCAGTTTTACGGGCCGGCTTCGGTGAACGGCAACATCAACAGCTCGTCTTTCGGAGAGGTGGTCAGTGCAGCCCCTCCCAGGCTAATGCAGGCTGCGGTGAAGTTCATCTTCTAATGGAGTAATCGCTGCTTCTCACCCCCTGCGACTTCCAAACCAGTCCACGCATCAAAGTCAGTGGTACGATAGTGGGTAGCCCCCAGTCGGGGGAAGCAATCATAGATCGCCGGGCCTGGCTACGACCGCTCGTTGTTTCCGAAACATGGAGCGTCCGCCGACAACGCGACGTTACAACGAGGAGCGACTTTTATGGCAGGCAATGGAATCGTCGAAGTCACCGATGCGAACTTCGACCAGGATGTTTTGAAATCGGATACGCCCGTGCTGGTGGACTTCTGGGCGACGTGGTGCGGCCCCTGCCGCGCGATCGCTCCCATCGTGGAAGAGTTGGCCAAGGAGTATCAGGGCAAGGTCAAAGTCGGCAAAATGGACGTTGACTCCAACAGCTCCACTCCCATGCGCTACAAAGTTACCGGCATCCCCACGCTGCTGGTCTTCAAGGGTGGGCAGGTGGTTGAACAACTCGTCGGATATCGTCCGAAGGATGCCATCGCGCAGGCGATTGATCGGCACATCGGCTGAGGCGGCTCTCAGCTCTCAGCTTGCAGCCAAGGCGCCCGGGATTGATCCCGGGCGTTGCTGTTCTTAGCGACGCGATTGCGCTACAATTCACGGCCATGCGCGGCACCCAGCCAACCTGGAGGCTTCTTCACGCCGTTGCGATGCTGAGTCTTGCGGTCGCCGTTGTTCCGCTCCACCTGCACGCGGCCAGCGAACTGGAGCAGCATCTCAGGGATCACTACAAAGGCAGGACATTGGTACTCCGCAATTTCTACGCCGGCGAATCTGTGCGCTACGACGCGTCCGGCCAGCTTCTGAAGAGTGCGGTTCCTGGAGATTGGACCGTTGACGGAGTCGTGCGGGTCGATGACGTGAAGCTGTCAAACCATCGCCTGACCATCCAGGCAAAGCGTCTGCACATGGGGTGGGTCCGCGATAGCGGCTTTTCCGATGTGCAAGACCGCAAGGAAAAGAACGACAATAAGGAAACTAGGACGCTACGCATCGAGGCCGATCTCGGTCCCACCGAAGTCACCGCCGATAACGCCGATGCCTTGTTCGCCAAAATATTTCTCACATCTCAGGACCTCTTTGCCGAACTCGTCCCTGCCTACTGGAAGCCGTGTGTGCTTGCTGGGCTGACCGGGAAGGATTCGCAAAAGTACACCGGCTGCCATTTCTCGGCGGAGTTTCTCGCCATTCCCGGCGTAGCTTATCTGCCAGAACAAAAGCCGGAACTTGCGGAGGCGGCGGGTGAAGGTGAGGGCGGGGAAATCCTTCATGCTGGCCAGGGCGGCGTAACCCGGCCCAAACCCATCTACACCCCGGAGCCAGAGTTCTCGGAAGAGGCGCGCCGGGCTAAATACCACGGCACCATTACCCTGATGCTAGTCGCGGACAAAACTGGCGGCGTCCGCAACATTCGGATCGTATCCCCCTTGGGTTGCGGACTTGACCGGAAGGCTGTGGAGACAGTCGCGACGTGGCAGTTCAATCCCGGCACAAAGGACGGTGAGCCTGTCGATGTGGAAATCGCAGTCGAAGTAGATTTCCATCTCTACTGATTGAAAGCCCGAAGCCGGGAGCCGGAAGCCCCCTAGTACTTCCTCAGCACTCCAATCACCCGCCCCTGCACTTCCACCGACGCCGCCGGGACGATGATCGGCTTCATCGTCACATTGGAAGGCTGCAGGCGGATGTTGTCGCCTTCCCGGTAAAAGCGCTTCAGCGTGGCGTCGTTGGAATCAACCAGCGCGACCACGATGTCGCCGTTGTGCGCCGTCTTCAACTTCTCCACTAGCACGTAGTCGCCGTCGAGGATGGCCTCATCCTGCATGGAGTCGCCGCGCACTTCGAGCACGAACACTTCTTTCGAGCGCACGAAGTCGGCGAGCGAGATGGTCTCATTGTTCTGCACCGCCTCAATCGGCTGGCCAGCGGCGATGCGCCCCAGCAGCGGCAGCACCAGCCCGGTGTTCACGCTCATGGCCTGCTTGAGGCGTCCCTTGGGCGGCAGCAGGTCGATGGAGCGGCTGCGGTTGTAGTCGCGGGTGAGCAGTCCCTTTTTTTCGAGATTGGTGATGTGCTTGTGTACGGTAGCCAGCGAACTCAGGTTGAGGCCGGTTCCGATCTCATCGAACGACGGAGAGTAGCCATGCTCCGCCACAAAGCGGGAGATGAAGTCATAGACTTCGCGCTGCCTGCGTGTGATCGCCATGCGGCTATTGTTGGCGAATATAAAGCGAATGTCAAGAGGAATTAGGCAACGATATATTTGCCCTGGCGGAGAGCAGCTAGCGCCGCCGCCGCTTCGGCGTTTCCTTCTGCTCCCCGGGCGCCAGCACCCTCCGCACGATCGGCGTGTTCATCTTGTACTTGCGCTCGCTGACGTTGCCGCTGTCGTCTTTCACATGAAGAATGAAAACCGGCAACGTGCCTTCCTTATCGAAATTCTCACTCGTCACCGCCACCGGCAGGACACCGTTGAGGGCGCGCTCGTGGTAGGCAGTTTCGTAGCGGCGCTTTCTGACGTTCCAGGTAAATACGCGGATCTGGTCGTAGTCGTAGGGCAGTCCGTCGTGCGGTTCGGTCATCGCGCATAGATATTGCGCAACGCTTTTGTCTGCGCCCTCTTTGCCCGGGTCCCGCACCTGGTTCAGCGCGAAGAAGGCGACAAAGCGCTGCCCTTCGGCATACTGCGCGATCTCGAGCGGGACGTCGATATCCACCATGCGCGCCAGCACCCAGCCCACGCGGTTCTCCGCGTCGCGCACCAGCCACCAGTCTTCCAATACCAGGCCGGGCTCTTTCCCGCCCGCTTTCGGCTGCACCGCAGCTCCCGGCTGCTTCTCCACCGTCGCACGTTTCAACACGGAAACCTTGGCTCCCGTCGTGAGCTGATACAGATGCTCGGTTTCACGGCCCGGCGTGAGGTGCAGGTTCGTGTCGTTGCGCAGCACACCGGGCGCTTGCACGGGATCGCTCAGGTTATCCTTCGTCAGCTTCTCGAGAGCGTCGTAGGTTTGCTGGTCCACCAGGTAGCGCTGCTCGATCCAGCCCTCGATGCCGCCCGCGGTACGCACGCGGGCAAAACGCTTCTCGTGCTCCAGCACTTCCACTCTCTCTCCGTTCTTCACGGTGCCGACCCGGTTGTACATGGTGGCTACCTGATCGCGCAGCGTGGCCTGCACCGCCGAGACGTAGTTCACTTCCAGCACGCGGTGCCGCCCGCGATTGCAGGCGGAAAAGCCGAGCAGGAAAACGGCGGCCATCGCGAAAAACAGGATCCGGCTACAGAGATTCGCTGGATTCGTCGAATAAAGATCCGGCGAATAAAGATTCGCCGAATAAAATGGAGAGGAGGGTTTCACGATGGTCGCGACGCATTCTTCAAACAAGCGCACTTTCCACTATAACGCGTTGTCGCTTCGCCTTCCGCGCACGAAGGTTTACGCCGAATGCACCTTCGCGAACCGGAGCGTGCTCAGCCGAACCTTCCAGGACGCCGCCGCTTCGGGTACCATGAAGACAAGGCGTGGGACCGTGGATCTGTAAGCGGCACCCGATAAATTTCTACGACGAAACGAGCCATGAAAAATATATTCAAAAATCGGCCAGCCTCTCTATTTCTGCTTGGGGGATTGCTGTTCGCTGTTTCCACCTGCGCAGCGGCGCAGCAGCCGGTGAGTCCCGCCTTGCGTCCGCCCAAAGGCGCACAGGTAGCCATTGTGGTCTTCGAGGACCTGCAGTGTCCCGATTGCCGGCGCGCCGCGCCGCTGGTGGAAGAAGCCGCCCGCACCTACAAGATTCCCGTGGTGCGCCACGACTTTCCGCTGCCCTTCCATAACTGGTCGTACGATGCGGCGATTATTGCGCGTTATTTCGACACGCACTCCAAGGCCCTGGGCAACGAATTCCGCGATTACATTTTCTCCAACCAACTGGAAATTACTCCGCAGAACCTGCGTGGCTTCGCCGAGAAGTTCGCGGCCGAGCACAAAGTCGATTTGCCCTTCGTGGTTGATCCCGATGGCAAACTAGCGGCGCTGGTGAACGCCGACAAGGAACTGGGCAAGTCCATCAACCTGCAGCACACACCCACGCTTTATGTTGTGAGCAACAAACGCTCCGGCAAACCTTTTGTCGAGGTCGTTGACCGCAGCCAGCTTTACGCCCTGATTGATTCGATGATGAAAGAGTAGAGACGACAATTGCCGATTGTCGATTTCCGATTGACCAGGCTCATAGCGGGCAAATTCTGGCTCCTCCGCTAATTTCGCAGTTTGGGCTTTCAATCAACAATCAAAAAATCAGCAATTCCGCTACTCCGGCCGTCCGGTGTAGTGTTCCTGGGAGTGGACCGCTTCGTGGTCTTCCAGCGATTCCAGGTGCGTGATTACTTCGGCTGGTCTGGCTAGTTCGAGCGGGAGGCGCTCTTCCAGAGCGGTCGCCAGCCGATGTGCTTCTCCTACCGGAGTAGCTTGCGGAAACAGCAGATGTACTTCGATGATTTGCCGGTAACCGGTGGTTCGGAAGCGCACTCCATGGTAGTGCACGTCGAGTTCACTACAAATCGCGTCCAGCTTCTCGCGGATCCGCTTTCCCGTTTCCGGGTCGGAGTAGTCGAGCAACCCTACCGCCGAGCGCCACGCCAGGCGTCCACCTGACCAGAGAATGTTAGCGGCAACGGCGATCGCGATCAGCGGATCGAACGGCTTCCATCCCGTAACCATGACCAAGCCAAGCCCGGCCACCACACCGAAGCTGGTAAAACTGTCGGTGAGCACGTGCTTGCCGTCGGCTTCGAGGATGAGCGAATGGCTGCGCTTTCCCACGCGAAGCAAGTACCAGCCCAATCCCGCATTGAGGATGCCGGCGGCGAGCAGAAGCAGCGTGCCGGAGCCCAAGTGTTCCAGCTTCAATCCTGCCATCCACTTCTCGATGGTCGCCACCAGAATCCACACTGCGGCCAGAACAATCATGGCGCCTTCAAAGCCCGCCGAGAAAAACGTGATGCGTTCGTATCCGTAGAGAAAGTTGGGCGCCGCAGGTTTCGTACTGAGCCGCAGGCTGAACGCAGCGAACGCGACCGCGACGACATGCACCACAGACTCGGCGAAGTCGGAAAGGATCGCCGCCGATCCCGTCATGAAATAGGCCGCCGTCTTGCCCAGCAGCATCATCACACCAACGATTAGAGACAAGCGCATGGCAAGGCGCGCCGCGCGCAACTCTTCGCGGTTTTGGTGCGAGGCGGACGAACTGGACGAGGCAGCGATCATGCCGGCCACGCGCGCTCCGGAGGTAGATTAACGCAGCGTATCAATCCTGACATGGACGATTTGAGTTGGGCGGTGATTGGAATCACAGAAGGGCCCCGCGGTTAGAAGGCAGGCAAGGAGTCTGGAGTGGCTGTCAATAACGCACAAAGGGTGTGGTTGGCGGGACTACTTTTTCTTCTGGAGGTCCAAGGCAAGACTGGGCAATCGCTCGCCGAGAGTGATCCGAATCACTGCCGCGCGCCAAGTACCGTGTGACGCTGGTAGCTGTACTCTCAGGTTTGGCCCGCTCGGAGGTGTTTCTATGTACCCCAGACCTTGGTGGTTCTCGTGGACCCCGGCACGGCCCATTCTCGTCGATCTCGCGGTGTGCACCCTGTTCGTAGTTTCTTTGGGCTGCGGTGGAAGCGGTATCGCTCCCACTCCGGCAGCCTTGCGTGGTGTGGTGCTCAGCGGGCAGCAGCCCGTGTCTGGCGCCACTATCCAGCTCTATGCCGCAGGCGCAGCCGGCTATGGTTCCGCGGCCACGGCTCTGCTCAGCACTGCCGTGACCACCGGCACCAAGGGCAGCTTCGCTATTGCCACTGGAGACTACAGTTGCCCCGCTGCTGCCAGCGAAGTCTACCTGGTCGCCACCGGCGGCAATCCCGGTCTGCCGCAAGGCACCAGGAACGAAGCGCTGGCATTGATGGCCGCGCTGGGACCGTGCGGCAATCTCACCTCTTCGACTCAGGTCGTCATCAATGAAGTCACGACCGTGGCCTCGGTGTGGGCGCTGGCCCCATTCATGAGTGCGGGTGCCGGAGCCAACCTGGGCACGAGCAGTACTAATACGCAAGGCTTGGCCAATGCCTTCGCGACGGTTGACAACCTCGTAAACACCACTAACGGGACGGCTCCGGGTCCGAACTTGCCAACCGGAGCGACCGCGCCCACGAGCAAGCTGAACACTCTGGCGGACGTTCTGGCGCCTTGTGTGAACTCTAACGGCGACACGGGGGAATGCAGATTCCTGTTCGTGACGGCGGCTCCCAACGGAGGCAGCCTACCGACCAACACCATCGACGCAGCGCTGGAGATTGCACAGAACCCAGGCAGCTACGCGAGTCTGCTTTATTACCTGGCGACGGACTCCCCTCCGTACTCGCCACCATTTCAGCCGACTTTGTCCGGCCCGCCTACAGATTGGACCGTGGCCCTGAACTATCCTGCCAACACTCCTGCTTCTTCATCCGAGTCTGGCCTCGCTCTCCTGTCTCCTCTCGCTATCGATCGTTCTGGCAACGTTTGGTTTATAGGCGGCAGTGGCAGCTTGAGCCAGTTCTCTAACACCGGCAGCGTAATTTCACCGAGCTCTGGCTACACTGGCGGAGGGCTGTCAAATTCCGGCCACAATTTTGATCCCCTCGCCATTGACGACTCCGGCAATGTCTGGGTCGCGAACTCACTGAGCAGCAGTCTAAGCGAGTTCTCAGGCAAAGGCAGCCCAGTGTCACCCTCCACGGGATACACAGGAGGTGGGCTGAGTTATCTCTTTGCTCTCGCTATCGATGCGTCCGGCAACGCCTGGGTGGTCAACGATGACTCAGGCAGTGTGAGTGAGTTCGCAAACAATGGCAGCCCGATCTCTCCTTCCACCGGCTACCTAGGGGATCCTCCCTGTATCGTCCCGCCCCCATTTAGCTGTTTCCTGCCATTTTATATGGGGAATCTTACCGCCATCGCCATCGATGGCTCCGGCAACGTCTTTGTGGCGAATGAAGGCGGCGCCCAACAAAACGGTGTGGGGGAGTTCTCGGTGGAGCCCTACTGCTGCTGGGACGGCTTCTCCGAGGCCTTCTCTGTGTCGGCTGCGCTCGACGCCATCGCCTTCGACGGCGCCGGCAACCTTTGGGCAGTGAACAACCTAGGCGCGTTAGGCGTGTACCGCGGCCCCAGCTATAACTACTGGAATAGCTGTGCCGTCGGCGGCGGGAGCGTCGCTATCGACGGCTCCGGCAGCGTCTGGGCGACAAACAACCTGAGCGACAGCGTAAGCAAGTGTTCCAACGGCGCCACCGAAATCTCACCCTCGAGCGGCTACACCGGTGGTGGCTTATCCAATCCCTTCAGCATCGCCATTGACAGCTCTGGCAACGTCTGGGTGGGGAACTATGGGGGCAACGGCAGCATAACCGAGTTTGTGGGAGCGGCGCCGCCGGTCATGACTCCGATAGCGAGCGCGCTGAAGAACCACAAGCTCGGCGCGCGCCCGTAGCTTACGCCCGAACTGTTTGTGAAATCCAAGCCTTAGCCCATAATCTTGGAACGAAGGTCCGGGCTATTCAATCCCCGAACCCAATGCCGATGGCGCGGGCCGTGCGCACGACTTCTCCGTTGGGATTCACCGACTTGAGGTGGCCAATGGCATGGGCCACATCGACGGAGACAATTGAGTCGCCATGCAGGGCGACCATCATGCCGAACCCCCCGGCGGCGATCAGGTCCACCGCAGCCACTCCGAAACGCGTCGCCAGGATGCGGTCGAAGGGCGAAGGCGTGCCTCCGCGCTGAATGTGTCCCAGCACGCTCACCCGCACATCTTTACCGGATCCGTGAGCGATGGCGTTGCCTAAAAGATTGCCGATCGAACCGGCGCGGCGGTTCTCTTTCATCTCGGGCGGTGTCTTCACCCCTTCGGCGACGACCACGATGGTGAAATGCCTGCCAGCTTTTTCGCGCTCGGCGATGTGCCGGCAGACGTGCCCGAGGGTAAACGGGATTTCCGGAATCAAGATGACGTGAGCGCCGCCGGCAATACCAGCCTCAAGCGCGATCCACCCGCAGTCCCGGCCCATCACCTCCACCACCATCACGCGATGATGCGAGGCGGCGGTGGTATGAATCTTGTCGAGGGCGTCGCAGACGGTGTGCAGCGCAGTGTCGAATCCGAACGTGACCTGCGTCGCCGAAAGGTCGTTGTCGATCGTCTTCGGCACGCCCACAATCTTCATTCCTTTCTGAGAAAGCTCATAGCCGATCTTCTGCGATCCGTCGCCCCCGATGGTAATGATGGCGTCGATTCCCAGCTTCGCGGCGTTGGCGATCACCTTGCCGGAAATGTCGCGCGCCACTTCCTTGCCGTTCTCGACTTTCTTG
Organism: uncultured Acidobacteriaceae bacterium; assembly: GCA_963734215.1. Lineage (GTDB taxonomy): Bacteria > Acidobacteriota > Terriglobia > Terriglobales > Acidobacteriaceae > Sulfotelmatobacter. The sequence goes on along the minus strand of CAVTGH010000010.1, from coordinate 107,734 downwards.
TAGTGGAAGGGATCGCCGCGGTTGGTAGTTCCCAGAATCGTTCCCCCGCGCGGCAGAATGCCGCTGACTTCCTTCTGCGTCAGCTCGAAGGATTTTTCCGGCCAGATGAGCCCGTCGAAGCCATCCGGGATGCCGATGACTTTCCATCCATACTTCAGGATGGCAGCTTTAGTAGCGGCGCGAATGACGGCGTTGAGGCCAGGCGCGTCCCCGCCCCCGGTAGCGATGCCGATACAGCGAATGTCAGACATAGGATGAGCAGTGCGTAGGCCATATCGAATGTGAATAAGGCCGTTCTTCACGATGATACTGTCACTTCGCGGAATGACAACTTACGAGTGGTCGTAGAGGGAACGGCGTTCTGTCATCGATAGACTTCCCGGCGATGGCCGATTCGAATCACCAGAACTGTCACTACCTTGTGTTGGATCTCGCAGATCGCGCGGTAGTCCCCAATCCGGTAGCGCCACAGAGTGCCGAGTGGACCTGTCAGGGCCTTGCCTAAGGCGCGCGGATCTTCTTGCTTAGCGACGCGGTCATCCAGAAAAGCCAGAATGCGCCGCGCCGCCGGCTTATCCAGCTTCTTCAGCTGTTTCTTGGCGGTTTCGGTGTAGTCAATCGTCCAAGCCAAGATCGGTTCTCACCTCGGCGCTGGAATGCGTCTTTTCCTCGCCCTTGCGGACCCGCTCCAGTACATCGGCGGCGAGATAGTAATCTTCCAGATCGTCCAGCCCGCTCTCGATCATCTGGCGCAGGTAGAAAGCCTTGGTGCGGCCAGTCTGGGCGGCAAGAAAATCGAGCCGCTGCTCAGCCTTCGCGGAAAGTCGAATGGAAGTTGCCATGGGCGATAGCTCGGATACGTGTATTCAATATATCATGTGTGCTGTGGAGTCGCGGAGGTTCTGGTTCTTGACTCTTTTCGATACAGCTAGCTTAAGTTAGCTGTATGAAGCCCGCCTTGATCTCGCCGGCGCAGCAGATCGGCGCCTTTCAAGCCAAGAATACGCTCGGGACTTTGCTCGACCGGGTCGAGCAAGGAGAGGAAATCGTGATTACGCGCCACGGCAAGCCTGTAGCGCGGCTAGTCCCCAACACGGGATACCTGGATCAAGATCAAGTGCAGGCAGCATTCGAGCGTCTGCGCGAACGCGCCCGGCAGTTGGCAAGGGAAAATCCGGGTCAGCCCGCCTTTGACTGGGAAGCGATCAAGAAGCTGCGCGACGAGGGACGTCGGTGACCTCAACAGCGGGAGTCTGGTTTCGGCAGTCTGGGGGCCGCGGGCATGAGCCTGTTTCTTGACAGTTCGGTTGCACTCGCCTGGGTCTATGCCGGTGACGTAACTTTGATTGTGTAAAAGCGAGAGGGTGTAAGTTGGCTTTGGCCTCACAAGCTAAAGCCGTTCCTGGAAAGGAGACCTACACCCGATGGCGAAGATAATCCCAATCACGGAGCATTACCAACATTTTCTGGCGGAGATGAGAGAGAGTTTCTGGGGGGATGTGTACGGAGAGACGAAGCGGCTGTGGAAAGAGCGTTTGGAGGCGGATTCGCGGCGGGAGCGGGACCGGTATGCGGTGCGCGAAGTGTATCAGCGGCGGCGCAGCCGGCGGCAGCCCTATCGCAACGGCTACTACGAACGGGATTTCGTGACTCGGTTGGGGACGATCCGGCTGCGCGTGGCGCGCACCCGAGGGAAGAGTTTTCTGCCGCGAGGGCTGGAACCTTTTCAGCGGCGCGCCGAAGATGTGTCGATGCTGATTCGGGAGGCGTTTCTGCGCGGCATCTCGACGCGGCAAGTGGGGCGGGTGGTGGCCACGGTGACCGAAGAGGTGGTGAGCCCGCAGACGGTGTCGAAGCTGACGCGGGATCTGGACGGAGTGGTGCGCCAGTTCCACCAGGCGCGGTTGGAAGACAACTACGCGTATCTGTTTTTGGACGGAGTGAGCTTGCGGGTGCGGCGTCCGGCGGGGCGCAAGCGGGTGCAGATGCTGGTGGCCTACGGAGTGCGGCGTGACGGCACCCGCCATCTGCTGGCGTTTTTGCGGAGTCAGGGCGAGAGTCAAGCGGACTGGGAAGGGCTGCTGGAGGATATGTATCGGCGCGGGCTGGAGGGCAAGGCGCTGGGCCTGATCGTCACCGACGGCTGTCCCGGACTGGCGGCGGCGATCCGCACCGTCTATCCGCGAGTGCGGCATCAGCGCTGCTGGGCCCACAAGATGCGCAACATTCTGGAGAAAGTGAAGAAGGCCGACTACGACAACGTGAAAGCGGGAGCGCAGGCGATTTATTTGGCCGAAAGCCGCGCTCAGGCCGAAGCCGCTTTTCGCGCCTTCCGCGCCCGTTGGCGCGGGAAGTACGGTCCCATGGTGCGCCAGTTGGAGCGCGATCTGCCGGAACTGCTTTCGGCGTTCGCTTTCCCCCCGCACCTGCGTAAGAAGCTGCGCACCACCAACGTGATCGAGCGCTGCTTCGTCGAAGTGCGCCGCCGCACCCGGCCCATGGTTTGTTTTGTGAATGTAGCCAGTGTCGACCGCATCCTCTACTCCATCTTCCAGAGATTCAACCTGGAATGGAAAACCCGCACCCTCAACCTATTTACACAGGCAGCTTGACATCACCTCTATGCCGATGAAACCACCGACGCCCTTCTGCGGTTATTCGACGATATAAGACTCCATGGCGCATGGGTTCCGGGGCTATGGCGGTGGGAAATTGCGAATGTTCTGCAATTGAATGTCAGGCACGGACGCCACGCCGCAGATTTTCGCGACGGCGCCTTGTCCAGTCTTGCGCTGCTTCCCGTAAAGGTGGATGCTGAGGCCGACCGGCAGGCTTGGAACGCGGCTCTACATCTGGCAGAGCGGCACGGCCTTACGGTTTACGACGCCGCTTACCTGGAAATCGCTTCCCGCCGGAAAATCGCGCTCGCCACGCTGGACCGGCAATTGCGGGCCGCCGCGAGTAATGAAAAGGTTCAGCTGCTCGGCGTTTAGGGCTGGACAGGAAAGTCAAAAGCCCTTCCCGCAAAGAACGCGAGAAATGGCGCACCCGGCCCTCACCGCCTTATGGGGCATCCACCGTCAACGTGGCGGATACGGGCGTAGTGCCCGTATATCCAGAGTAGGTGACCACGATGGCGAAGTTCTGCGAGCCGGTGGGTACTAACCCGGAACCGGGCGTACAGTCCTGCATCCCGTCAGTGGCTTGAGTCTCGTAGCCGCAAGTAAAGTTCTGGACAGCGGTATTGTTTTGTTCGGGCGTCAGGGTGACAAGGGAAGAAATATTGTTCCCGTCCGCGTCCTTGATCAGGTAGGCCTGATAGTCGGTGCCGTTGTCCGTGATCTCGGAGGTGAGGGGCGTGATGGTCATTGAACTCGTCAGTTCAACGACGGTCGCGGTGGTCGAACCGGTAATTCCTTGCGCTGACGCCTGTATGGTAGCTGAGCCCACAGAGGTCGCGGTCACCAAGCCTCCCGGAGTGATCGTCATCACTGTTCCGCCGTTTGTGGCAGTAACGCCGGTTATCTCCCAGGCAACGCCACTGGTGAGCAAAGAGCGGTTGTTGTCGCTGTCGGTCTCCCAAGCCTGCATCTGCTGGGTAGCGCCCGTTGCAAGCGAAGGGGTGGCGGGTTGCAACGCTATGGACTGGATTGTGGGATTCTGAAAGAAGCCGGTGCAGCTTACGGCCAAGGCCAACGTTGCGAGGGCGGCGAAGGCGCCGGCGAGGCGGAGCTTGTGTTTCGTGGACGACATAGTTATCTGAGACTCCTGCTTGGCTCGATGCTTGCTTGGCTCCGATACTCGCTGGTCTGCATTTCCTTGTGATCGCGCTGAAAATCTCATCCAGCGCATCTCTACGATACGACCTCCGGCACCCAGCCGGTTGTAAAAAATTGTAGCAGAAGAAGATTTCCCTCCGAGCCCGTAACTGCACTTCCGTGCACACCCGTAACCAGCGCTGCTAATGCCGCGCTTGGGGTAAGAACGCCGCAGGACTGGAGCCCTTGCAAAGAAAAATGGCCAGCGCCGGACCCAGCGCTGGCCATACTGCCGTAGCAAGCAACTTGTTACCGTCCCTTATCGTGTTTCTCCTCCTCCTTAGGAGGACTCTTTTTTGGCTCAGCCTTGGGCGGCTTTGCCGGCTTCGCCTTCGACTCGCTCTGCGGATGTTCGGCAGGATGGGCCTCATTAGCGGAACGATTCTCTCCGCCCGCCCCGGCCGTATTGCCCTTGTTCGGCGGAACAAACGGACGGTTGGCGACCGGCCCTGACCCCCGCGCTTCCTTGGGCGACATTGCCGGAGCACGATAAGGCGCTCCAGCAGCCTTGGCGGCTACCACGCCGCGTCCGCTGAATTCGCCGGGGCGCGCCGTGGCAGCGACTGCGGGCGCGCCATGGTTCGTTGACGCGAACAAGGCCCGATTCTGGCTGGCGGCATGTTCATGCTGCACCTGCGCCGCGACCGGAGGCGTATGCGGCTCGCGCGAATAGGCTTCTTCCTGCGGAGTCGGACGCGCCGCCACGCCGCCTTCGCCGCCGTTGAAGGCAACGTGAGATTCGTTATTCACGATCACCGTCCGGTTCACGTAAACGTTGGTGATGTTGACCGTATCCACGTGCATCACGGCAGTGTTGTAGAAGAACGCGCCGCCGCGCCATTCGCCGCCGCCGAACCCGACGCCGCCGTAGCCGAATCCATAGTTAATGCCGCCATAGAATCCAATGTGCGGCCCCCAATAGCCGGCATTCCACGCGTAGAGACCGTTGTTCCAGCCCCAATAGCCGGGAGTCCACAACATGCCCACGGGAGCGACCACCCAGGTGCCGGGCACCCAGTAGTAGCCGTCATCGTCGCTCCAGGACCAGTAGCCTGGAGTCCATAGATAGCCCGCTCCGGGGCAGATGGGCTGCTCATAAACCGGCAACGCAGGCGGACCGATGCGTACCGAGATGCCAATGCCGATCCCGATTTGCGCCGCCGATGGAGTAGAAAGCGCCGATGGAATAACCAGCAGCAAAAGTCCGAACGCGAGAAAGCGAACTGCACGGTGAAGTCTCATCGTGATTCCTCTGGCCCGGTGGGCTTGCCGTGGAAGCGGCAAGCGCCACGAGCGGGCGAATTTTGCCTCAAAAAAATCTGGCGCGGAATACACCGCAACCAGCACTTGCCTGACGAATGGCTCTTCTACTTAAACACCGCAGCTTGGAGTATGTTGCTGCCCCAAGAAGTTGTCTGGAATGTGGCAGTTCCCGGTTCTCAGTTCTCGGTTCCCAGTTCCCAGTTCCCAGTTCCCAGTTCTCAGTTCTCAGTTCTCAGTTCTCAGTTCTCAGTAAAGAAAAATTCAAAGGCGTGGAATTGTCAACACATTCCACGGGAAGAAACCGAGCCTGCGGCGAGGGAGTTGGTTTTACTGAGAACCGAGAACTGAGAACTAGTTCGTCCTCTTCGATCGCGCAATGCGTTCGTCAATCAGCTTGCGGCCGGCGAATCCTTCGTCCGTGCCATGCCAGTGCGTGATGGATTTTTCACCCATCTTCCAGCACAGCAGAACGGTTCGCCCTTCCACCTCGCAGGGAAAATCAAGCAGCCCGATGTCAATATCTTTCACCTGTACACCGATGGAATCAATTTCGGAGAGGGCATCTTTGGCGCGTTGTTCCGCCTTGGCGCGCTCGGCCTTGCGGCGGGCGACGGCGATGACGTTGACGTGCGTGCCACCGTTCAAGAAGATGCGGTGGCCGAGTTCCTGCATCTCGCCTTCAACTTCTTCCATGAGTTTCTTGCCGCTGGTCGCCGCGCGCAAAAGAGACTCCAGCACCGGAAGAAGCGTCTGGGCTTCGTCGAGAGTGAAAGTGCGATCCGACATACGTCTATTCTAACGCACCGGGCATAGTCGCAGTTGGCAATTAGCAAATAGCAGTTAGCGAGTTCCTAAAACCCCAAGCAGGCCAATTGCTAATTGCCAACTGCTTGCCTGTGCCTCGTCTACTTCTTGATCATTTCGATATCGAGCGTAATGTTGATATCGTCGCCGACCATCCCAGGAGCCCCTGCCACTCCGAAATCCATGCGATTGATTTTCGTGGACGCGGAAGCGCCCATGCGCTGGTTGCCCCACGGGTCCTTGATGGCCGGGGATGGCCCGTCCACGTCGAGAACCACTTCTTTGGTGACGCCGTGAATCGTCAAATCGCCCGTGACCTTCAGTTTGCCCGTTCCGGCGGCTTCGATCTTCTTCGACTTGAAGGTGATGGTGGGATACTTTTGCACGTCCAGATAGTTGGGGCTGCGCAGGTCGTTGTCGCGCATTTCGACGCGGGTATCCACAGAAGCGGCTTCGATGGTGGTCTGGATCGAAGACTTGCCCAGATTATTCGCGTCGTACAGCACCGTACCGCTCACCTTGGTGAACGCGCCGCGAACAGTGGAGACCCCGAGGTGGCGCACGGCGAACTGCGCTGAGGAGTGCGGCGGATCAAGCTGCCAGGTGTCCTGCGCGGCAGCCGATAACGTGAGGGACAATGCGACAGCGAGAGCGGAGAGAGTACGAGACATGAATTTCAAGTTCTCCTGAAGTGGATTCGCAGCGAGCCTACAGTTTAACAAACTGAGTGTTCATCAAACTGAGTGTTCATCCCCATCGCAATCGTACTTCGCTTTTCAATCCTCCAGGAGGCAATCAGGTGCCAAGCGTACCGCATTTAGCGCGCTCGGCCGTGCGAAGGATCCGGCGAGGTCGCTGTGTCCACGTCCAGATGCAATTGCTGCGCGGCGGAGATGCCCGGCGCATAACACTCTCCGTCATGACTGTAGTTCGAACAGTGTGCAGCAACATCTTTGCGCTGCGGCGACTGCGCAAACTGCCAGACCTCGGCGGAGCGCACGCCGCTTTCCGCGGGGCTGGGCGGATGCTCGGGAAAAGCGCAGCCGGGCGCGGGCGGGCACGCGTCGTTGATCGCCCAGTAAACGATCTGTCTTGCGCCGGCGCCCTCGCGAATGTCTTCGGCTGTCACGACGTTGCCGTCGTCTTTCGCGGGGATACCGGAGCAGTAAATGCCGGCGCGGAATCCTGCGGCCGTAACGCCGTCGGCCCAGGCGTAAATGTAGGCCTTCTGCTCCGGCAGCATGCGCCCGCCTTGCTCCTGATCGAGAAAGATAATGGTCGCGCTCGGGAAGCCTTCGCGGCGCGCGGCAGACGCGGCAGCTTGCGCGTCGGAATTTGCTAGCTTCGTTGCGTTGGCAGCCGATTTCAGTTCAGCGTAGAGGCGTCCGTTGAAGAGAACGAGGAATCCGAAGCCGGCGGATTCGACAGCGGCGCGGTGGCTGGCCCACGTGTTCGTTTTCTCGCCCGGAGGGTTGTTGAGCCAGTAGCCGGTGTAGGAGAAAGTCTGGTGGAGAGCTTTGAGGTTGGCGTCGCCGGGGTAGGTGTTGCGGTCGAAGCCAAGGTAGGAAATTTGAGCCTGCGTCAGGCTGCCAGCAATGAGAAAAAAGGATATTGAAATAATTGAAGCAGCCAGCCGGGGTCCGGCAGGTCCGGGGACAGGATGCCAATACCCGACCTTACTCTCCTACCTTCGCCACATGGGCCGATTTCAGGGCTATCGGACAGCCCTCTCCCGCCGAAAAGGGATTGCGGTCGGTCGGGCGATCCTCAAAGTATTCATAGTTGCCTTCGTAGGCGTTGGCCACAGAATACATCCCGTCGTCCGCTTTCACAAGGCGGAACGTCTCGCCCCTCGGAAGTCTAATCGCACTTGGCACGGCCATGAATACCCACCTCACTACTTGAGAATTCTAGAGATTATATCTGCCCACTGTTTGCCCTTGTCAACCACAAACTGCTGTTTTGCCTTCAACCATAGAGTATCCTCCAACGAGGTGCTGGTGTCAATAGAGAGAGTCCCAATGGTGATGTCAAGCTGCCTGTGTAAATAGGTTGAGGGTGCGGGTTTTCCATTCCAGGTTGAATCTCTGGAAGATGGAGTAGAGGATGCGGTCGACACTGGCTACATTCACAAAACAAACCATGGGCCGGGTGCGGCGGCGCACTTCGACGAAGCAGCGCTCGATCACGTTGGTGGTGCGCAGCTTCTTACGCAGGTGCGGGGGGAAAGCGAACGCCGAAAGCAGTTCCGGCAGATCGCGCTCCAACTGGCGCACCATGGGACCGTACTTCCCGCGCCAACGGGCGCGGAAGGCGCGAAAAGCGGCTTCGGCCTGAGCGCGGCTTTCGGCCAAATAAATCGCCTGCGCTCCCGCTTTCACGTTGTCGTAGTCGGCCTTCTTCACTTTCTCCAGAATGTTGCGCATCTTGTGGGCCCAGCAGCGCTGATGCCGCACTCGCGGATAGACGGTGCGGATCGCCGCCGCCAGTCCGGGACAGCCGTCGGTGACGATCAGGCCCAGCGCCTTGCCCTCCAGCCCGCGCCGATACATATCCTCCAGCAGCCCTTCCCAGTCCGCTTGACTCTCGCCCTGACTCCGCAAAAACGCCAGCAGATGGCGGGTGCCGTCACGCCGCACTCCGTAGGCCACCAGCATCTGCACCCGCTTGCGCCCCGCCGGACGCCGCACCCGCAAGCTCACTCCGTCCAAAAACAGATACGCGTAGTTGTCTTCCAACCGCGCCTGGTGGAACTGGCGCACCACTCCGTCCAGATCCCGCGTCAGCTTCGACACCGTCTGCGGGCTCACCACCTCTTCGGTCACCGTGGCCACCACCCGCCCCACTTGCCGCGTCGAGATGCCGCGCAGAAACGCCTCCCGAATCAGCATCGACACATCTTCGGCGCGCCGCTGAAAAGGTTCCAGCCCTCGCGGCAGAAAACTCTTCCCTCGGGTGCGCGCCACGCGCAGCCGGATCGTCCCCAACCGAGTCACGAAATCCCGTTCGTAGTAGCCGTTGCGATAGGGCTGCCGCCGGCTGCGCCGCCGCTGATACACTTCGCGCACCGCATACCGGTCCCGCTCCCGCCGCGAATCCGCCTCCAAACGCTCTTTCCACAGCCGCTTCGTCTCTCCGTACACATCCCCCCAGAAACTCTCTCTCATCTCCGCCAGAAAATGTTGGTAATGCTCCGTGATTGGGATTATCTTCGCCATCGGGTGTAGGTCTCCTTTCCAGGAACGGCTTTAGCTTGTGAGGCCAAAGCCAACTTACACCCTCTCGCTTTTACACAATCAAAGTTACGTCACCAGTCCCAATCAGATCGATGCCCCCTGTTTTCATGGCGTTAGGGGAAATCTGCGAATCAAAGATGGGGATACTGAACATCGCTTTTCGGTCCTGTCTCACTTTATTCTGCTGTGATTGAGTCATCTTCCAAGTCTTCATAAAGCTGGACCTGGCCTCATCTAGATCGGCAAACGTGGGCAGTCTAGTCGACCAGGTTCTTCCGCTGCAGCCCGCGTCCATGGCAAGCTCGAGATCGCTGTCTGGGTCTGTGTCCATACCATGCTGATAGACCACGATTCGAGTGCCGTGGTCCGTTGGAAGCATCACATGGCAGCGCACGCGTTGTGCCTGAGTCTCACTCTCGAACTCCCTGGCTATGGCGCACAGCACGGGGGCCACCAACGTAGCTGGAGCATACAGCGCCTGCAGCGCCTCCACCTGGTTCCTAGCTTGACTCCACTGTGGCACGACGTTGGCAAAGAAGGAGTGGGTGGCGGAATGTCCCGCCAGGAAGAGTCTCTCGCATTGCTGAGGACTCAACGAGAAGTCGAGGGTTCCAATGTCAGACGGTACTGTTACCGGAACGTGGTAGACGCCGTGCAGCAGGCGCTGCTGCATGTAATCGCCCGATTCGAGAGCAGTCGCGAGCATGTCTCCGCAGAACTGGCGCATCCCATAGTCTTCTGCTCTCTCGGGGGGAAGAGAAACCAGATCGAACGCAATGACGGGCAAGCCGTCCGCTCGCCTTTCTTCCTCAAAAAGGAAGATCGGCAAGTTGCTACACAATCCACCGTCCACCACGAACCGCTCATTCACGCGAACAGGAAGAAAAACAAATGGATAACTCATGGATGCCCGCACGGCGTCGAGTACCGGACCGTTAATCTCATTCCCACCGGCGACCGAATAAACCGCCGGCTTCCTGGAGCTGATATCCGACGCTAGAATCTTGAGAGGGGGTCTATTTTGATTTTTCAGGTCGTTGAAAGTAAAGTCCGGTTGGAGTTGAAAAGCAGGTATCTTCTCAACTGCCTTGCTCAGCAGGAATTTCCGTAACGGATGAGCCTTGTACAGCCCGAAATCAGCCATCAGGCGCTGCAGTAGCTGTTTATTCCACCAAAGCAACCACACCTGTTTGAAACGACCACATTGAAGTTTCTGCGGAAGGTCTCGTAGCTCATCAAGCGACGCGCCTTGGTCGTCCAAGAAATCCGCAAATCGGATCTCTTGCGTCATCACAGCCCTCAACTCTTGGCCTGTATAGCCAAGAGAAGCCAGGTAGGCCACGATGCTCCCAGCGGACGTGCCACCGTATCCTACAAATTCGATCCCTTGCTCTTCTGCTGCCAGCAAGCATCCCGCTAGTGCGGCCCCCTTTACACCACCGCCGTCAAATACTCCATACGCCTTCACTGCTTAATACCTCCCTAGAGCTGGAACAGCCGAATACGCAAAGTGAAGGTGCGACAGGCCGGGGAAAGTGAAGGGAATCCTACCCTCGATCTGTGCAACAGTCAATGCGGACAGAACAGGTTGCTGACGCCTGGGGCAAGTGCTGTTACTCAACCCTAACCGCCGATATGCACCATCGTCCTTGACGCCGGGACAAAATCCGGCTCGCCGATATGATGCCGCTCCTCTTTTTTCTGCACCACGCTGCGGATGAAATCGGCTAACTCTTCGTCGGTGGCCCCGCGCTGCATCTGCGCGTGCAGATCATGGTCCCACACCGAGAATAGGCATGTCCGGATTTTGCCGTCGCTGGTAATGCGAATGCGGCTGCAGTGTCCGCAGAAGGGATGCGAGACGGGGGCGATGATGCCGATTTCGCCGACGCCGTCGTCGAAGCGGTAGCGGCGTGCGGTTTCCGAGCGCGCGTGCGGAATTTCGACCAGTGGCCGATATTCTCCCATGCGCGCCAGAATTTCATCCAGCGTCACCACCGTGTCCGGCGACCACGTGCGCCCTTCTTCAAGCGGCATGAATTCGATGAAGCGCACGGTCACGCCTTCCTCGCGCGCGAACATCCCGAAGGGAATAATCTGATCTTCGTTGAACCCGCGCATCAGCACGCAGTTCACCTTCAGCGGCCACAGCCCAGCCCGCCGTGCCGCACGAATCCCCCCCAGCACGTGGTCGTATCCGTTGGCCACTCGCGTAATGCGCGCGAAGCGGTCGGGATCCACCGCGTCCATGGAAACAGTCACGCGCGTGAGTCCGGCATCTTTGAGCCGCTGTGCCAGATCGGCGAGCAGATGGCCATTGGTAGTCATCGCGATGTCGAGGGGATCGCCGCCATTCCTCCCATTGGGAGGCAGCAGCTTCGCCAACTCTTGAACGAACTCCACCACGCCTTTGCGCAGCAGCGGCTCACCGCCAGTCAGGCGAATCTTCGTCACACCCATTCCCACCAGCACGCGCGCCATGCGCAAATAGTCCTCGAATGGCAAGTCGCCGTAGAGCGCTCCTTCATTCCCCGTGCGGCAATAAACACACTTGTAGTTGCAGCGGTCCGTGATAGAGATCCGCAAGTCGGTGATGGCGCGGCCGAATTTGTCGGTGAGAAACAAGCTTCCAACTCTTAGCTTCTGGCTCTTAGTTCAACGGCGAGCTTTCATGCTCCGGTGGAGCTTAGGGCTGAGAGCCAATGGCTAAGAGCTGATAAAGAAAAGGAAACGAACAGGCGGGACCATCCCGGTAGCCGCTTCCTTTCCAATGCGCTCCTCACAGAGCGCGGGAGGCGCAGGCGTTTCCACCTGCACCCTCGAAGTAGCGCCGCCGTCTCGGCGGCTGTCACGGGAGCGTCCTGGCTCCCGCTGTTGGCAGAAGCCGCGACGTCGCGCTACTCCTCGCCGCCTCAGCCTGGGTATGCCCGAAGGCCAGGGCGGTCGGAAACCGTACTTTCACATTATAGGCCTTGCGGGGAGGAACGGAGGTTTCAAGGTTTCGTAGAAGGGAGATGAAGGTTCTACAGTATATGCTCGATTTCAAGGTTGCCCCACTTGCCTTTCAGATAGTCCGCCACCAGCCTCCGGTGGCAATTCTCCGGTGTTGCCTCGCTGCACAGCAGGCAACCGCCGTCGATCAACTCCCGAGCGATATTCTCTTCTACCTTACGATCCGCCATAAGAGCAAGGAACTTAGTTTCATAGACGAACCAGTCCCCGCGTTTTTTCTTATATTCGGCGAGCATAGCCTGCGTTGGAGCGAGTTCTGGCCGATGCACGTATTCGATGGAAAGGATCGACTGGCAGAAAAAAAGGAGATCATCGCGCTTGGAAAACCCCGCCAATTGCGAGACGTTATTCAGCCGCACGTCGATCAGGCGCGCCAACCCCGGGCGCCGCAGCTTGTCGAAAAATTCCCGAGCCGTCTTTTTCGTAAATCCGATGGTAAAGACCTTCACTGACGCGGCCTCCGCGGACTAAGCCGGCTGCGACAACTGGCTCGCCGAGTACTCGATCTGCTCCGCCTGCATCTCGTAGGCCATCGCGATCAGTTCGTCTTTGCTGTGGAACAGATTGTTCTCCTGCATCCCATGCAAAGCGAGCAAACGGAGCAGAGAAGCGTCATGCTCTTCCAAACTGCCGTCTTCGAGAATGTGCCGCACGCCTACATTTCTTTCGTGCAGATACCGGGCGATCAGGATCGTACGATGACAAGCCAGCGGCTCCTTCTCGGCACACAGAATCGCGACGCGAAGGTTTTCCATCCCCGCCAGCAGGCGCTCGATTCCGCGCTCAAATGCCGGCGTCCTGGCGATCAGCGCATATTGCGCCCGGCCGTTACGGTAGCATGCGGGATCGCCGGAGCGAGCTCCCAACTCCTGGCCCAGAAAAACATATTCCAGCCCAGCGGCCTTCAGAACGCTGGCCAATTCTTCGCGATTGAACTGAGGATTGAACCGGCTGTAGGGCTGGGAGCGGACGTCGGCCACGGCGGTGACGCCGTGGTGGTTCAGCAGGCTCAGCAGCCGCTCGGCGGTGCCGTTTGAATGTCCAATAGTGTAAACGGTCTTTGTCATGAATGAACGGTCATGGCGAAACCCGCATCACGCCGGCGATCAGCTTGTAGCAGGCGTTTTGCGCGCCGTACTTTTCACTCAGGCTAATACACAGGATCGGGTTCTGCAACTCGCGGCTGAAGCCATCGGGGTTGGACATGATCTGTTTTTCCACGATGGGATCGGTCACGATCAAGATGTAATCGTGGCCCTGCAGCGAGAAGTGCCCGCGAACTCTGCGCCTCGGGTTTCCAATATCCGCGCCTTCCGTGTTTACTGCGATCGTCAAGAACTCCGGCTGTACTAAAACCAGAGAATTTTTCTGCCGCGCCGCCATCGGAGCGGAAACTTTGTCGTTGAGGCCGCAACCGGTCGACTCCCCGTTGGCCCACAACGCACCCGCGGGCCGGTCGAGAGCAGGCACCAGATACCGCGCCGACACGTGCCCGGCATATTTCCACCGTACGCTCGTATCCACCAGATGGTTTTCGGTTTGGAATGCCGATGGCCGAGGTCCCAGGAGGCCGACTTCCACCAGATCGAGCAATTGCGGGTCGCGCCAGGTCTTGGAATACCAACGCTCCGCGGTCAACTCGCCGCGGTCCCGATCGCTCACCGGACGGCACCACGCGCCCAGGTTGCGCCCATCCCACTCCTTGCCGGGTACGCAACGTCCGGCAAGTTTGCGTGAATTGGCCAGGCACACAATCGTCTTGGTATAGGACATGACAACCTACCAAGGGTCCGAAGGAACATCTGGCCAAGATTGTAGCGCCGCAGGGGAGTTGCAGCTTCGTTTTTAGTGGTTTCGTCTTTGAGCATTTTCCCGGATTGATCCGTGGAAATCCGCGCGAATCCGTGGCGAAGAAGTTTCGCCGGCTCACATCCCGTCGTAGTTCGGCCCGCCGCCTTCCGGTGGCACCCAGGTGATGATCTGATACGGGTCGGCGATGTCGCAGGTTTTGCAGTGGAGCTCCGACCCTGGTGTAAACTAGCGATCATGGAAGTCCACTTCCGCCCCGAAACCGAATCCCGCCTGCAGGAGCTCGCTGCGAAAACCGGGCGTGCTCCCGACGAACTAGTCGAGGACGCGATGGCCGGATACTTACAAGAACTAGCCGAGACGCGGGAAATGCTCGACAGCCGTTATGACGACATCAGGAGCGGACGAGTTAAGCCGATCGACGGCGAGGCCTTCTTCGAAGGCCTGCGGCAGCGGGAGGAAGAACTGCTTAAGCGGCGCTCTGCCAAGTGAACCGCAACCCGGGCTTCCATCTCCATCCTGGCGCGGCACAGGATATCACCCAAATATGGGAATTCATTGCGGAAGATAGTCCGCTGGCCGCGCGACGCATGCGCGAGGAGATATTAGACGCCATCGGCAAGCTCGTGCCGTTTCCCCATCAAGGCCACAAGCGGCCCGATCTCACCACCCGGTCGCTGCGTTTTCAGACGGTGCGAGACTACCTAATCGCCTACGCACCCGACGAACATCCGCTTCTTGTAATCGCCGTGCTGCATGGCCGTCGCAATCCGCGCACAATCGCGGCCATACTTGGACAAAGACAGTAGTACCCGAATCACATCCCATCATAGTTCGGCCCCCCGCCGCCTTCCGGTGGAACCCACGTGATGATCTGATACGGGTCGGCGATGTCGCAGGTTTTGCAGTGGACGCAGTTCGAGGGGTTCAGGCTGATGCGTTTGCCGTTGGGCTGCGTCGCGTCGTCAACCATTTCGTAGACGTTCGCCGGACAGAAATTCTGGCAAGGACTGCCGAATTCCTTCACGCATCGCGTGTTGCAAATGTTTGTGTCGTGAATGACCAGGTGCGCGGGCTGATCTTCTTCATGCTTGGTGCCCGAGTGGTAGAGGTCGGTGAGCTTGTCGAAGGTAAGTTTGCCGTCGCCTTTCGCGGGGCCAAGCAGGTGTGCTTCGTTGCCGCCGTCAGCGG
The DNA here is from genome assembly GCA_963734215.1 of uncultured Acidobacteriaceae bacterium. Taxonomy (GTDB): domain Bacteria; phylum Acidobacteriota; class Terriglobia; order Terriglobales; family Acidobacteriaceae; genus Sulfotelmatobacter. The sequence continues at coordinate 92,601 of CAVTGH010000010.1, read as the reverse complement.
GCAGTTCGGCAAGTTTGCGCATGTGCTCATGTCCGGCTTTCGCCGGATAACGGTCGCGCAAGCCTCGCCCGCCGGTGACCATCTGCAGCCCCGTCTGGAACATGCCCGCGTACAGACCGTGCTCGAATCCCTGGTGCATGTTGCGAACCTTCCAGAGCTCGTCTTTGATCCAACTGGATTCGACTTTCTTCCGATAATCGCCAAGCGTAGCGGCCGATGAATCATCTTTTTTCAGAGCTTCAAATGCAGTCTCCGCGGCCAGCATTCCGCTCTTGATGGCCAGGTGAATTCCCTTGAGCCGCGCGGAGTTAAGGAAGCCGGCGGAGTCGCCGAGAATCATCCATCCCTTGCCTGCCACTGGCGGAATCGCCCACCAGCCGCCGTAAGGCAGCGACTTCGCGCCGTAGCGCATCATCTTGCCACCCTCAAGCAACTTCGCGACCATGGGATGTCGCTTGAAATCCTGCAGCACGCGCTGCGGATCAAGCCGCGGATCGGGATAGTCGAGTCCCGTGACGAAGCCGAGCGAGACGACATTGTCTTTGCCGCCGTAGATCCACGCCCCACCGTATTCTTTCGGGGTAAGCGGCCAGCCCATGGTGTAGATGACTTCGCCCACCGCGATGCGGCCCGGCGGAACTTCCCAAAGTTCTTTGACGCCGATGCCGTAGGTTTGCGGGTTGGCGTTGCGCGCCAGATCGAATTTCGAGACAAGCTGTTTCGTTAATGATCCACGCGGCCCTTCAGCGAGAATTGTGATTTTGGCGTTGAGGTCGTAGCCCGGCTCGAAGTTCGATTTCCGATGGCCTTCTTTGTCCACGCCCTTGTCGTCAGTGCGGACTCCGGCAACGCGGTCGCCGTCGAATAAGAGTTCCGATCCCGCGAATCCGGTGAAGATGGTGATACCCGTTTCCTCCACCCTTCCGCCCAGCCACTTCACAAAGCGATTCAGCGAGATCACGTAGTTGCCATGATCGCGCAGCGGCGGCGGCGTGATGGGAAGCTTGAACCTGCTTTTCTGGGTGAGGAAGTAAACCGATTCCTTGGTGACCTCGGCGTCGAGCGGCGCTTCTTTTTCAAATCCAGGAAGCAGTTCACGCATGGATCGCGGATCGAGCAACGCTCCCGAGAGACAGTGCTGGCCGATCTCGCGCGCTTTTTCGAGGACGTAGATATTCTCCTTGCTGAGCTGCGACTCGGGATGCCTGGCGTTATGCTGATCGATGAGCTGCGACAAGCGTAGGGCGCAGGCCATTCCAGCAGGCCCGCCGCCCACGATGACCACATCGGCCGGCATCTGCGGGCGCTCAACGCCTTCGAGAGGTTTGCGGAAGACCAGCATCAGCTAACTTCCCGCCCTCGCCTTTTTCACTTCTTCAATCAGCGGCGGAACGATGTCGAAAAGATTTCCTACAATCGCGTAGTCGGCAATCTCAAAAATCGGCGCTTCGGAATCTTTATTCACCGCGATGATCGTGCGCGATCCTTTCATACCGACAATGTGCTGAATCGCACCGCTGATGCCGAGCGCCAGATAAAGTTTGGGCGCAACCGTTTGGCCAGAAGATCCGATCTGCCGGTCCATAGGGAGCCATCCCGAGTCGCAGATGGGACGCGAAGCCGCCAAGTCGCCGCCCAGTGCGTCGGCGAGCTGTTTCGCGATTTCGATATTTTTCTGCTCTTTGATTCCGCGACCCACCGCGACAATGATTCCAGCCTGCGTTAGATCGACGGCCTGCTTGGCCTCTTTGAAGACTTCCTGAGGCTTGTTGCGGATCACGCCGTCCGCGATTTCGACATTCACGGTTTCAACCGGGGCCGCGCTCGCGCCAGCCTCGGCCTTGTCGCCGCGAAAAGCTCCATTCTGAAAAGTTGCGAACCACGGAGCGGCGCTGTTGAAGCTGACATCGGCGGCGAATTTGCCTTGAAACATCTGGCGGGTAAAAACCAGCTTTCCGTTTTCGTGCCTGAAACCAATGCAGTCGCTGATGACAGTGCGCCCCATAGCCGTCGCCAGCTTGGGGACGAAGTCGCGCACCTGATAGGTATGCGGCATCAGCACGAGCTTCGGCTGTTTGGCAGCGAGCAATTGCTTCAGCGCCGCGGCGAACGCATCCGGCGTGTAAGGCTCCAGCTCTGGGGATTCGACGGCATAGACCTTTGCCACTTGCTTTGCAGCGATTTCGGCGGCGATGGCGGAAGTCCCGCTGCCGGCAACCGCGGCCTCGAGCGCCCAGCCCGTAGCAGCGGCAATGGCTTGGCCTGCGGTGATGGTCTCCCAGGAGACGCGGTTCAGTTTACCTTCGCGTTGTTCGACGACTAATAGGATGGTATCGGGCATAAGGACAGTTCTCAGTTCTCGGTTGTCAGTTCTCAGCTTGACGGCCTCGCTTCGCTCGGCGGACAGCCGAGGGCGGCTGTCCCCACACAAGCATCTACAACACGCGCAGTTCGTTGCGCAGTTTGTCCACCAATTTCTTAGCGATCTCGGACGGCGAACCTTCGACGTACTCGGTCTTTTTTGTTTTCTGCGGAACGTACAGGCGTTCGATCTTCTGCAGATTCTCTCCGATGGCAGCCTGTACCTCGGCCAGCGCGACTTTGCGCAACGGCTTGTTCTTCGCCTGCTTGATGCCGATCAGCGTGGCATAGCGCAGCTTGTTGATGCCGGATTGAATCGTGAGCACGGCAGGCAGCGGCATATCGACAAACTGAAAGAATCCGGCCTCGAGTTCGCGCTTCACTTTAATCCCGCCGTCAGTTTTCTCGATCTGCATGATGATGGTGGCGTGCGGCCAGCCCAGCAACTCAGCCAGGATGACTCCGGTCTGCGCGTAGCCGTAATCGTCGGATTGCAGGCCGGTGAAAATCAGATCAAATTTTTCGTCCTTGATCGCCGCGGCAAAGGCCTTCGCCGTGTTCAAGGCGTCGAGTCCGACGAAGGCGTTGTCTTCCAGATGGATGGCGCGGTCGGCGCCTTTGGCCAAAGCCTCGCGCAGCACCTGCTGCGAGCGTGCCGGTCCCGAGGTGATGACGACCACTTCTCCGGTATGCTTTTCTTTCTGGCGCAGCGCTTCTTCCAGAGCGTAAGCGTCCGGTTCGTTCACTTCATACGAGACATCTTCGCGGATCCATGCGGCGGTTTCGTTGAGCTTGAGCGGGGCATCCTTCTGCGGCACCTGCTTCATGCAAACCAGGATTTTCAAACCAGACTCCTTCGTTCCTGTAGCTTCCGGAAGCCGCAGGGAAACCTGTCAGTATAAACGACAGAGCGGAGAAAGTGTGGCCCACCGCCAAACTAGGTGTGATTCAGGTCACAGACGGATGTCTGCCGGTGGGATCAGCATGACCGAGGAGCTTTCATGTCAGACGACACTTTCTGTGCCATGCGGCAAAGCATTATTGATGGGGCGCCGGATACGGCTTGTGAACTGGCGCAGCGGACGATTGCAGCGGGGATCGAACCGCTCGATGCGATCAACAGCGGATACGTACCGGGGATGCATGCCGTGGGCGAGCAGTTCGCGCAGGGAAAAATGTTTCTGCCGGACATGATGGCTTCGGCCGAGGCCATGCGGGCGGCAATGGCCGTGTTGGATCCCGAATTGAAGAGGCTGGGAAGCGCGCGGCCGATGGCCGGCGTGGTGGTGCTGGGGACGACCAAGGGGGATATTCACGAGATCGGCAAGATTCTGGTGGGAACTCTGCTCTCCGCACACGGCTTCCGAGTTCACGACCTTGGGGTAGACGTCACGGGGGAGAAGTTCGCAGCCAAGGCACGCGAACTGAACGCGGATATCGTCGGGGTGTCGGCATTGCTGACCACCACCATGCGCAATCAGAGAGGCGTCGTCGAGGCGCTGGTGAAGGCGGGCATGAGGTCCCAGGTCAAAGTTATGGTGGGAGGCGCGCCGGTAACTCGCAAGTGGGCCGAGGAGATTGGAGCGGATGGCTACGCGAAAGACGCCATGAGCGCGGTAGGGCTGGCTCGCAGCCTGATGGAACAAAAAGCCCTGTTCGTCACGGAGCCGGCATGAGGCCGAAATTCGAACTGCTCGACAAACCGCTGATTGAGCGCATTCTCGCGGAAGCGTTCCAACTGATCGAGGATCCCGGCGTGCGCGTGGCGCCGTATGTGGTCGACTTGCTGCGTGCGGCCGGAGTGGCTGTAACAGATGGAGTCGCTCACATTCCAGAAGCGCTGGCGCGATCGTTGCTGGAACTTGTTCCACGAGAATTTTATCTTTACGGCCGCAAGGGAGAGCCTGCCGTGCATTACGGCGGGGATGACGTTCACTTCGATCCCGGCTCCTCGTGCCTGAACATTCTGGATCCGGAAACGCAGCAGGCGCGTCCGGCGCTGGCAGCCGACCTAGTGCGACTGGTGCAGGTCACCGAGATGCTGCCCCAGTTTGCGGCGCAGTCGACGGCAATGGTGTGCAATGACGTTCCGCCGGAGATAGGGGACTGGTACCGGCTGTTTCTGGTTCTGTGGTATTCGCAGAAACCAGTGGTCACGGGAGCGTTTTCCGCTTCCAGCCTGCACACGCTGCTGGAGTTGCTTGCGATTGAGAGCGGCGGACGGGATGCGCTGCGGAAGCAGCCGCGGGCGGTCTTTGACGTGTGCCCGTCGCCGCCGCTGAACTGGTCAGAGTTCGCGTCGCAGAATCTGGTCGATTTGGCGCGGGCGGGAGTGCCGGCGGAGATCGTCAGCATGCCGCTTGCCGGAGCGACGGCGCCCGTCACTTTGGCCGGCTCGGTCGTGCAGCACGCGGCCGAGTGCATCAGCGGAATCACCATTCATCAACTGGCACAGCCAGGAGCGCCCATTGTGTGGGGAGGGGCGCCGGCGATTTTCGATATGCGCACAGGAAAGACCCCCATGGGTGCGATTGAAACCGCCATGATCGATGTGGCTTGCGCTCAGGTTGGGAAATATCTCAGGTTGCCGACGCACGCCTATATGGTTACTGGCGACGGCCGGACGATTGATGCGCAGGTTGAAATGGAAAGCGGGATCTCGACCGTGCTGGGAGCTCTGGCCGGGATCAACATGATTTCAGGCGCCGGGATGCTCGATTTCCTGGCCTGCCACAGCATTGAGAAGCTGGTGATTGACGCGGAAGCAATCGCCTCGGCGCAGCGCTTGATCGAAGGCATTGAGCCGCGCACTCAGTCGCTAGCCCTGGCGGCCTTCGCGCAAGCCGGGCTGCAAACCGACTTTTTGAAACTCAAAGAAACGCGGGCGATGTTCCGGAAAGAACAGCATTTCCCCTCTGCTGTGATCGATCGTGGACTGGCGAGCAGCCCGGACTCTTCGCCAGGAATTCTGGATCGCGCCCGGGAAAGGGTTGAACAGTTGCTGGCCGAATATCGTCGTCCCGAGATTCTTGCCGACCGGGAACAGGCGATGCTGAATTTTGCCGAGGCCGAAGGTGGGCGCGTGGGATTAACAGAACTGCCGGGGATCGCCGCCCTCACGTCCGCTAATCGGTAAACACGACCGACTGCACTCCGGAAATCTCAAACCGCTTCCGGCAACGCATGTTCTTGCAGGCCATCAGGTCATCTTTGCGCAGCATGTAGGAGCGTGCTTTGGCAAAGCGGGCGCGGTCGCGCTCGTCGGCGCGGCCGGCAAGCTGGCGCTTCTTGGTGCGCACCACCCATGTAACTTCATACTCGGAGGGCAGGTGGCAGTGGGGACAATTTAAAGTTGCCAGTTTCTTCTCGGTGCGCTCGTCGAAGAAATCGCGTTCTTCCATGAAACCTGATTATTGCATGTTCGGCGCGCTACAAGCTATGGCAACATGAATGTTATGGCGCGCAAGAAAAAGGTAAAACGGTTTCGAGCCGTGCAGGCCGTGAAGGAATTGGCCAGGGAGCGCATGGGCGCGCCTCCCGCCGCGAAGGTGGTTCCCCACAAAAAGAAAGATCCTGAAAAACACAAACTCACTTTGGGGAAGCTGCTGGGAGAATCGGAGTAAGCACCCCTTATGCCGCTACGGGCATATTGATGTGTTAGCTTGGTCCGCTCCAGAAATAGCTGCCGAGCCTTCGACTACCGATCCGCTGGACGGATTGCTGGGATCGCTATACACCGTAGCGATGGCGTTTCCTGCGCCACAGAGCCCGGTCGCCACCGCCACGCCCGACGAGTTGATGGTCGCAAGATAACTGATGTCGATGCGCCATTGCACCTGACTGGTAATGTCTTTGGTCTCTGGCGGATGAATGTAGGTGCCCAAAGCCGTGAACTGGACCTGAGCTCCTATGCCTTCGAACACGACGGGATTGGGTGTGACCTGAATCGACACCAGGTGCTGATTAAACCCGCAACTGGACAGGTTGAACGACAATGTCGCGGCGGCGATAAGGGCAGCGATATTGAACCACTTCCGGCTCATCAATGACTCCTGGGATTAGGCAATCCGGCTGAATTGCTTGCGCATTGGGGGATGAGCCAATTTAGTCAAAATCGGGGCAAAAAGCAATCGTTAACCGCGAGGTCGAGCACCCTCTGTCACCCCTTCACCGCCGCGGCGACCACCTCGGCAAACTTGCGGATATCCTCTTCCGTGGTGTCGAACGAGCACATCCAGCGCACAATCGATTCCCCTTCCATCCACGTATAGAAGAAGTACTGCTGCTTGATCTTTTCGATGGAGTGGCGCGGGATCTGCGCGAAGACGCCATTCGCTTCCACCTTCCACACCACTCTGACCCCCGGGATGCGGCTGACTTCTTTCTCCAGCAACCGGGCCATGCGGTTGGCGTGCTCGGCGCTGCGCCGCCATAGATCGCCAGTCAGCAGCGCCTCAAACTGAGCGGCGACGAAGCGCATCTTCGACGCCAGTTGCATGCCCTGCTTGCGCAGGTAAAGAAAGTCGCCGCTCAGTCCGGGCTGGAAAAACACGACCGCCTCGCCGCCGAGAATACCGTTCTTGGTACCGCCAAAAGAGAGCGCGTCCACGCCTAAATCGCGGGTGGCCTGACGGAGACTTTGGCCCAGCGAAGCGGCGGCATTGGCGATGCGGGCGCCGTCCATGTGCAGGAACATGCCATGGTCGTGGGCGAAGTGGGCAAGCGCCTGAATTTCCTCCGGACGGTAGACTGTCCCCATTTCCGTGGATTGTGTAATCGAAATCACGCGTGGTTGCGAGTGATGTTCGTCGCCGATCCCATGATAGGCATGGCGCACGGAGTCGAGCGTAATCTTGCCATCCTGTTGCGGCAGCGGAATCAGCTTGCAGCCCGTGTGCTTTTCCGGCGCGCCGCATTCGTCGGTGTAAATGTGAGCGTAGTCGCTGCAGAGTACGGACTGGAACGACCGGGTCAGAGCCTGCAACCCCAGCACATTTGCGCCAGTCCCGTTGAAAGTGAAAAAAACTGCGATGTCCGCGCCAAAATGTTCTTCAAACTTCTCGATCGCCGAGCGGGTATAAGGATCGTCTCCGTAGGCACGCACATGGCCCTGGTTGGCGCGCGCAATTGCCGCGAGAATTTCGGTATGCACCCCGGCATTGTTGTCGCTGGCGAAGCCGCGGGCAGGCTGGGACGAAATTTGCTCCATCGCAACAATTTAACAGAGCGAGATGATTGAAGGACGGGGAGCTGGAGTTCAACTGCCGTCCAGCCGCCCGCTCCAGGCCGGCCTTCTCTATTTCTTCACCAGCCGGGCAGCGATTATTTTGCGTCCGGATGGCGCCTCGAGGAATCTTCTAAAGGGCGTCTAACACTATGGCTGTATCGTCGTCTAAGCAGAATTAGAGTTTTCCCGAAGCGCTTCGGATTTAAGATTGTTATTCGTGACGGTCAGCAGCGGCAGCTAACGGTAAATTCATGTCCATCAGACTTCATGATTATTTGGCCCAAAGCTTTCTCTTGGTCGCCCTTGCGGCCAGCGCAGCAACACTAGCCTGTTCGAGTAGCGCCCCGCAGAATGCACAGGCCCAAGGTCCGGCAGGAATGCCGGTGAAAGTGCAGGAAGCGCGCGCAACTCCGGTCAACGATGCCACGGAATACGTGGCCACGCTGAAGTCGCGCGATTCGGCCGTCATCATGCCACAGGTGGAGGGTCAGGTCACGAAGATATTCGTCCGCTCGGGCGAGTCGGTTGCCGCTGGCGCGGCGCTGATGGAAATCGATCCGCTCAAGCAGCAGGCCACGGTCAAAAGCCAGGAAAGCTCCCGCGCGGCGCAACAGGCGAACCTGAACTGGACGAAGCAGCAGTATGAGCGCGCCCAGGGACTTTATTCGGCAGGCGTTGTGAGCAAGCAGGATCTCGACCAGGCGAAGTCCGCCCTGGACACGGCCCAGGCGCAGATGGAGTCGCTGGATGCGCAAGTGCGCGAGCAGGAAGTGCAACTGCACTACTACAGGGTTGTGGCGCCCTGGAGTGGCATTGTGGGGGATGTCCCAGTGCGTGTGGGCGACCGGGTCACGAGCACCACGCAACTCACGACGGTCGACAAGCCCGGCAGCCTGGAAGTCTACGTCTATGTGCCGATCGAGCATTCCTCGCAGCTCAAAATGAACCTGCCCGTGCAGGTGCTGGACAGCAACGGTAAGGTGCTGGCCGAGAGCCGCGTGAGCTTCGTTTCGCCGCAAGTCGATAACACAACCCAGACCGTGCTGATGAAAGCACGCATTGCCAATAGCAATGACGCGCTGCGGCAATCGCAATTCATCCGAGCCCGCATCGTGTGGGGAACGCACCAGAACCCCGAGGTTCCCATTCTGGCCGTGTCGCGGCTGGCGGGACAGTACTTCGCCTTTGTCGCCGAACCGCAGAATGGCGGATCCTACGTGGCGCGGCAAAAGGCGCTCAAGATCGGGCAGACGGTGGGAAACGATTACGAAGTCCAGGATGGCATCAAGCCCGGCGACAAAGTGATCGTATCCGGAACTCAGTTTCTGCTGGATGGAGTGCCGGTGATTCCACAAAGCTAAGCTTCTGGTTCAGACTCAGCGAGACAGCACTTAGCCGTTGGCAATTAGCACTTGGCCGCTTGAGTGTCATGGTGATGGCCTGCAGGATTCTCGCCTGGCCAAATGCTAAGTGCTAATTGCTAACTGCTTGAGCTGAAGCCCAAAAGTCGATCTTCTATGTTTGTTGCCTTCTTTATTCGCCGTCCGGTGTTCGCGTCAGTTTGCGCGTTGCTGATCGTTCTCGCGGGCGCGGCCGTAATTCCCACGCTCCCGATCTCGCAGTTCCCCAACCTCGCGCCGCCGCAGGTGGGCGTCTTCAGCGCCTACATCGGAGCCAGCGCCCAGACCGTGGAAAGCGCCGTCACCATTCCCCTGGAGCAGCAGATCAACGGCGCAGAGGGGATGAAGTACGTCACATCCACCAGCGGCAACGACGGGTCGAGCAGCATCACCGTCACCTTCGATCTGAACCGCGATCCCGACCTGGCTACGGTCGATATCCAGAACCGCGTCAATACGGCTCAGGGACGCTTGCCCGCCTCCGTGAAAGCGGTTGGCATCACCACCGCAAAGACTTCGCAAAACTTCGTTTTTGGCGCTGCCGTCATTGCCGACAACAACAAATACTCCACGCTCTTCATGAGCAACTACCTCGATATTTACGTCAAGGACTCACTTAAGCGTGTTCCGGGCGTGGCCGACGTAATCATCTTCGGCGAGCGCAAGTATTCCATGCGGCTGTGGCTGGATCCGGTGCGCATGGCGGGACGCGGCCTGACGGCGCCCGATGTTGTCAGCGCGCTGTCAGAGCAGAACGTGGAAGTCGCCGCCGGGCAAGTGGGCCAGCAACCCGCCAAAGAAGGGCAGCAGTATCAGATCAGCGTTCGCGCCATCGGACGCCTGAGCGAAGCCGGCCAATTCGACAACATCATTCTCAAGACAAACACCGATGGAACCCTAGTCCGTCTAAAAGACGTAGGCCGGGCCGAACTGGGCGCGGAGGACTACAGCACAGACCTTCAGTTCAACGGTCAAGACGCGGTGGGCCTGGCAGTCACCCAGCTTTCCACGGCGAACGCACTCGAGGTTGACCGCCGTGCCATCGCCGAACTGGAGCGGCTGTCGAAGAACTTCCCTCCAGGAATGCGCTACAAGCTTGCATTCGACGTCACCGACGCAGTGGGCGAGTCCATCCGCGACGTGCTCTTCACGGTAGGTTCGGCGATCCTCCTGGTCATCCTGGTGATCTTTATCTTTCTCGGCGACTGGAGGACGACCATGATTCACTTCATCGCCACTCCGGTTTCGCTCATCGGCACGTTCGTCTTTGTGAAATTACTCGGTTTCTCCATCAACACTTTGACGTTGTTCGGCATCACACTCGCTACCGGCCTAGTCGTTGACGACGCTATCGTCGTGATCGAAAACATTGAGCGCCATATCGCCGGGGGAGAGCACGACTCCCACAAAGCGGCGGCAGCCGCCACGGCCGAGATTACCAGCGCAGTCATCGCCACCTCGCTGGTGCTCGTTGCCGTGTTTGTTCCCGTTGCCTTCTTTCCCGGGACGACCGGAATTCTGTTCCGCCAGTTTGCGCTGACCATCGCATTTTCCATTGCCATTTCCGCCTTCAACGCTCTCACCCTGGCTCCGGTGCTGGCGGCGATCTTTCTGAGCGGTCCCCACCGGCAAAAGTGGTGGTGGCTGCAGAAGTTTGACGATGGCGTCGCTCTCCTCACCCGCGGGTACCGCGGCTTGCTGCATCACTTGCTGCGATACAAGCTGGCAATGGCGGTGTTGTTTTTCGCCGGTCTGGGGCTAACCTATTTTGTGTTCACCCGCGTGCCGAGGGGGTTCGTCCCAGACGAAGATCAGGGATATTTCATCGTTGTCATCCAGGCGCCGTCGGGGGCTTCGCTCGAGTATACGAAAGCAATCGGGAAACAGGTTTCGGATCTGCTGAGTGATGTCTCCGAGTCCGAGGGGACCTTTTCGGTGGCGGGCTTCAGCTTTGCCGGCAGCGCGTCGAACCAGGGACTCATTTTCGTGCCGCTGAAGCCCTACGAGCAACGCAAGGGCAAGGAGCACACTGCGACCGCCATCGTGAACCGCGTTCGTCCGCGCCTGTTCGGCGTATCTGGAGCGATTGTGTTTGCTACGCTTCCGCCTGCCGTCCAGGGCCTCGGCCAGTTCGGCGGATTTCAATTCGTTGTCCAGGACCAATCCGCGCACACACTGGAAGAGCTCTCCAACGCCGTGCATGGGCTCATGCAGCAGTCGGGTCAACACAAGGAACTGGTGGGACTGTACACCCCATTCACCGCCAACGATCCGCAATATCTGGTGACTATTGACCGCGAGAAGGCCAAGAGCCTGCACGTGCCGCTCTCGCAGATCACCGATACGCTGGGTGTTTACATGGGCTCGGCCTATGTGAACGATTTCGATTTCAATAATCGTTCGTATCGCGTCTACGTGCAGGCCGACAAGCAGTTCCGCTCCGCGGCGCAGGATATGAAGCAGTTCTATGTCCGGTCCGATAGCGGCGCCATGGTTCCGCTGGATAATTTAATCAGCATTGCGCAAACCACCACGCCGCAGGTCATCAGCCATTACAACCTGTTCCGCTCGGCGGAAATCGACGGCTCGGCTGCGCCCGGCTACAGTTCAGGTCAAGCGATCGCCGCCATGGACGAGCTCGCCAAGAAAATGCCGCGAGGCCTCAGCTACAGTTGGACGGGATTGTCACTTGAAGAGCTGCAGGCGGGCGGCACTTCCCTGATTTTGTTTGGACTGGGCACGTTGGTGGTGTATCTCACACTGTCGGCGCAGTATGAAAGTTTCGTGCTGCCCTTCATCGTGCTCTTAGCCGTGCCCATGGCATTGCTCGGCGCACTGGGCGCGCAGTGGATGCGCGGCCTCCAGAACGACGTTTTCTGCCAGGTCGGCTTGGTGATGCTGGTCGGGCTTTCCAGCAAGAACGCGATTCTGATTGTGGAATTCGCCGAGCAACTGCGCGAGCGCGGGTTGCCTTTGATCGAAGCGGCCGTGCAAGCCGCAACCATCCGACTGCGCCCCATTCTGATGACTTCGCTCGCGTTCATTCTTGGCGTCGTGCCCTTGGTCCTCGCCACCGGAGCGGGTGAAAATGGCCGTCACTCCGTGGGCACCACCGTGTTCGGTGGCATGATCATGTCCACCATTTTGAATCTGTTTTTTATTCCGGTGCTGTATTTGATTATTGAGGGATGGCGAGAGCACGGGAAGGCGCCGGAACACAGATAGGGTGAAAGCCCAGCGGCTGAAGCCGATATCACGTTGCGAGTCCTGAATCGGCACGACTTGAAGTCGTGCCCTTCCCGCTCCTTGTCGATTCCAGTTTTTTCTTCTTCCGGGCCTCTCTACGCCGCAGCTTGGCCAGCCACTCCCGCGAATACATCGTCCCACGGCACTTGGGCGAGCCGCAGTGGCAGGGTGCAGGGTCTTCGTCGTCGTACAGGTTGTAATCCCAAAGCAGTTCCTCCCCGGCCGCGATGTCGCGGATGGCAACGATCCACACCCGATTCTTGATCTCATCCACCTCGCAGTTGGGCTCGCAGGAATGGTTCAGGTAGGCGCCCATGCCTTCGCCGTCGATGACGGTCTTGCCGTCTTCCAACCCATAAAGATAAGTGCGGCTTGCCCCGTCGTACAGCCGGTTAGCCTCCTCGGGAGTGAGGCGTGGACCCAAATACTCGACAACGCGGGTACCTTTGCGAATGGACGCGGTGGTAAACACACCTGCTGAGTGAATGCGTGAGGGACGGAGCACTAGAGCCATGCACTAATTTCGCACGACGGTGAGCTTTGAAGACGAAAAGATGGAAATAAATTCCTGGTGCTGGCGCCCGCGTCTACGGATCGTACACCGAACTGCCATAGCCCTGTTTGCGAGCGGACTCCTGCATGTCGTCCAGGCGCCTTTTCTCCTCTTCCAGTTGAGCCTGCATCCGCTCCACGCGCTCTTGCTTTTCCCTCTGCCGCTCGTTCCACCCTACGCAATTGGCAACACAGTTTGCCGGGGCAAAGCGGATCGACTCGCTGAGTTCGTCAATTTGCCTTTGCAGAGAGGCCAGCTGGTTTTTCTGCGCCACAATCTGTGACTTCCAGTGTTCAGCCGGCTGCTTGGCCCCGTTGGAGGAACCTGAATCCGGCATCGCAGTCCGTTCTCCGCCGCTGGCCGTGGGCGACGGAGTCATTCCCGGGCGTTCGGGAATCTGTTCGTTCGTAATCACCTTGGGCGCCTTGGCATCCTTGCCCGGCGCGGCCTTTTGCTGCCGCTGCTGGCGCGCCAAGTCGCCCAGAGACGGCTCATCCTGGCTGTAGGCGGCCACGGCAGCCAACAAAACGACGGCCGTAATTGGCAGGAAGAGCCTGCATCTTGTGCTCATAGCGAAGCCCTCTTTGCACGCCGTCGAGGGATAGACGGCGCACTCAGGCAAATGCTATCCGTAAAGCTCGACCGCGCCAGCATTACGAACGGCCCGTGTACAACCGGCGGGGAGAATTACACGAAAGACTTAAGACGCTCTTCGCTTCTTACTTCGAGGATTCTCACTTCGAGTGTAACGGCGATGAACAGCCCCTAAAGCGCTGCCGGCTGAATGCCCATGCCGGAGAGTCTACTGCCCGTGATCGCCGGCACAATCTGAATCTGCACCAGACGCGGCGCGCTAACCTTCTCTTTCTTTGCCAGCAGATTCACCGAGGGAATGCCGGTCCGGGCGAAGGATTTCTCGCAGTCCGAAGTGGAAGGTCCGCGCATGTTTCCTTCCATGAATGCCAGTCCCGGGCAACGAGTGCAGGTCGAGCCATGCGCGCACTGCGAGCACCCCGACAAATCCTTCAGCCGGATCGCGCGCACTTCCTTCAACTGCTCGGAATCGCGCCAGATGTCGATGAAGCGCTGCTGCCGCACGTTGCCGCAGGACAAGGGAAATTGCACGCAAGGATAAAACTCGCCGTAGGGAGAAACATAGCAGGCCGTATGGCCCGCGCTGCAAGGCAAAGAAGCCATACTTTCGGCGTCGGGCGCGGGCGGCGGCGCGCAAAATTCATCCGCGTTGCCCACAAACATTTCGTCCCGGAAAAGCTCGCGCAGGGCGGACTCGCCTGCGTTCAAGTCCAGAATCCCGCGGTCGCCGTCCATCTTGGGCGTGATCGTCGGATCCAGCGTGTATTCGGCTCCAAGTTCATCCGCCAGCGCCCGCACGCCGTGATAATCCTGCATGTTCTCCGTCATCAGCACATTGGCCATGATCACCTTCAGCCCTTGCGACTTGAGAAAACGGATGGCATTGATCGACCGCCGCAGCGAGCCTTTAACCTTGGTGATCGCGTCATGCACCTCGGGCCGGTGCGAATAAATGCTGATCTGCACCGATTGCACGCCGAGATCGCGCAGGCGCGCCGCCTGCGCCTCACGGATCAGCACCGCGTTGGTCTTCAGCTTGATGCAAAAAGTAAGCGCGCGTGCGCACTCGAGAATTTCGAAAAAATCCTTGCGCAGAAAAATCTCGCCGCCGCTAAAGGTGAGAATAAAAACTCCGGCTTCGGCCATCTCCTTGAGCAGATGCTTGATTTCCGCCGTGGTCATCTCGCCGTGGTCGTCGTGATCGAGGTAGCAGTGAACGCACTGCTCATTGCAGCGGTAAGTGAGGTCGAGTTGCACGCTGAAGGGAACGCCCAACCGCAGCGCCCGCTCGCTCAGTTCCTGCATCAAGCCGCTCATCGCTGTGTTTGCTCCTGAACCGTGGCGTGCGCATTGGCGATCGGTTGCCCTGAGATCGGTTGCTCCGAGATCAGCAGAATGCCATGCCGGGCCAGATTTTCGGCCAACTCTTCGGCATCGCGCATCGCTTCCTCGGGCTTTACGTCGAACCCGGAGCAGATGCGGCGCTCCACGATTTCATCCAGCGGCGTAGCGCCATCGGCGGCCTGCCACAGAATGGTCGCGGTCGGGTTCAGCGTAAACAGCGTCGAATCCTGCCCCGACATTACCAGCATTTCTTCGCCCAGCATGCGGGCTGCGATTCGCGGACTGCGCGCAATATACATTTTCTTACTCATCTTTCTTACGCACCCACTTACTCACCCAATCATCTCCCAGACCCGCGCATCCGGCACAAACGTGAGCCTGTGAACCGGAACGCGATCGACGAAGTCGCACGCCGCTTGAAATGCCCAATGAACCATCTCTGGATCTTCGGCAAAGAAAAGCATATTGGCCAGCAATCCCCGCCCGGCATCGGCTACCCCCACCGGCTCGATACGATTCTCCGGCCCCTGCGCCAGCAAATACAGCGCGGCCACCGGCGCCGACGCATTCTCGCCCAGCTTCGCCAACTCCCCGGTGAAAGGCGTGCCGTACGCCACATAGCCGTCGTCCTGCTTGCGCACGTAGGAGATCTCGTCGGTGAGAAGCGTGGCGTCCGCGGGCGCGAGCCGCGAGATCGTGGTCTTCCCGGCGCCCGAAACTCCGGCAAACAAAAACGCCTTCCCGTTGCGAATCGCGCTGGCGGAGTGCAACAGGAATCCGCCTTGCTTCGCCAGCACCAGCGTGTGGACGATCCGCAGCACGGCATCGATGGAATATGGATTCGCCGTTTGCTGAATGCTGCCGCGCCGCGTCGCCGGCTCCCACTCGGCGCGAAAATCGCCGCGCTCCAGCAACCACCGGCCGGAGTGATAAGTAACACGAACATCGGCTTGCGGATCGGTACCTGCGGGTGCGTTCAACTCAACATCGAACTCGAATTCGGCGCGAGCCTCATCGCTCACAAAACCGGCATAGCGGTTCTTCAACATTTCGAGGAAATCCGCGTCGCTCGTGTTCACCCTGACGGGGACGCCGCCGATGGCGATCACAACGCTGTAGCTCTCGATTTGTGTGGCTAGTCCTGGCACGGAACCGGTCCCGGTGAAGTTTGAACCATGCGATGCAGATACACGAGGGCGCGCGCCGCAGGCATAGAGCGGCGAACAATTTTCGCGATCAAGTTATCGATCACACCCAACTGCGCAGGCACTGCGATCAGCTTTCCTGCCCGGATCAGGTAAGTGACCCGCCCCAGCAATTCACTCCCAGCCACGGGACGATCAGGCACGGGCAGCGCATCCCCTTGTGTAATCCATTGCCGATTCTCCGGATCGCCTGCCGTGCCGATGACTCGATGAGCGCAGAGCTTGCCGTCTCGCCCGACCACCACGACGTCTCCGATGTGCACTTGATCCGGCTGGATGCGCTCGACCACCAGCGTTTCCCCAGGCCAGACGGAGGGCAGCATGCTCCAACCCGTCACGGCAGAACGAAGCGTCCCGAACGAGCGCAAAACCTCTGTCGCAAGTTGGCACTTCAATGCGCTTGCGGATCGTGAGTGATCGGTCTGTCTCATGAAGCCGAAGCAGGGGGGTTGAGCGTGCAATTGTGTTCGGTCCCATTCTTGCTGCACGACAGCGCCGAGATTACGAAAACTTGTTCGTAGCGAAAGCCCGGCTTCTCGTACGGTTTCTTTTCCACTGCCGCGGCCCGCGGCTCTTCGCTCGATGAATTATGCATAGTCATAAGATCGTCCCCTCGCCTACTTTAATGCCGATTGTGACGCCTGCACCGCGCACCCGCCCGTGGTGCCGGAGGTAGTACACGTCTGGTTGCTCAGAGTGGAGAAGTATACCTGAGAGTCGCCAGTCAGATTTCCCAAGGTGTTATCGATGATAAATCCGCTCGTGCCCCCGGCCGCGGCGAGCGCAGCGCTGGGCAGAACACCGGCATTCACCCATGTCACTGTGCCGTCCGTGGTAGTAGCGCCGGCAGTTGTGCTCCAGGTGGGAGCGGTGCCGTTCGACCTCCCTGCCACGGATACGATTTCGACGTTGCCGTTACTGTCAACAATACGCGCACGCAAGCCGTATGCATGGTTGGCTGTCCAATTCGCCAGCGCGGTAACCGTGGTGGCTCCCTGGTTCATAAAGGTGACGGTGCCACTCACCGTGGTGCCACCCACCACGTTCGTCCACCCTGCTGGAGGCGTAGCCGCCGAGGTGCCAGGCACGGTGACCACATTGATGTAGAGCGTGTTGTTCGGAGGTCTCAGGACCAGGATCTCCTGACCCACCTTGTAGGGTGTGGAAGCCTTCCACGGCATATCCACAAAACTCAGGGCGCACCCCTTTGCGGCGCATAGAGTCGGGTGGGCAAAATTCTCCACGCCGAAGAACAACCGCTCGGCCGCACCTCCGCTGGCATTTGCGTTGAAAACGTCGGTCACGGGAGAACACGCGGGTTTATCGGCGGCGGGAGTCACCGCCGCAACCGATGCGACAGTGCCGAACACCCCTGCCGCAATCGGCACCCGGTACAGAATTGGGTCGACTCCGGTATCGCCGCAAACATAGATGTCTCCCGTGGCATTCACGGAATTTTGGTAGGTACTGTCAAAAGCGCCAATGTACAAGGGATTGGGATTGGGTAGTGTCCCGTAAACCACGCTCGTTCCGACCTCCACCCTCGATCCCACAGCGCCGGCGGCGAAAGTGGTGGTGAGCGCGTCGATCGCGGCACAGGCCGCACCGCCCGCACAATTCGCCGTACCGTCGCTCGACGCGAACACGTACACCAGCCCAGCCGTGGAATCGACCACCGGGCCTTGCACAATCCCGACGCCGAAATCCAACTGCCCGGATTTGGTTACGCCGCCCGTCGCGTTGACAAGATACAAATACCCGCCGGCGTCTCCAACAAACACATTTCCCGATGCCGAGTCGTGAACCGGGTCGCTGAGAACGTTTGGATTCGTCGGGTTCACCTGAACCGGCCATCCACCGGTCCTCACCTCAAAAGGAGTTCCCAGGAACACGGGGGTGAACTTATGGAGCCAACCATGGTTATCTCCCACCCACGCTACATCGTGAGCGTAATCGTAGAAAGCGGACGAGACAGTGTCATTGGCGGCTGTGCCTGATAAATTGGTCAGCAATATGGTTGTCATGCAGGGCGGAGTAGAGCAGGTTCCGTAAAGGCCGGCGGAGATAGGCGTAAGGGTCTTCGGAGTGCCGACAGTCTCCGTCGTGGAAGCTACCCATTTCAGCAAGACCAGGTTCCCTTCCAGCCCAGCGTTCGTCTGCACAAACGCCAACTGGGTGCCGTCCTGCGAGTACACCGGAGAAGTCAGGATCTGACCGCCCGTGTTGTAGGCCCAGTAGACTGAGGGCACGGTGCCGGTACAGCCCGAGTAAATATTGTCGTACGCCACAATGCTGGCTTGCGTGGCGGATCCCTCAAGGCCAGTGCTGTATACGACAAAATCGGGCTGCGCAGTATTGCCGCAGTTGGCAGTCGCCCCACGAAGTGAGAATTTCGCGGGGTAGTTTCCGGCGCCGACGCTGCCTCCGCTGCCCAAGTTCTCCTGCCAGTCGCCACCCAAGCTGAGATTTCCGCCCCGCGGAGCCACATTACCGCCCCCACGCAACTCCGGAGCCGCCTCACGACTCTCCGCGGGCGGCAACAAAACCGGCAACTCGCTGCGATACCGCTGCTGCCAGTAACGCGGATCCTGTTGCACTCGCGCAGCCTGTTCCGCCGTGGCCGGCTTGGAGAAAATAACGTGGCTATGGCTCCAGTCTGTGGGTACGGGGACGGCGGTCTCCGGGGCCGGCACAGTCTGGCCCAACAGAACTGGAGACAAGATGAGCACTCCGAGAATTGAGACACCCAACAACCACACTGCGCGCTGCCGGTTCCTTCTCATTTTTCTCCCTAGAGCTTCCAGGCCCGGGCAACAGCTATCTTTCTAGCGGTTGCCACCGAACCCTCCGCCCGTGTGCGCTTGGACTTCGTAGCTGGCTGGTTGGAAAATCATCATACACCCGCGCCTTTTGAGGAAACTCCTAAAATTTGCCGGCGCGGAGAAAGATTTCCACAGACATTTCCACTTGGCTGGCACCGATGACGCTGGGGGTTGCGGTATGACACACGCCGACAGGCTCCGCTCCAAGCCCGTTCCGGCGAAACAACCGGCATCAGGCCGGAAGTGTAGAGGTCGGAATCTGCTGTGCCTTGCCACGCAGCTCTTCGAACAGAACCGTGCTCAGGTAACGCTCTCCGAAAGATGGCAGCACCACGACGATCAGCTTTCCCGCATTCTCCTTGCGCCGCGCTACTTGCACTGCAGCCGCCACGGCCGCTCCGGAAGAAATTCCCACGAAAAGACCCTCCTCGAGTGGCATCCGTCGAGCCATGCGAATCGCTTCGTCGCTGCTCACCTGAATAATCTCGTCAATGTATTCCGTGCGCAGAATCCGCGGCACAAAACCACCCCCGATTCCCTGGATCTTGTGCGGCCCAGGTTTCCCGCCAGACAGCACCGGACTCTCCGCCGGCTCCACTGCAACCGCCTTGAACGATGGTTTCTTGGGCTTGATATATTCGCAAACGCCTGTAATCGTTCCGCCCGTGCCGATGCCCGAGACCAAAAAGTCCACTCGCCCGTCCGTGTCATTCCAAATCTCCGGCCCCGTCGTCTCGAAGTGAATCTTGGGATTGGCCGCGTTGTCGAACTGCTGCAGCATGTAGCTGTTCGGAGTGCTCGCCAGCAACTCCTCCGCCTTGAGGATGGCGCCCTTCATCCCCCGCGGGCCCGGCGTAAGTACCAGTTCGGCTCCAAACGCCAGCAGCAGCACGCGCCGCTCCAGGCTCATGGTTTCCGGCATCGTCAGGATCAGTTTGTAGCCTTTCACCGCCGCCACAAACGCCAGGCCGATTCCGGTGTTGCCGCTTGTCGGCTCAATCAGCACCGTCTTCCCCGGCTGAATTTTGCCCGCGCGTTCCGCGTCCAGGATCATGCTCGCGCCGATGCGGTCTTTCACGCTGCCCACGGGATTCTGGCTTTCCAGCTTGGCCACCACCTCCCCCACGCAGCCTTCCGTAACTTTGTTGAGCCGCACCAGCGGAGTGCAGCCGATCAGTTCGATGACGTCATTGGCGATTTTCATGATGATTTCGTGCCTTTCGGCGGGCCTGACTTTCCGTCCCGCATATTAATAACAGTAAGTCTACAGTCGTACTAGCCTATCACGCCGCCCATGCAAATAAAACCCATAATTTGGCGGAAGCGAGTGGGAGTCGAACCCACCGGTGACAGGAAGACCTGCCGCCCGCCGGTTTTGAAGACCGGGACGATCACCGGACCGCATGCGCTTCCATCAAAAAACAACAGATTTCCGCTACCTACTTCGGCTGCGGCACAATCCTCAGATACGGCTTGGGCGACTTCCAGCCTCCGGGATATTTCTGTTGCGCTTCCTCATTCGACACCGAGGGCAGAATGATGACCTCGTCTCCCTGCTTCCAGTTCACCGGCGTGGCCACTTTATATTTCGCCGTGAGTTGCATCGAATCGAGCACGCGCAGCACTTCGTCGAAGTTGCGGCCCGTACTCATCGGGTAACTGAGCTGCAGCTTAATCTTCTTGTCCGGACCGACGACAAATACCGTGCGCACGGTGGCGTTATCCGCGGCGGTGCGCCCCTCGGAAGTGTTTCCGCTTTCCGCCGGCAACATGCCATAGAGCTTGGCAATCTTCAGCTCCGGGTCGCCGATCATCGGATAGTTCACCTTATGCCCCTGCGTCTCCTCGATATCCGCGGCCCACTTGCCGTGGCTGGTCACCGGATCAACGCTCAGGCCGATAATCTTTGTGTTGCGCTTGGCGAATTCCGGCTGCAGACCCGCCATATAGCCCAGTTCGGTGGTGCACACCGGCGTGAAGTCTTTGGGATGGGAAAACAAAATCGCCCATCCATCGCCGATCCATTCATGAAAGTTGATCGTGCCCTGCGTGGTTTCGGCAGTGAAATTCGGCGCTGTATCGTTGATGCGGGGGATTCTGGAGGTTTCGGTTGCGGTCTCGGTACTCATATTTCTCTCCTGTTTCGATGTTGAAGATGAATTCTTTTTCTTCGATAGAATTAATTTTCCTAGCCTGCAAATCCGGTCGATGCCAGCAGAAAACAAAACCCACCCGCTTCGCCGGGTGGGTTGGAAGAATTCCTGCTCGCTCCCTACCCACACGACAGCGGACACATGCAACAACACGTGGCGCCGGCAGTGGAGGGGCAAAACATGTAGCTAGAATAGATTTCCGCACGAACCGTGTCAACCGCCGCCGGCCCAGGCGGTGATGTCAAGCTGCCTGTGTAAATAGGTTGAGGGTGCGGGTTTTCCATTCCAGGTTGAATCTCTGGAAGATGGAGTAGAGGATGCGGTCGACACTGGCTACATTCACAAAACAAACCATGGGCCGGGTGCGGCGGCGCACTTCGACGAAGCAGCGCTCGATCACGTTGGTGGTGCGCAGCTTCTTACGCAGGTGCGGGGGGAAAGCGAACGCCGAAAGCAGTTCCGGCAGATCGCGCTCCAACTGGCGCACCATGGGACCGTACTTCCCGCGCCAACGGGCGCGGAAGGCGCGAAAAGCGGCTTCGGCCTGAGCGCGGCTTTCGGCCAAATAAATCGCCTGCGCTCCCGCTTTCACGTTGTCGTAGTCGGCCTTCTTCACTTTCTCCAGAATGTTGCGCATCTTGTGGGCCCAGCAGCGCTGATGCCGCACTCGCGGATAGACGGTGCGGATCGCCGCCGCCAGTCCGGGACAGCCGTCGGTGACGATCAGGCCCAGCGCCTTGCCCTCCAGCCCGCGCCGATACATATCCTCCAGCAGCCCTTCCCAGTCCGCTTGACTCTCGCCCTGACTCCGCAAAAACGCCAGCAGATGGCGGGTGCCGTCACGCCGCACTCCGTAGGCCACCAGCATCTGCACCCGCTTGCGCCCCGCCGGACGCCGCACCCGCAAGCTCACTCCGTCCAAAAACAGATACGCGTAGTTGTCTTCCAACCGCGCCTGGTGGAACTGGCGCACCACTCCGTCCAGATCCCGCGTCAGCTTCGACACCGTCTGCGGGCTCACCACCTCTTCGGTCACCGTGGCCACCACCCGCCCCACTTGCCGCGTCGAGATGCCGCGCAGAAACGCCTCCCGAATCAGCATCGACACATCTTCGGCGCGCCGCTGAAAAGGTTCCAGCCCTCGCGGCAGAAAACTCTTCCCTCGGGTGCGCGCCACGCGCAGCCGGATCGTCCCCAACCGAGTCACGAAATCCCGTTCGTAGTAGCCGTTGCGATAGGGCTGCCGCCGGCTGCGCCGCCGCTGATACACTTCGCGCACCGCATACCGGTCCCGCTCCCGCCGCGAATCCGCCTCCAAACGCTCTTTCCACAGCCGCTTCGTCTCTCCGTACACATCCCCCCAGAAACTCTCTCTCATCTCCGCCAGAAAATGTTGGTAATGCTCCGTGATTGGGATTATCTTCGCCATCGGGTGTAGGTCTCCTTTCCAGGAACGGCTTTAGCTTGTGAGGCCAAAGCCAACTTACACCCTCTCGCTTTTACACAATCAAAGTTACGTCACCGGCGGCCCAGCCGCTGCGCTGCCCGCGAGTTTTTCCTGCATCGCACAAACGGCCGCCAGCATCTGTTGTGCTTGCACCTCCGCAGCGGCTTTTCATGCCGAGCATGGTCGAATGGAGAATGATTGAGGAGGACGATCGATGACCCAGCCATCAAGGCATCTGGCCATGACGCAGTGGGACGTTTTCTCTTCCCGTCCGCTTGAAGGCAATTCGCTCGCGGTATTTTTCGACGGCCGTGGACTGACTGACGCCGAGATGCAATCGATCGCCAAGGAAATGAACCTTTCCGAGACCACGTTCATTCTGCCCCGCGACGCCGCCACCGAACGCGAACGCGGCATTCGCGTGCGCATCTTCACCGTGCAGGAGGAATTTCCCTTCGCCGGCCATCCCACGCTGGGCACGGCATTCGCATTGCGCGGCCAAAGCGGCGCGCCACAAGTCGTTCTCGAATTAAATGTCGGCAAAGTTCCGGTGCACTTCGAAGATCGCGCGGGAGAACCCCCTTTCGCCGAGATGACGCAAATCGACCCAACCTTCGAAATGGAGCACGACCGCGAAGCGGTCGCTCACGCAGCCGGACTGCGCGTGCAGGATTTCGACGACTCCCTACCCATCGAAACCGTTTCCACCGGAGTTCCGTTCACCATAACGCCGCTGAAATCGCTGCCCGTCATTCAAAATTTGCGGATCGACCCCCGCCGCGCCGCGGAATATCTGGCGAAAACGAGCGGCAAGTTTTTTTATTTCGTCACTCGGGAAACCGTCGATCGCGAAGCCCGGCTCCACGCCCGCATGCTCTTCTACAACAGCGAAGACCCGGCCACAGGCTCGGCCGCCGGTTGTTCCGCAGCCTGGATGGTCGCTCACGGCGTAGCCAAACCGGATGAACGCGTGCTGATTGAACAGGGTGGGGAGATGAAACGCCCCAGCCGGATTTTCGTTCGTGCCTCGCGCACCGATAACCGTGTAGTTAACGTGCGCGTAGGCGGGCACTCGGTTGAAATCATGCGCGGCGAACTTTTTCTTTAATCGCTCGCGCGCAAGCGTCACAGAATCATGCCTTTCACGCCGTCGCAAATTTTTCAATGGCCCGACTCTGCCATTTGCTTCCACGATACTTTACAGTGCGTGTCACTTCCCGTTAGCATCGTTTCGCTCTTCTATCCTTCGCGAACAGAGAAACTGCCGATTGGCTCCGGCTCACAACCGGCGACTTTCGGCTACAGGCGGTGAATGAAACCTAAGCGCACGATCCTGTGTGTTGACGACAACGAACAGTCTCTTTCCTACCGCAAAATCATGCTCGAGACCCGCGGCTATCGTGTGGCCAGTTATTCCCGCGGCGAAGAAGCCCTGGATCGCTTCAAGCAAGGCGGCATCGATCTCGTCGTCACCGATATGGCGATGCCCGGAATGGATGGGCCGCAATTGATCGCGGCGATCAAAACTCTGGCGCCCCAGGTTCCGGCGATCCTTATCTCGAGCAAAGTCCGCGTCTACGATCACGATTCCCAGGCCGACGTCTTCCTGGCCCGAGGAATGTATGCGCCCGCCGATCTGCTGGAGCGCATCCGCCTTCTTCTCGTGCGCAAGCGCGGACCCAAGCGCTTGCAGCGCTCCACTCCTTTGCCACGCCAAGTCGGAGCGGCCTGACGGCGTTGGATCGCGTCAAAAGCATTTCACCGCGGAGTGCGCAGAGAACGCGGAGAGAACTTCAACGTCTCTTACTGCTAGCAGTCGGCGGCCTTTGCGCGCTCGGCGGTTGCTTGCTACCCCGCGTGCAAAATCGTCATCGTGTAAGATCAAGCCTGGCATGGGCGCATTCATTGAAGCCATTGATCTGCACAAAACTTATCGCGTGGGAAAGATCGACGTGCCCGCGCTCCGCGGCGTCTCTTTCAGCGTGCAAAAAGGAGAATTTGTCACCGTCGTCGGTCCCTCCGGAAGCGGCAAGTCCACTCTGTTCTACCTGCTCGGCGGCCTGACCCGGGCCGATTCCGGCAAAGTCATTCTGGATGGCGACGACTTCGCCACGCTCTCCGATGCCGAGCGCACCCGCATGCGCAAGCGCAAAATCGGCTTCGTTTTTCAGAAGTTCAACCTGCTGCCCACGCTCGACGCCCGTTCCAACATCGCCATCGCGCAGGAAATTTCCGGCAACGGCGGCCGCGATCCCGCATTCTTCCTTCGCATTTGCGATTTACTGGGACTCACCCAGCGCCTGAACCATCGTCCCTCCGAACTTTCCGGCGGCGAGCAACAGCGCGTGGCCCTGGCTCGCGCGCTTATCAACAAGCCGGCAGTCGTGCTCGCCGACGAACCCACCGGCAATCTCGACACCGAGAACTCGAACATCGTTCTGAAAATGTTGCGCCAGTCCAATCGGGAACTGGGCCAGACCGTGCTGATGATTACTCACAATCCCGAAGCCGCCAAGTTCGGAGACCGCATCATCCACATGCGCGACGGCCACATCGTGCCGCCGGAAGAAGATCCGCAATGGTCACCGCACTGAAGCTGCATCGATTTTGTAGCAGCCCCGCTTTTTGCGGTAACGCCTGATGACGGCTATGCCATATCCGATCGATCGCGTCACCATCCGGACCGCAAACTCGGGCGACCTGCCAGCCCTGATTTCTCTCATCAACAAGGCCTTCGCCATCGAGACTTTCCTTGATGGCACGCGCACCGACGAGGAGCGTCTGTCGGCAACCATGCGCAAGGGCGATCTTCTTGTGGCGGAACGCGATGGGCAAGCGGTAGCCTGCGTTTACGTGGAACTGCGAGGCGAACGGGCATATTTCGGAATGCTTGCCGTCGATCCGGCGCAGCAAGG
The DNA here is from genome assembly GCA_963734215.1 of uncultured Acidobacteriaceae bacterium. Lineage (GTDB taxonomy): Bacteria > Acidobacteriota > Terriglobia > Terriglobales > Acidobacteriaceae > Sulfotelmatobacter. The sequence continues at coordinate 67,334 of CAVTGH010000010.1, read as the reverse complement.
CCAGGGACTGGGAAGATTCATGACAGCGGCAGCGGAGCAGTACGGCCGCAACCATGGCTGCAAGCACATGGACATCAGCGTGTTGAGCCTGCGGCCGGAGTTGCCGCCTTTCTATCGAAGCCTGGGATACTCCGGAACCGGCACCGAGGACTTTCAGCCGTCGCGTCCGCTGAAGGCGGACATCAGGTGCACTGTATAGTGATGTCAAAGCGGCTGTGACGGGCCTATGAGAACATTGCCGCGGACTCCCTGCTTGTTTATAATCAAGTTCGTCGAGCGGGAGTAGCTCAGTGGTAGAGCGCGACCTTGCCAAGGTCGATGTCGCGGGTTCGACCCCCGTCTCCCGCTCCAGACTTTTTCAAGTCACATTCCTCCCCGCAGATGGACTTTTTTCATCCGGAACGCTAACGTATTCAGCAGGGGCGCGGTACCCAAGTGGTAAGGGAGAGGTCTGCAAAACCTTTATGCGTCGGTTCGATTCCGACCCGCGCCTCCAATCTTTCCTTGTAGTTGCTTGCCTTCCTGCAGTTGGGCTCGATTTGAGCTTTCGTGCTGATTGGGGATCAATGGGGTAAAATCGCCCCAGTTTTGCCTCGGGGGCGGACAACAGCGGACACGATTTTCGCCACTCAATCTGGCCTCTCTTCCTGTTTACTCGCGAGCTTGTCAGCCGCTCTCAAGATCTCGTCGTAGTGGAGCATCGCGCTACGCTTGTGCTCCGCGGTTGCGGCCGACTGCATCAGCAAATCGATCGATCACTCTTGCGCGCGTCGAGGTGACTGTTAACATGCCGCAACAGAAGATGGTTGCTAGCCCTCTGGCTCCACTTCAATTGCATTGATGAGCGGATAGTTCTTGACCGGTGTGAAGTATAGCTCCAGCATGCCATGGGCAGTCGGCTGAACGCCATGCGAGGTAATCACCACGGAACCGCCCTTTTGCTGTTTTAAGATGTCGAAATCCTTCAATAGCGTTATACCGTTGCAGTAAACGTCGAACACGCGACTGCCAATGCCACCTGGACCGCCGTTACCGGTGCCAAACCATCCCTCAGAAAAGTACAACCGCACTCTGTATTTTCTGCCTGGAATGACCGGAAGGAAGTAGTGAAAGTGCCCGTATCGCTCCCATGCAAAAAGCCTGGAGTTCGCTTCCTTGGGCAAGTTATCCGGATGAAATGTTCTTCTCCCACCCCGAAAGAAACGTTCTGGAAGCCAGCTATTTCCTCCGTCATCGAGAAAGGCCGCTGGGCCGGCAAGCATTCGTATTGGCTGTCCACCTTCGGACTCGCAGGGTGTTAACTCGACTGCGTTGACGAAGGATCCATCCGAAACAAAGTCCAGGTGAATGGCGCCATCGGCCATGGGGCGAATTCCGGCATACACTTTGCCGATGGCAATATCGTTGCCTCCGGCTTCATCTACAACATCGAGGGCGTCAGCCGGTTGATTGTTGATGGTAAAGACGACCTGGCGGGCAGCCTCTTTATCGCCTGCCGTATCGGCGAAAAGAAGTTGGAGCTGATAAATGCCTGGGCGAACCGGAATTCTGCATTGGAATTTACCTTCGCGACCTTCCTGAAAAATCTCCTGATCGTCGGTCCCCTGTATTTCATGGCCAGCATGAACAAAGGGTGTCCCCCCATAACAATATTGTTCAGCGATCCATGGTTGTCCGGCGGCGTCCAGGTAGAGGCGTTTGCCCGCTCCAAAGCGGAGGCGCATGATCGTGTCTGGCCCAACGCTGTGTATCAGTGCGGGGCTTTCTAGTTTCGCCGCCTGCGCTTGCTGCCGATACTTGGCTACGTACATTCCGAGCAGCGGCAGAGCCGCTACAGCCGCGATTCCCAGCCCCACCCACAGGCGCCGCCTCGGTGGGGTTGCGCTAGGAATTGGGGGCAGAGGGCTCTCCAGGCCCGATGGCGGATTTGGAACTTCCAACGCGGCGCCTAAATCCTGCTGCTTGCAAACGAACACCAGCACGTATTTTCCTGCCGGCAAGTGTATGTGTACGGCGTGATCGATCCCCTCCGTTGCGTAGTATTGTTCCAGTTTCTTCCTCAGGGCGTGCGCAGTCACCCGAACGATTGTGTCGGATTCAGGGTCGAATGATTCCGGTCGATGCAGCGCGCGGACCGCAATGTTGTATTCCTTAACCTGGTCCGCTCTTCCTGCGAAGTGCTCTTCGGCCACAAATTCCAGGAAACTTTGAAGGTTCGGAGCCTTCTTTAGAACCCCTGACTGTAAGATTGTCTGAAGCTCCTGTCTCTCTTCGGCCTCACCTACCCGAGTTTCCGGATACGTCGGAGACATATGCCCTACTCCATAATGCTAAACCAGAAACATTATAGCGAATCGGGCGCATCAAAATAACCGATTGTTCGTCCCAAGTTGGGAGGCAATAACCCCATTAACATGCCACTTATCAGTTAACGCACTCTGGGAGCATGGGACCCCCCGCGACATCAGTTCTCGGAGATATCGAGGCTGAACTTCATTGCAGGCGCTCTAATAGTTGGCATTGGTCGACACGGATAATGGACTTGTGCTCCTCCAAGCTCGCTTATAGTTAGGTTATTTGTTCCGTCTCAATCTATGTTATCCGTGAATGAACTGCCATTAACTTGGCAGCACGTCTGTTTTCTGTAAAAGTCTGCCGAAGGATTTCGCCAGTCTCAGCGAACACCCCGAATTTTGGTCTGACAGGAGCGCCCTATGGATCTCCGAAATGCCCCCTCCCCCAGTACTCAACTTCTCAACCGGGAACATAACGGCCTAAGCTCCAAGCAGCCATCTCTCCAATACAATTTCTTCTGGAGCAGCGAGCAAAACAAAGGCAAGATTCGAGCTGCCATACCCAAGCTGTCGTTCGTCGGCCTGACGTTGGTGGTTCTGCTCTTAAGTGCCTCTACGGTCTTGGCTCAGAACAGCACGATTTTCGGCCCCAACGTCTATGTGTTTACTACCAGCGATTCGGTGTCATCAATCAATACGACGCTCAACACGCTGAACGCCAACACCCAGTTCAGCACCAATCGCTATGCCGTGCTTTTCGAGCCGGGTACCTATACCGGAGTTGAATCCGAGGTGGGGTACTACGAGTCCGTTGCAGGCTTAGGTGAAACCCCTACAGCCACCACCATCAGCGACGGCTACCTGACCTCAAACCAGACGGACTCGAATGGCAATTTGACGACCAATTTTTGGCGCTCCATCGAGAACATGTCCATTAACGCCATCCCCGCGGGGGACACCTATCTGCAATGGGGAGTTTCCCAGGGAGCAGCCTTCCGGCGCATGTATGTGCATGGCGCAGTGGAGCTGACCAATACTGACTGCGGGGAGGCGAGCGGCGGGTTCATCGCCAACAGCCAAGTTACTGGAACGATTGAGTCCTGCTCCCAACAGCAGTGGTATACGCGCAACAGCTCTATAGGAAGCTGGACGGGGAACCTCTGGAACATGGTTTTCTCCGGCGTCTCTGGCGCTCCGGCGCAAAGCAACCCATTTGGTTCCGGCACTTCGTATACTGTGCTCGCCGCAACTCCGGTAAGCCGCGAAAAGCCCTTCCTTTATATGGATAGCAGCGGCAACTACTGGGTCTTCTCGCCGGCCTATGGAACGAATACCTCGGGTACAACCTGGGCCAGCGGCGGCGTCGGCAGCGGAGAAGCCGGCACCTCACTGGCCATCAGCACCTTCTACATCGCCACGCCGTCGAGCACGCTGGCCCAAATTAACGCGGCGCTGGCTTCAGGCGAAAATCTCATTTTGACCCCTGGTATCTACACCTATAGCGGATCCATCAATGTAACCAACGCCAACACAGTCGTGCTCGGACTCGGTTACGCGAACCTTAATCCGCAGACGGGAACGGCCGCAATCACCGTGGCGGACGTGGGCGGAGTGCAGATCGCCGGACTGCTCATCGATGCGGGCCCGGTCAACTCCCCGGTACTTTTCCAGGTAGGAGTAGCAGGCGCATCGCGCGTTAGCCACGCCAGCAATCCGACGTTCGATCAACGATGTGTTCTTCCGCATTGGCGGAGCGGTCGCGGGAACCGCCACCGAAAGTATGGAAATCGACAGCGACAACGTCATTCTGGACAACATCTGGGCGTGGCGCGCCGACCACGGGACCGACGCCTCTTGGACCGGTAACGTCGCCATGAATGGGTTGGTCGTGAACGGTGACAACGTCACGGCTTTGGGGCTTGCTGTCGAACACTACGAAGCGGCCCAGGTTCAGTGGAACGGCGAAGGCGGCGAAACCATCTTCTATCAGAGCGAGATGCCCTATGACGTCCCCAGCGAGAGCGCGTGGATGGACGGCACCATCGATGGCTACGCTTCCTACATTGTATCTCCGGCGGTTACAACTCACCAAGCCTATGGTCTAGGCGTCTACTCCTACTTCAATCAGGGAGTAGATATTATCGCCAACAGCGGGATTCTTGCTCCGGTCGCCAACGGAGTTAAGTTCACCGATTCGGTGTCTGTATTCCTGGCGGGAAGCGGGCAAATCAATTACAACATCGCCTCAGACAGTCCCACAACCGATAATGCGGGCACTACGGCGGATTCGGCATCTTACATCAGCTACATAACTTCCTGGGGAGGAACGAGCGGCAATTGCACCGCAGCTCCAAGCGTCCCTGGAACTCCCTCCGCCACGGCCACTTCTTCCAGCCAAATCAGCCTTACCTGGGGCGCCAGCTCTGCTGGCTCGTCCTGCACGGTGAGCTACAGCGTGTTCCGCAGCACAACCTCCGGGTTTACGCCTTCATCGAGCAACCTGATAGCTTCAAGCTTGACCTCAGCGTCGTATGGGGATACTGGGTTGGCTGCCTCGACGGCCTACTACTACATAGTAGAAGCGCTGGACGGGGACGGTACATCGGCAGCCTCGGCGCAGGCAACCGCTACCACGGAAAGCGGCGGCGGCAGTTGTACCACGGTTGCTGCTACCCCTGTCGGGCTAACGGCGACGGCGTCGTCCTCCAGTTCCATCGTCTTGACTTGGACGCCAGATACTCCTCCGGCCAACTGCACCGTCACCTACAGTATTTACGGCAGCACCACCAGCGGATTTACCCCCTCATCGAGTACGTTAATCGTCAGCGGGTTGACGAGTGCCAGTTACACCAACACCGGCCTTGCGGCTTCTACAACTTACTACTACGTCGTAGTAGCGGTCGATGCGGAGGGATCCTCGGCGGCGTCGGCGCAGACCAGCGCTACCACGCAGAGCGGCAGCGGCAGTTGCACCACCGTTCCTTCGGCTCCTACTGGGCTGATGGCGACGGCGTCGTCTTCCAGCGCCATCGGCTTGAGCTGGACGGCAGTGACTCCACCGGCGAACTGCACCATCAATTCTTACACGGTGTACGGCAGCACCACCAGCGGATTCACTCCGGGCTCAGGAAACCTTATAACCAGTGGGTTGACCAGCACGAGTTACTCCAACACCGGCCTCACGGCTTCCACGACTTACTACTACGTAGTCGAGGCAGTCGATGCGGACGGCTCGTCGGCGGCTTCGGCGCAGGCCAGCGCGGAGACTGAAGCAGCGGGAGCGGTCACGGAAGTCGTGGCCATCAACTCGGAAGGTCCGGCGGTCAGCAACTCGGGCGGCGGCGACTACTCCTTTGTCGCGGATGAAGACTTCACCGGTGGAGGAGCTGCAACCCCGACTACGGCGAGCATTTCCACGACCGCAGCCGGCGCCAACGCAGCGCCCATGGCGGTGTATCAGACCCAGCGTGACGGAGTCTTCACCTACACGATTCCCGGCCTGACGGCGGGCGCTCAGTACACGGTTCTGCTGCACTTCGCCGAGATCTATTTCACCGCGGGGGGGGACCGTGAATACAATGTGGCCATCAATGGCACAACCATGCTCACCAACTTTGACCAATTCGCCGCTGCTGGCGGGAAAAACATAGCCGTGGTCAAGACGTTCACGGCCACGGCCAACAGCAGCGGCCAAATCGTGATCGCCTTCACCGACGGCGCGGTAAACCAACCCTCCGTCGCGGGGCTTGAAATCCGGACCACCTCCAGTTGCGCCACGGTGCCTTCGGCGCCGACTGGCCTAACGGCGACGGCGTCCTCGTCCAGCGTCATCGGCTTGACTTGGACGGCGGTGACCCCTCCGGCCAACTGCAGCATCAGCTCCTACAGCGTCTACCGCAGCACCACCAGCGGATTCACACCGTCGTCGAGCAATCTGATCGCCAGCGGGGTGACCGGGACCACTTACTCCAACACCGGCCTTGCTGCATCCACCACTTACTACTACGTCGTGGAAGCGGTGGACGCGGACGGCACATCGGCGGCCTCGGCGCAGGCCAGCGCGGAGACTTCGGCGGCGTCGTGCACCACGGTGCCTTCGGCGCCCACCGGTCTGACGGCGACGGCGTCATCTTCCAGCGTCATCGGCTTGAGCTGGACGGCAGTTACTCCTCCGGCAAACTGCACTATCAGTTCCTACAGTGTCTACGGCAGCACCACCAGCGGATTCACCCCGGGATCGGGCAACCTGATCGCAAGCGGGTTGACCGGGACCACTTACTCCAACACCGGTCTTGCCGCATCCACCACCTACTACTACGTCGTAGAAGCGGTGGATGCGGACGGATCGTCGGCGGCCTCGGCGCAAGCATCCGCTACCACGCAAGCGGCCAGCGGCAGCTCGGAGGTCGTGGCCATCGCCTGCGGCGGACCGGCAGAGAGCAACTCCAGCGGCGGAGATTACTCCTTCGTGGCGGACGAGGACTTCAGCGGGGGCGGGGACAACAGTCCGGTCACGGCTACCATCAATCTGACCCAACCCGGGGCCAACGCCGCGCCCATGGGGGTGTATCAGCACGGTCGAGCCGGAGTCTCCACCTACACCATTCCGGGTCTGACGGCGGGCAGTACCTACACCGTCCTGCTGCACTTTGCCGAAACCTATTTCACCGCAGCCGGAGATCGGGAATTCAATGTCGCCATCAATGGCACAAGCGTGCTCACCAACCTGGACATCTATGGCACGGTGGGCAAAGACGCGGCCCTGCTGGAGACCTTCAATACGACGGCCAACAGCAGCGGCGACATCGTGATCGCGTTCACCGACGGCGCCGCCAACCAACCCGTAGTCATGGGAATTGAGGTGCGTACCAATTAGAAACCGCTCAGAACAATCCCCATCCGCTTCGAGCCGGCGGCAAGTGCCGCCGGCTCCTTGATCAGGAACATTACCGGAGAGAAGCTCTTGACACACGCTGCCCAACAGCTCACGCCCAAGGAATCAGTTATGAATCAGCATATACCCCAGAGTCGTTCCGCAGTCAGTTCCGACTGCGCAGCAAACCGGTTGGCCAGGAATTCCAGGGTGATGATGACCGCATCCAAGCGCACACTGCTCTTCCTTACGGCCATTTGCTTGTTATGTACATCTTCACTGCATGCGCAGTGGACTCAGGTTTGGGGCGGCGATTTCACTGGCGCAGCCGGCACCACCTACAACCATGCCGATTGGTGGAACGATGTCCGGGACAATACCGGAAACATCTGGGGCGATGGAACGATAGAGTCCACGAGCGACAGCCTGTCGAACGTGTATCTGGATGGGAATGGCGACCTCGTGATCGCGATGACCTATAACGCGAGTCCCGGTGCAGGTCAGACGAATTACACGTCGGCAAGGTTGACGAGCACTTACGCCGCCGGGCCCTACGGGCGATGGGACGCCCGCATTCAGAATCCGTCCGCTGTGGGCATGGGAGCGGCCTTCTGGGCTTTGGGCGCCGATGCTTACCCGGCAGCTACTGCCCCCGGTACAGCCAACCCCAGCACCAGCGGCGGCGTGCCCTGGCCCTGGTGCGGCGAGTTGGACATGATGGAAATTCAGTCCGTTACCGACCAGCACAACGGATCCACTGTCCACGGCGGGGAGACGGATTCGCAGACGAGCTACGAGTACGGCGGAATCAGTTCTACCGTCAACCTGACCGGCAGTGCGACTTTCGATAATGGGTTCCATATTTTCAGCACGGAGTGGGGACCGTACGAGATGGCGTACCTTCTTGACGGCGTCCAGTATGGCGCCATCAACTTGGCGTATCTGGGAGCAACCGACCAATGGGACCTGAACCAGCCGATCAACGTTATCCTAAGTTCCGGAGTCGGCGGAAACGGCGGAACCCCGAACGGCACCGGGTTCCCGTCTAACCTCGCCATCAATTATGTCAATTACTCTCAGTGGACTGTCGGCGCCCCAAGTCCAGTCACTGCACTTACGGCCACTGCCACCAACAGCAACGCTGTTACTCTTAGCTGGAATGCAAGCACGACTACGGGCGTCACTTACGATATCTATGCGAGCACGACTTCGGGCACCGCGCTGACCCAGGCCACGCTCGTCGCGCAGCAGGTCACGGGCACATCGTACGTGAATACCGGCTTGCAGCCGAACACGACCTACTATTACACGGTAGAAACCGCGAATTTTGGCGGTGAATCCAGCGCAGCGAATGTAACCGTAACCACTCCGGCCCCGGGCAACAGCACCGGCATGCAATTGAGCGCGGGCGGTTATTCCGTTGGCACCTACATGAACTCTAACCCTCCGGGTCCGGCTGTCTCGGGGGCCGCGGGGCCAGCGCCATTTGTCCTTGGCGGCAATACGAACTACCACTTCAACGTCGGACCGCCGTCGGCCCTTTCGGCAGTAAATACTTCGCAGGTCACAAATCCCGCGCCGCTCGCCGTATACAACACAGAGCGCTGGGGACCCGCGGCATGGACCATCAGCGGCTTGAATGCTCTGGCTGGCTATGACGTTCGTCTGCACTTTGTGGAGTGGGCCCACACCGCCGCAGGCCAGCGGAATTTCAACGTATCGATCAACAGCGAACGGGTCTTGACCAACTTCGACATCTTTGCCACCGCCGGCGCTGCCGCAACGGCCATCACGGAGGAGTTCTATACCACCGCGGATGAGAATGGCATCATCGAGATTGAAACCGCACTCGGAACCACGACGGTCGAGGATCTGGACCCCACTATCAGCGCGATTGAAATCATTCCAGCTACCGGGAGCAATCCCGTTGGCGCTGCCCCTGGCACCACCACCGATTTGGCGATCAACTCGGGTGGCGCTGCGGTTGGCTCCTTCGTTGCCGATGAAGACTTCAACGGCGGCGATGTTGCTACAACGACTAACACTATCACTCTGAATGCCAACTCCGCCCCGGAGGCTGTCTACCAAAGTCAGCGCTACGTGCCCTTCACCTACATTCTGACTGGCCTGATTGCGGATGCGCAGTATACGGTGAAAATGCATTTCGCCGAAACCTACTGGACAGGAGATGGAGAGCGCCTATTCAGCGTTACGCTCAATGGAAAGTATGTGCTGAACGACCTGGATGTATTCAAGACCACTGGCGGACAAAACATCGCGTACGACCCGCAATTTACCGCGAGTGCAGACAAGTATGGGCAGATCATCGCACAATTCATCTACGGCGGCGACGATCAGCCCTTCATCAACGGAATCGAGGTTGTAGAGAGCTCTAGCCCTGCCTGCACTGCGGTTCCTTCGTCTCCCACCGGGTTGACGGCAACGGCGTCATCCTCCAGCGTTATTGGCTTGAGCTGGACGGCGGTTACGCCTCCGGCGAACTGCACCGTCACCTACAACGTCTACGGCAGCACGACCAGCGGATTCACCCCCTCCTCGGGCAACCTGATCGCTAGCGGAGTGACGGGCACGAGTTACACCAACACCGGCCTCACGGCTGCGACGACTTATTACTATGTCGTTGAGGCGGTCGACTCGTTCGGCGCATCGGCGGCGTCAGCGCTGGCCAGCGCAACCACGCAGAGCGGCGGCGCCAGTTGCACTACGGTTCCCTCGGCTCCTACTGGGCTGACGGCGACAGCGTCGTCTTCCAGCGCCATCGCTCTGAGTTGGACGGCGGTGACTCCACCGGCGAACTGCACCATTAGCTCTTACACCGTCTACGGCAGTACCACCAACGGGTTCACACCGGGCTCGGGCAACCTAATCACCAGCGGGCTGACCAGCACCAGTTACACCAACACCGGCCTCACGGCTTCCACGACTTACTACTATGTTGTTGAGGCAGTGGATGCGGAGGGCTCGTCGTCGGCTTCGGCGCAGGCCAGCGCGGAGACATCGGCGGCGTCCTCGGGCACGGAGATCGTGGCCATCGCTGCCGGCGGTCCGGCGGAGAGTAACTCCGGCGGCGGAGACTACTCCTTTGTGGCCGACGAAGACTTCAGCGGCGGCGGGGATAACAGTCCGGTGACGGCCACCATCAATCTGACCCAACCCGGCGCCAACGCCGCACCGATGGCAGTGTATCAGCACGGTCGAGCGGGAGTCTTCACCTACACTATTCCGGGCCTGACGGCGGGCAGTCAATACAGTGTTTTGCTGCACTTCGCCGAGACCTATTTCACCGCGGCGGGGGACCGGGAATTCAACGTGGCCATCAATGGCACGTCGGTGCTCACCAACCTGGATATTTATGCCACGGTGGGCAAAGACGCGGCACTGTTGGAGACGTTTACGGCGACGGCCAACAGCAGCGGTCAGATCGTGATCGCCTTCACCCTGGGTGCGGCCAACCAACCCCTAGTCATGGGAATCGAGATCCGGAGCAGCTCCGGCGGCAGTTGCAGCACGGTTCCTTCGGCGCCGACCGGGCTGACGGCGACGGCGTCCTCGTCCAGCACTATCGGCTTGAGTTGGACGGCGGTGACCCCTCCGGCCAACTGCACTATCAACTCCTACAACGTCTACAGGAGTACCACGAGCGGTTTCACTCCGTCTTCGAGCACCTTAATAGCGAGCGGGGTGACGGGGACGAGTTACTCCAACACCGGCCTCACGGCTTCCACGACTTACTACTACGTTGTAGAAGCGGTGGACGCGGAGGGCAGTTCCACGGCTTCGGCACAGGCCAGCGCAGAAACTTCGGCGGCGTCATGCACGACGGTTCCTTCGGCACCTACCGGGCTGACAGCAACGGCGTCCTCGTCGAGCGCCATCGGCTTGAGTTGGACGGCAGTTACGCCTCCGGCGAACTGCACCATTAGTTCGTACAACGTTTACCGGAGCACCACCAGCGGGTTCACACCGGGCGCGAGCAACCTGATTGCTAGCGGCGTGACAGGAACCACTTACACCAACACCGGCCTTGCCGCATCCACCACTTACTACTACGTGGTAGAAGCGGTGGACGCGGACGGATCGTCGGCAGCTTCGGCGCAAGCATCCGCCACCACGCAAGCCGCCAGCGGCAGCTCGGAGGTCGTGGCCATCGCCTGCGGCGGACCGGCGGAGAGCAACTCCAGCGGCGGAGATTACTCCTTCGTGGCGGATGAGGACTTCAGCGGGGGCGGGGACAACAGTCCGGTCACGGCCACCATCAATCTGACCCAACCCGGGGCCAATGCCGCGCCCATGGGGGTGTATCAGCACGGTCGAGCCGGAGTCTCCACCTACACCATTCCGGGTCTGACGGCGGGCAGTACTTACACCGTGCTGCTGCACTTTGCCGAAACCTATTTCACCGCAGCCGGAGACCGGGAATTCGATGTAGCCATCAACGGCACAAGCGTGCTCACCAACCTGGACATCTATGGCACGGTGGGCAAAGACGCGGCCCTGCTGGAGACCTTCAATACGACGGCCAACAGCAGCGGCGACATCGTGATCGCGTTCACCACTGGCGCCGCCAACCAACCCGTAGTCATGGGAATTGAGGTGCGGACCAATTAAAAACCGCTCAGAACAATCCCGATCGGCTTCGAGCTGGCGGTAAATGCCGCCGGCCTGAACCTTCAATCCGTCGAGATGAATTGCTCGCAAGAGGTAAGGTCACTGGGTACCGCGCCCTACCGGTCAAAAGGAGTGTCATGTATCCCCCATATATCCGCGTTGAAAGCCTTACCTGCCGCGGCATTCCGAAGCCTCCCAGTCCCCAGCTAAATTCTCAGCCCCTTGAAAACAGACATTTGGGCAGTAACTCGCCAAGAGTTGGCAGACCGTGGACAGTCCTCGTGATGCTCCTGCTCCTGGTTGCGGCAATGGGCTCCACTAGGGCAAACGCGCAGTCGGCGCCGCCAGCATCTGATCGGATCACGATCAATCTATCGGAGGGAGTACCCAATTTTGTTGGGAATGCGGCTACGACGGATCCGACTGCCGCTTTGCCACAAAGCAATTGGTGGTACGAGAACAATCAGGATTCTACGACTTTCGCGGCCTCCAACTATGTCGAGGTCGCTACTCCCCCCGCCGACTCCGGACCCGCTTGTGGTAGCACCCTTTCCACACCCAACTGGATACAAGTGGGCATTCCGAACGATGCGAATATATGGCGCACGTTTATCAATCAGGCATCGGGCGGTGGCCAAGGGTCTCTTTGTGGACAAAACAACTGGTATCGGCTGCACTTCAAGGTTGACCCGACGTATGCAAACAGCAAGATCATGGTTGAGTTCGAGGGTGCGCATACCGCCATTCAGATTTACATCAATGGCACCCTCCTGCCCGGCATCAGTGCCGTAACCGGCGATGCGGACGCGTCGCATGTGGTTGGTTTCATTCCTGTTATCGCCGACCTCACGCCCTACATTACGACCGATGGCGCTACGGAAAATGTGCTCGCGGTGAGCGTTTCCAGGGGCAATACGTGGTTTGAAGATCCTGAATTCTCCGAGGTCTTCCGCTTCGGTCAGGCCATGGCCGGATTGTTTCGGCCGGTAAAGATGTTCATTACAAATAAGGTGCATATTCCAGTAAACGTGTATTCCAATCAGAAAACCTGGGGTACCTACGTGGCAACGGTATCCGAGGTTCCTTCTTCAAGCGGCACCGCGACAGCCAACTCCGCCGTTATTCAGGTGGAGACCAACGTTCTCAACGAGAATACGACTTCCCAGACAGTAACCCTGACCACGCAGATCGTGGATGCGAACGGAAACGTAGTAGCTACCGGGGCGCCCCTCACTCAGACAGTGGCTCCGATGACTCCGGGCAATTTTCCATCCACTGCGACTCCAATGTTCAGTCAACAGATCACGGTAAGTAATCCGACATTATGGTATCCAAACAATTCCATATACGGTACGCCGTATATGTACACAGTCAACCACATCGTCAGCGTCAATGGCGTAGTGGTCGATGTCGCGCAGAGTCCGCTCGGTATCCGCACGATCACCTGGAATACGAATTACCCGATCTTCAACGGCTATCCGATGAATTTGTGGGGCGGCTCCGGGCGTTACGATTATCCGGGGTTGGGATCGTCCGTTCCGGAAGAGCAGCAATGGCGCGACCTCTCGCTGTTGGCCGCGGAGGGCGGAAATATTTACCGTCCGGGCCACTCGACCTCCAGCGAAGAGTTTGTGAACGCAGCCGATGCCTACGGCATCATGATCGACCAACCGAGCGGAGACAACGAAGAAGCTTTTTCCGCCCCAACGGTCGATATGGTGACGCTGAAGGAAGAGCTGCATCGCGACATGATCGTTCGCGATCGCAGCCATCCGTCGATTCTCGACTGGGAGTCGAATAACGGCACAATGGAAGAATCTGTCGGCGAGGCCCTTTTGGCCATAAATTCGATGTGGGATCCCATCAATACGCGCGTCGCAGCCGACCGCACGCCTGATCCCGTAAACGGCTATCTGCTGGGTTGCACCCTGGAAGGTTGCGAGGTCGGTGTCAAGAACGACTACCCGAGTAATCCGGCATGGGGAGCGGAGTATTGGGGCACCGGCACGGCGCGCGGCTTGGCTTGGAATTACGAGCTTGCCTTTGTTGCGCCTTTTTTGGACAACTGGCGACAGGGTAAGGCGGCGGATGCCATGGGAATGGCGCAGTGGTACCTTGCGGATACTCCTGGCGAAACCGGCCAATATGTAGAAGCCGGCAACAGCACTACTGCTCCCGGGAACTCGAATGACGTTCGCTCGCTGGGCGCTTCCTCGATGGACCAGAACCGCTTCCCAAAGTTGTTGTATTACGTCTACGAGGCCGCCTGGACGCCTTTTTCGCTCAAGCCGGTCGTTCACTTAGCGGGTCACTGGAACCTTTCTTCGGGGAATGTCCAGGTGAACGCCTTCAGCAACTGCCCATCGGTCGAACTGCTGGTCAATGGCGTACAACAGGGTGCGATTGAGACGCCAAACCCCTGGAACACGAACGACGAAGCGAATCAGACGGAAACCGCCACCCAGATACCCTTCCAGACGTCCTGGATTGTGCCGTGGGTTTCCGGCACGGTGACGGCGGAATGCTTGAACGCGTCCGGAACCGTGGTAGCGACGGACAGCAGGACGACAGCTGGAGCAGAAAACAAGATCGTGCTCACGGTTGTTCCTGAGCTGACCAAGCCGAATGGCACGACCTTCCAAGTTACGGCAAATGGTTCGGACGCGGCTTTTGTTACAGCCACGATAGAAGACGCGAATGGAAATTGGGAACCCCTTGCCTCTGACCTCGTCACGTTTTCGGTGACCGGTCCGGCCACATACCAGGGCGGAACCGAGCAATATGTGTCCACGAATACCAACGCGTACTCCAACGCCAACTCTACTTATATAGGCGGCGTCCCTGACGCTTTCTATCACTCGCCCGGTGACCCTGAGTTGCAGGTTGAGGGCGGCTTGACCAGAATTGCCCTCCGCAGCCAGTTCACTACTGGAACCGTAACGGTAACTGCCACGGCTCCAGGGCTGGCGAGCGGTTCAGCGTCGTTTCCGATTGTTGCGGTGCCGGATCCTCGCACAGCGGTCAACAATTGCACCACGCTTCCTTCCGCGCCAACCGGGCTGGCGGCGACGGCCTCTTCCTCCAGCGTCATCAGCTTGACTTGGACAGCGGTGACCCCTCCGGCTAACTGCACCATCGGTTTCTACAACGTCTACAGCAGCACCACCAGCGGGTTCACGCCGTCCTCGATCAACGAGATAGCCAGCGGAGTCACGAGCGCCAGCTACTCCGACACCGGCCTCTCGGATTTGACGACTTACTACTTCGTGGTTGAAGCGGTTGACGCGGACGGTACATCTGCGGCCTCGGCGCAAGTCAGCGCCACCACGCCGGTCACCCCCCCCTGCACCACGGTTCCCTCGGCGCCAACCGGGTCTGACGGCAACGCCCTCTTCCTCCAGCACCATCGGCTTGAGTTGGACTGCGGTGACCCCACCGGCCAACTGCACCATCAGCTCCTACAGCGTTTACCGCAGCACCACCAGCGGGTTCACTCCGGGCTCGGGCAACCTAGTTGCGAGCGGCGTGACCACCGCCAGTTACTCCAACACCGGCCTCGCATCTGAGACGACCTACTACTTCGTCGTCGAAGCGCTCGACGCGGACGGCACTTCGGCGGCTTCGGCGCAGGCAACCGCCACCACGCCACCAACGGATATCCTATCCATCAACGCCGGCGGTCCAGCGGTAAGCAACTCGGGCGGCGGCGACAATTCCTTTGTCGCGGACGAATACTACGGCACCGGCGGGACCACCTACGCGGTCACCAACGCAATCACCATACCCGCCAACATCACTACCATCGCTGCTCCGGCGGCAGTCTACCAGTCGGCGCGGCAAGGAGTCGTGACTTATACGATTCCCGGCCTGACCGCAGGAACCAGTTACACCGTGCGTCTGCACTTTGCCGAGCTTTATTTCACGGCAGCTGGCGACCGTGAATTCGATGTGGCCATCAACGGCGCAGCGGTGCTGACCAACTTCGACATCTACGCAACGGCCGGCGCGAACTACACGGCGGTGGTCGAGCAGTACATCGCAACCGCCAACAGCAGCGGCGATATCGTGATCGCCTTCACCGACGGCGCCGTCAATCAACCCATGTTCAATGGCATCGAGATACTCGGCAATTCCGCTATTTGCGCCACTGTTCCCTCTGCGCCAACCGGGTTGACCGCGACGGCCTCTTCCTCCAGCATGATCGGTTTGACTTGGACGGCGGTGACCCCTCCGGCCAACTGCAGCATTAGTTCCTACAGTGTCTACAGCAGCACCACCAGCGGGTTCACTCCGTCTTCGAGCAACCTGATCGCAAGCGGCGTGGCTGGCACCAGTTACTCAAACACCGGCCTCGCGGCTTCGACCACGTACTACTACAAAGTAGAGGCAGTCGACTTGTACGGCACATCGGCAGCTTCGGCGCAAGCAACCGCTACGACTCCGGCTGGCTCGGGCTGCGACTCAGTTCCACCCACAGGGCCGACCAATCTGACAGCGACGGCGTCTTCCTCCAGCGTCATCGGCTTGAGCTGGACGGCGGCTCCCGCGAACCCTCCCTGCACCATCACCTCCTACACCGTCTACCGCAGCACCACCAACGGCTTCACCCCGTCCGCGAGCACCTTGGACGCGAGCGGCGTGACTGGCACCACCTACTCCGACACCGGCCTCGCGGCTTCTACAACTTATTACTATGTCGTTGAAGCGCTTGACTCGTTTGGCGCGTCGGCAGCCTCGGCGCAGGCCAGCGCTACCACGCAAAGCGGCGGCGCCAGTTGCACTACGGTTCCCTCGGCTCCTACTGGGCTGACGGCGACAGCGTCGTCTTCCAGCGCCATCGCTCTGAGTTGGACGGCGGTGACTCCACCGGCGAACTGCACCATTAGCTCTTACACCGTCTACGGCAGTACCACCAACGGGTTCACACCGGGCTCGGGCAACCTGATCACCAGCGGGCTGACCAGCACCAGTTACACCAACACCGGCCTCACGGCTTCCACGACCTACTACTACCTAGTTGAGGCGGTCGATGCGGACGGATCGTCAGCGGCTTCGGCGCAGGCCAGCGCGGAAACGTCGGCGGCGTCATCGGGCACGGAGATCGTGGCTATCGCCGCCGGCGGACCGGCGGAGAGTAACTCCGGCGGCGGCGACTACTCCTTTGTGGCCGACGAGGACTTCAGCGGCGGCGGGGATAACAGCCCGGTGACGGCCACCATCAATCTGACCCAACCCGGGGCCAATGCCGCGCCCATGGGGGTGTATCAGCACGGTCGAGCGGGAGTCTTCACCTATACCATTCCGGGGCTGACGGCGGGCAGTCAATACAGTGTTTTGCTGCACTTCTCCGAGACCTATTTCACCGCGGCGGGGGACCGGGAATTCAACGTGGCCATCAATGGCACGTCGGTGCTCACCAACCTGGATATTTATGCCACGGTGGGCAAAGACGCGGCACTGCTGGAGACGTTTACGGCGACCGCCAACAGCAGCGGCCAGATCGTGATCGCCTTCACCCTGGGTGCGGTCAACCAACCCCTAGTCATGGGAATCGAGATCCGGAGCAGCTCCGGCGGCAGTTGCAGCACGGTTCCTTCGGCGCCGACAGGGCTGACGGCGACGGCGTCCTCGTCCAGCGTCATCGGCTTGACTTGGACGGCGGTGACCCCTCCGGCCAACTGCACTATCAACTCCTACAACGTCTACAGGAGTACCACGAGCGGTTTCACTCCGTCTTCGAGCACCTTAATAGCGAGCGGGGTGACGGGCACGAGCTACTCCAACACCGGCCTTGCTGCATCCACCACTTACTACTATGTCGTGGAAGCGGTCGATGCGGAGGGCAGTTCCGCGGCTTCGGCACAGGCCAGCGCAGAAACTTCGGCGGCGTCCTGCACGACGGTGTCTTCGGCACCGACTGGGTTGACGGCGACGGCGTCTTCTTCCAGCGCCATCGGCTTGAGCTGGACGGCAGTTACACCTCCGGCGAATTGCACCATTAGCTCCTACAGCGTTTACCGGAGCACCACCAGCGGGTTCACTCCGTCTTCCAGCAACCTGATTGCTAGCGGAGTGACCACCGCCAGTTACTCCAACACCGGCCTCACGGCTTCGACCACTTACTACTACGTCGTAGAAGCAGTGGACGCAGACGGATCGTCGGCAGCTTCGACTCAGGCCAGCGCTACCACACAAGCGGCATCCGGCGCGGAGATTGTAGCGATTGCCTGCGGCGGGCCGGCGGAGAGTAACTCCAGCGGCGGGGACTACTCCTTTGTGGCCGACGAAGACTTCAGCGGCGGCGGCGATAACTCCGTCAGTACGGCCACGATTAATCTGACCCAACCCGGGGCCAACGCCGCGCCCATGGGGGTGTATCAACACGCCCGGGCGGGAGTCTCCACCTACACCATTCCGGGTCTGACGGCAGGCAGTCAGTACACGGTTCTGCTGCACTTCGCCGAGACCTATTTCACGGCGGCAGGGGACCGCGAATTCGACGTGGCCATCAACGGCACCTCGGTGCTGACTAACCTGGACATTTATGCCACCGTCGGAGCCGACGCGGCTCTGCTGGAGACGTTCACGGCGACGGCCAACAGCAGCGGGCAGATCGTGATCGCCTTCACCGGCGGCGCGGCAAACCAACCGGTAGTTAGCGGTATTGAAATTCGGTAAGACGCCACTCAGGGTAAGTGGCATTGAGATTATGAGCATTTAGCGAGGAAGTGCAAACCATCACGACACAACCCACGGCACAGTCGCGGGTCGCGGCACAGACAGGAGAATATATGTCGAATCACCAGTCGATTTCTTGGCGCAAGATTGTACTTAGAGCTTTCGTTGGGTTGGGGGTGTTTTACGCTCTTGGCTTTGCTGCCACGGTACCTGCGGTTGCCCAGGAGATCGTGGCCATCGCTGCTGGCGGTCCGGCACAGAGTAACTCCAGCGGCGGAGACTACTCTTTTGTGGCCGACGAAGACTTCAGCGGCGGCGGGGATAACAGCCCGGTGACGGCCACCATCAATCTGACCCAACCCGGGGCCAATGCCGCGCCCATGGGGGTGTATCAGCACGGTCGAGCGGGAGTCTTCACCTATACCATTCCGGGGCTGACGGCGGGCAGTCAATACAGTGTTTTGCTGCACTTCTCCGAGACCTATTTCACCGCGGCGGGGGACCGGGAATTTAACGTGGCCATCAATGGCACGTCGGTGCTCACCAACCTTGATATTTATGCCACGGTGGGCAAAGACGCGGCACTGCTGGAGACGTTCACGGCGACGGCCAACAGCAGCGGCGACATCGTGATCGCCTTCACCATTGGCGCGGCCAACCAACCCGTAGTCATGGGAATCGAGATTCGGAGCACCTCCAGTTGTAGCACGGTTCCGTCGGCGCCGACGGGGCTGACGGCGACGGCGTCATCTTCCAGCGTCATCGGCTTGAGCTGGACGGCAGTTACGCCTCCGGCAAACTGCACTATCAGTTCCTACAGTGTCTACGGCAGCACCACCAGCGGATTCACTCCGTCCTCGGCCAATCTGATAAAAAGCGGTGTGACGACCACGAGCTACTCCAACACCGGCCTGGCGGCATCCACGACTTACTACTATGTCGTTGAGGCAGTCGATGCCGAGGGCACATCGGCAGCCTCGGGGCAGGCCAGCGCAGAGACTTCGCCCGCGTCATGCAGCACGGTTCCGTCGGCACCGACCGGGCTGACGGCGACGGCGTCATCGTCGAGCGCCATCGGCTTGAGCTGGACGGCAGTTACGCCTCCGGCGAACTGCACCATCAGTTCCTACAGCGTCTATGGGAGCACCACTAGCGGTTTCACTCCGGGCTCGGGCAATCTGATAACCAGCGGGTTAACCGGCACGAGTTACTCCAACACCGGACTTGCGGCTTCGACGACGTACTACTACGTCGTAGAAGCGCTTGACGCAGACGGAACATCGGCGGCTTCGGCGCAAGCCAGCGCGGAGACTTCGCCCGCGTCATCCGGCACGGACATCGTGGCCATCAACTTTGAAGGCCCGGCGGTGAGCAACGCGGGGGGCGGCGACGCTTCCTTTGTGGCCGACGAATACTTCAGCGGCGGAGGGGCTTCCACCCCTACCACGAAAACCATTAATTTGACCGACGCCGGCGCCAATGCAGCACCGATGGCGGTGTATCAGACCCAGCGGGTCGGTACCTTCACCTACACGATTCCGGGCCTGACGGCGGGCAGTCAGTACACAGTTCTGCTGCACTTCGCCGAAATCTATTTCACGGCGGCGGGGGATCGGGAATTCGACGTGGCCATCAACGGCACAACCGTGCTCACCAACCTTGACATCTATGCCACGGTCGGAGCCAACACGGCTCTGGTGGAGCAGTTCACGGCCACCGCCAACAGCAGCGGTGAAATCGTGATCGCATACAGCAGTGGCGCGGTAAACCAACCCTCCGCCGCCGGTGTCGAAATCCGGAGCACCTCCAGTTGCAGCACAGTTCCCTCGGCACCAACTGGACTGACAGCGACGGCGGCCTCCTCAAGCATCATCAGCTTGAGCTGGACGGCGGTAACTCCACCGGCGAACTGCAGCATCAGTTCCTATAGCGTGTACGGCAGCACTGTGAGCGGTTTCACACCGGGCTCGAGCAACCAGATCGCAAGCGGCGTGACTGGCACCACCTACTCGACCACCGGCCTTACGGCTTCGACAACCTACTACTATGTGGTGGAAGCGGTGGACGCGGACGGCAATTCGGCAGCTTCGGCGCAAGCAACCGCTACCACGCAAAGCTCGTCATGCACCACGGTTCCGTCGGCGCCGACCGGGCTGACGGCGACGGCGTCATCCTCAAGCGCCATCGGCTTGAGTTGGACGGCAGTTACGCCTCCGGCGAACTGCACGATTAGCTCCTACAGTGTCTACGGGAGCACCACCAGCGGGTTCACTCCGTCCTCGAGTACTCTGATCGCAGGCGGTGTAACCGGCACGAGTTACTCCAATACCGGCCTAACGGCTTCGACAACCTACTACTACGTTGTCGAGGCGGTTGATGCGGAGGGATCGTCGTCGGGTTCGGCGCAGGCAACGGCCACCACGCAGGCGGCCGGCGGCAGTATGGGTTACGTATCCATCAACGCCGGCGGTCCGGCGGTAAGCAACTCCGGCGGTGGCGACAATTCCTTTGTCGCGGACGAATACTACAGTGCCGGCGGAACAACCGACTCGGTCACCAACACAATCACCGTACCCGCCAGTATTGCTACCACCGCTGCTCCCGCGGCAGTCTACCAGTCGGCGCGGCAAGGAGTCGTGACTTATACGATTCCCGGCCTGACCGCAGGAACCAGTTACCTGGTGCGTCTGCACTTTGCCGAGCTTTATTTCTCGGCAGCTGGCGACCGTGAATTCGATGTGGCCATCAACGGCACAGCGGTGCTGACCAACTTCGACATCTACGCAACGGCCGGTGCGAGCTTCACGGCTGTGGTTGAGCAGTACATAGCAACCGCCAACAGCAGCGGCCAGATCGTGATCGCCTTCACCGACGGCGCCGTCAATCAACCCATGTTCAATGGCATCGAGGTGCTTGACGCCACTCCTTGCACCACGGTTCCCTCGGCGCCGACCGGTCTGACGGCGACGGCGTCTTACCCCAGCGTCATCGGCTTGACCTGGACGGCGGTGACCCCTCCGGCCAACTGCAGCATCAGCTCCTACAGCGTCTACGGCGGAACGACTGCGAATCCGACCACGTTGATTGCGGGCGGGCTGACGGGCACGAGTTACACCAACACTGGTCTCACAGCTTCGACGACGTACTACTACGTCGTAAAAGCGGTTGATGCGTACGGCACATCGGCGGCCTCGGCGCAGGCTACCGCTACCACGCCAGCCCCCAGCGTAATCGCTCCTCCAACGAGTCTCACGGCGGTGGGCTCTTCCTACCAACAGATCGATCTGCGCTGGGTTGCGAGCACAGCCCCCGCTCCAAACACTGCCCCAGTAAACTATTCGGTTTACCGGAGCACAACCACTCCCTTCACACCTTCGGCTGCCAATCTGATGGGCACCACCGTCGGGATCACCAACTACCTGGACAGCAACTATCCCGCCACGCTTACCGCGGGCGAGTCCTCCATCCCTCCAGGTCCTGGAATTCAGCCTTCGACGACGTACTACTACCAAGTCGTGGCTTCCACCCTGTCAGGAGCTTCGCCAGCTGCTACGGCTTCAGCCACATCGCTCCCGGCAACGCCGTCAACCGCCGCTCCCGCCGCTCTAACCGGATTGACCGCGATGGCAGAGAACGCCAACGAGATCGATCTGATCTGGAACTCGACTAACTCTGGGGTGGGGACGGTGGTGACAACGTATTACATCTACCGGAGCACAACGCCTACCTTCACGCCTGCAGCCAGCAACCAGATTGGCACCACAAAGAGCAACTGGTTCCAGGATGATGTCCTTACGGCGTCGACTCAGTATTACTACCAGGTCCTGGCCAACAACTCGATAGGAGTTTCGCCGTCGAGCGCAACGGTCACCGCGACAACGCCCGCACTCAACCCTAACCTCTGGGGGGGCGCACCCTTCTGGGATGCCAGCAATATGCCTGCCTTGCCCGCCGGGGACACCGTGATGATGAAGTTCCTGAACCGGACAAACGGGAAGTACGCGAACGATCAGATAACCTGGACCGCAACTCTCAACGGAGTCGTAACCACCTACACCTTTGCGCAAGAGCCGACCTTCGCTATGCCGCCCAACTCGTCGGGGCGTATGTACTTCTTCCTGAATGACCCGACTTTGGACGAGGATAACACCGACTACTGGGACTACATCGAGTTCACAGCCGGTCCCACCTCCATCAACATGGACACAACGCGCGTCAACGCATTGGGCGTCAAGATTGCATTTAATCTGGTTTGCGGCGACGGAACCAATGTAGCGCTCGGAGAAAATCAGGAGACCTTTACGGAAGACCGGTCTGTTACACTCCAACGCTATCTAGCCGCGGCTCCATACAACCTCAACGCCGCCGCCCCATACGACTTCCAGACAGACGAGACAACCTATGGCCCGTATCGGATCATTGAGCCGGGCGCGGCTGGCTTTAACGCTGGTGGACCATACCAGAATTACTACGCCAGCTACATCGCAGATATTTGGTCCTTCAACGGTATTACCATTGCGGAAGCAGGGTCCAACGGTTCCGGCTTGGGCGCCAATCCGGACCTTTCCGCCGCGATCTTCAGGCATACCGCTCCTATCTCGGGCACGGCTGAGTTTAACGCGGCCAGGGGACTTAACCAACCAGGGTATGTGGGGAAATCCTGCAAGCTTCTATCAGCAAGAGCCCTACGACCACTACGCTCAGTGGATTGAAGCCCAGGCCATCAATATGCAGCAGTATGCCTTCCCGTACAACGATGCGGGCGGATACTCGAGCGACATCGGCTGCGCAAACCCGAAAACGCTGCTCGTGGCCGTTGGCTGGTAACAGGTAAGAAGGGCAACACGGCAAGTCCTCCGTCATCGAGACCGGGGACTTGCTTATTTGGTTGGTCCACTGACGAGAGGTGGTGATCATGATTCCACATCCAAACAGTTCAAGGAATTGAGGACAACGACGAGAAAAGCTTACTTAGTCTCCCCTGCAACGTGCGCCGCTCTGTTGTTCTACATCGCGAACATCGCTTCTGCGCCGCTGGGCAACCCTTTGACGAACTTACGAGAACCTTGCTCAAGGCTTTCTAAACTCCCCCGAGATGTATGCGGGGATCCCCTGGAGGATATATATGAGACGTAGTTCAAGCAAATTGCGACAATTCTTCATGGCGGTGCTGTTCCTGGCGCCGCTGATTTTCGCTTTCACTTCGTGGCCACCCGTTGCCTATGCGCAGGACGTTCCCAGTTGCACCGGCGTTGCCAACATTACGATCGGGTCAACGACATACGCGCCGCAATGGTGCGATGAATTTACCGGCGCCGCGGGTCCGCCATCGACCACGGTGTGGAAATATGACCTCGGAAATAATGGCGGCTGGGGCAACGGCGAGGCGGAAGTTTACTGCGGGCCTCCGGGATACGCAGGCAATCCGTCCCAGTGTCCCACAACCTTCAGTACCGCCACCGCCCCGGTCTACATTGATGGCAACGGACACTTGGTGATCCAGGTTATCAATGAAAATGGCGCGTGGCTATCGGGCCGCATGAACACGGAAGGGCTGGAAAACTTTACGTACGGCATACTCGAAGCCAGCATTCTGCTCCCCAATACGACAAACCAAGGCCTCTGGCCAGCCTTTTGGACTCTGGGCAGCGACATCACCACCGTTCCCTGGCCCAGTTGCGGCGAAGCGGACATCATGGAGAACTGGTCCCCGCAAGTGGATAACGGCAAAGGCACCACTGGCGACGATTCCACGATTCACACGACAAAGACCGGAGGAGACGGAGTCGGTTCCCCTTTTACTTTCCCCAGCGGAGAAGCAACGGACACCGCTTTCCATACCTATGGGATAGTTTGGTCGGAGAACGAAATGCAGTTCTTCGTGGATAACCCATCATCGCCGTTCTTCACTGCTACCCCCAGTATCCTGCCCGCAGGAGATACCTGGCCCTTCAATCAATCGATTTTCACGATCTTGAATGTGGCGGTCGGTGGCACCCTCGGGGGATCGGACGCCGGCCTGACCAGCCCGCAACTCATGCAGGTGGGCTACGTTCGTTGGTACACGCCAGTCACTGCGGCATGCACCACTGTTCCCTCGGCGCCAACCGGGCTGACGGCGACGGCCTCTTCTTCCAGCGCCATCGGCCTGACCTGGACGGCGGTTACTCCTCCGACCAACTGCACCATCAGCGGTTACAACGTCTACGGGAGCACCACTAGCGGGTTCACTCCCGGCTCGGGCAACCTGATCGCCAGCGGCGTGACGGGCACGAGCTACACCAACACCGGCCTCGCCGCTTCGACGACTTACTACTACGTGGTTGAAGCGGTCGATGCGGAAGGCAGCTCGGCGGCCTCGACACAAGCCAGCGCGGAGACGGAAGCCGCGGGCGCAGTCACGGAAGTCATAGCCATCGCTGCCGGCGGTCCGGCGCAAAGCAACGCCAGCGGTGGCGACTACTCCTTTGTCGCCGACGAAGACTACGTTGGCGGAGCGGATAACGGCACGGTCACGGCCACCATCAATCTGACCCAACCGGGCGCCAATGCGGCCCCGATGGGCGTCTATCAGAACGGGCGGTTCCAAGCCACCACCTACACCATTCCGGGCTTGACGCCAGACAGTACGTACACCGTTCTGCTGCACTTTGCCGAGACCTATTTCGGCGCGGCGGGGGACCGTGAGTTCAACGTGGCCATCAACGGCACAACGGTGCTCACCAACTTTGACATCTTTGGCACTGTCGGCGCAAAAGATGCGGCACTGGTCGAGATCTTCACGGCTACCGCCAACAGCAGCGGCCAAATCGTGATCGCGCTCACCAACGGCGCCGTTAACTTGCCCTTAATCATGGGAATTGAGATCCGGACCACCTCCAGTTGCGCCACGGTTCCTTCGGCGCCGACTGGCCTGGTGGCAACAGCGTCCTCCTCGAGCGTCATCGGCTTGAGCTGGACGGCGGTCACTCCTCCGGCCAACTGCACCATCAGCTCCTACAGCGTCTACCGCAGCACTACCAGCGGCTTCACACCGTCCGGGAGCACCTTGGTCGCTAGCGGACTCACCAGCCCCAGCTACTCCAACACCGGGCTCGTGGCTTCGACGACCTACTACTTCATCGTAGAAGCGCTTGACTCGTACGGCACCTCGACGGCCTCGGCGCAGGCAACCGCCACCACGCAAGCGGGAACCAGCACGGAAGTCGTGGCCATCAACTCGGAAGGTCCGGCGGTCAGCAACTCGGGCGGCGGCGACTATTCCTTTGTCGCGGATGAATACTTCACCGGAGGAGGAGCTGCAACCCCGACTACGGCGACCATTTCCACGACCGCAGCCGGCGCCAACGCAGCGCCGATGGCGGTGTACCAGACCCAGCGGGACGGAGTCTTCACCTACACGATTCCGGGCCTCACGGCAGGCGCTACATACACCGTCCTGATCCATTGCGCGGAGATCTACTTCACCGCGGCGGGGGACCGTGAATACAATGTGGACATCAACGGCACTGCCGTGCTCACCAACTTTGATCAATTTGCCGCAGCCGGAGGAAAAGACATTGCTGTGGTCAAGTCGTTCAACACCACCGCCAACAGCAGCGGCGAAATCGTGGTCTCCTTCACCGACGGCGCTGTAAACCAACCGTCGGTCGCAGGTCTTGAAATCCGGACGAATTAATATCCGGTAAGATGAACCCCAACCAACTTAGGCCGGCGGCACAATATGCCGCCGGCCTAAAAAAAGCTCGCGATCTGCCGACGCAACCCGTGTTACCACTCCTCACTTCTCACCCAGCACGCCAGCCGAGAATGCGTCGCAACCGATGCCCAAGCAAGCGCCTGCCAGACCATTGGGGGATCGAAGGTCAAGAAGAAGTACGGCGAGTCAAAAAACGAGGCATCAAGCGGCTCGGCCGGACCGAAGGCATTTGTGGGCGTAGTGTTTATGTATTCGACGTCCGACAAGAAAAACACTCCGCTGCAGTACGGATCGTACGTGTTCGTGTATAGGGGCACCACGGCCATCCAGTATGAACCGGAGGTAAGGGTAATACTCAGTCCTTTCACCTGCACCGTGTACTCGGCCAGGTCAAAGGTGGCACGCTACCGCACCTCCCGCGGCTCCCAGATTTCCCGCCGGGCCATCCTCCGGAAGGTGCTTGAACTCCGGTGCCGAGGCTGTGAATCGCTCCACGAATCGTCGCCGGTTGATTCGACATCAAAAGGATTTCTTGAGAAAGGATGCGTTATGTCAATTCGACCGGTGAAGCGGCTGGTTCAAGCGAAGCCGACTCTGGAAGGCGCGGGCGTGCATCTGCGGCGCGCATTCGGTTTTGGCAACACGAAAGACTTCGATCCATTTCTTTTGCTCGACGATTTTCGCAATGATGTTCCGGAGGATTATCTCGCGGGCTTTCCCTGGCATCCGCACCGCGGGATTGAGACCATTACTTATGTTCTTGCGGGCACGGTGGAGCACGGCGACAGCATGGGGAACCGCGGCGCCATCGCGGCCGGAGACGTGCAGTGGATGACGGCGGGGAGTGGGATCATCCATCAGGAAATGCCCAAGGGCGATCAAGCGGGAAGGATGCATGGATTTCAATTGTGGGCGAATCTTCCGTCGTCGCTGAAGATGACGGCGCCGCGTTATCAGGAAGTGAAGACCGGCGAGATCCCTGAGGTGACGGATGACGACGGCACGCACGTGCGAATCGTGTGCGGAAAGTTCTGGGGGAAGAGCGGGCCGGTGGATGGCATTGCCGCCGATCCCATTTATTTGGACGTGTCGGTAGCCCCGGGTAAGAGAAAGACGCTGCCGGTGGAGACGGCCCGCCATGCCTTCGCCTACGTTTTCGGCGGGGCCGGGAAGTTCTGCAATGCGTCCGCTCCACTCGAGGTGCCGACCGAAAGGGTGAAATGGGCGGACACGACTCCTCCTGTAGAGGCAGACAACCGTTCGCTCATCCTGTTCGATCGCGGTGACGAGGTCACGGTGCAGGCTGGGGACGACGGGATCCGGTTTCTTTTAGTCTCGGGAAAGCCGCTGCAGGAGCCGGTGGCCTGGTATGGACCGATCGTGATGAACACGCAGGAGCAACTGCAGCGGGCCTTCACGGAACTGCAAGAGGGGACTTTTCTAAAGGACGCTGGACACAAGTAGAACTTCGATTACGCTGGTCTCCGGCGCGGCAAGCAATAAGAAGATTACAATCCTTGCCAGCGTTCGATCCCGAGGAGACAGAAATCTCTATGCGCGTCGGAGTGTTCACGCCCTTGCTGGCGCAGCTTCCGCTGGCCGCGGTTCTCAAGAAGCTTAAAGCGCTCCAGATCGATACCGTCGAACTGGGCACGGGCAACTATCCGGGCGATGCGCACTGCAAGTTGTCCATGCTCGAAGACGCGGCCGCGCTTGGCGAATTTCAGAGGGTTCTGGCCGATCACGGTGCCAGCGTGAGCGCATTGAGCTGTCACGGCAACGCGCTGCATCCCGATCAAGCCCGTGCGCAACACGACCGCGAAGTGAGCTGCAAGACCATTCTGCTCGCGG
This sequence comes from uncultured Acidobacteriaceae bacterium, assembly GCA_963734215.1. Taxonomy (GTDB): domain Bacteria; phylum Acidobacteriota; class Terriglobia; order Terriglobales; family Acidobacteriaceae; genus Sulfotelmatobacter. The sequence continues at coordinate 39,310 of CAVTGH010000010.1, read as the reverse complement.
AAAAACTCGGCATCCCCGTGGTGATCGATTTTTCGGGATGCCCCGGCGATTCGCCGCAGGCCACCGCTCCCAACTGGGTGACGTGTCCGTGGCCGCCAGACTATTTGAAAGTCCTCGACTGGCAATGGAACGAAGTGGTAGTGCCTTATTGGACGCAGCATGCGAAGTTCGCCGCCAGCCATGGCGTGAAGATCGCCATCGAAATGCATCCGGGGTTTGTAGTCTATAGTCCGGAGACGATGCTCAAGCTGCGGTCGATCGCCGGCGATAACGTGGGTTGTAACTTCGATCCCAGCCATCTTTTCTGGCAGAGCATCGATCCCATCGCCGCCGTCCGCGTACTCAAGGATGCAATCTTCCACGTCCACGCCAAGGATACGCAGATCTATGCCGCCAACCTGCCCCGCACCGGCGTGCTCGATACCAAGCCTTACACGGAAGAAAGCGAACGCGGCTGGATCTTCCGTACCTGCGGCTATGGTCACGGCGCCGAGTGGTGGAGCGAACTGATCTCGACGCTGCGCATGTTTGGCTACGATCAGGTGCTCTCGATCGAGCACGAAGACAGCCTGCTTTCTCCGGAAGAAGGTTTGACCAAGGCCGCGAACTTCCTCAAAGGCCTTGTGATCCGCGAGCGGCCGGGTGCGCCCTGGTGGGTTTAACAGGTTGTGGAACATGAGCGAAGGGGAATGAAACCGATCAGAACGGCGATTTTCGGCACCGGCTTCATGGGCCGCGTGCATCTCGAAGCGGTGCGGCGGCTGGAATTCGTAGAGGCGGCTGCAATCGCGGGCAGAAACGCAGATGCGGCGCGGCGACTGGGCGCAGGATTTTCCATCCCCACGATTGCGACTGACTACCGCGATGTCCTGAGAGATCCGAAGATCGATGCGGTCCACATCTGCACGCCGAACGCACAACACTTTCCCATGGCCAAGGGCGCGCTCCAGGCGGGTAAGCATGTGATCTGCGAAAAGCCGCTGGCTACGAGCGTAGATGAGGGCGAAGAACTTGTCTCCCTCGCCGCTATTCAGGGATTGCGAAATTGCGTTTGCCACAATCTGCGTTACTACCCGATGGTGCAGCAAATGCGAGCCATGCGCGAAGCCGGAGACCTGGGGGAGATTCTCGCTTTGCAAGGCACGTATTTCCAGGATTGGCTGCTGTATGACACGGACTGGAACTGGCGAGTGGCGGGCAAATCCGGCGGGCCATCGCGCTGCATGGCCGATATTGGCTCGCACTGGTTCGATATGGCCGAGCACGTGACCGGGCTGCGTGTGACTTCTCTTTGCACCGATCTTGCAACGTTTCATCCCACGCGAAAGCAGCCGAAACATTCGGTCGAAACTTTTTCCGATAAGCTGCTTGGCCCGGAAGACTATGTGGAAACCGCCGTGGATACGGAAGACTTCGGTGCTGTGATTTTTCGAATGGGCGAGCGTGCGCGCGGCAGCATGAGCGCCAGCCAGGTTTCCGCAGGCCGCAAGAACCGGCTGAGCATTGAAATCTGCGGCACGCGAGCTTCCGTCGCGTGGAATCAAGAGCGTCCCGACGAACTCTGGGTCGGCTATCGCGATACCGCCAATCAGATTTTCGTCAAGGATCCATCTCTACTGAAGCCAGCGGCGCGCACTTATTCCGATCTTCCCGGCGGCCACAGCGAAGGCTACGACGACACCTTCAAGCAAGTCTTCCGCCGCTTTTATGCCTCGACTAGCGCAGCTTCGATCGCCGCACCGGACAGCGCGCCGGAATACCCGCAGTTCGTCGATGGACTGCGGCAACTGACCATCCTCAAGGCCGCGCTGGAGAGTAATCGGACGCGAGGCTGGGTCGATGTTCCCGCCTTTGGTTCCGAAAGCTGAAACGGAAATAGAAAGGAACGCGTGTTAATTCTCGCCGCCATTCTTGCCATCTTTATCTATGGGATGATCGCCGCCATGTTGGGGACCATCCTTCCCGAACTGTCCGATCGCTTCCACCTGACGCCGAGCCAGAACGGCATCATCGCCTTTGCACAAGCGCTGGGGCTCATCCTCGCGTCGCTCGCCGTCGGGCCGCTGCTCGATAACGAAGGGAAGAAGTTAGGGATCGTTCTCGGACTTGGGTTTATTGCGATCGCACTTTTCCTGCTGCCCCGCGCGCCCGGGTTCCGCAGCATACTGCTTGTGCTGTTCCTGCTGGGAGTGGGCGGCGGCATCATGGTGACCGCTGCAAATGCTTTGGCCAGCGATGTGGGCGAGGCCCATCGCGCCACCGCGTTGAACCTGGCCAATCTTTTCTTCGGACTCGGCGCGCTGGCTACACCGTTCATCGCCGCCAATCTTTTTGGACGGAAGTGGGTCCTGCTCTGTTACACCATCGCGTCGCTCACGGTGGTCACGCTGGCCATCGAAGCCCTCACCAAAATGCCCGGCCCCACTGGCTCCGGGCGCTTCGCGTTCGCGGATGCGGCTCCGGTGCTTGGACGCCCGTTGCTGTTTCTCCTCGGGTTCTTTGTTTTTCTGTACATCACTTGCGAGGTGGGAATGTGGAACTGGCTGCCGCAGCATCTGATTGCGCAAGGCATTCCCGAATCGCGGGCGCTCAATATTCTTTCGCTGGGATTTGCGCTCGGAATGCTGATCGGACGCGTCGGTATTTTGCCTGTTCTTAGCCGCGTGCCCGCGGTCACGGTCACGTTGGTGGGATCTGTCGCGATGGCGGTCACAACCTTTTTGATGCTGCGGGCCAGGGGACCCGCGGCTGCATCGGTGCTGGTATTTCTTGCGGGGGTCTCGATGGCGCCGGTCTTTCCCACGACACTGGCGATCGTGGGCGACGCTTTTCCGCGCATGACCGGGACGGCGATTGGTTTCGTGATTACGTGCGGATGGACCGGCCTCGCCGTCAGCTCGCGCGTGATCGGCGCGATCGCAGGCGGCGACCCGCGGCGGCTGAAGAAGGCGCTGCTGGTGATTCCGGCATCTGCTGTAATAATGGTGGGCCTGGATCTTGCGATCCGGAGCGCGCTGCGCTAGCGTGCGAGCTTGCCGGGAGCCGCACGCCTGTTAGACCGTCAAAGCGCGCATGTAGTCGGCGTTGACCTTAAGCGCCTCCATCTCGGGCATGTCAAACTCTTCCTGCTCCACAAACGCATGCTGGATATCAGCCCTCTTGGCCGCCTCGAAGATGGGACGATAGTCAATCACGCCGTGGCCTAACTCGGTTGAAGGTGGCGCGGGCAACGGCACTACGCCGTGACTCATCTTGAAGTCTTTCACATGCAGCATAGAAATGCGCGTTGCATAACGAGACAAAAGCTCTGCGGGCTTCTGTCCGGCCGCCGCAGCCCAGCCGCAATCCAATTCCATGCTCACCTTCGCGGGATCGGTCGACCGCAAGAGTTCGTCGTAGAACACCACACCGTTTTCCGCGTGGAATTCGGGCGTGTGGTTGTGGTAGGCGAAGCGCATCCCGGCTGCATTCACGCGCTCCCCGATGCGATTGAATTGCTCCGCGTTCCAGCGCCAGTCATCGAGCGTCATCGACTCCCGGGCCGCGCGAGATCCGGCGTCCTTGACACGCGAAGGATCCTTCAGCATGGGCGAGGCGCAGACGATGTACTGCAACCCCAGATCTTTGCCGAACTGAATGGTTTCATCCAGCTTAGGCAGCAAATCCTTCAAGGAGTAGTGGGCGCTCACGCAGTGCAGGCCGGCGCGATCCATCGCCTGCTTCACCTCGCTGGGGCTGCGGCCGAAGAAGCCCGCAGCTTCCACTTCGCGATAGCCCAGCGCCGCGAGCTGGTGGAGCGTTCCTTCATAATCTTTGGGCAGGATGTCGCGAACAGAGTACAACTGCAATCCGAGCGGCAGGCCCAAGGGATTGGCCATCAGCCGTGGTGCGCCGGCCCATAACGCGGCGCATGCGGCCGAGGCGGAAGCGGTCTGCAGAAAACTTCTTCTTGAAATTCGACGCATAGTGAGGCCCTCAATTCGAAAACTACAACGTTTAGGCGCTTACCCGCGGATCGTCTTCGCCGCGGCATCCCAGGTTGCAATCGTATTCTTGAAGTAGGCGTAGTTGGCGAGGTGGCATCCGATCGCCGCATTATTGCCAAAGACTTCGTTCTCCACGGTGGGCTTGCGAGTTCGAACCGCGTTGAAGAAGTTAGCCAGGTGGGCCGACACATCGCTGTAGCCTTGCGGCGCGGTGAAGGTTTCAGCCTCGACGGGTTGGTAGTCGAGGGGCGCGACGGGCGGATGGTCGGCGGTCCACTGCGCCAGGTATTCTTTGCGCAGCCGCGCCGGCCAGCCCTTCATGGAATATTCTTCCGGCCTGGGGCTGATGTCTTGCGGTATGAAGGTGAGCGTCTGCCCATTGATCTCCATGGTGCCTTTGGTGCCATGGAACTTAATCGGTTCGCCGCCGGCATTGTTCAGATTGCAGCGCAGGACGATGCGGAATTTCGGGTAGTCGTAAAGTGTCTCGATCAGATCGGGAAAGTCGCGCCCATCCTTCCAGCGAAACAGCCCACCGCTCGACTGCGCGCGGGCCGCCGCCTCATTCGTTCCCGAGATGAAGTGAATCCCGGAGAGCAGGTGCACGAACAGATCGCCGGCCAGGCCCTCGCCGTAATCGGAGAAACAGCGCCAGCGGAAAAAGCGTGCCGCGTCAAACGGCCGCTTGGGAGCGCCTTCGAGAAACGCATTCCAATCGATGGTCTGCTCGCTGGCGTCGGGTGGAATCGGATAGACCCATGCGCCGCTGGGCGAGTTTCGGTCCGACGAACCTTCGATGAAGAACACGTCGCCGAGCGCGCCCGATGCGTAGAGGTCGCGCGCCTTTTCATAGACGATGGAACTCACGCGCTGGCTGCCCACTTGCATGATGCGATTTCCTTTGCGCACGGCTTCCACCATGGTGAAGCCGTCTTCCACGGCATGTGACATCGGCTTCTCGCAGTACACGTCCTTGCCCGCAGCGCAGGCGTCAACCACGATGCGGCGATGCTGGTGGTCGGGGACAGCGACAATCACCGCATCCACATCCTTACGGTCGAGGATCTCTTTATAGCTGCGCGTCGCGGGGACTTGCTTCTGCACGGCTTCCTGAGCCGCCTCGTGCCGGCTGTCGTAGAGATCGCACACTGCGACACACTCAATGCCGGGCACGGCGAGCGATGCTTGCAAGAGCTCGCATCCGCGGGTGCCCGTTCCTATCGAGGCAAATCGGACACGGTCGCTGGGTGCAACGCCGCGGCCAGCGCCCCACAGCGCGGCTCGCTCCAGAAGGGTGAGCTTCGCCGCGGCTCCCGCCGCCACCGAGCCGGTGCCGATTCGCATGAAATCGCGGCGGGTTAAAGAGTGCATCTCGTTCCTTTCGCTCTCGCCTCGCAGACGAGGCTACCGCGTGCTCAAGTCAACATAGTGGCCGAAGTTGGAGAGCGCAACCTGGTCGCTGCCGGGAATGTAGAAGCCAAACTTGCCGAGACTCAAATTGCTTCCGGGCGGAGTCCAGCGATCCAGGACAACCCAACTGTCTCCTTGCCGGATCTGGTGGACAATCTCATTCGGTGCCACGCGAATCAGCAGCGTACGGAAACTCTTCTTCTCGTTCTTGTGCGGGATTTTGGTCTCGTCCCCCTTTTGCCCATTGCGGACGACCGTGCGGTAGAAATTATTGTCATCCATCTGGAAGAGAACATAGTTGTTAGGGTCGGTGTAGTTGAACACCCACTGCAGGCGGTGACCCTTAGCCAGCATGGCGGAAAAAACGAACGTGCCGGAGGTGGGAGAGACGTTATACAGCGCGAAGTCTCCGCCCTTGCGCACGAACGAACCATTGTCCTGCTTCCAGCCTGACGGGTCATCCCACTTCGACATGCCCTCGGGCGCGAGAGACAGATCCAAATTCCTGGATTGGCCGGCGGTGATTTCTATAATCGACGAGCGGATGAAATTGTCGGCATTCTTCGCCGTGAGAGTGTAGGAGCCGGCGGCCAGACTCATCGCGCTGCCGTTGCTGACTTTTGTGGCAGCTTCGCCCGCTTTGGCGAGAGTTACCTGAGCATCGGCCGGCGTGAAGGTGATTTTCAACTCGCCGGGAGCGGCTTCCAGCGCCACATCCGCGGCCGCCAGAGACACGGCTGTTCCAACCACGAAATGTCTCTTGATCTGTTTCGGTTTGAACCGGTCTTTGCGCACCTCGATGGTGTGGTCGCCGGGATTCACTGTCGCCACGTTCAGTGTGCCGTCGGGCTGAACTGTTCCAACCGGTGTTTGGTCGATGAGAACTGTGGCTCCTGGGACGCCGCCTTGGATCGACAACGAAGCGAGGTGAGGCACAGGTTGCAGATTGAAAATCAGTTTGCCTTGCTCGCCTTTGTGAATCCGGATCTTCTGTTCTGGAGAATCCTGGAATCCGCTCTTGGATACCCGGACAGCGTATTCCTTGAGTTCGAGATTGGGGATGCGCAACTGGCCGCCTTGCGTGAGTTGCGGCTGAGATTTTCCGTTGAGGAAAATCAGCGCCTTGTCTTGGCCGGTGACCACAACGAGTGTGCCCAGGTTCTGGCCGGACTCCAGAAAGGCGTTCAGTGCCGGTGTTGCGCCCGCGTCGACTTCGATTTTGTATTGATCGCTGCCGCGGGTCACAGAGAGTTCATGAGCGCCGGCCGAGACTGAGGGCAAGTCGAGACCTTCCTGCGGAACGTCGAGTGCAGCATGGCCATCGAGGCTGACTTTGGCCGTTGCATCGCTGGAGTAGACGTGAAGATGGCCGGCTGCGCCGCTGACAACGATAGCCAGTACTCCCTTGGAATTGATGGGACCGCTCACAGTTGGCGCAGCTCCCGCGTCGGTTGAGAAAGTGAACGAAGTTTCTCCCTGGGGCCCCTCGAATTTCAGCTTGTGTTCTCCGGTTGGAATCTTATCGAGAGACCATTGCCCATCCTGAAATTCCGCGGGTGGTTGGTCGTCGAACGTCACTTTTCCCTTGCCGGTGTCGGAAGCCAGCTTCAGCAAGGGCAGCATTGGCTCGGGAGGGGCGGGGGGAGTCGGCGCAACAGCGGTCGGAGGTACGGAGGCTACTGGCGCGGCGTGACGTTTTCGTATGAACAGTAAGACTGCTACCACCAAAACGATCGCGGCGACCGAAGCGAGGATCGGGGTTGTATAACTGCGTGTTGACTTTGCGGGCTGCTTGCGACTGGAAGGAGCGGGTGCGGTTTTGGGCGCCGGTGCGCCTGGCTTAGGGCCGGGAGAGACGACTCGCGTCGCGGCAAAAAGCGGTCCGGCTGGGCCTGCCGGTGGAGCGGCGACTACGGTGGCCGCAGGCGGAGGGGGCCCAGCATTACTGGTTGCATCAAGCGAAGGCTGGCCTGCGCGAACCGGTGGAGTGTGGTAGGTCATGGTCGCGCTTTCGCTGCCGGGCGACCCGGTACTTGTTCGGCTCACTTCCAGCAAGCCCAGCCGATGCAGAAGGCCATTCGCGACGGATAGGACTTCTCCATCGTTCGAATATTTTTCCGCCACCGCCCGCACACGGGCTCCTAAAGCTTTTTTCGAAGCTGCATCCGTAGCCGTATCGATTTCACTCTCCATGTGGCGCAACTCTTCCACATCGCGGCGGCGATTTTGGCGGCGTTGGGTCTGGAGATCCCGTTGCACGGTTTCTTGAATCTGAACCAACCTGGGCTCGCGCGGATAGGCGGACAATCCTTCTTCGATTCGCGATAGAGCTCCGGCCAGGTCGGAGGCTGCTTGCAGCTTGCGCGCCTGCGAGACGCATTCTTCGACAAAGCTTTCCTTTTTGTGGTCGAGGATGAGGCTCTTGATGGTCTTCGCCATCGGATGCCCCGGATTCAAGTCGAGGGCTTCCTTGGCCAGCGTTTCCGCTTCCCGCCAATCGGTTTCTACGATGGAGTGGGCCTGCTCGACCAAGGCATTGGCCAGAACCGCGCGCGCCAGAGAATTGTTTTCATCGAGCTCATAGGCTTGGCGCATCAATTTGATTCCGTCAGACTTCTGCTGCGCGAACAAGTCCTGGCCTTCGGTCATCAGGCGGTGGGCTTCGGTCTTGCGCTGCAAGCCGTCCTGGGCAAGCTTCTCGAGTTCCGTCAGTTCTGCGTCGTTGGGGAATTCCCCCGCTGCGCCTTGCAATAGATCGAGGGCGCGGGCGTAGTCGCTGGAATGCAGGCAGGTATCGATCTGTTCCACCAGACGGGTTTTCGATTCGGTTCGGGCCTGCTGGTCGCGCCGCTTCTGCAGCCGCTCGACCTCGAAGGTCAATCCCGGATACTGGCTATAGATGGTTCGCAGGATTTCCCAGTCATTCAGCGCGTCGCTATAAACTCCCTGCTCTTCGTGCAGATGGGCGCGCGCCACGATGGAGTTGACCAGGTCGCGTTTATCCTGCACGAGCCGCAACGCGCGTTCGAAATGCGATTCTCCGGGATGCAGATCGAGCGCCTCCCGCAGAATGTTCACGCGCTTGTCCAGATCCGGTTCCGTTTCCACCTGACGATCGACGGAGGCGATGAACGCGGAAAGTTCCTGCCGCTGCTGTTCTTCGATGTCGTACTTGAGCGCCTGGAAGATGGCGTTGTTCGGATACTTGGTGAGATATGCCTGGCACGCGGCCATGGCCTTAGCGAAATTGTGCTCGCCAAGGTGCCTGCGAGCCTCGGCATACGCGGTGTTCATCGCGTCGTGCTCGGAGCGCACCTCGTTGTAGAAGCTCTGGTAATTGGTTCCGCTCTCGCGGTTGATGGAGTCCGGGGCCTTCCGGTCCAGTTCCAGGACCACGCTCAATTTCGAGAGTGCGTTGCTTACATCGCCCTTATGCCAGGCTTCCATGGCGGCGCGATGGATTTGCTCTTTCTCTTGCCGGAGCTTTTTGTACTCCTGCTCCTGGCGGTTGACCTCCGCCAGCAACTGGAGAGCGCGCGCTTCCTTGGGCCGGAGTTGGAGAACGTTCTGCAAAGCCTCGCTGGCATGCGCGTAGGCGTGATTGTCGATGTGCTGTCGCGCCAGGCGATACCAGTTGTCGATCTGGCGCTCGCTGCGCCGGTTTTCAATCCGGCTCTTTAAGGTTAATGCGGCTGCATTATCCGGCTCGATCTGCAGAGCCTCCTGTAATTTCTGGAGGGCGAGCGGATCTTCTTCTTCCTCAAATCGCGCGCGGGCTGCGTCGAGCAACTGAGAGAGTGTTTTCCGCCGGACAGCGCCATCGAGCTGGCGGCGCAGAGAGCCAATGGTAGTATCCATGTGGCCCTCGGCCTCGAGTTCGCCCAGGATTTCTGCGGCAAACTGAAAGTCGCCTTCCTCGAGCGCTTTGGTCGCACGCTGCAAACGGGGCCGAGTGCGCTCGGGATCGAAAAACTCGATGGGCTCGTTGCGCAGAGCTTTGTTGAGCGTGTCGCCGAAATCGCGGGCGCTCGCGAAACGATGCCAGGGTTGCTTCGCCATCGCTTTGTGCAGTACGCGGCTGACCGGCTGGCTTACGGTGGAATTCAGTTCCGTAGCCAGCGGTGGGATCTGACGAAGAATGGCGTCGACTACCTCGTCGGCGCGGGCGCACTGAAACGGATTGCGGCCCGTCATGGCTTCATAGCAGACGACGCTGAGCGAGAAAATGTCGGACGCCGGCGACAGCGGCTTCAGCTCGATCTGCTCGGGAGACATGTAGAGCAGCGTCCCCTTCTGCGCGCGCGTGGTATGGGCGTCGGACATGTGGGCCACGCCGAAATCGATGATTTTTACCGAGTCGTCTTCCATCACGAAAATGTTGCTCGGCTTTATATCGCGGTGGATCAAGCCGCGTTCGTGCGCGGCCTGCAGGCCGCGGCAAGCCTGGGAAATGATGTCAATCGTGCGCTCGACCGTGAGACGATGGCTGGCCTTGCGGATGAAAGACTCCAAGGTAGTGCCGGGCAACAGAGGCATCACGAAGTAGGGCTTCTTCTTGCCTTCTTCCTCAAATTCCCCGATGTCGAAGATCTCGACAATGTTGGGATGGCTCATGGAGGCGAGCACGTCGCACTCTTTGTAGAACAACTGAAGCGAAGCTGGATCGGGAATGTCGAGGATGGTCTTGACCGCGACTTCGCGGCGCACGACGGTATCGTAAGCCCGGTAAACGAGGCCCATGCCGCCCTGGCCGAGGATTTGCCTGACCTCGTAGCGGCCTGCTAATTTTTTCGGCGAAGAGGGAGTGTCCATAGCGCAACCCTGCTTTGTGGGGCCTTAGCATCTTAATAGATTTGGCCGAAAATTGTAGCGATTTGCTTCTGGAGCGGGCTAGAGAGATGGCCGCGGCATTTGTGGGCGGCCACTCTCGATGATTCCCGTAACCCAATCGGCATGCGGGAGACTGGAAATGGCAAGAGCTTTAAGCTCCCGGTTCGCGTCGTAATCCACGCGCCGGATTGCTGGCTTGGACTCATCCAGCAGGAGGTATGAAGAGCGGCGGTCGCTGTCGTAGGAAAGGCCCACGCTGCCGCTGTTGGCGATGGTTATTCCCGCGATACCTCGTCCGGCGACAGTCCGAATATAGGAGCGATGGATATGTCCATAGACCACAATCGGATGGCCGAGCGGGCCGTAAACCGACTCCAAGTCGGCATCGCTCGCTTCCAGCCCCGGTGTACGCCACAGACTTTCGGGGCTGGCGTGCACCAGCGCCATCGGACCACGAATCTGAATGCGCGGCAGTCCGCGCGGCCAAGCGAGCCTTTCTTCTCCCAGCGCCTCTCTTGTCCAGACAGCCATCTCCTCGATCGCGGCAAACAAGGGTTGCAGCTTCGGCGATTGATTCGCAAACTCCACGAGCGACTCGGGCCTGAAAAGCAGCTCATCCGTATTGCCAACTACGCCCTGCCAGCCGAGATCGCGAATGCGGTCCACGATCTCCGCTGGACTGGCTCCGCTGTCGGCCAGATCGCCGCCGTGAAGCGTCAAGTCGGGAGAGGTTTGCCGCAGATCCTCAATTACCGCCTCGAACGCAGTGCGGTTGCCGTGGATGTCAGATACGATTGCGATGCGCATTCGCGGTTGGTTGCCGTCATGCCCGCAACAGGTTGCGTACGATGAACAGGACATTGGCTGGACGCTCGCCCAGCCGCCGCATGAAGTAGGGATACCACTCGGTGCCGAAGGGAATATAGATCCGGACGCGCCAACCCTTGCGCACCAACCGCCGTTGCAGGTCGCGGCGAATGCCGTAGAGCATCTGAAATTCGAACGAGTCGGGGGAGAGCTTTTCGCTCTTCGCAAATGCTGTGGCTTGCTGAATAATTCTTTCATCGTGCGTAGCCAGGCCGTGATAGATGCCGCTTTTCATCAGGATCTTCATGAGCTTGATGTAGTTGGCATCGACGTCGGACTTCGCGGAGAATGCGATCTCTGCGGGCTCCTTGTACGCGCCTTTGCAAAGACGGATGCGAATCCCTTCGGACAGAAGTTTTTCGATATCACTCTCAGAGCGTTTCAGATAAGCCTGAATCACGGTGCCGACGGAATTGGCGTTGCCGGGCGCGCGGTGGAGTTCGTGGACGAAATCGAGCGTGCGCTGGGTGTAGGGCGAGCCCTCCATGTTGACGCGCACGAACCCCGGCGGGTTCATGGACGCGGCCTTGGCCACCAGCCCGCTGACGATCTCGCGAGCCAGCTTCTCGTCCACATCCAGGCCCATGTGCGTGAGCTTCAGGCTGATATTGGCGTTGAGCCGGTTGGCGGCAATGGCGTCGAGAATTTGACGATAGAGCTGGGCGCTGTGGCGAGCCTCGTCGGGATTGGTGACGTTTTCGCCGAGGTTGTCGATGCTGACGCTCATTCCGGCGCGGTTGATGGCTTGGGTGGCGCGGACGGCGTCGGCAATCTCAGTACCGGCGACGAAGCGGCCAGAGACGCGGCGGCCGAGGGAAGAACTCTCGGCAAAGTTGCGTAAAGATGGATTTTCGGAAAGATGGACGAAGAACGCTCTTAACATGCCGCACCTGAAAAATGGCAAACCGCCGACGCAGATTGGCGCAGGAAGACCACAGAAAGTTGTATCACACCGTGGGTATAGCTCAGGTAGGACCGCGATCACAACAATCGAGGCAAGGTCAGTCAGGGGAGAAATGGGACTATCGCGGCCTAAGGCGTGAATTTTAGTTCAACAATCTCGTGGGTTTCACGAGGAGCGGGCTCCCACTTCCACAGCCGCAACGCGTCCTGGGCTGCTTGTGCAAGCAAGGGATGTCCGCCCTTCACTTCGATGGATTTCACCTTACCGTTGGGAGCAACCAACACGTCTGCCCGCACGTTGCCTTGGATGTTCATGGCACGAGCCAGACTGGGATATTGCGGAACCACCTTGGTCACAACTTTGCGGCTGCCTTCAGAAGGTTCCTGGGAAAAAGAGTGGCTAGGCGTTAGCATCAGAACTGGAGCGAGAACAATCACCGCAAACACAATAGGGTTTTTCATAGGGAGCTTGTTACGAAATCAGGATAAGACGACCCTAATCAGTGACGAAAGATTACCTTGGTAATGCGACCGACATTTTCTTGGCAAAGATGGGCCAGCGCCCGTTGTTCGCGGCAAATGCGATGGCAATCTGATTTTTCAATTAGCCTATGTGTTACGAATTCAGAACAAGACCAACCTATTCCGCTTCGAAAGATTGTCTCGGTAATGCGCCGAAAACTAGACGGACTCCGGTCTTTTACCAGGTGTGCGAGCGATCATAAAGCCACACCTCCACGGGAAGCTCCCGTTGGCGCATCTTCAGTTTAGACACTGGGAAGCGAGTCTTTGGTTTCCCGCACGTCAGTCAAACTCTATCGACGATCGAACGCGCGGGGAAGTGATTCTTGCGTGGCAGCGAGCAGCCGGGTTGCCTTAGCTTCCGTGCTCTTCCAGGAACTTCTCGACTTCGAGGGCGGCCATGCAGCCGGTTCCCGCCGCAGTAATGGCCTGGCGGTAGCGCCGGTCTTGCACGTCGCCGCAAGCGAATACGCCATGGATGCGAGTCATCACATAGTTGTGCGTCTTGAGATAGCCGTCGGCGTCGGTCTCGAGTTGGTCGGCAAACATCTTCGCGTTGGGTTCGTGCCCGATGCCGAGGAACATCGCACTCGTGGGAAAATCCCAGACTTTGCCTGTCTTTAAGTTGCGCAGCTTGAGGCCGGTGACTTCTTGCTTGGCGTGATCATAGACATCTTCTACAACAGTGTCGGTGAGGAACTGGATTTTCTCGTTGTGCTGCGCGCGGTCGAGCATGATCTTGGAAGCGCGGAAGCTGTCACGGCGGTGAATGAGCGTGACCTTGGTGGCAAAACGAGTGAGGAACAAAGCTTCCTCCATGGCGGAGTCACCGCCGCCGATCACCACAATCTCTTTTCCCGAAAAGAAGAACCCATCGCAGGTGGCGCAGGAAGAAACGCCATGTCCGATGAGCTTCTGCTCGTTGGGCAGCCCCAGCCACCGGGCGGAAGCTCCGCTGGCGATGATCAGCGATTGCGCATGTACCTGGTGCTTGCCGAGATGGAGCAGGAACGGGCGCTGGCTGAGGTCGGCACTGGTGAGATGCGCCATGCGGTATTCGGCGCCGAAACGTTCCGCCTGCTTGCGCATGTTCTCGACCAGTTGCGGTCCCATGATTCCCTCGGGAAAACCGGGAAAGTTTTCCACCAGCGTGGTGAGGGAAAGTTGGCCGCCGGGCTCGTGCCCTTCGACCAGGAGCGGTTTCAGATTGGCGCGTGCCGTGTAGAGCGCGGCGGTGTGTCCGGCGCAGCCGGAACCGATGATGACGACGTTGCGAGTTTCGCTCATGATTCTTTAGGTGTTCCGTTAGATTGCCAATTTCAGATTTCGATGCATGCCGCTATTTCGACTGCCAAGAACCGGATCTTAACGCCCCTTCGACTTCGCTCAGGGCAGGCTCCTTCGACTTCGCTCTGGGCAGGCTCCGGGCACTGAAGTACGCAGAGGAATTCTCGCTCATTTTTTTTCTTCCGCGGGCTTGGTGGATTTCGATTTTGCGGCTGACTTCGCTCCAGCGGTGGAAATCAGGGCCAACTCTGCGGGTACAGTGCGGCGAACCCCGAGCAGACCGCGATAGTTGACCAGAACCTCGGAGGCGCTGCGGAATAGCGGTTCATAGGCGCTTTGATCCAGTGGGGGACCGTTCTCCGAGCCGTTGCAACGCGCCAGCGCCACCGACGATTTCCCGAAACGCTCGAGCCGAACCCGGCTGACGGGAGTGTTCGCGGCAACCATGGTAGCGACGCTGCCAATGGCCGACGCGCTATCTTCCATCGAGACCTGGATCAAGTCCTTGGGGTCGCGCACGTGCAGAACAAGAGTCTCAACCATATTCTGCCCATCGTCACTGAAGGAATACTGCACGCTGGAGAACACAGCCTGTCCGGCGAATTCGTGGCGGATGCGCACATAGCGGGCGACCGAGGGCTCTGCCGAAATTTGAGCGCCTTGTCCGGGCTGCAGAAAGTCCGGCGCCTCCGTCAGCGTGGAGAGACCATGGGAAATTTCGAAGTCAGCGCTGAACAGCGGCTGCTTCGGAATCCTGGCAAGAGCCGCCGCAATTTCCTTCTGCTCTTCGGCGGATGGCGTACACACGTTGAGAACATTGACTTTCACTTGCGGCTGGTTCGCTGCCGGCCCGGCAGCCTGCTGAGATGCAACGGGAAGAGCGAACAGCAAGCCGGCGAGGATAAGAATTAGTTTTCGGATCACTGCGGAATTCTAAATGATGTCCAGCGAAAATCTTAAATAGCAAAGCGCGCGGAAGGTTTTGTCCAGGGGAATGAAGACGATTAGAATCCCACCATGGCAAATCTTACCCTGGTTTATGGCATGCGGCTGCTGCCCTCCGAAGATGTGGCAGAAGTGGGCCAGGCTCCGGTGAAGCTTACCAACGGACGCGAGGCCCACGTCACCATGCACGTGCTCGAAGGCAGCAAGGAAGAAATCGAGAAACAGTTGCGCACCAGCCTGGAGGCGTTCTTCGATCTGTATCCGGAGATCTAGCGGTTTGGGCTAGGGCGTTCTCGACAGAGCTCCCGGTTCTGAGTGCTGGTGCCGGGGCAGTGAGTTGAATCATGCGGAAGTCCTACTGGAAGTTGCGTGCGAGCATGATGGCCGCCGGTTTATGGCCACAGAGCTGGATCGCGCGCGGCGCCTGCTATTCGCTGGGCTTGGCGTTGGGATTCTTCGTTTTGGAAATGGTGTTGAAGCTGTTTGCGCCTGCGGCCGGTGACAGCCTCAGAGGCTGGGTTAAGTTTCTTGTTTTCGACACAGTCCTTTTGTTTTCCATCCTTGCTTTCCGCTGGCTGAAGCGAAAAATTCTCTGGCGGCTCCGCAACCGGCTCATCGTGACTTACGTCTTCATCGGCGTGATCCCGGCGGTGTTGCTGGTAGCGATGGCGCTCATCACCCTCTATGGGTTTGCCGGACAGTTTGCCATCTTCGTGGTGACTTCGGAAATCAACTCGCAACTGCGCAGTCTGGAAGCGGTAAATGCCGCAGTCGCTAACGAATTGGCGGCACGTTTGGAGCGCGGCGACAATGCCGCGGCGGAGTCGCTGGCTGGGCTGAGGAAGCGCGATAAGGCCTGGGGGCGGCGGCGGGTGTGCGCCTGGCATGGCGATAAGCTTTTATCTCTGGGCAATGAATTCGATGGCCAGCCGCTCTCGCTTCCCAGCTTTGTAAAAGGAGGATTGCGCGAAATCACGCGCGACCGGGACGGGCTGCACCTGCGTGTGGTGACGCTGCTTTCCGTGGGATCGAAAACGCTCATTGTTGTGACCAGTGAGCCCTTTGACAAGGAGTTAGTCGGGAAGATTGCGGCGGACCTGGGCGAGATCACTTTGTTAGACGACCCGGGATTCCTGCAGGAAAACAGAAGCAGACAAGCGGGCTCCCGACCACAAACCAGCACACCCGTGGATACCCGCCATGCCGCGGGAGACGCGCACGGAATAACGAACAAAGGCGAAATTATCATCAGCGCGAAGCAGAACGGAACGACTGTGGATTTGCATCCCAGCCCCACATTTACTGTGGGCATGGTGCCGGCTGCCGCCGGCAGACTGGATCGTGAAGTTACGTTCCCCGCGCCGCTTCAGGTGCTGGACTGGAAAACCGGGGAACATGAGCCGAGCGGGGCTTTGGTCGTGCAGGTGCGCACCCGTCCGTCGGTGCTCTACCGCCATCTGTTCGCGGCCCTGGGGCAGTTTGCCGAGGCGGTGGAGTACATCCTTTTCGGGATTCTTATCTTCTTCGCGCTAATCGAACTGGTCGCCCTGATCATAGGAATGCGCATGGCGCGCACCGTAACCGGCGCCGTGGCGCAACTGTATGACGCTACCAAGCATGTGGATCGCGGCGACTTCAGCCACCGCATTCCAGTCAAGTCCGCGGACCAGTTGGCGCAACTCTCGCTGTCGTTCAACTCGATGACCGCGTCCATCGAGAAGCTGATTCAGGAGCAGAAAGAGAAGCAGCGGTTGGAAGGCGAACTCGCCATCGCGCAGGAGGTGCAGGCACAGCTTTTTCCGCGGCAGGTTTCGGAGCTGGAGTCGCTCGAGGTGCACGGTTTCTGCCGCCCGGCCCGCACCGTGAGCGGCGACTACTACGACTTCCTTACGGCCAGTTCCCACAAGCTGATTCTGGCTGTCGGCGATGTCAGCGGGAAAGGAATTTCGGCCGCGCTCTTGATGGCGACCATCCACTCGGCCGTCCGCGCCTACAGTGTGGAGAGTTTGCCGCAGATGCGCGAGCCCGTGGCGGTAGGCGCGGTGGCGGGCGCGGGCAGGGTGATGGCGGCGTGGCCCGAAGGCATCGAAATTTCTCCCGGAGCGTTGCTCGGACTGTTGAATCACCAGCTCTATGAGAGCACTCCGCCGGAAAAATACGCTACCTTGTTCCTCGGCATTTACGACGGCCGTTCGCATCAATTGACCTACAGCAATGGAGGACATCTGCCCCCCATCTTGATTAGCGAAAACGGTGCGGTCCGGCGTCTGGAGGCTGGAGGCACCGTGGTTGGTTTGTTCGACGACATGACCTATGACGAGGGATCGGTGGAAATGCATCCCGGCGAAATCTTCATCGCTTACAGCGACGGCGTAACCGAGCCGGAAAATGAGTTTGGCGAATTTGGTGAGGGACGGCTGATCGACCTGGTGAGCGCGAACCGCCATCTGCCCCTGCTTCAGATCAGCGATGCGGTCACATCGGCGGTCGACGACTGGATCGGCGACAACGAACAGCCCGACGACATCACGCTGGTGCTGGCGCGGGCGCGGTAGGCAGTTCTCAGTTCTCAGTTCGACGATGCGCGACGTTCGTTCTCCGTTGTGTTGATTTGCGGAGAATCAGATTTTCTTTTTCTTCCAGCGGCCTTGCTTGAACAAGATTGCGCTGGCAGCGGCCATTGCGCTCTCGGCGATCGCGATGGAAAAGAAAACTCCATTCGAACGCATGTGCAGCGAGATCGCGAGCCAGTACGCCAACGGAATCTCGAAGAGCCAGAAGCCGAAGAAATTCACGATGGTTGGAGTGATCGTATCGCCCGCGCCGTTGAAGGCCTGCATCATTACCATGAAGTAGGCGTATCCAAGGTTGCCGTAGCTGATGATGCGCAGGCAGGCTGCTCCCAAAGGCACTACATCTGGATCATGGGTGAACAGCCGCACGATCGGTTCGGAAAAGAATATAAAGATAACGCCGATCAATCCCAGGAAAATCACGTTGTAGAGGCCGGTTCGCCATACCGCCTTTTCCGCCCGTTCGGGATGCCCTGCGCCCAGGTTCTGGCCGACCAGCGTAGCGGCAGCATTACTCAAGCCCCACGAGGGCAGGATCACGAAGACCACAATACGAATGGCAATCGTGTAACCTGCAAGAGCCGCGGAGCCGAAGATGCTCACGATGCGGACCAGCCCGATCCAACTGGTGTGTGCGATGGCGAATTGCAGAATGCCGGTCAGCGAGACGCGGACTAGGCGCAGCAGCACTCCCCACTGCAATCGCACCTGGCTCCGTAAGATGCGAATGCGCTCCGTGCCGCGCATCAGTCGATAGAACTGGTAGGCGACACCGATGCTGCGGCCAGTGAGCGTTGCCAAAGCCGCGCCGGTTACGCCCAGACGCGGAAACGGCCCCCAGCCAAAGATGAGGCAGGGATCAAGAACGAGGTTGATGATGTTCGACACCCATAGCAGGCGCATGGCGATGGCCGCATCCCCGGCGCCGCGGAAGATCGCGTTGTTGAGAAACAGCAGCAGCACGGCAAAACTTCCGCCCAGGCAAATCCTGGTGTAGCCGCTGCCGGTCGCAACGATTTCCGGCGAGGCGCCCATCAAGCGCAGCAGGTTCGGCGCATAAAAGAAGCACGGCACACCGATGGCCAAAGAGACAAAGAGTCCAAGCGCGATCGCCTGCACCCCTGCAACCGCGGCACCCTCGGGATCTTTTTCGCCGATGCGCCGCGCCACCATGGCGGTCGTCGACAGGCTCAGCCCCATGGCCACGGAAAACACAAGGGTCAGCAACGACTCCGTGAGCCCCACAGTGGCCGTGGCGTTCGCGCCCAGCCGCCCTACCCAGAAGATGTTGACCACCGCGAACAGCGATTCCAGTACCATCTCCAAGACCATGGGTACGGCCAACAGCAATATCGCGCGGTTGAGGTTGCCGGTGGTGTAGTCCTGGTGCGAGCCGCGGACGGCTTCCACGAGTGACGCCCATAATGAGTGCTGCTTTTCAGCAGCGGAGGCTGTGGCTTCCATAGATACCCGCGATCTTTCTTATTCAATCGTCCACGCCAGTCACCAGGAAAAATCAGGCGAATGCGCCGATCAAGATTACTAGAGACAGAGCAAGAGGTCCGCGCTTGCGGACTCAACAGGATGGCGAACTACCGCGGGTTAAACATCGTCATTTCCTTAAAGCGAAACGTTCGGACGGAAGTGCAGGCCCACGTGCAACGAACAATCGAATCTGGAGAATTGTATCGCGAAGCGGCGGCGGCCGACAAATGCGATTAATCCGAGCCGGTCACTTCTTGGCAAATAGCGACACCCGGGCCGTGACCGCAAGGTTCTTCACCATCCCTCCCAAAACCACGGGGCCGAGCGGCGTATCCACAAGGCCGCGGCCATCGGCTCGAGGATCGAATGTGTTCTGGTCGAGCGTCTTCCAGCGGTGTCCATGCAGTTCGTAGTCAAAAGTGACGGCGGAGACCTCCGCGGGCTGGCCGTCGTACGAAGCGCCTTTGTAATCGTGAGGAGTAGCCGTGCCGCCAGAAAAATAAATCCTGTGATCCCGTTCTGCGCCGCCGGCGGAGATGCCGAAGCGAGCCGTTCCGGGATGCGGCGGCAGCTTGCTCCATTCAATCTTGCTCGGATCTTTGCGATCGATCTTGCCCAGCCAGCACTCGTCGGAAGCCACGTAACGCGGACCGCCCGCCGGTCCTGATTCAGATAGAGCACGCTTAGCGCCATCCACAACCACAATGGCTTCGTCGGCCACGCCTCCGGCCATGCCGAAGGCGGGAGTGCCGGGGAACGGCGTAGCCTGAGTCCACGCATCTTTTTCGACGTCGTAAACCTGCACGTTATTCACCGGGCCGCTGGGCGAGCGGCCACCAATCAGATAAACCAAACGATCATGGGTCACGCCGACGACCGCGCTATCCACCGGAACAGGAATGTCCTTGCCGCGAGACCAGCGGCGGGCGCCGGGTTCATAGACATTTACGTCCGGCACGGTGAGTTCAGTGCCCTGATTGTCGACGACATAGCCGCCCATCAGGACAATCAGCCCTTTGACTCCGCCGGCGGCAGCGTTCAAACGGCCTGCCGGCCCGGGCACCTGGCGGCCTTTGCTCCATTTCCCCGAGTGCGAGAAGGTCATCACGTAGACTTGGTTCGTGACGTCATCCCACGTTTTCTTGGGTCCGACTCCCATCAGGGAAAAAAGTTCGAATCCGCCTTTGAGGCTGGCGACTGCATTGTTCGAGACGGCGGCAGGCATTGGCGGGAACTTGGGTTCGTCCGCGCCCAGAAGGATCACAGCGCCAAGCACGAGGAAGGAAAAGGCCGACAATTTTTTCATTGCAGAGATATTACCGCACAATCCTTGGAAGGTCCGGCGTTAAGTTCCGCATCAGAACCAGGTCTTGCGGCGGTACTCGCGGTAGGCCTCGCCAAATGCCGCTTCCAGGACGCGGGCTTCGCGGCGGGCGCGCAGCGTCTGCATAACAACGATGGCCAGAACAAGGAGCCATAAGACAGGACGGTGGACAACCAGCACGAAACCGCCGACCACTGCCGTGCCAAACACATAAATCGGATTGCGGATTTTCGAATAGATCCCGTGTGTGACTAACTGATGAGCCTCGGCCCTGATGGCGAACGACCTGCCCAGTTGCCAGCGCGCAACCGTAATCCCGCACACTCCCGCGAGCAGTAAGATTGAACCTATGCTGCGCTGCCAATCCCACGCGCCAGCCATCGTGAAAACGAACCACAGGAGTATGCAAACCACCACGATTTGCACTGCCGTAAACACATAGAAGAACTGTCGGCCTTCCATCGATTGTCTTCCTTTCGATTTCTCCTTTTTCGGTCAGCAGTCTATTCAACGAAGCCCTGACGCACGGCGTGAATGAAGTCGGTATAGGCGGGGGCACCGCCTCCAGCGCGTATCAGGCTGGCTATCTGTCCCCGATGGTACGCCGAATGCAGAACGACGTGGGTCAGCACATCCTGCACAGTGCTGGTCCACGGCTCGCCCTTGCTGTTCTTATAGGAAATCGTTTCTGAGAGTTCCGCGGGAGAAAGCTGGGCAACATATTCGCGCCAAAGCTTGGCCAGTTCGGCGATTTGTTCCGCACACTTCTCGAGGCCGAATTCGGGCCAGACGGGCAGGCTTTGCGGCTGTTGCCTGAGACGCTCCAGCCACAGCCGCTGGGCCGAGAGAATGTGCGCCAACAGATGCAGCGGCCGCACCGGCGGTGATCCGGACCCACCGACCTTGATCCCGGCCAGTACTTGGCCGTTAGCCCACGCGTCATAGTGAAACTGGCGGAGAAAATGTTCCAGCATATCCATGATTCAACCCCTGATTCAAGACTTCGGCATCGAGCAGCTTGAAAAACTGGTGCCGACAAAACTTGTGCAGGGCGGGCACGAATCCCTCCGTCAGCTCCCAATGTAGTCCGCGCGCCACGATCTGCAGTTCGGTTTTTAACGGTCCATTCACATCTCTCGGGTAGACTGCTCGCTGACTCAGCATAGAATATGGGTACATGCGATCGAGTAATCGCACAGTTCAAAACGCCGCCTGATATGCCGCGCAAAACTGCCGCACCACGAACGACATCGGAACAAACGGACGCTCCCGACACCGCTCGATCCCGGCAGCACCAGGACGCTGGGAAAAAAGCTGCCAAAAAAGGCGCCGGATCGCTCGACGATCTGGCCCGCACCGCGCTGAAGGCCTTTCTCATCGCCCGCGATGCCGCCTCCAATGTCCCTGATTTGTTCACGCAATCTTCGCGCATGGCTTTCCTCGCCATCAAGGAGTGCGAGCAGGAACTCGACGTGATCGAGCGCTACATCGATGAACGGACACCCGCGGCGATCACGCGGGTGAACGAGGCTCGGGCGCGCCAGTTATTGACCAGCCTGAAATGTACCACCGACCTGGAACGCATTGGCGATCTGGTAATGAGCATGGCCATGCGGGTGCAATCGCGTTCGGGGAAGATAGCGGCATCCGATGTGCGGCAGTTGGTAGAGATGGCGGCGATCCTGCGCGAGATGCTGGATCTGGTTTATCGCGGGTTCGTCGATCTCGACCTGGAGTGCGCCCGCAAGGTATTGCAAATGGACAAAGACATCGACCGCGTCTGTCATACTCTGTTCCAGAAGCACCTCACCGAACACGCAGTGCAGAGCAATCCTTTGAGCTTCGAAGTGCTCCTTATGGCGCAGGCCCTGGAGCGTGCCGGCGACCACACCACCAATCTCGCCGAAGATCTTTACAGCCTCATCGAAGGCCGCAGCCTGCGGCACGCGCCCAAGAAGCGGGCGGCCACATAACAGTTGCCAGTTGCCAGCTTCCAGTTGCCAGTTCTTGCTGCTGGTTCCTAGGCAAAGGTTTGGTTTTTTGCTGGGAACTGGCAGCTGGCGGCTGGCAACTGGTCCCAGGGAAATTCATCATTCATTAACAACCTGGCAACATTCTCGCAACATTTCCAAAATACAGTCTAAGGAAACCATGCGCGAACTGCGTGTGGCGTTGTGCTCAGGCCGTCATAACCGACGAATGCACCTTCCCATGGCATCTTTCGAACCGCGAGGCGATGCGGGCATTGCCGGTGTGTCTCGCTTGCTGGTCTTCGTGGTCGAAGACGAGGAAGACATCGCGCGGCTGATCTCCCATAACCTGCAGGCCGCCGGCTTTGACGTGCAGAGCTTTGTCAGCGGCGCATCGGTGGTTTCCGAAGCCCTGCGGGAGATGCCCGCGCTCTTTCTTCTGGATGTGATGTTGCCCGGCCCCGACGGTTTCGATCTTTGCCGCCAGATTCGCCAGACTCCGACTCTTTCCGCGACGCCCATCATTTTCTTGACCGCCAAAACGGCCGAAGCCGACCGCGTGAAGGGCCTTGAACTGGGCGGAGACGATTACATCACCAAGCCCTTCAGCCCGCGCGAGTTGGTGGCGCGCATTCGCAGCGTGTTGCGGGGCGTGCGCCAACCGATGGCCACGCCGGAGGTGCTTCGCCTCGGCGATCTGGAAATCGACGCTTCGTCGATGACCGTGCAAGTGCAGGGCAGACAGGTCCTCACCACCGTGCGCGAGTTTCGGTTGCTCGAATATCTCGCCACTCACCTTGGCCGCGTCCTCACGCGCGATCAGTTGCTGGACGCGGTATGGAAAGAGACTCCCTTTGTAACGCCGCGCTCCATCGACGTTTACGTGCGGCGGCTGCGCGAGAAAATAGAAATCGATCCGCGCCATCCCCGCTATCTGAAAACACTGCGCGGCATCGGCTATCGCTTCGAAGTCCCGAAGTAGAAGCCGGTTCTCAGTTCTCAGTTTCCCCACTTGATTTAACGCTGCATTCAATTCCCAGTTCTCTGTTTCTTGGGAACCAGGCCCCGGTTGTTGCTGAGAACGGATCCGGCGACGCTGGAATATCCTTTAGGCGCTACCATCAATGGCATCGCCACCGGACTGCATAATACGGGATAGGCCTGCGCGGCCGGGAGCCTGCCGCTAACCACGCGGCCTGCCGCCCGTCTGTAGTATGTTGTTCTGTGGGAAGAGGCGGGAAGCATGCCCTTCATGCTCCTCATACGGAACCTGCTTGCCTTCATGCGCGTATCTTTAAGTTGGTTACTGTTTTTGCGTCTTAAGCGGCCATTGCCATTCTGGCTCCAAATTCGTCAATTACAAAGAGGCCCCATGACTATCTCCAGAATCATCGCAGGTCTTCCGTTGCTGATTTTGCCCCTCGCCCTGCTTGGGCAAAATGCGAACCTTAACTCCGCTGCCGCCGCAACTGCCGCGGCCGACCAAAAAGACGCTCCCAAACTCGATCACTTCGACCCAAATCTAGTCGACAAAACGCTCAGTCCTTGTGATGACTTCTACAAGTACGCTTGCAATAAATGGATCGCGTCCAATCCCATTCCGTCCGACCAGGTTTACTGGAGCACGGAAGGCGGTTTGGAAATGTGGAACGACAACGTGCTCCGCGAGACTCTGGAAGCGGCCAGCAAGAACGACCCCAAGCGGAGCGCGGTGCAGCAGAAAATCGGAGATTATTGGGCTGCCTGCATGGACAAAAGTGGCATTGAGGCGGCTGGCCTGAAGCCTCTGCAGCCGGAATTGGACCGCATTACTGCCCTCAAGTCTAAGACTGAAATCACGCTGGAAATCGCGCATCTACATCATCTGTTTCCCGGCTCATGGGAGGCGGCCGACAATCAGACGAACGCTGCGTTTTTCGGTTTCAGCGGCGGGCAAGACTATGACGATGCCTCCAAAGTGGTGGCGCAGATCGATCAGGGCGGCCTGAGCTTGCCCAATCGTGACTACTACATCAACACCGACGAGAAATCGGCGGAGACTTTGAAGAAATACCGCGCGCATGTGCAGAAGATGTTCGTGCTGGCGGGAGAGACGGAAGCACAGGCTGGCGACGATGCGGGCACTGTGATTGAACTGGAAACTGCGATGGCCAGGGCGCAGATGGATAATATCAAGCGCCGCGATCCCAAAAACGTCAACAACAAAATGAGTCTGGCGCAGATCCGGGAACTAACGCCATCCATCGAGTGGGATGTTTACTTGAAAGCGGTGAATGCCCCGGCCAGCGAGCACTACATCGTCAGCTCGCCCGACTTCTTTCGCGCCGAGGACAAACTGCTGGCGGAACATCCGCTGGAGCATTGGAAAACTTACATGCGCTGGCAGGCCATCCACCATGCGGCTCCCTATTTAACCAAGGCGATGGCCGATGAAAACTTTAACTTCTTCTTTCGAATTTTAGCGGGCCAGGAGGAACAACTTCCACGCTGGCGGCGCTGCACTCACTCGGCGGACCGCGATTTGGGCGAGGCGCTCGGCCAGGCTTACGTGGACCACGCTTTCCCGCCGGAGAGTAAGGCTCGCACCCTCGAAATGGTGCATGCCATCGAGCGGGCCATGCACGACGACATTGAAAGCGCGAGTTGGATGACGCCCGCCACCAAGGAACAGGCCATCGTTAAGCTGAAGGGCATCGAGGACAAAATCGGATACCCTGCGCACTGGCGCGATTACTCCAGTGTGAAGGTAACTCGCGACAGCTACCTCGGCAACGTGGAGCAGGCCTCGTCGTTCGAACTCGAGCGCTGGGTTGCCAAGATCGGCAAGCCGGTGGACCGCAGCGAATGGACCATGACGCCGCCCACCATCAATGCCTATTACGATCCGCAATTGAATACGATCAACTTTCCCGCCGGCATCCTGCAGCCGCCGTATTTCGAGAAGAACATGGACGATTCCGTGAATTATGGCGCCATCGGCATGGTCATCGGCCACGAACTCACTCACGGCTTCGACGATCAGGGGCGCAAGTTTGACGCTCACGGCAACCTGCGCGACTGGTGGACCGCCGAGGATGCGAAGCAATATGACGAGCGCGGCAAATGCATTGCCGACGAGTACACGCAGGAGGTCCCCGATGCCGGTGCCGGGGTCAAGCAAAATGGCTTACTGACCCAAGGGGAAGACACGGCGGATAACGGTGGCATTCATCTCGCGCTGTTTGCACTTGAAGCCGACCTCAAGAAACAAGGCAAATCGCTCGACGACAAGGGACCGGATGGTTGGACTTATCTGCAGCGCTTCTTCCTGGCCAATGCCTACTCCTGGTGCTCGAACGTGCGGCCGGAGGTAGCACGCTTGATAGTGACTACCAATCCGCATTCGCTGCCCATCTTCCGCATCGACAACGTGGTTTCTAACATGTCCGAGTTCGCCCAGGCTTTCGGTTGCAAGGCTGGTCAAAGGATGGTCCGGGCAAATGCCTGCCGGGTTTGGTGAGCGGGATTGAGATGCACGGGCCAGCCTTCGGGCTGGCCCATTGTTTGTTCAGTCTAAGCGCACCTTGTCAGCGATTGATGTCATCCTTAGACTGCAAACGCTTCACGTAGTTTTCTATAGCAGACTTGTTGGCATCATCCGGCACGCCCGTAAGAGCGGCCTGCATTTCCTTGACCGCATTGTCGAAGTCTCCCTGACCGCTGTAAACGCGGGCCAGACCGACGTGCGACGTCCAATAGTCGGGGAACTTCTTCGCGCTTGAGCGATAGAGAGCGAATGCCTCTTCCTGCTTCTTCTCTCCCTGAAGCTGGCGGCCGTAAACATAAAGCTGCAGCGCATTGGCCTTCTCCAGCGCCTTATTACGGAATTCCGTGGCAGCATCCTTACGGCCCATCGTTTCCAGAATGCGCGACTTGTTGAGCAAGTTGTCGAAACGCTCTTCCACCTGAATCGACTGTTCTTCGTCCTTCAAGGCTTCGTCCAGATTTGTGTTATTGGCGAGGAAGTAGCCGGCGGCATCGTCCCAGCCCTCCCAGTAATATTGATTGAGGCCACGAATTTGCCGGTGAACGCTGGCTTCGACGATCTCGTTTACGTTGACTGCAACCCTAAATGGCACCGCGACCTTGTCCCAGCGCAGAGTAACTACGGTGGAGTCGGGTTTGACGTCATCGAAGTCGTAGGTCAGCGCCTCATGGAAGTCGGTGGTTTGTGGCTTTACGGTTACCCGCAACGCGTCTTCCTCCTGCTTGTAGCTGAAGCTCCCCCAGGCGGTTGAAATCTTCGAGAAAATCACCGTCCACTGATTCTCGCCGGGAATCATGTGAAGGCCATAAGTTCCCTTCTCGAGCGGCTGGCCTTCAATGGTGACCGGATCGGTGAGCGTGACGGTGGTGTTTTCGTTGGCTCCGGCGCGCCAGACCTCTCCGTACGGCACGACCTTGCCCCAGATTTGGCGGCCATTGGCCAGTGGCCGGTGATAGTTGACGGTGATGTCGGTAATGCCAATGCGCTGCGTGACCACGGCATGCTGGCTCTGCCGGGGCAGATCGAGCATTACGGTCTGGGCGTGGCTAAGACTGCCTGCCGACCAGAAGCCAAATAACAAAACCAGCAGACGAATTCTGTGCATGGAATACTCCTCTTCTCTGGGAATCGAACAGCCGATTCAGCCGCAACCCTGCCGAGATAGCTTTGGGATGGAGTATGCGCGCCTGACCTGCTGTGCTGTTCGGCTTAGACGGGCAGCCCAGGCCAAAAGTGAGCGATCGCCGGACGGCTCACATCGAAAGGAACCGCAGAAGAATACGCCACAGAATGATGGAGTTCGATGGTGGGCGCTATAGGATTCGAAACCACCATATAACCGCAACCAAAGGACTTAACCGAGCACGGCTGACAATTTTAGTCCTTCTAAGTACATGCAAAGCAAGGAAGTGATTCCAGGAATCAGTTTCGCTTTTTATTCAGAGTGAATAGGTTTCGCGCTTATGGCGCATCTGCGTTGCACCCATGCACCAACGGTTAAAGAATGGCGAGGCGGTCACCGTAGAGAATGCACGAATTGATTTTATGGCGTCCCCCGACGGGATTTGAACCCGTCGGACTTCAAAATGGCCCGCTGATTCCAAAGGACTTAGGCCATCGCCAACTACCGATTTTACCTCTCAAAAGGAGTAGTTTTGCGGCGTTTTGCGGCGAAACTTTCTGTAAATGGCGCGGGGTTGACCGATGTCGAAACGTAGATTGAGGCCAACCATTCAATGGTGTGAGGAGACCAGCATGAACCAGGAAAATGAAATTACGGCTAGTTTGACCGAGACCCACGTTAAACCGATTTCAGAGCGAAAGCGGGTCGCGAATCGTCAAAATGCGCGCCGATCTACCGGGCCGAGAACGGAAGCAGGAAAGAGGCAGTCTCGGTGGAATGCGATCAAGCATGGATTGCTTGTGAAGGACGTCCCGGCAAATCACTGGCCATATTTCTGCGATGATCCAGGGCCTTTTCAACTATTCATGGAAGCCCTGGTCGATCATTTCGATCCAGAAGGCCCGGTCGAGGGAATGCTAGTCGAGCGTATCGGTCAGTGTTACTGGAGGAGCCACCGTTTTCAGTTGGTCGAAAACGCGACGATTCGGCTAGATCTCGTGCGAGAATCCCTTCCAAAGTTTGACGGATTTCAGGGGATCAAAGACACCGGGAGTCGGCTCGATCTAATGGGAGAATCCCTTCCACGGTCGGACCCAGAGAGAGATTCCCGAGAAGGAGATAATCCGGATATCCAGGCGATTTTCGAGCGGGCGAGATGGAGTATTGAAAGGCTTGGCTACGTAGAGGCCGCCTTGCAGGTGCGCATCCTCGAAGAACACTATTTCCTGCAAGAAGGAGAGCGGTTTGTTGCCGTGAACGAAGAAGCTCTAGAACTGGTCCGTGCCGGGGAATCTAGTCAGTGCTCCACCGGACTCAGGATCCAGATGGAAAAGGCTCGGTCCAGGCTGCTGCGTGAGCTAGATGAGTGTGAGCGTTCTACACAGCGTTGGAATGATCAGATGGAAAAAATCGAACGAGAAACCCAACGTGCGCGAGACGCACAGCACTTGGCACCATGCCACCTTCTTCGCTACGAAACCGCCAACCAACGCCAATTGTACGGCGCGCTTCACGAATTAGAACCTCTCCAAGGTTTGCGTCGTGGGGATAACGTCGCCCCGAAGCGGGGGTTCAGTACTTAAGGTATCGGGCAGGTACTGTCCGCCAACTCTTCACGTCCGGACGGTCCTGTAGCGCGGCCAAGTTATCGTCCCGCAGCGGCACCGTGGCTTGGGCGCCATTTCGCCCAATCTCCGTAAGGGGTTGAATCGAACCCGCCGACGCACTCACAAAAGCCCTCCGCTCATCCGTCATGATCGATCAGATTCGCATATCAAATGGCCGTAACGGTCGCCTTGTTTGGCACGACGTTCCGTGAGAGAGCAGATATTATCTACATCGTATACATATACATAATACAAATATCTCAATGATATATTCAAAGACTGATTTTACGAAACGAACCCAATAAGTCATTTGTTATCAACCGAGAATAGACATTCTTCAACAAGACTGATCGCCGTTCGATGTTTTCGCGCCCATGATCGAAGCAGTGTCTGCCCGTATTTGGGCGCGGGCATCAGCGTCATTCCGTCTAAGTTGTTGTGCGCGAAGGCGTGCAGAGTGGCCCACATATTGCCTCGTCAAGACGCAGGACCGCAAACGCTTGTCACGCGGTCATACTTCTGCCCGCAGGAATATAGGCCGGCCTCTAACCAGGCGCCCGACACCGAGGAAACCAGAAAGAACGATGAGCAAAAAATCCAAGAATGACAAGAAATCAAAATCAACGCTGGACAGCAACACCAAACACTCCGGTGTCATCGGCCAAGCGAAGATCGGCAAAAATGAGTACGAGGCCGAGATTTTCAAGCTACAAGTTGAACTGGTCAAGCTCCAGGACTGGGTCAAGGAGACCAACACCCGCATTGTGATCATTTTCGAAGGACGAGACGCTGCCGGCAAAGGCGGGATGATCAAGCGCATCATGGAGCGTGTCAGCCCGCGCATCTTTCGCGTGGTAGCCCTCCCCTCGCCAACCGAGAGGCAGAAGACGCAGCTCCCTGCCCAGCGCTACATTGAACAGCTGCCCGCCGGAGGTGAAGTCGTCATCTTCGACCGGAGCTGGTATAACCGCGCCGGTGTTGAGTATGTGATGGGCTTTTGTACCGAGGAAGAGCACAGGGAATTTCTCAGGGACTGTCCCATCTTCGAGGGCTTTCTGGTCAGCCAGGGCATCATCCTTCTGAAGTACTGGCTCGAAGTATCGGAAAAGGAACAGCACAAGCGCTTCCTCGCGCGAATTGAAGATCCTTCCAAGCGCTGGAAGCTTAGTCCGATGGACTTGGAATCGCACCGCCGTTGGTACGACTACTCACGCGCCAGGGACGCCATGCTTGCAGCCACGGATACAGCAGCGTCGCCCTGGTACGTCGTTCCGTCAGACGACAAAAAGCGTGCTCGCCTGAACTGCATGGCGCACATACTCAGCAGCATCCCGTATGAGGAGATTCCTTACACGCCTCCCAAGCTTCCGCCAAGGCAAAAACCGAAAGGGTACGCAGAGCCGAAGCGGGAGTATCGAACCGTCCCGGAGCTCCGGTAGGCCTGCAGCATGTCGAATCATCGGTTATTCCGTCTCTTACCCGAATGGCTGGTCTCATGCCGTGCGGATTGGCTGCGGCCCGACATCGTTGCGGGGCTGACCACCGGCGCAGTAATCATTCCCAAGGCAATGGCGTATGCCATGATGGCCGGGCTGCCGGTCCAGGTAGGCCTCTACACCGCCCTGGTGCCGATGGTGATCTATGCGGTGCTCGGGACCTCGCGCGTGCTCAGCGTCAGCACCACCACAACGTTGGCGATCCTCACCGCCGCTCAGTTAGGGCAGGTCGTGCCCAACGGCAACCCCGCAGCCCTGCTGAGAGCCTCAGCGATGTTGACGCTGCTGGTCGGAGCCGCGCTTTTGCTGGCGGGCCTGCTGCGCCTGGGAATCGTGGCGAACTTTATCTCCGAGCCGGTGCTCGTTGGTTTCAAAGCCGGCATCGGACTAGTCATTGTGGTCGACCAGGTCCCGAAAATCGTTGGCATCCACTTCCCAAGAGGGACATTCGTTAAGAACGTCCTCTCAATCGTTCACCATCTTCCGAAAACGTCGTTAGCAACCCTGGCCGTTGGGCTCACGATAATCGTGTTTCTTCTGGGAATGGAACGGTTCCTGCCGAAGGTCCCAGCGCCGCCCCTGGCTGTAGCTGCTGCGATCGCGGGCGTGTACTTGTTGAACTTGCAGCATCGGGGTGTCGAACTGGTGGGTCACATACCGAAAGGACTCCCTTCGCTGATGAGGCCAGACCTTTCGTTGATAAGCGTGCTGTGGCCCGGGGCACTCGGGATTGCTTTGATGAGTTTCACGGAAACGGTTGCGGCCGGCCAAGCCTTCGCGCGAAAGGGCGAGCCCGCACCGCGAGCAAACACAGAGCTGCTTGCCACAGGACTCGCCAATATCGGAGGCGCACTTCTCGGTGCGATGCCGGGCGGCGGCGGCACCACGCAAACGGCAGTCAACGTCAGCGCGGGAGCTCGCACGCAATTAGCGGAGATGGTAACTGCGGGAATGACCCTAGTGACGATGTTCTTTCTCGCTCCACTCGTTGCGATGATGCCGCAATCCGCATTGGCAGCGCTGGTGATTGTTTATTCCTTCGGACTTATCAAGCCGATCGAGTTTCAGGACATTCTTCGTATTCGCAGGACCGAATTTTCATGGGCGATCGTGGCTTTCGCAGGCGTCGTGGTCGTCGGCACGTTAAAGGGAATCATCGTCGCGATAATCGTTTCCCTCGTCACACTGGCATACCAGGTAGCCGATCCTCCAGTCTATGTCCTGCGCCGCAAGCCAGGAACCAACGTGTTCCGGCCACAATCGCCGGAACATCCCGACGACGAGAGTTTTCCTGGTCTCTTACTGCTCAGGCCGGAAGGTCCAATTTTCTTTGCCAATGCGGCACAGATCTCACACAGGATTGAGCCGCTGGTAAGGGAAGCGCAACCGAAGATCGTTGCCGTCGACGCTAGCGGAGTCCTCGACATGGAGTACACCGCGGTGAAGATGTTCGCACAACTCGCGAAGAGGCAAAGCCAGCATGGCGTTCAACTGTGGCTGATTGGCATGACTCCCAGAGTCTTGGCCATCGTACAACGATCACCGCTGGGGCAGTTGCTGGGACGTGAAGGAATGCATTTCAATCTGGAGATTGCTGTTGCACGCTACCTGGATGATGCAGCCGTACTCGACCAGTCCTGAGAGGCGCGTCGAGCTGATGCAATGAACAGCTATTTTGACCATTGGGCGATTGCGAGCTGTCGGCAATTTGTTCATGAGCGTTTCGTGGGAAGAAAACCATGCAGCTTGTCCGAATCGTAAGTGGCATTCGACTGATTGCTCTTGTCACCGCCTGTCTGCTGCTCTGTTCGGCGCAATCATTTGAGCCGGTGCCGAAACTGTATCGCGCCAAGCCGGAGGACGTACTACCGTGGGCGGAGCAGGGGAATTTTCGCTTCATCCGGATCGACGGCGGACAGATCGAGAGCTGGAAAGCCGAGCGGACCTGGTGGGGTAGCAAGTTCAGCGCCGAAGAGAAGGACGTGCTGACCCACATCTATGACCGCGATTTCGAGCAAATGCTCGGATTGCTCAAGCAGGCGGATTTCAACTGGATCTGGATCACCTGGAGCAACGGCTGGTCGCTGAAGGACGAAAACGAGAACCGGGAGAACCTGAAAAGGGTAATCGCCCGCTGCCATGAGAACGGTATCCACGTCTCGGCCTACCTGTCCGCCTCTAACATGTTTCAAAAGAGCGCCTACCGCGACGACCCGGAGACGAAAAAGTACGGCCTGTGGATGCATGGCGTCCCCATGTTCTACGCAGGTCCGACGAACACCGACCTACAAATCTCCTGGAAGCGTCGCTTGGCCGACGCGCGCAAGCCCGGCTGGCGGGCCTATCTCTTGAAGAAGGCGGAGTTGGCGGTGGACGCGGGCGTGGACGCGATCGCATGGGACAACATGATCGGTTACAACCGAGGCCTGGCCCAGTTGCTCGATGATACCCAGCGGATGGTGGAGCGGAAGGCGCGGGAGACCGGCGGGCCTAAGGTCATGGTTTATGCCAATGTTCATATTGCGCCGGACCGATTTGGGATGAATGACATCAACGAGGCGATCTGGGAGGAAGACGGCAAGGACACTCCAGGGGTGTGGAACGGTCATTGGCAGGTGGACAACGCGCGCAAGATCAAATTCTTGAGCGGAGAGAAGCAGCCTTGGCAGCCACTGATATATGAGAACGACCTTTACCACTGCGGCCCGCGCGAGCGCTGCATCCCCAGCCCGGCCGAGCAGAAGCTTGCCATCGCCGAGGCCTACGCGTTCGGTGCGGCCACGTCGCGCAACATCGAGGGCCGATTCCTCTCCGCGCTGATCAAGGGCGAGCCGGAGGCCCGGGAGGCCTGGACGGCTATCGCCCAATACAACCATTTCCTTGTTGAGCATCAGGAGCTCTATCACTTGGCGGAGCCGGCGGCGCGGATCGCCTTGATCTCTGCGGAGCCGGAGAATCCGCTGGCCAACGAATTCCTAAAGCAGAGCGTCTTCTTCGAGACCAAAGTGCTCGCGCACCTGGACAAGGGAGTTCCCCTGGACCGGTTCAAGGTGCTGATGATGCCGGCTGACCTGCCAAAGCTCAGTGCCGCGCAAAAAGCCCGGTTGGATACGTTCACCGCCGGCGGCGGCGTCATCATCAGAGCCGGAAAGGCGGAGCCGGGAATTGCGGCACGCGCCGAAGCCGCAGCCGGAGGGCCTCGCCTCAGCCTGGAGCCGCGCGGTCACGTGCTTGGCCAGTTGACTCGGAAACCCAACGGTCGGACTTTGATTCTCCACTTACTCAACTACGATCATCAGGTCCCGGCAGAGAACGTGAAAGTCCGGCTAGACTTGAGCGGGCTGGTCGATCTGCGAGAAACCAAGGACCTGAGCCGTTGGGAGGTGAAAGTCCTTTCGCCGGATGCGGCCCCGCCTCAGTTAGCTGGCCTCTCTGTGCACGGAACTGTCGCCGAGTTCACCTTGGGCCGGATTGAGCACTACACCGTGGTGACTCTTGCCGGCGAAGATCGCTATCCGGGAAAGCGCCGAGACCACGAGGTCAGAAAGCGATTCCAAAACCCATTGTGAATGACAATCACGAAGATTAATCGGAAGATAGCTCAGCGCACCGACCGGGCATCATGGCGGCGACGCTGCGACGTCGAGTTTCTGGTCGCGTAGTTCGCCCATTCCCATTCAGCAAGCCAGCTTCTGCAGCATCTCCCCTCACACTGGAACTCCGCCATTCTTCCACCGCATTGTGGGCAGACCAAGTTAATGATTGACGAGATGACGTGCGCATTCAATTCACCCGGCAGTGTGTCAAAGGTGCTCATAATCATTCTCCTATCCAGAGATCCCAAAAAGATGCGAGGGGCAGAACAGCGGCCGCAAAAGACGGAGATGTGCCGCGGGTTTTCGGCTCTCAGTAGCCCGTAGTGGTTGGCTGCGGAGTCCGTCTCGGCCACTAACTGCCGCCTCGCTTAACGACGAGAATGCAAGTTCAATGCCAATACCGAATCGCTAATAAGAGCCGCCAACGAAGCCGTTCCTGAGTGCGGCGCTGATATTAGACATGATGCCGTGCCCATCGCTAGGCATGTGCCCAGATGTGGGCGGACTTGGCACTTGAGGTGCAGTCAGTCTGCGAGACCGACGCCGCGCAAAGCCATGAAGACTAACCGCGTTGAAGACTCTACCTCACGCTTCCGCCAATTGGCATGGGGATTGCGATCAAACACAAGTGATGAAGGTCTGCTCTTCGGCGAACGGTCGTTCCTGGGACCGAATTGCCGGACCAAGAAAGAGCATAGGAGGAGTCAATCGTGCGGAAGCTAATAGGTGCAATCGCTCTGTGTCTGCTCACATTTCCGGCGCTTTGCCAGTCCAAATCGAAGTATCAGGTAGCCACCATTACTGAGGTCAAGCCGCATCAGGCTGCAGGAGATGGTGCGTCTGATGCCACCAGCTATGACGTGTCCGTCAAAGTGGGTGACACAATTTACGTGGTACTGTACACCACCCCGTTGGGCGAAATCGCCCCGAAGTACGCAGCGGGACGCGACCTGCTAGTGCTCGTCGGAACGAACACCATTACTTACAACGACATGTTGGGTCAGTCGCTTCAGGTGCCCATCGAAAGCCAAAGACCCGCTACGGAACCTAAGCAATCGAAATAGCTCGTGCTGCCCGCGGGAGAGTCATGGTCGAGGATTTTTCTGCAGGAGTTAATTGTCGACGCGCGATTGGAGTCGACTTGGAGGAAGAATGTATCGTTTGTTTGTTCTAAGGAACGACAAGAGCCGCTGCTTCGGCGGACACGCACTTATCAGTGTCTGGGCATTACTGTTGTGCTCCGGCATTGGCGCATTGGCCCAGAGCACCGCAGCCGCATTGAAGGCGAATCCACTGTTCAGCATTCGCGCTACTCATCTCGTGGGTTTTCCGAACACAAAGCGCAATTGTAATGGAACCCTGTCTGCCCAAGACAATGTGTTGCGTTTTCGGCAAAGCGGTAAGCCCTTCGCACAGGTGGACATCGTTTCTGTGCGGAATGTTTTTCTGGGTGATCGAAGCATGCAGGTCGGCGGAACGCCAATGAAGGTAGGCAAGGCAGCCGCTCCGTACGGAGGCGGCCGAGTCATTAGTCTCTTTGCTCACCAAAAATATGACACGCTGACCTTGGAATATGTTGACAGTAATGGCGGAGTCCATGGCGCGATCTTTCAATTGAAAAAAGGACAAGGTGAACTCGTGAGAGACGAACTCGTGGCTCGGGGCGTTCCGGACTCTGGCGAAAACCCAACGAAGCCGAGCACCTCGGAGGTGACGCATGCGGACAACTAAATCGAATTCATGGATCTTCTGTTTGGCGGCTACGGTCGCCATTGCAGTTGCATTTTCGGGTCGGCTGGCTGCCCAAAGTGCAGCGGTGACATCCGCCGGTGGAAACAGTAGTTCTGGCAGGCGATGGAGCGTGCAAGTGGAGCGGATTGATCCCGGCCACCTGGATCTCGCCCATTCCTTTCAAGTCGCGATCTACGAGAACCTTTTGGAAGAGTTGAATAAGACGAAGCGATTCAACTCCGTCCTCCGCGAGGGCGATAGTAATGCTAGCGCGATTCCGGACTTGCTGATCTTGAAAACAATGGTTGTGAAATATACGCCTGGGAGCGAAACCAAGCGTGCGGTGACCACCGTGAGCGGGGCGACAAAGTTGACGGTGCAAAGTCAACTCATCACACGGGGCGGCAAAATTGTGCTCGATCGCACGGTGCAGGGGAATGTTCGCTTCTTCGGCAGCAATTTGCGCGCTACGCACAATTTGGCCCGCAATATCGCCAAAGTGATCAAGCAATCGGCACCTCAAGGATCGGAGCCCGCTAACGCGATACTCCCCGGGTCAACTAAGAGATTGACCGCCCAAATCGCCTGACCTTCGTTGGACGCAGAAAATGACGCAGCCAGAAGAGTCGCGAAACTGAGTTGACGCGCAACTGGCCCGGCGTGTCAAAAACAAATTCAGACCGCAAGAGGAGAACCGATGAAGTTTCGACAGATTCTTATTGCTATCGTGATTCTCGGCACGCTGTGGCGCACTGCCGCGGCCCAGCCAAAGAAAATACAACCCGATGCGCCTCGGCCGGAAAGCATTCTGGCGGGTACAAGCATGCAGGCCAATCCTGTCCTATCCGACTTGATTGCGATCAAACCGGAAATGCCCTTGGGTCCACAAGACGTTCTCAAGTCCTACGAAATCGGCATGAGCTTAGTGGCAGACAAGACATCGGCCGATTTCTCTGTAATCGTGCAGGCCCAACAAACAAATCAAATTACCCGCGAACAAGCCGAATATCTTTTGCAGCAGAGATACCAGATGGCCATGATGCAGTATCAGGTGCTTAGCGCACTTCATGATGTTCTGAAGCATGACATCGACGAAGCAGCAGGGCAGCGGGCAAGGCAGTCGCTGAAAACAACAAGCTCCGATACGGTTTTATTGGTTCCTCTTCCGGGCCCCGTCCCCGCATCCAGATGACATCGAAGTTCCTCCTCGCCTGTGTCGCATGGAACTTGACGTGTATTGGTGAGGACAGAGGAGCGCAAACATAGTATGCGATACATGGGGAAACTAAGTGAGGGCATCGCCCTGGACTCGACGAAGCCATCACCCGCGGAAATGCTCTCTGTTGTGTCGCATTGCTTACCGTCTCTTTATCGATACGCCTATAGACTTTTGGGAAACAAAACAGATGCCGAGGATGCGGTGCAGGACGCGCTATTGGCAGCTTTCAAGCACCTGAACCAATTCAGAGGCGACGCGCAACTTTCGACGTGGCTCACAACTATTGTTATCAACTGCGCAAGAATGCATTTGCGCAAACGGTCACGCTATATCCACGTATCCCTCGATTCACGAATTGGAGAAGACCAGGAGTACCCGCTCTCCGATACTTTGGTGGACCATCGACCCAACCCCGAGGATGAGTGCCACAGATCTACGTTGAATGCGCGGTTGATGAAATCAGCAGCGGGACTATCCCCGACTCTGCGGAGGACTTTTCACCTTAGGTTTGTGGATCATCTTTCGGTTGACGAAACAGCTCGCGTTCTGGGAGTTCCCATCGGAACTGTGAAAGCACAGACCGCTCGGGCAAAGGCTAAATTGCGGAAGTTAGTTCGAGGAATACTTCACACGAGGTCTGG
This sequence comes from uncultured Acidobacteriaceae bacterium, assembly GCA_963734215.1. Taxonomy (GTDB): domain Bacteria; phylum Acidobacteriota; class Terriglobia; order Terriglobales; family Acidobacteriaceae; genus Sulfotelmatobacter. Next base: position 2,269 of record CAVTGH010000010.1, on the reverse strand, counting down.
TTCCCATAGACGCTTCCGCTAGCACACGCATTCCACTCCCTCGCTCAGGAGAGCAATTTTGTTCGCGGGGCCCGCAGGTTCGATCGCTCGCGCAGACCGAATTGCCTAAGCTCACCCAGAATGTAACAGCTCAGTTGAGGAGAACGCAATTTCCTGAGACACAATGTTGAAGTGGGCGCCGGTCCATGTTTGGAGATGTGAAAAGCAACCACTCCTAGCCAATCTTTGACCCAATAGGGGCACGATTCAAACGCAGCTGACCTCATCTGCCCGTATTCGGGCGCACCTGCCCGGATACTGTCTAGATGGTTCGAATCATCGGAGCATCTCCGCGCAAGTGTTTGATCTGGCTCGTATTACGACCGGGTGCTAATGGCCATACGCTTGCCATTAACAGTTTCGAGTTGATCTTGGCAATTGTCTGTCATAGGAATTCACGACATTGTGCCAAGGAGGAGCCGATTCCGTTGCTCGATCACAACAGCATGCGCGTGGATAAGCCGGAAATCAACATTGTCGCCAGCGAAAATGGAGATCTGGTGTCCTTGAAGGACAGCATTGATATCGATTCCTCTCCCGCAGTGCGCGACCGGCTCCTCGCCCTCTTGCACGCGCCCCATCCGAGGACAGTGAGCATTGACTTGTCGGCCGTCACCCATATCGACAGTTCCGGCGTTGCCACCTTCATTGAAGCCTTGAAGATCGCACGAAGCTGTGAAACCGAGCTCAGGCTGCAGGGATTGCATGATCGTTTACATCGCCTGTTTGAGGCGACTGGCATTCTATCCCTCTTCAACGGGGGCATTGAGAGATGAAATACGTGTGGTGCGAGGTGGTCTGATGGCCAATCTTCTCGAAATTGCCGGCAGAAAGACTCTCAGTCAGCTCGACTATGTTGGCAGCCTGAACATTCAATTGTGGGCCACCCTGCGCGGGATGCGCGCGGCTTTGCCCCTGGTTGGAAATCGACATCGGTGGTCTTCAGCTGTTCGCCAAATGCTAGAGATCGGGCTTGACGCTCTCCCGATGGTTGCCCTGATGGCTATGTGCAGCGGATTCATCCTGGCCATGCAGGGAGCCTCTGAACTGCGGCGGTTCGGAGCCCTGCACTTCGTCATTGATCTGGTCGCAGTCGGTTTCACACGAGAACTTGGTCCGCTGTTGACTGCGATCGCGGTCAGCGGACGCTCGGGATCTGCATTTGCCGCCGAGATCGGCACCATGAAGGTCACTGAAGAGATTGATGCCCTTAAGGTCATGGCCTTCGAACCGGTGGAGTTCGTGTTAGCGCCAAAGTATCTGGCGGCGCTCGTGGCCGTTCCGTGTCTCAGTATCGTCGCGGCCTTCTTCGGCATTCTCGCCGGGGGGCTATTTATGTTCTTCAGTACGCACCTGGATCTCTTGCTCTACTTCCGATACGTGCTGACCTCGATTGAGTTGCGGGATGTGGTCGCCGCGATGATCAAGAGCTTGGCATTCGCCACCATCATTGCTCACGTGGGATGCCTGGAAGGACTTCGTGTCCGCGGCGGGCCCGACGCAGTCGGTCGCTCGACGACTTCGGCAGTCGTGCGATCAACGTTCCTGGTCATCGTTGCCGATGCGACATTTACCGCCATCTTTTACTTCGTAGGGAAGGCTTAAATGTCTCTGATTTCAATACGCGATCTAGTGGTGGAATACGATGGCCGGCGTGTGCTCGATGGCTTGAACCTTGACATCGAGCCAGGCCAGATCACGGTTCTGCTGGGCGGCAGCGGTTCAGGAAAAAGCACGCTCTTGCGGCAAATTCTTGGTCTCGAGCATCCGAAATCGGGCAGCATCTCGATCAAAGGCACAGACATCACTAACTGTTCACATGCGGATCTGAAGACAATACGCCGGTCGGTTGGGGTGGCCTTTCAGAGCGCTGCTTTATTCAATTCACTATCGCTGGAAGACAATGTCGCGCTCACCTTGCGGGAGCACACCGCACTCGCGCCTTCAGTGATCGACCTGATTGTTTGGTTGAAGTTGGCGGTGGTGGGCCTGGCGGATTTCGGCAAACTGCACCCGCAGGAACTCTCAGGAGGCATGAAGAAGCGTGCGGCGGTTGCCCGGCTCTTGCAATGGATCCCGAGATCCTAGTGCTGGACGAGCCTTCCGCAGGCCTTGACCCTATCGTGGCGGCAGATCTGGATCAACTCATCTTGTTTCTCAAGGAGACGTTTCAGATCACGGCGCTTGTCGTCACCCATGAGCTCGAGAGCGCTTTCCGCATCGCCGACCG
>CAVTGH010000009.1:0-181386 GCA_963734215.1 uncultured Acidobacteriaceae bacterium | reverse complement strand
GAACGTAGGCCATCCGGCTTGCCTCCTTCACCTCGTTTTCATGGTTTTTGGAAAAACCTTGTCAAGAGGAAAGTGATATTTTTTCTGCGTGACAAAAATACTAAACAGGTTAGTATTGTGTCAATGAGTTTCGACGATACGCATACACTGCGGCTCATGGGAAAGAGAGCAGGCAAGAAACCGCCATTGGATTTCGGCGGAGAAACCCTCGGCCAGCGCCTGGCTCGCCTTCGCAAGCAACGCGGGTTTACACAAGTGGAACTGGCGGAGAAGACCGGGATCACTCAGGTCCTGATTTCTGCCTATGAGACGGACCGGGCCTATTTCTCGGTCGAGATGGCCGTGCGCTTTGCTTTGACCCTGGGGATCAGCTTGGATGAGTTGCTACATCCGAAGGCCAAGAAACTCTCCGGTAGAAAGCCCAGCCGTCGTGTGCTGCGTCGTCTGGAGCAGATCGAGCGCTTACCACGTCGAAAGCAGACGGCGCTGCTGACCACCATCGATGCTTTCCTGAGCAGCGCCACGGGCTAGGCTGTCACTCGGACGTCCCCCGAACAAACCCCGAACGCCACACCGGACAGACACCGAACAAAGCCCGGATGCGCACCGGATACCGCGTGCTTTCCGGCTTCGCGTTTTTCGTTGCGCCGAAGGCGCAAGGGATGGTGTCTTAGCGAATCCTGCTTTTCGCACTGCGCTCCGGCTCCCATTTCTTTCTCACATTTTTTCGATGGCTGGAAGCAAACAGAGCGGAGAGGGAACCGTGTCAAGGGCGCGCGGTTTTGGCGCGTTCATCGGAGCGAACGCGGAGACCCTTGACTCGGCTCCCGCGCTCGGTACACTCTCCAGCGAAAAAATGGGAGATCACCGCTTCCCGCCGCTGGGTTTTTCTCGCTGCGGTTTCTCGCTCGCCTGCTGCTGCAACTTGGCGGCGAGCTGGTGCTTGGTTTCGCTGATCTGATCCAGCAGTTGGTTGAACTTCTCCGGCGTCACCTTCTCACCCGCCGCCACCGGCCCCAACACGTTCACCAGCAGCAAGCGCACTCCGATGATCTCGGCCAGCGCCGGATCGTGCCTCTCTGCATCGCTGGCCGACCCTCCCCGCAGGATCGCCTCGCGGCACCACTCGCCCAGCGTCCGACCGTCGGCCTGCGCCGCCGTTTCCAGCTGCGCGTACTCTTCTTCGCTCACTTTGAAACCGATGGATTTCGTTCGCAGCGGCGGCTTCACCATGTCCCGGCCTCCTCTCTCCCCATCTCAGCCGAGACTAGCAGCCGCGCTTAAGAATCAACAAGTTCGCCTGCGTTAACTTCCGGTTGCTCTACGGCAACCGGATTGGCGGGATTTTCCTCTAGCCGCTCTGCTTTCAACAGGTTCGCGCACGGTAACTGAAAGTTACCGTGCAGCTCCCTTTCAGGGGTGGAGTGTCTCCCCTCCACCCCGTGCGAAGCACGGCTAAAAACCTCCACCCGCCACCGCACTCCGGGAGCACCAAACTGCCCGCACAACCGGGCCGGAATCGCCACACTGCCGGGTCGGGAATCGGCCCCGGATCACGGCCCGGATCGGCGGGCCAGGACACCCGGACTAATGAACGGATCGGCAGCCTAGAACGGCAAGGCCGCGCCACACCCCGGCGCGGCCAGACCCAAACCCACAGCTAAAGAAAAAACTCTCAGGACACCCACAGGAGCCGGAGCACCTGCCCCTGACCTCACCTGCTCCCGGATCGTGGCCCTAGCTCGCCCAGAAACGTGAGCACTACCCACTCTGCTCGGCGGTTAGGATCGCGGAGCTACTGCTTTTTCGTGGAGGCCGGAATCGGGATTTGCAGATGGACATCGCCGGTCTTCGGGTCCACGGTTTCGGTGTGCTCAGTGGGCTTCGGTCGATCCTCTACCGAGATTTTCCCGCTTACGTCGATTGTAAACATGTATGCACCGGCAACCACGACCTCCAGCACTCGCGGCTGGCGGGTCAGCACTAGAAAAACGTCTGTATCTTCCGGGACCTCACTCAGAACGTGAGTGTGATATCCACCTTCTACCGTCATGTCTGTCCTGGTAGAAACCGACTCGATGATGGTCTTGTGCATTTGGCGCTTTTCGATGATCTTCATGCCGTCCGGCGAAACGCGGTAGCGCACATCAGCCCCGAGCGGATAGACACCCGCCTTGACCTGCGCCGGATACAGATACACGTACATGTTTTCGTGCTCTGTCGGGAGGACAGCGATATTGTACGGGCGACTGGTTCCACCAAGGTCTCTTATGGCGGTCTCGATTGCTTTTGCAGCGGCAAGATTCCAACTCGTATCTTCCCTCACCGGATCGAAGGATCTGACCTCGAACTGCGCCGCATTCGCTGTTTGAACCGCTTCGTAGGCCAGCAGAAACTTGTTCCCAGCCTCGTTGAGCCGACCAAAAGCTACCACCCATCCCGCGTCGGTTTTTCGTGCGATGTAGCGACCCACCCGACCCTCTACCGGATGGGCAGCTTGCACGGTGTCGGTTGCCTGCCATGCCGCCGTGTCGTATTCCGCAAGAAGAACTCCCCGCGCAGTGATCGCGGCTAGTTCTGCTTCCGATGGTTTACTCGATGCTTGGGCCTCAGGAGTCGCGAAGAGCAACACAAGGATTGCGAACTGGCAGCCGAAACGCAGCCTCAACATCACCGTTTGCTTTCTACTTTTTCTCGGGGATCGCAAATCGATGGTACCTTCGCACTCACGTCCACGTTGGTGGGCAGCTGTAGCAGCATCGATTCTTTTTCCTCGCTGTCGCAGTTGCATTCCGAATCGCACTTCGTGGGCAGCAAAAGTTTGTAGTGGAACGTGACCTCAAAGCTTGTTGGCGTGTGCGGCTCGAACTGCCACGTTTTCACGCTATCCTTCGCTGCTTCCGCCAACATGGGCGGGCCGCTTTTGACCTCCACGGCGGAGACCCGTTGCCCGTCTGTGGACACCCGAAGCACAACGTCTCCCTGGATGCGTGCCGCCCGGATGACGCGAGGATAGAGGGGTACGCTGGCGCTGGCGACCGTCGGCATCACCGTTCTTGCTTGTTGCGCAACAGCATCCGATGGTTTACTCGATGCTTGGCCTTCAGCGGTTGCGACGAGCAACGTAAGGACTGCGAACTGGCCGACGAAACAACTACGGAACATCGCCATCTACGGCCTCGATTTACTGGAAGCCGCATCGCAGACCATCAACTCTTCCGCGTTTACTTCAACGTCAGTAGGCAGTTGCAGCAAGACCGAAGGCTTTTCTGCAGCGCCGCAGTTGCACTGGGCGTCGCACTTTGATTTCAAAAGTCTGTAGCGGAAAGTGACCTCGAAAGTAGTCGGGCTGTGCTGCTCGAACTGCCACGTTTTGACGTTATCTTGCGCTGCTTGCGCTAGCATCGGTTGGCCGCTTTGAACCTCTACTGATACAACTCGATTCCCATCGGTCGAGATTCGAAGCCGGATCGCTCCCTCGATGTGTGCCATCTGGGGAGTCCGGGGGTAAAGCGGCACACTTGCGTTAATGACGCTGGGCAGCGGCTTTTGTTGGCCGACAGCCATAATCGCCCCCAGTATGAACAGAACCAGCGCTCCTGTAGTTCGCACTTGTAGACCGTGACGTGTATTGCTCATTGTCAGTCCCCCATAAAATCCTTGAGTTTCATGGGCTTGCCTATTTGCCCAGAGCCGTTGAAAAAGTAGACCTTCTTATCACCAGCTCCAACGACGAGGTTTATGGCAGAAGACCCCTTCGCGAACTCGATGTCCTGTCCCGATGGACCCTGGACGAAGCCTCTGCCTCCCCCTCCTTTCGGATGAATGTGGGCAAACCCGTCAACAGTAACGAACTTCTGATCAGTCTGCGGATTCGCTGGCGTGAAGTTAGTATTTGGATTGGTACCAGGCGGGGCGTACGCACCTGGGACGGAAGGCGACACGACTACGTTACCTGAAGCGTCTGTGCCCCACTTCACACTCTCTTCGTGGAACCCACCCTTCTTGTCGTCTGCCGTAGGTGCATTGCTTGCATTGAGAGCGTTCCCAATCGCCGCCTTCGCCTCAGCTGGCACTTGAGCGGCAAGGCTTTGCGGGGTTACCTGATTTTGCGCCACGGTGGCAGCTGCTTGGGCGTTTTGTTTCGCATCTGCGGCTGCCTTCTGGCCTTGAGTGACCAAGAGGTTAGTGTTCCCGGCTACGGGGGGCGTGTTCTTCGCCTCGCAACTGTTGTTGGGGCCGTTGCAGGTATCGTGGCCGTCGAGGTCGGCGAACGACTCGGGATCGTCAGCCACCATGGCGTAGAGGTTGAGGGTTTGCGGGTTGCTGAGGTTGGCGTAGGGCACGGGCACCGGAACAGAAGACCAATCGGCGCTGAGCCAACGTCCGAAGCGCCAAGAATATTCGCGCGCCCCGAAGTCGTCATTTTGCGTTTCCGGATCGCGCTCCTTGCCCTCGAACTTGTAGTTCTGCGCGCAGGTCGAAGTGTAGGACCTCTCGCCGCCGAAGGGAGTGAAGTCGGCATCGTAACAGAGCGCGCCATTCGACTGCGCGATGACGCGCGAACTGCCCAGCAGGTCTTCGGCATAAAAGAGCGCACTGCCCGAGGCCGGCACAAGAGCGACGCGTTTGCCTCCGAAAAACACGTATTCGTTGAGCGTGTTGCCCGCGGCGTCGGTTTCCGCCAGAATTTCTCCGCCCGAGCCGTACCAGTAGAGCTTGCTGCCGACCTTGGCGGCGCGGCGTCCGTCGCCATCGTAAGCGTAAGTCACTCCGGCGGCGGTCTTCATCTGGCTCTCGGCGTTCCAAGTATAAGAATACACGCCATCGCTCAACGTGTTGCCGGAGCCGTCGTAGGAGAAGCCGGAAATGTGGTTGTTGCCATCGGCGGTGACAGTGCCCATAACGGTTTCCGTACAAGCATTGTAAGTCGGTGACAACCCGGCCTGTTCAAGCAGATTGCCCCACGCATCGTAGGAGTACTGATAGCCCCAGCAATAGCTGCCGGTCGTTGCCGACGTACCTGCCGTGGCAATGCGGTTCAGTTGATCATAGGTGAAAGTCAACGTGCGGCTGGAATTCAGATTGTTGGTGATGCCATAGACATGCCCGGCGTTGTGCCCGCTTACCGGATCTACGAAATTGTAAGTGATGTCGATGGCGGTGCCCGCCGAGGACGAAGCTTTGATTTCGTTGGGCTGCAAGCGGCTGTTAAAGTTCTCCAAAATGTTGAAACCGGTAAAGGAACTGGTCTGGCCGATGCTCATGCCGTACACGCTGCCTTGCGGCGTATAGCAGACGGCTCCGGCGGTGCAGTTGGTGCTGGCGGGAGGCGTCTTCCAGTCGGTGGCGTAGGTGATTCCGTTGGAAGCATCGACCGCGGTGCTGGGCCGGTCAGCTGCGTCGTAGGTGTAGTTGACGGTGCGTCCGGTCGGATACACCAGTTGCGTCACATTGCCAGCAAGGTTGAAATAGTACGTCGCAGTCTTCGTGATGTTGTTCGGCGAACTGTTGGTCGTGCGTTGCTCCTGGTGGATGCTGCGCAGGTTGGTCGCGTCCACATCGTATGCCCACGCTTCGGAACCAGCACCATCGGTCATGCCGGTACGATGTCCGACGTTCTGGCAGGCAGAGAGATTCAGGCAACTCGCTCCATCGTAAGTGAACGCCAATGACGGATCGCCGTTCGAGTAGGAGAGAGCGGTCTCACGGTTCAAGGCATCGTACTGGGCGCACGTGCGGATGCCCCAGCCATCAACCTTGGAAACCAGCAGTCCGGGAAAGGAGTTTGATCCGGAGCAGTTCGTATCCGAATCGTAGTTGTAAGTGACATTCCCGGACTCGACATTGGAGGAGAACGTCAAGCGGGAGAGAAAATCGTAGGTGAACGTGCGCGTGTGGGAACCATTTTGCACGACCTTCGTCAGGTTTCCGATGGTGGCGATGGTGTAGCTTGTGACCCAGATGGGATCGTTTTGGCCGGGGCAGCCGGTGGAGGCAACCGTCGCGGTGGTCGAGTTTGGCTCATCCACTTCGACCAAACGACCCAGCCCGTCAGTTCGGCTCCGCCGCCACTTGCCCGTTGCATCGGTGACCAGCGTAGAACCGGCACAATAAGCGGTTGTGATCACAGAACCGTCGGGCGCGGCCTCTAAGATTTTCCGGCCTAATGCGTCGTAGGTAAAGGTAGTCGTGCCGAGGCTAGTCGTTGCATCAGTGCCGCTGCGATATGGGTTGCTTGCGGACTGAACGCGCCCAAGATAGTCGTATGCGGTATCGGTGTAAACGGTTCCTTGCGGGTCTGATGACAAAAGAGTTCGGATAACATGACCCAGGCCGTCCCTGGCCGACACTGCTACGGCGCTGGTAGTGGCATTGATCTCCTTCGTGGTGGTTACGCTGGGTGACGGGGTTGAAGCATTGTAAGCGGCATCGTTGTACGCAATTGTGGTCTTACCACCATCGGGAAGATCGGTTTCGGTTAGGCGTGAGAGATTGTCGACGTATTTGTATGTTGTAACCAAATTGTTCTGGTCGGTGGAGCTTGTGACCTCGCCGGAGGCATAGGCGTAGGCATATTTTTCGATGTGATTTACGCCTCCCGTTACAGGCTGCGTAACTGTTGTCAGGTAAGTGTTGGTTGGACCTGGTGGTGTGCCGCTTGAGTAGCTATCCGTGTATGAGTATGACGTGGTATTCCCCCGAGGATCGGTCATCGAGAGACGCTGGCCGGTATCATCGTTAATAAAAGTGGTGGTCAGCGTAGATCCTGAGCTGCTCACCCATCCGGAACTGCTGGTCAGATTGCCACATGTACAGCCACCGCTGTGTTGCACGATTCCTGAGGTGGCCGTGGCCGCGGGAGAGTCGTAGGCGTAGTCGGTCTCGGCGGCGAGCGTGGTTCCGGTGCTGTCATAGACCTGGACCTTTATAGGCTTATCGAGAATGTGGCTGGCCGCAAAGGTGGAACTGGTGTCATAAGTCGTTAAAGTCTTGCGCAGGAGCGAACCGACTCCGCTGGTGCCGAAGTCGTAGTCGTCCTTTTCAATCTGCATTTCGTTGGAGTCGTAATTCCAGGTAGTTTCATTGGCCGGGCCAGTTGGATACGTATTTGTCTGACTGAGCAAAACTCGCTCGTTCCGCCAAGTCTTGGTGGCTGTCTTGAGAAGGCTGCCGTTCGTGTCGTTATAGACGACAGACGATTCCACGGGATTTGCGGGATGAGGGTCCTGATCGTTCCACGGCGAGGACGGAACCACGGGGAGGGGGATCGGGGTGTAAGTGTACACGGTCGTGAAAGTCGTGTTGCGAACAAGGTCGGTGGTAGTAACCGTGGTTGTCTTACTGGTCCAGGTTGACGGGTCCGAGGGCGACCAAGTGGTCGAGTAGGAAAAGGTCTGGTGCAACACCTCGGTGCTGCCGTCGAAGCTAAGGTATCGATCCGTGATGGCGGGAATGGAATAGTGCATTTCGCATATGTTGAGTGTGCCCTGCGGCGTGAAGGCACCGTAATGTGAAAGCGGGTTTTGTCCCCAAACATAACGGGCGTACCCGCCAGTGGGATAAGTGATTTTGTTGACCAAGCCATAGGCTGTGTCATACGCAAATGCGTAACTCTTGCCATTGGGCAAAACGATGGAGGAAACAGCGGGGGCGTTCCCGTAAGGACTCAGCGGTTCGGTACATGTCCCACTGAGAGCCTGGATTTGTATCGAAGAAGCGAAAGTGGGATTAGGCTGATTTGCCCAGTTGACGGTGTAGGCCGCTCCGAGACCAGAGACGGTCACCGTTTCGGGACTGATCGCGAACCCCGAGTCCTTGAAGACAGTGCGCCCCGATGTGTCTTCATAGCTAGTGGGCTTTGTGACCGTGATGATGTTGCCGTTGCGGTCGGTGATGGAAGTGAGATACGAATAAAAGGGCGAAGAACACGGGGCCTTGCAACCCGGAAGAAGGGAACCGACGGAGAGAGTGTATACAGTTCCATCTCCATCCGTGACCGTTACCTGACCTGCGCCGCTATCATTAGGGTTGGTCCACGAGGCGGGGATAGACCCCATAATGGGGCCTTCGCTCCCTTGGGCAAGCACCTGGCCTTCGAACCCGCTGGGTGCCGTGCCAGAGACATCAGACTCACAGTCGCCTTTAGAGTCGTTGTAAAAGTTTGTGAGGTTCAGATTATGGCGGCTGCCTGCCGCATCCTGAAAAACGTAGCCATAAGTATAGACACAATTTATTCTTGTGCCGAGGATGGGATCTATTTCTACCCACCTCGCTACAGTTGCGCTGACGAAAGGTTCGCCAAAGCTCCACCCCCCACTGGAAAATGGCCCAACCGAACTACAACAACCACCATAACTACCGACCCTGGCCCACTGCGCATTCCCACCGGAATTACCGGAAAGATAGTAGAGGGTAGAATCGTGCATAAACGAAAATGGGAGATTGACACCACGGCTAGGGGGCATGACCACGGGGAGACGGATGCTGACCGAACCATTTGCAGGACCCACCGTCTCGACAGGCCCTTCTAGATAGTCGTGGCCAGCGCCCGGAATGGGAACAGAAGTGGTGTCACTCGGCTGCGGGATTTGCGCGTGCGCGGTTGGAACAAACAGGAGAAAAATGCACGGCAAGATACGGGTGGACCAAAGGGGCAGTACAAATCCCAAGCGAGCCATTGGCTCCTCCAGGATGATTAAGTTGTCCCCCTCAGACTTCGCGGAGAGAGTAAATGGGATGCGGAGTGGTGTCAAATGAAAAGATGAAGAATCGAGGGCCAGCCTCCTAAAAGGCGCCGATGCCGCCGGCCTTTAGCGGACGGGAGTGTCTGCTCTACACGAGCGGTGCCACACCCGCGTCTGCGTGTTAGAATTTCCACGAGCCGTTTCCTTGCGAGAACTCAGGTTCTGAGAGACTACGTTGATTGAGCTGGCACCCTCGATTCTTTCGGCGGACTTTGCCCGTCTTGGCGAGCAGGTGCGCGCCGCGGGTGAAGGTGGCGGAAGTGTCGTCCATGTGGATATTATGGATGGGCATTTCGTGCCGAATCTCACGATTGGGCCGCCGGTGGTGAAGTCGCTGCGCAAGGTAACGGAGTTGCCGCTGGACTGCCATCTGATGATCGAGAATCCGGACCAGTTCATTCCGGCGTTCGCCGATGCGGGCGCGGATTGGATTTCAGTGCATCAGGAAGCTTGCCGGCATTTGAACCGCACGCTACATCTGATCAAGAGCCACGATTGCCGGGCGGGCGTGGTGATCAATCCAGCTACACCGGTCGATACGCTGGCCGAGGTGCTCGAGATCGTCGATTATGTGCTGGTGATGTCGGTGAATCCGGGGTTCGGTGGCCAGAAGTTTATTGCGTCCACGCTGCGCAAAATGCGGCAATTATCTGAGATTCGCAGCCAACGCGGGCTGGCCTACCGCATCGAAGTAGATGGTGGCGTGGCGCTCGATACTGTGGGCGATGTGGTGCGGGCGGGCGCGGAAATTCTGGTGGCGGGCAACGCCGTGTTCGGCAAGGGCGATCCAAAGAAAAATGCCGAGACGCTGCTGAAGGCGGCGACGGAAGCGGCGCTGCTGAAAGTCTAAGTCCGCCGGCAGGCGGAGAAAGTAAAATGCCGAGCCTGGCTCGGCGGACAGCCGAGGGCGGCTGTCCCTACACAAGCGGATCGAGGTCTTATGTCACGTCGAGTTTCTCTGATTACGGTGCTGAGCACGCTGCTCCTGGTCACGGCGGCTTGCAGCAACAAGAAGGCCGTCAATCCGCTGGCCAACGTTGGCACCAAGCAGCCGGATAAGGTCTTGTTCGACAAAGCCATGGACGCGATGAAGCACAACCGCTTCGACGTGGCGCGCATGACCTTGCAGACCCTGATCAATACATATCCCGACTCGGAATTCATCGCGCGCGCCAAGCTGGCAGTGGGCGATTCCTGGTACGCGGAGGGCGGCACGGCGTCGCTGGCGCAGGCCGAGCAGGAGTATCGCGATTTCGAGACGTTCTTTCCCAACATGCCGGAGGCGGCCGAAGCGCAGTTGAAGATCGCCAATATTCAGTATCAGCAGATGGAAAAAGCCGACCGCGATTACACCCACGCCATGCGCGCGGAAGAGGAATACCGCAACCTGATCATGCAGTATCCGGATAACCCCAAGCTGGTGAAAGAGGGCAAGCAGCGTCTGCTGGAAGTGCAGGAAGTGTTGGCCGAGCGGGAATTCGAGATTGGCAAGTTCTATTACTATCGGCTGTCCTATCCGGCGTCCATTGCGCGGCTAAAAACGCTGGTGGAGAAATACCCGCTCTACAGCCACGCCGATGAAGCGCTGTATCTGCTGGGGCAGAATTATGAAGGTCAGATGGCGCAGATGCGCGCCCGCCCCACCTGCGTCAAAACCAGCCCTCAGCCAGGTTGCGTCTGGGAACAGGTTAAAGCCAACATGGTCGAAGAACTCACCAGGGAAGCAGCCAGCGCGTATTCGCAGATCATCACGCGCTATCCGGTGATGGACCGCGGCGATGACGCCAAGAAACGGCTGGCGGCGCTGCATCAGCCCATCCCACGGCCGACCAAGGCAGCGGTGGCGCTGAACCGGCAAGAGGAAGAAAGCCGGCACGAGGCCAGCACGTATGAACGCTTGATGAGTGTGGTGAAGAGAGGTCCCGACGTGGCGCAGGCCGCGAAGGTGGGCGATCCCACGTTAGTAGATCCCACGCCCGTGGCGGCCAACCTGGAGGCAGTAAGAACAACGCGGGAGGCGATGGGCTTGCCGAGCGGCGAGAAAAGTCTGAGCGTGGAGACCGTGAACGGTGGAACCCCCGCGCCCAATGAACCGGCCCCGCGCTCGGATACCACGCCGGCGAGTGGCGATCCTTTTGCCCGGCCAAACACGGCAACTGCCCCCGATCCGAACGAGCTAAAGCCTGCCACCAATGCCAATGCATTGAAACCCAGCGGGCCGCCCGATCCTAATGAGTTGACCCCGGCTGCCGATGCCCAAAGTGCCGGAGCCAGCAGCCAACCGTTGCCGCCCCCAGTGCAGGTGAACGAAATCCAGCAGGGGCAGCCGTCCTCCAGCAGTTCTGCTGCCGCGGATTCCAGCTCCAACCTGGCCAGCGACAAGGATGTTTCGAGCAGCAAGAAGAAGAAAAAGAAGGGTTTAAAGAAAATCATATCGTTCTAGCCTGCCCTCAGCGATTGGCGGTCCGCGATCAACGTCTGGAATTCTTTCCCGCGCACTAGACCCTGACCGCTAGTAATCAGGTAACATCCCGTCCGGTCATTGACTTACGTCGGCGGGCAGGTTACCTTCGCGGTATCTCCCCTCATCAGAGGAAAAATTTCCTTGGCCCGGAAGATACTGCTTGCCGACGACAGCGTAACCGCCCAGAACATGGGGCGCAAGATCCTCGCGGACGCGGGTTACGAGGTGATTACCGTCAATAACGGCTCCGCCGCATTGAAAAAGATCGCCGAGCTGAAACCCGACCTCGTTATCCTCGATGTTTATATGCCCGGCTACAGCGGGTTGGAGGTCTGCCAGCGCCTCAAGGAATCGCAGGAGTCGGCGCGCATTCCCGTGCTGCTCACGGTCGGCAAGCTGGAGCCGTTCAAACCCGAAGAAGCGCAACGGGTGCGCGCGGACAGTTTTATCGTCAAACCTTTCGAAGCCAGCGAGTTGCTCAGCGCCTTATCGAAGCTGGAAGATAAAGTGGTGCCGCGGGCCGAGCCTTCCAAGCCTGGGCGCTTTGCGCGCGCTATTGCTGCAGCGGAGGAAGCCGGCCGCGGCGGTAGAAACGACACCCCCAGCGACGAGGAAAACGGATGGAGGAGCCGGATTTCGTTCCCCCGCAAGAAGACGGAGCCCGAGGAGAAAGTAGCGGACGACGCTTCGTTCTATAACCCCATCAACCGGGATCTCCGCACGGTAGTGGAAACTCCCGCGGAGTTGGCGGCAGACAAGGCGGCTGAGAAGGAAGAGAAGCGGCAACAGGCGGCAAAGGCAGCCGAAACCAGTGTGGACGTCGCTGCCCTGGTGCCGTCCGGCTTGCCCAAGGATGTGACGCCGGAAGAAGTGGCTGCGATTGCCGCCGCCGCCGCGCAGATACAGATGTTAGGCGCAGCCGCCAAGGACGAGCCTCCGGTTTCTGAGGCCCCGAGCACCGCGACTATGGAGCCTGCTCCAAACCCAGTGGAAGAGAATGTCCCGCGCTTGCCCGAGATTGCAGCCGACTCCGCCCCCGCGGTGAACGTCGAAGCCAAGGCGGAAGCTGTCCCAGAAAGCGAAGAAGAAAACGAAGTCGCGAGCGTGGCCACCGGGGCCGTAGTCGTTGCGACAGAAGTGCGCCGCTATGGATACGGTAAGCCGGAAGAAGCGCAGGATCTCCCTGTAACCATGGCAGCCACCGCTGAATCCATGATGGTTGCAAACCAGAGCGCGTCGCGCTGGACCGCCGTGGCGGTCGCGCTCGAAGGCGATGAGGCCACGATCTCGCTGGACCAGGAAATGCAGAAGTCGTATGCCGCCTTCGTGGCTGAGGAGACAGCCTCGGCGGCTGCAGCAACTGCGCCCGAGGCCGAGGCCACGCCCGCGCCGCCAGAGAATTCCAGCGCCCCGGCAGAAGTAACGGCAGAAGCGACGCCGGAAGTGCCAGTTGCCGCAATTTCGAATCCCGAGCCTGAACCGCCTCAACCGGAGCCCGCCGAAAGCTCTATGGCGCAGGAATCTGAAGCTGTGCCGGTCGCGCAATTGGATACGATTGCAATGGCTTCATCTCTTCCGGCCGCCGAGCCTGCCAGTTTTCCTGATCCCGCGGCCGAGTCCACGCCGCAACCCGAAACTGCATTGATCGCTCCTGTTGCTTCAGACTTTGCGCCGGCAGAGGCACACACCGAGACGTCGCCCGCCGCCGAGCTCGCAGAATCGAAACCTGATGCAGATGCCGAGTCTGCGATCCCCGTGGAAACCGCGGTAGCCGAGCCTGCCACGGAGGAATCCCATCCCGTGGCGGAAGCCGAACCTGTAATGGCCGAGACGGTCGCCGCGTCCAGCACCACTTTTGCGCCAATCGTTTACCCCGAGCCTACCGAAGAGTACCAAGAAGAATCCGAGACGGTGAAGAGCACCGCCGCTGCCTGGGCAAGCTGGCGTCAAATTCGCGACACCGGCGAGGCCAAGAGTGCAGTGGAGCCCGGACGCGAGGAATTCGACACACCCGTGCCGGAACCGGCAGAGTCCGCTGCCATGGCCGCCGCCGCAGGCGCCGAGCAGACAGCGCAGGAATCCGCTGCTCCTGCCGAAAATCCCGCCGACGTTGCCGGCATCGTCGACAGCGTGCTCGCCGACCTTCGCCCCAGGCTCATGGCAGAAATCTCCCGGAAAATGGCGGAGAAGAAGTAGAGAGCCGGACCACCAACGCTTAGCCGTAAGCCTTCACCAACCAGTTAAAGCTGCCTTACCACCTGCCACACGCGGAAAAGGGTTCCTCCGTCGAGAAGAACCTGACGATCCCTATTTCGAAATTCGTTCCAGTGGGGCATGTAAGCAGCACCCTTTAGACCTTTGCCCAGGCAGGGTGCATATTCCCTCCCGTCCTGTTCTCACCCCCCGCCACGTTTGACCCTTCTTTTCCCCCGCCTGTAAGATCAAACTTCATCGGCATTTTGCCCACTTGTGGACAAAATCTTAACCACGGCGCACAACCGGGATGTGGATCGACCCTGCTCCTCGGAGCCTGCCCTGAGCGGAGCCGAAGGGTCCTCTGTGTTTAAGGTTTTCGCTGACTGCCGAGTGCTGACTGCTGATTGCTGACTCATGCCCCACGACTTGCCCAAATCCTACGAACCCGGCGCGATTGAAACCCGCTGGGCCGACTACTGGATCAAAGAAAAACTCTTTTCCGTCCCCACGCCGCGCCCAGGCGAAACGCGCCCGGTGTTCACCCTGCTTTTGCCGCCCCCGAACGTGACCGGCCGCCTGCACATGGGCCACATGCTCAACCAGACGCAGATGGATATCATTGTGCGCTGGCATCGTATGCGCGGCTTCATCACGCTCTGGCTGCCCGGAACGGACCATGCCGGCATCGCCACGCAGATGATGGTGGAGCGCGATCTCGCCAAAGAAGGCAAGAAGCGCCGCGACCTGGGCCGCGAAAAATTCATCGAGCGCGTGTGGGAGTGGAAACGCCACTACGGCGGCGCGATTCTAGACCAGATGAAGCGCCTCGGCGCCTCCGTCGATTGGGACCGCGAATACTTCACCATGGACGAAAATCTTTCCCGCGCCGTCCGCGAGGTTTTTGTCCGCCTGTATGAGGAAGGTCTGATCTATCGCGGCAAGTACATCGTGAACTGGTGCCCGCGCTGCGAAACGGCCATCTCCGATCTCGAAGTGAAGCACGAAGACGTTGCCGGAAAGCTGTGGGAGATTCGCTATCCGGTCGTCGAAACAAAGCCCGGCACGAGCGAGTTCATCACCGTCGCCACCACGCGCCCGGAAACCATGCTGGGCGATACCGCGATTGCCGTGAATGCCAAAGACGAGCGCTACACGCATCTCCACGGCAAGCACGTTCTGTTGCCGCTGATGAATCGCGAAATCCCCATCATCACCGATGAACTGGCGCAGCCGGAGTTTGGCACTGGCGCGGTCAAGGTGACCCCGGCGCACGATCCCAACGATTTCGAAGCCGGCAAGCGGCACAACCTGCCTCAGATCGACGTGATGGACGAGCACGCGCACATGAACCAGAACGCCGGCGCATACGCGGGTCTCGACCGTTACGAAGCCCGCAAGCGCGTTCTCGCGGATTTGCACGAGCAGGGATTCCTGGTCGCCGAAAAAGACTACACATTCGCCCTCGGCAAGTGCGACCGCTGCGGAACCGTGGTTGAGCCGCGCCTTTCCGAGCAGTGGTTCATCAAAATTCAGCCGCTGGCGCAGAAGGCGATTGAGGCGGTCGAGAGCGGCGAGATCACCATCGTCCCGGAGAATTACAAACAGATTTATCTGAACTGGATGAACAACATCCACGACTGGTGCATCTCGCGCCAATTGTGGTGGGGACATCGCATTCCCGCGTGGCGCTGCGCTTGCGGCGAAGTCATCGTGGCGCGGGAGACGCCGCGGAACTGTCCGAAGTGCGGCGCAGAAGAGCTGGAGCAGGATACCGACGTTCTCGACACCTGGTTCTCCTCAGGCCTCTTGCCGTTCACCACGCTGGGCTGGCCGGAAAAAACGCGCGATCAGGCAGTTTTCTATCCGACCACGCTGCTGATCACCGCGTACGAGATCCTCTTCTTCTGGGTCGCTCGCATGATCATGTTCGGCAGCCATTTCATGCACGGGCACGAGGAGGATCCCGCGATCAAGGCAGCCAGCGGCTGGGGTGATAAGAAGAACGACAGCGTCCCCTTCCGCCAGGTGTACATCCACGCCCTGGTGCGCGATGCCGACCGCCAGAAGATGTCGAAGACCAAGGGCAACGTCATCGATCCCCTCGAAATCATCGAGCGCTTCGGCACGGACGCAACCCGCTTCACTCTCGCAGCCATGGCCGCCCCCGGCACCGACATTGCCTTCAGCGAGAGCCGCACCGAAGGCTACCGCGCCTTCGCCAACAAGATCTGGAACGCGGCGCGCTTCATGTTCATGAATGTAGACCGAGCGGAGCAAGCGGGGGCATGGTCGCTGCCGGAGTTTCAGAGAAGGCCCCTCAACAAGCAACCTGGGATCCCAGATTTCGCCTGTGACACGTTAGATGATCGCTGGATCATCTCCCGCTTCAACCGGACTGCAGCAGATGTTAATCTTGCTCTCCGCGAATACCGATTCCATGATGCGGCCAACAAGATTTACAGCTTCTTTTGGGGCGACCTGTGTGATTGGTATATCGAGCTGCTCAAATCGCGGCTTTCCTCCGATGACCCGGCTGAGGTAAGAGCTGCGTGCGGAAATCTGGTCGGCCTGTTCGAGCACTCGCTGAGGCTGTTGCATCCGTTCATGCCATTCATTTCCGAGGAGATCTGGCAGGCGATCTATGACGGGAAGCCCCCGGCCAAGTCGATCTCGTTTGCACCATTTCCGCCCGGTGAGTGGTCGGACCAGATCGACTACAAGCTTTTGAGCGATCCGGATGTGCTACACATGCTCATCCTGCAGGACTTGATCATCTGCGTCAGAAATGTGCGAGCAGAATTGAAGATTGAGCCCAAAGTGAAGGTTCCGATCGAAGTCTTCGCACACGAACCAATGATTCGCGCCATGATCGAACAGAACCGCGGTGCCGTCGAGCGCTTGGCCAATGTGGAGAAAATCGCATTCGTGGAGAGTTCGCTGGCCAAACAGCCCGGTGCCCGCAGCACCGCGCGCTTCGATGCCCACGTGATTTACGAAAGAAAGATCGACGTTGCCGCCGAGCGCGAGCGTTTGAACAAAGAATTGGAAAAGATCGAAAAGGAGTATGCCAATAATCAACGACAGCTAAGCAACGAACAATTCCTGACGAAAGCCCCGCAAAAAGTGGTTGAAGGATTGCGCCGGCGAGCGCAAGAATTAACCGGCCTGCGCGTAAAGATAAAGAACCAGCTGGATGAATTGAATGGCACAGGCGCAAATGGCTAAAACTGGCAACTGACCACTGGCCACCGGCAACTGCTTTTATGGACTTTAACGGCCGACGCATCACCGCAATCCTCGAGAACGCGCTGCTCGAAGACCGGGCCACGCGCGACGCCACCAGCTACGCCTGCGTCGATCCCAACCAGCGTGCTTCTGCCACCATCCTCGCCAAGCAGGATTGCATTCTGGCCGGCATCGGCAGCATCGCCCGCATCCTTGACGTATACGCGGTGCTCGACGGCGCCGTCACTTCGCACTACGAAGTCACCACCCATCCCGAAATTTTCGACGGCGTGCGGCTGCACAACGGCCAGTCGGTCGCGGTCATCCGGCACAACGCGCGCGTGATCCTGTCCTGCGAGCGCGTCATCTTGAATCTCTTGCAGCGCATGAGCGGCATCGCCACGCTGACGCGCAAGTTTGTGGAAGCCATCTCCGGCACCAAGGCGCGCATCCTCGATACCCGCAAGACCGCTCCCGGTTTGCGCATCATCGACAAATACGCCGTGCGCTGCGGCGGCGGCCAGAACCACCGCCTCGATCTTTCCGACGGAGTCCTCATCAAGAACAACCACATCGCTCTCGCTGGCGGAATCGTACCCGCCCTTGAGCGCGCAATCCGCAACCGCCGCGGCTCGCAGCCCATCGAGATAGAAGTGCGCACGCCGCAGGAGCTCGACGACGCGCTGGCCCACGGCGCGGAAGCCATTCTGCTCGACAACATGTCTCCCGGCGACGTGCGCCGCGCCGTCGAGCGCTGCGCCCAGCTTGAGCGCCGCGTTCCCCTGGAATGCTCGGGCGGAATCCGTCTGGAAAATGTTCGCGCCTACGCCGAAACCGGCGTGGATTTCATTTCGGTCGGCCTTCTGACTCATTCGCCGCAGGCAGTGGATATGAGCATGCGGGTCGTGCCGGTTTAAGACCGGAAGTCTTCCTTCGCGAACCTTGGTGCCCTTCGTGGTAAATGCCTTGTTTGTGCTTTTCCCCCCGCTCCCGCATAATTCCGGAATCAAGAAGCCTATGACAACTCGTGCGCCGCGGGCGCCTATGCCCGCGAAAGCTGGCGACCGCCTGGCACAAGCCACCGACGTTCGCCTCGGCCGCATCGTGAGCCTGTTGATGGGGCACGCCACGGTCGTGGTCAGTGGCACAAAGCTCGCGCAGGAGATTTCCTCGAACCGCTCCGAAGTCTGGCGGTTAATCCATCAGTTGCGCGGCTTGGGCGTGGATGTTGCCGGCCACCCCGCTACGGGATATCAGCTCATGTCTGTCCCCGATCTGCTGCTGCCTGAAATTCTGGCGCCGCTGCTGCGCGGCACCATCTTCGACACTCAGCTTCACCACTTCTACAAAATCGGCTCGACCAACACGGCGGCAATGGCCGCGGCCGCGGAAGGCGCCCCCGAAGGCAGCGTCTTTCTCGCCGAAGAGCAAACTGCCGGTCGCGGCCGCGGAGCGAACTCCTGGGAGTCCGCGCGCTCGGCTGGGATTTACTGCTCAGTGGTGCTGCGGCCGCCGCTGCCTCCTTCGGACGTGCTCGTGCTGTCGCTGGCGGCTGGGTTGGCCGTGCGCGCGGCTATCGAACAGGTTGACCCGCGCGTCATTCCCGACTTGAAGTGGCCCAACGACGTGCTCATCGCGGGCAAGAAAGTCTGTGGCATTCTCACCGAGATGAACGCGGAAGTCACGCGGGTGCGCCATGTCGTTGTGGGCATAGGCCTCAACGTGAACCATGCGGATTTTCCGAAGGAACTGGAGGCGGAGGCGACTTCCCTGCGCATGATCACAGGCAGGGAATGGTCGCGCGTCGAACTGGCCGCGGCTTTGTTAAAATCGCTCGACTGGGAATATCGCCTGCTGACTGAACAGACGCAACAGACCGATGCGCGTCAATCGATCCTGCGGCGCTTTGCCGAGCAATCCTCGTGGGTGCGAGCGAAGCAGGTTCGCGTCGAAGAGAATGGCTCCAAAGTGGAAGGAACCACGGAGGGCCTGGATGAGCGTGGCTTCCTCCAATTGCGTACCGCGCAAGGCCTGCGGACGATTTTGAGCGGCACGGTGAGAGAGATGAAGCAGCAGTCAGCACTCAGCACTTAGCATTCAGCCAGCACGGAACCGAAAATGCTGAATGCTCCTGATGGGACAACTATGCTTTTCGTTCTCGATGTCGGCAACACGAATACGGTGCTGGGAGTCTTTGCCCGGGTTACGAAAATTCATCCCGACGGAGACCCCGACGATTCTCCGCGCTACGAACGTCTCGTGGCGAATTGGCGCGTCGCCACCCGCCAGAGCAGCACGGTGGATGAATACGGCGTCCTGTTCCGCAATTTGTTTTCCATGGCTAGCCTGCAGGCTTCAGGCATTCACGGCATCGTAATTTCATCGGTGGTGCCGCCCCTCGATCCGGTGTTGCGCCAGGTCTGCGAGCGCTACTTCAATTCCAAGCCGCTGTTGATCGAGCCCGGCGTGAAAACCGGCATGCCGGTGCATTATGACAATCCCGCCGAAGTCGGCGCCGACCGCATCGTCAATGCCGTGGCCGCATTTGAAAAATACGGCGGCCCTTGCGTAATCGTCGACTTCGGCACCGCGACCACTTTTGACTGCGTTTCCGCGAAGGGCGAATACATGGGCGGAGTGATTTGCCCCGGCATCGGCATCTCGGCCGACGCTCTTTTTCAGCGCACCGCGCGCCTGCCGCGCGTGGAGATTCGCAAGCCCGCCCGCGTGATCGGCACCAACACCGTCGGCAGCCTGCAATCGGGGCTCTACTACGGCTATCTCGGCTTGGTGGATGGCATTCTCGAACTCCTCCTGGAAGAACTCGGCAAAGAGACCAAAGTGATCGCCACCGGCGGCCTGGGCCCGATGATCGGCACGGGATCGAAGTACATCAAGCAAGTGGACGATTTTCTGACCCTCGAAGGCCTGCGCATCATCTGGGAGCGCAACGCCGCCTCGCGCCTGGGCCTCGGCCCCAAGTCCGCGCAGAAGCCGGCGCAAAAGCCTTTGCCCAGGCCGTCGTCTAAAACAACGAACGGCGGCGAGCGCTCTCCCGCCGCTCCGCGTTCCACCCGCTGACCCGCCGTGAAGGATCAACTCAATTACTTCAACTACTTCACCGAAATCGAAGAGCACTTCCTGCGCCGGCGCGGCGGCGGTCTGTTGCTTACCACGCTTGACTGGGCGCTGATCGAAACCTGGAAGGACGCCGGTATTCCGCTCGAAGCCGCGCTGCGCGGAATCGACGCCGCCTTCGACCGCTACGGCCGGCGTCCCTCGAAGACGCGAAAAATAAATGGCTTGGGATTCTGTTCGCAGGAAGTGCTGGCCGCCGCCGAAGACATGAAAGAAGCGGCAGTCGGCGCCGCCGCCGGAGAACCGTCATCGGCCAAATCAGGCGCGGGGCAAGGCTTTGAGCCCACAACGATCGCCGCCTTCCTGCGCCGCAATGCAGACCTTCTGGAAGGAGCGAAACTGCCCCGCAGCGCAGGATTTTCCGTTCATGCTGTCGCCCAGGACTCCGCCGCCACGCTCCGCAGGCTGGCGCAAGAAACCGAGAACAGGAAATCGCCAGCAAGACTGGAAGACTTAGAGCGCCATCTCACCGTGCTGGAGGAAAAGCTTTTTGCCGCCTTGCTCGCCGCCACTCCGGATGAAGAAATTGTGGCCGTGCGTGCGCAGGCCGATCGCGAACTCGTACCCTACCGCCGCAAGATGGCTGCGCCGCAGATCGAGCAACTGCAAAAGCAATACGTGCACAAACGCCTTCTAGAAAAATACGGCCTGCCGCGCCTCAGCCTGTTTTACATGTAACCGCACGGACTATCGATTCATGACCCATTCCTTCGATGCACTCATTCTTGGCGGCGGCGCGGCAGGACTGATGTGCGCCATCGAAGCCGGCAAGCACGGCCGCCGCGTCGCGGTGCTCGAACGCGCCGACCGCCTCGGCAAAAAAATCCTGATCTCCGGCGGCGGACGCTGCAATTTCACCAACCTTCAGTGCCAGCCGGAAAACTTTCTATCCACGAATCCGCACTTCGCCAAATCGGCCTTGGCCCGCTACACTCCCGCGGATTTCATCGCGCTCGTCCAAAAGCACCTTATCCCCTATCACGAAAAAACTCTGGGCCAGCTTTTCTGCGACGGCTCCGCCCACGACATTCTCGCCATGCTCCAAGCCGAATGCCGCGATGCTGGAGTCACCATCTTCCTGAATACGAAGATTGAAAAAGTCGAGCGGACCACGGACTTCGTTGTTCACACTGCCGATGCGGAGTTCCGTGCGCCCGCGCTGGTAGTCGCCACCGGCGGCCTTTCCATTCCAAAGATCGGCGCGACGTCATTCGGCTACAGCCTTGCGCGCCAGTTCGGCCTTTCCATCCGCGATCCGTGGCCCGCACTCGTGCCGCTGACTCTGAGCCCGGAAGATTGTTCCCGCTACTGCGATCTCGCCGGCGTTTCGGCCGAGGTGATTGCATCGTGTGCTGGCCGCCAGTTTCACGAGAAGATGCTGATCACCCATCGCGGCCTCAGCGGCCCCGCGATCCTGCAAATTTCGTCATATTGGAATAGGCACTGGAAGAAACCGCAGCCCATCCTCATCGACCTCGCTCCTGGAAGCGAAGTCACCGCCGCGTTTCGCGATCCAAAGACGCCAAGGAATCAGACTCCCCTGCGCACCGAGCTGCGAAAGTTTCTCCCCCATCGCCTCGCGGACCGCTGGCTGGATCTGCACCCGCCCACCTCCTTAACGAATCAAGCCCTGGCTGACCTCGAAAAGCAGCTCCACTCCTGGCCGATCACACCAGCGGGAACCGAAGGCTACGAGAAAGCCGAAGTCACCGCCGGCGGGGTCAACACCAACGAACTCTCAGCCAAGACGATGGAAAGCCGCAAGGTTCCGGGACTATTCTTCGTCGGCGAAGTAGTAGACGTGACCGGCCATCTCGGCGGTTTTAATTTTCAGTGGGCATGGGCATCAGGCGCCGCGGCCGGGCGAACGCTGTAACCGTGGATGCGTAAAATAAGTGCAGATGCCATATTAGAATCTTAGAGGTACAGGAGAGCGAGTGGCCATGGAAACACAGAGCGAACGCAATCCCGAGCAAGGTCCGGCCCAGGCAGCAGCGCATATTGCAAGCGCTCACCAGATTCTGAAGGCCCTGCAAGAAAAGATTGGAAAGCATCCGGAACTCGGCGCGGCCATTACGAAACTGGAGATGGCGCTGAATGTTCTGGCGGTAAAGACCGGCGGGATGCTGTAGCGGCGAATCGCTGGCAATACCACCCGCAACGTCGATTTCATGCTGCCTAGTCAGCCCAGGAAAGTCGCACTGAATGCATACAAAGACATCCTGGAACGATGAGCGTTCGACATCGGCCACTCCTCCGTCCTATCGGACGAGTTTGCGTTTACCTTGCTAGCTTTTCAGGTTTGTTGACGTAGAATCGTGATTGTGCTACCAAAGACCGCAGTCTGCGCCGTGAAGGAGTTAGGACTCGCGTAGAGGCATACTGACGACGAACCCAAGTGGTAGACTTGGGCGTTTCTTGGAGGTGAAAATGGGACACGCACGCTTGATTAAGTTCAGTTTCCTCTTCGGACGGATCGGGTTCCTTGCGCTTGTGATCGTCGCCTCGCAAGCGCAGAGCGGCGCTAGACCTTCCTCGGAGCGAACCTATCCTGATTCTGGCGAAGGCCTCCACGCGCAGATCAGCGACATTATCGCCCTGGTCGCGCACTCGAATGATCAAATGACAATCCGGACTACCTTGGGTTCCTTCGGCGTCCCGAACCCGGATAAATGGTGCGTGGCTCACTTCGACCCGCGCTTTGTGGCACAACTTCCGCAGGAGTATGCGAAGGCACTCTCGACCTTCGAGTCTCACGTATCGTGGGTCGCGGCGAATTTCGCGGAATTCGATGACTTCGGTCTCAAGGTTGAGCATTTGGATAACCCTCGACCGTTAGCAGACTCTGGGTTCGAGTCGCTTTTGCCCAGGCCAGTCGATGCACTCAAGGTCGAAAATTACCGATTCACATCCACCTCGTCGGATCCCAAACACGGGCCGCCTTCGTGGGTGAGTTCTTTCGTATACATCGACGGGCAATTCCGATTCGTTGGTGGAACGTATCCCTTTTGGACGGAAGGACTCAACGCGCTGCGTGGCCCAATGTCAATCCCGCCGGCGGTCATGGTGATGTCAAGCTGCCTGTGTAAATAGGTTGAGGGTGCGGGTTTTCCATTCCAGGTTGAATCTCTGGAAGATGGAGTAGAGGATGCGGTCGACACTGGCTACATTCACAAAACAAACCATGGGCCGGGTGCGGCGGCGCACTTCGACGAAGCAGCGCTCGATCACGTTGGTGGTGCGCAGCTTCTTACGCAGGTGCGGGGGGAAAGCGAACGCCGAAAGCAGTTCCGGCAGATCGCGCTCCAACTGGCGCACCATGGGACCGTACTTCCCGCGCCAACGGGCGCGGAAGGCGCGAAAAGCGGCTTCGGCCTGAGCGCGGCTTTCGGCCAAATAAATCGCCTGCGCTCCCGCTTTCACGTTGTCGTAGTCGGCCTTCTTCACTTTCTCCAGAATGTTGCGCATCTTGTGGGCCCAGCAGCGCTGATGCCGCACTCGCGGATAGACGGTGCGGATCGCCGCCGCCAGTCCGGGACAGCCGTCGGTGACGATCAGGCCCAGCGCCTTGCCCTCCAGCCCGCGCCGATACATATCCTCCAGCAGCCCTTCCCAGTCCGCTTGACTCTCGCCCTGACTCCGCAAAAACGCCAGCAGATGGCGGGTGCCGTCACGCCGCACTCCGTAGGCCACCAGCATCTGCACCCGCTTGCGCCCCGCCGGACGCCGCACCCGCAAGCTCACTCCGTCCAAAAACAGATACGCGTAGTTGTCTTCCAACCGCGCCTGGTGGAACTGGCGCACCACTCCGTCCAGATCCCGCGTCAGCTTCGACACCGTCTGCGGGCTCACCACCTCTTCGGTCACCGTGGCCACCACCCGCCCCACTTGCCGCGTCGAGATGCCGCGCAGAAACGCCTCCCGAATCAGCATCGACACATCTTCGGCGCGCCGCTGAAAAGGTTCCAGCCCTCGCGGCAGAAAACTCTTCCCTCGGGTGCGCGCCACGCGCAGCCGGATCGTCCCCAACCGAGTCACGAAATCCCGTTCGTAGTAGCCGTTGCGATAGGGCTGCCGCCGGCTGCGCCGCCGCTGATACACTTCGCGCACCGCATACCGGTCCCGCTCCCGCCGCGAATCCGCCTCCAAACGCTCTTTCCACAGCCGCTTCGTCTCTCCGTACACATCCCCCCAGAAACTCTCTCTCATCTCCGCCAGAAAATGTTGGTAATGCTCCGTGATTGGGATTATCTTCGCCATCGGGTGTAGGTCTCCTTTCCAGGAACGGCTTTAGCTTGTGAGGCCAAAGCCAACTTACACCCTCTCGCTTTTACACAATCAAAGTTACGTCACCGGCGGTCATCCATGGCAGAACGGTTCAGGGAATTGCATTTCGAAAAGATCCAAAGCAAGTTGGCATCGACGCCATTGTCCAGCTGAAAATCAATGTTGGGCGCACTGGCAAAGTGGATCACGTCAAGGTTCTGTCCGGCGATGAGGCCTTTGTTCAAGACGCTAAAGACTACATCAAGGCAGCTGACTTTGGGCCGCTGCCGGACGTCCCGCAGCTTGCAAACGCAAGACGGGAATGGGAGGTTGAGGTCGCATTCTTCACCGCTAAGAACTAATCGACTAGATTGAATTCGTCTTCATTGCGGACCTGTGTTCACGGTGTAGCGTTGTGGTTCACCGGCAGTCGCCTTGCTTGAACGTTTGAGATGCTTTCTCCCCTGCTTCTAAAACCACAGACCCCACAACCAATCCACGCTGGCATGTGTAATCGTCGATGCGGGCACGCGTCAACGCTCGCGCCATGCTCGTCCGTAGAAAATCCCCGCGATGGTCGCCAGCAACACGTAGCGCCAATTGAAATGGGCGGAGCGTTTGTTGAAGTGCGATAGGCCGAACAGAATCGACGCAATCGCCAGAGCCGGGCGCCGTCCCACTCGGCGCTCCAGCAGGTTCTGCACCCAGGCGCGAAAGAAGAGTTCTTCCGGCACGGCGGTAAAGAAAAATATCGCTATCCAGCGCAGCACCGCGCTGCCGATCCGCGGCAGGTTGCTATGAGGATGGATGAAGCCCAGCACCAGGCCGAGCACGATAACCGGAGGCGTGAAAAAGACAAGTTCCCGCAGGCCGGTCTTACAGTCGCTCCACTTCAAGTGGAAATCGAATCCGGTGCCGTTCAGTTGGCGGATCGCCAGAAACCCGTACAAGCCGGCATCCACCAGAAGCAATTCGTTTAAAGCGCGCAGCCCCGGGGGCCACGCCCGGTCAAACCAGCGCAAATCCACGGCCAGCCCCAGCACCAGTAGAATCAGCGCGTCGCGCCAGTTGCCCCGCTGCTCGGCGTCGGCCGCGGCGGCGCGCAGCAGCAGCCAGGCTGTCGCCACAGGCAGGACCGCATAGAGTGCGCACCACCCCCACCGGAACTCGTGCGCAGAGACGGAAACCATCACGTAGGGCGCGGTGAACAGCGCTGGCAGACTCACGCGCACCGCGGCAGGCCAGCGTCCCACGGCGCGCGCAGCCCGCTCCGCGGCCAAGCCGAACCAAACCGCCGGGGCCAGTTCCAGGGCGAGCGCCCCTATGGCGATGGGCGTCACATTCTGCATGGGTTCATCTTAACTGGCTTGTCTCCGAACTCGGGGTCAGAACTCGCTTGTATCGCAGCCGCCTCCCGGCTAGAATTCCATGGCATCTCGCCGGAGGCAAAACATGGCTGCTGCTCCACTCCCGCCTTTATCCGCGCCCGTGCCCGCGCCTGAAGCCGCACCGCTTTCCCAAGGCGCACGTATCATCAACACTTTCATCGCGCCTTCGAAAACCTTTACTGACTTGCGCCGCAACGCGAGTTGGTGGGCGCCGTTTTTGCTGCTGGTTATTGTCTCGATGCTGTTTGCCTATGGCGTTGGAACAAAAATCGGCTTCGACAAGGCCGGGGAAAACGTTTTGCAGACCCGGCCCAAGCAGTGGGACCGCATCCAAAACATGAAAGCCGAAGATCGCGATAGGGCTATGCAGATGGCAGAAAAGCAAACGATGATCGGAACCTATGCAGCTCCGGCGATCAACCTCGTCCTCCTGTTGATCGTCGCGGGCGTGCTGATGGCAACTTTCACGTTTGGCGCGAATGCGAAGGTTCCTTACAAAGTGGCGCTCGCCATCGTGATCTATGCCACTCTGCCGGGTGTGGTTCGCTATCTCCTGGCCACGCTGACGCTTTTCGCCGGCGTCAGCCCCGACGCTTTTAACGTGCAGAACCCTGTGGCCACAAATCTTGCCATTTTGTTCAATTCCGCCGACAATCCGGTACTCTACACTTTGGGGTCTTTGATCGACATCTTCATGATCTGGACTCTGGTCCTGACGGCGATCGGTTTTACTTGCGTCAGCAAGGTGAAGCGCGGCACTGCCTTGGCGATCGTTTTTGGATGGTACATCGCCTTTGTGGCGCTAATTATCGGCCTTACATCCCTGGCTTCATAGCCGATGCTCATGGCCGGTGACGCGCAGGGTGCGACGCAAAATGCAGGTGTAGACTCTTATTCAGAAAGGTTAGAGTTAAGGAGACTTGAAATGAAACGAATCCTTGTCACGCTTCTCTTCGCATGTGTCTGCGCCGGCTCGGGACGGACACAGACTGCAACCCCATCTTCCTCCGCCGCTGCGACAGCAGCTCCGCAAACCTCCGCTCCGGTTAAAGATCCCGTCAGCGCGTCCCTCCGCATCATGCTTCCGCGGTCCCAGAACAATATTCTGGGCGCGATTCAGTCTATGCCGCCGGACAAGTTCAGTTTCAAACCGACGCCGGAGCAGATGACTTTCGGGCATCTGGTCACACACATCGCCGACACGAACTTCCTTCTATGCGCCAAGGCGACGGATGTGCCCGCACCCAAGCCGGAAGAGGTCAAGGACACCGATTCGAAAGACAAGCTGCTGGCCGCGGCGAAAGCTTCTTTCGATTTCTGCAACGAGGTGTTGAGCAAGATGGATGATTCGAAGCTTGGCGACAGCGTCCAGATCTTCGGTCCACGCCAGGTTCCCCGCGCCATGGCCGCACTGTACCTGGCCAACACCTGGGCCGATCACTACGCTGAAGCCGCGGCGGATCTGCGTCTGAATGGAATTTTGCCGCCGACGGCACAGCCGAAGAAATAGCTCTCAGCAGTCAGCAGTCAGCACTCGGCATTCAGCCGAGCGTCAGCGATTAGCATTTGGCCTGTCCGGTGTTGGGGAAAGCTGCTGTGAATTCGCGTGGGCTAAATGCTGAGTGCTGACTGCTGATTGCTATCGGATCTGCACCAGTTCGTTCGCTGGGGTCGCTGCGGGACTCGTTGGTGCGGGATGCTGCGGTGCACGCCACGCATCGAAGATCGAAACCTGGTGTACGCACGAAACCGTGCAATGCGGCGCACAGGATTTTTCCGTAAGGTATTCGCGGCGCATGTCCTCGCGAGTGTAGGTCGCCAGCGGCACTCCAGGATAACCGCGCTGCTGCGAGCAGTAGTGCACCAATCCGTCTTCGCAGATGTAGAGATAGCGCCCGCCCGCGCGGCAACGCCATTCGTTGGGCAGGCCTTGCGCAATGTTGTCCTGGAAGGCGTTGATGCGGGTGAAGCTGCGCTTCTCCCACGACTTCATTTCGTTATAAATGCGGCGCTCTTCTTCGCCCAGTGGCTGCAACTGCCCACTGCCATCGTGAATAATTCCGATGGTCGAGGTGAATCCGAGTTCGAGCGCGCGCCTGCCAATGGTGAGCGCGTCCTGCGGGTGGTGGATGCCGCTGCCCACCACGGAATTGATGTTCACGTGAAATTCGGCGTGCTCAGCAAGCAGTTGCAGTTTCTTGTCGAGAACTTTCAGGCTCTTCTTCGAAACTTCGTCGGGATTCACGTTGTCAACGGAGATCTGCAGCCACTCGAGGCCGGCGCGGTTGAGGCGCTGAATGCGTTCGGCCACAAGCAAATAGCCGTTGGTAATGAGGCCGGCAATCATGCTGTTGCCGCGAATGCGGCGGATCACGTCGTCGAGTTCAGGATGCAGCAGCGGCTCGCCGCCAGAAATTGTTACTACGGCAGTGCCCAGCGCGCCCAGCTTGTCAATGCGGCGGAACATTTCCTCCGTGGGCACGGGCTTCGAAAAATCGTCGAACTCGTTGCAGTAGGTGCAGGCTAAGTTGCAGCGCCGCACGGGAATAATGTGCGCCAGCAGGGGATGGTCGGTGGAGGCCAGCGCGCGCGCAGCCATGGCGGCTCCGCGCAGGTTGCGGTGCAGAGCCTTGACGCGCCGGCGCAGGGTTGTGAGGAGTTTCGGCATCTCACGCTTAATTTCTATTACAGCACACAGAACCGTCGAATGCACTCCGGCTGACTGTGTTTGGTGGAATTCACACTCCGAATGGCGGTTGTTTTCAGCGAACTGCGGCGGGAGGTGCGTAGGCCTTCGTAAGCTCGGTGATTCGCGCCGTATACATCAGGGTCAGGCACTCAGTCCACCCTTTGTAGATGGCGCAGTCGCGATCCCGCTTCGCGAGCCATTCCTGTTGCTCCTGAAGCAGCGCCTTGCGGGCGGCCGGAGGCAGACCTGTTGAGCGTGCCGAGTATGCCGCGCTCAAATCACGGTCGAGCTTGGCCAGCGACTCGACATAGCAGATGGCGCGGTCGACTTCCTCTTGAGCCTTGGTGCAGTCGTAACTCGTTTTGTACATCGGCGCAGACTGCACGGCGTGGAGAAGAAATTTGTTCTGTTTTTCATCCCACTGAAACGTCAGTGTCAACGGGCGATCGCGGCCGGAAGTATCGTAGAACATCTCGCTCAGGTGACGATCGTCCTTGTTGGCGCGCAGAATGTAGTTGCGGTTTCCCAAAAGAACGTCGTAGCGCTTGGGGTTGACCTTTTCAAACTCGAGTTCGCCCAACTTGCCCTCCTCAACCCAGGAGAAAACCGAGTGAACATCGGGCCCTCCGGTTCCAGATTGGCAAGTGGAGGCGACAACTATTACGTCATCGTATTCGTGGCCAGTGAAGTTGAAATATTCCATGTCGTCGAAGCGAATGGCGTCGTCGCCGCAATCGTCGTGTTCGGCTAGGTAGTGCGCGATCATTTCTTCTGTAATCTTTGGTGCGTGCGCTGGAGCCACCGACTGCAACAGTAAGCCTGCCAGGATGAGAGCAACGGCGTTCATGATTCTCCTGCACACTTTGGCTCAAGCGTTGGCTCTAGTATCCCCCGGGATCTGAGGCTGTCAAGAGATCAACTGGTGTCCGGCTTGCTGCAGCGTGCTGGTCGCGGAGTCGGCGAACTCTTCCTGGATCAGCACATAGTCCGTGTCGAAGGTCGAGATGGCGAAGATGGGGATGCCGTTGTTCGATAGCGGCTCGATGAAGGAGAGCAGCACTCCGATTTGCGAGAAGGGAAACGGGCCTTCGAGTTTGAGGCAGATCCAGCGTAGGCCGGGATCGAGATCTTTCGGGAGGTTGTCCGCCGGACAGACGATGGAAAGTTCGTCGGAGGTGCGAGTGATGGAGGTGAATTCGCCCTTCGTGGCCCAGTCGGGGATGGTGGCGGCGGAGCCAGGCGCACGATAGAGTAGCGGCCAGGGAGTTGGCGGAATTTCAGCATGGGTTCAAGGGAGTTTAATACATCGTCTACTTGGATCGAATTCGCGGGCGAGAGCCTGCCCTGAGCCTGCCGAAGGGGCGCCCGCGCCCCATGACCGCCTCGCTGCCGGACAGCCGGGGGCGGCTGTCCCCACATGGAACCCTCAACCTTCCACCGCTTTTTGCACTGCGGTTCTCGCCAGCAGGCGTGTGGAATCCAGCGTGGGGAGCGGCGAAGATTCCGGCGGGACCAGCAGCGGAATTTCCGTACAGCCGAGGACAACGGCGTCGCAACCTTCGTCTTTAAATGACCGGATCACTTCCACGTAATAGGCCAGCGAGCGCGGCAGGAATTGTGCGTTGACCAGTTCGTCAAAAATGATCTGGTCGAGGCGCTGGCGCTGCTCGGCTCCGGGAATGTGGTGCTCGATGCCGGCGGCTTTCAGCGTTTCGCGGTAGACCGGGCCTTCCATCAGATAGCGCGTGCCGAGCACGGCGAGCCGCTTGAACTGGCGGCGCTGGGCTTCATTCACTACTTCTCTTGCGATGTGCAACCAAGGACGCGGCGAGCGGTGCTCGACCAGGTCGAAGGCCTGGTGGATCGTGTTGTCGGGACAAATGAGAAAGTCGGCGCCGGCGCGAGCCAGTTTGTCCGCGGACGAGAGCATGAGTTCCGCCACGCCCGCCCAGTCATTGGCATATACGCACCGCATGTATTTCGCCAGCGAGTGCGAGTGCAGCGAGACTTCGGGATGATCGTGCTTGCCCAGCATCTGTGCACCTTCGAGCGAGACGGTACGGTAGCAGAGCGCGGCTCCCTCGGTGCTGCAAGCGACGATGCCGATGTGGAGAGGCATGCGGTTCTCAGTTCTCAGAAAAGACTAAGCTGATCGCCGATTCGGCTGCAAGGGCGGTTCCGATCGGAAATTAGAAATCATCTTGCCGCGGCGGCGTCGAACAGGTTTAGGAATTCCAGTTTTTTTTCGGCGGGCAGAAAGGATGCTTCGAAGGAGTTGCGCGCGAGCTCGCGGAGATGCTCGTCGGTGAATCCGAAGGTTTGCTGGGCGAGCTGGTATTCGCGGGCGAGGGTGGTGCCGAACATGGCGGGATCGTCGCTGTTGAGCGTGATCATCACGCCGTGATCGAAATAACTCTTGGCCGGATGCTCGTTGAGGTTGGGGCAGAGGCCGGTCCGCAGGTTGCTGGTGAGGCAGATTTCGACGGGGACTTGGCGTTGGCCAAGCTCTTCCACGAGATCGGGATCGTGGAACGCGGTGAGGCCGTGGCCAATGCGCTCGGCGCGCAGGTTGAGCGCGCCCCAGATCGATTCCGGCGGCCCGGTCTCGCCGGCGTGGGCAGTAAGGCGCAAGCCGTGGTCGGCCGACCAGGCGTAGGCGTCGCGGAAAAGTTCGGGCGGCGCTTTTTGCTCGTCGCCGCCGATGCCGATGCCGACGACTTCGCGGTCGTGATAGCGAACTGCAAGCTCGAAGACTTTCTGCGCGGCCTCCACGCCGAGTTGGCGGACTGCGTCGAAGATCCAGAGCATCGAGATACCGAAGTCGCGGACCCCGCGAACGCGGCCGCGATCGAGGCCTTCGAAGATGGCAGCGAAGTCCTGCTTGCGCCAAAGGCAGACTCCGACCGAAACGTAGACTTCGGCGTGCAGGACGTTTTCTTCCTTCAGGCGCTGCATCAGGCGGTAGGCGATGAGTTCGTAATCTTCCGGCGTGCGCAGGTGCTCGGTGATGTTCTTGAAGGCGAGCAAGAAACCTTGAAAATCCTCGTAGCGGTAGAGTTGGTCGACTTCGGCCTGCGTGGCGCGTTCGCCGTGGCGCTGGCGGAGTTCGAGCAGAGTAGCTGGCTCGATTGCACCCTCGAGGTGCAGGTGGAGTTCGGCCTTGGGAAGTTGGCGGAGGAAGCTGCTCGGCGGCCGATCGAGTGCGGAAGGCATGATCTGTCGATTGTAGATTCTTGAGGGAAGATTTGCGAGGAGGGGCTTCGCTGAGAGCGGGCTGTTGACTACGCAGCCCAGGATGACAGCGCGGTTTGGCTGACAGCTGAGAGCTGATGGCTGACAGCTATTCTCTACTTCTTCGCGAACTCGCTGCGGTGGCGGCTGTAGAAGATGTAGATCAGTAGGCCGAGACCGAGCCAGATTACGAAGCGCAGCCAGGTGATGACGGTGAGTCCTGTCATCAGGCCGCCACAGAGGATGATCGAGATCAGCGGGAACCACGGGACAAACGGGACTCGGAAAGCGCGCTTGCGATCGGGCTGCCGGCGGCGCAGGATGATCACCCCCAGTGAAACCAGAACGAAGGCAAACAGCGTCCCGATGTTGGCTAGGTCGGCGGCATCTCCAATGTCCACGAGGCCGGCGGGAATTCCTACGGCAAAACAGGCGATCCAGGTGGAAATGTGCGGCGTCTTAAATTTCGGATGTACCGCGGAGAACAGCTTTGGCAACAAGCCGTCGCGGGACATGGCGTACCAGATGCGCGCCTGCCCGTACTGAAACACGAGCAACGAAGAGATCATGCCCGTCAGCGCTCCGATCACGATGACCGAGCGGAAGAGCGGGTGCACCCCCAGATATTTCATGGCGTAGGCCACAGGCGCTTCAGCGGCTGCACCGGAGACGAAGGTTGTGTACTTCATCATGCCCAGCAGGACCACGGCCACGCCGACATAGAGCAGCGTGCAGACCACCAGCGACATGATGATGCCGAAGGGCAAATCTTTTTGCGGATTGCGCGATTCCTCGGCGGCGGTGGAAACGGAATCGAAGCCGATGTAGGTGAAGAAAACGATGGCCCCTCCGGTAACGATTCCGGCGAAGCCAGAAGGCGCGAAGGGATGCCAGTTCGCGGGCTTCACCAGCATTCCACCGACTACCAGGAAGGTCAGGATGGCGCCGATTTTTACCGCCACCATGATGTTATTGGTCTCCGCCGACTCCTTCACTCCGCGCACCAGCAGCAGCGTGAGAATGAAAACGATGAGGAAGCCGGGGAGATTGAAATAAGCGCCCGTCCACTGCCCGCCGGCCCAGACCGGACTCGCAAATTTTTCCGGCAAGTTGAATCCGAATACTGCCAGTTGCGCCTTTGTATAACCGGCAAAGCCAACCGCGACTGCGACGTTCGAGACTACGTATTCGAGGATGAGGTCCCAGCCGATGATCCAAGCAAAAATTTCGCCGAGTGTTGCGTAGGAGTATGTGTAGGCGCTGCCGGCGATGGGAATCATTGAGGCCAGTTCGGCGTAGCAAAGCCCGGCGAAGCTGCATGCAATCGCGACCAGGAAAAACGAAATCGCAATCGATGGCCCGGCGGGCGGGCGTCCGTGCATGAGCGCTCCCGCCGTGCTGCCGGTGCGCAGTAAATTCACGATTACGTCGAGCGCCTGCGCGTGCAGGATGGATGGGGCCTGGAAATATTCGCCCGCGGCTGCGGTGCCGGTAAGGATGAAAATTCCGGAGCCAATGATCGCGCCGATGCCCAGCGCGGTCAACGACCAGGGGCCGAGGGTTTTTTGCAGGCGCTGGCCTGGAGCCTCGGACTCGGTGATCAGCTTGTCGATGGACTTGCAGCAAAAAAGCTGATTGTCGGAGCTGCGCACGGTGCCAGTTGATTCCGGGGATGATTGTGACAAGAGTGGGTTGTCTCCTCAGAGCGGAATCGGGCATGGATCACCGGTCGCTGATCCATGCCCGCACTGCTTAAGCGAGCCACTTACCGTTTCGACTGGCCGCGAGCCAACTTCTTCACCTTGCGCTTTTTCGATCCGCGGGCGTAATCGCGGGGCTTCTTGGGCTTCTCCGCTTTCGCTTTCTTGCGGGCGGCACGTTTTGACTTCTTGCGTTCTTCTTTGGTCAGTTCTGCTGTGTTTGCCATGAATGCAGTAGTTATCCCCTTCTCGATACGGATTGTTGTTTCGTTCCG
The DNA here is from genome assembly GCA_963734215.1 of uncultured Acidobacteriaceae bacterium. GTDB lineage: Bacteria > Acidobacteriota > Terriglobia > Terriglobales > Acidobacteriaceae > Sulfotelmatobacter. The sequence continues at coordinate 148,067 of CAVTGH010000009.1, read as the reverse complement.
CGGCTTGCGCCTCGGGTTTCAAACCCTGCGCCGCTTCTCGATTGGACAGCGATTCCCCGGGAGTCTACTTGCATGGGAAGCTCTCCCTGAGTGCGGCTACTGTCAATCCCATTCCGTCTTGATGAAGCTGCTCTGGATGCTCCTTCAAGTATTTCACAACAACTCTAGCAGCCTGGATCGCCGGGATGCCCGGGTCGGGGAGACAGAACTGCAGCAACCCAGGCTTGTCCTTGACCGTGCTAGCCCACTCATTATGCAACTTTGTGAGCTGGAGCGCGCCTGCCACCCATCCGAAGCACCAACCACCATCAAAATGTTCCCCCGAAGGGCCGCCGCCGTTATCGAAGAGCCGGACGGCGATCTGACACTTCTCCAATATATCGTTCCCTGTCAACTCCGCACTCGCTGGAGCGGCTGACGCAAGAAACAAGATAAAAGCGGCGAGAAGCCATCTTTTCATCAGGCAGTTTCCTTCATGTCAGATCGAGCCCTAACAACTCTGAACGCTTGGAACGGTTCCAAGATCTCCAACCACACATGGTCGCCGTGCGTAAGGCCATTCTTCATGATCCAGCTTCTCAGGTGAACGCTAACGAGTTCTCCGCATTTTTGCGTCCAGAAACTTTTCTTGTCGATATTGCAGGGACAAAGGGCGCCGTCCAGTTCGATAAGAACCGGGCTTCGCTGGCGATCAAAATAGGGCCTGCGTACTTCCACACCCCCGAGGATTTTTAGCCCCCAGCTGTCCTGGCCGTTGTTCCAAACGGAGCACTCGATTCTTTTCATGCAGCCCTGCTAGTGGTTTCATTCTTGGCCGGGAGAGAATCATCAGATTGCGCTTAGGCGCGCTCTAACTGCGCGTACTTCTCCACCAGCTTCTTCAAGCCGAAGCGAGGAAATTGTACAGTAATCTTGGCTTCCTCGCCTTCTCCTTCCCGCTGGTAAACCGTTCCCTCGCCGTATTTGGGATGGCGAACTTTTTGGCCGGGCCGAAATCCGCGCTTGCCGGCGGGTTCTTCCAGCGGCATTTTCGGGACGGTAAACTTCTTGCCCCGGCTGGCGAAAAACTCGGCGATATTCTCGATGGAGTTGTAGGGCTTGGACGGGGACGCGGGCTTTTGCCGGCTTGCCGGGACGCCGCTGCGCTTCCAGCTTGCGCTTTGGTCTTCGTCTTCGTAGGAGTAGTGGGCACCTTCCGCATCGTAGGCTGCGGGGCTGCGCCCCGCTGGACGGACAAGAGTGTCCGTCCCCACACGAGCCGTACCTGCGCTTCCGCTGCGGCGCCTGCCTAGCTCTTCGATCAGGGCGGACGGGACTTCCTCCAGGAAGCGCGACGGAACGCTAGCTTCCGGCAGGTCAGTGCCGTATCTGCGGCGGTAGACGGCGCGGGTGAGTATAAGCTGATCCATGGCGCGGGTCATGCCAACGTAGCAAAGCCGTCGTTCCTCTTCAATGTCGTCGGGCTGCAGCATGGTGCGCGAGTGCGGAAACAGGCCCTCTTCGAGGCCGCTGAGAAAGACCAGTGGAAATTCCAGACCCTTGGCGGCGTGCAGGCTCATGAGCGTGATCTGGGAGCGCTCGTCGTAGTCATCGGCATCGCTGATGAGGGCGGCGTGATCGAGAAACTGGTCGAGCGTTTCGCCGCGGTCGCGCGAGTCCATGGCGGCGTTGACCAGTTCGCGCAGATTTTCGATGCGGGAGAAAGCTTCCGGCGTGTCCTCGGCTTCGAGCAGCTTGATGTAGGCGGTACGATCGATGAGGAACTTGAGCAGGTCCGCGGTGGAGGCGTTTGTAGCGCCAGCATCTTGCTGGCTGGTTTGTTCCTGCAAGACAGCCGGCGGGACGCCGGCGCTACTGTCGACTCCAGTGTAGGCGCCGCCGAAATCGAAGGCGGTGTTTTCAAATTCGCTGGGATCGAAGGCGGCTGCGTCGTCAGTCTCGCCGTCAGAAGGCGGGGCTTCGCCCTGCTGGACAGCCGAGGGCGGCTGTCCCCACACGGGCCGCGGTACTTCCGGCTTTTGCGCCGGCGGGTCGCCCGCGCCCACACGGTCTTCTGTACTCTCTTCCAGTTTTTCGACAAATGCTCCCGACAATATCGCTTGGGCGTCCACGATCAACTGCTGAAAGCTTTTCAGCGCGGACAACGCGCGCTGCGGCAGGAGTTGGCGGCGGATTGCTTCTGCGAGCGCGCCCCAGAGAGACAGTCCAGTTTCCAGCGCCAAACGCTCGAGCGTATCGATCGTGCCTTTGCCGATGCCGCGCGTCGGCGTGTTGATCACGCGCAGCAGCGAGATCGAGTCATCCGGATTCTGGATGACTTTGAGGTACGAGATCATGTCCTTGATCTCGGAACGCTCGTAGAAAGAAAATCCGCCGACCACTTTGTATTTCAATCCGTATCGGCGCATCGCCTCTTCAAACAGACGCGACTGAGAATTGGTACGGTAGAGCACGGCGGCGCGCGGGGTTTCGCCCCGCGAGTTTCCAGCATGACCCGCCTCGCGCAGATATTTCGCCACGTGGTCGGCGGCGAAAAGCGCTTCGTTCTCGCCGTCGGGAGCTTCATAGTAGCCAATTTTCGTGCCGCCCTGGCGCGAGGTCCAGAGATTCTTGCCTTTGCGCCGGATATTATTGGCAACCACAGCCGACGCCGCCTGCAAAATATTCTGCGTGGAGCGGTAGTTCTGCTCCAGGCGGATGATCTTCGCCTCGGGAAAATCCTTTTCGAATTCCAGAATGTTGCGGATGTCGGCGCCGCGCCAGGAATAAATCGATTGATCTTCATCGCCCACGGCGCAGACATTGTGGCGCTCACCCGCCAGCATGCGCATGAGTTCGTATTGCGGGCGGTTGGTGTCCTGGTATTCATCGATGAGCAGATATTGGAAGCGGCGGTTGTAATACTCGCGCACCGGCGCGGCGGACTTCAGCAGCCGGGTCGCTTCCAGTAGAAGATCGTCGAAATCGAGCGCGTTGGCCTTGCGCAGTTCCTTGCGGTATTCCTCGAAAAGATGCGCGATCTTCTCTGTCTTAGGATCGGCCGACTGCAAATAGAGCTCCTGCGGGTCGAACATGTGATTCTTTGCCCACGAAATACGAGCGAGCACGGTGCGCGGCGTGAGTTGCTTGTCGTCGACGCCAAGCCGCTTCATCACTGACTTGACCACCGCTTGCTGATCGCTCTCGTCGTAAATCACAAACCTCTTCGTGTGCCCAATCGGCGGCTGGCCGGACGTGGCCGCGGGGATCTGCAGGGCTTCAATGTCGCGGCGAAGAACGCGCACGCAGAACGAATGGAAGGTCGAGATGACCGGCTTGGCGATGCTCAGTCCGCCGACAAGCCTCTCCACCCGCTCGCCCATTTCGGCCGCGGCCTTGTTGGTGAAGGTCATCGCCAGAATGGATTCCGGCATCACTCCCATGTGTTCGATCAAATAGGCGATGCGGTAGGTAATGACGCGCGTTTTGCCGCTGCCCGCGCCGGCGAGGATCAGCGCCGGGCCCTCGGTGGTTTCGACGGCCTCGCGTTGCTGCGGGTTGAGTTGGTCGAGAAAAGACAATACGGAAGTGGCTCCGGAGTAGATGATTCAATTTTACAGGATTCGGATTTGAGATGGTTTGGACGCCCTCGCCCGTCGGTCTCACACCCACGCGCCCATCAGATGTCCCAAAGCCCCACGCACAAGCAAGCCGTCAGTTCTATCTTTGAAATAACGCGCGTTGAGTTCTTTGCCCCGCAGAAACTCGGTGCGATGGAATCCCAACCTCTTCAATTCGTCCTGCAGTTCTGCGGGATCGAAGAACAGTTGAAACGGCTCTCCGGCTGCGGCTACGCGCTTCGAAAGTGCGTCGAGCGCTTGTCTTTGCCCCGGATTCAGGAGCGCGGGATCGACCGCAAAATCGAAGACCACGCCGCTTCTAGCAGGCATTCTGGCGATCAAACTGAGCGTCGTCACGCATGCTTCGTGGGTGAGATAAGGCGTCACTCCCAGCCAGGAGAAGAACGCCGCCACGTTGGCGTTGAATCCGGAGTGCTGAAGGCCATCTGCGAGAGTTTGTTGTTCGAAGTCAACGGGCACGAAGGTCAAAGCCGCCGGGATTGGAATGCCCGCAACCCGCAACTGCTCGCGCTTCCACGCCTGCGTGTCCGGGTGATCGACTTCGAACACCCGCAAGCCGGGATGCGGGTTGCGGTAGGCGAAAGTGTCGAGTCCGGCGCCCAGGACTACATATTGCTCTACGCCCTGCGCGACTGTGCGGGCGAGTTCGTCCTCGGCATAGCGGCTGCGCGCCGCCATGAAAGCCCGGAACGCGCGGGAAAAAGAGTGGTGCTCCTTGGGATTGGATCGAAGCTCCTCCGCCGTTTCGGAGCCAATAATGCGCAGCGCCAGAGGATCGTCAAGAACCCGGGGCTGATCCAGAAGCTGGTGCGCTGCCCGTCGAATGGCAACCCGTTGCGCGGTCTTGCTGAATTTACCTTCTTCCATTCTTCAGACGCATTCATCCCCAGTTTGGGCGAATTCTTGGCGCTCGCACCCGGCTACACCCTCGCAGCTTTGCATTCCTCGCACGGACAAACTTCGCGCAGGAACTTCCAGGAGTAAATCCCCAGGTCATGGTCGTCGTTCCACGCAAACCGGATGGCATACTTGCCAATCGCTTCGGCGGAAACCGGCTTGGCTGCGGCTTTGAACATGGGCAGCATGCCGGGAGCAAGTTTGGCCGGCGCGCCGGGCTTGCGACCGGCTTTATCGCGCTCTTCGTTGCACATAGCACAAGGGCAGGCATCGCGCAGATAAACGAACCCGTAGTGCGAAACGTGGCCGTCTTTCCACTCGATATCGACCCCGGTACCGGCGGTGAGATTCACTTTCACCGACTTGGGATCTGTGGCCGCAGTGGGCGACTGAAGCGGGGACTGCATGGGTTCAGTATCGCATACGGAGAATGAGGCGGTGTCTGGAGCGGGCCCGATCTATTTCACGGTTGATGTGCTGGATGTGGTTTTAGGGCTGGTCAAGGCTCCAACGGCCAAGCCTCCGATGGCCCCGGCCAAAATCCCTAGTAAGGCTAGGACGAGGGTCTTTTCCACCAGGGTCGCTTTTCCTTGATTCGACATAGAATTTTCTCCTTGCGCCGCCGCTTCCCCGCGCCGCGGCAAAAGGCACAGTTGTAAGTCTACCTCGCCGGCCTTAGCGGCGGCGAATTGTCGGCACGGCCCGGAATCCGGTAGAATAAGAGGTTCGGTTCGAGGCTCGGAAAGGATCTACAGCAGTCATGGCTCAACAGTGTGATATCTGCGGCAAGAAGCCGCAATCGGGAAACCGCATCAGCCACGCCCACAACGTCACCAAGCGGCGCTGGAACGTGAATTTGCGTCCGGTGCATGCCCGCGTGGGCGCCACCACCAAGCGCATGCGCGTATGCACCTCCTGCCTGCGCAGCGGCAAGGTAGTCAAGGCGTAAGGACAAGACTTACCGCCGAGGCCGCCGCGCCCGCCCAGGGGCGATTGCCCATTTTCAATTTCCAAACGGTTTTCTGTGGTGGAGTCTCTTACTCCAGCGCGATCACGTCAATTTCCACCAGAACGTCCTTGGGCAGGCGCGCCACTTCCACGGTGGAGCGAGCCGGCGGCGCCGAACTGAAATACTTGCCATAGACCTGGTTCATGGCGGCAAAGTCATTCATGTTCTTCAGGAACACGGTGGAGCGCACGACCTTCCCGAGTCCGCTGCCGGCAGCTTCCAGAATTTCCGACAAATTGCGCAGAACGCGCTCCGTCTGCGCGGCCACATCTCCCGTGATCACTTCCTGCATGGCCGGATCGATGGCTACCTGCCCGGAGACGAATACGAATCCGTTGGCCTTGACGGCCTGCGAGTACGGGCCGATAGCTTGAGGGGCGTCTTTGGTGGAAACAACTTCGCGCATGGATCCTCCGCCGCTGATTAACGCAGATGAACGCAAAAAGGTCAAATCTAACCAGCGAGGCGGCGGCAGATCCACCCTAAGACTTCGGAGCCGCTGTTACGAAATCCGAACAAGAACATTGTTCCCCTTGCGCCCTGGTCGTGCGCGTGGTATACCTTCGCCCAAGGTATCTTACCCACTGAGATTTCGTGCCCCGATCCGAGCCGTGTGCAATGAAGCACCGACGGGAGGATATATGGCATTTAAGGACAAGCTGGAAGTCGCCACCAACATTCTGATCATCCTTGTGGTCTTATTGATAGGGGGCACCTACCTGAAGTCTCATCTGGGCCGCCATGACGGGGAGCTGGCCGTCGGCGAGAAGATCAATACTCCGCCTGGGTATGACTGGCATCGCTCTCCGCCAACCCTTGTCGTTGCGGTGCGCGATGGGTGTGTGTATTGCGAACGGAGTTATCCACTATATCGGCGGTTGGAGGACCTCGAACGTGATAACCACCTGAAGGCGCATATCTTGATGGTCATGCCCGACGATTCAACACGCGCTGGAGCTGTGCTCTCGTCCCATGGAATCACCAGCCAGGCAATTGCGGGTACGCCACTGAGCAACATCAAAGTTTCAGGGACCCCCACACTTCTCCTGGTTGACGCGAGCGGCCGGCTTCTTCAAAGCTGGATTGGAGAGTTGGACGCTTCCAAAACGGATGCGTTGATCGCTCAACTACGGAGATAAAACTCAAAAGCCGTTTGGGCCCAGCCCCAAACTTAACTCCGAAAGGAGCGTTCCATGAAACGCTTGATTCTGAAGCTTTGTTTGCTGTCCGTGCTTGCTGGCGTGTATGCGTATGCCGTTGAGAAGCCGGCCATTTGCGTGCCCGCCCATTGCAAGCTGGGGACGATTCCCTGCGGTTGTAGCCAATGCTGTGTCCTCTAGTTTTGACAGGCATCCTTAACGGATGCCTTGATCGCTCAACTACGGAGATAAAACTCAAAAGCCGTTTGGGTACAGCCCAAACTTATCTTCGAAAGGAGTATTCCATGAAACGCTTGGTTCTGAAGCTTTGCTTGCTGGGGGTGCTTGCCGGCGTATATACGTATGCCGTTGCAGAACCCGCCGTCACTTGTTTGGGTGTGGTGTGCCCCTATTGCGGGCCCAACATTCACTTCTGCTCGACGTGTTGTAAATGCAACTGTACCTCCTAGTTTCGATAGGCCTCCTTAACGGGTTCGCTGATCGCCCAACTACGGAGATAAAACTCAAAAGCCGCTTGGGTCCGACCCAAGCTTAACCTCGAAAGGAGACCTCAATGAAACGTTTGATTCTGAAGCTTTGCTTGCTGTCGGTGCTCGGCGGCGTATATGCCGCTGCGGATCATACCTCCGGGCCAACTCCTCTCAACGTGAAATGCAGTAGCGGAACTTCTACTTGCAGCTGCGGGAACAATTGTGTCTGCGCAGCAGGAGGAGGGGATTGTATTTGCCACTGCGGCTAGTGTCGGGCAGGCATCCCCGCAGAGTATCGCGGCAAGGATGCCTTTGCCTCGCGTCGTCTACAGGAGAACGCATACCGTGAAGCGTGATCGCCTGCTCATCGTTGCGAGTCTTTCCATTGGAACCGCCCTTTTGGTCTGCATGCTGTCTTCCACGTACGCTGTGCTCATTGATCCTCTGCCGTTCCCAGAGGCGAACAGAGTTGTTACCGTAAGCACCATCCAAAGCGGCTCCCGTTTCAACTCTTCGCTCTCCGACTACGACGATCTGTCTGAGAGCGGAGGGCCGCTGCAACACAGCGTTTATGTTACTAGCGTCTTTGGCGGAGACGTTGAAATTGGCGGACACCCGGAGAATTTCAACGGCTTTAACTTTGAAGGGGATCTCATGTCTGTTTTTGGGAAGGCCCCAGTGCTTGGCACCCCCAGCGATCTGGACAGCAACCGGGAGCGAGATACTCCAGCGGCGATTCTCAGTTACCCGGCATGGGTTAAGTTTTTTGGCAAGGATCCGCATGTCTTGGGGAAAGCCGTTCGCATAGGCCCGCGCGTGTGCGCGGTGCGAGCGGTTCTTCCGCCGGAGTATCAGCTTGCATTGCCGGCCGACATTTGGATAACAGCTCAGCGGCGGAATGCCGGAAACCGCGGCAATCGAGACGGCAGAATTTTCGCCCGCCTGGCGCCAGACGTCTCTGTTGCGGCTGCAAATGTGTATCTTGCGACCATGGCGTCATCCCTCCAGAAGGAAGCTCCCGAAACCAACCAGGGCGTGACCTTTGAAACAAGGCTGCTGAGAGATTCTCTTGTGGGGGAATCGAAGACGCTTCTGTATTTGTTGGCGTTTGGCGCGGCAATCGTGCTCTGTGTCGCTTATTTTAATGTATATCAACTGCTGGCCGCGAAGGCAGTGGCAGCTTCCGCGCAGTGGAGCATACGCCTCGCTCTGGGGGCCAGCCGGAGACGGCTTTTTCAAGACATGCTAAAAGAGCCAATGCTGCTGACTTTGGCTGGCTGCACCTTGGGCCTGCTCTTAAGCATCGCAGGCGTACACGCTTTGCGCACTCTGGCTCCGGCCGAAATTCCCCGCATCGCCGACACCAGGCTCGTCTGGCAGATAGCGGCCGCCTCGTTTGTACTCTCGACCGTGGCGGCGGTTCTCTTTACCTTGTTGATGTTTATGCGGGTTCTGTCTCTTGAGACCGATATCCTCAGCGCGCTTCGCGGCGGGCAACGCGGGACGTCCATCCGCTATGCCTTCAAGGGTAATAGACAGTTCGTGCTGATTGCCCAGATTGCGCTCAGCGCGACGCTGCTCATTTCGATGGCAATGGCGGCGCTAGCGCTCCGCAAAGCCACGGATTCTCCACTCGGATTCAATGCGGACGGTGTCTCGGTAACCGACCTCGCCCTCAAGGAGCCGACGAATAGTGCTGCCGGCGGCCAGTACGTGCGCGATGTCATACAGCGTGTCTCTATGCTCCCGGGAGTGGGAAAGGTTGCGCTTGCTTCTGGCGCTCCGTTTGAAGACACGTCCTACACTGCCACCTTCACTACGAATGAGGCGGGGCCAGGGGGAGGGAAGGACTTGCGGTATGTGCCGGTATCCCCGGAGTTCTTCCATACCTTGCAAACAACGGTTTTGCGTGGACGAACCTTCGCAGACTCTGACGACAACAGCAGCCCTAAAGTGGCGATTCTGAATCGGGCAGCTGCTCAGGCCCTTTTTGGCGCCGGCCAGGGTCTAATGCAGCAGTTGAAAGGAGACCTTGGCCGTGGAGAGTCGGCCATGCGGGTGGTGGGCGTAGTGGAAAATATCCGGCAAGACCCCACGACTATCGTTCCACCTCCAATCGTATATCTGCCGCTGGCCCAAGCCGAGGCCCGGTTTGTTTCGCTGATGGTTCGCGCAAATTCTACCGTCGGAAACGCGGAGATCAAGTCGCAAATCTGGGCCTTGAACGCAAATCAGGCTGTTCCAACAACCACGCGATTGGTCGATCTGATAGACGCGAGCCTTCGTCGTATTCGCTACATGGCATTTCTCATGGCGCTCTTTGCCACGGCAACCATGCTGCTCTCGGCATTGGGAATCTATGCCGCAGTGGCGCATTGGCTTTCCACCAGCCAAAAGGAAATCGCGGTGTGCATCGCGCTCGGGGCTTCATACTCTGGAATCCGCGGCTCCATTCTTGCGAGAATTATGGCCGTCACGGGGGTGGCCTTCGCGATCGGCTCGATTGCGGCACTTGCCGCCAGCAACAGCATTAGGGCTTTCCTTTACGGGGTACAGCCACAGTTTGGCGCCGCGTTTGTGTGGGCAGCGTCGTTGCTCGGGGCTACAGCTCTTCTTTCCAGCTACGTGCCGGCTGTGCGTTCCAGGTTTGTTGATCCGGCGGAACTGCTGCGGGGCGAATGAAGGCGACCGACGACACCCAGGGTTAGGTATGCGGCGCAGCAGGGGGCCGGCAACCTCCGCCGTGAGCCTGCTCTCAGATTTTCTGCAACCTCTGCACTTCGTGCACGCCAGGAATCTTCCGCAGCCCGGCCATGATCGCCTCTAGGTGTTTCAGGTCGGAGATGTCGAGAACGACCTCCACGCTGGCCTGGCTGTTCGAGGTATGCGCCCCAATGTTGCGAATATTGCTTTTAGCATCTCCTATTACACCTGTAATACTTTTGAGCATGCCGAAGCGGTCGTCGCAGTATACGGTGAGTTTGACCGGGTAAGCCGTGGGCGTGCTCTCGTCGCGGGCCCACTCCACTTCAATGCGGCGTTCCGGCTCGTACATCAGGTTGGTGACGTTGGGGCAGTTCACGGAGTGCACCGCCACTCCCTTGCCACGGGTAATGTAGCCCACGATGCTTTCTCCGCGGATGGGATTGCAACAACGCGCGCGGTAGACCAGCATATCGCCCTGGCCCTTGACCATGATGGCGTTGTGGTCGCCAAAGACGCGGCGCACCACGCTGGCAATGGCTCCCGGCTTCGAACTCAGTCCCTCCGCTTCAATATCGCCCGCCATGGAAGGCGTGGCGCCCGGCGGCAACAGGCGCGCCAGCACCTGCCGCGCCGAATATTTTCCGTAGCCGATGCCGGACATGAGGTCGTCAACCTTGCCGAGTCCATAGCCGGACGCAACCTTCTGCAGCTCTTCGTCTTTGATTTCTTTGAGCGCGATGCGATACTTGCGCGCTTCTTTTTCGATCACCTTGCGCCCAATCTCAATCGACCGTTCGCGCTGGTGAACGTTGAGCCAATGCTTGATCTTGTTGCGCGAGCGCGACGACTTGACCAGCCCAAGCCAGTCGCGGCTGGGTTTGTGTCCGGCCTGAGTAATGATCTCGACAATATCCCCGGAGTGCAGCTTGTGCCGCAGCGGTACCATGCGTCCGTTAACTTTCGCGCCCACGCAGGTGTGGCCGACTTCGGTATGAATCGTGTAGGCGAAGTCGATCGGCGTGGCCTCGCGGGGCAGCACCACGACTTTGCCTTTCGGCGTGAAGGTGTAGACCTCTTCGGGATAAAGATCGACTTTCAGCGCCGTAAGAAATTCATTCGGATCGCTGACATCGCGTTGCCACTCGACCACCTGCCGCAACCATGCAAGCCGCTGCTCGTCCTGCGCCGAGACCGGGCCATCTTTGTATTTCCAGTGCGCGGCGATGCCTTCCTCGGCCATCTTGTGCATTTCTTCGGTGCGAATCTGGATTTCGAACGGCGTGCCGTCCTCCGTGATCACCGAGGTGTGCAGCGACTGATAAAAATTGGGCCTCGGCATGGCGATGAAATCCTTGATGCGCCCCGGCACCGGACGCCAGACGTTGTGAATGATTCCCAGCACGGCGTAACAATCCTGCAGCGAGCGCGTGATCACGCGCATGGCAAATAAGTCGTAGACCTGATCGACGGAAATGCGCTGCCGCTGCAGCTTTTTGTGAATGCTGAAGAGGCGCTTGATGCGGCTTTCCACCTTGGCCTGGATGCCCGCCTCTTTCAACTTGTCGTTGAGGATCGACTGCATCTTCGCCAGAAAAGCCTCACCCTGCTTGCGGCGGGCGTCCACGGCTTTTTCCACCTGCTCGTGGCCGGCGGGATCGAGAAAACGGAAGCCGAGGTCTTCCAGTTCGCCACGGATTTTTCCCATCCCCAGCCGATGCGCGATGGGAGCATAGATCTCGAGCGTCTCCTCGGCGATTTTGCGCTGCCGGTCGGGCTGCAAGTGTTCGAGCGTGCGCATGTTGTGCAGGCGGTCGGCGAGTTTGATCAGCACCACGCGGATGTCGTCGACCATGGCCAGCATCATCTTGCGCAGGTTCTCGGCCTGCGCCTCCTCGCGCGTGGCGAAATCGATTTTGCTGATCTTGGTAACGCCTTCGACGATGTGCGCGACCTGCTCGCCAAATTCCTTGCGAATGTCGACGACCGTGACCGAGGTGTCCTCCACCGAGTCGTGGAGCAAGCCCGCGGAGATGGCGACCGGGTCCATCTTCATTTCGGCAAGGACTAAAGCTACTTCGAGCGGATGCACCAGATAAGGCTCACCCGAGGCGCGCGTCTGCCCCTCGTGGTGCTTCAGGGAGTAGTCGTAGGCTTTCTTGACAATGGACAGATCGTCCTGCGGACGGTTTTCCTCGATCCGCTTCATCAGCTCGCGGAACTTGGTGAGCGTAAGCGCGGTGGTTGCGATCTGTTGGCGGAGACTCGCCATGTAGGATTATAGCCCGCAGCGGGGAGCCAACTCGGCGGGAGGCAAACGGGACGCCGCTTTCATTATATCTTCGAAGCGTAAGCAGAATCGGATTTTGCCCAGAAGAAGCCGGGGCACATCGGCTTCCGCCTCGGAAAAAAAAGGCAGGAATGCCGTCCCACGCCACCCCTGCCAGACCCAGGCTTACGCCGAAGCTCTCATTTCGTCACTTCCGGCTCGCCAGCGCCTCCGCATGCGCCTGATTTACCGCCTGCGCCAGGCCGTCGCTGGCGAAAACCTCCTCATAGGCATGCTCGCCGTGGATGGATTCATCCAGGCCAATTTCTTCCGACATCTCGCTGACTTTCACCGTCGTGAACGCATCGATAATCCGGAGCATCGCGTAAGTGAAAACGAACGCCCAGACCGACGAGAATGTCACAGCCACGACTTGTTTCAGGAGGAAAATCGGATCGCCGTAGAGCAAGCCATTCGCACCCTCGGGGTTATAGGCCTTGCTGGCAAAAATTCCCAGCATGACGATGCCGAGGAAGCCTCCCACTCCGTGAACTCCCCAAACATCCAGCGCGTCGTCCCACTGCAGCTTGTTCTTCATCTCCACCGCGTAGTAACAAACCACGCCGGCAACTAGTCCGATGATGACCGCCGTTGTGGGAGAAACATAGCCGGCCGCGGGAGTCACCGTCGCCAAGCCGGCAACCGCCCCCGTCAGCAAGCCGAGGAACTTCGGCTTCTTTTCGTTGAACCATGCCACCAGCAGCCAGGCGACGGCTGCGAACGAAGCCGCCACGTCGGTGTTCAGAAACGCCGTCGCGGTCACCGAATCCACCCGCATCTCGCTGCCGGCATTGAAGCCATACCATCCGAACCAGAGTAGGCCGGTTCCCAATGCAACCAGCGGGATGCTGTGCGGCCCGCGATCCGCGGTGCGCCGCCTGCCCACGTATAGCACGGACGCCAGCGCTGCGACGCCCGCAATGTTGTGCACCACAATGCCGCCCGCAAAGTCTTTCACGCCCCACTGCTGCAGGAATCCTCCGCCCCACACCATGTGGACGAATGGGAAATAAACAAAGGTCAGCCAGCCGGTGAGGAACAACATGTAAGCCTTGAATGTAACCCGGTTCGTGAAGGCGCCGGAGATCAAGGCAGGGGTAATAATGGCAAACATCATCTGATACGCAATGAACACAAATGCCGGGATGGTTTCATTCGGCGATGGAGTATTGAGACCGATCCCTCGCAAACAAATGTTGTGTAGGTTGCCGATGACGCCGTGCCAATCGCCGCTGAAGCACAGGGAGTATCCGTAGAGATACCAGATCACCGTCGTCCAGCCCATGGAGACGAAGCTCTGAATCATGATGGCGAGGACGTTCTTGCGTCCCACCAGTCCGCCATAGAAGAAGGCCAGGCCGGGCGTCATCAGCATGACCAGGCTGGTGCATAAAATCATGAAGCCTGTATTGCCAGTATCGAGATGCAACATGGAATCTCTCCTGGAGACAATTAAAGATAAAAACTGACAACCGCTCTCGCTAGAAGTCCGAAATCCGAAATCGAAGACTCGAGGCGAAAGAAAGATCTGGGAGAACGCCTAGGTCCTCCAATGTAGAAGGCTATCCAATGTTAGGGGGGAAACTCCGTGAGGCGCATCACAGCCGTTCGTGCCGGTGCACACCGTGGGATCGGCCGCCGTCCTGCGCCAAGCGAGCCCCTGTGGGGACAGCGGCGCGAAGCGACGCCCGTTGATGTAGAGCGGGCGCCCCCCGCCCGCTGCCTTTGACGTTGCCGCTGACCTGGACGTTGGTCCCGCCGCCTGAAAGCTCTCGGCTGGGGGTGCCCCCCTTTCACACCGCGCTATTGGAATCATCACGTTAGCAGGAAATTCCTTGCAAAATCTGTCTTCTAAAAGACTTAGGGGGCAAAATACGTGAAACAAAGGACTTACTGATCTGGTGCCCTATTAGAATCATCATGTTAGCAGGAAGCTCGCTAGTGGGCTGACGCCCCACTACCGGAAATTGCCCGCAAACTACGTCGGATAAAGGACTTATGTGCAAAATACGTGAAACAAAGGACTTAGCTGTGCTCGGCGGGCGATGGATCATGGTGCCGCTTTTCCTCCGCTGACATTGTCGGCGGTTGGGGCTGTGGATGGCAAGGTTAGATGTCACATGGAGCATTTATTTTGCTGCTTCTACCACGGCGATTTCTTCGGCCGTAAGGCCGTATAGTTCGTAGACCATCTTGTCAATTTGTCGTTCCAGGGCGGCGGACTTGTTCTGGTAGAGGGTTTTATCACTTTCTTTTTTCGCACGGAAGAGTTGTTTCTTTGCCGCGATGATCTGCTTAACCAGTTCCACTATGCGGTCGTGACTCTGGCGATCCGCTGATTCGGTGAAGTTGATCCGCCGTATCGGAATTTTCTTCAGGTATGGCGCGCTGAACTTGTAAAAGCCACCAGAAAAAACTGGGCTATGGTTCGTGGCGTAAAGGCTCAATAACCTCGAATTGAGGAGGGCGAGGAGGAAGTGGATGTCTTCGGGCAGGTCGTGTCGCGGAATAACTGATGTAACTCCAGCCGTGCCCGTCGCGAATAGGTCTCCTTTGCTGAGTGCGAAATTGGACTCTCTGCTGAGTGAGGGCGTTAGCAGGTGCGGGGCGGAAAACGCGTCGTGAGAGTCCAAGTACATCATCCCGTACCACTTCCCTGACAGCTCTTCGGCCGTCTTGCCGAACCAGATACGCCTCGATAGCTCGTTTCGGTGTCGAACGAGGTAGGAGTAGATGAACCTGTGCTTTCTCAGCTGAGATTCTGGGAGGATCCAAAACTTGTCGCCCTTGACTGTGTACGGAAAGATTAGCAGTTTCGGATCGGGAGGGGTGCAGTATTTGCGTACGTCACGTCCTCGGAAAACGCGCTGGAGCAAACTAGCCTCAAACCCGCTCTGCTTGGCCATTCGTTGATCCGCCGTCAGTATTCGGTCGGCTCCGCTCTGTACGCCGGTTCCGAACCGTGTCGTCAGGTCGGCGAGCGGCGCTCCCGCCCTCTCCATTTTCTGGAAAACCTTCCGCGCGTCTGCCGCTTCGAAATGCCAAGGCTGTGCGGAGAGGATCCGAGTAGGGAGCTCGTATTCTGCGGTTACTTCCAGTCCCGCTAGCGACCGCTTATATGCGAAGGTCGGCCGGGTCTGTTTGTCGAGTAGCAATATGCAGGAGTAATTCGTTGCCCCGTGGAAGATCTGTTCATCGCCGAAGTCGACGATCTGTCTTACAGCGTGTGCCTCCGCCAAGAGCTGCCGCAGCGCGGTAGCGGCTTTCGTGTGGAAGAGCTTGTTCGGGACAATCATGCCGAAGAGGCCTGCGCTTTTCAACAGGGCGAGGCCGCGTTCGATGAAGGTGTAGTAGAGGTCAAATTTTCCTTCTGCGGTCTGATATCGCTGGCGCAGGTAGTCGAGGGGCTCGTCGGGGTAGTAGCCAGCCATCAGCCACGGGGGATTGCCGACCACCGCATCGAATCCCCCCCTCGCAATCGTCGATTCAAGGTCGAGGGGCTTTAGTTTGGCCTCGTCTCGCGCCCCAAACAGGTCGCCGTAGTCCCATCCGACGAGTGAGTTGCCGCAAACAATGTTGGTGCCGAGTGCTGGCAGCAAGCTCTCGCCAAATTCGAGCTGGTAGTGGCGTGCCGAGGCAGTGGTTTCTTCCTCAAGAAGTTTGAGGTACAGCGAGAGCTGGGCTACTTCGACGGCCTGTGCATCGATATCAACCCCGTAAATGTTGTTGAGCAGTATTTCGCGTTTCTGCCTGAGGGAGAGGTGGAGGGTGCCATCGTCAGCCTCGATACAGCCTGCCTCCCTGGCGCGCGATCTATTGCCCTTGGCGTTATAAAACGCCACATGCCTCCGCAGCAGGCTGTCATAAATACCGAGCAGGAAAGAACCGCTTCCGCAAGCGATGTCAGCAAAGCGCATCGTGGCGATTTCTTCAGGAGGCTTCTTCGCTACTAGCATCCCTATCGTGCTTTGTACGATGTAGCGGACGATATACTCCGGCGTGTAATAGACACCCTTTGCCTTGCGCACCTCCGGTTTTGGCTCGACTCTAGCTGATCGTTCCGTTGCGACGATGACCTTGCCTAGGAATCGCTCGTAGATGCTGCCTAAGACGTGGATCGGAATGTAGTTGAAGGCGTAAGGTGAGTTGGTATGGGCCAGTTTCTCCCGGATTCCCTCGAATACCTCGTTCTCGATGCGGAATCGCCGAGAATCCAGCAGGGCGTGCTCTTTGAAGATGATGCCGTTGTAAACGTGGTCGAGGCGACGTGATTCGGCGACGAAGTCCGGCCAGACGCCGCCACGGGTCCCGAGTGTCTCGACAATTGGCTCGCTCTCAATCAGCTTGTCTTCCAGAAATCTCATGAATACAAGGCGGTCGAGTGTGCGCTGAGTTGCTTCCGTTAGGTCCTCGCTGTCAAGGCTAGGATTCGTCCGCTTGAACGATTTAGCTAGCTCCTCGCGAAACCCGTCAAGTTCTTGAAGAAATACCTCGTCGAAGGGTTGGGCCTTGGCTGAGGGGAAGAGGCCGCGCTGTACAGCCCTACCTGAGGGCTTAGGCAGGGATTCCGCATAGCGCTCCAGCGAGCCTTCTGCAACGGCGGCGCGCGAAAACAGATAGTAGATTTTCGCAAAGGATTCCGGGTCTACATACTGGAGGTAGTGGAAGCCCAGATCGGCGACCGCATATTGCGTGGCGAAGTCAATGTCCGGTTTGTACCTGCAGTCCACGACCCTGAAATACTCGAAGCTCGTGAGGACTGAAAGCAGGGTGTGGCTGTTCCAGCCGTAGCGGATTAGCTGAAAATAGTCGTCTGGCGTGTCGATGCTCGGGCCGGGGCGCTTGGCCTCGACGAAAAATCTCACGTCACGAAAGTTGGGGGCCAAAAAGGCATAGTCCGCGCGGCGACCCCTTCCGCTGATCAAAACGCCCCTCTCAACCTTTACTTCCTGTTCGTAGGGGTTGGTCTGGCGCTCGTGGTTTACATCCCAGCCGAGGGCGATCCAAAACTTGTCGATGAAGTCGATTCGGGCCTGCGCTTCCGAGTAGTCGGAAGACGTAAACCTCTCATGGTTGGCCTGAAAGACTTCAACGAGCTGCCGAACCTTCTTATGGGCCTCCTCGAAGGCCGATGTGTCGGGAACGCCGGCATCTGGGTCGTCGGTGGGCATGTTTGGAATTAATAACACATGAGGCTACTGGTCTGTCAGTCAAGATATGGTTCCAAGGCGAAGCCCTGGCTGTGACGCGGTGTTTGTCACCGCTGAAGCGCCGCTCTTCCGCAGTGCTACGCAGGATTGCGGATTTCCATTGATGGCGCTCCTGGCCTCGGCGAAAAGCAGGGGGCCAGCCCCCCATTTCGTTGGTTTCGAATGTTTCAAATCGATCCGCAATTTGTTCACCAGCTCCGCAAGCTGGTAGAGTGGCAATCGGCAGGCCATGAATTCCAGAATCCTTGTCAGCGGAGTTTCCGGGCCGATTGGGGCGGCGCTTCTTCCTTCCCTCCGATCCAGTGGATGGTCTGTGGTGCGCCTTGTGCGCGGCCCAGCTACGGGCGGATCTCCTGACAACGAGCAGATCCCTTGGGATCCCGCAGAACCGCTAGCGCCGCAAACAGTTTCCGGCTTTGACGCTGTGATTCACCTTGCGGGCGAAAGGGTTTTCGGGCGATGGACCGCGGCCAAGAAGCGGAAGATCCGCGACAGCCGCGTGGCTGGGACGTTCAATCTGTCGTCGGCCCTGGCGGAAGCGGAAGACAAGCCTAAGGTGTTCGTTTGCGGTTCCGCCATCGGTTACTACGGCAATCGTGGCGATGAAGTGTTGCGCGAGGAAAGCGCGCCGGGCATGGGGTTTCTCGCCGAGGTTTGCCAGGAGTGGGAAGAAGCAACCACGCCCGCAGTCCGAGCGGATATCCGCACGGCGCATATCAGAACCGGCATTGTCCTTAGCCCCAAAGGCGGCGCGCTTGGGGCCATGCTGACGCCCTTCAAACTCGGCTTGGGTGGCCGCATCGGCAACGGCCGCCAATGGCTGAGTTGGATCGATGTCCGCGACATGGTGGGTGCGATCCACCACATTTTGAAGAACGACCTGATTCAGGGGCCGGTCAACATGGCCGCGCCCAAGCCGGTGACGAATGCCGAGTTCGCGAAAACTCTGGCCAGCGTGTTGTCGCGCCCGGCAATTTTTCCTCTGCCGGCCTTCGCCGTGAGGCTGGCATTCGGAGAAATGGGCGAAGAGTGCCTGCTCAGCGGCCAGAAAGTCGAGGCTAGCAAGCTGATCGCAAGCGGATATCCCTTTCGCTATCGGGAGTTGAGGGCGTCGCTGGAAGCGATTCTGAACCGCTAACTCGCGGCCGACTTATGCCCCTTCGGCGCGAGATAGGTATGGGTGATGCGGTCATGCCAGCAGAGCGAGTCTTCATCGAGAAAAACCCAGCCGTACCCCATGCCCAGAGAAACAGCCGAGAGATAGGATGCGAGCACGCGCCAGCGGCGGAGCCCTCGGCCAGCCGGGCTTCCATCGAAGCGGGCGAGTTCGAGCCGCGCCAGGCGCAGCCCCGGAGTAGTGCCAGCGTAGACCATGAGCAGGTATTGGTAAGCGGCCCAGAGCACGGCTCCCAGAGCGGCAAGAACGCCTATCATCTGTAAGCGCGGCGGACGGATGGCGGTCAACTTCCAAAAAATCAAGCTGAAGAGAGCGCAGGCCGCTGCGACGATAACGCCGTCGATAAGGGCGGATAGCACTCGCCGCGCGACTGGCGCACCTTGCAACGGGATATCGATGCCCGGACGCTTCTCCATTTCCGGTTGCTGCGCAAGCTCAATCGTGATTCCACCCAAGGCCGGAGGCGGCGGGACAATTTCCGGAGCCTCCAGAATGCGAGGACGAGTTATAACGGGCTCGGCCAATTCGTTGACCGCCACCGGAGGGGGAGTCCAGGAGCGCGGGAACTCGATAATCTTCGCTGTAACTGGGGCTGTGACTGGGGCCGTGACAGGTGCTGTGACCGGCGCTATTTCTGGCGGCATCTCTTCGGCGGGGTGAGCACTTTCAGAACCGGCCCGCAACGGCTCCTGCACCGCTGTGGAATCGGCGGTGAAGCGGTCGAATGCCAATGCCTGGTTGGAAACCATGGGCATAATTTGACCGATACCGGGATCCGTCATCGGAGTGGGGGTCGACGCGCAAACTGGGTCCTCCGCGTCGAAGCGCAAGCGCAGCGACGGATAGCGTGGTGGACGTGGCTTGCGCCGGGACTGATAGCGATTCAGCCGCGCCGCCACTTCCTGACGCCAGGCCGCGGAATCTTCCGGCAGAACGTCATTGCCTGGGCTGGACAAGGCAGTTTCAGGGGACAGTCGCGCCTTCGACGCGCACGCTCCCTCGACTTCCAGCGCGGCCTGCGGGGGCGTGGCATCGGGCAGCCGGCGCGGCGAAGCGCTGGAACCCTCCTCCAAAGAACAGCGGCAGATGTCACCACAAAGCGGACAAGGCATGAATCAAGTCTAAACAAGAAATGCAAGAAGGCGGAGCCAACCGGATAACCACGAAGACCACGCCGGAATCCAAACACCGAACGGCTTTGCCTCGCAAGGCACAGGCGTGCTAAGTTCACCACGACTGCAATCGGCAGAGGCGCCCGAGCGCTTCTTTAGTATGCGTGCGCCTGGGACGATCGCGTTCCAATGATCTTATTCCGATGATCTTGTTCCGATGACTCTTCGCAACAGATTCCTTATCACGGCGGCGCTGCTTTGTCACCTGCTTCTCGCTCCTCCGTTAGTTACCAGCCAGTTGCCGCCTGCGGATTCCACTTCGGCAAGCCCGCACGCCAGCGCCTCGCCGGAGAAATCTGTAGCCGCTCAGACCACACCTTGCGGCCGCGCTTTCGCCGAGCAGTCGAACAACCACCCCACAGTTTGCGCCATCGAGCAGGAAAGAGATGGCGATATTTACAAGCTGCACGGCGCGGTTGAAATCTATTACGAAACTTATGTTCTGCGCTCCGATGAAGCGACTTTCAACTCTGCCACGAACGAAGCCACCGCTAGCGGACATTTTGCCCTCGACGGCGGCCCCAATGACGATCACATTCGGGCTTCGCATGGCACTTACAACCTTGCGCTGGAAACCGGCGAGTTTTACGATGTGACGGGAACCACCGGCCTGGTCTTCCGCGCCAACCGGCCGATCCTGACTTCCACCTCACCGTTCGCCTTTACCGGCAAAGTTGTTCACAAAGTCAGTCCTACTCACTACCTGGTATACGAAGGCACCATTACGACTTGCGAATTGCCGCATCCCAAATGGCTGTTTGATGCGCTCAAGATCGACGTGGAGGTCGGCGGCAACGCCAAGATCTATCGCAGCACGTTCGACTTACACGGAATCCCCATCCTCTGGTTCCTATACGCGACCCATCCCGTGGAGAAGGAGTCCCGCCAATCCGGTTTCCTAATGCCCTCTGTCGGCCGTTCATCCACGAAGGGCAACATCATTGGCGACGCCTATTACTGGGCCATCAACCGCACGATGGATGCCACCGTGGGAGCCGAATATTTTTCCCTGCGGGGCTGGTCGCAGCGCGGAGAGTTTCGCGCCCGGCCCAGCGAAACTTCCTATGTGGACTTCAACTATTTTGGAGTAGTGGACCGCGGCATTGGCACGCCTCCACTCAAGGAAGGCGGCGAGAACGCCCGGCTGAATGCCGGCGGAAACATCGATGGCTTCCGTGGCGTAACCAACATCGACTACTTGAGTTCGTTTCTTTTCCGGCTGGCCTTCAACGAAGTCTTCACCCAGGCGGTGTATTCGGAGGTGAAATCGCAGGCGTTTCTGTCGAAGTCCGACGACGGTTTCAGCATGAATGGATTTGTGGAACGCTACCAGAATTTCCTGAGCACAACGCCGGGCCAGGTCATCACCATCTCACACGCCCCGAGCCTGGATTTTTCCAGCGTGGACCAGAAGTTGGGGCGCACGCCGCTTTACTGGTCGTTCGACGCATCAGAGTCCGGCCTGTCACGCAGCGAACCCCAGGAGTGTTCGACTGCGGGCTTGTTTCAGTCGTGCACGCCGGCTTTCCGCACGGGAAACCTGCTCGGGCGATTCGACCTGAACCCCGAGATTTCCTTGCCGCTGTTGTTTCGGGGATGGTCGTTGCGTCCGGATCTGACGCTGCATGAAACTTATTACACCGAACGGCTGGTTGGAGTGAGCGGAGAAAATCCCGGGCGGGCCTTCAACGATGCGATTAATCGCCAAGCCCTGGAGACATCCGTGGAATTGCGGCCACCTGCGCTGGAGCGCGTCTTCGACAAAGAATTCCTGGGAAGAAAATGGAAGCACGTCATCGAGCCACGTGCCGTCTACCGCTTCGTGACCGGCGTAAACAACTTCGGGAATGTTCTTAAATTCGACGAGCGCGACATCCTTACCGACACTCACGAGGTCGAGTATGGTTTTGTCACGCGTCTCTATGCCAAGCGTACTTCGGCGAAGCCGGAGGATTGCAGCAAGATCATGTCGGCGCTCATGGTAGGCGGCGCGGCGCCGGAATCGACCATCCCCTGGCAGCATGCCAATCCCCTGGCAGGTCCCGCGTGTCAGCCAGGACCGGAGGTGCGCGAGGTGGTGACCTGGGAATTGGCGCAGAAGTACTTTCTCGATCCCACATTCGGGGGAGCGTTGATTGCCGGTCAGCGCAACGTGTTCACCACCACGGCCGACCTCACCGGCATCGCGTTCGTCACCGAACCACGCCATCTTTCGCCGCTGGTCTCGCGATTGCGCGTGGAAACCAGTTCACGCACGGACGCGGAATGGGACATGGATTACGACTTCCAGAACAATAGCGTCAACGCCAGCACCCTGCTGCTCAACTACCACATCGGCCAGGTAACCATGGGCGGGGGCGATTCCATCTTGCAGATACCCGGACAGACCATAACTTCGTCTTCCGGTTTGCCCGAGCCCGCCCGCTTCAATCAATTTCGCGCCGCGCTGGGATACGGCAGCGCCAACAAACGCGGCTTCAGCGCCGCCGGCAGCTTTGGCTTTGACGCCAACGTCAATCAACTGCAGTCCGTCAGCGCGCAGGCCACTTACAATTGGGATTGCTGCGGCATGACCTTGGAGTATCGCAGTTACACGGTTGCCAACGTGCGCAACGAAAACCTCTTCCTGTTCAGCTTCACCCTGGCAAATATTGGCGGTTTTGGCAGTTTGCGGCAGCTCGGGCGGCTGTATTGACAACTTTCGGGGCGCCACGGTGAGTCGCGAACGCATCTAAGACTGCTAACATGATATCTATATTGGCCGCATGAACGACCTTGAACGCCAAAGCGTGCTCCTGCAGGCGAGCCTGGGCCAGCTGGGCCGCCTTCTCGTAGCCTATTCCGGCGGTGTCGATTCCGCCTACCTTGCATGGGCTGCCCACCAGGCTCTGGGAGATAACATGCTGGCGATCATCGCCGATTCGCCCAGCCTGGCGCGCGCCCAACTCTCCGATGCCATTGCCTTTGCTCGGGAACAAGCCATCCCGCTGGAAGTAGTCACAACCTCGGAACTGGATCGCCCGGAGTATATCCGCAACGACTCACAGCGTTGCTTTTTCTGCAAAGATGAACTCTTCACGCTGATGGAAGAATTACGCGAGTCTCGCGGGTTCGACGCCATCGCCTACGGGGTGAACCTCGACGACCAGGGCGACTTCCGTCCCGGTCAGAAGGCTGCGGCCAATCACCACGTTGTGGCTCCCCTGCTCGATGCGAAACTAACCAAAGACAAAATCCGCGCCCTCGCCTGCCACGCCGGCTTGCGCATTTGGGACAAGCCGGCTTCCGCTTGCCTTTCGTCCCGCATTGAATATGGGCGCCCGGTTACGCGAGAGTCGCTCGCCGTCGTAGAGAAAGGTGAAGACGCCCTGCGCGCCCTCGGCTTCCGGCAGTTCCGCGTTCGTCATCATGGAGAGATGGTTCGCATCGAAATCGCCCGCGAAGAGTTGGAGCGGGCACTCGATCCCGCCATGGCGGCGCAGTTCACAAAAATTTTCAAGGCTCTGGGCTTCAAGTTTGTCACGCTTGATTTGGAAGGCTTCCGCTCCGGATCGATGAACGCGCTGCTGCCCGCGGAAGGTTTGCTCCGGCGAACGAGCTGAGAACGGCCAGCATTGCGATTCGCCGATTCATCCCGTTCTGACAGCATTCCTGGGGCCGCGGCTTTCTGCGCCCCGCCCGGGGCTATGAGATAATCAACGTTTAACTCGCAATGCTCAGGCGGTTCTTAGTGACTCTATTCCGACGCTCTTTTCTTCTCCTGCTGATGGTTTGTCTGGGCTGCGCTGCCCAATCCGTCTCGCCCGACTTAGCCCAGAAGATCGAGCGCCAGGTCCGTTCTTACTACAAAGTCCCGGCCGAGCTTAAAGTGCTGGTGGGGCCTACGTCACCCAGTTCCGACTTTCCGAACTACGATTCCCTAGTCGTGACTATCGACAATGGCGAGAAGAAACAGGATCTCAAGTTTCTGATTTCCAAAGACCATTCCTCCTTGATTCGAATCAACAAGTTCGACCTGAGCAAGGATCCTTTCGCCGAGACGATGAGCAAGATCGATGTCGCCGGACGGCCCACGCGAGGAGCGAAGGCATCCAAGGTAGTGATAGTCAACTTCGACGACTTCGAGTGTCCATTCTGCTCGCGCATGCACCAGACTTTATTTCCCGAGATACTCAAGGAGTATGGCGACCGCATTACCTTCATCTACAAGGATTACCCGCTGGTGGAAATTCATCCCTGGGCCACGCACGCGGCCGTGGACGCAAATTGTCTGGCTGCGCAAAACAGCGACGCCTATTGGGATTTCGCCGATTACATTCATTCGAACCAGCGCGAGGTCAACAACGAGAAGACGCCCGGAGCGCGGCTGGAAGCGCTCGACCGGCTTACCATGCTGCAAGGCCAGAAACACAGCCTCGACGTCGTGAAGCTGCAATCCTGCATCAAGGAGCAAGATGAAAGTGCGGTGAAGGCGTCTATGAAAGAGGCGGAAGCGGTTGGAGTGGAGGCCACGCCCACCTTGTTTATCAATGGAGAAGAGGTTCCCGGCGGCGCCGTGTCTGCCAGCCAGTTGCGCGCCGCGCTGGATCGCGCTTTGAAAGATGCCAATCTGCCCGTGCCCAGTCACATCAACGCTGCGGCCGCCGCGGCACCGGCGCCAAAGTAATGGCGCGCGGACATCGGATTTTTGTCAACGGTGAGATCGTCGATTTAGGGGGAGAGAAACTTTTGAAAAGAAATCCGGATTTTGCCCGGCTTGCGGCGCTCATGGCCACAGCCGTGCTGCTGGCAGCGCTGCTCGGCTGCAAGTCGCAGGTAAGCGGCGACGTGATGGCCACGGTGGACGGCCGCAAGATCTTCCGCTCCGACGTCAACAAATACTACGAAAATTCCGTGGCCAGCGCTCAACAGCCGCCCACCGGGGAACAAGCCACCATTCTCCGCCTGAATATTCTGCGCCAAATGATCGAAGACGAGATGGTGATGCGCCGCGCCGAAAAACTTGGCCTCCTCGCCACCGAAGAAGAAGTCGATCGCAAACTCAACGAGATCAAATCTCCTTACACGCAGGAGGAATTCGACCAGCGCCTGAAAGAAAAAAAGATCACGCTCGAAGACTTCAAGCGCGACATCCGACGCTCCATCACCGTCGATAAGGTGATGAACAAGGAAGTCGCCTCCAAGATTAACGTGACCGATCAGGACATCAACGGCTATTTCGCCGCGCACAAATCCGAATTCAACCTGATCGAGCCACAATACCACCTGGCACAGATTTTCGTTACGCCCGCGCCAAATCCGCAGGTGCACAACCAGAACAACAAGGCGCAGAACGAGGCCGACGCCCGCAAGAAGATCCAGATGATTAACAACCGGCTGGACAGCGGCGACGACTTCGCCACGCTGGCCATGAATTATTCCGAGGATCCCGAAACGTCCGGGAACGGCGGCGATCTGGGAACGGTTCCCGAGTCTTCCCTGCGCAACACCGATCCCGGCACCCGCGACACGGTGATCAAGCTGAAGCCCGGCCAGTACAGCCCGATCATCACGGTGGTGAACCCCGCGAACAAGCAAGCGGTGGGGTTTCGCATTGTAAAGCTGGTGTCGAAAGAGCCGGCGGGACAGCGCGATTTATCCGATCCGCGCGTGCAGCAAGCCATCCGCTCGCAACTTCATGACCGGCGCGAGCAATTGCTTAAAGCCGCTTACTACGAAGTGCTGCGCGACTCCGCCAAGGTCGAGAACTACTACGCTAAGAAAATTCTGGATAGCAACGGGCTGACAAAGTAGGCCACTCCAGGCTAGAACTTGGCTGGAACGCGGCGGTGGAATCACTCCACTATCGCGAGTACATCGCCCGCGTTTACCGCTGCGCTTTCGCTCACTAGAATTTTCTGGACGATTCCCTTCTTTGGCGATTTGATTTCGTTCTGCATCTTCATCGCCTCCACCACGGCCACGCCGGCGCCCAGTTCCACCTCGGCTCCTTCGCGTACCAGCAGGCGCACGACTTTGCCCGGCATGGGAGCGACGATCTTCTTCGGACCTTGATCGTCTCCAGCCCGCGTGCGGCTGCGCAGGGAGCGCGGATCGCGAACTTCCGCGGCAAACCGCGTGCTGCCCACCCACAAATGCAAATCGTTGGCTACCCTTTCCGACTTGATTTCATACGCGTTGTTTCCGATGCGCAGCGAGAGTACATCCGGGCGCGCGAGAACGGCATCGACCTCCAACTCCCGCCCATCGAGGCGGCAGGACCAGCGTCCCTCGGCGCGGTTGAGTTCCAGCCGGTAATTCTTCCCGTCGATGGTTACGTCGTACAGCATAAAAAAGCAGTTGCCTGTTGCCAGCCGCCAGTTACCAGTTTCGGATTACACAACGCGTCAGTGCAAAGCTTCTCGACGACTGGCATTCTTCCAGTTGGAAGCAACTCTGTCGTCCGCGCCGGTCGAACCGCTGCCGGCCGCGCCGTTGCCCAGGCCAGGCGCAGTCGAGGCGAGCGCGGCGAACATGCCTGCGGCAATAGCTGCTACTTCCGCAGCTCTCGAATCGACAGCCTTGTCTTCTTCTGCCCGTTTCAACATGCGGTCGAGAAATCCCGTGTCAAGTTTGGCCGCGTGAAAATCCGCATCGCGCAAGATGCGCCGGAACAACGAAATGTTCGTCTTGATCCCGCCTACGAAATATTCGCTGAGCGCTCGCGTCAGCCGCGCAATTGCTTGATCGCGGTCGGTGCCGTATCCGATCAGCTTAGCCAGCAGCGGATCGTAGTCGATCGGCACGTTCCAGCCTTCATACATGCCGCTGTCGCGCCGAATTCCCGGTCCCGATGGCGCCAGCAGCAACGTAATCTTGCCGGGACTGGGGAAATAATTGTTGTCGGGATCCTCCGCATAAATACGGCACTCGATGGCATGACCGCGAATGCGGACATCGTCTTGCGTGAAGGGCAGCTTTTCCCCAGCCGCAATGCGAATCTGCAAGTGAACCAGATCCAGCCCGGTGATCAACTCCGTCACCGGATGCTCCACCTGCAAACGCGTATTCATCTCCAGGAAATAAAAATTCTTCTGCTGATCGACCAGGAACTCGACCGTGCCCGCGTTGGTGTAAGCCGCGGCTCGCGCGACCCGCACCGCAACTTCTCCCATCCGCCGCCGCATATCAGGGTCGACGATCGGCGAAGGCGCTTCTTCGAGCACCTTCTGATGGCGGCGCTGCAGCGAGCACTCGCGTTCGCCCAGATAAACCGTGTTGCCGTGCTCGTCGGCCAGCACCTGCATCTCGATGTGCCGCGGATTGAGGATCGCCTTCTCGATGTAGACTTCGCTGTCGCCGAAAGAACGCTCGGCCTCGCTGCGAGCCGCTTCCAGTGACGGCTTCAGTTGCTCGGGAGCGTGCACCAGCCGCATGCCCTTGCCGCCGCCGCCCGCGGCCGCCTTCAACATCACCGGATAGCCGATTCTCACAGCCACTTGCGCCGCTTCCTCGAGCGACTCCACACCCCGCGATGTACCCGGCACGAACGGCACTCCCGCCTTTTCCATCGCCTGCCGCGCGCGCGTCTTCGATCCCATAGCCTCCATCGCGGCCGCCGTTGGTCCGATGAACTTCACTCCGGCATCGACGCAAGCCTGCGCAAACTTCGCATTCTCGGAAAGAAATCCGTAACCGGGATGGATCGCGTCCGCGCCCGACCGCCGTGCGACGTTGAGAATTTTGGGAATATTGAGATACGATTCAGAGGCCGCAGCGGCGCCAATGGGATACGCCTCATCCGCCTTGCGTACATGCAGCGCAGCGCGGTCCACGTCCGAGTAAACCACCACCACGGCAATCCCCATCTCGTGGCACGCGCGCAGCACGCGCACCGCAATCTCACCTCGGTTGGCGATGAGAATTTTCTTGAACATCAGGTCGCCCGGGCGAACCAAAGATTCTACAGGAGATTCCGGGAAAACGTAGCGGCCGGCACGCGAGTTGGCCTGCCAGTCTGCAACAGCAGGAACACAGCCAGGATAAGCAACTCAGGCTCAATGGGGTGACGGTAGCGGGCGTGCGGAAAGACGAAATAATAGGTCAGAGGGTAGGTCAGCATCAGTCCCGCGAAAAGCCATGCCCCGCGCACCTTCTGGCGAACCGCCCGGCCTGCGCCCCAGATCGCAAGCACGGACCACGTCAGGAACAGCGAGCTGCGGAAGTCCCAGGGAGCACGGCTGTCACTGGGTTTGGGCACGCCGTTCCAGTAATAGAAAAATCGCTTCAGGCTGATCGCCGCGAAGCGCCCAGGATTTTCGCGGACCCAGCCGAAGGCCAGCCGCTTGCAGTCGGCCGCATAGGCCAGTTCGCCCATGCGCTGAAACTTTTCGAATTCGAGTTTATTCAGGTTGGGCTGAAGATAGGCCATCAGCATCCCATCCGCGCCTTTCCAGTTGCCCAGGCGAAACTGAAGGCCGAAATCGTCGCGCAGAAAAACAAATCGTCCGAACACTTCATAGTTCCGAACCAGCCAGGGCGAGAGCACCAGAAAAAAAATCGCAGACGAGAGCGCGATGCCGGAGAACGAAGGCAGCCCGTTCTTGAATCGTTGCCGCCATATCCAGAGGCCGCAGAAGGGCAGAAACGCGAGCATCGACGGATTGGCCAGCGCACCCACGCCCCATAAGCCCGCGAATATCACCCAACCTTGTAAGCCGCGCCGTTCCTGCAGTTCCAGCGCCACCAGAAAGATCAGGCTGAGCACGAGCGGGGTAAACGTGGTGTCCCAAATCCAGTGAATCGACCAGTACCAAATGTAAGGATTCAGCGCCCATCCCCAGGCCGACCACACCGCGACGCGCTCGCCGAAAGTTCTGCGCGCGATGAGAAAAATCGGAATCGTCGTAAGCGCGGCGAAGACACTGTTGATCGTCAGCAAAACCCACGCCGAAGCATAGGTATAAATGCCGAATAGCTTGAACACTCCAGCCATCAGATAGGGATAGAGCGGTGGCTCCCACGCCGTGGGGCCAGTATTGTCGCCGTAGGGATTGCTGAAGCCTTGTCCGAGCGCGATGGAACGAGCCACGCGGCCCATCTCCCAGCCAAAGGCGAAATGATCTTCCTGCAGGCGCGTGCGGTATTCGTGAAACGCGCCGATCATCGCCACCTGCAGAATCAACGACAGCAGTACCGACCACCATACCGATCTGGGGATGGCAGCTTCGAGAGGTCTTTCCATCGGATGGAAGTTTAGCAGTTTAAGCGCCGCCGCCCTGGAGAACAGCAGGTCTCTCCACTCCGGTCGGGACAATTTCTAGGTGCGGTCCCTTATCGATATTCTTCATTCCGGCGGCAGACGAACGAAACTGACAGGAAATGGCGATTGCATTTTCACCCCGGCGCGGGCTGCGTTCGCCCAGTTAGCCATGCGGCTGAAGCGATAGCGCAACAGAGTCCAGATGGCCAACCAGCCATCGGAGTGGCGAATCTTCTTGCCCTCGCCGGCCGAGCGAGGGGCGTAGCAGATGGGCACTTCCGCGATCTTCTCGCTCATCCGGCACAGCTTCGCGGTCACTTCAGGGCAGAACTCGAAGCGGCGGCACTCCAAGCTGATTTGCGCGAGCAGCGATCGGCGGAAGACTTTGTAGCAGGTCGCTTCATCGTGGATGCGCGCGCCATAGAGCAGGTTGGTAAGATGGGTCAACAGCTTCGCGCCCAGAAAAAATCGCAGGCCGCGCTCCGGCCGGTCCGGACGCACGCCGTAGACTACATTCGCCTGGCATAGTTCCAAAGGCCGCATCAATGCGGGATAGTCCTGGGGATCATACTCGAGATCCGAATCCTGAATCAGAATGTATTCCCCGCGGGCATATTCGAGCGCGGTGCGTATGGCGGCGCCTTTGCCGCAGTTGGTTTCATGAAATACCACGGTCACATCGTCGGCGAGCGGCATGGCCTGGAGTTTCTCGCGCGTACCGTCGGTGGAACCATCCTCCACGATGATGATTTCCTTCTTCACCGGCGAGGCG
Source organism: uncultured Acidobacteriaceae bacterium (assembly GCA_963734215.1). Classification (GTDB taxonomy): domain Bacteria; phylum Acidobacteriota; class Terriglobia; order Terriglobales; family Acidobacteriaceae; genus Sulfotelmatobacter. The sequence goes on along the minus strand of CAVTGH010000009.1, from coordinate 118,307 downwards.
TGGATGGCCTTCAGCAGTTCGTCCACATGCGCCGCTTCGTTGTAGACAGGTACGATCACAGACACGCATCCCGCCCAGCGGTCGGTTGCCGGCGATCCGGCAGTGGCAGCACTGTTACGCGGGGCTGCCTCCAATGAAGCTGCATTTATGGCCATGCGGAATGCCCGCTCAATTGTGGGCTGTTCCTAGCATAGTATCATTGGGATTCCGCTCCGGATTCCCCTTGAGGTCCCTACGATCCAACCTTTCGAACCAGCCTCTGCAAGTGCATGGGCTAGCCGCCTGGTAATAATTCTGCCCTTCGTGGGCTGAGGAGGTGCTGGAGGGGCGCGATTTGCGTTCTTTTTTTGGGGGGCCCCCCACCTACCCGACCTCTGAAAATCTTGCTGGGCGCGGGTTTTGGAAAATCGTTGTCTGTAAAATACGTTTTCTAAAGAAGTTAGCGGTGAAATATGGGCACTAAAAGACTTAGGTGCGTTTTTCCTCGTTCTTTCTCTGGCTCAGTATCCCGTCAGTGCTTCGACAATGATGACCTGATTTTTGAATGAGGGCAAGGTCAGATGTCACAGAGGGGCTGTGGATTTCGCTGGCGCGGCGCGTTCGCCGATCTGCCCTTTCGAGACAAGGATACTTATCGCCCGTCTCACCTGGCCCATACAGCATCGTGTCCCACCCGCCGAAAATCGCGGCGGGATGGGGCGGCCTCGGTCGTGATGGCTCTTGGGCCAGCCCCCCATTCCAGCTCAAAATGGGGCGATGTAGCCGAGATTGCTGAGCCTTATTTGCATTGCCTGAGAGCTGACTCTATATTTGCTCGCAAGGAGACCTACGATTCTCGCATCAACGACGTTGAAACGAGAGACGTTTGCTTCGACTAGCCCCTCGGGCATCAATAGTTCGGCCGCAAATCGGTTGGCTTGCATTTCGTCGAGGTTGTTGGAGCCATCTCGGTTGATGCAAAAGTCCTCGTCCACATGCAGGCTCCGCCCCTTGTGAAGAACAAAGTGCGCAATTTCGTGTGCAATCGTGAAGCGCTGGCGATTTGGATGCTGATGGGAGTTGACGCCGATAATCAGGTCCTTGCCCTTCCTGATCAGGGCCCCTGAAATCTCGTCCGGGCTCGGCAAATGACGCACCTCTAGCCCGAGCACTTCCGCGATTCTTTCCACCGGAACTGGGGGGCGGTGAACACCCGCCCTCCTCAGCAAATCACGAACCTTCCTGCGATTTCGATCCATTCCTAGTCTCCACCCGTTCAGTTGGCAGTTCGCCGCTCACCTTTGCGATCCAATTTGTGGCTCTTACGCTTAGGCCTTTCAGCTGCTTGCGATCAACCGATGTTTCACCGACCGCCTTGGGCAGACCAGGCATCAAATCGGTCGGTTCCAAGCTCAATGCCTCGGCGATCGCGTATAGGGTAGAAAGCTGAATCGGCTGGCGACCATGCTCAATATTGGTAATTGATGTCCGCGTGAGCCTCAGGGCTTTCGCAAGCTTCTCTTGAGATAAGCCGGAGCGTTTTCGACATTGGGCCAACCTGCGGCCAAACCGTTTGTTTATTTCGCCCCGATCAATCACTGTAGGATATTGCACCATCCGGGCGGGGGGCGTCAAGGGCACAAACACGTTTGCGTTACTGACCCTCCATCAAATTATCTAGGTTTGTATAATTGACTATAACATATTTTTTACGTCATGGGTATTGACATGAGCCCGCTTGCTGCGCTAGAGTCTGTCCATCCGGCCCGGGCTGGGGGGGGAACAATGAGCAGCACACAGGAAGAGAAAATCCGACAGACTGAGAAGCGAACTTTCCATATCATCGTGAATACCCGCGAGAGGGAAGTTCATCAACAGGTTCTGACGTTCGATGAGATTACTAAACTCGCGTATCCAAACCCCGACGGTATCACCGACCCCATATTCACCGTCTCATTCAAGAACGCTGACCAGAAACCGTCGGCGGGGACTCTGGTTGAAGGCGAATCCGTAAAAATCAAGAACGGGACAATTTTCAATGTCAAAAGAACTAATCGATCGTAGTGCGGATCTAAGGCGGCTCAGAGACGAGGGTTTCACCGTTGAGGTAACTAAATCCGGCTGCCTCGTGGTGAGAAATATTCCTTATGTGAACTCAAGCCGAGAGATAAAGTACGGAATCCTCGTATCAGAGTTGACCCTGGCCAACGACGTAACGACCACTCCGAGCACCCACGTGATTCACTTTGCCGGGGAACATCCGTGTCATCGTGATGGGACTCAAATTCGCCAAATAGGGCACCAAAGTACCACTCAAACGCTGGGCGGCATTGAGGTGCATCACTCCTTCTCAAACAAGCCACCCGAAGGGTATAGGAACTATTATGAAAAGATCAGTACCTACGCTGAGGTCATTTCCAGTCCTGCCAAATCAATCGACCCTAATGCCACCGCGCAACCGTTTTCATTGATAGAGGTTTCGGAAGAAGAATCAGTCTTCAAATATCTTGACACCGCCTCCAGTCGGGCTGGGATCGATCAGGTTACAAAAAAACTGGAGATTGGGAAGGTCGCCATCATTGGCCTGGGGGGAACGGGATCCTATCTGCTGGATTTCCTTGCGAAAACACCTGTTAAGGAAATTCACCTTTTTGATAGGGACAAATACCTCCAGCACAACGCATTCAGGTCACCAGGGGCTGCATCCGGCGAAGAACTGGAAAAAAAGCGCCAAAGGTCGAGTACCTGAAGAACCTCTACTCGAAAATGCGGCGCAACATCTTTGCCCACGCCGAGCACATCGACGCCTCCAATGTTGATCAGCTGAAAGGTATGGACTTTGTTTTCATCTGCGTTGACAAAGGTACTGCAAAGAAGTTGCTCGTCGAAAAACTGGAGGAATGGGGCATCAGTTTCATCGACGTTGGCATGGGCATCGAAAGGCTGGACACCGGCCTCACAGGAATGTTACGCCTCACGACGAGCACCCCAGATTACAGGGGGCATGTCTCAAAGAGGATATCCCTTGCTGACGATGATGATCCTGAGGGCGTATACAGCCAGAATATTCAAATAGCAGAGCTCAACGCACTGAATGCCGCCCTCGCAATCGTTAGGTGGAAGAAACTGCTGGGGTTCTATCATGACCTCGAAAAAGAGCACAACAGCACATATTCCATCGACTGCAACCTGCTGACCACCGATGAAAAGGCTGGGGCGTCGGATACGTCGGCCAACGAGGAAGAAGTTGAAGTATAAGGAGCTTACATATGAATTCGTGGAGAACGCTCCTGAAAGTTTGAGAGATGGGGTCTTGTATATATCAACCAAATATGGAAGCGCAATTCACAAATGTTGCTGCGGCTGCGGGAATGAGGTCGTCACTCCTTTAAGTCCTGTCGAATGGTCCCTCATTTTCGACGGCGAATCGGTTTCTCTCGAGCCGTCCATTGGGAATTGGGACTTCCCTTGCCGGTCGCACTATTGGATCACGCGGAACAAGGTCAGGACTGCTTTCCCTTGGTCACGGGAGAAGGTCGAAGCTGGCAGGGCGCGGGAAAAGGCGGCTATGAAACAGTATCATGATCGGAAAACGCGCGGAGAAAACAGCAAGCGGGGCCGCAAGCCACGCAATTAGGAAACCGAGGACGCGGGACGTTTCCCAATTGTTTGCCCAATCGAGCTATGGATGTCGTTAGCGCCTGCTGCAGCAGCGCAACCTACGCCACGAGGGCACCGGACGTGTTTGTGGGGCTAGGGCGGCGCGGCTGAGCAGAGTGCTGAAAAACTCATCATGGGTGCAAAGGGCGTACCTCAGGCGCTAAAGCGCTGGTCCATTTGCAACGGCTTACGGCACGACTAAAGTCGTGCCCTTCCCGGACCTCCGCCGAATGAGAGTTTTTCCGCGACCTCTGAAGTCGCGCCCTTCCCGAAAACCTGGATGAGGCAGGGTTTTTCAGCAGACTGTGAAGCCGCGCCCTTTCGGAACGGGGGTGGTTCGTGGCACGACTAAAGTCGTGCCCTTCCCAAGACAATCTCACAGAACGGCTACCGTAGTAGCTTGGTCCTCGGTCGTGATGGCGCATGGGCCAGCCCCCCTTTCACGGTTCCTGCGACATATACGGGGAGCTGGCCGCCGCCGCTGCAATGCTCGAAGCTTCCGGTTTAGCCTGCTGCTCTTCGTAGATCTTCATGTATTCGCCAAATGAGGGGAACAATCCTTCGCGTTCTTCCAAGGGCTGAGTGGAACCCTCCGGAGCAGTGATAAATGCGCAAAACTTTTCCTGCATTTTGATTTTAGGATTGAACTGGTCCAGCCACAGGAATTGTCCTCGCTCGTTGATCTCGAGGAACCACCAGTTTCCATGCATGTCCACGGCGAAATCGATCGAACCGAAGCAGAGGCCGGATTTTTTGGCAAAGGCCACGATTCCAAGTTCGACATCGGATGGGGTGGGGACGATTTCCACCTCGATGTTTCCCAGTCCGGCGTCTGGGCGCCAGTCGAGCGCTTTCAGCGGATTATGCAGCGCATAAGAATAAACCCTCTCTCCCATGAGGACGGTACGGATGTCAAACTGTTTGACCACCATGTCCTGGTAAATGCCGGGAGCATAGGTGAGCACTTCATCGGCCGGCAACTGATCGCGAGTCAGCTCGAAAGTTTCGGTAACCGCTACGCCACCCACGCTTTGCGGTTGCCATACATGTGGCGTGAAAGATTTGCCGATGGTCCGATTCCGGTTGTGGTCGAGGAAATCCTTTACGCCCTTGGGAGAATTTGACATGAGCGCCTTGGGGACCCTCAGCCCGCAGTTCCGGGCAAACTGCAATTGAACCGATTTGTTGTTGATGAACCGCGATGCCGAAAACCTGTTGATGACCCAGACCGGCAGGGTTTCAAGAACATAAGCAACGGCGTGATGAAAGGAACGGTATTCCACTTCGGCAAATTTTTTGTCAGCCTCGGCGACCTTCGGATTGCCCACAGGTTGCTCAAGCCTGCGGATCCAGATCACGTCTCCGGGTTCGACCACATCCGGCCCCAGAGCTACCTTCGGTTCCTCGTCAAGCAGCATGGAGGCTTGCCGCTCCTCGGTCCAGGAAACGCCCGGCCAGCAGACTACCCGATACCCAGCTCGTTCTAAAGCCCACTTGATCGGGGCAGTGTGATTGTCGGTCTCGTGCGCAAGAATTATGATTTTCATTTTTTTTCTTCCTCCAGCGAGCTTGGAACGGCGGGTGCCGCACCGGGGATTTCAAGGGGTTGTCAGGTCAGGATTAGGGTTCGGAACAGCGGTCCACCACCATGCCAGATTAGTGGACCGCTGTGATTGTTTACTCGTCAGGCAAAAAAGGGCTGGTCATGTGAAGGGTCACTTGATTCCCTTGCCCCAGTATCTTCTGTAATTCCTCGGCGCTGAGATGACGAGCATTTCTGCGGCCAAGTACGCGATTGTCGTTATTGTTTTGCATCCATTTCTCCTTTCCACATTTGGTCTTCTTGTCGTAATCGAGCCTTGCGAGCCTTGCGTGTAGCGAGCAGGCCGGAAGTCATGCGCTAAAGTGTAATCTCTTGTTTGCCGAGAGGCCAGAAAAAAGCCATTCATGGGCTACGGACTAAAGGGAGACAATCGAAGTCATGCCCGAGAGAGCGACAACAGCGATGCAGCTCAACTCAGAATGGATGAAGACGTACATGTTTGGAGTGAGCGGTCCCACAATTTGGCGATTTCGCCCGAGTTAGGGGTAACGCCGACGTTATTCCGGGCTGGCTGCCGATCTTACTTGGGTTGATCCATGGTGATGCCCTGCTGGCCGGGCTGCTTCTCGGCTTTGGCTTTCTTGGTGCTTAGGGTTTCGTCAACCCAGTGGTCGGCGGTTTTCAGGTCTTCCTGGCGGGCGGCTAGGTCGTCGCATTCCACGTCGGCTTTTTCGCGGTACATGAGGTTCAGGTAGGCCATGGCATCGTCGTAATCGGGGCGAAGCTGGATGGCTTTATTCAGGCTATCGATGCCTTCCTGAATGGACGGGGCGTTTTTCACTTTCAATGCGGCGCAGACTTGCTTCTGGTCTTTGTTCTTGGGGTTCAGGTTCTCGTCCGGCTTCAGGCCCAGTTTGGCACGCTCTTCCATGCGGGGCGCGTAGCAGGCTGTCCAGTCAATTACGCCCACCGAGTAATAGGGTTCCGCATCGTTAGGATCCATCTCCGAGGCCAGGCGGTAATACTTCTTGGCGTCGTCGAACTTCTTCATGTTCAAGTCCAGGTACGCGATTCCCTTGGCGGCATTCACTTTCTGATCGCGCGCCGCATTCATGTCGAGCACGTGCTTGTATTGCTCAATGGCCTGTTCGGCCATTTGGTTGTTATCCGGCGTGTCGGCACCAGGGATGTATTGTTGAGCGAAGGCAGTGGCCAGATACATTTTGGCGTTGATGAGAGTGGGGTCGGCGGCAACGCTTTGCTGGAAGTGGTCGATGGCCTCTTCGTACTTGGCGTTCTTGTAAGCGGTGACGCCCTTGTTGAGTTGGTCGCGGGCGCGCAACTTGCTGCAGCCCACGGAAGAAAGAATGGCCAGCAGCGCGGCCGCCAGCGTAAGCAGTCGAATAGATTTATTCATTGCGGTATACGTTCTCCCTTGCCACACAGCATCCTAGGCCCAGAGGCGGCAGTTTGACAAGCGCGGGCCGCACGTTTTCTTAGCGGAAGCGGCGGCATTTCGTGCGCGGGCTGAATGCCATGCGCGACCTTCGAGAATCCAGAAACGCAGCGCCTAAAGGCGGGCCGAGGACGCGCTATTCGCGGCATGCCTTGAGGCATGCCCCGATACGAATCTCACCTGCGCCACGCGCGCTTAGCCACCAGCTTCGATTTTCGCCGTAATCAGACCGACCTTATCCACGCCGGCGGCGTGCGCGATGTCGATCACGTTGGCCACGTCGGCGAAGGGAATGGCGTCATCGCCCTTCACGAACATGACTTTCTCGGCGCGGGTTTTGTAGATATCGGCCAAGCGGCCCTGCAGATTGTCCCAGGTGGCATCTTCCTGATTGATCTTCACACCGGGATCCTGGCCGGCGCCGCGATCGATCAACTGCACCACGATGGTACGGTCGGGCGTGTTGTTTTTGGGTGCGTTGGGCGGAGGCGGCTGAGGTACCAGCGCATCCAGACCTTTCGGCGTGAGAGGCGTGATCACCATGAAAATGATGAGCAGCACCAGTAGAACATCAATGAGCGGAGTGACGTTAATGTTTGCGCTTTGGCCTCCGCCGGTTCCAACTGCCATACTCATAGTCGATCTCCTCTTACTGCGCTAACTTCCCTCACTCGCTTCATTGCCCAGCCGCGGGAGCGGCGGGGGGAGCGGTGGGAGTGCTTTTCCTCTGGTCGGTGAGCAGGCCCAGATCGTCCACACCGGCGGAGCGTACGGCGTCCACCACCTGGACCACGTTGCCGAAGTGGGCGCGGGCATCCGCCTTCACGTAGACGCGCTTGTCGGTGCGATTGGCCAGGCGATCCTTCACTTTGCCCGTTAAGCTGTCTACCAGAACCTTATCGGCGCCGAAGTAGACGGTTCCATCGCGCATGACTGAAACCAGCAGCGCATCTTCTTTGTCGGCGTCCTGCATCGGCACGGGATTGTTCACCTTGGCCATGTCCACGCTGATGCCCTTCTGCAACATGGGCGTGATCACCATGAAGATAATCAGCAGCACCAGCATCACATCCACCATGGGAGTTACGTTGATGTCGGAGTTGACCTTGGCGCCTTCGTTTCGTTTTGCTAATGCCATAGCGAGAATCTCCTAAGGGCAGTGGCCAGTTGCCGGCAAAACCTTGCATCGTCCAGATCCGTTGGTCGAGGAGCTGGATCGGTTCCGCTTGGGTGGGAAGGCCGGCGCCGGGATTTATCCCGGCGCCGGACAAGCAACTCACAGCGGAGGTCCGGCCCTAAAGACTTGGACCTAGGACCGGCGAACGTCCCGCCGCTTCAGGAAGTAGTCGATCAGTTCGCTGGACGAATTGTCCATCTCCACATCGAACGCTTCGACGCGGCCGGTGAGGTAGTTGAACATCATGACGGCAGGGATGGCCACCAGCAGCCCGAAGGCCGTGGTTACCAGCGCTTCGGAAATGCCGCCTGCGACCGCGCCCAGACCGGTGGCCTTCTGCTCGGAAATACCTTTGAAGGCGTTGAGAATGCCCATCACGGTGCCGAACAGTCCCACGAAGGGGGCCGTCGAGCCGATGGTGGCCAAGCCGCCGAGTCCGCGTTTGAGTTCGGCGTGGACGATGGCTTCGGTGCGCTCGAGAGCGCGCTTGGAAGCTTCAATGGTCTCGCCGGGGATGGCGCCGGGGCTATCCTGGTGGGCCTTGAACTCCATCAAGCCGGCGGTGACGACCTTGGCCAAATGGCTCTTCTTGTTGCGCTCGGCGACCTTGATGGCCTCGTCGATGCGGCCATCGCGCAGAGCCTCCGGCAACGGCGGGAGCGAAGGAGCGAGACTGCTTGCGGGCCGCGTTATATGCCATGGCGCGGTCAATCATGACGCCGATCGACCAGCCCGACATGATGAACAGGATGACGACCACGATTTTCGCGATGATACCCATTTGGTGCCATAGCGAAATCGGATCCCAACCCACTGCGCCACCTTCTTGCACAAGCCAAGCGGCCACCCTAGGGACATGACTGACAACAGCTATTGCCACGTTAGCTAACATGAGTTGCTTTTCCCTCCTCGGAACTTCTTAGACTTTGATGCGAGATCGTCGCATCTGCAAAACTGCGGCGACAGAAAGTTGCTTGCAGCTTTCCGACTGTCTGCCGGCTTTCTCCAAAAAATTAGAAACACACCGCAGTTACGCCGACGAAAGGGCTCTCCCGGCCACGGTTTAGGTGGGAGGGGGAGGTCCAATTTGTATACACGTCTAATGCAACTGCGTCACACCGCCGGGATCTAGCCTCCGGCGAGGGTGAAGTTGACCAGAACTTCCGTATCCACTTCGACGGGTTCGCCGTTAAGCAGGTATGGCCTGTACTTCCACTGCTTCACGGCGTCGATGGCCGCGGGAGCCAACATCGGATGCCCGCTGACCAACGTAAGGTTTATGATCGAACCATCTTTACTGATCACGGCATGCAGCACAACCGTACCCTGGATGCGTGCCTGCCGCGCCAGAGGTGGGTAATTTGGTTGCACCTTCCTTACCAGCAGTCCCGTAGATACGCCCTGAGAAACGCGGACGCGTTGCGGGGCGGCGACGTGAGGCACGGCCACCGGCGTGGAACTGATAATGCCGCCGATCACGCCGCCCATCTGGCCGCCGGGAATGCCTCCCGGAACGCCCCCGACCACGCCGCTCGACGCCATCACCGGCGGCGGAGCTTCGTCTTCCTTGATCATCTGCACTTTTTGGGGAATCTTGGTAGGCGTGCGCAGTTCGCCGTTCACGATATCGGTCTGAATCTGCTTAACGATCTTGACCGGCGCGGCTGCCGGAGGAGGTGGTGGTGGAGGTGGTGGAGGGGCCACCAGGAAAGTCATGAGTTGTTGCTTCGGCAGGGCCTCGGTGAAGATTAGAGGCATTAGAACCATGACGACAAGGAGGCCGACTTGGACAAGAAGGCCGATCGATGTCGTCCATCCCCGCTTGGTTTTCAGCCGACCACCGGATTCCAGAAGGCTATCTTCAAACATAGACGTTTCCCCCTACTCAGAGCCTACGTAAACTTAGACACCGACTGCTTCCCCTTTGCTCCCAAAATCAACCACGCTATCAGCCCGGCCCAGTTGGACATTGTAAAACTTTATAAACAAAGGGCTACCACAAAATTGCCTGCAACGCTATCGGTTACTTGGTCCGGACGGGCACGGCCATGGGCCGCTTGCCCTTCTCGATCCGCCAATCCTGATAAGCCACCAGAATCGGCGCAGCGATAGCGATCGAAGAATACGTCCCGATTAAGATGCCAATTACCAGGGCAAGGCTGAACCCGCGAAGCACCTCGCCGCCGAATAAATAGAGTGCAAGTACGGTAAGGAAGGTTAGGCCGGCTGTCAAGATGGTTCTACTCAAAGTCTGGTTGATGCTCCGGTTAACGATTTCCGACAGTTTCTCGCGCCGCATGAGTTTAATGTTTTCCCGGATGCGGTCAAATACCACGATGGTGTCGTTATTAGAGTAACCAATCAAGGTCAGGATAGCGGCGATCACGGTCAGAGAAATGTCCTTGTTTAGCAGGGAGAATGCGCCCACGGTGATCAAGGTGTCGTGAAAGACGGTGACCACGGCTGCGACGCCGTAAATCCACTCGAAGCGGAAGCCCAGGTAAACCAGCATGCCAGCAAGCGAATAGGCTGTGGCGAGCAAGGCTTGCCGGCGCAACTGCGCGCCCACCTGCGGCCCGACGATTTCGACGTTGCGCACGCTGAAATCCGACAGGTAAAAGCCATCCGGCAGAGAAGCCGCCGCCGCTGGATCCACCGAATTTCTAAGCTGATCGAACGAACTCAGCACGCCACCTTGGCCCTTGTCACGGGCATCCACGATGGCCTGGGCTTGCTGGGTATACTTCTGGTCGGCATCGGAGCCCAGGCGCATCGGATCTTTGTCCATTAGATAATTCTTGATGGCCAGAGAACTGGAGTTGTTCAAGTCCTGCTTGCCTGGGGGAGCGTTCGTCTCCAGCGTGCTGATGATCTGATTTTTTCCATTGGCTAGATCCTTTTCGCTGGTTTCCTGCACGTCGAGATCGATCAGCACTTCGTTGTTGGAAGGCACGTCGTAGCGCTGAATTTTGGCATTGTGCAGGCCGGCGCGGTCCATGGCCGCGCGCAGGGCGTTGTCGTCCGGCGTGTGCGAGAATTTCACATACACCAGTGTGCCGCCGCGGAAGTCCACGCCGTACGGGATGCCGTGCCAGAAGAACATGGAACACAGGCCAGCGACACTGAACACGAGCGAGAAGGCGAGAAAATACCACTTCTTCCCGAGAAAATCTATGTTGGTATTGCGAAAGAACTCCACCAGTCTGACCTCTTATCCGATTTATGATTTCGCTGGAATTGAGAGATTGAGTCATTGAGTGATTGAAAACCTCGTCCACGCCCGATTTTCAATCACTCAATGACTCAATCGCTCAATGATTCAATTCCTCAAATGCTTAACGCTTCCCCACGTTGCTTCCGGCTCAGGATCCAGTCAAAGATGACACGCGAAACGAATACGGCCGTGAACAAGTTTGCCAACAGGCCGAAGGTGAGGGTGACCGCAAATCCCTTCACCGGGCCGGTTCCGAACAGGAACAGGATGGCCGCCGAAACAATGGTGGTGACGTGAGTATCCACGATGGTGATCCAGGCGTGGCTGAAACCCTGATCCACAGCGGATGGAGGCGTTTTGCCGTTGCGCAACTCTTCTCGAATGCGCTCGAAAATCAGCACATTGGAATCCACGCCCATACCAACGGTGAGGATGACGCCGGCGATACCCGGCAAGGTCAGCACGGCTTCAAAGTAGCCCATGAATCCCAGGAGGATGATGAGGTTCAGCAGCAAAGCAATGTCAGCATTGATCCCGGCCGCGCGGTAGTAGATCAGCATGAAGATCAGGACGGCGAGCATGCCGACTACGGCGGCACGAACGCCGGCGCGGATGGAGTCCGTGCCCAGAGACGGGCCGACTGTGCGCTCTTCGAGATACTTAATGCCCGCCGGCAGCGCGCCCGAGCGCAGGATCATCGACAGATCCTTGGCGGCCTGCTGGGTCATGCTGCCGCCGCTGATTTCGCCGGTATCGCGGATAGCCTCTTTGATATTGGCGACTTCCTGGACGCGGTTGTCGAGGACCACGCCGAGACTCTCGCCCACGTGCGCGGAGGTAAAGTTATAGAAGCGCTGTCCGCCCTCGCCGGTTAGCTGGAATCGCACATTCGGCTGGCCGTTCTGGTCGGTGCTGGGCTGGGCGTCCCGCAGATCTTTGCCTCGAACAGCGGAAACGCGCGACACCAGATACCAGGACTGTTCGCCGGCAGGAACTCCGGGAGCGGCGTGGCCCGGCAGCAGGATCGCATCCGCCGGCAGGACTCCGCCTTTATCCTGCCGGGCGGCGTCTTCGCTCGGATAAGGGCCGCCCAACACTTGCTTGATCTCAAGCATGGCGGTGGACTGCATGATGTCCTTCACGCGGCCGGGATCATCGACACCGGGGAGTTGCACCAGAATCTGGTACTGGCCGAGGCCATGCTCCTGAATGGTCGGCTCGCTCACACCCAGCGAATCGATGCGATTGCGGATGGTTTCGATGGCCTGGGTTACGGCTTTATCTTTCAACTCGCTGAGCGTCTGCGGCTTCATGGTCAGGGTAAAGGTGTTTTCCGCGCCCGAGCTCAGGTTGTATTCGGGCAGGCGCTCCGAAACAATGTCCAGCAGGTCCTTGCGTCCGTCAGGCGGGACGCCCTTCAGCACAACCCGGTCAGGATTATTCTGCGAATCGGGCTTGGAGATATCCGCGAAAGAAATTTTGCGCTTATTGAGCTGCTCTTTGAGCACTTCGACGGCGTTGTCGGAATCGACGTTGATGGCGTCGTTGACCTGCACCTGCAGGATCAAGTGGGTTCCGCCGCGCAAATCCAGACCAAGATGGATGCGGTTGGTCATGGCGGCGAGCAGGCCCGCGCCGGAAAAGCTCTGGGGAATGCCGAAGATCCCGAACAAAAAGGCGAGCAGAACTCCGGCGATGAGTACCCACTTCCAAAGAAGATTCTTATTCATGACGAAAACAAATCCTAAGAGTTAGGTTGTGCCGCGCTTACTTGGTCTTAGCCTCTTCATCCGCGGTGGTCAATTGCGCGACCGAGGCCTTGGTCACTTCCAGCCGCAGGTTGTCGGGAGGAACGCGCAGATGGATGCAGTCCTCCTTCAGAGCCACAACGGTGCCTCTGAGTCCGCCACTTGTGGTCACCTTGTCGCCGGTCTTAATGCTGTCCAACATGGCTTGCCACTTTTTCTGGCGGCGCTGCTGGGGAAGAATCAGCAGAAAATAAAAAACGCCGATCATCAGACCCATCATGAGCAGGAATGACGCACTGCCCCCGCCCGGCAACTGCACTGCTAGCACGAGTTCCATATTCCTCGAAGCCTACACGCAAAAATCCGCACGAATTTCCGAACCACCGCCCACGCTTACACTCACTACGGCCCGGTCATTTCACGACGGGATTGCTGATCGATTCCGACCGCTCAGGCTTGAAATCCGGGGAGCTCTTTCCAGGGAGGTCACGGTTTCAGTCGAGACCAGACGCTAGAGAAAACGGGATTCTTCCCCAAGTGGAATAGAATGACGCACCCGCCGCATAGTGTCAAGGTAGAAACTCAGGTTGTGCAGGGTATTTAAGACCTGAGCCAGCACTTCATTAGAAGCATACAGGTGACGCAAATATGCCCGGGAATAGCGCTGGCACACGCGGCAGAGGCAATTGGGGTCGAGCGGGCCTGCATCCTGGGCATAGCGGGCCTGCTTGATGGAAATTTTTCCCTCCGAAGTGAATAACAGGCCGTGGCGGGCCGCGCGGGTGGGCAAAACGCAATCCATCATATCGACGCCGAGGCGGGCGTACTCGACGATCTCCTCGGGCGTGCCCACTCCCATTAAGTAGCGCGGCTTATCGGCGGGAAGGTGCTGGAGCGTGGCTTCGACCACTTCGCGGGTACGCTCTCGCGGCTCGCCGACGCTGAGCCCGCCGATGGCATAGCCGGGGAAGCCAATCTCGATGGTGCGCTCGGCGGATTCTTTTCGGAGAGCCAGATCCATGCCGCCTTGGACTATGCCGAAGAGGGATTGGGTAAGACAGTTGCCAGTTGCCCGTTGCCAGTTGCCAGTGTGATTGCGGTTGCCGGTTTCCAGTTTCTGGTTTTCACGGCACACTGACCACTGACCACTGGCCACTGCTTTCCACGGCACGTCCTGTTTATGCTCCTCAAAATACTTTTTGCTACGCTCGGCCCAGCGCAAGGTCAATTCCATGGAAGCTTGCGTGCGGGCGTGGTCGGCGGGGTACTCCGTGCACTCATCGAAGGCCATGACGATGTCGGCGCCGAGGCCGATCTGCGCGGCCATGGCGCTCTCTGGGCTGAAGAAGTGCGAGGAGCCATCGAGATGCGAGCGAAAGGTGACGCCTTCCTCGGTGACTTTGCGCAGATCGTTCAGGCTGAACACCTGGAAGCCGCCGGAATCGGTGAGGATCGCGCGCGGCCATGCCATGAAACCGTGCAGGCCTCCGAACTGGCGGACGGTCTCGACTCCAGGACGCAAATAGAGGTGATAAGTGTTGCCGAGAAGAATCTGAACCCCGAGTTCCTCGAGAACATCCTGCGGCATGGCTTTGACGGTAGCTACCGTGCCCACGGGCATGAACACGGGGGTCTCGATGGCGCCGTGCGGCGTGCCGAGGCGGCCGACTCGGGCCTGCTTGCTGGTGGCCTCGATGTGGAACTCGATGGACATTCGTGTTGAAGTATTCGCCATGCGATTGTAGCAACCGGGCAGCGGTCAGAGGTCGGAAGCGGCCCGATCCGCCCGACCCGAGCCAATCCGACGCAAAATACCTTAAATGGGGGATTACGAACTACCGGCGGAACCGGCATTCTCACACTGCGTTATTGCGCACACGCAAACGCCAGCCGATGGACCAGGCTTTTGCGAAGGAGGGTGCCATGTTGACAAACCCAATCGCCCGCCGGTTACGGGCCTCCTCGGAATTCACTTGCTCCCGCTGCGGGGGCCATGAGGCATACAGTTGACAGGGGCAAAGCGCGTTCGAACGCTACGTTTTGAACGCGGTGATGGTGCGCCCCGTACGCTGTTGCGACTGCGATGCCCTCTGCTACGCTTTTCCTATGCGGTTGGATGGCCCCACACTGCGCACAACCGAGAGAACTGCCTTGGTGCGCGAGCCGCGCGGGACAGAAACACGTGCCCACGCCGTGTATGGCGGTACAGCTGCGCATCTATTTCGCCATCGGCCCCGTAGAACAACCGAGATGATCCCGACCGCTAGCTACTGACTAACACCAGCTCACCGCGCACGCTGCCGTCTTCCACACTGAGTTTGCCCAGGCTCACCGGTAGTTTGAAACGTCGCGGACCGGCGCTGCCGGGGTTGAAATAGAGCACTCCGCCGCGCAGCTCCTGTTTGGGAACGTGGCTGTGTCCGCTAACCACAACTGCGAATCCGGCGGCTTGCGGCTTGAGATCGAGTTGGGCGAGATCGTGCAGCACGTAGATGGAAATGCCGGCCACTTCGAGTACTTCGGTCTCGGGCAACTTCCGAGCCCACGCACCCTTGTCGATGTTGCCGCGTACGGCGGTGACTGGGGCAATGGCAGAAAGAGTTTCGAGAATCTCAGACGAGCCGACATCGCCGGCATGGATGATGTGATCCGAACCCTGGAGAGCTTCGATTGCCGCTGGGCGCAGTAGGCCGTGCGTATCGGAGATGACGCCGATCAGGATTGAAGGCCTCAGATTTTAGGATTTAGCCGGACCCCTTGGGGTTCATTGGACTCGGATGTTTTGGTTCGTATACGCCGATTTTGCCGCCGCCGGGAAGGGCGAGTCTGGCTAGTTTTCCCCATCGTTGCTCGCCGACCTCCGAGACCTTCACGTGCTTCGATTTTAGGTCTTTCAAGGTGGCGGTGATGTCGTCGCACATTAGGTAAAGCTCGTGCCGGCCGTTGCTCTCGGAATCATGGAACGCGGCTTCCGCGGGAGGCATGGCGAAAATCAACCAGCCGTGGCCGGCATCGACTGAAGGAAATCGAAGAACATCGCGAAAGAAGGCCCGGTCGGCTTCGGAATCCTTGGTATAGATGACAACATGCGCGCCGTTGATCATGGGAGAACTCTGGCTGTGAAGTGGGGGTCATTATAGTTCATCGCGGCGGTCAAGTTCGCAAGCGAACCCTGGACGCTGGGCGGGATCTTCGTCATTGCCCCTTGATCTTCTCAACAAACTTTCCGATGCTCACTACAGCGCGGCCCACAGTACCACGGCCAATTTCCTGGACGTTGTCGCGTGCGGTGACGCGCAATATGTAGAAGCGGCCGTCGAACGACTCGAGGACGGCCTCGGCTTGGATGCGCGCGCCAATGGCGCTGGCGGCGCGGTGCTGGATGTTGATCGCGGTCCCAACGGTGATTTCATCGCCTTCGCAGTAGGGCTGGAGCGCGTGAAAGGCCGCGGTCTCCATCAGGCGGATCATGTCGGGAGTGGAATAAACCGGCGGCAACTCGGCGTTGTGCGCGGTGAGGGTGTGCTTGAATTCGACGGTTTCCCGAGCCTCGCCGCAGGCGCCGATGGGAATCTGTTTCGCCATGCTCGTCTTCGTTGTTTTCCTTCCGAGGTTAGAAACGAAGAGCCAATGATCGACGATTGCGGGGAAAACAGCCCGCAACAATCATTGGCTCCTAATCATTGGCCCACATTCATTGGCCCACATCGCATACAGCTGGCCGGATCAACCCGCCAAGATCAATCCGCGAAGGCCATGCGCGCCGCTTCAATCCCATCCAGAGCCTGCCACAACATTCTGGCTGCGTTCTCGGCCACGTCGAGCGCCGCTTCCGCCTTTTCCGGGTTGGTTGCAATGCGCTTCTCCAGTTGCTCACGCCAGACATTGGAGTGGTAGACGTTGGCGGTGGTGTGCAGGGCGAAGTAGCCGCAGGTTTTATCGTCAGCGCCGTACATTTCGCGCAGCCCACGCTCTTTTTCCTTGGCGATGCGCGGCACCTGGGATTCGTAGACGTAAAACGCGGCCAGCGCCTGTTCGGGCGTGCCTTCACTGGCCACGCTGTGGAAGTAGCGCATCAGGTCTTCGATCGGCTGGACCGGCAAGTGCCAGTGCATGTCCCGGCTCGCTCCCATGCCTTCGGCGAAATCGAGCCAAAGTTCGGCGTGCGGCACCGCCTCCTTGCCCGATTTGCCCGCCTTGCCCTTTTCGTCGATCATGTTGGCTAGCACCGCCCGCCTCAGTTCACCGTCATCCAGGCGAAGGGCAAACTCGGCCAGGTAGCAGGGAAACGCCTGGACGTGATGGTAGTAGTGGCGGGCGTATTCGCGCAGATCGTCGCGCGTCAACTCGCCCGCCGCCCATGCCCTGTAGAACGGATGGCAAAGCAGGTCGTACCTGGCGATCGACGCCTGCAGTTGCTCGAAGAACTGAGTGGTATTCATGATGGCCCCCTAGGGTTCCTAGTATGGAACCCTACTATACGGTCGAGGCCGAGGGAGGGCAAGTGACTGGGATCACGTAGGTTGCTAAGTTGTTAGATCGGATCGCAAGATCGGCACGGTCCTCCCCGCAGACGCCCGCAGCGAGCTTGCCCAGCGCCACCGCGCCTCTGGGCAGGAATTGTGGCCTATTGGTTCGGAGGAAAGAGCAACGGGGACGCTCCTGCGGCATCTTTGGCGGCGTCCAGCACACGGGACCGTAGATTCTCCTCGAATCTGTCAAGCGCTTCCCCAGTGCTGTCTCCGAGTTGGCCGCGTTCAGCTAGGTCCTTTCTGATGGCGGCGAAGACACTATTCATGTCGTCGGCGGCTCCTTTGTTAATGGTCCAATACGTCCGGGCATAGTCGCTTGGGATACCGTGCTCCCAAGTATAACGGAAAATCGCGTCGCTGATTTCCTGTTTGGTCGGCTGGGGAAGCTCCGATCCCTTCCTGGCGAGCGCGGCAAGGCTCCCGGCGTCCTCGGACAGCGTGGTCTTTATCCGGTCAGTGAGATCGGGCATCCGCTGCCTCGGCGGCGACGGTGGACCGGGGAGCGAGGAATATTTCTTTGCAATTGCTAGTTGTTCCTGTTGTGCTTGCTTATTAGCCAGGGCCGCCTTACGGGCCAGAACTGCTCGTTCGGCTGCTTCTGATTCAGCCTTACGTTGCGCTTTCAGAGCCGCCTGTGCGTCGCGCAAGTTCTGGTGAACCCGGTCCGTCCATTTATGATGTATCACCGAGTACACGGTCCAGGGCTCGTACTTAAGCGCTAGCTTGAAATACCTGACAGCGTCGTCGTAGTTGCCTGCTCGATACGCTTCCACTCCGCTGCGGTTGGCGTCTCGGGACGCTTCGTGGCGCTCGGCGAGCTCTCGCGCTATTTCTCGGTCGTCGCTCCCTCCAGACCCGGACCCGCCGCCCCCGCAATTGTAGGCACACCCCCCCGGCCCCGGGTCCGGTACCGATTGAGCAGTTGCGCGGTCCCGCATCGCGCAGAACAAGAACAGGGAGACGGCGGCGAGACGCGAACAAGCGAATCTCATGAGGTTTCCTCCTAATCCTGGGATAAAACGGGGCCCATAATGCCGACGGGATGAAGTCGAAAAGCGCGGTCCTCTGCGCGTCGCAGGATAATATAGATAATCATGCTACTCCGGGCCTGCCGGAAGTCAAGGGTAGAAATAGCGTCGGTAGCGGCCGAAATGTGCGTTGGGCCGCGGGATGGCGGTAAAATGAAGGCTTAGGGAGGGGACACCACTATGGCATCGCAGGAAGTATTGAATGCAATCGAGCCTCTTGCGTACGAGCGAGACCGGCAGGAGTTTGCGCTTGGAGACACGCTGGATATCAAGACGGGATTGATATTGGCAGCATTAACGTTCCTCGCTATACAGTCCGGCGAGCTGATCCATACAGGTCTACCATTATTCCAGCAAGTTTTGCAGTACATCTCCGTCGCCGCGCTGATATTCGGCGGCGTTCTAGCTGTGGCCGAACTGTGGCCCGTTGATTACGATAGAGAGGCTACACCGGAGGTCTACCTGAAATGGTTGGAGGCCCAAAGTAGGGACAAGGCTGGGCAGGAAGCCGTCACGTCCCTGTTGACGCAGGAAAGGCTTGAGTGGGCACTGAAACGGATCAATACGAATTTAGCGGCTAATAAGAGAAAATCGCGCTGGATGCGCGGCTCGTTTCTCTTTGTCGTGCTGTCCTTCGCCGCCAACGTCGCTACGCTTGTTATTCGTCTACTTTCTTGAACTTCTCATTGACAGGTCGCGGGACCTCTTTCACTGGTCCCTTCGGGGCTTCGTCAGGGGCGCTGTCGGTTGCCCGTCCCGGGATGCTGCCCCTTTTCTCTATCGGTTTGGCTGGTCGCGATTTATCAGACTCAGGCTCAGACATAGTGATTCAGAATCCTTTCTTGAATGGAACGTTTGCGGGACGCGGCGGGGGCGGTGGGGTCTGCGTTCTCGGCGGGGGCGACGGAGGCGATGGTGGTTCTGGTTGTCCGGGAAGCGTCATTTGACTAGACCTCTGATCCCATTGTAGCCAATTATTCAAAGTTTTCCACCAACGCACTTTTCAGACACTCCCAAGAGCGTCGTCTCCGCGCGGCGCCCCATCTTACCGACTTGCTAGAATGATGGAAGGCCACCCGTGGCGGGTTTCCCGTGGAGAGGACGTACGGGCCTGGATCAATTCGTGTCGTCGCAGCGGTCTAAGAATGCAGTTCACGGAACAATTCGAGGTCGTCGTGGTGGGCGCCGGTCATGCGGGATGCGAGGCCGCGATGGCTGCGGCACGCATGGGGCTGAAGACGGCTCTCTACACGCTCAACGTCGACCTGATCGCACAGATGTCGTGCAACCCGGCAATTGGGGGCATCGCGAAGGGACACCTGGTGCGCGAAGTCGACGCGCTGGGCGGCATTATGGGCGAGATCACGGACGCGGTCGGCATCCAGTTCCGCCTGCTCAACACTTCACGCGGCCCGGCCGTATGGTCGCCACGGGCGCAATGCGACAAACAGGCTTATCGGCTCAAGATGCGTGAAGTGCTGGAGTCGGAGCCGAATCTTAAGATCAAGCAGGCGGAAGTAGAGTCGTTGGTCGTTGGTCGTTCGTCGTTGGCCAAAGACGATGGCACCAAGAGTCTTGCTAACGACCAACGACCAACGACCAAAGACGCCCTTCGGGTTCTCGGCGTTCGGCTTCGCGACGGTCGCACGGTCGGGGCGCAAGCTGTCATCATCACTACCGGCACATTTCTTAATGGGCTGATTCACTGCGGCGAGCAGCAGTATCCGGCGGGACGCTCCGGGGAGCCGAACGCAGTATTGCTGGGCGAGTCACTGAAAAAACTCGGGCTGCGCGGGTGCCGCTTGAAGACAGGAACGCCGCCGCGCCTTGACGGACGCACCATCGACTGGTCGCGTTTCGCCGTGCAGCCGGGCGACGCCGATCCCACGCCGTTTAGTTTTCGCACCAAGCGGGTGGCGCATCACGACTCGCAAGTGCCCTGCTACATCGCATGGACGTCGCCCGAGACGCGTCGCATCATTCGCGAGAATGTCCATCGGTCGCCGATGTACAGCGGGCAGATCCAGTCGATCGGGCCGCGGTATTGCCCTTCGATCGAAGACAAGATCGTGAAATTTCCCGACAAGGAGATGCACCAGCTCTACCTTGAGCCCGAGGGTTTGAATACACACGAAATTTACGTGAACGGCATGAGTACGTCGCTACCGGTCGAGGTGCAGCTTGCGATCTTGAAATCGATTCCCGGCCTGGAAAGCGCGGAGATGCTGCGCCCCGGCTACGCCATCGAATACGACTCGATTGACCCGACCGAACTGCAGCGCACCTTGGAGACGAAGAAAATTGCCAGCCTGTTTCTCGCTGGGCAGATCAATGGCACGTCCGGCTATGAAGAAGCGGCGTGCCAGGGGCTGATGGCGGGAATCAACGCAGCGTTGCAGGTGACGGCACAACCACCGCTGATCCTTGACCGTACTGAGGCATACACGGCGATTCTGATCGATGACCTCATTTCCAAAGGGACGAACGAGCCTTATCGAATGTTCACCTCACGGGCGGAGTTCCGGTTGCACCTGCGCATCGACAACGCCGATCGCCGGTTGACGCCGCACGGGCGGCGCGTGGGATTGATCTCGGATGAAGCGTGGGAAGATTTTCAGGCCAAACAGCGGCGGCTGGAAAGGGTAAAGGATCTGCTGGGGCGAACCAAGCTTACGGCAGCGATGCTGGAGCAGGCTTGGACGGGCGAGTCGCCCGTCCCCACACATTCCGAGGGGGCGTCGGCGGTTGTCATCGGGCTGACCCTGGCCCAGTTGCTTAAGCGTCCCGAAATCGGTATCGAGAAGTTGGCGCCCATTCTCCGTGAGCTCGATCCTGCGTTTTTTGAAAGAAAAGGAATCGGTGTGGATCCGCGTGAATCCGTGGCTACGCTTTCGTCGGAAATCCGCAACGAACTCAAGTCCGTGGAAACGGAGATCAAGTACGAAGGCTACCTGCTGCAACAGCAGCGCGCCATGGAACGCATGAAAAAGTCGGAACAGCGGTCCATCCCGGGCTGGTTCGATTATCACTCGGTCAGCGGGCTCTCGCGCGAGGTGCAGGAAAAGCTCACGCATGTGCAGCCGCGCACGCTGGCCCAGGCCTCGCGCATCCCCGGAGTGACGCCGGCGGCGGTGTCGCTAGTCAATGTGTACATCGAGATTCAGGCGAGACGGCGGGAGCAGGCGGCCGCGATCTAGAGTTTCGAGTTTCCAGTTTCTGGTTCGGCAGAAATTAAAAGGCGGCCATTTCTGGCCGCCCTTTTTGCGAATTGTTAGCTGCGAAGTGGTTTATGCACCCTTCACGTTCTCGGCCTGCCAGCCCTTGGGGCCTTTGACCACGTCGAATTGCACCTGCTGACCTTCCTGCAGGCTGCGGAAGCCGCTTGCCTGAATGGCCGAGAAGTGCACAAATACGTCCTCGCCGTTTTGTCGGCTGATGAAACCGTAGCCCTTGGCGTCGTTAAACCACTTCACTGTTCCTGTTTCCATGGTGTTGCAATGTTCCTTTTTCGTTGATGTAGCGCTGAAACTTTGGAAGGCTTCTTCTGCAGGCAGGTCACGCGCTGGGTTGAGCGGAGAAACTGGGTACTGCGAAAGAATTCTAAAGTCAAACGCAGATAAATTGTAAGTGAATTGCCTCAAAATAGCTACAACATTTCTCTACTTAGGAAGTTAAGTATCTGTACTGTCAACAACTTGCGAAGTATTCGAAGCGTTCTCAGGCGGGGCGGATTTGCCAGCCAGGCGTCAAAAGATACATCATCTAAGACATGCGTTTTTGCAAGCTCTTGGTTCTGATTGCGCTCGTGAGTCCGGCCTGGGCGGGGATCGTTGAAGACGTTCGCGGGGCTCTGGCCCAAAATAGTTTTGCCACAGCGGACGCGGAACTCAAGTCTTACCGCACGCAGAACGGCGTCACCGGCGAATACGTCGAAGCCTACTCATGGATGGCGCGCGCCGCTCTTACTGTTCGCAACTACGATCAGGCCGGAGCTTATGCCAAACAAACTCAGGCCCTCGCTCTCGAGCAACTCAAGCGGCGCCCGCTCGATGCTGAACCACACTTGCCGATCGCGCTGGGTGCGGCCATCGAAGTGGAGTCGCAAGCACTGGCAGCTCGCGGCGAACGCACGCAAGCCATCGCCGTTCTGCAGACCGCGCTGCGAACTTACGGCAACACGTCGATCCGCGCGCGGCTGCAAAAAAACCTGAACCTGCTTTCGTTCGAGGGTAAGCCAGCGCCCGCGCTTCGAGCGGAGCAGTTTCTTGGGTCGAAACCGCCGGTGCTGGCGCAGCTGAAGGGTTCGCCGGTGCTGCTGTTTTTCTGGGCGCACTGGTGTGGGGATTGCAAAGCCGAGGCACCGATCATTACGCAATTGCGCTCGGAGTTCGCGCCCAAGGGATTGGCCGTGGTTGGGCCGACCAGGCTGTACGGCTATACCGCGCAAGTGGAGAATGCCGCGCCCAGCGATGAGCTCGCTTACATTGATGCCGTGCGCCACCGCTTCTACGGAGGGCTGCTGGATATGCCGGTTCCCATCAGCAAGTACAACTTCGATGTGTACGGTGCCTCGACCACGCCCACGCTTGTGTTACTTGATCGAATGGGCAAGGTTGCTATGTACCATCCGGGGGCGCTGCCCTACGACCAACTGAAAGCGGAGATTGAGAAGGTGGTGGCGCGGTAGGAATTCTCAGGAAGCGTAGACCTCGTTGAGCGCGCCCGTCTTCACGTCATAAATAAAACCGCGCACGGGGATATGCTTCGGAATCCAGGGGTGCGATTTTACTTTGCGGACCTGTTCGCGCAAGTTGGCCTCGAGATTGTCGAAGGCATAGAAGTGCGCGGGCTCGCTCGCGATTGCGTTCATCTTGTTCGTCAAGTGCGCCCTCAGTTCGTATTCGTTCACCTTCAACAATCCGCAGTCGGTGTGGTTGATGATGACGAACTCCTGCGTGTCGAGCAGGTGATGCGAAACGATCAGAGAGCGTAGCGCATCGTCCGTGGCAATCCCACCCGCATTGCGAATCATGTGCGCGTCTCCCGGTTTCAATCCCAAGCAGCGTTCAAACAGGATTCTGGAGTCCATGCAGGCGAGGACGGCCAAGCGCCGCCGCGGCCGCACGGCCAGATCTCCAAGATTGAAGTTCTTTACAAATTGCTCGTTGGCTTTCAGCAGTTCGTCGGCGACTGACAATTCTCGTTCCTCTCTTTGAGATTCTCCGGGCAGCGAATGAAGTTTCACCAAAGCGCCAGCCATTGGTCGTACTCCAGTTTACCCGCTACAATCGCCCGGTGAACCTCGACGACACGATCGTTGCCATCGCGACGCCGCCGGGTCGCGGCGGCATTGGCGTGGTGCGCATTGCCGGACCGAGAGCACGGGAAATCGCCGAGCCCATGTTGCGCCTGAAACACGAGATGGAGCCGGGACGCGCCGTTCTTGGAGAGCTCATCGAACCGTGTGGGGCGGACCCTCCTGTCCGCCAGCCTGCAGCCAGCAAGGAGCCGGCGGGATTTTGCGACGGTCCGATATCGGCAGAGGTAGCTCCGTCCGTCGTTAGGCGGACAGAGCCTGCCCTGAGCTTGCCGAAGGGGGTGTCCGCCCCACACGAGTCTTCTTCACTCACAAACCGTATCGACGAAGTGGTGGTCACGTACTTCGCCAAGCCGCACTCCTACACTACCGACGACATTGTCGAAATCGCGGCGCATGGTTCTCCGGTCGTGCTGCGGCACATTGTCGAGTTGTGCATTGCCGCAGGTGCGCGCCTGGCCGAGCCCGGAGAGTTCACCATGCGGGCTTTCCTCAATGGCCGCATCGATCTCACCCAGGCCGAAGCCGTCCGCGATCTGATCGACTCCCAGACGCTCTACCAGGCGAAGATTGCCGCGCAACAACTTGAGGGCGCTTTGTCCAGGCGCTTGCGGCCGGTGAAACAGAAGCTGGTCGAATTAGTCGCGGTGCTGGAGGCGGGTATCGACTTCGCAGAAGATGACGTCTCGGTCCTTCCCGATGCAGCTATCCTCGAACATATCGATGCAGTACGCCAGCCCCTGGAGGAGCTTGCCGCTAGTTTCGCCTACGGCAACATCGTTCATCGGGGACTGACTCTCGCCATCGTCGGGCGGCCCAACGTGGGTAAGTCCAGTTTGTTCAACCGCCTGGCCGAGCGCGAACGGGCCATCGTTACGGCAACTCCCGGAACCACGCGTGACCTGGTAAGCGAAACCGTTGCCCTCGGCGGCATTCCCATCCAACTTGTGGATACAGCTGGAATCCGGGAGGCTCTCGACGAAGCGGAGTCGATCGGCATCCGGAAGTCGATGGAAGCGTTGGCGGACGCCGATTTGGTTTTAGTGGTGCTCGATGCGTCGCAACCTGCAACGGTAAAGGACGATGAGTTGCTGCGGCTGGCAGAGAGCCGTCCCGTAATTGTGGTGGGAAACAAGTGCGACTTGGGAGTCAGTGGTCAGTGGTCAGTGGTCAGTGGCCAGTTTCCAACCGCTCAAGTGTCTGCCCTTAGCGGCGACGGAGTTAGCGAACTGCGCGCCGCAATTCTGCGGCACATCGGGGGAGAAACTGGAGCCCAAACCGAAGCCGGCTTTCTCACCAATGTGCGCCATTGCGGTCTGGTGCGGGATTCACTAGGCGCGCTCGTTGCCGCCCGGGCCGCAGTGACGGGTAAAGTGCCGCATGAAATGTTGCTGCTCGATCTCTACAATGCTCTCCGACCCCTCGATGCCATTACTGGGGCAACCACCACGGACGATATCCTCAACTTGATTTTCAGCACGTTTTGCATCGGAAAATGAAGTAGCAACCTGGTTGGCCTCCTGCGAGGCGAGCGCCCCGGCGAAAAGCACGTCAGCTTCGGTTGCGTGCTGCAGCGGGATTACGCCGGTGACGGCGAGTTGGTTCATCGTGATTGTCCCCGTCTTGTCCACGCAGAGGACATCCATCGTTGCGGCGTCTTCCGAGGCACTAAGGCGAGTGACCAGCACGCCACGCTTCGCCAATTCCTTCGACCCGACGGCCATACTGACCGTGAACATGACCGGAAGCACTCTTGGAACTCGGAGAGCCTACCTACCCACCTTCTCTTATTTCGCTTGATCCTTAAACTGCTGCGCCGCTCCCACAAAAAACTCCTCGTATTTTCGCCGGCCCGATGCTCCTGATTCTTCCCCGTTGATCTTGCCCCAAATAAGGTCTGCCGGTCCCGAGTCTGGGAGGGCGCGCACACCCTGTGCGGAATAGTAATAGTACTGATCTTTGGCCCATCCGTATTGCTCAGCCGAAGACGTTCGGAGTACACCGTCCGAAGGAATCTTGAGAACATACTGGGCGCCTTCCATGGGCAACGGCGGAGATCCCTGCACCTCAAACTCGATTCGTACCCAACCCGTGTATCCCTCGGGAATCAGAAAGCGCGATGAGCGGTGCGTCGAATTCTGCGCACTGATGCGCAGCCACCACGCGAAGCCCGTCAACAGTGCAATAGTAAGAGCGCCGACGAAGATTCGCGTCGACCGGCTTGCAGCGTTTGGAAAAATCCACCGCTGCTTGTGGTTCGCAGGTTGCCTGAAGATGACGATTGCGGAATACACCGTGGCGAAAACCAAGAGAGCGATGGCTACATATGGCAATATCATCGGGGTTTGTGGCAAGGGATTCTAGTCCGCACCAAGGCTGCGCGGCGAGATGATCCCTCCTTCGGGTGATGTCAAGCTGCCTGTGTAAATAGGTTGAGGGTGCGGGTTTTCCATTCCAGGTTGAATCTCTGGAAGATGGAGTAGAGGATGCGGTTGACACTGGCTACATTCACAAAACAAACCATGGGCCGGGTGCGGCGGCGCACTTCGACGAAGCAGCGCTCGATCACGTTGGTGGTGCGCAGCTTCTTACGCAGGTGCGGGGGGAAAGCGAACGCCGAAAGCAGTTCCGGCAGATCGCGCTCCAACTGGCGCACCATGGGACCGTACTTCCCGCGCCAACGGGCGCGGAAGGCGCGAAAAGCGGCTTCGGCCTGAGCGCGGCTTTCGGCCAAATAAATCGCCTGCGCTCCCGCTTTCACGTTGTCGTAGTCGGCCTTCTTCACTTTCTCCAGAATGTTGCGCATCTTGTGGGCCCAGCAGCGCTGATGCCGCACTCGCGGATAGACGGTGCGGATCGCCGCCGCCAGTCCGGGACAGCCGTCGGTGACGATCAGGCCCAGCGCCTTGCCCTCCAGCCCGCGCCGATACATATCCTCCAGCAGCCCTTCCCAGTCCGCTTGACTCTCGCCCTGACTCCGCAAAAACGCCAGCAGATGGCGGGTGCCGTCACGCCGCACTCCGTAGGCCACCAGCATCTGCACCCGCTTGCGCCCCGCCGGACGCCGCACCCGCAAGCTCACTCCGTCCAAAAACAGATACGCGTAGTTGTCTTCCAACCGCGCCTGGTGGAACTGGCGCACCACTCCGTCCAGATCCCGCGTCAGCTTCGACACCGTCTGCGGGCTCACCACCTCTTCGGTCACCGTGGCCACCACCCGCCCCACTTGCCGCGTCGAGATGCCGCGCAGAAACGCCTCCCGAATCAGCATCGACACATCTTCGGCGCGCCGCTGAAAAGGTTCCAGCCCTCGCGGCAGAAAACTCTTCCCTCGGGTGCGCGCCACGCGCAGCCGGATCGTCCCCAACCGAGTCACGAAATCCCGTTCGTAGTAGCCGTTGCGATAGGGCTGCCGCCGGCTGCGCCGCCGCTGATACACTTCGCGCACCGCATACCGGTCCCGCTCCCGCCGCGAATCCGCCTCCAAACGCTCTTTCCACAGCCGCTTCGTCTCTCCGTACACATCCCCCCAGAAACTCTCTCTCATCTCCGCCAGAAAATGTTGGTAATGCTCCGTGATTGGGATTATCTTCGCCATCGGGTGTAGGTCTCCTTTCCAGGAACGGCTTTAGCTTGTGAGGCCAAAGCCAACTTACACCCTCTCGCTTTTACACAATCAAAGTTACGTCACCCTCCTTCGCCCTCGATCGAGAGCGTGGTCAAGCTAAGCAACTTCCGGAGTTCGGGCGAAGGAAACAGATTCCGATCGGAAAACACAGAACTCTGTTCGTCGAGCTTCGTCCGGACGGATTTCGCAATCGCTGGGCCGTAGAAACACCAACTCATCAGGGAAGCGAGCAGCGCAATCTTTGCCGCTGCATTCGGCTTAGAAAGGCTGACATAAGCGGCAATCAAAAGACACAACGATCCCAATAAGGAGACGAGCTCTAATGGATTGAGCCGGGCCCCGTACATAGCCAAGGCTAAGGTGTAAACATGGAACCCCGTGACGATGCCCGCGACGAAATAGAGGCAAAAGGGAAGCATATCGACAATCATACCGCCCACGAAACCGAGTTATCGATCGCTGGGCTGGTGCTTTAGTATACAAATGCAAACGCAACGACTACAGATGCATTAAGGGCTGATGCACGGGGTTCTTCGTTCCTTAGTTCCCGCACTGTTCTCTCCGGTCATTGTCAGCCGTTGAGCGGAGGTCTCACGAGCGGGTTTGCGGTGAGCGACAGCGAACGGCACACAAAGAACGACCGTCGCGGCGACGAACCCAAGATAGATCACACTCCGTTCCACTGCGAATAGCAGACTCGGCACCGTCAAAGACGAGAAGAGCAGTATTCGTTTCACTAACGACTCCCCCAGATGCTCGACGAACCCAGTAACAGTTGACGGGCCGCCTGTTGCGCTTGCTAATCGGGTGGGTGCCAGTAGAGGGCCACCAACAAAAACACAAGACCAACAAATGCCCCAATCGCGAGGGAAAGAACAATTCCGTGAAGGGTGGTGAACGACGATTCGTTCTTCTTCTTCTTTTTTTTCCTTACCTTCATGACTCAGGCCGGTTGCCCATCGCAAAGGAATCTGCTTCGAGCCTTATCGGCAACGTCGTAGCTTCATCTCGCTCCGGCGCCTCCGCCCGATCGCGGCGGGAAGTTCAGGGTTGAGCCCCAATCTCAAAGTTCAAGGTCGAGAGGGACAGCCGATACTGGTACTGGGCATTGACATAGCCGATGGCGGCGTCGGTTTGCTGCAACTGCGCCTGACTGAGTTCGACGATGGAGCCCAAGCCAAGCTGATAACGGCTCTGGGCAAGGCTCAAGCCTAGGTCAGCTTCCTTGGCGAGTTCGGCGGCCACGCCTTCGCGCTGAAATGCTGTATTCGTCGACAGCCATGCCGTGCGAACATCGCGCACCACCCGGTCGCGCAGGTCGCGGGTGCTCTGCGTGGCTGCGTTGGCCCGGTACTTGGCTTCGGAAGCTTCTGCCGTGAAAAGAAAACCATTAAAGATGGGAACGTTCACGTTCACGCCGAGGGCGCCGTACCAACTGGAAATGAAGTAGTTGGGGGAGCAGGGGCCGCCACTAAGGCAGT
Source organism: uncultured Acidobacteriaceae bacterium (assembly GCA_963734215.1). Lineage (GTDB taxonomy): Bacteria > Acidobacteriota > Terriglobia > Terriglobales > Acidobacteriaceae > Sulfotelmatobacter. The sequence continues at coordinate 89,544 of CAVTGH010000009.1, read as the reverse complement.
CAGGGCGTACCGGAGAAACTCCAGCTATGCCGAGAGCGCTGATGGTAGGCAAGAGCTGATCGCGCTGGGCGCGGCGGAATTTCTCGGCTGCCTGTTCATCATAGGTGAGAGCCTGCAGGTCGGGACGCTGCTGCAGGGCGGTGTTAATGAGCACATCCACATCCGGCGGCGGGGGTGGGGATTGCGCATCGTCATCGCTCAACTCGAATTGCACTTGTTTGTCGAAGCCAAGGACCGCGGTGAGTGCGGCTAGAGTGGAATCGACGTTGTTCTGCGCGTCGAGTTGCAGCAGCTTGGCTTGCGACAGATTCACTTCGGCGAAGGCCAGATCCAGCGTGGATCTCAGCTTGCTCTTCGTCAATTCGTTGATTTGATTTTCTACTGACCCGCGAGTGGTCACAGTTTGCTGCGCGACCTTGAGCAGGGCCTGCGCCTGCAGCGCGTTGTAGAAGGCCTGGTCCGTGGCCAGAACTATATCTTCGGTGGTGGCAAGGGCGTTGGCGTTCTGGGCTTTCTCCAGGAGCTTGGAAGAGGAAACCAGGTTGACGGTGCGGCCGAAGTCGGTGATGAGTTGGCTAAGCACAACTCCCGCACCCGCGTGTTCAAGCAGGCGGGATGCAGTGAGCGCTCCGGCGCTGATGCGGCTGCCTTCATTGGCGTCGACGGCGGTTATGGCGCCATTAAAATTAGGGAGTTCGGCCGCCCTGGTCTCGCGATAAACCTGATGTTGCGCCAGCGCCAGCAGGCGCCCTACACTGATGCGGGGATTATTCTTGATCGCCAACTGTTCTGCCTGGGTCCGGTTCAGATGCATGGGACCGTTTGGTGTCTGCGGAGACGGCGCGGCTTGAGGAGCAGCGGAGGAAGGCATCTGCGATGCGGCCCCGCGCGGGAAGCTGGCGACCAGCGCGACTTGAGGCTCCACAGGCGTCACGCTACGAGCCGGATTTTGTGCGACCTGCGGCTGCGGGGCCGCGGGTAGGTCTTCGACCGACCCCGGTTTGCCGGGAGTTTGTGCCACGCCACGCAGGAGCAGAACCGCCCACACAGATAACAGCAGCGTGCAACGAATGAAAATATTGGCCCTGGTCATCGGGTTGCCTGTTCGACCTCCTTCATGAGGCGCCATGTGGGTCTGTGAGCGATTCCAGTAAGCGTGAAATTCCTGCTTCATTCCGCGATCTCCGGCACCGGGGTTCCAGCATCCTTGGCCCCGCGCTTGCCGTAGACCAGCAAATAAGCGGCGGGCACGATAAAAATGGTAAGTACGACCGAAGAGGTCAAGCCTCCGATGATGGCCTTCGCCATGGGGGCATACTGTTCCGCGCCAGTTCCCATTTTCAGCGCCATCGGAATCATCCCGATAATGGTTGCCAGAGAGGTCATCAAAATTGGCCGGAGGCGTACTCGGCATGCCGTGATCACTGCATCGGCGGGCGACATTCCCTGTTTCTCTAGATTGTGGGCAAAATCGACAATCAGAATGCTGTTCGAGTCGGCGATACCGACCAGCATCAATACTCCCATCAGTGACATTACGTTCAAGGTGCTTCCTGTGAGCGGCAAGATGATCAGCACGCCGACAAATCCCATAGGAATCGCCAGCATAATCAGGAAAGGATCGATGAAGGATTTGAACTGAGCGGTCAAGATCAGGAACAGCAAGAGAAAGGAAATCAGGAACCCAAAGGCGAAACTCTTAAAGGACGCATCCATCCCCTGTACCATCCCGCGCAAATTCACGCGCACGTTGGAAGGGATCTTCTCCTTCGCGAGAATATCGCGAATCGAACTGGTGACGCGTCCCAGGTCTTCTCCCTTCGGGGTAACAAAGATATCGACCGCTCGCTGAATCTGGTAGTGATCCACTTCAGTCGGCGTCAGGACCTGTTTCACGTTGACTACATTCTTGAGCACGGTAGTCGGTCTGCCTCGTCCGAGGCATGCCCAGGAAGAGTGCCCCGTACCTGGCTGCGGTGGACCAGAGGGGCCGCAAGTCATTCCCGCGCCATCGCCCGGATCGCGCAGGGGAATCTGCCCTAGGTCGGCCATGTTGTGAATGGAGGCGTCGCCATGCTCGAAGTACTGCACCGTGAGGTAATAGTCGTTCCCGCTCTTGCGATCGACCCAATAGTTGGGGGCGATCATGTAGTTCGAATTGAGCGCGGTAATGACGTTGTCGACTACATCTTTTTGCGTGAGTCCCAACTCGCCGGCGTGCACGCGGTCTACATCGAGCCGCAAAGCGGGATAGTTCATATCTTGCGGAATGTAGATTTGGCCGACGCCATGTACTTCGCGAATGCGATTGGCCAAGGTCTGCGCGATGCCATAGATCTGGTCCAGATCAGGGCTGCTAACCTGCACGTCAATGGGCGCTGGCGCGCCCGAATTCAAAATGGCGTTGACCATCGAGCCACTGGAAAAAAATGTGCGAATATCAGGAAACTGGCTGGCCATTGCCTTTTGCACCCGGTCCATATACTCGAAGCTGCTGAGCCGGTGTGGCTCGTTTAACGCCACCTGGACGGTCGCGGTATAAGGGCCGGAATTAGTGGTATAGAGCGAGGAAAAATCCGGAACTACACCAATGTTGGAGACAATACGCTTGAAATCCTTGGGTTCTATTTCGTGCCGGATCAAATCCTCCACCTTGGCGACGTATTGGTTCGCTATCTCAATGCGCGTGCCAGTTGGAACCTTGAGGTTGATGGTGAATTGGCCGGCATCGGTTTTCGGGAAGAAAGCTCGACCGAGTAACGGATAAATCGCCAGGCTCGCCAGGAACACTCCGCTCAAAATTGCGACGGTAAGCCCCGGACGCACGACCGCGCGCCTCACCCAGTGTTCGTAATAATCCAGCACCTTGTTAAACATCCGGTTGAAACGGGCATTGAACCGCTCCATCCAGGAGTGGCCGGCTGCTGACGTGGGTTCGATCTCATACTCATTTTCATTGCCATGCTTTGCACCCTGCGGAACTGCCTTCAGGAAGCGCGAGCAGAACAGGGGAATCACCGTCATCGCCACCACAAACGAAGCCAGCAGCGATAGACAGAAAGCCAGGGCCAACGCCGAAAAGAGAAACTTGGCAACACCGTAGAGAAAAACGACGGGGAAGAAGTCGACCACATCCACCAGAGTAGCCGCTAAGACAGCCAGGTTCACTTCTGCCCCACCGACTTCGGCGGCGATCATCGGAGCGGCTCCCATTTCTAAATGGCGGTAGATGTTCTCCAGAGAAATGACTGAGTTGTCGATCACGCGCGAGAAGGCCAGCGCCATTCCGCCCAGAATCATTGTGTTGACCGTCCCGCCCATCAGGGCTAGAACGACAAACGCTGCCAGCGCGGACAGAGGGATTGAGAGGAGCACAGCCGACGTGGCGCGGAAGCTTCCTAGAAAGATCAGGATCATCAAGCTAGTGAGAATCAGCCCCAGAAAACCCTCATGTAATACGGTGTCGATCGCTTCCTTCACATATACCGATTGATCAAAGACGATGCTCGTCTTCATCTGCTGGGGAATGTCGTAGAGGTGCTTGATGAGTTGGCGGACCCCATCCACTACCGCGATGGTGTTGGTGTCGCCACCCTGTTTCATGATGGGAATATAGGCGGATCGCTGGCCATCGACGCGCACGATGTTGTATTGAATCTGGTGAGCGTCCTCCGCTTTGCCTACATCGTTCACCGTAACCCAGGAGTTCCCTTTGACCTTTAGAGGAACTTTGCCCAGTTGCTCCATGTTGTCAACCAGGCTGTTGGAGTAAACGTAGTAATCGAATGGTCCCATCTTCACGTCGCCGGCGGGCAAAATCAGGTTGGAATCGTTGACCGCACCAACCACGTCCATCACACTCAATTGCCGGGAAGCAAGCTTGTAGGGATCGACGTAGACCATGATCTGCCGGTAGATTCCGCCGAACACGCCAGGAATCTCGGCGCCGGGAACGACTGCGATCTGGTTACGAATCTGGAACTGGGCATAGTCGTGAAGCTGAGTTTCGTTGAGCCCCTCGCCCTTCACCGTAACCAGCGCCACCGGAAGGCTGGAGGCGTCGAACTTGAGAACCACGGGAGGAAGCGTCCCCGGCGGCAAACGTTTCAAATCAGCGAGAGCTAAATTGGACAACTGGCTTACGTCAGCATCGGCGCTCGTTCCCGGCTGGAAATAGACGCGGATGATGCTGACGCCTAACATGGACCGCGATTCCATGTGGTCCACACCGGAGGCTAGAGTGAAGAATCGCTCCAGAGGGTCAGTGATATCGGTCTCGATGTCCTCCGGCGGCATGCCTGTGTAAAACGTGGCCACCACGACCTCGGGCAGGTTAATCGGCGGAAATAGATCGACCGGCATCCGCGCCAGACTGGTCACGCCGATGACCAGAAGTGTCAGGCAGATCACAATGATGAAGTACGGATTACGAATTGAGAACCCTGGCATAAAGTTTGTCCTGTCGCGTACCTAGCTGTTTCAGGCCTCCACGATCTGCAGCACTTACTGCTACTTCTCCTCGTGGTACTGCATCACTGCTACTGCCTGCGGATGAACTTTTTGACCGGACTTCAGACCGCTGCGATCGCTCACCACGACCTGCTCGCCTTCGTTCAACCCGGAAACAATTTCGGCATCGCTCGCGGTTTGCAATCCAAGTTGCACGGCTCGATCTTCAATTTCTCCATTCCCCTTGACCACAAAAACCGTTGTTTTGTCCCCTTCGTGATTCAACGCCTGAACCGGCACGGTTGGAACATCGTCTTTTCGGTCAAGCACCAGCTCTGCGTCGGCATAAAGACCCGGCAGCAGAACTCGCTGCGGATTGGGAACGTCCACTTCCGTGTGCATGGTGCGGGTGTCTTCCCTGACATCCACAGAAAACCGCGCAACCTTTCCTGGAAAAGTGTGGTCAAGTGACGGAACACGGACATCCACATGATCGCCAATGCGGATGTATCGAACGTAGGATTCCGGAACCGGAATCACCAGCCGGAAAAGATCATCCTCGGACAGCCGGACGATCGGCATGGCTTGCGTGCTCGAACCAGTTCCCGCCTGCACTAGTGTTCCGAGGTTCGCGTACCGCTCCGTCACCACTCCGGGAAACGGTGCCGTGATCCTCGAATAATCAAACAGGCTCTGATCGTGAACCAGCTTGGCCTTGGCCACCGAGAGCTGACTCTGAGCCGCTTCCAATGCCGCTTGGCCGGCGTCCACCTGAGCGGATGCCGCCAGATCCTTACCTTGTGCGTCGTCCACTTCCTGCTGTGCGACGATGCCGGGCTGGCTCTGAAAGACGCCGTTGAGACGCGTGTATTGCAGGTGAAGAGCGTTGTACTGCGCCTGATAGCGATACAACTCATGCTGGGCACGGCTGACTTGGTTCACCGCATTCTTGATTTCTGCCTGGTCTTCCTGAAGCTGCGCTTCTAACTCTGGAATCTCCAGAACCGCCATCACCTGACCGGCCTTTACATGGGTTCCATAGTCAACGGATAGGTTCTTCACGTAGCCCGACTCTTTGGCATAAACGTCAATTTCCTGAAAGGGCACCAGTTCGGATGACAAAGTGATTTCTCGGCCGAGTGATTTCTTCACTACATTCGTTACGCCGACCGTGATTGTCGGCCCCTTGGCTTCAACCCGTCCATTTCCACTCCCAGAGCAGGACGACAAAGTGAAAGCTGCCGCGGCCAAAACGGCAGCCGGAGCACAGGACCGCAATCTCCTTGATCGGCGAGCACGCGTCTTATCGGATCTGCTGCGACCTTGAGTCATCGAGTTTCCTTTGACCAGCGTTCTCTAGCCGGTTCTTACATCAGAGTTTTCATAACGTCGCCCAGCTTTGCGACCGAGAAATCCCGTGAGCGGCAAAAGTCAATTATTTTCTGCTCGGCACTTTGCAATCCCTCCGCAGCCTTGGGAACCTTAGTTGCAATTGCCTCCGGAACTGTGAGGACACCGTGACGGTCTCCGTGCAACAAGTCTCCGGGCCGCACTTCCATTCCGCCTACTTTGACCTTGGCCCCATGGTCGAAGATGTGTGCATAGGCATGGGAAACGGCAACGCTTCCAGCAAACAATTCAATGCCCATCTTCCGCACAGAAGGCAATTCACGCACGGCGCCGTTGGTCAAGTAGCCGACGCAACCTAGAGCCTTCAGGATCGCGGCATGCACGTCCCCAACGAAAGCACCGCGTCCAGGTGGATCATCCATGTCCTCCAATACGAGGATGCGGGGTGCGGGAACTTCGAGAATGCTGTTCCAGAAATCGGCACGGTCACGGAACGTACCGACAATGGGGGGTTCACCGCTGCGAAGGCGGGCCGTAGCTGCATAACCCACCATGGGAGGCGCGTCCGGGAACATACATTGCACGCTGGCATCGGCAAATCCTGTGTTACACAGCCTGACATGAAACGATTCGATCGCGTTTGCGACCATGCACGTGTCGAACTGGCGAAGGGTATCAAGCTCTTCTTCGGTCAACAAAGGTGCGACCGGCATGCGTATTTCCTTTCTGGGTTTGGCCTGCATTTACAGATGCAAGTTCGTCTGCTCAGGTTCTCAGAAATCTCGCAAAACTGGAGGGAACCCTACTGGCCTATACTACTTACCGGTTTCTCCAAGTTTCAATTCCCGAGCAGGACTGGCTCTGCAGCTCGCAGACGCAAAATTCGGTCAGCCAGATCTGCTTATCAAGTATGTTGGGACTCGCCGTGAAAGTACTTACGAGAAAAATTCAGAGGATGGCGGAGGTCGATTGAAGAGGCTCCGTTCAAGAAGGAGATTTTGTGCGGGAGGTTGTGCAGGCGCAGTTCGGGGATAAGGACTAGGAGATCGCAAGACATCGAAATCAACCAGCGGAGGCACCCAGTTGGCTGCATCCTTATCGAGACGCTGCCGTTTCGCCTCCGGCGTCGTGTGCGCTTGCACGGTTTTCACCGTGGGCGCCGAAACATCCCAAGAGGAGGAATAACGCGTCGCCACGCTCACAGTCAGTGAGCATACGGCAGCGAAAACGACCACCGCACACCAACTCTTGCGCCGTTGATCTTCGAAATGTCTTAGCGGTGACATCTCAGGAACGTTTCCGATCCAGCTGTTTGTAGCATATAAAAGTCAGTCGTTGCAAACAAGGGGCCCAATGTCACTACGGTAACCTTCTGCATCGGAAAATAAAGCTGCTTCCAGCGTCGTCCAGAGGAGTGACGATCAGGATGAAGCAGCAGAAAAAATAATAGGAGAAACGGATAGCGCGCTCCCGCGCTTGGCAACCACGGACGATGATAGATTCTGGTAGAGAGGTTTGTTCCTGAGCGTTCCTATGGCGTTGGCGTCTGATCCGAGGACTCTGTCCCAGTGACAACCAAAAACCCTTCCTCTATCTATGGAATTCCGGCTCGACCCACCGGGTTCGCGAGTGTCTACATTGCCGGTGTGCTCCTCTTGTTCGCCCTGGTGTATGTGGGCTCGCTTTTTTCTCCCGGACTGCAGGACGACGCGGACTCAACTCACGCCGAGGCGGCGCGCGAGATGTCCGTCACACACGACTTCGTAACGCTAAAAGTAAATGGCAACCGCTACCTGGAAAAGGCTCCGCTGATGTACTGGGCGGTGTCGCTGTGCTACTTCTGCTTTGGCATCAATGAGTTTGCCGCGCACCTGCCGGTTGCGATCTCCATGTTGTTGCTGGTGCTGCTGGCCATGCGCTGGGGACGCCGCGCATTCGGCGGCCGCGCCGCGGTTTACGCGGGACTCTTTATCGCGACGGCAGCCGGCTGTTATCTCTTCACGCGCATCCTGATCCCGGAGTCCATCCTTAGTTTTTTCATCGCTGCGTCGTTCTACTTTTTCGCCACTGCGCTCGAGGATGGCAATGCCTGGCATTGGTATGGCGGCTATGCCAGCATGGCGCTCGCCGTGCTCACCAAGGGCCTGCTCGCCATTGTTGTAGTGGGTTTGGCGCTGCTGCTGTATGTGGCCATCAGCGGGGAGTGGCGGCGCTGGCGGGAGTTCCGTCTGTTTACCGGCACGTTGCTGTTCCTGCTGATCGCCGCGCCCTGGCACATACTCGCCGGCATTCGCAACCCGCATTTCTTCTGGTTTTACTTCGTGAACGAGCACTTCATGCGCTTTTTAGGCAAGCGCATCCCGAGGGACTATAACAAGCAAACCAACTCGCTTTACTGGACGCTTCACCTGGTATGGGTGTTTCCCTGGAGTCTGTATCTGCCGGTGGCGCTGCGGCGGCCGATAGCCGGGTGGATAGCGCGCAGGAAGTTGGGTGTACCGAAAGCATCGCTGCCCCTGGGCTTCCGCTCGCGGACCGAATTACTTTGCCTGGCTTGGGCGGGAGTCACGCTCGTCTTCTTTTCGTTCTCTACGAACCAGGAGTACTACACGTTCCCGGCATACCTTCCGATCCTGCTGTTGATTGCAGCGAAGCTCGCGGACGAAGAAGAGTGGTGCTCGCGAGGCTGGCTGGCGTGGAGTTCAGGCGTCCTTGCGGTTATCTGCATTGCGATCTCGGCCGTGTTGACGGCGGGTCTGTGGTCCTCGCACCATTTGCCGTTCGTGCCGGATATCGGCACGGTGCTCGCCAAGCCGAACCTGGCAGCCGAAACTCTCTCCATGGGGCACATGCTCGATCTGACGGGGGAGTCGTTTGCCGCGCTGCGCCTTCCCGCCATCCTGGCCGCAATCGTCCTACTGCTCGGACCTTCGTTCGCTTTCTGGCTACGGCGGCGTGGTGCGCAATTCGCTGCCACGTGGACGACGGCCGCTACCATGGCGGTCTTCCTGATCGCCGCGCACATCGCTCTCGTCCGTTTTGACCCTTTTCTGGGGTCGCGAAGTATGGCACAGCAAATTGCGCCGGAACTGCGTCCGGCAGACCGTGTGATGATTTATGGTGACCAGTCGTTTGGATCGTCGTTGCTCTTCTACCTGCGGCGGCCGATTGAACTGGTCAATGGAAACACGACTTCCATGTGGTGGGGATCAACTTATCCTGACGCCCCGCGTATTTTCCTCGACGATCGGGGGTTGATGCGCGCGTGGAATTCTAAGCAGCGAGTTTTTCTTTTTGTGCCGCAGCACGAACGCGCCAAGGTGGAGGCGCTGCTGCCTGGGCCGCTTCACATTGCTAGTGAAGCCTCAGGCAAAGTGATCTTTACGAACCATCCCTAGCGGCGGGAAACTACAGAAGCTTCCTGCTTCACCGTGGCCAGTGAGTAACCCGACTTCACCGCGTCCCGGCGAAACATCTGCACGGTTTCCTGCGAGAATTCGTGCAGATCTTTACCCACGAGGGGAAGCTTCTTCAGGATATCGGTGGTAGCGGTGATCACATGGCATCCGATCTCATCCGCCTGGAATACATTGAGCAGTTCACGCGGACTGGCCCACATGAGTTGAGCGTTCGCGTCATTGACCATGGCCACGGCTTCGCGCATCAGGGGCACAGGATCACGGCCGGTGTCGGCGATACGGCCAGCAAAGACGGAAACGTAGGCGGGCGCGCTGCCTTGCAACGCGCCACAAACGCTCCGCACCTGCTCAAGCGTGAGCAGCGCGGTCACGTTCATCTGAATTCCTTCGCCAGAAAGATGCCGGATAAGATCGTAGGTTGGCGCACCCTTTGTGTTCATCACTGGAACCTTGACGAACACGTTCCTGCCCCAGGCGGCAATATGCCGCGCCTGCTCTTCCATCTCGGGTTCTTCGTCGGCGAACACTTCGAAGGAAATCGGGCGGTCCTGAATAGTTGCCAGCAGATCCAGCGCAAAGCCCTGATAGTCCGCGACTCCCGAGGCTCGCATCAGGGTGGGATTGGTGGTGAAGCCCTTAATGTGCGGCTGGCGATACAGCTCTAACATGCTGGCCTTGTCGGCCCCGTCCGCGAAGATTTGCACGCGCAGGTCGGACACAGACTTCATAGTGGATGCGCTCCTTTGGGCGTGGAACGGATGATCCAGTCAGCCGCTTCGCGGAGTGACCCTACGCGCAAGTCGGGAACACGGTCTGGAGGCCTCTCCGAATAGCCGTAATCGATAAGAATAGTCTTACATCCAGCATTATAACCGGCCTCGATGTCGCGCCAGCGGTCGCCCACCATGAAACTGGCCGAGAGATCGATATTGTGTTTGCGAGCGGCTTCGAGAAGCATTCCCGGCAGCGGCTTGCGGCAGTCACAGTTGTCCTGATCGGTGTGGCAACAGACGAGGATATCGTCGAGCGGAAGATGCGCGGATAATGCCTGATGTATGGCGTCGAGCGCCTCGCGTGACTGCTTGCCGCGCCCGACATCGGGTTGGTTGGTCACCACCAGCAGTTTGTAACCATGGGATTTCAGTTCGTGCAAGGCTTCCGGAACACCGGGAAGCACTTCTAAATCCTGTGGCGTTGGCGGCGGAAAAGGCTTGCCTTCGCGGACAAAGGCCCGGTTGATAACGCCGTCGCGGTCCAGGAATACGGCGTGGCGTTTGCCATCCGGCGCCATCGATTCCCATTTCGTCGCCTGCATCTTCACCAAGGGATGCGACACCAGCAGATGCCAAACGACCGCCTGAAAGGCTTCGGTGTGAGGCGTGATGTGAGAGGGATTCACGGTTGGGATCAGGACGCAAGCATCGGCAACTTTGGCGGTGTAGCCGCCGTCGCGGCCTACCACACCGATGATCTTTGAGCCGACCGACTTCGCATATTTCAGCGCGGCGACCAGATTTGGGCTGACGTTCTGCTCAAGGTTCCCGCCGCCCACCGAAAATATCAGCAGCAAATCTTGGGAGCGCAGGCGACTGGTGCGCAACCAACTATCGAAGATCGAACTCCAGCCTTCATCGTTGGCGCGCGCGGTAAGCTCGGACACGTTATCGGTGGGAGCGTAAGCCTCAATGCCGGCGATCTTGCGGAAGTCATTGACGGCGTGGGAAGCGTTGGCGGCGCTTCCGCCTACGCCGAGAATGAACAGAACGTCCCCCGGCGGAGCGTGTCTTGGCTAAAAGCTGCGCGGCCTTTTCAATGCTTGCCACATCCAGCTTGGCGATGATCTCGGCTGCCTCGGCCAGAAAATTCTCGGCAAAAGTGCCGCTGCTCATTTCCGCGCGTCTCCTCGTCGGCTTAAGAAACTCGTCATCTCTTGCAGGCCTGCGGGCGAACCGATTTCATAAAAGCGCTCGTGTACTTCCGCAGCGGCTAATTCGTCTGCCTGTAGAAGCTCCGCATAAACGTCCGCCAGATCGGTGGCGTGCGTTCCGGCGAAGGCCTCGGCGCGGAAAACGCCTAACCCATAATCGATGTAGCGCATACGCGAAGTGCGATCCTTCTTGCTGTACGCCAGAATGCGTCCGTCTTCAAACTCCACGTTGCTGGAGTCCCACTGTCCATCGTTGCGGAACACGGTCATCAGCCCCGACTTGCCGCACTGCAGGAATTCCTGCTCAATCGCCGCATAATCACATGGCAAATAGGAATCGCCGTACATGGAGAAAAAGCTCTCGCCCAGCTTGGGCAGTGCGGTTCGAATTGCTCCAGCCGTGCCCAGCAGTTTCGCGCCATCGTAGGAGTAGTCCACCCTTACTCCGAACGCGCTGCCGTCCCCGACCACCCGCTCAATCATCTCACCCAGATGGCCAACGCACAGTATGACATGTTGGATGCCGTTTCTTCGCAGGAGCCGCAACTGATGCGCCACAAAAGGTTCGCCATCGATCGGGATCAGCGACTTGGGAACCTTTTCGGTTAGCGGCCCCAGGCGTGTGGCCAAGCCGCCGGCAAGTATGGCTACAGGTAACATGGGTTCTAAGAGTGCGCCAGAACGGACGTTCCGCTGAAGTCAAACTGCAATCGGACCTCGCGCAGACCGGCGCCCCGCATGGCGGAGCGAAGACGCGTTTTGTCCTCGGTGTAGAGCATCAGAAACCCTCCGCCGCCCGCGCCGATCAGTTTGCCGCCAAGGGCTCCATGGGTGCGAGCCAGGCTGTACATTTCGTCGATGAATCCGCTGCTCATTCCCGGAGAGCGCGTCTTCTTGTGCTCCCAATGAAGGTGCATGAGTTGGGCAAACTTGCGCAGATCGCCGGCCAGAAGCGCGTCGCGGCTTTCGTGACCGAGCTGCTTCGTGAGGTGCAAATTCTCCAGCATCTCACTGGCGTTCTCGCGAGTTCGCCTATCTTGATCGCGCAGAACTTCCGCCGCCGAGCGCGACGCGCCGGTGAAGAAAAGAAGCAAACTGTCCTCGAGATTCGCCAAGGTTTCAGAGGCGATCTTTAAGGGTTCCGCAATCACTCGGTCGTCCGGGAGAAAGTCGAAAGAAGTGATGCCGCCGAATGCCGCGATGTACTGATCTTGCTTGCCGATCGGTTCTTTCAGTAAATCGATTTCGATGTGACACGCCTGTTCGGCCAATTCCTGCGGAGGCACAAAGTTTCGTTTCATGGTGTGAAGCGCCCGCAACAACGCCGTGGTGAAGCTTCCCGATGAACCCAATCCCGTGCCAGCAGGAATGTCGGAGAGGCTAACGATCTCAAGGTACGGGCCCATCACTCCGGTCATGCGCAACGCTTCCCGGATGATGGGATGCTGAATATCCTCCCACCGTTCCACATCTTCCAGCTTGGAGTACTTCAAGATGATGCGCGGACGAAACGCCTCGTTGATGGTGATGTAGACGTATCGGTTGATTGCGGCGGCCAGCACAAACCCGCCGTGCTTGCGGTAATACGAGGGAAGATCGGTGCCGCCTCCACCTAACGAGATTCTTAACGGGCTTCGTGTGATGATCAAACGATAGATTCCCCTAGTGGCCGGTAAGTATAGCGTACTTAAATTTCCGCCTTCACCGCAGCGGCGTCCGTGCTCACGAATTTGATGGTGGCCAACACCGCTTGCTTAATGGTTAACCGCGGCCGCCAACCGAGGGTGCGAATGCGCGAGCAGTCCAGCAGGATAAACGGACTATCCCCGATCCAGCCGCGTTGGCCGCCGGAGTACGTCAACTTCGGATGCAGGCCGAGATACTCGCAAATCCAACCGATGGAATCGTTGACCTCACAATACTCGTCGGTTCCGAGATTGAAGATGTTCACTTTGCCGTTCGCCTTATCGATAGCGGTAAGAATGGCGTCGATGCAGTCCTGAACGTACAAATACGATTTTCTCTGGTGGCCGTTGCCCAACACATGGAGATGTTCGGGGTGCTCGGCAAGCTGCTGATAAAAATCGAATACGTGCCCGTGCGAGTACCGCTCTCCCAGGATCGATACGAATCGGAAAATGTAGCCTTGCATTTCGAAGCCTTCACAGTAGGCCTGGATCAAGCCTTCCGCGGCCAGTTTAGAGGCGCCGTAGAGCGAAGTCTGAACCGGAAAAGGACAGGTCTCAGGCGTGGGAAAAATTTCTGGCTCGCCGTAGACCGATCCCGTCGAAGAAAATACGAGGCGTTTGCAGCCTTGCTCGCGCATGGCCTCAAGCACGTTCCAGGTTGCGATCGTATTTTGGTCCAGATCTTTACGGGGATGTTCGGTGCCGAAGCGTACGTCGGCATTGGCGGCAAAATGGACCACTAATTCCGCACCCTCCATCGCCTGTGCCAGACTTTTTCGGTCGAGCAGGTCGGCCTGATGGAAAGTAAATTGAGGATAGGCCATGGCGCACTCGAGAAACCGCCGCTGGCCGGTCGACATGTTATCGAACCCAACCACGCTGTGGCCTGCAGAAAGAAGGCGGTCTACCATGTGGCTGCCGATGAACCCGGCCGCACCCGTGACTAAAACGCGCAAAAGAACCTCCACAATGAAATCGAAACAGGACCGATACGCGGACCTGAGACTAAAGAGAATCCGCTACCTGCTATCCGAAGACGTCTGGCGCAGCGCGATTCGCGTTCCCTTTAGCTCAAAGCGGCTATCGCGCCAAACGTAGCGGAGTTTCAGGTAACTGGCGAACCAGACAGCAAAGCCGAGTAAATCGCGCAGTGGATAAAGCCACGGCGCGCGCCGTATCTCCGGATCTCGAACCACTGTCCAGCCCACCAGCCATGCTTCGACTAAGCGGTTCAGCACGGCCACGCTCAGAAAGAGCATCCCAATCCCCCAGTGTCCCAACAACGCAGCCGCAATAAATCCTAGCAACCCATAAGGCATGGCGAAGATCAGACCGCTACCGAAGTGGCCTTTGGGACGCGAGTAGCGCGTGGTCTGCGCCCAGCGCAATTGGTTTTGCCACATGCGGCGGAACGATTTCTGGTTCACCACGTGATCGATGATGTGGCCCGAGAGCACGACACGATAGCCCGCCTGGGCAATCAGGTTGCCGATAGCGAAATCATAAGCGATGTAGTCGCGCAGCGCGGTGTAACCGCCAATGCTGGCCAGCGAATCCTTGCGCACCACGGTGGTCGGGCCTAAGCCAAACTTCATGCCTTCCAGCAGATTCGCGACCAGCACTCCTGCCGTCATCTCCACCGACATGCCCATGGCAGTCAGCCCAGAGAAGAATCCCGCCGCATTCTTGCCACGATACACGCACGTCACCATGCCAACCTGCGGATCCAGCAACGGCGGCACGATCTCCCGCAAGTAGCGCGGGGAAACTTCCACGTCGCTGTCGGTGGTGACCAGAATTTCGTGGGCCGCCGCCTCTGCCAAGCAATGAAGCGAATAGACCACCGGATTGGGCCATGGCGTGCCAGTTACCAGAACGCGGGTCGGGATATGCGGATAGCGGGCGCACACTTCGCGCACCACTTCGAGCGCAGGATCGTCCGCGGTATCGGCGGCAAACAGAATTTCGTAGTCGCGATAATCCTGCCGGAAAAAACTCTCGATGTTCTCCTTCAGGCGCGCTTCCAACCCGTGCACCGGCTTGAGCACGGAGACCGGGGGAAGACGGGCATCATCGGGAACAGGGCGGAGCTGCTGGCGTGCGGCCGCGTGAAATCGAAGGACTCCCAGCACGGCCAGACCGAGAAACACAGCCGAAGACAAAGTACCGACTGCAGCCACACCCAGGACGGAATATAAAATCAGCCACATCAAATTCGCATGGTCCTCAATGGAACCGCGGCGGTCGCGCGGTTCGACCATCTCGAAAGCGATTGCCGCCGCTGACCTTCAGAACGGTCATTCACACTATACATTTCCGTGCGGCAGAAACGTAAGGCGGAGGATCCTGCGGGTTCAAATGAGACGGGGTGAGAGGAGACGAGATTCTGCCGCACTTAGGGCTCGCCTCAAGTTGTGTGCGCCCGGTTCGGCACGCCAATTGCTCGATGAACTTTTAAGTTCCACGGGGCGGAATACGTAATTTTGCAGAGTTTTGCCAGTGCCGAGCCCTGGCGGCTACGAGAATGTCTGCACACGAAGGAGTTTTACCATGCACATTCACCCCAACCAGATCAATGCAAACGCCCAACTGGATGCGCTGTACGCCGCGGACAAGGCGGCGGCCAAACGGGAAGCGGAGCGCACCAGAAGGAAACTGCTGGAGTTTGCCTCGGAACTGGCCGGCGAGGCTGAGTCCGGAGAAGACTGCATCGTGCAACTGGGGGCACACGAAGAAGGCCAGAAGCGGCAAAATCGGCAGAACCAACCCAACCGGAGGAAACGAAAAGAACAGGTGGATACAGCGGACGAGGACAACTCCATTTCAGACTGGGCCTAGCCGGCGCCGGTCTAAGACCGCAAGACTTCGAGGACACACCCCGCGCTCCGTCGGGTCTCACTTTGAAAGCCCGGCCAGCGCCTCGCGGAAGATCGCGTCGAATGAACGGCTCTTTCCGTCCTTGAGCATGCCAGCAAGCGCTTTCTCGGCTGCGGCACGCGGGTAGCCCAGATTCACCAGCGCGGACAGCACATCTTCTTCCGTTGCGCTCATTGCAGGGACGGCCGGCGCAGAGGTCCCTATTACATCGGGCAACTTGTCGCGCAGTTCGAGCACCATGCGCTCGGCTGTCTTTTTGCCAATGCCCGGAATCCGCGTCAGGCGCGCCACATCATTGCCGCGGATCGCACCCGCCATTTCGGATGCTGCCATCCCGCTCAGAATGGTGATGGCCAGCTTCGGCCCGATGCCGCTGACGGTGATCAGCTTCTCGAACAACTGCTTCTCGGCGGGGCGGAGAAATCCGTAAAGCGCGATCAAGTCCTCCCGCACATGGGTGTGGATGTGCAGCGCAACTTCCGAGCCGTTGGCGGGCAGTTCGGAGAACGTAGGCACGCTGATGTTCACCTCGTAGCCGACGCCGGACGTCTCCAGCACAACCTGATTGGGATGCTTGGACAGCAATCTTCCGCGCAGATGGGCAATCATGTTAGTACCTAGTACCGAGTACCTAGTCCAGAGAAGTGAAAAGCGAGTAGCCGCGCCACTTCCGACCTCAATACTCGGTACTAGGTACTCGGTACTGAAGATCAGGCAAGCGAAACGGCAGGGCCGACCCCCTGCCGTTTTCGTAATGCGAATTTCTCCGTCTTACTTTTTGTTGACTGCTTTCTTCAGTTCGGCCCCGGGGGAAAACTTCGCGACCTTGCGTGCAGCGATTTTGATGGTGGCGCCGGTTTGCGGATTGCGCCCGTTCCGCGCTTTTCTCTGCGATATCGAGAAAGTGCCGAAACCTATCAAAGCTACACGATCCCCTTTTTTCAGTGCACCCGTGATGCTGCTGACGGCAGTGTCAATCGCAGTTGTAGCCTGCGCTTTGCTGATCTCGCAAGCGCCCGCGATCTTGTCAACCAGATCGGCTTTATTCATAGTTTCTCCTCGCAGGTCTCGTTCATACCCAGCACTACACCGGGAGGGCAAAATGCTCGTGTCTGGGTTGGGAAACCTGACGGAGGTATTCTCCTCTCTCCGTGGAGAATGTCAACTGTGAAAATCCGCGCCCGAAGCCTGTTTCGCACTCCGGAGTCCCGGATTGGGGCTGAGAGAGCGGGTTTTGGGCAGGAAACCAGTGGTCAGTGGGCGGTGGCCAGTCAATAATCGTCCCAACGTCAGCTCTCTGATCACTGACCACTGGCAACCACTGGCCACTGACCACTGGTTTTCCTCACCCCTCCACAGCCGTCGCCGCGGCTTCACAGGTTGTGCACAGAACTCTGGCCTTTGGCACTTGCGGGAAGCGTGCGTCTGGGTGCAGAGTCAGACAATACGGTTTTTGCGAAGAAAGGCTTACGAAGATTGAGCGTAATCAAGACAGCGGCGGAGGTTTGCCCTCTGTGCGAGGGCACGGGGTGGAAGACGCTTCCCGCCAGCCCCAGCGCACCCAGAGACCGTCGAGTGACGCGCTGCGATTGCCAGTTGCGGGCGCGGGCTGGCGCCTTGCTGGCTGCCGCGCGGATTCCGCGGCGGTATGAGCACTGTGAACTCGCCAGTTATACGACGGACTTTCCCGGGGCCCATCCCTCATTGGCGTTCGCCCATTTTTCCGCTGCCAAGTTCGCGCAAGAATACGATCCTCGCGATGGCACGGGACTCTTGATCATCGGCAAGATTGGCACGGGCAAGACTCACCTGGCGGTTGGGATCACGAAGGAACTCATCCTCAACAAGGGAATCTCTTGCCTGTTTTACGACTATCGCGAGCTGCTGAAGGAAATCCAGAATTCGTATAACGCCACGGTTTAAACCACCGAACTGGATGTTCTTCGTCCCGTGTTTGAAACTGACGTTTTGGTGCTCGACGAACTGGGTGCGGTGAAGCCGACCGAATGGGTGTGGGACACGGTGAGCTTAATCCTGAACACACGCTACAACGACAACCGAACAACAATCATTACGACAAACTTTGAGGATCAGCCGGCCGCCGGCACCAATGGCACGGTTTCTGCCGCACGAGCCGCCACGCGCACGGAGAGCCTGGGCGATCGTATCGGAGAACGCATGCGCTCGCGGTTGCATGAAATGTGCCGCATCATCAAGATGGAAGGGGAAGACTTCCGCCAGAAGTTCCGCAGCGCCAGCTTCCGGTAAGCCTTCACGCGTCTGCGAGACGAAGTCTTCAGTGAGGCCCGCTACTATTAGTTTTGCAATCAGGAGGGAGCAACAATGCGTTGGTACCATTATGTGGCGTACTTCTTCGGGGGCGCATTCCTCGCGAACGCCCTGCCTCATCTCGGCAATGGAATTTCGGGGCATGCCTTCCAGAGCCCCTTCGCATCACCACCAGGAGTAGGCTTGTCCTCCTCGACGGTCAATGTCTTATGGGGCCTCCTCAACCTTGCCGTCGGCTACCTGCTTGTCTGTCGTGTCGGCAGCTTCGAGCTGCGCAAGACGCCGCACGTGCTCATCCTCGGGGCGGGCATCCTGATCATGTCGCTAATGCTTGCCCACCATTTTGGAGGGCTCCACGGGGGTCTGTGAGCCTGCCGGTTCACGGATCAGGGCACGCGAGTCACGGAGACACGGAGAACTAAAGCCGTGGTTGTTTTCTCTGTGTCTCTGGGACTCTGTGGTAAGGACTTGCTTACAATGAATCCGTGCTGACTGAGCGCCTAGAGTTCGCCCCTGAACACGACGTGGAAATTTTTTCCGCGGTGCCAGCCGCGCCCGCCGTGTTCCTGCTGCGCGGCGACGACGCGCAGGCCGAGCCTTACGTCAGCAAAACTGCCAATCTTCGCCGCCGGCTGCAACGGCTGCTGGGGCCGGTCGAAGAGCGGACGAAGAAGCTGAACCTGCGCAGCCGTATCCGCTCGATCGAGTACGCGCCGACTGGGTCCGACTTCGAATCTGGATTTGTTCTCTACAAAGTCCTGCGATCCACTTTTCCCAAGACTTACGCCAACCGATTGCGCTTCCGCTTTGCGCCTCTGGTAAAGCTGCATCTTGAAAATGAGTATCCACGGGCGTCCATTACCACGCGGCTGGGACAACTCAAGTGCCGAAACCTTTATTACGGTCCGTTTGCGTCGCGCATGGCTGCCGAGAAGTTTATGAACGATTCGCTGGACTTCTTTAAGATGCGGCGCTGCGTGGACGATCTGCATCCAGACCCTCAGTTTCCCGGCTGCATTTATTCCGAAATGAAGATGTGCCTTGCGCCGTGCTTTAAGGGTTGCAGCGACGCGGAATACGCCGCCGAAGTGGGGCGCGTGCAAGCCTACTTCGACTCGGGAGGGGAATCGCTGGCCCGCGAGTTTTCGGCGCAACGCGAGGCCGCCTCGGCCAACCTGGCATTTGAAGAGGCCGCCGCGATTCACGTCCGGCTGGAGAAACTGAAGCCGACGCTGAGCCAGCTTCCTGAAATCGTCCGGCGCCTCGATCGCCTGTCGGCACTGATCGTCCAACCTTGCCATCTCGCGGACTCGGTCACTTTTTTCCGCGTCGAGGGCGGAGCGGTCTGCGGCCCGGCAGCGTTCTCGATCCAAACCAGCGAGCACACAAAATCGCAGTCGATGGAATCCCGAGTGCAGCAGGTTCTCGATACATTTCAACCGGCCAAATCGGCCTCCGCGGGCGAGACTATGGAGCATCTTGCGCTGCTCAACCGCTGGTACTATCGTAGCCGCCGCATCGGCGAAATATTTCTTGCGGACGATAAAGGCGTCTTCCCCATGCGCCGCATCGTGCGTGGCATTGGCCGCGTGTTACGAGGCGAGGGGCCGGAGGAAAATCCTGCTGCGCAGGCTCAGGGTCGAGTGGGAATAGCGGAAATTCCCGGTTGAAAGAAGAAAGAAGGACACAATGGCGATCAAGGAACCACCGGATAAACTGCTTCGGGAGCATGTGGTCTATCTGCTTAATGGCGGCGGGGCTCACGCCAGGTTTGACGATGTCGTCAAAGACATGCCAGAAAATTTGCGCGGGGTGAGGCCGAACGGACTCCCGCACTCGGCCTGGATGCTGCTGGAGCACTTGCGGCTGGCGCAGTGGGACATTCTCGAATTCAGCCGCAATTCGAAACACAAGTCTCCCGAGTGGCCGAAGGGCTACTGGCCCAAGACTGAAACTCCACCAAGTGCAGCCGCATGGAACAAGAGCATTCAGCAATTCCGCAAGGATCTGAAGGCGATGCAGGAGTTGGTCCAAAACCCCAAGACGGATCTGTACGCCCGCATCCCGTGGGGCGACGGCCAGACCATTCTGCGCGAGGCTTTGCTCGTGGCCGACCACAACGCCTACCATCTGGGCCAGTTCGTCGACCTGCGCCGACTGCTGGGCGTCTGGCCGGGCTGACTCCGGTCTTCTGCGGAACGATCGTTCGGAAAACGATTTCCTGAGGGCCATCTGCCTAAAAAGGGGACCGCCGCTGCGCTGCGGTTCACAAAAAAAACATCAAGCCGGCCCGCAAGGAGCCGGCTCGAATGGTTGATTGAACGTCCAGAACGCCATCGATTACTGCACGGCAAAGATCAGGTCGTCGTGATCGTTGTAAGAGCCTGTCGTACACGAGGACGCTCTTCCCTGATAGCGGAACTGCGCGCGAACAGCCTGCAGGCTGCCCGTGGGAAGCGTAAACGTGGCAGACAAGCTCTGCGCTCCGGCCTTCGTGGGCACAATCGTCTTGATGAAAACCCACGAGGGGCTGTTGGCGTTGGCCGTGTAGTAAAGGTCGAGGGCGTCAGAGGTATAACCGCTGTAGGCCCAGACCGTTGCCGTGACCGTCGCCGTTGTGGCATGCGTTAGCGCGCCACCGCTGGTCGAAGCAACCACAATACGGTCGTTGGACTCGTCGGAGTGGAATGTTCCGGAAGTCCCGTCGGAGCAGGAATTGTTGATGGTGTTGGGTTGATTGGGTTCCGCGCCACCCGACATATGATCGCGCCCGAGCAGCAGAGATGGACCCGAGTCACACGAGGTGCCAACCGTCGCGCACTCCGGAGCCTTGAGCGTGGAATTGTAGACCGCAGTTTGCGCTCCCGAAGAAGAATTCACTGTCAGGGCTATCGTCGTGCTGTGGTTGAGTGAGCCGGAGGTTCCCGTCACCGTCACCGTTGCGGTTCCTGTGGTTGCCGTGGCGGAAGCGGTAAGCGTGAGGGTTGAGGTCACGGTGCCGTTCGCCGGCGGAGTTACCGGGTTGGGCGAGAACGCCGCCGTTACGCCACTGGGCAATCCGCTGGCGCTCAGCGTGGTCGCAGAATTGAATCCGTTCTGGCTGGTAACGGTGATGGTGCTGGTTCCGTTGCCGCCCTGCGTTATGGTCAGCGAAGAGGGTGACGCGCTGACGGTGAAGTTCGGCGTGCCTGCGGCATTCACGGTGAGCGAAACCGTGGTGGTCGCGTTCAGGCTGCCGGAAGTGCCAGTGATGGTCACTGTAGCCGTTCCCGTAGTAGCCGTGGCGCTGGCCGTCAAGGTGAGCGTGCTGGTTGTGCTCGTGGGGTTCGGACTGAACACTGCGGTTACGCCAGTCGGCAGACCAGAGGCAGCCAGGCTTACGCTGCCGGAAAATCCGCCCAGGTCGGTCACCGTAATCGTGCTGGTGCCGCCGGCGCCGCCCTGCGTAATCGTCACGCTACTCGGCGAAGCAGAGAGCGTAAAGCTCGGCGTTGCAGAACCAGCGAGGGTGTTGATCAGGCCGGTCGTGTTCGGGCTGCCCCAGCCGGTGCACAGATCGTAGCCGGTTATTGCCGAATAGGTGCCGCAACTGCCGCTGGTGATGTCGTGGAAAAGGGTGCTATAGCTTGAGGTGAGAGCATCGGGGTAAATGATCGGATCAATAAAGCCGATCGACGTGCCGTTGGTGGCTGCCTGTTCATTGGCCAGAGCTAGGTAGCCCGCCCACATGGGCGCCGCAAAGCTGGTTCCGCCGTAGTCGTTTGCCGTACAGGTGGTTTGGTCGGCGCAGACGTAAAAGGTAAAATTCGCGTTGGCCGACACGTCTGGGCCATTCCGTAAGGTCGTGGATCCGTGGTTGGACGAAGTAATCACGCCCGAGAGCTGCTGCCAGGAGGGGATCGGGATGGAATCCGGGGAGATGCCGCCGCCGCTATCTGCCCAGGCGGTTTCCGATGCCCAGGGGCCAGCCGCGCTGGAGGTTGTCAGGTCCGTGCCGCCGACCGAGACAATATTCGCATCGTCCGCGGGCCAAGCCTCATTCGACGCAGACCAAGCCGAACTGTCGCCCGACGCGGCAAAGAAATTCTGGCCTTGCGCCGCCATCTGCTCAAAGTACGGGTCCAGAGTGCTGGGGTCCGCCGGTGTCCAGCCCCACGAGCAACTGATCTGCTTCGATAACGGAGCGTCCGTGGTCGAAACCATCGCGCTGATACAGTCGGTATCGCTGATGGTCGAGGCGTTGCCGCAGACGTACATATAGAGCATGGTGGTGCCAGGAGCCATGCCCATCGCCTGCGTCATGTCGAGGGTCTGTTCCGTGTCATCGCATCCGCTGCTCGCAGTGCAGCTGGTGCTGTATCCGCCCGTGGAAATAAGAGTGGGAGTGTAAGGTTTTGTTTGCCCAACGTTATTGTAGTAGGTGGTCAAATCGGCCAAGTCGGTGCCGAGGAATTCGAACAGGGCGAGAGTCTGGCCGGTGCCGGTGAGCGCTGTTCCGCCGTAGTAGGCCGCGCGCATGTCGCTGCCTAAAAAGGAAGCCGAGGGGCCGGAGCCGGTGGTCGCATTCGACACGACTTTGTCCGGATCGATTCCGTGGGCCTTTGCGTAGTCGCTCTTCTTCACATACAACGGATGTGGTCTGGAATCGTTATCCAAACCGGTGATGTGCCAGAGCTGGAAGGGCAAGTCCACTGTGGGCTCGCGGTCGATGGCAAAGAATGTGCGGTCTTCGGTGGGATCCCGGTAGAGACCCATGTTCACATGGAAGGCTTTCTCGATGTTCGCCACTGTGCCGGTGAGCTGCAGGTCCCTGCCATCGCGGGTTCCGCCGACGATGTCAAAGCCGCTCGCTTTTGCGAACGCAACCAGGGCGTCCCAATTTGCCTGGCTGGGGCCGAAGCGCGCGGTAACCTCCTGCGGTGTGAGGAACTGGTGGTAGGAGGCGCTTGCAGGATCCTGGACTTCCTGCACGAAGTTTTGCAACCCTGCGCGATCACGCAGCGGCAGAACAATGTCGAAGCGCAGGGTCTCGGTTGCCGGGAGTTGCCCGATCAACTGAGCCTGCCCATTGACAACCGCTTCACGAACATGACGCGTTAGGAGCTGCGACTGGGCATGGCAGAGGATATTCACGGCCAATGCAAACACGACGATTCTGGGCAAGAAAGTACTGAACCTTCGAAGCATGTTATCTCCTTGTAGTTATCCCGATTTGCACTTCCAAAACGTTGTTGATCGATTGGCCAGCTTCCCGACCAAAAACCGCTGAATCTTAGCGCGCTTCGAACGTTTTTTTTATTTTTTCTTGGAATGTTACGAAAAACGGAATCCCAAGATGGGAAGAGGACACCTGCTACGGCGCACAGGCCAGAATGTCCACGCTGTGGAAAAGAGATTCCGGACGGAGTGCGGTCAAACGTGCTTCATTAATGACTGCGGCGAGTTAGTAAGTTGAGCACCGCGCATGCTGAAGGTAAAGACTAAGTGTGAAGAGGAATACTACAAGGTGGTTGGATATTGCATCCCCTTGTTCTAATTTCGTAAATTTTCGTGACGGCCGTAACGCTTACTTGGTTCGGTGATAGTCTTTCTTGGCTGTCACCAAGGAAATTCCGATTTTAAGTCACAGAGGCAAGTAATTCCTGTGGCCTGCGCTAGCATCCGCGAATCGCCTGGCGTGACTGAGTTACCTCGAAAGCCGGGCGCTAAACGGTTGACTGGCTGGGCAGCCGTCAAGTCAGGCCAGATCGGAAATTCCAGGTTAACAGCCGGCCAAAAGCTGAACCCCGAAAATTTCGGCTCATTCAAGGAGAAATCGTGATGCGAAGATTAAGTGTATTGCTGCTGACTATCGTCGCGATGGCATTGGGGGTGAATTCTCTTTGCCACGCGGAGACCCGGTCCCTGTTGACGCGCCATGTGCGTGAAGTAACTCTCAATGGGCAGGCAACGCGGCTCGGGCACCTTCCCGCCACCCAAATCATGCGGCTGGATGTCGTTCTACCGCTGCGCGATCAGGCCGGCCTGGACCACTTCCTGGCCGAGTTGTACAACCCCGACAGCCTCGACTATAGGCACTACCTGACCCCGGCCGAGTTCACCGAGAGGTTCGGTCCTACGCGGCAGGACTATGACGCGCTCGTGCAGTACGTTCAGGATCACGGTCTGGCGGTCGTCGGCGGCTCGCGCGACGGCATGGAAGTGCAGGTCAAAGGGCCAGTCTCGGGCATCGAGGCAGCTTTCCATGTGACCATGGGTGTCTACCAGCACCCCACGGAAGGCCGTACATTCTATGCTCCGGACCGCGAGCCCACGGTGGACCTCCCGTTCCAGCTATGGCACGTCTCGGGGCTGGACAACTACTCCATCCCGCATCCGATGTACGTCAAGAAGAGTGATTACGCCAAGGCGCACGGAATCGATCCGGATTCGATCAGCCAAGCCACCACCGGCTCCGGCCCCTCGGCTTCCTTCCTGGGCAGCGATATGCGCGCGGCCTACTATGGCGGCACGGCCCTGACGGGCGCCGGCCAGAACCTCGGGTTGTTGGAATATTACGGCACCGATCTGGCCGACCTGACCACCTACTACACCAACGTGAAGCAGACCAACAGCGTGCCGATCACCCTGTTGTCCACCGACGGCACCAGCACCAGCTGCGTCTATAAGAGCGGTTGCGACGACACCGAGCAGACTCTGGACATGACCCAGGCTATCGGCATGGCTCCGGGGCTGGCCAGCCTGGTGATGTACATCGGTTCGACCGACACTGCCATTATCAGCGCCATGACCACACACAGCCCGCTGCCCACGACAATCGGCTGCTCGTGGACCTGGACGCCGGCCGATCCGAGCACGCTCAATCCGTACTTCGAGAAGATGGCCACTCAGGGCCAGAACTTCTTTGCGGCTTCGGGCGACGATTCTACTTGGTCGAGGAGAGTAAACGCTTGGCCTTCGGACGCTGCCTACGTCGTCTCCGTTGGCGGCACGGACCTGACGACCGCCAGCGCCGGTGGCCCCTGGAGTTCGGAAACAGCCTGGGTGGATAGCGGCGGCGGCATCTCGCCAGATAAGATCGCGATTCCCTCGTGGCAACAGCTCGCGGGCGTGATCAACTCCAGCAACAAGGGCTCGACCACGTATCGCAACGGCCCGGATGTCTCGGCCAACGCAAACTTCACCTTCTACGTCTGCGCCGACCAGACCACCTGCACGGCCAACGAATACGGTGGAACCAGCTTCGCTACCCCGATGTGGGCTGGCTACATCGCCCTAGTGAACCAGCAACTGGTGGCCGACGGATACTCGACTCTCGGCTTCATCAACCCCTATCTCTATTCGTTTGGTGTGAGTTCGAGCTACGATACGGACTTCCACGACATCACCAGCGGCAAGTCCAGCAGCTATTCCGCTGTGACTGGCTACGATCTGGTAACCGGATGGGGCAGCCCCAACGGCCAAGGGCTGATCAACGCCCTCGTCGCCGAGAAATAGCGGTGTCGGGCATTTGCCCGCCCTGAACGGCAAAAGGCCCGGACTTTCGAGTCCGGGCCTTTTTGTGTGGATCGGAAAAGGGGCTGGGCGCGCCGCCAAGCTCAACTGGCAGCACGGTTGAGTAATTCGGATCCACGTATTGTGCTTCGATCAGGCCGTTTTCGGAACACGACTTTCACTCCCTCCCGCCAGCGCTCGTCAATGCCCACGAACTCCCACTCGATCTCGGGGGAAAGGTAGCGCAGCAGAGTATCCGTCGCCGGATGCACATGGAACGCCGGAGCCACTAGAAACAGCAGAGGTTTTTCCGCCGACAGCTCGCGGCCTTCGAAGTATCCGAAGCGAGGAAATTCGCCGCGCGCGTGGTGCCATTCCACGCGCGACCAGTAGTCCAGCCCTTGCAGGGGCAGATGGATGTCTTCGTCGGCCTTGAGTTCCACAACCGCCAGCCGTCCCGCGTGCGTGGCGGTGAGCACATCGATTATGGCGCGGTCCGAGGCCGAGAATGCCGGAACCTGCGAATATTGGCACGCAGGCTGCAATCTGTCATCGACGACGCTCACGTCGCCTACCACCAACGATTCCAGCCATCTCTCCGGACGCAGGCGCCACAAGGGATGTTGACGCGGTCCGTAAGGATGGCGAGTGTCGCGCAAACAAGCCGCCAGATCGGCGAACTCGGGTTCGTTACGCTCGTCAAGAATTCGCTCCTCTTGGCCCACGCCAAACGCAATCTCCTCCGCTCTGTCAAACGATCCCGGGATGCCCGCCAACCGCGCCCGGGCGAACTCCAAGCCGCGCCAGCGGAAAACAATCTCCGCCGCCGACAGCGCGGCAACTTCGCAGTTCGGCAGAACTTCCCGCACTTGCGCAACCGAGCCTTTGAAGCGCTCTCTAGCCGCCTCGCCGTCGGCGGCATGTATCAGCCGCGTGGATACATTGCCGCGATCGGAGCAGTTGACTTCCACCAGCGCATCGTGCCGTTCGTCCAGCTCAAACAAAGACCACTTGGCGGCGTCACGGTTGAGGTTTGCCATTCGCTCCCGCGCCAGCGCCGAAGTTCCAGTCGGCACAAACAGCTTGAGCCCCTCCACTAGCACGTTCGTGGGTTGCGATTGGCGGCAAACATCCAGCCACAGAATCCCGAAAGTGAGCGCCGCGTCAATGGACGACTGCGTCTCCTGCGCGTTTACCCCAAGCAACGCAAAGGCGGACCGTCCGCGCCGCACCAAGCCTCGGGCATAAACCGGTCCAAAGGATTTTTCCAGGTCCACACCGCTGGTGAGCCTTACGACCTTGAACTCGGGAAAGTGCCGGTCCAGAGTTCTCCGCAGCTTTTGCTCATACGCGGCTCGCGCCACGCGCCGGGCGGTTGGAGAGCGCCGATCGCGTTCACGGCATATTTCCAGCTTCGACGGGCGCGCCTGCCCCAGCCGCTGCACGGCGAGCCGCAGCGTGCCATTCTTGACTTCCGCCTCCAGCACGCGGCGAACGGCGTTGCGCTCCTGCGACCACAGATGAAGCAGGCAGCGGTTGTACTCGGCGGAAATCGAATACTTGGATTGCGCCAGGTCAAAGGCGACAGCGCCGTTTTCCAGCACCACCGCGCCTGCGGATTCGCTGAGAAAATCCTGCACGGTACGAGTTAGAGCTTGCGGCGTCAATGTGGGCATTGGACTTTGACCGTTTCTAATTGTCCGGTGCGAACCGATCGGCCGTCTGTGACATGTGACCATCGTTACGCTTGCGCTGTGGATGTGCACCCGCCCCGCCCCGTCCGCATGTGTGATAATGAACCCATCCGCTCAACTGAGTCCGCGAGCAGCACGGCAGCATCTAATTTTCGTGGGCAAGGGTTTGGACAAACAATCTCTCTTGGACAAGCGACGCTTCTTTTTCGACCACTACGGGGTCACGGAAAGCGATCTCGAACGTTACCTCGCAGCCGCTCTGTCCGCTGGAGGTGACTATGCCGACCTTTATTTTGAATATCTTTCATCCACCTCGCTGATGGTGGATGAGTCCATGGTGAAGTCGGCTTCGCAGGGTATTTCCGCCGGCTGCGGCGTGCGCGTGGTTTCCGGCGAGCGCACCGGATACGCCTACACTGACGATCTTTCCGCTAGCCGCATTCTGCATGCGGCGCGCACTGCGGCATTGATCGCCAGTGCTCCGGCTAAGACTCCGGTGGCTGGCTTTCAGCAGACCGCGGCTCGCAGTCTGTATCCCGTGACTTTGCCCTCGGTCGATGCCGAAATCACGGCTAAGGTGGAACTGGTGCTGCGGGCCGATAAAGCTGCGCGCGCCTACGATCCGCGCATTCAGGAGGTTCGCGCCAGCTACTCCGATGAGTTGCGGAATATTCTCGTTGTCGGTTCCGACGGAACCTTCGCCGAAGACTCCCAGCCGCTCGCGCGCATGAACGTTTCCTGCATCGCAAAAACGAAGACAGAAGGCAACTCGGCTCGCGGCAGTTCGGGCGGCGGGGGGCGCGTGGCTCTGGACTTCTTCTTCGGAGACAAGAATCCCGAGTTCTTCGCGAAAGAGGCAGCCAGGCAGGCAATCCTCCAACTCGACGCCCGTGAAGCTCCCGCAGGCGATATGGAAGTGGTGCTCGGCCCCGGATGGCCCGGCGTCCTGCTGCATGAAGCGGTCGGACACGGGCTGGAAGCCGATTTCAACCGCAAGAAGACTTCCGCCTTCGCCGGTCTGATCGGTAAGCGCGTGGCCAGCGAGAAATGCACCGTCATCGACAACGGCACCATGCCGTGGCGTCGCGGATCTTTAAATGTAGATGATGAAGGCGCGCCCACGCAGGAAACCGTGCTGATTGAAAAAGGAATCCTGAAGGGCTACCTGAGCGACAAGCTCTCGGCGCGCCTGATGGGCATCGCCGACACCGGCAACGGACGCCGCGAGAGTTACGAGCACATCCCCATGCCGCGCATGACGAACACCTACATGCTCGCGGGCCAGGACAATCCCGAAGACATTATTCGCTCTGTGAAGCGCGGCATTTATGCGGTCAATTTCGGCGGAGGCCAGGTTGACATCACCAACGGCAAGTTCGTCTTCGGAGCCTCCGAAGCCTACATGATCGAAGACGGCCAGATCACCGCCCCCATCAAAGGCGCGACGCTGATTGGCAACGGCCCCGACGTGCTGACGCGAGTCTCGATGGTGGGCAACGATTTGAAACTCGACGAAGGCGTCGGCACCTGCGGCAAAGACGGACAATCCGTCCCCGTAGGCGTGGGCATTCCGACCATCAAGATCGATCGGCTAACCGTAGGCGGCACCGCTAAGAAAGATCCAGGCGGATTCATGCAGTAAGATCTGACTCACCACGGAGTCACGGAGAAACCCTGGGAATTGGACACACTATAGCGGGAGGCAATCAATGAGTGCGTCCGTGGTGACGATTCTATCTGCGGTTGTTTCGATGCTTACAGCCCTTGGCGTCAGCGGTCTATTGGTTGCGTTCTTTCAACATCGTTTTGAGCACCAAAAAGAGGTGCGGGGACTGGAACACGACCTGAAGGAAAGACGATATAAGACAATCAATCTACTCATGCTGACACTACTCGATCCCGGAGACCTATTACAGATCAAGGAACATCGACCGGATTTGAGAAACATCGACGATGTAATGAAAGAACTTCGAACCGAAATGCTCAACAGCTTCCTCTTCGCAAGCGACGACGTTATCCGATCTCTGACGGAATTCATCGCTCAGCCAGCCCACAACCGGTACATCAAGGCAGCTGTCTCAATGAGAAAAGATCTTTGGGGAACGAACACGTCCATCGACCGCGAAGTTCTCCAGTTTTTTGGAGAATGACTCCATCCTGCTACTGCCCGGGCTATAAAACCCGCGCCGCTTGCCCCTGCGCCGTGAGCATCTCCACCGCTTTCTTATCGAACGAAACAAACATCTCCGCCCCCAACCACTTCCCCTCATAGGCAATTACGCCGTCGGCAAAATCCCCGCCCGCGTCGAGTACGGCTAGGCCAGCGTCAATTGCCGGTCTGTTCGTTTCCACATTTTCCGCTGCAAGCAAGGTACGAATTGCCTTGGCTATATGCGATGACTGAAAGCGATAAACGCTACGCAGAACCCAAACAAACTCGCACAAGGAAGGCACTGCGATGCCGACCAATTTTGCCCGGGCCATCAGTTTGGTCGCGGCGTCGGCCTGCTCGAGGTCGTCACGTACAGCCGCCCGCACCAGAACATTCGTGTCCACCGCGATTTTCACTTTTTGCCCGTCATTTCTTGCCCGCCCAGCCGCGAGCCGAGGCGTCATTCATCTCTTCGATGGTTGCCACCTTCTTCGTCTTGCCCGCAAGCACACCAAAGAAATCCTGGATCCTTCCCGTCGGGCGTGCCGCCCGGAGCAGGCCTCGGCCATCGGGGAGCAGATCCAACGCAATCTTTTCCCCGGGCTTGATACCGAGATGTTGTAATACCTTCTTCCGAAATGTAACTTGCCCTCGCGCAGTCACAGTCAAGGTGGTCATGGCATGTCCTTGTCAAGTAATTGTAATGCATAAATACATTACAAGCAATAGAGATCTGAACCCCTTTTCCGGCTCGGATCGAAAGCGAACGCAGTCGTGGGGAAACAAGGCATTTTATTTGCGATAAGATGAATTAAGACTTTATGCCCTCAACCGAATTACGAGCCAGCCCCATACTAGAAACTGACCTCCGCGACCTCGCCCAGGACATTGTCCGCCGCGCCATGAACGGCGGCGCCACTTCCGCCGAATGCGTAGTGCGCGAAGGGGACGAGTTCTCCACGCTCGTCCGCCTCGGCCAGATCGAAACCCTCAAAGAATCCGGATCGCGATCCATCGGCGTGCGCGTCTTCTCCGGTCAGCGTGCAGCCAGCACGTACTCGAGCGATTTCTCCCGCGAAAGCCTCGACCGCATGGTGAAGTCCGCGCTGGAGCTTTCGAAGATCACATCGGAAGACCCGTTCGGCGGAATCCCTGAAGCGTCGCAGCTCGGCGCGCTCACCGGCGACCTCGATCTCTATCACGAAGACGTTTATTCGCTGCCTGGTCCCGATCGCATCGATTACGCCCGCCGCGCCGAAAAAGCCGCGCTCGATTTCGATCCGCGCATCAAGAATTCTGAAGGCGGATCGTTCGACGCCGCCACCGGCCACAAAGTTCTGGCCAACTCGCATGGCTTCGTCGGCGAATACCGCCGGTCGTATTGTTCCGTCTCCGCCGTTCCCATCGCGCAAACCGAGGACGGCGCCATGCAGCGCGACTACTGGTTTTCTGTCGCGCGCACGCTGACAAAGCTCGAATCACCCGAGCAGGTCGGCAAGGTCGCGGCCGAGCGCACCCTGCGCCGCTTGGGCGCGCGCAAAGCGAAGACCGCGCAAGTGCCGATCATCTTCGATCCCATGGTGGCCACGTCAATCCTCGAGCACATCTTCGAAGGCGTGAACGGCGATTCCGTCTACCGCGGCGCGTCGTTTCTAGCAGGCAAGTTGGGACAGAAAATTGCCGGCGACAACGTCACCATCATCGACGACGGCACCATCCCCGGCGGCTTCGGCACCACCCCATTCGATGGTGAAGGAGTGCCTACGCGCCGGACGGTAGTCATTGAGAATGGTGTTCTCAACTCGTATCTGTTGAATACGTACACGGCGAAGAAACTGGGGCTCGCGACCAGCGGCAACGCTTCCCGCGGACTTGCGGGCACGCCGGGCATCGGACCGGGCAACTATTTTCTGCAGCCCGGAACCAGAACGCCCAAGCAATTGATTTCTGAAATTAAGGAAGGCCTCTACGTGACCGAGTTCCTCGGCCACGGCGCGAACCTGGTAACAGGCGATTATTCCCGCGGTGCCTCCGGCCTGTGGATCTCCGGCGGAGAATTCGCCTACCCGGTCGAAGAAATCACGGTAGCTGGAAACCTGAAAGAAATCTTCTTCAACATCTCCGAGATCGCAAACGATCTTGAGTTCCGCGGCGCCGTGGCCTCGCCGACGCTGCGCATTGACGGCCTCACCGTGGGCGGCGAATAATCGCTCATGAAATTCGCCAAGATCTTATTCTGGATCGCCGGCATCTGGGGCGTGTTGGTGCTCACGCCGCTGTATTTCATGTTCGATCTGATCGGCCGTCAGGATCCACCGCCGATCACTCACCCCGCGTTTTATTACGGCTTCGTCAGCGTGGGCTTGGCCTTTCAGGTCGCGTTCATCGTGATTGCATGGGACCCGGTGCGCCTTCGCCCGATGATGATTCCCTCCGTACTCGAGAAATTTGGCTACGGTACTACTCTGCTCGTGCTCTATCTGCAGAATCGCCTGCACCCGCAAGATCTGGCGCTTGGCGGCATTGACCTGCTGTTCGGCGTGCTATTCCTCGCCGCGTTCTTCAAGACCGGCAACTGACAGTCCAGAGTACAATCGACTTGCATGGGCGGCCTGATCCAGCCAACTCCGGTAGCCAAAGAGCGCGATTCCAGCCGGCGCACCATCGCCTTCGCCGTCGTAGTCGTTATCGTCATCGCGATCATTGCTGCGTATTTGCTCCGCAGTCAGCCCAAGACCGCGTCCGGACCGCCTCCCTACGCCGCCAGCCTCAAGCTCTCCGATTTCAAAATGAGCGCCGCCGAGAACTTCGTCGGAGCAACAGTCAGCTATGTCGACGGAACCGTCACAAATGCAGGCGGCAAGACCGTCACGCACGTCGTGGTCGAAGTCCTATTCAAAGACGACTTGGGACAACTCGCCCAGCGCGAAGACATTCCGATGCAGGTGTTGAAAACCACCGGCCCGTATCCGGAAGCAGTGGATTTCAGCGTCTCGCCTCTCGGCCCCGGTCAATCCACAACTTTTCGGCTAACCTTCGAAAGCATCTCCGCCCAGTGGAACCATCAGTATCCCGACATCCGGGTCACCGACGTTGCGGGGAAGTAACCGCGCATCACCTGCATTCTCTCCACTTCATTCTCCGCAGTCGACTCGCAACTCGGTACACGGTACTCGCAACTCGGTACAATGACTCCATGGCCGATGCGAAAACATTCCGCCTGACCGAGTCGGTAAAAGCCGCGGGTTGAGCGTCCAAGCTGAGTCCAGCGGCGCTGGACACGGTGCTTGGGAAATTAGCCCGGCAACACGACCCGAACGTTCTGGTCGGTTTCGACCACGCCGACGACGCCGGAGTGTATCAAATCGCGCCCGATCAGGCGCTGGTTCAGACTGTCGATTTCTTCACTCCCGTCGTCGACGACCCTTATATCTTCGGCCAGATTGCCGCCACCAATGCTCTCAGCGACGTCTACGCCATGGGCGGCCGGCCGTTGACCTCGCTCGCGCTGGTGTGCTTTCCCGACAAAGCTGATCTTGAGATTCTGGAGCGCATTTTGGCCGGCGGACTTTCCAAAATGATTGAAGCGGAATGCACGGTGATCGGCGGCCACAGCATTCGCGACGAAGAAACCAAGTTCGGATACGCGGTTACCGGGCTCGTTCATCCCAAGAAAGTTCTTGCCAATAGCGGAGCCAGGCCCGGGGATGCTCTCGTTTTTACCAAAGCGCTGGGCACAGGCGTGATTTCTACGGCAATCAAGAAAGGCAAGGCCGAGCCAGCGTGGATCGATGCCGCCGTTCAGTCGATGACTACCCTGAACAAGCAAGCCGCGGAAGTAATTCAGCAGGGGGAGTTCCTCATTCACGCCATGACCGACGTAACCGGCTTTGGCTTGATCGGCCACGCCCGCGAAATGGCGCTGGCCTCAGACGTATCTTTCCGTTTGCACGCGGGCAGCATTCCGGTGCTTCCGGGCGCGCTCGAATGCGTGCGCGCGGGCTACATTCCCGGCGGCCTTAACAACAACCGTGACTTCGCCGAATGCATGGTCGATTACGACCCTGGAGTCCCCAATGACTTGCGGGCGCTTCTCTTCGATCCTCAGACCGCGGGCGGCCTGCTGATTTCCGCCGCATCCCAAGACTCCGCGCAGCTCACGCGGTCCCTTAACTCTGCGGGAATATCCGCGGTAGAAATCGGTGAAGTCCTGGCCCGCACCAAACCTCTGATCACGGTCAAACTGACCGCCCGGTGCAGCACTACCGAGTGACGTTGAGTAGTTCCCAGATTCGTGCCAGATGGTGGTCGTCGTGTTCGGCCACAAAATACAAATGGTCGACCAGCCGCATTGGCGTCTTCAGGCGCGGGTGGGGAATGGCTTGGATAAATAATGATGTATCCAGTTCATCCACGCGCTTCAGCAGTTTTGCTCTTGCGTTGCGGAACTCCGCCAGAATCCGTTCCAGCGAGCGCGCGTTGTGGTTGGCCTCGTCGGTTTTTCGGTTCTGCAGATCGGCGACCGTGAGTTGGTTCCTGGCTGCCACATAGTCGTCCACCCGCGCCAGCCACAGCGGTTCGAGGTCAAGCAAGTGGCCGGTGTGTTCCTGAGCCGACCACTTTCGTTGCGGCTTCCTGACCAAGATTTCGTGGGATCGGCCGCGAAGCGCTTCTTCAAGTCTGGCGGGAGTGCCGCGCAGACGGGCGCATAGGTTCGGATGCAGTTCCACTGGGAACGAAAACTCAAACTTGCGCTCAAACCACATCGGCACTTGGCTCATGGATTCCACCGGTCAAAGAAATAACTTCAGTAGAGCAATGATGCGCGGCCGCATCACGCGACTCACGAATTCCTGCCATCGAAGGCCGGGATCGGCGCATCTCTTAGAATGGTGGAGCAGTATCCGCTAATATTGCCTTAATATTGCCTTTTGCAGGGAGCTATCATGCAATTTCGCGAACTTGGACGCAGCGGCCTAAAGGTCTCAGCCCTTGGCCTCGGCTGCATGGGCATGTCGGAGTTCTATGGTCCACGCGATGACGCCGAATCCATCGCCACCATTCATTGCGCCCTGGAACTCGGCATCAATTTTCTCGATACTGCGGACGTGTACGGGCCGTACAAGAACGAAGAACTGGTCGGCCGCGCAATCAAAGGCAAGCGCGACCAGATCGTGCTGGCCACGAAATTTGGAATCGTTCGTGATCCGAAGAATCCTAACGTTCGCGGGGTGAATGGGAAGCCGGACTACGTCCGCCGCTCGTGCGAAGGAAGTTTGAAGCGCTTGAGCGTTGAGACGATCGACATTTATTACCAGCATCGCGTCGATCCTGCCACGCCGATCGAGGAAACCGTCGGTGCGCTGGCGCAGTTGGTGCAGGAAGGAAAAATCCGCCACATCGGACTTTCCGAGGCCTCACCGCAGACGCTCCGCCGCGCCGTGAAGGTTCATCCAGTTACGGCGTTGCAGACCGAATACTCGCTGTGGAGCCGTGAACCCGAGCATGAGATCCTCGCCACCTGCCGCGAACTCGGCGTTGGCTTCGTCGCTTACAGTCCGCTCGGACGCGGCTTTCTCACCGGGCAATTCCGGCGGTTCGAGGATCTTCCGGAAGACGACTTCCGCCGGTTCTCTCCCCGCTTTCAAGGGGAAAACTTCCAGAAGAATCTCGACCTCGTGCGCCGGGTCGAGGAAATCGCGACGGAAAAAGGCTGCAAGCCCTCCCAGTTGGCGCTGGCGTGGGTGCTCGCTCAGGATAAGAACATTGTCCCCATCCCCGGCACCAAGCGCCGCAAGTATCTGGAAGAGAATGCAGCCGCAATCGATGTGAAGCTGAGCGCGGAGGATCTGCGCCGCATCGAGGAAATCTTCCCCACCGGCGCCGCCGCGGGCGAGCGCTATCCCGAACACATGATGAAAATCGTGAACGGATAATTCCCGCGCAAAAACTAAGAGCGGCCGCCAGGCCGCCCTTAACTGAGAACTGACTACTGAGTACGAAGAACTGGTTTTTACGCTCGCGCCGGACTCTCTCCGCCCTTCACGATTCCCCGTCCCGGCTCCGGCTTCAACACCTGCTGCACACCATCATCGGGCTTGGAAGGCGACTTCATGGGAGGCAGTTCCTTGCCGTCAACCAGTAGCAATACTTCGGATGCATCCAGCACTTCCCGCTCCAGCAAAGCCGCCGCAATCTTCTGCAGCGTGTCGCGGTTCCCTTCCAGAATGTTCTTCGCCGTTTCATATCCCTGGTTCACCAGCTTGCGGACCTCCCCGTCAATCTTTATGGCGGTGTCTTCGCTGTAATCGCGGTGCTGGCTGATCTCGCGGCCCAGGAAGATCTGCTCTTCTTTCTTGCCGAAAGTCAACGGGCCAAGATCGCTCATGCCCCACTCGCAGACCATTTTGCGCGCCATTTCCGTGGCCCGTTCGATGTCGTTGCCCGCGCCCGTGCTCATCTGATTGAGGAACAACTCCTCGGCCAACCGCCCGCCCATCAGGATCGCCAAGTCGGTTTTCAAATATTCTCGCGTGTAGTTGTGCCGGTCGTCGATGGGCAACTGCATGGTCACGCCCAGCGCCATGCCGCGCGGAATAATCGTGACTTTGTGCACCGGATCAGAGCCCGGCAGTTTCGCCGCGACCAATGCATGCCCTGCCTCGTGGTACGCCGTAACCTTCTTTTCCTCGTCGGAAAGGATCAGCGATTTGCGTTCCACGCCCATCAGGACTTTGTCCTTGGCGACTTCGAAATCGAACATCAGCACGGCCTTGCGGTTCTGCCGAGCCGCCGCCAGGGCAGCTTCGTTCACCATGTTGGCCAGGTCCGCTCCGGAAAATCCCGGAGTGCCGCGCGCCAGCACCGAGAGCCTCAACGTCTTCCGCCAGGGGAATCTTTCGGGTATGCACGCGCAGGATTTCTTCCCGCCCGCGCACATCGGGACGGCTCACTACCACGCGCCGGTCAAATCGCCCCGGCCGCAGGAGCGCTGGGTCGAGCACATCGGGCCGGTTCGTGGCTGCCATAAGAATGACGCCTTCATTCGATTCGAAGCCGTCCATTTCCACCAGTAGCTGATTCAGGGTCTGCTCGCGCTCGTCGTGACCACCGCCCAGGCCCGCACCACGATGGCGTCCCACGGCGTCAATCTCGTCGATGAAGATGATGCAGGGTGCGTTCTTTTTGCCCTGCTCGAATAAATCGCGCACGCGGCTGGCGCCGACGCCCACAAACATTTCCACGAAGTCCGATCCCGAGATCGAAAAGAAAGGAACGTTGGCTTCGCCAGCGACGGCGCGAGCCAAAAGTGTTTTGCCGGTTCCCGGAGGCCCAACCAGCAACACGCCCTTGGGAATCCTGCCGCCAAGTTTCTGGAACTTCTGCGCTTCGCGCAGGAATTCGATAATCTCGCGTAGTTCTTCCTTGGCTTCTTCCACGCCGGCTACGTCCTTGAACGTGACTTTCTTTTGCTGCATGGAAAGCAGCCGCGCCCGGCTCTTGCCGAACGACAGCGCCTTGTTGCCGCCGGTCTGCATCTGCCGGATCATGAAGAACCACAGCGCGCCCAGCAAAATCAGTGGCGCCCAGGTGCCCAACAACTGCAACGGCCAGCTACCGCTGTTGGCGTCCCGGAACGACATGGAGACACCCTTGTCTTTGAGCTCTTTGATCATCTCGGGATAATTCGCCGGAACCGTGGTATGGAAGGCGGAGCCGTCAGTATATTTCCCGTGCAACTGCATGCCGTCGACGAGGACATCCCGCACTTTTGCCTGATCCACGTCACTCAGGAACTGAGAAAAATTAACTTCTTTGTCTTTCTGCGCGCCACGGCCCTGTTGAATAACCTCCCACAACAGAAGCGCAGACAAACCAATCACCAGCCAGAAAGCTACAGTTTTGACAGTCGAATTCACCAAGAAACTCCTCAAGAAACCGGGGCCCGATCAACAGCGCGAAACCCCAATGCTCCTACCACTAAATTAGATGCCATTCGGCCAATTTGGATAGGGAAATTATCTTAGGTCTTTATTCTACCTTTTCCTTCGGAAAAAGGGGCGCTAACGTTTGCATGACTTAGGTCATCTGCGGAACTGGGGCCGCAGCCAAATAAGGGATATTCCGGTTCGTTTGCTCCACCGCGCCTAAGCCGTAGCCCACGAGGAAAACATCATCGACCAGGAAGCCGAAGTAGTCCGGCTGCAGAGCCACACGGCGGGCGGACTGACGGTCCAACAGCGTCACCAACTTGACGGAGGCGGCGCCACGAGCGCGCAAGTCGTTCATCAGGAACTCGCTGGTCACCCCCGAATGTACCAAGCCCTCGACCAGCAACACATGCTGGCCGCGAATGTCCGGCTCATGGCTGAAAAAAATTTCCATGATCTCGTGGCTGCCCGCCTGCTTGCTGGTCTGTTTGCTGTATTTGGGTTTGATGAACTGGCACACTACGGGAACTTCCAACGCCCGCACCAGGTCAGCCATGAACATGAACGCGTTCTCGAGAACGGCCAGTGCCTGGATGGTTTGTCCCTGGTAGTCGTCCGAGATGTGGCGCGCGAGTTCCTTTACCCGCTTCTGGATTTGCTCAGCCGCAATAACCTGGCGAAGTGGCTCGACTTTCGGTGTGTTCATTAAGTGGTGTGCCTCCTGGTCGTACAGCTCGTGCAGCTGCATGTTACCGTGGCCCATAAGACTTCCATTCGAACGCGCTCACCCAGGACGTCTCTAGATGGTACCCTCGTCGGCCGCCCAAGGCATTTCACGGATCAGAATCGCTTCCCGCTGCCGCTTGGCGCTCAATCGGGCCGGGACAGGAAAACCGCGCATCCACACGATCTCGTCTCCGCTGGCAGCGACCGGCCACAGTCTGCGACCCGGCTGCGCCACATGCCGCTCCTGCAACAGTTCCTTCACCTTCTTGGGCGACTTAGTGTGAGCTGGCCAAAAGCGATCTCCCGAGCGCCAGTTCCGCACGATCAATTGCCGCGGTAGTAAATCTGCACGAAGAAGTTGCTCGGGATTATACTCCGCAGACTGCGCCCCCGGAGCAATGCGCAACGCTTCGATTACTCCCCCCGCCTCCGGCACAAGAGCGCGTCCGGGCACGGGCAGCGGGTATTCGTAGTCCGGCACGCGCTCGTTCCGGCGCAGGTCAGGCGTGACGAACACCATGGCTTCGGGCTCACGGACAATTTTCCAGCCCAGGGGGAGCGACAATTCTTTGTGCGATGGACCATCCTCGGCCGCGAACCGCAGGATTTCTTCGATGTGCTTGAACTCCAGCGGAATGCCAGCCCGGTCGCCGATCGCCTTCAGTACTCTTCTTTGTACAGCTCGTGGCTCGGTGAGCAACCAGGGGCGGCTTATGGAAGCGTTCATCACCGCCGGACCGGGATCCGCCAGGCGCGCTAATAGTTCGGGACCGTGCGGCTTCGGCTCCGAGGGCTGGATTTGAACCAGCGCCGGCGAGGTATCGAAACCTGGAAGCCCGCGCGTCCACTCGGGTTGCGACCACTGCACCACCGTCCCGAGCCAGCCTGAGATTTCGTTCTCCCAGTAATCTTGCTCGTCGCGGGCGATCTCCGCCAGTTCGGCAAAACTCTCTACTACCGCGGGATTGAATTCGCGTTCCAGCAGCGGAAGTACAAGCTTGCGCACTCGATTGCGTGTGAACTTGGAGTCGGCATTGGAGGAATCCTCTCGCCAAGGCTGTTTTGTCTCCGCCAAATACTGTTCGAGTTCGCGCCGCCGAAGTCCCAGCAGCGGCCGGACGATTTCTCCATGACCTTCGCCGTCCTCACGTTCCACGATAATGCGGGGATAGATCCCGCCAAGCCCCCGCATTCCCGTACCGCGAATCAGCCGCATGAGCACGGTCTCGGCCTGGTCGTCGAGCGTGTGGCCGGTGGCGATCTTGTCCAAAACGTGCGTCGGCGATGGGTCGAGTTCCATCTCGGAGCCGCCGTCCGCATCGCGATCCGCGCACAGAAGTGAGCGAAAGAATCCGTAACGCAGCTCACGTGCGGCGGCCTCCACACCGGCATGTTGCTCGGTAGCGAGTTGAGACACATCGCCGTCGCCTGCGTGAAATTCCAGCTCGTGCTCACGAGCCAAGGTTTCGACAAACTCCTGGTCGGAGTCAGACTCCGCCGCACGCAGCTTGTGATTGAAATGGACAACGGAAACGACGATGCCCAGTTCACTCTTCAGTTCAAGCAGCAGACGCAAGAGGGCAACCGAATCGATCCCCCCCGAAACCGCAACTCCAACCCGGTCTCCAGCCCGCAGCAGTTCTTCCCGCCGGATGTGAGCCAACACGCGCTGCACCAGTTCATGCACGAAAACATGGTACAGCACGGCTCATGTGGGAACGGCCCCCCTTAGCTGCCCTGGGGAACGAAGCTCCGCAGGCGATACGGGGCTAGCTCTCCGATTTTCCTGATGTGATGTTCACAAGCAGCAGTGCAGCGGCAGCGATCGATGTGACGGCCACTGTGCGCAGCAGGATCAACTGAATGTCAGGAACCGCAGCCACGGAGGGGGACCGGGGCTCAGGCTCCTCCTCACCAGCAACCTCGAAGCCTGGGGCCACTTTCTGAGGCGGGTTGTATGAGATGGTCGGCGCTCGATATGGTCCTGCCCACAACCATCCGTAGCCAGCGCGTTCGTATCGACCGGCGGGAGGGCAAACTTGAACGCGCCAGGGAATCCAGATGACGCAGTATGTCAGGGCAGACAATAGAGCGCCAGAACAAGCCGCTGCGCTCTGTTCATCCGTGTGTGTACCGGTTGACTCTGAATTCATCAGGCATTTTCACCAAGCCGTGCCCGTTCGGACAAAGCGCGGCGAGCTTAAAGTTCTCGGCGCGCGTCCTCAGCTCGCCGAGCTTCGCCGCTGGCTCTGATGGCGTGTGAATTCGCACCTGACATCCACACGCCTCGCAGGGAAACTCCACCGTCTCGAGAAACAGTGCGTCCCGTCGATACGGGTCGTCTTGGGGGAAACAGTCGGACTGGTAGTCCGGCGGGTTGGCCGTTGCTTTGTAGTCCGCCGCGTATCCGCAGTCGGGACACGCAAAAATTTGGATGTTCTCATTCCGAGGCGTCCCAGGCGGGAGTACGTTTGTGCCCAATATCTCGGAAAAGGGCAGCCAGATGCGGCGACCGCACTTCTGATTTTTGCAGGGCGCAAAGCGCCACGAGTATGCGTGCATACAACCCTCCGGACATAATTCTATTGTTTGTGAGGCACATTCCTCGGGGGGAAATAGGCTCTTGTAGGCTCAGAGACCCAAAGTGGGACGAACCTATAGGTGGGTGGGCGAACTGGCGCCCGCCCGGGCCGCACGCAGGGCTAGCCTGCGCGTTCAGTCTTACTAGGGGACCTTGGGTCCATCTGCGCTGCAGGAAGCTTCCCGGGAATCTCTAGCCCCGAGCTCTTCGTCGCGATAAGGTACCTGATCCCGTCCACAAACTGAATCGCCGCCATGTCCTCGGTCTTCTCTTTGCCGCGCGTGCGCACGTTCACCTTCCCAGCCTCCGCCTCTTTATCACCGACCACCAGCAGGAATGGCACTTTCTGCATGGCATGCTCGCGGATCTTCGCATTCATCTTCTCGTTGCGCGCATCCACCTCGACGCGCACGCCGATGGCCTTGAGTTGGTCTGCAACTTTGTTCGCATACTCCGCATGCCGCTCGCTGATGGGGATCATCGCCACTTGCACCGGCGAGAGCCACACCGGGAACGCGCCTGCGTAATGCTCGATCAGCACTCCGAAGAATCGCTCGATCGATCCGAACAGCGCGCGATGCACCATCACGGGCTGTTTGCGCGAACCATCTTCCGCCACATACTCCAGGCCGAACCGCTGCGGCAGGTTGAAGTCGACCTGCACGGTCGAGAGCTGCCACAACCGCCCAATGGCATCCACCAGCTTGATGTCAATCTTAGGCCCGTAAAACGCCGCCTCGCCCGGCATGGTCTTGTACTCGATCTTCCGCCCCTTCAGCACCTTCTCGAGCGATTCGGTGGCGTGGATCCATTGCTCTTCGCTGCCCACAAAATTCTTCCGGTCGTCAGGATTCCACGTCGAAAGTTCGGTCTGGTACTTGTCGAAGCCAAAATCCTTCAGCACATCCAGAGCAAAGTCGAGACAGCCGGTAATCTCGCCTTCGACCTGCTCCGGCGTGCAGAAAATGTGGGAGTCATCCTGCGTGAACCCGCGCACGCGCAGCAGTCCGTGCATCACTCCCGAGCGCTCATAGCGATAAACCGTCCCCAGCTCGCCCAGCCGCACCGGCAAATCGCGATACGACTTCAGCGAATCTTTGTAAATCAAAATGTGGCCGGGACAATTCATCGGCTTCAGCCGGTATTCGGCATCGTCGAGCTCCATGGCGTCGAACATGTTCTGCGCGTAATAGCCCTCGTGTCCCGAGGTATAGAACAGCTGCCTGCGCGCCACATGCGGCGTGTAAACCAGGGAATAGCCGCGCTTCAAGTACTCCTCGCGCATCCAGTCTTCCATCTGTTTGCGGATGATGCCGCCCTTGGGATGCCAGAAAATCAGCCCCGGCCCGGCCAGTTCCTGGATGGAAAAAAGATCGAGTTGCTGGCCTAGCACGCGATGGTCGCGCTTCTTCGCTTCCTCCACCTGCTGCAAGTGGGCGTCGAGATCCTTCTTGGAAAAAAACGACGTGCCGTAAATGCGCTGCAGTTGCTGATTCTTTTCATCGCCCAGCCAGTATGCGCCCGCAATGTTGAACAGTTTGAAGGCCTTGATTTTTCCGGTCGAGGGAATGTGCGGCCCCCGGCAGAAATCGGTGAACTTCCCGGTGCGATAGATCGAAATCCTTTCATCGGGCTTGGTGAATTGCTCGATGAAATGGCACTTCATGAAGTCGCCTTCTTTCTTGAACTCCGCGAGGCCCTGATCGCGAGGCAGAAACTCGCGAGCATAAGGGATGTTCTGCTGCACCAATTCCTGCATCTTCTTCTCGATTTTTTCCAGATCCTC
The DNA here is from genome assembly GCA_963734215.1 of uncultured Acidobacteriaceae bacterium. Classification (GTDB taxonomy): domain Bacteria; phylum Acidobacteriota; class Terriglobia; order Terriglobales; family Acidobacteriaceae; genus Sulfotelmatobacter. The sequence goes on along the minus strand of CAVTGH010000009.1, from coordinate 47,181 downwards.
CGGCGTGAAGGGCGTGGGCCGGTAGAAATCGTAAAAGAATCCGCTCTCGGTCGGCGGACCGTGGCCGAGTTTGGTTTCAGGGAAAAGTTCCAGCACCGCCGCCGCCAGCAGGTGGGCGGACGAATGCCGGTAAACTTCCAGGGCCTCCGGATCTTTATCCGTCAAAAGGCGCAGGTCGGTATCTTTCTCGAGAGGACGGGTCAGGTCAATCAGATTGCCGTTAGTCTTGGCGACTAGCGCCGCATCCGCCAGCCGCGGGCTGATGGACTTCGCAATATCCAGCGCAGTCGTGCCCTTGGGAACATCCTTCACGCTCCCATCCGGAAGCTTCACATGAATGCTGTCTGCCATAAAGTTGAGACCTGCAGGTCTACTGAATCTTTCAGTTTATTGGAGGGAGGAAGGAGGGTCAAACGGAGGGCGGAGGAGATTTGGCGCGTATAATGCCGACGGGAGCGATAGCGTTGAATGCTGAGGAATTCAGGTCGTTGCTCTTGTCCACGAACGTCGAGGATGTCGTACAGCAGCAGCTGTTCGACGGGCCCGTATATGCCTTCCGACAAAGACCGGGAGACTTGGACGTCCTCAAGCTCCACCTCGTCTCGCACCTCCCTTTGACTGCGGACGGCATAGTCGTCGTTGGAAGCGCCAAGACTGGGTTTAGCCTTAGCCCGGAGAGTTTCCCGAGACCGTTCAGCATAAAATCCGACATAGATGTTGTGGTCGTAGATGAAGCGTTGTTTGACACCTACTGGGCGATCTGTCTTGAGTACTATTACCCAAGGAGGATCGAGAGGCTGCCCAGACCCGACTACGAGTGGCTGCAACGCCGCAAGGGGGACGTCTTTTGGGGCAGGTTCGAGCCGCATTACATGCGCTATGAAGGTCTGTCATTTCCTGAAGTCCTTCGCCCGCTGAGAGACCTCTCTACTGCCTGGTTCAACGCGTTCAGAAGTCTGTCAACGTACGGGCAGTTCCGCGGCAGGGACATAAAAGGCCGTCTGTACCGAAGCTGGAATCTCGCATTGGCCTACCATGCAGATGGCCTGCGCCAAATAAAACAATCTCTGCGGAAGGAGCCAACATGAAGTTCTCTTCCTCTACTGCATCAACGACGTGGTTCCGGGACCGCTACCTGGAAGGCTCGTTAAGCATTAAGCCCCCGTTCCAGCGAAAGCCGGTCTGGGGACTCAAACAGAAGTGCTACCTAATTGAATCCATACTCCTAGAACTGCCGATCCCGGAGATCTATGTCCAGCGTGAAACGACCACAGAAGGAAAGACCCACTTTTACATAGTAGACGGACAACAAAGGATGCGCACCGTACTGCAGTTCGTGGGGTCTGAAGTGGACCCAAAGGAAGCGGAATACAACAAGTTTTCACTCGACCAACTGAACGCAAAGTCTGCGTGGTATGGCAAAGCTTTCGCTCAGCTAAACGAAACTGAAAGACAGCATTTTTACGACTTCGAGTTCGCCGTACGCTACCTGAAGACGAACGACGAAAAAGAAGTCCGTGACATGTTTGAGCGCCTGAACCGATATCTCGAAAAACTGAAACCGCAAGAACTTCGGAACAGCAGGTACGTCGGCCCATTCGTAGAGCTGTCGGTAAAGCTGGCCGATGAGGAGTACTGGGCTGAAAACAAGATAATGTCTCCAACGGTCATCCGGAGGATGGGAGATGTGGAGTTCATGAGCGAACTCATTATTGGGATTCTCCATGGGCCGCAGGCCGGCAGCCCAGTCGCCATCGACGACTACTACGAACAATACGAACAATACTCTGACGTCTTTCCCGACCAGCGGACTGCGGAACGACTTTTCTCAGCTACGCTGGACGACATTCGGAAGCTCCTACCGGACATCAAGGATACCCGCTGGAGCAACAAAACGGATTTTTACACCCTGTTCACGACTATCGCGGGGTTTATCCGACAAGGAAAGGAGCTGGCGGACGCGCCTAAAACCCGAAAGGCCCTAGACAAGTTCGCCGATGAGATCACCACTCGCCTCGCGGATGAGCGTGCGAAGGTCAGTAGCCACGCGATAGCATACGTGCGCGCGGTCGAGAAGGGGGCCAATGATAAGGTGAGAAGAGCCAACCGGCAGACGGCACTCGAGGGTGTCATAGCCACATTTTTTAGGCAAAAGAAATAATGGGGAGAAACCAAACATACGAGATCCATGAGGCCGATGCATTTAGCTGGCTGCGGTGTCGTGGGCCCAATTCAGTGCATGCTGTCGTGACTGATCCTCCGTATGCTCTGATCGAATATTCTCCGAAAGAGCTGCAGAAGCGGCGGAATGGGTCCGGCGGAATCTGGAGGCTTCCACAAGCCTTCGACGGGCATGATCGGAGCCCCATGCCGCGTTTCACCGTTTTGCGGCCGGTAGATCTAGCGCGCCTCCAGCGCTTTCATTCGAGGCTGGCCCCGCTTCTAAGCTCGGTCTTGGTCCCAGGAGGCATGGTTATCATGTCCTCCCAGAACCTTATTTCGCACATCGTCATCAGGGCATTCACTACCGCCGGATTCGAGATGAGAGGTCAGGTTGCACGGGTGGTTAAAACGCTTCGTGGCGGCGATCGGCCAAAGGGCGCTCATGAAGACTTTCCGTATGTCTCTGTCTCGCCGAGAAGCTGTTGGGAGCCTTGGCTAATTTTTCGAAAGCCCCTCAACGGAACTGTGAGCGAGAACCTCAAGGAGTGGAAAGCGGGAGGACTGAGGCGGCCTGAGGACGGGAAGCCATTCTCTGATTTGATCGTCTCAAGCCCGTGTAGGGGTGAGGAGCGGAGAGCCGCACCACACCCCTCCCTGAAGCCACAAGCCTTTATGAGACAAATCGTGAGGGCGGCACTGCCGCTTGGGAGCGGGACAGTAGTAGACCCTTTTATGGGGTCCGGATCGACCATTGCCGCTGCGAGCTACCTCGGCTACCGGAGCATCGGGGTGGAGAGGGATGCCCAGTTCTTCAAGATGGCCCAAAAGGCGATCCCTCAACTATCCAAGATAGAAATTCCGGCCTCCGGAAACGGCACAAAACGCCAACATTAGCCCGTTTCCCCGACAACGCCGAATAGCACGACCTGCCAGCTCGGCGCTAAATCGTCACATCTTTCACATGCGTCGCAATGTACCAGGTATTGCCGAACGGATCCGTCACTGCCGAATTGCGGTCCCCGTAAGGCTGATCGGCCGGCTCCTGCATCGACTTCGCACCCGCCGCCAGCGCTCGACGATAAACTGCGTCGCAATCCGGCACGTACACATAGAACATCGCAGGCATCGGCTGATATTTTCCCTGGGCCTCGCCCATCTCCAGTACCGCATCGCCAATGCGAACCTGGGCGTGATGCACCACGCCATCCGGGGACGCGTACTTCGCCACTTCCTCTGCGCCGAAAGCACGCTTCAAAAAGCCGATCAGCGGCTCGGCCCGCAACGGGTGCAGATACGGATTCACGTTGTGCAATCCCTTAGGCACGTAGTTCTCTCCCTTGTGTGTCGCGATGTACCAGAAGTTGCCCGCCGCATCTTTCACCGTACCCGAGCGCTCGCCGTACTCCTGATCCCGCGGCTCGTCAATCAGAGTCGCTCCAGCCGCCACAGCTTTTTGGCAGACCGCGTCGGCATCTTCCACATGAACATGCAACGCATTGGGATGCAGCGTAGCCGGAAATTTCTTGCCCGCCACGCCGCCGCCCATCATCACCATCGAATCGCCGATGCGCACCTCGCCGTGGACGCCGGTCGGCGTCATAGCCCGCAATGTCTCCTCCGCGCCGAACGCCTGTTTGGCAAACTCCAGCAGCGCCACTCCATCTTCGGCAACCAGATAAGGCGTCACCATGCGGTGTCCGCTTGGAATTGGCCTTACGCCTTTATCCCCTTCGGAAATCCGTCCGCCCTCGGGCCCGGTTGTCATCCCCTGCATGCGCCGGTGCATCTCTTCCACCGACATTTCTTCCTTCACCGTAGCAATGTTCCAGGCGTAGCCAAACGGATCGACGAAGTTGCCTTCGCGATATCCATAGAATTGATCCCTAATTGGCATCGTAACCTTTAGCCCCGCAACCACGGCACGAGCCGCAAACGAATCAACATCTTTCACGTGGATCCGGAAGCCCACCGGCGAATGTCCCCAGGTTTCGGCGCTGAATCGGCCACCCTCAGCCCATTCGTCGCACAAACCGAATACCGAATCTCCGATCTGGATCTCAGCATGGGGGATGCTTCCGCCAGCCTCGAAACGGAAGACCTCAACCGCTCCAAAGGCTTTCTTGTAGAACTCGATCGCTTGGGCAGCATTCTTGAAAGCAAGATTTGGGATTGCGTCGGTCCGCGTGCTCTGCGAGGCGACGGCCATCTCGGCTGTAGACATTTTTTTTCTCCCTTCCATTAGTTCAGTTTTCAATCGTGTCTTGAAACTTTGGCGCGGCAGCTCGCGCAAATTGGCAGCCAGGCGTACCAGCGGCTCGATGTTGGTGTCCGTCCCGGGGAGCTTGCCATCTTTCCGGGCAAGCATCACATCGACTGCCTGGTTCAGCTGCTCGATCTTCTGTTGATTCGTCAGAGAGCGCTTAGGCATCGGCACCCTCCATGCGCGCCCGCAGACTGCTGAGCGCGCGGAACTGCAACTGCTTTACCGCGCCTTCGGTCTTGCGGATCTCCCGCGCCACTTCCTTAATGCTTTTCTGCTCCACGAAGCGCAGCACCACCACTCGCCGCTGCTCCGCCGGCAATGTTTCCACCAGACGAAACAACGTTGCCCGCCGTTCCACTTCTTCGAATTCCACACCACTGGCCTGCGCCGATTCGATCTGATCCGGCTCGTCCGCCACCTGCTCCCGGCTCTTGCGCTGCCAGCGGTCCGAAATCAGATTGGCGGCAATCCGGAACAGCCACGCCGCAAACGGAATCCCCCGCCACTCAAACCGCCGCAAGTTGGCCAGTGCGTGGTGAAATACTTCGGAAGTCAGATCTTCAGTTTCCGCGCGATCTCCCACCCGCCGCACTACGTACACATAGACCCGCTCGAAATTGTTCTCGTAAAGCTCCGCGAAGCGCGCAGGATCCTTCTGCGCCGCCTCGACCAGAAGCCGCTCGTCCGCTTCTTTCCTCAGAGCCTTCAACGAATTCTCCGCGCGGAGTAGTGTTACACAGGGATAACGGCCGGGGGCAAGAAAAGTTACGGTCGAGTTTCTTTACGCGTGAGATTCGTATCAGGGCATGGCTTTCAGGCGTGCCGTCACATACCACGAAAAGACGCCTTTAGGCGCTGCGTTCATTCTCGCTGCGCACTTTCGCTACTCAGGGTTTGCACCAGCGTAATACAAATCTTCCATCGCCTTCCGCACCTTCTCCGATACGGCTTCCGAATCCCGCCTCGTCAACCCCACGGTCGAGATCGGCTCACCCACACGCATCTCCAGCGGGCGGCATTTAATGTGATAAGTATTCATCGGCAGCAGTTCGTACGTGCCAACCAGCGCCACCGGAACAATATCCACCTGCGCCTTGATGGCCAGAAAAAATGCTCCCGGCAGAAACGGCTTGATTTCGCCGTCCGGAGTGCGTCCGCCCTCGGGATAAATCACCAGCGGCATTCCGGCCTGCAAACTTTTCACCGCCGAGCGAATTGCCGCAATCGAATTGGTAGGCTTCTGCTGATCGATGCAGACCTGCCCTGAGCGCTTCAACTGCCAACCCACAATTGGATACGCTAGCAATTCCTTCTTGAAAACGATGCGGAATTGAAACGGCAGGTTAACGTAGAGAACCGGAATATCCATTGCCGACGCGTGATTCACCGCGTAAACATGCGGCTTCGACGTATCGATCCTGTCGAGGCCGGTGACCTTCACCCGCGACAAGATCGTTTTCATGATGAGCCGCGACCAGGCCCGTGAAAACCAGTGCAGGCGGCGTCCGTTGCGGTCGAACAGGCCGCCGGGAAGAGCAAGGATCCCCAGAACCAGCGTGTACAGCCAGATCAGCGGGTCGAGAATCAGATACGATCGCAGCCGGCTCAACCAGCCGTACTCCGTCCCGGGAATTGCGTGCGGACTCTGCCGCCGCGCAACCACCGGCGCTGCCTGCGCGCCGCGTTCCACTTCCACGGATGAATTCACTTCCTGCACACGTCCATTCTAAGGGAAAACTGCTGGCCAGCGCCGTTCAGACTTCCGCCCCGACGCTGCGCATCACTTCGCCCACTAGATAAATCGACCCCGTGATCACGACCGCCGTCTCCAACCCGGCGAGTTCTCGGGCGCGCTGCACGGCGCGCTGCACGTCCTCCACTGCTTCAACTTCAACTCCGGTTCGAGCCGCCGCCCGCTGGATCTCTTCCGGCGATGCCGCGCGCGGATTCTCCGGCCGGGTTGCGATCGCTCGATCCGCCAGCGGGAAAAGAATTTCCGTCATCTCCGAGATTGCCTTATCCCGCATCGCGCCGAAAACAAAAATCAGCGGACGGCCTTCATACCGCTCCGAAAGGGCCGAACGCAGCGCCCACGCGCCCGCGGGATTGTGCGCCACATCGAGAACCATCTCGGGCCATCCCGGACGCGCGGCGATCACCTGAAAGCGCCCCGGCCAGCGCGTCTCGCGAATGCCAGTTTCGATGCTCCTCGCTGTGATGCCGCCGAATCCCTGGCGGCTTAACTCTTCCGCGGCTGCAATGGCCAACGCCACATTGCGCAGCTGGTGCCGTCCCACCAGCGGCGTCTCCACCAGAATTTGCGCGCCTAGAACCGCAAGAGGGTAGCGATAAACGTCTCGGGGTTTGCCTTGCTCGGTACTAGGTACTAGGTACTCGGTACTACCCGGAGAAACCGGCGGCACATACGGAACCGCATTCACGACGCGTGCGCCAAGGTCCAGAACCGTATTACCGATCAGATCATTGGCCTCGGGCTGTTGCGGCAGGGTCACCACTGCGCCGCCCTGACGAATGATCCCCACTTTCTCCCGCGCAATCTCGCCCACGGTATTTCCAAGAAACTTCTGATGATCGAGCGAGATGTCGGTGATCACGCTCACCCGCGGCTCCACCACATTCGTCGCATCCAGCCGCCCGCCCATGCCCACTTCGAGCACCACGAGATCGCCCTGCTCCCGGGCAAAATATTCGAAGGCAATCGCGGTCATCATTTCGAAAAAACTGGGATGCCACGGCAACTCCGTTTTTTCGACGAGCTTCTCGGCCACGCGATCGATCTTTCCCTGCAGCACCGCAAAATCGTCGTCGCCGATCTCTTTGCCGTTTATGCGAATACGCTCGTTGATCCGCACCAGATGCGGCGAGGTATACAAACCCGTTTTCAATCCCGAGGCCCGCAGGATCGAGGCCAGCGTAGCCGCCGTCGAGCCCTTGCCATTGGTGCCGGCAATCAGCACGCTCGGGAACCGCCGCTCCGGATGATCCAGCGCGGCTAACAGCACCCGCATGTGATCCAGATCGAACTTGTGCGAAGGCGTCTGCGCCAGTTCGTGCCCAAGTGAAAACATCCGAGCCACTGCGGTTTCGTAGGACATTAAGGAAGCTCTCAGCTTTCAGCCGTCAGCTCTCAGCTTGTATTTCAGATTATCAAGTGCCCGGACAAGATTCGAAGTGTCGCAGAACGTGGCGAATCGCCGCATTGGCCTTGCTGATGGCTGAAAGCCGATAGCTGACAACTTCTTCACGCCACCATAAAGTCCAGCGCCCGCGCAATGTACGGCTTAAGCTCCTTGCGAGGCACAACCGCGTCCAGCATGCCGTGCGCCAGCAGAAATTCGCTGCGCTGAAATCCCGCCGGCAGCTTCTGGCGAATCGTCTGCTCGATCACCCGCGGCCCGGCGAAGCCGATCAGCGCGCCGGGTTCGGCGATATTCAAATCACCCAGCATGGCGAATGATGCCGTCACGCCGCCCGTGGTCGGGTCCGTAAGAACGGAAATATACGGGACCTTCGCCTTATCCAGACGAGCCAGCGCCGCCGAAATCTTGGCCAGTTGCATCAGGCTGACCACGCCCTCCATCATCCGCGCCCCACCCGAGGCTGACACGATGATCAGAGGCGTCTTCGAATCCAGCGCGCGCTCTACCGCCCGCGTGATCATCTCGCCCACCACCGCGCCCATGCTGCCGCCAATGAACGCATACTCCATCACACTCGCGACCACAGGCCGTCCCAGCAACTTGCCCTGCGCATTGATCACCGCATCTTTCAATCCCGTGTCGTGCTGCGCCTGCTTCAGCCGCGACGAGTACGGCTTCAAATCCACAAACTTCAGAGGATCGGTCGACGACAGATTCCCGTCCAGGCTCTCATACTGATTCTCATCCAGCAGCAACGCCAATCTCATCCGCGCGTCGATGCGAAAGTGCTTCCCGCACTTCGGACAAACGTTCAAGCTCTCTTCCAGATCCTTTTTCCAGATGATCTGCCGGCAGCTCTCACACTTCACCCACAACCCTTCGGTGCGAACCGTCTTCTTGCCCGAAGTATCGAGTTCCCCGGATTCCCGTTTGAACCAAGCCATAAGAGCAGTTCTCAGTTCTCAATCTCAGAAAACCCAGCCGCGCTCTTACTGAGAACTGAGAACTGGGAACTGAGAACTAGTATTCGATCCCCCGCTGCGCCAGCACGCCCTTTTCGTAAGCGTGCTTCACCTGCCGCATCTCCGTCACCGTGTCCGCGGCCTCGACAATTGTGGGGTGCGCGTTCCTTCCCGTCAAGATGAGATGCACCATCTCCGGTTTCCTCTTCAGGCCCTCCACCACTTTCGCCGGATCGAGCATGCCATAGCTGATGGCATAGTTAATCTCATCCAGCACGACTAGATCCCACTCGCCCGACTGGATGGCTTTCTCTGCCTCCGCCCACGCCTCCTCGACCATCCTTACATCTTCCGGATCAGGCTTCTCCGACCCCACCTTCACAAATCCCCGTCCCATCTGCTTCATCACAAACTTGTCGCCAAAGGCCTGCACCGCATCCAGCTCTCCGTAGTGCCATGAGCCTTTCAGGAACTGCAGCATCAGAACCCGCATGCCCTGGCCTACCGCGCGCAGAGCCGTGCCTATGGCCGCGGTCGTCTTCCCCTTGCCCGGCCCGGTGTTCACAATGATGAGACCGCGACGCAAGTCTGTCATGGTTGGAGGTTTGATTCTACTAGAACTCCCCTCCAAGCGCGGGCAGGCGGTCGAAAGGCGCGCAGTCCGAAGCCCGGACTACCCTTCAGATCGACATCCTTTCGCTTGCAGTATATGGTCGCATTTTTCAAAAGTGCCTGAGTTTTCCACGGAACCTGTGCATCCAACCTTGCGTATCCGGGTGCAAGCAGATCTCTGTCCCTGGCAGACTGCGGAGGTCTCGTCGTGATCAACAATTGTCTTGCGTTATTGTTTTGCATGCTCGCGGCCTTGCCTGCACTTTCCGCGCAGCACGTCGCCGTTCACCCCAGACCTGGCTTCGATTCCGCCGACCAGGAAACCATTCGCCAGATCGTCAACATGGAGCGCCAGTCCAAAGAAGCCAGCCTCCGCCGCGACTCCGACTTTTCCCTGCGCACCCTCGCCGAGGACTATGTCGCGATTACTCCGCTCGGCCAGGTCACGACCAAAGCGGAAACGATCTCCGCCCGCCGCAGCGGCCAACTCCGCTACGAAGCCATGAATATCACGGATATGGTCGTACGGGTGTACGGCGATACCGCCGTGGTCACCGCCCGCGCTGACGTTAAAGGCCACCAGCTTGGCGAAGATTTCAGCGGCCCTTATCGCTACACTCGGGTCTGGGTTCGCCGCAACGGCCAGTGGCAAGTCGCTAGTTATCAGGCCACCGTCACACAATAGAGTCATGCGCTGCATTTGATGTTGGCCAGTCTCTCCGGTCTACAATGAATTCTCGTCTTCCAGGAAGGCGCCGCGCTTCAATGCCCTGAATGATAAGGATGTCCTTTCAGAATCGTGAATGCCCGGTAGACCTGCTCCAGCAGAACCACGCGTGCCAGTTCATGTGCCAGCGTCATCCTGCCTAGCGAAATGGTATGCTGCGCCGCGCCGCGGGCCGCTTCACTAAATCCATCCGCCGGTCCCACTGCAAAGACCAGCGGGAGCGGATTGCGGTCCTGATAGTCCCCCAGAAACCGCGCGAACTCTTCCGACGACAACTGTTTCCCGCGAGAATCCATCAGCACCAGCGTCAACTTGCCACCGGCTGGCTTGCCAGCTTTGGCCGATGCCGCACGCCCGCATAGCTGCAGCAGCGCGGCTTCATCGCGCACGGCCAGACCTTCCACCGGCACATAACGCGCAATGCGCTTCAGATACTCGTCCGTCAGCGCCTGGATCGCCGGCTCTTTCGTCTTGCCAATCCACGCAATCTTGATCTTCACGGCAGGCAATTAATCACTTGCTCCCAGATGCCAGCACCACCGACGCCCCGAACTCGATGTTCTCGCCACGTTCGTATTGCCCGATGGCAGCGTGCACTTCCTCATGAATCTGCGGCCACATCCCCGCAGGTACACGATCCAGCATGGGACGAAAAGGTACAGACACAGCCTGCGCTTGCTCCCATACTTCCTCGGGCGTTCCCGGCCACGACCACGGCAAAGTCTTGGTTTCTTCCTCCACCACAAGGAACCCAGCGCTGTGCAGCACGCTGGCAAGATTGCCCGGCTGCGCGAAGCGAAACGGATCTGGACCTCCCGCCGGCAACAGCGGACCACCCACATGACGGTGCACCACGCCCATCGTGGTCTGCCAGTAAGGCTGGTCGAACGGGCCCCAGGCTAGAAAACAGGCGCGCGCTCCGGCATGCAGAACGCGATGCAGTTCCCTCAACGCGAGGACAGCATCGCGAAAAAACATGACTCCGAAGCGGCAAGTGGCTAGATCGAAGCTGGCGTCACCGAAGGGCAGAGCCTGGGCATCGGCCTGCCGCGTGGAAAAATTATCGAGCCCGCGTCCCCGCGCTCGTCCTTTTGCGATCTCAAGCAAATCGGCGCTCAGATCCAGAGCCGTCACGTGCCCCTGCGCTCCCACGAGCATGGCGAGGCTGATAGCGGGCTCGCCCGTACCGCTGGCCAAGTCCAGAACCCGCATGCCGGGCTTCGGCCGCGCATATTCCACCAGCGCTTCGGTCACTGCCTTGCCCATCGCCGCCGACTTCGCCTTCCATTTGTCGGAGGCGATGAGCCGGTAGGAACTTCCCCAGCCAGCTTCCGCGCTGGGAGGTTCCGGGCTGGGAGATTCCGGTTTGGAGGACATGGTCATACGACGCGGAGCATGGCGATGAACGTTGGTTAAGAAACTACGCTTTCTTGCGACGAGGAGCGGCAGCAGCACGCTTGCGCGGCGCTGTCTTTATCTTTGTCTTTGTCGTGGACACCGATTTCCGCCTTGGCTCCGATTTCAACTCCGAGGGTTCGAGCCGCCTGGCCGTCTTCCACAGGCGCTCCAGATCGTAGAACTTCCGCGCCTTCTCGGAAAAAACATGCACCACGAAATCGACGTAGTCGACCAGGATCCACTCGGCCTGCCTGTATCCCTCGACGTGCGCCGGCCGCAAATCGGCGGCTTTCAAGCGCAACTCCACTTCGTCGGCAATCGCCTGCACCTGCCGCGGGTTCGTGCCGCTGCACAGGACAAAATAGTCGGTGAATGCTCCCGACCCCTTTTCCATCTCCAGTATGGAAAGTTCTTCAGCTTTTTTGTCGAGGCACGCCTGGATAGCCGCCGCTACTTGTCGCTTCAAGTCGTTCTTTTTCATGCAGAGGATGTCGGTCGTTGGTCGTCAGTCGTTGGTCGTTGGCCCGGCTCGGGCTGAGTTCTCATTGTAAACGACAGGCTGCCTCGCAGCGTTCCCTATTGTTGACACGAACCGCGCTGCAAGACAATTGGCGAACGACCAACGACCAGCGACTAACGACCTTTATACAGCCCCATTTTCTTGATGTAATCCGCCACGGCGGGCTCGACGAAGCGGCCAAGCGATTTCCCGGCAGCCGCGGCCTGGCGGATCGCAGTGGAGGAAATGGGTTGGTAGACTTCGTCGAGCAAATGGATGGTCACTCCGCGCAGCACCAAATCTCCCGTAGCGGCTTGCTTTTGAAACGGACGCGTCGCTTCCAATCGCGGGCGCAGGGCCGCTGGTAGCGCATTCGCTACGTCGGCCAGAGAGTAGCCCGGCCGGCTCGCAACCAGGAATTCACACTCGCGAAACAGCGCCTCGGCTTGATGCCACTTGGCAATGTCCGCAAAGGCATCAATGCCGATCAGCAGGAACAGGCGGTCAGCTTTCTTGAACGACTGCTTAAGGCGCTTGATGGTATCGATGGTGTAGTTCGGTTTTGCTTCGCGTTCTTTCTCTTTCTTGGGGCGCGGGCTGCCTGGCTCAAACTCCTCCGGCGCTTCCAGCAGCGAAGGCGCGAAGTCCTTGTCTTGCGCCGTGGCGAGAGCAATCATGGCATAGCGGTGGGGGAACGCCGACAAAGGCTGGCGTTGCTTGTGTGGTGGAACATTCGCGGGCACAAATAGGATTCGCGCCAGTTTGTAGCGCTCACGCGCCACCCGTGCCAGCGCGAGGTGCCCGCGATGGATGGGATCGAAAGTGCCGCCAAAGAGTCCAACATTCATGCGCCGCTAGTGTCTTCGTTTGTGGGCTGCTTTGCAAGCTCAGCCTGGCAAGCTCAACCTTCCGGGGTTGCGCTCGTCGTCATGTTCTGTCGCGCAGCCTGTCGGGAAAAAATGCCTTGCCCGATGGCCCGCCATTGCATTGTCCGTTTGGCCCAGCATTGCTCGCCGATAAAACAGGCGTTCCGCGAATCCGGAATGAACTCTTGTAATCTCGCGCCTCTGGAAACGTGCGACTAGCATGGTTTACATGCGGGTAACCCTCCCCCTACTTCGCATCCAGCCCGCCCGCGCGCCCATTCTGCGCTACGGAGTAGCCGTGCTCAGCACCACGCTGGCGCTGATTCCGGCGCTGCTGCTTCCTAACGTCACCGAAAGCCGGCTGGCGGTCTTCGCCGTTGCGGTGATGGTGAGCGCCTGGTATGGCGGCTGGAAGCCGGGACTGGTCGCCACCTCCTTCGCGCTAACCGTGAGCGCGTACTTCTCGTTTTCCGGCGAACACACCCCGGCGCAATTTCGTTCAACCATGATGCGGCTGGCGCTGTTCGTGGTGCTCGCAGTCCTGATCTGTTGGTTCAACGCCGCGCTGCGGGCGGCCCAGGAAGGCCTGCGGCGCTCCGAGATGAATTTCCGGTCTCTGGTCACCGATGCTCCCTACGGCATTTGCCGCTGCGATTCCGCGGGCCAACTCCTGCAGGTAAACCCCGCCTTGCTGGCCGTACTGGGATATTCCTCGGTCGAGGAACTGGTGGGGAAGCATCTCGGGGACCTCTTTGCGGACACGCACCAGTGGTTCGAACTGGCCGATTACCTTCGCTCCGCGGCGCCCTTCCAAGGCCTGATCGCCGAATGGAAGCGGAAAGATGGGATCAGCACCGTGGTTCGCGTTTCCGGCCGTGCCGTTTCTGACGGCTACAAAGGAACGGCCTTCGAGTTGTTTGCCGAAGATGTAACCGAGCGCCGCGCTCTGGAGCAGCAACTGCGGCAGTCGCAAAAAATGGAGGCTGTGGGAAGGCTCGCGGGCGGCATTGCCCACGATTTCAACAACCTGCTCATGGTGATCTCCGGCTATTCCGAATTTCTCCTCGACCGCCTGGGTCCGGACCCGGCTCTCCGCGGTCCGGCACAGGAGATTGCCGGGGCCTCGCAGCGCGCCTCTTCGCTGACCCGCCAGCTCCTCGCGTTCAGCCGGAAACAAATGCTGGCGCCGAAGATTCTCGATCTCAACGGTGTAGTTACGGAAAACCTGAAGATGCTGACGCGCGTGATCGGCGAGGATATCGACCTGGTGATGGTCCCGGCCTCCGCGCTGGGCGCCGTGCGCGCCGATGCCGGGCAAATCGAGCAGGTCATCATGAATCTTGCCGTGAATGCCCGCGATGCCATGCCCTCCGGCGGCAAGCTCACCATCGAGACCTCGAACGTCTCGCTCGACGAAGACTACGCACGCCTTCACGCTCCGCTCAGGCCGGGAGACTATGTGATGCTGGCCATCAGCGACACCGGCTTCGGCATGGATTCGGAGACTCAGTCTCACATCTTTGAGCCGTTCTTCACCACCAAAGGCACCAAGGGAACCGGGTTAGGCCTGTCCACGGTCTACGGCATCGTGAAGCAGAGCGGCGGGTACATCTGGGTTTACAGCGAGAGCGGCAAAGGCACCACCTTCAAGATCTATTTGCCCCGCCTCGCGGAACCAGCGGAGGCCGCACAGGCCGTCATGCCCGCGGAGGCCGCTTTCACGGAACCGGCTTACACGGAACCTGCTTTTACGGAACGAGGAACCGAGACCATCCTGCTGGCGGAGGACGAAGCTAACCTACGCTACTTGGCCCGTCAGTTCCTGGAGAAGCAAGGTTACAAAGTGCTCGAAGCCGCAGATGGAGCCGTAGCCATGCAGATCGCGGTCGCGCATGAAGGCGTGATTCACCTCCTGTTGACCGATGTGATCATGCCTGGCATGAACGGGCGCGAACTCGCGCAGCGCATTACGGAAATTCGCCCCCATACGAAAGTGCTTTACATGTCCGGTTACACGGAGAATGTAATCGGCCGCAATGGCATGTTGGATGCCGGTGTGCGCCTGCTGCAGAAGCCCTTCACCCTTCGCGATCTGAAGGGTAAAGTTCGCGAAGTGCTGGATTCCAACCCTATCGCCGCTGAGGTGGATTTGCCAGTTCGAACCGCTCGCGCTTCGGCGGCGCTGGGTCCGGAACAACTGCCATCGCCGCGCGCGCCACGTTTTCAGCTGAACCTGCCTCTGAAATATCGATGCCTCGACGAAGAAAAATGGCACGAAGGCGAAACCCAGAATATCAGCCGCTCCGGTTTGCTATTTCAGGCAGAGGGTCTCTTGCAGCCGAATGTGCAACTGGAAATCAATCTGGTGCTGCCGTCTGAAATCGCGGGGCTATCTCCCACGGAGGTAGTTTGCCGGGGAGAAATCGTGCGCACGGTGAAGGCCGCCGAAGAAGAAATGCCTCCCGCTCTGGCGGCGAAAATTCTTCAGTATCACTTCCAGCACGGATCGCAGTTGCCGCGCGCGTGAATATAGTGTACCCAGTACCGAGTACCTAGTACCTAGTACCAAGTTAAACTGCGCTTCTCGGTACTAGGTACTCGGTACTAGCTATCCCCAGCCTCGGCCTGCTGCAGCGCCTGCTCGCGCAACGCATCCACTTCCTTGGCCATCGCGTACTTCAGTTCGTCGATTCCTTTGCCCGTCACCGCCGAGATCTCGTAAAGCTTCAGCTTGTGTTTCTTGCAGTAGCGTTTGAGAGCCGCCAGTTTGTCTTTGTTAGCCACGTCGATCTTCGACGCGACCATGATCATCGGTTTTTCTTCCAAGTGAGCGCCAAAGCTGGCCAGCTCGCCCAGAATCACTTCCACATCTTTCACGATGTCAGCGCGCCCACTTGCGTCCGAAACATCGGCCAGATGCAGCAGCAAGCGCGTACGCTCGATGTGCCGCAGGAACTGCGTTCCTAGACCCGAGCCGGTGTGCGCGCCTTCGATTAAGCCGGGAATATCCGCCACCACGAAGCTGATCTCGTTGTTGGGATCGCCCACCGCAACCACGCCGAGATTCGGCTCCAAAGTAGTGAACGGATAATCTGCAATCTTGGGCCGGGCTGCGGAAATTCGTGAGATCAGCGTGGACTTGCCCACGTTCGGGTAGCCAACCAGCCCCACATCCGCCAGCAACTTCAGTTCAAGCCGGTAGTTGTGCTCCTCGCCCGGACGCCCCGGCTCATGTTCGCGCGGAGCCTGATGCACGGAAGTGGCGAAACGCGCGTTGCCGCGGCCACCGCGGCCGCCGCGGGCAATCACCATGCGTTGATCCGGGCCGGAAAAATCGAACACCTTCTCGCCCGTTTCCTCGTCATACACAATCGTTCCCACGGGAACTTTCAGGACTACATCTTCACCTTCGCGCCCGGTCTTGTTCGAGCCTTCGCCGTGGCGTCCGCGCTCGGCCTTGTATTCGGGATTGAAGCGGAAATGCACCAGCGTGTTATGCCGCTCGCTGGATTCCATGATCACATCTCCGCCCTTGCCGCCATCGCCGCCCGAGGGCCCGCCGCGCGGAACGTATTTTTCCCGGCGGAAGGCCATGCAGCCATTGCCGCCGTCCCCCGCCTTAACCCGAATTTTTGCTTCATCGATGAACATCGATTCCTATTCTTAATCAACACAACAAAAAAGCCTCGTCCCGTAGGCGAGGCCCAAGCCGCGTCGCACAGACCGACGCGGCCGCTAAAGCGCAATGCCAGTCACGCAGATGGACGCGGCCTACTCCACCACTTCCATCGGCTCGACCATCACGAACTTGCCCATCGAGCCTTTGTTGAGGAACTTGATCCGGCCGGTGATCTTGGCAAAAAGCGTATCGTCTTTGCCGCGTCCCACGTTGAGCCCCGGCTTCACGCGCGTGCCGCGCTGCCGCACAATGATGGTCCCGCCGGGCACGATCTGCCCGCCGAATGCTTTGAATCCCAGCCGCTGCGCGTTCGAGTCGCGGCCGTTTCGTGAAGTGCCTTGTCCCTTTTTATGTGCCATAGAAAACCTGCTATCGGTGGCCAGTTGCCAGAAAAATCGCGTGGGGACGGGCGACCCGCCCGTCCAGCCTCTACTTTTTCTTAGTTGCAGACTTCTTTGCCGCTTTCTTCGGGGCAGCCTTCTTCTTGGCACGTCCCTTGGTGGCCTTTACTTCGGACTCCTGCTCGTCAGCCACCGCAGCCTTCTTCGGCTTCGTTTCTTTCTTCGCCAACTCCGGAGCCTTGAAGCTCTGCCCGTCAAATGCAATCTCAGTGATGCGCACCGCCGTATAGGACTGCCGGTGCCCGCGCAGCTTTTTATACTGCTTCTTCCGCTTGTAATGGAAGACCAGGATTTTCGGGCCGCGGCCTTCCTCTACCACTTCGCCAACCACTCGCGCTTCCGATTCAGGTTTGCCGATCTTTCCTTCGCCGCCGGAAACCGCTAACACGTCAGGGAAGTCCACATGGCCATCGGTTCCCGTAGCCAGCTTTTCCACTCGAATCACATCCCCGGGCGCCACCCGGTACTGCTTCCCACCGGCGCGGATAACCGCGTACATACGTCTGCCTCCATCAAAATGTCGTGAAAATCAGTTCATCAAGCGCGACTCACGCGCACACGCGTGCAACCATGGCACCCGCTGAACTTCCTGTGCTTGCTGTGTTTTCCGCCACGGCGCTTCAGCTGCCAAGGCAGGCGTCCCCAGAACGGGTCGGCGAGTACAGGCAAACTCAACTATTTTAGCGTGTGCTGTGGAAATCGGTCAATGCGTTCCTCGAAGCCGTGCCCTCCAATAACCGCCTCGACAATGTCTGCGGGGTGTTAAGATCATCAGCGCGATGGACGCATGGAGTCGCTTTGTCGTGACCGCGGGCCTCATCGGGGTTGCTGTGAGCATCGCGGGCTTGATCGTGAGCCTTTGGGTTCTCAGCGTCGCCAAAGATGCGAGGCGGGCCGCCGAAGAGGCGCGGGCGCTGGCAAGAAAACGAAATCTTGTCGAGGACCTGGATGACGCGTTGCAAAAGCTCCAGCAGGTAGGCAACTTCCTCCAGCAGCGTCAATGGGTCGGAGTCCAGATCAGAACGGCAGAAGTCCTTGTGATTTGCAGAGAGGCGATGGCGCGGTGGTCGGACCATCTATCGAAGAAGCGCCTGAGTGGCGTCCTCACGGCCATGACGCATGTCCAGACCATAGCGACTCAATTGGCGGAGATCGGACAGCGAGAACTTACGCCTCAAGAGAAAAAGAACCTAGCGGAATCCCACCTAAAAGCCGCAGGGCACATCAGCGACGCGCTCGGGGAAGCTCGTCGGTCAGAGGAAAGGGACGGGAGCAGCGATGGCAACTGAAAAGGACCTCAACTTCGTTGAATTTGTACTTCAGCAAACTGCGGACGACAAGATCCAGTGGGAGAGCACTGCGGATCCACAAAAATTCACCGTGAGTCTAAAGGGCAAGTACAAGGTCACAATCGACCGCGGCTCCGACAACAACGATAATTTCTACCATTGGCTCACCCTGCTCGACGAATCTGACCGAGAGCTGTTGACAGTTTATGGCCGAGAGAGTCACTCGGTCGCGCGGCTGTTCGACCTTGCGAAGCGTAATTCACTAAACGTCGACCAGGCCCTCGACGAAATCATGTCGGGGGAGCCCGAGGGTGGGGGCTCGCCCGCACCGATAACTGACAAGGACATCCCTTTTTAGTGAACCGACGCTAGTCGAATAGCGACCAATGATCCCGCAGGCGATTACCTCTGTAATCTCCAGTAACCTCCGCACTCTTGCAGAGACAACTAAGCTGCGGCAGGGTTAATACAAACTGAGAACGTGGGGAGATCTACCATGCGAGACCGAATCGCCGCTTTGATTTTGCCTTTCTTATTGGCCAGCGTGTGTTGGGGCCAGCAACAGCCATCCGGCGGCAACACCCAGCCCAGTGGCCAGGAGAGCATGCCGGACATGGATATGCCAGGTCATGACATGTCGAACATGAAAGGCATGTCCATGGGTGCCGACAAAGATGATAAAGACACCGACGCCGGCATGCATGCCATGCATTCCATGGAAGGCCACATGGACATGGGCCCGCACATGAAGATGACGGCGCTCCGCGCGGCAAAGCCGGGCGACGCCGAGCGGGCTCAGCAGGTGGTAGAAGCGGCGCGCAGAGCGTCAGCGAAATACATGGACTACCACGTTGCGCTGGCCGACGGCTTCAAGATTTTCCATCCTGAAATTCCGCAAAAGATGTATCACTTCACCAGCTACCAATATGCGTTCGAGGCTGCGCGCGGTTTCAATCCCGAGCACCCCACGTCTCTGCTCTACGAAAAGCATGGCGAGGACTACAAACTGATCGGCGTGATGTACACTGCGCCCAAGCGGCTCGGTGAAGATCAGCTCGATGAGCGCGTCCCGTTGAGCATCGCGCAATGGCACGAGCACGTGAACTTCTGCGCCCCGCCTGCAGATCGCCGCGGGGAAGGGTTGTTGCCGCATCCCCAGTTTGGCTTGCGGGGATCGATCACCACGCAGGAAGCCTGCGACGCCGCGGGCGGAACTTTCCACCCCGTAATCTTCAACTGGATGGTCCACTTCTATCCATTCGAAAAAGATCAGGCGAGCATCTGGTCGGTCAGCCGCCAGCACGGCGACGCGGACTGAAGTCGAGGAAACAGTGGCCAGCGGGCAGTGCAACCAGGGTTAACAAACTCACCCAGCGTTCCCTGGCCACCGATCACGCACATTGTCATAGTTCCCCAGTTCATGCCAGACAGAACATCCCGTCGCTGTTCCCCGCTTCATCGGAACCAACTCATTGCAGTTTCCTGCTACCGGAACTGTGCGCGCTTCGTCCAAAATACGCGTGATCGGAAGTTATCGGAAACGCGGAACCTGCACCACGGAACTTTCGGTGAAGCACCTTCGTAGTAGTGGAAGTAGGCGCCAGCGTAGAAGAAGCTGGCCGGATTTTTCGAAGCAGGAATCTAGCGGGGTTTAGGGGATTCTCTCACTCTCGGTTTGGCGGCCCAGGTGAGAAAACCCCCGTGCACAGCGAGGCAGGCCTTGCGGCTTGTCCGCCGAAACCCCAGCGCTTGCATTGTAGGCGATTCGCGGCAAAACACCAGCGTTTTCTCGCGTACGTCGTGAGCCGGGCCGCCCTAACCGTTTCCCGACGCGATTTCGGGAAAGAAAAAGGAGCAGTCATGACGTTCGCAACCGTTTCGAAGAGCATCGTCCTGGGATTGGCGTTGCTATTGGCATCGAGCGCCTTTGCGGCAACCAAAGGCAGTTTGCAACTGACCGACCCTGTAACCGTCAATGGAACCCAACTGAAGGCTGGGGCTTACAAAGTCCAGTGGGAAGGCAGCGGCCCCAACGTGGAACTAAGCATCTTGCAAGGCAAGAACGTGGTGGCAAAGGTGCCGGCGCACGTAATCGAACTACAGACGCCCTCCGTTAACGATGCTGCCGTGACTCGTCTGAATGGCGGTGGACCCAGCACTCTGGCAGGCATCCGCTTTCAAGGCAAGAAAACCGCGCTGGAGTTAGGTTATGCCAGCGACAACATGCAAGCCGAAGGTTCGAGCAAGTAACTTCCCGCACAACAAAATCACGGGAGCACACATCGTGCTCCCGTCTTTAACTGGCAACTGGCCGCTGGCAACCGGCGGCTGCCCTTCAGTACTTCGGCACCTTCGGATCCACGCGGTCGGACCACGCCAGAATCCCGCCCGCCAGGTTGTGTACCTTGGTGAAGCCCGACTGCTGCAGGAACGCGACCGCCTTGGCGCTGCGTCCGCCCATCTTGCAGTGGACCACGATTTCGCGGCTCGAATCCAACTCATGCACGCGCTTCGGCAAATCGTTCAGCGGAATCAGATGCCCGCCGAGGTTGCAGATTTGATATTCATGCGGCTCGCGCACGTCGAGCACGAACAGATCCTCTTTCGCGTCCAGACGCCGCTTCAACTCTTCCACTTGAATTTCCGGAACTCCATTCGCCACCGGTTTTTCCTCCCCTCGAATTCCGCAAAACTCGTTGTAGTCTATCAGCTTCGTCACTGTGGGATGCGTCCCGCAGACCGGGCAATCGGGATTTTTTCGCAGCTTGAGTTCGCGGAACTTCATGCCCAGCGCGTCGATCAGCAGCAGCCGCCCAATGAGGGGATCGCCGATTCCCAAAATTAATTTAATAACTTCGGTAGCCTGCATCACGCCGACCAGCCCCGGCAGAATGCCCAGCACTCCTCCCTCCGCGCAGGAAGGAACCAGCCCCGGCGGTGGTGGCTCGGGATAGAGGCAGCGATAGCATGGTCCATCCTCCGTGGCAAACACGCTGGCCTGCCCCTCAAACCGGAAAATCGATCCGTAAACATTCGGCTTGCCGGTGAGCACACAAGCATCGTTCACCAAATAACGCGTCGGAAAATTATCCGTGCCGTCGGCAATAATGTCGAAGTCGCGGAACAGTTCCAGCGCATTCTCGCTGCTCAGCCGCGTGTCGAACTTCCTCAGATTCAAAAATGGATTGATCCCCGTCAGCTTGTCCGCCGCGGAATCCAGCTTCTTGCGCCCCACATCGGCGGTGGAGTGGATGATCTGGCGCTGCAGGTTGGTGTAATCCACCACGTCGAAATCGACGATGCCGAGCGTGCCCACGCCCGCGGCCGCAAGATACAACGCCAGTGGCGAGCCCAGCCCTCCCGTGCCGATGCACAGCACGCGCGCCGCCTTCAGCTTCTGCTGCCCCTCCATGCCGACCTCCGGCATGATCAAATGGCGCGAGTAGCGCAGGATTTCGTCCTTACTCAGCGTAACTGGAATTTCGGTGGTGGTCGTGGCCATAAAATCCTCGGTTGAAAATGTGGAATTTCGGGAGTCGGAGTCTGAACGCTAACAGCACGAAGGACGACAACAACAGCGGCGGTTTGTGACGGAAGGCTTCAACTCTTTTATCCCTGATCTCGGCCAGATCCGCATTCACCCGCACCTCCGGCAATTGAGGGCACGATGGAAATGTTATCACTTTCCTTTACCGCGGTCGCCTCTTTCTGCAGATAGCGAATGTCCTCGTCATTTACATATAAGTTGACGAAGGCACGCAGCTTTCCGTCGTCCGCATAAAGATGCCGACGCAGATCGGGATGTCGCGCCAGCAAGTCGCTCATGGCTTCGCCCACGGTCGTACCTTTCACTTCTATTGTCGATTGTTTTCCAACATACTGCCGCAGCGGTGTAGGGATGTGAATCTTGCTCATAGGTCCAAGCATAAAAGATGCGCCGCAGATTGGGAAGATTCACCGCTCTGTGAGTTTGGTGCCAAAGCGGTCACTTACGCGTTGGCTCCGTCCGCCCTAGAATTACAGCGGGAGAATCACAATGACAGTTTTTGATCCGGCTCGAGGCAGAACTGTTGATGGTGGCGGCGGCTTCGGCCTACTGCGCCTAATCGGCATCGGCATCGCCGCATTGCTGTTGATTATTCTGCTGTTCAGTTCCGTCACCCGGGTCGGCACCGGCCACGTTGGCGTGCTCACGCTGTTCGGAAAAGTGACGGGAGAGACTTTGGGCGAAGGCATTCATCTCATCAATCCGCTGAAGACCAACAACGAACTCTCGATTCAGACACAGACCCTGAAGGAATCCGCCAGCGTCCCGTCCAGCGAAGGCCTCATGATGAGCCTGGACACTTCGCTCATCTACCACCTCAATCCGGACCGGGCCTCGGAGGTTTTCCAGAAGATTGGCGCCGATTACGAAAACGTTGTGGTCGAACCAACCCTGCGCTCCGCCATCCGCGAAGCTACCGCATCGCACACCGCCAATGCTCTTTACACCGGCGAACGCGAAATGGTTGGCAAACAGATCTACGACCAGGTCAGCGCCCAACTCAATCAGCGCGGCCTCACCGTGGAGAACGTTCTCCTGCGCGACATCCAGCTCCCTGCCACGCTGAAAGCCGCCATCGAAGCCAAACAACAGGCCGAGCAGGAATCGCTCGCCATGAATTTCCGCCTGCAAAAAGAAACCCAGGAGGCCCAGCGCAAGCGCATCGAAGCCGCCGGCGTCCGCGACTTCCAACAAATCGTCGCGCAAGGCATCACTCCCTCATTGCTGGAATGGAAAGGCATCGAAGCCACCGAAAACCTGGCCAAGAGTGCCAACTCTAAAGTAGTTGTCATCGGCAACAACAAAAACGGCCTGCCGCTGATCCTGGGACAATAAATGCGAGGCCATTAAATGCTCTCGTAGGGACAGCCGCCTCGGCTGTCCCGTCGCCGTAAGGCGACGGTTTTGCGACGCTGCTACCATGACACCGTGCCTCCGCTTCTCGATATCCGCAATCTAAACATCGAGTTTCCCACTGCCGCCCTGCGGGCAGGACAGCCTAAGACTGACCCCATACAAGCTATTCCAACACGAACCCTTCCCGCCGTCCGCGACCTCAGCTTCTCCATCGCTCCCGGCGAGGTTCTCGGCCTCGTCGGCGAATCCGGCTCCGGCAAGTCGATCACATCTCTCGCCATCATGCGCCTGCTCCCACCCCAGGCCAGGGTTTCCGGTGAGATTTTGTTTTCGGAGAACGGCGCAACGCGTAATCTCCCCACTTTGCCCGACGACTCCATGCGCCAATTGCGCGGCTCGCGCATCGCCATGATCTTCCAGGAACCGATGACCGCCCTCAATCCCGTCATGCGCGTCGGCGACCAGATCGCCGAAGCTGTCCTGGCTCACGGCACCTGTTCAAAAAGGGAGGCACAGAAACTTGCCGTTCAAGCCATGAATGACGTTGCCATCCCCGAGCCCGGCCGCCGCGCCCGCGACTATCCTCACCAACTCTCCGGCGGCATGCGCCAGCGGGTCATGATCGCCATGGCCATCGTCAACCGCCCTCAGTTGCTTATCGCCGACGAACCCACCACCGCCCTCGACGTAACCATCCAAGCCCAGATCCTCGCCCTTCTCGCTGAACTGCGCGCAAAGTTCGGCCTCGCCATGCTCTTCGTCTCGCACGATCTCGCTGTAGTTTCTCAAGTTGCCCACCGTGTGGCTGTGATGTACGCCGGAAGCGTCGTAGAACTCGGAAGCAGGCATGAAATCTTTCACGCCCCCGCCCATCCTTATACTCGCGGCCTGCTGCACTCCGTGCCCGACCTGAAGACAGATCGCAGCCACCCGCTCGACACGATTGAGGGCACCGTCCCGCCCCTGCACGCCATGCCACCCGGCTGCGCATTCGAGCCCCGCTGCGGATTCCGTTTGCCCGAATGCGCCCGCGCCTTCCCGCCGCTGGAAGAAGTTTCGCCCGCGCATTGGGCCCGTTGCCCAGTAGTCAATTCGAAATAGCAACGGCGAAATAAAATCCGCCGTATATCCTCTGCCGTCCACGCTGTTCTATAATCGCCATCCGTCTGGTGTTCATTGCGCATACTGCTGCTTAGCGACATTCATGCCAACCTCGAAGCTCTGGAGGCCTGCCTCGCCGCAGCTCCGCCCTTTGATTTCGTCGCCAACCTTGGCGACGTCGTGGGCTACGGAGCCTCTCCCAACGAAGTAGTCGACCGCTCCCGTGCCTTGGGCAAGATTTTCGTCCGCGGCAATCACGACAAGGCTGCCACCGGCCTGCTGGGACTCGACGATTTCAATCCCATGGCTGCCGCCGCTGCCATCTGGACCCGCGACCAACTCACTCCTGAGCGTTTCGCGTGGCTGCGCTCTTTGCCGCAAGGCCCGCTTCCCTTGGAGCACGTCCCGCACGTGCAACTGGTGCACGGCTCACCCGAGGATGAAGACGCCTACGTAGTCTCAATCGGCGATGCCCTGGTCCCGCTCATCACCATCGCTAGTCCCATCACCTTCTTTGGCCACACCCACCTGCAAGGTGGATTTTTCGCCAACGGCTCCAGCGCCGACGGCTTCCGTCCCGAATACCGCACCGTCGGCCAAGCCGAGTCGGTCTCCCTGCAACTGAGATCCTCCACGCGTTACCTGATTAATCCCGGCTCCGTCGGGCAGCCCCGCGACGGAGATTGGCGCGCCGCCTTCGCCCTCTTCGATACCGATTCCCAAGTCGTCCACTTCCACCGCACGCCCTACAACCTGAAGGCCGCGCAGGACCGCATCTTCGCCGCCAACCTGCCCCCCCGCCTCGCCACCCGCCTGGCCGCCGGACGCTAAGGCGCGAAGTCAACCGCCCGTTGTAAACTCGTCTCCATGCCCTACCGCCCAAAGCCCCGCGACGACTCCTCCCGCGAAAATCCTCCCGACCACTACCTCGTCGCCCACAGCGACGGCGGCGCCCGCGGCAATCCCG
Source organism: uncultured Acidobacteriaceae bacterium (assembly GCA_963734215.1). Taxonomy (GTDB): domain Bacteria; phylum Acidobacteriota; class Terriglobia; order Terriglobales; family Acidobacteriaceae; genus Sulfotelmatobacter. Next base: position 22,190 of record CAVTGH010000009.1, on the reverse strand, counting down.
GCCCCGCCGGCTACGGCGTAGTCATCCAGGATCAGTCCGGACGCAAAGTCGCACACCTCAGCGAGTACCTCGGCCACCAGACCAACAATTTCGCCGAGTATCAAGGCCTTATCGCCGCCCTCGAATACGCTCTCCAGCACGGCCCCAAAGCGCTCAAACTCGTCAGCGATTCCGAGTTGCTGGTCCGCCAGATCAAAGGCATCTACAAAGTGAAAAACGCGACGCTGCAACATCTTCACGGCCGCGCCAAGGAATTAATCGCCCAACTCGAATGGTTCTCGATAGGCCACGCCCTCCGCGAACACAACACGCAAGCCGACCGCCTGGCCAACGAAGCCATGGACAAAGGCATGGGCCGCATTTCCAATAGAGAACATGTGGGCACGAGCGACTCGCCCGTGCATCCCTCGCTTACTGCAAACCCCGCCCCACAAGAGTTAGAAGGCATAGTCCGCAACGGAGTCGTGGAGCTGGTAAACGGCAAACTCCCTGAAGGCGCGCGAGTCCAGGTCCGCACCAGAAGATGAGCGGTCATGACCACGTTCCATAACGCGAGCGCTCACTTCATGGCAAGCAGGTCGCGGAGTTTGCGTACGGCATGCGGAATCTCCGGCAAGCTGGTACCGCCAAAGCCAAGGATGAAGCCCTGGCGCGACGCCTCGCCCATATAGGAAGGAGACAGCGGCCATAGCGAAAGGTTCCGGCGGGCGGCTCGCTCGGCGATTTCCAGATCTCGGGTCCCGCTTTGCAGCGCCACCGCCACGTGCATGCCAGCTTCGTCCCCGAGCACTTCCACCAAAAGGCCGAGTTCTTTGCTCAGGCTGGCTACCAACGCACTCCTTAGCTCGCCGTAGTGAACCCGCATTCTTCGGATGTGGCGCGCAAAATGCCCTTCCCGAATAAAGTCCGAGAGCACTTCCTGATAGAAGCGGGGGGAGCTAAGGTCCATGACCCGGCGGATGGCATTAAAACGCTCCACCAGATCCGAAGGAATAACGATATATCCGACACGCAAAGCCGGAAACAAGGCTTTGCTGAAGGTTCCGATGTAGATCACGCGAGAGTTGGAGTCGAGCCCCTGCAAGGATGCGATGGGCAGGCTTTCGTACCGAAACTCGCTGTCATAGTCATCCTCGATGATCCAGGAGCCTGAGTTCTGTGCCCAATCCACCAACTGCAAGCGGCGTGAGGCGCTCATGGTCACGCCCAGTGGAAATTGATGAGACGGCGTAACAAATGCGGCTCGCGCCTTGCGACATTGCCGGATGCCGGCGGCAACATCCAGACCTTCCTCGTCAACCGGCACGGCCACCGGATGACAGCCGGTCAGGGCAAAGACATCTCGCGCCAGGTGGTACCCGGGTTGTTCCACCCACACACTGTTCCCAGGATCGAGCAGGACCCGAGCCGCAATCTCAAGCGCCTGCTGGGAACCTCCGACGATCATGACCTGCTCCGCTTCGCAGCGCAACGACCGCGCGGCTTTCAGATAGTTTGCGATCGTTTCGCGCAACGCCATGGAGCCCATCTGATCGCCGTAATGAAATGCATGCGCGTCCATAGTTCGGCAACGGCGCGCCACCAGGTTGGACCAGACCTGGAGCGGAAATTGGTCGAACGCCACCTGCCCTACACGAAATGCTCCCCAACTCTGCATCCATGGGAAGCGAACAACACGGGTAAGGATCGAACAGCGCCTCGCGACCGGCCGAGGTCCAGAAGGGGTTGGCGCGTGGGTGCTGCGGGCTGGCCGGCTCGACGTCAGTTGGTCCGGAAGAGAACTGGCAATGACCGTTCCTGAGCCCACACGGCTCTCGAGATAACCTTCCGCAAGAAGCTGGGCGTACGCATTGAGGACGGGAAAGCGCGAAACACGAATTTCGGAGGCAAGCACTCGGGTCGACGGAATTCGTTGCCCTGGCCGCAGGCTGCCATCGACAATCGCCGCGCGATAGGCGTCATAGATCTGCCGATGAAGAGCCTTCGGGGCCTTCCGGTTGACCGCGATCATGGGGAGAATCCCGGAAGCTACCCTCTTCATTTCCTCGGATCGTAATGGTTATGTCCAAATCACGTCAAGTGGATATTGCTTCCGACCATTTTCGGGACAAATCTAGAAGCATCGATCGGTGTACCACCCCTCGGGGTATTTCTTGTGTCGCGTATTCGCCATTGTGTGGAATGTCCGAAGTGTCTCACCCGGTATCTCATTGCCTTCAGTCCTTATCGCAATGGATCATACCTGGTTCCTGGCTCTGCAGAGGAATACACCCTCTATTGCTGCTGCCGGGGATTGCTGGTCGTCAGCCCTTGGACATGGAGAGAAACGAAAGCCTGTGAGATCTCCAACGAGGCTTATGATCGTGGCTTCGGAACACCCGAGGAAATCGTGCCGGTAACCATCCAGTCCCCCTGGTCATTCGACATCTCTGAATACCTCAATTCGAAACCCATGCAGAAAGGGAGAAATCCACGTTGAGTTCGGTGCCGACAGGGTTTTTCCACTCTGGACGGTTGGTGGGCAACCCGGATGTTATGCGACCCGAGGCGGCGAGGCAACAACGGCAGATTCGTCGCCAGCCGGCTCCGGGAAAAAGCCAAGACGCCAGTCTCCGGGCGGTTCCGCGTGACAGATGAATTGGATTACTTCCGGATGGGCGACGGCGCGGAAGTATTACAGGTCGAGGAGCAGGGAGCCGTGACCACGCGTCAACGCGGCTTATATTGCATCTTTGCTATACCTGCCATCTTCATGGGTTTGCTGCTAGCTCTGCCGGACCTCCTCGCTTGGCTGCCCGGAAGGCTCGATTGGCTAGAGCGAGGCAGCAAGACATCGGCCCTCCGGCTTTTGGATGCTTGGGGAGCAATCTTGCCCATCCGTATAGCGAAAGAGGATCTGGGCGACTACATGGAGGACATCGGGCGACGGGCCGACAAAGGTCAGCAGTGGCTGCTTTGGCTACGCGTTATCACAGCTTTGGTCTGGACGGGCATCAACGCGATGGGTTTTGTTTCCAAGAACCTATTAGGAAAAGATGTAGAATCCCGCACGGGTAAACAGCCGTCAAAGTGACGAACTGCAAATCCGAACGCCCTCTTAGCTACCGTTACATCTGCTCGAAATAGATTTGAACGTTGTTGCAGTCCACGACGCACCTACTCCTGAAGCTACGACTGCGTTGCTGTTTCGTGTCGCTCACATCCAACGACTATGCACCGGCCAACTGGCGTAACCGGATTACACCAAAACCCCCATCGCAGGGTCAATGAGGGCTATGGCGATGTTAGGACAACAAACATGCTGATAGAATCTGCCGACTGTGTGTCCTCCATTTGGAAAAGCGCTTTTTGCAATGCAGAAAGGAAGTTTGTCGTTATGAAAAAGGTGTTCAAGGGCCTGTTTTGTCTGGCGCTCGCCGTCTCAACGCTCGGAGCGCAGAATACCCTAGACAAGAAAACTTCTGCCGGCGGCTTGCCCCCGCTGATTGACCGCGAGCTGATCTTCGGCAATCCCGAAATCTCGGGTGCGCAATTGTCCCCCGACGGAAAGTATCTGGCTTTTCAAAGGCCGTGGAAAGACACGCGCAACATTTATGTCAAAGGCGTGGACGAACCCTTCAGCGCGGCGCGGCTGCTCACTGCGGAACCCAAGCGCCCGATCGCAGGTTATTTCTGGAGCCGCGATAGCAAATACATTCTTTACGCAAAAGACAACGACGGCGATGAAAACTACAACGTCTACACCGTCGACCCGGGGGCAAAGCCGGCGGCAGGCGCGGATGCTCCCGCCGCGCGCGACCTGACCGGGCTCAAGGGCATCCGCGTGGAGCTGGTGGATATACCCAAGAGCGATCCAGATACCATCTACATCGGCTTGAACGACCGCGACAACGCTTGGCATGACCTGTACAAGCTGAAGGTCTCCACCGGCGAGAAGACACTGGTGCGCAAGAACACCGAGCGCATCACCGGCTGGGACTTCGATCTCCAGGGCAACCTGCGTCTGGCATCGCGGTCAGCGGAGAACGGCGACACTGAGATTCTTCGCGTCGATTCCGACAAGTTCACCAAGATTTATTCCTGCAACGTGTTCGAGTCTTGCAACACGATCCGCTTCCAGAAAGATGGCAAGCGGGCGTACATGGACACCAACAAGGGCGCCGATATGGACCTGAGTGCCCTGGTGTTGTTCGACCCCGCAACCGGAAAAACGGAAACCGTGGAATCCGACCCACTCAAGAAGGTGGATTTCGGCGCGGCCGTCTTCTCTGAGGCGACCGACGAACTGGCGCTTACCGCCTACGTGGACGACCGCACGCGCCGCTATTTCAAAGACAAAGGCTTTGAGGCCGATTTCAAATGGCTCACCGGCAAGTTGCCCAACAAGGAAATCAGCCGCGTCTCCTCCACTCTGGACGAGCAGGTCTGGCTGGTCAACGCCTACAGCGACACCGAGCCCGGTGAGACCTACATTTTCGACCGCAAAACCCACAAACTCACCCTGCAGTACAAGGTGCGGGAGAATTTACCCCGCGAAGCTCTTGCGGAGATGAGGCCGGTCCGCTACAAATCGTCGGACGGGCTGGATATCCCTGCTTATCTCACCCTGCCCAAAGGCATCTCCGGCAAGAACTTGCCTACCATCATTTTTCCTCACGGCGGGCCGTGGGGCCGCGACGTGTGGGGCTACAACGGATATGCGCAGTTCTTTGCCAACCGCGGTTACGCCGTGCTGAGCATGAACTTCCGCGGTTCCACTGGATACGGCAAGAAATTCCTCGATGCTGGCAACAAAGAATGGGGACGCAAGATGCAGGACGACGTCACCTCGGGCGTGAAGTACCTGGTCAACTCAGGCATTGCCGATCCTAAGCGCGTGGGCATCTTCGGCGGTTCCTACGGCGGCTACGCCACGCTTGCCGGCGTGACCTTTACTCCCGATCTCTACGCCGCGGCGGTGGAACTGTTCGGTCCCTCCAACCTCATCACGCTCCTGGACTCGATCCCGCCCTATTGGGAATCCATTCGCCAGATGTTCTATCAGCGCATCGGGAATCCCACGACGCCGGAAGGCAAAGCGTTACTGATAGCGCGTTCTCCGCTGACCTCTGCCGATAAGATCAAGACGCCGCTGATGATTGCGCAAGGCGCCAACGATGCCCGCGTCAACCACGCCGAATCCGAGCAGATTGTAATCGCGCTGCGCGACCGCGGTTTCCCGGTCGAATACTTGCTGATTTCCGACGAGGGCCACGGCTTTGCCCGGCCGGTAAACAACATGGCCTCGGTCATGGCCACGGAAAAATTCTTCGCCCACTATCTCGGCGGGCGCTATCAGGAAGGCGGAACGCCGGAAGTGACGGCACGCTTGAAGGAGATCACAATCGATCCCAAAACCGTGGTACTTGCCAGGAAAGTGGATGCCAGCTCAGTCGGCGTGCCCAAGCTGGCGATGGACCTGCAACCCGGCACCTACAAGTATCAGGCCAAGATTGAGGCCGGCGGCCAGCAAATCTCGCTAAGCGTCTCCACCACCATCACGGAGGACGGCGATGCCTGGACCGCCACAGACGTGACGGACACACCCAACGGAACTGTAACCGCAGTATCGACGCTGGAAAAAGGGACGTTGATCGCGCGCAAGCTCAACTTGAAACAGGGGCCGGTAGCGGTCGACCTCAACTTCAGTGGCGGCAAGGCGGTCGGCAACATGAACATGAACGGACAGGACCGCCCCATCTCAGTTGATCTGGGTGGACCCCTGTTCGCAGATGCTGCCGGCGCGAAACAGTCCATCTCGTGCCTGCCGTTGGCCGAGGGCTACAGCACCACGTTCCGGAACTTCGATGTCCAAAAACAAAAGGTGAAGCTGATGCAGTTAAAGGTTTCCGGAGTCGGCAAAGTGACGGTACCTGCCGGCACTTTTGAAGCGTACACAGTGGAGATCACTTCGGCCGATGGCGGCGCCGACAAAGAAACGCTTTGGGTAGCCCGGGATTCCCACAAAGCGGTCAAGGAATCCGCGGTGCTGCCATCCATGGGCGGAGCCGTATTGACACAGGAATTGGTACCATAGGCACCGATCTTCGAGCTAGACCAAGCACCCACCGCGAGGTGGAACAAACCCACAGAAAATTGGGGACTGTCCCGCCTGTCCCCAGATCCCCTCTTACCGTCGTCCGTAGTACCCACGCTGCAAAAATCGCGAAGCGTGGACCCAGCCTCGTTCGTGGTGGTGAGAAACTCGGCCAGCCTCGCACCCTGCTGCCCTGTTTCGCAGGCACCAGTGCGAGTTTTGCATACTGTGAAACGCGTCGAACATCTAAACTAAGGATGCCCAATTTGACTCGCAAGGAAAAGCCATGAAAAAACGCAAACTCGGAAAAAGCAATCTGCAAGTGTCCGCCATCGGCCTCGGCTGCATGGGAATGAGCTTTTCTTACACTCCGCTTCCGGACAGGAAAGAAATGATCTCTCTTCTCCATGCGGCCGTCGAACGTGGCATCACCTTCTTCGATACCGCGGAAGTCTACGGCCCGTTCACCAACGAAGAACTCGTGGGCGAAGCTCTCGCTCCCTTCCGTGAGCAAGTAGTGATCGCCACCAAGTTCGGTTTCAAATTTGATCCGAACACCAACAAACAGGCCGGGCTGGATAGCCGGCCCGAGCACATCAAGGAAGTCGCCGAGGCCTCGCTCAAGCGCCTCAAAACCGATGTCATCGATTTGTTCTATCAGCACCGCGTTGACCCCAACGTGCCGATCGAAGACACTGCGGGAGCGGTCAAAGAGCTCATTCAGCAAGGCAAGGTGAAGCACTTCGGACTCTCTGAAGCAGGGGTGCAGACGATCCGTCGCGCCCACAAAGTTCAGCCCGTAACCGCGCTGCAGAGCGAATACTCGCTGTGGTGGAGAGAACCTGAAGCGGAAGTGATACCAACGCTCGAGGAACTCGGCATCGGGTTCGTCCCCTTCAGTCCTCTGGGCAAGGGCTTCCTCACCGGCAAGATCAGCGAAGATACGCAGTTTGACAAAAGCGATTTCCGCAACCAAGTCCCGCGCTTTACGCCGGAGAACCGGAAAGCGAATCAGGCGATGGTGGATCTGGTAGCCAGATTCGCGCAACAGAAGAAGGCGACACCCGCTCAAATCGCGCTCGCCTGGCTGCTTGCGCAGAAACCGTGGATCGTGCCCATCCCGGGCACCACCAAGCTGCATCGCCTCGAAGAAAACATCGCAGCCGTGAACGTCGAACTTTCGCCCGGCGATCTCCGCGAACTGGATATCGCAGCCTCAAAGATCGCGGTACAAGGCGCTCGCTACCCCGAAGAGCTGCAAAAACTGGTAGGCCGCTGAGCAGCGAGAGACGAACGAACGCAAACATCGCGTCCAATAAGGCCGCGACGTTTGTTTCTTGTTTTGTCATCCTGAGCGAAGTAAATGCTTCGCGAACGCGAAGCATTTACGCAGTCGAAGGATCCCTACCCAGTCGGCGGCAGCAATGGCCTCGCGAGGAGCTTCTGCCGCGGCGAAGAATTCGGGGACAGACGGGCGAAGTGCACTCCAGCCGTTTGTTCCCGGTTTATCCGTGCTCGGGCGAATCTGTTTGTGTCGTTTTGCTTGTAACTACAAAAAGAGTTACAACAAAAGAGTTACAATAAAATCTTGAAGAAATCTATCAAGAGCGACTTGGCGCGAATTGACCGCATGAAGGACGTTGATATTGACTATTCGGACATCCCGCCCCTGGACAAGACATTTCTCAAGAAGGCAACGACAGCCTGGCCCCCGGCGAAAAAACAACTGACGATTCGTCTCGATGCGGACGTGCTCGCTTGGCTCAAGGGCCATGGCAAGGGCTACCAGACGCGCATCAATCGCATTCTGCGCGTGGTGATGGAGAGTCAACCGCCGCGGCCAGCACATCAGTAGATCTTCAGCCGGCGCTCATACAGCGTAACCTGCAACCTCCGCCACCCAACCAGCCCGGAATATAACTGTTTTGAAGTATCTTCTATATTGAGTATACTGTGGAATAGACTCCACAATATGCAAATCGTTCAAATCGTGCTGGATAAGAAGCTGTTACACGCCGCCGACCAAGCCGCGAAGCGCACCAGGCGAAACCGGTCCGCGTTGGTGCGCGACGCCCTGCGGGAACATCTCCGTCGGCTGGAACTGCGAGCCAGTGAAGAGCGCGACCGCCAGGGCTATTCGCGACAGTCGCAAGCCGGCGCGGAAGCGCGGGCTTGGGAATCGGAGGCCACGTGGCCGCAAGAATAGCCCGAGGCCAGATAGCCCGAGGTGAGGTTCGGCTCTACCAGTTTGCCGCGCCCGACAAGAAACGACCAGCCCTCGTGCTCACCCGCAACAGCGCCATCGCGTATTTATCCACAGTCACGGTTGCGCCTGTCACTTCCACGATTCGTGGCGTGCCATCGGAAGTGGTTCTGAACGAGGAGGACGGCATGAAGTCCCCGTGCGCGGTGAACCTGCATAATGCAGTTACGGTGTCGCAACAGCGCCTGGGGAAACGCGTGGCCCAGCTTAGTTCCGCACGAATGAATGAGGTGTGTGCCGCTCTGCGCTTCTCTCTGGGTTGCAATTCGAACTAGTTACTGGGAACGCTCCGTCTGTCCCCGGATTTGTCCTCCTCGCCTAAAATCCTGCGCGCTCCAGCAACCGAATAATGCTGCGCATTCGGTGCTCCGCTAGATACTCCAACAGAGCTTCTCTGGGAGGTTGATTGCTGCGGTACGGCTCACCACAGGGTCCTATGTACAGCCCGCCACCGGGTCCGATGTAGAGACCACCGCCGGGTCCGATGTAGAGACCGCCGCCGGGCCCCGGATACAGCCCACCACCCGGTCCAGTGTAGAGACCGCCACCGGGCCCAGTATCAAGACCACCGCCTGGGCCGGTGTACATTCCGCCCCCGGGTCCTATGTACATTCCACCGCCCGGTCCGATGGATGCTCCACCGCCAGGACCTATGTACATACCGCCGCCCGGTCCGATGTAGAGACCACCGCCGGGTCCGATGGATCTATCTCGTGGCCAACTCATTGCAAAACTCCCCCACAGTTAGTGTAACATGAAGGCGAACACACAGCGAACATTGATCTGATGTGCTCAACGTCACAATGCGCGGCGCTCGTTTGCAGTAATATGTGGGCGGAGAATTGATGAGATGGCAAAACCGAAAAAGGTAAAGTGGATATTTCCACGATACACGCTCGAACAAGCCTGAGACTCCCAACCGCGATCAAGGAACTTCACGGCGGAAACCCTTGGGAGCCTGATGAACTTCGTAAGGCGATAGGTTCTGGAGTCGGAGGAAATGCTTTCTTCTATCTGACTGCCGCATCTCGCGATTACGGTTTGACCATAGGAACGCGGGACACAGACGCCATCAGTCTTGCGGATTTGGGCCGGGACATTGTTTACGCGCCTAACCCTGAAGTCGAACATCAGTTGAAAATCAAAGCCTTCCTGAACGTAGACGTGTTCAAGCGCGTTCTTGAGTACTACAAGGGTAGCAATTTGCCCGAAATGAAGTATCTGGGAAATACGTTGGAGAAAGAATTCAACCTGCTTCCCGATACCCATGAAGACTTTTCCAAATTGTTTCGCGAGAATTGCCAGTACCTAGGAATTACGTCCGGCGCTCCTGCGACTGAAACGGACATTCCAAGCACAACAACTCCAACCGCGCCCACTCCAGGCATGGTGACGTTGGCCGAGGCTGGAGGTTCCGCGCTGAAGGCGTTCGTGATCATGCCGTTCGTGGAGCGCGACCAAAAGCATTCTCTCGGCTTCTTTCTGGAGGTCCTTCGGAGTCTGATTACCCCCGCAGCCAAGGATTCAAAATTCACCGTCAAGACGGCCAATCGACAAGGGAGCGACCTGATTCAGTCCACCATCGTCAACGACTTGTTGGAAGCGGATTTAGTGATTGCCGATCTCACTGAACACAACCCCAACGTGATGTTTGAACTCGGAATGCGGATGGCAGAAGACAAGCCAGTAGTTCCGATCAAAGCCCAGGGAACTGGTCCTCTTTTCGATGTGGATAATATGTTGCGGGTGTTCGAATACAATCCCAATCTCTGGGCTACAACGATTGAGAAGGACTTGCCCAATCTCCGCGACTTCATCAAGGGTGCGTGGGAAAATCGCGCTTCCGATAAGTCCTACATGAAGATTCTGCGTGGAGCAAAGGCGAAGAACTAAGGGGAAAAACCGGGGGGAAAACTGGGGGGAAAACTGGGGACAGACGGAACGTTCCCCAATTTTCTGGACAAAGAATTAGGGACAGTCCCGTCTGTCCCCGAATTTCCCCGAATTTCGTCCCCAGAAAAAACGCCTTGCAAAAGGCTCAACTTTCCGTAACATCAGACACAGCGAGGGAGTGATATGCCGAGCGTGGCTGTGCAACTCGACCCGGAGTTCCTCAAGACGGAGGCGCGATCCGTTGCGCTTGACACCGCCTCTGAGAAACGACTGTTCCTGGCGCCTGAGGCATTGCCTGCGGTGGATACGCTCGTCGACGAGCGATTGCCCCAGATAGCAGAAACTTGGATCAGCCTAGATCGCTGGAAAGGGCACGTTCGTCACATTTGTGGCAACGTTGCTGATACTTATCTGTCCGAGCGAATCCGGCGGATAACAAGTGCAAATGACTTACTCAACCGCGCTCGAAAGGTACTTTCCTGTTATCCGTACGACTAGTAGATATGCCAGACACGGACCACGAACTAGAGGCAGTCAAGATAGCGGGCGAATGGAACAAACAGCTAAGCCTTTGGGCTACTGGCTCCATCGTTCTGAGCATCACCTTCGTGAAGGATCTCTTGGGAGGCTCCGACATAGGTACCTCGGCGAGATTCGCCTTGATTTTGTCCTGGGTGCTCCTAGCTCTGTCAATCTTCGTTGGCAACTTTGCCTATGGTGCTCCTTTAACTGGAGCTGGTAAAACGGCTTCTTGGAAACTCCGAATCAATAAGCAAGCGCGCGTTTTGTCAATCGCGCAAGCCACTTTGTTTGTGGTGGGTATCGGCTTATTGATATTGTTTGCTGCGTGCAAGCTGCCTTATCACTTACCCAGCGGACACTGAGCCGAGCCGTGGTACTCAGGCGGGTGGCCCACTCAGCCCGGTTTTGGCTTGAGCGGGGATGCCTGAAGCACAAAGGCCGTCGAGATTTTCCTCGACTGGCCTTCTCCTCGTTATGGACCGCCTACTTTGATTCGCTCTTCCACTCGCTCAGGGCGGGGCCGGCCATGGCTCCCATCAGGGTGAGGCCGAGCGCGACGTTGAAGACTGGGAAAGAGAAGAGCATCACTCCGGCTGCAAACAGAGGAATCACCGCTACCAGCTTGGCGTGGTGAATCACGTAGTCGAAGACCAGGAGCATGAATCCAGCGGGAACGACGGCGAGCGCGCAATGGAGCGCGTCGATGAAACCAAAATGATTTCTGAGGATGAAGCGCGCCGTCCCCAGCAGAAACAACAGAAGCCCCAGTGTAGCTATGATCCAAGGCCCCCACGCAATGTTCCGGGCGGCCGGGTTAGTTTCGTTCGGCATTCAGTCCCGAACATACCATGGGTCTCTTGCGGTTTCGTGGTGTCTTAGGTAACTGGATTCGGATCAGGATACGGACGGGTAGGGCAGCCGCGCATCGAAAACTTGTCAATAGGCAAAAATCACGTCATCCAACCTAACCTACTGACGCCATTGACCAAATAAACCCGGGAAAATGTCCCAGCCGCCCCTGTAAGCCTGATATAATAGAACTATAGAGTAAAACTTAAAGAAAAACGAGGCGCGGCCCATGGGCCGCGCCTTTTCTTTTGGGCCAAATGAGGCGCGGACGACATGGCGAAATGCGAGGGCTTCAAGAATTTCAAAGAGCGCGGCGAGTGGGTGGAAGCCCAGTTCATCGCCCAGGCATTGCGCAAGGGCTTCAAGGTGCTAAAGCCCTGGGGAGACTCCTCCACCTACGACATCGGCGTGGAACATGGCCGGCAGTTTTTCAAAATGCAAGTGAAGTTGACCAGCTACCGCGTTGGTAACGGTTATCAATGCGCTTTCAAACCCAACTGGAAAAGTAAGCGCTATACCACAAAAAGCGTCGACTTCTTCGCCGCCTACATCGTCCCCGAAAATGTGTGGTACGTTCTCCCTTCGTCTGTTGTGCTCAAAACCAAAAGCGACAACTTGATGCTATGTCCCGTGCGCAAACCCGAGCGCAATCGCTATCTCTACGAGGGTTACCGCGAAGCCTGGAAGCTGCTCCGCAGCGCGACCACGCCCGTATAGTTCGTTTGCCATCCTCCCGTTTTGAACCACGGCTCCGTTTCTGGAAACACGCCCTTTCGTACTCACATGGTTTCCGCTGCGTTTGAGCCTTTTCTAATTAGAATCGGGCTGTAATTAAGGCCTGCTTATGAGAATTCTGATTGCGGAAGACGATGCGGCTCTGGCCAGCTTTGTGCGGCAGGGGCTGCAAGCGGAACACTACACGGTGGATGTCGCCGAAGATGGCGAGCAAGCGCGAGCGATGGGCAGCGAGGTCGACTACGATCTGCTGATCCTCGATCTCGGCCTGCCCCGGCTGGATGGAGTGGCGGTGTTGCGCGATTTGCGCCTGAAGCGGCCGAGTCTGCCCGTGCTGGTGCTGACCCTGCGCAGCCGCGTGGAAGACCGGGTGCAGTGTCTGGACACCGGCGCCGACGATTATCTGCCGAAGCCGTTTTCGTTCAGCGAACTCTCCGCGCGCATCCGGGCGCTGCTGCGCCGCAGCCACCTGCCGTCGGAGTCGGTGCTGGTGGTGGAAGATCTCACGCTCGATCGCGTGGCCCGCCGCGCCGAGCGCGCAGGACGCCGGATCGAACTCACGTCGAAGGAGTTTTCGCTGCTCGAATACCTGATGCGGAACGCCGGCCGGCAGGTCTCGCGGGCGATGATCATCGAACACGTGTGGAACCTGACCTTCGATACCACTACGAATGTGGTGGATGTCTACATTAATTATTTGCGGAGAAAAGTGGACGATGGGCATGCGCGGAAGCTGATCCATACGGTGCGCGGGGTGGGTTATGAACTGAGCAGCGACGCGGGAGTGCCGGCATGAGTCCCGCCGCAGCCGACGCTCCGCAAAACGCACCGGCGCTGGCGAAGACGGCGACGCGGAGTCCGCTGGGGCAATTGCTGCATGCCCTGAACCAGCCGCTCACCGGATTGCAATGCTCCATGGAGGTGGCGCTGGCTTCGCCGCGCACGGCCGGGCAGTACGCCCAAGGCCTGCGCGAAGGGCTGGAGCTTACCGGGCGCATGCGGGCGCTGGTGGAGGCGATGCGGGAGGTCGCGGACATCGCAGAAGAGAAAACCGTGAATCAGGAGACGGCCGAGCTGGCGAGTCTTTTGCGGGAAGCGGTGGAAGACCTCGGTCCGGTGGCCGAGGTGAAGAAGGTTCGCATCGCGCTGGATTTCTCTTCTTCCTGTTCCTGCGCTTCTTCCTTTGCGGTGAGGGCGGCGCGGGCGCCTATGGCGAGCGCAATATTCCGGCTGGTGGATTCGGCGGTAAGCATGGCCGCGCCGGGAACGGCGGTGCGGATCGAAGCTGGATCCGAGTCAAACGCGGTCTGGCTTCGGCTGCGCTGGCAGGCGGGAATGCCGCGGTCCGCACTCTCCCGGCCGGAGCTGGGATTGTTGATTGCGCAAGCCCGGATGGAGCGCAGCGGAGCGGAGTGGGGACGGGCGGAGACGCAGGCCGAAGGGATGGAGACGGAGACGTTGACGGTCCGGCTGCCCTGCGCCGCACCCGGCGTTTTGTAAGAGCGGCGTTTTGTAAGAGTTAAGAGGAGGGCAGGAGACCCAAATGAGCGCCATGACGACTTTCCCGAGTATGGCTACAGTGGCTGGAGGAGCACTGATTGCCAGTCCCAGCAGCGCATTCCGGGAGCAGGTGGTGGACCGTCTGAATGGCCGCTGCCGGCCCGTGCAACAGGCGCTCGGCGGAGCCGATGCGCTGGCCAAACTGGAAAAAGGGGACTGGCAAGTGCTGTTTCTGGACCGGCGGGTTTCCGATCTGGACACCGAAGAGCTGATCGCGATTATTCGGAAGAGGTTTCCCGGAATTCAAGTCGTGCTGCTCGATTCCAGCGCCGGATTTTCGGCGGATCGCGGGGAAGTAGAAAAAGCGCGGGAATCCGATGCCCCGCCTTTCGTCGCCGCAGCGCAAGCCCCACCGCGCGAGGGTATGTCGAACCGCGGGCAAACGACGGAGGCGGAGCCGCTGCCCGGCATGATTGGGCAGAGCGAAGCGATGCAGCGAGTGTATCGTCTGGTCCGGCTGGTGGCTCCGCGCCCGACCACGGTGCTGGTCGCCGGGGCCACGGGAAGCGGCAAGGAACTGGTGGCGCGCGCCTTGCACCGGCTGAGCCTGCGGGCGGGGAAAGCCTTCGTGGCCGTGAACTGCGCCGCGATTCCGGAAGCGCTGCTCGAGTCGGAACTGTTTGGCCATGCCCGGGGAGCGTTCACGGGGGCGGTGCAGGCGCAGGCCGGGCGGATTCCTGCGGCGCATGGGGGAACGCTTTTTCTGGATGAAGTAAGCGAACTGCCGCTCGGCATGCAAGCCAAGCTGCTGCGCTTTCTGGAACAGAAGGAAGTGCAGCGGCTGGGGGCGGCGGAAGTGACCCGGGTCGATGTCCGGGTGATTGCCGCGAGCAACGTGGATCTCGCGGGCCGGACGGGGCGGGGCGAATTCCGCGAGGACCTCTTCTACCGTCTCTGCGCATTTCCTGTGGAGCTGCCCCCGCTCAGCGAGCGCCCGACGGACATCATTCCCCTGGCGGAGCACTTTCTGGCCTGTATGGCGGCCGCCATCGGCGGGCCTTGTCCACGCTTGAGCGGCGAGGCGATGCGTATTCTCGAAGGCCATCCCTGGAAAGGCAACGTCCGCGAACTGCAGCACGTCATGGAGCGGGCTTCGATTCTGGTGGAGAATGGAGACACGGTTCTGACCGAGCATCTCTATTTCCCCTTCCAGCACCCCCACCTGCAGCCGGGCGGGCGGACCCTTTCGTGCGCCAGCTTGGCGAGTTGAGAGGAAACCTCGTAACGAGTTTACGGATGTTTATTCGTTTTTGTTTTGGCGGTTGGGGGTGAAGGAGTAGGCTGCCCTGTTCGCTCGAACTGAGGAAAAATTCTCTGCGGCTTAAATAGGAACTCCATAATTTTGTGCTGGACGGCTTGGGAGGCGAGAACACGCATTCTATAGCCCGATTTTTGAGCGATGGGACAAAAGTTGAAGTATTCATTTCGTGCAAACACAAAACACTTCCACGTCTTGCCTCGGTTACTCTTTACAATCAGTCCTAGGAAGGCCTCGGACTGATCCGCGAACCAGCCGTCTTCCTCCCCGCTTCTTACGATTCGCCCTGCGAGGTTAGGGCATAGAGCATAAGAATCTTCTCTTGTCGACCGCGCCGACGGCCTGTGGCCCATGGGGTAGCAATACTTTCGGAAGTCTCTCCTTCAGTTCGCCCACCCATGAGATCAATGTTTCCGAGCGATATGCGTGCCAGCCTGGGATATAGGGCACGGCATCGCCATCCTCGAACCTCCATTGGACGGATTGCTCAAAGAAATCTGGAGGAAGAGGATGTATTGCGTTCGGATTATGCAATAAAGACAAGACCTTGTCCCCAATGCTCAACCAACGGTGGGTCGTCGAGATCATAGGCAAAGAGCGTCGCATCCATGGCGTTGGGGCTAAACTCGTATGCGAGGCCTGATCGCTTAAGATTCAGCGTGGCGTTGGCGTAACCACTCTGATATCCCATTCTGCTGAATTTCGCGCTGGTGCCGCTATTTGTAAATAAGACGGCGCTGACCGACTCTGTATCGGGCTGATGGAAAAATCCTGAAGGGATCGTCTTTTCCCCGATAGTGTGCGTGGACACCTTTTCCGACTTAAAGATAAGCTCGCCTTCACCAGTCCAATAAGATGAGGCCCGTATTCCGTATAGATAGCTTGCTAAGCTGTTGTCGGAGAATTGCAGCGCTTGCTTGTCGTGAAAAGCCTCTAGGGCAATGACAAAGGGCAGGCCTGTGCATTGGGGCAGCTCCCAATAACGGTGTTTTAGCTTCGACAGGAGAGCGCTTCCGAGGCGAATGGGGAGTTCGTTCTGCGCATAGCTAAGCCGCCCCTCTTCTCGAAGCCTAGAGATACGCTTTCCGAATTTCGCGACTGCCCCACTCGTCGATGGATTCACGGTCGTCGCTTCGACTGCGATAGCCTCAGTTTGCCGTTTGACCAAAAAATCTGGTTTTGGGTGGCTTCTATAAACCTCATAGCCAGATCGGGAGAAATAGGCGTAAAGATACAACTCGAAGAAGCGCGCGTCAAAACCCGTGGTTTGGAATTGTTCAACAAAATTTCCATCCGGATCGGGGAAGGTTTGGTAGACGTCCTCCAGCATTCGGCGCGCGGCCTCGGCGGTAGGCGAGGATCGCAAATGTTCAAATCCAGTGCTGAGCTTCTTCTTATCCGTAATTGGTTCGAAAAGCGCTCTTTTGGTTCGCATCGCCGGCCAAACACGCCAGTAGGTTTTCGACATCGTAACAGCCGATTCACTCGAACCGCAACGGCAGGAAAGGAGAGCGTGTGAGGCCTGCTGGATCCGCTTGCGCTCACGCTAAATAAAGCGTCTTCCGCCGCTCTTCCGCGGTGCGATCGCGGCTCGTGTCGAGGCAAGATCAAAATCAGGAGCAAGACAAAAGGCAGCGGACAAGAGTGTCCGTTCCACACGTTCCTTCTCGGCCGTCAGTGGCAGGATCAAGATCAACGGCAAGGTCAAAAGCAAGCGGGCGAGTCGCCCGCTTCCACACGTGAGGTGCGCAGAGTTGGGCTTGCTTGCATGTAGGCGCGGAGGATGGCGTTGGGCGAGCATCTTTACTTCTCCTTTCAGCATTCGCTTGATCCCGCCGCCACGGGGTGCCTTTCGTGCACTGCGCGAGCCCTGCAAAAATCAAGCTAAGAGGAATCTCAGCCGCCTTCTCCTCCTCTTGGCCCCCCCCGTGCAAACGTTGCCTACAGCTATGACGTTTTTGCCTATCGTCGTTCCCAACCCAGCGGGCGCGGATGCTATGCCCGGAGAAAACGAGCAATTTCTCCTGCAGGCATTTCGCTCGTTTGCGGAAGCTTCGCTGTGAGTGCGAAAGGCGTGCACCAAACCGAAGATGCCGCTGAACAGCAGCATCCATCCGAAGACCAGAACCGTGGCGAAGGTAGCGCCCACATCACCGATCACGCATACCGCGCCGAGAAGAACAAACAAGATTCCAAGGGCGAGAAACCATCCCCAGGAACCGCGAATTTCCTCAATTCCCGCTGCGAGCGGGTTATATTCAAACCGCATTTCATTTCTCCTTTTCTGAAAATTGATCTTGAACCCCATCGTTCCTGCCAGACCCATGGATCTGGGCTGGCCCGTTTCCCTCGTGTTTCATGAGCGCTGGATGCCCTCTTCGAATCCATTCGCGAATGAATAGCGGACAGCTTCGAAGTTCTGTGCCGGCTGCTTCTGCCACAGCGAGGAATCGCACAGCGTCAGCATCCACCAGCGTTACCTCACCGCCGAAATACGTAGAAGACGGAGATTTAGTCGATCCTGAAAAAGTGGTTTTTATGCATACTGCAGTTGAGCCTGGCAGGCTTCGAGGGCCTTGCAGGCTCAGAACCCGTCTGCAGAAGCGCATCAGGCAGCTCAGAAAAATGTGCCAAAAAAGCTCCGAGGAGCTTCTGGAAGTTCATGGCGGCAGCCGCCAGGGACAGCATTGATGAGCATTTCCGGCAACACCCTTCAGCCGATTTCGGCGCTCCAGGCGGTGCTCATTCTTCAGATGTCCGATGCTGGGCTCGACCGCGGCGCGGCGTTTCATCCATCGCCAGAGTGCGCGTGGTGTTCGGCCTCTTTGCCGCTTATCGACATGCACTGTCGCCCCACCTTCATAATCATGGCCGCGATAACCCATATCCACGTGCACTTCGCCGACCGAGTTACCGATCATCCTTTCCACCTGTCTCATCTGTGCCGCCAGCGTGTGGCCGTCATAGGGACTTCCCGTAAAGCTCCTTGCTCCGACGAACCATCCGCCACGACTGCTGACCGCCACGCTGACCTTGTTGCCAAACTCGTACGGCTTGCCCGCCTTGCCCTTGGCGATGCATTGCACCGCAGGCTCATGCACGCTGTAGATCTTGTTCTTGTCATGCCTTTGCTGGGCATGGATGTGGCGCGCCGTGTCCAGTAACTTCGCTAACTCACTCGACGGCGTCTGTACCTGCCGCTCGATCTCGCGCAGCACCCGCCCCAACTGCGTGCGCAGCTTGCGCGTGCAAGCACGAGCGCGTTGCATCTGCCGTGCATGGGTGTAGCGGCTCGACTGCATCAGCAAGCGCCGCCCCACATGCCGGTAACTCTGCTTGATCATCAGACCCTCGGCGCGCGCCGCCTTCACCAGCCGTTCGCACATGCGGTTGTAGAGCCGCGCATCAGTCGGGAAGCGAATCGCCTTGGTCTGCACCGTCGTATCCACGTTGATGCGCTTCAAGTCCGCGGGGCGAACCACCCGCGTGCGTATGCCCGCTTCGATCGTGGCGCGCAGCATCTGTTCCGCCCCGGCCTCGCCCAGTCGATTGCGCCAGCGCGTCATGCTCGACGGATCGATCGGCAGCCGATGCTGAAAGTACCGCTCTCCGCTGAACTGTTGCCAGTAGGGGTTTTCAGCCCAGACAGCAACCACGTCCTCGTCGCTCAGGTCATGCTGATACTTCAAGTAATGAAGCGCCACCATCAGACGCGTCGAGATCCCCGGAGCACCCTGGCTGGGATGATAGGTCGCTCCCAGAGCGGCTTCGAATGAACTCCAGTCGATGCACTGCCCAAGACGTACAAGCGGATGGTGCATGTCGATCAACTGCTCCAGGTCAACTTGGAACATCTCTCGCTGTGGGTGCCTCGGCTCGCGATGTGGACGCATTCTTTTTCCCCAGTTTCCAGGCCGTTGGCCTCAACTTCAGGGAAATTCTAAACCGGAAAACAACCAGTTTCATCAGGATTTATGCATGTTTTATCGGTTTTTCAGGATCGACGATTTAGCAGGTGATTTTACAGGCGAGGGCAAGAATCGCTCCTTAGACCAATGACGCAATCGGCGTTTTCGAGGACGAATCTTGCTCGCCGGTTGATCCTGAATTCCAGTGCGGTTGGGATTCCAGACCACGCCGGCGCCGGTTTCAGGTTACACGGCGGACTATTGCTTCACTTGTGACTTACGGGTGGGACATCGGGCTCTCGAATCTCGAAGCCAAATTCCTTCAAAATCGGGATAACATCGCTCTTTACCTTGCCCGAGCCGTGTTCCTTCTTTCCCTCCACCGAAGATTCCAATGCCGCATACCCCAGCCGCCTGTAACTCTCAAACTGTGACTCCGAAAACCACTGGTCGGCTGTACTCTCGTGCGGAAACGTTCGATGCCTCTTCTTATACGTCGTCACATCCGTGGGTTCTCCGCCCGTCAAAGACGCCTTGATATATATGATCTTGCCCACTGGAGCATCCATGTCCGCCTGCTCATAGTGAATCTTGCCAATCGCATAGTGCTGCTTGCTCATGCCCGATTTGTTCGGCACGATTGGCGTGGTATCGATCTCGATGCTAATGCCGAGATCGATGCGGCATCGCTTGATCGCGTTGCCCAGGCCCTCAAACCCGTAATTCGGGTCGGCCTCTGCATCGCAGACAATGATCAGTCCGCACCGTCTTTTGACCAATTCATACAATCCCATGTTGTCAAAATGCCCGCCGTCGGACAGGTACACATATTTCGACTCATCATTGGTCCCGGCAAAGAGCTCCTGCATCAGACATTCCAACCCCAATGTTGGCGTAGGCTTTCGTGACGTGTCGCGGTTGCGTGGGTTGCCCAGCCACTGCCCCAGCCGCACGTTGAATACAGTCAGCAAGAAGGCCACGGGCATTGAAGTGTAATAGCCCATATTGGGGCTGGCTGCCGCACCGGAAATGGCCATCGCCAGACCCAGGTTCGGCCCATGGTACCCCGGTTTATCGCTGGGAAATGCATATTCCTCTGTGGGCCGGTATCCGAACAAATCCAATTCGTTGATCCGCTTCCTATTCTTATGCTCGTATGCTTCTTTGAATTCGTCCGACTGCATCTTGCTGTACTGCTGCTCCAAAAACACATCGTAACCGCAGTAGTGCGGCGTCATCACAAACGACTCAGCTTTACGCTCCTGCCATGCCAGGTCCTTGCCCTTCACCAGATTCAGCGACATATTGAGCACTGGATATGGTCCATCGTATTCAGCGTCGTTGCCGCACGATTGCTTCGTTGCTCCCTTGTCGGGATTCGGGCTCTTGAAGCACTTGAGCGCCAGATCGTCATTCGGGTCGAAGCCGGTAAACAAATTGGGCGACCGCTTTTCGTTCGATGCGCCAAGATAGCAGCCCACAAGCCGGTTCCGATAAAACATATGCATTGAAAACTGGTTGATATCTACTCGCCACGACATCAGCAATGTGCCCGCAAGGCAAACACCTAGCTCTCCGTAGACATTCCAGTCCTTAAACGGGGCCTGGTCCAGGCCCCATGACATCCAGCACATAAGTCCGATGATAAAAACATACGGCCCAACCTCTGCCAGCAGGTCAAGATATGTCTCTGTCTGTGACTTTTCTCCCGGCTTCCCAGACGCCTTGGAGTTTCCGGCCAGAACCGATCCTATTGTCGTCAGGATCCACGCCGGCGTGAGGTACTTTGCCGCCAGGCCTTGAACGGATTGCCGCAGGAACGTGTTGTGTTCGACAAGGGCCGGAAAGTAGAACGCACCCCAGAACAGCGCCAACCAGGCGATGCCGATTGCAATCATCCACCCACCGAGCCTTCCCCACCACTCCCGCTTCCCATCCTCGAATCCCGTTCCCAGCAATCCTATGTGCAACGTTGCCGCAAGCAGGACAATGCCCACCGCAAGTGGCACGCCAAACGTCAGTGCGTCTTTCGCTCGATCCCAATGGATGGAATGTTCGAGGAGTCCGTAGAGCCAGCCGGCAAATGCACCTGTCGCCAAGGCTGCGGGCAGCCTCGCGATCGATTGCCATAGGACTCTCCACGCTGTCGAAGACGATTGCGGGGCGCATTGCGATTTCGGGATCACAGCCTGCGGCGTCTGCTTCATCGAGTTGGCCTGGGACTTGTTTTTCTCCAACAGCATGGTCCACAAAATGAACTTGGGCCACAGAGAGCCGAGCAGGACTCCGCATCCCCAAATTGCGGCATAGAGAATCGCGCCTCTCACCGCATCAAAGAGCAATAAGCCGCCGGTGGGGGTCAAATTCTGTGTGAGCGATGCGAAGATCCTCCTATCGACGATGGCTGCTGCGGTCGTCGCCCACTCGGGGATCGCTTGTGCGAACCCCCGCTCCACTGGGCCCAGCCACAGCCACACCCCGGCAAGGAGCGCGGCGCAAAAGAGCGGAACAGCTCGCAGGGAAACGACAACTGGCCGATTGGTCCACTTGGGCGCCCTCCCAAGGCTGATACATGCCAGACTGAGCGTGGTGACCAACAGCACAATAACCAAAAGCACTGCCCCTCCCGCCATGACGACGCCCTGGACTGTCCCCGCATCCAGACTTCTGATATAGGCTGCGCAGGGCCTGAGGGCACGCGGAACCAGCAGTAGGGTGGCCAGCAGCCCAATAATCACCGACTGATTCAGCAGCAGATTCCGAAGATAGATCGCCACCATCGCCAGCGTGTCGCCGCTGAATAGTCCCAGTTGCGGCGTCAGGTAATTGCTGTAGGTGCGAAGAAATCGAATCGGCGCAGACTCTATGTCGTCTTCCAGATGCACACGGTCGGTCGACAACAGTTGCTGCACTTTGCCAAAGTCTCCCACTCGCTTTGTCCACGCGGCGAGCCACGATCCAATGTAGCCGCCGCCCGAGACCGTGGAGAGATAGTCAATTCGATGCAGCAGCTTCAAATCGGCCAGAGCCTGTAGCACTCCCAGATTGAAGGTGGCGCTACGAATACCTCCTCCGGAGAAGCAGAGTCCTGCCAGGTTCAATTTATGTGCATCGCGAACGGCCTGT
>CAVTGH010000008.1:0-455087 GCA_963734215.1 uncultured Acidobacteriaceae bacterium | reverse complement strand
GCCAGCTAGGGTCGCAAGCCACGACCGCCCTGGCTTGCGGTCACTGGCTGGTGATTTTCACTCCAGTGACATCATCATCCGCGCACCGAAATTTCGTCAAGGCCGCAACACGAACCTCCTGCCAAACCTTTCGGACAAAACGAGGGAAGGGATTACTTCCTTTTACATAACAAGTTGGATGGGATAGTTGCTGTTAACAGCGATTACACCAACAACGCAAGGCCATTTAGGAAATGCCACCTACTCGCGCTCCAGATCTGCGCTTGAGGCACCCAATCGCCGCCCACCCCCTCCCCGAGTTACACTATCTCGCCACCCATGCCGCCCACTCCCCACGATCCCAACCAACTCCTCACCCAACTCGAAGCCGCCAAGAACCGCTTCGACTCCGGCCACGCGGCCGTCATCGCAAAACTCCTCGCGCAACTCGCCAAGCTCCAACTCAGCGATCCTCAGCATCTCATCCGCTTCCACGAATGCCTGCTCTTCCTTCGCGCATTCCCGCACGCTGCGTCTCACGTCTCGCGCGTTGAAAATCTTCTCAACACCTTCCACCGGCGCATCGAGAAACTGCGCGCCACGAACGCCGACATGTCCCTATTCGACGACTTCGATACTTCCGGCATCGCCGGCACCACCATGCAGGACACTCTCTCGTTCGACGTCGCGCACTGGCTCGTGCAGCGCATTCCTCGCAACGTCGAGATCGCCTGGGACGATTACTGGGAGGACTATCAGTCCGAGCGCGCCCGCGGCAACACCTGGCCGCGTTTCATTCCGCTCCTGGAAGAAGACGCCGACGTTGAAGCCAACATCCCATGGCCGCGTTGGCTCGATGCCGCCCGTGGCCGCGAGCATCCGCTCCTATGGCTTCTGACACGTTTTGCGCGACTCCCGCTCACTGATCGCCAACGCGCCGAACTCTACGACTCACTCCGCCTCCCACTTAGCTGGAAACTGGAAAACTTAAAACTCTCCCGTACCCGCAACTGGACGCGCCCCCGCCGCTTCTACTTCCACAACGCCCCACTCATCCAGCGCAGCGAAGTTTCTCTCTCCCACGAACTCGCCCAGCCCTTGCCCAAGTTCGAAAAACTCTCGGTTGCTGCGGGCGAATCCGTGATGCACGCCATCCGCGAAGTCATGGTTGTCCGCTACCGCGAACTCTATGGCACCACGCTCGGCGACCCGCGCTCCGTCGTTCGCGCCGACCTCGGCCGCGGCGTCGTAATGCATTTCTGGGGATTGCCACACACGCGCCGTCTCCCGCTCCGCGCCTACATCGCCGGCTACACGCTAAAGAACGGCGTCCCCATTAACTACGTCGAAGTAATCGGACTCTGCGAATGGATCGAGATCGGCTTCAATACTTTCTACACTTACCGCCAGGGAGAAACCGCCTGGATCTATGCCCAAGCCCTGCGCTGCCTCCGCGCCCTCACCGCCGCGCAATGTATTTCGATTTATCCCTATCAGATCGGCCAGAATAACGACGAAGCCATCGACTCCGGTGCCTTCTGGTTCTACCGCAAATTAGGCTTCCGCTGCGGCCGCGCGGATCTTCGGAAGTTGTGCGAAAGGGAAGAGGAAAAAATCGCCGCGAACCCGCAATACCGCACGCCGCCGCGCACCTTGAAACGCCTGGCCGAAGCCCACATGTTCTACAAACTAGGTCGAGCAGTCAGTGCCCAATCCTTACCGGCTTCAGCCGCGGAGGGCCCCTGGGACACTTTCTCCACCCGCAACCTAGGCCTCCGAATCAACCGCCGCATGGCGCGCGAATTCAACGGCGACGGCCAGAAAATGCGTCAAGCCTCTACCGCCACGGTAACACGCGCCCTAAGAATCGACCCCACTCGCTGGACTCAAACCCAGCGCCAGTCTCTGGAAAACTGGTCCTTGGTCCTGACGCTAATTCCCGGTCTAGCCCGCTGGTCGCCCGACGAGAAGCGTCAGCTCACCAAAATCATCCGCGCCAAATCCGCCCCCAACGAAATGCCATACCTCCGCCAAACAAAGCACCCGCGCCTGCGCGCCGAACTCCTGCGGCTCGGCTCGACTCGGTAGAATGGATTGCTCCATCCTTAGTCCTTCCGCTGGTTGGAGGGACCGGCTGCGGCTTGATTCTCAGCCTGCTACAGTTTCGTGTAGCCCCATGTCCCACCCCATCGTCCTCTACGACGGCGTCTGCGGATTCTGCAACCGCTTTGTCCAATTCATTCTCCGCCGTGATCACAATGCGATCTTCCGCTTCGCCTCGCTGCAAGGCGCTCTCGCCTCCGGCGTTCTAGCTCGCCATGGCCTCAGCCCCAGCGATCTCGATACTGTCTATGTTGTCGTCAACCTTGACTCTCAGGGGCCGAACGAACTCGTACTCTCCCGCTCCGACGCCGTCCTCTTCGTCCTCAAGCAGCTCGGCGCCGTCTGCAGCTCCGCCGCTCTCCTGCTGCAACTCCTGCCCAAATTCTTCCGCGACTTCGCCTACAATGCCGTTGCCCGGCACCGTTACCGGATTTTCGGCCGCTTCGAAACCTGCGTCCTGCCCAGCGCTCAGGATCGCAACCGCTTCCTCGACCTGTAGTTCGCAGGCGCACGACCTACAAATCCCGCGGCTTTCTTGTCCGCTGGAGCCACGGCTTGTCGGTCGCCCTTGATTCGCGCGATGTCCCGGTGAAGAGCCGCCCTGAGCCTGCCGAAGGGACCTATGCAACTCGCTTCCATGTCCCAGTCCGAGCCGCCCCGCTCCGCGGATGAACCGAAATGATCGCGCTCGTGGCACCCGCCCGACGAAATCGCGATGGACGGGGCAGCTCAAGTTAGGTAGTGTGTCTGCGATTGGGCGAAGGAAGGGGTTCCGCCAGCCCCCGAAACGGGTTCAGAGCCGACAAGTTCGTGACATTGTAAAGGCGCGATTGCAGTACAATTACCCCGATAAACTGCGGGCGTGTTCCGTGATCGTCTGTAGGGCATTTTCAGGTTAAATTATGGGTCAAATCAAGAGATGGTATTTCTCCCGCTCCCCGCTAATAATCGCGGGGATTTTCTTGGGGCAGTGTTTCCTATGGGTTGGCACCGCGGCGGCGCAGGGCAACGTCGAACTCCGGATGAATGACGTTCACCAGAGTTTCTGCCCCGACCTGCAAAAATTTGTGGTAACCGTGGTCAACGAAAACAAGGCTCCTCTCGACCGCCAGGCGGTGGTAAAGCTACACGATAAGAAGAGGAATATCGATAGTTGGGATACCACCGAAAGCGACTCCACAATGACTTTTTGCAGCATCGATTTCGGAGATTACGAGATCGATGCCAGCGCGGTCGGATACTTGACCGAACACAAGGATTGGACGATCTCGGGCGCCATCGGCAACATGCCAGAGCGAAACCTCCAACTGGTGATGCACAAAGACCCGACGGCCGTTGAATTGAGTGCTCCGGACTCGGCCATTCCGGCTGCCGCTCGGAAGGAAGTGAAACGCGCGGTGGTTGCCCTAAGGTCCGCAAATTTCAAGGATGCGCAAAAACTGCTGGACAAGGCGCTTAAACTCGCCCCGTCGAACGCGCAGATCAATTTTCTGTATGGGTATCTGTACTTTCAACAGAAAAATTTCGCGAAGGCAGAAGAATACCTGAGCCGCGCTACCACGCTCGATCCGAGCAGAGTGCAACCACTGGCGCTGCTGGGCCGGGCGCAACTCGAACATCAGGAATATGAAAGTGCGCGAAAGACACTCGAGCAGGCGGTGGTGGCGGACTCGAATTACTGGATGGCGCACTATCTTCTCGGGGACGCTTACCTACAGCTAAAGGAATACGATAAAGCCCGCGAACAAGCGCAACTCGCCATTGATAAGGGCAGGGGCGCGGGAAATATCGCTCAATTGGTTCTGGGCCAAGCGCTGGCCAACCTCGGTCGAGACCAGGAGGGCATCGCGGCGCTGAAAATCTTCGTGCAGACCAACCCCAGTAACACCGCGATAGCGCAAGTGAAGGCGTTGATTGTCAAAATCGAAAACCGGGACGCTGGTCTGACCTCAGCTCCTGGGACCGAAGCAGATACGGATCTGGCGCTCGCCGCCTCGGCGCCGTCCCTGCCCGAGAGTGCCTGGGGACCGCCTGGAGTGGATGAGGTGAAGCCACCGGTTGCTCCGGGCGTCACCTGCCCGTACCAGCAGGTTATGGAAGGCTCCGGTGAGCGTGTAAGACAGTTTGTGGATAACATAGCTAAATTCGCCGCTGTCGAAGACATGGTGCACGAGCAGCTCGATAAAACTGGTAATCCCATCACCAAGGAAACTCGCAAGTTCACCTACGTTGCTTCGATCACGGAAGCGCAACCGGGTTTCTTGCAAACCGACGAGTACCGCAACCTGCGTTACGGAATTACCGATCTCCCCGACCACATCGTCACGTCCGGTTCCATGTCGTTGGCGCTCATCTTTCATCCCGATATGCGCGATAATTTCGAAATGGCTTGCGAAGGCTTGGGCGACTGGCACGGGCAATCCGCCTGGCTGGTGCATTTTCGGCAGCGCGACGACAAGCCCAATACTTTCGCGGAGTACTACGTGGGCTCGCAACACTATCCGATGAATATGAAGGGGCGCGCTTGGATCACCACAGACAACTTGCAGATTGTGCAGGTCGATGCCGAGCTCGTGAAGCCCCTGCCGCAACTTGCGGTGCAACACCAGATCGCGGAATATGGCCCAGTCCATTTCCAGAAGAGAAACCTGGACCTGTGGCTGCCTAAGAACGCGGACACTTACCTGGAACTGAATCGGCATTACTATCATCGGCGACACAGCTATGATCACTACATGCTGTTCTCCGTGGACTCGGTGGAGAAGGCGGGGCTGATCAAGTCAGGTGATAAGTCGCCAGTCATCAAGGATGCGGTACCCAGCGCGCCGATCATACATCCCTGAAGCCCGGGCAAGAGAGCTCCAAAACCTTGTCAAGCCCTCCATCCCTCCTGCTCGCCCCCGCCTGGTTCTCGTCCAGGTCAAATCCTCCACCCAAATGCAGTCTGGCCTATATCGCGTCAATGCCCACCGCCGCATCAACGGACGCGCCGTCCCCTACACCCTCGCCGAAATCGATTTCTTCGCCGCCTACGTCATCCCGAAGATTCCTGGTTCATCTTCCCGCTTCCTCACATCCTCGGCCTCACCGCCCTCTGCCTCAACCCCAAACGCCGCCGCAAGCCCCACCCCAGCGACCCCTACCGCGAAGCCTGGCACCTCCTCCACCAACCCGACGGCCTCGAGTTCGCCTGATCGAGCTCTCCAATAAAAAGAGCCGGCCCCCGACGTAGCGCTCAGACCTGTCCGGTTTTCGTAACAAGCGTGGGCTGTGCAGCGCTGGCACGCCGCGCAGGAGTACGATGTTCTCGCTGTCAAGCCCCTTGCGTCAATTCGTTCGCACCTCTCACGAGGAGGCTCTAAATGAAAAAGACCAGGAAACTTGAAATCAAGAAGGTGACCCTGCGGGACTTGGACGAGCCGACCATGCAAGGGATGGCCGGCGGGATCGTTTCTCTCATCGGTACTTGCCAGACTTGTAAGACCTGCTATACCGACTGCGGGACCACATGCAGCGTCGCCAAATGTAATTGTGGCACCTAACGCTGGTTAGGCGATGAACGCGGCAATCGACAACCCTAACTGCAGGTGGGCCAGTGCCCGAACCTGTAACCCAAAGGAGACCAAAATGAAGAAGCTCAAGAAACTTCAAATCAAGAAAGTGACCCTGCGGGACTTGGACGAACCGATAATGCAGGGCATGGCCGGCGGGGTTCTAACCGCTGGCAAAACTTGCCCCCTCAATAGCTGTAAAGCATGTACTGGCACGTGTAGCGGACCACCAGGGGGTGAATGCTGCGCTTAGCATTGGTTTAACGCTGGACACAGCAATCGACAACCCTAACTGCAAGGTGGGCCAGCGCCCCACCCACAGACCTGTTCGGTTTTCGTAACAAGCGAGGGTTGGTGCGTCAGAGTTACTAACTATTCGCATTAAGGAGGATAAAAGTGAAGAAGCAGACGAAGGCCGCAATCGAGGAAATGCAGAAAAACCAGAAACTTGGAGTCAAGAAGATCACGCTGCGAGACCTGGATGAGCCCGAACTGGACAATGTCGCGTTGGGGTGGTGAACCTACTACGACGGTTCTACACACCCATCAAGTCAAGTGCACCACTACCGGCGCCGGAGTTCTCTGAGGCGGTGAGGCTGGCGCCCCATTTCTCGCGCCTTTTCGCGAGAAATGGGGATCTTCCTTCCGGACCGGCTCCGGATGAACGTTGACGTTAATGACCGAGCCCGGGCAAAACGCGAAGGGCATTTGCAGTCTTTCTAGCTTGACGGCGCTTCACGCACACTCTACGATCAAGTTGCTTTGGAGAGCCTGAGTTACTAACTATTCGCATAAGGAGGTATAAGTGAAGAAGCATACAAAGGTCGCAATCGAGGAAATGCAGAAAAACCAGAAACTTGGAATCAAGAAGATCACGCTACGAGACCTGGATGAGCCCGAACTGGACAATGTCGCCGGTGGGACTTCTATTCAGCCTACTACGACCGTTCAACCGACCCATCAAATCAAGTGCATCACTACCGGCGTCGAAGTTCTCTGAGGCGCTGAGGCCGGCTTCCCCATTTCTCGCGCCTTTTCGCGAGAAGTGGGGATTTCCCTTCTGGACCGGCCCTGGATGAACGGTAATGGTCGAGCTCAGTGTTCACCTGACACTCTCTACTCGGGGATGTAGCGCTTCTTCGAATCGAGGAGTCCGACTCCGAAACTGAACTTCTAACCCAAAGGAGACAAAAATGAAAAAGCTCAAGAAACTTGAAATCAAGAAGGTGACCTTGCGGGACCTGGACGAACCGACAATGCAAGAGATGGCCGGCGGGGTTCTTACCAATGCGGGCACTTGCCCCGTCAATACCTGTAAGGTCTGCCCCACGGACACCGCCAAGGTTGGTGAATGCTGCGCTATTAGGAAGTGACGCTGGACGCGAGTTCTCCCGCTTGCGTTCTTTAAGGATGACATTCCTCACCGGGAGCCAAGCCCGGTGAGGAACCTGCTGTTCTCCGCGGATTGAGCCTTAATGATCGAGCCCACCACCACCCGCCCGCCGAAAACCGCGACGCACGGGGCAGCCTCAAGTTAAGATAGTGCCGACAATAGAGTCAGGTCGGCCCACTACGTGCGCTAAAATAATCCAAGCGAGGCCCTCATGTCACAAATGACGCCGGAAGTTTCCCGCCTGCTGGAAAAACCGCTCTCGCTTTCAATTGAGGAACAGGAAGCCCTGGCGGATTCTCTAATCTCCAACCTCGGCGGCAAAGTCGGCGAAGGCCTGCAGGCGGCCTGGGAAGCGGAGACCGGCAAGCGCATCGCGGACCTCGACTCCGGCAAAGCGAAGACGACGCCGTGGGCGGAAGTGCGCCGCCGCAATCTGGCGAAGCTGCCCCTCTAGCCTCCGGCCTGGGCTGCTTTTTTTAGCTTGCGGAACTGCGTAATCTCCACTCGGCCCTCAGGGAATACCGCCTCGATCTTCAGGCTCCCGCCCATGGCTCGGATCATGGAATGCAGCGTGCTTATGTACATGTCGGCGCGGCGCTCCATTTTGGAAACCGCCGCCTGATTGATTCCGAGCAGGCTAGCGAGATGCTGCTGGGTGAGGTCTCTGGCTTCGCGCAGCTCATCGAGCGCCATTTCGGCGATCATCTTCTTCGTCTTGGCGTCCGAGCGGGCTCGCGACGCGGGCGACATCTTTGCTTCCAGTTCACGAAAATTCCTGGCCATTGCTGTCTCCTGTGGCTTCCAACGCATTGATGAATTCGTCGATCTATTCCATGCAAGGAATATAACCTAAAAGGAATAATACGCTGAGAGGGCCGCCCCGTGCGCTAGAATAATCCCAGCGAGGCACTCATGTCACAAATGACGCCGGAAGTTTCCCGCCTGCTGGAAAAAGCACTCTCGCTTTCGATCGAGGAACAGGAGGCCTTGGCGGATTCCCTGATCTCCAACCTCGGCGGCAAAGTTGACGAGGGCGTGCAAGCGGCTTGGGAGACCGAGATCGGCAGACGCATCGCAGACCTCGATTCCGGCAAAGCGAAGACCACCCCATGGTCGGAAGTCCGCCGGCGCAATTTGGCGAAGCTGCCTAATGCGCAATAATTCCCATGCGCAGTGATGCTGTCGATCTGCATGACGAAGCTTCTGCCGAATACGATGCGGCCTTCGATTGGTACCTTGAGCGCAGCCCCGATGCGGCCCGGAGGTTCGACGCTGAGGTCGAGCGCGCGCTTGCTCAGATCGTGCAGGCTCCGCGGCGCTGGGCTATCGGCCCGCACTCTACCCGCAGATTTCTGCTCAGACAATTTCCCTTTACTCTGATTTATCGGGAACGCCCTTCCGGCGTCATCCAGATCGTGGCCGTCGCCCACACCAGCCGCAAGCCAGGATACTGGAGGCGCCGGCTCTCTGGGGATGGACCTTAATGATCGAGCCCGGCGGCACCCGCCCGTCGAAAACTGCGACGGACGGGGCAGCGTCAAGGTTAAGATAGGGCTAGGAATGGAGCTGCGAGAGAGAGCGAGCCCCTCCGGATTTACATCCTCATTCCCCTTCGAACTCGACCGACTCCAGCTTCAGAGTCTGAACATCGACCGGAAAATCGTCGCCATATCGGCTGCAGCAGATGACCTCCTCGCCCGACCAGAGCTCAACGTGGCTCACCTCGACGGACCACGCCCTCGCGACGGCCCGCACAACGGGATGCCAGTTCTTCGATGGCTGGTTTCGCCTCCACTCCCTGCGCCACCGTGGATCGTGGAGCGATATCTCGACCAGGGGTTTGAAGCCCTCGGCCCCAATCAGAACATTCTCCTTCAACTCGCCTGAGCACTTTTCTGCGTTGTACGAGTCCACTAAGTAAACGATCTTGTGCGAGGCGGCCCAGTCCGCCACCTGGTCGGTATTCATCCACGAACCTTTAAGGAGCGCAATCGGCAAATCCCCTATGTCACCCCCGAGAGCCGCGATCTGCATGGCGCATTCAGCCTGTTGAGCCGGATTGCGAACATAAGAGGTGATCCTCCTGCTCTGCTCGGACGACCAGCGCGTCAGCTCCGCCTGTGAAACGAACGCAGTAGCGTTCATCCGGGAGACAGTAGTAGGGCTGCCTAGGAGCACGCCCCTTAGGTTGATGATTTCGCTTGTGCGAAGTCCTCCTACGGTTATGACTCCGGGTGCGTATGAAGATGGCAATACGCAAACCCGTCCGAGCCAGTCTCCGCTGCTGCTTAAAATCGGCGCCAGGGCCTCGTCCAGTCCGGCGAGCTTGGAATCACCCTTTGCTAGCCAAATCCTTGACAGGAGCTTCGACCCTTTGACCTTCTTCCAATCAGAGGCCTTGACAACGCTCCGAATCGACCCCCTATCTTCGACAATCAGGTTTGCATCAAGAGCTGGGCACAGCCAGCCGCAGAGGTCAGGCAGGGAATGTCGTTCAAGCCTGTCACGCTCCCACGGAGGGCCCGGATCCTCCGAAGCCTCCTTGCCCAATTTTGTACCCTGCCGAAGCCAGACGCGAACTCTCGTCCCACCATCCTTCAAGATCTCGCGAGGAATGGCCTGGCGCAACAGTGGACGGGCTGAGAGCCCTGCGCGAAACTCAAGCACTCGCGTGTTGCGTTGGGACTCGTCGAAGCGCCTAGTTGTTACCGTTACTCGATCTCCCCACATAAAGGTGGAGAAAAAGCCTATGCCGTACTTTCCCGTGCTCTGAAAGCCTCTGGACAGCAGGCTTGGAAACTCCCGAACGACCCCGAGTGAAGACCACAGCGACGAACCAAAATCCAGAAAAGGACCCGTGACAACGTACTCGGACATCCCCACACCAGTGTCCTCGACCTCGATCCAATCTCCCGTTCCGTCTTTTCCGCGGCGTACTGTGATATCTCCCCAGCCATCGCTACGTTGTTCGAGCACTCTCCGAGCCCTGATCGCATCGGCGGAGTTCTGGATGAGTTCGCGCAGCGGTACGGTCGAATCCTTACCATAAAGCTCCTCGCCACCCAATTTCCTGACCAGCCCCGCGACATCACTCACTCTCACCTGAGCGTCAATGGGCGTCCACCCTAACGTTGGGATGAACTCCGCTAGTCGAGAGGGACTATCGACTCCCGCCACCCCTCTGATCGCAAGGCGCTCGTGCTTGAGATCGACGAGAAGAGAATCTACGGCACTAAGTTCGCGGTCAATCATGCGTAACGAGTCAAAGCACAACCACCAAGAGGAAGCCTCGTCGGCAGGAAATGGTCTGCCGGAGGTATACACAAGGTAGTCCTGATCGCGGCTCGGAGAGTGGATGTGCTCCTGGAAGGTCCAGTGGTCTATCGAGTTGGTTCCGGGATTTCGGAACGCTTTAAGGATGCTCGGTGCTCGGCGAGCATCAACATGTGCAGCGTCGGCTACTCTCAAAATACAGGCCAGCTTCAGCGTATCGACTTGCCACTCTTCAGGAAAGCCGGCGGGCGAGCCGAGCGGACGTTTGAAGGAATCCCTTAAATTGTCCACGGGCCACCAGTGGCTGTGCGCAAGCCTCCCGATGGTTGGCCCGAGCGAGTGTCTAAGTTCGGCATCCTCCAGCAGGTGGTAGCTCCTGCCGGAGGTTTGATCCGTCCAGCTGATGAAAGCGAGTTCTGCCGCCCGAGCAGCATGAAGCTCGCGAATGAAGGTGAATTTCGCCTCTTGGAGAATTGAATCGCCGGGCGAATCCAGTTCAGGACGAGACGGCTGCCGGCCCAACTTCGCAGCTAATAGCGCAGCGACTGTGTCCTTAAACTGCGTCCGCCTACTGAGTTCGTCCCATCCGCTCGGATACGCGGCGATCCCCATGCCAAGGTCGTGGATGAGAAACGCGCCACCTAGCACGAAGGCTTCAATAGGCGATAGCACATCGTTTTCAGGCGTAACGAGGTCGGCCATCTCCCAAAGAGAGTCTATGTGCGTTATGTCGTGCACCGTAAGAAAAGCGAAATCGCGGGGGATCTCCGCTGCGAGAAGACGTGAGTTTTCACGAAATGAGAAAAATGCAGTTCTGAGTCGTTCCTTTTCCCTGCGGTAAGGGCCCCGCTGGCCTCCTAACGATCGCTTCCAAAGCCTTGTCTTTTCGA
The DNA here is from genome assembly GCA_963734215.1 of uncultured Acidobacteriaceae bacterium. GTDB lineage: Bacteria > Acidobacteriota > Terriglobia > Terriglobales > Acidobacteriaceae > Sulfotelmatobacter. Next base: position 443,898 of record CAVTGH010000008.1, on the reverse strand, counting down.
AATCTGACATGCGGCACACCGTGCGGTTCCGCGGTGCGTTCGGCCATCATCTCACGTTTGTGGCAGTGCCGCACACAATGGTCATTAGCTCTTTCCCGCCTTTACACCCCCTCTCCCCGCATGATAACCTCACTACTGTCACCAAGATAAATCGAAATCAGAACAGGAGTGCACCAGGTTAGTGTTAGCCAGAGAGCAAAAGAAATCCGTCATTGACCGGTATCAGACGCACGCGACTGACACGGGGAGTCCCGAGGTTCAGATCGCCATCATCAGTGAACGCATTGGCCAGTTGACGGACCACTTCAAGACGCACCAGAAGGACCACGGCTCGCGCCGCGGCCTGCTCATGCTGGTCAGCAAGCGGCGTCGCTTGCTCGACTACCTCAAGAGATACGATTCCGAGCGCTACAAGACTGTGATTGGGAAACTCGGCATCCGCAAGTAGGCCTGGGTTGAGTAAATCTGGGAAAGTAACCCAGGGAAATTGTTCCCACAACGTATCTGAGAACGCCGCCTTCGTCTGGAAGCCGGCCGAGCATTGAGCCAATTCACACCGTGCGTATTATCGAAGACGTATTCCGGGCCGGTCCCGGAACCCACCTCTCATGGCGGCTTATCCATGGCTGAACGCGTTTTTCCATGCTCGCGATCCGCGGGACATACTTCGGAAGACCGAAGCCGTATGCGGAAAAGCGCGGCTGCCCTCCTGATCACAATAAGAAGGATGAAACATGAAACCAGAAGTTAGCACCGTTACAGTCGACCTCGCCGGCGGCAAGCAACTCTCATTCGAAACCGGAAAATTAGCCAAGCAAGCCCACGGAGCGGCCGTCGTCCGCCTGGGCGATAACGTTGTCCTCGCCACCGCCGTGGCCAACCCCGATCCCCGCGAGGGCATCGATTTCTTTCCCCTCACCGTGGATTACCGCGAATACACCTACGCCGGCGGACGCTTCCCCGGCGGCTTCATCAAGCGCGAAGGCCGCATGAGCGAGCGCGAAGTGCTCACCAGCCGCCAGATCGACCGGCCGGTGCGTCCCCTGTTTGCCGAAGGATTCAAGTGCGAGACCCAGGTGATCGCCTTCGTACTCTCCGCCGATGCCAGCAACGATCCGGACGTTCTCGGCATCAACGGCGCGTCCGCCGCGCTCACGCTTTCCGATATTCCCTTTCTCGGCCCCATCGGCGCGGTGCGCGTCGGCCAACTCGGCGGGCAGTTCATCATCAATCCCACCTACGACGAGATGCGCGAGAGCCTGCTGAACATCATGGTCGTGGGCACCGCCGATGGCATCGTGATGATCGAGTCCGGCGCGAAGGAAGTCAGCGAAGAAATTGTCGTCGACGCGATTGAGTTCGGCCACACCGAAGTCAAGAAGATCTGCGCCGCCATCAACGACCTGCGCTCGAAAGCCGGCAAGCCCAAGCGTGAAGTAACTCCGCCGGAATTCGACCAGGCTTACTATGACGCGCTGAAAAAGAAAGTCGGCGCCGATCTTTCGGAGCGGCTCGACACCAGGAAGCATCCCAAGGCCGAGAGCCACACGCTGGTCAAGGAACTCAAGAAACGTTTGCAGGCCGAAATTCCTGCGGAAGACGAAGCGGCTCAGGCGAAGCTGAAGCATTACTTCGAAGTTCTCCGCGAAAGAATCTTCCGCGAGGAAGTGTTGGAAAAGAAACGGCGTCCCGATGCCCGCGCCTTCGACGAAGTCCGCGACATCTGGATCGAAGCCGGAGTGTTGCCGCGAACTCACGGCAGCGCCATCTTTACCCGCGGCGAAACCCAAGCCTTGGTCACGACCACGCTCGGTACCAGCGACGACATGCAGCGCCTGGAAGGCTTCGAAGGCGAAGCCAAGAAAAGATTCATTTTGCATTACAATTTTCCGCCGTTTTCGGTGGCTGAGGTCGCATTCTTGCGCGGCGCGGGGCGCAGAGAGATTGGGCACGGAGCGCTGGCTGAGCGCGCGATCGCGGGAGTGCTGCCCTCGGAAGAGTCGTGGCCTTACGCGATGCGGGTGGTGTCGGACATTCTGGAGTCGAATGGATCGTCGTCGATGGCTACGGTTTGCGGAGCTTCGCTTTCGCTGATGGATGCGGGGGTTCCGCTGAAGGCTCCGGTGGCGGGAGTGGCGATGGGATTGGTGAAGGAAGGCGAGCAGTATGCCATTCTCACCGACATTGCGGGCGCGGAAGATCATTACGGCGACATGGACTTCAAAGTCGCGGGCACGAAAGATGGCATCACCGCGCTGCAGATGGATATCAAAGTCGCGGGCATTACTTCGCAGATTATGCGGGAGGCCCTGGCGCAGGCGAAGCGCGGGCGGCTGCACATTCTGGGCAAGATGGAAGAAGTGATCGCTACGGGGCGCGAGAAGATTTCCGACTTCGCTCCGCGTTTCTATACCGTGCAGATTCCGGTCGACAAGATTCGCGACCTGATTGGGCCGGGCGGGAAGATGATTCGCAGCATCGTGGAACAAACCGGGGTCAAGATCGACGTGGAGGATTCCGGGTTGGTGAAAGTTGCGTCGAGCGATCAGGCGTCGGCGGCGAAGGCGCTGCAGATCATCGGCGACCTGACGGCGACGGCGGAAGTAGGAAAAACCTACCTCGGGAAAGTTACGCGGCTGGCGGATTTCGGCGCGTTTGTCGAGATCATTCCGGGTACCGATGGATTGCTGCACATCAGCGAAGTGGCGGAGCATCGCATTGCCGATGTGCGCGACGAGTTGAAGGAAGGCGACCAGGTGCTGGTGAAGGTGCTGGCGGTCGAGGGCAACCGCATCCGGTTGTCGCGCAAGGCGATTTTGAAAGAGCAGCGCGCAAAAATGACGCCGGGCGGCGGGGAAGGTGCACCGCCGGCTGAGGCGGGTGGCGAGGCGGAAGCGGTTCCGGCTCCCGCGTTAACCGGATCGATGGTGATTGAGGGCGGTGGCGATTTCCCGGATGAGGCTGAACCGAACTTCAACCGCGATGGCGTCGCGCATGTGGCCAGCAGCGACCGCCCGCAGGGCGATCGTCCGCACGGCGGAGACCGTGGCGGACGCGGCGGACGTCCCGGTGGTGGCGGGCGCGACCGTGGACGCGGCGGGCGTGGGGGAAGGCCTGGCGGTGGGGGAAGGGATCGTGGAGGGCGTGGCGGGCCGGGCGGGGGAAGGCACTAGGAAGTTCTCTACCACGGTTCGCTCAAGAACTAGAGCGCTCACAATTTAGACGGCGAAAGCAAAGGCATACTGACCCTTCGGGAATCTGATTTGCGGCCACCAGGCTGCATGTTTCCCTCTGCCCGCAGCAGTTCGAAGAAGGAATAGTGTGCATTTGTCATCGCGAACGCTGCCAGCCTCCCCGCCGGACAGAACTCCTTGTGTCTCGCGGCGGCTTTCGATGAGATCGCGGTCTCGATGAACGTATACGTAGCCAGTCGTTTGCCCGTGGAGCTGTGCGAACTGACTAACCGATTCCGCAACGGCAACAGGATTCCAAATGCGTTCAGACTGACTCTGGTCTGGAGCGGTTAATTCTATCAACGCTCGCAGTTCCTGCATCGAGAGTTCCGTAAAGTGCTTGTCTCTGATGCTCTGGACTCTGGCGTCTATCTCAGCGGTCGACGCCCGGACGGCCTCGTCCCGCATAACCTGAGCTGGGTTGTACGTGCTTCCACCCGAGTAGACCCCGATCGCACCAGGTGCTAGAACGTTCTTTCTGGTGGCGCCAACAGCACCCTCAATGTAGACGCCGCGAAACTCCTCGGTCGGGGCCCTCGCAATGAGTTCTCTCAACCCGCGCTCCATCTGATTTATAGCCCTAAACACGATGTGGAGTTCGGGTGGAAGGAATAGCCTTAGCAGCCCGATATCCTTTCTTCTGTAGCCATACATGCGAGCGTGTTGAAGCACGGTGTCGGCTTGGGGCTTGCGTGGGTTGCGTCCATAGTAGCTAACGAGAAGATTCTTGATGGTGACTCCTCGGCCGAGTTTATTGCCACCGACGAAAAGGTTGTAAGGGGACTTGACTATTACATCTTCGTCCGTCAATCCGTTTACCAGCTTAACCGTGATGCCAGGAGAGAAAAACTCGATTGCCTCCGCTAGCTCTTCGAATCGCGTCTCCCTTAAGCCCTGGTGAGTTTGTGTCAGATCGTCATACGCCGCTTTCATTCGGGCCGTGAACCCACTTTTTCTGGCCTTTGCACCGGCAGCCAGGTCGATCTTGTACTGTCGCAGGAGATCCACGATGTGTTTGTGATCGTCGGTCCTCGTACTCACGTGACAGAGAAAGGCGCAATTCTGATCCGCCTCACGCACTCGTTTGTAAGTCGCACCGATCATGAATATATCCAAGGCCCGAAGCAGCGATTTCGGAATCTCCAAGGTCGGGCTTGGCTGCGCGCCCGCGGACAGAGTATTTATGTCATTGAGATCAAACTCCCGGACGAGTTGAGAGTTGTCGCCAAAAAAATCCTCTCCTCCTACATAGTCGGCGCCCGGATTGCTTAGGACCGTAAACTTCGGTCGGAAGTCGTGCCCAGGCGTCTGGAGGAAGAGAGCTTGAGGTGTGGCTGTAACCTGCAGGTAGGTGTTTTTCTCAAAGAACCTGCGCAACTCAGTAATTCTGTCGTTTATGGCGCTTCTGCGCCCGTCGGCTTTCCGTTCAAGCGTATTGAGACTAGCCTGATCCGCCTCGTCGTCAATAATTAAACAAGTGAGGCCTTTTACATTTCCTTGCTTAAATTCTCGATCAGGTTTTTTAGAAGTCCGGAGTTTTTCGTCGTTACGATGACGCAAGTGCCGCCTTTGATACGCTGTAAGAAGGCATTCGGGTCTTTGAAATCCTTCTTGCCAATGATGTCCATTCCGGGGAACGCCTCTTGCGCTCTCCCGAGCGTCTGTTCATAAAGCGGTTCGATATCCGAAGTCAGAATTATGATTGAGCGATATCCTTCATCCGCGCCTATCGCGCCGGTCACTGTTAGCACGCCGGTCTTCCCGCTCTGCACTAACCCGTAGATGAGCCCATTGATTTCTTCCTTCCCACCACTCAGCGGATGTACCCACTTGGCCGCAACCTCTTTTGCGGTCTCCTTGATATCGGCGACTTCGTTGGAGTTTCCGATTTGCTTCCGAAGCAGCATTAACGTCTGGTCACAGTGATTCATTGTTACCGTCAACCTCCGATTCGAGGATTCGACGCCAGTTCGATGGGGAAACCTTTCCCTTGAGCTTTCCGTCGGGGCCGTTAACCTCGTAGTGCTCACCGTATTGCCGATAGCAGGCAATATGCAAAGCGGAGTTCCGCGGCGCTGCGATTCCTAGGTATGAGTCGGCTGTGAAGGCTGCGACACCGTCAGCCCCACAGACAAGCGCTATGATGATCTTGAGGGCTTGAGCCTTCTCCAGCAAGAGTGACTGTTCTTCGGCCGTGAACGTAAATCCCCAGGGACTGCGAGGTCGGGTGCTGTATTTAAGTAGGACTGACAAACTCTTGTTCAGTAGAAAGAATGGCGCTTCATAGCTTATGCTTGTAATTTTTCCCGTGCAGGCGAGCCGATGTAGGGCAGCCCCTTCGTAGAACTCCTGTTTCTTGATGGCCATCTTTGGAAAACTTACGGGGCCCAGATGCCAGGGGATCCCAGCTTGAGTGCTGGCGGCATCTGCCGATAATATTACCACCAGAGTGCAGCAGAGTCGCCTAGCGCTTTTGGCGTTTTTGTCTAGTTCTGGGATCGCAGATAGCACCTTGCACTTTTCTCTTGTAATACCTGCGGAGGTTTCCTAAACTCCCCTTAATCAATGGGTTGCCATTTCTTTTCGGAGATCTGAATAGAATGCATGAAGGACGCAAGCGGAGGCTCACAGCAATCGACTTGTTCTCGGGGTGCGGCGGGCTTACGCAAGGACTGCGAAAAGCTGGTTTTGAAGTACTTGGAGCGATCGAAAATGACGAGAGGGCGGCAGCTACGTACGGGATCAATCATCCGGACGTTCACTTGTGGATTGGTGATATCCGTAATGTAAGAATCGGAAGCGTCAGCCGAACGCTAGGATTGCGGAAGGGTGATCTCGATCTCCTTGCGGGGTGTCCCCCGTGCCAGGGATTTTCGGCGATGAGGACGCTCAACGGCAATCGCCTTATACGTGATGGGAGAAACGATCTCGTTTCGGAGTTTCTGCGCTTTGTAGAAGCACTGCGTCCGAGAGCAGTGATGATGGAAAACGTTCCCGGCTTGGCCAAGGATCGTCGCTTTAAAGATTTCTGTAAGCGTCTGAGGGAAATGGGGTACGTGGGTGAGCACCACATCCTGAATGCTGCACAGTTTGGCGTTCCACAACGTCGAAGAAGGCTTATCTATCTTGCTGGCCGAAACCAAAAACTAACGTTTGCAGAGCCGGAAACGAGCTCTCGATCGGTGCGGGATGCCATTGGTTCCTTGCCCCCCGCTGGACGGAGTGGCGATTCTGTTCACGATATCCCTGAGCGGCGCAGTGCGAGGGTTCGAAATCTCATTAAACGGATTCCTAAGAACGGTGGTGGGAGAACGGACCTTCCCGAGCACAGCCAACTTGAGTGCCACAAGTCGTGCGACGGTTTCAAGGATGTTTACGGACGGATGGGCTGGGACGAACTCGCGCCCACTATTACGAGCGGATTTTTTAACCCCTCTAAGGGCCGGTTTCTTCACCCGAGGAAAAATCGAGCGATTACGGTTCGCGAGGCGGCCCTCCTTCAGGGGTTTCCAAAGAGCTACAAATTCAATGCGAGAGACGGCAAAGTGGCACTAGCCCTAATGATCGGAAACGCTTTGCCGCCTCCCTTTATAGCCGCACATGCGCGGCTGGTGGCTCAGGATTTGTCGCACAATAAACGGCAATAAGTTTCTACGGAAATCACATGGATAATCTAACCGCCGATCAGCGCAGCCGCTGCATGAGTCGGGTCAGAAATCGCAACACCGATATCGAATCGGCGGTTCGCTCAGAATTGTTCAGGAAGGGATGGAGATTTCGCAAGCACGTTTCGTCCCTGCCCGGGTCTCCTGACATCGTATTTGTGCGGCAGCGGGTTGCGGTTTTTGTCGACGGCGACTTTTGGCATGGCTATCGGTTCCCGCTGTGGAAGGCACGACTATCGAGATTCTGGGAAGAGAAGATTGAGAAAAACCGAAGACGCGACCGCAAGAACTTTGCGAAACTTCGGAGGCTAGGATGGCGAGTGGTTCGGATTTGGCAGCACGAGGTCAAGAGAGATATGACGTCTCGTCTTACTCGCCTGGAGGAACTGCTGTCGGTGCCACAGTAGGGGAATCCTGGGGGCGATCCTCAATTCTCGTTAAAGGGATAGTTTTCTGCGGTTTGTACGCATCTTCTTGCGCATCTGATGAAGGATGCCGATCCCGCATTGCACGGGGAAAACACTGGAAATGCGGCTAATCGCGGTGGAATCCCCGGGATCTGAAGGCTGGCACGCGACCTGCTCCCATGCCTCCAGATAGGTTTCCCGGGAGGTGGGTATGCGTGGATTTATGGTTGGGTTGGCGGTGGTGGTTTTCTCGGCACTGGCATTTGGGCAGGCCGGGGGGCGAGGCGTGGCGGGGTATTGTCCGTATGGCTGCGGGCCGTTTGTGCCGCTGGTGACTACGCCTAGCGTGGGGTTTGAGACGGTTTCGTCTTCGCCGGTGGGAGCGAGCAACGCGACCGGTGGATTGCAGGCGGGGGCGCGGAATTCGACGATGTCCTCGATCCCCGCAAACACGGACGCGGTACACACCGAGGTGGTTTGGTATTCGGGTGGAGGAAGTCCGGCGGTGGGACGGGCGGTGTGGTTGCCGCATGCGGAGGCCATTCATCCGGAGCCCATGGGTATGCACGACGGACCTGGGGAGCGCATGGAGCGCGGACACCTCGAGGAGGTACACGCGGGCTGGATGTATTATCCGGGACTGGCCGCGAGCGGCAGTGCGGTAGAGGCGTCCGCGGCGGCGAAGAGTGGCAAGCACGCGGTGCGGACGTATACGAATGAAGATGTGGATCGCGTGGCCGCGAAGAGCGAACCGTTCAGGAGAAAGTAGCGGGGCGCGGAATCTGGAGCTGGAATCTTGAAAGCCCGGCAGAGATGCCGGGCTTTCGTTATTACACATTCCACCCCTGCAGAGGATGCAAGGGTGGGAGTTCCCGCGAGAGGTGGGCGAACCTGAAAGGTGGGAGCTTACCTGCATTTCAGGCGGCGGATTGCGGGCAAGCACGGGCTGGCAGTTGGTTGTAAATAGGCTTATCTCCGGTGGAAGCCGAGTTCCTGGTCGATGACGACTACTTGAATAGTGAGCGAGAACGAAAAACGTTTCACAGAAACTGTGATAGAGATCAGCGTCATGCATGGTGGATCGATGACGAAGGACGCGAGGTATTGGATTGAGAAGCTGGGGCTGGAGGCGCATCCCGAGGGCGGGTATTTCCGGCAGACGTACCGGGCCGATTTGGTTTTGGGGAAAGGGAGTTTGCCGGAGCAGTTCACGGGGGCGCGGGCGGCTTCGACGGCGATTTACTTTTTGCTGGAGGGAGAGAATTTTTCGGCGTTTCACCGGTTGCGGTCCGATGAGGTTTGGCATTTTTATGTTGGAGCGACGCTGGTGTTGCATGTGATCGATGAAAACGGACAGTATTCGGAAATCTACTTGGGAAGCGATGCGGAGGCGGGCGAGGTGTTGCAGGCGGTGGTGAAGGCGGGATGCTGGTTTGGGTCGCGTGTGCGGGATGGGAAGGGGTTTGCGCTGGTGGGTTGTACGGTGGCTCCGGGATTTGATTTTGAGGATTTTGAATTGGCGAAGCGGGAGGAGTTGGTGCGGGCTTATCCGCAGCATCGGAAAGTGATTGAGGGGTTGGCGCGGGAGTGAAGAGCCCCAAATACTTTGCCACGGATTGGCGCGGATCCCCGCGGATAAAAGCAAAAAACGGCTAAGGAGGCTAAGTCCGCTTACTTTACGGCTGCCGCTTTCTTGGGGAACATTTCGCCGATGCGTTTGATTTGTGCGCCGACGGCGCGGAGTTTTTCTTCGATGTGTTCGTAGCCGCGGTCGATGTGGTAGACACGGTCGATGATGGTTTCGCCGTCGGCGACGAGTGCGGCGAGGACGAGCGATGCGCTCGCGCGTAGGTCAGAAGCGAGGACGGCGGCGGCGCTGAGCGGAGTTTTGCCGCGGACCACGGCGCGGCGGCCTTCGATTTTAATGTTGGCGCCCATGCGGACTAATTCCTGCGCGTGCATGAAGCGGTTTTCGAAAATATTTTCGGTGATGACCGAAGTGCCTTCGGCTTGCGTGGCCAGCGCCATGAATTGCGCTTGCATGTCGGTGGGGAATCCGGGAAATTCTTCGGTGGACATGTCGGAGGCGGCGAAGGGATTGTCGCCCATGACGCGGACGGAATCGGCGGTGGATTTGGTTTTGACGCCGACTTCTTTGAGTTTGGCGAGGATCGCGCCGAGGTGGGCGGGATCGCAGCCGGCGATGTTGAGGTCGCCGCCGGTCATGGCGCCGGCGATGAGGAAGGTGCCGGCTTCGATGCGGTCGGGAATGATGCGGTGCTTCGCGCCGTTCAGTTTGCTTACGCCCTTCACGTGGATCGTTGGAGTGCCCGCGCCTTCGATGTTCGCTCCCATTTTGTTGAGCAAGGCGGCGAGGTCGGCGACTTCGGGTTCGCGGGCGCAGTTTTGCAGAATGGTCTCGCCTTCCGCCAGAGTTGCGGCCATGAGGAGGTCTTCGGTGCCGGTAACGGTGATTTTATCGAAGACTATCTCCGTACCTTTGAGACGGCTGGCGGAGGCTTCGATGTAGCCGTGGTCCTGGGTGATTTTTGCGCCGAGCTGCTCGAGGCCTTTGATGTGCAGGTCGATAGGACGGCTGCCGATGGCGCAGCCGCCGGGGAGCGAGACGCGAGCGCGGCCGCAGCGGGCGACGAGAGGTCCGAGGACTAGTGTGGAGGAGCGCATGGTCTTGACCAGTTCGTAGGAGGCTTCGGGGCTGGAGAGATTTTTGCAGTGGATGGTGGTGCGGTGCTGGGCGCGTCCGTAGCCGAGTTCGACCTCGGCGCCCATGGCGGCGAGGAGGTTGCGGGTGGTTTGAATGTCGCGGACTTGAGGAATGTTTTCTAGGATGACGGGTTCGTCGGTGAGCAGGGCGGCGGCCATGCAGGGAAGCGCGGCATTTTTTGCGCCGCTGACGCGGACGGTGCCGAGGAGGGGTTCGCCGCCGCGGATTACGAGTTTATCCATGAGGATGAATCCTTGAGTAAGGCTCTATTTTAGCTACGAATGCGGGCTGGGGTGGGTAATCGGGAGGGCACGGCCTAGTGGGGGAAGAAGCGCGTGACCTCTTCGTCCATAACGCGGGGCGGGCGCCCCCTTACACCCGGCAGCATCGTGAGAATGCCTCGATGCGCCTCTGGCCGCGCAGGCGTTATAGGGATCCTTCGACTGCATTGCCCTCCGCTTCGCGGACGGCAACTTCGCTCAGGATGACACTACAAGAAGCAGGTTCCTCCTTGCTCGCTACGCTCGCGCGTCGGAATGACGAGGTTGGCTAAGCGCCGATCGTCCAATTGTCGATGGACAAGCCGCGGACCCGTTTAAACTCGCGGGTGTTGTTGGTAATCAGCGTCAGGCCCAGGCTGCGGGCGTGGGCGGCGATGAACAGATCGTTGGCTCCGATCATGGTGCCACGCGCCTTGAGGTCGGCGCGGATTTTGGCGTAGTGCAAAGAGGCTTCGTCGGGAAAATCCAGGACCTCGACGTAGCGCAGAAAAGCGGTGAGGGCTGCTTCGTCCTGCCGCCATTTTGGAGAGACTTCGACCCCGAACAGAAGTTCCGACTTGGTGATCACGGAGATGCACACGTCGTCGACTGGAACCTTGGCGAGGCGTTTTAGAAGGGCATCGTGCGAACGGCGCATGATGTAGGAGCAGGTGTCGGTGTCCAGCATGTAGCGCGGCATCAGGGTTCGCGCTCCTGGACGGGCAGGTCGTCGATGTTCTTCATGAATGACGGCGAAGCGGCTGGGGCGTCGGCCAAGTAGGAGGACCAATCGGAGGGGCGCGGGGACAAGACTACGTCCGCGCCTTCCTTGCGAATGAAGACTTCCTGGGTGTTGAACTGAAAGTCCTTGGGGAGCCGGACGGCCTGGCTGCGGTTGTTCATGAAGAGCTTGGCTTTACGGTGCTGGGTTGGCATATACAATAGTATATGCCAAAAGCAAGGAAGTTTTCCAGCAGTTTTTCGGAGAGCCGATGTGTCGGCTACGGGCTGATTGAAGACGTGTTCAGAGACAACCCGCATACCTCGGGCGCTAAAGCGCGGCAAGTTTGCGGGGCCTGACGGCACGACTGAAGTCGTGCCCTTCCCGGTCTTGATCGACGCCCGACGCCGTGCCTTAGAACGTCCTGCGGAAAAGCCAGAATAGGGACCCGGAGAGCAGCATCGCGACCGGCAGAGTGAGCACCCAGGCCAGGGCCAGGTTGCGGACGGTGGACCACTGGATGCCGGAGTGGTTGGCGGCCATGGTGCCGGCGATGCCGGAGGAGAGGACGTGGGTGGTGCTGACGGGGAGGCCGAAGCCGTCGGCTGCGCCGATGGTGGCCATGGCGGTGATTTCGGCGACTGCGCCCTGGGCGTAGGTGAGGTGGCTCTTGCCGATTTTTTCTCCGACGGTGACGACGATGCGCTTCCAGCCGACCATGGTGCCGAGGCCGAGAGCCATGGCTACGGCGACCTTTACCCAGAGCGGAATGAAGCGGGTGGAGTGGTCGATGTGCTTCTTGTAGTTGGCGAGGATGGCGTTATCCGAGTCCGTGAAAGTTGGGTTGTGACTCTTCTGCATCAGGCGGATGGCTTCGCTGATGAGATACATGTCGTTACGGAAGTTGCGCACGCGGTCGTTGGGGATGTTCTTCAATTCCTTGTAGAGAGCGGTTTCGTTGCCGATGTCGCTGACCAGGGTACGCAGGGCGAGCATGGTGTTGGGAGTGAACTCTTTGTCTCGGATGTAGTTTGTGACGTCGTCGTGCGCGTCGCCGATGGCGGCATTGGGGCTGACGTATTTGGTGAGCGTGTCGGCGGCTTGAATGGAGACGGCGATGAAATCCTGGGAATCCTTGAAGGTCACGGCGTGATTGAGAGCGTAGGCAGTGGGCACGGTTCCGATCAGGATGAGCATGATGAGGCCCATGCCTTTTTGCCCGTCGTTGGAGCCGTGGAAAAAACTGACGCCGGTGCAGGTGAGGATGAGGAGGCAGCGGATATAAAACGGCGGCGGCGCGGCACCTTCGGGGGCGGCATACAGTTTGGGATCTTTGATGAGCGCTTTGGCGAGTAGCAGCAGCAGCCCGGCGCAACCGAAGCCGACGATGGGCGAGAGCAGAAGAGCCTTGCCGATGTTGGCGGCCTGGCCCCAGTCGACGCCGCTGGTGCCGGTTCTGGCGTTCATGAGTTGGTTGGCGATGCCGACTCCGATCACGGAGCCAATGAGCGTGTGCGAGCTGGAGGCGGGCAGTCCGAAATACCAGGTGCCGAGATTCCAGATGATGGCGGCGACGAGCAGGGCGAAGACCATGGCGAATCCGGCTTTGCTGCCGACTTGCAGAATCAGTTCGACCGGCAGTAACGAGACGATGGCGAAGGCAACCAGGCCGCTGGAAGCGAGCACGCCAAGAAAATTCCAGAAGCCGGACCAGACCACGGCGATGTGCGGCTCGAGCGAGTGAGTGTAGATTACGGTGGCGACGGCGTTGGCGGTGTCGTGGAATCCGTTGACGAACTCGAAGCCGAGCGCGACCAGCAAGGCGACACCCAGAAGCACGAAGGGCAGGATGGATTCGTTGTGCACGAAGGAGAGATCGTGGAGCAGGCTGGAGCCGGCGTACGCCACTCCGATAACCAGGACGACCCCAAAAACTAACATGCCGAGTTTGCCGGGAGAGCGCGAAAGTTTCTGGTCGAGTAAGGTCGCCGATGCAGTGGCCATGGTTAATCCTCGGGTCGCACGATGATCAAAAGTTTGTTGGAGCGCTAAAGGTCGTCACTATACGGAAGGATTGTTACGGAAGTGTGAAAAGACAGTTCTCAGTTCTCGGTTCTCAGTTCTCAGTTGAAACCACTCGGCTTAGAGCTGGGAAACGACGGATTCATCCCGCCTGATGGGGGAAATTCCGCACAGTTTTGGAGGCATTGTTTACAATAGAAGATTCGACCTCCTGCTGGGGAAATCCCTGCGCGGGGACGAAACAGACTTTGGAACAATCTAACCACAAACCCGACGCGTCCCCCCGCGTGTCGCCCACCGTGTACTGGCGGGTGGAGGGGAGCCTGCTGGACCTGACGGTGGTGCAGCCGGTGGCGTTCTTTACCTGGAATGCGCAGACCTTCTCGGAGCGTTTCCGGCGGCGCGGGCTGATCTTCCTGATGGCAGCGTTGCGTCCGTTTCTTTACTCGACGAACCGGAAATTTGCGACGCGGGTGGTCCACACGGCGTTGCGGGGTGTGACCCGCGACCGGCTGGATCTTTTGGGCGAAGAATATTTCCAATACAAATTGAAGCCGCAGTTGAAGGCGCGGGGAGTGGAGCGGGTACAGGAACTGGTGCGCGCGGGCGCGGACGTGGTGCTGGTGAGCCAGGGACTGGAGCACGTGATGAAGCCGCTGGCGCAGCATCTTGGGGTGAAGCGGATCGTGGCGAACCGGTTGGAGTTTCGCGACGGGGTGGCGACGGGGCGGCTGCGGAGGCCCGTGATCCGGCCGCGCGGAGGCTTGGCGCTGATCCAGGAGCAGAGTCCGGATGGGCGGCGAGCGCCGAAGACGCTGGCGCGGCAGCTCGACATATCGCTTGAGGAACTGCGGGCGGCGGCGATTGGATCTGGCCGGGAATCAGTGGCGCAGGAACGTCCCATTGTGCATTTTGAGGGGCAGCGGCAGGCGGTGGGATTTTCGGTGCGGCGAGCGCTTGCGGGCAAGCACGTGATGCTGATCGGCGTGACCGGATTTATTGGGAAAGTTTGGCTGGCGAACACGCTGATGGAGTTGCCGAAGATCGGGCGAATTTATCTGTTGATCCGGCGGCAGAAATCGAATCCAGCGCAGCGGCGTTTTGAAAAGATCGTGGAAGAATCGCCGGTGTTCGATCCGCTGTTTGAAAAATACGGAGTTGGGCTCGCGGAATATTTGCGCGGGAAGGTGGAGGTGGTTGAGGGAGACGTCACGCGGGAAGGGCTTGGGCTGGACGCGGAGGTGGCGCGGCGTCTGCAGAAGAATCTGGACCTGATCGTAAACAGCTCGGGATTGACGGACTTCAATCCGGATTTGCGGGATGCGCTGGCGACCAATACGGATGCGGCGATGAACATCCTGGAGTTTCTGCGGGGGACGGATCACGCGGGGTTGCTGCATCTTTCGACATGCTACGTAGCGGGGGAACGGGACGGACGGGTGACGGAGAAGCTGATTCCGAACTACACGCCCCATCACGTGGCAGGCTTTGACGCGGAGCAGGAGTGGCGGTCGCTGCATGAAGTAATCGTGAAGGCCGAGGCGAAGGCCGAGAGCGAAGAAGTGACGGCGGGGCTGAAGTCGCAGTCTCTGGCCAATGAACATGCGGCGAAAGGGCTGCAGGGCGCGGCGCTGGAGAATCAGATCCGCAAGAATCGGATCCGCTGGTTGAAGACGTATTTGACCGAAGCGGGGACGAGGCGGGCCAAGGAGTTGGGCTGGCCTAACACCTATACGCTGACCAAGAGCCTGGCGGAATCGCTGACGGTGAAATACGGCGCGGGGCTGCCGATTGCGGTGGTGCGTCCGGCGATTGTGGAGACCTCGGTGGCGAAGCCGTTCCTGGGATGGAATGAAGGGATCAACACCTCGGCGTCTTTGTCTTATTTATTGGGAACATATTTTCGGCAGTTGCCCTCGAATGAGAGCAAGCGGCTGGACATTATTCCGGTGGATGCGGTGTGCGGCGGGATGACGCTGGTTGCGGCCGCGATTGTGGATCGACGGCACGACGAGTTGTACCAACTGGCGACTTCGGCGACGAATCCCTGCGACATGGGGCGGTCGATCGAGTTGACGTCGCTGGCGCACCGCAAACATTACCGGGCGCAGGAGGGGTTGGAATCCTGGCTGCGGCTGCGGTTCGATGCGATTCCGGTATCGAAGACGCGGTACCAGCGAATGTCGGCGCCGGCGCAGAAGGCGATTGTGAAATCGATTCAGCGGATCATGTCGCCATTGCCATTGAAGAAGACGCCGCTGGCGAAAGCGGAGAGAAACCTGGAGCGAGTGGAAAAATTGATCGAACTGTTTGAGCCGTTCATTTTATTCAATGAGCACGATTTCGCGGCGGACAATGTGGAAAAGTTGTCGCACGCGCTGGTGGAAGACGAACGCGAGGAGTTTGGATACAAGGCCCGGGTGCTGGACTGGTGGGATTACTGGATCAACGTGCATATTCCGGCGCTGCGGCGGTGGACATATCCTTTGATCGAAGGGCGGCCGCTGGAGGCGCGTCCGGCGCGGAGTTTGGAGAACGGGGAGACGGTGAAGACGGGCACGACTGGAAACTGGTGAATGGCGATATTTCTGACGGGATCGACGGGATACATTGGGGCGCACGTGGCGGCAAATCTGCTGCGGGAGGGCGCGGCCTTGAATGTGCTGGTGCGGGCGCGGGACGTGGCCGAGGCCGAAGGGCGGCTGTGGCAGGCGCTGCAATTGCACCTGGACTTCCCGCAATTTTATGAGTTTCTGCAGACGCGGGTGCGAATTTTCCGCGGGGATTTGACCGATACCGGCTTCGGGTTGGAGCGCGATGAATACGACCGGCTAGTGCATACGACGGACTCGGTGATTCATTGCGCAGCGTCGCTGAATCGCAAGTCGGAGAAGAGCTGTTTGAATGTGAATCTGCGAGGCACGCTGGAAGTGCTGACGCTGGCGCGTCATGCCGAGCATTATCACGGGCTGAGGCGCTTCAGCCAGGTGAGCACGGTGGCGGTGGCGGGAAAGCGGAAGAATGAAGTGGTGAGCGAAGACCGGTCGATTGATTGGGAGCGCTCGGATTACGATCCTTATGCGCGAACGAAAAAGTTCTGCGAGCACATGATGCGGGTGCTGCTGCCGGAAACGCCCAAGACAATTTTCCGGCCGAGCATCGTTCTGGGCGACAGCCGCTATGCGGAGACTACGCAGTTCGACATGGTGAAGGCGTTCGTGTTCCTCGCCGGGCTGCCGGTGCTGCCGTTTCGCCCGACGGACAAGATCGACATCGTGAACGTGGATTTCGTTGCGGAAGCGATTTCGACGCTGCATCAGAAGGAGCGTCCGCAATTCGATACGTATCATCTTTCGTCGGGGGTTGGATCGCAGACATTTCGAGAAATTACTCGGGCGCTGGCGGCCGCGCAGAAGAAACGCGCGCCGGTGTTTATGCCGGTGGTGGAGCGTCCCTTTACCGGGTCGGTGAATTTTCTTGCGAACCGCAAGGGAGCGATTGGGAAAGGCGCGTCGCTGATGAAGGTGTTCCTGCCGTATCTGGTATGGAATACGGTTTTCGATAACGCGCGGGTGATGGCGGAACTGGGAAAGAAGCCGGTGCCGTTCTCCGAGTATTGTTATCCCCTGCTGAAATTCAGCAGCGCGAATAATTTCATGTACAAGTACCAGCCCTGGCCGGCGGCAGCGGGAGGAACAGCGGCATGATGGATTTCATCCTGGAAGCTTGGGTAAGCAGTTCGATCGAGCGTGCCAAGGCCGCATGGATGCTGGGTGCGGGCAAACGGTGGAAGCCGGGCGAGAAGCTGAAACTGTTGTTTGCGGGCTACAACGGGACGCGGAACATGGGATCGGATGTGCGGGTGGAGGAGATGTTGCGGCAGATCCGGCACATCCTGGGAGCGGAGCGCGTGGAGTTCAGCGTGATGAGCCAGAACTTCGATTTCTCGCGCGCATATTTCGAGGGTACGAAGCAGGTGCATCTGCCGGATATTTTTCCGCCGTTCCTGGCGAATGAAGTGCCGCGGCACGATGGAGTGGTAGCGTGCGAAGGGTCGATGTTCAAGAGCAAGTTCGCCAACGCGCTGACCACGATGATGATCGGGTCGCTGGGAATTGCGGCGGCGCAGAACAAGCTTTCCGTGGGATACGGCGCAGAAGCGGGGCACATGGACCCGCTGGTGGCGAAGATGTGCGGGCGCTATTGCAAGAACTCATTTGTGATTACGCGGAATGAAGAGTCGCGGGGCGTGTTGCGCGAACTGGGTGTGCCGACTGAGCTGGGGACCGATACTGCGTGGACGTTTGAGCCGCGCCCGCCGGAGTACGGACAGAGCGTGCTGAGAAAATTTGGCTGGGATGGGCGAACGCCGGTGCTGGTGGTGTGCCCGATTAATCCTTTTGAATGGCCGGTGAAGGCGTCGGTGGCGAAGTACGCGGTGCACA
This sequence comes from uncultured Acidobacteriaceae bacterium, assembly GCA_963734215.1. Taxonomy (GTDB): domain Bacteria; phylum Acidobacteriota; class Terriglobia; order Terriglobales; family Acidobacteriaceae; genus Sulfotelmatobacter. The sequence continues at coordinate 426,420 of CAVTGH010000008.1, read as the reverse complement.
GTTTGACGGGTGCGTTCAAGGACAGCCACTACCGAACGGTGTATTTTCACAACTCGGGGCCGGCGGCGGAGCAGGCTTACCAGAAGTATTGGATGGCGATTGCGAACGCGGTCGACGCATTCCGCAAAAAGAAGAATGTTTTCGTGATCCTGGCGGCGACGGAGCGGCTGGATGCGCGTCCGGCGAACCGTATCTCCGAGAAGTTGGGCGGAGTGCCGGTGCTGACCTCGGACGAGTACAACATGTACGAACTGGTAAGCGTGCTGCGGGCGTGCCACATGATGGCGTCGTCGCGGTATCACGGGATTGTCACGTCGATGCCGGGGCTGGTGCCGTCGGCGGGAATCACGATGGATGAGCGGATTCGTAATTTGATGCGGGAGCGGGGACATCAGGATTTGCTGATGACGGTGGACGATCCGGAGCTTGAGGGGAAGTTGCTGGTAGCGCTGGAGAAATTGAGTTGCGAAGGCGAGGCGATTGCGACCGGAATCGCGCAAACGGTAGTGAAGAACTTGAAGGTGATGGCGCGCATGGGCGTGTACTTTGAAGAAGAAGTGCAGAGACGGTATCCGGACTTTGAGACACGGCGTGGGGAGTGGAGTTGGGAGGATTACTTGCCGCCGATGAGTAAGGGGCTGCGGGAGTTAGTGACGGCGTATAGCTAGCAAGGGCCGGTGAATGTGTGCCCTGAAAAAGCTCTTGACCGCAAAGGACGCGAAGTCAGCGCGAAGGTCGCGAAGAAAAGTCCGACCATTCTTAACGTGATCTTGTAAATACTCATTTGAATACACCCATTCCATTCATCGGAGACATCTTCTCTCAACTGCAGGCGGCTGCGGGTACGCGGATTCTTGCAGAGATTCGCGAAGGCGAAGTCACGGGCGTAACGGGAAGCGAATTGCTGGAACTTATCCGCAAAGCCAGGACGTTTATCGCTGCGAAGGAGTTGAAGAAGGGCGAGCGGTGCGGGTTGCTGGCGGCGAACAGCATTCGCTGGGTGGCGATGGATCTGGCGCTCATGGCCGAAGGCCTGATCGTGGTGCCGCTGTATTCGCGGCAGGCGCCGGCAGAGTTGGTGGCGATGATGAAAGACTGCACGCCGTCGCTGGTGTGCTGTGGCGATGCGGGATTGCGCGATGGGATCGCGCAGATTTGGACGGAGGCGCCGCCGCAGTTTTTGTTTGACGAGATTTTCGCCGGCGTGGAAGGTGTACAGCTGGAGCGGCCGCAGGTGAGGAAAGACAGTCCGGTGACGATCATCTATACGTCCGGGACCTCGGGCGAGGCCAAGGGAGTGGTGCTGACGGCGGCAAACGTGGGCTTCATGTTGGATCGGACGGCGGAGCGGCTGAGCGAGTTGATGTCCGGGTCGTCCGGTTCGGCGGAGCAGGATCGCATCTTCCACTATTTGCCTTTTACTTTTGCGGCGTCATGGATTGCGCTGCTGACGTTTCTGAAGCGGCGGAGCCTGGTCACGATCAACATGGATCTGGCGAAGATCGCGAGCGACATGCGGACGGTGGCTCCGGATTATTTTCTGAACGTGCCGCAGTTGCTGGAGCGCATGCGGCGCGCGGTGGATGAACAACTGTGGCAAACTGGCGGCGTGGCACAGGCCATCTATTCGCAGGCTAAAGGGGCGTGGGCGCGAGGGCAGGAAAATCAGCCGAAAACGGGCGATGCGATGTGGCTGGGGCTGGCGAACCGGCTGGTGTTTCCGGCAATCCGGAAGAAGATGATCGGGAGGAATCTGAAGGCGCTGATTTGCGGGTCGGCGCCGCTGAGCGCCGAGACGCAGCTTCATTTCATGATGCTGGGAATTGGCGTGCTGCAGGTCTACGGGCTGACCGAGACGACCGCGATTTGCACGATGGATGACCCGAATCGGGTTGAGGTGGGCTATGTGGGGCCCGCGATTTCGGGCATGGAGATGAGGTTAGGGGAGAATGACGAGATACTGGTGCGCGGTCCGAATGTTTTTTCGGGGTACTGGAACCGGCCGGAGCAAACGGCCGAGGCGCTGCGCGATGGGTGGTTCCATACCGGCGATCAAGGCGAAATGAGTGTGGCGGGAAACTGGCGGATTGCGGGGCGAATCAAGAACCTGATTGTGCTGGGGTCCGGGCACAAAATTTCTCCGGAGCCGATCGAAAGTGCGATTGCGAAACTCTTGCCAGAGGCGCAGCAGGTCGTGGTGGTGGGCAACGGCCGGGGATATTTGTCGGCGATCGTGACTGGCGGCGTGACCCCGGAAAAGGTGCAAGCGGCGCTGGATGCGGTGAATCCGGAGTTGCCGCACTACAAGCAGGTGCGGGCGTTCGCCGTGGTCGCCGAGGCCTTTTCGATTGAAAATGGCTGCTTGACGGTAAACGGAAAGTTGAAGCGCGACGCGATTTCGGCGCGCATGAAAAATGAAATCGAAGGCATGTACCGCGTGAAGCAGGCGGTGTAGTCGGTAGAAGCGAAGGGCAGGAAACCACGAAGGACACTAAGGTGCACGAAGAGACGAGGGCGAGTCAGGGCGGCGGGAGCGCTTTGTCGTGGACTCTTACGGATGGCGTGATCGAACTGGCGCTGCACCGTGCGCCCTGTAACGAACTGGGATCGACATCGCTCGAAGAATTCGAGCAGTTTGCGACGGCTTTGGAGCGCCTGCAAGCGGAGGCGCATGCGCTCATTATTTATAGCGAAATGAAGCCGGGGTTTTGCGCGGGAGCGGATTTGCGCGAACTGTATCGGCGGTCGCAAGCGATGGACAAAACTGAGGCCGCGCGGGGAGTTCGGGATTTTCTGGAACGTATTCACCGCGTGCTGAATCTGATCGATGCTGCGCCTTTGACGACGATTGCGGCGGTGCATGGCGTTACATTTGGTGGGGGATTCGAGCTGGCGTTGGCTTGCGATTTGATCGTCGCCGATAAGATGGCGCGGTTTTGTTTCCCGGAGCTGCGGCTGGGGCTGATTCCGGGCTTCGGCGGGATTCCGCGCCTGAAGCGCGATTTAGGCAACGCCGTGGTGAGGGATCTATTGCTGACGGGACGCAGCTTTAATGCGAGTAAGGCGCAGCAGATCGGGCTGGCGAGCCAGGTGGTGGGCGCGGGCGAGGCGCTGCGGGCGGCGCGGGCTACGGCGGCACAGTTGGGAAAATTCGACCGCGCGACGGCGGCGGCGGCGAAGAGATTTATCAAACCGATTCCGCATGAGGAGTTGCGGCGCGAGATCGATTTGTTTTGTGAACTGTTTGCGCGTCCGGCGGTGCAGGCGGGATTGCGGAAGTTCGTGGAGAGCACGGATGCGCAGCCATACCTTCCGTAGTCAGTACCGAGTTGCGAGTATCGAGTACCGCGCGAACCAGATTCCTCACGGCCGGAAGCCGTTCGGAATGATATCGAGTTTGGGTTGAGGGGATAATGCCAGCTAGTGAAGAGACGCTTCACGAGATAATGAATCTTGCCGCGGCACACTTCAAGGTGGCGAGGGAAGAACTTTCTCCCGACGATGACTTCTTCAAGACCTTGGGGATCGACAGCTTGCAGACGCTCGATCTGCTGACCAAGCTGGAGAATCATTTTCACGTGGAGCTTCCGGATTACGAACTGCAGGGAGTTTCCGACTTTCGCACGCTGGCCGGGAAAATTCAGGCCAGGCTGTAAGAGAAATTCACCACCCTTCGGCTTCGCTCAGGGCAGGCTCCGACACTGAGTCACGGAGAAAACGCGGGTAAGTTTCCTTGGGACGGTCTTCGATGTTTGTCGGCAACTTCCGCGCGTAACCACTTCATTAACATGGTATTCTCCGTGTCTCTGTGTCTCTGTGGTGAAATAGCTCTTTAATGCTCGATCTGCAAAAATATAGCTGCCTGGGCGCGGCGTTGCGCGATGCATTGGATCGCTTTGCCGGCGAGACCTGCCTGATTGAAGCGGACCGCGACCGGGAGAAGACTCGGCTTACCTACTCCGATTTCAAAGAAATCAGTTTGCCTTTAGCGCGAGCGCTCGAAGATGCGGAGTTCGATGCCGGCGACCGCGCGGCCATTCTGATGACGAATCAGTCGAAGTGGCTGATTTCGGCGTATGCGATTTTCTACGCTGGCGGCGTGCTGGTCCCCCTGGATTACAAGCTTACGGCGGCCGAGCAATTGCAATTGCTGCGGCACTCGAAAGCGAAAGTGTTGGTGGTGGAATATTACCTGTGGCGGGCGATCACGCAGTCGCCTGAGTTTCACAGCATCGAGACCAAGCTGGTGCTGGTCGCTGAGGCGCCGTTGGGCGCGGATCTCGCGGGCGGATTTCGCTGGGAGGACTTCAGACGCAAGGGGACGCCAGATTTCGTAATGCGGCAGCGCGAGGATGTTGCGTGCATCGTGTATTCGTCGGGCACGGGCGGGCGGCCGAAAGGGTGCGTGCTGACGCATGAGAATTATCTGGAGCAGTGCCGGGCGTTGACGGCATGGTATCCATTCTGGCCAGGGGTGCGGTATTTGAGCATTTTGCCGACCAATCACGCGATTGATTTTATGGTGGGATTCATCGGGCCGTTCGTGTGCGGGGCGTGCGTGGTGCATCTGCGGACGTTGCGTCCGGAATTCGTGCGGGATGCTTTTGTGCGCTACCGGATTACCTATGTCTCCCTGGTACCGATGATCGTGAAGAATTTGGAGCGCGGCCTGCGGGCGAAGTTCGACGAGTTGCCCGCGTGGAAGCGGGCGATTCTGAATCGAATGATCTCGCTCAACAGGCTACTGACGCGGAACCGGCCGCGGGTGAAGGTGAGCCGCATGCTGCTTGGGCAGGTACACCGGGCATTTGGAGGAGAGTTGCTGGCGCTGATCACCGGCGGAGCGTTTATGGAACCTTCGACCATGCAGTTTTTTTACGATCTGGGAATTCCGGTGGCGAACGGATATGGGCTGACCGAAGCGGGAACGGCGCTGACCTTGAACGATCTGAAGCCGTTTCGCGCGGATACGGTGGGCAAGCCGCTGCCGGGAGTGGAACTGCGCGTGCTGAGCCCGAACGACGAGGGGATCGGGGAAGTGGCGGCGCGCAGTAAGACGGTGATGTCGCATTATCTGGACGACTCGGAGTTGACGCTGGAAACCATTGTCGATGGATGGCTGCTGACGGGCGATTTGGGGCGGTTCGACAAGAGCGGACATCTGCAGCTTTTCGGGCGCAAGAAGAACATGATCGTCACCGAAGGCGGGAAGAATATTTATCCCGAGGATATTGAGACGGTGTTCGACGGACTGCCGGTGAAAGAGTATTGTGTGTTCGCGGCGAACTACGTGTGGCCGCAAAAGGAATTGGGACGAGAGATGCTGGTGATGGCGCTGCGGCTGGAGCAGAATCAGCGCTTCGACAGCGCGCTGCTGCGGGAGATCGTAACCCGCAATCGGCGGCTGCCGGATTACAAGCGGATTGGCGCATATCTAATCTCGGAGAAAGATTTCCCTCGGACGGCATCGATGAAGATCAAGCGGCAGGAGCTGGCGGAAGAAATCGGAAAAACAGCGGAACGGGGTGCGGTGGTGGGCTTGTGAGTGAGCGGCAATCGTACCTCGCCATTGTGAATCCTGCGGCGGGAGGCGGGCGAGGCCGCAAGATGCTGGGCCCGGCTCTGGAACGATTGCGAGCCGGCGGAATTGCGCTTGATGTGGCGGAGACGCACGGCGCTGGCGAGGCCACGCGGATGGCCCGCGAAGCCTACGCGGCCGGACGACGGAAGTTTATTGCGGTGGGCGGGGACGGTACTTCCTATGAGGTGGTGAACGGGCTTTACCCGGAGGCCAGCGCGCAGCCGCCGCCCACGCTGGGTTTCCTGCCCCTGGGGACGGGAAATTCCTTTCTGCGCGATTTCAGCAACCGCGGCGTTGAGCACGCGATGGAGTCGCTGATCGCCGCGCGAGCCCGGCCCTGCGACGTATTGCGCTTGCGCCACCGCGCCGGCGTGATCCACTATATCAATCTGCTGAGCGTGGGATTTCCCGCCGATGTGGCCACTCTGCGGGCGCGGCGTTTTAGTGGCCACGGAGAATTGGGATATGTGATTTCGATTTTTCTAGGGCTGGCGCGCTTGCAGAGGCGGCCGTTTCCGGTGCGCCTGGACGGGGAAACGGAGTTCGATCGGCGCCGCTGTCTGTTCCTCACTTTCAACAACAGCAAATTTACCGGCGGGACGATGATGATCGCACCCAAGGCGGAAGTAAATAGCGGATTGATCGAATACGTCCGGTGGGGCGCGATTGGGCGGTTGGGACTGATGCGGAATTTGCCGGGGCTCTACGATGGCACGCACATTAAGCACCGCTTGGCCGAGAGAAAAGCCGTGCGGCGGGTGCAATTCGATTTGAACGAGGCAGTCGATGTGATGGTGGATGGCGAAGTGCTGACCCTGCATTGCGAAGAGTTGGATGTGCTCCCCGGTGCCTTGAACGTTGTTGCCTGAGACCGTGATATAAAAAGTGAATCGTGTCGGAAGGGAATCATGTCTGAACAGCGGCGAAAGCAGCAGCAGAAGCGGGTTGGGGAAACGGAGGCCAAGGCGCCATCGCGGAAAATGCTGATCTGGGGCGGCATTGCGGTGCTGCTGATAGCGATCTACGGCGCGTGGTGGTATTACACGAACCACCGCTACGATAATTTCGCGAAATGTCTGGCATCGAAGCAGGCCAGGATGTATGGGTTGTATTGGTGTCCACACTGCGCCGAACAGAAGGAAATGTTCGGGAAAGCGTTTCACTACGTACCCTACGTGGAGTGCGCCATTAAGGGCGGCGGCGGAATAACGCCGGAATGTAAGGCGGCCGGCGTGAAGTTGTTTCCCAGTTGGCAGTTTGGGTCGAACCCGCCGAAAGAAGGAGTGTTTCCGCTGGAAGAACTTTCCGATAAAACCGGGTGCAGTTTGCCGTGAGTGCAACCCGCGATCAATCGGCCGCGTCCAACGCAACTCCTGCGCCAGATACAGCGCGGGATCATCGGCTCTTGTTTTTGGCGATCGCGGTTCTGGCGCTGGCGGGGATGGTGGTGTCGGGTGTCTCGCTGCAGCGTCACTATGCGAAATCGGCGACGGCGTTTTGCGATTTCGGGGAGAGATTCGATTGCGACATTGTGAATCGCAGCGAATATTCGAGCGTGATGGGAATCCCAGTAGCGGGGATTGGAATCGCCGGCTACGGAGCCCTTTTTGTGCTGGCAACCATTTACCGCTCGCGCGTGGAGACGCCGATGTGGCTACTCGCAGCGGCAGTTGTGGGGTTGGCCTTCGCCCTTTATCTAACGTATGTCGAGGGCTACGTTCTGGAGACATGGTGCATTTTGTGTTTGAGTTCGCTGGCCTCGATTGCGATGATCACGGTGCTGGCCGCTGTGCTGAAGGCGCGCACCGCACTCGGCGGTTGAAGTTTTCCTGATGGGAAGAATCCAAAAGACAACAAATAGAGCTGGAGGCGTTTCTGAGGCGATTCGCGCGAGTGGCGCTGTGGGAGATTTGCGTCTGCATGAATTCCGGAGCCGCATCTTTCGGAACACGCGCTTCCTGCGAGTCTGGCTGCCGCTGGGATATGACGATGCGCCAAATGCTGGCCGGCATTATCCCGTGCTCTATCTGAATGACGGGCAAAATTTGTTCGAGTCGTCAACTTCGTTCACCGGAGTCGAGTGGGGAGTTGACGAGACGGCGGATCGGTTGATCCGCGAGGGCGCGGTGCCGCCGCTGATTATTGTGGGGATGGATAACAGGGGGAAAGACCGGCTGCGCGAGTATATGCCGCACCCGTCGATGCATCCCATGATGCTGCGGGTGAAGGGGCGATATTATCCGGATTTTCTGATGAAGGAAGTGATGCCGTTTGTGGAGCGCAATTATCGGGCTGCGACCGGGCCGGAGAATACGGGATTGGGCGGGTCGTCGCTGGGTGCGCTGATCGCGTTGTACACGGCGATCACGCGGCCGGGAGTGATTGGACGGTTGCTGCTGGAGAGTCCGTCCTTGTGGGCGTCGAACCGGCAGGCCATCAAGGAGAGCCGCGCGGTGAGAATTTGGCCCGAGAGAATATTCCTGGCTGCGGGCACGGCGGAAACGGGAAGCGCCGAGCGCAACCGAACTGTGGTGGACGATGTGCGGGAACTGGCGGCCATCATGCGGCGGGCGGTGTTGAGCGAAAGGCGGTTGCGGCTAGTGATTGCCGACGGAGCCGGGCACAACGAGTCAGCGTGGGGCGAGCGATTCCCCGAGGCTCTGCGGTTTTTGTTCGGGGACTAGAGCTAGGTCAGACGGAATTCGCAACGGGAACTGATTTCCCGCCGAGTTTCCATATCCCATACAACAGAGCGGCCATCACAAGGACGGAGAGTTGGACGTGTGTCCAGCGTGCGAACGGGCCGAGCAGCGGGAGCACCAAGGTGAGATACAGGAGAAGTTTGATATTCGGAGTATCGTTTTCGGGTTGAGAGCCGATCCAGTCGGAAAGCAACAAGAATGCCGGTGCGAGGATGACGAGGTCGTAAACCGTGAGATGCGGCGCAAGAAGAACGGTGGCGAGCAGCAGGGCCGAATAGCGCAGAGACAAGCAAGAGCGGCTGCGCCAGCAAGCGATGGCCAAACCGGAAACCAAAAGTGCGCTGACGACATAGAGTGCAAAAGAGGCAGCGGGCCAGGGAAAGAGCATGGTCCAGAAGGTGCGCAGGGAGTGGGTTTGGTAAAGTCTGGGCTCGAGCAGCGGCAGCATGCGGGATGCGTTGAGTAGCACGCGCATCCATTCGCGAAGCGGGCCGGGACCGTAGTACAGCGAGGCTGAGGTTAATTCGACGGCAGCTGAGAGAAGCGCGCCGGAGACGATCTTCCAGCGGAACGTGAGCAGGAAGACAATCGCTGCGGCCAGGCCTAGTTGCGGTTTGAAGATGAGACATCCGAGAGCCAAGCCAGCCAGGAATTCACGTTGAGCCCGCAACGCGAAGAATGCCAGCGTGAAACAGGCGAGAGCCAGAGCGGAAGTTTGTCCCCAGGCGATTAAGTGCCAGAAGGCTGGGAAACCAAGCGCGAGAAGGAAGATGATGAGCTGATGGTTGCGCAAGTTGGGACAGGCGCGCCACACGGCATAGCAGCACAAGGCGTAAATGAGCGCGCTCAGAGCGAGCCAGAGGACCAGCGCCCAGGCATAGGACAAACGAGCAAACGGCGCGAAGAAAATCGAAACCTGCGGCGGGTACAGCGGCAGGTAGCGGATGCCGGCGGCGGCAGGAACGCGCTGCGCCGCGAGTTCCGATTGCGCCTGCAAGTTGTATAAATCAGCGCCGCGGTGAGCCAGAGCAAGAGATCCCAGAGTGTAGAAATGAAGAAAGTCCGTGCCTTTGAGATTGCCGGCGCGATCGAACAGGCCGGGTGTCGCGATGTTCCACAAGTAGACCGACCAGAGGCAGAGCGCGAGGATGAAACCGTGCGCGCGAAGGCGTTTAGGAGTTAGCGAGTTTGCTGGCTGAATCCGGTTTCCCACCCATCTGCCATGATAACCCGGCGCAGGGATGCGTCACCTCAGTTCGGCGGGGACGCCAGGGCATAAGGTTCCAGCAGGGGTGAGGCTTGGTCGCCATCGATCCGCCAGAAGCGGCGATCTTTGAAATAATTCAGCAATTCCTCGTTTTGCCTGTCGCCCATGTCGCGTGCCCAGACGATTTTGGCGGAGTCAATGTCGGCTGCGTTGTAGACCCACTCGTGATCTACGTCGTGCTGGACTCCATAGGTCGGCTGATAGCGAACGAGGACCAGATGATGCCCAGGCTGACGGTTGAGCTGCTGGATGATTGCGGCACGATCCAGATTTCCCCGCGGCCAAGCAGGTTCGATCGCAGTGTGAGTGATGGCGGCCACGACGCGCAACAGGAACATGGCGCAGCAGACCACCACGATCATGCGAACGGCGGAGGTTCCCTGGGGGGAATGGCGACCCCTCCACAGACGCATGTGCCGCATACATTGCAGGAGCACCAAATAGAGCAGCGCGGTTGCAGGGGCGAAATAGTGCGGGAGGGTCCAGGTTTGCGGGCAGAGTCCCAGCACGAAAACGGCGAGGGCCGCCAATGGAAAACGCATGCGGCGGTCGCGGAGTATCCAGGGGAAAGCCAGCAGCGGGAAGCTTAAGGCGGGGCCAAGATAGAACTGCCAAAGTCCAATCAGTTTATCCCGAGTGCGCAGGAGCGCCCCGCGAAGAGTGCGGTTCGCCTCAAACTGCGTTAGTTCCCAACGGTAGAAATCCCGCATGACCTTGTGGTGGTAGAGCGGCTCGGGGCGGGGTTTCTGCCAGAGGAAATATGGCACTGTCGCATACGTCTCCCGGTTTACCTGGTAGGTCATGCGAAACGGGCTGCCGGTGACCCGCGCATAATAATGGCCGGTGGCTACCGCGAATGCACCCGACACCACTATGATCGGCACTACGACGCTGGTGAAGATGCGGCGAGTGAACGGTGTGTGGAACAGCCACAGGCCCATGCTCACGGCCACGGGGATGCTCAGGAGGAGCCCCTCATACGGTCGGCTATTGGCTAGGAGGGCCAGCCCAAGAGCCATGAGGATTGCGCAGCGCGCTCGGCAATGTTTCTTAAGCCGAGGGAGCGCTCCGAGCAACAATGCGCCCCCCAAGGCAACCACGGAAGCGCACCAATATCCATTCACCCAATAGCTGAGGATTCCAAGCCGCAACGCCGCCAGCACACCGCCCAGAAGGGCCCAGGGCGGAGGCAGCCAGCCCTGCAGCATCCAGCACATCGCCGAACACATCAAGGCAGTCACCAGTAGCTGCCCAATCCATGGACTTCCCAGCAACTGCCCGGCTGCCAGCACCAGGCCCTGCGCGGGTGGATACATCGACATGTACGTGGGGCGCTCGATGATGTGAAAACTTTCGAAGTGCACCCACATGGGATGCGTGGGATTGGTGAGCCTGCCGTGGGCGAAAGTGTCGGCGGCGAGCAAGTAACTGAACTCATCGTTCCAGCGCGGCTGCGGTATTCCGAGAATTGGAATCAGGCCGGTCCTCACTACAATTACGCCGAGGCCAACCAGAAGCACGGAGAGTCGCTTGCGCCGCGCCAGACGGGCGAAGCCACGCTCCAGCCGATTGAAAACGACGGGCTGATCGCGGCGGGAGGGGTTTCGAGAAGAGAAAAAAATCAACCCTCCCGCAGCCAGCAGCAGGAGCGCTTCGATTATCGCCACCAGAGAAGGAGCGAGCCGCGCGTATAGGTTCTGCATCGTGACCGGGCCGGGCACTGGCCGGCTGAGCATTTACCGGCAGAGCATACTCTAATTCAGCCGCAGTGCGAAAACGTTCGTGCCCGCCCGAGTCTGCAAAATTCCGGGTCGCACAAAAAAGCGTTGCTCTCAGGCGGTTTGTTTTTCGGCCGACTTCTCGAACAATCCGTCGACGATCTGAATCATTTCGTTGTCCACGACGCGGTTGCGCGCGATGGCCTCCAGCAGCGGGATGGAGACGATCTTGTTGGAGCGCAGCGCGGCCATGCAGCCGAATTCGCCGCGATGCACCATGTCGATCGCTCCCAGGCCATAGCGCGTAGCCAGGACGCGGTCGAAGGCGCTGGGCGAGCCGCCGCGCTGGATGTGTCCCAGCACCACCGCGCGCGTTTCATAACCGGTGCGTTTTTCAATCTCGCGGGCGAGGATGTTGGCGATACCGCCAAGCTTGACATGGCCAAACTCGTCCTTGCCCATATCTTGCAGCACGGGCGATCCCTGGCCGGGTTCGGACGAGGAGAATTTCGCTCCCTCGGCCACCACGATGATCGAAAAATAAAGACCGCGCTCGTGGCGTTGGCGGATCGAGTCCGCGACCTTATCCACATCGAACGGCCGCTCGGGGATCAGGATGACGTCGGCGCCGCCCGCAATCCCGCTGTAAAGCGCGATCCAGCCCGCGTCCCGCCCCATCACTTCCACAACCATCACGCGGTTATGAGCTTCGGCGGTAGTGTGAACGCGGTCGAGGGCCTCGCAGACGATGTTGCAAGCGGTGTCGAATCCAAAGGTGTAATCCGTGCCGCCCAGATCGTTGTCGATGGTTTTTGGCACGCCCACGACTTTGACGCCGCGCTCGTACAATTTTTGGGCCACCGAAAGAGTGTCGTCCCCACCGATGGCAATGAGAGCCTCGAGCTGGTGTTTCTCCAGCGCGGCCAAACAACGATCGATGCCCTCGGGGTGCTTGGAAGGATTGGTCCGCGAAGTGCGCAGAATGGTTCCGCCGCGAGGCAGAATCCCTCCCACCGCCTCGAGATCGAGCGGCATGACGTGATCCTCCACCAGCCCGCGCCAGCCTTCCAGAAAGCCGACGAATTGGTCGCCATAGGTGAAGATGCCTTTGCGCACCACCGCGCGTATCACCGCATTCAGCCCCGGACAATCCCCTCCGCCGGTTAACATGCCGATCTTCATGATCCAGTCCTCTATTTAGATGGAAATCCCTGGAATGCACCGCGCGCACAGACTGCATTCAGCGGGCAGCCCAAGGCGCGGGATTCAGCACTCGCCGGGAAGAGTTAGATTATCACCTAATGGGCGGGTTCCGGTCGTTTAGGTTGAGGAAGCGATTCTGACACTTCGATGGTGAAAACGCGAAAAGCTATCTGCCGCGGCGTTGCGACTGCCTGGCCGCATTCTTCTGCTGTTTCTGATATTTCTTCATGGCCTTCCGCTGTTTCCTGGCTGCTTTCTTTACCGACTTTTGCTGCTGCTTGGCTGCCTTTCGGGCCTCGCGCCCATTTTCTCCGATACTTCTGTTCTCTGGTTGAGCGCAAGCGGGTATCGACCACGCAACACTCAAGGCCAACAACAGTAGGAAAGCGGCAACTCGTTTCATAATATCTCCGAACGGAATATCCTCCAGCGATCTTACACCGAATCTGGCAGCGGGCGGCGCGTACGCAGTTACTTCTGTCACAGGAGCGGCCTGGGCTCGCTCCTAGCTCTTCAGCCCAATCGCGGCAGCATCCAGTTGGTCGTGGACTTCCTCTGCGCGGCGGATCGCGGCCTGCACGTTGTCGCAGATGTTTTCCGCGCCCACCACTTCTTCGAACTCCGCCTGGTGAATCAGACTGGCGGGTTGCTCGCGCGCGCCGCAAAGAATCAAGGTGCGGTTCGTAGCCTGCAGTTCGCGCGCCACTTCCTCAATCGCAAATAGTCCGGTAGCATCCAGTGCGGTCATGTTGCGCAGGCGCAGGATGACTACGGGCGGCAGCGTGTGCAGGTTTTGGGTAACGGCGGAGATTTTGTCGGTAGCGCCGAAGAGAAACGGTCCGTGAATGCGGAAGATGGTGGCGTAGTAGGGGATGTCCTTATCCTGCAAAATATGCATGCGGCCATCTTCCACGTACTCGTCAGTGACTTGCGAAACCGTTGTGGTGGAGGCGATGCGGCCAATGAACAACAGGGCCGCGAGGATCATGCCGGCTTCCACCGCGACGGTAAGGTCGGCGAAGACGGTGAGCGCGAAAGTAACCAGCCAGACGCTGATGTCGGTCTTTGTGAGCTTCAGGAGTTGCGGGATCTCGCGCCACTCGCCCATGTTATAGGCGACCACCATCAGAATTCCGGCAAGCACGGCCAGGGGAACGTGACTCACCAGGGGCGCAGCGAACAGCAGAATGCAGAGCAGCGTGAGAGCGTGAATCATCCCCGCAACCGGAGACTGAGCGCCCGCGCGAATGTTGGTTGCGGTGCGGGCGATCGCGCCGGTGGCCGGAAGTCCGCCGAACATCGGAGAAACGATGTTGGCCACGCCCTGGCCGATGAGTTCGACGTTGGGGTTGTGGTGGTCGTTGCTCATGCGGTCGGAAACCACGGCGGACATGAGCGACTCAATCGCGCCCAGCATGGCAACGGTGAGAGCCGGCCCTAGCAATCCGTGGATGAGGTCCGCGCGAAAGCGTGGAATTACAAAGTGAGGCAAGCCGGCGGGAATGCCGCCGAAACGCGAGCCGATGGTTTCCACCGGCAGCTTGAACAAGACCACGGCGATGGTGCCGAGCAGGAAAGCGACAATCGCGCCGGGAATGCGGTTCGAGACGGCGCGGCACAAAATCATTACGAACACAGTGCCGGCGGCCAGCGCGGTCGCAGTGTAGGAAATGGTGTGGAAGTTGCCCGCCAGAGCTTCCATGCGCAGCCAGAAGACGCCCGGAACTTTGGCGAGCTGCAGCCCGAAGAAATCCTTCACCTGGGTGCTGGCGATCAAAATGGCGATGCCGTTGGTGAAGCCGATGACCACGGGACGGGGAATGAACTTGACTGCCGTGCCCATGCCGGCGACGCCCATGATCATCAGGAGAAGGCCGGCCATTACCGTACACATGAACAGGCCATCGACGCCGTGAAGCGCAACAATGCCGGAGATGACCACTACGAATGCGCCTGTCGGTCCACCAATTTGCGTTTTGGAACCGCCCAGCGCGGAGATCAGAAAGCCGGTGACGATGGCGCAGTAAATGCCAGCCTGCGGCGTGAGTCCCGAGGCGATGGCAAAAGCCATGGCCAGCGGCAAAGCCACCAGGCCAACCGTGATCCCGGCAATCAGATCGCGGAGAAATTTGTTGGCGCTGTAGTCTCGCAAACAAAGGACGGACTTAGGAAGCCAACGCTCGTCAAGGAAAACAAACTCCATTCTTCTATTATGCAGCAAGCACGGCGAGAAGAAAGAGAATTGAAAAGGGACGGACACACCAAGGAACATGGCCGCGGGAGCCCACGACATTTCCGGACTTCCGTATTGCTTCGCTGCCGAAGTTTCGGCACAATGCTCCACTGGATTAAACCGGAATGCATAAGACACTGAAAATTTTGTGCTGGGGAATGGTGGCTGTGCTGGGACCGTAGCTGTGGGTACGGTCGCCCTGCGCCGCGGCGAACCGATCAATGCTTTGTGGCTGGTGGTGGCCGCGACCTGCTGTTATGCGCTAGGCTACCGCTTCTACAGCAGATTCATCGCCACGAAGATTCTGGCGCTCGATGGGTTGCGCGCCACTCCGGCCGAGCGATTGGAGAATGGCCGCGACTTTCTGGTCACCAATAAGTGGGTGGTGTTTGGGCATCACTTCGCGGCCATTGCCGGGCCGGGACCGCTGGTGGGGCCGGTGCTGGCGGCGCAGTTTGGTTATCTGCCGGGGACGATGTGGGTCCTGGCGGGCGCAGTGTTTGCGGGCTGTGTGCAGGACTTCGTGATCCTGCTGTTCTCGGTGCGGCGCGACGGCAAATCGCTGACGGAGATGGCCAAGGGCGAAATCGGCCGGGTTGGCGGATTCGTGGCGTATGCGGCGGTGATCTCGATTCTGATCATCCTGCTGGCAGTGGCGGCGCTGATTGTGGTCAACGCTCTGAAGGCAAGCCCCTGGGGCACGTTCACCATTGCGATGACCATGCTGATCGCTTTATTGATGGGTGTCTATCTTCGTCGCATTCGTCCGGGGAAGGTTTTGGAGGTCTCGGCGCTGGGATTCGTTCTGGTGCTGGCGGCGATTTGGGGCGGGCAGTATGTTTCGCAGAATGCAGTATTGGCGCGGGCTTTTACCTTTAGCGCGCCTGCGCTGGCGATTCTGATCATGGTTTATGGGTATGCCGCGTCGGCGCTGCCGGTGTGGCTGCTGCTGGCGCCGCGCGATTACCTCAGCACATTCGTAAAGTTGGGAACGATTGCTCTGCTGGGAGTGGGAATCGTAGCGCTGCATCCCACGTTGCACATGCCGGCTCTGACGCGGTTTGTCGATGGCACCGGGCCGGTGTTTGCGGGGAAGATATTTCCGTTCGCGTTCATCACGATTGCCTGCGGAGCGATCAGCGGATTTCATGCGCTGATCTCCAGCGGTACGACTCCGAAGCTGATCGCACGCGAGACCGAGACGCGCATGGTGGGCTATGGGGCGATGATGTGCGAATCCGCGGTTGCGGTGATGGCGATCATTGCGGCGTGCGTGATGCAGCCGGGCGTGTATTTCGCGATCAACAGTCCCGCGGGAATTGTGGGGCAAGCGCCGGCGACAGCGGCAGCAACTATTTCCAGTTGGGGATTTCCGGTAACCGCGGCGGACATGCAAGCGCTGGCGCACGCGGTGGGCGAGCAGACGCTTTACAACCGGACTGGGGGCGCGCCCGCTTTTGCCGTGGGGATGGCGAGCATTTTCTCGCACAGCCTGGGTGGCGAGACAGTGATGGCGCTGTGGTACCACTTCGCCATCATGTTCGAAGCGCTGTTTATATTGACCGTGCTCGATGCGGGCACGCGCGTGGCGCGGTTCATGGTGCAGGATGCGCTGGGGCATGTGTACAAGCCTTTGGGGCGGACGAGTTGGTATCCGTCGATACTGGCGACCAGCGGGCTGATCGTGGGGGCTTGGGGATGCTTCTTGTGGCAAGGGGTAAAAGATCCGCTGGGCGGAATCAATTCCTTGTGGCCGCTGTTTGGGATTTCCAATCAACTGCTGGCGACGGTGGCGTTGTGCGTGGCCACGACGATCATTATTAAGACGAGTCGGATCAAGATGCATCGGGCGAAGTATGCGGCGGTGACGCTGGTTCCGCTCACGTGGCTGGTGGCGGTGACGTTTACGGCGTCGTGGCACAAGATGTTCGATCCCAATCCGCGCGTGGGATTTCTGGCGCAGGCGCGGGTTTTGGCTGCGGGGCCAACTCCAATGACGAGAGCGACGGCGCGGGTGATCTTCAACAACCGGCTGGATGCGGCGGTGACGGGAGTGTTGGTGGTGATGGTGACGCTGGTGCTGGTGGAATCGGCGCGGCAGTGGATGGGAATTCTGAGTGGAGCGAGAGAAGCGGGGGTGAAGGAATCGCCATTTGTGCGGACGCGGTTGGTGGAGGAACAGGGATGAAACGGGTGCGAGAGACGATCCGCGATTGTGCAGCGACTGCGGTGGCGGCGCTGCGGGAGATTTTTGATGAAGCTGCATACGCGCGGTTTCTGCATCGCGTTGGGATGGCATCGTCGAGCGAGGCGTATGCGGCGTTCCGGCGAGACTTCGAAGAGGCTAAGGTGCGACGGCCGAAGTGCTGTTGAGTCGGGGCGGTTTCTCGTTCTTCACAAACGCTCACGCGGCGTCCGACTCGCGCTCCTCGATAATCTGCTTGAGTGTGTCCGGGAGATAAAGGTAAATCTCGTTTGCGCCGCCGTCACGCTCTTCGCGTAGTCCCTGCGTGCACTGCCGTACTTCCTCGTAATACGGTAGGTGGAGACGGCGGAAAAATACGGTCCACTCACGCAGGTCATGAACGTCAGGCGCCAAAGCATCCTTGCAAAAAGTGTGGTGATGGGGCACGCTTACTCTATTTAGGACCCGAGCAGATTTAGCCGGCCTGGCCGGAAGATGTAGGGGGCGAAACACAAATGTCAGACGACGCGGAAGGCTCTGCGAAGCTAACGCTTCCTGCGAAAACGGCGTGGCGCATTATCGGCGTAATGTTCCTTGTCGCGTTCGCGGGTGCCGCTCCGATGGTGGTGGTTCCCGCCTTACAGACTTTGAATGCGGCTAATCCATGGAAGTCCACTCGATTGGGATGGATCGGCGTCGTCTTGGTGCTATTGATCACCGCAGGAATCTGTTGGAAGCAACTCAGCTACTACTATCGATCGGGAGGTGCAGCAGCCAAGGCGGGGGTCTTTCAGACCGTAAAGGCCTACAGCAATCGAGAGTACACGTTGGACTGGGCTCTGGCTGTGCTGGGCGCTGGTCTGATTCCCGTCGCCTGGTTTTATACGCCGGTGTGGCTTGCGGCATTCTCACTGTATTGCATTCTCGGGCTTTGGCGCTGCCGGTTAACGCTGCGGAGGCCCTTTATCGCCGCGGGCAGGCGTCCTCCGCTTAGGTCGGGGTTTCTCGATACCTATCCAGGCCGTATGCTTCCTTCAGCTCCAACGGATCAGGAGATGCGGCTCAATGTCCAAAAGGTTGCGGGGTCCTTAGACCAGATACATGGCACTCGCCGAATTCCCGTGAAAGACATCTTGGCCGGTTGGGTGTGGTCCTTCAGGATCCATGCCAACGCGGCGGCCGCAGCCTTTCTTGCCGCCTCGCTTTCACTTGCGTTGGGGAAAGCAACCCTCTCGGTTGGCGTTTCAATTGGTGGGGTTGTTCTCGTTGCTGTGCTCTTTGACCGGCTCTCATCGCGTTCTTTGGATTGGGGCAAAAAGAATGCAACCCGCATGATTGGTGGATTGAGGGTGAGTAAGTTCGATTGGGGTGTTTCTACCGCGCTCGGCCTCATCCTTGCTGCTGCCGTCGTTCTGGCTTCGTCGATGGTTTGGCATTCTAAAATTCGCTAGCCTCGCCAGGATATATCCGTTAGCAACTCCCCCATTTCCGCGATAAACTGCACTCAACATGCGAGTACTGGGCATCGATTGTGGCGGGGCGTACACCGGGTATGGGGTGGTGGAGATGGATTCGGGCGGAGGATTAGTGTGCCTGACCTGCGGAGCGATCAGGCTTTCGCCGCGGGAACCGCTGCCACGGCGGCTGGCGCGGATTTATGACGGGCTGGGGGCGCTGATTGTGGAGCACCGTCCGGATGAAGTGGCGATTGAAGGGATATTTTACGCATTGAATGTGAAGTCGGCCTTGAAGCTGGGACAGGTGCGGGGAGTGGCGATGCTGGCGGCGGCGACGGCGGGGCTGGAAGTGGCGGAGTATTCGCCGCTGACGATTAAGTCGTCGGTGGTGGGCTATGGGCGGGCGGAGAAGCAGCAGGTGCAGCACATGGTGACGCGGTTACTGAGTTTGGCGGAGGCTCCGGAGCCGATGGATGCGTCGGATGCGCTGGCGATTGCGATCTGCCATTTGCATACGGCGGGGACGCTGGCGCGGCAGAGGGGCGCGGCGCGGGGACGATGAGAGCCTTCTCGATTCAGGTTTTTCTGCTGCGCCGATTGCGGGCGCTGGCGAGTGCGGCTCTGGTTGTGGTTGCGCTCTCCGGCTGGGTGGTGCCACAGCAGGCAGCGGGCGCCGCAGCTTCGCCGGCAATGATCACGTTTACCTTGGACTTTCCGGAGTCTGATCCTACGCACTACTCGATCGCCGTGGATGCGATGGGTCACGCGAGTTATGAGTGCACGGCGAAGGCGGATAAGGACGCGGAGGAGCAGGCGTACCGGGCGGAATTCGAGGTGTCGGCGGGGAATCGCGAGCGCATCTTCGAGTGGGCAAAACAGGCGAAGTATTTTGCCGGGAAGGTGGACTCGGGAAATCAGAAGCTCGCTTTTACGGGGGACAAGGTACTGAGCTATCAGGAGGGGCAGCGATCCTTTACGGCGCGGTACAACTATTCGAGTCTGGAGCCGGTGCGGCAGTTGACGACGCTGTTCCAGACTATGGCGGGGACGCTGGATTACGGGCGGCGGCTGACTTATTTCCACCGCTACCAGAAGCTGGCGCTGGACGAGGAGTTGAAGCGCATGGAAGCGCAGGCGAGGAGCAATGAGTTGAGCGAGATCCAAGGAGTGGCGCCGGTGCTGCAGGAGATTGTGGAGGATACTTCGGTGATCAATGTGGTGCGGGCGCGGGCGAAGGAGCTGATCCAGATGGGCGGTAGCGCCGGCGCGGGGCATTAAAGCCGCATCTTCCGTAGCGCGCTGATTCTTGATTCAGGATGGGAGAAATTCGTCCCGCGGACGGCTTCATCTGAACCCACTCAAGCCAAAAGCGGGCTTGAGTGGGCCGCTGACAAACAAACCCACGCCTCGCGAAGGCGCAAGGCGTGGGCAGATGATTTACGGATGCACTCCCTCGTAATTAACAGCCACCTGCGACGTGGTTGACGCCGACTCCTTTTAGCGCAACACTCTGCGGGCTGTTTGTGGCCGAATCGTACACATAGAACGTGCCCGTGTAGGAGCCGCAACCACCGGATGACGTGTCAAGCTCCAGATTGATCGTGCACTCGGACAACCCCGGTACACTCGAGCCGCAGTAGTTGTGACTGATACTGAAGCCGTTATCTCCTGTAAATGTCATCTCCGAGATCGTGAGCGTAGCCGTATTGTTGTTCGTGAGGGTTACCGACTCAACTCTGGGGGGACCGTTTGTCGGCACGTCCCCGAAGTTGAGCGAGCTAGGTGACAGGGTAGCAGTGGGCGATGCGGACCCATAGTCTAGGGTTACCTGGGTCGCCGCGACCTGTCCGCCATAACTGCATTGTGGCGTCAGCCCCGAGGTGTAATTGGCTATCGACCAGGCAGGATTCGAAACCTGGTTGAAGTTATAGTCGTACAATGCAATGGCATAGAAGTTAGTGGAGAGGTTCGGAGGATAATCGGTGCACTGAACAACATTGTAGACCTCCAGTGCCCCTCCGAACGCCCAATTGAACGTCTGTCCTTCACTGGGACTATCGCTGAGGGTCGTACTCTTGCCTAGGGTCACATCGTCGGTAGTGATGTTCCACGTAACACAGGAAAGCGTGCCCGGACTGCAAGTGGACCTTACTGTACCCAGGATCGAGTTGCCCGAATTCACGGATACCGGAGTACTCTCCCAGGTAGTACCACTCACGCAGCAGTTCCAGCTGGCAATGCCCCACGCGGATGCAAAATCGGCGTTCCATCCTAAAACCGGCTGAATGATACTAACAACATCGTTAATGTCCTCCAGACCGGGGAAGAAATACAGCGTCTGTCCATCGTTGCTGTACGGTGCACGCGGGACTGTCACGGTGGCAGTAATTTCACCGTACGAGGTGCTGGTCGTGACATTGCCGTCTTCGATCCAGCTATGGCTGATTGTCGGTGGTTTCAGCTCTGAGCTTACCATCTCTCCGCGTGCGGTATAGTGCGGGTACTCGCAAGGCGGAATGTTCTCGATCGTTCCATCGGCATGCTGAAGAACATGCCCTTCAGCGAGCAGAATCTCTCCCTGGCCTAGACGGCGAACGCAGGAGGGATGAAAGTAGCCGGATGGTGTAATCACATAGTCGGCCGGTACGCCTTTAGGGCGGTGAGGCCCGGCGGGTGCTTGAGCGTGAGCTACGAAGGTTTGTAGGCTGACGAGCAGAAACAACGTCGCAGTAATCAAAGGCGTAAGCAACCTGAGTTTCATTTCAGTCTCCTTTCAGTGGTTCTCTACCTTAAAGTCCGCCAGTATTTAGGCTGGAATTTCCTTTTTGGCTTCAAGAATGGCATTAGTGTACACCCAGCCTCCCGCCCCGCATAGTTAAACCGTCTCGCAAATTTTGTAGACAACCTGAACCCGGAAACGTGCTCTAATTATCGGTAGTTTCGCTGGGAGGCTGCTATGTACAAGCTCCGATTTCGCTCAGTGGTATGGACGGCCCTGGCCTGTGCGCTTCTGGCGCTGCCGGCTCTGGCCGATTCGCAGGCCCGCATCGTTCGCTTGAGCGACGTGCGGGGCGGGGTACAGATCGACAAGAATACGGGATTGGGTTTTGAGAACGCATTTCTCAACCTTCCGGTCACGCAAGGAACGCAGTTGCGCACGCGGAGTAACGGGCGCGCTGAGATTGAGTTCGAGGATGGCAGCACGCTGCGGCTTACTCCGGGCACGACGGTGGAGTTCGGCACGCTGGGATTGAACGATGCGGGGAAGCGAATCTCCGCGGTGAACCTGGTGGAAGGCCGTACGTATGTGAACTGGCTGGGAAAGAGCGGGGATAAGTTCACGCTGAATTTCTCGCAAGAGAAAGTGGAATTGACCGAGGCGGCGCACTTCCGTGTGGGAGTTTCTTCTGGTGCCGCGGAGATTGCCAGTTTCAAGAACGAGTTGGCGGTGGTGGGGCCGTCGGGCACGGTGAAGGTGGACAAGAAGAAGATGGTCACCTTCGATGTGGACGACAACGATAAGTTGACCCTGGCGAAGAATTTTGAAGTGGATACTTACGACGAGTGGGACAAGCAATCGATCGAGTATCACGATCAGTATGCGAAGAACAACTCGACGCCGTACGGCTACGGGTACAGCGACCTGAGCTATTACGGCGGGTATGCCAACTTCCCGGGTTACGGGATGCTGTGGCAGCCGTACTTCGCGGGGATTGGTTGGAATCCGTTTATGGATGGGGCGTGGTCGTGGTATCCGGGGATGGGATACATGTGGGCTTCAGCGTATCCATGGGGATGGATGCCTTACTACTACGGGAACTGGATATACGCGCCGGGGTTCGGCTGGGGATGGCAGCCCGGCGGATTCGGCACGTGGCATGGCGGGATTCATTATGTGGGAGCGGCGGCGGGCTTTCATCCGCCGGTGACGCCGACGGGTACCGTGAGTACGGTGGTTGTGGGGAAGGGCGGACCGGTGGTGAGGAGTGGTCCGGCGCTGAGCACGGTGGTGAGCCGCGGATCGGCGGGGTTGGGAATTGCGCGAGGATCGGTGAACAACCTGCGCCACGTGAACGAGCAAGTGGCAAAGACGGGATCGGTGCATCTGGGACCGGTGTCTCAGTTTTCGGCGAGTTCTTCGCACGGGGGCGGATTTAGCATGCAGCCGGCGGCCTCAGGCGGAGCGGGACATGCGGGAGCGGCGTCGTCCGGGCACGCTTCTGGCGGGGGCGGACATCGCTGAAGCAGGGTCGTTATTACGGTTGAAGAAGGGCGGCCCTCAAGACGTCAACTCTCCGGGACGCAGCAGGAAGAGAATCCTCAGATCGAGGACGGCATGCAGTGCCATGGGCAGCCACAAACTTCCTGTAGCGACAAAAAGCACCGCCATCACCGCTCCCAGCAGTGCGGTGCCGATGATCCCGGAGACGCCCTGGTAGCTGTGCGCCATCCCGAAAGCAATACTTGAAATCCCCAATGCGATCCAAAGTCCGGTGTGCCAGGGGGAATCGGACAGGTATCGGATCAAGAATCCGCGATACAAAACCTCCTCGCAAATACCTGCGGTGACGGAAACGAGCGCGAACCAGGCGCGCTCTTCCTGCGTATCAGGAAGGACGAAGGCCAGGCGCTTGCAGGCCTTCAGCGTCTTGTCGCGCAGTTTTGCGCTGCGACGCGCGAAGACCGCCGGCAGCAGGGAACCAACCAAAAGTGCGAGGACGAGGCCCAACACAAAATACATGCCGATGTGGAGAGCGGCGTGATGGGCGGCGGGCCAGACCAAGAAGACCTGAGATCGCAAGGCGATCCAGGCGACGAGGGCGGCGATCCATTCGACGATCACGATTCTTCGATAGGAAAAGATTTTTCTGCGCGGATTCGTGCCGATCTTCAGCGCGCGGGTTTCAAGCACATCCCAGATAGGGACGCCAACAAACAGGAACAAAGCTAGCACGTGCTCGGAAGTAATCATGCGGTCAATTTATAACATCAGTCGGCGTCCAAAGGAGTGATCTTGCCGGGCACGGCCGCTAACAAATCACGATGCCCGCATATCCCACGACAGCATCGCGGGCGCCGGAGATATCGCCGGAGGTGGCGTACTTTACCAGTTCGGCGGAGGTTGCGCCGAGTTGTTTTGTTGCGGTCAGCATTGCGACGGCGGGGCCGAAGCCGCACATGCTGATGTCCTGCTGGATAACCGTGTCATAGAGGGCGCGGGCATCGAGGCGGAGTATGGGTTCGATGGCGCTGTGATCCTTGACCCGCGTGATGGCGTCAGATTCGTAATGATTCATGTCGCTCGAAGCTACGATCAGGACAGGCTGAGTCTGCTCGGCGATGGCGTCCGCTAGAGCGAGGCCGAGGTGCTGGAGAGCTTCGAACTGTCCGGTGCCGAGAGCGATGGGAACGAACCTGAGCTGGGGCTGGCGGATTTGCAGAAAGGGCAATTCGACTTCTACGGCGTGCTCGGAGCGGTGTGCCGCCGAATCTTCGTGCAGAAGCGGGCAGCGCCGCTTGAGAGCAGCGGCGAATGCGGTGTCGATGGGGACAGGGCCGAGCGGCGTCTCCCAAGTGCCTTGGCTCATGATTGCGAGGGGACGGCCCATGCCCGTGTGGTTGGGACACATCACGAGGCAAAGCTCTGGAATCTGCAAACCAGCGAAGACGGCGCCCGCGACGTGGCCGGAATACACGTAGCCGGCGTGAGGCGCAATGCATCCTAGCGCGCGAATTGTTTCCCGCGGCGAAGGCTGCGAGAGGTAAGTGCGAACTTCCTCGCGGAGTGCTTCCGGATCGCGGGGATAGAAACGTCCGGCAACGGCGGGATGGCGAACTGTTGTCGCGGTCATGGAAGCTTCTCCGCGAAAAGAGTGCAACGAAATAATCGCCCTGCTGACGCTATGCTACGAGCCGTCGTGGTTCCGGCGCAAGGCACGAAACAGCGCGGCGCTTTCTTCCAGACTCAAGGTTTCGGCGCGGGCGGCGGGCTTTACTCGAGCCTGCGCTAAGGCGGCGCGCAGTTGAGGCTCCGAATAGTTGGATTTGAGATTGTTCCACAGGGTCTTGCGCTTCTGGCCAAAGGAGAGTTTGAGGAAGTCGATAAAGCCGTCTTTAATGCGGCTCTCTCCGTCCAGGCCCAGTTCGTGTTGTCGCGGAGCCATGGTGAGCCGCAACACGGTGGAGTTCACTTTGGGCGGAGGGGTAAAGGCGCCGGGTGGGAGGGTGAAAAGTTTTTCCACTCGGGCATGGAGTTGGGCGGTGGCGGAGAGCAAGCCGTAGTCGCGGCTGCCGGGTTTGGCGGCAATGCGATCGGCGACCTCGCGCTGCACCAGGATGACGAGGGTCTCGAAGTATTTGGAGTAATCGAAGAGGCGGAGCAGAATGTCGGAGGTGATGTAGTAGGGAAGATTGCCGATGACTCGTGCTGGCCCTGGCTTGAACTCGATGCCGGGCCGGCTCAGGCCGGGCTTGGGGCCAAACAGGGAATCGAAATCGATGGAGAGAATATCGGCCTCGATGACCTCGACGTTCGGGAACATGCCGAAGCGCAGGCGAAGCTGGGCGGCGAGGACGCGGTCGAGTTCCACGGCGATCAGGCGGCGGGCGCGCTTGGCCAGCAGGGAAGTGAGGACGCCGCGTCCGGGGCCGATTTCGAGGACGGTGTTCTGCGATACGTCGCCGAGGGCGTCGACGATTTGCAAGGCGAAACTGTCGCTGGCAAGGAAATGCTGTCCCAACTTGGGCTTAAGTTGCGGGCGGCGTGTGGAAACGACCTTTGGCACGTTGACCCTCTTTTCCTCGGGCATATAGACTCAGACTGGCAGCTCAGCCCGCGTGCATGGCGCGCGGGAGGGTTAGGTCCCGCGAGACATATTCCATCATAACGTGCGCCCGCGAAAAGCGGGTCTTGTCCAGGAGGGTTTCATGCATATCGCTTTGGTGGCTTCGGAAGGCGTGCCGTTCTCAAAAACTGGCGGATTGGCGGACGTGGTAGGTGCATTGCCGCGGGCGCTGGCCGCGCTGGGGCATCAGGTGAGCGTGTACCTGCCGCGCTACAAGCAGACGAAATTGGCGGATCCGGCGACGGTGGTGCGCAGTATTACGGTTCCCTTCGACGATAAGTACCGCTTCTCGGCGGTGGTGACGGGCGGAAGCCAGGCGGGAGTGCGCTTTTATTTTGTGGACTATCCCGAGTTCTTCGATCGCGACGCGCTGTACGGCACACCGGCCGGGGATTATCCGGATAATGCCGAGCGCTTCGCGCTGTTTTCTCGCACGGTGCTGGAAGCTTCCAAGATTCTAGGCGTCCCGCATGTGTTTCATTGCCACGACTGGCAGTCGGCGCTGGTGCCGGTGCTGCTTCGCACGGTGTATGCGGAGGATCCGGCGTTTCACGACGTTGGTACCGTTTTCACAATTCACAACATCGGCTACCAGGGACTTTTTCCGCCGGAGACTTTGCCGTTGTTGATGCTGCCCTGGGATTTGTTCACCATGTCGAAGATGGAATTCTTCGGGCAGGTGAATTTTTTGAAGGGCGCGCTCACGTACTCCGATTACGTCACCACGGTGAGCCGGAAATATAGCCAGGAAATCCAAACCGCAGAATATGGGTTTGGACTGGAAGGCGTGCTGCGCGACCGGGCCGCCACCGTCACTGGAATTTTGAATGGCGTGGACTACGACGAGTGGAGTCCGCAGGCCGATAAATTTATCGCGGCCAAGTATTCGCCTCAGGATTTGGCGGGCAAGGCCAAATGCAAACAGGATCTGCTGGCGGCTTTTGGGGTGAGCAATGCCGATCCGAAGCTGCCGGTGATCGGAATCGTTTCGCGCTTCGCCGCGCAGAAAGGATTTGACCTGATCGCGCAAATCATGGACCGGCTGGCGCGGGAAGAGATGATTGTGGTCGCTCTGGGTGCGGGCGACAAGCCGTATGAGGAAATGTTCGTTCGCCTCAACAAACAGTTTCCCAACAAAATCGCCGTAAAGGTGGCTTACGACAACGCCATCGCGCACAAGATTGAGGCGGGGTCCGACATGTTCCTGATGCCCTCGAAGTACGAGCCCTGCGGACTGAACCAGATCTACAGCCTGAAGTATGGAACGGTGCCGATTGTTCGCGCTACCGGCGGCCTTGACGATACGATTGAGCCTTGGGACGCACGCGCGGGCAAAGGTACGGGCTTCAAGTTCACGGAATACAACGGCGAGTCATTGCTGCTCACGATTAGACATGCGTTGCAGGCGTATCGCGATCAGACCTCGTGGCAGGTGCTGATGCGCAACGGCATGAACAAGGATTTTTCCTGGAATGCTTCGGCTCGGGAGTACGGGAAGATCTATGAGCGGGTGAAGCAGATGCGCGGGGCGGCGCAGGCTCCAGCGGAAAAAGTTCTGGTCTGAAAACGATCCCAGATTGAACGTGGAATGTCCGGGTGCCTATAAGCCAGCCCCCGAAGCCTCCCCGGCTTTGCCGGTTGGATCGGGGTGCTCCTCGAAGACGGTGTTGAACCAGGCGACAAAATCCTTCGAGTAGTACTCCTGATGATCCAGCAGGAACCTCTTCATCTCGGGACGCAGGACGGCTTTTGTAGCATCCCTTTCCCACTGGTCCGCGTCAATGTAGTGGAGCTTCGCAGCTTCAAAGCTTAGGTAATGCATGTTGCAGAAAAGTTGCGCGTACCGCTCGCCTCTTTTCTCCTTAGGATCGTCGGGCTTCCTGTGGCCTATTGCGCTCCATAGCGTTGGGTCATCGAACGCCAAAGTGTGTATCTCTCGCGAAAAATTGTAGATACTGAGAAGCGCCTCGAAGCGGGCCCTGCTCTTGGCAAGACGGAGTTCGTGGAAGGCGGCTAGTCCCTCAACAGCCAGCACGAAGACCAAGAGCAATTCGGCAGCCAACAAGTATCTGTCCCCAGTGGTGTACCTCCAGCCAAAGGCGAACAGAATCACTGTGAGGCCAATGGATGCCCAAAGCCCATAGGCAAGTCTTGTCCCTTCTTCTACACTTCCCGGAATATTCCTCATCCCAACCTCCAATTCCGTGTGAAAGTCTAGCATGCATGCAGCTGCTAAAATTCTTCCAGCATGGCTGCGGCGTCGCACATCCCAACTCTCTCCCGCACGATCTTCCACGTCGACATGGACGACTTCTTCGTCTCAGCGGAAGAGTTGTACAATCGCTCGGATGCTCGCCGGGTGAGATGATTCAAGATTCGCCGCGACACGCTCGCCTATATTCCTCAATGCCGCCTGCGAAAGGCCAATAGGGCAAATCCCAAGGTAGCCCCGAGTGCGCCGTACACCGCCGCGTTCATGGGAGCAAGCAGGAAAAAGATGGCTACGGGCGAGGGGTCGATCGTCATCTTTACGAAGTACATGGGACACAGCGAAAGCATCAGTTGAGGGTCGAGATTCCAGCGGTGTGGAGCGAGATAGGCGACGAGCGCCAGGACATATGAAATTGCCGCGAAGCCGCCGAGCAGTCTGAGGGGCGCTGAAAACAGCCGTTCATCGTCCCGATCTTTCTTGCATGCTTTCGCGATCCACGAGCGGGGCAGCACCGTAAGCGTCACGTTGAAAACGCCCACCAGTCCTAGGGCAACCACAAATATGATCCATTCGCTCTGAACCGGCAGGTCGACGCCCCGCAGCATCACGTAAGGAACGCTTGTGAAAAGCGAAATCAGTCCGCAAAGAAGAAACGCGATGCGAGCTGTAATCCTGATGGCGCGTCCCGGCATGAGCCGGATTCTAACAGCGGTTCCGAGTTCGAGCACACCTGATTGTTCTGGCCGGACCAGCGCAAGAGCAACTGCTAAAATTCTTCCAGCATGGCTGCTTCCCACCAGCCCGCTCTCACCCGCACCATCTTCCACGTCGACATGGACGCCTTCTTCGTCTCGGTGGAGGACTACCGCCAGAAGACCGTTAAAACCAGCAACTACCGTGGACGGTGCCCAAGGCTCGGAAAGTTTAGAAACGGAACACGACCCCTGTCACAACCCGCACGTTGTTCGTCTTAAGCAATATGGCTGGGTTGGGGGGATGAGTGTAGAGCCAATCCACTTCGGCTGCGCGCAGCGAAAAGCGCTGACCAAAGTGCACGTCAAGCCCGCCCCCTGCCAACATGGCGAAGCCGCCATCAGAGCTTGGGTACCCAGCGAGAGTTTCTTGGTAGCGGCCAAACAAAAACTGTCCAAATGGAGCGAAGCGGCCACGGTTCCTTGCCGAGATGACGGGGCCAAACGTGTAGGTGTAATTGGTGACGCGAAAGGATGGGGAAGAGGAGTTGTTGTCGCTGGCGTAGGCGCCACTGAAATCGGCTTTGGCTCCAATCCATGGGGAGAAGTAATAGGCGAATCCAGCGTCCCAGCCGTTGCTGTTCAGCCGCCCCGGGGATATTCCATCGCCGAACTTGGCGAACTGATAGCCGCCAAAGACCTCGCCTTTTGACGCATCCTGCGCAAGAAGAGAGGTTGTCAAAAGAGTAAGGCACAAGAGGCCGAACCACATCGCAATTCCTTGCATCAGGGCATTGCGAGTAACTGTACTTGGCAAAGCACACTTTTTCAACGGGCACTCCCCAGCAAAATGGTAGTCAGTGGTAACCAAGGCAGCTTCGTCATGCCATGTCGTCCTATCCCGACACCATGGTATTCTAAGCCAACTGTCAAGAACAGGCGATTTCGCTCAAGGTGATGTCAAGCTGCCTGTGTAAATAGGTTGAGGGTGCGGGTTTTCCATTCCAGGTTGAATCTCTGGAAGATGGAGTAGAGGATGCGGTCAACACTGGCTACATTCACAAAACAAACCATGGGCCGGGTGCGGCGGCGCACTTCGACGAAGCAGCGCTCGATCACGTTGGTGGTGCGCAGCTTCTTACGCAGGTGCGGGGGGAAAGCGAACGCCGAAAGCAGTTCCGGCAGATCGCGCTCCAACTGGCGCACCATGGGACCGTACTTCCCGCGCCAACGGGCGCGGAAGGCGCGAAAAGCGGCTTCGGCCTGAGCGCGGCTTTCGGCCAAATAAATCGCCTGCGCTCCCGCTTTCACGTTGTCGTAGTCGGCCTTCTTCACTTTCTCCAGAATGTTGCGCATCTTGTGGGCCCAGCAGCGCTGATGCCGCACTCGCGGATAGACGGTGCGGATCGCCGCCGCCAGTCCGGGACAGCCGTCGGTGACGATCAGGCCCAGCGCCTTGCCCTCCAGCCCGCGCCGATACATATCCTCCAGCAGCCCTTCCCAGTCCGCTTGACTCTCGCCCTGACTCCGCAAAAACGCCAGCAGATGGCGGGTGCCGTCACGCCGCACTCCGTAGGCCACCAGCATCTGCACCCGCTTGCGCCCCGCCGGACGCCGCACCCGCAAGCTCACTCCGTCCAAAAACAGATACGCGTAGTTGTCTTCCAACCGCGCCTGGTGGAACTGGCGCACCACTCCGTCCAGATCCCGCGTCAGCTTCGACACCGTCTGCGGGCTCACCACCTCTTCGGTCACCGTGGCCACCACCCGCCCCACTTGCCGCGTCGAGATGCCGCGCAGAAACGCCTCCCGAATCAGCATCGACACATCTTCGGCGCGCCGCTGAAAAGGTTCCAGCCCTCGCGGCAGAAAACTCTTCCCTCGGGTGCGCGCCACGCGCAGCCGGATCGTCCCCAACCGAGTCACGAAATCCCGTTCGTAGTAGCCGTTGCGATAGGGCTGCCGCCGGCTGCGCCGCCGCTGATACACTTCGCGCACCGCATACCGGTCCCGCTCCCGCCGCGAATCCGCCTCCAAACGCTCTTTCCACAGCCGCTTCGTCTCTCCGTACACATCCCCCCAGAAACTCTCTCTCATCTCCGCCAGAAAATGTTGGTAATGCTCCGTGATTGGGATTATCTTCGCCATCGGGTGTAGGTCTCCTTTCCAGGAACGGCTTTAGCTTGTGAGGCCAAAGCCAACTTACACCCTCTCGCTTTTACACAATCAAAGTTACGTCACCTCGCTCAATGACTTCGGATAGCGACTTACGGAGAGACCTCTGCCTCTCGCCTATGGCCTCACGCCCGTTCCCGAGCGCGCTCCCTCGGCTGCTAGAATTCATTCGGCATGGCCGCGACGTACATCCCGGCTTTCTCCCGCACCATCTTCCATGTTGACATGGACGCGTTCTTCGTCTCGGTGGAGGAGTTGTACGATCCATCGCTGAAGGGAAAACCCGTCGTGGTTGGCGGGCAGCGTCATGAGCGCGGCGTGGTTTCGGCGGCTTCGTATGAAGCGCGGAAGTTTGGCGTGCACTCGGCTCTTCCGCTGCGAACCGCGGCGAAGCTTTGTCCGCAGGCCATTTTTGTCGACGGCCATCCGGAGCGGTATCGCGAGTGCTCGGAAAAAGTCTATAAGGTGCTGACGGCGTTCTCGCCGCAGGTGGAGATGGCTTCGATCGACGAAGCTTACCTGGACATGACCGGCACGGCGCGGCTGCACGGGCCGCCGTTGAAAGCCGCGCACAAATTGCACGCCCGAATGAAGGAAGAGACGCGGCTGAATTGCTCGATCGGTATTGGCTCGTCGCGACTGATTGCGAAGGTATCGTCGGCGCAGGCCAAGCCCAACGGCGTGTTGTGGATTGTTCCCGGCGAAGAATCGAAGTTCCTTGCGCCGCTGGATGTGTGCGAAATTCCTGGTGTGGGCAAGGTGATGGAGAGCCATCTGCACGCGCTGGGCATCAAGAAAGTTGGAGACCTGGCACGGCTGGAAGAGTCCGAGCTTGAGGAACGATTCGGCAAGTGGGGGCTGGCGCTGGCCGGCAAAGCTCGCGGCGAAGATGCCGGTGGATGGTTCGACGCCGAAGTGGGCGCCGATATTGCGGCGAAATCCATCAGCCACGAGTATACTTACAACGAAGATACGGCGGATGCGAGCCAGCTGGAAGCCACGCTGATGCGGCTTTCCGAGATGGTGGGGCGGCGCTTGCGCGAGGCGAAGTTCCATGCGCGCACGCTCCAACTCAAGCTGCGCTACAAAGATTTCACTACGATTACGCGCGCCCATACGCTGCCGGCGGCCACTCAGCTGGATGGAGAAATCTTCGATCAAGTGCGCGGGCTTTTTCGCAAGAACTGGAAGCAGGGCAGGCAGGTCCGGCTGCTGGGCGTGCAGGCATCGTCATTTGAGGCGCAGACGGAGCAGATCAATCTGCTCGAAGGCGGCCGCCAGCAACGGTGGAAAGATGCGCTGGCTGCCGCCGACCGCTTGCGCGATAAGTTTGGCGAGTCGAGTGTTTCCCTGGCCGCGGGCATGCGTGGAAGCTTCCGCGAACGCACCCACGAAAATCCGGCAGGGCTGCCGGGGAAGAGTAAGACGAAAGCAGAGTAGTGAGAGACTGATCGCGGAGAGGTTGACCTGCATCCGATCTACGCACTAAGATTTCCCGTCATTCTTCCCATGCCTTTCGCGGAGCCCAACATGCGCAAGCGGTTCGCGGTAATGTACGCCCTGACCATGGTTTCTCTCTCCCTGACTTCACTTTTTTCACAAAATGCGCGGGCCCAGACGGATCCGCCGCTGTTGCTGCGCTTTCCCACGGTGAGTAAAACCCAGATCGTGTTCAACTACGGCGGCAATCTGTGGATCGTCAGCCGCGACGGCGGCGACGCGCGCCGCCTGACTTCCGGGATCGGAGTGGAGACTTTGCCCCGATTTTCTCCCGACGGAACGATGATTGCCTTTACCGGGGAGTATGACGGAAACCGCGACGTATATGTGGTTGCGGCCACGGGAGGCGTGCCGAGAAGATTGACGTTCCATCCGGCGGAAGAAGATGTTCTGGGCTGGACGCCCGACGGCAAGAAGATTTTATTCGCTTCCTGGGGCAACAGCTTCCGGCATCGCGAGGACCAACTTTACACCGTGCCGGTAGAGGGCGGATTCCCCACGAAACTGCCCATCCCCATTGCAGCCGAGTCCTCGTTTTCCAGCGACGGGACCCACCTGGCGTACGTGCCGCATCGGCAAGTGGAGAAGGCGTGGAAACGCTATCACGGCGGCGAGACCACGCCGATCTGGATTGCCGATCTGAAAGATTCCAGCGTGGTGAAAGTTCCCCGCGACAATTCGAATGACCACTGTCCGCTGTGGGTGGGCGACACCCTCTATTTTCTTTCGGACCGCAACGGCCCCGTGAGTTTGTTCGCCTATGACACGAAGAGCAAGGAAGTATCGGAAGTGCTGCACAGCGACGGTCTGGACTTCAAGACCGCTTCGGCGGGTCCGGATGCCATTGTCATCGAACAGTTCGGGGCGGTCAAGCTTTATGACTTGAATACGCGCCAGGCAAAGAATATTTCCATTCGCGTGAGGGGAGACTTGGATGCGTTGCGGCCGCACTTCGCCAAAGTCGAGCCCATGCGCATTCAGAACTTCGGCATTTCGCCCACGGGCGCGCGGGCGGTGTTTGAAGCCTGGGGAGAGATTTTCACGGTACCCACCGACAAAGGGGATATCCGCAATCTGACGCGAACCCCCGCGGTGGCCGATCGCGATCCCAGGTGGTCGCCGGATGGAAAGTCGATCGCATATTTTTCCGACGAAACGGGAGAATATGAATTGTGCATACGCGGCCAGAGCGGCCTGGGCGAGGTCCGGCACATCAATCTCGGCAATCCGCCGTCATTTTTCTACACCCCCGCTTGGTCGCCCGACAGCAAGAAGATTGCCTATACCGACAAGCGACTGAATCTGTGGTTTGTCGATCTCGACAACCCGCAGCCCAAGCTGGTCGACACGGATTACTTCGGAGGCTTCGCCGCGACACAACTCAACCAGACCTGGGCTCCGGACAATAAGTGGATCGCATACACCAGGCAACTGCCCAGCAGCCTGCACGCGGTGTTTGTGTACTCGCTCGATCAGGGCAAGGCGTTCCAGATCACGGATGGCATGAGCGACGCGCTGTATCCCGCCTTCGACAAGAGCGGCAAGTATCTTTACTTCACCGCATCGACCGATTTGGGTCTGTCTGCTGTCGGACTGGACATGTCGAGCTACGAGCACCGAGTCACGCGCAGCGCCTATGTCGTGGTGCTGAGCAAGGACTTGCCATCACCGCTGGCGCCGGAAAGCGATGAGGAAAAAATCGGCGCGGGCGACAAGGACAAGGCTCCCGACAAACAGAATGATAAGGACAAAGGCAAGGCGAGCGACAAGGCTGCGGCCGAGAAAGATACGCACAAAGACGGCAAAGACGACAAGGACAAAGACAAAGACAAGGAGAAAAAAGAAGAGCCCGTCGTCGTAAAGATTGACCTCGAGGGAATAAGCCAGCGCATTCTGGCCCTGCCCATTCCAGCCAAGAATTACGTCAACCTGCTTTCGGGAAAATCGGGAATCCTGTTCTTGTCGGAAGGTCCCATGCTGGCTGAGGCAGACCAGGACAATCTGCCCCAGACCATCCAGAAGTTTGATTTGAGCAAGCGCAAAGTGGACAAGTGGATCGACGAGGTAAATGATTACGCAGTTTCCTTCGACGGCGAAAAAATCCTATACCGCAAAGGCGAGGCATGGGCGACGGCCTCTGCCGAGGAGGTACCCAGCGCCGGAGGCCCATCCAAGCCTGGCCTGGGCCCGCTCAAACTGGAGGGTTGGGAGGTTTATGTGGAGCCCCGGGCGATGTGGAAGCAGATTTACGACGAGACCTGGCGCATCGAGCGCGACTTTTTCTACGATCCGCACTACCACGGCCTCGATCTCGACAAAGTGAAGAAGAAGTATGAGCCCTATCTGGAAGGGATTGCCTCTCGTGAGGAACTCACTTATTTATTTCAGGAGTGCCTCGGCGAAATGACAGTGGGACACATGTTCGTCGGCGGGGGGGAGATGCCGGAGCCGAAGAAAGTGAAAGGTGGTTTGCTGGGCGCTGACTACACGCTGGAGAACGGCCGCTATCGCATCGCGAAGGTGTATGACGGGGAAAACTGGAATCCGGACTTGCAGGCTCCGCTGACCCAGCCGGGCGTCAACGCCAAAGCCGGCGACTACATTCTGGCGGTGAACGGGCGCGACCTGCACTCAACGGACAACATCTACAGCTTCTTCGAAGAGACGGCCGGGAAGCAGGTGGTGCTGAAGATCGGTGCAAATCCTGAGGGCAAGGACAAGGACAAAGACGCGCGCGAGGTCACGGTGGTGCCGGTGGCGAGCGAGGAGAATCTGCGGTACCTGGCGTGGATTGAAAACAATCGACGCACGGTGGATCAGGCAACCGGGGGCCGCGTCGCCTATGTTTACGTACCCAACACCGGCGGCAGCGGTTACACCAGTTTCAATCGCTACTTTTTCTCGCAGGTGGACAAGGAAGCGGCGATCATCGACGAACGCTTTAATGAAGGCGGCGACCTCGCCGACTACATCATCGACTACTTGCGGCGGCCCATCATGAGCAAAGTGGTTGCGCGCGAAGGCCACGACTGGTCAAGCCCATCGGAGGCGATCTACGGGCCGAAGGTGATGATCATCAATGAAATGTCGGGTTCCGGCGGCGACGCGCTGCCCTGGTATTTCCGGAAGGCTGGGCTTGGGCCACTGATCGGCAAAACAACCTGGGGCGGTCTGGTAGGGATTGGAGGTTATCCGGAACTGCTCGACGGCGGTTATGTGACTGCGCCGCGGGCCGCTATCTACGGACTCAAGGGCGAGTGGGAAGTGGAGAATCACGGCGTAGCTCCAGACATCGAGGTCGATCTCGACCCTGCCGCTTACCGCCAGGGACACGATGCCCAGCTCGACAAGGCCATCGAAGTGGTGATGCAGCAATTGAAGGAGCGTCCGCTGCCGCAGTATCCGCGGCCGGCGTACCCGAATTATCACGAGAAGGATGGGCTGGGAGCGAAGTGAGGGTTTCGGGTTGCCCACCCTTCAGGCCGGTTTACCTGATCCAAGAATGCCCTGACTTTGTCCTGATCCGACGACGGAGACTGAGCCGCAGTACAAATTGAAAGGATCAAGTTCACAAGTGGCGGCAACAAAATAAGTTTGATCCTCGTAAGATCCTCCCACCGAGAACAGCGTAAGCCGGGACTTTCCTTTTTTGATTCCAAAGACCGTGCCCATTGTATGCCGCTCTCGCCTGTTCACAACGTTGCTAAAATGACAAATGATTACGTGAACTGTTCGGAGATCATCCATGCGAGTGCTACTTTCCTTCCTCCTTCTCGCCGTATCTGCTACTGCGCAGAATCCGCCTACGCTCGATCCTGCTAAGGTCTTCGACTACGACGCGAGTAAGCCGCTCAACGTAAAGATGGGCAAGACAGAAGAGGTCGAGATGATGGAAGTTACCGAGATCTCGTACGACTCACCGAAGATCGGACGCGTGCCGGGTTACATCGTCGTCCCGCCGGGTAAGGGACCGTTCGGCGGGATCCTGTACATGCATTGGGGACAAGGAAACAGGGGCGAGTTTCTGTCAGAGGGGGTGGAAATGGCCAAGCGCGGCGCAGTCTGCATCATGATCGACGCGCCGTACTGGCGGCCGGACGTGCCTCCGCCCGGCCCAAACAATAAGGCGGAAGCCGAACGTGATTACTACATCCAGATGGTGGTGGATCTGCGTCGCGCCGTGGACGTGCTGGCGGCGCGCAAGGATGTCGACCTCAAGCGCATTGGATACGTCGGACACTCGCTGGGCGCGACCTGGGGCGGGCCGCTGGCAGCGGTGGAGAAGCGGATCAAGATGTTCGTGCTGATGGGCGGCCTACCGTCGCTGACGGATTACGACGATGACAGTTTTTATGCTGAGGTGCAGCGCGCTTCGACGCCAAGGAATGAGTTCCAGAAATACACCGCCGTGATCGAGCCGTACAACCCAGAGCACTTCGTCGCAAATACCGGGCCAGCCAAGATCTATTTCCAGTGGGCGACGCACGACATGTACATCAGCAAACATTCCGCGGACGAATACTACAAAGCCGTCGGCGGCCCGAAGGAGCAACACTGGTACTTCACCAGCCACGAGTTCAACGATGCCCAGTCCTGCCACGACCGTCGTGAGTGGCTGACTAAAGAGCTGGGGTTGCGCGAGACCCGGGAATAGTGGCCTGCCCGTGAAGGGGCCCGGATGTTCTAGTATGCTTGACCCACGGTCGAGCACGGTATGGCTACTCGTCTGCTCAATTCACCGGGGAATGTGGCAGGAATTCCGCTGGCAGGGGATTCCCGGGCCTTTCTTCCTGCCAGTAAATAGTGAGTATCCACCAGCGCGTTCCATCGTAAAACAGTTGAAAACTGTTGATCCCCCGCGCGAAAGGCGTGGTGTCCTTCGCGTCACGTCTCGATTCATAGGTGCTAAACGCCTGCAGGATGTTGCCCCACTGTTCAGTGCGCCGCGCAATTTCTCTTTCCGAGAAGCCATTCTTTTCGAAGTAAACGCTAGCGTGATCGATATAGTCCTGTGTGCTGAAGGAAGTCGCGGCCATGCCGCCCTCCTTCTTAGGAACGGTGCGGATTAGCCGCGCACCAGGATAGAAAAACGAAAGCATGCGATTCCAATCCCGTTTTTGACCGGCAGGGCCTAATAACGTCGTAAGCCGCCGCGATGATAGCGTCAGGAGAAGCAACATCCGCCGGGTTCGCCGCAGGTGTTGCAGCAATAGGTGGAGCCACATCGACAGTTCGCGGCGGTGCCTGGTTTTGCCCAAAACTAGTGCTCACGCTCGATAGAAAGCACAGTCCAACCACTGCCATGCGTTGCATTTGCGACATCGCAGTCCTCCTGTTTTCGAGCCCGTTCCGCCATAGGCGAAGCGAAATAGTAGGTCCGTCAAATAGTTTACGCAAAATCGCCACTTCACTCATTGCCCCGGTCGTGACCGCAGACTTGTTGTGGAACGACTAACGGAATCAGGATTGGATCTAGCAAAAACGAAGGCCGGGTATCCCGGAAGGTGATTCCGGATCCCGGCCTGCGTCTTAATGCAACTTGGACTGTAGCGCCGCCGTCTCGGCGGCCCATGCCGGCCAGAGGCCGGCGCTACAAGTAGAGCTTGGTTAGTTGCCTGAGTTTGAGTTGGCGGCGGTGGTCGGCGTGGCGCTCGGAGCATTTCCGGTGCCGTAGCGTGACAGCCGTGGATAGAAGGGCGTGACTTCAAACGGCATCTTGTCGCGCGCCGACGTGATGGCGACCGGAGCCGTCTTCACCATTTCCGCCTTATCGTCCCAGGGATTGATCTTGACGCGTCCCCCCAGGGGCAGAGCCGCGACCTGATCCAGCTTGTTGTTGTCGAGCGCCGGGCCCTTCGTGGAAAGAGCGGACAGACGGCTGATGGTTCCGTTCTCCGCCAGCGGGTTGCCCAGGTGCGTGGTCAAAAGGGCGTTGAGCTGCGGTGCGCGGGCTTGCAGCGCTTTGAAGAACAGGCCGACGTTATCCAGCTTCTGCGCGTAGGGCGAATTGTTCAACAGTTCGATCGCCTTTT
Organism: uncultured Acidobacteriaceae bacterium; assembly: GCA_963734215.1. Taxonomy (GTDB): domain Bacteria; phylum Acidobacteriota; class Terriglobia; order Terriglobales; family Acidobacteriaceae; genus Sulfotelmatobacter. Next base: position 388,618 of record CAVTGH010000008.1, on the reverse strand, counting down.
TGTCGGCTGCCGTTTCTTCTTCCGGAATGTGTTTGAAGCCCAGGTTGCTGTAGGTGGAATCGTCGGAGAACAGCATACGGTCGTTGAAGGCATACTTGCTGCCCAGGTTGTGGCCGAGCACGATGTGCGCGAGTTCGTGCGAGAGCACGGCGGCGAGGCTGGCCTCATCCGGTAGCACGTCGATCAATCCACGGCTGATCACGATGGTGTTGCCCACGCTAAAGGTTTCAAGAGGGGCCGTAAGCAGCACGCGAGTGCGAACTGGACGCGGCAGGTCGATGTTGTTGGTGACCTCCAGATTGTTGACCACGGTCAGGAGAATGCGGTCGACATCGCCCTCGGGGGCAAGCAATCCCGCGCTGGTGAGGCGCTCGATTACGTTATCTTCGGCCTGTTGCTGCCACACCCGCTCGGCCTGCAGCGGGGAAGCATCCTGGGCGGTGGCGCTTTCATCCTTTACGCTGTCCACGCGGATTTGGGTAAGTTCGTCGTCCTTCCCTCCCTTTTTGAGGTCATAGCCCCAGATGCGGGTCTGCGCCTTGAAAGCCAGCTTATTCTTCACGCCGGCGCTGAAGTCGCCTTCTTCGCTGTAAATGTAAGCGGGCACCCAGTAACCGGGAATCAGGTTGAGGCGCCAGCTATCCATGTGGAAGAAGTAGGCATTGCGCGGGGCTGGATAATAGGTGCCATTCAGCCGGACGATGTTGTACTCCTGATCCTCGACCCAGACGCGGCCCAGGAATCGGCCTCTGCCGGAGCCCTTTTTGGGCGTGACGTCGAACACCAGGCAACGGACTTCGCCGAGAAATTCGCGGCGGACGTAGTGAAACTCGTAGTGCGAGCGGTCAAAATCCGTGCGGTCGGCGTAGACCATCCAGGAGAAGCCTATGGGCTGGTACTCCACCTTGAAGAGCTTGTTAAAGCCGCCCATCAGACGGGTTTCCATGCCCTTGTCCTGGTCCTTCAGATAGTCCTTGCGATCGACGGTCACGCCCATGTCCAAGCGCCCCAGGAAATAATGGTCAGCGCTGGGCACGGGGCCGAGTTGCGGATCGGCAGTCAAATTCTGCAGATAGGTCTCGACCACAGGCGTGCGGGTGGAGAGCGCTTTCATGAGGCCGTGTTCGCGCTCGATGAAGCGATCCACCACCTGATCCATCGTGGTGGGCTGCGGCAGAGTCGAGGGCGTTGGCGCCGGGGCGGTTGCCGCCCCAGCCGTTGATGTCGATGTCTGCGGCTGCGACTGCGGCGCTTGCGGCGTTGGCGCCGGTGCCGCATTCTGAGCCGTTGCCGTTGGCGCGGCGTCGGAAGGCGAGGATGGTTGCACGGTCTGTGTGGCTGCGGCCGCGCTCGGTTGTGCGGAGCTTTGCGAATCCGACGGCTGCTGAGCGGCAGCGCTCACCGAGACCAGCAGTGCGGCTGTGAACATCCATTGCGAAGTGCGCATGACTCTTCTCTCCATAAAGCAGTTATCAGTTGCCAGTTGCCAGTTGCCAGTTGCCAGTTGTCAGTCTCCAGTTTCCACTGGCAACTGTCTTAGTACGCCAGCTGAAACAGCACGTGTACGATTGCCGTGGAATCCGTGGGCTGTCCCATACGCAGCGCGGGCTTGAAGCGCATCTTGTTAGCAGCCGCGATGGCCGCTTCATCCAGGCCGTGGCCCAGGCCGCGAACCACGCGATTCACATGCAGCGTGCCGTTGGCGCCAAAACTTACCTCCAGCAGAACTTCGCCCTCCAGTTTCAGCCTGCGGGCATCGTCGGTGTAAACCGGCTGGGGCTTGTAGGTGATCTCCACCGGGATGTTGGCCGGGCCCGAATCCGCCTGCGCGAGCTTCGGTCCGCCGTGGACCACCTGCTCTGCGCCGAATCCGCCGGTCGAGACGCCACCACCCATTCCATTGCTGCGGCCGTCGCCTTTGCCTCCGGTCGCAATGCCGTTGCCGAAATCGGCGCTGGCGACCGTGCCTTTAATGCCTTTTGCTCCGCCCGATCCGTTGCCTTGTCCCGGACCCGCCGGCATGTCAAACGATCCGGCCTGCGCCGCGTACAACTTGGCGCCTTCCTTGCCCGTCCCTTTCAAACCATTGGGATCGCCGAAGCCTCCGGTCTGAACCTTTTGCACGGCTACATTAACCGTGGGCGCTACCGAGCTTCCCGAAAAATCTCCAGTGTGCAACAGTTGCGGACGCGCCCCGCCGGCGGTCATCTTGATCTGGGGAGCGGCGAACTGGTTCATCACCACCTTGGGTGCTTCCACCCGTTCGGGCGCGGGCGCACGGCGAACTTCACGGGGCACCACCAATTTCGGCTGGTCAAAAACCGGCGCCGGAGGCAGCAGCTTGGCCTTGATCGGCTTCACCTTAACCACCGGCTCAGGCTCCGGCCTCATCGTGGGCAGGGGAATTAATTCCGTGACGCGGTACATCCTGAGCGGAAGCCGGTCTGGAAACACGACCCCGAGATTCACCAGCAGCAGGGTAAGCAGCACCATGATGGTGTAGCTGGTTGCCAGCGCGCGCTTGTCGATCTTGCGCTCCGGCAAAATCCCGAGCTTAAAACTAGGTTGACGCGTAGCCATGTATGAACTCCAAGAGGCCCAGTCCGAGGGAGTGGATCGGGGTTGGAGTTTTCACATTAAGGGAAAAAGGACAGTGGGGAAACGTGTCCACGGCTCCTGACCTAAGGTAACGGGCGAAGGACTGTTATGGGATTTGGCCCGAAACGGGCCAGGGGCAAGGCTTAGCAGGGGCCAGGACCCCAGCTGCGCCCGTCGCTGCCTGCTAAACCAGGCGAAAACCAGTACGCAACCGGGAAGGGCACGAGTTCCACTCGTGCCGATTAGCGACCTCCAAGGACCACGGCTTCAGCCGCTGAGGCTTCGCTGTCGCCGGGGAACTCGTGGATGACGCGAAGTTCCCTCGTGACGGGGCCGAGAACGTCCGTCTGTCCCCGATTTCCTCGACAAGCTCAGAGCTTGCCCTGAGCCTGCCGAAGGGACAAGCTCTTTGCAAAAGAAGCAGAGGTGGGGCATCCTCGGTTATGATCGCCCCGGCAAAGGTGGGCCAGCCCCCGGCTAGGTGACTTGCGCGATGGCCGAATTTGATGCCCGCGATGCTGGCGATGGTGAGAACAGGTGTTCAATAGCGGTGCGCGCGATCGGATGGTAGAAGGATCTCGCCCTGTTGTATATATTGGCGGCCGTATTCCGGCCCTCAGGCGTGGCTACCAGTTCCTCGTAGATGGGCTTAATGTACTTAAGCCGACCAACTGAAATGAGGAACTTTTCGACGTACGGGTCGGCCGAATGATATCCATTCCTTACGGACATAAGCAGCCAGCGCGCAAGGATCTCGCTGTTGGTCGTCTGCGAGAGTCCGAATTCGGCGTCCAGGGCCCTCATTCTCTCTGGCGCTAAATCAGCGGGCAGCTCGCTTAAGAAATAAAGCCACTGATGGGTGTCCCAGTCCGCCACCTGTTCGCGAGAAGGGAGAACACCGCGCATGGCCCATTCCACGGCCGCCTTCCTGATCGGATATAGCATGGTTTCATCGGCGCTGGGGGCGGAGTCGGGTAGGCCCGGCCTTCGGACCCAATCTTCAATCGAGACGTGAGCCGCGTGTCCAGCGGCCGAGTTCAATAAGTTCTCGCGAAGGTACCGAACAGCGTCGGCAGTTGTCACGCTCTGGAATGCGAAATGGTCGAAGTAGTTTCGCAGGAATTCGTCAAAACGGGAGCGCCCGAAAGTCTGCTCTAGAGTCTGGAGGAACAGCGCTCCCTTGACGTAAGGCACGCTCGTCATAGCTTCATCGGGATCTCTGTCTGTAAGGTCGGTGTACAACAACTGGTCGCGATCTTGAAGCTTGGACATCTCCTCGTCAAGCCCCAAGCGACTCAGCACTTTCTCCGCCTCTACGCGGGCTTTCCCATAGATCCTCTCTTGGATTCTGTGCTCGATGTAGGTAGTGAAACCTTCGTTCAGCCAAAAGTCGCCCCAGTTGGCATTCGTTACGAGGTTTCCCGCCCAAGAATGGGCAAGTTCGTGGGAAATGAGGGACACAAGGCTACGGTCTCCTGTTATGACGGTGGGGGTTAAGAAAGTAAGCCGCGGGTTTTCCATGCCGCCATAAGGGAAACTGGGCGGCAAGACGAGCAGATCATATCTTCCCCATCGGTAGGGGCCGTATAAGGACTCTGCGGCCTCAATCATCTTCTCAGTATCCGCAAACTCATACGCCGCGCGGCCGATGAGCGAGGGGCTCGGCATAGACACCGGTGCGAAAGCCGGTCGGCGCAAACTCCAGCCTACCTACAGCTAAAGCGATGAGATAGGGCGGAATTGGGTGCTCCATGCGAAAATCGTAGGCCCCTTCATGGGCTGAGCGCTGATTGTTGCCGGCACTCATCAGGGCCATCATTTGCGAGGGTGGATGCACGGTCGCGGAGAAGGTCACCCTTACGACAGGGGTATCCTGAAGCGGTATCCAACTGCGGGCGTGAATCGATTCGGATTGCGTATAAAGAAATGGGAAGTTCCGAGACGAGGTCTGACCCGGCTCAAGCCACTGAAGCCCGCTTGCGTCCGCACTTGTCGAATAAACTATCTTGACCCTTGTTGCCGCGAGGGGGGCGTAGATGATTAGAGGCCGTCCCACCACCTTCTGGGCCTGACCCAACTCGAAAAGGACCGGCTCAAACTGCCCGCCGTTGGAGCATGCGCTAACCCCGCGTATATTGAGTCGCTCGGTATCGAGAACGATCGGCGCGCCCGGCCAGGAATCCGTCCTAGTAATATCGAGAACGGCGACGCACTCCAGTTCGTGACGATCAAATTGGGGACGAATATCGAGATGAAGGCGACGAACACGAACCTTATCAGGTTCGGAGAAAGAATGAGATCGGACTTGCACCGTTATTCCCTGACTCCGTTTCTCGGAAGCTTGAGGCGCCGAAAAAGTCCCGCGCGAAGTTCCTCTACCACTTGCCTTAACGATACCACGAAGGGGGAACAGTAGGGAACGCGATCCATTACTTCCGTACGGGTGCTTTCGGGGCGGATATGCGATGGCATGGCCAACGGGCTGGCTATGAATTCTTAGCTCCAAGGAAGTTAACTTGGTGTATTCTTAACCCGTTCTGAACCAGCAAGAGGGCCCACGTGTCAGAGGAGGGCACGTTGTTATGGTCAAGTTGGTAAGGTACGGACTGACATTAGTCTTGATGGGCCTGCTGGTGATCTTCATCGAACTGTCGGTGGACGCACGTTACGGCACGCATGGACACGGCATCTCCATTGGACTGAGGCTTCTCGACGAGGTGGGCATCGCGCTGATACTGCTCGGCTCAGTTGGGATCCTTTTGGAGTTTCCGGACTGGAAGAATTACTTCCAGAAGGAGATTGAGAAGATAATCGTAGAACAGGCGTATCTGAAAAAGATGGACAAGACACAACTGATTGCGTTGCAGACGAGCACCCTGAAAGCCTTTTTTAAGACCGACGATATCGACCGCAAGGACAGCTTTCTTGAGTTCTTCCATTCAAGGATCCACGGATATATTGGCAGTCCGTATCGGCAGGATGTGCGTGATGTAATCAACATCCAATATTCAGCGAATCGAACGGATCAGGTAGAGGTGCAAGACACAATTTCATATCGCTGTCGGAAGGTCGGAGATGAGATTCAGCATGAGGTCAAGTGGGTCGAGACCGGAACAGCACAGGTAAAACAGATGAAGATTTCGAAATACGAAGTCGAAATCGAGGTGCCCGATTTGGAATTTGCGGATCCGAGATTTATCCAGCGCCATCCTAATGTGCGCGCCCGGCGCCGCGTTTTCAGCAGCGCGGTTCCAGGTGACTTCCCGGCGTATAAAGGGCCTGGAATCGGGTTCGCGCTCCCCTTGAGCGATTACGAGGGGGTGGATGATCTTCACGTAAAGACTCACATTAGCTACACAATGCCGACCAACATGCCCTTCACCTGGACAATGTCGCACCCGACCAAGGGTATAACTGGATTCATTGTCTATCCCAAAGATCAAGAGCTGATCGCCAACCTCTTCATAGTGAACGAAGATCAAATGAATATGGAAGATAAGCCAGGTGTGTTCACCCTAGAACACGATTCCTGGCTGGTCCCGGACACTGGTTTCGCATTCCAACTGATAAGCAGGCTTCCTTCGGCCCTGCCTCAGACGGCGCCCCCTTCTTCAAATCCCTCGTCGCCATCGGCCGGCGTTGCGGGCAACGCATCGCCCTAGACCGCCCCAACGTTTCGGCGATCGAAAACCGGAAAACCAGGGCAAATCCGGGGGCAAATCCTGGCAACTTTAGATGCGAACATTCCCGGATCCTACCTGATTCCCAAGTGATCCTAGTTTGAGCCAAAATATTTCCACAGCCCCCTTGTGACATCTGACCTTGCGCACAGCCCGCACTTCGTTTCAGAATTGTCCCAGCAAGGGCAGTACACGCAGCGCCAACGAAACGGAGGCCCCGGCCACGAAATCAGGCCCTTAACCCCTTTGTTCTCTAGCTTTTGCCTCTAAGTCCTTTGTTTGACGTATTTTGCGGGCCAAAGCATGCCTAACTCCAATGATTCTAAAGATTTAGGGTGAGAGGCGGGAGGGGGGGTACCCCGTAGTCAAATAGTAACCCTCCGGCGCCGAAACCAGGAGAAAACCGGTATGCCGGCCAGAACAACCAGCAGTCCGTAGAAAGAATTCGGCCAGTTTTCCCGAAAGGTGTAGTAGAGAAGGACGGCGGCGATGGTAATGAAGAGGGCGGGAACGAAAGGGTAGCCGAGCACGCGGTAGGGTCGAGCCGCATTGGGATCGCGCCAGCGGAAAATGAAGATGGTGCTGCCGGCAATCATGTAGAAGAGCCATTCCGCAAAAATGGCGAGAGAAAAGAGCTGCCGGAAATTTCCCCCCAGCAGGAGAAGGATAATCGACAAGACCGCCTGCACCACGATTGCGGCCGAGGGCGTGTGATACCGCGGATGGACTTCCGCCAGAGCGCGGAAGAAGTATCCGTCCCGCGCCATGGCGAAGGGCACGCGCGCTCCGCTCATGATGGTGCCATTCAGCGTGACCAGCATGGAAACGGCCATGCCCACCGACACGATGGCTGCGCCCATGGGTCCCATAACCAGCGCGACCGCATCGGAGGCGGGGCGCGGCGACGCCGCGATCACATTCGCCGGCAGCACGTATTGCACGCCCGCGTTCACCAGCACGTAGAGCACACCGACCGTGGCTACACCGGTAATCAGCGCGATCGGAATATTGCGCTCCGGCTTTTTCACCTCGCCTGCCACCATGTTGAGATCGTTCCAGCCGTCATAGGCCCACAGAGCCGCCACCAGCGCGGCCATGAAGCCGGCGATTCCGCCCTTGGCTCCGGTGAAGGTTCCGGCAAAGTTGCTCCAGCCTCGTCCAGTAGCGCCGCCGGCGCCGCTGAAGCACACCACCACGATGCCGAGAATGATCGCCACTTTCAGCACCGTGAATACGAGTTGGAATTCTCCGGCCTTCTTCACTCCCAGGTAATTCAACACGGAAATAAGAATGGCCGCCGCGATGGCGACGAGCTGTCCCCAGGTGACGGCGAAGAGATGAAAGGTACTCGCGGGGAGAATGTTCTCGGAGAAAAAAGAAAAGATGGAGAACGTGCCCAGGATGCGCACCAGTCCGGTGGCGATCGTGGCCACGGAAGCGGGTTTCGCGATTACGAACCATGTCCATCCATAAAGAAAACCGCCCAGAGGACCATAGGCATCGCGGACGTAAACATATTCGCCGCCGGCTTGCGGCTTCATGGCGCCCAGTTCGGCGTAGGTGAGCGCGCCAAAAAAAGACAGCAGGCCGCCGACGAGCCACGCCAGATAAACCAGTTTGGCCGAGCCCACGGCCTGCATCATCTCCGCGGGAACGAGAAAGATTCCGCTGCCGATGATGGTTCCGACGACCACCGCCGAGGCGTGGCTCACGCCCAGATCGCGGGCTAGTTCGGGACGGGCAGCAGTTTGGTGTATCGGTTCCGGCATGGTCGAAGGGTGCAAGTATACGCGAGGGGCGCTGGAGATTTCTCGCTACGACTGTTCGCGCAGAAGCAGACTAGAAAGATATCCCACACCGAACGTCACAATCGTTCCAATCATCACCCACCATGTCCACGGGACGTGCGTCCACCGCCACAGATATAACTCGATGCCGAATCCAAACAGCATGCCCACCATGGCCCCGCGTTGATTGGCTTTTCGCGTCAACACGCCGAGCAGGAAGACTCCGAGGAGCGCGCCGTAGGCCACCGACGCGATCTGCAATCCGACTTCGACCACGCGCCCGGCTTTGTGGAGCGAGAGAACCGCCAGGCCAAACAGCACGATGGCAAAAAAGAACGTTGCAAAACGCGAAAGGCGCATCCGCCTCTTCTCGTCGGCTTGCGGCCGAAGGCAAACGTAGAAGTCCAGGATCGCGCTGGAGGACAGCGAGTTCAGCGCCGCGCTCAGGTTCGACATAGCCGCCGCCAGGATCGCGGCGATGAGCAGGCCAGAAATACCGTGCGGCATCTGTTTGACGATAAACGTGGGATAGATTCGGTCGGGCTTTCCGAAGGCCGCCGAGGGCACACGATAGTACGCCCACAACATCACGCCCACCATCAGGAACAACGCAAACTGAAGCAGAATTGCGACGCCACTCGAAAGCAGCGCCGTCACGGATTGCTTTCGGCTGCGAGCCGCGAGCAGGCGCTGCACGATGAGTTGATCGGTGCCGTGGCTGGCCGTAATAAAAAAAGTTCCGCCGATCATGCCCGCCCAGAAGGTATAGGGAAGCCACAAACTCGGGGTGAAGTCGAACACTTGCAGCTTGCCCGCGCTCGCAGCAGCGGCATGAACGGCGCTCCATCCCCCCGGAACGAGATGCAGGATCGTCCACAATCCCACCAGCGTTCCGCCGACGTAGATCGCGGTTTGCACCACGTCGGTCCAGATCACGGCTGCCAGGCCGCCCTCGAACGTATAGATGAGCGTCAATGCAGTAATGATCGCAATCGAGGCTACCTCGCCCGTCCCCAGCGCGATGGCGACCACAATCGACACGGCATAGACGCGCACTCCCTCCGCGGCTGTCCGCGTCAAAAGGAAAAGTCCCGCAGTGAGGGAGCGCAACCCGCGTCCGAAGCGGCGTTCGATCAATTCGTAAGCGGTGTAGAGATCGCCGCGAAAATAATGCGGCAGCAGCACGAAGCTGATCACCACGCGCCCGACAACATAACCCATCACCACCTGAAGGAAGGTGAGATTGGTGTCATAGGCAAGGCCGGGGATGCTAATGATGGTGAGCGTGCTGGTTTCCGCGGCAACGATGGAAAGCGCGATGGCCCACCAGGGAATGTCGCGTCCGGCTAGAAAGTAATCGCGCAAGGAGCGGTGCCGCTTGCGGAAGCGCAGTCCGAACAGCGTGATGCCGACGAGATACAGCGCGATAATCGCCAGATCGAGTTTATCGAGGCCCATGTGTTCTATACGACTTTACGCGCTACAGTTTCCGTTGGATCGTAAGGCTCGGACGAGCTGGCGATGAGCCAGAGCAACCCCGTTCCATCGTTGCGAACGGCGTGAGAAGCTCCCAGCGAAACCAGAACCAGCACGGCGGTGCCCCCGTCAAAGGCGCGGTGCTGCGCCGGTGTGCCCTCGCCTTCGTCCCAGTGCAATGACCATGCCGATCCCGGCAATAGCACGATGGCCTCGCGCCGCCGCAAGTGGTAATGGTTGCCACGGATTGCTTCGGGCGCGGTGGAAGCGAGATAAATGTCTGCCACATGCCCGACGAAAGCGAGGGCCTCGGCTGGAGTGGTAAAGCTGAAGCCGCGCGCGTCGCCGAAGTTCGGGAGGTCGGAGATCTGGATTTTCATGTTTGCCGGTTCAATTATGGAGGTAATCCGCAGGCGATACGAGTGAGTCTTTGTAGACGTGCGGATATTGTCCGCAGACCCTTGGCCGGGCCACGACGCGGCACGCAGTTTCTCGTTTAGAAAACGGCATGTGATAGAAATAACCCGTGGCTTACTACCTGGGCCTTGATGGCGGCGGCAGTAAAACGACGTGCGTGGTGGGCGATGAATCTTCGGTGCTCGCAACCGCTTTGTCGGGTCCGAGCAACATCACTCGCGTGGGAGAAATCCGTGCGCGTGAATCGCTGCACCAGGCGATTCGCCGGGCTTGTGCCGATGCGAAGATCGATCCACGGGAATTGAAGCGAGCCTGCATCGGCATCGCAGGGGCCGGACAAGACGCCGTTGCCAGCGTGGTATATAGGATGGTTGCGGAAGTCTTGCCCGGGGATTTCGAAGTTGTGGGCGACATGCAGATCGCATTGCAAGCCGCTCTGGGCGAAGGGCCGGGCGTGATCGTGATCGCCGGGACGGGGTCGATTGCCTATGGCCGCGACGCCCGTGGAAGAATTGCCCGTGCCGGAGGTTGGGGCTTCGAAATCTCCGACGAAGGTTCGGCTCACTGGATTGGCCGAGCGGCGGTTGCCGCTGCGCTGCGGGTCGCTGATGAAGGTCCAATTGATGACAGCCCTCACCCACACTCAGCGCTCTTCTGCGAACTGAAAGAAATCTGGAAGCTGGACTCGCTCGAACAGTTGGCGCGTAAGGCGAATTCGAATCCGGATTTTGCGGCGCTGTTGCCCGGAGTTCTGAATGCTGCCAATGCCGGGGACGTAGTGGCGCAAGACGTCCTGGCGCAAGCAAGCAGGGAACTGACGCAACTGGCTCAGATTGTTTTGCGGCGGCTTTTCCCGGGGCAGGATGCGGTTCCGATGGCCATGGCTGGGGGCGTCTTTCGTCATGCGCCGACGATTCGCGAGCTTTTCTACAATGAAGTTCGCACGGAGTATCCACACATAGTTTTGAATTCTGAAGTGGTCGAGCCGGTTCACGGCGCGTTGCGGATGGCGCGGAAATCCGTTTCCTAATTCCTGTAGGCGCTCATGGGTCCGAAGATCGATGCTACTGGAGGAACCTCGCGTTTTGTTCGCTCCGGCGCGGTGCGCTTGCATTTCATGCCTGCAATGCCTACAATGGATGCATGCAATACACCATCCGCAAGGTGCCCGATAGTTTGGACGAGGCCCTTCGCAGGGCCGCGCGTGAGCGGGGCAAAAGCCTGAATGAGGTGGCGATCGAAGCCCTGGCCCGGGGCGCTGGCATTACGGGGGAGCGCGACCGGCAACGCGATCTAGCCGACATCGCAGGCACCTGGCGCAAAGATCCCGCTTTCGACAGCGCCCTGGCCGCGCAGGACACCATCGATGAAGAGATGTGGCGGTGAGGCTGGCGCTCGACACGAACCGCTATACCGACCTTTGCCGGGGCAATGTGTCGGTTGTCGAAACGGTCGAACTCGCCGACGAAGTCTGGTTGCCCTTCATCGTGCTGGGAGAATTGCGCGCCGGATTTGCCGTGGGCAGCCCCGGACCGCGCAACGAAGCTGTCCTGCGCCGTTTTCTGCTGAAGTCCGGCGTCGGTGTGCTCTACGCCGATGAACAGACCACGCATCATTACGGTGCCGTTTACCGGCAATTGCGGAAGCAAGGCACTCCCATCCCGACCAACGATATGTGGATCGCGGCCCTCGTCCTGCAACATTCGCTCGTCCTGTGTGCCCGCGACGCGCATTTTGATGCGCTGCCTCAGCTCCCGCGGGTGTAGGGTGTCGATTGAACTTCGCTGCCGGGGTGGTGCTCCGTTAGCCCCGTTCCTGCGATGGATGCGCCACTCTTGAGCGGGAGCGTGCAGTTGATCGTCGGCTGGTCACCTATTGGGGAAGACGGCTTTCTTCCCCGGGGATTGACTCAACCGAGCTTTTTTTGTGGACAGTCCGCTAGCGGCCATAGCCTAATCGCTGAAGATCCCACGAATCCAAGCTGCCGCCCTCTGAAGCCCGGTCTGGGGGCCCTTGTGTCTTGTATCCTTCACAGCGAAGTAGAATGCCTGTCGCGCTTGGCTCCTCACGGCCTCCGGGAGCGCACTAATGAGAACCTCTTTGAGAGCTTGCCCAACTAGGGTTGCCCCGGCTGCGTCGCTGAATCCCCATGTGGGGTCTCGTCCGTCCGCCTGCTCTGCGTACCTTGAAATCTTTTCGAAAATTGGAAATATATCCGGGAGATTGGCCTCTTGTTTCAGCTTGTCTAATGGAATGCTGATCAACGAGTCAAAACTCAGAGAAACGGACGAGCCACGTCCAAATACTCCTGGCGTAGCAGCTTTGTATTCGGCGTTGGTCAGGACAAGATCAACCCCACCGCTATACTCCCAATCGCTCAGGTGCTCAACCTCTGCTCGAAAATTGTCGAATGCGCTGTCGCTGTATATCCAGCCGTTTCCCAACGAGACGACACTGGGGCCTTCGTCGATGCCCTTCTCCATTTCCCTGTAGCCAGCACAGTAGAAAAAGACGTTTTGCTTAGATCGTTCATGCAGATAGCTCAGGTGGGGAAGGATACCTTCTCGCGAGAGAGTTGAAGCCGGTCGGGCGAATATGAGACCACTAGTTTGACCGCGTCTCGCGAGTCGCGAAACTCCTGGCGGAACGAGAGGTGGAGGTCGGTTACAAGCGCTCCTAGGCTGGTTACCGGAGCAACGCGGCCAATCATGAAGCCCACGACCATTAACGACTCCCCTGCTCTAACCGGGCCATTGTACTCCAAGGGAACCGGCCCGCCTTTGCCGGCACTATTCCAGCCGGGACGCATTGTCAGCTGTGACTCAGGGCTGGCACCGCCGCGCCCTTCGCGCAATGCGGGATTTCGCGAATCTTCGCCCTGTGACCCTGAGGCGGACCGATTTACCAGGACCGCTTTACTTTCGAAAGTGACTGCTAATCGCCTCCGCCTGCACTCGGGTTACGACCGCCGACAAGGCCGAGGCGTCGGCTTGTTTCACCGCCTGCAGGCTGCCGAAATGTTCGAGGAGACGCCGGGTCGTACTCTCGCCTACGCCGGGAATCTCGAGCAGTTCGGTGGAGCGGTCGCGCATCTGGCGGCGTTTGCGGTGGAAGGTTACTGCGAAACGGTGGGCTTCGTCGCGAATGAGTTGAATCAGATGCAGCACCGGCGAGTGATGGTCGAGGGCGATTGGATCTTTCTCCTGTCCGTAGACGAAGAGAATCTCTTCGCGCTTGGCGATGGCTGCGAGTGGCTGGTTGATGACCTCAAGCGATTCCAACGCTGCAGCTGCTGCGTGCAACTGGCCAAGGCCGCCATCGATCAAAACCAGGCTGGGCATGGGCTTCTTCTCTTTCTCTTGTCCTTGCAGCAACCGCTTGTAGCGGCGCGTGACCACTTCGCGCATGGAAGCAAAGTCGTCAACGCCTTCGACGGTGCGGATGATGAACTTGCGATAATCGGATTTCTTCATCTTGCCGTCTTCCCACACCACCATGGAGGCTACAGTCTCCGCGCCTTGGATGTGCGAGATGTCGAAGCATTCGATGCGCTTGGGAAGTTCGGGGAGACTGAGCGAATCCTGCAGCTCTTCCTGAATAGCTTTGGCGTTGGGCTTAAGCACGCGAAACCGCTGATCGTAAGATTGTTTGGCGTTGGTGCCGGCAAGATCGATGAGGGCGCGCTTGTCGCCGCGCTGCGGAACCAGGATGTGAACGCGCGCGGCGCGGGCGCCCTCTCCCGCGCTTTGCTCGGAGAGTAAATCCTCAAGCGCTTCGCGGTCTTCAAAATCCACCGGGACGTAGAGATTCCGCGGCACATAGGGCTGGCCGATGTAGAGCTGCTTGAGCAGAGCAGAGAAGAACTCACCGGGATGGAAGGCGTCGTCAGTAGGAGAAGCAGGCTCGCTGCGCTCGCCTGGACGGGCGAAGGCGCCCGTCCCCACACGAGTGCCCGTCCCCACATGGGTGGAGGCATCCAAGGCGGGTCTGCGACCCGCGTCCGGGTCAGAGACCCGGACCCACGCATCCTCGGGCAGGTCTTCCCAGAAGAATTCTCTGCGGTCGAGGACGCGGCCGCCGCGCATGTGAAATAAATTCACCGCCAGCATTCCATTTTCATAGTGATATCCGAAGACGTCGGCGTCATCGCCTTCGGCGGCGGCGATGCGCTGGCGCTCCTGCAACTGCTCGACGGTGGAAATCAAATCGCGATAGCGGGCGGCGCGTTCGTATTCCTGCGCGGCGGCGGCCTGCTCCATGCGCTCCTGCAACGACTTGCTCAGGTCCGTTGGGCGGCCTTCCAGAAACAACTTCACGTCGTGCACCGCTTCCTGATACGCCTTAGGAGTGGTCAAATCCTGCACGCACGGGCCGAGGCAGCGTTTGATGTAGTACTGCAGGCACGGACGCGGGTGAAAGCGCGTGAGACCCACCTTGCACGACGGGATCAGAAAGTTGCGGTGGATGAGATCGACGATGCGATACGCGAGATTGGCCGGAAAATACGGCCCATAGTAAGCGCCGCCGTCCTTGCGCAGACGGCGCGTGACGTAGACCCGCGGCCAGCGCTCGCCCAGCGTGAGCTTCACGTAAGGGTAAGTCTTGTCGTCACGCAGCAGGATGTTGAAGCGCGGTTTGCGCTGCTTGATGAGATTGTTTTCGAGCGCCAGCGCCTCTTTGTTGTTGGCCACAACGATGTAGTTGAACGTCGACCGCCTCGCGCACCAGCGTGCCCGTCTTCGAATCCTCCCAGCGGCCCTCATGGAAATAGCTGGCCACGCGGCTGCGCAGATTCTTCGCCTTGCCCACATAGATGACTTCGCCCTCGGCGTTCTTGTAGAGATAGACGCCGGGTTCGGTGGGGATGGTGCGGATTTTAGCGAGAAGATCCATTGTGAGTCTGTTTTATTCTAGTGGATGAGGAGACGTTCGACTGTGTTACAAGCATGCCGCATAAGCCACTGGGATCAGAATTTGGAATAGAAAACCCGTATACGCTGGTGTGTTACAATATTGTCATATGAGTCACACACTCACAATTCGCCTTACAGACGAGCTTTTGAGCTGGCTAAAGGAGAAATCGCAGCGCACCGGTGTGCCGATGGGACGTCTGGTGCGCGAGCAACTGGAGAGTGCTAGGTCCAATGGAGGGAAGCAGCGATTCCTTCGGCATTTGGGAGCGATCAAAGGTGGCCCTCCTGACGTCTCGTCACGTAAGGGATATTCCCGGGAATGAAAGGCATCGCTGACACTGGCTTCATCGTTGCTGCTGGCCGAAAGAACGATAGGTATCACGCTTGGGCGGTCAACGTCGCGAAGGCTCTGACCGAGCCCTTGCTCACCTGCGAGTCGGTTCTCAGCGAAGCGGCATTTCACTTGGAATCGAGTTCCTACGTGCTCTCGCTGGTGGAGGACGGGATCTTGCAAGTCGCGTTCGATTTCTCGGAGAACATTCCACAGGTACGCGAGTTGGCGCGGCGCTACGCAGACCGCAAGCCGGATTTAGCCGATCTTTGCCTCATTCGAATGAGCGAACTCTATCCCCGCCACAGCATTATCACGGTCGATGAAAGCGATTTCCGCGTTTATCGCAGGAATAAGCGGGAGACGATTCCGCTCATCTGCCCGCCCAAAAAGCACTGAGGCCCGAGTGCTTCGCCGAACCGGACCGTATAAAATTTCCCCAGCCCATGTGGGATTGCGTTGCCTGAGTCCCATGGAGGTTAGTGACCGTCCACAGAGAGTCGCCCGCAAATCGTTGAAACAAGATATACTTATCTCTGACGATCCCGATGCGGGAAACTGGCACGTCCCGTGCACAAGTAAGGGCGGGAGTTGTAGGCACCAACAACTGCCCCAGGTTCTGCATCAGAGTATGCGCGCGGGAGAATCCCAGTCGCGCGAGACAACTAATCAAGGAGCCTCCAACTATGAACCGCACTTCGTTAACGATTTTATTGGCAGCCAGCCTGGCAGCCTCCATCGGCTGCACCAGCAAGAACTATGTCAAGCAACAGACAACGCCGTTGATCAACAAAACCAACGAACTCGATGACATGACGGCGAAAAATAGCAAGGACATCAAGGATGTGGACGCGCGCGCGCAAGCGGGCATCCAGGCGGTGAATGCCAAGACAGCGGAGGTCGATCAGAAAGCGCAAGCCGCCGGGCAAAACGCCGCTTCAGCGCAGCAGATGGCGGATGCGGCCAACGGGCGCGTTGGCGTTTTGACCAACACCGTGGCGAACCTGGATAACTACCGTCCAGTGGCCGAGACCTCGGTGAAGTTTGGGTTTAACCGGGATAACCTTACGCAGCAGGCCAAAGACGCGCTCGATCAGATGGCGGGAAGCATCGCGTCCACCAAGGGCTACATTATTACTCTGGAAGGCAGCACGGACTCGGTGGGGTCGGCAGAGTACAACTATGACTTGAGCCAGCGTCGGGCGAGTTCTGTGATCCAGTATCTGGCGTCGAAATACAACGTGCCGGCGCACAAGATTTATGTAATCGGGCTGGGCAAAGACAAGCCCGTCGAGACCAACAAGACGAAACAGGGCCGCGCCGATAACCGCCGCGTGGATGTCCGCCTGATGACCAATACCGTGGGCGACACGACGCAGCCGACGACTGCACCCACGACGACCGGGCAGAATAGTCCGTCGTCGATGTAAAACTGTCGTCGAAGCCAAATGAGTTTCCTCCTCCCCGGAGGACTTTGCTAACAGGCCGCTCGAGCCTCCCCCTGAGCGGCCTGTTTTTTGCATCTTGCAAATTGAATGGGTAACACGGATGGGGTTGCGGGACTTTGCGTCGTGACTCGCCAACGGCGGAGTTCCATAGCGCCGGGTTGCGAAGGTAAAATAGATCCATGAGACGTTGGTTGTGGTTGGGTTTGCTGTTGGGGTTGAGCGGAGCGGCGTGGGCGCAGCAGGATGGTGCGCCGTCGTCCTCGCCGTCATCATCTTCCGCAAATGGGGATGCCGCGAAGCAGGCGCGCACGCCGAATCTGGCGCCGCCGCGGTCGGACCGCGTGCAGGCGGATGATTTGGGATCGGAATTGGGACAGAGTTCCAGCAAGGATACACAGCTGGATTTAAGCCCGCCTGAGGATGACGACAAAGCCCACCCGCAGAGTTCGGCGGCGCTGGCTGAGGCCGAGGCAGAAATGTTGGGCGGCAAGAGCGGGATTACCGAGTTCCATACCTGGGATCCGCACAAGGCCGCGAAGAGTATTGAAGTGGGCGATTTCTACTTCAAGCGCAAGAACTACCGGGCGGCGGAGGGTCGCTACCGGGACGCGCTGGGCTACAAAGAGAATGACGCCGTGGCGACGATTCGGCTGGCGGTGTGTCTGGAGAAACTGGGCGTGCTGGACGACGCGCGCCTCGAATATGAGAGCTATTTGAAGATTCTGCCGCACGGGCCGGAGGCCGAACAGGCGCAGAAAGCGCTCGACCGGCTGAAGGCGCAGACGGCGGGAACGAAACCGCCGCAGTAGGCGCGATTGCAATCATCCTGCGGAACGGGCCGCACGCCGCGGAGCTGGTTGTTTCTGTTTCGGGCGATCGTCGGCCCTGGCTGCGGGCTTTGCTCCGAAATCTTCTTCGTCATTCTCAATCTTGCTGCGGAAGGCTTCGCCCAGGATCAGGCCCGGGGGCCACTTCGGGCCGGAACAAGACTTGCCCTTCGAGTGGGCGGCTTCTGCAATGACGGCTTCCACCGCGTCCAGACAAGCGTGGAACATTTGAGTGCGCAGCGGGCCGGCAACGCCTCCCCGGATCAGGAGCATGGCGGCGCCATGCATCAACGACCACAGGGAAAGCATGAGGCGAGTGTGCTGGCGGGGAGTGCCTCCGAGGCGATGCGCCAAACGCAGGCGCAAGAGATTGAAGGAAGGCCAGGGTTCGTGCAAGGACGGGGCCTGGGCGAATCCGTCGAAAAGCACTTCGTAGGCGTGGGGATGCTTGAGGGCGTACTCGAGATAACGCTGGCAGGCTTGCGTGATCGACCGGGTGCGGCTGAGGGTGGTAAACAGCTCAACGCGGGTCTGGATGCGCAGAGCGCGGAGAATATCAGCGCGGTCGCGGTAACGCTCGTAGAGAGTGGGGGTGGTGGTGCCGGCGGTCTTGGCGACGGCGCGCATGGTGAGGGCTTTTTCTCCGCCGCGGGCCCACAGCCGGCATGCGGCGTCCAGGATGCGCTGTTCGAGTTGAGGATCCGCTTGTCTGGGCAAAAACCGGCCTCCATGTTGTCGTCTTAGACTACCGCAGGGCCCCGAAATAACTTTAACTTCGTTTAACTAACGGCGTATAATAATAAATTCTCTTGGAACGATTGACTGCCAAGGGACGCGTCCTGCCGGAGCGCGAAGAGCCAACAGCCTTCCCCCGTCGAGCGACTGCGGCAGGACGCCAATTCACAACCTGAAACAAGGAGAGTAATGTCAAACGACGAATCCGGAAAGCAGGCGGGGATTGCCCGCCTAACTTCCGACCTTCGCGCCGCCAAGGTCGAGCTGCTGAGCGCGCAATGCGCCACCGACCGTCTTCGCCTGCAATATTCCGTCGCGGATATTGTTTCCTTTGGGGAGCGGCAAGCCCTAAAAGGAGCCATCGCTTCCGCCAGCGCCCTGTGCCGCTTCTTTGCTTCCATTGAAGATCAGTTGAAGCGGGCCGAGGAGCGAGAATAAGCCCGCCATTTTTCCGATTTCCCTTCCGCGCGGCCATCCCAAGAACCGGCGATGCCAAGTTTATTTCTCCACACGAATAAATTCGCCGGTCGAGGCATTCACCGCCACGGTCAGCTTGGCGCTGTCGCGAGTCGATCCATAAATGACGTGCCAGACCAATTGGTTGGTGTTGTGGTTCCATTCGCACACGTAGATCACGGGCGTGGACGGATCTTTTTCCAGGATCTTGTCCCCGCCCTGTTTTTGCGCGACGTCAAAGGCCTGGTCGGAATCCACCTTGAGGAAAGCCACGTCAAAGATCTGAGTCGATGCGTTGCTGGGGTTGTAAACGTCTTCGTTGCCGGGTGAAACTCCGCGGGAGGGAGCATCGGGGACGTTGCTGCCGGACCAGATGAAAGGCTTGACACCGCGTTGGGCGGGCGAAGCGAAGCTGGCGCGCCAAATGGCCGACTTGCCCCCGTGGCCGTCGCCGTCGCTGGTGGGAGTGGACTCAATGCGGAACGGTTTTACGTCCACGGCATAATTGCGGGCAGCGATGAATACCTTCTGAAAAGCGGCACGCCCAGTGAGCAACTCGGGACCCTTCGGCTCAGGCTTGGCCTCGGGCGGCTTAGTGGTATTGGAGTTGCAAGCCGCGAGCAGCGCGAGAATCGCAAACAGGACGGCCGAGAAAATTGCCGTCACTGCGGTGCTCGGCGACCGCACTGCCTGCGCAGGATTTCCGGCGACAATGGTCTTGGGTTGGACGATGTCCGGCATCTTCATAGCGACCTTCCTGTTATAACTGGGATGATTTAATGTCGCGCAACATTCTACCTGAAGCGCATGGAAATGCGAGATAGCCGCATGGATTCCTCGCTGGAAAAGCTGAAGCAGGCTCTGGAGTCAGCGTTAGCAGGCATGTCG
The DNA here is from genome assembly GCA_963734215.1 of uncultured Acidobacteriaceae bacterium. Classification (GTDB taxonomy): domain Bacteria; phylum Acidobacteriota; class Terriglobia; order Terriglobales; family Acidobacteriaceae; genus Sulfotelmatobacter. The sequence continues at coordinate 369,062 of CAVTGH010000008.1, read as the reverse complement.
AACGAGCAGATGTGCCGGCATCCCGCGGGGAAGTGGAGCGCGGCGGAAGTGCTGGAGCATCTGTATCTGACCTATACCGGGACGGTGAAAGGATTCGAAAGAGTTCTCTAAGCGGGCAAGCCGATGGCATCGCAAGCGTCGATGAGGCATCGCTGGCGAACATTGGTGGTGCTGGGCTTCAGCCACCTGCCGGAGGGGCGAAAAGCGCCGAAGAATACCGTGCCGCGAGGCTTGCCCCCGGAGAAGGTGCGAGCCGAGGTTGGGCCGCAGCTCGTAGCGATGGGCGCGATCATCGCGCGGTGCGAGGCTCGCTTCGGGCGCGGCAAACTGCTTGACCATCCGATTCTGGGTCCGCTGACGGCGGCGCAGTGGAGACAATTTCATCTGGTACATGGGCTGCATCACGTGAAGCAGATTGACAGGCTGCGCGAACAGATCCGCCGGGGAGTGTAACCGCGCTAATAGCTTTGGAATTGAGAAAGTTTAGGAACAGAACGGCGTCCGCAAAGTAAGACGCCGGCCAGTTGGCCGGCGTTTGGCTCCGCCCGAAACATTTTGAAGTCCGGCAGCGGCCGGTTGGCGAACTACGGCTCGCGCATGGCGGCGGGAACGCCGGCCTTGCGAGCTTCTTCCTGCATGTCCTCGAGTTTCTGCTTGGCGTCGTCGACGGCTTTCTGCTTGTCGGCGATCTTCTGTTTAAAGTCCGCATCTTCCTTGTCCCACTGGGCGGCGTTGCGCATGCGGTTGCCTGCGTCGGCATACATGGCGGCGGCGCGAAGCTGATATTCCTTTTGCAGGACGTCGAGTTCGCGCGAGGCCAGGTCGATGGAATCCTTCTGCGCCGTCAGCTTATCCTGCCAGCCTTTCCATTCGGCTTGTTTCTTGGCTTGGTCGTCGTCGGCCTTAGTTCCGGCAGCGTCTTTGCTATCGGCTGTCTTCGAGCCGGCGCCGGCGGAGGCGCTGTCTCCGGCACCTGAGGCGGGCTGATCCCCGACGACGGAGAGCTTGTCGTCTTTCGGAAGATTGTCGTTGTCGTAGACCTTGGGCCTGGCTTTAACGACCGGATCTTTGTGAATCTTGCGGGCGTAGTCGCCCAGCGATGACTGATCGGGCGGAGGCGTTGTGGTCTGCGACGCGGTCTGTGAGAGGGCCACGGCCGTGAACAATGCGAATGCGAAAACGATTTGCGCGATGCGTTTCATAGCTTTCATCCTTTTACCTATATGCATGGGCTGATCCGTTATGCGGGTCTGCCGTTGATGTTGATCGGTTAAGCTTCAAATCGTTCGTCCAGCTGCATGGGCGCGAGGCCCAGCTTCCGCGGGGTTGCGTTTTTCCGCGAGAAATCCTCCGATGCGGCGGTCCAGACTGGCGGCCTCGCCAGCGATGTCGGCGGCCAATTGCGGTGCGAGATCGGGATCGCGATTGCGCGCCAACTGCTGGGCGTACCCGGCAATGGTGGCCAGAGAGGTGCGCAACTGCAGCGCCATCTCGGCGGAAATTTCACCGTGAAGTTGTTGTTGGCGGCGGATGCGTTCGAACTCGCTGCGGTCGCTGATCAGACACGCCACTCCGAGCAGGCTGCCATCGACGGCGGGCACGGCGGAAACTGTAACTGCGAGATGAAGCTTTTCTCCGCCGGGAGTGGTGTAATCGGCTTCCAGTTGACGGCGTTTGCTGCCTTCATTCAGCACGGCATGAACTTCCTCGGCCAGCCGCACGGGAAAATCTGACGGTTTCTCGGAATGGACTGCGGAGGAGTCCGGCGAGCCAGCCGCGGCGTCGCGAAAAATATCCTCCGCACTCATTCCCGAGAGAGAACGAAAGCCGAGGATTTCCTTGGCTGCGGGATTGGCCTGCTTCAGCAGCCCGTTGAGGCCGAACACCAGCACTCCGGAAGGAAGATTGGAAAGCACGGTCTGGCTGAAGTTTTCGGTGGTGCGGGCGCGGCGTTGTTCCGTGAGCGTCTGTACTTGCAGTTCGTGCTTCTGCTGCTTTAACTGCTGGATGACGGTGTTATAGAGATGGACGGGCAGAGCCTCCAGCGTGGGAGCGGCGGCTTCGAGATCGGCCTCGGCGCTAATGTTGCGGCGGAGGCGGCGCATCAGGGAGATGGCGAACACGAACGCGCCGCCCGCGGCCAGCAGCACCAATATGGCGCGCAACACCAGCGGATTGGTGAACAGACTTACCACCAAAGCCTCCCATACCAGCGCAAGAACTGGTTGCCAACAAAGAGCGCGAGCAGGGCCATGCTGCCCAAAAAGACCCCGAAGGGCATCTGGTAATGGCGGTAGACCATCTGTGCGGATTGCCATCCCCTGCGGCGCGCGGCCTGCAGGTTGGCGAGGCGGCGCATGAAGCGGTGAGTGCGCTTGATCCAGACCATCCCTACCGTAGCCAGGCCGAACAGCGACCCGGCCAGCGACGCGGTGAAGATGGTGAAAATGGTGAGCTTGATGCCGAGAAAGGCGCCCACCATGGCCATCAGCTTGACGTCGCCGAAGCCCATCCCTTCCATTCCACGCCAGCGCAGGTAAACGGTGCCCGCGCCGTATATAAACGACGCACCCAAGGCCGCGCCCAACAGGGAATCGAGAAGGGAAAGCAGGCGCGCGGCTAGATCGGCGCTGAACGGCAGATCCACCATTCCCGGCAAGAACTGCGAAGCCACGTCATTGACCGGGACCAGCAAGCTGAAGACTAAGCCCAGGGCCAGGCCCGGGAGAGTCAACTTGTCGGGCAGCAGCTTGGTTTCGGCGTCCGTGAAGATGAGGCCGAGCAGGAGAAATCCAAAGACACAGTATTTCAGCGTGGCCACGGTGAGTCCGGAGGAGGCGTAGCAGCCCAGGAATAAAGCCCCGGTAAGCAACTCGACAAATAGATAGCGCGCAGAGATTTTGGTTTTGCAGTTCCGGCAGCGGCCGCGAAGGATCAGCCAACTGATTACCGGAATATTGTCATAAAACGCAATGGGACGCTTGCAGCGGGGGCAGACCGAACGCGGCGTCACCACTGACAAACCCAAAGGCAGGCGATAGATACACACGTTCAGAAAGCTGCCAAAGGCCAGCCCGAGGAAAAAAATCGACGATGCGTAAAGAGGGTCCACTGAATTTGTGCCGTTCTTCTGGAAATTGCCCTTTAGAGCTTACAGGCGCACGTCTTCTTGAGAACGCGGATCGCGCTGAATCTTGAGTGGATTATAAGGCGACTAGGGTGCGAGGACTAAGGTACTGAAGTCACTGTCCGAACGGCCAATGGGTCAAGGGAAGGCAATCCGCAGCAACTCGCCCTCCAGTGCGATGGACGAAGGCTCATGAACGGGAAGGCCCTCGTTCCACAGATTCCAGTGGCGCGGGACTAGCCGGGTTTCGGGGTCAAGGTGGCGCCAAGTTTCGGCGATTTGCTCACGGACGAGCACGGAGAAACCAGGTGTGCCACCGACAATGTGGGCGGGCAGGGAACTCCATTCGAACAGGGTTGCTTGAAGTCCTTCGGTGATGGATTCCGACGGGTCAAGGCAAAGAATCCACTCGTGGCGAGCAAGCTCCAGGTAATTCGCTGCGGCATGGCCGTGTGCCGGGACAATGCGCGCGCCGTATTCGCGTGCGACGCGCCGAGTCGCGTCGGTCGAGCGATGGTCCACAATCAGAAGTTCGGCGCAAGGAAGAAGCATTTCCAGCGCCCGGCCCAGGCGCAGAGCGTCATTGGCGGTGTGCAGCAATGCCGTAATCGGAGGCATGGGACAGAATCGATGTGCTTCCAGAGTGTACGACGAGGCGGATCGGAGCGGCGAATTGAGTTATGGAAAAGAGGGGGTAATAGTAGAGAGAGTACGGAGGCCGGTGGTATCTCAGTTTGCCGGCCTTGACGAAGGGGCCGTCGAGCTTCGCTCGACCGGACAGCCGAGGGCGGCTGTCCCCACATGGGCAATGCGCGGGCAATCGCAATGAATCATTCTGTCGTCGCGGCCGGTGTCGAGTGCGACGTTGGAACGGATGAGCGTCCAAACATAATCCCGGTTTCCAGCTCGAGCGGCTGCCCGTTTCGCAGGTACCGCTTGAACTTCCATTGCTTCAGGGCTTCGGTGATGGCTTTTGCCTGATCGGGAAATGCGCTTAGAAAATGAATGTGTTTTACCTTGCCTTCCTTATCGATGATGATTCGGACAGGAACGGGATTGAACCTGTGCTCAGTTAAGACCGGATCAACCCGAGCAACCACGTTTTCGTCCCTGGCGTAATCCTTGATGCACACGGGGAAATCGCCCCCGCCCGTCCCTGCTGTGGGATCAGCTTCCGCGGGCAACTTCAATTTGTTCATATCCAGGACCAGGCTTTCCAGCAGTTTGGTATCACGGCTGGTGAGCACTATTTCCACCGCGTGACAGCGAATTTCGGTGGCCAAAACATACCAATGCAGCTCCGCTACAGGGGACCAATACGCAAAGAAAGTAAAGGGGCGTCCGGCGATCTTGGTCGGCGTAGGCTGCATTTCCACTTTGTAGTCTGCCTGCAAATGGTTCTTCGAGTAATTGACGAGATCCAGCGCGTTGGCCGCGGGAAACGGTGTGAAGAACATGTCTTGAGCGGTGATCAGGATCGTCCCTCGAACCGGTCCTTTGAATGTTGCCGCGGGGCTGATGTGGGCCAGCACGTAACGTCCGGTGTCCGACGGAGGCGGCCCTTGGTATTTTTCGGTCCAATCCGGGGGTAGAGCGTAGCCCATTCCAAAGTACTGGTCGCTGAAAGCATTATTGGCCACACTCCCGCCTTCCGGCAGGGGAGTCATGGAATCGCTGGCGCTCGGCGAGGCGCCTTTCACCAGGATGACTCCTGTCGGCACCTTCGTGACCGGCTGCGTGACATCGGAAAAGTCTCCTCCATTCTTGGGGGTGTTTTGTGTGGCGCTCTGGCCCCAGGCCAGCAACGGTACGGACACGGCAAGCACAACCAAGGAACGCAAGAATCCCGAGTACATGTCTCTCCTCGAATCCCAGCAGCCTTCAGCCGAGTGTGGCGAATCAGCCGTGGATCATTCTTCTAATTCTGGTTTCTAACTTGAAAACACTGGCGAGACACTTTCGTGTCTCGCCAGAGCGCGCGCTGCAAAGCAATTATAGCGAGCGCAGGAAGTCCAATATTTCCTGCTGCTGGTTGGTTGAGAGGTCGTCGAAGAACTCTTCCGCCGGGACATTGGCTTCGCTGCCATTACTTATGTGGTCATTGATCGCCGTGATCAGGTTCGTGGTGCGGCCATCGTGCAGCAGGAAGATCCGCTGTCCCAGGCCCCACAAGGGAGCCGTGCGGAACTGGCCACCGCCGGCGCTGCCCTGGGAGACGTTGTCCGCCAAGCCGTTGCCCATGTTGTGGAGCTCAATGTCAGAGAAGGCAGGCACCGGTTGCTTGCTCAACGATGAGGTGAAGCCCGACGGTTGCGTCGTGCCTGGAGTCGGATTGTGGCAGACCGAGCAGCCGATAGAGTTGAACAACGAGCTGCCGGCGGAGATCGTACTCGCGGAGACCGTTTGTCCATTCAGCACAACCGGACCCGTTGGGGGCGGAGCCAGGAACCGCATGAAGTTGGCAAACGCCGATACGTCGTCGAGAATCGCAGGGCCCGTCGAGCCCGGGTTGGAGGTGTCTTCCGGGTAGCCGTTCCCGCCAAGGTTCAGGCAGGTCGAGACCAGCCCCGTATCGGTACCATTAGCGCTGTCTTCCCCAGGCAGTGGACGATCTTGGGGAAACAGCAAATTGCTGATGCCCATCTCCACGTTGTAAGCCTCGCCGGCAAAGATGTGCAGTGACTTGTTCTGTGCCTTCCAACCGAAGCGGCTGATGGTGCCATCGTTGCCGTTGTGATTGAAAGTGCCGGAAACGCCAAAATTGTTATTGAGATTGACGGCTTGGTTGGCCAACAAGGTTGAGTCGTCCAGGTTCTCAATCAGGCCTGTGCCAAATAGCGGTGTGGGGATCCGGAAGATGATGTTATTCTCCGACACTGCGGTGGCGAAGCTGGGTTGCGGCAGCGCGGTGGCGCTGGTGCAAGTGCCGGCATCGGAGCGGCCAGTGACGGTGAACAGGTCTTCCACGCCTCCATTGGGATTGTTGGTGTTAACCGAGCCGTTGCTATTGAAGTAAAACGGAAACCGGGCTTCACGAGTGGGGCCATTGGCCGTAATGAAAGACGGCATGGTGTTGCCCGGCGCGACTCCGTTGCTGGTGAACAGGAACTGGGGGTTGGTGGCAGAACCGGTCCCGCCCACCGCAGGTTGCGCGTGGCAGATGCTGCACTGATTTGCGTTAAAGCGCGGTCCCAGGCCGACGTTAGCCCCGCCGGAGACCGTCTCCACTTCCTGGAAGCGAGTCTGGCCGTCGGTGAAAAAGGCCAGGATCCCGCTAGGGCTGTTCGCTAACACGGAAGAAAGCGCCGCGCCGGTGCCGCGGTTTGCGCTCTGGACTCCGGGATCGGTCTGAGCAAGTGCCACTCCGGCGAGGAACAATACTGCCAAAGCTAGACTGAAAGCGACTTTCGCTGTCTTCATCACGGCTCCTCCTTGGTAAGGTGTCTTTCCTGACTGCTTTGGCCCCATCTGGGGACCCGATTGAATTTGGCCGGAGACGGATATTCCGGGGCACAAGTGAGGGAATGGGGTTTTACCTCCCTGCGGAGGGGAAAATTCATGGAACGGAGCATAGCCCTCCTTTCGGGTTTGGGCGGCAGCGCCCAAGGACCGGAATGGCGCGGGAATGCGCTAATGATTCGGACGGTGAAGGTGCAGGGGCGTCCGGAACCCAGTGTCGCATTGTAACGCAGATTCGTTCCGGCGCAACAAGAAAATGCTGGATGTTACGGAGTCAGAACAGAGTGAAGTTGGCCACGATCAGGATCGTTATATTTTTCTTAGGGATAGGGCAAGTTCATGCAGGCGACGCTTGCGGTCCTTGGAAAACGAAAAAATGGCTGGCAATGTTCGGAATACCGAAATTCAAGTGAAGAAAGGGACAAGTGTGCGAGCGCTGGAGGTCTAGTGGATGAACTTGTAGTCGACGATGGAGGCGGCCAAAAGGCCGGACCCGACCTCCGCGTCTTCATCCCGTTTTTCTTTTTTTCCTTTCGCTAGTTCGTCCCGGGAGCGAATCACTCGTCCCTGGCAGACCACATTGCGGTTCTTCTGGCCGGAGATTTCTTCCGGCATCTCAAACACCATCTCGATCAACGCATTCACCGGCAATTGCTGGGGACCGCTGAACAAAAGGCCGGTCTGGCTGAGATTTTCGATGATGCCTTCATACCACGTGCTGGTGCTATTTACGCGGTAGCGGAGCGCTAAGTCGAGCTTCAGGCGGCGAGCCCGCGGCGTCCAGGAAGGCCGCTTCTCGCGGGTATGACTGCGCCGAATCCCGGTTTCCGGTTTGGCATGCTCCACGCGCTCGGTGCGGCGCATGGTGGTCCAGTCATACTTGTACTCGGCAGCGCACAGAAGGCAAACCTGGTAGTAGTTCCCGTCAGAGCCACGCCGCGGCCAGGAGAACTCGTGAGAGCAGCGCCCAAGCATAAGAACATCCATGATTTTCTGCGGCATGATGGTTACTTCCGGATCCAACTTCGGACCAAACAGGGAGCGCCGAAGGCAGTCTCATCATCTCCCGAACCCCGGTTCTTGGGTAGGTTACTTTCGTGTTGGGTCTGAGCTCCAAAGCGCTTGCCACATTCGATCGGTCTGCGGACTGACACTCTCGGAAACGTCGGTTCTAAGATCGGTTTAGAATAAGTGTGCAACACGAAAGCGGCTGCCGTGACTGACGACACCATCACAGTTTTACCAGGTTCGCGCTTCCGAACCGCCATGGTGCTGGCCATCATTGCGGATGCGCTCCAGGTCGTCGTTTTTCCTTTATTCGTGGAAGGCGCTGCATCTCCCGCCGACGACCTACTTGATTTCGGTATTGGAGCCCTGATGGTTCACCTTCTGGGCTGGCATTGGGAATTCCTTCCATCGTTTGTTGCCAAGCTCGTACCTGGGGTCGATCTGGTTCCTTTCTGGACGATGGCGGTGGCAAACGTCTATCGCAAAGCGAAGCGCATCGCGGCCAGCAACGAAGAAAGCCGTGAGCAGCGTCCGGCGCTCGGAGAACCACCCAGTTCGTAAGTCGAGCATCAGATAGCGGCCGGAAGGCGCCTTGAGTTCCGCAGCTCTTCTTAGTTCGGTATCATTTCATTGGCGCTGAAGATACTGCTGGCGTTTGGCGGGACGCTGACGCTGAGCATTGGGCGTGGGATTACTGAACATGATGCTGGTTTCGGTGACGCAGCGGACGCGCGAGATTGGCGTGGAGAAAGCGTGGGACACGGGGTAATTCAGTTGAGCGATGACATTTTGGGTTTGGCGGCGCCGAAGGCCGACGCGCGCGTGGGGTATGGGAGCGATGGGAATCAGTTTGTAGATTTGCGGTTGCCGAAGGGCAAGGGGCCGCATTCCCTGGCGATTTGCATTCATGGAGGATACTGGCGGGCGAAATACGATCTGGAATATTTGGCGTATCTGTGCTCGGCTTTGACGGCGAAGGGCGTGGCGACCGCGAACGTGGAGTACCGCCGGGTGGGAAATGCGGGCGGAGGATGGCCGGGAACGTTTGCGGATATTCGGGCGGCGTATCAGTTTCTCATGCAGAATGCGGGCAAATATGAGCTCGATGCCAGGCACGTGGCAATCGTGGGGCACTCAGCGGGCGGGCAGTTGGCGCTGTGCCTGGCAGCGCACGAGACCAGCGTGAAAGCGGTGGTGTCGCTTGCCGGCGTAGTGGACCTGCAGCGGGCTTACCAACTGCACTTGAGCAACGATGCCGTGGTGGAATTTCTGGGTGGGACGCCGGTGGAGGTTGCGGACCGCTATCGCGAGGCGGATCCGATGAAGCTGGAGGTCCCGGCGCGGCAGTGGCTCACTCACGGCTCGGCGGATGATGTGGTGCCGGTGGAGTTCAGCCGGACTTATGTTAAGGCGAAGCAAGCCAGGAAAGAGGATGCGTGGTTGGTAGAGATCGCCGGAGGACACTTCAATTTGATCGATCCGCGAACCGGCGCGGGAAGGGCAGTGGAGCGGGTTGTACTGGGGGCTATGCATGACTAAATTTGCTTCGGCTTGGCACCGATCTAATTCGGGATTTACTCGGAACGCCGATTTGGATCAGTACCTTGGGCTTAGCCTTTGCGGGTCTGAGTTCTCAGGCGACTTTTGGCTTGCGTTTCTTCGTGGTTGATCGCGGCCGGCCAGTTGAGTGTTCGGGGCTGCTGCCGGGCTCGGGGAAGTCGGAGTCAGCGTCTTTCAGGATCGGGTCCTGGTCGCGGTGCCCGAGTTGGCCGGCAAGACCGGGATTGCCGTCATGGTCGTGCTCTTCGGTTTCAGTTGCGCCTTTGGCGCGGTCGGGATCGTTATCAGAAATTTTTGTCACGTGTGCCTCTCGATTCGAAGAAATCCAGTTCGGCGAGTCCAGCGTAGCTGAGATTATTCGCCGGAGCGGCCGGTTGAGGAAACTCCGAGCTTGCGAAGGCGTTCGCGGGCCTGCAGTGCTTCGGGGGAGCGCGGATAGCGCTGGATCACATGGCGGAGTTCTTGTACTCCGTCGTCCTGCTTGCCGAGTTCAATCAACGAGAAACCTTTTTTCAACTGAGCGGAAGCCACTTTGTTTCCGGTGGGAAAGTTCTGCAGAACCTGGTCGTAACTCTGCGCGGCCTGCTGATAGTTTCCCTGGCGGAATTGAATTTCGCCGAGATAGAAGTAGCAATTTCCGGCGAGATCGGTGTTGGGATAATACTTGATGTAATCGGAAAACTCCTGAGTGGCGAGATCGTTCTTGGCGCCGTTGTAATCGCGCAGCGCGTTGTTATAGAGCACGTCGGGCGGAGGCGCCTGAGCCAGAGCCTGCTGCTGTGCTTGCTGTTGAGCTGCTTGGGCGGCCGTGCTTTGCTGGGAGGCTTGCATGTCTTCGAGTTGTTTGCTCACTTTGGCGAGGCGGGCCTTCAGCTCATCGAGGCTGTCGTTTAGCGCCTGGATCTGGCCGGAGAGCTGGTTGACGTGCGTGGACGAGTCTCCCTGTTGTTTTTGTAGCGCCGCTTGCAGGGAAGTGAGAGCGGCGGCGACCTTGTTGACGGCGTCGGTATCCTGCTCGACCAGATTCTTCATTACCCCCATGCGCTCGTCGAAACTGCGCTGCATGGCGGTCATCTGCTCCTGCAGCTGCTGGACCTGCGTCTGCAGTTGGACCATTTCTTTGCTGGCGCCCCATGCCGGGGTGACGGTGAGCCAAAGGGTTGAAAGCAGGGCGAGAAGGGTGCAGCAGCGTCGTAGTGTCATATGCAAAAGCTCCCAGGAACCATTTTAGATGGACTGGGGCGCTGTGGGCAGTGAGATTTGGTCGAGAACATGAAAAGTCAGGGGCGGAGATTTCCTCCGCCCCCGGCGGGAAACACTACACTACTTCTGATAAACGAAGTGGCCGCGGCGATTCTGCTGCCAGCAGGCTTCGTTGTCTTCCATGCAGAACGGCTTTTCTTTGCCGTAGCTGATGGTCTTGATGCGGCTGGCGTTGATTCCAGCCGCAACCAGAGCGTCCTTGACCGAACTGGCGCGCCGGTCGCCCAGAGCCAGGTTGTACTCGGTGGAACCGCGGTCGTCGCAGTGTCCCTCGATCATGAAGTTGATGTTGGGATGCTGGTTGAGGAACGACGCGTCGGCCTGCATAGAAGCCCGCTGGTCGGCGCGAACGTCCGATTTGTCGTAGTCGAAGTAAATGTCCTTGATGTTCCGCCCGAACAAGTCTTCGTCAGTAACGGTCGGAGTAGGCGGCGGCGGTGGAGGTGGCGGCTGAGTGACCGTGACCCGCGTGCTGGCCTCCTGGCGCCCGCCGGAGCCTTTGGCAACTAGGTGATAAGTGGTGGAATCGGTTGGGGTGACCTGCTGCGATCCGTTGGCTTGAACCGCGCCGATGCCGTCGATGGAGACGTCAGTGGCGTTTGAAGTTTGCCAGCTGAGGGTTGCGGATTGCCCCTGCTGAATGGTATCCGGACTAACCGAAATGGATGCGGTCGGCGATGCCGGTGCTGGCGGGGGCGGTGGTGGTGGCGGCGGTGGAGCCGCTTTCTTATGGCACGCGCCGAGCATAAGAATAGCGCCCAGCGCAAAGACGGTGGCGATAGACTTCAAAGTATGCTGTTTCATGGTGATCTTCTTTACATATCCTCCTGTGAGCCTGAAAATTGATTTCGAGTTCAAACCAAGTTTTATTTCCAACTCCAGTTTGGTTGCGTATTACGTCCCGTAAAAGTTAACTGATGCAGCTTGGTGCCGTCGGCGAGCATTTCCCAGATTTCTTCCTTGCCGGAGCGGCTGGACTGAAAAACAATGTGGCGGCCGTCCGGCGACCAGGATGGAGAATCGTGGCTTCCGCCATCGTGCGTGAGCTGTACCCACTGCTTGCTGGCAATATCCATCAGATAAATATCGCGCGAGCCTGGCTCGCCGGGGCCGTACTTGCGGGTCCACGCCAGAGTGAGGAACTGGCCGTTAGGCGACCAGTTCGGGTCGACGGCATAGCCTTGATCGGTCATGCGCTGCAGGTTGGTGCCATCGGCTTCCATGGTGTAGACCTGAGGCAGGCCGGTGCCGTCGCCGACAAAGGCGATTTGCGCGCCGGTCTTGCGATTCCACGCGGGAGAAACATCCAGTCCTTGACCGGCCGTCATGGCATGAAGGTTGCCGCCCGAAGCATCGCAAACATAAATTTTCGAGTGGCCGCCGCGCGAGGAGGAGAACGCCAGACGAGCGCCATCGGGCGACCAGGACGGCGAGAGATTGGTACCGCCGAAGCGTGGAAAGCTGACCAGACGGTTGAGATCGATGGAGTACATCAGGATATCCCAGCCGGACTTGGTCAAGGAACTGAAGGCGAGGCGCGAGCCGTCGGGCGAGATGCGAGGCGAGAGCGCGATGGAAGACTGGTGAGTAAGTTGACGCTGGTTGGAGCCGTCGTAATCCATCATCCAGATTTCCTTGTGGCCGGAGCGGTCGCTGACGAAAAAGATTTTGCTTTCGGCGATGCCGGGAATACCGCCTCCCAGACGAAAAATGATCTCGTCGGCAAATTTGTGGGCGATGAGTCGGGCCGCGTCATCGGTGGGAACATCGGTGTATTGCTTGCCGATAATCAGGGGCGAGGCCGTGTTTTTTACATCGTAGAGCCAGCCTTGAACGGTGAGTTTGCCCGCTGCGACGCCGAGGTTGCCGAAGGCCAGCATGGCGGCGTTGGGAGGGGGAGAATTCCAGGCCCCGAAGGTGACCTGGGGCGGCTGGCCGGGCACTTCCAGCGGATAAAAGCTCTTGGAGACGAGGTTGACAACCCCGGAATTGTCGAGGTCGTTCCAGAAAGTATCGTTGAAAGTCTTGAGTAGCGCGGTGTTCAGCGGGTCACTGTTTGAGGGCTTGAAATCGGGGACCGCGAGGCGAACCTTTTCGACGCCGAGACCGGAGCCGGTGCGGACCCAATCCTGGGCAAATGACGCGGATGCGAGGATTGATACGAACAGGACGAAAGAACTCGATGCACGCAAAAATCTGGCGCGGGTTGGGGCTGAATACGGGACTTGTCTGTGGCTGTCGTCCATCCGTTTGGAGCCGTTACGTGGACCCGGGCAAAAACATACTCCGGACGACAATATCGTACTCCGATATGTTCTCATTGGCAAGTTGCGATCGATCAAGTTCACTAACTTGAAACGCCCAAGCGAATCGAAATTTTCCAGCACCCTGTATGGATGCGCGCGGGGCCCGGTGAGTGCGCAAAATTATTTCTTGTAATCAAACCAGTACTCCACGGAGATTTTGCTGCCGCTGTAATCGGGCGGGAGGCCGCCGAAGGTGTCAATACGCTGGAGGGCGCGGACGGCGGAAATATCGAGCGACGGCACACCGCTGGATTGCTCGACCTGCACGTTGTAGGGATGGCCGTCGCGGGCCACGTCGAACGTGATGTAGACGCGCTGCGCGCTGGCGATCCGGGGATCGACCTCGTACTTCAGCCAGTTCTCGGATACTTTCCGCTGAATGACCTGGACGTACCAACCGTATCTGGTGCCAAAATCGCCACCGCCTCCGTTGACCTGGAAACCGCCTTTGGCGCCGCCGGCGGCGAAGCTGCCATAGGGTCCGCTAACCGGGCCGCCTTCGCCGAACGCCACTTGGTTGGTCTCTTCTTCGGGCTCGGGCTGAGGTTTCGCTTTGGTCGGGCTGGGAGGCTTCTTGGGCTTGACTTTGGAATTCTTGCCCTGGATTTCTATGGCATCGGGTTCTTTCTCTTCAATCTTCGGTTGAGACTTGGTGATGCCCTTGGATTCGTTGGCGAGAACGTTTTGCGTCTGGGCCGGAGCGGCGGGCAACGGAACGGAACTGACTAGAGTGACTCCCATGGCGTCGCCTCCGCCGCCACTCCCCCAACCTTGGCCGCGGGATCCGGCAAAGAAGATGGAGTAAATCACAATGATGGCTGTGACCGCGAGATGGAAGCCTGCCGACCAAGCTAGGGCGCGTCCCCAACTATCGTGTTCGAAAAATATCTCAGCGTTTTGCGCCATTTTGTTCCAAAGGCTGAGTGACGATGCTCACGTGGGTGATGCCCGATTGTTTTACGGCGTCCATGACGGTGGCGAAGGCGCCGAAGGGGACATTCTCATCGGCGCGGATAAAAATAAACTGGTTGCGGGGATCGCGAATCTTCCGGCGCAGCTGGGTGGCGATCTGGTTGATGTTGATGGCGTCGTTGCCGAGGAAGACGCGCTGGTCCTTATTAATAGTAATGACGGTGCGTTCTTCCGAGATCTCTTTGACGGTGCGGGTTTTGGGGACGCTGACTTCTATGCCCGACTGCAAAACCGGCGCCGTTACCATAAAAATGATGAGCAGCACGAGCACGACATCGACGAGCGGGGTGATGTTGATATCGGCCAGGGCGGTTTGGGTGCGGCCATTAGGCGAGGTGAAAGCCATTAACGCCTCACTTCGGCAGTGGCTTGCGGCTGCATGCTTTCGATGGCGTTCAGCACTTCGAGGGAGAAGTCATCGCCGCGGGCGGCGAACACTCGAATCGAATTGCCGATCAGGTTGTAGGCGATGACGGCGGGGATGGCGGCGGCGAGTCCGGCAGCGGTGGTGATGAGAGCTTCGGAAATGCCGGGCGCGACGGCGCGCAGAGTTGCGCCGCCGGCGGTGCCGAGGCCGTGGAAAGCGTCGATGATGCCCCAGACGGTGCCGAACAATCCGATGAACGGGGTGACGGCGGCGGTGATGGCGAGCCAGGGAACGTTACGTTCGAGACGCGTGATCTCTTCGGAGGCTCCGATCTGCATGCCGCGCTGCACGGCGGTCAGGCTGCGCAGAGTCGCCGCTGGGGTCGAGAGCTGGCGCTTATATTCCTGGAAGCCGCCCTCGAAAACGCCGACCAGAGGGCTGGGACGGAATTGATCGGCGACGGTGGCGATATCCTGCAGGCGCTGGGCTTTACGGAAGGCGCGAAGAAAGCGTCCACTCTGAACCCGAGCCCGGCGGAGCAAGCTCCATTTGGTAAGAATGATGGCCCAGGAGATGAGACTAAAGGCCAGCAAGGTTAGAAGAACGAACTTGGCGACCGCCCCGGTGCTGGAAACCAGATCGAGAATTTCGCCGCCGACGAAAAATGCTGAGTATGCGAGCAATGCCATCGTGGAAGAGTACCTTGCCGCGATTATAGATGATCAGAGCGAGCGTCTTTGCGGGACGTATCCTCAAGGATAACGTGCAGCTTTGGACTGCCACGCTTTGAGTTTGCTTACAGTAAGAAGGAAGAGAAGATAGAGCAGTGAAAGGAGCAGCGACTTAATTCAGCAGTGCAGTGGCGGAGGGATCGGTCAGAGCAATTAACTTGCCCACGGGATATTCTTCCTGCGAAAGTGGAGTCGCAGGTTCGGGGCTGACGATGGTCAGCACATCACCGCTATGGATGCCTTGCACCAGGAGGCGATCGCGCTCGACGCCAACGACTCTATATTTTTCGTCGAAGATTGACATAGTGTATGGCGATTCTAACTGATTGGATGCCTGATAATCTGCTCGCGCTGCCGAGGAATCGCTAGCGATTTGTTTGAGAGTTGCAAATTGGGAACGATGATGAATGCTGTGTTAATAGAGGCAGGACAAAAAAATAAGGATCGCTATCGGCGACCCTTATGTGTTGTGAAACTGCTACAACGTGGATTCGATCTCAAAGCCCCAAGCTTCCAAAAGAGGCTCGGGGATGTACTTCGAGTTCTTGTTGCGGCGCGCCCACTCCCGCAAACGAGTCGATCGAAGATATTGGTCGGGGGTGAGCTTGTATTCGCGCACCACTTGTTCGAACTCCGTAATGGTGGGGACTACCGGCCCGATCGGCTCAGGCTTGCCCCAGTTTGGATTTCCGCGTCGCTTCGCCATGAAAAATGCCTTTCGTACAAAGGGGGATCAACCCAATACAAAATTGCTCTATCTATATGATTCTCCGGGCACTCCCAGGATTCAGAAAGCACAAACCCACCTCGGACAACTAGACCTTGGCTAGATATCCTACGATCCCAGAACGTAATCGGAGATTAAACATCTTAGGGCAATATCGGGGCAAAGTCAATCACAATTTGGGTCCTATTGCCTCAAAGAAATGATGAATTAAGGCGCTCTAACACAGTGTATTCGCGGGTGTTATTGTGCTCTCCGTTTCGGGAAACGGTCCCGTTGGGGGCGTTATGCGGAATTGGTGTTGGGGCCGTTACAGACGTAACCGCTCCGCCTGAGTGGATGATTGATTAGACCTTGACGAGGGCTTACATTCAAGAATGTAGCTTCTCCCAGCGAGAATCTCAGGATGAACACCGGCTGGGTTGGGAAGAACCTTAAGACTGGGCCATGACTTTGAAGTCGCTGCTGCTCTGTGCGGACGAGAAAATCGGGCGCGTGCTGCGTCGCACGCTGGGCGATCTGGATATCAGTGTCGAACATTGCACGAGCGCGGAAACCGCCTTGCGTCACCTGACGCGGGACCGGTTTGAGGCAATCATCGTGGACTGCGCCGGACCCGGCGCTGCCGATGTGCTTCGGGGCGCCCGGACTGCCCCATGCAACAAGCGGGCCATCGCGGTGGCAATTCTGGACCCAGCGACCGGCCTGCGTTCAGCTTTTGAGATCGGAGCCCACTTCATCCTTTATAAGCCAGTCACGGCCGAGCGTGCCAAGTCGAGTTTTCGCGCCGCGCGGGCCTTGATGAAGAGGGAACGCCGCCGCAACTCGCGAGTCTCAGTCCACCTTCCGGTGGAAATGGTGAGCGCCGGATCTGAAACCCGCTTCAAGGCCAATACCACCGATTTAGGCGAGGGTGGATTGGCGGTCAGCCTGCCCCGGCGCAGCAAGCCGCACGGGCGATGGAAGCTGTCTTTCGCCCTGCCCGGTTCCCCCACGCCTCTGGAGGTGTCCGCGGAGTTTGCCTGGGAAGGAAGCGGGACACAGGTGGGGTTGCGCTTCGTGGAGCCATCGCCGGAAGTCGCGCGGCAGTTGCGCGAATGGCTCAGCCGCAATTCGCCGGAGGGAGAAAAGGACGATCCCCCGGTGCGCTGCCAGTTGACAGACTTGAGTTTGCGCGGCTGCTACGTCGATCTTACTTCGCCATTTCCGGTCTCGACTCGGGTGACGCTCTCGATGCGAGCGTCCGGAGTGGAACTGCGATCCGAGGGGGTGGTGCGCGTCATGCACCCCGATAAAGGGATGGGCGTGGAATTCACGCAAACCACGCCAGAGCATCGGAAGTTACTCGAAAAATTCCTGGGGTGCCTGACGGAAAATCCGGAAACGCTGCCCGAGTTGCTGGTGGAGCCCGAGGGCTTGGAAACTGAGACTGCCCAAACTTCGCGTACCGCGTCCGAATCTTGCGATGCAGACGATCCCTTGCTGGATCTTTTCCGCAACCATGCCACGCTGGCGGCGGATTCGTTCCTGGCGGAACTTCGCAAGCAGCGGGGACTCGCCGCTTCCGCCGCCGCAGCATCCGCTTCCTGAATGCGACCGCGGTAAGACCTTTCGTCGCGTTCCTTATTTCGGAGTTCCTTCTACCGCCCCGCCCTTTCCATTTCACTCACGTAGATGCTCTGATGCGCCACTCGACGCCGTGACTTTCCCAGAGAGAATTCATGAGAGTCTCCGCAGGTGTTATTGAGATGCCGAAGCAAGAACTTAAGGATAGCCGCTGTCGTAAGGTAGCGGCGGGGAGCAGAATGTAGAGCTAGCGGAGCGCATTCGTCGGCCAACCTCAGAGGGCTGGTAGGCTAGAATGATCGCGAGCCGGGATGGCGAAATTGGCAGACGCAGCGGACTTAAAATCCGCAGGTCCGAAAGGACTGTGGGGGTTCGATTCCCCCTCCCGGCACCATCCAGCCCATTTAAGGACAACTAGTTTAGGTACTATGGTTTGGGCAGAGCAGTCTCGGAACCTGTGTCAAGACTGCTCGAAATACAGCGCGGCGGATGTTGAATCCGCTGTGGCTTGACCGGGATTTCCAGGCAAATGCATCACGCACTGTGATTTATCGGCAAGTCACTCTAGTGTTTGGGCGGGGATGGGCCTGCGCAAGAGCAGGAATGGCAACCAGTGTCCGCGAATGTCACAAAAGATCGCGACAAATGGAAACTGAGCTTGTGCCTAGTGATCCCGGCGTTTCCGCGAACGTCTCTTTTCTGACTTCAGAACGGATTCAATAGTGATCGAACCCCGGCGTGCTCCGGAGCGGAGATCGCTTCGAGACTCCATCGATAGATGGTGCGGGGCTGAACTTCGGAATAGAGGGCAGCTTCAAGGATTGAGAAAACTTTGTATTTGTGTGGATTCTGGAACGTCCGGCAGAACGAAACCCGGTGTGGTGGCTGCTGGGGAAAGACGAAGGGCACGGATTCCGCAAGGAGAAGAGCGCGGATTACCAGTTTTACGCAACCGTGGAGTTCGTGCAGGAGTACTTATTGAAGTAGCGGCCACTCCATAGAGTTCCAAGCCAAAGAGTTGCCAGCCGAGCTGTTGGCCGCAGGGCGTCACTCACATACCTGGGACTACGAAGGCGCGTGGCAGCCCTCGACGGCTCAACCCTCATCCTCGAGAACGGTAATGTGGACCCCAGTCCTGGGGTCGACAGCTAGCAGGAATAGTCCTTCGGAGGTCTCCGAGCATGTCCTTTCGGAATCTTCCACGGTTCGAGCCCAAGGAGCACACTTTTCGAGGCTAACAGAACGGAGCTTAGACGATTCCCTATGGGTCGCCTCCCCCCACGTTGGAAAGCGATTGTCGTTGCCCTCGCCTTGGCCACCATGGTGGGCTGCCAGGGACTCAGCACGAGCAAGTCTGGTTCCCAAAGCACGGGGCAAGACCCCGCGGCAGGCGATCTGAGTGCCACGCCTGCCAGCATAAGCTTCGGCAATGTGCAGATTGGGACTAGCCAGACTCAGTCCGACACGCTCAGCAATACCGGCGGAACCAGTCTCACCGTCACGCAGGCGGCAGTGAGTGGAGCCGGTTTCACCACAACCGGCTTGAATCTGCCGTTGACCCTGGCACCGGGCCAAACCGCCACGTTCAGTGTGACCTTTGCGCCGCAGTCTGCGGGCAATGTCAGTGGAAGTGTGGCGATGGCTTCGAATGCCTCGAATCCGACCTTGAGCATAACGCTGAGCGGATCCGCGACTACGCAAAGTCAGGGCAGCTTGAGTGTCAGTCCTGTCAACGTCGGAAATGTCACGGTCGGGACCAGTGGAACGCAAGCCGGGACGCTAAGTGCCACCGGTGCGAGCGTATCGGTATCTTCAGTCAGCCTGAGCGGTACCAACCCTTCCGAGTTTTCTATCAGCGGCCTCTCGTTTCCGGTGACTGTCACAACGAGCCAGCCTGTAGCTTTCACGGTGACTTTCACCCCTGGCGCTACAGGCGCTGCTTCGGCGACGGCTTCGTTCGCCAGCACCGCGTCCAACTCGTCAAGCGCCGCAACCCTCACAGGCGCCGGCAAGGCGGCGCCCGTCTATACTGTCAGCTTGTCATGGACGGCCAGTACCACCACGGGCGTCACCAGCTACAACGTCTATCGCGCCGTCTACGGGACGAGTGCCTGTGGTTCCTATTCGAACATCGGTTCGACGCCGGGTTCCACCACGGCGTATACCGACAGTGTGGTAGCCGACGGCACGACTTATTGCTACGCGACCACGGCGGTGGACCCGAGCGGCGAAAGCGTATATTCCAATATTACTAAAGCCGTGATTCCTGCTCCGTAGCACTCGCGCTCCCTGGTTGGCTCCGGTCGGTGAGCGCGAGCATGGAGTTCGGCCGAATTTGTTTTCCTTCGACCCAACTGGGGATAGTGTCTTGTCATTTAAGACGCCATCCACTACCCGCATACCGCTTGACAGCGAGGTTTGCTGGGCACACAATGGCGAACGAACTATGAGCTAGGCCGTCGCTTCCTTCCCGTTATGTTATTCACCTACGTCGGAGGCGCGAAGCCCGAATTACAGCTCATCGCCCACTGGGCGAGATAAGGAGGTTTCGTGTCCAATCCGCTAAACGGCCTCTGGTCTGACGAAGGCCAAGACATCGCGGAGTACGCGGTCATGCTAGCGGTGATCCTGGTTCTCGTTGTCGGTACGATTCGGCTCATTGGCTCCAACGCCAATAATGTTTTTTCCAATGCTGCTAGTTCGATTCAATAGATCCCGACCTAAAAGTATTGATGCTGGAGACGATTCTTATAACCGGCTTGCCGCAAGTGCCGGATAAGTAGTAAGCGGGGGAGGAGCCCGCGCCGATGGATACTATTGTGATGATCATGTTTGCATCCGTGCTGTGCTCGGTGACCGCACTAAGCTTCATGGAACTGCGCCGCATCCGCAAGAAGCTGGAATCCAAGGAGTCCAAGTAGCGGAACTCTTAGCCAGTCAGAGAGTCCGCAACCAAACCTGGCGTGCGGGTCGCGCGAGAGCACGAGTCTGTTCTGCGCCCAAGGGGAAGTCGAAGGCCGCGCATCGGCGGGGGCGTCAGTATTTTCTGGGGGTGAGCGCGTCCATGGGATGTGTTCCTGCTGAAAACAATCAGCAGAATCCACGTGCTGCAAACGGCTTGCAACCGGGTCGCAGAAATTATCACTCTTGACAGTTCCGAGCTTCGCGCTAGCGCTTCCTAGATGGAAATCCATCCACTGTCAGGGGTTTCTCCGTATTGGAGAGCACTTCTGGATTGTGCAGAATCCAGCCTGAAGAAGCAGGGAGAGCGGCAGGACATGGTTTGTGCGCCAAGATCTCTACTAACTGAAGGCGAAGCTGCGACAGCGCCGGGGGGGCTTGCCGCAGCGTACTCCCAGTTGGGGAGGATCCGCTTCGAGCGCGGTACTCTGGTCGCCGCGGTTCCCTGTTTCCTTTTCTACAGCCGTGCGTTATCCAGAAACTAGTTCAGCAATTCGTCGTATGTATACGCGGTGGGGAGAGCCTCGGTCTGACCCAAGCTAAGGGTTCGACTGTATTGCACGGCGCACCTGGGTGAGCTAGTTTTTCAGCAGCAGAGAGGAACCTCATGGGTTCTCCCGGGCTCGGGGTGATCATGGGTTAATGTCGGCAGCATGAACGTTCGGACCCTCACGATCACCCCAGCCTCACTTTGATAATTATTAGGCCGAGTCGCGGGGCGTTTACAACTGCAAGCCGTTGCAAGTTACTGCGATTCGCGCGCTGGCAAAGTTGCAATGCATGGTCACAGAGTGCAAGGGCTTGCAACCCGGCCGCGCTGACCATGTTGGACCGTTGGGAAGGTAATGCTTGCATGCGGGCATGGAACAGGGCTGTGCAAGGCGTTTGGCGCTAAGGGTCTGCGAATAAATAGGTTGGAGGTAGGAACTGGCAGTTTGGGATCGATAACTTCGACAAGAAAACTGTGGGCAGTCCATTGGTCACTTGTCATATGGCACAGTAGTGCCATTGCAACGATCTGCAATTCGGTGTAAGGTGGTTATAGTCTGGGCATGAGTTCTTCCCCCCGCCCGATGGTTCGAAGCTGCCCCACGCGTGTTTGCAAGAAGAGGGCAGTGTGTCATTGATAAGCGAACCTAGAATACTGTAA
The DNA here is from genome assembly GCA_963734215.1 of uncultured Acidobacteriaceae bacterium. GTDB lineage: Bacteria > Acidobacteriota > Terriglobia > Terriglobales > Acidobacteriaceae > Sulfotelmatobacter. The sequence goes on along the minus strand of CAVTGH010000008.1, from coordinate 347,868 downwards.
TCCCTATGGAAATAGTAGTGATTTAGGGTCATACCGGTTTGTGGTCCGGCTTCCCCCTTCGCGACCAGAGATGGAACTTGCACCGAGTAAGTGGACAGTTAAAAAAATACCCATGAATTAGTCCGGCAACAGACTTCCTCCCCGATTTTGCCGGCTCGGGTCTCCCATGGATCTCAGCATTGAGGTCTCAACAGAAACGGATCTTGGGGCCACTCTGCGAAGAGTGACTTAGAGGGCGAAGCTATGGCCGTAAGCAGCTTGTCATCGGCGTTTCCGCCGCCGGCTCCACTGGTTGGAGCGGAAGCGGGAAAAACGGAAGTTGAAAATTGGTACGGGCTGCATACGCGCTCCCGGCACGAAAAAATTGTGGCCCAACGGCTGGAAGAAAGGGGAGTGACCACGTTTCTGCCCCTGCTCACCGAGGTGCACCGCTGGAGCGACCGCAAGAAGTCGGTGCAGATGCCCCTGTTCAGTTGTTATGTATTCGCGAAATTTGTGGCGAACCGGTCCGAACGGCTAAGGGTTCTCCAGGTAGAGGGAGTATTCGGGCTCGTCGGCGCAAGGGGCGAAGGTGTCCCCATTCCGGACGAGCAGATCGATGCGGTTCGCAGCCTGGTCGAAGGGGAATTACCCTGGTCGGCTCACCCTTTCCTCAAGATCGGCCAGCGAGTGCGAATCCGAAGCGGCGCGCTCGATGGTGTGGAAGGTGTGCTGCTCTCGCGCAATGGGGACCGCACGCTGGTCATTTCCGTGGATGCGATCCAACGATCCCTGGCGGTTCGTGTGGAAGGATACGAAGTTGAAGCCGTTTGAAGCCACACTGAAATAGCTGTCCTCCCTGTGGGAAGGATCTCCTCACCCTTGACGGAAAACACAATCGATAGCATTCGCTTGCTGGTTGTTAGCCGGGACCCGGCTGTAGTCCGTCTGCTCGGGCCCATGGAAGACTCCAACGCCTGGCATCTGGAAACGGCATTGAGCGGTTGGGAAGCCATGGAGCGGGTGCAATCCGGCGCGGCGTCGCATCTGTTGGTGCTGGATCTTGCCCGTGGAGACGCCGACAGCCTGCACTTCCTGCGCTGGTTGCGGCGGCTTCGACCCGATCTTCCGGTTGTGCTGCTCTGTCATGCGGAGGATGCCGCCATCGGAAAGGAAGCAACCCGTCTGGGATCGGTTGCGATACTGGTGAAGCCGTTCGACGCCAAACAACTCGAATCCACGATCCGTCGGCATATTGAGCCGGCAGGAAACATCGAGGCCGACATCGCCTGCAAGAATAAGAATATCGAACGGCTTGGACAGGACGCTTTTTTTGTGAGTGGCAGCCTGATCATGCAGAAGCTCCGGGCCCAGGCGGCGCTGCTGGCGAAAACCGATGTACCGGTGCTTATCCTGGGGGAGGCGGGAAGCGGAAAGTATACGGTGGCCAGTTTGATTCACCAGCTCTCGGTTCGTTCCGGTTTCAAACTCCTCAGAGTCAATTGCGCCGAAATGCCGGAGGCTCTGCTCGAAGCCGAACTGTTTGGGGACGGCCGGGTTTCGCCGGCTCGCTGGCCGAGTCTGGGAACGTTTGCGGCAGGCGAGAAAGGCACGATCTTTCTGGAGGAAATCGCCGCCATGCCCGCGGAACTGCAATCCAGGCTGTTGCAGGTGTTTCAGAACCAGATCCTACAGAACAGCGAGTCCCGCACCCCGGCGGGCAACGGCACAATGCCTGCCGATGTGAGGATCCTCGCCGCGAGCAGCGCAAATCTCGACCGCGCGTTGGCCGAAGGGCAGCTGCGCGAGGATTTGTATTACTTGCTGAGCGCCTTCACGGTGCAGGTACCTCCCTTGCGCCAGCGCAAGGACGAGATTGCCACCCTGCTGCGCTACTTCATGCACAAGCTGGCAAAGCACTACAGCCTGCCTGCCCGCGCCTTCTCCTCCAGCATGTTGGCCGCGTGCCAGCGTTATTCCTGGCCGGGAAATTTGAAAGAACTGGAAACCTTCGTGAAGCGCTATCTGGTGGCGGGCGACGAGGAATTGACCCTCGGCGAAATGGCTTTGGACCCGGCAGGCAGCACCGGCAGGAGTGGATCGCGGCCGTTGCCCTTGGCGGCTTCATCGGAACAGAGCGGATCGGCGCAGAAACAATCCAAGCCGGAATCGCTGAAGTCGCTGATCCAGGGTATCAAGTCGGAGGCGGAACGAAATGCCATCGGGGCGGCGCTGAAGAGAACCGGCTGGAATCGCAAGGCCGCCGCGCGCCTGCTCAGGGTGAGTTACCGCACCTTGTTGTACAAAATCGACCAATACAACATGCACGCTCCGGAGCCGTTTCTCTCTCCCATGCCAACCGTGGCGTTTTCGGTGTATGACGAGGTCAAGGGCAGCGGGAAGGCAAGTTGAACCCGCATCGTTCGAAATTTGTTTGAAGGCAATTTCAAGAGTTAACTATGGACACAAACGCTAGCATACGGTGGGCGGAACGAACGGCCTTTCTTTTGGTTTGCGTTGTTCTGGCCGGCTCGCTCTGCGCGCAGGACACTCCAGGAGGCGGCGCGAGCCGCGCCAACCCAACGCCAGCAACGGCGGCTAATTCCGCCGCCCAGCCGCACGACGACAGTTTTGTGATCGGCAATGACGACGTGCTGGCGATCAATGTCTGGAAGGAGCCGGACATCTCGCGCTCGATTCCGGTGCGCTCCGATGGCAAGATCTCGCTGCCGCTGGTGGGAGAAGTCCAGGCGGCCGGGCTTACTCCCTTGAGGCTGGAAAAAGACATCGCCAGCAAGCTGAAGAATTACATCTCGGAGCCGGAAGTTACGGTGATGGTGCAGCAGGTCAACAGCCAGAAATTCAACATCCTGGGACAAGTGGCGAAACCGGGATCGTACGTGATCGCCAATTCCCCGACGGTGCTCGACGCCATCGCCCTGGCCGGCGGCTTCCGCGACTTCGCCAAAAAGAAAAATATTTACGTGCTGCGGCAGGGCGCCAGCGGGGAGTCCCGCATTCCTTTTAATTACAAGGATGTCAGCCAAGGCAAGAACATGTCGCAGAACATTAAGCTTCAGCCCGGCGACACCATTATCGTTCCGTGACAATGAGAATTATCGCTTCCGTATGGTTGGGATTGGTCTTGCTGGCCAGCGTGCCGGCTGGGTCGCAGGCTCAACAACTTCCTGCCCCGGTACCGGCGGCGGCCGGCTCGACAGGTGACGTCTCCACCAATGACGATATAGATCGCATGCTGACTCCGCCTCCCGTAAGCGGCCAATCGTACCCAACTGTGCTTACTTCCGAAGAGCGCTCGAACTACCTCCGCGGGGGATTGGCATTCACCACGGCATACACGGATAACGTGGTAGGGCCGGTCAACGGCTCTCCCGTGAGCGATGTGAGTTACTCGGTAGCGCCTTTCATAGCGCTGGACGAGACCACCTCGCGGCTGCACTTGGGTTTGACCTACGCGCCCGGGTTCACCTTCTATCAACGGGAGAGTTCCTTGAACGAGGCGGACCAGAACGCGTCGATCAATTTCCAGTACCGCCTGAGCCCGCACGTAACTTTCAGCGCGCGGGACGGCTTCCAGAAAAGCTCAAACGTGTTTAACCAGCCGGATTTGGCGTCGGCGGCGGCCGTGTCCGGCGGCGCGCAGGAGGCTAATTTTTCGGTGATTGCGCCGGTTGCCGACCGTCTCAGCAATTCCGGGAATGTGGGCATCGCCTATCAATTTGCCGCGAACGGCTTGGTCGGGGCCAGTGGAGCGTTTACGAATTTGCACTATCCGAACCAAGCCGAGGTCCCCGGCCTTTTTGATTCGAGCTCGCAGAGCGGATCGGCGTTCTATTCGCTTCGAATCGCAAAGCGGCACTACATCGGCGCGGCCTACCAGTACCAACGGCTGCTTTCGTATCCGGCGCCGGGAACAAACCAGACGCAGACCGACGCGCTGCTTCTTTTCTACACGCTGTATCCCACGTCGAGGTTCTCCATTTCCGTCTTTGGAGGCCCGCAATACGCAGACAGCGGCCCGCAGTTTGCCGCAACCGCGTGCCCGAGCAACGGGGTTCCGCCCTGCCCATCGCCGGCATCCCGAAGCTGGAATCCGGCGGCTGGAGGCAGCTTGAGCTGGCAGGGACGCCTGAGCAGCCTGGCCATCAGCTACGCGCACCTGATCGCAAGCGGCGGCGGGTTGGTCGGAGCCGTGAAAATGGATAGCGCCACCGCTTCGATACGGCAACAAGTTTCGCGTACGCTGAGCGCATCGGTGGCGGGCGGGTATGCTCAAAACGACCTTTTATCCGCGACGCCCCTGACCGGCAACAACGGACACACGGTCTCGGGAACGGCATCGTTGCAGCAGCAGTTTGGCCAGCACCTGTATCTGCAGCTGGGATACACGCGCCTTCACCAGGATTACAGCACGGTTGCCGTCCTGGCCGCGACTCCCAACACCAATCGCGAATTCGTTTCGATTTCCTATCAGTTCTTCAGACCGCTGGGAAGATAATCTATGGTTGACGATCTCGAAGAGAAAAGTTCGGAAGGCCTTGACCTTCAGCATTACCTGGGCGTTGTGCGCCGCCGCCACATGCAGTTTTTGATACCGCTCTTCCTGGGTTGGGCAGTCGTGTGGGGAGCGAGCTGGATGCTCCCGCCGCGCTACCTATCGAGCACGCTGATTCTGGTGGAGCAACCCACCATGCCGAAGGATTATGTCACGCCCAACGTGAACGATGACTTGCAAGAGCGGATGCAGAGCATCACCCAGCAGATTCTCAGCCGGACACGGCTGTTGCATATCATTGACCAATTCAATCTTTATGCGGCCCCACACTCCCAGCCATCGCCCGACCAAAAGGTTGAGCTCATGCGCAAAGATATCGACATCGAGCTCGTGCGCGATGCGCGCAATCAAATCACCGCGTTCAACGTCTCCTACTCGTCGCGCGATCCCCGGATGGCCCAACAGATTACCAGCGAACTCACGAATTTGTTCATCAACGAGAATCTGGAAGCGCGCCAGCAGCAGTCGGAAGACACCACACAGTTTCTCGAAGGCCAATTGGAGTCCGCCCGGAAAACCCTGTCGGACCAGGAAGCGAAGATTCGTGAGTTCAAAGGACAACACGTAGGGGAGCTGCCGGCACAAGTAGGGAGCAACCTGCAAATTCTGGCGGGCCTGCAGTCCCAGTTGCGAACCGAAGAAGACGCGCTCAATACGTCCAAACAACAGCGCGTCTACCTGGAAACATTGGTGAATCAGTATCGTTCGCTAAGAGTTTCGCCAACGAGCGAGGGCGGGGCGCCTATGGGATTGCCTGCGCTGGACGAAGAGTTGGACAAGCTCAGGGCTCAACTGGCGGATCTCAGCTCGCATTACACGGATCGCCATCCCGACGTTCGCAAGCTCAAGGAGCGGATCGCCAAAACGGAAAAGATGAGGGACCAGATCGCCGCCGATCTGAAGGCTAAGGCCTCGAGTGCCCAGGCTGATCCCAATGCGGCGGCCACGGCTCCAGAAGCGGCAGACATGAGGGATCCGTCGTCCCCCATGGTCCAGTTGCAGGGGCAGCTCCAAGCCAACCGAGTCGAGATTGCCAATCGTGAGCGTGCGGTGGCAGACTTAAAGACCAAGGTTGTTGACTATCAGGCGCGGCTGAACCAGGAGCCGGTACGGGAGCAGCAACTCTCCGATCTGACGCGCGGGTACGAACAGTCCAAGGCGAACTACGACGATTTGCTGAAGAAGAAAAACGAATCGTCCATGGCCACGAGCATGGAGTTGCTTCAACAGGGGGAACGCTTCCACGTCATCGATGCTCCGAGCCTGCCGACCAAACCCGAATTTCCCAATCGTCTGAAGTTCTGTGGCATTGGGCTGGGGATCGGATTGGCGCTGGGCGTTGTGGTGGCCGGGGCCTTCGAAATGATGGATGACCGGATTTACGACGAAAAGGAATTGCAGAAGCTGTTGCCGGTCGCGGTGATCTCGGAAATCCCCCCCATTGCGGCCGCAGCCGACGAACAAAACGAGCGCCGGCGGTTATGGCTGGGCTGGGCGACAGCAGTTTTCGTATCTGTTACGATTTTGCTGGGGTCTGCCTTCAGTTACTTGCGCGGCTAACAATATTCACATGTACAAAGCCTTTTACAGCTTGAAGCGCAGTCCGTTTGAGATTACTCCCGATCCTTCGTTCCTGTTTGCGACCGGGAGGCACAACGAAGCCTTGGCCGCTCTCTACTATGGTGTCAGACGGCACAAAGGGTTCGTGGTCTTAACCGGAGAGGTGGGAACCGGCAAGACTCTTCTGCTCCGCTGCCTGCTGCAATCGCTGAAGCAGAGTAAAGATGTTGCCTACGCGTACATCTTTAACGGCCGTCTGTCCCCCGTCGAATTCTTGCAGTACATCGTCAGCGATCTGGGACTTCCCGGCACCGGCAAGAACAAGGGTGAACTTCTGCTCCAGATTGCACATTACGTCGTCTCCCGCAGCCAGAAAAAACTGACGACGGTTCTGGTGGTCGACGAAGCTCACCACCTTTCGGCTGAGATTCTGGAAGAAATCCGGCTCTTGACCAATCTTGAGACTGCGGACCAGAAGTTGTTGCAGATTCTTCTGGCCGGGCAGCCCGAACTGGATGACAAACTCGACTCCCCTGGTCTGCGACAGTTGAAGCAGAGAATTGCGCTTCGCTCCCGTCTTGTACCCTTGAATTCGGAGGAGACCAAGGGATATATCCAGCGCCGGCTGTATCTTGCGGGCTGTCCCTATCACACGGCACTGTTCCCGCCGGAGACCATCGCCGCGGTGTATCAGCACTCCCAAGGGCTGCCGCGATTGATCAACACCATCTGCGAAAACGCGCTGATCGCGGCTTACGCCAGGCAAATGCGGAGTGTGAGCCCGGACATCATCGACGATATCGCGGTCGACTTCCGGCTTGGGGTGCAAACCCCCCAGCTGGAACAAAAGAAAACGGCTGACGAACTCGATATGCGGAAAGCAGCCCGGACGCTGCTCGATCTATACGCCCGCCTGCAGGCCGAGCAAGCGCGGGAAGAAGAACTGAGTACGCGGGTGCGGCTGCGCGTCCCGGAACCATAAGCGATATAAATCATGAGCCATATATTTGACGCATTACAGAGGTCGGAGTCGGAGAGTTCCGGGGCCGATAGTCCCACGTTCTCCCTGGCTACCGAACTGCTGCAAGCCGCCGAACAGAAGATGCGCGAGGCCGGTGCGATGGTTGAGCCGCCCGCCAGTGCGGATTCATTCGATGCGAATCCGTCCTCTTCCTTCAAGGATCTGGAGCGGTGCCCCGTGTTGCCCGTCCTCCTCCCGCCGGAAAACCGCCTGGTCGCCGTGGGCAAAGAGGAAAGCCTGGGCGCGGAAAAATTTCGTTTTCTCGCAGTCCGTTTGCGTCAACTTCGACAGAGCCGCCCGCTGAAAAAGATTCTCATCACCAGCACCATTCCGCAGGAGGGCAAAAGCACGGTCGCGGCCAACCTCGCTTGTACGCTGGCTCGGAGAAAAAAGCAGAAAACGTTGCTCCTGGAGGGTGATCTGCGGCGGCCGACCGTGGCGGCGCAATTCGGTTTAGGCAAGATTCCGGGCCTGTGCGAGTGGCTCGCTGGACAAACCGAAGGCATCAACATTTACCGCCTGGAAAGTCTGGGACTGTGGGTTCTGCCAGCCGGCGCAGCGCCGCAAAACCCTCTGGAGTTGATGCAATCGGGTAGGCTATCGCCCTTGATGGAACAGTTGGAGGCGTGGTTCGACTGGATCGTCATTGATTCTCCGCCGGTGCTGCCGCTGGCGGACGCGAGCATCTGGTCCCGGTTGGCGGACGGAACTTTGCTGGTCACGCGAAAAGGTACGACAGAGAAACAGCAACTGCGGCGTGGCCTGGAAGCGCTCGAAAAGTCGAAGCTGCTGGGAGCGCTGGTGAACAGCAGCTCAAATGCATCGCACACCGACTATTATCAACGCTACAGTTCCTCGGCAGTTGACCAATCCAAGGAATAAAACGGCCTGAAGCGGCCGACGTGTTCTGGTTCTGCACTTCCCCATCAATCATTAGCACTCAGTAGGTCACTTGACTCTATTCACGGGGCAAGCTGATCAAGCGGAGGGAATCGTGAACCCACGACGCTCTGAAAGTAACGGTATAGCTCTTAGCCCGCTCTCTGAAGCCTCCTCGCTCGGGGACCGCACTATCCTAAAGGCGGAAGCTTTTCGGCGGACGATCGCTCTCGAAAGAAAGAGAAGCGAACGCTCGCGGAAACCCTTCATGCTGCTGCTCCTCGATATGGGTGACCACCCTCTATCCGAGAAAAATGGGAGGATCCTAGGGAAGATTCTGTCAGCGCTTTTGCTGACTACGCGAGATACCGACGTTGCCGGATGGTACACGAACGACAGTGTAGTGGGAGTCATGTTCATCGAAATCGCCACCGGGGATGGCAGCGCGATTGTAGCTCCCATCATTGCCAGGGTTACTGAAACGCTGCGCAGCAATCTGACCCTTGAGCAATTCAACAGGCTTAGTCTCTCATTCCACGTTTTTCCGGAGGATTGGGATCACGAAGATCAGCAGCGGTCGAGCAACCCTACGCTATATCCAGATTTGTCCCAGCGGGAGGATGCCAGAAAATTATTCCGCGTAATGAAGCGGATGATGGACATCCTGGGCAGTCTGCTGGCGCTCGCGGTTTTCTCGCCCGTTTTTCTGATCATTGCATGCGCCGTCAGAGCGACGTCAAAAGGGCCGGTTTTTTTTCGGCAACGCCGCATCGGACAGCATGGCAGCTCGTTTGTTTTCCTGAAATTCCGCTCGATGTACGTGAACAATGATGCCGCGGTCCATAAACAGTACGTTCAACAGCTGATCGCCGGCAAAGCGGACAAGCAGCCATCCAACGGGAAAGGTCAAGGCGTTTACAAGCTGACCAAGGATTCGCGCATCACTCGCGTCGGAGCCTTCCTGCGAAAAACCAGCCTGGATGAACTTCCCCAGTTCCTCAACGTGCTGACGGGAGAGATGTCGTTAGTCGGGCCACGCCCCCCGGTTCCCTACGAGGTGGAGGCCTACGACATTTGGCATCGCCGCCGGCTGCTCGAAGCCAAGCCCGGGATTACCGGACTGTGGCAAGTCAACGGACGCAGCCGGGTGAAGTTCGATGACATGGTTCGCCTCGACCTGAAGTACGCCCGCACCTGGTCTCCGTGGATGGACATCAAGATCCTGTGGCGAACGCCTGGGGCCGTAGTGCTTGGTGAAGGCGCGCACTAGACAAATTTTCCCTCCCTCCCTCTTTACGGTCTCTACCGAAAATGATCACAAGTCTCGCTAAACCTCGGAATGCGAACGCAGTCGAAGGGCAAGGGAGTGAAGTTATGGTGAAGTTTGGGGTTGTGGGGTACGGGTACTGGGGGCCGAACGTGGTCCGGAACCTCGACCGCCTGGATGAAGCGGAAGTGGTGGCGGTGTGCGACAAGAGCGCGGCGTCACGACGGAAAGTCGCAAAAGCCTATCCTGACGTGCGGGTAACGGACGATGCGGCGGAGTTGATGTCCTCGCCCGAAATCGACGCCATCGCGGTGGTGACCCCGGTCTGGACGCACTATGAACTGGCCAAAGCGGCCCTGCAGAATGGCAAGCACATCTTCGTCGAGAAACCCTTCACCAGCAACGCGGCCCAGGCGCAGGAATTGATTGATCTGGCGGCGCGGAAGAATCTGAAAATTATGGTGGACCACACCTTCTTGTTCACCGGTGCGGTCCAGAAGATCAAGCAGCTGCTGCAAGACGGCGCACTCGGCAAGCTGTATTACTACGATTCCACCCGCGTGAATCTCGGGCTGTTTCAGCACGATGTAAATGTCGTCTGGGATCTTGCCCCGCACGACCTGTCCATCATCGATCACCTGCTCCAGCAGACTCCCGAAGCCATTTCCGCGACCGGCCAGACTCATCTCAACGGACACGAAGACGTCGCCTTCATTACCCTGTATTTCCCCGACAAAGTGATTGCCCACATCAACGTGAACTGGCTGTCGCCAGTGAAGGTTCGTACGACCCTGATCGGCGGCGAAAAGAAGATGCTGGTGTGGAACGATCTTGAGGCCGACGAGAAGATCAAGATTTACGACAAGGGTGTAAACGTCACCAGCCGCGAGGGCTTGTACAACTTGCTGGTGAATTATCGCTCGGGTGATATGTGGGCGCCACAGATCGAACAGGTGGAAGCGCTGACCCGGGAATTGGCCTACTTTGTCGAATGCATCGCCAAGGATGAAACCCCCGTAAACGACGGCGAGGCTGGCCTTCGTGTGGTCAGGATGCTAGAGGCAGCCAACCAGTCGATTTCCAAGCGGGGAGAATTGGTCTACCTCTGATTCCGCTCGATTCGTTTTCCTCCAAAATGTCCAGCTTGATAGACAGCTTCAACACGAAATCCATGACAAGAACACAAAGTGCAACTCCAAGCGGCGGGGCCGGAAGGTTCGGACAACGGTGAAACCAACTGTCCTGGTAGCTACGACGTCTTGCTGGTACCCCACTGCGCGGCTGGCGATGGCCCTGGCGAGAGCAGGGTGCAAGTTGGAGGCGGTGTGCCCCAAGCCCCATCCCCTCCGCAGGACGAGCTCCGTTCGTCAAGCTCACGTTTACTATGGTCTGGCGCCATTGATCTCGTTCGCTCGTGCCATCGCGATCACCCAACCCGATCTCATTGTCTCGGGGGATGACCTCGCCACTCGGCATCTGCATCGTCTCCATGCCCAGGAACGGCGTAACGGGAAGGCTGAATCTCCGATTTGTGCCCTGATTGAGCGTTCGCTCGGTGCACCGGAAAGTTTCCCGGTCGTGAACGCAAGAGCTGTTTTCATGGATTTGGCCCATCAGGAGGGCCTGCGTGTCCCTCCAACTCAAGTCATCCGGAACACCGATGACCTCAGAATATGGGTTGCCCGCATGGGCCTTCCAACGGTTCTCAAGGCGGACGGCACTTCGGGCGGCGATGGCGTAAGGATCGCGCACACGCTGAACGAGGCCGAACGCTGCTTTAAGGAACTGCAAGCTCCTCCATTGCTGGCCAGGGCTGCGAAGAGGGCCGTGGTCGACCACGATAAGACGCTGGTCTGGCCGTCGATACTGCGGCGCAGGCCCGTGGTCAATGCCCAGGCGTTTGTCGCCGGGCGCGAAGCAACCAGCACCATTGTTTGCTGGAAGGGCTCCATCCTCGCGAGCCTCCATTTTGAGGTGGTCAACAAGGCAAGCTCGGCCGGGCACGCCACTGTGGTGCGCCTGATCGAGAATGCTGAAATGTCAGCTGCGGTCGAGGGGATGGTCCGCCGCCTCGGTCTTTCCGGCTTCTACGGATTTGATTTCATGCTCGAGGCAGACACCGAAAAAGCGTACCTCGTCGAAATGAATCCCCGATCTACTCAAGTTGGACACTTGAGCTTGGGATCTGGACACGACCTTCCTGCAGCCTTGTACGCCGCGTTGTCCGAAAGAGCCGTGCAACCAGCGCCGAAAGTTACCGAGAAGGACACGATCGCCCTATTCCCGCAAGAATGGATCAGGGATCCCGAGAGCCCGTTCTTGCGTTCGGCTTATCACGATATTCCCTGGGAAGAACCCGAGTTGGTTCGCGATTGCGTCAGCAACCGTCGGAAACAGAGCGCCTGGTATTCCCGGTCTAACCGGAAACATGCTTCTGCGGCGGCCCGTTCCCCCAAGCCCATAACCGCTCCAGCAAAGGCCACGCCGTAGGGCTGGATTGGGGAGGCAAGTAACGCCCCATATGAATAGGCAACCTGCAACGACTATGAAAACGCCACTTCGAATCATGAAGTTTGGTGGGACGTCAGTGGGTGACGCGTCCTCAATCGAGAAAGTCGTCGAAATCATTCGCGGCGCTGCGCGCGCGAGCGGCCTGGTGGTGGTCGTCTCTGCAATGAGCGGCGTGACCAACAAACTGATCGAGGCTACGCAATCGGCGGCGGGAGACTGCACGCCGGTCGCGCGGATTTTTGAGCAACTGCGCAGACGGCACGACGCGGTGCTCAAGGCATTGATCCATTCGGCTGCCCGGCGAAGTCTCATCGCCCGCACAATGAATGCGTTACTCCAGGAAGGCGAACAGTTTTGTCAGGATACGATGCGCTTGCAAGAACTGACGCCACATGCCCTCGATTCCATATCCGGCCTCGGCGAGCGTCTCTCTGCTCCTCTCGTCGCGGCGGCGCTGACGGAATGCGGAGTGGCGAGTGAGGCCATCGAGGCCACGGAGCTCATCCAGACCGACTCGTGCCATGGCTCCGCAGATCCACATATGGATGTAACTCGGGAACGCTGCGAAACGCGCCTCCGTCCACTCCTGCAAGAAGGAGCCGTTCCCGTGGTGACCGGCTTCATCGGCGCCACTGCGGAAGGCGTGCTCACGACTCTCGGGCGCGGTGGCTCGGATTACTCTGCGACCATCCTGGGCGCTGCTCTCGACGCCGACGATGTGACCATCTGGACCGACGTGGACGGCTTGATGACCGCCGATCCCCGCCTGGTGCCGGACGCGTCCACGATCCCCGAAATCTCGTATCGCGAGGCAGCGGAGCTGGCGCACTTTGGCGCCAAGATCCTCCATCCGAAAACGATTGCCGCAGTGACGCAATGCGGCATCCCACTCTGGATACGCAACACATTCGCGCCCCAACGGGCGGGCACGAAAATCACGCCCGCGGGGCCTCAGAATGGCGGAGCAGTCAAGGGGCTTACCGCGATCGGCGATGTCGCATTGATCACCCTGGGTGGTCCGGAAATTGTGGGAGTGCCCGATGTTTTGGGACGCACCTTCGCTGCCACCGCGGCAGTAAGGGCCAATCTACTTCTGATTTCACAATCGTCTTCGCAAAACGATATTCACGTGGTTCTTTCTCCGGCGCTCGCCAAACAAACGGTCGAGGCGCTGCGCCGTGAATTCGCGCCGGAACTGGCCCTCAGAAAAGCAGAACACATCACCCTTGATCTCACGGTCGCGATGGTCACCGTGGTGGGCCAGAACATAACGCACCCCGGGGTTTTCGAGCGCGCCTTCGGCGCGCTCGACCGGGAGGGCGTGGACATTATCGCGGCCGCGCAAGGTTCGTCCGAGTGCAGTGTTTCCTTCGTCGTGTCGAAGCCAGACTTCAAGGCAGCACTCGATATCGCACATAGGGAATTCCAGTTAGGCACATTGGACTCGCGCGCACTCCCCATCAAGAGCACGGGGATCAGCCCGTCAGCCTGGCACTACGAATCGGAGCGGCGAACTGCAAGCGCCGATTGAGCGGCTCCTCCTAACCCTTGTCCTTTGAAACGCCAACCTGCAGACCGGGAGTCATTCAATTCATGAACGACTATGTATGCATCGCGCCGGGCGTGAAGCTTGGACGCGATGTAAAGCTCTCCAAGTTCATCAACCTCTACGGTTGCGAAATCGGCGATCAATCGAAGATTGGCGCTTTCGTCGAGATCCAAAAGAACGCCAGTGTAGGCAAGCGTTGCAAGATCTCGAGCCACACGTTTATCTGCGAGGGAGTCACCATCGAGGACAACGTCTTCATCGGCCACGGCGTGATGTTCATCAACGACAGCTATCCAAGGGCCACTGCCGCCGGCGGAAATCTGCAAACCGAAGCCGACTGGAAGGTCGAGCGAACCGTAGTCAGGAGGGGAGCGTCGATTGGCTCTGGAGCCACGATTCTCTCCAACCTCAGCATCGGTGAAAACGCCATTGTGGGAGCAGGCAGCGTGGTCACCAAAGACGTTCCCCCCAACAGCATCGTGGCCGGCAATCCGGCGAAAGTCTTGCGTTACATCGAACAGGCTGTGGAGGCCACAAAGTGAGCGTTTCTCATAGCAAGCCTAATAGCATTCCTTTTCTTGATCTGGTCACTCCTCACGTTGAACTGGAGCAGGAGTTGACCGACGTTTTTCGCAAAGCCTTACGGACCGCGGGATTCATTGGCGGCCCCATGGTCGAAGAATTTGAGAAGGCATTCGCAGCCTTCTGCGATGTCCGCCATTCGGTCGCGGTCAGCAGCGGTACAGACGCTTTGCGCTTTGCCCTCATGGCCAGCGGAGTGAAGCCCGGCGATGTTGTGGTCACCGTGCCGCATACTTTCATCGCCACCACCGAAGCGATTTCGCAAGCCGGAGCGTTGCCCGAGTTTGTGGACATCGATGAACAGACGTACAACATGGATCCGGTAAAACTCAAAGAGTATCTGGAGACAGAGTGCACCGTCGACGATGCCGGCACGCTGGTGAGCCGCCGCAGCGGCCGCCCGGTCACTGCCGTGGTTCCGGTCCATCTGTACGGGCAAATGGCCGACATGGATGCCATCCTAGAGCTGGCTGAGCGCTACCATCTGGTCGTGATTGAAGACGCCTGCCAGGCTCACGGCGCCGAGTATTTCTCACGAAAACAAAACCGCTGGATGAAGGCGGGATCGATGGGACGAGCCGCGGCATTCAGCTTTTATCCCGGGAAAAACCTGGGCGCGTGCGGTGAAGCAGGAGCAGCTACTACGAACGACGCCGGCATCGCCAAGACCATGAAGATGCTCCGGGATCACGGCCAGGCGCAAAAGTATTATCATGACATCGAAGGCTACAACGGCCGGCTGGACGCGATTCAGGCTGGCCTGCTGCACGCAAAACTGCCGCATCTGGCAAAGTGGAACGCCCAGCGCCGCGAACGCGCTGCGGAATACAACCGCCTGCTCAAATCGTCGGATGTGATTCTGCCCTTTGAGCCGCAGAACTCCCGCGCCGTCTATCACCTCTACGTCATCCGCACCACTGATCGCGAAGGCTTTATGGAACATCTGAAGCAGGCAAGCATCGGCACCGGAATACACTATCCGATTCCGCTGCACCAGCAAAAAGCCTACGCTGCCATGGGCTACCGCAAAGGGGACTTCCCCGTCACCGAGAAAATCGCCGCGGAAATCGTCTCGCTGCCCATGTTCCCGCAGCTTACCGTGGAGCAGCAGGCGCGGGTCGCCGAGGAGATGGCGCGTTTCGCGGCGCTTGCGGCAAGGTCGACCCAAGCGCCGGTCGTACCCCTGGCGCGAGCGGAAGCTTGAGGCCGCGACGCGATCGCTCGCCGTCTTCCAGGATCTGTTAGCGTGGTCTTGAACATAAATTATGTCACTGGGAATTAATACCAAGCCGAGCACGCAGGCAAGAGTGCGGTCGGTGCGGGCGGAGGCCTTCACGCCTGTCGACCGGCCCATTTTCATCACCGGCCTGGGCCGAAGCGGCACGACAATTATTCATACCCTGCTTTCCACTCATCCGAACGCCAATTGGTTGTCGCTGCTGTGCGCCAAATTCCCTGACCATCTCTACCTCAACCGATGGTTGATGCGCGCGATCGACATCCCGCTCGTCAACATTTATCTCAAACGACGGTTCGTCCCTCTCGAAAACTATGAATTCTGGGACTTCTATTATCGCGGGTTCTTTATCCCCTGTCGCGATCTCGTGGCTTCGGATGCGGATCTGCGGACGGCCAAGTCGATGCGGCGAGCATTCGCTCAGCTGCTGACGCCGAAGCGGAACCGCTTGCTTATCAAGATCACAGGATGTCCGCGTATCAGTTTCCTGCACGCCATTTTTCCCGACGCAAAGTTTATTCACGTGACCAGGGACGGACGGGCGGTAGCCCACTCTCGCATGAGGACGCCGTTCTGGGTGGGCTGGCAGGGATGGCGTGGACTCAGCCTTTGGCCGGAAAAAATGCCGGCCCACTACCAGCAGGAATGGGAACGCTATCAATACTCGTTTTTCGCCTTGGCGGGCATCGAGTGGAAGGCTCACCTCGACCAAATGGCCGAGCTCAGGCGAAACTATCCTCACATCGATATCCTCGAGGTCAAATATGAAGCATTTTGTGCCGACCCGAGCCGGCAGGTGCAGGAGATTGCCGAACATTGCGAGCTGGCTTGGGATTCGGCCTTCGAGGCCCGAGTCAAGCGGTTTTTTGTGGAGAGCGAAAACCGCAAGTGGCAGACCGAATTAACCGAAGGGCAGCAGGCAATCTTGCAGGAGGTTATGGCGGTCCGACTCATCGAGCAGGGCTACGATGTGGGCCAGACAGAGTCTCGCGACCGATCGGTTCCCTCCGCCCAAGCGGGTCTTGACCCCGTGGGCTCATCAGCGCGGACTTAACCACGGACTTGGAGACTAATCAGCTCGGGCCCGCGTTCCGGAATGGTAATCCGAGTATCAAAGCGGGACGCCCAGTTAGCCGCGCTCCGGCGGCAAGTCCCTTTTTCAAATCAGCAGTCTGCAAATGTTTGTATTTCGCCTTTCCTCAGCCGCTGGTCATCGTCCTTAGGTATCAGTTGACCGGCGTTCCGGGGCATGTCCTAGTGGAATCTGGACGGCTTTGGTAGTCACTCCTAAAGTTGATCTCGGTAACTGCTCCCCCCTTTCACAGGCCGAGCGACCTTATGAGTGAAGGTGAAACTAGTGAGAAATACAAACCTCGCCAGAACGGTTTGGGTGTTCTTTTTCATGCTTTGTATTGAGGCTGGCATCTGTCAGGCGGCGACGTCGTCGACGACCAGTTTTTACGTGGATGCCAATTTTGCCGGCTCCTCTCGAACCGGCAGCGCCTCCAACCCATGGCAGTCTCTCAACGACAACGGCGCGTGGACCGCGATTAACAACGCTCTTGCCAGCGGCCCAGTCACGGTTTACTTTTCCGCTCGGCAGCCGTCTTCGAACACTAACGAAGTGTCTACGGTTCCACTCTCCATCAATCGGACGGATAAGAGCACGAACCTGCTGACGCTCGACGGCATCAGCCAGTACAACACGAACACTGCGTCTCCTTCGTGGGCGTCGAACGTCACGACCACTCCGTGCTGGCAATCTGGCGCGACAACGCTTACCTGCACCTGGTACACGGCCAGCAAATTCCAGATTGGCGCGACCGGGACCGGAGTCACAATTCCGATGACGAGCACTTCCTCGGCGTCAAATTGCGAAGGCTACATTACCATCCAGGGCTTCAAGTTAGTGCGGAGCGAAGGCCAGATAGCCAATCTCACGTACATGCACGATCTGACCGTACAGTATGTCGAAGCTTCGGCCGTTCCCGGCGGAACCTACGGCCCCGGCGTTTACGTGGGCCCCGCCAACAGCGGGCCGTGTAACGGCACCAGCGGACCGGACAACGTAACCGTGCAGTACAACTATTTCCACGACACCTATGAGGACTGTTTTTACGACGGCGCCAGCACGCCTGACCCGCCAGGTTACCCGAGTTCCGAGTACAGCAGCGAAAAGCTGGCCTGCGGAACCGCCTGCCCCACAGGAGCGAATCACGTCATTCAATACAACACGATGGAGTCCTGCGCCGACGCCGGCGGAGTGGAAAACGTTGGGATAAACATCAAAGACGGGCACAGCAACCTGACGGTGCGCGGCAATACGATCCGAGCCACCAAAGCGGGATTCTCTCCCAACGCCATCGGCCCGGGAATCAATCTCGAATCCGGCGGACTGTTCGATGGCAACTATGTGGAAGCCCCGGCAACCGTGGCCATTGCGCCGCAAATGGGGTGGAACAACTCGATCGGCAGGTCGAGCCTTACGATCCAAAACAGCATCATCGTGAACGTCAACAACGGCGTTGGCCGTAATTCGGGGATTGAAGTATTCGGCCCAAATAGCGGAGCCAACCAGGCTTGGCAGTCGATCAATCTCTACAACAACTCTATCTATAACACTGGGCAGAATACTGGAGATTCCTGTATTGCCATTGACTCGGGAAACCAGAGCGGCATCGCGACGGTGCAAAACAATATCGTGTCAACTTGCGGGGGCAACGGCCTGAACGCCGCCGGCGGCACGCTCGTGGCCCACGATTACAACGCGTACTACAACACGACGTCCTCGCCGATCTCCTACGGGGGATCGACCAGTTGCTCCGGCATAACCGGTTCTGAGCCGCATTCCCTGTGCGCGAATCCGCAATTCGTTTCCTCCGGAACTCCGTATGTCGCCACTAATTTCGGCCTGCAAAGCAATTCACCGGCGATTGCGGCAGGGACGACCATCTCTCCGCCTTTCCCGGACTTTCTCGATGACACCCGGAACGTGCCTTGGGACTTGGGCGGCATCGCCGAAAGCACGGCAGGGGGACCGCCACAGGCGCCGACCGGCGTTACAGCCGTCGTCAACTGAACTCATCCCATTTTGACATTCGGTGGATCGAACCACCTAAACTCCGCGGAAAAACACAGCGCCTGGATTTCCAGGCGCTGACTTTCCTCTTCTTACATTCCATTTCGACATTAGCGCCTCGCAGGCTTGCCGAGTTGGCGCACGTTACTCTCCCGGTTCATCAGAACAGTACTATGAGGCAGTCAAACATCTCCGAAATATCGACCGCGGATTGGACGCAAGAAAGCAGATCCGCCGAGGTCGGTTCATTGGGCCTAGCACAACCGCTGCGGTCAAGAAGCTTCAAGGGAATGCTGCTGCCGGCCGGCTTAATTGCATCATTCCTTTTTTTTCAGATGTTCGATTACCATGCGCTTCACTGGTTCACGTCCGTCACGCCGGACCGCATTTGCTTTGCCCTCCTCTGCCTTTCCTCCGCTGCGGCAGCCCAAAAGGGCAAGCTGCGGTTTTCCTGGACCGGAATCGAAATTTGCATGGTCCTGTTCGCGCTGTTGTGTACGGTCTCCTATTGCGTGACCAACCCGGACGGCGGCTCGGATCAATTTAAATGGCTGACCACGTTGTTCAATCTCATCGTTTTTCCCTTCGGTCTGTATCTGTTCGCAAAAGGCAGCCGCTACAGCCCCGCCAAAACCGTCTGGCTGTTGCGGGCTATGGTTGCCATCGGCGTGTATCTGGCCTTTACGGCGAGCTTCGAACACTTTGGGAGAGACGCTCTCGTTTGGCCCAGCTATATCGTCAATCCGCACGTTGGCATTCAATTTGGGCGGTCCCGCGGACCTATGGTGGGTTCTAACCCGATGGGGGAATGGTTGGTCGTGGTTTATCTGGCGATCTGCCTCATCATGCCCTTCGCGAGGAAATTTTCCAAGGTCTTGCTTTGGGGCCTCATATTGCTGGTCACCATGGGAATTTACTTTACCCTCACCCGCGGACCCTGGATCTGCTTCGCCACCATGCTTCTCCTCACCGCCGCATTTGGAGGAAAATTCGGAATTCAATCCCGGCTCGCCATTCTCCTCGTTGTGCTGGCTTACTTTGCCGGAGCCGGCAGCAAGTTTTCCTTCCACCAGGCAACGCTGTTCTCGAAACGGCAAAACACGATCGAGTATCGCATCTCAAACAACCTGACTACCTACCACATGGGGATGGCCAACCCTCTCACCGGCGTTGGTTACGGAAACTTCATGCCCATGTGGAGCAGATACTTTGACGGCAAAGCTGAGGAGCTGACCAAGGACCTCACCGACGGCAACCACAATACCTATCTGGGCCTGTTCGCGGACATGGGATTCCCCGGCGTCCTGTTGTATGCGATCTTATTTGGATATCTCTTGCGGGAGTGCTTTCGCGTCTGGAGATCGTTCGGCCCAGAAAATCAATTCGAGAAAAACTTTGCCCTCTGTAGCCTGGGGCTGGTGCTAATGAGCATTATCGAAGCCATGTCCGGCGATTTGCGCTTTAATCCAACCCTTAACTCGTTGACCTTTCTTTTCGTGGGGATCACCGCCAGCACGAAGTCCTGGCGGAAGATGCAGCGGTCCAGGCCGAGAATCACGGTGGACCGGAGCGCCCCCGATCAGGATGCGGTCGCGTCAGGCGCGATTGTCGATCCCATTGAGGAGAGCCTCTAGTGTCCCTCTTGGCGAACCTGTTCGTCCCCCCCGGTGAAGCAGGTGCGGCTTCGCCAGAGCTGCAGAGGAACTTCTTCGACTGTCTGCGCCTGAAGAACGGCGTCTACAAAACGACCTACCCTCACCGCCTGGACGATTTAAACACGCGGGTCGCAGATTATCTTCCCGCCTCCCGTCCACTGCGGCTGCTCGATGTCGGCATCTCGTCCGGCGTGAGCACGCTCGAGTGGATGGACTCGCTGGAAGCAGCCCGGATCGATTACCACATGACCGGAATCGATCTCACGATTGACGGACTGCTGGTTTCCTTTGGCGACCGGCTGCATGCCGTTTTGGACGGCACCAAATGGCCGCTGCTGTTCGAGATCGATGGGCAATGGCTGTCCAACCCTCCCCGAAAACGCCACCTCGTGCGCCACTTCTTTTCGCTGGCCCTGGTGAAATACGCGTTGTTTTTGTGGGCGCGGAGATACCGCGAATCGGAATTCGAACAAGTCCAGCGAATTCTCGGAATGCCGACCACGACCCGAGCCATCCATCTAGTGACGCCCGGGCTGATGAACCACCCTCGGGTGACGATCGCCGAAGGGAACATCCTGACGCAATCGGGGCTGCAAGGGGAATTCCACGCCATCCGGGCGGCCAATATCTTGAACCGAGGTTATTTCGACGACGATACTTTGACCAAGATCCTACAAAACCTTCGGCGACATCTAACCCCGAATGGCATCCTGGCAGTTTGCCAAACGCACGATGAAGAAAGCGTAAACCGGGCGGCCATATTTGAACTGGGCGAGGACAACCGGTTCGCAGTGCTTGCGAAAATGAGCGGCGGTTCGGAAATCGAAGATCTGATTCTTCAGCTCCCCACCGCTTCCGCGCACTCGCCCGTAATTCATAACTCCGAGCTTGCCTACTCCGCCGAATAAAATGAGCAGCAAATATCTCATCCGAAACGCCGGCATCATTACCGTGTGGCGGAGTTTGGGCATCGTCAGCGGCGCCGTGCTCGACGCAGTCATCCTGGCGCATTTCGGCCTGGGAGCCGAAACCGACGCGCTTTTCGCCAGCCTGGCCATCCCCCTGCTCATCACCTCCGCGCTCGACCTGCAAACCCCAAAAATCCTCATCCCGGTCCTGACCCGTTGCTCCGAGGACGAAGGCGATAAAGCCGGCTACGATCTGGTCAAGGTACTGCTTGGCACGTTTGCCCTGATTCTGTGTTCGATCGTCTTGTTGCTTTCCGTATTCGCGCGTCTTCTGATGCGCCTCCAGGCGCCGGGATTTCAAGCCCATGCCCTGCACCTCGGCGTTCGTCTTTTCCTCATGCTGGTTTGGCTCGCCTTCTTTCAGGGACTGGCCCCGATTTTGCAATCGTTCCTGTTTTCGCGGCACCGCTACCTTGTCCCCGCCCTCAGCAAATTGTCCACCACCATTCCCGCAATCATCTTCGTAAGCTGGTACCACAAGCAACTGGGAATCTATTCGGTTGCGCTCGGATTCCTTGCCGGTAGCGTGTTTCAGCTCATGCTCCTGGCGGTTACCGCAAGAACTCATGGCCTGACCTACGGCTTGATCTTTCGCCCGCAGGACCCGCGCGTGCTCCGAATCGTGAAAACCTTTGGCCATCCTCTGCTCGGCCATGGAATGAGCGAGAGCAAGATGTTCGTCGAAAACTTCCTGACCTCGCTGCTCGGCGGGGGAAATCTTTCGGTATTGCGTTATGCCAGCCGAATCGTGGAAGCCATCTCCGGGGTGCTGCTCGGGGGGATCGTGACCAGCACCCTCCCGCTGATCTCGGTTTACGCCTCCGAGAAAAAGTTCGGCGAAATGAAAAAGAGCGTGCTGGATGCGATCCGCCTGATCGTTTTCATCGCGCTTCCTATCGCCTGTTGGCTCATCTTTACGGGCAAGCCCATGATCGTGTTGTTGTATGAGCGTGGCCGGTTCTCCGGGGCCGACGCCGCGCACACCGCGCTGCTCATCGCGCTGCTCACCCCATACGTGATTTTTGCCCGCCTTATCGGCATCACGCAGACTCCGTTTTACGCCCGGTTCGACACCAAAACGCCCCTGTTCAGCGTGATTATCTTCTTTGCCGTCTATCTCGGAACCATTGCGCTCTTAAGCAAGACCATGGGCGTCTACGGCTTTGCCATCGCCTCCTCGTTCGCCTCCATCATGACGGCTGTAACCATGTCCGCCCTGCTGCATCGCGCCTTTGGCCCGCTGGGCTGGAAGGGTCTCAGGAAGTTCGGGATGCGCATGGCGCTGGTCATGCTTCTGACCATGTGCGCCTTCGCCCTCGGTCACACCATTGGCGGAAAATTCCTGGCCGAGTCGCTCAGCGCCAAGCTTATCCGTTTCCTGGTGCCCACGGCGCTGGGATTCACCGCTTTCCTGGCCGCATCGGTCGGCTTCAGGCTTCTCGGACGCCACCACCTCGCGGCACTGGTCACGAGATAAACTCATGGCAACCACCACCCAATCCCGAGGGCCGCGAGGAATCGTCTTCTTTCTTCTGAGGATGTCGGCGCTGCCGTTCTTGATCCGCGAATTTTTTCAGAGACGCTGGGTAACCATTATCGTCTACCACCGCATCGACCCGGAAACGGCGGACCGTCATTTTTCCGCCCTCCGCCGGAGGTACAACATCATCCGCCTGGTCGACTACGTGGCGTATAGGACCGACGCCCGCAAGTCTCTTCCGCCGAAGCCGTTGATCGTCACCTTCGATGATGGCCACAAAAGCAATTACGCGCTGAAACCAATTTTCGAGAAGCACGGAATCCGGCCCACCTCATTTCTCTGCAGCGGCCTGGTCGGCACCCGCCGCCACTACTGGTTTGACACCCGGATGAACGAGGGCGAGCGGCAGTCCCTCAAGCTTGTTTCCGACCAGGACAGGCTCGAAACCCTTGCCAGGCTGGGCTTTTCGGAGACGGCCGAGCTGGCGACCCGGCAGGCGATGTCGGCCGGCGAAATTGAGGAGATGAAGCCGAGGATCGATTTCCAGTCTCACACCGTCTACCATCCTCTCCTGCCACAGTGCTCGGCTTCGCGGTCGGCGGTTGAAATTTCCGATTCGAAAACCGAACTCACTAACAAATTCGGCCTTTCCATATATGCTCTCGCCTATCCCAACGGGGACTACACCTCCCGCGAAGTTGCAGCGGCCGCGGCCAGCGGCTACACTTGCGCGCTGACCTTGGACCACGGCTTTAATTCCCGGACCACCCCGCCGTTTCAACTGAAACGAATTTGCATCAACGACGACGCCAGCGTCGACGAACTTCTGGTGAAGGCCAGCGGGATTTGGGGATTTCTGAAGAATCTGGCGCGCCGGCGTGCGGAGCTGCCGAAAGGAATCGCGGCAGATTACCCCAGCCCCGACCTACGGAGTGCTTCTTGATCAAGATTGAACAGAAACGATTTCTCCGGCCCATATTTTCCTTCAAGGGAAACTTTGCGCCGGGAACCGCTCCGCAAAAAAAGATTTTCGACGGAGTCGAGATCGCGCCGTTCTGGAATGCGTGCGCCGCAGCTGTCTCCATTTCAGCGGATTTCGAGCTGAATTGGGCGTTTCGCAGCCTGCCGGCGAAGCAAAGAGATCGCTTCGGCAGCGCTGAGCGCGACAATGTCCCTTACATTCTCGACTTGTTGAACGAGTACGGCGTGCCCATCACCTGGGCCACAGTCGGCCATCTTTTCCTCTCATCGTGCACGCGGGAAGGCAAGCATGCGCATTACGAGATGCCGCGTCCGCCGGCCAATCCGCTATGGCAGGGGGATTGGTACAAGCACGATCCCTGCACCAGCCTGCAACGCGATCCTCTCTGGTACGCGCCCGACCTGATCGAACAAATCCTCAAAGCCAAGGTCGCGCACGAGATCGGCTCCCACTCGTTCAGCCACATCGATTTCTCGGCGCACACTTCCGGCCCCGAACTGGTCGAGAGCGAGATGCGACAGTGCGTAGCGCTGATGGCGCCGCTGCGCCTCAAATTGCGGTCCCTGGTCTATCCCTTCAACCACATGGGACACTCCTATCACGACCTGCTGCAGCGGCTGGGCATTATCGCCGTCCGCCATCGGGACGACAAGGTCCGGCTTTCCTATCCTGAGCGTTCCTCCGCCGGGGTCTATCATATCTATGAAAGCATGAACCTGCGTTCGCCGAACCTATACGACTACCGCAATAAAGCGGAACTGTTCATCGACCACGCCCTTCAACACGGCCTGTCCTACCACCTATGGTTTCATCCCTCCGATCCGCGCCCGGTTTTCCAGAAGGAATTCCAGCAGATCCTGCAGCTCATCCAGCACGAGCGCGAAACCGGAAATGTCTGGGTCGCAACCATGGGTGATTTGGCTGCGTATTGCGAGGCCCGCGAGTGCACGTCTCTTCAGTCCCGGACGGAGGGAGACAAGAGAACCATCCAGATTCAAACTTCTTTGGATACGGATAAATACGGCATGCCGGACGTCACCCTGATCGTACCGGCCCATACCAAGCCGAAGCGAATCGAGCGGAGAATCGACGGCACGGCCAAGGAGCTGACGGCCGAAGCAGTATGCTCCATAAAAAACGGCGCGCTTGCCTTGAACGTGCCCGCCGTAACTCAAACCATCAGCCTGTCATTTTAGTTTTGCAATAGGCGATTATGAGGGTTCTTTACTATACCGACAGCCTTCGCCTGGGGGGGAAGGAGCGCCAACTCGTCGAGTTGTTGAAGGGCCTGAAGCAGGTCGGCGGCATGGAACTTCTGCTCGTCTGCATGGACCAGGGCGAATTCTACGAGCCTGACGTACACGCCCTGTCAATCCCGCTGAAATATTTGTTCCGCAAGAGCAGGTGGGATCCGCGGGTGCTTTACGGCTTTTATCGTTTAGCCAAAGAGTTCAGGCCGGACGTCATTCACACCAACTGCATGATGAGTTCGGCCTACGCGCTGCCTACCGCGAAGTTGATGGGCGTACCCCTGATCAACGGATCGATTCGAAACTGCTTCCAAAGCGCCACCACCCGCTGGAAGGTCGAGCGCGCGCTATTGGCTCTGTCCGATTTTCGCATCGCAAACTCGACCGCCGGCTTGCGCAGCAGGGGTTTCTCACCGGAGTCGCCAAGGGACTTCGTCATTCACAACGGCCTCGACCTATCGCGCGCCCAAGACGCAGCTGCTTCTATCGGCCACGACGGAAACGGTCACGATCAGGTCGGAATGATCGCGGAATTCAGGCCGGATAAGGACTTCAAAACTTTTCTACTGGCGGCCCGGCGCGTCGTGAACAGCCGGCCGAACGTGACCTTCATGACCGTAGGAGACGGCGAAACACTCGCGGCCATGAAAGAACTCGCGGGGGACGCAGGCGGCCGGATTCAGTTCCTGGGTCGTCGGAAAGATGTGGAGAAGATCATAAGCTCGTTCTCGGTGGGCGTTCTCTCCACCTTCACGGAAGGCATCTCGAACTCCATCATGGAGTACATGGTGATGGCCAAACCCGTTATCGCCTCGGACTGCGCCGGATCAAGGGAAATCGTTCTAGAGGGGAAAACCGGCTTCCTGGTGCCGCCTCAGGATCCGGAGGCGCTCGCCGACCGCATTGCTTTCTTATTGGATGATCCGGATGAGGCTCGCAGAATGGGCGAGGCCGGTAGAAAACATATCGAAGAGAATTTCTCCCTGAAAACCATGGTCAACAAGACGGTAGAGATCTACGAGCGTGCCATGCGATCGCAGAACCGTCGTGGTTTCAGGGAAGAGCCCGCCAGGTCTCGACTAAGAAATGCATAGTTTGCAAAAGGTCGGGCAAGATATCGGCATCATGGATTCGCTTGGCGCCGGCGAGAGCGCGGCCGTGAAGCCTCGCACCCTCGCCGCGGCGGGGACTGCGGGCAATGGTGCCTCTCGGAGAGGCTTGAAGGTGCTGTTCGTCACCAACATGTACCCCGACGACCGCAATCCGGGATCGGGCGCGTTCGTTTGCCAGCAAGCGGAACAGCTGCGGAAAGCCGGCCACCAAATCGACATTCTTCACATCCAGAGCAATGGCGCGCGGCTGAAATACCTCACCTCGGGCATCGATGTATTTTCCCGCACGCGAGCCACGTCGTATGACATCGTTCACGCTCACTATGGTCTTTCAGGATTTCCCGCGCTTTTTCGCCACAAAACACCTCTGGTCGTAACCCTGCACGGCAGCGACGCTCTGGTTGGTTACGTCCAGCCGTGGATCAGCAGAACGGTCTGCGCTTTCGCCGACGCGGTCATCGTCGTGTCGAGAGGGATCTCGGCTCGCATTGCGGGAGAAGTCATTCCCTGCGGGATCGATCTCGATATGTTTAAACCACGGGATCGCGCCGAGGCCCGCCGGCGTCTGGGACTTCCACTGCAAGCGAAGCTTGTGCTGTTCCCGTTTGATCCTCGCCGGGAGATCAAGCGCTACGATCTGGCGCAAGCGTCGGTTCAAGCGCTCGGCGATCCGAAAACTCGGCTCCTTAGCGTGTGCGGCAAACGCAGCGAAGATATGCCCTGGTATTACAGCGCGGCCGAACGTCATGGTGCTGTGCTCCAAGTCCGAAGGTTCTCCGACTTCGGTAAAGGAGGCTCTGGCTTGCGACCTGCCCGTGGTATCAACCGAGGTCGGCGATGTGCGTGAGATCATGGGCGGAATCGACGGCTGCGCCATCTGCCCTGATAACGCCGGGAGCCTCGCCCAGGAGATCAAGCGCGTGCTCGACCGACAGCCAGGCCAGCGGTTCGAAGGCCACAGGTTTATGCAGCGCTATGACCAAAGCCGGGTTGTCGCCGACATCGTGAGAGTATACGAGAGTGTCCTCCGGGACCGGGCCGCCGGCCATCCCTCACTGGCGCGGCAGCAGTCGCCCGAAAATCACTCTGCCGCCCCACGGTAAGCAACCGTGCCTCAGGCATGTCTTCCACAGAACGAGGGTTGTCTACACCAACCGGCCACGACAGAAAGCCAAAGCTTCGCTGCTCTCCGCGCCGCGATACCAAGCGGCATAAGAGTGCAGTGGCTGAATTATGGAGGAGGTTATGAAAGTTAGCGTCTTCGGTATCGGTTACGTCGGCTGTGTTACCGCCGCATGTTTGGCGCGGGAAGGGCACGAGGTGATTGGTGTGGATGTGGACCCGATCAAGGTTCGCGCTCTCAATGACGGAAGAGCGCCCTTCTTCGAGCCGGATTAGGGGACCTGGTTGCCCAGGTCAAGGCCGAGGGACGCCTGCGTGCCACCACCGACCATGCCGATGCGGTGCGCAACAGCGACATCGCGCTGGTATGCGTGGGGACCCCGACCAACTCCAACGGATCGATCCGGATGGATTTCTTAAAGCATGTATTCGCCCGCATTACGGACGAGTTGCGCTTCAAAAAGGATTATTTTGTCATTGCGTTACGGAGCACGGTCTTGCCCACCGCCATCGAAGAGGATTTGCTGCCGATCCTGGGGCGCTGTTCCGGCGGTGATCCCAGCGACCGTGTGGGGTTCGCCTACAATCCCGAGTTCCTGCGAGAAGGTGCGGCACTCAAAGATTTCCACAACGCGCCCTGGACCATTATCGGAGCTTCGGATTCGCGCGCCGGAGACACGGTGGCTTCGCTTTACCGGAATCTCGCGACCCCCATCGTCTGCACCGATCCAAAAACCGCGGCCCTGGTGAAATACTTCAGCAACGCTTTCCACGCCCTCAAGGTCGTGTTTGGCAATGAAGTCGGTTCCTTCTGCCGCGAAATGGGCGTTGACGGGGCAGAGGTGATGGAGATTTTCTGCCAGGACACGAAATTGAATATTTCTCATCGCTACTTGAAGCCCGGCTTCGCCTTTGGTGGTTCGTGTCTGCCCAAAGACCTGAAAGCGGTCGTGTGCGAGGCGGCAAAGCGCGGCCTTAGCGTCCCGGTCCTGGAAGCCATCCGAGTGAGCAACGACACGCATCTGAAAGGCTGTATTCAAATGGTAGCGGATACCGGCAAGCGGCGAATAGGGCTGGTCGGTTTATCGTTCAAGGCCGGCACCGACGATCTCCGCGAAAGTCCTGCCGTCGAATTGGCCGAACGTCTGATTGGGAAAGGCTTCGACGTTCAGATCTATGAACCCAGCATTGCGCCGGGAAGGCTGCATGGTACGAACCTCGACTTTATCGAGAAATCCATCCCTCACATCTGGAAGCTGCTGGTCGGCAACCTGGATCAACTGCTGGAGCACGCGGAAGTGGTGGTGGTGATGCAGCAAGTCAAGCCCGAGGATCAACATCATTTCCGCGCCATGAAATCGGAGCAGATTTGCATCGATCTGGCGCGTTCGCTTGCCGCGGAAACCATCGGCGGGGAGTACCTAAGCATGGACACGCCCCGGCGGGATGCCGTCTTCTCCTGACTTTTTCTCCGATAATCTGATTTTTGGAAGACATGTCAATGAGTGAACCAGCAAAGTCAAAAACCTGCGGCGTGCTGATGCTGATCGAGAACGCTCCGTTCCCGTTCGACCGACGCATGAGACACCTGGCGGAGGCATTGCAGGGGGCTGGCTACAGGGTCAGTGTGATCTGTCAACAAGGGATGGATCGCGATCAGAGCAGTTTCGAGGTAGTGGACGGCATCAGGGTCTACCGCTACCCGGTATTGTTTCAGGCCAGCAAGAGACTGGGGTACGTTTTCGAATATCCTTGGGCGTTGCTTTGCCTGGGAGTGCTGTCCCTGCTTGTGTGGATGCGCGACGGTTTTGACATCATACATTCCGCGAACCCGCCCGATATCATGTTCCTCGTGGCTTGGCCATTCAAACTATTTGGCAAGAAGTTCGTCTACGATCAGCACGATCTCTGTCCCGAGTTGTATCACTCCAAGTTCGGGCGTTTCGATGCGGTCTATAAAATCCTGCTGTTCTTGGAAAAACAATCGTACCTCGCTGCCGACTTGGTAATCTCCACCAATCAGTCCTATCGTGATATTGCGCGCGAGCGCGGCGGGATCACCGATTTGCACTCTGCAATTGTCAGGAATGGCGTTGACATTAAGCGTTTCTACCGCACCGTTCCCCGTCCGGAACTCAAGCGCGAGTTTACTTATATGGCCGTGTACCTGGGAATCATGGCCAAGCAGGACGGAGTGGACCGAATCGTGCAAGCTGCCCACCATGTGGTCCACACCTTTGGGCGCCGGGATGTTCTGTTTGCCATGATCGGTAAAGGCGAGTGCTGGCAGCAACTGCAGAAGCTGAGCGAAGAACTGGGAGTGGCCGACGTGGTGCAGTTCCTCGGTCATGTATCGGACGAAACTCTGATCGACTATCTTTCCACCGCGGACGTATGTCTGGCCCCCGATCCCCCCGATCGAATGAACCAGCTGTCCACCATGACCAAGATTATGGAATACATGGCGTGCGAGAGGCCGATCGTCTCTTTCGACTTGCGCGAGACCCGCCGCTCCGCCGGCGATGCGGCCATTTATGTCGAGGGAGACGATCCCAAACGGTTTGCTTCGGCCCTCCTCGATCTGCTGGACGATCAGCCTCGGCGGGAGATGATGGGGAAGATCGGTCTTGATCGCTCCATTAGACTGGTGGGCCTGGACCGGTCACAAAAAGCTCTGCTCGATGCGTACGCCCGTTTGCTGGGAAACGATCCAGCGCCGTCCGTAGACGTTCCCGAACGTGATTCGCAGGAAGCGAAGACTTCCGATATTACAACATGACTAGTCCGGCAGCCGCGCTTGATCCCTGTAGCGCGGGTCCGGCAGGCGTCTTCTTCACCGCCGTTGTTTTGGGAAAAGGTGTCCCCCCGATAAAAGAAAAGACCACCACGAAGAAAGAAAAGATCAACGATCCGCTGTAACCATTGAAGCCCAACCGTCAAATGACCGAGTCCTTGGCACAATATTATCGATGTCCAGAAGGCTGCATCCAATACGCGCTGAAGGGCGCGCTTTCGGAAGCGAGGGGGTATTTTCGCTTCGGGGACGCGATTTGCTACGGAAGGTATAGCGGAGCTGCGCCCTCCTGCGCTGTTGACAACGGTCTTCACGATGCATCCCACGATACCGTCACAAAAAATGGCACGACCTACCTGCCATTCGATCCGGCCGAGGTGTTGGAGAATCTTCGCTGCGAACTTTACACAACTGCTTCGCGAGGGATTCGCGTCGAATCGGCTTTCGCCAGAATTTACTACCTTCTCCGCCCGATCATTCCTTTTACCGTACGAAGTTACCTGAAGCAGCTCTACTTGAACGATTGGGAGAAGCTGGCCTTTCCTCGTTGGCCGGTGGATTGCTCCGTGGACAGCCTCTTGGAGCAATTATTGCTGTTGTCCGTCAAAGCAAACGCCGCTCGGCGAATTCCGTTCATATGGTTCTGGCCGGAGGGTGCTTCAAGCTGTGCCATCATGACCCACGACGTGGAGACCAAAGTCGGCCAGCAATTTCTCCCCACCCTTATGGATATCGACGACGCTTTTGCGATCAAGGCGTCATTTCAGATCGTCCCAGAAAGCCGTTACAACGTAAGCCCACAGTTCCTAGACTCCCTCCACGAACGCGGCTTTGAGATCGTTGTCCATGATCTCAATCACGATGGTCACTTGTACCGCAGTCGGGAGGAGTTTCTGCAGCGTGCCGAGAAGATCAATTTCTACGGCAAACAATATGGCGCAGAGGGCTTCCGTGCCGCAGTTCTCTATCGCAATCAGTTGTGGTATGACGCGCTCAAGTTTTCCTTCGACATGTCGGTTCCCAACGTGGGCCACCTCGATCCGCAGCACGGCGGTTGCTGCACGGTCATGCCCTACTTTATTGGCGATATCCTGGAACTGCCCGTCACCACGGTTCAAGACTACATGCTGTTCTACATTCTCAACGATTATTCGAGCACCATTTGGGAGCGACAGATCGATCTCATTATGCAAAAGCACGGGCTGATCAGCTTCATCGTCCATCCGGACTACGTGATGAAACCGCGGGAGCGCGGCGTTTATGAGACTCTGCTGGCTCACCTCGATCGCATCCGGCGGGAGAAGGGTGTATGGATCACGACGCCCAGCGAGGTCAACCGCTGGTGGAGGCAGCGAGCGAAGATGAAATTGGTGGAAAATGGCGACCGGTTGCAAATCGAGGGCGCCGGCAGCGAGCGTGCGCGGATCGCTTACGCCACGGAAAGGGACGGACAGTTGGTCATGACTCTATCGGCATCAGGGCAATCCGTCTCTTCGCTGGAGATGAACGCTCGCAGGTGACCGGCTTTCCCGCACAGACAAGAACCGTTCGATAGCACTTGTGGAAAAGAAATCCTCAAATTGCAATGTACTGATCCTCGGCGCAGGGCCGTATGGGCTCTCGGCCGCCGCCTACCTGCGCGCGGCCGGAAGCGAAACCAGAATTTTCGGCGAGCCGATGGCTTTCTGGGAGAAGCACATGCCCGTGGGCATGTGTCTGCGCTCGAACTGGGGCGCATCGCACATTGCCGACCCTGCGCAGGAGCTGACGCTCGATGCCTATTGCCTCGAGAGAGGCAATCACATTTCGAAACCGATTCCGCTGGATCGTTTCGTTCAACTATGGCTGCTGGTATCAGCAGAAGTCGGTGCGGAATCTGGAAAATCGCGAGGTGCGTTCCATCGATCTCGCGGCGCGCGGTTTCAAGATTGTGATGAACGACGGCGAGGAGTTTGCGGCACGCCGCGTTGTAGTAGCCGCTGGAATCAGCGCTTTTACCGCGCGTCCGGCAGAGTTCGCTAGAGTGTCCTCTGCACTCGCCTCGCACACGAGTGAGCACAAGGATCTGCACAAGTTCAAGGGTCAGCGCGTGGTTGTAATTGGAGCGGGCCAGAGCGGGCTCGAGTCGGCTGCTCTGCTGCAGGAAGCCGGCATTCCGGTCGAGGTCATCGCGCGGCGCTCCTATCTCAACTGGGTTGGATTGCATCCGAGGCTGCACCATCTCGGCTTCCTCTCCAAGATGCTTTATTCGAAGCGCGACGTTGGCCCGGCCGTCATCAGCCGCCTCGTTTCCATGCCGCATCTGTTTCGCCGCTTGCCGCGCGGGTTTCAGGATCGCACCGCCTATCGCTCAATCCGCCCGGCAGGCGCGGGCTGGCTGCAGCCGCGGCTTGTGGGAGTTCCGATTACGCTGGGGCGCAAAGTAGTTTCTGCCGCCGAAAGAGGCAGCCAGCTTCATCTGAAGCTCGACGATGGCAGCGAGCGTCTCGTCGATCACGCGCTGCTGGCCACTGGATTCCGCGTCGACGTGACTCGCTATCCTTTCCTCGCGCCGGCACTTGCGAAGCGGGTCGAAACCGTAAACGGTTTCCCGGTGCTGAAGCGCGGCCTTGAATCTTCTGTTGCAGGCCTGCACTTCCTCGGCAAACCGGCGTCGTGGAGCTTCGGTCCGCTGCTCGGCTTCGTCTCGGGAGCGGAGTTTGCCTCGACCGAACTGGTTCGTTCGCTGGCGCGAACAAACGGTCTCAACCGAACTTCATGAGCGCTCTAAGCCAACCCGTCATCGAACCTATGCCGGTGCGCGTTCCCAATCAAACCGTCGGGGCTGTTGTGCTCGGCGGTGACTACCAGGGCCTGGGAATCGTGCGCAGCCTGGGAGTGAAGGGCGTGCCCATCTGCGTCATCGATGATGAACTATCCATCTCGCGCTACTCGCGCTACTGTGGCAAGTTTGTGAAAGTGCCACATTTGCGCGATGGCCGTGTTGCTGTGGATCGTCTCCTTGAGCTCGCGCCGCGCCTTGGCCTGCAGGGATGGGTTCTCTATCCCACACGCGAAGAACTGGTTGCCGCCATTTCGCATCATCGCGACGAGCTCAGTGAACTGTTTCGCGTCCCAACTCCCGCTTGGGACTGCGTGAAGTGGGCATGGGACAAGAGAAACACTTATCAGCTAGCTCGGCAACTCGAGATTCCAATACCGACCACGCACTATCCGGAGAACATTGATCAACTGGCCGAGCTCGACAGTTGCGACGCCCCCTTCGCCCTCAAGCCCGCAATCAAAGAACATTTTTTCTACGCGACAAAGGCGAAGGCATGGCGTGCAAATAACCACGCAGAGTTGAGAGCGCTCTATCGAAAGGCATCCAATCTCGCCGGCAATGGCGAGATCATGATTCAGGAACTCATCCCCGGCGGAGGCACGCAGCAGTTCTCCTATTGCGCATTTTTCCGCGACGGCGAAGCGCTGGGCAAGATGGTGGTCCGCCGACGCCGTCAGCACCCTCTGGAATTTGGAAGAGCCAGCACCTATGTCGAGACCATCGACGAACCCGTTCTCGAAGAGCTCTCCGACCGCTTCCTGCGCGCCATCGATTACTACGGCCTGGTCGAAGTGGAATACAAGCTCGATCCGCGCGATTCCAGCTACAAGCTGCTCGACGTGAATGCCAGAACCTGGGGCTATCACAGCCTTGGCCTGGCAGCCGGCGTGGATTTTAGCTACATGCTTTACGCCGACCAGGTTGGCCTGCCAGTGCCATTGAGCCAGGGACGGCCTGGCGTGGCCTGGGTCCGCATGTCAACAGATATTCCTGCTGCGACCATGGCGATTCTGACTGGGGAAACGAGTTTACTGGGCTACCTGCGCTCGATGAGAAACTGCAATGTCGATGGCGTGTTCAGCTCTAAAGACCCACTGCCAGGCCTGGCCGAAGTGGCACTCATCCCGTATTTGGCTATCAAGAGGGGCTTCTGAAGCAACCCAGTGCTGAACATGCAAGCAGTGGCGAAGCCGCTGAAACCTCGCAACGCACGAATCAGGAACTAACCACCTCCCGAGCAATTCGGTTCGATCATGCGGTCGATGAAGATAAGGAGTTTATGCCATGACTACTCTCCCCCTTCGGCAAGACAGTGATGTGGTTCCCGGCCGGCTGGTCAGCATCGATTCGGAAAGCGCGATTTATCGAGACGGCAGCTACCTGAGAGACAACCCCTCCTGGCATATCGAGGAATCACCTTTCAAGGTCAGGCAAATCCGGCGAATGATGAAGCAGCAGAAGTTGGCGCCGAAAACAGTGTGCGATGTAGGCTGCGGCGCGGGCCTCGTGCTGGCGGAACTGCAACCGCATCTGCCTTCGGACTGTGTTTGCTGGGGCTACGATGTCTCTCCCGATGCGCTTGCCATGTCCGCTGGCCGTGGCAACGACAAACTTCGTTTTCGCTTGCGCGACATACGAAAAGACGAGTGCGACACGTTTTTCGATTTGTTGTTAATGCTCGATGTCTTCGAGCACGTTGAGGACTATATGGGGCTGGTAAGAGCTGTCCGGTCCAAGGCAAAGCGGAAACTGTTTCACATTCCGCTGGATCTTTCGGTTCAAGCGGTTGTGCGCAAGAACGGTCTGCTGCTCCGGCGCGATCATCACGCGCATCTCCACTATTTCACCAAGGAAACCGCTCTGCGCACCCTGACCAACGTCGGATACACCATCGTCGATTATTTCTACACTCCGCGCTGCATCGAACTGGGCGACTTGTTCGTCCAGAAAATTGCGCGGATTCCGCGACAAATCAGTTTTGCCGCTTTCCCGGATTTTACGGTGCGCGTGCTCGGCGGATACAGCTTGATGGTACTGGCCGAATAACGATGCTCTTGCGAGCAATCTGTGCTGTTGAGCGGCGTATCGAACTGTGACGGAAAATCTACCCTATACGCTCCGCACTGGCTCAGTTTGCTCAGTGGTTTGCTCACGACTCCAGCACGGTTCGCCCGTGAACTTCAGATACTCACGTTTCCGGTTCGGGCAGAATTGCCGGAAGAGGCAGATTCGGCAGGTTGGCTTGTGAGACCTTCGGATGATCACCACTCCAAAGGCCGTATAGACCGCCGCCAAAGCCAATATCACCAGAAAAAACATACTGCCTCCTCTGGACATACTACGCGATCGGCAACCCGAAGTCTGTGATGGAGATCACACGACGTTGTTTATGCAAACCGAGGCAACCCTCCGGCTCCGTAACCCGGCCGATCTACAGTACCGACTATGAATGAGCAGAATCTCACGGTTCGTGGCGTTTCTGACACCGCCCGTTGGGTGGCCTATTTTCGTGCGCGGGAAACGCAGCGGCCTGACGCCCTGTTCCGCGATCCTTACGCCGAGCGTTTGGCGGGTGAGCATGGGTTTCAGCTTGCCAACACTCTGCGCGACGGAAACAAGCACGAATGGGCTTGGGTGGCGCGCACCTATCTTTTCGATCAGTTTCTTTCCCGTGCCATTCAAGACGGGGCAGACCTGGTTGTGAACCTCGCGGCGGGGCTTGATGCCCGGCCCTACCGGATGAACTTGCCCGCTACGATGCAATGGGTGGAAGTGGACCTGCCGGAGATCATCTCGTATAAGGAAGAGATTCTCGCCAAGGAAAGGCCGAAATGCCGGCTGGAACGAATCAGTCTTGACCTTTCCGGCGTGCCCGCGCGGCGGAAACTCTTCGCTGAACTGGATGGCAGGGCGGCCAAGATCGTGGTCGCGAGCGAAGGCCTTCTAATCTATTTCACCGCTGAGGAGGTCGCTTCCCTGGCCCGCGATCTGGCGGCGACTTCCCACTTCCAAAGCTGGGTGATCGATCTCGCCTCTCCGGGACAGCTGAAATTGATGCAGCGCTCAACGGGCAAGGAACTCAGCGAGGCAGGTGCGGCTTTCAAGTTTGGGCCGGCGGAAGGCGCCAACTTTTTCACTCCTCATGGCTGGGAGCCCAACGACGTGCAGGGAATGTTGAAGACGGCAGCGCGTTTCAACCGGGCCCCTGCCGAACTGCTTTCCCTTCTGCCCGAACCCAAAAGAGCGCCGGGGAACTATCCCTGGACGGGAGTATGCCTGCTCAAGAGGCGCTAGCCGGACGCGCTAACATGAAGAAATTTCCTCAACTGGATGCCGTTCGCGGCTTGGCGGTGCTCTTGGTGTTGCACAACACCAACGTGTCGTGGAATCTTCTGGGGAAGCCGTTCCTCATGAAGCGATTCCTCGAAGCAAGAACCGATCTACTTGGACTAGGACACTGGCGGGCTTGTGGGCGTGGCTGAACGGTGAGGCGTTGGTGGGCTCAATGCCTCCGGTTGTCGTATACCATTGATAATAAGTTGGTTACAGAAGCAGAAGAGCTCGACGCATGAACTAACCGTGGTATAATACCTCTCAAGCCCCCAAATTTCCCCCTCAGATTTACTAGGTTGTTTGCCCATTCGGCAGGTTGAACACAAACATCGAAGGAGTCCTTTTCAAGGCATGTTAGATACTGCAATTATTGGAGCCGGACCCTACGGACTTTCAGTCGCTGCGCACTTTCGGCGGAGCGGTATTCCATTCCGCATTTTCGGCCGTCCGATGGATAGCTGGCTGGCCCACATGCCGAAGGGCATGATGCTTAAGTCGGATGGTTTTGCTTCCGATATCTACGACCCGGAGCGAGCGTTCACGTTGCGGAAGTTTTGCGCGGAACGGGGCATCGAGTATGCCGACGCAGGTGTGCCGGTGCGCCTTGAGACCTTCAGCGCTTACGGGCTTGCCTTCCGGGACCGCCTGGTGCCGGAGCTTGAAGACAAGCTCGTGGTGAGTGTCGATCGGCTGCCGCACGGGTTCCGGTTGCAGCTCGAGGATGGCGAAACGCTTCAAGCCCGCACCGTGGTGCTGGCGGTGGGCATTACCCACTTCGAATATATTCCCGATAACCTGGCGCACCTGCCGCCGGAATTTCTTTCCCACAGTGCCCGCCATCGCGAGGTCGAGCCATTTCGAGGCCGCAACGTGGTCGTGATTGGCGGCGGAGCTTCCGCGCTGGATTTAGCGGGATTACTGCACGAGGCTGGGGCCACAGTGCAACTTGTCAGCCGCCGCGAAGCGCTGAAGTTCCATAGCCAGCCAACCGGCAAGCCACGCTCGCGGTGGCAGCAGATCAGGCATCCGCAATCTGGCCTGGGGCCTGGTTTGCGGTCGCGCTTTTTTGCCGACGCGCCAGGCGCATTTCACTATTTGCCTGAGCGTCTTCGCCTGGAGGTTGTCCGAAGAAGCCTTGGGCCCTCGGGAGGGTGGTTCATTCGAGACAAAGTGGCCGGGAAGGTGCCGTCGCATCTCGGATGTACACCGCAAGATGCCAAGGTGCAGAGCGGCAGAGTTCATCTGAGTATCCAGGCCGCGGACGGCAGTACGCGGGAAATTGTGACCGAGCACATCATTGCGGCGACGGGCTACAAAGTGGATCTCGAGCGTTTGAAGTTTCTCAACCCGGAGATCCGTTCGAAGCTCAAGGTCGCCGGGGGATCTCCGGTCCTCTCGTCCACCTTCGAGTCGTCAATTCCCGGTCTCTATTTCGCGGGGGTTGCGGCCGCAAACAGCTTCGGACCGGTCATGCGGTTCGCGTTCGGGGCTGGCTTCGCCGCTCGCACGCTCACCCGCACGCTGATGAAGTCACTCTCAAGAGAGCCGGTAGCTGTTCCGGTTCCGCGCGCGGTGACCACCACGAAATGAAGAGAGAGACCATCGCCATTCACGCCGGCTACGACGGCGATCCTACAACGAAGGCCGTGGCTGTGCCCATCTATCAGACGGTCGGTTTCGAGTTTGATAGCGCGGAACATGGTGCGGCGCTGTTCAACCTGGAAGTCCAGGGGAACATCTACACCCGGATCGGCAATCCCACAAACACGGTTCTGGAAAAGCGCTTGGCCGCGCTCGAGGGTGGAGTCGACGGGCTCAGCGTCAGCTCGGGAATGGCGGCGATCGAGTATTCCCTCATTAATATTGCCGAGGCGGGGAACAACATTGTTTCTACCCCGCAGTTATATGGCGCTACTTACACGCTCCTGGCGCACATCTTCCCGAAGCGGGGCATCGGGTCACGCTTTGCGGCGAGCGACCGCCCCGAAGATGTGGAGAAATTGATCGACGAGAATACCCGCGCGGTTTACTGCGAGAGTGTGGGCAATCCAGCGGGAAACGTGGCGGACATCGAGGGGTTGGCGCGAGTGGCGCACAAACACGGAGTGCCCCTGGTGGTGGATAACACCGTGGCAACGCCGATTCTGTTGCGGCCCATCGAGTATGGCGCCGATGTCGTCGTGCATTCCATGACGAAATTCATTGGCGGCGGCGGCACCAGTATCGGCGGAATGATTGTGGATGGCGGCAAGTTCCCGTGGCGAAAATATCCGGAGAAATTTTACATGTTGAATGTGCCGGAGATTGCCTATCACGGCGTCGTCTATGTCGACCATTACGGCGATGCCGCGTTTGTCGCGCGCTGCCGAACCGTCTGTCAGCGAAACACCGGCGCCACGCTGTCTCCGTTTAACGGCTTTCTGTTCTTGCAGGGAATTCAGACGCTTGCTCTTCGTGTGGAGCGCCACGTGGAGAATGCGAGCAAAGTAGCGCAGTTTTTGCGCGATCACCCCATGGTCGAGTGGGTGAACTACGTCGGGTTTCCCGACAATCCGCTCTATCCCATGGCGCATAGATATCTGGGCTCCAACTTCTGTTCGCTGTTGACCTATGGGGTGAAAGGCGGCTACGAGGGAGGCAGGAAGTGCTTCAACGCCTTCCGCCTGTTCAAAAGGATGGTAAATATGGGCGATGCCAAGTCGTTGTCATGTCATCCGGCGTCGACTACACACCGGCAGCTGACGCCGGAGGAACAGGCGAAAGTAGGAGTCACGCCGGAAATGATTCGGCTCAGTGTGGGGATCGAGCATATCGACGATATCATTGCCGATCTGGCCCAGGCGCTGGACCAGGCCAAAGGATGAAGCTGGGGAAGATCGTAGTGCGCACCGATTGTGGGGGGATGTCATGCCATTGATTATTGACGGCGGCCGGGTTCCGAGTGGTTGGGCGGAGAAAGGAAACTCACGCCCGGTGGTTTCGATCGATAGTTATACAAGGCGTGCGGAGTGCGTCAGCCTCGCGCTCATCAATAACATGCCGGATCCTGCGCTGGAAGACACCGAATTACAGTTCTTTGAACTTCTGGACATCGCATCGGGTGATGTTCCCGTGTTTCTCAAGCTTTACTCGCTGACCGGAATTCCCCGCACAGATCGCGGACAGCGGCGTTTGAACAGCTTCTACTTCGGTATCGATGACTTATGGAACAGCCGGTTTGACGGGGTTATCATGACCGGCACCGAGCCCCGCTGCGCGGACTTACGGGATGAATCCTACTGGTCCACTTTAGCGGAAGCTTTCGACTGGGCCGAACGGAATACCGCGTCAACTATCCTGTCCTGTCTGGCGGCCCACGCAGGCGTCCTGCACAGCGACGGCATCGGCCGCCACGCCCTGGGTGACAAACAGTTCGGGGTTTTTGACTTCACCAAGGCTGCCAACCACATGCTCACCAGCGGCACCGGGGAACGGGTGCGTTTCCCCCACTCCCGATGGAACGAAGTGCAGGCGGACGCACTCACGGCGTGCGGCTACACCGTACTGACTCAATCAGCCGAGGGCGGCGTGGATTCGTTTGTGAAGAAGAAAAAACAGAGCCTGTTCGTACATTTCCAGGGGCATCCGGAGTACGGCGCGCAGACTCTGCTTAAGGAGTACCGCAGAGATATAAAGAGATTTCTCAAGCGGGAGCGGGAGACCTATCCTTCCATGCCGAAAGGCTATTTCGACGCGGCAGCCGCGGAACTTCTCGCCGCTTTTCGGGACGTTGTTGTGTCCGACCGGCGAGAGGAACTGATGGAAGACTTTCCTGAAGCTGCTGTGGCTGGCGGTTTGCAAAAGACGTGGCATTCCTCCGCCGTGAATATTTATCGGAACTGGCTGCAGTATGTCGCGTCAAGAAAGCCGGAAGTGTCGGCATTTCCGGCCATGGCTGCGGTCTATCATCAAACCTCACGAAAACGTTCGGCACTGCCGTAGATGGGACCAGCGACCAGTACGAATTGATCCACAAAAGCACTCCGCTACGGAACTGCTTCATTTTTCACCTCAGACTGTCGGCCGACTTCAAATATCGCTTACGAGCAGCGACCCAGGGCAGGCTACCCGGAGTTGTGGCTGCCGTCAGAAAGGATTAACGGCAATGGACCAAGAGAAGACTAAGGCAAATACGTCGGTGATTCCGTTAGCTTCACGACCCCACAAGCAGAAGGCTCGTGCAGCCGAAAAAGGTGTAATGGTCCACTAGCGCGTAGCTTCGCACCATGAATGAGAGCGCGTAATGTCATTCGCTGCAAGCGGAAAGCTCATCGCACTAGAATCCTTCAATGCGGGAAACACACGATACCATCGCTGAACTTTTGACGAACCTCCCTGAGCGCATCAGTGACGTTGTGAAGCCATGGTCTGAGCGTTTGCCGGAGCGGCCGGCTCTGGTGGAAGCATCCGGTACTTGGAGTTACCGGCAACTTGCATCTTCCGTCTCCGACGCGCAGCGCTGGCTGCTCGACTCCGGTGTGCGCCCCGGTGACCGAGTGATGCTCGTGTGTGAGAATTGCCGGGCATTCGTTGCGATTCTGTTGGCCCTGGACGGTCTCGATGCGTGGCCGGTGTTGGTGAATGCGCGTCTTTCGGGGCCTGAAGTCGACGCGATTCGCGATCACTGCGGCGCCCGGCGGGTGATCTACACCGCGAGCGTGTCGCCGCATGCCCGAGAACATGCCAAGCGGCATGGAGCCGTTATCCAAGAGGTTGCCAGCCTAGGTTCGATTGCCATTGGCCCACTGAATGAGAGAGTCGAACCGGAACCGATCGACCCCGAGGTTGCAAAACGTGTCGCCGCGCTGATTTATACGTCGGGCACAACCGGACATCCCAAGGGTGTCATGCTGACGAACCGGAACCTGCTGTTTGTGGCAGCGGTGTCCGCCAAAATTCGGTCGCTGAGTCCGGATGACAAGCTCTTCGGCGTTTTGCCCATGTCGCATGCGGTGGGACTTTCCGTGGTCCTGCTGGGTTCATTGCTGAGCGGCGCCACGTTGTATTTGGCTTCACGCTTCGACCCGGTGGCGGCTCTCGCGACGCTCGAGAAAGAAAAATTGACGGTGGTGTTGGGGGCTCCGGGGATGTTCTCCCTGCTGGCGGGATACGCGACCTTGAAGGGATTGAAGTCGCTGAAGTTTCCCGCTCTTCGTATCATTTCCTCTTCCGGCGCGCCGCTTCAGCCCGCTCTGAAGTCGCAGGTGGAGAGCCTGTTCGGCATGGTGCTCCACAATGGATATGGCGTCACCGAATGCTCTCCCAATATTTCGCAGGCCGTAGTGGGAGAGCGCCGCACCGATACCTCCGTAGGCAGAATCCTCCCGGGCGTGGAAGTCCAGCTGGTCGGATCCGATCACAAGCCGGTGGCGGAGGGCGAGGTCGGCGAATTGTGGGTGCGTGGTCCCAATGTGATGAAGGGTTACTATCACGCGCCGGAGGAGACGGCTGCGGCCATCAATCCTGAGGGGTGGTTCAACACTCGCGACCTTGCCCGGTTGGAAAACGGATATCTTTTTATCGTTGGCCGAACCAAGGAATTGATCGTTCATTTTGGAGAGAATGTCTACCCGGCGGAAGTTGAGGCGGTGTTGAACGCACATCCCGCGGTGGTGCGATCGGCGGTCGTTGGGAGATCGGTTGAGGGAACGGAATGCGGTGAGGAAATCGTCGCCTTCGTGCAACTCTCGCCATCTTCGCCAACTTCAGAAACCGAATTGGCGCAATACGCCGCACAACATCTCGCTCCATACAAGAGGCCATCGCAAATTCTGCTTGTCCCTTCAATGCCGCTGACTCCGACCGGAAAAGTCATCAAGGGCGAACTCACCAAGATGACGCAATTCGCCCACACACGCTAACGGCGCCGGGCCGCCAGACTCTACAAAGGCACTTCAATCAGCGTCGGTCCTTCCCCCTCCAATCCCGCCCTTAGCGCCTTCCCGAACGCATCCAACGAACTAACCCGGATACCGGGAACTCCCATTCCCTTCGCCAATTGCGCCCAATCGAGATCAGGACGACCGATCTCGAACATGCCCAAGGCCCGGGCTCCCGGATTACCCACTCCCAGATAAGAATACTCACGCTTC
Organism: uncultured Acidobacteriaceae bacterium; assembly: GCA_963734215.1. Lineage (GTDB taxonomy): Bacteria > Acidobacteriota > Terriglobia > Terriglobales > Acidobacteriaceae > Sulfotelmatobacter. The sequence continues at coordinate 305,977 of CAVTGH010000008.1, read as the reverse complement.
AGGACCGCATAATCACGGTTGGCGAAAACCACCGTGGTGACGTTGAGGCCTTCGCGCGCCATGGTCCACAACGCTTGTAGTGTGTACATGCCGCTGCCATCGGCACTCAGGCACAAGACCTTCCGACTGGGGCAGGCCACTGCCGCGCCCAAAGCCAAAGGCATAGCGATTCCAATCGAGCCCCCCGTGTTACCCAGCCAATCGTGAGGCGGAGCTCCCTTTGTTGCGGCCATCAGTCCGCGGCCTGAAGTATTGGACTCGTCGACCACGATGGCGTTCTCGGGCAGCATCGCTCCGACCGCCATAGCAAGTCCCGGCAGCGTGATTTCCCCGCTGGGCATCGGGGGCCGTTCCACTTTACCCTCTGGTAGCGCTGCCCCGCGCACTGGCAAGGCCGCCGCCACCGCGTCGAGCGCGCCAACATAATCCTCGCCAGGGCTCGCTAGCGTATGGATCTCGCACTCCGGCGAAGTGAATACACAACTTTTTCCCGGATAGGCAAAATACGCCACTGGAGCCTGGGCGCCCACCAGAATCAACTGACGAAATTCCTTAAACTGTTCGATTCCTTGTTCGAGGACGTACTGGACCCGATCCACTCTTGGAATCCCCGCACCACGTTCTAAACGAGTGAGCGGATAAGGAGCCAGCAGTTTGGCTCCGGTAGCCGTGGCGATGCGTCCGGCGGTGACCAGTCCGTTGCCGTAGAGTGCATTCCCAGCGATCAGAATGGCGGTTCGCAGGCCTGACCGGAGCATCACGGCTGTGCGCTCGATAGCGGCCGTCGCAGGTATGGGAGGCTTAGGTAAGGCGGGGAGCGCAGCAACCGTTCCGCCTTCGCTCCAGGCGACGTCGGCGGGCACGATCAGCGTCACGATCTGGCCGGGTGCGGTTCGTGCGGCGGCAATCGCTTCGGCTGCGTCGCGGCCTGCTCCGGGTGCAGAGGAAGAGGTCCGTAGCCACTTCGAATAGGGACGGGCGATGGCCTCGATGTCGGAAGTAAGCGGAGTATCGTAGCGCAAATGATAAGTGGCGTGCTGGCCGACGAGGTTGACGATGGGCACGTTTGCGCGGCTCGCATTGTGCAGATTTGCGAGCCCGTTCCCCAGACCCGGGCCTAGATGCAGCAGCGTGCATGCCGGTTTTTCTGCCATGCGGGCATAGCCGTCAGCGGCTCCGGTGACGACACCTTCGAACAGGCCGAGCACGCAGCGTATTTCCGGCACGCGGTCAAGCGCGGCGACCAAGTGAATTTCCGAGGTGCCGGGGTTCGTGAAGCAGGCTTCAACGCCTCCAGAGACCAGCGTGCGAATTAGGCTCTCTGCGCCATTCATTTGCTTAGATAATCTTACGCGTTCCACCGGCTGCGGTTGCGGCGCTGGGGACGCCAATTGTACGGTGCTGGCGATCACGGTAACACCCCCCCATTCGGTCCAGCGAAAGGATTTCCCGCCGGGCGCCATCGCTATTGCTCTAAGTCCAATAAACAATGGCTCAAGACAGCTGAAGCAGTTAACAATCGGAAAGCCATCGACGACCGGAGACAATATTACCCATAGACAATAATATAAGTTATTTATATATCATTTAGAGAACGAATCGGCGAATGCTTCTCCCAGACATCGAGAGAGGACTGAAGCAAGCTCTTCGAAGTGTGTCGCGATAATTCCCAGATGATCGCCGGGCACAGTCTCGACCTCGAACTCCCCGGCTAAGTTACCCCACACTGCCGCGGCATCGTCGGGGAAGGCCGAGCTGATCGCGGCTCGCACGAACTTTATCTTGCCGGCGTAAAACCGGGGCCGGTAGCGGCTCAACGCCAGATAAGCGCTGTCACGCACGCGCTGCATCGCCGGGGTCAACGATGCCCCGGCCGGCGGTTGATACGGCGCGCTTCCGCTGAGATCTCCAAGAGAGTGCAATCCTCGTCTCGCCTGGCGTGCGATGAGGCGGACCCGCTGTCCCAACGTCAGGTACCGCATGTGCGGGTACGCGTCCAGCATGGCCAGCAGCGCAACCTTTTCCCCGTTTGCCGACAGGCGTTGGGCCATTTCCAGCACAACCAGGCCGCCGAGCGAGTAGCCCACCAGGACGTAAGGACCGCAGGGTTGCAACTCCTTGATCGCGTGGAGGTAAAATTCGGCCATATCCTCGATGCGCGCCAGCGGTTCGTCCAGCCCATCAATGCCCCTCGCTTGCATCCCATAGATCGGATGGTCCGATTGGATGTGCCGTACGGGCTGGAAGAAATCCATAACGCTGCCACCCAGGCCATGCGCGAGAAAAACCGGTGGCTCGTTAGCGCCCGGCTTTAGCAGCACAAGCGCGGGGAACCGCGGCGCGATGGGCTGCTCCAGCAAGGCGGCGAGAGCTGCGATGGTTCGCGCCTGGTAGATTGTCACCGGCGGCAGTTCCCGGTCACATACCTGCGCAATTTTGGTAAATAGTTGAAGAGCTAAGGAAGAATCGCCCCCGAGATCGAAAAAGTCATCGTCCACACCGATAGACGAAAGTTGCAGCACGCGCTGCCAGATCGGGGTAAGCGCCTCGATCATTGACGATGTGGCTTCAGGCTTCACGCTGCACCTGATCGGCGGGGACTAACGAGACCCATGAGTCTCCCGCTGGATGCTTGAACAGATTCTATCGGAAGACATTCTGTCCGGGGTCTTGCCATCATGAGTGTGCGAATGCCCAATAGAGTTCTCGAGCCTTGGTGTAGATTTGGCCGAAGGGGAGAGCGCGATCGCCGATGCGAGTCACCGGAACCACCTTGGAATAATTTCCCGTCGCAAAAATCTCATCCGCCTTCTCGAAATCCTGATACGCAAGAGTCTTCTCGATCACGGCCACGCCACTCTGGCGCAACAACCCGATTACCCTTTGGCGCGTGATGCCTGCCAGAAAGGTTCCATTCGGAATGGGCGTGAACACCACACCGTCCTTGGCCATGAAAATATTTGAGGTCGCAAGTTCGGCGACATTGCCCAGCATGTCACAGACGATGGCATTGTCGAAGCCGCGCGCGTGCGCTTCAAACAGCGAGCGCGAATTGTTGGGATAGAGACATCCCGCTTTCGCATCGACGGGCATAGTCTCGAGAGTCGGCCGGCGATAAGGAGACAGCGTGATGGAGAAACCTTTGGGCGTGCGCATCGGCGCCTCGTAAATCGAAAGACACCAGCGCGTGGACTCAGGATCATGCGCCTGAACCCACGGGCCTTCGTTCTCCGCCCAATACATGGGACGAATGTAGAGCGCGGCATCCTTATCGAAGCGTTGTATGCCTTTCCGTGCCAGCCGGACCCATTCTTCGGCCGGGACCGTCGGCTTCAGAAAGAGCTTCTTTGCGGAATCATTGACTCGCGCGCAGTGCAGTTCAAGATCGGGAGTGACGCCTTCAAACGCCCGAGCCCCATCGAACACGACCGAGCAAAGCCAGGCGGCATGGGTGCGGGGCCCCATAATCCCGATGTTGCCTTCGTGCCAATCCCCCTCGAAGAATGTCCACGTCTTTGACCAACCGCTTCCGAGTGGCAATCGACTCCTCCCTGCTACAGGCTCTGGACTTCCGTCTCCCTGGATGAACCGGCATGATAGCGGCGCATCGCGGCATCCATGGATCGCCGGAGCGCCACGGCCAGGCGCTCGACAAAGGGCTCGACCAGCATGCTGGCGGGATTCACTGGCAGGACGATGATTTCCTGTCCTTCTTGCGCCAACCTATCCCATTTCAGTTCTGGCTTGTTGAATATCCGATACTGCGTCGCAGGGCGAAAATCGGTGACGGCGCCCGGGTATGGTTTTGGAACATAGTGCCAACACGCCCGATCGTTCGCTTGCCAAATCCGTCCGAGCACCAATGACGTGGACATAGCGCTGCCGGGGCCGTTGCTGAACTTGTCCAGCAGCATTCCTCGCCACACCGGGACTCGGCTGCGCAGGATCTTCATCTTCTCCCGCAGGAACTTGGATTGGCCCGCAGAGTCAAGGCTCAGGAAACTGGCCCCATGGAACACCACGCGCTGGCAAGCGTAGGCCGCCTTGCTCCAAAGCGTTATGGGAATCTTGGACCAGTTCATGGTGTCGAACAGAGCCAGCAGGGCGACTCGCTCTCCATCCGCCTGGAGTTGCTGAGCCGCCTCGTAGGCCACCGTGCCGCCGCCGCAGTAGCCGCCGAGAAAATATGGCCCGTGAGGTTGGGTTCTCCGTATCTCTTTTACGTACAGGGCAGCCATTTCTTCGATCGTTGTCAGCGGCGGGCAACTGCCGTCCAATCCCCGGGACTGCAACCCGTAAAACGGCTGGTCGAAGCCCAGATGGCACGAAAGGTCGCGATAGATTAAAACGGTTCCGCCCGCCCCATGCATACAGAACAACGGAGGCCGCGATCCCAATGGTTGGATGGCCACCAGTGGCGACCATCCGGAGGCCGACACTTCGCCGCGAAGAATCCGGGCAAGTTCTTCGATCGTGGGGGCATCGTAAAGCGTGGCGAGCGGCAGCTTGACTCCGAACACCTGCTCGATTTCGGAGAACATCCGGGCCGCCAGCGATGAGTCTCCGCCGAGATCGAAGAAATTCTGATCGAGAGTGACGGCTTCAATACCGAGTTGCTTTTGCCAGATGCGCGAGAGCTGTTTTGCAGTGTCATCTTCCACGGCGGTGACCCTGGTCCTGGACAACGCCGTAACCGGCTCTGACAACACGTTTGATCCCGAGCAGATTCCTTCAGTCTTCATCAACGAAGCTCGCATTAGCTTTTTGGGTTACCGGCCGCCAGGGGGATAATGCAGGCGGTGTGCAACGGGGGAATCTATCTACCGCATTATACTCGCACTGACAAGACAAACGGAAGGGAAAGGGATGGTTCGGATAAGCCACCGGCTATTGTAACTTACACCATTATACAAGAAACCAGGAAATCTTCGAACCACAGCCGGCCATTTACCAGTGGCTTGGAATTAAATTCACCGATGGGTTTCTGGAAGGAGTTTGGAGATTGTGTTCCGCCAGCAATTCGTTGGGGCCGCCCGACCCAGCGGGAGAGTTGCCCTACGTCTGTGTAGTGGACCCACCCCGCACACATTGGTAACCAAATGAGATCATCCGCTGCAGCGCATGCCTCACTATAAGCACAAACCAGGCTGATCTTCCGATGGAATTCTGGCCGGCAGCCTTCCACATGGACCGTAGCAATTGCAGGCGTTCCCGGTGCGTGACTCGAATTTTCACTCCTTTTGACGCGATGATGCCGTACGTCCTTCCTTCCAGGTAAGCTGACCGAATATCCTTCCTAAGGCGCCCCATCAAAGATAGCGGGATTGCATGTTCGACGATGGCGGCGGAAACGAACAAGGGAAGTTTCCCAGCCAGTATAAGATTGGCCAACAAGAGAGTGTCCTCAGCTCTGAGCGCGAGAGGATCGAATACACCGGTCTCGATGTCCACTCCCGCGCGTCGAATGGCGAATCCAGCCGTGTTCAAGTATCGAATGCAACCGTCTGGCTGAAGCATGTGCTCTTGAAAGGTCATGAGCCGTAGTTCTTCCGCTCTGCCGACAAGATTGGAGCAATCCCCAACCAGCCGGAGTTGAAAGCAATCGTGCTGGGGCCAGTCGGCGATCGTTGAACTCAGCGCGGCCAGGCAGTTTGTCTGAAGTCTGCAGTCGGCGTCCACGAATAGCAGCACCGCGCCTTTGGAAGCCCGAATCCCCCGATTTCTAGCGGATGGAATCCCCGCATGGGACTGTTGGATTACCGCTAACGGGTAACAATGGGCCGAGGCGCGAATGAATTCCGGGGCAGGTTCCGTGCTGCCGTCGTCCACAATGATGACTTCGAAGCTTGGAGCATTCGTTTGCCGCGCCAAAGATTGCAGACATTGATCAAGGGGTATCCAATCGTTGTAAACGGGTATGACAATGCTGAATTGCGGCATTGCGGTAGAGTTCTGTTCGACTTGAATCATGCTGTTTAGGCTGCCGCCCCGGCGGACTTGCCTTGCGGAATGTAGGATTGCACACTCAACCGTGAAATCAAAATTCGGTGTGAGTCCGGTCGCAGAACTGTGATCTGCCGGGCACGATCCGCGCAATGTCCGATTCCGCACTTCCCGTCTGCACGTGCCTTCCAAAGAGAACTCAGCGCGGTGAATGGAACTTTGTGCGATCCTTTGACGGGCGAGAGTATCCTGCGCTTAGAATGCTGGGTGTCGCCCGCGTCGCTAAACGATGAGCAGACAAGCAAATCAGCGCTGTAACGATTCCGAGCGAATGAGACAATGGTGGACAGTTCGGCTGGGTGTCAGGCCCAACACTCCAGCCCTGGTAGTCGTTGTGGTCGTTACCATCTTCGGCACGCTGCCGCCCGGCTGCACAAGCCGAGTTGCCCCCAGCCCAACCTCAACCCCGCGGCCGGCGGAAACGCTCAGACAAGCCCGAACACTTTCGGCCAACCCTCCCGTCGCACCTTTGGTTTGTCCCGGCTCCGCCACAATGCCAGCGGCGCTCCAATCCAAAGGAGGGCACAGAGTGATTCTGTCTTGGAGAGCCAGCGCCGCTGCCGATTCCAAGCACTCCGCTGCCATCGGCTATTGCATCTATCGCAGCACGCCACGTAAGGATTCGCCGCCTGTGCTGCTCAACTCCGTACCATTTCCAGGCACCGGTTGCGCGGACGATCTGGTGGAGAACGGCAAGAAGTACTATTACGTGGTGCGGGCGATCAGCGCCAAAAACGCGATTAGTACCACCTCGAACATCGCGCCCGCCTCAATTCCAACTTGGACGCGGACCGATCCTCACGTCTCAAGAGCTTCCGTCCCACTTTGCCGCGAGGCGACAGAGAGATAATCGTTCCCTTTGGAAGGATCTTGTGCCAGGCACCTCCGACCGCCAATCGATTTCCCGGTTCCGGCCTCGAATGCCCCGCGAGATGTCATCAAGGGTTACCGGCGCCGGTTCCGTTTCCTTCAACCCTGACTCCCGCGCTTTTCAACCCGCCGGCTATGGGACCACAGCGTCAACTGGGGGCGTGGAACGAGCGCTCTCCTGTCCGGCGGAGTTGACCGATGTGGCCGCGTAGTAATAGGTCTGACCGCCGACCACCGTACTATCGATGTAGGCCGTGTTCGCTTCCAGCGTGGAATTGATCTTGGAATATGTGCCGGTTGCGCTGGTGCTGCGGTAAACGTTGTAGCCCGCTGCGCCCACGCTGGAGTTCCAATATAGGCTGACGCTGTACTGCACCGCAGTGCCGGTACCGGTTAGAGATTCAACCGTCTCCGGGTTCGAGGCGTTGCTGGCAAACGAGAGAGAGCCAGACTCCGCCCCGCTGCTCTGTGGTGTAAAGGCCACGTTGAACGACAGGCTCTGGCCTGCGGCGATCGTCAAAGGGAAAGAAGCCCCATCCAAAACAAACTGGGATCTGCTGCTCGTGGCGGACGTAACGATCACAGCCGCCCCGCTGGCACTCATGGTGATGGGTTCGTGCTCTGTCGTTCCGACCGTCACGTTGCCGAAGTTCAACGGCGACGGAGCTATGATCAACTGGCCCGGGACGGTTCCGGTTCCGGTGAGCGGTATGTTCAGCGCGGGGCCCTGGACAAACACGCTGCCTCCAACCGCGCCCGCCGATTGTGGGGCGAAGGTGACACTCAACGCAACGCTCTGCCCTCCGCCTAGAGTCAAGGGGAATGCCGGCCCGCTCACCGAGAATCCGCTGCCCGTGGCCTGGATTCCCGAGAGCGTTACTTTGTAGGACCGAGCGTTCGTTACTACGCCAGGAAGGCTGGCACTGGCTCCTATCGCCACTTGGCCAAACGACAGGATGGACGGGCTGGCGGTCAAAGACTCGCTGCTCACGCCCGACCCCGCCAACTCAACCACCAGCGTAGGGTTCGACGCGTTGCTGGAGAATTTGACCGTTCCGCCCGACCATCCGGTCGCCGCGGGAGTGAACCTTACACTCAGATCGACGCTCTGCCCGGCCAGCAAGACCAGCGGCAGGCTCAACGTCGACGTGGCAAAGTCCGAGTTACTCGCAGTGATTTCCGAGAGCGTCACGCTCGTCTGTCCACTATTCGTTAAGGTAACCAGCAAGCTTTCGGTCTGGCCGACATCGATGGCGCCGAATCGAAGACTTGGTGGCGAACACGTAAGTTGTGGGACAGTTGCGCCGACGCTCGCAGGTGTCATGCCGAGCAGCAGGGCCGCTATTCCGATGGTTAAGAAGTGGACTGTGTAGACAGAGAGAGGCCGGTGATTGGACTGGGGGAGTCTCATGCCATCTAGTTTGAAAGCCCAGCCGCGAGGCGTGAAGATTCCGCCGGTACATCAAGCCCAATGTCCGATAGGCCAATAGTTCCAAATTAGAACTCCCTAAGAAAGTCCAGCGCGGCGAGGTTTGGCGTCCAGTTCCGGTTGAACCAGGGCGCGGTCCGAAAGGACTGTGGGGGTTCGATTCCCCCTCCCGGCACCAGTCAGGCATTTCAAATCGTCCAATAGAATCGTTAAACCGGGCAGCCGACGAAGATTCCGATCTCTTCTTCGGCTGCCCGGTTGTGGGTCGAACATAGTGCGTCAAACAAATGTCTGCCCAACATCGTTGGCCAGACATTGTTGCTCAAGTCAGGAACTAGTGAGCGCTGGCCTTTTCCGCACCCAGCCCGGTGTTGGAGCGGACCAGCAATTCGTTGAACTGGTGCTGCGAAGTCGGCTCGTGACTCAACACGGTGCCGAGGATCGCTCCGATGAATCCCAGCGGAATACGCAAGACGCCTGGATTTTAGTCAGCTTCAATCCTCCGTGCCGAATTTTTTCAGATCTTCCGGTCCATCTGCCAGCGCCACGGCTTCTTTGCCCTGGACCAATTGCCGAATGCTTTCCACCACATCAGGATTGGCGAGGGTCGTGATATCTCCAGTTTTCATGTTGTTGGAGAGGGCTGCGAGCACACGGCGCATAAGCTTGCCGGAACGAGTCTTGGGCATATCTGGAACGATGTGGATGTGCTTCGGACGGGCAATCTTGCCAATGATGGTTTCAATGGCCGTGTTGACCTTAGCCACAATCGCCGGACTGGCTTGGACACCGGGTTTCAAGGCGATATAGACTTCGGGCACGCGGCCCTTGATCTCGTCCGCCACCGGCACGACCGCCGCTTCCGCCACCTCGGGAACCGTCAGGCACGCAGACTCGATTTCCTTGGTGCCCAGGCGGTGGCCAGCCACGTTGATCACATCATCGACTCGGCCGAGAATACGGAAATAGCCGTCGGCAGCCAGCACAGCTCCGTCCGACGCAAAATATGGCCAGTCATGCCAGTCCTTGCTGTTGCGATTCTTGCAGTATTTGGCGTAGTACTGGGTAACGAAACGGTCGTGATCACCCCAAATGGTTTGCATGATCCCTGGCCAGGGATTGCGGATGCAGATGTTCCCCGCCTTCCCCGATCCAGCCGCGACTTCCTGGTTGTTTTCGTCATAAATTACCGGATAGATTCCAGGCACACCTGGGCCGGCGCTTCCCGGCTTCATGGGATCCAGCCCCGGCTTGGTGCTGCACAGGAATCCTCCGTTTTCGGTTTGCCACCAGGTGTCCACAATCACTGCCTCGCCTTTGCCCACCGTGTCGTGATACCAGCGCCAAACCTCCGGCTCGATGGGTTCTCCCACCGTGGTCATGTGCTTGAAATGGTAGTTGTACTTGGGGGGTTCATCGTGACCGGCCTTGCGCAACATGCGAATGGCCGTGGGTGAAGTGTGGAAGATGTTGACATCGAGGCGTTCGGCGATTCTCCAGACCCGACCGGCATCGGGGAAGGTAGGCACACCTTCATAGATGACGCTGGTGGCAGCCAAGGCCAAAGGTCCATAGACGATAAACGAGTGGCCGGTAATCCAGCCGATGTCGGCCATGCACCAGTACACATCCGTGGGATGAATGTCCTGGATGTATTTGGAGCAGCCGGTCACGTAGGCGAGGTAGCCGCCAGTGCGGTGTTGGCAGCCTTTGGGCTTTCCGGTGCTGCCGCTGGTGTACATAAGAAACAGCGGCGCTTCCGCATCCATGGGGACGGGAGGCACGATTTCACCCGAGTATTTCGGGAGGATCTTGTCGACGAAGAAATCGCGCCCTTTCACAAAAGGCGTAGCCGACGCATTCTGGCCCGCATGCCGCCTCCAGACCAAGACCTTATCCACGGTCTGGCCTTCCTTCTTGGCTACTTCCAGCGAAATCTCGGAGGCCGCTTTGTGGTCGATCAGCTTGCCATTGCGATAGTAACCATCCATCGTGATCAGGACGTGGCTTTGCGAATCGGCGACGCGCATGCCGCAAGCCTCGCCGCTGAAGCCGCCGAACACAACGGAGTGAATCACGCCCAAGCGGGCACAGGCCAGCATGGTAATCGGCAACTCGGGGACCATCGGCATGTGAACGGTCACGCGGTCTCCACTCTTTAAGCCGCAGAAATCGCGGAGCAGCGCCGCGAATTCATTCACTCGCACGTAGAGTTCGCGGTAGGTGACGGATACGGGCGTTTCGGATTCCGGCTCCGGTACAAAGATCAATGCAGCTTTGTTCTTGTACTTGGCGAGGTGCCGGTCCACGCAGTTGTAGGAGGCGTTGATCTTGCCGCCCACGAACCACTTCCAGAACGGAGGGTCACTGGTGTCGAGGGTGGTGTGCCAGTACTGGTCCCAGCTCAGAAGGTCGGCGTACTCCCGGAAACATTCCGGGAAATTCTTCTCACTGAAACGTTCGATGACGTTGGGATCGGTCAGATTCGCCTGGCCGACAAACTTTGCGGAGGGATAATAATATTCTTCTTCCCGCCAATGAACTGCGATCTGAGCCTCGCTGGTCTCAATCACCGCACCTTGTATCGGAAGCGTCCGAGCCATATCAGTCACTCCTTAGATTTTGAATTTGTGATGCAATCCCGGCGGTTCTTCGCCAGTGGTTACTGGGGCTGACGGAGCGCGCCCTCGCGCTCCGTTCGAGCCCCATAATGATGGAACAATCCTGTGCCTCACTGCAACGGCCTTCTGGCAGCTAGGCTACGGCCGGCACCTTCTTTCCTGCCAGCGCTCCTTCCGGCACGGCCGGACGTTTGGCTGCTAGTTCGCAGATCAGAGCAACTGCCGCCAGACCCGCCGCCGTGTAGAACGCCATCTGGTAGTTGTGGTACTTGTCGAACATCCAACCGCCGATACGGCCACCGAGGAGACCGGCTACACCCCAGGCAGTGAATAGCACGCCGTAGTTGATGCCCACGTTCTTGGTGCCCCAGAAGTCGGCTGCCGTCGCTGCGTTGACCGAAAGCTGGGTGCCGTAGCACCAGTAAACGATGTACAGCATCACAAACAGGGCCACCACGTTGCCGCCCACATGATACAGAATGGGCATAGCAACCATGGAGATGCCGATCATCAGGCGCAACACGTTGATGCGGCCCAGCGCATCCGACATCCAGCCCGAGAAGATGCGGCCCATGGCGTTTCCTGCCGCGCCTACCACCAAGCCAAAGGCAGCCAGGGTGGTGCCGGGTATGCCCACACTCTTGGCGAAAGGCACCAATTGGCTGATGACCATGAGACCAGCCGCACAGCCAAACGCGTACGCTACCCAGAGCAAGTAGAACGAAGGTGTGTGCAGCACCTCGGCTGGGGTGAAGTCATAGGTGGTAGCCACAACCTTGGAAGCCGGTGCGGGCACCCAACCGGCGGGCTTATATCCGACCGGCGGATTATGCAGCAGGAAGGCACCAAACACCGTCATCGCAAAGAAGATCACGCCCAGGACTTGGAAGGTGGTGCGCCAGCCAAAGTGCGGGATCAGGTAACTGGCGGCCAACGGGCCAAAGATGGCTGAACCGCCGCCATAACCGGCAACCGCCAATCCCACCGCGAGACCGCGCTTGTCCGGGAACCACTTGGACATGACAGGAATCGGGGTCGCGTAGCCAAAACCGTTGCCCAATCCCCCTAAGACGCCGAAGAAGACGAAAAACTTGTTTAGGCTGTCGGCATAAGAGCAGAGGAAAAAGCCCAGGCTCACCAGAACGGCGCCAATCAGGGAAATCTTGAAAGGCCCAAGTTTATCCTGCAGCCGGCCAGCCACTATGAAGGTCAGCGCGAAGACCACCACGGCGATGGTGAATACCATCGAAGTGTCGGCGCGTTTCCATTTGAACTCTTTCTCTAGGGGAGCCACGAACACACTCCAGGCATACAGCGAGCCCAGCGCCAGGTTCATGGACATCCCGCCGACCACGCGCCACCAACGGCTTATTCCAGGGGCGCCGGGGTTGGATGCAACATTTTCGTTAGCCACAGTTTTTCTCCTTTACAGAAAGTGAAATGAGAACCAGAAGCTTTCTCCACAACCACATTCCGACTTCCTTACGGCACGTGCCTACTGACTCATCAAAACGGACTACAATTTTCGCGCGATATCATACAGCGGTTCAGCCTCATACGAAAGCTCAAACTTGTCCTGCAACTGCGGTCCGGCTTACGGCTGTGTCTTCTGCAAGCTGGCGGTCACATTCACGACTGAACCCGCCGCTACGGTAAGCTCCCGCCTCCAGTCGGAAAACCCTGGCAGGGAAAAGATGACAACGTGCGCCCCGGTACTAACTGGGATTTCAGACGGTGTGCTGCCTACATACTTGCCGTCAAGAGTGATTTCGGCTCCGGCGGGCGTCGAACTGAAATTACACTTTACTTTCTCTACGTTCTCCAGAGGTACTGCCTGCACGGAGCCAACTGGCGGGGCTGGCGCGGTCACCGGAGAGCTCTGCCGTGGCGCAGCTGCGACCGGGACTGGCTGAGCTGCAACGGCGGCCGCCGGCGCCGGTTGACTTTCCTTCGTGTCCGATGCCATCAGCGTGTACAACTGCTTTCGCGCCTTGCCCTTGTCATCGATGTAGTACACCTCGAGGCCGCGCTTCTCTCTTTTGGCGTCGAAAGTTTCCCCCTTGGGCAGCGGAATGCACCGAGAAAATTTTGACTCAATTTTACAGCTGATGCGGAACGGAGGCTCGTTGCCTTCCTGCACGAGCAAGGTGCTCACCAGTGGCACGGTTGTAGTGGAACGGCAATATGCGTCGAAAGTGAGTTGTTCGCAATTGTTGGGAACCCCGTTGTTGTTGTCAGGGGTTGACGCTCGAGTTACAGAATCCAGAACAGTGATCCGAATCGTGTTTTTCAGCGAGGCGGCGTTCGCTAACATGGCCACCAACAGGAAACCTGCCTGCAAAGCTGCAATTCTACGCGTACTCATCAGACCAACTCCTCCAAACACTGCGGACGCATCAGTCTCCTGCCCGGTTTTCCCAAACCACTCTGGAAGCCGGTTTCGCAGATTCGGTACATTGTGCTCCCCCTCGCGTGTCTCGCACAACGGGTTTCCCCGCTGGAGGAGGTTTGGGAGAACGGAGTACTGCTCGTGCCAGTCAGCCTCGGAACAAGCCCGCCCCCTATAGTTCCTAGCATTCGCCATCCCTAATTCACCGTTTGTGTCAGCACAGGAGAAGTGCAGGTGGTGAAGTCGGTGCCGCCATTGTACGTCGCCGTGATGCTGTTCGCACCGACCGGCAGCGTCGTGGTTGTATAGTTTGCCGCGCCTCCGCTCAGGCTCGGGGTCTTGAGGACCGTCGTCCCGTTGTAGAAGGTCACAGTCCCGGCCGGTGTACCGCTGAACTCTGGCTCCACGGTCGCCGTAAAGGTCACGGATTGGCCGGAGTTCGACGGATTCAACGACGAAGCCAGAATGCAGGTGGTTGTCGCCTTGCTGACCACCTGGCTCACCGCCGTCGAACGTGCTGCCGGCGAGGTTCGCGTCGCCGCCGTACACTGCTTTGATCGAGTTAGTACCCACCGCCAAGGTCGAGTCCGTAAAGTTTGCCGAGCCGCCACTCAACGTTCCCGTTCCCAGCACCGTTGTGCCTTTCATAAAAGAGACCGTTTGTCCGTTCGGCGGCGCACCGGAGCTGGAAGTAACCTTCGCGGTGAAGATCACCGACTGTCCGTAGGCGGACGCACTCGGCGAAGACGAAAGAGTAGTCGTGGTCGCAGTCAGCACAACCTGGACAACGGGTGCCGATGTGCTGGCGCTGAAGTCGGAACTGCCTTCATAAACCGCGGTGATGCTATTGGAACCCAGCGGCAATGCCGTCGTGGAGTAGGTCGCAACGCCGCTACTGAGTGTCTTCGTGGCCAGTGTCGATGTGCCATTCTTGAAGGCTACGCTGCCAGTGGGTGTCCCTCCCCCTGACGAAACCGTGGCCGTGAACTTCACAGACACTCCCAGGCCAGACGGATTCAAGGAGGAAACCAAAGCCGTCGTTGTCGTGGCCGCATTAACCACCTGGCTCACCGCATTCGACGTGCTGCCGGCAAAGTTCGAGTCACCGGCGTACGTTGCCGTGATCGAACTTGTGCCCAGCGGCAGCGTTGAGGTAGTCAGGCTGGCCGAGCCACTGCTCAATGTCCCGGTTCCCAGCGACGCTGTGCCATTCAGGAAGGTGACGGTTTCTCCATTCGGCGGCGCACCGGCGCTGGATGTGACGGTTGCGGTAAAGGTCACAGCGCTCCCATCTCCCGACGGATTCAGCGAGGAGGCCAGAGCCGTCGTTGTCGCGGCTGTGCTGACCACCTGGCTCACCGCATTCGACGTGCTGCCGGCAAAGTTCGAGTCGCCGGCGTATACCGCGGTGATCGCGTTCGTACCGGGGGGCAGCGTCGAGGTCGTAAAGCTAGCCGAGCCGCCATTCAACGCCCCCGTCCCGAGTTGCGTTGTGCCATCCATGAACGTTACGGTTTCCCCAGCAGGCGTCTCGCCCAGGCTGAAAGTAACCGTCGCCGTAAACGTCACTGCCTGCCCAGACTGCGAGGGATTCAGCGAGGAAACCAAAGCGGTCGTGGTTGTACCTTTGCTGGCCACTTCATTGACAGGCGCCGTCGCTAGCACAACGGCATCCGTCACTCCTGTCAGATACATCGTCGCGCTGAATGATCCGGACGTCGTAGGCGTCCACTGCACGGAGAAGGTGCAGGTTGCGTTGGGGGAAATGATCTGACCTGTACAGGCGTCGGATCCGCCGACAACGGAAAGGCTGGGATCCGAAAATGCCCAGACTGGAGAAAGTGCCGTGCTTGTTTTGGTAAATGGAAATGTGCTTGGATTGCCCATGAATATGGGTAGCGCCGAAGTATTTGTCAACACTATTCGCACGGGGCTGGACACGCTCCCCACAGCAACAGGCCCGAAATCAAGCGTCGCGGGACTTACCCCAATGCTGCCCGAGGTCGTGGGAGTCGTCCCCGGTGCCACGAACATAAATGTTCCGTAAACATTGTCCTGCCAGACCTCGAATTCCGTCGGTCCCTCATAATTGTCAGTCGCCAGCGGCTGACAAATTGAGTACTGGTCAGTTTGGCCGACGCTGTTGGTCTCGGTGGCGCTCCACTTGTTCGCCCACGTCATCGTGTTTTCATCTTTTAGGTCTGCACTTATGACCGCCTTGAGTCCCGCATCGATCGTGAAGGCGACAGAATAGGTGTCGGTAGCCCCTTGGCCGTCCGTCGCAGTTGCCACGACGCTAGTGCTACCAGTCTTGCAAGTTACGCCGCCGCCCGGTGGTTCCGGACTAAAGGGCACAGAAATTCCGGTATAGGTAAAGCGATTGGTGGGGTCGTTTAGCGGATCGTACAAAGGGTTCACGTAGAACGGGTCACTGGATGCAATCGCCTGGTAGTCGGCAAGCGTAAGTCCACCAAGCACAGAGTCCCATGAGCGCGAAGTCAGATAGTTGTTGTCCGTGCAATCAGGGGCGAAGAACGGGTTCTCTAGACAGAACATAGACAACTGAACAACGTCTAGGCCATTTGGAAAATAAGTATCGTTCTGGTCATATGAGTATCCGTTCCATAGAAGGTTGGTGGTGATAGCGCCAACCGTCAAGTTAGCTTCTGGGTTGAGCCAGACCAAAACAGAATCGTAACTGTGGTCAACCCCGATCTCCGAACTCAACGGGCCACTGGCCGTAGTGCCGCTTGTTGTCGTTTGGTTCACCGTATATGTGGATGAGGAATCGGCTTCCTGTGTCCAAGTTGTGGCCTCTGTTTCGGTTAGAGAGCCGGTGATTCCAAGGTAGCTCAGGGATATTCCCAGCGAAGTGGATACCGTCGTACTGTCGGTGAATGTATCCGAAATCGACGTACTCGTTCCCACGCTTGTCGTCTGTGTATAGGCGACCGTACTCTTGGCTCCCGGAGGAGAGTAGATCACACCCAGCACGATGTACTTGGGCCTTAGGGCACCGCTTGTAAAGGGATAGGAATACAGTTCCGCCGTCGCCGTGGCCGTAACGCCGTAAATATCTTGCTGGCCTCCAGTTACCAGAACTGTCCCATCGTTGAGCAGGGTGGCCGTATCGTTTGCTCGCGCCTCTGTCATATTCGCGGTGCTAGCAAACGTCCCGAGAGAAGGGGTATACACTTGGGCAGACGTTAGAACGCCGTAAGCTCCTATGCCGCCCGCAACCAACACAGTCCCGTCACGAAGAGGCGTGGCCGTATGATCAGCCCGCGGAGTCAAGGTCCCGGTTCCCGAAGTCCCGGCAAAGGAAAGTGTGCTGGGATAATATATCTCGGCTGAGTATGGGTCGCCGTTCCCGTAGCCACCGGCAATCAGGACTGTCGAGTCCGTCAGCAGGGTCGCCGTATGGCTGTAACGCTGGCCTGTCATGTTGCCGACTGGAGAGAATTGCTTGTTAGAGGGAACGTAGACTTCGGCGCTATTCAACGCACCTGAATTGTTATACCCTCCCGCCATCAGAACCGATCCGTTCGTAAGAAGGGTTGCCGTCTGCAAATACCGGACGGCGATCATGCTTCCCGTGGCAGCAAACGACCCTGTGGTGGGATTATAGATTTCCGCGCTACTTAAATATGCGCTCGTGCCTTGTCCTCCAGCGATAAGCACTGTTCCATTATTCAGCAGGGTGGCAGTCGGCTGCCAACGCGCCGCCGTCATGGTCCCGGTAGCGGTAAAGGTCTTTTTCGTCGGATCGTACAATTCCGCACTGGAGAGAATGCCGCCTCCCGAATCTCCGCCGGCTAGTAAAACCATGCCGTTATTAAGCAGAGTCGCCGTGTGCCCAAACCTGGCGGCGATCATGTTTCCGTTCGTAGCCGTAAAAGTCTTGGTGGTCGGGTTGTAAATTACCGCAGTGTTATAGAACACCGAACCCGTGCGGCCTCCGGCAATCAGGACCGTGCCATCCTGCAGTAGCGTTGCGGTATGACTGTAGCGAGCCGCGGGCATGCTGGCGATTGCTGTGAAGGTCTGCGAATAAAGAAAGCTGACGCCCAACTGGGCTAAGAGAATCAGAAGGACAACTCGCGCTGCTACCGTACGGAAGGGCAATTGCACTGTGTAGCTCCTCTCAAAATGGTGCGGTTGTCCTGATTACAAGAGTTAGGGCACTGCGCCCAACAGGTGCGGGATGCCAAGTCAGCGAACCTCTGGTAGACGAGCGCATACAAACTCACCCATTGTCCGTCGCTTCGCGGTCACACTGCTTAACTTCCGGCAGCGGCCAGTGTTCGCTGTGCAAACCAGGAACACTGACCGCACCGGCTTCGAACTGCTGCTTAGAACGTAAAGATCGGCCCGAATTCGGTGCGGTGATCTTGCCATTCGTTGGATGGAACTCCAGCAATCGTATATGAAACGCCAGTTGCTGCGCTCCATGCTGTATTGAGGCGGGTGGCGTAGACCGATTGCTCGAAGCCGAACGTACACCAGTTGTTGAATTTGTAGGAGAGGGTCCCTATGACGCTCTTGCCCATCGCAAGCATGAGTCCCCCACCGCATGTAGCGCTTCCGTCCGCGGCGGCGCAGGTAAGGCCCAGGGCGTTCTTCTGGTCCCTATCCACCACCTGGTCCTTGCCGACGGTGAACGAAAGCTGCCAGCCTGCGTTGTGGCCTTTCGGGTCGGCATTGAACCACCGCGAAAGCGGCAAGCCGAGCTGGAGGAATCCGCCAAAGCCACCGATGGGCTTCTGCGGACCAACCACAACACTGCCAATGGGGCAGTTTCCGTCGCCCGGATTGACATTGCAACCCAGTACGGCGCCACCGGCAGCAGCCAGCGGACCGCCATCCGCAGTTACCTGCGGCGGAGTTACGTTATACAGCCCGCTTACGTTGGTGAAATAGGTGTTGATTTGGCCGCCGAAGTAGAAGCGCTGGTCGGCGCCCTTATAAGCGGTCGCCACCAAGGTAAACCATCGCGTGGGCAATTGCGCCACGATTTGGCCGCCCCACATTTTGCTGGAAGCTTGAAAGCCGTTCGGGAAGGCAGCGCAGTAGTTGGGGTCGGATAACTCGCATCCCTCACCCCCGATGTATGACGAATTGGGAACGATCGACGTGCGCCTGGAATAGAATCCAGCCAGGGCGATTTGTGCCGGGGCCACACCCTTCGCCTTGTCGAGTTGGAAACTCAAGGCAGCTCTACCTTCGTACTCGGGACGGTCGGCGTCGGCACCCTCGCGCTCGCCTTGCCCGAGCTGGGCGGCAAGCCCGTTGCCGGCCGCGTTCCCGAGCTTCAGGATTTCACTTGAGCTGGGCATCATGACCCCAAACTGACCCTCGAGGTTGACGTGATTCTCCTTATTCAGCGTCTGGATGAAGCCGCCCCGCAGTTGTGGCGAACGTTCGTACGTGTTGCCCCAAAATGCGCCATTGAAGGTGGTCTCAAATATATTCATCAGTGCGCCGGATCCGAACAGCGTCCAGTCCTCTCCACCGACGAAGAAGATGTCAGTGTTCTCGCTGGCGTGGTAATCCAGTCGCACGAATGCCAAACGCAGTTGCGGCTGGGGTCTGGCAATCGAGGAAACGTCGCGGTTGTCGACTTCGCTGAAGTTGCCTTCGAAGTCGCCTTCGATCTTGCCGGTCAGGGTCAGGTTCTTCGAAATGTCCGGCCATTCGAGATTGAGGCCAAAGCGTGTGGACCGCGCCTTGACGTGGACCTCGGGATCCTGTGTTGGGCCGGTGTTGAAGGTCGAGTTAACCCCTGCATTCAGCCATATACCGGGAAACGGAAAGTCGTCGCCATCGGGGTCGCTGCTGTCATGGACGATCGACGCCTTGATGAAACCGTAAGGCGCAAGCGTGAGCGGCCCAACCTTGAGGCCAGCTAGACCGCCGGTCCTGGGGGGGGCGACTGGGAACACTCGGACAGGAGCAATGGCCGGGACCACCGCCGGAGCGGCAGGCTTGGGTGCCGGAGCCGCAGTGGCTGCTTGCGGCGAGGGATCGGCATTCGGATTGGAGAGGGATGCCGAGATGGTTTCACGAACCGCAACCGGAGAAGCGGGGGCGGAGGGTTGCGCTGCGGGATTGGTGGCCGCAGACAGATCCGCCGTGTTCAATAATCCTTTGCGGCTGAGCGCTTCCACCAGGAGCTGAAATTCGGCGTTGGGAGCTGCGTTCCGAATGGCGTTGGCCTCGTTGGGCGCCAGCACTCCTTTCATCACGAGCACACCCAGCAAAGCCGTCACATTCGCGTCTCCCGGGGTGGTGGCCAGGCTCGGGCTGGCGGCAGCGGGGGTGGCTTCCGCGCTGGTTGCGTTCGTCGAATTCTCAGTTGCTGCTTTCGCGTCGTTGCTTCCCGCCATGACGGGCACAGCCGTGATGGCCAGCACTATAAGGCTTGACAACCATATTTTCAGCTTAAACATAGACGGAGTCTCCTCTTTTTCTGCCCAGCTCAGGCTTGGGCGCAAACATGGGGCGCAAACCCAAACGATCTTCACGAACGATGTCGAGGCGGCATTTGCCGCAGGAACCATGCGGTTCCGGTCAGCTCAGGCCTGGGCACAGGACATGGAGCGGAACGCTACGTTATTTTTGCGGGTGATTCTGTGACGCCGGTCACTGATCTCCGTGATTCGTGTCAACAAAATGCTGCAACATGAGAACCCAGGTGTGTGACAAGCTGCCTTGCGACCGCGTGGCTCTTCGTTTTCAGTTCTGCTGATCGCGACGGAATCGACGCCTAACTCGAAAAGCACGGTTAGCTCTCCCCGTCGTGAAAGCACACTATGCTGTGATCTGCGTCACTGCTCACGAGTCATAAACAGAACAAAATGTGCGGCATTCCTGTGTGTTTGCGAGGGCCCACTTGGAAATTTAGCGGCGAGGATAAAAAGGAGAAGACCATGAGCCTGGTGAATCCGATAGTGCAAAAGTGGATCGACGAAGGGAAGCAAGACCCGGAAGCTTTTTGGGGACGTGCGGCAGATCAGCTACCGTGGTTTCGTAAGTGGGACCGAGTATTGGACTGGACTCCGCCGACCTTCAACTGGTTCGTCGGGGCACAGACCAACCTGGCCTACAACGCCCTCGACTATCACGTGAAGCGCGGTTGGGGTGGGCACGCCGCTCTGATCTATCTCAATGAGCGCGGTGAGCGGCGCATTTTCACTTATGCCCAACTGCTTTACGAAGTGGAGCGGGTGGCGGCGGCACTGCGCGGCCTGGGCATCAAGAAGGGCGATCGCCTCACGGTCTACATGCCGACCTGCCCCGAAGCCATCATCCTGATGCTGGCAACGGTTCGCATTGGGGCGATTCACTCCGTGGTCTTTGCGGGTTTCGGCGCGAAAGCGCTGGGCGACCGCGTCCGGGCCAGCGGATCGCGTTTGGTTTTCACCGCCGACGTGACCTACCGCAAGGGTAAGGACACTCGCCTCAAAGAGATCGTCGATGAAGCGCTGCAAGGCGGGAGTGACGTAGAGCACGTCATCATGCTGAAACGCACAGCGGCGGTAACTCCGTTTAGTCCGGGACGCGACCTGTTTTGGGATGAGTTCCTTAACCGCGCCAAAGGCCACAGCGGCGACTATGTTCCGATGGAATCCAATGAGCCGGCATTTATCCTCGCCACCTCCGGCACAACTGCAACCCCGAAGCTGGCGGTCCACACGCATGGCGGCTATCAAGTTCATATCCATAGCATGGGCAAGTGGCTCTTTGCCCTCAGGCCAACCGATGTGTGGTGGTCGACCTCCGACATCGGTTGGATCGTAGGTCATAGTTATATTGTCTATGCGCCATTGATCGTTGGCGCCACCACGGTCGCCTTTGAGGGCGCGCTCGATTACCCGGCTCCAGAAACGAATTGGAGAGCGGCGATCGAGGAGTTCCGGGTCACCGGCATCTTCACTTCGCCTACGGCAGTGCGAATGCTGATGAAATATGGGGATAAGCCCCTGCTCGAGACCGACCATACGTACTTGGAACGGGTGTTTTGCGCCGGCGAAGTCCTCAACGCGCCAGCTTGGGAATGGCTGCAGACGAAGATTTTCAAGGACCGGATTCCGGTCATTGATCACATGTGGCAGACGGAAACCAGCGGTCCCATGTTCGGCAATCCGTATGGGCTAGGTATGCTGCCGATCAAACCGGGTTCGGCGACAATTCCCATGCCGGGCATTGACGCCGCTGTCGTGCAGGTGGACGGCACGCCCTGCGGCGCGAACGAGAAAGGCATCATGGTGATCCGGCGTCCCTTCCCCGGCTTGACGCCGGCGCTGTGGGGAGAGACCGAACGCTATGGCCGCGATTACTGGCAAATCATTCGCGGTGTCTATTACAGCGGAGATTCGGCACACATCGACGATGACGGCTACGTCTGGTTCGCCGGCCGCGCAGACGAGATCATTAAGATTGCCGGGCACCGCATCGGCACCATCGAAGTGGAGACCGCGCTACTCACCCATCCCGCCGTGGCGGAGTCGGGTGTGGTTGGCCGCCCCGACGAGCTCCGTGGCGAAGTGATCTCCGCCTTTGTGGTGCTCAAGCAGGGATTCAGCGCATCCGAGGAGATGAAGAAAGCGCTGCTGGAACAGGTACGCCATGAGCTTGGGCCGATTGCTGTAATCGGCGACTTGAACTTTGTCGGGACGCTGCCCAAGACGCGCAGCGGCAAGATCATGCGGCGCGTGCTGAAGGCCGTCACCCAGGATCGGAATGCCGGCGACATTACGACCATCGAGGACGTAGGTTCCGTGGAAGAGGCAAGGCAGGCGTGGCACCAGATGAGGGAGGAACTCGATAAGCAGGCGGCGCTGGTTGGTCCGGAAGGCGCGCTCGTCAAATAGTTGGGACGGTTAGGCGTGCGGCTTCGGGCTTCCGGCGTCCGGGTTGGCCTCGGCTCACTCTTCTCTGGGAGGGGTCTTGGGATCGATTCGGGCTCGGAAAGAAATTCTCGATACCTTCTAGGTAAGATATCTGGAATCAATATGTTACAGACTTTCGATCTGGCCGAACCTCGCTAAAATATTGAAAGCAAATAACTTACCTGTAGAATATTCCAGTCAAAGGACTTTAAGGCGTCTTTGGTGAGCGAATGCCAATGAATTCGGGGCGTCGGCTCGTAAAATATTGCATTGGTTAGGCTTATATCTCGTCGCTATTTTGTTGTCGAAGATGTAATGCGCATAGAGATATGGTTGCAGGTTTGGGGATCGAAGTCAAGGGAATTCTGAGGAGTGTGGTGTCCTGCCTCCGGGGTCAGTCGGCATCCGCCGAAATCGGTTAGTCCCGAATGGAGGTTGCAATTCCCTGGAAGCCGACTTCGGGATGCTCGGTGATCCAAGTGCAATTTGGGCCACCCGAATGACTGGGCCATTTGGGGCTACAATAGCGCATGGATCGGCTAAGGTTAGCTCTAGGGCTCGAATGTTGATTCCAGAGACTGAACAGAGCGAAGTGACCTCCGTTTTTATCAGTCACGCCGTCGAGGATTCATCTTTCACAGATCGGCTTTTGGACGACCTGCGAACGCAAGGTTTCAGTGCGCAGACGTTCCGAGACCTCTTACCGGTCGGAACAGTGCTTCCGACGGATCGACTTCACGCGGAACTAGTAGAGGCCATTGAGAATGCTTCCTTTTTCCTTCCTGTCTTAAGCCCTGCGTCCGTCGGGTCGAAGTGGGTAAACATTGAGGTTGAAAATGCTATCCGCTCTGAAGCACGCAAACATGAAATCGGTCTTATTCCGATTCTTGCGCGCGAGTGCTCTCGGCCCGAGATTTTGGGCCTCCGAACACCCAGTGATTTTACGCAGTCTTATGAAAGGGGATTTGAAGATCTAATTGCTAGACTATCCGCGCCAAAGACGCATCTCGAGCCGAAGACCCAACAGCAGGATCCTACGTTCAACGCTTCTGAGGCTGCGGCCAACAAGCTGAGGAATTATCTCGCGGAAAACCCGGAAAGGATTTCGGCGCTGAGCCCTCAGCAGTTTGAGAATCTCGTAGCCGACATGTTTCGTCGGAATTTCAATCTCGAAGTGGAAGCGCAGAGCGCCAGCAGAGATGGCGGCGTGGATATCATCGTCTTGGGCGGAAGAGATGTACAGCAGACACCAATTCTAGTCCAGTGCAAGCGCTACGCTCCCGGTAAGCGCGTGGGAGTGGAAGTTGTGAGGTCTCTCTTTGGCGCCATGGCTCAGCAGGGAGTGAATCGCGGGATGCTTGTCACAACGTCAAGTTTCACAAGAGGCGCCATTGAGATGGTGCAGCGCGTCGGCGAAATCAGCAGGGACCGGTTGTCGCTACCTACGCGTCGCTATGACAGCCTTGTAGCCTGGCTCGCGCAAGCTCCAGGCCTAGGCCCAGATATCACGGCACCAGTCAGGCAGATCCACCAGCGGTACCTAGCTCTAGTCGATAAAAAGTTCACCTCTCAGCTATCGGTATCTGAAGAGATCGAGATCCAACAGTTAGTACACGCACTCGATGAGGCCGATGCATCTTTCTACGAGCCGCTAAAAGCGGCTCTTACAAGAGAGCGCGATAGGCTTCTGGAAAACAGAAGTCCGAAGACCCCTAAGGAGAGTTGAGTGCCAGTCTTCGCGAGGCGACTAGGGCGCCCCGCCCACCGGAGCGACTATCACATGTACCGCGCCGAGGTCAGAGAGGACTTCTGCGAGTGCTGCGCATATTGTCTCCTGCCAGAGCTATTGGCTGGCGGGCAGGACAACTTCGAACTGGATCACTTTCATCCGAAATCAAGGCCAGCTAGGATCAGGGATGTTCACGATTTCTACAACCTTTACTATTCCTGTCATATTTGCAACCACTATAAAGCCAACTCGTGGCCGACTGCGGCGCTCGAAGCGATCGGATGCCGGTTCGTGGATCCGTGTGGCGAAGAATTCACTCAGCATTTTCAGCCAGAGCGCCGAGGCACATGGTCTCCTTTGACCGTCGCCGGACAATACGCAGCAGAACGCCTCCGACTGAACCGTTTACATCTTGTGCAGGTTAGGGAACTACTGAACGAAATTGCGGAATTGAGAGGCCAGAACTATATTGACTGGAACCGTCCAGCACGAGATCAGATCAGTACGCTTCTCCCGAATGGTGTACCGACGCTCAAGGAAGGGCAAAACTGAGCACGAGAGTCTTGCAAGCTGAATTCTGCGCTGCATTCACTCGGAAGTGATGGTATGCCTCTAGTATCAGAAACTCCGGACAAACAAGTCATGTTTGAGGAGGTCCAGGCTGACGCCTGCAAAAAGAGCACCGTGCCGTCGCTCATCCGGAATATCCGACCTTGCTATATCCCACTGTCAGGCAGCAGAGTCAGTGATCCGGACGGGTCCCCTACGATCCAGAAACGGCCTTGGGAGAAGTCGGCATCGTCTCAAAATATCCGGGGGTTCGGAGTAGCAACTCGGCTTCGCTCAGGGCAGGCCTTCGATCGCCCTCGTCGCGATGCACGGTTTTGCATTCGCCCCGGCCTACGAACGACGCTTGGCGGTAGCGCTTGGCTTTCTTGACGCCTTCCATTGTGCCGTGCGGGAGCGGATGTAGGCTCGGTAGTCGCTGCTGGTCTTTAGGGGCGGCATGGTGTGGTGAACACCGCCCTCGCCGTCCGGAACGGGCAATTGCGAAACCGTCCTCCGGCCCGCAAAGGCCCGGCTTCAGGATGACAGCACCGTATTGGCCGCCGCACAGGGCGCGGCTCGAAGATGCACCATTTCAAGAACGGAATTGCGGATCAAGTTTTCCGCATCCTACTGCCGAGCCTCACCAAAACCATCCCGCACTGATTACGCGTGTGCATGGCCACCGGAGGCGGTGCTGGACTGGGGGCTTCCGGGCTAGAATGGTCTGGCATTGGTGGCGAAGGAGAGCGATGTACTTCGAACAGTTTTATCTGGGTTGTCTGGCGCATGCGTCTTACATGCTGGCGTCTGAGGGCGAGGCGGTTGTGGTCGACCCTCAGCGTGACGTGGAGATTTACCTGAAGGCCGCGGAGGCGAATCGGGTTTCTATCCGGCATATCTTCGAGACTCATCTTCATGCCGACTTTGTTTCCGGGCACAGAGAGCTGGCGGCGAGAACGGGAGCGCAGATCTACATTGGAGCGCAGGCCGGGGCGGCATTTCCACACGTGGCCGTGCAAGATAATTTTCAGTTGCGAGTTGGGAAAATGCGGATCACGGCTCTGGAAACGCCGGGACATACGCCCGAGAGCATGTGTTTCGTAATTACGGACGAAGAGAAGTCCGCTGCGCCTTGGGCTGTTTTGACTGGCGATACTTTGTTTCTGGGCGATGTGGGACGTCCGGATCTTTCCAGGCGGTACAGCCCGGCGCAACTGGCGGGAATGCTTTACGATAGCCTGCATAACAAAATTCTGAAGCTGGCGGACAATGTTTTGGTTTATCCGGCACACGGAGCGGGTTCGTTGTGTGGGCGAAACATGCGGGCGGAGCGGGTTTCGACGATCGGCACGGAGCGGCTCACCAATTATGCGTTGCAGATCAAGAGCAGGGAAGAGTTCGTTCGCCGGTTGACCAGCAACCTGCCGGCTCGTCCGGAGTATTTTTTGCAAGATGCGGAAATTAATCGAACGGGAGCGGCGGCGCTGTCGGAGTTGCCGGCCTTGCCGCCGGGGGAAGCTGCCGAGTTGAAGGCGCTGCTGGCGGAAGGCGGAATCGCGTTGGATGTTCGTGCGGGCGAGCAGTTCGCGGCAGGGCACGTGCCGGGATCGGTGAACATTGCGTTGTCGGGGCAGTTTGCTTCTTGGGCGGGAGCGCTGCTGGGTTTGGCGGCGCGTCCGGTGTTGATTGCGGAATCGCAGGAAGCCGTCGCGGAAGCGCGAATGAGGCTGGCGCGAATCGGTCTTGAGGATGCGCGGGGATACCTGAGAGGCGGCATCGCGGCGTGGAGCAAAGCGGGACTGCCATTGGCTACGCTTCCACAGATTAGCGTTGAAGCGCTTCGAGAGCAGTTGCGAGGCGGTGGGCTGCAGGTGCTGGACGTCCGGCGCGAGCCGGAGTGGGAGGCTGGGCACATCGAAGGCGCGTCGTGGTGGCCGCTGGATAACTTCAAAGTCGCGCCGCCGGAGATCGATCGCGATGTTCCTATCGCGGTGCACTGCAAGGGCGGGTATCGCAGCATGATTGCCTGCAGTTTGCTGCAGCGGGCTGGGTTTCAGAATGTGGTGAATGTGGTGGGCGGGTTCGACGCGTGGCAGGGGGCGAAGCTTCCTGTAGTCGCGGAGAAGCCGGTGGAAGCCTAAGCTGGTCGCGGCACGCTCCGCAGCAGGTATGACGGAACTCGAACCAGGTAACTGGGCGCTCGTCCCCCGCGGGTGGAGCGTTCATCTGAAAGGAAGACATGAAAATCGCTCTCCTGACGCTGCTTTTTGCAGTAACCGCATTTGCCCAGGTCCCGCCTGCCGCTTCTACCGCAGCCTGCGGCCGCGAGAATGTCAGCTTCAAGGTGAAGCTGGACGAGTCCCAACACACGCTGGTGCAGCCGGATCCGGGGAAGGCGCGAGTTTACTTCTTCCACGATGCCGGTACCGGCATCACCTTAGGATATCCAACGGTGAAGCTCGCGATGGACGGAGCATGGGTAGGCGCAAACCACGGCAATTCCTATTTCTCCGTCTCCGTCGAGCCGGGAGAGCATCATGTGTGCGTCACTTTGCAGTCCTCTGTGGTCGCGCAGCGCGTGGAACTCGCGCACTTCACGGCGGAGGCAGAAAAGGTTTATTACTTCCGCACACAACTCGTTATGTCGCGAAGTGTGGAGTTGTTAGAGCTTGATCCGATCGACAGCGATCAAGGCAGGTATCTGATTGCCTCCTTTCCGCTGAGCGTTTCAACTCCCAAGAAGTAATGTATGGGCGGACAAACGCCACCAGAGGGTCGGTCTCGGCAAGAGGTGATTGTTGGCGAAAAATCGCATTTTCACTTGTTGACCCGGTCGTTGGTGAAATCGACCGTGCCGGAGACACGGATATTCTCATCCAGAACGCGGTAGACTCTTTAGCAGGGCCGCGGGAGCGACCGACGATGAAAACCGCCAAACTGGCCAGACCCTACCGCGTAGATGACGGCAAGCATTTCCGCATGAAAGACTTCGATCCCGCAGACACTGGGCACTGGCGCTCCATCGATCATGCCCGTGAAGCTTTGCAGGAGGGCATTGTCCGCATGGCAGAGTTGCAGGACAAGCTTTACGCCCAGGATCGATGGGCGGTGCTGCTGATCTTCCAGGCGATGGATGCGGGTGGGAAAGACGGCACCATCAAGCACGTCATGTCGGGTGTGAACCCGGAAGGCTGTCAGGTCTCCAGGTTCAACGAACCATCGCAGGCCGAACTGCAACATGATTTCTTGTGGCGCACGACGCAACATCTGCCGGAGCGCGGGCACATCGGGATCTTCAACCGCTCCTACTACGAAGAGGTGCTGATAGTGCGAGTGCATCCCGAGGTGCTCGAGAACGAGAAGCTTCCACCTTCCCTGGTGACGAAGAACATATGGGAGGAACGCTTCGAAGACATCCGCAGCTTTGAGCGGCACATGGCGCGGAATGGGACGGTGATCCGCAAATTCTTCCTTCATTTGTCGAAGAAAGAGCAGAAGCAGAGATTTCTGGCTCGACTGGAAGAGCCCGAAAAACATTGGAAGTTCTCCCAGTCGGATATTCACGAACGTGAATACTGGGACGATTATCGGAAAGCTTGCGAAGACATGATCCGCCAGACAGCGAGCAAACACGCCCCGTGGTATGTGGTTCCGGCGGACAATAAATGGTTCACACATCTGGTGGTTTCCGCGGCGATCGTTGAAACCCTGGAAGAACTCAATCTTTCCTATCCGAAGGTGGATGCGGCGAAACTCAAGGAAATTCAAGCCGCGCGCCGGATGCTGTCGAAAAAATAAAATTCTAATGGTCAGCCTGGGCGCTTTCCATTCCGCGCTTGAGGCAGTACCATAGCAACGGCCGTCGGAAACGATTCGTAAGCAAACGATCCATAACGAAGAATCATACTCAACAATCCATTCTCCCGGGGAGCTAACCGAACATGGCTGATCGAAAGACGTTTTGCGGAAACAAATCTGGAAAGACTCGCGTCGCGTTGTGGTTGACGATATGTTTCAGTGTGATGGGTGCGCAGGGCATAGCTTTCGCGCAAACCAAGCCGGAGCGTCAATCGAAGGCCGCCAAGCCCACGCAATCGGCGCCAACCGCGAGCACTGAGAACCCGACTGCTTCCGCTGAGAACGATTCCGGCAAGCCGGAAGACAAGCTGTTCAAGGGCATGAAGTACCGCATGATCGGACCTTTCCGCGGCGGACGGTCGCTGACCGCGGCCGGAATCCCGGGCGATCCCACGACTTATTATTTCGGCGCGACTGGCGGCGGGGTTTGGAAGTCCACCGATGGCGCGATGACTTGGTCGCCGGTGTTCGATAAAGAGGGAACCGGATCGATTGGCAGCCTGGCGGTGGCCAATTCGGATCACAACACGATTTACGTGGGCACGGGTGAAGCTTGCATTCGCGGAAATATTTCTCAGGGAGATGGAGTATACAAATCTCTCGATGGCGGAAAGACGTGGAAGAACGTTGGGCTGCACGACAGCCGAGCCATCGGCAAAGTCATCATCAATCCGAGTAATCCGGACATTGTTTTTGTGGCTGCGCTCGGCCATCCTTTTGGACCGAACACGGAACGCGGCATCTTCCGGACGACCGATGGCGGCAAGAGCTGGGAGAAAGTTCTCTATAAAGATGAGAACACCGGAGGCATCGACGTGGCCTTCGATCCTCACAATCCAAACATTCTGTTCGCCGCGCTCTGGCAGGCGCGCCGCACTTCGTGGAGTCTGACGAGCGGCGGCCCGGGAAGCGGACTTTATCGCTCGAATGACGGGGGCACGACCTGGAAGCGGTTGGAGGAACACGGGCTGCCCAAAGGGCCGTATGGACGCATTGGCATTGCCGTGGCCGCCAACTCTGACCGGGTTTACGCGCTCATCGAGGCGCACAATCCCGAGGGCGGTTTGTATCGCTCCGACGATGGCGGCGAAAGCTGGGATTTCGTGAACCCCAGTCACAGCCTGTGGCAGCGGCCTTGGTATTACATGCACATCTTCGCCGATCCGAGAGACGAAAACGTCGTCTACGTCATGGACGTGGAAAGCTATAAGTTGAACGGATGGCGGACACCTGTTCAACCGGATCAAAGTTCCACACGGTGACAATCACGGATTATGGATCGATCCCAAAGATACGCGGAGGATGATCGCGGCCAACGATGGCGGAGTCACCGTGACGCTCGATGGCGGAAGCAACTGGACGCGCGAAGACAATCAACCGACGGCGCAGTTCTACCACGTCACCACGGACACTGCTATGCCTTATCGCGTTTACGGCGCGCAGCAGGACAGCGGAACGGTGGCCATTGCCAGCCGCAGCGATGATGGCGCTATCGACCGCACCGACTGGTATGACGTGGGCGGAGGCGAGGCGGGCTACATTGCGCCTTATCCGCCGGATCCGAACATTGTCTACGCCGCCGATTACCAGGGCAACATTACACGCTTCAACAAGCATATCGGGCAGGTGAAATCGATCACCGAGCAGCCTGAGTTGTCGGACGCGTGGGGCGCGGCCAATCTGGAGCATCGCTTCCAATGGACTGCGCCGGTGCTGATTTCATCGCACGATCCCAACACGCTGTATCACGCCGCCGAACGTTTGTTCAAGACTACCGACGGCGGCGTGCATTGGCAGGCGATTAGTCCGGACCTCACGCGCGACGACAAGAGCAAGCAGCATGTTTCCGGGGGCGAAATCACGCTAGACGATTCTGGCACCGAATACTACGACACGATCTTTGCGCTGGCAGAATCTCCGATCACCAAAGGTTTGTTGTGGGTTGGCACCGATGACGGGCTGATCCAAATCACGCGCGATGAGGGAAAGAACTGGACCAACATCACGCCCAAGGACTTGCCGGAGTGGAGCCGCATTAGCCAGATCGAGGCGTCGCCGCACGATGCGGGCACGGCCTACGTTGCCGTGGATCGGCACCAGAGCGACGATCTTAAACCTTACATCTACAAGACCAGCGATTACGGCCAGAGCTGGACGAAGCTAAGCAATGGGATTCCCGATGGTTCGTTCGTACGAGCCGTCCGCGAAGACCCCAAGAAGCGCGGACTGCTCTATGCGGGCACGGAGAACGGCATCTATGTTTCGTTCAATGACGGGGCGGAATGGCGTTCGCTCAAACTGAATCTGCCGGCCACTCCGGTACACGACCTCGTGGTCAAGGGCAATGATCTTGTGGTCGCGACGCATGGGCGGGCGTTCTGGATACTCGATGACATCAGTCCGTTGCGCCAATTCACGGACGACGTGGCGAAGCAAGATGTTTACGTCTACGCGCCGGGGCCGGCTTACCGCATTCAGGCTGGAGAATCCGGCGAGCACCATCCATCGAAACGGACGGGACAGAATCCGCCCGCGGGTGCGGTGATTTATTACTATTTGAAAGATGCCCCGAAGGCGGGGACGGAGACGAAATTGGAAATTCTTGATTCGTCGGGAAAAACGATTCGCAAGTATTCGAGCGCCGAAGCACAATTGCTCGACGAACCGCTGGGTCCCGACGATAAGAAGCCGGAAAAAGAAATCAAGCCCGATGCCGGCTTGAATCGCTTCGTGTGGGATTTGCGATATGAAGAAGCCCATCGGATTCCCGGCTACTATCTATGGGAGTACAACGGGGGCGCGAAGGGACCGGTGGCTGCGCCCGGCCAATATCAGGTGAGGCTGACGGTGGGCAGTGAGAGCCAGGTTGTTCCCTTGGAAGTGAAGCTGGATCCGCGGGTGAACGTAAGCCAGGCGGATCTGGCGGCGCAATTCGGCCTGCTGGCGCAGGTTCATGAGGAACTGAACCGTGTGTATGATGCGGTCAATCAGATCCAGGATGTGCGCTCGCAGGTGGCTGGGCTCAAGCGGCGGTTGCCGGAGAACGCGAGCACAAAAGCAATTGTGACCTCGGCCGACGATCTTGAGAAAAAACTGGTCGCCGTGCGTGACCAACTCGTGAACCTGACGATAAGTGCAAACGAAGACTCGCTCGCCTACCCGCCGCAGATCGATGCAAAACTGGCATACCTCGCGATCGACGTGGGCAGCGCAGACTCGGCTCCGACTGAGGCCGAACAGCTTGAGTTCGAGAAGCTGAAGCGGCAAAGCGGAGAGTTGCTCAGCCGCTGGGACGACTTGCAGCGCCGCGATCTCGGCGCCTTCCAAAAACTAACGGCGGAAGGCAGCCTTTCCACGGTGGTGGTTCCGCCCGCCGGGCGAACCGTGGAGGCGGAAGACGTAGACGCGCACTAGAAGTTCTCAGTTCTCGGCTCTCAGTTCTCAGTCAAGAACATAGGGCTTAGTAAACGTTTACTGAGGACTGAGAGTCGGGTCTGGGAGTGGCCCTCCGATGGTTACTTCGTATTACTTCCGTGCCACACAGATGGCACGGTTGGGCCTTGTGCGCCGTTCCGTCCGCTGCTACTTTGCCGATAGTGATGCTGATCCTCCCCTGAGGTGGTGGCCGACTTGGATGTTTGGGGGTGCCTATGAGGTTCATGCATCTTTGCTACGCGGCTCTGGGCTTTGCGGTGGCCCGTTGGGTGTTCCGGCGGCAACCAGTAGCTGATCCGGTCTCGCGTTTGCGGTCTTCAGGCCTTTTGTAAAAGCTTTGGGCTAAGGTTAGGGCGTGCGCCCCGTTGCGCTTCCATTTCGTCAGCGCACGCCCGTTTCCTCCGCTGTCTGCTCGGAAGTTCTAATACTAAGGTTTGCCTGAGTTATCTCTTCTTCGCCGCGTACTCTCACTACAATCTTGACAGGACGGTCTGCAGTTCATGGTTATAAACCATGTTCTGGCGTGGCTGGTCGCCTTCGGAATTCCCGTGCGAACGTTTATCTCAAAGCGCCTGACATTGACCCTGCTGGCCGCGGGGATGTGCGCGCTGGCCTTGCCACAGTGGGTGAGTGCGCAAGAGGATGCGAACGACACTCCGCTCGGAGATGTTGCTCGCAGCTTTAGAAGGAAGACTGCTCCGCCCGAGGTGGTCATCGATAACGATAATTTTTCGCAGGTAGTGGACGACGCCGAAAGCCGGCGCGCGGCTGGCTCTACGATGGTGTTCTCGCTCGAGCCTGCGGGAAAGAGCTTTCAGGTTTCCTCTCCGGACGTGAGCTGCAGCCTTTCTTTTAGCGCGAAGACCAGTTCTCTGCTTAACGACCCTATTTTGTTGGACGATTTGCCACGGAGTGAACTGGCCAAGCTGGACGGACCGGCCATGATTGATGGAGATTCGTTGCAGGTTACGATGCACAACGGTACGGCATGGGAACTGCGCGAGGTGGTGATTGGCCTCACCATTGTCAGGCGCCCGGAGCCCGGCGATGCAGCTTCCTTCTATGGCCTGGCGCGAATTGTGCCTGCTGTGGCCGGTGGGACCTCTTATCCAGCGCAAGACTCGTTTCAGAAGCAGCCTGATGTCACAGTGCTATTGAAGGTAAAAGGATCGGCTGCACCTGCCGCCACTGCGCTGTTTCGCACGCCGCTGAACTTTGCTCTGTTTCCCGACCAGGAGTGGCACTGGGCGATCGTGAGGGCCAAGGGAGTGCCGCCGCAGACTCCGCCCGAAGAGATGACGATGCAATCCGAGCCGGGCCCCGGCCCACTTCCAGCAACACCGCCCGAGGCGGGTACACAGAGTTTACCCTTGATTCCCGCCCCGTCGCCGCTCCCGTCCAATCCAGACCTCGCAATCCACTAAGAGTCCGCGGAATTGCACGGCGGTTTGATTCGGGGAACCCCATCGATTGCGGCCCGCACTCTGAATCGTTGCGTGTTAAACTGACCACAAATCTCACACAAGGATAGGCGATGAAATTTGGAGTCATCATCTTTCCCGGTTCTAACTGCGACCATGATGCCTACTGGACCATTCAGCAAGTGGCCAAGCAGCCGGCGACTTTTCTATGGCACGAGTCGCACGATCTGGAGAATTGCGACGCTATCATTGTCCCCGGCGGTTTTGCTTTTGGGGATTACTTGCGAACTGGCGCGATTGCGAAGTTCTCTCCGGTGATGGAATCGGTGCGCCGATTTGCCGACAGTGGAGGCTTGGTGCTGGGAATTTGCAACGGCTTTCAAATCCTATGCGAGTCGGGACTCTTGCCAGGGGCTCTGATGCGGAACACGGGCTTGAAATACGTTTGCAAACCAGTGCAGGTGCGGGTTGAAAACGTTGTGACTCCGTTTACCAACGCCTGTTCGCAAGGGGAAGTGTTGACGATTCCGATTGGGCACATGGAGGGGAACTATTTCTGCGACCAGGAAACGTTGGATGAATTGCTGCGGAATAATCGCGTGGTGTTTCGTTATTGCACGCCTGGCGGAGAGATCTCAGCGTCGGCCAATCCCAATGGCTCCCTGGAAAATATCGCAGGTATCTGCAGCGTGGGAGGCAACGTGGTAGGGATGATGCCTCATCCCGAACGGTCTGCCGAACCCGAACTGGGCTGCACCGATGGAATGAAAATATTCCAGTCGATGGTGGGCGCGATGATCAGCCAGTAGGGTGTTCAGCCTGAATATTTTAGCCTGAACACTTCAACTCTGATACTAAGGATTTCTAACTACCAACAAAATTCCGTTTGTAAAGCGGGCGATTTCCTGCTAGTGTCTGCGCAAGAGCGCTTCCCATTTCGCACAACTGAACTGAAACGTTTCAATGCAAGTTTAGGGAGGAGTGTGCCAAATGACATCGAAGCAGATTCTTGACGCTTTTTCTGAAACTTTAATGCAGGATGAACGCATTCTGAGTCCTCGCGAGCGGGAATTGCTGACGAACCTCCTGCAAAACGCCAGGACGGTTTCCAGCGGCAGCGCGGAAACTCAATCCGCGGTAGCCGCTGCCATCGCTCGCACTGTGGGTGAGACGGTGGCACAGCGCGCTTTTTCATTGTTGGGTAGCAGCATCGTGGAAAAGATCGTGGCTCAAGGGACCAGGGCTGCGACCGTGCATGAGTCCCTTGGGCCGCAGCCCCCGGGAGCCAGACCTCAGCCTCCACCATCGGATCAGCCCGTCCGGGAGCCCAGTGAGGAGCCCGCTACGGGACCGGAACCGCCGGGAGCTGGACCGCAACCGCCGGGTATTAGTCTGCGGCAGCAGAGCATACCCGCGCGGCCAGAAGCACTGCAAAGGCAGTCCGATTCTCGGAGCAGCGTCGGTATCTTGGAGGCGCCTGCCATGGTTCGGGCACAGGGCGTTGTTTTGGACGAGTTCCTCGCTCCACAGGAACTGGACGAACTTATCCAATACACGCTGCAGCATGAGGCGGACTTTCGCGGGAGCGAAGTGATATCTCCCAGCGGAGAGGCAGGAGTGATCAATTACAGCCATCGCAGCTCGAGAGTGCTGATGGATATGGGACCGCACGAGGAAGTTATCCTGGATCGGATTCGATGTGTGCTGCCCGGAGTGCTGGAACAACTTGGGATGGAAGAGTTTCCGGTCAGCCGGACGGAGGTGCAGATCACGGCCAGCAATGACGGGGACTTCTTCCGTGCGCACTGTGATGACGCGCAAGAGAGGGTCGCATCTCGGCGGATGACCTTCGTCTACTTCTTCCATCGCGAACCGCGCGAGTTCGAGGGCGGAGAATTGCGCCTCCATGACTCGCGCCGAAAAGGTGAACGGCCTTTCGGCGCGGGTAGTTACCAGACGATCGTGCCGCAGCAGAACCAAATTGTGTTTTTCCCGTGCTCCCTGCTGCACGAGATAACCCCGGTGAAGTGCCCATCCCGGGCTTTCGCCGACAGCCGCTTCACTCTAAACGGATGGCTTCACAAGTAAGAGACACGGCGTGGCTTGATTGGATTGCAAGCCTCATGGGAGCAGCATCGCGGCGGCACACCGCGACGCTGCCCCCGCACCAGTTCCATTGCCTGCTGGACGAGTTGCCGTTGCACTTGATTCCTCGTTGGGTTCTCGGTTCACAACATGGGAGGCAGGACCTGTCCCAGCCGCTATTCCTGAATTCTCAATGTGCGGTCTTGCCGGCTGGACAGGTACCGGCAGAACTGGAATCGCATCGGGATTTGCTGGAAGGTTTCAACTTGCAGGGTACGGTGGCATGGGTGCGTGATCCGGCTACCGGAGCGCTGCAGCCGTTCTGGTTGGGGCCCCGGTTGGAGGCGGTGGTTTCGGGTCTTCGCGCAGGGGAAGCCGCGCCCGCTACACTTCCGAAGGAAGTACGACTTTTGCTGGCAGGGGCTGGCATCTTGACGCCGGGGGAGCACGGCGAGCGGCGTGTTGAGGAGTGGTCTGAAATCGCCGGGAAACTTGCCAGTGCGTTTCGGGAGAAAGGCTATGTGCCTCTCGGCAACTTGATTCACCCTTTCAATCTTGCGGCCTTGCGCCGCTACTACCGGAATGCCATCCGGCGGGGAGCCATTCGCCTGGGCGACGAGCAAAGCTCACGGAGGTACGTGGCCCACAATGAGAAAGTAGCGCGCTTCTTCCACCACCAGATTGCGAATGCGGTCAGCGCCATTGTGGGAGAAGCGATCAAACCTTCTTATGTTTATCTGGCGTCTTATTTGAGTGGGGCCGAATTGAAGAAGCACACTGACCGGGAGCAGTGCGAATTCAGCGTTACCTTCTGTCTGGATTTCTCTCCCGAACCTGAGCTGGCGACCTCGTGGCCGATGCGCCTGGATACTTCCGAAGGCACCGCCACGGTTTATCAGGCGCTGGGCGACGGCTTGGTCTACCGGGGAACTAAGGTGCCCCATTACCGCGATGTTCTCGGTGCAGGGCATACTTCCACATCCATTTTCTTCCATTACGTGGCGGCAGATTTTTCGGGATCACTGGATTAGTCGTCGCTAGATTAGTCAAGGCCGCGGGGCTTAGTGCAATCCGGAAATGATGTATAGCACAGAGACGACTTGATAGTAACTATACGCAAACCGCGAACCGTCGTGGCTTACGACCACCGGGGCGATATACACCACTCCCGCCGACGCTTCGGGCTGCAAGTCTTGTATGACGCTCTTTTCGCCCGTGACCAGATTGACCTTATACACCTTGGTTGGAATCTGGCCGGGGTGATACCCATAAATAGCCGAGTTGTTCTCCGACCATTGAATTGGAACAAAGCCCGGTTCAAGGCCGGGAATGGGACGCGGGGGACCCCCGGCGATAGGGTAGACTGCGGATACTGGGCCGTCGTCGGCAACAATGGATTGACCATCGGGCGAAACTAATCCTCCGGTGATACCCTCCGGAGTGATCGGGGTTGGTTTTCCTCCATCCCGGTTCACGATATAGCAGCGTACGCCGTGACGAGGTTCGTTGCCGTTGATGGTGATTTTCGTCCCGTCAGCCACAAAATGAGAATTACCGTTATCGATGCGTTCAAGTCCTGTAACGGGGATAGCAAGAGGTTTACTGGGACCGCTGGTGGGCAGCAGCATGACGCGGCCCGGGCTGCCAGGGATAATGGAGATCGCCCATTTGCCGTCGGGCGAGAGGCCGCCAGCGCTGCCTTCTCCCAGATAGACGGGCAGCGTACCGTCGATTCGACGAATTTCCACCGAATGGTTGGGGGGAGCGGCCTCGCTTGCATCCTCGAACAATACCGATTGGCCGTCGCGCGAGATATCTTTCGCAACATCCCAGTCGTGCGAGGAAAGGTCGGACGCTTTACCTTTCTGCGCGGAAGTTGCCATGGAGAGACGTTCGGAGTTCACGCTCACCAGCACTCGGCCATCCGGCGCTATGTCCTGCAGGGTCATTCCTTCCGGCACTGATAGAACGGTCCGAGCAACTCCGGTGCCCGTGGTACTAACAGCCAGCAAGCGGCGCGCATAGCCATTTTCGACGGCCGTAAACCAGACTTCTTTTCCATCGGAACTCCAAGCCAGGCCGTCCGCGGAGCCATACTCCTGAGACAGTGTCTTGAATTGTCCGGCAAGATCCACGAGGCAAACAGTTCCCCGATCATCCCACGGCTCGGGATGGTTTATAAAAGCAACCTTATCGGCCTGCGGAGAGAGCCGGATATGGCTGATCCATCCGCTGCTTTGGTACAAGACGTGACCGATCGGGTACTCAATCTGATCGCGACCCTCAGCACGGTGGACGACAACCGCCAGATCGTCGTTCGTCCCCCAATCCGCCCAGCGAATGTCCTCCAGAATCGGTTTGAAAGAACCTCCGGCAAGGGGCGCGACGGCCAGCATGCCATTTTCGATTTCAAGATGCGCCCGATGATCGCCGTTGAGCAGCAGGGCCAGTTCGCCAGTTTTTGAAATCGCTAACACGTTTGCATCCATAAAGTTGGGAGATTGAGTCGAAAGGGAATCCCCCCCCGTGGAGAAGATCTGCAGCGGCCCGCCGTTCCATGCCGCACCGTAGACAACCGAGCGATAATCGGGTGCAAAGCGTGCGGCGTAGACTGTGCCCTTGTCAAAGGTCAGACGCTGATAAGTTGGAGATGGCACCCGGCTAGCCAGCAGAAATAACGTAGCAACCAGAAGCACTCCTGCTACCGCCCAGGGGAGAATCTTCAGGATAATCTGTACTTGCCATCGTCGCGCACTGAGACGCTTTGGCCGTCCGCCTGAAGCATCTGACAGGGTGCCTAACGCAAACGCCAGATCGCGCGCCGATTGAAATCGATTCTCGGGCTCTTTCTCCAAACAATGATCGACGATTTGCCGGAGCGATACGGGGATGCCTGCCCGCTCCAAATCGATTTCAGGAGGATCTTCCTTGAGCACTGCGGTTATCGTGTCGACCTCAGTTTCCCCTTTAAAGGCTCGATGGCCAGCCAACATTTCATACAGAATCGTGCCCACGCTAAAGATGTCGCTGCGGCGGTCCACCTTTTTCTTGTCCCGCAGTTGTTCGGGCGACATATACGGGACGGTGCCGACTATCCCGCCCATTCTGGTTTCCGTGGGCAATTCTTCCACGGGAACTCCTGATTCGGGTTGCAGCTTAGCGACTCCGAAGTCGAGAATCTTGACCACGCCGTCGGTGGTCAGAAATAGATTTTCCGGCTTGAGGTCACGGTGAGTGATGCGTCGATCATGAGCCGCGATGAGACCTTGAACAGTTTGCGCCGAGTAGTCGATGGCCAGGCGAACCGGCAGTGCTCCTTCCGCCAGCCGCTTACGCAGGGTCTTGCCCTGCAGCAACTCAGAAACGATGTAAGGCCGCCCGTCGTGGGAACCCACGTCATAAATGGTAACGATGTTGGGATGATTCAGCGACGCCGCAGCGCGCGCTTCCAGTTCGAACCGGCGACGATGATCTGGGTCGCCGGTCAAATGTGGCTTGATGAGTTTAAGGGCGACATCGCGTCCCAGGCGTTCGTCACGCGCCCGAAAAACTTCTCCCATGGCTCCCTCCCCGATTTTCTCTAGGACTCGGTAGTGACCTATAACTCGGTCATCCATGGGCAGGGGGCCTCGCAGAGAATGTTAGGAGCCATGTCCTTGGCAGTCAACAACAGAATGCGGAATCTCGCCTTCAACCCATCACGGAAAGCTTGCCCTAGTCCGTCCCGGTGTTTATTATCAAGGCAGCGCGGCGGGGGAGGAGCAATGTCGTGCTATAATTTCCATTCGCCTGCAGATTTATCGAGGCAGCCTGTGATTCTCTCTAGGGGCGAATCCCGCGCCAATCAAGATCGCGCCATCAAGATCATTAGATACGAGGTCTAGCCATGTCTGGCCATTCAAAATGGGCCACAATCAAGCACAAGAAGGGCGCGCTCGACGCCAAGCGCGGCAAGATTTTTACCCGTCTGATCAAGGAAATCGGCATTGCCGCGAAGAACGGCGGCGGCGATCCTGATACCAATCCCCGTTTGCGCGGCGCCATCGTCGCCGCCAAAGCGGAGAACATGCCCGCCGATAACATCAAGCGGGCCATTCAGCGTGGCACGGGAGAATTACCCGGCGCCACGTACGAGGAGTTTTCTCTCGAAGGTTACGGACCGGGGGGCGTGGCGATCCTGCTCGATATCAATACGGACAACCGCAACCGCACGGTCAGCGAAATCCGCCACTGCTTTGGCAAGAACGGCGGCAACATGGCCGAAGCCGGCGCTGTCTCCTGGATGTTCCACAAGAAGGGTGACATCATCATTCCGAAGAGTGTGGCGAAGGAGGACGACCTGATGAACATCGTTCTCGAAGCCGGTGGGGAAGATCTGAACGACGATGGCGAGAATTGGGAAATTTTGACTGAGCCTTCCGCCTACGAAGCTGTGCTGGAAGCCGTGAAGAAGGCGGGGATTGCGCCCGCATCTTCCAGCGTCGCGATGATTCCCCAAAACTACATCAAACTGGAGGGTCAGGCTGCCAACACCATGATCCGGCTGATGGAAGCGCTAGAGGATCAGGACGACGTGCAGAACGTACACTCCAATTTCGACATTGACCAGAAGTTGCTGGAAGAAGTGGCAGGATAATTGTTCCACGAGAGATGGTTAGAGCCGCCCGCTCGGGCGGCCTTATTTTTCCGGACTTCCGCGGGTCAAAAAAAGTTTTCAACACAACCGTGGAAAATACTGTGGAAAAACGCGGCAATATCTTCGTAAGTGATTCAGCGAGAGATGGTTCAACACATTGCACCGGAGCGAGGGCTGGCACTTTCGTGGCAGATCGCGAAGCTAACGCGGTTCGCCGCTGGTAATTTTGGATAGCGAGCGAAGTTTGAAAGTCAGACTCGACAAACTTCTGGTCGATCGTGGACTCGCGGCCTCGCGCGAACGCGCTCAGGCTCTGATTATCGCGGGGAAAGTGTTGGTCAACGATCAGAAGGTCGAAAAACCAGGGGCGCAAGTTGCATCTGACGTTATGGTGCGTCTGCTGGGCGACGATCTCAAGTATGTCAGCCGCGGAGGACTTAAGCTGGAGCGGGCTCTTGAACATTGGAAGATCAACCTCCACGCCAAAGTATGTCTCGATGTCGGCGCCTCCACGGGCGGCTTTACCGATTGCCTCTTGCAGCACGGCGCGGCCCGCGTGATCGCAGTGGATACCGGTTATGGCCAGATGGATTTCAAACTGCGCCAGGATCCCCGGGTTCGACTGCTGGAAAAAACCAACGCCCGCTATGTGACAAGAGAGATGATTGGCGAGAACGTAGAACTTATCGTAGTGGACGTGGCGTTTATTTCGGCGACCTTGGTTCTGCCTCCGGTTGTGAAGGCTTCCTTCCCACCGTCCGCAGACGAGCGCCGTGGCCGGGAGGCGATCGTCCTGGTCAAGCCGCAATTCGAGGCGGGAAGGGAATTTGTCGGCAAGGGCGGAATTGTGCGCGACGAAGCCGCTCAACTCGCGTCCGTCGAGAAGGTTAAAGCAACTCTGGTGGATCTCGGTTGCTCTGGCCTGGACGTAATCGATTCGCCCATCCTCGGCGCAGAAGGGAACCGCGAATTCCTGCTACGGGGAATCTTTTAGGATAGGGGGTTGTTCCGCGACGATCCCCAATGGGATACTCGCAACGTTATGACCATCGATGAATGCCGGCGCTTTTACTCCGAAGAAGTACGGTTTACGGCCAACATCCATTCGGCGGCCCTTGTCGAGGCATTTGCACGAGTGCCTCGGGAGAAGTTTCTCGGGCCCGGCCCTTGGGAAATCGCCTCTGCCGAGTTGAGGGGATTCTCGGCCCTGGGCGCCATGCAGATGTCGTACACACCCGTTGATGATCCACGTCAGCTTTACCACAATGTCGTCGTGGTGCTCGACAAGGCAGGCGACATCAACAACGGCCAGCCCAGCGCCCTGGCCCGTTGGATCGACGCCCTGGATCTTAAAGCGGGCCTTCGTGCCTATCATCTCGGTTCCGGCGTTGGCTATTACACGGCGATCATGGCAGAAATCGTTGGACCGGATGGAAGCATTGTGGCCGCTGAGGTGAATTCCGATCTGGCAGCTCGCGCTAAACACAACCTGTCCAGCTATCCGAACGTGACGGTGGTCGCCGGCGACGGCGCGACGTTCGACCCAGGCGAATGCGATGCCATCCTGGTGAACGCTGGAGTGACACATCCACGCCCGCAATGGCTGGATCGGCTGCGCGAGGGCGGACGCCTGGTTGTGCCGCTCACCATGAAGACTACTCCAACGCTGGGCATTGGTGTGATGACGAAGATCGTTCGCCGGGGCAGCAAGTTTTCCGCCGAGATTGTGACATCGCTGGCAATCTATTCCTGTACGAGTGCGCGCGATGCGCAACTCGAACCGCTTCTCAAAGCTGCCATGACAAGCGGCGCGTTGATGAAGATGAAGTCGGTACGCCGGGACCCCCATGCACCATCGGATACCTGCTTGATGCACGCGGCCGATGTGTGTTTGAGCAGCGCAGATATTGGTTAGCGGGCGCAAGCCGCGATCGTTCACTGCTTGTCTTTAAGCTTTTTGCTCCGGATTCTGTACAATCTTTCTTTCTCGCTTTCATCATCATCATCATGGCAATCTCGCCCTCATCTTCCCAGTCAAAACTTGCGGCCATCATCTCTCGTCCAGCACGTTCGGAGGTAGCCGATACCGTCCCCAAACTGTTGGCGTGGCTTCACGCCCACGGCTACAAGGTCATCGTCGATCCGGAGACGGCTAAATATGCCAACGGCGAAGAGGAAGTGCCGCGCGCGCAAATGTCATCGCGGCCCTTGGACCTGGTGGTGGTGTTGGGCGGCGATGGTACTTTGCTCTCCGCGGCCCGAGACACGGCGCCGGTCGACGTGCCGCTGCTGGGCGTGAACCTGGGTTCGCTTGGCTTCCTTACGGACGTGCCGCTTTCTTCGCTGTTCCTCATGCTCGACAAAATCGCGCAGGGATGCGCCACCGTGGAGCAGCGCTCGCTGATGCAGTGTGACTTGCTGCGCGGCGAGGAGACGCTTGGAAGTTACCTGGTCTTTAACGACGCGGTCGTCAACAAGACGGCGCTGGCTCGCCTGAACAATTATGACCTCTTCGTCGACAAAGCGTTTGTCTCCAGCTATCGCGCCGACGGAATGATTGTGGCTACGCCCACGGGATCGACTGCCTATTCGCTATCCGCGGGCGGCCCCGTACTGATGCCGACGGTCAATGCTTTCGTGATTACTCCGGTGGCCCCGCACTCGCTTACGCACCGGCCGCTGGTGGTGCCGGATTCCGCAGTGGTGGAACTGCTGCTGCGCAGCGACGAGGAGGTCGCCTAC
Organism: uncultured Acidobacteriaceae bacterium; assembly: GCA_963734215.1. Taxonomy (GTDB): domain Bacteria; phylum Acidobacteriota; class Terriglobia; order Terriglobales; family Acidobacteriaceae; genus Sulfotelmatobacter. The sequence continues at coordinate 263,319 of CAVTGH010000008.1, read as the reverse complement.
CTCAGCCTGGATGGCCAGCCTGGGCTTGATTTGCGCGATGGCGACAGGGTTCGATGCCGCCGGTCCGAGCATAGAGTCAGCCTGTTCCGCACCGATCATGATTTCTTTCACGTGCTGCGTACGAAGCTGAAGTGGGGAGAAAGATAGAGCTATGGTTGATTTTGTGATTGTTGATTGTTGATTTGAAACCCCCAACCCGTGGGTTTTTCAATCAACAATCAATAAATCAGCAATCAACAATTTACAACTCTGCAGAATACAGCTCGCGCACTTTTTCCCTGTGCCGGATGATCTTGGCGGATTTTCCACGAACCAGGATTTCCGCGGGCCGCGGACGCGTGTTGTAATTCGACGCCAGCGCCATTCCGTAAGCTCCGGTGTCAAGAATTGCGAGCAAGTCGCCCTCTTCCACGCGTGGCATCTCGCGATCACGAGCGAAGAAATCGCCGGACTCGCACACGGGACCGACTACATCGACAGTTTCCTTCTTGGCCGCGGAACCCTCGGGCCGATTCACAGGAACGATCTCATGGTAGGCTCCATAGAGCGCGGGCCGGATCAGGTCGTTCATGGCTGCATCCACCACTAGGAATCGCTTGCCGTCATTTTCCTTTTTGTAAATGACAGAGGTGAGCAGCGCCCAGCCGGTCCTACAATCGAGCGTCCCGGCTCAAGCAGCAGATGCACTTTCAAGCCGCGCAAGGGATTGCTTACGGCCTCCGCGTAACGCGCGGCGCAATCGACAAACTTTAAGCCCGGTGCTTGATATTCAATGCCGAGCCCGCCGCCGATATCGACGTAGTCGATGCGGTGCTCATCCGCGCGCAAGTCGCGAACCAGGCCGGCCACTCGATCTACGGCTTCCGCGAAGGGCGCAACGTCAACGATCTGTGAGCCGATATGAACGCTGACGCCCGCAACCCTCAGATACTGCGCCGCCGAGGCCTTGGCATAGAGCTCGCGCGCACTTCGGATCGGCACTCCAAACTTATGCTTGCGCAACCCCGTCGAAATATACGGATGCGTATCGGCAGCCACGTCGGGATTTACCCGCAGCGCAACTTGCGCAAGCGTGCGTAACCGTGTTGCGCACTCCGCCAACACGCAGAGTTCCGATTCACTCTCGACATTGAAGAGCAGAATTCCGGCCTTCAGGGCCGCGGTCATCTCCTCGCGTGATTTTCCAACCCCGGAGAAGACAACTCTATTGGCCGCCCGAGCGGCCGGCGGCCAGCACCCGCTCCAGTTCTCCACCGGAGACCACATCAAATCCGCATCCCTGGCGTGCCAGCAGGCGGAGAATGCTCAGGTTGGAGTTTGCCTTCACGGAGTAGCAAATCGTGTGGGGAACATGGCGAAACGCATTCTCGAAAGTGGCGAGCCGCTCCAAGATTGCCGTTGCCGAGTAAACGTAGAGAGGCGTTCCGTAGCGTTCCGCGAGTTTAGTTAGGGGCACATCCTCGCAGTGCAGGGCGAAGGTTTCGCCGCCGCGCAATAATCCTTTTCGGCATTTTCGAAAAATAAATCCCGGTGGCCGCTCCAGTTCCGGAAGTTTTCCAGGCAGGCTCATTTTCGCTTTGCGGAACCGGGCGTGGCGCCGTTTTTGACTTTGATCGCTACCACCGTTTGGTCATCGAACGTTTCGACCCCGGCAGAATGCTCAGCCACAGCTTTGAACAAATTGTCAACTACGCAGTCTGCCGATCGGTCGGCGCATTCCGCGACGATCCGTTCCGCCCGTCCCCGGCCAAAGAGTTCACTGTTGCGGTTGCGTGCGTCCAGAATGCCGTCGCTGAAGAATACAAACATGTCCCCAGGTTTCATCTTGAATCGGAATTCGTCGTAATCGGCATCGTCGAAGAGTCCCAGCGGTAAACCGGTCGCTTCGATCACATGGTTCTTTCCAGCGTGCACGTGAATCGGCCGTGGCAAGCCGGAGTTGGCCACCGAGAGCGTCCGGTGCTGATCGTCCCATACCGCATAGATGAGCGATACGAATTGCGCTTCAATGCGGCGCTCGGCCAGCGAAAAATTTACGGCTCTCAGCATCTCGGCGGGGCCGGGCTCGATGGGCGCGTGGGAGCGCAGGATTCCGCTCACCAGCGCCGCGTAGATGGCGGCAGGCGCGCCTTTGCCGCTGACGTCGCCGATGGCAATTCCCAGCCGCGAAAGCGAATAAGGGATGAAGTCGTAGAGGTCGCCTCCGATGGCGCGCGCGGGAACAAACTTGGCCGCCAGTTCCAGATGCGCCAGCTTGGGAAGAGTCTGCGGCAGTAGCCGCATTTGCAGTTCCCGCGCCAGCGCCAAATCCCGCTCCAGACGGCGTTCCTGCCGCGCGATCTCCTCATAGAGGCGCGCGTTCTCGATGGCGATGGCCACCTGCGCCGCGAGCGTCATCATGGTGCGGCGGTGGTCGTCGGTAAAAAAGCCGCGCCGCGTGTGCTCCAAATCGAGCACCCCGATGACTTTGTCTTTGTAGATCAGCGGCACGGCCAGTTCCGAGCGCGTTTCCGGGTTGGCCTCGACGTAGCGGGGATCTTTACTGACGTCAGGCACCAAAATCGCTTGTTTGCTTTCGGCGGCGTGACCGACGAGGCCGCGTCCCAATGGCACCTCATGCTTCAAGTGGATGTTTTCGTGGAAGCGAAGCGAGAAACGATGTTGCAGCTTCTCTCCCGAGGAATCCAGCAGCAGAATGCTGAACATCTGGTAGTCAATTAGGCGGCGCAGCAGTTCCGCGACCCGGTTGAGCAATTCGTCCAGATTGAGAATCGAGGACAACTCGCGTGCGATTTCATTGAGCAATAGCAGGATGCGAGCCTGGCGCGTGGTGCGCGCGTAGAGCTGCGCATTTTCGATGCCGCCCGCGATTCGCGAAGCTACCAGAGTCAGCAGGCGGCTGTGTTCCTCATTGAAGTAGCCGGGGTTGCGTGCTTCCAGATCGATCACGCCAATCACCCGATTTTTGGTGATGAGCGGTACCGCCAACTCCGAGCGCACGTTCGGCACGGCGGCGATGTAGGTTGGATCCTGCGTCACATCATCCACCAGGACCGCCTGACGCGACTGGGCGGCCTGTCCGGTCACTCCTTCGCCCACTTTGACGCGGGCACGCTCGGCAAACTCCGGCGGGTAGCCTACCTGGAAGCGAAAGCGCAGCTCCTGGGTCTTCTCGTTGATTAAAAGAATGGCGAAGATTTCATAATCGATGACTTTGCGGATGGCCTCGGCGACGCGGCGCAAAGTGGTATCCAGGTCGAGCGACGTTGCCAGTACATCTGCGACTTCCAGCAACAGCGGCTCAATCGGCAAATGATTTAAAGGCTTGCTCAGAACAGATCCCATGTTTTTTCTATGATAGCAGCCGCGTGTTGAGTACCGAGTCCCTGGTACCTCGTACCGAGCAGCAAGAAAGAAGTGGGAATTGTTCGTCGGGTGGCGTGGCCGAACCTGAGCTTGCCTGGCTCGGTACTCGCTACTCGGGACTAGGTACTACTCGCGCGGCACGATGCAGATGTCGGCGAGGTTTCGATAGCGTTCGGCATAATCGAGGCCGTAGCCCACAACAAATTCATCGGGAATGGTGAAGCCGACGTAGTCGCCGTGCAGCGGCAGCTTGCGGCGGGAGGGCTTATCCAGAAGAGCCGCGATCTTGAGCGAGCGTGGCTGGTGCGCCAGCAGAAGCTTCTTCAAAACGGTGAGCGTCAATCCCGTATCCAGAATATCCTCGACGACAATCACGTTCTTATCTTTCATCGACTGGTCGACATCCTTGGTCAGCTTCACCTCGCCGGTGGAGTCCCATCCGCTCTTGAGTTCCTGAGTCGGGCTGGGGCGGTTGCCGTAACTGGAGATACCGACGAAATCAAAGGTCGCGTCGAGATTGATCTGCCGCGCCAGATCGGCAAGAAAAATTGCCGAGCCTTTCAATACGCCGACCAGAATCACTGGCTGGCCCGCGAAGTCGCGCGTGATCTCCGCGCCCAGTTCCGCGACTCGTTTTGTAATCTGTTCCCGCGAGATTAGCACCTTGAGTTCTGTCATGGCGTTTCATATTAAACTATTCAGTCGCAGCCCGCCGTGGTTTGGTTTCTTTGGAGAATCCACTACGACAGGCTAGCGGCAGGAGCAATCATCCATGAACTTGAAAGGCATTCAACTTACATGGCTGGGCCACGCTACATTTCGCATCGAAACGCCCGGCGGCCAGACCGTCATCATCGACCCTTGGATCATGAACAATCCGGCGTGCCCGCCGTCGGAAAAGAAGGTGAATAAAGTAGATACTCTCTTAGTCACACACGGCCATGGAGACCACATTGGCGACGCCGTGGAGATCATACAGGAGCACAATCCGCAAGTTGTCGGCATTCCTGAACTCTGCGGGTGGCTGGAGAAGAAGGGCGCCAAGAAAATTGCCATGATGAACAAAGGCGGCACGCAAAAACTTGGCGATATCAAAGTCACCATGGTGCACGCGGATCACTCCTGTGGGATTCAGGATGGCGACCAGCTTATCTATGGCGGCGAAGCTTGCGGCTACGTGGTCGAGCTCGAGAATGGCGTAAAGATTTACCATGCCGGCGACACCAACGTATTCGGGGACATGGCGATCATCCGCGAGCTTTACGCGCCTGAGATTGTTATGCTGCCCATCGGCGATCACTTCACCATGGGGCCGCGCGAGGCGGCTTACGCTTGCAAGCTGCTTAAGCCGAAAACGGTGATCCCCATGCATTTCGGCACGTTTCCGATGCTGACGGGAAGTCCCGCTGAATTGAAGAAGCTGGTGACGGGCGTTGAAATCCTGGCGATGAAGCCGGGTGTGGCGGTTCGCGATTGAGAACCCGCAACTCATAACCCAATTACGAATCCGAGGTAGACGAGTGCCTGCAAAAAAGCCGAAAGAAAACAAACCCAACTGGCGGCACTATGACTTCACCACTGCCGGGCCGGTCAACGATTATCTGTACTCCATGCTTCCCAAGCGCGACCAAGTGCTGGTGGAGATGGAAGAGTACGCTTCCAGGCACGACGTGCCGATCGTCGGCCCGGCGGTGGCGCGCGTGCTGCAACAGCTTGCTCTGATGATTAACGCCGAAACAGTGTTCGAGTTGGGCTCCGCCATTGGATATTCGACGATCTGGTGGGCACAGGCGGTCGGTGACAAAGGCCGCGTTATTTACACCGACGGAGATCCCAAGAACGCCGAGCGGGCTCGCGCTTACTTCGCTCGCGCCGGCGTTTCCAATCGCATCACACTGCACACCGGAGATGCGCTGGAGGTTCTCTCCGAGCAGAAGCAACAGTTCGACATCATTTTCAACGATGTTGACAAAGAGGACTACCCGCGCGTGCTGCGGCTGGTGTCGCCACGTCTGCGCAAGGGTGGCTTGTTTATCACCGACAATGTTTTGTGGAGCGGCCAAGTCGCGGAGAAGAATCCCAAGACGGCGCAGACCAAGGCGATCCTCGAGTTCAACCGATTGCTCTACAACTCACCGGATTTCTTTACCACCATCTTGCCGATCCGCGATGGGTTGGCGGTCGCGTTGAAGAAGTGATGTTAGGGACGATCAAATCGACTTGACGGGAATCGCCAGCAGATCCTCAACCAGCCCGACTTCTTTCTGCAAGAACGGCTCCGCGTAAGTCACGCCGCCGAGGGCACCGTAGAATCGGGCCATCGACTCCACGCGCGCACGAATCTCGGCGTGGGCGGGGAAGAGATCTTTGCCGGCTTCCTGATCGCTGAACTGGGATTTATAGGCGAGGATGGAGGCGAACTTCTGCTCGAATTGCGCGCTGATGTCCACGACGAACGTGGGGCGCACGTCGTAGTAAAGCGTGGCGTAGACGATCTTAAAAGGACGATGCGGAGCGAGCAGCTCAGCTTTGTCCGCGCTGGGATTGGATTGGCTGATAGCCGATAGCTGAGAGCTGAGGGCTAGCTTCCCGAGTCCCGCGAGAAAGCACGCCTCGTACCCGAGCACGGAAGCGGTGTAGTGATCCGGATGCCGTCCCTTCCAGTAAGGCAGGATCACCACGCGGGGCCGAGTCTCGCGGATCACGCTCGCCACTTTCAGCCGATTCTCCCAAGTATTCTCGACGCGACCGTCGGGAATATCGAGCGCCCACCGCCAGCTTGCGCCAAGAATTCTTGCCGCATCCATAGCTTCCCGCGCACGATCTTCGGCAGTGCCGCGCGTGCCCATTTCGCCTTGCGTCAGATCGAGAATGCCCGTCCGCTGCCCACGTTGAGCAGCTTTCAGCAGAGTGCCGCCGCAGGTTTGTTCAGCGTCGTCGCGGTGGGCGGCGATGGCCAGAATGTCGAGAGGAGTCGAGGACATGTTAGTTGCCTTGTTCGAGACTAAGCTGCTTCTACTTCTTCCGCTCCACCAAGTAACGTGCCAATTCCTTTAGAGTCTCCGCCCGTTCGCCAAAACGTTCCAACTCCGAAAACGCCGTGCCCACCAGCGCATCCGCCTTGCGCACAGATTCTTCAATTCCGAACAGCGCCGGGTAAGTTGCTTTTTGTGCGGCGGTATCTTTGCCTGCGGTTTTGCCGAGCTGCTCGGAGGTTTGAGTTACGTCGAGAACGTCATCGACAATTTGGAAGGCCAAACCAATCGATTGGCCAAAGGCGCGCAACTTCTTTACCTCAGTTTCCGTCGCGCCGGCGTACATACCACCGCTCACCAGGCTGGCCGTGATTAGCGCGGAGGTCTTGGCGCGATGGATGTACTCCAGCATCTCCGCCGTGGGCTGAGTATGTTCGGCTTCAAGATCCACGACCTGTCCGCCTATCATGCCATTCAGCGTGCCTGTGCCGCGTGCGATCTCTTCGATGATGCGCACACGCGCTTCGGCTGGACATTCGAGCCGCGCCAGAACCTCATAGGCCTGGGTTTGCAATGCGTCTCCGGCGAGAATGGCGATGGCATCGCCGAACACTTTGTGGCATGTGGGACGTCCGCGGCGCAGATCGTCGTTGTCGAGCGCGGGAAGATCGTCGTGGATCAGCGAGTAAGTGTGGAGCATTTCCAGCGCCGCACCCAGTTCTTCGATTTTCGAGGGCAACGATCCCGCGACCATGCGGCCGGCTTCCATGCACAGCACCGGCCGCAGCCGTTTGCCGCCGGCGAATACGCTGTGGCGCATGGCCTGGTGAATGGAAACCGGATGCTGGGTTTCCAGCGGAATCAGCCGGTCCAGTGCCGCGTCCGTCTGTGCCCGTCCTTGCTCCAGAGTCTCTTTCAGCATTGCGCAGTGAGTATAACAAGGTGCGGGGCCGGACGGACTACGCAATGTAGGCCGTTCGTCGATGAGGACAAGGCGGGGTTACGTCTACGACCCGTGTTGTGGCATGATTGCTTTATTGGACGAGAGGGTCGCTATGCTCCATGGCGCGTTCAGGGCCCTTGCCGGGATGTTGTCTATGGGTGCGACCTTCCCGGGCGCGTTCTTACATGCCTCGTGCCCGGTCGATGAAGTCATCGTGAGCGGCCGGGTCGAAAACGCACCTGTCAAAGGCAGCGTTCGGGTGCAGCTTGTCTATCCGAACCATAAGGCGGGTGACTCGGCCGAAGCGACCTTGGACCGCGGGTCCTTCCGCATTGAGATTCCGTTCCTTACTCAGAGTCGCGCCCCTGTCCTGATGGGTACACTCCGGGAAAAGTGCGACCGGAAGCCGGAAACTGTGGTCGTGACCCTGGTCGAAGCCGATCAGGAATATGATCGCATTTCCCTGGATCTGGCTAAGGATTTCAAAAAGGAGGATCCCAGCGCTTACGCCTTGCGCTCTGAGATTCTGCTACACGGTCCTCCGCCGATTCGATAGGGCACAGGCCGGGACTCGGCGAGGCTTATTGTGACCGAATGCGCTGTGCAGGTACGACCACGACGGAATGATTGTTTGAATTGCAGAAAAAACCAGGACGCCAAACGGTGCCTTAGTTCAGGATTTCAGTTGACCTTACGCTGCGGCGGTTTTTGCGATTGCCACGCTCCGCAAAACCGAAGTCAGAACATTTTGCACGTCATCGGCGCGGCATACGTCGCTCGCGCCCGCCTCCAGCGCTTCGACCCACAACTGCTCGTCCGGTATGCGATGCGTGCACACAATCGGCAGTGAGGGAAAATCGTTGCGCAAGTCTCGCACATCGGTCAGGCGAGAGTACTCCATATCGACGACGACGACTTCGGGGCGGTTCTTGGTAACACGCTCACGGAATTCGTCGCCAGAGCGCGTCAAGTGGACGGCATGGAAGTGGGAAGAAAGCTTACCAGCCAGAGACTGTGCCACCCTGGGATCGCTTTCCAGAACGACAACACTAAAGCCCATAGATCCTCCTGACCGAACACCGTCAACAACGGCGGACTAGGGCTGCGGGGAAGGGTTCGGAACCACCACTCCACAGACATTTACAATCAAGCACCAGCTACGGATCAGCGGCCTACCTGCGGGCAGGCGCCTTTTCCGCCAAGGGCTCAAACGGCTCGGCCTGGAGCTTCCCGTTCTTCTTCAGCAAAATCTCCACTTTGCCTTCCGCCTGCTCCAGTTCCTTGCGGCAGGCGGAGGAAAGACTCATGCCCTCTTCAAAGAGGGTGAGAGACGTTTCCAGGGGCACATCTCCCTTTTCCAGCTCCTGGACAATTGTCTCCAGTCGCCGGAGACACTCTTCAAACTTGGCCAACGGGGTTTCGCTCCATCTCTATATGTAATGCTACTATCCGAACCGGATGTCCAGTCTTTTATTGTAAATAGTCAGAGAAAATACAACTAAGTGTGATCAAAAAGGGAAATCCTAAGCCGGAGCGGAAGTCTTTGTCCCCAAAGCCTCCAGAACATCGACCGCGGAGCCGTAACGTCCTTGCGGCGCGCTAATCTGTGCCCCCTGCACCGTGTGCCGCACTGCGACCAGCATCTCTCGCGCAATGGCTACGCCCTCGGCTCTGGCTGCTTCCGGGGTTTGAGTTCGGGCCATGCGCTCCAGAATCGAATCCGGTACCGAAACTCGGAGTTCGTTCTTCATGAACTCGGCGTTGCGTATGCTAACCAGTGGCCAGATCCCAGCTATGACTGGAATTCGACAGTGCTCAATGCGGCGCAGAAAGTTTTCCAGCAGGCGGACGTTCGAAAACCGGCTGCGTTACCGCATACTCGGCGCCGGCTGCCACTTTGTATTCAAAGCGCCGGATTTCTTCATCCAGGTCGGTGAGTCCAGGATTCGCGCCTACGCCGATCACAAAACCGGTGCCAGTCCCGATGGGATTGCCGCCCAAGTCCAGGCCCCGGTTCAAGTTGTTAACGATATTCACCAAGCCGATGGCATCCACATCGAACACCGCCGTCGCGTCCGGATAGTTGCCCATCTTGGGCGGATCGCCGGTAATGCAGATCAGGTTCTTGATCCCCACCGCCGCCGCTCCCAGAAGGTCACTCTGGATGCACAGCACATTGCGGTCGCGGCAGGTGTAATGGAGAATGGCGTCAATTCCCGCTTCGCGCTGCACCAGCAAGGAGAGCGCCTGATTGCTCATGCGCGCCGAGGCCCGCGGACTGTCGGGAATGTTGACCGCATCCACGCCTACGGATTTCAGGAATCGAGAGCCCTCTAACTCCTTGCGTATGTCGGTTCCCTTGGGAGGAACGACCTCGACCATCGTGACGAATTCCCCACGGGCTAACTTAGCCCCCAGAAGGGATCGCGCCTCTAAGGATTGCACCGGTGTCACTGCGGCTGGAACCGCGCCTCCCGTTACATGAGTGGAAGCCGCCTTCCCTCTGGCCTCGCCCACTCGCAGAGCGGATTTCATCACCCGGATGTGGTCGGGAGTGGTTCCGCAGCATCCGCCGACGATGCGCGTGCCGGCCGCAACAAACTTGCGTGCGTAACTTGCCATGTACTCCGGCGAGCAGAGATAGATGTTTCTGCCTTCCACCGAGCGTGGGATGCCTGCGTTCGGCTGTGCGGCCAGCGGCAGGGAAGTGACCGCGCGCACGCGCTCGATGGCCTCCAGCATGGCCACTGGACCCACGCTGCAGTTGCAGCCAATCACGTCCGCGCCCCAATCCTCGAGTCGAGGCGCAAACGTTTCCGGATCGGAACCGTCCAGGCAATTGCCGTCTTCGTCAATCGTAACCTGCACCACCAACGGCAATTTTGCACCCACATCCTGGGCTGCCAGCATGGCTTGGTGGAGTTCCTCGAGGTATCCGAAGGTTTCCAGGATCAGCAGGTCAACACCGCCTTCCGCAAGCGCGGCGATCTGTTCGCGGAACGCCTGACGAGCCTCCGCGAACGAAGTTTTTCCCAAAGGCTCAATTCTTGTTCCCAACGGGCCAACCGATCCTGCTACCCACACATCGAAACTCTTGGCAGCTTCGTGGGCAAGCCGTGCACCCATTCGGTTCATGTCGCGCACTTTATCAGCCAAGCTATGGCGTGCCAGACGGAAAGCGTTCGCTCCAAAAGTGTTGGTTTCGATAATTTCGGCCCCGGCCTGGAGGTAGTCGTGATGAATCGCACGAATGAGATCGGGCTGAGACAGGTTCAACTCGTCATAGCAGCGGTTGATGAAGACGCCTTTGGCGTACAGCAGCGTTCCCATGGCGCCATCGCAAAGGACAGGGGAGCGCTTGATGTGGGCAAGAATGTCTTCCGCCATATCAAAGAGCATACAAGATGAGCGCAGATTCTTGCATCTGACGGGAAAGCGCGGAAGGAGCCCGGGTTCGGAACCAGTTCTGTGCAAGTGTTCTTGCCGAGGCTCTGTTATAATCCGCTATTTCGCACTTAAATCTCTGGTTTTCCTGTAGTTAGGAGCCTGACGTTTGAAGAAATCCGCTCTGTTGTTGGCCGTGCTTATTGGCGCCAGTTTTGGTTTCATCTCCTGTTATGGTGGGCCGCATCTCATCTTGCCGCCCAGCAAAATCAACGAGCGCGTGCTCGCTTCGCAGAGCGCCTCGAGCCCCACGGCATTTGCCGGGCTGATCATCATCAACGGCCAAATCGACACCCCGGAGCAGGGTGGAATCAACGCCGGCGGTTCTCCCGGCCTCATGACCACATCTCCGGACCGAACAATTTTGCTGGCCTTCGATTCCTCGAGCAATAAAGTCGAAGTAGTGAGCACGACCAAGGAATCGAATACGGGGAGCATACAACTTGCCGGTTTAACCACCAGCATGGTCGTGCCGGATTCCAGCGTCGCTTATGCGGCAGTGTCTTCCGCTCCGATAAACGGGCAGCCTTCCGGCGGGATAGTGGAGATGAATCTTGCGACGGGCGGCATCACGGCTACGATCAGCGTGCCCAATGCGCAGACCGTGGTGGCAAATTCTAGCGGGACCCAGCTTTTGGTTTTCAGCAACGACTCGGATTCTCTGACCATCGTCTCGCCACTGCTGTTGAACACCGGAAGTCCGGTGACTGTGACCGTGCCGGCGTGCACAGGTTGCCGTCCCGTAAACGCGATCTTCAGCGGCGATGGCAGCACCGCCTATATCCTGAATTGCGGCACTGAGTGTGCGGGAGGCGCGCAGCCCAACGTACAGATTCTGAATCTTGGCACCACACCGCCGACGCTAGGCCCGCCCGTCGCCGTCGACGGGGCGACGATCGCATTTTTGAGTAACTCAACCCTCTATGTGGCTGGCAATTCGCCGGCCAATAATTTGTGCGCAGGCGAAACCACCGCGGCTACCACCTGCGGACGGCTTGATCTGCTGGACGTGGCTTCCATGACGGTCACGAGCAGCGCCGTCATCACCGACGGCTACCATGATCGCATCGATATGAGCGTCAATGGACAGCTCTTCATCGGCTCGTATGATTGTACCAACGTCGGGAATGTCGAAAACCCACAGGGGGAAGTTCGCGGCTGCCTGTCCATCTTCAATACCACGAACTCGGCTGTGGTGATTCCTCCGGACAACGGCGATGTCACGGGACTGCAGAGCTTCACCAGCCGCGATGTGGAGTACGTAGCCGAGGGAGGCAATCTTCGCGTCTACGACACGCTTATCGATAGTTTGCTCTTGGATAACAGTAACGACCCGAACATTCCTGAAACCGGAACCATCGTCATCACTGGCTATGTTATCGACGTGAAGGCCGTCGATTTCTTCTGATGTGGCATGCAGCGCGGACTTATCTCTCCGGTTCCAGCACCAGCCGGTGCGCGCTGTTGGCCTCCACCGCCTGCGGAGTGAAAGGCAGCGGGAACGTCGAGCCTTCGTACCAGGCTTTCCATTGATCCATGTAGTAGGGGCTCAGAAAGTTCCCGCCCTGGCCGGTCACGGTATTCAGGGTCGATTGATCCAAGTCCGCAAGGTTCGCGGTGAAGCGTTCCGACGGACCATGATGGCGGGTCACAGCTTTCACCGTGTAGCCGCTGCCCGATTGCTCTCTTACTCCCGGTGCAGTCCAGCGGCCTAGTAATGGGATTTTTCCCAGTACCGGGTGCTCGATGTCAATGGCGTTGACGCCGCCCCAGTGCCAGGATGCCAAATCCTTTGGCGCTTCCGGACTATTCACCGCAGCTTCCACCGCGGCGGTCAGCAGTTCCTGGTAATTGGGATATTTTTCGGGCAGCCAGCGCTTGGGCTGGTGCAGGATGACATTCTGCAGCCACACCGACCGCATTGGCCAGTGGTAGGTTTTCCAACTCAAGGTTGTTTCCTGTTGCTTCGGACCCTCCGGGGCCGATCCCAGGCGGGGTTCGAGCAGCAGCCGCGCCAGTTCCTGGCCGGAGCGCACGGCAATGGTCGCCGCGGTCGATGACGCGACCATGCGCCCATCCCAGTTGCGCATGAGGTCGGCAGCTTGCTTGGCCCGCGCCGAAGGCTTTGCTGCGTGGTCGATGGCGTACACAAAGCGTTCGGCAGCGAAAAGATCGTCCTCCGACTCAATATCGTTCTCCAGCGCGAGCATGTCCGCGGCTGCGAACTTTCGCCCAGATTCCAGCACGTGGTAGATCCGGGCCGTGCGCCACGGCGCCTCCCACTCGGCGCTGATGGAATAGGGATAGACGTCCGGCGCAATCCGTCCATTCGCCGTTGCAATCACGCCCGAGGAAGGATTGTAGATGTTCGGCAGCTTGTCGAAAGGAATGTATCCCGTCCATTCGTGAGCGTTGTCCGCGCCGCTGACCGGCAGACTGCCTTCACCGGCGGCGCGAATGGGAACGTGCCCGGTGGTCTGGTACCCGATGTTGCCGTTGACGTTGGCGTAGACCACATTCTGACCCGGGGCATCGAGTTGCGCAAATGCCTTGCGGAATTCTTCCCAGTTCCGTGCCGTATCGACATCGAAAAAAGGCATGTGCAGGCCATCGTAGAGCGTCCAGCGCAACGCCACCTGCCGCGTCTCACCAGGAATCAACTCGGAAACAATGGGCCCGTGCCGTGTGATCTTCACATCGACCGTGACATCCGGTTTTCCTTTGACCTGAATCACCTCTTCGCGCTGTTCCGGCTGCTGCCAGCCCTGCGGGGTCTGGTAAACACCTTGCGCGTTGAAGGTTTCGACGAATGCATCGGCCACCGTGGGCCCCACATTTGTGAAGCCCCAGGCGATGCGCTGGTTGTGGCCAACAATTACGTACGGCATTCCGGGCAAGGTTACGCCGGCAACATCCAGGTTACCTGACTTCAGATGCGCTTCGTACCACAGGTTCGGCATTTGATGCCCAAGATGCATATCGTTTGAGAGCAGCGGCTTGCCGGTGACCGTGTGGGCTCCCGAGACCACCCAGTCGTTCGATCCGTTCACCGCTTCCGGAGCGTGCCGCGCCCAGATTTCCGCTGCGCCACTGCGCTGCGTTACCGCGTCGTCCGGGCCCGAATCGTCATCCTCGTCGTCATCGTCGGAGTCGCCCCGGTTCTGCTGATCGTTGATGTCTTCTCGCATGACGGTCGGGGGACGATCGTGCCACGACCGATTTACGTACAGATCGGCGGTCAGTTCCGGCCCCAGCTTGGCCAAAATCTTTTCTCGCGCGAACGCGTCCCCGAAGACAAAGAAGTTGAGGTCCTTCACCATCTGGTTGGCGATGACGATGGAATCTTCGGCTTGCCACGGCTTCGGCCGGTACTGCAAAATACGGAACTCAATCGGAAGACTTTTCCAGTGGGCTTCGATGAATGCATTCACGCCCCGCGCGTAGGCGTCAAAGTAAGAGCGGTTGCGCGGGCTCGCCATGCCGAGAGATTTCTTCGCCGCCGCCCGCAGTCCCAGAATGCGCTGCTCGCGGTCGACCTCGACCGTGCCCTCGCCCAGAATCTCGGATAATTCACCGGCGCCGAAGCGGCGCATCACGTCCATCTGCCACAGCCGGTCTTGCGCCGTGACGTAGCCTTGGGCGAAAAATAAGTCCTCCAAGCTTGCGGCCTCGATCGCGGGCACACCATGCGCGTCGCGCGTGACCTTCACCGGCGCGGAGAGACCCTTTACCGGGATGCTTCCGTCGAGTTGGGGAAGGGCAGAACGGGCGACGAAATAGGCGTATGCGAATATGCCCGCAGCTGCCAGCACTATGATCGCCAGCAGCCAAAACAGAATGCGCCACCCAGGCGAACGCCGGGAGACAGGGACACCGGTTGCAGTAAGCGTGCTCATGAAGAAACTTGATTGTAGGAGGATTCATGCCTGCGAGACAAATAGGGTCGAAGCCCCGATCGGAGTCGAGCGAGTGCGAAGCCTGCGAGCGCTGCGTCTCGCAAGGTTCTTGAGAAGAATTTCGCTCCGGAAACGGTTGTTGACTCTCGACCGTGCCCGTGGGAGAATGTGGCGCCCGCGAAGAAGGTACTCTGTGAAACTGTCTCCCCGGCCCCGCAGGACACCCTCTACACTTTCCGGATCAATCCAGACGCGTCTCAATACCTACGTCCTCGCCGCCGGGGCAGCGGGAGTGAGCGTACTCGCCCTCGGGCAGCCGTCGGAAGCCGAAATCGTGTACACGCCGGCGAACGTAACGATCAGCCGCGACGGCGGTCTCAATCTGGACCTCAATCATGACGGAATTGTCAACTTCACCGTTAACGAGTTCGCCGGACGCTTGTCATTTAGGACCTCCCAGTTCCTGTCGGTAAGGGGGAAAACGGGTAACCGGGTGAATTGCGAGACTTCCTTTTGCGGCAGCTATCCTTTTGCCGCCGCCTTGGAAACGGGAAGTCAGATCGGGCCCATCGGGGGGCGGCATGGATGGATTGGCGCGGCGGGAATGGCGTTCGAGGAGTTGACCAAACGGGGGAGCCTCTACTATGGCGACGCATGGGTCAACGTCAACGGCGGCTACCTCGGTTTAAGATTTCTGATCAACGGAGAGACTCATTACGGATGGGCCCGCTTCACTGTCACGTTCCACCCCGGAATCCCCAAGAACCGCACCTGGGTAGCCCAACTGACCGGGTTCGCCTATGAGACCGTCGCGAACCGACCCATTGCTGCTGGGCGGATCAAAGGCAACGATGATAATGAAGAGGAGTCTGCCTCATATTCCCAATTGAAGCCGCTCGCAAGGGGCCAGGCTGCGGCGCTGGGCAGGCTGGCGCTTGGCGCTGACGGCGTCGCGCTGTGGCGGCGAGAAGAGCCCGAAGGCAGCGGAAAGCCCGAAAATTAACTTCGTGACGCTTCCGCAAAGTTCCAGGAGACTCTTGAAAATGAATTTCATTTTCAAGATGCCCGATGCTATCCTGACGGTTGATGCTACAGAAGCGCATCGACGACCAGCCTTCCATTTCTCGTGAGATGGTGCATGAAGCTCAGGAGATACTTCACCAGCACCTCAAGCGGGTGGGCCTGAAGCAGACGGCGCAGCGGGATACGATTCTGCGCTCATTCTTGGAAACCCGCGACCATCTCTCGACCGACGAACTGCACCGCCTGGTGCAGAAGAAGGACGCCGGCATCGGCTATACGACGGTTTATCGCACGCTCAAGTTGCTCGCCGAGTGCGGATTGGCCAGCGAAGTCGCCTTCCACGACGGCATGGCCCGCTACGAGCACCAGTACAACCGGCGCAGCCATCATCACATGGTCTGCACCGAGTGCGGCAGTTCGGTGGAATTCTTCTCCCGTGAAGTGGACCTGTTGGAACAGGAAATCGGACGCCGCCACAATTACGCCACCACCCGCCATACTTTTCAGATCTACGGCGTTTGTGAAGATTGCCGCAAAAGACAACGCGCCTAAGGCATGCTGAGCCGCCGAAGACGTTCAGCGGCATAAAGCGTGCTCAGGACCTTCCGCGGAATTGGATGATTCTGCGGCGATCGCGTTTTGAGGGTTTGCCGGCGGGTAATTCCTCGAACTGCTTCATCGCTTTGCGTTCGGCTGCCACTTTCCGGCGGAGTTCGCGGCTGGCGTCGGTTTCGCGGTAAAGGGTTTGCGCAACCGAAGCGGGGCCGCGCACCTCGCTGAGAAGCAGGACTTCCACCTCGAAGTCGCCGCCATCGTTGGTCACGCGCAACATGTCTGCAATCCGCACTTCGCGGGCAGCTTTGGCGGGCTGCCCGTTAGATTGAATGCGGCCGAGTTCACAGGCGCGCGCGGCTAAGGACCGCGTCTTGAAGAATCGCGCGGCCCACAGCCACTTGTCGATTCGCACCGAGGTCATTGATCCAACTGAGAACTACTTGTTAGTGGCCGGTTTATTTTCAGAATTCTTTTCTGGAGTTATTGCCGGGCTCTTCTCCGCGCCCTGAGCTTGTTTCGCGGCTACTTTTTCTTCGGCGAGCTTCTCGGCGCTGGCGAGTGCCTCGGCCGCAGGTACCTTTAGGTCGGGATCCACTCCGGTTCCTTCCCAGTTGGTCTTGGAGATGGGGTTGATCGCCCGGGCAAACGGCACGCCAATCGTAAAATGGTCGTCAATGCGGTGACCGGAGACCGGATGTGCGCCTCCTCCAGTGGTCTCGCCGACGAGGGTGGCACGCTTCAGGTTCTTGAGATTGTAGCTGAACTCCTCGGCGCCGGAAAAAGTGTGCGTGGAGGTCAATACGAACGCCGGTTTGTCGTCCAGTCGTTTGCCAGGTACATACGGCAAAGTCCAATATTGCTCGGTGGTGTCGCTCTTTCGCTCCCACAGATCGTTCAAGTGCGTCGGTTTGGAGAACAGATAGGTTGAAACGAGTGCGATCATTTTCGGATCGCCACCCCCGTTTTCCCGCAAGTCGAAGATGATGGCGTCTACGTTGGCTAGGAAATTCATTGCCGCAACCGCCGTGTCCCCGCACACCTCCGGGTCGGCGAACATATCGAACTTCAGATACCCGATGTTGCCAGTGAGGATCTCCACTTTATCGAATCCGCAGTTGATTCGTTCCATCTGCTTGCGATAGCGGGCCTGGAACTCCGGATCTGGCACTGGCGGACGTTCCGGCATAGGAGCCGGACTGAAATTAACGCGCAGGTGCTTGTCATGGCTGACTTCTCGAAAATTCTCGGTGAGCATTTTCGCGAAGGCATCGCCGTCGGTGACGGAATCGTATTCGCCTTTCTTCTGCCGCGCGCGTACGGCATCTTCCATCTTCTTGGCGACGTCAGGAAAGACGTAGGATTCGTTCAACTGTGCGATCGCACCGTCGATGACGCGGGCGCGAGTTGCGGCGTCAATCTTGAAACTCAGATTCGCCACAGCTGTGCCGGGAGGAATGGCGCTTAGCTCAAAGCTCGTGACTGCTGCAGGATCGCCCGCTTTCACGTCCATCTTCCCAATTCCCCGGGTCTCGCTAGACCGCTCCTTAACCAGGAACTCCAAGTGAAGCGGTTCACTTTTCATGATTTCCAGAAGCTGAAATCCGCCGGTCATGCTGCGAAACCGCATCTCATTGTCCACCGACTTACTGGGATCGTACTTGCGGTCGTAAGCGTCGATCTGTCCCCGGTCGCCGCTGTTGAAGGCTTCCAGCCATGCTTTGAAGGTCCGGCCGGCCGGAGTATCGGGAACGGCGGGCTGCGCAACGGAGCGAGTATCGGGAATAGTTTGCTGCGCCCACGCGGCCGCCAGCGCTAAAACCAAGATCGAGAAGGATCGATAGAGGAAGGATCGATAGAAGCAGGACCGATAGAAGCAGGACCGATAAAACATGCGCACCTCAGTGAGGACTTCCCAGGGTCTTCCGACCGCCGCAGTATAGCAGCAGGATCACAGGGAGCGGCAACGAGGGAATTCTGTTTCCCAAAGCCTTCCCTGACAACCGTTCGGCCTAGCGCTCCACGCGCTTTAGACCTTGCTGGGCGCTGCCAAAACTGTGGGCCATGGCCAGGGCGGCGCGATATTCGCCGGCGGCGGCTTGGTGGTCGCCTTGTTTTTCCAGAAGTTCGCCCAGCAAGTAATGGGCTTTGAAGGCCGGCCATTCCTCCACGGTGTAGGAAGTCAGATACCGGCGCACCAACCGTATGGCCATGGGATAGTCGCGGCCGGTACGAAACAGGATGCTGGCGCCATCCATCAGGGCCGCTGGACGATCGAGAGGCCGGGACTCCATAGTGCGCAAGGCCTGCTGCATGTCATCGAAGCGGCTCACGCGCCGGTAGAACCCCGCGAGGTTCGCCCAGGCTCGCGCGCCGCCGTGACTGGCGTCGATGGCGGCGCGATATTCCCGCTCGGCCCCGGCGTTGTCTTTATTTTTTTCCGCGAGGCGGGCCTTCGCCCAATGCGCCATGCCGGGATTCAGCGGCAAGAGCAGATCGGCTTGGGCGCGGGCTTTCTCCTCGCCCCCTCCGACGATGCCCGGAGCTTCCAGATAAAACTCGGCGAGATCGGTATGGGCCTCCCAACTGTCGGGAGCGAATTCGACAGCACGCTCGAATTCAGTGCGAACTTTTCTGGCCAGGCCGGCGGCTTTGAAGAAGCCGGCACGATCCGCCTTCTCGCCGTAGATGCGGCCCAGCCAAAGGTGATAGAGACCATTTTCGGGCGCAAGCGAGACAGCCTTTTCGCAGGCGGGGATTCCGGCGTCCCACGCGTCGAGTTGAAAATGAGCACGGCAGAGCAGGTTGTAGGCTTCCGCAGTGGGAGCGGTGTGGATTTGCCGCTCGAGCGTTTGAACGGCCAGATCGACGCGCCCGGTGGCGAGAAGATCGAGCGGTGTGTCTGCCGCCGCTGCGAGCGGGAGTGAAACCAAACAGAGTGATCCGGCAAGGAAGCGAGCTACAGCCCCACTTCTCGCAAAGGACGCGAGAAATGGCGCACACGGCGCTTGCTCAGGATGGCAATCAAACCGCATGGGCTACGGAACCACCTTTACGTGGGCGCCGTCGATCAAAGGTTTAGCGTCGGTGGAAGACAGGGCGACTTGGGAATGCTCCGGAAGTCCGGCGGTGATCTCGACCCGCGTCAGGTTTTGCAGCGAGACTTCCACGTCGCGGCGCCTGAGTTCGCCATCCACAACCTGATAAACATAAGGCTTGGTGTCGTCCATGCGCACGGCTTCGCGGAGAACAGTGAGCACGTCGCTATGTTCGGCGGTGATGACGGTGACGCCCACATTGACGTTGGGCAACAGGCGCAGATCGTGGTTGTCGACGGTGCACGTGACCTCGCCCACGTTGCGAGCGCCGCGAAGTTTCACGGTGGAAGGAATGGTGCTGACAGAGCCGTTCCAAATGCGTGCCGGCACCGCGTCCCAGGTGACTTCGATTTTCTGTCCGTTGGCGAGGCGGCCTATATCGGGCTCATCGACGAAGCTGCGCACCAGCATCTTCGAGAGATCGCCTTCCTGCAACAGCAGGTCTCCGGTTTGCACATACGCGCCCTGCTTGACGGGAAGAGCGTAGACGATACCATCGAAGGGAGCGCGCACGCTGGACTTGCGAAGGGCCTCTTCGGCGGCATCGTATGCGGCCTGCGCTTCCGCGCCGTGGGCCTGCACTTTTGCGGCTTCCGGCTGCGAGTAGCGGTCTCTCTTTTTTTGCTCCAGCAGCGTGGTGTCGGCTTGAGCGCGCTGCAGCGCCTCCTCGGCCTGATGAACCTCACCGGCGGAGGCTGCGCCCTGCTGCTGCAGGCGGCGGAGTGCGTCCAGATTGCGCTGGGCTGCGTCGCGCACGCTCCGGGCTTTGGTGAGTTGGGCATCGAGCGTAAGCAGTTCTTCGCGCGTGCCTCCGGTATTCAGGTCGGATTGATCGGCCTGTGCCGCTTTCATCTGGGCCTGGGCATGCGCGGCTTGGCTGCGGAGGTCGGTATCGTCGAGCTGCAAGAGCAGTTGGCCTTGGCGCACATGATCGCCTTCTTTCACGAACAGCCGCTTCACCGTAGTGGCGACGGGCGAGTGGGCCTCGAAATTCCGAATAGGCTCAACTTTGCCGTTGGTGGAAATCAGGCTGCGAATGGGTCCGCGTTCCACCGTTGTGGTACGGACCTTCAACGGAGCCTGGCGTGTGAAAATAGGGATGGCGACCAGCGCAGCGAGCACTCCGAGAACGAGCCACGCGCGGCTTTTGCGCGAGGCGGGCCGTCCATTCGAATTGTGGTTGGCTGCCAACCGCTTATCTTTTCCGCTTATCTTTTCAAGGTTCGGCGGGGACAACTGCAAGTGTTAATTTACCACTCTAGACGCCCGCGAACGAGTGTAAGGTCTTCCAAGGACTGTTACAAGGTTAGATGCTGCCAATTCTCGGCGGATGCTTGATCCGCCCTCCCGACGATACCCATGGAAGAGTAGCGCGGCCCCAGCGAGAGTGCGACAATGGCCTGCAATCATGGAAGACTTCCCCAAATTCATGAAGCATCCGGCAAACCGGATCGCGACGTCCAATCAAGCGACTCCGGGTGTCGAGGGTTACGTCTTCGACGGAGCAGACGGGAGCCAAATGGCGTTTTGGACCTGCCGTGAAACTGCGGCATCCGCGTCACACCGCCACGATTACGACGAATACATGATCGTGGTGCAGGGCTGCTATACCCTGATCATCGATGGAGAGCGGATTCCAGTGAAGGCCGGGGAGGAATACTTGATCCCGCGCGGCGTGCCGCACAGTGGCGAAGTCCTGGCTGGGACCAGAACGATCCACGCCTTTGGCGGCCACCGGGCCGACCGGGGTCCGGCCCGAGAGCATGATTCGATGCTGCCGGGTGTCGCCGGATGAATGAGCGGGTGAGCCAGGGCGTTGCTGACGAACCTTGCCCCGGCGGCGCAGATAGATCTCAAACGCTACAATACTTCCATGCCAAAACAGCGCCGCTATACGCCTGAGCACGCCCAGGCCGGGCTGGACGCCAAGTTTCCAGAGATTGAGACCTGGCCGAATCAGTTTCCGGGATACGAGATTGTGATCGACGATCCGGAGTTTACGTCCGTCTGCCCGAAGACCGGGCTGCCCGACTTTGGCGTGATCACGCTGCGTTACCAACCGGATAAAGTTTGTCTGGAACTGAAATCGTACAAAGAGTATCTGCACTGCTACCGCAACCTGGGGATTTTTCAGGAGAACGTGGTGAACCGCGTGCTGGAAGATGTGGTGCGATCGGCGAAGCCGGTGTGGGCCGAAGTGAAGGGCGACTTCCGGCCGCGAGGTGGGATCTCAACCACGGTGGTGGCGAGATGGCCGCGGGCAAGAAAACGGGTTCGGCCCTGACGGCTCGCCCGCGTCAGGATTCCGTTGGTCAGCGGGGAGCGGATGCAGCCTGCGGTTGGATGCGCTCGATTTCGGCCGATTGCTTGGCCATTACGCGGCTGATTTCGTGGGCGCCCTGCAAGTTCAGCCAGAACTGTTCGGTGGTCCCGAAGAAGCGCGACAGGCGAACGGCGGTGTCGGCGCTAATGCCGCGGCGTTCCAACACGATGTCGTTGACGCGAGGCACGGGGACGTGAAGTCGCTTCGCCAACTCGTAAGCGGACATGCCCAGTGGCTTGAGAAACTCTTCCCGCAGGATTTCGCCGGGGTGAACCCTCCAGTGCGGCGCGCCTTTTCTTGGAATCTCTTCGTGTCCCACGACGGGTCACCTCGTTTGGATTTAGCTACGATGTTCTGCTAGTGATAGTCCGTGATTTCGACCTCAAACGCATCGCCCCCACGCCACACGAAGCAGATTCGGTACTGGTCGTTAATGCGGATGCTGTATTGTCCTTGCCTATCCCCCCTGAGCTTTTCCAGGTAGTTGCCCGGCGGGCATTTCAAGTCGTCCAGGGCCATCGCACCGTCCAGCATCGCCAGTTTCCGCTTGGTAACACTCGCCGGTGGAGACCCACCCGTTTTGCCGGTCGTCCAGATTTCCGCCGCCCGCTTGTTGGCGAAAGTCTTGATCACGTCGGTATGGTAACGTATACCGTTATTAATGTCAATCGTTATTACTGTCGGATTGTGCGATTGCCGCCATGCTATATTCGCTCGACTGTGACCTCGCCGAAACTCTATCCGCGCACTGCGCTAGCTCTGCTCACCGCGCTGAATCTGCTGAACTATGTGGACCGCTCGGTGCTGTTCGCGGTGCAGCCGCTAGTTCAGGACGAATTTCGGCTGAGCAATACGCAGGTCGGCTACCTCACCAGCGCATTTCTGCTGTTCTACATGGTTGCGGCGCCGTTTGTGGGGCCGCTGGCCGACCGCTATTCGCGCAAGAGAATTATTGTTGGAGGCGCGATCTTCTGGAGCGGGCTCACGCTGCTCACGGCGGTCACGCACACTTATACCCAGCTTCTAATTCGTCACACGCTGGTCGGCATCGGCGAGGCGACGTTCGTTACCATCGCTCCGACGTTTGTCGCTGACTTGTTCCCGGAACAGAAGCGCGGGCGGATACTGGGCGTGTTCTATCTGGCGATTCCAGTCGGAACGGCCGCGGGATACCTGTTGGGCGGCAGGCTAAGCCCACACTATGGATGGAGATTTCCTTTTTATGTCGCTGCGGTTCCGGGATTTGTGCTGGCGCTTGCAGTGCTGTTTTTGCACGAGCCGGAGCGGGGACAGTTTGACACGGAGAAGGAAACTCCGGAGCGGGCGACGCTCATGGGGCTGGCACGCAATCCGGCGTTCTGGACGTCAACCCTGGGCATGGCGATGATGACGTTCGCCTTGGGCGGCATACAAGTGTGGATGCCGACTTTCTTGTCGCGGGCGCGCGGGTACTCGCTGGAGTCGGCCAACTTCATGTTTGGAATCATCATTGTTGGGGATGGGATCTTGGCGTCGCTGGCGGGAGGCTGGCTGGGCGACTATCTGCTGCCGCGGATGAAAGGTTCCTACTACTTTGTTTCGGCGGCGAGCATGGCCTTGGGTGTGCCGTTCATGGTGGTGGCGTTGTTCATGCGCGGCCCGGTTATGCTGCCAGCCATTGCACTGGCGGCGTTCTTTCTGCTGCTCAATACCTCGCCGCTCAATGCGGCGGTGATTAATTCGGTGGGCGCGCACATTCGCGCGACTGCGCTGGCCGTCAACATTTTTGTTTTTCACCTGCTGGGTGACGTGCCCTCGCCAACGTTGATGGGCTATGTGGCGGACAAACGCACGCTGCAAGCCGCTTTCGTGCTGCCCGTGATCGCCATGATCGCTTCCTCTGCGATACTGTTCTACGGGATGAAATTCGCGCCGCCGGTTCGCCTCGATGGCGCGCCGCCGGCAGGAAATACTTAGGGCGGGATGCATTACTTTCATTGGATTGCCGGGACCATTCTCGCGCTGGCGTGGTTCTCGCGCATTGTCGATGCGGCGATTGGAATGCCGAGCGTTGCCGACGTTTCGAAGCCGGAGTGGGATCGCAATCCGGTTGCGGCTTCGGGCGATCTTTCTTCCGTCAATCCGCGAGTTTCGATCGTCGTGCCGGCGCGCAACGAAGAAGCCGACATCGAGCAATCTCTTACCCGCCTCTTGGAACTCGACTACGACAATTATGAAGTGATTGCGGTGAACGATCGGTTGACGGATCGTACTGCGGAGATCATGGAAAAAGTGGCGGGCCGCGCTTCGGATAGCCGGCTGCGTGTGATTCATCACCGGGAATTGCCGGCGGGCTGGTTGGGCAAGACGCATGCCATGTGGACGGCTACGAATGAGGCGAGCGGCGATTGGCTGCTATTTACCGACGCCGATGTGTTGTTCAAACCGGATTCGGTGCGGCGCGCCGTGGCCTATGCCGAGGCGGAGCGTGCGGATCACGTGGTTGTGTTTCCGCAGATGATCATGAAGCGGCCGGGTGAATACATGATGATTGCGTTCTTTCAGACGCTGTTTGTCTTCGGGCACCGGCCGTGGAAGGTGTCGGATCCGAAGTCGCGGGACCACATGGGAGTGGGGGCTTTCAACCTGATTCGCCGGAGCGTGTATGAGGCGGTGGGAACCTACAAAGCGTTGCGCATGGAAGTGGTGGACGATATGAAGCTCGGCAAGTTGGTGAAGAACGCGGGCTTCGCGCAGCGCAATGTTTTTGGCGGCGACCTGATTTCGATTCGCTGGGCGAATGGGGCGATGGGCGTCGTCAATAATCTGACGAAGAATTTCTTTGCGGTGTTGTCGTTCCAGTGGCCTCGCACCTTGGTCTCAGCGTTCGGCTTGGCCTTCCTCAATCTTATGCCGTTTGTCGGCGTGTGGCTGGCGCATGGGTGGGAGCGCGTGCCCTACGCCGTGGCTCTGGGATCGATGTTTTTGATTTATCTCGGGATGTCTTGGCGCTCAGGAGTTCCAGCATATTATTTCCTTCTGCATCCGGTGAGCACGGCGTTGTTCACATATACGTTGCTGCGATCGATGGCGCACACGCTATGGAACGACGGCATCGTGTGGCGCGGAACCAAGTATCCGCTGGAGGAGTTGAGGAAGGGCATGGTGTGAGGGCTCACTGCGGAGGTTCCTCGTTCACATCGGCTTCGTTGCCGTAGGTTGCGCTGGGGTTGGGCGTGGGATGGGTTTTCGCGGGCTTTTTGGTGGGACGCATGCGGCCGGCGCTGTAGTGGCCTTGTTTTTCCACGTCGTAGTTTTTGGGCAAGGGCGGGATCAGGGTTGAGCCGCCGGTGAGCTGGCTGACGCGGGTCAGGATGATTTCGGCGCGTCCGTTGTAGAGCTTTACCGGGCCGTGAATTTCGATCATTTGTCCGGCGAGGCGGCGGACGTCGCCGACATCTTTCA
Organism: uncultured Acidobacteriaceae bacterium; assembly: GCA_963734215.1. Taxonomy (GTDB): domain Bacteria; phylum Acidobacteriota; class Terriglobia; order Terriglobales; family Acidobacteriaceae; genus Sulfotelmatobacter. Next base: position 238,255 of record CAVTGH010000008.1, on the reverse strand, counting down.
GGTCGTGAGGGAAGACCACGACCGTGAACGGGCAAGCCGTTTGATCTTCGCAGAAGTCCACGAAATGCACCCCTCTGGCGCCGACCTTTACGCGCAGGACCTTTCCGGTCACGCACTTGGTCTCGCCGACGTGCTGGCTGGCTTCGCGGATGGGGAGGCAGTCGGAGGCGAAGGCAGCGGCTGCGGACAGCAGGACCGCTAGCAGCGCGAAAATATTTACCTTGGACATGAGTGATGGTGCGGTGTCAGCCCGTCTCCTGAGCCGTAAACGGGTTTAGGTTTGGTCCCCCTACCTACCTCGGTATTTAAGAATCAACACGTTAGCAAGAAAATCGCCGCAAAATACGTCTTTCAAAGGACTTAGATGTCAAATACCGTGAAACAAAGGAGTTAGAGCGTGACGACTGTCTGCCTGCCAGTCTGTCTTGGTCTCCCTCACGATTGCGCGTGATCGATTCTGGATTCCAACCTGAAATGAAAATCCGTTGTTCATCAGGTATACCCCTACCTTACTCCGGCGATTGGAATCAACACGTTAGCAAGAAAATCGCCGCAAAATACGTCTTTCAAAGGACTTAGATGTCAAATACCGTGAAACAAAGGAGTTACGCGGGATTCTTGGCCCGGAGCTTCCTTTTTGCTTTCGCCGGATTTACTGCCTTTGCTTGGCAATGATGGATGAGTTTTGGGTGGGGCGCAAGGTTGGATGTCACAGAGGGGCTGTGTATATTTTTTAAAGTTTAAAGTGCGCCCCGGCAGAAAAACCCAGCCCAAGCGAGGCTAGAGCGGAGCACCTCGAGAGTGGGAGCGCGGTTTAGGCTGGGCCAGCGCCCGACGTGCGCTGGTTTGTTCGGGTTTCGTAATAAGAGCAATCGTGAAGGCCACGTTTTGCACAGCCTTTTCTCAGGTGAGGGCGGTTAACTCCCTTTGAATGCCTCGCCGCCTCTTTAGTTTGAGAGAGATGTTCGTGCTTCGTAACGGGCGGGAAGTTGGTTGCAGCGCGTGCCCGTCAACGAGTGATAATCGCGCCGGAGACGAACACTCCCTTTCTCTCCTTCAGGTTCCCTGAGCTAAGTCAGCCCATCTGAAGTTCGCCCCTCCTTAGTCCATACGGGTCCGAAAGGAATACTCCATGAAAAGGATAATTCTGCACGCCTACCTTGTTGCCCTCGCGCTCGTCCTCACGACCGGCGTGGCCTCCGCGCAGTTCGGACCATACAAGGAGACCATCACAGCGGGCCCTGGGACGCTTAGTTACTCCGTGTCCTACAACCTGGAAAGTTGCCATGTCGGACCTAATGGGTGGTCCGGCCTGCAGCTCTACTACAGCGGCACGTATAGCAGTTTTTCGTACACTGCGGCCGGCACCACCACAACGCTCGCAGGAGACGACTCCTTTACAACGGGAACTGAGCCCGGAACTTGCGGCATACTGCCCAGTTATCCCCCGATTACCTGGTGGATTTCCAGCGCCGAAATCGTCTTTACGCCCTCGGGTTTGACGGGCGGGTCCGCTATCGTGACCGCACTTACCCCGGGAATTCTGTACCCTAAGTGGCAGGTACAAGAGATTATTTACGACACGCCTGGCGACAAAAGTATGAACGGGTTCCAGGACGTTTTGACGGACGGCACGACGACGTCAGTGGGAAGCAGCTATATGGTGGGCAACACAACCACTTTCAGCGTAAACTTTGGCTTCCTCTGGGGCACATCGACGCTGAGTTGGAGCTATGGGAACGCGAAGACGACGGGGAACAGCACGGCTGTCACGTCCACGATCTCGGACGCCACGGGGGTAGCGAACGCCTCGGACCCCACCGGGCCGAACACCATCAACCATCAGCAGGATCTGTTTATTATCTGGCTCAATCCGGCTGTCATCATGTACCAGACCGGACCCACGGCTGTAACCTATGCCCTCGGCACCCAGCTGCAAACGACCGGCGATCCCAATCCCGGCGTGGCCGAGATACAGGACCAGGTCGAGGTCTATGCGCAAGCGATGATGGCAAACTCGAAGGGCCTTACGACCGTCCCCATTAATATCCTGAAGGAGCAGATCGTGGACGGCCAAACGCTCCCCGGCTTAGCCAACATCTGCGCCAACCAGGAGTATTATCCCAACAACTGCTCGGCAGACCCGAACGGACAGTGCGGCTGCGTAGCCAAAGACTTCGCGGGTATCCTGCTGCAAGACGCCATCCTCAATTACTCGTCAACAGAAAGCCCTCTGAATGCGAACGCCTCCAGCGCCGCCGCTTGCACTAACGCAGCTCCCACTGCTAAGTGCCGGTTCGTTCCGATCATGACTTCCGACGGCTCGGATGTTCAAGTAACCGAACTCCTGTCGGGACCAGATGAGGTGGGGGGCAACAACCCGCCCAACAGCTTTATGCAGACCGACTCAACAACGACAACCCAAACCTACAGCGAAAGCAATTCAAGCTCTGTAGGGTTTAGCTGGAAACAGATGTGGGGAACCGCAAGCGACGGAGTGGGGCTGCAGAACTCAACTACGTGGACATGGACGAACAGCGAGAGCACGGGCCAGATAAACGGAACCGCGCATACCATGTCGGTCACGCTGTCGTCGTCAACCGTCGACTGCTACCAGCACATCCCAATTTTTGAGGACACGGTTTTTCACACGTTCGTCTTCACACAGCCGGCCGGCGACACCAGCTGCCCGTAAGGCCTAGCTTCTCAATTCACGTAGAGCTGCCGGGGGCCCCAGGTCTCGCCGCTTTTGCGAGACCTGGGAGTGGAGTTGCCACCCGGCTCGTGGGTCGTCCACAGTGTGGCGGAAAATCCCACTTCTCGCAAAGGACGCGAGAAATGGGGCACCCAGATGTCTTGAGCCCAGTCGGGTTAAGTCACCCCGAGCGGTGCGAGCGCGGCGCCTGGTCTACTTGAAGCTCTTGACGGCGGCGGTTTCGTCGTCTTTCACGTCGAAGACGGTGTAGAGCTTGGTGATCTGCAGCAGGTCGTGCACCTTCTTGGTGAGGTGAAGCAGCTTGAGTTCGCCGCCCTGGTTCTTGGTGGTGGTGAAGGCGCTGACCAGCTCGCCGATGCCGGAGCTGTCGATGTAGTTGACTTCGGCGAGGTTCAAGACGATCTTTTTGTTGCCTTTGGAAAGCAGATCGCGTACGGTGTCGCGCAAGGTGACGCTGCCCTCGCCCAGAGTGATACGTCCACTGCAGTCTACAATGTTGACTCCGTCCACCTGCCGAGTGCTAAGTTTCATGCTCACTGAGAAGCCTCCTTGTCGCCCACGGATGAGCCGTGGACGTGCTTGATCAATTTCACTTCCGTGCCGGTTGGGGACGGGCGGATTTCCACCACGTCCATGAAGGACCGCATGAGAAAAATGCCGCGTCCCGAGGTCTTGAGCAGGTTTTCCGGGGCCAGAGGATTGGGAATGCAGCTCAAGTTGATGCCTTTGCCCTGGTCGCGAATGGTGATGACGAGATCGTCAGGAGTTCGCTCGAAGGCCAAAATTACTTTTTTATCGGGCGCATAGTTATTGCCGTGCAGCACCGCGTTGATCGCGCCCTCGCGAACTGCCATGGAAATCTGCATGACTTCGTCTTCCGGAAAGCCCAATTCGGTGGCGATCCGGGTAGCGCTTTCTTCGGCATGGTCCACCGTTTCCAGAGTGGAATCGAGCGTATAGGAGAGCTGTAGCTCCATGGCGATAGATTACGTCTTAGACTCGCACCCGTCCTCTGAATTGCCCGTTGGGGCTTGCCGCAAGCCGCGGGCGGCGAATGCGGTAGTTTGCCTGTCGCAACTGGAATTGTCAACGCGTGCGCCGGATTTTCCTGGCGCGGCAACATTAGAAATGCCGCCCCGAGGAACTCGGCCAGCCGCAAACGGGCGCTTATAATTGTACGCTGTGAGCCGATGCTGAGCGCCAAAATCCAGCGTTTCCTAAAACGTGCAGCGGGAGCGACGATCTTGTCCGCGGCCGGCGTGATGCTGATCGCGTATGCCGTCGATTATGGGGTGTTCCGCTATCGCATGGGGGCGAATCGCGCCCTCGGACAGGTCACGGTCACCAGCTATGTCGCGGTGTTGCAGAAAAGCGGCAAGACCCAGTTCATCTTCAATCCGCCGCAAGCGCAAACCTGCGTCAACTCGCTTTTTCCCCGCGAAGGATATGTCCCATGCTGGTACTTGCGGCGGCATAGCGAACAGCGCACGGACATATGAGCCGCCGCGCGCGGGCAGAACCTGAGAGCCCGCTAGGGGACTATCGGAATCGTAAGAAGGCTGGCGCAGGTCTGAGGGTTGGAGGAGATGCATGCAACGTTCTCAAGGTAGAGGTTTGGAGTGTCGTAGAGGCCGTCGAGCGAGTCGAACACGTATTGGAAATAACCTTCGTAAGAAATGGCTATCCCCTCAAAGGTTCCTTGAGCGGAAAAGGAATTTCCAGCGACCGGGCCGGTCAGCGTGAGCGAAGTATTGTCGGCGCCCGTCAGCAGCAGGTTGATCGTCAGCGTGGATCCACTCTGGCTTAGCGTAGCGGTCGCGCTGTCGATGCCGCCATACGCACCGTTAGAGTCGCACGGGGGGTTTTGATAAGGCGGCGGCTGAGGAGGCGGACATGGGCTGACTATTTGGCCGATAAAGGTTCCGGAGATTTTGGGCACGATTTCTCCGGTGAGCGTCCCGCCAGTGTCACCGCCGCAACCGCTGCCGGACTGCAGCGTGTAGGTACCGCTGTCAATCGATTTGCCGCTCGCATCCAAAATGGCCGTGACGTTGTACACACTACCGTTCTCCGTGAAGGTGAAGTTCATCGACCCGCCGACGCCGGAAATGCTGCCAGTGAGGCTGTTGCCAGCTTCGGGCGTTGCGGGGGTGCAGTTCCCGCCGAAAGCAATGCTCTCCTTCGAACTACCGTTCAGGTAATCGAGGCCCATGAAGCCGATCTGCGTGCCGGAGGCAGAAATCTGGCCAGTGGGATTGTAACCGCCATTGCTAACGCTGAAGACTGTGCCTTGCTGGAGCGCGACTTCGACGCCGGTGGTGTATCCCGGGCTGGTGGTGGAAGCGGCGATGAATTCCCACTGGCCGCCAACGTTGGGCATGGCCGGTGTGGGCAGAACCTTTGACCCCGAGCAACCGATTAAGATTATGGCGAAGGCGAGCAGCAGAACTGGTGCTACGATTCTTCTCATAAATGCAGAACCCTCACTGGAAAGCGCAGTCCAAGGAGCATGTCGTGGGAACATCGGGTTCCGCGACGCACCTTAGAATCGACTGGAATGTAAGCGCAGAATTATGGCATCCAGCGAAGCACGGCTTTATGAATGCTGCGTTAAAATTTGATGAATAAGGCGATACTGCAGCCTGCCGGAACGATCTGCTGCCTCGGCTAAATCAATTGTCTTCAAAGGGATGCGTGTGCATCGCTAATTAGCTTCCAGTTCCACGGTGGAGGCCGCTAAAAGCCGAGCGCTGAAGCGGAATTGCAAAGGCCGAGCACGAAATGTGCTCCGCCTTTTTGTGGCTGGATTCTACAAGAACGGATGCGCCTCTACTTGAGGTCCAGCGAGTAAATATAGCCGGTCAATGACCCATCGTAGCCCGCACACCAGACGTGGTATCCGGGATTTGCGGGTTGCTTTGCGCAGGCGTCCATCTCGGCATTGGTGGTGAGGTCGACCGACCAGGTTTGGCCGCCGTTGCCGCTGAAGTAGATGCCGCCCACGTTGGTGTAGAGGTTTCCGCCGGTGGCCCAGCCAATCTTGTCGGTGAGAAACAATATTTCACGAATCGGCCAGGGACCATCCAAGGTGCGGCCGCTCCAGGTTTTGCCGCCGTTGGTGGTGACGTGGGACCAGCCTTCCACGTTCGGACTGATCTCTCCTCCGCCCACCCAGCCGTAGGTATCGTTCAGAAAGAACACGGGGCCATCGAAGACGGAGTCGACCGAGGGACCGCAACTCCAGTTCTTTCCGCCATTCGGACTGCTGCAAAAATTAATTCCGGAAGCGCGAGCATGCAGGTTGGTGAGTTCGCTGAACTCCAACCCAAACCAGCCGCCATCGGTGTTGTCGACGACGTTGGTCCAATCGGTCGGGGTGGCTCCGCCGTCAGTGGTGTATTGCGCCAGATTGCCGGCCGAGTCTCCAATCAAATCCATGATCAGACCGTCATTCGTGTTAGGGAAGCGCACGCGCTGCGCCCAGCCGGTAGTGGGGAGAACGATGTCGTCGCTCCAAGTTGTGCCGCCGTCCTGGCTCCAGCGGATAAGGCTATAGAAGGTGGAGGAATCGTAGAAGCCGGAGACAACGATATCGTCCGCGGTCAGCGCGTAGACGCCGTAGAAATAGTAAGGGTAGCCGAGGTTGAATATTTCACTCCAGGCGTTGCCGCCGTTGGTCGTTTTCCAAACCTGGCCACCCTCGGCGACGGCGTAACCGATGGAGGGCGAAGCGAACGCCATGTCGTGGATGATTGTTCCCGGCAAAGTAGCCTGCAACTGCCAGTCGTGTCCCTTGGGACTCTCGAGTAGCGGCTTCGCCGCTGGCACCAGCGGGCGATCCGCCGACAGTGCCCGGGTGGATGGCGATGACTGCACCGGAACGGTTCCGGAAACGTGATGAGCGAGCGGCGCAGAATCCTGCGCGGCCGAAAAGATAGGCGCCATGATCAGCAAGGCAAGGGTGAGGCTTGAAGTGCCACGAAATTTCACAGACATCCTCCGCATGAGTTTCAGGGCGGCATGTTACCACGGAAAGGCGTGGCGAGGATGAAGAAAAGGGGCATGATTTGCGGTTGCAAAAACTTGCGGTGGATGATGCCTGGACTAGGCTAGAATGGCGTCCGATGGTCGCTGCAAAGGTGTGAACTCGAGAGGACTTCAATGAGGGATAGCCGTTCCTGCTTTCTTTTCGCGAAATTGATACGCGTTGCGAGCGCGGTGGGCGTGGTGCTGTTGGTTGCCTCGATGTGCGCGGTGCAAACTCAAGAGGCCTCGTCGGCTGCCTCCGATTCGCGGTTGCAAAATGCTTATCGCTTCCAGAAAGGCGGATGGACCTACGTCCACCTCGAAGGTTCGCCCTCCGACATCGGCTACCAGCATGGCTATCTGCTGGCTCCCGAGATTGCCGACGCGCTCGAAGCCATCAAGCTTTTCGATACGCACCAGACGCAGCGTGACTGGGAATTCTTTCGCAAGACGGCGCGCGAAATGCTCTGGCCGCACATCGACGCCGAGTATCAGCAGGAACTGCAAGGCATCGCGGACGGCGTGAAGGCGCATGGGGTCGACCTGGATGTGTACGACATCGTGGCCCTGAACGCGTTTGAGGAAGTTCCGGACTACTACGTGCCGTGGCTGAATAAGCGGGAGAAGCAAGCGAGGGCGCCGAAGCTGAAGGCGCCGGGCAATTGCAGCGCGTTCATCGCCACCGGAGCTTACACCAAAGATCATCAGATCGTGATTGCGCACAATAACTGGACGAGCTATCTGGCGGGTGAGCGCTGGGTGGTGATCTTCGACATTTTGCCGCAGCACGGCCAGCGCATATTGATGGACGGCTTTCCCGGCGTGATTACCAGCGACGATGATTTCGGCGTGAACGCGGCCGGAATCATGATTACCGAAACCACCATCACGCAATTCGAAGGCTGGGATCCGAAAGGCAAGCCGGAGTTTATGCGCTCACGCAAGGCACTGCAGTATGCCGAAAGCATCGACGACTATGTGCGCATTATCAAAGAAGGGAACAACGGCGGATACGCTAATGACTGGCTGATCGGCGACCGGAAGACGGGCGAGATCGCTTATCTCGAACTCGGGCTGAAGAACACGCCGCTGTGGAGAACGAAGGATGGATACTTTGTCAGTTCGAACTTTGCGCGCGATCCGAAGCTGATTCGTGAAGAGACCGACGGCTTCGATCCCAAGGATTCTTCGTCCTCGATGAATGGGCGGCACGCTCGAGCGGATGAATTGGTGCAGCATGCCAAGGGAACGATTGACGTCGAGATGGCGGAAGCTTTCCTGGCGGATCACTTCGACAGCTTCGAGAAGAAAAATCAGCCGGATGAGCGCTCGCTGTGCGGGCACGTGGATGCTTCTTCGCGTGGCGTGAAACAGTGGGGCTGGGATGCATACAATCCTGGAGGAGCGGTGCAGGGCAAAGCCACCGACAGCAAGATGGCTGCGAGTATGAGCTTTGTCGCTCGCGCCGGGCATCCTTGCGGAGCGGATTTTGTGGCAGCCGATTTTCTGGAGCAGCATCCGGAATACTCGTGGCAAAAGCCGCTGCTGCGTGACATGAAGGCGGGGCCGTGGACGAAATTTCAAGCGGGGGAAAAACAATGAACGAAACCTTGCAGCAATACATGCAACGCATCAACGGCTATATGGAAGGCAAGCAGCCTCTGGCGGTGCAGGCCGCCACGGCGAAGAAACTCGAACGGCTCATCAAGGGCGTACCCACCGCCAAATTGCGCAAGCGGCCTGCGCCTGACAAGTGGTCGGTAAGTGAGATTCTCGCGCACCTTGCCGATGCGGAAATCGTCGGCGGTTTTCGCATGCGGCTGATTCTGGGCGCGCCGGGGACTCCGGTCGCGGCCTTCGATCAGGATTCCTGGGTCACCAGCGGGCATTACGAGAAGCGCGATGCACGCAAATCAGTCGAGCAATTCCGCGTGCTCCGCGAAACCAATCTCGCATTGCTCAAATCCCTGACGCCCGAACAGTGGAAGCATTATGGGATGCACTCTGAGCGCGGCCAGGAATCCATTGAGCACATCGTCCGCATGTTCGCCGGACACGACATCAATCACCTGCGGCAGATCGAGCGGATTCTGGCAGGGAAGTGAAGCCGGTTTCGTTCGACTGGTTTCTGAGGTTCTGCTACAGTCCGCGGCCGCAGAAACAAAAGCGATAACCTCGTGCTGAAAATCCGCGTTGGGCGGGTCGCGAAGCGTGCTACCGTCGGCTAACTCAGGCTTTATTTAAGCCGGATTAGTGAGGCGATTGGAATGATCACGAAGGCTTGTACAAACAACAGGTGTCCAGCCTACGCGCATTTTGTTTACACCGTGGCCGTGCGTTGTGTCCTTTGCCGATGGGATCTGAAACCCGCGCAGAGGAGCATCGACGCCGTGGGAGATTTCAACGGCACGAGGAATGGCCGGGTGGCACTACCGAAGAAATCAGCAACCCATGCTGTAGGGTAAGATTTCTTGCGTGAAGTGCCCGATACTCTGATTGCTGTCCAGCAGCCTCTGGTAGTCTAACGGATGGGGCGACTCGTACTACCTCCCACGCGGATCACTGATTTACGAATTGTAATCGATCAACGGTCACCTGCAACCCTAGAGCACAATTCGCAGATCCATTGGTTGAACAGGTTGCCCAAACCGAAAACGTGTCATTCACGTTGACCGGGATTTTGTGGAGCCTGTCGATGCAGTTCGGGGAAGCGTAGCTAACCGCACAGCTCAGTTGAGACGGCATCCCATTGAGGTACAGAGTTACAGTTGTCGGGACAGACTCTGAGCTTTGCTCCGAGGCAACCGCAAGGTTAGCCAACGCTCCCTTCGCACTGACGGGCATAGGTAACAGCGGTAGCGGGGGATTTTGGCAGGATGGATCGATCAGGTTTCCAAGGCTGTACAAGACGACCGCTCCGTTGTTGAGCACACCGCTTGTGATCTCGTCATCGCAGGAACCAACGTACACGCCGGTCGTTGCCAGGGTTTGACTCTGTGAAGAACCGGCGGATGCACCTGCCCTTGTGAATGCGGTGGCGGCAACTACGAGTAAAGCGAGAGCGACGAGCGATAATCCGTATCTCCGCATCTTGGTGCCTCCTCTTTTTTGTTCTGATCCGATTGCTGTCGGGGCGACGAGTCGAAAAAGGGAAGTCTATTCCGTTCCGGGGAATCGAGCAATTGTGCAGGAACTTGCACAGCAGGTAGCTGAAAATATGGCGGAGAGGGTGGGATTTGAACCCACGATACCGCTAAGCTATGTCCGTTTTCGAGGCGGATTGTAATCCGATCCTAACCGCTCTTTTTGCTCGGACGAGATGTTGGCCCAGATTCTTGCCGAGGAGTGCGATGACGAAAGCAGTGCTTGCGTTCGAAAGTCTTGCTTTCTGTGTTTTCCGATTCCACCGAGGCATGGTCGTGGCTGTGATACAATCCGGGCCGCAAAGGCTCGTCAGGTTGAGAAACTCCGGCTCCAGCTATACTCTTTCGCCGACTCGACGACTCTTCGATGCCGGTACAGGCCAGTAGTGCGATTCTCTGGGTGCGCCGCAGGTTGCGGGAGGCACAAACGAGGTGCTTATGTCGGTTGCAGATAAACCTACCGCTCCGGCTCCGGCCACGAAGCCGGAAGCCGGAAGCCCGGTTCCCGGCATTCTGATGGCATTGGTTCTGGTCACGCTGATCGTGCTGTCCTGGTCCGGTGTTTCGCCCACCGCGCCGTGGGCGCAAGGCTACGATCCCTTCGGGCACTGGTGGCTTTCCACGATATTCGCCGCCTTCCCCATCGTCGTACTCCTGGGAACTCTTGCGTTCTTCCACATGAAGGCGCACTACTCCGCCGTGCTAGGGCTGGTCACTGCCTTGCTGATCGCCGTCGGCATTTTCCATATGCCGGTCAAGATGGCCAGCATCACCGCCATTTACGGCGCCTGCTATGGACTGTTTCCCATCGGCTGGATCATCCTGAACGTCATCTTTCTCTACCGCATGACGCTGGAGACTGGCCGCTTCAAGGTCTTGCAGGAAAGCATGACCGGCATCACCCAGGACACGCGCCTGCAACTGCTGCTGATCGCCTTTTCCTTTGGCGCATTCTTTGAGGGCGCATCCGGGTTCGGAACGCCGGTCGCGGTGACCGCAGCGCTGCTGATCGGCTTGGGCTTTAAGCCGCTGCAGGCTTCGGGCTTGTCTCTGATTGCGAATACTGCACCCGTGGCTTATGGCGCGCTGGGCACGCCCATCATTGCGCTGGCCGCGGTCACCGGCTTTTCCGAGTTCACTCTGGGCGCGCAGGTTGGGCGAATTCTGCCATTCTTCTCCGTACTGGTGCCGTTCTGGCTGGTATGGGCGTATGCAGGGTACAAAGGAATGAAGGAAATCTGGCCGGCTATTGCGGTGGCGGGGGTTACCTTCGCCATCCCGCAATTTCTGATTTCGAACTTGCACGGGCCGTGGCTGACCGACATCGGTGCGGCCATCATCTCGATGGTATGCCTCATCCTGTTCCTCAAGATATGGCATCCGAAAAAGATTTGGGGACACGAGGGACACCAGGAAAGTGAGCAGCGCGCCGCTCGCGGTCAGCACGGCTACAGCCGGGGCGAAGTGGCTCGCGCATGGCTGCCGTGGCTGGTGCTCAGCGTTTGCGTTTTCTGCTGGGGCACGACCACCGGCAAGAAGATCATGAACACCCCGGAAAAGGTGTTCCCGTCCATGAGCACGTGGTCGACTCCGCCAAGCAAGATCACGAACCCGCAGTTTCCCGTGACCGGCCTCAACAAGCTGTCGCAGCGCATGCCGCCGGTGGTGGTGAAACCTACGCCCGAAGCGGCAGTGTTCGGCCTCAACTGGGTCTCAGCTACGGGGTCGGGGATCCTGTTTGCGGCGACCATCTCCGGCTTCATCATGGGGCTCTCGCTGCCGAAGATCGTCGCCATGTGGTGGCAAACCATATGGCATATCCGGTTCTCGCTGATGACGATCGCGGCCATGCTGTCGCTCGGCATCATGACTCGCTACTCGGGCGTGGATGCCACCATGGGCCTTGCGTTCGCGCGAACGGGACATTTGTATCCGTTCTTCGGCACGTTGCTGGGCTGGCTGGGTGTGGCGCTGACTGGTTCGGATACCTCGTCCAACGTGCTGTTCGGCAGCCTGCAGAAGATCTCGGCGCAGCAGATCGGGCTGTCTCCGGTGCTGATGAGCGCAGCCAACAGTGCGGGCGGGGTGATGGGCAAAATGGTGGATGCACAGAGCATCGTCGTGGCCAGCACGGCCACCGAGTGGTACGGGCACGAGGGCGACATCTTGCGCTACGTGTTCTTCCACAGCATTGCGCTCGCGGCTTTGGTCGGAATCATGGTGACCTTGCAGGCGTATGTGTTTCCGTTTACCCGACTGGTGGCGCGGTAGAGGGGCGCGATCGCGTAGAGGTTTTAAGAGGTCTGACTAGTGTCACGCAAAGTGTCTTTATTCGTGCCTTGCTTCGTGGATCAACTGCTGCCTGAGGTCGCGGTGGATGCGGTCAAGGTGTTGCGCCGGGTTGGGTACGCCGTAGAGTTCCCTGAAGATCAGACTTGTTGCGGCCAGCCTGCCTTCAACACCGGATATTGGGACGAGGCGCGGCCCTGTGTGGAACGTTTCGTTCGAGTCCTCAGGGACGCCGAGGTGGTCGTATGACCTCCGCAAAAAGAAGAAAAAAGGCCCTAGAGTTAGTATCATGCAACGAGCAGGCCGGTGGTCACCCGATCTGTGCAGGGCGAGCGGAATTTCCCTTGGAAGGATGGACGATGAAACTATTTCTGCGTTGGTTTTCAGTTTTGCTTTTAGCGGCGGCCGCGGTTGCCCAGAGCGACCAGATTGTCCCCAACGAGAACTTGGCCGTGGAAGGCGTGCCGGCGATTCCCGCGTCACTGGCGGCGAGCGTGGAGCGTTACAGCAACTATCGCGGGGCCGGCATAGCCAGCTGGCATCCCGAGCGCCGGGAGATGTTGATCTCAACCCGCTTTGCCGACGTGCCCGAGATTCATTTGGTCAAGATGCCGGGCGGTGACCGCAGCCAGTTGACCTTCTATCCCGATCCGGTGGGGGTGGCACGCTTCAATCCCACGAAAGGGGATTCGTTTGTCTTCATGAAAGACGTGGGCGGGGGCGAGTTTTACCAGTTCTACCGCTATGACAGCGGCAGCGGCGACGTCACGCTTCTGACCGATGGGAAGTCGCGCAATCTTTCGGCAGTGTGGGCGCACAGCGGCGACAAAATCGCCTACGGATCGACACGCCGCGATAGCAACGATGTAGACATCTGGGTCATGGATCCCGCCGATCCGAAGACCGATCACATGCTGGCCAAGCTGGAGGGCGGTGGATGGGAACCTCTGGATTGGTCGCGTGACGGACAGAAGCTTCTGGCCCTGGATGAAATTTCGGCTGAAGAGAGTTATTTGTGGCTCATGGATGCGAAATCCGGGGAGAAAACGCTGCTCACGCCCAAGGGGAGCGCGAGAGTCCACTATGCGGGCGGACAGTTCAGTAAAGACGGCAAGGGGATTTACGTTAGCACCGACAAAGATTCCGAGTTTCATCGGCTGGCTTACATTGATCTGGCGTCGAAAGAGCATACCTACTTGAGCGGCAACATTCCCTGGGACGTGGATGAGTTCGATCTCTCCGACAACGGCAAGATGATCGCCTTTGTCGCCGACGAAGATGGCTTCGGGGTGCTGCATCTGCTGGACACCGCAAGCCGTAAAGAGAAGTCTGTACCGGAACTGCCCAAAGGAATCATCTCTGGTGTTACTTGGCACAAAAATAATCGCGACCTGGGTTTCAATTTGGCTTCCGCGCGGTCCAGTTCCGACGTTTATTCGCTGGATGTGCAAACCGGGAAGGTCGAGCGCTGGACCTTCAGCGAAACCGGAGGGTTGAATACGGCGAACCTGCCAGAACCGGAGTTGGTCCATTGGAAGAGTTGGGATGGGCGCATGATCAGCGGATTTCTGTACCGGCCTCCGGCGAAATTCACCGGGAAGCGACCGGTGATCATCAACATACACGGCGGACCTGAAGGCCAGTTCCGTCCGGGCTTTCTGGGCCGCAACAACTATTACCTGGACGAGTTGGGCATCGCCGTGATTTTCCCCAACGTGCGCGGGTCAACCGGATATGGGAAGACCTTTTTGTCGCTCGACAATGGATTTCTGCGCGAAGGCTCATACAAAGACATCAATACATTGTTTGACTGGATTCAGCAGCGTCCGGATCTGGACTCGAGCCGCGTGATGGTCACCGGCGGCAGCTACGGCGGCTTCATGACCCTGGCCGTGGCCACGAATTACAACGACCGCATCTGCTGCTCAGTGGACGTGGTGGGCCCGTCGAATCTGGTCACATTTCTGGAACACACCTCAGGATACCGGCAGGACCTGCGGCGCGTGGAGTATGGCGACGAGCGCGATCCCAAAATGCGCGAGTTCCTGGAACAGATTGCGCCTTACAACAAAGCCAAGAACATAACCAAGCCATTGTTTGTGATTGCGGGAAAAAACGATCCGCGGGTTCCGGCCAGCGAATCGCAACAGATGGTGTCGATCGTCCGGCAGAACGGAACCCCGGTGTGGTGGCTGCTGGGAAAAGATGAAGGGCATGGATTCCGAAAGAAAAAGAACGCGGATTACCAGTTTTACGCGACTGTGGAGTTCGTGCAGGAGTACTTATTGAAGTAGCGGCAACTCCATAGAGTTCCAAGCCAAGGAGTTGCCTGGCGGGCTGTTGGCCGCAGGGCGCTATTCCGATGGCTAAGAAGTGGACTGTGTAGACAGAGAGAGGCCGCATGCTGGACTGGAGCACCATCCCCAGCCAGCAGGGCATGCATCTTTATCCAAGCACTTAGGTAACGTTGACTGCTCTAGAGCCAGTTGTAATCCTGCTTACAATGCCGCAGAAGATTGACAGGCCCCGCATACACAGCCGACCACCTCGAATCCGTGTCCCCAACCAGGAAAAAGTAATCTTTACGGTCGATAACCAGAAGTTCCTTGGCATCGTTCAGCGCCTCTCGTTGACGGGGGGATCGGCTTTGCTTGCTAAAGGGCCTATTCCCGAAGGAACGCTCGGTGAAATGGCATTAAGCACAGTTTTCGGGAAAGTGACTGCGCACATTGAATTTCTGCACACTGGAGCGGATGGCGTGCCGCTGGCGCAGGCATTCGGCTTCCTTGCGATGGACGCCGTGAGCACCCAACGCTTCAGCGCCGCTGCCGAGCAAATGCAGAGTGCAGGCTTCGCGGATGTTGAACAGAAGCAAGCACCCGTTGACGGAGCATTCGAAAGCTGGAGCAAGTTGCGGGAGAGCGTCCGCCAGCTTTCGGGAATGCTCACTTCGGGGCGACGGACAAGATCGAAAGCGTGAGCCGGCTGCGGCATACTGCGCATCGGAACTGCTGAAGCTCTGCGATGCCCGCCTCATGCGGTGCTATCCCGTGAGCACCCGGATCAACCTCGCGGCTAACGACGATGAGGATGTGCGGCTGCGGGGCTACCGGCAAAGCGCAACTTTCCCGCCCGCCGAACATCGAATTCGGCAGCAAACGAAAGCAGCGACAACGAGATGAGAGTTTCGGCCGTCTCCCTGATACTTGCAGTTTCGCTCGGTTCCTGGCTCTTGGCCCTGGCGCCACAGCCCATCCCATCATCGAACATGCGCACTCCGGTGCTGGTCGAACTCTTCACCTCCGAGGGCTGCTCCAGTTGTCCCCCGGCGGACAGGTTCCTGCAAAAGCTGGATACTCAACCCCTGGCTGGCGCCGAAATGATCGTGCTGAGCGAACACGTCGATTATTGGAACCACATCGGGTGGAAGAATCCGTACTCGTCGCGCCTGTACAGCGATAGGCAAAGCGCGTATGCCCAGCGTTTTGGATTGGACAGTCCTTACACTCCGCAAATGGTGGTCGATGGAACCACCCAATTCGTGGGCAATAGTGCTGATCTCGCGGCCAAAGCCTTTGCCAAAGCCGTCGTAATGCCAAAGATTCCTATCCATCTGTCATCAATCTCGGCTGGCGCGTCGAATATTTTGCACGCTCATCTCGAAACCGGAACACTCGAGGATTCATTCGGTTCACGAAGAGCGGATGTCTATGTTGCAGTTGCCTTGAATCACGCCGAATCGCAGGTTTCCGCTGGCGAGAATGCCGGACACCGTCTGGCGCACGTATCTGTGGTCAGAAGCCTCACCAAAGTCGGTGTTCTGAAGCAGGGACAAGCCCTGGCGCAAGATGTTCAGCTCAAGCTGGACCCCGGTTCTGACCCCGGCAACCTGCGGCTGATCGCTTTTGTTCAAGAACCACGGCAGGGTCGAGTGCTCGGGGCCTCTTCGACGCCGGTCAGTGCGCGGTAAGAAGGGCAATGATCCGCCCTCGCGGGCGGCCACAAGAGGTCGGTCTTTCGGCACTGTTAACGAAGTGGTTAAGCCGTGCTATAATGACTTTAACGCTACATGCCACGGTTTGCTCGTGACGCGGTGATCCTGTTGGATCAAGATTCATCTCCGCTTTTCCTGCCCGCCGTTTATTCAGCGTCAAATCAAAAACCTAAGAGCGGCCTGGGAACTCACGACACGTGTATTCAGAGTTTGATCAAGCCCCTCCAGAAAGAAAAATTACGAATGACAAGCTTCACCGAACTACCGCTATCTTCTGCTTTGCAGCAGAGGCTGGCGGCATCTCAATTCATTATCCCTACGCCCATTCAGGCGCAGGCCATTCCTTACGCCCTGGAAGGCAAAGACGTGCTGGCTACGGCGCAGACCGGTACCGGCAAGACGCTGGCTTTCCTGATCCCGATCATCGAAATGCTGCAGCGCGAACCGGCGCAAAAAGTCCGCGTGCTGGTCTTACTGCCTACGCGCGAGTTGGCCATCCAGGTCAACGAAGAGTACGAAAAACTGCGCGGCAAGGCACTCTCCAGGGCGGCGCTGGTGATCGGTGGCGTCTCCGAGAAGGCGCAGATTCAATCGGTGCGGAGCGGCTCCGCGGTGGTGATCGCAACCCCTGGCCGTTTACAGGATTTCATCAGCCGCAAGCTGGTCGACTTGCGCGAAATTAAGATTCTCGTGCTCGACGAAGCCGACCGCATGCTCGACATGGGCTTTCTGCCCGCCATCCGCCGCATCCTCGCAATCTTGCCGCAACGCCGGCAAACCCTGTGCTTCTCGGCTACATTGGAGCAATCCGTTGCGGGTCTGGTGAACGATGCCATGCGCGATCCCGTGCGCGTGGCGCTCGGTTCCGTACTCAAGCCGGTCGAGAGTGTCCGGCTGCAAGCCTACGAAGTGCGTCCGGCCGAGAAACCCGATGTCCTGCGGCAATTGCTCTACGCCGAGAAAGGACAGACGCTGATCTTTGCCCGCACCAAACGCGGCACGGAACGGCTTGCGAATGAGCTGGTACGTGAGGGCTTTTCCGCTGCCATGATTCATGGCGACCGTTCGCAATCCCAGCGCAACGGAGCGCTCAGCGGATTTCAGCAGGGACGATTCCAAGTGCTGGTTGCAACCGATGTGGCCGCGCGGGGATTGCACATTGATGACGTGGCCCACGTGATCAACTACGACCTGCCCAAGATGGCCGAGGACTTTATCCATCGCGTTGGACGGACGGGCCGCGCGGGATCGCAAGGACTGGCCTCCAGCTTAGTGGCGGGCGCGGAGGTGATCGAACTCCGTCACATCGAGCGCGTTCTGAAGCTGCGCATCGAGCGCAAGCAGGTGGATTGGTCGAACGTGGAGCGGCGCGAGAGCGTTGTGCAAAATACGCTGGCCAGCCGGACCTTAACCAGGATGCCCGGCGAAGTATTCGCTTAAGCGGAGAAGGGAATCGGCGGTGCAAGCGAAAGGGGCGCGTTCCAGGAACGCGCCCCAGTTTTTCAGATGACTTGGTGGAACTCTGAAATTACGGTTCGGTCTTTTCCGGAATGCGTTCGCGGGGCATACTGGAAATATCGCCGTCGTCGGCTCCCATTTGAAAAAGAGCGGCCTGCTCGGCTGCGTGCCGTTGCAACTCGCCCAAGTCCAGTTCGCTTGTATCCCCGGACGTCCCTGATGGATCCTCAGTTTTGCGCTGAATCCGGCGTTCGGCCTTGTCGCGCTGTTTTTGCTGGCGCGTGTGTTCTTTCTGGCGTTTGGTAAAACTCGATCGACCTCGTCCTGGCATCCCAATCTCCCATTGTCAGTTTGTGCAATCGCGGCTAGCGCGCTTGCCTTTCCGTTGAAGTGCAGAGCTCAGGCTGCGGCCAGCCACTTCGTCAGGCGAATGGCCAGACCCGCCCTGGAGCAGATCGGCGTTCGTGGTACGCCTCTTTGTCCTAGTCCTACCAGCGCGGCTCGCGAGGTTGCCGTGCGTGACCCTGGTAGTCATCGCGGCTACCGCCGCCTCCGCCGCCAAAGCGCTTACCTCCACCGGCGCCGCGAGGCGCATCCGTCTTCGGCTTTGCCTCGTTGATCTTCAGCGCGCGGCCGCCAAGTTCCTTGCCGTTCAAGGCCTCGACCGCCTTGTCCGCTTCCGCCGGATTCGTCATTTCAACAAAGGCGAAGCCCCGTGCGCGGCCGGTTTCGCGATCCGTAACGATGCTGACTTTCTCGACTGCGCCATGCGCCTCAAATACGCCGCGCAGTTCCGCTTCGGTTGTGCTGTGGGGTAAGTTGCCGACATACAGATTCTTCATAGGAGTTCTCTTTCTGCTGCGATCACCGCGGCAAAGGTTGGTTGAGAATGGATATCTTCGGGGGCAGAGTGCTGTTCGATGGCTTCGGCCCAACGCGACGGCCTGGGTGTTTCCCGTATGGCACGCGAACGGGCTTCGCTAACCGAGCGCACCGAGGAAATTCTTTTGCAGGCTTCCAGTATTCCCCAGCGCTGCGATGAATTTGCCGAATTATGAGCCAGCAGAGCGGCGACCATTTCTTTGTGGAGCGCGTCCGGATCCGTCTCGGCAGGCGAGCCGTCAGAATGCGGCGCAGCCGCGAGATACTCGGGGCCGCCCACGAAGAAAGCAATTCTCTGCGGAGGACACGCACTTCGAATATCCGTGCAGAACTTGTCCCGGCTGTCTGCTTCGCCAGCCGCATTGATCAACACCAGATTGTACAAGTCTGCCCGCCACCAGCATCGTGCTTCCAGCACGTCCGCGGCGCAATCAACCTCGATGCCAAGCTTTCTCATCACATCGGCCCGCAGATCGCGCTTCGTCTGCGAAGTGTCCAACAGAAGTACCCGCTTCTTTTTCGCGGGACTGCCATCCGGAGTGGAAAGCGGCAACGCAATAACGGGCGTGGTCATGCCACCTTCTCCTTTTGACTCGCCTGCGATCCCGCAGGCACTAGATGCTTTTCCGCCAGGGACTTCAACATTTTCCGATTGCTGACGCGCCGGCTAATCTTTTGCCTGCGCCGCCGGTTAAATTTAGCTTTGTCGCCATTGATTCCGGACATTTTTGATCTCCTGCCCTTCGGGTTGGTTGACTTGACCCATGCGCTGTGCTGCGAGCCTTCCGCTCCACACTGGCGGAACAGCGATACGCAGGTACTCTGGATGGCGGGCTACGAACGCATCCTCAAATCGGCCAGCTTGCAAAGCCGCTTTGTTAAGCCGCTGTTTTGGAAGAGGGAAGAACGACTTCCGGAGATGCTCAGGTTGAACACGTTTCTCGCCTTTCAGGGAATCTTCTCAATCGCGAAGGCGCAACGTGCTGTAAGGGTGTCTTCGAGGTCAAGATCTCTATTATACGCCGCAATGGTGGATATTGCCGAAGTTTCCGACGCTGGAACCGGGAATGCAGTCTACGGCTGCGAGGGGCTGACACTGCTTGGCCCCTTGCCAGTGCAGAGGAGCAGGCAGAGCACGATCACTCCTACACCCGTGCCGACGCCAATCTCCAGCCACTTTGGATTCAATGCGTGGCCGGGACTTTCGGGACAAGGTGGGGTTCCGCACGCTTGTGTCTCGTCACGCGTCGCTTGCTGCCCTTCATGCACAGTCGCGGATTGGGATGAGCCACTCTCCGGCGCTGCTTTGCGCAGCGCGCCCTCTTGCCTGATGTTCACATCGTTCTTGCGGGCCGCAACCTCGACCTTTCCACTCAAGTCCGTCACATCATATAGCGTCCGCTCGTTCGAGACAGGCTCGACCTTGATGCAATTCACCTGCACGCTCATCAGCGTGGAAGTTCCCACCGAAACGCTTCCGTGTTCCAGGCTCAGGTAGTTGCCTTGGAACTTCACGACTGACTCCGGCTGAATCAGAACGGAAGATCCTTCAGCGTCGAGATTTGCCACGAAGCCGGGTTTAGTCTCCAGCAAATCGCCCGGAAAGACGGCCGTGGAGTTCACTGCTGCAGCGCCGTTAACCCACACCCCTCCCTCGCTGTGCAATATGGCCGAGCCCGTGTCCGCCGCCAACAACGTCAGCGGCCACAGGATGACCATGACCCACGAAATGAAATTGCGTAAACCGGACACACTCATACCCAACTTAATTTCCACAACCAATCTGAGAAGATCGTAGCGGCGGGGAGTCAGGTCGTCTATTAGCTCTCTGGGTGCCTCTCGCCCAAGAGTAACTTCCGATCCTCTGCCATACTCTGCTGTGCCCGGCTTGCCAACTCCGGTATGCTTGCAAGCACGATTGGATGGAAACCTTTTGACGAAGATTGTTTGCGTGGCCTGATCCAAGATAGTTTGATTCGAACCTATTGATTCGAACCTATTGATTCCAACATGGAACCAACTCCCGCCCATGGACCGGTGATTGAATTCCGCGACGTGGCCTACGCGCTTCCTAACGGCCGGCCGTTACTTCGTAGCCTTAATCTGGAAGTGCAACGCGGCGAGACGCTGGTTTTGTTGGGACGCAGTGGCTCGGGAAAAACCACCACACTGAAGCTGATTAACCGGCTGCTGACGCCCAACGGCGGGCAAGTGCGCGTGAATGGCGCACCCATTGCCGAAAGCGACGTGATTCGCTTGCGGCGCAGCATCGGCTATGTCATCCAGGACGTAGGCTTGTTCCCTCATTTCACAGTCGAACGCAATATCGGGATCGTTCCCCAAATCGAAGGCTGGCCCGGGCAGCGAATTCATCTTCGCGTGGAAGAGTTGTTGAGGCTGGTCGGGCTGGATGCGCAAATGGCTTCGCGCTATCCCCACCAGCTCTCGGGCGGACAGAGGCAGCGAGTGGGAGTCGCTCGCGCCCTGGCCGCCGATCCGGCGATCCTGCTGATGGATGAACCCTTCGGCGCACTCGATGCCCTTACTCGCGATCAATTGCAGCGCGAATTTCTGGCCTTGCAGCAGAGGCTGAATAAGACCGTGGTCTTCGTCACGCACGACCTGCGCGAAGCGTTGCGCCTCGGTTCGCGAATCGCGCTGATGGAAGCTGGCGAGCTGGTCACAGTTCTTCCCCCGCAGGAGTTCTTGAGATCCAGTGATCCGTTGGCCACCGCTTATGTGCAGGCTTTCGGAGAAGGGCTGGAGCCGGGCGCCAATCGAGGAAAGCTATGAACGTCTTTCACTTTTTCCTGCAGCACCATGAAGAAATTCTGGAACTCACGCTGGAGCATCTCTGGCTGGTGGGAATTTCCACGCTGCTCGCGGTGCTGATTGGCATTCCGCTCGGCATACTGAGTGCGCATTGGCCTGTGTGGAACAAGCCGGTCCTGGGAACGGCGAACATTATTCAGACGATTCCCAGTCTTGCGCTGTTCGGTTTTCTGCTGCCTGTCCCGTGGATCGGCGCCCGTGCCGATCGCCTGGCCATCCTGGCGCTCACTCTTTACGCGCTCTTGCCCGTGATTCGCAACACCTACACGGGAATCCGCGGCGTCGATCCCGCTGTGGTCGAAGCCGGACGCGGCATGGGACTCACCGGACGCCAGCTTTTGTTTCAGGTGGAGTTGCCGCTGGCGGTGAGTGTGATTCTCTCCGGCGTGCGAGTCGCGGTCGTCGTCTCCGTGGGACTTGCCACCATCGCTGCCGCGATTGGCGCGGGAGGTCTGGGGGAGTTCATATTTCGCGGGCTCGCCATGGTGAACAATCAACTCATTCTGGCCGGAGCTATTCCCGCCGCCGTGCTGGCGCTGTCGGCGGATTTCGGTTTGGGGTGGTTGGAGAGGCGTCTGCGGCCGCGATGAAACGGGATCGGCGCCGGCACCTTCGCTGTATTCCAGAAGCGCGCAGCACCGCTGTCTGCCTGCTCGTCCTGGCTCTGCTGCTGCCGTCTTGTGCACCGTCACATTCGGATCGCATCGTCATCGGATCCAAGAATTTTACCGAGTCGCTGATGCTAGGCGAACTTTTGGCCCAGCTTATTGAAGCGCGGACCCATTTGAAGGTGGAGCGCCGCTTCTATCTGGCCGGAACTTACATCTGCCAGCAGGCCATGCTCGCCGGACGCATCGATATCTATCCCGAATACACCGGCACCGCTCTTACCGCCATCCTTAAGCAGAAAGTTGCGGGCGATAAGACGCAGGTCTACCAACAGGTCAAAAGCGAATATGAAACCCACCTCGGCCTTACACTGGGTCCGCCGTTCGGTTTCAACAATACATTTGCCATGGAGATTCGTGGAGAGGATGCGCGCCGCCTGCATCTCAAAACGTTATCGGAAGCCGCCGCATTCACTCCTCAATGGCACGTCGGATTCGGTTACGAGTTCATGGAACGGCCCGACGGATACGCCGGACTGGCCGCCGCTTATAGTCTCCGTTTCGCCGCGCCGCCCCGAATCATGGATCTAGGACTACTCGCCCCCGCGCTGAAAGCTCATCAGATCGATATGGCCGCGGGCAACGCTACCGACGGCTTGATTCCCGCACTTGACCTGTTCGTTCTCGAAGATGACCGCCGCTATTTTCCTCCGTATGAGGCCGTCGCGGTGGTTCGCCAGCAAACTGTGCAACAGCATCCCGAAGTAGCCGAGGCTATTGCCGCGTTAGGCGGCAAGATTTCCGATCAGGAGATGCAGAAATTGAACTACGCGCTTGATGGCCAGCATCGGGATGTAAAGGATGTAGCGCAGGAATTCTTAAGGAGCAAGGGATTAGTACAGTGAGCATCGTCTGAAATTTGCTTTAAATCAGCAACTCGCCCCGCAACGTCAGCACGGCATTGCCTTTGAGAATCACGTGTTCCCCATTGACCTCGCACCACATCTCTCCACCGCGCTCCGAAACCTGACGCGCGTGCAAGAAGTTCTTGCCCAGCCGCTGCGCCCAATACGGCGCCAGCGAGCAATGGCTGGACCCAGTCACTGGATCTTCCGGAATTCCGTAGCTGGGTGCGAAGTAGCGGGATACGAAATCGGCATTCTGGCCGGGAGCCGTGATTGCGACTCCCGCGGGATGAAGCTGTTCGAGAAGCCTAAAATCCGGACGGATGCTTCTGACATCTTCTTCACGCTCATACACCGCAAAATAGTTATCTTCAATCTGCACAACCGCGGCAGGAACTTTTCCTAAGCCTTCGATCAACGCCGGCGGCGGGTTCGCGCAGTTCCAGGGAGCCAGCGCAGGGAATTCCATGGCGAACAAATCGCCATCACGGGAAACCGTAAGCGTCCCGCTGAAACGCGTTTCGAAGGGCACCGAGTCGCGCCCGGCTCCAAAATTTGCAGCACGACGAAGGCGGAGGCCAGCGTCGCATGTCCGCAAAGCTTCACTTCGCAACGCGGCGTGAACCAGCGCAATTCATAGTGATCGCTGCGGGAAACGAAATATGCGGTTTCCGAAAAATTGTTTTCGGCAGCGACCGCGCGCAGCAATCCGTCATCTAACCAGTCCTCAAGAGGGACCACTGCCGCCGGGTTGCCTGTGAAAGGGGTTGCCGTGAAGGCGTCCATATGGAATATCCGAAGGGACATTACCCTATGGTACTCGGGCGGAGACATGGATAGAATCGTCAGACTGCCATGAGCCTCCGCGCCAGGGCTCATTTTGTCCGTCATTAGGTCTGAGAGATCAAGATCTAGGAGATCTGCATGCCAGCCACCTACAGCAACGCAGCCATTCGCCACGAACAGTTGGAGCAACTTGCGGACGCGCGCCGGCAAACCGACAAGCTATTCGGCATCGTAAGTCCCGATTCGCTGTATGAACGTCCCATCCCCGAGCGCCACCGCATCGTTTTTTATATCGGACATCTCGAAGCCTTCGATTGGAACCTGTTCCATGATCGTGTTCTTGGGCTGAAGAGTTTTCATCCCGAGTTTGACCGGTTGTTTGCCTTTGGCATCGATCCCGTCGGCGGCGGCTTGCCTGCCGATCAACCATCCGAGTGGCCTTCGCTTGCCGCAGTGCAGGAGTATATCAGGAAAATTCGAGACCTTCTGGACAAGAAATTGCCGGACGCGTTGGCCGATTCCAATTCCGCGGGGCGGGATGGGTTTTCGCTTGCCACTCTGCTTAACGTGGCCATTGAGCATCGCCTCATGCACGCGGAAACGCTGGCCTACATGCTGCACCAATTGCCTCTGGATCGCAAAATTCGGCAGCCAGAATCTCCGAGCCTCGTCACTCCTCCCATCGATCATCGCCACATAGAAATTCCTGCCGGCGTTGTAACGCTCGGTCTCCAGCGCGGTGGCAATTCATTCGGCTGGGACAACGAGTATGAAGCCCAC
Source organism: uncultured Acidobacteriaceae bacterium (assembly GCA_963734215.1). Lineage (GTDB taxonomy): Bacteria > Acidobacteriota > Terriglobia > Terriglobales > Acidobacteriaceae > Sulfotelmatobacter. Next base: position 213,836 of record CAVTGH010000008.1, on the reverse strand, counting down.
CCCGTCCATGTCCCTGCGTTTTCCATCGATCAATATAAGGTGACGAATCGGCAATACCGCGAGTTCATCGCTGCGGGCGGCTACGAAACTCGGTCGTTCTGGAGCAGCGGTGGCACCGATGATGATTGGAACTGGAAATCGCAAAAGGGAATTTCGCACCCCGCTTTTTGGAAGCACGACGGGAATCAGTGGCTCTATCGGACGATGTTCAACGACGTCCCGCTCCCGCTCGATTGGCCAGTCTATGTCAGTCAGGCGGAGGCGAAAGCCTACGCCAACTGGGCAGGGAAGTCATTACCCACCGAAGCCGAGTGGCAGCGCGCCGCATACACAACTCCGCGTGGCGACGAGCAAATTTATCCGTGGGGGAGTGAAGCGCCCTCAACTAAATTTGGCAACTTCGATTTCACCCGTTGGAACCCCGAGCCGGTGAATGCGTTTCCCGCAGGCCAGAGCGCCTTTGGCGTCCAAGGTATGCTGGGCAACGGCTGGGAGTGGAGTTCCACCGAGTTCGCCCCATTCCCCGGATTCGAGCCGTTCCCCTTCTATCGCGGATACTCCGCCGATTTTTTCGATGGCAAACACTTTGTCATGAAAGGCGCATCTGCGCGCACCGCTGCATGTATGTTGCGGCGCACGTTCCGCAACTGGTTCCAGGCGCACTACCAATTTATCTACACCGGATTTCGCTGCGTACGCCGCTGATTACTTCGAGGGAGTTATCGACATGCTGGTTCATGCCATCACCGCCAACATCACTTATGAATTTGCCGCCGACGTTCGCGCCGGCCTTACCAAGCCGGGCCAGAAGGAACTGCTCTCGAAGTACCTGTACGACGACGTGGGTTCCGCGTTGTTCGAAGTGATCAGCCGACTTCCCGAGTATGGCCTCACGCGCGCCGATGAGCGCCTGCTGCGGCGCCACGCCGGCGACATCGTGGAGCGCCTTGCCATGCCCATCGCCGTCGCCGAACTCGGCAGCGGCAGCGGCAGGAAGACTCGCCAGATTCTCGAGGCTTTTTGCCGGCGCCAACCTACCCGCTACTACCCCATCGAGATTTCACGCTCTGCTCTTGCCATGTGCGAACGTGAACTCGGCGACATCGATTGCATCAGCATCCTCGGTTTCGAGCGCGAATATCTCGACGGGCTCCTCGAAGTGGCCGCACACCGGCGTCCCGGCCAGCATCTCCTAGTACTCTTCCTGGGCAGCACGATTGGAAACTTCGACCGCATGGCGGGTCTCAAATTCTTGAATCAGGTTCGCCGCATTCTTCAGCCGGGAGATTCTCTGCTACTGGGAACAGATTTGGTTAAGCCCGGCGCTCAACTTCTCGCGGCTTACGACGACGAACTAGGTGTAACTGCGGCGTTCAATCTGAACCTGCTGGCTCGCATCAACCGCGAACTGGACGCTGATTTCGATCTCGCGAATTTCGAACACGTCGCAAAAATCAATCCCCAATGCCGCAGCGTGGAAATGCATCTCCGCTCCCTGCGAGATCAGACTGTGAACATCCCCGCCGCCGATCTTACCGTCGAGTTCCTCGAGGGCGAAACCATCTGGACCGAAAGCAGCCACAAATATTCCGCGGAAGAAGTTTGCGAGATGGCGCACACGGCCGGTTTCCGCTGTGACGTTCAATGGATCGATGACCAGTGGCCGTTCGCGGAGAACCTGCTGATCGCGGAATAGTTCCCCCGCTCCGGCCTGCGTCCTCGGTGCTCTGTAACGATTTGTATCGCGAGTGTGAAAAATCTCTCATCGCGAAGTAAAACTTTGTAAATCCCCCGTTTTGTGGGCTGCGCCGATGTAGATTAATCAAAGGTATGAATGTAGCCACGAACCGGTTTTTAGCGGTCGCCTTCTGTGCCGCAAGCGCAGCCGGCACTATCTTCGTTCTCCCGGGCCATGCGGTCCCGTTCAGCCAGGCAAGCCAGGAAGCCGCTGCCCCCGGCGCTGTCAGCAGGCGCATCGGCGCCGTCAAAGCCATCAACGGAACGGCGATCACGCTAACCCCGGATTCCGGCCCGGACGTGAACGTCGCAATGCAACCTGCAACCCGCATCGTCCGCATCGCGCCGGGAGAGAAGGATCTGAAGAACGCCACGCCCATTCAGTTGCAGGAGGTTCAGGTCGGCGACCGCATTCTGGTCGCGGGCAAGGCCTCTGACGATCATCTATCGCTCGTCGCTTCCTCTGTCGTTGTGATGAAGCGCTCCGATCTTGACGCCCGGCATCAGCAAGAACGCGAAGACTGGCAAAAGCGCGGGATCGACGGACTCGCCAGCGCCGTCGACCCGGCAGCGGGAACCGTAACCATCACCGTCCGCAACAAAACCGTCGCGATCCATAGCTCCAAAGCCACGGTAGTGCGCCGCTACCCGCCGGACTCGGTCAAATTTGACGATGCCAAGCCCAGTACGCTGCAGGAAGTTCATCCCGGCGATCAAGTCCGTGCGCGTGGCGACCGGAGCGCCGATGGAGGCGAACTGGCAGCCGAGGAAATTGTTTCCGGAACGTTCCGCAATGTTGCCGGCACCATCAACTCCGTCGACGCAAGTTCGTTGACCTTGAGCGTTCACGATCTGTTGTCGAAAAAAACATTGCTCATCAAGATAACGCCCGATTCCCAGCTGCGCCAGTTGCCGCCAGAGATGGCGCAGCGGATTGCCATGCGTTTGAAAGGAGCCGCTGCCGGCGGGGTACCCGGCGCGGCGTCCGCAACCAGCAGCCCGGCCGCGCCCCCAACTGGACCTCCCAGCGGCATGGGCCCTGGAGGAAATGGCGCGAGCGGGCGTTCGGGAGGCCCGCCGGATTTTCAGCAGATGCTCAGCCGCGTTCCTGCAGTTTCATTGTCCGACCTCCATAAAGGCGATGCGGTGGTTATTGTCTCGACGGAGGGCACTGCGGATGGAGCAACGGTCATCACCCTGCTCAGCGGCGTGGAGCCGATTCTGCAGGCCGCTCCCGGTGCCAGCAGTTCCTCGATACTTACCCCTTGGAGCCTGGGCGCGCCCGCCAGCGATGCTGGAGGCCCATAGCGTTAGCCTCCACGCAACAGAATCACGCAACCGAATATTGGCGAAGACTCTTTAATAGCGATCGGATCGACTCTTCAGTAACGATAGGAATTTTGAATGAAAGTACGGAAGTGTTTTAGTTTCATATTGGCTTTCTTATTGGTGCATTTGTGTGCGGCGCTAGCTGTGTCCCAGACAGCGGCGCAGCCTGCCTCAGGAAGTCTGCATGGGCAAGTAACTGATCCTTCCGGCGCCGCTATCCCAAACGCCAGCGTCGTCCTCACGCCCGCGGCTGATTCCCCGACGCCCATCAAAACCCAGTCGAACGGGCAGGGCCAGTACGAATTCAAGGGGCTACCCACGGGCCAATACACGCTGAATGTGATCGCCAAGGGATTCGCGGTCTACGAAAACGACAATGTGGTCATTAGCGCAGGTCCGGCTTTGCTCCTCAACGTTGCTATGGCCATTGAAGTTGAGCAGATGAAGATTCAGGTTTCCGATACGGCGCCCACCGTGGATGTAAACCCCGCCAACAACGCCGGCGCCATCACCATCTCGGGGAAAGAATTGGAAGCGCTGCCCGACGATCCCGACGAATTGCTCACCGACCTGCAAGCTCTCGCCGGACCCTCGGCAGGGCCCAACGGCGGGCAACTCTATATCGACGGTTTTACCGCCGGCCAGCTTCCTCCCAAGGAATCCATTCGCGAGATTCGCGTTAATCAAAATCCGTTTTCTTCGGAATACGACAAGCTGGGCTACGGCCGGATCGAGATCTTCACCAGGCCCGGGACTGACAAATTTCACGGCCAGCTTCTGGTCAACGGGAACGATTCCGCTTTCAATACCCACGATCCGTTCATCGCCGGCACGGAACCGGGTTACGACTCCACGCTGTTTAACGGAAGTATCGGCGGACCGCTAAACAAGAAGGCGTCTTTCTTTGTCAGCGCCCAGTACAGGGACATCAACAACCTCTCCGCGATAAATGCGATCGACCCTGCTACTTTGCTCCCGTTTAGCGGCACACTTCCCAATCCGCACGAACGCACCAATATCGGCCCGCGCCTCGATTATGCGCTCAGCAAGAACAACACGCTGACCGTCCGCTACCAATATTATCGGGACACCGAGACGAACGATGAGTTGAGCCAGTTCGACTTGGCCCAGCAGGCTTACAAAAACGCCTCCACCGAGCACACCCTGCAGATCGGCGACACGCAAGTCTTCGGCTCCAAAATCATCAACGAAACGCGCTTTCAATATCTGCGGGAGATCGACTCCCAAAACGCGCTGGATTCCAATCCTGCCGTAAATGTTCCGGGAGCCTTCACCGGCGGCGGCAACGCCGTGGGCAACAGCTCCGATTACCAGGACCACTACGAATTCCAGAACTACACTTCGGTGATCCACGGCAACCACACCATTAAGTTCGGAGCGCGATTGCGCGAATTGCGCGACGCCAGCGATTCGACGTCGGGATTTAACGGCACCTTTACGTTTCCTACGATCGGAGATTTTGTAGCCAGCCAGCCCAGCCAACTCCTGATTACCCAAGGCTCGCCCTCCGCGGGGGTTGGAGCTTTCGACGCGGGACTCTACGTGCAGGATGACTGGCGCGTGCGCAGCAACATCACCTTCAGTGGCGGCCTGCGTTTTGAATCGCAGGACCACATTTACGATCACGCGGACTGGGCGCCGCGGCTGGGTTTCGCCTGGGGCGTGGGCGGTAGAAGTTCTCCCCCCAAGGTGGTGATCCGCGGCGGTTCCGGCATATTTTACGACCGCTTCCAGGAGGCGCAGATTCTTCAAGCCCTGCGTCTCAACGGCACGCCTCAGGGCCAGACGCAGTACATCATCAAGAACCCCACGTGCTTTTCCGGCCTAGATCAGCTGCTAGTTCTTTCAGGGAATTGCACTTTGACTGGCGCCCCTCCCTCCATATACCAGACCAGCCCTTCGCTGCACGCGCCCTACACCCTGCAATCGGCGATTAGTGTCGAGCGGCAGCTGACTAAATCTGCCACCTTGGCCGTCACCTACCTGAATTCCCGCGGCTTCGACCAGTTACTCTCACTCAGTCTCAACCCCGCGACCTCCGGCGCGCCGCGCATATACCAGTACGCTTCCGAAGGCGTGTTCCGCCAAAACCAACTCATCGTGAATACCAATGTGAAGGTGGGCTCGAAGGTGCAGCTCTTTGGCTTCTACACACTGAACTATGCCAATAGCGATACCGCCGGCGTCTCCAGCTTCCCTTCGAACTCCTACGACATCGGCGAGGACTACGGCCGGGCCTCCTTCGATACCCGCCATCGTCTGTTTCTTGGCGGGAGCCTCGCCCTCCCCTATGCTTTGCGACTAAGCCCGTTCCTGATCGCCAGTTCCGGAAACCCTTTCAACATTGTTGCGCCCGATGATTTGAACGGCGACTCTATCTTTAATGACCGTCCCGTTTTGCTTCCAACTTGCCCCGCTACAGCGAGCGCCACTACCTACTGCACTCCGTTGGGCACGTTCGTGGACGCGCTTCCGTCCGCGGGCCAGAAAGTCGTTCCCATCAACTACGGGACCGGCGCGGCACATTTCGTGCTGAATCTGCGGCTCACCAAGAGCATTGGATTCGGCCCCAAGCTGAAGAGTCCGAGTAACCAGGCCCCAGGCCAGGGCGGTCCGGGAGGAGGAGGTGGTGGCCGGGGCGGCGGCCCGCGCGGTCCACTATTCGGCGGTGGACCTCAAATGGGTGGCGCCAGTTCGGATCGCCGGTACACCGTGACTTTTGGCGTCTCGGCCCGCAACGCTTTCAATAATGTCAATCTGGCAAATCCCAGCGGGGTTCTGGGTTCTCGCTACTTCGACACACCGAACACGCTTCAACAGGGCCCGTTTTCCACCGGCACGGCCGTTCGCCGTATCGATCTGCTGGTTACGTTTAATTTCTGAGGCTATCGGGGGCCGCTCCTCAAGATATAAAGATAAGCCGGATCGAGCCTTTTCCCGCGAGCGTGGCGACTCTTCCGTCTACACCGAATCCTCCCGTTCGGTTATTCTGGAAATGCGCATGCTATACATGTCCGCAGAGTAAGTCCGTTTGTCTTTTCTTCCGACCACAAGACGCCAGTTTCTCTACTGGGCTGCCGCCGCGGGTGCAGTCGCGATTGCCGGCGACTCAATCCTGTTGGAGCCGAACCGTCCTCGCATAGTGCGTAAGGATTTCTATCTGCCACGCTGGCCGGAGCGGCTGAATGGCTTCACCATCGCCCTGCTCAGCGACTTCCACTACGACCCCTATTTTTCCGTTCACCCACTGCAGGCCACCATTTCGCTGGTGAATGGCCTTCGCCCCGACATGATCGTTCTCGCCGGAGACTTCGTTTCGGCGCCGTTGGTTGGAGACGACGCCAAGGCGGCGCTCGCCGCCGAACCATGCGCAAACCTCCTTCGGCAGATGACGGCGCCTCACGGCTTGTGGGCGGCCCTGGGCAATCACGACTTCAACACCGACCCGGAGCACGTCACACGCGCACTACAGGCCGAGGGCATCCGTGTCCTGGCGAATCAGTCCGTGGCGATTGAGCGTGATGGTGCGCGTTTCTGGCTCGCTGGCGTGAATGATGTGCTTAGTAGAACCGCCGACCTCAATGAAACGTTGCGCAGCGTTCCCGCCGACGAAGCCGTCGTCCTGCTCGCCCACGAACCCGATTTCGCCGATGAAGCCTCTCGAGTTCCCATTGACCTGCAGCTCTCTGGACATTCTCACGGAGGTCAGGTCAGAATTCCCTTGCTTCCGCCTCTCTACTTGCCAGCAATGGCGAAAAAATATGTGATGGGGACCTACCAAATCGGTTCTCTCCCGCTCTACACCAACGCTGGACTCGGTACGGTGGGCGTTCCAGTGCGCTTGAATTGCCCACCGGAAATTACGTTGCTAGCGCTACGCTCCTCAGCCGTCCGTTCTGCCGGCTGAGATGTGCAAGTCGCTTCACACAAATCCTACTCGGCGCTGGCAGACCTTACCGCAACCCATTGGAAACAAGGTGTTTACGACAGCCGCAAGCTGGCCCCAGACTTGCCGATAGGGAAGTCATACGGGAGTAAAGCCCGCGCTACTCGATCGCCCCAATATGCTTCGTCGACTCTGGCCCTGTTTGCTGATCTTCGCAATGCCTGCCGCCGCTTCTGTGCAGTCTGCTTCTCCGCGTTTTCGCCAGGCAGTTTTGCTGGAGCGCGAACGGCAAATCTGGAAGACCCCCACCCGTACCTCCCAGTTCAGCGACGTGCCGCATGTGAGCGCGCGAAGGCGCTGCGAAGATACTCGGCCACCCCAGGCGCTTACTACGCCCGATCCGTTGATGGTTCCGGCGGCTGCGGGGATCAAAGTAAAGGTCAGCTTCATCATCGGTGCCGATGGCCGCGTGCACAGTCCGCTCATTCTGGTAAGCGGCGGTCCGGCGGGCGACCGCAACGTCCTGCAAACGGTGCGCGCCTGGCGATATCGTCCGGCAACCTGCAACGGCGTGCCCACCGAAACCGAAGGCAAGATCGAGTTTTCCCGGCGTTAGAAACGTGGTGCCAGGAAAACAGAGATGTGACCGCTTGGGCTAGAATGAACCATTACCTGACGCCAATAATCGTGGATAGAGACAAGAAACCCGGCAAGCCATCGGGCGCAACTCCTGCGCAGGATTCCGAAGACGCAACGCCCAGCGTAGGTCCGTACAATCCCGCTTTAGCGGAGATCTATCAGCGTCTCTATCCGGAGATGCGGCGGCCCAAGCCCAATCAGGAAGCGATTGCCGCGGCTCTGCAAGCCATGCAGCGCCTCACCATGAAGATGGATTCCGAAACCGCCGTGGAGGAAACCACGCCGCAAACCATCGGCTCTTCCGCCGTTTGCCCTTCCTGCGGACATCACAATCGTGAGGGCAACAAGTATTGCGGCATGTGCGGACTTCCCGCCGAAGCCGCGCCCAGCGCGCCAGCTCCTGAATCTTCCGCTCTGGAATCGGCAGGTCTCGAGTTACCCGACTTCGCGAGGGAACTCGTCCAATCTCCGCTGCCCGCGCCGGAAGCCGGGGCTGAGGTTCATCTGCCGGCGGGCGCTCCCGCGGGCGCGCACCACTATCACCATCATTACCATCACCACTATTTCCAGGGCGGAGTGGAAGGCTCGTTTGCAGCGCCGCCGCGGGCCAGCGCTCCCGAGAGCGCGCGCGAGGCGGACCGTCTGCGCATCGCCGCCGCTGCCAAGGGCGAGCCGATGAGCCGCAGCGAGGCTGCGGTGCGGCGGCTTACGCAGGAATGGGTTTTGGCCTGCAACACGCGGCAGCTCGATGAGTTGCTGGAACTCTACGCGGCCGATGCGCTGGTGCTGCGCTCGAACCTTCCGTTGCTGCGCGGCGCCGCAGCGGTGCGCGAGTTCTTCTTCTCTGCGCTTGAATCCGGTCTTGGGGAAGTCTCGGTCGAACCCATCCGCGTGGAAGTGGTCGGCGATCTGGCGCATGAAGTGGGACGCTACAGCGCGCTGGTTCCCGGCGCTGCGGGCAAGCGCCGCGAAGAGCGCGGCAAGTATCTGTGGGTCTTCGAGAAGCAAAGTGGCGGAGAGTGGAAGCTGGTCTCGGAGTGCTGGTCGAGCGACCTGACGCTCTCGGGCGCGGAGTCGGATGTTCCCAAGCCCGTGGTTCCCTCACCAAAGACGCAGCCGCGAAGGAGCTAGCTGCTAGCTTTCAGCTCTCGGCTTCTAGCTTCTAGCCAAACACGTTCACACTTTCACGCCAAGCCTTCCCAAGTCTTCCTGCAACTGTTCCAGCTTTTGCATCTGAATGGTCTTCATGCCGAGCTTCGCGGCGCATTCCAGATTTAATGCCCGGTCGTCGATGAAGCAGCACTCTTCGGGGTTGATCTGCGTCGTCTCAATGGCCAGGCGATAAATGCCGCTCTCCGGCTTGCGCAATCCGACGAAGCAGGAGCTGACAAACAAGCGGAATATTCCGCGCAAGCCGTATTTCTCGATGCGGTGCAGGTTCAACTCGCGGGACTCGTTGTTGATCGTTGCCATGAAGTATTTTCCAGATGCGGCGAGCGCGCGAGCGAAGGCAAGAACTTCCGGCATCGGCTGCGACAGCGAGAACATGTAATCGCGAAATTCGCCGCGGGTGAAGGGACGGTTGCGGTAGAAAACGGTGCGATCCAGATATTCGTCAAGCGAGATTTTGCCGCGCTCAAACGACGAGACCACCATTTCGTGGCGCGAGTGAAACTCTTCTTCGTCGAGACGAAAGTGTTCGAGGGCGGCGATGCGCTGGGTTCGATCCCAGGCGTTGCTGAGGAGAACTCCTCCAACGTCCCAAAAGATGGCGTGAATTTCCGGCACTTATGAATCCTCCTGACAGTTACTCCGATTCTAAGCGAGATTCTAGTGTTTGTAGACCGTAGTCTCGGGATGGTAGTTGCGCCAGTCGAACCAATAATCTTTCAGCGCGGGGATGCGGGTGAGGCATTTTCCTTGGGCGGGGCCGGAGGTGGCGCAGCCTTGGAAGTTCCACTGGCTGGCTGTGGTGGTGTCGAGCAGGGTCCAATCTTTTTTCGTTTCCGAATTCTTCCCCGCTTGAGCATCGGCTGGCGCGTCGGCTTGCAGAAAGAATTCGGCGTCGTAGCCGTCGATGCGGGCGAGGAAGACGCGGAAGGATTTGCCGTCGGGGCCGAGGACCAGAAGCAGCGGCGTGCCGTGGACGCGATCGAGAATGGGAGATTGTTTCGCAAAAGTCTCCCAGGGGTAAGCGCGGGCGGCGCCGTCGAGGGTGAGTCCGATCACGAGGTCGCGGGACTTCAGTTCGGTGCCGGGAAAGCTGATGACGACGGGGAGCTTGGCTACGTCGGGCTCCCAGTTGGGGTCGTATTCTCTCGCGTATTTGGCGACGGGCGCGAGCACCTGGCCCCCGGGGGATTCCGAGCGCCACTGGCCGAAGGTGAGTTCGTCTCTGAGGACAAGTTCAAGCGCTGCGCCTTGCAGCGGGCCGTAGATGGCTTTGCCGGTGATCTGCTGCCACCAGCTTCCGGTTTCGCGGTCGCGCATGAGGAAGTTCTGGTTGTTGATGCCGGCGAGATAAAAATGCAGCACTCGGCCGTCGATGGTTCGCGTCCACACCAGACCGGTGTGACACAGCGTTCAATAGGTGACGGCGATGGGCACGCCGCCGACCACGTCGTTGAGGATGTGGTGGTAGGCCATCTGGCTGATGGGATAGGCGCGGGCGTCGCCGCCGAGGCGGACGGCCATGATCATTTCTTTGGGGTCAAGCTTGCTGGCGGATTGAGCGAGGAATTGCGGGCCGGCGATGGGATGGAACATCCATTCGAAGTAGTTGAGGCGGGCCATGACGGCGGAAAACGCGACCAGCGCCAGGGTGGCTGCCAGTAAACCTTTGCGCCAGCGGTGAGCAGTGCTCCACAGCGTGAAGGCGAGGACGAAACAGGCCAGAGCTGCGATCAGCGTGCCTACCGGAGCGCGTTGGCGCAGGGTCATCGCGAGCAAGAGCGCGCGCGGCGCCTGATGGCGGAAGGGACTAATGACGAAGGCAGGGATGAAGAACAGGGCGAGGGCGGTGAAGGCGCTGAGGGAAAATGCAGTCCAGATCCAGCTTGAGATACGGCCGCGGAAATTGGGCGTCGATGGAACAGATGCGCTCATAGTTAGGGGCTGGGTACCAACGAATTGTAGTTCGTCACGGTAAGGGAAGGAAGCCAGCCGGGGGCAGTAGTACAAAAATAAAACCCCGATCCGCGGAGCGGATCGGGGTTCGGTTGATGCGTCGATGTGAATTATTGTGGAGTGAAGTTTTGGTGATAGCTCAAACTGACCACGTCCTGGAACATGGGCGTTCCGGGAGGCAGGTTGGCCGGGTTGAGGAATTGCGTGTCGAAGAAATAGTTACGCGTGGGAGCGCCATACACAGTGTTGCAGCACTTGAACACGCCCGTATCGTATTGCGAATAGTACATGCTGATCAGCGAACCGGCATAGTTCACAATGGCGCCGCTCGCGCCCCGGTCCTCGAGGTAGCGGAGGAAGTTGTGCATTCCGCCATCGGTGCCGAAGTCCTTTAAGCCGTCTCCGACGGCCCAGCCTGGCTCGGGGAACGGAATGCTCTTGCCGGCGGCAATCGCCATCCGGTAGTAGCTGGTGTTTCCCGGACGATTGGTTGCTACACCGGGCTGCAGGAAGCTCTCGACGTCGGTCCATCCCGTATTCGTCGTTGGGGTGGTGGCTCCCGACGGCGGGTTAGAGAGCAGCGTGACCGAGTCCGCAATAATGGAGGCGGCGGAGTGTGGAGTGGTGGGGGTCGCGCCGTTCGGCCAGAGGGGATCCGTGGGTCCGCTGTTGTAGTTTCCCCAAACGTAGACCGGTTCTTCCGAGGCGATGGTGAAACCGTCGCCAGTCGCTCCGGCTGCGGGATGTGGCAAGTAGCTGACGGCGCCAGCGCTCATGCCGCCATCCACGAGCCGCAGCACGTGCCGGGGCCCGGTGACTATGTTATTTTGCGGGTTTCCCGGCACCGCCGTGGCGAGTGTCAACCCGGCGCCCCAAGGATACGTATAGTTCTTGGTGCCCGCCGCGTTCTCGGTGTCTGAGTTACAGTTCACCTGGTTCGCGCTCAAGGTATCGGCCTGCGCCGGAATGGGGAAATAAGGCGTGCTGGTGTAGGGCGGAACCAGGCCGAAACCAGACGCCAGATACGTCTCTCCATACTTATCGAAGAAGCCGTCTCCATCCACATCCTCCGGCGAGTAGGAGTAGTAGGTCGCCGGTTCCAGCACGCCGTCGGGTACTCCGGTGGCGGAGGCGGAGTTTATCGTATCTTCAAGCCCGGAGGTTCCGGTGATTTTGTTGTAAAGGGCCGCCCCCGTGAGGGTGAGATCGGGCAACATGCCGCGGCGATCCGAGAAGTACACAATGTAGCCACTTTCGTTGGTGCTGTTGACCAGATTGCCGCTGCCGCCGATGTAGGGGCCGGTTTTCTGCAGCCACAGCCATAAGTTGCCTACATCCAGCTCGACCGCGTTCATAACTCCGATGGGGCTGCAGGGAGTGTAGACGGTTTGACCGTGCGTGGCTGTGGTGTTGGATGGCCGCGTGTTGACGTCCCGCGGCTCGCCTTCCCGCGAGTCGTAGAAGTTGATGGGGATCCAGTTGCCGGCAGTTGCGCCGGTGCCGCTGTCGTACGCGCTGCCACTGCCGTATCCAACCCCCTGCTGGAGCTGCTGCAGGATCAGGATAGCCGGGCTGATTGGGTTCGCGCACTGGCCTGCTGGGAGAGCGGGGTACACCGCAGCACATGCAGCGGACCCGTTGGGGGCGGTCGGGGGCATGTTATAGGGCCGGCCGAAGCCGTAGCTGAGCCATTGCCGCGTGATCCCAGTCCATAGGCCTGTGGCGTTATTCAGGTACTCGACTCGCAGCCACACGTACGGGATGTTATTGCCGTAGGTGTTGGGGGCGGCTCCGGCAGCGTTAGGCGGCGTGCTGGTAATTTCGCTGAGAAGTGGCCACGAAGTCCAGGAGTAGGCCGTGCCGGTCGCGGGGTTGGTAGGCGCGACCCATCCCTGGCCGGCACCCGTGGAGGCCATTCCAAAATACATGTAATTGCCTGAGATTCCGAGCTGTGCTGAAGTGGTGGGGGCGGTGGTGCCAGTGCCGGCGCCTGGGTTGGTCGTTGTGATGCCGAGTTGTACGTCGTCGGCGTCGAGCGCAGCTGCCCCACGCTCGGGGTGCAGATCTTTGAGGGTGTCGGCGATCAGAATCCGGATCTCAGCCATCGTGTAGAGACGGGAGGTGCTCAGGAGTGGGCTATCGCTAGCCTGGGGACGGCGAATGATTTCGATGGCCCCAACCGCGTCCGCCTGCACGAAAGGCAGTTGCAGTTTGGTTGCGCCGGTCAATCCGTTAATGATGAAGCTGTTGAACCCGGCCGGGGTCCCCGTGGGCGCATCGGTGGAAATCCCTTTCCAGTTGGGGTTCGGGGCGCCTGCGCAGTCGGCGGTGCAGGTGGCCGGGGACGGAGGCGGCGGAAATCCGCCGGCCCAACTTCCGGCTGGAAGGGCCGCGCAGTTAGCGGCCGGTCCGGCCCCTGGTGCTCCGGGGCAGGCTCCAGCGGCCGCGGGAATAAAGATGCCTCCGGGGTAGCCGTTGTTGGTCGGCCATCCATTCTCGAGTTGGTCCATAACGACCTGGCCCACTGCGGCGATCTTGTCGGTGAAAGTTAACGCGCTGCCGGACGCCAGGAACAGGTTTGAGTTGGTGTGGACACGGCCGCCGAAGTTGAAGTTTGGACCCGCGAAGTAATCGCAGTCGCCTTCGCAGAATACACCGAACTCGAAAGCGGGAAGCAGGGCAACTTCCACGGTGCGGGTGAGGTTTACGGAAGCGCCCGTGGGTGAAATGGCGGCGTTGGTGGTGGACTCGAAGGCCGAGGAAGCACGAGTGGCGGTCACTTGCAGGTTGAAGGGGATGAGAGTTGCCACCATGCCCTGATCGGAACCGGAACCGACGATATCCCACGAGCCACAGGGGTTCGGAGCGTTGGGACAAGGCGTTCCGTTGAGTTGGTTAGCCGGCCAAGTGATGGACTCGACGTAGTTCGTGTTGGCAATCATGGAGCCGGCAACCAGGTTGGGAAAGTTGGCCGGATTGGTGAGGGCCGAAATGGATGCGGCGGTGGGCGTCTGAGAGGTTTGATACAAGACGGAAAGTTGTGCGGTCAGGTTTTCGATGCCGGCCTCCGCGCCGTAGTAGGCTTCGTTGCCCTCGAGGTCGTTGCCTCCCATGCGCTGTTCATTGGTCACCAGATACAGAAGGCCGACGGCCAACGCCGACATCAACAACGTCAACAAAAGCGCGGCGATGAGCGTGAAGCCCCGCGAATCTCGTCTACGCTTGTTCATTTTCCTCTCCCTCAAACTCGGACTCGACACTGTAAGAAAGCTGCTCACTGGCAAGCCGTATTTTGGCTGCTGTAGGAATTGCAGAAACTCATGTTGCCGGCGCTGACAGAACTCGCCAGATACATGCTCTGAAATCGGTTTCCACTCGAAAGTACGCTTTGCCCCATCACCCATATGTTGATTTTCTGAATGAGGGCGGGAGAATCGCCAGCGGCGATCGGATTGGATAGATTCGCATTTATAAGGCCGCCCACGGAGCTGATCACGTCATAACTGAACTGCAGGTTGATGATGTTATCGGCCACGGGAACGGCGTTGAGGCCGTTGACCTGGCGCATGAGGCGCGGAGTTTGAACCGTGCCGCCGCCGGCGGGAGGAACTTGCAGAAAGTAAGTAACGGCGTTGAGGCGGCAGACGGTGACCGTGTTGCCTCCGCCCAGAGCGGGCCCCAAGTTGTTAATCATGTTGGCCAGGCTGTTGAGGACGGCCGGCCCTGGTTGAAATTGAGCGCGTCGTTGGTGGCAAAATTGATTTGAGCATTGTTCGGGATGCCGGTTATTTCGGCGACCACGGCGGCGGTTTGAGCGGCGCTGGTCCCCTGGTTGCCGCTGGCCACGCCCAGGCCTGGGGTGGTGACCAGGAAGAACAGCAGGTCGCCTACGTTAAGGCCTCCGGGGGCGAGAATGTTTTCCGGCAGTGCCGCGTTGGGGCCGGCCACCAGCGCCACCGTGGCTTCGGTTTCGCTGGGAAAGGTAAACGTGAAATTGGTCAGCGGAAAATTGTAATCGCAATAGATGGAAGTGATGCTGTCGTTCACCGCCGCGGGAGCGCTGGGGATGACCGCGGCGCCCTGGACGCCGTTGCCGAAGCCGGGCAGGATGCCATACATTTGGTTTCCGCCCGGGTAGGCGCCGCCGGGAACATAACAAGTGCCGGCTTGATTGCAAGCGACCAAGGTGGGCGTGCCCCCGCTTGCGGGCGAAGGCAACTGCAGGCCGCCCGCGGGCAGGCCCGCGCCCGCCATGCTGATGTCCTTCGTCATTAACTCGATGGCGGCGCGCAAATTCTGCTGCACCTCGGCGCGCTGCGTCAAGGTGAAGGTGGTGTTGATCGCTTGGCGGAACAGGCCGGTCATGGCGACGATGACGATGAGGCCGAGGGTGGCGGCGATCATCAATTCCAGAAGGCTGAAACCGCGTGGCGAGTTTGAGATGCGCATCTTCATAGTTTTCATCGGATTAGTGGTAGCTGGAGACCAGCCCGTTTACGGTGTAGTTGTAGGGAGGGCCTGTTTGCTGGCCGGGTTTAATCCAGGAAACGGTTACGGTCACGCCGATGAGATTGGTATTGACTGCGCCGCTGGGCAGGAACACCGGATAGAAGGTGATGGTGCGGGTGAAATTGCTCAGGCTTTCGGTGACGTCATCGGGAGTGCCGAGGATACCGTCGGGACCGGGCAGGACGAGGCATTCCACTCCGCCCGGGCAAGCCACGCCGGTGTCGGGAGCGGTGCAGGCCGCATCGTCCGCTGTTCCGATTATGCCGTCGGTTCCGGCGCAAAGCATGGGCTGGGCTCCGGACTTGAAGATTCCGCCATTGGCGATGTTGTTGATGGCCGCGAAGGGCTCTTGCTGGCTGTTGCGGGCGGTGTAGATGCCCTCCATGATAGCGAGCGCCTTATGGCGCGCAATGAGATTCTCCTGCGCGAATTCGGTGGCGTGGATCGTAGCGACAAAAGTTGCCATCAGGGCGAGCAGGCCGACGGTCATAATGACGGCGGCGATCAGGACTTCGATCAGCGTGAAACCGCTTTCCGTTGAATGCCTTCTGACGAATTGTTTTTTCTGCGTCATTGTTGTGTCCAAATCCAAGCGCCCGCCTGTTGAGTCATTCGCCATCCCCGGATTCTGCCGGTCGCTCCCCAAACCGTGACGGCTCGCGAACTGAATAAACTGTCGTTGGGGCGGGTGATATAGACGATGCCGTTGGCATAGTTGCCGAGGTTGTCCCGCGCGGAGCCGTCGGGCATGAAGACCACGAAAGCCAGGGGCACGCAAGCCGTGGACTCGAAATCAATGGCAGTGATGCCGCAGCCGAAGCCATCGGGGGTGTTGGCGGGGAATCCCCCCTGCACCGCAAAAGCCACATCCTGAGGTATCGAGTAGGTGATCACCTGCTGCAGCGGCTGCGCTATTCCACCAATCGCGGGCGGCACAAACTCGATCTGAATGGTGCCGGCCGGAAACCCCGCGGGATTGAAATTAACCTGATACTCGTTACTCTGTGTGACGGCCAGATTTCTGGTATTGCGCAAGACCATTAACGTGGTGTCATAGGCCGAGTTGACATGGCTCTGATTCAGCATGGGACGCAAGCCGACGAAGGTGACACCGGCCAGGATAAGAGCAATGGTGAGTGTGATCATCAGCTCCAGCAGGGAGAAGCCGCTTGTTTTCGTCGATGCCATAAGTTCTTGCCTTGGGGAAATCCAGATCGCGATAAAGCGCCGGGTGATTCCCGATCCTCACTATTTAATCCGTTAGCTCAAATCCCTTGCTGCATGCGGGCAACAGAGGCGGCGCGCACTTGGTGAAGTGCGGGCATTCTTCATCGTAGGGAGGGGGGAAGGCATCGTCAAAGCACTACAGTGCAACGCCAGAGTATTGGTCTTTTGTAATGCGCGCGGTAACCGAGGTCACCGGATTGAGCTTAGGGGAGTTAAGAGAATTTCAACCAAGGATCGAGGGTGGCGGGAATGACTCCGGTAACTTGTGGGACGAACCACGGTGATCCTAGGATGCTTGCAGGTATGACTCTCTTATCGCTCCTGGTTTGCGCGGACGCGGCTTCCGTGGAAGTGCTGCGGGGTGTCCTGGAAGAACTCAGCATTCACGTGGAGTTGTGTTCGGATCCTGTGCGCGCGGCCGTGCGGCTGGCGCAAGAGCGCTTCGACCTGATCATCCTCGATTGCGAGACGCAGGCGGATGTGACTTCGTTGTTGCACGAGAGCCGATCGTCGCGGCTTAACGATGCCACCCTGGCGGTGGCTGTAGTGGCGGGGCAGGAGAACATCCGGGAGATGTTTTCTCTGGGCGTGAACTTCGTGCTGTACAAACCGGTTTCGTACGAGCGTGCGTTGAGCAGCTTGCGGGCGGCGCAGAGCGTGCTGTACCGGGATAAACGCCGCAAGGCGCGCGCCGCCGTGCACACGCATGCGGTCATCGACTACGCGGGCGTGGAACAGGCGAGAGCCACGCTGGTGGATCTGGCGGAAGATGGCATGGCGGTGAACTTTGGCAAGAAGCTG
Source organism: uncultured Acidobacteriaceae bacterium (assembly GCA_963734215.1). Classification (GTDB taxonomy): domain Bacteria; phylum Acidobacteriota; class Terriglobia; order Terriglobales; family Acidobacteriaceae; genus Sulfotelmatobacter. Next base: position 196,561 of record CAVTGH010000008.1, on the reverse strand, counting down.
CCGCCGACCTGCAAAGTTTATTTTCAGTTTCAATTGCCGGGACAGACGGCGAGCGTGCGGCTCTCCGGCCAGGTCATGTGGCAGGATTGGAATGGGCGCGCGGGGATTCAGTTTGTGGATGTGCCGCAGGGTTCGCGGCGGGTTCTGCGGGAGTGGCTGCAGATGAATTTGGCCGACGCGCCGAGGCGGCAGTTGGCTACGGACGATGTGCAGGTGGAACACTCGATCCGTCCGAGTGATGACCGGGCGCTGGGCATGGGGCGCGGGAAGAAGCAAGAGGTAAAGAGCAGTGACGGAGAAGCTGCGGCTCGGCTGCGCGAGGAGCCGGACAATCGCCGCGGGCAAACGCGTTATGCCTGCCGTCTGGGGGCGGAGGTTTATGAGAAGGGAAGCTCGGTGCGGAATTACTGTCATCTGAGCGATCTGAGCCCCGGGGGCTGTTATCTCGAGATGCCGCTGGCTTTCGCGCAGGGCACGGCGGTTGAGATCACGGTGCGCACCGAGGACATGAAGCTGCGGTTTAGTGGTGACGTGAAGTCCTCGCATCCCGGCTACGGGATGGGAGTGTCGTTCCATCTGAACACCAGGGATGAGCGGAACGGCGTGCAGCAGTTGATCGATTTTGTGGCGGCCGCGGCGGCGAGATCTTAGAGGCAGTTGCCGGCGCCCGGTTTCCATCTGCCGCTCTTCGTCTGGCTGTCAGAGTTTGTGCTGTGAATTCCCTCCTAAAATAATTTCTCCCCGGCTGCGGGGTCGGGAGTGCCTTGCGTGGGCACCAGCGTTAACCGCGGTATACCCCTACCCATCGTCCCCTATTGGAATCATCAGGTTGGCAAGAAATTCCCTGCAAATCTGAAGGTCTAAAGGACTTAGGTGCAAAATCCCGGAAGCAAAGGACTTAGAGGCGTGACGATTTGGTTTGCCGACATTACGGTGTCGTGCTCCCGACCGTCACGGCCTCGACCATGATTGCGCGATTAAGATTGGGGCGCAAGGTTGGATGTCACAGCGGCGTTGTGGAAAAGCGAAGGCAACAATAACCCAAACGTTTGGGATATGATGTCGCTGTGCCGGGCATGGGAGAACATTCATGGCAGGATATGACAATTTCGAAGCTGCGAACCGTCGCGGGGAACGAGTGCGGGCGTCGGTTCCCAAGGCGGTGTCGGCGCGGTATGACCGGGCTACAGGGCGCATTGTCGTGCAGCTCAGTTCGAAGCTTGATGTAAGCTTCTCGCCGCACGATGCGCAGGGATTGGAAAATGCCAGGCCATCACAGTTGGAGGAAATCGAGATTAGCCCTTCGGGCTTGGGTATTCACTTTCCCCAGCTCGATGCGGACCTTTATCTGCCGAGTCTGCTGGAGGGATTTCTTGGGTCGAGGCGATGGATGGCGTCGCGGCTGGGACGAGTTGGAGGCAAATCTAGGAGCGCGGCCAAGCGGGCCGCTTCCAAGGCGAACGGGCGGATGGGTGGGAGACCGAAGAAGGCAGCGGGAGGGTGAGTTCACGGGACCTTGCTGACGTTTGAATGACGGAGCAACGCTTGCGTCGGCGGCATCGCGCCCACCCTTCGACGGGTTCGGGGCGGGATCTCGCAAGTGTGCTGCATGGTTTTCGGTTTTCGGAACGACGGTTGAGTTTTTCTCCGTTTTTCCTCAGAACCTATCGGAGCGTCGAACCTAGGCACATTGAAAGGCGCTAACGGTCGCTTGGCAAAGGGTTTGAAGGTGTACGCCAGAACTGGCCCCGAGGACGCCTTTTTCGGATTTCGTAACAAAATGAGTTCACAGCCCGTTTCGCGGGTATTCCATGGTAGAGGCTGAACGGGCGATTGCCCGCGTCACGTCTTGAGCGACAGGAAGGAGCCTGCCATGTTGTTCTTTAGGGCGGATGCGGCGTTAATCCGGACCTCACTCCGGAGCCGAGTTGCTTGGTCGTTGTTCGCCGCCTGCGTGCTGCTGTTACCGTCGCCCGCAGCGTGGGCCCAGTGCGGGGCGTGCACGCCGGAAATCTGCGAACAAGGCCCTTCGCCCATCCTCGTGGATACGACTGGCCACGGCTTCCACCTGACCTCGGTCAGTGACGGCGTGATTTTCGATTTCTACGGCGACGGTCATCCAATTAAAATGTCGTGGACTGCGGCAGGTTCGGGCAATGCCTTCCTTGCCCTGGACCGCAATCATAACGGAAGGATCGATAGCGGCAAGGAGCTATTCGGCAACATCACGGAGCAGCCCAAGTCCGAGCATCCGAACGGCTACCTCGCCCTGGCGGAGTTCGACAAGCCGGAGAACGGTGGCAATGGGGACGGGATTATCGATGAACGCGATGCGGTTTTCCCCCACCTGCTGCTGTGGATTGACGAGAACCACGACGGCATCTCTCAGCCCAACGAATTGCACACTCTGCCCGAGCTGGGCGTGTTCTCCATCAGCCTTCACTATCGCGACGACGCGCATTTCTTCGATCAGTACGGCAACTGGTTTCACTACCAGTCAGCCTTGAATCCCGATCCTCAGGATGGTGAGTCGAAGGACGGCCGCATAACCTACGACGTGTTCTTTACGACGGTCAAAGACGGCCATACGGGCAGGCAGTCGCCGGAAGAAGGAGTGAATCCCTTCCCGCCGCAGTGAATGAGGAGTTTTGCGACAAACATTTTGCGACAAACAGTGGATTGACACTAACGGGCGGGTGCAGTAGGCAGGAGGTTCGGATCATGCAAAGGAGTTTCTCGCGGAAGTGCGGCGTGTCGGCAGTTCTGATATTTGGTCTTGCTCTCGTGTCTCCTGACGGGCTGCTCGCCACCTCAAATGGTCGGGTGATAACCTTTTCCGGGCAGGAGATCCCATCCATCTTCGAGGGGCTGAAGCCTAACCGCTTTCTTTTGGAGTACGTTCCCGACCGAAGTAAGGCTCGCAAGGAGCGGTGGCGGCTAGAAGAGGGGAAATTGGACACGCACCTCGGGGCGCGCTACATTCTGGCGCAGTGTGCGGCTTGCCCCTCTGACACGCCCTGCGCGGATCACTATCAGGTGCTTGAGGACAGCAGCGGGTGCATCGACCCATTGGGTGCCTGTCAGTTGCCACTTCACAACGCCACCACAAACACAAAGACCGGCGTGTACAGCCAGGGTGCTTATGATAGCTATTGCGGGGAGTACTGCTGTGAGGATGCGCAGGAATGCGATAATCCATAGGAAAAAACGTAGTGGTAGGTGCATCCGTCCGCCTAAGAGCGGCGTGAGGAGCTGAAATGAAGATAGTCAAGTCCGTTGTTCTCCCCTTGGTTCTCCTTTCACTGGTCTCCTCCGCATTGTATCTGGCGGGCCAAAGCACTATGCCTGCATCCGGTAGCCTGCCTGAGCCGCATCGCCAGGCCAACGTCCCCGGTCTCTCGCATACCTGGAACAGAATTTGGGACAGAGGATACCTCGTCTCGTGGGGTTCTATCGGAAGCCATGAGGCAAGTCCGACGGAGCCGTCGGTGGTGCTGTACGACCGGGACGGTCACATCGCCCGCGAGGGGATCGTCTGGTTCAAGGATGCCTACAGCGTCAGCATCACCGATGCGGCTGTGAACAGGGCCGGCAATCTTGTAGTCTCCGGCGGTACCGAGAACCAGGCCGGAGCTATCGCCAACTTCATTGCGTCCATTGGGACCGACGGACGCTTGAGCCAAGTCATCCGTACAACCCCGTTCCTTCCCATCTACGTTTGTGCTGCTGAAGACGGTACGGTTTGGAGTTATGGGATCGACCGGGACGAAGAGGGAAGGGGAATCGCGGAATCGCTCAGGCTGCGGCAATACAGTTTCGACAAGGGTCAGCTCATGGCAATGCTGGACGTTTCCACGCTGAATGCGAGCGGCTGGACGCTGACCCAGGGTCGGTACCCTGGCGAGATCAGCTTGAGGTGTAATTCGCAAAGGATCGGCCTGTACAACGGCAGAAGCGGTGAGTGGGTCGAATTCGATTTTGCCGCCGACAAACTTAAAGTGGCAAAAGTAGAGCCGCTGCCTTCGCCAAAGACGATGCGAATCACGGGGTTTGCGCTGACCGACGCGGGCGACGTATTCGTGAGCTTGCACGACCGATCAGGCAGCCCGCCCCGTTCCGGTCTCTTCAGACTTCAGTTTGATAGCACCGGCTTGGGCTCGTGGATTCCGGTGAAGAACACAGTCGGACCCTACCTTCACGGCGGCCCAATAGAGCGTCTTCTCGGAGCCGACGGCCCCGACCTGATCTACACCCGTGACCTCGATGGCATGGCATACTGGTCCAAGTATACGAAGTGAAACGGACGGTAGGGCCTGCTCAGGCAGTTGCTTCAATACCGCGAAGACCCCTCTAGCGGGGCCTCAGCCAGACTCTCAGCCGGCCGGAGCCGTCCGCCCTATTTCGCAGTGGCCGTTTCTTCGGCTACGGCCTTCCGAGAATAATCCAGCGACATTCGCAGGCCTTCTTCCAGTTGAATCTTTGGTTCCCAGCCGAGGAGTTGGCGGGCTTTGGTGATGTCGGGGCAGCGCTGTTTGGGGTCGTCCTGGGGCAGAGGTTCGTAGGCGATTTTGCTTTTCGATCCCGTCACTTTGATTACTTGCTGGGTGCATTCGAGGATGGTGAATTCGTTGGGGTTGTCGATGTTTACCGGTATACATCAACGGGTACGTGCAGATGAAGAACGCGGGACATCCGTAGTTATAGGCGAGCGCAGATTGAATGTGAGGATGGTCGCGGAGGGGATGTAGACGCGTCCGGCTGGTCCAAAGGCTGTGCCTTGCATTCGGAGCCCGACGCTTGGCTCATAAATCTGCCCCGATATTTGGAGCTTCACGAGATGTATGGTCAGCGCGGGTTTGCCGTTAAGGCTGCCGTCGCGGTCGATGTCACTTACTCCCAAGATTGCCATGGAACCTTTTTGCGCGACTACGCGGCCATCCACAACAATGGGTGCGGCAAGGGTTGCGATTATCGGTTCGGAGGGTTTGGCAATATTGGAGTCGATGGGCGGGACGTTGGCTACGTAGATCGGGGTCTTCTCGGGTATGACGATGGGGGAGGCAATTGCTTCCGAGAGCGAAGGCGGAGATAGGACGCGTGCAATGTTCGACTGGGCGAGCTCCCGCTGAGTGATTTCTTGCCGCCATGCACCGGAGGTCGAACTCGTAAAGTGTTTATCTCCCAAGTAGCGGGCGGTGATGAGATGAGTTCCGGCGGGGAGCCCGCTAGCGGTAAAGGATGCCGCGCGGTTCGAAAGAACGCCGGTTCCTAGAGGCTTGAGATTACCGTCCGCGTAGAAATTGACAATGCCACTGGGAGCACCAATGCCTTGGTCCGAGATGGTGGCGGTGAAGGTGATGGGGGAAGTCGCGTCGGCGAATGGATCGCTGGAGATGAGGCTCGTGCTGGTGGTCGCGGGATCGGCTTCGGTTTGCGGTCGAAATATGTAGGCGGCAACGATGAGGCCGGCGAGAATCAGGGAAGAAGCGAGCCAAACTGCGGGGGTAAACTGAGTTTCGCTTCGTTCCTCGGTAGTGAGGGTAAGCTCTGGGCCGGAGTGAAAGATGTCATGATCGTAAAAGGCGAGCATTCCGAGACACCACCAGAATGCAGACCAGAGTGTAGTGACGATGTAGAAGCCGTCCCTCTTGGGATACGGGATGAGCATAGCGAGAATAGCGGCAGAGAGCAGAGAGGCCCCAAAAACAGTTCCGGCAACGGCTACTGGTCCTAACTTTTTTCGCATGGCGATAAAGCCCGCCAGGGCAACGAATAGTGCCGAGCCTAATACCACCGTCCCCTTAATGCCGTTTCTCTCGCTCTGGTCCTCGATTTTGGGTACGATGTCGCGGGCAAGCTGGTTCGCCCCGGAGGGCGCGTCCTTGAGTTTGTCCTGGATCTCCCCCTGAAAGTTCTTAAGTCCCTTGAAATCGCGAATGGCGGTGATGCGGCTGGCGGTCTCGCTGAGTTTCTCCTCGAATGGTTTGGCCTCGGCCACCACGACTGCTCCCAACATGAGGAGTAGCGCGGTGCCGGGGCCGACAAGAACGACAGCATCGCGCAGGCGCTTTGGCGCGCCGCAGATCCAAAGGTAAGTCATGCCGCCAAAAAATAAGGTGAGGAGAATACCGACGCTTGCGACGCTGGCGCCGCTCGTCTGCTGCGCCGCCCGCTCCAGAAGAGAATGTGCGACGTCGACGATTACGACGATGACTCCGAAGTGGAAGATCTTCTTCCAAAAGTTTTTTACGGCATGGTGTCCTTCGAGGACGTGAAAGGTGGTGAGGAGCTTGTCGGAAAGCGGTTCGAGGTAAAAAAATAGAACAGCCGCAACGAGCAGTATCTTGAAGGCCTCGGTGGCGAGCCCCTCCCACATGGCGCCTTCTTTCTCGATGGTCTTCAGCAGGAACCAGAAGCCGTAACACATCAGGAAGCCGAAGGCGGCGCCAATACCGGAACTTACCGGAAGTTTCCACTCCCTGGCCATGCGCAAGTCCCAGGCTGCGGCGGTCACGGGATCGACCGGGGGTGGCGGGAAAGCGGAAATCGAAGGAGCGCCGGGTTGACCGATGCGGGCATAGCGTGGCGGACCGATCCGGGCATACCGTACGCCGGACTGAGCAGCGGCGGCGAAGGTCATCAAGCCGATAGACGGAACACGGTTGATTTTTCGGGCCAGGTAAGCGCTGATGGCGAATAGCGCAAATAGTTCAAGGCCCTTGTCAAACAGCAGCATAAGGCTGGCGAACATCAACCACAGGCCGAGCCAGCCTTTGCTCATCTTTGTTCCGGGAGCGTTCCGGCGAACAAAGTCGGAGATTCTGTTCGTCCACTTGAAATCCCAGTACCGGCTGAAGAAAGGGATGAACTGGTAACCGGCTGCTTTGCCGGGGCTTATGGGATAGCTGGAGTCGATACAACGAAGGAACCTGTGAATCTGGTACACCCAGCGGAACCAGAGAACGATCCCGAGTAAGTAGGCGATTAGAGAGAGGGAAACAAATACGCCGAGAGCCAGGCTTTGATTGCTTCCGCTTTGCAAGGCGGAGGCAAAGCCACCGCTTAGCTCCAGGGCTAGGCAAATTCCGGCGGTAAGGAAGCCCGGCCAGACCACTGGGAAGGCTACGGAGTTAGGACGAACGGAACCAGCAGGCGGTTTGTGGAGGGGCGGAGTGAAATTTCTAGGTGCTGCATTCACAACTCACCAGACAGCTTAAACGTTAAAGACCTAGACGTTACGGCCAAGGCGTGGGAAAGTCAAGCGCTATCCGCGCCGGGGTGATGTCAAGCTGCCTGTGTAAATAGGTTGAGGGTGCGGGTTTTCCATTCCAGGTTGAATCTCTGGAAGATGGAGTAGAGGATGCGGTCGACACTGGCTACATTCACAAAACAAACCATGGGCCGGGTGCGGCGGCGCACTTCGACGAAGCAGCGCTCGATCACGTTGGTGGTGCGCAGCTTCTTACGCAGGTGCGGGGGGAAAGCGAACGCCGAAAGCAGTTCCGGCAGATCGCGCTCCAACTGGCGCACCATGGGACCGTACTTCCCGCGCCAACGGGCGCGGAAGGCGCGAAAAGCGGCTTCGGCCTGAGCGCGGCTTTCGGCCAAATAAATCGCCTGCGCTCCCGCTTTCACGTTGTCGTAGTCGGCCTTCTTCACTTTCTCCAGAATGTTGCGCATCTTGTGGGCCCAGCAGCGCTGATGCCGCACTCGCGGATAGACGGTGCGGATCGCCGCCGCCAGTCCGGGACAGCCGTCGGTGACGATCAGGCCCAGCGCCTTGCCCTCCAGCCCGCGCCGATACATATCCTCCAGCAGCCCTTCCCAGTCCGCTTGACTCTCGCCCTGACTCCGCAAAAACGCCAGCAGATGGCGGGTGCCGTCACGCCGCACTCCGTAGGCCACCAGCATCTGCACCCGCTTGCGCCCCGCCGGACGCCGCACCCGCAAGCTCACTCCGTCCAAAAACAGATACGCGTAGTTGTCTTCCAACCGCGCCTGGTGGAACTGGCGCACCACTCCGTCCAGATCCCGCGTCAGCTTCGACACCGTCTGCGGGCTCACCACCTCTTCGGTCACCGTGGCCACCACCCGCCCCACTTGCCGCGTCGAGATGCCGCGCAGAAACGCCTCCCGAATCAGCATCGACACATCTTCGGCGCGCCGCTGAAAAGGTTCCAGCCCTCGCGGCAGAAAACTCTTCCCTCGGGTGCGCGCCACGCGCAGCCGGATCGTCCCCAACCGAGTCACGAAATCCCGTTCGTAGTAGCCGTTGCGATAGGGCTGCCGCCGGCTGCGCCGCCGCTGATACACTTCGCGCACCGCATACCGGTCCCGCTCCCGCCGCGAATCCGCCTCCAAACGCTCTTTCCACAGCCGCTTCGTCTCTCCGTACACATCCCCCCAGAAACTCTCTCTCATCTCCGCCAGAAAATGTTGGTAATGCTCCGTGATTGGGATTATCTTCGCCATCGGGTGTAGGTCTCCTTTCCAGGAACGGCTTTAGCTTGTGAGGCCAAAGCCAACTTACACCCTCTCGCTTTTACACAATCAAAGTTACGTCACCCCGCGCCGGGGGACAGCCGAGGGCGGCTGTCCCCACAGGGGCGGTGGTGGCTATTTTGCCGTGGTGGCTTCCTCGGCAACTGCCTTCCTGAAATAATCCAGCGAGAGGCGGAGGCCTTCTTCCAGTTGAATCTTGGGTTCCCAGCCGAGCAGAGTGCGGGCTTTGGTGATGTCGGGACAGCGCTGTTTGGGGTCGTCCTGGGGCAGGGGTTCGTAGGCGATTTTGCTTTTCGATCCCGTTACTTTAATTACTTGCTGGGCGCATTCGAGGATGGTGAATTCGTTTGGGTTGCCGATGTTTACCGGCAGATGTTCCGAGGATTTGGCGAGGCGGATGAAGCCATCGATTTCGTCGCTGACGTAGCAGAAGCTGCGAGTCTGGCTGCCGGCGCCGTAGACGGTGAGAGGTTCGCCGCGGAGGGCTTGCTTCATGAAGTTGGGGACGACGCGGCCGTCGTTTAATTGCATGCGGGGGCCGTAGGTGTTGAAGATGCGCACGATGCGCGTATCCACTTTGTGATAGCGGTGATAAGCCATGGTGACGGCTTCGGTGAAGCGCTTGGCTTCGTCGTAGACGGAGCGCGGGCCGATGGAATTTACGTTGCCCCAGTAAGTTTCTTTCTGCGGGTGCTCGAGCGGATCGCCGTAGCACTCGGATGTGGACGAGACGAGATACTTTGCGCCGTATTTGTGGGCGACCTCGAGGGCGTGGAAAGTTCCGAGCGATCCGACTTTCAGCGTGGGAATCCCGTGGAGGGTGTAATCGACCGGGCTGGCGGGGCTGGCGAAGTGGAAGACGTAATCGACGGGGCCGACGTCGAAGGGCTGGCAGATGTCTTTTTCTATGAAATCGAATCGCGAATCATTTGTGAGATGGCCGAGATTGTGGTCGAGATTTAGGTGAGCGAGGTTGGCCGGCGGCCGGTGAGCAGGTTGTCGACGACAACCACGCTCCAGCCCTCGCCGAGCAGAGCGTCGCAGAGATGAGATCCCAGGAAACCGGCGCCGCCGGTGACCAGAGCGCGTTGTGGACTCATGCTTTCTTGGTGCCGTTCCGCAGAGCGGCGGGAACGCCCTCGGGATGCGAGGCGGCGCGTCCCACGGAGTAGTAGGTGAAGCCGTTGGCCGCCATCACTTCGGGATCATACAGGTTGCGGCCGTCAATCACGATGGGATATTTGAGTTCCTGGTTGAGGCGGCGGAGATCGAGATTAGCGAACTCTTCCCACTCGGTGAGGATCAGCAGGGCGTCGGCGCCGGTGGCGGCTTCGTAGGCGGAGTTGGCGAACTTGAGACCGGAGTTCATGGTTTCCTGCACGCGTTCCATGGCGGCCGGGTCATAGGCGGTGATCTTGCAGCCTTCCTGCAGCAGAGCTTGCACGATGAGGATGGCGGGAGATTCGCGTATGTCGTCGGTGCCGCCTTTGAAAGCGAGGCCGAGGACGCCGAGGTGCTTGCCGCGGAGCGTCCACAGGGCGCTGCGAACTTTGCGCAGGAAGCGCTCGCGCTGATCCTCGTTGATGCGCATGACTTCGTCGAGCAGGCGGAAGTCATAACCGCACTCGCGAGCGACGGCGCGGAAGGCCATCACGTCCTTGGGGAAGCAGGAGCCGCCGTAGCCGATGCCGGGATTCAGGAAGCGCGGGCCGATGCGGGAATCGGTGCCAATGCCGTGGCAGACCTGATTGACGTTGGCGCCGACGGATTCGCACATGGTGGCGACGGCATTGATGAAGGAAATCTTCATGGCGAGAAATGCGTTGGAGGCGTGCTTGATGAGTTCCGCGCTCTTGGTGCTGGTGACGATGATGGTTGCGGGGATGGAAGTGCGGTCGGGCTGCGGGATGGCATCGGCGCGCTCGTAATAACTGCCGCTGGTGAGCGGGGCATAGACTTCGCGGAGAACGTTGGCGCAGCGGTCATTGTCGCAGCCGACGACGATGCGATCGGGAAACAGGAAGTCGGTGACGGCGGTGCCTTCGCGCAGGAATTCGGGGTTGGAAGCAACGTCGAAAGAATCGGGGTCGGCGCCGTTGCGCAGGATGATTTTGCGAATCCACTCGCTGGTGTAGACGGGGACGGTGCTTTTTTCGACGATGACTTTGTAGTCGTCGACGGCGCCGGTGATTTCGCGGGCCACGGATTCGACGTAGGAGAGATCGGCCTCGCCGCGTTCGGTGGGCGGCGTGCCGACGGCGATGAAGATGGCGGCGCTGGCGCGGACGGCTTGGTGCAAATCGTCGGAAAAAGTGAGCCGATGGCCGCGATGGCGGCTGAGCAGTTCGGGCAGAAAGTTTTCGTGAATGGGGACCTGGCCGTTCTTGAGGGCGGCTAGCTTGCGGTCATCATTGTCAACCAAAATGACCTCGTGACCGAGGTCGGCGAAGCAAGCGCCGGCAACCAATCCTACGTATCCGGAACCAACGACAGCGATCCGCATGTTCAAACTCCGTGGAGCAAAAATCGTTGAATGTTTTCAGACGTTTTCACGGATAATCAGGGGGAGAAAAAACGGCCTGAGGAGCAATGGCGCAGCGCCCCAAGTGTTAGTCGATTCTAACATTTCTTGATACGCAGGGGAGGACACAAAAGACTCTAGCACTAAGGTTCTCGCTTTTGTGCTGCCGTTTTGGGACGGCCCATGCAGCAGCTATACCCGCCAGGCATTATCAGTTGCGAAAACCGGCGGCGAGTCAGGCCGCCGGGTTTTCGGATTATCGATCACCTTCAGGCGCGACGGCTTCAGTCGACCGTCGTTTTCGCCGTCGCCGTGTTGTTCTTCAGATTCGGGTCGTAGGTGGTTGAGGTCACGGTCGCGGTATCGGTGATGACGCTTCCCGATGCCGCATTGACGTTGACCACCAAAGTAATTTTCAAACTGGTGCCGTTGGCCATGGCGCCGACGGTGCAGGTTACGGTGCCCGTCCCTCCAACCGGTGGCGCGGTGCAGGTTCCGGCATTGGGAGTGACGCTGACGAAGGTTGTCCCGGTGGGAGTGGCATCGGTGACGCTGACCGACAGTGCGGTATCTGGGCCGTTGTTTTTGGCTGTGAGGGTATAGGTTAGGTTGGCGCCGGTGGCAACGGTGGCGGGCGCCTTGTCAGTCATGGAAAGATTGGCCGAGAGGATGATCTTGGAGAACCAGGCGTCGAAGAATCCGCCATTGCAATTGCCGTCGGTGCCACAGATCTTTTGGACGGCATGCGAGGTGACCGGGAGATTTGTGGAAAGGGTTCCGCCCGTGATGTAAACGTTGTTCGAAGGATCGAGAGCTACGCGATAGCCGAAATCCTCGCCGTTGCCGCCGAAGTAGCTGGAATATCCAAAGGCGCCCGTGGGGGTGAATTGGGTGATGAAGGCATCGCTGGCGCCGCCGCCGTAGGCCGCCTGCAGTGGGTTGACCTGGGGGAAGTTCAGCGAGTCGGTCTGGCCGGTGACGTACATATAACCGTTCGTATCCACGGCCATGGAGAGTCCGGGGTTCTCGTCGAGGCTTCCGCCGAGGTAGGTGGAATATTGCAGGGCGGTGAGAGCGGTGTTGAGCTTGGTGACGGTAACGTCTCCGCAGGTTCCGGTGGTCACGATACAGCCGGAGGAACCTCCGCCGTAAGCGGGTTGCGCGGCATTGGCAGTGACGGGGAAATCGGAAGACACGGTACTGCCGGATACATAGATTGCATTCGGATTCACCACGATGCCAGCGGTGTAGTCGTAACTGCTTCCGCCCAAGAACGTCGAGGCAAGCACGGCGTTGCCGGTGGAATTGAGCTGAGTGACGAAGCCATCGAAGGTGCCGTTACAAAGGCCGTCGGTGCCGCACTGGGTTTGGTACGCGCCGGGCGTGGTGGGATAGTTGGGCGAGCCGGTGATGCCACTCAGGTAGACGTTGTCGTTGGCATCGAGCGCAATGCCGTAGGCGGATTCTCCCAATCCGTTGGAGCCGCCGAGATAGGTGGAGTAGACAAGGGCGGTTCCCTTGGGATTCACCTTAGTGACGAACGAGGTGGAGCAGCCCCCTGAGCTATCGACCGGGCAAGTAGTTTGGTACGCGCCCGCTGTGACAGGGAAGTCTGTTGAGGTAGTGTGGCCGGAGACATAGACGTTACCTGGAGTATCGACGGCCACGCCAAAAGCCTGATCATCGCCGCTTCCGCCGAGGTAAGAGGACCACTCGAGATAGAAGCCAGCGGATTCGACTTCGACCACTACTGCGTCGCCGGTTATGCTGCCGCCGTGGAACGTTTTCTGAAACACGGGGCCGCGAACGGGAAAGTTTGTGGAGAGGCTATAGCCGACGAGGAAAATATCGCCGTAGACATCCTGCGTGACCTGCGAGGGGACGTCGTCATTGTCTCCGCCGATGAAGGTGGAGAAAATCAATTCGGTAAGCGCCGGGTTGTACTTGGCGACAAAGATGTCGCGGCAGGGCTCGGTGCCGCAGGTTCCACCGCCGAAGGGGTAGAGCGCTTTGACTTGCGGAAAATCCGCGGAGCGTGTGCTGCCCACCAGAATCGGCTGGCCATAGCGAACGCCGTAGGTGATGCCATAGGAGATGTCGTCGTTGCTGCCGCCGAGGTAAGTGCAATAGCTGAGGACGGGATCGATGATCAACTGCTTGCTGTGATCGTAAGTGCCGAGCTCGAATCCGACGTGGCCGTCGGCATTTAGAAGGTAGCGGCCGTCGATGGCGGTTTTCGCAGAGTCGTCATTCTGCTGATAAACGATGGGCTTGTGGAAGGTGACCGCTCCGCCTTGGAGGGTGGCGACGAGGTCGCCGTCGCGGTTGATGGTCAAAGGAATCTTCTTGCCGCCATCGGGGCCGCCGCCGAAGGCGAGTGCGATTGCGCTGGGATCGGCGCCGGGACTTACAACGAAGTCGTATTCGAGCTGCTTTTGATTGCCGTAGTAAACCAGATCGACTCCGGGATAAACGCCGGCATAGCGAACCTTTTCATAGTTCGATACATTGGTGCGCCACTGGGAAGGATCGTTGCCAATAAAGTAGTTGCTCTGGGCAAGTTGCTTTCCAACGCCGCTGATGTGCGCTTGCGGGTTGGCGTTCACAATGCGCATGTTCAGAACGGCTTCACTGCGGGAGGCGCCGGGGTGTTGCACGCCCACTGACTGAGAGCCAACGTACGGCAGTGGATATGAGGCGGACGACGACGGCTTTTGCTGAGATTGCGGCTTACTCGATGACAAGGGCAGAGCCAACACGGCAGCATCGCGGGTCAAGAATAATGTGTATCCAGCGCCGCGCGAGAGGAACTGCACTCGCCGGTCGGTCTGGCCGCGGTTGATTTCGAAGCTCATGGGAACCCTGGCGAGAGCGTCGAGCATCCGCGACTTGGTGGCATCGTCCACCGACGGGGTCTGGGCCGGCAGCGCTGGGATTGCGGGCTTTGCAGCCGACGCTGCCACGGGGGGATTGTGAGTGGTGCTATGCGTACGGATGGACAGAGCGACGAAAAGCATCAATCCTGCGGCCAGGACTGCCAGCGATTTGTTTCCAGCCATGTGAAACGACCCCCTCAAAAATTGAATAACAAAGTCCGCGCACGGGGATTCCCGCTGCAGACGGCTCATCTGAATTGTTGCGAAAAGTGCTCGGGATATGGCTTGGGGATGGCCGCGACCGAGTAAGGAGCACAGTTTGACTGACCTGGCGCGCACTGTCAAGATGCAGGATTTTGCAACTTTAGGAATTGCGGGGATCTGCGACGCCTCGCGCCTGATCAGGACAACGCCGTGTTCTCTAAGTTACTGAACTCTTATTGCACCGTCTCCGTGAAATTGACGGGAGTTAGTCCTAAGATGCTCGCCGTGATGGTGACGGTTCCCGCCTGCGGCGGAGTGACGTAGGTTACGGTGGCTTGGCCGTTGGCGGTGGTGATTACGCTGGAACTGGACAGTGTGCCGTTGGCACCATTGTCGGTGAAACTGACGGTGGCGCCGGAAATCAGGTTTCCATACTGGTCCTCGACGTTCACCACCAAGGGCTGGGGCAGCAGGGTGTTGGGCGGCTCCGATTGATTATTGCCCGCGACCAAGTTGACCGAAGCGGGGCTGGCTGCGATGGACTGCTCCGAGAATTTGATTTCAAAACCGGTGATGGCCGCGTCGAGCGTCAACATGGAAGCTTTCGTGGGCAAAGTGTAATAAGAGGATGCCTCGCCCAGGGAGTTGGAATTCACAGGATCCGGAGAGAAAGTGCCGCCAACCTTGCCGCCGAATTCGACCGGAACGGCCGAGACGGCGTTGCCGAAGGCATCTTTGACGGAAACTACGATAGGTGCGGGCAGAGTAGTGCCGACCGTACCCCTCTGCTTTCCGCCGGAAACCAGCACCATCGAAGCTGGTGGACCGGCATTGGCGGTCTCTGTGAAGTAAGCCGTAGTGGTGGACGAACTGGAGCCGGATGCGGTGATGGTGACGGCACCGGGTTTAGTGGGCAGAATGTAGGTAGTGGTGGCGATGCCCGCGCTATTCGTGATGGCGGTGGGACTTCCGAATGTGCCGCCAGCAGGCACGGCAGCGAAGGCGATGGCCGCGTTTGCCACCGGCTGGCCGGTGTAGGAACTGAGCGCCTGGACAGAAAGCGTTACGGGCAGGGAAGTTCCGACATAGCCAGATTGGTTATTTCCGGCCGTGACGGTCAAGGAGGGAAGCAATCCGAAAACGAGTAATTGGGTCTGGGTAGCGACGAAGACTTTTCCATTGGCAATGGTGGGAGTAATGAAATTGGGGACGTAGCCTAAAGCATCGCGGTTGCCGGTGGCAAGACTGCTGGCGTAGAACTGCGTTTGCAGATTGGTGGCATTGAAGGCGCGCAGGGTTCCTTTATTTTGGCCCGGAGGGCCATTGGCCCACGTGACTGCCCAGAGGATTCCGCTGCTGGTGCCGTTGGCTGAAATGGAGGGACTGCCCTCTCCGGAGTAGTTCAGCGGAGACTGGCTGGTGGGCGAAGCGCTCAGGCTTCCAGCGGTGAGCGAATATGCCAAAAGGGGGCCCGGCACTTCGGCAAAATAAATGTAATTGGAGGAACTGTTGCTCCAAAAACTGGGCGTGCCATAACGGCAGGTGAAGCCGGGACCGCTCCCAAGGCAACCGCTCAGGGATGTGGGCGGGAGAATATCCTGCGGGATGTTGGTGTTGTTGGTGCCGTTGGTGCAAGTGCCGCAGAATTCGCCCATGCCGTCGCGATCAAGGAGGTAGATTTCTTCGTTCTTACCGGAAGCTACCAAGAGGTGCGGATATTGGCCGGGCTGAGGATCTGGGAGCAGAAGCGGGCCAACGGAGCTGAGATCGAGATCGTAGGGCTCCAGTAATGTGGCTTCATTGTAGGGAGTGAAGTAATCGAGGAAGTTGAGGTTGGGATCCAACTTCAGGACACTGAGGCCATAATCCGATCCCCCGTTGTTAGCATCGAAGACGCCATCGGCGGTCTCGAAGTAAATGTTTCCGCTGCCGTCGGCGGCCAAGCCGCCACCGGCCTGCCAGACTCCCGAATTGTTGGTGGCTGGAGATGTGACGAAAACCGTGGGCGGCTGAGTGAGGCTGAGCGTGCTGTAGCCCAAAACCCATCCGTGGTTATTGATTTTCGGGAAACCATTGAGACCCTTGCATCCGGTCGAGCCCAGGCCAACATAGACAACGCCGTTGTTGAGCAGAAGCCCGGGGCGGTTCATTTGGTATTGCGGCATAAACGTGGGACCGGAAGGCGGAGAGATCAAGACGGGACTACCCAGGCTTGTCTCCTCGATACCGGTTGTGAAATCGACGGCGTGCAGATTAAGAGCGAAGGGCTGCGTGGGGCTTCCGTTGCCGTTCTTGGTGACAAAGTAAAGAACGCCGGCAACAGGATCGATGACCGGAGTACTGACGATGCCGGCACCGCGGGTGGTCGAGACCTGATAGCTGGAGTCAGTGCAGAGATCGTCGAAGGGCGTAGGCGGCCCGTAGCGGGCGGTCCAAATCTCAAGGCCGCTATCGGCGTCGAAGGCAAAGATGCTGTTATTGAGAGTGGCGACATATACCACGTTATGCGTTGTCCCCCCGATCATAACGTTGGGCACGTAGAGCGGCTGAGCGGGGGCCCAGCTATCCAGAGTCGCGCTTCCGGGGTAGAGCTTTCCGAACTGGCTCACGTTGACGTTGGCGGGCGTGAGCAGCGTTTCGTTAAGGTTCTGCCCGGTGCGGGAATTGTCGTTGTGGTAGGTGATGACGCTGACTTGAGCTTGGGCCTGAGGAGGTCCCCATAATCCCACCGCGAGAGCGACGGCGAGGAAGATGGTTCGCCTGGAATCACGGGCAAGTTTTTGACTGGAGACGGAAGGAGAACATTTTTCCGCGAGAAATCCCTCAAAAGCCTTCGTCATTCCGCGCCTCAGAATTGGGTGTTTTATAGAACGTGGCCCGGGGGGAGAAAAGCAACAACGCTTGGCATCATCCTCCTCCCTGAAAGAGCTGTCAAGAGGTGGAAGAGCCTTCGATTGGTCTCGATCTGAAATGCACGAAGCAAACTCCCGGTGGAGCTATCCGTCCTCTTCCGTATTGACAACGTAGCGCTTTGGGGCGAAACTCCGCTACAGAAGCTGATCTTCCGTAGAGTTGTTCGTGCGCCTTCGGTATGGCTCAACACCCCATGTGGCGGCCTGACTCCAGCAAGCCCGCTCGGTCGGATCTTGACCCGTCTGAGGCCGGCCCGGCTGAAGCGGTTCCGCCTGGTTCTTCGGGGAGTGAGAATTCCGCGGCGACAAGGCGGGAGTCTGATGTCGCCGAACTGGCCGCGAAGTTTGCGGCCCATGGGGGCGGGAAAATTCCGGCAGAACTTTCGGGGGAGTTAGCGCTGGATATCGTGCTCAACGAAATCGTCGAACAAGCCTGCCTGGCGACGGGTGCGACCGGGGCTGCGGTTGCGCTGGCGCGCGGCGAAGAAATGGTTTGCCGCGCCAGCAGCGGAGACAACGCCCCCGAGTTAGGGACGCGCCTGGACATGAACTCGGGCCTCTCGGGAGCTTGCATGCGTACGCGGCAGATTCAATGTTGTGACGACGCGCTGAGCGATCCCAGCGCGGACGCCGCAGTTTCGCGGGAACTGGGAGTGCGGTCGGTGGTGGTGCTGCCACTTTTGCGCGACGAGGAACTCGTCGGCATTCTTGAAATTCTTTCAGCGCGCCCCTGCGCGTTTGGCGATCGTGACCTGAGGACGCTCGAAGTATTGGCCGAGCGCATCCTAAAGGACACACAGGCACGGCAGTCTTCGCTGGTTTCCGTCGGACTTGCTGCCACGAATTTGGCCGCCAGCGCAACACCAGAAAATGCGGTGGAAGAAACTAAAGTTAAGGGACGGGCGGAGGCGGCGGCCGATGATACTCGGATTTATGACTCGCTGGGGGGACGGCGCGGGTCTGAGACAGGAACCGAAATTGCGCCTGCTTCGCGGTTCGATTGGCTCACGGCGGCGATGGCCGTGATCGTCTGCTCCGTCGCAATCCTGATGGGAGTAGTTTTTGCGATGCGAGTGGGCTGGCTGAAAGCGAGCGGCAGCCATGCTTCCGGTGCCGCGGCCGCGGCATCCGCATTTTCTTCTACTTCTTCTACCGCGCCGGCAGCACCCGTCGGCAAAGAGATGGGCGCAGGCTCTGCCGCGGAAGAAACGGACTCGACCACGCGCGCAACAGCGAAGAACAAATCGGCAAGCGGACAAGCTGAGTCTCGGATGGAGAGTGCGCGAATACCCGAAGGCAGTCTGCGGGTATACGAGGGCGGCAAAGAAATTTTCCGGATGCCGCCTTCGGGAGTCGCCGCTACAGCTGGGAGCCCGGCAGAAAAAGGCGCGACCACGGGCCTGGCGGGGCCTCCGGCGAGGATCGTCGAATTGTCACCCGATGCGGCAGAGGGCAGTCTGGTACGGCGAGTGGAGCCGGAATATCCCCAGCAAGCGCTGGCACAGCGCGTTCAGGGACCGGTGCTGCTGGACGTGCGCATTAGCCGGGAGGGTGCAGTGCAAGACGTTCCGGCTGGTGAGTGGCGACCCACTCCTGGCGGATGCGGCCATTGCCGCCGTGCGGCAATGGCGGTTCAAGCCGCACACCGTGAATGGCCGTGCGGTGGAGATGGAGACAAAGATCACTCTGAGGTTCACTCTTCCTGCGAGCTAGGCAGCTCCAGATTCCCTTGCTGCTTGCAAGATCTTGCACAGCTTCGCGAAGTCTCCACGCAAAGTGTGCTGGACCTTGCAGGAACCTGCAAACATTTCTTAACCAAAAAATAATATTGTGCGCAGACGCAACAATGGGTGGATGATAGGGTTCGCAAGGCGGGGCGTGTTTCACGCACTCGCCAAAGACTGTTGAAAATTTTCATGTGCGTCGATCGCCCGTGAGAATCCCCACTGCAGTAAAACCGGAGAGATTAAGAATGCAGTTGCTTTGTCAAAGCGCCGCTCGTGCCAACCTTCGTCAATTTCGAGTCTCTGCAATTGTTTGGGGATCTGTTTTTGTGTTCGCCATAACTACGTATGCGCAGAGTGGGGTGAACGTCACTACCTATCACAACGACAATGTGCGTAGCGGACAGAATCTCCACGAAACTATGCTCACGCCCGCGCTGGTGCAGATGAACACTTTCGGCAAGTTGTTTTCACAGCCGGTGGATGGCCAGATTTACGCCCAGCCATTGGTTCTCGCCAATTTGTTGATTCCTCATAAAGGGGTGCACACCGTTGTGTATGTAGCGACGGAAAACGACAGCGTTTTTGCGTTTGACGGAAACAGCAATACCGGCAGCAACGCCAGTCCGCTGTGGCAGGTGAGCTTTATTAACCCAGCACTGGGAATCACGACTGTCCCCAGCTCGGACTTGGGGACGGACGCCATTTATCCGCAGGTCGGCATTACGGGAACGCCGGTCATCGATCCGAATAATGGCACGCTGTACGCGGTGGCTGCCACCAAAGAGAACGGCACGTATGTGCAGCGGCTGCACGCCCTGGATGTGACCACGGGCGCGGAGAAATTCGGTGGGCCGGTGGTGATTGCGGCGACGGTGAAAGGCACTGGTTCGGGTTCCGCGGGCGGTAACCTTTCCTTCGATCCTTTCCGGTCCAATCAGCGGCCGGGCCTGCTGCTGTTGAACGGCGGAATTTACATCGCATGGGCCTCGCACGGGCTGGAAAGCGAATTTACGTATCACGGCTGGGTGATCGGATACAACGAAACCACTTTGGCGCAGATATCGGCATACTGTGTTACGGCCAACGGGGACCAAGGTGGGGTATGGCAAAGCGGGGACGGGCTGGCCGCAGACAAGATCGGCAACCTGTACTTCATGAGTGGGAATGGCACGTTCGACGCTAACACGGGCGGCCAGGATTATGGGATGAGCTACGTGAAGCTGTCCACCAAGGGCGGTTTGAAGGTGGCGGATTACTTCACGCCGTATAACGAGGCGGAGGAGAGTTCGGAGGATCTCGACCTTGGTTCCGGGGGGGCGATGCTGCTTCCGTACCAGAACGGAGCGGCACATCCGAATCTAGCCGTCGGCGCCGGGAAAGACGGGGTTCTGTACGTAGTGGACCAGACCGACATGGGCCATTTCAACGCGTCGGGAAACCAGCAAATTGTGGAGTCGATTCCGAATGCGTTTGCGGGGCACGGGCTGTACAGCACTCCAGCGTACTGGCAAGGATATCTATATTTCTGGTGCCCGAACGATGTGCTGCGCGTTTTTCAAATGGTGCACGGTCTGGTCGCTACCTCACCAGTGGCGACGGGCTCGACCGTGTTTGGTTCTCCGGGCGCGACGGTGGAGGTTTCGGCCAACGAGGCATCGAATGGGATTGTCTGGGCCATCCAGCCCAACGGCTATTCGACGGGGGCGCCGGCGGTGCTGTATGCGCTGAACCCCACCACGGCCGCGGAACTGTACAACAGCACTCAGGCGGGAACGCGCGATACGGCGGGTCCGGCCATCAAGTTCACGCCGCCAACCGTGGCGAACGGCAAGGTTTACGTACCGACGGCGAGCGAGTTGGACGTCTACGGGCTGTTAACCGCGGGTTCGGGTAAATAGAGACTTTGGTTATGAGTGCTTTTGGCCTCTTGCTCACGATTTGCAATGGCGGGTAAGATCACTCTCACTCCGATGCCGTCTCTGTGGGACGGCGTGTTTCGGACGAGTGATTGTTGACCGATTCTCCCCCCAACATAAAGGCCCAGCGTTCCAGTGGTTGCCACGCAGGTAGCGGCCAAGTGCGGCTTCTGCGCGGATGAAGGCACATGCCGGGGCACTCTGCTTGTATTCTTACGCAACATCGGGAGTAACAAAATCGAAAAGCAACAAGTCCGACGAAAGTACAAAACAGGCCATGAACGGTTTCAACCTTCGTCGGGCGAATGGGGCCCATTGCTGGAGTGCAATCAACACATTCCCAAAAATCAGGTGCGGAGGTAGTTTGTGAAATTGAATCGGAGCGGCTGTTCCAATGTGCAACCGCAGATTTGCGTGAGCCTGGTGGTTTTGTTCGTGCTTTGCCTGGCGTTTTCGCCGGTTGCGGGGCAGGCCCAGACCTACAAGGCCAACGACATTTACACCGTTGTTGGCGGCGGCAAGACTCCGACCAACCCGGCACTGGCGGACCTGCCGGGAGTGAGCGCGGCCATTGAAAACCCTTCCACCGGCACAATCTATATTGCTGCGCCCGACTCCGCATATGTTTTCGATCTGACTTCTGCCGGCGTGTTCGGCAATTACGCGGGATTGGGATATGGCGGGCACAACACGGATGGCAGGCAGGCCAGCACGGCGCTGATCTATGAGGTGACGGGCCTGGCAATCGATGGCAGCGGCAATATTTATTTCGCCGATGCGGCGGGTTCACGGATACGGAAGGTTTCGCCCACGGGCGTTATTTCGACCGTGGCCGGGAATGGCGACAAGTGCGATCACGCTGAAAAGTGCGGCGACGGCGGATTGGCTATCGATGCCAATCTGAATTTGCCAGAATCCGTGGCCCTCGACACTAGCGGCAATCTCTATATTGCCGACGCTGGAGACAACCGTATCCGGGTCGTGAACGTGACGAAGAGCCCCATTACCATCGCGGGCGTGCTTATTGGTGCGGGAGACATCAATAGCGTGGCAGGTACGACAGGCGACATCACGGGATGCTCTGACCCGCAAACGGGTTGCGGCGACGGCGGACTGGCGACTAAGGCTACCCTGAACTTTCCTTATGGTGTGGCGTTGGACACCACCAACAACATTTATATCTCGGACACCGACGACCAGAGGGTCCGCGTGGTGAACCCACAGGCCACCGCCGCGATCACCATTTTTGGGATCTCTATTCCGCCGGGAATTATTGAAACGGTTGCGGGCAATGGCATCGGCTGTTCGAATCCGGTGAGCAATTGCGGAGATAACAAGGCTCCTACCTCTGCCGAAGTGGATGTGCCGCGGGGAATTTTCCTGGACGCCGCGAACGACCTCTTAATCGCGGACACGGGAGACAGCCGGATTCGGCTGGTTAGCGCGACGACCAATCTGATCAGTACCGTGGTGAATACCGCGGGAACGGCGGGATACTCAGGCGATGGCGGCCCAGCGGCCAGCGCGCAAATTAATTTGCCGAGCGGCATCTGGGTAGATTCGCACAATGACTACTTCGTTTCCGACAGCGGTAACGAACTCATCCGTGTGGTGAATAATCAGACCACCGCGATGGCATTCGGTGGAACTTTGATTCAGCCTGGCGATATTCAGACCATCGCTGGCGGCGGGAATGGCCTCCCGAGCACTGGAACCCCCCCGACCAGCGCCCAGTTGGCGCTGCCCTGGGATGCAGCGGAAGACGCAGCGGGCAATCTCTATATTGTGGACCAGGGCAATAACCGGATCCTCAAAGTATCAGTTCCCGCGTATAACAGTACGGCGACGATTTCGGTCTTTGCGGGCAACAATCGCACGGGCTCCTGCGTCCAGCAGACCCCGCCTTCTCCCCCAATCTGCACGGGCGATGGTGGCGCGGCTACTTCCGCCTCGTTGAATGGGCCCAGTTCGGTTGCGTTTGATCCCACCGGCAACATGTACATTGCGGATTCGAACAACCTCGTGATTCGCGAAGTAGTGAAGTCGACCGGCGACATCCAAACCGTAGCGGGCAACGGCGGTTCTTGTTATCCCACGACCGCGACTTGCGGTGATGGTGGAGTGGCGACGTCCGCGAGCTTCTCGTTTCCGCTGAATATCACTTTCGATCTGTCGGGCGACCTTTACATCAGTGACTGGCAAGGTTACAAAATTCGCAAGGTTGTTCCTTCGGGCGGTAGCATCGCCAATGGAACCATCTCGACAATTGCTGGAACCGGCGTCTCCGGTTCCAAGGGAAATAACGGGCCGGCTACCAGCGCGAATCTGGATCACCCAGCCGGGTTGGTGGTGGATAGCTCGGCGAATGTCTATATCTCCGACCAGTACAACGGGGAGGTTCGTCAGGTGGTGGAAGCGCCAAATGCTAGCACGTGCAGTCAAGTCACCGGCGATATCTGCCAATGGGCGTTGAATGAAGACGCAAAGCTGTCGGGAGACGGGCTTACGAAGCTGGATGCCAGCATGTGGAACCCGCTGGAGTTGGCGATAGATCCGTCGAACAACGTCTACATTTCCGGCGGCAACAATAACGTGGTGCAGCGCATCAGTGCGGCGACTGGTATCTTCAGCAACGTTGCGGGTAACCCCACGAATTCCATTCAGGGCGGATACAGCGGGGACAAAGGTCCTGCAACCAACGCCAAGATGGCGAATCTGGGGGCGTGGGTGGATGCGAGCGGCAATCTGTACATTGCCGACGGCGGCAACAATCGCGTGCGCTACGTTCCACTGGCGCCCGCGGCTACTTATACCCCGACTAGTCTGGCCCTTGGGCAATGGGCGTTGGGTGTGACCGGGAGCTCTTTGCCGGTTACGTTGAGCAGCACCGGCGGCGAGGATCTGAGCCTGACTCCGATCACCTTCACGGGTGCGAACAGCGGCGATTTCTCGCAAACCAATACCTGCGGAACAACAGTTTCGCCAAACGATAGCTGCACCATCAATGTGAGCCTGACTCCGAGCGCGTATGGTCCGGAATCGGCGACCATGAGCATTAACGATAACGCGACTGGCGGCGCGCAGACGGTGACGTTGACCGGGTCGGGTCCGAACTTCAGCATTTCGGCCTCGCCCAATACGATTAGTGTGGCCCCCGGGGCGACGGGAACTTCAACTATCACACTGACGCCGCAGGCGAAGTTCGCTCAGATTGTGGCGGTAAGCTGCACCGGCGCGCCGGTGAACTCGACGTGCTCGCTCAGCAACTCGGACGTGCAGATGTACGGGGGAACCACGTCGACGACGACGCTGTCGATAGTAACGACTACCGGTACGGCGGCGGGAACTTACACGCTGACCGTTACGGGCACATATGCTCCGCTGTCAAACTCGACCACGATCACGCTCACGGTACAGTAGGATGAAAGCCGGGCGTCGTTGGGGGCCGCAAAGCAGCTGAACGCAAGTGTGAGGCGAACTCCCATGGAGTTCGCCTCTTAATTTCTTAACTTTGAAATCTTAAAATCCGCGCCAATTTTGTCGAGTGGAAGCTGGATGGTTGCTCTGGGTTGGGGCCGTCCGAAGGTTGCTGGCTGTTTCTGGAGGAATCCCATGCGCATGAACTCCTTCCTGGTGGCGCTCATCACTTTACTGGCCGCATCTTTTGGCTTCATCACACCCACGGTGCAAGGCCAAGGTTTTACCGGCGTTTTTACGCAGCACAATGACACCGCCCGCACTGGACAGAACTTGAATGAAACTATTCTCACCCCGGCGAACATAGCCTACAGCGAGTTCGGCAAGATATTTTCCTATCCGGTGGATGGCCAGGTTTACGCGCAGCCGCTCTACGTGCCGAATGTCACGATTCCGGGCCAGGGAGTGCACAACGTCCTGTACGTGGCGACGGAGAACGACAGCCTTTACGCTTTTGACGCCGACGGACTGACGCCTAACATTCTTTGGTATCTGAGTTTCATTAATCCCGCGAATGGGATTACGACCATCAATTGCATAGCGACGGGTATCGTCTGCAACATCTATCCGATCACAGGAATTACATCCACACCCGTAATTGACCCGACCAGCAATACTATCTACCTTGTGGTTCGAACCCAGGAAAACAACAATTCGGTGCAGCGTCTGCATGCTTTGGATATCACCACTGGAGACGAGAAGTTTGGCGGACCGGTGGAGATCTCGGCGACTGTTTCCGGCACCGGGACCGGAACCTCGCATGGGAAGGTTATGTTCAATGCGCTGCACGACATCCAGCGGGCGGGGTTGCTGCTGGCCAACGGCAATGTTTATATCGGCTGGGCGGGCCAGGCGCACGGCTGGCTTATGGCCTACAATGCAACGACGCTGGCGCAAGTGGCAGTGATGAACACGACTCCGAACGGAACTCTCGGCGGCGTGTGGCAAGCTGGCAACGGTCCGGCGCTGGACTCGCTGGGGAACATTTATATTGCGACGGGAGACGGAACCTTCGATGCAAACACGGGGGGCGTCGACTACAGCGACACTTTGCTGAAACTGGATGCCGACCTGAAGGTGCTGGATTACTTCACTCCCATGGACCAGGCGTGCCGCTTGCTGCCGAACGACTTGGATTTGGGATCGGGCGGGCCGCTGATTTTTCCTTCTCAGACCGGTTCTTATCCGGACGAAATCATCCAGGCTGGCAAGGGTGGGTCGCCTTGCGACTTGTTCGGCACTACCTATGCGGTTCCCATCTATCTGGTGAATCGCGACGACATGGGCACCTACCATCCTCAGGGCGATCAGGATATTGAGACGATTGAGGGTACGGTTCACGGCTATTGGAGCAGTCCGGCGTACTGGCAGAGTCCGACGGCTCAGTACGTCTACTATTCGGGGCAGACCAACGAGACGGGCAACGGAGATTATCTCAAGCAATACAGCATTACGAATGGACTGGTGTCGACGGCTCCGGTAGAGCAGACCCCTAACCTTTTCACGGTGGGGAGTACACCGTCCATCTCGGCGAATGGGACCAGCGACGGCATTCTGTGGGCGGTGGAACGCAAAGACATCCTGTCGGCTTCGCCAGGCACTCATCCGGCTGTTCTCTATGCTTACAACGCCACGGATGTTGCCACCGAGCTTTACAACAGCGGACAGGCGAAAGGACTGAGGGATCAGCCGGGCTGCGCCAACAAATTTATTACGCCGACCGTCGCCAACGGAAAAGTCTATGTGGGGACGCAGAACGAGTTGGACGTTTACGGGATTCTGCCCAATCCGCAGACCACGCCGGTGGCCACAATTTCAGCGCCCTGTATTACGTTTGCCGGCCAAACCGTGGGCAAGACCAGCCCCCCGGTCACTACAACCCTGAGCAATCTCGGTCCCGGCAATTTGATCATCAACGGCATCGCGCTCACGGGCTACAATCCCACGGAATTCAAGGAAACCAATACCTGCGGGTCTTCGCTCGCGCCGGCAGCTTCTTGCACGATCAGCATCACCTTCACCGCATCGGTGCAAAAGGTGCCTCAAATCGTAGACATAGCCATCAGCGACAACGCCGCGGGCGGTGGGCAAAATATATTCGTGATCGGCGTGGCACTGAAGCCTGCCCCCTGAGAGTATGTTCAGATCGGGGCATTTCCGCAAGCCGACTACCCGCCCTTGTGAGGTAGCGCAGCGCCGCTGAAGCTCACAATCCATGATTCAATTCGCCCTGCAGCCCAAATCTGGATGCCTTCTCTTTCTTCCGCTGGTTTTTGTCATTGCAGGTGCATTGGTTACGTCCGCACAATCCCCGCGGGCTGCCGGCGGTACGCGCGCGGCGCCGATGGCTTTTGCCGAGATTACTTCTCAGTTACACATTTCTCTGCCGCCGATCAGCCTTCCTTCCGGAGCGTTGACGCTTCCCACTGTAATCCGTTCGCAGGAGTATTCACTCGAATACGCGCGCCGCAATCTTGTGCCTGCCATGGGCGGTTCGATCTGCGTGGGCGATTTTGATGGAGATGGCCATCCCGATCTTTATGTGATTGTTCCGGGCGGCTCGAATCATCTTTTTCAAAACCGCGCGGACGGCACGTTCGTGGACGTCACAGACAAGGCGAGAGTTCCGGGAACGGGCGCCGACCTCTCGGGAGCCTTTGCCGACTTCGATAAGACGGGAAACCCGAGCCTGTTCGTTGCGGGGTTGGGTGGAGTAACTCTCTACCACAACAATGGCGACGGCACTTTCACCGACACCACGGAAAAAGCGGGGCTCAAAGGGAAACCGGGAGAGCTGGCTACCTCTGTTCTTTTGTTCGACGCGGACAACGATGGATTTCTCGATCTGCTGGTCACGGTCTATACGGATTTGAGCGTTCCGCCCTCGAAGGCGTCGTTCACGTTTCCAAACGATTTTGCCAGCGCGAACAGTCACCTGTACCGCAATCAGCACGACGGGACATTCAAAGAAGTCACGGAGGCAGCGGGGCTGACTTCGAATCCCGGACGAACGCACAAGGCGTTGGCCGCCGATTTCAATCATAATGGCCGGCTGGATCTTCTGCTTCTCCGCGACAATAAACCGCCGGTTCTCTACCGGAATCAGGGACGGGGTGAATTTGAAGATCGAACCTGGGATGCCGGCACGGAGATTTGGAAGTATGCGTACCTGGATGCGCAGACGAGCGATTTTAATCACGATGGCAGGACTGACGTTGTTCTATGGTCGACCATCGGGAATGAAGTGCTTTTGAATCAGGGGAACGGAAAGTTCGAGCAGGAGGAATCGCTTCCGTTGGTGTATGCCGCGAATCGCGCATTCGGGTTTCACGGAATGGCGGCCGACTTCCATGGAAATGGCTACGACGACCTGCTGACCGTGGACGACAAGAGCAACTGGCATTTCATCGTTAACCATGCAGGGCACTTTGAGGAAGCACCCTTCACGTTGTCTCCAGAATCGGCCACGTCGGAAGGCTCGGGCGCGAAAACCGGAGCACCGCCAATGCCCTACTTTGCCTTCCTGACGGCGGCGCATTTGCGAGGGGCAAACAAGATTGATCCCGGCAAGATCGACCTTGTGGCGCTAACCATGGATGGGCGAGTGCAAATATTCGAAGAACGGCAGGTTCGAGCTGTTGGTGAGGCGCCGCATTCCCGGCACGGGAAATAGAGCACGTCCCGCATGCTAGCATTGCAGCTTAACCTTATAAGTTTTCTTACTTGTTTCTGGAGGCGTCCTGACATGCGCAATTGTTGGCTGGTCGGTTTCCTGTTCGGCAGCTTTCTGCTCGGCATTCTGGCTTGGGGACAGAGTAGACCGGCGGCCCCGCCGCAAGCTAAAACCCCCGCGGCTGCGGCGGATGATGATGATGACCGTCCTGTGCCTCCGCCTCCCTCGGCCGCGGCGGTGGCTTCCGATGCCGCCGTGTTGACTATCAAAGGGCTGTGCCCGGAAGATGCTTCTAAGGCGGGTCAGTCATCGCCGGCCGGTTGCCAGACGGTGATCACGCGGGCCGAGTTCGAGAAAATTGCCAGCGCCATTCAGCCCAGCCTGTCACCCAGGGTAAAGCGGCAGTTGGTCAGTCTGTATCCACGGCTGCTGATCATGTCGCATGAGGCGGAGCTGCGCGGCCTGGACAAAGAAGAATACATTCAGCAGATGTTCGCCTTTGCGCGGATGCAGATTCTGACCCAGCAGCTCACGCGCCGCGTGCAGGCGGAAGCGGCGAAGGTACCGCAGCAGGACATCGAGGACTACTACCAAAAAAATCTGCAGAACTTCACACAATATAGCCTGGAACGCATCTACATTCCACGTTTGAAGCAGGAGCCGCCGCCCAGCCAGAAGCTCAGCGAGGAGGCCGAGAAGGACCGACAACAAAACGCGGAAGCCGAGATGACGAAGCTGGCGGAGACCATGCGCGCGCGAGCGGCGAGTGGGGAAGCGTTTGTGGCGCTGCAGAAAGAGGCCTACCAATCCGCGGGGGTGAAAAGCAATCCGCCGAATGCCAGCATGGGGAAGATTCGCCGGACGGGCCTGCCGCCGGGGCATGAGGCGGTATTCAGCCTGAAAGCGGGCGAAGTGTCGCAGGTGTTGAGCGACGCAGGCGGGCACTATATCTATAAGCTGGAGAGCACCAGTATGGAAACTCTGGCGGATGCTAAGGACGAGATTCACAATATGCTGCAAACCCAGCGCACAAAAGAGTTTATGGACAAAATTCAGGGGCCGTTCAGCACCGAGGTCAACGATGCTTATTTCGGAACAGGGCCGGCGGGGGCGGCAAGCGGCGCGGCCAATCCAAGCGTGCAGAAATAGGGCGGGAACGGGAGCCGCAGCTCGAGAAACAGGGGCTGCGGAGGCTGAAATCCGATCCTGCAACTGTAATATTTACTGAAGGTTGCACAGATTTATTCGTTAATGTGGTGAATGAGTAAGCCTTAGGGGGAATACGTAGAGTCAGCTTCAGCGACTGGAGACTTTCGTCACTAGGGCTTTTGGCCTCTTGCAGTAAATTGCAATGTTCCGTACTCTCTACCTACATCGGTGGCACCTCGCGGTGGCACTCGGACCGCAACATGCGGCATTTTAAGCTGTAACTCCCCCCAATCGATAACGGCGGCAGTGAATGTCGTCTACGGCCACGTGGCTAGTGGAGGCTACGGGAGGCGGAGCTTTATCTGGGGTTCCGGTTGAACAATTTGGGGTCACGGAGTGTGACTCAGAGGGCGGAGCTACGACAAGCACGCAGATTTTGGGCTATGCTGGGACCAGCGGCGGCAACATGGTCGCGCAGATGAACTGGTACGCGATACAGACTCGCTCGCGGCACGAAAAAATGGTAGCCCAGCAACTGCAGGGTCAGGGGATCATCACGTTTCTGCCGCTTTCGAGCCAGATGCGCGAGTGGAGTGACCGGCAAAAGCTGGTGGAATTTCCGCTGTTCCCCGGCTACGTCTTTGTCCGGCTGGTATACGGTCCGGAAGAGCGCCTCCGGGTGCTGCGCACCGAGGGCGTGGTCAATTTCGTGGGGACGGCTGGCCAGGGCATCGCGATTCCCGACAAACAGATCGAGCATGTCCAAATCCTGCTGGCAAATAAAGTTCCCTTCGAAAGTTATCCCTTTCTCAAAGCTGGCCAGCGTGTGCGAATCCGTGGCGGAGCGCTGAATGGGACGGAAGGAATCCTGGTGCGGCAGGACGCCGATCGAATGCTGGTAATTTCCGTGGAACTGATTCAACGTTCGCTGTCGATTCGCCTGCAAGGGTACGAAGTGGAAGCCGTTTAGGTTTGCCGCATCCTCCATGCGGCCGCCGTTTTGAACTTTTCTCCCCAAGGCAGTGAGCCACGAACCGGAACAGTTGTGGGGCCGTTCCGTACTCACTGGTCGTCATCACTGATCGTCATCACTGGATCGTCCACCGGAGCGTCAACGTTTCGGTGAGCCGAGCGAGGGCAAAACCATGAATGAACTACAGATGAAGAACAATAACGCAGAGATAGGCAACGAATCACAGGCCACGGCGGAGCAGTCCGGCGGGCCTGCGGTTGTGGCAAGGCAGGAGCCTGCGCCGTTGGGAGCGAGGGTTACGCTGCGCACGCTGCGGGCTGAAACCGAAATGCAAGCCATCAGCCAGGCGTTGCAGCAAACCGGTTGGAATCGCAAGCGTGCAGCGCAATTGCTGAGCATCAGCTACCGGGGGTTGCTCTATAAGATTCGCCAGCACAACATTACCCGGGATCAGAACCTGACGGGAGTTCCCAAACGGCCGAAGATGGCGGATACTTTGAATAACTGGGAAACGCCCGGCCTTGCCGTCGCGGGAGGCGGAACTCCGAGCGAAGACTAATGGCGCGGCGGCGGAGAGTGCCATGCGGGTTCGGCGTCGTGGCTCTGTGCTCAAAGGTCCCGACTGCGAGCGAACCTTGGGTGCAATTCATGCGGGGCGCCGGCTGCAATCGGGGGCTCCTGGGGGAAAGAATTCATGAGTCGTAATTTCGAACTGTTACAAAAGATCGGCAGGGAACGGTCCCTCTACGCCACCAGCACGGCGGAGGAGCCGATCATCCAGGAGATGGAACCACTTCCGGTTCCGGCTGTAGTTCCGGTCGGCTGCCGGTTGCAGATTGAAGGGGCCGAACTGGAGGAGATCACGAAGTTAGTACAGCGGGTATTTCTGCTGCCGGGAAACGATGCGCCGCGGACGGTGGTGTTCTCGGCAACCGAGCCGGGAAATGGTTGCAGTTGGGTATGTGCGCGCGTGGGCGAAGTGCTGGCCAGTCAGGTCTCGGGATCGGTTTGCCTGGTGGATGCCAACCTGCGCAGTCCTGGATTGAATGAGCAGTTTGCGGTGAAGAATCAAAGTGGACTCACCGATTCGCTTCGAGTGAGGGAGTCGGTGCGGAGTTTTGCTCAGCCTCTCTCCTGCCCCCGACTGTGGCTGGTAACTTCCGGCTCGGCGGCGGAAGATGGGCAAAGCTTGCTGTCCTCGGACCGGATGCGCATGAGAATGACGGAACTGAGAGCGGAGTTCGATTATGTCTTGATCGACACCCCCGCGATCGGCTCCAGTAATGATGCGACCGTGCTGGGATCCTCCACGGACGGGTTAGTTCTCGTGCTGAAAGCGAATAGCTCGCGGCGGGAGAGCGCGCGGGGAGCCATTCACGATCTGCGGGCAGCTAAGGTGCGAGTGCTGGGCGCAGTCTTGAACCAGCGAACCTTCCCCATTCCCCAGGCTATTTACGACCGGCTCTAAGAAGTCTTTCTTAAGAACTCAAGGGACTAATAGAATGTTCGACAATCTGAGGGCCGATTTCGAAGCGGCCTTGGGCCACCGCAAGCTGGAGCGAGGAATGTGGCGGGTTTTAATGCGTATTGAGACGCCTGCCATCGTGTGCTACCGCTATTCCCACTGGGTGTTGCACGTGCGTATTCCAGTAATACGCCAGCTGCTCTTGATTCCAGCCCTCATTTGGCAGCGGTTGAACCAGATGTTTTTCGGCATCTTCATTTCCCCGGACGCAGAGATCGGGCCGGGCATGATCATTCACACACCCTACGGGATATTCATCCCACCGGTGAAGATCGGAGCCAACTGCACTTTCACGTCAGGCGTGCTGATCGGTTCCGGTTGCCGCAGCGTCGGCGACAACGTCTATTTTGGGGCAGGCTGCAAAATCATCGGAGACGCGAAGATCGGAAGCAATGTGGTGATCGTAGCCAACAGCGTAGTGCTCACGGATGTGCCGGACAACACCACGATCATGGGAGTGCCCGCCAGAATTAAGCTGCCGGGCGGCAAGCCCAAGAAGTTTGCCTGGAGAGCGATCGAGCCGGGACAAAAAACTGGCGATCAGACAAACGGCCAGGGCAATCATCATAAGAATTCGGAAAACGAGAATAAGGGTCAAGCCGCGGACCAGCAGACTCCGGGTCCAAAAGCTCGCGCGTAAGCGGGGAAGAGAGAAAGAACATTGGATTTTTCGTGGAGTGAAGAGCAAGCGGCGTTTCGCAAGGAAGTGATTCGGTTTGCCAAGCAAGAGTTGAACGACGATGTAGCCAAGCGGGACCGGGATGAGGAGTTTCCGTTCGACTTCTGGAAGAAGTGCGCGGCGTTTGGAATTCAGGGTCTGCCGGTTCCGCCGGAATATGGCGGAGGCGGCGCTGACACGCTGACCACGGTCTGCGCTCTGGAAGCGCTGGGGTACGGTTGCAAAGACAACGGCTTTCTTTTCTCCTTGAACGCGCACATGTGGACAACGGAGATTCCGTTGATGGCGTTCGGCACCGAGGAGCAGAAGCGCCGGTATTTGCCGAAGCTGATTAGCGGAGAATGGATCGGCCTGCACTGCATGACCGAGCCGGTGCTCGGGTTCGGACGCCTACAGCCTGAAGACGCGGGCGGAACGCAAGGGCGACCGCTATGTGATCAACGGCAGCAAGACATTCATCACCAATACGATCTACGGCGATCTCTTCATTGTCTTTGCGAATGTGGATCCGTCGAAGGGCGCGAATGGGGTTACAGGTTTCTTGATCGAGAAGGGCACGCCTGGTTTGGTGGTTGGGCAGAAGTTGCACAAGATGGGGCTGCGCACCTCGCCCATGTCTGAAGTTGCGCTGGTGGATTGCGAAGTGCCCGCGGAAAACATCCTGGGCAAAGAGGGCAGTGGCCAAGCCATCTTCACGCATTCGATGGAGTGGGAACGAACCTGCATCCTGGCCAGCCACCTTGGAATGATGCAGCGCCTGCAGGAAACTTGCGTGAAGTATGCGCTAGAGCGGCAACAGTTCGGCGAGCCCATCGGAAAATATTCCGCCATCGCCAACAAGATCGCCGACATGGAAGTTCGCCTCGAAACCGGCCGGTTGCTGGTGTACAAGGCGGCCTGGCTGAAGAGCCAGGGTCGGCATGCGCTGCGCGAGGCTTCGATGGCCAAGCTTTATGTGAGCGAGGCCTGCGTCCAGACTTGCCTCGACGCGATCCAGATTCACGGCGGTTACGGCTATATGACCGAGTATGAGATGGAGCGCGATCTGCGGGACGCAATTTCCGGCAAACTCTACTCGGGAACTTCCGAGATTCAGAGAGTGATTATTGCCGGGTTTCAGGGTCTCTGACGGTTTTTGCACAAGCCCCCAAATCCTTGCAACCGGGACGGACATGGCATACATTCTGCAACAGCTGTTGACCAGGAGCGCGGCGCGTTATCCGGAGAAGACGGCGGTGTGGGCACGGGGCCGCAGCATCACGTACCGTGAACTCGATCAGCGTTCGAACCAGCTGGCGCATCTGTTGCGGCAGCACGGGATCAAGAAAGGCGACCGGGTTGGGTTGTACTTTCCGAAATGCGTGGAGTCGGTGATCTCGATGCTGGCGGTGGTGAAGGCGGGTGCGGTTTATGTGCCGCTCGATCCCCAGGCGCCGGCCGATCGCGTGGGCTACATCATCGGCAACTGTGGCATTCGGGCTTTGATCACGAAAGAAGATAAGCGCCGGGGACTGAACGAAACAACGCGGGCAGCGCTCGAATTTTGCGTGATGACCGACGATGCGCCGAAATCCAGCAATGGAAGAGGCGTGATTCCATGGTCGATGTTGGACGAATTTCCGGCGACTTATGCTCCGGAGGTCGTTCTTACCGAGACCGACCTGGCGTACATTCTTTATACGTCCGGTTCCACGGGGCGGCCCAAGGGCGTGATGCTGTCGCACCAGAACGCGCTGACTTTCGTGGAGTGGTGCGCCGCGACCTTCGAGATTACCGGCGAAGACCGGCTCTCCAATCACGCTCCGCTGCACTTCGATCTTTCGGTCTTTGATGTCTACAACGCCATCGAGGCCGGGGCCACGGTATATTTGGTTACCGAGGATCTGGCTCTGTTTCCGGCGAAACTGGCCAGCTTCATTGAAACGCAGGGAATCACGGTTTGGTATTCGGTTCCCTCGGCGCTGACCTTGCTGCTTTTACACGCCAACCTGAATGCGGAAAAGCTGGCGCGCCTGCGTCTGATTCTGTTTGCGGGCGAAGTCTTTCCCATGAAGTATCTGCGGCAACTGGCCGGCCTGCTGCCGCATGTAGAACTGCAGAATTTGTATGGCCCCACGGAAACCAATGTGTGCACCTACTACGAGGTAGAGCGGGAGCGGCTGGCCAGCCTGGAGAAGCTGCCCATCGGGATCGCCTGCGAGAATACGGAAGTCTTCGCGGTCAACGATCAAGATGAAATCGTGACCCAGCCCGGCGGAACGGGAGAACTTTACGTACGCGGACCTGCGGTGACGTATGGGTACTGGGCCGATCCGGAGAAAACCGCGAAGATGGTTGTGCCGAACCGATTTCAGCCGAACTTCGAGGAGAAAATGTATCGCACCGGGGATCTGGTGCAATTGGCCGAGGACGGCAATTATTATTTTCTGGGACGGCGCGACAGCATGATCAAGAGCCGCGGCTACCGCATTGAGCTGGGCGAGATCGAGAGTGCCCTGCTGAGCCACGCAGCGGTGCGGGAAGCGGTGGCGATTGCGATTCCCGATGATATCGTCAGCAACCGCATCGTAGCGGTGATTGCGGCCCACGACGGCAGCGCCATCAAGCCTTTAGAACTGCAGCAGCACTGTGCAACCCGAATTCCCCAGTATATGATTCCAGAACTGATCGAGTTCCGCGACAGCCTGCCCAAGACGTCAACCGGGAAGGTGGACCGCGTGCAGGTCACGCAGGAAAGCGTGCGCGCGGCCAACCAGCCCGCCACGGAAGTAGTTTCGCGGTAACAGATTTCGATTTCATAAGAAGCCAAGGATCCAGGAGGGACCTCTCGCAATGTCAACCGTAAACCAAACACCTGCAACTCAATTCCCAGCCCTAAAAGATCAAATCCGGGAATTCATTATGGAGAATCTCGCGCACGCCAAAGGCATCACGTCGTTTACCGACGATGAATCGCTCATGGAAAGTGGAGTAATCGATTCGCTGGGGATTTTCCGGCTGGTCTCTTTTCTGGAAGAGGAACTTCGAGTCCGGATCGGCGATGAGGAAATCAATGCTGAAACGCTCAAGAGTGTAAACTCGATTGAACAATTGGTTTTAAGCAAGAAGAAGTAATAATCTGACCCGGTTCGTTTGGCGAGGACAGGCGGCTCCCCCAGCCTCCGCGCTGCATTCAGGAAGTCAGCAGAACTTCCGCACGCTAGACCATGCAGGCTTGGTTATTGGCCGGGTATGGTCCTGGGCCCCTGTTGAATCTTACTTGCCGACGAGAGTGCGCATTGAAAATAGAGACACAACTGGCCTATGAACCCCGCGCAGGAGCCCCCACTGCCAGGCCGCAGTGGATCTCCGTCCCGCAGTTGGTCGCGCAGCAAGTGGCTGCCAACCCCGATGCTGTGGCTGTGGTGTCAGGTCGCGAACGCCTGACTTACGCGGAGCTGGATCGCCGCGCCAACCAACTCGCCCACTATCTGAAAGCCATCGGCGTGGGTCCGGAGCAAGTCGTCGGTTTGCATCTGGAGAGATCGGTGGCATCGGTGATTGGGGCGCTGGCGGTGCTCAAGGCTGGCGGCGCTTATTTGCCGCTGGACCCGTCTTTGCCGGCGGAACGGCTGCGGTTTATGTTATCGGACGCGAATGTGTCCGTGGTGTTGAGTTACGGGGCAAACACGGAGCGACTGCCCAAGCACACGTGGTCTGTGATTGACTGGGAGAGTTTGCATCCGTTGCTGGCGAGCTATCCCGCGGATTCTCCGCGCGCCGCAGTAACCGCCGAGAATCTCGCCTACGTGATTTACACCTCAGGCTCGACGGGCCAGCCGAAGGGGGTTGAGGCCACGCACGGCGGGCTGCGGAATCTGATCGATTGGCACATCCGGGCGTTCAGCGTGGACGCTACGGATCGCGCCATCCTGCAAGCGGTTGTCGGCTTCGACGCCGCCGTCTGGGAATTGTGGCCTTATTTGGCGGCGGGAGCCAGCATCCATATTCCGGAAGAATCCATTCGAAGCAATCCGGAGGCGATGCGCGAGTGGCTGCTGGCGGAGAAAATCAGCATCACATTTTTGCCCACGGCGGTAGCGGAGCGAATGCTGCTTCTCGATTGGCCGTCGAACGCCGCTCTGCGCGTTCTGCTCACCGGTGCGGATACATTGCGCCGGCGTCCCGCTCCGGGGCTGCCGTTTGTCCTGGTCAACAATTATGGTCCGACGGAGGGCACCGTGGTTGCGACTTCGGGGCGAGTGCTGCCGGAGGACTCCGACGGCCGCACACCTTCCATTGGACGCGCCATCGACAATACGCAGATCTATCTTCTGGATGAGAAGATGCAGCAGGTGGCGGAAGGCGAAGCGGGAGAGATCTACATTGGCGGAGCCGGCGTTGCGCGCGGGTACCGCAACAATCCGGCTCTCACGGCGGAAAGATTTATGCGTAATCCGTTTGGCGGAGGGTCCGGCCGCCTCTACCGTACGGGTGATCGCGGCCGCTTCCTGCCCAGCGGCGAGATTGAGTTCCTGGGGCGCCTGGACGATCAGATCAAGATTCGCGGCTACCGCGTGGAGCCCAACGAAATTATTCATGCGCTGAATGCGTATCCCGGAGTGCAGGCCAGCGCGATAACGGTGGAAGCGGACCATGCCGGTGCCAATCGGCTGTTGGCATACGTTGTGCCGGTTCCCGGAGCGAAGGTCAACCCCACAGGGTTGCGCCGGATGCTTTCGCAGCAACTGCCCGACTATATGGTTCCCGCAGTGCTGGTGCGAGTGGAGACTTTGCCCCTGACGGTGAATGGCAAGGTGGATCACTCCGCGCTGCCCGCTCCCAGCGCCGCGAATGTCCTGGCGGACGATCAATTTGTAGCGCCCCGTACCATGGTGGAACAGCGTTTGGCAGCCATTCTAAGGCCGCTGTTGCACCTGGACCGAGTGAGTGTGAAGGACAATTTTTTCCTGCTGGGCGGCCACTCGCTGCTGGGTACGCAGCTGATCACCAAGATCAGCGAATCCTTTGGAGTGGAACTCAGCCTGTTTAGCCTCTTCGATCACCCCACGCTTGAGGAAATGTCGGTGGAAGTGGAAAAGCTCATTCTCGCCAAAGTGGAAGCCATGAGCGCGGAGGACCGGCGCGCGCTGTCGCAGTTCGCGCTTGAGGAGAAGCGGTAGTGCCGCCGGGAGCCGAATCCGTTGCCCGCGTCGAGAACGACGACGCGGCGCTGAGTCTCTACCATCTGCTCGACCCTGCCGTTCTCGCCAATCCTTATCCGCTGTTTCACCGCCTGCGCCGGGAAGATCCCGTTCATTGGGATCCATTTTTGCATGCCTGGGTGGTGACCCGCTACGCCGACGTTCTCGAAGTGCTGCACACGTTCTCAGCCGACCGCACGCCTACGCCGGAACAGCTTGCATCCATGGGTCTGGCGCAATTGGCCCCGCTGGCGCAGTTGATGGTGAAGCAGATGCTCTTCATGGATGCATCTGGGCACACCCGGCTGCGCGGACTGGCCTCCCAGGCGTTTACTCCCGCCCGCGTCGAAACTCTCCGCTCCCACATTCAGGAAATCGTCGAGCGATTGCTCGACGCGGCACAGGACCGCGGATCGATGGATGTGATTGCCGACCTGGCAGAGCCGCTGCCGGCGATTGTCACGGCCGAGTTGCTGGGCCTTCCAGTGGAAGACCGGCATCGCCTCAAAGCTTGGTCCGCGAATTTTGCGGAGATGCTGGGGAACTTCCAGCACAATCCCGATCATGCTCGCCGCATGCTGCAAACTGTTGACGAGATGACAACGTACTTCCGGGAAGCTGTTGAAGAAATCAAGCGGCATCCGAGGGAAGGGCTGATCCACTCTCTGCTGACTGCTGAGATCGATGGAGACCGGTTGACGGAAGAAGAAGTGGTGGCCAACGCGATCATCACCATGGTGGGCGGGCAGGAGACGACGACGAATCTGATAGGCAATGGCGTTCTGACCTTGTTACGGCATCCCGACCAGATGAAAAAACTGCGGGACGATTTGTCGCTGACCGCTTCCGCTGTGGAAGAGATGCTGCGTTATGAGAGTCCCAGCCAGCATACGGCGCGGCTGGCTCCGGGCGACCGTCAGTTAGGGGGCAAGCAGATTCGCAAGCGGCAGGCGGTGATTGCGGTGATGGCTGCGGCGAATCGCGATCCGGAAAGATTTCCCGAGCCGGATCGTTTTGACGTGGCGCGCACCGACAACCGTCACGTGGCATTCGGCTATGCCGCGCATTTCTGTTTTGGCGCGCCGCTGGCGCGCATGGAAGGGCAGGTTGCGTTCGCGGCGCTTCTCCGGCGATTTGAGAATATCCAATTGGAGCCGCAGGATCTGGTTTGGCGAACCAATCTGGGTTTGCGCGGGCTTAATTCGCTCAAGGTCAGCTTCGACGTTCCAGAGTCCACGCTATCGACTGTGCAGGGGGGCGGCCGACGATGAGCGCAGGCCGCCAGAAGTTTTCTACTGCGCCGCTCAATTCGGCGCGCATGACGGATGCTGAGCGGCATCGCATTCTGGTGGAATGGAACCGTACGGGCAAGAATTATCCTTCCGATAAGTGCGTGCATGAACTGGTGGAGGTGCAGGCGGGAAAAAATCCCGATGCGATTGCCGTAGAACAAGAGGGACGCCAGCTTAGCTATGAAGAGCTGAATGCACGCGCCAACCAGTTGGCTCGACTGCTGCGGCAGAAAGGCGTGGGCTGCGATGTCCCAGTGGCGATCTGCCTGAAGCGGTCGCTGGAGTTGCCGGTGGCGTTGCTGGCGGTTTTGAAAGCGGGCGGCGCTTGCGTGCCTCTCGATCCGGAGTATCCCAAGGATCGCCTGGAATACATTCTGCAGGACTCGCGCGCGCCGGTGCTGATCACGCAGCCGGGACTGCACTCGATGTTTAGCGACGTTCAAGCGGATGTTTTGTATCTGGAGGCGGACTGGAAGATTCTCTCAGGCCAATGCGGGGGAAATCTTCCGCTGGTGACGCGGCCGGAAAACCTCGCGTACATCATCTACACCTCGGGGTCGACCGGAAAACCGCGAGGCGTGCTGCTGATGCATCGCGGGTTGGTGAATCATGGAGTCGCTTCTGTCGATCTCTATGGCATCGAGCGCAGCGACCGCATGCTGCAGTTTTCTTCGATCAGCTTTGACATCGCGGTGGAAGAAATCTTTCCCACCTGGTTTGCGGGTGCTACGGTGGTTTTACGCAGCGAGCAGATGCCACTGGGCGGCGCGGATTTCTTGCGCTGGATCGAGCGGCAGCGAATCACGGCGCTCGATCTGCCGACGGCGTACTGGCACGAATTGGTGCACGAGCTAGCGGATTCACAGGAGAAGCTGCCGGAGCGCTTGCGGCTGGTGATTGTAGGCGGCGAAAAGGCATCGGCGTCCGCCTATGCAGCCTGGTTGAAGGCCGGGGGAAGCCGCGTTCGCTGGGTGAACACTTACGGGCCCACCGAAGCCAGCGTGATTGTCAGCGCGTATGAGCCGGATCCTGCACAGCCGTTTCCTGACAATCTGCCAATCGGGCGTCCCATCGCAAATGTCCGGCTGTATGTTCTCGATTCCGAGTTGCAGCCGGTCGCTATCGGCGAGCCGGGTGAGCTGCACATCGGCGGGCCCGGGGTGGCGCGCGGATACTTGAACCATCCGGAACTCACGGAAGCAAAATTTATTGCAGACCCTTTCAGCCAAGAGGCCGACGCCCGCCTATACAAGACCGGCGACGTGGTCCGATACCTGCCCGATGGCAATATCGAATTTCAGGGACGAATCGATTTTCAGGTGAAGATTCGCGGCTTTCGCATCGAACTGGGAGAGATCGAGGCGGTACTGGAGAAGCATGCCGGAGTCGCTCAGGCAGTGGTAACGGCGCCGGAAGTGAACGGAGAAAAGCGTTTAGCGGGCTACATTGTCGCGCTGCCGAATGCGGTCACGGCGGCCGCCCTGCGGGGCCACTTGAAAGGTTCGCTGCCCGAGTACATGGTGCCGTCAGATTTCGTTTTCCTGAAGTCTTTCCCGCTGACGCCCAATGGCAAAGTCGACCGGCGGGCGTTGCCGGCGCCGGAGCCGACGGAACCGGGCGATGCGGAGAGTTATATCGCGGCGCGCGATCAGTTTGAATCCAGCATGGTCAGCTTGTGGGAGCAAGTCCTGGGCAAGCGGCCCATCGGCGTGCGGGACAACTTTTTTGAATTGGGCGGACATTCTCTTCTGGCAGTGCGGCTGACGAGCCGCATCGAGAAGCAATTCGGGAAAAAACTAACCATCACGGCGCTGATCCAGGCTCCGACGGTGGAGAGCCTGGTTTTGCTGTTGAAAGAAGAAAATTCATCGTCGTCTCCGCTGGTTCCGCTGCATACAGGCGGGTCGAAGCCAACATTTTTCTTCGTGCATGGATTGGGCGGGACGGTCATGCGTTTCCATGAGCTGGCTCGGCACATGGTTCCCGACCAGCCGTTCTACTGCTTTCAGGCCCAGGGGATGGATGGAAAACTGCCATGCCTGGAGCGCGTCGAAGATATGGCCTGTTTGTATTTGGAACATTTACGCGCCGCTCAAGCTCAGGGACCATACTTTCTGGGGGGGTACTCGTTTGGAGGATTAGTTGCGATCGAGATGGCGCGACGCCTTCTGGTAGAGCAGGAAGAAGTAAGAATGTTGATGCTGGTGGACACGTATCTCCCGGCGCTGGATGAAGGCCGGTCTCTGTTACGAAAATTCTTCAGGCTTACGGCAGAACAAAAGCTGGCCTACCTGAAGAAGAGAGCGACTCGCTACGGGAGGGGAATTCGGCGAAGGATCGACGCGCTTTCGCTCCCGCCTGCAATCAAGGCAGTGCGCGAGGCGTGTGCGGTTGCCGAGTTGAGATATAAACCTCAGGCGTACGCCGGCCGTGTGGTGTTGTTTCGGGCTAGTGAAAAAGCGTTGCGTGGTCTGGATGACGCGCAAGGTGGGTGGTGCGAGTATGCGGCCGGCGGGATTGAGATTCACGAAATCGACGGAGACCACGGTAATATTTTGAATGAGCCGCAGGTGAGGCACCTGGCCGCGGAGATCCGTACGCGCCTGGAAAAGGCGCAGGCGGAATTCTTCGAAGACTCCGCGCCGGTACATTCCCTGAGTTCCCGTTAGCGCTTGAAGACGTGCTCGAAGGAATCCAACGAGCCGCTCACCGCCAGCGCCGGACTGGCGGTTAGCGATTCGACGAAAAGTCCGGGATTAGGAGAAAACTTGGCGCCAGTCGTTAGTCTACGCAAGCCAGCAGAGGATGCAATGGAGAACGAGAGTGTGGCCGCGGAAAGGATTCCTCTGTTCAGCCGCGACTTCATCTGCAAGAAGTTTGTCCCCTGGGTCACCAAGGGCGGATTGGCTATTCTGGACTACGGTCTTTTTTCCGGCTCGAACTTTCTGCTCGGAGTATTGCTCGCCCGCTGGATGGCGCCGGAGCAATATGGCGCGTATGCGCTGGCCTTCAGTATCTTCATCCTGGTTACGTTTTTGTATCAGGCGCTTATACTCGAGCCGCTTTCAGTTTTCTCGGGAACGGCATATCCCAATAATCTTCGCGGCTATCTCAACAGCAACATATGGTTG
The DNA here is from genome assembly GCA_963734215.1 of uncultured Acidobacteriaceae bacterium. GTDB lineage: Bacteria > Acidobacteriota > Terriglobia > Terriglobales > Acidobacteriaceae > Sulfotelmatobacter. The sequence goes on along the minus strand of CAVTGH010000008.1, from coordinate 154,821 downwards.
CATTGGGGCATTTCGCTCCTCATCTGCCTGGTGTTGGGCGGAACCGCGGTAGCGGCGCGGGTTTGGTGGCATTCTCCGGTTTCCGCCATGGCCTTCGCCGGGATGACGCTGGCGACGCCTTTCATCCTGATTCATGCACTTGGACGCCGCAGTTTTTACTTGAAGTTGTCTCCCGGCCCGGCCGCTTTCGGCTCCGCTTTCTACTGCGTATTCGTGGTGGGCGGATCTTTTCTCGTCTACAAATTAGGTTGGCTCACCGCGTTCACGGCCTATCTTGTGATGGGAGTGGCCGCGCTGGTGGGCGGCTTAATTATGCTGTTCCAGTTGCACGCGAAACTGGAGCCGGCTACCGCCAAACTGCGGCTGGGCACGACCTGGGGCAAGCACTGGGAGTACGGCAAGTGGGCGCTGGCCACTTGTGTGGTCGGCTGGATTCCGACCTATGTGTACATCCCGCTGGTAAGCAAGTTTTCTGGGTTGGCGGTCGCGGGCGAACTGCGGGCCTTGATGAACCTCGGCGGTCCCGTTCTGCAGACTTATGCCGCTCTTTCCATGCTGTTTCTGCCGCTGGCGGCGCGTGTACAGAGCACCCAGGGACGGCGGGGGGCTTCCGGGTTAACACTGAAATTGACGGCGCTCTTCGTGGCGGGCGGCGTGGCTTACTGGGCCGTGCTGATTCCGCTGCGGCGGCCGCTATTCCAAATACTCTATGCCGGCAAGTATATGGATGCTTCTTCCTTGCTTCCGCTATTCGCCGCTGAGACCATCGTGTGGAGCGCCGCATTGGGGCCGGCCATTCTGTTGCGCGCCATGGAGTCGCCCCGGTCGCTGTTCTTTGCCAACGGCGCGGCCAGCGTGGTGGCGCTGGTCTTCGGGATTCCCGCCACGCGTTTCTTCGGATTGCGCGGCGTAATCTGGAGCATGGTCCTGGCCAATGTTCTTTATGTTCTAGTCGCCTTTGTCATGCTGGGACGCAAAGTATCGACGCTGAAGACAGGAGAGCGAGAATTCAGCATGCCTTTGCCAATGGAAGAAAGCGCATTCTGACCCGAGTGCGCGCGATCGCAGCTTCGAGAACCATTCTCTCATGCGCCCATTGAAAATTATCTCCGTCCACAATCGCTACATTCAACCGGGAGGAGAGGACCAGGTATTCGAATCCGAGGCGAGGCTGCTGAAAGAGTGCGGACACCAACTCACACAGGTGCAGGAGCAGACCACCTATCCTGACGGCGTGGCGAAAAAACTTGGGGTAGCGGTTGACTGCATCTGGTCGAGGCGCTGGCACCGGGAGTTTCGGGATCTGCTGCAGAAGGCCCGGCCCGACGTGGTGCACATCCATAATTTTTTTCCCTTGATATCGCCATCGATTTACTATGCCTGCCGGCGGGAGCGAGTTCCGGTGGTGCAAACGCTGCACAATTACCGGCTGCTATGCTCCTCGGCCGAGTTTTATCGCGATGGCAAGGTTTGCGAGGAGTGCCTGCACCACGGTCTTCGGCGGGGCGTGCGCTATGGATGTTACCAGGGATCGAAGCTGGGGACGGCGGCGCTCAGCCTGATGGTGGGCGTGCATCGCAGTCTGCGGACCTGGACCAACATGGTGGATTGCTACATCGCGCTGACTGAGTTCGCGCGTAACAAACTGATCGAGGGAGGGCTGCCGGCGGATCGAATTCGCGTGAAGCCAAACTTTGTGCTTCCGGATCCGGGTTCGAAAGTGACGAGTTCGAGAGAGCCAGGCGCAGAACAGGGAAGCGGCGAGTATGTGCTGTTTGTAGGGCGGTTGGTGCAAGCGAAGGGCGTGCTCTCCATGATGAAGGCCTGGGAGCAGATGCCGACTCACATTCCGCTTAGGATCGCTGGAGACGGGCCTTGCCGAGAACAACTGGAAGCGGCGCTGAAAGATGGAAAGCTGCCGTCAGTCAACTATCTGGGCCGACTCTCAAGGCCGGACACATTGGCCACGATGAAGGGAGCGCGGTTTCTGGTTTTTCCCAGCGAGTGGTATGAAGGATTTCCGGTAACGATGGCCGAGTGCTTTGCGTGCGGCATTCCGGTGATCTGTTCGCGGCTGGGGTCGATGCAGGAAATCGTCACCGATGGCCGAACCGGATTGCATTTCCAGGCGGGAGATGCGGAAGATTTGGCGAAGAAAGTCCAGTGGGCGTGGGGGCACCCGGAAGAGATCGATGCCATGGGACGCCGGGCCCGCCAGGAGTTCGAGAAAAAATATACAGCGGCGCGCAATGTTGAGATGCTCGAGGAGATTTACGAGTTTGCCATGGCATCGCGCAACAAGATGGCGGAGGTAGCGGAGCCGCAAACCTTGCCGGCATAGGGGCGCCGTCGTTGTGATCCGGTTAAGTTGAAAAGTGTGGAGCCTCATCAGAGAATTGTCGAATAGCATGTCCGACACCGTACTCACAGAAGCGAAGCGGAAGCAGTTGCTGGAAGCGTATCTGCAGATGCGGCCGGAGAGCCTCGCGGCCACGCCGTCTGCGGTAACTCCGCGCAACGGAAACGCAGTGCTTCCGCTTACGTTCGCGCAGCGCCAACTTTGGTTGCACGCGCAACTCGCTCCCGACACGTCGCTGTACAACGAGCCGCTTACGGTGCGCCGCAAGGGGCCACTGGACGTGTCCGCTCTGGAGCGAAGCTTCACCGAGATCGTCCGCCGTCACGAAGCGTGGCGAACCACCTTCCCGGTTTCCGACGGTCAACCGGTGCAGCGGGTCGAGGCTCCCTTTGAAATCAAGTTGCCGTTGATCCACCTGCGCCGATTTCCTCTGGCGGAGCGGGAGGGCGAAGCTATGCGTCTGGCGGCGGAGGACGCTCGCCAGCCCTTCGACTTGGCGCGCGGCCCGCTCTTCCGAGTTAAGCTGGTATGCCTCGAAGACGAAGACTATCGTCTGTTCGTAACGCTGCATCACCTTATCTTCGACGGCTTCTCGGGCTATCGCGTTTTTTTTCCTGAGTTAGTAGCTCTGTACGATTCGTTTTCCCGGGGCAAACCCTCACCGTTGCCTGCGTTGCCGTTCCAGTTTGCGGATTACGCGCTCTGGCAGAAAGAATGTATGGGAGGCGGAGCGCTGGCGCGGCAGATGGATTACTGGAGGCATCAACTTGCGGGCAATCTGCCGGCTTTGCAGTTGCCTATTTCGCGAACGCGGCCTGCGATACAGAGTTTTCGCGGCGCGATGCATACGCTGACGCTGCCAGGTTGGTTGAGTGATTCGATCCGCCAACTCAGCCGGCAAGAAGGCGTCACACTTTATATGACGCTGCTGGCGGCGTTTAACGTTCTTCTGCAGCGCTACAGCGGACAGGAAGACATCCTGATCGGAAGCAATACCGCGGGCCGCAATCATCCGGGGAGCGAAAAGCTTCTAGGCTATTTCCTGAATACCATTGTGCTGCGAACCGATCTTTCTGGAAACTCGGCTGGAAGCTCTGCCGGAAGCCCGACCTTCCGGCAGGTGCTGCATCGCGTTCGCCGAACAACGCTGGATGCGTTGTCGAACGACGAAGCGCCACTGGATCGGCTGGTGGCGGAACTACAGCCGCAGCGCGATGTGAAGCGCAATCCTTTGTTTCAAGTGCTGTTCTCGCTGGAGCCTCCGGTAACCGTCGCGGAGCCAGGATGGGATATCACCTGTATCGACGTCGAGACCGGGACAACCAAGTTCGAGTTATGCCTGGTGGCGGACGATCGTGCCGAAGGGCTGCTCTGCCGCTTCATCTACAACACTGGCCTGTTCGATGCCGATGCCATCTCGCGTATGGGGAGCCATTGGCAAACATTGCTGGAATCGATCGTCTCCGATCCGGGCCGGGAGATAAGCAAGCTGCCACTCCTGACAAGCACGGAGCGCCAAAAGATTTTGGTGGAGTGGAACGACAGCGCTAAGCCCTACCAGCCGTGTCTGGTGCATGAACTGTTTGAGGAGCAAGCGGAAAAGACGCCGAACGCAGTGGCGGTAACCTGCGGAACGGAGCAGCTAACCTTCAGCGAATTGAGCGAACGTGCCAATCAGCTCGCCGGCCATTTGCAGACGCTGGGGGTAGGCGCAGACGTTCCGGTGGCGCTGTGCGTGGAGCGCTCCGTGGAAATGATTGTGGGCATCGTTGGCATTCTGAAGGCTGGCGGAGCTTACGTGCCGCTTGATCCCACCTATCCGCGGGAGCGGATCGAATTCATGATCGCCGATTGTGGAGCTGGCGTGCTGCTTACGACCTCGGAGATTGCGGGCGATCGATTCCCGCCCGTTGCATCTCGCGGAATGCGCACGGTATTTCTCGATTCCAGCGATTGGCCTGCCTCTGGCGGACCGATCCATCGATCGCAGGTTCGCGCCAGCCTCGACAGTCTCGCGTACATAATCTATACGTCTGGGTCCACGGGCGGGCCCAAGGGCGTGCAAGTAACCCACCGCAACCTGGCGCACTCCAACCACGCGCGCTTGGGTTACTACAGCGATCCGGTGGAGAGCTTTCTGCTGCTTTCGTCCTACGCTTTCGACAGCTCCGTGGCCGGCATTTTTCACGCGCTCACCAACGGTGGAACGCTTGTCATTTCTCCGCCAGGCGATTCCCGGTGGGCGCCTGAGCAACTTGCCGGTTTAATCGCGGAGAAGCGAGTCTCTCATGTGCTGACATTTCCCAGCCTCTACGCTGAGGTACTGGAGCGCGCCGAAGCCGCGCAACTGGCTTCGTTGCGCTGCGTGATTGTCGCGGGTGAGGCTTGCCCGCGGCCGCTGGTGGACTCGCACTACCGCACACTGCCGCAGGCGTCTCTGTTCAATGAGTATGGTCCGACCGAGGCGACGGTGTGGAGCAGCGTGTATGAGTGCGAACCGGGCGAGACCGAGCCCACGGTTCCAATCGGGCGTCCCATTGCGAATACGCAGCTCTACGTGTTGGATCAAAATCTGCAGCCCGTACCGGCTGGAGTTTCGGGAGAGTTGTACATCGGCGGCGAGGGGGTGGCGCGTGGCTACATCAACCGTCCCGATCTTACCGACCTGAGCTTTATTCCGGATCCGTTCGCGCCAGAGTCTGGCCGCAAGCTTTATCGCACTGGGGACCTGGTCCGCCATCGGGCGGACGGGAACCTTGAGTTTCTGGGGCGCATGGATCAGCAGGTCAAAATCCACGGCCTGCGGATCGAGCTGGGCGAGATTGAAGCGGCGCTGACGGCATATCCGGACGTCAGGGAAGCGGTGGTGGTCACGCAACGCAATGGCTCGGGCGATCCCAAGCTGATTGCTTTTGTGGCGGCGCACGCCGAGCACTCGACTTCGAGCAACGAGCTGCGGTCCTTTTTGAAGACCGCGCTGCCTGGTTATATGGTGCCCACAGCGGTTCATTTTCTGAAGAATCTTCCGCGTACGCCCAATGGAAAAGTAGATCGCCAGAAGCTGGCGGTCGAGAATGGCGCCGAGGAAACCTCAAAGCATGAATACAGCGGTCCTCGGAACGAGATCGAGACGCGATTGCTCGCGATTTGGCGGAGCGTTTTGGGCACCGTGAGTGAAGATATCGGGCAGGACTTTTTCGAGCTGGGCGGGCACTCTTTGGCGGCGGCGAGGCTGCTGGCGCGCATCGAGAAGGAGTTTGGCAGGTCGCTGTCGCTGGCCTTCGTATTTCAGTCGCCGACCATCGCGCAGATGGCGGAAGCGCTGCTCAGCGCGGGCCAGACTCTGCGTGAACGGGCGATCGTCGCGATCCAGCCCAAGGGATCCCTGCCGCCGCTGTTTTGGGTCCGCGGAGGTCCGCGTTTTCGGCTGTTGGCGCAGAAGCTGGGACCCGATCAGCCGTTCCTGGGGCTCGACTTGCCCTTCATGGATGGCAACCGATTGCCAGTCCCCTACAAATTTGAAGACATCTCCGCGTTGCTGATTCAGGTGATGCGTGAAGTGCAACCCAAGGGACCGTACTATCTTGGCGGCCTGTGCGTGAACGCGGTAATCGCTTACGAAATCGCGCAGCAGTTGGTTCGCGAAGGGGAAGAAGTCGCGCTACTGGCCATGCTGGATGCGCACAATCAGGCTTATTACAAGAATCCGTTCAAGGACGGCCGCTATTCCTCCCGCATCAAATATCACTTGTCGAATCTGCTTAAGTTAGATGCGGGCGAGACGACTGCTTATTTGCTGGACCGGTTGGACGAAGCTAGAAGAAAAATCGAGCGGGTGGCGTGGCGGCTGACCTCCGACCATACCGGAGAGGACCGCTTGCGCAACACGGATTCCATCGTCCACCCCGCGTTCAGCCGTTATGAACCCCAGCCCTATCCCGGAAAGATTGTTCTGCATCAGTCCAGCGACTGGCCGACCGGTCCTTACTTCGATTTCAAGCTGGGATGGAAAGACCTGGTCGCCGGCGGCATCGAATTCTATTCGATTCCCGGCAACCACCCCTCGATGTTCACCGAGCCCAACGTGAACCTTGTAGCGCAGAAATTGCGTCCCTATCTCGCGCAGTCAACCTCAGCGACAACTCGGGGCGTTGCCGCTAAGTCGAAGTAGTCAGTCTTCCTTCCGCAATTTGTCCTTCCTTGCATCCTGTGGGATCCTTCCTGCTTGCTGCCCCACTCCGCCTTTTCCCGCCAGGATTTTTTCTTGTTTCGCCTCGCCTCACTCCATTTTGAAAATAAAAGCGGCCGCCGGTTCCTCGGATTCTGCTCAGTTCCGAGACGTTCCGGCGGCCGTGAATTGCGATTCGAACTGTCTAACTTCTTAGTTTGCACTTACGGCTGCAGGAACCAAGGCGTGGCCGTAGGATCGCTCTTGAAGAAAGTGGTCAGCAGACCGGCTTCCTTATTCCTTCCTGTCGCGGAATTATGGAGACCATCACTGCTGAAATCCTGGCAATCCCAGGTTAGACCGTCGTCGCGGCCGAGCAGCCCGTTGGCCCAGGTATACGGTCCCCACAACAACAACGGCGCCATGACTGGACCATTGGCTGGATTGTTGTTAAGCGCCGGATTGCCGTTGATCTGATCCGCAATCACATTTTGCACGGCAAGCCCGAATTCGTAGGCATCGGGTTCTGGATAGCTGTTTGTAGGCCCATACCCACCGTAGTGAAGGCTGCTGATGTAGACCAGTTGTAGGTTGGGGAAGTAAGTATGCATGTCCTGGAGAATCGAGATCAAATCATTCTCCTGGTCCTGCATGTCGGCAGGGTAAGTCCCGTTCGGATCGCTGTGGGGCATCATGAGAAACGCCGCCACAACCTGGTTTGCCGTCAAATTCTGATAGGGCAGGTAGAAATTCGTGATGGTCAGCCAGGTTCCGCTGGTCGATGACGTCCAGTCGGGAGAATCCGTGCCATCGATTGCGCCATTGACCAGCACCAGCTTTGAATTCAAGGTGGGATCGACCGCTTCCATGGGTTCAAATTCGTCCCACATGGTTCGTGTGATGGAGACTCCCACCGAGAGTAGAGCGTAAGGGCCTGGACCAGAAGCGATGTTTTGCGCGTAGCTGAGAGCCGTTGCCAACTGAGCGGGCGGCGGCGTGTTGCTGCCATTGGGATACAACCCTCCCTCGTAGCCGAGGTAGGTGCCGGTCCCCAAGTCAGTGAGCGCGACCAACGGATCCGTGGTATGGGCTACGTCCCAACTAATACTGCTGCACTTGGCGCCGGCGACATTGGCCGCAACTGGCAGAGTAAGCGTCGCCGTCGCGTTTTGCGGGGGGACACTCGAGTCCGTCACTTTGGCCGTAAAGGTGTAGTTTCCAACGGCCACGCTGGCAGCGGGTGTTCCGGTGATCGAACCGGTGCTCGATAAACTCAGGCCGCTGGGCAGAGTACTGCCGGAAGCAAGACTCCAAGTCAGGGCGCCATTACCTCCGGAAGCAGCGAGGTTCGCCAGATACGATGCCGTCTGGGTGACCGTGGGCAAGGTAGGGAAGCTAGTGATGGCTAGCGCACTCGGGGCAGTTCCAGTTCCCGCGAGGCTGACGCTCAGTCCCGGAACGATGTCCATGCCCAAGTAGACCGAGTTCGTGTAGGAAACGGCTTGGGTCGGACTAAAGGTGACTTGGAATGAGAACGACTTGCCGGGCTGAATTGCGACTGACGACGTGTAGCCGGTGTAGCTGAAAGGCGGCTCGTCCGTGACCGAGGTTAAGTGGAAAGCTGCCTTGCCCGTATTGTTGACCGTGACGGTCTGGGATGTAGTTGTCCCAAGAGCTTGTGGCGCGAAAGTTAAAGTGTTTGGAGTAACAGTCGCGGCCGCAGTGGTGGTAACCCCGGTGCCTGTGAACGTTACGATGGAGGGACTACTGATTCCCTCAATTGAGATGGATAGCTGCCCCGTGTAAGCCTGGGCCGCTGTGGGGACGAACTTTATGCAAAAAGTCTGGGTTAGCCCCGCCGAGAGCGTCTTCGGAGCGTAACCATACTGAAGCTGAAAAACCATAAACGGCGTAAGGCTAAAGCTACTGATGGTCAGCGACGTTGTGCCGGTGTTTGTAACTACTACCGGCTGACAAGTTGACTGCAGCCCGACGGTTTGGCTCGGGTAGGCGATCGAAGTCGGGAGCACGGTGTAGCTGACGTTGGCTTGTGTCCCGGTGCCGGTGAGGATCAGTTTTTGCGGGCTGGTCACGTCGCTGTCGGTAACCGTGACATTGGCAGTCAGAGTTCCGAGGGCCATTGGAGTAAACGTGACGGTGATCGAACAGCTGGAACTCGGCGCGAGGCTGCTGCCACAGGTATTGGTTTCAGTAAAGTCGGCGGGATCGGTGCCGCCTATCGCGATACTGGTGATAGTGATGGCAGTGCTACCCAGATTGGTCATGGTAGCGGTTTGCGGAGCGCTCGATGTTCCGACTGCCGTGCCGGTAAAGGTCAAGCCTGCCGGAGCAAACTTCACGGCTGTGCCGGTCCCACTGAGGGCTGCAGTCTGCGTGCCACCACCGTCGACAACGGTGAGCGTGGCAGATTCCTTGCCTTCCGCAGTGGGCTTAAACTCGACGGAAATGGAGCAACTGGCGCCGGCGGCTAGAGTGGAGCCGCAGGTATCGGCGCTGATGGGGAACTGCGAGGCATCCGTACCGGTGACCGAGATGCTGGAAATCGTGATCGTGCCGCTGCCGGCGTTGGTCAGAGTTGCCTTCTTGGCTGAGCTGGTGTTGCCGATGACGACGATGCCCCAGGTGAGGCTGGCGGGAGACAGGGTCACGTCGGTCGCAACGATCGGACCGTAAGCGTCGACATCGGTCTGCGTTCCAATATAGACGCGGCCATTAGCGATCAGAGGTACCACGAACTTGGTTTCCAGACCAGGCGCATCGCGCCCCGGATTCTGCGCGCTGCTGTAGAGCAGGGTTCCGACGTTGGTTGCGCTGTAGGCGAGAAGGAGTGGCGGCATCTTCCCAATCTGAGTATCCAAGCTCTCCTGCCGTTCCTGTACCCAAACAATACCGTTCGTCGTACCGTTCGCGGAAATGCTTGGAGTTCCTCCGTCCGGCAACACTGCGGGGGATATAGCGAAAGGCGGGGTTACGAGCTGGCCGTTGGTCAACGTGTACTGCTTGAGGTAGTCTCCTACCCCTGTGGGAGCCGTGGTTCCGGCCATGTAAACGTAGCTGGTAGTGCCGGTGGAAAAATACGCGGGGCTCGACCAATAGCCGTTCGGAGCGCCTTCTATTTCCTGCGGGATTTGATCCTGGGTCGCGTTGTAGTGGCCCATGTTGTCGTAGTTGATGACGTAGACCGGCGCAGCGTAAATGCCGCCGGTCCAGAGATCGCAAGGCGTTCCGCCCTTCCCTCCAAAAATAATCTCGTTTGGATAGGGGCCCGGTTGCGTGGGCAGGAGAAGCGGTCCGCCTGAACCCAGATCCATGTCGTTACCGTTGCGGCAAGACTGGTCCATCGGCGTGAAGTAATCCACCACTTGGAGCGAACTGTTGAGCTTTAACACGCTATCGCCGTAATCCATTTTGTCAGTGTTGTAGACGTCGAACGGCGCATCGGAGGTGGAGACGTAGATGTTGCCCAACGAATCGGCGATCAGGCCTTCCCCGCTTTGCCAGAGGTTCGAGTTTTTGCTGTTGGGCGAAGCATTAAAGACATAAAGCTGAGCCAGGGTTGTCGCGTTGTAGCCCATCACCCAGCCGTGATAGTTGCCGTAGGGAATATAGATGACGCCGTTCATCAGCAGCAGTCCGGGCCGTTGAAAAGTGTGGTTCGCGTCGAAGGGAAGAACGCCTCCCGAACTATCGATGCCCGTTCCCGGAACGGAAGCCTGAATGAGTATCGGGCCGTTATATTTTTCCGCGCCGGTGGTGATGTCGAGCGCATGAAGATAATGGTAGAGCGTACCGTTGTTATCGATATGCGTGTCAAGGTACATCGTATTCGTAGCAGTGTCGATGGCAGGCGTGCCCGTGATTCCGATAATCGGAGCAATGTTGCAAACGTTGGAGGTAATCAGATTGCATGGAACGGCAGTGATGCCCTGTGACGGATTGATGAAGCTGTCATACCAAAGCGGAGTCGTCTGTTTTCCATCGGCGTCAAACGCGTAGGCGCTGTCATTCTCCGTCACTACGTAGAGAACGTTGTGAACTCCCTGGCCCGGGATGGTCACATTCGGGACGTACAATGGCTGCGCGAAGATGCTGGCGTTGACCGAGTAGGAAAATTGCTTGCCGAAGGTGGCTGTGCTGACGTTCGCGGGCGTCAAAGTGGTCTCATTCAGGTTGCTGTTCCCCCAGCTGAGTTGACCCGCATACTGGGCGCTTGCGCTGGATGCGAGCAGACAGGTGAGCGCGGCCACCAGGAAAAGCATTCGAAAAACAAGAAGAAGATTCTTGGTCATGGATTGTTCCTCGGAAGCGATTCTGGGGGCAGACGGAATTTCGGTGACCGGCAAGCAAATGGAGGTTTGCCGAATCGTCGGAGCGGACAAAGCATTTGCCAACACGTACGGCCTGCGTTTATTCAACACTTTAAGAGGATTCTCCTGTGGGTCCTGCAAGGGGGGAGACAAGGAACTTTAAGTCACACAGCAGTGTGATGTCAATTGAATTCTGGGCCTGCCGCCTTGCTGGGCGCGGTTTTCGATCATTGGCAGCGAAATGTGCAAGTTACTGCGACTTTATCGAGCGCGAAGAGAATGTTTCGGGTATGCTCGCAGCGGAAAAGACGCAGGTTGGTACCTGCAAACAGGAGCGCCCTAAGACAAAAGACAGCTCAGGGCCAGCTTTGGGTAGTTTCTAAGCCATTGCAAATAATGCGTGTTCTGGAAGGCCGTCGAGAGCGTTCAACGTGCGCTAGAGTCTTTGGTAAGTAGTGCTTTTGACCTCTTGCAGTATCTTGCATTCCCAGTTAGCCTTACAGAACTTAAGTGTGTCGCTGTTTGGCTGGCACCAAGCGTCATCCCCCCTTTACGAATACAGTGCAATGCGTAATCTTTGCTGAAAAGTAGCCCGGAAGGCTGCGTTTGCAGCGGAAATTAGCTTCGGTTTTTTTGTTTCTCCCCTCAAGGGTCCAGATCCATGGGACTCAGAGGGCGGAGCTGTAATTGCCCCGTGGTCATAATTAACGACGCGGAGCCGTTCGCGCTTTGATATCCTCATAGCTAACCCAGCGATCCGTCCACAAAGTTGCGTTAGTCCTTTCGACTTCGTCTTTTGAACATTGGTGCGGCCCAGAGAGCGTGTTTTGGTTTGGTGTACGGAGGAGCTTTCATGAAGAAACGGATTGGATGGTTGGCGGGAATCTTGACGGTGGCGGTTGCTGCGCTGGGACTAGCCTCCGCACAAGAGAATTCCCAGTCCGGCGCGGCGCATGTTGTGGCGACTTCGAACACGGATACGGCCTCCTCGGCGACAAGCGCGACGGCGCCTAAACTCCAGCCGCGTGATACGCGCTACCGGTTGTGCGCGGGAGACAGTTTCGACGTGTCGTTTGAACTCAGCCCTGAATTCAATCAAACCGTCACGGTTCAGCCCGATGGTTTTGTCACGCTGAAGAGCGTTGGCGACGTAAAGGTGTTGGATCAGACTGTCCCGCAGCTGACTCAGACCTTGCGGGAGGCGTACGGCAAAATCTTGAACGATCCGCTGATTGTGGTCGTCCTGAAGGATTTTCAGAAGCCCTACTTCATTGCGGATGGCCAGCTCGGGCATCCCGGCAGATACGAAATGCGAGGCAATTTAACTCTGACTGAAGCCGTCGCTATTGCCGGCGGCTTTACGGATAATGCCAAACACTCTCAGGTTTTGCTGTTCCGGCGCGTGTCGGATGAATGGATGTCGGCCAAGATCTTCAATCTTAAAAAGATGGAGAAGAGCGGAGACTTGCACGAAGACCCGTTGCTCCACCCGGGGGATATGTTATTTGTGCCGAAGAACGCGCTGTCCAAGATTAAGCCGTTCTTGCCCTACACCGGACTGGGTGCGAATGCTGCGATAATGGCGCCCTAGCTAGTTGTTTTCGCCGTTCCCCCTTGGATCGTCAAGACCCACAGGAGACAGATATGAGAGACCAGGATTTTACGCAGGCCCAGAGCGCAAGCAGCTTCGGCTTCACGCTCCGGGATCTGCTGGCCATCGGATTTCGCCACAAGCGGGCTTTCCTGCTTTGCTTCGTTGGCATCTTGCTGGGTACGTTGGCCGCCGTTCTTCTGCTGCCGGCAACCTACGAGTTGACGGCGCAGATTGTGGTGAAACGCGAACGCGTCGATCCCGTAGTCACGGCCGAGAAAAACGATCCGACGCAGGTGGTGGGTGAAGTAACCGAAGAAGAGCTGAACTCCGAAGCCCAGTTGGTCCTGAGCGAGGATGTTTTGCGGAAGGCCGTGATCGATTCAGGCCTGGACAAGCGGAAGACTCTCTTGTCATCCCTGTTTGCCGAGAGCGACGACCAGAAGATCGCTAAAGCGGTCGATAAGATGAAGGGCACGCTCAGAGTTGAGCCCTTGAAGAAGACCAACGTCGTTCAGATCACGTACTCGGCGCACGATGCCAAGTTGGCGGCGAAAGTTCTAAACAATGTGATCAGTGCCTACGTTGAGAAGCACGTAGCGGTGAACCGGCCGCCCGGCCAGTTGAAGTTTTTTGAGGAAGAGACAGACCGATATAAGCATGATCTGGATCAAGCCGAAGAGCAATTGAAGAAGTTCTCCCAGGAACAGAGCGGCGTGGCTCCCCAAATTTCGCGGGACATGACGTTGCAGAAGCTCAACGACTTCAGCGCCGCCCTGGAACAGACGCGCGCCGAGATGTCGGCCACCGAGCAGAAAATCTTGGAACTTCAGAAGCAGGCGGGCATAACCCCCGACCGCCTGACCACGCAGATGCGCGAGACCGACAACGGCGCCGTGCTGCAGCAACTGAAGACCGCATTGTTGACCCTGGAGCTGAAACGCACGGAACTGCTGACCAAATTCCAGCCGGGATACCGCTTGGTGCTGGAAGTCGACAAACAGATTGCCGACACGCACACGGCAATTACGGCGGAAGAAAGCAAACCCCTGAAGGAACAGACCACCGACCGCAACCCGACTTATGCCTGGATCAACGAAGAGCTGGCCAAGGCCAAGTCCGATTACAGCGCGCTGCAAGCGCGGGCCACTGCCACGCAGGCGATCGTCGGTGTTTACCAGGGTAGGGCCCACCAACTCGAGGTGAACGGTTTCGTCCAGCAGGATCTGCTCCGGACCGCCAAGGCCAACGAAGACAATTATCTTCTTTACCTGCACAAGCGGGAGGAAGCCCGCATTGCCGATGCGCTCGATCAGACTCGCATCCTTAACATTGGGATGGTGCAACAGCCTACCGTGCCGCTCTCGCCGACCCGCTCACCCGTCATGTTCGGGCTGGTAGGCGTATTGATGGCGGGGATGGTGAGCGCTGGATTGGTGTTCACCAAAGAGTACCTTGATTCGTCATTCCGGACCCCGTCTGAGGTTCTATCCGAATTGAACATTCCCGTGCTTGCCGCAGTACCCTTGAGCGCGAATCGCAAGATGGATCGTGCCGGTGGCGCCGGCAAGGGCAACGGTACCCGCAGGAATGGAACACCGAATGAGATGCAAGTGGAAGAGGCCTACAATTCGCATAGTGTCGGAGAAGGACCGCAGTAAGCTCGCTCGGGCGTAAGGAAAGAGGACTCTGGGAATGTTTTTGAACTACTACGGTCTCCGGGAACAGCCATTCGGGGTTACGCCAGACCCACGCTTCCTATATCTAAGCCCGGCTCATCGCGAGGCTCTAGCTTCGCTGGTTTACGGCATCGAGAGCGGCCTTGGTTTCCTGGCCTTGATCGCCGCTCCGGGCATGGGCAAGACCACCCTCCTGTTCCATCTGCTGGAGAAGTTTCGTACCTCGGCGCGCACCGCGTTTCTCTTCCAAACCCAGTGCAACTCCCGCGAATTCATGCGGTTCCTGCTGGCCGAACTAGGATACGGTTCGGACGACCAGGATTTTGTGCGCATGCACGAGGAGTTCAACAAACGCCTGCTGCAGGAAGCTCGCGCCGGCAACCGCTTTATCGTAGTGATCGATGAAGCGCAGAATCTGGATCCATCGGTGCTGGAGACGGTCCGGCTGCTTTCGGATTTTGAGACCCCGCGGGCCAAGTTGATGCAGATCGTGCTGGCCGGCCAGCCGGAACTTGCCGACAAGTTGGCCAACCCGCGCATGGCGCAACTCCGCCAGCGGGTTTCGCTGGTCAGCGGATTGCAGCCCTTGTCTTTCGAGGAGACCAATAAGTACATTCAACACCGTCTGCGCGTTGCCGGACACCGGGGCGAACCCCTATTCAGCCCGGCTGCGCTGGCCAGAATCACCGAGTTTGCCGCAGGCATTCCGAGAAACATCAATAGTCTGTGCTTCAACTCGATGTCTTTAGGTTGTGCCCTGCAGCAGAAGGTAATGGACGCGGCGATTGTCGAGGAAGTGATCAGCGACCTCGACATCACCCGGCATACCTCGAAGGCGGTGCGCGGGCCGGCGGAGTTCGGGCCAGGGGCAGCGCAAGTTTATGACAGCTCTCCGGCGTTTGTTCCGCCTGTGGCCGACCGTTTCCATGGGAGCAACAACGGCTCGCATCTGAGTCCGGCGGAAGCCAGAGCTTACATGGAACAGATCGTGCACCAACTGCAAAAGTCCAGCCGGCTTGTAACCGAAGCATTGTCAGACCGCACGAAACCGTCCGGTCAAAGAAGCCGGGAGTAAACGAGCCGCCGACTGCAAGCGGCTCTGCTCCTCCGATACGCACAGCAATAACCGAAGTCCGAGATTCTCCCCTGTTTTTGTTTCTGCCACGTTCGACATCGCTTTTTTCCAAGGAGTTTCTCCGTGGGTAATGTTCGGCGGCAGTTCCTGTTGAACTCGATGAAGCTGTTCGACCTGGTCCTGATGGTGGCTTCATTTGGATTGGCCGCGGTCGTGGTCTCCCAAAGGGCTACAGTATCGGTAACCGAATTTCTTGCTTTGCGGGTCAAGATTCAGAACTTTGTAACCTTTTCGCTGCTGCTGCTGGTATGGCATCTGATCTTTTCTTCTTTTGGGATGTATGCTTCACGGCGGCTGGCGGGCCGTTGGGACGAGTTGGCCGATACCCTCAAGGCCACAACGCTGGGAACGTTCCTGCTCTTTTGTGCGCATTTTGCGTTTCACATTAGTTTGATCATGCCGGAGTTCCTGGGAATCTTCTGGCTGACGAGTACGGCGGCAACGATTTTCAGCCGCATGGCCATGCGAAGCCTGCTCAAGCGAGTTCGCATCCATGGCAGGAATCTGCGGGACATGCTGATCGTTGGCACGAACGCGCGGGCGATTCAGTTCGCGGAGAAGATGCGGCAGAATCCGGCTCTGGGTTATCGCGTAATCGGCTTTGTGGACCAGGACTGGTCGGGACTGACCGAATTCCGGCAAGCCGGATTTGATCTGGCCTGCAACTTCGAGGGGCTACCCGCGTTTCTGCGGGCCAACGTGGTGGATGAAGTGGTCGTCACTTTGCCCATGCGCTCGTTCCACTCGCGGGCCTCCGACATTGCAACTCTGTGCGAGGAGCAGGGAATCGTCATCCGCTTCATTTCCAACCTGTTCGACCTCAAGAAAGCGCGATCGCAGGCGGAGGAATTCGCCGGTGACTCGCTGATTACGCATTACACGGGCAGCCTCCAGGGCTGGCCCGTCGTGTTCAAACGCGTGGTCGATATCGTTGCTTCGCTGGGCATGATTATCCTTCTTCTGCCGCTGTTGGCGTTAACCGCCGTGCTCATCAGGCTCACTTCGCGGGGCCCGCGGTTTTCGTGCAGAAGAGGCTGGGCCTGAACAAGCGGCACTTCGGCATATACAAGTTCCGAACCATGGTGGTGGATGCGGAAAAACGCATGAAGGAAGTCGAGCATCTGAACGAAGTGACGGGCCCGGTCTTCAAGATCAAGAACGATCCTCGCGTCACGCCGCTGGGCCGCATTCTGCGCAAGGCCAGCATCGACGAACTGCCGCAGTTGTTCAACGTGCTGAAGGGCGATATGAGTTTAGTCGGGCCGCGGCCTTTGCCCATCCGCGATTACGAAGGCTTCAACGAGGACTGGCAGCGCCGGCGCTTCAGCGTCCGCCCGGGCATTACCTGCCTCTGGCAGATCGGAGGAAGAAGCTCGATTTCTTTCGAACAATGGATGGAGCTGGATTTGCAGTACATCGACAAGTGGTCGCTAAAGCTTGATCTGGAAATTCTGGTCAAAACTATTCCCGCGGTCCTGAGAGGCTCAGGAGCCGCGTGACAGTAGAGGCCAGCACAATCCAAAACTCGGCTCCCCAGGAAGTGCGTTTGCCATGGTACAAGCGGCTTTTATTTGGCTTGGCATACGCGCTGTTCATGATCGTAACGCTCGCGCTGTTGGGAGAAGTTGCCCTGCGGGTTCTCCCACTGGGAAAGTTTCGTAGCGCTCCTTTTCGCCAATATGATTCCCAGCTTGGCGTTTCCCTCATTCCCAATATGAAGGTCACGCACAGCCGGGGTTGTTTTACCGGCGAAGTCGAGACCAATCGCTGGGGATTTCGCGACCGCGACCGCACTCTGGCAAAGCCTCCCGGCGAATTTCGCGTTGCCCTGGTTGGCGACTCGGTGGTGGAAGGCGTTCATGTGAACCCCGATCAGGTCATGAACATCCAGATGGAGAAGCTCCTGCAGCAGCAGGGATATCGCAATGTGGAAGTGCTGAATTTCGGGATCGAAGGCATTGGGACGACCCAGGAACTTATCATGTACAAGGAGCGAATCCGGCAGTTCCATCCCGACCTGGTTCTGCTGACCGTCTCCGATAACGATGTGATGAACAATTCGTCCACGCTGCAGCCCAAGTCTTACGGGATTCATACCTGGTATTGCCCGTATTACAATTTGGACGCAAACGGGCAGTTGGTGTTTCAGCCGGTCGAGAGCCGGCCGCTGAATGGGCTGGTTACATTTCTGGAGCGGCATTCGTACCTGGCCTACTATGTCGAGCGCGTCTGGTACAGGGCAGACCTGCCGCTTTATCAATGGCACGGCATGCCCGTTTACTTTGGAAGCTATTCGGATGATCCGCTCGATGCGGAATGGCAGCAGGCTTGGCTGGTTACTGAGAAGGTGATGGCCCGCATGCGGGACACGGTCGAGGCCGACGGCGCGACATTTGTCGTGGTTCCGTGGACAAATTTTACTGACATTGACCCTGACTGGCGGCAACGGCTTACCAAGCAATTCGGGCCGCTGCCAAAGGAACTGGCGCCGGCCAGGCTGGACCAGCGACTCAAACAGATCGCGGACCGGCAAAAGATTACGCTGGAGTTTCTGACGCCTTACATGCAGGCGTATCGCGATCAGCATCGGTTGCAGTGGCCGTATTTCTCGTTGACCTGCGATCCGCATTTCAGCGCTATGGGCCATCAAGTGGCGGCCGGGGCAATGATCGATCTTTTGCAGCGCCACCAATGGCTTCCCGCGCCGGGTGCTTTGGTTCACTAGAGTTTGATTTCCGAAATCATATCGATCTCAAAGGAGACTTCATGAAATTCGTTCGCACCACAGTCCGGAACATGCAGACTGCCGGGGAATTGCTCCATTTCTTCGGAAGAAATAAGCGCTGGTGGCTGTTGCCCATCCTGTTGACACTGTTCCTGTTGGGAGCGCTGATTGTCGTTGCGCAGAGTTCGTCCCTCGCGCCCTTCATCTACACCATGTTCTAAGCGGCCAGCCAGTAAGTGGACAACTATGTCCATCTGGCTGAGAGGCTTGCGGGAGGCTTGAGCACGTATATCGATCTCAACGGGAGCACGTGAATGAGTACGGGGACGAAAAAGCGCGGTGGTTTCTGGAGAGGCGCCGGCTGGTTCTTGGGGATTTGCGTAGCTTTGGAACTAGGACTGCGTTTGTTCGGTTACGGTTCTTTCACCAACTACCGGCCAGACGAGCGGCTGCTGTGGGTGCCGGAACCGGGCCGCACACTTACGGTGGTGAATCATCTCCCCATCACCATCAACCATCAAGGTTTTCGCTACGCCACTGACTTGAAGCCCAAGGAGAAAGATCAATTCCGCGTCATCGCCTTCGGGGACTCGACCACTCAGGGCTGGGGCATGGACGACAACTCGCATTACAGCGCGCAGTTGGAGAAAATGCTCGGCGCCAGCGGATGCAATCGAGAACAATTTCAAGTCGTTTCCGCCGGAGTGAATGCCTATCCCAACTCTCTGGTAGAAGAAAAGCTAAAGCTGGTCATCGAAGATCCCACGTTTCAGCCAGATGTCGTGATCCGGTCTTACAGTTTCAATACGAATTTCGAAAACCTTCCCAAGTTGCAGGGCGAGGCGCGCAAACAGTTCCTGCGGCGAGTGGAGTTCAAATCGATTGTGCGGCGCAGCGCGATCTACAACTTCTTTATTGAAGACCTCTTTCGGGAAATCGCGTACTACAAGCTCCGCCACGTCCTGATGCAGGGTTCGCTGTCTACGATTGAGGGCAACGGCGACCTCGACGTGGATGGGTTCAATGCCAGCCTCAAAGAGAGTCTACAGTTAGCCCAGGCGCACCATTCGCAGTTGGTTCTGTTGGTCCTCGGTGGCGACGGGTTGACCAAGGACAGCGACATGCATCCGTTCCAGAGGGCGATGTTGGTCTTCGCACAGGCCGAGCATGTCCCCGTGGTCAACATGATCGAGGTTCTGCGCCATAAAGATCAGAACGCAATGTACATGGATCCCGCGCACCCGACGGTGGCTGGCCACAAAATAATTGCGGAAGAACTCTACAACACAATTCGGCAGCTTCCGGTTTACAACGAAGCTTGCCAGGTGCCGGGCGTGAACGTGGCAAAGTCTTCCACTCCCGCCACTTCGCCTTCCAGCGTTACGACTCACTAGATAGACTGAGGAGCACTGATCAAAATGTGGAATATGTTGAAGCGGGCGTGGGAAGCGTGGAAGGCTTTTGGCAAGAAAGTCGGCAACTTCCAGGCTCGGGTTTTGCTGACGATTTTCTATGCGGTCCTGATGCTTCCGTTTGGACTGGCGGCCCGATGGTTTAGCGATCCTCTGCGCATCAAGAAGCTGCCCGACGCGTGGCTCGACCATCCCGACGAAGCCTATGACATGGAGTGGGCGCATAAACAGTAGGCAAGCGCTCGGGGAACTTGAATAACATCCGGAAGTAACTGTGTTCGTCCAGTTCAGTAAGAACTGGAAACGAATCCAACGTAAAATTTAGAACGGGGCCTGATGAGCGCCCGTTCCCCGTGGAGGAGAAGTCATGAAATTCATTCGGAACGGTGTGCGGAACATGGGTGTTGCCGGTGAACTGCTCTCGTTCTTCATGCGCAATAAACGGTGGTGGCTGGTGCCGATGGTCGTGAGCTTGTTCCTGATCGGAGCGCTCATTATCCTTGGACAGAGCTCAGCCATTGCGCCCTTCATCTACACGCTGTTCTAGAGTACAGCGTCCAGCAGGGATGACCGCGAAGGCTTTCGAGAATCGATGAGTGAGACTCTTCTAAATCCGGCAAGGCAATCGAACCCTGGTCTGAAAGAGCAGGGTCTGAAAGAGCAGGGCCTGGGAGAACGCAAGCCCCATACGCGCTTGCGTTCCGGACTGTGGATTGCCGTTCTGTGCGTGGCCACGGCGAGTGCCATGACGCTTTTCTACGCATTGGTTTCGGATCAGGCCATTGAGATCATGGTTGCGGGCGTCGGCTTCTTCGCATTGCTCTGCATCGTCTGGGGCGTCTCGGGCGCGTCCCGGAGCCGGAACCTGGTGTTCGCTCTGTGGTGGGTGCTGCTGGCTTCGGAAGCGTTTTTTTCCTACATGACCGAAGACGCCGAAAGTGGCCAGGTTACAACCGGAGCGTACTCGGAAGCCATGATCTGGGTTTTTATCATCTTTGCGTTTTTTCTTTACTCGGTGAAGAACCCACAGTACCTGCGAAAGATCTTTGCCGGGTCCTATAAATGGGTTGCTTGGTTTGGCGTGGTCTGTTTCTTGTCGTGCGCGTATGCCGAGCAACCGCTGTTTTCGCTCGGTTGGATTATCAAGCTGTTTCTAGCGATCGCACTGTTAGCGGCCTGCAATCAAGAGATAAAGAATTCTGAGGACCTAAGAGCGTTCCTGATGGTCAGCCAGTGGGGATTTGCCTTTCTGCTTTTTATGCCTTGCCTCCGGCTGATGGCAGATCCTTCGGTTCTCGCCACCGGACGTCTGTTCGACGTAGGCACAGCGCCCACGATGCTGGCCGCGGACGCAGGAATTCTTGTGCTGCTGTCCTTGGCTCTTCTGCGGCCTGATCGCCGCGCGGGACCGCTGCTCTTTGCCGGGTTTGGAATGTTGATCATGATCCTGTCGGCCGGTAAAGCTGGGATTGCGGCGTGCGTATTCGCTGGCCTGGTCTTTTTCATCTGGCAGGGCAAGTTCAAGTCGGCGGTCTGGTTCCTGCTGGGCTTGCTGGTGGCGGGAGCTCTTTTGATGGTTCTGTCGCCCGGGCTTGCTTCATACATTACCTCCTACCTTGGAACCGATCAGGCGGGAACGGTGACGGGCCGTACGGATGTGTGGTCGGCAGGATGGCAGCTCATCAAGCAGCGCATGTTCCTAGGTCGGGGTTTTATGTCGTCCCGCTTTCTGGCCTACAAGATCAGCGTGGCTTGGCAGCCTGGGCACTTGCATAACGGCTTTCTTGAGGTTTTGTACAACAACGGCCTGGTCGGACTTTTTACCATGGTGGTGATGCACGCAGTGATCATCCGCAACCTCATCCTGGTAATGCGGAAGGCGTCGCTTCCCATGGCGGCTGGATGTTTCGCCGTCTACGTGAATATCTTGATCAATGGCATGGTAAGCCGAGCCTTTGGCAGCCGCCCGGATGCCACGTTCACCATGCTTTTCGCGCTGGTCTTCGTGAGCGAAAGGTTGTTGCAGGAGGTCAGCCAGATCGAGGAAAAGCAAGCGCCGGGCTGGAGCTTAGTCCCTGCAACCGCCAAGTACTAGCACCCGGCACTAGGACGTAAGAGACTTTACCAAAGGAGCGCAAGCAAGCAATGTGGAACATGTTGAAACGGGCGTGGGAGGCATGGAAGGCATTTGGCAAGAAGGTGGGCAACTTCCAGGCTCGAGTGCTGCTAACGATTTTTTATGCAGTGTTGATGCTGCCCTTTGGACTGGCGGCACGATGGTTTAGCGATCCCCTGCGAATCAAGAAACTCCCCGACACGTGGCTGGACCATCCTGAAGAGGCCTACGACATGGAGTGGGCGCACAAGCAGTAAGAAACGGACCGAACCAAGCACCAACCTGGGTACCAAACAAAGAGGAGTGTAATGTACATACTAGGGGTTAGTTGTTACTACCACGACGCGGCGGCGGTGCTGCTCAAAGACGGAGCACTGCTGGCGGCGGCGGAAGAAGAGCGCTTCACCCGAAAAAAACACGACTTCGACTTTCCCAAGCAGGCCATCAAGTTCTGCCTGGATGAGGCGGGCATCACCGGCCAGGATCTCGACTACGTCGTGTTCTTTGAGAAGCCGTTCCGCAAGCTGGACCGCATCCTGATGATGGTTCTCCAGACCTATCCAAAGTCCTGGAAGGTCTTCCGCGAGTCCATGATCACCTGGATGATCGACAAGCTCTGGGTCGCGACCACATTGCAGAACGAACTGGGAATCAGTAAGGACAAAATTCTGTTCAGCGAGCACCACTTGTCGCACGCGGCCAGCGCTTACTTGTGCTCGCCTTTTGAGGAGTCGGCAGTTCTTACCGTAGACGGCGTCGGCGAGTGGGTGACGGCCACCCACGGCATCGGCAAAGGCAATGATCTCAAAATAAATAAGCAGATCGAATTCCCGCACTCGCTGGGCCTGCTCTACAGCGCGTTTACCGCTTTCCTGGGCTTCGAAGTGAACGAGGGCGAATACAAAGTAATGGGCATGGCGCCCTATGGCGAGCCCAAGTATGTGGACAAAGTCTGGAAGTTGATCCAGTTGAACAGGGATGGTTCTTTCTCGCTGAACATGGATTACTTCAGTTTCCATCACTCCACCGAAAAAACTTACAGCAGCAAGTTCGCGGCTCTGTTCGGCGACCCTCGCCCATCAAAAATGCTCTTCTTTACGGAGGAGACTGGCTTTCCTAAATATTTTGGAACGCCGCCGGGAAACTTCCAGGAGATGTCGAAGTTGAACAAGCACTATGCTGACATCGCTTCCAGCATTCAGAAGGTGACGGAAGACATAATGGTGGGCATGGCAACGCATCTGCACAAGACCACGGGAATGAAAAACCTCTGTATGGCAGGCGGTGTGGCGCTGAACAGCGTGGCCAACACCCGAATCCTGAAAGAGTCAGGGTTCGAGAATATGTACGTGCAACCCGCGGCTGGCGACGGCGGCGGTGCTTTGGGAGCGGCGTTGTGGGCCTACAACACACTGTTAGGCAAGCCGCGTAACTTCCAAATGGATCATGCCTTCTGGGGCCGGGAAAACTCGGATTCTGAAATCGCAGATTTCTTGACGCAGAACAAGATTCCGCATCAGCGCTACGACGACGAAGATAAGCTGCTCGATGCAGTGGTGAACCATCTGACCAACGCAAAGGTAATCGGATGGGCGCAAGGACGCTTTGAATGGGGTCCGCGTGCCTTGGGAAGCCGGTCGATTCTTGCCGACCCGCGAAATCCGGACATGAAGGACATCGTGAACACGAAGATCAAGTTCCGCGAACCTTATCGTCCGTTTGCCCCGTCGGTTCTTGCGGAGAGCGCCGAGAAGTACTTCGATCTTCCCAACGCGATGAATATGTCGCCGGCGCGCTACATGCTCTACGTCGTGCCGGTGCGGGAAGAGCAGAAGAAAACTCTGCCCGCCATCACTCACGTGGATGGCACGGGACGCTTGCAGACGGTCTTCAAGGCGCAGAGCCCGCGCTACTACAAGATGATCGAGAAGTTCGGACAAGCCACGGGCGTTCCAGTGGTGATGAATACCTCGTTCAACTTGAAGGGCGAGCCGATCGTGAATACTCCGGCCAATGCCTTCAACACATTCGAAAAGAGCGAGATGGACGCCCTGGTGCTGGAAAACTTCATCATCGAAAAACCGTCTTCCAACTAACGATTCGGTTTGGAGTTGGGCAACGAACCGTTGCCAGAGGAGAACTGCAGAGTGTCGCCTGAAGCGGTGCTGGATCCTAGAAACCAGATACCCAGCTTTCGCGTGCTGGGGGTCCGCGTGAACGAGGTTCAGATTCCAGACGCAATTCAAGTGCTGGAATCCTGGATTCAGGAGCGTGGTCCGGCGCGCTACGTTGCCGTCACTGGCATGCATGGCGTATCGGAGGCGCGGGAAAATTCTCACTTCAGCCAGGTGCTCGACTCCGCCGATCTGGTGGTTGCCGATGGCATGCCGCTGGTGTGGCTGGGCCGGTGGCAAGGACACAGCAAAATGAAGCGCCGCGTCTACGGTCCGGAGCTGATGGAAACATTCTGCCGCGAGACTGGTCCCAAGTACCGGCACTTCTTTTACGGCGGTGCACCGGGCGTTGCGGATCACCTCGCCCGTGTCGAGCATGAACGTTACGGCATTCAAATTGCCGGAACGTATTGTCCGCCATTTCGTCCTCTTACCGATAAGGAAGAAAAGGAAGTACAAAGCATCGTAGAGGCGGCCGCTCCTGATGTTCTCTGGGTTGGGCTGAGCACGCCGAAGCAGGAGCAGTGGATGTTCGCCCATCGCGACACCCTGCGCGTTCCCGTCATGCTGGGAGTGGGCGCAGCCTTTGATCTCAACACAGGCCGCTTGACGCAGGCCCCGGCCTGGATGCGAGAGAACGGGCTGGAGTGGCTATTTCGTTTGTGCGCGGAACCCAAGCGGCTGTGGTCGCGATACGTCGTGAATGGTTCGAAATTTGTCTGGGCAGTTTGCCTGGAGCATCTGGCTCCGCGAATTTTTGGATAAGAAACATCTGGCTGGTTCGGTTCCCCCTTGGCCGGCTTCACCAGAAAAAATCGCTGTAGACCCTTAAATCATTTCAGGAGACGAAACAAGATATGAGCAAGCAAAAACGGATACTGGTAACTGGAGCGGGGGGCTTCATTGGCCATCACTTGGTGAAAAGGCTGAAGAAGGATGGCCACTGGGTGCGCGGGGCGGATATCAAGTATCCGGAATATGAAAACAGCGCCGCCGATGAGATGGAGATTCTCGATCTGCGCAAGGTGGAAAGCTGCTTGCTCGCCACGCGTGGCGGCATCGATGAGGTTTACAACCTTGCCGCCGATATGGGCGGAATCGGCTACATTACCGCCAACCACGCCGATATCAGCCGCAACAACATTTTGATCAATGCCCACATGCTTGAAGCCAGCCGCCAGAATGGCGTCAAACGCTTCCTGTTCTCCTCTTCCGCTTGCGTCTACAACCAGTCGAAGCAGAAAGATCCCGAAGTGAAGCCGCTGACCGAGGAAGATGCGTTTCCCGCCGATCCCGAACCGGGTTACGGCTGGGAAAAACTCTTCGCCGAGGAACTCTGCCGTTACTACTACAAGGACTACGGCTTTGAAACCCGCATCGTGCGCTTCCACAACGTTTACGGTCCTCTCGGCACCTACGATGGCGGCAAGGAAAAGGCTCCGGCCGCGATCAGCCGCAAAGTTGCCCTCGCGCGCGACCATGACGAGATCGAAGTCTGGGGCGATGGCGAGCAAACGCGCTCCTTCATGTATGTAGATGACTGCGTGGAAGGACTGACCCGCATCATGGCCTCGGATTGCCGCGATGCCCTGAACCTGGGCACCGATGAACTGGTAACGATTAACGGTCTGGTCGATATGATCGCCGGAATCGCACGCAAGCGGATCACGAAGCGCCACAATCTGACCGGTCCTCAAGGTGTGCGTGGCCGCAACAGCGACAACACGCGCCTGCGCAAGGAACTAGGTTGGGAACCTTCCATCCTGCTCCGGCAGGGACTCGCCGTTACTTACGCTTGGATCAACTCGCAGGTCCGGCAGTCTTCCCGGAAAGAAGAAACCGTCGGTGCCGACTGAGGGGGCAAATTGAAAAACAAGAAAGAGAATTTGCCCATGACTATTGATGCAGCTCCGGGCCCAGTCTTTGTTGTCGGCCTGTGGCGTTCCGGCACGTCGTTGTTGTACACGCTGCTGAACCAGCATCCGGGGATCGCCCTCATGTATGAGGCCGATCTACCGCTGCTGCGGCAGCTTTTCACTGATGCCGGCAGTAAAGCGGACTGGCTGGAAAGATGGGAGTTTTGGAACTCCGCTCTCACCCGTCATGGCATCGACGCCCAGCAGATCCCGCACAGCGTTTCCGATCTGCCGAGCGCCGTGGAGATCGTCTGGAAACAATATGCCGGTGGGGCGATCTACGGCGAAAAGTCACCCAACTATTACGATTCGTTGCAGTGGCTGTCGCGGGAGTTTCCAAACGCCCGCTTCGTGGTGATCTGGAGAGATCCTGCCGACATTTGCCGCAGCATTATCCGTGCTGCCCAAGCCGGGTCTTCGTTCTTCGCCAAGCGGGGGATCACGCACCGCGCTCTGATCGGCACGCGCCGGCTCAAGAGCGAGTGCGAAGCTCTGGTCGGCCGCGGCGTCCCGCTTCATCAGGTCCAGTATGAGGAAATGATCGAGGAACCGGAGCGGGTGCTAGCAGGGATTTGCAGCTTCCTTCAGATACCCTTCGACCCGCGGATGGCCTCGCTTAAGGGTGCCGACCGCTCCGCTATTTACGATGCGGATCATCACGCCGGAGTGAAGAGCAAGACGATCGGAGCCAAGGCATGCAAAGATTGCGATGACGTTTTGCCGGTGCCGCTGAAAAGCAAGATCGATCGGTACGTTTCTTACTGGCAGCAAGAGTACGGCGGCAATTGGCCGCTGTATCCCAAAATGCCGACAGGGAATGGTCTCAAGCCCGGTCTGCTCGAGCGAAGCTGGGACGAGGTCTTGTTCCGGGGTTTGCGCGCGTTCGATCAGTTCACTTCGCTGGTCTATTGTTATGCGCCCATTTCGCTGTTGCGCCGCTACCGCTCGGCGAAGTCAATAAGCCGCAGCCCTGAAGCCGCAAAGGATGCGATCGCAAAAGAACCCGCGGCTCTATCGGAGGTTTCAACCCGCGGCTAGAATTCCGGGAAAAATATCTCATGCCTGTCCTGCGCAAACTTCGTTACAGCCTCGCTAAGACGCCGGCCCGCGCTCCGTTAGTCTGGGTGCGCCATCGCGGTTTTAAGATTTCCGACGTTTTTGTTGGTTCCTACCCGCGATCTGGAAGTACCTGGCTGCGGTTCATGCTGCTGGAAATTTTGGCAGGGCAGTCTTCCGGATTTTCCAATACCAACGAGATGATTCCCGATGTCGGCAAGCATCAATCCGCGGTTCCAGTGCTGCCCGCCGGAGGACGGCTCGTCAAGACCCATGAACCCTTCCGCGCGGAATACAAAAAGGCGATCTACCTTGCGCGCGATCCCCGCGACGTTGCGCTTTCCGAGTTCGCGTACCAGAAGGCGCTGGGACTCGCGGGTAGCGATTTCGATGGTTATCTGCAACACTTCCTGCGTGGCGAAGTAAATCCCTTCGGTTCCTGGTCCAATCACGCGATTTCTTGGACGGACGCGGCCGACAGCGGACGCTCTGAAGTCTTGCTGGTTTGTTTTGAAGAATTGAAGAGCAACTCCGAGCAAGAGCTTTCGCGGATTGTAGACTTTCTGGGTGTGCCGGTGCAGGCGGCGAAGATCCGTGCGGCAATTGCCAACAATTCGATGGACAAAATGCGCCAAAAGGAAAAAGCTAATCCGCAGCGCGCTTCCGCGAAAGGAAAGTTCATTTGCAGCGGTTCCGCTGGCGGCTGGCGCGAAGTGTTTACCGAGGAGCAGTCTCAACTTGTGCAACAGTACGCAGGCAATATACTGGCGAGGCTGGGCTACTCTGAGGTAGAGTCTATGGAAGGGAAGCTCGTATGAGTGGCGAAAAAACCAGCCGCAGTTCTTCGCAGGCAGAGAAAAAGCCCGCGGCCAGCGCGGGAGGGGTGCAGTGCCTGCGTTGCCATAATGAGATCGACAGCTATGCCTTTACGAAGTTTACGTTCCTTCCCTACGGCTCTGCCGGCGCCAATGTTGTTTTGGAGTGCGCCAAGTGCGGCCATATCGAGTTTATGTCGCAGAATAGCCCGCTGCTGCGCCGGTTGAACGCCAAGCCGGTGGCCGTGGGCGATGGCGATTAGCTAGCTTTCCCCAATCATCTTCCGGTAGAATTTCCAGAACATTTCCAGAATTCAGGATTGAGCGGAGCACCCTCGCGGTCGGTCGCGCTCGTCGATCGGGCTTCGGGAACGAATTCAGCCGGGAAAATCCAGCCATGCGCATCTTAGGTTTATCCGCTTTCACCCACGATACCTCCGCAGCTTTACTCGAAGACGGCACGATTCGCGCCGTCGTTGAGGAGGGAAAACTTTCCCGTTCGAAAAGCACCCGGGGACTCCCCGCTGCGGCGATTGAGTTTTGTCTGAAACAGGCCTCAGTCAACTGGAAGGATCTGGACCACGTGGTGGTCGCCAGCTGCCCGTTCCGGGGATGGACGCGGCGTTCCGCAGCCGGCGCGAAAGTATCGCCGTTTTCTCCCATCGCCGCCGCTTACTGCCAGGTGGGTGAGGTCGGCCGATTGGCCAGGGAACTGGGCCATCACCGGGTGCTGCGCCACCAGGGTGGCGCTCCGTCGTCGCGGATCGTCAACGTCGAGCATCATCTCTGCCATGCGGCCAGCGCCTTCTTTCTTTCGCCATTTGAACGCAGTCTCATTGTCACCATGGATGAAGAAGGCGACGGCCGCTCCGGCTTGCTCGCCCTCGGGGAAGGCACGCGCATTCGCGTGCTGCGCAACATCCCGTATCCTCATTCGCTCGCCTGGCTGTATTCGCAGGTCACGGAAATTCTCGGCTTCGTTCCCCATGTAGAAGAGCACAAGACGCAATGGTTGAGCCTTGAAGGAGAGCCGCTCTATCGCGAAGTGTTTCATGAAATCTTGCGGAAGTCCGGTGCGGGCTCGGTTCGGCTGGATTCAAGATATCTCGATCACGGAGTGGGCGGACGCTTCGTTCTCTCGGCCAAGTTCTGGAACAAACTACGCCTCCCGAAAAATCGAACCGAGTGGAGCGACGAACAACGCCGCGCCCTGGCCGCCACGGTGCAGCAGGTTTGCACCGAAAAGGTCACCGAAATCATTGACACGCTGCGCCGGCAAGAGGGAGTCAAAGAAGTTTGCCTGGGCGGCGGATTGTTCCAGAACAGCTTGATGGTGGCCGGACTAGAGCAGAACTTGGGGCTGAACTGCGTGTTCGTGCCGCCTGCTCCGGGCAATGCGGGTTGCGCTCTCGGCGCAGCGCTCCACCTTCAGCATCAGGTGCAGCACGCGCCGCGCAAGCCTGTTAGCCTGGACGCCTATTGGGGGCCGGCCTACTCCCGGCACCAGATCAAAGATGTTCTCGATAACTGCAAGGCTCGCTTCTCGTTTCAGATCATGAAAGATCGCCAGGCCGAGAACGCCGTGCAGCTTCTGCTGGCGGGGAAAATCATTGGCTGGTTTCAGGGCGCTGCCGAATTTGGACCGCGCGCTCTGGGCAATCGCAGCGTTCTGGCTTCGCCTTGGGCGCCCTACGTCAAAGAGAATCTCAACGACTTCATCAAGCACCGCGAATGGTTCCGTCCCTTCGCCGTCTCGGTTCCGGAGGAAGACGCATCGCGCTTTTTCGAGTGCTCCCAGCTTTGCGAGTCAATGAACTCTCTGGCGCGGGTTCGCCCGGGTGTGGAGGGCCTGCCTGAAGGTTTTGTGCTGCCGGGCGGATTGGTTCGCTTGCATACGGTAAAGAAGCAGAGCAACCCAGAGCTGTGGGATTTGCTGAAGCGTTTCGGAGAATCGGCGCCGGCGCCCATGCTGCTGAATACGTCGTTTAACCTGTTCGGCGAACCGCTGGTGGTCAGCCCGCTCGATGCCATCCGGAGCTACTCCTGCTCTGGCATTGATGCGCTGCTGATGGATAATTTTCTACTGACGAAAGCTCCGTTCCAGCCGTCGGCGCAGGTGCGGCCGCGTAAGGAAGCTACCTCGCTTTCGCTCTCGGGATTCTAGCGGGATAAGCTGAATAGATCGGAAAGACCCGCCGCAGGCAGGCCACAATTCGGAGGGAAGAAAGGGCAGCGTTCCTCGCGGACGCTGCCCTTTTTTCTGTCCCGTCCAAAACTGGCGCGCGGGCGGTAAGATGTAATTGCCGAAACGGTATGAACAAAACACCTTATCTTCTTGCCACGTTCTTGTTGCTGGTTGCGGTCCCAGCTGTGTCGGGAGGCGTCACAGCGCCGCCGGATTCACAACCGTCCGATGCAGCAGCCAATCCGATCCCTCCCACATTTTTTGGCATGCACATCAATCGCCCTGGGACGCCGTGGCCTCAGGTCCCGTTCGGAAGCCTGCGTATGCTGGGCAATCTGACGACCTGGTTTCATCTGGAAGGCGCGGGCCGCAACCGCTACGACTGGCACAACCTCGATGTTTGGCTCGATGCAGCCCGCTCTCACGGCGTCGATGTGATGTACACCTTCAGCCGCACTCCGGACTGGGCCGCCGCCAGTTCTCACGAAGACTGCGGTCCACGGCGCGACTCGGCCGATTGCGCGCCTCCCGCAGACCTTATGGCTATGGCGCCGTGCCAAGGCCCTTTGGCGGGCGTCACCTCGACGGACTGCCAGTTCAAGGAGTTCGTAACCAGCCTGCTCAATCATGTTTGCACCGGGACAGCCCCTAATAAGAGTTGCCGCATCGTGGCGTTCTCCTGTTGGAACGAGCCGAACCTGGATGGCTTTTGGGTCGGAACCTACGCCCAGAGCGCAAAGATGTGTGCCGACATGGTGAAGATTGTGAAGGACCAATGCCGGAGTTGCACTACGCTTACTCCTGATATTTCCGCTGCTACTTCCGGCGATACGAAGGGAAACGGCGACAGCCGCTCCTACGATGAGTGGACCAGAAATTTTCTGATCGCTTATAAGCAGTACAGCAACGACTATCCTGACGCCGGAGCTTTCCATCCTTACGCGGCTCGTACCTGGAACATCAATCCTGTGCCGTTTCCCGAAACTTTCGCGGGAAGCGGTTGTCCGCGGGGCGGCGGCACACCGGAGTGCCCCGACACGTTGCTCGGAAAAATTGCCACCATGCGATCTCTGCTCGATAAGGGAGGCATGGCCGGCAAGCCTCTCTGGGCTACAGAAGGAGGATGGGGCACGAATGGAGAACTCCCCGATCCGGATGCCCAGGCTGCCTATGTGGCGCGCTGGCTGATTCTGCAAGCCTCCAGCGGCGTGGCTCGCGCCTACTGGTTCATGTGGGATAACGGCGGCGACGCGCGCGGCTGGGGAGGGATGTGGGATGGGAGGAATGGCATCAACAAAGCCGGCGTGGCTTACGGACAGGTTTACAACTGGCTGGTCGGCGCGAGCTTCACCAAGCCATGTTCAGGCGATCACGATGTTTGGACGTGCGATATTTCTCGTACCGGCGGCTATCAAGCCAGAATCGTGTGGAATGCCGCGAACTCCTATAACACGCAGGCAACTTCGAAGTACGCAATCGGCGGCGATTTCTCGCAATACCGCGATCTGAAGGGCGACAAATTCCCCATCGGCAATGGTGCCGTCATGATTGGGTCGAAGCCGATCCTTTTGGAAAAATCCGGCACCTCAACTACGCATAAATAAAAGCAGCGGACCACTTATTGGATCCGCTGCTGACTGCGTCAAGTATTTAGAACTGCGTCTCCGGATTGAACGGAGCTGTCACGAACATTGGCAGCACCGTTGGATGCGGAATCACGGGGTCAGTCCGCCCTGCTTCATTCGGATTGAAGACGACGAAGCCCACGCCAGGAGATTCGGCGAGCGAATAATCGTCGTCTGGGTAAACGGGATTCGCAAAGCCAGGATTCTGTACCATGCTTCCAGAATCCTCGCCCGTGCCACTCTGCCAGGCCGAGAGGCTCGCGTAGTACGTAGATTGCGACCGGCCTGCCGATCCGGTCGTGTAGAACGGGTTGGCAGGCAGCGCACAGGCCACACCCTTCGCGTAGCAGTACATGTTGTCGGAGTACTTCTGCACTTCCGTGCACGGTCCACCCATGCAGTAGGCATATCCCGTCTGAACATATCCCATATCGAAATAGACTAAGTTGTTGGTGAAGGTAAATTGCAGGACACCCGCAGCTGGTGGGTCGCAACCTTCCTGCTTGGCGCCCAAACGTCCGTAGGCAAAGATGTTGTTCTTGATTGTGTTGGGTACGCCCGCGGATTGGGGTCCGCAAGTTTGCGCCTGACCAACTGCCGATGTGCGGTAGACCAGGTTGTTCTCCACCAGCGTGCTGGAGGTGTTCTCGTCCAGGTAAATACCCTGGCCTGCGTACCCATCCGCATCTAACGCCGAAGCATCGCTGACGTCGTGTATTTTGTTGTTCAGGATCTGATTGCCGGTCGCGTTGGGATCGGTGTTGTAGTAAACCCCGCCCATGTCATCCGTGATGCCTTGCCCAATGTTATAGATGTAATTGAAGGAGCTGACATTGTTGAACGCGCCGTGTGAATTTTGCGAACCCGGCGGACAGCCCAGGTTACAGACTTCGATGCCGCTGTGGTATCCGTCGTAGATCTCATTATGAGTGTAGGTATTGTCGTGTCCATCGCCCTGCTCAATTCCGATCCCGCTGGGGATGTTCCTTCCGTAGCCTGCGATCACGTTGTTTTCGGCCAGCGCGAATTGCGCAACGTTGCTGTCGGTGTCCGTGTACTGGGCCAGCAAGCCGTTGCGAATGCCGAAAACGCCTACATCGTACAAGGCCGAATTCTCAATGGTATTGTGCGCGGTCGTCGCCGTGGTGCTGGTGGTGTAGAACTCGATGGCGCCACCCGAGGTTTGCGTGACGACTACGCCGTTCATGGTTACGTTCTGGCAGTTGTAACAGCCCACTGCAGCCGGGATGGTTGGCTCCTGGCTCACGGATGCGTATCCGAGCGCAGGAACCGTCCAATTATCATGCTCGAAGGTGATCCCCTGGAACGTCACCCATTGCAGCCCGGTTGCCACTAACACTTGTGTGCTCTGCGGAATGATCACCGTGTCCGTCGGCGGATTCTCGCCGGGGTTGGCCAGATAAGTCAGTGTCCACGGTGTGCTCGACCGATTGACGAACCATTGTCCCGGCTGGGTTAATTCATTTTTGATGTTTTCGACGACATAGCGGTGTCCAACCATGAATCCGTGATAGAAATCTTGCTGATCGGTTGGGCCGGTCAGGTAGATGATATTGGTTGCCGTATCGATGGATTTGATTCTCAATTTCGGGACGGTCCATTTCTCGAAGTCATAGAGTTCTATGTCGCCTTGAGGATACGGTGAATTCAGATTCGTCCAACTGCCGCTAATCGGGTCCGTGGCCGTGTACTGAAAGCGATCGAAGCACTCCCAGCCCAGGCCGGACATATAGACCGTGCAGTTAGGATCGGGTGCCGGACCCGAGGCCGAACCAGGCAAATAAATCGTCGCCGCGACGCGGTAATAGGTGCCCAGCGAGCCACCCAGGCGCGGACGCAGCCGCCGCTGGCCGTTGTAGAACAATTGCTCAAAATACTGCACGGAAGACGGCAGCGTGGTTTGCCACTCGTTGCCACTGCCGTGGGTCCAGTTGGTGACTTGCAGGCCGCCACTGATGGCCGGAGTTTCGTTCGGATAGTTCTCCCAAATCACTTGCAGCGTAGAAGTCCCCGAGTCGGCGGTCGTGAACGACAAGGGCTGCGTCACGTAATAAGTTCCGGCTCGCACCATAACCTGAATCGGCGTGGTGCGGCCTTTCGGATTCTGCAGGATGCCCTGCACTGCTGACTGCGCGCGCCCGATAGTCGCAAAGGGTCCGTCGGTGCCCTTGGAATTCGGTGCGGAAAGCGTGCCACTCCAGCTGTCCTTGCCATCGGTCGCAACGTAGAAATCGGCAACGGTACTTTGTGCCGGAATGACAGTCACGGAGAGAGCCTGGCTCACGATCTGCGGTGGGGAAGACGAATCGGTGAGCTTAACCGTGAAGCTGAACTCGCCGGTCTGCGAGGCCGTACCCATAAAGTCGCCAGTACTGCTGCCCAGGGAAATTCCTTTGGGCAGCGTTCCAGCGCTGATGCTCCAATGATAAGGCGTGGTGCCGCCTACTCCGGCCATCGGGGCATCGTAATCGGATCCCGCCATGATCTCGGGAAGCAGTGTAGTGGTGATTTCAACCAAGCTGGTTACTTGCAAAACAAACTGCTGGCTCGCTGTCAGCTGTACAGGCCAGGAAGAGTCGGTGACCTGAAATGTCAGAGTGCACGGTCCGGTCTGTGCGGTTGAGCCCGAGAGCACTCCGGTGCTCGCCAGAGAGAGTCCCTGCGGAAGCGTCCCGCTCGTGAGCTTCCAGTGGTAGGGAGACTTGCCGCCGCTGGCGGCCAGCGTTTCTGTATACTCGGCGCCCGCCATCACTTCCGGAAGGGAAGTGGTTGTAATTTGCAGCGGGATCACGAGCGGCGTAACGATAACCATTACTGTGTCTGACTTGGCGGGGTCCGCCGTGCTGGTCGCCCAGACTCTGTAGGTCCAGGTTCCGCTGCTGACCTGCGGCGCCGTGTAAAGCCCGCTGCTCGAGATTGTCCCTTCCGATGCTGACCACGTCACGCCCTGGTTGGACGAGTTGTACACCGTCGCCTTGAATTGCAGAGTCTGCCCCGATACCAGGGCGCCGGCGTCCGGGGAAACCGTAACGCTGACTGTCCCCGATTTGGCGATGATGATTGAAAAGCTGGCTGTCACTCGATTCGAGTCCGCGTCGGTGACCGTTACATTCACCGGAAACGTGCCCGAAGTTGACGGCACGCCGGTGATACTCCCGGCGGTTGCACTCAGACTCAAGCCCGAAGGTAGGCCAGTTCCAGAGAATGAATAAGGTGTGGCTCCGCCGGTGACAGTCAACACTGTGTTGTAGGAGATTCCAACCGTCCCTTGCGGAGCGCTTTCCTGGACCGCAAGCTTGGCTGCCGAGAAAGTGGAAGAAAGCAGAATAAAAGCTAGAATAAAAAAGGCACACGCAGCCTTACAAAAACACCCTGCAGTGCAGGGCTTGGGGGAGTCCGGCAACATTAATCACCTCAAAAGCGTTTATGGACGGGCAGTTTGCGTTGGCAAGCCGCCCAGCCTTAGGAGACAACGGGACGCGTCCCTTTGTAAGGTCCCAGAGGTGCATCGGCCAAGAAACGATCATCCCTGTCCAATTGGGGGACGAGTTGGAGTCGTTACCGGGAATCAAAGAATACTGGTTAGTGCCACGGAATCAATAAGTTGCGGTGATTGCTTGAGGGATTTCTTGCGGCATCTCGCTTCCCGCTTTAGTCCATAATAGGAATTTTGCATTTTGCGCTTGACACGGTGATTTGATGCCGGACACACTACGTCTGAGTTTGCGAAGATCGCAATCCCAGGGCACCGGACGATCTACTCCCCAAAATGACAAGCGACTCTGGTGGTGTGTGGGATTTCCCGGCCAACACGACGCGAGCCTTTCCCCTGCCAGGATTGCAGACCTAACGACGAAAGCCTGTAATAGAGAGGAAATGACTTGTCGATTCTGGTAGTGGGCGGAGCGGGATACATCGGAAGCCACGCGGCGCGCGCCTTGCGGCGCCACGGATATGAAGCCGTCATCTACGATAACCTGTCGCGTGGGCATGCCTTCCTGGCGGACGGTTTCGAGTTGCTGGTAGCCGACATTACGGATCACAACCGGCTGGCCCAGGTTATGAAGCGCGTGGATGCCGTTATGCATTTTGCCGCGCATTCGCAAGTGGGTGAATCCGTTCAAAACCCGCGAATCTATTTCCAAAACAATGCGGAGGCGGGACTCACACTGCTGAATGCCGCGTTGGACGCCGGGGTCCGCAAATTCATTTTCTCCTCGACGTGCGCGGTCTACGGAATACCCGGGAAGATTCCTATTACCGAAGATACCCCGCGGCAGCCGGTGAATCCGTACGGGACTTCCAAACTCTTTTTCGAGAATGCGCTCGAAGCTTACGACCGGGCCTACGGATTGCGCTACATGAGCCTGCGCTACTTCAACGCCGCCGGAGCCGACGAGAGCGGAGAGATTGGAGAACTCCATGATCCCGAGACGCACCTGATTCCCGCCGCGCTAAAGGCCGTGACGGGAGAACGGAGGGAGTTGGAGTTGTTTGGCTCCGACTATCCCACCCCCGACGGGACTTGCATTCGCGACTATGTTCACGTGAACGACTTGGCCGATGCTCATGTGCTGGCCCTCAAGCGGATCGAGGCAGGGAACGGCTCCGCCGCTTTAAACCTGGGCACGGGCTTAGGCTGTTCCGTGAAAGAAGTGATTGCGATGGTGGAAGAGGTGACCGGCTCCAAGGTTCCGAGACGCACGGCACCGCGCCGAGCGGGAGATCCTCCCAAACTCGTCGCCGACCCATCGCGAGCGCAGTCCGTACTGCAGTGGAAGGCCACGCGTTCCTTGCGGGAGATCGTACAAACTGCCTGGCAATGGGAGCAAGGCGGGCGGCAGAAGACGCGGAAGGTATAGCGGCTCTGCGCTCCACGAACTGCGCGCGAAACCCGTTACAATTCAAGGGCTGCATGAATCGTTGCTGGGCGCCGCGGCTCTGCCCGCGAAAAACGGAGGGGATGAGTTCTATGGGAACCAGTCTTTCAGGCAAGAAAGTCGCGGTGCTGGGTGCTGGAAAAATGGGAGGCATTCTGCTGCAGGTGCTGCTGAGGAACGGCCTCCTCGCGCCCGAACTCACCACTGCCACCGTGGCGCATGAAGAGCGGGCACGGGCGCTCAGCACAAAACTGGGCATACCGGTCGGTACCAACAATTTACAGGCTGCCAAAGATGCCGACATCATCCTGATTGGAGTGAAGCCGCAGGTGGTCGAGGAGGTTGTGGCCGAGCTTCGCGGCCACATCTCGCCCCGGCAGTTGATCATCTCCGTCGCGGCATCGGTTCCCAACAGCCTGATCGAAAAGACGCTGGACTCCGCCGTGCCCGTGATCCGCGCCATGCCCAACACTCCATGCCTGCTGTGCTGCGGCATGACCGCTCTGGCTAAAGGAAAATACGCCGATGCCGGCCACGTAGCAACTGCCACCACCATGTTCGACGTAGTTGGCCGCACCGTGGTAGTAGATGAGAAGCATATGGACGCAGTCACCGGGCTTTCCGCCAGCGGTCCGGCTTACATCTACATCATCATCGAATCGCTCGCGGAAGCGGGCGTGAAGGTGGGGCTGCCGCGTGACATCGCCACCTTGCTGGCCGCCCAAACCACCATGGGAGCGGCTCGAGTCGTGCTTGAAACCGGAGACCATCCGGCGCTGCTCAAGGATGCGGTCACCACTCCCGCCGGCTGCACGGTGGACGGCATCATGGAACTGGAGGAAGGCAAGCTGCGCGTGACGCTGATCAAAGCCGTGGTGAAGGCGGCTCAACGCGCCAAAGAGCTGGCCTTTGCCGGACACTGATTTTGCTGCACACCGATTTTGCCGGACTCCGATCCGGCTGGAAACTGATTCTTCAATTGCTTCGTGCTGACATCTTCAAACTAAAGTAATGTTTACCGTGCCTATCGCGGCGATTAAGTTTACAGAAGGCTGCCAAGGCGTGACGCGTAGTGTCTTTGGCCGGCACGATAAATTCCCCGCAAGGGAGCAATCGCAATAAAGAGTCGTGTAACGCAGGAAGCCTTTCTGCGCCGGCGGACAGCCCATCGATCAATCGAGCCGAGTGGAAGAACCATGATGCGGAATAGGTATGCCTTGAGTTGGGGACGCCAGCGGTGAGCGAAAACTCCATCGAACCCAGTAAGGATAAGCCGTGCATCCGAGTGTTGGCCGCCGACAGCACACGGATGAACAGCCAGTTGCTGGCGGATGTTTTGGCTCGAGACAAGCGCTTTCAGGTGCTCGAAGCGCAACCTTCCGCCGCCGCAATCCTGGCGGCCACAGAGAGTGAAAAGCCCGACGTTGTAGTGCTCAGTCCCTTCCTGGAAGAAGACCCGGCGAAGGGATTCCAGGTGGCCCGCCAGTTGCGCGCGGCCCATCCTACAACGCGCATCGTGATGCTGCTGGATCGTTCTGAGCGCAGCTTGGCGGTAGAAGCCTTCCGCGCCGGCGCTAGCGGTATTTTCTGCCGTACCGAATCTCTGAAGTTTCTGCCCAAGTGCATCTCCTGTGTTCATGCCGGGCAAGTGTGGGCGAATAGGCACGAACTGAAGTATCTGCTGGATGCCCTTTCGGAGGCTATGCCAGCGCGCGCGGCGGTAAATGACATCGATGCTTCAATTCTTTCCAAGCGCGAGCGGGACGTGGTTCACGGTGTGGCGGAGGGATTATCGAACCGCGAAATCGCGCATCGTTTGAATCTGACCGAGCACACGGTGAAGAACTATCTCTTCCGGATATTCGATAAGTTGGGAGTATCCAGCCGCGTGGAAGTAGTGTTATATGCCTTTGGCCTGTCCGGCGCGGCTCCGGTTGCGGCCGCACAAGCTTCCAAGCCGCAGGCCCACCCGGCGGTGCCAGCCAACAAGGTTCGCAAGGGTCCGACCACCACCCGACGCCAACACGGAGAAGCTACCCCGGAAGCGCAAGACTCACGAAAAGTCCTGCCTATTTAGGAAGGCCGCAAGCCGCAGGACAGCCTCAACCCCCCTCAAGGTAGGCATATGCGCCTGCGTTGCGCGGAGGCCTAATCCGCCCCTGTGCCGGCCAGTTTCGCGGTTTGAGGGCTGGTTGCAGCGCTATCGGTCAGCTGCAAGGTAGCGCTTCGCGCACCCTTGGCGCTGGGCGTGAAGGTCAGAGTTATTGTGCACTCCGATTTGGCGGAGAGTGTGCTGCCGCAAGTGGTGGCCGTCTGGGTAAAGTCGCCTGCGTCGTTGCCGGTGATGTTGATGCTGGTAATGTCCAACGCCACCTTCTGATTGTTCGTTACGGTTTCTGTCTTGGCCGCGCTCGTGGCTCCCACGGTCACAGTGCCAAAGGCCAAAGTCGCAGGCGTCAATGTCACTGGCAGCTCGCCAGAGCCTTTGAGGCTGATGCTTTGCGGGCTGTTGCTGGCGCTGTCCGTAATTGTGACTGTCCCCGTCTGCGCTCCCGAAGTCTTGGGCGAAAATGTTACCGTGATGGTGCATTGCGCGCCCGCGGCGATGCCTGTGCCGCAAGTGTTTACCTGGCTAAAGGCAGCGCCGCTCACGGAAATATTGATGTTGGTTAGGCTCACGGTCTGATTATTGGTCAGAGTCACGGGCTTTGCCGTGGCACTGGTGCCGACAAAGACTGTCCCAAACGAGACACTCGTTGAGGACAGCGTTACCGGGACAATTCCCGTGCCCGAGAGGCCGACGGTTTGCGGGCTATTGCCCGCATTGTCAGTCACGTTCAGAGTGGCCGTGCGCGAACCCGTGGCCGTTGGATCGAAAGTCACACTGATGGTGCAGCTTCCGCCCGCTGTCACGCTGGTTCCGCATGTGTTCGTTTGGGCGAAATCCCCGCTGTTAGCGCCCGTGAAGCCGATGCTGCTGATGGTCAGCGTGGTAGTTAGATTGTTATTCAGCGTAACTACCTGCGCCGCGCTGGTTGTGCCCACCGCCTGGGAAGCGAAGGTCAGGCTGGCTGGAGAAACCGAAACGCCCGCGCAGCCCGGCAGTTGAAAATTCGCGATCCGGGTGTGCCAATTGATCAACGTCCCCGTCTGGTTGACCGGGTAATATTCGTTGACGTACCAGAAGGTGCAGCCATCCACCGGATCCACGGTCATGCTGTCATAGGATCCCCAGTGCCAGGTGTTTTCCAGATCGGCGGTCCCATCGTAGAGCGTGAATTCGACCGGCGGCGTTGGATTCGTAAGACTCCACCACGCGGCATTCATGCCGGGATGAGTCGCGCTGCTCGAGATGCTGTAACCCGCAGCCGCATTGCCGGAAGAATCCTCGGCGACGCTGGGGATAAAGCGGTAAGTCGTTGAATCCGGGTTTACCGTACCGTCCTGATAAACCGTAGGCGTGCCCGGTCCACGCAGCTCATACCAGCGAATTCCCGTTTGCGTGCTGCTCGTGCTGACGGACACATCGTGGCTGAACAAGAACGATTCGTAGGAGCCGAAGTTGCGATAAGCAAGGAGCGGCATGAAGCGGTCGCCCACCGAATCGATGTAATTCTTGGTGGTGCTGGTGGAAGGTTCCGGCACGCACACGGTTTGCACCGGAGAGTGAACCTCGTAGCATCCCGGAGTATAAGGCGCCACGGTAACTGCCGACTGCGTGAATGTGGTGAGAGCCGGGTCGGCCCAGTCCACATGGAAGTCCCACAAGTTGAATGTGGTGGATGTGGTGGTGACGTTGTCGATGACAGGATTTTCGATGCTGACCATGAACTCATCCCGGCCCACAGGCGGGGCCGTAGTGCCGTCGACGTCGGCGGGAATCAGGCTGTGGCCGAGGTAAACGCCGTTGCTCAGCGGGCTGGTCACATTGAAGCACTGCGGAGGGTTGGGCGTGCCATTGATCAGCATGTTCGTCCGGTCCAGCGCGCAGGCGACCACGCCAACTTCCCGATAGTTCTGGTTTATATCGTTCAGATCTATGGTCACGTAGTAGGCGTCTGGCCATGTGGCGATCTTCGGCCAGTCTGGGAAGTAGACGTTTCCCTCGGGATTCTTGCCCAGAATAGGATCAAGGGCAATTTGGTAGGTGTACCAGGCGAGTGTAGGTGAAGTCAGATCGTCGGTGTTGGTGATGGCGACGCAGTATTGGTAGTTGTTTTCCGTTCCGGTGTGGCCGGCGAGAACCCAGCGCGAGGCCAGGCGATCGAAAATAATCATGCCGTCCCCGCTAATGTTTTCGCAGCTCGTCAGCCCGTTTTTGGTGAAGGGTGTGCTGACTGGTTGCGGAGTACTCCACACCGGCACAAATGTAACTTTATCGAAGGCCTGATAGGAAAGATTGACGTATTGCATGAACTGCTTGGTGCCGATGGCGCCGTTGGGATCGACGTCATATTCGGGACTGGCGAGCTGGCTGGCGTCAATGCCCTCAAACGATGTGACGGTCTGGGCCTGCAACGAGAGAGAACTCAAGGTTAAGGACAAAACGATCAGCGCCCACAGTCTGGATTTGGTCATAAGTTCATTTAGTGCGCCGTTCCCGGCAAGATAGTCTCTTCCCTTTGTCGAGGCAGTTTAGATTCTGGGCTGTGAGGGAGGCAGTGCGGGCCCGGTTAAAACTGCTTCATTTTCGTGTCTACGGTCAGCAGTGTCAAGATGAAAGAACTTGCAACTCCGGATCATGGAAACTTGCCGCATCGGGTCTAGTGTCCCTGAGCCAGAAGTATGCATTCCGCGCATTCTCTTGGTTCCTCCACGACTTGGAGCAGGTTAAAAACAATCGCAACCCACTCTAGCGGCATTTTCGCCAAAGACGTTCAGTTGGCGACCTCCGTGAAAGATACGACATTGACGTTGCTGTTTACCGTAGCTGTGATCGGGTACGTTCCGGCTGCAGGTGGCAAAGTGTAAGTTGCGCTCGCCTTCCCTGCGCTGTTGGTGAGTGGAGTGCTGTCCAAGAAGCTGCCACCCGCTCCTCCGTCTGAGAAGGTAACCGTCACTCCCGAAACCGCGTTTCCGTACTGGTCCTTCACCAGAACGACCAGCGGCTTCGGTAGTTGAGTTCCGGGAGCTGCAGTCTGCTTGTTGCCGGAGGAGATTGCCTCGGTCGCGGGAGCGGCGGCTACCGAACTTTCATGTAGCGTTGCCGCAGTTGCGGTGCCAGAAGAGGCGGTCACGGCAAAACCAGTATGGGCCGAAGTGGGAAGAGTGAATGTGGTACTGGCCTCACCGTTGCTGCCCGTGGAAGCCGGATTGGGCGAGAAGGTGCCTCCGTAGCTGTCGGAGAACGTAACTGAAGCGCCAGAAACTTTATTTCCAAAACTGTCCTTGGCTTCCACAACCAGAGGCAAGGGCAAAACTGTTCCTACCGTTCCTGACTGGGAAGAACCCGAGATGACTGAGACGGCACTCGCAGGCCCGGCCACCGCGATCTCACTCATGGAAGCACTGCTATAACCCGAGCTAGTTGCCGTCAGTGCATAGGTCCCTGTGGTCTCGGGCAGCGTGTACGTGGTTGTGGCTGTGCCGGTAGAGTCGGTGGTCACGGGGTTGGCGCCAAATGTGCCTTTGTTTCCGCTGCCGAACGTGACCGAAACGCCCGGTATCCCAGCGCCCGAATAGGGATCGGTCGCCTGGACACTCAACGTAATGGGAGTGTTCACGGTCGCGCTCTGATTGTTTCCGGACGACGGATTCAGCTCGGGGAAGAACCCGTAGGCCTTCAACTGCGTCTGTGTTCCAACGTATACCCTGCCATTGGCCACCAGTGGAGTGGCAAAATGTGCTGTGGGACCCAGCGCATCGCGGCCGCTCACATCTTGCGTGTTGTAGAGCTCTGCGAGGTTGGCAAAGCTGTTATTGTTGATGGCATTAAACGCTGAAAGTTCAAAGACGTCACCGGTATTGTTGGTGTTGCGCACCAGCCAGAAGATGCCAGTGCCTTCTTCGTTTCCATTGGCAGACAGGGTCGGCACACCGTTCAGCGTGTAGGTCGTCGCAGACTCGAAGACCCAGGTGGAAGAGAGCATCCCGTTGGCCATCGAGAAAGCCTTGATGTGGTCCTGCCGGGCCGCAGTGTAGAGGTAGCCATTCCAATAAATCGGGGCGCCATACATTTGCCCCGTAGCGCCTATAACGTCTTCCTCATTTCCATCTCCGCCGTCCTTGGTGTCGTACTTCCCCATGTCGCTGGTGTTTATCAAATAGATGGTTCCGGTTTTGCCTTCAGCGACGGCCAGCGTGGCGGATTGCGTGAATTCGTCGTCCGGCAGCAGCACAACGCCGCCCGAGCCCAGATCCAGATCGCCCGATCTCATCTTCGCCTGATTGGACGGCGTGAAGTAATCCAGTACGGAGAACGCCGCGCCATCCAAGCTCAGCTTCAGCGCGGTATCGCCGTAGTCCAGTCCGCCTGTGTTGACGTCGAAGGTGCCGTTCGCCGTCGCTACATAAACGTTTCCGTTGCTGTCGGCGGATGGTCCGACACCGCTCATCCAAATCGAGGAACCCCAGGTGACGCCCGGCGAACTATTGAAAACGGCCAACTGCTGCAGCGTCGATGCGCTGTAGGCCAGCAGCCAGCCGTGCGCATTTTGATCGCAGCCGTTGGAGCCGAAACCGATGTAGATCACTCCATTCGATTCCAGCAGCGCCGGCCGCTGCAGATCGTACTGCGAGTATGTCTCCAGGGTTACGTCGCCAAAGGAAGCACTAATCGGGACGGGTCCGCCTAACTTTTCCGCCCCGGTCGTGATGTCGAGCGCGTGCAGAGTGAAAACGTAACTTGTGCCGTTCTCGATGGTCTTAGCGACTACATACATCGTATTGGTGCTTAAATCGATGACCGGCGTGCCGATAATGCCCACTTCGGTGTATCCGTTGCCCGTAGCGCAACCCAGCAAAGAAACCGGCTCTGTTGTGCCGGTCGCATCAATGAGGCTTACTTGCCACAGCGGAACGCCCGTCCCCGGCGTGTCTGCATCGAAGGCGAAGACGCTATCGTTTGTCGTGGCCACGTACACTACGTTCACCACGCCAACGCCCGGAATGCTTACGCCGGAAACGTAGAGAGGCTGAGCTACTACATATCCATCCACGGCGTAGGAGAATAAGCTTCCGAATTGATTCGAATTTACATTGCTTGGCGTGAGGTAGGTTTCGGTGGAGAACTGCCCGTCACGCCTCG
Source organism: uncultured Acidobacteriaceae bacterium (assembly GCA_963734215.1). Taxonomy (GTDB): domain Bacteria; phylum Acidobacteriota; class Terriglobia; order Terriglobales; family Acidobacteriaceae; genus Sulfotelmatobacter. Next base: position 111,390 of record CAVTGH010000008.1, on the reverse strand, counting down.
CATCGCCGCGTTGCGTGAGGACGTTGTGTTGCCCCCATGCCATGGTTGTGCACAAAAGAGTTGCAACTACGAAAGTCATCGTCACTCGCAGTCCACCCCACGCAGGAGACTTTAGAATCTCAGTCGCTCGGGATGCAGGCGGTTCGGAGCACGGGAAAGAGTGGGCGGTCGTGACCTTCATAGTCAAACATCTCCCTCTAGTTGGGGGTTGAATTTTTCAAGAACGGGGGGAGGGCTGCTGAACCGAGTCGTTCAAATCAAATTACCCAAGAGTCCCGCAAACATCGGTTCTGTCGCAACCGGAATTCTTGATGTGAAGACTAACATACCGGAACCTGCCCTTCTACAGAAAAATTCACCAAAGAGCTTCGCCAAAAGTTGCAGCTATTGCCACCAACATAGTTGCAAATTCTTGCATACACATCCGGCTCGTTGTGCCTTAAGCGGCCGAACCGCCGGTCGATTCAATGATGGGCGCCGGCAGGAGTGCGTCCTGCGCAGGGATCTTAGCCAGTTCGGGCCGCAGAATTCTTTCCGGACAGAACCACGCCAGCAGCGGCGTAGCCATGAAAGTCGTGACCAGAGCCATCACCACCATCATGGAAAACAGTGCGGGCGAAATGACCTTGATATCGAGACCGATGTCCAGGATCACCAACTCCATCAGGCCCCGCGTATTCATCAGCGTGCCCAGTCCCGCGGCTTCCCGCACCGGCATACCCGTTAGCCAGGAAGCGAGTGTGGAACCGCCCAGCTTGCCCACCGTCGCCACCAGCACGATCAAGCCGCAGTACATCCACATCTCCGCGCCCTTTACCAGTCCAATATTTGTGCGCAGCCCGGTGAAGGCGAAAAACAGAGGCAGCAACAAGGTGACCGTGACGGTCTCGAAGCGGTCGAGAACATAGCGGACAAATTTCTGCTCTTTGGGCATGATGGCGCCTATTAGGAAAGAGCCGAACAGTAGATGGATTCCAAGCCACTCGGTGCACAAAGCCGAACCCAGCACGAGCAGGAGCATCAGTGCCATCAGGTTTTCGCTGAGTCCCCCGCGTTCTCTGTAGGCGGTTTCGAATCGCAGGAGCAGACGCCCTACCCCATAAATCATAAGGATGGCGAAGATCACGATGCCACCGATCGTCATCCAAATTGAAGTGCCACTGTGCGCCGCGCGGGTCAGAAGCACGATGTAGGCGAGAATGCACCAGCCGGTCACGTCGTCCACCGCGGCGGAGGCAATGGCCACCGTTCCCAGACGGCTCTGCAACAGTCCCCGCTCGATCAGGATGCGGGCCAGGACCGGGAACGCCGTGACGCTAATTGCCGATCCCATGAATAAGGCGAAGCTGGTAAAAGCCACACTGTCATCGGACAGCCGGGGATACAAATAAAAGGAAAGAAAAGCCGCCAGGACAAACGGAGCCGTGATGCTCACGTGGCTGGTCAACACAGCGGCATGTCCGTGTTTTTTCAATTCCTTGGGATTAATTCCCAAACCCACAAGGAACATGAAGACCACGACCCCGATCTGACTCAACGCATTCAGGAACCCGAGACTGCCCGGCGGGAACAGATAAGAGGAGACTCCAGGCGCGATCCAACCCAGCAAAGACGGTCCTAGCAGAATGCCGGCGAACATCTCGCCCACCACCCGCGGCTGGCCGATTCTGCGGAAGACGCTGCCGACAATTCGACATACCGCTAGAATGACAGCTATCTGCATGATCAGCTTGAAGAGATCGAACATCAGCGTGACCCATTCTTCGCAGGAGGCGCGAGGCGGACTGCGCGGAACTCAACCGAGGCGCATGCGGGACAATTGTTGATCGACAACCTCCCGGCCAGTGATCGCGGATCTGCCTTTGGATCGACGGTGGCCACGAGGGAGATCTCGCGGCTTTTTCCACAGCCAGGTTCATCGGACCGGGCGGCGGGTACAAGTGAGGCCTTGAGAGTCGTCCCGTCGAGTACTCCCGAGGCAGTAGTTTTGGGGTCGTTGGTCAGGCTTAGAGTAAAGTTTCTGCCAGACTGCGAAATGGCGAGCGCCGTGTCGGAAGTGTAGGGGAGACTCCTCCCACAAGGTAAGGCGGCAACCTGAGCGGGATCCGCTTGCAGTTGCCACACGCCGTCCACTGAAATCGGTGCGGCTAAGGTGCGGCCGCTCTTCAATACCCCGACCAGTCCCACGACCGGCAGGCCTACCAAGAAAACGTAGGCAATGATGAAGTTCCTGTTGGCGTGCGGCATGGGGCCTCTCACCGATCCGGGAATGTGTTCACGCCACGCACGCGATATTCCGAGGCGCAGCTGCGAATCCGGGCAAAGTTAAAAATATAGACCAAGCCCGCCACCTGGTCAGGGAGGCCTTCTGCCGAATTCACTTGTCGGAGCCGGGGAAGCAACCGCCCTGCCAAGACCCCCAGCCGTCTAGGATTCCGGCCTGAAAGCATTTGAGGTCAAATCGCCCAGCAACTTGTGCCAGGGATGTTTTTCGTTTTGCTCGACCTCGGTAACCATTTTACGCATCTTGTCAAGCACCGGTGGAGTGGCGTCGTCGTAAACGTCACCTTGCAACAGCTTCAGCACGTCCAGCCGATACCTTTTATCGTTGATGAAGTAGGTGAACAACACGTTGAGCCGGTAGTAGACGGTGATGAAGTCGTACCAGTTTTTGGTTCCGAGACGCAGCGTATTCTCGTAGGTCGCGAAACTTTCCCGCGAGAACTCATTCTTTTCCAGCGCGCTCAGAATATCTTTGTGCGCGAAGCGCGAGCTGTTCAGCGCGATGCTTACACCCGTCGAAAATATGGGATCCACGAAGCGCCCCGCGTCGCCGACCATCAGGAAGCGGTCGCCGCACAGTTGCTTCATCGCGTAGCTGTAATCGCCCTCGTCTTTGAATGGGCGAATGCGGTTCGCCTTGCGAAGAGTCTCCTCGATCATGGGCCGCGTGCCCACCGAGCTCCAGAAAAACTTCTCGCGGTCTTCCCTGGACTTGGCGAAGTTTTTCTTCTGGGTCACAACACCCAGGCTGGTGACGGTATCGGAGATCGGAATCTGCCAGATCCAGGTGTTCGAAATCGGCAGGAAATGTATGTAAATGTAGTCGAGGTTCACGTCCCGCTTGGCGAACACCTTGCGGTCGTAGCCATCGAACCAGGAGTGAATGGCGTACTGATCGAACACCTGATCCTGGATTTTCAGCTTCATCTGATTGCCCAGGAAAGTATTGCGGCCGCTGGCATCCACCACCATTCTGGCGCTGACGTTCATTTCCTTTGGCCCCATGTTGAAGCGGATGAGGGGCTCTTTGGGGCCGAAGTCCACCGCGCTGACCTTGATGCCGTCATAAACCGTCGCACCCAGCTTGTTGGCGTGCTGCAACAGCATCAAATCGAACTTGCCGCGATCCACATGGTAGGTGTAATTCTTATCCACGCCGGCCTGCTGGCGTTCGTCGAAGCGAATGTCGACGTTGCAGTCGGCAGCCAATCCCTCGAGATCGTGAACGTACGGCGTTTTCTTGTCGTCCGTCGTCCACACCGCACCATACTTGTGCGGAAACTTCGCCTCCTCCATCTTGGGAAGGAAATCGAGGTCTTTGAAAACTCTGGTGGACGATGGCACAAGCGACTCGCCTACGTGCGGGCGCGGAAACAGTTCCCGCTCAAACACCACGCAACTTACCCCGGCCTTGGCCAGGTAAGCGGCCATGGAAGATCCAGCCGGTCCTCCACCAATAATGGCAACATCAAAATCTGGCTTTGTAATGACCAACGCTTCCTCCTAGAGTTTGTTGCTTGCTTCGTGAACCTTCGTGTCCTTAGTGGTTCATTACAGTTTCAACGCCGTTATTGGCTGGCCTGCTTGAACGCGTCCACGGTCATATCCCCCAGCAGCTTGTGCCAGGGATGCTTCGTGTTCTGCTCGACCTCAGAGACCATCCTCTTCATTTTCTCGAGCACCGGCGGTGCGGCATCGTCGTAAACGTCGCCTTGCAGCAGCTTTAGTACGTCGAGACGATAGCGCGGGTCGCCAACGAAATAAGTGAACAGCACGTTCAACCGGTAGTACACGGAAATGAATTCGTACCAGTTTTTGGTACCGAGACGCAGCTTGGTCTCATAGGCGGAGAAACTCTCGCGCGAGAAATCATTTTTCTCGAGCGAACTCAGAACGTTGGTGTGAGCGAAGCGGGAGCTGTTCAGCGCGATGCTCACTCCCGTCGAGAAGATGGGATCCACGAATCGTCCGGCATCGCCGACCAGCATGAACCGGTCGCCGCACAACTGCTTCATGGCATAGCTGTAGTCGCCTTCATCTTTGAAGGTATGCATTTGATCGGCCTGCTTCAGCTTCTCGCGCAGCAAGGGACGCGTTCCCACCGCTTGCCAGAAAAACTGTTCGCGATCCTGCCGCGATTTGGCGAAGTTTTTCTTCTGCGTGACCACGCCAATGCTGGTGACCGAATCAGTGATGGGAATCTGCCAGATCCAGGTATTGGAAATCGGCAGGAAGTGGATGAAGATGAAATCCAGCTGCGCGTCTTTCTTGGCGAATGCGCGGCGGTCGTAGCCGTCAAACCAGGTGTGGATCGCGTACTGATCGAATACCGGGTCCTTGATCTTCAGCTTCATCTGATTGCCCAGGAAGGTGTTGCGCCCGCTGCAATCGATCACCATCTTGGCGCTCACGCCCATTTCCTTGGATCCCATGTTGAAACGCACGATCGGCTCTTTGGGACCGAAATCAACCTCTTTAACCTTCACGCCTTCATAGACCGCGGCACCCAGCTTGTTGGCATGCTGCAGCAGCATCAAGTCGAATTTGCTGCGATCCACGTGGTAGGTGTATTCCCGGTCAACGCCATCCTGCTGGCGTTCGTTAAAGCGGATGTCCACGTAAGATTCCGGATTCAGCTGGTCGTGATCTTTGTCCTTGAATCCCCCCTGAAAGTTCATCTCGTAGGCGCCCTGGTCCTCGGCGGTCCAGGCGGCGCCAAACTTGTGTGGAAACTTGGCTTCCTCCATCTGGCCGAGGAAATCCAAGTCGCGGAAAACCCGCATTGAGGAAGGCACGAGCGACTCTCCCACGTGCGGCCGGGGAAATAACTCGCGCTCGAAAACCACGCAGTTTACACCCGCTTTAGCCAGGTACGCGCCCATGGAGCCGCCCGCGGGACCACCACCAATAATGGCAACGTCAAAATCCGGCTTGGTAAGAACCAATGTACTTGCTCCTTTACGTCAATGACTTAGAGATGGGATGCCGCGAAAATTGGTCGTTTGGGGGGAGACCGAATGCGGGCCTTGTTTGCTCACTATGACGGTTATTTGGCCGCCCTGTCAAGAGACCTTCTACTCCATTCGCCGCCCCCTTTATGGTAACCTCCGGCGCGTTACCAGAGTCATGATGCGAAACGAAACGAACTACCGGACCCCAGCCTGGCAGGGATTGATCAGCACCTGTTGCCCTGCCCCATCCAGGCGAGACTAAGGTAAATACATTAATTGCGATCCTATTGCGACGCGCATCTTAGCGGTCTGGCAAAAGTAGCAATACTTTCGTGTTCGGATTTGGGAATCATGGACCATTTCGGGCGCAACATCCTGGCATCAATCGGGTTATGCTTAGTATTCTCAATCAATTAGGAGAGGTGTATCCCCCATGTCTACCGTCAAGTCTGCTCGCATTCTAGGCTCGCTTGCGGCTGTCTCTATGCTTTTGGCGCTGGCTGCCTGCGGTGGCAGCAGCAGTAAATCGACGCTGACCATTCACCCTTCGTCCGGCCCACGGCACGTGCAGGCCCTTATGTTCCAGACCCGCAGTCCGCTTCCGAGTACCTTCTTCAGCAACGTTCTGCCCAATATTACCGGCGTCGCCGTCCCCATGAACTGGGATGACATCGAGACCAGCAACTCTAATAACACCGGCTCCGGAGGGTACGACTTCTCCTCTTTCGACGCCAGCTTGCAGCCTTACCTGAATGCGGGGGCGAAGGTGAATCTTATCGTCTGGCCCGCGACCGAAGGAGGAAGCAACAACTCGACGCCGTCGTATGTGTTCAGTGCTGCCTATGCCGCCTCGCTGCCTGGAAGTCCAAATCCGCAGGACATGTCAGTCTGCGGCGACTACCACGGCGACAGCAGCAATCCGTTCTACTCGCAAGCGACAAGCGGGGGCGGCGGACATTGGAACATTAACGCTTCGACCGATCTTAGCGGACTCCCCGTTTCCTACGAGCTTCCTTTCATGACCGCTTACCAGGCCTTCATCGCGAAGGTGGTTGCACACTACAACTTGTCCACGTCGCCCCCCATTGGCTACATCCGTTTTGGTATGTCTCAGGGTGGCGAAAGCAGCCCGGAATGCAATCAGTATTGGCCGAATTATTCGGAAACCACATACATCGGCTACGTCACCACCATGACCCAATTCATCACTGAGAAGAATCCTTCCATGACCATCCTCCAGGATCTTCATGCCGTTGGCGATCCACCGAATCCAGACTATACCTATGCCGACCAGGAAGCGGCGCTTGCCGTGGCCAATAAAGAGGGCTTTGGCACCAACGGCTTGCAGAAGAGCGACACCACCGCTGCGACTTGTGACTCCGACTGGTGCGCCATGTTCGCGCAGTATGGATCCACGGTATACGGCACCACACCCATCACCCTTTCGCTGCAGACCCTGGAATGGACAGATCCCACAGGAGCGGCACAGACAGGCTCTCTGACGGTGCTGGAGCCGTTCGCGAAGGCCAATGGCGCCAACAACCTCGAGCTTTACCTGGCGGATGTCGGGCTGGCTTTCGATCCCAGCAACTATTGCGGATATTTGCCGCCGAGTGCCGGTTGCCCCTCCTTCAGTCCGTCGCAATATTCCAGCGCCTACGCGTCAGCGATCCAGGATTTCCTGGCGCCTTAATTAGGCCCGAGGATGCGCTCCGCGGGATCGAACCACGTAGCTCAGCGGGCGAGGTGGTGCAGGTTCTCTCTGCTCCACCATCCGCCTGGGCCGCATTCAATCTGGCACCGTAGTAGTAAAGTCAAGCCCATTTCTCTGCCCACCCACCCCCTAAGCCGTACCTTTCGCGTTATGGCACGTCGGTGCCATTTACTGCTCCCGGGCTTTGAGACTAAAGTCTCTCCAACGATGTGCTCTGCGGGGGTATCTTTCAGGTCTATCCCGTTTCGAAAGTTTAGAGCGATCCCCACTTCGTCATGCCGAATCGTCTGCGCCCCAAGTGGCGCGTGAAGCGGCGGTTTCTTAATCCACAACCCGTCAGTGAGGAGAACTCAGAATGGCTCAACATGCGGTTCCGTTGCCGGAGAAAGCCGACAGAATTAGGGTGCTCGCCGTGGAAAGTACGCGGATGAACAGCCAGTTGCTTGCCGAAGCATTGGCGCAAGACTGCCAGTTGGAAGTGATGGCGATAGAACCAAGACAGGCGTCGATCCTGGCCGCCGTGGCGCAGCAGAAGCCGCACGTAGTTCTAATCAGTTCGGCGTTAGAGGAATCTGGCACTCAAGGTTTCAATTTAGCCCGGCAGATTGCAGCCAGCCATCCTGGAACGCGCGTCATTCTTCTGATGGACATTTCTAGTCCCACCGCAGTGGTGCAAGCCTTTCGTTGCGGAGCGCATGGAATTTTCTCCCGCGCCGAATCTTCGAAAAATCTGGCGAAGTGCATTCACAGCGTTCATCAAGGCCAGGTCTGGGCGAACAGTGCGGAGTTGCGCTATGTGATCGAGGCCTTGCGGGAATCGGAGCCGATACGGCTGGTCGATTCCGGCGGAGAAGCCCTCCTGTCGAAGCGCGAACAAGATGTGGTGCGCTGCGTGGCCGAAGGATTGTCCAACCGCGAAATCGCGAGCTGCCTGGGACTCACCGAACATACGGTGAAGAATTATCTGTTTCGCATCTTCGACAAACTCGGCGTTTCCAGCCGCGTGGAAGTAGTGCTTTACGTGTTCCGTTTTCGCAAGGACTGGGTGGGCGCCTCCACCGGCCACTTTGGCTCCGTCAGTGTGTCCGGGCCAAAGCTGCTAGCCAAGACGCACCCTGTGAGGCCAGCCAGCCGGATGCGCCTGGCTATGCCGCCCGTCGTCGTGGCTGGAGTCTAACCGAATCGGAAATCGACAGCGTCTGGCGCCGCTCCTACTGCAAGCCCAGGCCATCCGCAGCCGCGCTGACGATGGCGCGTCCGATGACCAGCGAGGCCGTTGCCGCCGGCGAGGGCACGTTCAGCACGTGCAGCATCCTGCCTGAAGGTACGAACTGAAAATCGTCCACCAGAACCCCCTCGCGTGTAAGGGCCTGGGCGCGAACTCCGGACCCGCCCGGAACCAGATCGCCATCGCGCACCTCAGGAACCAGCCGCTGCAGGGCGCGAACGAACGCGGGCTTGGAAAACGAGCGGTGGAATTCGTCCAGGCCGTTCCGCCAATTTTTCGCCGCCATCCGCCAGAAGCCAGGGAAGACCAGGGATGAAGCCAGATCGCGCAAGTTGAAATCCGTGCGCCGGTATCCTTCGCGACGGAGGGCGAGAACCGCGTTGGGCCCGGCATCCACGCTGCCACCGATGCGGCGCGTGAAATGAACCCCAAGAAACGGAAACTGCGGATCGGGCACGGGATAGACGAGGGCGCGCACCAGCGACGAGCGCTCGGGGATAAGGTCGTAGTACTCGCCGCGAAACGGAACAATCATCACTTGCGGGTCGTCCCCGGCCATGCGGCTGATGCGGTCGCTGAACAGGCCGGCGCAGTTGATCAGCGACGTCGCGGAGAATGCGCCCTGATTCGTTTCCACCACGATTTCATCGGCGCGCCGCTTCAGGCCAACGACCGCGTGCGAGGTGAGAACGGTTCCACCTCGTGCGCCGATGATCTCCGCATATTTGTTGCAAACGGCTGCGTAGTCGGTGATTCCCGTGGAGGGCACCACCAGCGCCCGCAGCCCGCTGGCGTGCGGTTCGATCTCGCGCAGTTCCTCCGGCCCGATGGACTTCAACCCGGTCAATCCATTGGCTTCGCCTCGTCGCCGCAGTTCCTCCAGGCCCGGGAATTCCTCCTCGTGAGTGGCCACGATGACTTTGCCGCAGACCTGGTGAGCGATGCCGTGTTCACGGCAAAACTCAACCATGGCCGCCGCGCCCGTCACGCACAATTTCGCCTTCAACGATCCCGGTTTGTAGTAAACGCCGGAGTGAATCACTCCGCTGTTGTGCCCGCTCTGATGCCGGCCCACATGTTCTTCTTTCTCCAGCAACAGCAGGCGAAGACGGGGAAATCGCTGCGTGATTTCCAGCGCGACGGCGAGGCCGACAATCCCTCCGCCGACAATGATGACTTTGTAGCGGGAATCAGTCATGGCCCGTGATCGTGCTCGTGCTCGTGCCGCGATGCTCCGTTCTTGCGGCGCGTCCTCGCTAGTTCACGATCAAGGTTACACTAGCCGCTTGGTGGCTCAACGTCCCCGAGGTGCCAGTCACGGTGATGGTATAGGTTCCAGGTTGTGTGCCTTGCTGCTGTCCGCCCCCGCCCCCACCCCCGCCGCCGTTGCTCCCACCCCCGCCGCAAGAGGGGAGCAACACAGCCAGCAGGAATAATCCCAGCAGAGAAGGTGACAGGGTGAGGATTACGCGTTTTCTCCTGCGTCCAACGGCTGCCAACAAGGCCAGTCCGGGCAGCGCCAGCCACAAAGCAAAAACGAAAGGAGCGCGGGACGAACTTGACGAGGCGGGAGTAGTGCTAATGATCATCTTCACCGCAGCCGAGCTGGTACCCGGAGTCGCCGAACTGGGCGTGAAACTGCACAGCGAGATCACTGGCCCGCCGGAACACGAGAGACTCACGGCATTGCTAAACGACGCACCTACCGGCAGCACGCTGAAATTGTAGCTCGCCGATTGCCCCGGGCTGATGGTCTGCGTGGCCGGTGTGAGCGAGCCAATCGTAAAATCCTGGATTACCGTGAGAGCCATCGTCAGTGAGTGGCTGGGGGCACCGGTAACATCCTGCGTGTTGATGGCGATGTTGTACACGCCCGGAGTGGCGTTATTCGGAACATTGATACTGGCGGTCGCGGAAACAGAAGCATCGCTGCCGATCGCAATCGGATTCTGCGGAGTAATCGTGCATTGCGTGCCCGATAGCGCCGAAGCATTGCAGGTGGCGTTCACCTGGCCACTATAGGAAAATAGAGAAGTCAACGTAAGGTTTGCCGCAACCTGCCCGCCGGGAGCGGTGGAAAGCGCCTGCGTCCCGGAAATCGAATAATCACCGACATCAAATTGCACCGGGTACGAATTCGTAATCGAACCCGAAGTTCCTTGCACCGCAACCTGATAGCTGCCCGCGCTGAAACTGGTTCCGTTGATGATGAGATTAACCGTGGCCGGGAATGAACTGACCGAGGCCGGGCTGATGCTGCAGCTGCCGGCTCCGAACGCCGTCACGCAGCTTAAGCTGACTGTGCCGGCGAATCCGTCCTGAGAGGCGATGCTGATCGAGCCGGTAGTCCCCGTACTGCCCGCTTTCACGTTAGGGAACGAAGTGGGTTCGGTGATGGCGAAGGTTGGGTTCAGAACGACATTCGCCGTGAAGGATGCGGTCAAGGGCGCAGGTGCCGCGGCAGTATTAACTTCAATCGTGACTCCATAAGGACCAGTGGTGGTTCCCGCAGGCACGGTTACGGCAGCCGTTGCGTTCACGGGGGAAGCGGATGTCAGATTGAAGGTTGCGCTGGGAGTGAAAGCGCAGGCCGCGCCCGGGATGCTTGGCGTGAAGCTGCAGCTCAGGGTCACGCTCTGATTGAACGAACCTTGCGCGCTGATTTGAAAACTGACCGGCGGGGAAGTCGCGCCCCGAGGCTCGGTCACGGCATTGGGCAAAGGTGCGGTCATGCTCCAATTCACGACATTCAAGGTAAGCGCGGCCACGTGCGTTGTGTTATTGGGATCTGTGCCGGCTCCCTGCACGTTGAAGTTAGAGTTGCCGATGGTGGTAGTGTCTGCGTTCAGAGTGAAGGCTGCGCCGGAGGAAGTCGGCGTCAGGCTGACCGGGCTCGGAATGCACGGGCTGGGAGGATTCGTCGAACCGGCGGTGCAGCTCAGTTCGACCGGATTGTTGTATCCGTTGATCGCCGTCAGGGTGCCGTTAAAGATGGCGGTACCTCCCAAGAAGACGGTCAGCGGCGTGTTCGAGACCGCAATTTCAAAATCCGGCACAGCCAGCAAGTTATACTGCCACACGCCCCGCCCGTAGGTGGAAGCGCGCAACAGCTTCTGACCGCCAGAGTTAAAGATTCCGAGAGCAGTTACCGCTACGTTGGGCAGGAAGCCGCTTTGCTGGCCGCTCGAACTCGGTCCGAGTTCGATCCACGCAGCAACGGAGGTCGGACTCCGGAACACGCCGACGTCTGTGCCCACGTAAACGATGTGCGCGCTGGGATCGACCACCACCGCGTTCACGGGAGAATCGGGAAGAGCATTCAATCCAGTCCCGGTGAAATCGGTCCAACTCGTGCCTGCATTCGTGGTTTGCCACACGTGCCCAGGCCCGCCCGTGAACCCCATCACGGTAACGTAAGCCGTGTTGCCAGTCGGGTCCGACGTGTCAATCGCGACGCTGGAAATCGGGAACTGATTGGGATTGATGCTGCTACCAGCGGGGCCATTCAGGGTGACGTTGGAGAAGGTGGATGTCACTCCTGAAACCGCAGCAGCGTTCGTGGTCACCCAAACATTTCCGCCGATAGGTGTGGATAGATCGTTAGGGCCGAGGCCGTCCGTTGTGGCATAGATTACTTTGGAGCCATTCGCATTCGTAGGTCCTCCGGCGGCCAGGGCTCGAACCACATTGACCTCGGTGCCCGCGCAGGTTCCGGTACCCAGCGTATCGAAATTCAGGCTTAACAGGGTAAATGCCCCGCCCGATCTTGGTCCGCTCCACACCCGGCACGTTCCTACCAGCATCGTACTCGTGGATTGCGGATCGAGAATGTAGGGGAAGTAAAACGCTCCGTCGTCGCCGCCGACGCTGCTGCTGTTCACGACCTCACTGAAAGTACTGTCGTTGCAGCTCACCCCCGATGGACACTCCCAGACATTCAAAGTGCCGTCTCCCGTGTCGGGGTTCGAGGTGAACCAGTCACTGGTGTCATTAGGATCGATGGCGTTGTATCCGCCATCGCCGCTCAGGACGCTTCCCCAACTCGAACTCGTCGTGGCCGTTGCGGTTGCCGGAGAACCGTTATCCTGCGTCCCTCCGAGTATCGTGTTGGGATCAGTGGGAGGCTGCGAGAAGCCGACGAACTGGGTCATGGAACCCAGATTCTGATTCAGGTCGTCGAATTGATTCGTGCCGGAGCAGGAGCCGGTCGTGAGCCCGCCGAATCCGTCCAGCGCGCGATAGATGCCGCCGTCGTTGGCGAAGTACATCAGGTCTGTGCCCGAGGCAGATAGAATCGTGTACGCCAGCGCATGTTCATCTGGATGCACATGCGCCAGCGCCCCAAGCGGGTCGCAGCCATAGACGTGCGTGAGATTTATGAACGGCGTGCTGGCGCACGTCGGGTTGCTGGAATTGATCGAACACTTATAGAGGTTGATCGCGCCGGCGTACAGGTCCGTCGCCAAGGCCCCGTTAGGAACCGCCAGCAGATCCAGGTTGTAGAATCCCTGCTCCACCCCGCAGCCATAGCTGTCGCCGCAGTTGATGATGCCGCTGTCGCTGATTTGCGTCCACGATGCTCCGCCGTTCTCGCTCTGCCAAATGCCCTGATCCGCGGGATTGTTATTGGAGTCGAGCGAAACGAACCAAACATACATCTCATTGCGTCCCGGCACCACGCTAATTTCGCCGCGATAAATCGGGCAGGTTGTGACGTAATTCTGAGGACAAGCCGTAGTACTCAGCAGTTCCGGAGCGCCCGGCTGAGTCGCCAGTGGCGTCCAGTTCAGGCCGTCCGGGGAAGAGTAAAAGCCGTGATAGCGCAGCGCGGCGAAGAATAGTCCTGCGGCGGCGTTGTACACCACCGACGTTGCCGAGGTGGCCTCGCTCGGTCCGCCGGAAAACAGCGCATCGTAAGTCCAGGTCTGCCCCGCGTCCGTGGAAGTGTAGAGGCCGCGGTCGGTATTGCTGGTCAGCGCCCCGCTTACTTCGCCTTCCGAGGTTGCCGCCATGGCCGCGACCACTGTGTTGGCCTGTCCCGTGGCGGTGCTGAAAGCCATGCGTGTTCCGCCCAGGCCGCTGAAAGACAGCGCGCCACTGTTCGCGGTGGAGATCAGCGTCCACGTGTTGCCGCCGTCGGCCGAGCGCAGGATGCCGAGGCCGAAGTAGGAATCCGCGGAGTTGTCAGCCTCGCCCGTGCCGACAAGAATCACGCTCTGCGCGGGATCGGAATTGCCCGGCTGAATCGCAATCGAACCGATCGAAAGCGTGGCTTGGTCGTCGGTGACCGTCGTCCAAGTCACGTTGTTGGCGGTGCTCGTGGCCGCGTTCGTTGACTTCCACACTCCGCCCTGCGCCCCGCCGATGAAAATCGTGTTGCCGGTTGCATCCGCGGGATCAATCGCCACGGCGGTTGCGCGCCCGGAAACCTGGTTGTAATTCTGGAATCCGTCGCCCGTAGCATCGGAGGCCAGCGGCACCGGACCCAAGGGCACCCATCCGCTGGAAGATGCTGTCGGCTGCGCGTTCGGCTGCGTGGCGCGGGCACGAGCCAGCCGAGCGGCCCGCGCCTGCATCTTACTTTGATACGCGCGATGGCGCAGTTCGGCAGCCGATTTGCCCGGAACCACGCGCCCGTGCAGGAACCACTCTGCGCGCTGCTCCTCGTGATCGGCGTCGGCATCCGTAATCCGCGTTTCGGGCGCGGTTTTCTTCGCTCCCTGAGCGTGCACCATCAAGAGCATTGCAAGTGGAAAGATCGGCAGAAGGGAAACGCGAACCACACGGAACAGACTCTTCACGATGAGGCCAGTATCGAAGCGTGGAAGATCGGGGTCAACGGCAAACCGCGAATAAAGTCCGCTCAAGTCCATTTCGGGAAGCTATTCTGGGAATTGACAAACACTCGAACATCACTCGAACTCAGACGCTCACTTGTGAACGACCACTGAGGTGCCTGTACAATCCTCCCGATGACTCGACTTGTATCCCTCAGCCTGATTGCATTTGCGGCGCTCGTAGCCTGCATGTCAATTCCACCGGCCCAAGCTGCGGACCACGAGATCAACGTGGCGGCCGCGGCGGACTTGAGTTCAGCCCTGCAGGAAGTTGCCGCCAACTACGAAAAGCGCACCGGCGTCGCGGTGAAGCTTTCTTTTGGCGCGTCCGGCGGGTTGACCCAACAGATCCAGAATGGCGCGCCCTTCGAGGTTTTCTTCTCTGCAGATATGGACTATCCCAGGCAATTAATCGCCGGCGGCCAGGCCGAGAGCGCAACCTTGTATCGTTATGCCGTGGGGCGCTTGGTGCTGTGGGTCCCAAAGGATTCGCCGCTCGATGTCGAGCACAAGGGCATTGATGTGTTGCTGGACCCGTCCGTGAAGAAGATTTCACTGGGCAATCCGCAGCACGCGCCCTACGGGCGTGCCGCTGCCGCCGCGTTGAAACACTATGGTTTATATGAAAAGCTCAGCGATCGGCTCGTCCCGGGAGAAAATGTTGCGCAGGCGGCGCAGTTTGTGGAGTCCCTAAATGCGCAGGCCGGGTTCGTTGCCCTGGCTCATGCCATGGCGCCCGCGATGCAGGGCAAAGGAAAATACTGGATCGTCCCCGCCGAGGCCTATCCACCACTGGATCAGGGCGCAGTCATAATTTCGCGTTCACCCCACCAGCAAGACGCAGTAGCATTCCTGGAGTATGTGAAGACGGCGGAAGCGGCGGCGGTGCTGCAACGCTACGGCTTCAGTTTGCCCGAGTCGAAGTAGGGAACTGGCTAAAAATGTCCATCGATTGGCAGGCACTCCGGCTCACCATAGAACTGGCGGTAGTTGTGTCGGCCATCCTTCTGATAATCGGCCTGCCGCTCGCCTACTGGATCGCGTTCTCGCGCTGGCGCTGGAAATTCGCCGTGGAAGCGCTGGTTGCTCTGCCGATTGTTCTGCCGCCAACCGTGCTGGGATTTTACCTGCTCGTCGCCCTCGGCTCCCACAGCCCGCTGGGCCGCTGGTGGCAATCCATGACCGGACACACTCTAGCCTTCACCTTCACCGGATTGGTGATCGGCTCCATCCTCTACAGCCTGCCGTTCGCGGTGCAGCCCTTCGCGGCATCTTTCTCGTCGGTTGACCGCCAGTTGCTGGCCGCTTCCGCCACGCTGGGAGCCTCGCCTTTACGCAGTTTCTTTCGAGTGATCGTTCCTCTTTCGAAGCCCGGATTAGTCACAGGCGTGGCCTTGGCATTTGCCCACACCATGGGCGAGTTCGGAGTAGTGCTAATGATTGGAGGCAATATTCCCGGCGTGACCCGCACCGTCTCGATTGGAATTTACGACCAGGTGCAAGCGTCCAACTACGCCGCCGCCAACGCCATGGCGCTGGTGCTGCTGGTTTTTTGCTTCGCCGTGCTGATGGTGGTCCACGGGCTGAACCGCGGAATACCGAGTCCCGGGGCTCTCAATCGAAGGTCACTCAATCGAAGGTCATGGACGATGCCTCCGTTCAAATAGACGAGACGATGCCCACGCCCGCAGAACCAAAATCCGTTAGCCGAACATTGACTGCACGCCTCCGCAAAAGCTTTCCCTCTACCGAGCGCGAGTTCTCGCTTGACGTAGAATTCAGCGCCGCCCCCGGATTCACCATACTATTCGGCCCCTTGGGATCCGGGAAAACCACGCTGCTCGACTGCGTTGCCGGATTAGCTGCTCCGGACGCAGGCCGAATCGCCATCGGAGAGCGCATCTTATTTGAGGCAAACCCGTTTGAGGCAAACCCGCACGATGCGAACGCCAACCGAAACGTTCCCGCTGCCAAACGTGGCGTGGGATACGTCTTCCAGGATCTCGCACTCTTCCCCCATCTCACGGTTGAACAGAATGCCGAATATGGCCTGGCGCATTTTCCGCGCTCTCGCCGCAAACCGCGGGCGGCAGCCATGCTGCAGGAGTTCCGCATCGATCACTTGCGCCGGCAGCGCCCGGTCCAAATTTCAGGCGGAGAGCGTCAGCGCGTGGCGCTGGCGCGAACTCTGGTATGCGATCCAAGTGTGCTCTTGCTCGATGAGCCTCTCGCCGCTCTCGACGCCCCAACCAAGGCAAAGATCCTCGACGATCTTCGTCGTTGGAATCAAGCACATCGCATCCCGATTCTGTATGTCACGCACAGCCGCGAAGAAGTGATAGCCCTGGGCGAGCGCGTGCTCGTGATGGACCAGGGCCGCATCATCGCCCAGGGCACGCCGCATGAGGTGCTGCGCGCTCCGCTTCAGGAAACCGTGGCCCAGTTAGCGGGTTTTGAAAACGTATTTGACGCCATGGTGGAGTCGGTACACGAAGATCGCGGCACCATGATTTGCCGAATAACGGCGTGCCGCTTGAGTGGCGAAGGCGGAAGTGGCGTCCTTCTCGAGACACCTCTCATTCGTGCCGAAGCGGGTTCACCGCTGCGCGTCGGAATTCGGGCGGGCGACGTTTTGCTGGCCATCGCGAGGCCCGAAGGCCTGAGCGCACGTAACGTGATTGCCGGCCGGCTGGTCTCCCTGGAGAGACGCGACATGATGATTTCTGCCCGCGTGGAGTGCGGTGTCGAGTTGGGAGTTTACCTGACTCTCGCCTCACGCGACGCCTTGCAACTCGAAGCCGGCCGCGAAGTGTGGCTCGTCATCAAAACTCACTCATGTCACTTAATGCAAAAGTAAGAAGTCAAAATGCAGAAGTAAATCCTTACTTCTGTATTCTGACTTCCGCATTTTGCACTTCGCTTGGCTTGATCTCAATAACGGCGATCCATTGTCCCTGGCGCCGTTCTGAAAACACGATGTGGCCGCCGAGAATCTGCGCCGCGGCGGCAGGCGGCAGATCGCGGTGAAAGCCAAAAAACCGGGTCTTCCATTCTGTCCAAGTCCGCCACCGATCCCACTGCGCCGGCCCAGGTTCGTACTTCGTCGAAAAGATCAACGCGACTTCATAGCTGGACCGGAAAGAGCCCGAACGAAAGTCAGCCGCGGAAAGCACTTCATCCAGGGAGAAGTCCTTGATTCGCACCACGCGCATCGGCCGCGTAATGTAGCCGAGCCATGGCCGCGTCAACTCATCCGACGCGGGCCACGCCGTAAGCACGCGCGCCATGGCGTAACGAGCCTCCAGAAACCGCTCGCCATCTTCATGCAGCATAATGTAATCCCGATAGGCGAGATTGTCCTCGGGCGAAAATCCATAAGGAGGATTCCAGAACCACGCCATCACGAAAGCCAGCGCCACACACGCTACCGCCGCGGGCCAAAAACTTACCCTGCGCCACAGCGTGGAGACTGAAAGAATGATGACCAAAGGAATCGCTGGCAGCATATAGCGAGCCAGCACCGCGCCCCCAATCGCCGCCATCGTCACCACGTAAGTGAGTATGACCACGTAGAAAACCATCTGCACGGGAAGACCAATCCGCCGCCGCTCCACACCCGAATCGCATAGCGGCGGTAGCATCCACATCGCCAGCAGCATCGCCAAGGTCAAAACCCACAGATGAAGATAGCCGCTGACTTGCCACAGTCGCATGGCCAGCGCCAACAGAAACCGCACGGGGCTTAGCGTCGCAGCCACGTTGTAGCGAAAGAATTCCGGATTGCCGAAAACGTATCCCGTCCGCGCATAGTGATAGCCATACCAGAGCGCCAGCGGGAACACCGGAAGTACCAGCGAAGCGATGCGCCGCGCAGAGCGGCCCGACGGCGGTGAACTGCTTCGCTCCTCTTCGCTACTGCCATCGCCATTCAGCCACAATTTGCGCAGCGATGTTTTACGCGCGAGCAGTCCAATCGTTTCCCATCCCGCCAGCGCAACCGGAGCCAGAATCGCAGTCTCCTTCGCCAACGCCGCGAGTGCAAACCACCATACCGTCGCGGCAGTCTGTCCTTCCACGTAAGCCGAGAGCGCCCAGAAAGTAAGTCCCGCCGCCGCCAAATCCACATGCGCCAGAGAGCTTTGCGCGAAGAATACTGGATACACCGCCGTGCACAGCGTCGCGGCAATCGCAACCCGCGTGTTGGCCACGCGCTCGGCCAGGCGAAACACACCCAGCAGCGAAAAGGCGGCCACTACCAGCATCGCGGTCCGCGTTACCAGCGGAGCGTAACCCACCACTTTCCACCACAACGCCAGCCACGCCATCACCAGCGGCGGATGCGCGTTCGAAACGGTGGACTGCGGGATGAAACTTCCCGTCAACAGGATGTCGCGCGCTGCCGGAACGTAGTAGCCGGCTTCATCCCAGAAGTAGGGCAGTTGCAGCAGAGGCACATGCAGCAGAAAAATGAATACAAAGATGACCGCGAACATCACCGCTGGGTGATTGCCGGATCTTTGCGCCGCACCGTCATGGCCCGACCGGGAATCTTTCAGAATGCCCTCCTGCCGGTGTCTGCAGCCATCTGCGCAATGACGTTGAACAAGGAACGGAGTGCGGGGCCTCGCGATTCTCTTCCGCAAACCCGGCGCGGCCTGACCCCACGCTCTACGCATTGTGCGCGAGCGCCCTAGTGTACCTGTCCCCCGGTGCTCATCCGCGGGTCCAGTTTGATCTCGCCGAAGGCGGTCTCGTAGCCGGAGACGTTCTGCTGCAGCAGTCCGAGCAGAGCCTTGGCCTGCTGCGGACTCAGGTAAATGCCCTGAAAGTTGCGAATCTCCACTTGCGTTTCGCTCTGCTGTTGGAGCGTGCCAAAGACGAAGAAGAAATCCCATACATTCACTCGCATCTGCACGCTGTTGGCATAAGCTTCCCGGTACTCGGGGGCATTGGTCAGTTTCACGTTGGGTTGTGGCGGAACACTCATAGGCAAGCAGTGTAATGACTTTAGAGGCAGAAAGGGAAGCTGTCGCCGTTTGAAATCCACGCACCATCGCCCCGGCGTCTAATTTCCTCTGACAAAAAATGTCAGTCGGCCTGCAAGTTTCTGGCTAAGGGCCTTCGAATCGATTGCCGCGGAAGGTCATGTTCCTAAGCTACTTTGCTGAAACCAAAGGAGTTGTAGGATGTCATTACAAGCGCCGTCTGGCGTTCAAAGTGCGATAGTGGAAGTGGTTGTTAAATTGAATTGCGCGAGTGCTCTATGACCCATAAGCCCGAACACGCGGCCATTGAAGAAGAGATCGTTCTTCCGGAAAACCTGCTCCCCTTAGGATCTGTGTTGGGCGAAGGCGTCACGCCTCTCGACGTCAGCATGGTCCTGGCGAAAGTATTCCGTGTCCAGTACGCCGAAGTCGCGCTGCTGCGGCTGGACGGCGGTCTGCTCAAGTTCATCTTCCCCGAGCATCTCCGCACCACCGGCGCGATTCCGATCTCCAGCAAGGCCGTGGCTGCCCACACTGCATTGAGCAAGAAGGCCGAAATCTTCAACAATTTCGCTCGCGTAAAGCACGCCAGCATCTTCGAGACCATCAAGCCGGCCGGACCAGAATCTGAGGCGGCAGCGCCGCCCGCTCCCATCCAGAAGCTGATGTCCGTCCCGATTCTCGACCCGAATTCGACCGTGCTGGGCGTCCTTCAGATCTCGCGCAAGGGCTTGGATCCGCGCTTCACCCAGGACTTCAGCCGCGAAGATCTGCACGACCTGGAACTCGCCGCCGGATTGCTCGCCGCTTCGCCCGTAATGCTGGCCAATTGACTCGACGAAATTTTGCTGTGTTCTCCGGATATTCAGGAAGAGCGTCGGTGCGAAAAGGGGGACTCGCCCCCCACGGTTTTACCCGCCTAATGTAGCGTCGCAAGCAGACAGCGAAATTCCCGAGCCCCAACTCCGTTGCTTTCGGGAGCTGAATCCGAGCCTGCCGAAGGTCGCTGTTGCAGATGCCACAGGAGCCAGCCTCGCAGCAACCGAAAAGCCTGTGACCGCCATCACATTGCGGGGTTACAGGCTGGGTTACAATCCTCCTCGATTTCTGACTCAAAAAAGAGATCCCTGCTCGCACTGCTGAGTTTTACGAAATAAGCGTCTCCTTGCCGGCGTTGCCTGCGAGGATAGGTTGGCAGTACGCTTTGAAAACGTCTCACTGACGAGGTGAATTGTGAAACATCTGATTCTGCTCGCAGTTATTCTGGTTCTTTTGGGTATCCCGGGATTTGCTCAACAACCAATCACTATCGGATTCACCGTTTCCAAGACCGGCGCCCTGAACGTCGATTCCCTGGAGCAATACCGCGGGTTTGAACTGTGGCGTGACACGGTGAACAATGCCGGCGGCATCAAGGCCGGCGGCAAGACCTATAAGGTACAGTTCGCCAGCTACGACGATGAATCCAACTCCAAGCGGGTGCAGCAGCTCTATAGCCGCATGATCCTTGAAGACAAGGCGGACTTCCTGTTTAGTCCCTACTCCTCCCCGCTTACCGCCACCGCCGCCGTGGTGACGGAGCAGTATGAGAAAATCATGCTCACCTCCGGTGCGGCCGAACCGAAAACCTACACTCTCGGCAATCAGGATCTGTTCCAGATGTTCGCGCCCGCTCCCGAATATCTGAAGGTCGCCCTCGACGCCCTCAAGACCAAGGACCCCAAGGCCGCCGTCGCCTTCGTCTACGAGGACTCCTCATTCTCGGTAGCAGTGGTGACCCCGGCCAAGGAGTATGCGCAGCAGCTCGGGTTCAACGTAGCGTTCAGCGAAGCCTATGCTCCCAACACCACCGACTTCAGCGCCATCATCGACAAGGTGATTGCGTCCAAGGCGACCGTTCTTCTTGGCGGCGGCCACTATGCCGACGGTTCTACCCTGGCCCGACAGCTCTACGGCCACAAAGTTCCTCTGAAGATGCTGACGTTGCTGGTGGCGCCAGACAGCTCGCAGTGGGTCGAGCTGGGCGATGCGGCGCTGGGCGTCATGGTACCGTCGCAGTGGGAACCGCAGTCGGCGTTCAAGGCGCAGTACGGGCCGAGCGGCGCCGACTTCGCCACGGCGTATACCGCAAAATACAATGCGCCGCCCAGCTACGAGTCCGCCGGGGGCTACGGGTGCGGGCTGATCCTGCAGCGCGCCATCGAACAGGCGGGCGGGATTGACTCGGCCAAGGTGGCGCAGGCGCTGAACGCCACCGATATCACTACCTTCTACGGACGGACCAAATTCTCGACCGCCGCCAACCAACACGGCTTGCAGGAGGGCCATTCCATGGTCCTGGCGCAATGGCAGAAGGACAAGTCCGGCAAACTGGTGAAAGAAGTTGTGTGGCCACTGGCAGGCAAGAGCGCCAACCTGATGTATCCGATCCACTGAGGACAAGGTACTTGATTCGTTGTAGATTGTTATCCGGCCGGAAGCGGGGGATTTGCTGTTCTTGTGCCGAGCAGATGCATAATGACGCAGCGCCGCCGTCCCGGCGGCTGTCGGGGCTTGCCGCTCTCCACCTGCGAGGGCAAAATGCCCTCGCGACAGCCGGCGGGACGCCGGCGCTACAACGGGAAAGTCACGAAGGTGGAGGGTGAGATATGTCGGGCGTCCTAGCTTCCATGATCGACGGCGTGCTCGTCGGAGCGGTGTACGGACTCGCGGCGATGGGCTTGAGTCTGATTTGGGGAGTGATGGATGTCATCAATCTCACTCACGGCGCCATGATCGCGCTGGGCATGTTCTGCATGTATCTGCTGTTCGCCGCCACGGGGATCAACGCTTATGTGTTGTTGCTGCCCACCATTGGTGCCGGATTGCTCCTCGGACTCGTCGTCTACTGGATGGCGGTGCACTGGGTGGTGGGCCGCTCCATGTTGATGAGCCTGCTCTCCACCTTTGCGGTGAACATGATGGTTATCGGCATCGGCACAGCGGTGTGGAGCACCAGCCCGTACAACGTCAATTTCGTCCTGCCCGGCATCACCCTCGGAGCCTACACTTTCACCGGGAACCACATCGCCGCTGCCATCTCTGCTGTGGTCATCGCCCTGGCGCTGCAATTCTTCCTCTATCGCACACGTACGGGCAAAGCCATCCGCGCCGTCGCCGATAATCGCGAAGCCGCCGAATTGATGGGCATCTCCTCGACGGTGGTCCTGAGTATCGCCTTTGCCATCGGCATCGCTCTGGCATGCACCTCGGGGGCGCTGGTCTCCACCTTGTTCCCCTTCACCATTCTTTCCGGCGCGACGTACCAGTTGAAAAGTTTCGTGGTAACCATTCTGGCGGGACTGGGCAAGCCATTCGGAGCCTTGGTCGCCGGAGTGCTTCTGGGGTTGCTGGAGGGAGTGGTCACCCCGTTTATCGCCGTCAGTTGGATTCCGCTGATCGAGTTCGGGCTGTTTGTGGTGGTGCTGGTCGCGTTTCCACAGGGCATCTTCGGGAAGAGGGCGGCGGCATGATACTGCGCCGGCCCTTTTTCTGGATCATTCTGCTCATTGCCGCCGGCTTCGTCTACGCTCCACTGCGCGGCAACAACGTTTCCTTGCGTGAAGATCTTATCCTCATCGCCATCGCCATCATCCTGGCCAGCAATTTGAACCTGATGATCGGCTATACGGGCTATGTGAACTTCGGCCACATCGTCTTCTACGGGCTGGGCGGCTACGTGGGACTTTACCTGACGACGGTGCGCGGCTGGAACCTGGTGCTGTCGGCGCTGCTGGCCGGCGGGGTGGTCAGTCTCTGCGCGTTCTTGTTCGGCCTGGCCATTTTGCGCTTGCGTGGCGCCTATTTTGCCCTGGCCACCATTGGCATTCTCCAGGCCGTACAGGCGTTCGTTTCCAACTTCGATCCCTGGGGCAGATCGACCGGGATGTATCTCTCGTTCGCATCCTACCAGCCGTTGGGAGGTGCCAGGCACGCTCTCTGGATCACTTACTTCCTGATCATTGCGGTCATGGCCCTCTCCATGATCCTGAGCTTGGCCATCAAGAATTCCAAGTTTGGCCTGGGCCTGTTCGCCATCCGCGAGGATGAGGATGCCGCCGTGGTATTAGGCGTCAACGCCACCATGTACAAGGCCATCATCTACAGCGTGTCCGCGTTTCTGCCCGCGGTCGCGGGCGCGCTGATGTTTTTCAAGAATGGCATGATCGATCCCTCGATCGCCTTCGAGTACATGCTGTCGCTGGAAGGCATCGTAATGCTGATGCTCGGCGGCCAAGGCTCGGTCATCGGCGCGGCTCTGGGCGGGACCCTTTACGAGAAACTTCGCTCCTACCTGCTGACTTCTCCCGTCCTCTCCAACTTCCACTTGGTGATCGCCGGCGGACTCCTGCTCATGGTGGTGCTGTTCGCGCCGGGAGGCTTGATTGGCTGGCTGTATCGCCTAGTGCCGCGCGCGAAAAAGGTGATCGAATGAATAACATCCTGGAAGTGCGCGGCGTCAGCAAACGCTTCGGCGGCCTGGTAGCCGTTTCCGACGTCAGTTTCGACATCGCTGAGGGAGAAATCTTGGGCCTGATCGGTCCTAACGGTGCCGGGAAGACAACCTTGTTCAATGTCGTGAATGGCGTCTACAAGGCCGACCAGGGAAGCATCACTTTCGCGGGCAAAGACATCACCCGCTGTTCGCCGGACCAGGTGGTCCACCTCGGCTTGGCGCGTACCCACCAGATCGTGAAACCATTGAACGACCTTACCGTGCTGGACAACGTCACCGTGGGGGCATGCTTCGGTCGTGAATATCTGGATAAGTCCGCGGCGCGCAAGGTGGCTTCCGAAGTGCTGCAGCAGGTTGGATTGGGAGACCGCACCGGCGTGATTGCGCGCTCGCTGACCATCGCCGGTAAGAAACGTTTGGAAGTGGCGCGCGCACTGGCGGCCAGACCCAAGCTCCTGTTGTTGGATGAAGTTCTGGCGGGGCTGAATCCCACCGAAGTTGCGACCATGATCGAACTGGTTCGCAAGATTCGCGACAGCGGGATCGCGGTGCTCATGATCGAGCACCTGATGCAGGCGATCATGAGTCTTTCCGATCGCATCGTGGTGCTGAATCTGGGCCGCAAGCTGGCCGAAGGCCCGCCGGCTGAAGTCGTGCACAATTCGGATGTCGTCGAAGCTTACCTGGGCTTTCCCGAAGCGGTTCATGAATGGAGTAGGGTTGACAAATTGACAAGGAGGAAATGATGGACCTTGTCCTTCAACTGGAGAACGTCGAGTCTGGATACGGCGAGGTACAGGTCCTGTGGGGCATTTCGCTCGAGGTTGAGCGAGGGAATTTTACCACGATCATCGGCACGAATGGCGCTGGCAAAACCACAGCCCTCCGCACGATTATGGGCAGTGTGCACGCCTGGAAAGGCCGCGTTCTGTTGCATGGAGAAGACATCACCCGGCTTTCGCCTCATGCCAAGGCCAATCGCGGGCTGGTGCTGGTGCCGGAGGGCCGTCAGCTCTTTCCGGATATGTCCGTGGAGGAAAACCTCGATATGGGCGGATACTCGAAGCGGGCCCGCAAGCGGGAGAAACAGAACCTGGAACGCGTCTATACCCTGTTCCCGCGCCTGAAAGAACGCCGCCAGCAGAAATCCTCCACGCTCTCCGGCGGCGAGCAGCAGATGCTGGCCATGGGCCGCGGATTGATGCAGGAGCCGGAGGTGCTGATGATCGACGAACTCTCACTCGGCTTGGCTCCGGTGCTGGCGCAACAACTCTTCCTGACCCTGGGCAGCCTGCGGAAACAGGGTCTCACCATCGTCCTGGTGGAACAGAATGTGCACCTAGCCCTGGCGATCAGTGACTACGCCTACGTGTTTGCCGAAGGCCGAATCACCATCCGTGGCAATTCGGATGAAGTCGCGAGAATGGATGAAGTGCGGCGAGCTTACCTTGGACTCTAAGAGCGAGAGCGATTTCCCAGTTGGGCACAATGAAAAAGAGCCGATTCAGGATCGGCCCTAAGCTCTTGGTGCGAAAGGGGGGACTCGAACCCCCACGGTTTTACCCGCCAGATCCTAAGTCTGGTGCGTCTGCCAATTCCGCCACTTTCGCGCAAGGATGATTACACAAAGCGGTTGGACATTCTTCGAACGGCATTCTTCGAAATACGGGGCCCGTCTGCCGCAGTCCGGGATGCTCACGACGCCAGCGACGGGAATACTTTCGCAGCTTCACGCAAGCTCGCTGCCGCACGAATCAGGCGCAACTCCACGCCGCGGGCTGCAGCCGTCACGCTCCCGGCGTGGGACTTGCAACTCGGCAGCGCCTACTGAACCGCGTTCAGTCCCTGGTAAATGAACATGCCCAGCAGCACCAGCAGCAGCACGCCCGAGCCGGCGCCGAAAACCCAAACCGGTTTCGTGAGCCGGTCCACCTTTACCAGCAATTCAGTTTGCTCCTGCTGCATGTGCGAGTTCGCGTCGTCCAGATACAACTGCTCGTCCTCGTGCATCGTGAGCGTGCTGCGGTAAATCAGGAGGACGATCAGGCCAACCGTGAAAACACCCCAAGCAGTCGCCAGCCCAACCATCAAAGGAGTCCACGTCCAGGTCATACGCCACCTCGACAGATTGCGAGCTTGTTCGGCGCTCTCCTAACTCCGGAATGCGGCGGTCCAACCACCGCATTTGAAATTTTGCAGAGCCCTAACAAAAATTATTATAGACCCCTTTGGCAAGCCCGTCTGCCTTGAATCTAAGGGGCCGGACTTCCCACCCTTTTCGAGCCGTAATTTGCGTCTATCGCGGGCAAAGCGCATCCAATCACAAGAGGGGCGGCAGTGCGATGGCAAATACGGCACTATCCCGCCTGCAATCTTGGCCCCCTCTGATATAATTTAGTAATTCCAGTGCCGAGGAGATATTAATGGCTACCACCACCATCCCAGGAGTCACCACCACTGAACCCCAAGTCAAGAAGTCCGCGCCGGTTACGCTTACGCCCAGCGCGGTTGCCAAGGTTAAAGAGATCATGGGACAGCAGAATCCCGTGCCCGCCGGACTGCGCATCGGCGTGGTGGGTGGCGGTTGCTCCGGTTTCTCCTATTCGATGCAGTTTGAAAATGCCGCCGGCATGATGGACAAGACCTTCGAGATGGACGGCCTGAAGGTGTTCGTCGACGCCACCTCCGTGATGTATCTGAATGGCTGCATGGTGGATTACGTCGAGACTCTGGAAGGCGCCGGATTCAAATTCGAGAATCCGAATGTGAAGAGCACTTGCGGGTGCGGATCGTCGTTCAGCGTGTAAGGTTCAGCGTATAGCGTATAAAGTTCGCCTCGGCTGAACGCAAATTCTTTTTGTGGAAGTCGCTCACCTCCGGCTGAGCCCACGCCGGCTGAGCCCACGGTGGAATGGTTTCCGTGGCGCTGGAGTCACCTTCGGCTCATTTCCCCGCCAGCACTCTTTTCCGGCTGCCAGCCGGTACCCCCGCTCCATCCAATTAGCAATTTTGGAGAAGCCTATTTCCTGCCTGGCGGGTCTAATGATCCTCGCCCGCAGAATTGTGGCAGCCAATGCGCCGACAATGTGGGCGAAAGCGCAAGTCGAGTCTTAGGAGGATAAACTATGCCGAAGATTTCAGATTGGGGCCACAGGCTACGTAGCGATCAACTGAAGGACCTTTTCGCGCCGACTGAAATAAAACCGTTCACGGCGACTACTGGTGGAATCGACAATCTGGCTTTGTCATCCATCGATACATTCAGCATCCCCGGCAAAGGCGAGTTCGAGGTTAACTTCGAAGGATATTTCCGAGTCGCAAGAAGTAGCCCCACCTCTTCCAATTGGGGTGAGGCTGAATGGTACGTTAATATGATCGAGCTTGGTCTGACTGGCAACGCGCCGGGGCTTGGCGAAATGAAGGTCCGCCTGAACGAGGACGCCGTTTCCCCGGGTCAGGTCTTCGCCTCAGGGGCGCAGGCGGCGGCTAAAGCTTGCAGAATCGCCACCGCCGCCGTGTTTCACGCTTCCTCGATGGGACTAGAGCTGTTCAACAAGGAACCAATCCTATTGATGAACGATGCGATCAAGTCGGTCCCGCCCGTCGAGGATCCGAATGGAGAAGCGCACATCTATAGGCTTCCTCTTTTCAACGTTAAGGAGCCAGATGGTAACGCTGCGGCGTACCTGACCCGGCTCAGGTACACGGTCGGCAACTACATCACCCAACACCAATTGACGGCTCTGCAAAAGCGCGTCGGACCGCGTTGAGGGCTGTGGGAGGAGTGGCAGGCGAGTGATTCGCCATGCCATGGTGGCGTGGCGGTCCTTGCTTGTGCAAGCGCGGCAGTGGGCCGCCTCCGCAGTCCCCGGTTCCGGTCAAGAGTGAAGCATGCGCGGCTCCATGCAATTTAGCAATTTTGGAGAAGCCTATTTCCTGCCTGGCGGGTCTAATGATCCTCGCCTAGAAGTAACCAGGGCCTGACAGGAGCGTGCAAGATGAAGCGTATTGCTTGGTTCGTAACGGTGGTAGCTCTATTGGCGGGATGCTCGGGGATTGCGGCAGCCCAGTGCGCCAACAACGCGAATCCAGGGGGTTTCGACCTTCTTGAAACTCCGAGCGGATCCACGGACAATTTGAGCAGTATTGGCCTCGGCACTGTAACCTTTCAAGGGGTCGCCCTGCCGTCGGTTGCAGGTGTCGGCCAGGCCGATACCATTGTGTGCCGGATAACTCCCCTCACCTATCCAATCCCCAGCACGGGCGAAAACCTGAACATCCAGATCGTCGCATTGCTTCTCCAGAGCGTCGGCACCGTAATCTGCGACAATTCATCACTCTGCGGCGGCTATTACGGACAACCGGTAACCGTATATGCCACGATTAACCAGACCGATGGGTATATTCCGACAACCCAGTTGCCCGAACCGGATGCCGCCAAGATTAACGCTTCAACCGGATCGATGACGGTGTTTTCGAACGATACATTTAACACGAACGGGACTACCATCCAGGCCGACCTTATCGTGGTGCCTCCGGGAGAATCCGTGACGAGCTCTACCATCTTCACCACTCCCATGCCCCAGGATTCCATATCTGCCACCGGCAGTTCATGGAGCAGCACTGCGCCAGCCGGCTATCCAGTCTCCACGAATTTTCCACCGGGAGGCTTTTATGTGAATTCGTACGCCTCGTCATCGGTGCTTTGGGTTATCAAGGTGATTCGCGGCGCTAAGTTTTTTCTGTATGGGTTGGCTTTGCTCCTTGTGGGTATTGCAGTACTTAAAACTCGGACCGGCGTCAACAGTGGCCGGTTAAACTTACGCCCCGCTTATTTGCTTGCGTTGGCTGCTATCGCTTGCTTCCTGGCATGGAGATCGGGCAGCTTTGCCTTTCCTATGGTGGCTCACGCCAAGGCCGTATGCGCGTCACCAGGACCGGTAACGGTTCCGGTGAAGGAAGGTGGCGTTACCGTTTATCACACGGTACAAACCGCAAACAACTGCGCACCTCAAAATACGAATCCCCAAAATTAGTGCTCCATTGAGGGATGTTCGCTAGACTGGCCGGATTCCGTGGTTGCCCATCTTCCAAGATGGGCAACCACCTATCTTCGGGTGAGGCGATATTTGCCGAAGCCGCCGCCACCAGCCAGTTCTACTGCGGTTGTGGCGAACCAGATGGCGGTTGCGCCGGCGTCGTTGGTCCGCCCGTGGAATTCGGATTGCCGCCGAAGCCCGTCGGTTGCCCGAACGAACTGCCGCTGGTGTTCGTACTTCCCGGTTGCCCATTCGGTCCCATCTGGTTTCCGGATAGCTGTAGTTGAGGCTGGTTGGGCGTCATCAGCAGGCCCCCGCGGTCGGTGGTCGGATCGTATACAAACTGCCACTGATTGTATTTCTTCTTGTGATTGAACTCGCGAATCGTGGCATCCTTGCTGGTACTGGCCACGCCCACAATCGGTCCACCGCCGAACACCTGGTTGTTGCCCTGGCTGCTCGAACTGCTGCTGCCGCCCTGCGTGGAGCTCGCGTCCTGCGCAGCCGGAGTGCCACTTTGCGATGATTCTGTGGTGCCGGTACCCGAACCACTCGATGCGCCATTATTATTGTTGGACGTTCCCGACGAAGTTCCCGAAGAACCCGAGTTACTGAAGCTCCCTCCAAACCCGCCGTTGGATCCGCCTCCGAACCCGCTGCTCGAGTTTCCTCCGAACCCGCTACTCGAATTTCCACCAAATCCGGACGACTGCCCGAATGCGGAGCCACTAGTCCCTGAACCGCCGAAGGCCGAACCGCTCGATGCGTTCATCTGCCCAACCGTATTTGCGCCGGCAATGGTTCCGCCACCGATGCTGCCGGTCAGCGACACGTCGGGATCGCC
Organism: uncultured Acidobacteriaceae bacterium; assembly: GCA_963734215.1. Taxonomy (GTDB): domain Bacteria; phylum Acidobacteriota; class Terriglobia; order Terriglobales; family Acidobacteriaceae; genus Sulfotelmatobacter. Next base: position 82,014 of record CAVTGH010000008.1, on the reverse strand, counting down.
ATAGTGCAGCAGTTTGAAATCTTTCCCGGTCACGGGGTCTTTGTAGCGCTTGCGCAGGTAGCGTAAGTTGTTGGTGTTGTCGAGATCCTCGAGCCGCGTGGGATACCGTCCGAACTTCTTGTAATAGTTACGAATGGCTCGCGAGTATTGCACTCCGCGATGAATCAGTTCCTGTTCCCGGTCCCGCTGCAGCTGAAACTTAATCGGAGTAATCACCGCAAGGGCGAATATGCTCATCAGAGCGACCGCCAGAAGCAGCGTGAGCAGAACATAGCCCTCTTGCCGCCGGCGAGGCTGGCGCGGTGACGGACGCGCTCCTGAAGATAAAGCCATTGAAATTCCGCAATTTGTGAAAGAAATCACCCAATAGTTAGATGCCTGAGCGGACCTCAAAATTGCCAAATCACAAAATTACCGAATTGCAAAATTCCTCCTACCCCTGCGTCAGTGGAATGCTCTGCGGCGGACCGCTGCCCACTACGTCCTGGATGTCCACCGAGGTCGGAGAAATTCGCACCACCTTGTAGCGGCGGTCGACAATCTCACCCTCGCCCGCAATAAAAACATCATCGCCCTTGGAAAGGAAAACCTTCTTCCGTTCTCCAGGCTGATTTGAAAAACCGAAAAACTTCAACGGAATTGGCGTTGGCGGGGGCGGCGGCTGTATCTGCATAACCTTATCTTCCCCGGGTCTATCTGTCGTGCCATTGCCAATCGCCTTGGGGATCACAACATCCTCGGCCTGCGATATGAAAATATTTCTTCCCGTGCCTTCGTACTTGATCTGTTCGGTCGCGCTGAGCTGCTGCAGGTGCAGCGTGGGATCGAGACTTTGCGGCGCACGCTCTTTTTTCCCCGAGCCCGATCCGGAACCCTTGTGCGCCGCGGGACGAGCAAGAGCGCTGGTCGGCGACGCTGGCGCCCCGGCGACCGTCCCCGTCGAAGCGATGGTTGACGATGACGGTATGAACTGGTAGGCGACCGCCAATACGGCAACTGCTCCCAGCACGCTCGCCAGAATCACGTTCCTCCGGTTTTCGGCTCCCAATTTCACTGCGTCCCCGCCTTCAAGTACGTTTCCAGTTTCATTTGCAGCTTGATCGGTCCACTCTGCTCGCCGCCGAGTTCCACGCTGCTGATGATGAAAAACATGTCATCCCGTTCCAGCGCATTGATAAACTTCGCCAAGGCAACATAATTGCCCGACAGGTCGGCTTCCATCTCGACGGGCAGCAACTGCCCGGTTTCCTCGTCCCTTTCCTTGTACTTCACTCCATCGATCGTGATCCCATTGGCGGAGGCCAGCTTGCCGAATTGAGTGAGCAGCTGCGACTGCTGCGAGGGAAAACGCTTCTTGTAGAAGTCCGCGATCTGCCGGTTCGCGGTGCTCACTTTTCCCGGCAGATTCGTCAACTGCCCAACCTGCTGGGTTTTCGTCTGCAGTTCGCTCCATAGCTGGTTGAGCTCCATACGCCGCGATTCGGCCGAGCCCACCAGCGGCGAAAGCAGCACCACCACCGCCACCACATCCACTCCTAAGAGCACCGCCAGGGCGATCTTGATGTTTTTCCGGGTTTGCCGCAAGTCTGGCATCAGGGCGTCGTCCTCTTGGAAGTCTCTGTCTTCGAGGTTTCTGTCTTCGGGGCCGCTACGGGCGCCGCCTCGGGAACGTAAATCGCGTGGATGTTGAATTCGATAGGCTCCCCGGTGTTTGAGGTCCTGGAGGTTTCCGCTTCGATATAAGTCTGAGTGAAACGCCGCGAGTCTTCCATGCGGCGGGCCAGCTCGATTGCCCGGTCGCGCGAATCCCCCGCCACCGACATCTTCAGGGAGAGCCGGTTGTCCTCGTCCAGTTCGGGATGGATCGAAACCAGGTGGACCCGCGCCGGCATCACTTTTTCCAGGTCTTTCAGCACGCGCGTCCAGGAGAAGGACTTGCGCTCGATCAGTTCGTTGAGAAATTGCGACTGGTCCCGTGTGGAACGGTTCTCCGGCCGATTCAGAAAATCCTCGGCCTCCTGCCGCTTCCGGTCGCGCTTCGCGATCTGGTCGCGGTAGGAGGCGACCGTGGCATGATCCTTTCGGGCCGCGAACCAGCCCGAGATGGTAATGGTGAGCAATGCCGCGGTCAGGATGGCGGCGGCCGCCAGCCCCGTTCCCCAACGCATCCAGAACTGCCGCGCATCTTCGTACGGCTGGCTGGCGAGATTGATATCGAGACGCATAGTTAAATTCAGGGGCCAGGGGTTAGGGGCTAGGGATCGTGGTCATGAGATCTTTCTGATCCCTGACCCCTGATCCCTAACCCCTGCACCTACGAAACCAGCGCTCCCACTACTCCGGCCATTCTCCACCGCGGCACCGAACCTCCGGTGCTCACTCCCAATTGCGACCCACTCACCAGTTCCTGCACCTCCGCGCCGGTTTGCGCGCGCAACGCGGGCGCAGCGCTGCCCGTATCCGGCAGGCCCGCGACAAATATCTTCTCGATGTTCAGGTGATACGTATCCTGAAAAAAAACCACTGAGGGATAAACGTCCTCGGCCAACTGATCGCCCGTGATGGTGACGCCGCGCGTGTTTTCCAGCGTGCGGAAAAGCTGCAACTGCTCCGCGTTGAGAATCGCGATGCTCGTGGTCCGCGCATCCACCTTTACCACCAGCGTAGGCCGCTGCCCCTCGGCTGCGCCCAGCGCGGCCAGCATGGAGGGCAACACCACCCCCGGGCTGAACCCCGCATGGCGGAAGGCAGCCTCATAGTCCTCCAGCACGCTGGCCAGCGAGACCGCGGCCACTACGCGAACGCCTTCAGCGGCTTTCTGCGCATGGTAGGAAACTCGAGCCTTGTCTACGTCGAACGGCAAGGATTTCTTCAGGCGAAACCGCACCACCCCCGCGGCTTCCTCGGCATCGGAAGGCAGCGTATCGAACTCCAGCATCACCACCCGCACCGCCGCGTCCGGGACCACCGCAATTACGTCGTGCGATCGTCCGGCCACGCTGCCCAGCGCCGATTGCACCGCCGCGCTCACCGCGTCGCGCTGGCGCAAGTTGCCCTCCACCAGGTCCGGGATCACGCTGCCCGGCGCCAGTTCGCGGGCCGCGCATGCTTCCAGACTGCGTCCACCCTCCGCCAGTCTGCCCACCAGCACGCGGTCGGCGGCGATCTCACACGCCAGTCTCGGTTTTGCCGGATTGCTTCCAGAACTCATTTCAGCCGTTCACTCTCTTCACCATTCACACTTCTACAATTCAAACGCCCCGCCCTGCGAATTGCAATAGCTGGAAGGGAACTACGGCAGTGGTCAGTGGCCAGTGTCCAGTGAATTCGAAGCCCAGCAGACTGGCAACTGATCACTGGCAATCACTGGCCACTGGTCACTGCTTTTACCGCATGGCCTCGATGAAGGTGACCTTGTTGATCTCTTTCAGCGTGGTCAGCCCGTGCCGGACCTTATCCAATGCCGATTCGCGTAAAAAGCGCATGCCTTCTTCCCGCGCGGCACGCCGGATTTCCGACGTCGGCTTCTTGGCCAGAATCATCTCCCGGATGCGGTCGCTCAAATCCAGCAATTCGTGAATCGCCGTTCGTCCGCGGAACCCGGTGCCCGAGCATTCGATGCATCCCGGTCCTTCATACAGTGCGACCTTCGACCACTGCGCGGGATCCAGTCCGCTCGCCTCCAGCACGTCCGGCGGATAATGCACCGGCGTCCGGCAGGATTCGCAGATCAACCGCACCAGCCGTTGCGCCAGAATGCAATTCAACGCCGAGACAAAGTTGTAGGGCTCGACGCCCATGTTCAGAAAACGCCCAATCACGTCCACCACGTTGTTGGCGTGTACCGTGGTGAAAACCAGGTGCCCCGTAAGCGCCGATTGGATGGCGATCTGCGCCGTCTCCGTGTCGCGGATTTCGCCGACCATGATTTTGTCCGGGTCATGGCGCAGAATCGACCGCAAGCCGCGGGCAAACGTCAGCCCTTTTTTCTCGTTGACCGGAATCTGCGTGATCCCGCGAATCTGGTATTCGACCGGATCTTCGATCGTAATGATCTTGTCTTCGTCGGTCTTGATCTCGTTCACCGCGGCGTAGAGCGTCGTGGTCTTGCCGCTGCCCGTCGGTCCCGTCACCAGCACCATGCCGTATGGTTCTTTAATGTAGCGGCGGAATTTGCGCAGGTCATCTTCGTCGAAGCCCACCACGTCGAGCGTGAGCGACTTAAACTTCTCGCTCATCGATTCTTTATCCAGCACGCGCAGCACGGCATCTTCGCCGTGAATCGAGGGCATGATCGAAACCCGGAAGTCGATGGCGCGCCCGTTGTACTTCACCCGGAAACGCCCGTCCTGCGGCACCCGCCGCTCCGAAATATCCAGCTCGCTCATCACCTTGATGCGCGAGATCACGGTCGAATGATGTTCCTTGCCGATGGGCGGCATGGCCTGCGTCAGCACGCCGTCGATGCGGAACTTGATCACCACCGAGTCGTCCCGCGTCTCAATATGAATGTCGGAGGCGCGCCGCTGCAACGCGGTGAAGATCGTAGTATCGACCAGCCGGATGATCGGGCTGCTATCGCCCGCTGCCGTCAGCTTATCGATGGTCAGCGTTTCTTCCGCGCCCGTAGCTTCATCTTCGCGAATGATCTGGAAGCCTTCGCTGGCCTCTTCCAGAACGCGCTGCGACTGTTCCGTCTTTTTGAGGATGTCGCTGATCTGCTTCAGCGTCGCCACCTTGGTGACGATCCGCTTCTGCAGCAGCAGGCTGATCTCGTCGATCATCATCAGCTGGCTCGGATCCGCGATGGCAATCGCCAGCTTGCCGTCCGCCGTCTCTTCCAGCGGCACGAAGTTGTAGCGGAACATCAACTCGGGCGAGAACTTCTTGAACAGCTCATGATGAAGCTGGAAGTCGGTGAGGTCCACGAACTCGCAGCGATAGCGCCGCGCCACGTCCTGCGCGCGTTCCAGGTCGGTGATCGGATTCCCCGTCGTCACCACCTGCCCGCCATTCTCGCCGTGCACGAAAAGTGATTTCTTGTCCGCCGTCGCCATTTCTCACATCCCCATCTTCATCCGAAAACGTTCATCCCGCCTTAATGCACTCCCAAAGTGAAGATCGGCAGATACAGCGAGATCAACACTCCGCCCACAAACACCGCCATTACGATCAGGATCAGCGGCTCAATCAGCGCCATCGAAGCGCCCAAGGCGGTCTGCACATCTTCCTCATAAAACTCCGCCACCGAATTCAGCATCGCCGGCAATGCACCCGTGGACTCGCCCACCTCCAGCATTTCCACCGCCAGATCCGGGAATATTTCTTGTTCCTCCAGGCTGCTGGCCAGCCCTTGTCCTTCGCGAACCCTCACGCTCGCCCGCATCACGCCCTTCAGGATGCGCCGGCTCGTCATCGAAGTGCCCGCCGTCTCCATCGACGGCACCAGCGGCAGGCCGCCCTGCAGCAAAGTCGCCAGCATCCGCGAAAATGTCGCCACCTGATGCTTCAGCCGGATATCGCCCAGCAGCGGCAGACTCAAAATCACCCGGTCGATCCGATCGGCCCCACGATCCGTCTTCTGCCACTGCCAAAACACAAACACCGCCAGCGCCAGTCCAATCGCCATGAACGGAAAATACTTCTGCGTGTTCTGCCCTACCGCCAGCATGAACAGCGTGATCGCCGGCAGCTTCGCATCCAGGCTCTCGAACAGCTCCGCGAATTTCGGCACCACATACGTGAACAGAAACATCACCATGATCGTCACCACGCTCACCAGCAGCGTGGGATAAATCAGCGACACGAACAGCTTCTTCCGGAAGGTCATCGCCAGGCGCTGAAAATTGATATACCGGGTCAGCACTTCGTCGATATTTCCGCTCTTCTCTCCCGCCATCAGCGTAGTGGTATAGATCTTCGGCACCATGGGATGCGCGGCAAAGGCATCGGAAAGCAGTTCGCCGCCCTTCACCCGCTCCCGCACGTTTTCCAGGATCTGCCCCAGGTTGCGGTCCTTTTGCCGCTTGATCAGCAGATCGAGCGAGTTCAAAATCGGCAGTCCGGCCTTGATCAGCGTCAAAAACTGCTGGTTAAACACCAGAAACGAACTCTGTTTCAGCTTGCGTCCGCGGCGCAGCGAAAAGCCGCTGGAAAGCAATCCCTGGGGCTTTACCCAGTAAACCAGATACCCCTGCGAGGTAAAGCGGTCGCGTACCTCCGCCACCGAATAGCCCTGCTCCACCTGCTGGTGCATCCGGCCCCGCTCGTCCGCGAGTTTTACGACAAATTCCGCCATTGAACCGTTCTTTTCGCTTCTCTGCCCGGTGCACAACCCTATCGGCTCAGTCTAACATTCCCGCTTCCCATCTCAATCGCCCATCGCTCCAAATCCCCGCATCTCCAGTATCGCAAGTAACTCGCGCCCCAGCATGAAACCGGACTCCGCTGCTCCACCGCAAGTCCATGAACATAAGTGCGATATCACTGCCCGAAGCCTGTCATTCCGAACAACCGTCCTTTGCGCCGTGAGAGCGTGCCCTGAGAGAGCGCAAGCGACCGAAGGCGCGTTTGGCTCGCTTCCTTATCAGAATCCACTCCTAGTTGCCCTTCCTCAGGGTCCCAACTCCCCCTCCACCGTCTCCACTCCCGCCGGAGGACTAAACTCAAACCTTCCCTCCGGGATCTCCACATTCTCCTTCTGCTCGCTGAACCGGTACTCCGTCGCCGACCCGTCCACTTCATCAATCACAATCCGCGCAATCCGATGCTCCGGCGTAACCTCCAGCAGAATCTCGCTCACCCGGTCCGCCATAGCCTGCGGCACGCCCCGCAAAACAACATCCCCCGCACCCAGCGGCGCCACATCCGGAGCCAGCGACAGCCCCTGCAACTCCTTTTCCAGCTTGCTCTTACCCAGCAAAAACGCCAGCGGAGACCTCACATCCTCCAGCTTCCGCGCCGCCGTCTTCCTCACCTGCCGGTCGCCCGGAACGTAAAACCACGCATCTCTCCCATCGCTCACAAAGAGCTTCTCCCTGGGAGAACGGTACTCCCACCGCATCTTGCCAAGTTTTTTCGTCCCACCCTTCGCCAACCAAACCGTCCCGGATTCCGTCCGCTCCATCCCCGCCCCCCGATAAACCTCCGTAAACTCCGCCTGCAACGTCCGCAAATGGTTGTAATGCTCATCCACAGCCGTGGCGATGGAATGGACATCTTCGGCCACGGCGCTAGCGGTTAGCGCGAGGCCAATGAGCAACACCACTGCAGAAAATCTGATCATCATTACGATTCTACGCGAGGATTCCAGCGGCTCGTGGCGCAAGCAGGTTCGTATATAGGGTATGCCTTCAGGCATACCGTTAGCTTTCTCTCGCCAAGTAACAAATGCCCAAGTCCGCCGGATTAACATCACCTTGCATCACACAGCGTAATGTGTAACAATCCACACATGGCCACTAACCTCGCCCTGGACGACAATCTGATCGAAGAGGCCCGCCGTGCTGGCAGCCACAAGACCAAGAAAGAAGCGGTCACGGCCGCTCTGGCGGAGTATGTGAAACGCCGCAAGCAACTCCGGATACTGGAGGCATTCGGCTCGATCGATTTCGATCCTAAATACGATTACAAAGCTGAACGCCGCAGAACGCGCCCCTGAATATGCTGGTTCTGGTCGACACACCCATCTGGTCTCTAGCCTTCCGGCGAACCGTCAAGGATTTAAACCCACGGCAGCAAATTCAAACGGACGCCTTGCGAGAACTCATCCGTGCTGGGCGCGCCCAACTCGTGGGCCCGGTTCGCCAGGAATTGCTTTCCGGCATCCGCCATGAAAAGACCTCTAGAGAATTACGCGACTACCTGCGGGCTTTTGACGAACCAGTCCTCGAAGTTGCCGATTACGAAGACGCCGCGCACATCGACAACCGATGCCGGTCGCGAGGCATCGCTGGGTCGGCCATCGACTTCCTAATCTGTGCCATAGCCGCCCGTCGCAACTGGGAAATCTTTACCGCCGACCGGGACTTCGCCCACTACGCCAAGGCGTTTCCCCTTAGACTTTATGATCTCGATTGAGTCACAGGCCGCGCTCCGCGCTTCCCGCTTTCGTTCATCTTCTGCCTGAGAGACGAACCGCGCCGCTGCCGGTTTTCCACAGCTGCTCTTTGTCAACTGGGATGGAAGAATTAGGCGGCAACCGTATGGAAACAAAGATTTTACCGTTAAGTTCTTTAGAAACTATATTTTAGCCGGATCTCAGCCACACCGAGGCCCGCAAGTTATTGTTTCCAGAGACTTTATGAGATCGATCCGTAATTTTTTTCGATCCAGATCTACCCCGAAACATAAACAGCAGACTGATGCGTTCCGAAGATTTTTTTCAACGCGGCACACCCGCCCAGCACCTGCTCCAGCAGCGGATTGTGATAGAGCACATAGATCTTTCGCGGATGCTGCCGCAAGCTCTGCTCAAGATTCGCAATCACGCGCCGCAGTCCAGACTCCGGAAACGGATTGAACAGAAACAGCACGATCGGCTCAACCGGAAAAGAAAACTCAGCCGCATCCCCGCAAATCGATTCGATCGCGAAACACTTCTGCGCCTCGCTCCGATACTTGCTGAGATTATCCAAAGCCGCACCATTCAGCGATGCCAGAAGTTCTACGCCCACGATGCGCCGAAAGGGATAATCGGAAGCCATCAGCAGCGTTCGTCCCTTGCCCGACCCGAGATCGATGAAGATGAAGTCGCGAAAGTCGAAGCCAGCCTGCGCCGACAAAGCCCCCATCATTTCGTGGAACACAACAGCCTCTGTTGGCTGATACGGAGAATGGAAAACGCCCAGCAAGCGATCGCGCCAGCCCACCGCAGCGCTGTTCGTGTTGACGCGATGGTCCCAATCATATTCCGCGTCGCCGTAACGCTGTCGACGCCGCTCCGGAGTCGAGTCACGCACAAACTCAGCCAGCGCACTCAGCAGTTGCCGCGTGGCCGCCATGCGCCCTTGGCGCGCGGCAACGTCCTTCCACCAACGCCACGCGGAACGCGACACGCTAATTCGCCGCGAAGCAATCTTGCCATCCATGCTTCGCCATCATAAGCGACGACGAGATCACTGCGGTTGGCTGTCGAACTGCGGGTGCGGCTTAAATCCCGGAGGAAGTCCCTTGCTTGCGTATGGGAAATCGTCTGGCACGCGCACTTCGACGCGTCCTTCGGGCGTTAGTTTGTAGGGATGTCCATCGGGATCGACGGGGATTCCAGGCAAGCCTTCGGCGGCCGCGAGTTCCGTGATACTCGCCGGCAAACGTCCCGTGCGGTCGCCAAAGCGCCTCACCGCTTGCTGTAAATGCGTCACGTCTTCTTCCACTCGCAACGCACGCAAATGCTCCACGGCATTCTGTCGAATCAGTTTGTCCTGGCTGTTCTGGTAAGTTGCGTCCCACATCATGCGAGCCGTATCGAACTCTCCCGCATGTTGCGCCATTTGCGCCGCCAGCAGCCGCAAAAATGGATGCGCATTCGGCACCTTCGTTCCGCGCGCAAACGCCTCGGCGGCTTTGCTGTAGTCCTTGAGGTTCATGTAATAGACGAAGCCTAGATCGTAATAGAGCTTCCAGTTGTCGGGATTGTTCTGAATGCCATATTCCATCAACTGAATCGCGCGTTCGGGCTGTCCGGCGCCGCCCGGCGGAGGCGGAGCCAGAAAGCTGGCGCCAAACTGGTAAGCCACAACCAATCGCGGATCGAGGTGCGTAGTGATGTCGAGCAAGGGAAAGAGCAGGCTGTAGCTGCGCGCGCCGTTGTGGTGTCGTCCGCCGAAATACTGTACGGCGCGAGTCCAGTAGATATCGGCCAGCAGGCCGTCGTAACCGAGGCTGGCGCGCTTCAGCACTGTGGGCGAGCTCAGAAACAGAACTTCTTCGAGCGTGGCTTGCGTACGAAGCTGGTCCGTGCGATGAAGCGTCACGGCACTGGCCGCAAGCGAAACGGCCACCACCGCGCCGGCAATGAACGAGACTTTGCGGCGCTGCTTCATTTCAGGTTCCGATGCTCGAAGATGAGCACGGCTCCGCTGAGAGCCATCGTGGCGTAAAACAGCGCATACAGAGTGTTGTGCAAAATGAGTTGCGCCGCAACCGGCTGTTCATGAGCGATGGAACTGACTACGTTGAAAGCGGAGAAGTTCGGCACCAGGTAAGCCGCGCCGGTTACCAGCCAGCGCGTGAATCCGTGAGCCATGCCCGCGAAACCGCGCAGGTCTTCGGCGAAGCTGCCAATCACGAACAGCGAGAAAGCGAAGACGGCCGAAAGCAGGGGCGAAGAAAACGAAGAGAACAGCAGCGCCAACGAGCAGACGATCAAGAACTCGAGAACGATGAAATACAAAGCCACCAGAATGAGCGCGTCGGCGCGCACGAATTTGTGCGAGACGTAAAACAACGCGGCAAAAACCCCGATGGCCATGAAGAAAGTATTCACTACCAGCGTGCCCGCCAGCCCAAAGAACTTGCCGACAATAAACTCCCATCTGCGGACCGGGCGCGAAAGGACGGTGTAAAGTGTGCGCTTCTCGATCTCTTTGGAAACCAGCCCGATGCCGATGAAAATGGCGATGACGATTCCGAACAGCGAAACCGCGGTGAGCCCGAGGTTGATGACGACCAGTTTTTCGATATCGATGGAAATCTGCCCCACGAGGATCGCCGCTCCCGAGAGCAGCACGGCGAATGCGATGAGGTTGTAGAGCACACGGTCCCGCACCGCTTCGCGGAAAGTGTTGGATGCAATGTGCACGATGCGCGCTTTCATGCCGTCCTCCCAGCCGTGGTCTCGGCGTGCCGCAGTTTCTCGACAAAATAAGCCTCGAGTGAAGTGCGAACGGGAGTGAGCGCGATCAAGCGCAAGCGCTCCCGGCGAAGCGCATCGATGGCCGCCTCCTGCTGAGTTTCGCTAATGATAGCGCGCACTGTATCGCCGGTGACGTGGCATTCCGCGCCCATAGCCTTCAGCGAAGCGGGCACTTGCGTGCCCTGCCAGATTACTTCGACTTTGCCCTGAACGCTGGAGGTCAAATCCGCGACCGCGCCCACGCCGCGGAGTTCTCCTTTGTGAATGATGGCGACGCGGTCGCAGAGCGCTTCGGCGTCGGAAAGGATGTGGGTCGAGAAGAACACGGTTTTGCCTTCCTGCTTTAGTTGCTCCATCAAGTCGCGCACTTCGCGCCGGCCCATGGGGTCGAGACCGGACATGGGTTCGTCGAAGAACACGAGTTTGGGATCGTGCAGAATGGCTTGCGCAATTCCGACGCGTTGCAGCATGCCTTTGGAGAATTTCCGCAATTGCACGCCCTTCACGTCAGATAGGCCGACGCGTTGCAGCGTGGCTTCAGCCCGCCGCGAGCGCTCCTTGGCGGGAACGCCGGAAAGTTGGGCGTAATAGTTCAGAAGTTCGTGAGCCGTGAGGTGATCGTAGAAATAGGGTTGCTCGGGAAGAAAACCGATTTGCGCCTTGACATCCGGGTCGGTCCAATCGCGGCCCAGAAGGCGCGCCGTTCCAGAAGTAGGGAAGACCAATCCCAGGAGCAGCTTCAACGTGGTAGTCTTGCCGGCGCCGTTAGGACCGAGGAAGCCGAAGATCTCGCCATCCTCCACCGTGAGATGCAGAGGACTGAGGGCACACTTCGGCCGCTTGCGCCAGAACCCGACCAGATAGGTTTTTTCCAAGCCAAGAATTTCAATTGCAGGCATGGCACTCCGACGGACTGGAATGGAAGAGATTGCTTCCCGGAAAATTATATGAAACGAGGCGACATTTTTGTACTCCGCAGAAGGTTACGACGGTTACTACCGGTGCCGCGAGAGTAAATATCGACAATGCCGTTGGGTCCCTCGGTGTCGCGCGCTGGAAGCCATTTGTGTCGCGAAAGTCTCTTAGTGAGACACCGGCGCGGACGGCGGCACGTCTGAGCCTTCTCAAAACGGCATTTAGAGGATTGCTCGAATCGCCTTCTAATTGTTCATCGGGCCCAAGATCTGACAGGCGGCATAGCTACCGACGAGAGTGATGTTGCCTGCGGGCTGAAGACGGATCACCATATCCTCAAACGAGCAGTAGGAGCGTGTTCCCGTAACGCTGCTGAGCGGCGTGCCGGTCGTATAAAATTGATTGTTGGCCAGACTTCCAGCGCTGGCCGATCCGGTGGCGGCAAAGCTGTAGCCGCTTTTACCGCTCCCGCCGCCATTCAGCGCCAAATTGTTATCGATGAAGCAAGCCGTGGCAATGCTTGGCGTGCAAGGGGCTGCGCCACCCAATGGCACCAGCGTGGCCGGGAACCCAATCGTGGGATAAGCAGCGTAGTACGACGCTTCGCCGACGTTGATGTCATGGATGGAAGCGGCCGCGGACGAGTCGTTAGCGGACATGCGTGCCCGCATTAAATTCGGAATGGCGATCGCGGCAATGATCAAAATGATCGCAACCACGATCAGGAGTTCGATGAGTGAGAAACCGTTTTGTTTCCGCATGGTCTGTTTGCAACGCCTGCGTCTGGCTTCAGAAACACTTAAGGCTACGGCACTTTATGGGCCAATGTCGCGTTCCAACTTTCGATCCGGTTGTCCCTGAAAAGCAGGCAGGGATTCGATAAGCGTAATCCTGCACCTCTGGTGCCAAAGTAGCGGCTTCATCGTGTGACAAGGGATGCCGGGGAACGTCCTCTCTTTTCAAGCAGTAGAGGGCTACGGGGAATTTTGCGGTCACCGCGCGGAAGCCTGCCGCAGTCACAAATGGTCAAGTTGGGGTGACAGAAGTTGGCAGCCCCAAGAAACCGAGCCGGGTGGTGGATGCAAAAAACAAAGGGCAGCGAACTTGCGTTCGCTGCCCTCTGGCTTTGTACCCTTCCCTTCGCCAAGTTAAGCTACTAGTTGGCCATCGGGAGGAATGCCTGGCATCCCGCGTAGCTACCAGCCGCGCCCAGGTTGCCCGGAACGTTGGTGCGGACCACGCCATCATCCGTAGCGCAATAAGACTTAGTACCAGTCTGAGCGCTGAGAGGAACGCCCTCCTCGTAGAACTCGATCGGAAGGATGTTACCGGCGGGGATGACCGGATTGGCGTCAAAGCTGTAACCGCTCTTACCGGAGCCGGGCGGAGTACCGTTGGTCGCCAGGTTGTTGTCAATCAGGCAGCCAGTAGCCACGGCGGGGGTGCAAGGAGCTGCGCCGCCCAGAGTAGCCAGGTTGGCGGCAAAGCCAACCGTCGGATAAGCGGCGAAATAGCCGATTTCGCCGGTGACGATGGTACGCACGGAAGCAGCCGCTGAAGAGTCATTGGCCGACATACGGGCGCGCATCAGGTTAGGAATCGCAATAGCTGCAATGATCAGGATGATGGCAACCACGATCAGCAGCTCAATCAGTGAAAAGCCTTTTTGTTTCCGCATCTCAGTTTTTTCTCCTAAAGGTTTCGGGGGTTAGCGTTTTTACCGCACGTCGAAGTTGATTCTGCACTTGTTGAGCCAAATCCAATAGTTACGTTGGTTCCCAGGAGAATCCAAGGATTCCCTTATTTTTCAACGACCAGCTAAACTTTAGTCTAACTCTGCGGAATACGGTGATATGGAATTCTGCCAAAACGCGTCGTAGCCCTGACAATTCGTGTCAATATGGAACACCCCACAACTAGGCGCCGAGCTTCTTTCCGCCTCTTATAAAGGCCTATCATCCCACAATCTACCTGCGGTTGCTCCACGACTGAAGCGTGGGACGCAAAACGGAAACCGGTTTTGAAGGCGGCGCAAAAAACAGAGGGCAGCGAACTTGCGTTCGCTGCCCTCTGGCTCTGTACTCTTCCTCGGCTAAGCTACTAGTTGGCCATCGGGAGGAATGCTTGGCAGCCCGCGTAGCTACCAGCCGCGCCCAGGTTGCCGGGCACGTTGGTGCGGATCACGCCATCATCCGTCGCGCAATAGGACTTAGTACCAGTCTGCGCGCTAAGCACTACGCCTTGCGTGTAGAACTCGATCGGAAGAATGTTACCGGCAGGGATGACCGGAGCGGCCAGGAAGCTGTAACCGCTCTTACCGGAGCCGGCCGGCGTACCGTCGGTCGCCAGGTTGTTGTCAATCAGGCAACCGGTAGCCACTGCGGGCGTGCAAGGAGCAGCGCCGCCGAGAGCAGCCAGGTTGGCGGCAAAGCCAATCGTCGGATAAGCAGCGAAATAACCGATTTCGCCGGTGACGATGGTACGCTCGGAAGCGGCCGCTGAAGAGTCGTTGGCAGCCATACGGGCGCGCATCAGGTTAGGAATCGCAATAGCCGCAATGATCAGGATGATGGCCACCACGATCAGCAGCTCAATTAGTGAAAAACCCTTCTGTTTCCGCATCTCGATTTCTCCCTCGTTTTTAATTTTCGTTGATTTCATTTCTGGTCACGAATAACGCAGTCGGGCATGATGATCGCACTTGGCTAGCCAAGCTTTTAATGACCCTGGTCCTTGTGAGAGTTCCAGTAATCCCCCTATTTTCAGTACTCGGTCAAACTCTAGTTTTCATGCTACTGCTTACCGAGAACTGCTCTATGCCAAAAAGGGGCGTGAATCTTGACAATTCTTGACTGTTAGTTCCGGAACGGCACAGTTCGATTCTAGAACGCCGGGCCGATCTCCGCTTGCGCGAAAGCTGCGGAGGTCCGCCCTTTGCAGTGAAGGGAGGATGGCGGCAAGGTCGGACGGCTGTCGTAGAATATCCTGCCGACTCTTTGAGGCACGAGAGGCGAACGGAAAACGCTTGGACATTTTGGCGAAGGACATTTCGATTGATTCCGATGTGGCGCGTGCCTGGACGCTGCCTTCCCATCTCTACACCGATGCGGCTGTCTTCGCGGTCGAGAAGGAAAAGGTTTTCGCGCGCAGCTGGCAAGTGGTGGGGCATCGCGATCAGGTCGCGAACGCGGGAGACTACTTCACGACCGAGTTGGTGGGCGAACCGTTGTTGATTGTGCGCGGAAGCGACGAAAAGGTGCGCGGGTTTTATAACGTGTGCCGGCATCGTGCGGGGCCGCCGGCGGAAGGATGCGGGTCGCGCAAGCTGTTTCGCTGCGGCTATCACGGCTGGACTTACGATCTTAACGGTGCGCTGATCAGCGCGACTGAAATCGAAGGGGTGGAGGGATTTCGATCCGAAGATTTTGCGCTGGTGCCGGTGCGCGTGGAGGAGTGGTTCAACTTTATCTTCGTGAACCTTGACCGCGAGGCGCGGCCTCTACTGGAGAGCTTGGGCGAGTTGCCGCGGCAAGCGGAGAAATTTTCCTTCCCCAGGATGAAGCTGTTCGAACGCCGGACCTATGAGATGGAGTGCAACTGGAAGACCTATGTCGACAATTATCTCGAAGGCTACCACCTGCCCAGCGTGCATCCGGGACTGAACCGGGAGCTCGACTACAACGCGTACGCAGTTGAGCCGTATGCGGGTCATGTGCGGCAGTTCAGTCCCATTCGCGGAGCGCAGCCTGGGGATGCTACGCCGCGGCGTTATCAGGAAACAGGAGAGAATCTGACGACCGACTATTTCTGGATTTTTCCCAATTGGATGCTGAACTGTTATCCAGATAATATCTCGCTGAATGTTGTGCTGCCGCTCGCGCCTGAGCGCTCGCTGGCCATCTTCGAGTGGTATCTGCCGGAAAAAGAGCATGGCAGCGCGGCGGCGAAGGCTTCGGTGGAATTCAGCGACCAGATCCAGATGGAAGATGTTGGCATCTGCGAGAGAGTGCAGAAGAATCTTCGGTCGCGGAGTTATTCACGGGGACGGTTCAGCGTGACGCAGGAAAAGGGCGTGCATGCGTTCCATCGGATGTGTGTGGAGTGGATGAAGGGGAGCTAACCGCGGAGTATCCGGACGGCGCCGAGGAGATGGAAAAGTTCTACCCTGCTTCTTCTCTTTCCTTCCAAGCGATCCGTGTTTCAAGGGAGATGTGAGTGCTGGCCCAAACGTACCCCTCGTAAACATCGCAAATCCAGAGAAAGTCGTTGACGGCTTTCAGTATCTCCTCTAGTTCCGAGAGATGTGGGGCCGCCTTACCGGCGTGAACCAAGTGGTTTCTATAGGTGAACGCCCTATCAAGGGTCTTTACGACTTTGCTCGGCGGGCAGATGGGTTTGCCTTGGAAAAGGGCTCTTACCGGCAGGGTCGGTAAATACTTGCGTACCATGTTAGAAAACGGGGGTGCTTGGATCTCATCCACTAGCCATTTGGCCTCCGGTACGAGACTCCCGATCAATTTCTTCAAACCTACTTCGGCTGCTGCGACCCCAATTACCAATGAGCTTCTTGGATTCGTTGCCCTTTCGTTCCACGCTTCTCTGAACAACTGGTGACCGAGGGGGCTCTTCGATTCCGGCACTCACCAACTTGACAACTTCATCACACATTTCACTCGGCGGTGTTCTCGGGCTGGGGGGTATTCCCCAACGTATCGTGGCGCTTCTCGCTAGACTAACTTCGCACCAGACCTCGCCATCTTTTGAGTAATACCCTCGCGGATTGCGATATGGATTGTGAGGTCCCTCTGGTAACCCCTCCCGCCACCTAAAGACTGCCACAGTCCGCTCTATCAGGTCTTTCAGCACGCGAAAAATCCCATCGATAAACTCAATCGTGGACGGGGTCGCCTCTTTGAGCAGTGGCCATTTTCCCTCCGACGGGCCAGCCAGGCCCGAGTCGAGATCGGATGCTATCTTCCCGTCAGCCGGCTCTTGGGCGGTTTCGGCGAGACACATAGCGCCTAAAGGCTCGCTCGAGTTTTTGCTGTCCGGATGGCCCCGAGTCAGCCGCACGATGACTAACCTCGGTTTATCGAAGCGAAATTCTAGATCCTCGGTCTCGGGAAGGTGGCTGCGGAGCCCGGAAATCTCGTAGGAGTACTTGAAGAGCATCGGCGACCTCCACTAATAGAGTTACAGACTCTCCGCTTTCACCAGCAGGCAGGTTACGTCATCGTGCTGCGGGGTTGCGCCGACGAATAAATCCAGTTCCGCCATCATTTGTTTTAGCATTTCTCCTGGCGTGCCCGCCGCTCCGGCCGCAATTGCGCCGAGCAACCGCGTTTCGCCGTACTCTTCCTGACGGGCGTTTTCGGCCTCGACCAGCCCGTCGGTGAAGATGACGAGCCAATCGCCAGGAGCGAGTGCCACGCTGGCAGACTCGTACCTGGCTTCGGACTGAATGCCGAGAGGTAAGCCGCCGACATCGAGGCGCTCGATTGCTCCCGTGCTGCGGCGGAGGATCGGGTTGTTATGACCCGCGTTGATGTAGCTGAGGACGCGGCGGGCCGCGTCGTACTCGGAAAGAAACGCGGTGGTGAAGCGCAGTCCGCCCTGGCTGTTGGAGCAAGCATACTTGTTCATGTTGGCGACGAGTTCGGGGAGGGCGACTTGCGCGGTGGAAAGGGTCTTGAGGCTGGCCTGAAAAGTGGCCATGAGCATGGCCGCGGGAATGCTTTTGCCGGCGACGTCGGCCACGGCGAATACTACGCGATTTTCTTCATTGGTTTTGCCGGGGCGCGGGAAGACGTCGTAGTAGTCTCCCGCGACGGTGTTGGCGGGCCGTGTGGCGTAAGCGACTGAGATTCCCGGAATTTGCGGCGGAGCGCCGGGAAGCAGCCAGGTCTGGATCTCGCGCGCGATCTGTAAGTCGCGCTTCATAACGACGCGGTCGGCAATCTCCAGCATGAGCAGCAGGAACATCAGCAGGCCGCCCCAGAAATGGAGATCGAATTCGATGACGTGGAGCTCGTTTCCAGAATCGTGATAGCTGAACCCGCTGGTAGGAAATAGAAGCATAACCAGCGCCGCCAGTAACAGCACGCGGCGCGCGGGAGAGAGTTTCTCCAGCACGGCCCAGAAGAATTCCTTCACAACGTGCAGATGGTGGCCGCGCTTGGTAAGACCCTCTGGCGTTTTGGCCGCAACGTCGCCCGAATAGAGGCGGTAGCTGGCTCGGGCTTCGGTTTCGAACTGGGACCACAGCTGGGTGAGTTCCAGGCCTTCGGTGACGCGTCGCCAGAACTGGTGCAGCCGCACGCCGAGAGTAGGGCGCGGGGTGGAGGCCGGTGGGGAAGCGGTTGCCATGCCGTATCGATTATAGAGGAAGGTGGATTTGGCTCTTTCCACTCCAAGGATTGGTTTTCCAGCTCACAAAGGCTGGGCGCCCCGGGGCTCGTTCTGACCGAGGGAATCGACAGAAACGACTATGCCCGAATACAATTTTGCAGGATTCTATTGGCTGTTCAAAGGTGTTGGCTATGCAAAATACTTCGAGGGGCGACAAAGCAAAGCAAATATTCGACTTCAACGTCGCGATGAGACGCCTAGTGTACCTGATAGCGATCGGTTGCATCCTGCTTCTACTTTACGGCCTGCGTGATGCCCGGAAAGATTTAGCGGGTGCCCTAGGGAGCATCTGCGTTGGACTGATGGCCGCGGGTGCCTCACTCCTGAGCGGCGGACTTGTGGGTTTTGTGTTTGGAATACCCCATACGCGTTTCCGCGAGGACGCCGAGCCGGGAGCCTCGGAGGGGTCAAAGCAGGGACAGAGCGTGGCCGGAAGTCAGCCCGCTAACTACCGCCCGAATACGAGCCTCGAGCAAATCTCTGATTGGCTGACAAAGATGCTAGTCGGAGTGGGGCTAGTCGAAGTCAAAGTAATTCCGGGAGGACTTAGGGACGTGGCAAGGTATCTTGCCGGGGGCTTGGTCGGCGGGCAGTACGCTGAGGCGTTTGTCCTGACCACGCTGATTTATTTCTCGGTAGGCGGATTCGTGTTTGGGTTTCTTTGGGCACGGCTCTATCTGCCCCGTTGGTTTGCAGAAGCTGATGAGGTGAAACAACTCGAAGAGAAGGTCAGTCTGCTGGAGGAACGACAACAGGCGGACGCAAAGGCGCTGGAGTTGGTCATTCGGTTACTAAACCCACAGGAGGGGAACAAGCCCGTATCAGAGGGGGATCTGGTTACCGCGATCAAAGCCGCGTCGGTGCCGGCTCGCACGCAAGTTTTCTATGAGGCCCAAAAAACCTCCGAGGATAAAAAGGCCGATGACTACGACTCCAAGATTGAGGGTGTCATTTTGATCTTTAGGGCCCTAATCGCAAGCGATAGCAAGGGACGCTACCATCGCAATCATGCCGAACTTTCCTACGCTCTGCGCCGAATGAGACGTCCAGAGCTGGCGGTTGCCGCGATAACTGAGGCCATGCAGATTCGCGATGACCTGAAGATCAAGGGCTGGAAGTATTATGAATTTTATCGAGCCAAATGTCTCATCGAGCAAGACGCGCAATTCGGACGCCGAGAGCGCTCAGATACGGCCCTTGTCGAGCGTATAGTGATCGACCTTCGCGTATGCTTTTCGTCAGTCGATAGAGACAAGTGGGAAAAATGGAGCAAGCAGTCTAGCGTCGGTGATTGGATGGAACTCAACGACATTGATATTACGAAATCGCGTAGTTGAAGAGTAATAACCAGACCCTTAGAAGAGCGCCAGCTGCTCGGGCGCCGCCCAGACCGGCAATTTGCCACTGTCTTCCGCGCGCGGGTCGGCGCGTTCGATGCCATATTTCTTGCGGAATTGCGCCATGAGTTGCGCTATGCGCTTGCCGTAGGAAGGCGGCAAGAACGAGCGGTCCTGATAGCGTTGGCGGTAGTTCTCGACCAAACGCGGGAAATGCTGTTCGAGGAAAGGAAGAAAAATCGCCGCCGAACAGGGTTTCAGGAACAGCGGTCCGGCGAAGATGTGGCGCGCTCCGGCGGCTGCGGCTGCGCGCACCACGGCTTCCAGATTCGCGGGTGAATCGGTAATGCCGGGCAGAGCGGGCGAGCAACTCACGCCCACGTTTAATCCGGCTTCGCTGAGTTCGCGAACCGCTTCGATACGCAGATCCGGGCGAGGGGCGCGCGGTTCCAGGATCCGCGCCAGTTCGACGTTCAACGTGGTCACGGTGACGTGGATCGATAGTGAGTTACTGCGCGAGACCTCGCGCAAGAGATCCAGATCGCGAACGATGAGATCGGACTTGGTGACGATGCCCAGCTCAAAACCGCGATGGCGAGAGAATTCATCGAGAATTCCGCGGGTGACTTCGTAGCGGCGCTCGGCTGGCTGGTAGGGATCGGTAGCGGTGCCGAGCGCAATGGCTTCCCCCCGTTTGACACGACACAAGTCGCGGCGCAGCAGGTCCGCGGTGTGCTGCTTGACGTAGATTTTCCGCTCGAACTCCGCGCCGTCGCGCATTTCCATGAATTCATGCGTGTAGCGGGCATAGCAGTATTTGCAAGCGAATTCACAGCCGCGATAAGGATTGATGGTCCAGGTGAAGGGCAGCCCCCGGCTGCTGGTGCAGCGGTTCAGCAACGACCGCGCGGGCAGCGTGAAGTATTCGACATTGTGCCCCTCGCGAAGCGATTCGCCCTCCGACGCAAGCCGGGCGATACCGACCAGCGGCGGCTTCTCGGAAAGCGGGAACAAAGAGGATGGCTGCATGGATTCGTATTTTGTTCGCCTATGATAGCGTCTGAGTGAGCTGACGTCAACAAGAGACTGGTTACCACGACTGGTTACTCCTGGTTACCCGCCATGCTCGCAAATTGCCCAAAAGCCAACTGGCATCCTTCCCGAATGCGCAAGATCTTTCATCACGGGCGACTTCATTAGAAGCGAAGTCGAACATTCCGCGATCCGAGGCTATGGCCGTTCCACTGCACGGGATCAAGGGTGGCGCGAGAACCGCGGGAAATCTTGACCGGCACAACACCCGGAGAGGACCGGAGCCTAGCCGTCGAAGAAGTTACCAAAGGCAGAGCAGTAACCGTCCTCAATTCCCCGTCTTGCCGCGCTCAGTTTCTAAAATTCACCCGGACATACAGGCCCGGAAGCAGACCGCATGCGTCCGGCTGGAGGCTTAATAAAATGCGTCGTCTTCGTCTTGCAGAGCCTATATTGATCGTTCTAACCGCGTTATGTTTGTGCACCGGCTCGGCTCTGGCCAATTCAACCGTAAACCTGCGGCTCACCGGCGTGGGTGGCAATAACGCCGGCGGAGTCTACACCTATCCTTACTATTTTTCGATTAATGGCGCCGCGCCAGTGGCGCTCATCTGCGATAGTTTCGACAACCGGGTAATCGTTGGCGAAACCTGGACGGCCAATGTGACCAGCTTGCTCAGTGGCAAGGGACTGTTCGGCAACCAGTTGCTCGACTACAAAGCTGCCGGCCTGATCTTCAAAAGCGTCCTGAATGGGACGCTGGGTGTCAACGCCGGCAACTACGCTATCTGGGGACTGTTCTCCGCGAACGCGCAGAACACGTCGTACTTTCAGAGCAGCGGAGCGGGCGCGATCGAGACGCAGTATCTGGCGCTGGCCGGGACTGCTCCCAATAGCGCATTCCAGGGACTGGTGCTTTACACTCCAATTGCCGGGACGCAAAGCTGGGGCAGCACGCCGCAGGAATACATTGGATATTCTCCAGTACCTGAGCCGGCAACTCTAGCCCTATTCGGCACTGGACTGTTGTCTTTGTCTGGAATCATTCGCCGGAAGATCGGGAAATCCTAGCCGGCGGAATCAATGCTCTTGGAAAATGTCGCTGCCGCGGTCGAAAGTACATTCATCTTCGCCGCGAAAGCTTTTTTGTTCTTGATCGAACCACTCTAGGGCTGGGCCGCCGGTTTTTCTGCCGGCTTCTCAAATAACTTTGAATCGACCATAGGATTGAACTCCAGCGCCGTATACTCTGCCGTACTGGATTCCTGCCCGTCCTGTTTGTTGTGGCGGACCATGGGAAGATTGAGGCCGTTTACCGGCTTCCAGGAGTCCATGTCAGTTTCTCCCTGCGCCGGCCCGTGCTGGCCGATGGTTCTGTAAGTCTCTTTCAAAATGTGACCAGTCTGCGGATCGACGAACCACCGGACGGCGGCGCCCGCGGCATTCACATCCACAATGCGAGCTTCAATGTCGCCAACCTTCTCGGTGCCACCGGCGCGGAAGAAAACGGTGGGATCCTTGGAATGTGCGGCGATGAAGATGGGATCGCGCTTGATTTGCTCGAGGGATTCCACCTTACGATTTTCCGGCCAAGGTTGTAATTGTCCGTTCGGCAGGTTGAACGAAAGCCGCATCGGGTGTGACCACAATTCTTATAGTTCCATTGGGAGTCTGCATTTCCGCGTGCAGATGATCGGGGAAGACAATAACGGTTTCCATTTGCATGGGGAAATCACCCTGCGGCGTCTTCTGCGTGAGGGTGATCTCCGCCTTAACGGCCTTGATGGCCGCCAGTTTGGCCTCGCCTCCCAGCGCAGCTACAACTTTCGCCGCTATGGCCTTGCCTTCCTCGTTCGAGGCCGTAGGCTTCGCGTTCTCCTCTTCTTTCGTACCCGGCGGAGGCGGAATCGTAATATCGATTTGCTTCACGG
This sequence comes from uncultured Acidobacteriaceae bacterium, assembly GCA_963734215.1. GTDB lineage: Bacteria > Acidobacteriota > Terriglobia > Terriglobales > Acidobacteriaceae > Sulfotelmatobacter. The sequence goes on along the minus strand of CAVTGH010000008.1, from coordinate 59,536 downwards.
GGCCGAGGGACGACAGAGGCTTGTCGAACTCTTTCTCGTTGCCGACTATAAGAACGGCGAATTGATCGCGGTGCACGTACTTCGCCGCTACGCGATTTACGTCGGCGGCGCTTACTTTCTGGATCTCTGCAGGATATTTGTCCAGCCAGTCCGCGGGGTATCCGTAGAATTCATAAGTCATGCGCTCAGCGAGAACTTTGTCCGGTGAGTCGAGACGGAAGATGAACGCGTTGAGAATCGCGTCTTTGGCCTGCTTGATCTCAGCGTCGGTGATAGGCTGTTTGGCCAGATTGTCGATGTCTTCATCGAGTGCCTGCACAGATTCGATGGTGCTCTGGCTCTTCGTGCCCGCCACGAATTGCAGGATGCCGGGATGGCGGAAGTTCGTTCCAATGCCGCCACCTACGTTGTAAGCCAGGCCGCGTTTGGTGCGGATATCGTTGAACAGCCGGGAAGAGAATCCGCCGCCAAAGGCTTCGTTGAAAACAGAGATGGCATAGTAGTCCGGGTTGTTGCGGGTGGTGCCGAGCGCAACCATGTGGATGCTGCTTTGATTCACGTCTTCCTTCGGGATGAGATAGTAGCCGGGCGTGGCGGGCTGAAACTTAATTTCATCTTTGGGCAGTTCGGCGCCTTTGGGCCAGGATTCAAACGCTGCACGCAGCTTGGCTTCCATGGCTGCGGCGTCGAAGTCTCCGCTTATACCCAGGATGATGTGATTGGGGTGAACGTAGGTGTTATGCCAGTCGATCAGATCCTGGCGCGTGATGGCCGCAATGGTGGAATACTCGGGCTCGCGGGCATAGGGATTGTCGGCTCCATACGCCAGCTTGGCGGATTCGCGCGCCGCAATTTCTCCGATCTCATCATTGCGCCGCGAGATGCTGTCATCCGCCTGCTTCTGGGCAAGGTCGAGTTTGTCGGCGCGGAATTCAGGGTTTTGCAGCAAGTCGGCGAACACTTTGAAGACATCGTCGAAATCGCCTTTCAGGCAATTCAAGCTGATGGTGGTTGAATCGACACCGCCGCCGGTCTCAACCTTGGCGGCGCGCACTTCCAGAAAGTCGTCGAGCTGGTCGCCGGTTTGCGTCTTGGTACCGCCGGTGCGCCAGACCTCGCTGAAAACATCCACCAGCCCAACTTTGGCCGCAGGCTCATTGCTTGACCCGCCGCGAATGCGGGCTGTGCCGCTGATCAGCGGCAGCTCGTGATCTTCCTGCAGGAAGATCACCATGCCGTTGGAGAGTTCGATGCGCTTGGGCTGCTGGGGATGGAACGCGGGCAGAGTAGGGATGGGAATCTGCTCCCAGTCCGTCGCTTGCGATGTGGCTTCGGGAATCGACACAAGCAGAGTGGCCGCGGCCACCAGAATTAAGAAGATAACGCTGCGCTTGTTTTTCACCGTGCACCTCCATGATCGGGTGAGCCTTGATCTTCCGACCCTTGTTCTTCCGATCCTTGCTCACCGCCCTGTGCCGCGCCCGTGGCCGTTTCGATCACGCCCACGGTGCGATTGGTATCGTTGAAGGTTTCGTTGGCCACGCGGCGAATGTCCGCCTTGGTTACTTTGTCGATGCGGTCCACGGAGCGGAACAACTCACGCCAGTCGCCATAACGAGTTTGATAGGTCGCAAGCTGGGTTGCCAATCCCTCATTGTCTCCCAGGCTGCGGATGAGGTTGGCCTTGGTGCGAGTTTTGATCATCTTCAGCTCGTCGTCGCTGATGTCTTCTTTCTTCAAGCGCTCGATCTCTGCATGAATTGCGTCGGCCACTTCCTGGGTGGTGTGTCCGGGCAAGGGGAAAGCATAGAAAGCGAACAAGTGCGCATATTTAGTGCCGGGCAGTCCGCTGAATCCGGCGGAGAACGACGCGATCTTTTTGTCTCGCACCAGGGCGCGGTAGAGGCGAGAGGTGCGTCCTTCCGACATCAAATCGGTGATTGCGTCGTATACCGCATCGTCTTTGGTTCTATAGTCGGGACGGTGATAGCCCTCGAGATAGAGAGGCTGCGTCTTCTCCTTCAGTTCCACCCTGCGCTCGGAATTCTGCGGAGGCTCGATGGTGGTGGTTTCATCGGGTTTGTGGCTCGCGGGCAGGCGGTCGAAATATTTCTCGAGAACCGGCATGACTTGCGCAGCCTTAACGTCTCCGGCGACCGCGACTACCATGTTCGCCGGCACATAATATTGGTCGAAAAATTTCTTGGCGTCAGTGGCCGAGAAAGAATTTAAGTCGGACATCCAGCCTATGGTGGGCCGGTGATAGGGATGGGCCTCGAAAGCGGCGGCTTCGAATTGTTCCAGCAGACGGCCGATGGGATTGCTATCTGTGCGCAAGCGGCGCTCCTCGATCACCACATTGCGCTCCTTGTAGAACTCCCGGAGCACGGGATGAAGAAAACGCTCGGATTCGAGATACGCCCAGAGTTCCAGCCGGTTCTCGGGAAGCGAGTAGTGGTAAGCGGTTTCGTCGTAATCGGTGAAGGCGTTGAGATCCTGTCCACCGCTCTGCTCGACGATCTTGCCGAACTGGTTGGGCACGACATACTTGTCGGCGGCGGCGATAGCGTCTTTCCAGGCCTTTTCCAGTTGCTTCAGCTTGTCTTCGTCGCGGCCTAGTTCTTTATCGCGCTCCGCGATGTAGGCCGCATAGGCGGCCTCGACCTTAGCCAGAAGCGGTTTTTCGGCCGCGTAATCCGTTGTGCCAATCTTGTCCGTGCCTTTGAAGGCCATATGCTCGAACATGTGGGCCAATCCGGTCTTGCCCATGGGGTCTTGCGCCGAACCCGCGTCCACCAGGGTAAAGAAAGAAAAGACCGGCGCCTCGGGCCGCTCGCAAATGAGCAGGGTCAGGCCGTTTGGCAGTTTCTTGACCGTGATGCGCTTTTCGAAAGACGCGACATCCTGGGCGGCGGCAAGCGCTGTGAGCAGCAAAATAAGAGCAAGGGGCCTGAATAATCGGCGTTTCATCGGGACCTCCAAAAGAACTGAGCGAACATGCATGTACGGACATTTTGAACAGCCATGTTTAGACGGCTAAGCAGGGCAGAAGTTTGAAATTACGTGGCGGGCAGGGAGGTTGTCAAACGGGTTCAAGCACGTTCATCCAGGCCGGAGCGTAGGGAAGGGGCCATATAATCCCACGCTTCGCCATCGCGCGGTGATATCATAATTTCATGGCGCAGAGGAACGTCAAATTCGTTGCTACTGAAACCGTGAGCAAGCCAGCGACCGTCAAGTTCAAGACCAAGTCAGGCGAGACGGTCTCGATCAGGGCCGTCAAGACCTTCGAACGAAAAGCATCCGCGCGTGCTCGTGCCAAGAAGAAATCGGCAGGAAATGAAGCGCATTTATCTCGATAGCAATGTCTTGATTGCTTACTAACTCCCTGGACAAAACCGAGGAAACTAAGAGAAGGATGGTTCAGGACGCCTTGGCCGTCTTTGCCCAGTTCAAGAGCACTCAGCTCTGTACTTCCATGTGGGCGGTAACGGAGATGGTGAACATCTTGGTTTCTCGCAAGAAGATGGACCGCGGCACGGTTGCGGAAATCGAAAGTCAGCTAGTCAGCGAGAAACGGCTGAACGGACTCAAGATCCAAATCATCGAAGTGAGTCCGCAGAAGGACTACGACTTTGCCGAGTTCTTTTACCATGTAAAGCAGGGCATTCTCAAATATCACTCCGGAGTGGGAGATGTAATTCACAGCGTCATCATGAAAAACAACGGTATCGCTGACATTTTGACGTTCGATGAAAAGGATGATTTTAAACAAATCCCCGATCTAACGGTGCTCCATCCTAGAGACATTAGAATCGACAGGTAGCAGCCGTCCTGCAATCCCAATCCCTTCCTACCTCTCTTAGGAGCACGCGCAATGGATTCGAGCATCGAGGTTCAGGGCAAGCAACTCAAGCTGTCGAACCTGGAAAAGGTTCTGTATCCCGCCACGGGATTTACCAAGCAGCAGGTCATCGACTACTACGTGCGCATTGCGCCGGCGATGTTGCCTCATCTAGCCGGACGAGCGCTTACGCGCAAGCGCTATCCCAATGGCGTAGACGAAGAATTCTTCTACGAAAAGAATGCGCCGCAGCATCGGCCTGACTGGGTGAAGACTGCTCCGATTTGGAGCGGAAGCAACCGGCGCACCATCCACTACATCCTGGCCAACGATCTGGCTACGCTGGTCTGGCTGGCCAACCTCGCCGCGGTCGAATTGCATCCATCGTTAGCTCTGGCCGTCGACATTACTTGCCCGACTATGATGGTCTTCGATCTCGATCCCGGGCCGCCTGCGACGATTGTCCAGTGCTGCCAGGTCGGGCTGTGGTTGCGGGAAGTCTTTGAGCATTTTGGCTTGCAAAGTTTTCCGAAGACCTCAGGCTCCAAGGGATTGCAGATCTATGTTCCGCTCAACACTCCCATCAGCTACGAATCTACCAAGACTTTTTCCCACGCGCTGGCACACTTGCTCGAACACGACCATCCGGAGATGGTTGTGTCGGACATGAAGAAACAGGTGCGAACCGGGAAGGTCTTCGTCGACTGGAGCCAGAACGACGAACACAAAACAACCGTCGCCGTATATTCATTGCGGGCGCGGGAGCGTCCCACGGTTTCGACGCCGGTGACATGGGAGGAAGTCGAGCGGGCGCTCAAGAAAAAGGATGCGAGCCTGCTGGTATTCGAGGCGCGGCAAGTGGTTGCACGCCTGGAAAAAATGGGCGATCTGTTCGCCCCGGTGCTGGAATTGAAGCAGCGGCTGCCGAATCTCAAAGGCGTTGCGGCCCCGGCTGTTGCAGAAGCGGAGGCGGCGATTTCGATTGCCGCTCAGGCGGAAGAACCAGGGGAATCTCGCCCTCGCACCGCGAAAAAGACTGTACGGCCGCTGCGGGCGCGCAAGGCGAGGCGCAAGGTATAATCCCGTCCGTTAGACTTCGCTTCGAGACTTTTGCCATGCCTCAACTTTTTGTCGGGACTTCGGGATGGGCGTATCCAACATGGAAACCCGACTTCTACCCAGCCAAACTGGCGCAGAAGAAATTTCTTGGCCACTATGCCACGCAGCTCAATACGGTCGAGGTGAACTTTACTTTTCGGCAATTGGTGAAGGAAACCACCGTCCAGAACTGGATTCAGGAAACGCCCGCGCACTTTCGCTTTGGCATCAAGGCACACCAGGTCATCACACACATCAAGCGGTTGAAGGGAACGGAAGATTTTGTTCCGCGCTTCCTGGCGACGATTGAGCCTCTGGCGACCACCGGCAAGCTTGGGCCTGTGCTCTTCCAGTTGCCGCCGAATCTGAAGGCCGATGCCGCGCTGCTCAAGGATTTCCTCGCGCTACTGCCACATGCCTTGCCGGCGGCGTTCGAATTCCGCCACGAGTCATGGTTCGCGGATTCCACCTGGGAAGTGCTGAGATCGCACGGCGCCGCACTCTGTGTGGCGGAGACTGAAGAACGCACGACGCCGGATGTGGTCACCGGATCGTTCGTCTATTACCGTTTTCGCAAGCCAAACTACAGCGCAGACGAACGCCGATGCATGGTCGCACGCATCGGTGAACACATGGCTGCCGGCCGCGATGTCTTCGCTTATTTCAAGCATGAGGAGACGCCGGAAGGAGCGCTCTACGCGGTGGAATTGCTCCGCGGCGCTGGTCGGACGTAGCTAACTACGTCTCTACGCCAGAGCACGCTCGGGCATCCGTCTCATCACTTTCGTCAGAGTCCGATAACGCGCATACTCCTTTTATCCCATCTGTATGCCTTCGGAAGCCAACTCGCACGCGATCTCCAGCTTTCTCGACTATTTGAGAATCGAGAAGGGCTTGGCGCCGCTCTCGATCGGTGCCTACAAGACCGACATCTGGCAGTTTTCAGAATTCCTGGAAAAACGCAAACGGCTGCCTCTTACCGCGCGGCGCAGCGATGTGCGCGACTTCCTGCAGCAACTTTTTTCTCATCAAGTCGATGGCCGTAGCGTGGGACGAAAGCTTTCGGCGTTGCGGCATCTTTACCGCTACCTGCTGCTGGACAAGAAAATCGAATACGACCCCACGTTGGACATCGAGTCGCCAAGGCAATGGAAAGTTCTGCCGAAGGCGCTGGCCCGCGACGAGATGGAAGCGACGCTGGCCGCTCCGCTCGGGCGCCACACCAATCCAAAGGGCGACCAGAAACAGGCGGCAGCACTGGCCGTTCGGGATCGCGCCATGCTGGAAGTTTTCTACGCGGGCGCGCTGCGAGTATCGGAAGCCATCAATGCCAAGTTGGAAGACCTGAAGCTCGAAGCCGGATACATGCTGGTGCGCGGCAAGGGCGATAAGGAGCGCGTGGTGCCGCTGGGGAAGTCGGCGCAGGATGCGCTCACGGAGTACCTGGTCCAGTCACGTCCGGTACTTGCGGCCGGAAAGGGAAGCCGATTGTCAGCCACCGTCGCCGCTAATAGTTCACCTCTGCTGTTCATCGCGCGCGGAGGACGCAAGCTGACGCGCCAGCGTGTTTGGCAGATGGTGCGCGCTGCCTCGGCCGTTTCCGGGCGCGCGGCGTCTCCGCACATGCTGCGTCATTCCTGCGCCACGCACATGGTGGAGAACGGCGCCGATTTGCGCACGGTGCAGACTATACTGGGCCACGCTGATATTTCGACGACCCAGGTCTATACACATCTCGCGCTCGACCGGCTCAGGACGGTGTATCAGAAGCATCATCCGAGAGCGAAGGTAGGATGAGATTTACCACGGAGACACGGAGAACCTTGAATGAATTTCTCCGTATTTCCGTGGTTCTGAACTTGCATGACTCAGACCCAGCGGACTAAAACCATCGTCGCCAGGGCTGTTGACGACTTCGTGCGGCATCTGCGCGAGCGCAACGCTTCGGTACACACCATTAAAGCGTATTCGGGCGATCTGGCCCTTTTTGCCGGCTACGCCGGTTCTCGCGGATGGAAGCAGATCGACCACGTCGCGGTGCGCGGATTTCTCTCGCAGCTCTACGACAAGGGCTTGAGTAAGCCCTCCGTGGCACGCGCGCTGGCCGCCGTGCGGTCGCTCTATCGCTGGCTGGCGCGGGAAGGCGTGGTGGAACAGAATCCGGCAAAACTGGTCTCCACGCCTAAACTTCCCAAGAAACTTCCGCGTGTACCCACCATTGAGGAAATGAATTTCGTGATCGACGGCGAGATGCCCGAAGTGGCAGCTTTCCCCGATCGCGATCGGCTCATGCTGGAACTGCTCTACGGCTGCGGCATCCGCAATTCGGAACTCACCGGGATCAACCTCGACGACATTCGTCTGAGTGCCGAGGCCATTCTCATCCGCGGCAAAGGAAAAAAAGAACGCTACGTTCCGTTTGGCGATTCGGTGAGAGCCGCGTTCGCGGCATATCTTCCCGAGCGCCAGAAGATTCTCGACGCCACCCGCAAGCACTCTACCGCATTGCTCATCAACCGGCGCGACGGTGGCCGGCTCACCACGCGCAGCGTCGGCCGCATTATCAAGAAAATTGCGGTCGCCAAAGGTCTATCCCCTGACGTGCACCCGCACACGCTGCGCCATGCCTTCGGCACGCACATGCTGGAAGAAGGCGCCGACCTGCGCGCCATTCAGGAGTTGCTCGGCCACGAACGCCTCGCCACAACGCAGCGCTACACGCAGTTGTCGATGAAACACGTACTGCAGGTGTACGACCAGACGCATCCGCGGGCGAAGTAAGGACAGCTCAATGCGGCTGCGGACTTTCTTTCCGCAGTTCATCCCACATTTCGACCACACGCGACTTCAACTCCCCAGTCAGCTTTTCGTAAGCCTCCTCCGACGCCTCGCTTTCCGGCGGCGGGATAATCGGATCGCCAAAAACCATTTTCAGCGGCGAAAAACCCTGGAATGATTTATTCCTCGGCCAGGCCTTGTAGAATCCCTCAATCGCCACGGGCACGATCGGCACCTGCAGGTGAATGGACAAGATGGCGGCGCCCTTCTTGAATATTCTTGGCTTGCCGTCAATCGACCGCTCGCCTTCGGGATAGAGGATGAGCGGGCGTCCCTGCCGCAGTCCGAACGCCCCGGCACGCATGGCAGGAATGAGATTCGCGTCGGGATCCACGACTACAACTCGCAGCGAACGCGCAACCTTCAGCATGAACCCTTCACCGAAGATTTCACTCGTGCCGACGGCAAAAACCTTGTCAAAGACCTCCGGCGGCAGAACGCCGGCCAGTATGAGCGGATCGAGATAGCTCTGATGATTGGAAGATATAATGCATGGCCCACTCTTCGGAAGCTTTTCAATTCCGCATACGTGCAAAGCAAAGCGGTCGAGTGCGATCACTTGGATCAGCCGCGAGACCATATACCAGAACGCGGCGCTAACGCGTTGCGGCCTGACCAGTGGAAGCACATCGGAGGGATTCGGCTCTTCCGCCAGCATCGCTCCCCATCCAGCGAATGTAGTGCGCGTGTCCGGCCCACCTGCTCCGCTGGCCGCGCTTTGGAGTACTGCATCCACCAAGTCACGCACCGTGTAAATTCCCGCGAGTTGCGATTCTTCGACGTTCCCGCCCAGCTGTTCTTCGATCTGGCTGAGCAATTCCACGCGCTGCATGGAGTCGAGCCCCAAGTCAAGTTCCAGATTGTGAGTGGGCCGCAAAGTTGGCGGCGACGTGCGCGCTGCCTCCCGCACGATTGCCAGGGCCCGCTGCACGTCAGGCTGATCGAGCCACGCGGTCTCGTCAGGCGTCAGCGGCCGTTCGGCAGGCAGCTCCGAGTCATCTGAAACCTGCCGCTCCTGGTTTGCCCTTACCCGCTTCTCGACTTCGAAGCGCTTGATCTTCCGCGTTGTGGTTCGCGGCAAATCTTCCTGCCATATTTCGTAGCCGCCGATTCGCTTGGTGGATGCGATCTGCTGCGACAGGCTTTCGATAGCGAAGCGGATGACTTCCTTCGCGTTCACAATTTTTTTCTGGCGCAGCACATCGAAGTTGGGCACGATCACGGCATGAAGACGGTCGCCACCTTCACTGGGTTTGCCTTCGAGTCCCATCACTGCCAGCTCTTTGATGTACGGCGATTTCAGATAATGCGCCTCAACCTCTTCCGGATAAATATTCTTCCCGTTGCTGAGCACGATGAGTTCTTTCTTGCGGCCAGTGAGGAATAAGTTACCGTCGGCGTCGAAGTAACCGAGATCGCCGGTGTAGAACCATCCGTCGCGCAGCACCGCCGCCGTCGCGTCAGAGCGATTCCAGTAGCCCTTCATCACGACCGCACCGCGCAGCGCGATTTCTCCCGTGGCCGGAGCGCCTTCTTCTTGCGGTTGCGGGTCAACGATCCGGGCTTCGACGCCTTTCATCGCCTTGCCCACGGAACCGATTACGTTGTCCCCAGGCAAGTTCGCGAAGACGGCTGCGGTTGTTTCCGTTAGCCCATACGCTTGCAGCACGTCGATGCCAAGATCACAAAAATCTCTTGCAATCTTTGGATCGAAGCGCGAGCCCCCGGTGACGAGGTAGCGCATCTTCTCGCCCAAGGTCTGGTGGATTTTACCGAACAAGATCGGCCCGGCGTTGATGCCGGCCTTCCGCAGAGTGCGATTGAGGGCCGCCAGAGTCTTGAACAGTTTCTGCGTCAGCGCCCCTCGCTTCTCGATCTCTTCGAAGATCCGCTGGTGAATCAGATAAAAAAATTGCGGCACCACGGCAAAGGCAGTAATGTCGCGTTCGCGCAGGGCTCGCAGCAACTCCGTAGTATTCAGCGTTTCGAGATAAACCACGCGTGAGCCCTTCACCAGAGGGAGGAGAAGATTGGCCATCTGGGCCAGCACGTGAAACATAGGCAGCACGCCCAGCAATGCATCCGAGGGCCCAATGTCAACCCAATTAAATACCGCTTCCACTTCGCCCTGAAAATTAGAGTGCGTCAGCATCACGCCCTTGGGGTCGGCAGTGGTTCCCGAGGTGTAGAGCAGGGAAGCGAGGTCGTCTGCGGCAGACGTGACCGGCTGGAATTTTCCGGGGCCGCCGCTGAAAATTGCCGGCAAGTTTCCCATCCACCGTTCCTGGATGGAGTGCTGCGCCATGCGGTCCGGGTCCATGAGCACGAGCCCCACATTCAGGCTCACAACCGCTTCGCGCGCCGCTTGGGCGTGCTTCGCGTCGCAGAACAAGGCCGAGCTGCCGCTGTCTTGCAACAGCTTGGTCAGTTGGCCGGCGTGCAGAGCCGTATCGAGCGGGACCACCGCGCATCCTGCGGCAATGACGCCCAGATATGCCGCGACCCATCTTGGATGGTTATCCGCCAAAAGCGCCAGCCGCGATCCGCGCGCGAATCCATTTTCGGCGATCCAGCGTCCGACGCATTCAGCCATGCGGCGCAACTCGGCGTAAGTACAACTCTCGATCTGATCGTGACGTTGGAGTACAAGTGCGACGTTGTCCGGCCACCGCTCCGCGCATTCGACAAAGCGGTCGTAGAAGGTGGGCATGGGGCGAAGGGGGAATATACACGAAAAATCTACTTACCGCCGGGATCGCTAAGAAGGCAAAGGGACGGCATTTCTAGTTCTCTCGGCGCTCGCTGCGTTCCCGCGGTGAATAACCTCCGTTACCTGTTCCTTGCGTCAGTCCCGCGCATCTAAATATGCTAGGCTAAAAGAGATACGCTGGGGCAGTTCTCGCCCTCCGAAGGATTTCACGGTTTGATTAACACTCTGATTGGCAAGGTCTTTGGAACTAAGAACGAGCGGGTCATCAAGAGCATGCTGCCCAAGGTTGAGGCTATCAATGCCCTCGAACCGCAGATGCGGAAGCTCACCGACGCCGAGTTGCGCGCCAAAACGGACGAGTTCCGGCAGCGCATTCAGGAGCGGTTGAGTCATGTGACCGGCGCTCCCGCGGCTGAGGCGGAAGCTGAAGCGGACGTTGATGTGGATCGCGCCAAGCAACTTGAGAAAGAGCAATACGAAACTCTACAGGAAGTCCTGGATGAAATCCTAGTAGAGGCTTTCGCGGTGGTGCGCGAAGCCGGACGCCGTGTGCTCAGTATGCGCCACTTTGACGTTCAGTTGATCGGTGGCATAGTGCAGCACAAGGGCATGATCTCGGAAATGAAGACCGGCGAAGGTAAAACGCTGGTCGCCACGCTTCCGGTGTATCTCAACGCCCTCAGTGGACGCGGCGTGCACGTGGTTACGGTCAACGACTATCTGGCCAAGCGCGACTCCGAATGGATGGGCAAGCTCTACCGTTTCCTCGGTCTGACGGTGGGCGTGATCGTCCACGACCTTGACGACGAACAGCGCCGCGCCGCCTACGCCGCCGACGTTACCTACGGTACCAACAACGAGTTCGGCTTCGACTACCTGCGCGACAACATGAAGTTCGATCTCAAGGATTGCGTGCAGCGCGGGCACAACTTCGCCATCGTCGATGAAGTCAACTCCATCTTGATCGACGAAGCCCGCACTCCGCTCATCATTTCCGGCGCGAGCGAAGAATCGACCGATAAGTATTATCGCGTGAACCGCATCATCCCCAAGCTGGAAAAGGGCGAGGAGCTTGAAGTTGCTCCCGGCGAACCGTCGCAATTAACGGGCGACTTCGTGGTCGACGAAAAGCACCGCAATATCACGGTCACCGATGAAGGCTGGGAGAAAGTTGAGCAACTTCTTGGTATCGGCAACATTGCCGACCCGGAAAATTGGCCGCTCAAGCATCACGTCGAGACCGCGATCAAAGCGCACGCGCTCTATCGCAAGGATGTGGAGTACGTGATCAAAGAAGGCGAAGTCATCATCGTCAACGAATTCACCGGACGCATGATGCCCGGCCGCCGCTGGTCGGACGGCTTGCATCAGGCGATCGAGGCCAAGGAAGGTGTCAAGATCGAACGCGAGAATCAGACCCTCGCCACTATCACCTTCCAGAATTATTTCCGCATGTTCAAAAAGCTCTCCGGCATGACCGGTACGGCGGAAACGGAAGCTGCGGAGTTCGACAAGATCTACAAGCTTGAGGTTGTCGTCATTCCCACCAACAAGCAGATGTTGCGGCTGGAGAATCCCGACGTCGTTTTTCGCACGGAGAAGGAGAAATACTTCGCAGCCGCCGACGAGATTCAGAAGTTGGCCGAAACCGGCCAGCCCGTGCTGGTAGGCACGACTTCAGTCGAAAAATCCGAGCGCCTCTCTGAGTTGCTGAAGAAGAAAGGACTCAAGCAACACGTGGTCCTGAACGCCAAGTTCCACGAACGCGAGGCCGAATACGTCGCCCAGGCGGGGCGCAAAGGCGCGATTACCATCGCCACCAACATGGCCGGCCGCGGCACCGATATTCTGCTCGGCGGCAACCCAGAATTCATGGCTAAGCAGGAATTGGTTAAGAAGGGAATTGCCCAGCAGCTGCGAGTGGCCCAGGGAAAGATCGAAGGGCCGCAGGAAGATGGCACCATTTCCGTTTTCTACTACAACGGCAACGAGTACACGGTGCCAACCGACAAGTGGACTGAGGCCTTTAGCCGCTACAAGGCGCAGACAGACAAAGAGCACGACGAAGTCACCGCCGTCGGCGGCCTGCACATTCTGGGTACCGAACGCCACGAATCGCGCCGCATCGACAACCAGCTTCGCGGACGCGCCGGCCGCCAGGGCGATCCCGGCTCCTCGCGCTTCTACCTCGCGCTTGAAGATGACCTCATGCGCATCTTCGCCAAGGAGTGGGTCTCGAAACTGCTGGAGCGCTTGGGCATGGAAGAAGGCGTGCCGATCGAGTCCAAGCTCATTAGCCGCCGCATCGAGACGGCACAGAAGGCGGTCGAAGGCCAGCATTTCGAATCCCGCAAACATCTTCTCGAATACGACGACGTGATGAACAAGCAGCGCGAGGCCGTCTACGGCCTGCGCCGCCGCCTGCTCGAAGGAATGGATCAGAAAGATCTGATCCTCGAGGATTACGTTTCAGCCATCCTTGGCGACCTGATGGAGGAATATTGCCCGCCCAAGGGTCACGCCGACGACTGGAACATCAAGGGCCTGAAGGACGCGGTCTTCACCCGCTTCGGGGTGGATTTCATTGCGGAAGGCGTGAAGCCGGAAACGCTAAACCGTCAGGAGCTGGGCGACGCCATTTTCGAGAAACTCAAAGAGCGTTATGACGCGAAAGAGAACCTGATTGGCCCCGACGCCATGCGCCATCACGAGCGCATGATCATGCTTAGCGTGCTGGACTCGCATTGGAAGGACCACCTCCTCAGCATGGATCACCTGAAGGAGGGCATTGGCCTGCGCGGCTACGGCCAGCACGACCCGCTGGTCGAGTACAAGAAAGAATCCTTCGAGATGTTCGAAGCCATGCTGCAGCGCTTCCAGGAAGATACGGCCCGCTACCTCTACCTGATGCAGATTATCGAACGTCCGCCGGACACGGGCGCAGGCGGTCCGCAAGCAGGCGGAGCCGCCGGACCAGGCCCGGAGCCGGGGGTGCCGTCGCAGCAGGGAAGTGGCGGAAACGGACATCGTCCGCCGCGCCTGGTCGCAACTTCCGCCGATGACCTGGAGGAAGCCTTCATGCGCCGTAAGCGCCGCGAACTGGAACAGGCGCGCATGGCTGGTGCCGGCGACGTGCAGCCAGTGCAACAAGTCGTCCGCGGGCAAGAAAAAGTAGGCCGCAACGATCCCTGCCCCTGCGGCTCGGGCAAGAAATACAAAAAGTGCCACGGCGCGGGCTAGACTTCGGAGCCTTACACTTTGGCCTGGAGTTGACGGTCTTAGTTTCAGAGCCTTACGCTTGACTGCCAGTTGACAAAAACGGTTGACAAAATCGTTGATAAGTTTCAGAATAAGAGCATTGAAACCCACCGGTGTACCAGCCTGCCTTTAAGCAGGGACGGTCCCGGTTATTGTGACGCCAGGGGGCGCGATCAGATCTGATCGCTGCCCCCTGTATTTGTTTGTGCTCGGAAGTCTGGTTTTCGTGGAGGGTTCCGTGGCAGCAATTCCGGTGGCTCCTAAGGGTTCCGTTCCCCGAGTCCGTATCTTCGTGGATTACTGGAATTTGCAGTTGACGATGAATCACAAAGAGGAAGCCGCAACTGGCCAGCAGGGTGTTCGTTTCAAGGTCGATTGGCGGGGGCTACCTGTCTGGTTGGCTCGCAAGGCAGCTGAAAAAACGGGGATTGGTGCTTATAGCTTTGAAGGAGCGATCATATTTGCCTCATATGATCCGAATACGCAAGACGGACGGGGATTCAACAATTGGGCAACGAACTGGCTTAATAGGCAGCCCGGCATTCAAGTTCAATATCACGCTAGACAAGCCAGAAGCTGCCCAAAATGTAATGTGTGCCATCGCGAGATTGCGCTCTGTCCGCACGCCGATTGCGGGTCCAAAATTGCAGGAACTATAGAGAAAGGCGTCGATACGGCCATCGTGACTGACATGATCCGCTTGGCGTGGGAGGGCGCATACGACATTGCGGTATTAGCGTCTTCAGATGCAGATCTGATTCCAGCTGTTAAGTTTCTGGATCAGAAGGGCCTCAAGGTTATCCAAGCGGGCTTTCCTCCGAGCGGGGTCAACCTGGCGACTACTTGCTGGGCATCCTTCGACATCTTTGCCGGTCGTGACGAAATTCGGCGTCCCTAGTGCTTTTCTCTAGTCCAAGAGACCGTTGAGCTTCACCGCTTTGAACGTCATCTCACTGGCCCCGCTCCTCGTCCGAGCCTTCCACTCCAGAAACAATCCCGCATAATTCTTCGTGATGTAATCCGCCTCGGCCACGCCAAGTTTCTTCGCGGTGGCATCGATCCAGCGCGGAGGTCCCTCGATCTCGCAGAAATTGCCGATGGGCGTCTCGTCTATGACGACCTGGCCTTTTCCATCCGTCCACTCCGCGCGAAACTTTTCGTAGCGAAACGACGGTGCGTAGCCTAGCGCCCGCAAAATCAGATCCATCTTCTTGCCGTCGGTGACGCCAGTCTCCACTTCGATGCGGGCGTTGTGCCGTCCAACCTTCCCCTTGGATTTGTGCGTCAGCGTCCACTGCGTGCCATATTTCCGGATGCGCAGCAGTTCCTTACGTTCACGCAGCACTTCACCGGGGAGGTCGTACAGCGTGTTCATCTCGTGCGTCCGTGGCGTCATCAAACGAAATCCCGCCCCACGCAGCTTGCGCGCAAGCGCCCGCAAGTTCCCGCCGCGAAACTTGATCTCGATTTCCCGGTTTGAGGCCATCCAAGGCAGTATAGAAGGGTCGGCGGGATCGAAGTAAGCTAACGGCCAACGGCTATGAGAACGTCGGCAATTTCACCAGATCGTTCTCCGGAACCCCCTCCACCGGCTCGCCGGCTTTGCGCCACGCCGTCAATCCCCCGACGATTACGAACGTGTTGAATCCTTTTTCCCGCAGCAGGTGCGCCACCCGGGCGCTGGTCGCTTCGCGCGCTCAAGTGCAGTAAAGATAAATGTCCTTGTCCTTCGGAAGGTTCTTGATCTCTTCCTCCAGATTGTTGGGCTCGATGCGGATAGAGTTCTTGATTCGCGCCGCCCCCGAGTCGTAGTAACCGTGACTGCGAACGTCGACGATCTGCACCCGGCTGGCATCTTCCGAACCCAAACGCCGGGCCAGTTCTTCCACCTGCACCCGCGGCACCACGCTGTAGGTTTTATTCTTGCGGTATTGCGCCATACGGTAAATCGCGTACACCACCAGGGCGGCGATAACCACCGCTTCCATGGCCCTGCCGGCGGCATGGAAGCCACGCAGCGTTGCGGCCAGAAAGTCGCGCGAAAGATATCCCACCAGCAGATAAGTCAGGGAGTAGAACAAAGCTCCAGCGAGATCCAATCGCAAAAACTGCGGGAAGCGCATCTTCATGCTGCCGGCCAGCGGCGCCGCCATGGTGTTGACCCCAGGAATAAACTTCGCAATCACCAGGGTAATTTTGCCACGTTTGTAGAACGACTCGGCGGATCGCAGAATGCAGGTTTCCGGATTGATCGACACTCTGCACAGAAATCCCAGCAGCAACCAGCCCATATATCGGCCGAGCCAGAATTGCACCGTGTCGCCCAGCAGCAGAGCCACCACCGCCGTCCCCAGAACATATGGGCCCCACAACGTATGCGCCGCTACAGCGGCGCCCGCCGCCACCAGCGCGATGGCCGCAGGGAAGGGAAGCCCAATGGCCTCCGCCAATAACAGGCCGAAGGTCAAGGCGTATCCGTGGCGCGCCATCAGCAAGAACAGGTTCATAGATGGGGTTGGATAAAGAAAATCGAGAAAGGGTTCAGTATAAACAAAGCCGGACGGTTGTCCGATGGACAACGCCCGGCTTTGTTACGGGGAGTGCTTGCTTCAGGAGGACGCTCCCCCGTGCAGGTGGTTACTGGCAGCGGCTTTCACTCGGAGTTTCTCGGCCCTATACGGGTCGGCGCGTCGATTAAAAACCAAGGCGCCTTTTTCGCAAAGCTTCGACTGAAGCCGCTGCTTTTTCATTGGCAGTGCATCCGCGACGGACTGGTACCTCAGCGACTTGCCTTTCACAAGTGCCGGGGAGAGATCAGGTGGACCGCCCTCGGCGATCCATCGCATGCAAAATGCGTCTCATTAGCCTGCCGCTTTGCCGGACACTCCCACCAACTGGAGCAATTATGATGTACCAGCCAAGAAAAATCTGTGGGTCCAGTCACACATTTACGTGATCAAAATCAAATGTAGATGACTCTCGCGGAGGGGATGTTGTTCGTCGAGCGCCGAAACCCAGGAAATTCCCGTTGAAAATCCGAATTCTCCGCCTTCTCTGCGGCAGGTCTCAGCGTCCTCTGCGATGAAGGGTTCTTAACTTATTTCTCCCTAGCCACCACAAACTCCGGCGCCCACAGCAGCGCCCGCTTGATCTCAGAATCGGGGAAGGTGCAGATCGCTTTCCGCGCAGACTCCGCATACCGTGCGGCGCGTGCCGCCGCGGCTTCCAGCGATCCGTAGCGCTGAAGAATCTCCATGATCTGCGCATGGGTCACGCCGTTGAAGGCTCGGTCGCGCAGAATAGTTTCAATCTTGGTTCGTTCCTCCGTCGTGCAGCGCTCCAGCGCGTGGATCACCGCCATCGTAACCTTGCCCTCGCGCAGATCGCTGGCCACGGGCTTACCCAGAACATCTTCGGACCCGGTCAGGTCGAGCACATCGTCCACGATCTGAAAGGCCATGCCGAGGTCGTGCCCGTACCGCCCTAGAGCTTCTTCCTGCGCGGCTGTCGCTCCGCCCAGAATCGCTCCCAGCCGCATGCAAACGGAAAAAAGGCAGGCTGTCTTGCGGTAGATCAGATCGAAATGCTCCTCCTGCGTAATCGACTGGCCCAGTTTTTCCATCTGCAGCAGTTCGCCCTCGACCATCTGCTGCGTCAGTTCGATTAACGTGTCGAGAATACGGAAATTCCGCTCCTGCACCGCCACCTTGAAGGCCTGCATGTAAAGCCAATCGCCCGCCAGCACGCACTTCGAATTGCCCCATTGCGTGTTGGCAGCAGGCCGTCCGCGGCGCGTCTTGGCCTCGTCGATAATATCGTCGTGCACCAGCGTGGCGGTGTGAATGATCTCGACCACCGCGCCCAGGCGCACCGCGCCCCGTCCCTCGTAGTGGAACAGTTTGGAAGCAAGGAAAAGAAGTGCCGGACGGATGCGCTTGCCGCCGCCAGCCCGCAGATACTCCCCAATCTCGGTGATGGCCTGCACGCCCGAGACGGTATCCTGCCCGAACTCGCCCTCAAGCGCGGCGAGGTCATCGTGCAGCAAGTCGAAGACTTCCTTCCCGTTAATGATGGCCGGCGCGCTCAATGATGGGCCCCTCGTCTGCTTTTCCCAGCGTCCTCCGCGGCAGTCGTCTGCGTGCTCTGCGTCGAAGGTTTGTGCTAATTCGTCCGGTAATTCGTAAACTGCAAATCGATCCCGAAATCATGCTGCCGCAGCATGGCAATGACTTCCTGCAACGTGTCGCGGTCCTTGCTGCTGATCCGCACCAGGTCTCCCTGGATCGAAGCCTGCGCTTTTTTCTTTGAATCCTTAACCAACTTCACAATCTCCCGCGCTTTTTCGATCACAATGCCTTGCTGCAGCGTCACACGGCGCTTCGCCGTCCCGCCCGCCGCCGGTTCCACCGCGCCATAAGTCAATCCCTTTAACGACACGCCGCGCTTCACCAGTTTTTGCTGCAGGATATCGTTCACCGCCTTTAGCTTGTACTCGTCAGCCGAGTGCAGCACGATCGCGTCCTTCTCCAGTTCGATGTTCGACTTTGAATCCTTCAGGTCGAAGCGCGTGTGAACCTCCTTCAACGCCTGCTGGATCGCGTTCGATACCTCCTGCAGGTCGATTTTGCTCACAATGTCAAAAGTATTTTCGGGCACCGGATTTCAATTCTTTCTGAAATGATGGAATCTGACTCTTGAGGGTACCAGAAGAACGACCCACGGACGAGGGTTAAGGCGCCGATACTTTGCTTTCAGCAGTTTCAGCGAATTTGAAAAAAGTGTAGAAATTGCGCGTGGTTCTGTGCCCGACTTCCTGCTCCGTCAGCCCGCGCAACTCGCCCAGCTTCCGCGCCGTTTCCTTTACGAAGGCAGGTTCGTTGCGCTTGCCGCGATGCGGCACCGGAGCCAGATACGGCGAGTCGGTTTCGATCAGTACCCGGTCGAGGGGGACCTCCAGCGCTGCATCGCGGATTTGTCGCGCTTTAGGAAAGGTCACGTTGCCTGCGAACGAAATCATGAACCCCATGTCGAGCGCGCTCTTCGCCCGCGCCCAGGTTCCCGTGAAGCAATGTAAAATTCCTCCCAGCCCCGTTGCGGCCCAATGCCGGCGCAGCAATGCGAAACAGTCTTCCCAAGCGTTGTCACTGCCTTCCGACGGGCGACAGTGAATCACAATCGGAAGTTTCACGGCCTCAGCCAACTCCATCTGTTTCCTGAAGACTTCTCTTTGCACGTCGCGCGGCGAGTGATCGTAGTAATAATCCAGGCCAATCTCGCCCCAGGCGATGACCTTGGGATGCCCCGCCAGTCGTTCCATATTCTGGTAGGCGGCCTCATCGGCCAGCCGGGCTTCGTGCGGATGAATGCCGAGCGTTGCATGGATGAAATCGTATTTTTCCGCCAGTTTAATTCCGCAATCCACCTGCGCGGGACCATCGCCGTTGCCGATGGCGACCATGGCCTCCACCCCAGCCTCCCGCGCCCGGGCAATCACCTGCTCGCGATCAGAGTCGAACTGCTTGCCATCAAGATGCGCATGAGAATCAACGAACATGGTCGTTAGTCGTCGGTCGTTGGCCAAAAACCTCAAGTCCCCAGCACCGTGGAGATGGGCCTTCTTGCCCACTGTCGAACGAGGCCGGCGTGCGATTCCTGATCAGACTACAGAGTTCCCCGCAGGTTGGGTTGGCCAACGACCAACGACGAACGGCCAACGACCGCCTTACTTCAACCTCGCCCCCACCGGTACATCCTCCAGAAAGCCCGCCAGCACTGGCTTTCCGCCTTCGAGCGATGCCGCCACGATCATTCCGTTCGATTCCATCCCGCGCAGCTTACGCGGCGCCAGATTAGCGACGATCACCACTTTCCGCCCGATCAAAGTTTCCGGCGCATAGGCTTCGGCGATTCCAGCCAGCACCTGCCGCACTTCGGTTCCAATATCAATCTCCAGCCGCAAAAGCTTGTCTGCCTTCGGCACTCTCTCGGCGACTTTTACCAGCCCCACGCGCAGTTCGATCTTGGCGAAGTCGTCGATGGAAATCTTTTCGTTCGTCGCCGTTGCCACCGGAACGGGCGATGGCGCCGCCACTACCGACTCCGCTTGTGGCGCGTCCGTCTGCGCCGGCGTGGCCGCCACAGGCTCAGCCACTGGAGTACTTCTCTGCTCCTCTTCCATCCTCTGCATCCTTTCAATCGCGCTTTTGTCGGCGCGGGGAAACACCGGCTGTACTTCGCCCAGCTTCGTTCCCAACCGTAACTGCCCCCAAGCCAGTTCGCTGAGGGCCAGCTTCTTGATATCTCCCAATCCCAGCTGCAGCCAAATCTTCGCAGTCGCTTCCGGTATTACTGGATGCGCCAGCGCCGTCGCGATTCGCAACGCCTCCGCAGCGGTGTAAAGCACTGTGGCCAAACGCGAGCGGCTGTCCTCATCCTGCTTTTCGCCCAGCGCCCAGGGCTCATTTTCGACGATGTATTTGTCCACCGCCGCCACCAGCGCCCACGCAGTCTCCAGCGCCCGCGAAAACTGGAACTGATCGAACAGCGTCCCAAACTCCCGGATCGTCTTCCGCGCCGCCTCGGCAAGAGCAGTCTCAGCCGCCGTTTTTGACGCCCCATGCGACGGATACGGCACCTCGCCCTTGAAATAACGGTTGATCATGGTCAAGGTGCGGCTGGCCAGATTTCCCAGCCCATTCGCCAGGTCGGAGTTGTAACGCTGCACCAGCGCGTCGAAAGAAAACGATCCATCCTGCCCAAACACGACCTCCCGCAGCAGAAAATAGCGCAGCGCATCCGCACCCAGCACGTCGAGAATCGTTTCCGTCCGCACGATATTGCCGCGCGACTTCGACATCTTGCTCTCTTCAAACAGCAGCCACCCGTGGGCCACGATGGCTTTTGGTACGGGCAATCCTGCTGCCATCAGAAACGCCGGCCAGTACACGCAATGGAAGCGGACAATCTCTTTCCCGATCATCTGCACATCCGCCGGCCAGAATTTCTTGAACGCCTCCTGCGCCCCCGCGTGCGAAGAGCCGTAACCGATGGCCGTGATGTAGTTTGCCAGCGCGTCCAGCCAGACGTAAATCACGTGCTTGGGATCGTCCGGGACCGGAATGCCCCAGGTAAACGTCGAGCGGCTGATCGACAGATCTCGCAGGCCCGAGCGCACGAATGAAATCACTTCGTTGCGCCTCGTCTCCGGACGAATGAACTCCGGATTCGCATACAGAGCAAGCAATCTGTCCCGAAACGTCGAGAGCTTGAAGAAATAGTTTTCCTCGTGCACCGTCTCGGTGATGCGCCCGCACGTGGGACACGGATCTCCTGGCTGCGCGCCATCGACATAAAGCTCATCCGACACGCAATACTGCCCTGTATATGTTCCTTTGTGAATGTAGCCGTTGTCGCGAATCCGCCGGAACAATTCCTGCACTCGCTTCTTGTGCCGGTCTTCGGTGGTGCGAATGAAATCGTCGTTCGAGATGCCCATCCGCTTCCACAACTGGCGAAACTCGGCCGAAATTTCATCGGCATATTGCTGCGGAGTCTTTCCCGCGGCCTGCGCCGCGCGCTCGATCTTCTGCCCGTGCTCGTCCGTGCCCGTGAGAAAAAATGTCTCCGCGCCCAGCAGCCGCTGCCGCCGCGCAATTGTGTCGCAAGCGATGGTCGTGTAAGCGTGTCCGATGTGCGGACGCGCGTTCACGTAATAAATCGGCGTCGTGATGTAAAACTTTCTACTCATTACGCGTCTTTCTGTGATTTCGTTGGTTAACGGCTTGTCATTCCGAACCGGCGTCAGGCCGGTGAGGAACCTGCTTTTTCCTTGCCGCGGGACTGCATGTACGCCTCGACCGCCTCGCCCATCACCGTTTTCAGCGGCACGCGATGTTCCGCCGCAATCCGCCGGCAATCTTCATACTCCGGAGCGTAATTCGTGACTGTTCCATTCATGCTGGCGATCTTGATCCTCACCTCGCCCCACGGCGTGCTGACGCTCTCCCACCGGCGCGCCAAAGTCTGCCGCGCTTCATCCCGCCGACGCACGCCCAGCGTGGTCGTCTCTGTGAAGATCAGTTGCGTCAGCTTGCTCGCGTCCTCGGGTTTGCACAGCACCGTAAGCAGCGTGCCTGGGCGATTCTTCTTCATCTGCACCGGCATGGCGAAGGCATCCAGCGCGCCCTCCTCGAACAGCCGATCCATCACATACCCGAAGACTTGCGGATTCAGATCGTCGAGATTCGCTTCCAGCACTGCAATCGCCTCCGACGCCGTCTTCGCGGCCAGCGCAAACGAAGCTGCCTCTCCAACCGTTAACCGAACCACATTCGGATGCCCGGGAAAATCGCGCGTTCCCGCCCCGTAGCCCGATTTCTCGATTTTCATTTCTGGAAACGCCGCGAAGCGCGATGCCAGCGCCTTCACGATCGCCGCGCCCGTCGGCGTAACCAGTTCCACCTGCAGCCCCGACGAATAGACAGGCGCATCTTTCAGCAATTCCACTGTCGCCGGAGCCGGCACCGGAAACGTCCCATGTGCGCACTTCACCGTGCCGCCGCCCACATTCAAAGGCGAACACACAATCTCGTCCACTCCCAGCGCCTCAGCCCCAACGGCCGCACAGACGATATCCACCATCGCATCCACGGCGCCGACTTCATGAAAATGCACGCTCTCCACGGAAGTATTGTGAATCTTTGCCTCCGCCCGTCCCAGCGCCTCGAAGATGCCAGCCGCCGTCTTCTTCGCCGTCTCCGAAATCGCAGCCGCGAAAATGAACTCCCGAATCTCGGCCAGCCCGCGGCCATGAGAATGCCCGTTCTTGTGTGGCGCGGGCGCCCCCGCCCGCGAACTCACGCCAGGGTGCGAATGGTCGTGCTCGTGATGCTCATGCTCACGCGGGCCATCGTAGAAATGCTCATGCTGGTTCTCACGCTCACGCGTCTCCCAATACTCCTCGCGCGGCAAGTCCTTCTCCCCATCAACATAGACATCCACTTTAGTGGCGGAAATCCCGCTGCGCACCACCCGCGAAACTTCCAGCCGTGCTCCGATTCCGAGTGCCGCCACGGTCTCCTCCAGCAGTCGAAGCGGAACTCCCGCATCCACGAGCGCGCCCAGAAACATGTCGCCGCTCATGCCGGAAAAACACTCAAGGTAGGCTATGCGCATAGAAATGAAGACTGATTTTTCATCATAGGGAACCGTGCATCTTGCGTCAAACCTGCCGCCGGTTTGCGCTCTGCTAGAATCACTATCTTCATAAACAGCTCAGAGGGAAGCCTTGTATCGTTATCTCGAACACCGTCTGGCCCAGCGCGTTCTGGAGTTTCTCCGCCAGCACTACCCGGGCGTAAATCTCCCCCGCGTCATCATCGAGCAGCCTCCCAACGTGGAGCTCGGCGATTTCGCCATTCCGGTTTTCCCTTTCGCCAAGCCGCTACGCACCGCTCCACTCCGGATCGCCGAAGCCATCCGCGGCCAGATCGGTGCGATCGAAGGCATCGCTGAGATGCAGGTCGCGCCCCCGGGCTACCTGAACGTTAGAATCGATCGTGCCTGGGTGGCCGCGGCCCTGGCTGCCGATCAGAAGCCGCCCGCCGATATCCCCCCAGGAAAGGTTCTGGTCGAGCATACCAGCATCAATCCCAACAAGGCCGCCCACATCGGCCATCTGCGCAATGCCATTCTAGGCGATACGTTCGTTCGTCTGCTGCGTTACGCGGGCAGAGAAGTCGATATCCAGAACTACATCGACAACACTGGAGTACAAGTCGCCGACGTGGTGGTTGGTTTTACGCAGATCGAGAAAAAATCCCGCGCTCAAATCGAAGCCCTGGCGCATCAACCACGCTTCGACTATTACTGCTGGGATCTCTACGCCCGTGTCTCGCAGTGGTACGAGCAGGACAAGCAAAACCTGCAACTCCGCGCTCAGGCGCTGCACGCCATCGAAGACGCCACTAGCGAAATCGCCGCAATCGCCGAACTGATTTCGACCGCCGTTCTGCGCCGCCACCTTGAAACCATGGACCGGCTCGATATCGAATACGACTTCCTACCTCGCGAAAGCGAAATCCTGCACCTGCACTTTTGGGAAGCGGCCTTTACCAACCTGAAAGATGCAGGCGTCCTCAGTTTCGAGACCGAAGGCAAGAACCAAGGCTGCTGGGTGATGCGCCGCGCCGGAACAAGCACGGACCGTGTGGGCGCGGGCGACTCGCCCGCGCAAGCCGGAAATGACGAGATCGCCGAAGAAGACCAGAAAGTAATCGTCCGCTCCAACCGCACCGTGGGCTACGTCGGCAAAGACATCGCCTATCACATGTGGAAGTTCGGCCTGCTCGGGCGCGACTTCGGCTATCGCAAGTTTTACCGCTATCCCAATCAGCACGACTGCTGGATTTCCGCCACCGACGGCCAGCAAGATCATCCGCACTTCGGCGACGTTGCCGAAATTTACAACGTGATCGATACTCGCCAGTCCGAGGCACAAAACACCGTCATCGAAGCGCTGCGCGGACTCGGCCACAACGAAGCGGCCGATCACTACACGCATTTTTCCTATGAGATGGTCGCCCTCACGCCGCGTTGCGCCGCCGAACTCGGCTACGCGCTCAGCGAGGAAGACAAGACGCGTTCCTATATTGAGGTTTCAGGCCGCAAGGGTTTCGGCGTCAAAGCCGACGATCTGCTCGACCAACTCATCGTCTCCGCCAAAAGCGAAGTCGACTCCCGCCATCCGCAACTCACCGACGCCGAGTGCCTCGCGATCGCCACCCAAATCGCCATCGGCGCCCTGCGTTACTTCATGCTGAAGTTCACCAAACAATCGGTGATCGCTTTCGACTTCAAGGAAGCCCTGAGTTTCGAAGGCGAAACCGGCCCCTACGCGCAATACGCCGTAGTCCGCGCCACCAGCATCTTCAAGAAAGCCGCCCTCGATCCCGAAACTTTCTTCACAGACGTTGCTGGCAACGTCTCTGCCGCGGACCTAGCCAGATTCCTGGCGGGTGATGTCGCGGATGAATTTTGGGAACTCTGGCTGGCCTCGGCAAAAACGTCTTACATCGTTGACCAATGCATCGCCACCACCGAGCCCGCCTACCTTGCCAAACATGCCTTTCAACTGGCGCAACTCTTCAACACTTTCTACCACCGCTATCCCATCCTGAGCGAGCCGGATGAGAAGCGGAAACAATTTCTGCTGGCCACAGTAGCGGTGGCGCGCCGCGAACTGATTCGCACGTTGGCCGTAATGGGTATCACTGTGCCGCCAGTTATGTAAACTATGTGGCGCGGGCGCCCTCGCCCGCGTGGTTTTGATCAAAGCCAGAATGTCCACGACTGCAAACCCGCCCGCACCATCCCGGCTTTGGCTCCGCATCATCGTCCGAAGCTTGGTCATGGTGGTCATCTGTCTCGCGGCCTCAGGATTTCTCTACGAGAACATTTCGGAGTCCCGCGATCGCCGCTTCAATCCCATGCCCGGCCAACTCATCGACATCGGCGGCTACAGACTGCACATCAATTGCACCGGCCACGGAACTCCCACGGTAATCCTCGATTCCGGCCTCGGGGACTCCTACATTTCCTGGCGCAAAGTGCAGCCGCAGATTTCTGAGTTTGCCCGCGTCTGTTCCTACGACCGCGCCGGCCTCGGCTATAGCAATTCCAGCCCGGGCCCGCGCACCAGCAAAGTCATCGCCGAAGAGCTGCACACGCTCCTGCACAACGCCGGAGTTTCCCCGCCTTACATCCTCGTCGGCCACTCCATGGCTGGATTCGACGTGCGCCTCTACGCCAGCCTTTATCGCAGCGAAGTGGCCGGCATGGTCCTGGTGGACGCCTCTCATCCCGATCAGAAAAAGCGCTTCCCGCAGGCGCTGAACGATCTGGACGCAACGTGGTTGCGGGAGCGGGAATTTCTGGAATTCACCATGCCCTTCGGGCTCCCTCGTTTCTTGGGATTCTGCGGCCCTGATGCCGAAGTCCGAGCCGCCGATTGCAACTTTCACAGCGCACGCGAGGGCGTGGCGGAATTGAAAGCATTTCCTGAAAGCGCTGTCCAAACCGCAACCACCGGCACCCTCGGGGATATACCTCTGGCAGTCCTTTCGCACGATCCTGACCAGCCCGAGCCGGATCTGCCCGAGGATCTGATCAAGCCTGCCAACGATGCCTGGCAGCAGATGCAAGACGAGTTAGCGCACCTCTCTGCCAGAAGCAAGCACGCAATCGCCCGAAACAGTGGACATCACATTCAACTCGACCGCCCAGACCTGGTGGTTGATGCCGTCCGCGGCGTTGTGGATCAGGCTCGTCAGACGCAGGCCGCGCCGGAACCCAGGCGTTAGAGGGTGATTGATTATTGATTGCCAGCCTGTTGAGGAGAATCCTTCCTTCAAACTCGGCGCTATGTCAAACTAATGGTTTCGCCCGCTTGGGGAGTCTCTCCACGAGGAGGTTGTGCCGCATGTGCAGGAACATCAAGACCCTCTTCAACTTCGATCCGCCAGTCAATGACGAAGAGATCCGAGCTGCTTCGCTGCAGTTTGTGAGAAAGATCACGGGTTTCAACAAACCGTCGAAAGCCAACGAAGCTTCTTTTCTGGCTGCAGTGGATGAGATCGCCGGCATCTCAGCGCGTCTTCTTTGCATTCCCTCGAAACCACCGCGCCGCCGAAGAACCGGGAGGAAGAAGTTGCCAAGGCGAAAGCTCGTGCCCTAGAGAGATTCGGCGCCTAATGGGATTACTTGGCACCTTAATCAGTGCTAGTCCTCTGGTGCTCTTCCTCGTCCGTGGCGTCTAGTTACAATGATTTCAATAGCTTAAACGGCGTCGTTCCAGGCGTGGCGGGCAACTCGTGCCCGCGTGGGACCATCTAAGTGATTGAAAAGGCTGAGGAGTCTATCAGTTATGAAGAGCCGAATTAGTCTGCAAATCACACTCGCGGCTGCGATTCTGTTGGTAACCAGTCTGGGCTGGGCTGCGCCGAAGCCGGCAAAGGCTCCGCAAAGTGTGCCGGCATTTCCCGGAACGCTGGTCAACGCCCGTTTTGTCTACGTCACCAGCTACGATGGCGACCAGTTCAATATCAACCTGCTTCCCGAGGATCGCCAGGCCATCGCCACGGTGCAGGACGCAATCCAGAAGTGGGGGAAGTTCACCCTCGTCTATGAGCCGCATCAAGCCGACATCGTGCTCATGGTCATGAGCCGCCCTTCGGAAGACGTCCTCGCGGTTTACGACGCGCACGGCTGGCCCCAGAATCAGTATCTGTGGCGCATGATGGGCCGCAGCGGACTGCAGCCGAGCGAAGCCCCGCTGGTTACGAATCTGGAGAAGGCGTTCGCACAGGCAACCACGAAGTAGATCGCAAGACCTGGCCACGGATTTGTGTGGACTGCCATGGATTCCAACTGACGGATCTTATCTTCCGATCGTCCCTCTGATTGCCGATCCGGGAAGATCCGTGGAGATCCGCGAAAATCCGTGGCTGATTTCTATTCGCGGACTAACTCTTCCTGCCGGCGATCATCAAACCAGCCCCAACCACCACCAGAACGATGCTCACGACCGGCGGGACTCTCTCTTCGTCATGCGTCGTGATGCCCACATGCGCATCACCGAGGCTGACGCCGTGATGTTCGGAATACGGCACGGGAACGAAGAACGAAACGATCCCCAGCGCCAGAACCACAACTCCAACCAGCATCAGGACTTTCATGGGAATGCCTCCAGACTCAGACTCCGGCGCGAGCCGCAAAAACCTTGGCCACAGATCGGCACGGATTTCCACGATATTAACTCCTAACGGATCTTTCTTCTGATAGTCAATCCGTGGAGATTCGTGCCGGCTGGTTTAGCTTGCGAAACTTTTCACGAATTCCACCAGGCTGCGCAACGCGATTCCCGATGGGCCTTTCGCGATCCATGGCTTCTGCTCTTCCATCCAGGCGGTGCCGGCGATGTCGAGATGAATCCACGGCGTGTCTTCGGCGAATTCTTTCAGGAACATGGCCGCATTGATAGCGCCGCCGTAGCGCCCGCCGGAGTTTACTATGTCCGCAATGGTGGACTTGATGTTGTCTTTGTATTCGTCATCCAGCGGCAGCCGCCACATTTTTTCGCCGGCTTCGTCATTCGCCTTGTGGAAACGCTCGTACAAGGCGTCATCATTGGCGAAGATGCCGGCATTGGCATACCCCAGCGCAACCACGACCGCGCCGGTAAGCGTGGCCGCGTCCACCAGATGAGTGCAGCCGAGTTGGCGCGCGTAGAACAGGCCATCCGCCAAAACTAACCGTCCTTCGGCGTCCGTATTGATGATCTCGATGCTCTTGCCCGACATGGCAATCTGCACGTCACCGGGCTTCTGCGCCTTGCCGGAAGGCATATTTTCTGTGGCGCACACCATGCCGATCACTTTCACCTTCGGCTTCAGCAGCCCGATGGCGCGCATGGCGCCGATCATGGTTGCGCCACCGGCCATGTCGTACTTCATCTTTTCCATGCCCTCGGCGGGCTTGATCGAGATACCGCCTGTGTCAAAAGTGATTCCTTTGCCGACCAGGCCCAGCACCGGTTTTGCCGGGGCGCCGGCGGGCTCGTAGGTGATCACGATGAGCGCGGGTGGTTCGTCGGAACCTTGCGCCACGCTCCAGAATGCTCCCATCTTCAATTCTTTGATCTTGTCGGCGCCGTAAACTTCACATTTCAATCCCACTTCCTGACACATCTTTTTCGCGCGGTCGGCCAGAATGGTCGGCGTCATACGGTTGGAAGGTTCGTTTACCAGATCGCGCGTGAAGTTTTGCGACTCGCCAACGATCTGCGCTTCGTGCGCGGCTCTTTCGAGCGCGTCGTGATCCGCATTTCCGCTGGCGAGGATGGTAAGCGCGTCAATCCTTTGATCTTTGCGGTCGCTCCGATAGTAATCGGGATCGAAGTTGCCCACCAGCGCGCCCTCGACAATGGCTCGCACTGCTTCTTCCGCGGGAATGCTGGGCGGGGCGATGAAGGCGAAACTGCGGATTCCGCGCGACTTGAGCGTCCTCACGGCCGCGCCCGCGATACGCCGCAGATGGTAGCTGGTGAACTTTCTGGCCTCGCCCCCGCTGATCAGCAGCAGGCGCTTGGCCTTCAGTCCGGCTGGCTTGTGCAGCAGATTGATTTCAAATGCCTTGCCGGTTAATTCACCGCTCGCAAGCAGGTCGGCGGAAACGGACTGCACGGCCGCATCGCCGGTTGCGAGTTGAATCTGCGGCTTTTCTTTCTTAGCCGTATCCGTGTGATCTTTCTTAGATTCAGCGTGATCCAGCGCAATGGCCACGAGCGATTCGGTTTCCAGTTCAGCAGGCGTGGAGAATGAGAGTGTGGTTTTCATAGTCGTTATAAGATTTTCGGGGTAACCCTCCAGTATCGTCGGCGGGGTGGGGATTAGGCAAGCGGAATGGCTGTTGTTTATCCGCGATCGCTCCGCTTCGCCGCCTCCCGCTGGCTTGTCCTTGGCGCGGGGCGGTGCAGCCCTCACGCCCGCGCCGGTCGTGAATGAGTCCGTCCTGCCCCTGTGATCCCACGCACACCGCCGAAGACGCTAGCGGCGTAAGCTTTCACGGAGAGATCTGCCGCTCGCGCGGCTTCGATCCTCTCCAACGTTCACAATTGAGTGAGACCTGCCATGCCCCGCACCATCGTCGAACCTTTCCGCATCAAGAGCGTCGAGCCCATTCACTGGACAACGCGGCCGCAACGCGAACAACTGCTACGGGCCGCGTTTTACAACCTGTTTCTTCTTCCTGCCGACGATGTTCTGATCGACCTCCTCACCGACTCCGGAACCGGCGCCATGTCCACTCATCAGTGGGCGGCAATCATGGAGGGAGACGAGAGCTACGCCGGCAGCCGCAGCTTCGAACGGTTTCGCCATTCGGTTCAGGATATCTTCGGCTACAAACACGTGATTCCCACCCATCAGGGGCGCGCCGCCGAGCGCATTCTGTTCAGCGTGATGTGCAAGAAGGGCGATGTCGTCCCCAACAACACGCATTTCGATACCACCCGAGCCAACGTGGAATTCGTCGGCGCCGAGGCTCGCGACCTGGTGATTGCGGAGGGCCGCCAGCCCAGCCTTAAGCATCCTTTCAAAGGCAATATGGACGTGGACGCCCTCGATACCCTGATCCAGAGCGTGGGCCGCGAGCGCGTGCCCCTGGTCATGCTCACGGTGACCAACAATTCCGGCGGCGGACAGCCGGTCTCGATGGAGAACGTCAAAGCGGTCAGCGCAGTTTGCCGGCGGCATCGCGTTCCTCTCTACTTCGACGCTTGCCGTTTCGCCGAGAATTCCTACTTCATCAAGACGCGCGAGCGCGGCTACGAATCGAAGACTCCGAAGGAAATCGCGCAGGAAATGTTCAGCTACGGCGACGGCTGCACCATGTCGGCCAAGAAAGACGGCATGGCGAACATCGGCGGGTTCCTGTGTACGAATAACGACACTCTCGCACAGCAGGAGAAGAATCTGCTGATCCTCACCGAGGGCTATCCCACCTACGGCGGCCTCGCGGGACGCGACCTCGAAGCCATCGCGGTCGGCATACAGGAAGCCCTGCACGAGGACTACCTCGAATACCGTATCGCCTCCACCGCGTACCTCGGCAACCACATCGCCGAGCACGGTGTGCCCATCGTCCAGCCGCCCGGAGGCCACGCCATCTACATTGATTCGCGCGCCTTCCTGCCGCACATTCCGTCCGACCGTTTCCCCGCGGTCGCGCTGGCCAACGAACTTTATCTCGAAGGCGGAATCCGTTCGGTGGAAATTGGTACGTTAATGTTCGGCGCCGCGGCCACGATGGACCTGGTTCGTCTCGCCATCCCGCGCCGCGTCTATACGCAAAGCCACATCGATTACGTCGTGGAAATCATCCTCGCGGTCTGGGAGAAGCGCGAACGGATTCAGGGAATGAAGCTGAGCTACGAAGCGCCATTCCTGCGCCACTTCACGGCGCGGCTGGAACCCGTGGAAGCGGCTGTGCCCGCGCGCCATTGAGGCTTTGCGCCACAATTTCAGCTACAGCAGAACGATCGTGATACCTCGATTGCGGCGGCCGAGATCGGAGTCGCTCTTGAGGTCGGGGTGCGACTGCAGCAGCTTCCAGGCCGCGTCGTCGGATTTCGACCAGTCCTCGCCAAAGATGCAGCCGCGAATCTGGCCGTTTTGCGCCATCTCCAGCAGCCGCTTTTGCACGGCGATGCGAATGTCGCCGCCAGCGCCGGTCGATCCGTAACCGTGGATCAGCTTCAGCAGCTTTGCTTTCTCCTGACGGGCGACGGCCAGTTCGCGATCCATGCGCTGCAAAGCTTCGTGGACCTGCGGCATATCGGATTTGAGGTTCACGGTTTTCATCGCTGTGGATTCCGAGCGGAAAATAAAGTTTGGGGCTCGCTGCGGCGTCGTTGGGGCTAGCGTTGGATCGCTTGCCTTTCCGCTGAAAAGTCGAGGATAGCCCCCCTCCCCCCCTTTTACAAAATCTCTGGAATCATCATGTTAGCGTGAAATTCCCGGCAAGATTCGGATGTCAAAGAACTTAGATCCTAAGATCTAGACAGCAAAGGACTTAGAGGCGCGACGATCTGGCTTGTGTCAACCGTCACGGCCTCGACCATGATCGCGCATGTCGGGGGCTGTGGACAAGGTTAGATGTCACAATGGGCTTGTGGATTTCCGCCTGAAGAACGGCTGCGCTCGGGATGACGCCGTCTCAATCAGACGCTGCCTTTCGGCTTTGAGTCGGACGCTTTCAGGTCGCTGAGCAGGCGCTGGAAGGCTTCCTCATAGGAGTCGTGGTTCTTCCAGTTGCTGAAGTCGGGGATGAAATACTCGCGAATCTCGCGGGCGGAATCTCTTCCGGTGTCGGCGTCGAAGCACTCCCACTCGCGCAGGGTTTCGAAGGGCGCGAGCCGGATGGGGAACAGCACACGCCGCTGGTCGCGCAGCTCGCGCTTGCGGGCCTTGGCGATTTCCGTCTTCACCCACTCGCTCTCCATGCTGTGCGGCGACAGGATCAGCAGCAGCTTGTCGTGCAGGCGGATGGCTTCGTCGATCTGCTCGTGGAGTTTTCCGCCGCCTTGAGCAGCGTACCCATTTGTCGATCCCATGCTAGACTTCCCGGCATGACACCGGTGAAGCAGTACCCCGCCCCCAGGAAGTGGGCCGAGGCTTCCATCGTCGGGGGTAAGCCGCAGTTTCCTTCGCTTGCCACGTTTCGCCCCGAATGCATCAGGGCAGGGGACAGGGGCAAGGAGGTTCCGGGCATCTACCGTCTGACCGTCTGGAAGAGCGGGAGGAGGTTTGTCTGGATCGGCCAGACGAAGGACCTGCAAAGATGCCCGTTCAAAGACTACTTCAAAACCAAGCCCGATGACGGTGTAGAGCGAGACAATGTTGTGCACGACGTTCTGGCCGATGCCGAGTCGGTGAAGGTCGAGTTTATTCCCGAGTGCGATTTAGGCGCAGGCATCACACGCAAGACGGCGGAAGCACAGGAACAGAATAGAGCAATTGACGACAACGAATATCTTCTGAACAAATGCGGCGGAAGGAGCGGGCTGGGATATGGACATTACTTGAAGTTCAAGGTGGCATATCACAAAAGAATCGGCGAGGGGGCCGAGCGTGAACTTGGAAACTGGGAGCGGCAACATTCTTAAGAAGGCGGGAGCCCTCTACGAAATCCTGAGCGCTCGTTGCGAAGGATCTTAAGGCTAACAATTCAGGTCATCAAAGGGCGGCGGTTTGAGCGGCTCCCGGTCTACCCTAGTGATTACTTCCTCGATCTTTTGTTCGCGTGCGCATTTCTCGCAGAGCCTCGCGTTGGCGGTCGTTACGTTGTTGCACTCGTATGCTGGATGACCATGTTCGCCACTTGAGCACATACACTTCATAAATTACCAACCAACTTTCCTTCCCCCGGCACGGGAATTCGAGAATGCCGTCGAGTGTACTGTCGTTAAGGATGCGTTCAATTCCCGACAGGTCGCAAAAAAGGCTGCTTGCTCCTAGCCCGAGCCCAAGGACAGACGGACGTGCGCCTAATTTTCAGTGGGACCCACGGGCGTCAGCGCTCGTCTTCCTCCGAATCCATCACATGTCTCTGCGGCAACATGCGCTGATGGAGGATGCGGGAAATCAGGATTCCGCGGGACTCCTGGCGGTAGAACAGGACATGCCTGCCGTGCTCAAAGCGGCGCAAGCCGGGACGAATATCCTCGCAATGGCGGCCTAGAGCCGGATTGCGGGCCAGCATCTGGCAACACTCCTCCAGTTCGCCGAGGTAGCGGGCGGCTTGGGTCTCGCCCCATTTTCGGAGGGTATATTCGCCGATGCTTAGCAGATCGGCCTCGGCGCGACGCGAAAATCGAAATTTCGCCACGGCTAGCTAGCGCGATGCGGAAAGTTTGAGCGTCTTACGGACCCGGCCAAAGACATTGCCCCCGGCCACTCCACTGGCATCGCCTTCGTCAATCGCCTTGCGCAAGGCGGCCAACTTTGCTGCGTGCTCCTGCTCCTCGCGCTCCAAGTTTCGCAGACCGGCGCGGACGACTTCGCTCGCGTTTTCGTAGCGCCCGCTCTTGATCTTCGTGGCCACGAAACGGTCAAGTCCTGGAGTCAGATTGATGTTGCGTGTAGGCATAGCGGGCCTTCTGGCATCTTCCTTCCAAAAACTATTATGGCATGACTTGCAAGATCAGGGAGCTGGGCCTCTGCAAACTGCCGGGCTTTGCCCGGCTGGACGGCCGAGGGCTGCTGTCCCCACATGAGTCTTGCTGGTGTTTACGGCTTACCTCTTCCGGCCTCGGATGGCTTCTCTCGCTTCTTTATCCGCGGTGCGGCGGCGTTCGGTTTCGCGTTTATCCCAGAGTTGCTTGCCCTTGGCTAGGGCTAGTTCAAGTTTTACTTTGCCATTCTTGAAGTACATGCGGACGGGGATTAGGGTGAGTCCTTTTTGTTGCGTCTTGCCGATCAGCTTGCGGATTTCTTCTTTGTGCATTAACAGCTTGCGGGTGCGGAGGGGGGCGTGGTTGTGGATGTTGCCGTGCTCGTAGGGGCCGATGTGGGCGTTGAGGAGCCAGAGTTCGCCGTCCTTGACCAGGCCGTAGGAATCTTTGAGGTTGGCTAGGCCGCCGCGGACGGATTTGGCCTCGGTTCCGGTTAGAACAATGCCGCACTCAAATTTTTCCAGCAAGAAGTAGTTGTGTGAAGCGATCCTATTAACGGCAGCATCTCTTTGGCCGCTGGCGGTGGGTTCGCGGCGGGGAGCTTTCTCCTTGCTGGGTTTGGTTTCGTGGGTGGACTGGCGGGGCATGGAATTGAGTCATTGAGTCATTGAATCATTGACTCAATGGTCTTTAGCTTCATCTTAGCAGCAAAAAGCTGGGCTTCGGGCTTCGGCTATCGGGCTTCGGCCAGGAAGCCGGAGGGGGCGCGGACGGGCATGGCAAAACGATGCGCGTTGGTCTTTGCCGCCTTTGGTTACGTGCTTGTCATTTGGTATTACTCGGTGTATTTCGCTCCTTTGACTTGGAACTTCGGACGACAATTGTTGTGGGCCATGTGCCTTAGTTGTGCATCGGTCACCGGCCTGCGTTCGGGGAGATTGGTGATGGCTGTGCTTTACTTAGGACCAATTAACGCGACGTTGTACGGCATCGCTGGGTTTGTGCTTGGCAGAATTGGAGCGACGAAGTTCGGCCGAAGCCCGTAGCCCGATAGCCGAAGTCCGAAGCCCACTGGGACTACGACTAAAGAGTGTAACTACTGTGCGTGCAAGCAGATGGGGAGCGAAGAATCGCGATGCTATAATCGCTGCAAAAGCATTGTTTTCTATGCGTCGAACAGGTTGCTGCTCAAGAGCCGTGGGCGCGATAACTGCTTGTCCGGCGAAGACTTCCGGAAAAGATTTTAAGACAGGATTTTAAGACGAGGACTGACGAATGAGACGTCTGATGCCTGCGGCGGTTGCGCTGCTGGTTCTGGTTGCCATACTGCCTGCCATCCCCGCCGACAGCGCTAAGACCCTTTACGCCAAGGGCCAGGACGCCGAGGCGCGAGAGCACTTTGAAGACGCTTACAACTTCTTCAAGCAGGCTTATGACCTGAAGCCGAAAGATTTGCGCTATAAGTCATCATTCGAGCGCTTGCGATTTAAGGCGGCGGCGACGATCGTTCATCACGCACAAGGACTGCGCGACGAAGGCAAGCTGCAGGAGGCTCTGGCGGAATTTCAGAAGGCGGTGCTGATCGATCCATCGTTGTTTATTGCGCAGCAGGAATTGAAGCGCACGCTGCAGATGATTAACGATAAGGAAAATCCTCCGCCACAGGCCGC
The DNA here is from genome assembly GCA_963734215.1 of uncultured Acidobacteriaceae bacterium. Lineage (GTDB taxonomy): Bacteria > Acidobacteriota > Terriglobia > Terriglobales > Acidobacteriaceae > Sulfotelmatobacter. The sequence continues at coordinate 24,389 of CAVTGH010000008.1, read as the reverse complement.
TGGACCGCCCAGCGCTCTGCAAAAGAAGATCAGGGAAGCGGCCGGGCCGGTGGAACTGGCGCCCATCTCCGTGGTACCCATCACTGTGAAAATCACCGAAGATTCCAAGGTGGTCTATCAGACCATCGGGCAGATCGCCGGGGTTAACGTTTTGTTCGATCCGGACTATACGTCGCGGCGGATCAAGGTCGAGCTGAACGGAGTAACGTTGGAAGACGCGCTGCAGATTACGGCGCTGGAATCGAAAACGTTTTGGCGTCCGGTGACGGGGAATACGATTTTTGTGGCGCAGGACAATCCCGCCAAGCGCAAGGAGTTGGAACAGAGCGTCCTGAAGACGTTCTATCTGCAGAATCTTTCCCAGCCCACCGAACTGCAGGATGTGGTGAACGCGATCCGCGCCGTGCTGGACGTGCAGCGCGTGCAGCAATTGCTCTCGCAGAATGCGCTGGTGGTGCGGGGCACGCCGGACCAGATCGCGCTGGCGGAAAAGCTGGTGGAAGATCTGGACAAGGCGCGTCCGGAAGTGATCATCGATATCGCGGTCATCCAGGTGAGCAAAGACAAGTCTCGCACGCTCGGATTGAGCCCGCCAACCAGCGCCACGGTCGCCCTGCAGAGCAACATCAACACTACGACAACCACCTCAGGGACGACCACGGGTACAACTGGCAGCAGTTCCAGCGGTGGACTCGAACTGAACACGCTGGGCAACCTGAACGCGACCGATTTTCAGGTGACGATTCCTTCGGCTAATTTGTCGGCGGTGATGGGCGATACCGACACCAAGATGTTGCAGAATCCGCAGGTGCGCGCGCTCGACAACCAGAAGGCTACGCTCAAGATCGGCGAACGCGTGCCGGTAGCTACTGGATCGTTCCAGCCCGGAATTGGCGGCGTGGGCATTAACCCGCTGGTGAATACGCAGTTTCAATATCTCGACGTGGGCGTGAATATCGACGTTACGCCGCACGTACATGCGGACCGGGAAGTGACCCTGAAGATCACCATGGAAATTTCTTCTGTGGTGGGTCAGTCGAGCATCGGCGGCATCAGCCAGCCCATCATCGGCCAGAAGAAAATTGAGCATGAAATCCGCCTCAAGGATGGCGAATCGAGCCTGATCGGCGGGATCCTGGACGATTCGCAGACCCGGTCGCTGAGCGGGATTCCGGGGCTGGCGCAGATTCCAATCCTGGGGTACCTCTTTGGGCAGAGGCAGCAGGACCATTCGCAGGACGAGACGGTCTTTGCCATCACTCCGCATATCATTCGGGGAACCAGCCTCAGCGAGTTGAACCAGCGGGAAATTGAGATTGGGACGGCGAACGCAATTGAACTGCGGCATGTGAGCCGGCCAGCGGCAGCGGTTGCGCCGGCGGTTCAAGCGCCAAATCCGGGCACTCCAGCGACGCAGCCGCCGGCAAGTCAGCCTCCCAACTCAGGTGCGAATCCGGGAGCGCAGGGAAGTGCGAACTTCCTGTTCGATCCAGGGCAGATAACGGCTGAGAAGGGCAACACCTTTGTAGTGAACCTGTTAATCTCCGGCGCACAGAATGTCTATTCCGTGCCGGTGCAAATGAATTACGATCCCGCCAAGCTGCAGTTGGTCAACGTTTCAAACGGCGGATTCCTCTCCCAGGATGGGCAGGCCGTGGCTTTGGTGAAGCGCGAAGATCCCCCCGGAACCTTGCAGGTTACGGCTGCACGGCCGCCCGGAGCCGGAGGAGTTTCCGGACAGGGAGCGGTGGTCACGCTGACATTTCAGGCAAAGGCCAGCGGGCAGACTCCCCTGACCATTACTCGAGGCGGAGCCCGCGATCCCGGTCTGCAGGCCATTACGGTGAATGGCGCGCAGGCGTCGGTAACCGTCCAATAGCGAGCGCGATTTTCAAATCCGAGAATAGAAGAAGATGATGCTACGCAGATTCCATCCGGGGCAGGGCGCGAGGCCCGAACGGGGTTTCACGCTCCGGGGTTTCACGCTTCTGGAACTGATTATTGCGACCACCATCCTGCTGGTTCTGTCAACCATGGCGGTGCCGATGGCGCGGCTGACCATCAAACGCGAGAGGGAGCGCCGTCTGCGAGCCGATCTTTGGGAGATGCGCGACGCCATCGATCGCTACAAAATGGATGCCGACCGCCAAGCCTTTCAGATCAAGGTGGACAGCCAAGGTTATCCGCCCGATCTGGAAACGCTGGTGAAGGGCGTGGACGTGCAGGGGAAAAAAGTCCGGTATCTGCGCAAGATTCCCATCGATCCCATGACCGGCACCACGGAGTGGGGCCTGCGTTCGATGCAGGACGATCCGGATTCCGACTCATGGGGCGGGCAGAGCGTGTTTGACGTTTACACCAAGTCGCAAGACGAGGCTCTGGACGGCACGAAATACAAGGATTGGTAAATGGCAAGCAGGCTCAAAATGCGCCACAGTGCGGGTTTCACGCTGCTGGAGATGATGATCGTCATCAGCATCATTCTGATCCTGATGTCGGTTGCGCTCCCCATTTACAACCAGTCGGTGCTGCGTTCGCGCGAGGCGGTGCTGCGCCAGGATTTGTTCGAGTTGCGTTCGCTGATTTCGCAGTACACGCTGGATAAACAAAAAGCGCCGCAGTCGCTGGATGATCTGGTGAGTGCGGGCTATATCAAGGTCATTCCCAAAGATCCGATGACGAATGAAGCCAACTGGGAAGTGGTGCAGGAAGATGTACTCCTGGCCGTGGACCAGCAAGATCCGGGCATCAGCGACGTGCATTCGGCGTCGAGTATGACTGGTAGCGACGGAACGGCCTACAGCACTTGGTAGGGCTTGGTTCCAGTGGGTTCTATCTTCCTTCCATGACATTCCTCCCGATTGCAACGGTCCACTCTAATAGTTTCGGACTATAGACTCTTCCCGGCAGAGCAGGTAAAAAACTGAAACTCGTTGCTGTGGGTATCGTCTGGGTTCTGTCAAAAACAAGGCAAGCCTGGCCGCTTTGAATCGACGCTGGGAGGCGCTGTGATTTCCAAGGGGCTGGTTGTGATCGTGTGCGCAATGCTGACGATTCTAGGTTCTGTCCCATGTGCCGCTCAGGATGAGCCGTCCGGGTTCTTCACCAGTTGGGAAGATCGTGTGCGCGATACGCTGGCGCAACAGCCGTCGTGGCCGATTCCTGTGGTCACGGCATCGTCGGGCTTGTTGCAGGTGTTCCGCACCGATTTTGTTCGCCAAATCGCGCCCGCCGGAACGGATACCTGGAACTATGACAACAGCAAAGGTTTCAATGTGGTGCCCTGGTACAACGTGGAGTTCGATGCGCTGGCCCCACCTTATATCCAGCACAACTCCAAGACGGAAGATGGCTTTGGCGATTTCTCGATGACGCTGAAGTACCGTCTAGCGGCGGGAAACGAAAGCCACGGCAATTATTCTCTGAGCTTCTCAACAACCGGAACGCTGCCGACCGGAAGTTATAAGAACGGCAGCCTCGCGGCAACCGTCTCACCCACGGTGTGCGGAGGCAAAGGTTTCGGGCGGTTTGATGTGCAATCGACGGTCGGTGCGGTCCTTCCCGCGGGCGATACGGCGAAGCTGGGCCGCGTCGTAGTGTGGAACGCCGTGGCGCAATACCGCATCGGCAAACTGTTTTGGCCGGAGATTGAAAACAACGCGACCTTCTACCACGGCGGAGCAAACGACGGCCGCTTGCAGAACTTTGTCACTCCGGGATTGATGCTCAGCAAGTTTAAGTTGGAACGCGATCCGCGCAACCGCGTGGCTCTGGTTGTGGGCGGCGGGATGCAGATCGCAACTTCACAATTCCATGCATACAACCACGGGCTGGTGCTGACAGCGCGGATGCTGTTCTGACATGCCGAACTCGCGGGTGTGAACTGTGCGGCCTCGGCGCATTGCGCACCTTTCCCTTCAGGTACTAACATCTATACATGCCCGTCGAAACGGAACTAATCCAAGCTCCTGCGTCCATTCGCGCGCCGCGCGGCAGCTCTATTACCTGCAAAGGCTGGCAGCAGGAAGCCGCCATGCGCATGTTGATGAACAACCTCGACGCCGACGTAGCCGAACGTCCTCAGGATCTCGTCGTCTACGGCGGGACTGGGCGAGCGGCGCGGAATTGGGAAGCTTACCACGCCATCATCGCGACTCTGAAAAATCTGGACAACGACGAGACTTTGCTGGTGCAGTCGGGCAAGCCCGTCGGCGTGTTCAAGACGCACGATCACGCCCCACGCGTGCTCATTGCCAATTCGAATCTAGTCGGCCATTGGTCGAACTGGGAGAAGTTCAACGAACTGGAGCGCGCCGGGCTGATGATGTATGGCCAGATGACGGCGGGCTCGTGGATTTACATTGGCTCGCAGGGAATCATTCAAGGGACGTTTGAAACGTTTTCGGCGGCAGGAGAGAAACACTTCGGTGGGGACATGGCGGGCAAGCTGATCGTCTCCGGCGGCATGGGCGGCATGGGCGGAGCCCAGCCTCTGGCCGCGACCATGACGGGCGCGGCGTTTCTCGGGATTGACGTTGATCCGGAGCGCATTAAGAAACGGCTGAAGACCGGTTACTGCGACTTCATGGTGAACACGCTGGATGAGGCGCTGCGGATTTTGAAGAATGCGGTGCGCAAGAAACAGAATGTCTCAGTCGGGCTGGTGGGGAATTGCGCGGACGTGATTCCGGACTTGGCCGAACGCGGCGTGGTGCCTGACATCCTTACCGATCAGACTTCGGCGCACGATCCGCTGAATGGATATGTGCCGAACGGCATGACGCTCTCGGAGGCTTTCGAGTTACGGAAAAACGACCCCAAGACGTATCAGGAGAAATCGCTCGATGCAATGGCGCGGCATGTGGAAGGGATGCTGCGCCTGCAGAAGATGGGATCGGTCACGTTCGACTACGGCAACAACATCCGTACGTTTGCGTTTCAGCGCGGCGTGAAGAATGCCTACGACTTTCCAGGGTTCGTGCCCGCGTATATTCGTCCGCTATTTTGCGAAGGACGAGGGCCGTTCCGCTGGGTAGCGCTGTCGGGCGAGGCGTCGGACATTCATGTTACAGACGATCTCGTTCTAGAGTTATTTCCGGAGAACCGCATCCTGCGGCGATGGATTGATCTGGCCCGCAAGCGCATCAAGTTTCAGGGACTGCCGGCGCGCATCTGCTGGCTGGGGTACGGCGAGCGGGCGCAATTCGGCCTGGCGATGAACGATCTGGTGAAGAAAGGAAAGATCAAGGCACCGATCGTGATTGGCCGCGATCACCTCGATTGCGGCTCGGTGGCGTCTCCGTTCCGCGAGACCGAAAGCATGAAAGATGGCTCGGACGCCGTTGCCGATTGGCCGCTGCTGAACGCGCTGCTGAATACGGCAGCGGGCGCGTCGTGGGTGTCGATTCACAACGGCGGCGGCGTGGGCATCGGCTACTCGCTGCATGCCGGGCAGGTTACGGTGGCTGACGGGACGGACGAGATGGCTAAGCGCATCGAGCGCGTGTTGACGACCGATCCGGGGATGGGCGTGATTCGGCATGTGGACGCGGGTTACGACGAGGCGAAGAAATTTGCGAGGAAGACGGGCGTGAGGGTGCCGATGGGGAAGTAGAAGATCATGAATCGTATAAGTGTCCTGCCAGCGAGATCCGTGAGAGCGTCACTGCTGCTTTTTGGGAAGGTACATCTTGTCGGCATTCTCGCTGCTGGTGTCTTAGCGCCTCCTTCCGTCATCGCTCAGGAACAATCGGTTCCGCAAAACTCGATCAGTCCACGGACTGCATCAGCTGAAACCCTTGTGAAGGAACTGGGGAGCGATGACAACGAGATTGACCGCATGAAGGCCTTAGCACAACGACCGGTTGAGGCCGCAGGTCTGCTGGTTCAAGAGCTACACCCTGTGAGTGGTGGTCGAATCCTGTCGCAAGATCAAGACAAGGCGGAATGGAAGGACACGGAGCATGTAATCTGGTGCTTGCATGCGCTCCGGTATTTGACCGGAGGACTGGAATTTCGGGCGACGACCAATCACCACTTCGGAAAGGGTGAACTTGAGGAGAATCGGAAGTGGTTTGTCGGAGGCGAGAGATTTTCGAAGGATGGCACGGTGAGATTCTTCGGCGTTTGGATGTCAAGAGACAGCCTGTACATTGCTCCTCGTGATGCTCAGCGGGTAATCGTTGAAGAATGGAGAGTTTGGTACAGGACGAAGGGCACGACCTTTGCGTACATAGACCCCAACAAGGAGCAAGATCCGGACCTCTGGTATTTCTAGGTCCAGACGGACTCCGTGTCCCAATGCCTGCTAAACTGCTTGAGCGTGACTTCACCCGGAAAACCATATAAGAAAATCCATCACCCGGTACTCCTAGCCAACATCGGCCAGCTTCTTACTCTCCAGTCTTCTATCGGTAAGCCCGGCCCGCGCCGTGGTCCTGACCTGAAGCGACTTGGCATCATCGAAGATGGTGCCGTGCTGAGCCTCGGCGGGAAGATCGTTTCCGTCGGCACAACCAAAGACGCCCTCCGCGATCCCTGGCTGAAGAAGAACCGAAAGAAAGCCACCGAGATCGACTGCGCGGGTAAAGTCGTCCTGCCCGGTTTCGTCGATTCCCACACACATCCTGTCTTTGTCAGCCCGCGGCTGGTGGATTTCGAGAAGCGCATCGAAGGCGCTTCTTATGAGGAAATCGCCGCGGCCGGCGGCGGTATTCGATCGAGCCTGGAGGGTGTTCGCAGGGCAGGGAAGCGGGTTCTGGTGGAGAAAGTTCTGGCCGTGCTGCGTGATATGGCAGCTTATGGCACGACGACGGTCGAGGCCAAATCGGGCTACGGGCTTACGGTTGAGTCGGAATTGAAGTCATTGCAAGCCATCCGCGATGCCGCCTCGCGCTGGCCGGGGACGGTCATCCCCACCCTGCTGGGTGCGCATGTCGTCCCAATAGAATTTCAGGGCCGCTCACAAGAGTATGTGGAGATCATCTGTAAGGAGATGATTCCGCAAACGGCGAAGCGGAAGCTCGCAAAGTTTGTGGATGTCTTTTGCGACAAAGGAGCGTTTACCGCGGCCGAAACCGCGCAGATTTTTGCAGCCGCTGAACGGCACGGTCTCAGCGTGCGGGCCCACATGTGCCAGCTTGCGGAGACGGTGCTGCGGCCGTTCTTGCGCTTCAATCCGGCGTCGTTCGACCACATGGATCACGTGAACGACGACGACATTGCGGAATTGGCCAGGCGTGACACCGTCGCGACGCTGGTGCCGGGGGCGAATTATTTTCTGGGGCTGAAGGAATATCCGCAGGCGCGCAAGCTGATTGACGCCGGCGTGCCGGTGGCGCTGGCGACCGACTATAACCCCGGCACGTCGCCCACGCTGAGTATGCCGATGGCGATGTCGCTGGCCTGCACGCACATGAAAATGTCGCCGGCGGAGGCGATTGCCGGGGCTACTATCAACGGCGCTTGGGCGCTTCGAGTGGCAGACCGGAAGGGGTCAATCGAGCCGGGCAAAGATGCCGATCTGGCGATGTTTGCGGTGGAGGACTACCGCGAAATTCCTTACTGGTTCGGGGCCAACCGGTGCTCGATGACTGTGATGAATGGCAGGGTTGCCGATCCGCGCTGATTTTTGCGGCGGAGCTGCGTGTGCAAGCAAGCGTGAGTGAGCCTCAGTTTGGCCTGTTCCCCACAAGTGTGAGGATCGTTTCCGCCCGCCGCGAAAAAGAAATGATGGTCCGTTGGTTGACCTTGAGAGGCCGCCGAGCTTTGCTATAATCAACATCGTTAATCAACATCGTTCCGCACGAGTTCGGCGTTGAGGCTGTTTCCCGGTTGGCACTCCCGCGACCATCAGCATGAGGGAACAATTCTTTAACCTGCCCGTGGACGAGCGGGTTCGAAATGTGGCCAGGTAGCTCAGGTGGTAGAGCGCAGCCCTGAAAAGGCTGGCGTCGGCGGTTCAACTCCGTCCCTGGCCACCATGTTTTCAATCACTGAGCGTGTTTCTTTCCCGCTTTCTGCTTCCGTTTGCTTCCAAATGGCTTCCAGAATCTATTCGCCCCGGCCCCGCCGTTGCATCTGGCCCGCCGGTTCCACCCTTAGTGCGCTGACCTTCGGGCTTCCCGTTTTGGCCGCCGCTGTTGCAACGGAACGCGCCTTTACTTGTGTTGCTGTAATCCGCGTCATTAGGCAGCATGTTTCCGCGGAGATGCAAATTCAGATCGAACTCGTGATCCTGGTCACTGAGGATCGAGACCCGTTGCAGATACCATAGGGCACCAGGAAAATCGGTTCCTCAACGTTCTTGTATCTTAAACGGAGGGAGGTTGCCATGCCGCTTAACAAACTGCGGGAGTTTCTTGACAGTCACAACATCCAGTATCTGATTTTCTCTCACTCACCTGCGTACACCGCGCAGGGCATCGCGGCGCTTACGCACATCTCGGGGAAAGAACTAGCCAAGACGGTGATCGTAAGAATTGATGGGGGTCTGGCGATGGCGGTCGTTCCTGCGTCCCGCCATGTCGATCTCTCGCTGCTGAAGCGAGCCGTGGGCGCGAAAACGGTGGAGCTTGCCTTAGAACAAGAGTTCAAGGACAAGTTCCCCGATTGCGAGGCCGGCGCCATGCCGCCGTTCGGAAACCTCTACGGGATGGCCGTCTATGCCGACGAAAGTCTGACCTCGAATAAGGAAATCACATTCAACGCGGGCACGCATCGCGACCTGTTGCGGATGGACTGGGTCGATGTGGTAAGGCTCGTAGAACCCAGGATTGTCCAGATCACAAGGGCGAGAGCCGTCGAGGCTGCCGCGTAGACGGGACACTCGGACTATCTCACCCGCAGGTTCGCGTGGCACCGCATCCGGAGACCCTTACCGCGCTTCACAAGACCTGCCAGACACTGTCGAGCACGGTGCCGTCTACCCACTTGACGATGGCGACGGGACGGTCCCCGCACTGGGGCCGTTGCGGTTTGCCACCGCAGATGCGCTCTACTTCTGACTTGATCTCGTGCAGCGGGCGGATGGGAAGCTTCGAGCCCTTGACCGCATCCATCAGATCCTGGCGGCGCGGGTTGATGGCGATGCCGCGCTCGGTCACGGCCACGTCGATCAATTCGCCGGGGCCGCACAGCGTGGTCACTTGATCGACGATGACCGGAATGCGGTCGCGGAACGAAGGCACAGCCAGGATGGTGCAGCCCGCGGCGAGGCAGTTCTGCCAGCCTCCGATGCCGTGCAGAAGGCGCCCATCGGAGTGAGTGACAACGTTGGCGTTGAAGTTCGCGTCGACCTCGGTCGCGCCGAGCACGACGGCGTCCACCAGGGACGCGAAGTTCCCTTTCCCGTGGTAGTTATACGAAGTAAACGGAGAAGTCGCTACGTGGCTCGGGTTGCTGGCGATGGAGCGCACGCCGTCGAGGTCGAACGTCTGCCCGTCGAGGATGTAGTCGGTGAGGCCCTCTTCCAGCAGTTCAACCAGATACTTGGTCGAGCCGCCGCGAACGAATCGCGCCTTCACGCCCGCCTCTTTCATCATCTGCTTGAGGTAGCCGACAAAAGCCAGTGCAATCCCGCCTGCGCCCGCCTGGAAGGAGAAGCCGTTGCGCATGATGCCGGCGTCCCGCAGGAAAAGCGCAACAAACTCGGCGATGCGCAGGCGGTCGGGCGAGCGCGTGATCTGCGTTGTACCAGAGACAATCTTGGCCGGATCGCCGATGGAGTCGACTTCGACGACGTAATCGACATTGTTACCTTGAATCTGCCAGGGAATGCAGGGGAACGGGACCAGGTTGTCGGTGACGGCGATGACATGGTCGGCATAGATGGAATCAGCCAACGCAAAACCGAGAGAGCCGCAGGCGGACTTGCCGTGCGAGCCGTCGCAGTTGCCGAATGGATCTGCGGTGGGCGCGGCGATCACCGCAATGTCGATGTGTACTTCGCCGTCTTGAATCGCCTGCCAGCGCCCGCCGTGCGAGCGCAGAACGCCCATGCCGCGCATTTTTCCTTGTGTGCAGTAATCGCCCAAAGGTCCATTCATGCTGCCTTCGATGTGGTGGATCGCGCCAGAGGACATCAGTTCGATGGCGCTCTGCTGCGAGGGAAACGATGCGCTGGGAAACCAAATGAGATCCTTGACACCGATTCTTGCCGCCGCTTCGAGCGCCATAAGGGCGACACGGTCGCCATCACGCAGGTGATGATGAGAGGAAATGACCATGCCATCGCGCAGGCCGCATTTGCGGAGCGCAGTCTCAAGGTCCGCCACGCGCTTGTCGCCACTCTCGGGATAATCGGCCGCAGTCGGGATGGGTGGTGCAGCTTTGTTTCCGCGCGGCTGGTACTTGCCGGCACCCGGGTACGGGACCTGCGGACGCCCGTTCGCGATCTCCGGGACCATGCGCCCGGCGGCGTTGCGGACGAGTTCAGTCTTTTCGAGAATGGCCATGCAAATTCCCACCTGGATAACTCAATAATTCACACCAGCCTCATCGCTTGTGCCCGCGCCATCAGCTTCAAGGCACGCTGCACAACTGGCGCATCGATCATCTTCGAGCCGAGGCTTACCACGCCCAAGCCTTGCTGCTGAGCCTCGTGGTACGCAGCAACAATCTTCTGCGCTTTCTCGATCTCCGCGGCGGTCGGAGCGAAAGCCTGGTGAATGACCGGAATCTGCAGCGGGTGCACGCATCCCATGCCTTCAAAGCCCATGGCGCGAGCATTCAAGGCCCATGCGCGCAAGCTTTCCATCTCGCCGACATCGCCAAAAACCGAATCGTTGGCCTGCACTCCGGCGGCGTGGGCGGCATTCACCATGCGCTGCCGCGCGAACAGCGACTCGGCGCCGGTTGACGTTTTCACCACGCCGAGGTCCGCCGTGTAGTCTTCCAACCCAATCGTTAATGCCGCAAGCTCCCGGCTCGCAGCCGCAATTTCGTAGGCATTCTCAATTCCCAGAGCCGACTCGAGGATCGGCATCAGCCAGATGGGACGAGTGATGCCGTAATTCGCTTTGACCTCCGCGATCTTCTGACTGGCGTCGGTCACCTGGCTAGGGGTCTCGACCTTGGGAATGAGAATCAGGTCGGGAGACTCGGGGACGATCTCCTCAAGGTCTTTCAGTCCCAGTGGGAGCTGGTTGATGCGCACCATCCGCTCGCAATGCAGAAAGTCGACGGCGCGCAGCGCGTTGCGCACCAGCAATCGCGCCGCATCCTTCTCGTTGGAGTGGACGGAATCTTCGAGATCGAGAATGATGCCGTCCGCTCCGTGCAGAGCGGCATTGATAAAATATTTGGGCTCGCTGCCGGGAACATAGAGCCGCGACCGCCGCATGCGATCGCGCGCAGAAGGCTCCGGCAGCGCAAGCCTTTCCGGCAGTACGCGCGCGCCTTCACCCAGTCCTGCGCGCCGGGCTGCAGCCTCAATGCGCGCCGAAATTACGAAAGGCAGCGCCCCCTCGTCGTGAATGGCCACCTGCGCGTGCTGCACGCCGAGAGCTTCGAGCGCCTCTTCAGCCTGCCGGCGGATGGACTCGCCGTAGTAAGGTTTGACGCGCGATTCAAGTTCAAGGTCGATGCCGCCACGCTCGCGCGGTTCAATCCGCACGTGCGCATCCGAGCGAATCTCCGGGCCCCAGTGTCCCGCCTCGCCCGCGGGCTTGGTTTGCGTTTCGATCCCGACACTCATGAGCGTTACCTCAATCAGAGAACCTTGTTGCCATCGCCAGCCGCGACGCACTCAGGCGTCTGCACGTTCGCCGCCTGCTCCAGTTTCGCCAGAACCGCATCCGTCATCTCGACCGTGCTGGCCGCGCCCTGGCTGATTGCCTTCGCACCACCGGCAATGCGCATCATGTCATAGGTGCGCACCTTGCCTTCTTTCACCACCGCGGCAATAGCGTTGCGGATGCGCCCAGCCTTTTCGGTTTCGCCAATATGTTCGAGCAACATGACGGCCGAGAGGAACATGGCGATCGGATTGACGATGGGCGGATTCAGTTCCGCATACTTTGGCGCCGACCCGTGTGTGGGCTCGAACACTGCCACGTCGTCTCCGATGTTGCCGGATGCCGCAAAGCCCAGGCCGCCGATTAGGCCGGCGAAAGCGTCGGAGATTACATCGCCGAACAGGTTCGACGCGACGACCACGCCGTAGTCTTCGGGATTCTTGGTCAGCCACATGGTCTGCGCATCGATGTTGGTCGACCACAGCGCAATTCCCGGATACTCCTTTGCCACGGCCTTGGCTTCCTCTTCCATCATTCCGGAAGTTTCGCGCAGCACGTTCGGTTTCTCGCAGATGGTCACCGACTTGTATCCATATTTCTTGGCCCACTCGAACGCGGCCTTGCAAATCTTGCGCGCCGCCGGGCGAGTGATGATGCGCACCGAAATGGCCAGGTCCGGTCCTGCAGTTCCGGCAAACGGTTTGAACTTCGCGTGCGCGGCCAGCGCAGCCCGCACCGGCTCCGGCGGGTTGGTCCACTCCACTCCCGCGTAAAGCCCTTCTGTATTTTGCCGGAAGACAACCACGTTCACCAGCGGCTCCTCGAATCCTCCACCCGGCTTCTTGCGAATGAAGTTCAGAGGATTGCCCGGAAACGAAATACAAGGCCGGATGCAGGTATCCAGGTGAAAGCGCTGGCGCATGGTCACGATCGGGCTGAAGTAGGAATAACCTTTGCCCTTGAGTTCAGGCTTGAGCTCGGCCTCCGCTTCCTTCTTCGGCTTGGAAGTAATCGCGCCGAACAGCCCGAGCTTGTGCTTCGCCAGCAGTTCCACCGTGCGCTCGGGCAGAGCGTTGCCTTGGTTGCGCCAGCATTCCCAACCGATGTCGGCGTGAATATACTCGGCGTTAAAACCCACCGCTTTCAGAATCCGCAGAGCTTGCGGCAGAACCTGATTACCGATTCCGTCCCCGGGCATTGTGACTACTGTGTATTTAGCCATGAGTTCGTCCTCAAATTCCTCTTCTATCTCAGTCCCAGCTTCTTCGCGACCAGATTTTCCGCCCCTCCCGCAATCACCAACGATTGCGGTACACTGCCCAGGGGCGGGAAGATAAATTTCTCGCCGCGCCACGTGATTGTGCCGGAAGTGAAATCAATATCCACGTCCTCGCCCGGGATGATCGTTTTTTCTTTCGCTGCCACCTCCCGCGAGAACTGCTCCCGCAGTCGCTTGGTGAACTCGGGAACTTCCACGCACAGAAACCCGTTGTTGTACGCGTTCCGCAGGTAGGTTTGCGAAAAACTGGCCGCGATCACCAGCGGAATGCCTTTCGCCTTAAGGCATGTAACCGCCTGCTCACGGCTCGATCCAGTGCCGAAGTTGAAGCTGCTGGTAATGACGTCCCCGGCGTGAGTGCGCGCGGCAAACTGCGGGTCGTAGTTCTCCATCACAACTCCGGCCATCATCTCAGGCGTCATGTCGTCGCGGTAAGTGTAGTCTTTGCCGTAGATGGCGTCGGTATTCAAATTGTCCTGGGGTAGAAAGATCAAGCGGCCTTTCACCCGCTCCGGAAAGCCGGGAAGAATCTCCACTTTTTCGGAAGATTCCTTTCCGTTTCCTGCGAATTCCGTGAACCTGCGCGCCGGCGTGTGATCCGCGAACGAATACGGCCCCACGATGTAACCCGCGGCCGCCGATGCCGCGACGACTTCTGGACTTGCCAGATAACACTGAGCATCGCGCGATCCCATGCGGCCTTTGAAATTGCGGTTGGTGGCCGAGATCCCGACCTCACCCTTTTCCAGCAGTCCCACGCCCAGGCCGATGCACGGCCCGCATCCCGGCGGCAGCGGGAGCGCACCCGCGTCGAGCAGCGTCTGCCAGATGCCGCGTCGCTCCACCTCCTGCTGCACCCACGCGCTGGCTGCTGCCAGATAAAACTTCACTCCGGGCGCAACTTTCTTTCCTTGCAAGACCCGGGCCGCGGCTTCCAGGTCCTCCACTCTCGAATTCACGCAGGAAATCAAATAGGCCTTCTGGATCGCAACTTTCTTTTTTTCTATGACAGCAAGAGATTGCATCGCCTGCACAGTGTCAGGCCCGGAGACATGGGGCGTGACTTCTCCGAGGTCGAGCGTAATGCGCGCCACGTAGGAAGCATCGGAGTCAGGGCGCGGCGGAATCGCAGCCCAGCTTTCAATGTCTTTTTCCGTAAAGCGTTCAGTGCCCTGTTCCTTGAGGCGTTTGTATACGGCGCGCAGATACTCAATCGTCACTTCATCCACCGGAAACCATCCCACCAGCGGTCCCCACTCGGTGCTCATGTTCGAGATGGAGAAACGCGCGTCCATCGACAAACTGGCCACGCCCGGCCCGGTGAACTCGACTGCAGCGTTGAGCGCTTCATCGTGGTTGTAGAGTCCGCACAGGCCGATGATCACGTCTTTGCCGGTGGCGCCTGGGCGCAGCTTGCCCTCCAGCACAACCTGGATGGAGCGCGGAATCTGCCACCAGAACTCGCCTGTGGCCCACACCGCAGCCGCATCGGTGCGCACGATGGGCGTTCCAATGGCGCCCAGCGCCCCATACATATTCGAGTGCGAATCGGAGGCTACGACGAACGATCCCGGCACAACGTAGCCGCGCTCCACCATGATTTGGTGCCCGATGCCCGAGCCGGCGGGATAGAAGTCGACTCCATGTTCCTTGGCAAAGGCTTCGATCGAGCGGTATTTCTTCAGGTTGGCCTCATCCTGATTCTGGATGTCGTGATCGAGCGCGAACACGAGCTGTTTGGGATTGCAAATCTTTTTCGCACCGATGGCTTTGAACTTACTCATCACCGCCGACGTGTTGTCGTGCGTCATCACGTGAAAAGGCCGGATGGAAACGAAATCGCTGGCACGCAGGGGCCGCTTCGGTCCCTCGGCCAGATGGGCTTGCGCGATCTTTTCAACGATAGTCTGGGCCATGGTGTACTCCAGGTGAGATTCACCCGTAATCTCACTTGCCTTTGATCTTGGCAGTCTTGTTCTGCGTGTCCGCCTTCATCAGCGCCATCAGCTTGCGGACCGAGTCGCTGTCCTCCAGATTCCAGATCGCCTCTTTCAGTTTTTTCTGTGCTCCGGTCGAGAGCACGCCCTCGGCAAGCGCGGCAAACTTCTCTTCCACTTCCTGGTCGGTCAGCGGGTTTCGCGGATCGCCCTTGGGGAAGTCAAGCTGCTTGCTCAGCACACGTCCATCGGTCGTCGAGATATTCACGACCACCCTCTGCAATGCCGGAAAGACTTTCTCAATATCCGGATCCGCAACCACTTCCACCTTCTTCAGTTGTGCCCGAATCTTCGCATCCATGATCTTTTCCATGGTGAACTGCACGGGTGTGACCTGCCGCTCCACCAGCGCCGCGGCAATCACGTAGGGCAACGAATGGTCCGCCGTCTCCCTGGTGCGCGGATCGTACTTACTGGGATCGGACAAAATGTCGGCGGCCCGCGCCAGCGACCGAATCTGAATCTTCTCCACTTGCTCCGGATGCAGATCGTTTGTCTTGACCAGATCGAGCACGGCGGAGATCGGCGTGTGCGTGAGAGCTTCGGTAGGAAACGCCTTCATTCCGCATTGCGTGATGCGCCACGACTGGCCGAGGCCATCGGTCAGAAGGTTCAACCTCCACTCCGGACCGAAGACGTGAGTCAACCCCTCCTTGCCGTCCACCACATGCTCGGGCCCGGAGTAGCCCTTTTCCGCCAGCAGCGCCGCAAACACGCCGCTTTGCGTAGCCATCGGGTCCACCGTGTTCTTCATCATGGTCAGCTTGCCCGCGGTGACCGCCCCCAGCGTGCAGTGGCGGCTGGCGGAAATGCCGATGGCATGCTGGATCTGTTCCCACGAAAGATGCAGCGCGCGTCCAGCGACGATGGGCGAAACAAATGCTGTCAGCGTGGCGTGATGCCATCCCCGCTCGCGGATACCGGGAAACGCCGCTTCGCAAAAGCGCATCTCGAACTCATGGCCCAGAACCAGGCCAACAATCAACTCCTTGCCGCCGCTCCCCGCCCGCTCGCAGCACGCCAGCGCCGCCGGAAAAATGTCGGAAGGATGCGAGGGGTCCTGCTTCCAATAGATGTCGTTGTAATCCATGCAGCGGATCATCAGCGCGTTGGCCAGCGACGCGGAGACGGGATCGATCCGCTTCCCTGTGCCAATCACGGTAGCCGGGCCACGTCCAGCTACCTCGTCGAGAACTTCCAGCGCGATCTTCACGTCGTGCTGCTGGTAGCCACCGAGAGCGCAGCCAATGGAATCCAGCAGGAAGCGTTTAGCCTGGTAGATGGCGTCCTGCGAAAGGTCCCTATACTGCAGCCCGGCGGCCCAGCGGGACATTCTGGCAGTGACCGTTTCCTTTGATGTGGCAATCGATTTCGGCGCGGACAAGGAACCTCTCCTTATGACTTTACCTTGATGTTCTTGGGATTCTTAAACGGCAAAAACGCCATGAAGTCAGCGTGATGCACAATAAAAGCCTCGGTAGTGCGCTTCACCAGGTCGCCCTCGCCAGCGTGCGCCGCAATGATGTGGCAGACGGCGTCCGGAACGCCGCACTCCAGCGCTAAAGCAACCCCGGTGAACGGATGCCGCAACGCTTCTCCGCGCTCACTCTGCCGGATCTTGCCATCGGGCCCAAGTTCGTATTCCAGCAGTTTGCCCACGTCGGCCAAAATCGCCCCGGCGATTACTGTATCCAAATCAATGGGTAAGGCGCGCCCCATGAACTCCCGCATGGCCGCAGCGCTGGCACGCGCAATGTGCACTACGCAACGCTTGTGCTCCATGAAAGTGATGGGGCAGTTCGGAACCAGCAGCGTGAAGGGAATCCGGTTCAGGTCGTCGGGCCGGAGGGGGCTGCGCTCGAGGGCTTTGATCCAGACTTGCGTCACCTGCTCTCGCAGTTGGAGATTCTCAATCCAGTCGATCTCCGGCCATATTTGTTTGACGATCTCGCGCACCCTGCCGCCCCCAATCCACAAACACTTTACTCTATCGCGGGGCGGAAAGGAGAGCGGCGGCATCCATCACCGGAATATGTGATCACGCACACCGACAAAGATTCGATTCGCTGCTCGGCCTGAGCGGGATGGCGCGGGATCGGTGCGACTTCCTGGAACTTGCCGGTCCAGCCTGGGTTTCGGGGAAAGGAGGTTCAGACGTGACGGCGCAATATTTTGTCTGTACGCAGTGTCATAAGGAAGTTTCTACCTTCCTGAGACTGTTCGATAACCTACCCTACTGCGCTAAAATTGGTGCGGAAGGGGGGATTTGAACTACTCCATCACATTGATAACACGTAACTTATTGATTTTGCATTCGGCCTAAAGGCCCAAATGCCCCACAATCCCGCTTCCATTGTACGTTTATTGTACGGCGAACGCGCGCAGAAGAGAAAACCGCGCCGAAGCGCTTTCTCTCCGATTCTGCCGACAACAGTTTGACATCCGGCCCTCCCATCGGTCAAGGCCCACCGACTCCGGCGGCAGTGTCCTAGCGCTGCGTTGCTAGGCTCCGTACTGTTTGGGTCAATCTGCCGCGATCAATCGGCGGTCGCGATGAGGCTCGGTGCGCGGTTGGCCAGTGCTAAGTTCGCACTTCTTCCCCGAAGCAGCACCGCAAGTTGGACAAGGAACAGCGAGTACCTGTTTTAGGCCGAGTTCTTTTTTCATAGCGCGGAGAAATATTGCCTCAAAACCAATGCACAAGACTGGTCAAACTTGAACACTTTTGTGCGTTGACGGGGAATCCGAACCTAAGCCAAATCCATGGCAAGACCTGAGCCGACCTTAGAATTCGAGGGATGAATTTTGAGAGCTTCTGGACAAGAAGTTTACCCGTCCGAATCACTCTAATTGTTTTCCAGCTATTCCGGCCAGGAATAGCTGTCCGCCGAACATTCATTGGACAGCGTGACTGAGTGAGGTTAGGTTTGCGCCAAAAGCAGCGATTTTGAGGTGCTGCTGGAGGTGCATATGCCACGATGGTTCCAACTCCATCGCATCCGTCGAATCCAGAACATTCTTCGGTCGAGCTGGGTGCGTCCAACCGCCGCTCTTGTCTCCCTACTTCTTCTTCATGCCTGTGGCCGCATTGGCACAGGGTTCACCGTTCGACTCCGGCTTTAACGCTCTGCAAACACTTTTCACCGGCACCATTGCAAAAGTTGCCAGTCTGGTTGCAATTGTGATTGGCGGCTACGGATTCGCGCACGGCGAACCCGGTGCAAAAAAGGCGCTGGCTGGTGTTGCCGCCGGAACGGGCATTGCGGTACTTGCGGTGAATGTCCTGAGTTGGCTCTGGGGAGTGTAGCGGCTGTTTGTCGCTCTGCCCGCGATCCCGTTGCGTGCCACGCTGAAACGAGAACGATATGCCCGACAAAGCACAGCAGCAGCGTCGCACGAACCGAGTCTTTAAGAGCCTGCACAAGCCACTCACTTACTTGGGAGTGGAACGGACGCTCTTCTACTTCGTCTGTGTGAGCGCCGTGGGCGCCTTCAACCTCTTCAATTCCATCCTGGCCGGTATCGCTGTATTCGTTGGCGGCTTTGCCTTCGGCCATTGGGTAACGAATAGCGATCCGGCATTCCTCCGCATCCTCGCAAAATCCGAACGATACAAGCTGCGCTACGACGCCGCGAAGCAGCAAGTTCCCCGCGTGGAGGTAATGTAATGCTGCGTCTCGACAAGGTCATCAAGCCCTGGAAAGAGAGTGCCGGCGCTCAACGACCACATCAACCTCTATGGCTTCTGGAACGAGACGGCCTTCCTTACCAAGAGCGGTGATGTCGGCATGATTCTCAGCGTTCCCGGCGTGGACTATGAAAGTCTGGACCGCTCGGAGCAGGAGTATGCGGTGAAGCGGTTGGAGGCGGCGTTGAAAGCCTTTGGCCCAGGCTTCCATGTTTACCAATACCTCTTCAAATCGAACCGCCCCGACATACCGTTCGCAACATATGATGACCCCATTGTCGAAGCAGCTATTGACCAGCGACGGAAGTTCTTTGAAGCGAAGCGGGACCATCTCTATCAAGTTGAAATCTTCTACTGCATCCTGCTCGAAGGCGCCCGGTCGAAGACCGGCGTCGGTACAGCGCTAGCTCGCCTGTTACGCGATCCAGAGGGCGCGATTGCCGAACTCAAATCGCAGTTCACCAACGACAGCATGAAGAAGTTGTTGCGGACGCATATCGAGCGCGATCTTCAACGGCTCGACCAGCACGTGCAGGCATTCGCTCGGCAGCTCGCAGATTTCATGCAAATCGAGATCTTGAATCGGCAGGGCCAGTTCAGCTTCTTCCGCCGCTTGTTGAGTTATGACGACTGGCGTATTGCTGGGAGGCCGCAGTCCACACAGTTTCTCGACTATCAGGTGGTCAACTCCGACATCGAAGCCGAACGCGATCATCTGCGGGTAGGCGATCACATCGTCCGTGTGTTGACGATGAAAGAAGCCATCACAGCGACGCGGCCCCTGGTACTCGACGCGCTGCTGAAGATTCCGGCCAACTTCTGCGTCGTCACGGAGTGGACTCCGCTCTCCGCGGACAAGGCCCGCAAAGAAGTGAACAAGCGGCGCCGCCACTTCAATATGTCAAAGACGGGATTCGTCTCGCAGATGGGCAACGATGCCACGAAGACGAACCCGCGCGATGTGCTGGTGGACGAGTCCAAGCAAGCCGACATCGAAAATCTTGGGGATTGCCTTCGCGCCCTGGGTGACGGTCAATCGCTCGGCGACTTCTCGCTCACGATTGTGCTGTATGGCCGGTCACGAACGGACCTCGATCAGCTTGTGGCCGAGTTTACTGGCGTCTTCACCAACGCGGACGGCAATCTGTTTGCGGAAACCTACAACCAGCTGAACGCTTATTTCGCCACTGTGCCGGGCAACTATGCGCTGAACCTCCGCCAACTGTATCTGCTGAACACGAATTACGCCGACCTGTCTTTTCTGTTTACGATCCTTCCCGGCGAGAAGACCAACCCGCATCTCGGTACCGAGTACCTGGCTGCGCTCGAAACCGACAACAGCACACCCTACTTCCTCAACCTGCATAACGGCGAGGTTGCCCACACGCTGATTCTGGGAATGACCGGGAGTGGCAAATCGTATTTTTGCAATTTCCTGCTACAGAACGCCCAAAAATACGCGCCGCTGACCTTCATCTTCGATATCGGGGGTAGTTTCCAGTCGCTTACGGCGATCTTCGGTGGATCGTACCTGAATGTCGGCCAGGAAGCACGAGATTTCACTATCAACCCCTTCTCACTGCCTCAGACGAAGGAGAACCACCAGTTTCTCTTCAGCTTCTTCCGGGTGCTCATCGAGGGCAACGAGCAGCGTTACCGGCTCGACTTCAGAGAGGAACGGCGGTTGTGGGATGCGATCGAGCGCGTGTACGTGCTGGAGCCCGACCAGCGCACCATCTCGAACTTTGGAAACATCATTGGCGAGTTGAAAGAACGCCTCCACCGCTGGACCCGCGGTGGGCAGTACGGCTTCCTGTTTGACAATGCCGAGGATACGCTTTCATTCTCCCGATTTCAGACGTTCAACTTCCACGGCTGGAACGATGCGCCGGAGGTCTTGGAGCCGCTGCTGTTTTACGTCTTGCACCGGGCATCGAACGAGATTGCCGACCAAAAAAGACTTGCCACCTTCAAGACCTTCTTGCTTGATGAGGCATGGCTGTTCATCAAGAACGAGACAATCCGCAACTATGTAGTGCAGGCGCAGAAGACCTGGCGTAAGCACAACGCTGCAATGATCCTGGCGACACAATCCATTAAAGAGCTGGAGGAATCGGGAATGCTGGCGATTGTGGCCGAGAGTTGCCCCACGAAAATCTTCCTGGCTAACCCGGAGATGAACCGCGAAGTCTACCGCGAGGCATTTCATCTCAACGACACGGAGTTAGACATCATCGGCGGCCTTGTCCCTCCCGGCCAGATGCTCATTCGGAAGGCACAGACTTCAAAGAAAGTGCATTTGAACGTCGATTCCGTCTCGCACTGGATGGCGACCAACAACGCCCGCGACAACCTTAAGAAGCAGGATTATTTCGACCGCTTCGGAATTGCAGATGGGCTTCGCCGTCTGGCCGAGGATCATCCATTCCAGCCGCGTGCGCTGGCCCTATCCACCTCCAACACGAACCACTAGGGAGAAATGCTATGCCCCATCTGAAATTCGGCATCAATTGTGTTTTGGTCGTCTCTTCCATCGTCGGTGCTTTGGCGCAGGAGTCCGCGCGCACCGTGCAATATCACTCGCAGGATATTGTTGCGATCCGGGCCAAGGTCAAATACACAACTCTCATCGAGCTCCCCACCACAGAGAAGATCATGGAAGCCGCCACCGGTGACAAGGAATTCTGGATCGTGGATGTCGTTGGCAACTTTTGCTTTGTGCATCCGGCGAAACAAGGCATCAGCTCCAACTTGAATCTCATTACGGACAAGGGAAACATCTACAGTTTCACACTCCAGGACATCTCTGCCTTGTCAACGACACCCGATTTGAAGGTGATCGTCGTGCCCGCCGACCCATCAACTATTGTCGAGACATTGCCGCTTCTCGTCCTTCTCGTACTGGTCAACATCTACATTCTCTTCAAGATTCCGACCATGACGCACAGCTTATTCAGCGGTGGCAGTGGCGGACACGGTGGGGGGTCTGGGCCTGGCGATGTTGGCGATACGGGCTGCAATGTAAACCACCCCAGGAGACGCGAAAAACGAGGTCCAAATGAACGCAGCAACAGAAATGAGCGCAGAAACGAAAGCTACCCCGGAGATTACTCGCGCCGCGGAACGCTACTTGGAACAGTATGGAGATCCGCTGGTAATGAATACCTACCTTAAGGTGACTATTCTCGTGCTCGCCACCGTCTGTATCGTGCTAGCGGCGCTCACCTTCAAGAGTCAGCAGGCGCTCGCCAACATGCACCCCATGATCGTGCGGATTAACGACGTGGGCCACGCCGAAGCCATCGACTATCGCAACTTCCAATATCGCCCGCAGGAAGCGGAGAACAAGTATTACCTCACCCGCTGGGCGGAACTGTATTTCAGCCGCAATCGTTTCACTATCGAACGCGATCAAACGCAGTCGCTCTACTTCCTCAATAGCGACGTGCAACGTGCCGTAATCGACCAGGAACGCAAGGACAACAGCATTCAGAATTACGTCAAAGACAGCAGCTTGCCGTATATCGATGTGGAGATCAAGAACGTGATCCTTGACGACCTGCGACAGTCACCGTATTCGGCGCGCATCGAGTTCGAGAAGGTGTACACCAACCCCGCGGATCATACCGAACTCAAGCGGGAGCGATGGACAGCCAGCGTTACCTATGTCTTTCGCGAGAATGTGAAAAACAATGAGCTTGCCGTGAATCCCCTTGGTCTGACCATCGTGCGCTTCCGGGCCGACCAAGCATTCAGCTAGGAACTCATCGACCTGCCCAGAGGCTTATTCATGTCGTTTCATGCTACTAATCCGGCTGGCTTTCCCCACCTGTCTCCGTGCGTGGTGGAGCGTCCGAACAGGAGCTTTCCGACGTGCAATGGAGGTAGCGGATTGCGCCCTTCTTACGGCAGACATGCCGGCTCGAATCGCACTGCAATTGCGGTGAACTTCTGCAGCCACCGTGCAGATGAGAACTTTGCTCTGGCGCGTGTCTGCCGTTATGTGTCCCGTCTTTTGCTCGGTCACAGCTTCGGGGCCTTTCCGGCGCCCGGCGGCACTCGGTCTTCTGCTTCGCATTCTGCGCCCCTTTGGGGTCTCGGTTCCTCCCAAAACAAGTTTGCAAACCCCGGCAAGGTACGCCTCTCAAACTTGTTTCGGGTCCCTCCCAGAAAGCAGACCTTCGGCACTTGGGAGCCGGGCCCACTCGCTTGGCTCCGCCCAGTGTGACCCGATCAACAACGGGAAATTCAACAAACGGAGACACTGTTATGTACCAGAACAAAGTAACCCTCATCGGCTTCCTCGGCAGCAACGCCGAAGTTCGCACCAACAACAACCGCAACCTCACAACACTCTCGCTCGCAACCAAGTCTTCCTACAAAAAGGACGACAAGTACATCTCGCACACCGAATGGCACCGTTGCGTTGTCTTCGGCAAGCTGTCAGAGTTCGCCAAAACGCTCACCAAGGGCGCACATATCCAGGTGGAAGGCGAACTGCGCAGCCGGGAGTACGAGAGCAAGAAGACGGACACGAAGCAGCGCGTCTGGGAAATTCGAGTCGCTTCGATCCTGAAGCTGGACCGGGCCGAAAAGGCCGCCCCCGAAGATCAAGAGCACGAGGATGCGCCCCAGGAGGAATCCGCCGCATAAAACCTTTGCTCTGTCACTCTCGGAAGCTCAGCTCTCCGCTGGGCTTCCATCGCTGTGAGGTTCCCGCTATGAGCTTCGAATTGATCCTGCCATTCCTTAGGCCGATTGAGCCGCTGTTGCTGGACGAAAGCGTCAGCGAAATCATGGGCAATCCCGATGCCTCATGGTGGTACGAACGCGACGGAATCATCCGCCAAGAAAAGACCATTTCCTTCGACGCCGGCAAGCTTCGCACCGGCCTCGAAGTCATCGCCAATCAACTCGGCAAAAAACTTGACGAAGATAACCCACTCCTGAACGCCCAGCTCCCAGATGGAAGCCGCCTTGCGGCAGTAATCCCTCCCGTTGTGCGCCCCTCGCCTGCCCTGACAATCAGGAAGTTCACCAGTCGCCACTACACCGTCGATGACCTTATCGCTCGCGGTACGCTGACGCGCCCGCTTGCGGACTTCTTAGCGGAGCAAATTCGCGGCGGGAAGACATTGCTCATCAGTGGCGGGACGGGCACCGGCAAGACCACACTGCTCCGGATTCTTGCCGGTTTCATTCCCGAACAGGATCGCATCGTCGTCATCGAGGACACCTCCGAACTTCACATCCAGAAGCCGAACATCCTGGCGGTCGAATGCCAGACCGACACCTTCAAGGCCAACATCTCTTTCGACGACCTTCTAAAGTCTGCTCTCCGCTGGAGACCAGACCGTATCATCCTGGGCGAAGTGCGGGGCATCGAAGCACGGACGCTGCTCGATTCCTTCAACACAGGCCATGCGGGATCGCTCGCAACGATACATGCCAATTCGGCAGAGAAGGCCCTCCGGCGTTTCGCCAATCTGGTCATGCGGAACCACGCACAAACTACCTTCTGCGACACGGAGGCAGAGATCGGAGAAGCCGTTGATTTGGTCGTGCATGTCGAGCGACAACCGGGACGCCGCATCCTCCGCGAGGTGCTGGCGCTTCGTGGATACGACCGCGACGCGAAACGCTTCCTGATCGAGCCGGTATTCGAGGTGCAACGTGGGGAGCCTAGCCCC
>CAVTGH010000007.1:0-304252 GCA_963734215.1 uncultured Acidobacteriaceae bacterium | reverse complement strand
AGTGGGTCAGCGAGTGAGGGAACACAGCGAACAGCGCGGTTTTCGACGTTTCGGAAAAACCCTGTCAAGAGGAAAGTGAGGGGATTTTTCCGCTGATGTTGTCGCTGCAAAAATATAGTGTCATACAGTATCGAGTCTGGCCCGCTCGTGGTGGGAGCGTGAGCGGATTGCGGCCTTCCTCGGAAAAACCTGTCAAGAGGATTCTTCGGCTCTCCGCGTAAATTTTCGCGTACGGCAGGATATACGAGATTTGTATATGGTCAGCCTTCCTCCTCGTGTTCCTCGGTGGCTTCGGCGTCGAGCGCGGCGAACAGCTCCTCCTTCGCCTGGTCGTCTGTGCTGTCGGCTGTGGGCTGCTTGTGTTCGTGATCGAGCGCCGCTCCTGGATGCGTGGCCGTGTGCACTTGCTTCAAGGCGCGGATCGAGACGTGCGTGTAAATCTCCGTCGTGGACAGTTCCGCGTGGCCGAGCATCTGCTGGATGTAACGGACGTCGGCTCCGCCTTCCAGCATCAACGTCGCCATCGTGTGGCGGAAGAGATGACACGCTCCGGTCTTGCCGAGATTCGCTTTCTGCACATAACCGCCAACCGTGAGCGTGAGATGGTCGGCACTGATCTCTTCGCCCGCGCCGGTTAAAAACATCGTTCCTAAGTCCGGCTCCGTCACGAGTTGCGGGCGCATTTCGCGGATGTATTTCTGCACCCACGCGATCGCGCGCTCGCCGAGGGGCACGAAGCGGTCTTTCTTGCCCTTGCCCTGGCGGATCAGCAGCGTGCCGCGCTCCGCGTCCAGATCGTAGAGTTTCAGGTGGATCACTTCCGCGCGCCGGATGCCGCACGAGTACAACACTTCTAAAATCACGCGGTCGCGCAAGCCGAGAGGATCGGCGATATCCGGTTGCTGCAACACCTGTTCGACTTCCGGGATGGTGAGCACGTGCTTGGGCAAACGGCGACCCAGGCGCGGCAGTTCGATCTCCGAAGCCGGGTTATGCAGGATCAGATTTTGCCGCGTGAGCCAGCGGAACCAGCAGCGCAGCGCCACCAGGCGCACGTGCTGGCTGCGGAAGCTCATCGGCTCACCGTCGCGCTTGCGGTAGTGAAACAGGTGCCGCTGGAAGCGTTCGAGCACAGGCCGCGTGATCTCCGTTGGCTCCGTCAGTCCGCGCTCGGCGCACCATTCCAGAAAGGACCGGATGTGCGAGTAGCGGTTGCGGATCGTGTGCTCGGAGAAGTCGCGCACCTTGAGCGCGCTCATGTACTCGGCCAACCGCGCGGCGAGCGGCGTTCCGGGCGCGGCTTCGGCCTTGTGTTTCTTCGCGACCCGCGCCATCACTTGATTCCTCCGGCGCGTTTCGCCAGTCCGTGGCCGTTCGCTTTGCCGTTCGGTTTCGCTACGATGGGTTGATCTACGGCGGGATTTTCTCTGGCCTCCCTATATGCGTTTCCGCGAAGCCGCGAAGTGGAAGCCGAAACTGTTTCGAGTGTTCGAGATGCATCATTTTTTCCGGGGCCGCGAAGTGCCCGCGAAGCCCCCGCGAAGTCATCCTCTGACCCCGCGAAGTTATCGGTACGATCTGTTTCTGGCTCCTCCGGTATCGCCAGTTGGTAGACCACCAGCTGGCCCTGATTGCCGCCGCGCCGCACGATCAGGTATTCCATTTCTTCCAGTCGGCGGAGATGTTGCCGCAACTGCGTGTCGCCCCAGCGCGTGTACTCGCGCACCGTGCGCCGTGTGAAACGGCAATCGCGCGGCTCGATCTCGCGGCGTTCACATTCCGCTTTCACCATCTCCGTAATCAGCGCGAGCAGCTTGCGCGCCTGCGGCCGCAACTCGTCGAGCGAGGGCTTGAGTCCCACCTGGTCAGCGAGTTCCTGCGCCAGTTTCACGTCCGCTTCCGTGGCCTCGATGTATTCCAGCGTCTCGTTCTCATCGACCGGAACGCGCTTGATCTCCCGCTGGTGCTGGTGCAACAACGCGATGGCTTCGATGAGGGTTAACAGCTTGTTGTGATCGCGCCGCGCCCGCGTCATGTAGTCGGGAAACTCGCCCACGTCGTGATTGTTCACCACCGTGATGGGACGCAAGAGACGCTGCGCGTTGCGGTGCAGGCGCACCAGTTTCGCCCGCTTGCGCCGCAACACATGGCCCTCGATGGTGCGCGCTTCTCGCTGCTGCCGATGAATCGCCCGCGTCTGCTCGCGGTCCTCGTTCACCGTCAGCGCAATCGCGCGGTTCATCAACTCCTCATCCGGGTCCTGCGCCGTGGTCGTGAGAAACAGCATGACCGGGCCTTCCACTTCGTATTCGTGCGTCACCAGTTTTCCGCTGGCCGGGTCTTTGCCGGTCGAGGCGATTTTCAACGCGCCTTCCGATTGCAACAGCTTCAACGGATAGCTGGCGCGGTCGGCTCCCTGCTGTTCCGAGATGGCGAGGATTTTGTGCTTGAGATTTTTCTGCCCCATGTAGAACAGCGCTTGCCCAGTCATCGCCGTGTAGCTCTCGCGCTGTTCTTCGGGGATAAAGTCCAACACTGCATCCATGAGCGAAGTCTTGCCCGCCGAAGATGCCGACTGCACTACTATCGCCAGCGGCTTTTCCAGCAGACGCGACACCGCGGCCAGGTACGCGATGCGCTTGTTCGTTTCTTCGCCCACTACGCCGCACTTCTCGAAGTCCTCCAGCACGCACTCCAACAGGCGCGGATCGCGAAGCAGTTTCATGGCCTCGGTGCGTTCCGGCTCCGACATGCCGGTCTCTTTTTCCTCGGGCTGCAACGCTTTCCTGATTTGTTCGTCGCGCAGGGCCTCCAACTGCAAGTACACCTGGCCCAGATCGTGGCGAATCACGTCCTCCTTCACGCCCAGTTCTTCGCTCGCTTGCTTCATGAACACCGTGCGCTGCCGCGCCGCGCACAGATCGAACGTGTCTACGTGAAACGTGGTCTCACCGCGCGCGTTCCTCCGCGACACCAGCAGATTGACCCGCAGCGCCTGAGCGCTCAGATTCTTTTCCAGCAGGCGCGCGCGATAGCGGCGTTCGCCCTGGTGGATGATGATCTCGTCGCCGTGGATCTCCACCGGCACATTGAGCACCGGCCACACCTGCGGCGCTGCCGGCGTCGGCGGATACGGCGCGGCTGCTTCCTCGCTGCCGGCGTCGGGTTCTACAGCTAAAGGAAAAACTTTCTCCGGCTCCTCGGTGCTCGGCGGGAGCAGTGGCAGTGCAAGTGCATTTTCTTCTTTCGCTGTGAGGTTGCTTTTTTCTTCGATGACCTCTGCGGATTTTTCTTCAACAACCGGCGCGGTGGATGGCTCATCGTTCTGCGGCGGGGCTTGCTCCTCGATCTGCGGCTCTGATGGCGGCGGCTCGATCTCCATCAGTTCGACCTTCGTGGGTTCGGCCTGCACTGGCTCGCTTTCGGTTGGCTCGATCACGGCCACTGTGGAACGCTCGCCTTTCCCTAGCCACACGGCGCGATTCAAGTACATGCCTAAAAACTTCGCCGCTGGCTGGTTCTTCACCGCGAACTCGTTCGCATCCATGCCGCGCGGAAACTGCACGCGGAAACACTCGATGCCCATCCCGATCAGTTCTTCCGCATCTCGCGCGGCGGATTTCCCTCCCGCTTCGTCGCGGTCATACGCGAGATAGATTCGCTTCGTGCCGTACTTCTGGAAGGCCGCGCGCAGCTCGTCGGTAAAATTGTTCACCCCGTAGATCGTGGTCACGTGGCGATAGCCCGCGCACCAGAACGTCAGCGCGTCGATCAGCGCCTCGCACAGGATGATCTCTTTCGAGACGGCAAGCGCCTGCTCGTTCCACACTCCGCGCAGCGGTCCTGGCAGATACAAGTGATAGTCGGTTCCCGCGCGCAGATTGTCGTTGATCTTGCGCCCGTACATCTGCACCACCTGGCCCTGCAGGTCGAAGATCGGAATCACCACGGAGCCGTTGAAGTGCTCGTGTCCGGGCGTCTGGTTGCGCAGCACGCCTAACTCTTTCAGGCGCCCGCGCTGCTCGAAGCCCGGCTTGCGGTTCGATTTCGGCAGATGGTAGCCGAGTGTGCGGTTGGCGAAGCCCAGGCGAAAGTGCTCCACCATCTCGGCCGATTGCAGGCCGCGCTTGAGGAGATACTGCTGCGCCTCCGGCGACTGCTTCAGCGTTTCGTGATAGTGCCGCACCACGATTTCGAGCAGCTTCTTGTCGTCCGCCGTGTGCTCGATCAGCGGCGGCAGTTTGGTTACGGTGGAGATTCTCGGCGGCGGTCCCGCGCTCGTGGCGGAAGGGAGATAATCGCGTTGCAGCAACGCCAGCGCGTGCGTGAAACTGATGCCTTCGGCGCACTTCACCCACTCGATCACGTCACCCTTGCGCTCACAGCCAAAGCAGTGCCACTCGTTCTTCACCGGATCGATGCTGAGGCTGGGATTGGTGTCTTTGTGGAAGGGGCAGAGTCCCATGAGGCTCCGGCCCACACGCCGCAGTTTGATGCCGCGCGCCTCCGCTAACCGCTGGATCGAAACTTCCCGCTTGATCCGCTCCTTCACCTCCGGGGGAACGTAGGCCATCGGCTCTCGCCTCCTTTCGCTCGTTTTCCGGCTTCCTCGAAAAACCTGTCAAGAGGAAACTTAAAAAAGTATGCGATTTTAACTAGGTCAGAAAATACGTTAAAATGTTATATCAGTCAAGAGAGATTGCCCCACCATGGAAACCAGCCCTTACACTGCCGCCATCATGCCTCGGAAGAAAGCGCCTCAATCGGTCCCCGGATCGGAGCTAGAGCTGCCCCGTGAGCGGCTGTCCCGTCTGCGGAAAGAGCGCGGTTGGACTCAGGTGGAACTAGCGGAGCGAGTCGGCCTTTCGCAGACCCTGATCTCGGATTACGAACGGGGCAGGCTGCGGCTGAACGCTGACATCGTGGTACGGTTTGCTAACGCGCTGGAGGTCACCGCCGACGAACTGCTGCAACCCAACGGACGGCAACACTCTTTGCGCCGCAAGCCCAGCTTGCGTGTGCTGCGCCGTCTGGAGAAGATCGAAAAACTACCCGCTCATCAGCAGAACACACTGCTAAAAACCATCGACACATTTTTGCGGGGAGCAGTCGCTTCGCGCTAGAACAACCATCGAACCGAGGCCGGACAGACACCGGACAAAGCCCGGATGCTCACCGGACGCCGCGTGCTTTCTGGCTGTGCGCTTTTCGTTGCGCCGAAGGCGCAAGGGATGGTGTCTTACGCATTCTGCCTTTTGCACTGCGCCCCGGCTCCCATTTCTTTCTCTCATTTTTTCGATGGCTGGAAGCAAACAGAGCGGAGAGGGAGCCGTGTCAAGGGCGCGCGTTTTTGGCGCGTTCATCGGAGCGAACGCGGAGACCCTTGACTCGGCTCCCGCGCTCCGTAAACTCTCCAGCGAAAAAATGGGAGATCACCGCTTCCCGCCGCTGGGTTTTTCGCGCTGCGGTTTCTCGCTCGCCTGCGGCTGCAACTTGGCGGCGAGCTGGTGCTTGGCTTCGCTGATTTGATCCAGCAGTTGGTTGAACGTCTCCGGCGTCACCTTCTCGCCCGCCGCTACAGGCCCCAACACGTTCACCAGCAGCAAGCGCACTCCGATGATCTCGGCCAGGGCCGGATCGTGGACCGCTGCATTGCTGGCACCTCCCCGCAGAACCATCTCGCGGCACCACTCCCCGAGCGTTTGCCTGCTCGCCTGCGCCGCCGTTTCCAGCTGCGCGTACTCTTCCTGGCTGACTTTGAAACCGATGGATTTCGTGCGCAGCGGCGGCTTCACCATGTCCCGGCCTTCCTCTCTCGCCCTCACGCCGAGACTAGCAGCCGCGCTTAAGAATCAACAAGTTCGCCTGCGTTAACCTCCGGTTGCTCTACAGCAACCTGAGGAACGGGATTTTCCTCTAGCTGTTCTGCTTTCAACAGGTTCGCCCACGTTAACCGAAAGTTACCGTGCAGCACCCTTTCAGGGGTGGAGTGTCACCCTTCCACCCCGTGCGAAGCACGGCCAAAAACCCTCCATCCCGCCACGGCACTCCGGGAGGGCAAGAACCTCACCCCTACAATGCACGAATCGCCACGCTTTCGGGTAGCGAATCGGCGGCGGAATCGGGATCAGATCGGGCAGCTAAACAGGTCGGGATCAGGGCGCGGATCGACAGCTCCTCACCCCCCGGAATCGGGAACCGGATCGGCGGCGCAAGACGGCAAGGCCGCGCCACACATCGGCGCGGCCAGAACCTAAACCCGCAGCTAAAGAAAAACTCTCAGAACACCCCGGCAGTGGCAGGTCCTCTGCGACGCGGTCAGCCTTATCGAGGCAGATCAGACACCGTGATTTTTCCATCGATGTTGATCGTGAACATGTACTCTCCGGCTCCCACCATCTCCGGCACTCGTGGACGCCTGGTTAGAACGAGCAATACGTCGGTATCTTCCGGAAGGTCGCTCAGGATGTGAGTGTGGTATCCGCCCGCCACTTTGCCAGGAGCACTTGATGGAACCGACTCGATGACGGCCTTGTGCATCTGCCGTTTTTCGATGATCTTTGTGCCATCCGGCGAAACGCGATAACGAGCATCTGCTCCGATGGGATACACACCTTCCTTAACCTGCGCCGGGTACAGGTACACGTAGATGTTTTCGTGCTCAGCCGGGAGAACTGCGATGTTGTACGGACGATCCGCTGCCCTAAAATCTCGCACGGCGTTCTCGATCCCTTTCGCCGCTGCGAGATTCCAGCCCGTATCTTCCTTTGCCGGATCGAAACCCTTGACTTCGTACTTCGACAAGCCCGCTGTTTGAACTGCTTCGTAGGCCACGAGGAACTTGTCCCCAGTCTCATTGAGCCGACCAAAATCCACCACCCATCCCGCTTCCGTCTTTCGCCCGATGTAGCGCCCCATCCGCCCGTCTACAGGACGAGCAGTTTTCACGGCGTCTGTTGCTTGCCACGCCGCTGTATCGTACTCGGCAAGGAGAACTCCGCGCGCTGTGATCGCGGCTAGTTCCGCCTTAGATGGCTTGTTCGACGCTGCTGCGGCAACTGTGAAGAACAACCCAACTGCCGCAAGGATGCAGGGCAGACCTCGACGATTCATGCGCGTACTCTCAACTCACAGCAGGCGTATTAGGACTGGTGAGTCATGAACAAGATTTTCCCATCCAGTTTGCTGATCTTGACCACAGCAGTGCCGCCGAGAGCTCCTTGAGGATGCAAGGTACCTTTGACGATCCACGTTTCGCCGTACAGCCGAGCATGGAAGGGCTGCTCGTCCGAAACGGTTTTTCCTCCGTACTGGGCCTTCACTGCAGCTTCGGCTATTTGGATCGCCGTTGATTCGTCCGGCACGAAACCATCCTTCGGGTGTATTGATTGCGCTCCCTTGAGGGAGATTTGCAACGCTTGCCACTCATCCATAGGCTTCTGCTCGTTCTGCTGGCCTGCCACCCAGACATTCAAGAAAAAGAACAAAAGCAGCAGCAAGACGGTCGCGATTTTAGAAGTCTTCATTGGGGTTGTCCTGGAGCAAAGGTGTACTGCTTGCCCGTTGCTGGGTCGTACTTGATCACGTTGCCATTCGGCAATCCAACATATTCCCCCTGGAAGTCAGGATGATGGAAGGCGGGAATCGTCAGATCATGCCCTCGCTGTATGTCCTCCCCGCTGAACCCACTGTTTGTTGGATGCGAGTGTGTTTCTGCGTAGAGCTCCGTTCCGGCAGGTATGGGAGCTTTGCCTTCATCTACGATCTTGGACTGAGGCTTTCCCGTGGTGTTGAAAGGATCGACCGTGTCTTTCTGGCCCTGTGTGACCGGAGCGGTGGATTTGAATGTCTTCCCATCAGCGGAATAAACCAACGAACCGTACTCGCTGCCATTCTTTTTCTGTAACGCTTGGTCTGCCCGTGCAGAGGCAGCGGCAGCCTTATCCACACTGTTGTAGGTCTTGTCCTGATTTTGCGCCAACTCACGGATCGCCCCGTCGTAGTTGCACCTCCTTGAATCGTAAACTTATGGCTTCGGCTTGCCGGTCACATGCACTTCGATTTTGTTGGACCAGACGGGCGGCTTCTCTCTGCTCCAGAAGTCTGGCCCCTGGCCGAAGTCGCGCGGCACTGGGCTGATGTACTGAACCTGAATGAAGTAGGTTCCTGGCTTGTCCACAAGCTCGCTCAGATGTTCAACCCTGGTTCTACCGAGATAGTGAGCTGGACTCAGAACGACAAACGAGTTCCGATCCTCGAGCGTTGATGGAACAACCATGTCGTCGTCCAGTGCCTTCGCTGGAACTTCCTTGTTCGATGTATCGGTGACGCGTAGTACCAGACCTCCTGCATGTCCCCAGAGAAGTGCACCAAAAACGGTCATCGGCGATTTGCCCGTATTCGTGACGCGCACGTCCAAACGGATGTCGTCGTCCAGCGAGTAACTTGTTTTGTCAGAGGTTAGGGCTGCTGTAAGCATCGGTTCCTCGTTCTTCGCTGATTGTGCCGTCGATAAGGCCACGACTGATAAGAAGAAACCAAACACGAGCATTGCTGCTCGCACTCTTGAGAGAAGTATCGACCATTCCATTTCTGTCCTCCTAATCTTTTTTCCAAAGCTGCCGACACGTCGGCCTTCACCTCTACGGAGGCGTGTTGATGTACTTCTGGAGTTGTGACGGATTCTGAATCAGGCCTTGCAGATATTTCGTTTCGGTCGCACTCAGCCCAAACTTTGTTCCCACTTGAAGTTGAAACTGCATTGCCTTCAGCTCAGCGGGGATGCCGCGACTGGCTCCAATGCCTCCTGAGTTGAAGAGCGCCACATGTTCACCATCGTGAGCTATAGCCGAGGCCAGCCAACCTTTGCTCGACTGCGACACATAGTCCTGAGTCAGTGTGAGCTTTCCAGTACTTTCCTGCACATATGAGCGCTGTGCCGATCCGCTGACATCGATGGATTTGACGTCCCCTACGGTGGCTTTTTCTTGATCGGAGAGTTTGGACCAGTTTGAGTTTATGACGCCAACAGCTGCTCCCACCTTGCTCTGATCCGCCGCCAGGTCCTTCGCACTGAGGTTCTTGTCATACGTGATGGTGGGATTGAACGTATTTTGCGCCGCTTGCTCCAGCGTTCCTTCCTTGCCGGTTGAAGTCTGTGCCATCTCCTCTTCGTAAGTCGTCCCACTCGCATCTCCCAAAGGCCCCATCGGCACTGGCGGGTCATGCCCGTCGGCATCAGCCTGGGTCACCGGGTCGTTGCGAACATAACCATATAAGTTGAGCGATTGCGGATCGCCGAACACCGCATAAGGCACGCTGGTCGGCCGCGCCGCCCAATCCGGCGTCATGAAGCGGCCCAGGCTGCTCGAATCATACCGGGCACCAAAATTGTCCAGACCGGACTCGGCGTCCCGTTCCTTGCCGGTGAATTTATAGCGCTGGGCGACGTTGGGGCAGTGGTCCGTGATTTCGCCGCCGTAGGGGAAGTAGTCGAACGTCCTGCTCGCAACTGCCTGTTGCGCTCGTCACCATGGTGTGCGACCCGAGATCGTTCGAGAAATAGTAATGAACCGTCCCACTGGGGCGATCCACTCGCGCGATGCGTTGGCCACCGAAATAGATATACTCCTCGTTGATGGTGCCGGTCAGATCGCTCTCGGTCAAAGTGCCCGATGGGCCCGGCCAGTACATGGTCCCCGAAGACCCGCTGGCCTTCTCCATCCGCGTCCCGTCGGCATCGTAGGAGTAAGTGTATCCCGCAACGGTGGTGATCCTGTTTTCTGCATCGTAGGTGGGCTGGTTGCCGAGGTTGTCCTTGGTAACATTGCCTGCCGCATCGTATAGCATCCCGAGGCCACTCAGTTGGTTTAGGGTGGTCGCGGTCGCGCTCAAACCTTCTGTAACGCAATTTTGCGCCATTCCCGTGACGCCAGAGCGGTTAATAAGATTGCTCCAGGCATCGATGCCAGGAGTGGACGGAAGCACACCTGGAGCAGTCGCCGTCGGCGAGTACGTCTCGCCCCAGCAATTCGTGCTGTTCGTGTTCACGGTGTAGGCTTGGGCGATTCGATTCAGCGGATCGTAGATATAAGCGGCACTGCGAGTGCCATCGACGTTGTTAAGAACCTGACGGACGTTGCCGTTGTTGCCGCTCGGATAGGCGCCGAGGTTACAAGCCGTGACAGCAACGCCGAGGTGGAAGTCGTAGCACAGGCTGAAAATCGCATTGGACCCAACCAAGGCAGACAGCACAATCGGCTGCAAGCGGTCGTTGTAGCTGTTTGCGGTCACGATGCCTGCAAATGAACTGGTATATCCGTTGGTGATTCCGGCCAGAGATCCTTGAGGAGCATAGGAAGCCGTACTCCCCGTGTAGCCCACATAGTTGATGCCGCTGGAATCGCTCAATTGAGTCTGGCGGCCCGCGCCGCCAACAGTGTAGGTGAGGAGATCCCCGCTGGGGTAGGTCAGCGTGTTGAGTGAGCCATCGAAATAGTACTTGTAGCTCACGTTAAGCGTTTCCGCCGCCGATCCCTTATTGACGCGCGACTCGATGATCGGTCGGCCCATCTGGTCATAGCTCCAACTCGACGCGCTGTTCCCCGCACACATCGCCGACCGACGGCCAACCAGGTATGTGGGGGAACTGATCGTCGGAATGTTAGGCCCTGGGCATCCCGTTACTGCGGCACCGTCGTAACCAAAATACACTGGGTTGTTACTGGGGTCTGAATAGGTTTTCTCGTAAAGCCGATTTAGCCCATCGTAGAAATAATTGGTCGTGGTCTGCGCAGTGCCTGTTTGCCCCGCCTTTGGAGCAACCTTGCTCAACAGGTTGCTATCGAGATCGTAGGAGTACGTGAGGGTTCCCGACTCCGGATTGTTAGCCGATGTGAGCCGGGCCAAAGAATCGTAGACAAAACTTCGAACGCGGGCATTAGACGAGTTGTTGCCGTTCTGCGTCACGCCGGTGAGATCGTTCAGCACATCGT
Organism: uncultured Acidobacteriaceae bacterium; assembly: GCA_963734215.1. Lineage (GTDB taxonomy): Bacteria > Acidobacteriota > Terriglobia > Terriglobales > Acidobacteriaceae > Sulfotelmatobacter. Next base: position 293,258 of record CAVTGH010000007.1, on the reverse strand, counting down.
ATGTGTAGTTCGTTTGGAAATTATAGCCGGAGACGTTGGGCGCTTCCCAGACATAGGTGAGTCGTCCCAGGCCATCGGTTTCGGAGGTACGCTGGTTGCCGACTTCGTCCGTTACGGTGGTGAGATTACCGCTGTACGAGGTGAATGTAGAACCCACGGGCGCAGTTGTCGGACAAGAGGCAGGAGCGCTGCTAGCGAAGTCCGGAGGAGCGACAAGGCACGAGCGCCCCAGCGCGTCGTATAGCTTGGTGGTGACGCCATAGGTCAAATCGCCTGTGCTGCGATAAGGATTGGTGTCCGTGTATGGACGGTTGAAGCCGTCATAGATTGTGGCGGTATATGTATTCCCGTCTGGATCCGAGGGGAGTTGGGTTTGGACGACGTGCCCCAGACCATCTATCACTGCGAGGCTCGTCTTCCAACCGGGCGGAGGAGTCGAAGCACTGCAAGTTGCACTCGCGGTACCGCTGATGAGCTGGCAGGTCGTGACGCTTGGCGAGGGTGGGGAGTCGTTGTACACGTGGTCGGTCTGGCCGCGATCGGGATAGTCGGTTTCGGTCGGACGGTCGAAATTGTCGTTGTAGCGATAGGTCGTTACCTGGCTGTTCTCGTCGGTCGAAGTGGTGAGGCTGCCGTCGTTGTATCCGTATGTGAAGGTCTCGACATGGGTGTACGTTCCTGTTGGAGGGTAAGTAATTTTGGTCAAGTAAGCATTGGTTACTTTTCCGCTTGGAGGCGAACCTGCCGTTGTTGTGTAGATCCCGGTATCGGTGCTGAGGAAGCTGTCGGTGAAAGAATAATTGGTGACGTTCAGGTTCGGGTCGGTCATAGATAGCCTTTGACCCGTCTCGTCGTAGGTGTATGTAGTCGTCGGGTTCCCCAAGGTGCATGCGGTTGAGCCCTGGAAACACTGCTTCACCATGGTTGTAACATTGCCTCTCGGATACGTGGAACTGGAAGAGTAGTTGGTTTCGTCGTGTTCCGTTAAGTTGCTTACTCCCGTGACGGATGGTGTTCCAGCAGTGCCGCAAACCGTGCCGGTGCTCCCATTATCGTAATAGTAGTCCGTCTCGGACTGCCGGGTGCCGGACGTCCGGCTGCCAGAATAGACGACCGTCTGGCATGGCTGGTTAAATATCGAAGGACCGGCAGTAAACAGGGCTGTGTCCCCAAATGTCTGATAATTGGTCACGGTCTCTCGGAGGGGATTGCTAGGTGGCCCGCCGGGACCATAGTCGTATTCTTGCTTGTCCGTGACTTGCGCTCCCGCGCCGTAAGCATAGGTTGTTTGGTTTGTGAGGTTGTTCGAACTGTCGTTCAAGAGCGTCTGCTGGCTTTTCAGAAGGTATTGGTCGTACCAAGCCTTAGTGACGGTGTGGACAGCTGTGCCTGCCGAGTTTTCATAAGTAGTCGTCTGCTCTAAAGGAATCTGGGCCGCAAATCGCCGTGTGTCATTCGGCTGGGCAGGGGCGTTGATGGGAATATAGGCGTATTGCGTGGCAGACACAGCGCCGGTTATGTTATCCGTCGTCGTCACCGTCGTAGCCTTGGTATTCCAATACAGGAGGTCGCTATTCCACTCTGTCGAGTAGGAAAAGACCTGGGTGAGTGCGGTGTGGACGCCATCGAAACTAACCGTTCTCCCGGTCACTGCGGGAGCGTCGTGTTGATACCAGCAGTCGTTTGGTTTGCTCTTGGTGTCCTCAAAATCTGCCGCCTCAGACCGAGGGTTGATGCCCCAGGTGTAGTGAACGTAGCCGCCTGTCGGGTAGGTGATCTGGTTCAACATGCCATACGTAGGATCATAGGAGAATTGATAGGACTGGCCGTTCGGCAGTTCGATGCTCTTGATTACGTTTATCGTCGTTCCTTCATCCGGCGCGAGTGATGGATTGCAAGCACCTTCCACATTAAACATTAGCCACGAATTTATCGTGAAGTTCGGACTTATCGTTTCCCAAGTGATCGCGTAAGGGGATTGCAGGCCAGAGACCGCCACAGTATTACCGCTTACACCAAAGCCAGAGCTCGAAAGCAAAGTGCGACCGAGCGGATCTGTCACGGTGAATGAACCTGACCCATTGTCAGTTACCAATATTTGATTGCCGTTCCTGTCTTCGATGGAAGTGGGCAGAGCGGATGTGAGCGATGCATTATTCGGATCCGCATGGCCCTGCCCGCCCGAAGAGCTAAACGTGTAAACCGTCCCCGCCGCATCGGCGATTGTGGCGGGCTGGTAAGAGGCATTGCTCAAAGCAGCCTGGTAATAGTCGTCGCCGCCATTCAGGACTTGAGACGGAAGATTCTCAGCTCCCGCACATGGGTTATTGCCGTTACCGTACACCCAGGCTAATCCCAGGCTGTGCCGACCGCCGCTCGCATCCTGAAACACGTAGTCCATCCAGTAAAAACATTCTTTGGGAGGAGGCTGTAACGGAACAGGTACTTTGACATTGGAAAGCATAGGCATGGAATAGCTCCAGCCGCCTTGGCTTAGATACGCGGAGTTATCCCACCATTCCGATAAGCCTGAGCCGTTTGAGGTTAGATGCTGGGCGCCGTTCGAGTCATAGGCAAACGAGAAGGGCAGTGAAATCCCTCTTCCCTTCGGAGTCGGCGTTTGAATGCGAATGCTGACCGACCCATTGGCCGGGTTCACGGTCTCCGACAGCAGCTTGATATAGTCGTGCCCGGCACCCGGAATCGGAGTGGACGTGTCGTCTCCGACGTTCAGAATCTGGCATTGAGCTGGCGGCGCGAGAAGCAACGCGAAAGAAGCGAAGAACAGAAAACGAACCAAAGGCAGAAACGCACGAACGCGAGCCATAAGTCTTCCTCCTGACCAAATGAACAGACTGACTCCTGCCGGCCTCCGCCGGTTCAGCCGTGCGGCCTACTTGTCCGCTCTTGGGGAATAAAGATCAGGGATCCGATGAGGGGGCCCCTCGGATCCCTGATTGCGCAGCTCAGCAAGAACTATTCCAAAAAGCGCTTCCCCGATCGCTTTTTGCCGAGCAAGTGGCGCACCTGACGTTGCATTCCTCATGCCAGTCGGCATGGGGGCGCCGTCGAAGTTGCAGGATCGAAGCAACTTACTGTGAGGGAAGCGTTTAGCTGGCGGGTCGAGAATTCCGCAGGGGCCGGGATTGTTTCCCGGCTTGGTCGATTTGCTATCCGATCGGATAGCAATCCTATCTGTTCGGATAGTGGAACAGTCTCAGTTGGGACATGAATTTCGGTCCAAACTGTGATAAGAAGGGCCACGAGGTGGAACCTTGCGTCCAAGACTGCTGGTGCTCTCCAGACCTTTGAAAGACTCTACCATTCCTCTTTCCGAGGGCGAAATCACGATCGGGCGCGATGCCTCGAACGGGGTTGCGGTCATAGACCCATCGGTTTCGCGAAGACACTGCGCGATACGGTGGCAAGAGGGAAAGTTCCAGGTGCGAGACCTGGAGAGCCGCAATGGAACCTTGGTGAATGGCACGGCGGTGGGGGAGCAGTGGCTGCAACTGCAACACGGAGACGTGATCGCCGCTGGCGATTCCGCTTTTCTGTTCCTGCTCGAAGAAGAAGACCCGTCGGCGCTCGGCCGGGTGGAATTCGAGGACGGGCAGCGTACGGCAGAGACGAGGATAATCCATCCCAGAGACGTGGTTTATCTGCAGCCGGACCGGCTGCTGCGCGAGTTGCCTGCCTCCCAAGTGGCGCGCAACTTCAATACATTGCTGAAGATCAGCGGGATTATACATGCGATTCGCGATCTGGACGACCTGCAAGGGCAGCTGCTGGACCTGATTTTTGAAGTGGTGCCGGCCGAACGAGGCGCGATCTTATTGGCGGACCGGGAAGGCCAACAATTCAATTCCATGTTTGTCCGCATGGGGCAGGCAGGGCAAGTACCGTTAGTAAAGGTGAGCCGCACGGTGGCACGCCAGGTACTGGAGCAGGGGATTGCGATTCTGGGCACGGATGTTCCGAGCAACGACGATTTGCGGGAGGTCGAGAGTCTGGCGGCATCCCAGGTGCGCTCGCTGTTGTGCGTTCCGCTTACCGTTTTTCAGCGTGTGATCGGATGCATCTATCTGGACAGCAACAGTGCCGGCCATCGGCTGCACGAAGGACATCTGGAGCTGGTGACGGCGATCGCGGGCATCTCGGCGATCGCGCTGGAGAATGCACGCCGCTTGCAGTGGCTGGAAGAGGAGAATGAGCGCCTGACGGTTGAGATCGGCCAGGAGCGGAGCCTGGTGGGCGAAGGCGCGCAAATGAAGCAGGTTTGCCAGTTTCTGAAGCGGGTGGCGCCTACCGACTCCACGGTATTGATTGTGGGCGAGAGCGGAACCGGCAAGGAACTGGCGGCACGGGAGTTGCACCGCAACAGCCCGCGTGCGAATAAGCCGTTTGTGGCCATCAACTGCGCGGCAATCCCGGAGACACTGCTGGAGAGCGATCTGTTCGGGCACCAGCGTGGGGCGTTCACCGGCGCGGTGAGCTTGAAGAAAGGCAGACTGGAGGTTGCCGACTCGGGGGTGGTGTTTCTCGATGAAATCGGCGAATTGGCTCCCGCGTTGCAGGTGAAACTGCTGCGCGTGCTGCAGGAGCGGGAGTTCGAACGTGTGGGCGGGAACTATCCCATCAGAGTGGATGTCCGCATAATTGCCGCCACCAACTGCAACCTGGAGCAAGCGATGCGCGACGGAGCGTTTCGCAGCGACTTGTATTACCGCTTGGCCGTGTTGAAGGTCACGATGCCTGCGTTGCGGGAGCGGCGGGAGGATATCCCCATGCTGGCGCGCCATTTCGTGCAGAAATATGCCAAACGCTGCAAAGTGAGGGCCCGCCCGATTTCCCGCGAAGCTCTTTCTTGCCTGGTGAACTATGACTGGCCGGGCAATGTGCGGGAACTGGAAAACGCCATCGAGTGTGCGCTGGTACTGGGAGACTCGGATACGATTCTGCCCGAGGATCTGCCGGAATCGCTGTTGAAACGCACTCCAATGCCGGAGATGACCTATCACTTTGCGATCGAGGAATTGAGGAAAAAACTGATTATCGACGCCGTGAAGCAGACGCGCGGCAACTATGCCGAGGCGGCCGGCATTCTGGGCGTGCATCCCAATTATCTGCACCGCCTGATTCGCAAGCTTGGGTTGAAGGAGATTCTGGAGCGCTACCCGCGAGGCCCGAGTGAGCTGCCGGAGGGGGATGAGTAGTTTGTTTCGCATCGAAAGAAAAAGCGACGCTACGGCAGGGGCAAGCGCATCAGCAACGCAGGATCAAGATATGTGCCCTGCCAGCGCACTGCGGCGTGAAGATGCGGGCCCGTGGCGCGGCCCGTGCCTCCGCTCAGGCCGATTACCTGTCCGCGTTTCACTCGATCTCCTTCCTTTATTTTGAACTCGGACAGGTGCAGGTAGAGGGTCAGCAAACCTTGCCCGTGATCCAATACAACGAAGTTGCCTTCGAAATACAGCGGCCGCGCGAGAAGCACCGTGCCATCGTTCATGGCGGTGACGGGGGTTCCGCTGGGGACGCGGAAGTCCAAGCCCAGGTGCGGACTCGAGGTCTTGCCATTGAAAATGCGCTGCGAGCCGAAGACATCGGAAATCTCCGCGTCAGCCGGCGCGGTGAATTGTCCCGACCACTCGCGCTCTGGCGTGACCCGGTTCAGGTAATCCTTTTTGACTTGCTGGCCTTCTTCAATTTGTTTCTGCTGTTCGGGGCTGGGTTCGGTGAACTTGCCTTCAACGCTGAGCTTGACCGCGATCTTAGGATACTTGGCGCGGGCGACGGAGAATCTGCGGCTGAACGAAAGTTTTGTGCTGGATACTTTTCCGGCCCGCGTTTCGCCAGTCAATTCCAGGACGTAGATTCCGGGAGCGGTTTCCAGGCTGACGCCCGCCAGCGCGAACCATGTCTTGCCGGCCCTATCGAAGCTGAAGGAGACTTCATGTCCGAGCCAACTTCCGTTTAGCGATTCCAGAGGGGCCGGGGGTTTCACCTGAAACAATACGGGACCGCCATTGACCAACCGCGGGGGCTGCGCATGCACGTTCCAATTCCCGGCAGAGGACAGAGGGACTGAAGCGAAGAACGTACAGACCAGAAGAAGGAGCGAGAAGGGAGGGGGGATTGGCCGCGGGTTCACCCTGACAGCCTAGCATTCCTTGCGGCCCAGCTATGACCCCTGGGTTCGTATTTCTCCTGGGCCTGCCTTTGCCCTCCTCATCCCTTTTTACGTTTTCGCCTGCTCAACGAGGAAAAAGTTCTCCGCCGGGAACTGCCCGGTTATCCCGGGTACTGCCTCCACACCCGTTTCCAGCTCGTCCCCTTCGTCTGGTAGGACCATGTGCGGCGTGGCGAATCTGTTGTAGATTGCAGGGCTCATGTGCGCTTGAACACACGTGTTTCTGATCACTGACCTGTGCGAGGCGAGCAGGTAGAAATAAGAAATTAAGACTGATCGGCTCGATCAGATATCTGCTCAGATCAGACAAGGAGAGGATATGGCAACTCAGCGTGCATCGCTGGAAACCATCGAGGATTTCCTGGCTCAGAAACGCATTGCAATGGCGGGGATCTCGCGGGATCCGGCGAACTTCAGCGTAAAGCTGTTTGAAGAACTTTGCCGCCGCGGGTATGATGTCGTTCCCGTGAATCCCAACACGGCGGAGGTGCAGGGAAGGCGATGCTTCGCTCGCGTGCAGGACATCCAGCCTCCGGTGGAAGCAGCGCTGTTGATGACTTCACCGGAAGCCACGGAAACGGTTGTGAACGACTGCGCCGAGGCGGGCATCCGGCGGGTTTGGATGTACCGGGCGGCAGGCAAAGGCTCGGTTAGCTCCAAGGCAGTCCAGTTCTGCCGGGAGCGGGGGATTCAGCTGGTTCCGGGGCAGTGTCCGTTTATGTTTTTGCCGGAGACTGCAGGCGTCCATCGCTTGCACGGATTTGTCCGCAAGATCACGGGCCGTTACCCACGGCGCGCGTCTTCGAGGAGTCGAATGTAGGAGCCCGCGATGACCCGCCGCAGCTTCGCAACCGGTCACGCTCGCGACGTGGCAACCGGTTTTGAAACATGGTAATCGCCGTATCGATCAGCTCGATTCTCGCGCTCATGCTGGCTGGACTTCTCGTGATCCGGTTCCGCAAAAGGTGGATAGCAGCCTTCAATCGGGCGATTGCGAACCGGATCATTAGCCGGTTTGCCGACCGATTGCCGGGCTTCGGCATGGTGACACATATAGGTAGAAAGTCAGGCCGCCTCTATCGGACGCCGGTGAAGGTTTTTACGGTCCCTGGCGGATTCTTGATCGCACTTACATACGGACGAGATTGTCAGTGGGTCAGAAACGTAATATCCGCTGGCGGCTGCCAGCTTGTGGCTCGCGGCATGCTGTATCGATTTTCCGCACCAACCATCGTGCATGACCCCACACGGCGGCGGTTCACTTTTCTCCTTCGTCTGATCCTCTGGATGGCGGATGCGAACGATTACATGCAGCTTGACTTTTGAACTCAGGACAGCCCTCATCGCTTAATTGCTCAAGGCCGCGACGAGTTCTTGCAAATCGGAGATCTCAACCAAACACTGGGAGAACTAAAATGTCGCAATCGGAACTGAAGCAGGTTGTTGATGCCGGAAACGAAGACTCCGGCTGGACGAGTCTCTACAAAGTCGGAGGAGCCACTGTCCTGACTGTGTTCTTCATTCCGCTAGCCGAAGTCGGCATTAGTTACCTCCCGGGTGTGGCGCGTGCGACGCAGGGAACAGTAACGGTAATCGACTGGTTCACACTCTTTCAGACGCATTGGTTTCTTGGATTGCGCAACCTGGGTTTTTTGAATCTCATTGGAGTAGCTCTACTAGCCCCGACGGTTCTCGCCATCTACTCCGCCCTCAGACGAGAGCACGAAGCTTACGGAGCTTTCGGCGCCATCCTTTTCTTCGTGGGGCTGGCGGTCTACGTCGCCGGCAGCAGGGCCCTCCCTATGCTTTTCCTTAGCGGCCAATACGCAAGTGCTACTGCGGATGCGCAGAGATCTTTATTAATTGCGGCAGGGCAGGCGATGCTGGCTGAGGGACAAAGCCGCGCTGGCATCCCCCTCGTGGAATTCGCCTGCTTGGTAATTTCCGTAGTCATGCTGAAAGGCAAGGTCTTCAGCAAACCGACGGCTTACGCAGGGATTCTGGGAAATGGGTTGCTCATGGTCGTTGAAATCATCCTCTCCGCACGGGGATTGACCGCCGCGGGGATGGCAATTGCCGTTGGCGCCGGGCTTTCGATGATGACCTGGTACTTCCTGGTTGGCAGAAGGCTGCTCCAGTTGGGGCGACTCTAAACTCAGGGTTCCATGTTCGTAGCATATCTGCCGACCCAGAACGTCCGGCTCGCCGAACACGTCGGTAACTTGGAACGACCCAGCCCGCAAGCAGACAATACAGACTGACGGCACAGGTCCTTTTTCTCGGGGTTAGGGACAATTGTGCGCTAAAGGTCTGTGCTTACACGAGGTTTCATACATGGCGACAACTAAAGTTGAAAGAGCAGGAGTCGGTTTTGGTATTAGCCGCCAAGGTGGGTCGATCGTGCTCGAAGTTCGTCCCCACCATGACACCATTTCCGCCCTTCGAGGCGTCCGGCTTGATTTCGAGCTGCTGAACGGAATCACCCCGGAACAGGCGAAGAAAATCCTAGATGTACTGAATGAGAATGTCATCGGAGCGCTCGTCACAACGTTACTAGGCGAGGAAACAACTACTTCGCGTTGACGAGCGCAACACCAGACCTTGAAGCCGCAGATGTACACCTATGGACGATCGCAAGAGAGAACGTTTTGGCCGCTACGAGATCCTGGCCGAACTGGGCCGGGGCAGCATGGGTGTTGTCTACAAGGCGCGCGACCCTAAAATCAACCGCGTGGTAGCGGTCAAAACGGTTTCGTTGGAAGGCCAACCGGCGGAAGAGGAACGCGAATATCGCGAACGGTTCCTCCGGGAAGCGGAAGCCGCAGGCCGCCTGTCACACCCTGGAATCGTGACCATCTTCGACGTGGGCGAGGAGCCAGAGACGCGCTCTCCTTACATCGTGATGGAATTTGTTGGGGGGCCGTCCCTTGACAAGCTGCGCAAAATACCGCTGGAGACAGCTCTGCAACTGACGCTTGAAATGGCTGATGCGCTGGATTGCGCCCACGGTCAAGGCGTGGTTCACCGCGACCTGAAGCCCGCGAACATCCTGTTGACCCAAGACGGCCATGCCAAAATCGCCGATTTTGGAGTGGCTAAACTGAACCTCGCCAACCAAACCTTGGGAGAGCGCGTGTTAGGGACACCCTCTTATATGTCGCCCGAACAGTTAAATGGCGAAGCCGTGGACGGGCGTTCGGACTTGTTTTCTCTAGGTGTGATCTTGTACACGATCCTCACAGGTTACCGGCCGTTTCAGGGCAACAGCGCTGCTACGGTTTCGTTCAAGGTGGTGAATCGCGAGCCAGTGCTGGCGACCGTTCTCGAAACTGATTTGCCTGCTGGACTGGATTTCATCATTGCCCGAGCCATGGCCAAAGATCCCGCACAGCGTTATCAACGGGGCATGGAGATGGTGCTGGACATCCAAGAACTGCGAGAAGGACGAGAGCCATGGAGCAAGACAAAGCAGCCGGGTTGGTCTCCCGGCATAGGTGCGGCACAACCGGCGAATGCCCAGGCCGGATCGTGGGCCACGGGGCAGCGTGTGGCCGCGGCTACGCCCCGCTTAAGTAAGGGCGCTCTGCGGCGCGATGCAGTGGAGAAGTTGCTGGAGAAGATACGGAAGAATTCCTTCGCTAGTGTAGGCATGCTCCTGGGTGGCCTTCTCGTCCTTGGAATCGGATTGAGCCAGACGGTTTGGCGGCAAAAACCACCATCCAGGAGTCTGGCTGGGTCTGACGCAGTCAAAACGCTGTCACCCGAGAGTGCGCCCGGCCTGGTTGCGACGGGGGTTACGCCGGCGCAGCCAAGCTCGGCAAAGGTTTCTCCGGCAACGTTGGACATCGAGGTTGAGCACAACTTTACCCAGGCCCGACTGTCGGTTTGGGTGGACGGTCATTCGATTTATACCCACCTCCTGGAAGGAACCGACAAGAAACGCCTCGTCGTGTTCCACGGCGTCCAGGGCCATGCATCTCATGCGATGCAGCTGGCCCCCGGTAAACATCGTGTCCGGATACGGGTGGTATCAGGCGTGGACGCGTATGACCAGTCTGGCACGGTGGCAGGTGAGTTTGTCGCCGGAAAAGAAAAGGTGCTGCGAATCCACTTCAACAAACGCGGCGAGCTGAACCTAAGCCTGCAATAGTTGAGGAGTTGCCATCACCCCCTGCGAAAGACGCTCGGCCGCCGCCCGCTTCCGGTTTTGCCGACCGAGAGAATTGGTGGACCTGGTCGGGATCGAACCGACGACCTCTTCCATGCCATGGAAGCGCGCTCCCAGCTGCGCCACAGGCCCACGATTGAAGCAGAAAAGCCTAAGCCCGACTGTTCGGGATCGAGGGAAGTGCCGAATTCATTTTCACCCACATTGCCGGGATAGTCAACGCGCGCCGATTGGTGACGTAACTTTGATTGTGTAAAAGCGAGAGGGTGTAAGTTGGCTTTGGCCTCACAAGCTAAAGCCGTTCCTGGAAAGGAGACCTACACCCGATGGCGAAGATAATCCCAATCACGGAGCATTACCAACATTTTCTGGCGGAGATGAGAGAGAGTTTCTGGGGGGATGTGTACGGAGAGACGAAGCGGCTGTGGAAAGAGCGTTTGGAGGCGGATTCGCGGCGGGAGCGGGACCGGTATGCGGTGCGCGAAGTGTATCAGCGGCGGCGCAGCCGGCGGCAGCCCTATCGCAACGGCTACTACGAACGGGATTTCGTGACTCGGTTGGGGACGATCCGGCTGCGCGTGGCGCGCACCCGAGGGAAGAGTTTTCTGCCGCGAGGGCTGGAACCTTTTCAGCGGCGCGCCGAAGATGTGTCGATGCTGATTCGGGAGGCGTTTCTGCGCGGCATCTCGACGCGGCAAGTGGGGCGGGTGGTGGCCACGGTGACCGAAGAGGTGGTGAGCCCGCAGACGGTGTCGAAGCTGACGCGGGATCTGGACGGAGTGGTGCGCCAGTTCCACCAGGCGCGGTTGGAAGACAACTACGCGTATCTGTTTTTGGACGGAGTGAGCTTGCGGGTGCGGCGTCCGGCGGGGCGCAAGCGGGTGCAGATGCTGGTGGCCTACGGAGTGCGGCGTGACGGCACCCGCCATCTGCTGGCGTTTTTGCGGAGTCAGGGCGAGAGTCAAGCGGACTGGGAAGGGCTGCTGGAGGATATGTATCGGCGCGGGCTGGAGGGCAAGGCGCTGGGCCTGATCGTCACCGACGGCTGTCCCGGACTGGCGGCGGCGATCCGCACCGTCTATCCGCGAGTGCGGCATCAGCGCTGCTGGGCCCACAAGATGCGCAACATTCTGGAGAAAGTGAAGAAGGCCGACTACGACAACGTGAAAGCGGGAGCGCAGGCGATTTATTTGGCCGAAAGCCGCGCTCAGGCCGAAGCCGCTTTTCGCGCCTTCCGCGCCCGTTGGCGCGGGAAGTACGGTCCCATGGTGCGCCAGTTGGAGCGCGATCTGCCGGAACTGCTTTCGGCGTTCGCTTTCCCCCGCACCTGCGTAAGAAGCTGCGCACCACCAACGTGATCGAGCGCTGCTTCGTCGAAGTGCGCCGCCGCACCCGGCCCATGGTTTGTTTTGTGAATGTAGCCAGTGTCAACCGCATCCTCTACTCCATCTTCCAGAGATTCAACCTGGAATGGAAAACCCGCACCCTCAACCTATTTACACAGGCAGCTTGACATCACCCGCCGAAATTCTTCTGTTTGTTTCCACAGGCATCTTCTGGCATAATTGATCGTGCACCCCACCTGCACAAACTTTCAAACACAATTTAGAGCGAGGAAGAGATGCCAGCGAAGTACATCTTTGTAACGGGCGGAGTTGTGTCTTCTCTGGGCAAGGGGCTGGCTGCGGCCTCTATCGGCTGTCTTCTGGAGAGCCGCGGGCTGAAAGTCAACCTGATGAAGTTTGATCCTTACCTGAACGTCGATCCAGGGACGATGTCGCCGTTTCAGCACGGCGAAGTTTTCGTGACCGACGACGGCGCCGAAACCGATCTCGACCTGGGCCACTACGAACGTTTCACCCACGCCAAGCTTTCCCGCGACAACAACTGGACCACGGGCCGGCTCTACGAGCAGATCATCGCCAAAGAGCGGCGCGGCGATTATCTGGGTAAGACGGTGCAGGTGATTCCGCACGTGACCAACGAAATAAAAGCGGCGATGAAGAAGGTGGCGCAGGATGTGGACGTGGCCATCGTAGAAATTGGCGGCACGGTGGGCGACATTGAGTCGCTGCCGTTTATGGAAGCGATCCGGCAGATGCGCCAGGAACTCGGCCGCGAGGACACGCTGTTTGTCCACGTAACGCTGGTGCCGTTCATCGCCGCGGCGCAAGAATTAAAGACCAAGCCCACGCAGCACTCGGTGAAGGAACTGCTGAGCATCGGAATTCAGCCCGACATTTTGCTCTGCCGCACCGACCGCTTCCTTGCGAAAGAGCTTAAGTCGAAGATTGCACTCTTCTGCAACGTGCAGGAAGAAGCCGTGATCACGGCCAAGGACGTGGCTTCCGTGTATGAAGTGCCGCTGGTGTTTGCCAACGAAGGCGTGGACACGCTGGTCCTGAAATATTTGCGCATGGAAGCGAAGGACCGGGACCTTTCCAAATGGGAAGACATTGTGCATCGCGTGTACAACCCGAAAGACACGGTGACGATTGGCATTGTCGGCAAGTATGTCGAGTATGAGGATTCTTACAAGTCGCTGAAGGAAGCGCTGGTGCACGGTGCGCTGGCGCATAATCTGAAACTTCAGTTGAACTGGATTGAGGCCGAAGGGCTGGAAACCGGCGACGACAGCTACAAAGCGCAGCTCGAGGATTACGATGGGATTCTGGTTCCGGGCGGTTTTGGCAAGCGGGGCATCGAGGGGATGCTGATTGCGATTCGTTATGCCCGCGAGAACAAGGTTCCTTACTTCGGGATTTGCCTCGGAATGCAGACCGCCTGTGTGGAGTTTGCCCGCAACGTGGTTGGACTGGCGGAGGCGAATTCGAGCGAGTTCGATCAGGCGACACCGCATCGCGTGATCTACAAGCTGCGCGAGTTGCGCGGCGTGGAAGAACTGGGCGGCACCATGCGCCTGGGCGCATGGACTTGCAAGATTCGAGCCCGGTACCCTGGCGCACAAGATCTACGGCAAACTCGAGATCAGCGAGCGCCACCGCCATCGCTACGAATTCAATCGCGAGTACGAAGAGCCGATGGTGGCTGCGGGGCTGCGAATCTCTGGTTCGACACCCGACGGCACTTACGTGGAAATGGTGGAACTGCCGGATCATCCGCATTTCATCGGATGCCAGTTCCATCCCGAGTTCAGGTCGAAGCCGCTGGAGCCGCATCCGCTGTTCAGCGCGTTCATCGCCGCTTCGTATGAGCACGGCTCGAAGCGGCGGGCAGAGAAAGAAGTTGCCGCGGTGGAGATGTTTCACCGTCCGGAAAAAGTGGGAAGACATTGACAGATAAGACACTCGATATAGATCCCAACGAGTTTAGCTCTTTCGAGGAGTTGCTCCGTTGGGGCGCCGACATTGCTGGTGGTGCAATCGGGGGCGCTATTGGGCTTGTCGGGGGTAACCTGCCGGGGGCGATAGCTGGGGGAGCAGCAGGCCCGCTCATCGCCAGGAGCCTGCTGCGCGTCGGCCTCGATTTTCATCGGCGCTATCTGAGCCCCCGCGAACAAGTCCGCGTTGGTGCCGTGCTCGCGTTGGCTGTGAATAAGACGAGCGAAAACATGATGCGCGGCAAGGAACAGAATCCGAGGCTGGCTGGCACCGAAGCGAAGCGAGACTCTGCAAAGGAGCTTTGCGAAGCGCTCGTCCTTGCCGTACAGCGCGACCCCCAAGAGAAAAAGCTCAATCTTTACGCGAACTTGCTTGGCAACCTTCCTTTCGAAGAAGAGATCGACGTGGGTGAGGCCCATCAGCTTACCCGGATTGCGCAAGAACTGACGTATCGGCAGCTGTGCTTAGTCGCCGTCTTTGCGGATGGGAAATTTAACCTAAGGGATGGCCAATATGCCGACTATGCGGCAATGACCCCGTCGCTCTTGTCCGTTCTGGTGGATGTTTGCGAACTCTGGAGGGAGCAGATTGTTGTACTTAGGGGCAGCCGTGTTTATATCACTTACGACCTCATCATCCCAGCCAGAGTCCAAGTATATGGAATCGGTGGGCGCCTATACCGTTTAATGGAGTTGTCCACCATCGACTCAAATGACCTCGAGGAGGTCGCGCAATTTCTGCGGTAGTCCTCAGGGACCTTTGCGGGGTTTTGTCTGTGAAAGCGGCTCAATTCCAAATCGGCGACATCCGCATCGGCTCGGGGGATCTCTTCCTCATAGCCGGCCCCTGCGTGATCGAGAGCGAAGCACACGCCATTCGCATGGCCGAGATCATCAAGGGCGTGACGCGGGCGCTCGGGTTTCCGTTCATCTTCAAAGCCAGCTACGACAAAGCCAACCGTACTTCTATTCGCAGCTTTCGCGGGCCTGGGTTAAAGGAAGGCCTGCGCATTCTGAAAAAGATCAAAGATGAGATTCAGCTACCGGTGCTCACCGATGTCCACGAAGTGGCGGATGTGGCCAAGGCCGCGGAAGTAGTTGACGTGCTGCAGATCCCCGCGTTTCTATGCCGCCAAACCGACCTCGTGGTCGCGGCGGCGCTCAGCGGGCGGGCGGTCAACATCAAAAAAGGACAGTTCGTTTCGCCCTGGGACATGCGGCACGCGGTAGAAAAGTGCCGCGAGGCGGGCAACGCGCAAGTCTTTCTCACGGAGCGCGGCACGAGCTTCGGTTATAACAACCTGGTGGTGGACATGCGCTCGCTCTCCATCATGCGCAAATTCGCGCCCGTGGTTTTCGACGCGACGCATTCTGTCCAGCTGCCTTCGGCGCAAGCCGACGACCGTGGCCCCGCGGTCGCCGTTAGTGGCGGCCAACCTGAGTTTATTCCGGTGCTGGCGCGTGCCGCGGTCGCCGCGGGTGTGGATGGCGTCTTCCTGGAAGTGCACGACAATCCCAAAGAGGCGAAGTCCGACGGAGCGAATGCGCTGGAGTCAACCAAGCTGCGCGAGGTGTTGAAGGAATTGCTGGCGGTGAGGAAAGCGCTGGATGTGGCGCGCGCCACGCCGTAGGAGCACTGTGCGGTAAGACATTCCCGATTGCCTTACCCCGTGTCGGAGCCTGCCCTGAGCGCGGCCGCAGGGTATCGCCGTGGTAAATTTGAATTTCCGCATGAAGCAAATTGCCGATTGGGCCTTGAACGTCGCGACGATGCGCGGAGCGAGTTATGCCGATGCGCGTATTGTCAGCCAGAGGAGCCGTGCGCTTACGACGAAGAACGGCAAAGTGGGGGGTGCGTCCGATGCCGAATCTGCCGGCATGGGCGTACGCGTGATTGCCGACGGCGCGTGGGGATTCGCCGCTTCCGAAGATTTGTCGCGCTCCGGGGTTGAATCTATGGCCGCCCGCGCGGTAGAAATTGCGCGCGCCTCGGCGCACGTGAAGCAGCAGGACGTCTGTCTCGCTCTGGAAAAACCCGTGACCGCCGAGTGGACTACGCCGCATGTCATCGATCCGTTTTCAATCTCGGTCGAGCAAAATATTGCGCTGTTGCTGAACATCGACTCCGAACTGCGCGCGGTTGCTGGCATTACCCTGGCCGAAACCAACCTCAACTTCAATCGCGAGGAGCAATGGTTTATATCGTCGGAGGGAAGCGACATCCATCAGACCAAGTATTCCGCAGGCGCGGGCTACGCCGCGTACGCGTTCGCCGGAAACGAGATTCAGAAACGGTCTTACCCCAATTCTTATGGCGGGCAGTGGCAGAACAAGGGCTACGAGTTGATCGAAGTGTTGAAACTCGTCGAGAACGCCCGCCGCATCGCAGAGGAAGCCGTTGCTTTGCATCATGCCGATCAATGTCCTGAAGGTGCGTTCGACATTATTCTCGACAGTTCTCAACTCGGACTGCAGATTCATGAATCCATCGGGCATCCCATCGAACTCGATCGCGTGCTGGGCATGGAGGCGAATTTTGCCGGCACTTCGTTCTTGACCCTCGATAAGCTGCGCACGCTGCGCTACGGCAGCGAGATGGTGAACGTGGTCGCGGACGCGCGCCAGGAGCACGGACCGGGCCTTGGAACTTTTGGTTTCGACGACGAGGGCGTTCCCGCGCAATGTACGCCGATCATCACCAATGGCTTGTTTACCGGCTACCTCAGCTCGCGCGAGACCGCGCACGCCATCGGAGAGAATCGCTCGGGCGGAACGCTACGCGCCGAGGGCTGGAATCGTCTGCCCATGATCCGCATGACCAACGTCAGCCTGCTCCCCGGCCAGAAGCCGCTGAGCATGGAGCAACTGATCGCCTCCACCGACCACGGCATTCTGATGCAAACGAACCGCTCCTGGTCGATCGACGACAAGCGCTATAACTTTCAATTCGGCTGCGAGATTGGCTGGGAGATCAAACACGGCAAGCGGGTGCGCATGGTGAAGAACCCGTCCTACTCCGGCATCACGACTGAGTTCTGGAATGCCCTGGACGCCACCTGTTCCCGCAATGAGTGGACTCTTTGGGGCACGCCGAACTGCGGCAAAGGCCAGCCGCAACAGGTGATGGGGACGGGCCACGGAGCGGCGCCATCGCGCTTTCGGGGAATCAAGGTGGGAAGCGCCTATCGCGGCATGTGACGGATGTCACGGAAGCAATTAGCAGTTGGCAATTAGCCTTAGCACCTAGGCGAGGTGCATGATGAAAGACTTTCGACGGCTTAAGGTTTGGGAGAAAGTTCACTTTTTGACTCTGGACATTTACAAAGTTACGGCGCGGTTTCCGCGGGAAGAAGTGTACGGACTCACGAGTCAAATGCGCAGGTGCAGTGCCTCAATGGGAGCTAATATCGCAGAGGGCTGCGGCAAACAGGGGAATAACGAGCTTCACCCGGTTTCTCTACATAGCGTCGGGATCTGCCAGCGAACTGGACTATCACCTTTTGCTGGCGAGAGACCTAAGTTACTTATCGGATGAGGACTATCGGCGAATGGACCAGAGCCTCACCGAGGCAAGAAGGATGTTGACCTCGTTGCTGCAGAAAGTAAGCTCTGATCGGTTTGCCACCACTTGCTAATTGCCAATTGCTAACTGCCAACTGCGCTGAGTGCTGAATGCTAACGAAGGACCAAGCCGCCGACATCTTCGATCGTATTCGAAAATTCTCGACTGCCGATGAGACTGAGGTGCTCATTTCTGGGGGGCGCTTTGCGCTTACGCGCTTTGCGAACAATACGATTCATCAAAATGTTGAAGACGAGAACCATGTTGTCTCCGTGCGGACGGTCTTTGGCGGACGTACGGCTCGCGCTTTCACAAACAAGTTCGATGACGACAGCCTGCGCCGAGTGGTTCAGTCGTCGGAGGCGCTGGCCAGGGTGCAGCATCCCGATCCGGATCTGTTGCCGATGCCGGATTCTCGGGAAGCAGACGGCGAGACCCTTCGGCTGGGCTCAGGGCAGGCCCACGAGCCGCCCGTCCCCACACGAGCTGGGCCGAAACGGCATTTCGAACAGACTGCGGCCATCACACCGCAGCTTCGTGCCGACGGAGTAAGGAAAATTGTCGGCGTCGCACAGAAACATAAACTCACAAGCGCCGGAATTTTTTCCAGTTCAGAATCCGTGGAGGGCCTTTTCAACTCGCGCGGGCTGAGCCGATGGCACGCGCAAACGCTGGCGGAAATTTCAATCACCATGCTGGCCGCCGATTCTTCCGGATGGCAGAAGGCTAATTCGCCGGATGTGGCCAACCTCGATCCGCTCCTGCTGGCGGAAGTTGCGGCGAAGAAAGCAATCGACTCCACCCATCCCGCCGAGATTCCAGCCGGGAAGTACACCGTGATCCTGGAGCCCGCCGCCGTGCTCGACAGCGTGGGCTTCATGTTCGCCGATTATTCCGGGATGGCGATCCTCGACCAGCGTTCCTTTCTCAGCGGCCGCATTGGCAGCAAACTGTTTGGCGAGAACATCACGATTTGGGACGACGTCGCACATCCGCTGCAGACCGGGGCTCCCTACGATGGGGAAGGCATGGCGCGGCGGCCGGTGCTGCTGGTTGAGAACGGAGTCGTCAACCGGGTTGTCTATGCGCGGGCCACCGCCGAGTGTATGAAGCGCTCGGAGTACAAGGACAACGCCGGCCCTATCGAGGCCACCGGCCACGGCTTTGCGCTGCCCAACGAACTGGGCGAGTCGCCGCTCAACATTGTCTTCGCAACGCCGCAAAATCCGCAAACCCTCGCTGAAATGATTGCCTCCACCGAGCGTGGCGTGCTGGTGACGCGGCTGTGGTACATCCGCGAAGTCGATCCCTACGAAAAGATCGTCACCGGCATGACCCGCGACGGCACGTTTCTCGTGCAGGACGGGCGAGTCCAGCAAGGCGTGCGCAACTTCCGTTTCAACCAAAGCCTGATCCAGATGCTGTCGAGCGTCGAGGCCATCAGCGTGCCCGTGCGTTCCTGCGGCGAAGAATCGTTTGACATGGTCGTGCCAGCCATGAAGATCCGCGATTTTAACTTCACGGAAGTGACCCGGTTCTGAAGCCCGGAGCGGCCCGCCCGGCAGCGCTTCCATGGGTTGCGATCAGGCGGTCGATTGGTTGTAATCCTCTCATCCTCAAGCAGTTAACGTCCCATCGTTCCATGACTTCCGTAACTTTGCGAGGCTGATTCCTGGGTGTACGCTGCCCATAAGTTCCGCAGAAATCCGGATGCGCATTAGCGCCCTGGAAGGAAGGTTCTTCAGAAACAGTGCCCGGCGAAGCGGCAGAGCAGCAATTGACGGAGGAATCGCAGCAGCGGACTGCGATCAAGCACTATGCCGAAATGCAGAGTGCGCCGCGGTTTCCGCTGCATTTGCCGGTGGAGTTGAAATCGCAGACCGGCGCATGTTTAGCGGAAACGCAAAACATCTCTGCCAACGGTGTTCTGTTTGCCATGGATCGCGACGTTCCCGTGGGTTCGTTGGTGGATTTCACGATCATGCTTCCGGGCGATGTCGTGGGTTCCCGTTGTAATGTACAGATCGACTGCCATGGCCGTGTGGTGCGCAGCTTTGAGGATAAGGGGCGTCGCGGCGTGGGGGTTGTGATTGACGAATACCATTTCGAGCGGGCATAAGGCGGAAGGAAACTGATGGCCAGCACGGTCAGCGTCGGCGAAAATCACGGGACTCACGAGGATGGCAGCTCGTCCCAACTGATTCGCGTGATCCTGGCCGACTCCCAGGCGATCTACCGCGCCGGCCTGCGCAAGATCTTCGCGCTCGAAGACGATATACGAGTTGTGGGCCAGGCAGAGACGCTTCCCCAGACGCAATCGGCGGTGACAAAATTTTCCGCGGATGTTCTGATCTTTGAGTCGGCGCTGGCGCTCAATCCAGTGGAAGCGGTGACCGAACTTCTGCGCCAGGCGCCGCAACTGAAGATTGTTGTGGTCACGCCCGCGTCGGACGAGCAACTTACGCTGGATCTCTTCCGCCGGGGAGCGCACGGCATTCTATCGCGCGAAGTTGAACCGGAGGTGCTGGTCGATTGCCTGCGCAAAGTTGCCGGCGGCGAACCCTGGCTGGAGAATCAAGCGGTTCATTGGGTGATGGAAGCGTTTCGCGGCCACAATCTGCGGCCCTCCGGTGCGCGCCCGAAAGTCCAGCTCACACCCAAGGAAACCCTGATCGTTTCCTGCGTTACGCAGGGCATGAAGAATAAAGAGATTGCGGTTCGCGTGGGGACCACCGAGCAGGTCGTAAAGAACTATCTGCGCAAAGTGTATGACAAACTGGGAGTCGCCGATCGCCTGGAACTCGCTCTCTATTGCCTGAGCCATCACGTCGTCGATGGCGTCAAGCCGCCTCCAGTTCCGGCACGCGCCCCCGAGACGAGCAGCGCCGCCAATTCTGTAGCACCCGGTGGTGTCGCGGCAAGCGCTTCGGCGGCTGCAGTTGCGTCCAGTGTGCCCGCTGCTTCAGGTTCAGCCACTCTCAATTCACCCGCGCAAGGAAAGCCTTCCTAACCCGGCGCCTTCCGCTCACTACCGCTTCAAATGGTTTTCCGATTTGCGCGGGTGCGCCCATCACCCATAGAATACAAACAAGCCCAGTAGGCGCAACCCTCGCTGACTCGGCGAGGCAACAAGCGTTGCCGAAGCAAGTTTTCCTTCCAGTTCTAGCCGGAGAGATGGCCGAGTGGCTGAAGGCGCACGCTTGGAAAGCGTGTTTACTCGAAAGGGTAACGTGGGTTCGAATCCCACTCTCTCCGCCAGTTCTTTTGTTTTGTTATATTTGACATGCCGTGATACCGTGAGTGATACCGAAATGAGGTAGCTCACGTGAACCGGCAAGTCAATCTCACCAAAAGGGTGAAGACCGAAAGCGGCCTTCGCTACTGCCCAGTCGTTCTCGCAGCCAATGGCCGGATCAGGCCCAATTACGTCTTCGTCGATGGAAAACAGGAAGTGCACCCCGAGGGTGCGTACTACCTGGAGTGGCGGGATGGCGTCCGGCGAGTTCGGGTGTCGGTAGGCAAGGACGTGGCTGAGGCCGCGTCCAAGAGACATCGTAAAGAGGCAGAACTCAACGCTGTCAACAGCGGCGTCACCGTAGTTTCTCCCTGTGCCCAGGACGGTCGCAGATCGCTTCCAAGGACCATTGCAGACTACCTCGCTGAAATAAAGCTCACAAAGAAACCAAAGACCCATTCCGCATACTCAACGGCTCTCGAATATTTCCAAGAAAGCTGCCCGAAGTTCTGCCTGGAGGACCTCGATCGAAAGGATCTACTGAAGTTCGCGGCATTCTTGCGGGACGACAAGGAGCAGTCCCAGCGGAGTTGCTGGAATAAATTTTCGAATGTTATGACCTTCCTAAAGGCGCAGGGGATTCGTGGACTCGCGGGGAAAAATGACTGGCCGCGCTACACCGAAGAGGAACCAGAGGTTTATGAACAGGAAGAACTCGATAAGCTGTTCGCCATCTGTGACGCGGAAGAACGGTTTTGGTATGAATTCTTTCTGATGACGGGTGAGCGCGAGCAGGAAGTGATGTATACCGAGTGGAGGGACATCAACCTCGCCGGGTCAATTGTTCGCGTTACCCACAAGCCGGACAGGGGATGGACCCCGAAGGCGTACAAGGAACGCGAGATTCCTATTCCTACGAGGCTCGTGAAGAATCTGAAAGCGTGGAAGGTCAAGGCAAACAAAAACTGCAATCTGTTATTCCCTACGTCAGGGTGCAACCCAAAGCTCAATTTCCTCGATAGCTTGAAAGCTGTGGCCGAACGCGCGCAGCTTGATCCAGAGAACTTCTGGCTGCACAAATTCCGAGCGACGTTCGCGACCCGGTGTCTGTGGGCCGGTGTCGATCTGCGCACTGTTCAACAATGGCTCGGCCATTCCGACATGGAGAGCACGATGCGCTATCTGAAACCATCACGCAGCCAGCATGTGCGTGAGAAGGTGAACGAGATTTTCGCTTAGCCCCCTTCCCCCGTACTTCAATGCTGAAGGTGTTTGATGGCAGACTCAAGAATGTGGTCGAGACTTTGATTTCCGTTAAGTGCCATAAATTCGTCCTCCGCCTTGTGGAAACGGGTTCAGCCTCTGGCCGATTCTGCGTTGTGCTGCGACGCGCGCCGGGCCGCGATGCTATCCAGGTAGCGGCTCTGCTGGACGTGTCGCGAGTGTGCTGTAACGACGGCATAGGGGACACCCAGAAAACGTTTCGCAACAATTCCCGTGACCTCGATGCCATTGAAGTGTTGTTGCCTTACCTTCCCGAAGACCTTCTGCAATGCGTTCTGGATCTTCTTCGCTCCGAGGGCGCCAAGAAACATCACCTTGATTTCAGCCGCCATGAAAAAGAAGTTCCATCCTGCGGCATGGATCTTGCGATCAAGGGCGAAGCCATCCAGCCCCTTGACTAGGCTCCAGCTCCCCGAGCAAGGCGCAGTCTCCAGCCCGAAGGACTACATCATCAGAGACGACTCATTGGTCAGAATTGCGCCGACTTGGACGGTTGGTGGCATGAATCCTCCAAAGGAGCCTATGCGATTAGGCCCGCGTGAGCGCAGTTAGGACGATCAGCAACAGTGAATTTAGCGGATCAACTGTTCTCTTGAGCTATCAACAGATTCGTTTACTTCCTCCTGAAATACTGTGCAGAATAGCTCACTTCCGGAAGTCCGTTCGTCTTATAATCTCCATATTATGAGGTCGTCTGCAGCAGCTACTCCAACCCGCGGATTCGACCCCGACACTTTCCTGGCGACGATTGGCGACGGCCGGAAGATCCTGTCTGTTCCGAAGAAGGAAATGATCTTTGCGCAAGGGGACGCGGCGGACGCCGTCTTCTACCTCCAAAAAGGCAAAGTGAAGCTCACCGTCGTATCCAAGGTGGGCAAGGAAGCTACGATCGCCATAGTGGGTGAGGGGAACTTTTTTGGTGAGGGTTCACTGGCGGGTCAGCTTCAGCGTATGGGCTCCGCGGCCGCCATGACGGATTGCGAACTTCTGCGCGTGGACAAGAAGGCGATGATGGACGCCCTGCACCGCGAACACGCGTTTTCCGACATGTTCGTGGCGTATTTGCTGGCGCGTAACATCCGTTACGAAGAGGATCTGGTCGACCAACTGTTCAACTCCAGTGAAAAGAGGCTGGCGCGCGTTCTTTTATTGCTGGCTCATTTCGGCAAGGAGGGCATTCCTGAAACCGTAGTCCCCAAGATCAGTCAGGAAACCCTGGCCCACATGGTTGGGACCACTCGTTCGCGAGTCAGCTTCTTCATGAACCGGTTTAGGAAGCTGGGATTCATTCACTATGCAGGAGGAGTAGAAGGCGGGCTGCAGGTTCACAGCTCGCTGCTCAATATAGTCCTGCACGACTAGCTGTTCTCCCCAGCGCGATTCCTCAAAGTGTTCCAGTTCTCGGACATCTCAGCCGCTCAAGGCAGTTATGCCGTGTTCGAGTGGTTTAGGTGGTCATAATGGAGTAGTCGGCCAGTTTCCAGTTTGCCAACCATCCTCCTTGGAACCCTGATCACCGCTTCCCACAAGCGCAGAAACCCGCGTGGCAATAGTCTTTTAGTTTAGTTCGATGGGGACGCTGACGGTGCCAAGCATTCCAGTGAAGTTGTCACGGACCGCGAATTTCACTTCATACTTGCCGGGAGTGAGATCCAGCTTCTCGGGAACTCCGATGCCCGTTTGCAGGATGTGCTGAACCCTTTCTGGTTTGAGTCCGGTGGCGATAGCCTGCGAAGTAGTGGCAACGCTTTTGCGGTTATTGTCGAATGCGAGAGTGATAACCTCCAAATCAATCGCATTTCCTTTTTCGCGGTCGATCATTATGGAACTGCCCATCACCCCGAGCATGAATTCCGCAGACCTTTTGTTCCCGGCGCCGGAAGCTGGCGGTGCTATATCGGTTGAGGGAGGCAAGAGGCGGGCGGTGAGCCGCAAACCGGTATATTGGACAGGCGAGGCGAGAGCATCAGCTAGCGCTTTTCGACGGACATTGGCGGACTCCTCCATTTTTGGCGTGACGTAGAATCCGCTGCGGTAGCGCACCCGGAGACCGTCGCCCGCAACATTTACTTTGAGTTTGCGCCATCCTGGCCGTCTGTCATCCCCAAGATAGTAGCCAAGGAGATAATAGTCGCGAGAATCATCTACGGCTTCCGCGAAACACTTTTCCAATTCGTTTACCGTGACGCAGGCCCGGCCGCCGGTGGCGTCGGCGAAAGCGTGCAGGGTCATCTGTTGCTGCAAAAACTTGTCATAAGGCAGCCTCAGCGCCGATTTCAGGCCATTCTTGCCTTGAATATTGTTGAGTTGGGTGGAGGAGACACCGGAATTTGCACTCGGCAAGTTTCTCGTACTGAAATCAAGCGCGTTTAAATCGACGGGATATACGGCGATATTCGCGGAATTGAGGCCGCGCCAGGCTTCCTGGTATTCGCCGAACAGGTCATCGCCCTGACGCGCGAAGGATTGCGGGTCGTCGATGGTGAAGGGAAATCCGGCGCTGGCCCAAGTCAGCGTTTTGCGGCCCGGTATCGCCTGCAGCGCATGCGTCAATTGCGTCATGGCAACCAGCGTCTCACGAGTCGCGACACGTTGGTAATTAGCGGTGAGCGTGTCGCTGAGATCCTGCATGAAATCGCTCATCAACATTTCTTCGTCCGAGGCTTGTTGTTCTTCCGAGGGATCGTCGGTAAATTGCTCCGGGGTCTGAGTGCCCTCCTCCGCACTTAGCGAGAGCTTTAACTTTCGTAGAGCCTCGATCAACACTTTAGTGTCCGTGGTGAATGGATGCAGTTGATGAAGGCCGCTGCCATTGAGGCCGAAAATCGCCATGGGTTCGTCGTGCGACGCGGTGCGGAGCAGGTAATCGATGAGCTGTTTCCTGGCTTCCAACTGCCTCATCCAGGGAGTATTGATCATGTCGAGGACAATGGTGGTTAGCCGCCAAGGATGTCCGTCACCGGGGACAAAGTTGGAGTAACCATCCACCGAGGCGTGCTTGCCGCCGGCGGCCAGCTTTTCGGTCTTGGTTTCTTCGAAGACAGAGATGCTGCGAGCACTCCCGTTCTCTTCGATGCGGAAGACTTCTTTCTGAAGGCCCGACACGTGTTTCCCGGATTTATCCGTAACCACAACGGGCACTAGAACTAAATCTGTCCGGGCAGTGAGCTTTGCCAATTCTTGCGGCTGGAGCGAGGTGCGATTCTCGGTAACCGCGGGCGCGGGTTGGACGCTGGGTTGAGGCAGTTGCTGACTAACGGCTTGTTGGCTGAACAACTGAGTCGCGGTGAGCAGAAACGAGGCGAGTACGACAACGGGTCGGAGCATGAAAGATCCTCCGGTCCGAAGAAGCGCCGGACGCCACAACTCTAGCACAGATCACCCCGTCAATCGCACGCACAGTCCAGGCAGAAAACTACTTGCCTTGCGCTGCAACTTTCGCCGTCGGTACCGAAATCGTGACCGAATCAGGTTGCGTCCACACAGTGGTGCCACTGGTCAAATCCAAGCGGTTCATCGTGATCTTCAGTTTGCCCTGATCGTCTTCCACCTGCAGATAGTGATAGTTCACTTCCTTACTCTGGAAGGGATCGTCCTTGGCACGTTCAATGGGATAAGCGTGCGCTCCCGCTCCCCCGGTCACGAAGTAAGTGATGCCACCGTGCTCATGGCGTTCGTAGTTATGCACATGTGCGGAGAAGACGACGATGCGGGCGCGAAGATTCTGCTGCCGCGTTTCCAGCATCTTGGCAAGCTCCAACTCCTGCGGGCGAGCGGAGTGACCTCCGCCGAATTTCTTGGCATCTGACGAACTGGTGTAAGGAGGATGATGAAGAACGATTAGAACAAAGTCCACGTCGGCGGGAAGATGATCTAACTTCTCCGTGAGCCATTGCCCCTGTGGGCCGGAGGTTTCGTCGAGAGCGCTGTCCAGCACCAGCATCAGCGTATTGGCGGCGCGGACGGAATAATAAACGCAATTCCTCAGGTCCGGAAAGCGTTCGAAGTAGTTGCCCAGTGCAACCTTCTCACTGCCGTGCAGATCATGGTTGCCCAATGCGGGGTATACCGGAATCTTTTTCTCGCGCCAGACCGCGGTTTCCGTATCGAAGACTTTCCAGTCGTCTTTGTCGTAGCCGTTGTAGACGATGTCCCCGCCGAAAGAGATAAACGCAGGATCGGTCTTCGCTATGGCCTGCACCAGCGCCTGCCGCGCCGCGGGATTCGCCGCTTCCGTGTCCCTCGGATCATGGAAGCGCGAATCTCCATACACGACGAAATGGAAGGGCGGGCTCACTTGCAGCCGCAATTCCACTGGCTGCGGCGGTGACGAAGTTTGAGAGTTTGAGTGCGTGCAGGCAGTGCAGCCGAGAAGGGCAATCATCGATAGTCTGTGGATAAGTTTCATCTATACCGGCTCCCTAGTTTGTAACTTCCCCCACAATCGCTCTTCACAGTTACACGATTCGAGTGCAAATCCAGTCTGCGATGGAGAATGCTAGCGGATCTGCAGAGTCTCGATGATGGGATCAAGCCGTCCCTTGAAATCATCGAGATGCTCGGCGGGTAACTTAACGTAGAACAGAGCGTTGGTACTCTCGCTGCGAACCCGCGTGAGATACTCCACCATGTTCTGGCCATGATCCGTGAACTCCGCAACCCAGGTCAGGGCTGAACGTCCGTTTATCGAACGTAGTTCGTAGCTATTTTCGCGAAGATGGTAATCTGCGTGCCCTTCCCGAATCCGCTGGCGTACTTTGTACTTCGCTCCCCGCAAGAGTTTTCGGTTCATCGCCTCTGCGGAAATGATCTCCGGAGTGCCGAGAATCTGCACATACAGCATGACTTCCTGGTGCGTCTCCGGCTCTCGCAACGTCAAGGTGCTCTGCTGCTCTCCCCAGCGGTCCGGGCCCGCCCATCTCCAGCCATTTGGCAACTGGAACGAGACGCCATCTTCGCGATCGTTGTATTCATTCGTCTGAGAATAAGCGGCCTTTGCTGCGGTCAAACACAGAAGGCTCGCAACTAAGATTTTTGCAAACAGAAAGCGCATAGTCTGCCTACTTCTGTCCTGCTGCCTGTGATCGTGGTTCTTGCCGGCAACTAACGCTGAACCTCGTCTTATGACGCATAATTAAGTCCTCGACGAAGACAGCTCCGCTATCTTCCCACCACCAGCACCTCGAATTGTCCCGCCTCCGCCGTCGACAGGAAGAGTTGATGGGTTTTAGGGTCGAGGGCCATGGTCTTCGCCTTGGGTAACGTCTTCACGGTTTCGACTGCGGAGTATTTGTCCGGGCTGTCCTCATGAATCACCGTGATTGTGCCTTCGCCGTTGGAATTAAAAATAAGCCGCGAGTCAGGATCAAAGGCGGTGGCGTCCACGTGGTCGCCGATGGGGAGCGTAGCGACCACTTTGCCGGTGTCCGCATTCATAACCGCCATCACCTTACTGCGGCAACCGATGAACAATCTCCGATTCGACCGGTCCATCGCGATGCTCGACGGCGAAGCGCAAGGCGCGGTCGGCCAGCGCTGCTCCACCTTCAGGGATCGCGCATTGATCTTCAGGACCACGCTCGCATCTTCCAGATTATTGTAGATATATCCCGAACCATCGGCCACGGCAAATTCGGGACCACCGCCGAGATCGACTGTTCCCGCCACTTTCCCGGTCGCCGCCTCGATGGCAGTGGCGCTACTGCTATCGCCATTGAATGCGAAGACTCTCGACGTTGCAGGGTCGTAAATGATCGCGTCCGGTTTCTTGCCGACCGGGACCTCCGCAATCGTTTTCAACGTTCTCAAATCAAAGATCGTAACCGCAGAGGATTGGCCATCGCTGACGAACCCACGTCCCAGTTCCGCAGCGATCGCGATGCCATGCACGCCGGGGGTGTTCTCGATCTTACCGACGATTGCCCCCGAATCGACATCCATCACTTCGACCTGGGTTCCATGGGAAACGTACAAGCGGCGCGCGCCCTCGTCGACGGCCAGATAGTCCCAGCTGCCCTGGCCGGGAACAGGAATCTTCTTCGTGATAGCAAAACCCTTGGCTGCGGCAACGGAGGGACTTACAAGAGCGAATCCCAAGGCAAAAACGGCTACAAAAAGTGTGAGTTTCCTGGAGGATAGATCACAGTCCTTCTTCTTCATCTGAGTGAGGCTCCTTATTTTATACCGTGGCCATGCTCGAACATGCGCTTTGCAGAGTGACCGCACGCGGCAAAGCTGAAGTTCGCCGGAAAAAGCGCGGACTCGTAAGTGCTCCGCTCCTTGATTACTCGCTGCGATTACTCGCTGCGTCGTTATTCTCTGCGGGGCTCCCAGCGCAAGCCGAAGGAATAGGTCGGCCGGTAGTACTCGCGCTGGATGACGTACCACGGGCTGCCGTTGTAGAAACCAAACACTTCATCCGTCAGGTTCAACCCCTGCACAAGCACAGTGAAACTCTTCCGCACGCGATAACTGGCTTGTGCGTCAACCTGCAAGTGCGCCATCAAATAAATGTCGCCTGCCGGGCCCTTCGGACCGAAATCGCTGGGGTCTTCACAGTTGTTTATGTTCGGGTTCTCGCAAGTTGCGTTTGGTTGCTCCCACTGGTACTGGAAAATGCTCTTGCTGTTATACGTGGCGCCAAGACGCGCCGAGAACCGGCCTCGATCATACGTCGGACTGAGATTCCAAGTGACGGGGGCCTGGCGCTGCAGCGCCGGATCGTCACTGCGAACTGGCAACGTGCCAGCCCTTGACCCGGTCCAGCTAAAGTTTGCTGAGATCCCGAATCCGCTCAACCCTCCGGGCAGGAAGCCCAGGTGCTGGATGTAAGCTGCCTCCATGCCGTACAGCTTCGCATTGACGCCGTTGATGATGTACGCCAAATGATCCATCGGGTATACGTTGTAATACGGATCGCTCGGACTGAGGTTTGGGTTGTCGATGTAATAAATCGGAGCGCTCAGTTGCTTGTAAAAGAACCCCCCCTGAATCTCGCCGAACGGCTTCAAGTAATGCTCATACAGTAGGTCATAGCTGTTAGCGTGTTCGGGCTTGAGGTTGGGATTACCTACGCTGACGTTGGGCGGAGTCCCGGACTGATCGAGAGTTACATAGGGAATTGTGTCATATGGATCCGGCCGGGAGATGCCCCTGCCGTAGACTGCGCGAAGGTCGGAGTTGTCGGTGATCCGGTAGCGCAACTGCACGCTGGGCATGGGATCCCAGTACCAATTACTGGCGAGTGCCGGCGCGGTTGAGATGTAATTGCCATTCACGTCGTTGGTGACTATATAGCCGCGCGTATCCAGTTGCGTGGCCTCAACGCGCAGGCCGGTCTGAAGGCGGAAGCGGCCAAACTCGATCGTGTTCATAGCGTAAGCCGCCGAAACACGCTCGGTGAGGTCATAGTTACTGGCGTCGGAACCGATGCGAGTTTGGCTGTTGTCGTAGCTGAGTATTCCCTGATTCAGCAGGTTGTTCAGATCGCCGGTGATCTTGCCGAAGGAGGTAAACGGCCCGATCTGATACGCTCCGAAATAGTAGTGTGGATCTGAAAGTCCGGTGAGGAATTGGGTCATCAGGGGCGAGCAGTTTGATTGGTTCAGTCCTGTACAAGCCGGAGGGGGCTGGCTGAAACTGAGCTGGTCGTAGACTGGCGAATAGGCGTCCTGACCCTTGTGCGCGTTCCGCACCTTAAAACCGAACTCGAAGGTCGAGGAATGCGAGCCCACGTGGTAGTTCCTTGCGAACGACATGGCTCCCTGCAAGTTCATCTGGGATGTGTTTCCCGAAGTAAGGCTGACATCGAGCAGGGTCCACTGGTTCGGATCGTAGGTTGGGGATCCAAAACAAGACGGGTCCCATTTCGGCAGGTGAATATTGGCGCTCGGTAGATTGACACAGGAAGTGAGATTGCTCAGAGCGCCGCCTGGCACGGGTTGAAAGTCGTCTCCAGGATTTCCCGCTGCCGCAGTCTGACGCGCGCGCGAGGCCGAGAGTTCCCAACTCAGCCAAGAGTTGGTGAAAACGTGTTTGCCGCCAATTGCCAGGTTGCCGATACCATAATCCGGCAAGCGATTTGAGTTCGAGAACGCGGGAGCGCCTCCGCTATTCAACGAATAGACCCACTTATCCCCGTAGTCTTTAAAGTCAGAATAAAAATAGTGGAGATATAGACCAGATCCCTCTCCGAGTTTGTAATCCAGCGAACCGCCAAAGCCGTAGCGAGTGCGCTTGTACCTGTATTCACGGATGTCCATGCTGTCATAGACCGGGTTTGCGAAACCAGGGTCGGGCGTGGGTTCAATGTCGTTGATGCCACGTCCGTTGTAGTCGTAACTTCCGGAGAAGAGGGCGCCAAACCGCTTGCTCTTGCCAAAGCGCTGCCCAACCGTTCCAACCATTTGATAAATGTAGCGGGTATTCAAGATGGGAGTGAACCCGCCAATCCCTTCCAGGGACAGGGTCGGGAGCTCGCCAGCAGTCTTAGTGCGGATATTCACGGACCCGCCGATGGCGTCTCCGTCCTGGTTAGCGGACAGCGTTTTGTTGACCTCTACCGACTCGACGATGTCCGCGGGAATCGTGTCCAGCTTCACCTGTCGGACTCCGGCCTCGGGCGACGGGACGCTGACTCCGTCGATGGTCAGGTTATTCAGGCGGGGCTCGGTTCCACGGATCTGCACGTACTTGCCTTCGCCCTCGTCGCGCTCCAAAGTCACGCTGGGCAGGCGGCCAACAGCATCGGCAATGTTCGCGTTCGGAAGGCTGGTAATCACATCCGCCGGCAGGACTTGGAGAATATTGTCGGAAGTCCGCTCGCGGTTGATAGCCTCAGCCTCGCCGTGTGGGCGCTCACCAATTACCGTAACTTCTTCGCTGCGGGCGGAGACTTTCATGCGGGCTTCGACATGGCTGACCTGCCCGGCGGCGACTTTGACCTGCTGGGTGAAGGATGAAAAGCCAATGTACGAAATAGTGAGGGTATAGTTGCCAGGCGCAAGTCCGTTGATGTTGAACTCCCCCTGGCCATCGGTGGCGAGGACAATGTCCCCCGGCTCCAACTTCACTTGCGCGCCCGGGAGTACGGCAGCCTCTCTGTCGACCGCGCGTCCGCTGATTGTTCCATGCCCGGTTTGAGCCAGCGCTGCAGTTGCTAAGACTGCGCATAGGGCGAGTAAGACTGGGGTTCTCAAGATAGAGGAGATAGTCCAGTATGATCGCTTTGGCTTCATGAATTTAGCTCCTTTACCACCAGCACTCGATTCGACACCCGAGGAGCGAAATTTTCTGAAGGTATGCAACTCAGTCAAACATCTGTGCTCTCGGGAGCGGAAATTTCAGTCGATTGGAGTGAAGAGCGATAGTAGGCGGAGGATGTGAAGTCATTATTAAAGTAGGGTTAATTTTTCTTCAGATTCGATTCGCGCAGCGCGTTCGCGGTTTACCCTAATGCTCAGTTCTCGCGAGACATCGGAGTCCGCTAGGTGTTCGATGAAACTGCTGGTGATAGAAGACGAACGTCGAATGTTGGAATTGCTCCGCAGGGGGCTGAGTGAAGAAGGGCACACAGTTTCGTGCGCCGCCGATGGCAGCGCAGGACTGCAGATGGTTCGAGAGCACGACTTCGATGTGGTGATCCTCGATGTGATGATGCCGAAGATGAACGGATTCGAACTGGCGAAGAGCATGCGAGCAGCAAACAATTGCACGCCCATATTGATGCTGACGGCGAAAGATTCCGTCCCCGACATCGTGCAGGGTCTGGACCTCGGCGCCGACGACTACATGACGAAGCCGTTCTGCTTTGACGAGCTGCTGCTGCGTCTGCGCGCCGTGCGTCGAGCAGCGGTTGCTCCGCGGAAGACCCAGCTTCGAGTTGACGATTTGTGGTTAAACGTCTCCACCCGAGAGGTCTATCGCGGCCAGGAGCGTATCAGCCTGACGCGCACCGAATACCAGTTATTGGAACGGCTGATGCTGCACGCCGGGGAAGTCGTTCCGCGTGAGATCCTTATTGCGTCTTCCGGCCGGGAAATGGGAAGCAATTCTTTGGACGCCTTTGTGCGGCTGCTGCGACAGAAAATCGACTGTGATCATCGGCGAAAGCTGATCCACACAGTGCGCGGCGCCGGCTATGTTGTCGGCGCGGATGGGGAATCGTGAGAAAGCTCTCTATCGGCTCTCGACTCACTTTGTGGTATCTGGCAATTTTTGCCGCCGCGCAGCTTTTGTTTGGTGTGGCTATGTGGTTCGCTCTGCGACAGGAACTTTACACGGTAGCCGACGGCGCATTGGCGGCTCAAATCGACGATCTCACAAATTTCCTGAAGTCGCAGAAGAAAAAAAACATGACCGTGACCAAGCTTCGGGAAGAAGCCTCTGAAGCCTACGATCTGGAGCACTCCGGCGATTTCCTCCAAATTTACGATGAGGAAGGGAATTGGATTTTCCGCGCTCCTGCGCTGGAGAAAAGCGAATTTGTGCCGGCGGCACCGGCAGCGATCAAAGGCCGGTCGTTTCAAAACGTCCAACTGGCGGACAAGCCCTTACGCTTCATTACGCAAACAATCGATGTGAATGGCCGCTCCTACACGGTGCAAACCGGGGTTCCTGCCGATCAGATCGTTGCGACGCTGTCTCTGTTTCGGCGTTATCTCTTGATGCTGGCGCCGTTCTTGTTGTTTGCCGCCGCAACCGGAGGCTACTGGCTAAGCCGCAAAGCCTTGTCGCCAGTGGATGCACTCACTCGAACCGCGAGAAACATCGGCGGGAGCAATCTCGGCGACCGGCTGGAAAAACTCACGACCGGCGATGAGCTCCAACGGCTGTCGGACACATTGAACGAAATGCTGGCGCGCATCGAAAGCGCCTTTCTGCGCGTAACTCAGTTCACCGCGGATGCTTCCCACGAGCTGCGAACACCGATTTCTCTTATTCGCACGGAAGCCGAAATCGCCCTCCGGAAGTCGAGGGGAGATGCGGAATACCGCGAAGCTTTACGACACATCCTATTGGAGGCGGAACGAACCTCGACCCTGGTGGAAGAACTTTTGTCGCTGGCACGTGCTGATTCCGGTCGCGAAACCTTGCGCCTGACGCCGATCGACCTACGTGCGGCAAGCGCAGAAATCGCGAATGAATGGTGCCCCCTGGTGGAAGCCCGGAATCTGCAGTTCACGCAAGAGTTCGCGGATTGTGAGCTTCTAGTATTAGCTGACCGCTGCGCCGTGCAAAGATTGCTGGCCATCTTGCTCGACAATGCCGTCAAGTACACGCCGCCGCCCGGCGTCATCGAATTGGAACTGCAAACACGCGACGATAAGGCCATCATCACGGTACGTGATTCAGGCATCGGAATTGCCGAGTCGGAGCAAAGCAAAATCTTCAAACGCTTTTACCGTGTCGACAGGGCTAGAAGTCGAGAGCTTGGCGGGGCGGGCATTGGCCTCGCGATTGCCGAGTGGATCGTGCAACAGCATAGAGGATCGATCACTGTTCAAAGCTGTCTCGGCAAGGGGTCTTCCTTCTCTGCCGCTTTCCCGCTGCTATCGACTTCCGCTGCTTTGGATCAAACCTCGAAATCCGCAATTTCCGCAACAGGAACGTAAGAACTTCCGTAAGACTGCGTTGGGGTGCGATTGACAACTAACCGACAATTATTGCGGGGCTCGAAACAAAGAGTCACAAATCAGTAAGCCAAACCCGACATTCTTCTCTCGATGAGAATAATCCGTAATGTCGATTGCTCTATCGCCACAGGTATCCACAAGGTACTTCCAAAGCGACTCCATCGAAGGGTTCAGCCGAATGTCGTCCAGAATGACAAGACGGGGAGATACCAGCGGCGAATATCGTTGAAGACAACGGTTTGTATGCTCATAGTTATGTACGGCATCGATAAACATTAGATCCACAGGCCCGCTAAACGACTGGGTTACATGTTGCACGACATCATCATCGAGGCAGTCCCCCAAAATACGTATTACCAACTCGTTGGTACGAAAAGCTTCGCTGTTGCTCTCCTTGACATCGACCGTGATCACGTCTGCCGTTTGCACCAAACCTGAATATCCGACTCCCCGCGCCATCGAGAATATGGAGCCTCCAAAGTGAGTTCCTATCTCCAAAATGCGCGAGCATCGCAATTGCGCAACCAGTCCAGCAAGAAAGAAGTAGTACGAGCAGGGCTTATCAACGAAAGGTCCCTTCCGGAATGGCTCGCCGTAATAGCAGCCTGAGAGATCAATATTCTGTTTTGCAAAGGTGTATGCAGTCTCGATCGCGTGTAGAAGTACATTGCGGTCTGTCATTGCTTTTGCGCCGAGACAACGTGTGTTCCAGGTGAGGCCGTCCAAAATGCCCACATGACACTAGCGCCAGGATTCAACAAAGCGACATAACGTTCAACCATCAGATCCATTGGGAATTTCTCTTTGTTGATCCTGCTGCTGGCCTGGCCGAAGCGCCGCAGCATCTGCGGATTGGTCAAGAGAGTGCGGACCCGGTGCGCCATCTCCCTTGGGTCATCCTCAGAAACCAAAAAGCCATTGACGCCGTGTTCAGCCTGCTCAACCGTGGGATTTACTCGAATGCGTCTCCCGGCGCCTGGGCACGCGGCAGCGACTGCGGTTTCAGTTTTTCCCCGGATTGGGTGCCGCGGGCAGTCCCCCGCTATCAATCGCGGCTTGCAACAGATCTGCCTCTCTGCCGCGCCGCGACGGGTAACGATCACCAAAGTCGCGCAATTCGTTGACCGCATCCTGCCATCTTCCCTCAGTGACGGCAGTCCAAAAAGTCGGGGTTGCTTGGGATAAGTTAGAACCGTATTGAGTTGCGACATCCGCAATCACGGTCTGTGCCGCTTGGGGAAGGCTCGAAAATGTAGAGGTCGAGGCGCGATCGAAGTTGTCGCTGACGCTATCCACGAGAGGATCCAGCACAGCGCGATCCAATTGTTCCGCCTGTTCTGGCGTGATCTCCAGCGGATGTTGTGCCAGAAACTGCTCCGCTTCAGTGCCTTGCAACCCTACGTATGGTTCCAATTGAGCTCTCAGCTCGGCTGGGATATCCAAGTTATTGAGTTGCCCAACCGAAAGTTGGCCGAGATCAACACCAGTCCCAATGGTCGCACCGCTTTGACTGCCCTCAGGGTCCGGAACTGTGGCTTGAAGCGTTTGACCCCCTTCACTCGTGGATATAAAGCTCAAATCGACATCATCGTTATCGTCGGTGTCGTACCCCCCTCCTCCTCCCGCGCCCGCTCCCCCGCCGCCGGAACCAGCAGACAGATGGAACGAAGGTGGCCCAAAACGCCGAGGCTGTCCGGGTTCGCGCGAAAATTGGCCGCCTTCCACGGCCGTGACCGGCAGGCTGAGCAAAGATCCTGCCAAGGGCGGATCGGCTTCCTCGTAAGAGGCGCCCCGGGCAACCGGCCGGCCCGTGCCCGGCTCCGATGTGCCGACGCAGTCGCACACGCAGTGTTGGCTCCTGCGAAGCGCACGAACCAGCCTCTTCTGGTCCTTGTCAGCCAGTCGTAACGACCCGTTGGTGGGACGCAAGCGGCGACCGGGGCCAAGTTTGCCGCCTTGGATAACGATGCAGAAGCGTCCGTTGGCATCGGCCAACGCCGCTTCACCCGCGGCTGGCTTGAGCACGACCACGCCATAGGGGCCAAACCGTTCCGCCGACAGATTCGTTCTACGGCCCGTGGGCAAAATGCCAGCGATGCGGTATCGACCCAAAGGTGTGTCGCCAAAAGGTAAAATCGCATGGCGGGACGAATTGCCATGCCGTCTGGCCACTTCTCCATCCGCGCGCCCGCACACAGCGAACGGGCCAGCGACGAGGCGACCATTCTGGTCTTCGAGACGGAGTATTCCCTCGAAATCACGGTTCTCAGGCAAGATCACAATTAATTTACGCATGGCTGCCTCTCCTCTTTCATGGTCTGGGCGGCAGACGCCGCGACTGTTTGGGTAGTTTCCGACCTCTCGGGCATCTCACTGGCACCAAGGTTTAACAAAGCGACATAACGTTCAACCATCTGCTCCATGGAGAATTTCTCTTTGGCGATCCTGCTGCTGGCCTGGCCGAAGCGCCGCAGCATCTCCGGATTGGTCAAGAGGGTGCGCACGCGGTGCGCCATCTCCCTTGGGTCATCCTCAGAGACCAGAAAGCCATTGACGCCGTGTTCAACCTGCTCAGCCGTACCCCCCTGGCGGGCCGTTACTATGGGCAGGCCCAGCGACATAGCCTCCAGCGAAGCATTGGGGCAACCGTGGTCTGTGCCGAGCATGACAAAGACACGGAACAGTCGAAGATATGGGACTACGTCTGCCTGCTGACCGACGAAATGGAGATTTGATACGCCGACTGACTGTGCGCGTTCAATTATCGACTTCCAGTACTTTTCGTGTCTACGATGAGCGGCCCCTACCACGACCATGGTCACTCCCGGCAAGCGGCGGTTCATCTCCGCCATCATGTCCACAAAGTACTCGAAGCGTCGGCTGGGCAGGATCCGGCAGCACGTCCCGATGACCAAGTTTTTGCACACTTCTGGCGGTAAATCGACCTCAGAGTGGCGTGACACGGTGGAGGCTAAGTCCGGCACTCCGTTGGGAATTACTGCAAGCTTACCGGGTGCAAGTGCCAGACCAGGTGGAGCGCCACCAGCATATTTGGCGACGAAATGGTCAAGGCGGTTGAAGTAAGCTGCGTAATCCAAGGCCATGCGCTGCGCCACGCTGTCATGGTTTTTCAGGTCCTCGAACAGCCACGGGCCCGGGCTAACGTCCACTAATCGCACGCCACCAGCAGGCAGTATCTTAGCGAGTAGCAGCTTCACCCGAGCGTCTACGTTCCAGAAAACGAGGGTATGGGCACCCAGTCGGCGCCTCATGGCTAGGATGCGTTCCACGCAATCCAAGTAGGATCCGGCAGAGCGCAATGAGAAGGTGGGTATGCCAGAATTCTCCAATTCATCCAGAAAAGCCTGATGGTTGACCTCCTTGAGGATCCCCAACCACGGCTTTAGGGAACGCGGCAACCGGCATAGCAGGTTGACCAGGGATCGAGCCGCGCCGCCGAGGTTTAGATTGTCGGTGAGAAATAAAGATCCTGCGCACGAGTTGTCTCTGGCCAAATCCTCGTGGCGGCCATACTGGCCAAGCAGGCACCACAGCCGCGGGACAAGGTCCGCATCAGGCGGACGTACTGGAATGGGCTGGCGCCCGCGTGCCAGGACCTTCTCGATGCCGGAAACGTAGGCGCCGATGTCAGAGGAATCTTCCACTATGACAGCATCTTTGGAGAGGCCTTCGCAGTTACCGCCGGCATCGGCGGACACAATCGGGCAGCCTGCCTGCGCAGCCTCTAGGGTGGCTACGCTCAACCCCTCATACACGCTCGTGTTCAGGAAAACGTCGAAGGCTGCATAATATTTTTCGAGGTCGCGCACGGGCCCTGGGGTAAGGAAATCCGGCATCACTCCCAGGTCCAGGGCCTGCCGGCACGCGGCGGTGTAGGCTGCCCGGCCATTGCCCCAATCATGGTCCCACCCGCCTAAAATTATCAGCTTGGCAGGGTGATGACGACGGACCTCAGCTAGCACGCGCACAGCGCGTGTGTAAGCCTTCTGCGACTTAAACTCTCCCACCATCCCTATCAACAACGTATCGTCAGGAATCGCGTGTTTCTCCCGCACCTCCCGCCGACGCGCCCGCAACTCCTCCAGAGAGAACCAACGCTGAATCTCGTGGCGTACGGTGACGACGGGCTTGGGGCAACCGGCAGCACGGAGTTGCTCCGCCACATTCTCCGACACAGCCACGACAAAAGGAACACGCGTGTGGTCAAATGCGGAGGGCTCATCCTGCCAGGAAGGGCGCGAATTCTGGACCACGGGAATGGTTGTTACGCCCCAATTCCACAGCACGCGAAGGTGCCGCGCCTTGACCAGATGCGTGAACAGGACCGGGGTCGCAGAGGCAAGGACCTCCAGCGCAACCGCACGTAATTTTGCGTTGTAGTCAAGATGGTGGAGGCGAAACACCTTGGCACGGCCTGTGTTCTTGACGTCGTAACTCGGCTCCACCTCGCCCATTAAGAAAAGTTTCGCCGTGGGTGAACGCTTGGCCAAACCTTGAAGCGTCTCCACGACGCTACGTTCAGCTCCTCCCAACGCCAGATTCGGCAGGAGAACATTAATATGAAGTTCGTCCGCCGGCTCTGGGCAGACGGGTTGGCGCTCCACCGGCGTGAGTAGGCGCGCGGCACCCGTCCGCGGCCATACAGCGTCTGATGCCGCAGGCTTAGCCGGCAGCGTGTGATTCAGCAGTCCGTACTCGCGATATAGGCCACCCAAGGTGCCCTGTTCCGGAACATCATCCTTGTTAGGAACGCAGTTCACATAGCGCCGGCCCTTGTACTGGCCGCCATCGGCCTGAAGCGTCCGCCACATTTCATTGATCCAATGGATCGCGTACCAGTCTCGGGCAGGGGGACGACCCTCGTCGATGAGAGGTTTGATGGCGTGCAACCAGTCCTCCTGGTTGCAGATGTCGGGACGCAAGAACCGGTCCAGCTTAAGCCGCACGATGTTTTGAAACAGTATCCGGTTAGGAAGCAACCAGGGGCTGTTTTCGTTCACTTCGCGCTCGACCTGTTCGTAGGTCATTTTCATGAGCACGCTGTGAGGCGGGCATTTGATGATGTTGTTGACAACGCCGACGCGATGGGGACGGAACACGTAATCGGCTTGAAAGTCGAAGGGCCGAAGGCAGGTAATATCCATATCCGCCCACCAGCCGCCTCTTTCGAAGAGCAGCTTGTAGCGAAAAAGATCGGCAAACGAACCAACACTGTCGCGGCCAACGCCTGTTTCAGGATCAATGTCCCGTCGTTTGAATATCCGTGTGTGTGGAAGGATCTCCTCCGCGTTCTCCAGGATGACATTATTCGGCAACGAGGTTTGCAGATCATCGTAAAGCCAGAGATGGAACTCATGGCCGTGCCTTAAGAACGAATGGATGGTCAGCAACTCGAGCTTGGAGAGCCGCTCGCCGATCCACAAGCTATGAACGATGCGATTGTCGCCTGTAACCGCGCCGTTCTTTGTTGACTTGCGACGGACAGGCTGGGATCGCCTTGCTGTTGCGTCTTCCAGCAGTTGCTCTGCCTCGTCCCAGTTCTTCCAGCCTCGCCTCAACACGCCGCCGTTTATGAAATGGAGGAAAGCAGGCCGCGGTTTGGTCTTATGGTTCCGAAGACTGTACGAGTCATTGCATGGCAGATCGCAAGCCGGGGCCGGTCCGCGCTCCTGCAGGGGTACTTCATGGAAGCAATCCACGATGAAATTAAATTTCCGGGGCAGCGTTGGGGCGTTCTGCAATCCCATTTTCCAAGCTGCGGCTATCAGGGTTCCCTGATCGCGGGTTTGCCAGGAGGGCTCCGCGATGATCCGGCGGGTAAACTCATGCCAGCAATCCAGCAGGGGCGCGGCCTCACTGGAGAAGACGAACGCCCCTCCATTCCAATGTTGCCAGTCCGGGTCAACCCTCACCCCGAAAGTATCGCGGATCGCCTGAACCAAGTGCTGACACTGCAAGGTCCGGCAACCACAAGCGACCGCCCAAGAGCTGAATGTTGGCAAATTCACATGATCAGGAGCGAAGGCGAAAGGGCCCCGGGCAGCATCAAAAACCGAATCTACCTCGCAGTTGGTCGCGATGACATCAGTGTCCAGATAACAGCCCAGCGTCCGCTGGTCGCCAACAAGGCGATGTATGTTTGTCTTGAGCAGCAGCCCCATCTGGTGGTCATTGAGAGCATCTTCGGCCGGAAGGTGGATGACTTGCTCGTGTTCGATGGGTAAGCTCGTGCGGCTGGCGACGACCACTATGTCCGATCGAGAAAACTTCTTCAGAAATCGCAGCGAAAGATTGACGCGCTCAACGTGCCGGTCACCGCAGATCGCGTAGACAAACGTCCGTCGTCCGGCGGTTCGTTGCCGGTTTCCAATGGGCGAGGGGGTCACCGAGGCTCCAGGCATGCCGCACCTCTACTGGGCTGACGTCCGTCTTATCGGATTATCAGCAGAAATTGCGTTCCAGAAATTGCACAAGGCATCTCAAATCTATTGTTGTGAGATCCCAAGTCTTTCGCTCTTCCCGCCGCGAGCAACACGGCTGTGGCAGGGGTTCAACGATCCGATTATTCCGCATTGTCCATCTATGCCGTCCGCACCCGGGCAAGGCTTTTTGTATCGCTTGGGACTGGAACCGCCGGGGCTGGAGCCGCCGAAGCGTTTTGTAGATCTTTGCTTCGCAATGCGTTGTTGTAGGCCAAAACCGCTTCCAGCAGCGGAGCAGAGCCATTCTGTCCCATGAGCGTAACCAGGGCCTGAACGTCCTTGGGCAGACAGCGACCGCCAAATCCTCTTTCTCGTGTAACGGTGGTGTGAGAGTATCCTACCCTTTGATCGAGTAACCACAGCGCACGCAACTGCTCGAAATCAACGCGAAGGCGGCACGCGATGTCGTAAAACTGATTGACAAAAGCCACTTTGGTGGCCAAGAAGCAATTTTCCATGTATTTGCATAGTTCGGCTGTG
This sequence comes from uncultured Acidobacteriaceae bacterium, assembly GCA_963734215.1. GTDB lineage: Bacteria > Acidobacteriota > Terriglobia > Terriglobales > Acidobacteriaceae > Sulfotelmatobacter. The sequence goes on along the minus strand of CAVTGH010000007.1, from coordinate 252,863 downwards.
GTGGCGTCTGTCTGTACGAATCGGAAATCGCGAGGCACCATTGGACGATAGGCGCTGAAGACGCGCTCTGCCATTAGGTTAGTACCTCCTACAATTACGAATCCGCAGTTCTGTTCGCATCTCCATGGATGGGTGGGGGCTTCGCCCAGATACTCCGGACTGAACGCGATGCTCTTGCCGGTTTGAGCAATTAGCGTCTCCGTTGTTCCGGGCAATATCGTCGAACGAATACACATCGGAACTTGGACCCATTGGGCGGTTTCGAAAACTGCAGACATGTCTGCAGCTAGACCTTGCGGCGTAGTTGGGGTTGGCACACAAACAAAAACCAACTCACACTTGTTTATTGAGGCCCTGCGTTCCGTCGAGCTAAAGTCTGCCAAATATTTGTCGAAGACAACAATCTCGTGGGAGCGCTCAAAGAAGCGAGCTATCGCTCGACCAACCACACCGTAACCGACAATTCCAATTCGCATAAACGTTTGCGCCAATTTGGGAGTAAGCCCGTTGCCCCGCCCGGCGTTAAGTGTACAAAAATATCATAGTTCTCGCTAAGAGCTTCTAACAAAACCTGTGATGCGCAAAAAAAGACAACCAACAGCTTGGATAAGGTTGAAAAGGTACAGGCTTTGCGCAAGTTCCACGTCGGCTCTGAGCCATGAGATTTAGGTTCTGATTTTCTCGCGATTCAGCAAGAGCCAGGAGCGCACAAGATAGAACCACAAACCACACACACACGAATCAGATCAGTCAGGGTTTCGGTCTAGGCTGTGATGCAGCATTCCCGAATGACATTCTCCGGATAGCCAGAGCGTAGCCGAGGCCCGGTCTGTGTCAAGACTCTGCGACCGCTTTACGCGGCGGGCCTCGCCCGGTCTTGACACAGACCTCAGCGCCTCGGCTTAGGCTTCATCTATCCGGGGCATGTCAGATTTTCCTGTAACATCCTTCCGATCTCTTCGACACTGGTATTCACGACACGGCAAGTTCATCTAAGTTCGGTCACAGGTAGGCTCTTTCTTTTGTGCCAAGTTCCTACAGTATGTACTTCACTGGGAACCGGTGTCGACTCGCGCTGTGTGGGACGAGGATTGGCCAGGCGGAACGAGGAGAGAACAGGATCGCGAGGAGTGAGCCAATGCCCAACCCCGCCATCAGGAAGGTGACTGCGGTCGGCAAATCGTACAGTCACGAGCGGGGAATCCCCTTCAATGTGTATTTCGTGATTCCACATCCTGTAAACATTGAGGTATGAATGTGAGAAGGGAGCAGGTGCCGGCTTCGCCGTAACCAGCACCTGCTCGATCGGGGCGTTTTGAGCAGAACCGCAGACTAATGGAACGGTGACATTCGTGCCCATACCGTAAATCTTGTATCGGGCCGGAAAACTCCCCTGGCCGCTCGCCCAAGCTGGCATGCTGACGTTCGCCCTGTGAAGGTGACACGAGCCACTAGGTTTATTACAGAGAAAGATGTATAGACGAACGATTCCCCGTTATGTAAAAACGGTTATGTAAAAACGCACAAGTAGATGAGGCAAGATTTTCACTCACGATTCCATCGCAAGTAGCGGAGGTTATGCAATCAATGGTCTGCGATGGCCCGCCAATTGCGTATGTACTGTTGGTCGCCGCTTCGTCTTTCGGAGGTCTTTATGAAACGGGAGACTATCCTCTTAGCGATGTTGATTTTCCTGTTGGGGGCGTCTCGCCGATGTTGGCGCAAGATCTACAGGGCCGGCCGAGTCCTGCGTCCCCATCTGACATTCTCGGACCTCAATTGATCGCATGGTCGCAACTGCAGAAACCGCAACCGGTGCCGCAGCCGCTCCCGCCGCCTGACCGGCCCATATCGCAACCAGCCCAGCAGACTCAACCCACGAACCCACCGGCTCAGGAACAGCAACCGGTAGCACAAACGTTCAAGGGCACGATCGTGAAGGATGGCAGCAGGTACGTGCTGAAGGTACCGAGTAACACTGCGTATCAACTTGACGACCAGAAGAAGGCGAAGCAGTACGAGGGTAGGCAGGTAAAAATCGGCGGTGCTCCGGATGCGAACGGCAGCAGCCTCCACGTGATCAGCATTGAGCTCGTCTCCTAAATGCTCACGAAGGGGACAGCCGGGAGGAGAAGCGATGCGGGTAGTCCTAGCACATAACTTTTTCGCCTCTATAAAGGCGCGCTTCTGGATTGAAACGATTGCATTGGCCACCGCCATCGCGTGTGCCCTGGCATTGGTCATTGCTGTTGTGGGAGCTGTTGCTGGGGCAGCCGCTGCGGAGCCGGAATCAGGCCAGGGCAGCCCGCCATCCGCGATCCGGCTGCAAACTTATGAGGGCATGGTCACAGACACGATGTGCGGCGCCAAGCATTCAGCCGCGATCGGCAAGACGGCTGCTGATTGTACCTTGGCGTGCGTGCGCGGAGGTGAGCAGTTCATTCTCGTCGACGGCGACACTATTTATTTGCTCGAGGGCGACTTGGTTGTGCTGAAGCGGGCAGCGGGACAACGCGTCAGGATTAGCGGCATACTGAACGGGAAAAAGATCTCGGTAACCTCCGTCGTGACAGGTTAACTGCCACAGGAGAGCAAACTCGATGCCCAACTCTTGCCGACTTCAAAGCACTGTCCTGTGAGCCACAGTCATTTCCATACAAGGGTCGCGACCGAAGAGCGGATTACAACAATTATGCCGAGATCCAGCATTTGCTGTAGCCCAAATTTTCCTGGTCCTTGCCGACAACTCTCACTAGTTCGACTGATCCGCCGCCTACCCTGCACAAAGTACAAGTTACAAATCAACGGGTTGTGCTAAACAATTCCTAGATCCCCACCCGTTTTTGCTTCTACGGAATTCGCCGTATTGCCGAAGACAATTGCGTCGCCTAGTATCACCACAGAAAGTGATTGGCGGTCATGGGTTAGCGTCAGGCGGCTGACTGACATTCCGGCCCCTCACGGCCGCCTTTTCGCCCCTCGGGGTGATCGCGGACCGGGATTTTCTCAATCTCCTTGGGAACAGAATCGTCACAAGAAGCTCAGCCCGAGAAAACCTCGCAATTCCGCGCATTTCGCGCAAGAACGGGACTGGAGAAGATGTCCCTACACCCCGCAAGCAAGCCTTGTCGCCCCTTTTTCTCTGAAGGGCATACTGGCAGTCCGGTTTCGACAACTCCATCAGGCGAAGCGGAAATCACACGGTGAACTGAAAACGAGCTCGCGTCATACCCATTGCGCGAAGTTCGGAGTCACTCTGGCATTCGACTGTGCGTGCTCGCACATTAAATGGTGATTGGAGTCACTGTGTTGCCGGAAGGTGGGTGCTATTCAAGCGAGAACCGTGCCCAGGGATGAAGAGACTGCAGCCCCGATTTCCGGTGGCCAGCGCCGAATTGCTCCCTGGCAAAAGATGACCGAGAGGTGAGCCCATGCTTCCGTCGAAGCACTCGTTGTCCGGTGTCCTGCAACAGAAGGGTATCGATCGCCGCCGCTTTCTGAAATTCTGCAGCCTCATGACGGCCACTCTGGCACTGCCTCCGCGCTACGTTGCACAGGTGGCTGCCGCGCTGGAGAAAGCCCGGAAGCCCGTGCTGGTCTGGTTGCAATTTCAGGACTGTGCCGGGAACTCCGAGTCCATCCTCCGCTCCAGCCACCCTACCGTGCTGGAAGTGGTACTCGACCTGTTTTCCTGGGAATACCACGAGTTGGTGATGGCCGGCGCCGGCCACCAGGCAGAGGCTGCGCTGGAGCGCGTGGTGCGCGAGGAGAAAGGCAAGTTCATTGCGGTGGTCGAAGGCGCGGTCCCTCTCGCGGATGACGGTGTGTATTGCACCGTAGGTGGCCGGACTGCACTCGAGATCGCGCGCCACGTCTGCCCGAACGCCGCCGCCACGATTGCGGCCGGAGCCTGCGCGTGGGATGGAGGCCTGGTGCGGGCTCACCCCAATCCCACCGGCGCCGTGGGTATCTCAGAGGCGGTGCCGCAGGCCACAGTGATCAATCTCGGAGGCTGCCCGCAGAATCCGGTGAACACAGCCGCCGTGCTGGTTCACTACCTGACTTTTGGCGAGTTGCCCGCAGTGGACCAATACAACCGGCCTTTGTTCGCCTACGGGCGGATTATCCATGACCAATGCGAGCGGCGCGCCCATTACGACGCCGGCCGTTACGTCCAGGAGTGGGGCGACGAAGGCCATCGCAAAGGCTGGTGCTTGTACAAAATGGGCTGCAAGGGCCCGCAGGCCACCTTCAATTGTCCCTCGGTACGTTGGAACGATGGTACGAGTTGGCCGGTGAAGGCTGGCCACGGCTGTCTGGGTTGCGCTTCCCATCGTTTCTGGGATACCCGTTCTCCGTTCTATGACCGGTTGCCCACAGTTCCAGGCTTTGGTGCAGATGTGACCGCCGGCGAGATTGGGCTGGGACTCACCGCCGTTGTGGCTGGCGCAACCGTGGTCCATGGGATCGCCAGCGCGGCTCGTGACCGCATGCGGCCCGTGCCCCCAGCAGTACCACCGCCGGCCAGCAATGAGCCGCCGAGGAAAGGATAGGAGGAGCCTATGGCACGCATCGTGATTGACCCGGTGACCCGTATTGAAGGCCATCTGCGCATCGAAGCGGAAGTCAATGGCAGTGCGGTGTCCGATGCCTGGAGTTCGGGAACCATGTTTCGTGGGATCGAGCTGATCCTGCGCGGCCGCGATCCCCGCGAGGCCTGGGTCTGGACCCAACGCATCTGCGGGGTGTGCACCACGGTCCATGCCTTGACTTCGGTGCGCGCCGTCGAGGATGCGCTCGGCATCGAGGTCCCGGAGAATGCCAGCCTCATCCGCAACATCATTGCCGCCAGCCAATACGTGCAGGACCACGTGATCCACTTTTATCACCTGCATGCACTGGATTGGGTGGATGTGACCCTGGCGCTCAAGGCCGATCCGGGGAAAACTTCGCAACTGGCCGAATCCATTTCGCCCTGGCCGAAATCCAGCCACGCCTACTTCAAGGCAATCCAGGACCGGGTGAAGGCGCTGGTCGAGAGCAAGCAGTTGAGCCTGTTCAGCAGCGGGTATTGGGGTCATCCCGCATACCACCTGCCGCCCGAGGCGAACCTGCTGGCCGTGGCCCACTACGTGGAAGCCCTGGAATTTCAGCGGGACTACATCCGCATCCATGCCGTGCTGGGCGGGAAGAATCCCCACCTCCAGACGTATCTGGTCGGCGGTATGTTGACTGCCATGGATCCCAACGAGCCCCAGGCGACGATCAATCCTGAGCGAATCACTTTGCTCGCCGAGTTGGCCAGCAAGGCGCAAGCCTTCGTCGATCAGGTCTACATCCCTGACGTTCTCGCGGTCGCCGGCTTCTATCGCGACTGGTTCGAACGAGGCGAGGGACTGGGGAACTTCCTCTCCTACGGCGACTTTCCTCTGCAAGGCATCAAAGATCCGTCGCGTTTCTACTTGCAGCGTGGCGCGATTTTCAACCACGATCTCTCGAAAGTCTACCCGGTCGATCCTGCCAACGTTACAGAGTACGTGACGCACTCCTGGTATCAGTACGCCGGCGGCGATCAGAACGCGAAGCATCCCTATCAGGGCGAAACCAGCCCGCAGTACACTGGACCCAAACCGCCGTTCGAGCATCTCGAGGTTGACCAGAAATATTCCTGGCTGAAGGCACCGCGCTACCAGGATCAGGCGATGGAGGTCGGCCCGCTGTCGCGCATGCTGATCGCCTATGCCTCAGGGCATGCGGAAGTGAAGGCTGCGGTCGACGGCGTCCTGGCCAAGCTCAACGCGCCCGCGACCGCACTGTTTTCGACCCTGGGACGCATTGCCGCTCGCGCCATCGAAGCCCACGTGATGGCTGGACAAGTCAGCAAGTGGGTGGCGGAACTCGGCGACAAGCTGGGGCACGGCGATCTGCGGGTGCACAACGGCGAGAAATGGGATCCCGACTCCTGGCCCAAAGAGGCGCAGGGCTTCGGCTTTCACGAGGCGCCTCGCGGCTCTCTCGGCCACTGGGTCCACATCGAAGACAAGAAGATCACGAACTACCAGTGTGTGGTGCCCACCACCTGGAACGCCGGACCGCGCGACGCTAAAGGACAACGTGGCGCCTACGAGGCGTCTTTGCTGAAAACCCCGATCGTCGATCCGGAGCGCCCACTGGAGATTTTGCGCACCATCCATTCCTTCGATCCCTGCCTGGCTTGCGCCGTGCACGTGGTCGATGGCCAAGGGCGGCGCTATACCGTGCCCTGGGTAAGCTGAAAGGTGAGCTGAAAAGGAGGCCGCAATGGCTGAGTTAAGGAAGTATGGGTGGGGTGAGGCCCATCGGCCGGAACCCGCGTTTCCTACCCTGCGGGTCTATGTGTGGGAACTGCCAGTCCGGGTTTCGCACTGGATCATATTCCTGTCTGTCATTGTGCTCTCCGTCACCGGATACTACATCCACAATCCGTTTATTGTCGCCAGGAGCAGCACAACCTTCCTGATGGCGACGATTCGGTTCATACACGAGATCACAGGTTTTGTGTTCATTGCTGCCTTTCTGCTGCGGCTGTACTGGTTTTTCATGGGGAACAGTTGGGCGAACTGGCGGGCATTCGTGCCAGTCCATCGCCGGCAGTGGCGGGGCATGGGCAGAATGGTGGCCTATTACAGTTTCCTGCGCAAAGACCTGGTGCATCAGGTTGGACACAATGCCCTGGCTGGTGCCACCTATCTATTAATGTTCGTCTTTATGCTGATCGAGATCATTACGGGCCTCACCTTGTATACACAGGTGCGCGGGAAGTGGGCATTGGGCTGGCTATTTAGCTGGCTGCCGGGCGTGATCGACATCCAGCACATCCGGCTGGCTCACTTTTGCATCATGTTTGCCTTCTTCGCCTTTGTAATTCACCACGTTTACAGCGCCGTGCTCGTGTCCTGGGAAGAACGCAATGGACTGATCGAGAGCATCTTCACCGGCTACAAGTTCATTCCCAAGGCCGAACTGGAAGAAGATGCGGTGCTGAGTAAGGCGGACTGAATGCCCGCGCCAGCCACCTGCGTTGTGCTCGGCCTGGGCAACACCCTGCACTCTGATGACGGGATCGGCCCGCAGGCCATTGAGCGACTGAAGAACGATTCGCGAGTGCCCGAGGACGTCACGCTGATTGAAGGTGGTACGCTGGGCCTGGAATTGCTTACCTACATCTGGGACTGTTCCTACCTGCTGGTGCTGGACGCGGTGGATGTTGGGCAGCCTCCCGGAACGCTGGTTCGCATGTCAAGCCAGGAACTGCAAACCTTGCCCGGCAAAGGAAGTGTGCACCAACTGGGCCTTGCGGATCTGCTGGTAGCGCTCCGGGTTCTGGCCAGTCGAACTCCCGAGGTGGTGCTGCTGGGCGTGCAACCGGCAAGCGTTGAATGGGGCACAGAGTTGTCGCCCGCGGTTGCCGCTGCCCTGCCTGCGCTGGCAGATGCTGCAATCGCAGAAGTGTGCCGCAGACCACGTACGCAGGCGGAAATAACAACCTAGAATCCCCGCACCGACCGAACCGAGATAAACACCCCGCGAGTTGAGTCTGGATTTAGAATTTCCGTTCGGATCTCTGGCCCGCGCTTCATACGACCCGGCACCCTATCACTCTTGAGAGCGTTTTCGAGTCTAGAAAGTGCCGTTCTGTGAATAGATGCCCTCCCGAGTGAAAAACAGGTAAGAGACTGGTTTACAATATCGGCATTCCTGGCTCATGAGGTGATGTGATGATGATACTGGGGAGAATTAGGCCCAAGAGTCTCTGCGGAATATTGACCGTGGCCTTGATCACATGTGGCTACACCTTGGGCCAAACCAGATCAGCTCCGGTAGACCCAGGCGTGCGCGGTGGCGCGGCGGGTGCGGGTGGCCCGCTGCAGGGTCTTACAACGGACGAGACTGCGTTCTTCCTGGATGGGCAGACGAGGTTCGCTGAAATCGAGGTTGTAAACAAGGGCGCGAACAACGGCTTGGGTCCGCGCTTTAACTCAAATCAGTGTTTCTCCTGCCACTCGCAGCCCAATATGGGAGGAACCAGCCCGACGAAAAATCCCTTGCCCGAAGTTGCCGGCTTGGATGGGGCCAAGAACGCGGTGCCATGGTTCATCGTGCCAAACGGCCCCATCCGCGAAGCGCGGTTTCAGAAGAGCAACGGCAACGCGGATGGCGGAGTGCATGACCTCTTCGTGATCACGGGGCGAGCTGACGCCCCCGGCTGCAATATCGCCCAATTCGATTTTCTGCCCGCGGGAAATCCGCTTACGGGCCAAGGCGGGAATCGAAATATTATTTTCAGAATCCCTACTCCTGTTTTTGGCGCAGGGCTGATTGAAGGGATTTCCGATTCGGCCATCCTTGCCAACCAGCAGGCCAACGCATCGGCGAAGTCGGAGCTGGGTATTCACGGACACGCGAACGCGCATCTCAGCGGAAACGTGAATCTCAGTGCCAACGATGGAACTATCACCCGTTTCGGATGGAAGGCGCAGAACAAATCCCTTCTCATGTTTGCGGGCGAGGCCTACAACGTCGAGATGGGAATCTCGAACCAGCTATTCCCGCAAGAGCGCGATGAAACTCCCGGTTGTATCTTCAACCCCACTCCCAACGACGCCCTTAACTTCACAACCACTCCCCCGACCACCGGCAATTCGAGCGGCATTTCGAACCCCGCGGTCATCTCGGACATCGAAGCGTTTGCCAACTTCATGCGGATGCTCGCTCCACCCACGCCCGCTCCACCCACACCGTACAGCGAAAAGGGGCGCGACTTGTTTGCGAAGGTTGGATGTGTGCACTGCCATACCCTGTCGTTTACCACAGGAACAACGATTGCGAGCGGCTCCGCGACCAGTCCGAGTGCTGCGCTTTCCAATCAAACTGCGAATCTTTTCTCCGACTTGCTCGTGCACCACATGGGCAAAGGCCTGGCCGACGGCATTACGCAAGGCGGGGCCGGCCCCGACGAGTTCCGGACGGCTCCTCTCTGGGGCGTCGGGCAACGCGTCTTCTTTCTCCACGATGGGCGTACGTCCAACCTGGTTGACGCTATCAGCGCTCACCGGAGCCAGGGCAGCGAGGCCAATAAGGTTATCGAACACTTCAATAAGCTGAAGGTTCAAGAGCAACAGGAAATCATCGATTTTCTGCGGTCACTCTAGCTGGATGCTGTCAACACATTGCCAGATTGTGCCCTCACTGCTTGGCTCCGTCCACGGGAGATGGCCGGAGGTTCTGGCTACGAAGTTTGTAGATAAGCGACAAAGAACTGCACAGTGCGTTTGCAATGTCGGGCAGTTTCGAGCCAGCTTCTCCCTGGAAGGCCCTCCCACCGCGTAAATAGCTCCTGGATTGTCGCAGCTCGAAATCATTGAAATGCGTAGTGGCTTGCTTGAGCTTCCACTGCTTCACGACGCGTCCTAGAAAGGGATTGTTCAACGTGTAATGCACAATAGTAAGGTGTTCCGGCTGCAGCTCGGATCCCAATATTCTTCCAGGAACGCCAGATACCCGCTGTATTCGCCGCAATCAAGCCAGACAAAATCAAGCGAAGTCCCATTCGGTGTGACCTTCTTAGGCCTGTCCCAGAAGTGTTCCGTAAATACCTGCAAACAATTGTGTAACTTAGAGGAGCCTGATGCTGCGTCGGCTTAAGAGTTTTGGAGCAGGTTCTTCTATCTGTTAGGATGAAGCGTGATTCCCGGTGATTGAGGTACGACGAGTTTAGGAGAAACTGTTATGCCCGACGATCAAGAAGATAAAACCATTTACAACGTTGTGGTAAATCATGAGGAACAATATTCCATCTGGCCTGCCCATCGAGAAAACGCCTTAGGCTGGAAAGCTGTAGGCAAGAGCGGCACAAAAGAGGAGTGTTTGGCGTACATCAAAGAAGTGTGGACAGACATGCGTCCACTAAGTTTAAGAAAGAAAATGCAGGAACAAGGGGTGGCTTAGTTACGTACGTTCGAGCGCCTGGTAAATGCACTGGGACGGCGCTCGAAGACTATCCTGGCGCGGCTACACCGGCTTTTTCGGTAACGTCGGTGAATTTTCCATCGCCCTCATTGTGGTAGAGGATGCGCCTGCTGTATTGCGTGACGTACAGGTCTGGCAAACCATCTCCGTCGTAATCGCCAACCGCTACGCCCATGCCGTGGTCCGCCCTGCCATCCGGCTTTTTCAGTGACATCGGGGTATGTCCCGTCGCGATTGTTCTTATAGAGCGCATTGCGTAGCGGCGGATTAGGATCGAAAAAATCGCATTTTCCCGGACACTGAAGGTGTTGCGCACACAAATGGAGGCTGGCTGGCATAGAACGATGCGTTTGTTTGGGGCCAGTTCGACTCCCTTGCCCCACGGCGGTGTTGTTGACTCATACCTGAACATTTCTTGGAGGGTGACTATGCGACGATTCCGCGTGACCTTGGCGACGATTGAACTGGCTTACTTCATCTTCCTGTTCTTCAGCACGGTAAATGCGCAGACGAGCGAAAAACCTGATTTGAGCAAGCAGCCAACCCTCTATGTGGTCGGCTATGCCCACCTCGATACGGAATGGCGCTGGGAATATCCGCAGGTCATCGATGAATACCTTCGCAAGACCATGGAGGATAACTTCAAGCTCTTCGATAAGTATCCTCATTACGTCTTCAATTTCAGCGGCGCCAACCGTTACCGCCTCATGAAGGAGTATTTCCCCGCCGATTTCGCAAGGCTGAAGAAGTATGTCGAGGAAGGCAGGTGGTTCCCCACGGGATCGTCCATGGAAGAAGGTGACGTGAATGCTCCCAGCGCCGAGGCGATCATTCGGCAAGTCCTCTACGGGAATGACTGGTTTCGTAAAGAGCTGGGCAAAGCCAGCGCGGAATACATGCTGCCGGACTGCTTTGGATTTCCGTCTTCGCTGCCCACCATCCTCGCCCACTCCGGAGTCAAGGGATTCTCCACCCAGAAGCTGGTGTGGGGATCTTCGGCTCCCGGCGGAGGTCCGGAATCGCTGGAGAAAACGCCGGAAGGCACGCCGTTCAACGTGGGCGTGTGGGTGGGACCGGATGGCGAGAGCGTGCTCGCTGGGCTCAATCCGGGAGATTATGCCGGGGGGATCAACAGCGACTTGAGCAAGCCGCTTCCTCCGCTTCCTGTGAATCAGCCTCTCGAAGATCTTGATAAGAAGCTGAAATCTCTTCGGGCAGCCCTGGAGCGCGCAGACCAAAACAACTCTACTCTTGATGCTAAACAAATTGAAGACTACCTGGCTGTGCGCAGTCAGCAGAAAGCCGAGGCTCAAGCGCAGCAGGATCGAGAACTAAGCCGGCATCAGAGCGACTGGGCTGCGCGCGTGGCGCTTAACGGCGAGGTGAGCGGGGTCTTCACCGATTACCACTATTACGGAACCGGGGACATCGGCGGAACGCCGGACGAAGATTCGGTAAAGCGTCTGGAAGCGATCATCAGCGGAGGCAAAGCGAGCTTGCCGCTGGACGTAGACTCTCTTTTTTCGCGCTTCTCGCATGATCAGGGCGCGCCGGTGCCGCTCGGCGAAGGTCCGGTGCATGTGATTTCTGCAAATGCCGAGCAGATGTTCCTCGATATCACACCCTCCGAGGCCGCCGGACTGCCGCGCTACACCGGTGAAATGGAACTGACCAACCATTCCGCCGGTTCTTTGACTTCTCAAGGCTACCAGAAGCGCTGGTTGCGGAAAGAAGAATTGCTGGCCGATGCGGCGGAGAAGTCTTCGCTTGCCGCGGAATGGCTGGGTGCGCGGCCCTATCCGCTCGATCGCCTGAATGCTGCCTGGACGCTGGTGATGGGCGGCCACTTTCACGACCTCGCCGCAGGCACTGCCACTCCTAAAGCATACGAGTTCGCCTGGAACGACGACGTGATCGCAATGAACCAATTCGCCGGCGTGCTCGGCAATGCCACCGAAGCCGTTGCTGCCGCGCTGAACACTGAGGCGAAGGGCGTGCCCATCGTTGTCTTCAACCCGCTGAATATCGCGCGGGAAGACGTTGTCGAGGCTAGCGTGAACTTTCCGAACGGTATGCCCAAGGCATTGCATGTTACCGGCCCCGACGGGAAAGAGATTCCAGCGCAGATTTCGAACGGCAAGGTGATCTTCGCGGCCAAGGCGCCATCCGTCGGCTATGCCGTTTACGATGTGCAACCCGGCACGGGCGCGGCCGGTGCCGCGACGCTGCAAGTGGCGGAGACCTCACTCGAGAATCAGTACTACCGCGTGAAGCTGAATTCCGATGGCGACGTCGCCAGTATTTTCGATAAGACGATTGGTAAAGAATTGCTGGCCGCTCCGGCGCGCCTTGCCATTTCTTATGACAACCCCGAGCACTGGCCGGCCTGGAATATGGACTGGGACCAGGAGCAGGCCGCGCCAAAAGCGTACGTCGGAGGTCCGGCGAAGATTCGAGTGGTAGAACACGGTCCGGCACGCGTAGCTGTCGAGGTGTCACGCGAAACCGCAGGCTCAAGATTCGTCCAAACCATCCGGCTTTCGGCGGGGGACGCTGGGAAGCGCGTGGAATTCGAAAACGCGATCGACTGGAACACGAAAGAGTCAAATCTGAAGGCGACTTTCCCTCTGGCCGCTTCGAATCAGATGGCCACCTATAACTGGGACATTGGCACGATCGAGCGGCCCAGCGCCCAGCCCAAGAAGTTCGAAGTGCCCTCGCATCAGTGGATCGATTTGACCGACATGAACGGCGAGTTCGGCGCCACCATCCTCACCGATTGCAAGAACGGATCGGATAAGCCGAACGACCACACCATTCGGCTCACGTTGATTCGAACTCCGGGCACGCGCGGTGGTTATGCCGACCAGGGCACGCAGGACATAGGACATCACGAGTTCGTTTATGGAATCGCCGGGCACGCCGCCGACTGGCGACAGAGCCAGACTGACTGGCAAGCGCAACGCTTGAACGATCCGCTCATCGCCTTTGAAGCCAGCCGACACGCGGGCGCGCTGGGCCGGGAGTTTTCCTTGCTGAAGGTCAACAATCCGCGGATTCGAGTCTTGGCCCTAAAAAAAGCAGAGCAGGGCGATGAGATCATCGTGCGGCTGGTTGAGATTGAGGGCAGGCCTCAAAGGGACGTGCGGATATCTTTCGCCGCACCAATCGCTGCCGCTTATGAAGTCAACGGGCAAGAACAACTGGTCGCGAGCACTCCGCTCAACGGCGGCGCGCTTTCGGTTTCGTTCTCGGCATATCAGCCGCGCACCTTCGCCGTAAAGCTGTCCGCATCGGCGACCAAGGTTGCGGGTGTCCGTTCCGCGCCGGTTGCCTTGCATTATGACCTGGCAACCGCCAGCAATGATGGGGCTCCATCAGCGGGCGGATTCGACGGCAAAGGCAATGCCTTGCCGGCCGAGATGTTGCCCGAACGAATTACCTTCAACCATGTGCAATTCCAACTTGCCCCGGCGAAGACGGGATCCCCCAACGCGGTTGTAGCCAAGGGGCAGACGATTGATCTTCCCACGGGCCGCTACAACCGGGTCTATATCTTGGCAGCCTCGGCGAACGGCGACCAGAAGGCGGCGTTCACCGTCGCGAATAAGAAGGTCGATTTGAACATCCAGGATTGGGGCGGATTCATCGGCCAGTGGGATGACCGGCAATGGACTTCTAAGGACACGTCACACGACGATTACGGTCAGATGACGGGAATTAAGCCCGGTTACATCAAACGTGCGGATTTGGCATGGTACTGCTCGCATCACCACAATGCTGCCGGAGAAAACGTGCCGTACGGGTATTCGTATATCTTCGCGTATCCGATCGACTTGGAACCCGGCGCGAAAGCCATTCAGCTGCCGGACAATCAAAATATCCGCGTTCTGGCAATATCGGTAGCCGAGGAGAACCCGGAACTAAGGCCCGCGCAGCCACTGTACGATGTGCTACCGTCTCCTCTCTCCAATAGTGCGGCACCGTAAAGCGTGACGCGTTTGGAGCCGACGCTTTCGTCAGAACGGACCATGGTTCTCCCGGTGAATTCCACGACCGCTGTGCCAGCTTGGCGGATGGCGAGAGTGTTAGTCTACGAGTGGATTTCCAAGCGGACGGTGTTAGCCTGTTCAGAGTGAGTTGAACCCGCGATCGCTATGGATCGTCGCAAATTTCTAGAAACCGGTGGCGCATTTATTGCGGGTGCCGCGTTTAGCGGATCTTCTCTCGCAGATACACTGGCACGCGAGAGTGAGGCTCGGAACCCGGCCGGCCGGCTGATTTTGCCCATCAACCAGAATTGGCGATTCAGCCCGCGCGTGGTGGATGGCTTTCAGGCGCGCGAGTTCAACGATTCCAGTTTTGAGCAGGTCACGATCCCCCACAGCAATAAAAGACTGCCCTGGCACAGCTTTGACGAGAAGTCGTACCAGTTTGTCAGCGCGTATCGGCGCCGCATCGAGCTTCCGCCCGAAGCAAGAGGCAAGCACATCTTCGTGGATTTTGAAGGCGTGATGACCGCTTCTACCGTTTGGATCAACGGATACCAACTGGGTGAATACGCGGGTGGATACACGCCGTTCTCATTCGAGCTGACACCGCATCTCGATTGGGATGGCGACAACCTGCTGGCAGTCGCGGTGGACTCCACCGAGCGGCCGGACATACCGCCATTTGGAGACGTGATCGACTATTTAACGTTCGGTGGCATCTACCGGGAAGTTGCCTTGCGTGCGGTGCCTGCAACGTTCATCGAGAATATCTTTGCCCGGACACAAGATATTTCCAGCGAACATCCTGCAGTCGAGGTTGAATGCTTTGTTGGCACTATCGAGAATAATCAAGGGCCATCGGTGCTGGAGGTCGACCTCAGAGACGGCAGCCAGGTCATTGCTCATGCGGAACGGCCCATCCCAGCAGCGGATCCCTCGAGTGAGCCGGTCTCGCACTCGCTTCGCATGGATAAACTCCGCAACATAAAGCCGTGGGATTTAAAACACCCGAATCTCTACACAGTCGTTGTCCGCATCCGCAGAGGCGCGCAACTCGTCGATGAAGATATGCGTAGCGTCGGCTTTCGTGAAGCGTCCTTTACCGAAGAAGGTTTCAAGCTGAACGGGAAAATCGTCAAATTACGCGGTTTGAACCGGCATCAAACGTTTCCTTTTGTCGGCCAGGCGATGCCGGGGCGAGTTCAGCGGCGAGACGCAATCATCCTCAAGCAGGACTTGAAGTGCAACATCGTACGCACTTCACATTATCCGCAATCGCGCCATTTCCTGGACTGCTGCGACGAAATTGGCTTGCTCGTGCTCGAAGAGATCCCAGGCTGGCAGCATATTGGAGATGAAGCCTGGAAATCGCTGGCTGTGGATAATGTGCGGCGAATGATCCGGCGTGATTGGAATCATCCATCGATTGTTCTCTGGGGCGTACGGATCAATGAATCCCGCGATGATCACGATTTCTACACGCGGACGAACAAGCTGGCCCATGCTCTCGACCCGACTCGCCAGACCGGCGGCATCCGCTACTTTCAGGGCTCGGAATTCCTTGAAGACGTCTTCACCATGAACGATTTTGGCTTCCCGCTGAAGGCGCCGAATCATTCCAGGTATCTGAACACCGAGTTCGTGGGCCACACCTTCGATACCAAGCCTATCGATAACAACGGACGCCTGACCGAACACACCCTGCGGCACGCCCGCATCCACAACCAGATTGCGGGGAATGCGCAATATGCGGGAGGAATTGGCTGGTGCGCCTTCGACTACAACACACACGCCGATTTCGGCTCGGGCGATCGCATCTGCTATCACGGAGTCAGCGACATTTTTCGTGAACCGAAACCCGCGGCGGGTTTCTACAAATCGCAATGCGAACCGGATGAGGAGATCGTCCTCGAACCGGCGTTTCACTGGTCAGCTAGCGACGAATATCTGTGGTACGAGAAAGTTGTGGTTTGCTCCAACTGCGACCATCTCAAGTTCTACGTCGGCAACCAGCTTGTAGCCGAGGCAGATCCGAATCGTACGGAGTTCGGGAACCTCCGCCATCCGCCGTTCTTCACTGACCTTCGTAAAGTGGATGACTGGACGGGCGATCTCCACATCGAAGGCTACATTGCCGGCACGCGGGTGATTTCGAAATCGTACTCCGGCAAAGCGACTGACCAGAAGTTTGAACTGCGCGCGGATGACGATGTGTTAAGAGCCGACGGAGCCGACTCGACACGTGTCGTGTTTCGCGTCACGGATGAATATGGCGTCGTGCGTCCCTATGCGACGGCTGCAATCGTTCTAGGATTGGAAGGGCCAGCCGAGTTGATCGGGGACAATCCCTTCGCCCTGATTGGAGGAGTGGGAGCAGTCTGGATTCGAGCCAAGCGGCAGCCGGGAACCGTTGTCCTGTCCGCGAAGCACCCAATCCTGGGGATGCAGGAGCTGAAGATTCAGATCGGTGCTGCAGCAATGGAATCTGCTTTTGGTTCCTGAATCACGGTGAAACCATCAAAGAAGTAGTTGCAGGGCTGAACGGATTGAGAAGCCACATTGGGAAGGCAAGAAACTGCGGGTTGCATCTGGCTTGGATTCGACCTTGGTACACAAAGTGTCCGCGCGGTTGCGGTGTCGGAGACCGGCCATGTGTTTGGAGAGAGTTCCTATCCGCTCACCAGCCGGCGTGACGGTCCGCGGCACGAGCAGGATCCCGAGGAGTGGTGGCGCGCTGTCGTCTCCGCCTGCCGTGTAGCTATTGCCGGCTTGCCCGCCGCGTCCATCCGAGGGGTCGCCGTTGACGGTACCTCCGGCACCATCCTTCTCGTCGACAAATCGGGCCGTGCGCTCACCTCGGGGCTCATGTATGACGACACGCGTGCTACGGACGAAGCGTGCCGTGCCAACGAGGCTGGCGCCGCCACCTGGGCCTCGCTCGGATATCGCATGCAGCCCTCGTGGGCGCTGCCCAAGCTTCTTTGGTTGCTGCGCGAGTATCGCGGCGTGATTGCCAGCGCACGCCTCGCTCACCAGACCGATTTCATCAACCACCGGCTCGCTGGTTGCGAGGTTCCATCGGACTCAAGTAACGCGCTCAAGACGGGATACGATCTGGTTCGCGAAGCGTGGCCGTACGAAGTTCTTGACGCTCTCGGTGTCCCTGGCCACATCATGCCCGCCGTCGTTCGCTCCGGCACGCGACTCGGGACTGTTTGTGGCGACGCCGCAGCGCTAACCGGCATCCCCGCGGGGACGCCGATTATTGCCGGTATGACCGACGGATGCGCCGCCCAGATGGGTGCGGGCGCCTTGGACGTTGGCAGTTGGAACTCCGTGCTCGGCACGACATTAGTTCTCAAAGGCGTGACCCGCGAACTGATTCACGACCCCGCGGGCATTGTCTACTCGCACCGCTCACCGGATGGCAACTGGCTGCCCGGCGGCGCCTCCAGCACCGGCGCGGGCGTCCTCGCAAAACAATTCCCCGGGCGTGACCTCGACGCATTAAGCGCACAAGCCGCCGAACGAGAGCCGGCGAACATCATTGCGTATCCCCTTGCGTCTCGCGGTGAGCGTTTCCCTTTCACCGCGCCCGAGGCGGAAGGATTTGTTCTCGGCGAGCCGAGCGACGAAATTGATCTCTACGCAGCGCTGCTCCAGGGAGTGGCTTTCATTGAGCGGCTCTGTTTCGACTATCTCGACATGCTAGGCGCGCCGGCCAGTGGCGACCTACGCCTAACGGGTGGCGCAGCCCGCAACCGCTACTGGTGTCAGCTTCGCGCGGACGTTCTCGGGCGCCCGGTTCACCTGCCTGAGAACGCCGAGGCCGCGTTGGGCATGGCCATGCTAGCGGCTTCCGTAGGACGCCGTGTCTCCGATGTTGCCCGGCAGATGGTACGCATTCGCGAGGTGATTGACCCCCGGCCAGATCGTATCGCTCGTTTCCACGAACCATACCTCCGGCTGGTGGAAGAACTGGCCCGCCGCGGCTGGCTGCAATCGGCACTCGTTGAGCATGCCAGGAGACGTTGATTAGCGCTTGACCAGCGCATCGGGTCCGACGTTGTACTCCAGAGAGACTGCGCAGCCTTTTCCTGCGGCCTTGGCGATGGCCTTGCCATGATCGCCTGCGCCGAACGAAACGGGAAGGTCCAGCGCTCCTTTGTCGTCGGCGTGACTGGGAGATGATTGAATTTCCTTCTTGAATTCTCTGGAGATCTCAACCTCTTCTCCCGGAGCGAATCCCCGGTAACTCACATGAAACAGCAGGCCGCTCGTGTCCCCCAACTCTGCCGACGCCGAACATCCCCCGGCGCTGTGCGCCTCAATGGGAACAATCACGGCCCGGGCGTAGGCTCGCTTGCCCGTTGCTGCCGAGGCCAGCAACCAACCGATCGGCTCTCCCGCCGCCATTTCTCGGACCCCGACGGCAATGGGTGCTGACTTGTCCGCTAACTTGATCTGGATGTGGCCGTTCTTATCCACCGACAGGTCGCTCATTTGGCTGTACTTGCCGTCCAGCCACTTCTTCCACAATGTCAGATCTTCTCCCGTGGCAAATCCCGTAGCGTTCAGGTCAAAGATAACGAGCGTGCCTCCCTTCTCGGAAACGCGCTTGGCTTCCGTAGCCGTGAGGCTCACGCCGGGCGAGCCCTCGCTCTCCTTCCACTCGAATGGTGGAGGCTGGTCGGACATTGCCTTCTTGAGCTGCGCCTTCATCTCTTCCTTTACCTCTTCTTTCTTCTTAGCTGCAGCCAGTTCTTCGTCAGACAGCTTCCCCCAACCGGAAAACGCTACGAACAAAAAGCGGTTTGGGGCTCCTCGCAGCGCTTCCGATTCCTGGGTCTTGGCCTGCTCCAGCGTCGCTTTGTCGGCATCGTCGAATACCAGCGACCCTGTCATGGAACCCAGAGAATTACTCTTCTTCTTGTCCGAGTAAGCGGAAATCTTGACCGGATACGGGACGCCCCACTGCAGATCTTTTGCCGTCCACATCTCCCAGCGCCAGTGTTCATTCTTGATCTCCGCGCTTTTGACGGAATCCTTTTCCTGGCCGGGAACGTCGATTTCCATTTCCAGCCAAAGCGGGTTGGGGGACTCGTTCGATACCTTCAGAAACAAATCAACAACCATACCCTTTCCCATTGGCCCCGCGAGAACCGACTTAAGCCCCGGGTGGACCACCAGCCCGCCCCAGATCTTCATCTTTTGGCCTGAAGGTTCCCACTCTTTGAGCACTCGCTTGTCGGCGGGCGTGATGTCCACCCACACGTTTTCATAACGTTGTCCAGCAAGGGGAGCTGCTGCTGGAAATAACTCAATGGCAAGAAGCACAATCATGATTCGCAACCGGGACGGTAACATGGTAAGCCTCCTTAATTTCCTCAGAGGTGAACGACGCCGCAAGGAATCGCCTCGAGGAATTTTTTCCTCTTGTGTTGGCCCCCCCTTGAAACTCTCGCTGAACCTGACACCCGTCTGGCACCGATCAGCGCTTGACCAGCGCGTCGGGTCCGCTACTTCGCTCCGGTCAGCTTTGCTGTTGCCATGGATTTCTGGAAGACCTCGACGTTTTTCTTGTAGTAGTCGACCTGGTTGCGCAGGGTGAAGAGATAGAGCACCTTGCCATCAGAGACAGCGTATGCGTCGAGCGTCTGCGGCGTATTTTCTCGGGCCGGCTGCCCGGTTCCACGGACTCGGATTCCCTTACAGCCCGCAACCGAGACTGGCTCAGAACGAGGAGCTTCCTGAATGGTCGCTCCCTTTCCCAAGATCGGGTCACCGGTAATCATCTTAAACACGTCCTTCTCCGCTTTCTCCGAGAACCCGGCGCAGGACATGCCGTTCTTAGCGGGGACCCTCTGGACGAAGAACGACGGAATTTCACCGCTATCGATTCCCGTTAGCTGTTTCATCGCCATCAGCCCGACCGACTTCGCGTCCTGACCAGCTAGTTTTGGGAAAACTGGGTGAAAAAGGACGAGGTTGAACATCGAATTTCCCTTTCCCAGCGTCTGCGATTGATCTTGAGCAACCCATCCCTTCGGGAGGGCGATTGTGAATTCGCTTTTCTGGCCCTCGTAAGGCACCAACTCCTCGGGCGAAGCGTCCGCGGTCCCTGCCTGCGGTGGCGGCGAAGGTGGTGAAGTCGGCGTGGCGAGCTCCGGTACCGGGAGGCTTGCATTCCCTATCAAATCGCTCACCGTCATGCTGGCGAAGAAGTTCTGGAGCGCTTTCGCCAGGATAGGTTTGGGGTCGAAAGCTCCTGGGGGAAACCGCCCTGTGGAGCGGTTCTGAAGATCGTCGTCCTCCGCGGTCGCATAGATGAACCAAGCCCCCTTCTTGACCACCAAGACAGCAATGTGGGTGTCGACTCTCTCGCCTTTGAGATCGCCGACCTTACCTCCGCCGGCCGCGATTTCAATAATGGAGGAACGCTTGGCCAGATAGATACGAACCAGGCCTCCGCCGAATTGCGTCTGGACAGAGTTTTCTTCGACCGATTGAGGTTCTTCCGCGTAGCCCTCTCGCCACTGAAAAAGAGCCTTGTTGGCAAGGTTCGAGAGCGTCTGCTTTTCCTCCTCCTTGGCCATCTGAGCCAGGGCCGCCTGAGGAATCCTGCGGACGCCAGCCCCGTAGGCTTGTCCAAAATCAGGGATGTAAAATACAACTTCCTCAAAGTCGTAGTTCCCGTTCTTCAACTGCGCCTCCCTGAACTTGTAGGTGTCAACGGCCCAGTTGCGCGGGGGAACGGTGATGGAGAACATGCCCTTGCCGCTCGTGTACTGCTTGCCTCCCTTGATCTCGCCGGTCTTCACTTCCGGCCTTGGCTCCTGCGAAAGGGCGGCGCTTGGCGCTGTCTCCGAACCCTGGGGCGGGGGGGCAGGGGTGTCCGTTATTTTCTCCTGCGTTTGAACGCTCTTGCTCTTAGCCACCCGGAAATCGCTTCCGCCTTTCGGAGACGGAACTATCTGCACGTCATACGAACTGGTGGCGTCACAGCTTTTAACGTCCCAGCGTTCCACGATCGGGATCCTGTCGGAGAGGGAATGCACCTGCTTCAAGATTTGAAGTTCACAGCCCGGATGCTCGGCACCCTCCAACGTCTGGATCATTCCCGTGATGTCCGCTTCGAGCTGCGCAGATGGAACTAGGGCCGGGTGCCCTCCGCCAATCTCGACCATTTCGGGCGCAACCACACGGCTTTCTTCAATCGGCCGCTGGAGCATGTACTCGGGAGCGCCCTGCTCAGGGGGCACCAGGGTCACTTTGCCTTTACCTTTGATGACCCCCTGAACCTCGTCCACGCGGAGGTAATAGTCTTGGCCCGCCTTAGCATCCAGGGTAATAGCGGACCCCTTGTCATCTGACTTGATGTAGTGTGACCCGGGGGTAAGTTTGATGGTCACGCGGCGGCCGTTGCCGACTCGGGCCACTTGTCTACCGTCCACGTAAATGGAGGGAAAAAGGGCCCCGCCAACAAATTGGGGTTGGCGATACACATGCAGGTGTGCAAGCCATGCTGGAGCCAGGATTTGGGGGGCGGGGCTTGTCGCCTCCGGCCCCTGCGCCGGAGCCGCGGCCTGGGCTGCCACCGGGGTGGGGGAGGCGGCTGAAGTCGGGGCATTCTGCGCGTCTGGTTTTGGAGCAGGCGCCGAAGCATCTTGTGCGTGCACTAAAGTAAGCGGCGCTGCCGCTGGAAATAACTCAATGGCAAGAAGCACAATCAGAATTCGCAACCGGGACGGTGACATGGTAAGCCTCCGCGATTTCCTCCGCACCGAACGACGCCGCACGCCGTCGTCCCGAGGGATTGCTTTCTCTTACGTGGCCCCTTTCAGCGGAAACTCTCGCTGAACCTTGCACAAGTCATACGCCGGATGACCCGGCGTGCCCCGTCTTCGTCCGTGAACTTACTGGCAATTCGCCTACTTGATCTCCCATGTACTGGGGTGGGCTTCCGCCACCTTGGCTTTGCCTTCTTCCTCGCTCATCACGTCGAGCTTGTTGCTCGCCTTCATCATCCCCATGCGAACATGCTGCTGGAGATAATAGGTCTTGCCCGCTGTCACATCCAGCTTCAGCACGCTGTGATTCTCCGCGGCAGAGCAGAAATAGTGCTCGCCCGGATCGAGAGTAAAGGAGAAGCAATTGTTGCCTCGATTCGTTCCTTTCCACTCGCCGTCAACCGCCAGCTTGCTTTGGATCTTATTGCCCATCATCGCAGGCCGAATCACATAAATCAGCGCCTTGTCGGCAGGTTGCTCCGGAGTTGGATGCTGGCTCTTGTCCGTATCGGCCTTGTAGTTCACTTCCTTCTCTTTCGGGCCGCAGGCCTTCAGCTCCAATTCCTTCGAGACCTGCTCTTCCGAACCCTCTTTATCGTCCGCGATGGCAGGCAATGCAAACGAAAGAACAACTACGGTGGCGATGCACGCCCGAAAAAACAACATATCAAATCCTCCTTCGAACTAAGAGTTGGTGAAATTCCCAATCGGTAATTCGCTCATGCGCAGCGCCGCGTTCAAACCTTCGCTGACAAACCTCATTCGTTCGTGCCGCCGCCAGCGCTCACTTCTTAAAGCTTTTCTCCACCACGCCAAGCAGCTTATCGAAAGCTTCGGCGAAGAGGCGGACACCGTCGTCCGTCAGCTTATCGGTCACTTCTTTCATCGAAATCCCGAGCTTCTCCACCGTCTCCATTGTCTTATTGGCGGAATCGAGATCTTCGGTCAAACTGGCGCGCGGCCGGCCGTGATCGCGGAAGGCATCGAACGTGGCCGGCGGGATGGTGTTCACCGTGTCCGCACCGATCAGTTCTTCCACGTACAGAACGTCGCAGTAATTCGGATTCTTGGTGCTCGTGCTGGCCCACAGGACGCGCTGCGTCTGCGCTCCCTCAGCCGCCAGCGCTTTCCAGCGCTTGCCGCTGAAAATGCTCAAGTAACGCTGATAGGTCTGCTTTCCATTGGCGATCGCCACTTTACCGAGGATGTGCTTCAATTCCTCCCGTTCGCGTAAGTCTTTGGACTGCTTGAGCCGCGCCTCGGCGATGGAATCGACCGCACTATCGATGCGGCTGATGAAGAAGCTAGCCACGCTGGCAATCTTGCTGACATCGCCCCCGCGCGCAGCGAGTTGTTCCAGCCCGGCAATATAAGCTTCCGCCACTCGTTTGTAGACTTCCTGAGAGAAAAGAAGGGTCACGTTGACGTTGATACCCTCGCTGATCAACTGTTGGAAGGCCGGTATGCCTTCCACCGTGCCTGGAACTTTGATCATCAAGTTCTCGCGGCCGACCGCTTTCCACAGCCGGCGGGCTTCCTCGATAGTGGCCTGCGTGTCGCGTGCGAGATAAGGAGAAACCTCCAGGCTGACATAACCGTCACGCCGCTTCGAGCTTGCATACACGGGCCGCAGCAAGTCGGCGGCGTCCTGTATGTCGCGGATGGCAAGAATTTCGAAGCGCGCCTTGGCGTCGAGGTCGGTCCTGGGGGCCAAAGACTGCAGCAGGCCGGTGTAATCCGAACTGCCGGCGATGGCTTTCTCGAAGATGGCGGGATTCGAAGTCATGCCGCGCAGGCGGTCTTCTTCGATCAGGCGCTTCAGTTCGCCGCTGGTGAACAGATCGCGGCGAATGTAATCCAGCCAAACCGATTGACCGTAATTCAGTAGATCTTTCAGGGGATTGGTAGCTTTCTCGGTTTCAAGAATTTCGGTTGTCATAAACTCCTCACTTATATCGCTACGATTTTCAATTCTGGTTGCACTTCACGCTTTCAGCTCGGGCTGCGCGGTCAGTTGCAGGGCCGAATTGACTGCAAAATCTGTGTGCACGCGAGCTTCCCTTGAACGTCGGGCCGTCGGGATCCGGCAAGCGTATTGATCCGGTCGTTTACGTTGCAGCAGTTCTTCCGTGTATGCAGTGACAGCAGTCACAAATCACTGTGATCGTACCGCGAGGACTCCGGCGATACAGTGGCAACGCACGTGCGGTAGAATCTCGGCTACAGCCATGACGCGGGTTATCCTCATCGGAGCGGGCACAGGTGGAAGGGCCTTGGT
Organism: uncultured Acidobacteriaceae bacterium; assembly: GCA_963734215.1. Classification (GTDB taxonomy): domain Bacteria; phylum Acidobacteriota; class Terriglobia; order Terriglobales; family Acidobacteriaceae; genus Sulfotelmatobacter. The sequence goes on along the minus strand of CAVTGH010000007.1, from coordinate 228,795 downwards.
GGAGCTGTTCCGCAAAGATCCCACCGTCGAAATCGTCGGAGTGTTTGACAGGAATGAGGTGGCGCCTGGCCTGGTGCTTGCTCGCGAACTGGGTTTACCGGTAGCTACGAATTATCGAGAACTCCTCAAGCCCGGAGTGGCCGACCTCATTATCGATGTGACCGGCGATCCCGAGGTTGGCCGGGAGCTTTACGAACTAAAACCCGAGGGCATGGAAGTTGTTGGCGGCAACGCCGCCCGCTTCATTTGGGAATTCATCGAGGCCAGGAACCAAACCGAGGCCCTCGAAGATAAGTACCGGCTTGCCATCAGGGAAATGGAATCTCGCGGGGAAACCGAGTTCATCATCGGCAACAACCCCAAGATGAAGGAGATCTCCGAACTCATTGCCAAAGTTGCCCCCACCCCAACCACTGTGTTGATTCGCGGCGAGAGCGGAACCGGCAAAGAGCTTGTAGCTCGGGCGATTCACCGTCATAGTGCGCTGAGCAATCAGCCTTTGGTAACGCTCAACTGCACCGCCTTATCCCCGGCTCTGCTGGAAAGCGAACTCTTTGGCTACAAGCGCGGCGCCTTTACCGGCGCCTACACCGACCGGAAAGGGTTGTTCGAAAAAGCCGATGGCGGAACTATGTTCCTGGATGAAGTTGGCGACATGTCGCTGGAGACGCAAGCCAAGCTCTTGCGCACTCTGCAGACCGGCGAGATTCGCGCCGTCGGCGATATGCGGACCAGGAAAGTGTCGGTCAGGATCATCGGGGCAACCAATCAGGACCTGGAAAGAGTGATTCGCGAAGGCGCATTCCGCGAAGATCTGTTCTATCGCATCAACACCTTCACCATAACCCTGCCTCCACTGCGCGAGCGCATTGAAGACATCCCGTTCCTGGCGGAATTCTTTTTGCAGCGGGCTCGTGCCAAGGTTAACAAGAAAGTGGACTCCATTGCTTCCCAAGCCCTCATGTTACTTAGAAGTTATTCCTGGCCGGGCAATCTCCGCGAATTGGAAAACATCATTGAACGGGCTGTCGTCCTGGCATCCTCATCCGTGATCGAGGCCGAGCACCTTCCCCTCCACGTTCAGGACGTCATCGCATTCAAGCCACAGTTGGGTTTTAAGTCAAGTAAATCCCAGGCGATCGAACAATTTGAACGGCAGGCACTGTCGAGTTATCTCTCGGAAGCGAAAGGGAACATTTCCCGGGCAGCCTCGCTGGCGAAGATTCCACGCCGCACCTTCCATCGCTTGATGGCGAAATACAAGCTCCGTGCGCACCCTGCAAAAATCGGCAGGTGAGACAGTTGCGCCATATATATGTGACCTAAATGTCCCGTCCACGATTCAATGTCTATCTCGCTGTTCAATAGTAGTTTAGCAGCGCAACGCCTAACCGAGGCCCAGCCGATGTGACATTTTCGTCCACCCACATCTAGGACCGCGTATCAGGCCGCTTCTTTTCTTCTCCAGGGCTAACCCATTGAGACGGAAACCGTTTACGTAAGAAACGCCTTACCCGCGTGGCCACCGGGGAGCGTTGGCACGCCGATTGCCTTTAGATAATTCGCAATGAAACGGGGATTGGGCAACAAGATCGATCTTCGGAGCCAAGTGGTACCCCAGAAGTGAACGACGGATGGGCCGGGCCAACCAGCCCGGCTGTCCCAGCCGAGTTAGAGAATTTGGTGCGGCGGGCTCGCTGCGGAATCGGGAGGTTCTGATGTGCGCGGAATCACTTCATCGAGTGACGTTGCTCACTGACCTTTGTGTCGGCAAGAGAGATGCTTGCAGGCACGTATTTGGGATCCACGGAAGGCCGAGCCGATCTTTGACCGATTGCCTTCCAGACTTGGCGGCGCTCCATGCGCGGCATTTCTCCTTGGTTTTTGTCAGGCTGTCTCTCGTTGGGGTGCAAACACAATTCCAGAGGTGAAGGCCTCGGTCACTTGGGCTCGCTGGTCAGTATGACGGCGTGGCCCGTTGCTTCAATCTCGGCGTCAGCGCATGCCGCTAACCACGGAAAAGATTCGATTGTTCTCGAAGGAGATACCAATGTCCAGTAACAACAATCCCGTTAAGACGAAAAGCCGTTGGACGGCAGGCATTACGCCCTACGCGGAAATGGGCTACTACGACGCCGATTACGAACCGAAGGCCACGGATATTCTGTGCGCATTCCGCCTGGTGCCGCAACCGGGTGTCGAACCCATTGAAGCCTCGGCAGCGGTAGCGGGCGAGTCTTCCACCGCCACATGGACGGTGGTTTGGACGGATCGCCTGACTCCCTACGAGCATTATCAGGCGAAATGCTATCGGGTCGATCCCGTCCCCGGCACCGATCAATACATCGCCTACATTGCCTATGATCTCGACCTTTTCGAGGAAGGGTCGATCGCTAACTTGACCTCCTCGATCATCGGCAACGTGTTCGGCTTCAAAGCCTTGAAGTCTCTGCGCCTGGAAGACATGCGGATACCGCCGCACTACACCAAAACCTTCCAGGGCCCTCCTCACGGCATCGTCATGGAGCGCGAATACCTGAACAAATTTGGCCGCCCGCTGCTGGGCGCCACGGTCAAGCCCAAGCTGGGTCTTTCCGCCCGCAACTATGGCCGCGTGGTCTACGAGGCTTTGCGCGGTGGGCTCGACTTCACCAAAGACGACGAGAACATCAACAGTCAGCCCTTCATGCGCTGGCGCGATCGCTTTCTCTTCTGCATGGAAGCGGTGAACCGCTCCGTGGCCGCCACCGGGGAGATCAAAGGGCATTATCTGAACGTCACTGCCGGAACCATGGAAGAGATGTACGAACGCGCTGACTTCGCCAAAGAACTGGGCAGCGTGATTGTGATGATCGATCTGACGATCGGCTACACCGCCATCCAGTCGATGTCGAAGTGGGCGCGCCGCAACGGTGTCATTCTGCACTTGCACCGCGCCGGCCACGGCACCTACACGCGGCAGAAGACGCACGGCGTAAACTTCCGCGTCATCTCCAAATGGATGCGTCTGGCGGGCGTGGATCATATTCATGCCGGCACGGCCGTGGGCAAGCTCGAGGGCGACCCCAACGCGATTCGCGGCTACTACAACACTCTGCGCGCGAACACGCTGTTGGCCGACCCCTCCCAGGGGCTGTATTTCGATCAGGATTGGGCATCCATGCCCGCGGTAATGCCCGTCGCCTCGGGCGGTATCCATGCCGGGCAGATGCACCTATTGCTGAATCTTCTGGGCGAAGATGTCGTGCTTCAGTTCGGAGGCGGCACCATCGGCCATCCGGATGGAATCGCTCAGGGTGCGACCGCGAATCGCGTGGCCACGGAAGTGATGATCCAGGCCCGCAACGAAGGGCGCGACATCCTCAACGAAGGTCCGGAGATTCTGGCGAAGGCCGCGCGTTGGTCGCCGGAGCTGCGCAAGGCTCTCGAGATCTGGAAAGACGTTAGCTTCAACTACGAATCGACCGATGTGCCGGATGCGGTCGCCACGCTCACAGTTTGATGGCGAGAGGCCGGTCGTCCAGGCAGCGAAGGTGAAGCTACACCTCAACTGCTAGGCACCTGCGGAATGGAGACGAACAATGCGAATCACGCAAGGAACTTTTTCTTATCTGCCCGACTTCACGGAAGAAGAGATTCGACGCGAAGTGCGGTATTGCCTCGATAACGGCTGGGCCTTTTCCATCGAGCACACCGACGATCCCCACCCTCGCAACGCTTACTGGGAAATGTGGGGCTTGCCCATGTTTGATGCGAACGACCTGGACGGCGCCATGTTTCAGATCGAGGAATGCCGCAAGGCCTTCCCCGACGATTACATCAAGGTAAACGGTTTTGACCGCACCAAGGGCCGGCAGACCACCATGTTGAGTTTCATCGTGCATCGGCCCAAAGAGGAGCCTGGTTTCGCTTTGGAGCGTGCGGAGGGCCAAGATCGCCGCATCCAGTACACGATTCGCTCCAAAGCCAAGGTTGCGGTTTAGCAGACAGTAAGCATCGCCTTATTGCGGAGCCAAGCAGCGCGAGAATGCTATGCAAAAACTAGATACCGATCCCGCCATTGACACAGGTACTGCCCAGGAGACTGGGGAAACCCTTGTGGATATTGGCGCCGCTCACCGGGATTCCAATCTCGAGGAAATCCTGGATGAGTTGGATCGTGAGCTGGTGGGCCTCAAACCCGTGAAGGCCTACATCCGGCGGGTGGCCTCGCTGCTGCTGGTGGCGCGTTTACGTGAGAAGGTTGGGCTGGCGAGCGAACGCCCCACCTTGCATATGTCCTTTACCGGACAACCCGGCACCGGCAAGACCACAGTCGCGATGCGCATGGCCAAGATACTGCACCACCTCGGCTACCTGCGCCGCGGCCATTTGGTGGTGGCCACGCGCGACGACCTGGTGGGCCAGTATGTGGGACACACCGCTCCAAAGACTAAAGAGACGCTCAAGAAGGCGATGGGTGGCGTGCTCTTCATCGACGAGGCCTACTACCTCTATCGCCCCGAAAATGAACGCGACTACGGCCAGGAAGCGATTGAGATGTTGCTTCAGGCTATGGAAAACCAGCGCGAGGATCTGGTCGTCATCCTGGCCGGCTATCCCGACCGCATGGCAACTTTCTTTCAATTCAATCCCGGCTTTCGCTCTCGGGTGGCGCACCACATCAGTTTCCCCGATTACTCGCTCGAGGAGTTGGCGACGATCGCCGAATTGATGCTGCACCAACAGAACTATTGTTTTGACGACCAGGCGCGGCAGGCGTTTCTTGAGTATCTCGCGTTGCGGATGAAGCAGCCTCAGTTTGCCAATGCTCGCAGTGTGCGCAATGCCATTGACCGCATAAAACTGCGCCAGGCCAGCCGCCTGGTCAGCCAGGGAGGCTGTATTCCCAAAGAGCAACTGCTGCGCATCGCGGCGAGTGACATTCGTGAAAGCCGGGTGTTTCAAGGGGGTTCGGACGCGGAACCCGAAGGTACGGACGATGACGGCGGGCGAAGTATCCCGCGCAAGGAGGAGTGATGACTAAACAACGAAGACCAATCGTATTGGGCATCGTGGGCGACAGTGCCGCTGGCAAGACAACGATTACCCGTGGACTGGTGGAATTGCTCGGCGAGGACCGGGTTACGCACATCTGTGCCGACGATTATCACAAGTACGACCGCACCGAGCGGGCGCAATTGAAAATCACTCCCTTGCACCCCGACTGCAATTATCTCGACATTCTGGAGTTGCACCTGGAACGCGCGCACTACGGCCAGCCGATGCTGAAGCCGGTATATGACCACAGCACAGGCACGCTGGTGCGGCCGGAATACTTGATCCCGAAGGAGTTTGTCATCGTGGAGGGACTGCTCGGCTTTCACACGGAAGCCATGCGGCAGTTCTACGACGTCAAAGTATTTCTCGATCCGCCGGAGGATCTGAGACGGCTTTGGAAGATCAAGCGCGATACGTCGAAGCGGGGATATACGGCCGCGCAGGTGTTGGCCGAAATGGAGAAGCGGGAGTCGGACTCACGGAACTTTATCCGCTCACAGCGGGAATTTGCCGATATCGTCGTGCGCTTCCATCCGGAGAGCGGCGTGGAATCGGATCAGGCGGATGCCCATTTGAACGTTCATCTGGTCTTGCGCCCCACCATTCCTCATCCCGACCTCACTTATCTTGCGAACCATAAGAGCGGCCACGCTGCGGGGATTCGCCTTGAACTCGGGCGCGACTGTGGACGTCCCGTGGAGTTTCTTGAAGTAGACGGCGGCGTGAGCCGCGAACAGGCCGCTCAATTGGAACAAGCGATCTGGAAACATCTACCGGATCTGCGCCCGTTGCGGGCCGACCAATTCGGCGATTACATCTGCGGCACTGAGGTGCGCCACAGCGATCCGTTAGCCCTCACGCAACTGCTTATCACCTATCACTTGCTGCGCGCTTACAGCAAAGACGCTCCCATCCCTTTCGCCCGTCCCATCGCCGCTCTCAGCCGGTTGGAGTCGGTGGGGCAAGAGGAGCCGGTCGAGGTTGTCACTGAAAAGTGAGGAACCCACTATGACTACACTTCTGTCCCCTACGTCGTCTCTGGCCGGAACGGAGCTGGCCCGCGTGCGCCGGCTGGCCGCCGATACTATCCGCGGCCTGGCGATGGATGCCGTGCAAAAAGCCAACTCCGGGCACCCGGGAATGCCCATGGGCATGGCCGATGCGGCGGTCGTGCTATGGACGCGCTTCCTCAAACACAATCCCGCCGACCCGCTGTGGCCTGATCGCGATCGCTTTGTCCTTTCGGCTGGACACGGCTCCATGCTGCTTTACAGCTTGTTGCACCTCAGCGGCTACGGCCTGCCGTTGGGCCAATTGCAAGCTTTTCGGCAATGGGGCAGCCAGACGCCCGGCCATCCTGAATATGGATTGACTCCTGGCGTCGAAACCACGACTGGCCCGCTGGGCCAAGGCATCACGAACGCCGTTGGGATGGCCCTTGCCGAACGCTCGCTGGCCGCGCGCTTCAATCGGCCCGGGTTTGAGATCGTCAATCACTTCACTTATGCGATTGCCAGCGACGGCGACCTGATGGAAGGCATCTCCCACGAATCCTGTTCGTTGGCCGGCCATCTCGGTCTGGCTAAGTTGATCGTGCTCTACGACGATAACGGGATCAGCATCGACGGGCCGACCTCGCTCTCCTTTAGCGAGGATGTTCTGGGCCGCTTTGCCGCCTACGGCTGGCACGTGCAGCGCATTGACGGTCACGACGCGGCCGCCGTTGAAGCAGCGCTCGTGTCCGCCCGGGCGGAGACCGGGCGTCCCTCATTGATCGCTTGCAAAACCCACATCGGCTTCGGCAGCCCGAACCGGCAAGACACCAACAAAGCGCACGGCGAGGCGCTCGGGGTCGATGAAGTACGGCTCACGAAGGAGAAACTGGGCTGGCCAGTCAACAAGCCGTTTTATGTTCCCGACGAAGCCCGCGAGTTCATGCAAGAGTCCGCTGCGGCAGGCGCAACTCAGCAGGAGGAATGGGAAGAGCTTTGGGCCGCTTACCGGCAGGCTAACCCAGAACTCGCGGCGGATTTTGACTGCGCTCTCAGCGGCGAACTGCCGGAAGGCTGGGACTCGAACCTGCCGGCTTTTCCCGCAACCAAGCCACTCGCTACTCGTGCTGCCTCCGGAGCGGTCTTGGATGCCATCGCGCCACACCTTCCCGCGCTGCTCGGCGGCTCGGCCGACTTGACGCCTTCCAATAACACCTTGCCGAAAGGCGAACATGACTTGACGCCGAAGGATTTCACCGGCAGATATATCCACTTCGGCGTGCGCGAGCTTGGCATGGGTGGCATTCTCAACGGTCTGGCTTTGCACGGCGGGGTTCGTCCTTACGCCGGCACCTTCCTCATTTTTTCCGATTACATGCGCCCGGCCATTCGGCTGGCGGCCCTGATGGAACTGCCGGTGATCTTCGTCTTTACCCACGACAGCATCGGCCTGGGCGAAGACGGCCCCACGCATCAGCCCATTGAGCAGGTCGCAAGCTTGCGCTTGATTCCGCACTTGGCTGTGTTCCGTCCCGCCGACGCCACGGAAACGGTGGAAGCCTGGCGCGCCGCGCTCGGTCGCCGTCATGCGCCGAGCGCGCTCGTCCTCACTCGGCAGGCTTTGCCGGTGATTGATCGCACAACCCATGCTCCGGCCGAAGGAGTTGCACGCGGCGCTTACATTCTCCGGGACGCCGACGACCCGGACGTCATTCTGATTGGAACCGGTTCGGAAGTTCACCTGGCACTGGCTGCGCAAGAAATACTTGCAGCCCAGAACGTTAAGGCTCGCGTTGTCTCCATGCCGTGCTGGGAATTGTTTGAGGAGCAGCCCGAAGAATATCGCGAAGCCGTGCTGCCTTCAGCCTTGCGCGCCCGGGTGGCAGTCGAGGCAGGCACCACGCTGGCCTGGGGACGTTACGTCGGGCTGGATGGCGCCGTCGTCGGGCTGGATCGTTTTGGCGCTTCCGCGCCTTATCAGGTTTTGTACCAAAAACTCGGGATCACAGCCGAGGCTGTCGCCGAAGCCGCCCGCCGAGTGCTCGCCAGGGTTAAGTGATTGGGCTGGCCGGGGGACAAAGCCAAGCTATGGCTGACCTGGCGCAGGTTTTGGCCGCAAGGGTTTGATCGAATCTAGTGGGGGGCACGCGCCGGTTACCGCGTGCAGAAAAGGTTGGTGTGGCATGAAACGGAATTCTCTGCTGTTGGTAATGGCATTGGCCGTAGTAGTAGCGACGATGGGCGCGGGTTCCGCGCCGCCCGCGAAAACTGGAAGCGATAACGCCACCGTGAAAGGCGGCGTGAAAGTGGAGGGTACGATCCCCGCGCCCGCGCGCATCAACATGTCGTCCGACGTGGCCTGCGCCCGGCTGCATACCACCGCGGCCTTGAGTGAAGAGATCGTGGCCGACAAGAGCGGCGACTTGCAGAACGTGGTGGTGTATGTGGCCGAGGGTCTGGGAGACCGCACCTTCGACGTGCCCACGGAATCGGCAACACTGCAACAGAAAGGCTGCGTGTATGAGCCCCATGTGCTGGCCCTGCGCGCCAATCAAAAACTGCAGGTGACCAACAGCGATACCTGCATGCACAATATTCATCCCTCCCCGGCCAACAATCGGGAATGGAACAAAGCCCAGGACGCCGGTTCCACGCTGGAAGCGACCTTCGCCCGGGAAGAGGTTGGGATTCCGCTGAAGTGCAACGTGCATCCCTGGATGCGCAGCTATCTGGCCGTGTTCAAACATCCATATTTTGCGGTGACGGGCAAGGACGGCAGCTTCGATTTGAGCAATCTGCCGCCTGGAACCTACACCATTTCGGCCTGGCAAGAAAAGCTGGGAACGGTCAGCCAGAAGGTCACGGTGGGCAGCAACGAAACCAAGACGCTGCAGTTTGTATTCAAGGCAAAGGCCGGCTCGTAACGGCCGGGACGGCTTGGGATTGGCTTTGTCAGGGATTCCCTTGGCAAAACCGGGACGCGCCCAGCTTGAGGCGTGGAGGTGGAAATCCATGATCGATGATGCCAACGGCGAAAAGTTGCGGGATCACTTCATTATTTGTGGATACGGGCACATGGGGCGGGCAGTGGCGGATCGGTTAAGTCGCAGTGGGATGCCGTTTGTCGTTATTGAGACCAATGACGAACTACACCAAGAGCTTCTGAAGGATGGAGTGCCGGTGATCCATGGAGACGCCAAAGGGCGCAACGTCCTGTTGAGCGCCGGCATCGAGCAGGCTCTTGGCATCTGCATCGTCATCGATAACGATCTCGATAATCTGTCCATTACTAACACTGCCCGCTCCATCAATGCCAGGCTCAGGATCATTACTCGAGCTGGCCAGCGGCGTTATGCCGATGCCCTGCGGAAGTCGGGCGCGGATGAGGTGATCATCCCGGAATACCTGGGTGGCTTAACGGTCGGACGCATGATCCGGAAGTACTACCCAATGCAAAGCCATCCTGGCATGGGTTAAGACCAGCGAAAGACAAAGACAAGGTGACCTTTTTCATTCCCGAGCGGCCAGCATGGGAGGCCGCGTAAAAAGCGTATCTCAGTGTAAGCCGCGGATGAGTCACGGCCGGCGAGACTCACTCGGGGGCCTCGGCTGGCTGGAGGGGTACGGAAAGTAGCAGTCGAGCGGGATCAATAGGGAGGCAGTCATGGCAACTCAAGTCATACCCGAAAGCACAGCTAGGAGTTTTGGCCGGAATTTGGAGAGTGATCTGTCGGCGCAGTTTCTGAGCGTGGTGGAGAACGCGGCCATAGATTCGGCCCGCACCATGGGCCGGGATGACCGCCACTTGTCGGACCAGGCTGCAACCGAAGCCATGCGGCGCACCATGGATAGCATCCCGATGCGTGGCAGGATCGTCATCGGCGAAGGCGAACGCGATGAAGCTCCCATGCTCTATATCGGCGAGAAAGTCGGGGCCGAGTTTCCCGACGGAAGCGATGTCCCCGAAGTCGATATCGCCGTGGATCCATTGGAGGGCACGAACCTCTGCGCCACCGGCTCCCCCGGTTCCATCACTGTGCTGGCTGCATCCGAACGGGACGGGTTGCTCAACGCGCCAGATTGCTACATGGAAAAGATTGTGGTCGGCCCCTCCTGCAAGAATGCCGTCGAACTCGACGCTCCCGTCGCCCACAATTTGAAAAACATTGCCCAGAGGCTGGAGCGCGACGTTGAGGACCTCGTCGTCATCGTGCTCGACCGCCCGCGCCACCAAAAGCTTATTGCGGAGATTCGCGCGGCGGGTTCGCGCATCCGGCTGATCGGCGATGGCGATCTCTCCGCCGGCATCGCCGCCGCCGTACTCGGCACGGGTGTGCATGCGGTCATGGGCTCGGGTGGTGCGCCGGAAGGCGTGATTACCGCGGCCGCAATTCGTTGTCTGAATGGCTACATGGTTGGCCGATTGGTAATCGACAAGCCTGAACTCGAAGAGCGCATCGCCCGCATGGGGATCAAGGACAAGAACAAAATCTACGAGGCGGAAGATCTCGCTTGCGGCAAGCGGCTCATCTTTGCCGCCACCGGCGTGACCGACGGCGCTCTGCTGAAGGGTGTGCGCTTCTTCGGTGAGGGGACCCGAACTTCCTCTGTGATCATGACCCTGAGCACCGGCAAAGTTCGCTTTGTTGACAGCATTCACCTGGAGAAGGGCCCGCATGTGAAAGTACGGTTCTCCTAAGCGCAGGCGCAGCAGCGGCGAGCCCTTTCCGGTCAAGGGGGCGACCCCTCGAGTCTTATGTGTGAAGTACCACGGGGCAAGCGCGGATGGCAGACGACTCACCCAAAAGCGTCGTGAATGGCTTCCCCGGGCCTCTTCCGCCGGCGGCAAACGTAACTGCTTCCGCCGCTGCTCCCGTAGCGCGCAGCGGCGAACCGGCCAGCTATGTCGGCACACCGGCGGTGGGGACTTCCAAAGCAGTGGCCCGCGCGGGAGTAGCCTCCATCGGCCCGGAAGACAATCAGATCAATCAACAACGCCGGCGCCTGGTGTGGAGTTCCGTTGCCGCTTTTCTGGCCGCGTGGTTCCTTGCATTCTTCCGCTTCTTTCTGCCCCGCACTTTATTCGAGCCTGCCACCACCTTCAAGATCGGCTATCCCGAGGAATACGGCCTGGGGGTGGACACTAAGTGGCAACAGAAATATCGCATCTGGGTGGACCGCACCCCCGATCGCTTGTTCGTGATTTACGCGCGCTGCACGCATCTGGGCTGCACGCCCGACTGGAAACCCACCGAGAACAAGTTTAAATGCCCGTGCCACGGCAGTGGCTACGATAGCGAAGGGGTCAACTTTGAGGGTCCGGCGCCGCGTCCCATGGACCGGGCCCACCTCGAAAGATCTCCGGACGGACAAGTCCTGGTGGATGTGGCGCGGCTCTACCAGTGGCCAAAGGGGCAGCCTAGCCAGTTCAATGATGACGGCGCTTACTTGCCCGCGTAATTTGTGGTCTGCCGAAGCCCTGGCCGCGGGAAGAGACTGGCTGATTGCAAGACCGATCAGAGGAAACGATGCCTGAAGGGAATGGGGACGGAAAAAACGGCAAAGAAGTCAGCCTGCTCGAACGATTGAAGTCCGGCTTGCAAGAGGACATTCAATCCGTCAGGACCGACCTGCCCGCCAAAGCCAGGGAACAGATCGAGGGGCTCAAAGCCCCAACCAAGACCGAGCTCTACACCTCCATCTTTCGCCACAAGCACGATGACACGCCGCGGCAACGGGCTCTGGGCGTGCTTTCCAACGTCTTCCTGCATCTCCATCCCGCCAAGATCAATCGCGACGCCGTGCGCTACAGCTATACCTGGGGCATGGGTGGAATCACGTTTTATCTGTTCATCGTGCTCACCTTGACCGGCGTGCTGCTCATGTTTTATTACCATCCCACCAAACTTCAGGCGTTTCGCGACGTGCTCTATCTGGAGCACGATGTGCCCTTCGGCAAGGTCCTGCGCAACATGCACCGCTGGGCTGCCCACCTCATGGTGATTGCGGTGTGGTTGCACATGTTTCGCGTCTTCCTGACCGGCTCCTATAAGCAGCCGCGCCAGTTCAACTGGAACATTGGCGTGCTGCTGCTGGTGTTCACGTTGCTGCTTTCCTTCACCGGTTACCTGCTTCCGGACGATCAGCTTGGGTTCTGGGCGGTCACAGTCGGCACCAACATGGCTCGCGCCACGCCCCTGCTGGGACACGAAGGGCCCTTCGGCAAAATGCTGGGGATGACCCCGTTTAACGACGTGCGCTTTGGCTTGCTTGGCGGTTCCATCGTGGATGCGAATGCTTTGCTGCGTTCCTACATCTGGCACTGCATCGGGATTCCCATCGTGGCTTCCGTACTGATGATCGTCCACTTCTGGCGGGTGCGAAAAGATGGTGGCATCTCCGGCCCGGAGGCGGTAGTGCTCCCGTCGGAAGGTAAAGCGCGCCGCGGCCCGAGGCACGCCTGAAGGCGTGTCCTGAACACGACGCGCATGTTTTGCGGCAACGCGTCTGGCACGGCCGGAAGTGCGAATTTAGTTTGATCGAGACCTGCGCGTAAATTCTGACCTTTGAATGCGTCCAAGGGGAACGATCTGGAGCGCTTATGGATTGGCGACAACTTTGGGAAATCTGTTCCGCGCCCGACAACATACCTATCGTGGGGATGATCCCGCTGCTGGCTTTCTACATTTATCTGGCATGGAAGCAGGCGCACGCCAACGACGAGCTGATTGCGAAGCTGGAAGCCAATCCCGCGCTGGCGAAAACTCACCATCGCAAGACTTGGCCGTTCGAGCCGGGGTGGCAGAAAGAAGTACACGTGTGGCCCTTCCTGCTGCGCATTGAATTCCTCGCGGCCATCATCGTCACCATCGTCTTGATGATCTGGTCGATTACTCTGAACGCACCGCTCGAGGAACCCTCGAATCCGAACCTGACCATGAATCCCGCCAAGGCGCCCTGGTACTTCCTTGGCTTGCAGGAAATGCTGGTGTACTTTGACCCCTGGATTGCCGGCGTAGTCATGCCGACGCTCATCATCGTTGGCCTAATGGTGATTCCCTACATCGACACCAATCCCTTGGGTAACGGCTATTACACCTGGAAGCAACGCAAGTTTGCCATCGGCACGTTTCTGTTTGGCTTCATCATTCTTTGGGTCGCCATGATCATTATCGGCACGTTTATCCGCGGTCCGGGTTGGCAGTGGTTCTGGCCGGGACAAACCTGGGACCACAATCGGTTGATTTACGAGGTGAACCGCGACCTGCCCGATCTTTTCGGCATCACCTCCAACTTCGCCAAGGCCATTTTCGGGGCGATCGTTGTGGGAGGTTATTACTTGATCGGCGGATTCTTCGTCCATGCGCTATTCCGGCGTTACAACCCGAAGGATTATCTTCGCATGAGCTTGTTGCAATACTCCCTCATGATGTTTTTTCTGCTCACCATGGTGGGACTGCCGGCCAAGATGGCGTTGCGGCTCGGATTCAACATCAAGTACGTGTGGATCACGCCCTGGTTTAACGTGTGAATGTTCAACTTATGAATAGTTCAACCTGTAGATGGTTCAACGTGTAGGAGGCGGTGGTGCCCGAACAACCAATCCGCAAGCCCGATCCGATCGTAAGCAAGTCCTGGGCGCTGCATTACCTCGTGGCCATGCTCATCCTCATGGCCACGCTCTTCTGGGCGCTGTGGGACGAAGCCTATGGCCAACGTCCCTGGAAGGCCTTTCAGCACCAGTGGAAGCAGCGCTACGGCGCCTTCCTGAAGACCGCCGAGTCAAAGTCCGCGCAGTCCGAAAAGGACGTCGAGCAGAGCGCCGAGTACCAGCAACTCGATCAGGCTTATCAACAGGCTTATCGAGCGGCCAAGCCGCGCAGAGATGAGATCCAGAAACACATTACCGATCTCAACGCAAGAATTCTGGCGGTGCAGAACGTCTTCATCGACAAACGCGCTTATGTGAACGCTCTCACCTACCAGATCGAGACCGAGACCAGCGTCTCGGGCAAGCAAAGCAAGCGGAAGGAACTCGAAAACTACAAGAAGGAAACCTGGTCGGTCGAATATCCCGACGGCCACAAGGAAAAATACGACTTCCCTCAACTGGGAGAAAAATACGGCGAACTGAAAGACGAACGCACCAAGTTAAGCGCGGAACTGGGGGAAGTGCTCAAGCCGGTGACCGAAGCCAGCACCAAGCAGTCGGCCTACATTAACCAGCACATGGTCGATCTCACTCCAGCGCAAATCGACGGTCTGAAGAGGAAGACCGAGGAGTGGGATCCGAAGATCGTGCAGATTAACGTGGCTGCGGCCGACATCGTGGACCGCTGCGAATCCTGCCACATGGGAATCCGCGAGCCGCTCACCCTGGCCGCGGCTTCCATGGCGCGCCAGGGCAGCAAGCCCGACGAGTATGCGCGCGCCTTCACCAGCCATCCCGAACCCAGTTTACTCAAGACGCACGATCCGGAGATGTTCGGCTGCTCTCCCTGCCACCAGGGCAACGGCCGGGCCACCACCAGCGTTGAGAAGGCTCACGGAACTTACGAGCATTGGTTGTGGCCGCTCTTCCCCAAGGAAAACACGGAAGCCGGCTGTCAGACCTGCCACGCCGCCGACATGCTGCTGGTGAGCAACGACGTGGGCTGGACCATCAGCGAAGGCAAGAACCTGTTTCGCCAACGGGGCTGCGTCGGCTGCCATCGCTATGAAGGCTACGACAAAGAACCGGAGGATCTGAACTCGGTCAGCCAGGAAATCAAGCAACTGGAGCAGGAGAAGACCCAAAACATCAAGCAGGCAGCTTACTTGATGAAGCAGGCCGATGCCGCGGAAACCAACGAAGAAGCCAACCGGCTGAACGACAGAGCCGTGGCCCTGAAGGTTGCCGACAGCAAGATTGACGGCCGCATCGCCCAACTGGACCGGCAAACCAAAAGCCTTTTGCAGGACATCAAGAAGGTGGGGCCCAATCTGAAGGACATCCGGCTCAAGCTCAACAAGAACTGGATTCCGGTCTGGCTGAAGAAGCCAACCGATTTCCGGCCCACCACCAGGATGCCGAACTTCCGCCTCAACGACGGCCAGATCATGGCCATCTCAGCCTATCTGTGGCAGTCCGCGCTGACCGACCCTCAGCCCAGGCACAAACCGGGCAACGCCGCCCACGGCAAGGAACTCTTTGAGACGCGCGGTTGTTTGGCCTGCCATTCCATCGGCGAAGGCGATGAGATGGAGGGTAGAACGTTCGCCGCCAATCTCACCCGCATCGGAGAGAAGGCCAACTACGACTATCTCGTGCGCTGGGTGCATAACGCACGCGAGCGCACCCGTCCCTATTGTCCCTTGGAGAAAAAAGACATTGGCCCCGAAGATTACGCCAGGAAGGGTCTGCCCTTTGTCTTCGACCTGCAACATAGCCGGTGCCCGAACGATGGCCACGAACTGCAGGTCCAAAACATGACGGTGATGCCCAGCCTGCGCCTCAGCATTGAAGACGCGCAAGACATCGCGACCTACTTGCTGGCGCAGAAGAAGCAGGATCCCAGCTCTTACGCCGACGCTTCCTTCATGGACGACCCCAAGCTGAAGGGTCAAGGCAAGAAGTGGATTCGCCACTTTGGCTGCTCGGGTTGCCATGAGATCGCCGGCTTGGAGGAAGAAGGCCGCATCGGAACCGAGTTGACTTCCGAGGGCAGCAAGCCGATTGAGCGTCTCGACTTCGCCCTCTTCACCGAGACCGCGCAGCGTGGCGGCAAGAATGCAGAACCCATCACCAACCCGGAGGACCTGGCACGATTGCCGGACGGCCCCGCGCACGGTCCCTGGTACGACCACAAGGGCTTCTTCGAGCACAAATTGTCTGAGCCCAATGTCTACGATCAAGGCAAGATCAAGAGCGAAGAAGAAAAGCTGCGAATGCCCAACCTGCACTTGGCCAAGGAACAGGTGCGAGCCATCACCACCTTCCTGATGGGCAGCCAGGAGAGCGCTCTGCCCGCCAATTATCAGTACCGGCCGCTCGATTATCGCCGCGACATCCAGGAGGGCTGGTGGGTCGTCAGGAAGTACAACTGCATGGGCTGCCATCAGTTCATTCCCGGCCAGCAGAGTGCGTTGATGGGGATGAAGCGCTACCAGGATGCCCAGGAACAACTGCCTCCCAAGCTCCTGACCGAAGGCGCCAGGGTCGATCCCGAGTGGCTCCTGCACTTTCTCACTAACCCATCGCTGACCGGCCAGGACACGAATCGCAACGGCGTACGCAGCTACCTGCAAGTGCGCATGCCGACGTTTTCATTTTCCGAGAATGAACTGGGCAAGCTGGTGCGCTTCTTCCAGGCGCTCTCGCGGCAGCCTTTTCCCTACATACCGGAGCAGGTTCCCATGCTGACGGCGAAGGAAACCGACATGGCGCGCAGCCTGTTCAGCAGCCCCGCAGCCCCCTGCCTGAAGTGTCATGCCATCGGCGATCCGCAGCATGACAAGACCGCCGTCGCTCCCAATCTCCTGTTGGCGCGGGGACGCCTGAAGCCCGATTGGGTAGAGCGCTGGATCATCGATCCGCAAGCCATCAGCCCGGGTACTTCCATGCCTTCTGACCTGTTCCGGCGCGAACATGGCCGTTGGGTCTTCGCCGGCCCCACTCCGCCATCTTTCCAGGGCTACGATAGGGACCACACCAAGCTGCTGGTGGATTACATTTTTCAGCTCACGCCCGAGGAACAGCGACGAGTAGTCAAGGCTATGGGCCGCACGCAGGCTTCGACTCAGCCGTCGCACAGCGTCCAACAAGGCGCCAGTTCATCGGATCCACATCGGACATCTAGCGCCGGTGGTTCCCGGTAGTAAGTAGGATTTGCGAACGCAGTACAGATTTGAAAGCCTTTTCAGGCAGCATATTAATAAGGAGAAGTCATATGTCGCCGTCCAACCCCAGTGTTCAGAATTTCGGAAAGTTCGCCAACGGGGAGCCCGAGTTGATTGAACTGGCGCCTTCTATTTTATCGGCGGACTTCGCGCGTCTGGCGGAACAGGTTTCCGCCGCATCCGATGGCGGCGGCACGGTCATCCATGTGGATGTCATGGACGGCCACTTCGTACCCAATATCACTATCGGGCCGCCGGTCGTCAAATCGCTGCGCAAGGCGACGAATCTGCCCCTGGATTGCCACCTGATGATCGAGAATCCCGACCAGTACATCGCGGACTTTGCGCAGGCCGGAGCAGATTGGATCTCGGTGCACCAGGAGGCTTGCCGGCACCTGAACCGGACATTGCACCTGATCCGCAGCCACGACGCGCTGGCGGGCGTGGTCATTAATCCCGCCACTCCAGTTGAGAGCCTCAGCGAAGTGCTCGACATCGTGGACTACGTATTAGTGATGTCGGTGAACCCGGGATTCGGCGGTCAGAAGTTCATCCCCGGGGATCTTCACAAGATCCGGCGATTGGTGGAAATTCGCGCGCAGCGCAAGCTCAAGTATCGGATTGAGATCGATGGCGGAGTTACTCTCGATACGGTGGCGGAAATCGTGCAGGCCGGCGCTGAAATTCTAGTCGCGGGCAATGCAGTCTTTGGCCAGGGTGACCCCAAGACGAATGCCGGGAAGCTGCTCAAAGCGGCCAGAGAAGCCGTCCTGCAGAAGGCATAGCAATCCAGAAGTCCAAACCACAATTCTCGCTTGCGATTGTGCTCTCTGGCATCTCGCTAACTCGAACCGCGATGGCAGAACGCAAGTCGTCCACGCCTCCTCAGATCCCACTACTGAGACATTTGCAGCCTCAACGTGTGACCGTAACGTCCCACTCTCCATCTCGCCCGCATAGGCCCCTATGCAAGAGCAAACCGCAGCAAACTACACCTAATTCACATTCCTCACTGGGACGTTGTTGTCCCACTCGCCACCAAGTGAAAAATGCGATGCGCCGCTCGCTCGTCCCTGTTTCTGAAGCTAACCCATAGATCCGATGCCGTTTGCTCAAGACGGCGTGGTTTACGTGGTGCCAGCAGGGTATTGGCAGGTGAATTGCCTTAACCAATTCGCAAGGAAAAAGAGGGACCTCGGAACCACGTGGACCCCGCAGGCAATGAAGCGGCGAGTCGGGCCAACCAGTCCGGCGCAGGTTTGGCCAGAATCGCCCAGGTGAAACTATCCGGCACGCACTGGTTGCCGCGTGCAGAAAAGGCTGGTGTGGTATGAAACGGAACTACCTCATTCTAGTAATGGCATTGGCAGTTGAAGTGGCAGTGATAGGCGCGAGTTCGCCGCTGCCCGCCAACAGCGGAACCGATACCGCCAACGTGAAAGGCGGCGTGAAATTGGAGGGTGCGATCCCCACGCCCACGCGCATTAACATGTCGTCCGACGTGGCGTGCGCCCGGCAGCATAACACGCCAGCGTTAAGCGAGGAGATCGTGGCCGACAAGAACGGCGATTTGCAGAACGTGGTGGTGTATGTTGCCGATGGTCTGGGGGACCGCACCTTCGACGTGCCTGCGGAACCAGTAGTGATTCAGCAGCACGGTTGCGTCTATCAGCCGCATGTGCTGGCTTTGCGTGTCAACCAAAAGGTGGAGGTGATCAACAACGACCCGTGCATGCATAATATTCATCCGACCCCGGCCAACAATCGCGAGTCGAACAAAGCGCAGGCCACGGGTTCCACCACGGAAGAAACCTTCACCCGCGAAGAGGTTGGGATTCCGCTGAAGTGCAACGTGCATCCCTGGATGCGCAGCTATCTCGCCGTCTTCAAACACCCATACTTTGCGGTGACGGGCAAGGACGGCAGCTTCGATTTAAGCAATCTGCCGCCTGGGACCTACACCATTTCGGCCTGGCAAGAAAAGCTGGGAACGGTCAGCCAGAAGATCACGGTGGGCAGCAACGAAACCAAGACGCTGCAATTTGTATTCAAGTCAAAGGCCGGCTCGTAATAGTCGGACAAAGGATTGGCTTTGTCGCTGCCGGCTTATCCCCTGTCCCGTGACCTGACTTATCCACGGCGGAACCTGGTCGAGGAGGAACGAAAATGAAGCCAAATCTCAGCATGGTTTTCGTAGGAGCCCTGATAGGGACACCGGCGATGTCGGTGGCGATGTATCTGGTTGCGCCATTGGTGGGCGTACGCGTGGACATCGTCGCCATGCTGGGAGAAATGCTGGGTTGGAGGATGGGCATGTTGGTCCACATCCTCAATGGCGTCATCATTTTCCCCGCAGTTTTCGCGTTCTTGTTCTACCGTTACCTCCCGGGCTCGCTCCTTGCGAAAGGAATGGCTTTCGGAACTGCGCTGTGGTTGACCTCGCAACTGATCGTGATGCCGGTCATGGGCGCAGGTTTACTCAGTTCGCGCGCTGGTGGGATGAGAGCCGTTGCTGCCTCGCTGGTCGGGCATTTGGTGTACGGCGGTTTCCTTGTTTTATTCCCCATGCTTGCGCACGAAGATCCATTCCCCGCCAAACCGGAATCCGCCACATCCTGAATCAGGCGAGCCAGGGTGCAAGGCTAAGATCACTGAAGTCCTTATCCGCACTAGCTAAACGCTCATCATGTCACCTTTGTGATCTCCGTCACCGTGATCGGTGATCTTAGTCACAGACTTTCTGTGATCGATGACGTATTATTTCCGCCACCAACTGTTAGAGTTCCAGTCAAGAACAAGTGCGCGCGGATGGATCGCTTGTGGAATGCAGTTGCTTCGAGTTTAAGTGATCTCTTCCGAAAAGAGTTGCACGGGTGGTGTTTTTCCCTGCGGGCATTCTTTGTGTTTGGCTTCGGGAGCAGGCACAGGGGTTAGCGCAGACCAGAAGCTATAAAAGATTTTCATGACTGGCCTGAAACTTACACGTATGCCTCGCCTGCGTCCCGGGTGAAGAGTTAATTGGTTGCACCCGGAAAAAACGACATCATGAATAACTTTAAGGAGGGAAATTCAATGAAGGCTGGATACAAAGTCACAGCACTAGCCTCGGTCTTATTAGTTTTCGCATTCGGATTACTGCATTCGGGAAGTAGTGTGAGTGCGGCTTCCGCAGGCCAGGTCACAGGTACCGTCAAGCTGGACGGCGTCGCTCCCCACCAGAAGACGATTGATATGTCGAAGGAACCGAGCTGCGCCGCATTTCACAAGGACAAGCCGGCAACCACGGAGAACGTAGTGGTCGGTGCGAGCGGAGGGCTGGCCAACGTTGTCGTCTACATTAGCCAGGGCCTGACCGGAAACGAAGCGGCCGCTTCGTCGCAAACGGTCCAGCTTGACCAAAAAGGCTGTCAGTACGTCCCGCATGTAGTGGTCGTCGATGCCGGCCAGCACGTGAAGATAGTGAATGATGACCAAACTTCGCACAACATTTACCCGCAAGCCACAAAAAATCCCCCGTGGAACAAGTCGCAGCCGCCGGGAGCTCAGCCCCTCGACGCGGCCTGGACCAACGAGGAAATCGCCATACCCGTCAAGTGCAACGTTCATCCCTGGATGCGTGCCTACATCGCGGTAGTCAAAGGCCCCTACGGCGTGAGCGATGACAGCGGTTCTTTCAAGCTTGACAATGTGCCGCCCGGGACCTACACTCTGACCGCTTGGCAGGAAGCTTACGGAACTCAGACTCAAACTGTAACGGTTGCTGCCGGAAAGCCAGCTACCGTCAGTTTCACCTATAAGGCAAAGTAGAGCACCGAACCAAAATCGCGGTCGGGGCGGCACGACTGTGGGGCCGCCCCGGGAACTGCTGGGGATTCCGACGTCGAAAAGAAAAGTGGGGGACACATGCCGGGTAAAGTGTTTGCGGTCGTCGTGGCGATCGTCACGCTGGCTATCGCCTATTGTGTAATCGCTCACGTGTGGTGGATGCCGGTGGATATTTCCGTCCACGGTCCCAATATCGATCGCCAGATCGAAGAAACCTTGCTTGGCGCAGGCACTCTGTTTATTGCCGGACAACTGGTGCTGGCGGCATTTGCCTTTCTCTACGGCGACAGCAAGGGCGCGCGCAAGATGAAGGCCTTTCCCGGTGGCGCAAAACCTCTCATCATCTTCGCCTTTGTCGTGGTGGGCATTGAAATTCTGGTGCTCTCGTTCGTCGGTTCCAAGGCATGGGGCTCGGTCTATTTCACGCCGCCGGATCCCAACTCGGTGCGCATCGATGTGCAGGGCGGCCAATTTGCGTTTTACTTCCGTTATCCCGGACCGGATGGCACGTTCGGGCCGCTTCACCCGGAGCTTATTAATGAGGCAACCCAGAATTTCTTTGGTCTCGACGCGGACCACGATACGGATTCGAAGGATGACATCGTGACCGCGGAACTGGCGATTCCGGTGAACAAGCCCGTGCTGCTCACCCTGCACTCCAAGGACATGGGGCACTCCTTTGATGTGCGGGAGCTTCGTGTGCAGCAAGACCTTGTGCCTGGGATCGTGATTCCCATCCACTTTACGGCGACCCAGACGGGAAAGTTCGAAATTGTCTGCACCCAGCTCTGCGGTCTTGGGCATTACAACATGAAGGCGTATCTCGAGGTCATGTCCCAGTCGGATTTCGATAATTGGATGAAGCAGCAAGCGGCAGCGCAGTAACGGAAGTGCGCCTGTTCCCTAAACGGGTGCGGACGAAAACATCTCTCGTGGGGTGAGATCACATGCATGATATGTCAGCGCACGCGGCAGCACACCATGCCCCGCCGCAAGGGTTCATTCGCAAGTACGTCTTCAGCGTGGATCACAAAGTGATCGGGATCCAGTACACCACCTTGAGCTTGGTGTCCGCGTTTATCGGGATGGCGCTTTCCTGGGTCATGCGTATCCACCTGGGCTGGCCGAATGCGTCCATTCCTTTTCTCGGTATGCTCTCTCCCAATGGCGCTCCGGGGGGCGTTCCCACGCCGGAGTACTACTTGTCGTTAATGACCATGCACGGCACGATTATGGCGTTCTTCGTGCTGACTGCGGCGCCGATGGCCGGGTACGGCAACTTTATACTGCCCATCCACGTGGGTGCGGCCGACATGGCGTTTCCCCGGTTGAACATGGCGTCGTTCTGGGTCACGTTCGTCGGTTTCGCTCTAGCCATCGCCACGTTTTTCATCCCCGACGGCCCGCCTCTCTCCGGCTGGACCGCGTACGCGCCGTTGAGCGCCGTGGGCCAGGTTGCGGGTCCGGGACAGGGCTGGGGCCAAAACCTCTGGGGACTGTCCATCGTGTTCTTCTGCGTGGCCTCGCTGCTCGGGGCGCTGAACTTCATCGTGACCACGATCGATCTCCGCACCAAGGGTATGACGATGTCGCGGCTCCCGCTGGCGACTTGGGCGTGGTTTATTAACGCGTGGGTGAGCTTGCTGGCTTTTGCCGTGCTGTTGCCCACTTGCCTCCTCCTGGTCCTCGACCGCCTCGGCGGAACCAGCTTCTTTATTCCCGGCGGACTCGTGGTCAATGACAAAATGCTGCCCCACTCCGGCGGTTCGCCGCTCTTGTTCCAGCACCTGTTCTGGTTCTTCGGGCATCCGGAGGTTTACATCATCATTATTCCGGCGTTTGGGATCATCGGGCACGTTATGCCCACGTTTATCCGGAAGCCGCTGGTGGGGGGCTGGAAGGTGGTCACCTATGCCACTGCCTCCGTCGGTACCCTTAGCTTCTTGGTGTGGGGACATCACATGTTCGTGAGCGGGATGAGCCCGTATATGGGGATGGTGTTCTCGGTGCCGACGCTGATCATCACGATCCCATCTGTCATTGTGGTGATGGTGTTCGCGTTCTCGCTTTACGGCGCCAACATACGCTTTACGACTCCCATGCTGTTCTGCCTCGGTTTCATCTCCCTGTTCATCAGCGGCGGAATCGGTGGCTTCTTCCTGGCGCAGCCGGCGGTCGATTCCTATCTGCACGCCACCAGCTTCGTGGTGGCCCATTTCCACTTCACCATGGGCCTCTCCGCCATCTTTGCGACTTTTGCCGGCTTCTACTACTGGTTCCCGAAATTGTGGGGCCGCATGATGAACGAGAGGCTCGGCAAAATACACTTCTGGCTGACTTTCGTCGGCGTGTACCTGGTTTTCATGACCATGCATTTGATGGGTCTTACCGGGGCGGTTCGCCGTTATTCCCAGTATGTGGCCGACTTCATGGTCCCGCAAATTCCCACCAACAAGTTCATGACCGTCGCCGCGTTGCTGCTGGGCGCGACACAGTTCATCTTCTTGTACAACGCGATTTGGAGCCGCTTCAAGGGACCCAAGGCTGCGGACAATCCGTGGCAAGCCACCACGCTGGAATGGGATACGTCCTCGCCCCCGCCCTTCGATAATTTTGGCGGCCGGCAAATGACCGTTTACCACGGTCCCATGGAATACGACGGCGACGCCTTCGTGATGCAGACTTCAACCGAAAAGTCCATCGCGGGGACCTAACGCGGGAGTGGGAGCTTGCTGTTCATCATAATCGGATCGAACAACACTAGGAGGGAGGCACCGTGAGCGAAAGCGAACTGACCATGGCAACCGGACATGAAGTGCTGATGGAAGCTTCTCCGTACCACATTGATAAAAAGAAGCTCGGGATGTGGGTCTTTATCGTCTCCGACGCATGCACCTTCGCCACGTTTCTGTTTGGCTACGGCTACATGCGCGTGGGCAGCCACAATTGGGGGACGCCGTTCGAGTTCTCGTCCATCTTGAACGGCATCATCATGACCTTCGTCCTGCTTTCCAGCAGCCTTACCATGCTGGCGGCGGTTCGGGCCACGCAGGCCGGGCAGAAAGCTTCGGCCAACAAGTGGCTGTGGGTGACCATGCTTTTGGGTTCGGTGTTCGCCATCCTCCACTTGCGGGAATGGTTCAAGATGTTCGGCGAGGGCTGGGGATTGTTTTCCAACCCCACGGGCGGCTCGGCTCAGTTCGGCGCGTGCTTCTTCAGCGTCACCGGACTCCATTTAACCCACGTCGTCAGCGGCGTTATTGCGCTCCTGATTATCACGCGCGGCTACAACTGGGGACGCTATGATTCCAGCCACGTCGAAACCGCGGGCCTGTACTGGCATTTTGTCGACCTGGTCTGGATGTTCGTTTTTCCATTGATGTATTTGATGAACGCCGCCCGTTGAGGCGGCTTCGAATCGAAGGGAGGAGCTGCCATGTCATCGAATCAAGAGCCGAGCATGGGTTCTTACGCAGGGATCGTGATCGGGCTGATGATCATTGTGGTGATTGAGGTGATTCTGACCTATCGGCATTTGCCGGTGCGAACCTTGCTCTTCTCCTTGCTCTGTCTGGCGTGCCTGGAGGGGTTCGTGGGCATCATGTACTTGATGCACGTGAAGTACGAGAACCGGCTTTTGTTCTGGACCATCTTTCCCGCCACGCTCTTCGTGCTGGTGCTGCTGAACTACTTATGGCCCGACGCCTACCGCATGGCTAGAATGAGTCTGGGGAAATGAAGCGGTCGAGGGCATCCCTCCCCGCTCTGAAGGAGATCGAGTGAATTCTGCAAAACCGACGAGCGTACGGCATCTCAAGCTGGGGCTGATGGGACTGGCGTTCCTGCTCGTGATCAGTCCCCCATACCTGCACGCGCAGGGCTGCGCCATGTGCTACCAGAGCGCTGCCGCCTCGGGTGCCCGTCTTATCCACGCTCTGAAGAACGGCATTGTGATTTTGATAATTCCACCGCTGCTGATGACGGGCTTTTTCGCGCGCCTCGTGTACCGCAGGCGCAACCTGTGTAATGAGGCATTCGTAGATCGGAGCGAGGTTTAACGATTTCTACCGCAAGCCCGGGTTATCAAGATCCTGCGAGAAGCGCAGGCATCGATTGGGGAACATCAAGGAGTTTGAAGTTATGGCAACCACGGTTCACGAACCGCCGCAAATCGCTGGCCGCGTGCCGGAGGAAGGTCACTCTGGAAATGGTGGCGGCCGGAATCTGGTTCCGGCTGAGGGCAATTTGCCCGCGGTTCAGGACCACTCCCCGGAAGTGGCCAAGACCGGCATATTGGTTGCGCTGGCGGCAATTACCATGTCTTTCGCCGCGCTCACCAGTGCTCTGGTGGTTCGTCAGGGTTCGAGCTTGGACTGGCAGCACCTTACCTTGCCCCCCATTCTTTACGCCAATACACTGGTGCTGCTCGCCAGCAGCGTCACCCTCGAGATAGCTCGCCGCCGGATCGCGACGTATGCTCGCGGGGTCGAAACCCAGATTGCGGCGCCCATGCGCTGGCTGGTAATAACGTTGGCGCTCGGCCTGCTTTTCGTCGCCGGTCAGTACATGGCCTGGCTTCGCTTGAAAGCGGAAGGGCTGTATCTCGCTACCAACTCGAACAGTTCATTCTTCTATGTCTTTACGGGCGTACACGCCTTGCACGTGCTGGGCGGTCTGGCTGGATTGGTTTACGTTATGAGCAAACTCAATCGCTCCATCCTGCGGCGGAGCACCTTCGCCGCGGCCGCGCAGTACTGGCATTTCATGGACATTCTTTGGCTGTATCTGCTTTGGGTGCTATGGATGAAGCTCTAATGCAACGCCACAGAACGCGTGGTAAGCCAATCACAGGAGAGCATGGCCACTAATCTTAAAACGACGCAACCGAACCCGACGGATCGCTTCACTTCCAAACTCCGGGACTATTACACCCTGACCAAGCCGGAAGTGAACCTGCTGATTCTTATGACCACCTCGGCGGGCTATTACCTCGCCTCCCGCGGCCCTTTCCGGATTGCCGGCCTAATTAACACGCTCGTGGGGACGCTCCTGGTCGCCAGCGGTACCGCAACTCTGAACCAGTGGATGGAACGGGTTTGGGACGGTCGGATGCGCCGCACCGCCAGCCGGCCGCTGCCTTCGGGCAGGCTGAATGCTCGCGCAGCATTTCTGTTTGGCCTTCTGCTGAGCATCGCCGGGGGCCTGTATCTTGCGGTTGCGGTGAACCGTTTGGCTGCCTTGCTCGCGATTTCCACGCTGCTTTCGTATCTGCTTATCTATACTCCGCTGAAGCGGAAGACGCCACTGTGCACGCTGCTCGGCGCTTTTCCCGGCGCCATGCCCGTTCTGATCGGGTGGGCGGGCGCCTCGGCCAGTATCGGTAGCCACGCCTGGTATCTCTTCGCCATTCTCTTTCTGTGGCAGTTCCCGCATTTCCTGGCGATTGCCTTGATGTACCGTGAGGACTACGCCCGGGCGGGCTACAAGATGCTGCCCCGGTTTGATCTCGATTCCCGCTTCACCCGTGCAGAGATCGTCGCCTTCACCGTGATCCTGGTGGTCACCACGATGCTGCCGCTAGTCGATCGCGGGGGCCCGGTTTATCTGAGTGGCATGTTCCTGGCGGGCGTATTCTTGCTCTATCACGCAGCCAGACTAGCCGGATCAACTTCCACCGTCTTGGCCAGCCGCGTACTGCATGCCTCCGTTATTTATCTGCCCGTCGTTCTTGGGATAATCGTCGCGCGGAAGGCCTGAAGTTCTCCTCTGGCTCGATCCCGCGGCTCTGCCGGTGCTGGCTGAAGCCCAAAGCTAGCTATGTTCCTGCTTCGCCGCCGCGCGTTCCTGCTCAATGCGTTGAATGGTGGCCCGCAGCCAGGCTTCCAGGGCCTCCTCCAACTTAAGCTGATTGTCCCGCAGCGTTTCCGGCGTGTCCCCCTCTGGATTCAGTGGAATGTGGTGACACGGCACGTTTTCACTTTGGGCACTCCCGGGAACGAAGTCGGTGAGGAAGCATTCGCTGCACGGATGCGGCCGCGTCGGCTCGCAGAAATTGATGCAGCTCAGAGAATCCTGGAAAGTCTTAGTGGGCGTCTTGGGAGTATGCACCGAACGTCCATACCCTCCCTGCTCCAGGAATGCGAGTTCGAACTTAAGAGCCTCAAGAATGTCGCGCTTATCATCGGACATGGTATGCCTCCCCCGGCAGTCTCCACCAGTAATGGTACCCGACCCTGTGCGTTTATTTTCGAGTCTCGTACATCTCCGTGCTGTGACTGTTCTCACCGAGGTGAGTGACGTTGGTCACAGGGAGCCCTTCGCAGGATTGCGGTTGCCGCCGGACCAAGCGTGAGAGCAAGGCAGCCGGCATCCCAAACGGGACTAGCGTAATCTAAAGAAGGCATCACTTCGATCACTTTTGTCAGCCTGGTTGACGGGATAGGCTAAACTGTATGTCGAGTGGTAAGGCTGTGACCAAGAAGGGACCGGGCATGTCTACCAAGAATCCGGCACGGGCAAAGTCTGCCGAGGAGAAGCTCTTGGAGAGCGTTGGCGAACTCATCGACTCCGCCGCTGAAACCATGACTGCTGAGGAGTTCCGGCTGGCCGCGAAGCGTTCTAACGAGATTCTCGATCGCGCGCTTGCGCGTCCGAAACAGCGTCGTGAAACTGCCTGATTCTTTGCTGTAGTTCCTCTTTCGACAGGTTCGGCATCAACTGCTTGATGAAGTCTACGTATTCTTGTTCCGCCTCGTGACGGCCCTCGTGAATGATCCGCTTCAGCTTTTCCAGTAGCTGCGCCCGGGTGCGCATTTTTTCTTCGTCGTGATGATTGAGTTTGCGGAAGCCTTTCCAGAATTTCTTCATCGTCTCACCTTTCCCTTAAGAACATGCCTAGCGCGATTATTTAGACGGCACGAGTTTCTCGGTCATGCCTTACGACCGAAACGAGCGTTGGTTTTTGTTTTTGTTCTCCTGCTCGACTTTGCGTTATTTGCTTAGCCATGATTTGCTTTATATACTTTTGCTGCGATGTAATCACGATTTTTCGGTATAATCGTTGTAACTATTTTTGTTGTACGGAAAGCAGCATGAATCGTGAGTTAAACCCGGAATGGCAACGCGCGGAGATGTTGGTAGCGTTTCTGAACGTGAAGGGCGAAGCCAAACAGAAGAGCGGAGAGAGACGGACGCCAGAATTACAGCAGTGGGGCAAGACGCCGACTACAGTGGCCGAGTTGCTCGAAGCCCTCCAGAAGCTCAGATCACTGCTATGGAAAGAGCCGCCCATGTTGGAGAACCCTGCTGAATGGGAGAGGGAACTTGAGAGGGAGAGGCTCGAAGTGGGCATCAATCGGATGCTCCGGAAGTATCGTTTCCGCCCAGTCGTGAGCGCCCATCGCGAGTTGTATGTCTATTGGCTTATCGCGAACAAGCCGCGAATCAGTCGAGCGCAAATGAAGTCCTTTCGGGCTGCTGGCGGTGGAATCGGCAACATGCCAATAGACGCGACCGCAGCAATCCAGATCGTGCTAGAAATGGCTGCAGCAGGGGCACTCGAAAGAGTGCGGCGGTGTCATTGCGGCGTTTGGTTTCTGGCAACCACATTGAAGAAGGCCGTCTGTAGTGATGTGTGCAGGTTCAAGAAGTATCAGTCGAAGGACGGGTACAAGAAAAAGCGCCGCAGATACATGCGCGATTACAGGATACTTAAGGGGAAGCGGAGAAGGAGGAAGGGCAGTGACTAGCTGTTAAGCCACCTCCCCGCTCAAACCATGAGCAAATGGACGAGAACGCGCCGCGATCCGGAGCGCACTTACTGCGACCCAGAAGAAGGCAGGAAACTTCGCCGTGACGTACAGCGAGTGAAGGAACTGGTAGCGAAGGGGCTCGACGCTGAACCCGAGTACGTGGAGTTCATAAACAAACTCGAACCGAAGATGAGCCCTGAGAAACGCAAGAAGTTGATTACGCAGTTTCGCGACGCGGTTTACGCTCAACAGCCCGATCTACCAGGTCGTTGATATTCTTGCGCACTTCGCGCACTTCCTCCGTGGTCATTCTTTCCGCAGCAGAAACCGCAAGATCGTCCATGCTCTCTAGAAGCTTGTCCATCGCAGTCTTGCGCTTGAGCGGTGCCGTGGCCATAGTGGATTTTGTTTTGTGCTTCGTGTTCGGCATTACAGTGTACTCTACCCCGCCAATCCCCCGGCACAAAAGTCACGGAGGTATCGGGATTGATCAGACTCATTACCATGGTAATACATTGCATGGAAACGGCAAGCCCCTGATCTTGTTCAAGCACTTGCTGGCGCGCTCCTTCGTTCGCCTCCGTGCCCGAATCCCCATGCTATCCTAACTCTTCCAGCCATGCCCGCCCTGCGTCTAATCCTCCTCTGGCACCAGCACCAGCCGTTCTACAAAGATCTGGTCACGGGCGAGTATCGCCTGCCCTGGGTGCGCCTGCACGCCCTGAAAGACTATTACGGGATGGTGAAGTTGCTGGATGAGTTTCCCAACGTTCACCAGAACTTCAATCTGGTGCCGTCATTGATTACGCAAATTCAGGATTACGTCGCAGGAACGGCGCAGGACCCGTTTCTGAACGTGGCCGCCAAGCCCGCCAAGGATTTGACGCTGGCCGAGCGCCTTTTTGCCCTGCAGTATCTGTTTCAGGCCAACCCGGCGAACTTGATTGGACGATACCCGCGCTACCGGGAACTGTATGAACGGTTCCGGGAGCATGGGTTTTCCGCCGAGAAGGCGGAAAAACATTTCCAGCCCGGCGATCTCACGGATTTGCAGGTGCTTTCGCAGATCGCATGGTTCGACGAGTTTTTTCTGGAAGAGAAAGACGTTGCGGCCCTGATCAAGAAAGAGCGCAACTATTCGCTCGAAGATCAGAATTTTGTGATTGCGCGCGAGCGCGAACTAATGGGTAAGGTTCTGCCGGCGTATGCCGCGGCCGCAAAGAAAAAGTCGATCGAGATTTCGGCCACGCCTTTTTATCATCCGATTCTTCCGCTGGTCTGCGACACCAATGCGGGAGCGGTTTCGTCGCCAGGGCTGCCCTTGCCGCAGACCCGCTTTCGTCATCCCGAGGATGCGCGCGAACAACTGGTGCGCGCGCTCGATCTTCATCAGCAAGTGTTCGGCGTGCGGCCGCTGGGCGTGTGGCCGTCGGAAGGCAGCGTCTCCGAAGAGGCGTTGGCGATTGCGCACAGTCTCGGCATCAAATGGATGGCCACCGACGAAGGTGTGCTCGGCCGCAGCACCGGCGATTTCTTTCAGCGAGATGGTAATGGCCGGCTGCCCACACAAGCCGCGGAACGGCTCTATAACATCCACCGCTATGAGAACGGCCAGGCCACCATGCACATGGTGTTTCGGGATCACACAATTTCGGACCTGATCGGATTTGTTTATTCCGGAATGGATCCGGCAGATGCGGCCGCACATTTGCTGCGCAACATTAAAGAAGCCGCTCAGCCGGTGCTGGCGCAAGGCCGCGACGCCGTGGTGTCGGTGATCCTCGACGGGGAGAACGCGTGGGAGTATTACCCAAAGTCGGGGCGGGAATTTTTGCGGCGATTCTATGATGCGCTACAGCGCGCGACGGATCTGGAGGCGGTTACGGTTTCCGAGGCGATTGCCCGTCATCGCAACCTCTCGCCTTTGAAATCTCTCGTGCCGGGGTCGTGGATCAACGCCAACTTCAACGTCTGGATCGGCGCTCCGGAAGACAACCGCGCCTGGGACTATCTTCATCACGCGCGCGAATTTTATGCGCAGAATGCCGCCAGCGCCAGCGAAGCGCAACGAAAACTGGCCTTTGAAGAAATCATGATTGCCGAGGGCAGCGACTGGAACTGGTGGTACGGTCCGGAACACCATTCGGCCAACGACCGCGATTTTGACGAGCTTTACCGCAAACATCTTTCCAACATTTACCAGGCCCTGGGAGCGACTCCGCCCGATTATCTGGCGCAGCCCATCACCGGAGGCGAAGTGCGGCCGGCGTTTACGCCCCAGACGGCCTACATTCATCCCCGCGTGGCGGGCGACAAAATCCGCTACTTCGAGTGGATGGGCGCGGCCATTTTTACCGCCGATCAGCGCGCCGGCGCCATGCACGGAAAACAGTTCCTGCTGGATTCCGTTTATGCCGGGATCGATAGCGCGTTTGTCTACGGGCGGTTGGACTTTGCCGGGGAGGTTCCGGATATGGAGTTCGATCTGGTGGTGAACCTGGAATCGTGGGCCAGCGGAGAAGCGCGTCCGCGGCGGACTCTGCGGCTCGACGCCAAAGTGGAAGACCGCAAGCTGACGGAGTGGAAGGTTGAGGGGCGGGAAGAATCTTCCTCCGCTTCTTCGCCGAAGAGTGAGGAGAGCGCCAAGGCGGCGTTGCTTCGCAACTTTGAGTTCCGGTTGCCTCTGAGTTGGCTGCTGGCGAAGCCGCTTTCGGCTGCGAGTACGGCCACGATCGCTAAGACTGAGAGTCAGTCTAAACCCGGTGCGGCGGCAATCGCTCCCACCAGCAAACTGAAGCTGCGCTTCAGTCTTTGGCATAATCGTTTGCCCGTGGACGCTTTGCCGGTGGAAGGTTGGATCGAACTGCAGTTGCTCAGCGAATGGGAATTGGCAGCGGGGATGTAGGAGGTCGTCCATAATCGGGGTAGGTAGTTCTAGGGATTGTTTTTCTGTTTCCTAACGGAACCAGAAATGCATACAATTCGGTCTGAGGCATGTACCCTTGAAAGACGGTATCGCGCAGCCGTTTACTCGAAACCTACTCGTGTTGGATGTTGAAACAACCGGCTCAGATCCCCAGCTTCACGAAGTCGTCGAGATTGGTGCGGTTTTACTGGATGCCGATAGTCTAGAGCCTTTGCGACAGTTCCAGAGTCTGGTCCGGCCGGAGCAGTTTCAGAATTCCGACCCTCGCGCATTGCGCATCCACGGACTCTCTCCAGAGAGACTTGGAACCGCTCCGCCGGCGGGAGAGGTCATAAGCAGATTCGTGGATGAGTTCGGGCTCGACTTCATCTTCTGTGGTTGGAATATTGCCTTCGATACGCAATTCCTTCGGAGCTTGTTTCGCAAGGCAGAAAAAAAGGCGCTGTTTGATGCGATCGACTATCACAAGGTCGATCTGTGGAGTCTGCTGGAACTAGCTTGGGTCAGCGGTCTCTATCCTAAAGAGCCGAAGTCACTGGCCGAGGTTTGCCAGACGCTCCACATCGAACGGTCGGCACTCCACAATGCTCTACAAGACGCTCTGATTGCTGCAGAAGTCCTACGGGCCGCTATTCCTATGTTTAGGATGCGGAACGATGAAAACATCAGATTTAGCCGACCTTTTGCGGCTGATAATGTATGACATTATGGGCCTGGCCATGCCGGGTTTGGTGCTGTTATTTCTTTTTTTCGAATACGCAACGACCACGAATTTAGCCCCCAGCCTGACAACTCGTCTCGGAAGCCGATCAGCTTTCGATGTAGCGGTGGTCATACTGATTGCATACATGCTTGGGTATGCTTTACAGGCCATCTCGTACCTTCATTTCCGATTATTCGATGAGGTTGGATGGCGCCTGATGGGAAAATCAGTATCCGGTCGCCCCAGTGACCATGGCGTTTCGGCTGCGAGCAAATTCACCGGGCGATACTTTGAGAAGACCCCATTCTACAAATTGGCTAAGGCGAAAATTGTCGAAGCCGCCAAACTGGTAAACAGTGACGAGCTTGGGTTTTCCGACGTACAAAACCTGGCTTTTTCGATAGCTGGCGCGGCTGCGGACAAAGCAAGCGTATTTCAGTTTCGCGCCGATATCTGTGGCGCTCTCTCCACTCTTTCGCTGATAACATCTCTAGTGTTGATTCCGTTGTGGACACAGGGAACGCCTGTGCCGAGCCGATGGTGGCTGGTCGAGATCGGAATTATCCTATGGCTTTTTGTTGCGCTGTCTGTCCGGCTCATCGTTGTCTTTATCAACGCGAGAATGGACAAACTGACAAATGATGCACCAACGGGACACGGCGGGACCGATGCAGCACAAGAAGGAAAGATTGCAAAACTCAAGGGATGGGAAAAATCAATTCACACTGGCTTCCAGTATCTTTGGTGGGCAATTCCTTTGTGCACGATCGCTTGTGCCCTGATTCTCCGTCTTACGTATGCGTACCTGCCTTGCTGGTGGGCAATACCATTGCTCTTTTTCATGTGGTTTGCGTTTCTCTATCGGGCGTTTTTCTATACAGACATACGAGGCAGGATCATCTTTCACATCGCCATCGGGGAGATATGGAGGTCTTCCTTGGTCCCGCCTCCCGAGAGCTAAGGCCGCAGCATGCACTTCCAACGATTGCTCTTGCCTACTGCCCCGCGCTCGCCACTGCCGTGGTCATCGCCAGCGGGCGATTCAGTTCGAGCGTGAGTTCGGTTCCTGCGGGCAGCGTGGCCGAGCGGTGCTTGCTCAGGTAGTGAACGCCGGTTGCGCCTGCGCCCACCACTCCGCCGATGACGATTCCGGGCGGGCCGCCGATGAGGCCGCCGATCAACATTCCACCGGCTGTGCCGCCGCCAGTTTCCATTTGGTCGCGGCGGTCATGGCCGGATCCCTTGAACTCGCCTTCCTGGTTCACGTCCGTGCCGGCAATATTAGTGTTGACCAGCGTGGCATCCAGGAAGAGCCGTTCGCCGGTCGGGAGGACCAGCGCCTCGGGCAGAATTCCGATGGTCGGCTTGCCCGAGATGCGGCGCGGCTCGGCTACTTTGGTGACGCGGCCTTCGATCACGGTTCCGGCGGGAATCACCGTTTTACCGTTCACCACCACGGCCTGCGTCAATCGTCCCTGGAAAGGATCACCGGCCTTGTTGCTGAAGGTGGCGAGAGTTGTTTCCAGCTTGACCATCAGCGCGGTGCCGGCTGGCACGGGCGCGCTGGCCTGCGCCGCAGCCATCGTACTTATGCATGAACATGCCAGCAGCAAGATGCACGGTAGAACTATCCACTTCTTCATAACTCCTCCACAGATCTTCCAACTATAAACCCCTAACTATAAACCCCGGATCGTTACTTTTGACTCTAGATCAGACCGACGGCCGGAACAACCTCCGGAGTTGCCGGGGAACCAGCGAAGATAAGGGCCAATAATCCTCAGTGTTGAGAAGCCTCCAGCAACTCCTTCAAATACTGCTGCCACACCGCTGCCCAGGTGTGAGTGCCGTGACCATGAGTTTGGTCGGAGATGGGGATCAGGACGAAGCGGCCTTGTTTCACGCGCTTGATTTCACGTTCCGCAATTCCGAGCTCTGGAGGATTGATGAAGTCGTCCGCTGAATTCACGAACATCACCGGCACGGCAATCTTCTCCAGTTGCGGCGACGGATCGTAGTTCCGCGACGCATTCACGGCGTAAAGCAGGTCGTTGGCGTCGTGGCTCGCCATGAACTTCTTCACATACTCGTCATCCGCGGCGTCGGTCGCGGCGCGGGTGGGAAGGCTGTTCTGCATCTGCAGCGGCGCGGCCCCGGCGATGTAGAACATACCAGCCGCCGCTTGCAATCCTGCCCGCGGCTGCGCCGCGTACTCGCCGTTCTTCCAATCCGGATCGCCGCGAATTCCGTCGATCACCGTTTTGCGCCAGAGCCGATTGCGTCCGGCGATCTGCACCGGCTGGCAGGCCAGCGGCATGAGCGCGTCCATGAAGTCGGGGAAGGTTTCGCCCCAAACCCAGGAATGCATGCAGCCCATCGAGGTGCCGAGGATCAGGCGCAGATGGTTCACGCCCAGCCCTTGCTCCAGCAACTCGTGCTGCGCCGCGACCATGTCGTCGTAGTCGTACTGCGGAAAGTGCGCGTGCATGCCGTCGCTGGGCTTGCTGGATTTTCCGTGGCCGATGTTATCCGGCAGAATGATGTAGTAGCGGCTGGCATCGAGCAGCTGTCCCGGTCCATAGAGCACGCCGGCAAATTGCGGCGCCAGGAATTGCTCGCCGGTGCCGCTGGTGCCATGCAGAAGCAGCACCGCATTGGTAACGTGGCCGTTCGGGTCGCGCACGGGAGTGCCGAAGGTCGCGTAGTGCATGTGCAACTCAGGCAGCGTCTCGCCAGACTTGAAATGGAAATTGTGGGCAACGTAGTCGCCTTGCTTCGGCGTAGGCTGGCTCGGCGGCTGCGCCAACAAAGACAATGCGCAAAAAAGCAGGGCTGCTGCAAAGGCAAACTTCGCGTCTCGGATGCAAGCGTGCATGTGTACCTCGTTCCGAGGCAGGATATCACCTGAAAACACTCTTTGGGCGATGCGTTCCCAGGCAGTCCGCGTGAAAAGTTAACGGCTCGCCCCTCTTACCCCGCATGTGTAGCCGGACTACTGGAATTGAAACCAGTTGACGTTCGCGATGCCCTCATCTCCGCCCGCTTCGAAGACGACATACAGGGTATGCACACCCGCAGCGCCGGAGACGGGTGCGGTAGCGTTGGCCCAGGTTTGCCAGCCTCCGGTGACCGGCAAGTTGACAGTGGCAACCGGCGTACCCGTCATGCTATCCAGGTAGAACGTCGCAGTCCCGCCGGTGCCACCACTGGCCGTACGCACAGTCACCTGGCTAACCGAGGCGCCGAAGTCCACATTTTTGTAAACCGCATACGCGCCGGGCGTGATGTAGCCCAGATCGTATTCGCCGGTTGAGTCGCTGGTGTTCTCCGTTTCCAGCCCCGATTCACTGGAGAAGCTGGAGCCCTGTATCTGGGCCGTGGCCGCAATGGAAGGGGTGCTGCCGCTCTCCGTTCCCGTCCACGTAAATGTAGCGGCGGCGGTGCCCGGCAGGGTATAGGAGAACGACTGCGTTCCCCATTGAACCTGGAAGCTCTGGCTCGAGGCGGAACTGTTGTACGCAATCAATGCCATTGAGCCGTCTGGATTCACGAAGGCCACGCTGGCAAGCGCGGGTGTGTTGCTGGAGTAAACGCGCACCGCGCCGGGCAACACGTACTTGCTGTAGTGGCCCAGCGTGTAGAATTCGATGTCCTTGGTGACCGCGCCGGTCTGGCCGTTGACGGTCACAATGGGCGTGCATGTGTTGCATCCACCGAGGCCGGCGTTCTGCGTGAGGTTCGGTCCCAGGTTCTGGTCCAGAGCAAGGCTCCACTTGACATAGGACTTTCCGGCATTGCGCAGCACCTGTGTGATCTCAAGAAAGTCTGAGGTGAATTGATCGGCGACCCAGGTGCCGCCCGAGTGTTCAGTTTCCCAATTGCCCAGGGTTGGGAATTGGTTCTGCACCAGTTGCTGCGCGCCGGGGACGCCTCCATACCCATGCCAGGCAGTCCCGGCCACCTGGGTCAACTGCTGCTCCGTCAGCCCTCCGATGACTAGTTCTGGATAGGACGGAGTATCCCAGTTGTGGTCATAGACCAGCACCCGGGTGGAAATGTTGTTGGCGGTCAACGCGGGTATGACGTAGTTCTGCAGCAAAGTCAATTGCACGCTGTCGCTCATCCCCATGCTCGGATAGGCCGTAGTGATATACAACGGCTCATTCTGCAGCGTAATGTAATCAATGGGCACGCCCCCAGCCTGATACGCTTGAATGTATTTGACGAAGTAATTCGCAAAGGCCGTCTCATTCGGACCGGTCATCAGCAGCGTTCCGCCCAGCATGGAGACCGGATTCATCGAGCTTGGGTTCTTCATCCATCCCGGAGGGCTCCAGGGATTGGCCATCAGCTTCATCTGGGGATTCAGTGTCTTGGCCTGCAGTATCAGTGGCAGGATGTAGGTCTGATCGTGGGCAATGGAAAAGTTCGCCAGGGTTAGATCGGTTAGCCCTACCGGCATGTCGTCGAACGAATATACCGACAGCGCGAGGTCCGATGCGCCCATGGGAATGCGCATGAAGCTAAGGCCGAT
This sequence comes from uncultured Acidobacteriaceae bacterium, assembly GCA_963734215.1. Classification (GTDB taxonomy): domain Bacteria; phylum Acidobacteriota; class Terriglobia; order Terriglobales; family Acidobacteriaceae; genus Sulfotelmatobacter. The sequence goes on along the minus strand of CAVTGH010000007.1, from coordinate 192,146 downwards.
GCCACCGCCATTGAGCGTGAACAGATCGTTGAGCGTTCCGGAAAGCATCGACGGTGGCTCTACTTCCATGAGCAAATACGCGGCCGAATCCGTAAAAGCCGCGCCAAATCCTTCGATGGACTGATACTGCTGCGTTGGATCGACGACGACGGTGTTAGTTCCCGCGTCCGCCGTGCTGGCGGTGAAGTTGACGCTGGGCTGAGCGGCCATCAGTTGTGTCTCATCGTTCGTGCTCAGCACCACAGAGACTGCGGGTCCCGATATTGGCGGTGTGTTTCCGCCGCCCGGTGTGCTTCCGCCGCCGCCGCAACTCGCCACCCAAAACATGGAGAGGCCAAGCGCAAGAATTCTTCCGCGCATCGGCATTTGACCCCTCCCCACCGGCCTGTGCCACCCGATTACCCACCCTGCGGACAGTCGCGAAGGGCAAATTGACCATCGCATTTGCCGGCCGCGTCTCCGCGCCGCTCCATCATTCCAATTCATACACAAAAGGTAACAGAATGAGGCAGCCTCGGTCGTAGCGCTGCATAGGTGGGCGGCCTCAAAGCAAGCCACATCATGCCCGAACCGCAATGCAGAATCTTTCATCTTGACGCGGGGCGAGCAACGACCAATAATTCCTCCGCCAGCCCCCTGCAGCTCCAAAAACCGATCGGAGGACGAAACCATGCCCACGCTCCACTCATCCACTCTCGATTCCACGAGGCGGCAACCCTCGCACTTGAATGACCGTCTCAATCAACGTTTGCTTGCCTATATGGCTGCGGCCGGCGCCGCCGGAGTCAGCATGCTGGCCATGACCCGATCCGCAGACGCCAAAGTCGTATATACGCCCACCAACCGGAGCATCACTTCCGGCTCTCATCTCGATTTAAATAACGATGGCATTCCCGACTACGATTTCCACAGTAACCTCGAGCTATGTGGCACCTGTGGCTACTTTGAGGTAGGGGCCATCAAGTTCAATAAAATGATGAGCAACGCGCAACCTCTCGCTGCCGGAATTTCGGTCGGGCCGGGCGGTAAGTTTCGTGGCGGTCAGGGGTCAATGATCAATTGGTGTACCTGTTCGGGCAATCCCAACACCGGCGGCCCGTGGCTCGGAATTCAGAATGAGTACATGGGTTTTGAATTCAACATCAAAGGGGCGGCGCATTTTGGCTGGGCGCGTTTTTCGGTTACAGACAAAGGAGCAATCACCCTCACCGGCTACGCTTATGAAACGGTTTCCCTCAAGCCCATTGTGACTGGAGATACTACCGGAAGCGACGATGAGGATTCAGTCGATCAACCGGAACCCGCTGCTGCCTCCCCGCAACCTTCCGGGCTGGGCAGGTTGGCGCTTGGCGCACAAGGAAGGACGGCGCGCTAAGATACGGAATAAACGACATGCAGTCCAGTTGTGCAATTAATCAGCGGCGTTCGCTCCCGGTCGATTCGAGGGCAAACGCCTGGCGGCCATCCGCAAACTTGGCGACCGAAGCCCAGCGCTGTGCCTACGTGGAGAGCGAAACAGCGCAGGCGATTGTCGCAATCATTCTCGGTCTGGATGAGCCTAATGACCGATCGCAGAGGCGGTATTCACCGTGGGTGCTTTGCCCACGGTCCTCATTTCGGAAGTAGCGGCACTATAAGGTCTTTGATCGGTTTCAAGTAATTGTCAGTGAGCAACCGGACCTCTTCTTTGTTGAACTGGTGAACTTCGTACCGCGCCAGTTTGCTATCATTGTACAACTGCGAATATTCTAACCAGATTTTAGACAGGGTGGGATCGGTTTCCACGATGGGATTTCTGTCCTTATGACGTGGAGGGTCAATACCCTTCATCATAAGAAAGCTATCTACATAGTGGAGAGCGGCGTAGAACGTTCCGGCAACTGCCCAATCCCAAAATGGATTATCTAGCCCAGAAACGAAGAACTCGTTGTGCTCAGCTTGGGCACGATGTTCTTTTGGGGTGGGCAATCAGGTTTCGTCCTCAGAGTATCTTCTTCCCCTTGGGCACGAAAATGTCGGCCAACATGCGATTCGTTAGCGGAATGATGCTCAGATCGAATCTAAATTGACGATAAAAGTGCATGATCTCGCGTTGCCGTTCAAAGATTCTGCGATTGAGCATGAGGTCGCGGTTGTCAACTATGACTGTAATGTAATACACGCCCTCGTCGCAGAACACAAAGACACCTTTTTGCTCGGGAATGTAGGACATCTGGAAGGCAATAAACTCTTCGGGACGGATGTTTACGCTGCTGACGGCTGGAGGGCGCTTGCTGGGTAGGACTGAAGTGTTATTCAGCTTCTTGCTATCGGACTTCCCCCCGGCAGAACTCTCGAAAAACATAGCAGGGCCTGGGGTCACGATCACAGCGGCGTTATCAATAACACAAGTCATTCAGCTATCACACTTTCTTTCTCATGTTTTCAGGCGCGGAAGTGGAAACAACGATTGACGCATTAACGGTGTATAGGGGATCGCCGTTAGGAGCGTACTCACCATCGACACGCAACACGTCGGCAAGAACCGCCTTCAACTTGAGCGTGGTCCCATCATGCAATACATAGGTGTTCCACTTTTCGGCGCTGTCAGCCTCGAACTCTACTTCTTCTGCCATAAACTCACGTCCACCGAAGTTAATCTTACGTTTTGCCATCCAAAGTTTCCGCAGCGCGGCAGACGGTTCGCGAAGTTACTACGTTTCCTGACAATTGTCAACTACGAAAAGATGCGTTATTCTTATGATCGGTTGCAGGCGTCCAAAACTCCAAGGGAATTGTCAAGCGTGGGATCACCACAGTCACTAGACTAACACCCCCATCTTCTTTGTTTTCATTAAAATTTCGTCAACATTTGTCAACGATCTCACCACTTGCGTATGCACGTCTGTGCCCGATGTCACATGGCCTCTCCTAATTGTGTGGAAAACCTTCTCAGCGTTTCCCTTAATCTCATCATTCTTGTCTGTCTGGGCGGCGCGGGGAAAGTCGCACGTTACAGCGACAGAGTAGCGCAAATGTGCAACACCTGTCCTGAAGGGACACTTACCGCTGTGACATCTAACCTTGCGCCCCACCCCCAACTTGCTCCATCATTGTCAAGCAGAGGCAGCACATACAACTGGAACACACGGAGGGAAGCCCCGGCCCGACACATCGGACCACAACTCCTTTGTTCCATAGATTTTGGCCGATAAGCCATGTGCCTTCTAGATTTTGCGGGAGCTTTCCTGCTAAGCCGATGATTCCAAAAGATCGGCCAGGGGAGGGGTACCTCACCCAAGCTTCGAGCCTCACCACCCCGCCCAAACAAACTTTGGCTTTTCCACAGCTTTCCTTTCTCCGATGTTCACTTGACCTTGCCTGAGATTCCAAATCGGGAATACTGGAATTAGCGGGGAATTTACAACAGTTTGGGAATCGATGCGGCCCTGGATTTCGATCCGGTGCCGTCGAGAATGAAGGAGTGGAGAAGCTATGGCTTTAGGAAATGTTCCACGGTGTCAGCATATCAAGATGAATGGGACGCAGTGCGGCTCTCCCGCGCTGCGCAGAAAGAGGCGGTGCTTTTTTCATGAGCGGGCGCGGGAGCAGCACAACCGGATTGTGAACGATCAGTTCAAGCAGGCCCGCTTTGTGCTGCCGGTGCTCGAGGATGGCAATGCGATCCAGATGGCGCTGATGCAGGTGATGCAACTGCTCGCCTGGGGCCAAATGGACCGCAAGACGGCGGGATTGCTGCTTTTCGCGTTGCAGACGGCGACCTCGAACCTGCGCAACGTGAACTTCGAGCCCGAGGAGCCGACCGATGTGGTCATCAATCGCGAAGACGTCCAGCGGACCGACATCGGAGGCCCGCAGTGGGATCCGGATGATTTTGAGTGGGAGGAAGAAGAGGACGAAGCAGAGGAACAGGATGCGGAGGAAGACGATGCGGTGACGCCTGCCGCGGCGGTAGCGGCGGCGCAGGAAGCGAAGGATTCGCCGGCGGCTTCGGTAGACGCAGCAGAGAACGCGAAGGCTGCGCCAAGTATGGATCAGGTGCGGAAGGAGATCCGGGGACTCGTCCACAACTACATCATGGAGACCGGAAGAACCCCGACGGAGTTGAGTGGCTAGCTGCCTGGCCTTCGGCCCCGGGGGGTGAATGGTGAGCGCGGCAGGATTCGAACCTGCGACCCATGCCTTAAAAGGGCATTGCTCTACCAACTGAGCTACGCGCCCCACTTGTCCAGATAAATCACATCCAGATAGTTTACGTGCAAATAGTTTACCATTGGCGCTGCGTGGGAGCTGCCTGCAATCGTCTGACACGCATGGAGTGCGCAGCATAAACTTAAAGATAAAGATAAAGATAAAGATAAAGATAAAGATAAAGATAAAGATAAAGATAAAGATAAAGATAAAGATAAAGATAAAGATAAAGATAAAGATAAAGACAGGGCGCTCGCTAGGCCGGCGATTGAGGCATAGCCAGGGCTGGGTGCGAATGGCATGAAGCACGTCGCGGGAGACGGGCACGTCATTGGCGTGGATGTTGGTGGCACCAAGGTGGCGGCTGGTCTGGTGAATGGAGCGGGTGAAATCAGCTGCCAAACGCGAACGCCGATGGTGGCGAACGATGCGGCAGCGGGATTGGCCGCGGTGGTCGCGGCGATCGACGCGGTGCGGGCGGCAAGCCGTTGCCATCCTAAGAAGATCTCGGAAAAGATTTCCGGGAAGATCTCGGGCATTGGGATTTGCGCGCCGGGGCCGCTCGATCCGCGGAGCGGCATTGTGATCAATCCTCCGAATCTGCCGGGCTGGCGGAATTTTCCGCTGGCGGCGGAAATATCGAAGGCTTACGGCTTGCCGGTTCGTGTGGACAACGACGGCAACGCGGCGGCGTTGGCGGAAGCCTTGTGGGGCGCGGGGCGCGGATACCGGAATATTTTCTGCGCCACCATCGGCACGGGAATTGGAACCGGGATTGTGTTCGATGGCGCGATTTATCACGGGCGCACCGGCGCCGCGGCGGAGGGCGGCCACACTACGATCGACTACCGCGGGCCGCGCTGCGGATGCGGCAAGTTGGGATGCATCGAAGCGCTGGCGTCGGGCCCGGCGATTGCTCGCAGGGCTTCGAAAAAAATCGCCGAGCAGGGGCGAGCTTCCGCGATTTTGGAGTTGGCCGGAGGCTGTCCTGACCGCATTACTAGTGAGATGGTCGGCAAAGCTTACGCGGCAGGAGATGTGCTGGCCAAAGAAGTTCTCGAGGAAACCGCGGTGTTGCTGACCGTATGGCTGGGAAATATTGTGGACTTGCTGGAACCGGATGTAATGATTATTGGCGGGGGCGCGGGTGCGATGCTGCGGCCGTTCTTTGGCCAAGTACGGGAGCGGCTGCCGAGTTGGTGCGTGAATTCGCATTGCCAGGAAATTCCGCTGCTGGCGGCCCACTACGGAGCCGATGCCGGAATAGCTGGAGGAGCGGCGCTCTGCCGTTGAAATTGCGGCACGTCACGCGCGCGCTTTGTCGATCATCGCTTTCCAAATCCCTTTCGACTTGAGAATGAGTTCGACGGCTTCGCGGACGGCGCCGTGGCCGGCGTGGGCTCGCGTGGTGTAGTGCGCGGCCTGTTTTACTTCGGGGACGGCATCGCCGACGGCAACGGCGAGGCCGACGCGGCGCATTAAGGGAATGTCGGGCAGATCGTCGCCGATGTAAGCGACGGCAGAATCGGAGACGCCGGCTTTGGCAAGGATGTCCTCATAGGCCGGCATCTTTAGCGGCTGCTTCATATAAATAAAATCCATCTTCATTTCGTGGGCGCGCCGGAGCAGGGCGGAGCTTTCGCGGCCGGTGATGCAGCCCGTGCGCAGCCCGGCAGTCTGCGCGAGGGTTAGGCCCTGGCCATCGTGCGCGTGGAAGGTCTTGATTTCGAGGGCGGTGCCGTCGGCTTGCGAGAGCAGGGTGACGCTGCCATCGGTCATGGTGCCGTCCACATCCATGAGAAGAAGTTCGATTTGCGCGGCACGTTGCTTGAGCGCGGGAGATATTTTGAGAAGACCAGCCAAAGACGCCTCCGAGAAAACCAAGGAAGAGTGAGTCTAAGACAAAACCCAGTCGCGTGGCCAGCCTGGCACTTTCGATTGGCCGCCGTGGAACGGTGATTCGTATCACAATGCGTGGTGATTTTGGCCACGGTTTTGATTGGGCTCTTGGGACAGAATTTCAAAACCTAACTGTTTTCTGCCGCAGGCAAAAGGGGGACCTGGTTGACGTGAAATTTCCATCCTCAGAGGAGTTGCTGGAAGGCAATTATCTTTAACAACGAATCATGGGAAAACAAATCAAGGAAGTGGAGTCGAGAATGGAAAATGAACACAAGTACCGCATTGTAGCCTGGTGGACTTCAGGCCAGACAGGGCTGGCCAAGTCCGATTCAGCCCCAAACGCGATTCACTTTGCCGCGCCGCCGCAGTTTGGCGGCCTCGAAGGCAGGTGGACCCCCGAAGACCTATTAATGAGTGCAGTCGCCAGTTGCTTCACCACTACGTTCCATGCCATCGCCGGAAACTCGAAATTCGAGTACAACGACTTGGAAGTTGAGGCCGAAGGAATCGTAAGGAAGACGGGAAGCGGCTACAGTTTCAGCGAGATTGTGCTTCGTCCCAACCTGACAATTTCCAATGAAGACAGCCGGGAGCGGGCAGTCACTCTTTTGGAAAAGGCGAGGGAGTTATGCCTGGTCTCGCGCGCACTGGCAACGCCACCAAATTTTGAGACCAAGATCAGGATCAGCAGGCAAACCCCGGCATGAGATTGCGCCGCCTCTTAATAAGGTTAGTTTCTATTGCACCAGCGAGAGCGCTAGCCAGGCAAATTGGCAGGTGCGGCTGGTTTCGCTTTTTCCGCTTCCAACTGGCGGATTGTAGCCCGAAGCCAGGCGCCGAGCGCGGCCTCAATCTCCTGCTGGGTTCCGGTGCGGTACAAATTCTCGAGAGTGTCTCCTTGTAAAGACAACGGGATGTGGATGCAAGGAGTTTGTTCCTGGCGCGCTTCCTCTGGAACGAATTGCATGAGGAGACACTCGCTGCAGGGTTCGCGGTTTTTGGAGCTGAAGTTCATGCAAGTGGGGGAATCCTCGAACATGAACCGCGGCCGCCAGGATGCGCGCGGCACGCGCCCGTAACCGCCTTGCTCGAGGAACTCGAGCTCGTACTTCAGGACGTCCAAGAGGTTGCGATTATCCGGCATAAAGCTAATCCTCACCGCTATTTTACGCTCGCGCTAATTTTGGTCCCGGCTTCCGGATGCCGCCGTGATTGGCATCACGGTTTGCGGTGAGGAGCATCACGCGGGTGCGAATAGCGATTTTTCCGAAAATGGGATTAGAAATGGGACTAACATGCAGGTGTGACCGGGGTCACAGAACCCCCTACGCCAAAAAGCTCAATATTGCTTTTTACAGCTGTGTTATGAATTCAATGCTGGGCAAACCTAAACTCGAATGGAGCTTGAAGATGAACAGAATCATCAAAATGTTGACTATCGCAACAGCATTTGCAGTGGTTCTAAGCCTTTCCTTGCCGGCGCACGCGCAGAGCGCGGACCTCTTCAAATCAAAATGTGCCATGTGCCATGGTCCTGACGGAACCGGTTCTAAGGCGGGGAAGGCTATGGGCGCCCACGATTTCACGACCGCCGACGTGCAGAAAATGTCGGACGCGGAACTCGCGGAGGTCATTACGAACGGCAAGGGCAAAATGAAGCCGTTGACGGGCCTGAAACCGGAAGACGTTAAGGGGCTGGTGGCTTACATCCGCACTCTCAAGAAATAAGCGCCGGCATTTCCTGGCATCAACATTAGCTGGATTGTCCAAGGTGGCGGATCATCCGCGGCAAAGTGTGAAGTGTGTCCGGGCAGCCGCCGATAGAAAATGGAAGGGAGCAGCGGTTTCAAATGACTCTGCGAGAACGAGTCCGCGACTACGCGCAGCCAATCTACTTTCTTGGGCAAAATGCCCTCACCCTTATCGGCGCCGTGGTCACCACGAGTACGGCGCTGGCCACCATCGCCTTCTGGTTCTATGAGATCTTCCTGCCGGGGCCGCCGCATCCTTACATTGGCCTGCTGGTCTTTCTGATCCTGCCGGGAATTTTTGTACTCGGGCTGCTGCTGATTCCACTTGGTATCTGGTTGAGGCGGCGAAGCCTGCTTGCGAGCGGGACACTGCCGGGAATCTACCCAGCGGTCGACCTGGGCCTGCCTGTGGTGCGGCGGACGCTGGAGTGGGTGTCATTGGCGACCTTCGTCAATCTGCTGATTATTGGGACCGCCTCGTACCGCGGCGTGCTGTACATGGATTCGACAAGCTTCTGCGGGACGACTTGCCACACCGTGATGGCCCCCGAGTATGCGGCCTATCAGAATTCTCCACACTCGCGTGTGGAATGCGTCGAGTGCCATATCGGAGCCGGAGCGGGGTGGTTTGTGCGATCGAAGGTTTCCGGCCTGCGGCAGGTTTTCGCGGTAGCGTTTCACACTTATTCGCGCCCCATTCCTTCGCCCGTAAAGTACCTCCGTCCGGCGCGCGAAACCTGTGAGCAGTGCCATTGGCCGCAGCGCTTCACCGGCAACAAGTTCCTGGTAAATACCAGCTACAAGGACGACGAAAAGAACACGCCGCAGACGGATGTTTTGCTGCTGAAAATCGGCGGACTCGGGTGGCAGGGTTCGGTCGGAATCCACGGGCACCACCTGGCTGACAACGAGCGCATCCGCTACATTTCGACTGACCCGGAGCGGCAGACGATCCCGGCCGTCTATTTCACCGATGAAAACGGAAAGACGACCGAGTTCATTTCCAGCGATGCGAAGCCGACCAAAGAACAATTGGACAAGGGAGAGCATCGCGTTATGGATTGCGTGGATTGCCACAACCGGCCCACGCATGCCTTCGACTTGCCGGAAAACGCAGTGGACAAGCAAATATCGCTGGGGCGCATCAGCCCAGAGCTGCCGTTCGTCAAGAAAAAGGCGGTCGAGCTGCTCAAGGTGGATTATCCCGCCCGCGATGTGGCCGAGCAGCGCATCAAGGAAGGGATCAACAGTTTTTATCGGGCGAATTATCCCCAGATCTACGGGACGCGGCGCACGCTGGTGGAACAATCGGGCCAGGAAGCAGCGAATATCTACCTTCGCAACATTTTCCCCGACATGCGCGTGAACTGGGGCACCCACCCGAATAATCTTGGGCACAACGATTCGCCGGGCTGTTTCCGCTGCCACGATGGCAGCCACACCAGCGCCGATGGCCAGACGATCACCAACGATTGTTCCGCGTGCCACAACCTGCTGGCGGTCGGGGAGGAAAACCCGAAAGTGCTTACGGATCTTGGCATGAAGTAAGGCCGAGAGTTTGAGATGGCTGAAACAAAAACTATGCGACGGAACTCGAGCGCTGGCCGGGGAATTATCGTCGCGCCGTTTCTCGCCGTAGTTCTCTTCCTGCTTGTTGCGGAGCCGGGACGCGCAGCCGACCAGCCGGGAGCGGAATGTCTGGCGTGCCACGGCGACAAGAGCATGAGCACCACGCGGGCCGGCAAAACGGTTTCGCTGTACGTGGACGGGAAGAAATTTGCGGGTTCCATACATGGCAGCTTCGGATGCACGGGCTGCCACGCCGACCTGGAAGGAAAAGATCTGCCGCACGACACGCCGGCGCCGGTGAAGTGCGGCACGTGCCACACCACCGAGCAGGAGCAACATGCCCGATCGCTGCACGGGAAGGCGGTTGCGCGCGGCGATCCGCTGGCACCGCGCTGTGTGAATTGTCACGGGAACCACGACATCTATCCGGTGAAGGACCCGCGGTCGGCGGTGGCGCCGCTGAAAGTGCCCTTCGTTTGCGGCCAGTGCCACAGCGAAGGAACTCCGGTTTCGCGCAATCGTCCCATTGCCCAGGACAATATTCTGGAGAACTACTCCGAGAGCATCCACGGAGAGGCGCTGCTGAAAAAGGGACTGTCGGTGGCCCCGAACTGCGCCACCTGCCACACTCCACACTTGATATTGCCGCATACCGACCCCGCTTCTTCGATCAATCGGAAGAACATTGCCGCCACCTGCACGAAATGCCACTCGCAAATCGAAACCGTCCACCGCAAGATCATTCGTGGAGAGCTGTGGGAAAAACAGGCCAACGTCCTGCCAGCGTGCGTGGACTGCCATCAGCCGCATAAGATCCGGAATGTCTTTTACGATCTGGGCATGGCCAACGCGGACTGCATGCGTTGCCACTCGGACCAGAAACTGACGCGGGCGCGCGACGGGAAATCGATGTACGTCAACGCAGACGAGGTGAATCATTCGCGCCACAGCCTGGCAGCCGGCAACGCGAGAAAAATTGCCTGCAGCCAGTGCCACTCGGAGGTAAACGCCTCCCGGGTGCGCCCTTGCGAGACGATCACCCGCGGAGTGGACTGCACGTCTTGCCACGATGATGTTGGCAGGCAGTACATAAGCAGCACTCACGGACAACTTAGCAGCAAGAACGATCCGAATGCTCCGACCTGCAAGGAATGCCATGGCACGCATGGGGTGCTGGGCAAACAGGACCCACGATCGCTGACTTTTCCGACCAATGTTCCCGAGCTTTGCGCGCGCTGCCACCGGGAGGGCCAGAAGGCCGCGGTGCGCTACATCGGGAGGCAGCACGAGATCATCGCGAACTACACGGAGAGCATTCATGGAACGGGATTACTGAAGGCCGGCCTGACGGTGACGGCGACCTGCACCAGTTGCCACACCGCTCACCATGAGCTTCCCCGAACCGATCCGGAATCGAGTGTCAATCCGGCCAACGTGCCGGCCACATGCGGGCGGTGCCACCAGGGCATCGAGGAGCAGTTCGAGAACAGCATCCACGCCAAGCGGGTGGGCGGGTCCGCCAAGGAACTTCCGGTTTGCAACGACTGCCACACCGCTCACGCCATCCGCCGCGCGGGCGAGGACAAATTCCAACTGGACGTGATGGGCCAGTGCGGACGCTGCCACGCGGAGATCGCCAAGACCTATTTTGATACCTATCACGGGAAGGTGTCGCGGCTGGGGTACACGAAAGCGGCAAAGTGCTATGACTGCCACGGAGCGCACGACGTGCTGGCGGTGACGGATCCACGCTCGCACCTTCAGCCGGGCAAACGTGGCGGCCACCTGCCAGAAGTGCCACGCGGGCGCGAACCGGCGCTTCGCCGGATACCTGACGCACGCCACGCACCACGATCCGCGAAAGTATCCGTTCCTGTTTTATACGTTCTGGGGCATGACCATGCTGCTGCTGGGGACATTCGTGATCGGCGGCCTTCATACCCTGCTCTGGCTGCCCCGGGCCTTCCAGATGCGCCGGGAGTTGCGCGCCGCTGAAGAGAAGGCTGCGGAGCTCGGAAAATCGGTCGACAAGGAGGATGCCAATGCCTAAGGCCGAGGTTTTGGAAACGTCAGTCGAGCGAGCAGGGAGGCCTACGGCCCCGGTTGCCGAGCGCCAGTTCATCCGCTTCACGCGGCTGCAGCGGATCCTGCACATCTGCATGATCGTGAGCTTCATTACCCTGGCGCTGACCGGACTAACCCTGAAGTTCTCCTACACGGGATGGGCGGCGGTGCTTTCCCATCTGCTGGGGGGATTCGAGAGCGCGGGCAACATTCACCGCAGCGCCGCCCTGGTGATGTTCGGAGTTTTCATTACCCATCTGGTGGACTTGTACCGGTTGAAGAGAAGAGTGCACGGTTCGTGGCGCGCGCTGCTGCTGGGACCGAGCAGCATGCTCCCCACCCGCAGGGACTTCACTGAGTTTGTGGGCACGCTGAAGTGGTTTGTGGGCCTGGGCAAGCGGCCGGCCTATGGCCGCTGGACGTACTGGGAGAAATTCGACTATTTCGCGGTGTTCTGGGGGATCGCGGTGATCGGTTCCACCGGCCTCACGTTGTGGTTCCCGGTGTTTTTCACGCGCTTTTTGCCGGGGTCGTTCCTCAACATCGCAACCATCATTCACAGCGACGAGGCGCTGCTGGCCACGGGGTTCATCTTTACCGTGCATTTTTTCAATACCCACTTGCGGCCGGAAAAGTTTCCCATGGACATCACGGTATTCACCGGGCGCATGCCGGTGGAGGAATTACAAAGGGATAAGCCCAGGGAGTATGAAGCGCTGGTGGCCAGCGGCAAGCTGGAGGAAAAACTGGAAGAGGCTTATCCAGCGATCGTGATCCGTGCCATTCGAGCCTTCGCCTGGGTAGCACTGGCGCTGGGATTCTGCATCGTGCTGTGGATCATCTATGCGATGTTATTCGCATACCGCTAGAGCTGGGTTGCAGTGGAAATGGGGAGAAGGGTGTTGCAATGCTCGCGACTTTTTTGGTCGCTTTAGTTTTCCTGATGCGTGCTCAGGCTTTGCCCGCGCCAGACCAGGATTGTTTGGCGTGCCATGGCCAGGCGGGAATGAAGTCCGATGGCGGGAAAGACATTTCGATCGATCCCGCCCGGCACGCGGCCAGCGCACACGCAGTTCTCGGCTGCAAAGACTGCCACACCGCCATCAAAGAATTTCCGCATCCCGCCAAAGCCGCCAAAGTACGATGCGCCACATGCCATGCGGAGGAGGCCAAGTCCTTCCCCGCGAGCGCCCACTCCATCCTCGGCGAATCTGCGTGCGCTTCCTGTCATGGCAGCGTGCACGAACTCACCACGGCGGAAAAGCTGATTCCCGGAAAGTGCGCGGAGTGCCATGCCGAGGAAGTGAAGGCCCTCGAATCCAGCATCCACGGGCAGGCCGCAAAAAGTGGCGACCCCGACGCGCCCAAGTGCGTGTCCTGCCACGGTCCCATTCACGCCGTGAAAGGCTCGGGGGAAGCGGACTCGACCATTGCCCGCAAGAACATAGCGGATACTTGCGCAAGGTGCCACAGCGATGCCGGTTTCTTGTCGCGGCACACCATTCCGGTGGCGCATCCGGTGAATTCCTATAAGCAGAGTGTTCATGGGCGCGCGGTCGCGCTGGGCAAGGATGCGGCGGTGTGCTCCAGTTGCCATGGCAGCCACGACATCTATCCCGCCACCGATGAACGATCGAAGGTGAATCACTGGAAAGTGCCGGAGACCTGCGCGCAATGCCACAAGGAAATCGCGCGGCAGTTCAACGAGAGTGTCCACGGGGAAGCGGTAAAGGCCGGCGTGCGGGATGCGCCGGTTTGCATCGACTGCCACGGCGAGCACCTGATCATGGACCCGACCAACCCAGACTCGCCCTTAAATGCCCAAAATATCTCCGCCCAGACCTGCGGGCGTTGCCATGGCGATCCCCGCCTGGCACTGCGCTACGATCTGCCCGCAGATCGCCTCCCATCCTACGCCGGCAGCTATCACGGGCTGGCCCTCACGGAGGGGAAAGTAACCGCGGCGAATTGCGCTTCGTGCCATGGGGTGCACTCCATTCTGCGTTCGAGCGACCCGCGTTCGACCGTGAATGCGGCGAACCTCCGGAATACGTGCGGCGCGTGTCACAAAGGCGTGGCGGAAGCCAAATTCACCGTGGGTCCTATACATGTGCAGATGAACGCAGGCCCGAATAACCCGGTGGTGAAGTGGATCCGGTGGACTTATTTGGGCCTGATCCCGCTGACGCTTGGATTCATGATCGTGCACAACCTGCTGGATTTTCTGGTCAAGCTCATTCGCCGGCAGCCGCGGCACGAAACCGGCGCGCAAGTCACTCGGATGAATCGAAACTTCCGAATTGCGCATTGGGGTGTGGTCCTTAGTTTCCCGACGCTGGTGATCACCGGGTTCGCGCTGAAGTATCCGGAGACCTGGTGGGCGCGTCCGCTGGTGCTCCTGGAAGGGCATTTCGCGTTTCGCGGTGTGGTGCATCGTACGGCGGCGGTGGTGCTGCTGGTTTCAACCGTCTACCACGTAATTCACCTCGCGGTTAATCGGCGCGACCGCTTGTTCCTGAAAGCCATGCTGCCCGAACTAAAAGACGCGACCGATCTGGTGCAGGTGTTTGCCTACAACCTGGGGCTCAGGAAAACCGAGCCGACCTTCGCGAAGTTCAACTATGCGGAGAAGGTGGAATACTGGGCGTTCATGTGGGGTACGGTGGTGATGACGGTCTCCGGCTTTCTGCTGTGGTTCAATAATTTCACGCTGCGCCATTTCCCCAAGTGGATTACGGATGCGGCCACGGCCGTGCATTATTATGAGGCGCTGCTCGCAACCTTCTCCATCCTGCTGTGGCATTTCTATATGGTGATTTTCGATCCGGTGGTCTATCCGATGGATACGGCCTGGATCAATGGCAAAGTTCCGGCCGACCATTACCGCCATTCCCGCCCGGCGTACTATCGCGCGCTGGAACGGGCCGGCCTGGTGAAGCTGCCCGCCGAGCCTGGCGATTACGCTGAAGAGCAAGGCGCGGCCGAGGGTGCAAGTGACCGCCCAACGGCGAAGCCTAAGAGCTAGTGACAGACCGAGATTTTCCGACAATAACTTGAGATTGTGACAAGCCTGTCTCGGGCAAACGACACTTTTTTAAATGCAGGTGAAACAGCGTGCGATTTTACTTGCATACCTCGGGCGTGGCGCCGTTACGGGCTTTAAGGTTAATTTTTAGGGCCTGGTAGCAGACCTGATTGTCGTTAGCAGCTCTGCTTATCCAGAGCCTCAGGATGCGGTTTAGTTCCTTAAGAGAAGCTTCTTCCGCAGGAGTGCTTGCCTCCACGTCGGCCTCATCCAGTAGGAATGAGACACGCTCCGCAGTCGCGCCCTCATTTGTGAAGATCACGGCCCGAAGTGCTGCCTTTGCGTAGCAATCACCAATCCTATTGTCTTTGCTCTGGGACAGAGCAGACGCGGTAAGGATGACTATCAATGCCGTGCAGACGTTCATCTTGTTAATCACTGGTTTTCTCCCGCCGCGCTCCTCTGCGCGGCTGATCCTCATGCCGAATGACTGAACAGCCCCCAAGCAGGAGGCTCACTTGGTCCGTATTCTCAAAGAACGGTTGCCGAGAGCATACTTGCGCTCTGGAGCCTGGCTTCTGTGGTCATTGCCGAAAACAGGCCACAGTGCTCACAACCCGGACTAGCTGGTTTCGGATTCTGGGCGGATCACGGGCAAACAGGAAGTAATTTGCTTCGAAAGAAAACGATCTAACGGTCTCTTACTAGGGGATGGGCCGGCCCGGTGGGAACCGGCCCAGGTCGAACCGCGTTCTTCTACGCCGTAATCAAGGATTCCAAGGCAAGCCGGCTGGGGATTACCAGGGTAGAGCCGGTCTGCTGGATCAGACGCTGTTTCTTGAAGCCGGTAAAAAGCCGGGTGACGGTTGCCCTAGCTCATTACCTACAAGAACGTGGAACTCTCGGGTTCCGGTCCTCGTATGTGTCTCCAGCGTGAAGTGTGCGTTATTCCGGGGTGGAGTAACCCTCCTAGCGGTGTGTTCCGACTGTCGCCAGGAGAAGCGACCATTCGGCGTCGCCACATTCAGGTGGGGGCCGCTCCCGGAGGCTATGAAATGATGGAACGGATTGCAGAAGCGTCGCCGCGTTTCAAGGCCAGGATGGCCGGTGTCTTTCAACTGCTCGAAGCCATTACGGCAGGGTCTCCTGGGGTGTTCATTCTCGGCAGGCTCGTTGTGGATGGCAACGCCGCGGCTACAGCGGCCAATATCCTGGGACACGAGCGATTATATTGGTTGGGCTTTGTATCCTTGCTCATCGGGGCTGCGTGCCATATCGTTTGGGCGTTTCTCATGTATGAGTTGCTTAAACCTGTAAACCGGAGCGTTTCTCTACTCGCAGCGTTCTTTGTTCTCGTGTGTTGCGCTATTCAGGCTATCACCAACCTCTTTTACCTCGCTCCTTTGCTCATCCTGCAAGGCGGTAGCTCCTTGAGCGCATTTACGGCGGAACAGTTGCAGTCACTGGCGCTCATGTTTGTCAAATTGAATACTTACGCCTTCGACATCAATCTGGTGTTCTTCGGATTCTGGTGCATCCTGACCGGCTACCTCATCTTCCGCTCGACCTTCCTGCCTCGAGTTCTGGGAGTGCTGTTGGCGATCGATGGTTTGGGTTGGGTGATGTATCTGTACCCGCCGCTGGCAAACCATCTGTTCATCCCCTACATCGCTGCCGCCTCCGCCCTCGGGGAAATACCACTGGAGTTCTGGCTCATCGTGATGGGCGTCAACGCTCAACGATGGAAAGAGCAAGCCAGTGCAGCAGGGTTCGTGACTAACTAAAGGAGCGAGCGGAGACGATATTTACTCGTTGCGGGCAGAAATGGGCGAAGGTGGCGCAGGGCCGGGTGCAGACCGGCCCAAGTCGAACCGTTTTTTCTACGCCGTAATAAGGGACTCCAAGGCAAGCCGGTTGGGGACTACCAGGGTAGAACCGGTCTGCTGGATCAGACGCTGTTTCTTGAAGCCGGCAAAAAGGCGGCTGACGGTTTCGCGCGAAGTGCCGATCATCTGCCCGATCTCTTCGTGGGTCAGAGCCAGCTTCATTTGGCTGGGGTGTTTGGAAGTGGTGTTCTGGTCGAGCCATCCGACCAACAAGCGGGCGAGTTTTTCGGTGGCCGAGTCGGAAAGGATCAGGTCGCGGATTTCGCGGCAAGTAGTGGCGTAGTCCGCGCTGATGTGCTGGGTCACCCACAAGGCAAGTTCGCCATGAAGGCGCATGAGGCGCAGCAAATCGCTCTGCCGGAGGAAGCTGATCTCGCTCGGTTCCTGGGTTTCGGCAGTGGCTTCATAGGGGCGGCTGGAAACCACGGCGGCCACTCCCAACGGGTCACCGGCTTCGACCATACGCAGAATCAGCGTCCTGCCGTCGCTGCCACAAATGGAAAGTTTCACGCGGCCGCGGCGAACAACGAAAACTCCCCGCGGAACTTGCCCTTCCGCGAATAAAACAGCCCCCGTGGGATAGGTCGTGGTGACCGCTTCTTGCTCCAGGGCATCGGCTACGACTGGAGGAAGATCGCAAAAGCTCTTGTTCTGCAGGTTGCTGATCGCTATTGTGGCCATAAGATGTCTCCCTTTCGCACATTCACATAGGGCAAGTGCGCTGCCAACTCTCCGGACAACTGGCAAGGACATGGTAAAAGCGATCTAAATATAACAAAACAATGGATTTGAATGTAATATTGCAACCGGGTATGTGAGTTTCTGCCGCGGGGGAAGCGGTGCCGAAAAATGGGTGCTTTCCCACACTGATGTGTGATCCCCGTCACCGGCCGGTTGGTTATAAGGCACTGGATCGCCAGTTTAGGGCAGGCTAAGGTCTGGAGGGTGCTGCGTTTCAACCCAGCATGGCATGTACGGTATTCAGAAGAGCGTTCCGGGTGAACGGTTTTTCGAGAAGAGTGACGCCGGGCTTCAGCATTTCGCGGTTGGCCATCAGTTCCCCGGTGTAGCCCGACATGTAGGCGACCTTTAAGGTGGGGTTGGAAGAGTGCAGGCGTTCGGCTAATTCGGGGCCGCTCATGCGGCGCATCACCACGTCGGTCAACAATAAATCGATGGGTCCGGGATTGGAGTCCACCATTTCCAGCGCGGCCCTTCCGTCATTGGCCTCGAGCACGGTATAGCCGTGTTCCTGGAGGAGCTGCCGAGTCAAGCTACGCATGATCTCGTCGTCTTCGACGAGCAGGATGGTGGTCCCATGGTGCTTCGGGCTGACGGTCTCCACCTCGGACTTGGTTCTTACGCCGATTTTGTGCTCCGCGTTAGGGAGATATATCTTGAACGTCGTGCCGTGTCCGGGTTCACTATAGACAAAGATGTGTCCCGCACTCTGCTTCACAATGCCGTAGACGGTAGCCAAGCCCAATCCGGTTCCTTTCCCCGATTCTTTGGTGGTGAAGAAGGGCTCGAAGATGCGCGACACGGTCGCTTCGTCCATGCCGCTGCCGGTATCGCTGACGGCGAGGAGAACGTATTTTCCCGCGGCCATGGCCTGGTGCTGATCGGCGAAAGCCTCGTCAAACTTTACCGCGCCAGTTTCGAGAATGAACCTGCCACCGCGGGGCATGGCGTCGCGCGCGTTCACGGCGAGGTTCACCACGATCTGGTCGAGATGCCCAGGGTCCGCCTCGATGACTGCGGAGGGCGATTTGGGCACGATGAGAACTTCGATGTCGTCGCCCAGCAGAGGGCGCAGAAGCTTGCTGATGTCCTTCAACCGGTCGTTCAGATCGAGGACTTGAGTTTGGATTGCGGGAGTCCGGCTGAAGGCCAGCAGTTGCCTGGTGAGGGAAGTACCCCTTTCGGTTGCCTTGCGGATGTTTTCGACGTAGGTGGAGGGTTCGGCGGCCGGACCGATGCGGTCGCGCAGGAATTCGGTGCAGGCGTTAATGATGGCCAGAATATTGTTGAAGTCGTGCGCAACTCCGCCGGCCAGACGGCCGATCGCTTCCATCTTCTGGGACTGGCGAAGCTGCCCCTCAGCCCTTTTTTGGGCCGTGATGTCGCGCGCAATCGCTGACGCTCCCACGATTTCGCCGCTCGCATTGCGCAAGGGGGAGACGGAAATGGAGACATTTAGGTGGCGTCCGTCTTTGGTTACCCGGATCGATTCAATATGCTCCGTGCTTTCCCCGCGCGCAATTTTCCGGAGAATCTCAGGGATTTCGCCGGGACGGTCACTGGGAATTAGAAGAGAGATGTGTTTTCCCACGATCTCTGCCGGCGTGTATCCGTAAATGCGCTCGGCTCCCTTGTTCCAACTGGTGATGGTTCCGTTGAGGTCTTTGCTAAGGATCGCGTCCTCGGAGGAATCAATGATCGAGGCCAACCGGGACCTATATTCGCCAATTTGCTCGGCCGTCTTGCGATGCAATTCCTCATTCACCCGGCGCAGTTCTTCCGCGATTCTCTTGCGATCGCTGATGTCGCGGATGGCGCTCAGCACGAACCATCCCGCCTCGGTGGAGACGGGACTGAGACTAATTTCCACGGGGAATTCCGAGCCGTTGCGGCGTCTGCCGTAAAGATCCAGATCCGCACCCATGCGCCGCGTCTTTGGCGTTTGCGCGAACTTCTGGCGATGATGCTGGTGCTGGCCGCGATAGCTGTCCGGCACGAGCATTTCGACTTTCTGGCCGATTAATTCCTGGCGGGCGTAGCCAAATAGATCTTGTGCCTGTGAATTGATTTGAACAATGGTTCCGTCGCGATCCACGGCGACGATGGCATCCGGAAGAGCCTCTAGCAAGTCGGCGGAAAGGAGAGCTGCAGCCATGAGTTTGGCCGGAAGAGTGGGAGTGGCGCCACCGTGATCAGAGGATGATCGCAACATTTATAGCTCCGCTGGTCAAAGCTCTCGGTATTCAAATTTAGCTGGAACCCGCTGGCCTGTAAAGTCGTGGAGATCGCTGGTAGTGCCGCAGTTTGAAATTTAGAGAGATTCGCGTCCGTCATGCAGGAGGAACCAAGAGGCTCCGCCAAACGGACTGTGGCTGGCAAAATCCGGGACAGGCGGCACGTAACCACTCTCTGAAGTCTCTCGCATCCAAGACGGGTTATATTGGACGCGCTGCCCCATCTCAGACCAGCGGCATGTGAGATGCCCGGTCTCCGTTTGCCATGATGATCTCATTGCAGCTTTCATCGTAAGGCGCGGAAAAGGACTATGCAATTCTTTTCTTCAAACTGAGGCACTACCGGCTCGCTGGAGGTTCGTGACTTACTACACAGCAATGGCGGACATCCATCACCGCGTCGGAACAGCCGTTCATGCTACATTGGCGTTCGGCCCGAGACTCCCGGCGTTCGGGAGACATTGCAGCCTCCTTCCACCGAGGGCCCCGCCTAGAACCGTTGGAAATCCTACAACGAAAAGGAGCACTCCCATGTTTGCACGCGTTATCGATTGCGAAGTGAAACTGGAGAAGAAAGAAGAGTTCGTGAAGGTGCTAAAAAACGAAGTCCTACCCATCCTCAGGAAGCAGACGGGCTTTCTGGAGATTCTGCCCTTCTTCCCGGAAAAAATGAAGGAAGGGAAGACCATCAACATCAGCCTGTGGACGACCAAGGCGGATGCAGAGCGCTATGAGAGGGAGTTCTATCCCAAAGTCCTGGACATCCTGAAACCGTTCCTGACCGCGCCGGTGAAGGTGAACTATTACCAGCTCGAGACCGCCGTGTGCGAGCACTTCGTGGAGGCGCTTGCTGCCTAAGAGTAAGCAACCCGGACCTGGAACCCCGGAGCAAATGCTCCGGGGTTTCTCGTTTGCGGGCGAACGCCTCACCAGTGACGTTCCCCTCATTGCTTCAGCCGAAACCCAAATCTTTCGCACCGCAGACCTTGCCGCAGCTCAAGATGTGACTGAGGCCATTGACATTCATCGCTCATTCGTATGGCATGAATAAGTCTCGCCTCTGCGAAGAGCGGTTCCGGACCATTGAGACGCAGCACTCCTTGAGGCGAACGATCCTTGCTCAGGCGAGGGTTGGGTAGCGGCTTCGAACACTCATCTACTAACACTTATCTACTGACGCAAGGGAGCAAAAGTGAAAACCACAAAAGGTGTCATCGGAATCCTCACCGGCGGGGGCGACGTGCCCGGCCTGAATCCCGCCATCCGCGCGGTAACCATCCGGGCGCTGCGCGAGGGTTGCCAAGTGATTGGCATCCGTCGCGGCTGGGCTGGGCTGGTCGACCTGGTCCGCGAAAAGGACTACGACAACAGCGAGAACTTCCAAACGCTGTCGGAGGATCTGGTCAACCGCACCGGCCGAACCGGCGGTACGTTTCTGCACACCTCGCGCACCAATCCCAGCAAGGTGAAGAAATCCAGCGTTCCCGTTCACTTGCAGTCTGCGTATAGCGCCGAGACGAACGACCTGACCGCAGAAGTTCTGAAGAATCTGGATTGGCTGGGCATCGACTACCTCATCCCCATCGGCGGGGATGACACGCTGAGCTATGGAGTACGCCTTTATCAGGAAGGTGTGAAAGTGGTAGCCATTCCCAAGACCATGGACAATGACGTTCCCGGCACCGACTACTGTATCGGCTTCAGTACCGCGGTTACTCGCACTATTTCCATGACCAACAGCTTGCGCACCAGTGCCGGCTCGCATGAGCGCTTTATGGTTCTCGAAGTCTTCGGCCGTTATGCCGGGTTCACTGCCATGCTGCCTACGATGGCTGGCGCCGCAAACCGCTGCGTGATTCCGGAGCACAAATTCGACATCGAGCGGCTGACGGAGTTATTGGTCTCTGACCGCCAGAAGAACCCCAGCCATTATTCCGTGGTCCTGGTTTCGGAGGGGGCGATGTTCCAGGGCGGAGAAATGATCTTCGAGGCTGAGACCACTGACGCTTTCGGCCACAAGAAACTTGGCGGGATCGGGGATCTGGTTTCGGAGAAGCTGAAGGAGCTTTCCCCCAAGTACAACAACGGTAAAGCGATCGACGTCATCAATCAGAAACTCGGCTACCTGGTCCGCTGCGGCGATCCCGATGCCATTGATTCCATCGTCCCTATGGCCTATGGCAACCTTGCTCTGGACCTGCTCGAGGGCAAGATCCACGGACGGCTCGTCGTTCTCAGGAATGGCCGTTACGACAATCTGCCCATCGACACCGTTATCGCCTCGAAAAAAGTTGTCAGCGTCAAAGAGCACTACAACATCGACCGCCTGCGTCCCCAGTATAAGAGCTTCGAGATGAAGCCTCTGTTCATCATGACCAGCGAGGGAAGCTAGAAAGCAACGGCAGCTGCTCCTGATCGGGTCATTTCTGGTCCGATCATTTCGCGCGCCGATAGCAGAACACGACATCTCTTACAAGAGGTTCGACCGAGCTAACCACCGGCGTGTCGAGAACATCATTGAGCCCGGAGGGAACGGTGTCGGGAAGCTTGTCGTTGGAGATGAGGTATCCTCCGGGTTTTAGCATGGCCGCGACGTTGGCGCGGGCCAGCGACTGCTCGAATTCCCCGTAGTAGACGAAAATGTTTGTGCCGATCACCAGATCGAAGGCCTGCTCAGGCGGCAGGGCAAGCCGCTGGTAGACGATGTTTATATCGAGCGGCGTGATCTTCTGCACGATCTTTGGCGGGATCTTTACGGCCCGGCTGCGCAGGGCCTCGACGCTGCTGGGTACGGGGATGGGCTCGACCGGGATGCCGATCTTGTTGCCGAGTTGTTGCCAATAGTCAATGAAGTTCTTGCGATACTCGGCGCTCATGGGGCGCGCCGTATTCCACGCCAGTTGCACGACGTAGGGATGCCCCGAGGCCGCGTTCTTGCGCGCATGATCGAGGTGCAGGTTGACGTCCTGGCTGATATCGAGAGTGTAGATCTCGATCTTCTCAGCATCGGCGATGCCCAGGCGAACCAGTGAATCCAGCACGGCGAAGGGCTGGGTGGTCTGCGGCGGGTAGAAGTCGGAGCCGGCTTCCTTGTTGGCGAAGTCCAGTCCGGGGCCGACGATGGCGACGCGATGCACACTGCCGGGAGTGAGCAGGCCTTTCTCGATCATGCCGCGGAAGTGCAGGTCGAGTTGATAGTCCGGCCAAAGATTGGTGTCGAGCGAGATGCCGCGGTCCTGGAAAAGCTGGAAGCGGCGCTCATCTTTTGTCTGTGCGCGGTACTTCAGGAAGTCGTCGCGCATACGCGCCAGGTTGTCGAGCAGATACTTCTTGACGAGGGCACGCTGTTGCGGAGTCTTCAGGGAAAGACCTTGTTTCTCCAGGAAAGCGCGCATCTCGATCATACGTTCCGGGGGCTTGGGCGCGGCCAGCGCCTTGATGAGATCGTTGGCACGGTTCTCGGCAAAAGCGTTTACCAGCGAACTCTGGCCGTAGCGGACCAGGTACTCATCGTCGATGCGATATTCTTTGGTGAACGTTACACCGAAGCGCAGGAGGTTGGTGAGCGTGTCTTCCGTCCCGCGGTCGAGACGTTGCCGGATCGCAAGATCCTGAGCTTGGACCCATTTGGACCATCGATCGGCGTCGAGCGGGCCTGCCGCTTTGAGATCCGGCGGCAGCGCGTCGCCCATGGCTTTGAGCGAGGGCTGCGCGGCTTGGAAGGAGATGAATTCTCCGGGGGCAGCCGATTGGCCGAATGAACTCAGGCAAATCACAAAAATCATCGCGAGACTGAGAGCCTTGGACATTCTCGTGAGCGGTCCCGATAAAATGAACCTGGGAACGATGGTATGTTGCAAGCGCCATGCGTTCGCGTGATCTGCGTCACATTTGCCTGTGATCGCGCATGCTGTCCTCGCGCCGTTGTGCCCGTTAAGGTATTCAGGGTAGAGGTTGATGATTGGGATTTTTTGGGCGCCGCTCTGAGTGAGGAATGCGGGGATTGAAGGAGAAGACGACGAATGCCAAATGAAACCGTGGAGCCGGGGACTGGAGGATCGGCTTGGCAAGCGAAACAGGTGTACGCCATGGCGGCTCTTTGTCTGCTGGTAGGACTGGCCGTCGGCTATCTTTTTCGCGGATCCCAGTCTCCCGCGCCGCCCGCGGCGGAGGCGCGTGCCACCGGCCCCACCGGTGTGCCGGGCGGTATGGGCGGACACATGCCCAGCCTGGAAGAGATGAAAGGGATGGCCGATAAGAAGGCAGCGCCGTTGCTCGAAAAACTGAAGGGCGATCCGAACAACAGCGATCTGCTGATCCAGGTCGGAAACATCTACAAAGCTACGCACCAGTTCAAGGAAGCGGTCAGCTACTACGACAAAGCGGTGCAGGCCGATCCCAAGAACGTGGCGATCCGCACGGAGATGGCTTCCTGTATGTATTACACCGGCGATGTGGACGGGGCGATCAGCCAGCTGCAGCAGTCGCTGCACTATGACCCCAAGGATGCCAACTCGCTGTTCAACCTCGGCATGATCAAGTGGCAGGGAAAACAGGACAACCAGGGAGCGCTGGCGGCCTGGCAGGAATTGCTGAAGTCGAATCCGCAATTGAGCGTGGACCGCAAAGCCACGGTGCAGAAACTGATGGGCGAGGTTCAGAAGCAGGTTCTGATGAAAGGGAAGAGCTAGCGGCCTGCGCAAGAACTGCAGCTCGCGGCGGCTGGCACCGCCAAACAAAACGGGATCTGAAGGAGCAACGAGCAATGACGGATACAAAGCGAACAGACTCTACCGAGCAATGGACAAGCGTGCAGGCATACGTGCTGGCGGTCATCTGCCTGTTGGTGGGCATCGCCAGCGGCTGGTTTATTCGCGGATCGCAAAGTCCGGCGGCGGCCGCGGGTGAGACGGCGAGTGCTGCGGCACCGGCGGCTGGCAGTGCAAAGGCAAACACCCAAAACCCAACCCCCGCACAGATGCAGCAAATGGCCGACACGCAAGCCGGACCGCTGATCGAGAAGCTCAAGGCAGACCCAACCAACACCGCAATTCTTGAAAACATCGGCAATATTTATTACGACGCGCAGCAGTTTCCGACCGCGATCGATTACTACCGGCGTGCGCTGAAGGAGCATCCAGACAACACCGCGGTTCGTACCGACATGGCGACGGCAATTTGGTACACGGGCAACGCCGATGGCGCCATCGCGGAATTCCAGAAATCGCTTTCTTACGAGCCGAACAAGGCCAACACGTTATTCAATCTGGGCGTCGTCGAGTGGCAGGGCAAGATGGATATCGACAAAGCCGTGGCCACGTGGCAGAAGTTGTTGGATACAAATCCGAACTATGAAGGCAAAGACAAGGTTCTGGAACTGATGGCGCAAGCGAAAAAGCACTCGGGCGTAAAGCCGGGTACGCAGGCAAAGCCGTTGCAGTAGCCATTCATCGAGAGCCCAAAATCCAGGGTGGCTGGCTCGAGTTCCAGCGTTTAGGCCGGCGTGAGTTCTCCCGCAACAACCAGGACCTTCCTGCCGTCTGGAGCCACTCAGTTGCTTTGCGTGGGCACAACGTTCTTAAGCGCCTTCCTGCCGCAAGTGCAGTCGATCGTCAGCGAATAAATTTCTGCTTAATGCAAACTTCGGTAACGCCCGGCGATAACAACGTTCTCAAGCCGCTATCGCTGACGCCGATAACAACCATATCCCCATCTTATGCACAAATTCCCAGGAACCTTGCTGCTATGCAGTTGGCTCATTCGTCTGCTCGTGCCCTCGTTTCTAGTCACATCCATTTACCCGCATGACCTCTCGGGGCTGTATTTTCCGCAGTTTCAGGAGTGGCAAGATTTCACATACCACAGCAGTGCTTCCGAAGTGCGTCTCGTGTTTTTCGCGGCCGACGAAAACAACCGCTCCGTGCAAGGACTTCAAAGCGACGACTTCGCCGTGATCGACAATGGCTGGGTGATTCGAAACTTCCGCAGTTTCACCCGTTCTGGCTTGGTTAATCTCGACGTCATCGTGCTGATCGATTCCAGCGAATCGGTTCTGCCGCGCTTCCATCGGGAGATCGCGGATGTTCTAAGCCTGGTTTCGGCGTGGCCTTGGGAGCCGGGGGACAACGTATCGATTCTGTCGTTCAGCGGAATGGAAGTGAATGTCGTCTGTGCCGGAAACTGCCGAAGCTGGTTTACCGCCGAGCGGATGGCTTCCTTGCCCAGCGGGGGCGCGACTCCGCTATTCGATGCCGTTATGGTTGCCACCGACCTTCTCACGCAAAGGCGACAGCCGGACGTTTGGCCGGTCATCCTACTTTTTTCCGATGGCGACGACACCATCAGCAAGGCGTCATTCAACGGGACCCTGAAGAAAATACTGGCAAGCGAGGAACAGATTTACACGGTCGACCTCGGCGACCCCGGGCGGCCGTCCAACGGAACCGCGATTCTGCAAAAAATGGCCGAAGACTCGGGTGGCCGTTACATTCCCCTCAGCGACGGCCCGCTCAAACTCCTCAACGACGTAATGGATGATTTGCACTCCGGCCTGCTGGTCACCTATGCGCCGCCGGAATCCAGTTCCGAGTTCCACTCGATCCGCATTCTTCCCACCCACAACCTAAACTTGCAATTCCGCTGCCGCCGCGGCTACTACGACTACCGCCGGGGCAGCGCTCACCAGGAGGACGGTCCATGAAGCGGACACTTTCGCTGATTCTGTTTCTATGCAGCTTGCCGGGAGTTCTGGCGGCGCAAATTGGGATCTATCAACATGGCTCCGTTGTCAGGATGCACATGGGCGATTGCACGCTTGCCCACAATGGATTCATGGTGGCATTCGGCGGACCGTCGACCCAGGTGAGCCAGGAAACTTGTCCCGAGTACACGCTGGTATCCGAGAACGTCGTCTATGTCATCGTCGGAAAATCCTCCAATCAACTTATTCCGCTCGCCGAAGTGATCGACTTCCGTTTACACAAGAATGAACTTGTTGTGCGGGTGGACGATGCGAAACACGAAACCAAATTCGCGATCAAGGAAATGATCGTCCGCTCGGAGTGGGATCGGATAAAACGCCATATTGACGAACAGATGAAAAGTGCCGAAGTTCACGAGGCCGAGAGATGAAAGCAGTGGCCAGTGGCCAGTGCTTCACTCACTTCCGGCGACGGGACGGAATTCGACCACCACCACTTTTTCATCAAAGATTCTTAGCACCTGCGCCGTAAAATCGCCGCGGGAGTAGTTGGCAAGCCAGTCTATATTCTGATAAGAAGTGGGAGCCGCGAGTGCGAGGAACCTCTGGTGCCGCTGCGCCGCGGCTAGGACGGTTTGGCGGCCGATCCGCATCGCCTCATCGTTTAGAGTCATCGGAAGGAAGACCACCGGCGCGTTGACCGGGTAATAGCTCACTTGCGAGACCAGCGCATTCTCGCTGGTGCTGTCGGCCGGCAGGGGCTCGAACTCGGACTCGATGAATGCGCTCGAAATCAGGACTGGGGCCTTGTCGTCGGCAACATTTGCGTTTATGAACGCATGCGCTTGCTTGAAGTTCAGTTCGTGCTGCCGGGATAGCGGTGAACTCCAGCATTGGAACACCGTGACTGCCACCAGGCTCACAGAGAAGATCTGCCTTAACACGCGCGAGTCGATGAAAGTAGTCAGCAAGCCCCAGGTTAAGGCGCTGCCCGGCGCTACGACCGTGAGATAACGGGGGATGACCAGGTGTACGGGAGTGGCGGCGCTGACGGCAAAGAGGACGCCAGCCGGGACCAGGGCCAGCAGAGGGCAGAGCAGGATTGCCGGGTAGCAGTCGCGTCCCGGCAGTTTTATTTTCCGAACCAGAGCCGCGAGAAAGAGAATGGCTAGAAAACCAGCCAGCGTTTGCATGGGTGCGAGCGTGTTCAGCGCGGTCATCACCGGGTGGTGTACCTCCTGAACTACGTGTGTGGCCTTGGTTTGGTATAAAGCCGCTACGCGGAAAATCAGCGGAAGGGCGGCCAGAGTAAAGGAAGCCAGCACAGCGGCCAACTGACGCGCATCCGCCTTGATCGAGCGATGGCGCGCCGCCAGATAGTAAATCGCAAACGCCGGCAGGATAGAGCTGAACAGGTAATGAAAGTAGAGAATCCCGGCCGCCGCCACGCCGAACAGAATCGCCTGACGCATCTGCGGCCGCGCCATCCACCGAACGAAAGCAAAAATTGCAAGGTTGGTTGCCAGCAAGGCAAAGGCGTACGGGCGCGCATCCGTGGCGGCGAAGACCACGTTGTATTCCAGGCAAAAAAAGATGCAGGAGAGAAACGCAAACTCCTGGTCGAACAGCTCGCTCGCGGCCTGAAATAAAAAATAGACCGCACCCAGCATCGCCAACGTGGAGGGAATCTTGAGTGCGATTTCATGGCTGCCGAGAATCGACCTGGCCAACCACAGCGTGTAGAGATAGCCGATCGAAGAAGGCATGAGGGCGGAACGGCTCCAGACCTTCCAGAATCCGCCGCTGACCTGCCAGTAGGCCAGGGTCTCGTCCAGCCAGAGAGGAGCCCGTATCGCCAGAAGCCAGATCGACATCGACGCCAGCAGCGCCGCGGGATAAATAAGCTTGCCGAGAAGTGCTCGAGGTTTTTCGAAATCGGCCGCTACTGCGGCCGTCGGCGCCACTTCAGGATCGTGCCGTCCCACATTGACCCCAACTTCCGGCGATTCCGTTTTCGTCATTGCACGGTCAAGCTCGCAGTCGTGATCGTTATCGGATTGGGCTGCGCCGCCGTCGTTCCCTGCACTTGGACGCTGTAGCTCCCAGCTTCCGGATTGGAAGGATTAGACGGACTCGTCGAACTGCCGCCACAGCCAATCAACCAGCCGAGCGAGACGCATAGCAGGAAGAGGAACGGCAGCCATTGCCGGCGTTTCCTCCGTTTCTCCGAACCGCGTTTGCCCAAACCAATAAACAGGAGGGCACCTATCGGCAGGAAAGCCGCGAAGAGTTGCGGGGCCAGCCACATCCGGTTCGGTTTCTCCAGAGAGGCCGAGCCCGTGGGCACATTGACCGTCAGGGTAAACGGAACCGGGGACAGCGCTGGCGTAATCGTGGAAGGTGAGAAAGTGCAAGTTGCATTCAGCGGCAGCGAGCTATTCAGGCACGCCAGGGTTATGGGATGCTCAGGATCTCCCGTGTTCGGATTCAGGGAAATGTCATACGTCGCGGTGCCTCCCGCGTTTATGGTTTGCGAAGCAGGCTGTGAGGCCGTGGGCGCGTTTGCAAGCACAATTGGATAGACAGCGGAGACGTTTGACATTGCCTGCGACACCGCGCCGATCATTACCGTCGCTGGTGTAGGAACCGCTGTTGGCGCGGAATACGTCCCCGTGGCAGAGATTGTTCCCACCGTGGAATTGCCGCTGGTTACTCCGTCCACTTGCCAGTTCACAGCGGTGTTCGTGATACCCGTGACGTTGGCGGCGAAGGTCTGTGTTGTGCCCGTGTAGACCTCGGTGACGGTCGGGCTGGTGCTCACGGTCACGGCAGTTCCCGATCCCGAAATAATATTGACCGTCGCCGATGCCCGGTTCACTCCATTGGCATTCGCGACCGCGGTGACCGTTACCGTTGCCGGCGAAGGAACCGCGGCTGGCGCTTGATACGAGCCCAAGGGAGAAATGGCGCCTACCGTGGCTGCGTTGCCGCCCGTGACGCCATTCACTTGCCAGGTCACGGACGTGTCGCTCGCTCCGGTCACGGTGGTTGCGAACTGCTGCGAGGCTCCGGCCGGTACAGTGGCTGAACTTGGGACGGAGGCTTCGTTCACGGTCGAAGAAAGCTCGCGGACGCGTGAGTTCTCCGTGTCCGCGATAAACAAGCTGCCGGATAGACCGCCGGCGATCCCCAAGGGGTGGTCAAGTTCCGCACTCGTTGCCGTTCCGCCGTCGCCAGCGTACCCTTCAGTTCCGTTTCCGGCGATGGTTTGAATGTTGCCGGTGACGGCTACAACTTCACGCACGACTGAATTGTCGGTATCGGCGATGAAGATATTTCCGAAGCTATCGACGAATACGCCGTACGGATCGTCGAGCAGCCCACTGGTGGCAAGCCCTCCATCTCCCGAGTATCCGCCGCTGCCGGTTCCAGCGACGGTGGTAATACTGCCGACGGCCAGCGTCGAGCCGAAGCAACCCCCGGCGCTGCCCACCACGCAGCGAATCTTGGAGTCAAACGTATCAGCAATCAAGATGTCTCCGAGTGCGTCTCCGAAGACACCCGCCGGAGAGCTAAGGTAGGCACTGGTTGCCAGTCCGCCGTCGCCACAGATGGGGAACGTGTTGTTCGCGGAGCAGGGAGTCGTGGGCGTCCCGGCCACGGTTGTAATATCGCCGACGGCAAGGGTTGAACCGAAGCAACCTAACGCAGTACCAACCACGCAACGAATTGCAGAGTTTGTCGTGTCCGCAATGAAAATGTCTCCCGAGCTATCAACGAATACGCCGTAGGGTTCGTAGAGTTGTGCGCTGGTGGCCGGCCCGTTGTCGCCGGAGTAACCGGCGACCAAGGCCGGGTCGCCAGCTACGGTTTGGATGTAGCCAGTCGCCGCGACTACCTCGCGGACGAGGGAATTAAGGGTATCCGCAATGAAAATGTCTCCTAGACTGTCAACAAATACGCCGCCCGGATAATTGAGCTCCGCGCTGGTAGCGGCCGCACCATCGCCGGCGTAACCGCAAGTGCCGTTGCCTGCCACGGTTTGAATGTAGCCTGTTGCCGCCAATACTTCACGGATCACGCAATTGTAACTATCCGCGATGAAGACGTTGCCCGAGCCGTCTGCGAAAACGCCGCCATCTGCATAGAGCTCCGCGACAGTGGCCAAGTTTCCGTCGCCTGAGTAAGCGACCGTGTGGTTGCCCGTCAGGCTCGTAATATCGCCCACGGCAAGCGTTGAACCGGAGCAACCCCCAGAGCTGCCCACCACGCAACGAATCAGGGAATTTTCGGTATCCGCGATGAGGATGTCGCCCGAGCCATCCAAGAGCAATCCGTTGGGATCGTTGAGTTGCGCGCTGGTCGCGGGTCCGCCGTCGCCGGAATAACCGGCCCCCATGGCATAGTTTCCCGCTACGGTCGTAATATCGCCCACGGCATACGCTGAACCGAAGCAACCGCCAGCACTGCCCACCACGCAACGAATCGCCGAATTCAAGCTGTCGGCAATGAAGATGTCCCCGGCACTATCGACGGACACGCCGCTGGGCTGGCAGATCCCCGCGAGGGTAGCGAGGGCGCCGTCGCCGGTGTATTCGCACACGTCGCCGTTCTGGATATAAGTGTAGTAAGTTCCGGCAACTGTCTGGATGTTTCCAGTCGCAGCCGCCACTTCGCGAATCACCGAGTCGTAGGTATCTGCGATGAAAATATCGCCCGCACCATCTACGAATACTCCGCCAGGAAGATCGAGCTCAGCGCTAGTGGCAGCAGCACCATCGCCGCAGGGCGAAACCGCGCCGCAGGGCAAGCCGCTCCCAGCCACGGTCTGAATGTTGTTGTTGGCCGCCAACACCTCGCGCACCACAGAGTTTTCAGTGTCTGCGATGAAGATGTTGCCGCTGCCGTCGACGAACACTCCGCCAGGCTGGCAGAGGTACGCGCTGGTCGCCAGGCTGCCGTCTCCCGAGTAATTGCACGTATCGGTCGTCGGGTAATAAATTCCGGCCACCGTTGTAATATCGCCCGCGGCGAGCGCTGAACCGAAGCAACCCTTGAGGCTTCCGACCACGCAACGAATTACAGAGTTGTCGGTGTCCGCAATGAATACATCCCCTGCAGCATCTACAGCAACGCCCTCGGGACGGCTAAGCTCCGCGCTGGTGGCTGGTCCGCCGTCGCCAGAGTAGCCGTCTTCACCACCGATGCCAAGACCATTGCCGGCGAATACGGTGAGGGTGCCTGAAGCGTCAACCTTGAAAACTCGATTCGAATAGGAATCTGCAATGTACGTGTTTCCGGAAGCATCCTGCGCGACACCGCCCGGATACCCGATGCTGGAAGTAATCGCCGACAAGCCATTCGGACCGCCGCCGGCAAACAGGTTGATTGCGTACTGTGCGTTGGATGCCGCGGGAGCGGCCAACAGGAGTGCACCGAGGAGAATGACCGAGTGGTTGAGTTTGTGTGAGAGCATTTTACTCACCCCTCTTGCCGGCAACGCGATCCAGCCGAATCGCCTGCGTGATTTTTGTGCCTGTGGCCGTTTGCAGGCCTAAAACAACCCTTGGCCGCAGTCCTCTTTGCCATTGGTCAAATTGCAAGCGCGGGATTACAAACTCTTGGGTTGTCTCCTCGGAAACGCCGGCGTGAAGCGCGATTGACGAAGCGCGGGGACTTGCGCTGGGCGGGTGCGCAAAATCCCAGAGTAGAATTTTTTGCAGGTACAGCAAACCTTGCCCGTGGTTCGTCAAATGCAGGCGCAGCAGAATTTTGGTGTGGGAGCCGGCATTGGTTTTTTCGAGCACCTCGTACGACCCGGAGATGGGGACATTGGCTGCGCTCGCGCACTGGGTCCCAAGTGCCAACAGCAGGAAGATCACAACTAGACCGCGAGTACGGCGAAAAGTTCGATGATTCATGTGAGCGAACCCCCTCCGTTCAACCTTGCTGCTAATCTATGACCGCTAGCTGCCAACTTCTGCGAGGCTTGTCACCGGCTGCTGTGATTCAGGTCACAGAGCGGCTTTTCCCTTCCGAATTATCCTCCCATGGAACAACTCTCGTCGAACAAAACAACCCCGCGTGGTATCTTGGGTGGCTTCGAGGGCTGGGTTTCGAGGATTAAGCAAGGATGAGCGCTGTCGAGGAACTACGCGGCCTTTTGCGATTGCGCGGGCTGCAACTGCTGGCCCTGACAATACTGTTGGGCTTCGTCGCGTGGAGAGCGTTCCAACTCAAATTCAGCGTTCTCGACCTGGATATCTGGTGGCATATCAAGGTGGGCGAGTGGATCGTGGCCCACCACGGGTTCCCTCACACCGGAATCCTCTCCCGCACCGCCGCCGACCGGCCGTGGATCGCCTACAGTTGGGGCTATGAGCTGCTGCTGTCGCGTGCCTATGCCTGGTTTGGATTGGTCGGCGTGGGAATATTTGGCACGCTGCTGACCCTGGCCGTTGCGTATGCGGTGTACTGGATGGCCCGCCGGCTCGCGGGACGGTTCTGGGTGGCGTCCGGCGTGAGCACGGTAGCATGTTCGGCGTTTTTGTTTAACCTGATGCCGCGGCCCGTGTTTCTGTCGATGGTCCTTTTCGCGGTGACGCTTACGCTGATTCTGGAGGCGCAGCGCACCAGCCGTGTGCAGCTTCTCTACTGGCTTCCGCTCGTTTTTCTGGTGTGGGCAAACTGCCACATTCAGTTTGTTTACGGAATCTTCGTGGTTGGCCTGTTTACTGGAGTCCATCTGCTACAACAACTGGCTGCACATTCTGGCATCGTTTCGGAATCCGTGATGCCTTCAACCCTGCCCGCAGGCAGGCTGGTTCTTATCTTCGCTGCTTGCGTGCTGGCTACCTGTGTGGGGCCATATACCTATCAACTGTATGCCGTGGTCTTTGCCTACGCGGGCTCGAAGTTTCCTTATACCTTCATTCGCGAATTTCTGGCCCTCAACTTTCGCGCGTTCAGCCATTATGTGGAACTCCTGCTCGCCGCCGCTGCGTTCTTTATTCTGGGACGGCAGAAGCGCGTCGACCTTTTCAAGCTCACCCTGCTGACCGCCGCCAGTGTTGTCGCTTTCCGTACCATGCGCGACTCGTGGTTCCTGTGCATCGCGGCAGCCGCTTGTATCGCCGATTGCTGCGGCGGAGAAGAAACCGAACGCGAGCCCGGCGAAACTGTTCCTCAGAAAGCGGGGCTGGCGGCGGCGCTGGCGGTGCTCATGTTTCTGTTCGCCCGCAACATGGGCTTTAACACCCGCAGTCTGGACGATGCCATGAGCAGCGTGTTCCCGGTAAACGCCGTCAATTTTCTTCGCCGCAACCCGCAGCCCGGCCCGCTCTACAACACGTTCGACTGGGGCGGATTTCTTACCTGGTACATGCCGGACTATCCGGTGGCGATCGACGGGCGTACCGATCTCTACGGGGATGAGATGGATACTCGCTTCTTCAAGACGCAGAACGGCGACGCGTCGTACGTGGACGATCCGTATCTGAATGAAGCGCAAGTCGTGCTGCTCTCGAAGAAAGTTCCTCTGGCTAGCGTGTTGCTAACCGATTCGCGCTTCACCCTGATTTTCCAGGATTCCTTAGCGGTGATATTCGTTCGCCTGCCTGGATCTCCCCGCGAAATAGCTTCTCTTCGGGCCTGCACTGCTTTTCCTGCGATCCCTGCCCCCCCCGAATCCCTCGGTCTTTTAGAATCATCGGGTTAGCGAAAAATTCCTCCCAGATCCGGCGGTCTAAAGGACTTATGGCTAAAATCCGTGAAATAAAAGAGTTACGGCCTTATTCTTCGCCGGGATCGCCTTTGTCGCTCTCACTCGATTTACTGCCTTTGCTTGGGCAATCATGAATGAATCGAAAGCTGGGCGCAAGGTCAGAGGTCACAACGCGGCTGTGGATTTCTTCGAGGTTGCTGTCGCGTCGGAAAAATCGGGGAACGTCCCGTCTGTCCCCAGGTTTTCCCAGGTTTTCTTTATCTGGGATATCCTCCCCCTAATCCCGCGGTCTTTTAGAATCATCGCGTTAGCGCAAAATTCCTCCCAGATCCGGCGGTCTAAAGGACTTATGGCTAAAATCCGTGAAACAAAAGAGTTACGGCCTTATTCTTGGCCGGGATCGCCTTTGTCGCGCTCGCTCGATTTACTGCCCTTGCTTGGGCGATCATGAATGAATCGAAAGCTGGGCGCAAGGTCAGAACGTCACAAGGCGGCTGTGGATTTCTTTGAGGTTGCTGTCGCGCCGGAAAAGTCGGGGAAAGTCCCGTCTATCCCCAGCTTTTTTCCGCCGGACCAAAGTCCGTGACGTGTGAACATCCCCGCTCAAGCCAAGACCGGGCTTGAGTGGCCCCCCGCCTGTGTCACAGACAGCGCGGCGGCTTTGGGCCATCTGCAGGTTTGAATCCATTCAATGCGCTCGTGTCATTCCGGGGAAATTTCGGGTCGATAGTTTCACACATCACTTTTTCCTTCTTAAGAGAAGTAAATTGCCCCGTTACTTGAATAGCCCTCGCCCATCCGTCGTTCACCCGCACCGACCGGAATAGTTCAGTCCAATCGCCATTTCTAGCTGTGAAGAAAACATTAGCGTTGAAGTGGTCACCTGACGTCGGAATCCCTGCTGGTATGGGCCGAATGTTGACGTGTCCCCGAATCATGTCGCCAACCTGTACTGTTACGCCCACGTTCGCCCGTATTTGATCAAGGTCAGCAATTCGGGCAGAGACTTCGTAGAGCGGGTATTTTCCTGCATGGGCAAATGCCAAGAAACCTTGCCCCGGAACATACATCAGGGTGGCGTAGGACTCTGAACCTGTGAACTGGTTGATGGTCTCGGATGATCGAACAACAATCAGCGACTCGGCGGCTTTCAACGCTTTCGCCTGCTCACCCATTTTAGGGATGACTCCGTTCGGCCCCTCAAATTGTTGCTTCAAGTCATTTACGTATAGCTTGTGTTGTTCTTCTAGAGCCGCCTGAATCGCTTTTGTTCCGCGTTGCTCGGCTGCGCGCCTCAATTTTGAATCGGCATAGTTTTGCACGATCGCCGAACACATTGTGAGCACGAATGAGATGACGAGGAAAATTCGGGCCGCTTTTCCCGCTGGCGTCAAAATTTTCCGATGACCAGCATCGGGGTCTTGGGACGTTTTGAAATGCAGATTTATCCACGTCAGTATCGACGATACAGAGAGGCCGATATACGTGAGAATTTGGGAAACCGTTTTAAGGATTTCGTAGTTCAAGTTTCTCTGTTTACCTGATCTACTGAGCAGCCTAGCATTTGGGGAAATATGGGGACAGGGAAAAATGGGGAGGGGAAATATGGGGGAAATATGGGGACAGGCGGGACGTTCACCTAATTTTGCTGCCTAGAAATTGGGGTCAGTCTCGTCTGTCCCAGGTCACCCCACTGCTTCAAGCACGATCACTTTTTCTTTCTTGCAAAAATCGCTTGGTATTCCAAGAAACCTTGAATGACGAGGAATCTTTGGCCGTGTGGATAAACGACGCCCGAAAATTCTGAGTTGAAATGGTTTTGCCAGTACGCAAACCCCGCGCTAAAACCGTACATATATCGATTCTCACGATCACAATCGCCACAGAATTTAACGCCAGCAAGGACAGTGAGGGGAACGCGGTAATTGCCGACCTGCTGTTTGAGCAACACGTATTCAGTGTTATACGCACTGAAAGCCTGTTTAAGGACGATATTCGACCAGATCGGAGATGACGACGCCTCGGCAGTCAACCACGTCTTTCCTTTCACGTGTGTCGCAATCTCACCGAATCCACCTATGCGAACCGGGGTCGTAAGGAATTTTTCATAGGTCACGGTGCTCCCCTCGCAATAACAGCCGATCTGCATACTGTTGGATAGGTTGTTGTCGAACACTATCGTGCCGCCAGCAGCCAATTCGAGATGCCTTCCAAAATTGAATGCTGGACCCAATTCGACGGGAATTATGAGCGCTCCACTATGCAGTTTCAACTGGCTCTGGTCAAACGTGTAGGACCCAGTCGGTGCGTATGGCGTGTTGCCATAGTTGACGGTTCGCAGGGAGACCGGCAAATTACCGAACGTGGTTGTCCTCCACGGATTAGGGGCGTAAGCTCCCTTAATCATAAATCCCCAAACCAAGCTCTGCGAAGGATTTTCATCTTGTGTGGTCTCTTGGGCCAAAATAACAGAAACAGAGAAACCGAGAATCAGTGTGCATCCAATCAATCGTATTAATCGCAGCATATTGCTTCTTCTTTCTGAGGGAATATCGGGAAATGACGGGACGTTCTCCTAATTTTGCTGCCTAGAAATTGGGGTCCCCGCGTGGATTCGCAGCAATGCTAGCCGGGCAGTCGAGCCAGTGTCAATGGGACGTGGGTGGGAGAGGTGGCCCACCTCCGTGCTACTACGACTGAATACGGGGACTGAACACGGGGATAGGTGGAAACGTCCCCACTAACTAGTGTGAATCACACCCCAGAGAGAAGCGCAGAGCGGCACACACCTCAATCATTCGTGCGAAACTAAGCTGGGCCACACGCTTCCCCAGGCGCTGTTGCGACACCGTAACTGCATTGTGCAGGTTCACCGCTCACGGGGACTTCATGCCGTCCTCCTCATTCAGAACGACTAAGTTAGCGCTTGCGAGGCTGCGGAAAAACTCGTCGAGGAGGTAAAAAGCACAGCTTCAGGCGCTAAAGCGCGGGTCCATTTTCAGCGACTTACGGCACGACTAAAGTCGTGCCCTTCCCAAACAACGGCTTAGCGGCACGAGTAAACTCGTGCCCTTCCCAAACCTCCACCCTTCCCAGACCTCCGCCGAATGGGAGTTTTTCCGCACCCTCTGAAGCCGCGCCCTTTCAAACCCATTTAGGAAACATGTCCTACTTAGTGATCCTGCCATTAGTGCAAGATTTCACATCCAAGGGATGCTGACCAGCGGGTAGGCTAAGTCTGACTAGAGATCTGTGAATGCACTTACTGGCACTTTGTAAATGGCGTTAGCCCAGGAAAATTCTCTTGACATTCTCTTTTATAGAATGGTAGTTAAAGAGCAAGTTAGAAGGTGGCCATCCGCCAACTTTCCGCGCCGCTCGCGAGTTACAAAACTAGGAGAACCTTATGAAAATGCCAAAACTCTTTATCGCCCGTGCCGCATTGTGCGCCGCGATCGTCGTGTTGTGTGCTCAGGGGAAAGACGCCGGGAGTTCGCGTGCTTCATCCCTTCCCAAGGCCGGCAGCTCCGTGATCCTCTGCGGGCCGGGATTGGTTTATCGATGCAATGCCTACGGATGTTTCTGTGTGAAGCCCTGAGTGTAAGTTTCTGCTGCCTTGGGGCTAAGGAGTGTGCTTGAAAGCTTCTCTTTCGCCCCTTCGGGGCTGGCTCACTTTCCGCTTACTACCCACGGCTTGCGCCCCTTCGGCAGGCTCAGGGCAGGCTGTGGGCTGCATTCTTGCGCCGCTGCGCGGCTGAAATCCTCACGCACAATCTGAAGCCCGACTTTGGGGGGGTCTTTACGGTGCGGCTGAAGTCGCGCCCTTTCAAAGCCATTTAGGAAACAAGCGCTACTTGATGATTCTCGGTGGCGGCGGCTGCCCCGGCTTGACTTTGTTGGCGGCACCCGAGGCGGTCACGGTGCCGTTGGAGTTGTGCGCTGCGGTGTGGCAGGCTAGCACGCAAGTGTTGGCGGTGCGGCTGTAACTGATGGGCGTGGCCCCATTCTGTCCGACTACGTTCACATCGAAATTTACCAGGCGCTGGCCGCTGATGGTCGCGCTGGTGGCTCCCATGCCGTGAGCGGTGTGGCAAACCGAGCAGCTGAAGCCGGCGTTGATGTGGTAGGCGTGCTGCGTGAAGCTGGTGTTCTTGATGATCTGGCCGGCCAGGTCATGGCACTTGCCACACATCGCGTAAGGCCCGTTCACGCTGAGATCGGGATTGGGATAAAGGTTGGTGATCAACTGGCCGGGGCCGGGCGACTGGTTGATAACGTATTGCCGTTCCAGGATGTGCGTCCACTTGGAGGCGTGTGGACCGTTCGGGCCGGCGCCGCCGAACTCGCGATTGTCGTCACTGTTGTGGCAGTCGGTGCAAAAGATCTGCGTGCCCATGGCGCGGCCTTGCGTGAGCCCGTCCAGATTCAATAGGTTGGGCAGCAGGCTGGGCTGAGGCAGCGGGCTGTTGCGGACATGGGTAACGGGATGGCTCGACGGCGTGTTGATGCTGAACTGAGGAATCAGATTGAGCGGGTTACCGGCCGAGACCGCGCGCACGGGCAAATATCCGAAGATGGTGTTGGCCGCCTCACCCGAACTGGTGCCGTGACAACGGAAACAGTTCTCGTACTGATTGATGGCGGGAGTCAACACGGTTACGCCATCGGTTGCGCTGATGCCGGCCACGCCGCTTTGCGAAACCCGGATGAGGGGCGGCGGCGGAAAAGTTTTTACCTGGTTGGCGGAATGCACGTCGTGGCAGTCAACACAGGTGGAGTGGCGGTTATTGTTGAGCAGCACGGCTTCCGCGGGGTCGTGCTGGTTGCTTGCGCTGGGGATCGGATGTCCCACCTTGGGAGCGGTGTATTCCGCGAAAATACTGGTTGGAGCGGGCGTGATGTTGTTGCCGCCGCTATGGCAGGCAATGCAATCCTGTTCGTTGATGCCGCGCAGCAGGCGGGCCGCTCCGAGCGCGTTGTGCGGGGCATGGCAGCCAATGCACGCCGACTGCATCACCGTGGGATAGCTGCCTACGTTGGCCTGCGGGGTGAGACGGTTGGTCGCTATGTTGTGAATGCTGGTGGCCCATCCGTTCAAAGGATTCACCTTGCCCGACATTTGACGATTGGGATCGTGGCAGGCGAGGCACATGGCTCCGTTGGCACTGTTGCGGACCAGGAAGTTCTGCGAAATAAGGTCCTTGGCCTGAACGTGGGCGTTGTGGCAGGAGGTGCACTCAAGGTTTCCGTTGATGAGTCTTACCACGCCCAGAGGATCGGCCGTTTTCCCCTGCGCCACCAGGGACGCGACCAGGTCGACGGAATCTTTCAGGGGCAAAGCCATGCTGAAGGGATGCGAGGGTTGCAGGTTCGCCCCAAATACGTCCTGCGTGTACATGGTTCCGGTGGTGGTGACCTTGCCATAAACCGCCGTGGTTCCGGGCGCGACGGTGCCATCGTGGCAGCTCAGGCACAGACTGCTGTCAGCGCCGGGAGTAGGCTGAACGTCTTTGTTCTGTTCGGTGGTGCTGGTGTAGGGCGCATAAACCTGGGTGGAAAGCGTCTGGTTCCACAGGGGCGTCCGGCCGCCGACTCCGAAATGAGGAGCATGGCAGTACTCGCAGAAATCTGGCCGCGCCCCGACCACGGGAGACTTCGTGCCCGGTCCCAGGTCGTGGATGCCAATCACGTCGCCGGTGACCTGCGCCAGCAGGCTGCCCGCTGTCAACACGATGATCAGGCAAGCGAATGCGTACTGTCGCTTCACTACATTCCTTCCTTGGCGCTTTTCTGCTTGGCGCCGATCTCTTCTCTTCTGGCGCGCTTCGGCAAGCCAAAATAGTGGAATACTTGAATGCGGCGGTTGAATGAATCCACCACAAAAATCCGGTCGTCACGATCGATGAACAAACCCGCCGGCAGTTCGAATTGGCCGGGGCCGGTGCCGCGCTGCCCGAAGTAGTACAGCAATTGACCCTCGCGATTGAAGACCTGCACCAGGCCCCAAAGTCCATCGACTACGTAAAGATCGCCTTCGGAGTCCACGGCAACGCCTTTGGGACGAAACATCTCGCCCGTGCTGTCACCCAATTGTCCGATGGCGAGACGGAAAGTTCCCGAGCGGTCCAGCATCTGAACGCGGAAATTCATGGCGTCGACCACGATCAAGTCCTGGCGGTCGAGGCGCAATTCGGTCGGAAAGTTGAATTCACCGTTCGCGTCGCCGTT
Source organism: uncultured Acidobacteriaceae bacterium (assembly GCA_963734215.1). GTDB lineage: Bacteria > Acidobacteriota > Terriglobia > Terriglobales > Acidobacteriaceae > Sulfotelmatobacter. The sequence continues at coordinate 152,132 of CAVTGH010000007.1, read as the reverse complement.
CTTGCCGATCTCCTGGAGAATGTTGCCTTGCATATCGAGCATGAAGATTTTGTTGCGCAGAGTATCGGTGACGTAAATCCTCTGCGCCGCGGAGTCTATGGCGATTCCGGTGGGCCGCTTGAAATATCCTTCGCCGCCCTTGAGGCTGCCGATGGCGCGCTGATATTTTCCGTTGGCGTCGAAGACGAAAACCTTCCCGGAGTCCGAATCGGTGACGTAGATATTGTCCTGGGCGTCGACGGCCACGCATTGCGGCTGCAGCATGGCATCCTTGCGCTTGTCGGCGCGCCAGAGGAATTTGTATTTCTGTTCGGCAAAATCGAAGATGTGAACTCCGCCGGCGCCGGGATCGGTCACGATGATGCGCCCGCGCGAATCGGCGGCCACGCTGTAAGGACGAATCAGCGCATGGAATTGCGGCTCACCTGCCACCACGTCGAGCACGCGGTTCCAGAAGCCGCGCTTGGGCTTGACTTCCCGTTCGGAGTGGAAGCTGCGCTCGTAGCTAAGCTTGCGGCCGCCTTCCAGCAGCAAATCGGGAGGGCCCGGTTCGACGAGCTTGTCCTTCGGCTTCCGCGAGGCCCAGGCCGGGGCCAGGAGCAAGAGAAGGATACAGGCTACCCGCGCGGTTCCAAGACCATTACCTCGCGTGCCGCTTAGAAGAAGTTGAACCATCGCGAAACACCGACGTAGAAAGAGGATACAACAGCCGGCCCGGTGGTGGAGGTGCTGAAGCCCTGCTGCAGCCGGGTGTAGCCTCCGGTCATGTAGACCTTCCTGAACTGATATTGCAGGATGGCGTTGTATTGGATAGTCGAGCTGGTCGATGCCACGGAATCGAAAAGGTTATTGTTGTTGGCGCGGGCGTAACTCGCCCCAATGGTAAACTTCTTGGCTGGATTGCTGCCCAATCCAACCGAATAAGTGTTTCCGGCGAAGAGGATGGCAGAACCCGGCGTGAGCACCGGTACCAGCACGGGATTCTGCACAATTCCGCTCGCGGTCTCGATGCCGTTGCCGCTCGACTTCGAGTAGGTGCCGGTCAAGGTGATGAAATGGCTGTAACCAAAGCTGGTGGTATAGCTTTGGTTGGTGTTCTGCGTAGCTCCCTGTTCGGTCAGCCCGGTGCGCCCCGCGCCCGCGCCCGCGCTCCAGGTAAACAGCCCCCAGCGGTGCCGGATGTTGCCGGAATAATTGTAAAACGAACTCATATAGGTGATCAGCAAGGTCTGCACATTTTGCGCGTAGCCGAAAGCCCCGCTCACTACCCAGTCGTTAATGCGGCGGGTGTAGTTGGTGTTGACGGAAAATCCGAGAGAGTTCTGGCTGGTGCTGTCCAGCGTGGTGTCCCTGACCATCACGGCGGCATTGTAGTTCCCGCCCAGAAACCCTGTGGTATAAAACAGGCTTCCGCTATAACCGTTTGACCCGTAGCTTTCGCCCAGGAAGCGTTGTTCCCGGCGCTCCACGTTGACTTCGGACTGCAGGCCCTTGGTGATTGCGTAACCGGCCGTGCCGATCATATCCAGACTATGGGAACCCTGGTTCAGATCCTGGGCGGGAGCAATTCCTCCCGCCTGGACGATCGACTCGTAGAGCTGGCCGCTCAAACTGTCGGAGTAGTTTGCACCCACCGTGAGATGCAGCTTGTTGGTGGGCTGAATTCCCGCGTTGAGCATAATCAGGTTGACGTCGCCGTTGACGCTCGAACCCTCCAGATTGGTGTCAAACTCGGAGTGGGTGAAAGCAGCGGAGGCCCCGCCGCGCAGGGGAAGAGGGTGGGTGACATTGAATCCGTAGCCGCTGTTGCTGGCGTGTACGGTCTCGGGCTGCTCCCCGCTCTCAAGAAGCTGGGGTATAAGCGATTGCGACCCGCCCCGATCATAGAAGGCACCCAAGCCGAAGTGGTCAATGAGATATCCCGAATGCAGGGTCAACGAGTCGAAGGTGGAGCTTCCGTTCTGATCGGCGCCGAACACCGAGTAGTCGCTGCTGCCCCTTTGGAAGGTGGCGGTCAGGGTAGGCTTGTCGGGAAGGGTTTCCGACCAGGAAATACCCAGCGTGTCGTTGTTGCCGCGCGTAGTGTAGTCGGCGACTCCGGGAACGCCAAAGTTCCCCTCGCTGTTGTACGACTTGGCGTAGCTGATAGAGCCGGGAAAATGGCTGCCGCTGAATATCGAAGTTGAAGCATTCACGCCGCTGGAATCAAAGACGGATTGATAGTTGGAATTGGCCCGCGACTGGCCGTAATAAGGAGAAACGTTGAACGACAAGAAGTTGGGATTGTAGTAGGAGCCGGAGAGAGTGCCGCTGCCGGAGCCAACCAAACTGTGGCTGGAGCTGAAAAGGTTCGCATAATCATCCGAGTACCCCACTCCCAGCGAGCCGTTGAGATCCATGCTGAGGTTTTTGCCAACCTCAAGCTGACCTGCCGCTGGCAGCGCCAGGACCAGAACCCAAGCCAATGCACAACCCGCCCATTGAGTACGTCCCCCCACCCGGTTACCCCTTCTCAGCGTCTACAAAGTTTCGATCTTCGCGTTCTGTCGCAATCTCTTATCCAGGGCGGCGCGCAACTGGTTGGTCTTCTTTTCTCTCAATTCTTTCCTGAGCGTATCTTTCACGACCTCGAACTTAAATGTCCCGGCCAGAATGTGCTTGTTCAAACGGACGATGGTATAAGCCTGGTCGAGCTGAATCAGGCCGGTAATCTGCCCGTCCAGCGCCAGCAGCGCCTTCACTACTTCGGGTGCCAGCTTGTCGCGGGCGACCGCCTTGTGGTTGCCCATCATGACGCGGTAGTCGTCGTCGGAAATCTTTTCGGCCAGCAGGCCGAAGCCCTCGGCATCCTTGGTGGCCTGGGCCTGGCGCAGCGCATCGTCGGCGCGCTTGCGCATTTCTTTCAGCTGATCCGGCGTCGGTTTGTCCGGTGGCAGTATGGAAATCGTCTGGATCGCGAAAGATTCCGGATACCGATAGCTGGCGATATTGTTCTGGTAATAGGCCCTGGCTTCGGCCAGGGAGACCGCCGACTTGTCTTGCACGTCGGACTTCAACAGCTCCTCAATCAGCAGAGAGCGCCGGATCTTCTCGCGCAGTAACTGCCGGGAGCCTTGAAATTCTTCCTGCAGAAGTTGCTGAAATTCCTCGGGAGTGGAGAACTGTTTGCGGAAGTCGGCTTCCGCGGTTTGCAGCTTGGCCGGAGGCACGGTCAGCTTGCGGCGCGCCGCTTCCTGGTAGACCAGTTCCTCGAAAATGATCATCTGCATCGCGCCCTGGCGAATCTGCGGCTCCATTTCCTGAGGCACGCTGCCATTGTGCTGGCGCGCATACGGGAAGATGGTGTACTCTTCGCGCAGCAGATCGCGGTCGGTGAGAACCACGCCATTCACCCGGGCCACGGGCTTGTTCGTGGGTTGAGCGAAGGAACTGGCGTGCGGCTGCAGCCCCAGGGCGGGGGCGTGGGAGGCCACTTGAGCGGAGCCCGCCGCAACCACCATCAAGAGCACTGCCGGGATGTAGATTTTGCGCTTCATACTGCCTCGCCGTAAAAATGGGGAGAGATTTCTCTCCCCCCTGTTCGTCAAGCCAGCAACCTAGAATACGGTTCCAGCTGTGCCGTTGTTGGACTCGTTGGCTTCTCCACCGTGGCACTGGCGGCAGAATTGCGCGGTCTGGTTGGTGAGTGGGTTCGCGTCGGCCGGATTATAGGGAGCGCGAATGAAGAACATGGTCTGGTAGAAACCAGTGGTCAGGCCGCTGGTTGCGCCCTGGGTAACTTTCACCACGTTCATCAAGTGCTGGTTGTGGCAGCTGGTGCAGGTCACGACCGCAGTGTTGTTCCACGCGCTGAGGCTGACGAAGAAGCCGTAGTTCGTCACGAACCTGGACGAATTCGGGCCATTCATCGTGATCACGCCGTTGGTCTCGGTGCAATCCCAATTGTATTGGCCGCCGCAAGAAACTGTGGCGTTCAATCCCACCGGGTGGTCGTTGAGGTAGTCGCCTACTTGGCCGTAGTTGTTATTTCCGAGCAAAGTCGGAATCGTATTCCAGGTTCCGTAAGTGGGCGGCAGGGTCTCATAGACCGTGTTCTTCATCATTGCGCCCTGTGCCCAGTTGCCGTCATGGCAGCTCAGGCAGGTGATAAGGCCGCTCACATCGGGTGCGTTGGAGTTCATGCTGGCAGGCAGAACTTCCGTGTAGCTGGAGGCCGTGCCGCTTCCGCCAACGAGCCCCTGACCAGTTACGATCGTCTTGCCATACAGACTGCCGGTGTCCTGGCCCCACAATGCAAAGTTACCGCTGGACGTGTCGGGGGTCTTGGCAGCGCCGTTGCCGTACGCGCCACTGTGCGGTGCGTGGCAGGCCGGGCAACCGCGACCATAGTTGAGGTGGGCGCCGAGGACGTCATTCGGCGGTGCGGCACCGATTTGGGCCATGGCCAAACCGGCCACGCCCAGTACCACTAGCAGTACTAGGAACATCTTTTTCATGGAAGAATCCTCCAATTGGGTCGCAACTCTAAAAAGACTTATTGCGTTATTTGGAGAAGGAATGCTCCGGAAATTGGATCGATCCTTTTTCGGAAATCTCCGGTTCATAAACTTCACCCCATCTCCGTTAGTACCCATGCATGTGATTCTCCTAATTACCAAGCATGTTGAAATTCGCCACTTGGCGGGGAATCTACTGAAAAGACTGGAGTTGCGATGATTCCGAGTAAATCGAGGAGTGCCGGAAGTACCCAGGTGCTCGCAAAAATGAGGATTCTCCCACACTAACTGTGGTGAAAAGCCTCACGCACTTTCGATTTGGTTGGTCCCAATATGTGATTGGAATCACAAACTTGCCCCAGGCAAAAATGCGGCATCAGCCTCTTGAGCGGACGCGCTTCTCGACGAGCTATTTGCCTGAAGGCGGCTGTGCTTTTGGCGGATCGTCGTTGGCTGGAGGCTTCGGCGTGGGTGCGCCGGACGGCTTCTGCGGAGTTGCGGCGGGAGTTTCAGGCGGCGCAGTCTGAGCAGCTTGCCTCCGGGCCTCGGCCTGCTTTTTCCGTTCCTCTTCCTGGCGGGTCTTCTCGGCAGCGGCCTCGTCATCGGTCACGTAGCGGAACATCTGCATGCGGCCGGGATATTGCTCGGTAGTAAATATGCGATTCTGCTTGTCGATGGCAACCCCAACCAGGGCCTCGAATTGGCCGGGAAAGTGTCCGTGCCCGCCCAGGTAGGTCAGCAACTGCCCTTCGCGATTAAAAGCCTGCAGCGTGTCGTTCATGGTATCGGCCACCCAGATGTGGCCGTCGCCATCCACCGCAATGCCCTTGGGACGGGCAAAGCACCCGGGACCGTCGCAGTGCCTGCCGAACTCGCTGATGAATTTGCCATCCGCGTCGAAGATCTCCACGCGGTTATTCATAGTGTCGGTCACGTAGACGTTTCCATCCTTGTCCAATGCAACATCCTGTGGCCCGCCGAAGTCTCCCGGCGTAGTCAGAAAGTGGTTCTTACCGCCGGTTCCGATCCGGCGCAGCTCTTTCAGGGAGTCGGCGTCGAAGACAATCACTTGGTCCTGCTGCGTGTCGACCACATAAAGAAAGCGGTTCTCGGTGTCGAGCGCGAGGCCCACCGGATCCACCAGCTTATCGGCGATCTGGGCTTCGACTACATGCTTGGTGTTGAACACCAGGACGCGGTGCATCTTTCCGTCGGAGACAAATAAGCGGTCATCATCGTCGATGGCCAGCCCGTTGATCCAGCCGAAATGGGCTTCGTAGCCGTTGCGGATCAGTTGCACATCGCGAGTCTCGGTGTTGAAGATGAAAACCGCGCCCACCTTCTGGTCGGCGACGTACACCAGCCCTTTGGAGTCAATGGCAATGCCATAGGGGCCGAGGAGTTGATAGGGAAAATTCTTGACGGTTACCTTCTCGTTGGCGGACTGCGCTCCGGCCAGCCGGTCCATCCAACTCTGTTTTTGCTTGGTCGTCATCTGGGTATAGTCGATCTTCATGCCCGCGTAGTAGGCCAGATAGCGGACCCGCCCGATGGAAGGGGGACTGGGCCACACCAGTTTCGAAATGTCGAACTGGGGTTTGGCGGCCGGTTGCGCGTTGGCGTCGGGCTTTTTCTTTTTCTTGTCTCCAAAGGCTGACGTGGGCGAGGCCAACGCCAGGGCGAGAACGATCGACAGGGCAACGATAAAGACCGCCGGGCCTTTGCGAATCGGGTTTCGGGTAAACGCATGCATCTCGGTTTCCTCCCAACTTCTACTTCGTCATATCGATCCTGTTTTTGTGACACGTGTCGCAGAATGCCATGTTGTTGGCCTGGTCCTTCACCAGCAGCCCTGCTTGCGTGGAAGAGTGGGGCTGATGGCAGGTCAGGCAGCTAAGCTGCTTCTTCACCTTGGTGGGGTCGGCAGGATCCATCAGATCCTGGACTGGGTGCCCTGCGACCGGATGGCCCACCCCATACCTTAGCGGCAGGATCGCCACTTTATTTTTCCGGTAGTAGTCCTCGGGCAACTTCACTTTTCCGTTGAAGATGGTCTGCACGTGCTCGGCAGCGACCAACTGGGGCTGCGAGTCGGGACCGTGGCACTCCAGGCAAAGCGCGTTTCCCTTGGCGCGCAGCAGATGATCGTTGTCGCCGCCGTGCGGTTCGTGACAGGTCCCGCAGCCCTGGACAAAGGCGGGCTGATGGAGCACGTGCTTCTTGGCCTGCTCGGCCTGGTCAGTGTGGCAACCCAGGCAGATATCGACCCCGTTAGTTTTCGGAAGCCCTGGCTGCCTGCTGGCGTGCGGGCTGTGGCAGTCGGTGCAGTCGCCGGCCGCGCCGGGATGCTGAACTTTGGCCGTGTCGATGAGCTTGGCTTTATCGTCGTGGCAGGTTACGCACAGCGATTTGGCATCGGCCTGCGTGAGCACCACTTTCCCGTCCTTTGATGGAGCATGGCACAAGTCACATTGCTTGTCGGCAAAAGGCGGATGCATGAACTTTGCCATCAGCTTGGGAGCGGCGGACTCGTGGGGATCGTGACAGCTAACGCAATTCGCAGCTTCGAAGGGCTGATTCCGGTGGGCTTTCTGCAGGTCGGCGCTCTTCACGTCGTGACAATCGATACAAAGCGCCGGTGGGGCCTTGGTCAGATGAAAATCGAACTCGATCTTGCCCACCTCGCCCGTCTTGTGCGTGGTGTGGCAAGAGTCGCAGCCCATGTCAAGGGCCGGGTGCCGGCTGCCTTTCTCGGGGACGTTTACGCCGATCTTGTGGCAGCTCAGGCAGAGGTTTTCTTTCTCATCCCCACTCTCGGGCTTCAACAACTGATTCTTGTTGTCGGAAGTGTGGGGGTCATGGCACTTGAGGCAATCGCGCACCGCCGGGGGATGCACCTTGCCTTTTATATCGGCGGCATTTTTCTCCGCGTGGCAGGTCAAACAGAGAGCATGGGGAGTCGCGGTGATCAGCTTGACGTGGGTTACATCTTTCGTGGTGCGGATCTCATGGCAACTGGTGCAGCCCATGGCGATGGCCGAATGCACCGACTTGCCCTTGGTTTTGTCTTCATGGCAGGTGAGGCAAGTGGAAGGATCGGCCTTCGGGTCAAGGGGGACCGGGTGTTTCGCAGCCATGACCCGGCCGGAAAGCATCATCACCACGATGAAACAGACCAAGGCGTTTACCTTGTGATTCGTCCGGGGACTCGATTTGAGTGATTCCCGCGCCATGCCCACACCCACCTCCTTGCAGGCGTTTGCACGTACCTCGCCTTAATTCCGCACCCTGTTGGATTTCTCAACAATCTTTGTAACAGATTGCAGCGAAATAAGTTGAGAATCCATTTTCACGGCGCGGGAGGCCACAATCATGGAAAGCTTCATCAGGATGGGGGCTTCTCCCGCAGTGGGATGGGGCAAAATGACACAAGCAATCTTGTGTCGCCCAGCCGTGGGAAGCGCAAACGGCGCGGCGGTACGAGCGGGACAGGTATGTGGAACCAACATTAATCTGCCTGTCATCGTGGCGTAACAACCACTCACTACACTCCTCGTGGTATATTGGTCGCACAGGTCTCGGCCACAAGAAAAGGCGCAAGATCTTCCCGTGTGTCCGAGCAAGGGGGATCGTCATGCGTGCACTGCGATCTTTCCGTGCAATTCTCGCTGTTATTCCTTGGCACATTTCAGGGGCCCAGACCGTCACCCTCAATTTCGCGTCCTTGAGCGTCCTGGCGCGACACCGCCCAAGTGCCAGGGTGCAACGTGGACAAGGAGGATGGTAACCATGGCGCGACACGCTAATCTAATCGTATTTGCTGAGGTTGTTATCTGCCTGCTCGCAGCACTGCCTGTTGCCGCCCAGAGCTGCGCCACTGACAACTTTGAGGAGGGCACCCTCAACTCGTCATTCTGGACGACTGAAACGACTGGCCCGGGTACTGCTTCAGTGCAGCTCGGCACCTATAACGGCGAGCCGTCAGTCGAATTGGAAACATTCGCCTATGGTACGGGAGAGTTCATCACCCACAGCCTCACATCGTCCGCTTACGGCACGGTGTCGGTGATGGTGTATTACGACAATATCTACGCCAACGGCTATAAGCTCCTAGATCTTTATAGCGGCTCGGATGCGCCGCCGAGTTCATATCACATTTATATAGATTGGGGAGACCTTGCAACATATTTGTATTATCCCACGACGCCCCCTAGCGGCACTTGGGCCTTAACTCAATTGGTGCCGCCCAAGAGCACAGGCTGGCACCAATGGACATTCGCATCAACACCAAATGGAGTCACCATTCAAATCGACGGAGCGACAGTGTTCACGCAGCCGATTGGTTTCGCGTTTAGCGCGATCACACTAGGTACATTCGGCGTGGCTGGCTCCGCGTACTTCGCAGCCTTCAGTTTTTGTCCAACGAGCGGCTGCCAGGTAAACCCAACTGACGTAAAGCCCTTTCCTGGGACACCGTTTAGTCGCGACGGTAAGCCCCTTTCGATGAACGCGACGTTCGCACCGACGGATGCCAATGGGGCGCCGGTTACGCTATCCAACGAGGAAACCGCCTGTGGCTTCACTGGATTCAATTGGCAGCAAGAAATCGTCTCGTTGCCGGCTCCAAGCGGGCTTTTCCCGGTTGACCAGACAGCAGTCAATTCATCGAACCTGGCCGCTGACGGCTCCTTGCAAGCGCCACCACCTTTCCCTGACCCACCGTTTGATGGATATCTCTACGAGGTTGCTGATTACAATGGAAACGACAATGCATGGCCCTTTTTTTGGAGCGCAACGGATCTGACGCGCAACACGCTTCCATGTACTCCAGCGCTGGGGAGTCCGATCCAAACTGCATATACGATGAACTTCCAAGACTGCCCCGGGGACCCCAACCTTCCTAGCGGCTCAGCAATACAATTTCAGACAAGCCTGGTCGGGGTGTGCGGGACGGACGTCACACCAACAGCGTGTAACGGCGTTACACCCGGATACCCGAGCGCCCCCCTGTTTACGTGGAATTGGGAGACTACTTTCAACGGAGACTCCAAGAACCCAGTCACTGGAGTGGGTGGGGCACAGCTAAAAAGCGTGTTCCCGCTTGATCCTAACAGCGGGACTGGAGGCGTCAGCATAACAAGCATAAACAGCGTTCCGCAGAATCCGCCTAGCGTGAGCTGTACTGCGACCCCGAATTCGCTGTGGCCACCTAATGGCAAGTCGGACACTGTAACCGTGTCAGGAACCATTACTCCAGGTACGTCAAGCCTCGCGTCTGGCGGCACCGGTTATTTGGTGATCGACGAGTACGGCCAAGACCAGCCAAGCGGACAAATCACTCTTGGTCCGGGAGGCAGCTACTCATTTCAGGTGTCGTTGATAGCAGCACGAAACGGAAACGACGCTGATGGCCGAACCTACACCGTCATCGTCAACGGGCAAGACACCTTGGGCAACGTGGGTTCTTGCTCTGCCATCGTGACTGTGCCGCATGACCAAGGCAACTGAGCGAGAATTTAACTTTCAGGACGGTTTTTCTTTCGTGGCAGGGTTTTGTTAGAGGTTCTAGGTCTCCCGGTCTTTCATGGGGGAACGCTTCGGGAAGCCGTTTATGCGTGATGGTCGTCGCATCAAGGAGTGATGTAGTTACGCCGAACCCCTCAGAATCTATTCACTAAATCTACATGGTCAGGAAATCAAATGGGTTAGCGTCATTCTTCGCAGGAGCCATTTGCTGGCCTGCGCGAAATTCCCTCCAGAACGCCACCCCGCTGTGTGATATGGCTCACACTGAGCTTGTGTCGTCTGACGGCCCACCCCCGCATCCCCTGCAATTTCAATTACTTCGCTCGATGCCCGCCGATGGCGGGAAACGTGCTTTCTTCCAGCGAAGAAGGGGAGGAATATGGCTTCAAGCGTCCATTCCGCGGCTCGGAAAATCTGGCAAACAAAAATCTGGCAAACCCTGGCCGCCATTAAGACCGGTGTCATCCTGCTCATTCTCGTCGTCATACTCTCGGCGGCAGGGACGGTAATTCTACAGCGTCCCGCCACGGATCCCGACGAAATGCAGCGGGCCTACTCGCCGCAGATGCTGCGCCTGCTCGACGGGTTGGGACTCACCGATGTCTTCCATGCCTGGTGGTTCATAGCGCTGTTGAGCCTGGTGAGCCTCTGCATCATTGCCGCCTCAATCCAGCGCTTTCCCAATGCCTGGAGGTTCTTCTCGCGTCCCTATAAGAGTCCCGATCAGACGTTCCGCAAAGCGTTGCCCAATCATGTGCTGATCCCGATTAAGGATGAAGAAGCCGCTTTGAGCGCCGCGGAACGGAGTTTACAAAAGGCAGGTTTCAGGCCAGAGCGGATCGTGCACGAGAACAGCTTTTCTTTATTTGGCGAACGTAACCGTTTTTCTGAAATGGCAGTTTATATCGTTCACGCGAGCCTGCTTCTCATTTTTCTCGGGGTCAATATCGATGCCGTATACGGCTGGCGTGGATTCGTCACGCTGACTCGCGGCCAGCAGTCGAACCAGGTGCAACCGCAGAATGGCAGCCCACGCAAGCTGCCGTTTGCCATCCGCTGTGACGGCGCCGGCCAGGAAAATTATGCCGACGGCAGTCCCAAGCGCTGGTGGTCGGATCTGGCCGTGGTGGAGAACGATCGGGTAGTCCTGCGCAAGCAGATCGTGGTGAACGATCCTCTGGTTTATCGCGGAGCGCGCTTTTATCAGGCGAGCTACGGCAAGACCGGAAAGCTCGACAGCTTGGTGCTCACCGCGACCCCACGCGATGGCCGGGAACCGAAGGACATCACGATTGGCCTGGACGAAACTCTTCCGGTCGATGCCGACACTACGGTCCGCCTCGCCCAGTTTATTCCCGACTATGCAGTGAACGATGGCCAGGTATACGCCCGCTCAAACAACCTGGAAAATCCGGCGGCGCATCTGGTGGTGGAATCCAAGAAATCGGGCCAGGCCGTGAATGTCTGGCTGCCTCCAATCCAGGGCCTGGAGCAGAACGCCTCTTCCCCTTACGCCTTCGAAGGCAAAGACGCGCAGATGGCCTATTTCACCGGCCTGGAGGTATCGCACGAGCCGGGACAGTGGTCGGTTTGGGCGGGCGTGGTCGTCATGGGGATTGGCCTGGCTGTGGTGTTTTATCTGGTCCATGTGCGGATTTGGGTTGTGCCGGTGCGCGATGCCCGCGGCCAGTTGGCGCTTTGGATCGGCGGCACTGCGAACAAAAATAAAGATGCGTTCGAACAGCGTTTTTCCAAGCTGGTGGAACAAATTAAATCGGAACTCAAAGTTTCAACCGAGACAGGCGCCGAAGCGCGTGTCACTGCACTCGCCGGAAAGTGAAACCGGCCAGGGAGGATGCGTCAATGGCGCACGTCGCAAAAGTGGAACAGCAGCCACCAGCAGCTACCGGGACAACGCTGGTCGTGATGGTGGGACTGGGAGTCGCCTTCCTGCTGTTCATGGCATTTCTGAACGTGGTCAAGAGCGGCAATCTGCTCAACGACTCCAATCTGCTTTACGCCGCGCTCATTTTCTATTCGGGAGCGGGAACGCTGTATCTGGGATTCGGCATCACCGGAACTCCGGCTTACATTCGTTATGCCTCGCTGGCCACCTGGGCGGGACTGCTGGCCAACACTGGCGCGGTGGCGCGCCGCTGGTATGAGGCCGGACATCCTCCCTTCGCCAGCATTTACGAAATGCTGCTCATGTTCGTGTGGACGCTGGCCGTACTTACGCTGATCGCGGAGAAGAAATTTGGAGTGAAAGTCATCGGCACGGTGACCATGCCCGTGGCGATTGTGGGCGTCGTGCTTATGCAGTTGCTGCGCACCGAAGTGCATCCGCTGGTGCCGGCGCTGCAGTTGACGTGGCTGCACGTGCACGTCACCCTGGCCATGCTGGCCTACGCTGCCTGCGCCCTGAGCTTCGCACTGGCGATGATGTTCTTGATCCAGGACAAAATGCAGACCGAAACGTTTCTGGCGGCGACGAGCCTGTTTACCGCCGCTACCTATGCCGGAGTTCTGACCCGCTTCGAAAAATGGGGTGGACTCAGCGTGATCGCATGGAACCCGGAAGAGAAATCGGAAATGTTCCTGTCCAGGGGCGTCCGGCTTTTCGTGGTGATTCCCGATCTCGGCTGGTTGCTGCTTCTGGTGCTGGCCGCGGTGGTTGCGCCGCTGGCCCTCTACTTGATCTGGCGCAAGACTGGCAATCAAGCATTCATCAATATGGCCAATCGGGCGGTGTTCCTCAGCATTCTGCTGCAGGTGGTCGCAGTCGCGTTCTTTGTGCTGCGGGCACACGATGGCCGGTACGCTTCGCTCGATGCGGATGGCCTGTTTCCTACCGCTCTGGCCGCCAGCCCATTCATCCTTTCCGGCCTCGTAGGCGGAGTCTTCGTTTCGTTGCTGTATTTGTTACTGCTCTGGCGGCGCCAGGACCTGGAGCGCATGTTGCCCAGCGCCGACGAACTGGACCGCATCACCTACAAGACCATCGCGATCGCATTTCCTTTACTCACCCTGATGATCGCGGCGGGCGCTTACTGGGCGAATCGCACCTGGGGTTCTTATTGGAGCTGGGATCCGAAAGAAACCTGGGCGGCGATTACCTGGCTGGTGTACGCGCTCTATCTGCACATGCGCATCACGCGAGGATGGCGGGGCCGTCGCGCCGCTTATTTCTCCATTGCCGGCTTTGCCGTGGTGATGTTCACCTTCTTCGGTGTGACTTACCTGCTCCCAGGAATGCATGCTTATGCTTAGCCGCACTCAGTCCGTAGCTACCGGGCGAGTCGTAGAGACATCTTCTTCGACGGTCTTACCTCGCGCTGAACCGGCGGAAGGCGAGCACAAGATCTCCGCGGATGTGCCGCAAGAAGAAGACTCCCGCTTAGGTTCCGTGCGCGTGAATTGGCAGCTTAAAGCAATCTTGCCGGTCGGCCTTGTACTGGTGGCAGGGCTGCTCCTGTTCACTCTGGCCACAGTTTCCCTGCGCGACCCGGACCGCCACGCGGTGCTGATCCTTGCTGGAGTCGGAGCGGTCGCCATCTGTGCGGTGTCCATACTTGTGCTTGCCTATCTGGTTCAACGGCCCATGGTTGAATTGCAGGAGAAAATCGGGCTGGTGAGCGAGGGCAACCTGGACGTCCGAGTCAGCTTCTCTGGGCGCAACGACGAAATCGGCGATCTCGGCCGCAACTTCAACCACATGATGCAGCAGTTGCGCGAGAGCCGGGAGGAAATTGAGCGCCTCCATCGCACGCAAATGTCCCGCGCTGAGCACCTGGCGACGCTCGGCGAGTTGGCCACCGGTCTGGCTCACGAGATTCGCAACCCGCTTGCCGGAATCGCTGGAGTCATCGAAATTGTCGGCCGCGATCTGCCTGCAACCAGCCCCGCGCGCGCCGTCGTGAAAGATGTTCGCCTGGAGATCACGCGCATCAGCCGAACCTTGACCGATCTGCTGGAGACGGCGCGGCCTCGCCGGCCGGAGGTTCGCCGGAGCAACCTCAACACGACCGTGGAGCACGCCGTAATGCTGGCTCGCCAGCAAGTGCTCTCCCGGCCGATCAAGATCGAGCTGCAGAAGGCGCCCGATCTGCCTGAAGTCGAGCACGACAGCGATCAAGTCCACCAGGTGCTTCTGAATCTGCTGCTCAACGCAGTGCAGGCTATGGAGGGTGCGGGCACAGTCCGCGTCGAGATTGGCTCGCGAGAGGGCTACGCCAGTGTGGTTGTCAGCGACACTGGCCGCGGCATCGCCGCCCAGAATTTAGCGAACATCTTCCGGCCTTTCTATACCACCAAAGGTAACGGTACGGGCCTGGGTCTCTCGCTTGCCCGCCGTATCGTGGAAGATCATCATGGCCGCATCGAAGTCAGCAGCGCCGTAGGGAAGGGAAGTCAGTTTACAGTGCTGCTGCCATTTCGGATGCCTGCCCCTCAAACCGCGGCGTCCTAGGCGCCCCCTTGTTCGGATAGCCTCGGTCAATCCGTACAATTTTTCGTATTAGTATCACATGGCGGACCGTTAACCGTCTCCTGGGCAGACATCGTGATCGCACCGTTGCTGGCCAGAGCCTTGCCGTGAAGAATGCCACCGTTCAGCGTGATGCTCGTAAGCGCCAGGATCTTTCCGACGAAAAGGCTACCGGTCCCAATAGTAGCTGAGGAACCGACCTGCCAGTACACATTGCACCCCCTCAGACCTCTGCTCCAGAGCGGTTGCACTTGCCCTTGCCCTAGAACAATGGACACTTTGGAATCGGTGGCGGTCGTCAGAGTACTGCCGATCTGGAAAATCCACTGCGCACCCGGATTCCCGTAAGCGTCCAGCGTCAGAGTGCCGGTCAATCCGGCGGAAGACGAAAAGCAATAGACTCCAGGTCCGAGGGTCATTCCGCCCAGATCCTGGCCAGTAAGGTCAGTGCCACACGGCGCGCCCGCCGCTTGATTGTATGCCACAGTCAGATCGGTCTGTGCCGTAGCGGTCACGGGGCTCGCTACGAGGTACAGGGTGCCCTTCACTTGAGATTGCGTGAGGCCGGTTATAGCGGGTGTGGGAGAACTGCCTACATCGCCAATTACGTAAGTTTGTGCACTAACGTTGGTGATGCCGGAGGCACCCAGCAGGGCGAATTTGTCAGCCGTTCCAAGATTGATTGCCACCGCCGGATCAGTTTGGGCAAAAGCGCCACTTCCCAATGACGATAGAACGAGCACGAAAACCGGCAAAAATTTCATAAACTCCTCCTTTGTTACGCGCCTTAAAGTCCGCGCTGTGCCATAAATCTTAGAAGGTGCATTAGTCTATATCTGTGCAATTGTGAACACTTGTCCGAAAGAGTCTTAGCTTAAAGCCCAAGCCGTTCAGGCACCCGGACCTGCCCCAAAGCAATCCCCCTCCCATTCGTAGTAAATTAAAACAACGCATGCCTGCTGAGAAAATCATGGTCGTGGACGACGAGCGCCTGGTGCGCTGGTCGCTCCGTCAAAAGTGTGAGGAGTGGGGCTACCACGTGATTGAGGCCGAGGCCGGCGAACCTGCGCTCAAACTTGCGCAGCACGAGTCGCCCGATCTGGTCTTGCTTGACGTCCGCATGCCGGACATCAGCGGCATCGAGGTGCTGGATCAACTCAAGAAAAATGGCGACGCCCGCGCCGTCATCATGATCACCGCCGATCCGCAACTGGATGACGTCAAAGCCGCGCTCAAACTGGGCGCCTATGACTTCGTGGGCAAGCCCGTGGATTTCGACGAACTGCACATCACCATCAAGAACGCGCTCGAAGCCACTAGTCTCCGCACCGAAGTCCAGACGCTGCGCAGCGAGGTGCGCCGCGGCGCCGGTTATGAAAGCGTGGTGAGCGTTTCGTCGAAGATGACGGAGCTCATGAACTTCGTCCGCAAGGTTGCCTCCAGCGAAGCCACCACAATTCTGATCCAGGGCGAAAGCGGTACCGGCAAAGACCTCATCGCCAAGGCCATTCACTACGAAAGTTCCCGCACGGAGAAACCATTTGTGGCCATCAACTGCTCGGCGATTCCCGAGACGCTGATGGAAGCCGAACTCTTCGGCCACGAAAAAGGCGCATTCACCGATGCCAAGCAGATGAAGAAGGGTCTGTTCGAAGCTGCCGATGGAGGTACCCTGTTCCTCGACGAAATCGGCGAACTTTCCCCGCTGCTGCAAGCCAAGCTGCTGCGCGTGCTGGAGGACCAGGTCATCCGCCGGGTGGGCGGTATCAAGGATATGCAGGTGGATGTGCGCGTGATCGCCGCCTCCAATCGCGATCTTGAAAAAGCCGTGCGCGACGGCCAGTTTCGCCAGGATCTCTATTACCGCCTAGCCATTATCGCGATCTTCATTCCACCGCTGCGGGACCGAAAAGAAGACATCATGCCCCTGGTCGATTTCTTCATCGACCGCTACAACCGCAGATTCAAGAAGTCCATTCGCGGCATTACCGAGGAGACGCGGCGCCTCATTCTCAGCCATAACTGGCCCGGCAACGTTCGCGAACTGAAGAACACCATCGAGCGGGGCATGATCCTGGAGGACGAACCGCTGCTGCGGCCTTTGTATCTTCCATTTTCCGTCGGCGAATCGGGTGGCCGCACAGTCTTCGAACGAACCTCTCCCGCCGACGGCGGACAGGCGTTGCCCAATGGCCGCATGCTGCCGCGGCTCTATATTCCGGAAGGCGGAACATCTTTGGAAGAGGTTGAGCACGCCATGGTCGAGTTGGCCATGCGCCAGGCCAACGGCAACCAAACCCACGCCGCCAAGCTTCTCGACATCAGCCGCGACGCCCTGCGCTACAAGCTAAAGAAATTCGGCTTGATTCGCGGAGACGATGAAGCCTCTCAGACCGTAGCAGCGGAGGATCAGTAAAGGATCGCTGGATACCTCCTGCGATTGGGCCAGGATCACGGGCGACTCGGCCCCAGGTCTGGCTTGTCGCCCGTGTCCACATCCTCAGGGCTCGCCGTCGTCCACCTCTGCGATCAAGCATTCTGTACTTCTCAGCTCACTAGGTCCAGCAGTATTTCATCAAGTTGCTTCTCTGTGATGTAGCCCTTCCCACAGAGCACTTCGAAAAGCAACGCAATAGCCTTGCTGGTGAGGTCCGCCTGCAACTTGTCCCCATGCGGGTTGCCCGATTCTCCGGTGAGAGTGTAGAAAACGCGCCTGCCCACGCTTACGCCTTCCTGCTTGTGCGTTCTCTTTGCAAGTAGCTCTTCCCTCGTTGGCATATGGCTCCTCGCCTTCACAGCACCGGCTCTGTTCAGAAACATCAAGGGTCGGAAGTGCTGCCAAGCTGCCCCGATTGCTGCATCTGTGCACCCTGCCTCCACCCAAGACCAGCACGACCGTTGTGAGGTGGGATACCAAGCCGCGTGACACCCCTCACGTCAAGACCAATCTCACGTGCCTTGCCTAGCCAAACAGGGCCGCATCTCTCGTTGTCTCATCATCAGGGCACAATGCGACTCGATTCTGATGCTGGGGACTCATTGGCCCTTCCCTACTAATAGCGCCCGATGCCTCCCTCTAGAACTGGACCTTTTTGTGTACCCTCTCTTCGTATTCGGCTTGAAACTTCTGAGTTTCCGCCACCAGGAAGCATCCCCCTTCACGCCTCAAGTGAACGGAATAGCTGATGGTGTCCCCATTCTTTGTGCTCCAAAGGTAGGTGGTAACGTCCCAGCTTACGCCGAACCCGTTTTGCATTGTTTCTTTATGAGATGCGGGAGAACCGAACTTGTTTTGCAGGGCTTTCAACACGGGTCCGCACTGTTCTTCCGTAATGCTGATCGCCATTTGCGCAACAGCGCATTCGGCGTCCGTTTCTACAAGGGACCCGCGGTGCTGCTTAAAACACTCATCCGTCGCGGTGAGATACGCCTCCGCTCCATCGTAGGGAACATTCCGTATCGTGCGAACCCCAGCGATGATGGTTTCCTGACAAGGACCGTTCGCCTCCACGTCGTATGGATGGTCTTTTGGCCTTTGGCACTCCGGTAGCGGGGCCAATGCTTTACCGAGAATTATCGGGCCAAAGGAGTACGGATCCTCCTGCGCGAGGCTCCCGAATGAAAGCGTTGATACCACGCATAGAAGAATTAGAAGGCGGCGAAAACGAGGCATGCTGTCCTCCGGTTGTGGGTGGTCTATGCCAAGGCTCAAGTTGAGGCTTGCTACCGACGACGCGCTTCGGAGTGCGACAAATTGGCTTGAGCCGACCGTCACGGCCTCGGCTATCATTGCTGCAAGTGATGGGCGATGCACAAGGCTAGATGTCACAATGGGCGTGTGGAAATTCCTGGGAGGGTGATGGCGGTGCCCATCCTCCGGCAAAGAAACGCGAAAGGATGGGCCACACACGAATAATGTCCTTTGTTTCACGGATTTTAGTATCTAAGTTCTTTGAAAAACGTATTTTGCGGGCAATTTACTGCTAACGTGATGATTCCAAAAGACCGTGGGGGTGGGGCGGTGGGGCGTATACCCATTTTAGCCCGGAAGCCAGTCACCCAACCGTCGCCACAACGACGCTCCAAACTTTATTTTACGGTCAGTGACGGATCGGCAAAACGCTGGATTCGAAATCTCTTAGTCAGGCAGCACTTTCCCCAGCCTCGACTGCAAAGGGAATGTTCAACTCATCCCAGTATGACCCGATCACTTCGTTAAGGCGTTATCTCGAACGCCGTCCCGTCGGTATAGACACCCCCCTGTGACGTCGTGCCGTAGAGATTGCCGGCGGCATCGAAAATCAGGCCCGCTCCGGGGTATTCCCCGTCCTTGCCGTTGTCGTTGAAGCTGTGCAGCAGCCTCTCGGTCCAGCCTCCGCTCGTTCTGGGGCTCAACTCGAAAACGGTGCCCCAGCCAAAGGCGCCGGCTATTTCCGTGGTGCTGTAAAGGTTGCCCGCCGAGTCGAGGATGAGGTTGGCTCCGGGATACTCCCCGTCCGCGCCAGAGTTGTGGCCAAAGCTATGAAGCACCGTCTCCGTCCAGCTTCCATCACCGGCCGGCGTCAGCTCGAAAACCATGCCGTAACCGTAAGTCCCGCCATGCAGCGTCGTACCGTAGAGGTTTCCGGAGGCATCGCGAACCAGGCTGGCCTGTGCATATACTCCGTCGGCGCCGCTTCCGAAGCTATGCAGCACGGTCTCCGTCCAGCTTCCGCCAGTGGCGGGGGTCAACTCAAACACCGTACCGTAGCCATAAACGCCGCCGGAGTCCGTCGTGCCGTACAAATTGCCGGAGGAGTCGAAGATCAGGCTGGAGTAGGAGTAGTACCCATCGGTGCCGTTATCGTCGAAGTCGTGCAATACCTTCTCAGTGTAGCCTCCCGTGCTGGGGCTCAGCTCGAAAACCGCGCCGTAACCAAGTGCGCCGCATGAGGAAGCCGTGCCGTACAGATTTCCGGATGCGTCGCTGACGAGGCCGGCCCAGGGAAGGCAACCATCCGTAATGTAGCCGTAGAAGCTGTATATGGTTTTCTCCGTCCAGCCCCCGCCAGCTTTGGGCTTCAACTCGAAAACCGTTCCTGCGTTATACGCGCCACCTGTGTAGGTCGTGCCGTAGAGATTGCCCGCCGCAAATACGAGCGGGCCTGCGATGGGTGTGGCTCCATCCGTGCCATTGCCGAAGCTATGCAGAATCTTAGGGGTCCAGCCGCCACCCACTTTGGGCGACAACTCGAAAACCGTACCACCGTCATAAGCCCCACCCACTTCCGTTTGGCCGTAAAGATTGCCGGCCGGGTCGAAGATAAGGCTGGAGGTCGGGTCGATCCCGTCCTTGCCGTTGCCGAAGCTGTGCAGCACTCTTTCCTGGGCGGCTGCGGGAGTGCCCGTCAGTAGCATGGTCGTAGTAAAGACCGCCAATGCGACGATCAATCCGAGGGAAAGTTTCTTGCTTCGCATGACTATCCTCCTTGAGTTCCGATGTTTCGAGTGGTTTTCTCCTGCTCGGGGCCCGACTTCTTGAGGAACGCGAAATGCAGACTCAATGGTCCGCGGACGTGAGAGATGATCTCACTTGGGGAGGAGAAGGAAATATAGTCCGGCCAGCTTTTGGCTGTCAAGGCGCGAATTGTCAATTTTTGCGGTGGAATGCGGCGAAATCCGGCTCCCGGATATCTCTGCAGTTTAGTCGGGTAGCACCCTCCCCCGCGTTTCCACCGCGAAAGGAATGACCAGCAGTCCTATGCCAAAGGCAATTGCGGTGAACCCAACCGGCTTGCCGAGCGTTCCCATTCGGCTGACCAGCGCGCCCACTCCGAAGTTGACTCCTGCGGCAATGAATCGTCCAAACGATGTAGTGAAGGCAAACGCGGTTGCGCGTACCGTGGTCCCGTACTGCTCCGGCAGCCACAGACTGAAAACGGCGAAGTTGCCGCCAAAGAAGCCTAAGAAGAACAATACCGCTATGAACGGATGAAGTCCTCGCTCCAGGTAGAACGCCCAGCTAAAGCTGAGCAGGATGCAGGCCGCCATCCCGAAGTAGTAAAAAGCCAGGGTTCGCTTGCGGCCAAAGCGTTCGGCCAACGGAGGAACCGCCAGGCAGCCCAAGATGGTTCCCAGCGACAGCAAGCCCATACCGAAGGAAGACATGCGCACGGCCTGCGCCTGTGCCATGCCGGCACGTTTCGCCAAGCCGATGATTGCCGTTGGAGCATAAACTGCGGCCGCCCACAGGCCGCAAATAGCCGAGGCCAGCAGCACGGTATTTACCAGCGTGCGCTGCGTGTACGGAGGACTAAAGATTTTGCGCAGGGAAGAGATCCCACCGGCGGCCTTCACCTTGGTTTTTTGTTGCCAGCGATCGGGCTCTTTCACTCGGAACAAAATCATGAAGGCCACGACGACCGGCGTCAGCCCGCACCAGAACATAGCCCGCCAGCCATAGTGCGGCGCCACGGTATAGTTGAGAGCCGAAGCCAGAAAGAAGCCCGCATAATAACCAGTCTGCAGATATCCCGCGCCCATCTTGCGGCGGTCTTCCGGCCACGCTTCGGCCACGTAGGTCCCCGCCAGCGCCCATTCGCCGCCAATTCCAATGCCCGCCAGCAACCGAAACAATCCCAGTTGCCACACCGTCTGCGACAAAGCGGCAGCTCCGGTGAAGATCGCGTAAACGAAGATGGTCGCAGCCAGTACCCGGCTGCGGCCAAACTTATCGGCAATCGGCCCCCAAATCAGCGACAAGCCCCATCCCACCAGAAACAGCGCAAACAGTGTCGATCCCGCAAAGCCCACACTGGCGGGAGTAGCTTTGATCCCCGACTTCGGAAGCAGTTCCGTGAGTGCGGGACTGAGGACGAGCGCATAGATCACCGAATCCATGCCGTCCAAGGTCCAGCCCGCCCAGGCTCCCCAGAACCCGGTGATTTGCTGGCGTGAAAGTTTCGTGTGAACTGCGGGAAGTGGGCGCGTCACCGCTTCATTGGCCATGGTGTCATCCTTCAAAAAGGCAACCTAACCAGGTTGGCTTTGTGAGGCTGTGTCCCAACTACGCCTTCGCGTACTTCAACCATTTGACGATTTCCGGCAGCGTCGGCCGTTTGCCGTACATCAGGATGCCAATGCGGTAGATGCGCGCGCAGAGGATGAGAATTCCCGCAATCGTGGCGATCAGCAGCAATAGCGAAACCGCGATTTGCCAAACCGGCGGCGGTTGCGCCGCGATCCGCACGTACATCAGCACTGGCGAGAAGAACGGGACCATCGAAGTCCACACCGCAACCGGAGAGTCCGGAGCGCGCAGCACCGGCTGCATCATGAATACCGCAATGATGAGAGGAAGAAGGATGATGAACTGGAGTTGTTGCCCTTCCTGCTCGCTGGTGATGACGGCGCCGACCGCGGCATAGATACTGCTGTAAAGCAAGTAGCCGAGCAGAAAGAACAGGGCAAACGCCGCCAGGGTGAGAGGCGAAATCCGGATCTCTCCCATGCTGGCGCTCGCCGCCAGAGCCGGCAACGCGTAGACGGCAGCCATCGCGATCCAGATTCCAATCTGCGTCAGACCTACCGCCCCCACGCCGATCAGCTTGCCGGCCATGAGCTCGGTTGACGTGGCGGAAGAAAGCAAAACTTCCATAACGCGCGAGTTTTTTTCTTCGAGCACGGCGCGCATAACGGAAACGCCGTAAAAAATGACAGCCAGATATAACAACATCACCATAGCCAAAATTGCAAAGAACGTTCCCCGTTCATTGGCTTTGGTTTCCCGGCCAGCTTCGAGGTGCAGGGTCTCCAGCTTCACAGGCTCAAGCAGTTCGTCGGCCGGAACGCCGCTGACCCCTCGCCGGGCAAGTTCTTGCAGCAAGATGGCGCGGTCCAACTGGTGGCTGAGCCACGACTTCTCCATGAACCCACCGGTCTCCCGGCCGTAGTAAGTAACCTTGCGGGCCGCGACCGCATCGTCGCTCAGCCACAGGTAGCCGTCGATCTCGCCGGCGTTCACCCGATTGCGCAGGACCGTCCGCTCCGCTTCGCTGGAATTCGGGTCCACCTCAATCGCATAGTCGCGACCGGATTTATTGTCATCGTCAAGATCTTTATCGTCGTCCTTATCTTTATCTTTGTCGGCGTCGCTTGTCCCGCCGTTCGGCTTGCTGCTGGCCAGAAGTTGCTGGCGCACCACCTCGCCGAATTGAGGCGTCGAAGTCACCACCACCAGCCGTTGCGTTTTAGAACTCTTCATACTGGAGAGTTTTACGGGGATCACAAAAGCTCCCGCAATGATCGCCGGCAGCAGCAGAGTGAGCACCAGGAAGGACCGCTGCCGCACTCGCTCCAGATACTCGCGTTTGATGATGAGCCAGGTATTAATGAGCGAAGTGTTACGCATTGGCTTTACCCACCGCCTCCAGAAAAATATCCTCCAGCGAAGGCTCCATCAGCTCGAACTTGCTGAGGCGTGCGTGCGCCGCCGCCGCCCGCAGCAATTCCTGAGGATCGGCTCCGGGAGCGAGCTGCACCTCCACGTAGTTTCCGTAGTCGTTGAACGACTGGACGATTCTTGAATCGTGCAGGAATTGCGAATCGCCCTCATACTTCATCTGCACGTTCCGCTTGCCGTATCCGGCGCGAATCTTGTTCAAATCCCCTTCTAGAACGGCGCGGCCATGATTGATCAGGCAGATGGAATCGCACAGGCGCTCCGCACTGTCCATGCGGTGGGTCGAGAAGAGAAGCGTCTTTCCCGCATTCTTCAATTCCAGGAAAGCGTCTTTCAGGACGACCGCGCTGGCTGGGTCAAGGCCGGAGAACGGTTCGTCCATGACTACCAATTGTGGATCGTGGATCACGGCTCCAATGAACTGCGCTTTCTGCTGCATGCCCTTGGAGAGATCTTCTACTTTTTTGTCGGTCCATTCCTTCAAGCCCAGGCGCTCACACCAGCGCTGCGCTCGCTGTGCCGCATCATGCCCGGACAATCCCTTTAGTTGCCCGAGAAACACAAGCTGATCCAAAACCTTCATCTTCCTGTATAGGCCGCGTTCCTCGGGCAGGTAACCGAGCCGCTGCACGTGCTCCCGCCGCAGAGGTTCGCCAAACAGTGACACCCCCCCGGAATCGGGAATTATGATGCCGATCATCATCCGCAGCGTGGTGGTCTTTCCCGCACCATTCGGGCCCAGCAAGCCATAGACCCCGCCCGGCCGAATGGTCAGCGATAAGTCATCGACGGCCACGAACTCGTCGTAGCTTTTGCGGACTTTGTTCAGTTCTACAGTATTCAAAGCACGTCCTTGAAGACGGCGTTAGCGCAGCCGCGACCCTCCCACTGGGGTCGACTCAGCTTGATCGACTCGCTTGGCGGGAATTGTATCACTCCGAGTCGCGGCCGTGACTCGCGCCTAGGCGATGGAATCGCCATTCGTGGTTTGGAACAGCGCCGCCAGCGCGGGCTTCATCACCTTTCCCATCGCATTGCGCGGAAGCGCATCCAGCACCAGCAGCCGCGAAGGAACTTTGTGAGCCGCCAGCAATTCCCTGGCCCAAGCGCGAAAGGACGCGAGATCGATAGCACCGCCATCGTTCAGCACAACAGCGGCAGCCACGCGCTCGCCCCATTCCGCATCGGGCACGCCGACCACCGCACACTCGGCCACCGCCGGATGTTCGCGCAGCGTCTCTTCGATCTCCAGCGCGGACACCTT
The DNA here is from genome assembly GCA_963734215.1 of uncultured Acidobacteriaceae bacterium. Taxonomy (GTDB): domain Bacteria; phylum Acidobacteriota; class Terriglobia; order Terriglobales; family Acidobacteriaceae; genus Sulfotelmatobacter. The sequence goes on along the minus strand of CAVTGH010000007.1, from coordinate 127,920 downwards.
GTGTCCGCCCGTCTTGAGGATGTCGATGTTCGTCCGGCCAAGAATGCGATAGCGGCCGTTTTCCATGACTGCAGTATCGCCCGTCCGAAACCAGCCCTCGCGGAAGGCCGCGCGGGTTGCCTCGGGCTGGCCCCAGTATTCCGCGAACACGCTTGGGCCACGGACCTCGATCTCGCCCGGCGTTCCCGTTGCGGCCGGCTCTCCGTTCTCTCCAACCAGCCGAACCTCGACGCTCGGCAGCGGCGTCCCAACGCTTCCCGGCACGCGCTCGCCCCGCAACGGGTTCGACAGCGCCATGCCAATCTCCGTCATCCCGTAGCGCTCCAGCAGGGTGTGGCCGCTGATTTCCTTCCAGCGCTCGAGTGTGCTTACCGGCAGCGCGGCCGAGCCAGATACCATCAAGCGCAACCGCCCGCACGCCTGGCTCAGCTCCGCGCGCCGCTCCGGCGAAGCCGCATCCCAGGCGGAAATCAGCTTCACATAAACCGTCGGCACCGCCATGAACAAAGTTACTTTGCCGCCCGCGATGCGATCCCACACCGTATTCGCGTCGAAGCGTGGCAGCATCTCGCAGGCCGCGCCCGACCATAGGGCGCAGGAAACCACGTTGACGATTCCGTGCACATGATGCAGCGGCAAACACAGCACAATGCGGTCGCTGGCCGACCACTCCCAAGCCTCCACCAGGCTCATGATTTGCGCCGCAATGTGCGCGTGGGTTGTGACCACACCCTTCGGCCGGTTCGTGGTGCCGCTGGTGTACAGAATCATGGCGCGGCGCTCGCTGCCGATGTCCGAGATAATGTCCGAAGTGATGTCAGGATTTTCTGTGGAGCGCCGCTCTAGAAGTTGTTCATACGACAGCGCGCGGATGCCGCGGGCTGCCGCAATGGGCGCCAGCAGGGAAGCGGCCTGATCATCGAACACCAATGTCGATGCTTTGGCATCGTCGACAAAGTATTCCAGCTCGGGGCGAGCCGAGTTGAGCGGTAACGGAACGGCAATGCCCCCGGCCCGCCAAATGCCCCACTGCACGGCAACCCACGGAAATCCCGGCGTGATCAGAAATGCCACGCGCTCTTCGTGAAGGTCTCGGCGGCCGGCGAGCAGCGCCGTCGCCACGCGCAACGACGCATCCAGCAAATCGTTGTAGGTGAAAGCTCCTTGTGAATCGACGATAGCTGTGCGTGCGTTATGCCGCTGGGCGTGAGCGATGAGCGGGATGCGGCTGGAACGGCTGATCACACGCAGACTTTACGTCGTCTTCCGGTGCGTTGTCCACTGATCCGGAGGGATCTTCCTCATTGCCCGATCCAGCTTGCTTCTTAGGATATGGGGCCGGCAAGCGCCCGTTCCGGCGTTTGCAGATGGAACAGCCGCTGCAATGCAGTGGTCATCCGTTCCTGCTCCATCTTTTCTGGAAGTTCCTTGAGTTCACGGGCCAGGGACCCTGCGATCTTTTGCGTCATACGAGACATAACCGCGTTTAACATTTCGTCCTGGTCCTGGGGAAAAGGCCCGCACTCTTGGCGGAAGGAATCCAGTTCTTGCCGGCAAATCTCGTCCAGCCGTTGGCGCAACGCAACGATGGTCGGCACCACCCGCTCCGCCATCAGTTTGCGCCGGAAGCCCTGTGCCTCGGCTTGCAATATTTTTTGTGCTTCGGCAGCGGCAATCGCGCGCTCACCCGCGTTATGATCGACCACATTTTCCAGGTCATCCAGGTCATAGAGGTAAACGCCCTTGACCTCGCGCACCGCGGAGTCTATGTCGCGCGGCATCGCAATATCCACAATCACCAGGGGCGTTGCCTTGCGCCCTCGAACCATGATCTCGGCCTCGTCGCGGTTGAGAATCGTGTGCGGACAGGAAGTCGAACTAATGATGATGTCGGCGGCTGCCATGTGTTGGCAACGCTCTTCAAATGGAATGGCTGTTCCGCCCAGTTTTGCGGCCAGCTCCGTCGCATGCTCCAGAGTGCGGTTGATTACGCAGACGGAACTCGCGCCCTGATTGAGCAGCCCACGGGCCGAGAGTTCGCTCATCTTGCCTGCGCCTAACAAGAGCACTTTCTTATGTTCCAGCGTGCCGAAAATCTGGCGTGCGAGTTCCACCGCGGCATAAGGAATGGAAACGGCCGCATTGCCAATCGCCGTCTCGGTGCGCACCCGCTTCGAGACGGTGAGCGCCTTCTGCATCACGGCATCGAGAAATCGTCCGGTAGCGCCGATTTTCTGCGCCTGCTGCCAAGCTTGCTTTACCTGCGAGATAACTTGCGGTTCGCCGACCACCATGGAATCCAGGCTGGATGCAACCCGGAAAATATGCAGGAGCGCCGCTTCATCGAGCAGGCGATAGAAGTGCTTCCACTCGCACAACATGAGTCCATATTCGGCGCCGAGCAGGCGCATCACCGAGTTGGCAGCCAGGGTGACATCGCTCGCCCACAGCCAAAATTCGGTGCGATTGCACGTAGCCATTACAATTAACTCTTCGATGCCCTCCGCCCGGGACAATTGGACGAGGGCTTCGTAGCACCGACTCTCGCTAATCCAGAAACGCTCCCGCACGGCGACGGGGGCCGTACGGTAGTTCAGGCCAACCACCATCAGAGAAGGTTCCACTTCTCAACTCCTGTGGACCACCTTATGGAAAAGCATCCGTCATGCCAAAGGCTGACTCTCGTTTCCAGGCAGCGATCATTATTAGTTTCAGTTAGTTAGCGCGGTTTGCGGCATGAAGGGAAGTGAGAAACCGGAAGTCGTTTAGCGGGATATCGCGCTGGGCTGGTGTCTTTTGGCCCGTCTAAGAGCGTTTCACCACAGAGTCACAGAGACACAGAGAAAACCTTTCAAACTGCCGGGGAGGGCCAGCTAAGCGCGGTTTCCTTCGAATCTGTTTTTCTCTGTGCCTCTGTGGTGAAATGCCTGCATATCCCTAGCGCGCGACTTCGGTCGGGATGAGATCTTTCTCCTTCAACCCTTTGGTATGCGGTTCGTAAACGCAGAACGGTTCCTCATCCAGATAGTTGCCGGTGACGGCAAATGCGCGTGCCCGGCAGCCCATGCAAATATTGCGAAACTCGCAGCAGCCGCACTTTCCCTGCAAATTGTTGGTATCGCGCAACTGATTGAAGACAAACGAGTTCTGCCAGATGTCGGCAAACGGCTGCTTCTTCAGATCCCCGGCCAAGGCGGGCAAATATCCACAGGGATAAACTTCCCCCTGATGAGAAATGAAACAGACGGCGGTTCCAGCCAGACATCCTTTGGTCATGGCATTCATGTCAGAAGGATGGGTTCCGGGGTGGCCCACGGCCTTGCCGATGCCATGCGGCTTCAACTCGATTCCAGTTGAACCGGGCATGGTGATCTCCGTGGGTCCGATGTTGAGCGGAGCAATGCCGAGCGGGCCCCTGCTGGGCGAACTCGACGCCGGTTCAATCTCCGGCTGTGCCGCCTGGGCGGCGGCAGCCGCAGAGCGATGTTCCGCCACGCGCCGTTGCCGAACCACCCGGAAGTAATGGGGCGCGCAGGTTGCCTTCAGCTCGATGCCACCTTCCAGAGAGCGATCATAGAACCAGTTCAACATCCTCTCGTACTCTTCGGGAGGAACCATCTGCTCGGCGGCGATATCCACACCGCAACCTACCGGTACCAGCAGGAAAGTGTGCAGCGCATCGGCTCCCAGCGACTTCGCCAGGTCCAGCACCGCCGGAAGCTGATGGGCATTGTGGCGCGCGATCGTGGTATTGATCTGCACCGACATGCCGAGCGCCTTCAGGTTGCGGAAGCCGGTGATGGCGGCATCGAAGGCTCCGGGAATCCCGCGGAACGTATCGTGAGTCGGCGCATCCGCGCCGTCCAGACTGATGGCCACGCGCTTCACGCCGCTATCGACAATTTTCTGCGCAACCGGTTTCGTAACCAGAGTGCCATTCGTGGCCAGCGCCACGCGCAGCCCTTTGTCCGTGCCATACCGCGCCAGCTGGAAAATATCCGAGCGGAACAACGGCTCGCCGCCGCTGAGAACCAGAATAGGAGACGAAACTTCGGCGATTTGATCGATGATGTCGCGCGCCGCCTGCGTGGACAGGTCGGAGGGAGAACTCAGCTCCGTTGCGCTGGCCCGGCAATGGATGCAGCGGAGATTGCACCCTTTCGTCAACTCCCAGAAAATCAGCCGCGGCTTTTGCGCGATTGGATTGGCCCGCAGCCCGTCACCGTGTGACGGAGCCGCATTTAACGTAGTCAAGTTCGACGGAGTCATTGTGTTTCCCTCCCACTAGAACCCATTCCACCCACGGGGCAACGATAAAAGAGAACGGAACCCGCGGCGGTGACGGTCATCACCCGGAATTGTGATTATGGTCACGAGACTTAAAGCTATTTAGAATGTGGATATTGCGGGAGTCGCGGCGTTTTCCCTTTTCCCAGGCACGCCGCAAGCGGCGCGTTGCCCTGCTCCTGCCGTGGCTAGCGGCGGCTAGTTGTGATTTGCGATGTCGCGCAGCGCTGCGGTGTTCCGAATCACCAGAGTCGAGCCTTTCGTCTGCAGGATCTGATGCTTCTTCATGTCCGCAAACAGCCTGGTGACCGTCTCTCGCGAAGTTCCAATCATCTGCGCGATTTCCTCGTGCGTGAGCCTGACCTTCAACCGGGGCTCCGCTTTGGCGGATTCTCCGTTCTTGGTGCTCCACTCCAGCAGCAGTTTAGCCAATTTCTCGGCGGCGGAGTGGGACAGACCCAGCGAGCGCACTTCCTTGCAGGCATTGTGATATTTTTCGCCCAACTGCTCCGCCACTTTGAAGCAGGCCTCCACATCGTCCTTCAGAAACTTGAGAAAGTCATCGCGCTTGACGAAATTGACCTGGCACGGATCGATCGTCTCTGCGGTCACTTCGTAGGGCTTTCCGGAGATCGTCGCACTCAGCCCCAGTACTTCTCCGGGCTCGGCAAGTTTCACAATCATGGTTCTGCCGCTGGGGGAATTGATGGAGAGCTTCACGTTGCCTTTGCACAGCACAAAGATGCCGCGGGGCAGTTGCCCCTCTACGAACAATACGGCCCCCTGGGGATAAGCGGTGGCGAATTTAATATTTTCAAAGGCCTGCAGCGCGGCGTCCGGCAGATCGCAAAAAATGCGGTCCGTGCGCAACTTGCAAGTAAGGCAGCTTTCCACAATCTCCATTCCGTAGGGCGAGAGCATGCGAGCCTCCTGTTACAACCTGGCATGGAAACACTGAACCCCGGCTCGCATGGGTGGCATTTGCGGCAATCCCCCAAATCGATCCGGTCTCTGCGGTTAGTGTCCGCCCGGATCAACCGCTTGGCTGTGCCGCAAGATACATGCCGATGTGATGTCCCTCACAATTCCGCTTTCGCACCAGTGTGTGACGGAAATCACATTTGCCTGTGACTTGCCTTGCTGCGTTCCTCCCTGCCTTCGTCCATGCTTATGCAGGCAAGTGGGAACAAACCAAATCACACATTCACATTCGTGTGCAAAGGCGGTCGAGTGCTCATGAAACGCAAGTTCAAGACCATGGATGCGAACGAGGCGGTCGCGTATGTCGCCTACCGAGTCAATGAGGTAATCGCCATTTATCCCATCACTCCTTCTTCCAACATGGGAGAGTGGGCGGACGAATGGGCCTCTCAGGGGGTCCAGAACATCTGGGGAACGGTGCCGCACGTAATCGAAATGCAGAGCGAAGGCGGCGCTGCCGGAGCGGTGCATGGCGCCCTGCAGACGGGTTCGTTGGCCACTACCTTCACCGCCTCCCAGGGCCTGCTGCTCATGATTCCGAACATGAACAAGATTGCCGGAGAGCTAACGCCCACCGCATTCCATGTTTCGGCACGCACTGTGGCCACTCACGCCCTTTCCATCTTTGGCGATCATTCGGACGTAATGTCCATCCGTTCCACCGGCTATGCCCTCCTCAGTTCCAACTCCGTGCAGGAGGCGATGGACATGGCACTCATCGCTCATGCCGCATCCCTGGAGTCCAGGATCCCGTTCTTACATTTCTTCGACGGTTTCCGCACCTCGCACGAAGTGAACAAGATTGAAATGCTCGGCGAAGACGATATGCGCGCGCTCATCAACATGGATCGCGTCTTCGAGCATCGCCGGCGCGCTCTCTCACCGGATCATCCGGTTTTGCGCGGAACCGCACAGAATCCCGACGTTTTCTTCCAGATGCGCGAACGCGCCAACTCTTACTACGACGCTTGCCCGAAAATTGTCCAGTCCGTGATGAACAAGTTCGCCGAAGTCGTGGGACGCTCCTATCATTTGGTCGATTACGTAGGCGTGCCGGACGCCGAGCGCGTGATCGTCATGATGGGCTCGGGCGCTGAAGTCGCTCACGAAACCGTCGAGTCGCTCAACGCGCAAGGCGAAAAGCTCGGACTGCTGAAAGTCCACCTGTATCGTCCGTTTCCAGTCGAGGCCTTACTCGCGGCCTTGCCCGCCAGCGTCCGCAAGATCGCCGTGCTCGATCGCACCAAAGAATCGGGCGCGATTGGTGAACCGCTTTATCTCGATGTGGTCAACTCGCTGCACGAAGGAATCAAAGCTGGTTTCAGTCCTCGAAAAACTGCGCCAGCAGTCGTCGGCGGACGCTACGGGCTTTCCTCCAAGGAATTCACGCCAGCCATGGTCAAAGCGGTCTACGACAATCTGAAAGCGGATCAGCCCGCCGGCCAAATACAGGCCGGCCAAATAAAAGATCATTTCACCATCGGCATCCACGATGACGTCAGCCACACCAGTTTGCCCTATGACGCCGGCTTCTCCATCGAGCCGGGCAATGTTGTCCGGGCGATGTTTTATGGTTTGGGCGCGGACGGAACCGTGGGCGCCAATAAGAATTCGATCAAGATCATCGGCGAGAACACCGACAACTACGCGCAAGGCTATTTCGTTTACGATTCGAAGAAGTCCGGCGCTGCAACCATTTCTCACCTGCGTTTCGGACCGCAGCCGATTCGTTCCAGCTATCTGATTTCCAGCGCCAACTTCGTGGCCTGCCACCAGTGGATCTTCCTCGAGCGCTACGACATGCTGAGCGCACTGGTTCCCGGCGGTACGTTTCTGTTGAATAGCCCGTTCGGCCCCGACGAAGTTTGGGACCGTCTGCCGCGTTCCGTGCAGCAGCAGCTCATTGCGAAACGCGCGAAGCTTTACGTGATCGATGCCTACCAGGTGGCGCGCGACACCGGCATGGGCAGCCGCATGAACACGATTCTGCAGGTGTGCTTCTTCGCCATCTCCGCGGTTTTGCCGGCGGATCAGGCCATCGAAGCGATCCGCAAATCGATTCGCGACACCTACGGCCGCAAGGGCGAAGAGATCGTGCAGAAGAACATGCAGGCCGTTGACGAAACTCTGGCGCATTTATTCGAAGTGAAAGTCCCGGCTGAACTCACCAGCACGATTGAGATACCGCCGCCGTTTTCTGCCTCGGCTCCGGAATTCGAGCGCGACGTTCTAGGCACGATTTACGCCGGACGCGGCGACGAATTACCCGTGAGCGCATTTCCCGTCGATGGAACTTTCCCCACCGGAACCGCGAAGTGGGAGAAGCGCAACCTCGCACTCGAAATCCCCGCCTGGGATTCGAACATCTGCATTCAGTGCGGAAAGTGCGCCATGGTTTGTCCGCATTCGGTGATCCGCATCAAGGTTTACGACTCGAAGGAATTGGCGGGCGCTCCCGCGACCTTCAAGTCCACCGAGAGCCGCGACAAGGAATGGAAAGGCCTCAAGTACACGATTCAAGTGGCGCCGGAAGACTGCACCGGTTGCGGCATCTGCGTGGAAATTTGTCCGGTCAAGAACAAAGCCGAGACACGGCTCAAAGCCATCAACATGGTGCCGCAACCTCCGCTGCGCGTGCCCGAGCGCGAAAACTGGGATTTCTTCCTCAAGCTCCCAGAGCTAGACCGCCGCAATATTAAAGTCGGCAACATCCGCCAACAACAAGTGCAGGAGCCGCTGTTCGAGTTCTCCGGGGCCTGCGCCGGTTGCGGGGAGACGCCCTATCTCAAGCTGATGTCGCAACTGTTTGGCGATCGCGCCATCATCGCCAACGCCACGGGATGCTCGTCGATCTACGGCGGCAACCTGCCCACCACGCCTTGGGCGAAGAACGCGGAAGGCCGCGGTCCCGCGTGGTCGAACTCTCTGTTCGAAGACAACGCCGAGTTCGGCCTGGGCTTCCGGCTCTCCATCGATAAGCAGGCTGAGTTCGCGCAGGAATTGGTCAAGCGCTTGTCGGGAACCATCGGCGAAGAACTGGCAACGGCACTCCTCACTTCTCCGCAGAAGGATGAAGCGGACATTCACGAACAACGCCAGCGCGTCGATCTGCTGAAAGAAAAACTGCACGGCGTGAATTCCGGCGTAAATGGGAACGACGCGAAGCAACTGCTTTCCCTCGCCGACCTGCTGGTCAAGAAAAGTATCTGGATCGTGGGCGGCGACGGCTGGGCCTATGACATCGGCTACGGCGGCCTCGATCACGTCTTAGCCAGCGGACGCAACGTCAACGTGCTGGTGCTCGATACCGAGGTCTACTCCAACACCGGAGGCCAGGCGTCCAAAGCCACACCGCGCGGCGCAGTGGCAAAATTCGCCGCCGGCGGCAAGCCCGGCCCCAAGAAAGATCTTGGCCTCATCGCCATGAGCTACGGCAACATTTATGTCGCCAGCGTGGCCATGGGCGCGAAAGACGAGCACACGCTGAAGGCGTTTCTGGAAGCCGAAGCTTACAACGGGCCCAGCCTCATCATCGCGTATTCGCACTGCATCGCTCACGGCATCAACATGACCACTGCGATGTCGGATCAGAAAGCGATGGTCGACTCCGGCCAGTGGCTGCTCTATCGTTACAATCCGGAACGCACCGCGCAGGGGGAGAATCCGCTGATCCTCGATTCGCGTACGCCCACGCGAAAAGTCGCGGATTTCATGCAGATGGAAACCCGCTTCAAAATGCTCACCAAGAGCAGGCCGGAAGATGCCAAGCACCTGTGGGCTGAAGCGCAGCAGGATGCCACAAACCGTTTTCGCATGTATGAATATCTGGCGCAGCGGAAAGGCGACAAAGAACCGGCCAAGGAGCACTCATGAGCGACCTCAGAACCAATTATCTAGGTTTGAAGCTTCATACACCGCTAGTAGCTTCCGCATCGCCACTCTCGCAGGAGATCGATAGCATCCGGCGCCTCGAAGATGCGGGCGCGTCCGCCGTCGTGCTGTATTCGCTGTTCGAAGAGCAGTTGCGGCAGGAAAGCTTCGAGTTGGAACACCATCTGGCCGAAGGCACGGACAGTTTTGCGGAGGCGTCAAGCTTTTTCCCCCAGCCCGATGAATTCCGCCTCGGCCCTGAGGGATATTTGAACCACATCCGCCGGGCAAAGGAAGCAGTGTCAGTCCCGATTATCGCCAGCCTCAACGGCACCACTGTCGGCGGCTGGACCCAGTATGCCAAACAAATCGAGCAGGCCGGCGCGGACGCACTGGAATGCAACATTTACTCGGTCGCCGCCGATCCCGACCTTACTTCCAGCCAAGTCGAGCAGGAATACATCGACATACTCAAAGCGGTGAAGTCGGCGGTTCAAATCCCGGTTGCGGTGAAGCTCAGCCCGTTTTTCAGCAATATGGCCAACATGGCGAAGCGGCTGGATGAAGCCGGCGCCAACGCGTTCGTGCTGTTCAATCGCTTCTATCAACCCGATATCAACCTCGATGAGTTGGAAATCCAGCCAAACGTTCTGCTCAGCACTCCCCAGGCGTTGCGCCTCCCACTGACCTGGATCGGCATTCTCTACGGCCGCATCCGCGCCAATCTGGCTGCGACCAGCGGCGTACATGGTCCCGAGGACGTGATTAAGCTGCTGATGGTTGGCGCCGACGTCACCATGCTCTGCTCCACACTGTTACGAAACGGCATCGGCCATCTTCGGCAAATCGAAGCCGGCGTGCATGAATGGATGGAAAAACACGAATACGAATCCGTCCAGCAGATGAAAGGCAGCATGAGCCAGATCCGCTGCCCCAATCCCTCCGCCTTCGAGCGGGCGCAGTACATGAAGGCGGTCAAGAGCATCCAGCATGTGCAAGTCACCAACCGCGAGGCCTGGAGAATTTTGAGCGGGGGCTAGAAGCCATACAGCTCTGTTGACATCCCCGTAATTTTGTCATGCTGAGCGAGGATTGAGCTTCGCGAATGCGAAGCTCAACCGCAGTCGAAGCATCCCTACTTTGCTCAAGTGCGGCCGACTCTTCTACCTCGCGGACCCTCCAAATTTCTGATATCTTTCCACCTGTCCTTCTCCGCGAGGGATATCAGTCCGCTGTATGGAACGTGTCGAAAAAACCGTTTTCCTCAGTTACCGCCGCACCAACATTCCTTGGGCACTCGCCATTTTTCAGAACCTGACCCAGCACGGCTATGACGTGTTCATGGATTACAGCGGTATCGCCAGTGGCGACTTCGAGAGCGTCATACTCGGAAACATAACTGCGCGGGCGCATTTCCTCGTCCTGCTCACCCCCTCCGCGCTGGAGCATTGCGGTGACACGGGAGATTGGCTGCGCCGCGAGATAGAAACGGCTCTGGCCAGCCAGCGCAATATTGTGCCGCTGATGCTGGAGGGATTCGACTTCGGCACGCCGAAAATCGCCAATCAGCTCACTGGCGAGCTCGCAGCACTCAAGCACTACAACGGACTCAGCATCCCGCCCGAATATTTTCTAGAGGCCATGGGACGCCTGCGCGACCGATTCCTCAAGGTCGCGCTGACTGCGGTGCTGCACCCGGCATCCCTCCCTGCACAGGAAGCCGCGGTAGAACAGAAGGCCGCGGCTGACGCGGCTCCGGCGGTCCTGGAAGAAGAGTTGACTGCGCAACAATGGTTTGAGCGCGGGCTTGCCGCTGCCGACCTTGATGAACAGTTGCGCCTTTACACCGAAGCCATCCAGCTCAAACCCGACTATGCCAAAGCCTATGTCAACCGTGGTATTGCGCGCCGCACCAAGGGCGACGTGGAAGGTGCGCTGCGGGATTATAACGGGGCCATCCGACTGAAACCCGGCTATGCCCTCGCCTACTACAACCGGGGTATCGCGCGCTACGTAAAGGGCGACGTGGAGGGCGCGCTGCACGACTATAACGAGGCCATCCGGCTCAAGCCCGACGATGCAGACGCCTACTACAACCGGGGCGCGACACGTCACGACCAGGGTGACGTGGAGGGCGCGCTGCGGGATTATAACGAGGCCATCCGGCTCCGGCCCGACTATGCCGATGCCTACAACAACCGGGGCAATGCGCGCCGCACCAAAGGCGATGTGGAGGGCGCACTGCAGGACTTCAACGAGGCGATCCGGCTCAAGCTCGACTATGCCGTAGCCTACAACAACCGGGGCGCTGTGCGCTTCAACAAAGGGGATATAGACGGTGCGCAGCAGGATTACACCGAGGCCATCCGGCTCAAGCCCGACTATGCCCTCGCCTACAACAACCGGGGCAATGTGCGCCGGGCCAAGGGCGACGTGGAAGGCGCACGACAGGACTATGACGAGGCCGCTCGGCTCGGATACAAACCAAAAAGTAAGCTGTCGCGGAAAAAGCCCTCCGCGGGAGGCAAGCAGCGGGGCACAAGCTAACGCCTGTGCCCCCAGACGCCCTACTTCGCCTGCAAAGTCTCAATGTAGTGGGTCAGGTTCGCCACGCGTTGCTGTACTTCAGTCTCGTGCCCACGGCTCATACTCCAAAACAACTCTCCCCATATCGGCATGTCTTTGGATCCGTGCGCGGGAAGATCATTCGTGCCGCGAATGGCGGACGTGACTTTCAATGCGGGATACTTTCCTCCGTTGTTCTTGCTCAGCAGCGTGAGATCGGTCGGAGTCGCCTTCAGCGCGCTGGCCGCGGGCCCTCCGCCTTTGCCATCCGTTCCATGGCAAACGGCACAGTATGCCGTATACATGTCTTTGCCCGACACCGGCGACGTGTTGGTGATCGGGACATGCTGGATCACCGTCTTTTGGTCCTGCGTTTTGTCCTGCGCGCCGGCGACGCAGGCGAATACAAATACAGCCGTAAACATCAAAATAAATTTCTTCAGGGACATTGCATTTCTCCTTTTTTGCACCGAGATCCTCTTCATCTGAAACCCAAAAGAATGCTCAGAAATCAACTCATGACTGCGTTGCTGCGAAGGCATTATAAGCGTTGTTTCCTCTCAACTTATTCATAGTCCACCAGTTCTCCACATTGCTGTGTTCAAAGACACAAGCCATGGTGGCCCACATCACGACGCCATAAAACACCTCAGTGGAACTCCGGTAACACCCAAGAAAAGCCCGTGTCTGCAGTCTTGCCGCACGTCGAGTAGGCTACGTGCGCTCCTTCACATACGGTTGTGATGACTGTCACATTCAATCGTTTCCCCGCGAGTCATAATAATGAAGATGTTTGTGGGGTCTTAGAACCTTAAGCGTGGAGTTCTCATGGCAACAAAAGGACGTGTTTCTATCGTGGTTGAGCACTGTAAATCCTGCGGCTTCTGTGTGGAATTTTGCCCTTCTCACGTGCTTGCGCTCTCATCCGCTTTCAATTCCAAGGGCTACCATCCGCCGCATGTTGTGCATCCGGAAAAGTGCAGTGGATGTGACTTGTGCGGCATGTATTGCCCCGACTTCGCCATTTATGCCACCAAGGTTCCGGGCGCCAAGGGAGGTGCCCAATGAAGGCTGATCCTCGCGGAGTCCTCACCGGCATACATTTCATCGATGGCGACCACGCCTGCTGTGAAGGCGCGCTGGCCGCCGGCGCCCGCTTCGCCGCCGGCTATCCCATCACTCCTTCTACCGAGGTCGTCGAGCGTTTCGCTTCTCGCGTGCCCACCGTCGGTGGAACGTTTATCCAGATGGAAGACGAACTCGCGGCCTCGATTACCTTGCAGGGCGCCGTATGGGGCGGCGCCAAAGCCTTTACCGTCACCTCCGGTCCCGGTTTTTCCCTGATGATGGAGCACATCGGCTACGCGGCCATGACTGAAACCCCGTGCGTGTTCGTCGATGTCCAACGCGGAGGCCCGTCCACTGGCCTGCCCACCCTGCCCGCCCAAGCCGACATGATGCAGGCGCGCTGGGGCTCGCATGGCGATTACGAAATCATCGCCCTCTGCCCCAATTCTCCGCAGGAGTGTTTTGACCTCACCATCAAAGCCTTCAACCTGGCCGAAGAATTTCGCGTACCCGTCATGTTCATGATGGATGAAGTGGTCGGCCACATGACCGAGAAGGTTGTCATTCCTCCCGCCGACCAGATCGAAGTCACGCCGCGTAAGCATACCCGCAAGTCCGTTGAAGACTACCTGCCTTACGGCACCAATGGCGACCAGGTTCCAGAAATGGCGCACGCCGGCGAAGGCTACAACTTTCACGTCACCGGCTTGACGCACGACGAACGCGGCTATCCCAACATGACTCCGCCGGTCCAGGACAAGCTGGTCCGCCGCCTGCAAAGCAAAATTCGTGACGCCGCCGACCGTATCGCACTGTTCGAAGAAGAGCAGATCGAAGGCGCCGATGTCGTGGTCGTTTCCTACGGAATCACTTCCCGCGTAGCGCAACGAGCCATCGGCGTGGCTCGTGAGCGGGGTCTGCGCGTCGGCAAGTTACGCCTGATTACCGCCTGGCCGTTCCCCGAGAAAAAGATTCGCGAACTCGCAGCCAAAGTACAAGCATTCGTCGTCCCCGAACTGAATCTCGGCCAGATGGTGCGCGAAGTGGAGCGAGCCGCCGCCGGCCAGGCAAAAACGTTTGCCGTGTCGCACGCGGGCGGCGGCGTTCATAAGCCCGAAGACATCCTCAAAGTAATCGTGGAGGCCAGCAGATGACCGATAGCATGATCGACACCGTCAACCCAATCGAGCCCTTATTGCGCACCGATCGTATGCCTCACATCTGGTGCCCCGGATGCGGCATCGGCACCACGGTGAACTCTTTCGCCCGCGCGCTCATCGATTCGAAAATCGATTTGGGATCGCTGGCCCTCGTCTCCGGCATCGGCTGCACCGGCCGCGTAGCAGGCTACGTCAAACTGGATTCGTTCCACACCACGCATGGCCGCGCCATCCCGTTCGCCACCGGCCTCAAACTGGCGAACCCAAAGCTGAACGTTGTCGTCTATTCCGGCGACGGCGACCTCTCGGCCATCGGCGGCAATCACCTCATTCACGCCGCGCGCCGCAACATCGATCTGAAGGTTATCTGCGTCAACAATCTCATCTATGCCATGACCGGCGGCCAGACTGCGCCCACCACTCCCGATCACTCGATCACTTCCACAAACCCTTACGGCACATTCGAGCCCTCCTTCAACTTGCCGCATCTGGTCGAAGCCGCCGGCGCGGTTTACGTGGCGCGCTGGACCACCTTCCACGTTCGGCAACTGTCGCGCTCCATCAGCGAGGCGTTTAAGAAAAAAGGTTTCTCGTTTATTGAAGTCATCTCGCCCTGTCCCACGCTTTATCAGCGCCGCAACAAGCTGGGCGATGGCCTCGAAACCATGAAGTATTACAAAGAGAAGAGCAAGGTCCGGCACGGAGCCCCTACCAGTGAAGTCGGCCTCACCATGACCGGCGAAATCATCGTGGGCAAATTCGTAGACTGCGACCGCCCCGACTACCAAACCCTGATGCGAGGCCAATACACCCAATCGCTGGGCAACAAATTCATAGATCAAGATCAAGATCAACCGGAGACGGTATGCAGCTAACTGAGATTCGTGTAGCGGGTTTCGGCGGCCAGGGAGTAATCCTCTCGGCCATCCTCCTCGGCAAAGCGGCCTCGATTTACCAGGGCGCTTACGCCACCATGACACAAAACTTCGGCCCGGAGGCCCGCGGCGGCGCCTGCAGTGCGCAGCTCGTACTTTCCGATTCGCCGATTTTGTATCCCTACGTCACTCAGCCGGACATCCTCGTAGTAATGTCGCAGGAAGCCTACGTTCGCTTCGTTCCCGAGTTGAAAGATGGCGGCATTCTTATTGTTGAGCAGGATATGGTGCGCGTCTCCGACATAAATAAGGAGATTCAGGTCTATAGCATCCCCGCTACCCGCATCGCCGAAGACCTCGGAAAGCGCATGGTGCTGAACTCCGTGATGGTGGGATTCTTCACCGCAGTCACTCACCTGCTCGACCCTGATGCCGTACGCAAAGCTGTCGCCGATTCCGTTCCGCCCAGCTTCCTCGACCTAAACCTGAAGGCCTTTGAAAAAGGATTCGAATACGGCGCGATCGCGGCAAGCGCTCCGGCGACCGCTGCAGACGCAGAACTGCAGGTAGAATACGCGCCGGAATAGCCTTTCATCGTTGCATTTCTCAACTTTCACTGTTGTGATATGCATCTTTCCGTCGGCGCCCGCAAGCTGTTGATTGCAAATGCAATTCGCTGTTTCCTATCTCAAAGGCCGCAAACGCCAGCTTTTGCCTGTTGCAATTTCTATCACGCCATTGTTAACAACTTCATCGCCCGTGCGCGTGTCATAACATCGATGTTCGTCTATCTAATTGATTAAGCGGCAGATCGATGCCCGTCGGCCTCCCGCGCGCATTTCGCATCGCCCTGGCACGGCGATTGCCTTTAGAAAAGCGTGAGTGGCTCGCAAGACCAAAGATAAGACAGCCCTCCGGCGAGGTGACTTATGACAGTCCTACTGGTTCTCTTCACATTCGCAGGTTTTCTGCTGATCGATCATTTCCGCAGCCGCCGCGCAGTCGTAAAGCCGGCGTTGCAAGTTGCCGCGCCTAAGTACGAGGCCGCTCCTCGATTGCAGCCCGCTCGGGTCGGCGGCTTCGAAGTCCCGGAGAATTTACGCTACCATCCCGGCCATACCTGGGCATTGAGCGAGAGCCCGAGCTTGGTGCGTGTCGGCATGGATGATTTCGCCTCCAAGCTGACCGGCAAGCTCGAAAGCATCACGCTCCCACAGCGCGGCCAGTGGATTCGCCAGGGCCAGAAGATGTGCACGCTCTACCGCGACGACCTCGCAGTCGACATGGTTTCGCCCATCGAGGGCACGGTGGCGGAGATCAATCAATCATTGGCGGCAGATCCTAAGCTCGCTCTCCGCGATCCTTACGGCGAAGGCTGGCTGGTCACCGTGCAGGCCCCCGACGCCAAGACGAGCTTCCGCAACCTGCTGGGCGGCGCAATGGCCCGCTGGTGGACCGAAGAATCCGCCAGCCGCCTGCAACGCCGCATGCCGATGGCATTAGCAACTTCAGGTGCAATGGCCCAGGATGGCGGCGTAGCCGTAGACAACATCTCCGCCCACATCCCAGATCAAGACTGGCTGCCCCTCGCGAAAGAGTTCTTCCTGTCATAAGCCAAGCTCGCGGGCCCGCGAGGCGAACGGCCTCGCCGATCATCGAAAGAGGACCGCAGAAACACCGGCCGCCCGGATCCCAGGCTAAACCAGCCAGGACACCGAGCGGTTGGCGGCGTTTCGGGACCAGCGGAACGGGCACTGGCCCCTCCTAAAACGCCGTTTCAGCGACTAATCGCCCGCCGACGGCGAGTTAATTGGTTCCAGCACGTCTGTAATAAGAGGCTTGAGGGGAATTTTGTGGGTGCAACTCGCGTCACATAATGCCTGCAGGCGACTTCTGTATTTTGTCACAAGCCCGGATGCCGACTTCAACGCATTCGAGGCCTTCTTTAGTTCTTTTTCGATGCCGTCGATGTCGGCAAATGTCCGTCGAACCTCATCGGCTAGGTGGACATTGTCCTCCAAGAAGTCGGGACCCTCTTCCCGCATGCGCTCGAACAGTGGTCTAAGAATATCGAGATCACGTGGTAGCCATTGACGCGTTGTACGAAGCACCCAGACCCCATCCTTGGAACTCCACCTTGCCTCTCGGTCGAGCTGCCGCAGCTGGTTTTCATCGCGTGCAACCAACGCTGCCACACGGATGGAGCGGTCGGTCGCGTCACGTACCAATTTGTCTATGTCGCTTGTACCTAACGAATCTTTATCCTTGTTGTCAACCAGCAAATGCGGATCCATGGCATTGCCTGCCGGATCGCGATAGGCCAAAATATAGTCGCCGCCCTTGGGAAGCTTGTCGCTGATCCAAATTCCCGGCCATGTGCGTACCTCGGCCGCAAAATCCAACTCCTCCCGCTTGCCGACCCGGGCGACCTTTGCGAGCTCTGTCTGTAGTGCGTCTTTCTCCTGACGAAGCGATTTAGCCTCTTTCAGGTAATCCTCTGCGCGCCGAGTTAGATCGTCCTTGCTTGACTCCGCCGCATGTAACTTGGCTTCAAGTTCGTTTCTAACCGCCTGGATCTCGACGGCCTTTCCCTGGTCAGCCAGGTTATTCTCAGCTTCCAACTCCCCAATACGAGCACCAAGATCGGTTATCTTGTCCTGTAGCTGCCGCTCTACATCGAGCCTCTCTGATTGCTTGGCGGTGTTGATAAGCTCTTCCTGGCCTTCAGTGAGGCTGCTCAATCGCAGTTCCAAGCTACCTTTTTCGTCCTTCAATTTCTGCAATTCGGTTTTGTGGCGTTCGGTAACGTCGCTGACACGCTTTGTCAACTCCGCCTCAAATCTAAGCCAGAGTGCATTTTCATCTTGCTTGTTCTTGCTTAGAAGCATTCGCAGCGCCTCTTCGGCGCTGAGTTGTGCAATGCGAGCGAGGTCCTTGACGCCCAGGCGGTCGAGAACCTCCGCTCGTCTTAATTGTCCCTTGCCCAGGCAAAGTGGGCACTCCATCGTGTCGTCCGCGACGGTTGGTTGTGTGGCCATGGATAACCTCCAATTGATTTAATTTTGCGCCGCCTGGGCGGGAGAAATCGACTGCGATTGTCGAAGGTCAAGCCGCCGTTGGAGCTGCAAACTGATTAGGGGCCCGAAGTGCTGAGAACAACATTGGGGGATATCCGGAAACTATCGCGCGCTGTGGAATATAGCAACTTACGAAAGTGTGTCAGACAATTGGTGTAATGAACTTATATCTAAGGCTGGTAAGTTACGTCCCTCGTGTTAGTAAGTGACGATCTTATTATGCGAAGCCGTAGTACGGGCCCAGTCGCCAGTCTGTCATAACACCTGCAAGACTGCGGCGTTGCTTCTGTCACGGTGCGGCTTCACGACAATCTGCACATCCTGGTCAAGCGCCACGAGAAAACGCAGAAGGCGCTCCACCGAAAACTGCCGGAACTCACCGCGCAGCATCTTCGATACATCGGGCTGGCGCACTCCGAACAAGACGGCAGCCTCAACCTGTTTCAGCCCGCGATCCTTCATAATCCGGTCGATCTTGAATACAAGCTGCGCCTTGACTAAATGCTCCTCCGCGTTCGGCACGCCGATGTCCTTGAACACATTGCCGCTTCCAGTTTCGTATCCCTTCTTGTTGCTCATGCCTTCGTCTCCCTTGCAATCTGTTCGGCTTCGCGCAGTCGTTGCTTAATCAACTCCATGTCCCGGCGCGGTGTTTCCCGTCCGGTCTTCGATTTCTTCTGGAAGGCGTGCAGGACGTACACCGCGCCGGCATATCTCAAGGTGTATACGGCGCGGAACGTGTCGCTGCGATAGTCCGTCACGATCTCCACGACTCCTGCCCCGCCAAAGCCGCTCAGCGTCTTCGTATCACGATGCTTGCCGCCTCGCTGCGCGACATACAGGGCGTAACCCGCATGATCCTGGACAGGTGCCGGGAAATCCCGCAAATCCTTACGGCTCGATCCGACCCAGATCACCTGCCTCAAAGTCGGTTTATCGGTCATAGGCGATCAGCCATATAGTGATATCACTATATCATCAAAAGGGGGAATATTCAAAGTCCTGCACGCGAACCTCAGGAAGTCACCTTCGCGCTGGCGCAACTTGCGTCGCCGGCGTTACCGCACTCTGACAGGACGCACACAGCGCGCTTTCCTTCAGGTCGATCCACTCCACGGCATGGGACGATGCCATAACGCACCGGTAGTCATCGCAGTGAGTCAAGTGCAGAGTGTGTCCCACTTCGTGGACCGCTTCCTTGATCAGCCGCTGGCGAAACAGTTTGCGGTCGGAGGGCAATCCGTAGAACTCCTGGCGCAGCCGGTGCGCCGAGACCACCGCACAGGGGCCACCCATTTGCGCCTCGCCGAAAACGAAAGTCAGAATCGGGATGTACATATCCACGGCCCCGACGCCCAGCATCCGCCAGGTATCCGCGGTAAGAAAACTCTGCATGCGCTGCAAAATTTCCGACGAGTGATATTGCTGCCGCTCTCCGTGAAAGGCGAACTCCGGATCCAGATGGACCGGAAGAACTTTGCAGGGGACGTGTAGAATATCTTCGATGGCGGGACAAAGATCCTTCAGCAGCCCGTCATCCACTTTCCCGATCGGCAGCAGGTGCAGGAGCTTCATCGCGTGCCTTCATCGGGCGACTTCATCCGCCTTCTTATCTCGATCAAGCGAATTGCGAGTCCAGCCATATTTCTTCAGCTTGTGATAAAGCGTGACTCGATCGATGTCGAGTATTTCCGCGGCATGGCTCTGATTGCCTCCACACTCCTCCACCACGCGCAGAATGTGGGCGCGCTCCATGTCGTCCAGGGTCCTACTCGATCCGTTGGAACTCGACACGCTTTGTGGCTTGAAGATGAAGTCCTGCTCGTGCAGCTCCGGCTCCTGTCCCACAACCATGGCGCGCTCGACCGCGTTTTCCAGCTCACGAACGTTGCCCAGCCAGGGCTGCTGCTGCAACAGGTTCATGGCCGCAGGCGAAACGCGTGTCATGCGTTTGTTCATGGCCAGAGAGAGCTTGCGGACGAAGTGATCCACGAGCAGGGGAATGTCCTCGCGGCGTTCGCGCAGTGGCGGCAGTTCGATGCGGAAGACGTTGAGCCGGTAGAAAAGGTCGGGACGGAACTTGCCTTCCTCGATCAGTTTTTCCAGATCCTTGTTGGTGGCGGCGATACAGCGGAAATCTACCTTGATGATTTGGTTGCCGCCCACGCGAGTGATTTCGCGCTCCTGCAGCACGCGCAGCAGATCGGTTTGCGTCTTAAGGGAGATGTCGCCAATCTCGTCCAGGAAAACCGTCCCACCTTCGGCGATTTCGAATTTGCCTTTCTTGCGATACTGCGCGCCGGTGAACGCGCCTTTTTCGTGCCCGAAGAGTTCGCTTTCCAAAAGCGTTTCGGTCAACGCTCCGCAATGAATTACCACCAGAGGATGAAATCTCCGCGGGCTGGCCTGATGAATTGCGCGCGCCAACAATTCCTTGCCGGTACCGCTCTCGCTGGTGATCAGCACCGTCGCGTCGGTGGGACCGACCGTCTCAATGGCATCGAAGATCTTGCGCATGGCGGCGCTTTGGCCGATCAGTTCTCCCGGACGTGCAACCTCCGCCACGGTTTCGCGCAACAGTACGTTCTCCTGCGCCGTGCGCCTATGCGCCAGCGCATTCTTCACCAGATGCGCGATCTCATCCGGGTCAAGAGGCTTGGTCACATAGTCGTATGCGCCATTCTTCAGCGCCGCGACGGCGGTTTCCACGGAGGCATAGCCGGTCATCATGATCACGATCAGCTCGGGATCGACTTCGTGCATACGGCGCTGCAGTTCGATCCCATCCGTGCCGTGCATTTTGATATCGACCAGGGCCGCATCCCAGCGTTGTTGCGCCAGCCGGGTGAGCGCGTCGCTGGCGTTTTCTGTCGTGGCTACTTCATAGCCTTCTTCGCGAAACCATTTGCCCAGCGAGTCGCGCACGCTCAGTTCGTCGTCCACGATCAGCAGTTTTCCCTGTGTGCTCACTGCAATCACCTCGTATTCGTCACTGAATTCCCGGCGCTGACCGGCGCCAGCGCAGCATCCACCGCTTGAGTTGGCAGGGTTATGATGAAGGTCGTTCCCCGGCCCAACTCCGATTTGACCTCGATGCGCCCGCCATGCCGCTCCACAATGCCGCGGCTGATGGCCAGGCCCAGTCCAACTCCGTGGCCGGTTTCTTTTGTCGTCAAGAAAGGTTCGAAAAGATGCGGCAGGAAGTCCGGTGCGATGCCCGCTCCATCGTCTCGAACCCGAATCTCGATTTCTGTTTCATCGTCACTCAAGCGGGCGTCGAGCCAGAGATTTCCTCCGCGAGGCATGGCATCGATGGCATTCATGACCAGAGCGATAAGCACTTGTTCGATCTGCGCGGGATCGCAGGGCACCCGCGGCAGATTCTCCGCGACCTTCAGTTGCAGCTCGATTCCGCCCAGTTCCAGTTGATGCCGCACCAGCAGCAAGCTGCGATCGATGACCGCATGCAGATCGGTCGATTGAACGTTCATGGGCGAGGTGCGCGAAAGGCTTAGCAGGTTCTTGATCAGTTCGCCGCAGCGCCGGCTTTCCGTGGCGATCAGATCCAGGCATTCCATTGCCTCTTCGCGCTTCTCATGCTCGGCCTGGCCCGACCCCACCCACTTCCGGAGCAGCTTGGCATAGGTCAGAATGCCGGAGAGCGGGTTGTTCACCTCGTGCGCCACCACCGCCGCCATCTTACCCAGAGAGGCCATCTTTTCCACGTGCAGCATGTGTTCGTGGGCGCTTCTCAATTCTCTGGTCTTCTCGTCGACGCGATCTTCGAGGGTCTTCGCCCAGGTCACGATTTCTTCATTCGCCGCGCGCAGCTGCAGGCTCATTCCGTTGAAGGAATGAGCCAGGTCCCCCACTTCGTCGTGGGATCGCACGTCGATTTGGTAACCAAGCTCCCCCTGGGAAAGATGTTCCGTGCCTTTCTCGAGTGCCTTGATGGGTTTGCCAACCACTCGCCACACGAATAGCCAGCTCAATATCGCCACCAGCAGCATCGCACCCGCCGTGTAAAAGAACATGCGGGTGCTGCTGACCGCAAGTTGCGCGTCAGCTTTCGCCAGCGAAAGATTGGTGTCCAGCACACCCAGAACCTGCTGGCTGGCAGGGTGGGCATGGCAGTCGGCATTGGAGCAACTTGCTTGATTTTCGATGGGAGTGATAATTCCCAGCACCCGGTGCCCGCCACCGTTGCGATAAATGCGAAAGCGGTCAGGACGATTCAGCCGCGCCAAGGGCTGAGCCTGATTGTGGCAGCCGTAGCAGGCCTCGGCCGTCTTGTCGAGAACATGGCTCACTTCGGCGGGGTCCGTGGAATAGCTGACCCGCCCCTCCTGGTCAAGGATTCGTACCTTGATCACGCCGGGTTCTTCCGCCATGGTTCGGATGGCGTGGTAGAGACCCTCGCGATCGTTGCGCAGCATGTAGTACGTGGTGCTGCTCTTGATTACATCACTGACCCGCTCGGCGCTGGCCAGGGTGGCCGCTTCCAGGTGTTGGCGGTGCAATCGGATATTCAAATATCCGAGGAGAGCAAAGATGACGACCATGACTGCCAGCAGAGACCCGATCAATTTCGCACTGATGCTGTGGGTCAGCCGCTTCCATCCCAAATCGGCGCGAATTGGCTCAATCTCCGGCATGGCTTAATACCGCTGTAGCAACCTCTCGCCCGCGTTCGGTGGCCACTGCGGGCTTCAGTGCGCGTTTTTCTTCGGGGAAAATAGGCAGGTACTTGACCGCCGCTCCGAACAGGGCGAAGCCCATCGCGATAATCATCAGAGTTACGGAAAACTCCGTCCACTTCGGCATGTAGTGATGCCCAACGTAAGTTTCAAAGCCGGTGAGGCTGACGTTGAGGCGGTTGGTGATGAATCCCAGCAGACTGATGACGGAGGCTAGATACAGACCATTTGGCGATAGCCTGACCTTCTTGAAGCTGAGCATGGTAATTGGAATCACGAATGCCAGCGTCAATTCGAGCCACAGAAAATACGCTTCGTAGCTGGGTTTGAGGATCTGTCCCAACATTCCGCGATGGTAGTAATCTTCGAAGCGGAGCAGGGCATTCACCCAGAGAGCTACCAGCAAGGCGCCGCCAAGTTCGACCAGAACCGGCAGTTCAAGATGACGGCCAAAGGCTTTTGCGCTCTGCGTGGATTCGAAGATCGTCATGGCCAAGCCAACCGCAATCGCGGAGCCGAAGAAGAAAAACGGCAGGGCAGGCGTGTACCAGAACGGATGCAGCTTGCTCGGCATGATCAGATAGAGCGATCCGAGCGAACTCTGATGCAGGGTGGAGAGCAGGATGCCCAAAACGATCAGCACTGGGTAAATCTTCTTAATCCACTTGATGGGAGTCTTGAGATTGAAGCGCTCGAATACGCTGGGAAGGAATTCGAAGAAGAGCACTGTGGTGTAGGTCATCACGCACATGCCCACCTCGAACATGACCGAGTGCGGGTTCATGTAGATGAGCTGATGCCAGATGTACCAGGGACGCCCAAGGTCGAACAGCAGCCCAACGATGAAAAGCAAGTAGCCCAGGAACGCAGTCAACACCGCGGGGCGCATAACACTGTGCAGCCGCTTGACGTTGAACAGGTAGACGGCACCCACAATGCAGAAACCGCCCGCCGCCAGCATGACCCCACACAGGCAGTCGAAGCCGATCCAGAGCCCCCAGGGGAACTGGTCCGACATGTTTGACACCGCGCCCAGGCCATGGAAATAGCGGACAAATGCGGAGTACAAGCCCATGGCCATAATCACAAGAAATACAACCCTCCAGAAGGTCAGTTTGATCTTCATCGCGCGCTCCCGTTCTTTTCTTCATCCGCTTCGGCGGCAGCTACTTCTTCGCGGCGATGCGAAATCCAATAAATGCCGCCCAACACCAGCGACCACGCCGGGATAAAGTCTGGAATCCACGACATCACTCGCCCTGTGTATTCCGGTATCGGAGTGTCGCCGATTTTTGCCGAGGCGGGATAGCCGTACTCTTCCACATTCACGCTGGAAAGAATCAGAACGCAGGTTCCGCCAACTTCGTGAAGGCCGTAAATACGAGGCTGGTAGTTCGATGGGTTGTCGCGGAGACGGCCTTGCGCCTCTTTAATAAGGTCGTCGCGGTCCCCGAACTTGGTGGCGCCCGTGGGACAGATCTCGGCGCATGCCGTCTGCTTGCCGGCGACCACGCGGTCCGGGCACATAATGCACTTGCGGACCCGTGGATTCAGTGATCCCCATTCGTACTTCGGCTGGTTGAAGGCGCACGCCACCATGCAATACCGGCAACCAATACACTTCCAGACGTCGTATACGACCGGACCTTCCTTTGTCTTATGGAAGGCTCCAACCGGACAAGCCGAAGCGCAAGCGGGATGCTCGCAGTGCATGCACAGCCGGCGCATGAACTTGTCGTCCTTGGTCATGACGACGGTATATTTATGCTCGGATTGCACCGCCTCGGCTGCTACTTGATCGTCATACCGCAGCTTGTTCTGCTGCGCGCATGCGACTTCGCACTGCTTGCAGCCAATGCACATCGTTGCGTCGTACAACAGGGCCTTGCTCATGGGAATTACTCCTTGCCGCTTCCCAGCAGGCCTTCCGTTCCATAGAAATTAAGTAAGAGTGCGTGTGCTCACGGAATTGTGGTGGGAAGTGTGCAGAACGCCCTTGGCGGGCTGACCCGAAAAAATGGCCGGGTCCGGAGTGGTGAGCATCCGGAACCCGGCTGGCCGTTCCATCTGGCGAAACGAATAAGGGAGGAGATTGCCGGCTGGCAACGAATCGGCAAGTTTGGAGTTCCGTCCGCCGAATTGGGCCGGACATCGTCATACTGCCTCACGCCTTTTCGCCGCCGCCCGCACTTTCATGCCGGCGGCGGATGCACAAAAAGAACGGCCAATGGCTACAGCTACTTCTGTAAGCTACGGATGTAGGTGACAATCAACTTCACTTGGTCAGGAGCCAGACTCTTGATTGTTGCCGGGTGCTTCGCTTTCTCTGCCACGTCCTTGGCCAGTTCGTCATCGGAGGCTTTCTTCGCCTCGTCGGAAACCAGGCTGGGAATCTTGGCTGCGGGCTTGCCCGTTGCGTCCGCTCCGTGGCAGGCGGCGCATTTTGCTTTGTACAGTGAGGCTCCGTCATCGGCTGCCCATGACAGATTGGGAATCAGGATGAACAGCCCTACCGCGATGGTCATTACCAGCATAACCAGCTTTGTGGTCTTCATGATTTCGTTTCTTCTCCTTGTATATTTTCGCAACCCGATGAAAGCAGCGATTCTGCCCCGCATTCCCTACCTGCATTCGTTGCGGAAGTGAACACTGAGACCGAAACGCTTCCAAGACTTTATGTAAAAGAACTCAGCAACCGGAGCGTTGCCTATTGAGAGTTTCAACATTGGCGGTAAAAGGCGCAGTGATCCAGGTCACCCACAATCGTGACTCCGGCCGAAGGTAACCGGGTCCCAGCGAAGTAGCGGAAGCCCGCTGGAACACATCGGCAGGTGACGGCGGTCACAGCATTTCCGGCATTCCAGAAGAAACAATGAAAGAGAGCGAGGTGAAGCTGCCGGTGCTCATGATGGCTCTGCTCGTATTGGCCTTCCCCGGCCTCGACGGGATTCTGCTGGACCGGGTTCCGCTAGACGTCGCGTCGGTTCTGGAGCATGATACGCCCGAATTTGGGATCAAAGCGCGCGCTTCGCGCTCCAAGATCCGCCGCATCGTCCCTCTCTTAATCCAAAGTCTCGCCAGGCCGCGTGTCGAAACGGCAGCGCAGCATTCATCCGCAAAGGAGAAATTACATGAGTACGCTTGTGCTGGATCAGAATAAAGATAAACAAGCCGACCTGGCTGGACCGGGAATCGGCGACTACAAGGAATTGGAAAAAATTCTGCCGCGCGGCTACCGCTCGTTGCTCACCCCGAAAGAGACGCAGCAGGCAATCTTCCAGGTGAAACGCTATATCGAAGATAACCTGTGCCAGGAACTCAATCTGATGATGGTCGAGGTTCCGCTCATCGTGGATGTGGAGAGCGGCGTCAACGATATGCTGGATCGCGATGGCTCGCGCACGCCGGTGCAGTTCCACATTTCGAATGATCGCAACCTGCATCCCATCGACGCACAAATTGTACAGGCCGCGACTAAATGGAAACGCGTTGCGCTCAAGCAATTCGAATGCAAAGTTGGCGAGGGCATCTGCACCGATATGCGCGCCGTGCGCAAGGATTATTTCCTCGATCACGACCACTCCGCCTACGTCGATCAATGGGACTGGGAGCGCGTCATCGTCAGCGAGCAGCGTAATCTTGACTTCCTGAAGGTGACGGTCCGCAAGATCTGGAAGGTGATCGTCGGAGCCGAGAAGTTTGCCCAGTCCCTGTTCCCGCAATTGAAGGACTATCGCTATCCCGACCTGCCCGAGGAGTTGGTCTTCCTACATGCCGAGGAAATTCTCGACATGTATCCCGACCTGCCGCGCAAACAGCGCGAGACCGCCGTGCTGCAAAAGTATCCCGCAGTCTTCATCATCGGCATTGGCTGGCCGTTGAAGGATGGCTATCCCCACGAGATGCGCGCCGCCGATTACGACGACTGGGTCACCGACACCCACGATCAGACCGGCAAAGACACGCATGGTCTGAATGGCGACATCCTGGTATGGAACTCCGTAACCAAGCGGCGCCATGAACTGACGTCGATGGGCATCCGTGTGACGGCCGAGACTCTAAAGAAGCAGCTCACGCTGTCCAAGCAACTGGACTTTATGCGACTGCCCTATCACCAGGCGATTCTGAATAACGAGATTCCGCTCTCGATCGGGGGAGGAATCGGCCAATCGCGGACATTGATGCTGCTGCTCCGCAAAGCCCATCTCGGCGAAGTCAGCGTCACAGTGTGGCCGAAGGTGCTGAAAGAGATGTGCGCGGGCAAGAATATTTTTGTGCTGGAGTAGGGGCGGCGGGGTGCAAAAACCGCGCGGGAGGGTAGTTGAAGAACTGCCCTCTTGATTACCTCCCAACGACTCACGCAGTTGCTGGCGAAATGGATGAGCTTCACTTCGTCGCTGCCTCGACTATCTCTAAGCGATTTCGGTCCGGTGGGATCCAAAATGTGAAGAAGCGGTCCGGGTCGGGAGCGTAGCATGCAATCGGGCCGGCCGCCTCCTCTTTCGCTTCATAGTCGGCAAGTCTCTGGCCCGTCGTGGCATCCACAACGGTATAGACTCTGCCTTGACAGCCGAGATAAAGAGGACCTTCACAACTGCGGTAAAACTCGACAGCCAGTTTGTTCTTGACAACTCGGATTCCGAACGCTAGCAATCCCGTGTCTGTCGGTGCGCTCACCACAATTTTGTGGACCACGTCACCGGCAGCCGAAATCACATGCACCGTAGCTGGCGACGTTGCTCTCATCAGATACACGAAACCATCGTCTCCGGCAATCGCCACCGAGCGCGAGACCGGCACGTTGCCCTGCCCCGGAGCGCGAGTATATCTGGCATCGCCGGCCTCGATCGCGTGCTCGATCTCCGCGTCTCCATCCAACGCGAACTGCTTCACAAGATGTCCAGTTGGATCGTAAATCGCTGTCGATGCCTTGTACCCGGGGTGATACTGCAGGCCCGCAATCAGCATCTCGCCCGAGCGAAATACTGCAATTTGCGTGGGAAAAAAGGCTGTCGGCGGACGCTCAAGCCGCACCGTCGATTCACGCTTCCCATCGGGCCCGAAATTGTCGACGACCTTGGCCGCTCCCTCCAAGTGCACCATGGCGACGCCGCCATTGGGCCGCACGGCGTAGACGTTGACTACAGCTCCCGACGTATCGAACTCCGTTTCGAGCACGCCCTTGCCCGACAAGCGGAGCAGCGGACCGGCCATTCCAGGACCCGGCTTGACTAGTTTCACGTAAGACCGTCCTTGCTCATCGCAAGCGGTCGGGAGCGCAAAATTGCGGGCATCGTCGAACGTGAC
Organism: uncultured Acidobacteriaceae bacterium; assembly: GCA_963734215.1. Lineage (GTDB taxonomy): Bacteria > Acidobacteriota > Terriglobia > Terriglobales > Acidobacteriaceae > Sulfotelmatobacter. The sequence continues at coordinate 100,033 of CAVTGH010000007.1, read as the reverse complement.
GCTGGAGGAGATTCGGTTCTTAACCACGAGAACCTTGGTCTGCGCGGCCAGGGGCATTGCAGACGCACACAGGAGAGCAACTGCGGCAAGCTTATTCATGTGCCAGCCCTTGGCTGAATGATATCGCATAGCCGGGCAGTTCGCATTATGCTGTTGAGAATAGGGCGTTCGTCAGCCCATTTGAGAGGTAGCTTCTACACTCCCACCGGCAGCTCCAATCGTGCCGAGGTAGCCTGCATGCGGCTTTTGACCGCGGTAGCCAACCGTCCGATCCCCTCCCGTATCTGCTCCGGAGCGGCGTTGGAGAAATTCAGGCGCATGTGCCGTGGACATTGCAGCCTCCGTGCAGTCTGGATGCGACCCGCTGCGAGTCTAGGCGAAGCCATCTGGCTGGCTGACCGCACCAACGTGCGCCTGGTCATCGATAAACAGGCGGCCCGCGGTGAGCGCCTTGCGATCGATTTCGAGCAGGTCGAGTTTCTTCACTCTATCTTCCAGGACGCTCAATGCCGTTCCAGGAGCCAGACACTCGGTCTCTTCCAGCAGCGCGCCCATCATCACTATGTTCGTGGCCTTGGTGGAACCGAGCTTGTCGGCCATCTCCGCGGCCGGAATCGCGACCAGTTGCACGCCGGGGGCGGTAAAGTCAGCCGGAAAGCTGGCGCCGTTGTAGAGGATGAGGCCGCCGCTCGGCACTTCATGGGCAAACTTCCGCAGCGAGAACTCATTCATGGCCACCAGTACATCGGGACGCGAGACCAGCGGCGACCCGATCCGTTCCTTCGATAAACATACATGGCAGTGCGCGCTGCCAGAACGCATCTCCGGCCCATACGAGGGCAGCCAGCTCACTTCCAGCGCTTCGCGCATCCCCATTTCGATGAGGAGTTGGCCGAGCAGCAACACGCCCTGTCCGCCGAAGCCGGCAATCTTGATTGTGACGTCTTTGAAGCGATGCGCGTGGTTGGCTTTGGAAGCATCGTGCGCTCGGTCTTTGGGAGCGATCTCAAGCACATCGGCGACGGTTCTTTGCGGCGGCTCTGTGCCTGCGGGAATTTCCGGCCGGCGGTCGCGGAAAACATTCAGCGGAAAAGTCGGCGTCATCTTTTCGAGAACCCAGCGCCGCGCTTCCACCGGATCTTTGCCCCAAATCGTCGGACACGGTGACAGGATTTCGACAAACGAAAAGCCCGCACCGTCCCGCTGCAGCTCGAGCGCTTTGCGGATCGCCCGCCGCGCCTTCATGATGTTCTTGTTATCCGAAAGCGCCACCCGCTCGATGTATGCCGGCGCTTCCAGTGTGGCGAGCAGTTCGGCCATGTGCAGCGGAAAGCCTTCATTCACGGGCCTTCGGCCCCACGGCGAAGTTGTGCTTTTCTGCCCCACAAGAGTAGTCGGGGCCATCTGTCCACCGGTCATGCCATAGATTGCGTTATTCACGAAAAAGACAGTGATCTTTTCCCCACGGTTGGCGGCATGAACAATCTCGGCGGTGCCGATCGCCGCCAAGTCTCCGTCTCCCTGGTAAGAAATGACGATCTTATCCGGACATGATCGTTTAATAGCCGTCGCGCAAGCCGAAGCACGGCCGTGCGCGGCCTGCACGTTGCCGACATCAAAATAGTAGTAGGCAAATACCGAGCAGCCGACGGGACTTACGAAAATGGTTTTATCCTGCACTCCCAAGTCCTGCAGCGCCTCGGCAATCAGCTTGTGCGCCACTCCGTGGCCGCAGCCCGGACAGTAGTGGGTCTGGTGCTGCAGTTCCGATTTGCGCTCGTAAAGGTCATAGAACAGCGGCGACTTGGAGTGGACTGTTTCATATCCGTTGTCGTTAACTTCGAGGCTGGCCTCGGACGCAACTTCGGATTTACCTTCGCTCATAACTTCGGGATCCACCGCGCTGGTCACGCTTTCGTTCGGCATTTTCGTTATCCTTCCACCAACTCCTCGGCGGGACTGGCCTCAGCCGCCACATCCATGCGTGTCAACACCTGTTGCTGCAACTCTGCGACCGAGGGTACATTGCCGCCCCCGCGCCCGTAGAACTCCACCGGCACTTTGCCGTTCAGCGCCAGGCGCACGTCTTCCACCATTTGTCCATTGCTCAATTCGACGACGATCACCTTTTCCACCTGCCGTGCCGCTTTCACCAGAGCCTTCGACGGATAGGGCCACAGTGTGATGGGACGGAACAGCCCAGCTTTTACGCCATCTTTACGCAGCGCCTCGACCGTGGAGAGCAATACTCGCGACACAATGCCGTACCCGACCAGCAGCACTTCGGCGTCTTCCGTGCGGCAAAGCTCGCAGCGCGGCTCGGCTTCCTGCGCTCGAATGTATTTGGCCTCCATTTTGCGCTGATGCTCTTCCAATACATCGGTTTCCAGGTAGATGGAACTCACCACGTTAGCTCGCGTTTCTGGCGTACCCTTTACCGCCCATGGTTTTTCCGGCGGCTGAATCTCGCGGTATTCCAGATCGAGCGGCTCCATCATTTGCCCGACGAAGCCGTCGGTCAGCACCACTGCGGGATTGCGGTATTTGTCCGCGAGATCGAATGCCAGCATGGTGAACTCGGCCATCTCCTGCACCGACGCGGGCGCCAGCACAATGTTCCGGTAGTTGCCATGGCCGCCGCCTTTCACCATGGCGAAATAGTCGCTCTGTTCCGGCGCGATGTTGCCCAGTCCCGGTCCGCCGCGCATTACATCCACGATCACACACGGCAGTTCCGCGCCCGCCAGATAGGAGATACCTTCCTGCATCAGGCTAAGGCCGGGACCGGATGATCCAGTCATGACGCGGAGCCCGGCTGCTGCCGCTCCATAGACCATGTTGATGGCGGCGACTTCGCTCTCCGCCTGCAGAAACGTTCCGCCCACCTGCGGGAAATAAAGCGCGGCTGCCTCCGCGATTTCGCTCGCCGGAGTAATCGGATATCCATAATAGGCGCGGCATCCCGCCAGGATCGCGCCCTTCACCACCGCCACGTTGCCTTTACAGAGCTGTCGCATACTCGCCTCCGTGGGTCGCCGCAATCGCTTTTCCTTTAGCTTTTATGCGGTATACCGTAATCGCGCCCGGTTCCGGACAGCAATAGAAGCAGATTCCGCAACCGGTGCAGTCCTCTCCGGTGTAGTGCGCCGGATGAGCCCCGTACGCATTCAACTCCGGCGACAGTTCAAGGCACTTGGGCGGACAGGACTCCACGCATAGCCCGCATCCTTTGCATTCCTCAACATCCACCGTGACTTTACCGCGCGCCTGCCCTGCCATGTTTCACCTCGTCACTGCTGTTTCCGCAGCTAAAGGGCGCTGCAGCCATTTGGTTTTCTCGCAAAATTGATAAAGCTCTTCGCGAAACTTGGGGTGTGCAATGTCGATCAACGCCTGCGCCCGCTCCCGGATGGTTTTGCCGTGCAGATACGCCACCCCGTATTCGGTCACCACGTAACGGACCAGCCCGCGCGAAGTCACCACGCCCGCGCCGGGGCTCAACATGGGCACGATCCGCGAGATGGCGCCATCTTTTGCGGTGGACGAAATGGCGATGATCGGTTTTCCTCCCTTGGAGCGCGAGGCTCCGCGTAGGAAGTCCACTTGCCCGCCAATGCCGCTATAGAACTGGTTTCCGATCGAATCGGAGCAGACCTGACCGGTGAGATCGACCTGCAGCGCGGAATTGATCGCCACCATGTTGTCGTTTCGGGCAATCAGTCCGGGATCGTTGCTATAGGCCGTGGGATGGAACTCAAATATCGGATTGTTGTCTACGAAGTCGAACAACCGCTTCGTCCCAATGGCAAATCCCAGGATGATCTTCCGGGGCTTGAAGTTCTTGCGCGCCCCCGTGATCACGCCCGCTTCGATCAAAGGAATCACGCCGTCGGACACCAGTTCACTGTGGACCGCGAGATCCTTGCGATCCACGAGACACGGGAGCACCGCATCCGGGATTCCGCCGATGCCAGTCTGCAGTACGGCCCCGTCCTCAATCAAGCCTGCGACTTCGCGGGCAATGGCCTTGTGCATCTCGGTGGCTTGGGGCAGCTTCATGGGGCACAGGGGCCGGGAGGAATCCACGACGGCATCCAGCTCACTCACATGAATAAAACTGTCTCCGAAGGTGCGCGGCATTTGATCGTTGATCTGCGCCACCACGTAGCCGGCACATTTGGCTGCAGTGAGCGACGTATCCACACCCACGCCGAAGCTGCAAAATCCGTGCGGGTCGGGAGGAGACAGTTCCAGCAGGGCCACGTCAATCGGCATGGCGCCGCTCTCGAACAGGTTTTCAATCTCACTCAGGTAGATCGGAGTGTAGTCGGCCCGGCCTTCGTTGATGGCCTCGCGCACATTGGGACCGATAAACATTGCGTTATGCCGGAAGTGCCCCACCATCTCCGGAGCCACATAGGGAGCCGCTCCCATGGTCATCATGTGAACGATTTCCACGTCCTCCACGAAGGGAGCGCGGCGCATGAGCGCCTCTACCAACGTCTCAGGTTCGGCGCAACCGGGCTGAATGTAGACCCGCATTCCCGACTGCACACAACGCAACGCCTCATCGGGCGTTTTCAACTTTAGCTTGTAATCGAGTTCCCAGGACATCCTTCCCCCAGTTCTGTACTATCCCACCGATCTCATTTTCCGCGCCGGCTCCGCTCCAGCCAACACGGAAGACTGCTCATAACCTACGGCCGCGTAATAAATTGCGCGGTCGAAAAACTGATCCACCAACTCTTCCACTTCCAGCTCGCCGGCAATTTCCACCGGTCGATCCAGAACCGCTTCTCGTTTCAGGAAATCCCACAGGTTGTGCTTGGTCAGGATGATCGCCCAAATGAGTTCACTCAGTGGCACGCCCTGGTGGGCGCGCTTTGCGCCAATCTCCAGGTAGCGCTTTTCGACATCCATGTCGCCTTTGCCGAGCAGCCACTCCGCCAAATGCTGATAGATTTCGTGAACCCGTTCTCTGAGTTCCTCGGGTGGCACGTGGGTGTAGCTGGGCAACAGGGGCGAGTGGCTCGTTTTCTCCAGAAGACCCGCCGCCAGCGCATCCGAGTGCGTCTCAACCAACCGGAGAAGCCTATATGCGAGTAACATTGATGCCCCTCCTTAACTACTTGAATCTTCGACCTTAGCCGGCGTTACAGCTATGACAGGGGGCACGTCTGATTGTGATATCGGTCACTGCGGACTGTCCCTGAGTTTTTCGACTGCCGGGTCGCAGGACAGGGGCTTTTGATCGTGACGAAAGTCACCTTCAACTGTGCTTCTAGTCACTTTATCTTCGCGGATCCGGTAGTACGGTCATTACCAGGGCTCGCAGGCCAAATTGCATCGATCCAGGGCGAATGGCTCCTGACCTTGGAGACGCGCAATGGAGGCGGCTATGGTGTCAAAGTGCGCGAATCCCTCCTGCTCGGCCACTTTCCGCTACTTGCACGAAGGCACAATTTTTCATATAGCAGCCGGACCAAGCGATCCAGAAAACGCTAGCAGTCAGTGGGCATCGATGCATGAGCGCTTCTGGCTTTGTGCCCAGTGCTCGAGCAAGATGACCATTATTTCTCACGCCGCCGGAATCATGGTGGTTCCTCTACAAGACCTGTCAGAGAAGCAGAGTCAGCAACGGAATCGGAGCATTACCGTCGGGAGTATCGACGAGTCGTCTTAGTTGCATGTGACTGAAACCGCGAAGGAGGTACCTATGCCGGCAACTGCACTGCTACCCAATCTGAAGAGTGTGGCATTCAAGCATGTCTTGATCGCCACAGATTTCTCGGAAGCTTCCCAGCGAGCGCTCGATTTTGCTATCGCGATCGCGCGCCAGTACGGCTCTGCGCTCTCTGTCGTACACGCAATCCCGGCGGAGCCGCACGACCGAATCCCCATCGGCCCGTTACCCCGTGAACTGGACAGCCGCAGACTCGAAGCGGAAGAACAGATGAAGCGCCTGGGCGAGGAAACTGGGATTAAGGATGTGAGGCATTGCCTGCTCCTGGAACGAGGCGACGTATGGGATGTTCTTGCCTGGGAAATTCAACGCGAGAGCATTGATTTGTTGGTCCTGGGCACGCGCGGACGCGGCGGACTGAAGAAGCTGGCATTAGGTTCGGTCGCGGAGGAAGTCTTGCACTTGGCTTCGTGCCCGGTCCTTACAGTTGGCCCTAACGTTCCTCCAGCCGACTCTGGCGCGGCCAATTTCAGGCGCATTCTTTTTGCAACCGATTTCGGCCCAGCCTCCAACAGAGCCTTTCCGTACGCCTTGTCTCTGGCGGAAGATTACCGGGCGAAGCTTCTCCTTCTGCACATGGTGCCACCGATGCCGGGCGCCGATCTTGGACCGGCAGCTTACGGACCGTCGGCTTACGCTGCCGAGGAATTTACGACATGGCAGCGCACCATGCGAGTCGAAAGCATGAAGAAATTAAAAGAATTGCTTCCCCCAAAAACGAAACTGGCGGTCGAACCGGAATACCTGGTCGGATTGGATTTCCTGCCGGAAGGGATCCTGGACGCAGCTGCAGCACACCGCATTGAGTTAATCGTTATGGGTGTGAACCGAACGTCTGTCCCACGGGTAACCGCGCATATGCCGTGGGATCTCACCCATGAAGTGCTGTGCCATGCCAAATGCCCGGTTTTGACCCTGTGTAGCGGAGGGACAGAAAACTCAAGTGGGCAATAGTCAAATCCAACGCTGTCGTGGCGGCCTCAGGCCGGAAGCTATCTTATAAATTGTTTTTGGGTAGGGCACGGCTTCAACAGCTTGCGGGAAAACTCAAACTCTCCACGAACGGGAAGGGCGCGAGTAAGGTCACTGCTGATCCGTTCCTTTGAAAATCTCACGGCTTAGTGTTCAATCGCGCCGTTCTAACCCAACGTGACTTGCCTCCCAGTTCCGTATAGGCAAGCTCAAATCTAGGAGTGGGGTTGTTCTCTTTCCAGAACTGCCGCAAGGAATCCCTCAATTTCTGGCCCGACAACTCAGTTTCGACGGCCTTTATCTCTTCTTGCGTCCAGAGCCTAAAACTCATCATGCTATCACCCGTTTCACCGCCGCCGTACGAGATTATGCTTGTTGGCCCTCCACAACCGTTGGTACACTCCTTCACCCGCGCCACAATAAATGCGCCAAGACGCACCCCTTCTTTGACACACATAGATATGCTGAAGAGTTGGGAAGCAAGAAACGTTGCCAACGCTCCGCCAGTCCCTAAGGTCTGATAATGCCTTACGGGGCCAAGATGCGAGCTTTGATCCAGAACCCGAAAGAGTCTGGAGTAAAGGGTTGGGACGCCAAAAACGGCGGCAAGAAAACCGAACTCTGAATCGGGGTATGACAGACGTACACTTCTAAGCGCGGTTTTTAACTTCGACAGTAGTTTTACTTCATCGAAATCGCTGTTCCCCAAAATGTCTTTCAACCCATCGGTAAAACTATCGGCTAGATCGGCCTCCCCGGCGCTGGCAATAGCAATACCCCAATTGTCTTGCACCTCATACGTCCATAATTTATCCACATGCCGCTTTGTAATACCGTCCTCTTCGAGAGAATCCGCACATAACACAAGCCCATCGATACACCGCAGCCCTAATGCGATTGTCATTCGTGGCTCCCGTTGACGTAGCCTTGGAAACGGCTTGATCATGCGCCGCCTCCGCACCTTTTGTAAACGGTATAATCATGGGCTTACTCGTGGCGTTAAGTCGTTGAAAATGTTTCCGCGCTTTAGCGCCCGAGGTGTTCCGTTCGCCTTCTCGCCTGATCCTTCCGCAGCCTGTTCAGCCGTGCCTCTCAAAGCCACAAGAAATGCGGGCTTTAGCCCCTGAGGGACCTGCCAATTTACCTCGGTAGGCTCATTATGAGATGGGTTGCATTCTGACCTGTGCAAACCCGAAATCCGACCTTCAGGAGTTGACCATTTTTTGCAGCGCGGTCTTGTTGCGGATGAACAGCGTGGCGCCCTTCAACTGCACCAATTGCCGCTTCTTGAATTCAGAAAACAACCGGCTTACGGTTTCTCGGGTGGTGCCGATCATCTCGGCGATTTCTTCATGCGTCAGCGTCAGCTTTACCTGCAGAGGATCTCCGTTGCCCGTCGCATTGGACCATCCCAGAAGTAATTTCGCGAATTTCTCCGAAGGCGACGTGGCAAGTCCGAGCGTGCGGATCTCTTCGTATGCCGTGTAGTAATTGCGGCTCAACTGCTCTGCCACTCGTACTGCGACTTCTCCATATTCCCGCATGAAGTGCAGTAAGGCATCGCGGGCAATAAAATTCGCCTGACCCGGCTCAATCATCTCGGCCGTGACTTCATAAGGCCGATTGGAAATTGTGGCGTTGAGCCCGAGAAGATCTCCCGGTTCGGAAATTTTGGTGATGATGGTCTTGCCTTCAGAGGACGACGTCGAAAGTTTTGCTTTCCCCGCACAAAGCACGAACACGCCACGCGGCTGCTGGCCTTCGATAAAAAGCATGGCGGATTTTGGATAGACCGCGGTGGATTTGATGTCGTTAAGCTTTTGCACGGCGGCTGTCGGCAAGTTGCAGAAAACATGCTCTTCCCGCACCGGACAGGTCAGGCAGTTATCGAGGATATTCAGCCCGTAGGGAGCCCGCATTGCACCGCCTTTCAGTCAAATTGTATCACTGACTGCCCCGTGATCACGATCACTAAAAACAGTGACTCGGGGCATGGTTTCCGCCGGGCTCTGCGACGAAAATATACAGTGCACGCGAGTTATGGAGGCTGTGCATGTGGAGGGTTCCATGAGCACCGCAACCGAGGTCCAAGAGCCAAAAGTTAAAGAGCCAAAAGTCAAAGAGCCAAGAGTTAAGCCGCCGATCGAGGCGAGGCGCTTGCCGGAGAGGCCGCCCTCACCGCAGCCAGCAGCCAGGCCGTTGTTTTCAGACTGTTTGCTGGAATCGGGGGGCGTGAAGCACGGCCGGCGCACGGTGGCAACCGTATTCTCGTTTATTCTGCAATGTGTGCTGCTGGGACTCGCTGTACTCATACCGCTGATGTTCACGGACGCGCTGCCCAAGCAGCAATTGCTGTCGTTCTTGGTGGCGCCACCTCCCCCACCCCCACCCCCGCCCCCTGCCGCCGCTGCGCCGAAAGTTGTGCGGCGTGTGGAGAGTGAGATCTTAAACGGGCAGTTGCGAACTCCCGGAAGGATTCCGGAGAAAGTACAGATGATTAAAGAAGATGTGGCGCCACCCCCAGCCTTGTCTACGGGAGGAGTCATCGGAGGGGTTCCGGGCGGAATCCCCGGCGGTCAACCGGGTGGAGTAATCGGCGCAATTATCAGCGCGACTTCGAACCTCGCGGCCGTGCCCAAATTGGTAATGCCAGCGGCCCCCAAACGCATTCGAATCTCACAGGGCGTAACCGAAGGCCGGCTCATTCAGAAAATCCAACCGGATTACCCTACGATTGCACGATCGGCGCGCATCCAGGGGCAGGTGGTGCTTGGCGCAATCATTTCCAAAACCGGCGAGATCCAAAACCTGGTGCTGGTAAGCGGACATCCCATGCTGGTGCCTGCTGCCATTAAAGCCGTCCAACAGTGGCGCTACCGTCCATTCCTGCTGAACGGCGAGCCGGTGGAAGTGGAGACGACGATCACCGTAAACTTCCAACTCTCTTGACGCTCCAGGGAGTTGGAAAACGAGGAACATGAGAGGCGGAAGCATCATGGAAGAAACGGATCGATTTTACGTGGTTGCCTGGTGGTCCTCTGGCCGCACCGGCATCGCAAAATCCAGTGCCGCCCCCAGCGCGATTCATTTCACCTCGCCGCCCGTTCTTGGCGGTTTGGAAGGCCGGTGGACGCCGGAAGATTTGTTGCTGGCAGCCATCGCCAGTTCCTACACGACCACATTCCGGATCCTCGCGGAAAACTCGAATTTCGAGCACACCGACCTGCAGGTGGAAGTGGAAGGACTTATCAGAAGCAGCGAGGCAGCCTACAGCTTCGCCGAAGTTTCCATTCGCGCCAATCTGATGATCCTTGACGAAGCCGAAGAGGCACGGGCGCTCAAGCTCTTGCACATGGCCAAGGATCTGTGCGCTGTGTCGCGTGCTCTGGCGATTAGGCAGGTTTTCGAGCCACTCGTGACGGTTGCCGTGCCCGTAGCCTGAGCTTCGCAACCGTTTTCTCCTCCGCATAGCAACGCCGCGCACCCTGATCACAATCGGCTGATCGGCATCGTTGTCCCGAATCCGTTTCGGCGAACAAAATCGAAACATTTATCGCCACGCGATCCTCGACGTAACAGCTTCCCAGGAGGTAAGGTTGAGGAGTGGCAGCTTTTGTTGAGTTCCACCCGAGGATAGTCCGATGGAAGTTCTGCAGAGTAATAGCACCAACACTACCGGCGAAGCTCAAGAAGCCCCGCAGAAGCGCGGCCTGGACGCGCTGTTCTCTCCCAGTTCAGTGGCCGTCATCGGAGCCACCAGCCGCCCCGGCACCGTGGGTCGAACCGTCCTGGAGAACCTGCTGCGCGATACCTTTCGCGGAAAAGTGTATGCCGTTAACTCCAGGCATGAGGAAGTGCTCGGGCTCAAGGCTTACAAGAGCCTCCGCGAAATCCCGCAACCGGTAGACCTGGCTGTAGTTGCCACACCGGCGGCCACGGTTCCTCAGATCATTACCGAGTGTGTAGATGCCGGCGCCAAATCCGCGGTTGTGATCTCTGCTGGGTTCAAGGAGCGCGGCGCGGAGGGCGCCGCACTCGAGCAGCAAATCAAAGAGCAGTTGCAGCGCAGCTCCTTGCGCTTGATTGGCCCCAATTGCCTGGGAATCATGAACCCGACGATCGGGCTGAATGCCACCTTTGCCAAAGATCCGCCGCAAGCCGGCAACGTCGCCTTTCTCAGTCAAAGTGGAGCGCTGTTGAGCGCCATCCTCGACTGGAGCCACCGCGAACAAGTAGGTTTCAGCGCCATCGTTTCCACCGGTTCAATGCTGGATGTTGGTTGGGGCGATCTGATCTACTACTTCGGCGATGACCCGCATACCAAGAGCATCCTGCTCTACATGGAATCGGTGGGGGATGCGCGCCCGTTCTTATCCGCGGCCCGGGAAGTCACTCTTGCCAAGCCGATCATCGTAATCAAAGCTGGCCGTTCGGAAGAGGCCTCGCGCGCCGCTGCTTCCCATACCGGCGCGCTCACCGGCAGCGACGAAGTGCTGGACGCAGCCTTTCGCCGCTCCGGAGTTTTGCGCGTGCATAATATCGCGGACCTTTTCTACATGGCGGAGGTCCTCGGCAGGCAGCCTCGTCCCAAGGGCCCACGGCTTACGATTCTCACCAATGCTGGCGGGCCTGGAGTGCTGGCCACCGACTCGCTGGTGGCCAATGGCGGAGAACTCGCAGAGTTATCTCCCGAGAGCCTGCAGCGCTTGGATGAGTTTCTGCCCGCCCACTGGAGCCATAACAATCCGATTGACGTTCTCGGCGATGCCGATCCTGAGCGCTATGCGCGCGCTCTCGAAATTGCTTCCCAAGATCCCAGCAGCGATGGGCTCCTGGTCATCCTTGCCCCGCAGGGCATGACTGATCCTTTGCAGATTGCCGAACGTTTAAAACCTTACGCCAAAGGATATGGCAAGCCGGTCCTCGCCAGTTGGATGGGAGGGAACAGCATTGCCGATGGCGAAGCGGCGCTGAATTCGGCCGGGATTCCCACCTTTCCCTTTCCCGATACCGCAGCCCGGGCCTTCACCTACATGTGGCGCTACACCTACAACCTGCGCGGACTCTACGAAACTCCCGCCCTCACGGAAAACTCCGAGCTTGACGATGCATCCCGCAAGCAGGTCGGGCAGATCGTCCAGAACGCGCGCAACCGCGGCCGCGTCCTGCTCACCGAGCCTGAATCGAAGCAGTTGTTGTCTCTTTACGGCATCCCCACGGTGGAGACGCGCGTCGCGGCCAGTGAAGACGAGGCGGCCAGGATTGCTTCCGAACTTGGCTTTCCCTCCGTGCTGAAGGTTTTCTCCGAGACCATCACGCACAAAACGGATGTGGGCGGAGTGAAACTGAATTTGCAGGATGAAGCGGCGGTGCGCTCCGCCTATCGCGCCATTCAATCTTCCGTTGGCGAAAAGGCCGGACCGAATCAATTCTCCGGCGTCACGGTGCAGCCGATGGTGAAGCTCGACGGCTACGAACTGATCCTCGGCAGCAGCATCGATCCGCAATTTGGACCTGTAATTTTGTTCGGCACCGGCGGCCAACTGGTGGAAGTGTATCGCGACCGCGCCCTTGCCCTTCCGCCGCTGAATACCACGCTCGCTCAGAGAATGATGGAGCAAACCAACATCTTCACCGCGCTCAAGGGCGTTCGCGGACGTAAGCCCGTCAACCTGGTGGCACTGGAGCAGTTGCTGGTCCGTTTCAGTCAGCTCGTGCTCGAACAACGGTCGATTGCGGAAATAGATATCAATCCTCTGCTGGCTTCCCCGGAGCGCCTGCTGGCCCTCGATGCCAGAATCGTGCTGCACGGGCCGGCGGTGGATCTCAACCAGTTGCCCAAACCCGCCATCCGCCCCTATCCCTTGCAATATGTCGCGCACTGGACCATGCGGGACGGAAATCAGGTCACCATCCGTCCCATCCGCCCTGAGGACGAACCGCTCATAGTTAAGCTGCACGAAACGCTCTCCGACCGGAGCGTCTACTTGCGCTACTTTTGTTCTCTTAGCCTGAGCCGCCGCATAGCGCACGAGCGCCTGTTGAAAATCTGCTTCGGCGATTATGACCGCGAAATGGCGCTCGTCGCCGAACTCACCGATAAGGAAACTGGAGATCGCCGCATCATAGCCGTGGGGCGCCTGAGCAAATTGCATAGCACGAACGAGGCCGAAGTCGCCGTGCTGGTTTCCGACCACTATCAGAAACTTGGCTTGGGATACGAACTGCTCCGCCGTGTTGTCGAAGTCGCTCGCGATGAAAAGTTAAGCCAGGTCTCCGCGGAAATGTTAACCGACAACGTAGCCATGCAGATCATCATGAAGCGCCTCGGTTTTCGCGTGCGCGCGGGTGAGGATATGACCTCGGTGCAGGCATACCTGGACCTCTAGTGGGCTGTTTCCGTAAAGTCGCGGCATGTTGACAAGTTCGCGGCGAGCCAACGAAACAAGAAGGTTGCACACAAAGCGCCCGCAATCTGCGCCACGATAAACAACGGGGCGTCTGACGGTCGAATCCCGGCAAAGGTGTCGGACAACGAGCGGGCAATCGTTACTGCTGGGTTCGCAAAAGAGGTTGAAGCGGTGAACCAATAAGCGGAGGTGATATAGCTCGCGACAGCGAACGGCAAGGCCGCGGAGCGCAGTTTAGAACAACCCAGGATGACCGACAAGAGCCCGAACGTTGCCACGAACTCGCTTAGAACCAGCGCCCACCCGTGGCGGGAATATGCGGAGAGGGAGTACAGAGTCTGCCGAGCAACAACGATCCTTACGGGGCAGTCGGTGAGCAAGCCGACTCCGCAGTGATCGGTTGCGGATTGGGAAAAAAATGACGTTGAAAGTAGAAGGCTACATTGACGAGTGCCACCATCACGGGTACTTCTACCAAGGGCCCGATGACCGCCGCGAATGCGGCTCCGGAGTTGATACCAAATACTGAGACGGCAACTGCGATTGCCAGTTCGAAATTGTTGGAGGCGGCCGTAAACGCCAAGGTTGTGGTTTTCGCATAGTCCGCGCCCAGTTTCTTGCCCATGTAAAACGACACCAAGAACATCAGCACGAAGTAAATCAGTAGCGGAACGGCGATGCGCAGGACGTCCAGCGGCAGGCGAACAATGAATCCACCCTTCAGGGAGAACATCACCACAATTGTGAACAGCAGGGCCAGCAGCGTCAGCGGGCCCACGCGGGGGACAAAGTTCCGATTGTACCAATCGTGGCCTTTCGCGCGAACCAATGCGGTACGAGTCAGGAACCCTGCGAGAGACGGGATTCCCAGGTAAATGAAGACACTCTTAGCAATCTCTGCGATGGACACGTTGACGACAGTGCTCCGAAGGCCGAGCTTGGCCGGAAGGACCGTGATGAAAACCCAAGCGTAGAGGGAATAGAAGACGACCTGGAAAAGAGAATTGAAGGCCACCAGGCCAGCCGCATATTCCGTGTCGCCTCGGGCCAGTTCGTTCCACACGATGACCATGGCGATGCACCGTGCGAGGCCGATCATGATCAGCCCTGCCATGTATTCCGGATATCCCCTCAGGAATGCGATTGCCAGAACAAACATCAGAATCGGCCCGACAACCCAGTTCTGCACAAGTGAAAGGCAGAGCACGCGCTTGTCGCGAAAAACCTCATGGAGCTTCTCATATCGCACCTTCGTAAAAGGTGGATACATCATCAAAATTAATCCAGCTGCAATCGGAATAGAAGTCGTACCAACGTTGAAGCGATTCAGAAATGGTACGACTTGGGGCACACGCCAGCCCAGAACCACGCCCGCAACCATGGCGGCGAAGATCCACGCCGTTAGATAGCGGTCGAGAAAACTAAGACGACTACTTGCCTTCATGAGTGATCCCTAATGCTGTAGTAAGCTGACCGAAGCTAGCCTCTCGTCGAAACGGACCACTATTCCTGTGTGGCGGGCGTCATTGTCTGGCCGATGTTGTCGAGTTCCCTCTTGAGTGCGAGGCCGTCGAGGGTCTTGAGTGGAAGGCAGAGGAATAGGCCGATCCGGCGTTCGAGGGTCACGAACGCATCACGGTATGCACGCTTGATTTCCCCTGCCATGCCACGAACCGCGGCCGGATCGGGAACTCCCCAGTGGGCTGTCTGCGGCTGACCTGGCCAGAAGGGGCAGACTTCTTTCGCAGCGTTGTCACAGACCGTGAAGACGAAATCGAGCTTGGGGGCGCCGGGCTTCGCAAACTCGTCCCAACTCTTGCTACGGAGACCGTCCGTCGGCAAATGAGCACTCTCTAGCTCCGCGATGGCCTCCGGTCGAACTGCGCCCGAGGGATGGCTCCCAGCACTGTAGGCGGTAAAGTGCGGTCGGCCTTTGTAATTCATGATCGCCTCGGCCATGATGGAGCGGGCCGAATTTCCGGTGCATAGGAACAAGACGTTGTAGTGTCCGGGCATCGTTCCCTCAATTGCAGCAGGTTGGCCCGCAGCAAGATTCCTTCCGCGGCGGCTTAACGGCCCGCACGAAGGCACTCATGAATTTTCCGTCCACCTGTGGCGCAATCGCATCCACGTCGATATCCTGGCCGCAAAGAAACTCGCGAGCGTCCTCTATGCGATAAATTCTGGTCGGTTCAATCTCAATCTTCTCAAAGCCGGCAGACGCCAGCTTGGTGCGATATTCGTTCTCTTCAAGAGCACCCGCAACGCAGCCGACCCAGAGAAGCACACTTTGGCGAATCTCGGGCGGCATCTCTCCGCGAGTCACAACGTCGGACACAGCAAAGCGCCCGCCCGGCTTCAGCACACGAAAGGCATCCCTGAACACTCGGTCTTTATCTGCCGAAAGGTTGATTACACAATTGGAAATGATGACATCCACAGAATCGTCAGGTAACGGGATATGTTCAATTTCGCCCTTTAGGAACTCCACGTTCTCGACTCCAGCCTTGCGCTTGTTCTCGTTGGCCAGCGCGAGCATTTCCCCTGTCATGTCCAGACCGTAGGCCTTGCCGGTTGGACCAACGCGCCTTGCCGAAAGCAACACATCGATGCCTCCACCGGAGCCCAGGTCCAGGACAATCTCGCCGGGATTCAGCGTTGCCAGTGCGGTCGGATTCCCGCAGCCCAGCGAGGCTAGCAGAGCTTCTTCAGGAATCTGCTGGGCTTGGGATGGGTCATAAAGATTGGAAGTTATTGGGTCGCCACAACCGCTGCCGGGAGCTGCCCCACAACACGAACTGCCGCCGCTGCTCACTCGCAAGGCCGCCTGGCCATATTTCTCCTTGACTACTTCTCTAATATCCGTACCGCTCATGCATTCCTCCTACTTACAGATTTGAACGATCCCTTCCGGTTTCACAGCCTTGTTGCGAGTGCAGCACTCGGCATACAGGAATTGCAGCAGTTCCTGAAGTGCGTCAGTGTTTGCGGTATAGCGGAGAAAGGTACTTTCTCTCTGAACATGGACGAGGTTTTCCGCTTTGAGCTTGTCGAGATGATGCGACAGGGTGGAATTGGGAATATCCAGCTCTTCCTGAATCTCACCGACGACCAGACCCTCCGGGTGAGCCGACAGCAACAACTGCATGATCCGCAGGCGCGGCTCTGTTCCCATGGCAGAGAACATGTCGGCATACCTGGCGACTTGCTCGGCCGGTTTCCTCGCTTGGCCCGCTTGCATATTTCGATATTTGCAGAAATATGGATGACTGTCAAGCCTCGGGGGCTGGCCAAGCCGTACCCTAACACGACATAGGATGCCCCACCCGTGGCAGTTTCACGGGTGGGCCGCTGCGAACTCTCCCTCTATGTTCATTGGTCACAGCTAAATCGCACACGTTCGTGTTACATCGTTCCCATGCCGACAAACCTGCATCGCTACTACGGCGCGGGATACTCCCACTTTATTACCACCAGTTGCTATCAGCGCCGTCCCCTTCTCGGCACACCCCATTTCCGCGACCTCCTTCTCGAGGTCACGGAGGAGATCCGCCAGCGCCATCGATTTGTAGTTGTCGGTTACGTGGTCATGCCTGAGCATGTCCATATTCTCTTGAGCGAGCCGGAGCGCGGAAATCCTTCGGTGGTAATGGCCGCCTTGAAACAAACCTTCGCCCATCGGCTGCTGCACGAGCTTCGCGCCAAAACCGGTGCCCAGACAGACGCACTTTGGAGCACACCCGTCGCCGTGGGACACGTTTGGCAACGTCGCTTCTACGATTTCGTTGTGTTTACCGAGAAGAAGCGCATGGAAAAGCTGCGCTACATGCACCGCAATCCCGTTCAGCGGGGTTTAGTTCTGGAGCCCGAGGAGTGGTTGTGGAGCAGCTTCCGCCATTACGCCTATGGGGAACCCGGCCCGGTTCTGGTCAATGAGACCCGGAAAGCGGAGCTTCACATCCGCAAAATCTCCTGAGCCCCGCGGCATCGCGATCCACCCGTGAAACCGCCACGGGTGGGGCATCCCGTTCGCGGTAGCCTTGGAGGAAATAAGTTCGGCTGGGCCAGCTGTGATCTATCAAGACGTTGTACCCGCCGGAGACGCGCGGCTGATGGGTGGAGCGTAACCGAGACTACCATGCGGACGGTGGAAGTTGTAGTGCTTGAGCCAGGGCGAGAGCTGCTGATCGCGTTCCTCTGAGTTGACGTAGTGGCGGACATAGGCCCACTCGCGCAGGGCGGTTTGAATGAAGCGTTCGGCCTTGCCATTGGTGCGGGGCGTGTAGGGGCGGGTGAAGTGGTGGCGTAGGCCGAGTTCGGCGCAAGCGTGGCGGAACAAGTGGGAGCGGTAGCTGTGACCGTTGTCGGTGAGCAGGCGGCGAATGGGGACGCCGTGCTGGGCATAGAAAGCGACGGCGGCGCGCAGGAAAGCGACGGTGGTGTCGGCTTTCTGGTTGGGGAGCATGCGGGAAAAGGCTAGGCGGGAGTGGTCGTCAATGGCGACGTGTAAGGCTTGCCAGCCGGCGAACTGGGGACGGCCGCGGCGGCGTCCATCGCCGCGCAGGGAGACGCGCTGGTAGCGGGTCATGGCTTTGATGTCGAGGTGGAGCAGATCGCCGGGAGCGGGATGTTCATAACGCACGACGGGTGGGGCGGGATGGAGATGACGCCAGCGGTTGAGGTGAGCGCGCCGGAGGATGCGGCTGACGGTGGCGGGACTGAGGCGGGTGGCTTGGGCGATCTGGTAAGCGGGGCGAAGCTGGCGGCGCAAGGCGATGACCTGAGCGATTAACTGCGACAAGGTTCTGCGCGGGCTGTGCAGCGGACGGGAGGAACGATCCCGCAAGCCGGGCAAACCCAGGGTGCGGTAGCGGCCGAGCCACTTGGCGGCGGTTTTTCGGCTGACGTTGAACGCGGCTGCAGCCGCGTTCAACGTCACCCTCTCGACAATGATTTTCTTGGCTAAAGCCTCTCGACTACGAAAGGTAAGTCGGGCATTCTGGTGAAGGTCCATTCGATCGACTCCTGGGAAGCGGATTGGTCAGCACCATCAGCTTCTCCGGTTCGGAGCGAATGGACTATTCACTTCTTGGGAACAACGTGTTGAAAGATCACAGCCAGCCCCCGATGTCCGATCTGATTATCGTAAGAAATGCCGAGGCCGTGCAGTAAGGATCGAATAACGCATCCGGGCCGGATATCCCTTGGGGACAACCCGGGGACACGGGACGTTCCCCGATTTTCCCGGCGCGACAGCAACCTCAAAGAAATCCACAGCCGCCCTGTGACGTCTGACCTTGCGCCCAACTTTCGATTCATTCATGATTGCCCAAGCAAGGGCAGTAAATCGAGCGAGGGCGACAAAGGCGATCCCGGCGAAGAATAAGGCCGTAACTCTTTTATTTCACGGATTTTAGCCATAAGTCCTTTAGACCACCGGATCTGGGAGGAATTTTGCGCTAACCCGATGATTCTAAAAGATCGAGGGATTAGGGGGAGGGTATCTCATAGCGGTCCGCAGGACCAATCACTGAGTTGCAGCGGATACCTTGCCGGAGAATATTTGCCGCAGAAATTCACAGCCGCGATGGAACGTGATCCGGCTACCGGCGTGACCGCAATCACAATGAGAAGTGACATCGCGCATCGCCGAAATCCGGCCGGCGTGTAACCCTCAATGAGGGTGCGGAGGTACCGTATGACAGTCTTGGAAGCTAAGCAAGACCCACCCGAAACCGAGAAGCGATCCACCGCGATCTCACTTAAGAACATCCTCTACGCAACCGACTTCTCGCCTACATCGGAGTCGGCTCTTCCTTACGCTACCGCCATCAGCCGCCGCTTCGGCAGCACGTTGCACGTCGCCCACGTTCTCTCCGACACCAATTTGCTGTTCATGACCGGCGGTGTCAACTACGTGAGTATGGGCACTCTTTATGAGAATGCTCAGGCCCTGGCGGAGGAAAAGATCCGGCACATCACAAGTCGCTTGGGGGAAATCCCCAACCGCTCCTACGTACGGCATGGGCAGGTCTGGACGAACTTGCGCAGCATCGTTGCGGGAAATGCGATTGACCTGATCGTGGTTGGAACTCACGGCCGCACAGGATTGGGAAAGCTGCTGCTGGGTTCGGTTGCCGAGGATATTCTGCGGCACGCGCCTTGCCCGGTTCTAACCGTCGGGCCGGGAGTCTGCGGCCGGGCCAAGTTGCCGCAATATCAAGGCAAGAGCAGGGAACTGGCGCCCGTCGAACTGGAATTGCGGCAAATTGTCTATGCCACCAACTTTGTCCCCGCGTCATTGACGGTTGCGCCGGTCGCGATTGCTCTTGCCGAGCAATTCGCGGCTCGGCTGACGCTGATGCACGTCCTTGAGGAGTATTCCGACCTGGATGGCCGCCCGGGGCCGATCGATGACGGAGTCCGGCGGCTGAAGGCGTTAGTGCCGGAGGATGCGGCTTTGCCGTATGCGCCGGAAGTCGTGATGGAATTCGGTCCTGCCTGGGAATGCATCGTGAATGCGGCGGCGGAACGCGATGCCGATATGATCGTGCTGGGAGCGCGTCCAGCCGATGCCACAACGCACCTGCCGTGGTCAACGGTGCACCGCGTGGTGGTGAACGCCACCTGCCCGGTCCTGACCGTGCGCGCGGCTTGAGTTGGCGATCGGACCGTGCGCAGCGCTTCCCGGTGCCGATCCCTGCGCCGCATGTTTTGAAATGACTCGCCCCATGCTCACAACGGCTTGTGACCTTGATCACTGCCGCCCCACCCCGCCTCCCGCCACAATCAAAATGTTCATTCCTTAATCCGGAGCGCTCGTGTTCAAAATCATCCACGCACAATTCATCGCACCCGGCATCAAACGGTTCGTCCTGGAAGCTCCCCGCATCGCCCGCAAACAGAAACCCGGCCAGTTTGTGATCCTTCGCATCTACGAGGAAGGCGAGCGGATTCCCGTGACCATCGAGAACTCAGACCCGGAACGCGGCACCATCAGCATCGTGGTGCAGTCGGCCGGGAAAACCACCCATCTGCTGAACTCGCTGAATACCGGAGACCAGATTCTCGATGTGGTTGGGCCGCTGGGCAAGCCTTCCGAGATCGAGAAGCTCGGCACCGTAGTCGTCGTCGGCGGAGGAGTTGGCACGGCTATGGCCTATCCCTCAGCAGCGGCGTTCAAGCGAGCGGGCAACCGTGTGATCTCAATTGTCGGCGCGCGCACGAAGGAACTGGTGATTCTGGAACAGGAACTGCGCACGGTAAGCGATGCCCTCATGATCACCACCGACGACGGCAGTTACGCCGACAAGGGCTTTGTCACCGACAAACTCCGCCAGCTTATCCAGAACGGCACGCGCATCGATCTGGTGCTGGCCATCGGACCCATCGTAATGATGAGGGCCGTGGCGGAACTCACGCGGAAAGAGAACATCCGCACCGTGGTTAGCTTGAACCCGATCATGATCGATGGCACCGGAATGTGCGGCGGCTGCCGCGTGCTGATCGATGGCAAGAGCGAATTCGCCTGCGTGGACGGGCCCGAGTTCGACGCGCACAAAGTAGATTTTGCGGTGCTGGTGCAGCGTAATGGAATGTATCGCGATGCCGAGCAGCGCTCGATGGCCGACTACCAACGCTCAATAGAAGAGCCGTGCGCCATTGCGCAAAGGGGTGAACGATGAGTCCGGCCGCGAACAAATCCTTGAACCCGTTGCCGATGAAAGAGCGCATCAAAGTGCCGCGGCAGGTTATGCCGGAGCAGCCTGCGGACGAACGCAACAAGAATTTCAACGAAGTGAATCTCGGCTACAGTGCCGAGTTGGCGCGGCAGGAGGCGTTGCGCTGCCTGGAGTGCGCCAAGCCAACCTGCACCGTCAGCTGCCCAGTGGGTGTGAAGGTGAAGGAATTCGTGGAACTGATTGTCGCGGGAGACTTCCTGGGCGCGGCCGCGAAGATTCGCGAAGACAATGTATTGCCGGCCGTCACTGGTAGAGTTTGCCCGCAGGAAGATCACTGCGAGGGTAAGTGCCTGCTGTCGAAGAAAGTGAAACCGCTCGGCATCGGCTATCTGGAGCGCTTTGTCGCCGATTACGAGCAGCGTATGGGCACCCATATTCTGCCCAAGGTTTCACCGACGGGAAAGAAAGTGGCGGTGGTGGGCAGTGGGCCTTCGGGGCTCACCGTGGCCGGCGACCTGATTCAGAAGGGCCACAAGGTTCGCGTGTTCGAAGCGCTGCACGAATTGGGCGGAGTGCTGGTGTATGGCATCCCCGAGTTCCGCCTGCCCAAGCAGATCATTCGCGAGCAACTCGACTACATGCGCGAAATGGGAGTTGAGTTCGAAACCGACGTCGTGGTTGGCCGTACGGTCACGATCGACGAACTCATGCAGGAAGAGGGATTCGACGCCGTCTATATCGGCACGGGCGCCGGGCTGCCGCAGTTCATGGGGATTCCCGGCGAACATTTCAACGGGGTCTATTCGGCCAACGAATTTCTGACGCGCATCAACCTGATGAAGGCGTATAAGTTTCCCACCTACGACGAGCCGATGGTGGAGCTGCACGGAAAAGATGTTGCCGTGATCGGCGGTGGCAACACGGCGCTGGACGCGATCCGCTCGGCGCTGCGCCTGGGTGCGCGCAAAGCCTACGTCATCTACCGGCGCAGCGACGCGGAAATGCCGGCGCGAGCCGAAGAAGTTCACCACGCTCGCCAAGAGGGAATCGATTTTCAGATGCTGACCGCGCCGGTGGAATTTCTCTCCGATGGCAAAGGCTGGGTGACTGCGGCGCGTTGCGTGCGAATGGAATTGGGTGAGCCGGACTCCTCGGGACGCCGCAGGCCTGTGCCGATCAAAGGCTCCGAATTTGATCTGCCGTTATCCGTGGCGATCATGGCGATTGGGACCACGGCCAATCCCATCGTGCAAAGCACAACACCAGGACTCGGCACCGACAAACGCGGCTACATCCAGGCCGATTCCGAAACGCAACGCACTACGCGCCCGGGAGTGTTCGCCGGCGGCGATATCGTGACTGGAGCCGCTACCGTCATTCTCGCTATGGGAGCGGGCCGCCGCGCAGCCAAGTCGATTCACGACTATCTGACGACCGGCCAGTGGTGAGGTGGACAGCGTCGCTTTTCTGTTCGGATATGTCTGCGCCTTCTTTGTAGCACTGACGCTGAGATGCCTTCGCGCAGCTCGATTTATGGTCCAGATTTGTGATCCAGGTCACTTGCTGGCGAGACTCTTATCACTGCCTGCCGAATCGCCCTCGACTGTAATGAAGTGCAGGAGCGCGGTGCAGGGTACACCGAAGTGAGGCTCGATCTCGATTCTTCCCCCGGAGGCGGCGATGGTCAATGACGATTTAGTGAAGTGTCCGCTGTGTGGTGGTTTCACGCATGTCGATAAGCCGGAATTGCTGGCAGCATTGCGCGACCCGAAGATTCATCAACAGGTAGAAAGCTACATCGCCCAACTGTTGCGGTCTCCATCGGGCGAACTCGCCAGCGTCGCCGCGCCTCAGCCGCCGAGCAGGGACTTTAATAAAGATGTTCATCACTGGAACCCGAATGTGCCCGTATGGCGGCGGAGCCCGAAGGAATAGAAACTGGCCGCCGGAATTGCGTAGCCATAGCGTCACGAGAAGATCAGGGAGGCAGCAATGATTACCAAACAACAAGCTTTGGATTACCACAGCAACCCCCAGCCGGGAAAGATCGAGGTCACCCCCACTAAACCCTGCCGCACGCAGCGCGATCTCAGCCTGGCCTACACGCCGGGAGTAGCCCAGCCCTGCCTGGCCATCGAGAAGAATCCTCACGATGCTTTTAAGTACACGGGACGCGGCAACCTGGTTGCGGTTGTGACCAACGGATCCGCGGTGCTGGGCCTGGGCGACATTGGAGCGCTGGCGGGCAAGCCGGTCATGGAAGGGAAGGCGGTGCTGTTCAAGAGATTTGCCGATGTAAACGTCTTTGACATTGAGGTCAATACTCACAATCCGGACGAAATCATCAAGGTGTGCCAGCTTCTCGAACTAACCTTCGGCGGCATCAATCTGGAGGACATCAAGGCGCCGGAGTGCTTCTACATCGAGGAAACCCTGCGCAAGACCATGAAGATTCCGGTTTTCCACGACGACCAGCATGGCACGGCGATCATTACGGGAGCCGCGCTGCTGAATGCGCTGGAGATCGTGGGCAAAGACATCGCCAGCGTTCGCGTGGTCTTCAACGGCGCCGGCGCCGCCGGCGTGGCCACCGCCGAACACTATGTGCGGCTGGGCGTGAAGCACGAGAACATTACCTTTTGCGACACCAAGGGCGTGGTGTACAAGGGCCGCAAGGATGGCATGAACCCTTACAAGGAGCGCTTCGCCCAGCCGACCGATCGGCGAACCCTGGCGGACGCGATGCAAGGCGCCGATGTGTTTGTCGGATTGTCGGTGAAAGGCGCAGTCACGCAGGACATGGTGCGGTCGATGGCTCCGAATCCGATCGTATTTGCCATGGCGAATCCCGATCCTGAAATCACATACGAAGACGCGAAAGCCTGCCGCAGCGACATCATCATGGCTACTGGGCGCTCGGACTATCCCAACCAAGTCAACAACGTGCTCGGGTTCCCCTTCATTTTCCGCGGCGCGTTGGATGTGCGCGCCACCGCCATCAACGAAGAGATGAAGCTGGCGGCCACCCGGGCGCTGGCCGCGCTGGCCAAAGAAGACGTTCCAGATTCAGTCTGCCGTGCCTATGGCGTGGAACGGCTGAGTTTTGGCCGCGAGTACCTGATTCCGACGCTGTTCGATCCGCGTGTGCTGGTGTGGGAAGCTTCTGCCGTGGCCGAGGCCGCGATGCGCAGCGGTGTGGCGCAGGAGCCGGTTGACCTTGCCACTTATCGCCAACAACTGGAGCGCAGGCTGGGCAAGGCCTACGAGGTTTCGCGCACCATGATCCACAAGGCGCAGGCTCATCCCAAGCAGGTCGTATTTCCTGAGGGCGAGAACGAAAAGATACTCCGGGCCTGCCACTCTCTGGTCGAGGAGAAAATCGCCAAGCCCATTGTGCTGGGCAACGTCGCCGCGGTTCGAGCCCGGGCAAAGGAAATGGGCCTGAACTTCGAGGGCGTGAAAATTGTCGATCCGGCAGCATCGGAACTGCGCGAATTCTACATTCAGGAGCTGTTCCGCTTGCGGCAGCGCCGGGGCGTAACTTTGAGCGAGGCACGCGTTCTCATCAACGACCGCAACGTGTTCGGTTCGATGATGGTGCATATGGGAGATGCGGATGCGCTGGTCTCCGGCGTAAGCCAGCCTTTCCCGGAAACCATTCGTCCGGCCCTGCAAATCGTGCGCATGCGCGAAGGCCTGCACCGGGTCTCCGGCTGCTATGCCATGATCACGCGCAAGGGGGACGTTCTACTTCCTGGCGGACACGAGCGTGAACATCGAGCCGACCGCCGAAGACTTGGTGGAGATCGCCCTGTGCACGGCGCAGATGGCGCGGCGTTTCAACATCGTGCCGCGGGTTGCCATGCTGTCGTTCTCCAGCTTTGGCAACGTTGACCATCCCATCTGCACCAAGGTGCGCAAAGCTGTGGAGTTGCTCCACTATGCCGATCCGACCCTGATCGTGGATGGAGAAATTGCCGCCGACGACGCGCTGTCGCCGGAGGTGATCGAACAATCGTATCCGTTCAGCACGCTGAAGGGTGGGGCCAACGTCCTGATCTTCCCCGACCTCGCCTCGGCCAACACGGCCTACAAGTTGCTTGCGACGATCGGAGGGGCGGAGACCATTGGTCCGATCCTGATGGGAATGAGCCGTCCGGTGCACGTATTGCTGCGGAATGCCCAGGTGGAAGAGATCGTGGCCGTAGCCGCGATCGCCGTCGTCGATGCCCAGGAGAATGAATCTGATCTTCGGCTCCGGAAGGCCGAAGAATCAGCGGAGCCAGTAACGGTGGAAAACTAGAGAACGCTACTTAACAAGAAGTAGAGGGAAGGATTTGCGGTTAGGGGTGACAGTTGCCACGGCAGCTTAAGATGCCCCGAGCGTCACCCTTAAAGCTGCACCGAAGTGAGCATGCGGTTGTTGCGAGGTGACGTATGACAGGAACAGTCTTGGTGGCCATTGTCGTTCTTGCGCTGGCGGTGGGACTATTCGTATTCCGCGCCATTCCAGGCGTACGCGCTTATTTTGATTTCCGGGGCAAACGGCTTATCACCTGTCCCGAGACCCACAAAACCGAGGCCGTCGACGTCGCGGCCGGCGAAGCTGCCGTGGGCGCTTTTCTCTCCGAGCCCACGCTGCGCCTGAAAGAATGCTCGCGCTGGCCGGAGCGGCAGGATTGCGGCCAGGAATGCCTGCGGCAAATCGAAGTGAATCCGGAGAACTGCCTGGTCTGGAACATCGTCTCGCAGTGGTATGAAGGCAAGCAGTGCGCCTTTTGTCGAAAAACATTCGGCGAACTTCACCATTTAGATCACGCACCAGCACTGCTCAGTCCAGACCGCAAAACGGTCGAGTGGAGAGAACTGCGTCCCGAGCAGTTGCCTGAAGTGTTTTCCACCCACAAGCCGGTTTGCTGGAGTTGCCACGTGGCCGAAACATTCGAACGTCTCCATCCCGAACTGGTGGTAGACCGGGAACTGGAACCGAAGCGCATGATGTAAGCTGCTCGCCAGGCGGGATAAGTGTGCCAGCAAGGATGTCGAAAGAATGGTGGATTGAAAACGTCCGGCCGGCTCAGGCGCCCGCAAAGCGATGCAGACTTACAGTTTCGGTCTTCGCGGTACGGGCTGCAAGTTCCTCGAAAGAAGGCACCGACTCGGGAACGGTCAGCCGACGCTCGGGTGGTCGAGAGCCGGTGCGGATCGCCTCAGTAAGCATTTCCAGCGCGAGGTCGGTGTTGGGGCGAATATAGATCGTGGCAGCCAGCAGTCCGTTGCGCACCCAGGCCCGGCCTGTCCTGGGCAGGCCGTCGCAGCCGGTGAACGGTATCTTCAGCCATCGCTCGCGCTCGCCCTCCGCGATTTCCGCGAAGGCTTTTCTTGCGCCCGCCGCCATGCTGTCGTCTTGCGCTCCCACCAGGTCGATGTGAGTTTCCTGCGAAGTGCGCAGCCGCAACCAGGAACTGACGGCGCGATACGCGCTCTGTTCGGTCCAGTTGGCCCGCATCGTTTTCACCTGAATATTCGCCGGCTTCGTGCGGTTCATTCCGCTGGTCCGTTGCTGCGCCGCAGAACTGTTGGCCGGGCCCTCGATGTACAAAATCGACCCGCCCTGCGGCAGCAGCGCCGCAAACTGCTTGCCTTGAATCTGGCCAACTTCTTCGTGGTCGGAACTGATGGAGAAGACAGGCACATGGCAAGTCTGACGGAGCTGATGAACGTAGTCCGCGTCATGGTTTAGGACGACCCAGCCAATATCCGCGGTCGTGGCGGCCCGCGCCACTTGCGGGAAACCGGTTCCACCCGCGGGCTCGAACACGATGGCATCGGGACGCGAGGACGCCGAACCCTGGATGTAGTGCAGCAACTGCTGGCTTTGGGTTACCGCGTCATTGTTGGCGTGGATGATCTTGATATCCACGCCCAGGCGCCGGGCAGCTTTCTCCGCCGCAGCCGCCTGCTCCTGCTGATAGTCGTTGTCGTCGTTTGTGAGGGAGACCAGGAAACTGAGTTTCTTCATTACTTCTCCAAGTCTCAATCATAGTCAAGTTTCGCGATAGCCGGTGGTAACCAGGGTAACCACACAACTCTAATTCGAGGGGAGTACAGCGCTGTCGATAATCGGGAACCATCGCAGGTGATAACCAAACGAATACCGATGCCCGGAGGCGCAATTGCTTTGTGGAGGCAGTTCTGCGGTAATCGAAAGTGAGCAGCTAGAGTCGGTGCTCTCGGCTGCTGCAACTCATTTCTTATGGCTGAGCAGGACTGGAATACGAAGGAGAAGAACGCAGGCGACAGCGGCGGCACGACGAAGAAGCCCTATCAAGACCCTGCATTCCGGCATGAGCGGGTTTTCGAGACTATGGCGCTGTCCTGCGGCAAAATCGGTCCCACGGACCTTCTTTGTACACACGGTCGGAAGAATTCGTAGTTTGCAGCCGTCAATGCCATACATGCTGGAAGTTTGCGAGGATCCTAAGCTTGGTCTTGCGGCTGAGATGCTTCGCGGCTGCGGCACCGTTCGCCTGGAGCTACGGGGAACGAGCATGCTCCCTTCTTTGTGGCCGGGCGATCTGCTCACGATTCAATGCGCGGCGCGCGACGAGATCGTTCCCGGAGATATCGTTTTGGTTATGCGCGACAACCGTTTCTTTGTTCATAGGCTGATCGAGAAGCAACAAGTTCAGGATTGCATTTTGTGGATCACGAAGGGCGACGCCGTGCCCCACGACGATCCGCCCGTCGCCGCATCCGAGTTGCTGGGCCGAGTGACCGGCGTTCGCCGTGGCAATCGTAGCTTCGTTCCGAGCCGGCGAGTCTCGCTGATGCATTCCGCAATGGCGTGGATGCTGTGCCGCTGGGACCACTTCCGTAGTGTCGCGTTGCGCATTCATGCGGCGCGCCTGCAGGCAGGACCGGCGCAACCCGGCCATCTGTTTCGCGGCATATTCGGCGCAATGCGCGGAATTCCCGGCGTTTCTCCATCCCGCACTTCTTGTCCATGACAACTCTCCTCACCACAACCGAGAAAGAGGCCGTATCCATCGGGATCGGCGGAATGCCGATTGCCTTGCGCACGCACGACTCCTCATTTCTTCGGCTGATCGAGGAACGCGACTGTCTAAGCGTAGTGATTGCCATTGGTGGCGTTGCCGTGAGAGTGAACACGACCGACCGGGATTTTCTCGAGATGTTACGGAGCCGCTATGCCGGTTTCGTAAGCGCGGAATCGCGTGCGGAATTCGATTTCGAGGTGGATCTGGCGCCACCCGCATTCGCCGATCCAGATGCAGATGTGAGCGTAACCCACCGCTCTGGCCGCTGGTTCCTGGAGCGCGGCGATTTCCGGGCCGAGTGGGAGCCTGCAGCGCGCCGCGGAACCATTCACCAGACGGCGAACCCGTACTCGATCGACGCTGTTCTCCGTATCGTTCACACCCTTGTGCTGGCCAAACAGGGCGGATTCCTATTGCACTCCTCCAGCGCGATTCGCAACGGGAAAGCTTTTCTGTTTTCCGGAGTTTCGGGCGCGGGCAAGACGACGATCTCCCGTCTGGCGCCGCCCGATGCGACGCTGCTTACCGACGAAATCTCCTACGTGCGGCGCGAAGGCAATCGGTATATGGCTTACGGCACGCCTTTTGCGGGAGAGTTGGCGCGGCCCGGCGAGAACCAATCCGCACCTCTCAGCGCACTTTTCTTGCTCGAGAAAGGCCCGCAGAACAGCATCGAGCCGATTGGCGCCACGGAAGCCATCCAGCGGCTGCTGAGGAACATCTTATTTTTCGCCCATGATCCTGAGTTGGTGAAACTGGTTTTCCAGTCGGCGTGCGAGTTTGCAAGTTTGGTTCCCATCCACCGCTTGGTATTCGTCCCCGACCAGCGAGTGTGGGACATAATTGGTTAGCCGGAGAATCATAATGGCTGAAAAATATATTTCGCGAAGCTCGGCGATTGCCGCCCGCCTCCTGGGCGGCGAAATGATGGTGATGTCGGCCACAGATTCGACTTTCTTCACCCTCAATGAAGTCGCCACTGCGATTTGGCAGGCGGCGGACGGGCGCACGCCACTCTCGGAAATCGTCGCCGGCAAAATCTGCCAGGAATTCGATGTCGATCGGGAACAAGCGCAGCGCGGCGCCGACCGCTTCGTCGACGAACTCTCACAACACGGCATTCTGCTGGTATCGGATGAGCCACTGATGGGTTCTTGTTCGTCCCCGGAGAGCCGATGAGCCTTCTCGCCGAGATGAATCAGAAAGCGCTGAACTTGGGCCTGCCCATCAGCGTTCACCTCGATATCACCTACCGCTGCAATGAGCGCTGCGTGCATTGCTACCTGGAACATGACGATCATGGCGAGATGACGACGGCGGAAATCGTGGATGTGCTCGAACAGTTGGCCGATGCGGGCGTCTTTTTCCTCAGCCTGAGTGGCGGCGAAGTTCTCATGCGCCGGGACTTTTTTGAAATCGTGGAACGGGCGCGGAAACTGTTGTTCAACGTGAAGGTGAAGACCAACGGGGTGATGATCCACGAGAAGGAAGCCGCGAGACTTCGCCAGCTCGGCGTCGAGCAGATACAGATCAGCGTCTACTCGCATCGGCCGGAGGTTCACGATGCCATTACCAAACTGCCGGGGTCGCTGAAGCGAACCATCCGGGCGATTCGATTCTTGAAGTCGCAGGGGCTGAAGGTCACGCTCGCCAACGTTCTCATGGCCGGCAATTTCTCCGACCAGCCCGGCGTCATCGCGCTAGCGAAAGAGTTAGGAGTTTTCTACACGCTCGACCCCACCATCACGCCGAAAATGGACGGAGACACATCCATCCTTGCCCTGCGAATTCCGGGGTCTGAACTCAGGCAGGTCTTCCATAACCAGGAACTGGTGGGCAACGTGGAAGAATTCTGCGCTCCTCCTCCTGCACCTCATGAAGACGTCATGGGGGGTTTCCCGTGCAGCGC
The DNA here is from genome assembly GCA_963734215.1 of uncultured Acidobacteriaceae bacterium. Taxonomy (GTDB): domain Bacteria; phylum Acidobacteriota; class Terriglobia; order Terriglobales; family Acidobacteriaceae; genus Sulfotelmatobacter. Next base: position 70,256 of record CAVTGH010000007.1, on the reverse strand, counting down.
CGGCCACACGGCCTGCTACATTTCTCCTTACGGCGATGTTTTTCCCTGCGTACAGTTTCCGCTTCCCAGCGGCAATGTGCGCCGACAGAAATTCCTCGACATTTGGAATCATTCTACGCAGTTGAAGGAGGTCCGCTCGATCCGCGCCAGGGATCTTCCGACCTGTTCGACTTGCTCCCACGTAGGAACCTGCACGCGTTGCCCCGGCTTGGCCTACATGGAGGGCAACATGCGAGGGCCGTCCACAGCAGACTGCGAGAAGTCTTTCCAGAGAACAGGCATCGCCTCGGCGAACATGATGAAAAGGGCGCGAGCAGGTTCCGCGGGTCCACTGATTCAAATCCAATCCCTGGCGAACTCGCAAACCATCCCGTTTTCGGGAGAAGAGAGCCTGCTGACGGCCTGAAGGATTTGATTTGGATAAGTTACGAAGGCGGGATTGGCTGCCCCTTGCATACGCGCCAGTCACCACGCGGTAATCCCGTTGAACGTGTTACGAAGGTAAGGTCCCAAACTCTCAGAATGTAAGCGAAGATGAGAATGGGATAAGAATGGCACGATGGTGAAGTTTTTGAGGGGAGACACGATGCGAAGCACATTCCGGTGGTTCTGCGTGGCGGCTGGAGTGCTCCTGCTGGGCATCCCGCTTTCGGGCCAGGCAGGGATGGAGGGGATCTCCCCGGGTGGCGCGAGCGACAGCCCGACGCACCTGGGATATCCGCAGGACTGGAGTTCGCGGCACCTGTTGATGCCGGGCACGCGAGCCGAGGATGTACTGGCGGCGGGAGGGCGTGACCCGCGTTATGTTTACAACATGGTGATGCGGCAAGTGGCGGTGGAAAACTTCCGCATCGGATTGAACCCGCTTCGGCGCCGAATGAAGATCGACTGGGCAGTTTCGCTGGAGAACGGGTACGTGCCGCAGAACCAATTTCCGGCGAAATACCAGTTTGACGTGACCGCGGAGAGTTGCAACTCCGATTACCTTGAGCTTGGGCTGACCGTGACGTCCGGGACGCAAGCCAACCTGGTCGGGATCAACAACCTGTACACAGGAGCGACTCCGCCGTGCAATGGCGGATCGCCGTGGGTAGCGTTTGCGTACAACACGGTGACGCAGACGGGAGGCCAGATCAAAACGTCGGTGGTTCCTTCGGCCGATGGGACGAAAGTGGCGTTTGTGGAGAGCACGGGCGGAGCTTCGTACTTCCACGTTCTGGTGCTGCCGAGCCCGATTCCGGCGCCACCGTCGCAAGATGGAACGGTGTTGAGTCCGCTGACTCCCACTTCGTGCGCCAAGCCGACGATCCCGGGCTGCATGACTACGCTCACCATCGAAACCGCGGCGACCAATTCGAATTCCTCACCCTGGGTGGACTACAACAGCGATACGGCGTACGTAGGCGCCGATAACGGCTTGCTATACAAGATCACGCCGGTATTTGGCGGCGGCGCGCCGGCGCTGGTCAACGATCCGAGCAACTGGCCGGTCACGGTCTCGACCAACAAGTACAACAATATATTGACCGCCCCGGTTGTGGATGACACTGCCGGCCTGATCTTTATCGGAGACGGCGAGGGATACTTTTATGCAGTCAAATTGGCCAGCCCCGGTAAGACGTACGCAGCCCAGCAGACGATCGGGTGGGTGTACGACGGAACCAACGATGGGAGCGGAAAGCCTGGGACGGGGGTTGTAGACCCGCCAATTGCGGTCACGGATCCAGCTAATCCCACAACCGACCAGGTGTTCGCCTTTACCGGATGCAGCATAGTACAGGGCATCGGCGGCGCAGTCACCCAGCTCGCGGCCAACTTCACGACCGGTTCGCCCACAGCAAGCAACACCGTGGACCTGGGATCGGCGAGCGGGGACGGGGACTGCACGGGGAAGAACGTTCACTCGGGAACATTTGATAATGCATTCTGGGTGAACGGGTTGACCTCGGGGCACATGGTCGCCTGCGGATTCGTGCAGTCAGGAGGCGCACCGGCGGATCCAAAGATGTACATGTTTCCCTTTACCGCCGGGGTGCTTAACAACAGCACCGCACCCAGTTCTACCTTTCAGATCAACACCACAAAAGGCGACGAGTGCTCCCCGCTGACCGAGTTTTATAACGGCACGACGGACCGGCTGTTCTTCGGCGTGGGATCGACCGACGGATTCCTGAAGAGCTCGACAATTACGACTTCGCTGACCACACCGACCGCCTGCACGGCCGGCGCGTCAACATCCAGTTGCGTGACCTCTCCGAGCGCTCTCGGAGGAACCAGCGGCATCGTGATCGACAACGAATTGTCGAACGGCGGGACGAACATCTATTTCTCGACCCTAGCGGATGGGTCCGTGAACGGCCAGAAGTGCAATGTGTCAGGTGGAGCCGGAAATCCCTATTGTGCCGTGAAGCTGACCCAGTCGGGGTTGCAGTAAGGGCTGTTCGATTCGGGTCGCGAACCAATTCCATTGGCGCACTTCTGCTTAGGGTTGGACCATATCCGCAGCCACTGCGGCTCGCCGCAACGGCTGGGCGATGGCCGCCATCACCTTCTCAAATCCGGCAAAATCGAGCGACTGCGCGCCATCCGAGAGGGCCCGCTCCGGGCAGGGATGCACTTCAATGATCAATCCGTCGGCTCCCACCGCGACGGCAGCCCGCGACACGGCCGCAATCAGGCTCTGCTTGCCGGTCCCGTGCGAAGGGTCGGCGATTACCGGCAGATGGGAGAGATCGCGGGCCAGCGCCACAGCGGCGAGATCGAACGTGTTTCGCATCTCCGTTTCGAAGGTCTTGATGCCGCGCTCACAAAGCACAACCTGACTGTTTCCCCCGGAAAGCAAATACTCCGCGGCCAGCAGCCATTCCTTTACCGTGGCCGAGGGTCCGCGTTTCAATAGCACCGGCTTGTTCACGGTCGCCAGACGGCGCAGGAGCGCGAAGTTCTGCATGTTCCGCGCGCCCACCTGCAACATGTCCACATGTTCACAGATCGTGTCCACATCTTCCGTGCTCATCACTTCCGTGACCACCGGCAGCCCGGACTGCTCGCGCGCCTCGCGCAGAATCTTCAAAGCTTCCAGCCCGAGCCCCTGGAAGTCGTAGGGAGAAGTTCGCGGCTTGTAAGCTCCTCCACGGAGCATGGTGGCGCCGGCGCGCTTTACGGCATGGGCCGTGGCGAGCAACTGTTCACGGGATTCCACCGAGCAAGGGCCGGCAATGATCACAACTCCCGGCCCGCCAATGCGGACTCCACCCACATTCACCACAGATCGCTCCGGCTTCACCTGCCGGCTGACCAACTTGAAAGGCTGCGCAATAGCGACCACGTTGTCCACACCAGGCGCCACCAGCAGGGCCTCGATTTCGTGGCGGCGGCCATTGCCCACCGCGGCGACGATGGTGCGCTCCACGCCGCGCGTAACGTGAGGCTGGTAGCCCGCCTCGCGAATGCGCTCGATTACATGCGCGATCTCTTGTTCGGTTGCTTTCTCTGACATGTTGACTATCATTGGCTCCCTCTCCTAAAGTTCCATTCAAAAAGCAAAAGCCGCGATCCAGGATCGCGGCCTTTGGCTGAACTTGCTTGAATCTAGTCGATCATGTGTGGCCCGATCTCCCTGCAAGTGCCGCCGCAGCCGCTACTCCGGTAAACCAGTAGTAGCGAAACTGCCCGGTAAACGAGGTAAATCGCGTCATAAAGAAATGTGAGCGCCTTACTACTCTGAGCTGTCCTGCGGCTGTCCTGGCCGACCCTGCTATTGTATCGAACTGGCTGCATTGGAGAAGACATTATTGGCGTTGGAACCGATCAGCCGTATCGTTCCCACCACCAGAACCAGGATAACCGCCAGCATCACCGCGTATTCGGCGATATCCTGCCCCGCATCTTCCACCCATAATTTGCGTATAAACTCTGACATGCTCTCCCTCCAATCCGATACGTCCATTCCACCAGAGAGAAGAACAGAAAATCGGTGGACCCCATGATGCCGCAGCGTAGGGCAGTTGTCAAACGCCAGAATGTGAGTTTTCCACAAGCACGCACGGCTTGCTAGGGAAGCTCGCGCACCACTGAAATGGGCAAGGCTGAAGGAGCTTCGGGCAGAGTCTGCTGTACGAGTTGCTGCGCGGAATCCTGGGCATACTGCAGCACGCGCCCGGGAAATATTCCGAGATAGAGAGTCGCGGCGATGCAGCAGATCAGCGCCAGCCGTAGTGCGTAGGGAACTGGAGCCACCGGAACCTCCTTACGCGATTCGCGCATGTACATCATCACGATGATGCGCAGGTAGTAGTACGCGCCGATACCGCTGTTGAGTACGCCGATAATCGTCAGCCAAATCAAGTTGGCCTTTACCGCTGCGCTGAACACATAAAACTTGGCGAAAAAGCCGCCCGTCATGGGGATGCCAATCAGCGAGAGCAGGAATATGGTGAGCGTCGCTGCCAACAGCGGGGAACTGCGGCCCAGGCCTTCGTAGTCTTCCAGCGTCACGTAGCGCTCGCCGGCGTTGGCGAAATGGCTTACCACCGCAAACGCGCCCAGGTTCATGGCAGCGTAGGCCGCCGTGTAAAACATGGCGGCCGAGGCTCCGAGTTGCGGCGCAGCCGCGAACGCGATCAGAAGATATCCCGCGTGCGCGATCGAGGAATAAGCCAGCAGTCGTTTCACGTTGTTTTGCACCAACGCGCCGACATTGCCCAAAGTCATGGAGAGCGCTGCCGAAGCCCAAATGACCCAAAAGATGGCGTGCACGTCGATTACGAAAACGATGCGCAGCAAAACCGCAAACGCCGCCGCCTTGGGCGCGGTCGACATCAATCCCACAATTGGCGCCGGTGCACCTTCGTACACATCCGGGGTCCAGATATGGAATGGCGCCGCAGCCACCTTGAAGCCCAGGCCCACGAACATCAATGCCACGGCCACGAACGCCAGCATCGGGATCGGACCAGCCTGCAAAACTATGCCGATCTGGTTAATGTTCGTTGAGCCCGTGGCGCCGAACATTAATGCCACTCCATACAGGAAAAATGCGGTTGCGAACGATCCCAGCAGGAAGTATTTCAGCGAGGCTTCCGCGCTGGCCGCTTCATGCCGCCGAAACCCCGTCAGCACATAAGAAGCGATGGATGAAATCTCGAGGGCGATGAAAATCAGAACCAGTTCGACGGCCGACGACATCAGCGCCATGCCAACCGCACCGAAAAGAATCAGCGCATAGTATTCTCCCGCACGAATCCGTTGCACGGCCATGTATTCGTAGGAACTGAGAATAACGACGGCCGCAATCGCAATCACGAGAACGTGAAAGAAAACGCTGAATCCGTCCACCTGGACCATGTTCCAAAAGGCCACGCCTGGAGCCCGTGCCATGAACCAGGTCGCCGCAATTCCCGCCAGCGCGCCCACGAGCGCAATCAACCCTAGAACCTTCTGGCCGGTTTCTTCGTCGAGCAATGGTTCCAGCAACATCACGATGATGCCGAACAGCGACAGAACAATTTCGGGCAGGATACGAACGTAATCGGCACTCTGCGGAAGCGCCTGCGAATAAGCCGGGAGATTCACGATCATGGTTCCGGCGATCATTGCCGCGGCGATCATTGCCCCACCACCCGGCTCGCCACATGAACGACCGGACTGAGCGCGGCCTTAACCGCGGGATCAATCGCCCCCAGCCACATAATAGGAGCCACTCCCATTACCAGAGCCGCCGCAGCGCAGGGCCACACCGCCCATTTTTCGAATCCTGAAAGATCGCTGAGAGAATTGTTTACGGGGTGTGTGACTTTGCCATAGAAGACTCGCTGGTACATCCAGAGGAGATACACTGCGCTCCAAATAATGCCGGTAGCGCCGAGTATGCCGTAAACCGCCTTGGCCTGAAATGCGCCGCTCAGTACTAGAAATTCCCCGATGAAGCCATTCAGCAACGGCAGGCCCGCCGAGGCCAGCACGATCACCAGATACGACGCGGCATACACCGGCATGGGCGAAGCCAGTCCGCCGAACTCGCTGATCTCGTAGGTATGACGCCGTTCGTGCAGAATGCCCGCCAACAGGAACAGCGCGCCCGTAGAAATTCCGTGAGCCAGCATGACGAACATCGCGCCGTTCAGCCCTGCCTGGGTGAAGCTGAAGATTCCCAACACCACGAATCCGAGATGGCTGACCGAAGAGTACGCGATCAACTTCTTCATGTTGGGCTGCACCATCGCCACCAGCGCGCCGTAGACGATGCCGATCAAGGCCAGTGTCATCACCCAGGGAGCGTTATGGCGCGATTGCTCGGGAAACAGGCCGAGGTTGAAGCGGAGCAATCCGTAGGTTCCCATCTTGAGCAGGACGCCGGCCAGCAAGACTGACCCCGCCGTGGGCGCTTCCACGTGAGCATCGGGCAACCATGTATGAAAAGGGAAGAGAGGAACCTTCACGGCAAACGCCAGGAAGAAGCCGAGAAACAGCCACTGGGCCGCCACGGGAAACTTCGGCACAGCGCCGCTCATGATCTGGCCGCGAATGGTCACAAAGTCAAAGCTGCCGGTATGAGCGTAAAGCCACAGAATCGCGGCCAGCATGAACACCGACGCGATCATGGTGTACATGAAGAATTTCACCGCGGCATAAACTTTTCGTTCGTGCCCAAAAACTCCAATCAGCAACGCCATGGGGATCAGCGTAGCTTCCCAGAAGAAATAGAAGAGAAACAAATCGAGCGATGTGAATACTCCGATCAGCGCCGTCTCCAGAATCAGCAGCAGTATGAAGAATTCCTTCACTCGTTCGTGAATCGACTTCCAGGAAATCAGCACGCACAGCGGCGTGAGAAACGTGGTCAGCACCACCAGCCACAGTGAGATGCCATCGACCCCCATGTGGTAGTGGATATTCGGAGTGGCAACCCACGGCACGTCGATCTGGAACTGAAAATCTGTTTCTGCACGGTGGAAGTGAACGGGCAGATGCAAAGACACGACGAACGTCAGAAGCGAGATGACCAGCGCGAAAATTCGAATGTCCCGGTCGCGCCGGGGGAAAAGCATCAACAGCAATCCGCCTGCCAGCGGCGTGAACGTCACCAGCGTCAGGATGCTGGAACTGAGATTGTCGATGCTCATCGGCATCCCGTCAACATCCAGATCATGAAAGCAATCACCACCGCCGATCCGGCCGCAATCCAGCCCGCGTACGAGCGAATGTTGCCGGATTGCATATGGCGAACCTCGTCGGAAACGCGGCGCGCGCCGTCGCCGGCATCGTTCACCGCCGCATCGATAATATTTCGGTCCACGCCCTGCCACAGGATTCGAGTCGAGCCATCGATCAGCGGCTTGACGAAGAGCGCTGCATACAATTCGTCCACGTAGTATTTGTGCAGCACTGCCTCATAGAAGCCGTCGAGCGAATCGGCGATCCTCTGCGGAAGCTCAGGCCGCGCGCAGTAAAGCCAGTACGCCAGCCACCATCCCGACAGAGCCACAACCACCGACACACCCATGAGCAGCAACTCGGTGCCGCGGCTTGCCCCTTCAACTACCGCCGTGCCGAAGACCGGCTCCAGAAAGTGTTCGAAATGGTTTCCCCAGCCGACTAGCCCGCCAACGAGCGAAAGCAGGGCCAGGATGATGAGCGGCGCCAGCATGACCATCGGGCTCTCGTGCGGTTCGCCGTGCCCATGCTCGCCTTGGCCGTGAGATGATCCGTGTCCGTGCGTATCCGCCTGAGCTCCGCGGTAATCGCCAAAGAACGTCAGGTACAACAAGCGGAACATGTAAAAGGACGTGATGAACGCCGTAATCAGTCCGATCAGCCAATAGACCCAGCTAACTTGGTACGCCTTCCAGAGAATCTCGTCTTTGCTCCAGAAGCCCGCCAGTGGCGGAATTCCGGCGATCGCCAGCGTCGCGACGCCCATGGTCAGAAACGTCCACGGGATATACGACCTGAGCCCACCCATTTGGCGCATGTCCTGTTCGCCGCCCACCGCGTGAATCACCGAGCCCGCCGCAAGAAACAGCAGACCCTTGAAGAACGCGTGCGTCATGAGGTGGAAGATGCCGGCGGAAAATGCCCCCACGCCGCAGGCCATAAACATGTAGCCGAGCTGCGAAATGGTCGAGTAGGCGAGAACTTTCTTGATGTCGGTCTGCGCGATGCCGATCGTCGCAGCAAAGAACGCCGTCAGCGTGCCGATGATCGCCACAACCGTCAACGCCATGGGCGCACGCTCAAAGATGATGTGCGAACGCGAGACCATGTAGACACCGGCAGTCACCATCGTGGCGGCGTGGATCAAGGCCGAAACCGGCGTTGGGCCTTCCATAGCGTCGGGAAGCCAGATATACAGCGGAATCTGCGCCGACTTGCCGCAAGCGCCCACCATCAGCAGAATCCCAATTGCCGTGAGCAGCCCCGCGCCAGCCGTCTCCGCGCCGAGAGGCGCAACGCGCCGAAACACTTCATCGAAATTCAGCGAACCAAAGTGTTTGATCAGTAAGAACAGGGCGATGAGGAATCCGAAGTCGCCGATGCGATTTACGATGAATGCCTTCTTGCCCGCCGAGGCCGCCGAATCTTTCGTGAACCAGAACCCAATCAGCAGATACGACGCCAGCCCCACGCCCTCCCAGCCGATAAACATCACCAGGTAGTTGTTCGCCAATACCAGCGTCAGCATGAAAAACATGAACAGGTTCAGATAGCTGAAGAAGCGGTAGTAGCTGGGGTCGTCCCACATGTAACCGACGGAGTAAATGTGAATCAGAAATCCAACTCCGGTGACCACGAGCAACATGACCAACGAAAGCTGATCGAGATAGAAGGCGAAGTCCGCGCTGAAGCCTAGGATGCGAATCCAGTGCGCGAGGTACTCCTGGTGCGGGAGCGGCAGGGAAGAAAAGCGATACGCGACCCACAACGCCATGACGAAGGCTGCGCCGCAGAAGAACAGCGCGACCGTCGTTACGGCCTGCCGCGAAGACTTCTTGCCGAGAAAGCCGTTGATCGCGGCTCCCGCCAAAGGGAGAATCGGGATCAGCCAGAGATTGAGCGTCGGGTTCATAGCTTGAGCAGGTTCACCTGGTCCACGTTCAGAGTCTCGCGCGTGCGGTACACCGCGATAATGATCGCCAATCCGACGGCCGCTTCGGCCGCGGCCACCACCATCACAAAGAAAACGAACACCTGTCCCGCCAGCACATGCCAGTGTGCCGCGAACGCCACGAACGAAAGATTCACGCCATTCAGCATCAGCTCAATCGACATAAAGATCGTGATGATGTTGCGCTTGATCAGAAATCCGGCTACGCCGCAGGCAAATAGAAATCCGCTCAGCAGCAAGTAATAAGATAGCGGCACCATCAATCCACCTTCCTCGCCGATTCCGGCTTGCTGGCCAGAACCACCGCGCCCATGATGGCGATCAGGATCAACACGGAAGTGACTTCAAATGGCAACAGGAAATCGTGAAACAGAAGCTGCGCAATGTCCGCCGGATGCCCCGGCAATGCGCCGATCGCCACGGCTTCGGTCCCGGAGTGCCGCAGTACCACCCATGCCATCAGCACGCTGCCGGTCAGCATCCCTGGCACGCCAAACAGAAGAGCGACGCGGCTTCCCTTGGTTTCTTCTTCTTCGCCGGCATTCAGCAGCATGATGACAAACACGAACAGCACCATGATCGCGCCGGCGTAAACAATCACCTGCACGGCGGCGACGAACTCGGCCCCCAGCAGCAGGTATTCGCCGGCGAGTGCCGCCATCACTGCGATCAGCGACAGTGCGCTGTTGATGGGGTGCCGTTGCGCCAGCAGGTTGATCGCTCCGGCCACGCAAACCGCACCGAACGCCAGAAATAAAATGAGATGAAAACTCATGAAATCAGTTCTCAGTTCTCAGTTCTCAGTTCTCAGAAAAGCCTTTAAAGGCCACATCTCAGCAGGCGCGCTTGGGCCGTTACTGAGAACTGAGAACCGAGAACTGAGAACTTGTTTCTTCCCTACCAGGCGACGGCAATCGCCGTTGCCACCAGATTCGCAATTGCCAGGGGCAGCAGAAACTTCCAGCCAAAAGACATCAGTTGGTCATAGCGGAAGCGCGGCAACGTCCCGCGCACCCAGATATAAAGAAAAAGAAAGCAGAAAATCTTAGCGCCAAACCAGAACACCGGCAGCAACGCCTGCACCAGCGGAGGTCCAAACAGCGGCCCGTGCCATCCTCCGAAAAACAACAGCGTGGCCAGGCAAGCCACCGTGATCATGTTGGCATATTCGGACATGAAGTAGCTGGCAAACTTCATGGAACTGTACTCGGTGTGGTATCCCGCGACCAGTTCGGTTTCGGCCTCGGGCAGGTCAAACGGAATGCGATTGGTTTCCGCATACGCGGCCATCAAATAAATAAAGAAGCCGATGAACTGCCCGTGGAAAATATTCCACCGCGGAATGAAACCCCAAAAATGCCCGCCCTGCGCATCGACGATATCGCGCAGGCTGAAACTGCCGGACTGGATTAACACCCCGATCAGCGATAGTCCAAGCGCAATTTCGTAGCTGATCATTTGCGCGCTGGCGCGCAGTCCGCCGAGCAAGGAGTATTTGTTGTTCGACGACCAGCCTGCCAGCGCCACACCGTATACGCCGAGTGAGGTAATGCCCAGAATCATCAGCAACCCGATGTTTACGTCGGTGACCTGCAGCGGAATGTTCAGGCCGCCAATCGTGATCGAGTTGCCGAACGGGATCACCGAAATCGAAGTCAGGGCGAAGATCAGGGCCATCATCGGCGCGGCCAGAAACAGCGGCTTGTAGACGTGCGGCGGCGTGAGGTCTTCCTTAAACAGCAACTTCACCCCGTCAGCCAAAGGCTGCAGCAGTCCAAACGGTCCAACCCGCGTGGGTCCCCATCGATTCTGTATATGGCCCACCACCTTGCGTTCCAGCCAGACCGTATACGCGACCGCAGTGAGCAGCACGATCAGAACGATCAGCGACTTGATCACTGACACGAGTATGAAAACGCCAACTGACAATGCTGTTCTTCCTCTCCAGTGCTGCGAATCGTCAATACGCGAATCAGTAATCCGCGAATCAGTCTGCCGCGACCTCGGCGGGCTTGACTTCCTGACTCTCTACCACCGACTTTAATGCGCGTGAATAGCGTCCCAGAGTTCCGGAACTGAAAAGATCGTCATTCGCGGGAGCAATGGACTCCGGCCGGTGCGCGACACCGGGCCCAGCTTTCGCGAGCGACGTATGCTGGCTGTTTCCCGCCAGCAGATTCACGCGGGATACGTCATAGCCAGGAACCAGCCGCTGAATCTCGTCCAGAATCGCCGTCGAATCGAACGGGCTCATCTTAGGTTCCAGCCCGTGCGCCTCCAACCAGACTGCGTGACGGTCGGCCTCGCCCGACTGCACTCCGCGAGACTGTCCCATGTCGGCGTGCGTGCCGCCGCCGAAAGGCACGAGCTTGCGCACGTCGAATCCCACGGCATCGGCGATGCGCACGATCATCTCGAAATCGGCTTTCGTACCCGTAACCTCTCCGGCCTTCTTTACCAATTGCATGTCGCCGCAAGTATTGGTGAACGTGCCTGACTTTTCGTAGGCATTCGCGGCGGGCAATACGACGTCGGCCATCACCGCAGTCTCGGTGAGGAACATATCCTGCACCACCACAAAACTTTTCGAGAATGCGAAGGGATCGATGTTCAACCGCCCCACCGGATTCGACCCGACAACATAAAAGGCTTTCACCTTGCCCGCTTTTCCGGCTTCAACCAGGCCTGCGATATCGAGCCCGGCAGCCGGCGGGATTTCTCCCCATTCCCGATGAAACTCGCTGTTTCCGGCGGTTGGGTGATACCCAGGAAGCAAGTCGGGATATAGGCCCATGTCGGCCGCGCCGCGAGAATTGGCATAATCCGCGAGACAGACAAACTTGGCGCCGGAGATCTCCGAGCCGAACTTAACGAGATTCGCAAGACCCTCCCCGCGAAGTTCGGAACCGAACACGATCACAAGCTTCTGTTCGCCGCGCAGTTTCTCGCGCAGGGCAATCCAAGCCTCTTTGCTCATCGAAGAACTGGTGAGCTCATCCGCAGCGGCCTCGGCGCCGTTCAAAAATGCGGCGGCTTGTCCTTCCCCTCCGCCCGGAATCTGCGTAAAGCTCGCCGCCTGCCGCCGCAATTTAATCGGCTTCGAGTTGATCACATACAGCCGTGCGCGGTGCAGCCGAACGTTGTTGCGAATCTGCCACGCCAGCAGCGGATGCTGCTCGGTGGGGTCATTCCCAATTAGCAGAATGGCGGGAGCCGTAAACACCTCCGCCATGCTCGCCGTCGCATCGGCCTTGCCGCGAAGCGCAGCCGCCAAAGCAGGGAAGTCGGCGGTCCGGTGGTGATCGACATTGTTTGTCTTCAATACCACGCGGGCAAACTTGGAGAGAAGGTAGTTCTCTTCATTCGTAGTCCGGGTCGAGCCGACTACGCCGATGGCCGCGCCACCATCGCGGTCGCGCACCTCGGCAAACTTTTTTCCGATCAAAGCAAAGGCTTCTTCCCACGTGGCCGGAGTCAGCTTGCCCTCTCTGCGAATCAGCGGTTTCGTAAGACGTTCTTCGTGATTCGCAAAGTCGAATGCATAGCGGCCCTTGATGCAGAGGAAATCCCCGTTCGTGCCGCTCTTGTCGCGGTTGTCGCCGCGGACGATCTCCATCCCAGTGTCGGCGCGGCGCACGCCCAGTGTCGTCTTGCAGCCGTCACCGCAGTGAGTGCAGACCGTGCCCACGTGCTTCATCTCCCACGGCCGCGTCTTGTAACGGTACGCGCCGGAGGTGAGAGCGCCCACCGGGCAAATGTCGATGCACATGCCGCACTCTTCGCACTCCAGATGATCTTGCTTATTCGGCGCGATGATCGAACTCACGCCGCGGTTCTGCACCCCCAGCGCCCAAACGTCCATCCCTTCGCCGCAGACTCGCACGCAGCGGTAGCAGAGAATGCAGCGTGGCCGGTCGAAGAACACAACCGGCGACCACTGCTGCTCATCCTTATGGTTCTTGGCCTCCATGAACTTCGATTCCGCGGCGCCGTAGGAGAATGTCATGTCCTGCAGTTCGCATTCGCCGCCCGCATCGCATACCGGACAATCCAACGGATGATTTCCCAGCAGCATTTCCACCATCGACTTCCGCGCCTGCTTGATCTCTTCGCTATCCGAAGTGACGATCATGCCTTCGCCGATCACCGTGGTACACGCGGTCTGCAGCTTGGGCATTTTCTCGATCTTCACCAGGCACATGCGGCAAGCGCCCTGCAGCGATAGGTTGGGGTAATAGCAAAATGAAGGCACTTCAATGCCTGCGGTCTTGCAAGCCTCAATCAGCAGCGTCCCGGCGGGAGCCGTTACCTTCTTGCCGTCAACCGCGAGTGTTACGTCAGCCATATCTGTAGCGCCGGCGTCCCGCCGGCTTTTCGTGGTCTAAGTTCGACGGGCACCCGCCCGCACTTCAGCCGGCGAGACGCCGGCGCTACGCCATAACCGGTTCCACCGCGCCCTCTTTTTCATAAGGGCACGGCCTGCCTTCCAGGTGATCTTCAAACTCTTTGCGGAACTTTTTTACGAACGCAATCGTCGGCATCGCCGCCGCATCGCCCAGCGGACAAAACGTCCGCCCCAGCATGTTTTCCGCCAGGTACTGCATGTTGTCGATGTCTTTCTTTACGCCGCCGCCCGAATGAAAGCGGATCAAGGTCTTCTTCAACCAATCCGTCCCTTCCCGGCAAGGAATGCACCATCCGCAACTCTCGTGTTGATAAAACTTCATCGTCCGCAGCGCGAACTTCACGATGCACTGTGCGTCGTCGAGCACAACCACTCCACCCGAGCCCAGCATCGACCCCGCCTTCGCCACCGAATCGAAATCCATGTTGATGTCAATTTCGTCTTCGGTAAGACACGGTGTAGAAGATCCCCCCGGCACCACGGCTTTCAACCTGCGCCCATTCGGAATGCCGCCGCCCACTTCATAGATCATCTTCTTGAGGTTGTAGCCCATCGGCAATTCGTAGACACCGGGTTTCGCCACATTGCCGCTAAGGCAAAACAGCCGCGTGCCGCCATTCTTCGGCGTGCCAATTTTGGCGTACCACTCCGCGCCGCCCAGCATGATGTGAGGTACACTGGCCAAAGTCTCGGCATTATTAATGACCGTGGGACCGCCCCATAGCCCCACCACGGCTGGAAACGGAGGCCGAATCCGCGGAATGCCGCGTTTGCCTTCGAGCGATTCCATCAGCGCCGATTCCTCGCCCACTTCGTACGCCCCGGCGCCGCCGTGCCAGTAAATGTCAAAATCGCGCCCGCTGCCGAAAATGTTCTTGCCCAGAAAGCCCTTGGCGTAGGCATCGCGGAGCGCCTTCTGCATGATGATCGATAGATATCGATATTCGCCCCGAATATAGATGTAGCCACTGCGCGCGCCTACCGCCAGGCCGCCGATCATTACCCCTTCGATGACCGCATGCGGATCGTGCTCGAAAATCAGCCGGTCTTTGCACGTGCCAGGTTCGCTCTCGTCGCCGTTGCACAGCACATACTTCGGCTTGGCCGATTGCTTCGGTACGAACGACCACTTCATGCCAGTGGAGAAACCCGCGCCGCCGCGCCCGCGCAGCCCGGAGTTCTTTACCTCATTGATAATGGCGTCTGGCTCCATGGCGAGTGCCTTCTGCACGGCCTTATAGCCGTCCAGTTCGAGATAACGGTCAAGGTTGACCGCGCCCTGGCCAAATCGCCGGGAGACGACCTTTACCTCGTCGGGATGGGAAACCAAAGTTGCCATTGTGAGATTTTGCGATTGAGTCATCGGGTGATTGAAAAGCCGTTCCACAGCCGCCGCTAATTCCGGTTGCCTTTCAATCGCCCAATCACCCGATCGCACAATCGCTAAATTTTCTTGTACTCGTCCAAAATCGCATCCATTTTCTCCGTGGTCAGGTTCTCGTGAAAGTCGTAGTTCACCTGCGCCGCCGGAGCCCAACTGCACGCTCCAATGCACTCCACTTCTTCCAGCGTAAACATTCCGTCTGGCGTAGTTCCTTTGTTTCCTACGCCCAGTTTCTTCGCGCAGTGATGCAGGATCTCTTCACCTCCACGAACCAGACAGCTAATATTCGTGCAAACCTGCACGTTGAACTTGCCGCGGGGTTTGGTGGCCAGCATCGAGTAATAGCTGATCACGTTGCGCACTTCGAGTTCGGTCAAATCAAGCCGCAGAGCGAGTTCCGCGATGACCTCATCGGAAAGAAATCCAACTTCATCCTGTGCATAAAGAAGAGTAGGAACCAGCGCCGACCGCTTCGTGGGATAGTGCGGAACCATCTCCGCAAACCGCGCTTCGAATTCTTCGGAGAACTTCACCGGTCGATTTCTCCCAGCACAATGTCAATCGATCCAATCGCCGCGACTACATCCGCAATCAGCCCGCCTTCGCACATCTTGGCCAGCGTTTGCAGGTTTGCCAGGCACGCCGACCGCATGTGTACACGATACGGCTTGGCCGTGCCATCGCTCACAATGTAGTAGCCCATCTCGCCACGCGGCGACTCCACCGCCTGATATACTTCGCCCGCCGGCACCGCGAAACCCTCGGTAATAATCTTGAAGTGGTAGATGAGCGCTTCCATCTGCGTCTTCATCTTCTCCCGGTCGGGCAACACCACTCCAGGCGCGTCAGCTTTGATCGGGCCTTCCGGCATGCCATCCAGCGCCTGTTTCACGATCCCAATCGATTCCCGCAGTTCCAGCACGCGGCACATGTACCGCGCAAAAACGTCGCCCTCCTGCGCCACTGGAACCTTGAACTTAAAATTCTCATAGCCCGAGTAGGGCATATCACGCCGCAGATCGATGTCAACGCCGCTCCCGCGCAGCGTGGGGCCGCTCGCACCCAGAGCGATTGCATCTTCGGCGGTAATCCGCGCCACGCCCTTGGTCCGCATCGTCCAGATCGGATTTCCCGTCAGCAGGTTTTCGTATTCGTCAACCTTCTCGGGGAAGTATCCCGCAAACTCGCGTACGCGCTCGAAAAATCCCAGCGGCGGCTCCAGAGCAATGCCTCCCACGCGAAAGTAAGAGGTCATCATGCGCTGTCCGCTGACCATTTCAAACATCTTCAACACTTCTTCGCGCTCCCGGAAGCAATAGAGAAACACCGTCAGCGCGCCAATGTCCATGGCGTGCGTGCCCAGCCACACCAGATGCGAATTGATGCGCGTCAACTCGTTCATCAGCACCCGCATCCACTGCGCCTTCGGCGGAATCTCCAGCCCCAAAAGTTTTTCCACGGCTAGCACATAGCAGAGATTGTTAGTCATGGGGCACAGGTAGTCGATGCGGTCGGTGAGCGGCACCACCTGCTGATAAAATTTCGCCTCGCACGTCTTTTCGATTCCCGTGTGCAGAAAGCCGATGTCCGGCATGATCCGTACCACCGTCTCGCCATCAATCTCCAGCAGTACCCGCAGCACGCCGTGCGTGGAGGGATGCTGCGGCCCCATGTTCAGAATCATGGTGCGATCTTGTCCGGGCTCTAAGACAGGCGTTGGGGTCAGGTGCGCCATGGTTAGCGGTAGCCCTCCACCGGATAATCTTTACGCAGGGGATGGCCTTCCCAATCCTCGGGCATCAGCAGGCGCCGTAAATAAGGATGCCCGGTAAAGCGAATCCCAAACAGATCGAAAACTTCGCGCTCAAAATAGTTTGCCCCAGGCCACAGCGAAGTCAGCGACTCCACCGCCGGGCTGGCACTGTCCAGCCGAACTTTAAGCCGTACCCGTTCCTTTTTCGGAATGGAGAGCAGGTGATAGATAACTTCAAAGCGCGGCTCCGCCGGATACCAATCCACGCAGGTAATGTCAGAAAGGAAGTTGAAGGCACACTCGCTGTCGTCACGCAGCAGCGCGCAAGCTTCGCAAATGTTCGCCCGGTCAACGTAAATCGTCATCTCCTCGCGGTCGAACTTCACTCCCGCGACGGACGAAGGATTCCAAGCCAGCAGTCTCGCCAGGGCTGGATGAGCCTTCAGTGGCTCGAGAGCAGTGATGGCGGGCGCCAAAGGCATTAACGAACTCCCCGCCGTGCAGCCTCTGGACCCCAGTCGAGCACGCCTTTTTTCCAGACATAAAAGAATCCAACCAGCACGATGCCGATGTATACAAACATCTCCCACAAACCGAAATGTTTGAGATCCCGCAGAATTACGGCCCAGGGATAGAGGAAGACCGCCTCCACGTCGAACAGAATGAACAGCATAGCCACCAGATAGAACTTCACCGAGAAGCGCCCGCGGGAGTCGCCCACCGGGGTCATGCCGCATTCATAGGCGGAAAGTTTGGCCCGGGTCGGTTTACGCTGCCCGATCAGCCAGGAAAGCGAGATAATGGCAGTCGCGATGCCAGCCGCCAGCAGAATGTGGATCAGGAACGGCAGGTAGCGAGCGAAGTAATTGTCTGGCATGGGAGAGCGTATATATAATTCGCGCGAAGCCTTATGTAAACATTCTAGATTAGGGGCTGATGCGCGCGAGTGTCAAGGGAACGAGGAACAATTTAGGGATCGTGCGATTGGGCGATTTCGCAATTGAAAATTAAACTGTCTTTTATTGCAAACGTTGTAAGCTGGGAGGGTTTGCTTTTCAATTGCACAATCGCACAATCGCTCAATTAGATTCTTATGATCTTCGGCTTCAACACGGACGTTAAACACGGCGACACCATCTACCACGTGCAGAGCGAAGCACGCGAGAGCGAGAAACTGCTCCAGACCCAGGTGTTTGTGCGCGGCAGGTGCGTGGGCAAGAAAGCGATCTCCTACGCGAACTCGGCCCTGGAAGCCGGCTTTGGCGATGCCCAAAAAGAACAGCAACTGCGCGACCAGCATCGCCTGGTGCTCGAGGCGATTCGCGAAGGCAAATTAGAAAGCGTCCTCGACCGCGCAGAAACCGAAGCCCTGGCCGGCGTCAAGCAACTGGACGTGGAATGGGTGAACGCAGCCTCGGTTCACGCCAATCGCAACCTGACCATGCAGTTGCGCGTGACCGAAAGCGGATCGGCCGTCCCCAGCGCCCGCCTTACTTTCCGCTTTGCCCGTCCCGACGCCGCACCTTTCTACACTCAGGCCGTCACCGATTCCGCAGGCAGCGCCGAGATCTCGATCGAGGTCGACGAATCCGCCTTGCCCGATTCCTCCGTCATGGTCCAAGCCAGCCATCAAGGCCGCACTGTGACCCGCAAGTTCGCCCTGCGCAAAACCGAGTAGGCCGGCCAGCGTGCTGCTTTCCGCGTGAGAGGATCTAAGCTATGAAACTGCACATAAACGGAGAAGAGCGCACCTTCGCCGACCCCGCGCCAGCCTCCGCATTCACGCTCGCGGCCTTGATCGAGGCGCTCAACATGAAGTCCGACCGCGTCGCCGTCGAGCTCAACCTGGAAATCGCCCCGCGCGACCGCTGGCCTCAGACCCCGCTGAAAGACGGCGACCGCCTGGAAATCGTCCACTTCGTGGGCGGCGGCTGTTTCGCATAATCCTGGCCAGGCATTCGTCTAGTTAACCCCTTCTCGTACGAATCTTCGTTGACTGCAGCCAACTCGTGTCTAAAATGTTTCAAACATTCAGCTTACAGATTGTTTCAAACAGATTCGGGGACGAATGCAGGAACGCTTTCCATCGCAAGAGGTAATCGCTTTGACCGGCATCACCGCCCGCCAACTGCAGTGGTGGGACGAGCGGGGAGTGGTCAAGCCCGAACGAGTGGGGCGTCGCCGCCGGTATTCCATGCAGAACCTCACCGAGGTGGCCGTGGTCTGCGAGTTGCGGCGCAAGGGGGTTTCGCTGCAAGGGGTACGAAAGGTCATGCGTTTCCTGAATCGGGAGTTTGGGAAAGGCCTGGCTGAAATTGTCAGCCGCGACTCCGACGTCCACCTGCTCACCGATGGAACCCATCTCTATCTGGAGACATCGGCGCGGCAGATCGTCGATATCCTGAAGAATTCGAATCAGCCAATTCTTAGCGTTTGCCTCAGCGACGCGGTTCGTCAGGTGCATGCCGAGGTCGTGGCCAGAAAAGCGAGTACTTCCGTAATAGCGCCGGCCGAACGCCGGCGTGCTAGAAAGGTTTCCTAGGCACAGGCTTTGTTCCACGTATTTGGGTAACAAGGCGGTTCACAAGGGGGAAGACATGGTCGGCGAACTGGACATCCTGAACGAGTGGATCCCGGAACAGATGCAGCCCGGAACCGTCTTTGTGCTGGAAAACGCCGGCGAAGTCGGCGAGAAAGAAGATCCTTATTGGGCTGTGCTGGCCTGCCCCTCCTGCGGCATGTTGGGGCTGATCACGCGCCGGCAGATTAATGGCCTGGTGCCGGTGATTTGCGGCTCGGAACAATGCTCGGCGCAGTTTTTTATTCGCGATGCCGAAGTTGTGGTGCGCAAACCCTTCTAGAAGCTAGGCTTGCATACGCTCTTATCCCGGAGGCCGAAGCTCACTTGGCCTCCGCTTACCTCGGCTTTACACTAAAGATGTGAAGATTGCGCTTGGGCAAATCAACCCTACGGTCGGAGATTTCTCCGGCAACGCCGCGAAGATGGTCGAGTTTTCGCGGCGCGCGCAGGCGACCGGCGCGGGGCTCATCCTGTTTCCCGAGTTGTCCGTCTGCGGTTATCCGCCTCGCGATCTGGTGGAGCGCTCATCTTTTGTTGCGCGCAATCGCGAGAGCGTGGAGCAGATTGCGGCCGCAACGCGCGGCATCGCCGTCGTCTGCGGCCTAGTCACTGCCGCTCATGCCGAGACGGGCAAGTCGGCGATGAATTCGGCGGCGCTGTTGATGGACGGCAAAGTCGGATTTCTGCAATCGAAAATGCTGCTGCCCACCTACGACGTGTTCGACGAGATGCGCAACTTTGCGCCCGCAAAAAGCCAGGAGCTGTTCTCGCTGTGCGGGAATCGCGTGGCGCTTACCATTTGCGAAGATGCGTGGAACGATAAGCTGTACTGGCCCAAGCGGCTGTACACGGTCGATCCCATCGACGCGCTGGTTCGAGCGGGCGGCAACCTGGTGCTGAATATTTCCTCATCGCCGTTCTGGATCGGAAAGCGCGAACTGCGGCGCGACATGCTGGCTGCCATCGCCCGCCACCACAAAGTTCCGGTTGCGCTGGTCAATCAGGTTGGAGGCAATGACAGCCTGGTCTTCGACGGCTCCAGCATCGTGCTCAATGCGGAAGGCAAAGTGATTGCGCAAGGACGTTCGTTCGAAGAAGACTTGATCTACTTCGATTCCGAAACCCTGACCGGTGACCTTCACCAACAGGTGGAAGGCAAGGAAGCCAGCGTATATGCGGCATTGGTGCTGGGCACGCGCGACTACATGCGCAAGTGCGGATTTGAAAAAGCCATCATCGGCTTGAGTGGCGGCATCGATTCGGCGCTCACCGCGGTGATTGCCGCCGAAGCGGTGGGTCTGGAGAATGTGATTGGCGTGGGCATGCCCGGTCCGTACTCTTCGCCGGGATCGATCGACGATGCGCGCGAGCTGGCGAAGAATCTAGGAATTCGGTTCGAACTGCTTTCGATCAACTGCGCGGTGGAAGCCTACCGAAGAACTTTGCGGGAAGTGTTTGCCGACCGGAAAGAAGATGTTACCGAGGAGAATATTCAGTCGCGAGTGCGGGGCACGCTGCTGATGGCGCTCTCCAATAAATTCGGCGCCATTGTGCTTTCCACCGGCAACAAGAGCGAACTGGGCGTGGGCTACTGTACACTTTACGGGGATATGGTGGGCGGACTGGCGGTCATCTCGGATGTGCCGAAAACGCTGGTGTACCGGCTGAGCCATTACGTGAACTCGCGCCGCCCGGTGATTCCGCAGGCCACGCTGGAGAAGCCGCCCTCGGCGGAGTTGCGGCCCGGCCAGAAAGACAGCGACTCGCTGCCGCCCTACGAAATTCTTGACGCGGTGCTCGAGGATTACGTGGAAGACGCGCATTCGGTGGAACGCATTGCAGCCGATCGTGGCTTTGATTTCGAAGTGGTGCGGCGCGTGGTCCGGATGGTGGACCGCGCGGAATACAAGCGCCAGCAGGCGGCCCCGGGCATTAAGATTTCTCCCAAGGCTTTCGGCTACGGCCGCCGTTTTCCCATTGCCGCGAAGAGCGAGGTCTGAAGATATCCGTCGATTCGTCCATGCCTCTGCCGCAAGGGCAAACTCTGAGTTTGAATTGAAAGGAAACCATGCGCAGTTCTATTAATCTGATTCTCCTCCTGGTGGTGTGCGGTGTGGCTGCTGGCGCGCAGTCCTCGAGCACGGCGAAGGCGGCGGATAAGCCGGCGCCGGCGCCGGCCGTTAGCCTTCCCTCCGTTAATCTGCCATCGGAAGCCACGGTGGATGCCTTCCTGCAGCAGACCTTCGGCTACCAGGCCCAGTTGAGCTGGAAAATCTCGAGCATCAGGCCCGCCCCGGTTCCGGGACTCGCCCAGGTTGATGTTGTTCTAGCCAACCCTCAGGGCCAGCAGGTCAGCCGCTTCTACGTTACGGCGGATGGCGAACACGCTGTGGTGGGCGACATCATTCCGTTCGGCGCCAGGCCGTTCGATCCGGTGAAGAAGACGTTAGAGAAGGGAATTAGCGGGCCGGCGCGCGGGCCGAAGGGCGCACCGGTCACGATTGTAGAGTTCGGCGATCTGCAATGTCCGGCGTGCAAGGCGGCACAGCCGGCAATCGAGGCGCTCATCGCGGCTGAACCCAATGCGCGGTTCGTCTTCCAGAACTTTCCGCTGGAGATGCACAACTGGGCGGCAAAAGGCGCGGCTTATGCGGATTGTGTGGGCGTGGCGTCGAACGAAGCGTTCTGGAAGTTCATTGCAAAGACCTACGAAGCTCAAACCGACATCACAGCCGAAAATGCCGATGAAAAGCTGACCGCACTGGCGGATGCCGCTGGGGTGAAGGGCGCGGACATTGCAGGTTGCGCCACCACGCCTGTTACCAAGGCTCATGTGGACGCCTCAATAGCTTTGGGCAGGTTGGTGAATGTAACCGGCACTCCGACGCTGTTTATCAACGGGCGCGTGATCGGAAACGTCAGCCAGGTTCCCGCCGACGCTTTAAAGGGATTGGTGGATTTTGCCGCGAAACAAGGGAAGTAAGTCCGACGCGGTTGGGCTACTTCTCGGTGACCCAAATCTCATCGGTGGCCCGGTCCCGGTTGGCCACTACGTGGGGTGTGATGATGATGAGCAGTTCGTCCTCTTCTTTCATTCGATTGTTGTCCGACGAAACTTGATTCAGGCCGGGGATGGATGCGAGGCCGGGAAGTCCGGCCATGGCATACTGATCGTTGGTGGTGATTTCGCCGGCAATCACGGCGGGCTCGCCGTCCCGAAGGCGTATGCCGCCTTGATATTCCTGGTTGGCGATCACCGGAACTCCGTTTGCGCTGCTTCCGGTGAGTGAGCGTACCTGCAAGTCGAGCTTCAAGCTTACGTCGTTGTCACCGTGGATGACGGTTGTGGCCTTGATATTCAATCCCAGGTCTTCGTAACTGACGGAAGGGAAGGGCGCAACGTAACTCTGATTGCCCAACACCTGGGAAATCTGCGGCGAATTGTAAATGGGCGCGTAGGAAGCGTTCAGGATGGGGTAGCGCTCTCCCAGGTGGAAGGTGGCTTCTTTGCCTTGTCCCGCGCGCAGAGTGGCGTTGCTTAGGCTGCGGGCCCAGGACTCGTTGAGAGAGAGTGCGGTGGTTAGGTGATCGAGGCTTACGCCGGAAAACGAGAGGCCATTGCCGAAGGTGGCGAGCGGCTGGCTGAAAATACCGCTCGACTGACTTTGCAATTGTGCCAGCAGACCGGACAGTGCCGAACTTCCCGCCGCGTTGACACCGCCGGAAGAAATCAGCTGGTTAGCCAGCGATGAAAGGCTCTGCCCGCCCAGTGCCGCCACCGCCGCCGCCACCGCCGCCACGGGAATGTTGTACACATTAAAAGTGTCGGGGATGTGCATGCCGATGTCGCGGGTGAAGTTGTGGCTGATCTGGTAGATCTCGATATTGAGCGAAACCTGGGGACGGTCGGTGCTAAGCTCGCGCAGAAGCTGCGTGCACGCGTGCAGCGTGGCTTGGGGCGCGCGCACTTCCACCGTTCCAATTTGTCCCGAACTTATTTTCTGGAAGTCGCAGATGTTGCGCAGGGAAGTGACTAATTCGGTCGCCTCCTGCGGCGTGCTGGCGCCGGGCACGGCAAAAGTGGCGAGCGACATGCGGTCAAACTGCTTGTGATTCTCGGGATTGTCGGCAGCGATCAGCACCTGGTGAGAGTCGAGCGCGGTCCACATGCTCTTGCTGACACGGCAGGCCAAGTTGAGAGCGGTGAAGAAGTCAACATCATCCACGTAAAAGCGGACTGACTTGGTCTGCACCGAATCGTCAAACTGAGTGCTCACGCCGAAGGCTGAAGCCAGTTCGGTGAACAGGCCGCGAACATCGCCGCGATAGTGGAACGTTGCCCGCGCCGTCTTGGGTTCCAGGTGGATTTCACCGGAATCGGCCAGCAGCGCCGGCATCGCGCCCGGGGTGGGAGCGGCTACGTCGCGCAGCGCTTCCGCGAGACGCTTCTGCATGTAGTCGTTGTCGGGATCGAGCTTGAGCGCGGCGCGAAACTCGGCCACAGCCGGTTCGCGCTGGGCGTTGGCCAGAAATGCCTCGCCGCGCTCCGTGTGCTGAAAAACCAACTGCGACTTCGCCACTTCCCGCGCCGAAAAGAAGTGCGCGTCCTGCGGAACCAGTCGCGAGGCTTCGTCAAATTCAACGTAGGCTTCCGCAAAGCGCTGGCGGTCCTCGAGTTTTAGTCCGCGAGAGTAGGCGTTGCGCGCTTCTTTAATATCCTTCTTGGAGGGAGCACAGTTGATGCCGCCGGGCACGCCGTTGCCGCAGGAGATGATCGGGGCGTCGGCGGGCGTATCGTTCGCGGCAAACGCAGCAACGCCAGGCATTGCCGCCAGAAGACACACTGCCAGAATGGACCACAGACGCCGCATCAGTTTGATTTTAACCTGCCGTTTGTTCCCCGCGAATAGCTAGTGGTGCGCGTACCTTCGGTCTAAATGAACGCGGAGAGAGCAGACCGCAATGTGAGAACGGGTGGGTGGAGCTTTCTTGCAGGTTTCGATTTGAAGGGTTTTGGTGATGTCTTTTCCCACTCGCCCCAGCCGGCTGATTCTCAATGAGCGCTATCGCGGATTTCGTCAATTATCCAGGCCAGGTGGGGATGAGTCCTCACGGCGCGGCGCTAAAGTACCGCCGTGTTCTTTAGATCGGCCGGAACTGCCGATAGATTGAGAGTTGGCAAACTGATTTCCCATGTCGATTAAACTGCTCCCGGCGCCGGTGAATCCGGTCGACCCGTCGCAGGCATCCATGCGGACGCCCGATGTGTTGACCAGCCTCGTGCCTCTGACTCAGAGAGCGATTACCGCACGGGCCGGCCAAATTGGTCTTGTTCCCTCCGCCGACGCTTTCGCTTGGTCGTCTTCGACGCGCCGGGGCGAGGCGAAATTCATCTACGGAACGCCCGTGGAGGATTCCCAGGGCGATGAGACGGGACGCTCGGGCTGGGAATATGTCTCTGGATGGGCCTGGAGCCGCCCTGTCGACGGCACGGCGATCGCCCATTACCTTGCCTATGCGGCCGGTCCCGCTAGCTGGAGCGGGCAGCTCATTGATCTGTACGCTTAGTAGCGATGAGATTTCTACCCTGGCGATTCGCTGGTCAGTTGAGCGAAACATCGCGATTACACTCATTGGTTCAAACAAGCGAATCAAAGAGACTATTCAGAGATACGCTAGCCGGAGTCCGCATATTCAGTTTAGCTGAGCATCAGCCGCTCGATGTCGCGGGCCTTGCCGGTTTTCTCGTCGCAATCAATGACGACTGCGCACAGGCGGACGTCGCCGGTGGCTGGCTCAAAGCGCACCGGCATGCCGTTGAGGAACTTGTTGACCACCAGTTCTTTCTTCACTCCGATCACGCCATCATAAGGGCCGGTCATGCCAACATCGGTAACGTAGGCCGTTCCGTTGGGCAGAACGCGCTCGTCCGCCGTGGGGACGTGCGTGTGCGTGCCTATTACCGCTGTCACGCGGCCGTCGAGGTACCAGCCCATGGAAATCTTTTCGGAGGTTGCTTCGGCGTGGAAGTCCACCAAGATTATCTTGGCCTCGATCTGCTTCAAAAGTTGGTCCGCGGTGCGAAACGGATCGTCATTCGAGGCCATGAACACGCGCCCCTGCAGATTGATCACAGCGTAAGGAACCCTGGCTTTGTGCCCCTGATACAGGCCCCAGCCGGGCATATCTGCGGGATAATTTGCCGGACGCAAAATCCGGCGCGCCGGCCCCTGGCCGTTGCCTTCGACCATCTGAAAGTAGTTGACAATTTCGCGCTTGTCCCAGACGTGGTTACCGGTGGTGATGACGTTGATATTCAGCTCAAACAGCTCCTCGGCGAGTGCTGGAGTGATGCCGAAACCAGCCGCCGAGTTCTCGCCGTTGGCGATGATGAGGTCGATGGCGTGATCACGGACGATGGCTGGCAGACGGTCCTTGACGATGGTTCGCCCAGGCCGTCCGAAGATGTCGCCTATGAAGAGAATTCGCATGAGGGGAGACAAATTTGATGGTAACACGCGGAGTTCGCGGCCCAGCTGGTGGGATTCGCAAATCACGCCGGTGAGTGGGTGATTCAAATTCTCAGTCGTTCGCTGGTGCCAATTCTGCCGTCCGCAAGAAATCATAGTTTCCCGCCGGATTCAACTGCAGATTGCGCACACGCTTGTTGTGCACCATAACGTTGTTCAGATACCAGAGATCGATGTAAGGCAGATCATCTGCCAGTATGCGCTGTATTTCGGCATAGATCGGCTTGCGCACGCTGGGATCGATTTCGCGGCGGCCCTGGTCGATCAGCGCATCCACCTTCGGATTCGAGTAGTAGCCGCGGTTGTATCCGTTCGGCGGAAACCTGGATGAATGAAATACGTAGAAGATGTCCGGATCCTGGTTGCCGCCGATCCAGCGCAGTCCATAGAGCTGAAAGGCTCCGTGAGTCACGTCGGCAAAGAATGTAGCCGACTCGAAGCTGCGAATATCGAGCGCGATGCCCACTTCGCGCAACTGCTGCTGCATCACGGCCACCATCAGGCGCGTGCTCTCGGTAGTTGAAGTTTTCATGGTGATGTGGAAGCGCACGCCGTTGGCCAGAGGATAGCCAGCCGCATCGAGCAGGGCGCGAGCCTTGCCGGGATCGTGGTCATAGGCAGGCACGTTGCCGTTGTAGGCCCAGCTCTGCGGGGGAAGAACGCTGCGGGCGGGTTGCGCCTCACCGCGCCACAGATACTCGATCATCGGACGGCGGTCGAGGGCGTAGGCGATGGCCTGGCGCACCCGCACATCTTTCAGAATCGGATCGCGCAGGTTGAACCCCAGATACTGAATCTCGGTGCCGGGGGCATGTTCGACGGCAAGGAAAGGTTCGCGCCCAAGCGTGAGCACGGTGTCGGGCGTGAGCGAGTTGCTGGCTATATCGCCGGTTCCTTTGCGCAGTTCGAGGGCTTCGGTGGTCGCGTCAGGGACCACAGCGAAACGCACGCGCGCCAGCTTCACTTTCTGGCCCCAGTAGTCGTCATTGCGTTCGATTACTACTTCCTTGTCGGTTTCTGCGCCGACGAACTTGAATGGTCCGGAGCCTATGGGGCGCCGCGAAACTTCATCTCCGCTGCCCCAGGGCACGATGCCCACCGCGCCGTCGGTTAGATTCCACAACAACGCCGCGTCTGGTTCTTTCATGTGAAATATAACCTTGAAATCGTCCAGCGCATCGATGTGATCGACAAAGCGGTACGTCGTGGCCCTGGTGCTGCGAATCTTGCCGCTCAGCAGGGAGTCGAAGGTCCACTTCACATCGCGCGACGTAAGCGGACGCCCGTCATGAAACCTCACGCCCCGATGCAGGTAAAAAATGTAGGTCAGCGGGTCGGGCATCTCCCAGCGCTCGGCCAGTCCCGGTGCGGCATTCAGGTCGGGGCCACGTACGACCAGGTAGTCAAAAATCAGACTGTCAATGCGTTCCGATTGCGCATCGACTCCGACACGCGGGTCCAGATTGGTGGGGCTCGATTCGATCACCATCACGAGGGTGTTCGGATCGGGCTTGTTGGAACAGGAGAGCAGGGAAGTCATCGAAGCAAGAGCGCCAAGAATGGCGAGAGGTGTGAGAGCCTTGCGGCGCATCAGCGGCAGTCCTGGCACATCTGGTGGAGAGTGTTGACCGTTCTCCAGTTGCGGGTGGTGGTGATGACCGCCAGCACGCGGTCGAGAGGATGCTTCCACAGGCTGCTGCCGGAGACTCCGTTGGGAAAGTAAAGATAAAGTTCTTTGCCCAGGCAGCGAGACTGGTCGGGAGCGATGGTGAGCGATGCGAGTTTTTTCAAAGCGGACGCCGCTGGGGCTTCGTAAAGAAATGCAACATGAAGTTTTTCCGGGTCGATGCCGTGCTCTCGCAGGAACGGGTTGGTTTCAATCGTCTTATTTATTTCGTCCGCGGTTCTTGAGATGACGGAAACCGAGAAGCCGAACTCGCTGAGGATTTTTGCTTCAATTTTCTTGGATAATGCGGCCGGCGAAATCTTCGCAGTGTTGAAAACCACGTTGCCGCTCTGGATGTAAGTCTTTACCCGCTCCAGTCCCAGCGCTTCGAGAGAGGCTCGAAGCTGGTCCATCTTTATTTTGTTGTGCCCGCCAACGTTGATTCCGCGAAGCATGGAGACGTAAATCGGCATAGGTTCACAATTCGCCTGCGAGTTTAAGGATACGAGATTTTTCCGAGCACCGCGGCATGTTTTGCGCCCGTTGCCGAAGGCACGTTGGAGGCGCGGCGGTGCCAGGTTTCATGCGCCAGGACGGCGAAGGCCACAGCCTCTTTCGCCGCCGAAGGCAGGCCAAATTCGTCGGAAAACCGCAGCCGCAATCCCAGGGGGGCGAGTTCGCCGGTCAACATGGCCACGAGCGTTGAGTTTTTCGCGCCGCCGCCGGAGAGAATCATTTCCTGGAACGCCGGCGTTCGTGCGGAGTTCTGTGACGCGTGCCACCGCACCGCGTCGGCAATCGACTTTGCCGTCAGCGCGGTGGCGGTTGCTACAACATCTTGCTTGCGGCGGCGTTTGCAACTTCGCAGAAAGTCGCGTACGAACTCGCGGCCGAATTCCTCGCGGCCTGCGGTCTTGGGACGATTTCTGCGGAAGAAATCCCGGCGCAACATTGTTCGGATGACTTGATCGAGAACTTTCCCGGAAGCTGCGATTCTTCCGCCACGGTCGAAGGGCTGGCCGAAGAGCTTCGCGGTGACGGCGTCGATCACCATGTTGCCGGGACCGGTATCGAACGCGATCACATCTTTCGCCGACGCGCCTGCTGGGATCATTGTGAGGTTCGCAATGCCGCCGATATTTTGTACGATTCTTCCGACATGCGGGTCACGAAAAAACAGGTAGTCGAGGAAAGGCACCAGCGGGGCGCCCTTGCCCCCGGCCGCCATATCGGACGGACGAAAATCCGAAACTACGGGAGCGCCAACTCTCGCCGCGACGATCGCGGCCTCGCCCGTTTGCCAGGTCGTGGCCAGCTTGCGGCCGAGGAAGCGCCGCGGATCGCCTTGATGATAGAGTGTCTGTCCGTGACAGCCGATTAAGTTGATTTTTACGCGGAACTGGCGCTCGGTGGCCAGCACAGCGTCGGAATAAAGTTCGCCCAGGAGGAAATTGAGGCGGGCCAAATCGGCCACGCTTGCGCGGGATGCATTCATCGCGGCTAGCACCGCGGCACGGACCTTCTTTGGGTAAGAGTATTCGGCGTGGCCGAGCAATTGGAAATGTGCACGGGGCCGGCTAGTGTGGACGCGGGCGACTCGCCCGCTCGTGCTTCGAACTTCTTCCATCCGTACCAATGCGACATTGATGCCGTCGGCGGAGGTTCCGCTCATCACTCCGGCTACGATCATGTTTTTCTTTATCATGGTCGCGGCGGCTGCGTTTTCTCCTCGCGATCCGTTTCCTGGCGATTCAGAGCCTCCAGGCGCACTTGCTCGCCGAACTCCCATAGCTTGCGAGATAGTTTCTCAACCGCTGCTGAGGAGGGCGGCTTGGTTCTGTGCAGTATCGTCGCCGATTTCCTCTTGAACGCCAGCACTCGCCGTACCGATTCCTCAACGCGCCTGGCGAATTTGGAGTCGCGGGCGGCGGTGGTCAGCAATTGTTCATACGCTTGTTCAATGCAGTTTTCGCGATGGCAGATTAAGCACAAATCTCCGCCGGCCTGAATGTGCTCGACGGCAGCCTCGCCCACTGGAGCCGCCGACAAGACCGCGCCCATTTCCAGATCGTCCGATACGATCAGGTTGCGGTAGCTGATACGTTTGCGCAGGATGTCGGTAATCCAAATCCTTGAGAGTGATGCCGGTGTGCGATCTTTCGTGACCAGCGGATATGCCGCGTGCGAAACCATCACCATCGGCAACCGCGCGCGGAGCGTGCGGTAAGGAAGAAGATCCTTGGACCAGAGCTTTTTCAGCGGCTTCTGAATTATCGGCAGTTCGTGATGGCTGTCGAGCTTGCCTTCGCCCAGGCCGGGAAAGTGCTTGCCGCAGCCCAGCACTTTTGCAGCGCGCAATCCGGCCAAAAACTCACGCGCATACGCGACGGTCTCGCGCGGGTTCGCCGAGACCGAGCGGGAACTCATCACGCTGCGTGAGGCCGCAAACGCCAGATCGAGGACGGGCGCGAAGTCAACGTTGAATCCCAGCGCGCGGCAGTTTTCTCCAATTACTTGGCCGTGCTTGCGGAATAGCTTGCGGTCACGCGTGGCGAACACGTCTGCGGCTGAGGGTGCGGGGCCGAGCGCGTCGCGAAAGCGGTCCACGCGCCCGCCTTCGAGGTCGACACAGGCAAACAGCGGAGTGGAAACGCACTTCTGGCAATCGTGCAACAGGCGCCAGGTTTGCTCGGGAGTTTTTATATTGCGCGCGAAAAGGATCACTCCTGCCGGCTGCAGCCGCGTGAGCAGGGAACTGAGGCGCGGCGTCATCTTCGTGGCGTCGAAGCCGACGATCAGGAGTTGGCCGATGCGCTGCCGGATATTCGTGCTTGCTTGGCTCTTTCTCATCGCGTAAGGATCATTGTTCGGCGGGTTTTCTCGTAAAGTTTATTGTTACCTTGGACCCGCGCGGAAAGTTTCTAGTCTCCGTGGCGAGGTTAGCCTTGAATCGCATTCCCTCAACCGAATCCCCCACCCAAAAATTCTCGACCGAATACTCGCCCCCCAGAAAGAATGGAGTTTTCGGCATCAGTCTCTTCCCCTGTGGCAAGGGCCCATTTTCGGCCTGCCATTGGCTCGCCAGTGGCCACGCCGTTTCGCACTTGTAATCGGCTAGTATCCTCTTTGCCCAGTTTTCAATGGAATCGGCTACGAACACTGTTTCGCCGGTTTCGGAGTAAAAGCGCAGAACGCCGTGCGCTGAGGCGCAGTATTGATCCTGAAAAACGTCTTCCGCAAAGAAAAGTAGTCCTTCAGCCAGATCGCGATAACCGTTCCGCCAAAGGGAATCAGCATTCCATTCCTCCAGACTCATCCCGGTCGCGGACGAGAGAGGGAAGACATGCAGTGCCGACTCAAAAGCATAAAAGCCATTCTTGAGTTCCAGCATATGAAAGAGTTCGTAGCCAAGCGGTTGAGATTCCAGAAATGTAGACGGACCGTCCGGCCTGGGTGCTAACGGTTCCGAACTGATCGACAGGAGTCTATCTATGGGTGTCATGGTCAGCTTTGGTCAATCTGTCCCTTCAACTCCGCGAGCAGATTCAGTGCCTCCAGCGGCGTGAGGCGGTTCAAGTCTACGTCACGCAATTTCTCAACTACCGGCTGCGAGAGCGGCGTGAAGATGGTTAACTGTGTTGGCGGTGGTGACGCACCGGGCGAGAGATGTTCCGTCAGTTCGTGCTCAGCGGATTCATGCTCGACAAGTACCTCGCGCGCGCGTGTGATTACTTCGTTCGGCAGGCCGGCCAGTTTGGCGACTTCGATACCATAGCTGCGGTCGGCTGCTCCCGGCTCAACTTTGCGCAGGAAGACAATGCCGCCGCCGGTTTCCTTTACCGAGACGTGATAGTTTTTCACTCCAGCAAGCTGCTCGGCCAGTTCTGTCAGTTCGAAATAGTGCGTGGCAAAAAGAGTCTTGGCGCGCACGCGCGCGTGGAGATATTCGATTGCGGCCCAGGCAATCGCGAGGCCGTCGTAAGTAGAAGTGCCGCGGCCAACTTCGTCCAGCAGGATGAGCGAGCGCGCGGTCGCGGTGTGCAGAATCGCCGCAGTTTCCGTCATCTCGACCATAAAGGTGGAGCGGCCGCGGGCCAGGTTGTCGCTGGCGCCGATGCGGGTGAAGACGCGGTCCACCAGGCTGAGGCGTGCGGAGCGGGCGGGAACGAATGAGCCCATTTGCGCCAGGATCACGATCAGCGCGGTTTGCCGCAAGTAAGTGGACTTGCCGCCCATGTTTGGTCCGGTCAGCAGCAGAATCGTGTGCGTGGATGCATTCAGATAAAGATCGTTGGGGACGAAGCGCTCGCTGCCTCCGGCCATCTCCTGCTGCTCGATTACGGGATGGCGGCCCTCGACGATTTCCAGGTCGCCGATGTCGGGTTCAGCCGAGGCAAGCAATTGTGGCCGGCAGTAATTGCGCAGTGCCGCGACGTGAGCCAGCGAAGCCAGCACATCCACTTCGGCCAGCGCCAGCGCCGTTTGCCGGATGCGCTTCGCCTCGGCGGCGATTGCCGTGCGCAGTTCGGTGAACAGCCGCCGCTCGATCTCGACAATCTTTTCCTGCGCGTCGAGAATCTTGGTCTCGTACTCTTTTAGTTCGGGTGTGGTAAAGCGCTCCGCGCCCACCAGAGTTTGTTTGCGTTCGTAGTCCTGAGGGACCAGGTGCAGGTTCGGCTTCGAAACTTCGATGTAGTAGCCGAAGATGGAGTTGAATTTAACCTTGAGCGAGGTAATTCCTGTGCGGCCGCGCTCGCGCTGCTCGATCTGGGCCAGCACTTGCTTGCTGTTGCGGGAGAGTACGCGCAGTTCGTCTAGATCGCGATCCACGCCTGCGGCGATTACGCCGCCGTCAGCAAAGCTGAGTGGAGGCTCGGGGACGATGGTCTTCTCAATGCGGTTGCGCAGATCGGCAAGTTCGTCGAGCGATCCGTGCAAAGACTTAAGGCGCTCGGCGGTTAACCTCGATACGGCAGCTTTGATTGCCGGAATCTTGGCGAGCGAGGCCGCCAGAGCCAATACATCGCGCGGATTCGCGGTCTCGAGCGTCACGCGGCTCAAAAGGCGCTCCAGGTCGAGGACGCCATCGAGGGCGCGGCGCAACTCCTCGCGCGCGATGGTTTCCTTTACGCCTGCTTCCACGGCGTCCAGGCGCGCATTGATCTCTGCAAGATCAAGCGAAGGGCGCAGCAGCCATGCCCGCAGCAGGCGCTTGCCCATGGGAGTAACCGCGGCGTCGATGGAGCGAAACAGCGTCACGCCCGCATCCGTTCCAGCAAACAGCGGCTCAATCAACTCCAGGTTGCGGACGGTGACCGCATCCAGCACGAGACAGTTTTGCCGCTCGTACCAGCCGATGCGGTCGACGTGATCGAGCGATCCGCGCTGGGTGGAGCGCACATAGTAGAGAATGGCTCCGGCCGCGGCTGCAGCGGCCGCCCGCCCGGCGAGTCCAAATCCCTCGAGCGATAAGACGCCGAAATGATTTTCCAGCAGCGGGATGGCATGGTCAGGCGCGAAGATCCAGTCGTCGAGGGGAGTCTCGGTACAGGTTGCTCCCGACGCCCGCGGCTGAGGGGATTGACCTCGTGGCGCTTTGGCATCAAACAACGGAGCCGCCGATCCATACAAGAATTCTTTCGGCCGCAGTTGCTCCAGTTCTTCCTGCACCCGCCGGAGCGCGCCTTCTCCCGAAAACTCCGTCGCGCGGAATTCTCCGGTGGAAAGATCCAAGGCCGCGAAGCCCACGCGCTCGCCGACCTGCGCCAGGGCTGCGAGGAAGTTATTTTCCTCAGAACCCAACAGGGAATCGGCCGCCGTCCCTGGGGTGACGACGCGGGTCACTTCGCGCCGGACTAATTTTGTGCCGATCTGCTTTGCGCCGATCTGTTTCGTGCCGATTTGCTTCCTGGCCAGCCGCGGATCTTCCATTTGCTCGCAGATCGCCACCTTGAAGCCTTTGCGGATGAGCTTGCCAATATAGCCTTCCGCTGCGTGGTGGGGCACTCCGCACATGGGCACCGCGATGCCTTTCTCTTTGTTGCGCGAGGTGAGGGTGATCTGCAGTTCTTTGGCGGCGACGATGGCATCGTCAAAGAAAAGTTCGTAGAAGTCCCCGAGGCGGAAGAATAGCAACGCGGTGGGATGTTCTTTCTTGACGGCAGCGTACTGCCGCATCAGCGGAGTGGACGGCTCGGTCATCAAAACGGGCTTGGCGCGGATTATAACAGGGGAGCAAGGTTTCAAAGTTTCAAGGTTTCAGAGTTTCAAAGTTGGAATCGGTTCGAAATTGTCCTCGAAACCTCGAAACCTCGAAACCTTCACCCCAAACCTCGCTTGACGCGGCTTCTTCCACAGTGTTCTCCTAACACATGGAACTCCGCAAAGATCCCATCACGCGATCCTGGGTTATCACGGGAGACGACCCAGTCGAGCACAGCCCGCGTCCTGAGATTGCCTGCCGATTTTGTCCCGATGCTCCCGATGGCACGCAGATCGTCTCCGCGGTCCCCAGCGCGGGGGCATGGTCGGCGCGCTCTGTGGTCCATCCCACGCCGCTCTACCACATTGAAGGCGAGTCCGGCCGCCATGGGGATGGCATTTATGACTGCATGAGTTCTGTAGGCGCTCATGAAGTTCTGGTGGAGAATCCCAGGCATGACCGTCATCTATGGAATGCCAGCGACGAGGAGGTGGGGCAGTTCCTGCGTCTGGCGGCCGAACGCATACTGGATCTGAAGCGCGACCCGCGCGTCAAGTACGTCAGTTTCTTCAAGGACTACGGCGCCAACGCCGGCCAGGAATTCGGCCATCCCACCTCGCAGATCACGGCCACCATGTTCGTGCCGCGGCGCGTGCTCTACGAATTGCGGGCAGGCCGCGAATATTTCGTCGGTAAAGAGCGCTGCGTCTTCTGCGACATTCTGGCGCAGGAGGAGCGCCAGGCCGCGCGCGTGATCGAAGCGCGCGGCGATTATGTCGCACTCGGCCCGTATGCTCCACGCGTTCCCTACGAGACCTGGATTCTGCCGCGCAATCATGAGGCATCATTCGAGCGCACGGGATTGTCCAGGCCTGGGCTGCGGGTGAATCTAGCCGCTCTGCTGCGCCGCACCCTGCAGCGGATTCGCACCGTGACGGAAGACTTTCATCTGGTGCTGCACACTTCGCCCAACAGCCTGCATCCCTCAAAGACGCTGGGATACTGGAAGACGATTGACGACGATTATCACTGGCACATTGAGATCCTGCCGGTCATCGCAGCCAAGGCGCGCTCCTATACATTCAAAGAGGTGTATTACTCGCCAGTCAGTTCGGAGACGGCGGTAAAGCAATTGCGGGAAGCGAAGATCGATGGATGAAGCGCCAGATCTAAGGTCTGCCTCCGGCTCGCCGCAATAATCGGCTGACTTCGGCGTTGTTGCGGGCGAGGGCCCAGGTCAGGGCGGTATAGCCGTTCCGGCTGCGGAGGTTAACATCCGCGCCTGCGGCGATGAGCGCTTTGACCACGTCCGGGTTTGTTTTGGGGCTTTGGCAGGCGAGGATGAGTGCGGACTGTCCACCCTGGTCCAAGGCATTCACGCCGGCGCCGGTGGTCGCAGACAGTTGCTGCTTTACAGCCTTCAAGTCTCCCTGCGCCGCAGCCCGCATCAGGGCGGTTTCATCGGGATCCTCAAGAGTTTCGCCCCCGCTTCCCAGTTCGACCGGCCAGGCTATCGGAATGATCCTGGCTACTTTGACGCTGACATCCCCATTCATCTTCTGCCAATCGTTAAGCTTGAAATAGCCCCGCAACAAAGGCTGAAGCTGGATTTCAACGATCGATTGCACTGCCGGACTCCCGGCTGGGCGCCAGAGTTGTGCACCTTCGTCCCAGGATTGCAAGCGGAAAGCAGTGAAACGGTCGGCGGAGTTCCATTCAAAGTGCGCATCCAGGTTACGAATGAACCCGACCGAACCGGCCCAAACCACTGCGCAAGCGGCCAGCAAGGCCGCTGCGACGTACGGCCAGGGCCGCCTGCCGGCGCAGCGGGATACGATAACCGCAACCAATCCGACCAAGGCCAATGCCCCAATCAACTGGCCCGCGGCGGACAGTATTTCACCAGCGGCGTTCCACCAATGGACCCGCCAATCCAGGAAGCCGGCTTCATCAAAATGCCAAAATGGATTGAGATAAAGCAATGTCAGGCCGCCGGCAAACAGCACTACGCCGGTTTCCAGGCCGGTGATTACCCAGGAAGTGCGGCGAATGTGTCTAGCGGTTGGATTGAGCACCGATGTCCACCAGAGAGATGAGTATAGACATTGTGCGGCAGATGGCAAATCAAAGGCGGGAGGGATTCGCACCGAGGATTTTGCCGGTTACGCTCCGGCAGACTTTGTCTGCGGGCTGGGTGCCGGCGGGAGCAAGAGTTTGCCCGCGGCTTCCGGCTCAACCGGCTGGGAAAATAGGTATCCTTGCCCCAGGTCGCACCCCAACTCGCGCAAGCGGTCAAGGTGCTTCACGGTTTCAATGCCTTCCGCAATCACCTTCAACCTGAACTTGTGCGCCAGCAGAACGATCAGTTCCACCGTGTCGCAGGTTCCGCGGTCAACCAGCATTCCACTCACCAGCGAGCGGTCGATCTTCAGGGCTTCCAGCGGAAATTGCCGCAGCCCGTTCAACGAACAATTCCCCGTTCCAAAGTCATCCAGGATCACTCCAATCCCGGAGGCCTTGAGGCGGGAAACAACGGTGGCGGTCAGTTTGGGGTCGGCCGCGGCCACGATTTCCGTCATCTCCAGTTTCAGCCGCGAGGGCTGAGTCCCGGTCACGCGGAGGGCGGTTTGCAGTTCGTTGACAAAGCGGGCATCGGCAAACTGCTTAGCCGAGAGATTCACACTTATGGTCAGGGATCGCGCCTTGGGATTCTCTTTTTCCCAGGCTTGCAACTGCTTGCATGCCTCAACAATCAGCCAGTGCCCGGCGGCGAGCAGCAGACCCGCATCCTCGGCCGCGTCGATAAATTTGTATGGTGAAATCAAGCCCTGCTCGGGATGCTGCCAGCGCAGCAGCGCCTCAAATCCCGCGATCTGCCTCGTTTCCAGGTGCATAATGGGCTGGTAATATACGCGGAACTGGTGCTGCGCGATGGCCTCCCGCAGTTCGGCCTCCAGCTTTAGCCGGCTGACGGCGCGGGTGTGCATAGCTTCGTTAAACACTTCGCAACGGGAGCCTCCGAGGGTTTTGGCGCGGCGCATGGCCACATCGGCGTCCTCCAGCACTTCCTCCGCCCGGGTGTGCGTGGCCGCGCTCAGTGCGATTCCCACGGATGCCGAAGTACGTACTTCACGCCCTTCCACCACAAAGGGCT
Source organism: uncultured Acidobacteriaceae bacterium (assembly GCA_963734215.1). Taxonomy (GTDB): domain Bacteria; phylum Acidobacteriota; class Terriglobia; order Terriglobales; family Acidobacteriaceae; genus Sulfotelmatobacter. The sequence goes on along the minus strand of CAVTGH010000007.1, from coordinate 33,475 downwards.
CGGCCACTGCGGAAAGGACTCGTTGAGCGGCCCGCATCGCGTCACTTGGGTCCGTCACTCCTTCCAGCAGGATGGTGAATTCGTCTCCACCCATTCTCGACAAGACCGCGTCTCTCATCGATAAATCGTCCTGCGGGCGCGAAACCGTATCCTCGTCTCTAAAACAGGCTGCCAACCGCTGTCCAATCTCGACGATCACCCGATCGCCGGCGGCCGAACCGACCTCGTAGTTGAGATCCTTGAAAGCATCCAGGTCCACAAACAGGACGGCGTACTGCCGCTCCGGGCTGCGCTGCGCGCGCTCAAACAATTGCTGCAAGCGATCCAGAAAAAGACGGCGGTTCGGCAGCCCCGTCAGAGCATCGTGAAAGGCATCCTGCCCCAGTTGCCGTTCCGCGCGTTTGCGCGCGGTGATGTCGCGATTCACGATCACCAGTTTCTCGACCTCACCCTTCTCGTTGCGGATAGCGCGGGCGATCGATTCCAAAACCCGCCAGGTGCCGTCTTTGTGACGAATGCGGTACTCCAGTTTTTTCCCGACTCCCGTGTTGCGCGCTTCGCGTGCCGCCTCCAAAACCTTGAAACGATCGTCTGCGTGAATCTGGTCAAACCCAGAGGTCTCCCCCAGTTCCGCCGCGGTGTAACCTAGAATTCGCTGGTATGCGGGACTGTTGTAGAGCCGATTCCCTTTCGCGTCCACCAGGGCAATCATGTCGGCCGCGTTTTCCGTGACGATCCGGAACAACTCTTCGCGTTTCTTCGACTCGCCGCGAATCCGGTACACGCGGATCTCCTCAAAGACCACGAGCATGGCCAGTGCGCCGAGAATGATCGCTTGCCAGTGTTCAATCATTTGGGATGGAGGAAGGCACTCAAGTGAAGATAATCGGCGGATGTGGCAAAAGAGTTAGCCGCCCGCCAATAGTAGGGGATCAGATCCCTCGGTGTCGGCTCGCGATTTGTTATCAAGCAGATGGGCCGCGCGGGACAAACTTCCAGCGACCGTTCATAATGTCGAAATGACCCTCCGGCGCCTCAAGACCCACGCAGGCACTCAGGGATACGTCTACCAGTACTACTTTGTGGGAAAACGAGCCGCGCTGGCGGACGATCCCGAGGCTCCCGCAACGGAATTCGTCTTCGACGTGACCTCCGACCGCAAACTAACCTACGCCGTCAGCGTCTTTCTCCCGGAAAAATCGGTGACCGCATGGGCCGCAAGCCACGGTCGTCCGCTCACCGAGGCGGAACAATACGCCGGCGCCAAACTCCGCTTGTTTCGTGCCTTCGACGAATTGGAAGATATGAGAGCGGACGGACAACGTCTGGTAATTGATGTGGCCCTGCTCGAGGAAGTGCTGGCTAGCTTGGGAGTGGATTAGAATCAGAAGGAAGCCATGCTTATTCCCGCCGCCGATGCGCCGAGACGAAATATGCCTTGCTCCTGTGGAAGCGGGAAGAAGTTCAAGAAGTGCTGCATGGGGAAAGATGGCGGGAACGAATTCTCCTCGGTCGCCGTTCCCAAGCCAGCGGGCCCGAAACCGAAAACTCTAGCGGCCCGAGCGTCTGTTCCAGCTCCGGAGAGCCTTGAGACTGACTAACTAAGGTCTGTCTTATTGGGCTTGTGCGCTCATCCTACAGCACTCCATCGGAATTGCCCTGGCCAGCCGCCTGTGACCCAGATCACACCCTCCCGTGATCCCCGGCGTTTCCCTGCTGCCCGCTCTCTGTGCAGAATATAATCGTGGAAAGGGACGGGGCTCCTGGGGTTGCGAACGAGGACCGGCGAAGCAGACTTAAGCGCGCGTTCTGACTTGCATTAAACTCAGCGGACTCTGATACTTACCTAGCCTATGGCATTGCTTTGGCTCCGCTTCGCGCTGGCTTGTTACTTCATCGGGCTGATCTACGCCTTCTTTGCGCTCACCCGCACCAGCGAGCTGTTCAGCCGCATCGCGCTGCACGCCGCCAGCATGGGCATGGTCTTCCACTTCGTCTCGCTAACAGAGCTTTTTCTGTCCGGTCACGTGGTCTGGGCCTCGGTGCACAATGGGGAGTCGCTGCTCGCGTTTTTCTCGATGACGTTTTTCATGATCATCTATGCCATCTACCAAACCACTTCGCCCGGCGTGGTCGTCTTCCCCATCGTGTTTTTCCTGACCTTTGTCGCGGCCATCGACGAGCAACCCGTCCTGCTGACGTCTTTCGTCCAGCACAAGGGATGGCTGATCGCGCACATTATTTTGATCTTCACTGGATATGCCGCGCTCGTGCTCAGCTTCGGCGCCAGCCTGCTTTACCTGCTGCAGGAGCGCCGCTTGAAAGCCAAGAAGCCCAGCAGCCTGATTTCTTTTCTGCCCGCGCTCGAAGTGATCGATCAGATCGGATACCGCTCCTTGCTGCTCGGCTTTCCATTCATGACGCTCGGTCTGATTACCGGCTCGATTGTGGCCATGTCCACCTACGGGCACATCGACTTTAAGGATCCCAAGATTCTGCTCTCGATTTTGATGTGGGCCGTCTACATGATCATGGTCTTCACCCGCTGGAATTCGGGATGGCGTGGCCGCCGCGCCGCCGTGCTCGCGACGTTCGCTTTCGTGGCCGCGATTGTGGCTTGGGCCGCGAATTATTTCTCCGCCATCCACAGGTTTGCCGCCTCATGAGATACCAGCTCATTGGCGTGAATCACAAGAGCGCGCCGCTAGAAGTGCGCGAGCGATTGGCGATCCCGGAGTCGCGGATTCCCGATTGTTGCCGCGATCTCACTGCCCATCCAGGAATCGAGGAGGGCATGATCATCTCCACTTGCAACCGCGTGGAAGTGGTGACCCACACCAGCAACGGCTCGGCCGACCTGCGCGGGTTTCTGCACGATCATTTTCATTTGACGGCGGAGGAGTTGGACGCGCATTTGTACGAGTTCCGGGAAAAAGACGCCGTACGCCACGTTTTCCGCGTGGCTTCGAGCCTCGACTCGATGGTGGTGGGTGAAGCTCAGATTCTCGGCCAGGTGAAAGAGGCTTACGCTACGGCCCGCGCCGTGGGCTCGGTTCGTGGCCAACTCGACCAACTCTTTACTCGCGCCTTTGCCGTTGCCAAGCGCGTGCGCACTGAGACCGCCGTGGGATCGTCTTCGGTTTCCATCGCCTCGGTTGCGGTGGAATTGGCTAAGAAGATTTTCGGAACCCTGCAGGGCAAGAACGTTTTTATCGTGGGCGCGGGCAAGATGAGCGAACTCGCCGCCCGCCACCTGATGGCGCACGGCTGCGCGTCGATTTTCGTCGCGAACCGCACGTACGACCGCGCCATCGGACTGGCGCAGAAGTTTAACGGACAAGCTATCAAGTTCGAGGATCTCTACAACTCCTGCGACCGCGCGGATATCGTGATCACCTCGACCGGTGCGCCCCACGCCATTTTCCGCCGCGAGCACGGCGAGCAGTTCCTCGCCCGCCGCAAGAACCGGCCCATGTTCTTCATCGACATTGCCGTGCCCCGCGACGTCTCGCCGGAAATGGCCAAGCTCGACGGCATCTTCGCCTACGACATCGACGACTTGCAGCAGGCCGTCAGCAGCCACGTCGCCGACCGGCGTCATGAAGCTGAACTCGCCGAAGCCATCATCACCAGCGAAGTTGAGCGCTTCGAAGCGAGGTTGCACACGCTCGACGTGGTGCCGACGATTGTTTCGTTACAGGATCATTTGGAAACCATTCGCCAGGCGGAGATCGATCGCGTGCGCGGGCGCATGGGTACTCTGACTCCGGAACAAGAAATGGCCGTCGAGGCCCTGACCCGCGGCATTATCAATAAAGTCATGCACACCCCGATCACGACCTTGAAGACCGCAGCGCGCGAATCCGAAGCCACCACGGTGATTGATGTTGTGCGGAGGCTGTTCAATCTGCACGACAAGGAAAAAGATCCTGCCTCGCCTGGGAACGGAGAAGCGTCGAGAAAAGATGCGTCGGACAAGGGAGTGGGATCGCGCCAGTGATGCCTAAACTGCGCATCGGCTCCCGCGGCTCGCAGCTTGCCCTCTGGCAGGCCAATCATATCTCCGCGCTGCTGCGTGGGCGCGGCCACGAAGTCGAGATCGAAATCATCCACACCACCGGCGACAAGATCACCGACGTCGCCCTCGCCATGGTCGGTACCAAGGGCATGTTCACGAAGGAGATTGAAGAAGCACTCGCCGCCGGGCGCGTCGATCTCGCGGTGCATTCGTTGAAAGACCTGCCCACGGAACTTCCGCCAGGATTCGAAATTGCCGCGATCACGGAACGGCAAGACCCGCGCGACGCTTTCTGCTCGCGGCTTTATTCGAAAGTGGAGGACCTGCCAAAGGGCGGGCGCGTGGGCACGTCCAGCCTGCGGCGCCAGGCTCAGCTCAAGGCCATCCGTCCCGATCTCGACATTCATCCCTTGCGCGGCAATGTCGACACGCGCCTGCGCAAACTCGAACAAGGCGAATACGACGCGATAATCCTCGCTTCGGCTGGGCTGAAGCGCCTGGGTAAGACGGAGCTAATCAAGCAAATCATCCCCGCGGAAATCATGTGCCCCGCCGCTGGACAAGGAGCGCTTGGCATCGAAATCCGCTTAGGCGATGCCGACACTCGCCGGCACCTGGCATTCCTGAACGATCCCGCCGCTCGCGCCGCCACCACCTGCGAGCGCGCGTTGCTCAACCGCCTCGGCGGAGGCTGCCAAGTCCCCATCGGCGCCTTCGCCGAAATGCGGAACGGCAAGCTACATCTCGAAGCCATCGTCGCCGATCCCGACGGCTCGAGGCTTCTGCGCGAATCGCGCGACGGCAATCTCAATGATCCCGAGAAACTCGGGAACGATGTCGGCAAAACACTGTTCAGCCGCGGAGGCGACGAGATTCTCGAAGCTGTCTACGGCCGCGGCCTCGCCGTCCCGCCGCAACCGTAGCCCGGAACGTGAAGCATGAAAAACGGCAGCGTTCTCCTGCAACTTCTCGGCGGCACCAAGAGTTCCCACGCTCTCCGCCGCTGGATCAACCTGTGGCCGCCGTTTCTAGGGGCGGGCATTCGCGTCAAGCATATCGCGGCCGACATGAAAGCCGCAGACATCGAGATGAAACTGCGTTTCTGGAATGCGAACTACGTGGGCACGCACTTTGGCGGATCGCTCTTTGCCATGACCGACGCGTTCTATATGCTCATGCTGATGGCGAACCTGGGCCGCGATTACATCGTGTGGGATAAAGCGGCGACCATCCGCTACAAAAAGCCGGGGAAGGGAACGGTGCGAGCTGAGTTTCGCTTGTCCGACAGCCAAATCGACGACATTCGCGAGAAACTGAAGACGCTGCCGAAATATGAGCCGGTCTTTATGGTGGAAGTGAAAGATGAAGCCGGAGTGGTGATTGCCGAAGTGGAGAAGGTTCTGCACGTGCGAAAGAAGTGACTGCGGCGCACGATGGCGCTGGTTCCCTCAGTCTGCGGGATCACAGGAGATTCGAAAACATGTACATCCCCGAATTTAACCGGGTTCGCGACCATGCGGGCACAGTTTCTTTCGTCCAGGCGAATCCGTTCGCTATTCTGATTTCCGCTTCGGACAGCGGCCCGTTCGCCACTCACATTCCCATCCTTGCCCGGGAAGTGGACGACCGGATGGTGCTGCACGGGCACATGGCCAAGGCGAATCCGCACTGGGGGCTTTTGCAGAATGACCAGGAGTCGCTGGCCATCTTTCACGGTCCCCACGCTTATATTTCCCCGAGCCTATACGAGAGCAAGGAAAGCGTTCCCACCTGGAACTACGCTGCCGTGCATGTGTACGGCCGCGCTCGCCTGGTTGAGGACGCCGAACACCTGCTGGAAGAGGTACGCGATATTATCTACGCCTTCGACCCAGCCTACTTCGAGCAATGGAGCAGCCTCAGCGACAAGTTTCGCTATGGGATGTTGAAACACATCATGGGCTTTGAGATGGTTGCAACCCGGATCGAAGCCAAGTTCAAGATCAGTCAAAATCGCAGCAAGGCGGATCAGGCCGCGGTGATCGCGGCTTTGGGGCAGAGCACAGATTCAGCCGCCGTCGAGGTCGCTAAACTGATGGAGAAGCAGGGCCTTGGGGTCTGACCGAAGAGAATGAATGGTAGCCAGCAATCCGCAAAACGGCCGCGGCTTCCACTAACCGGCGTTCGCGTGCTGGTCGGCCGTGCGCGGCATCAGGCGGGCGCGCTCTCGGGCGAATTGCGCAAGCGGGGCGCGACGGTGATCGAAATTCCGTTCATCGAAATCCGCAAGCCGCGCAGCTTCGAGCCGTTGGATTCGGCGCTGCGGAATCTTGACGGCTACGACTGGCTCATCCTCACCAGCGCAAACGGTGTCGAGGCCATGTGGGTACGGCTGGCCAAGCTGCGCCTGACTAATAAAAATCTCGAACGCTTGCACGTCGCGGCCATTGGTCCGGCGACCAAGAAGGCAATCGAGAAGCGCGGCGGCAAAGTGGATGTGGTGCCTAAAGAGTACGTGGCGGAGTCGGTGGTGCGCAGCTTGCACAGGCGCGTAAAAGGGAAGCGGGTGCTGCTGGTGCGCGCCAAAGTTGCCCGCGACGTGATTCCGCACGAACTGCGCCAGGCCGGAGCTCATGTGGATGTGGTGGAAGCGTACGAAACCGTCGTTCCGCAGTCTTCCCGCACTCGCCTGCGCAACGCGCTTGCGAATCCGCGGCGGCGTCCGCATGTGGTTACTTTCACCAGCTCCTCGACCGTGCGCAACTTCGTGGCTTTGCTGGGATCACGCAAGGCGAGCCTCGAAGGAATACGCCTCGCCTCCATTGGGCCTGTCACTTCTTCGACCTTGCGAGAGCTTCGCTTGGGGGTGGATATTGCCGCCAAGGAATTCACTATCCCGGGCTTGGTGAAAGCCATCGCCATCGCTGCGTCTTCCGCTGAAGACCAGCTGTTCCCTTGAAGACTAGCTATTCCGTCAGCGAGCAGCTGCAATCCGCGGGGGGAACGTGCGCCAGGAGGAAATCCGCGACGCGCTTGTAGGCGTCGATCTGATTTTCCACGCGCGCGAAGCCGTGACCTTCGTTTTCGTAGATCTTATAATCCACCGTTCCGCCGCGCTTTTTGATGGCGTCGACCACCTGCTGCGTTTCGCTCTTTGGGCAGCGTGGATCGTGTCCTCCGGCGAGCAGCAGCAGCGGCGCTTTGATCTGGTCGATGAAGTTGATGGGCGAACGGTCCTCGTACAGCGCTTTGTTCTTCACTACATCGCCCATGGTCGCGAGATCGGACTGCTGCAGCACCGGATCTTCGTTCTCGATTTCGGTGAACCAGTTGACGAATGGCACGATGGGCACACCTGCAGCCCAAACGTCAGGAGCCTTCGTAACCGACATCATGCTGAGATAGCCGCCATAGCTTCCACCCATCACGGCAATCTTTTTGGGATCGAGATGGCCGGTCTGCTTGATCCAGTCGACGCCGGCCAGCACGTCCTGCAAATCGCCGCCGCCCATGTCGAACAGATTCGCTTGCTGGAATTCCTTACCATAGCCCGTCGAGCCGCGATAGTTGGGCGCGAGCACTATGTAGCCTTGATTGGCCGAGTACTGCACGAAGCGGTTGAACGAATTCATGGTTTGCGCAGTCGGCCCGCCGTGGATGTAAACGATGGCGGCGTTCTCACCGTTGCGCGCCATGTTGAAAGGCACGTAAAGAAATGCGGAGATGGTCCACTTGCCGTCGCGGCTGGGATAGTGCACGAGATAAGGCTCGACCATATCTTCGGAGTTAACACCGGCGACTAGCGAGTGCGTCACTTGATGCGACTTGCCGGTCGCCAGCGTGTATACCCAGAGATCGCCGGGCGCAGTAGGGCCGTTGTGGTTATAGAGTAGGCGCGTGCCGTCTTTGGTAAAGGCAGAATGGCCGCCGACAGGCTCATTCACGCCTTTCGGGATCGGCAGAGCGGTGGACTTGCCAGTCGCGAGATCGTGCAGGTAAATGTCTTCATTGCCATCGACGTTGGCGCTGAAGGTAATGTTCTTGCCGTCCGGAGAGAATTCGCCGCCGCGAATTTCCCATTTATCTTTGGTCAGCCACTTGATTTCGCCCGGATGTGGGTCGCCCCTGGTGCCGATCAGGAGGACGCCGATATTCTCGTAGCCGTTCTCCGCGTTGGAAGTAAGCAGCACGGTCTGCGCGTCGAACATGCCGAGGGCGGAGATATCATTCGCGAAATAGAGTTGCTCAGCTTTGTGCGGCGTGAGCAGCGTGCTTTTCCCCGTGGCAACTTGGGCGATAAAGATGTTCGAGTCTGTGCCTTTGGCCTGCTCCTGCGTATAAACGATGTACGCGCCGTCTTTCGACCAGATGGGATTGTGATTGCTCTTATCCTGTGGCGTGCCGGTGGTGAGGTGCTTTACTTCGTGCATCAGCGTGTCGTAGATGTCGATCTCGTGGGCGGCGGATGTCTTCGGCTTAACCAAGTATGCAAGATAGCGGCCGTCGGGCGACCACGTAGGATCCGTTTCAGCGATCTCGCGCGTGCTGGTGAGGTTCACTACCTTGCCCGTCTTGGGCGAGACCAGGAAAATGTCCCAGAGTTCGTCGCCGTCGTAATCAGATTGATAGGCGATCCATTTGCCGTCGGGCGACCACGCGGGCGCGGCTTGGCGCTGGTCGCTCACCGTGAGTTGCACCGGCCATCCGCCTTCGGCTGGAACGAGCCATAGGTTGTTGCGTCCGCTCATGTTGGAGATGAAGGCGATGCTCTTGCCGTCGGGCGACCACGTGGGACGGCCGACTTGGCGCGTCATGTAGAGCTTTTCGATGGTCAGGCTGCGTGGCTCGACTTGGGCGTTGGGCTTGGAGGCGATCTGTTTGGGATCGGTGATAGCCCGCGGCGCGGGCAAAGTCTGGGCGGCGGTAGTTTCGGTGACAACGGTGCTCATGAGTATGACGATAGCAAAGAGTAGGAGGGCGCGCATGGAGGTGGTTAGCCGGAAGTGGTTCCGAAGCGAAAGTGTAGCAGACGGGAACTGCGGGGAGGAACCGTTTATTGACGAGGTGCGCCGCGCTCTACTTCCAGCCGCGTCACCCGCTCTCGAAGGTTGGAAATGTCGCGCGTGGCTTCCAGTTCGGACCGCAAGTATGCGTTTTCGAGGAGCGTTCGCATCTGCGCGAACCCGGAATCCACTTTGTCTTCGAGGCGGCCGACCTCAGAAACAATCGTGTTTTCCAGGCGCTTGGTTTCGGAGTCGATCTTGGCCTTGAGGCTGCTGGATTCCGAATCGATCTTAGCCTCAAGACTGCTCGTCCTCGAATCGATCTTAGCGTCAAGACTGCTCGTCTTCGAATCGATCTTACCGTCGACCTGCTTGACGTCGCTTTTCAACTCGCGCAGCTCGGGAGCGATGAAATCCTGCAAGAGCTGGCGGACGGATTGGACCACGTCGGACATTGAGTTATTGTTGCCGCAATTGTGCTGGGAAGCAAGGAGAGATTCGCTAGCTGTGCGGGCATCGGGTCAGAACGGGACAGATTGGTCCGCTTGTGAGGAACGCCAAGGGAATCAAGTGATGCAGCCAATCGTGAGGCGCAAGGATAGCGCGTCCAATCGAATCAAGTCCCGCTGGCAGTGGCACCAATCCCCTTAGGCTTTCGCGCCCTTGTGCATTTCCACAGTGCTCCAGACTTTGTCGGCGGCGTGGCAGATGTTTTCCAGCGGGCAGTCTACGCACTTGGGTTTGCGGGCGATGCAGAGGCGGCGTCCGTGCCAAATGATCTGGTGGGCGAAGAGAATCCACTTTTCGCGCGGGATGACGCGCATTAAGTCTTGCTCTATCTTCTGCGGGTCATCATTGGTGGTGAGTTCGAGGCGGCGCGAGATGCGGTGGACGTGGGTGTCGACGACCACGCCTTCGGCTTTCTTGAACCACGTACCGAGCACGACGTTCGCCGTCTTGCGGGCGACGCCGGGCAGCGTGAGCAGCTTTTCCATGTTGTCGGGGACCTGGCCACCGAAGTCGGCGACAACCTTCTTAGCGGCGCCGACCACCGATTTCGATTTGTTGCGGAAAAATCCCGTGGAGCGGACGTCCGGCTCGAGTTGCTCGGGAGTGAGCGCGGCGAAAGCTTCAACCGTGGGATATTTGCGGAAAAGTTCGGGCGTGCCGCGATTCACATTCACATCGGTTGATTGCGCGGAAAGAATGGTGGCGACCAGCAACTCCCAGGCGCTGGTGTGGGTGAGCGCGCAGGTGACGTCGGGATAGAGCTGGTCGAGGCGCTTCAGGATTTCGGCGATGCGGCCGGGCGCGAGGGGATTGTAGGCTTTCGCGGTCTTTGAACCAGCCGCCAGCTTCTTTCGCCCCTGCGGGGCTTGTTTTTCTCCGAGTGGTGATGACCCACGGCTAGCGCCGTGGGCTGCACTCTTTCGTCGCTCCGCGGCTTTCAAGCTCGGTTTTTCGGGTGCTCCTTTCGTGGACAGGAGTGTCCGGGCCACACGAGTGCCTTCCTGGCGGCCGGTGCGGGCGGGTTGGCGGGGAGTAATGCCACGAGGCATGGGGATAGACACTCCTTCTTTCACGGGCAACATAGTACCAGAGCGAGGCGAGCGACCGGGCGCGGCAGCTGTATTGTCCCACCGTAACCACGCCGGGAATTGACGTGCAACATGAGCCCCGGTAGTCTGGAACCAACTAACTGCATTCGGGAAAGTTACCGTGGCCGTAAGTTCCATTCAACTCGGGCAGGTTTGGCGCAGCGACGCCGACGGCCAGGATTATCTGGTGACCAAGGTGTACAGCGAAGTGTTCTCGCAGTATGCCATGCTGCGGCCTGCGGGGATTGCCGCTCCCGACGCGCCGACGGTTCGCATTAAAGTGACTAAGACTCCGGAAGGCGCAGCACTGCCCGGCTACACGTTTACCCAAGAAGGTTCGTTTTAGGCGCGGCGTTTCCCGCAGCCGATTTCCGATACACTTAATTTATTTAGTTCTCAGTTCCCAGTTCTCAGTCTGAGGAGTAAAGGTTTTTACCGAGAATTTGAGAACTGGGAACTGCCTTCATCCATGACTGAAAAACTTCTGGCTGTCATCTTTGTATTTATCAATTCTGTGATCAGTGCCACCGGCTACGGCGGCATTGTGCTGCTGATGGCGATTGAGTCGGCGTGCATTCCGCTGCCATCGGAGTTGATCATGCCGTTTGCCGGGTATCTGGTTTTCACCGGGACATTCAAGCTGCTTTGGGTGGCGACGGCAGGAGCGCTCGGCTGCAATCTGGGATCGCTGGTGGCGTATGAGATCGGATGCTATGGCGGGCGTCCGCTGGTGGAGCGTTACGGGCGCTGGATTCTAATGGGCAAGCGTGAGCTTGATTGGGCCGACCGCTTCTTCGCGCGCTGGGGATATCTGGCAGTGTTTATCGGCCGTCTGCTGCCGGTGATTCGGACTTTCATTGCTCTGCCTGCGGGAGTGGCGCGCATGCCTCGGGTGCGGTTTCATATCTACACGTTTCTGGGATCGTGGCCGTGGTGTTTTGGCTTGGCGTGGTTGGGCATGAAGCTGGGCGAAAACTGGCGCGAATTGGGGAAGTATTTTCACAAATTCGACGCGGCGATTGGAATTGTGCTGGTGGCGGGCGTGGCCTATTTTGTCTGGACGCACTGGCAGAATCGGATCAGCCGTCAGACCTCAGCAATTGGCCGCCAGTGATGTACTCTTGGCCAGTTGCGATCCCACGATCTGCCACTTGCCGTTGCGCTTCACAGCCACATCCATGTAGACGTAGCGGACAGGGAAGCGCTGATCGCCTCGTTCGACGTCATCTTCTTCTGAGCCGTGGACGATGGCTAGCTCCCCGCTGAGCAGGCGAACGCGACGGCCCGTGGACACCATCGACAGGTAGCGAATTGCGCCGGTCTCGAGGTTCTTGATTACGTCTTGTTTGGTTCGGGGCTCGCCGAATTCGTCGTATTGGATGTAATCGTCGGCGAAGATGCGCGAGAGTTCGGCAATGTCGGCGGCGATCAGGGCGCGGTCGCCGTCTTCAAAGAGCTTCAGGATTTGTCGCTCAGCGCTTTCCACCTGCGATGCCTCTTCAGGGCCGATGTTTTCTGTAACATCCCTGTTAGTCTACATCTGATGTTTTCCGAGGAGGTTCCTGTGATTCGAATGATCCGAGTATTCGCGCTGCTGCTGTTCTTCGCAATTACCCTGCCCATCGTTGCCCGCGCTCAGGCTGCGCCCGCAACTTCCGACAAACCCTTCGTGGTTGAGTACTACTACAAAGCGAAGTGGGGACATGCGGACGAGTTTCTAAAGCTGTTCAAAAAGAATCACTATCCGCTGCTCAAGAAGGGGGTCGAGTCGGGACGCGTGGTCAAGGTCTGGATGGATCAGCCGCGCTACCACACCACCGAAGACGGGCGCTGGGACTTCCGCGTGACCATCGTCTTCAAGAATGCGACCGTGGCCAACGAGTCGGTCGATGAATCGGCGCTGCAAAAGCAGATGTATCCGGATCAGGAGACATTTCAACGGGAAGAGCAGCGGCGGTTTGAGATTCTCGACGGGCATTGGGATTTGCCGGTGAAGACGGTGGAGTTGGAGAAGTAGTATCGAGTACCGAGTAAAGGCAAAGGCCGAACCAGAGTTTGCTAATGATCGTGAGCATGGGCGCCGAGTTGGCTGCTCGGTACTCGGTACTCGGTAATGGCAACGATGCCGTGCCTGCGCACAGGATGTTAAATGGCAGTGACAATCGCGCGGAAAATTCCGCATGGCAGTCATTGAAATTTGGAATTAGACACCGCTTGGGCAAGGTCCATACTGTTCACTATGGACTCATTCATATCGACTGATGACTCACATGTAGATTTGCTGCACGAGATTGGCAATCGGCTGGCGACGGCGGATGGCTTTCACGATGTATTGACTCGCGTGGTCGAGTTTGCTTCCGCGCTGGTCAAGTGCGACTCCTGCCTGGTTTATGTTCTGGAGGGCGAGGAACTGGTTCTGCGGGCTTCGAAGAATCCGCATCCGGAGGTTGTGGATCGGCTGAAACTGCGCGTGGGGCAAGGGATTACGGGATGGGTGGCGGAGCATCAGGAGCCGGTGGCAGTTTCCGAAAAGGCGGCGCTCGATCCGCGCTTTCAGTTCTTTCACGAACTGCCGGAGGATAGCTATGAAGCATTCCTGTCGGTGCCGTTGATGAGCCGCGGGCGCGTGGTGGGAGTGATCAACCTGCAGCATCGCCAGCCGCATACTTACCGGCGGCGGGAAATCCGGCCGATCTCTACGGTGGGATTTCTGGTGGGCGCGGAAATCGAAATGGCGCGATTGGAGGATGCGAACTCCAATCTATCGGAACAATTGCAGACGCGCAAAGTGGTGGAGCGCGCCAAAGGAATTCTGCAGCGCGAACTGGGATTGAGCGAGGAGCAAGCCTATCTCGCGTTGCAACGGCAGAGCCGGCAGAAGCGCAAGGCGATGAAGGAGATTGCCGAAGCGATCGTGTTGAGCGAAGAGGTAAAGGGAAATTCGCGGACGCCCGGTCCATCGTAAAAGCTTGTTGCTGGCCAGTAGTCACTGCGACGCTCCTAGGCCAACCAAAAAACCCGAGAGCAGATTCGTGGCGGATCTGCTCTCGGGACGTTGAGCGGCTATGGGGCGGAGCTTGCGGCTGAAGCGGTATGAACCTCAGCCGGCTTCTTCCCTGAGTTTGCGGGCGCTGCGAAATGCAGCGAGACTTCAAACTGGGGAAGGTTCATAGCGCTGACGTAACTCTTGCCGGCCTTGGAGTCAATTACGAGGCTTGCCGTCTCGGAACCGTTAGCCTCGGTGTCATTCACCAGCAGCATGAAGGACGCTGGCGCGCCTGAGATTTTTCTTAGCGTGAGTATTTCCGACGGGCCTACCCCCTGGAGTGTGAACTTGTAGTCTCCCGCCGGGACCACGGCGTTCTGCCAGTGTACTTCGTGGGGCAGCGTGAAGCTTCCGCCCTCATCCTGGGCAGAGGCCAGGCTGGGTGCGAAGTTCAAGGCGCTCAGAGTTAAAACAGCAGCATAGGCGAACTTGCGAATCGATTTCATTGGAATCTCCCGTTTTTGCGGCATGTCTGAGGACACACACCCAGCGCTGGGCCGCGTGACATGAACTCAGATTGAGTGGAGAACAACGAGGTCAGGAGAATTGCAATACCGACATCGGGGCCGGTACGCAAACATCGGCTTCGCGGGACCGGCTGCAGAGCTGGCTTGCGAAGAGATTCCACTATGAAGGAAGTTAGCGCCTGAGTCCAACGCAAAATATTTATCGCGCTGATCGGATGCGCGCTCTCCACTTGATGTTGCGATACGCCGTTGAAGCGATTTTCTGCGCGTTTGGCGTCGCTTGTTTGCAAAACGCCTGTCCGATGCGAGAACATACAAGGTTTGCACATTCATACAGATTCTTACTGAGGAAGCGGCCAAAATATGGCGATACGGAATAAATCTGCAAAGACAGCGTTGAAGATGCCTCATGTAGAAGTGAAGTCCGAACGCAAGGCCCAGAGTTCCAAACACAACGGGACGATCCTGCCCGCCAAAGGGAAGCTCGGCGTAATGATCCCGGGCATGGGGGCGGTGGCGACAACGTTTGTCGCGGGCGTGGAGGCGATTCGCAAGGGGTTGGCCAAACCGATCGGCTCCCTTACGCAGATGGGCACGGTGCGACTGGGCAAGCGCACGGAGGGGCGTTCGCCGAAGATCAAGGAGTTCGTGCCGCTGGCCGGGCTCGACGACCTGGTATTCACCGGCTGGGACATCTTCGAAGACAACATGTATGAAGCGGCTTCTAACGCGGGCGTGCTCGATCAGAGGCTGCTCGACCAGTTAAAGCCGTTTCTTTCGTCGGTGACGCCGCGAGCGGCAGTGTTCGATCACAATTACGTTAAGAAGATCGACGGGCCCAACGTGAAAAAGGGCAAGACCAAGATGGACCTCGCCGAACAATTACGCGACGACATTCGCGACTTCAAGAAAACGAGCGGAGCGAGCCGGCTGATTACGATGTGGTGCGGATCGACGGAGTCCTACATCGAGGCGACCGAGGCGCACCAGTCCGTGAAGGCCTTCGAGAAAGCGTTGCGCGAGAACGACGAGATGATCGCGCCCTCGATGATCTATGCCTACGCCTCGTTGATGGAGGGCGTGCCGTTTGCCAATGGCGCCCCGAACCTTACGGTGGATTTGCCGGTGATGCTCGAACTCTCGCGGCGGAACGAGGCGCCGATCTGCGGCAAAGATTTTAAGACCGGGCAGACACTGATGAAGACTATTCTTGCGCCCGGCTTCAAGGCGCGCATGTTGGGATTGAATGGATGGTTCTCGACCAACATTCTGGGCAACCGCGACGGCGAAGTGCTCGACGATCCGGGGTCGTTCAAAACCAAGGAAGAGTCGAAACTTTCGGTGCTGGAGCACATTCTGCAGCCGGAGCTGTATCCGGAACTCTACGGCGATATGTATCACAAGGTTCGCATCAATTATTATCCGCCGCGCGGGGATAACAAAGAGGGTTGGGACAACATCGATATCTTTGGATGGCTGGGATATCCGATGCAGATCAAGGTCGATTTCCTGTGCCGCGATTCGATTCTGGCGGCGCCGATTGTGCTCGATCTGGTGTTGTTGGTCGATCTGGCGAAACGCTGTTCTGAGTTGCGCGGGCTGGGAATTCAGGAATGGTTAAGCTTTTACTTTAAGTCTCCCATGACGGTGCCGGGGCTCTATCCCGAGCATGATCTGTTCATTCAGTTGATGAAGCTAAAGAACACGCTGCGGCATTTGAAGGGCGAGGAACTGATCACGCACCTGGGGCTGGAGTATTACGACTGAGGCTAGGCCGGGTCGAGCTACCAAACCGTCTTGATTAGCGGACTTCTACGGATTTTCTCATCGTGCGTGATCAGAGTCAGGCCTTCGGCGCGGGCGGTGCCGCCGATGATGCGATCGGCGGGGTCGTGGGAATAGTCGGCGGGAAACAGTACGCCGAGGGCACAGATTTCGGGAGTAATTGGACGCACAGCAACATCCTCCAGGAATATCTGAATCGAGGCTTCCAAAGTACCGTAGGCTCGCACTCGTCCCCTGGTCAGGAGAGAGGAAATTTCCCAAATGGTGATGGCGGAGACGGCAAGACCACCGCTATGTCGCGCTCTGCGAATCGCCGATGCAGCGGCTGTCGAAAGCTTCTTGGAATCGTCCACCGCCCAAACCAGAGCGTGTGTGTCGATAAGAATCAAAATGCGGACTCCCATGACTCCGGCGGATCTGAATCAAGGTCGCCGACAATCTCAATGACCCCTTTGAGCCTGCCGATGAATGGCCGGCCTTCCTTGCCCGCAGGCACCAACTTCGCTACAGGCCTTCCCCGCTTGGTGATGACTATGGTCTCGCGAGTGCTATTGACGTCGTCCATCAGGGTGAGGCAGCGAGCTTTGAATTCCGCAGCCGAAATCGTCCTCATGACTAACACCTCTTAGGTATGGTCATTATAACATGGTCACGTGGCTCTTACGGTCAGCTTCTTCTCCCGCTTGTACTCATCAAACTTCTCCAGAAAGCGATCGATGTCTTTCTTCCGCAAATAATACGGCGTCGAGAGCCGCAGCTTATTCGGGTCGCCGCCGCGGATGCGGATCTTGTGCGTCTTCCACATCCAGTTTTCCAGATCCATGCGTGGGACGGGCGGGACGTTGACCGTGACGATGGCGCAGCGCAGGGCGGGATCGGGCGAGGTCCAGGATTCGGCGCCGCGTTTTTTCATCTGATCGAGGATGTAGTCGGCTAGAGCGCGATGACGACGCTCGATGCGGTCGAGGCCGATGTCGTTAGCCAGCTTGATCGAGGCGCGTAGTCCCCACAGCGCGGGGACGTTCGAGCTGCCGATGCGCTGGAAGCGTTCGGCGCGGAGCTTGGGATCGTCCCAGCCTTCCGTCGCGATGGTGTTCCAGAGCCGGTCGATGACTTCGTCGCGCACGTAGAGAAAGCCGGTGCCTTTGGGCGCTTGCAGCCACTTGTGCGGGCTGGAAGAGTACATGTCGCAACCGAGGTCGTGAACGTTGAGGCGCATCATCCCGATCACGTGAGCGCCGTCGACCGCGGAGAGGACGCCTTTCGACCTGGCCAGCGCACAAAGTTCTTTCGCAGGCAGGACGACGCCCGAGAACGTAGTAATGTGGCTGAAAAAAATGACGCGAGTGCGGGGGGTGATGGAGTCGTTGAAAAGACTGAGAACCTGGGCGGCGTCTTTTACGGGGCGGGGCAGTGTGATTGTCTTCACCAAGACGCCGTAGCGCTTGGCCTTGAGGTTCCAGGGATGCACGCCGCCGGGATGCTCCTGGTCGGTCATGAGGACTTCGTCTCCTGGCTTCAGGTCAATGCCGTTGGCGATGTAGCTGTTCGCTTCCGTGGCATTACGAAGCAGGGCAATCTCGTCGCGATGGCAGCCAACAAACGCAGCCAGCGGATCGCGGAATTCGTTCCATGCGGCGTATCCCCAGATGGGATAGTCTTCGGGATCCTGCTGGTCCATCTTCTCGGTAGTGGTATAGCCGTCGAAGATGGCGCGCAGCACGGGCACGGGACTGGAGCCGACGGTGCCGTTGTTGAGATAAATCTCATCCTCGGGGATGAGGAATTGTTTGCGCATCTCGGCCCAATAGGCATCTTCGTTTCTATCGAAGAGGGCGGAATCCGGAAGCGCGGAGGGGGCGTTGGCGAGTTGAGCGAACAGATCCCCGCGCAGGGCAGAAGCGGCGGCAAGGCCGGTAGCGGCGGTGGAGAGGAAACGGCGGCGATCAATCATGGGCACCTCGTGGTGAGCCACAGACGAAGGGATCATGTTACCGCGATCGTTCGGTCCGCCGCCACCGTGTGGCGACATCGGTCCCGGTATGTTCGCTGCCGGCGCCTGTGCAGCCACGGGCCTTGCTCCCGAGATCCCATCACTGATGATCTCGAGCAATCGTTTCCTGCCAAGTCTTCGATCGAATTGACTTCCCGTCTTTCAGCAATTCGCGCGTGTATTTGTAATAAAAATTCTTCTGATCCGTGGTCACCAGCAAATGCCCGCGCCAGGTTAGAGTGCGGCCCTTCAGTGCGAATACGGTCTCCGCCTCGCCTTGCACGGAACTCGTCTCCGGATGCGCATCATCGGCCTCATACGTCAGGTTTTCGTAGTCCGTTTCTGTCCCCCAAGGATACTTTCCGCCCTCCTGTCCTTTCCAGTGCACGGTCGTCTTATGGCGGGCTTCATCGCGCTCCACCGTCCACTCGCCCGGCCAGGGGAAGCCTTCGGTCTTAACGTCGGTGCGTTCTTCCGAAGGTTCGGGCGGGGAAAAGGCGGGAGGGACGGCGCCGTGCTCGGGCACGACCGGCAACACGATTCGCGAACCCACGCTTCCACCGAGTTCCAATGAAGTCGTCATGGAGTCTGGTGTAGGCAGCATCATCGGCCACAATGCATTCGAGATCGCCACCCGGATGCGATGGCCCTTGGGAAATACCCACGAAGTCAAATGCATCTCGACATCAAGCGAATAGACTTTGCCGGGCTCGAGATCGCGCGGTTCGCTCATCGAATCGCGCTGCGCGCCGTTGATCCCCGCTCCCGTGATTTGCGTAACCGTTCCATCCGGCGCCACATCCGAAAGCCGCGCAAACCAGTCTGCCAGCGGCGCCGTGGCCGAGGCGCGCAGCAATGCATGAGGTCGCCCCAGAATCGCCACATCTTCCCGCAGCGGCGCAGAATCGTAGACCAGGCTGAACGCGTCCACCGGCCGCACATCGCTCAACAGTTCGCCCCACCAGAATCCCGCCTCTACGCCCACCGACGGCACATACTTAAGCTGATGCGTATCAGGCTGCGCTGCAGTCTCCGCGAGCGAGTGATTGGACTGCAGGAATAGAGTTGACGGCTGCGCTTGCTTCGGCGGCCATACATCCTCCTGTCTCCACTCGCCCGGCACGTTCTCGAGAGTTGGATCCGGAGGGTGCCAGTGCTGCATATAAATGACCAGCCGCGGATCGTGCTCCACGCCCGTGTCGTGCCCCTTCAGCCAGTGATCGAACCAGCGCACCGCCTGATTGCGCCATTCGATCTGCGGACCCGGCACGGCATCATTCGGAAAGGTATGGTTCCAGGGCCCAACGATCGCTTTGACCGGCCCGCTCGATTGCATCAGCATGTCGGGCACATTGTCGCGGTAGCCATCGAGCAATCCGCCGATTAGAAAACTCGGAATTGTAATTTCCTTCAGCGGCCGCACCCGTTCGCGCCAGAACGGGCCATCATGCTGATGCTTGAAGTAAAGCAGCGACCATGGAGGCGTCTCAAATCGCGGTCCAAGAACTTTTTCGTCGAGTGTATAGTCCGGCGCGCCGGTCCATCCCTCTGCCATATCCATGTTCAATTCGAATTCATCGACGTGCGCCATGCCATCCACGTAGTGCACATCGTCGTGAAACAGTTCCGCCGTCGCGTCCACTGCGAGAATCGCCTTCAACCCCGGCGCATGCCGCATGGCCATCTGCAGCGCAGTGAACCCGCCCCACGAGATGCCGAACATTCCAACGTTCCCGTTCGACCACGCTTGGTGCGCCAGCCACGCGATCACCTGCTCTCCATCCACCTGCTCTTGTTCGGAATACTCGCGCTCCGGAGGCGCGCCTTCACTCGCGCCAAATCCGCGAATATCCACTCGCACGCTCACGTATCCGCGCTGGGCAAAATAAGCATGCTTGGGATAGTCTCCGGCCGCTGTGCCATCGTCTTTGCGGTACGGCAGATATTCCAGCAGGGCAGGGAACTTGTCTCCTGGCTTCGCTCCGTCGGGCATGTAGAGCGTTGCCGCCAGCCGTACTCCGTCTTTCAGAGGAATCCACGCCTGCTCCATGCGAACGCCATAGGCAGGGGGAGAAAGCGGCTCGATGGCAAGAACGTTGCCAGGCATAAGAAGAAGAGACGTAATGGAGATGCACATGTAAGAGAAAATGCGGGCTATCCAATGACGTGCCGTTCCGATCAACGCAGTCTCCTCAAGGTTTTTTGTGGATCGAAACTATTCCTTCGAATCTTGTTCCCGCCGCATCGCACGCAGATCGATTCCCAACTGCTCCGCTTTCTTATAGAGATGACTTCGTTCCAGCCCCAGCGACTTCGCCGCCAGACTCACGTTGGAATGGCTGCGCTTTAACTCCTCCTGAATCACCTCGCGCTCGAAGGCGTCCACGCGCTCGGCCAGCGGCCCTGCCGAGAATGTCGAAGAAGCCGCCATGCCGCCGCTTCTGCGTCCCGGCAAAGCGATCTCCACGGTCGCAAGCTCGACCTTGCCGTCGGTCGCCAGCAGCATCAGGCGCTCCACCATGTTGCGCAATTCGCGCACATTGCCCGGCCAACTGTGCGACTGCAGCGCCGCCATTGCCTTTTCAGAAAACGGAACCGGCTTCCATCCATTCAGGGCGCTCACTTGCGCCGCAAAATGCCCGACCAGCGCCGGAATGTCCTCCCGCCGTTCCCGCAGCGGCGGCAGCACCAGCGGAAAAACATAAATTCGATGAAACAAGTCCTGACGGAATTTGTCCTCCCGCACACGCGCTTCCAGATCGCGGTGAGTGGCCACCACCACGCGCACGTCCACGCTTACTGGCTTGTCGCCGCCGATGCGCTCCACTTCTCCTTCTTCCAGAACGCGCAACAGCTTGGCCTGCATGGTTAAGGGCATATCGCCAATTTCATCCAGAAAGATCGTTCCGTGATCCGCCTGCTCGAACTTTCCAATATGCCGCCCCGCCGCTCCGGTGAACGATCCCTTCTCGTGCCCGAACAGTTCCGACTCGATCAGTTCCGCAGGAACTGCCGCGCAGTTCAACGTCACAAATGCCCCTCCGGCGCGCGCGCTGCGTTCGTGAATCGTTCGCGCCACCAGCTCTTTGCCCGTGCCAGTTTCCCCCAGGATGCAAACCCGAGTTTCACTTGCCGCCACACGTTCCAGTTGCGCCATCACGCGCTGCATGGCAGCGCCTTGCCATACAATCTCGTGCTTGCCCAGCCGCTGCTTGAGTTGGCGGTTTTCGCTTTCCAGCCGCTGCAGCTTCAACGCATTCTCCACCGTCAGCAAAAGTTTTTCGGTCGAGATCGGCTTTTCCAGAAAATCCAACGCGCCCAGCCGTGTGGCCCGCACCGCCATCTCGATGTCCGCCTGGCCTGACATCATCACGACGGGCGGGGTCACTCCCAGTGCTTTCAATTCCTCCAGCAGCGCGAGTCCACCTTTTCCGGGCATCACCACATCCGAAAGGATTACGTCGAATTTCTCCGTTTTGGCTAGTTCCAAAGCCTTCGCCGCGTTGTCGCACACTGTCGCCTCATGCCCGGCCAGCCGGAACGCCCGTGACAGCGACGCCAGCGTGTTCGCCTCATCGTCCACAATCAGCAGATGTGCTTTCGTCGGCAACGATCCTCCATCCCGAAAGAACTCAACCGGCGTTCTGCGCCGGATCTACTCCGCGCGGCAGCTCGATCACAAATGTCGTACCTCGGCCCGGCTCGCTCTGCACGCGGACTCTCCCTCCGTGATCGCTCACCACCGACTGCACAATGGCGAGCCCCAGGCCGGTACCGTGCTGCTTGCTCGTATAATAAGGTGTAAAGATTCGCTCACACTCCTCCGGCGTCAGGCCCGCACCAGTATCCGCAACCTCGATCAGCACCTTGGCGTCTTCCCCTCGCGAGCGCAACGTCAACGCCCCGCCTTGCGGCATCGCGTCCATAGCGTTCAACACCAGATTTGAAATTGCCCGGTGCAACAATTCCGCGTCCGCCGCAATCGGCTCCAGGTGCGAGTCCAACTGCAACTCACAACTAATCTTTGCACGCCCCGGCGCCTCCAGTTGCGCCTGAACCAGTTGCACCACGCCGCGAATCACTTCATTCACCTGCACCGGCTGTAGTTGCGGCTGAGGCATCTTGGAAAATTCGCTGAACCTTCCGATGATCGCTTTCAGATTCGCGATCTCCGCCAACAGCGTTCTCGAACTCTCCCGGAAAACCTCCTCGAATTGTTCGGGACTCTGCTGCCGCGCTCGCATCAGATTCTCCACCGTAAGCTGAAGCGGAAACAGCGGGTTCTTCAACTCATGCGCCAGCCGCCGCGCCAGTTCGCGCCATGCCGCCACGCGCTCCGCCTGCACCAGCCGTTCTTTTTGTCCGAGTAACTCGGCGGTCATTCGATTGAAAGACTCGGCCAGTTGCGCCAGTTCATCCCTGCCGGATACCGCCACTCGCGCATTCCAGTTCCCCGCGGCGACTTCCCGCGCGGCCTGCGCCAGTTGTTCCACCGGCCGCGTCACGCGCGCCGCGGCCCAAGTGCTCAGTAGAATGGCCAGTACAATTCCTCCGCCTCCTACCAGCAATGCTGCGGAGCGGATATGCCGCTTTAACTCGACATAGGTTCGCCGCGAGTTCCCGATCATCAGGATCGCCAGCAGCGGACGATCCTTGCCAGTGCCCGCGCCCCATAGCGGGATCGCACGAAACACTTCGTCATCGGCCTGATCCCCCGACCACGCTACCACCGCGGTCATTTCCTGCCCATACTCCCGCACCGCATCGATCAGCGGCTCCAGCTTTTCTGGAGAACGCATCTTTTCCGCGGAAGGCTTGTCCGCGGACGACACAGAAGGATCGATCAGCAGCTCCGCAGAGAAACGATCTCCGCGATTCGGGTACAGCAAGGCGCGCATTCCCGCGGGTAAATCCAGTGCGGAGAGAAAGCTCTTATCCAGCCGCCGCCCGCCGATCACATAAACCGGGCGCTCTCCTACCTTCGTGGCGCGTACGGCAAATAGTCCCAATGCGGTTCCGTCCTGCAGTTCTTCCTGCTTCAGAAACGCCGACTGCTCAGACGCCGCTCGCAGGCTGGCAATCGCACCGTCCGGATAGCCAAACTTCGCCGGCCACTGCGCCGAAGAAACGATCGTCCCATCGCTTTCCACGAACTCCAGAAAATCGATCTGATTATTCTCCGCTGCCGTTTTCGCCAGCTCAAAATAAGGACCCGAATCCGCCGGTGCGTGGTTCAGGGCCAATGCCATACGGCTCGCCGCTTCCGACCCTGCAATCGCCTCGACTCGCCGCTCCACCTCCTCGCCCTGCCGGTTGAACTCACGGCGAAACTGCGTAACCAGTGCAGCTGTTCTTTCATCGTCGCTACGAGCGAACGCCCGCCGCGTGACTTCCGATACCAGCCAGGCTACCGCTGCGACCGACAAAAACACGGTCAGCGCGAACACGGCCAGCAATTTGCGGCGAAACATCATGATCTGTCCATCATGGTCTGTCTTTTCCCAACCAAACCTCTTCCAGCCGCCAGCTTCCATCCGCCGCCGGTCTCCAGTCCTTCAGCGCCGGCGACGACGCGTAGTCCGCCGGAAGATGAAACAGCGGAATCACTCTCTGTTCCGCCAGCAGAGCCTGTTCCGCGCTATAGAGATCCTCCACCGCATCTCCGTTCACCTTCGGCATTGTCATCCCCAAAGTTTCCGCTAGATCCGCCAGCGCGATCCACGGATCGGTGGAGGCTAACGGAATCCTGGCCAGCCGCAGATCCGCTGTCGCTGCCGTCGTCGGCTGCAACACCAGACCGGCATCCTTCGCATTCAGTGCCACGCGCTCC
The DNA here is from genome assembly GCA_963734215.1 of uncultured Acidobacteriaceae bacterium. Classification (GTDB taxonomy): domain Bacteria; phylum Acidobacteriota; class Terriglobia; order Terriglobales; family Acidobacteriaceae; genus Sulfotelmatobacter. Next base: position 9,756 of record CAVTGH010000007.1, on the reverse strand, counting down.
ACCAGCAACCGCGCCATTGAATCGTTGGCATCATACCCCACCGTCCAGTTTGGCGGTGTGCGAACCTGCTCGCGCTCGTGCCGCGCCTGCTTCAGATCGGCGTCGGTTGAAAACGTGAATCCGTACCCGGTCATCCAGTTCGGCAGGAGACTCGCGGCTGGTTGCCCCACGCCCTGCAGCAGCGTGTTTCCCATCGACCCTCGCTCCACGGCGTGGGCCAGCGCCGAGCGCAACAACCTTTCATCCGTTGTCTGGGCGTCGCCACGAAAAACCAAAGCGACCAGTTCCATGGCCTGCGAACTGCTGACCCGGTGTCCCTCCATCGCCACTCGATGCCCCTGCTCTGGCGCGACCTCCACCAAATCCGCGTTTTCCAATTCCAGTTTGTTTAATTGCTCATGGAAGTTGCGTCCCATCTCTATTTCGATCGTGTTGACAAATGCGCGCCCGCGCCAGTGATCCTCTTCCGCGCTCAGCGTCAGCTTTTTTCCGGCTTGCCAATCCGCAATGTGGAATGGTCCCGTGCCGCTCAAGTGTCCCCCGCCATTTCTCTTTACGATGCTGTTGCGCGGGAGCGCAAGTTCGGCCGGCAAGTCGGCATCGCCATGATCGCGCTCGACGATCACCGAATCTCCTTCGGCAAATACTTTCCACGAGGGATTCGCGGTGCGCAGCGAAGAGGACACAATCTCGGCCGTCAACGGCGTTCCATCATGAAAACGCACACCCGGTCGCAGACGGAATTGCCACCGCTGGTTGCCAGGTCCGGCCTGCCAATCCGCTGCCAGTCCCGGATGAACTCTCCCATGATCGTCCACTGTGACCAGCGTTTCAAAGACCAGTGCCAACAGATTCCGCCGCGCGAATGAATCCGGCTGCGTCGCGTCCGCCGGATCGAGTGACGCCGGCGCTTCCCGCATCGCAACCCGCAACGTTCCGCCATACTGCGGCCGCGTCTCCGCTCCCGCTACAGACGCGAGAAAGAGACTACTGGCCACAAGCCACTGCCAGCCGAAACGCTTCATATGCTCCCGTCTCCCGGTTTCTGACGACTGCAATCGCGCTGTCGCCTTTCGCCTCGGTCCACAGAGTGGTGATCTCGCCCGGAAAATCCAACGGTGCACTCACGGGTACGGGATCACGGTCCACCATCTCATAAGCCCGCACGGAGTCCATTCCGTTATCAGCGGCATTGTCCCCCGTGCCCGTCGCCAGGACCTGCCAGCCCGATCCGCACGCCGTCTTCACGCTCACGACATCGCTGCCCCAGCCGAGCTTTAACGCTTGATCCGTCACTCCATCGACCAGATGAACCTGTCCGTCTGTTCCCGCGAACAACCACAGCACATACTTCTCCCGCGGTAGCGGAGCCGCCGAATAAAACTTCCCGACGGTTGTGAGTTTTCCAACCCCCGGCGCCAAAGCCCCAGTAAAGAAATTTCGCGATGCCGAATAAAACGCACCTAATGGCTGCGCAGCAGGCGCTCCACCCAACGGCGAAGAACTCACAGGAGACGTCGCCAGCAAAGGCCACGGATCGTCGCTTTCATGGCAATTCAGGGTGAGCGGCAGGCTCGCCGTGGTCCGGCAGAACACGCCGGGAAGATATACATCCAGCAAGTGATCCTTCGCCGCCATTATTCGCCCGCGCAAATCCCGCAGCCACGCACGCGCATGTGCGATGCCAAGACTCTGCTCGAGCTGCCACTTCCCATTTTTCAGCCGGTAGATCGAAACTTTCTCGCTGTCCAGTACGGCTATGTGTTTGGGCGTGCTGTCTTCCTCCAGAACCAGGACATCCAGGATGCGATCCTCCTGCGCCCATAGCGGGATCTTGCGCAGGCTGAGCGGCATAGACTCGGGTGCTAATCCAGTTTCATCTCCGCGCGGCGCCGATACCATCACCACCGCCGGTTCGCCCGCTCCCTGGCGAATCTCCGCCACCCACACGTGGGACTGAGGATTCTCCGAAAGCCACACCGTCACCGACTCTGCCGCCTGCTCTGGCCGGGCCGCACGCGCTCCCAGCGATTCCATATCCACGCGGAGCGCGCTATTGATCGCATCCACATCTTTCTTGGCGAGTGACGATCGATTCTCCACCGTGACCGCGACCGCACCCGGCCCGGTGACCGCCACAATCTTTCTCGCCAGTTGTTGCGTGGGTAAGCTCCAATCAGTCGCAGAGGCGCTCCCGACCGCACCGCAGCAGAGGAAGAGGAGCACCGCGGCCTGCTTCAACGCTCGGAGCAAATTGTCAATTGCGAGGCGCATGTCAGGTCTTGTTATAAGTATTTTCTACGGTCGCGCGAAGCGGCCAGTGGCCAGAGAGATACTGACCACCGGCCACTGGTCACTGCCCACTATCTTTGCTGTTCCGCTTGCCCGCCCTGGGACGCCACGCTCATGCTGCGCAGCACATCGTTGGCGAAAAAGAACTTCCCATCCGCCGGCACCATCATGATTTGCAGTTTGTCGGAAAGCCGTTCAGCCACGATCTTATTAATCAACAACGGATTCTCCTTCAACACCGCCGCCTCGCTCTGCATGCGTTCGGCATCGGCGGCGGCCGTCACCCGGATGCGGCCCGCCTCAGCCTCCGCCAGCAACGTCCGGCGTTCGCCCTCGGCTTTGCTGTCGATCACTTTGGCTTGCGCCTCCGCTTCCGCGTTTTGAATGGTCGCTTCCTTGCGCGCCTGCGCCTCCAGGCGGCTCTGCTCGATCTGCTTTTGCTTCAGCGGAAGCGTGTACTGCATCGCATCCGCTTCGCCCTTGGCCTGCAGCACGTGCACCTGCGCCTCGCCTTCAGCCTGCTTGATCTGCTGTACCTTCGTGGCCTCGGCCTCCAGTTCGGCAATTCGTACTTCCTTGCCTTTCAGTTCCGTCTCTACGCCCATGCGGTCGTTTTCCTGCTCTTTCAACAGCAACGCCTCGAGTCCCTTCGCATATTCCGGCGGCAATTGAATGTCGCGCAGCATCACCTCTTTCACCACAATTCCATCCGCCGCCAGCTTTTGCGTAATCATCCCTGCTGCCCGCTGACGCACTTCTTCCCGCTTCGCGGAAAAAACCTCCCGCACCGTATAGTTCGGGACAATTTCCCGCCACACGCTCGCCACTGTGGGCGGAACAATTTCCTTTTCCACCGGCCGCGGCAAATTCCCCTGGATATAATCCAGCCGCTTTGCATCCAGCCTATAACGCACCGTGATCGCCAGTCCCAGCGTCAGCCCTTCTTTCGCCTGCACATCGAGAAGCTGGTTCTTCGCGGAAACATTTGCCGCCGCGGTCTTCCCATCTTCCGAAACTCCAGTCGTAAAAACCTGATCCCGAGTGTCGAACAAGGCCACGTCTTCCACCAGCGGCGTTACCATGTGCGCTCCGGGATACAGCGTACCCGGCACCGTTCCGCTCATCTGGCTCACTCGCACGCCCGCCATTCCGCTCGGCACCACCACAATGCTGAAGGCCACCAACAGCGGCCCCCACGCCAACATTACCAGCGCCAGCGAAGTCCGCCAGCGCACCACGACCGGCGCCGCACTGGCTGCCCCTCCCGGAGTCTCCAGCGCCCGCCGGTACAACATTTCGCGATACAGATCGTAGGTGAGAATGCATACGGCCGCGAGCATCATCCCAAGGCCGCCCGTAATCAGCAAATACTTCAACGCCAGCATCGTCGTTCTCCTTTGCGCCTCAGCGCTTTTGTCCTGATTTCGCCGGCACCGTCTGCCGGACATACTGCCGGGCAAAGAACAGGCGGAAGACTTGCCCGAAAATCAATTCCTCCGCCAGCAACGCCACCGCCACCGAAAAGATCAGGCCGCCCACCACCGCCATGAATGTGATCGCCATTTGCATAATGCCCTCCTAAAAACCGTTCTCTGATCTCGGATCTCGGATCTCGAACTCGGTACTCGTTACACGGGACTCGGTACTCGCAACTCCTACTGCCCACCGATTAACGCGTTCCCCTGAACCGTAGCCACCTCTGCATTTCCGCCAAATACCAGCGCAATCTCCTCATCCCGCTCGCCATGAATTTTCACGACGTCGCCCACACGCAGCATCGCGTACAGCCGCTCCACATCTCGATTCCTTAGCCGGATGCATCCATGCGACGTCGCATGTCCGATCGATCTCGGCGCGTTCGTTCCATGAATCCCGTATCCCTTCACGTTCAGCCCCATCCAACGCGTGCCCACCGGATTGTCCTTGCCCGCCGCCACCACCACGCCTTCATGGTAGTAAGTCGGATTGGCCACGCGGCTCACGATCTCAAACTCGCCGGTCGGGCTGGGACTCGCCGCCGCGCCGACCGCGACCGAAAAGTAAGCCAGCACATTTCCGTTCTCCAGCACCGCCAGCCTGCGGTCCGCAATGCTTACCAGCACAACGCGCCGTACTGGCTGCTGGTCCCGGGCTTTCCAGGATCGTTGAGCAGAAGAGCTTTGAGCAAAGGAGGGAATTGCCGCTGCCAGAATCAGAAACGCAACCGTCCATTTCGGTCTGTCTGCCGGTCGTTGAGCTCGTCAGTTTCATTGCCCGCCCCTTGCGCATATTCACAAAGCAGGGCGGGGACCAAACCCTATATCGTTGAATATGAGTGAGTTAGCGGCTACCTCTCAGGCAGGAAGGGTGGCTTGCGGACAACACTGTGTCAGCATCGACACGTCGGCAAACGGGTTCGACGGACTCTCGCGAAGCACCGTTCCGAATGGAACTGAAGCAAGAAATATTGCGGGAGAATGGGGAATAGATCGGCGGATGTTCGGAACAAAAGACGGTAGGAGGTTGGGGGAGGGCAACCTTACTCATCTCTTTTATTGAAGGCAGCTATTTAAGGCGCCCGGTCCCTGCCGTCTGGGGAAACGGCCTGTGGGGTTCTGTGGGTTGGGACCGGGCGATCTCAACTAGAAGGCCTAGTTCAATGGCAGCATTCTTCCATGATGGATTTTTCATGTCGGTGATTGCGATCACTATTCTGCGTGATCCTCATCATCATCTTGCTTTCCAGCCGTGCATTCTTTTTCACCTCCGGCGGGGTTGCGCACACACCACTGTGATGCCCATCACGGCCTCGCGCCGCCGCCGCCCCTACACTGGACCTCGAGCGAAACCAACACCTCAAACCTCATTTCGGAGAGATTCATCATGGCCTATGTAATTACCGATTCCTGCATCAAGGATTCCCTCTGCGTCGATGTCTGTCCCACCGACTGCGTCCATCCCAAGCAGGATGAGCCCGGCTTCGAAGAAGCGACTCAGCTTTTCGTCGACCCAGCGGAGTGCATCGATTGCGGCGCGTGCGTTCCCGCCTGTACTTCGGATTCGATTCTCGCAGTCGATGACGTCCCCGAAGACAAGAAACCGTTCATCGAGGCCAACGCCGCGTTCTTCAAGCACTGAGCCCTGCCGTTCCTCCTGAGGACTCAGAACCGGCGCCGGGCGTGAAATCGACATCGTGGAGACGAGATCACGCCTTGCGCCGGGTTCCAACCCCTTCAACCGCGCGATAGACGTTACGATCCGTCACCACAGAGACACAGAGTCACAGAGAAAACCTTGGGGAAACAATACCAACAAGGGTTTTTCTCTGTGACTCTGTGCCTCCGGGTGAAAAGCCCTCCTGTCCATTTGACTTCCCGCCCCTCCGCCGCTATCGTTGCCCGCATGAACGTCGTCAAAGCTACCCGCCTGTTCGAAGACTGGCTCGCTCTGCGCACTCCCATCGACAAGAAAGACCTTCGCCTGAAACACGCCCACATGAAGGCTGACCTGTTCATGTTTCTGCGCGCCACTTACTACCGCTGGGCGCAGCTCTGGCCGCAGATTTGCCCCGATCTCGCCCAGGCTCCGCGCGCGCTCGCGGTCGGCGATCTGCACGTGGAAAACTTCGGCACCTGGCGGGACATCGAAGGCCGCCTTATCTGGGGCATCAACGACCTTGACGAAGCCTGGCCTATGGCGTACACCATCGATTTGGTGCGCCTCGCCGTCAGCGCCCATCTCGCCGTCGAGGCCGGACGCCTCCCCCTCAAGCGCGAGGACATTTGCGACACCCTGCTCGATGGCTATCACAAAAGCATGCGCGAAAAAGGTTGCGCCTTCGTCCTCGGCGAGGAGCATCGGTGGCTTCGCCTCATCGCCGAAGGCGAACTTCGCGATCCCGTCCACTTCTGGCAGAAGATGGACGCGCTGCCCACTGTGAAGACTGACGTCCCCGTAAGCGCCGTCGATGCCCTCGAACATCTCATGCCCGCTCCCGGCATCCCGTATCGCCTCGCGCACCGCACCGCCGGACTCGGCAGCCTCGGCCACGCCCGCTACGTGGCCATCGCCGATTGGCACGGCGGCCGCATCGCCCGCGAAGCCAAGGCGCTCGTGCCGTCCTCCAATAGTTGGGCGCACAGTCTTGAGACTCAGAGGCGCGAAGGTCCCGCCGAAATCCTCTACCAGACCATCATCAACCGCGCCGTCCGCTGTCCCGATCCTTTCGTCCAGTTGCGCGGACGCTGGATCGTTCGCCGCCTCGGCCCCCATTGCTGCCGCATCGAACTCGCTTCTCTGCGCGGCCCCGATACCGAACTTCGCCTGCTCCACGCCATGGGATGGGAAACCGCGAACATCCACCTCGGTACGCCCTCGGCGCGCAAAGCGATCCTCCGCCATCTGAATAGACAAAAAGGGAAGTGGCTGCACCACGCCTCCGAGGCCATGCTCCAAGCCGTCCGCTCCGACTGGGAGGTTTGGAAGAGGAAAGGCTACAGCTGATTCCAACCGCGCCGCAGCATTCACCAGAACATCTCATCCAACAGGCAAGAGGATTGCTGGCGTAATCGGGATTTTCGCCAACAATGACCAGGATCACTGCCCGGTTGACTTGGCTTGTTCGACCCAGACGACAAAGCTCAACTTATTGCCATGGTAGTCTCCCGTGATCTCCCAGCAGCCGGGAGTGGGTGCATACACACCTGTCAGCATGGCAGAACCAGGTCCTTGAAAGGCGTTGGTCGGCGGCAACACCAGGAGGGGCAGAGCGGGCCCGTCGAGCCGTCTCCCCGTGACCTTTATTGCAGGGCGCGGTTCCGCGCGCGAATCGTAGCCCAAACGCATCCAAAAGATTTTTGCTGTTAGAGGCTGGACTTCCTGCTCGTGCCCTGGCTGGTGGGGCGCCCATTCCCAGATCGCGCTTTCTGGAAGGATCGTCCACAGCTTCTCCGTGCCCAGCCAGAAGGTAACGTCATCCCGCTCGTGGGGCGCGGGCGGAATGAATTCGTGTGCCGGCCGGCGGGTGACCGGACAAGAGGCGGGTATTGAGGATTCGGTTTGCGGCGAGGCCGGTTGAGGCGGAATTTGTTGGCCGCTGGCCGTCAAAGCTGCCAACGCTATTATCTGGACGAATCGCAAGGTAATCATTGCGTTCGATCCTCCTTTCTGGATTTTCTTCAAAGCGGGCCATCGTCGAACGGAGCGGGCCGCATCTCGCACTGTCCAAAGACGGCTGCAGCAACGATGTGTTAACGAGGTGTCTTAGCTGACGAAATCAGGCGACAGCGCTCAGAACCCCTTCAAAGGTCAAAGAGTGATAAGGCGATGTTTCGCCAATTGAGGCTGGGGCCAGAGTTGCTTCCTACTTTCGCGCCGCCTCGATCTCATCGACGATTCGATCGATGTGGTAGACCTTCCGCATCCCCTCAAGCAGACCGCGGCTGTCCACCGCGATGGAGCGGTTCTTCACCGGGTCGTAGCCATAGTCACCGCCCAGGGAGAAAATGTTCCCGTCAAAAAGCAGGCCGACGATGTTCGCGTCCTTGTCGATCACGGGGCTTCCAGAATTGCCCCCGGTTGTGTCGTTCGTGGTTGATAGATTCATGGGCACCGACAGATTCAGCGACGTTTTGGCCTTGAGCCAGCTTGCCGGCAGCGCGTACGGCGGTGCTCCGGTCGCCCGATTGAACAGGCCTCCGATGTTCGTGTATGGCTCAACAAACTTGCCCTCGGCGTCTTCGAAGCCTTTCACGGTTGCATAGGTCAGGCGCAGAGTAAAAGTCGCGTCCGGATCGGCGCTGGTCCCGTAAATTGCAAAGCGCGCTTTCGCAATGTTCCCGGCAGCGGACCGTGTCGGAGCGTCCACGCGCGCCTCGTAGTCTTTGCGTACTGCCAGCAGGTCGTCGTTGATTGAAGCCGCGAAACGGATCATCGGATCGTTGGAAGCATCCACTGCGCTTTGGCCGCCGTTGTACAGCTCTTCCCGTACCTTCGGGTCCTCCAAATGCGTACCGGTCACCAGCCTGTGCGCCAGTTGCTCGGGCGATTCCCTACCCAGCATCTTTCGCACGAACGCGTCGTCGGCTCCCAGGCCGCGCCGAACCACGGTCAACAGAAATGCGAGGTCAAGCTCTTCCAGATCCTTGTAAACCGGCACAGCAGCGGTCAACTGCTGCCGCACGTTGACCAGCGCTTTGTCCGAATACTCAGGCAGGCGTTCACGGTTGGGCTTGGTGCGCTCGGCCGCGGCACGCACCAGGGTGACGGCGTCCCCCAGCAAGCCCGCCCTGAAGTAGCGGCCGGCCAATAACGCGTTTCGCCCAAAGAGCTGCGCGCGCACCCGCTGAATTTTCGCGATGTCGTCCCAGGCTGAAGCATAAAGGGCCAGCTTTGGATCCGCTGCCGTTGCTGCGCGCAGCCGTTGCTCTTGCTGCACTTTGGTCCCGAAGAACTGCGGATCCAGCAGCGCCTGTTGCCGTCCGAAGTAAACCTTGAAACTGTTCTCCAGGAAAAACAGCTCGTCATTGGCCTCGCGCGCCTGCTCCGGTCCGCGAGCCACGAACGCCTCCAGCCGGCCGCGCCGCTCCGCCATTTCCGGAATTCTGACGGGGTAAAGGGTGTCGCGCTCGAAGGCCAGTTGCGCGTTGGTCAATTCACGGAACGTGCCGCCCGGGTTCCCTGAGACGAAAACCAGGTCGCCGTCTTTGGTCCCGTTCGCGCTCCAGCGCAAATAATCGTGGCTGGCCGCCGGTTTGTCTCCCTCATAGGCGCGTAGCAGGCCGATGTCGAAATCGAAACGGGGAAAATTAAAATTGTCTGGATCACCGCCGAATTGCGCGACCGAAAACTCCGGCGCAAACACAAGGCGCACGTCGTTGTAGCGTTTGTAGCGGTATAGATCGTAGACTCCGCCGTGGTAGAGCGAAACCACGTCGCAGCGCACGCTGGCATCCGATCCGCAGCTTTGTTCCAGCTCGGCTCGTTTCGCATTGAGCGCTTTGTTGGCCGCGTCGCCCGTCTTGCCGGTCAGCGCTTCCAGCACGTCCTTGGTCACATCCCAAATCTCAACCAGCTGATCGAGTTCGAAATCTGGGCACTTCTTTTCCTCGGCGGGCGTGGTTGCGGAAAAACTCTTTTCCTCAAGGTTCTGCTGCGCCGTTGACAACTGCTCCACGCATTCGACGACACAATGGTGATTGGTCATCACCAGTCCCTGCGGAGAAATAAACGACGCCGAGCACCCGCCGGCGATGCGCAGCGACGACAAGCGTACGTGGTCAAGCCAGGCCTGCGAGGGCGTGAAGCCATACTTCGTCCCCACGGTCTTTGATGGAAAATTGTCGAATGTCCACATGCCCTCGTCGGCTAGCGCCACCTGAGCGAACAGCAAACACAAAAGCAGCACTCCCGCGACCGGCGTCGCGAGCTTCGATTGCAAGTTTGTCATGATTGCGTCCTTTTGAACCGGGATGTTGCGATTCCTGG
>CAVTGH010000006.1:0-244513 GCA_963734215.1 uncultured Acidobacteriaceae bacterium | reverse complement strand
TGCCATCTTTAACTTAGCGGGAACGCGCCTCTATACTTTGGTTGCTTATCTTGGTTTTTGTCCGGTTTCTGGAAAATCACCCAGAGAGTCCTTGAAATCCACAACAGAGGTTCATAATGTGCTGTGAAACTGCGAGGTTTGTTACAACTTGGAGCCTCATGCCATCGCAGTGATAGTTAATGGCCTATTCTCAGCCGCTTTCTGACGGAGATCTCGAATGAACGCACAGCTTCAGACGATCCCACAGCCCCAGACCGAACCGATCCAGCCCCAGCCCCAGCCCAACATTCCGAGGTGGAACCTGGCCCTCCGGATTGCCTTTCGATTCTGGCTGGTATATTTGGGGCTGTATTGTCTTGCCACGCAAATCACCATCAGCCTGTTCACCGCTGCCGGGGCAGTCAACTTGCCCGATCCGGCCACTCTCTGGCCGCTGCGCCCCGTGATCTTCTGGACCGCCGCCCATATTTTCCACGTGAATGCGCCCCTGACATCCTTCTGGGGCAGCAACAGCTCCAGCGGCGACTGCATGTTCGGTTGGGTCACGGCCTTCTGCCTGCTAATGATTGCCACTGCCGCGACCGTCGTCTGGTCACTTCTCGACCGCAGCCGGGAGAATTACGCTGAGCTGCATAAGTGGTTTCATTTTTTCGTTCGCTTCGCGCTTGCCGGAACGATGATTGCCTACGGTTTTGCGAAAGTCATCCCGATACAGATGCCGTATCCCTCATTGACTAGGCTGGTGCAGCCTTTCGGCACGTTCTCTCACCTGGGGGTTCTCTGGGCCTTCATGGGCTCGGCCCCGGCTTATGAAATCTTCTGCGGCTGCGCCGAACTCGCAGGCGGATTGCTGCTGATCGTCCCTCGCACGGCCACCTTCGGTGCCCTGATCAGCCTTGCCGCCATGATCCAGGTGTTTATGCTGGAGCTGAACTACGATGTGGTAATAAAGCTGTTTTGCTTCCACCTCATCCTGCTCTCCTGCTTTCTCCTGGCCCCCGACGTTCCACGCTTGGTCAGATTCCTGTTGCTGAACCGGGCCACGGCGCCTTCCACGCAAGTGCAACTCTTCCGTGGCGTCCGGGCGAACCGGATCGCACTTGCCGCGCAAATGATATTTGGTCTGTGGCTCGTTGGCACGAACTGCTACTACTGCTGGGGTTACTGGAGTACCCGGGTCGGGGGCAGACCGCTCCCGCCGCTCTATGGCATCTGGGAGGTGCGCCAGATGTCGATCGACGAACAACCACGCCCGCCGCTGCTCACCGACTCCACCCGTTGGCGGCGCGCCATCTTCGATTTCCCCAGCCGGAGCTGTGCTGTGCTGTATAACAACGAAGTGATACATACACAATCGTCGCTGTGTACGACCTTTCAGCGCACGGACGATTCGTTCGCTCCTTATGGCGCCTCCGTCAATCTCCAGGAGAGAACTCTCGCCCTCACGAAGAAGGACGACAAGAACTGGACGGCGAGCTTCACCTTCCAGCGGCCTGCCGGGGATCAGCTCATCCTGGATGGCCGGATGGACAATCATCAGGTTCATATGGAGCTTCAGTTGACCGACCGGAATTCGTTTCTGCTGGTCTCAAGAGGTTTCCACTGGATCCAGGAGGCCCCCTTCGGCCGCTTTTGATGGTAGGTCAGTATGACTGGAGGGATTCATCGCTGCGAGCTGATACTCGATGCAGTAGATGAGTGACACTGTTCATTCCTTTCTTTGGGATGAGGTCCCCAGCAGGAACTGCTGCGGGGTTAAGTGGCCGAGCGACTGGTGAGGGAGCACGGTGTCATAGATTTGTTCCCACTGACGGAGCTCGCGGTTGAGTTTTTTCATCTCTCAGCCGCTTTCTGACGGAGATCTCCAATGAACGCACAGCTTCAGACGATCCCACAGCCCCAGACCGAACCGATCCAGCCCCAGCCCCAGACCAACATTCCGAGGTGGAACCTGGCCCTCCGGATTGCCTTTCGATTCTGGCTGGTATATTTGGGGCTGTATTGTTTTGCCACGGAAATCCTCCCCGGCCTGTTCACCGTTACCGGGGGACCTGACGCCGCGCTTCCCGATGGGGCCACTGTCTGGCCGCTGCGCCCCGTGATCTTCTGGACCGCCGCCCATATTTTCCACGTGAATGCGCCCCTGTCCTTCGGCGACAACAGCGGCGGCGGCGACTGCATGTTCGGTTGGGTCACGGCCTTCTGCCTGCTAATGATTGCCACTGCCGCGACCGTCGTCTGGTCACTTCTCGACCGCAGCCGGGAGAATTACGCTGAGCTGCATAAGTGGTTTCGGCTTTTCGTTCGCTTCGCGCTTGCCGGACGGATGATTGCCTACGGTATAGTGAAAGTTTTCGTGCTGCAGATGCGTTATCCCTCATTGACCAGGCTGCTGCAGCCTTTCGGCACGTTCTCCCCCTACGGGGTTCTCGTGAACTCCATCGGCTCGGCCCCAGCTTATGAAATCTTCACCGGCTGCGCCATGCTCGCAGCCGGATTGCTGCTGATCGTCCCTCGCACGGCCACCTTGGGCGCCCTGATCAGCCTCGCCGACATGATCCAGGTGTTTATGCTGGCCATGACGTACGATGTGGTAGCAAAGCTGCTTGCCTTCCACCTCATCCTGCTCTCCTGCTTTCTCCTGGCCCCCGACGTTCCACGCCTAGTCAGATTCCTGTTGCTGCGCCGGGCCACGGCGCTTTCCGCGCAAGCGCAACTGTTCCGTGGCGTCCGGGCCAACCGGATCGCACTTGCCGCGCAAATCATATTGGGTCTGTGGCTCGTAGGCGTGTACGGCCACTACTGCTGGGGTTACTGGAGTATCGTGGGCGTGGGCAGACCGCTCCCGCCGCTCTATGGCATCTGGGAGGTGCGCCAGATGTTGATCGACGAACAACCACGCCCGCCTCTGCTCACCGACTCCACCCGATGGCGGCGCGCCATCTTCGATTACCCCGACCGGATGGCCTTTCAGCGCCTGGACGAATCGTTCGCTCCTTATGGCGCCTCCGTCAATCTCCAGGAGAGAACTCTCGCCCTCACGAAGAAGGACGACAAGAACTGGACGGCGAGCTTCACCTTCCAGCGGCCTGCCGGGGATCAGCTCATCCTGGATGGCCGGATGGACAATCATCAGGTTCATATGGAGCTTCAGTTGACCGACCGGAATTCGTTTCTGCTGGTCTCAAGAGGTTTCCACTGGATCCAGGAGTTTAAAGTGCTCCCGCAGCCGTGATTGGAATAAACATTTTCCCCAACGGTGCAACCGGGAATTGCCCCGGGAAGCCCGTACCGGGATCGCGTACCACGAAACGGCTCGAGTTGCTCAAGTCGCTGTTACGATCGCAGAACAAGCTTCACCTGCCAATAAGGTGCTGTAAAACTGCGAGGATTGTTACAACTTGGAGCCTCTTCCATCGCAGTGATAGTTAATGGCCTATTCTCAGCCGCTTTCTGACGGAGGTCTCGAATGAACGCACAGCTTCAGACGATCCCACAGCTTCAGACCGAACCGATCCAGCCCCAGCCCAACATTCCGAGGTGGAACCCGGCCCTGCGGATTGCCTTTCGATTCTGGATGGTATATTTGGGGCTGTATTGTCTTGCCACGCAAGTCATCACCAGCCTGTTCACCGCTGACGAGGGAGCCACCTTGCCCGATCCGGCCACTCTCTGGCCGCTGCGCCCCGTGGTCTTCTGGACCGCCGCCCATATTTTCCACGTGAATGCGCCCCTGACATCCTTCTGGGGCGGCAACAGCGGCACCAGCGACGACATGTTCGGTTGGGTCACGGCCTTCTGCCTGCTAATGATTGCCACTGCCGCGACCGTCGTCTGGTCACTTCTCGACCGCAGCCGGGAGAATTACGCTGAGCTGCATAAGTGGTTTCGGCTTTTCCTTCGCTTCGCGCTTGCCGGACAGATGATTGCCTACGGTTTTGCGAAAGTTTTCCTGCTGCAGATGCATTATCCCTTATTGACCAGGCTGCTGCAGCCTTTCGGCACGTTCTCTCCCATGGGGATTCTCTGGAACTCCATGGGCTCGGCCCCGGCTTATGAAATCTTCACCGGCTGCGCCGAAGTCGCAGCCGGATTGCTGCTGATCGTCCCTCGCACGGCCACCTTAGGCGCCCTGATCAGCCTCGCCGCCATGATCCAGGTGTTTACGCTGAACATGACGTACGATGTGCCGGCAAAGCTGCATGCCTTCCACCTCATCCTGGTCTCCTGCTTTCTCCTGGCCCCCGACGTTCCACGCCTGGTCAGAGTCCTGTTGCTGAACCGGGCCACGGCGCCTTCCACGCAAGCGCAACTCTTCCGTGGCGTCCGGGCCAACCGGATCGCACTTGCCGCGCAAATGATATTTGGTCTGTGGCTCGTAGGCTTGTACTGCCACCAATGCTGGGGTTACTGGAATACCTATGGCGGGGGCAGACCGCTCCCGCCGCTCTATGGCATCTGGGAGGTGCGCCAGATGTCGATCGACGAACAACCACGCCCGCCGCTGCTCACCGACTCCACCCGTTGGCGGCGCGCCATCTTCGATTACCCCAACCGGAACTGTGCTGCGCTGTACAAACAAGTGATACATACACAAGCGTCCGTGTGTATGGCCTTTCAGCGCCCGGACGATTCGTTCGCTCCTTATGGCGCCTCCGTCAATCTCCCGGAGAGAACTCTCGCCCTCACGAAGAGTGACGACAAGAACTGGACGGCGAGCTTCACCTTCCAGCGGCCCGCCGGGGATCAGCTCATCCTGGATGGCCGGATGGACAATCATCAGGTTCATATGGAGCTTCAGTTGACCGACCGGAATAAGTTTCCGCTGGTCTCAAGAGGTTTCCACTGGACCATGGAGGCTCCCTTCGGCCGCAATTGATGGTAGGTCAGTATGACTGGGGGGATTCATCCTCAGTAAGCTGATACTCGATGCCGCTGAGTTCAGCTCTCCATTACCGTTCTTTCAGAACTTGTAAAATCATTCGCTTTTGTGAGCACGGACGGGCGTTGCCAGTGGCCAGATTCTGAAAGGCGAAGCCGAAGTTATCAGTGTCTCCTGATGCAGCCTGCGATCATGTCCTGGCTAATGGCGTTGTATCCGCTTCCCCCCTGGGGCGTCGTACCGTCGCTAACGCCTTCGTTGCCGCTGCAGTTGTCGATTCGAGTCACGGAATATCCGGTTGCTTTCGCAAAATGAAGCGTGGAGTATCATCTCCCCGTAGAGTCCGCAGGCATGAGAACCCATCTCCGTATCGTTCTTCCCGGTGGCAACGGACAGGTCGGCAACATTCTCGCCCGACATTTTCACGCTCAGGGACATGATGTCGTCGTCCTCGCTCGCAGGGTCACATTAGCCCCGTGGCGCGTCGTCAATTGGGATGGAGCAACTCTGGGTAACTGGACATCCGAACTGGAGAATGCTGATGTACTCATTAACCTCGCGGGCAGAAGCGTAAATTGCCGATACACTCCGGCCAACCGCAGAGCAATCAAAGAATCCCGGATTCAGACGACTCACTTGCTAGGTCAAGCGATTGGTCACTCCCTTCATCCGCCCCGCTTGTGGATGAACGCAAGTACCGCGACGATTTACCGTCATGCTCTTGACCGACCGATGGACGAGCAGACGGGGGAGATTGGTGGCAACGAACCGAATGCGCCTGCCAAATGGCGTTTCAGTATTGATGTCGCCACTAGCTGGGAGACGACTTTCTTCGACCCTGTCACACCCAATACTCGCAAGATCGCACTTCGCAGCGCCGTGGTCATGAGTCCAGATCGCGGGGGAATATTCGATACATTGCTTCGTCTGGTTCGGTTTGGTCTCGGAGGAACCTCAGCCAGCGGTATGCAATTTGTTTCTTGGATTCACGATGCCGATTTCTTGGGTAGCATCGATTACCTGATCGCCCGAGATGAGATTGATGGCGTGGTCAATATCGCATCGCCAAATCCTTTGCGGAACCGGGAATTCATGAAGGCTCTGCGAGAAGCATGGGGATCACGCATCGGGCTGCCTGCTGCAAGCTGGATGCTGGAGATAGGTACCTTTTTTCTGCGCTCCGAAACGGAACTGGTGCTCAAGAGCCGCCGCGTTATCCCCGGTCGTCTTGTCGAAGCTGGTTTCCAATTTCAATTCCCTGAGTGGGAAAGCGCCGCACAACATCTGGTTAGGCGCTGGCGTGCGACCGATCAGCGGTAAAAGAGGTTCTTTGATAAGGCTCGCGATCACATGCTCGCCGCTACAACACTCCGCCCGTCTGAACCGCTAGATCGTTCAGTGCCATCTCTAGCTTCGTAATCGCTGCCCCGATTTCGGGATGCTCTCCGATCTTCTCTTTGACCTGCTCCCCTGTTTCCGCACAAAGCTGAGTATGATTTCAGCGAAAGAAAGGGGAACGGGGTATGTCGAAGAGCAGGCACACGGAAGCGCAGATGATCGGGGCGCTGAAGCAAGTGGAGGCAGGACGGAAGGTGGAAGACGTGGCGCGTGAAGTGGGAGTGTCCAAACACACGCTCTACGCCTGGAAGGCGAAGTACGGTGGAATGGACGTGAGCCAGGCGCAGGAAGCGAAGCAGTTGCGTGACGAGAACACGAAGCTGCGAAAGCTAGTTGCGGATCTGAGTTTGGACAAAGAAGCCCTGCAGTCGGTGATCCGAAAAAACGGCTGGAGCTCGTAGCCCTGAAGGCGGCTGTCGAGCAAGTGCGCGGGAAGTATGCTGGTGGAGCTGGCGCGGGAGAAGCCACGCTTTGGGTATCGGCGGCTGCATGTTTTGTTGGGTCGCTCGGGAGAGCATGTGAACCACAAACGAGTGCATCGAGTGTATCGAGCGGCCGGACTGATGATCCGGCGGAAGAAGCGGAAACACTGCGTGCGCGAGGGAAAGCCGCTACTGGCGCGGACGGCGGCGAATCAGGAGTGGGCGCTGGACTTCCTGCACGATGCGGTAGAGTGCGGACGGGCGATCCGGGTGCTGAGCGTGGTGGATGCGTACACGCGAGAGTGTTTGGCTTTGGAAGTGGATACGAGCTTTGCCAGCCGGAGAGTGACGCGCGTGTTGGATTCGATCGTGGCCGAGCGCGGACAGCCGAAAGCAATCCGCTGCGACAACGTGCCGGAACTGACGAGCCGGCATTTTCTGGCGTGGTGCGTGGAACGGCAGATCGAGTTGGTGCACATTCAGCCGGGCAAGCCGACGCAGAACGCGCACGTGGAGAGTTTCCACGGACGCTTGCGGGAAGAGTGTTTGACCGTGAGTTGGTTTCAGAACTTGTTCGATGCGCGGCGGAAGATCGCGGCGTGGAAGATCGAGTACAACGAGGAGCGCCCGCACAGCAGTCTGGGATACCGCACGCCGAAAGAGTTTGCGGCGGTGGAGGCAGCGAGCCTCTACCCAGCTGAGCGAGAGGCAAGGGACTCAAACGCCGTCCCTTGCCCTTCGCGCTCCCCCATCCCGGCTCAAACCGGAGATGGAACGGAAGAAAGTTGTCGTATTCTTACGTGAACGAAAGTAGGGGGCAGGTCAGCTTGTAGCGCTTTTAGAATCTGGTGGGCACTTTTGATATGCGCTTCTGCCTCGCCTGAAGTTTGCTTAGGATTGGCTTTGTTCGGGGTTTCCATGGATACCACCTCGATGTGCTGCTCGGTTCCGATGCGGCCCGTGTCCGGGCACTCGCGGCTTACAAGGATTTCTTCACGCTCTGGGGAAATGCTGAACCGGACGTCCCTACCCTGAAGCAAGCGAAGGCCGAGTACGCAAAGCTGCAGTAGTCAATTGACGCTAACGTCTTGTAATCGCACTGCATTCGCCTAACGCCCTCCTTGAAACCGGACTGCGCATGTGCCCTCCGGAGAAAACGCGGGACGGTCAACCTTTTGCCGACGAGCAGTCCGTTCTCTGAAGTCCGGTTTGCCAGTCAGTAATCGCAAAATACGGGCATTATTCGTCGTCGGAGTCCGTCAAAAACGTGAAAACGTAAACTCCGGATTGCCTCATGACTCGAGAGCAACGCGGTAGTGTTGAGCTTGTGCGAATCCTAAATGAGTGCATTGGCGATTTTGCGTCAACCGATCTTGAGTCAGCGACGACGCGTTCTGTTGTCCAGATTTCAGAGTCACGACCTGGACATTTTGCATCGATCCGCCGTTTGGTAGTGGTGCAGTTTGATAAGGAAGCGAGCCAAAAGTGCGATTAATGGGTCGCAAAGAACGCGACCCGTCGTGCGGCTCGCCCAGATTCCTCACGGCGCAAAGAGCGCTTGTTCGGAATGACAATCAAACTGCACGACTATCCGCCGTTTGCCAATTGATTCGGGGTAGATGGTTTGCTAAGGTCGTCGTCATGTCCGAGCGTTCCCCCGAGCCGATACGTGACCCGATACGCGAATTGCTCGACTCCCTTTATCGCGTGGATTCGGGACGAATCCTGGCAACTCTGATCCGCTTGCTCGGTGATTTTGATCTTGCCGAGGAGGCGATGCACGAAGCCTTTGCGGCTGCGCTGAGCGTGTGGCCGACGAGTGGAGTGCCCGACAACCCGCGGCCATGGCTGATTTCAACCGCCCGATTCAAAGCCATTGATACGCTGCGTTGACGGGCAAGATTTGATGCGTCTCGAGACGAGCTCGTGCGCTATCTTGAAGCGCAATGGACTTCGGCGGAAAGGTCGAATACAGGGGACAACAATAATGAAGACGAACTCGGCCTTGAAGACGACCGGCTGCGCCTGATTTTTACCTGCTGTCATCCATCTCTGGCGCTGGAAGCGCGCGTTGCGCTCACCTTGCGTGAGGTGTGCGGGCTTACAACCGAGGAGATCGCAAAGGCGTTCCTCATTACTCCGCGTACGCTGGCGCAGCGCATTGTGCGCGCCAAGGCAAAGATTCGAGAGACACCGAAACGTCGAGCGACGACCGATGCCATCGACTACCGGCAGATGAAGCCGGCACTGGAACGCTGCGAAACGACGCTGGGACGCAAGCCTAAACAGATCGTGGCCGATGGCGACTACACCAACCACGCCTCGGTGCAAACGGCCGCCGATCACGGAGTGGACTTCTACGGGTCTTGGCAGAACAGTTGGCGGGCCGTGGAGCGCGATGCGCACGGCCGGCACTCCGAGTTCCTCGCCAGCGCGTTTCCTTACGATGCCGCGCAGGACAGGGTTACGTGTCCGGCCGGACAAACGCTCACACACCATGCCCTGCTGAATCGTGACAACGGTGTTCGCACCCACGTTTACCGCGCACCCAAGAGGGCATGCCCCAGCTGCCTGCTGCGCGATAAATGCGCGCCGCAACAGGCGCGGCCAGATTGGCGGCGCTCGATCACTCGCCTGCAAGAGCCATCTGCGACGACCGCGTTCAAGCAGAAGATGGCAACGGAGGAAGCAAAACAAATCTACGCGCGACGCTCGCCGATCGCCGAGTTCCCGCACGCATGGATCAAACAACGCTGCGGCCTACGGCAGTTCCGCTGCCGAGGCCGCCTCAAGGCCAGTATGGAAGCCATGTGGGCCTGTCTCAGCTACAACATCATCCGCTGGTTCCGGTTGCGATCGAGCCCCCACCCGTAACTCTAACGGCCTAGGTGCAGCGGTCATCCCCACAGATCCTCAGCCGCCGAAGGGTCGCCAACAAAGAACCGACTCCATCATCAGTCCGGAAAATCCTGCCATACACAAGCAAAACCTAATCTTCACGGCTTCTTCTCCCTTGCGTTCCTGCCAAAGTCGGAGGTGCTGTTCGGAAAACCGAAATCTCAGCAAAAACCTGGGCTTGGGACTTTGCGCTTGAGCTATAATGTCCCCTAACGCTGGTTGGTTTTTCGCGCCTCAGGGAGGGGAAAGATTCAGCCCTCGTTACAAACCTCCCCAAGGAGTCCCGGCATGGACATCACGAAGACGGAACATATCTGGCACAACGGCAAGCTCATCCCTTGGGATGAAGCGACAATTCACGTGATGTCGCACGTGGTTCACTACGGATCTTCGGTATTCGAGGGAATCCGCTGTTACGCGCCGCCCTCGGGGCCCGCGATCTTCCGTGCGACCGAGCACATGCAGCGGCTGCTGGATTCGGCCAAGGTCTACCGCATCGACGTGGACTTCACGCGCGACGAACTGGTGAAGGGGATGCTCGACATCGTCGCCAGCAACGGCGTGTGGCCATGCTATGTGCGGCCCGTGGTTTTCCGTGGCTATGGCGAGGCGGGAGTGAATCCGTTCAATTGCCCCACGGAGGTCTACATCGTCAACTATCCGTGGGGGAAATATCTCAGCGGAGAGGGCGAGGGCTGCAATGTCTGCGTTTCGTCATGGACACGGATTGCGCCGAACACGTTGCCGGCCATCTCCAAGGCGGGGGCTAATTACATGAACTCGCAGCTCATCAAGATGGAAGCCATCGTCAACGGCTATACCGAAGGCATAGCGCTTGACACCAATGGTTTCGTGAGCGAAGGCTCGGGCGAGAATGTATTTATCGTGCATCACGGCAAACTGATTACTCCCCCGTTGGCCAATTCGGTGCTGCCGGGCATCACCCGCGATTCGACGATGCAGATCGCGCGCGAGCTCGACATTGCAGCCGTGGAGCAGATGATTCCGCGCGAGATGCTCTACCTTGCCGACGAAGCCTTTTTCAGCGGCACGGCGGCGGAGATCACTCCGATTCTCACGGTGGATAAGATCCCAGTGGGCAAGGGGGAGATTGGTCCGATCACCAAGGCGCTGCAGAAGGAGTTCTATGCTGTCGTGCACGGCGAAAAGGCCGACCGCCGCGGCTGGCTGACTCCGGTGCCGGTGCGCAGCAAGCAACCAGTCGGCGTATAATCCGTTCGCATCGAATTCAACCCGAGGGGCGCACATCGCGCCCCTTTTCGGCGCTCGGTTCAAGGATACATAACACCCTCGAGGGTAAGCGTACGACCGAGACCGCGCCGCGCGCTCGGTGCCCCCGGATCTTTTCGCCCGCTCCAACTCCGCAACCCGCACGCGCAGCCCGCTCGGGTTCAAGCGCCGCTTCCGGATTGGCCCGGAGACAACGCGCGCTTGCGCAGCATCAGGATGCCGATGACGATCATCCACACGGCTAGGGGGAAGCAGTTGGCGAAGGCCTGGGCGGCCAAGCACGCTGGGTTGTAAAGGCCGAACATATCGACGTGGTGCACAAACATGGTGGGAACGAAGGCCAGGCAGACGAGGGCACAGGCATAGCCGACCCAGGCGGACCACCTTGGAAGAGCGCCGCTCAAGAGAGTGACGTAACTGAGGATGGCCATAAAAAGGGCCATGAGCCAGAGGGCGATGGATCCATACAAAAGCAACGTGCTCTCCGTCATCGCGCGCATGATGACGCCGTCGGCGGGAGGATCGAAGGCGTCGATGACGATGGAGGCCTGGAGGGAGTCGGCAACGAAGGTGAGAGTGACGTAGACCAGGCCGACGCCGTAGAAGAGACCAGCAAGCCACTCATGTTGGGGATTGGCCTGGCGGATCAGGTGACGGACGCCGGCAAAGAAGACCATGATGAGGGTGAGAATGATGAGATCGAGGAAGATGCAGCTCATGATGTTGGTGGCGTTGCGGGCGGCGTAATCGGGGAACTTGCTGGACTCCGACAGGCCGGGGACGTGGGTGCGAACGAGGTAGAAGGGGAATTCGATGAAGAAGGTTGCGATGCAGGCCAGCGCACTGATGCCGGCGATGCGGTAGATCTTCTGATCGGTCATGCGGGGGATTCCTTTCTTGCCGCAGGGATTTGGATCAGCCAGCGTACTGAATGAATGAAAAGACTAGCCGCATCACTGGCAGAATGCTAGGAATTTCAATTGGCGAAATCAGGACCTTTGCTCTCAGAACGCGACCAGTAATCGCAGGGTCAGAGCTCTCCATCCGGTTCGAGATTCCAAGGCAACAACTCACCGATGCGATTGACGGGGTGATCGGCGATTCGGGACAGCACCATTCGCAAGTAGGCTTCTGGATCACGGTCGTTCAGCTTTGCTGTTCCTATCAAGCTATAGATCGCAGCTGCTCGCTCGCCTCCGGTGTTCGACCCAGCAAATAAATAGTTCTTGCGACCAAGAGCAACCGCTCGCAGAGCGCGCTCCGCGGCGTTGTTGTCGATCTCCAAGCGACCATCATCGCAGTAGCGGGGGCCGGCCCACACACTCTAATTTTTAATTCCACCATGATCGAGGCTGCCCCACTCGCCACGGTTTTCGGCGAGTGGGTACCACGGACCCATACAGCGCGGTGCCAGCCACCTCACACTATGCAATTCCGCGCACCCGCATCTCCGCTTTCTGTGCTTCGTTGACCAGCACTGATCCCCGCTCTACCAAAGCGTAATGACGGTAAACTGCTCCAGTTCCACTGTTCCGGCGTCAGCACCAAACCCGGACAACGGGATTGCGCTGCATGTAACGCAGCTTCGTGCTCGGGCATCACAACGTATCCAACCACCACGAAACGGTACCGCCTACGCACCCGCTCCATGACTTCCAGAAACAGATCGCGACTCTGCGGCGTGCCCAGCAGCGCTCTTCGCTGATAACAACTGGTGGTGATGAAGTGAAGGTATCCAGCGCCGTAGTAGCGATGCAGGTTGGTCGGCATTCGGCCACGTCTATCACGGAATGGTGAGTGTAGTCTGTGACGAGTGACCCAGGGATCGAGATCCGTGGTGCCCACTCGCCGAAAATCGCGGCGAGTGGGGCAGCCTTTTTCGTGGCGCTGCCAGGAATTAAAGTTCGGATGTGTGGGAAAGCGCGGAAAATTTCTTGGACGATTTTGTCGAATTCGGTCTGGCCGCTCGACTATATCGTGAAGGCAGGGCAACCGGCCCGCCCCGAAGACTGTTACAAGAAGAAGACCGTTACAGGAGGAGGAGAAGTCATGCCACAGTATCTAGTTGCTGTCTACCACCCCGACGACTACGACCCGTCCGTCGAAACCGAAAGCGACTATCGAGAAGATCCACGCGCTCAACCGCGAAATGATTGCTGCCGGCGCCAGGAAGTTTGCCTGCGGCCTTTCCCCGGCCGGCAACGCCAAGTCGCTGCGGGCCCAGCCCGATGGCAAGGTGCTCGTCACCGACGGGCCGTACACCGAGACCAAGGAGCACATGGGCGGTTTCTGGATACTTGAAGCCGCTGATCTGGACGAGGCGCTGGCGTGGGCGCGCAAGGGTGCCGTCGCCTGCCGTGCGTCGGGCGAGGTGCGCGAGATTCTTTTCAACCTGGACCCGACACAAGGACCCGGCGGAAGCAAGTAATGACGGGTGGCCGACAAAATTTAAAGGGGATCAAATGAGAAATGTAATCTTCGCAATCAACATTACCCTGGATGGCTGCTGCGACCACCCAAGCAAATTGCTGATGACGAAGATGGCCACCATTCCCGAGAATTACAACAAAATCCGTGCCGGAATCGTCGAACTGCTCAAAACAGCCCGCTCGTCTGCCGCCCGGAACGTAAATATCCACTAAACCCTTTCAAAATCTCTTTTAACCACTCAGGAACCTTTCCACCGAAGAACGATCCAGTCAGCAGCGAAAGACCGACAGCCGTAAGAATCGCGCGGCGTCCCTTGGTGCCGATGTCCTGCATGCGGAACAGGGGTCGGCTCAAAAGGGGCCAAAGAACACGGTGCATCAACAGAACTACCGTTAAGGATACGAACAATAGCGCAAGCACAACATCTATCCAGTTCGTTTGGGCGATGTAATAGGCTGCCGGACTCCCTAGAAAATCAACCAGTCGTTCGCCGACTCGGGCATGATTGGCACTCTCTATCTCAGACGAGAAGTAAGGACTCACAAGACAAGCAGCCATCAAAAGGTTCAGGAGAACCACTGATATGACCCTCGACGAGCGCATCATTTCTCCAGCGAATCGCATCAGACTGGCGAGTCCCTACGATGAAAGCGACATCACAAATAAACCCTCCGACTAGAGCGGCAACCATCAAAGCGCCCGTTTGAACGAAGTAAAACCGATCAGCTGGATCGTCGCTCGACAATGCAGTCCGGGCCCACTCGATCCAATACCATGACATACACACGATTCCAACTATGATGGCTGGCACGAAAGCTGAGCGTTTGCGAAGAAAGATGCATGCTCCGCAAGAATTGCTCCCGCAAAAGGTCTCTCGTATGGCGGGAAGATCACGCTCCTATCCGGGATGCAGCCCGGATGGCCGATAGCTTGGTGCTTGCGCCGTTTGCCTTCGGCTTCTTGATCTCCGGCGACAACCTCGTACTTGCTTTCCTCCAGTTCGCGTACCAGAAGAGGGGCGAGAATCCCTTGTGTCTTGAAGCTCGCGGCCAGTTCTTTAGCGCAGGATGGCACTCCGCCCCCGTCGAGCAATCCGCCCTCTTCTGCGCAGCCTGCGCACCCGGCGCGAACCGGCCAGGAGCCCTGCTGGCAGCAAGCCGGCATCGGCCAGCCGGTGATAAAACGGCGCCACACCATTGAGCGCGACACTCATTCGCAAATCGAAGGGGTGTGCGAAAATTCGTCGCTCACGCCGCGGCAGAAACAAGAGCAAGTCAGGGAAATCCGGCAGCAGGCGCAGCAGAAAATGGACGCGCTGGTCACGCCCGAGCAACTGAGTACGCTGCATTCCTGCCAGCAGCAGCGGGCGGCGAGCCGTCCGAGCAATGAGGGCCAGCGTCCTCGAGGAAGCGGACCGTGCGGGAACTTCGCATCATCTCAGGGGCGCCAAGGTCCCTCGAATGGCAACACGGCCAGCGACAACCCACAGCCCCCGGCGGACTCTCCGCAGCACTGACGCGGCTTCCACGGAAAGGCTGACGCGATCTTACGAGCGCTGCCGAGCTTGCGCAGCCAGACCTCTGGCACCTTCGCCAACCACCGAACGACGCGGCGGCAACGAGTCCGCTCCCATCGCCGGGCGTCTCTCCACCGTGCCAATCACCGGAGCATCCTCCATGCCGTCGGCGTATGCCATGGAGACGAACCGCTGCTCGGAACACAGGCGGTCGATCAGCCGCTGCTGCCCTGTACTGAGCACGGCATGAGGAAGGATGGGAAAGTGACGGAACATCCACAGAAAATACGCGCGCTGAAGAAAAGATGGCATCACATAGCGCGGCCCAATGGCAGTCTGCACTTGCACCACGCCGTCCGCAAGCTTATCAATCCACATAATTAGGCTCACCTAAACACCGAGTTTGGCCAGAGCAATTCTAGGGCCGCCATTATTGCACCAAGGTGGGTACCATGGAAAGGCTTTTCTCAACATTTCGACAAATAGCTTGTGCAGCGGTTTCCTCGGCCCCGAGCGCTGAAGGTTCTCGGGGAAGTTGGGGCTTCGCTGGCGGGATTCTACTCCTGACCCGTCCCTGGATAGCAGAAGCAGAGCTCCTAGGGTCGTAGCCGGGAAAACTAGCTCGGCATCGGGATCTCGGGAAAAATGTCCATTCGCCGGATCTCGGCGGCAACCCCGAAGTCTTTGCCGGAACCCTGCTCCACCCGCAGAACACGGGCATGACAGCAGACCCAGCACTTCTCCCCCGAGGTCAGTTCGGGCGGAAGGATGAGGACCAATTCCACATCGGAGCCCTCTGCCATGCGGGACTCGGTATAGAGGAATACGCCATTGGTGCTGACGTCTCGCGTCTGGGCGCTCAGTTCCGATTTCCCGGGGGCGCTCCGGACGCGGACGGGCACGCGGGCAACCACTCTCTTGCGGGAACGTCGATCAATCTTAGAGTTCATTAATCCTAAAGACGCAATCGCGCGCCAACGCCAGCAGAAAGATTTCTTGCCTTCCACTGGCGCTCGATAGTATAGACCAACCTTGAAACGAGGGTGTAAAGATTACTTACATTTCCGGGCGGCGCAGGCGCGCGGCTGGAACCACTAGAGCTTGTTCCATGGTAGGAACATTAGTTCCTCGCAGCGTGGCCTCGGCCTCAGCCAGCTTATCGGACTGATTGGTCTGGTAGTAGGCCTGCACCAGAAGTTCCATGGCAAAGGGATTGTTCTGGTCTTCCTCCAGATAGGGGATGGCTTCGTCGAATTTCTTCTGATCCATCAACAGGGTTCCAGCCGCGCCGTTGTACGAACTCTGGATCACGCGGTTCCGGCTACTTGCCGCCATCGCCTCGAGTTGCTTCAGGGACTTGTCGGCCAAGGCCGCATCTCCGGCATGGGCGGCGCGCACGGTGCGGTTGCGCAGAATCCGGGAAAGCTCCTCAGTCTTGTCAGACTGGGAGATTGTGCTGCGGTGTCCCAAAGCATCCTCAGCACTCTGCAGATATTTCATCGCGTCGTTAGCGTCTGCCTGATACTCAGCCAGATGCCGATAGGCCTGCGCTTCCTGCAAGTCCTGTTCCTTGGCGTGAGCCGTCCCGGCAATCTCCAGGAACAACTTGTCGGCCTCGCGGAACTTGCCATCGCGCACCCAGGTCATGGCTTTCTGCATTGTATAGTTGAGCCGGTCGGCCTCATTGTGGGCATAGCGGATGGCCTTGTCGTATTCGATCCGTGCCTGCTCCTGATTGCCCATCACGGCACAAGTGTCTCCCAGGCCAACCTGAGAGGTGACGAAATCAGGATCAATCTTCAGGGCAGCGCGATAGTGCTGCAGCGATCCGTCAAAATTTCCCGCCATGCGCAGTAGCTCTCCGTAGGAGTCCTGCGGATTCGGTTCCCTGGGCAGCAGCGCCACGTAGCGGTCCATGGCCGCAAAGGCTTTGTCGAAGCGCCGGTTGCGCGCGTCCACGTAAGCCAGGTCGTTCAGCGCGGCGGGAAAATTCTTGTCGATAGCCAGGGCCTTCTCAAAGAAGCGCTGCGCTTGATCGTTGCTCTTTTCTCCCACCAGCCAGTTGCCGGCAAGGTAGAGCAGGTGCTTATCTTTGGGATACATCTCAAGCATGTCGTTCATGGCGGAAATGCCGCCGATGAAATCGCCTTCCTGCACCTTGACGATCCAGGCAATCATCAGCTGCTCTCCCGGCGTCAACTTGGGCGCAAGTGCCTTAGCCTTTTCGCGGGCCGCGCTCACTTCTTTGGGATCGCTGCTGTTGAAAGCAATCCATGCCCAGGCCACTGCCAGGTTGGGATCTTCCTTTACCGCCGCGCGCCAGTCGTCGTTGCAGCGCTCCAGGTAGAGGTTTTCGTAATCCTGCATGCCCTTCTCGTAGAGCGCGCGCGCCTGCGCCGACGAGGTAGTCACCGGCAGCGAAGTCGTGCCATCCTGCTTGAGGTGGTGGGCATAAACCGGCGTGGCAAAGCACATGCCAAGAATGATGACGGCGCAGATGGAGCGACGCATTCGAAGTCTCCGCAACAGACGCTTTGGGGGAAGGATTATGACCGCAGCGTAACATCGCGGTAACCGCATGACCTAGTGACGGAAGGCTTACGACGGGCGCGCAGGGGTGTGGCGCGGGCGCCCTCGCCCGCGAAAGCGGTCGAGCGCCAGACTTCTTCGTATCAAGCGAAAAGCCCCCGCCGCAGGCGACAGGGGTGATGGAGCAGGTAGGTGCCAGCTAGAACCGGAAAACAGCCGCTAGCTGAATCCCCCGTGGACCACCGCCGCCGATGAACGGGTTGCCGATGCCCACGTCGCCGGTGGCGGTGATGATGCCAGTTGAACCGGTAGGATTACCCACTTCGCGGCCATTCACCGCCTGGAATCCGTGCACAGCCGGGTCCGCAATGAACGCTGGCAGGAACGGATTGGCGAAGTTCGGGTGATTGGGAATGTTGAAAAAATCGGCGCGCAGCTGCATGGCTATCCGCTCCGTGATCGCCGTTGTCTTATAGATGGCGAAGTTCCACTCTTTGAACGACGGGCCGTGGAGGGAGTCACGCCCTTCATCGCCGAAGTGGCGCGTGCCAGGGATGCAGTCCTGTGCGCTGCCGGTGATGGTCGCCGTCGTCAGTCCGGCCTTGATCGTGCAGGGAGTCGAGAATGAACTCAGGTCCACGTAGTTCAGCGGGTCGTGAGGACTGTACTTGACCGGTCCGACAACGTCCGGCCGGTCGAAACCGTTGCCGCTGCCGCTGTAGTCATCCTCGAAATTGTAATTGAACTGGAAGGGCTGGCCATCTTGCATAGTCAGCACACTGTTGAGGCCCCACCCATTCTTCAAACGCTGCCAATCTCCGCTCATCTTCGGGAACTCATAGGCGAAGTTCCAGGTAAAGCGGCGCGGGATGTTGAAGTTCGAGGGAGCATATTCGAGCTGGGGATTGGTACTGTCATTCGGTTGGGCGGCATTGGGCTCGAAGTCTTCGCCGTCGCTTGAGTTGTCCAGCGACCTCGACCAAACGAAGTTCGCGATAGATGTTACGCCGTGCCATCCAGTGATGCGGTAGCTCGCCTGGAGAGCATTGTAGTTTGACTTGCCGGTAGAATTTTCCTGCAGAATGTAAAAGGCATCGTAAGGATTGTCCTCGTAGTTGCGCGGCACGCCATAAGCGCCCGTGACGGACCCCCCATTTGAAGCCGCGCTCGCAAGATCCGAAGTGGTAATCTGCGCCAAACTGGGCTGACTGAGGTCAAAGAACCTCCACAGGCGATGGCCCTGCGACCCGACGTAGCCAACCTGCAGTACAGACTTGCTTGAAATCTGTTGCTGAATGTTGAGGTTGTAGTTCTCCATGTAGGGCGTCTTGATATTTTGATCAAAGCCAAAGGCGTCGCACTCATAATTGCAAGTGCTCGAAGCCTGGAACAGCGGGCTGTTGAACCCGATGGACCCGCCGACGACGCCCGTCGAAAGAATCGGATCGGGGCCAATGTTGTTGTAGGCGGGACCGGGATCGAAGTAGGGAGAATAGGGCAGGTGGCCGAGGGCCATGTCCTGCGAGAAGGCGTCGAAGAACACTCCAAATCCGGCGCGCACTACGGTTTTACCTTTTCCTGTCACGTCCCATGCGGCGCTCACGCGCGGCGCAAAGTCCTTCTTGTCCGGGTTGTAGAGGCTGCTCAACCCCGGCTGGCCGACTTGCGTCAACGTAAAGGTATCGTTGACAGAATCAAGATTCGTAATGTTGCTGAGAAGCTTGTTCTTCTCCTGGACCACGCCAAAGTAGTCCCAACGCAGACCGTAGTTGAGGGTCAGCCGCGAGGTTGCCCGGAAGCTATCCTGCACGTAGAAACCGAAGTTGTTCTCGAAGGTGTGCCGCGTCGTGTCGCCGAAATATTGAAAGCCGCTGTCCACCTGTCCACTAAGAAAATCTTGAAGCGCGTTTCCGGTCGTATCGTCATTGAAGACGAGCTTCCCGCGGAAGTATTTATCGAAATACTGCTGGATCGAGGTGCGGTGGTAATCCGCGCCAAACTTGACGTCGTGCTTATTGACCTTCCAGGAAAAGCCATCGAGGATCTGATTGTTGCTATCGACGCGATGCCGAGGCAGGCTGCTGGTAGAGCCAAGCTGGGCTGCAGAGCCGATGTTGGAGTCGCCCACGGCGATAATCGGCATGCCAGAGTCGAAGGGTGCGGTTCCGTTACACAGGGTCGTGCTGGTCGCTGCGCATAGGCCGATCGAACTGGGGCTGAAGTTCGCGTCCGCGGGGAAAAATCCTTCCGCAAACCGATTCCATCCGTAGCGCAACTCGTTCACTTTGTTGGACCCGATCGTACGAACATAGGAGATCGATACGAGCTGTACGCGCGTCGGGGTGAACGTATTAAAGCCTGGCAACTGTCCGCCGGTAGCGGTGAGGGCCAAAGGAAACGATTGCACGCTGTCCCCGAAGAAATACCGCCCGGTCAGGTTGTTCGTGGCATTGAAACTATGATCGATCTTAGCGATAAAGCTGGTCAGCCGGTTGTAAGAGGGAGACACCACAGATGCGGTCCCTAAACTGAAATCCGGAATAGCGCCCTGAGTCAAATTCGGCGCCGGCCACGGATGCCGCGCAATCAGCGCTTCGATCACGCCAGAAGGATCAGTCGAATCACTCGGCTGCAGGGCCCCGCCGGGCCCAGTGCCGGTAGGCACGTTGGCCAGAGTTACTACTCCAACGGGCTCCTGCTGGCCTTCATAGTCCGCGTAGAAAAACGTCCTGTCTTTGACGATCGGCCCGCCCAGCGAGGCGCCATATTGGTTATTGTGAAACGGGGCCTTGGGCTGGCTGGAAGGATTGAAATAGTTGCGCGCATCGAGCGCGTCATTTCGGAAGTAATCTGCTGCGCTGCCGTGAATCTTGTTGGTGCCGCTCTTGGTAACAATGTTGACGATCGCGCCCGCGCTGCGGCCATATTCCGGCGCGAAGTTCGAGAGCACATTCACTTCAGCGACAGCGTCGATGGGAAGAATGGTGGAGGGTGTGCCGAAGACCCCGGCTTCGTTGATCGCAGGATCGTTGCGGTAGCCGTCGTTCATATCCGTGCCGTCGAGCAGGTAGTTGTTGGACCGACCGCGAGCACCGTTCATCGAAAACTCGCCGAAGGAGCCGGGAGAGTCGGAAATCTCGTCCGGAGAGCCGGCAACGCCGGGGTTCATGTAGATCAGCTTGGTGTAGTCGCGGCCGTTAACAGGCATGTTTTCGACGGTTTGCGCGGTGAGCACGCCTCCCAGTGTATTTGTGGTCGTTTCCACCAGAGGCAGTTGATCTGCGGAGACCTCCACTCTGGTCAACACCTGCCCCGGCTTCATGGCCGCGTCCACGCGGCGCTCCGAGGCCACGTCCACCGTCACTCCCTTGGCCTCAAACGTCTGAAAGCCGGCCAGGACAACCGTCACGGTGTAAGTACCGATCGGCAATTCCGGCAGAGCGTAGCTGCCATCCGCGCTGGTCTCGGTGGTGCGCTCCAATCCTGTGCCCACGTTCTTTACCGTGACCTTGGCGCCGGGCAGAACCGCGCCTGAGGGGTCGGTAGCGGTGCCGAGAATGGTGCCACGGAACGTCTGTGCCGAAACGGTAACGGCGGCCAGCAGCACAAACACCAGGATGATACGCGCTCTCATAGGGTCTCCTTGACGCTGATCGTTTAGGGGAGTGACGTGCGGTACGGCAGGCCAGATCTCTCAGGCCATTACCGAGAGGCTTGCAATTCCTTGCATACAAACAACATGCAGCGCCCCGACCGCACAGAGAACATTATCGAAAGCCTATCCCAAGAGTCAACCATTGAGTTACGATCCAAGCGATAGATTTTACGAATAAGGTACCCCACGGCACCCTCAAGGGCCCAGAGCGATCCTTATCCCTGGATTTTCGAGCAGGTATGGCTTGGAAAGCGGAGTTGGTCTGGCACAGGACCCGAACCTAGAAGTTAATGGTCACGCCACCACGCACCGAACGGGCAGACTGAACAAAATAGACGGTTTGGCCGTCCTGGCCTATGACCGGCACATAGCCTTGCGCCAGCAAGTTGCGCACGTCGATCACCGCGTCCATGTGGGCTGGCAGGAAGCCCATGGTCGGAATAGGCTGGCGAATGAAGAGGTTCAGGAATGGTTCGCTCCGTCCCGGGGATGCATTGAACATATCCACCGGAGTCAGCGCCGGACCATTGATCCAACGGTAGGACGCGATCCAGCGGGTATGAGTGCGGTTCACCGTGCCGCTGAGTTTGGCAGCCACGGCCTCACGGCGCTGGGTCGCGATCCACTGCCCAGCGTTTTGAATCTCGACGTCCGGCTTGGCAAGGTCTAGGGCACCGCCGTAGGCAAAATCCAGCGTGGCGGCGAGATCGGACGAAAGCTGTCGCTCGATGACCAACCGCAGACCGCTGGCGCTAAGCGTGTCACCGGCATAAGTAAACGTGCCCGAATACGGGTCAGGCAACAGGAACCCGCCAGCAGCCGTGACCTCGCCGGTGCCGAGCAGTGCCGTGTTGTCCACGCGGTCGTCGAATACCGCAACTTGCATGCTGTTCTTGCCCATGCGCCGGG
This sequence comes from uncultured Acidobacteriaceae bacterium, assembly GCA_963734215.1. Taxonomy (GTDB): domain Bacteria; phylum Acidobacteriota; class Terriglobia; order Terriglobales; family Acidobacteriaceae; genus Sulfotelmatobacter. The sequence goes on along the minus strand of CAVTGH010000006.1, from coordinate 222,623 downwards.
AAACATTCACTTCCTGGTGGTGGGCGTGTTCGAGTTTCGTGGCAAAGTGAACCAAGCTGATGCGAGGATCCGCTTCGCCCAAATCCGTTGACTCCGGGTCGGATCGCTGTCCGTCCCCAATTCCGGGTAAACCAGCGTTGGGCAAAGAGGTGGTGTACTCGTAACCGACGACGGTGTTCGGGGAGAGATGCAGATCGACGGTGCCGTAGGGCCGGAACGCGGTCACACGGCCAAGAAATTGGATGGTCTGCAGTTCGCTGCCGAATTTCACCTCCAGCACATCGCCCACGCTTAAATCATCCCCCGCGGAAAGCGCCAACGACTGCAGCGAGGCGTCGCGCAGATTCGGATCGGACGGCGCGAGGTGACGTACAGCAACCCCCATGGATGGCCCCGAACCGTCGGGCAGACGATGCGAGTACGTCGCGCGCAGAACGGCGGCGGGAAGTCCGTCTCCGTAACCCACATTTCCACGCAGCCCTACGCGGTCCACGGAAAAAACGGAGCGCTCCACGGAAAAGCCCGTGCTCATGTCGGAGCCGCTGCCATAGCCGCCCTCCGCTGAACCAGCCAGAAATGAGAGACTGGCTTTCAAATCGTGATCCTGCTTTTCCGCGCTCGTTGGATCGTCGAACACCCGCAGCACGGGACGATTCGCCACCGAACGCAGAGTCCACTTCCAGTCATCCTCGTCGGAGTTGCCACGCAGCGGACCCACGCGCATCGCATTCAGCAGAGTGTTCAGAGTGATATTCAGGTGGGTGCTGGTGCCGGGACGCAATCCGACCTTGTCGCGCCATGCCGGCAAAAAGGATGCGGCTGAAACCTTAACCGTATATAACCCGGGCAGCAAGTCCGTGGCGGAGTAGAACCCGGCGCCGTCGGTGAACACGGTCAGCGTTCGCGCCGCGGTTCCGGCGATCTCCACTACCGCGCCCATCTGGGGGATGCCCGAGGCATCGCGCACATATCCGGAGATCGCCCCTGGCCGCTCCGCAGCCCGCGCAGAAAGCGACAACGCGACGATCACCGCCCAAGCTCCGAGCTGGCGAAACTTCACTCCCACCCCCGGGAATCAAACAGGCCGTTACTCTACAGCAAACGTCGCTGAAGGATCAATGGTCTGTTTGGAGATGTTGTCGTTCACTTTGATTTCGATGCGGTACACGCCCGGCTGCAGGTTTGCAGACGCAATCGATTTTTGCAGCGTCACCTGTTCGCCTACGTTACCCATGGTCTCGGTCGATTCCATTTTCTGAACCACGGGTTTATTAGTCGCAATATTAACGATGTCGAACTCGAAGGTGGCCGAAGGTTTGTGCGTTTTTTCGTCCACGCCCAAATTGTAGACCTGCATCCAAAAGTTCACCTTCTGGTCCTTGCTCCGCTTAAACAGGGCGGGCTTGCCATCCGCGGGAGCCACGCGCGGGCGAACTTTGGTCAGGCCTATCACGAAATTTCCCGTGCTTACATCCTTCGTCGGCACTGCCTCCATCTGATCGGCCACAATCAGCGAGGAGGTCGACAGCTTGTCGTCGGAGTACTCCGGCACTACGATACCCCGGCTCCAAAGACCTTTGCGGTCGCCGTTCACGTCCTTCACCGCGACCTCGATCTTGTAGCGGCCGGGACGCAGCGGCAGTGCCTTCCAATATACCGAGGAATTTTCCGCGGCGCGGGGCAGCAACTCCGCCGGCACATCCACCTGGGCTGTGTCTTCGAAGGTTTGCACTACACGCCCGGTCAACGTACTGACACGGCCAAAAATGTTCACCGTGCCACGCTGCACACCATCTTTGTTGGCGAATGTAATATCGCGATACTTCATCTGGATCGTGATCGGCACCAGCACCGTGTCTCCGGTCACTTTTACGAAATCGGAGCGCACGTCGAAAGGCATCAGGTTGGTGACCAGCTTGGTGTTGACGATCTCTTCCAGATCCTTGAACTTGACCGGCGGCGGCGCCTGCAACTTGGCGTACTGCTCCAATCGATCGAACTCTTTCGTCTGCAAGTCCGAACTCATCGGACCCGCACCCAGTTGCTCCAGACCTCCTCCGCTGAATCGTTGGGTCTTGCTCGACATCCCCATCTGTTCGTAGAGCGTCAGGCCCGCATTCGGCGTGTACTTCAAAGCATCTTTTTCTGACCGGTCTATGGTCATGTGAAAATCGCCGCACATGCAGGTGTCGACGAATTCTATGATGATCTCCTGCCCAATGCCTTCGAGGTACCGGTAACGCCAGTCTTCAAAGGGGAAAGTCGAAGTCTCGCCGCCGCCTTCTTCCAGGGGGCGCTCGTACGAGCCGCCGGAGGGGTGCGAATCGACTTCGTCCGCCGGGCCGTACATGATGTAGATGCGTCCGCGGTCGCTCTTCCAGCCGGGAATTCCGGCGGCGAAGTGCTCGTTGGCGTAAGCGATGCGCCGGTAGTGCTCTTCCTTGTACTCGTTCTCTTCCGTGTCCGGAGTGGGGTCGCGGCGCTGCCAGAAAGCTTCAATAAAGTTGTCGCGCTCTTCGTCGTTGGAAAGCTGCTTAAAGGCGGCCCGTTCCTCGTCGGTAATAATCCAGATCACGTCCTCGTTAAGCCATTTCTTGTAGGTCTTGCTGAGTTCGATGTTCAGAGCCCTCTTCTGCGCCTTTTTCTGCTTCTCGTTGGGTTTGCGCTTGAGTGGATCGACCTGATCCGTGGGCTGGGCCTGAGTGTCAGTCGGCGTCGCGCTGGGGGCCGATGTGCTGGAAGATGGTGTGCTGGAAGATGGCACGCCCGAAGGCGTCGGCTTGTCACTTTGCGCTTTGGCCGGGCCGGCAAAACCCACGGCGACAGCGAGTATAACGAGAGACGACAGATAACGTGAAACGACCCGAACCATGAGAGGGACTCCTGCGACGGTACGCCTTCCCATTTTAGGCTCCCAATTGAGCGAAAGCAAGGTTAAGTCACAGTAAAAGAGTGGCCTGACGGCTCCAGCTAACCTCTGTTGGACGCGGCAGCGCCAAGTCCGAGTTGCCCGGCCGAACCGCAATCGTGTCGGTCATGGATCACCGGGTCAAGACTGCGACCCAGATTTAAGACTACGAACGCGGCCTTGGGAAGTTATAATCTCAGGTTCCGGGTCAAGTACCCTCGGCTGTTGGGTTCCCAAGCGGGTCTCAGTAAGGGCGGCTCTCAAATGGAACTTTCCGGTCACCAGGATCGTATTACGGGACGTGTCCGTCAGACCGGTGGAACCGGGCTGGCCAGGATCGAACTGTAGGCCGAAGGTAGGCGACCCCGGGGTATCAAATAACCGACAGCGACGGAGACAATGAAACCTTGGAAAAAAATCGCGATCGGCGCCGGCGTGGTGGTGCTGTTGGCCATCATCGTCGGGGTCACGGTGCATCAGAGCGGCAAGAACGTGGTCACGGTGCAGACTGGAAAAGTCCAGCGCCAGGACTTGTCGTCGGTGGTGAGCGCCTCGGGCGAGATTAAGCCGAAGACTTACGTCAACATCGGAGCCAATGCCTACGGAAAGATCACCCACCTGTACGTTAAGGAAGGCGATCACGTAAAGAAGGGGCAATTGCTGGCGCAACTGGAAAACGTGCAGTCCACGGCAGACGTAAGCGCCAACCAAGCCTCGGTGCAGGCGGCGGAAACGGATGCGATCGCCGCCGACGCGGCCCTCCGGACGTCCGACGCCGACCTGTTGCGCGCCCAAGCCGACTATGCGCGCAACAAACTGGACTGGGATCGCGCGCAAAATCTCTTTAAGGATGGGCTGATCGCGAAATCCGATTTCGACAGCCGCCAGAACGCATGGGCCACAGCGGACTCCGGACTGGTGCAGGCCAAGGCACGTGTCGCCCAGGCGAAAGCTCAGAAGGACTCCGCGGACCGGCATGTCGCCCAGGCGCGCGCCAATCTTACCCGCGTGGCGGATGTGCTGCAGAAAACGACCTACGCCGCTCCCTACGACGGAGTGGTCACGAACCTCCCGGTGCGGGAAGGCGAGTCCGTGGTCATCGGCATTCAGAATGCACTCGGCAGCACGTTGCTCACGCTGGCCGATATGTCCGTGATCACCGCGGAAGTGAAAGTGGATGAGACCGACATCGTGAACGTGCACCTGGGTCAGCCTGCCGAGGTGACGATCGACGCCATTCCCAAGAAAGTTTTCCACGGCACGGTCTCGGAGATTGGAGACAACGCCATCGTCCGCTCCACCGGTGTGGCTACTTCGCAGCAGACCACCACCAGCGAAGAGGCGAAAGATTTTAAGGTGGTGGTAACGGTGACCGATCCTCCGCCGGACCTTCGCCCGGGACTTTCGACCACCGCCAAGATCACGACGGCCGCCCGCAGTAGCGTCCTGGCGATCCCAATTCAAGCGCTCTCGGTTCGCACCAAGGCACAATTGGAGCAGGAGAAATCGGCTCCCGGCTCGGTGCATGCAGCCGCCCCGGCACCCAAAGAGACAGCATCTAAGAACAATAATAATAATAAAGATCAGCAGCAGGATGTGCAGGGCGTCTTCGTCATTCGCAACAAGAAGGCAGAGTTTGTCGCGGTCGCTACCGGTATCACAGGTACCAGCGACATTGAAGTAGTGAGTGGCTTGAACGAAGGCGACGAAGTGATCACCGGCAGTTACAAGGTTTTGCGCACCCTGCGTTCTGGCAGTAGCGTCAAGATCGATAATTCCGTTCCCAAGAAGGAAGAAGAATCGTCATGACGTTCGCCCGCTTCATCCGTCCAACGGAGATACCGGCGTCGAGGCAGAGGTCTCGAATCGCAGTCCTGAGTAAAATGCTTCACGGTCTCAACGGCAAACGGGGCCCACGGAATCGAATTTAAACACGGAGAACTCAGTGGCACCGGAGCAGGAGAAAAACATGGCTACCGCCGAAGTAATCAGCATGCCCCCCACCGCCGTCAAGGCGCCACCGCAGTCTTGCATGATCGCGGCCGTGGATCTTTGGAAGACCTACGATATGGGATCGGAGCAGCAAGTACACGCCCTGCGCGGCGTCTATTTGCGCATTGAGCGTGGCGAATACGTGGCCATCATGGGGCCCTCCGGTTCGGGCAAGTCCACGCTGATGAATCTGATCGGCTGCCTGGACACTCCCACCAAAGGCGAATACTGGCTCAACAACCAGTTGGTAAGCGAACTCGATGACGACGAACTGGCGCGCATTCGCAACAAAGAAATCGGCTTCGTATTCCAGACCTTCAACCTGCTGGCTCGCGCCACCGCTCTGCATAACGTGGAGCTGCCACTGATCTACGCCGGCGTTCCCACCGATGAGCGGATCGAGCGCGCCAAGGGCGCATTGACGGCGGTGGGCATGGAATCGCGCATGACCCACAAACCGAACGAGCTTTCCGGCGGCCAGCGCCAGCGCGTCGCCGTCGCCCGTGCTCTGGTCAATAAGCCTTCGATTATTCTGGCGGACGAGCCCACCGGCAATCTGGATTCGCAAACCGGAAGCGAAATCATGGCCTTGTTCGACAGCCTGCACCGGGAAGGAAATACGATTGTGCTGGTCACCCACGAGCATGACATCGCCGAATACGCTCACCGCGTGGTTCACATCAAGGACGGCGTGGTCGAGCGCGACGAACGCAAGAAATAGTCTATTTCTAGTCTCATTCACTAACTCCAACTGGCGGCTGATTTTGCTGTGCCAGGCATCGCCGAACCAGGGATCGCCACCTCATCATCGGCGCTTTTGGGCGATGCCACCGCCACCCGGTCGCGCCCGCCGCGCTTCGCCTCATACAATGCGGCATCGGCTGCCGCCATCAATTCCTTTGGCGACTCGCCATGCTCGGGGAACTCCGCCACGCCAACGGAGATCGTTACCATCCCCAGCGATTTACCCTGGTGCGTGATGGTCAGTTCCCTCATTTTCGATCGCAAGCGCTCCCCGCGGGCGCGCGAGGCTGTCAGGTCCGCGGTCGGCAGGATGACCACAAATTCCTCGCCCCCGAACCGGCAGACGAAGTCCTCCGCCCGGACGCCTCTGGTCAGGGACGCTCCAGCCTCGCGCAATACCACGTCACCCGCATCGTGTCCGTAGGTATCGTTGAAGCTCTTGAAATGGTCCAAATCGATTATGAGGATTCCGAGAGACTGCTGAGCTCTTGCCGCGCGGCGGACTTCGCGCTCCAACGTCTCCTCCAGGTAGCGCCGGTTATAGAGACCGGTCAAGGCATCCCGGATGGACTCGGTCCGCAGCGCTTCCCGCAGTTTTATGTTGGCGATGGACAATCCGACCTGTCCCGCAAAAGTCGTCTTCAGCGAGAGCTCCAACTCGCTCAGTTGCGGCGCCTCATCTACGTATTGAAAGTGCAGGATGCCCAGCGTTTTGCCCAGCGCCAGGATCGGAATGCACAAGTACGTATTTCTCACGCCTGCCGCGTGGGCGCATCGTGCGGTCGAATCGCCTGCCAAAACCAGATGCGGGTGCCCCGTCCGCAGCGCCCAGCACTCGGTCGGATCAAATTCCGCCGTGGGAAGCTGGCAATCGTTCCATGAGCCGATCACTCCAGTAAGTCCTCGCGACGCATCCAGCAGAGCTAGCGCTCCCCGGGCGCGGAATATCTTGGGCGCAAAACCCAGTGCGGCGGCGAACACTTCGTCGCGGCTGATGCAACTCTGCAGCAGTTCGCCCATCTTCGCCATCATCGTCGCCCGCTCCGAGCGTTTTTGCAATTCACTCATCATTTTCTCGTTCTGTTGATCGAATTCGTTGCGGGCGAAGTCCTTCTCCAGCATCTCCTCCTGCAGGCGGGTGTTGAGGTCTGCCAATTGAGCCGTTCGTTCCAGAATCTGCTCCTCCAGTATCTGCTGACTCTGCTTCTGATCTTCGATGTCGGTACAGGTCCCGAACCATTTGACGATCCCTCCCTTGGGCTCACGGATAGGATTGGCCCGCCCTAAGAACCACCGGTAGGTTCCATCTTTCCGGCGCAGCCGATACTCCACGTCATAGGCATCGCCAGTGCGCAGCGCGTTTTCTCCTTTCGCCAGGCCGGGGGCCAGGTCATCGGGATGGACCACCACCCTCCACCCCGTGCCCCGGCTATGCTCGAACGTCAGTCCGGTGTAGTCAAACCACTTCGGGCTGAAGTAGTCAACCGCGCCGTCAGGGCTGGCTGTCCACATGATCTCGGGAACCGCCTCCGCCATGGTCTGGAAATACAACTCGCGTTCCCGGGACGCTTTGAGATCGCCTTTGTGCAGAACGATGAATCTGTCGAAAAATGACGAAGCAATTGCTCCCGCCAGCACAAGAAAACTGCCGGCGCCGATCGCCACCACGCCGATCGCGGAAATGCCAATAGCGCGGGTGAAATCGGGGGCTCCTTTGGCAGGATAGAAGGACGCCGCCCACATCCCCGTGTAGTGCATCAGCGGAATGGCGCCGCCCATGGCCAGCGCGCTGGTGATTTTCCGCCAGCTTACGCGCTGCTCATCGCGCACTCGGAAGGCAAGTTTCAGGGCTACAAAAGAGATTGCGATGGCCAGCACGATCGACAGAAGCGCAATTCTGCGGTCATAGACAATGGTGGCTGCGCAGCGCATGGCGGCCATGCCGATATAGTGCATGGCGGCGATCCCACCGCCCATGACTACACTGCCGGCGATTTCCTCGCGGATGCCCATCGTCGGCTGGCTCACCACGAAGAGAGCAACTCCCGAGGCGGCGATAGCCGCCAGTAGCGAAAGCGCGACGGTGGGAACATGGTAGAAAACCGGCATCGGCACGTGGAAGGCGAGCATGCCAACATAGTGCATCGCCCAGATCCCCAGGCCCATTGCGGCTGCGCCACAGCTCAGCCAGATCGCCCGCCCCCGGCCCCGCGCCGAAGTTACGCGCCCCGCTAAGTCCAACGCGGCATACGACGCAAACAGCGCCAGCACAATGGAAAGCGCCACCAACCGATAGTCGTAGCTGCCGTTCATTGCCGTGATTGAACTGATCCTCTTCTCACCATGCCGTCACGCCAACCTCTGGCGGACAGGCACCACCCGGCCAGATTCTCGCGTGGCTATCCTGCTGTCGATTGCTCTACGCTATACATCGGCGGCATCCATGCTTTCTATATTAGAAAGCGCCAACCTTGCTGAACCTGCCTCACTGAACCTGCCTCACTGAACATGGACGGCAACAACTTGCTGGGCAAAACAAGAAAGGCCTCTCTGAGAGGCCCGGGTGACATCGGACTGGGAATTCAGTTGTTGGAAGTTTGCTGGAAGTTTGTTCGACTACGAGGAGCAACCTGGACGTCACCTAGCCGCAGCAGTATCCGCGGGACGCAAGGGACCAGCCAGAAAGAAGTTGTGATCGTAGAGATTACGGTACATCAGTCCGGCAATCTCGGCCGCCTTCGGGCCAAACGTGGGCTTTCCACCCTGCAGAAAAACCACCACCACGATGCGTCCGCTGCTGGTGTTCGCGTAGGAGGCGAACCAGCCGAAGCGTGTGCCGGCATGGGAGCAGGTTCCGGTCTTGCCCAGGATCTCTTCCTCGTTGAAGTTGAGGCCTAGCCGGCGCGCCGTGCCGTATTGCACCGCCCCCGCCATGCCCGCCGAGATCTCCGGAATCGCCGGCGCAATGTCCAGCTGCCGCTTAATGCGAGGCTGAAAATTCGCGATCTCTTCCGGCGTCGTGGGATGCTGCAAGTAATAAAGCGTGCCCCCGTTCGCAATCGCTGAAACCATTCCGCCCAGCTGCAGCGGAGTCATGGAAATGCCTTCGCCGAACGAACACATTTTGCCCACACCGCCCAGTTTCTCCGAAATTACCTCATCGGGATATGTGCCCAACTGTTCGCCCGGAATGTCATAGCCGGCCAACTCGCCCAAGCCATACTCGTGCGCATAGTAGGCGACTTTTTCGAATCCCAGATTGCGGCCCAGCGCCTCGAAATAGGCGTTGTTGGAGCGCGCCAGAGCTTCGGTGAGGTTCATGCGGCTGCGGCCCCCGAGCGAAACCTCGGTTTCCTTCGAGATCAAACCCTCGCTCAGCGCAGCTAGCGCCACAGAGAGCTTAATGGTCGAGCAGGGTTGCGCACCGCTCGACAGCGCCAGCTTCTGATTCACCATGGCCAGCACACGTCCGCTGGTCGGCTCAATTGCCACCACCGTGCCATTCATATTGCCTAAAGCGTCGATGGCGGCCTGGCGCACCACGGGATCCTCTCCGTCGGTAACGTCGCCGCCGGTAATTCCCTCGGCGAACGAACTCATGAAAAAGCGCTCGCGATAAGTGGGCCGGCGAGTGCTGACCGAGGTTCGCGTCAGACTCGCGGCGCGAGGTTGACTGCCGACGCCATGGCCGGTGGTGCTGCGGCTGCTCGCCAAATGCCGCATGCGGCGCTTGGTTCGCTGGCTCTCACTGACTTTCTGAGTCGACTTGGGCTTGCTGGTATTCAGTGCGTGCGGGTTGACGTGCGCCGCCCACATTGCCGGCACGAGCAGCAGCCCACCTACGATCACCACCAGACGAAGATAGCGCGTTTCCGGCTTAGACATCTCTAGTTCGTTCCTCTGATCTCCGGCTTTCCTAAAGGTATTCGATGCACGAAGCCTGCCAGTCTGCCGGTCTTGACTGCAACTTCGTCAACACTTCGCTGATATTACGAGACTTAGCGTGCGTCAGGCAACAACAAAGTTTTTCTGTTAGCGAACAGTAATTTCGATCTAACCCATTATGGAACAGGTACTTAAACGGGAAATTACTTCCGTACCGCAGCCTTGGTAACGCGTTACCTCGTTACTGAAAAGATACTGCCCTGCGGGCAAATCTTTTTCACCCCTGCCCCGACTTTTCCCCTCAGCAACTTTCACCCTGGCACTCGAACTTGTCCGCTTTATGCCTACATCACTTCCCCGCGCTTGCGCAGAAATGCCGGAACATCCAAATCATCCTGCTCAAAGTTGGCGACTATCGCATTGCGCATGGTGTCGAGCGAGATGACGTCCGCGCCCGCATGCGACATCGCAACTGGAGAAGACTCCGCCATCCTCGGCTCTTCCATCATTGGCTCGGACATCGGCTCCCGAAACGGCTCTGGAAACGGCTCGCGAGTGGGTTGTGCCGGACCCACGGGATCGGGAAAATCCATGGCATAGTCATGCGACGACGCGAACGAGTGATGGACTTCCTGTGGCCGCTGATCGGCCCGGGGCACTTCGCGGAAGCCGGTGGCGATCACCGTGATCTTCACCGTGTCCTTCATCTTCTCGTCCATCACCGCGCCGAAGATAATATTCGCGTCTTCGTGCGCCGCGCTCTGGATGATGGTACAGGCCTGCTGCACTTCGGCCAGCTTCAGCGAAGCCGAGCCCGTGATGTTGATCAGAATGCCGCGCGCTCCGTCGATCGCGCCCGCTTCCAGCAGTGGCGACGCAATCGCCCGCTGCGCCGCTTCGGTGGTGCGATTCTGCCCGCTCGCCGTCGCCGTGCCCATCACCGCATAACCCATGCGCGCCATGATTGTCTTCACGTCGGCAAAGTCGCGGTTGATGATGCCGGGAATCGTAATGATGTCGGAAATCCCCTGCACACCCTGCCGCAGAATGTCATCGGCGATGCGGAACGACTCAAAGAATCCCGCGTTTTCCGCTACCGCCAGCAACTTCTCGTTGGGAATCACAATCGTCGTGTCCACCGATTCCATCAGCTCGGCGATCCCTTTCTCCGCCTGCGTCATGCGCCGCTTGCCTTCGAACGAAAATGGCTTAGTGACCACGGCGACGGTGAGCGCGCCCATCTCGCTAGCCAACGACGCGATGATCGGAGCCGCTCCCGTGCCCGTGCCGCCGCCCAGGCCGGTGGTCACAAACACCATGTCGGCGCCCTCGAGCGCCTCGATGATTTTGTCCGAGTCCTCCAGCGCCGCCTTGCGCCCCACTTCCGGATTCGCGCCCGCGCCCAGCCCATTCGTGAGCTTCACTCCAAGCTGCAGCTTCACCGGCGCGCGCGACATGCGCAGCGCCTGCAAGTCGGTGTTGGCGACAATGAACTCGATGCCCTCCACTCCGGCATCGATCATGCGGTTCACCGCGTTGCCGCCGCCGCCGCCCACGCCGATGACCTTGATCTTGGCATCGTTAAGAGGCTCTTCGTTGAAGCTGATGCGAATGCTCGAATTGTTTGTCATAGACTCTCCATCGTGCTTTCTTCGGCGTGCCGGGGGTCAGGGAATAGGGGTCAGGGGTCAGCAAATCACGTTCGGTGACGCGCGGTTCCCTGATCCCTAACCCCTGATCCCTGTTTTCACCCCACCAGCATCGCCTTCAATCTCGATCCCCACCGATCCCCCTGAAACCCGCGCGCCACCCGCGCCCGCTGTCCATATGCCACCATGCCCAGCACCGTGGCATACTCCGGCTCGGCCAGCGTAGCTGGCATCTTCGCCAGAGGCGTAGGCCACGACAGCCGCACCGGCTTCCGCAGCACCGACTCCGCCACATCAAAAATTCCCGGCAGCCGCGACCCTCCACCGCTCAACACGATGCCCGCCAAACACGCGTCGAACATGCCGCTATGCCGCAGAGTGTCGCGCATCATCTCAAACAGCTCGCGCGCCCGGGGTTCGAGAATTTCCGCCACCAGCCGCTGCGGCAACAACCGCGAAGGCCGGTCGCCCACCGACGGCACTTCCACTTCGTTCCCTTCCGGAATCAACGTAACGATCGCATTGCCGTACACCTTCTTGATCTTCTCCGCCGCCGCCAGCGGCGTACACAGGCCCACCGACAAGTCGCTGGTAAAGTGATCGCCGCCCACTGGAATCACCCCGGTGTAAGCCACAGCGCCCTGCAGGAAAACGATCAGATCCGTCGATCCCGCGCCCACATCCGCGAGGCACACTCCCATCTCGCGTTCGTCGGCCCGCAGCACGGAATCGGCCGCCGCCAGCGGCTCAAACACGGTGTCATCCACGTGGACGCCCGCGCGATTCACTGCCGTGATCACGTTCTGCGCCGCGCTCGCCGCCGCCGTCACCAGATGGACGCGCACTTCCAAGCGCGCCGCCATCATACCCTGCGGATCCTGCACCCCCGCCTGATCGTCGAGAATGAACTCCTGCGGCAAAAGGTGCAGCACCTCGCGATCCGCCGGCAGTGGAATCGCCCGCGCCCGCTCCACCGCCTGCTTGATCTCGTCGCGCCCAATCTCCCGCGGACGCGTCCCCAGGCTGATGCCCCCATGGCTGTTCACCCCACGCACGTGCGCTCCGCCAATGCCCACGATCGCGTGCTCCACCGCCGCGCCCGCCACGTCCTCGGCCGCTTCCACCGCCTTCTGAATCGCCGCGACCGCCTTATCCAGTTCCACGATCACGCCCTTGCGCGAGCCCCGCGACTCCGCCACCCCGTGCCCGCGATAGCGCAGGCCGCCGTCAGTCACCTCCACCATGAACGCGCACGTCTTCGCGCTGCCCACGTCAATCGCCGTCAAGAAACTCCCCTGCTGCTTCGCCATGCTTTATGAACACTCCAATGAATTCTCCGTATCGCTATGAACTCTCAATCGCTCGGCCCCTGGCTGGCTTGCGTCTTGGCAATCGCCGCACTCGGTTTCTGGCCGCCGCTACTGCCGGCAGCCTTCGTCGCTGGCTTCGCAGACTGCGAACCGGTCGGCGCCGCCTTATTCGCTCCCGCGGTTACCTTCCCCGTTTTCGCGGCAATTTTCTTTGCCTTCGCTTTTGCCGCCGGCTTTTTCGCTCCGTTCGCCACCAACTTCGGATCCAGTTTCTTCGGCGTTAATTCGAATGCCGGCTTCGGCACCGGACGATCGTTCGGGCCCATGCGTGTCAGCAAAGCCGCCGGCTTCACTCCCGCTGCGGCCGCCGTTTTCGCCACCACCGGACTCAACGGCGCCGGCTTCGCCGTCCGCTGCATCTCTGGATTCACGATGATCTGGTTGTCGTAGCGCAGATTCACCGACTCCAGTTTCTGAAACTGCTGCCGCCAACCCTGCGCGTGCGTCACATAAATCTTGAACCGCCGCAGATAATCCGACGATCCCAGATGCACCAGCACATCGCCCGCCGGATCGTTCGCCCGCACCTTCACGTCTTCCAGATCGGATAAATCCACCTCACTCAGATCCTGCGAATAGCGCGCCCCGCCCGCATCCAAATCCCGCACCATCTCGCTATAGGTCTTCATCCGCGGCGCCCGCGTCGAAAGCGGCTCGCCCGGATTCATCCCCAAGATCACCGGGAAGGAATACTTGTGTTTCCGGGAGAGTTCCATAAGCGTCCCGCCCGCATCGATCAATGCCATGCGCGGCCCCACCCGCGCGAACGCCACCGGCGTCCGCTCGTGGATTTCGACTTTCACCCGGTTGGGCACAAACCGCATCACGCTGGCCGATTCCACCCACGGAATCTGCTCCAGTTGCGCCTTCTGCTGCGCCAGCGGAATGAAAAAGATGTTGCGCCCAATGTCGGCGCCCATCGTTTCCATGATCTGCGCCTTGGTCACGTTCTGCATGCCCGTGACTTCAATGTTGTCGCTCGATTCCACGCGGAAGCGCCACGAATGCTCGCCGTAGTGATACAGCCACGCCGCGGCCAATCCCGCCGCGCAACACGCCGCAGCCGCCACGGCAGCCCACAGCAAACGGTTCGCAGTTTTCTTGGGAAGAGAACTTCGACGGGCCGAGACGCGCTTCTGCCCCCGCAGAAACGGAGATTCCTCGTCCACATCCAGGTCGAGCAGCCGCGCGTCGTCAATGTCCTCGCGCGCAGCCTGAGCGCCGGATGGGTACAATTCCTCCTGCAAGATGGTGGAACCGGACTTCCGCGCCATCAGTTCAGGTTAGTTGTCGCTATGGAATCGCTGAGCCTTCAAACTATAACTTTATTTTGGGATTTGAGATAGACAAAATCTTGGTTCTTTTGCACAGGCGGGGATCGGATGAAGCATCACGAAGGAGAATCAGTAACAGTGCGGCCTGACCCCGCAGGGATGGAGAGTCCACGTCAGAATTTACCGCGGGCCGCGAGACAAGCAACAGTGGAGAAGTAGCCCATTGCCATCAGGCGCCCGCAGCTTGGCCGGAAACCGGCTTCTCCGGACCCTCTTGTTGTGCAGGCGGGTTCACGATGCGAAAAATCATCAGCGGTGTGATGCCAAACCATCCAGGTGGACGCCCTAACGAGATTCTCAGGCCGTGCATGGCCGACAGAACGCCATTAGTCAATTCACCGCCAGACCATGTCGAAGTATCAGGAGGGTCACCTTTGTCCATCCACGTGTCCAATATATAGAGAAACTTCCACCGTCCTGATATGGTACCGCCATGTTTCAACATTAGGTCGTCCGATGGAATCACGAAGTCAGAGGCACGCAGTGACGACCACAGGAAACCATCATCGGTAATAAAGTGGGCATGAATCGACTGCGGAAGCCCCTTCAAAATGTTGACAACCTCCGACGGGTTGAGACCCGCCGGCGGCACTTTCTGGCCTTTGGGTCTAGCCCTCATTGCTATCTTCATAGCTGGTTCCCAAAGGTTTTTCATGCTCGCATAGTCAATAACCCTGAGGAAACCCTCTGCCAAGACGATTGCGCCCAGGTGCGCTCCCCGGAGGGTGCTACGAGCCAACGAGAGTGCCTGTAGGCGAGAGAGAACTTCTAGAGGAACAGACCAAGACGCGTCAAATGCCTGTTCGATGCCCTCAATGCCGCCCTCGACCGACCCAGTTTCGGCCTTTACTATCTTGATGTCGCTGCCAAGGTTCTGCGTGTCGGAAAAGCTCTGCTGTGAAGTAGTTTTAACGTTGGTGATTACTCCCTGAGGGAAAAGCTGCGCGTACAGGACGGAAACGCGAGACTTATCTACATAGATGAAGTCATAGATTTCTGCTAATCCTTGCGCCATTGGCAATTGTCTGTGAGATTTTTCGCTTTCGCTCTTCATGCTCTGCCTGTTTCTGCATCAACGCAGCGGCAGTCTTTGCAAGCAAATCACTGTCGTTGCTATTGTTCCGACTGCGCGCGGGATTCTTCAGACCTTTTGCGATTTGTCTGATGCCCTTAATAAAGAGGCTGGAGGCTGATTGGGCAGTCACGTTCCTTTGGCACCCTTTCTAGGTTAGATTCTAACACTTGACGCGATTCCGGGAAGCAAGCGTCGTTCAAGAGGCCGGACGCCCCATCTCTCGCGCTTTTTGCGAGAAGTGGGGCACCTATCCCGCGCGGTGCCGCCCGCCTCCTCTACATAAACCTCGATGACGTGTACACATTTGTGTATTATAAGAACTAAGACGTCATGGCTGAGTTGAGCTTCGAATGGGACGAAGAAAAGAACGCAGCCAACATCAAGAATCACGTAATCGACTTCTTGGACGCCGCATTAATCTTCGACAACCCGACGATCGAAGCCATTGACGATCGAGAGGATTACGGCGAGTTGAGATGCGTGGCTCTCGGGTTATCGGGTGAGATGGTGCTGCACGTCATCTACACCAGGCGCGCGGAAAACGTCGTTCGCATCATCAGCGCAAGGAAGGCAAACCGGCATGACGCAGAAAAATACTACCGTGAGATATTCGCTTAGCGCGGTCAAAAGAAAAATCTCCCGCGGCGCAAGCAAGACGCGCGCCGACGCGCCGGAGGCGGCGCCCCTCGGTGACGATTTTTGGAAACGAGCCCGCGTGGTCATGCCCCAAGGCAAGACATCTGTCCACCTTCGCGTTGACAGCGACGTATTCGACTGGTTCAAGAAACAGGGCGAAGGCCATCTAACGCGCATGAATGCGGTGTTACGCTCCTACGTCGAGGCGCACAAACACTAACGTTCCCCACCCTTTTCTCATTCCACCCTCTTTCGCGACAGCATCGTGGCGGTAAGTCTCTCTCGATTCCGAGGAACTGACTGGCAAAGTAAATAACACTTGACATAATGTAAAGTATGCTTTACTTTCACTGAAGAGGTGCTGTTCTTATGACCAATCGAACATTCTCTTCTCGCTTCACTCGCCCTGTCTTTCTCTGGGCAGTTGCAGCCGCCGCAACAGAGATCCTGGTGACATGGCTTGTCGTTCACCAGCACGCTCCGCGGTGGCTGGGGCTGCTGCCGGTGGTGCCCTACATGTTCTTCTTCGCGGCGATGGTCCGCAGCGTCCTGAAGATGGACGAGATGCAAAAGCGCATCTGCCTTGAGTCGGCATCCATCGCGTTCTTGTTGACTCTGATCATCACTGCCGTCTTCGGCGGCCTCGAGCAGGCCGGAATCGCCCAGCCACCTTGGTCAGAGGTAGGAGGCTTCATGATGCTGCTCTGGGCTGGCGTCTATGCGCTTTCAGCCTGGAGATACCGATGAACCGGCAGAGCGCCAATGATCGCAATAAGAACGATCGCAAAAAAAAGGATTGCCCGCGAGGGCGTGCGTGATGAAAAACCGCCTTCGAGTTCTCCGGGCAGAGCGCGAGTGGTCCCAGGCCGACTTGGCTGGGCGGCTCAAGGTATCGCGCCAAACCGTGAATGCAATTGAAACCGGGAAGTATGACCCGAGTCTGCCGCTGGCTTTTGCCATCGCGCGACTCTTCGAGCAACCCATTGAAGACATCTTTCAATCCGGCGACGACAAATCAGCCGGCTGACCGTGCCAGCTTGTTGGGTGGCGAGCAAAATACTCACAATCAACCAAAGGAGAATTACCCCATGAACATGCATAGGGAGTTACGCTTCGGATTCTTGGCGGTGCTGGTGACCATGATCGCATCCACATTGGTCCTCGGCGCCACAACAACAACGGCGGCAGTCTCAGCCGCAGTCGGTGATTGGGAAGGAAAGATCGACACCGGCAATGGCAGCTTGCGAGTGATCGTGCACATTTCACAGGCGTCAGATGGCAAGTTGAATGGAAGCCTGGACAGCCCGGACCAGGGCTCCACAGGGACAGCGATCGACTCAGTCATTTACAAGGAGCCTGATCTGCACTTTGCAATCGAACTCTTCGGAAGCACCTTTGACGGCAAGATGAACTACGACAACTCGGAAATTACAGGAGAGTGGAAGCAGAGCGGCCGGTCTCTGCCGTTGGTGTTCAAGCGCCGAAGTAAGTAGACAACGAAAAAGCGGACGCGGCAGTTTCACCGCGTCCGCTCTTTTTCGGAGGAAGAAACCCCTAAAACGACCCAGCCCCGACCGTCTCGACGTGTATCTCGGGAATCCGCACCAGAGGAATTTCCGGAACGCTGATGCGAGGAACGTTGACGCGTACCCGCGGACAACCCACCGAAATCCCTCCCGAACGAAAAACTGCCGGCGAGAAGCGCACGCGCGCCACCTGCGCCTCAACCCGCGCCCGGTTCGCCTCCATCCGCGCCAGAGCAGCCTCTTCCCGCGCCGACATCGCCTCAAACCTCGCCATTCCGCTCTGAGTCCGAGCCATCTTAGTCTGGACCCGCGCCATAGCCGTTGCCAGCCGGCACGACGCCGTTTCTTGCCGCGCCGCCGCCATCTGCGCTTTCGCCATGAACCAGTCAGCCCGTCCCGCCGCCAAGGCGATCACCGCTCCCGACCGGTCGCTAACCCGGGCCATCACCTGGTTCACCGCGCGATGCGCCCAAGCCGCGCCGCCATCATGATAAAACCCATTCAATCCCAGCGCCAGCACTCCGGCAGCCAGCCATCCCCATGCTTGTGTATTTTTCATGGCCTGAACCCCTTATGGCACATTGGACGAACCTCGCCCAAATCCGTTAGCAATGGAAGATACGGAGAGGCCCAGGCTGAAGTTCCCTGCCGGGTGTAAAATTCCACGCCAAGGGGGTGGAGAAGTATGCCTTTTCCATTTGTTCTACTCCTAGTGCTAGCCGTGCCTCAAACAGCGCCGAATGAGCCCAAGCCAGACGCGCTCAGCCTTCTAAACGAAGTCAGCCAGCGCTATGCCGACGCCAAGTCTTATCACATCGAAGCCGTCGAAGAACATACATCCAGCAACGAACTCCAGCATGGCTGGCAGAAGACGCTCCTTGCGGCAATCCTCTATGCCGGACGGACGCTACCGGTACGAGGGACGCTCGGGCTACGGCGCCGCCATGGTTGTATCGGATGGAACTACCCAGTGGAACTACCACCAGAATGACCACCTCTATACCCAACAGCCTGCGCAGCCCAAATACCCGGCGAAGGGTAAAATCATCCCCCACGAAGAGAACTCGACCATGAAGGCCGCGGATTTAGCCCGTGATATAGCTCGTCGAGCCCATCGTCTGAAGTCCGCCGCTTTCCTGCCCGATGAGACCATCTCGGTCAACGGCGGGAGCATCGAGTGCTACGTGATTCATTATTCCGAAAAAGATTTTAAGACCTTGCGGAATGACGATCTTAAGCAAGACGATACCCTCTGGATCGACAAGTCGCGCAAGCTGGTGATTAAAACCCTAAGCCGAATGGAGACCTATATACTCACCGAAGCCCATGGTCATATTCCAATCCATACGGAAACGACCGTGATCTATCCAGTTGTGGAATTAGATAAGCCGGAGCCCGTCAGCTCATTTACCTTTGTCGTGCCTTCCGACGCCAAGCTCGTTGCCGAGTTCCCCAATTACTTCTTGACCGCTGCCGGGCATCAGGGGGTCGATCTGGCGGGAAAACCCGTGCCGGAGTTTCAACTGAAATCCTCCGACGGGAAAATCACGCCGCTCAGCAGCTTTCGCGGGAAGCCCGTCTTCCTCGAATTCTGGGCCACTTGGTGCAGCCCTTGCGTTGACCTTATGCCTGAGTTGACGAAACTCTACCTGGAAACCGCGAGTAAAGGACTCGTCTGGATGAGCGTCGACAGTGACGAAGACTCAGCAGACGCTGCAAAATTCATCTCGGAGGAGCACATCCCCTGGCCCAACTACCACGATGGCAACGGCTCTTTGGGGAAAGCGTTCCAGCGTGAGGGTATCCCACTCGGCGTACTGGTCGATGCGGATGGCAAGGTAACCTTTTACAAATCAGGATACGAAATCTCGGACCTTCGCGCCGCAATCGCTAAACTAGGCCCAGAGTTTAGTTCAGTCGATCTCGCGAATCCAGGCTCAAAATGATTATCGACGGCTCATTCCAAACGCCTTCGCGACAGCAGGGCCGCGGTCTCCCACTGCGCCTCAAGGCGTGTAATGCGCCGGTCGTGCTCGCGCAACTCCACGGCCACATCCTTAAGTTCCTGCGATGTTCGGCGCAATTCGTCTGAGAGTTTCAAGGCCGACTGCACGGCAGCAACCGCCTCGCTGAACACGCTCATGCCCAATCCCCTGCCGAACCTGTTTTGCGGCGTGCTCTCAGGTCGCTAAGAATCGCCCGTGTTTCGTCCAGGTTGCGCCGCACCGCGGCTCGCGTCGCAGTCACTTCTTTGCGGAGAAGCGCGGTCAGATCCGCCAACGCGGCCTCTTCGTCGCCCACCCGTTGCTCACAGCGTGTGCGGACTAGTTCCCCTACGCTGATTCCCGCCTTGCTCGCCTCTTTGCGCAGCCAATCCCGGAAGGCGGGTGTCGTCAGAACCTGCAATCTGGCGGTTTTCATTCCCATCTCCCTTCCCTATGCACATGAGCATAAACATGCTCATGTGCTCTATTCTACCGCATGGCTGATTCCGCGCCTACCATCCGGAAATTAGCTCCCTGCTCCTGCGGCTTGCTCCTTCAACTTCTCCACGATCATCGGCCCCAACTGCGAAACACTACCGGCCCCCAGCGTAAGAATCATGTCCCCATCCTGTGCCATGGCGGCCACCGAACTCGCAGCCTCTGCGAACGAACTCGCATACTGGGCGTTCCTTCCACTCTCGCGGATCGTCTGAGCTAGCCGTTCTCCACTGACCCCCTCAATCGGCCTCTCGCTCGCCGCATAAATGTCGAGGACAAATAGCGAGTCCGCGTCCTCGAATGCCGTGGTGAATTCCTCCATCAGATCGCGCGTGCGCGTGTAGCGGTGCGGCTGGAACACGACATGAATCTTACGAAACCCGCACTGCCGCGCCGCCGCCAACGTCGCCTTGATCTCCGTGGGATGGTGCCCGTAATCGTCAATCACGCTCACCCCCGCCGCCCGCCCGCGCAACTGAAACCGCCGGTCAACTCCGCGGAACTGGTCAAGCGCAGCACGGATTGCCTCCACTCCCACATCCAGACCAATCCCCACAGCAATCGCCGCCGTCGCATTCAAGATGTTGTGTACTCCCGGCACGTGCAGCGTGAACTCGCCCAAATCGTCGCCTCGATAGCGAACGTGGAAACAATTCAATGGGTGCCCCATTTCTCGCGCGTTCCTTGCGCGAGAAGTGGGGATTTTGATCAGAAAATCCGATCCACGCCTCGTCCCATACGTCACGATGCGCCGCTGCACTTCCGGCAGCAGCCGCCGCAGCATGGGATCGTCGTTGCACGCCACAACCATTCCATAAAACGGCACCCGGTCCATGAATTCTAGAAACGTCTTCTTCACGTCCCGCATGTTGCGGTAACAATCCATGTGCTCGCGGTCGATGTTGGTCACTACCGAAAGAATCGGCGAGAGCTTCAGAAACGACCGGTCGCTCTCATCCGCTTCAGCCACCAGATACTGCGACTTCCCCAGCCGCGCATTCGACCCCATCGCATCCACGCGCCCGCCCACCACCACGGTAGGATCGAGCCCACCGCCAGCCAGCACCGCCGCCACCATCGAAGTCGTAGTCGTCTTGCCGTGCATCCCGGCAATGGCGATGCCGTACTTCAGCCGCATCAACTCCGCCAGCATCTCCGCCCGCTGAATCACCGGCAGGTGCAGCCTGTGCGCTTCGACCACCTCGGGATTCTCCGCCGCGATCGCCGAACTCGTCACCACCACTTCAGCCCCGGCAATATTCTCCGCACAATGTCCTTCAAACACCGCGGCCCCCAGTCCGGCCAGCCGCTGCGTAACCGCGGAGCTTTTCAAATCCGACCCCGAAACCTTATATCCGAGATTCAGCAACACCTCGGCAATCCCACTCATGCCGATCCCGCCAATGCCCACGAAATGAATCTGCTGAATCTTGGCAAACATAACTCAACTTTCCAGCCACTGATCTACAGGGATTTACACGGACGAGCCACTCACTCCCACTGCGCCTTATGCCGTTCCAGCCACCAGCATGCAGGATTCCCCTGCTGTGGGAAGATCGACCGGCTGCACTGCTCCTGAACCGTCCCCGTCATGTCATATTCAGTTTTGTTGCCCTTCAATGATGTAGCTAGAAACTGATGGACCTCCACCACGCCATACCCCGTGCCTCGCGCCATGCGCCACCGCCATACCAGCCAGTCACCCGCATAGAGCGCCCCGAACAGGATAAGCAAGACTGTTACAAGCGCGCTCAGTTGCCGCCCCCAACTCCCGTTCACGCGAAGTCCTCCGCAGGCATAATTCCCGCCACACGCGCCGCCATCGCCGCAATATCCCGCGCCGCATTCGGATGAGCCAACTCCCGCGCGGCCTCGCTCATCAAACCCAACCGCCGCGGATCCCCGAGCAAAGCCGAAATCGTTTCCGCCAGCCAGACTCCCTCCAGCTTCGACTCTTCGACTACCACCGCGGCTCCCCACCGCGCCAGCGCTTCCGCATTCACCCGCTGATGATCGTCCGCCGCCCGCGGGAACGGCACGAAGATCGCAGGCTTCCCCGCTGCCGTCACTTCCGCGACTGTACTGGCGCCCGATCGGCACACCACCAGATCGGCCCGCGCAAAGGCCGCAGGCATGTCCTCAATGAACTTGAAGACCTCAGCTGTCTCTCCCAACCCGCGGTACGCGGCCAGCGCGTCATTATAGTCACGCTCGCCCGTCTGATGAATGATGTGCATCCCCGGCGCCTGCCGCTGCAGCTCCGGCAGGCACCGGATCATCGCCTCATTGATCGCGTGCGCCCCCTGGCTTCCGCCAAACACCAGCACGGTCGGCGTCCCGCCCCGTTTCTTGTTACTTAGAACCGGAATCTCAAAAAACGCCTGCCTCACCGGAACACCCGTCACTTCCGCGTGACGAAAATATTTCGCCGTCTCTTCAAAATGCACCGCTGCCCCCGACACAAACCGCGCCACCATCCGATTGGCAAACCCCGGCACCACATTCGGCTCAAAAGCCAGCGTAGGAGTGTGCTTCACCACTGCCGCCAGCATCGCCGGCCCCGACGCATATCCACCCACGCCAATCACCACGTCGGGCGCAAACTTATTCAGCATGCGGCCCGCATCCCAGACCGCCCGCGGCAAATCGAATGCCGTCTTCGCCCGCGTCATCAGGCTGACGTTCTTCAGCGCCCCCACCCGCACCAGCTGCAACGGATACCCCGCCGCCGGCACCAGGCGGTTCTCAATCCCGCGCGCTGTCCCGATGAACAGCACCTCCGCCCCATAACTTTTCTTGAGTTCGTTCGCGATAGCCAGCGCCGGGATCACATGCCCACCCGTCCCGCCGCCCGCCAGAATGGCCCGCATGAAGTGACTATAAACGATGGAGCGATTGAGTCATTGAATGATTGAGTCATTGAGTGATTGGCCATTGAGCGATTCAATCACTCAATGACTCAATCGCCCGATGACTCAATGGTTTTCATTCCGCTTGCTTGGTAATATTCAGCAATACGCCCACGCATGCCAGCGTCACAAACAGAGACGACCCTCCGTACGATACCAGCGGCAGCGGAATCCCCTTCGTCGGCATCATGCCCAGCACCACGCTGATGTTGATGAATGCCTGCAGCACCACCATGCTCGTGATTCCCACCGCCAGGTATCGCCCGAAAATGTCTTCCGTCCGCCACGAAGCCCGCATCCCACGCCATAGAAAAATCGCAAACAGCGCCACCACCAACAGCGCTCCCACCAGCCCCAACTCTTCGGCGGTGACGGCAAAAATAAAGTCAGTGTGCGGCTCCGGCAGATAAAACAGTTTCTGCTTGCCCTCCATCAGCCCTGTGCCGGTCACGCCGCCCGTGCCCACAGCAATAAGAGATTGAATCAGGTGAAACCCGGCCTTCTGCCGCTCGGCATACGGATTCATAAAAGCCAGAATGCGGTCGCGCCGAAAGCTCACATGGAAAATCAGAAAATACAACGGCACCAGCGCCGCCCCAAATGCGTACCCGAAATACCGCAGCCGCATACCTGCCACATACAGGATGCAAGCCGCAATCCCCGCACAAGCGATCGCTGTACCCAGATCGGGTTGCAGCACGATCAGCCCCAGCAGCACCACCACCGGCGCCGCTGCCGGCGCCAGCGTGTTGCGCCAGTCATCTATAGAATTCGGCATCGTCCTGGCGCGGCCTTCGAGGAAATAGGCGAGAAATAGAATCAGCACCGGCTTGGCCAGCTCCGAAGGCTGAAAGGAAAACGCGCCCAGGCGGAACCAGCGATGGGTATTGTGCGAGCGGTCCAGAAAGAACACAGAGATCAGCAGCAGCGTGGTCAGCCCCATCAGCGAAAACACCAGTGCCGGATGCTTGTAGCGCCGGTAATCCACCCGCATCGCCACCACCATGGCCAGCAGGCCCGCCGCCGCCCAGACCAACTGCTTCGACAAGAACGCGTACGGTGACCCAAACCGCTCCCGCGCCATCACCGCCGACGCCGAAAACACCATCACCAGCCCCACAAACACCAGCAGCATGGTCACGGTAAACAGCCAGCGATCGACACTCACCCGCTTTGCCATGGGAAGTTCATTTCACCACGGAGGAGCGGAGACGCAGCGAAGGAATTGATGATTGTTGAGTTTTGATTGTTGATTGTCTTGGTTCGCGGGGAGAGTTCTAATGCCGGATCGCTGACTTGATGTCGCGTCGACCGTGGACAACGTGGAGGATTCGTATGTTATTTCCCTCCACACGATAAATTACAACGTAGCTGCCGGCATTGATACTTCGCAGGCCTTTGCGGATGTCGTCACGGCGGCGGCCGAGGTTTGGATGTTTTGATAGCTGAAGAAACGTGTCAGTGATTGTTTCGACGACACGATCGGCAATTTCGAGGCTGCTACTCTCCACCGCGATATAGAGCCAGATATCGTCTAACTCCGCTTTGACTTGTCGATTAAGCCGAACAGCCATCAGCGGCGAGCCGCTCGTTCGGCCTCAAGCCGTGCGCGACCGCGATGTTTCACACCTTCGGCGAGTTCACGCATGGACTGCTCAGTAACCTCGATACCCTCGCCGCGATCCAGAGAAGCTTCTGCCGCATCCACTGCGGCTAAAATCTCCGCTCGGGTGCGTTCACGCTCTTCCCACAACAACAGAGCCTCCGCCACTGCGTCGGCTTCGCTCTGAAATCGCCCGGCAGCGATGCCCTGGCGGACAAACGCTTCCTGATCGGGCGTCAAACGTACTTCCATATTCTCAAGCGTAAGAGTCGGGAATCCAGGTGTCAAGCTCGGTCCCAAGACGCAGTGGCTAAACCGAAACCCTGTGGATTTTTCGCTGAAATAAATCTGCGCGGCACGGTTCCCGGTTTGGGAAGGGCGGCCGGAAATCCTCTTGCTAATTAGGCGGGAGCCGACTACGTATCCGTCGAACAGCGCGTTTTCAAGGTTTAGGAGCTTGCTGCGGCCTGGATTCCGCAGCCCTACTGGCACCCTCCCGCTTGTCTACTTCGAGCATGGCGATCGGCCTGTCTTCCTGGATTAGTTCCAAACCAAGCGTCTTGAGAAGCGCGGCTTTGGCGGCAGCGGCGTCCTTCTCCGGAAACTCCAGCTCCGCATCAAACTTGCCCTCAATACCGGTCTCATTCACCACCGGAACCTCAAGTCCCTCCTCTATCCCGACAGCAAGATCGTCCATGGACCCGTTGACGAGTCTGACTTTTCCGCTCCCGTATCCCCACAATTTCGACCCGACGGTCATTGCCGTCGGAGTCAGCAGCCGTTTGCTCGCCTCTGTCGCCTTCAGCACGTAGGCCTTCTTGGTGACGGTCTTCGATTGGATCTGCAGATTCAGACCTAACGAAATGGCTGTCTGAAGGAAGGGCGTCATCAGTGAGCCATTATCGTCCGCACTTGCCCATACAGCGTGCAGATTATAACGCCCTTCGGGCAGCGGATTCGTCAGAAGAAACCGGTCCTTGGGAGCGTTGTCGTACGCTAAGGAAATGAGATCTTCCGCGCCGTATCCATACAAATCCATGCTGCCTGGACCTTCGGACATCATCGACCCGCCCTTTGCATCCGGCCCCGCTTTGCTCAGCGAAACCTCATAGAGGGGCTTGACTGTGTCCGCAGGCGATGCCGTGCTTTGTAATGCCGCCACATCCATGATCGGTTTGAACTTCACGTCCTTCCCGTCTGCGACAGCCAGCAAATCGGTGGCCTCGATATTCTCCGGGTTGGTAGCTGCAACAATCCGGCCCCGTCCATCTACAATAACGGTTGTCGGCCTCCCCTTTACGCCGTACCGTGCAAAGACGCCGCCCGTTGTATCGATCCCCACCCATCCCGCCATCTTCCTCTTGGCAAGGAACTCCTGAACGACCTTCGGATCTTCATCATCCACGGAGATGAACTGGATTCTGGCCGTATCCAGAGAGTCCACAAGCTTGTTCAGACGAGGAAGGTCGGCAACACAGGCTTCGCACCAAGTAGCCCAGAACTCCAGCACTACCACTTTGCCGTGCAACGCACCCCAACCCGCCCGCGCTCCTTTAGGCGCCTGCAGCAGTTGGGTGAATTGCAAAGGTGGGGCGGGCGTTCCGCTCTGCGGTAGTGCCCAAACGGAAAGTGATCCTAAAGAGAATGCGGCAAGCGAAGCCAGGCAACGCCGCCAAAACGCACTGTGGCCCTGCACACGCCCAAAGCTTGCATTCATCTGTTCCCTCTTTTATTGCCATGCTCCGAAGTGCAAAGTATAAGAGGCCAAAATCGAGGCATCAAGTTCAGCCTTTGTGGGCCCTCTTCCCTTGTGTACCTTTGTGTCTCCGTAGTGAAAACGCACTTCACCCCAGCCCCCGCACGATCTCCTTGAACACCTGCCCGCGCTGCTCATAGTTCTTGAACTGATCGAAGCTCGCGCAGGCCGGAGCCAGCAGTACTACGTCGCCCGGCTGGGCCACAGCATTCGCCTTGCGAAGAGCGTTCTCCAAAGTCTCGGCATGCACGACTTCAGCACCTTTAATCTGCGACTCGATCTTCGCGGCCGCCGCGCCAATCGTGTACACGCGCTTCACGCGCTGCCGCAGCAGGTCGTTGAGCACGGTGTAGTCGCTGCCCTTGTCTTTGCCGCCAAGAATGAGGTGGATATTCGCCGGAAACGACTCCAGCGCCTTGATGGTCGCATCCACGTTTGTGGCCTTCGAATCGTTGTAATAATCCACGCCGCGTATCGTCGCCACATACTCCAGCCGGTGTTCGACCGCCTTGAAGTCGCGCACCGCCTGCCGGATCTTCTCCGGTGCGCACCCCATCAGCGCGCCCGCGCACACCGCCGCCAGCACGTTTTCCAGATTGTGCGCACCTTTTAGCGGAATCTCGGAGGCCAGCATGATCTCGCGCTGAGCTTTTTCCTGAAGCCCAGCCCCATCGCGAAACAGAATGTTCCCCTCGCGCACCCACACTCCTCGCTTCACTTCTTTCTGCCGGCTGAACCAGAACACCTGCGCCCGCGTCCGCGCCGCCATCGCCACGCAAGTCGGATCATCGGCATTCAGCACGGCGAAATCGCTGCTCTGTTGATTTTCAAACACGCGCACCTTCGCATCCACGTAGACCTCAAACGTCCGGTGCCGATCCAGATGATCGGGCGTAACATTGAGAACCACCGCAACTCTGGGGCGAAACGTCTGAATGGTCTCCAGTTGAAAGCTCGAAACCTCCAGCACAATCACAGTCTCGGGCGTGGCCCGCTCCGCCAGCGAAATCGCAGGGGTGCCAATGTTGCCGCCGACCAGCGTCGGCAGTCCGCCCGCCGCCAAAATCTCACCCGTGAGCGTGGTCGTCGTTGTCTTCCCGTTCGACCCAGTGATAGCGACAATCGGTCCCGGCAAAAACTGCGCCGCCAGTTCAATCTCGCCGATGACCGCCTCGCCCCAGGAGCGCGCCTGCGCCAACAGTGGCGCATCCACGGGCACTCCCGGGCTCACCACAATCAGATCCTGCCCGCGAAACGTGCGCTCGCCGTGCCCGCCGGTCTCGACCGTGATCCCATGATCGAGCAGCACGGGAATCTCGTTGCGCAGTTCGTCTCCACTCTTGGTATCGGAAACGGTAACCCGCGCCCCACGCGCCTTCAAGAACAGCGCCGACGCCACTCCGGACTTGCCGAGTCCCACCACCAGCACGCGTTTATCTTTGAGTTCCATCCACTTGCCAAACTTCATTTCACCACCCTTCGGCTTCGCTCAGGGCAGGCTCCGTCACAGAGTCACAGAGAAAACCAATTTATTGCTTTTTCTTCTCTGTGACTCTGTGACTCTGTGGTGAATCGCTCTTTTATCTCAGCTTCAGCGTCGTCAGCGCGAACAGCGCAAACACCAGCGACGCGATCCAGAACCGCACGATAATTTTCGACTCCGACCATCCCATCAGCTCAAAATGATGATGGATGGGCGCCATCTTGAAAATCCGCTTCTTCCGCAGCTTATACGATCCCACCTGCAGGATCACCGACACCGCCTCGATCACAAACACTCCGCCAATAAACGGCAGCAGCAGTTCCTGCTTGATGATCACCGCAACCGTCCCAATGGCCCCGCCCAGCGCCAGCGATCCCACGTCGCCCATGAACACTTCCGCCGGATGCGCGTTATACCACAAAAATCCAATCGACGATCCCACCATCGCGCCGCAAAAAATCGTCAACTCGCCCACCTGCGGCATTTTTGGAATTTCCAGATAGGTCGCAAAGGTCGCATGCCCGCTCACATACGTCAGTACAGTCAACGCGCCCGCGGCAATCACCGTGCAGCCAATGGCCAACCCGTCCAGCCCGTCCGTAAGGTTTACCGCGTTGCTCGATCCCACGATCACGAGAGCCACGAACGCGATAAAAGGTAGAAACGCCAGCGGCCAAAGATGCGGAAACCGTTCCAGATTCTGCACCACCAGGTCGGGATGAAACTGCTTGAGGAACGGCACGATCAGCTTGGTGGAATACATCCCGTACGTCTGCATCGCGATCAGCATCACCGCGATCACGATGCTGGTTGCGATCTGCAGCCCCAACTTGGCCCGTCCCGTCAGCCCAAGATTCCGGCGGTGCGCCACTTTGGTGTAGTCGTCCGCAAATCCAATCGCCGCAAACGCGCAGGTGGCAAACACCGCGATCCATACAAACCGATTGCTCAGATCCGCCCAGAGCAGCGTAGGCACTACGATGGCGATCGCGATCAGCAGGCCGCCCATGGTCGGCGTTCCCGCTTTTTTCTGATGCGCCTTCGGGCCTTCTTCCCGAATGTACTGTCCAATCTGGAATTCGCGCAGCCGGTTGATCACCAGCGGCCCCACGATCAGCGCGGTAAACAGTGCGGTAAGACTGGCAAAAGCAGTTCGGAACGTCAGATAGCGGAAGATGCGGAACGGCGGAAAATAATGCTGCAGCTTCACGAACAACAGCCAGTAGAGCAATCAGCCTCCGTCCAGGAATTAAGTCATTGAGCGATTGAGCGATTGGGTCATTGAAAATCGCAACCAATCCGTACTCAATCACTCAGTGGCTCAATCTCTCAATGACTCAATCTCTTCCATGTCTCCAACGCCTTCTCCAGCTTCACGCCCCGCGAAGCCTTAAGCAAAACCACATCTCCATCCCGCGCCTCGCGCGCCAGCCATTCGCCGGCTTCTTCGGGCGACGCCACAAACTCTGTCCGAGTTCCCGCCCGCCTTGCTCCCTCCACCATCGCCTGCGCCAGCCCGCGCACCCCGAGCAGCACCTCGATCTTCTTCTCCGCGATATGCTGCCCGGCCTCGCGGTGCATATCCTCGCCCGCCGGTCCCAACTCCAGCATCTCGCCCGCCACCACGATGCGCCGCTGGGCCGCCATCGCCGCCAGCGCATCCACCATCGCCTCCAGTGCCCTCGGATTCGAATTGTAACAATCGTCGATCACCGTGATGTTACCCAATTGGAGAACCTGCCCGCGTTTGTCCGCCGGAGCCAAAGTCGATAGCGCCGCAATCGCCTCCGCAGGTTTCAACCCGCGCTCTAATCCCACAGCGATCGCCGCCAGCGCATTCAGCACGTTGTGTTCCCCGACCAGCGGCAGCGCCGCCCGTTCGCGCACGCCTCCAACCACAACCTCGAACTCCGTGCCCTCCGCTCCCTTCGACTGGATCTTCTCCGCGCGCACATCCGCGGTCGCCTTCGTGCCATACATCACAACCTTCCCCTTGAAGCCGCGCGAAAACTGCGCCACGTACTCGTCGTCCGCATTCAACACCGCCGTTCCACCCGCCGGCAGCGATCCGATCAACTCATATTTCGCCCGCGCGATTCCCGCCAGCGAAGGAAAAAACTCCAGATGCACGGGCGCGACGTTGGTCACCACGCCAATCTCCGGCTGCGCGATCTTCGCCAGCGCTCGAATCTCTCCGCTGTGCGACATCCCCATTTCGATCACCGCCACGTCATACTCGGGATCCAACTTCAGCAGCATCAGGGGCAAGCCAAAATGATTATTGAAGTTCCCTTCCGACTTCAGCACCCGAAACCGCTTGCTCAGCACGTGCGCGATCGCTTCCTTCGTGGTCGTCTTCCCCGCCGATCCCGTCACCGCGATCAGCGGTTTGCCCCAGAGCTTTCGCACCGCCGTAGCCAGCGTCTGCAACGCCATCAGCGTGTCTGCCACAGCCAGCAACCGCGTCTGCCCCGGATACCGGCCCAACTGATCCTTGCGCACAACCGCCACAGCCGCCCCTTTTCCGAGCGCCTGCTCCACAAAGTCGTGCCCATCCAACCGCTCGCCCTTCACCGCAAAAAAAAGCTGCCCCGGCCCGACAGTTCGCGAGTCGATCGAGTACCCCTGCGCTACTTCTTCAGACGCAAACTCCCCCGCCGCGGAAACAAACTCGGCAATCCTGGAAAGCGTCAGCCTCATCCCTTCGCTCCGGCCCGAGCCGCTTCGCACTCGTATCCCACCGCCCGCAGCGCCTCTCGTGCCACTTCCAAGTCATCAAATGGAGCCGCACCCTCCCGCGTAACCTGCACCTTCTCGTGTCCCTTCCCGGCCAGCAGCACGATGTCTCCCGGCCGCGCCTCGCCAATTGCCAGCGCGATCGCCTTGCGCCGGTCAGCCTCCACGCTGTATTTCACGCCAGTCTTCTGCAGCCCCACCACCGCATCATTCATAATCGCCAGCGGATCCTCACTCCTAGGGTTGTCCGACGTCAGCACGACGAAATCGCTTCCCCGCCCAGCCGCCTCGCCCATCAGCGGACGCTTCTTCCGGTCGCGATCCCCTCCGCATCCAAACACCGTCAACACTCGTCCCTTCGATCCTGCGCTGGAAACCAATTCCCGCGCCAGCGCCGTCAAATTCCGCAATGCGTCGTCGGTGTGCGCATAGTCCACCACTACCGTGAACGGCTGACCGCATTCCACGCGCTCAAACCTTCCCGGAACGCACGCCAGCTTGTCGATCCCCGCCGCAATCGCCTGCGCCCCGCATCCGCGCGCGTAGCATGCTCCCACCGCTGCCAGAATGTTGTACACATTCACGCGCCCAATCAGCGCCGAGAACACTGCGATCTTCCCTTCCGGCGTAACCAGATCGAGCCGCGTCCCGCGCGTACTGATCTCCGCTTTTTCCGCGTGCAGGTCGCCGCGCCCCCAACCATACTTCAGCACCACAGAGCTTCGCTTCCGGCTGAACTCAGCCAGCTTCGCGCCATATTCATCATCCACATTCGTGACCACTGCTCGCGGCGCATCGGTGCCGCAGCCTTCGAACAGCACCCGCTTGGCCGCGAAATATTCTTCCATCGTCTTGTGATAATCGAGATGGTCACGCGTCAGATTCGTAAATACAGCCACATCAAACGGCACGCCAAACACACGCTCCTGCGCCAGCGCATGCGACGAAACTTCCATCACCGTCTCGATCGCCCCGTTCCCCAGCGCCTCGTTGAAAATGCGATTCAGTTCCAGCGCCTCCGGCGTGGTGTGCGGCGCCGGCAACACCTTCCCCGCTACGTGATACTCAATCGTTCCGATCAGCGCGCTCTTCCGCCCCGCCGCCGTCAGAATCGATTCCACCAGAAACGCGGTCGTGCTCTTCCCATTCGTCCCAGTAATTCCGGTAATCGCAATCCGCTCCGCCGGCTTCTTGTAGAAGTTCGCGCTCACCCGCGCCAGCGCCCGCCGCCCGTTCGGAACCACTGCCCAGCCTGCATTCGGACGCGGTTTCTCCGCCGCCGAATCCGTTACCACCGCTACCGCTCCAGCCTGAATCGCCTGATCGATAAACCGGTTGCCGTCGCTGGATTCCCCCCGCATGGCTACGAACACGCACCCCGGCTTCACCCGCCGTGAGTCATATTCCACACTACTCACGCCCGGGTCGCCGCTTTGCGCGAGGACTTCCGCTCCATCCAGCAACTGTTGAAAGGTCATTGTTCGGAATTATATGGCACGGGGGAAATGGTGTACGCGCCGGCGGCAGCGCGCCCAAGAATCTTGCGGGTTACTAACGGCACGTTCCCAGCGTTTCCCGGCGGCGCTACATTACTCCTATGTCCGCCGGAACCAGCCACGCCAAATACCGTTGCGCCCAATGCGAAAAGCCGGAAGACCAGTGCGAGTGCGATAAGTTCTGCTGCCTCTGCCAGTCGCAGCTCGACGTCCGCATCTGCACGGACGGCCTCATGTACTGCGAACCCTGCCGCACCGCCTGCGACTACAAAACCTCCGGCTAAGGGCCTCCCAAAGGCGAAAGAAAAACCGCCGCCCGCCGACGAACGACGCCCCTCAAATCACCACCGCTTCCCTATACTCCCCAAACACCCGGCGCATCGCATCGGAAATCTCCCCCACGGTCGCATAGGCCTCAACGGCCGCCAGGATTCGCGGCATAACATTCTCGCCCGACCGCGCCGCCACCTCCACCGATGCCAGCGCACTCTCCCACGGCCCCGCATCCCGCCGCGCCCGCAGCGCCCGTACCCGCTCGATTTGCTTCGGCTCCAGCGCGGGATCGATCTTCTGAATCGGAATCGGCTTCTCTTCTTCCACCTCAAACCGGTTCACTCCGACCACGATCGCCTCTTCGCGATCCACCGCCTGCTGGTACTCATACGCAGCGTTCTGAATCTCCTGCTGCACGAATCCGCGCTCGATCGCCTTCAGCATGCCGCCCATTACTTCAATCTTTCCCAGGTATTCCGCCGCCCGCTTCTCAATCTCGTTGGTCAGCGCCTCGATGTAATACGATCCCGCCAGCGGATCGATTGTCTGCGCCGCACCCGACTCGTAGGCAATCACCTGCTGCGTGCGCAGCGCGATTCTTGCCGCCTGCTCGGTCGGCAGTGCCAGCGCCTCGTCATAAGAATTCGTGTGCAGCGACTGCGTCCCACCCATCACCGCCGCCAGTCCTTGAATCGCCGTGCGCACAATATTGTTTTCCGGCTGCTGCGCTGTCAGCGTCGACCCCGCTGTCTGCGTATGAAAACGCAGCATCCACGAGCGCGGATTCTTCGCCTGGAAATGCTCCCGCATAATGCGCGCCCACATCCTGCGCGCCGCGCGAAACTTCGCCACTTCCTCCAGAAAATTGCTGTGCGCGTTAAAGAAGAAGGAGAGCCTCGGTCCGAATTTATCTACATCCAGCCCCGCCTTGATCGCCGCCTCCACATAGGCCATGCCGTTGCCCAGCGTGAACGCCACTTCCTGCACCGCCGTCGATCCCGCCTCCCGCATGTGATAGCCGGAAATCGAAATCGTATTCCACTCCGGCACGTTCTCCTTCGCCCAGGCAAACATGTCGGTAATCACGCGCATCGCCTGCTGCGGCGGATAAATATACGTCCCGCGCGCAATGTACTCCTTGAGCACATCGTTCTGCACGGTCCCCGAAAGCTGCCGGATGTCCGCGCCCTGCCGCCGCGCCACCGCCACATACAAGCCCAGGAGAATCGACGCCGTTGCATTGATGGTCATCGATGTAGAAATTTTCGTCAGCTCGATGCCGGCAAACAGCCGCTCCATATCCTCGATCGAATCAATCGCCACTCCCACCTTGCCCACTTCGCCCGCCGCCAGCGCGTGGTCTGAATCCATCCCAATCTGCGTCGGCAAATCGAAAGCCACCGAAAGCCCGGTCGTCCCGTTCTCCAGCAGGTACTTGTAGCGCTTGTTCGACTCCTCCGCGTCACCCATGCCCGCATACTGCCGCATGGTCCACAACTTCCCGCGGTACATGGTGGCTTGCACACCCCGAGTGAACGGATACTCCCCCGGATACCCAACGTCACTCTCATAGTCGGAGCCTTTGAGATCCGCCGGAGTATAGAGCGCCTTCACCGGAATATGCGAGGACTTCACCACCTCCGCCCCCGGATTCTGATTCGCGACCTTAACCGTGTCCGTCATTATCATCCTTGTCATTCCGAAGCGCGCAGCGCAGAGGAATCTGCTGTCGCCCGCAGCGCCACCAACCCCGCCCTCACCGGCGCCCCTTCTGCCTCACCCTCCAAAACGAACTCACCCCAAACCACGCAAAAGCCAGTGTGAAACAAATTGCAATCGCCACTCGGCCCGGTCCCGCCTGCCCCGCATGATATTTCCCGTACTCCTTCACCGTGGCGCCCCCAAAACTGAGGGCCATAATCAGGAAGATAACCCCCGTAACTTCCAGCCACAACTGGTGCAGCACGCGTCCAAAGGCCCGCGCCGTGGTTGCCACGGCGCCAGCGGCGGCCCGCACCGTGCGGCTGCGCTTGGCCTGCTGCGTTGCCACCCGCGCCACCACCCCTAACTTTCGTGCCGTAGAAACCTTGCTCACGGCCTCGATTTTAACAGCCTCTGGCGCTACAATTACGCAAACCTGTCGCCGCCATCGAAACCGTTCCGCGGCGCCAGGCATCTAACTCTGCATGTTTTGAGCGGACGGCGATTGGGGGATCACGTGGACCAACAACTCAAAGACTTGATGAAAGAACTCGGCGAAGCCATCAACGAATCTCTCTCCGATTCCGAGCAGATCGCCGAAGTCGTCTCCCGCATCAAAGAGGGCGGCTACGATATTTTTCTGGTCCTCGAAGCCACCATCGGCGTCAGCAAGCAGGGCGAGAAATCCTCCGATAAGACTTCCCTGGTCACCACTCTCTCCACCAACCCCGAATTCAAGGTCAACGACCAGGATCTCAAGTTTCTAAAGTCTCTTCGCATCAAAATCGAGGAAGAAAAGTAGTCCGCTCGGAATCTCCGTTTTCGGCTCTTGGTTTCCCCATGCCGAAACTTCTCCTGAGATCGGGGTTACATTGTGCATGAAGCGCAATGCGGTTGCGATGAAGACCGTTTCAGCTACCCTCGCCGTTCTCCTCGCGTCCACATTGGCGTCCGCTTCATCTTCGGCGCCCGCTGGCCCCCTCATCGTTGACGCGAACAGCCGCATCGTCGTCATGGAATATGAAGCCTGGTTCGGCCCCAAAGCCGTCACTTTTCAAGGCACGGCCTCGGCTGTCCCGGCAGGAGCGAAGCTCCGCCGGAACTGGCGATGCTCTTAGTTCGACTTTCCTTCCGATTCACTCGCCCAACACCTGATCCAGTAACTGCCCCACCGCCCGATCCGCCTCGAGAATCGAAGATTTGTGATCGGGCATTCCGGAAAGATCCACGTTGGCGAAAGCGATTCTTCCGAATGGCGCCGCCCGAAGAAGCTCTCCCGGCGCGGGTTTGCCGTCTTTGCCGAAGTAGAATCCCGGAGCCGGGCTGGCGTATGCGTGACCCCAACGGTTCAAGATAATTCCGGCGATGTCGCGGGAAGCGTCGAAGCCCGACCGCGCGAACATTTCCGTAAGCTGCTGACGAATCTGCCGCTCGTACTCGCGGAACGGAGTGGAAATCATTTCTGCGCGGCCCATGTGGCCTTGTTGCTCGGTGGTTTGCCCGGGATGTGAGTACAGCACTTTGATAGTGAGCACGACTGGAGAGTCAGGTCCAATCGTCGGCGAATCCGTACCGCAAAGCGCCAGCTTGCGGACCTGCATGTAAGTTCCCAGACCTTCGAACCACTGGCAACCGGAAATCCCCATTTTGTAGAGGAATCGCCAGTTCCGCACGGCTACGTTGGCCACCATGCAAGGCGAGCGATAAAACTGGGAGTAGGCCGCTTTGCGATCGTCGGGAAGGTCGCGCACAATGCGCTTCGTCGTCCAGCTCCCGCCTGCCATCACCACCGAGCGCGCCTTCACGCCGTAGACCTTTCCGCCACGCGTGTAGGCAATGTTGACGAACTTTGATTTCGCCGGGTCTCCCTCGTGTTTTACCCATACGGCGGTCGAGTCCAGCCGAATTCGGGCGGCCGCCCCGGCGCGATCGAGGGCAGCGAAGTTCACGCTGTTGCGGCACACGTCTTCGAGGGAATGCTGGCCGGCGATCGATTCCGGAATGAGCGTCTTCGTAATCAGCCGTGCGATGCCGCTGTTGCCGTCGGGAAACATCTGCGGCTCGGCATCGGCCAAGGCACCGAGCCCATCGAAGGCATACGCGGTATAGCCGGAAAGCGCGTCAGGGCCCAGACCGAACGCTCCCCCTTCGTCCGAGAGAAATGTTCGGACGGTTTCGCGGCTGAGCCCGTAACGCTCGATTAAGTGGTCCTCGAGCGTGATCGTGTCGAGCCGCCGTGAGATGGCGTCACCGCGATACTGCGGTACTTGCGCGGCCCCTTGGTCGGGCGATTGATACCTGAGCAGTTCCTCGCGCTCCTTTGCCGAAATCGGAGCTCCTTCCAATTTCTTGCCCCAGGGATCGGTCAGCCACAGTCCCTGCGGTTGGCCGAATTTCGCTCCGAAATACAGGCCATACGGTGCCGATCCAAGATATGGCGTAGTGGTAAGCGGTATCTCTGGCCCGGATCCGCCCCACTTCTGATATTCGAGGCGCGGAGCCTTCAGGCCGATGGATTCGTAGAATTGCTCGACAAAACTGCGGGGATAGTTAACCTGAAATAATGCCGACCCCTGATGCGCTACCAGCCGGTGGCCATCCACCAGAAACTCGTTGCGCTTGGCTTCTCCGCCGAAAATGGGATGGTTGTCGAGCACCAGGCAGGTCTTGCCTTTTCCCGCCTGCCGTTGAAAAATCAGCGCGGCCGCCAGTCCGCTGATGCCCCCGCCAACGATCACGCAGTCATAGGTTTCCCCGGCGTCAATTACGTTAGCGGGCGCATTCTCGAAAATTCCGTCGCGAATCTGGTGCCCCGCCTCCAGCACCGCGCGCGTGTTTCCATTCGAATTCGCGTAGTCCCCAACCCCTCCGTATCCGGTCCAGCCATCATCCGGCGTGCCCGCCGCCAGCAACTGCGACGGCGAGATCGGGCTCAACAGCAAACTTCCCGAAGCCAGCAGGGTCGAATTAAGAAAGTCACGGCGGGTAATGCTCCGGTCCATGCCAAGGGCCTGGTCGCCGCTGGGGTTCCCTTGCCAACCCGCCGGCGGCGGCATCCTTTTCGTCGAACCTGCCGACATCCTTCTACACTCCTCGTACACCGAACATGGCGAACGTCCCGAGTATTATACGGACCCGTATTCCAGCCACACGGCAACCGTCCGCCCTGTGCTACCATCTACTGTTTTCCTGGCAGCGGAGAACGGAACTCAGTCCGTTCGAAAGTCAGAGGCAGTCCGATGAAAGACACGCTCGGAGTCCTTCTCGCCGGCGGCGCCGGAGAGCGCCTGTATCCTCTTACGCGCGACCGCGCCAAGCCTGCCGTCACCTTCGGCGGAATGTATCGCATCGTCGACATCACTCTTTCCAACTGCCTCAATTCCGATCTGCGCCGCGTCTACATCCTGACGCAATACAAAGCTCTGTCGTTGAACCGGCACATCCGCGAGGGCTGGAACATTCTGGGCCGCGAAGTGGGCGAGTTCATCGAAGTGCTGCCGCCCATGAAGCGGGTCAGCGATCAGTGGTATCAAGGCACCGCCGACGCGGTTTACCAGAACATTTATTCCATCGGATCCGAGCAGCCCAAGCACGTCCTGATTCTTGCCGGCGATCACATTTATAAAATGGATTACGGCAAAATGATGAAGCAGCATCTCGAGTCCGCCGCCGACGTCACTCTCGCCACCATCCAGATCGATCCTGCGGAGACCTTTCGTTTCGGCGTGGTTGATGTCGACAAGGATGCCCGCATCAACGGCTTCGAAGAAAAGCCCGCCAAGACCGAACTGCGTTCCCCCTGGAACGCTAACAAAGTCGCGGGATCCATGGGTGTCTATCTTTTCAATGCCGACGTCCTCATCCCAGTGTTGCTGAAAGACGCCGAGGACCAGAGTTCCAGCCACGACTTCGGCAAGGACATTCTTCCGAAAATGGTCAACGACTATCGCGTCTTCGCCTACGACTTTCTCGACGAAAACAAGAAAGAGGCGCTCTACTGGCGCGATGTGGGCACGCTCGAGGCCTACTACGAAGCCAACATGGACATCGTTTCGGTGTCACCGATCTTCAATCTGTACGATCAGGACTGGCCGATCCGCACGCATCAGCGGCAGTATCCGCCGGCCAAGTTTGTCTTCGCGGAAAAGGAACGCATGGGCAGCGCGCTCGACTCCATCGTTTCCAACGGCTGCATCGTTTCTGGCGGAATGGTCAAGAATTCCGTGCTGTCACCGGACGTGCGCGTGAATTCCTATTCCGAAGTCGACGCCTCCATCCTGTTCTCGCACGTCGCGGTGGGACGCCATTGCCGCATCCGGCGCTGTATCATCGACCGCAACGTCCATCTGCCCGAAGGCACTACCATCGGCTACGACACCGAAGCCGACCGCTCGCGCTACTTCGTCACCGATAGCGGCATCACGGTCGTCACGCGCGACTACTCGCTGTTTGAAAATCCGGTGACGGTGGACTACTTCACCAGCGAGTAGGCTAGGTTCAGTTCTCAGTTCTCAGTAACGGCCAACTGTGGTCGCTCGTTGCATTTTGCTTTCTTGCTGGGATGCCCCTACCTCACGCGGTCTTTTGGAATCATCACGTTAGCAATAAATTCCTTGCAAAATACGTCCGATAAAGGACTTAGGTATCAAAATACGTGAAGCAAAGGGCTTGCACCGAGTTCTCAGTTCTCGGGTCTCAGTTCTCAGTTAACGGCCAACGTGGTCGCTCGTTGCATTTTGCCTTCTTGCTGGGCTCTACCCCTACCTCACCCGGTCTTTTGGAATCATCACGTTAGCAGGAAATTCCCCGCAAAATACGCCTTCCAAAAGACTTAGGTCTCAAAATACGTGAAACAGAGGACTTGCTGGTGATTGGCGGCGATTCACCATCGCGCACTGCCTCCGCGAATATGGTCGGCGGTTGGGGCTGTGGATGGCAAGGTTAGATGTCACAGGATTTGTCGAATTTTTCGGGGTGACGCCGCAGTTGGCGCGTACGGTGAATTACTTCATCAGCGAGTAGTGTATTGGTTTCAGCGGGGCCTATAATCTGAATCCGTCACGATCACGGCGGCCTAACGTCGGATAGACCTAAGGTTGGGAAAGGTGAATGAGATGAGCCGACCTCTAGAGGCAGCAGATCCTAAGTCGATTCACCCTGCGCAGCAGCCTGCGCCACCGGTGCCGTCGGCCGCGCTCCTTGAGGCATATAAGAAGCACGTAGAGGAACTGAACCGTATTGAGGGCCGCCAAAACAAGACCATTGCTCTGATACTCGGCATTCTCAGCGCAGCAGGAACACTGTTGTCCAAAGGTGGTATTGATGTTGACAACCCACAAAAGGCATATTTCTGTCTGGTGGCACTTGTAATCGTAGGTGTCGGACAACATGCCATTAACGAACTGCACGATATGAGAATCGCCGTACGTGATCTTCTAGTGCGTTGCGAGATCGGGCTTGGATTCTATGAGGTCGGTGCGTTCCTCGCAGGAAAGATGCTCTACACCGACTACGAGTGGAGGTATCCGACACGGGGCGCTTGGATGAAACAGAACTATTGGATCGTCTGGGTGGTTTGCGCAGGGTTCCTCGTGCTGCTCTTCTTCGGCAAACATCTTTAGTTGACCTCTTGCCGCCCCCGACTCTCTCCGGGCGTACCCGCGACGTTGCTTAACCGTCCAAGCGAATGGCCAGCTCCCAGCTCTATACGCATAAGCTCAATGAGCGCGTCCAACTCCCGCTGAAGCCTTTGGTGGGCTTCCCTCTCTGGCTCTTTGTATTTTTCGGTTGGATCGGGAGCCTGAAGAACGGTGATGGTCTGTTCCCCGACTTTCCACTGTCGCGGCGTAGCTTTGTAGTGCAGCCGCGACCACTCCTCAAGCAAAATAGCCACTTTAGAGTACTGGGCAACAATTGCCTCTGGTGCTAATAAGTGAATCTTTGCGTTAGCCTCGCTGAACTCTCGCCCTAACGCGAATTCTTCTTTGCGCAACACCTGGCTGATTGCCTGCTCGAACAACACATGGATATCTGTGAGGAGATGCTTAAGCTCGTCTCGTTGATCTTTGTCCAGTGCCGCCAGTCTCGCTCGTTCGTCGCTGGCATTCTTAAGCTTCCAGGTGATAAATGGGGAAACAATTGCAAAGATACCAGCAATGATCGCTGCAACTGCAGGGACGAATTCTTTCACGACGCCACCGCCCGATAGAGCGTAGCACGGTGGCAGGTATTCCCCCACTGCTACAATGCCCTGTTTCGAATAACTTGCGGCGGCGCCGGTGGGCCGGCGAGCTTACGGGACTACATCCGCGTGCTGTCTTGTGGGGAAAGGTGTGGTCCGGGCGGGAGCAGCAGTTTCCTCCCTGCGCTTCCCCTCAGCGGGGCGCGGGGGGTGGCTGCCGGCCGTGAAGTTCATTCCCCAGCAATGGATGCAGCGTCCGCGCGCGATTTGGCAAGCTTGGGGATGGCGCCGATCGCGGCCAGAAACCGCGCGTTGTCGATCAGCTGCCAGACCTCGACACACTGTCCACGCTCGAACCGATGAAGTAGCACTCCGGGGGCGACGACGAACTTGTTGGTGGCGGCATACCCCATGAAATCCCCTTTGTGAGTTCCATAGAACGTATACCGGTGAGCCACTTTCTCGACGTTGCAAAAGATATCCTGACTATCGATTCTCCGGTCGGGAAATCCCAGCAAAATCTGCTGGAAATGCTCTCTCAGCCCCCCGACACCACGCTTTATGTTGCCGAACCCGTGATGCGCAACACCCCTGTCATAAAGCGACAGGTAGCCTTCGATATCCCTCGCGTTGTACTGCTTGGCAGCCAGCTGAATGGCCCTTATGTTCTCGTCTCTGGGCATCGATGTTCCCCAGCATACCAAGACTCTGAGCAACCACACTTTACATTTATTCTATCGGACACGATTGGCTATTCCTGTACAGAGATCACGACGGAACCCGTCTAAGCAACTTTGCCCGCGACCAGCAAACGAGGAGTTTCCGCGGCGGCTGAAACCATCCTTTTCCTTCGCTGCTACAATGCCCCTGTTTCAACATACTTCGATCCGCGAACTTACGGGTCTACATTCGCGTACTGTCTTGTGGGGGCAGCCGTGCCCTGGGCGGGAAACAGCAGGTTCCTCCCTGCGGTCGGAATGACAAGCTTGATTTAAGCGGTCGGCATTTGAGCTTTCGCCGGTCCTAGAGTCTCTTAATGGAAGACGTCCAGGTAGTTGCGATGCTGGTGCGCCGCTGTGTAGCGGGCGATGCGGCTGCCTGGGAAGAAATCGTCCAGACGTATAACCGGCGTATCTATAACATCTGCTACCGCTTCGCCGGATCGGCCGACGACGCCGAAGATCTTTCGCAGGAAGTTTTCATCAAGATGTACCGCACGCTGGCGAGCTATGACAGCTCGAAGGGCGCGTTCGTCACGTGGGTGACCGCCATCACGCGCAACCTGCTGGTGGATCATTTCCGCAAGACCAAGCAGGACCGCATTACGGACTCGCTCGACGCGGCGTCTTCTTCGCACGAAGACGCGCAGCCGCTCAGTGAGCAAATTCAGGACCAATCCGCGCCTCCCGACCAGCACGTACGCCGCCGGGAGGTGGGAGAAACGGTTCATGCGGCGCTGGGCAAGCTTTCGCCAGAGCTCCGTGAGGCAGTGATTCTAAGGGACTTACAGGATATGGACTACCGTGAAATCGCAACCGCTTTGAAGGTTCCGGAGGGAACTGTGAAATCTCGAATAAATCGTGGCCGGGCGGAACTTGCCCGCCTTTTACAACGTACCTATAGGCAGGTGATGTGATGCCAGACCAAACCAGTAACGGAATGCAGTGTCACGAGTTTGACGGCCTGCTCACGGACGCGCTCGATGGCGTTCTGACGGGCATTCAACTCGACCGCTTCCAGGCTCACGCGCGGAGTTGTTCCGCGTGCGGGCCGCTGCTCGCCGAAGTCGAGGCGGGCCGCAACTGGCTGAAGGATCTCACGGAGGTGGAGCCTCCAGTCAGTCTGGTTACGAATATCCTGGCATCCACAACGGGCGTTGACAGCCAACGCCTGCGGGGGAACGTAGCTGCGCCGCGGCCTGGCTTTACATGGCTGGGCGCTCGCTGGGAAAGTGCGCAGGCGTGGGCCTCGGCGGCGATGCAACCCATCTGGGAGACGGTGCGGCAGCCGCGGTTTGCCATGTCGTTTGGCATGGCATTCTTTTCGCTGTCGGTGGCGTTGAGCGTGCTCGG
This sequence comes from uncultured Acidobacteriaceae bacterium, assembly GCA_963734215.1. Lineage (GTDB taxonomy): Bacteria > Acidobacteriota > Terriglobia > Terriglobales > Acidobacteriaceae > Sulfotelmatobacter. The sequence goes on along the minus strand of CAVTGH010000006.1, from coordinate 180,811 downwards.
CGTAAAACCCGCCGATTTGCGCCAGGTGAGTTTGCGTCCCGCCGCCGTACGGCACACGTATTACAACGCGCAGGCCCGCGTAGTCCGGTACTACGAAAACATCCGGTTCGTGTATGAGGTGGAATCGCGGGTGCGCGAACTCAAGCGCAACGTCACGCCCGCCGAACGCCCAACGGGTGAATCCGCACCGGCCAAGAAAGATCACAAGAACGACACAACACAACAGCCTGAGCAGAAGCAGGAGCGCAACTACAGCCAGACCGAGAACCATCTCATTCTGGCCCGCGCTCCTCTGGGTCCATCTGTAAACGAACTGCCTGAAGTGTCGGTGACCATGTACAGGAGGTTCGTATGAACTGCTCTACACACAGCGATATTTCCGCAGTGGCGTTTTGCCGCACCTGCGGCAAGCCGCTCTGCGCCAACTGCACCCGCGACGTCCGCGGAGTCGTGTACTGCGAGCCTTGTCTCGCAGCCCGTTTGGAAGGCGCTGCCCCGGCAGCCGGGTTCGTGCCACCGCAAGCGGTTTATCCGCCGGTGGGGACGCCGGCGGCCGGCGCGCGGCCTTCGTCCAGTTCCGGCCCGAATCCCGCAGTCGCCGGCATCCTGGCTGGATTCTTTCCCTTCGGTGTTGGCGCCGTCTATTGCTCGCAATATGCCAAGGGATTGGCACACCTGCTCATCTTCGCCATGCTGATTTTTGCGTCCGATCACGCCGGCCGCTGGGACTGGGTCTTCGGCATCGGTATCGCATTTTTCTACGTCTACCAGATCATCGATGCGGTGCGCACGGCCCGTGCTCTTCAGGAGGGCCAGCCCGCGCCCGATCCTTACGGATTGGGACAAGCGTTCAGCATGGGAGAAAAAGGCGAGTCCAAGAATATTCCCGCCGCGGCGGTAATCCTGATTGGACTGGGTGTTCTCTTCCTGCTGCATACCATGAACGTCTTCGAGTTCGGCCTCGACCGTTTCTGGCCGCTCATTCTGATCTTCCTGGGAGGATGGATGTTCGCCAGGCAGTGGGGAATGATCGGAGTTCACCCCGTGGGCTGCACTTGTGATCGCTGCCGCCTGCGCAAATTCGTAGGGTACCGCACTTGTGGTTGCGGCCGCTGCCGTATGCGCAAAATTATGGGTCCGGCCATTCTGGTTACAATTGGCACGCTGTTCCTGCTCCAGAGCCTGAATGTCGTCGAATTCGACCGGACCTGGCCCGCGATCCTGCTGGTGGTTGGCATTGTGAAGCTGCTGCAGAGTAATGCTTCTTCCGCCGGGCACATCGATCGCCTGGCACCCGCGCCGCCTCCGCCACCGCCATCTTCCAGTCCGGGACCTACGTCCTCTTCCGGGGAGGTGAACCATGTCTAGCCCAGTTCAAAACCCGGTTCCAACCCCCGTTCCACCGCGCCATCACCGCCGCTCTTTTGCCGGACCGTTTGTGCTGATTATCCTGGGCGTCGTTTTTCTGATGGGCAACCTGCACATGATTTCCTGGGGGCGGCTGGGATATCTGTTCGCTCACTACTGGCCCGCGCTGCTGATCCTGTGGGGCGTAATCAAGCTGATCGAGTATCAGCAAGCCCAACGCGATGGCGTGCCGGCACGCGGCATCGGAGCAGGCGGAATTTTTTTGGTCATCGTCATCGTGGTCTGCGGCCTCATCGCCACTCAGGCCTCGCGCTTCAACTGGGGCGAAATCCGCGACAACATGAACATCGACGACAGCGATCTGGATAACCTTTTCGGCGAGACCTTCAACTTCGACGACCATCTCGAACGGGACCTGCCGGCCGCGGTCACCAGCCTGCGCGTCAACGACGATCACGGCGCGGTCCGGGTCAGCGTGGCCAACGACAACAAAATCACGGTGGTAGTCCGCAAGCGCGTGGGCGCGGAAAACCAGAGTGATGCCGACAAATACGACAAGCAGGCTGCGCCGACAATTACCCTCGCCGGCAATGTGGTAATCCTCGACGCCAAGACTCAAGCCGCCGGCGACCACCCGGTGCAAAGCGATCTGGACATTTCCGTCCCGCGCAAAATGGAGTTGCACATCACTTCGCGCCGCGGCGATGTCTCCGTCACCGGCCGCGACGGAGAAGTGGAGGTCAACAACCAGCACGGCGACGTTTCCGTGGAAGACGTTACCAGCAACGTCAAGCTGACCCTGGAAAAAAGTTCCGCTAAGGCGGAACGGATTGGTGGCGACGTACATATCGACGGCCGTCTGAACGAGGTCTCGGTCATGGACGTGAAGGGCTCAGTGCAACTGGACGGCGAATTCCAGGAGAGCGTCAAACTCGCCCGCATTGGCAAGAATGTCGGCTTCAAGTCGTCCCGCACCGACATGGAGTTCTCGCACCTCGACGGCGAACTCGATCTTGATTCCGATGACCTGCACGCCGATCGGATCACCGGTCCCGTCCACTTGACCACGCGCTCGAAGCAGATCCGCCTAACGGAAGTTTCCGGCGATGTACGCCTGCAGGATAACAATGGCGGCATTGACGTAGCGATGCGTTCGCTGGGGAACGTGCAGATCGACAGCCGCAACGGGGACGTGCAGTTAAGCGTGCCCGACAAGGCCGGGTTCCGGGTGGATGCGCGCACTCGCGACGGCGAAATCCAGTCGGACTTTCCCGAGTTGAAAATCGAGAATGGAGACCACGAGGCCACGGCCAGCGGCAGCGTGGGAAGTGGAGCTTCCCACATCGTGATCAATAACGAGCACGACGGCATCGAGATCCGCAAGGCCTCCGCGACCGCTGCGCCGGCAATCCCCGCGCCTCCAGCAACTCCGGCGAAGCCGGCCAAGTCCCTGCCCGCACCGAAGGCCAAAGTGGAACCGAGAGAAAACTGAAAAGAAGAATTGGGTCATTGATTCAATGAGTCAATGACTCAATCTCTCAATTTGTTCCTGGCCAGTTCTTCCACCCGCGCCAGCACCTCGTCCTCACCCAGCTTCGTCGAATCGATCACCACCGCGTCATCAGCCGCCAGCAGCGGAGAAGCTGCCCTAGTCCGGTCGCGGTGATCGCGCTCCCGCAAGTCCGCCGCGGCGTTCGCGGTTACCTCGCCTTTGATCTTCTGCTGCACCATGCGCCGCTGCTCGCGCACCACCGGATCGGCGTCCAGAAAGACTTTCAGGTCAGCATCGGGGAAAACCTTCGTTCCGATGTCGCGGCCTTCCATCACCACGCCGCCTCCCGCTCCCATCTCCTGCTGGCGCGCCACCATCCACGCCCGCACCGCGGGATGCACCGACACTCGCGATGCCGCCTCCGTCACATCGCGCTCGCGAATGCGCGCCGAAATGTCGCGGCCATCGAGCAGCGTACGATTCCCTCCCAACGCCGGCTCCAGCTGAATGCGCGACTCCTGCGCCAACTTCAGCAGCACGGCTTCGTCGTCGAACGATGCGTCTTTTTCAATGGCTCGCAGCGCCAGCGCCCGGTACATCGCGCCGCTCTCCAGGTTGACGTAGCCGAGCTTGCGGGCCAGCCGGGAAGCGATGGTGCTCTTGCCTGCGCCCGCCGGGCCGTCAATGGCGATGATCAGTTTGCGTGGAGTGTGGAGGGCGTCGGAGGTCTCGGTCATTTCGCGACTAGATTGTACACGGAGCGCGGGAAGGACACCGTCGGCTACTTCGCTGCGCGATGCGGCTTGGTTGTCGCCGCCGCGGCTTCCTTCTCCGGCGTGATCTGCAACATCGACCGCCCACTCACATGCACAAAGCTCAATTCGCGCGCCGCCAGCAGCGCGTTTACGGCTTCCTTCACGCGCGAGCGCGCCACGAATTTCCCGAAGAAGGTTTCCAGTTCCGCCGGTTCTGCGGCGACCACGCAGTCTAGATATTTTGACAACAACGCCGAAAGCGCCTGCTGCACCGACAATCCCACGCCTTCGCGCACCGCATCCGGCGACCAGCGGTAGAGCACGTCCCAATAAGAACCTTCGCTGGCCTTGTAATCGACCCGCGTAATACGCAGCTTCGCCAACAACTCGCCCAGCGCCTTGTCGAGCGCTGCCAGCGAGACGCTGCCGCCCAAGGCCTCCTGCAGCTTCTGCTTCGAGATCGGCCCATCGCGGCGGATCAGTTCAAAGGCATCGCACGCCAGGGGCGAATAAGGAGAGCGCGGCCCCTGCTTCGGCGCCAGCTTGGGATTGCGCTGGCCCACCAGCGCATAGAAATAAGGAAAGGCTGACGCCGCCACGAGGAAGGGATTGTTCTCCTCAAAAATATTCGCCTCGTAAGCCGAGCGCTCGCGCAGCAGCCGGACCATGAGTTCCGTCGCCTGGGCCGCCCGCGGATCGGAGTACGCATGCTGCCAGGTCGGCAGACGATTGTCGGATCCTACGAATGCGCCGATGAATGTTGGCACCGGCATCGAAGGCCGTACCGGATACATCAGGCAGAATCCCACACCTTCGACGAACGTGCGCGCCTGTTCGATGGTCCGGATGGGCTTGCCATCCAGCCGCCACTTCTCGCGCCGCAGTTGCTGCAGGTCCTGCTCGGTCATGGAGACAGCTGTCAGCTTTCAGCTCTCAGCGAAGAGCAATTGGCGCCGTCACTGCCGCTTTTCCTGAGAGCTGAAAGCTGACCGCTGAGAGCTAGATTCTCTTAAACGCCTTCTGAATATCCTTTACAGAATACCGCAGGACCACCGGCCTGCCATGCGGGCACGACATAGGATGGTCGGTTTTCGCAAGTTCGGCGAGCAGCCACTCCATTTTGTTTTGCTCGAGCGGCATGTTGACTTTGATGGCGGCATGACAGGCGATGGAGGCGGCAATGCGGCCGCGGATCTTTTCCAAATTCAGCGACTGCTCCTCCCGCGAAATCTGATCGAGCAGTTCGTGCAGCATGTGCTCGACTGCCGCCGCATCCACTCCGGCCGGCGCAACTTTCACCGCGACGCTGCGCGCGCCAAACGGCTCCGCCTCGAATCCGTTGTGCTGGAGTTCGCCGGCGATCTCGGCAAACACCGCCTGCTGCGCCGGAGACAGCTCCAGCACGATGGGCATCAGCAGGCGCTGGCTTTCCATTTTGTGCGCCGCACGCTGCTTCAGGATGCGTTCAAACAGCACGCGCTCGTGGGCCACGTGCTGATCGACGATCCACAATCCATCCTCGTTTACCGCGAGAATGAACGAATTGCGAATCTGCCCCAGGGGGCGGAGGGTCGAGAGCGAATCGAGCGTCGGCTCCTCTTCACGAACCTCGAGCGCCGGAGCGCAGCCGTTATCCGGAATCGCTTCGACGAAGTGAGATTCAAGTCCCCGCGCCACAGGAATCGCCGCATTTGCCTCCACCGCGATTCCGCCTTCGAACTGAAATCGCACGGAAACTGGCGGAGGCGCGGGCGCCTGCAGAGCAAACCCGGCGCCGCCCGCCGGCTCATAGAACGGGCGCGCCGGCGCTCCTGACGCGGAAGCCAAGTCGGAAGGCGGTTCCCACTCTCGCGCTCCCGGCGTAAGCCCCGAGCTCGCGGTCGCGTGCGCGTGAATTTCCGTCGTAAACTGCGGCGCCGGACGCGCCTTCATCAGCGCCGCCCGCACCGTATCCCGCACGAAGTCATGCATCACGGTGGATTGCCGAAAGCGCACCTCGGTCTTGGAAGGATGAACATTCACATCCACCTCGCCCGCGGGCAATTCCAGAAACAGCAGCACCACCGGATACACCGCCGGCGGAATGATGTTGCGGTAGGCTTCGGTCAATCCATGCTGGATCAGCCGGTCGCGGATCAATCGTCCGTTCACGAACACATAAATCGAGTTGCGATTCAGCTTCTGAATCTCGGGCTTCGAAACGAATCCGTGAAGCCGCATCTCGCCGGGATCGATAGGTCCGGCGTCGCCTTCATTCCCCGCCCTCCGCCACGGCGGAGGTTGCGGCAATCCCACATGCTCCAGCGATTGCACCGCCGCCACCGCGATCAACTGGTCCAGCGTTTCCTTGCCAAATACCTGATACACGCGCTCGCTGTATCCGGAAACCGGAGGCGCCACCAGCATGGCATTGGTGGCCGAGTGCAACTCGAAATGTTTTTCCGGATGCGCCAGTGCATAATGGGTCACCAGCGATGCAATGTGCGAGAGCTCGGTCGACTCCGCCTTCAAGAATTTTTTCCGCGCCGGAGTATTAAAAAAAAGATCGCGCACCGTAATCGACGTTCCCTCGGGCAGCCCAGCTTCCTCGACGCGCGCCATCTTGCCGCCATTGATCTCGATAACCGTGCCCGCAGCAGGCGCGCCAGACTCCGCCGCGCAGGTCTCCATCCGCAGCCGCGACACCGAGGCAATCGAGGGCAGCGCCTCGCCGCGAAAGCCCAGCGTGGCCACGCTCAGCAGATCTTCCGCGTTCTTAATCTTCGATGTCGCATGCCGCTCAAACGCCAGCATGGCATCGTCGCGCACCATGCCGCATCCGTTGTCGGTGATCTGGATCAGCTTCTTCCCGCCCGCCTCTACGCTGATCTTGATGCGCGTGGCTCCCGCATCCAGCGCGTTCTCCAGCAACTCCTTCACCACCGACGCAGGCCGCTCCACCACCTCGCCGGCGGCGATCTGGTTGGCAACCTGCTCGGAAAGTACGTGAATGCGGCCCATGGCCCAGTTCCCGGTTCTCAGTTCTCAGTTCTCAGTTGTTCTAGAAGATGTGGCAAGTTTCGCAGATGCCGCGCAGGAAGGCAAAGCTGCGAAGGCACGAAGGTCTAGCAGGGTTCCTTGCCCCGCACTGCAGACGGCGGCCGCGAGACTGCTGATACTATTTATTCTTGTCTCTTGATAATCAATCGGAGTGATTGATGATTCGATCGTTCAAAGGGATTAAGCCCACTATTCCCGCCAGCTGCTACGTCGACGAGTCGGCGCAAATCATCGGCGATGTCGTGCTGGGCGAACACGCGTCGGTTTGGATGAATGCGGTGCTTCGCGGCGATGTCTATGCCATCCGCATTGGGGCGCATTCGAACATCCAGGACTGCAGCGTGCTGCACGGAATGAAGAATACCTACGGCGTGACGGTGGGCGAGTATGTGACAGTAGGCCACTCGGTAACGCTGCATGGCTGCGCGGTCGAAGACCGCTGCCTGATCGGCATGGGCTCGATTATTTTGAATGGCGCGAAGATTGGCGCAGGGTCGATTATCGCCGCCGGCACGCTGATTGCCGAGCGCACCGTGGTCGAGCCCGGGTCGTTGTGGATGGGCTCTCCGGGAAAGTTCAGGCGCAAACTGGAAAAAGGCGAGGATGAGATGATCATGCGCTATTGCACAAATTATCTGGGATATACGGAGGAGTATTTGCGGGAGCGGTGAGGAAATCAGTTCTCAGTTCTCGGTTCTCAGTTCTCAGCAAAACGTCAACCGCGGCGAGGACTAAGATTGCGAGTGCGGGCTGTAGTTGCGGACGCAGGAAAGAGGTTCCTCGCTTCCTCGGAATGACGAACCTTTTTTCGCGGGTGCATGCAGCAGGACTGAGAACTGAGAACCAAATGATCAAAGCTGTCCGAGGAACGCGAGACCTGCTGCCGCCGGAGACGGCGCTGTGGCAGTTTGTGGAGTCGGCGGTGCGGGATGTGTTCCGCGCTTACAACTTCCAGGAAATTCGTACGCCGATTTTCGAGTCGACGGAATTGTTTGCTCGAGGCGTGGGCGAAGAGACCGACATTGTCGCGAAGGAAATGTTCACGTGGGAAGATGGTCGCGCCCGCTGGGACACGCCAGCCTCGCAAAAAAACCTCGAAACGCTTGCCCTGCAACTCGAGACCACTCTAGAAGGCGCAAAAGACGCGTTCCAGAAGTGGAAAGACGGACTGGGCCTGACTGAAAGAAGCCAGTCCCTCACACTTCGCCCTGAGGCCACGGCCGGCATCGTCCGCGCCTACATCGAACACAATCTAGAAACACGCGGCCTGAACAAGCTCTACTGCATCGGCCCCATGTTCCGGCGCGAGCGGCCGCAGAAAGGCCGCTATCGGCAGTTCTATCAGATCGATGCTGAGATCATTGGGCCGGCATCGGCGGGCAGCGAGTCTCCGGCGCGGGATGCGGAAGTGTTGGAGATGCTGGCCACGCTGCTGGATCGCCTGGGAATCGCGGGCTGGAATCTCGAACTCAATTCAGTTGGCTGTCCGAATGATCGCGCCGCCTTCAATGAGGCGCTGCGCAGGGCTTTAGAGCCGGTGGTGGGAAACATGTGCGCGGATTGCCAGCGGCGGGCAGTGACGAATCCGCTGCGCGTATTCGATTGCAAAGTCCCGGCGGACCAGCCGATCATCGACACTCTGCCGCGCATCAGCCAGTTTCTGGACGAAGGATGCCGCACGCACTTCGAAGCGGTAAAGGAAATCCTGACCCAGGTCGGCATTCCGTTTACGTTGAACGACCGCCTCGTGCGAGGACTCGATTACTACACGCGCACCGCGTTCGAATTCACCCACGGGGCGCTGGGCGCGCAGAATGCGATCCTTGGCGGCGGCCGCTACGACGGGCTTTCCGAGGCTCTGGGTGGCCCTGGCCGCTCCGGGAATCGGTTTCGCGATTGGCGAGGACCGGCTGGTGATGTCGCTGCAGGAATCAGCCCCGGTCGAAAGTGTGCTGAAAAAGCCGGATGTGTATATCGCTCCGCTTGGCGGCGGGATGAACGCCGAAGCGGCGCGGCTGGCGCGGGAGTTGCGCCGCCACGATGTGATTGTAGATTTGGGAGATGAAACTTTCCGCCTCAAGAAATCGTTTGAAACCGCAAGCAAAGCGGGCGCAAAATACATTTTGATCGTCGGCGAGGACGAAGTGAAAGCGGAGGCGTTCGCCCTCAAGAATCTGGCAACCGGCGAGCAGGTTTCAGTTCCGCGCGCGGAGTTGGCGCGGAGGATTCAGGAGTAGCCGTGGGTAAAACCCGCTCCATGATCGACGACGAGGCCAGGCGTTTCATCGAAGCGCAGCATGTATTTTTCGCCGCCTCGGCGCCGCTCGATGCCGGCGGGCACGTGAACTTATCCCCGAAAGGACTGGACACGTTCCGCATCCTCGGGCTAACCACGGTCGCCTACATCGATTTTAACGGCAGCGGAGTCGAGACCATCGCTCATCTGCGCGAGAAAGACAACGGCAGGATTGTTCTCATGTTCTGCGCCTTCCAGGGACCGCCGAACATTTTCCGCCTGTATGGGCGCGGCCGTGTGGTCGAACCGCACGAAGCGGAATTCGCCGCCCTCGCAGAGAACTTTCCGGCTCACGACAGCACCCGCTCTGTCATCGTGGTCGAACTCACCCGCGTTATCGATTCCTGCGGTTACGGCGTCCCGGTCTTCAAATATGCGGGAGAGCGCGAACAACTTCATGCCTGGGCGCGCAAGAAGGGACCGGAAGGCTTGAAAGCTTACCGCGAGCAGAAAAATGAGCGTAGCATCGACGGGCTTCCGGGACTGTCGAACTAGCACGGTGTGCGGCAATTCATTAGGAGGAATATTTCATGAAGGTACGTTGGCTGACGTGCGCAGTTTTGTTTCTGGCAGGCATGCTCGCCGCAATAGCGCAGACACCCGCGGCGGCTAAAAATCCGTTTGAGCAGACTGTGATCGCCAGCGAAAAAAATTTGATCGAGGCTAAGAAGAAAGACGATGGTGCGTTCTTCAAGCGCACGCTGGCGGAGGATTTTTCCCTGGTGGGTATCGATGGCAAGCTGCTCGAAGGACAAGAGGCCGCGGATAATCTGGGCGACTCCGGTCTGCTGGAACTGACGCCGTACGACATGAAGGTCGTAGCGCTCAGCAACGATGCCGCAATCGTCACTTACGATGCGATCGTGCGGGAAGCGCCCGAAGAAGATCAGGGTCCTCCGCCACGCTATCAGCATTTCAGTTCGGTGTGGGTGAAGCAGGGGGACCAGTGGAAGCTGAAATTCCATCAGTCCACCGCAGCGCACTGGGGAGACTGGTAGACATTTGTCCGGCAGAATTGTAATTGACGTTTGACGCGGGGGTTGTAGAATATCGAGCTTGCCGAAAGAAAACCGCAAATAACGATACGAGGAGACGCGCATGAAACGACTTGCAATGATTCTAGCAGCGGCTTTGGTGTTGGCGACGGCGGCGGCGGCGCAGATGCCGCCCTCGAAGCCGGGGCCAGAGCTCAAGAAACTGGACATATTCGCGGGCTCGTGGGTCCTGGACGGCACCATGAAGCCGAGCGCAATGGGCCCCGGCGGTACCATGACCGAAAACGAAAAGTGCGAGTGGATGGAGGGCGCTTTCTATCTGGTCTGCCACTCGGATTACAAAGGCTCGATGGGCAGCGGCGTGGGCTTGTCCGTGATGGGATATTCCACCTACGACAAAACCTACACCTACCGCGAATTCAACAGCTACGGCGAATTCGACGACTCCAAAGGCGTTCTCGATGGCGATACCTGGACCTGGACCAACGAAGAGAAGATGGGCGGCATGACCATGAAAGGCCGCTTCACCATCAAGGTGACCTCGGCCACGTCGTACAACTTCACCTACGAAATGTCGAATGATGGAACCAAGTGGTCGAACGTGATGGAAGGGAAAGCCAGCAAGAAATAACTCTGCAATCCGATCTCGCGTCAGCCCTTGGGACCGATTCTCACGGGCTGACGCTCCTCTTCCCATCGTCCACCGTTTATAATCCTTGGTTCAGCACTCATATCTCTTTCTCAATGCAAGGACAACTTTGCTCGACTTTCTAGGCGATCTGCGACGAACTCACATGTGCGGTGCGCTGCGCGCCTCCGACGCAGGCAAGAAGGCTGTACTAATGGGCTGGGTCAACCGCCGCCGCGACCACGGCAATCTGCTCTTCATCGATCTGCGCGACCGCACGGGCGTGACCCAGGTGGTGGTCAATGCCGAGCGCGACGCCGCCATCCATGAAAAAGCCGGGGCCCTGCGCAACGAGTATGTCATCGCCGTGACCGGCACGGTGAAGCTGCGCGATGCCAACACCGTGAATCAGAATATGTCCACCGGCGAAGTGGAACTGGTGGCCGAAGAGTTGCGCATTCTGAACGAGTCGAAGCTCCCTCCGTTCCTGCCCAGCGACACCGCGCTCACCAACGAAGAAACGCGGTTGAAATATCGCTACATCGACCTGCGCCGCGACGCGATGCAGTTCAACATCGAGACCCGGCACAGAGTTGCGAAGGCCATCCGCGACTATCTTTCCGAGCAGGGATTCTTCGAGATTGAAACGCCGTTCATGACGCGCTCCACGCCCGAGGGGGCGCGCGATTACCTAGTTCCGAGCCGGGTGCAGCCTGGGACGTTCTACGCGCTGCCGCAGTCGCCGCAACTGTTCAAGCAAATCCTGATGATCTCGGGCTTCGATAAATATTTTCAGATCGTGCGCTGCTTCCGCGATGAAGACCTGCGCGCCGACCGCCAGCCCGAGTTCACGCAGATCGACCTCGAAATGTCTTATCCCCAGCCGGAACGCGTGTGGGAAGTTGTTGAGGGATTTCTCACAGCCGCGTTCCGCGCCACCGGCTCCGAAATCAAGACGCCGTTTCCGCGCATGGATTACGACGAAGCCATCCGTCTTTACGGAATCGATAAGCCGGACCTGCGTCTGCCCGCTTTCACCGACGTGCGCGAATGCTTCACGGCGGAGAATTTGCAGGATCTGGCCATCAATCCGAATCTGCCGGTGATTGCGATCCGCACGCCGAAAGTTGGCGAACTTTCGCGCAAGGAGCGCGACGACATCAAGCCGATGTTTCACGCTAAAGGTGGAGCGAAGATTTTCGAAGATTTCAAACGCATCGGCAATAAGTTTCCTGCAGCGGCTGCCGCCATCGCGAAGAAGACGTGCATGGAAGAGAGCGACCTGATCGTGCTGGTTGCCGGCTCCGCGCAAGCCGGCCCGCAAACGTCCATGCCTGCGCACCGCAAAGTCACACCGCAAGAACTGGCGATCTACGCATCGGCTGGCCTGTTGCGACTGGCCTTGGCGCAGAAGTACGCGGAACGCCACGGCATTTTCAAGAAGACCGGCGACGCCGCGAACGATTTTCGTTTCCTTTGGGTCACGAACTTCCCCATGTTCGAGTGGGACGAGGGCGAGAAGCAATGGATGGCCGCGCATCATCCCTTCACCTCTCCGCATGAAGGCGATATGAAGCTGCTCGAAGCCGGAGTCGAGTCTTTGAACGACCCGCAATCGCCGCTTAGCGCGGTGCGCGCTCTGGCTTACGACGTGGTGCTAAACGGCACGGAGTTGGGCTCGGGGTCGATCCGTATTCATCGGCAGGATGTGCAAAGCAGAATCTTCCGCGCCCTCGGCATGACCGAAGAAGAAGCCCGCGCCCGCTTTGGATTCTTCCTCGAAGCCCTCGAATACGGTACGCCTCCGCACGGCGGAATCGCGCTGGGCCTGGATCGCATCGTAATGATCATTGCCGGAGCCGAAAGTTTGCGCGAAGTGATTCCGTTCCCGAAGACCGCGCGGGCCGTGGATTTGATGGTGGATGCACCGACGCCTGTGAGCGAGGCGCAACTGCGGGATTTGGGGATTGCAATCAGAACCAAGAGCTAGACAAGTTCAGTCGATTGTCAAGATCTCAAATCAGAAATCAAAATTTTCCCTCCCAGATCGGAACAGTCGGAGGCAAAGAGTGTCCCATTCCCACTCCGGCACTCATCCCAAAAAGAACTACGCGCTGTCACACTCTTCTTCGCCCCTCCTATGCTATACAGGACTTGTTTCCCGCATTCTGCGAAAGAGCTTTCCGGCTGCGTGCTCCTAGGCTGCGCATCCGGCACCTCCCGCAGAATTCTCCTGCATAGCTTCCGGTAAAGCCTTGCGAGGACCGCCTTCCGAGCCTCATCCCAACCAAAGGTGGGACTCCTATGCCGCGCGCCTCGCTCTTTGCTAGCTTCGCTTGTTCTTTATTATTACTAGTCTCACTGGCCTTCGCGCAGGATGCCGCGACCGGCGCCATTCACGGTACCGTCATCGATCCCGCCGGCGCCCACATCGCCCAGGCTTCCATCGTCGCTGTCAACTCCGCCACGGGCGCGCGTTACGCCACCACATCTGACGCCGAAGGCCGCTTTGCGCTCGATCTCCTGCCTCCCGGCGACTACACGGCCCGCGCTGTCGCGGACAAAATGTCCCCGCAGGAAACTCCGCCGCTGCACGTCGAGGTCGGCGCGGCCGCCGAACTCGAATTCCATCTCACCATCGCCGGCCCTCAGGAAAACGTCACAGTTTCCGGCGCGCCTCAACTCGTCGATACCAAATCCAGCGCTGTCTCCACTCTGCTCGATGAGCGTGCCATTGCCGATCTCCCGCTCAACGGCCGCCGCTTTTCCGATCTCATGCTGCTCTCTCCCGGAGTCACTCAAGATCCCCGCAGCCTAACCTCGGCCACCAACGGCGATCTCTCCTTCGGCGGCCTGCGCGGATTCCAGAACAGCTTCCTGGTCGACGGCGGCGACTTCAACAACGCCTTCTTTGCCCAGGCGCGCGGCCTCTATCGCGCCCCCTACCAGTTCTCCAACGAAGTCGTGCAGGAATTCCGCGTTTCCACAAATTCCTACGGGGCTGAACTCGGACGCGCCGGCGGCGCCGTCGTGAATGTCGTTACCAAATCCGGTTCCAATCACTGGCATGGCACCGGACTGTATTACATCCGCGACAGTGGATTCGGCGCGGCCGACGGCTTTATGCCCTTAGAGCCACAGGGTCCACCGCCCAGCCAGCCCCCGTGTCCGCCGGCTTCGCAGAGCCAGCAGACCATCAATCCGCACGGCCGGCAGCAGCAAGGCGGAGGGACTCTGGGCGGGCCCATCAAGCGAAACAAAATTTTCTTTTTCGCAGGATTCGATCAGCACTATTTCCACGTCCCCGACGTAACCGAATTCCTCAACGGCGCCATGCAGCTCTGCCCTCAAGCTGGCACTGGACCTTACTCTCCCGGCGACTACGAAGCCAGCGACCAAGCCCTCGTCTTCGCCGCAGCCACCCAACTCGATACGCTCGCCGGATCGTACCCCGCCGCGCAAATCGGCAACGCCGCCTACGCCAAGCTCGATATCAATCTCTCCCCGCGCAACCAACTCGCCGTGCGCTACAACTCTTCCCGCTACTGGGGATCGAACAACGTCTTCCTCGATCCCGCCAGCCCCGTCACCTACGATTCCATCTCCGACAACGGCGCCGAAAATGTCTCCACCGATACCGGTTCGGTCTCTCTGATTTCAAGCCTCAGCCCGCGCCTTATCAGCCATCTCCGCGCCCAGTTCTCGCGCGATCTACGGCAGTCCTACACCAACACCAACAACACCCTCATCAAGATTCCCGACATCATCGACGGCATCGGGCGCTCCGACCAACTCCCCCGCGCTACGCGCGAACACCGCGCCCAGCTCGCCGAAACCCTCAGCCTCGATACCAGCCGCCATTCCTTCAAGTTCGGCGGCGACTCGCTCATCACCTGGATTTACGATTTCTTCCCCAGCCAGCAAAGCGGCGAATATCTCTTCTACCCCATCAAGGTCGATCCACTTACTTTCGAGCCCATGGAAGCCGGACTCCCGCTCACGCCCCTCCGCGCCTATGCCCACGCCGTGCCGCACTACTATCTGCAAAACTTCGGCGCAGATTCCTCGAACCCCAACAGCAACGATTACGCCGCCTTCGCCCAGGACACCATCCGCGCCACCAGCCATCTCGCCGTCAATCTCGGCGTTCGCTGGGACCTCCAAACCTTCACCACCGCGCTCTCGAACCCGCTGTTCCCGCCCTCCGGCAAAGTTCCTTACAACCCTCGCAACTTCGCGCCGCGCGCCGGACTCGCCTATTCCGTCGGCAAGACTCATCCCCTCGTCATCCGCGCCGGCTACGGGCTCTTCTATGTCCGTATCCCCCAGATCTACAACTCCGCCATCGCCACCGATAACGGCATCACTGACGCTCAAATCTTTCTCAACAACGCCAACTATTACAACCACCAGGTCTTTCCCATCTATCCCAACCCGCTCGTAACCTGCCCACTCAACAACGCTTCGTGCAGCCTGCCCGCCGGATTCACCCAGGGCGTTACTAACGATGTCTCCGCCTTCGCTCCGAACTTCGTCACGCCGCGCGTGCAGCAAGCCAGCCTCACTCTCGAACGCGAAGTCGCCGACCACACTACCGTCGCGGTTTCTTATCTCTACGTCCATGGCGAGCACCTCATCCGCGCGCTCGACGTCAATCTCCCACCGCCCGTGGCGCTCACCTATCCCATCTTCGATTCCACCGGCTCGATTTTTCAGGGCGGCTACTATACCGTCGATTCCTTCGCCACCTGGCAGTACACGCAATCGCTGACCTGCCCGTTCCCGCCCTGCATCAATCCGCTCGGCCGGCCGATCGCGCAACTCGGCTCCATCGACGAATTTCAAAGCGCCGCCTCGAGCGTCTATAACGGCGCGACTCTCTCCATCAACCGCCGAATGGCCCGCGGCACCTATCTCCGCCTCGCCTACACCTACGCCCACGCCATCGACGATGGCCAGGACGCCCTCGTCGCCGGCGAACCCGCGACTGTGCAAAATTCCTACCAACCCAATGCCGAGCGCGGTCCCAGCGTCACCGACCAGCGCAACCGTTTTGTCGCTGCCTTCTCGCTCGAGCCTCGCCCCTTCCACCGCGAACACGACCTCCTGGGCCACGTGTTCAACGATTGGAAGATTTCCAGCATCGTCACCGCCGGCAGCGGACGTCCCGTCAACGCCACCGTCGACGGCGACTCCAACCAGGACGGCAACTACGACAACGACCGTCTTCCCGGCTACAGCCGCAATGCCTTCACGGGACCCGACTACGCTTCGACCGACCTGCGCCTGGTGCGCAAAATCCATGTCGGCCACGGCTACCGCCTGGAGTTCACCGCCGATTCCTTCAACCTGTTCAACCACGACAACCAGCGCGTCGAGATCACTTCTGACGGCCTCACCGCCGAAGCCACCACCTTCGTGCAGTACACCGTTTACGTCAACGGAGTTCCTTCCCCTGCCTACTACCAGCAACCCCAAAATTTCTTGAAACCCAACGCCGCCTTCGCTCCCCGCCAAATCCAGCTCGGCCTGAAGTTCATCTTCTGAGAAAGCCTTGTGTGGGGCTGAACACTCTTGTCCGCTAACGGCCAGCGGCATCGATGGTGTGTAGCGTGAGCCTGAGCGGAATCATGTGGGGACAGGCGCCCCCGGCTGCCTGCGGAGCGAAAGGCCGCGTTTGTGCTGGAACGGAATCACCCGCGATGTCGTATGCTAGGCCTTATTCTCGTGACCGGCAGGCTAACGCCAGAATGGCTTCTATGAACCATCCGTTATTTCCCGCGAAAAAAGTAGCGCCGACTTGCTTGGCAGTGTTGATGCCGCTCGTGTTTCTGTTGTGCCCAACCAGCGCCCAGACGCCGCACAATAAAACCGGCGGTTTCAGCGACATCCAACAGGAACTGGTGCGCACCGAGACCGGCTTTTTCGAGGCCTGGAAAACGAAAGACGAAGCCTACTTCCGCGCTCACATGCCGGAGAATGGAATCTTCTGGGGCGAGTCCGGCACATTTTCCCGCGAGCAGCAATTGCAACAACAGCAAGCGGCGGTGAAAGTCTGCACTGTGGAAGGATATGGCCTCTCCGACTTCGGCGTGCTCCCGCTCACCGCCGACTCGTACCTGCTCACCTACAAAGCCGAACAGTATGCCGCTTGCAACGGAGAAAAAGTTCCCATTCACATGAACGGCAGCTCGATTTACATTTTCAAGGCCGGCCATTGGCAGGCGATCTACCGCGCGGAAGTTCCGCAAAAGAATCAAAGCTAAGGGAATTCATGATCACGATTGTTTCAGGGCTGCCGCGTTCGGGCACTTCGCTGATGATGCAAATGCTGGCCGCCGGCGGAATGCCCGTGCTCTCCGATGGCGAACGCCAGCCGGACGCGGATAATCCGCGGGGCTATCTCGAGTGGGAGCGCATCAAGCAACTCCCCAAGGACCCCGCCTGCATTGCCGAAGCCGAGGGCAAGGTGGTGAAAGTTATCTCGCTCCTGCTGCTTTCGCTGCCCGAGGATCACGAGTATCGCGTGATTTTCATGGAGAGGCCGTTGCCGGAGGTTTTGGCCTCGCAGGAAGTAATGATGCGTCACCGGGGAACCGTCAGGCCAGGAGCAGACACCTCTTTCATGGCTGGGTCATTCGAGAAGAACTTGCGTGCAGTCAACGCCTGGCTCGACAGCAAGGCTTACGTGAAAACCCTGCGCATTCCCTACCACGAGGTACTGCGCAATGCCGAAACCGTTGCGCAGGAACTTACACAGTTTCTCGGGATCAGCCTGGACGTGGAAGCGATGACCCGCCAGGTTGACGCGACTTTGTACCGGAACCGCTCGTAGTTTTTTCTCCGAGCTTGCGCGTTCACAATTCCAACTTTGGCGCTGCCTGATCGGCGCCCACGCGCCCCGCTGTGATCTCCGCCTTATAGTAGTTCTCGCGCTTCACCGGAGCGCCCGCCAACCGCCGCAGTATCGCAAGCTGGCCGACGTGGGTGAGCGCATCGGCAACGGGGCCTTGAAAGAGTTTTTCCAGCGGCGCCTCGACCGCCGCACCGGACGCGAGGAAGTCGTCGAATTTTTGGAGCGCCGCGAAAAATCTCTCCACTTCCTTTGCCCACGGCAAGGGCTTCGAATTTTGCCATGCCTGCTTGCCTTTCGCGATGGAGAGCGCCCAATCCAACAGATCGCCCATGTGCGCCAGGATCTGACTCGGCGTGCGCAAGCCCTCGCCGCCGTGGAACTCGGCAAAGCTATCCGGTGCATTGCGCACGGCTTTGCCAGCACGATAAGCGAGTGTGGACAGGGCGTGGCGAAACAATTCGCGCTTCGGATCGGAATTGGAAGGAGTGTTCATGGACACAAGATACACTTGTTCCCGGGGTAACGAAAAGGAGACGAAAAACATGCCGCGAGATGCCGCGCAGCCAGGCTCCGTCAGCCGCGAGCGGAGGATGGATTTCCAATCTGGTGACGGGCTTCGGCCTTTCGGCACTCATAGCGGCTTTCTCAGCACCACGCCAGCCGCGCGCAGCGTCCCGCGCACCCGCGCGCCCACGCCGCGGGCAAACTGCATATCCAATAACCCTTCCATCTGCCGCGCAAAACCGGCGCCGTACCCGTACCACCAGACTTTCTTCATCCCGGGCATCAGGTCCACGTCCACATACTTCAGCCGCACCATCTCTTCCAGCCCAAAGCGTCCGTGGGCGCGGCCCACGCCGCTCGACTTCACCCCGCCATGCGGCGCTTCGCTGATGCCGAAACACGAAACCACGTCATTCACCATGACCGTTCCCGCCTGAATGCGCCGTGCCAATCGCTCGCCGCGGCTGTTATCGCGAGTCCACACACAGGCCGCCAAGCCGAATTCCGAATCATTGGCCAGCCGTACGGCTTCGTCGTCGCTATCGAAGGCCGCGACTGGCAGCACAGGGCCAAATGTTTCCTCGCGCATGATGCGCATTTCGTGCGTCACATCCGCCAGAAGCGTGGGCCTATAGAAATTCGGCCCCAGTTCGGCGAATCGCGAGCCTCCCGCCAGAACCCGCGCTCCGCGCGCCACTGCATCTTTCACATGCGCGTTCGACCATCTTCAACTGGCGCTCGTGAATCATCGGGCCCACGTCGGTTTCGCGGTCCATCCCGTGGCCCACGCGGAGTTTTTTCGTCTTCTCCGCGCACGCGCTCAGGAACGGTTCATACAAACTGCGATGCACATAGCAGCGCTCGACCGACAAGCAAGTCTGCCCGGCATTCACGAACGCTCCCCACACCGCCGCGCTCGAAGCCACGTCCACTTCGGCGTCATCAAGCACCAGCATGGGATCTTTGCCGCCGAGCTCCAGCAGCACGGGAAGCAGCCGTTCCGCCGCAGCCGCGGCGATGCGCTTGCCCGTAGCCACGCTGCCGGTGAAAATTAGCTTGTCGATCCCAGGCTCACCCCGCGAATGGATCAGCGCCGCTCCGGTTGCCCCGTCTCCGACCACCACCTGAAAGACATCCTTGGGCACGCCCGCCGAATGCAGCAGCGACCTCAATTCCAATGCCACGAGAGAAGTAAATTCGGAGGGCTTGAGCACTACCGCATTGCCCGCCACCAGCGCGGCCAGGGTTTCCGTGGCAGGAATCGAAAATGGATAATTCCACGGTGAAATAATTCCCACCACTCCATAGGGATCGCGTACCAGCCAACCGCGCTTGAGTTTAGTCGCCAGATTTCCGTGGGGAAGCGGTTCATCGCGGAGCAGCCGGTAGGCGTGGTCGATCAGAAATCGCACCGCATCGAGCACCACCAATATTTCGGTGGTCAATGCTTCGGCCACAGGTTTGCCAGCCTCGCGCGCGATGGCCTCGGCGATCTCGGAACTCTTTCCTTGCAGCCTGCGCTGAAACTCGCGCAGCACCGCGATACGCTTAGGCACGCCGATCTCAGCCCAAGCCGCCTGCGCAGCCCTCGCTCGCGCTACCGCCGCGCGAACTTCATCTTCGCTCGCGCATTCCAACTCGCGCAGAACTGCCCCGGTCGCCGGATTCACCGACGAAACTTTGCGCTCCTCAGCGACTCGTAATTCCGTGGTCATGTGCAAGCCTAAAGCTCGTATAGACGTAGATTGCTACTCCCCGGCGCCCGCTGTCCACCAGGCCGTGGGTTCAATACTCCACATTCACCAGATACAGCCCGCTGGCCGGCGCCGTTGCGCCAGCGGCGGACCGATTGCGCGCCTCCAGAATCCGCGTTAGATTTGCAACCCGCAACGTCCCTTTGCCGACCAGAATAAATGTCCCTACCAAGTTTCTCACCATGTGGTGTAAAAAGCCCGAACCCTTCACCGTATACACGAACTCATCTCCCTGCCGCTCCCAGCCTGAAGAAAAAATTCGGCGCAGATTCGATACCGGCACGCCTTCGCGCCCGCGCTCCGGATCGACCGCCGCAAACGACGTGAAATCATGTTCGCCTTCAACTGCTCCGGCCGAGCACGCCATTTGGTGCTCATCCAATGGATATGGATAGTGCCACACATAGCGTGCCAGAAACGGCGGACAAATCGCTGCGCGATAAATCCGGTATGTGTAAGTCTTGGCCCGCGCCGAGTGCCGCGCATGAAAATCCGCCGCAACCTCTGCCACCTCCAGTACTCGCACCGACGCTGGCAGAACATCGTTCAGCGCCCTCACGAAGTTCGCTGTGGGGACAGAAGACTCGGTGACAAATGTTACCACCTGGGCCAAGGCATGCACGCCGGCGTCGGTTCGGCCCGAGCCCTGCGGCAAAACCTTTTCGCCGGTGATTCGTCCAATGGCTGAGGCCAGTGTGCCCTGCACCGTGACCGCATCGGGTTGCACCTGCCAGCCGGCGAATTCCGATCCGTCATAGGAGAGAATCAGTTTGAGATTGCGCATGCACCCTTCCGAGTCCAAAACGCGCGCCGGCTCATCCAAGTCTTTTCACGCGCCGGGCTTTTCCGTGCAACCGTCTGATTCCGCGGGCACGGGAGATTTTCGGCCATCGACGAGCACTTTATCATTTTCGGCTCCCCGAAGCGCCCGCAAGAGGTGCCCCCGCGTCGGATATACTGGTGCGTTTCACGTCTCGGGAAGGGATTTCTCCGGAACCTGCGCTTTTCAGGAACCCCGAAGCCACACGTTGCGTACTAATGTGTGAGTAAAGCTTTCTTTTGTGTAAGTCCCGTTGTCTCAGGTTACAGCCAAGTCCTTTTGCGGCAAGATCTTAATGAAATCAGATTTTGGCGACCAGATTTTAATGGACCACATTTCAACGAACCAAGTCCTCATGAACGGAGATGAGTAAATGCCATTCGCACGCGTAACCTCGACCATCCGGCTGACCACCGCCGTAGTTTTGTTCGGAACGCTGATCGTCGCATGTTGGGCCCAGGAGTCGCCTGCCGCACCCGTCCTTCAAAATACCCCGGAAACGCGGCCGCTTCCTGTGCTGAATTATTCGCAGCCGGTATCGCATTTTCCCAACCCGATTGGGCCATACACGGCCCGGCATTTGGCCCCGCCTAATTTAGCCAACACGGCGCGCATCGATTCCCTGATGCGCGATGGCAAGCTTTACCTGTCACTGAACGATGCCATCGCACTGGCGCTGGAGAACAATCTGGATATCGCCATCGCGCGCTATAACCTCAACATTGCGGACACCGATATCCTGCGCGCGAAAGCCGGCGCTTCCTACCTCGGCGTGCCTATCGGCATTGTGCAGAACACCCCCGGCGGCGGCGTCGGCGGACTCGGCGGCCAGGTCGGCTCCGGCACTGGCGGCACGAGTCTCGGGGCGGGCGGGGCGGGCGCTGGCGCTGGCGGTTTGGTTGGCTCGACGCTTGGCCTCGGACCTCTGGTCACCAGCTTCGACCCAGTGATCACCGGCACGCTGCAGGAGGATCACGCCAATTTCATTCCGACCAGCCCGTTCTCCGGAACTCTGCAAAGGACAACCACCGGAAATTTTGCTTACGCGCAGGGATTTCAATGGGGAACCAACCTTTTGGTGGGCTTCAACAACACGCGGGCCACCACCAACAATGCCTTTACGACAGTCAGCCCAGATCTGAACTCCAGTTTCCAGTTCAAACTGACCCAGCATTTGCTGCAGGGCTTTGGCCTTGCCGCTAATAATCGCTTTATCCGAATCGCCAAGAATGACCGCGAACTCTCCGACGTGGCGTTTCGTCTGCAAGTCATCACCACGGTAAATCAGATTCAGACCATGTACTGGGATCTGGTCTACGCTTACGAAAACGCGCGGGTGCAGAAGGAATCGCTGGCATTCGCCGAGAAGACCTTGTCCGACACAAAGAAGCAAGTGGAAATCGGCAGCCTGGCCCCCATCGAGACTGTTCGTGCCCAGAGCACCGTGGCCCAGGACCAACAAGCCGTGACCATTGCCCTAACCAACCTGCAGTTGGAGCAGTTGCTCATGAAGAACGCTCTCAGCCGCACGTTGCGCGACCAGACTCTGGCGGGCGCCGATGTGATTCCCACGTCTACCATGGAACTTCCGGAGAGTGAACCGGTCCAGCCCACGCAGGATCTGATCGTCGACGCGTTACGCCATCGCGCCGATCTGGTGGAACAACGCATCCAGCTCAACACCACCGAAATCAGCAATAGAGCCGTGCGCAGCGCTCTGTTGCCTACGCTCGACCTGTTTGCCTACTACGGCGGCTCGGGATTGGGCGGTTCGCAGAACCCGGCAAATGTTTGCATCGACCCCGCTAGCCAACCTTATTGCGCCACGACCAATCCCAACTCCAATCTGGGACAGTCTTCACTGGCTCCCACAACAACCTACGGCGGTACCCTCAACCAGTTGGTCAACTCCACGGCTCCCGACAAGGGCGTCGGCATAAGCCTGAATATTCCGCTGCGCAACCGCGCCGCCCAGGCAGTGCAGATTCGCTCGGAGTTGGAGTACCAGCAGGCCCTGATGCGCTTGCAGCAGATCGAAAACCAGATCAGCATCGAGGTCCGCAACGCACAGTTCGGAGTCGAGCAAAACCGCGCTAGTGTTGCTTCAGCCCAAGCCGCGGTGGACTATGCCAGGCAGTCGCTCGACGCCGAACAGAAGAAATATCAGTTCGGTACCTCGACCACAACCGCGGTGCTACAGACACAGAGCGCGCTGGCCACGGCCGAGTCCACTTTGATGTCGGCCATGGCGGCCTACGAGAAGTCGCGCGTCGAACTCGACCGCGCTACCGGCGTCACGCTGGACCATGCCGGCATCAGCATCGACGACGCGGCTCGCGGCCAGGTCACGCGCATCCCTAACGTGCCCTACATCGCGCCGCGCAAGGATTCGCCGTCCGTGGCGCCGCAGGCAACGGTTCCTCAACAGCAGCCTCAGTAGACGGTGCCGAAAAAAGCAGGCGCGGGAGTGAGCCGCGCCTTATTTTTTCTCACAATTCTTTACAATCTGCGACTGCCTTCCACGGCTCTATCCCGCTAAGATGGAGTAGCGGCGCCCGGGATAACTTGCGCACTCAACTTCCGAAATCTATCTTGTGCTGTCAGCGTGATGCACAACCGTTTCTACCCGGTTCTTATCAGGAGGAATTATGTCCTTGCCCCGACTGAGCGCGGCCATTTTGCGTCCGGCCCAGCTCCTGGCGGTTCTTGCAATTTTGGCCTGCGCGCGACCGTCAGTGCTGGCGCAGAATGTCCCGTCGGCTCCGGCGCCGCAGCCAGCGCCAGGTCCGGCCCAGCCGCAAGCGTTGCATTTGCAGGATTACTCGAAACCGCGCTCCGCCTTCCCGCATATTCTGCAGCCCTACCAGCCGCAGGAAGTGGCGCAGCCCAACCTCGGCAACTCGCCACGCATCGACTCGCTGATGCGCGATGGCAAGATTTATCTCTCGATTGACGACGCGGTTGCGCTCACGCTCGAGAACAATCTCGATCTCGATATCGCCCGGTACAACCTGAATATTGCCGACACCGATTATTTGCGCGCCAAGTCCGGCGCCAACATTCTCGGGGTCAACGCCGGAATTGTGCAGAACACTCCCGGCGGGGGCGTTGGCGGCCTCGGTGGAACCGTGGGCTCCGGCACCGGTGGAACTACCGTTGCGGCCAGCGGCATCGGCACTGGCACCAATGGCTTGGTTAGCTCCACGCTCGGCATTGGCTCGACCATCACCAGCTTCGACCCGGTCGTCACCAGCACGCTGCAGCTCGATAAAGACGACGCTGAATCGGTCAGCGTCTTCAGTCCTGTACCGGTCGTAGGGCAGAACACCTACACCGCCAACTTCGCCTATACACAGGGTTTCCAATGGGGCACAAGCATCACCGCCGGATTCAATAATACCCACGTCACCACCAACAACCCCACCAGCCTGTTGACCCCCGACTTGAGCTCGAATTTCCAGTTCAAAATCACGCAGAACCTTTTGCAGGGCTTTGGTTCGCTTCCCAACCTGCGTTTTGTCCGCATCGCCAAAAATAATCGCGAGATTTCCGACGTCGCCTTCCGCCTGCAAATCATCACCACGGTCGATCAGATCGAAAATATGTATTGGGACTTGGTCTATGCCTACGAAAACGTGCGCGTGCAGCAGGAAGCCCTTGCCTATGCGCAAAAGGCGCTGGATGATTCCAAGCAGCAGGCGCAAGTCGGCACCGTGCCACCGATTCAGGTGGTGAGCGCGCAGAGCACGGTCTCAACCGATCAGCAGAACCTGATCCTGGCGCAGAACAACCTGCAACTGCAGGAGCTGCTCATGAAGAACGCGCTCAGCCGCAGCATCGAAGATCCGGTGCTGGCCGAAGCCGACGTGATTCCCACCTCGACCATGCAGCTTCCCGAGCAAGAGCCCGTTACCCCCACGCAAGACCTGATCAATCAGGCTCTCGACCATCGCGCGGAGCTGGTGGAGTCGCGCATCGATCTCAATTCCCGCGACCTCAGCAGCAAAGCAGTCCGCAACGCCATGCTGCCCACGCTCGATGCCTTTGCTTATTACGGTGGATCGGGAGTTGGCGGCAACATCAATCCGCTCGTTCCTTCATGCGCAACCGCTCCCAGCGCGAAGTTCTGCTACACCCAAAGCGAAAACCCGCCGCCGTTCCAGACCGCGACCTCAGTCGGCTACGGCGGCACTCTGAACCAGCTCGTGAACTCGACCGCTCCCGACAAGGGCATCGGACTTACGCTGAACATTCCCCTGCGCAATCGCGAGGCGCAGGCCAATCAGGTGCGCGCAGAATTGGAATACCGCCAGGCCCAGGTGAGGCTGCACCAACTGGAAAATCAAGTGCGCATTGAAGTGCGCAACGCGCAATTTGACGTGAGACAGAACCGCGCATCCGTGCAGGCGGCCCAGTATGCGGTCAACTTCGCGCGCCAGACGCTCGACGCCGATCAACAGAAACTGAAAGTCGGACTCACCACTACAACCGCGATCTTGCAGGATGCCTCCGTCCTGACCACGTCCGAGTCGAATCTGGTTTCGGCAAAAGCGGCGTACGAAAAGTCATGCATCGAACTGGATCGCGCCACGGGATTGCTGCTCGATCACTCCGGCATCGACGTCGCCGAAGCTACCCGCGGCCAGGTGACGCATCTGCCGAACGTGCCTTACGTAGCCCCTCGACACGATGCGAACCCAAGCGGGCAGCCTGCTCGACCACAGGGGGCATCGCCTCAGCCGCCACCGTCTTAGTCGCCACCATCTTAGTCCCCCAGGGAGATACTTCGCCGTCAATTCTCTATCCGAGGCTCGACGTTGTATCCTTCCTCCCGTGACCTTGTCTGTCGTCATCATCACCCATAACGAGGAAGCCAACCTTGGCCGCACGCTCGAAAGCGTGCGGGCGCTGGTTAGCGGCGGCAAGGGAGAAATCATCGTCGTCAACTCGGGCTCGACCGACCGCACCGTCGAGATCGCGAAATCATTCGGCGCGAAAGTCTTCGTCGAGGAATGGAAAGGCTACGCCGCGCAGAAGAACTCGGCGATCGATAAAGCAACGGGGGATTGGACTCTGAGTCTGGATGCGGATGAGGAAGTGGAACAGCCGCTTGCAGTAGAAATCGCTGCTCGCTTTCCATCTACTCGACCTGACCAGGCAGAGCTTCTCGAACGGGCTAAACAATCCCGGTACCTCATCACGCGCCAGAGTGTTCGAGAATTCAAGAAACTAGCGAGAGAAAAGGGCCTGACCGAAGGCGGGATCTTCGCGACCGTCACGGGATTCTGGATCTCACGTAAGAACGAATTCTTAGGCCGTCGGATCAGGCATGGCGGTTTCTGGCCAGATCCGAAGCTGCGGCTGTTCAGGAAGGGCATGGCGCGATTCGAAGAACGCGTGGTGCACGAGGACGCGAAACTTATCGACGGTATATCGGGGCGACTGAAGGGCGCTCTTATCCATCACTCCTACCCCACGCTCTCCGACTACATCGAGCACATGAACCGCTACTCGTCGCTGGGCGCGGAGATGGTCGTGGCGAAGGGCAAGGTCCGGTTCAGCGCAATCAACATCGTGCTGCGTCCGCTGGCAACGTTCGTCTACAACTACGTCTTTCGTCTCGGCTTCCTCGACGGCCGCGAAGGCCTGCTACTGCATCTGTATCACGCGGTTTACGTGTCGTGGAAATACGCCAAGGCGTGGGAGCTCTCGCGCAAGCAACAGTGACGATGTAACCGACGGTCGTTCTAACTACACTTTCGAGCCTTGCCCGTAGCCGCACAGTTCCCTATCATCAGAACAGAACACTGGGGTTCGTATGGAGAAGAAGCAGTCCAAGCCGCAAGTTGCCGAAAGTCCCATTGCCGAGGTCTTTGAAAACCGCCATCCTTCGGCCGCCGAAAAGGATTGGGCTGAGAAAGTACTTGCGCCCACTATCGAGAAGGCTCCCGAGCGGCCGATTGGCTCACCCACCGGGTTAAATCTCGACGAGCACGGCCAAGCCCGCTTTACGACGATTTCGGGAGTACCGATTCGACGCCTTTATACGCAAGCGGACCTTCCCGCGGACTGGAGCGAAGAAAAATATCTCGGCTATCCCGGCCAACCGCCCTACACGCGCGGAATTCATGCCACGGGATATCGCGGCAAATTGTTCACCATGCGGCAGTTCTCCGGCTTCGCCTCGCCCGAGGAGACCAACCAGCGCTACAAGTATTTGCTGGAGCACGGCGGCGGCGGACTTTCCGTGGCATTCGATTTGCCTACGCTGATGGGCTACGACTCCGATCATCCGGCGAGCGAAGGCGAGGTGGGCAAGTGCGGCGTCGCCATCGACTCGCTCGAAGACATGGAAATTCTTTTCGGCGGCATCGACCTGGAAAAGACCACGGTTTCGATGACCATCAATTCGCCGGCGTCGGTATTGTGGGCCATGTATCTGGTGGTCGCCGAGAAGCAAGGCGCGGACTGGAAGAAGATTTCAGGCACGATTCAGAACGACATTCTCAAGGAATATATCGCACAGAAGGAATATATCTATCCTCCGGCGCCCTCGATGCGGCTGGTAATCGACACGTTCGAGTTCGGAGCGAAGTTCACGCCGCGCTTCAATACGATTTCGATCAGCGGCTATCACATCCGCGAAGCCGGGTCAACCGCGCTGCAGGAGCTGGCCTTCACGCTGTACGACGGCGTGGAATACGTAGAGTGGGCCCAGCGACGCGGGCTCGATGTGGACGATTTCGGTCCGCGGCTCAGTTTTTTCTTCAACGCGCACAACGACTTCTTCGAAGAGATCGCCAAGTGCCGCGCGGCCCGCAAGATTTGGGGACGGGTGATGAAGGAACGCTTCGGCGCGAAGAACCAGCGCACCTGGCTGATGCGATTCCACACCCAGACGGCGGGCGTATCCCTGCCCGCGCAGCAACCCATGAACAACATCGCGCGCGTAGCGTTGCAGGCCCTGGCCGCGGTGTTGGGCGGAACCCAGTCGCTGCATTGCGATTCGTATGACGAGGCGCTGGCCTTGCCCACCGAAGAAGCGGCGCGGATCGCGCTGCGCACGCAGCAGGTCATCGCTTATGAATCGGGCGTGACGCAAACGGTCGATCCGCTGGGCGGGTCATATTTTCTGGAAACGTTAACGCTCCAAATGGAAAAAGGCGCGTTCGATTACTTCGGCAAGCTGGATGCGATGGGCGGAATGGTGAAAGCTATCGAACGCGGCTATCCGCAAAAGGAAATTGCGGAGGCCTCCTACCAGTACCAGCGCGCTGCCGAAGCGAAGGAGAAGATCGTTGTAGGCGTGAACGAATTTGTGGTCGAGGAAGAATCGCCCCACATTCTCTACATTGACGAAAGCGTGGCGCGGCAGCAGTCTGCCAAACTGAAGGCGCTCCGTGCCCGGCGATCGAATGACGATGTGCGACGCTGTCTCGATGCTTTAAAAAAAGCCGCGGCGCAGGAGCCAAAGGGGGGAACAAATGGAACTGTCTCTCCGGCGAACACCATGCCTTACATCGTGGACGCGGTGCGCGCCTATGCTACCGTGGGTGAGATTTGCGAGGCCCTGCGCGAGGTGTATGGGACTTATACGGAAGTAAGCGTTACGTAGAGAGGAGCGTTGATATGCCGGACTACTCGTGCCCCAAATGCGGGCGGGCATTGAAGGATCTTCGGTTGCCCGCTTTTTGCGAGGGATGCGGCCAACAGCTTGTCACTGCGCCACCCGAGAAGAAGCAATCCCGCCTCTCACCGGCGTTCCTCACAGTCTCCGAATTTCTCGCCCTTGGCTTGGCCCTTGTGGCCAGATCAAATGGAGCGCCACTTCTAGGCGCATTCCTCATAATCATTCTCGTAAATCTCGCGGCCGCAGCGGTTTATGTCACGTGGCAGAGGGTATTGTTCCCCGCGGCAAGACGAGTCGAGCAGAAAGGGCTTGTTGGGGTTGGCAAATCGGTCTACGAAAGACTATTGGAACCGATTCTCTTCGGCAAAGAAAGGTCCCACAAGTAGCTGAGGTGCCTCATGAAGGAGTTTGCTTCCCAAGTCTGTGCCGCAGTCAAGTCTGGAAAGCTTCTTCAACCGTTCAACGCTGCTACGGTGAAAAAGGCGTGCCCTGGATGGGCAGACAGGACTTATCACACCTTCCTAGGAAAACACGCCGTAGGAAATGGACATACGACGGAAATCTTCATGAGGGTCGGGCGTGGTCTATATCGCTTAAACTGACCCGTTTTTGAGTACGGTATACCATGGTATAGTGGTATATCGATTGGGGGTATTCCATGTCCCGAGCATTCAACGGCCAGATTCACGTCAGGGTTCCCGCCAGTGTCCACGAAGAGGTCGCTAAGGAGGCTTTCGACAAGGGAACTTCCATCAGCGGGATTCTCGCGCAAGCGCTGATCGTCCGCCGGGCCCTCAGGAGCATCGATCCCTGGAAGTCGATCGACGAAGTGCAATCGGCCAACCGGGGCGTGGCTGCGGCAGAGGTGGAGCGTTCGGTCGCGAAGGCTTTGAAGGCGGTAAGAACAAACCGGAAAAGAACCTGAAGTGGAAAAAGAACAAGGCCGGCCGCGCCTGGTTATCGATACCAATGTCTTCGTAAGCGGATTGATCTCCAGCGCAGGGCCACCGGCCCAGATTCTTCGCGCCATTCAAAACAAGCAGGTTATCCACGTGGTCTCAGACCCGATTGTGGAAGAGTATTTGCGCGTGCTCGACTATCCCCGCATTCGGAGATTTAAGAGAATCACGGATTCCTTCATCGCAGACATCGCCGCTTATCTTGTCTACCGAACGGAGCGGGTCGAACTGGCCTCGAAAATCAAGATGAGTCCCGATCTGGGCGACGATGTGTTCCTGCAAACCGCTTTGGACGGACGCGCCACCCTGTTGATCACAGGCGATAAGACGGACTTGCTCCCATTGCGAATGGTCGAGAGTATCCCCATCGTTTCGGCGAAGGAGGCGGTGATACGGCTGGGACTCTAGCGGTGTAAAATTCATCTCGCAACCGCGACGCCGCTTCCCGTCCTCCAAAAACGAGAAGCCGCTTCGCTTGAATCCGTATCCTTGATCCCGTCATCAGTACAATAAGAACTCTGGAGGAGAAAATCATGGCTCACGAACTACCACCCCTGCCCTACGATTACGCGGCGCTCGAACCCACCATCGACAAGCAGACGATGACCCTGCACCACGACATGCACCACGGTGCCTACGTCAAGAACCTCAACGCAGCTCTCGAAAAACACCCGGAACTCGCCGGCAAGTCTGCCGAAGATCTCATCCGCAACCTCAACGCCATCCCCGAAGATATTCGCGGCGCCGTCCGCAACAACGGCGGCGGCCACGTCAACCACACCATGTTCTGGAAGATCATGAAGCCCAAAGGCGGCGGCGATCCCACCGGCCCCATCGCCCAGGTCATCGCCAAGACCTTCGGCAACTTCAAAGACTTCCAGGCCAAGTTCAACGACGCTGGCGTCAAACAATTCGGCTCCGGATGGGTCTGGCTCGCTGGCAAGCCCGGCGGCGATGTGCAAGTCATCTCCACCCCCAACCAGGACAACCCCATCACGCAAGGCCTTTATCCGATCTTCGGCAACAACGTCTGGGAGCACGCCTACTACTTGAAATACAACAACCGCCGTCCGGAATATCTCGCCGCCTGGTGGAACGTAATCAACTGGGACGAAGTAAACGCAAGGTACGAGGCCTTCAAGTCAGGCAAGTCGGTCCAGGAACCGGCAATGGCGCGCTAAGTAGTTCGTCTGGGCCGGACACTTTTGTCCGCTGCCTTTGACTTTGATCGTCGCTGCCACCGCAACCATGTAGAGACAGCCGCCTCGGCTGTCTCTACGTGCGGCGCGAGGGGAAGCAACCGCTCCGCAAGAATTCGAGCAACGCCTGCTTGCATGGTTCTCCGTGAGCTGGCAAGAACTGAGAACCGAGAATTGAGAACTGTCCTTTCTGCATTTCCTGTGCAAGCTCTGTGGACAATCCGCCCTCCCGCGCGCCCAGAGTTTTCTCCCCACACTTTGCCTCCAACAGAACCCCCGCCCTGCACGCGGCTTAGCGGGACATCTTCGACAAGAGCCTTGATCCGGGTTGATCCGCGAAAGTTCGTGGCCATAATTTTCCTCAACTGCACCAAAAATATTGAATTGACCCCGCGCCCTTTCGCTCGTACATTCGTTCTCGCCCTCAACAAAAAGTTTGAACAAACCGGCCGAAGACAGTTACCGGCACGGGACAAAATACGGAACCAATCGGCAGCATTCGTCAGCAATCATCATTCACCATCGAACGACGAGAACCGGTCAGCACTCATGAAAGCAACAAGGCCCTGGATCACCTATCGCACCCGCTTTCTGGTCAAAGCCAAGCAACTCACCACCAGCCTCACCTTCACCGACGTTCTTGGCCGTCCGCACTCCGGCCGCAAGGGCGATTACCTCGTCGAATCCTCCGACGGCGTTCTGCGCATTGCGCCTCGCCAGATTTTCGAAGATATCTACGTACCCTTGCAGGCCAGCGAGGCTTTCGCGCAGCCCACGAGTCCGCCGTACCATGAAACATCGCCGCAATACCAGGCGCAAAAGCGCCAGACCGGCGTCTCCCTCCTTCCGCCACACTTAACCAGAAAATCTCCACAACCGGATCGCCGCATCCCCACCTCTGGCCTGCGCTCCCTTCAGGAATAGTCTGGGGAGGATTAGGGCGTTAGGTGGGCGGCGCTGCGGCCTTATAGGACTCAATTGCCCCGCCGTCACACTAGAGTGATTTTCCACTCAAGGTAGATTCGTTTTTTATTCGCCCACAGGCGCAATTTTGTGATAAAGATATAAAGCCATGCGAAGAGCTGTCAACCATCTCAAGAAATCCGACCCGGTCATGCGGGCAATTATTGAGCGCATTGGGCCGTGCCGCATGCAGTTTGGGCCGCCGGAGTTTCACAGCCTGGCCGAGGCGATCGTCTACCAGCAGTTGAACGGCAAAGCGGCAGAGACGATCTTCAAGCGCTTTGCCGCGCTGGCGGGTGAACCACTCACGCCAGAGGGCATCCTCAAGCTGAGCGACGAGCAGATGCGCGGTGCGGGATTGTCGAAGCAAAAGTCGGCGTATTTGAAAGATCTCGCGGCGAAGACTGCGGCTGGAGCGCTGGACTTTGCGCGCCTGCCGGAATTGCCGGATGCGGAAGTAATCGAGCATCTCACGCAGGTGAAAGGGATTGGCGTCTGGACGGCGCAGATGTTTCTGATGTTCACGCTGAAGCGCGAGAACGTGCTGCCGACGGGCGATTTCGGCGTGCGCATGGCGATGTACAAGCATTATCTCGACGTGCAGCGGGGGAAGGCAGCCAAGAAGTCCTCCAGCGGAAAGAAGTCTGTGGCGGCCAGGAAAGGCCGCGAGCGGAAGATTAAGCTGCCCAGCCCGGAGCAGATGGAAAAGATTGCAAAGCGCTGGGAGCCATACCGCAGCGTGGCGTGCTGGTATTTGTGGCAAAGTTTGGATACGAAAACGCTCTAGACGCAGGTTTCAAAGTTGCAAAGTTTCAAGGTTTCAGGGCGTTACAGTGGCGCTGTCGAGAACGGCTTCGGCGCACTAACATTGCAACCTTGAAACCCTGAAACTTTGAAACCTTGCGCGTATTTCTGTGGTTAAATGAAGGCGATGGCTGATCTCAAGATTCGCGTGTTGGTGGCGAAGCCGGGACTTGACGGGCACGACCGCGGTGCCAAGGTAATTGCGCGCGCGTTGCGCGACGCCGGCATGGAAGTGATTTACACCGGACTGAGGCAGACGCCTGAGATGATTGTGAGCGCGGCATTGCAGGAAGATGTGCAGGTGATCGGGCTATCGATTCTGTCGGGCGCGCACAACGCCATCGTGCCGCGCGTGATGGACTTGCTCAAGCAGAACAAGATGGATGATGTGCTGGTGCTGGTGGGCGGCATTATTCCCGATCAGGATATTGATGCTCTCAAGAAACTCGGCGTGGCCGCCATCTTCCAGCCGGGCACAGCGATGGATGACATCGTGAAGTTCATCCGGGCGAATGTGAAGGGCGCGGGCGTGGCGAGCTGATTGAGCAACCTCATTGAGTAATTTGGTAATTGAGTAATTTTGTAATTTAACAACCCGGGCTTCCGGCTTCGGCGTATCTGTGAATTGCTGACCAAAAATAAATTTGCGCGGGGTAGTTGGGATGCATGCCCCTAAGCGTGGGTATCGGCCCAAACTCGGGAATATTTACGGGTTACCAGCTCCCCCCCCTTTTTTCAAAATCTCTGGAATCATCACGTTAGCGGGAAATTCCCCGCAAAATACGTTTTTCAAAGAACTTAGATACTAAAATACCTGAAACAAGGGACTTCGGGGCGCGACGAATTGGCTTCTGCCAACCGTGACGGCCTGGACCATGATTGCGCAAGCGATGGGCTGCGGGCAAGGTCAGATGTCACAATGAGCCTCTGTAAATTCTTGGGCGTGACGGCGCGTCGGGCCAAGATTCACCCTCCTGCAAAGGGCCGAGGTGGAAAGACAGGCCCTGGTTAGCGCTGCCTTCTTTTTACGAAGTCAACGAAGGTCGATACCGTCCAAAGCTGCAACTTTTGAGTCTCTGTATAGGTCTGGTGAAATGGCTCCGGGATCACGAGTTGAATCTCATGCTTCGCGATATCGTCTGTCTGGTCCTTCGAGATTGCTGGCTCCAAAGTCCACAGGTGCTTGGATGGAATTTTTTCGGCTTCCGTTAGAATCTGGCGCCATCGCTCTTTCAAGGTGGACTTGGCCCCCAGCATCACCAAGAGGGTGGAGTCAAAACCGGGATCGTGGTATTCCCTGGAGCCGGGGAATATGAAATCGGGTTTGTTTTTGCCCTCCGTGACTGCTTGGGCCTCGTACTTCAGCTTGTGCGAGTCAAATCGGGCGGCGAGTTGGTTCTGCAGAGAAAAGCCCATACGGGATTTCCGGCGGTTTTGGACGGAGAGCGAAAATGCGACGAAGTCATCTACACCCTCGAATCCCTTTCTCAGTCGTTCCTCGACGATTACTCTTTCAAGCGCCCGAAATAGCTGCTCCTCCCGTTGTAGCCAACGAACCAAGGTCTCGTCTCCGCGTGATACATCTGCATCGGCGACTTGGGCGCGGGCAAATGCGGACATCTCTTTGCGGCTGAGAATCGTCGAATCCGAGCAGAACTACTTTAGCCGGGCTGAAGCAGCCTATCTTGCGGATTAAACGCGCGCCAGCCCCGTCTGGCCTCTTTGGCAACCTCGGCGATGAACTCCCGGATCGAGCGTCCCAACGGATCGTTTGGCGAATCCGAGGTCACCTCGATTGACGAGAACTCATGGAAGCAGTGGTCGTCGGACGTGAGTTGATCCTCGGCGGCGAGGAACACCTCCGGAACACGGACTTGGTGAGCTATGAATAGCCCGTCGGGGAGAAAGGCGTCGCGCAGCGCTTCCGTCGCGGCTTCCACGGACAGTTCATCGGCACCAGAAAAGACAATCTCGGCCCATTTCTTGTAGTTGCTGCCGTCGCGGTATAGATAGTGCAATTTAACGTTGCTCATCAGTTCTTTATCGGCTGTGAAAGACCTGCTCATTATGGTAACGCAGGAAGTTCTCGTCGGGCGCAAAGCGACGGGGAGGGGCAATAAGGACGTTTTCAAATCGGCACAAAAACTCTCGGGCTGCCTTATCTGCAGCGTCAGCCTTTACCTTAGGGGAAAGCCTCACCCTGAGATTCGGAGTGACCGTTAGCAGGCCGCAGTCGAAAGCTCGGTCGTGAATAGCGTTCAAGCAGAGCCCGTTCCGCGGGTTCGTTCGATTCTTCACATCGACCGACCACGGCACGATATGGCTAGCGTTTAGCAATTGTGGGATGGAAAGCCCGGTGATGCAGCACCGGACTCCATAAGCGGCCAAAACGGCTGCGCGGAAGAAGCCCTGATTAACTCGAGCCCGAACGATCGTTTCACGGGTGCGTCCCTCCGGGAATTCTCGCGTCTCCTCTTCTGTTTCGCCCAAGGCACGCCCGGTCAATCTCTCAAGCAAGCGTTCACTCTCAAACGCCAGCTTCTCCCAATTGCTATTGAACTCATTCCAGATCTCGACTTCCGCCCGCGCTCCATGCGAGGCCCCTGCAATGTTGCGTCTCTTGAGTGCGGGATCAAGCCGGGCAAAGTTTGCCAACTTCCACGACACGGCCGAAGGCGTACGGCCGATGGATTTCGCCAGTTCGATAATCAGCGGATTACGGATATGTATCCGGCCGAAAGGAATCTTGCAGTAGAGGTTGAAGGCGACGACAAGTTCTTCGCGTGTCCAGTCTTGGCGCGGCATATCGTGCGTTAAGGGGAGAAGCATAGCACAGTCATTTGTCCGTTATGGCTTCGCCCGCAAAGGCCATTTGCGCTCCCCACTTCTCCGCGAAATCTTCCCACCTCGGATTCCTCGACTCGATCAAAGCAATCTTTTTCGCCCTTGCCCAGCCCTTCAGTTGCTTCTCTCGCCCAATCGCCTTGTGGACATCGTCAAAGCTCTCGTAATAAACCAGTCGGTCGCAACCATACCTGCTTGCGAACCCCTCGATCTCCCCGCGCTTA
This sequence comes from uncultured Acidobacteriaceae bacterium, assembly GCA_963734215.1. GTDB lineage: Bacteria > Acidobacteriota > Terriglobia > Terriglobales > Acidobacteriaceae > Sulfotelmatobacter. The sequence continues at coordinate 145,681 of CAVTGH010000006.1, read as the reverse complement.
TGTTGCAGGGCGCGCCGGTAAATGCTGTTGGTCATGCCGATGTAAAGGGTTCCCGAGCGGCTGCAGACGATGTAGACGAAGTACTCGTGATCCCTCACGGCAGCTCCCACGGACCTGTCATCCTGAGCGCAGTGAATGCCTCGAGAAGCGAGGCATTCACGGAGTCGAAGGACCCCGTGGCATCTGGCCTCGGCAGGACGCGTAAGGGAGTTCTCACCAAGTCGACGGCGTTGTGGGAACTCCCTTACACGCCTGTCTCGGCGCAGGCAGAAAAGGGGTCCTTCGACTCCGTGGGTTGGTTCGCTTCGCGAACCAACTCACTGCGCTCAGGATGACAGATCTTTGGTCTGTTTCACGCTTACGGTCCGACCTTTTGCTGGGTCATTTCCCGGAATGGACAAGGAAGCGGGAATTTTCACGGAAGAGTATCGTGGCGTACATGCGGTCGGTTGCGGTTTGGGCAGCGGCGATCACACCGGCTTCGGTGCCGTCGTGCGGCTGGATGATCCTGCCGAGTTTGTGGCTCTCTTGGTCACGCACCTCGCGGACCACGACGTCCTTGAGTTTGCGCGGTCGCAGGTCTAAGAGAAGAGAAGTTCCATGATCGTGTGGTACCGCTATCAAGATTGCTCCTGCCCGAGAATACCGGCGATTCTTCGGGAAAACACACATTGTGGGTTCACAAGTACCTTGGTGCTCCTCATCTGGGATCCGGTGCATCTCTGGGAGCCGAATGCAATGTCCTATGGTCGACATTTTCCCTTTGTTGTGCCCTGCCCCTTTTTCCACACCCCACTGGTCCCCGCTCTCGTACCCGGGCGGGCTGCGCTCCAAGGGACAGCAGGTTCCCTTCGGCTTCGCTCAGGGCGGGCTCTCACCGGGCTTTCCGCCCGGTTCGGAATGACAAGGCTTAAAATCCCCTCGTAGCGCCGATGTCTGGGTTCGGAATGAAACGGCCTAAAATGCCTTCGTGGCGCTGATGTCTGGAGACTTCTTTCATCTCGATGAACACGACGGTGCCTGGGTCCTGCACCTGCAGTCGGCGGATGGGAGAAACCGGCTGACCCGGGCGTGTGTGCTCGCCCTAAGTGCGTTGATGGGGGAATTGCTGGAGACACCTCGACCGCTGGTGATCACGGGAAATGCAAAGTCCTTCTCCGCCGGCGCGGATCTCGAAGAGATTGCGGCGCTGGACGGACCGGCGGCCTACGATTTTTCCCGCATGGGCCAGGCGCTGATGCGGGCCGTGGAACAATTCCCCGCACCGGTGTATGCGGCTGTGTCGGGATACTGTATGGGTGGAGGACTGGATCTGGCTCTGGCCTGCCACCGGCGGGTAGCTTCACGTAACGCGATCTTTGGACATCGCGGCGCGGCCTTGGGATTAATCACGGGTTGGGGCGGGACGCAGCGGTTGCCACGGCTTGTGGGCAAAGGCATTGCCCTGGAAATGTTTGTGACGGCGGAAAAGATCGGCGTGCACCGGGCCTTGGAAATCGGACTGGTGGAGGCGGTGGTGGATGATCCGGTAGCCGAGGCTTTAAGAAGGATCAGAATTTGCTGATCACGATTTGAGTTCCAGCGTGGGTGGATCGCTTGGAGGATTTACGGGCTAAATCGACTGCCCGATGCTCTTGACGCGGCACGGGGAGGGGATTCGCGACTCCCCAGCTTCAAGTTTCCCGGCGATTACGAAGCAGTTTTGCCCTCTCCTCCGTAACTGCCTGAAATCGGAGCTGGAAAGCCGTGAATCCTCCTCCTTGTGACCCCGCTTGTCCGCTCTGGCCGCAGGTTAGTGGCGCTAAAAAAGAGCGGCAAACCATAAGTGCGGCGCTTGCGAAAAGCACCGTACAACCACAAGGCAGCCTGGGAGAGAAGTGGCCCCCACCACCACGTTCGTGCTCTACCGAGCCGTGGTCAGGATCGGCTAAACTTCTGCTCGAACGGACTCTCAGACTCCGCGTGATGCAGCCGGTACTGTGCTCCACGCCGTCGCGGGAAGTCAATTAGCGGTTATCATTTTTCTGTGAAGGTTTTCTCAGGTGGAGTGATGGAGTGGAGTGATGGATAAGACCGTCAGGCATTTATACGAATTCGGCCCCTTTGTTCTGGATCCCGGCGAACGGCTACTCCGCCATGGTGCCGCGCGCATGGAGTTGCCGCCTCGCGCTTTTGACACTTTGCAGGTTTTAGTCGAGAACAACGGCCGCCTGCTGGAAAAAGACGCGTTGATGAGGACCATATGGGGTGGGACGGTGGTCGAGGAAAATAACCTCAGCCAAGTCGTCTACCTGCTGCGTAAGGCGCTGCGGGATGGAGAAGACGGCACCCGTTACATCGAGACGGTACCCAAACGCGGGTATCGCTTCGTCGCCGGGGTCCGGGAAATCGAGATTGCCGACGGTAATGGCCAGGTTCCCGGCCCCAGCGCACCGTCATCTCTTTCCACCAATCACGGGAGCCCAGTTGTGGACGGGGCGGCGGGTTCCGCATCCGAGGACGGCTCCCATGCGGCTTCCCGCACTGCCGCAAACAGCCTCGAACCCTCAAGTTCATCCGCAACCTCACGCAGCGGCTGGAGCCAGGGATTGGGGGGTGGGCTGGCCATCGTGGCCGTCGCGGCTTTGCTGGGGGCGGCCGGGTGGAAGCAAGGTCTGTTCGGCGACGCGGACCCCGGCCCGATCCGCTCCGTTGCCGTGCTGCCGTTACAGAATCTCTCGAATGATCCTAACCAGGAATATTTTGCCGACGGTATGACCGACGAACTCATCACCGATCTCGCGCAAATTCGGGAGCTGAAGGTCGTTTCGAAGACTTCGATCATGCAGTACAAAGGAACGCGCACTCCACTTCCGCAGATCGGGCGCGACCTCGGAGTGGACGCGGTGGTGGAAGGCTCGGTGCTGCGCTCGGGCGAACGCGTGCGGATCACGGCACAGCTGATCCGGACAGCAACCGACCGCCACATCTGGGCAGCGGCCTATGACGGCGACCTGAAGGATGTACTCTCGCTGCAGGCGCGCGTGGCCGAAGCAATTACCAACGAAGTAAAGCTAAGCTTGACTGCCGAAGAGAGTGGCCGCCTGCGCCAGGCACGCGCCGTGAACCCGGAGGCCTTCGATCTTTATTTGCGCGGCCGCTATGCCTGGAACCAGAGAAATGTGGAAGGCTTTCAAAAGGCGAACGAGTACTTCAACCAGGCCATCGAGAAAGATGCCAACTTCGCGCTGGCTTATTCCGGCCTGGCCGATTCTCATACGCTGCTTACGCTTTACGGCGCAGGGGTCACCCACATGACCGAGGCCCAGGCGGCCGCCGAAAAAGCCCTGCAACTCGACAACACGCTGGCCGAGGCGCATACATCCCTGGCCGCGGTTAAGGTACTTCATGATTGGGATTGGCAGGGCGCAGAGCAGGAATTCCAGCGGGCGCTTGCGCTTAACCCTAATTCCGCCCAAGCTCACCACTGGTATGGCAATCTGTTGCTCGGCCCGGAAGGACGTCACGAAGAAGCGATCGCGGAACTGCAGCGCGCCCGGGAACTGGATCCGCTCTGTGTAATCATCAACGCCGATACCGGTTTTGCGTATTACCTGGCTGGCCATTACGACCTGGCGCTACAGGAATACCAGAAGGTCTCGGCCGCACATCCCAACTTCGTGCCTGTACACTTCTACCTGTCGAAATACTATCGTCAGAGCGGCCAATACGACCTTTGGCTCAAGGAAATCGTCGAGGACGACCGTCTCTCTGGTTCCTCCAGCGGGGGCCAGGCTCTGCAACAGGTTTATGCGCAGGGCGGATTCCGGGCCGCAATGGAGGAGGCGGCCAAGCCTCCGGGATCGAGCAAGCTGGCGCACTCCACGCCCTTCCGAATGGATTCCTGCGCTACAGCGGAGGCTAATGCCGAGCTCGGCAGAAATGGACCGGCTCTGAATGCGCTCGAGGATTGCTATCGCTGGTCTAGGCCCGCTCTCATCTATCTGAAAGTCGACCCGGCCTGGACGAACCTCCGCTCGGAACCGCGTTATCAGGCTCTGCTGAAGGGCATCGGACTGCAATAGCATACTCAGATCGAGAGATTTTTATAAAAGGCCCGCTATTTGCTGCTCCGAACAGCCGCCGCGGCTTGCTGGCTGCCCGTGGCTCATGCCGCGTTGCGCACCCCCGCTGGAGTGTTATACCGTAAACAGTCCGCTCTATTTATCCTTACCCATGGCTGATCGCAGCGAAGCTCCCTCCGTCCCTACGTCTCAGGCGTCCAACATCCTGACCACGAAACTCGATCCCACTTCGGCGCGATTCGAGGCCAACATGCGCTTTCTGGCGGATCTCATGTCTCAGGTACGCAACGAAAGCGAGAAGATCTGCGAGGGCGGCGGCGCCAAAGCCATCGAAAACCAACATGCCAAGGGACGCCTCACCGCGCGCGAACGCATCGAGCTGCTGATCGACCCCGGAACTTTCTTCGAACTCGGAATTTACGCGGCCCACGGCATGTACGACGAGTGGGGGGGAGCCGCAGCCGCGGGCGTAATCACCGGTATTGCGCGAGTGCAGACGCGCATGGTGATGATCATCGCGAACGATGCCACCGTGAAGGCGGGCGCATTTTTCCCCATGACGTCAAAGAAAGTGATTCGCGCCCAGAACATCGCCATCGAGAACCGCATCCCAACGATCTATCTGGTGGATTCGGCGGGCGTTTTCCTGCCGCTGCAGGAAGATGTGTTTCCCGATACCGACGATTTCGGCCGCGTCTTCCGCAACAATGCCGTCATGTCCGCCCTGGGCATTCCCCAGATCGCCGCCATCATGGGCATGTGCGTGGCCGGCGGCGGATACCTCCCAGTGATGTGCGACCACGTTCTGATGACCGACGGCAGCGGATTATTTCTGGCCGGGCCTGCGCTGGTGCAGGCGGCGATCGGACAAAAAATTTCCGCGGAAGATCTGGGCGGCGCAGCCATGCACGCGGGCATCAGCGGCACGGTGGACTTCCGCGAGCCGGACGATCCAGCCTGCCTCGCGCGCATTCGCTCCATCGTGGAAAAATGGGGATACCGCCGCCAATCTCCCTGGGACCGCAGGAAGCCGGTCGAGCCGGCGCTGGCCGCCGAAGAAATTTACGGCATTTACGATTCCTCGCCCGCACGCCCCTACGACATGAAAGAGATTCTGGCCCGGGTACTCGATGGCAGCCGCTTCGACGAGTACAAACCGGAATACGGCAAGACTCTCATCTGCGGCTACGGACGCATCGGCGGCTTCGCCGTGGGCATTGTCGCCAACCAAAAACTGCACGCCCACCAAACCGACCACGAGGGCCACAAGCGCATTGAGTTCGGCGGCGTCATCTACACGGAATCGGCGGAGAAGGCCGCGCGCTTCATCATGGACTGCAACCAGAACTTAATTCCGCTGATTTTCTTCCACGCCGTGAACGGCTTCATGGTGGGCCGCGACGCGGAGTGGAGCGGTATCATCAAAGCGGGCGCGAAGATGGTGAACGCGGTATCGAATTCCGTGGTGCCGAAGATCACCGTGATTGTGGGAGGATCGTTCGGCGCGGGACACTACGCGATGTGCGGGAAGGCGTTCGATCCACGGTTCGTTTTCGCCTGGCCGACGGCGCGTTACGCGGTGATGAGCGGCGATTCGGCGGCGGGAACGTTGGTTGAGATCAAGGTGAAGCAGCTGGAGCGCGGCGGCAAGAAGCTGAGCGAGGAAGACAAGAAAGAGCTGTACGAATCGGTAAAGCGCACCTACGACGAGCAGACCGACCCGCGCTACGGCGCAGCGAGGTTATGGATCGACAAGATTATCGATCCCCTCGAGACGCGCGATGCCATCACGCAGGCGCTCGAAGCCGCGGCTTTGAATCCCGACGTGCCCGAGTTCAAGGTGGGAGTGCTGCAAACTTAGAAGAATTGAGTCATTGAGCGATTGAGTGATTGAGCCATTGCTCTTCTGTTCGCTTTGCTTGACTTGCAATGAGTCAATGACTCAATCACTCAATGATTCAATATGTCGGAATCCGTCAAGCTGATCGAATGTCCGCGCGATGCCTGGCAAGGGCTGAAAGGCCAGATTCCGTCTGACATCAAGCGGGCGTACTTGCAGGCATTGATCAGCGCGGGACTCAAGCACATCGATGCGGTCTCGTTCGTATCGCCGAAAGCCGTGCCGCAGATGGCGGATTCGGAAGAAGTATTGAAGGAACTTGATCCGCCTGACGACGTGGAGATCATCGGTATCGTGGTCAACGAAAAGGGCGCACAGCGGGCCATCGATACGCAGGCGGTACACACTCTCGGATTTCCATATTCGATTTCCGAAACCTTCTTGCGCAAGAATCAGAATCAGTCTGCCGAAGACGCGCTCGACGAACTGGAGAAGATCCAGAAGAAAGCCGACGATGCCGCGCTGGACGTGGTGGTCTATATTTCAATGGCGTTCGGCAATCCCTACGGCGATCTGTGGAATGTGGACGAAGTGATTGAAGCGATCTCGCTGCTGGAAATCGACAACCTGCGCATGATCTCCCTGGCCGACACAGTCGGCATGGCCACTCCGGAACAGATCAGCGAGCTGGTCAGCGCGGTGATGGCGAAGTACGATTACCTGGAGATCGGTGTACACCTGCACAGCCGTCTGGAACATGCTGCGGCGAAGATTCTTGCGGCTTACGATGCCGGCTGCCGCCGTTTTGATTCCGCCATTGGCGGGCTCGGTGGCTGCCCGTTCGCGCAGGATGCGCTGGTCGGAAACATTGCGACCGAGAGAGTGATTGAGGCCTTGAAGCAGCGTGGCGCCGAATTGCCGCCTCTCAAACCGTTGGACGCATTGCTGCGGGCGACTGCGGAGGTAGGAGCGAGATATACGAATCCCATCAGCGACGAGTAGCTGATTCCATATATGGACTATAAGACGATCCAACTCACATACGACTCCGGCATGGCCACGATCACGCTGAACCGTCCCGACAAGCGCAACGCGATCAGCTTCGAGTTGATTGACGATCTGCTGCGCGCGCTGCAAGAAGTGGAGACATCCGACGCGCTTGTGCTTATCGTGACCGGCGCCGGCAAGGCTTTCTGCTCAGGCATGGACTTGGACAATCTGAACATATTGATCGGTCGCTCACCCGAGCAGAACTTGCGAGATTCAGAGACCATGGTCCGCCTGTTTCGTACGCTGTACGAATTTCCCAAAGTTACGATTGCGGCGGTGAATGGCCCGGCCATCGCGGGCGGCACCGGGCTGGCCCTGCTGTGCGACTTCACTCTGGCCGTGCCGGAAGCCAAGTTCGGCTACACCGAGGTGCGCATCGGCTTTGTGCCCGCCATTGTTTCCACCTTCCTTCTGCGCCAAGTCGGAGAAAAGCAGGCGCGCGATCTCTTGCTCACCGGCAGGATCTTTGGGGCAGAGGAAGCTGCACGCATGGGATTGATCAGCGAAATCGTTGCACCGGAAAATCTTATGACGCGAGCCCGGGAATTGGCGGGGTTGTTGATGGAGAACAGTCCGGCTTCGCTGCGAGCGACCAAGAAACTGCTCAGCGATCATGGACGCGCCGAATTGGATGCGCAGATTGAAGCCGCGGTCCGCGAGAACGCCGCGATCCGCACCACCGCCGACTTCCGCGAAGGCATCGTGTCATTTCTCGAAAAGCGTAAACCGGTATGGAGCGGGAAATGAATCCTGATCACCCTGATTACCCGCAGGCGATCAATGAAACCCGGCTGCGCGTGCGTTACGCCGAGACCGACCAAATGGGCATCGTCTACCATTCCAACCATTTCGTCTGGTTCGAAATCGGACGCGTCGAGCTGCTGCGGCAATTGGGTTTCTCCTATCGTGATATGGAGAGCAAGGACCATTGCTTCATCGCTGTCGCCGAGGCCAAATGCCGCTATCGTGCCCCAGTGCGCTATGACGAAGAGGTGGTGGTGCGCACGGAACTGTTGAACGTGCGCGATTCGGTGGTGCACTTTGGTTACAAATTGCGCCGCGCGGAAGATGGCGCCCTTCTGGCGGAAGGCGAGACCACGCACATTGTCACGGATGCGGATATGAAAATCGCCGTGCTGCCGGGCAAATATTTGAAAGTATTTCGCGCGGCGGTGGGAAAACTGCGGCCCGGGCATTAGAAACGGGAAAGCGGAAACAGGAACCTAATTTTGAACGCTCTTCACATTAACGGGAACGATCTCACTCTGGAAGCGGTGCGGGAAGTCGCGGAGCAGCGCCGTCCTGTGCTCTTATCCGCGGACGCGCGCGAGGCTGTGGATCGGGCGCGGGCCGTAGTCGACGAGATCGTCGCCGGCAACAAGCTGGCCTATGCGATCACTACGGGCGTGGGCAAGCTCAGCGACGTGCGCATCGCCGGCGACCAGATTCGCGAACTGCAAGTCAACCTGGTACGGTCACACGCCGCCGGAGTCGGTGAACCGCTCCCCGTGGCGGAGACGCGCGCTATGGTGTTATTGCGCGCGAATTCTCTGGCCAAGGGCTATTCCGGCGTGCGCGCGATCGTCATCGACACGCTTTGCGAAATGCTGAACCGGGGCGTCACGCCTTTCGTGCCCTCGCAGGGCAGCGTGGGCGCGAGCGGCGACCTGGCTCCGCTGGCGCATCTGGCGCTGGCGTTGATCGGCGAAGGCGAATGCATCGGAGCGGCGGGCACACGCATTCCCGGCAGCGACGCGCTGAAGCAGGCGCAGATCAAGCCGCTGGTGCTGGAAGCGAAGGAAACCATCTCTCTCATCAACGGCACGCAGGGCATGCTTGCCGTGGGCACTCTGGCGCTGCTGGCTGCGGAGACGCTGGTGGATTCCGCCGACGTGTTGGGCGGCCTCTGCTGCGACGCGCTGAAAGGCACCGACGCGGCCTTCGATGAACGCATTCACAAAGCGCGTCCCCACAGTGGACAGATGAAGACCGCGGCGAATCTGCGCAAGATGCTCGAAGGCAGCCAGATTCGTGAATCGCACCGCACTTGCGGCCGAGTTCAAGACGCGTACTCGTTGCGCTGCATACCGCAGGTGCATGGCACGGTGCGCGATACGCTGGCGCACTGCCGCCAGGTGTTTGAAATCGAGGCGAATTCCGCCGTCGATAATCCCCTGGTTTTCATTACCAACGTCAAGAATTCCGCGGGCGATGTCATCTCGGGCGGAAACTTTCATGGCGAACCACTAGCGTTTGCTTTGGATTTTCTCGCCATCGCCCTGAGCGCCTTAGCTGGCATCAGCGAGCGCAGGATCGAGCGTCTGGTGAACCCCGCCCTGAGCGAAGGTCTGCCGCCGTTCCTGGCGCAAGGCGCAGGTTTGAATTCCGGTTTTATGATGCCGCAAGTCACCGCGGCGGCGCTGGTCAGCGAGAACAAAGTGCTGGCGCATCCCGCATCGGTGGATTCCATTACGACCTCGGGCAACAAGGAAGATTACGTTTCCATGGGCATGACGGCGGCGAACAAGCTGAGGCGCATTGTCGAAAACACGCGCAACGTGCTGGCGATCGAAGCCATGGCCGTGGCCCAGGCCATCGACTTTCTGGCGCCGCTGAAGACCTCGAAGCGTGGACAGGCCGCGCACGCCGCGATTCGCTCGGTGTGTCCCACGATGGAGAAAGACCGCGTCATGTACAAAGACCTCGCGCGCATCGCGGAGTTGATCGCCAGCGGCAAAGTGGCGGAAGTTATCCGCTGAAGAATGATCGATTGAACTACCCTCTTCGTGACGCGTAGATTGACACTCGATTTGCCAGCCGCCTAATCTTGCTACACTGCCTGATGGCGTCGCCGACCAAAAGCTACTCGGACAAACGTAGCCACTCTCTTTCCTACGTCCTTCTGGCGGCGGCTGTATTCGCCTGTCTGCTTCCGTTTTCCGGTAAGGCTTTCCATGTCGATGACACCCTGTTTATCTACGTGGCGCGGCAGATCACCAAGCACCCTCTCGATCCATTCGGATTCAAAGTTAATTGGTTCCTCGATGCCGTGCCCATGGCGTACGAAACCAAGAATCCTCCGCTTGCCTCGTACTACATCGCAGCGGCTGCTAGCGTCGTCGGATGGTCCGAACGGGCATTGCATCTCGTTTTTCTTCTGCCGGCGCTCGCCGCCGTATTGGGTACACATCGTCTGGCGCAGCGGTTTACCCGGTCGCCGCTTGTGGCCGCCGCGGCCACGTTGCTCGCGCCCGCATTTCTCGTTTCCGCCAGCAGCGTGATGTGCGACACGATGATGCTGGCCCTTTGGCTTTGGGCCATCATCTTCTGGATCGAGGGCCTGGGGTCCGAAGCACTCGAGCCCCAAAAGCCGCGCTACCTGGCCATTTCCGCCCTGCTGATTGTGCGCTTTGACGAAGTTCTTTGGCATGGCTTTGATTCTGCTGCTCCCGGCGTATTCGTTGGCTCGGCAGCGCCGCCTCGGAAGCTGGGCCTGGTACCTGTTGCCGCCAATTCTGGCACTAACCGGATTCCAGCACTGGACGAAGGCAGTATACGGACTGCGCATGATCACCAGCGCGGCTCACATGTCGGCGGGCATGGGGCAGGCGAGACAAGCTTCCGCCCTGGCCAAGGTTTTGGTCGATCTCAGCTTTGTTGGAGGCTGCACGCTCCCGGCACTGACGTTTGCCCCCGTCCTGTGGCCGCGGCGGAAAATTCTTGCCGTCTGCCTAGTGAGTGGAGTAGCGGCGTTTCTCATTAGCACCGGCCGAATCGGTCTCGGCGACGTCCTTTCGGCCCGCGATTTTTATCGGCACTGGTTCGCAGTCGGCATTCAATTGACGATCTTCATCGCGGCGGGATTCTCCGTGATGGCGCTGGCATCCGCCGACGCATGGAAACACAAGGACGCCGACACTCTCTTGCTCACGCTCTGGGTTTTCGGCACATTCATTTTCACCGGCTTCGTGAACTGGGCCATCAACGCCCGTTCCGTGCTCCCTCTGATTCCCGCCGCCGGCATTCTTCTCGCGCCGCCTGGATGCGCTGCCAGCCCTCTCCACTCGCCGGCGCGCCACGCTGTTGGCCATACCGTTGGCCGTAGCGGGTGCGGTATCGCTCTGGCTAACGTGGGCGGACACTGAAATGGCGAACTCGGCGCGAACTGCGGCAACGGTCATCGAACAGAAGACGCGAAACCAGCCCGGCTCGGTCTGGTTCATGGGCCACTGGGGATTCCAATATTACATGGAGTCATTCGGCGCCACCGCCGTAGTGATTAATGATCCGCCACGCCGCCCGGAAGATTACGTAGCCGTGGATGAGAGCAGCTTGCTCCTGCTCGAAATGCGGCCTGAGTTTGTAGCCTCGCGCGACGTGATTCAAATACCCATGCCTCTCGGGATTACCACTGCCCAAGGCGCGCTGGGCGCTGGTTTTTATTCCTCCGACCTGGGTCCGCTGCCATTTGCCATCGGTCCGGTTCCACCCGAGCGCTATGATTTGATTCGGCTGGGACCGGGACGCGGCTCCGCGCGCGATATACGCTTTGAAACTCTGCAACCTTGAAACCTGCACCTTAGGGAGATGTCGTGGTAACCTTCGCCGCGCTTCCATCCAACCCCAACTTACCAGCAATCCCCTGCAGCGCTTCGATGCAAAATGCGATGTGCTCGTCCAAATCGACGCCCAGGGCAGCCGCGCCGTTGACGATATCCTGGCGGTTCACTTTCCGCGCGAAGGCTTTGTCTTTCATTCTCTTTCGGACCGACTTTGTGTCTACTTCGGCCAGCGATTTCCCCGGTTTGATCAGGGCCACGGCAGTGATGAATCCGGCAAGCTCGTCGCAGGCGAACAGAGCCTTTTCCATCGGCGAATCGCGAGTCACGCCGGAATACTCGGCGTGCGACATGACGGCTCGGCGGACCACTTCCGGCCATCCGCGCTGCTTCAGAATCTCGTTGCCTTTGTAGGGATGCTCTTCCGCGGTGGGATATTTCTCGTAGTCGAAGTCGTGAATAAGTCCGACAATGCCCCACAGGTCTTGTTCCGACAACCCAAGCTCGGATAGTCCAAGCGCCGAGGCCTCAGAGTTCCCAGGGCCATCCGCAAACTTACGGGAGCACGCACGCATGCAGGCCTCAACCGCCAGCGCGTGCTTGCGCAAACTTTCCGATTGGGTGAACTCAGTTAGGAGTTTCCATGCTGTCTCTCTCGCTATGGTTTCAGGCATGTCACCTAAGATACCTTATCTTTTTGCGCTAATTTTGCGCTACCCATGCACTCACTGTGTAGCGAAGGGATGGCGAAAGATGTTAAATTTGGGTGATCCGAGGGTGAAAACCGCGTGCGGGAATCGTTTGTTAAGGTTAAGATTCTGCCGTGCCGCCGATCTATCACATTACGCCCGTTGACAACCTTCCTGGAATCATCAAGACAGGCGGGCTGTTCTGTGACCGCGATGCTAAGAGTATCCAGTTCGTGAATATCGGACACAGGAACATCAAGGACAGGAGGCTCAGAAAAAAGGTCCCGTGTGGACCCGTTGGGGTCGTTGCCGATTATGTTCCTTTCTATTTCGCGCCACGCTCACCAATGCTCTTTACGATTAACAAGGGTAACGTCGTAGGTTATACGGGAGGACAAGAGCCAGTCGTTCATTTAGTTTCGTCCACGGAAGCAGTTGACGCCGCAGGGTTGGAGTGGGTTTTTACCGAAGGGCACGCCGTCATGGACTATACGGACTTTTTTGATGACTTCGCGGACCTGGATAAGATCGATTGGCCTTTGATGGGTTCCAGGTATTGGTTTGATAGTGATGAGTACCCGGATAGATGCCGCCGCCGACAAGCTGAATTTTTGGTCCACAAGTTTTTCCCGTGGAAGCTGTTTTCGGAAATAGGCGTATACAATACTGCCATCGCGCAAAAAGTAAACCAAATTTTGGCGGGCAGAAACATTCCGGTTTCAATAAGAAGAGCTTGGTACTACTGAAATGATCTTCCGCGCAGATGGGGACCTTCTCGCAACAGATGCCGAGGCCCTTGTAAACACGGTGAACACCGTTGGCGTAATGGGCAAGGGGATAGCTCTGCAATTCAAACTAGCCTTCCCGGACAACTACGCCGCTTATGAAGTCGCGTGCAAGCACGGTGAGGTTCAGATTGGAAAAATGTTTGTCTTCCACCGCGAGAACAACCCGCGAATCATAATCAATTTCCCCACAAAGAGACATTGGAAGGGGAAGTCAAAAATCGAGGACATCAAGTCTGGGCTCAAAGCCCTGCTTGAAGTAGTTAGGAAGGAACGCATCAAGTCAATCGCTGTGCCTCCGCTCGGGTGTGGCAATGGCGGATTGGATTGGGGGGATGTCCGGCCATTGATTACGCAAGCCTTCTCGGAACTACCCGATGTGAACGTGCAATTGTTTTACCCCGAAGGTGCTCCCAAGGCAGTAGAAATGAAGATTGCCACGAAGCGGCCCAGCATGACGCCTGGACGGGCAGTCATCTTGGAGGTACTGAACCGCTACGTGCTTCCCGAATACCGCTTGACCCTTTTGGAAATTCAAAAATTAGCCTACTTCATGCAAGAGGCCGGAGAACCGTTGCGATTTAAGTTTGTGAAACAGCAATACGGCCCCTATGCAGAAAATCTCCATCACGTCTTGCAAGCTATGGAGGGGCATTTCGTCAGGGGTTATGGCGACCGGAGCCGCGATGTTTCCCTTGAGCTGTATCCCGATGCCGTAAAAGAGGCCGAGAGCTTTCTCGCTAATGATGCCGACACGCAGCAGCGGCTTGACCGCGTCACGTCATTGATTGAGGGTTATGAGACACCCTACGGCTTGGAATTGTTGTCCACTGTTCATTGGGTGGTAATGCACGATTCCGTTGCGGAAGGACGGGTGAGGCCGGACAACGTAACAAGCGCTGTTCATTCCTGGAATGAACATAAGCGTAGGACTTTTACAAAGCAGCGTATCGAAGCGTCTTGGCAACGGCTGAAGTCCGAGGGTTGGCTTCAATAGCGGGATCAGTAACTTCCCTGTTTGCAACATCATTAGGAACTCAGTTAGTAAACACCACGCCTGCTGGCGATCTATCATGCTTTCGCCCCATTTTCCGCGGGAATTTGCCGCTTGATTCCGTTTTTCGCCGGCAAGAATTCGCGGCTTTATCCATTTTAACCTTGACTTCCACAGGCCTTGTGCCGCAGATTAGCCAACAGTCAGAAACCTAAGCCAGCTTTAGGTTTTCGTTGTTAGAAGTAAGGAGTAGCCGGCTCTGGCACTCCCACAACCCGATGGCCACGACTCTTGCCCCGGTAGACTCACGGGAAGTCGTCCGTTGCGATCACTGCCTGTTGGTTCAATTCCGTACCTTCAACAACAATTGCCGGCGCTGCCATTCGTCCCTGGACGAGGAACCCGAGCCTGAGCCGGTGGTGGTCGCACCGCCGGTGATGATGCCCATGCCCGCCACCGGCCGCGGACACCTCAACCTGGCCACGTCGATCCGCTCGCTGCGCCTGCGCAGCGGCCTGAGCCAGCGCCAACTGGCGGGACGCATGTCCGTGCCGCGGACCTACGTTTCCAAGATCGAAAACGAGAAAGCCACGCCTACGCTGTTTTCCCTGGAGCGGCTGGCGCGAGCCCTGGAGGTGACCGTGCCGGAACTGCTCAGCGGCGGTGAGAAGAACCGCCAGGACGAAATCAGTGAACTGATGAAAGACCAGTTCGTCGCGGAGATCCTGCCGTTCGTGTCGCAACTGAACGGGATGCAGATGTCGAGCATTCTGACCCAGGTGCGGGATTTGACGGTGCGGCCAAGAAGGAGCGCGTAGGCGAAGTTATGTAGGGACAGCCGTTCTCGGCTGTCCGGGCCGGGCGGAGCCCGGCTTTTAGTTCAAATGAATTTATCCGGGCAACCAGCCAACTCAACGCCGGGACCACCCTTGGTCCCGGCTTTTTTCCTTTAGCTGCGAGGTTTCTAGGATTAAAATTCTAGCGACCCCCAATGGGGTGAGTAGCAGCTAATCTGTCGCACGGCGTCTTTTCCCGATTGCCCACCCTCGCCAGCCGTTTTCCTCGGCTTCGTCCCATCTCTCATACTCCACTGCCAAGTAGCGCCGTTCGTCTCCGTACTCGTTGGGCAGGTTGGGGCTCCATCCAGATTGTGCTTTGGAGAACTCTCGATCATCGAACGTTTTGGTATACGTTCTGTACTCTATGCAACATAAGAGCGGGTAGCCTTTCTCTGCTAGCGCGGCTTGCTTCTCTGGAGGTACGCGCTGCCTTGCCTCGCTACCTCCGTGGGGTTCTTTAGGAATCTTGGGAGTCTGTTTAACACGTTCGGCGATGGCCTTGAGGAAGGCCTCAAGAGTGTCAGTGGCGAGGTCGGACGACTCTGTCCCCAGATCAACTACTGAAATGTTTCTGGACTCGCAATCGAGCCTGGTGACCTTGTCACATCCGAACATTACAGAGTAGGATTTTGCACGGCGTTCCCAGCCCAGAAGGTGGAGCAGTCCAGCCTGAACCTGATTAAAATCGGGATCCGACATGCTGTAGCCGAGGTACAGAACACTGTTTCTCGTTAGTTCGTTGCGGAGGAAGGTCCAAAGGTTGGGCTTTGTTTGGCTCATCCCAAAAAGGTCGTTTTTCGTCAGCAGGACGGAGTTCGGGTCGGTTCGGTCGCCATGTAGCTTTACGAGGCATACCTTTTCGTCGTCTCGATTGGCAATATCTGGGTCTCTAATCACAATACGGGGCGGATCTCCGGAATCCGTAAGCGCACGCTCAAGCAAATCGTCGTAGTTGGTCGTAATCCAGGTCCGAATGCCGAGAGCCGGGAGCATCTTGTGAACCTTCGTGGGCTCCAAGGTTCGTGCATCGGTTGACTGGCAGACCTTGGACCGCAGATCCGCAGGGTCGAACTCTCGCTCGTAGGCCTGTGCCCAGGTGAGCGCGTCATATCTGTCCGGCGGGCCCGGGTTTGCCCCGCGGGCCTGAAGTTTCTTGACCAGTGCCATCCGGAGTGGCAGGACCAAGTCGCCCCAGCTCGGAAGTCCGGCCGCGATTGATAGGCCTGCGCCCACGAAGAGTGTGCAATTCCCAGCGACTATGCGAGTCGCAATTTCGCCAATCTCAGGCCGACCGGGATGGAAACCGCTGTACATGGATCAACGATGCGAGAGGAGACATATTGTACAACCGACGTACCGCTGACCCTTGACGCCGCCTTCTCGCATCGAGCTTCTTCGAGACATTTGCCGAAGGGTCGATCCACCCTCATTGCAACCCCCTTCCCGCCCGTGTTAGCCTCAACGTTCAGAAGGGGATAGGCCTTGCAGGCAAAGATTCCCGCCGGGCTGGATCGCAAGGAAAGCGAAATTTACCGGCATCTCGATCCAGCGCGGCTCCCACGACACATCGCGATCATCATGGACGGCAACGGGCGCTGGGCCAAGCGGCGCCACATGCCGCGTGTGGCCGGACATCGCGCCGGGGTCGCGGCTGTGCGCTCGACGGTGGAGACGGCGGCTCGTATCGGCATTCATGCGCTCACGCTCTACGCCTTTTCGGAAGAAAACTGGAAGAAGCGTCCCCAGAGCGAAGTTGACTTCCTGATGCGGCTGCTCAGCCGCTATCTCAAGGCGGAAGTCCCTACGCTGAACGAAAATAATATCCGGCTGGAATACATTGGCCGGCAGCACGAACTGCCCGAAGATGTGCAGGACCGCATGGCTTGGGCGCGCGAGAGCACCGCGCACAATACCGGCACGGTGCTCACCCTGGCGCTGAACTACAGCGCGCGCAGCGAACTGGTGGACGCGTTCCGCTCCATGGTTAACGCTGCTTCGCAAAATGGAGGCTTCGAGCATCTGCGCATTGACGAAGATACGGTGGGCCAACATCTTTACACGCGGGACCTGCCCGATCCGGATCTGGTGGTGCGCACTTCGGGCGAGATGCGGCTCAGCAACTTCTTGCTCTGGCAGTTGGCTTATGCCGAGATTTATGTGACGCCCACGTTGTGGCCCGATTTCCGCGGCGTGCATCTGCTGGAAGGCATCGCCGAATATCAGAAGCGCGAGCGCCGCTACGGCGGGTTGAATCATAGTGATTTGAAACATGACGATTTGAAGCATAGCGATTTGAACCATAGCGATTTGAATCACGGCGATTCGCGCGCGCACTCCGAACCGGCGAAGTTCCCCAATAAGGTTCTGAAGTAGCCTCCAGCATGCTGAAGCGCATCGCGACCGCGGCCGTTCTAATTCCGATTGTGCTGTTGCTGGTGCTGCGCGCCCCGGTGCCGGTTGTGGCCGCGGTGGCGGGCGCAGTGGCGCTGATTACGGTCCGGGAATTTTTAAAGCTGACGGAATCCTACGCCGTACAACCACTGCGCCTGCCCACTTACATTTTCGTAGGATTATTTTTTCTGTTCTTGGCGGCAAGCGCGGCGGGCGAAACTCCGCAGCTTTCCGCGCTGAAGTTTGTCCTCGGCGTGGGATTCGCCTGCGCCCTTTCTCCGTTTATTTTTCTGACCATCGCCATGCGGCGGACGCCGATGAGCGGCGCGTATCCGGCGGCTGCGGCCTCGGCGTTCGCCTTCGCCTACATTGCCCTGCCCATGGGAATGCTGGTGCAGTTGCGCCAGCAGTGGGCGGGCGCGTTCTGGCTGCTCTATCTTCTTTTGGTGGTTTGGGCGGGAGACATCTTCGCGTACTTCGTGGGCCGCTCTCTGGGACGACACCTGATGGCGCCGCGCGTAAGCCCGAAGAAAACCTGGGAGGGTGCGGCAGCTTCGCTGGCGGCGAGCCTCTTGGTTGGAATTCTGCTCTTCAACCATGCCCTGCAGATCAGTTCGTTTTTACTGCGCATCGGATTGATCCAGCGCCGCGACGGCCTGTTCGGACTGGAGAGGCCGGAGATGCCGCCCATCATCCTGCTGACGATTGCCCTAAATATTGCCGCGCAGTTGGGCGATCTGGTGGAGTCGCTGATCAAGCGCGGCGCCGGAGTGAAGGATTCAGGCGCGATTCTTCCCGGCCACGGCGGCATGCTCGACCGCATCGATGCCTTGCTCTTCACCGCTCCGGTACTGTGGTTCTACGCGGCTTGGCGGGTCACGCAGTAACGATCCACCATCCGCTTCCCCAGCGGATGAACCGAATCGCGTAAAATAAGATTTTATCTCTTATGAGACGCATCGCCATCCTGGGATCGACCGGGTCCATCGGCCGCAGCACGCTGAGTGTGGCCGAGTCGTACCCGGAGCGTTTTCAGATCGTGGCCCTGGCCGCAGGCTCTAATCTGGAGGCGGCTTTCGAGCAGGCGCGCCGCTGGCGGCCCCGTTTGCTTTCCATAGCGGCCGAGCCGGATGCCGATGTGCTGCGCGCCCGTCTCAAGCAGGCAGGGCTCGGCGAAATCGAAGTCGTGTATGGAGCGGCCGGCACCGTGCAGGTCGCGACCCACGCTGAGGTTGATTTCGTGGTCAGCGCCATCGTGGGTGTGGCTGGGCTTGAGGCTACGTATGAGGCGGTGAAGGCGGGAAAGATCGTCGGCGTGGCCAATAAAGAATGTCTGGTCGCCGCCGGCGAGTTGATCACGGTCGAGGCGTGCACGCAGGGCAAGCCGCTGCTGCCCATCGACAGTGAACACAATGCTGTGCATCAGTGCCTGCGGGGCGGGCGAATGGAGGAAGTCGAACGCATCTGGCTCACCGCCTCCGGCGGCCCGTTTCTAAACACACCACGCGCGGAATTCAGCTCCATCACGGTGGCGCAGGCGCTGAATCATCCCACCTGGAAGATGGGCAAGCGCATCACCATCGACTCCGCGACGTTGATGAACAAAGGGTTCGAGGTGATCGAGGCGTGCAGATTGTTTCACATGCCGCCGGCAAAAGTGGAAGTGATTGTCCACCCGCAATCCACAATTCATTCCATGGTGGAGTTTATCGATGGCAGCATACTTGCTCAGTTTTCTGTGACCGACATGCGCCTGCCGATTCTTTATGCGCTAACATATCCTGAGCGGATTCAGTCTGATATGCGCTTTCCGGTGGGTAACTTGCGTCATCTGGACTTCTGCCCTCCAGACATGAGTAAATTCCCTTGTCTTCGCATAGCGTACGAGGCGGTAGAGGCGGGCGGGGCTAAGACAGTCGCGCTCAATGCCGCCGATGAGGTCGCCGTGGCCGCGTTTCTCGAAGGCAGCATCGCGTTCGATGAGATTCCCAGGATCGTCGAAGACGCGGTTTCAGCATCTAACTCTGGGAAGCTGGGTTCGATCGGGGAAGTGCTTCAAGCCGACTTGGAAGCCCGCCGATATGCTCAAGAGCGGGTGGATAGGGTTAGCCGAACCGCACGTCCGCAGACAACTTCTTTCATCTAGCCGGCAAGTTTTGGAATCTAATGCAGTGCAGGGTGTGTATCCTAATTTATGCCTGACTTTCTGATTTCGCTGATCGCCGTCGTCGTCATCCTCGGATTCATGATCCTGATCCACGAGTTTGGCCACTATGCCGTGGCCAAGTGGCTGGGCGTCCGGGTCGAGGTCTTCTCCATTGGGTTTGGCAAGCGTCTTTTCGGTTTCCGCAAGGGTGAAACCGACTACCGCATCGCCGCGATTCCCCTGGGCGGTTACGTCAAGATGAGCGGCGAGAATCCCATGGACGATCGCACCGGCGATCCCGCCGAGTTTCTCTCGCATTCGCGCTGGCACCGCTTCCTGATCGCCATCGCCGGCCCGGCTATGAACATTATGCTGGCCGTCTTCCTGCTGGTTGGCGTCTTCATGGTGCACTACGAGTATCCGGCGATTTATGACGGCCCCACCGTGATCGGATGGGTCATGCAGGATACCCCGGCAGCCAAGGCGGGATTTCAGCCCAACGACCGCATTGTCCGCATCGATGGCATACAGAATCCAACCTGGGAGCAGGTTGACACCCGCGAAGCGCTGAGCCCCGGCCAGCCTTTGGACGTTGCCGTTGACCGCAATGGTCAAGTTCTTAGCAAGACCGTCGCGCCTGAGCCTTTCGGCGTTGACCAGATCGGATTTGCCGGCTGGGCCGCCAAGGAACCCTGCGTCTGCGTAACCGATATAACCCCCGGCATGCCCGCGGATAAGGCCGGACTGCGCGAGGGCGATGAGATTCTCTCCGTGGATGGCAAGCCGGTCCCCGCCCTCGCTGCCATGGTGGAAATGCTGGGGATTACCAAGGACAAGCCCATCTCCATTACCGTGCGGCGTGGAACGGAAACCAAGGACTTCACGGTTCAGCCGGTGCTCGCCGAGAAACGCTACCGTATCGGCATCGGCAGCATGCCCATGAAAGTGACCAGCCTTTCTTTTCCGGCCGCCCTCCATCTTTCCCTGCAGGAGAACAGGAGGGCCTCTCTGCTGATTCTCGAACTCGTACAGAAGATGCTGCAAGGCAAGATTTCCGTGCGCTCCATCGAAGGCCCGATCCGCATCGGGCAAGCGGCCGGGGAAGCCGCCCGCCGCAAAGGCTGGACCCCGCTCCTGCTTCTAACTTCCGCCATCAGCCTGAATCTCGGCGTTTTTAACCTGCTCCCCATCCCCATCCTCGACGGCGGCGTGATCTTCTTCCTCCTGATCGAAAGCTTGATGGGCCACGACATCAGCCTGCGCATCAAGGAACGCGTCTACCAGGCCGCATTCGTCTTTCTGGTTCTGTTCGCCGTCATGGTCATCTACAACGATCTGATGAAGACCATCCCTGGGCTTATGGACAGATTGCCGTAGGCCGCGTTTTGCCAGGTTCCTCGCAATGAGATACAATGTATCTCAGGTGAGGAATCAATCATGGCTGCGACTGAAATGGTTCATGTTCGAGTGGAAAAGCGCATCAAGACCCAGGCTGCCAAGACACTGGCCGCCATGGGATTGTCCGTATCCGATGCCGTGCGCGTTCTACTTACACGCGTGGCGGCGGAGAAGGCATTGCCTTTCGCAGTGAAGGTTCCGAACCCCGCGACTGCGGCAGCAATGCAGGAAGCCCGCAAAGGTGGCTTGCCTTCATTCGGCAGCGTCTCCGAACTGATGGACGACCTGAATGCGGAGGATTGAGCACACCGGTGCTTTCCGTAAGGACTTCAAGCGCGAGAAAAAAGGACAGCACCGTCGCGAAATAGATTCCATTGTTTCCAACCTCGTCTCGCTCCTCGTCGAAGATAAACCTCTTCCTGAAAAGAACCGCGATCACGCTCTTGCCGGCGACTGGCGCGGTCACCGAGAATGCCACCTTACCCTGACTTACTGCTGAGATCTACCGCAGCTGAACGCGCAGTTCTGCAGCTGGTTCACCTAGGTTCGCACAGCGGACTTTTCCGTTAACGGTTCAGCATTCTGGTCCGCCCACTCGGTAGTGCTTTCTTAGACGGCCTGGGCGACAGGACAAGCTGATCTCTTGGGGAATCTAGTATGCCAGGTGACGTAACTTTGATTGTGTAAAAGCGAGAGGGTGTAAGTTGGCTTTGGCCTCACAAGCTAAAGCCGTTCCTGGAAAGGAGACCTACACCCGATGGCGAAGATAATCCCAATCACGGAGCATTACCAACATTTTCTGGCGGAGATGAGAGAGAGTTTCTGGGGGGATGTGTACGGAGAGACGAAGCGGCTGTGGAAAGAGCGTTTGGAGGCGGATTCGCGGCGGGAGCGGGACCGGTATGCGGTGCGCGAAGTGTATCAGCGGCGGCGCAGCCGGCGGCAGCCCTATCGCAACGGCTACTACGAACGGGATTTCGTGACTCGGTTGGGGACGATCCGGCTGCGCGTGGCGCGCACCCGAGGGAAGAGTTTTCTGCCGCGAGGGCTGGAACCTTTTCAGCGGCGCGCCGAAGATGTGTCGATGCTGATTCGGGAGGCGTTTCTGCGCGGCATCTCGACGCGGCAAGTGGGGCGGGTGGTGGCCACGGTGACCGAAGAGGTGGTGAGCCCGCAGACGGTGTCGAAGCTGACGCGGGATCTGGACGGAGTGGTGCGCCAGTTCCACCAGGCGCGGTTGGAAGACAACTACGCGTATCTGTTTTTGGACGGAGTGAGCTTGCGGGTGCGGCGTCCGGCGGGGCGCAAGCGGGTGCAGATGCTGGTGGCCTACGGAGTGCGGCGTGACGGCACCCGCCATCTGCTGGCGTTTTTGCGGAGTCAGGGCGAGAGTCAAGCGGACTGGGAAGGGCTGCTGGAGGATATGTATCGGCGCGGGCTGGAGGGCAAGGCGCTGGGCCTGATCGTCACCGACGGCTGTCCCGGACTGGCGGCGGCGATCCGCACCGTCTATCCGCGAGTGCGGCATCAGCGCTGCTGGGCCCACAAGATGCGCAACATTCTGGAGAAAGTGAAGAAGGCCGACTACGACAACGTGAAAGCGGGAGCGCAGGCGATTTATTTGGCCGAAAGCCGCGCTCAGGCCGAAGCCGCTTTTCGCGCCTTCCGCGCCCGTTGGCGCGGGAAGTACGGTCCCATGGTGCGCCAGTTGGAGCGCGATCTGCCGGAACTGCTTTCGGCGTTCGCTTTCCCCCCGCACCTGCGTAAGAAGCTGCGCACCACCAACGTGATCGAGCGCTGCTTCGTCGAAGTGCGCCGCCGCACCCGGCCCATGGTTTGTTTTGTGAATGTAGCCAGTGTCAACCGCATCCTCTACTCCATCTTCCAGAGATTCAACCTGGAATGGAAAACCCGCACCCTCAACCTATTTACACAGGCAGCTTGACATCACCGTATGCCATATAGGTATGCCATATGGCTCAAGGCATGGTATAATACTCCAATAGCTCGTGCAAACGTTGCAAAGGTCAAGCACGAAAAGGATAAGGAGCCGATCTCACGGCAGGAGTCGAACCCGCAATCTCCGAGAACTGGCAGCGATGCTGGGCGACCCTCAACAAGTTTTCCAGCTACGCTCTCGGCGCTTTTTCCGTTGAGCTACGCGAGATGGCTGGAGGAAATTATACTCCCTCAAGGGAGATGAGATCTTCCAATGACCAAAGACTGCACTGCCCGCCCGCTCGGCGTCCGGACACACCCTGTCTCCGCGTTCTGAATTTCCCATGGCCATAGTCCCACGCAGAAAAACCGCGACCGCCGTCGTCGGCGGTGTTCGGGTAGGCTCGGATGCACCGATTGTGGTGCAATCCATGACCAACACCGATACCGCCGACATTCCTTCGACGGTCCAGCAATGTGCGGCCCTGGCCCGCGCCGGGTCCGAACTGGTGCGCGTTACCGTCAACAACGAAGAAGCCGCCGCCGCCGTTCCCCGCATCGTCGAGGAACTCGACAAACAGGGCCTGCGCGTGCCCATCATCGGCGATTTCCATTACAACGGCCACGTGCTGCTCACGAAATATCCCGAATGCGCGCGCGATCTGGCCAAGTACCGCATCAATCCTGGCAACGCCAGCATTGGACGCACCGGCGACTCGAATTTCCGCACCATGATCGAAGTCGCGGTGAAGTACCAAAAGCCGGTGCGCATTGGCGTGAACTGGGGCTCGCTCGACCAGGTTCTGCTCACCCGCATGATGGACGAGAACTCCCGCCTCGCCGAGCCGAAGGACGCGAGGGAAGTCACCATGGGAGCGATGGTGGTAAGCGCGCTGAACTCCGCCGATCTGGCGCAGAAATTCGGCCTGCGCCCGGATCAAATTATTCTGAGCGCGAAAGTCAGCGGCGTGCAGGATCTCATCGACGTCTACCGGGCTCTCGCCGCCCGCTGCAACTACCCGCTGCACCTCGGCCTCACCGAAGCCGGCATGGGCGCGAAAGGCGTGGTCGCGTCCAGCGCGGCCATGGGCGTGGTGCTGCAAGAAGGCATTGGCGATACCATCCGCGTCTCGCTCACTCCAGCCCCCGGCGGCGACCGCACCGAGGAAGTCCGCGTGGCGCAGCAGATTTTGCAATCCATGGGGATTCGGAGCTTTACGCCGCAAGTCACCGCCTGCCCCGGCTGCGGACGCACCACCAGCACCTTCTTCCAGGAAATGGCCGAGCAGATTCAGACCTACCTGCGCGAGCAGATGCCAACCTGGAAAAACCGCTACGTCGGTGTGGAAGAGATGAAGCTCGCCGTAATGGGCTGCGTGGTCAACGGCCCCGGCGAGTCCAAGCACGCCAACATCGGCATCTCCCTGCCTGGCACGTTCGAAGAACCAAAAGCCCCGGTCTATGTGGATGGACGCCTGTTCACCACACTCAAGGGCGACCGCATCGTTGCCGAGTTCATCGGGATTCTCGACGAGTATGTTGACTCGCACTACGCCGCCAGAGAGTCCCAAAAAGAAGAAGTAGCCGCCAGAAGTTAGCCATTCGAGTGCGGGCCGGCAACCTCCCGCTGCGGCAATCCAACATTCCTAACTGCGCTGGTGCGCTCCGTTACTGACCCATCAGCAGGAAAATCGGATTCTGCAGAGGCGGTTCGCCATTCGGTGGGGCAGCGGCAGCGCTGTAGGCCGTAGGCAAGTCGGTGACCAACGAATCGGGCGGCAACGCCCCACCCGTATTGTTGGTGTTGCTATCCGTGGTGTTGATGACGGCGACAGCGCCAGCGTCGCACATGCTCACATAAACGCGGCTGCTGTCCTCCGAGGCAGTGGTGAAAACCCGGAAGCGCGTCGTACTCGGCGAGTACGAAGCGGAAAAAACAGGCGGGACCGGCCCGCAGGAAGTAACCGGCGGCACGGCGTATTGATACTGATTGGCTGGAGTTACCGCGAACGGCGGCACAGTCAGCAGCACGATGGGTGACGCGGCCGGATACTTTAGCGTGAGACTGTTGGCGTCAAACACAGTCAGGCTAGGGATCAGGCATGGTGACACGGTTACGTTCGGGTCGGGGCAAGTAGTCGCGATCTGGTAGCTCGCCACATAAAACCGGCTGCCATCGAGCAAGGCGGTCACGGAAACCGGAATCACGGGGCCGCATGTCGCACAGGCGGGCATTTTTGTAGCTGCACTCAGGCCCGGAATCGTCAGCGGCGGCGCGAGCAGGCTTGGCGTGTCGTTTGGTCCGCCACTATCGGAAAATACAGAGACCGTCCCCGTCGCGGGATTCGGCACATAAAGCCGGTTCAGGTTCGGATCGTACAAAATAAAGTTTGCCCCAGGGCCTACAGGAAGACTGCTGGTGACCGTATCGGTGGCGACATCGATCGTCACCAGTTGTCCGTCACCCTGCGTGAGCACGTAAACTTTCTGGCTGTCTCCCCGCGCCACCGCCCAAACCGGGTTCACTCCGGAGAAGCCGGTTACGGTGTTCTGCGACAAATCCGTTGGATTCAAGCTGGTGACCGTATTGCTGCCTTGGTTCGCCACATAAAGCTTGAAGGCGTTTGGCGTTTCGGCCAGCGCAACCGGATTCGTCCCGACTGCAACCGTGTTGATCACTGCGTTCGAATTCGTATTGATGGCGCTCACTGAATTCGTGCCAAAGCTCGCCACGTAGAGAACATTGTTCTGCGTGGTGTTCAGGAAAACCGGCTGCGATCCCGTCGGCAAAGCGATCGTGCCCACCGCACCCAATCCGCTAGCCAGCGTGGATTGAAACACTGGCGTAAAGGATGAAACAACGTCTATTCCGCCCGGGAGCGCGCTGCCCGCACTCGCGACAAACACTCTTGAATCATTGGGCAAAATGGCGGCATGAGTCGGGTTGTCGCCGAGGTTGGGCTCGGAAGGTTCGTTGGTCGGAGTTTCTCCGACGATGGAATCTCCCGAAACGTCGATTTGCATGGCCCCGCCGGGATAATTGGCTATGTTGGTACTAATGCCAAAGACGGCATGGAAACTGGCCGGAGTCGGATTCGTCTCCACCGGGCACCCCGGAACCCCGCCCACCGAACAAGGAATCACCACCGGACGGTATACCTGCCCGCAAGCCATCCAAACCAGAATTGCAAGCACCATGGCCGCCAGTCGGCCCAAACGTCGAACACTCATCGGCACCCCATCCTGCGCCATTCAAAAAAGATTCTGATCATAGGTGAGAAGAATTCAATATTCTAACGGCTGGGTCACGATCTGCGCCAGTGCCCCTGGCCTGATTTACCGCTGCCTTCGGAAAAGAAGATCCACGCTGTGGTTGGGTCCTTCTTACCTCAATCTGGGATGCGTCCCCGAAGGGACGAGTTGGATGGTAATGCAATGTGCCTGCCCGCTGAACTTGCCAGGCCGCAGGCACTAACGGGATCGGCAGTGGTTTACTGGTTTATGAGTATGACCGCAGTCCGGATACCGGAGGCCGGAAGCCGACTTTCACCGCCCACGCCGCGACTTGCCGCCAGCCGCCGCTGCCGACTCCTCTGACTTGGCAGTGGCCGCGGGTTTCTTCTTGCCTTCCATCTGCGCCAGGCTCTGCTTGAGCGCGGCCATCAAGTCTATGACGGGAGCCAGCTTCTTTGGCTTCTCCACCGCCGCCACTTCCCCGCCCTCAAGTTTGGTCTCGATCAGCTGCTTCAAGTTTTCCTGGAAGCTGTCTTTATACTTTTCCGGATCCCATTCATCCGCCAGCGCCTCGATGAGCTGGTGCGCCACCTTCACTTCCGCTTCTTTCAACTCCACATCGGGCGCGCCGAAACCCTCAGCCTTGCGCACTTCCTCCGCATAGTACATCGTGTGCAGCATCAATCCACCTTCATGCGGCCGCAGAAACACCGTGTACTCTCGGTTGTGCATCGTGATCTTGGCGATGGCAACATACTCGCTCTCTTCCAATGCCTTCGTCAGCAGCGCGTAAGGCCGCCGCCCAGCCTCTTCCGGCATCATGTAGTACGACGACTCGAAATACACCGGGTCCACGTCACCCGCCTTCACGAATTCCAGAATCTCCATGGTCTTCGCCGTCTGCGGCTCGATCTTCTTAATCTCCTCCGGCTCGATGATGATGTATTCGTCTTTGCGGAACTCGTAGCCTTTGACGATGTCCGCGCGATCGACCACTATGTTTTCGAGCGGACAGATGTACTGCTGCTTCACCCGCACTTTATCCGTGCGATGCAGCATGTTGAAAGAGATGCCGCTACTGCGCGCGCCCGAGAACAAGCGCACCGGCATGGAGATAAGTCCGAAAGTTAAGTGTCCAGACCAGACCGAAGCTGCCATAATCCCTCTCGTTCACTGGGAATGAAACCATCCCCGCATTGGGACGCAATCCGCCTAAACTGCCCAGAATTGGGAGTTTAGCCTACAAACGGACTTTGGATGCACAAATCTTAGGGCACGGGGAACCGAAATGCGAAGCCGGATGGAATGGGGTGGGGCGCGGGGAAGCGCTAGGGGTTGTAGTTAACTGAACGGGTTCCCGGATTTCCTCGGATTGTATTATAGTAAATTTGCTATTGTTGGTTGAGGTGTCGTTTGGACAGTCCCAAACCTCCGCTGCTACGGCCCGTTGTCTGGCTCGGAGACTCGAAAAGGAACCTTCGCGATTTTCCAGAGGGCGCACAAAAACTGCTGGGGGATGAGCTTCAGCTTATCCAGTTTGGCGGCATGCCCAAAGACGCCAAGCCGTTTAAGGGCATCGGCGGCGGAGTTGTTGAGATTGCCCTGCGATACGCGTCGGACGCCTACCGTGTCGTCCTGGCGTTGCAAATCGGCAGGCGGATTTATGTGTTGCACGCCTTTCAGAAGAAATCAAAGAGAGGCATTGCCACAGCGAAGCGGGATGTTGACCTGATTAAGAAGCGATACACCGAAGCACAGGAGTTGGCACATGAGTACGAAAAAACGGAAACCAATTGAGTTCGAACTGGGATCCGGAAACGTCTTCGCGGATCTGGGCCTCAGAGATGCCGATCAGCTTCTGGCGCGCGCCCAGATCGGATTCCATGTTTTCAAAATCCTCGAAGCCAAGAAATTGAAACAGCGCGAAATCGCCGATGTTTTGGGCATTGCACAGCCCGATGTCTCGCACCTGATGAACGGCCATTTCAGCCGCTTCACAACGGACAAGCTACTCGATTTTCTGAAACGGCTTGACCGGAAAGTAACGATCAAGGTCAGCCCTCACCACAAAGGCGAACCCTACCAGCAGGTGACTTTTGCGCCGTAAGGCTTAGCCTGAAGTGCTGCGCGTGAACCTTCGAACGTGTGCTTCGTCCCATCGTACGGGACCGCTATCTCGATTTCATGCTCTCGCCCTGCTGTCGCGTTTGCACAAAGGCGCGCAGCACGTTGTTCATCAGCGTCTGGTAGCCTCTGCCATTTTTCTTGAACCATTCCAGAACATCGTGGTCGATACGGATGTTGATATGGTCTTTGGGAGACGGGACACCCATAACACTCCATGTCCAGCCGGGATCGCCATGAACGTCATCCACGTCGGCTCGGATCGATGCTTCCAGCTTGGCTCCAGTCGTGGCATTCACCTTGGTCCAATTCGTCCGGTCTTCCCCTCGTGCAATCTTGGTCTTGATCTGTTTAGCCGTATAGCGCACGGTACCGCTTCTCTTCCTCATCTCTCGCCCTCCTGGCTGTAATAATTCGCACGGCATCGTCGCGCCACGTCCAGACGACCGCGAAGAATTTCCCCTCAATCAAACCAATGCTCAGAAACCGATCTTCCTCGTCTCGTGGCGTTGGCACTGTAAGGAGCGGACGGCCGTCAAACAACTCGAAGGCAACGCGGAGAAAATCTATGCCCCGCTCCACCAGCACCCACTCGCGCTTCGGCTCGTCCCAACTGAAGTCCACCGTAGATTATACCCACAAGTGTACCCACAGTCGAGAACAAAAGGCGGATTGGGCGGGAGGTGTCCGAAATCCGCGTTGGCGTTTTGGCTTGCTTTTGGACGGAACTTGCCCGAAAATTGTTTGAATAGGAACTACCTGTCAGGAGGTGCTTATTGAAAGCACTTTTGATCGGTCCTGTGGCTAGTGAGTGCAAGTAACCCGAAGGACTTTTGGTAAGGCTTGGCGACGTTCAGGCTTGGGTTGCTTCTCGGCGATGCATAGCCGTCTGTCTGGAGTTGCGTGGCGAGGTCCGTCGCGTACGCTAAACCTCCTAGCAATCGTCGCCGTGTGGTGAGTACCGCGTCCTTCGTAAGTGACGTTAAACCTTTCGATAATGCAGTGCATCGGTATTCGCTACACGTTAAGCCTTGCGAGACAACTAACGTAATCGCAAAACGTTAAGGGCCAGAGGGCGACCTTCCCTCTGGCCTTCACCATTCACGGGGAAATAAAACGCCCGCCTGTCTTGCCGCCAGCTTGCCAATGGGAGAACAGAAAGCGTAAGTTACCTGACAAGGAGGAAATATGCCGTTGACAGACGCCTACATTTCAGACCTGGAACGAAACGAACGGTGGCAAGCGACCGCCGAAAACAAGCACGGATTCACCGTGGTCGTAATGCGGGGATGCCCCGGAGCGTTGTATGAGAGCGATTATTACACATTGCCGTTGGAGGTCGCCCTTCCGTTTACGCGAGATGGGATCAGGCATCGGTTCATGTCTGGAGAACTCAGACTTCTTCGGGGCAGCGTTCCAGAGGCGGAAAGTCAGATTGCCTAAACCCCCTTGCTGCGTTGGCTCAGCCTGAGGCATGCGAGGGCGGTGCATTGCGGGATCACTTGCCCTTCGGCACCCTCGGGAAGGCCTTTATGAGGGCCTCGCGCACCAGAAAGGAAGAGGACAAGGACAGCTTCTCTGGATGGTCTACGAGATACTTTTGCACGACTCGCACCAACTGACCTCTGGGAGTGCCCATAATGCTGGCATCATTTTGTGTCGAGTCGGCTATCCCAGATACAAAACCATGGCAGTACCCGATGTTGTAGCTCTCTTGTTGGGTGAACTTCCGTGAAGGTTCGTCCAGCATCTGCACGGCCGGTGTGCAGGCTGCAATGAGTTGATTTCCATCCACACCAAACTCCCAGGCCCATTCATCGCCGCCGAAAGCATTCGCACTGGCAAAGACGATGATTGGCAGCAATAGAAATCCCAGCCCGACTCGTTTCATGGTCTCCTCCCGCCCTACTGTATATCTGACCTTGGCAACGACCCAAGTTTCAAAGGGCATTCCCTGCTTTCTTAAGCGCGGCCTCGACAGTCGCGAGCGGCAGCAGCAGAGTTAACGGCGCGTCGAGCAGCGGCACAGCGCCATAACTGGCATACCACGCTGCCGCCCTTTCATTCTTGGCGTCGATCACAAGGACAACGCCACCAACCTCCGCCGCAGCCAGCAGGCAGCGTCGGCCCGCCGCGAGCAGAAGTTGTCCGCCAATGCCCCGCCCCTGCCACCTGCGATCCACAGCCAGGCGTGCCAAGCGGAAGCCCGGAACGTCATGCCGTGCCAGCCCGTGACGAACGACCTCCGGCGTGCGGGCGTAGTCAACCGATGCCGGACTCAGACTGTAGAAGCCGAGAATGGTTTTCTGGTCGGCATCGTCAATCGCAAGGAAAGTTTTCGCGCCGCCCCGCTCGTGGCTCTTGCGGGCGTGGCGGCGCAGGAATTCATTCAACGCTTCTTCGCCGCAGTCGAACGCCTCCCGATCATGTTTCTTGCTAATCGGTTCTTCGTGCCATGCCGTCACGATTATCGGCGCTTGGGCAATGCCCGGGCAGCGGCCAGCAGTTTTGCATTCGGCGCGGGTGGATTCTCCAATAGATCGAGAACCCGCAAGCTGTCCCTCTCGGAGAGCTGCACGTGATCCGCCTCCTCAATGACCGCCTTGGCGGCGCGCAAGGCGTGATGGAGGACAAAATCGGTCAGGTCGGTGTGCTTCAGCGCTACCGCACGCATGAGCAGCGCCTTTTCCCCGGCTCGAATCCGAAGGGACATCCGGCTGTTGTCTTCAACCGCTATTCTCGGCATTGGCAACGATTCCTCATGTACATATTCAAATAGTACATTAGAAATAGGCAGGAGTCCAACCGGAAACCGCTTTCTTGAACCTTCCTGGCGTCTTCAATCATCTCTGAAGAAGCATTCTCGTCCCGGAGACCAAATGACCGACCTGCGCTATCCCATCGGCAAATTCGCCTACGAAGGACCGCCCACCGAAGAGCAGAAGCGGAAGTATCTAGCCGATATCGAGCAAGCTCCCGCCAATCTCCGCACCGCCGTGAAAGGCCTTTCCGACCAGCAACTAGACACTCTCTACCGCCCCGAAGGCTGGACCGTCCGCCAGGTCGCACACCACGTCCCGGACAGCCATCTCAACGCCTACGTCCGCTTCAAACTCGCCCTCACCGAAGACGAGCCAACGATCAAGCCCTACTTTGAAGACCGCTGGGCCCAACTCGCCGACACGCAGGCCACTCCCGTGGAAGTCTCGTTGACGTTGCTGGATTCGCTGCACGATCGCTGGGTCCGCCTTCTGCGATCGCTCAATCCGGAAGAGTGGAAGCGAACTTTCCGTCACCCCGAGTTGGGGCTGATGAGCCTGGAGAAGGCCCTCGCAATGTATGCCTGGCACGGGCGGCACCACGTAGCGCACATCGCCGAACTCCGCAAGCGGATGTCATGGTGATGCGGTTCCAACAGGGGAGGGAAATAACGTGATCGCAAGAGTATGGCACGGATATACGAAGTCTGAGCACGCCGATGCGTACGAGGCCATGTTGAAGCCGGAGCTCCTGCCCGGCATCGGCCAGGCAAAGGGATACAGGGGCAGCTACCTGCTCCGCCGGGGAACCGGTCCCGAGGTGGAGTTCATCACGATTATGCTCTGGGACTCGATCGACGCGATTCGGGCCGTCGCCGGAGCGGATTACGAGACCGCCGTCATCCCGGAAGAACGCCGCAAGTACTTGTCGAGGTACGACGAAAAATCCGCGCACTACGAGATCGCATCGATACACGGGCTGAGTGGAGTCCTAGGCTGAGGGGCCGGAGGCGCCTTACGTAATTCCTGCCCGCCACGAAAGATAGCTGGCCGCCTCGCGCAGCACGGCAATCAGGCGCTGCACAGCACCGCGAGGCCGCGAGTCGGGCCGCGGCGCAACATAAACCGGACCGATCCCCTCGTGTTCCAGCAGCCGCTTAATGCGGAACACGTGATACGCATCGCTGACGGCCACGCAACTATGTAATCCATTCGCACGCATGATCACAGCCACACGCACCGCCGATTGCGCGGTGTCGGAACCCTGAGTCTCGGCAATCAGGTTCCTTTCAGGGATTCCGCGGCGCTCCAGATAATCCCGCCCCACGCCGCCTTCGCTGAAGCTGGGATCGGACGCAGCGCCGCCGGTCGTAATGACGACGGGAGCGATACCCTTGCGGAAAAGTTCGAAGGCGTGATCCAATCGCGCCCGCAACACGGGCGAGGGATGGCCGGAATACTCCGCCGCGCCGAACACCACGATGGCATCCGCCGCGTGCAGTTCCTGCCGCGATCCTTCGCGCACGATGCGAATCCCGGTCAGCGTCAGGAATCCCGCCAACGCCACCAGCGCCAGCGCCTCGACCCGCAGCAGCCAACTCCGTCCCGGATGCCGCTTAACAGAATCGTCTGTCATCCTTCTTTGGCAAAAAATGCGGAAATTTCTTCCGCCGGAATCGCGCCTTCGCGCATGATGCGCCAGCGCCCGCTTTCATCGGTCAAGTCGACGATGGTCGATGGAATATCGCGCGGCGAACTCCCCCCGTCCACAATAATGCTGATCCTGCCGTGGAGTTGTTCATGCACCTGCTCGGCGGTGGTACACTCCGATGCCCCACTCAAATTTGCCGACGTGGCCGTGATCGGAATGGCCGCCGCCGCCACCACCGCCAGCGGAATCTTGGCGTTCGGCACGCGCAACGCCACGTTGCCGGTATTCGCCGTCACCTTCAGCGGCAGCCGCGATCCCGCTTTTACAATGATGGTCAGCGGTCCCGGCCAATACTTCCGCGCCAGCGCGTAGAACTCCTCGGGCAGCGCTTTCGCCAGTTCCTCCGCCTGGTCCACGCTTTCGATCAGCAGCGACAGCGGTTTGTGACGCGACCGTGTCTTGATGTCATACACGCGCTCCACCGCGCGCAGGTTGAATGGATCGGCCGCCAGCCCGTAGAACGTGTCCGTCGGCATGCCCAGCACTTCGCCCGCGCGAATTTGGTCGGCGGCGTACTTTATCAGAGAAATCTCAGGGGACTCACAATTGATTTTTACGATTTCGGCGCGCACGGCCATCCCTTCTCAACTGCTTTGTCTGAGGTGTCTTGTTCGTGAAACATCATAATACGCGAGAGCGCCGAAGGCACGAAACGAACATCAGGAGCGATGCGGGCGCCCCGTCCTTGTCCCTGGTTATTTGCAGGGGCAGGGCGGGGATTTTGACTTCGCATCCCCTCTTCCCATAGTTAGGAAGCAGGGAAGAATTATTCTCGCGTAATGACTCTGCACTTAAGCCCAGTAATACGATGGAAGGGCTAGGCCGGTGACGTAACTTTGATTGTGTAAAAGCGAGAGGGTGTAAGTTGGCTTTGGCCTCACAAGCTAAAGCCGTTCCTGGAAAGGAGACCTACACCCGATGGCGAAGATAATCCCAATCACGGAGCATTACCAACATTTTCTGGCGGAGATGAGAGAGAGTTTCTGGGGGGATGTGTACGGAGAGACGAAGCGGCTGTGGAAAGAGCGTTTGGAGGCGGATTCGCGGCGGGAGCGGGACCGGTATGCGGTGCGCGAAGTGTATCAGCGGCGGCGCAGCCGGCGGCAGCCCTATCGCAACGGCTACTACGAACGGGATTTCGTGACTCGGTTGGGGACGATCCGGCTGCGCGTGGCGCGCACCCGAGGGAAGAGTTTTCTGCCGCGAGGGCTGGAACCTTTTCAGCGGCGCGCCGAAGATGTGTCGATGCTGATTCGGGAGGCGTTTCTGCGCGGCATCTCGACGCGGCAAGTGGGGCGGGTGGTGGCCACGGTGACCGAAGAGGTGGTGAGCCCGCAGACGGTGTCGAAGCTGACGCGGGATCTGGACGGAGTGGTGCGCCAGTTCCACCAGGCGCGGTTGGAAGACAACTACGCGTATCTGTTTTTGGACGGAGTGAGCTTGCGGGTGCGGCGTCCGGCGGGGCGCAAGCGGGTGCAGATGCTGGTGGCCTACGGAGTGCGGCGTGACGGCACCCGCCATCTGCTGGCGTTTTTGCGGAGTCAGGGCGAGAGTCAAGCGGACTGGGAAGGGCTGCTGGAGGATATGGTATCGGCGCGGGCTGGAGGGCAAGGCGCTGGGCCTGATCGTCACCGACGGCTGTCCCGGACTGGCGGCGGCGATCCGCACCGTCTATCCGCGAGTGCGGCATCAGCGCTGCTGGGCCCACAAGATGCGCAACATTCTGGAGAAAGTGAAGAAGGCCGACTACGACAACGTGAAAGCGGGAGCGCAGGCGATTTATTTGGCCGAAAGCCGCGCTCAGGCCGAAGCCGCTTTTCGCGCCTTCCGCGCCCGTTGGCGCGGGAAGTACGGTCCCATGGTGCGCCAGTTGGAGCGCGATCTGCCGGAACTGCTTTCGGCGTTCGCTTTCCCCCCGCACCTGCGTAAGAAGCTGCGCACCACCAACGTGATCGAGCGCTGCTTCGTCGAAGTGCGCCGCCGCACCCGGCCCATGGTTTGTTTTGTGAATGTAGCCAGTGTTGACCGCATCCTCTACTCCATCTTCCAGAGATTCAACCTGGAATGGAAAACCCGCACCCTCAACCTATTTACACAGGCAGCTTGACATCACCGGCTAGGCCAACCGCCTTGACACCTCTTTCCCGCGGCACTACCATGTAGCCCTCCCCTCTGTCGGGCTTCAGCGCACAGCCTGATGCAAGGCCGATTCCGCTTTCCAAACTCCAACGCACTGCACACCAAAGAGGTGACACCAATGTCGCAGACAAGATCGTCGCAACGAAGACTCTCTCTCGCAGCCTCCCACGTTCACAAATCAGTGCTCACTCTCGCCTTGCTCCTAACCGCCTCACTCGCCCACTCTCAGGACAAAGTTCTGGTTAGCTTTTCCGGCACGGGCAACGGCTCCAAACCGCAATGCATTCTTGCCATGGATTCGCACGGCAATCTCTACGGCACCACTGCCACCGGCGGCGATGTAAACGGAGGCCTCGTATTTAAGGTCACCCCGCATGGAGGCGGCGTGTGGACGGAAGAAACCATCTACAGCTTCGATAGCGCAGCCAACGGAACCGGACCGACGGGCGGGGTGGTTTTGGACGTGGCTGGCAATGTTTATGGAACCACCGTCAGCGGCGGAGCCTTAGGCCTGGGCACAGCATTCGAGCTTTCCCCGCAGTCCGGTAGCGCCTATACCGAAACCGTGATCCACAGCTTTGGCGACACCGGAGATGGAATTTTCCCGTCCGCCCAAATGATCTTTGACGCGGCAGGCAACCTCTACGGCACCACCCTATTCGGCGAAGCCTTTGGCACCGGCGAAGAGGGCGGCGGAACCGTATTTGAATTGTCGCCGCAATCAGGAGGCACATGGTCCGAGGAAGTGCTGCACAGCTGGACGGAGACAATCATACACAACTTTGCTGGTGGGACCGCGGACGGAAGGCTTCCCGAGTCCGGTGTGACTCTGGACGCCGCCGGCAACGTTTATGGCACCACTGTTGGCGGCGGTAAGTACGCGCGTGGAATTGTGTTTGAGCTGGTTCCGCAAGGCGGCGGCGTGTGGTCCGAAAAAGGTCTGCATGCCTTCGGCAACGGCCTGGACGGAGCGAATCCCGAAGGTGAAGTGCTGCTCGACGCGGCCGGAAATATCTACGGCACCACTTTTGACGGAGGCAAGTACGGCGTAAGTTACGGTGGTGTTGGGACGCTTTACGAGCTAAGTCAGACGGCTGGAATTTGGTCCGAAGCAAGACTCTTTAATTTTGGCAGCACCAATAAGGATGCAGGATATCCGATGTCGGGGCTGATTTTCGATCCGTCAGGAAATATCTACGGCACCTCCACCGGCGGCGGCGAAGTCGGAAACGGCACGGTATACAAAATCAAACCGTAGCCCGGCCGGCCCATGACAGAGACCGACTCGCATCACTCTTCACGGGTGCCCCGTCCAAGCTCGCTTGGGCGGGGTTTTTCATGTTCACTCGTCACAGACCTCAAGGGAATGAATCAGTCTCCATCCTCACACCCATGTATGATCGCCCCATGCCCCACTCCCGCCTCCGCCGCATTGAAGGCCGGCACAACCCGCTGGTCAAACAACTGCGGCAAGCCTTCTCTCGCGCCGAACTCACCGAAGCCGGAGACTGCGCCATCGAAGGCCTGCGCATCCTGGAAGAAGCCATCCGCAGCGGCCTCCGCTTCAGCGCAGTATTTTTTCGCGAGTCCGCCCAGGACCGCGCCGAGCGCCTGCTCCCGCAGATCGGAGCCCAGGTCGAAACCCTGCTCCTTCCCGACAAATTATTCGACAGCCTCGTGCCCAGCGAATCCCCGCAAGGCGTAGCCGCCCTCGTGCGCCTCAAAGAATTTTCGCTCGACGATGTCACCGAACGCCTTCAGGTAGGCCCGATCGTCGTCCTCGCCGGACTGCAGGACCCCGGCAATCTGGGCACCATCCTCCGCTCCTCCGAAGCCTTCGGCAGCGCCGGTGTGGTCCTCGGAGAAGGCACGGTCAGCCCGTTTAATTCGAAAGTCGTACGCGCCTCCGCCGGATTCTGTCTTCCGGCTACCCATTGTTCTCGCGCACGGAAAACCGGCAACAGGCAAGCTGGAGCAAGTTTCAGAGAAGCTGCGGGCGCAAGGCGTGCGCCTGATCGCCACCTCGTCGCACAAGGGAACGCCGCTCGACCAGGCGGATTTGAAGAGTCCTGCCGCGATTTTCTTCGGCAACGAGGGCTCCGGCCTGCCGCGCGATCTGATGGCCAAAATGGACGAAGTCGTCGCCATCCCTCACGCACAGCAGGTAGAATCTCTAAACGCCGGCGTCGCCGCCAGCATCGTATTGTACGAGGCCGCAAGGCAAAGAAGGTAAATATGTTCACCACAGAGACACAGAGACACAGAGACACAGAGAAAACCAGGAAGATAAAGATCCACGTACCGGTCCCATCATCGGTGCAGCGATCGAGGTTCACCGTCACTTGGGGCCCGGGCTGCTGGAATCGGCCTACGAGGAGTGCTTGTGCCACGAACTCCATCTGCGAGGGATCGGCTTCCGTCGTCAGGTTGACCTGCCCGTCGAATACAAGGGGCTGAAGCTCGACTGCGGGTACCGACTGGACTTGATCGTAAATGAAGAGGTGGTTGTAGAGTTAAAGTGTGTCGAACGAGTTCTACCGGTTCATGAGGCCCAACCGCTCACATACATGCAATTGACCGGAAAGGGCGTCGGCCTTCTCATCAATTTCAACGTCCCGATGCTGACCAAGGGCATCACACGAAGAGTTCTTTAAGATTTCTTTCTGTCTTGTGGTTTTCTCTGTGCCTCTGTGCCTCTGTGGTGAAGGGGTCTTATGGGATTATTCCAACCCGCCCCGAACCTGGACAGTGCCGCCGACCGCAGCCGCCCGCTGGCCGACCGCATGCGTCCGCGCACACTCGAAGAGTACACCGGCCAGGAACATCTCATCGGTCCCGGCAAACCTCTGCGCACACAGATCGACCGCGACGATACCGGCTCCCTCATCTTCTGGGGACCACCCGGCACCGGCAAAACCACGCTCGCGAAGATTCTCGCAAACATGACCAAAGCGGAGTTCATCGAATTCTCCGCTGTCCTCGCCGGAATCAAAGAGATCAAGCAGGTCATGGCTGACGCCGAACGCGCCCGCCAATACGGCACGCGCACCATTGTCTTCATCGACGAGATTCACCGCTTCAACAAAGCCCAGCAGGACGCCTTCCTGCCTCACGTGGAAAAAGGCAACATCCGCCTGATCGGCGCCACTACTGAGAATCCGTCGTTCGAGATCAACTCCGCATTGCTCTCGCGCTGCCGCGTCTACGTGTTGCAACCGCTCACCGAAGATCAAATCGTCCAGCTACTCAATCGCGCTCTCACGGACCAAGACCGCGGCCTCGGCACCATGAAGTTGCGCGCCTCCGACGACGTCCTCAAGAAAATCGCCAACTACACCAGCGGCGACGCCCGCAGCGCGTACAACGTCCTTGAAGTCGCGGCCAGCCTGGCGCAGCAGTCCGGAACTCGGCCCGCCGAAATTACTGGCGACATTGTTCGCGACGCTCTGCAGAAACGCACTCTGCTCTACGACAAAGCCGGAGAAGAACATTACAATCTCATCTCCGCTCTGCACAAATCCGTGCGCAACAGCGATCCCGACGCCGCGCTCTACTGGCTCGGCCGCATGATCGAAGCCGGTGAAGACCCGCTCTATATCGCGCGCCGCGTTGTGCGCATGGCCGTGGAAGACATCGGCCTCGCCGATCCCAACGCACTTTCCCTCTGCATGGCCGCGCGCGACGCCGTGGATTTCATCGGCATGCCGGAAGGCAATCTCGCGCTGGCGCAAGCCGTCGTCTATCTCTCAGTCGCGCCCAAATCCAACGCGCTCTATACCGCCTACGGCGATGTCCAGCGCGATATCGAACAAACTGCCGCCGAACCCGTCCCACTTCATCTGCGCAACGCGCCTACCGCGCTGATGAAAGGCCTGGGCTACGGCAAGGATTATCGATACGCCCACGATGTCGAAGGCAAAGTCGCCGACATGCAGTGCCTGCCGGAAAACTTGCGCGACCGAATCTATTACCGCCCGACCGGTGAGGGAATTGAGAAGCGCATCCGCGATCGGATGGAAGAAATCAAGCGCCTGCGCTCGCCAGGGCGGGGCTAAGCGGAGCGCTCCCGCGTCGCGCCATCGCGCGCGCGTGGCAACGTGAAGACAATAATAAGGCTGATGAGGGCCAGAATGGCGGCGATGAAAATGCTGCCTTCGGGGCCAGTGGCTCCGCCGCTGAGGATGGGCTTGCCCACGGGATGCGTGGCCAGGAGATGGCGCTGAACCATAGCTCCGCTGTCGGCCACGCCGTAGAAGAAGGATTGACCCCAGTCCCATGAAGTGTGGAAGCCGATGGCCCACCAGAGAGACCCGGTGCGCCAGAGGCTGAGGCAGAAGACGATGGCGACTAGTCCGGCGGAGAGCAGTCCAATCGGAGATTCGCCCGGGTTGGAGCCGTGGCCGAGCCCGAAGAGAATGGACAAGACGACGGCGGAAGTCCAGAAACCTAACGCTGCGCTGTGGCGCGTCTTGAAGGCCCACTGGTAGAGGCCGGCCAGGCCGCGAGTGAGCGTGTACTGGAGGTAGCCGCGAGTGCTGTACTCCTCGGCCAGGCCGACCAGGAGGAAGCCGAGTAGCCAGATTGCTCCGTAACGGAAAACGTCGCTGCCAAAGAGCAGGCGGCTGTCGATGACGAGGAGCCCCGTCTTCACAAGGGTCAGGACGAGGAGCGAGAGACAGGTAACTCCCCAGGCCAGGCCGGCGAAGAAGTGCGGGAGCTTGCGGTTGCCGCCCAGACCGTAGACGGAGTTGGGGCGTTGCTCGATCTTCGACATGACCCAGGTGGCGAGGAGGGTCACGAGAAAGAGAACCGAGTCGCCGATCAAGATGAAAGCTGGAGAAATCTCCGAGCCTGTCTTCGGGGCCTTCGGAGCAGGCAGGTGGAGCAGCTTATGGCCGACGAAGTTGACGCAGAAGGCTATGGCCGCGACGATAGCGATGAAGATCAGCAGGCTCCAGCCGGCGCGCAGGCCGTCTTTGCCTATGAAGATCTTGCGGAGAACCGAGGTTTGCATAGGCGGGATGGGTTCGGTGGTGGGTATCGGCGTTGCGTCATGATTCAAAGGGTTCCCTCGTTGGCAAAAGTCTATCTTAGTCCTTGTCCTTCTGCCGCTCATCGGAAGCGCACCCGATGTTCCTTCAGAAGGCAGCGGTCCATCACCACAAAAATCCCCGCCTTGCGCGCCTTCTCCGCAGCCTTCTCATGAATCACATCTTCCTGCATCCAGATTGCCGGCACTCCCAACTGAATGGCTTGGTCCACAACCTCCTCCACAAACTCCGGCCGCCGGAAAATATTCACAATGTCGATCTTCTCCGGCACCTCGAGCAATGAAGCATAAGCCTTCTCGCCCAAACCAGACTCAATCTGCGGATTCACCGGAATAATGCGGTAACCATGGCTCTGCATATAGGCCGAAACCCCATGGCTCGGACGCAGCGGATCGTCGGAAAGTCCGACCACCGCAATGGTCTTTGCGCGCTTCAATAGTTCAGCGACGGGATCTACCTGAGGGAGAGACGCCATGAGTTTCTTTTTCTACTTCTTGTTCGCCGCATCCAGCTTCTGCTTGTACATCTTCAGCGCCAGCTTGCGCACGGTTTCAGAAACTTCTTTGTTCGCGGAGATGTTCTTCAAATCCACCGTTAGCAGGTGCTTCATCAGCCCCAGCCCAAGATCGAGCGGCGTGCGCGGGTTCGATACCAGGTTCCGCACCACGACGTAATTCTTCATGAAGCGCCGCTTCAGCGGGATCTGCCGCAGCACCGCTTCCAGCACATTCTTCTGCAGGGCGAACCTTTCCACTTCTCCATCGGAGAGTTTGGGCGCGTCCAGCACCGCCAGCGCCACCACCTTCGTCCCGTCGCGTATCAAAAGGGACCGCTCTTCCTTATTGCCTTTCAATGCCAGCTGGATGCGGCCTTTCACATCAAGGTGGCTGATCTTCTGCATGGCATTGTCACGGTGGGCGGGTGGAGGATTCACATGGGCCGCGGGTCTAGAAACCGCCTTTGCCGCAGCCACCGCGCTGGCAGACTCGCCAGCGGCTTTCCCCGCACTGCCGGCAATCTCCGTCATCGCTTTGTTTTCCGATACCGGAAAATATTCAGTCCCCAACAGTTCCACAATGCCACCGACCGGTTGAAACGGCTTATTCTGCTCCGCCGCAATCTCCGTCGCGTGCTCGGCAATGTAGGCGGAAACTGTTTCCTCAGGAACCTCTCCGGCTTCATCGCTGGCCGCAGGAGCGGGCTCGTGGACTGGTTCTCCGGCCTTCGTAGCGACAGTTTCGTCAACCTGCGCAGCGCCGCCGGCAGAATTGGGCGCTGGCGTCTTTCCCGCGCCCAGGAGTTCGGCAACCGCGGACGCTTCGTTAGCCTTCAAGTACGGGTTCGATCTCAGAGACTGGAGAACTTCCTTCGCGGCCCGCACTCGCGCACTCTGCAGCATGGCCGCAATGCTCTCCGGAGATGCCGAGACAGCAAACTTAGCCAACTCGCTATCGGGGATTGAGGGATTTTCCAACAGTGCCGGCAGCAACTTCGGACGCAGATTCTCGGGCGACCACAGGTAGTCCAGCACCTCGCGCGCCGTCTTCGGGTCGGAGGCCGCGGCCAACGAAGCCTGCTCGTCCCAGCCCGCCAGCGTCATGCGGGCGAGTTCCCCAAACATTCTATTGTGTTTGGCCAGAAAAACCAGAATTTCAAGATTTTCATCGGGCGGCACCGACAGTGCGCCCCGCGCCGCAAACTGCATCATGTTCGATGGCAGCTTCAATGCGCGAACTTGGTCGATCATGCGCCCCATGAGTTCACCTCGCCTAGCCATGCGGACGGACCTTCTTCGCTCGGTCTTCCAGTTCCAGCACCGCGAGTTCCAACTCGCGAATCAAACGGTTCGGCTTTCCTTTCTTGAATTCCTTCAACAACGCCCGATAGTACCAAAGAGTGCCATCGCGCCCCCCATTGAAACGCGCCCAAATGGATTCCCCGACCTCCCGGTAATCGGAAAGAATAGAGCGGACGTTATTCAGCTTGTCCGCGGCGGAAACCAGTTTGGTGTCGGCGTCCGCGCTCTTCAAATGCCGGATATAAGCTTCCTTGCGCTCGCGCCAGGGCGGCTTCGGATCGCTATCCGAGTCCGTGCAGCCATCCACAATCTTCGCCACCCGCGTCCCAAACCTGCGTCTCACTTCCTTCAGCATGGGCGCTCCGCCGCAATCTTCCACCACATCGTGCAGCAACGCCGCAATCGCCACATCCTCGTCGCCGCCAAACTCCAGCGCCAGAGAAGCCACTCCCATCAAGTGCGCGATGAAAGGAATCGTCGAAGCCTTCCGCGTCTGCCCCGCATGTTTCTCCGCCGCGAAAGCCAATGCGCGCAGAAACCGCGGCCCAAGCTTGATCGCGTTTCCTTGCTTCCCGCCCACTATTATTTCTCCTGTTTCTCCCCGCGCCGCGCCAGCAGATACGCCCGGATAAACGGCTGCAAGTCGCCATCAAGCACCCGGTCCACCTCACCCACCTCGGTCTTCGTGCGGTGGTCCTTAATCATCCGGTAAGGCTGCAGCACATACGAACGAATCTGCGATCCAAAATCGTTGTCGAGTTTCGAATCCTCAATCTTCTTGGAAGCCGCGCGCTTTTTCTCCATCTCGAATTCATAAAGCTTCGACCGCAACATGCTCATGGCCCGCTCGCGATTCTTGTGCTGCGAACGCTCATTCTGGCAGCTCGCCACCAGCCCCG
Source organism: uncultured Acidobacteriaceae bacterium (assembly GCA_963734215.1). GTDB lineage: Bacteria > Acidobacteriota > Terriglobia > Terriglobales > Acidobacteriaceae > Sulfotelmatobacter. The sequence goes on along the minus strand of CAVTGH010000006.1, from coordinate 103,273 downwards.
TCGCAAGGTGCGTGATCCTGACCGCGGAATCCGTTGTATTGACGTGCTGCCCGCCCTTGCCGCTCGACCGGTAAGTATCGGTGCGAATATCTTCCGGCTTGATCACCACTTCAATGCTGTCGTCAATTTCCGGCGAGACAAAAACGCTGGCAAACGACGTATGCCGTCGCTTCGCCTGATCGAAGGGTGAAATCCGCACCAGCCGGTGTACGCCGATTTCGCTCGTCAGCAGCCCGAAAGCGTACTCGCCGTTCACCGCGAACGTCGCCGATTTCAGCCCCGCCTCTTCGCCCGGTTGGTAATCGTAGAGAACGGTCTCGAATCCCTGCCGCTCCGCCCATCGCAAATACATGCGCAGCAGCATGTCGGCCCAGTCCTGCGATTCCGTACCGCCCGCGCCGGGATGAATGGTCACAATCGCGTTCAGCGCGTCGTTTGGGCCGGAGAGCATCGTCTCCGTCTCCAGCTTGTCCACCAGTTCGCGCAGCGAATCGATCTCGCGGCGCAGTTCCGCATCCACATTCTCGCCTTCTTTAGCCAAATCGAAGTAGGCGGCAATGTCGTCGCCGCAGCGGCCCAGGTCCGCGTCGGTGGCCAGCAAATGTTCCAGCCGCTTTTTCTCCCGCATCACCTGCTGCGAACGCTGCGGATTCGACCACAAATTCGGGTCGGCGGACTGCTTCTCGATTTCGCTTAGTTGCGGACGGAGTTTGTCCGCGTCAAAGATACTCCCGGAGCTCGCGCACCTTCTTGCTGAGTGACCCGTATTCCTGCTCGAATTCTTGATTCATGAGGATGCTTCCGCTTTCTTCGATACGAAGCGCGTGACCAGCGCCCCTGCTGAAATTATCGCACACAGAAACGCGAACCAATCCCCGTGCCGCGTGTAAAACGTGGTTACGGAAGTGAGGGCATACGGCGCAACCAGCGCCCCGCGCTCCTTCCGCGGAAGCCGCGCCACCGTCCGCCCATAAGGATCGATCGAGGCCGTCACGCCCGTATCTGTCGCACTCAAAATCCAGCGGTCGTTCTCGATTGCCCGCATGCGCGTCTGATTCAAATGCTGCGCGTAAGCCCCGCTATCCCCATACCAGCCGTCGTTCGAGAGGTTCACGAACGCCTGCGCGCCTTGATTCGCAAACTGCCGCACTTCGTCCGGGAACACGGACTCATAGCAAATAAAAATTCCCAGCCGCGTGCTTCCCGCCTCCAGCGGCGCCCGCGACGTTCCCGCCTTAAACTCTCCCACTTCTTTCGTCAGTCCCCCGGCAAACGCGAACAACTGCGGGAACGGCAAATACTCTCCGAATGGCACCAGATGCACCTTGTCATAACGCGCAGTCCAATCGCCCGAAGGACTCACCAGCGCAGCCGAATTGAACACCTCCCGAGCCGAAGTGCCCGTTGACGCGCCGCTCTGCGCCGCAGGCGTGCTGCCGATCGCACCCGTCACCACCCAACTATGAGCGGCGCGCGCCATCTCGCTCACCGGTTCGCGAAACAGCGGATCATTCGTGAAAAAAGGCGCTGGAGATTCCGGCCACACGATCAGATCCGCTCTGCCTGCCGTGAAGTCAGCGCGGGAAGATGAATTGGAAGCGTCCGCCTTCACACTGAGATCAGTCAATTCGCGCAGCGTGCGCTCGAAAGTGTTGCGCGTCCAGTTCTCATCCACCGGAATGTTTTCCTGCACCAGCAGCGCGGCATGATCCGCCGGAATCGCAGGCGCATCCACCAGCCTACCAGCCTGCAGCACGGCCGCAGCCGCCAACGCCGCCAGCAACAGCGTGTTCCGCTTCTTTCTCGGCACCAGGAACGCCGCGGCTACCGCCACGTTCACCAGCATGATCTCGAACGAGACCCCGTACACGCCGGTTAAGGTGGTGATGCGGCTGAGCGAAATATTGTCCACCTGCGCCGTGCCCAGCAGGTCCCAGGGAAATCCAGTAACCCGCGTCCGCGCCAACTCCACCGCCACCCACAGAAACGGCACAGCGATCAACACCCGCCGGTTATCGCGCCCCGGTCCCGCGGCCAACCCCAGCAGCAAGCCAAACAGTCCGTGATAAAGCCCGAGATAAAGGCAGAAGAGAAAAAGCGCCAGCAGCGCCAGCGGCCAGCTCAGCCCGCCGTACTGATGCATCGTGTCATAAATCCAGTAACACGTGCCCGCATACCATAAAATTCCCGAAGCATACGCCAGTAGAAATGCCTGTCCCGGCGTCGCAGCCTGAAGATGGACGGCGCCATCGACCTCAAGCGCGCCCGCCGGCCGCGCCCGCAGCACCGCCACAATCAACGGAGCGAACGCCACCCACGACAAAACATACAATCCGGGAAGAGGAAAAATCAGGACCTGCAACAGCGAGGAAAGTCCCACCAACAGCCACGCGCTGTAATGAATTTGCCGCACCGGCAAGGATAACAAAACCGTTTACTGGCGAGCGGAGAGCAGAATGGTAGCCTTGTCAAAACACCCTTGTCATTCCGAACCGAGCTGAAAGCTCGGTGAGGAACCTGCTTTCCTCGGCATCACCACGAAAGCACGCACGAACTCCACAACCTCCTCCGTCACATAATCCGGAGGCGTAATCCGAAACACCGGCCGTCCCGCCACCAGCTTCAAGGAAACCCCTTGCCACGCCGGCCCACCCGCCTGCTCATGCAGAATCACCGCCCCGGCCCGATCCAAAAATTCCCTCGAAGACTTCTTGAAATCCTCCGTGCCCGGATCGAGCACGGTCATATACAAATCCGGACGAATGAACTTCAACACGCTATTCGATTCCACCATCACATTGCATGACCGCTCCAGCCGCTTGCGCAATGCCGGCATCGCCTCGGCCAGCCTTCCCTGCTCCGTCCGTACCCACAGCGCCCGCGTTGCCCCCGCAATCAAAAAGCGGGACGTGTCCGATTCTCCTCCGCGATCTTTCTCCTCCGAAATCGCCCACGTATGATCGTCCGTCGCGCAGTCGCACGGCGCTCCATTGGCCGAGCAAACTCCATGTCCATATTGCGTAATCTTCACCGCCGTCCAATCGTACTCGCGCAACGCGGCGATCAGCCCCGCAACCACGCTGGTTTTCCCCACGCTTCGCGAATGCCCGCCAATCACAATGATCGCCACATCTACCTCTTCTTTACCAGCCGTGCCAGCGCCGCCAGTTGCTTCAAATACTCCCGCACCGGCTGTGCCGGAGTTCCCCAAAACGCCACGCCCTTGCCGCGCAAAACTTTATTCGGCAACACTCCGCCCTGCCCCCCCAGCATCACTCCTTCTTCGATGCGCGCATGTTCGCCAATGCCCACCTGTCCGCCGAGCACAACGTCATTCTCAATCACAATGCTGCCCGAAAGCCCGGTCTGCGCCGCAATCACCACATTCTCCCCCAGCCGGCAGTTGTGCCCAATGTGTACCAGGTTGTCGATCTTCGTTCCCCGCCCGATCCGCGTTTCGTCGAGCGCGCCGCGGTCGATCGTCGTGTTGGCGCCGATCTCCACGTCATCTTCAATCACCAGCCTGCCTACCTGCGGAAATTTCTCGTAACCTCCGCTCTTCGCGTCGCGCACGTATCCGAAGCCATCGCTTCCCAGCACCGCGCCTGCATGAACCATCACGCGATTCCCCACCGTGGTCCCCGCGTAAATCGTCACATTCGGATAAATCCCGCACTCCCGCCCGATCCTCGCTCCGCGCCCAATGGCGCACCCCGCGCCGATCCGCGTGTTCTCTCCGATCTCCGCATCCCCGGCAATCACGGCGTGTGCCTCCACCACCACACCCTGCGCCAGACGCGCCGAAGAATCCACCACCGCACTAGCGTGGACCCCACTCGCAATCCCCTCCCCACTCACGTCCTGCACCATTCGCGCGGCCCGCGCAAACGCCAGCTTCGGATGACGGCAGATCAGCAGCGGTTTGCCCGACGAAGCCGCCGCGAACTCTCCCGCAATCACCGCCCCAGCGCCCGACCGCAGCGCCGCCGAAAGATATTTTTCGTCTTCCACAAACACAAGGTCGTCCGCCGCAGCCGACGCGAGACTCGCCACCCCGCTCACCTGAACGCTCCCATCCCCTTGCAGCCTGGCTCCAACTGCCTCGGCAATCTGTTGCAGCGTTCGCTTCATGGCTCTCACTCTATCGCAGAGCACCGATCGGACGGAAATCCGACGGCAAGGCCCCGGCCCTGTCTCCACGAAAACGCGAAGCCGCATCCAACCGGATGTTGGCGAAAAAACCATTCGGGACGATAATCAAGAAAAAGATAATCGAGAAGGCGATCATCAGGAAAAGTATGGCCTCCGCAATCACGCGCTCCCATCGCATACTCCTTGCCACGCTCGCCCTGGCAGCCCTCGTTCTCGCACTCCCCCCACATTCCCCGGCCCAGCAACTTGCCCGCCGCCTCATCCTCAAAGATGGCTCTTATCAATCCATCACGAAATATGAAGTCAAAGGCGACCGCGTCCGCTACCTCAGCGCCGAGCGCGAAGAATGGGAAGAACTCCCGTCATCGCTCGTCAACTGGCCGGCCACCGAACAATACGAGAAAGACCGCGCCGCCGCACCGGCCATCCCCGAAGCCGCTCTCATCGACAAGGAGACCGACGCCGACCGCGAAGCCGAACAGTCCCGCCTTCCGCAAGTCGCTCCCGGCCTGCGCCTGCCGGATCTTTCCGGAATGTTCTTGCTCGATAACTTCAAAGGCCAGCCGCAACTGGTTGAAGTGCAGCAAAACGAGGGCGACATCAATCGCAACTCCAAGGCCAACATCTTTCGTGGAGTCGTCGGAGGCGCCAAGGCGACCATTGAACTTGAGGGCGAACACGCCGCGGTCTACGCCCACGTCGCCGTGCCTTCCATCTACATCAAGATCGACGACGAACCTGCGGCACCCACGCCCCCTCCCGGCCAAACCGCCTCCGCTCAACCCTCCCAACCCAGTCTCGACGCTCCTCGCGCCAAGCCCGAACAGCCGCAACAGCCCGAGCAAGCCATGGTTCCTTTCGACCGTTTCCGCATCGTTCACCTGAAAGGGAAAAGCGGCAAACGCATTGTCGCCGATCTCAAGCGCGCCACCACCGGCAAGATCAGTCAGGATGAAAATTCCGTGAAGGCCACCATCGATCGCATCGGCGCCGGATGGCTCAAACTAACTCCCACCACAGACCTCGCGCCCGGCGAATACGCCATTCTCGAAACGAATGGAAATGGATCGGAAGCCATGAACCTCTACGTCTGGCCCTTCAGCGTCAATCCCAACGCCCCCGCCAACCCCAACCCCTGGACCCCGGATGTGAAGGACGAGAAGAAGGATAGGGACGCTTCCGCACCACAGAAGCAGAAAGACAATCAATAATTGAACCATCGAGCGATTGTGAGATTGGGCAATTGAAAAATCTTTTTTCAATCGCTCAATGGCCCGATCACTCAATCGCTCAATTTCACTTCATCACTCCCCGCTGCGCAATCCCAATATTGTCCCGCGTCGTGTTCTTCACCAGATACATCATCTCATCGGCCTGCCGGATGATGTCATGCGCGTCGCGCGCATCGTGCGGATAGGTCGCCAGTCCGATCGAAGCCCGAATATTCAAATTCAATCCTTCGTCGCGGCAAAAACTGCTGGCCCGGAGCCCATCGCGCAGCCGCTTGGCTACCACCAGTGCCTGATCCTTCCCAGTCTGCGGCAGCAGCACCACAAATTCGTCGCCACCGTAACGAAACGCAAAATCGATCAAACGCAGCTGCGCCTTCACCAGATACCCAATCTCCGCCAGCAGCTTGCTGCCAATCAGATGTCCATGCGTATCGTTCACCGCCTTGAAGTGATCCAGGTCGATAAACAGCACGCTGAACTCGTATCCAAACCGCGACGAGCGGTAAACCTCCGTCTCCAGTGTCTTGTAGAGATGCCGCGCATTATAGAGTCCGGTGCAGTCGTCGGTGATGGTAAGTTCCTGTATCTTCTCCACCCAGCGCGCATTCTCAATCGCTATCGCCGCGTAGTCGCACAGCGCCTGCAGGAAAAAGACTTCCTGCTCGTTGAATTGCTCCCGGTCCACGTTCACCAACTGGATCACGCCCAGCACCCGCAGCCTCGACCGCAGCGGCACCGCAATAATCGACCGCGTCTCCCACTGTGTGGCTTCGTCGATCCGTTTCGCAAACCGCGGATCGTGATCCACATCGTTCGAAATCACCTGCTCGCCATGCTTCGCCACCCACCCCGCAATTCCCTCGCCCACCTTCAACCGCACATTCTTCAAAGCCTCCGCCGCATCGCCCACCGCAATCGCGAAGTACAGTTCATCCTTATGCTCATCCACCATCAGCAACGACCATGTGTCCGGGCGGAAGTATTCCGCCATTTTTTCCATGATGGTTTGCAGAATCGAGTCGAGGTCCAGCGACGACGTGAGCGCCTTCGCCACGTCGTGAAATATGTTGAGCTCCTGGCTCTGGCGGGTTAGTTGTGTGCCGGTAGCCTCGGACATGCGGGTTTCCTTCATCTCCCGTTGCTGCGGGCGCTCCGGCCCGCCAGTATTCTTCCTTGAGACGTGATCTTCGAATCGTTACTCGAGTTCCGCAGTGAACGATCCGTTGCGTGGACGAGTGACAGTTCCAAAAATTATAGATTCCTATCCCCACTGCGGGCAATGAACGTTGGTAACCGGAACCCCTAACGCCAATGGGATGTTCGCCATAGCAAGGCGCTGGCCGCTGCCGGGACCTGACCATCCTTCCTTGACCCGCCAGTCCACCCTGCGTACTCTAATACAGTATGCTAACGACGGACCGCTACAGATTCGCGCTCGCCACCCTGCTCACCCTCGCATTCTCTTCTCTCGCCGCCGCGCAATCCCACGCCGCGCCGCCGGTTGACCCAAAAACCGTCGCCGTAGTCAACGCCGGCCTCGGCCCCTGCACCGCCGATTTCACCGTCACCGATGCCGCCGCTGCGCCCGTCTATGCCGCCAACATCCGCGTCCACATCGCCTACCGATTCATGCGCCTCCACAAACTTGACCTCGAGGTCGGAACCAATGCCGACGGAAAAGCCCGCTTCATCGGCCTCCCCGAGAATCCCAAGCAAGGGCTCTTCTTCCGCGCCTCGGAAGGCGGCCGCGAAGGCTCCGTCTTCGACGACCCCGCGAAAACCTGCCAGACGCAATTCACCATCGTGCTACGGAAAGAACCTCAGCCATAGACATAGACAGGGACGGTACGAACTTCATCCCCCCGTGGTAACCTCCATCATCCCATCTGTTCTGGCGTACCTGCCCGCCTTTCGCCTATGATTGTTCGCATATCGATGCGGCCGGGGGAAATCTTCATCCCGCCCGCTGGAGTCCATCGTGGGTGCGTTCGGAGAAAAACTTCGCCAACAGCGCGAGCAGCGCGCCATCTCGCTCGACGCCATCTCCAGCGTCACAAAAATCAGCACGCGCATGTTGAGCGCCATCGAAAACGAACGCTTTGACCAGCTTCCCGGCGGCGTCTTCAACAAGGGTTTTGTCCGCGCTTATGCCCGCCAGGTCGGCCTCGACGAAGAAGAGACCATCGCCGATTATCTGGCCGCCTTGGGCGAGAGCCAGATTCACTCCCAGACCATTCTCCCCGATTTCCGAGCCCCCGCCGGCAAATCCATCACCGGCGCGCACGCAACCGATCCGGCTGCGGATCGCCGCGCCGAAGCCCGCCGCAAAGAAACTCGCCGCCGCGAAGACCGTGAGTTTCCCCCTCATGAAGCTCGTCCCAATGAAGCTCGTCCCGACGAAAGCCTCGACGGCGTTGTTCCCGCGCCGCCTCTTTCTTTCCCGCACCGCACTTCCGCACCGCCGTCTTCGCACCCGCCGCACAGCCATTCCGAACCAATCGCGCCGGCGGCACCCACCCCCGCGGCGGATTCCACCCGCCGCGTCCCCTTCGGAAAACTCGCCACCGCCCTGCTCCTGATCACGCTAGCTCTGGCCCTCTGGACCCTTCGCCGTCACCACCAGTCCGCCGCCGCATCGCAGCCCGCGGCTTCCCATCCATCGCCCGCTCCCGCCGCCCTCGCGTCCGCCGCCCCAACTCGCCCATTGCCGGCCGCCGCTTCCCCGGCCGCCCCGCGCCTGCCTAAACCGTCGCCATCCACCAGCAACTCCACCGCAAACACATCCGCTCCAAACATCAACCCGCCCGTAGCGAAACCCAGTTCTCCAGCCGCCGCCCAGCCCTCGCCCACATTCACCCTGCTGATCCGCGCCGACCAAACCTCATGGATCGCCATCACCGCCGACGGCCAACCCGTCGCCCACGAAACTCTCATCGCCCCCGCTCACACTTCCGTTCGCGCCGCCCACGAGATCACCGTAAGAGCTGGCAACGCCGCCGGCATCAGCTTCCTGTTCAACGGCGAAGAAATTCCCGCCAGCGGCAACCCCGGCGAAGTCCGCACCTACACTTTCAACGCCTCCGGCGTGCGAACCTCCGCCCCAGCCCAGCCCACAAACCCTACCCCCTGACCTGCGCGCACGTGTAGAGCGGACACTTTTGTCCGCTGCCTTTGACCTTGATTTTGATTTTGACCTTGATCCTGATCTTGATCTTGATCTTGATCTTGATTTTGCTTTTGATTTTGCTTTTGACTTTACCTTTCCTTTTGCAGCTGACCGGGAAGGGCACGAGTTCATTTGAGCCTGCCCTGAGCGAGCGCAAGTGAGTCGAAGGGTGCCACACGAGCGCCCCATAAAGGAACGCGGCTTCAGCCCCCGTAGTCGCCTTCTTTCCTTCGACGAACCCAGATCCCTGTCATCTTGAGCGGAGCATGCCGAAGAGCGCAGAGAATCGGCATGCAGTCGAAAGCCTGCCCTGAGCGAAGCCGAAGGGATCCCTACCTCACCACCCGAGCCCGGGTCGCCTAAGGGTGACTCCTTGCTTGCTGTGACTCAGAGGGGGCTGGCCCAGCCGACGCATTTCGTCCGAGCAAGCCCGAACTGGATGCCCCACCCGTGGCGGTTTCACGGGTGGGCCACGACGCCGACGGGCTCAGGAGATTTTGCGGATGTGAAGCTCCAAGAGCCGTAGTAGCGGCGTGGATTTGTCGGCATTGGAGCAATGTAACAGGAACATTTCGCTGTGACCGATGAACATGCAGGGGAGAGTTCGCAGCAGCCCACCCGTGAAACTGCCACGGGTGGGGCATCCCGTGCCGTGCTAGAGTACGGCTGGGCCAGCCCCCTGGATAGAAGGTGCTCTCCTGACTTGCGCGAATTGCTCGAACAGCGTAGAAAGTTGCATGGCCCTGTTCGGCCCACGATGACACAGCAAGCGCAAAGAGCAGATCGATGTTTTTTGATGAGAGGAGAATCCGTAGCGTCGGCGACCTGCTGACCGCCGTCGAGTCGCATCGGGCCCTCGCGAGGCGGACGCCTATCTGGTTTCGCGGATCGACCAATAGCAAGCACTCGCTAGTACCTTCACTTGGCCGTCCACCCTTCAAACTTGAACATGAGAGTGCGTTGATCAATGCGTTCAAACAGAATGCGATTCAGTTTGTCACTGATCGACCGCAATCCGAATGGGAGTGGTTATTTCTTGCCCGACACCACAGTGTTCCAACGCGGCTCTTGGATTGGAGCGAAAGCCCTCTCATCGGTCTTTATTTCGCAGTCAATGATGTCGGCAACCTGACGAAGAACGATTCCAAAGACGGTGCCTTGTGGCTCCTGCTTCCTGCTGAACTAAACCTGCAGGCTAGTATCAAGCTCACGAACAAGCTCGCGCTCCCTATCTTTGAAGACGACAACAGGAACCTGCGAAATTATCTGCCGTCGGTTATGGCGTCCGAACAGACTACCCGCCTCACTCCTGCAGCGGGGATCGCGATTAGACATTCGAAGCGAATGCAGGCGCAGTTCAGCGTGTTCACGGTCACCCATCGCGATCAGAGTCCCATCGAATCGCTCAGCGACGGAAAGCATATAGGCCGATACATCATTCCTTCGGGCGCAAAACCGCGGATCAGGCGTCAGCTCGAAGCATTAAGAATTGACGAGCTCGGTATTCTTCCAGAGCTCGATAATGTCGCTCGGCTAGCTCGGAGACCCTATGAAAGATGAATTCAGTCTCGGGAGGTATCCCCAGAGTTCAGCATTGATCGTCTATTCCGAACGAGACGATATTCAACTTGACCCGGCTTATCAGCGCATCAGCGGAATCTGGACCAGGGAGAAGCGCCAGCTACTCATTGATTCGATCATTAACGGTTTCGACGTCCCGAAGCTTTACTTTCATGAGTTTGTACCACCCAAGAAAATTGGTTCGAAGAAATATCGCTACGCAATAGTTGACGGAAAACAGAGAATACAAACGATCTGGGACTTTATTGACGGCAACATATCGCTCGCCGACGATTTCGAGTTCATTAGAGACAGCACGGTTAAGGCCGGGGGCTTAGGCTACAAGCAGTTGGCTGAAAAATATCCACAACTCAAGAGTCGATTCGACTCAACACCGCTGGACATTGTCACAATACGGACCAATGATATCGACCTTATTGAGGATATGTTTTCGCGACTCAATGAGGCTGTACCGCTGAACGCGCCCGAAAAACGAAACGCGTTCGGAGGTCCCTTGCCAAATGCAATTCAAAATATTTCCGGCCACAAATTCTTCACCAGGCACGTTGCCTTCCCAGATAATCGCTATCGGCACCGGGATCTTGCGGCTAAGTTCTTGTTCATCGAATTCTCGAAAGAGATCGTGAACACAAAAAAAGCTGACCTCGACGCATTCGTGCGTCAGTTCAAGAAATGGCGACAAGAAGGAGCCAGAAAGGCTTCCCAATCTGCAGTGTCGGCGCTGGCGAACGAGACGGACAACACTCTCGCTCTCATGACGAGCGCCTTCGGCACGCAGGATAAACTGCTACGCCAAGTCGGGATGATCACTCTGTACTTCCATCTATTCCGGTTCATCAGGCTGGGAAAAGTCAGCAGCGTCAGCCGTGACATGCTGGCGCAATTCGAAAAGAACAGAGAAAAGAATCGAGAGGTCGCTGAAGAGCAAGGGGAAACCTCGACATCAGTGGAGCTAGCTCTTCTGGAATTCGACAAGCACTCGCAAACACCGAATGACGCCTATGCTATCCGCATTCGTCTCGGTATCTTGCTGAAATATTTGTCGAAGCATGGCACTTTCAAATTTGACGCCTCGATTCTGGCTGAGTCATCCTAGCTCGCTGCTCCGATTACTTCGACCTGCGGTCAAGCATTCTTCTCATCCGCGCTAACCAGGTGCGTTGATGAGGGATGGAGTGTTCCCATATTCGCATGACCGAGTATCCTCTTCGCCGTAAGGTACGGCGGATTCTTTCGTCGCGACGCACATTTTGGGCGATTTTGTTGAGCCAAAAAAGGTGTCGATTGCTCGGCACGCTTCGGGCGCATCGTCGGCAGCGGTGCCAAAAGCAGCCGTCAACGAAGATGGCAAGCATGTCCTTCGGAAAATAGAAATCTGGCCTGCCGAGTACATCATGAGGGTGTTTTACCCATCCCCGGATTCGATGCGTCCTCAGGACCTCTTCGACAGCGACTTCCGTCGAACGATTTCCGCGGCTCCTGACTCTGGACATCAGGGAGGACCGCTGTTTCGTTGAGAGGGGATCAGCTCTAGCGCGCACTTTGAGAGTTCTCCTCGAACCCGGCATTAGATGTTTGCCGCTTGACGCATGTCCGCCGTCTGGGAAGTCGAACCAAGCAACATAAAAAGTGGCTGGGCCACTCTCGCCGCAAGGAGGCAGGGTACAGCGTTGCCGAGTTGTCGTGTGATGTGAATCCGAGCTCCCGAGAAGAAGTGCGAATCAGGAAAGGTTTGAATGCGCCCGGCTTCTCTTAACGTGTAGTACCTCAGGCTCCCGTCGTCGAGGACTACAGTGTTTTCTCCCCCCGGAACGCCGTGCACTCCGGCCTTGATAGTCTTGGAAGGCCAATCCAATCTGCTGCCCCCGTGTCCCGCATACGCCCGCGCACCGGGTATCAACCAGTGATTCATCCATGCTCTCGACGCATCCTCGTGCGGCGCGGGCAAACCCGCCAGCGCATCTCGGACTGTGATCCACGGTGCGAGCTCGTTTTTTTTGTTCGTTGGAAATTGAAGCCCGCCAGTGCGAGGCTTCTTGATTCCGTGACTTTCCCAATAGATTCCACCCTGCTGCCGACGTTCTAGGACCTCCTTGCTGTGGGTCGGAAGCGGGAATTGATAAACCGGCAGGTCAATTCGCGTTGCAATGATGAAGACACGTTTCCGCAGTTGGGGTACCCCGAAATCTGCTGCCTCCAAGAGTCTCCAGCAAACATGGTACTCAGGCATATACCCAGCGGAGCATTGATGCTGGCGGATTCGGCGAGCATGATCAAGCCATGTCTCTCCCTTACGCTTAGCCAACGAAGGGTACTCTAGCTGGCGCAGTATGTATTCAAAGAACGGCTGGAAATCGGTGCGGAGAATTCCGCGGACGTTCTCGATCAGGACGACCTTCGGTTTAAGGGCGCGCACCGAACGGAGGACTTCAGGGAAGAGATTGCGCTCATCTTGCTGCGCGCGATGTTTTCCACCCAGGCTGAAGGGCTGACATGGCGCTCCCGCAGCAAGCAACCGCACATTCTCTCGAAAATTATGCCATTCGACTCTCTTAACATCCTCTTCTTGTACCGTGCCTGCGAGCGTACCGCCGAGGGCCGCGTTGTGGCGCAGCGTCTCGCAGGCGTGCTTGTCTCTCTCGTAAACGAGAAGGGGCGAGAACCCCGCGTGATTCAGCCCCAGCGCAAGTCCTCCCGCGCCTGCGAACAGGTCGATATCGAGTTCCGGCAAGTGGTTGAAACCGTCCCAGTTTGTACACACCACGACGCCTCGATCTGCGGGCAGCCCGCGCAGCGCCACACAAAGACTATCGCACGACAAGGCTATTGGAAAGTACGATCTTTGCGTGCACCATTCCCACTGTATTGGTAATGCGCGAAAGGTTAAAAAAGCCCGGGCAACCCGCCGAAAGCCCCTCTTCTCGCAAAGAACGCGAGAAATGGGGCACCCGGCGTGAACTGCAAGTTCTCACCTTGCGCCGGTCTTCATTTGTCTAATCGAAGGGGTTGCAGAGTCGAGGCGAGCGATCCTTACCACCGTACGCCTCGACTCCCAACAATCCTTCGTGTACCGTCCTGACGGAATGCTTGTTCCCAGTTAACAAGTGCCGTTGGGACAAGTATACTGCCGACCGACGGTCGGGCACACACACGTGACCTTGGTCGGGCAGAGGCAAGTTGCAGTGAGGAGGCCGCCAGCCATGTCATCTAGTGTGGGTTCGTCCAGATTCTGCAGCGTCACTTTCTTGATAGCAAGTTTCTTAAGCTTCTTCATGATGGTCTCCTTCTTAGGAAGGGGGGAGGCCGAGGCGAACGATCCTTAACACTCCGCGCGCCGCAACCCCCAAGCGTCCCGGTGAAGCGGCGTAGCCCTTCAGCCGCGATTGTTGGAAGTTAGTAACTACGTTGGGGCACTGAAACAATTCCCAGCAGGCAAAGAGAACTGTCATCAGGCACATAATTACTATCAGCCTACCGCATTTCACGCAAGTATGTTGCGTGCATGTGGCACAGGTTACGCCAGTGCAAATACAGGTGTTCCCAGGGCCAGGCTCTTCGCAAAAAACGCGAAGGAACGGGGCTGCCCCACAAATTACGCAATGTCATCCTACCCTCGAACTTTTTCTCAAGACTTAAAGACTAAGACAAACGGGGCAGCCCACGCCGCCCCGCCGGGAACTGCGAACCGGAAACCGCTTCACGAACCGCAGCCCTCCCGCAACATCATCGCGACTAAGTTCGTAAACACCTTGCGCGCGGCCACGGCATCTTTTGGCGCGATCGTCTTTGCGACCAGCAGCATCGCCGCTCCGTGGGTTACCATCCACAAGGCCGTCAGGAGCGGCCCGTGCCCGGCGGGCGATTCGCCCAGCTTTTCCGTCAGCTTTCGCTTAATCACCTCCCGGACGGGCCGCCCTGCAGGCTTGGCCCCGGCCCGGATCGAGCGGGGCGAATAAAATAGTTCATATTCCTGCTGATAGAACAGCTCGTATTCGCGGGGATGGCTCACCGCGTAATCCAGATACCGTTCGCAAGCCTCTTCCGGAGAGGATGCGCCTTCCACCTGGGCGGCAATCTCCAATCGGATGCGCTGCATGATCGCGCGAAGAATATCTTCCCGGTCGCGGAAGCACCGGTAAACCGAGGGCGTATTGGTCCCGGCCGCTTTCGCCACCGCCCGCATCGTGAGCGCCTTCGCTCCCCCCTTCTTCCAGAGTCTTTGCGCGGCGTTCAGGATCTGGTTTTCCAGGTCGGGGTCGGGTCGCCGCGGCACCTTGCCTCCTCCGGGAGAACAAGTCTCCTCAGCCATTATGTATACAACGTGTACATAACCCTGCACAACTGGATTCGGGAGTCAACCCGGCGCCTTCCCCGGAATGTCCCGTCCCCCTGGCACGGCCGCTATCCGGAATAATTTCGTTGACATCGTAAACGTAACGCTGTATAACTTATGAATAACTGGGCCCCGTCCGCATTCCAATCGATTTAGGAGTTGTCCGATGTATTCCTGGGAAATACCCCGACGATAGAGTCGCTATCGTCCAGATGAATTCCGAACTGCGCCACGCAGAGTTGGAGTTGCTTAGCGCGCATTGCGCGACCCATCAGCTTCGCCTGCGTTTTTCCGCCGACGATTTGGCCCGTTTCGGCCAGCGCGATGTCCTGCGAAAATCCGTCCAGGCGGCCTCTGCCCTCAACGAATATTACACGTCCCTCGAGAGGAAAATTCCCAGCGCGGAAGCGGCCTCCGCGCCTCGCACGCAGCTCACCGAGCGGGAGATCCTTGGCGCCGTCGGCCGGGTTTCTTCCTATTTGCAGGAACAGCGCGAACATTTCTTCCCTTCTGCCGCGCCCCTCGCCAACCACCAGAAGGCCGTCATGTGGCCATATTTTTCGGCCGCTCTGCTCGATGGCGTAAGAATCGTCGAACTCGCCGGCGCCCGGCTACCCAATCCGCCTTTTTACGCAGAAGCCGTCGATCTGGGCTTTCTCAACCTCCCGCAAGTCGCGCACCTGGCCTCCATGACTTTTCTCGATGTCGTTGTCTTCAACGAGAAAGTCACCGAGCGCTCTTTGTTTCACGCGCTGGTGCACGCCGTCCAGTTCCAGGTTCTTGGACTCGAGCGCTACACGGAGCTTTTCGTGCGCAGCTTCGTGAACGCCAAATTTCATTTCTCCGTGCCGCTCGAAGCCCACGCGTTTTCTCTTGAATCACGCTTCGTCAGCCAGCCCGCGGATCGATTTTCCGTCGAGGATCAAGTGCGCCTCTGGGTCAGAAATGGCCGCTACTAGCCCCATCGCGGCTCAAAAGATTCCGAAGGCCGCACGCTTCGGAACGGGGGGACGAGGGGGCCCTCCCCCCACGGAGTCTCCGCGGGCGGCGCATCCCGTCCCGGAGACTCCGACGATTGTCTCACCCCCCACGCGGCACGGGGACGGCGTGTGCCGTCCCCGTTTTTCTGAGTACCGAGCGCCGAGCGCTGCCTACGTCCACTCCCGCCACTTCGGAAGATACTCCTCCGCACAAGCCTCGATGCGCGCAATCACCCCCGGCAATTCTCCGCGCAGCAGATACCAGGCCTCCTTGTACGCATCGTATTTTGAGCCGGCCATGGCCGGATACAGCCCCACGGGCGACATGCCGCGCACGATTCTTTCGGGAAGGATGTACCAGACATCCTCAGGAATTACATACGCCGCTACGAAATCGAACGAGTCTTTCCTGTAGACGCGGTTGCAGGTTCTGATGGTGCAGTGATAGCAGCGTCCCATCTTGTAGATGGTGGACTTCACCTGCACGCGGAAGAGTCGCGTGCTCTTGTGATGCACCAGGAAGTCGTATCCGGAGGGTTCTCCCCAAGGCATGGCCGGGCGCAACCCCTCCTCCAAGGCCCGCACCGCGAAGCACAACTCCGCCCATGCTCCTCGATCTTTGGAATTCTTGATGTTCATCCAACCGCGTTTCTTCACACCTACCCCTTTTCCCATGCTCGGTTATTGATTTGTTCGCGAACGATTATTTTGTCCGCCCGATATCGTCCCAATAGAAAACGCGGCCAGTGATGGCCGCGCTGTTTTTGGAACCTAGTCCACTCTTACATGCCCGTGGGACAAAGGGGAAGTCTACTTAAGTAGACAGTTACTGTTCGGATAACAAGACTGTGCTGTTGGCTGTTCACTGAGTCGGCAGGAAGCCCGAGGGGAAGGCGACCGCGTAATTCCACCCTTCAAAAGGCGAAGGGTGTGGCACCCGCCCGCAATACGCATTATTTCTTGATGGCTTTCCTGGATCCCCGATGAGGTCCGCGGATCGACCGATCCACATTCCCTTCTCGGACAAAGGATGCCAGCAAGCTAAAGAAATAACCGGCCTCACCCCAGACGACGTTCTGAATTAGGTCAGGCACGTGGGCGTTGGGGTGGAACCAGTTCGAGGCCATCACGTAGCAAAACCCAAGAAAGAGAATGGAGAGCATTACCCAGTTGATAGTCAAAACGATGCGGTTTCGCACTTTCTGTTCTGCGATGGAGCGCGATGATCCGGCGCCGGTCTCCCCGACCTCCTCGACGACCGCCTCCTCACTAGCGTCCACTGGGGATAAAGGCTCCGCTGGAATCCCGAAATTATGTCGGAAGAAGTTTCGTATTAAAGCCATTCTTTTGCGATCCAAAATCCTTCACCAGGGCCGTCACAGGTCAGAAAGAGCCGATTCAATACATCACGCCCGATCAGGCCGTACTTCTTAGGGCACGTCAGCACCCAAAGTTCGTTAACAGGCTGACTCTGGATAACAAGATTCACATGAACCTTTAATTCGTTAGTTTGTTGTCCCGATCCCCAAATAACCCATTGAGAAGTATATTCTTCTTTCAGATTCAATCGCTCCACGACGGAAAGAGGTAAAACGCTGGTAGTCGCAGCGTATCTATAAGGCACGCCACCTTCTCTCCATGCTGGGGCCTAGCAGCGGCATAGACCTCAACAATTAGCTCTGGACCAGGGATAGTTTTCGACTGCGTGTTGCCGTATTTAAGCATCTTGTGCTCCGTCGGGGTCATCTGTCTCTAGCGGCGTAGGCACATCGAGAATTTCATCGTTACGCTCAACGCGCTTCACGAACCTTCTTTGCGTTGGATGGGTAGCTCTAAGCTCCGATAGTACCTGCATCAGGTCATCCCCTGTGCAGACCACGGTACCGTCAACCATGCCAACTACTTTGCCAGCGTTCGTCTCGTACCACTCCGCGTCCTGCATCAAGCGCATATAGCGCGCAACATTGGCGTCCTGGGCCGGTACAGTGTCCGGAGAATACTCGTGGGGAACCAAATCCTGCCTGTCACCTTTTGCAAGGGTGTCTTTTGTGGAACGGCGTGCCAGGGTTTCAATCTGCTCTAGTTTCTCAGTGTTCGACCTCTTTCCGTACCTAGGCTCCTTGCTCTCCTTGCCATTGGAACCGAACAGCCGAGCACTGGAGTCAATGATGCCGACCCGCGCGAGATCCCGAACCTCATAGTCCTTGTCGCCCATCGTGACCTTTCGGAGAAAATCGAGACCCTCCTGTGCGCGGACAAGCAAGGCAGGCATTTCGGGTCTCGCCACTTTGGCCGATGCGGCGGCTCTCTCGGTCAACAATGATGCGCTCCACACCAACATTTTCTTGCGACCAAGATCCGCAGCTGCGTGACCGTTGCCATTGCCGTTGGCACGACTCAGGCACTGCTGAAGCGCGGAGCTGACGTCCTCTCCCCTGCCTTCAGAGCTGGCGAGTGCAACCAGTGCGACTTTTTCTCTTTCGGGCCAACGGGCAGTTTCGTCGAGACTCGCAACGATCTCGTGTGCGATGTCCGCCTGCGACTTCTTGTCGAACATCTCAGCGGCGGTCGCATATACCTTGACCGCTTCCCACCACTCATCATGGTTTCCATTGAGACCCTGGATGATTCGGTGCCTCGCTTCTTCTATTCGAAGGTTCCATTCCTGGTCCAGGGGTGTTTCGCGAGTCGTGCCGAGCTGTTCGACGGCGCCAAGGCGTAGCCTGAAATTGACTGCCGTCCAGGAGGAGCCCATGTTGTTTACAAGCGCCCAGCGCTCGAGTCTCAGCAGCAAGAAGCACGGTACCATCGCGACCACCCAACCGGCCACGACACACGCGCCGCATCCGATGAGCTGAGCTATGAATTGCCGCCAAACCATGTGAGAGTCTACGATCCAAAAAGCCGTGAAAAGAATCCCGACTATCGCAGCGCAACCGTGAGTGCCGATCACGCCTAACGGATCGTCGATTTGCTCGGACGGTGAGCACGCCGACAGCAATGCGGAGACAAAAACAGCCACGAAGCCGCCTATAAACGACTCGGCGGAAGTCATTTTCCCGTTCACCTCTGGGAGCGCACCGTTGGCTGTGACGGCGACCAACCCGCCCATCATTCCAATCACAATGCGAGGGCGAGCCTCAAGTCCATCGATGGTCCGCTTAAGATACTTGTGATGCCGTTCTACCATTTCCAACAGACGAGTCTGCCACTTCAGCGCGCCCACTCCCCATGACATTAACCAAGCCGCCAACGCACCGCTGCAGGCACCAACCGTCGTATTGAAAAATGCATGCCCTTGCCACCCTGAATCGGCGGTTCCGCTGTTGAAGCCCAACCAGCCGAACATCAGGAAAAGCCCACCAACGACGGCCCATGGTGAGCTGAATGCAGGCGTATCCTGCACATCCAGGAATTGCCACCTCTGTATCCGAGCTCTCGGGCCGACGGCAGCCGCCGCAGTCAGGCTTGCCGAGGCGGCGAACAAATGCACCGTGCTCGCTCCGGAGGCATCCACGAATCCGATCTCGCGCAGAAGTGCGCCCGTGTTTCCCCAGACCAGTCCCGCGAGCAGTGGATATCCCAGGCCGGCCGAGACGATAGCACAGAGCACATTTGTCGGTGTTGACGCTCGCTCCGTCAGCGCGTTGGATATTATGAGACTTACTGTGCAGGCGAATGCCGCCTGAAACACGATCAAGATGGGTTCGTGGGTCGGTGCGAAATGACCGAATATGACACGGCCGATACCGAGGTAGGAGGCAAGAGAAAACATCATGACCAACAGATTTTTTTGGCAGCTCTCGTCACGATAGGCCGAGGACACCGCACCGGCTTCAAAGGCGACAAAACCAAACAACATGCACAGTACCAAAACGGTCGCCAAAGGGAGGAAGTCTAAAGGCGGCGGGCCGTGCGGTTTAACTGTCAAGGCCAGCCACGGCTTGGTCCCAACAAGAACCATGGCGAACGAGGCCAATGCTCCTGATATCACCAACCAGTGCGGAAAGGTGAGCCGGCGGCGAATCGTCTCCGAGCCGAACAAGTGAGGCTTCCTGTCTGACAAGAGGCTCCAGCCGCACACGGTGAGCGCGAGGAGCCACACCACCAATACTATTATCCCTCCTTTAGCCATTCATTCCTCTAGCCATTCGTTCCTGATGCGCCGTTCTTCTCGGGCCGCAAGGACCGTGCGCCAGGAAAGAGAACTGAGCGCCAAGAACTACGTTCCCTCGCTCCACCCCGCCAAATACTCTTCCTGCTCCGGGGTAAGCCGGTCGATCTTGATTCCCATCGATTCCAGCTTCAGCTTCGCTACGCGCTTGTCGAGTTCGTCGGGAACGCGGTAGACCCTGTTCTCCAGCGTCTTGAAATTCTTCACCATGTACTCCACCGAAAGCGCCTGGTCGGCAAAGCTCATATCCATTACCGACGCGGGATGCCCCTCCGCCGCCGACAGATTGATCAGCCGTCCCTCGCCCAGCAGATTGATCTTGCGCCCGTCTTTCAAGGAGTATTCGTCGACAAACGCGCGCGTCGTGCGTTTGGACGAGGACATCTTCTCCAGCGACGGAATATCGATCTCCACGTTGAAGTGTCCGGAGTTCGAAATGATGGCTCCATCTTTCATCAACGCGAAGTGGTCCTTGGTCAGCACGCTCTTGTTTCCCGTGACCGTGCAGAACACGTCGCCGATCTTCGCCGCTTCCGTCATCGACATCACGCGGAAGCCGTCCATCACCGCTTCCAGCGCCTTGGTCGGGTCCACTTCGGTGACGATCACTTCCGCGCCGCAACCCCGCGCCCGGCTCGCCAGTCCGCGGCCGCACCAGCCGTAGCCGGCCACCACGAACTTCGAACCCGCCAGCAGGAAATTGGTAGCGCGGATAATGCCGTCGATGGTCGACTGTCCTGTGCCGTAGCGGTTGTCGAACAAATGCTTGGTGTCGGCGTCGTTCACCGCCACGATGGGGAACTTCAGCACGCCTTCCTTGGCCATGGCGCGCAGCCGGATCACGCCCGTCGTCGTCTCTTCGGTGCCGCCGATCACGCCTTCCAGATTATCCGTGCGCTTGGTGTGAAGGATTGTGACCAGGTCCGCGCCATCGTCCATCGTGATGTGCGGCTTATGATCGATGGCCGCCAGAATGTGGTTGTAATACGTATCGTTATCTTCGCCCTTGATGGCGAAAACCGGAATGCCCTGGTCGCGCACCAGGCTGGCCGAAACATCGTCCTGGGTGGAGAGCGGATTGGACGCGCATAGCACCACGTCCGCGCCGCCGTCGCGCAGGCAAACTGCCAGGTTCGCCGTTTCCGCCGTCACGTGCAGGCAGGCCGAAATACGGATTCCCTTCAGCGGCTGGTTCTTGATGAATTCCTTGCGGATGATCTGCAGCACCTTCATGGACTGGTTCGCCCACTCGATGCGCTTCTTGCCCAACTCCGCCAGCTCTAAACTTTTGACGTCATAATTGATCTGTGCTGCTGTCGACATACGCCTCCTGTGGCGCTTTCATGCTAAGAAACTATGTTGGTTACCTTAGTTTTGATCAGTTTGTCTTGAACCGGAAAGAGTAGTTTGAGCCGCCCCAGTACCCTGCCAGAATACACGACTCGGGACTAAGATCGGCATACCCAAATACCCTTAAGGGAATAAGCCTTTCGGCCCATCACCACAGTTGCACTTTGGTTAGGGCTGTTAATAAGAACAAAATCTTTAACACAGTGGCCACAGAGGTTCACAGGGTAAAGCAAGCAGCTCGGCTACTTGCGCACACCCTGCGCCACCGGCTCTCGCACCCCGGCGTCGCTAGCCAGCTTTGCCGCTTTATCCGTCTTTTCCCAAGTGAAGTCGGGATCGTTGCGCCCGAAATGTCCGTAGGCCGCCGTCTTCTTATAAATCGGGCGCCGCAAATCGAGAGATTCAATAATTCCCCGCGGCGTCAGCTTGAAGTGGGCGCGAATCAGATCCGGAATAATCTCCGGATTCACTTTCTCCGTGCCAAACGTATCCACCCGCACGCTCACCGGATCGCTTACTCCGATGGCGTAGGCCAGCTGCACTTCGCAGCGGTCCGCCAGCTTCGCGGCAACAATATTCTTGGCGATGTGCCGCGCCATGTAAGCCGCCGATCGGTCCACCTTCGTCGGATCCTTGCCGCTGAAGGCCCCGCCACCGTGACGCCCCATGCCGCCGTAAGTGTCCACAATAATCTTGCGTCCGGTCAGGCCCGTGTCCCCCATCGGCCCGCCAATCACAAAACGTCCCGTGGGATTGATGTGATACTTGGTGTCCTCGTCCAGGAGATGGGCCGGGATCACCGCCTGAATCACGTGCTTCAGAATACTCGCGCGCAATTCGTCGTTGTTCACGGTCTCCGCATGCTGCGTGGAAATCACCACCGCATCCACCCGCAGCACCTTGCCGTTCGCGCCGTACTCAACGGTCACTTGGGATTTTCCGTCCGGACGAAGAAAAGGCAGAGTTCCATTCTTGCGCACTTGCGCGAGCCGCATGGTCAGCTTGTGCGCCAGCGAGATGGGAGTAGGCATCAACTCCTCATTCTCATCGCAAGCATATCCAAACATCATTCCCTGATCGCCGGCGCCGCCGGTATCGACGCCCATGGCGATGTCGCCGGACTGTTTGTTGATGCTGGAGATTACGGCGCAGGTGTTGCAGTCGAAGCCGTAGACGGCGTTGTCGTAACCGATGGCGCCGACGGTGCCGCGGACGACGTTCTGGAAATCGACGTAGGCCTTGGTAGTGATCTCTCCGGCGATGACGACGAGGCCGGTGGCGGTGAGGGTCTCGCAGGCGACGCGGCTGGTGGAATCTTCGGCGAGGCAAGCGTCAAGGATGGCATCGGAAATCTGGTCGGCGATCTTATCGGGATGGCCTTCGGTAACGGATTCGGAGGTAAATAAAATGCGGTTTCTTGATGTTGCGGTTGGGGCCAAGATTATTCTCCTTAGAAAATTGCTTCGGACTTTACTTCCGGCGAGACCCGCGAATCTTTCGGCGCGCTGCGCTCGCTCAGGGCAGGCAGCGGCACGCGGTCACAACGATCAGTATAGAACGATCAGTCGAAAAGAAGTCCATAAAAAGGCTAACAGAGTGCTCCCGGCCGCGCAATGATTTTAGCGCCAGATGGCGCACGATGAATTCAATTGCGGAATTGGCATGGTGGATGGAGGGATTCGAGTGCCAAGTCGCGTTGTGGAGCGTGAATCAGAAACCCCGAGATGGAGGCGATTGTGGAGTCCCACCCTTCAAGAAACGAAGGGTGGCGCACCGGGCAGCTTCGATTGATTCAAGATGCGGCACAAAAAAACGGGGCAGCTGGTTAGGCTTCCCCGTTGTCCGAAGTATTGTGCGAACCGCGGCTCATGAGAACCGCGGAACCCAGTTAGAACTTTAAGCGGAAGTCAATTTCTATCTTCCGTGAGTTGTCAACCTGAAAGCCGCCGCCCGAACCCTCAAGGGAGCCAAAATCGGCAGGATCGCCGAGGAACGACACACCGGGATCGAACAGTTGAATATGATTGAAAACATTGGTGAACACCGCGCCAAACTCCCCTGAGAAACGTTCGGTAATCGCCAGGTTCTTCTTGATGCTGAAGTCCACGTTCCAGAAGGGTTGGCCGCGGTAGTTGCCAGTGTTGCCGTTGGAGCCGTTGTCGATGCCAAGGATGGGTTCGCGGAAGCAGTTGTAGACATCTCCCGGATTCTGGTACAGGTTCGCAGGAGAATCGACTCCAAAGCCCGGTACACCAGCCGAAGAAACCGTCGAAAAGTTATTGTGACGGGAAGTACTGAGGTTATGGTTGCCGCAGATGTTGACGGCATTTACATAGGAACCGATGTTGGAACTGTCCGTTCCGCCGAATTCCTGGCCGCCGTTATAGACCGACGAGCCAAAACCGATGGGGGCAACAAACTGAGGCAAACCGCTGCCCACGTCAAGAATCGGCGCGATGGTCCACCCTCCCAGAAGGTGTCCGGCAATGCCATGCTGGCCTTGGAACACCGGCGGTTGGTAGGTAAACCACACGTTAAACAGGAACTTACGATCCCAGGGCTGGTAACCGTAGTTTCGGCCGAAATCGTAGGGGTCGTTGATCGAGTATTGACTGGTGGCTTGGACTTCAGACCCCGTGCCCAGCGCCTTGGACCAGGTGAAGTTTGACTGCATAGATAGGCCATGCCAAGGCGCCATTTTGTAGGAGAAGAACAGGGCGTTGTAGTTTCCGTAGCCGAGGCTCGTGTTCTCGCCTACGCCGGAGGTCAGCTGACCGCTGCAGCCGATCTCAGCACCCGTCACACAATTGATAGGGCTGTTCAACATGCTGCGCGCGAAGCTAAATCCGCACGGCCCGCCGAAAGAAGATTGTCCGCTGGCGTTGCACGTGGCGCCGCCACCATCCAGATCGCTCCATAAGCTCCAGACAAAGGCGTTGCCGATGTTTCCGGTACCGTTATTCCCTTCTCTGCTTGCTACAGCTTGAGTGCAGTTCACGAAGCCCGTGCAGTAGCCGGTCCCTGCGAGCGCGGTCTCGAAGAACGGTTGCATGGTCACGGCACCAAGGGTGCCGGCGCAATTTCCGCCTGCCATACCGGCGTTGCCGCCACAATATTGAAAGACCATCTGGCCATAGGCCTTGTCGAACCTTTGGCCGCCAAGGGTCATCATGTAGGGAACTGCATTGACGTTGACCGGCTGGAATTCGTGTGTTGTGTGCCGTCCGATGTAGCCGATCTCGAGCGACAGCTTGTTGTTGAGTTGGCGCTGTATGGTGAGGTCGTACTGCTGGTTCATGCTGGGCCGGAGGTTTATGTCTGTCGCCGATCCGGCGCCGGCAGCAATGGCGTTAATACCAGGATAGTCTGGCTGCGGCAGAGTCGGACTACCCGCTGGGAGTGGCGCGACCAGGCCGCCAAAGCCGCTGGTGGTGGGGCCAATGCGGAAGGAAGTAGCTGGGGTCGATCCGCCGGTTCCTGCGCAAGCGCCAGTATTCGTTGGGCCGATGCATTGAACCGCCTGGATAAGGCCAGTACCCAACAGAGGCAACAAAACCAAGCCCACACCGTTCAGGCGACCGTAGAGGATGCCGTATCCGCCACGGACGACAGTATTGTCGTGGCCGAAGATCCTGCCACCCAGGGAATCGCTGTCGAACTTCGGATTCCAGGCCACGGCGAGACGCGGGCTGAAGGCCTTGTAGAAGGGATTGTAAAAGTTGCTGGGATGGCCAGCCACGTTCCCAATCAAGGCAAAGCCAACATTCGGATTGAAGACAGTGCCACTGAGCGCCGCACTTTCGCGCGCCCCCAGGTAGGCTTTGGTGTCGATGATCTTGTCGTTGTTGTCCACGAACGCAATCTGCTTCCCTTGCGCCTCTTTCGGGGGCATTTCGAGCGCCCAGCCCAAACCGTAGCTGACCGTCACGCTCGGCTTCACGCGCCAGGAATCGTTCGCATACAGGTTGTAGAAGGGGATGGTGCTTTGGTCGTACGCGGGGGTGTTCGGAGGGTTCAGGGTGAGATTTGCGCCGGTTCGAGTGTAGGCAATCTGATCGACTCCGGGCACGCCCAGGATGATTCCATAATCGCGAATCCATTTGGGACTTACACTGCCCGTCGTCTCCGCCGGCAGATACCCGCTCATATCCATACCATTGTCGGCACAGGTCC
Source organism: uncultured Acidobacteriaceae bacterium (assembly GCA_963734215.1). Lineage (GTDB taxonomy): Bacteria > Acidobacteriota > Terriglobia > Terriglobales > Acidobacteriaceae > Sulfotelmatobacter. Next base: position 78,132 of record CAVTGH010000006.1, on the reverse strand, counting down.
CGCAGCCAACCCCGGCGCCCAGCCAATAGACTGTCTGATAGTTGATACCGCCGCCGTTGTCGGTGCGCTGGTGGTAGTTCCAATTGTGCTGATAGAGCCCGCCAAACGTGAAGAAATGTGTACCTTTGATCCACGAAACGTCGTCGCGGAACATATGGTCCTTACCATCCCAGAAACGGGTGCGCACGTCCTGAGTGTCGAGGTTTAGGGGCGCAAGAACGTTGGTCGAGGTTTCCCCCTCTGGCTCGAGCGCTCCCCCCAATCCTGGCACTTGCGTGGGGTCTGCGAGGGATTTGCGGGACCAATAGTTGCGCAGGAAGCTGTAGTGGAAGTCGTTGGTCACGTTATTGGAGATGTTGGTGCTTAGGCTGGCGGTGAGGTACCACGGGAACGACGGGCGTGCGGCTGTCGAAACGGGCGTGCCGCCGGCGATGTCTATCTGATTGGCGGTTTGGCGCTGCTGGTGATAGTAGCGGTAAGTAGTGTAAAAGCGCCACTTGGCGCTGAAGTCGTGGTCAAGGCGAACCACGCCGAAATTATCGCTCCACTTCACAGGGTAGTTTGCTTGGAAAGCCAGGACATTAACCCCATCGCATCGGCTCAGACCAAGGCATTTCGTTCCTTCATTCCCTTGGGGCATGGCTTGCCACATGGTCTGTACAGTGGGACTGATTCCGAGACCCTGGGGATCGCAAAGGCCCCCGGGAAATGCCGCACAATTGGCATTGGCGGCGTAAACGGTACCCTCGGCTGATGTCACCTGAACCGGGTTCAGGTTGTAGGTGATACCACTGGCGAGGTCAGTCAGCAGACCCAAACGCATATCCGCCGATGGAGTCGCCCGGGTGGTTGTGGCGGAGTTCGGCCAGCGGAACCCCTCGTAGTTGGCAAAAATAAACGTCTTACCGCCGAGGAAATCCTTTAGAGGCAGACGACCGCCGATTGAGCCGCCGAAACGGCTGTAATGGTAACTGGGTCTCGGCGTATCGCCGTAATCGTTGTCAAAAGAGTTGGCCGCCCAGTTGTTGTCCAGGTAGTACTCGTAGGCAGTGCCGTGCCATTGGTTGGTGCCGCGCTTAGTTACCAACCGGATTTGGGCGCCGGCTGAGCTATTGAAGTCGGCGGTTTGGTTATTGGTGGCGACTCGGAATTCCTCGATACTGTCGGCTGGTGTCGGCATCACGCCCGTAGGACCACCACCGCCCGGGCTGCCACCGGGTGACGTCGCCGTGACTTCATTGTTTACAAGGCCGCCGGTGGGATCGCCCGCAAAGCTGGCCGTGTAGGTGTTCTGGGTGCCGTCCATATCGCTGGAGTTGTTGCCGCCATCCAGCTGAAAGGAGTTCTGGTCCTGGTTGCCGCCGGCGACGCTGCCGTCGGGAGCAACCCCTGGCTGCAGGGTGACGAAGGTGCTCACGTCGCGTCCCAGGCCAGGCAGGGAATCCAAGGCGTCGCCGGTGATGGTTTGGCCCACGGCGGCATCCGTGGTTTGCAGCTCAGTGCCAGTGGCTTGCACCTCCACGACCACATTCGCGCCGCCAACCTGCAGAGCCAGATCGACGGTGAGGGTGGTTCCGACCTTTACTTCCTGGCGCTCAGTCTTCGTGGTGGAGAATCCAACTTTAGTGACTGAGATATTGTAGATGCCGGGCTTGACATTCACGAAGATATAGCGGCCGGTATCATTGGTTAGCGCGGCTTGTGGTATTGAGGTAGCGGCATCAATCAGCGTGACTTTGGCACCAACCACCACGGCACCTGTCGAGTCCTTCACCATGCCGACGACGGTTCCGGTATCAGTCAATTGCGCCCACAAGGGCAGGGCACTGCCCACACAAACCGCCAACACGAGAACCAGAGCCAACTTGAAGCTTCGCGTGTGCATTGCTTCCTCCGAACCGAGAGATTGAATGCTAACGACTGACCGAGAAATAGACGACAGGAAACAGGAGAAACCAGGCCCGCCCTTGGGCAAGAAATCCGAAGACTGCCGTCACCCGACACCCCCAATCAGTGCACAAGCTTCGAACAGCTATTAGGACCGACTGAAGAGAAAGCTGACAGAGTACGAGACTTACAGCAGAATCGATAGCAGACGGTGCAACTGTGGTTCCAAACAGTAAACTGTTGAAAACTGTTATGTTTGTTATATCTACGGAAGTTCTCGCAGGGCAACGCTCCGGTTTGTTGGATAACAATATGATTTTCTGTAACGCAACTGGAGTCGAGGGGAAGGATCTGAAATCCTCCCGCGCCGGTGCCTAAAATCAGGTACGACAGATAGACGCAGGCGGCGTCAAGAATAAGAACTAAAGAATTAAGAGGCGGAGGCCATAAGAATCGCCAGAACGGCAAAGAAGAACATGGAGCGGCGAGGACGGATATCGACTCTTGGGAAAAGCATAAAACGAGCGGATGATAGCACAGGCCGGGATTGTTTTCCGTGCCTCCCACTTCTCGCCAAGGACACGAGAAGTGGGGCACCCTCAGTGGGGCGGTGTCGGCGAGATCAAAGAGTGCGGCGAGTGGGCTGCCTGATATCCTCTAGAAATAAGGAGGAGCAATGCAAAAGATTACACCGTTCTTGTGGTTTGACAACCAAGCCGAAGAGGCGATGAATTTCTATGTATCGATCTTCAAGAATTCGAAGGTTGGAAGAGTTACCCGATATGGAGACGCGGGGCCGGGACCGAAAGGGGCAGTTATGTCGGCGACGTTTCAACTGGAGGGACAGGAATTTTTCGCGCTGAATGGCGGTCCGCTGTTTAGGTTTACGGAGGCGATATCGTTCTTCGTCAACTGTAAGACGCAGCAGGAAGTCGATGAACTGTGGGAGAAGCTTTCCGAGGGCGGAGAGAAATCAAGGTGTGGCTGGCTCAAGGACAAGTATGGCCTCTCGTGGCAGATCATTCCCTCGGCTCTGGGAGAGATGTTGAACGATAGGGACCCTAAGAAGTCCGCGAGAGTTATGCAGGCGATGATGCAGATGTATCCCGCCCTTAGGCTTCGCTCCGGGCAGGCCCTGCAAAAGAGACACGAAGGATTCGGTGGTGTTAGTTCTCAGATTTGCGGATGATCTGTGAGCCTGCCTTTTGTCTCAGGTACGACCCGTCAGAGTATCTCTGAAAGGTCTGCCAAACGACAGCGTGTGAACCATCCGGTGAGCTCGTGCCCACACGAATAAGTCTGTCGAACATCCAACCGTTCTCGGGGTCCGATCCAAACCAGATATAAGCGACGACGGCGCCGTTTGGTCCGACTGCTCTTACAAGCCAGTTGTCTTTGCCTTTGAAGGCCACGGACCTGGGTCTGGCTGCCCATCGGAATCTGGCCTACCTGAGGAAAGAGCATCTTCTCGATCTCCGGCTGGAGCACGCTCCAGGGAATGAATTCCTTCCCTTTTGTCGAGTCCCCACCATGGATGGCGAAGATTCCCGGTGCTGCTCCGTCAACCGGTCCCCACCTTGCTTTTACAGGCTGGAGAGCCTCGGGTTTTGGCCACAAGGGCAGGAAGGCCGCCAGAGCCAAGGTGAAGAGAACCGGGCCCCAGATTTTGAAACGACGGCGAAACTCGGGAGCGAGATCGGGAATTTTGAAAATTCCGAGGTCGGCACCGGAGAACATGGGGACAAGGGCCGCAATCAATGAAACGGTGAAGAGCGTAACGGCCACGCTTTGTGGCACGCCGAGGCTATCGTAGGTACTGACTCCGCCCATCGCGACCGCCTGTTCCTTCGGGGGAAAACGATTTTACTCCTTCTACAGGCTAGGTGAGGAGAGGTGAGTCAGCCCTCTTGCTACCAAGGCCGAACAGGGACTTCGGGAAATAACTTGCTATGTGGCTGCATTTTTCGTAATGTACGTCGTCATGTAAGTCCGCCGGGAGGAATCTAATGCCTAAGAGCCCGATCGTTCTCTTGCATGGATACGGCAGCAGTGGCGATGCGTTCTCAACCTTTCGAGATGCGCTGCAAAAAAGCGGAAGGGCGGTCACCGACATATATGTCGGAAACTATGTGACCCTCAACAATGAGATAACAGTGGATGACATAGCGGAGGGCTTTAATCATTCGCTCCGCGTCAACGGGCTATTTGGCAAGCAGTTCGATGCGATCGTACACTCCACCGGAATGCTGGTGATGCGCGCGTGGCTGACTGCGTCGAATGCGCTGGTTTCGCGGAAGGGGTTGCTGAAGCGGCTGATTGCTTTGGCGCCGGCGACGTTTGGTTCGCCCATCGCGGCCAAGGGGCGCAGTCTTCTGGGCCGGATTTTCGAAGGGAATCACGACATCGATAGCCCGGACTTCTTGAATTCCGGCAATTTGGTTTTGAGCAATCTGGAGTTAGGGAGCAAATATACCTGGAAGCTGGCTCATAAAGATATGATCGACGACCAGTTATACGGCCTGGACAACAGCACGCCGTACGTTTTTGTTTTTGACGGGACAAGCGACTACGGCAAGCTGGCGGAGATTTTTCTTCCCGAAGATCAAAAAGGGAGCGATGGAGTAGTCCGATGGTCGGGCGTAGCGCTGAACACGCGAAAAATAACCTTAAACCTGAGCCGCACCGAGAACCAGATGGAATGGTCGAAGTGGAGCGACCTCGATATACCGATGATTCCGATTGCGGGAGTGAATCATAACGAGATCCTGCACTCGCCGCCGCAAGGTTTGATCGACCTGGTATTGAAGGCGCTCGACGTGGACTCGGAGGACGACTTCAAGAAGTTCCACGCCGAGGACGTGGCTAACACGCAAGTGGTCAAAGAGGGCAGGGCGAAGATCGATGCCGATCCGTGGCAACAGTTCATTGTACGTGCCCGTGACAGCCACGATAATCCGATTGTGGATTACGCGGTTTCGATCGTTGCACAGAACCCGGACGGCAGCGTCAGCGAGGTGGGGCACTTCGAAGAGGACGTCCATCCTTTTGCCGCGGACCCAAGCTATCGCTGCTTCCATGTGAATTTGAGAGACTATGAGCAGAACCTTGGGGGGAGAAAACTTAGAATTCGCATCGTGGCTTCCACAGGAACGGACTTGGTGGGATACCAAGGTTATGGGTCAGACTACAGTACAGGGCTAGAACCGACGATTGGCCCGGTGGACCTTGACATCTCGAGCTACCAAGAAGAGAGGCCGGACCAGCCGAGTCTGTTTTGGCCGTTCACGACGACCTTGGTAGAAATTATTTTGAACCGCGCGCCGATTCCTCGCTCGAATAAAACTGTGGAGATTTTCGAGTTCCTGGGCAGCTAGACCAACGCCACGAAGGAGTAAGCCAGGCGCGAACCACGACCGCAGCTCCCTCGAGTCGGCCACAGCGAAGTCGGGGAAACGAGGTCGTCGGTGGTTCGCTCGTGGCAGGGGGAAGGCATAGAGAATAGTTTCCTCAAAATAAAGCTTTCTTTTATACAACGTCTATTATATTAGTGGACATGAAACACCGCATTCATACTTCTCCCCAAGAGAATGGCTCGGCCTGCAAGCGCTTCCCCCAAGAAGCGGGCGAGCGGATACCGGGAACGCCCCGAGTAGGGCGCTCCCGGAAAACAAGCGGCAATTTCAATCCAAGGAATGCGGGGCGAGCACCAAAATAGCCGGCCCGACCTATTTCAGAAAACTCTAACGTAACTCCTGCTCACTGGAATTCCTTCAGATTCTGCCGATAGTAATGTTGGACGGGCGCTCATTCCTGGTTTAACGTTCTGGAAAACGCCCCGGCTCCGGACGGTAGAAGCCAAGACTTAAAGATCTAAACAAAGGGCTTAAAGATCTAAAGATGATCAAGATTCTCCTGGTCGAAGACAGCAAGTTTCTCAGGCTGGCGACGGAACGCGCTCTGGCGCGGGCCGGATACGACATGAGTAGCGCCATCGATGGCGACGAAGCTTTGCGTCTGGCTCGCGAGAAAATGCCAGATTTGATTTTGCTCGACATGTTGTTGCCCAAGATGAGCGGGCCCGACGTGCTGAAGGCCCTGAAAGCAGATCCCGGCACCAAGGCCATTCCGGTAGTGGTAATGACAGGCATGTCGCAGAAGAACGCGGCCCGGCTGCAGCACGATGGCGCCGTCGGCTTCCTGGAAAAGTCCACCCTCGAGTTGGACAAAGGGCCGGGGAAACTACTCACCGCCCTGAGGGAGATCCTCGGGAAGCTGCCCGCCGAAACCGAGCGGGCTACCACGGCCTAACCGTTACCTATTGAAAATAAATCACTTGCAAGTGGGAACTCGCAGCCCTTCGGCGGAGTCTATGGGTATGAGAGCGCGGGCCGGGGTCGGGGAGTGGCGAACCGCGATTTTTTCGGTTCAGGACGGGTGGAAAATCCTATAATCAGAGGACGCCGACACATGGCGGGAGCAACCACCTTGGGAGATCTGGCAAGCGTGATCGGAGCACGGGCAGAGGAAGCGGCCATTGTCGCGGACCTGAAGGCTGGCTCGGAAGTGGCCTACGCCTGGCTGATTGGCGAATTTCAGCGACCGGTGTATGGGCTGGTGTATCGCATGGTAAGCGATCCCGCCGATGCTGCGGATACCACGCAGGATGTGTTCCTGAAGGTGTTCCGGGGGATGAAGCACTTCCATGGCGAGTCGAGTTTGAAGACGTGGATTTACCGCATCGCGCTGCACGAGGCCGCAAACCGGAAGCGGTGGTGGTTCCGGCATAAGGCACATGAGACTTCGATTGAGCCGGCGGAATCGGAAAGCATGGCGAATGGCGACGAAACCATGCAGAGCGCGCTGACCGATCGGCGCGAGTCGCCGTTCGATAGTGTGGCGCAGCACGAATTGCAGCAGCGGGTGGACGCGGAGCTGCGCAAGGTCGCGGAGCCTTACCGCACCACGCTGATTCTGCGCGACCTGGAAGAAATGTCCTACGAAGAGATTGCCGAGATTCTGCAGATTTCATTGGGAACGGTGAAGTCACGATTAACCCGCGGACGGCAGGCGCTGAAAAAGCGGCTGGCGCCGTATGTGCGCGAGGTGGGGGAGGAACTGGGGCTCACCCAACCTGAAGAAGAGGATGCCGTGGATTTGCGGCGAGGGGTTGCTGGAGGGGGCAGAAGGGTCGAGGTGACGCCATGAAGTATATGGCCACAATGTCGGAATCGAAGTCGATGAAATGCTCGCGGGTGACAGAGTTGTTGTCGCCGTATCTGGATGGGGCGGTCACCGGCACGGAGATGCGGGCGGTGCAGGAGCATCTTGAGGCATGTTCCGGGTGCTCGCGCGAATATGCTTTGCTGCGGAAGACGCAGCAGTTGCTCGCGAGCGTCGGCCGTCCCAGCGTGCCTGCGGACTTGGGGCTGAAGTTGCGCCTGGCGATTTCGCGCGAGGCTGCACAGGCTCGGCGGCCGTATGAAGGCTTGCGGGTGCGGCTGGAAAATACTTTGGAAGGGTTCATGGTGCCGGCGACCGCGGGACTGGCGTGCGCGGTGCTGATTTTTGGCCTGGTGGCGGCGATCCTGGCGATCCCGGGACAGTTGCAGGCGAACAACACTGAGGACGTGCCGCTGGTATTGAATACCGGGCCGGAATTGCAGGAGAGTTCGTTCGGTACCATGAGTTCGATCAACGCCGAGTCGCTGGTGATTGAAGCTTATGTGGACTCGCATGGCCGGGTGGAGGATTACAAGATTCTTTCCGATCCCGGCGACTCTCAGGAACTTCTGCCGCAAGTGAAACGGATGCTGATCTTCACCACGTTCCGTCCCGCCATGTCGATGGGGCATCCCATCTCGTCGCGGGCGGTGCTGTCGTTTTCCAGGATCAGCGTGCGGGGGTAGGGGCGGCTTCCGGATATCCGGCGCTGCGCGCGTTAAATTCCGATTATGTCTTGGGTATGCCCCCAGGAAACTCAAAATCCCCGCCCGAGCAAGGCTTGAGCGGGGCACCTGTGATCTTTCAACACGTTGTTCCCAAGAAGTGAATAGTCCATTCGCTCCGAACCGGAGAAGCTGATGGTGCTGACCAATCCGCTTCCCAGGAGTCGATCGAATGGACCTTCACCAGAATGCCCGACTTACCTTTCGTAGTCGAGAGGCTTTAGCCAAGAAAATCATTGTCGAGAGGGTGACGTTGAACGCGGCTGCAGCCGCGTTCAACGTCAGCCGAAAAACCGCCGCCAAGTGGCTCGGCCGCTACCGCACCCTGGGTTTGCCCGGCTTGCGGGATCGTTCCTCCCGTCCGCTGCACAGCCCGCGCAGAACCTTGTCGCAGTTAATCGCTCAGGTCATCGCCTTGCGCCGCCAGCTTCGCCCCGCTTACCAGATCGCCCAAGCCACCCGCCTCAGTCCCGCCACCGTCAGCCGCATCCTCCGGCGCGCTCACCTCAACCGCTGGCGTCATCTCCATCCCGCCCCACCCGTCGTGCGTTATGAACATCCCGCTCCCGGCGATCTGCTCCACCTCGACATCAAAGCCATGACCCGCTACCAGCGCGTCTCCCTGCGCGGCGATGGACGCCGCCGCGGCCGTCCCCAGTTCGCCGGCTGGCAAGCCTTACACGTCGCCATTGACGACCACTCCCGCCTAGCCTTTTCCCGCATGCTCCCCAACCAGAAAGCCGACACCACCGTCGCTTTCCTGCGCGCCGCCGTCGCTTTCTATGCCCAGCACGGCGTCCCCATTCGCCGCCTGCTCACCGACAACGGTCACAGCTACCGCTCCCACTTGTTCCGCCACGCTTGCGCCGAACTCGGCCTACGCCACCACTTCACCCGCCCCTACACGCCCCGCACCAATGGCAAGGCCGAACGCTTCATTCAAACCGCCCTGCGCGAGTGGGCCTATGTCCGCCACTACGTCAACTCAGAGGAACGCGATCAGCAGCTCTCGCCCTGGCTCAAGCACTACAACTTCCACCGTCCGCATGGTAGTCTCGGTTACGCTCCACCCATCAGCCGCGCGTCTCCGGCGGGTACAACGTCTTGATAGATCACAGGCACCCTCGGGTTGATTTAGGCCGGGCCAGCCTCCCCTCAAGATGTGATTCAAGTCACTGACGTTAAGCGCTCATTCGTGTGAGGCTAGATTACGTCCCGTCTCCCCGAATAACTCGAATCCGGCTACGTGCGGGGCGAGTTGCTAAAGCGGCTGGAACAAATCCGAGATGGCGCGATCATGCTGTACACATACACTTTCCCCGTATTAATTGGTGGAACTCCTCGCCATGAATAGCTGCCCCACGTGCGGTTTAGCTTACCCGGCTGACTTCACGCTTTGCCCGCGCGATGGCGCGAAGCTAGTCGAAGTGGGCGTGTGGTCGGAAGGAACGGTTGTCCGCGGTAAGTACCGAATTCTGGGTAAAGTTGGTCAGGGCGGCATGGCCACCGTCTATAAGGCTCTTCATCTGCGTTTTGGCGAGGTACGCGCTCTGAAGGTGATAAGCCAGGAATTGGCCGCGGACGCGACGTTCGTCAAGCGTTTCGAGCACGAAGCGGTCATCACCCGGAAACTCCAACACCCGAATGCGGTGCGCGTGGACGATATCGATGAAGCTGAGGACGGCCGCCCATTTATCGTCATGGAGTTCATTGACGGCGCTAACCTGAAGAAACTGATTCAGAGCCAGAGCCCCCTACCCGTCTCGCGTGTCTGCTCCATTATCGAACAAGCCGCCTCAGCTCTCGATGCCGCTCACCGTCTGGGCATAGTTCACCGTGATATTAAACCGGACAACATCGTGTTGGTCGAGACGCCCGAGGGCGAGCAAGCCAAGATACTCGACTTCGGGATCGCCAAGGTCAAAGAGGCTCGACTTGGCGGCGAGACTTCCGGAATGACCTTAACAGGCACGGGCGTGGTAGTAGGAACACCACAGTATATGTCGCCCGAGCAGGCGGCGGGAAAGCGGGGCGACGAGATCGACGGCCGTTCGGATATCTATTCGCTGGGGATCGTCATGTACCAGATGCTTACCGGCGAGCTGCCCTACAAGGCCGCCACGACCATGGAGATGGTGCTGGCGCATATTCAAACACCCCCAGCACCCATTCGGACGCTTCGCCCGAACCTGCAAATTCCCGAGCCCATTGCCAAGGTGGTGATGCGCTGCCTCGAAAAGGATCGTGACCTTCGGCCCGCGGGCGCCAAGGTGCTGATAGAAGAACTTGAGCGCGCAAAAACGGAGAAGGGCACGGCACCGGCGGCGACCCGCCCGGTGCGGCCCGGCAAGGCACGCTCCAGGCGGAGTGAGCAAAGCCCTTTGCCGGCGCAGGGTTCTCCTGGTAGCCGCGCGGTGGTGAGCGCCACGCCGGCGAGTCGGGAACCCAGCCCCACCGTCCTGTCGCGGCCACCCGCCCCCACAAAGATAAGCCAGCCTCGGCAAGCGGCTAGTCCAGCCCAGCCCCGAGAACCCCTTCCAGCGAGTTCGCCACGCTGGGGCGTGTGGGCCTCAATATCAATTGCCGTGGTCGCGCTGGCCTTTGGTGGGTGGTATTTCGGTCGGGGCAGTTCGGGGACCCCAACTGCGCAGCCAGAGACCGCGCCGCCACAGCCGGTGGTTGCTCCGGCCAGCCAGACTGTGACGCCAGCACTCGCTCGGCCCGAAAAGAACACTGGCCAATCACGAATCGGTGGTACAGTACCTCAGCCCGCGCAGCCGGGCGTGCAGGCAGGTCTCAAGCAGACCGCACCTGCTACGAACCGTCGAGTGGCGGCCCGCTCGCTTTCGACACCAGGCACAACTGTAACCCCAACCCCAGTGTCCCCGGCGCCTACGGGATCCGTGGGGCGACGCTTGGACACCGGGGATGAGAAAGCCTTGGGTCTGACGACTACAGGATCCGTGGGGCCCTTCGACGCGAAGGATAAGTCGCCCGTCGGTCCGCCGACCAATTTTGGTGGAATGCATCCTGCGGAGGTTGGACCCGAAGGAGTGCCCCCCGCTTTTACGACGAACTGGCGGCACGGCTTGAACGAGAACGATAAGAAGCCCTCAAGCGAGGCTAGCGCCGCTCCGGCACCTTCGACCGCACCTACCTCAGGCGCGCCGGCCACGACAGATCCGTGTTATCAAAAGTTTGAGTGGGCTGATTATGAGGCTCACTTGACGCACTTGACGGACTGCTTTCTAAAAAAGAACGCGCTCGAGAAGGCTAGTGGGCGGGTCGCCCGCTCGATTTCAGGCACTGTGATGGACGAATCGGGCGCAGTAATCCCTGGAACCATTGTGAGCTGTGTCGATGGGAACCGTGAAGCTTTCTCGACTTCAACGAACTTTAAAGGGCGATATAAAGTACATTGCCCGACTAACGCGGACAAAGTGATTTTCTATGATCCTTGGTTCCACCAGACCGAATATGCAGGGAACCGAATGACTGTCTCTCATATCGACGCAGTGCTAAAGGTTGGCTCAAGTTCGGAGATAATAGAAATCAAATGAGGCTCCCGCCCGCGATCTACGCGCAATCCCGAGTGCATCAAGGGCATGGGTGTAGCAGTTTGCCCTCAATGCGTAATACCCCTATCCGGTTTGACCCTCTGCGGCGAAGTCCTTACACTTGAGAGTGTTCTCCGCCTGGCGCGCTACTCATCCTGTGGAGGGTTTCCTGAGTTGACGATTACGAGGTGCGTTGTGGGCGGCCCTGTTGGGGCTGCTGGGATCGTTGTGCGTGGGGCAGGACGCCGCTCCGCAGAGTCAAACTCCGCAGAACCAGCCTACACAGAATCAGCCTTCGCAGAATCAGCCTTCGCAGGAACAATCTCCACAGGGCCAGTCGTCTTCGCGGGACCAGACTCCGCAGGAGCAAGCTCCACAGCCTCCGCAGGGACAGGAGCCAAAGAAGACAGCTCCAGCAAAGCCGGCTCCGCAGAACCAGTATTCGCAGTCGCGGTCGCCGATCACGCTGGATAGCAGCGAGACGATTTTTTCGGTGCTGACGGCGCTCAATTCGTGCGGGTATGACCAGGATTTGACCATCTCGGACGCGACCCGGAGCAACGTGCGGGCCGAGGTGCAGAGAAAACTGCGGGAATCGGAGGAAGCGGAGAGCGCACGGACGGCGTTGTGCGAGTTCTACCTGACTCACACGGAGGAGAGAAATTCGAATCGCAGCTTGTCGCCCTATATTTCGCTGGCGCTGTATATGGATGGTCCGCCGCATTTTGTGCCGCGGATGAAAGAAGAGGATCTGCCGCCGGATGCGTCGGCGATTGCAGCTTTTGGAGCGTTGCTGGAAAAGTTCTACGAAAAAGCGGGACTGCACTCCATTTGGGAGCGGCATCGCAAGGACTATGCGGCGATGATGAGCCGCTATCACGAGCCGCTGGCCAAGATGGTGTTCGATACCGAAATCTATTTGAAGCAGCCATCGTCGCAGTACCTGGGGCGGAGGTTCACGATTTATCTGGACTTCATGGGCTCGCCGAATGAAACCGATGCGCGGAACTATGGAACGGATTATTACGTGGTCGTCTTTCCGGCTCCGAACGCGCCTTCGGGAGCGGCGCCGAAAGCGGCGCTGAAGATGGACCAGATTCACCATACGTTTTTGCACTATGAACTGGATCCGCTGGCGGACAAGCACTTCAGCGCGATCAAGCGGCTGGAGCCGCTGCTGCAGTCGGTGAAGCGGGCGCCGCTGGAAGAGGCTTTCAAGACCGATATTGAGCTGCTGGTGACGGAATGCCTGGTGCGGGCGATCGAGATCCGAACCACCGGGAGCAAGCAGCCGGCGGAAGAGGCGATGCGGGTGCAGGCGGTGGATGACGCGGTGAAGCAGGGCTACATTCTGACGCGGACGTTTTACGACACGGTGGTGGGGTTCGAAAAAGATCCGGCGGGCATTCGCAGCGCGTATGGAGATTTTCTGGGAAATATCGACTTGCGGAAAGAAGAGCAAGCGGCGGCGGCGGTTCAGTTTGCCAGCAAGACGTCGCCGGAACTGGTGCAGTTGTCGCGTCCGGAGGAGCGGCGGATGCTGCTGACGGCGGAGAAGCGGCTGGCGGCGGGCGACGCCAAGGGGGCGCAGGAGCTGGCGCAGCAGGCTTTGGATAAAAAGATTGGAGACCAGGGGCGGGCGCTGTTCATTTTGGCGGAAGTGGCAGTGGCCAACAAGAACCGGGACGGGGCGCAGGATAATTTCCAGAAGGCGATTCAGGCGACGAGAGATCCGAAAGTGGTGGGATGGTCGCATGTGTATTTGGGCCGGATTCTGGATATGAAAGAAGATCGCGAGGCGGCTTTGCTGGAATACCGGGCGGCGTTGAACGCGGGCGGGCAATTGCCGGAGATCAAGGCGGCGGCGGAGCGGGGGCTGGCGCAGGCGTATGAGCCTCCGGCGAAGCCGCAGCCGCAATAGCGCGAAGCCGCTAGTACAATGCGAAGGGCAGTAGAATGCAGGTTGCAGACGGTGGAAGTCGAATGAAGGCGAGGCAGTTTCAAGGAGAACGCATGAAGCGAACAGCAATCATTACTATTATTGCAATGCTGGGAATCTCTGGCTGGAGTTTTGGCCAGAGCAAGCCCGCGGCCCAGGCCGCGCCGGCCGGACAAGCGGCCGCGCCCGCGGGGAAGCGGCCACCGCAGGCCAAGACGCAGCCGGAATTCGACGCATATAAGGCGGTGGCAGCGATAACTGATGCGGCGGCGCAGGAGAAAGCGGCGGACGACTTCGCGACGAAATTTCCGGACAGCGAGCTGCGGCCGCTGCTCTACAAGGCGGTAATGCACTCCTATCAACAGGCCAACAATGGCGAGAAAATGATGGCCATGTCGCAGAAAGTGCTGACCTACGATGCGGACGATCCGGATTCATTGCTGGGCGTGGCGCAAGTGCTGGCCGAGCGCACGCGCGACACCGACCTGGATAGGGATCAGCGGCTGGCGGAAGCCAGAAAAGATGCCCAGCGCGCGCTGGTCACGGTGGACACGGACATTCCCACGGCGGGTCAGCCAGCGGACAAGATTGAAGCCTACAAGGGCTTTTTACGATCCGAGGCTTACGCGATATTGGGGACGATAGATTACAACGCGAAGAGCTGGGCGGATGCGGAAACAAATTTGAGGAAGTCGATTGATGCGTATCCGCAGCAGCCGGATCCGATCGCCGTTCTCCGCCTGGCGCTGGCTCTGGATCAACAGAATAAGTACCCGGAGGCATTGAAGTACGCCAATCAGGCGGTCGATTTGACGCAGGCAGGAAGCAATGCCGGGGACGCGGCACGCAAGGAAAAGGACCGGCTGATCCAGTTGATCGGCGGCATCCCCGACACGCCAGCGAAGAAATAGTAGCGAGCCAACCGCGCCCTTCGGTCGCTTGTGCTCTCGCGGGGCAGGCTCCGTGGAGTGGCGCGGCTCGCTTGCTCAGGGCAGGCACCTTCGCGCGGCTCGGCCAGGTCGCCTTCGACTTCGCTCGGGCCAGGCTTGCGCTGCGCTCAGTATGACAATTGAACTTGATTACACAGAGCAATCATGAAGGAACGCGAAATCACCGCGCTGGAAACGGCGTTGGGCTACCACTTCCACCGCCGGGCGGTGATCGAGCAGGCGATCACGCACAGTTCGCAGGCGCGCGAGCAGGAATCGCAGCAAGCGGGCGAGAACAGGTATCGGGTCAACGACAACGAGCAGCTGGAGTTTCTGGGCGACGCGATTCTGGCGCTGGTTACGAGCGAAGCGTTGTTTCATCGATTTCCGCAGTTTCGCGAGGGGGAACTCTCCAAACTGCGGGCCCATGTGGTGAGTGAGCGGCACCTGATCCGGGTGGCGCAGCAGCTTGAACTGGGGCATTATCTCCGCCTGGGACGCGGCGAAGAGAAGAGCGGCGGGCGAAGCAAGACGGCGCTGCTGGTGGACGCGCTGGAAGCCATCCTGGCGGCCATCTACCTGGATGGCGGAATGGAACCAGCGCGGGAATTTATTCTGCGGGAGATTCTGGCGCCCGAACTGGAGCGGATGGAGCGCGAGGGCGGAACGCTGCCCATGAGCGATTTCAAATCGGCTCTGCAGGAAACTTTGCAGGGATTGGGAATGGCGCAACCTTCTTACGTGCTGGTGGAAGAAGCGGGACCGGAGCACAGGAAGACATTTACGGTGGAAGTTCGTCTAAACGGCAAGAAGGGCGAAGGGCCAGCGGAGTTTGTGGGACGCGCGCAAGGTTCCACCAAGAAGACGGCGGAGCAGGATGCGGCGCGGCAATTGCTGTCCTATCTGGCTTCGCGGCCGCGGACGGCGGGAGCCAAGGTGGCGCGGGGATCGCAGGCCCCCGATAAATTAAAGATAAGCAAAGACAAGTAAAGCCAGGCAACGATCAGTGAGTGGCGGAATAAGTTGGGGTGAATGAATTCTCCAGGCGATCATTTCTCGGGAAATCAGATCTCGGTCGAGCAGGTTTCAGCCGGCCATTTGCCAGGCGAACCGGTGCCAGCGGATCGGGTCTCCGGTGACAAAAGAACGGCGTGGGCCGCGGGCACGGGCGTGAGCGGCTCGCTGCAGTCGCTGCTGGGAACGGTGGTGATCGCGGTTTTTGTCATCACGTTTATCGTGCAGGCATTTCAGATTCCTTCTCCGTCGATGGAGAATACGCTGCTGGTGGGCGATTACCTTCTGGTGAATAAGTTGTGTTACGGCGGAGGCAGCCTGGGAGACTATTTGATGCCTTACCACCGGGTGCAACGGGGCGATATCGTCGTGTTTCACTATCCCGTGAACCCGGCGCAGCATTTCGTAAAGCGGGTGATTGGCGTGCCTGGAGACCGGGTGCGGCTGGTCAATAAGCAAGTGTTTGTGAATGGAGTGCCGTTGAAAGAGCCCTACGCGCACTTCAGCCGCCCGGCGAACGACTTGTTCCGCGATAGTTTTCCGCGGCTGGATGCGGCGCCGGGCGAGACTCCGGAGTGGTGGGTGCAGCTGCGCAAACTGGTGGACGACGGCCAGCTCATTGTCCCTGTGGGACACTACTTTGTGATGGGGGACAATCGGGACGATAGTTACGACAGCCGTTACTGGGGCTTCGTGCCGCAGGCCAACATCATCGGGCGGCCGCTGTTGATTTACTGGTCGGTGCAAGAGGGAGACAGCGACATTATGCAGCCGAATTCCGTGGCGGGCAAACTGGCGCACTTTGCCTACGCGGTGACGCATATCTTTCAGATCACGCGCTGGAACCGCACGCTGCGGCTGGTGCATTGAAAAGAATTGAGTAATTGGGTAATTGGGTAATTTGGTAATTTAAGACCGCAGCTTGATTTTTTTCAATCACTCAATTGCCAAATTACTCAATCGGTGAGATTGGATGGATGGATCACATTGGCGAAAAAAGACAGCAAAGCAAAGAACGAGGTTGAAGAAAAAGCCGCGGGAAACCACAGTGGAGTTTCTCGCTTCGCTGGCCGCGGTGCTGGTGACGGGATTATTCATCATCACCTTTGTGGTGCAAGCGTTCGAGATCCCTTCCAGCTCGATGGAGAACACGCTCCTGATCGGCGACCACGTGTTCGTGAATCGCATTCAGTTTGCGCCGAAGACTTCGTGGGTGGGACCGCTGTTGCCCTATCGCCAGGTGAAGCGCGGCGATATTGTGGTATTTCTCGCGCCCTGCGAGCCGGGATTGTACGTGGTCAAGCGGATCATGGGCGTGCCCGGCGACCGTATTCACCTGCGCAATGGCGTGGTGTACCGCAATGGCGAGGAATTGAAAGAACCTTACGTGATTCACTCGCAGGATGCGGCGTCGTATCCGAATCCCTACCGCGATAATTTTCCCGCCGTACCGCCGTCGGATAACGTCTATCCATGCTGGGAACCGGAATTGCCGATGCACATTCAGGGCGACGATCTGGTGGTGCCACCCGGCCATTATTTCGGCATGGGCGACAACCGCGACGTGAGCCTGGACAGCCGCTACTGGGGCTTCATTCCTCAGGAAAATATCATTGGGCGTCCCATGTTCATCTACTGGTCGTTTGAGACGCCGGCCGACCAATACCGCAAGACAGACGTTGGCGATCGCATTGGCTTTCTGGCGCACGTGGTGTTGCACTTCTTTGATGAGACGCGGTGGCGGCGAACGTTGCGAGTAGTGCGGTGAGGCCTTTCTCTACCAAGCGGCGGTTTGTGGCCGCGGCAGTGGTTATTCTGCTGGTCCTGTTCCTGGTGCGTCCGGGCGTTTCACGTTTGAAGGCGCGCATTACGAATTCCATCAGCCGTGCTGTGGCGCGCCCGGCGGAGATCGGTTCCGTCCACTTGCGGTTCCTGCCGCAACCCGGGTTCGACCTGGAAAACCTGGTGATTTACGAAGACCCGGCATTCGGCGCAGAGCCCATGCTGCGCGCGCCGGAAGTTACAGCAGTGGTGCGGCTGACATCGCTGGTGCGCGGACGGCTGGATATCTCCCGCCTGGAACTGACAGAGCCTAGTTTGAATCTGGTGCGAAGAGAAGACGGACGCTGGAACTGGGAAGCTCTGCTGGAACGTACGGAGCGCACGCCGCTGGCGCCCACGGCGAAATCGAAGTCGGAAGCTCGTCCCGGTTTTCCCTACATTGAGGCCAGTTCGGGCCGGATCAATTTCAAGGCAGGAACGGAAAAAAAACCGTATGCGTTGCTGAACGCGGACTTCGCGTTGTGGCAGGAATCGGAAAACGCGTGGGGAGTGCGGTTGAAAGCGGAGCCTCTGCGCACCGATATGAGTTTGAGCGACACGGGGCTGCTGCGCCTGAATGGAACCTGGCAGCGGGCCGGGAGCCTGCGCGAAACGCCGCTGCAGTTCAGCCTGGAGTGGAACCGCGCGCAACTGGGGCAACTGAGCAAGCTGGTCTGGGGAAACGATAAGGGATGGCGAGGAGAAGTTCGGTTGGATGCAACGTTAAGCGGCATCCCGGCGGCGATGCGGGTAAGCGCCGATACCTCGATACAAGACTTCCATCGCTACGACATATCGAGCGTGGAGGGATTGCGGCTGGCGGCGCACTGCGATGGCAAGTACAGCTCGGCGGAAGGAATGGCGCGCGAAATCTTCTGCAGCGGGCCCGTGGGCAATGGCATGGTCACACTGCGCGGCGATGCGGGCCGGCCCGGAATGCACAAGCTGAATTTGTTATTGAATATGGATAGCGTACCGGTGAGTGCGGTGGCGCAACTGGCGCGGCGCGCCAAGAAAAATTTGCCGGCGGATCTTGTGGCCACTGGAAGTGTGCAAGGCAATTTCTCCGTGAAAGAAGATGGGGCATTGCAGCACGGCGCGGAGTTTCAGGGACGGGGCGAGATTGCCAATCTTCGGCTGCAATCGGCGAGCACGAAGGTGGAATTCGCTCCGGGGAGCGTGCCGTTTGTGCTGAACTCGGAGCGCGGCAGCACTCTTGCTCCATCGAGGGGTAAATCTGTTCGGCAATTGGATGCCGGGGCTTTGCCGGCTCCAGACGAACTGCACATCGAGTATGGACCCATCCCCGTCGCGTTGGGCCGGCCTGTGCCGGCGCAGGCGCGAGGTTGGGTGGGGCGGTCGGGTTACGGCATGGCGGTTCGGGGAGATGGAGAAGTGTCGCACGCGTTGCGAATGGCCACCCTGCTTGGCTTGCCGGCGGTGAAGGCCAACGTGGAGGGTAGTGCCCAGATGAATTTGCAGATCGCCGGATCGTGGGCGGGAAACGCATCCGGAACTCCTTCCGGCTTTTTTTTGCCGAAGGTGACCGGAACCGTGCAACTGCACAACGTCCGCGCGACGGTGCGAGGAGCGCATGGACCGATTGAAATTTCTTCGGCGGAACTGAAGCTTTTGCCCGACGAAGCGCGCTTGGAAAAGTTGAGCGCGCAGGCCGCCGAGGCGCACTGGACGGGGTCTGTGGCCCTGCCGCGTGGTTGTGGAACGCCGGGAGCGTGCGTTATTCACTTCAATTTGAATGCCGATGAGATTGGAGTGAGCGGGCTGTATGAATGGCTGGGTTCGCATCCCACACAGCGGCGTTGGTACCAGTTGTTGGGATCGGAGAATCCCGGGGCGCCGTCGTTTTTGCAAAACGTGCGGGCATCGGGAAAAGTAAATGCCGGCCGAGTACTGATTCGCAATGTAGTTGCCGACCGGGTTTCCGCATCGCTTGACTTGGATCGCGGAAAGCTGAGTGTTTCAGACTTGCGCGCGGATTTGCTGGGCGGAAAGCATCGCGGCGATTGGCAGGCGGATTTCACCGCAGCTTCTCCGGTCTACACCGGTGCCGGAACTCTGACCGGAATTTCGCTGGAGCAGATGGCCAAGGCCATGCACGATCCGTGGATTACAGGAACGGCCGGGGGGACTTACGAGTTTAAGGCATCCGGAGCGGAGGCTGCGGCGTTCTGGCAATCGGCCGCGGGCGAACTGCATTTCGATCTGCGGGATGGAGTTTTGTCTCACATCGCGCTGGCCAGCGATGGGGGACCGCTGCGGGTGGCACGCTGGCAGGGTGGGGTACGACTGCGCGGCGGGAAGATCGAGATTGAGAAGGGGGAGCTGGTTTCTCCCGTGGGAACGTATGAGATCAGCGGCACGGCGTCGTTCGGGCAAGAACTGGACTTCAAACTGATTCGTGGCACGCCAGCGCGGCGGGCAGGTGCGGGCTCGATCGTGTATAGCATCACGGGTACCGTGGCAGAACCGCGCGTAGCGGTGACTCCGGCGCCCGAGACACAAGCGCGATTGAAGCCGTAGGGGTTGCCTACGGCACGTATCCCGCGCCCCGCAGGACTTTTCCCGGCAGCGCTCCCGTCATCTTGCCCTGATCGATCACGGGCACACCGTTCACCAGCACGTAGTCCACCCCCTCGGAAAGTTGATTCGGATTATCGAAGGTGGCGAGATCGCGCACGGTCGCGGGGTCGAAGATGACTACGTCGGCCCACATGCCGGCCTTAAGGACACCGCGATCGGTAAGGCGCAGGCGTTGGGCCGGCAGCGCAGACATTTTGCGTATGGCGTCTTCCAGCGTCAAAGCTTTTTCCTCGCGGACATATTTGCGCAGGATGCGCGGGAAAGTTCCGTAGGCGCGTGGGTGCGGATGCTCCTGGCCTAGAATTCCCTCCGGCGAAGTTCCGGAAGAATCGTTGTCGATGGCGACCCAGGGCTGCTGCAGCGCGAGCGTTACATCGGGTTGGGACATGCCGAAGACGGCGACGCCGGTGCTGGGATCTTCAATCAGGAAATCGAAGAGCGTATCCATGGGATCTTTATTCCAAAGCTTGGCAATCTCGGAGAGACGCTTACCTTCGAGCGGCAACACCTTGGGATTTTGCACGACGCCGATCATGACGGCGTCAGGCCCGGGAATTTCCTGCCATTCGTTATCCCAGTCTTTCGAAGGCGTGAGCATGTCTTTGCGGATGCGCTCGCGGGTTGCGGGGTCTTTCAGGCGCTCGATTAGTTTTGCAGTGCCGCCGTCGTGCGCCCATTGCGGAATAAACGCAGAGAGATCGTTGAACCACGCGGTGTAAGCGTAAGTATCGGCGGTGACGTCGGCGCCGGCGGCGCGGGCCGCGTTGATCCTGGCGACAACTTCGGGCATGCGTCCCCAGTTATTTTTCCCGGCAACTTTGATGTGCCAGATTTCCACGGGGACGCGGGCTTCGCGGCCGATGCGCAGCGCCTCGTCGATGGCTTCGAGAACGGAGTCGCTTTCGTTGCGCATGTGGGTGGAATAGATGCCGCCGAATTTGCCGCCCTCCGCGGCGAGTGCGATCAGTTCGTCCGTTTTCGCGTAGGGAGCGGGGGCGTATTCGAGCGCCGTGGAAACGCCGACCGTGCCGTCTTTCATGGCGTCGCGCACCAGCGCTTTCATCTGTTCAAGCTGCTCCGGGGTGGGCTGTTTGTTGTCGTCGCCCAGCACCATGCGGCGGACCTGCGTTGCGCCGACGTAGCTGGCCAGGTTAATGCCCATGCCTTGCTTTTCCAGGCGCGCGAAATACTGGCGGAAGGTTCGCCAGTCGGGAGTGATTTTGTAATGCTCGTAGCCGTCGCGATCGGCCTGAATGATGGCATCGTTCAGCGGCGCGATGGAGCCGCCTTCGCCGGTGATCTCCGTGGTGATGCCCTGATAGATTTTCGAGGGCAGGCGCGGTTCGACGAGGATGGAGAGTTCGGATTGGCCGAGCATGTCGATGAAACCCGGGGCGACTACTTTGCCGGCGGCGTCAATGGTGCGCTTGCGAGGCGCGGCCGTTAGGTTGCCGATGGCGGCGATTTTTCCGTCGCGGATGCCGACATCGCCGGAATACCAGGGAGAGCCGGTGCCATCGATGATGTGGCCATTGGTGATGACGAGATCGAAAGCGGAGGTGGACGATTGTGCCGGCAACAGGGGGGCAGCGAACAATAACGCGATCACCAGCAAGAACTTCAGTCTGTGAATCTTCATCGGTTTTCCTTTTCTTTCTATGAACGCAGTGCGTCAGCTCCGAACGAAGCGACGCCCTGCGATCGCACCTAGCGCAATCCAAATCCCGAGGGCCAACCATTCGTACGCCGTGAAATGGCCGGGAATCGCAGGAACGACTTTCATCAGCATCATCGCGATGGCTACGAGCAGACCGAGGCCGGCGACAAGCCATTCGATTGTCGACAGCTTTGACTGGCCAGGCAGCGTGCCCGAGCGTCCCATCCTAAGGTATGCGGCGCAGGTCGCCGCCCATCCTATCGCGCAGGCGACTGAGCCTACTTCGGTGATCGGCACCAGGATTGCATCTCCCAGCAGCATACACGCGGCCGTGGCTAATCCGACGCAAAGTACCGCGATCGACGGAGTCAGGTGCTGCGCGTGGATCAGACCGGCTCGTTCGTCCACTAGGCCGCGGCGTCCCAGAGCGAACAGTAGGCGGCTGGCGGCTACGAAATTTCCA
Source organism: uncultured Acidobacteriaceae bacterium (assembly GCA_963734215.1). Classification (GTDB taxonomy): domain Bacteria; phylum Acidobacteriota; class Terriglobia; order Terriglobales; family Acidobacteriaceae; genus Sulfotelmatobacter. Next base: position 56,319 of record CAVTGH010000006.1, on the reverse strand, counting down.
TTGAAGCATTTGAACAGCGAGAGCAGCGCCGCTACCAGGATGATGTTGACTATCCAGCGTGAGCCCACGGCGCGCTGGAACGCTACCGCGGTCATGAACTTCTCGCCGGTCAATTCGTGCCATGGCGCGACGAATGCGACTGCGGCGATCACGATTGTGTAGAAAAGAATACCGACCAGGACGGCCATCCAGATGGCTTTAAGAAACCCTTGTCCGCGAAACTCGGGAGTGGATTCTTCCGCGGCCTTGCTGACGGATTCGAATCCCGTCATGAAATACGGAACGATCTGAACCACGAGCAGGAACGAAACCAACGGCGCGTGGGTGAAGAGCGGCGGAAAGTTGCGCGGCGATCCTTTGCTGACGCCGAGTGCAACGAAGACGATAAACAAAGCCAGCGTGCCGAAGGCGGTCCAGTTTTGAAAAGTTGCGCTAAGGCGGATGCCGCGGTAGTTCAGCGTGGTGAGCAGCACCGTGAGGCCGAGGCCAATGATGAGGTGCGGAAGATAAACCGGGCGTCCGGCGATGCGGTAGATCTCCAACGAATCGAGCGAGGGAACGATGTAGCCGGCGATGCGGCCTACGGCCACGGCCTCCCATGGGCAGACGATGAAGTAGGCGAGCATCATCATCCATCCGGTGGAAAAGCTGATGGGGCGGGAGAAAGCTGCGGCGGTGTAGGCGATCTCGCCCGCGGCGTCTGGCATGGCGGCCACCAGCCTGCCATAGACCCAGCCGATCGGGAACAACAGCGCGCCACCAATGGCGAAGCCCAGCAGTGCGCCCAACGCGCCGCCGCGCAGCAACCAGTCGTCCATTACCACCAGCCAGCCGACGCCGACCATGGTGCCCCAGGCCAGCGTGAAGTAATCGGTGAGACGGAGTTTGCGGGCGAGATGTGACATGCGCACGAGTTCGATCCGGCGAGCGGAGTGGAGGGCGAATTATAAAGCATGGGGCGTCGATCCGCTTCCAGATCGCCGGCGTGCGCGCGAGATCCTTCGCTCCGCCTGAAGAACGGCTACGCTCAGGATGAAGCCCGTCTTGGTTCAGCGGCGGGCGAGGACGCCCGCCCCTTCGGCTTCGCTCAGGGCAGGCTCCCAGCCGCCGGGACGGCGGCGCTACTTTCTCCGTGGTAGTATCGACAATACTCTGCATAATGCTGCTAGCTGTGAATTTGGGCGCCGTTGTGCCTCTTTTTTATTACGACTCGTTGAAAACTGATGACAACTTCGACCAACTTGCGTAAGCGCGTGCTCAGCGGCATGCGCTCGACCGGAAAACTGCATCTCGGCAACTACGTGGGCGCGCTCGACAACTGGGTGCGCATGCAGGATGAGTATCAATGCTTCTTCGAAGTGGCCGACTGGCACGCACTCACGACCGACTACGCCGACACTTCTCTGGTGAAACAGAATTCGCTGGAGGTGGCGCTGGACTGGCTGGCGGCGGGTCTCGATCCGGAGAAGTCGGTGATCTTCATCCAGTCGCACGTTCCGGCGCACGCCGAGCTGCACCTGCTGTTTTCCATGATCACGCCGCTGGGCTGGCTGGAGCGGGTTCCCACCTACAAAGAGCAGCGGGAGAACATCAAGGACAAGGATTTGGGAACGTATGGGTTCCTGGGCTATCCCGTACTGCAAGCGGCGGACATTTTGCTTTACAAGGCCGATGTGGTTCCGGTGGGCGAAGACCAGGTGGCACATGTGGAACTGACACGCGAGATCGCGCGACGGTTCAATTCCCTTTATCCGACTGTCGTTGAGACCGAAACATCGCGGCTGACGGAGCAACAAAAGGAGTGGTTGATAGCGCAGGGACGGCGGATCATGCCCGACGCGGCATATGTCTTCTATGAGGGCGTGTTCCCCGAGCCACAATCCCTGCTCACGCCCGCGCCCAAGCTGCCGGGCACCGATGGGCGCAAGATGTCGAAGTCGTACGGCAACGCCATCATGCTCGCCGATCCCGAGCCGGTGGTGCGGCAGAAGCTGAAGACGATGGTGACCGACCCGGCGCGGGTGCGGCGGTCCGACCCTGGCAATCCAGACGTGTGCCCGGTGGGCGATCTGCACAAAATTTTCAGCAGCCGCGCTACCATGGACAAAGTGAATGCCGGCTGCCGGTCGGCGGGTATCGGATGCATCGAGTGCAAAGGCTGGGCGGCCGACGCGTTGGTGCAATTGCTGAATCCGATGCAGGAACGGCGCAAGAAATTCGAGGAGAATCCGCGGCTAGCTTGGGATATTCTGGAGGCAGGCTCGGAACGGGCGCGCAAGGCGGCGGCCGAAACTATGGAACACGTGCGTGAGGCGATGGGAATGTCGCTCGCGCACGAGTCAGCGGCGGGGAACGATGGGAAGTGAGATGGAAAATAGAATCGTTGGTTCAACGGACAGCGGGCGGGAATCCGCGCCGCCGGTGCTGGTGGAGAATCAGGCCGGGTCCGCGAAGCCACGCGGAAAATCAGATCCGCAATCGGAAAAAAAGGAAGAGGGCGACTCTCCGTTTGCGGTTTCTGTGACCGATGTTTACGAAGGCCCGCTGGACTTGCTGCTCGATCTGATTCGCAAGCAGGACATCGACATCTACGACATTCCCATTGCCCGGATCACAGCGCAGTATCTGGCTTACGTGGAGAAAATTCGCGAACTGGATGTGAATGTGGCAGCCGACTTCATTTATATGGCGGCGGTGCTCATTCACATCAAGTCGAAAATGCTCTTGCCGCGCGATCCGTCGGCGAAAGCTGAGGAACTGGAAGATCCGCGGACGGAGCTGGTGAACCGGCTGCTGGAGCACGAAAAATTTAAGTCAGCGGCGCAGATGCTTTTGCAGAAGCAGCAGATCGAAGACGCGGTGCTGACGAATCCGGCGCTGAAAGAATTCATGGATGCCGACGGCACCGAGCCGGAGATGGCGGCGGACGTGATCGATCTGGTGAAGACGTTCCAGCAAATTCTGGAGCGAGTGCGCACCCGGCCTGTCATCAATGTTGATGAAGAAACCGTTACGGTGGGCCAGATGATCGATTATCTGCGGCGGCGGCTGGCGCTGGAATCGCGGCCCATCCGGCTGAAGCAGCTTCTGCAGCGCGTGCCCTCGCGGCAGGCGCTGGTGTGCATGTTTCTGGCGTTGCTGGAAATGGTGCGGCTGCAGGCGATCCAGGTTCGGCAGGATCAATTGTTCGGCGAGATTGCGGTGCGCAAGCACACGGGGTTCGAAACGGTCATGGCGGAGCAGGCCGCTGTACGGGATGATTGGAGATAAAAAGCAGGGGTTAGGGATGAGGGGTTAGTTGAACAAACCGCAGATTTTTCTGACCCCTAGCCTCTGACCCCTGCCCCCTGAACGTTCTTATGAGTCTTAAAGCCCAACTCGAAGCGATTATCTATGCGGCGGAGACGCCGATTACGCTGGAGCACATGGCCGAACTCGTGAAGGAGTCGGTGATCGCCGAAGGCGCGGCAGACGAGGCTGAAGTGAAGTCGCGGGTGCGTTCCAGCCTGGAGGAACTAGTCGGCGAATACGGCGGGCCGGACCACGGCATCGAGATTCGCCAGGTCGCGGGCGGCTATCGCATGTCCACCAAGCCGGAACAGCACGAAATGGTGCGCAGCTTCGCCAAGAGCCTGAAGCCGCCAATTCGGCTGTCGCTGCCGGCTCTGGAAACGCTGGCCGTGATCGCCTATAAGCAGCCCGCTACGGTGCCGGAGATCAATGACATTCGCGGCGTAGATTCCGGCGGAGTGATTGCGACTCTGCTCGACCGCAGGCTGATCACCACCGCCGGCCGCAAGCAGGTGATCGGGCGTCCGATTCTCTACAAGACCACCAAAGAATTCCTGATGCGCTTTGGCTTGAAGGACGTCAACGAACTGCCCAGCATGGAAGAGTTCGAGAAGCTGGTGGCGGAGTCGTTCCAGGGGGAACTGATTCCGGCGGAAGAGGCGGCGCAAGGCGATTCGAATCGTCCCGAGACTTCGTCCGAAGCCGGTCAATCCGATGCCTCCGCGGAAGAGATCGCTGAGTCCGCCGCTCAGAAAGAATAACCGTCCGGTTACTTGGAACCCAGATTGGAAGTTCTCGAATGCCCGCTGAACGCCTGCAAAAAATTATCGCCGCCGCTGGAATCGCTTCCCGGCGCAAAGCCGAGGAGCTGATCAGTGCGGGCCACGTGAAAGTGAATGGCACGGTGGTGACGGAGCTTGGAACCAAGGCCGACCCGGACACGGATCACATTCGCGTGGATGGAAAGCTGCTGCAAGGCGCGCAACTGCATGTCTACCTGCTGCTGAACAAACCCAGAGGTTATGTCACCACGGTGAGCGATCCGGAAAACCGGCCGACGGTGATGCAACTGATCCGCGGGGTGAAGAAGCGCGTGTATCCGGTGGGGCGGCTCGACTACGCCAGCGAGGGCCTTCTGCTTTTGACCAATGACGGCGCACTGACGAACAAGCTGATGAAAGCGGCGTCGCAAGTGCCGAAAACTTACGTGGTGAAAGTTGCGGGAGTGCCGAGCAACGAAGCGTTGGAGAAATTGCGCGGGGGAGTTTCGATCGCCACCGAAGATGGCCGCCGGGTGCGGACCGCGCCGGCGGGCATTCGGCTGATCAAAGAAGCGAACAATCCGTGGTACGAGGTCACCTTGATCGAGGGCCGCAATCGCGAGATCCGCCGCATGTTTGAAAAGGTCGGACACCATGTGGAGAAGATCAAGCGCGTCCGCTATGGCCCGCTCAAGCTCGACGTTCCACCCGGGCAATTCCGGGCCTTGACCGTGCAGGAAGTCGATCGTCTGCGCACCGCCTGCAACAAACCGATAGCGCACACCAAGCCTTCCGTGGCATGATGAGCGGCAAGCATGAGCCGCTTCTTCGATCTGGTCTCCAAGCCGGCCCGCGACATGGGCGCCACGAGCGCTCCCAGCGCAACGCCGGCGGCGCTGGAACGCCGTTCGCAGCTCATTAAGCTCGACTCCAACGAAAGTCCTTTTGGGCCTTCGATGCGCGCCATGGATGCCATGAGGAGCGCGATGGCCGCGGCGAACTCCTATCCTGAAGACGATTGCAGCCAGCTGCGCCTGAAACTTGCCACGCATCACGGCCTGCCGCCGGAGCAAGTACTGGTGACGGCGGGCTCGACTGCATTGTTGAGCCTGCTCTGCCAGACGCTGCTGGCGCCGGGACTCAATGCTGTGACCAGCGAGCGTTCGTTCATCGTGTACTCGCTGGCCGTTCAGGCGGCGGGCGCGCGTCTCATCGAGGCGCCCATGCGCTCTGGCGAAGACAGCTTCGATCTCGACGCAATTCTCGCCGCCATCGACGCGAACACGCGCATCGTTTTTCTGGCGAACCCCAACAATCCTACGGGCACCATGCTGGAAGCGGCTGTGGTGGAACGTTTTGTGGCGCAGGTTCCGGGCCACGTGATCGTGGTGCTGGATGAGGCTTACTACGAATTCGCGCTGCATTTCGCGGTGCTGCGGAAGATCAAGTACTCGAACTCGCTGGAGTATGTTCGCCAGGGTGCGAGTGTGGTGGTGCTGCGGACGTTTTCGAAAGCGCACGGACTCGCCGGCCTGCGCGTGGGCTACGGCCTGGGCCCGGCGGAACTGCTGGGTTATTGCGCGCGCATGAGAAACACGTTTTCCGTGTCGTCGGTGGGACAAGCAGCGGCAATGGCGGCCATCGGCGACCTCGACCACATTCGGCGCGTGGTGGAGAACAATACCATACAGTCGCGAGATCTCACGCAGGGATTGTCGGCGCTGGGATTTCGCGTGGTCCCGACCTCGGCGAATTTTCTCTACTGCGATTTGGGGGGAGACGCGGCGGCCTTCGCCAACCGATTGCAGGATGAAGGCGTGGCGGTGCGTCCGCTGGGGCCTTGGGGAGCGCCGAATTGCATTCGCGTGACGATTGGCACGGCGGAGCAGAATCAGGCTTTCTTGCAGGCGGCGCGTCGGCTTGGATCGGGTTGTTCTGCGAGCGGGCCTCGGGTCTCAAGTTTGGCGAAAGGGCGGTGACCTGCCCGAACCCGCGCTCCACGCCGTTCCGTGAGACAGTTAGTCAAAACGTGTGGTGGGGGCGAATTTCGGGCGGCGGGCCGAGATCCATGAAGCGGGAATCGCAGGCCTCATCGCGCACCGAACTCAAGGCCACGATCACTTCGCAGATGTAGTAAAACGTTCCGGCCAGCAGGCAGATCATGGCCAGAACAAAAAGGACGACGGAAGCCACCGCGGCCTTTTCCCAGTAGACTCCGAAGCCCAGCAACAGACAGGATGCGATCGTCCCGGCCAGAGCGACGAGGACCAGCAGAAAGCAGCGTTGGATCATTTCCGCGCGCCGCTCGATGGAGTCGATCTGAGCGGTGTAGGCCTCGGCTTCCTGCACGCGGTCATTCTTAACCGCGTCGTACTTGGCGTGAACATACTGCCGCAACCGGCTGACGATCCCCATGAGCCGGACATTGATCGAGAGGACCAGCAGGGCGGTTGCGGAAACGAAGATAGCGGGCGCAAGAAACGCTTGAAACAGGTGAGCGATCTCGGTCATGCCGGAGCCTTCCCAAGGGTTGGCGCGTTCTCGCGCGCCGGACGATTCGCCTCAATGCGGATAGATTTCAAGGTCCTCCAGAGACGGTCAATCCGATAGAAGTCCATCACGAACTGGACCGGGCGTGGAGAGTACGTTGTTTGGGACCGGCCTGCTTGATTTCCGCGGAGGCATCGCCGGCATTCTCCGCGAAGTTCTTCTCGAACATGGCCGCGAGTTCGTGGGCCTTGCGGTCGTAGGCCTCCTTGTCTTTCCAGGTGTTGCGCGGGTTCATGATTTCATCGGGCACGCCCGGACACGACTGCGGCACGGCGATTCCGAGAATCGGATCGGGTTTGGTGGCCACCTCGGTGAGGGTGCCGGAGAGAACGGCTTTGACCATGGCGCGGGTGAATCCGAGTTTGATCCTTTGACCTTGTCCGTAAGCGCCGCCGCTCCAGCCGGTATTGATCAGCCACACCTCCACCTTATGTTTGGCGATTTTGTCGCCGAGGAGTTTGGCATACACCGTTGGTGGCAGGGCCATGAACGGTGCGCCGAAGCAGGGGCTGAAGGTGGCCTGCGGTTCTTTGAGTCCAGCCTCGGTGCCGGCGACTTTCGCGGTGTAGCCAGCCAGGAAGTGATACATCGCCTGGGCTGGAGTGAGACGCGCCAGCGGGGGAAGAACACCGAAGGCATCGCAGGTCAGCATGAGAATGTGCTTGGGATGTCCCGCTTTGCCGGTGCGCGTCATATTCGGAATGTGGGTGATGGGATAAGCGGCGCGCGTGTTTTCGGTGAGCGAGGCGTCGTCCAGATTGACGTGGCGGTCGCGCATGTCCATGGTGACGTTTTCGAGGATGGTACCGAAACGGCGGGTGGTTTCGTAAATCTCGGGTTCACCCTCGCGCGAGAGGTTGATGACCTTGGCGTAGCAGCCACCTTCAAAGTTGAAGGTGCCATGATCGCTCCAGCCATGTTCGTCGTCGCCAATGAGGGTGCGGGCAGGATCGGCCGAGAGCGTGGTTTTTCCCGTGCCTGACAAACCGAAGAAAATGGCGACGTCATTTTCGTCCCTGCCGTAGTTGGCGGAACAGTGCATGGCCATGACGCCCTTTTGCGGAAGCAGATAGTTCATCACGGTGAAAATCGATTTCTTGATTTCGCCGGCGTAGGCGGTGCCGCCGATGAGAATCAATTTATTCCCGAAGTGCAGCAGCACGAAGGCTTCAGAGTGGGTGCCGTCAATTTGGGGATCGGCATGGAAGTTGGGGGCATGCAGGACGGTAAATTCCGGGACGTGATGCGCCAGCTTGTCCGAATCCAGTTCGCGGATAAACATGGTGCGGGCAAACAGGGCGGCGGTGGCGCGCTCGCTGACGATGCGAATCGGAAGGCGGTAGTGCTCGTCCGCTCCGGCGTAGCAGTTTTCAATGAAGATGTCTTTCCCCTGGAGATAGGCGCAAAGCCTGGATTTGAGCGCATCAAATTTCTCCGGATCCAGGGGGCGATTGATTTTGCCCCAGCAGATTTTGTTCTCGCTGGAAGGTTCACGGACGAGAAATTTGTCCTTGGGTAGACGGCCGGTGTATTGGCCGGTGCGCACGACCAGCGGTCCAAGATGACTCAAGGAGGCTTCATAACGGCGGATGGCCTCTTCATAAAGGGCGGACGTGGGCAAATCCCAGTAGACGCGGCCGAGATTTTCCAGGCCTAGATGTCTAAGGCTTTCTTCCTGCGATTCAGGTTTTGCAATTTGCTTCATCGTTTGATCTCCGGAGAACGGGCGGCACGGACATGAGGATGCCACGTGCCATGCGGCTTCCGAGTTCATCGGCTACAAGGGATGGAAACTTTAGGAGCGGGACTTATCCGGCGAGGACGGCCACGCGCGCAGCTCCGTAGAGCCCGGCGTCGCTGCCCAGCAAGGCGAGGGTGACGATGGTTTTTCTTTCGCCGCTTTCGGCCGTGCCGGCACCTTCTTCCTTGTCTAACGAATCGGGGCAAAATGGGCCCAATTACGTCGACAACCATCGCTTACTTGGGCCAGCCCACTATAAAGTACGAAGGTACCTAACTTCTAATGGCCCATGACTCGTCTGTGACGAATAAACTGGCAATCTCCACAAAACTTTACCTGCGAATGGAACTTAGCGCACAACATGCTGCTTGACTTCGAGTTTGATTCATTGAGAGAGCTTAACGGAGTTCAATCATGAGCAAGTTCAGGTCACTAGCTGTTGCCAAAATCTGCGTTCCAGTTTTGGTGATGTCAAGCTGCCTGTGTAAATAGGTTGAGGGTGCGGGTTTTCCATTCCAGGTTGAATCTCTGGAAGATGGAGTAGAGGATGCGGTCGACACTGGCTACATTCACAAAACAAACCATGGGCCGGGTGCGGCGGCGCACTTCGACGAAGCAGCGCTCGATCACGTTGGTGGTGCGCAGCTTCTTACGCAGGTGCGGGGGGAAAGCGAACGCCGAAAGCAGTTCCGGCAGATCGCGCTCCAACTGGCGCACCATGGGACCGTACTTCCCGCGCCAACGGGCGCGGAAGGCGCGAAAAGCGGCTTCGGCCTGAGCGCGGCTTTCGGCCAAATAAATCGCCTGCGCTCCCGCTTTCACGTTGTCGTAGTCGGCCTTCTTCACTTTCTCCAGAATGTTGCGCATCTTGTGGGCCCAGCAGCGCTGATGCCGCACTCGCGGATAGACGGTGCGGATCGCCGCCGCCAGTCCGGGACAGCCGTCGGTGACGATCAGGCCCAGCGCCTTGCCCTCCAGCCCGCGCCGATACATATCCTCCAGCAGCCCTTCCCAGTCCGCTTGACTCTCGCCCTGACTCCGCAAAAACGCCAGCAGATGGCGGGTGCCGTCACGCCGCACTCCGTAGGCCACCAGCATCTGCACCCGCTTGCGCCCCGCCGGACGCCGCACCCGCAAGCTCACTCCGTCCAAAAACAGATACGCGTAGTTGTCTTCCAACCGCGCCTGGTGGAACTGGCGCACCACTCCGTCCAGATCCCGCGTCAGCTTCGACACCGTCTGCGGGCTCACCACCTCTTCGGTCACCGTGGCCACCACCCGCCCCACTTGCCGCGTCGAGATGCCGCGCAGAAACGCCTCCCGAATCAGCATCGACACATCTTCGGCGCGCCGCTGAAAAGGTTCCAGCCCTCGCGGCAGAAAACTCTTCCCTCGGGTGCGCGCCACGCGCAGCCGGATCGTCCCCAACCGAGTCACGAAATCCCGTTCGTAGTAGCCGTTGCGATAGGGCTGCCGCCGGCTGCGCCGCCGCTGATACACTTCGCGCACCGCATACCGGTCCCGCTCCCGCCGCGAATCCGCCTCCAAACGCTCTTTCCACAGCCGCTTCGTCTCTCCGTACACATCCCCCCAGAAACTCTCTCTCATCTCCGCCAGAAAATGTTGGTAATGCTCCGTGATTGGGATTATCTTCGCCATCGGGTGTAGGTCTCCTTTCCAGGAACGGCTTTAGCTTGTGAGGCCAAAGCCAACTTACACCCTCTCGCTTTTACACAATCAAAGTTACGTCACCCCAGTTTTGATGAGCACAAACGGGGCCGCCTGCCTGGGCGTGGCCTCTCTGCTTGCGCTGAGTGGGTGCGCTGCTGTGCAGGTCCGGCTGGGGATGAAGGTCTACCTGGACAAGACCCCCATCGCCACCATGAAGGCTAGCCTGCCGAAAGGCCCGGGGATCGGACCGGGAGAGAAGTTGCCTCTGGTGATAGTGGTGACCGAGCCGGATGGCAAGGTATTGCAGACGGAGGGGGCAGGCGGGGGAAAGGTCATGTGGAAGGACCTCACGATCACTGCAAATGTTGTGACCGCCAACCCAAAGGGCGTTGTGTCCCTTCCTCGCGATCCGAGGATCAGCGACGGGAAGGTCCCGCACGTCACCATCACCGTGCCCAGCCATCCGGACATCCGAGCGGACCTCGATATTCCCGTGCGGTACGACGAAAAGTACACGGCGAATTTCTCCGGCAGCCCCGGCTCCAGCGGTATGAACGGTACGGATGGAATGGACGGCGCGAGCGGCAGCATGGGCTCCATGGATCCGAATAATCCCTCCGCGGGCGGGAACGGGACTGATGGCTCGAATGGCGGGGATGGAGGACCGGGAGGGAATGCACCGCCAGTGCAAGTCCGGGTGGCATTCAGATCGGGGAACCATCCGCTGCTACAGGTGAGTGTGTCTGCGGCAGGCCATCAGAAACTGTATTTGGTTGATCCCCAGGGAGGTTCGCTGATGGTGAGGGCTGATGGCGGCCCCGGAGGGTCAGGGGGAAGAGGCGGCCGGGGAGGCCGGGGAGGCCGAGGAGGCTCCGGAGGTATGGGATCGCCCAGCGGATCGAGCGGGAGCAACGGCTCCGATGGACGGAACGGCTTCGACGGGTCGCCGGGGAGGGGCGGAAGCATCACCGTAACCTACGATCCGCAAGCCAAATCCTCCATGGCTGCGATCCGCCTCTCCAATCGGGGTGGCCCTCCGCCGATCTTTAAGGAAGAACCTGTGCCTCCCCTGTGGTGAGCCGCGCGCCTGCTATTGAATCCTTGGGCTGGTGGCTGGGCGACTAACGAGGCATCACCGCCGCCCGCGCAGCTCCGTACAGCCCCGCATCGCTGCCAAGCAATGCGGGGGTGATGATGGTTTTTCGTTCACTGCTGCTTTGGGTCTGCGCGGCGTCTTCGTTTCCTAGAGACAATCCAGAGTTGGTGTGGGCATTGACAACAGCCGAGCCAGGCTCTGCCTGGACGGGCGAGGGCGCCCGTCCCCACACGGTCTCTCTTCCTGAAAAATCATTGCTCAAAGGATCGGCGGGAGCGGTTGCCGCGTACACCAGCGAACGTGCCTGCAGCTCTTCGAACATGTTAGGCGCGTAAGCGTCCCACGCCCTCGAAACACCTCCGCCGAGGACGAACATATCGAGATTCAACACGTTGATCGCGCCGGCGAGCATGATGCCAAGGTAGCGGCCGAAAGTCCGAAAGATGCGGCGGGCGTGCTCGTCACCCTGGATCGCCAGATTGTAAATCGACTCCGCGCCGAACTCAGCGTCAGCAGACGCGGCCTGGGCCAGCGACGGCGCTTCGCCGCTGGCGATCGCTTCGCGGGCCATGCGAACAATCGCGCTGGCGGAAGCATACTGCTCGGCGCATCCGTGGTTGCCGCAGCCGCAGGGATAGCCTTCCGGTTCGATGGTGACGTGGCCGAACTCGCCCGCCATGCCGTTCATGCCGTGCCAGATTTTTCCGCCGAGCACGATCCCGCCACCGATTCCGGTGCCCAGTGTGACCACCGCCATATTCGGCACGCCGCGGGCAGCGCCCAGCCACTGCTCGCCGAGCGCGGCCACGTTGGCGTCGTTTTCGAGGACCACGCGGGCGCTTAAACGGCGCTCGATTTCCGCGCGCACCGGATAGTCTTCAAACCCCGGCAGGTTGGCCGACTTGCGCAGCATTCCGGTTTGCATGTCGATGATGCCGGGAATGCCGATGCCGGCGCCAAGAAACTTTCCTGTCTCTTTGTATTTCCCGGACAGACGTTGGATCGCATCGCACATTTCGGTGATGACGTGGTCGGGGCCGAGAGCGACTTTGGTCCCGAGCGTAACTTTTTCGAGAAGCTGTCCCTCGCTGCTGATGGAGGCGATGCGGAGGTTGGTGCCGCCGAGATCGACTCCGATGGAGAAATCGGGCATGGAGGAGAAGATATCAGAACTGCGCAGAGTCTCGCGTGATTCCGGAAGAAATGGCTACTTTGCGACACCGATTGCTTCGAGAGTAGTCTAATTCCATGTCTGGGTTGCGCAGCGATTCCAAGACAGAGGGGTGAAGTATGTGGTTACGTCTGCTCGCGGTCTTTGTTTTGTTCGTCCTCGAATCTCCTTTTCCAGCCGACACGGCGCAGTCCCTCCAGCAACAATATGGTCAGCCCATTTCCGAGAGCTACCTGGTCAGGCCCGGCGTTGTTGCGGCGGTGCGGTACGGTAGTAGCGGCCACGTGTGCGAAATTGTTGTCAGTCCGCAAAGACCGGCCTCTCTCATTAAAAGTGGGAAAAATACGATTGATTCCAAACAACTAACCGAAGTCTTAGACGAAATCGTGCCGGTAAAGGAGAGAGGTAGGTACTTAATGGGAACTTTCGATGACATAGTCTGCCTCCCAGACAACGATTGCCACGGTGTAGAAGAAAACTGGGCGAAGGTCATCATCTACCGGAATGGAAGCACGAACAGCGAACACTATGCCACGATTCAGTGGCATCGGCACGAATGCCGACAGAACTGAGGTTCGGAGTTGGGGAAGATGAACCGAATCGATCATCTCCATGACTGACTGCGGTTGACTTCACTTCTGGCACTTCGGGCAGTAATGGCTGCTGCGTCCCGCGATCACGATGCGTTTGATAGGCGTTTTGCAGACCAGGCAGGGCTCGCCTTCGCGGCCGTAGACGCGGTGCTGCAATTGGAAGAAGCCTTCTTCTCCGTCGGCGTCCACGTAATCTGAAATGGAGGAACCGCCCAGAGCAATCGCCTCGTGAAGAACCTCTTTCACCGACGCGAGCAGTCTGGCGAGTTGATCGCGGGTAATGGTGGAAGCGCGGCGGCGAGGGCGAATTCCGGCGCGAAACAGAGACTCGTCGGCATAGATGTTGCCCACGCCGCGCAGCAGTTTCTGGTTGAGCAGCGCACTCTTGATAGGAGTCCTGCGGCCGCGAAACAAAGCGAGGAAGCGGCCGAAATCGGCTTCCAGCGGCTCAATGCCGCCCGCTTCGAAGCCGCCAGCAACGGCAACGCTCAACCGACCGAAGCGGCGGGGATCGACAAAGCGCAGTTCCCTGCCCGAGGCCAGCTTCAGAATCGCGTGCGTGTGCTTGAGAATTTCCGAGTGCGGTTCGCAGACTTGCAGGCGTCCGGTCATGCCGAGGTGGACGATAAATTGGGATTGTACGGAGTGAGCGCTTTCGTCCGCGTCCGCATCGGGTCTTACCTTGGATCCCCTACGCGATGATTTAGCTCTGCGGCCTTTCTCGGACAGGAGTGTCCGAGCCACACGGTCCAGGTCGAAGACAATGTGTTTTCCCACGCGGCGAACCGTGAGAATGTGGCTGTGCTCCAATGCGGCGGCGATTTCCTGCGCCGAGGACTTCAGCGGCTCCGGCTTCTGCCCCAGCCAAACCGATTCGATCACGTCGCCGGAGACACGCTTCGCCAGCCCACGGGCGATGGTTTCAACTTCAGGGAGTTCTGGCATGCCTCACCAGTTTACAAGGCTACGTCGATAGGACGCGCCGCATGGGCCAATTCCTGGAGTAGATGAAATGGAGGGGCCGATAGAACAGATTTCGGCAGCTTGATTTTTCTGGCTAATCCTTCAGCGGCACCACTGCTCTGCCGTCGCGGCAGAAGGTAGCGACTTTCTGCAGATCGCCGTTAGCCTGGGGTAGGGTCATCACGGGTCCGTAGCAGTAAACGGCGTGGCCGCTGGCGGCAAAGTACCAGCGTCCGCTCTTGGCAGGCTGATCCAGGCGGCCGGAGGGCCGCCGCTCTGGCTGCGCTGGCTTGGCAACCGTCATACTGAACGTCGTACTTGACGTCATACTCAACAACAAGGCTAGGGTCAGGGCCTTCATGATTTGCCAACCTTCAGAACTTTATCGAAACACGTTACAGCTACAAACCTGGGCTTCAAAGTGTAATCAGTGCACGGCGCTGATCTCCCAAATCCGAAGCAGGCATTGGCGGAACCTGGGTCTGGGGCTTCGCCATCTTGCCTGCCCGGCTTTGGGAATGGTGCTGCGGTACCTGGGTCGACGGAGTCCTGGTCGACGGAGTCTGGGTTAACGGAATCTGGGTTAACGGAGTCTGGGTAGACGGAGTTCCAACAGATGCAGCTTGCCCCCGGGTCATGGGAGATTGGGTCATCGGGGATTGGGTCTTGCTCTGAGCTTGTGCTTGAGCCATCTGTCTATCGTGCAGGGCTTTCCCTTTCAGGGCCCACAGCTCGGTGCTGTCGCCCGCCAAAACCTGAATCAGATTTTGCTGGGATTGGATGGTCCTGCCTTGCTCAACAATGAGCAGGGTCATCAAGCCGTACGAGGCCAGAAACACCACTGTGAGTAACGGCATCAGGCTCCGTTTCCTCTTTGGAGCCGCAATCGGCATCACCGCTGTGCTCCCGAACAAAGTCGTCAAGGGCCACCCCGTTTTGCCCGCAACGGCAGGCACAATGGAGGATGCAGCTTGTCCGCCATTGGTAGGCGGAGATGGAAAGCATTGAATTGACTAGGGTTAACCGGGTCTTAAAGCCGTCGGCAGAGGAGTGCAAGTGCAACTCAATGCACATTATGAGCAATGGGATTTGTTGCCCCGCGCCTCTGCGGCGCGCCAGCCCCCGGCAGAAGCGCCTTTCAGATCAGGACAACCGGGCCGCCAGAGGCTAATCGAGTTTCACTTACCGCCGAGCACCAGTTTGGCGATGGTGGCCAACTGCATGTTGGACGTGCCTTCGTAGATCTTGCCGATCTTGGCGTCGCGCCAGTATTTCTCCACGGGATAGTCTTTGGTGAAGCCGTAGCCGCCGTAGATTTCGATTGCCAGCGAAGTCACGCGATCCGCCACCTGCGAGGCGAAGAGCTTGGTCATCGCCGCTTCTTTCACGAAGTTCACGCCCGCGTCTTTCATACGAGCTGCGTTGTAAACCATCAGGCGGGCGGCTTCGATCTCGGTCGCCATCTGCGCAATCTGGAACTGGATGCCCTGAAACTCCGCGATGGCCTTGCCGAATTGCTTGCGCTCCTGCGCGTATTTCGCCGCGAACTCCCATGCCCCACGGGCGACGCCTATCATCTGCGCGCCGATGCCGATGCGGCCCTCGTTCAGGGTTTCGATGGCGATCTTGTAGCCTTTGCCGGGTTCGCCCAGCACGTTCTCTTTGGGCACGCGGCAGTCTTCAATGATCAGTTCGCAGGTGGAAGAAGCGCGAATGCCGAGCTTGTCTTCTTTCTTCCCGACGGTGAATCCGGGGAAATCTTTTTCGATGAGGAACGCGGTGATGCCCTTATATCCCGCGGCGGGATCGAGCGTGGCGAACAGCACGAATAATCCAGCCTCTTTGCCGTTGGTGATCCACAGCTTGCGTCCGTTGAGCACGTAGTCGGAGCCTTTAAGTTCGGCGCGTGTCTGCAAGGCAAAAGCATCGGAGCCGGAACCAGCCTCGCTCAACGCATATGCGCCCAGGGTCTCGGACGCCATTTTCGGCAGATAGCGCTTCTTCTGTTCGGGATTTGCCCAGCGCAGCAACGCATTGTTGACCAAGGTATTTTGTACGTCAACGATGACGCCCGCCGATGCATCCACGCGTGACAATTCCTCCACCGCCAGAATCGCTTCAAAGAACTTGGCGCCGCTGCCGCCGTATTGCTCGGGGATTTCGATTCCCATCAGCCCAAGCTGGAAGAATTCGTGGATGAGATCTTTTTCGAAGATTCCCTTCTCGTCCATTTCTTTGACATGCGGGCGAATTTTGTCGTCGGCAAACTGGCGGATGTTGTCGCGGAAAAGGATTTCGTCTTCGGTGAGGGTGGTCAGGGGTGTGGGAACTGGGGACTGCAGCGTCTCGGGCATATGAATCCTTCAGGCGGAAGAATGGCGGACTTGTGATTTTAGCAGAATCGAGAGTGCTGATAACTATCGGAAGAGAGTTACACAGTGGAAAAACATCTATCCGCTTTTTAGCTGCGCCGGGTATGCACCAGCTTCAGCCCATCCGCCTGCAGAATGCGCTGGATCTGATTGCGCGCATGCACCGACCACGGCCCGGTGGTATCGAGCCTGATATAGGCCTGCCAGTGTTTCAGCGCCTTGCGCGGTTCGCGAACTTTTTCGTAGGCGAGCGCTAGGTTGTAGTGCGCATCGGCGTAGGTGGGAGCGAGTTGGACCGCCATTTTGTAGGTCTGAATGCCCTCTTGCACGCGGCCGGTTTCGTCGAGAACGTTGCCCAGATCGAAATAGGCGAGGGCGTAGCGCGGATCGGCTTCCAAGGCGGCGCGGTAATGTTTTTCGGCAAGCGCGAAATCCTGGCGGTTGTAGTAAAGCGTCCCCAGGTTGATGTGCGCGGCGGCGTGAGCCGGCTGGAACTCGAGCACCTTTTGATAAGCCGCCAGCGCCTCGGTCTGCGTGGCCGGATCCTCTTCGAGCGCGATGCCGCGGGCAAACCACATTGCGGCTTCGTCCTCGCGCGGAGTGGCCTCGGAATCGGGAATTGGGGTGCTGGTCACCACTTTTTCCCGCGTCGCGAAGTCCATCACAAACTGTCCCGCGATGGGCTCCAGCAGCCTGCCTTCGTGACGAAACGCAACCCGATGCTTGGCGGTGGACGAGGTTCCCGCGTCGAGCAATGGATTTGCCATGCCCGCAGCCTGCTTCTGCATGGCCTCGAGCGATTCACGGATCACCGCGGGCCGCACCCGCATGGCGCACAGGTCGCGGACCTTTTTGATTTTCAGCAGGTCGGCGAAAGAATAGGACGGCGAAGCAATGATCAGCCCCGCGCGCTCCCAGTTCGCCAACTGGCGCGGAGTGAGATGAAGAATTCTGAGTAAATCCGCTCGACTGTACACGACGCTCACAACCTCTCGCGCTTCCTGCCTAACGCTGGCGCAAGAATGTACCGCCGCCATTATGCTCAACTACTGGCTAGAAACGCAATAGTAAACCCTTGTGGAAATCTGTGGAGAACCTGGATGATTTACATGCAGCGGAAATGGTGCAAACCGAGCAAAACCAAGATTCCTCGCTACGCTCGGAATGACAGGGTGCTTTCCCGGGCCTTGCCTAGACCGTGACCGCCGCCTGATATTCCTCGTAAGTTCCCTTGAAATCGGTAATCTTATGGTCGCTCTCGAAGTGCCAGATGCGGGTCGCGACTTCATCGATTAGGTCGTGATCGTGCGAGACGAGGAACACCGTCCCCTGATAGCGCTGCAGGGAAATATTTAGTGCATTGATGGCTTCAAGATCGAGGTGGTTCGTCGGCTCATCCAGCACCAGAACGTTCGGCTTTTGCAGCATTAGCTTGCAGAACAGCAGCCGCGCAGCTTCGCCGCCGGAAAGAACGTTGGTGGATTTCGTGGCTTCCTCGCGCTGAAAAAGCATTTGTCCGAGCAGGCCGCGAATCTCTTCGCCCACCGCCGCCGGATTCCACTGGTGCAGCCACTCCAGCACCGTCATGCCAGTTTCGATCAGGCTGCGATGGTCCTGGGCAAAGTATCCAATCGACGCCTCGTGCCCCCAAATCACTTTGCCGGAATCGACGAAAGGTCCGTCGTAGCCGCTGGTTTTGCGCAACTCGGCTTCTGGAGTGGTCGGCGAATTCGCCAGCAGCGCATTCACCAGAGTAGTCTTGCCCGCCCCGTTGCGCCCCATCAGCGCGATTCTCTCGCCGCGCGTGATGCTCGCCGTGAAATCGCGAATCACCGGCGTATCGCCATAAGCCTTGCTCAGGTGCTCGACTTCCAGAATATGTTTTCCCGAGGGCCGCTTCTGCTCGAACTTGATGTAAGGCCGCTGGATGTTCGACTTCGCCAGTTCCGTCACCTGCAGCCGCTCCACTTCCTTGCGCCGCGACTGCACCTGGCTCGACCGTGTACCGGCGGAGAAGCGTGCGATGAATTCGTTCAACTGCGAAATCTTCTTTTCGCGCTGCGCGTTCTGCGATTCAATCTGCGAGCGCACCTGCGTCTTCGCGAGCACCATCTCGTCGTAGGACCCGGTGTAAGTAATGATGGTCTCGTAGTCGATATCGGCGATGTGGGTGCAAATGCTGTTCAGAAAATGCCGGTCGTGCGAGATGGCGATGACGACGCCATCGTAGGCGTTCAGAAATCCCTGCAGCCAGTGGATCGAATCCAAATCGAGGTTGTTGGTGGGTTCGTCCAGCAGCAGCGCCTGCGGATGCCCGAACAGCGCCTGCGCCAGCAGCACGCGAACTTTCTGTCCGCCTTGCAACTCGCCCATCTTGCGGGCATGCGCCTCGTCGGGAATATCCAAGGCTTGCAGCAAGATCGCGGCATCGCTCTCGGCGGTGTAGCCGTCTTCTTCGCCGACAATGCCTTCGAGCTCGCCGAGCTTCATGCCGTCTTCGTCGGTCATGTCGTGCTTTTCGTAGATCGCGTCGCGCTCCTGCATGGCCGCCCACAGCCGCTTGTTGCCCATGATGACCGTGTCGATCGCGGTGAAGGCGTCGAAGGCGAACTGGTCCTGGCTGAGGACGCCGAGCTTGCGGGGACGCACGACGGTGCCTTTTTGCGGCTCCAGTTCGCCGCTGAGCAGCTTCATGAACGTGGATTTGCCCGAGCCGTTGGGGCCGGTGAGGCCATAGCGCTTGCCCGGCGTAAATGCCGTGGAGACTTCGTCAAATAGTATTTTGGCGCCGTAGCGCATGGAAACATTACTGACTGAAAGCATGGTGTCTGAGTTCTCTTCTTCTGCGCTTCTACCGGGAAGTGCTCAGGAAGCGTTTATCTGAAACTGCGGGGAATTTCCGCCAAAACGGTACGCAACTGGAGTTAATAGGATATCACGGCGTTTGGAGCCCGTCAGGCGCTTTAGCTCCACGGATCGACTAGCGGCGCTGAAATGTCATCGAAGTGGGCGATATTGCGGGTCGCCAAGCTGGTACGGCGCGCCAGGACGATACCTGCGATCATGGTGTCGCGCAGATCCCGAGGACGACCCTGCATTTTTCGCGAGGCCATCAAAGAAGCCGCTTGCTGCGCGGCTTCGGTATCGAAAGGAACGATCTGCTCATTCATGCGTGCCAAAACTTCGTCGAATCTTCGGTTGAGAAGGTCACGACGCTTACTGTTGGGCATAATCTGCAACCCCAATCGAATCTCGAAAATCGTGACGGCCGTTATCCACAGGGACAATCGAGGCTGCCTGTCAAGCCATCCGACGACCTTCGGATTTGGTGAACGCAGCATAAACTCGGACACCACATTTGTGTCGAGAATGGTCATTCTTCGAAGTTAGGCGGCTTGATTTCGAACCCTCGTAGTTCCTGAATTGGCTCATCAAGTCCATCCTCGGCAAATAAGGCCGCCAGTTCGGTCCCTAGGCCGAATTCAGATTTCTGTTCTTCTTTGTGCACCGCCGCGCGCAGAATGTCACGGACTTCCTCTTCCATGCTCCGGCCGTTGCGGCGGGCGCGGCGTTGGAGGCGGGCTTTGACGGAGTTTTCAAGATTGCGAACCAGCAGCTGAGCCATGCCGTACCTCCAAACACTGATATCATGATAGCACAAAACAGTGATATCACGCTATCACCCGGCCCGAATGGGTTAGTGTCCCCCACTGAGTTCCCGCACAATCGTTCCCACGAACTGCTTGGCGTCGCCGAAGAGCATCAGGGTGTTAGGGAGGTAGTAGAGCGGATTGTCGATGCCCGCGAAGCCCGGGCTCATGCTGCGTTTGATTACCATCACGGTGTGGGCTTTATCGACGTCGAGGATGGGCATGCCGAAGATGGGGCTGGTGGCGTCGGTGCGCGCGGTGGGGTTGGTGACGTCGTTGGCGCCGATCACCAGGGCTACGTCGGTTTGCGGGAAGTCGCCGTTGATCTCTTCCATTTCGATGAGGCAGTCGTAGGGGATGTCGGCTTCGGCGAGCAGAACGTTCATGTGGCCGGGCATGCGTCCGGCAACGGGATGGATGGCGAAGCGAACTTCGACTCCCTTCTTGGTGAGGATATCATAGAGTTCGCGAACTTTATGCTGTGCCTGCGCCACGGCCATGCCATAGCCGGGGACGATGACGACTTTATTGGCGGCGGCAAGAATCGCAGCAGCCTCCTCGGCGGTGGCGCTGTGCACCGGTCTGGCTTCCGCGCCGCCAGCGGCTGCGGCCTGCACCTGGCCGAAGGCTCCGAACAATACATTCGTGAACGATCGGTTCATCGCCTTCGACATGATGACGGAGAGGATGAGTCCGGAAGAGCCATCGAGCGCGCCAGCGATGATCAGCAGCTTGTTCTGGAGTACGAATCCCATCGCCGCCGCCGACAATCCGGCATAGCCGTTCAACAGCGAGATGACGGTCGGCATGTCGGCGCCGCCGATCGGGATTATGAGCAGGACGCCGAAGATCAGCGAAACACCCACGATCAACGGGAAGAACTGCTTGGCTTCCGGATGCAGCACCAGGTAAACCGCACTGCCGACGGCGACGACGAACAGCAGGAAGTTGACGAGATTCTGTCCTTTATAAGTGATGGGGCGTTGGGGAAGGATTTCCTGGAGCTTGCCTGCTGCCATCAAACTGCCGGTAAAGGTCAACCCTCCAAGAATCACTTCCATCGACAGCACCGACAATCCGAACTTCGAGTTATTCTGCGTTCCCAGATAGAACTCAGCCGTGCCGACCAGCGTGACGCACAGCGCGCCGAAAGCGTGGCTGAGAGCGGTTCGCTGCGGGACCGCCGTCATCTGCACCATGCCGAGCGGAATGCCGATACCGCTGCCCAGCACGAGGCCGACCGCGATCCATTTGTAGTCGACGATGCCGTGATGAAGCAGAGTGCCGGCGATGGCCAGCACCATGCCAATTTCACCCGCCCAAATGCCATGGCGGGCGGTGGTGGGGGAACTCATCCACTTCAGCGACAGAATGAACAGGGCGCTAGCGATGAGGTAGATGAATTCGATGACGTACTGGCTTCCAGCGAGCTCGTTCATGGCTTACTCAATAAGACTGGCTCAGTATGACTTCGCTCAATTACTTATTCGGACGGCTGCTCTTGAACATCTTGAGCATACGGTCCGTGATAAAGAATCCGCCCACCACGTTGCTGGTGGCGGCGACGATGGCGATGGTGCCCAGTATCGTCGCGAAGGCGCTCTTTTTCTCACCCACCAGGACGATCGCGCCGACGACGGCGATCGCGTCCAGTGCGTTGGTCAGCGACATCAGCGGAGTGTGGAGCAAAGGAGAAACGTGGCGGATGACTTCGAAGCCTATAAAGCAAGCCAGCATGAAGATGAAAAGCGCGTCGATCAGATTGGAATTCATAGGCTTCTCCAGTTCTCAGTTCTCAGTTCTCGGTTCTCGGTTCTCAGTTCTCAGTAAAACCTTCCGCAGAGGCTTAACCACCTGCCGGCGTTAGCGCTGGCAGTTTGAAAAACTCTCGCACTCTTGCGTTCACAATTTCGCCCCCGTGCGTCACCATGGTCTCGCGGATGATTTCATCCTGCAGGTTGAGCTGCAGCTTGCCCTCTTTCACCATGTACGCCAGAAACGTGGCCACATTGCGGGCGTACATCTGGCTGGCATGGTAGGGGACGCTGCTGGCCAGATTGATGGCGCCGATAATCGTCACGCCATGCGCCTTCACGGTTTCTCCGGTGCGTGTAAGTTCGCAATTGCCGCCGCGCTCGGAGGCCAGATCGACGATCACCGAGCCGGGAGCCATTCCTTTGACCATATCGGCGGTGATCAGCACGGGCGACTTCTTGCCGGGGATCACGGCGGCGGTGATGACCACATCGCTTTCCGCAACGACGCGGGTGAGGAGTTCACGCTGCCGGGCGTAGAAAGTTTCGTCCTGGGCTGTGCCATAGCCGCGGGCGTCCTGCGCATCCTTGGCCTCAATCGGCAACTCGACGAAGCGGCCGCCCAGGCTCTGCACCTGCTCTTTGGAGGCGGTCCGCATGTCGTACGCCGAAGCCACGGCGCCCAGCCGGCGCGCGGTCGAGATGGCTTGCAGTCCCGCCACTCCGGCGCCGATAACGAATACCCGCGCCGGCGTGATAGTACCGGCTGCCGTCGTCATCATGGGAAAGATTCTGATCGATGTTTCGGCGGCCAGCAGCACGGCTTTGTAACCGCAGATCGTCCCCATGGAAGAAAGCGCGTCCATGCTTTGCGCGCGCGTGGTGCGTGGCACCAGTTCGACAGAGAAAGAGGTGACGCCAGCGGCGGCAATCTGCTGGATTACTTCGGCGGAACCGAAGGGACGCAGAAACCCGATGAGCAACTGATCGCGCCGTAGCAGGGGAAGGTCGGCCTTGCCGGTGACATCATTCGAACCGTAGCAGAGCACCTGCACAATAACGTCTGCGGTTCCGAAGACGGCCGCGCGATCCGGAAGAATTTTTCCACCCTTCTCGACGTAAGCCGAATCCGAATAACCCGCCCCCTCGCCCGCACCCGATTCCACAACCACTTCGAGTCCGGCTTTGGCGAGGGTCGGGATGACGGCGGGAACCAGCGCAACCCGGCGCTCTCCCGGATAACTTTCCTTCGGAACTCCAACGATCACTCGGTTGTCCTTTCCCCAGTAAGAGTTATCATCGGTCGCACACGACTACGAATACTACAGATTGGAGTGCGGGATCGACTGTGACGCGCGTCACAATGGTACCCGAAGCACATCGAGGTAGTCCTGAAAGAGAACGGTTTCAGGCGAAATCCCAATCAGGCCCCAACCGACTTAAAACACTACCAGACGGCAAGCAAATTTGCAGGATTCATGTATTGACCGCGACTGGGAGCGCTCTGCTCTAATGGGGGTACGGTCTATCGTGCAAGTTTCTACTCCACGAATCGCAAAGAAACAACGGCGATGGAAGTTGATCGGCGTAATCGGTTGCATTTTTTTGGCCAGCGCGGCAGTCTTCGTTCGATTCGTGATCGCTCGCGCCGAACCCATTCTGCGGGCCCGGGTTATCGAGACTTTATCGAATCGATTCAAGAGCAAGGTGGAGCTGGCGTCGCTTGATGTTTCCGTGGTCAAGGGGCTCGAGGTTTCCGGAACCGGCCTGAAGATCTTTGGCACGACGGACCCGAATCCTTATGCGCCGGGTTTTCAGGCTCTCATCAGCCTGCCGGAATTCCACTTTCACGCCGGACTCCGCGGCCTGTTTGGGCCTGCGATCCACGTTGACACAGTGTATGTGAAAGGCATGGAGTTGAACGTTCCTCCAAAGGGGGATCGCCAGGAGTTCACCCGCATGAGCTCGGAGACGAGAAAGATGACGGTGTTCGTCGACCAGTTCGTTTGCGAAGACACCAGGCTCTTGATCAATACTTCGAATCCCGGCAAGCCGCCACTGGAATTTGCCATCGGCAATTTGACGATGAAAGAGATTGGTCCCGGCCAGCCGATGCGCTTTGACGCTACGCTGGTGAACCCGAAGCCGGTGGGAAACATCCAATCGACGGGCCTCTTCGGACCTTGGAATGAAAACAATCCTCGGGACACGCCGGTGCAGGGCGACTATTCCTTCCGCGATGCCGATTTGAGTACGATCAAGGGCATCGGCGGAATGCTCTCATCCACCGGCAAGTATGCGGGAACGCTCGGCGATATCGTGGTGGATGGGCAAACCGACACGCCAGACTTCCGGATTGCCCGCAGTGGGCATCCCGTGCCGCTGCATACGGAGTTTCATGCCATAGTTGACGGCACGAGCGGAGACACGCAGCTTGAGCCGGTGAAAGCGACGCTGCTTCATTCGTCGTTTACCGCGGCGGGCTCGGTGATTCGCGTGCAGAATCCTGACGGGCACGACATTGAACTCGACGTGGTCATGGATCATGCGAAGATTGAAGACCTGCTCAAACTCGGGGTGCGCACCGACCCACCGGTCATGAGCGGTCCAGTGGAAATGAAGACGAAGCTGAGCTTGCGTCCGGGCAGCGCGGATGTGGCCGATCGATTGAAGCTGGCAGGCAACTTTCATGTGTTCCCCGCGTACTTCACGAATCAGAAGGTGCAGGGCCGGCTGGACGCGATAAGTCTGCGCACTCAAGGCAAGCATAAAGATGCGCTGGACCAGACAGAAGAAAAGGTTCCGGTCGACTTGCGGGGGATATTCACGCTCGCGAATGGCACGCTGTCGTTCTCTCTGCTGCACTTCCTGATCCCGGGAACGCATGTCGATATGACGGGCGACTACAGTCTGGATGGACGGACGTTCGATTTTCGAGGCACAGTGCGGCTGGATGCCAAGTTGTCGCAAATGACCACCGGGTGGAAATCGATGCTTCTGAAGCCCGCCGATCGATTCTTTAGCAAGGACGGGGCCGGCACAGAGCTTCCGGTCAGGATCACGGGCACGGAATCGGAGCCGCATTTTGGCCTTGACTTCGGCCACAAAGACGATCCCAAGGCTGAAAAGAACTTCGGTCCCGCGGCGCAGCGCTAAATCCGCCCCAGCGAAAAAAGAAGCGGCCGCACCTCATTTACACATACTCGCGCTCAGCCCGCCGAATCGCGCGATACCGCTCAAACACTTTCTTTTCGCTTTCCAACCCCAGCGCGGAGCGGATCGAACTCCCGCGGAATGTATGGAGCAACATCTTCCATCCCTTAAACAGGACGAACCCGGGATCGTGCTTCATCGCCACTGGGATGTGGTGAACTTTCATCCAGCGCTCGGCTTTCCAGCGCATGAATTCCACCTCTTCCGCCGGCAGATGCGCAGTACGCACCACGGCCGTGGTGCCGTCGTATTCCTCCAAGCGCTCATTCATGATCAAGCCCTGATCGCGGAAGTCTTTCGTCATGGGCGTGCGCGGGTAGGGCGTGGGATGTTGAATGTAGGGCCAGTCCACGTAGCGGCGGGCGAACTCGAGATTGGCTTCGATGGACTCGCGCGTGTCGCCCGGACTGCCGACAATTAATCCGCCGACCACATACATCCGGTTGCGGCGGATGTAATCGATGGCCTTCAGTGTGGCGTTCCCCGTATTGTGGCCGTTGGTGCGCTCCGTGTTTTTCGCGGTGGCTTTCAGAAATTCCAAATCGCCTTCCAGAATGTTTTCGATGCCCAGAAAAACGTAGCGGAACCCGGCCCGCTGCATCAGCGGGGCCAGGGTTTCGCCGTGGTTGGCAATGGCGGAGGTCATGGCCTGCACAAAGTAATCAAGCTTGTGCAACCCGGCGGCAAGGATGGCCTCGCACAACGCCTCGAAGCGCTTCACGTTCAGCGTAATGTTGTCGTCGACCAGGAAAATGGTTCGAGCGCCGTGATCGCGGGCGTCACGAATGTCGTCCAACACGCGGTCGAAAGAGTAGGTGTGGAAGTTGCGCCCGCGCATCTCGATGATGGAGCAGAAACTGCAATCGAAGGTGCAGCCGCGCGAGGTCTCGATTACATCCACCTGGCGGCCCAGCAACGTGTATCCCTTCAGCACCCGCGCATCGCGCTTCGGCGGGCGGATTTCCTTATCTTCCAGCCGGTGCGGCGGCCTGGCCGGGTTGTGCACCCAGCCTTCGCCGTTGCGGTAGGAAAGACCGCCAATCCGGTCGAACCCGGAGCCCTGCTCCACTGCGCGCAGCAATTCGCGGAAGGTCACTTCCCCTTCGCTGCGCACCAGATAATCCACGCCCATTTCCTCGTACGCGTCGGGGGCAAGGCTGGGATCGTACCCACCCACCACGATCTTCACTCCTGGGCGCAGGGCGCGCACCAGTTCGATAATGCGGCCGGCGGTCCGCCGCTGAAACGTCATGATGGAAAGTCCGACGACTTCAGGATTGAGCTCGCCGACAAGTCTGGTTACGGTTTCGCGAACCTGGCGCTGAACCAGAATTAAGTCAGCGACCGCCACGTGGTGGTGAGGATCGACGTTTCCCGCCAGCGAAGTGAGTGCGCCATTGGGCATGCGAATCCCGACCGGAGGCATGTGTTCGAAAGCATCCGGCATGGAGAGCAACAACACGTTCATGGGGCCAGTCCTTGGCGCTTCGCAGTAATCCCGCAAGCGCGGGTTGAACCCAGTGGCGAAGCGAATGGTCGTAATTGTACAGCAGCGGGGCCGAAAGGGGAGCCGACGAGCGGACTTGAACCGCTGACCCGCCGATTACGTCGCTCACGCTGTCATGGCAAAAGACTATGAACCGGTAGGCGGGAAACATTCCGCAACAGCAAGTATGAAGAAGCTCTCCTATATGGCTATCTCGCTGTCGCCCATTGGGCTACCCGACTATTGATCGTCCAGACTATGCGACAGTTCTGGCGGATAGAAGCAACATTCGATCCCAAGCAGGCTCAACCGGAGTCATCGCCGCAAGAAGCGCTAACGCGACTCCTATAGCGCCATCAAGAAAAGCAGGACTGGACTCCCAGACAATTGGCGCTGCCGGATCGGGCCGTGTCAATGCGGAAAACCCACCGACACCTGTGCCCGGATGCCGCATGGCCAAAGTTCGCTGATACCAGGCCAATGCTGCATCTCGACATCTGCTATCCCCCTGGCTTTGGTAGATGCGATTGAAAATGTGGGCCACGCCCGCGGCACCGTGGCACAAGGGCGCGTCGCCCACACCCGCTTGATCCGGAGGCCAGGCCAAACAATGATCGAGTAGATCGTTGGCAAACTTCTGCCAGTCGTCCCGGCCAGCGCGCCGCGCCACCTGCAAGAGAACCGAGAGGATTCCTACGTCCCCGTAGCACCAAGCCAGACGGCTGTCCGATGGTTCTTGTCCGGGAACAATCCACGAGCTAAAAGCGGAACGCGAGCCAGAAGGCCGCCGCTGCGCAAGCAGCCAGTTTACCGCGCCTTCAAGCAGCCGGCGAGACCGTCCTTGGTCAACGATTGCGGTCGCAGATACTTCGCTCAGAAAATGAATGATGCCGGGAATGCCATGGGCGACGCCCAGGTTGTAGTATCCGTTCGGAGCCTGTTCTCGCTGCCAGTCGGGCAAGAGTTCGGGGCCGGAAAACCACGTAATCCCGGCGACATTGTGCTGTGCCAACGTTTCCAGGTGATCGAAGACCGCCTGGATCCCTTGCATCGCTGTCTCTTTTGGCAAGCGCTCCAGGAAGTACACTCCAAATCCCACCAAGCCACTAATCAAATCGTAGGGACTTGAAGGGGTGAAGCGCTGCAGGTTGCGTAGGACGACAGCGTCAATCTCCGCATTGAGATCTTCCTCGATTGCCGCTTCCTCTTCTGCCCCATCGTCTTCGGCTTCAGCGTTGCTGTCGATTTCATCATCGGCGGGGAAAGAGAGTTGGTTGAGAAGCCGAGAAATATGTTCCACGGTCCATCCCAGGCCGGTGAGCCCACCAAACAGGCCCAAATATCCTGTTTGCTGGTTCGCCGCATCAATTGCTTGGTTGAGGCGCTCTGTGGCGCGGGTAGCCCAGCCAAGATCATTCCTGGCAACCGCAAGATAGCCATATAGGAGAGCTTCTTCATACATGCTGTCGCGGAATGTTTCCCGCTTACCCGGCTCATAGTCTTTTGCCATGACAGCGTGAGCGATTGCATCGACCGCCTCCCGGGCAGGGAGCAGGATATTGTCGGAAGATGAGAGGATGGGAGACCATCGCATCATGCCATTCTCCTAAGTGGAAAAAAACAAGTAGAAAGAAATCTGAAGCCATCGCTCAAGGCTCGACATACCGCTTAACCATAACTTCATGACCCCGTATCGGGAGATCGCACGCCCCATGCATGTTCCCGGAGGTAGGGATCTTGATCGCGCTGACTTCCGAGTAACTCGGCGTATTTGGAATTTGCACTTAGCAATTCCTCGTGGGTGCCTTGGCTCACGATTCTGCCATTGTCGATCACAAGGATCGAATCGGCGTCTCGAATCGTACTGAGACGATGTGCGATCACGATTCTTGTGCAATGCAGGCGTGTAAGGTTCTGATTGACCAGTCCTTCCGTTACGGCATCCAGGTGACTGGTCGCTTCATCGAGAATCAGGATCACCGGTTGACAAGCCAACGCGCGGGCCAGGGCTAGCCTCTGCCGCTGCCCGCCGGAAAGCGAAAGCCCCCGATCCGCCAAGATGGTTTCATAGCCCATGGGCATCGACAGAATATCGTCGTGAATGCAGGCCAGTTTGGCGGCCTGGATTACGCGGTCCAGGCCCATCTGGGGGTCCGCCAGGGAAATGTTTTGGCGTACGGTTCCGCCAAAAAGCTGAGTATCTTGAGTCACGATGCCGAGCTGACTTCGCACCGAACGGAGATCCAGATATTTCAGGTCCTTTCCGTCAAACAACAGCCGGCCGGACGAAGGTTCGTAGAGGCCGGCCATCAGCCGCGCCAAGGTTGATTTTCCGGAACCGGTTCGGCCCACGAGAGCTACGCGAGAACCCGGTCGAACCTCCACCGATACGTCCTCGAGAGTCAGCGGATCCTGCTTGCCATAACGGAACGAAACATGTTCAAGGGTGACAGCACCCGTCAATAGACCGGCAAACACCACGGTGCTGGCGTCCTGTTCTGGAGCTGTGTTGAGGACGTTGTTGATGCGTTCGAGATAAATCTCCAGCATCTGAAGCTGAAGACCGGTAGAGATAAGGTTGGTCAAAGGCAGGAAAAAACCCGCGGCCAGAGCGCTGAAAGCCATCATGGCGCCAAGAGTAAGTGCGCCGCCAAGGACAAGATAGGTTCCATAGAACATGATGGCAAGGATGGAGAGCGTCGAAAGCAGACTCTGAAAGAAACTGAACACGGCATCGAGGCGGCCGCGTTTGATGGAAACGTTAAGGCTGTCGACAAAGAGATTGGACCAGTTCTCGGCGGCGCGATGTTCGAGCCCCATAGCCTTGAGTGTCTCCATCCCGCTCAACATCTCCACCTGATAGGTTTGAGAGCGTGCCGTAAGTTCAAGGTTTTCCGCCAGGAGTTCCCGCTGTTTGTGCCGCATCAGAACCACAAGCAGGATGCGCGCCACGGCGATGGCAATGACGATCAGAGTGAGCGTGGCATTAGCCAGCATGAGCAGGATTAGGTAGAGACTCACCATGAATCCGTCCATCACCGTGGATAGGGTCGTGGAGGTGAGAATTTCCTTGATGCTGGAGTTGCTGCTCAGGCGCATCATCAGATCGCCAGCGGTGCGCTGTTGGAAAAACGAATAGGGCAAGCCGATCAAGTGATCCAGAAAGCGCAGGGTGAAGCTGGCTTCTATTTGTGTCTGGAGGTGGAGGAATAGGTGTGCGCGAACGAATCCAGCCAAGGCGTTAAAGATCTGGAACACAAGATAGCCCGCGGCGAGAATCAGGAGCAGCGAGTAATCCTTGCGAGGCACCACCCGGTCAATCAGCACTCCCGTCAAGAACGGCATGGCCGCGGACAGAATCTGAATCACGAGAGAGGCGGAGAGGATGCGAGCGAAAAGACCACGACTTTCAAACATCCGCTTGAACAGGGCCCAAGTCCTTTGCGGCTTCGCCACGCCCGGTTCGAATGCCTCGGTAGGCTCGAAGATAAGAGCCACGCCCGTGAATGCACGTCCCAGTTTCTTGATCGGGACCGATCGCCGTCCACCGGCGGGATCGACGATATCGACGTGATCGCGGCCGACCCGCTGGAGAACGACATAGTGACGAAACTCCCAGTAGAGAATCGAACCCGCCGGCAAGGAGCGGAGATCGTCGATCTCGGCGCGGACCCCGCGGCCGCGAAGCCCATACAGGCGGCCTGCCCGAAGCAAAGCAGCTGCGCTGGTGCCATTGCGACCGACGCCCAAGGCTTGCCGAATTTCGTCAAGCGGCACCTGTTTGCCGTGGTATCCCAGTACCATGGCCAGGGCCGCCGCGCCGCAATCCGTCGCCGCGAGTTGCCGCACGAGAGGGATGCGCCCGGGCCTTCGATCGGACGAGAGCTTGCGAAGGGCCGGAAACCGATCTACGAGAGTGGAGATGGCATGCATTGGCATTCTCTCTCGCGGCACGGGACCTTATTCCGCCTTTCCGAAAATCTTTCGCAAGCCCGGTATCAGGGCGACGATCGCGGACTCCGAGCGAACACTCACCTCAGCTTCACCAGTAGCCCCGTCGTAGTACAAGGAGGACGATCCACCGGAGTTTACCGTCGGGAGAAAGGCCCGAACCACGACGACGCGGCCGGTTACAGGGAAATTGGCGGCATCCTCTTTTCCGGCATACCGTGCGGCCTCTGCTCGGTCCAACACCTCGGAGCCAACGCGGTGGATCGGGACGTTGTGGCTTGGGCGCGACTCTCCAGGCAATTGCAGCCGAATTACCATGCCCGGGTGCAATTGAGAAGCTTGGGACTCGGGCAGAAAAGCGATTAGATCATACCCTGCATCCGGCTCCGCCACTCTCATTACCGGGTCTCCGGTCTCTAACAACTGTCCGGGGTGAATGCGAATGTCGCCAACTATGCCGTCTGCCGGCGCTCTTAACCTGTCCGCACGTCCTCCCTGCGCGCTGGAAGCATCCGCGCCGTCAAAGGTAAATAGTGTATCCCCTGCCTTTATTGCTTCGCCAGGCGAGACGACGACAGAGTGGACTCGTCCCGCAGCAACGGCCGTAACCATCGTCGCACGGTTAGCCCTGATCACTGCGGGACCGCTGGCGTACACATTGAGCTTGCCCACGACGGTTCCAAGAAGACCCACAAAAACCAGCGCGAGCATTACCCAATAGGTTGCTCCCAACCACGCAGGCAGGGTCTTGAGGATGTCCCCCTGCTGGTCCCAGCTTCGGATGTGGTATTCCAGAGCTTCCTCGCGGAAGACGTCCGAGTTGGAACCTTCGGCCCGCTTTAGCAGCAGTGCCTGAACGCGATTCTGCAAAGCGATTTGATTAAAGGTTGGGGCTGCGCATTCTGCCAAAAGATCGACCAACTGAGCGTCTTCCTCTGAGAAGGGTATCGACTGGCCACTACGAGTTGCCGTAATAACTCCAACGGGCAGGCCCTTGGGACCGATAAGCGGCTCAGCCATGAACCGCGCATCTTCCCGGCCGCCGGGATTGTCGGTTTCGAAATCGTAGCGGGGATCCATGCCGATGCAATCCAGCCGGATTCGTTCACCCGTGCGGGCCACGAAGGCCGCCAGACCAGCAGCGGCACTCTCGCTCCATCCTTTATTGTCAAGCACGCCCGCCGGCGTGAGAGTTTCCTCTTCCGCATCGTAGACCAGGTATTGAACAAACTCTGCGTTTATCAACTCACGCGTTATTGCAATGAGCAGCCCCGCGGCGCTCGGAAGATCTGCCTGCATCGGCACCCGAATGCAAAAATCCAGCAACTGATCGATGCGGGCAACTCGTGCCGCTAATGGATCCTTGCGCCCTTTCAGTTGAGACCGAAAACGAGCGGCACCGCACACTATGATCAAGCGCAGCTGATCTCCCGTAATCCCCTCTCGCGCCATATAGAAGATATGGCCCTCATTGACTGCCGGCTGAAACAATTCCGGATCGCAGCCAGCGCAGAGGAGGAGGATAGCCGCAGTCGAGTTATCCGGTGAGTTAGAACTGTGGTGAGTGAGAATGTAGAACGCTTCGTCCGGCGCCAGGCGCGATCCGAGTACGAGCACTGCGACCTCTTCTTGCGCGAGGCGCCGCAAAGCATCTTCGGTACCCGCTGCTTCAACCACACGGAAGGCTTGAAGCAAATCGTCCCCTAAAGGACGAGCCAGGCCGATGGTGAGAATCGTGAGTTGAGAGGGTCCCAAGCAATCCTCCCGAGCGGATTCAGGCCTCTCCTTGAAATGCATAACGTCGATTGCAATGAGTCATTGAGCAATGATCCGGTCCGGCAACCAGGTCCGGACATCGCTTTCAATTCAGGAGGTTAGCATGAAATCCATGAAAAAGCTTGGGATTAGGCAGGACTTTGTTCAGGCACTTCTTGAGTGGTAGGAAGGGGAACCTGCCACTGATTCGGCAGGGTTCCCCTTGCTGCAGAGCGCGGGTGAGCTCGGGTTCTACGTCATCAGGAATCGACGCATGTCTTCTCCGTGTGGGGGCACACGACCACGGAGCAAAGACAGGTTACATAGCAGGTTATTCCGCCGCCTGTGCCGCCACCGGCGATCACGCTTAGCGTGGGTTCATCCAGGTTTTGCAAAGTCACTTTCTTGATTTCGAGTTTCTTGGTCTTTTTCACTCTAGCCTCCTTAGACTTATGAACGACAGGGGCCCAAGTACAAGACGAATCTTACTCGCGGGCAAGAAGCAGGTCAAAGCAATTTACGTCCAGCAAAAGAAAGATAGGGGCTCGGCGCAAAGCTCGCCAAACCCCCATTTGGACGCAGACGCGCAAATCGCTGAACCGCCTAACAGTTGGCAGGGCAAATGCTTAGGAACCGACACGTACCGCTGACACCGCCTGGCATCGCACTCAACGTGGGTTCATCCAGGTTTTGCAGAGTTACCTTCTTGATTTCAAGCTTCTTGGTCTTCTTGGTCTTTTTCACTTTAGCCTCCTTAGACTGTGACCAACAGGGGTGCAAGTACAAAACAAGTCTTATTCGCGGACAAGAAGCAGGTGTAGAAATTTAGAGCTCCTCATACGATTAGCACGGCTTTCTCGCGGCAAGGAAAAAGGGCTCGGGCTGGAGCCCCACTTCCCCTGCGGCAGGATCTAATGGCTAGCACGCCGGACCGCAGCTCGTTCCTCCACCGCAGGTCTCGCAGGTCCTGAAGCAGGTGCCATTGCAGACGGAAATAAAACAAGTGACGCCGGTGATACCGCCTGCCACCGCATCCAAGATAGGTTCATCCAGGTTCCGCAAAGTCACTTTCTTAAGTTCGAGTTTCTTGATCTTTTTCACCTTTGACCTCCTTTAAGGCTTTTGCACGAAGCGGCCCAGTTACAAGACGAATCTTACTCGCGGGCAAGAACCAGGTCAAAGCAAGTAAGGAGCCCCGTCGGGATAAGTTCCTCGGGGCCCCATTTTGCTAGGTGACACAATCCAACTGGTCGGCACCTAGCGTAAGTATGCTGAGCTAAGCACTTATCTGTGGAGATGTGCTGCTACGGTACACAATGGCAGGTGGTAGCTACGCAGCTATGCCCAATGCAAGTAGCGGGGCATGTGTTGTTTCCAACACAGGTAATGGTGACGCCGCCTGCCACCGCATCCAACGTAGGTTCATCCAGGTTTGGCAAAGCACTTTCTTGATTTCGAGTTTCTTGGTCTTCCTCAATTTAGCCTCCTTAAGTTCTGCAAACCACAGGGGCCGAAATACGCGGCGATCATAATGGTGAGTCAGATGAAGAGTCAAAACAATTCACGACAAGACAAGTGTTGAGAACGTCCAGAGCGCACAAATTGCCGCGCGATGTGCCAAACCTCGGCGTGACCAGCCTTCGAGTGAGTGGTAACATCTCAAACCATAATGACCAAGGAGCAACAAAGTAAGAACGCACTGGAGCTTACTCACTCACAATTCTTTGCGCTCCGAACCCCCTTGTTGGCAATCGAGGAGCTGACCGCATGGAGCGAGGCCCTGACGGCGAGTCGAGCTTGCTTATCGAGGTCGGGTGTTTGATCCTCTTCGATTGCCGCACGTCTTCCAGAGCACAGCCCAGAGCCGGAATCAGTACCAGTTGTTGATCGGCGGCGCGCAGCAGAATCGTTCCGCCATCGGAACTGCTTTGCCGTTGATCAAACTTGGCCGCGACTGGACGCTGAACAATTCCTGGAAAGAGAACACATTTGTGTCGTGTTATGCTCGCTCAAACGAAAGCCTCTTCAACGCTTATTGCTACGAAGAGGCTTTCGTGTTTCTGAATTCACGAACTGCCCAGGCTAACACCTAGCGGTGCAATCGAAGTCAGTCACGCAAACGCAGTAGGAGGCGCGATTGCAGTTCGTCCACGCGATGGTCTGACAATTGCCTACACAATTTGAATCCCCACAGGCAGTGTTGGTGGCGCCCATGGGAGAGGGTACCCAAAGGGGCACTGATCACTTGGTGCAAGGAGTGCCAGTAGGGCAAACGCAGTATGACTGTCTATTACAACCGGTGTTGCAAATTGTTGCTCCGCAGGTCCCGCCGCAAGCGGAAATGCAAGCGGAAACGTTAGTGGCAGCACCTGCAACTGCATCCAGCAGAGGTTCATCCAGATTCCGCAGTGTTACCTTGTTGATTGCCAGCTTCTTTTGCTTCTTCACATTAGCCTCCTTCTGAGATGTTTTGACGAATTAAAGCAGGGGCCCAAGTACGCGAACAGCCTACTCCTGCGCGATTGGCAGGTCAAGAAAGTGCGCGACGAAGTGTTAACCGAGTGGAGCGGCGCTCACAGCGGCTTATCCGTGCGAACCAGGAACGATTGCGCATGCATGAAAAGGGAACCCAGACCGTTGCGCGGCGGGTTCCCGAGCTGCTGAGGACGCTCCCCAAAGGACATCCGGGGTCAGTCAAGTTAGCAATAAATGCCAGTTGCGCAAACGCAGTAGGAGAGGCGGTTGCAGTTCGTCCACTGTATACTTACACAGTTCCCTGGACAATTTGAATCTGAACAGGCTGTGTTGGTGGCGCCCCCCGCAACCACACGCAGCGAGGCTTCATCCAGATTCCGCAGCGTCACCTTGTTGATTGCCAGCTTCTTCTGCTTCTTCACATTGGCCTCCTTTGAGATGTTTTGACGAATTAAAGCAGGGCCCGAAGTACGCGAAGAGCTTACTCCCGAGCGATTGGTAGGTCAAGAAAGTGCGCGACGATCTCGACAGAAAGTCACGGTAAACGAGAGTGAGAACTCATTCTCTTGAATACCTCACTCAATAGCTTGTGCCAGTCCCCGCCGTGAGTGGTAATATCTCAAACCATAATGACCAAGGAGCAACAAAGTAAGAACCTACTGGAGCTTACTCACTCAAACTTCTTCGCTCTCCGAACTCCCTTGTTGGCAATCGAGGAGCTGACCGCATGGAGCGAGGCCCTGACGGCGAGTCGAGCTTGCGAATCAGGGTCGGATCCCAAACAAATCGAAAAAGCGTGGATGGAGGATGTGCAGGTTCTTCGCAGCCGGTTGCGAACGATAATCGATCGTCCGGAAATACTTCATGCACTCTACGTCGCAACTCCTTCTTTACAGGCCGGTATCGAGCACTGGAAGCGTGACCCTGACAGCAAGAAGGGGTTGCAAGCGGAGCGGGCATTGGTCCGGTACTTTGCGAGAATGGCGGCCCGAGCCACGCCGTTTGGACTATTTTCAGGTTGTTCCATCGGTCGAGTGGATGAGCAAGGCGCGACCGCGCTAATACTGAAACCGCAGGCACTATATCGCCTCTGTTGCCGGCTGGATTTTGACTATCTATTCGCGCTGACCTCGGCGCTGCAGCGTGATCCCGCTCTAGAGATGGAACTGCGATATTGGCCGAATTCGAGTTTACACAGAATCGCGGATGCCTGGCACTATACGGAGTCCCGCCTGGCGGGGACTCGCCGTTCCCATCACCTGGTGAAAATCGAGAGTGATCCTTACCTGGAAGCGGTGCTGGAGCGCGCCCAGACAGGAGCTACTGTCCTGGAGCTTGTCGCAGCTGTGTTTGGAGCGCAAGGCGAAGCCGATCCATCCCAAGAGGAGGCGAAGGAGTATGTGTTGGGCCTGATCCGCGAAAACGAGCTTCTGATATCGAACCTTTCTCCTATCTTGACGGGCACCCCGCCGCTGGATGACGTCATCCAGCAGTTGGAGTCTCTTCCTTCGGGTGGGACAACTGCGAGTGCCCTGCGCGGAATTCGGGAACAAATCAAGTCGATAGAGCAGACAGGTCTCAACTGCGTGCCTAGTGATTATCAAGCGATCACGGCAGAGATCGAGAAACTTCCCGCAAAAGTCAACCTGGCAAAGTTGTATCAGGTCGATATGATCAAGCCCGTTGAGGAAGCAGCGATCAACAAAGCGGTAATTGCTGAACTTATCAAGGGAGTAGATCTACTGTGTCGTCTCGGACAGACCGCGGAGCCGGAGGAGTTGAAGTCGTTCCGTGACGCTTTCTTCGCCCGTTATGAGCAAGCATTGGTCCCGTTAATCGAAGCGCTGGATGACGAAGCCGGGGTCGGCTTTGGAAGCGCCGCAGGTAGGGCCGATCCCTCGCCGCTGCTGAAGGGGTTGGTGCTCAATCGAGCTGGCGGTGAGGCCCCAGGGCGGGGCAAGCAGCTTGAGTCGCATGCCATGCTGCTGCGGCAGGTGTTCGCATGTGCCCAGGCGGGCAAAGATGAGCTGGAGTTGGATATCTCCACTTTGCGTCGGGACGAAACGTCCACGCAGAGACTGGCGGATTCGTTTTGTGTGATGGGTACTCTGGTAGCGGCTTCAAGCGCCGCTCTTCAAGCCGGCGATTTTCAATTCTATCTGCATGGTGGCGTCGGCCCCAGCGGCGCGAGGCTGCTTGGGCGTTTTTGCCACGAGGATCCTGAGATTGAGATGGGTGTTCGGAACCACATCCACCAGGAAGAAGCCCATGATCCGGAAGCGGTCTATGCCGAGGTGGTCTATCTGCCGGAGGGCAGGATTGGGAATGTACTGTGCCGCCCAGTCCTGCGCGATTACGAGATTCCTTACCTCGGCCGGTCGGGGGCTAAACCGGATCGACAGTTGCCGGTGAACGATTTGCTCGTTGGGATCGAAGCAGACAACATCGTCTTGTACTCGCGGCGGTTGGAGCGGAGGGTGATCCCGCGAGTGACGAACGCTCACGGATTCATGAATCCGCAGTTATCCTCTATTTATAGATTCTTATGCTACATGCAACATCAGCATGGATCTTCCGTGCCTGGTTTTTCCTGGGGGCCGCTTGAGGCGTTGGACTACCTGCCCCGGATTCGGGCAGGACGTTTGGTTCTGTCTCCGGCACGATGGAAATTCTCCGAGAAGGAAGTGGAAGCGATAGGTAAGGAGGAACGGAGCTTGCGCTTCCTGGCTGTGCAAGATTTGCGGCGGCGGCGAAACTTGCCACGGTGGGTTGTGCTTCAGGAGGGCGATAATTCTCTACCGGTGGATTTGGAAAACGTGCTGAGTGTAGATGCTTTTGTCCATGTGCTGAAGCGAGGTGCGCAGGCTACGTTGGTGGAGCTGTACCCGGCACCCCATCAGTTGTGCGTGTCTGGCCCCGAGGGCCACTTCTATCATGAGATGCATGTGCCGTTTGTCCGGAAGTTAAGGAAGCATGAGTCCGATGATGCGAGTCCCAGAAGAGAAAAGAAAAGTACGGCCGCGCTGACTCGCGCCAGCGTGAGTCGCGAAACCAGGACTCTTCCGCCCGGCAGCGAATGGCTTTACGTAAAGCTCTATGGCGGAGGCGGGGCTCTGGATGAAATCTTGACCACTTCTATTCCGGCTTTGGCGCGGACCGCAGTCTCGTCCGGATTTGCGGCCCGCTGGTTCTTCGTGCGCTATTCCGATCCTCATGATCATCTGAGAATCAGGTTCAATGGCGTTCCAGCCCGGATCAGCCAGGAACTCTTGCCGCAAGTTTTTGCGACTGTGAATCCGCTGCTAGCGTCTGGCAAGCTTTGGAAGATTGACTTCGATACGTATGAACGCGAGGTTGAGCGCTACGGTGGAGTGGAAGGGGTGCTTGCCGCAGAAGACATCTTCTTTGCAGACAGCGAAGCGGTGTTGGATATCCTGGGAGAACTCGCTGGGGACGAGGGTTTGGATATCCGCTGGCGGATCGGCCTGATGGGCATTGACCAATTACTCACCGATTACGACTTTGACGACCAAACCAAACGGGCGACAATAGAACGCTGGCGGGACACCTTTCAGCGCGAGTTCAAAATCGACGCGCCGGGGAAAAAGCAACTGAGTGACAAGTTTCGGGCAGAACGGCGGAAATTGGAGTCGCTGTTCGACGAGTCGTCGGAACTGAGCCGGGAGCGGCAATTTGCCAAACAAGCTCTGGCGCGCCGATCGGTCAGAGTGCGCGAGGCGCTACGCAAGTTGCGGGCGCTGGCTGCGAACGGTAAATTGGAAACCGATATTCTTGATCTGGCTGCGAGCTTCTCGCATATGCACATCAACAGGCTGATGCGCTCGTCTCAGCGTGCCCATGAACTGGTCTTGTACGATTTTCTCTTCCAGATCTATGACGGCAGGATCGCTCGCAATTCGGGCCGTTCCTGAACTAAGACCAAATCGGCTTTATTCCCGACGGCGAGGGCCGTGTCTATGGCTTGTATGATTTCCGCTATTTGGACACGATGGAAAGAGTATCAGCGTGACGCGCGACTTCCGCACTAGCGCGGTTGGCCCTCAGCACGACGCGGGCTGGGTAGCAATCTGTACCGCCTCGGTGTCCCGCCAATGAATGGAGGATTGGGGTTATGTTGGAGCCGACGAGCGATGTGATTCGCAAGGGGCTTCGCTGAAGCAAAGGCCAACCGGTAACACTCTGGCGATGGCTCGGCGAGTTTGCCTACGCGCTGTGACCGTTACAGTGCAGCACGCCCAGGTAAGCGCTCCATGGGCCGACTGCATCGCGATATTGGCAGGCCATCACGCGCGATAGCTGATGCAGATGTGTTAGATCGTGAACGGCCCACGTCGCCAGCAGTTCCGATAGCGTTACTACTCCGAGCTCCGGATGCCTTCCGCGGCGGGCTAGGTCTTCCGGCTGCAGATTCAGCGCTTGCAGCGCAGCCAGATTCTCGCCGCGCAGGCGGGAGAACTCGTCCAGGAGTTGCTCGAGCGAATTGCCTTGACTCTCTTTCTCTTGCGCGAAGCGGTCAAACGGATCGAATGGCCGCGCCTCGCCGTGGTCCAGGATGATGCGCGCGCGCGGCATCCAGTCGGTGCGCTCTCCGACGATCAGGTGGCCCACGATGTCGAACGGACTCCAGGTGTCTTTCCCGTCTTTACTGCGTCCTTCGTGGCCACGTACAAAAGTGTCTGGCAGACCGCGCAATAGGGCATCCAGGGTGGCGGGAGTACGCGTGAGAACTGCGATGGCTTCGGAGAGGCTGAATTCCGTTGTGGTTGGCATTCCTAGCTAGATGCATGCCTCTTGCTCAGGATTGATTTTCTTTGTCACCGGATTTCGCGAAATCTCGCTACGACAGACCAGTATCGGCCCTAACAAAATGCCAGCGTCCTCAGCGTCAATTAGGCCTAGTGTTCCCTAAGAGTGCGGCTCTGGCCTGCCCGCCCTACGTTGCATCGTCTGCCCACTCCGCATCGCACGCGTGGCAGCGGCACGCGGAGAAATGCGCCTGGGTCCCTTGATTTAGCGGACGCGACATGACACGGGTGCCACCCCCTACTGTTGAACGGTGACGAACGGCAAATAGCGAGGACTTGAACCATAGGAAAATCAAAACTGTCGTTGCAAACTGCTTAGGTCAACAAAACTGGACCGAACCAGGCATACGACAGAGGGAGCCGAAGGACCGTGTGAGCGCGGAATCTGCGACGCGGGAATTGTCTAGGCCGCCCGAGGAGCGATCCGTCTATTCCAGGTCATGCGATTACCGTGGCGATCAAGAAGGGGGTCCCAACCGAAGTTACGCTTGATAGACAAACTCCAACTTAGGGGTTTCGGGCGTCGCTTTGGGCTCCGACCTAGAACGGCAAACACGGCCCGCTGAACTGTTCCCGATTGCCCGAGGAGCGAACATCCCGAATGAGCGCACAGCATGCTCGTAGTGGTTCGGTAACCGACGATTGTGGAACGGAAAGAGGTGGCGTAATGGCTGAACTGAAGACGGACACGCAGATTTTGAAATGAGATTGTTGACTCATCCCCGTCTGAGTGCTAAATATTTAGCAGTTATAGTTAAAAATTTAGCATCTACAAACCTCTCGAAGCAACTCGGAAGCAGAGCGGAGATGGTCAGCGCCGCTGCCAGTAGGAGCGCAGCATGGTGCAAACCCCGCCGAAAAGAGGAATACGGGGTGCACCCATCGATTCACACAAAGCCCCGCCGAGCGACGCGAGCGTTTCGTGATCCAAACCGAAATCAAGATGTGAAAGGAAAATGTCAGATGAACAAAAAGAAAGCGGGCGCAGTATTCATTGCGCTCCTTACGTGTGCCTTGGCTGGTCAAGCATTGGCGCAGGGTCAGGAGATCGAATACAAATCCAATGCCGATGACCTCGCGAAAATTCGCAGCGTGTTGGAGGAGTTCCGTCAGGATATTATTCACAAGGACGGGTACGCCCTAACGAAGCTCATGCTGAACCCCAATATTCTCTTTCATTCCATCGACAACCAGGAAGCTGTCGATAGCGCCCGCAAATATAACGCTCAGTTCGATGGGATTGGCCCGAGCCGTCTAGATGGATTTGCGAAATTGCTCGCTACGTCGAAGGACAAACTCGAAGAGAAATTTCACAACATCGAGATTCGCCAGGACGGTGATCTAGGGCTGGTGACATTTAATTACGATTTTGTCATCAACGACAAGGTTACCAATTCAGGCGTCGAACACTGGCAGGTGCGCAAAATTGATGGGCAGTGGAAGATCTTGTCCGTTACCTGGACGAGCTATAGTCGCAGCTGACAGCCAACAGCGCTCCAGAGAACAAGGCGAGCTTATGCCTGGTGATTGCGCCGGACCGCTGAAGAGGAAAAGCCAATGTCCATTCGATTGCAAACTCGTTTTTAATATTAGCTAACTGACGAATTGTAATATGATGGATCTATTTGCTTGCAAAGTCCCCGAATCCTGCTGTTTCAACTCTCGCGCAAGGCGATGATCGGGTTCACCCTGGCTGCACGGCGGGCCGGAATGTAGCTGGCCAGTAGCGCGACCACCATGAGGATGAGCGGCACGGCTAGAAACACCTCCGGATCAAGCGGGCGGACGCCGTACAACACAGTCGAAATCATCGGGGCCATGATCCCCGACAAGAGCAGACCGATCCCCACTCCGATGCCGGTGAGTCCAACGCCGCGGCTCACGATCATTTTCCCAATGGTCGAGGGCAGGGCGCCTAACGCCATACGCACTCCAATCTCGTGCAACCGTTGACCCACCATGTAGGCCAACAGACCGTAAATTCCCACCGAAGCCAACAGAAGCGCCACCACGGCAAATACCCCCACCAACTCCGCGGAGAAACGGCGCGAAGCCAGAGAACCGTCAATGACCTCATTCATTGTACGGACGTTGAAAACCGGCAGATTGGGATCGATGGCCTCTATCTCACGACGTATCTGCGGCTCCAGGCTGGTGGCAGACAAAGAGGTCCGGACCGTCACGCTCAAAGTCCGGATTCTTGGCACCTGGTAGATCGGTGAGTAGATGTGGGGGCCTCCGGATTGGTCGAGACCATCATTCTTGATGTCCTTGATCACTCCCACTACGGTCGACCACGGCGGGTTGGCGGCTGCGCCCCTAATGCTATTAATGCTATAAGGGTCAATGCTCAAACGGCGGCCAATCGGATCGCGGTTCGGCCAGAAAGTACGAGCCGTAGTTTCATCGACGATGACCACCAGTTGTTTGCCGGGCTCATCGTCTTCCGCGAAATAACGTCCGCGTATCAACGAAGCCTGCAACACCTTGAAATACTCAGGAGTCACAATGGTGATTTCAGAAAACAGACCTTTGCCAGATTCCTCCGGACGATCCTCAATATTGACGTGGCGTCGCCGCGACAAGTGGGTGACTGGTAAATCAGTGGTCATGGAAGCGAGATCAACCCCCGGGATGGCATTCACGCGCCGCACAGATTCCCGCACAAAAGTATTCAAAATTTCAGGCTTGGCATAGCGATCCATGTCAGGATTGTTGGGCACCGGAAGCCAGAGATTGGCAGTGACAATTCTTGATGGATTGAAACCGGGATTTTCCTGAAGCAGTCCCCAAAACGTACGCAAGAGCAGACCCGCTCCCACCATCAGCACCACCGCCAGGGCAGATTCTGATGCGATCAGCAGACCGCGCAATCGGTTGGTTTTGCCGCTCGTGCCCGATCCTCTGGCCCCTTCCCGGATCGCCACGGCAATTTCGGCTTTCGAGGATTGAAGGGCCGGAACCAACCCGAAACCAAGCCCGGCAAGCAGGGAAACCAGCAAGGCGAAAGCCAGCACTGTCCAGTCCACCTGCACCTCGGCCAGCCGGGGAATTCGGACGGGTAGAAACTGCACAAAATGCAAAGCTGCCATTGCGGTCAGGACACCGACAATGCCGGAGACCAGAGACAGAATCATCGACTCGGTGAGCATTTGACGAATCATGCGCGAGCGGGTCGCTCCCATGGCCAGCCGTACGGCCATCTCTCGTTGTCTCCCGGAAGCCCGGGCCAGGAGCAGATTCGCAACGTTGACCGAGGCCAGTAGAATGATCAGTACCACCGCGCCCATCAGCACCAACAACATGGGCCGGACATTGCCCACCAGCGACTCCTGCAAGGGCTCAGCCTCAATCGACCAGTCGGATCCCGCGGGATAGTCGGTGGGATATTCTGCCCGCAGCTGCGCCGCGAAAGCATTTAACCTGGATTGCGCCTGCTCCCGGCTGATGCCAGGTTTCAAAAGTCCGATCGCTCCGGGGAGCAGCCGCAGGCTGCGATCAGGTTTCGGCCAGGGATTGGCTTTGAATCCCGTGGTCATCCATATTTCGACATCCGTGGCACGCGTGCTGCCCGGATGGCGGAATCCAGGCGGAAGAACACCGACAATCGTGTAGGGATCATTGTCGAGTTGCACCTTTCGCCCCAGAATTCCGGGATCTCTGCCGAACCCTCTGGCCCACAGACTATCGCTGATCACGGCCGCTTCAGCGAAACCCGGCACCTCGTCGCTAGGGCCAAATACCCGCCCGATGTGCGCTGAGGTGCCGAGCATGGAGAAATAGTTAGGACTGACACCCTGCGCTTCGAGACGTTGCGGACGCTCTGCGCCGGTCAAATTAGTGTCGGTTGGGAAGGTCACGCTTACCTGGTCAAAGACGCCCGCCCTTGTTCTGAGATCGTCCAGTTCTGGAACAGAAAACCCAATGTCCTGCGCCCCCACCCCCCGATTGTTGGCCACGATCTTCACCAACCGGTCCGGGTGCGAAAAAGGAAGCGAACGCAACAAAACCGCGTTCACGATGCTAAAAATCGCCGTGTTCGCGCCCACGCCCAAAGCCAGGGAAAGCACCGCTACGATGGTAAAACCGGGACTCTTCCAAAGCACCCGCAGGCCGTACCGCATATCCTGCAATAACGTGGTCATCAAAACCCTCGCCTGTTTAACGTGGGCGAATCCCATCAGTTTTGAAGCGCCTGACGAGCATCGCGTTGAAAATTCATCTTGTTCATCAAGTCTCCGAACCTATAATAGGCTTATTGGCTAACGTTCGATAGTCAGGCTGACAGCCAACAGCGCTCCAGAGAACAAGGCGAGCTTATGCCTGCTGATTGCGCTCGAAGCTCGCCGATTTAAGTTGGAAGGCCATGAGCATCGTGGATGGAACCGAAAACCGCAGCTTTTCCTATCTCAAACGGCGATGACAGGCTCGTTTTGCAGCAATATTGCCGGCTCGCAAAACAACTCCGCTGCCCAAGGGGAGTTTTTCTACGAGCAGTTTACGAACTCCACTCAAACTGCCGGATATTCCGTGACTCGAATTGACAACTGCAGCGGAAACGAAGGTGTGAGCGACGGCGTCACGCCGCAGGGCGAAAGTGGATACAGCGCCATCAGCCAGGGCATGATCGCTGGCTGCATCAGGAGACACTGATAACTTCGGCTTCGCATTTCAGAATCTGGCCACTGGCAACGCCCGTCCGCGCTCACAAAAGCGAATGATTTTACAAGTTCTGAAAGAACGGTAATGGGGAGCTGAACTCAGCTGCATCGAGCATCAGCTCGCTGAGGATGAATCCCTCCAGTCATACTGACCTACCATCAATAGCGGCCGAGGGCGGCCTCCTGGGTCCAGTGGAAACCTCTTGAGACCAGCAGAAACGAATTCCGGTCAGTCAACTGAAGCTCCATATGAACCTGATGATTGTCCATCCGGCCATCCAGGATGAGCTGATCCCCGGCGGGCCGCTGGAACGTGAAGCTCGCCGTCCAGTTCTTGTCGTCACTCTTCGTGAGGGCGAGAGTTCTCTCCGGGAGATTGACGGAGTCGCCATAAGGAGCGAACGAATCGTCCAGGCGCTGAAAGGCCATCCGGTCGGGGTAATCGAAGATGGCGCGCCGCCATCGGGTGGAGTCGGTGAGCAGCGGCGGGCGTGGTTGTTCGTCGATCGACATCTGGCGCACCTCCCAGATGCCATAGAGCGCCGGGAGCGGTCTGCCCCCGCCCCGGGTATTCCAGTAACCCCAGGCGTAGTGGCAGTACACGCCTACGAGCCACAGACCAAATATGATTTGCGCGGCAAGTGCGATCCGGTTGGCCCGGATGCCACGGAACAGTTGCGCTTGTGCGGAAGGCACCGTGGCCCGGTTCAGCAACAGGAATCTGACTAGGCGTGAAAAGTCGGGGGCCAGGAGAAAGCAGGAGAGCAGCACGAGGTGGAAGGTAAACAGCTTTAGCGGCACATCGTACGTCAGGTTCAGCATAAACACCTGGATCATGTCGGCGAGGCTGATCAGGGCACCGAGGGTAGCCGTGCGAGGGACGATCAGCAGCAATCCGCCTGCGGCTTCGGCCCAGCCGGTGAAGATTT
This sequence comes from uncultured Acidobacteriaceae bacterium, assembly GCA_963734215.1. GTDB lineage: Bacteria > Acidobacteriota > Terriglobia > Terriglobales > Acidobacteriaceae > Sulfotelmatobacter. The sequence goes on along the minus strand of CAVTGH010000006.1, from coordinate 11,410 downwards.
CATAAGCTGGGGCCGAGCCCGTGGAGGTCCAGAGAACCCCCATGGGAGAGAGCGTGCCGACAGGCTGCAGCAGCCTGGTCAATGAGGGATACGGGCACATTATCGGGATGACTTTCACAAAACCGTAGGCAATCATCTGTCCGGCAAGCGCGAAGCGAACGAAAAGCCAAAACCACTTATGGAGCTCAGCGTAATTCTCCCGGCTGCGGTCGAGAAGTGACCAGACGACAGTCGCGGCAGTGGCAATCATTAACAGGCAGAAGGTCATGACCCAACCGAACATGGTGTCGGCGCTGCCGCTGTTGCCGCCGAAGAAGACGGACAGGGGCGCATTCACGTGGAAAATATGGGCGGCGGTCCAGAAGATCACGGGGCGCAGCGGCCAGAGAGTGGCCAGATCGGGAAAGTTGCGTCCCGCTCCCACGGTAAGGGTGAACAGGCTGGTGATGATTTGCGTGGCAAGACAATACAGCCCAAAATATACCATCCAGAATCGAAAGGCAATCCGGAGGGCCAGGTTCCACCTCGGAATGTTGGGCTGGGGCTGGATCGGTTCGGTCTGAAGCTGTGGGATCATCTGAAGCTGTGCGTTCATTGGAGATCTCCGTCAGAAAGCGGCTGAGAATAGGCCATTAACTATCACTGCGAATCACGGCTGCGGAAGCAATTTAAACTCCTGGACCCAGTGGAAACCTCTTGAGACCAGCAGAAACAAATTCCGGTCGGTCAACTGAAGCTCCATATGAACCTGATGATTGTCCATCCGGCCATCCAGGATGAGCTGATCCCCGGCAGGCCGCTGGAACGTGAAGCTCGCCGTCCAGTTCTTGTCGTCCTTCTTCGTGAGGGCGAGAGTTCTCTCCGGGAGATTGACGGAGGCGCCATAAGGAGCGAACGATTCGTCCAGGCGCTGAAAGGCCATCCGGTCGGGGTAATCGAAGATGGCGCGCCGCCAACGGGTGGAGTCGGTGAGCAGAGGCGGGCGTGGTTGTTCGTCGATCGACATCTGCTTCACCTCCCAGATGCCATAGAGCGGCGGGAGCGGTCTGCCCCCGCCCCGGGTACTCCAGACACCCCAGCTGTAGTGGCAGGACAAGCCTACGAGCCACAGACCCAATATGATTTGCGCGGCAAGTGCGATCCGGTTGGCCCGGACGCCACGGAACAGTTGCGCTTGCGCGGAAAGCGCCGTGGCCCGGTGCAGCAACAGGAATCTGACTAGGCGTGGAACGTCGGGGGCCAGGAGAAAGCAGGAGAGCAGGATGAGGTGGAAGGCAAGCAGCTTTGCCGGCACATCGTACGTCATGGCCAGCATAAACACCTGGATCATGTCGGCGAGGCTGATCAGGGCGCCCAAGGTGGCCGTGCGAGGGACGATCAGCAGCAATCCGGCTGCGATCATGGCGCAGCCGGTGAAGATTTCATAAGCTGGGGCCGAGCCGATGGAGTTCACGAGAACCCCGTAGGGGGAGAGCGTGCCGAAAGGCTGCAGCAGCCTGGTCAATGAGGGATACGGCATCTGCTGCGGGATGACTTTCACAAAACCGTAGAAAATCATCTGTCCGGCAAGCGCGAAGCGAACGAAAAGCCGAAACCACTTATGGATCTCAGCGTAATTCTCCCGGCTGCGGTCGAGAAGTGACCAGACGACGGTCGCGGCAGTGGCAATCATTAGCAGGCAGAAGGCCGTGACCCAACCGAACATGCAGTCGCCGCCGCCGCTGTTGCCGCCGAAGGACAGAGGCGCATTCACGTGGAAAATATGGGCAGCGGTCCAGAGGATCACGGGGCGCAGCGGCCAGAGAGTGGCCGGATCGGGAATGTCGGCTCCCGCGGTGATGATTTGCGTGGCAAGACAATACAGCCCCAAATATACCATCCAGAATCGAAAGGCAATCCGGAGGGCCAGGTTCCACCTCGGAATGTTGGGCTGGGGCTGGATCGGTTCGGTCTTCGGTTCGGTCTTTGGTTCGGTCTTCGGTTCGGTCTGAAGCTGTGGGCTCATTCGAGACCTCCGTCAGAAAGCGGCTGAGAATAGACCATGAACTATCACTGCGATGGCATGAGGCTCCACCGCCGCAATCCCAGCCTCCACGCGGTATTCGGTCAACTCCGTGCCTTCCGCCGAGAGTTCTAGCAGTTGTAGGCCTCGCTGATCAGCTTTTGGTCCCACAGCGATCGATCCTGATCGAGCAGAGAATCCAGCTTACCCGAGGCGTCCACGCGTGCTGGCAATCGTGCTCTATTGAGGCACATCAGGGCTGGGCGCGATCATGGTGAGAGAGCGCATACCGACTGGGCTTTGCTCCAAGGGGGGCCTCGTTGATCCAGTGGAAACCTCTTGAGACCAGCAGAAACGAATTCCGGTCGGTCAACTGAAGCTCCATATGAACCTGATGATTGTCCATCCGGCCATCCAGGATGAGCTGATCCCCGGCAGGCCGCTGGAAGGTGAAGCTCGCCGTCGAGTTCTTGTCGTCACTCTTCGTGAGGGCGAGAGTTCTCTCCGGGAGATTGACGGAGGCGTCATACGGAACGAACGATTCGTCCGTGCTCTGAACGACCATCCGGTCGGGGTAATCGAAGATGGCGCGCCGCCAACGGGTGGAGTCGGTGAGCAGCGGCGGGCGTGGTTGTTCGTCGATCGACATCTGCTCCACCTCCCAGATGCCATAGAGCGGCGGGAGCGGTCTGCCCCCGCCCCGGGTACTCCAGATACCCCAGGCGTAGTGGCAGTACAAGCCTACGAGCCACAGACCAAATATCATTTGCGCGGCAAATGCGATCCGGTTGCCCCGGACGCTACGGAAGAGTTGCGCTTCCGCGGAAAGCGACGTGGTCCGGCGCAGCAACAGGAATCTGACCAGGCGTGGAACGTCGGGGGCCAGGAGAAAGCAGGCGAGCAGCATGGTGTGGAAGGCAAGCAGCTTTGCCGGCACATCGTACATCATGTTCAGCGTAAATACCTGGATCATGGCGGCGAGGCCGATCAGGGCACCGATGGTGGCCGTGCGAGGGACGATCAGCAGCAGTCCGGCTGTGAGTTCGGCGCAGCCAGTGAAGATTTCATAAGCTGGGGACGAGCCCATGAAGGTCCAGAGAACCCCCATGGGAGAGAGCGTGCCGACAGGCTGCAGCAGCCTGGTCAATGAGGGAAACGCCATCTGTACCGGGAGGACTTTCGAAATACCGTAGAAAATCATCTGTCCGGCAAGCGCGAAGCGAACGAAAAGCCGAAACCACTTATGCAGCCCAGCGTAATTCTCCCGGCTGCGGTCGAGAAGTGACCAGACGACGGTCGCGGCAGTGGCAATCATTAGCAGGCAGAAGGCCGTGACCCAACCGAACTTGCCGTCGCCGGTGCCGCTGTTGCCGCCGAAGAAGACGGACAGGGGCGCATTCACGTGGAAAATATGGGCGGCGGTCCAGAAGATCACGGGGCGCAGCGGCCAGAGAGTGGCCAGATCGGGAACGGGCCAGCCGATTCCAGCTCCCGCGGTAACGCTGAACAGGCTGGTGATGATTTGCGTGGCAAGACAATACAGCCCCAAATATACCATCCAGAATCGAAAGGCAATCCGGAGGGCCGGGCTCCACCTCGGAATGTTGGGCTGGGGCTGGATCGGTTCGGCCTGGAGCTGTGGGATCGTCTGAAGCTGTGCGTTCATTCGAGACCTCCGTCAGAAAGCAGCTGAGAATAGGCCATTAACTGTCACTGCGATGGCATGAGGCTAAGTTGAAGATAGTATTACGATTTCCTTAGCAAATCCGTTAAGTCGAAAATCACCCAGTCCGAACGCCACAAAGTGTATCCGCCCACCACGAGATCCGTGAACGTGGCAAACAAACCAAAAAAGCTCGTATAGAAAATTGAGTGGAACAAATCCAGATGAAGCGAAACCGAAAGATAACTGGGCAGCCACGTCAGCAATAAGCAGAAAGTGTAATTGTAAGCGCCCCATCCCAACGCGAGCCCATAAACCTGGCGCTGCGTTATGAGGTAGCCCAGCGAGCTGCCGCGCTGCGCTCTCGCATTGTCCTCCAGTTGCGCCCCGCCCTGAAGAATGAACTGAAGCTCCTGTGTGAATCCAGGAGGGTAAATTGCTTCCACGACCGTAGTTGCTCAAGTCGCTGTTACGATTACAGAACAATCTTCACTTGCCAGTTGGATCATATTTGCCATAGAGGGCCTCCTGGGTCCAGTGGAAACCTCTTGAGACCAGCAGAAACGAATTCCGGTCGGTCAACTGAAGCTCCATATGAACCTGATGATTGTCCATCCGGCCATCCAGGATGAGCTGATCCCCGGCAGGCCGCTGGAACGTGAAGCTCGCCGTCCAGTTCTTGTCGTCACTCTTCGTGAGGGCGAGAGTTCTCTCCGGGAGATTGACGGAGGCGCCATAAGGAGCGAACGATTCGTCCGTGCGCTGAAAGGCCATCCGGTCGGGGTAGTCGAAGATGGCGCGCCGCCATCGGGTGGAGTCGGTGAGCAGTGGCGGGCGTGGTTGTTCGTCGATCGACATCTGGCGTACCTCCCAGATGCCATAGAGCGCCGGGAGCGGTCTGCCCCCGCCCCGGGTACTCCAGACACCCAAGCTGTGGTGGCAGTACAAGCCTACGAGCCACAGACCCAATATCATTTGCGCGGCAAATGCGATCCGGTTGGCCCGGACGCTACGGAAGAGTTGCGCTTGCGTGGAAAGCGCCAATCTGACGAAACGTGGAACGTCGGGGGCCAGGAGAAAACAGGAGAGCAGGATGAGGTGGAAGGCAAACAGCTTTACCGGCACATCGTATGTCATGTTCAGCATGAACACCAGGATCATGTCGGCGAGGCTGATCAGGGCGCCGAGGGTAGCCGTGCGAGGGACGATCAGCAGCAATCCGGCTGCGACTTGGGCGCAGCCGGTGAAGATTTCATAAGCTGGGGCCGAGCCCATGGAGGTCCAGAGAACCCCCATGGGAGAGAGCGTGCCGAAAGGCTGCAGCAGCCTGGTCAATGAGGGATACGCCATCTGTGTCGGGATGACTTTCACAAAACCGTAGGCAATCATCGTTCCGGCAAGCGCGAAGCGAACGAAAAGCCGAAACCACTTATGGAGCTCAGCGTAATTCTCCCGGCTGCGGTCGAGAAGTGACCAGACGACGGTCGCGGCAGTGGCAATCACTAGCAGGCAGAAGGCCATGACCCAACCGAACATGTCGTCGCTGGTGCCGCTGTTGCCCTCGAAGAAGAAGGACAGGGGCGCATTCACGTGGAAAATATGGGCGGCGGTCCAGAAGATCACGGGGCGCAGCGGCCAGAGAGTGGCCAGATCGGAACGCCCGAAAGCGGTGAACAGGTTGGCGATGATTTGCGTGGCAAGACAATACAGCCCCAAATATACCAGCCCGAATCGAAAGGCAATCCGGAGGGCCAGGTTCCACCTCGCAATGTTGGGATGGGGCTGGGGCTGGATCGGTTCGGTCTGAAGCTGTGGGATCGTCTGAAGCTGTGCGTTCATTCGAGATCTCCGTCAGAAAGCGGCTGAGAATAGGCCATTAACTATCACTGCGATGGCATGAGGTTCCAAGTTGTAACAATCCTCGCAGTTTCACAGCACATTATGAAGCTCTGTTGTGGATTTCAAGGACTCTCTACGTTAATTACTAAAACGCCTTTTAGCTGACTCAGCCTTCACGCAAGGCCACAATGGGACTTATCTTGGCTGCCCGGCGTGCGGGAATATAGCTGGCCGCGAAGGAAACGCCTAACAAAATGAGAGGAACCGCAAGAAATACGATTGGATCGATAGCGCGAATTCCGTAGAGCAGAGCCGCGATCATCGGCGCAGCTACTGCCGCCAAAGTGAGTCCGACGCAGACACCGACGCCAGCAAGCAACGCCCCCTGAGTCAAGACCAGCTTGAGAATATGACTTCGCTGGGCTCCTAAGGCGATACGTACGCCGATCTCTTGCGAGCGTTGTCCTACGAAGTACGCCAGCAATCCATAAATCCCAACAGAAGCCAGCAGAAGCGCCACCACGGCAAATACCCCCACCAACTCCGCGGAGAAGCGGCGCGAAGCCAGAGAACCGTCAATGACCTCATTCATCGTACGTACGTTGAATACCGGCAGATCTGGATCGACTGCCTGTATCTCACGGCGTATCTGCGGCTCCAGGCTGGTAGCAGATAAAGAGGTCCGGACGGTCACGCTTAAAGACAAAGACCTGGGTCCTGGAAACTGGTAGATCGGTCGGTAGATGTGGGGAGCTCCGGATTGGTCGAGGCCATCACTCTTGATGTCCTTGATCACTCCAACCACGGTGCACCACGGCGGGTTGGCTGCGCCCCTAAAGCTCCTCATGCTCAAACGGCGGCCAATGGGATCGCGGTCCGGCCAGTAGGTACGAGCTGTGCTTTCATCGACGATTGCCACCGGCTGTTTGCCGGTATCATCGTCTTCCGTGAAGTAACGTCCGCGTACTAACGAAGCCTGTAACACCTTGAAATACTCAGGAGTCACACTGGTGATTTCAGAAAACAGACCTTTGCCAGATTCGTCCGGACGGTCCTCAATATTGACGGCGCGTCGCCGCGACAAGTGGGTGACTGGTAAATCAGTGGTCATGGAAGCGAGGTCAACTCCCGGGATGGCACTCACGCGGCGCACAGCCTCCCGCACGAAAGAGTTCAAAATTTCGGGCTTGGCGTAGCGATCCATATCAGGATTGTTGGGCGCCGGAAAATTGAGATTGGCAGCAACAATTCTCGACGGATTGAAACCAGGATTTTCCTGCAGCAGTCCCCAGAACGTGCGCAACAGCAGCCCCGCCCCCACCATTAGCACCACCGCCAGGGCAGATTCTGATGCGATCAGCAGACCGCGTAACCGGTTGGTTTTACCACTGGTGCCCGAGCCTCGGGCTCCTTCCCGAATGGCTACTGCAATTTCGGCCTTCGAAGATTGAAGGGCCGGAACCAATCCGAAACCGAGCCCGGCAAGAAGGGAAACCAGCAAGGCGAAAGCCAGCACCATCCAGTCCACCTGAACTTCGGCCAGCCGGGGAATTCGGGCGGGTAGAAACTGTACAAAATGCAAAGCTGCCATTGCGGTCAGGACACCGACCATGCCGGAGACCAGAGAGAGAATCATCGACTCGGTGAGCATTTGACGAATCATGCGCGAGCGGGTCGCTCCCATGGCCAGCCGCACGGCCATCTCCCGCTGCCTTCCCGAAGCCCGCGCCAGGAGAAGGTTCGCCACGTTGACTGAGGCCAGTAGAATAATCAGCACCACCGCGCCCATCAGCACCAACAACATGGGCCGGACATTGCCCACCAGCGACTCCTGCAACGGCTCCACCTCAATCGACCAGCCCGACCCCGCCGGATAGTCGGTGGCGTATTCCGCCCGCAGCTGGGACGCGAACGCGTCCAACCTCGATTGCGCCTGCTCCCGGCTGATTCCAGGCTTCAAAAGCCCGATCGCTCCGGGCGCTACCCGCAGGCTGCGATCAGGTTTCGGGTAGGGATCGGCCCTGAATCCGCATGCCACCCATATTTCGACATCTGTGACAGTGGTGCCCGGATGGCGGAATCCGGGGGGAAGAACGCCGACAATTGTGTAGGGATCATTGTCGAGTTGCACCCTTCGCCCCAGAATTCCGGGATCTCTGCCGAACCCGCTGGCCCACAGACTATCGCTGATCACGGCCGCTTCAGCGAAACCCGGCACCTCGTCGCTAGGGCCAAACACTCGTCCGATGTGCGCTGAGGCGCCGAGCATGGAAAAATAGTTAGGACTCACAACCGCTACTTGGTGACGTTGCGGACGCTCTGCGCCGGTCAAATTAGTGTCGCCTGCGTTTATAGCGGACACTTGCTCAAAGACGCCTGCCTTTAATCTAAGATCGTCCAGTTCGGGAACGGAGAGTCCAATATCCTGCGCCCCCACCCCCCGATTGTTGGCCACGATCTTCACCAACCGGTCCGGGTGCGAAAAAGGAAGCGAACGCAACAAAACCGCGTTCACGATGCTAAAAATTGCCGTGTTCGCGCCCACGCCCAAAGCCAGGGAAAGCATCGCTACGATGGTAAAACCGGGACTCTTCAAAAGCAGCCGCAGTCCACACCGCATATCCTGCAATAACGTGGTCATCGAAACCCTTCAGTCAGCCCAATAAATCATAAAATAACGCAAAACACTCCGTCCAGAAAGGAATTAATTTTCACGGTGTGTGCTAACTTTCGATGTCTATCAACTCACGGGGGCTCATTTCCGGACTCACAGCCCGCGACTCGTTGTTGCTGTTCATCGATATAGAACGCTGCAAGGTCTCGGCGATGATGCGTACATTCGGCCGCCTCAGCATTGTGAAATGATCTCCAGGAACCAAATGGAACTGAGTGCCTCCGCCTGACCATTTTGTCCATAACTTGGAGAAACGCTCTGGCGTCTCGGACGCTCGAAAGTAAACCACCGCTTGTTTACTGGTGTGGATAGAATAGTTATTCATGGCGCGGAAATTCCGGGTATATACATCCAGTAAAGCAGTCATTTCGGCATGGGCTGTCTTCGGTGCCAGCACGCCATAGCTGGTCAGAGTTTCTTGCACCATCTTCCATTGGTCTTGCTCGGCCGCCTGTAAAAATTGTTCCACCAAAGGCCGAGGGTCCCTGCCGACCAACCGGCTCATGTCCAGAGCGAAACGGGCGAGCATGGATATCTCATCAGCTCTATCATCAGCTTCCCGATACTTGGGTGGCGGAGCAGTATCTATGAGTGCGAGCAAGCTTATAATCTCACCTTCTTTTATCAGTTGTTGCGCCATTTCCCACGCTACCAATCCTCCCATAGACCAGCCACTCAGTAGATAAGGGCCGACTGGCTGGACACTGCGAATTTCCCGGTTGTACAGAGTAGCCATTTGCTCGATGCTTATGTCCGACTCCGGAGAAAAATTTGCGGGAGGCGACTGCAACCCGTAAAAAGGCTGCTCCAAGCCCATCTCTTGTGAAAGTTCCGCATAACTGATCACTTGTCCGCCAACGGCGTGTACGCAGAAGAAGGGGGCTCGTGAACCCTGAGGTTGGATGCTTACCAGTACCGGCGATGACTGCGGCTGTTCGTGCCCGTTCAACACCGCGATTTCTTTGGCCATTCTCGCTACCGTCGGTGCCACAAATATCACGCTAAGGGGCATCTCGATGGCGAATGCTGACTTGATCCGCGAGATTACCTGCACGGCCAGGAGGGAATGCCCACCGATCATAAAAAAATTGTCGTGAATTCCCACGCGTTCCCGCCGCAATACTTCTTGCCACAGCCGGCAAAGAGTTTCTTGTGTGGCATCTTGCGGTCCCACATATTCTTGTTCTTGCTCGGGCGTATTCGGATCCGATTGTGGCAGGTTCTTCCGGTCAATCTTCCCATTGTGGGTCAGCGGTAACTTCTCCAACTGCATATACGCGCTTGGCACCATATATTCCGGCAACTTACCGAGCATGTGCTCCCGCAGTTCGCTGATCCGCAGCCCTGCTTTCTTGTTCCCGCTGTCGCCCTCCTCGGCCTCCTGGTCGGCCACCACATAAGCCACCAGCCGCTTATCCCCGGGCTCGTCTTCCCGCGCCAGCACCACCGCCTGCCGTATTTTCGGATGCTCCACCAAGGCTGCTTCGATCTCCCCCAACTCCACACGGAATCCTCGGATCTTCACTTGATGATCCTTCCGCCCCAAAAACTCGATGTTCCCGTTCTCTAAATACCTCCCTAAATCCCCCGTCCGGTACATCCGCCCACCGGCCTCCACGCTGTATGGATTCGCCAAAAATTTTTCCGCCGTCAACTCTGCGCGCTTCAAATACCCACGTGCGACTCCTGCGCCTCCGATATAGATCTCTCCACTTACCCCAACCCCAACCGGATTTAATTCACTATCCAAGACATATACCTTTCCATTGCTCAACGGTCGTCCGATGGGCACCATTCCTCCCACCTGCGGTTCTCCGTCATTCTGCGTCGTGTCGTACGTTAGAACCCCAACCGTCGTCTCGGTCGGCCCATAATGATTTAGAACCCGACACCCTCCCCCTCTTTGTTTGACCTGCTGAATCAGATCCCAACTCGACGCCTCTCCGCCCAGTATCAACCACCGCCGCGGCAACAAGCCGCTCCCCTCACTGCTATTCAATAGCGCCCATAAGTGCGAAGGCACGATCTTCAAATAATCGATCGGGTGCCGGGAGAAATGTTCTTCCAGCTTGCTTGCATCTAATACCCGGCCGGCATCCACCACGTCCAAACAACCTCCATAACAGAGCGCAGGAAAGATCATCGTGTATCCCAAATCCGCGGCATAAGTGGATACCAGGCCCAGTCTCATGCCAGCCTCAATCTGCAGCCTCTCTCCGATTGCCCGGACATAGTTCACCAGCTGACGATGCTCCACCCCCACTCCCTTCGGCCGTCCGGTTGATCCAGAGGTGTAGATCACATAGGCCAGTTGCGCCGGTTCTATACTTACCGGAGAATCTTCACTGCCATAGCGGTGCCACTCTTCTGCTTCCATCAGCAGCACTTCCGGGCCTGCAACCTCTCTTATCATCGGCGACAAGCTCCTGCTGGTCAGCACCAGCCTCGCTCCGCTGTCCTCTAGCATGTACTTCAGCCGTTCGCGGGCAGAACCGGAATCGAGCGGCACATAGGCCGCTCCCGCCTTCAGCACACCCAGCAAGCCGACCACCATCTCGATGCTCCGCTCCACCATCAGACCGATGCGGGTCTCCGCCCCGACCCCCAACTCCCGGAGATAGTGCGCCAGCCGGTTGGCTCGGGCATTCAGCTCCCCATAGCTCAGTTCCTCCTCTTCAAACACCACCGCCGCTGCCTCCGGACTCCTACGCACCTGCTCCTCAAACAACTCATGCACACACTTGTCCCGCGGATACTCCCGTTCTGTCGCGTTCCACTCGTACAGAACCCGTTCCCGCTCCCCCTCGCTGACCATGGGCAGACGATCGATGGTTTGGGCATCGTCGGCGACCATAGCTTCCACTAACCTGAGGAAGTATTCTCGATAGCGCTCAAGGGTCGATCGTTCATACAAAGCTGTGGCGTACTCCAGCGCTCCCACAATCCTTTCGCCCACTTCCTGCAGCGAAAGCGTGAGATCGAACTTCGCCACCCGGTGGGAAGCGGAAGGCAGCGGTTGCACTTCCAGCCCCGGCAACTCCAGCCTGGCTTCCGTCGCGTTCTGCCAGACAAACATCACCTGGAACAGAGGACTGTGGGCCAAGCTGCGCACCGGTTGGGCCAGTTCTACCACTTGCTCAAAGGGGATATCCTGATGCCGCTGTGCCGCGAGTGACTGCGCCTTGGTTTGCTGCAGTAGTTCGCTGACGCTGGGTGAACCCGACAGGTTCAG
>CAVTGH010000005.1:0-1736650 GCA_963734215.1 uncultured Acidobacteriaceae bacterium | reverse complement strand
AGGATGCGTGGAGAGTGGAAACCTGGGCCGGCAGAAGTAGAACCTATTGTTGATTGTGTGATTTTTGATTGTTGATTGAGCACTCCTGGTTGCGCCGGTTTCTCAATCAATAATCGGCAATCAACAATCGGCAATTCCTAATTTCGCAAACGGACTTCCTTTGCTCTATTTCTGGATGCTCTTCAAATCTTTTCGCGCTCGGCCTGCTGGCGTTGGATCGCCGCTTCTTCCATCGCCGTGGCGGTGTGGTGCGCTCCCGGGGAGGCGCTCGCTCAAAGCGCCATGTGGTTCGGCCTGCGGCAGCCTTCGCGGGATTGGTTTTCCTCTGGCAAGGCCGTCAGGTCGCCGTCGAGTTCGTCACCGGCTACATACTCGAACTCTCTCTCAGCGTTGACAATCTTTTCATCTTCCTCGTAATCTTCCGCTACTTCGCCGTGCCCGAAGAGTACCAGCACCGCGTTCTATTTTGGGGAACTCTCGGCGCGCTGGTGATGCGCGGTTTCTTCATTCTTGCCGGTGTCGGCCTCATCCATCGCTTCCACTGGATTTTCTACTGCCTCGGGGCGCTTCTCATTTATAGCGGCGTCCGGCTTGGATTCGCCGGCGAACACCAGGTTAATCCTGCGAAGAACCCCGCCGTGAGGGCTCTGGCGCCGTTTAATACCGGTCACGGATAATTACCAGGGAGGCAGCTTCTTTGTGCATGGCTGGAAAGGGAATCCGGGCCTTTACGCTACGCCCTTGCTTGTAGTCCTGGCGGTAATCGAGAGCACGGATTTGCTTTTCGCCGTCGATTCATTCCCGCGGTGCTCGCTATCACGCTGAATGCTTTCATCGTCTATACATCGAATGTCTTTGCGATCCTCGGTCTGCGCTCGCTGTTCTTCGCGGTTTCTGGATTGATGAAAGCTTTCCGGTTTCTTCACACCGGGCTGGCGCTGATTTTGATCCTGATGGGCTTGAAGATGATCGCAGCGAACTATTTCAAGGTGCCGACCTTGGCCATGCTGGGCGTGGTGGCGGGAATTCTGACGGTTTCGATTGTGGCCTCGATAACCTTGCCTGTAAGGTCGCGGTGAGAAAATCGTCGATTGTTCAAACAAATCTCAGGCTCTCTCCTTTGAACACGGAGTGCTTCAGGAACTTCTTGTCATCGTGCATGGGATAGTCCGTGCGATAATGCGCGCCCCGGCTTTCCTCGCGGGCCAGCGCGGCTCGAACCACGAGCAGCCCGGCGAGATGAAGGTTCGCCGCTTCCCAGGCCCGCCGCGTGCGCGGATGCGCCACTCTCGGGGCAAGCGCCTCCAGCGCCTTGATCGCGTCCTGCATCCCCGCCCGCATCCGCACAATGCCGGCGTTCTTCCACATAATGTCTTGAATCTGGGCGATCAACTCTTCGACTCCCGCGTCCACCGGCCCGTTCTGCGAGGCGGCCTTCCTGGGGGCGCTCACTGATCTCCGTGGCTGTTTTAATTCCTCCCGCATGGCCTTGCCCGCACGTGCCCCATACACCAAGCCTTCCAGCAGCGAATTGCTGGGCAATCGGTTCGCGCCGTGGACGCCGGTTGCGGCTGCCTCGCCCGCGGCGTAGAGACCGGCGAGGTTAGTCTTACCTTGCAAGTCTGTGCGTACTCCGCCCATCGAATAGTGCGTTGCGGGACGAATCGGAATCAGATCTTCAGTGATGTCGATGTTGTATCGCAGGCAGGTCTCGTAAACTCTCGGGAAGCGCTTTTGCACTTGGCCGGCTTTGAGGTGTGTTAGGTCGAGGTAGATGTATGGATCCTTAACGTGGCTAACTTCCATCTCATGCATAATGGCGCGCGCCACCAAATCGCGCGGAGCCAGCTCCGCCAGGGGATGGTATTTTCCCATGAAGCGGTCCATCTCAATGTTGCGCAGATATGCGCCTTCGCCGCGTAGCGCATCCGGGAGGAGGAAGCGAGGCGCCTTCTTCAAATACAAGACAGTAGGATGAAACTGGATAAACTCCATGTCGCTGACTTCCGCGCCCGCGCTGTAGGCCATTGCGATGCCGTCTCCCGTGGCGGCCTCGGGATTGGTCGTATTGCGATATAGCTGCCCCATGCCTCCCGTGGCCAGCAAAACCGCCGAGCACACGACCTGTTCGGGCAACCCTTTCTCGCCGATCGTTGAAACGCCGGTCACGCAGCCGCTTTCGGCGTGGAGATCGGTGGAAAATTCGTACTCTCGAATTGAAATATGCTTAAGTGTCTGCGCCTTGGCATAGAGCGTCCTCAGGATTTCGCGACCAGTAGAATTGCCCTGCGCGTGCAGAATGCGGTTGTGGTGCTGTGCGCCTTCCTGTCCGAAGACCAGCTTGGTTCCACTCCGACTGCTCTGAGTTCCCCAGGCGATCAACTCTTCGATGCGCTTGGGCCCCTCCTCTACCAATGTTTTCGCCGCTTCCGGAAGGCACAAGCCATCGCCGGCTATCAGCGTGTCCTGCAGGTGCAGACTGACCTTGTCTTCGTCGTTGCGCGCGGCCGCGATGCCGCTTTGCGCATGCTCCGGATTGGAATCCCTTTCTTTCGCCAGCACCAATACGCGTCCCGCGCTCGCCAATTCGATGGCGGCACGCAGGCCGGCAACACCCGCGCCTATCACCACAAAATCGGTCTCGGCTGGAAGACCTTTCATAGACCGCAAATGGTAACACTTCCGGGGCAAACTCCACCAAAACCTCCAGCGCCCATAGGCTATTATGGAAGTCCATGGCGCAAGTCACTATCCATGTCCCGCCGCGTCCCTATCAGGCTCGCATTGAGAACGGCTTACTGGCGCGGGCCGGAGCTTTGCTGGCGGAACTTCTGCCACAGGCCAGTAAGGTTTTTGTAATCACGGTTCCTCCGGTGCGCCGCCGTTGGGGTGCGAAATTGCTGAACTCGCTGGCTGCCGCGGGCTTCAAACCCCAGGTTGTGCAGATGCCGGACGGAGAGCCTGCCAAGAAGTTGGCCACCATTGAAACGCTCTCCGAAAGATTGGTTCGCCTGGGCGCCGACCGCAAAGCTGTTCTGATCGCCCTCGGCGGAGGCGTGGTGGGCGACGTCACCGGCTTGCTCGCTTCCCTCTACATGCGGGGCGTGGAATTGATTCAAATTCCCACTACAGTCCTGGCCCAGGTGGATGCATCGGTTGGCGGCAAAACGGGAGTGAACCTCGGCGCTGGAAAGAATCTGCTCGGGACGTATCATCATCCGCGCGTGGTTCTCATCGATCCGGAAGTACTCCACACTCTTTCTGACCGCGCCTATCGCGCCGGCCTGTATGAGGCGCTCAAGTGCGGCGTCATCGGGGATCTCGATCTTTTCCTGCGCTTCGAACAGAAACGCGCTCAGATCCTGAAGCGCGATCCCGTCGAGGTTGAAGGCCTCATTGCCCAGAGCGTGAAGCTGAAAGCTGAAATTGTATCCGCCGATGAACACGAGGGCGGCTTACGGCGCGTTCTCAACCTTGGTCACACCATCGGCCATGCGCTGGAGGCGGAAACCGGTTATCGAACCCTTCTTCACGGCGAGGCCGTGGCCTGGGGAATGATCGCCGCCACCAATATCGCACTCGCCGTGGGGCGCACGGACAGCGTGACCGCCGGCCGGATTGCCGACGCCGTGCTCAGTCTGGGCCGCTTGCCGGAGCTGAAGGTAAGCGCCCGCAAGATTCTCACGCGCTTGCAGGCGGACAAGAAAACGCAAAATGGCACTGTACATTTTGTTTTGCCCCGGGAAATCGGAAAGGTCGAAATTGCCTCCGATGTGCCGGACAAAGTCGTCGTGGATGCTATCGAAGAATTGCGCCGCTTATCCCATGGCGGCTGGGTCTGGAAGAAATGAGTCGAGCGGCGAACCCTCGACGGTCGATAGCAGTCGGCGCCGCTCCGGAAGGCGCGAGCGACGCCCGATCTGCGGCGCGCGCCGTCCGCGAGATGTTTACCTCGATCGCTCCACGCTACGATTTGTTGAACCACGTGTTGTCATGCAACGTGGATCGCCTCTGGTGGCGGCGCACCGCTCGCACCTTCGCGCCGATTCTTGCCCAATCGGACTGCCGGGTTCTGGACCTCTGCTGCGGCACCGGCGACATGACCTTCGCCTTACGCAAACAGGCAGCGAAAGGTAGTCCGGAGATTTGGGGCGCCGATTTTTCCCATGCCATGCTGCAGCACGCCCGGTCGAAGTCTCACGACAAGGCTGCGGAAATCGGCAAGCCTCCAATCCCGCGCTGGATCGAGGCCGATGCGCTTTGCCTTCCTTTTCCCGGCCAGCACTTTAACCTCGTTACCTCGGCATTCGGCTTCCGCAATGTCGCCGACTACGATGCCAGCCTGCGCGAGATTGTACGCGTGCTCAAGCACGGAGGCGAGTGCGGCATACTCGACTTCAGTGAGCCCCAAGGCCTGATCGGCCCTCTATATCGCTTTTACTTCAAGCAAATCCTGCCCCGTGTTGGCACCATGATTTCCGGCGTGCGCGGCCCCTACGCGTATCTGCCCCATTCGGTCGAGCGTTTCCCCCAGCCACAGGAAATGCTGGAGCGCATGCGCGGCGCCGGTTTCCGCGAAGCCAGTTGGATGCCTTACACCTTCGGCATCGCTGGACTGTATCGCGGAAAGAAATGAGAGAGGGGCGGGAAGGGAAGCTTACTTCGCGGTTTGGCCGGGCGCACCCTGCGCAGGGGCGTGCCCAGGCTTGAAGCTGTCGGCGAAGGCCTCCGCGACCGTGTAATGCATCACCTTTTCATACTCCTTGCCGAGGAACTGCTGCAGCCGGCGCGTATCCATGATGTACTGGCCGCTCATGTAGGGCAGGGCTTCCGGCGGAATCGCCGAGATCTGCCGCTTCCATAGAAATTGCAACACCAGCCGCATGGCCCATTTTCCGGGCACACGCACCAGTTTTGCCTTCGCCATTTCGATGCAGCGGCCGAAGGTAAGCGGCTCACCGCATCCTGCGACATTCAGAATCGTCAGCCGTTGCGGCTCCGGGCCCCGGTGCAAGATATGCGCGATGAGCCGCGCCATATCGTCCACGTGTATGAATTGAATCTTGTTGTCGAGATACTGTTGTCCGCGCGGCAGCATGCAGGGCAGCCGCTTCCCCTCACCGCGCATCTTTTCCGCTCGCGCGCTCTTGCCGTTGGGCGTTCCGCGAAACGCTCCCAGCAGGTAGTTTTCCACGCTGGCGCCGGCAAAAATGTGCGGACGGAGAATGTACACGCTGCACCCGCGCAGCGCGGAAGAGCGTTGCTGAACCACCTCGTCGCTTTGCTTTTTGTGGATCGCGTAGGGCAAGGTGTGCGCCGCCATGGGCGATTCTTCCGTCGCCGGCAATGCGAGGCTGGGTCCATAGACCGAAACACTGCTGGGAAAAAGGAATTGTTTGATGCCAAAGTCCGTGGTGCGGTTCGCCTCCGTGATGGCCTCCATCACACGAGCCGTGCCGGCCACATTAATCTGCCACATACGCTCGGGGTCGAGCACGCCCGAGCGGACCGGATCGATCACGAACGCAAGGTGCACGACCGACGCCGGCCGCGTATCGCGCAGCAGTTCGTGATCGATCCGGTTCGCTCGGGCGTGCTCGACCCCGAGCGTATGTGGCGGATTTAATGTGGCCGGCACGGCTCGTGTGATCGAGGGCGATCACGGAGGCGAACCGCACCACGGACTTTGGCATCAAACAATTCCTTTTTCCCAGCAGTGTTTCGGTCTATGGACCCAGCCTCGCATTGCCGGCGACGGGAAGAATCGCCCATGGCGGCGCACACCTTGCCCTACGCGATCCACAAAAAGCAAAGCGACGAGGTGGTTCAGAAACGCTTTTCCGCGCTGCGCGGGTGCAGCGTGTACATTCTCCGTCCGCACATTTTTGCCGGCGCGAGCGTGGAAAACTACCTGCTGGGAGCGTTTCGCGGGAACGCCCAACGGCAAGAGCGCGCGAGCGGAAAAGATGCGCGGTGAGGGGAAGCTGGCTGC
Organism: uncultured Acidobacteriaceae bacterium; assembly: GCA_963734215.1. GTDB lineage: Bacteria > Acidobacteriota > Terriglobia > Terriglobales > Acidobacteriaceae > Sulfotelmatobacter. The sequence goes on along the minus strand of CAVTGH010000005.1, from coordinate 1,730,658 downwards.
CCTGCATGCTGCCGCGCGGACAGACAGTATCTCGACAACAAGATTCAATTCATACACGTGGAGCGATATGGCGCGGCTCATCGCGCATATCTTGCACCGGCGGAGCCGCAACGGCTGACGATTCTGAATGTCGCAGGATGCGGTGAGCCGCTTACCTTCGGCCGCTGCATCGAAATGGCGAAGGCAAAACTGGTGCGTGTGCCCGGAAAATGGGCCATGCGGCTGGTGTTGCAATTTCTATGGAAGCGGCAGATCTCGGCGATTCCGCCGGAAGCCCTGCCCTACATGAGCGGCCAGTACATCATGGATACGCGCCGGCTGCAGCAGTTCCTCGGCAAGGAGTATGAAAAGGTGATGCATTACACGGTCGCGGAGGCCTTCGCCGACAGCTTCAAGCCTGGGCACGCCCCTGCGCAGGGTGCGCCCGGCCAAACCGCGAAGTAAGCTTCCCTTCCCGCCCCTCTCTCATTTCTTTCCGCGATACAGTCCAGCGATGCCGAAGGTGTAAGGCATCCAACTGGCTTCGCGGAAACCGGCGCCGCGCATGCGCTCCAGCATTTCCTGTGGCTGGGGGAAACGCTCGACCGAATGGGCAGATACGCGTAGGGGCCGCGCACGCCGGAAATCATGGTGCCAACACGGGGCAGGATTTGCTTGAAGTAAAAGCGATATAGAGGGCCGATCAGGCCTTGGGGCTCACTGAAGTCGAGTATGCCGCACTCGCCTCCGTGCTTGAGCACGCGTACAATCTCGCGCAGGCTGGCATCGTAGTCGGCGACATTGCGGAAGCCGAATGCCGAGGTAACGAGGTTAAAGTGCTGGCCGGGAAAAGGAAGGCAAAGCGCATCGGCCTCGATCCAGCGCGGGATTGGAGGCTTGCCGATTTCCGCAGCCTTGTCGTGAGACTTCGACCGGGCGTGCTGCAGCATGGCATGGGAAAAATCGGCGCCCCAAATCTCCGGACTACCTTTCGCTGCCTGTTTGCGTAAGGCGAAGGTCATGTCGCCGGTGCCGCAGCAGAGGTCCAGAACCCGGCAGTCCGATTGGGCAAGAATCGGCGCGAAGGTGCGAGCGGTGCGCCGCCACCAGAGGCGATCCACGTTGCATGACAACACGTGGTTCAACAAATCGTAGCGTGGAGCGATCGAGGTAAACATCTCGCGGACGGCGCGCGCCGCAGATCGGGCGTCGCTCGCGCCTTCCGGAGCGGCGCCGACTGCTATCGACCGTCGAGGGTTCGCCGCTCGACTCATTTCTTCCAGACCCAGCCGCCATGGGATAAGCGGCGCAATTCTTCGATAGCATCCACGACGACTTTGTCCGGCACATCGGAGGCAATTTCGACCTTTCCGATTTCCCGGGGCAAAACAAAATGTACAGTGCCATTTTGCGTTTTCTTGTCCGCCTGCAAGCGCGTGAGAATCTTGCGGGCGCTTACCTTCAGCTCCGGCAAGCGGCCCAGACTGAGCACGGCGTCGGCAATCCGGCCGGCGGTCACGCTGTCCGTGCGCCCCACGGCGAGTGCGATATTGGTGGCGGCGATCATTCCCCAGGCCACGGCCTCGCCGTGAAGAAGGGTTCGATAACCGGTTTCCGCCTCCAGCGCATGGCCGATGGTGTGACCAAGGTTGAGAACGCGCCGTAAGCCGCCCTCGTGTTCATCGGCGGATACAATTTCAGCTTTCAGCTTCACGCTCTGGGCAATGAGGCCTTCAACCTCGACGGGATCGCGCTTCAGGATCTGAGCGCGTTTCTGTTCGAAGCGCAGGAAAAGATCGAGATCCCCGATGACGCCGCACTTGAGCGCCTCATACAGGCCGGCGCGATAGGCGCGGTCAGAAAGAGTGTGGAGTACTTCCGGATCGATGAGAACCACGCGCGGATGATGATACGTCCCGAGCAGATTCTTTCCAGCGCCGAGGTTCACTCCCGTTTTGCCGCCAACCGATGCATCCACCTGGGCCAGGACTGTAGTGGGAATTTGAATCAATTCCACGCCCCGCATGTAGAGGGAAGCGAGCAAGCCGGTGACGTTGCCCACCACGCCTCCGCCGAGGGCGATCAGAACAGCTTTGCGGTCGGCGCCCAGGCGAACCAATCTTTCGGAGAGCGTTTCAATGGTGGCCAACTTCTTGGCAGGCTCTCCGTCCGGCATCTGCACAACCTGGGGTTTGAAGCCCGCGGCAGCCAGCGAGTTCAGCAATTTCGCACCCCAACGGCGGCGCACCGGAGGAACCGTGATTACAAAAACCTTACTGGCCTGTGGCAGAAGTTCCGCCAGCAAAGCTCCGGCCCGCGCCAGTAAGCCGTTCTCAATGCGAGCCTGATAGGGACGCGGCGGGACATGGATAGTGACTTGCGCCATGGACTTCCATAATAGCCTATGGGCGCTGGAGGTTTTGGTGGAGTTTGCCCCGGAAGTGTTACCATTTGCGGTCTATGAAAGGTCTTCCAGCCGAGACCGATTTTGTGGTGATAGGCGCGGGTGTTGCCGGCCTGCGTGCCGCCATCGAATTGGCGAGCGCGGGACGCGTATTGGTGCTGGCGAAAGAAAGGGATTCCAATCCGGAGCATGCGCAAAGCGGCATCGCGGCCGCGCGCAACGACGAAGACGAGGTCAGTCTGCACCTGCAGGACACGCTGATAGCCGGCGATGGCTTGTGCCTTCCGGAAGCGGCGAAAACATTGGTAGAGGAGGGGCCCAAGCGCATCGAAGAGTTGATCGCCTGGGGAACTCAGAGCAGTCGGAGTGGAACCAAGCTGGTCTTCGGACAGGAAGGCGCACAGCACCACAACCGCATTCTGCACGCGCAGGGCAATTCTACTGGTCGCGAAATCCTGAGGACGCTCTATGCCAAGGCGCAGACACTTAAGCATATTTCAATTCGAGAGTACGAATTTTCCACCGATCTCCACGCCGAAAGCGGCTGCGTGACCGGCGTTTCAACGATCGGCGAGAAAGGGTTGCCCGAACAGGTCGTGTGCTCGGCGGTTTTGCTGGCCACGGGAGGCATGGGGCAGCTATATCGCAATACGACCAATCCCGAGGCCGCCACGGGAGACGGCATCGCAATGGCCTACAGCGCGGGCGCGGAAGTCAGCGACATGGAGTTTATCCAGTTTCATCCTACTGTCTTGTATTTGAAGAAGGCGCCTCGCTTCCTCCTCCCGGATGCGCTACGCGGCGAAGGCGCATATCTGCGCAACATTGAGATGGACCGCTTCATGGGAAAATACCATCCCCTGGCGGAGCTGGCTCCGCGCGATTTGGTGGCGCGCGCCATTATGCATGAGATGGAAGTTAGCCACGTTAAGGATCCATACATCTACCTCGACCTAACACACCTCAAAGCCGGCCAAGTGCAAAAGCGCTTCCCGAGAGTTTACGAGACCTGCCTGCGATACAACATCGACATCACTGAAGATCTGATTCCGATTCGTCCCGCAACGCACTATTCGATGGGCGGAGTACGCACAGACTTGCAAGGTAAGACTAACCTCGCCGGTCTCTACGCCGCGGGCGAGGCAGCCGCAACCGGCGTCCACGGCGCGAACCGATTGCCCAGCAATTCGCTGCTGGAAGGCTTGGTGTATGGGGCACGTGCGGGCAAGGCCATGCGGGAGGAATTAAAACAGCCACGGAGATCAGTGAGCGCCCCCAGGAAGGCCGCCTCGCAGAACGGGCCGGTGGACGCGGGAGTCGAAGAGTTGATCGCCCAGATTCAAGACATTATGTGGAAGAACGCCGGCATTGTGCGGATGCGGGCGGGGATGCAGGACGCGATCAAGGCGCTGGAGGCGCTTGCCCCGAGAGTGGCGCATCCGCGCACGCGGCGGGCCTGGGAAGCGGCGAACCTTCATCTCGCCGGGCTGCTCGTGGTTCGAGCCGCGCTGGCCCGCGAGGAAAGCCGGGGCGCGCATTATCGCACGGACTATCCCATGCACGATGACAAGAAGTTCCTGAAGCACTCCGTGTTCAAAGGAGAGAGCCTGAGATTTGTTTGAACAATCGACAATTTTCTCACCGCGACCTTACAGGCAAGGTTATCGAGGCCACAATCGAAACCGTCAGAATTCCCGCCACCACGCCCAGCATGGCCAAGGTCGGCACCTTGAAATAGTTCGCTGCGATCATCTTCAAGCCCATCAGGATCAAAATCAGCGCCAGCCCGGTGTGAAGAAACCGGAAAGCTTTCATCAATCCAGAAACCGCGAAGAACAGCGAGCGCAGACCGAGGATCGCAAAGACATTCGATGTATAGACGATGAAAGCATTCAGCGTGATAGCGAGCACCGCGGGAATCGAATCGACGGCGAAAAGCAAATCCGTGCTCTCGATTACCGCCAGGACTACAAGCAAGGGCGTAGCGTAAAGGCCCGGATTCCCTTTCCAGCCATGCACAAAGAAGCTGCCTCCCTGGTAATTATCCGTGACCGGTATTAAACGGCGCAGAGCCCTCACGGCGGGGTTCTTCGCAGGATTAACCTGGTGTTCGCCGGCGAATCCAAGCCGGACGCCGCTATAAATGAGAAGCGCCCCGAGGCAGTAGAAAATCCAGTGGAAGCGATGGATGAGGCCGACACCGGCAAGAATGAAGAAACCGCGCATCACCAGCGCGCCGAGAATTCCCCAAAATAGAACGCGGTGCTGGTACTCTTCGGGCACGGCGAAGTAGCGGAAGATTACGAGGAAGATGAAAAGATTGTCGACGCTGAGAGAGAGTTCGAGTATGTAGCCGGTGACGAACTCGACGGCGACCTGACGGCCTTGCCAGAGGAAAACCAATCCCGCGAAGGCTGCCGCCAGGCCGAACCACATGGCGCTTTGAGCGAGCGCCTCCCGGGAGCGCACCACGCCGCCACGGCGATGGAAGACACGGAGATCCAACGCCAGCAGGCCGAGCGCGAAAAGATTGAAGAGCATCCAGAAATAGAGCAAAGGAAGTCCGTTTGCGAAATTAGGAATTGCCGATTGTTGATTGCCGATTATTGATTGAGAAACCGGCGCAACCAGGAGTGCTCAATCAACAATCAAAAATCACACAATCAACAATAGGTTCTACTTCTGCCGGCCCAGGTTTCCACTCTCCCACGCATCCCACATGCCCGCCGCCTTGAACATCTGGTCAGAGCCAGTTTCGTGCATGGACTGTTCAATCTGCGCCCGCGTAAAGCGGGGACCGATCTTCTCCGGAAGATTGGCCAGGGCAAAGGCAAACTCGGCGGCCTCAGCTACGTGTTTCTTGAGCAGTACAAAGTCCACCTTGTCGTAGGTATCGGAGACAGCGTGGTAGTTTTCCAGATAGTTCGCCTCCTCTTGATCCGCGACGAACGTCGGGACGCCTTCCAGCATGAAATCGAAATGGTCGGTGCCCCATTCCATGTCGGTCTTCAGTTCGGTGACGCCGAACTGCCGGAGGGGCGCGATAATGCGCCTGGTGGTATCGAGAACGTCCTTACGGCCACCGGTCGCAAATCCGGTAGTCGTGCCCGTGCCGGAATCGTAGATGATGACGCCGGCCGCCTTATCGAGTTCAGGCCGGTGCGCGGTGGCATAAGCGCGCGAACCGAGCAAACCTTCCTCTTCGCCGGAAAAGAGAATGAAGCGGATGGAGCGGCGCGACATCAGTCCGGAGGCTTTTATCGCCCTTAGCGCATCCCCCACCAGCGCCGCGTTGCAGCCATTGTCGAGAGCGCCCGTGCCGAGTTCCCAGGAGTCGAGGTGCGCGCCGAGAATCACAAATTCCTCGGGCTTCTCACTTCCCTTGATTTCGGCAACCACGTTTTCCGCTTTGATCGGGCCGCCGATTTGATTGGGAATGCTCAAGTCCGCCCATACCGGGTGGCCCGAGGCGAGCAGGCGTCCGATGCGCTCTCCGTCTTCGCGGGCCACCAGAACTTGAGGGATGCGGTCGATTTCACCAGCGAAAGAATTCGTGTGCCGGTAAAGAATATCGTGCTCCCGCGTAGCGATAAAAGCCACAGCTCTCGCCTTGCCGGCCAGGGCCGCGGTGATCACTGGCGGGGCCTTCGAGTATTCGGCGAATAGATCGTCCCAGGTCTTCAGCACAACGGAATGGACGAGTACGATTTTCCCTGAGATGTCGCCAGCCTTTTTGAATTCATCGGCACTGCCATTGCCAACATCGACAACCGGCACATGCTTCACCGGAGCGAGCGCAGGCGCCCATGCGATGGAAACGCAGCGCACGCGGAACTCGACTTTGGGAATCTGGGTAAGCTTGGGATCGAGCGCTGTCCCCGTGGCGCTGACGGTCATCTCGGTCGCGCCCTCCGCCCAGGAATGCGGAATGGTGAACTCCTCGGTGTGAACTCCATCCGCGCCAGCAGCCTTCAACATCTGCACGCCCCACTCCACCGCGCGCTGCATGGCGGGCGTGCCGGGCACGCGACCGCCGATTTCATCCGTGAGCTGCCGCAGGTTGCCTTGAATCGAAGATGGCTGCAGAGCGCTCTGAATGATGCGTGCCGCGTCGTCGGTCTCGGCCGGCGGAGTTACGGCAAGACAGATGGCGCTCAGGATGAAGCACAGACAAAATGCTTTCAGCTTTCGCATATCCGGTGAATTAGAAATGAATTTCCGGAAAAGAGCAAAAGCTCCTCACCACGAAGGATGCCATGGTTGCAGCAAAGGCCGCGAAGAAGAAGCCGATTCTCTTTGCGTACGTGGCGAATCCTTTGCAACCTTTTGCGGTCAAGGGCTTTCTGTCCGCACATTGCGCGTTCTGACCATTTATTTCGGTGGCAATGGATCCATCTTGTTGAGGATGCTTACTGTCTCAAGGATGGTGCTACCAACAATTTCCAGACTCTTGGGGCTGAGTTTATCGACGGTATCCTGCGGCGTGTGCCAGAAAACGTTGTTATAGCCGTAGTCGAAGTCGATCAGATCGGCGCAGGGCACGCCTCGCTGCATAAAAGGGATGTGGTCGTCCGTGACTTGGTTTTCGCGCGCAAAGAAATGAGATTGATAGCCCAGACGGGTCGCCGCCTGATACACCACCTCTTCCAGCCAAGGCGTTGAGTTCTGATCGTGATCGATGTTGAGGTCGGCATCGCCGATCATATCTGCCAGCAGAAATGCTTTGATTTTCTTGATCGTTCCATCATCCTGCCACTTCTGTGCCAAGTGGCGAATTCCGTACAGACTGTCGGCGTCCGTCCACGTCTTGACGGCTTCCTCCGCATCGTCCCATACCAGCCACACGCTGTAGCCGTCACGCTTCTGGCCGCGGAGTTGATTCGCAATTTCGAGGAGGAGCGCGCTCGACGAGGCGCCGTCATTCGCGCCGATGTAGGACGTGTCACGCAAGGGATAGTTCGTGTCGTAGTGGCTGGCGATCACGACGATGCCGTCGCGCATCCCGGGGAACTTCGCGATTATGTTTCGCACGGGAAATTTGCCTTCGGGAGTATTGGCCGTGAACGCATCCTCTTCGACGGCATCGCCCTTCAAATGGGAGGCGATGTAGCTCTCGACTTTCTTGTGATTTGCGCTGCCGATGGGGCGCGGCCCCAAGGCAACGATTTCTTTCGTGTACCGCATGGCCCGCGCGGAATCGATTGTCGGCGGCGGACCGCTGTCGGGAGGAAGTGAAAGCTCGGGAACAGAAGCTTCGGCGGCCACGGCCGGAGGCGGACTCTGCGCTTTTACATGACTGGAGTCTTGGTCATGCTCGCAAGCCGCCAGGATGACGGCAATCGAGAACGACAAAACCGAAAGTGCGATTCTCTTGCGCATCACTGAATGGACCTCACCGAATGAGCAGCCAACGACGCCAGGCTTTTATGCCGTCTTCTTCTCCTTGCGCGCCCGGCGCTGCTTGGGATGGACTACCCAGGCTATTCCAATGCTGAAGGCGTACAGCGCGATCATGGGCGCGGCAAAAATGCACATATTCAAAACGTCGGGAGTCGGGGTGACGATTGCCGCGATGATGAAAATAACCAAGATGGAATAGCGGAAATTCTTCCACATGAAGCCAGCCGTAACAATGCCCATCAGCGCCAGGAAAAAGATGAGAATCGGCATCTCAAAGATCAAGCCCATGCCGAGGATGATACTCAGAAACAGCGACGTGTATTCGCCGATGGTGATCATGGGCTGGAACTGCCGGCCGAAATGAATCAGGAAACCGAGCGCCTGGGGATAGACGACCTTGTAGCCAAAGTATCCGCCGGTCGTGAAAAGCGCGATGGTCGAGACCATAAATGGCACAACGTAGCGCTTCTCGTTGCGATACAGCCCCGGCGAAATAAACATCCAAACCTGATAGAGCACGAAAGGAGAAGTGAGGAACAGTCCGGCAAGTGCTGCGATCTTCAGATACAGATTGAAGGGTTCGGTGGGATTCAGATAGACGAGCCTCTCCGACATGCCGTTGTCCTTGAGGGCCTTCATGATGGGACGCTGCATGACGTCGTAGATTTTCTCCACTTTCCACCAGCAGGCGAAGAATCCTACGGCCACGGCAGCAATGGAGTAGACGAGGCGCGTGCGCAATTCCTCGAGATGATCGAGAAAGCCCATGGTGGGCATGGCGTCACGCTTCGGCTGATCATCCTTCGTTCGATCGCTGGAAGCCCCGGTCAGGTTTTCAAACATGCGAGTCCTGCGAGGCGGGAACGCACTCCGTATTGGCGACGGCAGCGGTGGGGGAAGTAACGCTCGACGACCCGGCTGAATTCTGCGTGGCCGAATTCGCAAGCGGCACAGCCGTCTCGGTGGGAGTGGCTGACGTTATGCCCGACTCCGGTGGGAGCACCTCGCTTGCGGCCGGGTTCAGACTGGCCACGGCCCCTTGCGGCGGCCCGCTGGGCGGAAGGCTCGGGTACTTTTTCTCCACCTCCAAATGCGCGATCTCGGTTTCGATCTGCGATTTGAACTCGTTGGAAGCGCGGCGAAGTTCGGCGAGAAGCCGTCCAGCCTGGCGGGCGATCTCCGGCAACTTCTTCGGCCCGAATATCACCAGGGCCAGAATAAACAGGAAGATCGTCTCGGAAAAACTCATGGACTCATCATAATGCGGGAGTGCAAAAGGCGGCAATGCTGGGGTGGGAGCCCCCGGCAGCTTCGAAGTTCCATTCGCCCCTGCCCGGCCCGGCAGACCGCGCTAAGGGGAAGGCTTAAGGACTACTGTATTTCGTTCATCGCTCGCGATAATGCGGTAAAACCTCTTCAGGTCGTCGGCCTTGTCCACGGGCACGCTCAACTCTTTCACCTCGAATGTGCGCGTATATCCGACTACGTTGCCGTTCACAACTGTCTTGGAGTGATAACTGGCGAAACCGTAGTCCGCGTCGACCGGCGGAGGAATGTCATCCACCACGTATCCCGCCGGTATCGTGATTTCAAAAGTGTCCGTATCGCGCGCCGGTTCTTCGAACTCGATGGGAAACTTCCTCGCTTCTTTGGTCTCCAGGAATCCCAAACTCTTATTCCCGATCACGCGGGGCCTCACCAGCAGCAGGTTACCAGCATTCTTTGCGTAGTTCGGAGACTCGAACGAATAGTTAAAGCCAAAAGGCTGGTCGGTTTGCTGGAAGTTGATCAGGCTGGCATGAGTCAAATGGAAACTGGCAAGTGAGTTGCCCAGAAGTTCTTCGATTGGCTTGATGCGGTCGGCATCCTTGGTTACGGTGCGCAATCGCCACCGCTCGGAGGATGCCCGCTCGCCCAACCGAGTCTCTTTGACCTCGCCCTTTAAGGTGCCCGTTGCATCGAGAGTCAGCTTAGCCGTGCGTTGGATGCTGTTCATCCTTGACGGCTGCTGCGGTAATTCAATCAGCTCGCCGCCGCCCGGCGTCACCAGCAGGCCATAGTTAGCCTGCAGATAGCCGGGAAGTTGGCCAAAGGGTATCAGTTCGTTCGTCGGGTCGAAGAAGAGGATTCTGCCCAGCTTAGGATGTTGCATCGTGGCGACAAGCGAAGGGTCACTCAGTCCGTCGGGCAACTTGATGGCCGTAATGACGTGGTTAAACCCATTGTGCGCCGGCATTTCGCCGGTCACCGAGCCGCGCTCATCGTTAATCACGACGTGGTAGGACTCCACGCCAATCTCGCGCAGCATGGACCGCACCAACGTCGCCTTGTCCTTACAGTCCCCGTAGCGGTGCGAGAATACATCGGGGGCCGCGTGAGGCTGAAATCCCCCGATACCCAACTCAATCGCTACGTAGCGGATATCTTGCTGCACGAAGGTGGCAATCGATTGCATCTTTTGCAAAGGGGTGGTTTTCGAAGCGGTTAACAGAGCTACTTGTTCCTTGATCTCGCTAGACGCCTCGACCCGCTCGCCAACTAGATTGGAATACCATTTCCCCATCGCATCCCAGTCGGGATTCGCTTTCATGGCTGGACCTCCGGACGCTGTGAAAAAAGACACAATCATCTCGCCAGCGACTCCTTCGAACGGTGGCATGAGGGGCTCCTTTCGGATTCCATTCACGTCGTTCACCGTCCACCGCCACGAGTTGTTTCCAGCCTCGGTTGGTTTGACCTCCGGATGGTTCAGCCAGGAAACCTTATATTCCCATCCGGGCGGAAGCTGTAGGGAATAACGGCTTTCTCGCACTGGGTCTACTTCCTGGAAAGACCAGATGTCCTGCAAAAATAACGGTTGCTCCTCGACCTCGTATTCGTACCCGACGATGTTTCCGGGATCCGGCGCAGGAATGCGCAAGACCTTATATTTTGCGTCTGAGATCAGTTCACCACCATCCGCACTGGAAGATCGTTCGAGGGCGTCCTTGTCTTTGACTTCGTAGTCTTTGCCTTGCGCAGGAATGCACCATCCATGAAGAGTTTTGATCTTCCTCTGCGGATTGAAGTGAACAGACACGGTGCCGTGCTCACGGCCGTTGGGCCGCAGAATTTTGTAGGCCTCGCGAACCTGCGTCTTGATCTTGTCGGTCGAAACCACCGTGACGTTGGTCTCGGAATACAACAACACAGCGTCAGTTTTCTCGTCGTACGAAGGCAGGGGCGCATTGACCAGAGCATGCATCCAGGCCGGAGCGTCCCCGCCCGCATGGGCCTGCGGCAACCGAGCCATGAAGCATGCCGCCACCAATGGGAGCAGCACCCACGCCGGACGGTTAGTTACTCGCGTTGGCCGCGCCGGGTTGCAACACAATTTGCTCTTCATCGCCGGTCCTCACTACCTGAAAGAAATTTCGTAACGCCGAATAGTACTTCGTCTCCAACAACAGAAGGTCAACTGTTAGCTTTCGAGTCAGATGCACGGAGCTTGCGTCTTTCTCCGCCTTGAGACTGTACACAATGATGTGACCGTCCTGATTTTGGGGTTGGGGCAAGCTCTGCACTTGCCAGCCCAGCGGCAGATCGATGATCACGTCATCCACCTTTTCGAACGGATATTGGAAATAGACGGGAAATACGCGGTTGGTGTGTTCGAAAATGTGCTTCTCCGTGGCGCTGAAAATTCCGACCGGTAGTAAGGCTCGGCGGCCTGCTCCCGATACCCAACCAGGGATTTTCAAACTGAATTCCGCCACCAGGGGCTGCGAAGAACTTTTCCAATCCGGCTGGTTGGCAAGCTCCAATTCGATCGCCGCTGGAATGTACTCCTTCATTTGGTCCTCAAGATATTTTTTTCTTTCGGTATCATCGCTGTGCATTTCTTCAGTCCGCCGAGACATTGCCTCCAGGCCGGTGAACGTAACGGTAACCTTCCCTTCCAGATCGCCGGTGTCGGAAAGCTGGAGCTTAGCCTTTCGCTCGATCCGCGACTCTGAGCTTTGCGGAAGCGTGCTCTGAATCCAAGTCCCGCCGTCTTTATCCAGCCGTAGCCCCGCAACCCCTGTTTCCGGCCATGCCAGAAGCCCAAACGGGGTAAATGCAGCGCCGGGATCGAAATAAGTATCCTTGCCGTTCGTTTTGACCAGAACCACGCTTGCGTCAAGTTTGCTACGGTCCTTGGATATGGCTGAGAAAAAATAGTTGCGCCGATCCGAAACGAATACCGCGGAAGCTTCGAAGCCTGCTGCCCGTACCAGTCCTAGATAGAGCCAGTTGAGATCAGTCCCATTCGCATAGCCGCGCTTCCACACCTCCTCGACGTTGACTGGCTCCTTTTCTTTCTCGCGCTTCTCTTCCTGCTGAGTCTTCTCGATCTCGTAGGAAGTGTTGCGGAATTGCTGTACGCGGTCATAGATTTTGTGCAGCTTCACTTCCGGAGGGTCGTTCGGCGAGACGATCTGCGCTACCGCGTCGTCCATGGCCTTTCGCTTGTTTACGAAGTTTTCCACCTCGCCGTTCAATTTTTTCCCGACCTTTTTCCAGTATTTGTCGGCGTCTGGCTCGAAGGTTTCAGTGCTGTAAATGAAGTCCACACGCGCCTTCAGTTCATTCTCGGGCGGCATGAAATCTTCCACTTGAAAGGCGGCGATATTATGCGCCTCAAGCCGGACAATATGATCCGCGCCCTCTTGAGGCGGGGTTACGCCCGCCGGCAGATAAGGCCGCCAACGGACTGTATATGGATTTTGAAAGTTGCCGCCGTAGGGTTTCAGCGAGAATTTCGCCGCCTTCGTGAAAAGCTCCTGACTCAGGATCCAATTTGATTCATAGAGGGCGTACTCTTTGAAATCGTAGGTGTAGAAATACTCGATGATGCTGCCGACCTGCACGTCCGGAAGAGTGAAGGTCTTCGCCATATATTTCAATCCGCGGGCCTTCACAATTTCCTTCTCAAAGACTTTGCCATCGAACTCAGCAACGGTACCGTCAGGTCTGATGGTGCGAGCGCGCAAATGCACAACGTCGTTGCCGCCCTTGAGGAACGGAATCTCCACATCGGCGTATTTGCGTCCTTCTTCAGTGAGGATTTTGATCCGGACGTAGTCGTCTTCGTGGGAGGTCCGCCCATTGTCGTCACGGTCAACCTGGCGGTAAAGGACAATGGCCGGTGCACCGGCAGCGAGCGGTTCGCTCGTCATCTTGAGTTCTTCAGGAGAGACAGGCTGAAAACCCGTGCCCGCGAGAACCACAACCGGGCGATAGTTGCCAGCGGCCACAACGAGGATTACTGCGGAGCATGCAATGAGAACTACTCGACGAAATGGCACGTTCCAACTCCCGAGCGATCACGTTCACCAGAACGGGCCCCCGCACATCTGGTGAGGGCCACAATATCGCGGCGGGACCCCGGCGTCAATAGCGCTTTTTGAGCGGTATGTTTTCTCCGGAAACAGCACCTTAACCCCCTCCGGGCGCATCTTAAGAAGAACGATGTCCCTGGATGGTTACCGATGGTGACTATCCCGGTCCGGGGGGAGTCTAACTGGTGATATACTGCGAGTATTCAACGCGGTAGCCGGGGAAGGTCAACATCCCTCAACCGAAGGAAACAATCAAGATGGCATGTAGTTCTCGCCGATCACTCTTTCTCGTGGTTTTTTTCCTGCTCGCTTGCGGCTTTCTGGGAATTCTGTTCGCCCAGCGCACGGGCCAGCAGGCCTCGTCGCCCTCGAGCGACTCCAACGTCAAGGACAGCCTGAAGCAGTTCACGGATGTCTACGCCGTTATTGAAGACAACTACGCGGAGCCGGTCAACCCCGACAAGGCTATTTATAACGGGGCCATTCCCGGGATGCTGCACGCGCTCGATCCGCACTCGAATTTCTTCGATCCCAAGTCTTACGCGCTGATGCGCGAGGACCAGCGCGGCAAGTACTACGGCGTGGGCATGACAATCGGCGCCCGCAACAACAAAGTGATCGTGATCTATCCTTTCACTGGTACGCCCGCGTACAAGGTCGGCATTCATCCCGGCGATGTGATCATCGCGGTCGATGGCAAGTCAACCGAGAACATGAGTAGCGGCAACGTCGCAGATATGCTCAAAGGCCCCAAGGGAACCACGGTTCACATTGGCATCGCACGGGAGGGTGTCGAGAAGCCCATGGAATTTACCATGGTGCGTGACGAGATTCCTCGCTACAGCGTGGACGTGCATTTCCTGATCAAGCCTGGCGTCGGATACCTGCACGTGACCGGCTTCAACGAGACCACGGAAGAAGAAGTCTCAAGAGACCCTCGATGAATTCGGTGATCTCAAGGGGCTGATTCTCGATCTGCGCGGAAATCCCGGCGGCCTGCTGAGCGAGGGGGTTGGCGTTGCCGACAAATTCCTGAAGAAGGGACAGATCATTGTTTCTCATCATGGCCGCGCCTCCGCGGAGAAGCGTTACGTGGCCCAGCATGGCAACGGTGGCAGGGAGTATCCGATGGTTGTTCTGGTGAACCGGCAGACAGCCTCGGCGGCAGAAATTGTTTCCGGCGCCATTCAAGACCATGACCGCGGTTTAATCGCCGGCGAAGTAACCTTCGGCAAGGGCTTGGTTCAGACGGTGTATCCGTTATCCGAGAACACCGGACTGGCGCTCACTACGGCCCACTATTACACGCCCAGCGGACGCCTCATTCAACGCGATTACAGCAACATTTCCCTCTACGATTATTACTACAACCGCGAGGCCGAATCCGGCAGCAATGCCAACCGGGAAGTGAAGCTGACCGATAGCGGCCGCACGGTTTACGGCGGCGGAGGAATCACGCCGGATGTCCTGATTCCTCCGGTTAAGGGCAATCACTTCCAGGACACGCTGCTGCAACACTATGCCTTCTTCAACTACGCCAAGCGCTACGTCGTGAATCATCACCCGACGAAAAGCTTCGAAGTGGACGATGCTATTCTGCAGGACTTCCGCAAGTCACTCGACGAGGCGGACATCCCGTACGCTCAGGCCGATCTGGTGGATAACAACGATTGGATCAAATCCAACATCAAGGCCGAAATCTTCGTCGATGCTCTCGGTCAGGATGAAGGCATGAAGGCGCGTGCTGAGTCCGATCCGGAAGTGATCAGGGCGATCGAGTTGCTCCCGCAGGCGAAAGCTCTGGCCGATAACGCCAAGCGCATTGTGGCGGAACACAACAGCGTAGGAGCGTTTAACCGCTAGAATCGAAATAATCTCCCGAGGCCCGGGCCACGCTCCGGGCCTTTGCTTCTTGGCAGGGAACGAGCGGTCTTGTGCCCCGGCCACCATCATTGACTTCGCTATCCAGCTATGTGAAAATCCGCGTCAGCAGGGGCTCAAGTCGGCTTTGAGCGCCGAGGAGCGAATAACCTTCCAGCAATCTGTGCCATTGAAAATGAAACGCGTTCAACAACTTCGGCAAGCAACGGCTCGGATCTGGGCATCCCCCAGCCATGTGGAGCTTGTTTGAAGCCGGTTGTGTTGGGATTGGCGCTTCTTTTGGCGTTGTTGGCTGGTTATATGGATTGGCGGAGCCACCGGATCCCCAACTGGCTAACGGTTTCGGGGCTGCTGGTGGGAATTGCGGCCAACGCAACGGCCGGCGGATGGCTCGGTTTCAAAACTTCCCTGCTGGGCTCCGGGCTGGGATTGCTGGTGCTGCTGCCGTTTGTTCTTGTTCGCAGCCTGGGCGCGGGCGATTGGAAGCTGGCGGGTGCTTTGGGGGCATTTGTAGGACCGGGCGTGCTTGTCGATCTCCTGATGGGCTCGGTCTTCGTGGCCGGAATCATGGCCCTGGGGCTGGTGATCTACAAGCGGCGGTTGAAGGAAACGCTGCGCAACATCGGGCGGCTGCTGGGGGCGATGTTGACTTTTCGTATGCCCGGAGCCGAAGTTTCGTTGGATAATCCGCAGTCGCTGAAGATTCCCTATGGAGTAGCATTGGCTTTGACCACTTTGCTTTACGGGATCTTAAGCTGGAAGATGTTGGGAGCACGATAGCCATGCAGAAATCGGGCGCAACCCGTTGGCGTTACCTGGCGCGCAATACGCGCGGCTCGGAGATTGCGGAAACCGCCATGATCCTGCCCCTGCTTTTCGTGATCTTGTTGGCGGTCTTCTGGTTCGGTCAGGCTTTTCGCTTCTACGGCACCATCACGCACGCGGCCCGGGAAGGCGCACGAGCGGCAGTGGCCCCGGCTTGCGCGACTTGCACCGCAAGCTCGCCCGTGCAAAATGCGACGAATGCAGTCAGCAGCGCGTTGGCCGCCGCAAACCTGAACCCAGCGTCAGCCCAGGCACCCGTAGCGACTCCTAACCTATGCCTTTGCGGCACCCCGTACCCTTGCGGCAGCCCAATGCAGTGCCAGAGTGTCAGCGCCAGCAACGTTTGCGTCCAGCCGAACGTCCAGCTGTCCTACCCCGCGAATGGCGGCGCCGGAACTTGCGGCACGTCAGTCAGCTTCAGCTATCAGTATCCTTTCCACTTCACCCTGCCCTGCTGGCCGCAACCGTGTACCTCTCTCGACCTGTCAAAGATTACCCTTCCCGCTCAGGCAGAGATGCGGCAGGAGGCGCAGTAATGCGAAGCCTGCATCCAGCCAAGCGCCCGCTAATCGTGGTGCGGCGGGCTTTGCGAAACGATTGCGCTACGCAGATCGCGGAGTTCGCGGTCTCGCTGCCGTTACTTGTGTTATTCGTGGTGGGAATTTTTGATTTCAGCGGAGCGGTCACTCTCAAGCAGAAGCTCACGAATGCGGCACGGGAAGGCGCCCGCGTTGCCGCCGCCGATCCCGCCAACGACCTGGGCAATTCAAGCACGGCCGCCCTGCCAGTTTCGGTGGTCGATGCATTTTATGTAGTGGATACCTACCTGCTGTCGGAAAAGATTAACGACTGCGGCCTCTCAGGAAATCTCGCACCGACGGTCGCTGGTCTAACATGGACCTACACGGCCAACTCTTTGGGCTGTCCGACGAACGGAATAACGCTCACTATCAACCGGGGATGCGTGATCCAACAGACCTCCGGGACCTACGCGGTGAACACGTGTGTCACAATTCTCTACCCATACACATGGCAATTCGGCGGCGTGTCCGGCCTTTTCGGCGGAAGCTTTACGCTTCCCATCGGCATCACCACAACCGCTGTTGCGTTCAACGAGAACTGAGTGAGCAACGAGTAATCTATGCGCCCACCGCTGATTCAACACCCGCGACGCAGCACGCCGCACCGCATCCGGGAGCGAGGCGTGACCATGGCGTTGGTGGCTTTGGCCATGGTCGCCATCATCGCGATGGCCGGACTCTCGATTGATGTGGGCACGCTGTACCAAGCCAGCGCCGAAGCGCAGCGGGCGGCAGACGCCGGAGCCCTAGCCGCAGCCAGAACGATCTCGATGCAAGGCCTCACAGGCGATCCTTCCAATTCCTCCGGGGCCTGGTCGCAAATTTGCGGAGGCCTTAGCAGTCTGGCCACGGTGGCGGCGATGACGGTGGTCGGACAGAATCCGCTCTCAGGCGCATCAACGAATCCCAATGTGACGGTGAGCTACTCCTACTCCGCCGGCACTCCCTTAACGGACTGCTCAAGCCTGGCGAGCACTGGTTTCGGAGTTAATCCTCAGGTGACGGTGGTGGTGCAGCAAGCGAATCTGCCCACATATTTTTCGCGCATCTGGGGCAGAACCGGGAACACTGTTGGCGCTACAGCTATGGCCGAGGTTTTCAATTCTTCGAACTCCAATACTTATGCGGCAAGCGGAGATACAATCCCGGTTCAACCGCGCTGCGTAAAGCCGTGGATTGTGCCGAATTATGATCCGGTAAACGGTTGTACCGGAACTGGGTGTCTCCCGCTTGTGAACACAGCGAGCGGAACCGACGGAACCATTGGAAGACCAGGAGTTTCGCCCGCTGGCGTGATCGGCGAACGGATCTGGCTTCTGGCAGAGTGCTCCCCGACCGGGAGTTGCACGCTAACCGGCCCTCCTCTCGGAGCGCAACCTCAAGCGAACCCCACCGGCAGCCCCTACCCAACGCTTTCGAGCCTGCAGTACATCCCTGGCCAGACCTCGTTTCAGTCGATTGCGGTCCCATCCGACGGTTCGGCAGCGTGCAGCGCGGTCACAGGAAACTATGCGCAAGCCATCGCCGGCTGCGACCAGTCCACGCAATACCATTGCGGCGTACAGAGTTCCAGTGCAACGAATCCGAATCAAGTCAACCTCGGCGAAAATCCTGTGTCGTCGGGCGACACGACAAATGGAGTTGAGTGCCTGATCCGCCAAACAGTAGCCTACAGCACAGGCGGAAGCCCGAGTGGTCAGGATACGCTCGCACCCTTTAGCCTGCCTCCAACCTATCCCTTTCAGATTCAGGCCGGATCGGGCAATCCCCTGCTCAATGCTTCTCCCAACGCGGTGCCCAACAATGGCTTAATCACCAGCAGCAACAACATCGTGTCCCTGCCGATCTACGACAGCACCAACACCATTGCGAATAATGGCAGCACCAGCCCTGTAACCATCGTGGGCTTCTTGCAAGTCTTCATCAATGTGGTCGATGGCAACGGCAACGTGTATGTGACCGTGCTGAATGTAAGCGGCTGCGGCAACGGGCTGACCACGACCGTTAGTTCCTCCCCGTTGAACGGAACTTCGCCGGTGCCGGTGCGGCTGATCACGCCACCGTAAGCACGCAGGCAAGATTAGGAAATTCCCTGGTTTAATCGGGAACGTCGCCACTCGGCGGTGTCTTCGTATCTGGAGCGGCGGGTGAACCCTGATGCGCCGTCCCAGGGCTAGGAGTCGCAGGGCTCGGCGCTTCCGCGCGTGGAGGCGGTACCCTGCTCGGCGAATCAGCCTCAGCGTCGTCGTCGACACGCGCTTGCGGCGGCGGCCTGTAAGCCGGCGCTGGACCCTCCGGACGCGCGCTCAGAATCACGCGGTCCAGGGTAGCCGGATCGCTGGCCGAACTCAGAATCAGGAAGTTAAACTTCGATCCGTTCAGCAGATGAGACAAAACTTCCGGTGCAGAGGCGGGACCGATTTCGGCCACAACTTTTTCCTGCTCCGCTCCCGCAGGAATGGCGATGTCAGCTCCGGTGCGCTGGTGTACGGCAAAAAGAATTTCCGACAGAGTGGCTTTGTTGGAGCTGATGGTAAGCTGTCCCGCCTGGAATGAAACCACCAGCGGAGGCGGCTCCGGCGCAGCGGCCGGCGCAGACTGCGCAGGATAGCTGGTATTCACCAGTCTTATTCCGGAAGCTGGCCCAGAGGACGAAGATGGATTAAATGCGACCGTCTGCACGCCCGCACTCCCCACCTTAACAATCACGGTTCTACCCGCCGGAAAAACCTGATAAGCCTGCGGACCAAGCAAATCGAAAACGATCCGCGTGACCGGCGGCTTCGCCGTGAATAACCCCACGCGCACGCTCTTCACTTCTCCGCGGTTCAACGTTTGATTATGCAACCGGGCGCCGGGAACCGCGTTGGCGAAATCCACCACCAGGCGGTCGGGTGCCGTTAAGAGTTGAGTCTTGGGGACGAGGCGATCGCTGGCCTCGATCTCGATCTCGACTGGGTTCCGGTTGCCTATGACCTGCACCCGGCGAACCGACGGAACGTCTTGCCCTTGCCCCGCGATCGGCGTGGAAGCATAGAATGCGGCGCATACAACGAAACCGGCAGCAGCTCTGACCGAGCGGTTCATAAACATCCTTAAGATGGTGCGCCGCGAATACGGTGCGTCGCGCTTTAGGCCGATTCTAGCAGCGTTCGTGAACCGCACCGCTTACGGAAGGATTACAACTTTGGGTCAGCTCCAGCCGCGGCCCTAATGTGTCAGAGGAGTGAACATGACATTGAGATGGATACAACATGCGGCATGTGGAGGGATCGGCGCTTTTCCGCGCTTCACGCGCGGCGCAGCTTGCGGCGCGTCTGCCAGTAGATTGCAGCCAGGCCAGAAGCGAACAACACCCACGTCCCGGGCTCAGGGACGACTGCGGAGCCGCCGCAGGGGCCTCCCTTTTTCTTTTTGCCGACGCCCTCTTCACCAGCACAGCAACCGGTCTCGACGACCGTACCGTTTTTCTTGGTGGGCGCACAAAGCCCGGTGGGCAGCGGCGGCGGCGAGATGGGAACCCAGCTTCCCCCGCCAAACGAATCGTACAAACTCAGCGGCCCCGCGGCCCAAGTCCAGGAGGGCCCGGCCGGTTGAGCAGCGCCGACTGGAACGGGACCGGAGGAGCCTGCATCGCCGTGCCGGCTCCGGTTCTGACCGGCTCATCAAACTTCTCCACTGGAGGCTCGACCGGCGAGGCCGACTGTTGCGGGGCTTCCTCGACGCGATTCGCGCAGCGGCTGCGCGCCGTCATCCGTCCGTCCGTAATCAGCTTTTCGCCCTTGTGCAGAGTCACTCTGCGATGCATCCAGTAGACGCGGTTTCCAATTCGGTACGACAAGTACGCCGTTCGGGCCAACGTAACACGAACCACCCTCGCGTGGTCATAATCAAAACCAGCATAATGAGCCGCAACGATGGGATCGTGTTCCGCTACCCACTTTAATTCTTTCGCATCCTGGACCCCGCCAGGCACCACAGAATACGGATACACAGGCCGATCCGCCGATGGCTGCGCCGTCGAGAGAATTTGATTCAGCGTCAGGACATGTTGGCGGCTAAGTTCCGCCTGCTGAAAGCTGGTAGGTGCCGCCTGCTGCGCCCGAAACAGAGACGGACTCAGATACTGCAAGGCAAGGGCGGAAACACCGGCGACGAAAAGCATGAGGGCCGCGAACGCTAACCACCTCCGAATGAGCCGATTACGGCGGTGACGACGGCTTCGTCGGCGCCTCACTCTTGGGACGTTCCCCTCTCCGGGATCGCTCACGAACCGCTCCTGCCTGAGGCGGTTGGACCCATTGCACACACTCCACCCCGAGAGATAGAGGCAGTTCAAGTGCCAAACCGCGGCGCTGTGGACTCCAACATACTAAAGAAGATCCGCCATCATTTTGGCGACCCTGTTGGCCGAACAGCGAAATGGTTTGCACACAATATGCCGGGTATTTCTCCAGTTGCTTCGAAGAACTCGACCTCCGTAGCCAAGGTGACTCTGGTAACACCACGATCAGGCCATTCCCAACCCTTGCCACCATTGGTAATCTGGCTACTGTTACCGGAGTCAGTTTCTCTGTTAACAGATAGCCGCGGCATAGCCGACGGAGTTTTCATTTCTCCTGGTAGTTTTGCCGGTCGATCTCCCCCGACCGAAGGAAAGCAGTACAAGCTGCCGCGCCATTCAAAGGCAGCTACCCGTAGTTTGCTGGGAGGCAAACCCATGCGCTTGAGTCCTCTTCATCTTGTACTTTTAGTTCTTCTCTTCTCGCTGCTTCTGGCGAGCCCCGCCTTCGCCAACTCGGTCACCATGACCTACGAGGGGCACGGCCAGGGAAACCAAACGACTTTCCCTTATCTTGTTTCGATCAACAACAGCAGTACCTATACCGGCTTGATTTGCGACAGCTTTAACAATGTCAACGCAGTCGGTGAAACCTGGCAGGCGACGGCCATGCCGCTCCTGCAGGCTGTGGGCCTGTTTGGTTCCGGTGCTTCTCTCGATTACCGGGCCGCCGGATTGATTTTCAAAAGCATTCTCGCCGGCACCACCGGTGCGGGAGCCGGCCAGTGGGCCATTTGGGGCCTATTCTCGCAGAATGCCGCCAACAACCCGAAGTTCGTAACCACTGGCGGCGCAGCCGTTGAGGCGCAATTTCTAGCCTTGGCAGGATCAGCCCCGAACAGCGCGTACAACGGCCTGGTGCTGTACACTCCGATCGCCGGCACGCAGGGCAACGCCAGTTTGCCGCAGGAATTCATCGGTTACAACGCGGCGGTTCCTGAACCCAGCAGCCTGTTGCTGATGGGCACTGGTCTAGTCGGCTTGGTGGGATCGCTCCGGCGAAAATTCGCCAAAGTTTAGGCTCACGAAAAATCCAGAGTTCTCGGACAAACGTTGTCGCTTAACCCTCTCGATGCTGAACCCTGACCGCGCTGCCATCCAGCGGCGCGGTATTTTTTTACAACTTTCAGCCGTTCGGCACGATTGTCATTTCTTGTCAGGCACGGGCGCAGGACGTTCCGGAGAAGGCACTTCAAGCGCGCTCTCCCGCCATGCCGTGTACCAAAGATTCAGCAGCATTTGCGATCCCGCGGCGAGGCGATGCGTGGTGAACTCGAACGCCTCTGGAGAGCCTTTCTCGCGAAAGCCGCCGGCTTTTTCGAGCCTGTATACATCCTCCACCAGGCTGTTCGATTGCTTGAGGTAGGCCACGTAGGCGGCAAACGGATCCTCAATGCGATCGGGAGCGTGTACGAACCCGGCAAAACTCTTTGCCGAGATGTTGGCTGAGACGTAAGCCGTCTCGAACTGTGCGTGGATGTCATGCAGCGTGGTATAGCCGTTCGGGTTCGGTCCCACCCACCCGTTGTACTGGATGGTCGTGTGCAAGGGTTGTGATCCATCCGCTACGTAGTGGCCCAGCCAGCCCGCATAAAAAATAATTGCCTTCTCGACCGGCCCGGTAGGCGCGTGAGCGGCTTTCAGCTTCCGATACTCGCGGAACGCCGCCTTCAGCCGGCCATAGACTTCCATGACGATGTAGGGCTGCAGTCCAACATGTTCGGGAAGATAATCGTCGGGGCGGTCCGTGGTCGCGGCGCGCTTTTCGTAAAGCTTGCGATAAAACTCATAGCGACCGCGCGGTAGAGGGTCGAGCCAGTCCACTCGCTCCAAATCGATAAAGTGATCCGCCTCCTGGGCATTCTTAAGCGCGAACTCGGACGGACTGCGCCAGCGGTCGGGCTCCGGCCCAAGGTAAGCAATTTCCGCGACAGCACGACGGCAAAACCGCGGCATGGTGGCGGGAATCTTCTCCGCCGCTACCCGGTTGATGGCAACATGCCCCTCATTGCCCCACGCGACCGCCGCCTCGCTCTTCATGAAAACGAGGGCGATCAGCGCCAGACTGATCGCCCCCCGCCACAACCGATCTGTTTTCAATCGGCTTCGCAGACTTGTCCGCTCCCCGGCGCGCGGCATCAGAACGCTAAATGCATCGAGAGCTGCAGGAATCGTGGGCTGCCAATCGTGTGCTGGATCACTCCCAAGCTGCCTTGTGGGGGAATCGTTGGCGGACCGTAGTAATTGGGAAAGAAGTTCACGTCGTTGTTCGGAGCGTCGAAATCAGGATGGTTGAAAATATTGAATGCATCGGCTTCAAACTTCAGCCCGTAGCGCTCTTTGAATAGGAACTGCTTGGCCAGGCTCATGTCGAAACGCACCTGGAATGGACCCCGAAAAATGTTCCGGCCGGTAGTTCCAAACAAGGATTCATAGTTATCGCACCCGGTAGCGTCGCAAGCAGGAACCCCGTAGGTCCCCGGTGCCACGAACTGGGGCCCGAAATCAGCGGAATTGAGCTTACAAAGTTCCGTTGAATATCCCTGACAATTCGCGCCGGGGTGTGCCGCCTGCTTGGCAGTTACGCCCGGCAGTAGCGGCACAATGGGGTTCCCAATATAGTTGCTGGTGCCGTAGTACTGACTCGCCACCGAGCCCGAATAGTCATAGACGCTGTAGGGCTGCCCGCTTTGCGCTACAGTCTGGCCCCCAATGGTCCAGCCATTCACCGCGTAGCCCAACGCCCGGTTGTCCACGAGACTCGGAATCGTATAGCTGTAGTTGACCAGAAAAACGTGGGTCTGGTCGAAATCCGAGGAGCCATAGTTGGCTCGGGGAGTGAGCGGATT
This sequence comes from uncultured Acidobacteriaceae bacterium, assembly GCA_963734215.1. Lineage (GTDB taxonomy): Bacteria > Acidobacteriota > Terriglobia > Terriglobales > Acidobacteriaceae > Sulfotelmatobacter. Next base: position 1,707,037 of record CAVTGH010000005.1, on the reverse strand, counting down.
GTTCCCGGTGAAAAACAGCCCCAGGCCGCTCTGTTCGTCGAGCGAATGAGACCAGGTGTAAGACGTGGTGAATTGCAGGCCATTGGACAGGCGCTTGTGGACCTGGAGTTGCAGCGCATTGAAGTTCGATGTGCCCTCCGCCTTGTACGACACTGCGTTCATGTCATAACCGGGATAAGGCACGCGGATCGGCGCATTGCCTGCGTATTCGTTGGTATAGATGAGCTCGGTATCCAGCGTGGGTAGGCCAGAGTAGTACACGTTCTGGTTCGAGGCGGGGCTGGTACCTCCGTAAGAAGTGGTCTGCCCGTTCACCACATTCGTCGCTGTGGCGATGAGTGGTTGATTAAAGGGAATGGGCAGCACTAAATGGGTGCCGTGACTGCCGACGTAGCCAGCCTCGATTATCCAAGTGTTAGAGGGCTGAAATTGAAAGTCGAGGGTCCAGTTCTGCATATAAGGCAGTTTGTTGTTGATATCGTAACCGCCATAGAGGAAAGGACCGTAAAGATTGTCGGACGGCCAGCATCCCGGGTAACCGCAAGCCGTCTGTTCGAGGTTCGGCAGGTAGGCGAGGAAGGCCGTTCCCGTGGCTGGCGGCGGCGGGGGCAGAGTCGTACCAAAGGGCTGATCGAGCGTCGCGTTCTTCGCGACGGAGATGGGTTGGACGAACGGTGGCGCCAGCGTGACGCCGAATGGGCCGTTAAATCCTGACCCCGCGCTCGGTGACAAGTAGCTGAAGAACTCGCCGCAGTCGTAGTACATACCATACCCTGCGCGCACGGTGAGTTTCGGCATCGGAGACCACGCAATGCCGATGCGAGGCGCGAAACCCCACTGGTGATTTTTCATCAGCGAATTGCTGGCTCCGGGGGTAGCGCCGGTCTTGTTATTCCCGGCGATTAGCAAACCAGAGCTGTTAATTACGTCAGTCCCCGCGTCGCAACTGCCATAGTTGTACTCCGTCAAAGCCGGGTCTGCCGGAACCCCTCCGACGGTGCATTGAGTGTAACTGTATTTGGAAGGATCGAAGGCCGTAAGCAGGCCGTATTTTTCCGTCAGCGGCCCGTCGATGTCCCAACGCAACCCGGCGGTTACCGTCAGGTTTCTCATCACCTTAAAATTGTCGTTAATGTAGGTGCCGACGGAGTCGGAGCGGTAGTAACGATGAGCCGAACCAACGAACTCATCGCCGCCGTGCAATGTGCCTTCTACGAAGTCCTCGAACGTTGTGAAATCAACCGTATCGGTCTTCGTGTTGTTATTGAGGATATTGAGCTGGGTGTGGTCCCACGTTGTCCCTACGCTGACGATATGCTTTCCCTTTACCCAACTCATGGACGTTCCGTATTCCCATTGATTCTGGATCATGCCACCATCGCCAAAGCTGGGGCTGGGGCCAAACTCCAAACCCTCCTGGGTCTGAGGGTCCGAATAGGTGATTTCGAACTGAGGAAAAGTCGCCGCGCCAGGCAGAGTAATGCCCTCAGCGCTTGGGGTAAATCCTTTTGTCGTACTTGCATATGCTCGCAGGCGAGTGAAACCCACATGCTGTTCCCAGGTGAGGTTGGGGGAGAGCACGACGGAGTTCGCGAGGGAAAACACCTGGCTACCAGCGGATAGCTGTTGTGGAAATCCCAGCAGCGAACCGACTGAGCCAAAAGGATTGTTGGTGGGATTGCTTTGAATGTAATATCTCGCCGACAAGCGATCCTTGGCGTTTAAAACATAATCGACGCCGGCGATTCCTTGGCTTACGGTGGCTTGCGTATTCGGGCCTTGCACGACGGCATCGTAGCCCAGCGCTTGGGCCTGCGTGAGAGTGTACTGCGCGCTTGGGATCAGATACTGCCCGTTGGGAAGTTTGGCATTCAGGAGGTTCGAGGCAGCGGTATTGATCTGGCCCGAGGTAAGGGTGTCACCGTACGAGGTCTGAATCATGTTGATGATGCCCTGCGTGCTGCGGTCATTCGTCAAAGAGAGAGGCACGGTCGCACCTTTGGTGGAAGCCTCCGCATCGGCAATGCGCACTCCCTGATAGGACCCGAAGAAAAACAACTTGTCCTTGATAATCGGTCCGCCGATGGTCCCGCCAAAAGCGTTCCGGTTCAGGAAAGGACGAGGGATGCCAGCTGCATTGTAGAAGTACGGCGTGGCGTTCATATCGCTGTTCTGCCACTGTTCCCATAGTGAACCATGCAGCACGTTCGTGCCGGACTTCGTCAGCACGCTGATGTGCGCCCCGCTGTTGTTGCCCTGTGTAGCGTCGTACTGCGAGGAGTTGACGCCGATCTCCTGTATGGCATCCGGGGGCGGGGTGGGAAGAGCCTGGCCAATCGCATCAGTCACGGACGTACTGGTTTGGATCGTGCCACCCGGACCGAAGTTCTCACCGGTGTTCAGCACGAAGCGGTTCTCACCGACCTGGCTTGTGGAATTGCCGTTAAAGAGGTTGTTGGTGCTGATGCCGTTCAAGGAAAAGCTATTGCTGGTGTCCCGGTTTCCGTTGGCGAAGATAGCCACATTGCCCAGGCCCGTGTTGGCGCCACCTCCACCCAGGAAGTCCGCATGAACGCCGGGGCTGAGAATTGCGAGTTGCGTGAAGCTGCCCGTGCCTAAAGGAGTCGTTTCGATGGTGTTGGCATCGACGACATAGCCGATCGTGGTGTCCACCTGGTTCATCAAGGGCACAGCGCTCACTTCTACTGTGGTGCCGATCGAGCCCACTACCAGAGACGTATCCACAGTCGTCGTACGGTTCCCGAACACCAGGATTTTCGTGTGGGTTTCGGTTTTGAAGCCGTCCCTCGTGACGGTGACTCGATAGGTTCCAGCGGGAAGATCCGGGATCTGGAAAGAGCCGTTCTTGGTATGAGCAACAACTTCGAGGTTGGTCGCGATATTGACCGCTTTCACGGTGGCGTCGGACACGACAGCTCCCGACGCATCAGTCACCGTGCCGGTGATGGCGCCCAAAGTTTGCTGAGCGAGCGCGGTCTGCGATATGCCGGCGAGAATCAGGGCTGCGATGAGCAGGATGCGCCGAGAAAACGTCGTAACAGGTAGGGCGGACAACCGACGACGAGCGGTCACAGGGAACCCTCCTTTAGGATGAACTGGCCCTTATAGCAAACGTCGTGGTCGGGGTTCAAGACAACAACGCCAAAAACCGTGAAAAATCGGTGAATATTTTTTCACAGAGCGATCCGAATTTTCACTAGCCTGCCCACGATTTAGCCGAGTTCATCGAATCGGGAGGCCTTGAGGGAGCTTTGCAGTCCGTGACCACTGAATCCGCACGAAATTGAATATGATTTCGTCCAGGGAAAGGGGAAGAGTGTATGTCGAAGAGCAGGCACACGGAGGCGGGGATGACCAGATGATCGGGGCGCGGAATCGGATGGCGGCGGGGTGCGAGAAAGTGGGCGTATTGAAGCAGAAAATCTACGCCTGGAAAGCGAAGTAGGGCGGGATGGATGTGAGCGCGGCTGGTGGAGTTAACGCGGGAGAAGCGGAGAAAGCCGTGCTTCGGGCACCGGCGGCTTCAAGCGCTGCTGTGCCGCGCCCGGAGAAACGGTAAAACACAAGCGAGTGCATCGGGTGTATCGAGCGGTAGCGTTTGTCCGGCTCGTCATTGGAAACAGGCTTCCAGTTGGCCGAACGAGAACGACCGAAAATCGGGAATGACGGGATCTGCACCCGCCGCCTGGAGTAAAGAGGCTCGCCGTGAAGGAGCGACCCCTAGGCACCGCATCCCCGCGGCCCTCGCCGACTTCACGCCAGAAACTGCATCCTCTACCGCGAGCAGACGCTCTGGGCATTCCTGCATGCGCTCCGCAGCCAGCTGGTAAATGGCGGGATCGGGCTTGCCGGCAGTTACATCATCGCCCGTGACAATCGTATGGAAACAGTGTGCCAGTCCCAATTCCTCCAGGGTCCCATAGGCACGGCGCCGGCTGGCTGATGTCGCAACCGCCCTGGCGATGCCTGCTTCCGACAGATGACCGAGGAATTCAACGACACCCGGCATCGGTTGCACCGCGTCAATGTGCTGTTGCAGCAGTTCGTCCTTTCGGTTTCCATACTCGGCGATTTGCTCGGGAGCCAGCTCCCCCAGAAAGTGCTTCAGTATCTCCGCGCGCTTGCAGCCGTCGAGAATAAAATCCAGCTCTTCGTCGCAGGTCTCCCGGCCCACGCTTTGCAAGAAACTCTTCCAGGCCAGACGATGCGCCGGATGGCTGTCGATGATCACTCCGTCCATGTCGAATACAACACCGCGCAACATAAAAGTCACCTCAAGCCTCGGGGAGTCCGGGCCAGGTTGCCTGCGCCCTTTGGTAGTTCTCCATGGTGCCGATGTCGATAAGGTAGTCGCGTATGCGAAAGGCGACCATGCGGCCGGTGAGCCGCGGCAGCACATGGAAACCTATATCGGCAGGGGTATCTTCGGGGATAACCTCCAGCATTTCAGGCGTGCCGATCATCAATCCGGAGAACGCCCAATTGCCGGCCGGGTTTGTGGGCTTTTCCACGAACCGCTCAATCACTCCATCTCCATCGGTGGTCACAATGCCGCAGCGCCGGGGATCGGGAACTTGGTACACACCGAGAGTCGCTGCCGGTTTGCGCTCCCGGTGCATCCGCAACATGCCTCCGAGGTCGGCGCAGTTGAGAACATCCGCGTAAAATACCCAGAAAAAATCATCCGAGCCAATCCAGTCGCGGTTCGCCCGCAAGGTCCCGGCGCTGCCCAGCAACTCCGGTTCTTCCACGATGCGCACCGGCGTGGTACCCGCATGCCGCCCCAAGAATTCGCGCACCGGCGCGGCATGGGCATGGAGGTTGATCATGACCTCGTCGATCCCTAGACGCTTACAACATTGCAGCCAAAGGGCGAGAAGAGGAACGCCCTGAATTGGAACCAGGCACTTAGGAATGGTGTCGGTGATAGGGCGTAGGCGAGTGCCATGGCCGGCTGCCAGCAGGAACGCTTTCACCGCATGCGCTCCGGAGATGTGCGGCGCTCACCCACGTCAGCATGTTCGGCGGGAGCATTGGGCACGAAAACCCAGCGCGATCCACCACGTTCGTCGCTGTCGATAAAGGGGTCGTTCACAATGGCCTGTGCTCCCTGGGTGTCAAAGGCGAACGCCATCTCATGAATGCCTTCTTGGCGCATGGCCTCCCGAACGGCGGCTTGCTGTGGCGCCTCGCAATAAAACAATAAGAATCCCCCGCCACCCGCACCGGTGATTTTTCCCCCAAGGGCGCCGTGATGAAGCGCAAGGGAGTACAGCTTATCGATGCGTGGAGTGGAGATCTTGCTGGAGACCCGCCGCTTGGCCTGCCAGCCTTCGTGTAGCAGTTCCCCAAAGCGATGTAATTCTCCCCGTTCGAGGCTCGCGCGCATGCCTGCGCCGAGCGCTTTCACTTCGTGCAAAGCCTCGACCGTAACCGCGTTGCCGCTGCGCGTGGAGGCTTCCTGTTCCTGCAAAATAGTCCAGGAATGATGCGCAGCGCCGGCGAAGAACAGCATGAGATTCGATTGCAGCTCGCGCAAAACGGCGGAATCCGGTTCCACCGGCTCGACGACCGTGGTCCCATCGGGATGGAACGAGATGTAGTTCAGGCCGCCAAAGGCAGCGGCATATTCATCTTGCTTCCCCACATGCTTTCCCAGAGTGTGGCGCGCCACGAAGAAAGCGCGCTCGGCAAGATCGTACTTCGAGAGCGGACCTCGCAGATAGGTGGTAAGCGTCTTGAGTATGTTCACACACACGCTCGCCGAAGATCCCAGCCCGGTCCCGGGAGGAATCTCCGACGCCAGAAACAGGTCGACCGAGATATCGCAGTTCATCTCCTTGAGGACGGCGAGCGGAATTTCCAACGCACTCCCCTCAAGGCTCATGTGGGCGATGTCGTGCCAGGTTTCACACACCCGCAGGTCCGATGAGATAACTTGTACACGGCCGTCGGACCTTCTGCCCAGAATGGTGTAGAAGTACTTGTTGATGGCAGCGCTCAGTACTGCGCCGCCGAACTGTTCATAATAGGGAGGCAGGTCGGTTCCTCCGCCGCCAAAGCTAATCCGAACTGGACTGCGAACTATGAGCACCGGACAAAGCCTCCTCAAATACCACGTCTACGCGCCTCTCCATCGCGGCGTGCGGGGCGCACGCCTGCCCGCGCTGCCAGTGGAGCAGTCGCAGCGTTATGGTCCACACGGTCTGCAGGAGCAAGGAAATGTCCTGGAACGGGGAGCGGTGCAAAATGTACTGCAGATCGTACCTGGTTTTGTCTTCCGAAGAATTCTGATCGCGCAAGCCATGAACCTGAGCCAGTCCGGTGATCCCGGGTTTTACGCTGAGCCTTTGCTGATTCCAGTCGCTATAGTGGCGCGTACGCTCCGGTCCTTCCGGCCTGGGCCCGACCAGGCTCATCTCGCCGCGCAAAACATTGAAGAGCTGCGGTAACTCGGTGAGGCTGGACCACTGCATGAGAAATTCGTGAATAGGCAATCCAGTGGCATGGCGGTCGGAGTTCAGACGATACATCCAGAATGTTTTGCCCTGTTGCCCGCAACGAAGCTCGCGCCGGAAACCTTTTCCCTTGCGAAGCTTCAACAGCAGTGCCGCTGGGGCGATAGCGGCTACCGCCGGGGGCAGCAGGCAGGTGGTTAAGGCTAAGTCGAGCACTCGCTTCCAGTGCGGATTGGCTGCCGCGCTCCCCTCCCATTGCAGTAACGGCAACCCATCCAAGTCCACCAGTTCCGGCTTAGAGAGGTAGAGCGTGTAGGGTTGTGGAACCAAACTGACGGCGAGTCCAGCCGTCCGGCAGGTGGCCGCCAGATCCAAAATCTCCGGATGGCCGGGCTCCGGAACGGTGAGGATAATCTCGTCCACCCGGTGGGATTGCAGAAGATCCACGATGCCCACGGTCTGGAGGCTAACCCTATCGCCGCCGCCTTCCAAATCTGACCGGCCCAGGGCATTCTCGGCGGGGCACAGAAATCCCACAATCTGGCACAGCCACTCCGGGTGACGCTCAATAGTTACCGCCATCTCCCGCGCCAGCGGTCCATCGCCGACGATAACGATCCTGCGCACCGACCCAACCCGATACCGCGACCCGAGAAACCATCGCAGCGTGAAACGAATGAGCACAAAACCAAAGAACAAAAGGACTCCGAAATAACCGAGGACTAACCGGGAAAGATAGATCTGGGCAGCATAGCCGCCCGCGAACAGCATTGCCATCAGACCTAAGACAGCGGGAAACAACTGCGAAAGGACCGCCGCCACCCGCCATCCGCCGCGGAATCCGTCCAGCTGGAGCCACCATGACATCACGCTCCACAGCAACAGCACCAGCAAGAGCAGGGGCACAAAAACCGCAATCGAGCTTTGTTCCAGACCCCGCGCTCCTCCGCCGTAACGCCACAAGTACGCCAAGCCCATGGAAGCCACGGCCCAAACCAGGTCGGCGCCAAGAATCAGACATCGTAATCTCTGCGTCTTCACTTCTTTTGCTTCCCCTGCATAAGATGTCCCCCAAATCGTCAGGATGCCGAGAGCACTGAGGACTCGGCATCCAGGGCCCTATAGCCTCGCGGATGCTTTTGCTTCCACTCCCAAGCCGTGCGCACGATCGTTGGCAGATCGGAAAAACGCGGCCGCCAGCCCAGTTCCCGCATGAGGCGTTGAGGACTGGCGCAAAGGATAGCCGGATCCCCGTGACGCCGGGCACCCTCCTTCAAGGCCACCTTTCGGCTCAATTCCTGTTCCACCACACGGCAGACTTGCCGAACCGAATAACTTGTACCGGCTCCAATGTTGTAAGCGAACAGGCCCGGCCGATGCTGGACGCCGAGGGCGAGAATGTGGGCCTCCGCGATGTCGATGACATGAACATAATCACGCAGGCAGGTGCCATCCGGGGTGGGATAGTCATGGCCGTAAATTTCGAAGAAGTCTCGTTCTCCGGCAGCCGTTTCCAATAGCAACGGAATGATGTGGGTCTCCGGGCAGTGGTCCTCGCCGCTCGCCGCGGTGGCACCCGAAGCGTTGAAGTAGCGAAAGGCCACCACCGTCCACCCGTATGCCATCGCGTACCAGTGCAGTACACGCTCCAGCATAAGCTTGGTTTCACCGTAGGAGTTTACCGGCTCCTTGAAATGATCTTCGTCGATCGGGATCGAGTGCGGATTCCCGTACACCGCCGCCGAGGAAGAAAACACGAACTTCCGGATGCCTGCCGCCCGAGCCGTCTCCAGCAGGGCAATGCCGGAGGCGACATTGGAATCGAAGAACAGGCCCGGGTTGGAGACCGACTCCGGAATGAGTGCCTTGGCGGCAAAATGAAAGACGGCGTCGAAGCGCTCCGCCGCCAGCACTCTTGCCATCGCGGCCCGGTTGCCGATATCCAACTGATGTAGAACTGCTGCTTGGGGCACGGCCGCGGCATGGCCGGTGGAAAGGTCGTCCACAACCGTAACTTGATGTCCCCGATCCAGCAACTGCAGACAGCACACCGAACCGACGTAACCCGCACCGCCCGTCACCAAAATTCTCGCCACCGTCAGTAAGCTCCTTGGCCACGAATCACCCGCCACGGGGTCTTAAGTAGAATCGTCAAATCCAGCGCAATACTCCAGTGGGTAATGTAGTGAATGTCCATGCGGATGCGCTCCTCGTAGGAGACATCCTGGCGTCCTTGGATTTGCCAGTAGCCGGTGAGACCGGGCTTCACGCTGACCAGCCATTCCCGGTACGGCCCATATTTCGAAAGTTCCGGCGCCGTAATCATGCGCGGTCCGACCAGGCTCATTTGCCCTTTCAGGACGTTCGCCAACTGCGGCAGTTCGTCCAGACTGTATTTCCTCAGCCATGCCCCGGCGCGGGTAACCCGGGGATCGGACTTCAGCTTGAAGTCCTTGGTGAAGGCATCCCGCAGTTCCGGATCGGCCGCCAGAATCGCGTCAGCATTGCGCAGCATGGTGCGAAACTTGTAGGCATCGAATTCACCTCCCGAGCCGACCACCCGGCGGCGATAGAAAACCGGCAGGCCGTCGCTCATCCATACCAATAGCGCCACCACCAGAAACACCGGAGACAGCAGGCAGAGCAGAACGCTGGAGCCAAGCACATCGACGGCCCGCTTCAGGAAATGTTCATAGGTTTGCCGCTCCCGGGGCACGGGAACGGTCTGCATCAGCGCAGACGATGAATGGGGACCCTGTTGAGGCATCGAAGTTCGGATGATCGAACCCTTAACCGCGCGAGCCGTCAGTCGACCGCGGCCCCGGATGCAAGGAGCGCGGGGATCGTTTCCGAAATGCGCTGACGAATGACGGAAAACACCGCGTGGGTCACACTGAGGTGGAAATCCTCGATGATCTGCATGTTATCGGACGGGAGAATTACGCAAACGTCGCACAACTTCATCATTTTCCCGCCCGCAAATCCGGTCAGGCCGATGGTGGTGGCCCGAGCGTCTCTGGCTGCTTCCAGCGCCTGCAGGACATTTGGCGAATTGCCACTGCCGCTGATGGCGAAAGCCACATCGCCCGGGGTTACGAAATTCTGCAGTTGCTCGGCGAAGATCCGTTCGTAGCAACTGTCGTTTGCCCACGCAGTTACGAGCGCCACGTTATCCGTGAGAGCCATCACGCGGAAGCGCTTGTGGCCGTTGTTTCCGATCACCGTTCCCTTGCCCAGATCGCAGGCAAAATGCGACGCCAACGCGGCACTCCCGCCGTTACCAAAGATGAACACGGTCTTGCCCTCTTCGTACGCGCGCAGCAGCTCGCCGATAGCCTGCTGGATCGCGCTATGAGGCAGGTTCGCCACCACTTGCTGATACATCTCGAAATACTCCTCCGAACTACGGACTGTGCGCCTGCAGCAAGATTGCGATGACGCGAGATGCGGTTTATCCATGGGCGTGTCTCCAGAGATGCGGGAATGGGCCACAGAAGCCTGTCTAATTGTCCTTACAGAAGCTGTTGCAAGGCTTTTGCCTGGTAATCTTTTGCTTGGTAATCCTGCCCGGCCACGGGAAACCAGCCAGGCCCAGAGTGGTTGCCCGACAGGCCATCCAACAACGAGACCAGCCGCGGTCCCCACACTTGCAGCGAGTAGGACTCCTCGATTGTGCTGCGGGCATTGAGCGCGAGCCGCCTCCGCAGTTCCTCGTCATTCACGAGCCGGTTGAGAGCCCGGAACCAGTCGTCGGCTGACCGAGCCAACAAGCCACTTACATTGTCCCGAATAATTTCCGCTGTAATTCCCACCGGCGAAGCCACCGTAGGAATGCCGCTGGCCATATACTGGATGGCTTTGAACGCACATTTTCCACGAGTCCATTCCGTGTCCGGCAGAGGCATGATTCCGATATCGATCGACTGGAGATCGGCGATTTCAGTTGCGAGACGGAACGGAAAGGACCCAAAGTAAGGAACGTCAACTTGGTATTCGGGACAACCAAAGAAACGGAAACGGACCTTGCCCGGGTTGGCCTCCGCCAGGGACTTCAACGCAGGTTCGACAGCAGAAAGGTAAGGACGCGTCGATCGACTGCCTACCCAGCCCACGGTTACGGGTCCCCGATTCGCCCGATCGGGTTTGTACGAGTACTGGAAACAGTCCACGACGGTAGGCACGATACTCACGCGAGAGTTGAACCGCCGCGCGTAGTCCGCAAGTATCCGGTTCCCGGCGATTACATGGAGGCTGCGACGTAATATTTCATCCACGCCTCGACCGTACTTCAATTGATAGAGGATCGGGTGGTTCAAGCTGGAGACGTCTTCATGCCCGGCGTAGATCGCATCATCGAAGCTGAAGATCACTTTCGGATGCCGGAGCAAGACCCAATTCTCCATCACCGGCGCCAGAAAAGGAAATACCTCTCGGTGGATGACAACCAGGTCGAACTGAGACAGATTCGCGAGTCGGATGACACGGCGTACCGAACAGCGCAAGGTCTCGAGCACTTTGGCGGTAAAGTGACCTTTCGACCGCAACACCCGGAACAACCGTTGGTTCGAGAACGGCCACACCTCACAAGTATGTCCCGCGTCTTCCAGATAGGGTAAAAATTGATGCACGCGATAGCGAGCGCCCGCGTCTTCAACCGGATGTGGCACCAGAAACAGGATTTTCATCGGGAAATGTTGCCCCTTGGGTTACTGGATAGACGCCCTACGGGATTCAGGAAAGACTTGCGGCGAGTGTGTACGCCTTCTCGCACTCGTCGGCTGCCCGCCCGCTCCAGAGGAAGTTGTCGATCAGGCGGCGCCGCGCATTTTCTCCCAGGCGCGTTCGCAGATCGCCATCCTGCAGCAGGCGATCAAGACCTTCCTCATAAGCCTTCTCGTCGCCGGCGCGGGTCAAGATCCCGCTCTCGCCATTGACCAGATACTCTGCGTTCTGTCCAACAGCTGTGGTGAGAACCGGCTTGCTGAAAGCCATGTAGTCAACGATTCTTGCAGAGCATTTGGCCCGGTACACCGGATTGTCCGGGTAGGGGAAAGTCGCCACGTCACAACCCGCCACGAACCGAGCATATTCCGCATAAGGAAGCCGCCCCAGGCACCTCATCTGCAAGTCCGGGACCGACGAAAAGAATTGCTTGGCCGCTCCCAATCCCGGCCCGTCTCCGATCAGCGCGATCGTTGCCCCCCAGCGGAGCGCAGCCGGAGCCGCTGCTCTGCAGAAAAATGGCACGTCATCCACTGGGTCGAAGTGTCCGGCGTAGAGGATTAAAGGACCCCCGGAAAAACCCAGTGCCCGCTTGCGGGCACACGGCAGACCGGTCGTCAGGCGCAAAACCGAATCTGCGTCTTCTGAAGAAATTCCGTTGGGGACATAGAAGACTCTCTCCTGCGTTTTCCCCAATTCGAGGGCGCGATCCGCAAGTACCCGGCTAGCCGCAGTCACCACCGGCACATGACGAACCAGCCAGCGCTCCTCCAGATCGATAAACTCCTTCAGCATCCAAGGATAGTTCTTGACTTCATTCCACCCACCCCAGCCCTCCCAATCATCGCAGTCCAGAACCAGCGCCCGGTAGCCTCGGTCCAGCAAAGCCATGGCGGTAACGCCAGCAAAGCCTTTGGGTTTGAATACATGGACTAAATCCGGATCGAAACGATCAATCAGGTCCAGAAATTTCCGGGGTAGCCGGGCCAAGGCCAGCGCACCGCGCCCGGAAATATCCAAATTAATGACCTGCACTCCTTTCGAGACAAATTGCTGTCCCGAGTAGACGCGATTGTCGTAGGGCGCGATGAGCAGTGTGACCTCGTGGCCCCTTCGGACCATCTCCACGGCCAGAGGAAAAGCCCGGGAACGTACGGTGCCTTTAGGCTCCCACGCAAAACCGGCGACGTAGGAAATCTTCATCAAACCACCGGAACTCGCGGCCCGACCCTCAGGTGGCTTGTCCTGTTCCCAGATTGGCGTCCCGCGGCAAACCCCAGCTTGCGCCATGCCGTTGCTCTCCAAACGTTCTCTCGAAGAACTTCAGGCTTGGAAGAGGAACTCCAAATTTCGGGAATCTCATTTTTGCGCCAGGGCAAGAAGTTTGTCTCCCAGGCATGTATGCATCAAGATTCGGTTGATCAAACCCCGCACCGTCCCTAGCCCGGGTCGGGTTCCGAATGCATTCTTGATCTCCGTCGACTGCGCTTCGTCGCGTCGCAGGAGCCGCCGCAGATTTTCGGCGTAAAAATCCTTGCTGCCCGCGACCACGCCGGCGAATCCTACCTTGCGCAGCAACCGCGCCATGGTGGAGGGTTTGAAATAAACGACATGCTGGTCGGGCCACACTCCGTAGGCATTGAGTCTGTATAGCCTGACGAACAGACTGCCGAAGTTCGGGGTTACGATCAGCAAAACTCCACCGGGACGCAGGATGCGATAGATTTCCGCGATCAGCTCAACCGGTTCCGGCACATGTTCGATCACGTCCATCAGGGTTACGACATCGAAAGACTCCGAGGGCAGCGCCGCTTTCTGCAGAGTCCCGGCATAAACTGGGCACCCGGTATGTTGGGCTGCGTAACGGGCGGCGAATTCGGAGGTCTCGACTCCAACCGGATTCCACCCCGCGCCCTTGGCCTCTTCGAGCATGAAACCGAGGGCGCAGCCGACATCCAAAAGTTTTGGAGCAGCGGGCAATTCGAAATATTGCAAAATGGTCGCAATGTGGGACCTTCGCTCCCCCATCGAAGCTTCGCGGCTGGCCAGAACCACTGGCAGATAATCACGCAGGAAATACTCCTCAGTTTCGTGTTCCCCCGGAAATTCACCCAAGGGATTCACCATGCCCAGACCGCAGTCGCAACATTGTTTTATCGGGCCATATTTCTCCCGGAACCGCGGGGAACGGCACACCGGGCATGGTGCCAATCTTGCGCCGGCTGAAATGTCCGTGGACCCGGAGGAACTGGCTGACTTGCGTCTCGCGAGTGAGCCTGAGAGCAGGGCGTATTTAGTCTCGTGTGCCATGGCAAGTAGCGTGCGCCCGTTCCTGAGGTCCCGGGTTGTATGCTCGATCGCGGTGGGAGTCAAGGCTGGGTTGCGCCTGTTCCGAGTCCCGCGTCGACGCTTGAGATGAGAGGCGAAGCGTAGCCTCGTCCGCCGGTCTGGCAGGTAGCTTTGCCACGACAATGCTCTGCGACAATCCCAGGAATCGTTGCCTCAACAAGGCGGCGCCGGGGAATAACGCCAGCAGCCTGGGGCCGTTTAACCCCAGTACGGTTTCGAAGCGATAGTCGGAGACGTTCCAGCCCCGAGTAATGTAATAGCCACCCAGCAGCCAACTCCCAGACAGTCGGTCCGCCAGCGGCCTTTGCCATTTTTCCGGAACGTGCTGAAAGAATGGCACGAGATAATGGGGATCGACCGGGAAACCGGTATCCGGCGTCTGCACCCAAAAGTAGCGGCCAACCCTACTGACCTCGCAAGCAAACTGACGCTGATGTTTTCTCGTAGGCAAGTGTTCGATTAGCGAGTTGGAATATACCAAGTCAAAACTGTTATTCGGAAACGGCAGCTCGCAGGCGTTCCCGCACACGAATCTCTCGTAGGGTTTGGTCGATACGTCCACTTGGCGGATATCGATGCCGACGAGATTTGAGGAGCTCTCAAACCAGGGGGAGCGAAAGCTTTCACCGCATCCAATATCCAGGATTCTCCATTCCGGGGAAACCCGGACCAGCCGCTGGAACAGCTCCCTCCGAAGCCGTCGCCTTTTTTTTGAGATTTCCTGGAATATCTCTAAGATCACGACGTTCCTCTTTTTCTGGCGAGCGTTCTGGCGAGCGAAGCCGGGAGCAGAGCGCATTCGCCATGGCGAAGTGAAGTTCCCCACCAGACGCGGCCCGGTCGTTTCACTGCGCCAACCTCCGAATCACGACATTCTGCCAAATCGAATTGATCTCCACCAACCCTATCCTGGGGGCGAAATACCACTTCTCGTGCGCACACGCCGTGGAGCCGGGGGTTTCCTGCGCCGGCGATGAACATCCCTCGAACTCCTCATTTACAACGGCGGGGCCGGAGTAAGCCGGGGTATCGACCGTCTCAACGTAGAGCTTCGATGTCCAGCGCAACAGAGGTCCCTTTTCGCCGCCGATTAAGCACGCCGGGGTTTGCTGGGTACTGTCCTCGTACCATTGCGCGTAACCGGTCTCCGTCAGTTGCTGGCCGGCCTCGAGCGAGGCGGGAAATACCAGGTACGCTTCCGGTTCCTGGGGAACATAGTCGATGCTGACGTCCTGTCCAAAGCCCCATGCCGGATCTGGATTCTCCCAATGGATCAAGGAAGCCACCGCCCTCCACTGGCCATTATTGTCGTGATGCATGATCCAGTGGATTTCCGCATCGATGATGTCAGGGTTCCAGTAAGTGTCGGCGGCATTTTTTGTGATGTGCAGGTCAACTTCGTCGCCCGTTTCACAGCCAACGTTCTGAACGGACAGGGTCTCGAAAAAGGTCCATTCGCCGCGATCATTTGCCATCACCCAGGACTGGCCAGGCTGAAATGGAAAGGCCGATTTCGATGTGCCGCAACCTGTGAGGAGCAAACAGACCACAGCGCACAAGCTAAATCCTGTTCTCATGTCCGCACGGCAAAAGCCACCAAATCGTCTCCCCACAGCACGTGCGCGAAAAAATGGTTGACCACCGACCGTGTGATCCGCAACAGGCGATTCCCGCGTACCATGCTCTTCACGCCGAGTACTGACTCCTCGGTGCCGGTCGGCATCCGAGAGATAGTTTCGCTTCGACCCCGAAGCCGGCTGATTAACATACCCGCATTCTCGGCAAAAACCTCGCGGGTCAGCAGCTGGATGCGTTCGAATCCCGCGGCCCTGAATGCTCTCCGCAGCGTGGATGGTTGAAAATACTGAAGGTGCTCGTCGGGCCAGATCCCGAACGCACTCTCGCCCACCAATCTCCTTCCGATCCCGTTGAAGTTTGGAGTCGTGAGCACAATCGCGCCTCCGGGCTTGAGCACGCGATGGCAGACTTGCAGTCCTCGTACTGGATCCTCTAAGTGCTCGATCACGTCGAACAGAGTGACAACATCCACGTACTGATCGGGCAGGCCCGCTTCCAGAATGCTGCCAACGTAAACTTGAGAGCCGAGGCGCTGCGCCGTATTTTCTGCGACGCCTTTGGAAAGTTCCAAGCCGAGAGTGCGCCAGCCCTTCTCTTGTGCCAGCTCCAGAAATCTTCCAGTTCCGCATCCTACGTCCAGAATGGTACCCGGTTTCCCGTTCAGACTGCGGCAGAGGGAGGTCGCACGCAGAAGGCAATCCATCATTTTCTGCCTGGAAAACTCTGGGCTGACATAGCCGGAATCCGTCAAATGCTCGTACTTCTTCTGAAAATAGGCGCACGAATATTGACTCTCGATTTGTGCCCTCGAGAGGCGAGGGTAGACGAAAACCATCGAGCACTGCTCGCATTGAATAAGCGGATTAGCGGCATTGCGGAAGTAGGGCCGCAGCAGGGACTGCCGACAGCCAAGTGGGCACGACGGCGGAATGCGATGCTTCACGGCTTCCCGAAATTGGCCCCCGCTCGACGGCGGCGCTGGCAAGGATGCTGGCATGGACTATATCTCCGCCGGCAAAGCGACTGCGGACGCGCCGCGTGCCGACCATCGCCAGTAACACCAATACCCCGCGCCAAACGTGGCCACTGAGGCCACGCAGAAGCCGCATATATTCGCCAGAGCGGAATTGATACTATGCGTCCAGGTTAGGCCAACGTACAACACCGCCGCCGCGATAAGGGACGGGAAAACAGACCAAGCCAAGACGCTCAACAGCTTCACCCGCGCCACCACAAAAAACAGGTGCATGACCAGCAACGTGGATTCGGTCAAAATGGCCGCGTATACCGCACCAAGCACTCCGCATCTATGGATGAGTACGACATTCGCGGCGACGCTTACCAGGAGATATACCGCCGTCTCAAACACGAAAACTCGTTGCCGGTTTGCCGCAATTAGGACGAAGGTAAGCCCGTAGTGCAGAAACATGGGCACCGAAGTCCATACTAAGATCGCGAACAGATGCCCAGCCGAGTTGAAAGACCGTCCGAAGACGAAGACTATCAATCGGTTGCCGACCACGCAAGCCGTGGTGGAGAGGCAGAGACTAAGGAAGGTGAGGGTAAGAAAGAGCTTCTCAAAAAGACCTTGTATTCTGCACTCATCATGAATGACACGGCAGATAACCGGGAATTTCGCTCCCGTGACCGCCATGGCGATGAGTTGAAAGCCCTCGACCGCCTGCAACGCCGACGTATAGAGCCCGGTTTGTGTCGAACCTGCGGTGCGATACAACAGAAAGGTTCCAATCCGAAACGACAGTATCCCCAGCACACTGGTGATGACCAGTGGAGTCGATTCACGCAGCAAGAAGACCGACGTTCCCCAGTCAGTTGATGTGCCGGCGGTTTGCGCCAGGTCCTTGCGGAGCCGGAGCACACAAACCGCCGCGGCAATCCAGAGAAACAACAGCTGAAACACAAACACCCAGACCAGGCCGTGGCCGTAAGCGACGCCCAGTCCGGTGGAAAGAAGGAAAAGGCCCCACACGGTTCCGTTGATTATCGCGAACTGATGATGAGCGTCAAAGCCCAAAGCGTAGGCGGAAATCTGGTCGGCGAACGCGAGAGGCGGCAAACAGAACGAGGCGAAGAAAGCGTAGGCACCGATACCCGGCTTCCCCACGGGGGTCCGTTGGAACAGGAAGTTGAAAATCGCGATGCCCAATAACGACAAGGTTATTCGAATGAGGAGTCCCGACTTCAAGATCTGCTTGGCAGTTTCCGGATGGCGGGCAATCTCGCGAGTAGTCACAGGCGCCAGCCCTAAACCCAAAAGCAGGCTGCACACCAAAAGCCAGGTGCATACATAGCTAAAGTCGCCGAAAGCCGAGGGCCCCATACTCCTAGCTACAACGAGAAAGGCAAGCGCAAGAAAGCCTCGTTTCGCGACCAATCCGGAACCTTGGAACCCAAACTGTTTGAGGCTCATACTATGGCTTTACGAGGCCCTGGACGGGCGCCAACAAGCGGGCAACCACCTCGGTGAGTCCAACCACTAACCAGATCAAAGAACTTGTGTGGGGACCGAACAATGTCGAATCGTCGGTGATAGCGGCAACCATAAGAGTGCACAACGAAAAACCCAAGCCGAGAGCGATCCAGCGGAATTCCTTGCCCGCCTGCCGTAAGCCGATTCTTACGGTCGTGCGAATCGCGTGGATGAACACTCCCCATATGCAAAGGAACCCGACCATGCCAAATTGAGACAGGGTGTACATGTACACGTTATGGGGACTGGTGGTGTCTGCCAGGTCAGGCGCCATCCTCTCCAGCCATTCCAGTTTAGCCGCGGCTACGATGGGACCGAATGATCCCAAGCCGCCCCCAAAGACTGGATGAGCCAAAAACTCATTCCAAGCAACTGTCCAGAAATCCCAGCGTGTCCAGACATCGAAGGCTATTTGCGCGATCCGGTTCCTCATCAGATCGACATTTGCCGCAATCAGTCCGCACGAGGCCAGAATGACCCCACCGATAAGCAGCACAATGGTTCTCGACGACACGAGGCGCCTAAGTTTCCACGCCGTATAAACCAGTGCGGCAGCAAACGCTGTCCAGGCGCCGAAAGTGAACGTCAACAGCAGTCCCACCAATAGTAAAATGAAGGTGGAAATCCAGAAAATTCTGCCGCCCCGATCCTTGGCGCTGAGAAATAAAGCTCCAGCAAGTGGTATGCAATAGTTAAAGTATTCGCCAGCCTCCATTTCGCCGCTCAAGAACGAAGGAATCCGGTTCCGCCATTCATAGACCAAGTCTCGGGTTGGGGAAAGGGATGTCGAAATCCGAGGGTTGACCAGCCAAAACAGCGCGCCGAAGTCCTGAATGGCGAATTGGTACAAGCCATAGATTGCCAAAATGAAACTGGAAATGCCGATGCTCTCCAGAACCACAAACAGCTTCTGCTTGGTGTCGATCAGATTCACGGCAACGTAGCAGAGGGCGATACTCGATCCCATTCGCAAAGACTCTTTCAGGACAAATGGAAGATTGCCAGCAACAACGCACGAATAAAGCAGAAGGGTAGAGATCACGAGGAACGGAAGGTGATATCGGCTGACGACAAATTCTCGCTTGCTTGCAGCCAGCTGAAGGACAAAAGGGCCCCAGAGCAAAAC
The DNA here is from genome assembly GCA_963734215.1 of uncultured Acidobacteriaceae bacterium. GTDB lineage: Bacteria > Acidobacteriota > Terriglobia > Terriglobales > Acidobacteriaceae > Sulfotelmatobacter. The sequence goes on along the minus strand of CAVTGH010000005.1, from coordinate 1,688,292 downwards.
CTTCAATAGTTCGGCTGCAACCGGGAGTCCCCCAAGAACAAAAACGAAGTTAAACGGAATCATGAACGCCGTAAACACCAACAGCTCAAACGGCCGCGTCAGGAAATAAAAACACAACGGGATCCCCAGCAGAACCATGAAGGGTATTGTCGTATACAACAGCGAAGCTGCCAGCAGCGCCCCCACAGCCGCAATCGGGAGCGCTAAGCCGCCGTCGTCAAAAAACCAGCGGCCTGCGGTTGTGATCTGCATTTGTCTTCTTAACCAGCGTTAGGATCTGTGCCAGAGTACTTGGGGACGAACTGTTCGGGTTGCAGGACGATAGACAACCTAAAATCGCGGTGTACCATTCCCCTTCCCGGCCGAAGGCCTGGGGTCGAACTCCGGCGACCGAACGGAGCGGATTCGCGCCTTAGCGTGAAGCCAAATCTCAGTCAGGAGTTGCTTTTGCGGGGAACGTGGGTCGATGGATCCCCAGACACGCGATCCCACAACCACAAGCGCTCCCAGCGCGACTGAGAAAGCGGCGCCCAAAGCGACAATCAGCAGCCGCGGCGGAAACGATTTCTTCTCCGGCACGTCCGCGATGTCGAGCACCTTGACCACAGGAATTTCCTTGGCTTCCTCGATCTTGGCCAGCTCGTACTGCTGTGTCAGCATCTCGTATACGGTCTCCTGGATCTTGGTTTCGCGATAGAGATCGGCCCACCTCACACCCAGCAGCGGCAGCTGGCGGATGGAGGGAAGCTCCTGCGCCGAACCGGGCTTGCCGCCGGTGGGATTCCGCGGTGTCGCCTCCGATCTGGTGGAGCTGGCTGCGAAGCTCGTCAACCCGGGCCTGCAGCGAACGCACGCGCACGTTGTCCTTGGTGTAGATCTGCTCCAAACCTTCGAGCTCGGACTCGGCCGCGGCATCAGTTCGCCTTCCAGCCTCGCGGCCGCTTCCACCGTCGCTTTGCCTTGGGCTGCGATATCGATGGCCGTATTCTGGCTCGCGTATTCGCTGAACTCGCGGGAGGCATTGTCCAGGCCTTGCTTGACCGCAGCCAGCCTCTGCTCGATGAAAATGCGCTCGCGACGCGCCGAGGAGGTGGTGACCTGCGCCACCAGCCGGTCCAATTCCTCGACGTAAGCCCGCGCCATCTGCGCGGCGCGCTGCGGATCGCGATCCGTTACCGTGATGGTGAGAACGCCGCTCTTGCGGTCCTCGGAGATGCTGGTGTTTTTCGCCAGATCTTTGCGCGCGTCCAGCCAGTACTTGTCCCAATAGACGCGGCGCAGGTCAAAGCGCCCGATCAGACGGTCTTCCACAGTCCGGCTGCGCAGGATGTCGATGAAAAGGTCGCCCGAATTCTTCATGCCCAGCAAATCGCCAGCCAGCGAACTCAGCCCCGTCCCAGCTTTGCCAGCCAGGGCCGCCATCATGGCCATGCCGGAAGAAGGACTGGCTGTCCGGCGGCATCAACCGGGTCGTGGAGTCATATCGTTTTGGAATGAGGAACGCGATCATGGCCGACAGGACAAGGCCCCAAACCGCGGCCCGCCCGAGAAATCGCCGCCGTTCCCAGAGCAGCCAGGTCCAGCCGACGGCGAACTCCTGCTCCAGCCCGACTGGCTCCTCCACCATGTAATGGGTCGCGGCCGTTCGACCTCCGAAGGTTTCCCGGCAAGCGGGGCGGCGAATGCCTTCAACTGCTTCACTGCCGGCTCCTTCGAGATGTCTTGCCGCGTCTAGCGTTCATGGGGATGCATCTGCTTCCCGCCGTTTACTTTCCCATCCGCCAGTGGGGATAGAACGTCAACTGGACCGAGGCTGTAACGGCGGACTGTCGGGTTGGGTATAGAACGGGAAATCTCCATTGTTCGTACTGCAGGAAACCCGAAACCGACACATCCGGCCCTGCCATGAGGTTCGCCGCGCATCGAATAGTCAGCCAGCCGGCCACCTCCGATAAAGGCAGGAGACACGGTCTGCAGCCGATAACCCAGTTGCAACTTATTGCGCGGAGAGAGCCAAAGGTCAGCCAACCTTGGCCGCCGCGTCCCGCCCGTCCAATCCAACTTCCCATCAAGTTGCCGTCATGGGTGTAGCCGTTGACATAACGGCGATCGGCATAGTAAACGAATCCCGGCTGAAACTCAGCGGTGCGCGATACGTTGATTCCCTCCGCCCGCAACTCCAGCTTGGGAATTTTCGGAGATCCGCGGCATGTACATGCCGGGGTTCACGGTGGCGCGGGTGGAACCGATGGGTGAAATCTTGTCCACCACCATAGAGTCCATGTAAAACGTCAGCCAGTTCCTGAGACCAGGCACGCGATAGGTGAGATCGCGGCCGAGATGCGCTTGCCCGGGTACCGGGATGGCGGAGTTCGGCGAGTGCGTGTAGTAGGTCCGAAAAAAATTGCCGAACGTAACCGGCAGCCCCGGCCCGCCGAACATGGCCGTGATTCCCATGCCGAATTCGAAGATTCGGAGTGGGTTGAAAGCTGATCTTTTCCCCGTGAATAAACGGCTGCGGCGAAATGTTCGGGCCAACCACGTCGGGGGTGTCCGGGATACGATTGGCACGTGGGCACGATACAGAACTCCCAATGCTGCCCGGAAAGCTGGCCGACAAAAAATTCTGTCCGAAAAGGCTCCGAGTATGCGTGAAAGTCCGGGAATCTTGTGCGGCACGACATCGTCAATCTTCAGCATCGGGAACGGCGCGGCATTGTCGCTCAGCAACAGGGCCCCAGATTCGCCCGGGCCGAGCCACACACTCTGCGTCCCGAAAGAAATCTGGACGTTGTTCAGGTTGACGGACGCCATGCTATCGAGCAGCGCGAATTGGTTTATATGCCGGTGCCATTGGCCAACGGGGGAGTGAGATCGGCGGCCGCCGTGGCCGCCAGCGTTTGCGGCGATTCTGACGGCATTGCCGGCGAGTGCTGATACTCTCCGCGAAAGTAAATCGACACCGGTCCTGCCTCGGCATCCGCAGTCAATCCCGTAATGTTGTCGAATCCAGTCCAGTAGGGCCGGCCGTAATCATTGATGATCGTCTGCCCGAAGTGATATCCGTCGCGAATCGGGGTCCCGGAAATTCCCATCATCCTGGTATAAACGGACTCCACGCGGGCGCTGACATTAGCGGCTCCATCCAAGCGGGAGATTTCTGTCTCGAACTCGCCGGTCAGGGCTGTGTAGATGCGCGCGGCCTCACCCTCTTCCATTCCATCGTCCGCTAATTTGCCTTCGCCATCTTCGAAAAGACGGGCGCACGCCAATCGAGTCCAGGGGCGCATGCCAAGCATGTTGGATTGTACGTAACCCAACGCCATAAGACGTTCCAATGCCGGGTATATCCAACTGTCCAAAGGGACGTAAGGAGAAGCCATGTAGTTGGGGTTGCGAGCCTTCTCTCCAGTTTTTTCTTCGATGATCTGCCCCACCCGACCCGCCTCCAGTTCCGGATCGTGGTGAGCACGATAAACCTGCCGTCCGAAATACCAACCCAACGCGCTGCCGATGATGGCATCCGATGGAAAATGTTGTTTCGCGGTTACTCGAGTGATAGTCACGGCAGACGCCAAACCATAAGCGGCGGTTTGGCTGAACCAACCCGGGTACTCATGTGCCCACACACTGGCCACCGACCAGGCAAGGGCGGAGTGCTCGGAAGGAAAAGAAGCTCCCCCCGCGAAGAAGTCGCCGTGTCCATTTCCCTGATATGGTCGTTGTCGTTGCGTCACTTCCTTGAACGCGTAAGCTACAGCCGCGCTGTTGATGGCGGCCTCGCCAGCAAGCAACCCCGCTTCCGAAAGGTGGTCATCGTGCTTTATGTGCCCGAGCAGAAATGAGGCTCCGCCGAGCCCAATGAACGAATAGCGCTGTAGTCGAAAACTTCTTGCTCGTAGTCACGCGACTGGCTGGAACCTGCTTTGCGAACCAACTATCGGTGGCAACGAAAGCAGCCGTAACGGCGACGCAGGGCACAATCCATTTGAGATCTTTAGTTTGCAACCGGGTTGGTGATGTCCAAAATTGCCTTTGGTCTCCGACGAGGTGCTTAAGAAATGGCGACATCAACCGGTTCTCAGGATCAGCGCCGGGCTGAAGGTCACCGCCATCGGGGCACTATCGGCCTCGCTTTTCCGAGCCGCGCCGGTGCCTTGCCGGCGACGCGACGTTACCGGCGCTGGCGGAAGCGGCGGCACGCTGGCGGCACCGCTCTGAGCCCAGGCCGGACTGCCCTCACCAGCGCCCATAACGCGACTTGCCGGCCCAACCAGAGCCCAGGCGCCGATCATCGAGCGATCCAGTCTAGAAACTCCGAGTCGCTTCCACGGCGAGCGCCACCGCAGAGAGGATCTGAGCGATTGAAGAGTGTTCGTGCACTTGGTGCTGAACGTAATACTTCTTCGGGAACCACCACCATGTCTCCCGGACGAAGTTCCGCGCTTTCCACTCCGCCGCCAAATATCCCGCCCGCGCCACCCACCATGGAGCCATCCGCCCGAATCACGAAAATACCTTTCTTGTTCGCCATCTCGGTTGGGCCGCCAGCCTGTCTCGAGATACCATCCCGCATCCTTCCCGGGCTTGTACGTGATCCCCGTCGGGTTGTAAACCGAGCCGTCCACCACACCATGCTCGGGCGCTTGGGAATATAAATCGTATCTCCCGACCGCACCTGCACGTCCGTAGATGTGTTGGCCCAACGTCTGACATCGGACGAGATATGGATTACGAGTCGGCCTGCCGGTCGGTGTTGCTGCAGATTAGCGATCGTCTTTTGATATTGGAGAACTGTAGGCTTTGGCCTGAGCCAGATCGTCCTGATCCATGTCGGGAACGACCTTTACATCGCTTCGACTCTGCTTTCATCCGCTCAATCAAGTCAGCGCGGTTTCTCTCCTCGATTTCCCTAATTCAACCCGCTCGAAACCGCTCCGTAGGGTATGCGGTCGCGGAAAGTCCTCCAGCACGAGCCAGGACTGAACTGAGGCGTTCGCCGGGCTGAATGCCGTAGCCTCCGGGATGCGCAACCTCGCCCTTGACTTGGATCGTGGCTCCTACGTCCTGCCAGTCCGAAATCTGTCCGATGGTCAGGACGTCGCCATCTCGCAACCGGACATCAGTGTCGGGCTCGCCAATTACAGCCTTGGCAGATCGGCACGCTCACGTGGTCGCTTACAACTTTGGCCCTTGCTCCACTTCGTAGCGCGTCAGATCGGCCTGCTCGGTGTAGGCACCGCGTTTGAAGCCGCCAGCCAGCCGCACCAACTGCGCTGCCGTCATTTCTTCGCCCAGAGGATACTTTCCCGGACGAGCAACCTCCCCTTCCACCGATACCATTGGGGGGTCGAGCTTATTGAGATCGCGATGAATAAAGACGCGATCCTTGGACTCGAGAACGATGTTGTACGTTCTCGTCGCCTGCCATCGCTTTCGCCAGGTTTACACTGATTACCTGAAGCTTGCCGTCACTGGTCTTGCGATAAACCTGAGCATCGTCCAGCAGAGCGTCGCGGGTTGTTCCGCCGGCCAAGTAGATCGCGTCCCGAAGATGCGCGGCGCCGTTGGTCAGATGATCTCCCGGATCCCGCACTTCGCCCGTGATCGTAATCACCGGCGGATCCTCGAAGTCGTACTTCCTGAACACGCGAATGGTGTCAAACGGCTTCAGAACCAGATCCTGATCCTTGCCGGCAAGAGCGTCGCCCAGGTTGAAGGCGAGCACCACCGGCGTGAAATCGGGCTGGGACAAGCGGATGATCTCGGCGTGACTGGTGGAGGGCTCCGGCAACAGGTCCTTGTAGGACTTGACCAGATCGGTCACTTTCATGCCCTCGCTATAGGCGAACTTGCCGGGACGCGAAACGTAGCCGTCCAGGTAAACCGTCTGGTCGGCGTAAGGCAGGATGGGAGTAATCTTGATCTTGTCTCCATCCTGGACCGCGAAATCCTCCAGCGCCTTGCTGACGCCTGCGTCGTTATCCGTCTCCGGGATGTCCAGGCGCAGCATGGTGCGGCCCGCGTGGCTTTCCACGCGCTCCACATCCACGTGGCGCAAGGTGCCCGAAGGCAACACACCTCCCGCCAGCTCCAGGACTTCGGCCAGGCTCTTTTCGCCGTGCAGTTCGTAGATGGCCGGGCGGCGCACCATGCCTTCCACCGTCACTTCCGTGCTGAGCGGGGGAACCTCAATCGTGTCGCCGGCCTGCAGTCTTTGCATGTCCCCGCGAATACCGTGCAGCAATAGGTCATAACCGTCGACCTCCTGAATGAGCTGCTGGCCGCGATAGTGGCGCAGAATTCGCAACGAGCCGCCCGAGGTCGGCCCGCCCGCAGTGAACAAAGCGTTAAGCGGCGTGGAAAGCGAACTCACGTCGTAGGCTCCGGGACGCTCAACGTCGCCGACCACATAGACGCGAACCGTACGGATGCGGGAAAGAGAGACATCGGCATCGACCCCTCGGAACTGGCCGCGGAGAACGGTCTGCACCAGATGCTGCACGTCACCCAGGCTCCGCCCCGAGACTTCGACCCCTCCCACCTCGGGCAACGCAACCCGGCCTTCGCGATCCACTACCCGCTGCAGCCGCTGCGAGATTCCTCCCGAGAGGCTGATCGTCAGCCCGTCCCCGGGACCGACCACGTAGTCCGGCCCGGCCGGCAAATCCATCGGCAGCTGGTCCAAGTTCCCGCTGCCGTTGCGGAAAATATCGTTCCCGAAGCGCTCCAGCACGGGCGAACGCTTCGAGTACTGGGCGTAGAGATCGTAAAGCGACGGAACGTCGGCATACGGATTGGGCCGATGACGAAGCCCCGGCCGCTGGGATGGCTTCGGAAAGTAGGGCTGAAGTGGAATCCCCGGGTAGTTCTCCCGGCCTGCTTCTTGGGGCGATTCCGAAGCCCCCTTCTGGCCTGCACTCGGAGATCCGGGCGACCAACCCAGCGCGGGCGGCGGAGTCAAACCCGTCCGGCCAACGCCCATTGCTTCCATCCCGTTTCTTGACGCTGCCGCGCTGCCGGTCTGGCTGGCGTTCAGCAGGCTTGGAAGTTCATCGGGCTGGATGCTCGCCATCTCGCTTTGTTCGCTGTCCATGCCAAAGTAGCCTTGGTAGGGTTGGGTCTGCGTCAACTCAACCTGACGGCGATAGTCGGTGGGCGCATTCGGCGGAGGAGTTTGGGCGGGCGGGTACGGTGGCTGAGGAGATTGCGGCTGCGGGTACTGCGGTTGCGGGTACTGCTGCTGTGGGTACTGCGACGGCGGATATTGCGGTTGGGACGGTGCCTGGGTGGCCTGGGGGTGCCAATACAGGGATTGAGCCGCTCCATCGGGAAGATACTGGGTCAGATAACAATCCAAGTCACTGTAGTGCTTGAGCCAGTAGACCTCTTCCTGGGACTGATCTTGCTGTTTGGCGAGCCCCTCGCTCCCGGCCAGCGTCGGCTGACGGCAGGGCAAGTTGCGCGCGAGTTCTTCCCGCGTGGGTTTGGCCCGGACGTAAGAACGATCTACAATCTCGCGGGTCGCGATAATGCGAATGCTCTCGTCTTCGCGAATGATTCGGAACAGCCCGTCATCGGTGAGATCCTTGGGGTCGAGGATCCGGCCCTGCTCGAAGGCTTTTCTGACCAGCGCTTTCTTCACCTGGAGCAGCAACCCCGGCTCCCCTCGAAGGATGGAAAGGATGCTGTCGGCGGAAAGCGAAACCATTTGCTCCGCTGCCTGCTCCGCGCGGGAGTTGGCCTGATCGATTGCGGTGCTGCGGCTGTAGGCCGAAGATTGTTGACTCCATGCGGTGACAGACAATGCCACCCCCCCGCCGAGCAGGACCACGAATGCGCGATAACGAAATGTGTCGCAGAGTCTTCTGCTCATAACACCTCTACGCGGCTCGAAGCGGCCGGAATCTCTTGCGGGGAAAGAGCGGATTGGAAAATACCTCGACAGAGGCGGAGCATGCAATGACGGTTCAGCAGGGCTCAACGTCCGCCTCGTTGACTTCCACGGCAACCGAGCGCATGATCAACTCCAGGGACAGGACCACGCGAAATTTATCTTTTCTCCGGATTAGAATGCCCTGCGCTCCTGCCAGGGGACCGTATTTTACCCGCACGCTACGCCCCACAGCTAGATAAGGATGCGGCTCCGCGCGAACTCCGCTGCTCAGCCCATGCATCAGAGATTCCATCTCGCTGTCCGGCAGCGGTACCGGGTGCCCGTTGAAGCTCACGAATCGGACCACGCTCTCCAATTGCAAGACCCGCAAGCGATCCCTGAGGGCGATACGCACGAAGACATAACCGGGGAACAAGGCCAGCTCTAGCTCCTTGCGACGGTCTTTCCAGCGCCGTACCGACCGATAAACAGGCAGGAAGCACGAGATGCGGCGCTGCTCGATCTGCTCGGCCACGCGCTTTTCGTGGCGCGGACAGGTGTATAGGGCGTACCAATTGCCTTCGACGGCGCTGTCTCCCCGCCCGGTGCCAGGGATTTCGTGCTCGCTGGTGGTTGGCGCGTCCATCATGGTGGCAGATATAGCTTCGCCCCGTCACTTACGGGATCCGTTGTTATCTAAACCGTTTACTTTCAATGCAATCCCAGCAAAATGCCGGTCGTTCAGGTCCACGAAATCAGTTGGGCGTGGCTCCCACCAGCACCGGACGTTCGCGAACCGCGTTCAAGATGCCTGCCTCCGAACTCTCCAGAGGCTTGGTCCGAATGTTGACGATCGCCCAATAAAAGATCCCGCGGTTCTGCTCCGGTGCGAGCGCGAGAATCCTCATCTGGGGATAGCGCCCCAGCAGGAAACCGCACTGCCCCAGACTCTTTTCCGGCTCGTTCATCGCTAGAATGAGCACGTCGGGCTGAACCTGTTCCACGACTTCGGTGAGGTCATGCTCGTCTGCCACCTCGCCGACAAGCTCAATGTCGGGCTGGTCGGAAATGGTGGCCATCACGAGTTCCCGCATCAAGCGGGGCCGATTTGCAACCAGCACGCGTACGCGCTTCACATAGTTCTCCGAGGTAAGGCCGAGTATCGCTTGGGTGGTGATGATCCACAAGGTTCAAAAGAGAGCTAACGCAAGGACACGCTTTGGCATGTCACTTTCAAAGTAGTGTCCAATGCCTCAGTACCAAAGAAGTACCAGAAGCAGTACCACGGCAGTACTAATGGTCGGTCCCATCACCGAAGGGCCGGAACGGGAGGGTGTCGGAATGAGTGCTTTGGTTCCGCACGACTGAAGTTCTGCTGGAGGTCTTGAAATTATTGCCTCCTCAGCTTGGTCGAGTTTTTTCCCGCGATGCTGGATTTGGATTTTGGGAGGAACAACGCTATGAAATAAGTGATCGCTTGCGCAACAGGAATAACGAACGGACGAAAAGTCGTTGGACACGGCGGCCAGGAACGAATCAAATTGCAGGCAAACGCTTTCGGTGATTTTTGCGGTATTTTAGATGGTGGAGCTAGTCGGGATCGAACCGACGGCCTCGTCGTTGCGAACGACGCGCTCTCCCAGCTGAGCTATAGCCCCGTACCGGATGGATTTTCTAATTTACCTGACCATTTTACCAGCGTTCGTCCCTCCGCACCAACAGTGCTTGACGAATACCCCCGTGCCGCGTCTAACCTTGGAGAACGCTGTGATGGGGAGTTTCCTCCCACATGTTCGCCCAACTGAATTCCGGGAGTCCGAAAACCCAGGGCCGGACGGTAACCGCCTCCCTGGCGCTGCACGGCCTGTTATTGATCTGGCTGCTGCATACTCCGTACCCTCGGCTGCTGGCCCCCACTTCCATTGCCCCCGGGCACAATGGCAAAGTGGTGTCACGCCTTTACTTCCCTAGCCTGTCCCCCGACGACAGCACTCACAGTTCATCCGACCAAGCGACCGAGGTTTATCGTCACCAACGGTTGGGGCGCGAGAAATTAATTGTGAAACAAAACGCCGCGCTGGCCAAGCTGCCCTTACCCCAGGCTCCGCTCGTTCTGTCTTCGGCAGAGGACAAATCACAAACAGCCACGCTCTCGAATCTCGGCCACGGCGCGCCTGCGGGACTTCCCTACGGAACGCTGCCCGGCGGCCCGGTCTATGGTGACGAGGTTCGTCCGGCTCTGCCCATCACCATGCCTGACCCGGTTGTTTATCCGTGGGAACTGCCCGCATCCGAAGGGAACGTGGTGATCGAATTCACCATTGACGAGCGTGGAGAAATCGTCCGCACCGCGGTCATCCAAAGCATGGGCCCGAAGCTCGACGAGAAAGCTCTGGAAGCAGCCAGAAACTGGCATTTCCATCCCGCCACACGCAACGGAGTCGCCATCGCTTCCAAGCAGGATTACATAATCCACTTCCGCGCCCGAGGCTGAAACCGGGGCACGCCGCGGGGTCTCAAGCTTTTTCACCACAGAGACGCGGAGACACGGAGAAAATCTCTAATGGATTTTGGCTCTTTTTTTCTCTGTGCCTCTGTGCCTCTGTGGTGAAAAAGCTCTGCCTCACTCTGCAGCCGCTATAATCAAACTATGAGTTCCAACGCTGTACAATCAGTCGCCTCCGCGGATTTTCCCACCCGCTGGGGAAAGTTCCGAATTCATGGGTTTCGGGCCGAATTCGGCTCGGACGGAACCCCCCGGGTTGAGGAAGCCGTCGCCCTCGTGATGGGTGATATTCGCTCCACCCCCCCGCTGGTGCGGGTCCACTCGCAATGTCTCACCGGCGACGTTTTTCATTCTCTGCGCTGCGATTGCCGTCAGCAGCTCGAAATGGCTCTCTCCATGATTCGCAATCTGGGCGCGGGCATCCTCATCTACGAACAACAGGAAGGCCGCGGCATTGGTCTCATGGCTAAATTACAGGCCTACGAGTTGCAGGATGCCGGTCTCGATACCGTCGAAGCCAATGAACGCTTGGGCTTCAAGGCCGACCAGCGCGACTTTGCCTTGCCCGGCCAGATTCTCAAAGCGCTGGGCGTAACCCGAGTGCGCTTGCTCTCCAACAATCCTGAGAAGGTTGAGGCACTAGAGCGGGCCGGCATAAAGGTGGTTGAGCGCGTGCCCTGCGAAGTCACTCCCAGTCCACACGCCGAAGAGTATCTCAAGACCAAGAAAGAGAAACTCGGTCATCTGTTTACCTCGAGCTAAGTACGTCAGCCGAAGATGCTGGATGGCCCGTAACACCTTCCTCCCACGCCATAGCTTTGCGTGTACCGCCACGCCGTGCTCTAATTCCCTGACTCCTTCTCGCGAATGCCCGCACCTGACTCTGAAGATCGCCGGTCTCGTATGGCCGCTCTCGCTCTAGGCTTGGCGCTCGTGGGCGCTGCCTCCATGGTTTACTATCAGTTCGGCTTGTTCATGCCGCGGGTACAGAAAGTGCTTGCCGCCAAACATCTAGCCGGCGGATATGCTTTCGGCGACGACTTTTACCCAATCTGGCTAACCTCGCGAGCATGGTTACAAGAGCGCCGCGATCCTTACAGCCCGGCGGTAACGCGTGAGATCCAAATCGGATTGTTCGGACGCCCGCTCGATGCGCGCATTCTGACCGACCCGCCGACCGACTATCGAACATTCGCTTATCCCGCCTTCACCGACCTCCTGTTCTGGCCGGCGAGCAAAGTGCCGTTCCCCCTTTTGCGGGTTGCGTGGGCCGCGCTGCTCGCCGCTCTTATTGCTGCGTGCGTCTTTTTTTGGACCCAAGCATTGTCGTGGCGTGTGAGCCGCATATGGCTGGCAATCATTCTCCTGTTGACGTTGTGCAGCTATCCCGAGCTTGAAGGCCTTTATGCGGGACAGTTGGGACTGCTGGTGGGATTTCTGCTGGCCGCGTCTTTGCTTGCGCTGCTGCGGGGTCGGCTGCTGCTCGCTGGACTTCTGATGGCGCTGACCACGATCAAGCCGCAGATGACACTCCTCGCAATCCTGTACCTGTTCATTTGGAGCGTGCAGGACTGGCGTCACCGCGGACGCTTTATCATGTCCTTTTTCGCGACCATGTTCCTGCTGATCGGAGCGTCGCTGGCCGTCTGGCCGCGCTGGATCCAATCCTGGGGGCAGGTAATTCTAGGCTACCACCGCTATGCCATGCCTCCGCTGGCCAGCGAGCTGCTAAGAGCGGGTCTAGGACCGCAGATCGGCACCGCGCTGATCGCCGTTGCGCTGATCGCAGCTCTGGTGCTTGCCTGGAAGGGCCGTGCTGCGGTTGCCGGCTCTTACGAATTCTGGCTCACGCTCAGCCTGTTGCTTGCCATCACCACGGTAACTCTGCTTCCCGGCCAGTCGGTTTGCGACCACATAATTCTTCTACCAGGAATTTTCTTGCTGGCCTGCCGCAAGGAACTGCAACACTCCAGCCCGATCTTTCGCGCTCTGCTCGCAGTCGGGATTGCAGTTCTGTTGTGGCCCTGGGTGGCAGCGCTGGGCCTGATCGCCTTACGCCCATTCCTCAGCCCAGAACAGTTCAACTCCAAGGCGGTATTCGTTCTGCCTCTGCGCACCGCTGCGCCGTTTCCGTTTGTGGTGCTGGCACTGCTCGCACTGGCTCTGCGTGCTTCGTCGCGGCGGCGATCGGAACTAGTTTCCGCTTCGTGTTCCCAGTGATTTCAAAGCTTTTTCCAGCGTTTTCTTGTTCTTCCCCGGCAAAAAGGCCAGCGCTGCCCGGGCCAGAGACACGTAGACCGCTTGCGCGACGGGGGATGTGCGCAGCGTGCGAAGATGGCGCTTCACCGTATCGATGTCGCCGCGGATCATCGGCCCGCTGAAGGCTCCTGCCGCATCGAATGCCGCGTAGTTTGCCAGCGTTTGCTGGACCATGGGCAGCATCATCTGCTTTGCCGCCTGTCGCTTCACACCGGCGGCCGCGGCCACATGCTCGCTGGTCACCAGCAGGGCCGTCAATAAGGGCGATGCAAAAGTGCCCCACGCGTGGTAAGCGGCTTTCTCTTCCTTCCGAATCGAATACGCGCGGCCACCGAGATTCTTCACGATGCGGCGGGCCATCCGCACAGCCGCGGCATCGCCTTCGATGGCGAAAGGAACTCCCGCCAGCGCCGGCCGCGATCCGCGAACAAACGTCATCAGCGGATGCACCGACGCCACCGCTGCCCCCCGGCGGCGCAATTCCACAAGTTCCTCGCTGCTTAGCGCGCCGCTGGAGTGCAGCGCGATCCTGCCCTTCCAGTCCGCGGATTCCTTCAGCGATTCTGCCGCGCCAGCAATCGCTCCATCCGGAACACAAAACCAAACCACCTCGCCCCGAATCTGCACCCGCGTGCCGCTCACGGCAGACGCACCCACCTCTTCCGCCAGCCGTCGCGCTCGCTTCAACGATCCCGCCTGACCGCGCGAGACGACTTGCCCGATCTCGTACCCCGCTCCGCGCAAGGCGATAGCCAGCCCACTCGCTAAATTCCCAGCGCCGACAATCGTGATGCTCGGCTTTCCCGGCCGCTTTCCAGGCATGCCCGGCAGCATAGCAGAATCAGCCTGAATCTCCTCTTTGTTGTTCTTAACTTCTGCATTTTGACTTCTGACTTCTGCATTGTTTGCGAAGTCAGAAGTCAAAACTCAGAATGCAGAAGTAAAACCTCTCGCTTCCGACCATGCTTTATATTGTTCACATGCCCAAGTCTTCACGCTCTCACCCGAAGCCTGCTCGATCCCGCAAGAGTTCCCATCCCAAAGCAAGAATAATTTCTTCGCGCACGGTCTATCGCGGCCCCGTCTTCTGGGTGACCACGGACGACGTGCAGGAGCCCGGAGGCGTCCGCGCCCGCCGCAACGTCATTCATCACAGCGGCTCCGTCGTAGTGCTGGCGGTCAACGAATCGCTCTCCACGCCGCGGGTCCTGCTGGAGCGTCAATATCGCCATGCCGCGAACGATTTTCTGTGGGAACTCCCCGCCGGACGCATCGATCCCGGCGAAAAGCCGCTGCCTGCAGCCAAGCGCGAACTCCTCGAGGAAACCGGCTACACCGCCTCCCATTGGCGCCGCATCTTTAACTTTTACGCCAGCCCCGGATTCGTCGCCGAAACCATGTCCGTCTATCTCGCCACCGGCCTGCGCGCCGGCCAAGCGCGGCCCGAAGCCGACGAAGTCATCCACAAGCGCTTGGTTCCGCTATCGACAGCGGTTCGCATGGTGCTTCGCGGCACCATTCGCGACGCCAAAACCATCTCCTCGGTGCTGTGGCTCGATTACCAACTTCGCGGAAAATAGAATCCTGTACTGCTTGTGTGGGGACGGGCGACTCGCCCGTCCGCGCGTCGCTCACCCCTACGCTGATCTCTCAGTCACGCTTCCTGCCTGTTTCGCCTTGACACTCCCCCCCAATCGCTCCAAAATGCATCCTATGTGCGGCACGTCTTTGGGTCGCCCCTCACTATAAGGACGTGCGGAAAGAGGGGGTATGTGGAACGACTGAAAGGTACGGTGAAGTGGTTCAATAACGCCAAAGGCTACGGGTTCATCGGACGGGCGGATGGTCCCGACGTTTTCGTTCACTACAGCGCGATCACCTCCGAAGGCTACAAGAGCCTGCAGGAGGGCGATACGGTGGAATTCGAAATCGCCGAAGGACAAAAAGGGCCACAGGCAGCCAACGTGACCAAGGCCACCTGAAGTTCATGGCTTTAGACATAACCTTGATCGCGACGCCGTCGCTGTGAGGAGCGAGTCGGGCGAGAAGTCTTGTTCTCCGGAGAATGTAAATCTCTTCTAGGATCAAGTGCTGGCGTCACACTCCATTCTTGTTTAATCTTTAAGCCGTGGACAATAAATCCATCGCCACGGTCTTCTACGAAACCGCCGACCTGCTCGAAATCGACGGCCAGGATTCCTTCCGCATCCGCTCCTACCGCAACGCCGCTCAGGCCATCGAAAATCACACCGAGCAGATTAGAGACATCATCGGCGAACCCAAAAGAGTTCTCGCCATTCCTGGTATCGGCAAGGGAATGCTTGTAAACCTTCAAGAACTATTCAAGGACGGCCAGTTGAGTGTTCAAGCCGACCTGCTCAAGAAGTATCACCCCTCGATGCTTCAGCTTTTAAAGATCCAGGGATTGGGGCCGAAGACGATTGCCCTGATCTGGAGCGCCTATCAAGTCTGCGATGTCGATGGCGTGGAGAAACTGGCGCGCGAAAGCAAGATTCGCGAACTGCCGCGCATGGGCGAGAAGCACGAACAAAAGCTGCTGAAGGCAATCGAAGACTACCGCCGAATCTCCGGGCGATTTCTCATTGACGCCGCCGAAACCGAGGCGAATAAGCTCACCGAGTATCTCGCCAAGTTCCCCGGCATCGACAAGATCACTCCCGCAGGCTCTTTGCGCCGGGGCCGCGAAACTGTCGGCGATCTCGACATCCTCGTCACCGGCAAAGCTTGCTGCAGCGAAACCGAGCGCCAGAGGGCGGTGCAATACATCGCAAAATATCCACCGCTCATGGACATCATCGCGCAAGGCGATAACAAAATCAGCTTCCGCTTGCGCACAGACCTGCAAGTGGACGTGCGCTTGCTGCCTCCCGAATCGTTCGGCGCGGCCATGCAGTATTTCACCGGATCGAAAGCCCACAACGTCGCTCTTCGCCAGCGCGCCCTCAAAATGGGTTATACCCTCAACGAATACAGCCTCGCCGATCTCAAAACCGAAAAGCCCGTCGCCGGCAAGACCGAAGAAGAGATCTACGCCCAGCTCAAGCTCGATTACATCCCTCCCGAACTGCGCGAAAATCTCGGCGAAATCGACGCCGCCGAAAAGCACACTCTGCCCACCCTAATCACCCTCGACGACCTTCAGGGTGACGTACACATGCACACCGTCGAAACCGACGGCCGCAACACCATCGAAGAAATGGCCGAAGCGGCCAAGGTGCGCGGCTACAAATACATGGCCATCACCGACCATTCCAAGAACCTGGCCTTCGCCAACGGCCTTGACGACACGCGAGCCGTAGCTCACATCCAGCGCATCCGCGAAGCCAACAAGCATATCGACGGCATCACCATCTTCGCCGGAATTGAAGTCGATATCCTCGCCGATGGCGACCTCGATCTCTGCGACGACGTGCTCGCGCAAATGGATGTCGTCATCGCCAGCGTGCATTCAATTTTCAATCAGGAGCCGGCGAAGATGACCGAGCGCCTGCTCAAAGCCATCGCGAATCCCAACACTTCCATCGTTGGCCATCCCACCGGCCGCCTGCAGCTCCGCCGCGATGCCTACCACTTCGACATGGACTCCGTCCTCACTTCGGCGGCAAAACATAAAGTTGCCATGGAGTTAAACTCCTACCCCGATCGCCTTGATCTCAACGACGTACACCTGCGCCAGGCGAAACAGCGTGGCGTGAAAATCGTGATCAATACCGATTCCCACCATATTTCTCATCTCGACAAAATCCGCTACGGCATCCTGCAAGCGCGCCGTGCCTGGCTCACCCAAGACAACGTCCTGAACACCCTGCCCGGACAAGAATTCGCCAAAGCCATGAAGCATGAGTGGAATTAGCCTCACGTTCGGAGGTCGAAGCTCGGAGAGTAGAATCGGAATGCGCGAAAAAAGCCATGCCCGATCAGACACCGAATAGCACGCCTGTCTCGCCGACAACGCCGAGCCCTGCCGGTATCACGCCGCCTGCCACACAGCGCGGCCCCACCATCCGCATCGGCGACGAATTCGGCACCGCCAAGCGCAATCTCCCACCCGTCAAAGTCCTTCTGCTTGCCCTGGCCGGAGTACTCGTCATCGCGGGCATCGTATCGTTCCTGCAGCGCGCCAAGCCGCAGGGCGCCGGATCGCTCGACGGCGTAAACGCGGTGCAGATCCCAGGCCAGGATGCCGCCCTCGTCGCCCTCACATTCACCCTGCGCAACTCGGGCGAGAAACCGCTCTGGGTGCACAACATTCAAGGAAAGCTTATAACCACGAGCGGCGAACTAACCAGCGACGCTGTCTCCGCAGTCGATTTCGATCGCTATTATCAGGCATTTCCCGCTCTAAAGGAGAATGTCCAGCCCGCCCTCGCTCCCGAAGACAAGCTACAACCCGGCCAGGAACTCAAACGCACCGTGATTGTCAGTTTTCCCGTGACTCTGGATAGTTTCAATCAGCGGAAGTCCGTCAGCGTGATCATCCAACCGTACGACCAACCGTTGCCGGTGATACTGACCAAGTGATCGGCGACACTTGCGGCAACGGCAGTCGGATGCGATTCTATAAGGCGATGAAGCCGACTCAACGTTCCCTCCGGATAACTTTGCCCCTGTTAGCATTCCTGCTCTTTACCGTTTACGCTGCAACAGCCACGCCTGCCGCACACAAAGACAAGTATCTCGTATACGTCGGCACCTACACCGAGGAAGGCGGCACGAGTAAAGGCATCTACGCGTATCGCTTCGACCCGGAAAGCGCCAAGCTCACGTCCACCGGGCTGGCGGCGCAGACCATCAACCCATCCTTCCTCGCCGTGCATCCGAACCATCGCTTCGTTTACGCCGTGAATGAGGTCGGGAATTACCAGGGACAGAAAAGCGGAGCCGTCAGCGCCTTCGCGATCGATCGCGCGACCGGCAAGCTAACGCTGCTGAATCAAGTAGCGTCCGGCGGCGCCGACCCTTGCTACATTACGGTCGACAAGACTGGGAAATATGTTCTGGTGGCAAACTACACCGGCGGAAGCATTGCGGGATTCCCTATCCTTGCGGATGGCCGATTGGGCGAGGCTTCCGCTTTCATACAACACACCGGCCCGGGCACGAACCCGCAGCGCCAGGAAGGCCCGCACGCTCACTCCATCGACCTATCGCCCGACAACCGCTTCGCCATCGTGGACGATCTCGGCCTCGACGAAACGCTGGTCTATCGATTCGATAGCGAAAAGGGTTCACTCACGCTCAACGATCCCGCCTTCGCCAAGGCCGCTCCCGGAGCCGGTCCTCGGCACTTCGCGCTTCACCCCAAGGGGAACTTTGCTTACGCGGTCAACGAAATGGGATCCACAGTTTCGGCTTTTAGCTTCGACGCCGCCGGCGGAGTTCTGCGTCCGCTGCAAACAATTTCAACTCTTCCCGAGGGCTTCACAGCGCACAACGATGCCGCTGAAATCCAAATACATCCTTCCGGCAAGTTCCTTTATGCCTCGAACCGCGGGCATGACAGCATTGCGGTATTCACCATCGATGAGAATAAAGGCGCGCTTACGCTCGTCGAATATGCTCCCACGAAGGGCCAGAGTCCGCGCAATTTCGAGATCGATCCAACCGGCAAGCTGCTATTTGCCGCCAACGAAAAATCAGGCGATATCGTCGTGTTCCGTATCGACCAACAAACCGGCCATCTCACGGCAACGGGCAAGGTGCTGGATATAGCCCAGCCCGTCTGCGTGAAATTCGTGCCGATCGAATAGGCCGCGTTCTGCTATTGCTTCTTTTGAATGAACCTCCGCCGCGCCAGATGAGTGCTGGCGTCACTCCGTTCAATTGGGCGTCACCGGTACGGGAGCGCTCTTCGGCGTACTCAAGTATCCCGTCGCTTTGTTCTTGTCGACCGTCCAGACCACCAACTCAAACAGCAGGTGATCGCGCCCGGAATAGAACTGAATCGGTTCGGCGACGTTGCGATCCCGCTTCTCGATGGTCTTGTCGTCGGAGGTCACATTCACCGTAAACTTGCCGTGCTTGCCGTCCGTCTTCTTAAGCTGGAGGCTCACGGTCGCCACGGGCTGCGGCTTCGCGCCCCGGAGCAAAGTGAATTCATAATAGTTGCGGTCGCCCTTGTGCTTGAGCACTTCCAGATCGCCGCGCGTGTTGGCAATCAATCCGCTCTGCACTCCAAGGTCGCCCACCGCGCTCTGCAGCTTTGCCTTAGTCGCTTCCAGATCGGCCCTGGTTGAGGCCACGTCGGTCTTGACGCCGCCCACGTCGGTCTTCACCCCGGCCACTTCCCCGCTCACTTGGCCGATCTGCGCTTTCGCTTCGTTCTCTTCTTTCTCCAGGCGGGACTCGGCGGATTTCTGTTCCTCCTGCAGTTGCGCGGCGCGCTGCGCCAGCTCTTTCTTGGTGAGGCCCACCTGATGCGCCAGCGCATCCTCGGACGCTTCGGCGGTCTGCATTCTGCTCTTCAGTTCCGCCACTTGCGCCTGGCTGGCGGTCAAGTCTTTCGTCAGTTTGTCGACGTGCTGTTGCGTGGTCACGTACCCGTAAACCGATGCCGCCACGAAAACGATCACCACAATAACCAGAATCCATTTCCCCGCATTCGAATGCTGCTCCACATGTTCCACAGATATCTGCTCGCCTTCGTCCGGCATTAGCTCCTCCAGGAGTGAACTGCCCTTAGCTGTTGGATCGTTTCAATTGTTGAGCACAAGGGCGGCGGTGTCAACTGGCTCTGGCGATGCTCGGCGCTAATTTAGCGGCGAAGCGCCAAAGCCTCATTCACACTGAGGCCGGGGCTACGGCGTATGGCGGCCACTTCCGATCCAACCCGTCTTGCAGCCTGCTTGGTGGCATCGGCGCGGAACTGCTGCTGCGCCGCATCCGGGAGAGGATCCTGCAACGTCGCAGATTTCACTAAGCACGCGTAAGCCAGCCGTGCGGAAAATCCCGCGCCATCCAGAAAACGGCCGTAGGCGAACCAATCCTCGGCGCTCGCCGTCCGGTCGCCAATCGATTCATCCAACCGCAGAGCGTGCTGATAAAGCTGAAGAGCCTCATCCAATCTGCCGGCTTCGCCTTGCAGCGCCGCTTCATTCACGTTGGCAATGCTCTCTAGTTTGCTCTGTTTGGTCTGAGCCGCAATTTTTGCGGCTAATTGGTAAGACTGAAGAGCCTGCGCCGCTTGGGACGCGCGTAGCTGGCAATCGGCCATGCGCAGCAAAACCGCAATAATCTTCTGCGGCTCCGGACGGTTCGATCCTGTCCGCCGCGCCGTCTGTCGCGCAGTGATCTCAAGAAATGCCTTGTAATGCGCGGTGGCATCCCGCGGCTTTCCCTGGCGATCAAGCTCATCCGCGAGATAAAGATGCGCCGAGGCGTGGCCGGGATCGATGGCGAGCGCCCGGTTCCAGCTCTCCACCGCCAGATCGGGATGGCCGCGGCGCTGAGCCAGAAGCCCGCGATCCATCAGAAGGTTCACGTCCTTAGGCGTGTAACGGAGCGACGCTTCCGTCAAATCGAACGCCTCATCGAGGCGGTTTTGCCCAATCAAAAATCGCAGCAACGCTTGACGCGGGGCGGGATCGGCCGGATTCACTTGTATCGCTTTTTGCCAGGCAGCTTCCGCGGGTTGCGCTTGACCCTGCTCCAACTCTCGGCGAGCCAGCCGCATTTGCAACGAACTATCGAAAGAATCCAGTACCGCCGCACGCTGCAAATCCTTGAGATCGTCGGCATGGATCGCCAGATAGTAGCGTGCCTGATCGATCGTCCCCCATAACAGCAGCAAGAGAGCCGCGCCGACCCGCAATTGGCGCGCGCCCGCAGTTCCGCCCGTAAGCCAACGCCACGCGTAAGACAACCGGCTGCCCGTTTCCGAAGCGGCATCGGAAATGCGAACTCGCGAGTTCAGCAAAAGAGCGGCGATCCGTCCATCGCGCAGCTTCCAGATCGCTCCGTCCAGAATAAAGTGGTGAATGTTCACCAGCGCGGTGAAGATCAAGAAACTGCTGGTGAAGTCGTGATGGAACAAACGGCTCGCCAGCCATGGTCCGGGAACAAACAACGCGATGCCACCGGCTATCAGTACCCCAAAGTAAGTCCAAGCGCGCCAATTGCGGCCACTCTCGCCCGAGGCCTCGCGCCGAGCATAGTAGCTCGTGATCCAAAGGTATTGCGCCGAGTGCATCACGGCGAGTACGCCCGAACTGTAACGGCTCTGCGGAATTTCCAGGCCTTTGATTAGAGAAATACCTGCCGGCAACAAAAACCAAAGAAATTGCGACGAGAACAAAGTGAGCGAAGGCAGCAGCTTGCGCCAGCCCGTTTCCCGAGCCAGGCGCCAAAGCCCAAACGCTGCCAGCGCAACAAACGCAATCGCCAGCAGGATTTGCTCCCACCGGCTTACCATCGCAGGAATTCCGAGAGAAATGAAAAGAGGATCGGTGGAAGCCCCGGTATGAAAGCCGAGAAAGAGAATCAAATAGGAAACGACGAAAGCTCCGTAGAGCGCGCGGCGCGTAACGTCGCTCGGTGTCGCTCCGGCGCGCCGGGCGAACATCATGAACAAGCCGTAGTTCTGTCCGCTGTAGTGCCACGGACTCCAGGTCAAATAGACCGTGAAAATCCACGGCAGAATGCGGACCCAGGAGTGCGACAAGACCAGCGTCAGCGCCAGCAGCGCCGTGATGTGAACTGTGAAGATACGGTACTTGTGAAAATCCTCCGCGCGATGATAAGCGCGGTAGATCGTCGCCATGTAGTGCGGGTAGTTGAAAAAGAGCGCCAGCGCGTAGAAGATCACCGACCACGCGCGCACACTCGACGCAATCGAGAAGTAAGAGATGAGCAGGAGCGGCGCCGACCAGGCTCCGCATCCAACGATCAGATCGAGCCATGGATTATAGATCCACGTTGATACTGCAACCGCCCGCTCACCCGCGTTGTGCCTCGACCTCACGATCGACCTTGCCTTTTATCTCGATCTCCGCCAAAAAACCGCAGCGGCTGGCTGCTCAATAAGAAGCAGCGGGTTTCCGGTCTGCAGTGTTTCTTGGTTTGACCGGATTATAGGCGGCGGGAAGGTAATCCTACTTAACCAGATGTGTCCCGCCAGGGTAACGAAAGTAATGGGCGGGACCGCGTTCAATGCTTTCTGCGGGCGGAATTTTCTCTGCCGGATCGCTGTCGCTCTAGGTCCTCTACAATGCTGAAGTGAAGACCTGGGACGTGATCGTCATCGGTGGCGGCATCATTGGACTCTCGCTTTCGCTTGAGCTTCGCAAGAAAGGCGCGAGTGTGCTCGTAGTCGAGCGCGGCGAGCCGGGCCGGGAAGCGTCCTACGCCGCTGGCGGCATGTTGGTCGATTGCAGCGCCGAGACGCCCGCTGCCTTGCAACCGCTGGCCGCGGCCAGCGCGCGCATGTATCCGGAGTTCGTGCAAGAACTGCAGGTCGAGTCTGGACTTTACGTCGACCTGCGCGATCGAGGAGCAATCGTGTTTCCTCCGCCGGAACACGTGTACGAGCGACCGGGCTTCAAGTTGGAAACCTTGCTTCCCGCGCCTCTGGCTGAGTTGGAGCCGTCGCTTGCCGAACCCAATCGGCCTGCGTTTTACTTAAAGGAGCGCAGTGTCGATCCGCGCGGACTTACTGCCGCCGCGCTGGCCGCGGCCCAACGCCGCGGCGTGGATTTCTCCTCTGGCGATGCGGTCATGGCGGTAAATCTCTCCGACGGCCGCGTCAGCGGAGTTATCACCAAGAAAACATCTTTCCACGCGTCGAAGGTCGTCAATTGCGCCGGTGCGTGGTCGGGCCAAATCCCGCCACATGCTTTTCCTACTCGCCCAGTAAAGGGACAAATGCTTTGCCTGATTTCGCCCGTTCGCGAACTGCTGAAGCATGTGATCCGATCGCCGGAAATTTATCTGATTCCGCGCAGCGACGGACGAATCATCGTCGGCACCACGGTTGAAGAAGCCGGATTCGACAAACGTACCGATGTCGCCACGATTCAACGTCTCCACCGCTCCGCCATCGCAATGGTCCCGGAATTGCGCAACGCCAAGATTCTTGAAGACTGGGCCGGGCTGCGCCCGGGAACGCCTGATTCGTTGCCGATCCTGGGCGCAACCGGCACGCCCGGCTACTACGTGGCGACGGGCCACTTTCGCGACGGCATTCTCCTTGCCCCGATCACAGCGCGCGTCATGGCTCAAATCATCGAGGGGAAAAATCCCGATCACGATCTCGCAAATTTTTCGCCGGCAAGATTTCGAGATTGATGATTCTCGCCGGCCGTGTCGGTCTACGGCACGCCTTTCCCAACTGCTTCGGGTATACTGGAGCGTTTCCGCAACCGCGGCAGTCCACACGGTTGCGTTCTCGAACGAGAAAGGATCAACCTATGGCTTCCCCCGCAGTGGATTTTGCCCGCAATAATCAACAGCGCTTCCTCAGCGAACTGAAAGATCTTCTTCGCATCCCCAGCGTCAGCACGCTCGACGAACATAAACCGGACGTTCAAAAAGCCGCCGACTTCGTGGCCAACGAACTGCGCCGCATCGGCATGGAAAACGTTGAGGTCATCCCCACCAAGGGCCATCCGCTCCTCTACGCCGACTGGCTGCACGCGCCCGGCAAGCCCACCGCGCTCTGCTATGCGCACTATGACGTGCAACCGCCCGACCCTCTCGACGAATGGAAGACTCCGCCTTTCGATCCTACGGAGCGCAACAACAATATCTACGCGCGCGGCGCAGTCGACGACAAAGGCCAGCTCTGGATGGAAGTGAAAGCCTTCGAATCGCTCATGAAGTCGGGCAACGGCAAGCTGCCCATCAACGTGAAAGTTATTTTTGAAGGCGAAGAAGAAGTCGGTGGCGAGTCTATTACCGAGTATGTCCATAAGCAGAAGGCCAAGCTGAAGGCCGATTTCGCCCTGGTCTGCGACACCGAACTTTTCGCTCCCAATCTTCCAACGCTGTGCGTGGGCCTGCGCGGCCTGGTCTATACCGAAATCGAAGCGGTCGGCGCCATGACCGATCTGCACTCCGGCATCTACGGCGGCGCTGCGCCGAATCCGTTCTTCGCTCTTATCGAAATCATCAGCAAGTTGAAAGATGCGAAGGGGCACGTGCTGATCCCCGGCTTCTACAAGGACGTGAAAGCTCCCAGCAAAGACGAATTGAAAGCCTGGAAGCGCCTGCCGTTCAACGAACAGCACTACCGCAAGACCGAAGTCGGCTCGAAGGTCCTCACCGGCGAGCCCGGCTACTCGGTGCTGTATCGCACCTGGGCGCGACCCACGCTGGAAGTTCACGGCATGCCCGGCGGATTCATCGGCCCCGGCGCCAAGACCGTGATTCCGGCCAAGGCCGCGGCCAAAGTCTCGATGCGCATGGTGCCCAACCAGGATCCCGACGACATCCTGAAGCGGTACACGAACTTTGTTAAGAAGCTCACGCCCAAGGGCATCGAGACGAAAATCAAAGTACACAGCAAAGGTCCGGCCTCCGTGGTCGGCACCGACAATCCTTACATCAAGGCTGCCACCGAAGCGCTGCACGATACGTTCAAGAAGGAAACCGTCTTCATCCGCAGCGGCGGATCGATTCCCATCGTCAACGACATCTACCAGGCATTGAAGATTCCCACCGTGATGATGGGGTTCGGCCTGCCCGACGACAACCTGCACGCTCCCAACGAGAAGTTCCACATCCCGAACTTCCACCACGGGATCGAAACCATCTGCCTGTTCTTCGAGAAGCTGGGAGCGAAATAGTCATCAATGCTTGTGTGGGGACGGGCGATTCGCCCGTCCTTGCCGAGCACCTTGTTTCAGGGATATACCCCCCACCCTGCCCGATGTTTTGGAATCATCGCGTTAGCAGAAAATTCCTCCTAAATCTGAAGGTCTAAAAGACTTAGATATCAAAATACGTGAAACAAAGGGGTTAGCTTGGTCGAGCCGCGTTGCGGAATCGTAGCCCCGGTGCTCCCGTGACCATGATCGACGGTTGGGGCTGTGGATGGCAAGGTTAGATGTCACAATCTGCGTCAAGTAATTTGAGAGGCCGCAAGGCGGCTATGGGTCTACCCTCCGACAATTCGCCAAAGAGTTCCAGGCTCAAAATCCGTTGCAAGATCCGTGAAACAAAGTCTCTACCGCTTAGGGTCAGCCTGCCTCTGGATGCCAGCAACGGCAGCTTCCCGCTGGGCTTTGAGGACCGGTGCATCGAGTAGATTCTTCACTGCATCCGCCGGTACTATCATCGAGATTCCACTGTTCGCCCTGCCGGTTCCCTTAAACGTGGTTGTCACCTCAAGGTTGAACTCCTCGTCCTCGTAGAACATTCCGCTGACAACTCCCAAGAGATGGTAGTCGTCGCCCGAAGATATCGTATTTCCGCGTAAGCCGCCCAAATTACAGAAGACGGGTGCGCCGCTGTTACCGCCGAACACATGCACGTCGCCGAGATAGACGCTTCCGGGCTTTCCAGTCGTGGTGGGAAGCTTCTCATCAGGCATCATCGCGAGGATTCCCTCTCGGACAATCGGCTGAACCTTAGCCACTCCAGGAAACTGGTAAAAGAACCCTGCAAAGAGGATTCTCTCCCCTTCTGCTACTGAGTGGGCCGCTAGAACGTCCTTCGTGCCGAAGACGGACATCGGGATTCCCAGATAGTCGAAAATGTGCTGGTCAGGTGCCAATCCGATCGCAGCCAAATCTTCCGACTCGTCAGATGGTAATACCCAAGGGATATTTCCGTGTGTAGTGAGCGGAATTGTCCCAGACGTACCGTCCTTGCGGTTCAGGCGAATCGCTATGGACCTCACTGTCAGCGGACGGTGGTCCGAGCTGAGGCACATCGCGACGTGACGGTTTGTAATCAAGTATACAAACCCCTGGTCCTTTCCGACCCTGTCGTCCGGGTAAAAGACGAAAAAGCCAGTCCCGCGGACGTCCAGCAAATTGGGACCGTCCTCGCATTGAAGCTGGATGAAGGCGACAGTCTTCTTTAAGTGCGTGACCATGCTCTCGCCCTGTCCCCAGCAGCGGCCTAGGCCGGCCACCAACGCGCATATCAAATACAACTTCCGCATGAGGCCCCCTTTTTATCGTGAACGTCGACGCTGTGCGATCTTGCAGCCAAAACCCCATCAGGCCAATCGTAAACCCCGGAGGTTTGCCGGGACTAAACTAAAAAGGGGCGGCCTCACCAGCGCACTAGGCAGGGGTCGCCCGCCTTTGCTATTTGTCGGCACCGTCATAACGGAGGCTGCCCCGTCCGTCGCGGTTTTCGACGGGTGGGCACCACGAACGCTGGCACAATCGGTTTGTTGTCTTTTCCGGCGCGGGATCGCAACGGTCTCGACGATGCACACGCAGCGTAATTCGGCGCGGAAGCCATCGACACAGCAGTCAAGATGGTAGGGATGCTTCGACTGCGCAGGGAGGACCTAGCGGTCCTCCCTGCTTCGCTCTGCATGACAGGAGTGGGGCGTGTCATGCTCAGGGCAGGCTCGGTTAGATGTCACACGCGAGCGCTAAAGCGCAGACGGATTTTCAACGGCTTAACGGCACGAGTAAAACTCGTGCCCTTCCCAATCGGTGCTGGGTACCCGGGGATGGACGGTGACGTAACTTTGATTGTGTAAAAGCGAGAGGGTGTAAGTTGGCTTTGGCCTCACAAGCTAAAGCCGTTCCTGGAAAGGAGACCTACACCCGATGGCGAAGATAATCCCAATCACGGAGCATTACCAACATTTTCTGGCGGAGATGAGAGAGAGTTTCTGGGGGGATGTGTACGGAGAGACGAAGCGGCTGTGGAAAGAGCGTTTGGAGGCGGATTCGCGGCGGGAGCGGGACCGGTATGCGGTGCGCGAAGTGTATCAGCGGCGGCGCAGCCGGCGGCAGCCCTATCGCAACGGCTACTACGAACGGGATTTCGTGACTCGGTTGGGGACGATCCGGCTGCGCGTGGCGCGCACCCGAGGGAAGAGTTTTCTGCCGCGAGGGCTGGAACCTTTTCAGCGGCGCGCCGAAGATGTGTCGATGCTGATTCGGGAGGCGTTTCTGCGCGGCATCTCGACGCGGCAAGTGGGGCGGGTGGTGGCCACGGTGACCGAAGAGGTGGTGAGCCCGCAGACGGTGTCGAAGCTGACGCGGGATCTGGACGGAGTGGTGCGCCAGTTCCACCAGGCGCGGTTGGAAGACAACTACGCGTATCTGTTTTTGGACGGAGTGAGCTTGCGGGTGCGGCGTCCGGCGGGGCGCAAGCGGGTGCAGATGCTGGTGGCCTACGGAGTGCGGCGTGACGGCACCCGCCATCTGCTGGCGTTTTTGCGGAGTCAGGGCGAGAGTCAAGCGGACTGGGAAGGGCTGCTGGAGGATATGTATCGGCGCGGGCTGGAGGGCAAGGCGCTGGGCCTGATCGTCACCGACGGCTGTCCCGGACTGGCGGCGGCGATCCGCACCGTCTATCCGCGAGTGCGGCATCAGCGCTGCTGGGCCCACAAGATGCGCAACATTCTGGAGAAAGTGAAGAAGGCCGACTACGACAACGTGAAAGCGGGAGCGCAGGCGATTTATTTGGCCGAAAGCCGCGCTCAGGCCGAAGCCGCTTTTCGCGCCTTCCGCGCCCGTTGGCGCGGGAAGTACGGTCCCATGGTGCGCCAGTTGGAGCGCGATCTGCCGGAACTGCTTTCGGCGTTCGCTTTCCCCCCGCACCTGCGTAAGAAGCTGCGCACCACCAACGTGATCGAGCGCTGCTTCGTCGAAGTGCGCCGCCGCACCCGGCCCATGGTTTGTTTTGTGAATGTAGCCAGTGTCGACCGCATCCTCTACTCCATCTTCCAGAGATTCAACCTGGAATGGAAAACCCGCACCCTCAACCTATTTACACAGGCAGCTTGACATCACCGGGATGGACCGGATCGTTGTATCTGCCTCTGCTTTGCGCTACCATAATTCTGCTCTCGCGATTCTCCCACCTCGTCCTTGCCTCAGCCGTAAAATGCTCAACTGCTGCAATGCGTGTGCAACCCAGCGCGCTCGGCTGGAAGGCCATACAATATATGGTGTTATATTGCTTGACCCCGGCCCCATTTCACCGTTACAGTGGGTTAAATTTGTGCCCGCCCTATCCAGCCCAGGACGGAATTAAACTGAACGCGCGTTTTGCCGAAGGCAAGGGTATCCGTTTGGTAAACAGCTCGCGGCGCATCATAAACTGGCAACCGGCCACTGACAACTGGCCGCTGTTTTTTCCAAGGAGTTCACGTTGCTTAAACTGAAGCGGCTTCAGATTCTCGGGTTCAAATCGTTTTGCGACCGCACCGACCTCAAGTTCCACGGGGATGGCATCGCAGCCATCGTCGGCCCCAACGGGTGCGGCAAGTCGAATATTGCCGACGCCATCTCGTGGGTGCTGGGCGAGCAGTCGGCCAAGACCCTGCGCGGATCGCGCATGGAAGACGTGATCTTCGCCGGAACGCGCGAGCGCAAGCCGACCGGCATGGCCGAAGTGTCGCTGACGCTGATCGATCCGCAGGAGTATCCGGGCGCCGACGCCAACGCGCCCACCGAGATCGACATTCAGGACGAACTGCCGGTGAATCCCATGTCGTCAAAACATGCCGACGATTGGGACGAAGCGGCGATTCGCATCCGCGCCGCCGCAGAAACCGAGAGTGCCGTGGAAGAGGCGCAGCCCGGCAAAACCGAAGAAGTGGAAATTCCGCGTTCGAAAGTGAACACCATTGCGGTCGCGTTCCCCGACGACGAGCCGGTGTTCGCGCTGCCTGCCCACAACGTCGCGCCGGTGGCGTCTTCGGCTGCGGTTGCCGGGGCGCCGCAGGTGGTGCTGAAGATTCGCCGCCGGAAATTTAATCAGCAGCAGTTTCATGCGGGCGAAATCGTGGTCACGCGGCGGCTGTTCCGCTCGGGCGACAGCGAATACTTGCTGAACGGCAAACTGTGCCGCCTGCGCGATATTCAGGACCTGTTCATGGGCACCGGCCTTGGACCCGAGACTTACGCGCTCATCGAGCAAGGACGGATTGGGCAGATTCTCAGCAGCCGTCCCACGGACCGCCGGGCGATTCTGGAAGAGGCTGCGGGAATCACGAAGTTCAAAACCAAGAAGCGGCTCGCCGAAGCTCGCCTGGAAGATGCCAAGCTGAACCTGGCGCGCGTGAACGATATTTTCGAGGAAGTCACGCGGCAGATGAATTCGCTGAAGCGGCAAGCCTCGAAGGCCGAGCGCTTCGCCAAGCTGCGCGACGAGATGCGCGCTCAGTTGCGCGTGGTGCTGGCGAGCAAGTTCGCCGCCATCGAGCGGGAAAGCACCGAACTCGACGCTCAACTCAACGCGCTTGCCGAAGACATGCTGCACCGCACCGAAGCCGTGCAGCAACTCGAAGCCGAGCATGGCGACAGCACCGAGCGCGGCTATGCCATTGAGACTGAGCTGCGCGAGAACCGCGATCGGCTGAGCGAACTCGCCATGGAAATCGATCGCGCCCGCGCCCGCCGCCGGCATAACGACGAGCGCTGTGCCGAACTGGTGGTGCGCTCGGCCTCGGCGGAGGCGGAACTGGCGCAGGCCAGTCATCGCCTGACCGCGCTTGAGGCCGAGCGCGATTCCAACCGGCAAGTGCTGGAATCCGCCGCCGCCGATCTTGCTGCCGCGCAGTACGAGCTTGCGTTGTCCCAGCAGGAAGCCGCGGCCGCTGCCGCTGCCCTGGCGGAACTCGAACGCCGGCAGGAAGAGTCTCGCGTCGCGATCTTTGACACAGTGTCGTCGGTCTCGCGGCTACGCAATCAACTCGCGCAAGCCGAAGAACGCCTCGCGGGCGCGGATCGAGAGGCCGGACGCCTGCAAGCTGAAATTACCAATGCGAATCTCCAGGTGGAAGCTTTCGGCGGCCAGCGCGGACAACTTGCCCTCGAGTTCGAAACGGTCACGCAGCGCGCCGCGGGAATCACGGAAGAGATCAGCCAGCTTCGGCGCCTGATCGAACGCAAGCGCCTGGAAGAGACACGGGCGAAAACCCATCTCGACGTGTTGCGCGCCGAGTTTGCCACAGCTCTGGGGAAGAAAGGGTCTCTCGAAGCGGTGATTGCCGAGCATGGATACTCGACTGAGTCAGTCCGCCGGCTTTTCCAGTCGGGAGTGATGCAGAGCGGGCTGGCGCCGGTCGGCGTGCTGGCGGATTTTCTTGAAGTCGAGCCGCGCTTTGAGCGTGTGGTCGAAGACTTCTTGCGCGACGAATTGAACTACATCGTCGTCAAGTCCTGGGACGCTGCCGACGAAGGCCTGCGCCTGCTGCGTAGCGACGTCGACGGCCGCGCAACTTTTCTGGTGCATCCCGAGGACTCGCAGGCCAAGTTCTCGTTTATTGTCGACGAGGCCGCGCACTGCGCGCCGCCGACGGCTTCCATCGTGCCGTTGAAGCACACTATTCGCGTTCTGAACGGATTTGGAAAGTCGCTGGAAGTGATTCTGCCGAAACTGCGCGACGGGTATATCGTTCCCGGGTCCGACACGGCGCGTGGTCTGGCTCTGGAAAATCCGGACGCGTTCTTCCTCTCGCAATCTGGAGAATGCTTTCACAATGTGACGGTCACCGGCGGCAAACAGCGCGCCGAAGGACCGCTTTCGATGAAGCGCGAACTGCGGGAAGTTCTGCGGCAGCTCGAAGATTTGGAACGAGCGTTGCGTGAGGAAGAGATGCGCGTCCTCACGCTGGGCAGGGAGATTAAAGAGTTCACTTCCCTGCTGGAACGGCTCGAAGGGGAAAAGCGGGAAGCCGAACATCAATCGATGACCTCCGGCCACATGCTGCGGCAGCTCGATTCGGAGATGGCGCGAGTGACCGAACGCATGCGCATTTCGCAAGCGGAGTTGCAACGGCTTGCATCTGAGCGCACCGAGCAGGAATCGATCATCAGAGGGCGGCAAGGGGAGATCGCCGTCCTGGAACAGACTCGTGTCCAACTCGAGCAGCAGATCGTGGCCGCGCAGGAATCTCTCGGCGCGCTGCGTCAGCGCCGCGAAGAGGCATCCCAGATGAGTTCGCAGCGCGTGGCGCGCGTGGCGGCGTTAGAAGAACGCCATCGCTCGGCAACTGCAGTGCTCGGACGGATCGAGTCTTTGTTCGCCGAAATGAGCGAGCGCCTGCATGCGCTCGCCGCGCAGATCGAAGCCGCCGCCGCGGAAAAGCTGCAGCGCGAAGCCGAGAATCTTCAACTCGAGCAGCAAGCCGCCGACTTCGAGGCCGAACGGAATGCGGGCCAGGCGCGGGAGGGGCTGCTGCAATTCGAGAAAGACCAACTCCGCGCCCGGCTTTCCGAAATCGACGAACTACTCCGCTCCGCCCGCCAACTGCTCGACCAAGCGCGCGACCGCCGCGGCGAGCTGCAGGCCGCCGCGGCCAAGCTGCAAGCCGATGGCATGTACATGGGGGAAACTTGCCTGAACGAACTGGGCGTGGAGCGTGCCGATTTGCTGGCCGATGCTACGCTCACGCTGGTCGCCGGCGACGAACTTGCCAGCCGCGACCAAGCTTATCGAGAGATGCGCACCAAGCTTGATGCCATGGGGCCGGTGAACATGATGGCCCTTGAGGAATATAAGGAAAGCGCGGAGCGCCACACTTTCCTCGACACGCAGCGCAAGGACCTTATCTCGTCCATCGAGAACACGACGGCCACGATCCGCGAGATCGACGAAGTATCGCGCCAGAAGTTCCAGGAGGCTTTCTCCAAAATCAACGAAAACTTCGGGGGCACTTTCAAGAAGCTCTTCGGTGGCGGCCACGCCTTCATGAAGCTCACCGACGAGGAGAACAGCGCGGAGAGCGGCATCGACGTGGTTGCTTCGCCTCCCGGCAAGCGCCTGCAAAGCGTGCTGCTGCTCTCCGGCGGCGAGAAGGCGCTCACCGCGCTTGCCCTGCTGGTCGGGATCTTCCAGTACACGCCCAGCCCCTTCTGCATCCTCGACGAAGTGGATGCGCCCCTCGACGAGGCCAACATCGGCCGCTTCACGGAACTGGTGAAGGAGATGAGCGTGCAAACCCAGTTCGTCCTGATCACGCACAGCAAGAAGACGATGAGCATCGCGCCGGTGCTTTACGGCGTAACCATGCAGGAGCCGGGGGTGTCGAAGCTGGTGTCGGTAAGGTTTGGAGCGGCGTAGCGGCGGCATCTGCAATCCGCGGCATGCACCTAGGGTCGCGGGGAGTCCACGGATGGCACCTGTTTTGCAGGCGATTCACAGTTGCCACCATGAACAACGAGAGTGTACAAGGGGTGTTCCCCAATATGGCCACAGCTCTTCAGCCGGTATTACGACCTGTCAAGGCTAAAGCGAGATCAGAGAACGCTTCCGCATATGCACCTTTGGCATCCATCTGGTACGGCGAAGATGCGGAACTGATCGAGCAGTTGCTCGATTTTTACCCCCGCAAGCGGCCCCGCAAGATCCTCGATGCCACGGTAAACGGGGGTCGGTTTTGGCGTGGTAGCAAGCGGCCTGTCATAGGCATGGACATTGACCCGCGCCACCATCCCAGCGTTCTGGCCGACAACACCGCAATGCCGATAAAAGACGCGTCGCTTGATGTAATCGTGTACGATCCACCGCATATCCCCAACCAGGGCAAAGACAACAAGAAGGATTTCGGCGCGCGTTTCGGGTTGGTGCTGCGCTCGTCGAAAGAGAATCACTATACCTTTACTCACACGTTTCCGCCGTTCGTTCGTGAAGCCTATCGAGTGTTGAAAAGAGAAGGCATCCTGCTCTGCAAGATTACCGACTATGTGCACCATCACCGTTACCAATGGGCACACATCGAACTGATAAGCGCCGCACGCGAAGCCGGATTCATGCCCTGTGACTGCATCGTGAAAATCCGCAAAGGGCCAATAATCGACCCGAAATGGAAGACCGCCCATCACACTAGACGACAGCACTGCTATTGGATAGTCTTTCGCAAATCGAAGAAGTGCGAGTAGTCTTGAAGAGCCTGTGACGCCAAAAGCAAAGAAGAAAGGCGCAACCAGCGAGCCGGGAGTGAGATCGGCCTTCAACCCTCCCAGTTCGGCCCGCCAAGTACGGTTCTACCAGTTGCTCGTGGCTGCGCGGAAGCAGTGGTTCATGGATGCGCTCTCCGACGCACTCGGCCAGCTAGACCAGGACACCGTCAAACAGCAGATTCGCGAATACGTGCCGCTCGACGCACAGAAGATTCTGGCTGCCGCAGGCCTTCGCGATGAACATGTTTTCCCAGTCCCCGCCGTGCTTGAGGCAAAGCCATCCCTGGTGGGTTACTATCGTCTACTCTTAGGAGCCCCACAGAAGAGCTTCTACAAAGGCTCAACGGGCATGGGTCGCTTCAAGGGTATGGAAGAACTTGGTACGGTCTCAGAGAAGACGCGACCGTGGGTTCCGTTTTTTTGTCAAGTAATGGCAAAACCGCTGGCGGAGTTGTTGCGGGGAATACCAAAGATCACGGAACGCGATTTGTGCGAACTGCCGTTGCTCACCTTCGGCTCCCAGTTACAGGGATCCAACAATACGCGGATCGGCAAGATCGCCATGAAGGACGTGTTCGTCGCCGTCAAAGAGATTGTCGCTAAGTACGTCGTTTCCACAACTGAAAGCAAGCTGACATTGAAGAACTCCGCGGGGAGAACCGTATTGATCGCACTGGCGCATGACCCCGATGTTCGCATTCAGGAGCAAGTCAGCGACCAAGTGCATCACAAGGTCGCTATCGAGGTAAAAGGCGGCACCGATGTCAGCAACGTTCACAACCGGGCTGGAGAGGCTGAAAAATCTCACCAGAAGGCGAAGAAATCTGGCTTTCCTGAATTCTGGACGATCATATCGAAGCGGGGCTTGGACCTTTCCAAGTTGCAATCTGAGTCTCCCACAACAAATCGCTGGTTTGACGTGGCCGAAGTGCTCGCTCGAAATGGACGCGACTGGGATGACTTTCGACAACGACTTGCGGGAGCCTGCGGCATTCCACTGGCGGATTCAAATATAAGGCGCTGACCTCGAAGCTGGTGTCAGTAAGGTTTTGGGCCTAGCGGTCGATGTATACACTTGATGTAGAATGTATACGCAGGAGCGACCATGGCGGAAACCTCGGTGCTAACGCTGCGCCTCGACTCAAAATTGAAAGATCAACTGGATCGCCTGTCCAAAGCGACCCAGCGAAGCCGCTCGTTTGTCGCGGCCGAGGCGATTCGCGAATATGTGGCCCTGAACCAATGGCAGATCGGCGAGATTAAGAAAGCGTTGGGCGAAGCCGAACGTAGCGAATTCGCCACTGCTCAAGAAGTTCAGCGAACCGTCAAGAAATGGACGGGGCGTGCGCGTTAGATGGCTGACCGGGGCGCTGGCGAACCTGGAAGCTGAGGCGGAATACATCGCTCGCGATAATTCCAGGGCTGCGGCGGGCATGGTTCAAGCGGTTCACGAAGCCGTCAATCGGCTGCAACAGTTTCCCGCTTTAGGCCGCCCCGGAAGAGTTGTGGGCACCCGGGAGTTGGTGATTTCGGGCACGCCATATATAGTTCCCTATCGTGTCCGCAACAACGAAATCCAAATCCTGCGCGTCTTTCACGGCGCGCGCAAGTGGCCGTCCAAGCTCTGATGGGCCGCGGAGTCAGATTAGCTGTTCAAGGCCCCATCAGGATACCAAGCAACCTTCCGCCCACTTTATCCACTTCCATCCTCAGCTTTTCCACAACCACGCGCCACGAAACTCCCCCAGTGCTCATACCTTTCCACGACGCGCGTTGCCGCCAACGTTTTCCTCCTCAACAGGATACGGCGTTCCCCTTGCCGTGTGATTTCTGTCGTTGACAAAACTTTCTGAGGGGCTAAAATATGCGTCGCTCCTGCCTTAGTATTTCAATATGAACTCAGAACTCCTTGATCCCGTTCTTTTACAAACCGATTTTCCGGATCTCCAACTTCACGCCAGCGGCAAGGTCCGCGACGTGTACCAACTGGACAACGATCGCCTGCTGTTCGTGGCCACCGACCGCATTTCCGCCTTCGACTACGTGCTGGCTACTGGTATCCCCAACAAAGGCCGCGTCCTGAGCCAGATTTCGCTGTTCTGGTTCGACTTCCTTTCCGACGTCGTTCCCAACCACGTGATCACAGCCGACGTGCGGCGCTATCCGCAGGCGCTGCAGAAATATGGCGATCAGTTGCGCGGCCGGTCGATGCTGGTGCAGCGGGCCGAAATGTTTCCCGTGGAGTGCGTGGTGCGGGGTTACATTTCAGGCTCGGCCTGGAAGGAGTACCAGGCGACGGGCAAGGTCTGCGGCATCGATCTGCCGGCCGGGCTGCGCGAATCCGAGGCGTTTCCTCAGCCCATCTTCACGCCTTCCACCAAGGCTGCGAGCGGGCACGACGAGAACGTTTCGTTTGGCAAGATGTGCGAAATCGTGGGCACGGAAATTGCCAGCACTCTGCGCGAACTCACTCTGCGCGTTTACAAAAAAGCGGCGGCATACGCAAGGCAGCGCGGGATCATCATTGCCGACACCAAGTTCGAGTTTGGACGCACCGCCAAGGGAATCACGCTGGCGGATGAGGTGCTCACACCCGATTCGTCCCGCTTCTGGCCTGCGGATAAATACGCACCGGGCCGGGCGCAGGAGTCCTACGACAAACAATATGCCCGTGACTACCTGGAGGAGATTCGCTGGAACAAGCAGCCGCCGGCGCCGGCGCTGCCGTCGGAGGTGGCGCTCCGTACCAGTGAAAAATATCTCGAGGCTTACTTCCAGATTACGGGACGCAAGCTCGATGTGTGAGTGCCGGACATTCCGCGGAAGACAAGGTTGCCGGAGCGCGGTATGACACCGGCGGACTGGTTGATTGTTTTCGTCGTAGTGCTGAATGTGGTGCTGGCCGCCATGCACGGGTTTTTCGCCGAGGCCCTGAGCATGGCAGGATTGGTGGTTGGTTACATCGTCGCCGCCTGGCAATACCAGAGGCTCGCCGATTGGTTGCTGACGTTTCTGAATTCGGGGCTGTTGGCCGAGATTTTAGGTTTCCTGATTATTTTTTTCGCGATCCTGTTCGTGTTCAGCATTGCGGGCAGAATCGCGCGGAAGCTAATGAAAGAAGCCGGGCTGAGCGCTTTCGACCGGCTTCTCGGCGCGTTGTTGGGATTGGTGAAAGGCGGGCTGGCGGTGGCTGTGGTCTTGATGGGAATGACGGCATTCACGCCGACTTCGTCGATGCTGGAAAAGTCGGAGTTGGCGCCGTATTTCCTGGTGGTGGGGAGAGCAGCCATGTGGTTGGCACCGTCAGCGTTGCGGGCCAAATTCGACGAGGGACTGGACTTCCTTCAGCGCGCTCCGAAGGATCTGACCAGCACCCCAGGTGCCTCGCGAAAATAACCGCCGGGCAAGCAACTAGCGAACGAAGAAATTAGACCGAAAGATCGAAAAAAAGTTCGACAAAACGAAGATCGAACAAAGAGAGAGACCTACCGTGAAAGATCAACTGGAAGCACTTATTCTGCAGATGTACAAAAGCAATATCCTCTACTCCGAGGGCGTGCGCGAGTTCAAGAAGCGCTTTATACTCACCGTGCTCCAGGAAAACAAAGGCAACCAGTGCCGTGCAGCCCGCGAGTTGGGCATGCATCGCAACACGCTGAGCCGCACCATCGATGAGCTCAAAATCGACGTGAGGCAGCTCCGGGAAGGCGCGAAGCGTCCACCACGCAGCGCGCGTCCGGCTACGATGGAAAAGAAAGCGGCGCGCTAGCCGCCGGTTCCCTGTTGCGACATGCTTATTCCTCTTTGCCCCAAACAATAAGGCAGCCCTTGCGGGCTGCCTTATGCTTCGAATTCCATCTGACTATTGAGAAGAAGCTGGTTTGTGATGAACCGGAGGCTTGGGCGCAACTTTGGGTTTCGGCAGCAATCCCTTTTCCATGTTCATCATGAATGGGTTTGACGTATAGGAGACGGGCTGTCCCTGGAAGTCTTGACTGGCGCCTTCTTTTGGAATCAGCTTCAGCGGAACCTTCTCCTCGAAGGTAAGGGTTATGTCGGCTTTCTTCGCGTCAATGTCGTCGGAGCTGCCCGCGATATCGAACTCGGTCGCCGTAGCTTTGATGACGACACCATTCATGTACACAGGCTTGCCTTTAATGACGTTCCACACGGCATCCTGATCTTCTTGCTTGCCGTTGGAGAGAACGAATTCCCAAGTGGCGAAGTCCATCTTGTCCGGTGGGGTAGCCACCACCATGTTGTGAGCCTGTTCGGGCGGCGTGGGAGCGGGCTTGATCGTGAAGCCGGCGGGGTGGGCCGGGTTGGCCTTGGCTAGAGCGAGAACATCGGCCCAGCCGTCGTCTCCACCGTGGTACTTCATGTATTGGTTTTTCGCGTACTTCTCGATCTGCTGTTGATACTGCGCGTTGGGCGCGGCAATCGAAGCACGGGTGGAATACCAGATGGCGTTGATGGAATCGGGAGGAATCTTCGGGTCCGGTGGGGTGGGCCCGGCGTAAGCCAGGGCTAAGGGATAAACCACGCTGAAATCCGTAGGATTGCCGTCCGCCGCGATGCGCAGAGTTTTCCTCGCGCAGTCGTAATCTTTATCGGTGAGGCACGAAATACCGATGGCCGCATTGAAAATCCCGGACATCTGATCTTTCGTCTTCTGGTAATCGGCGTCAGACGTGCCCTCGGGCTTGGTGAACTTGGGGAGCGCATCCAGCCCCATCTGCCCGTATTTCTTTGCGTCGATGAGATCCTGCTTGGCATTGGCATCGCCGCCCTGCGCCTTCAGACGGTCGAAATAAGCCAGCAAGGCCATAGCGCGCACGTTGTTAGGATCGGCGGCGACCAACTTGGTGGCCGTGTCGATGGTCTTGGCCGAGTTATTGGCCTGCTGGTAGTCCTGCATGAGGGTTTGCAGCGCGGCAACTTTCATGATGCTGTTGGGATACTGCGTCATGAACGCTTCGAGGCCGCTGATCTGTGCCGCGGGATCCTTCTGCCCGATTGCGCCCACGTAAGCGTTATACTCCGCCGGGTCCTTGATAACGGGCGCCTGCGAGGGTGACGCTGGCGGTTGTCCTTGATCAGCTTGCGCCGCTGGCTGCGATGGTTGTTGCGCAGGCTGCGCGGCACTCTGGGCTGCTGCCGTTGCAGCCAACCCAAGCACAACCGTGACCAGAATCTTTTTCATCAGTATTGGCTCCTTGCACCTTTGGGAATCGACAATGTCGTGAAATCGTGTTCTTGCTGATTTTGTAGCATTTTGCTCGGACCGCTCACGCGCTCCGCATCTGTCTGGAAATCAAAGCCGTGTTCCGGGCAGGCCTCGCGAAATCGGGGGCGAACTGGGGGTTAAGGCGAATACCCTTCATTCCCGGTTGGCCGGATTATAAGTACCTCTGGTTCCGAAGGCAAGCAACTTCCCAGCTACCTGCCGCTAATAATTGTATAAGATGCATCTACGGCGCACGGCAGATGGCCTCGACTCGGCCGGCTGCGCATCACCTTGATCCAGAAGGGGCATTCCAATGACGATGGGTTCAACGGATAAGGCTCTCCCCTTGGCCGGGCAAGTAGCGGTGGTTACCGGCGCCGGCCGGGGGATTGGGGCCGCCATTGCACGCTCGCTTGCCGGTTTGGGCGCCACGGCCGTTCTATGCGGGCGCACTCTTGCCGCGCTCAACGCGGCTGCGCAAGCCATTGCCCAACGGGGTGGGGTATCGCAGGCAATCCCCTGCGACGTGACTAGCCTTGAGTCTGTGGAAGCTGCGGCCAGGCGTATCGAGTCTTCCTTCGGGCGCGTGGACGTGCTGGTCAACAACGCGGGCATCGGCGGATTCGGCGGCCCGCTGCACCAGCTTTCTCCCGACGCTTGGGACCAGATCCTGAATACGAACCTGCGTGGCGTTTACTACGCGATTCGCGCCTTCGCGCCCATGATGATTCGTGCCCGCTCCGGCCACATCATCAATATTTCCTCCCTCGCCGGGAAGAACGCGCTGCCAAACGGCGCGGCCTATGCGGCTTCCAAGTGGGGGTTGAACGGCCTTAGCTACTCGGTGGCGGAAGAACTGCGCGGCCATAACATGCGGGTGAGCGTGATCTGCCCTGGTTCGACCAATACTGATCTGAGCCCGCACGCCGGGAAAGACCCCGCAAAGATGCTGCAACCGGAAGATGTGGCCCATGCCGTAGCCATGCTGGTGACGCAGGCTCCGCAATCGTTTGTGAGCGAGATTCTGTTGCGGCCGACGCAGAAACCGTAGCGCGAGTTAGCTCCTCAAGGATCCAATCTCGGCTACAAGTTCCTCGCGTGTAACCTCCCTGCCGCGATTGGCTAGGCAGTAGTCTGCTATGGCGCTGAGTTTATCCTCGGAACCCTCCAGCATGATCCGGGCGTCGTAAAAACACATCCTCCACAGGTCAGGATCGAGCGGAAGACGGGCAGCTTCCAGGTCATTCTTCGCATTGTCGACGTCGGTCTTATATTGCTCGGCGTCTGGCGCGAAGCTTTCAAGCGTTTGACCAAAGACGAGGCTCTCAGCAGCTAAACCCGCCGCGCGAATGGTCACTAGCGTCTTGGGTGAACTCCGCGGGAGATCATGCGTGATCGTGCGACCAGCGGCCACGTACTTCTCCCCGGTTGTCGAATCGGTAGCGGGGTATCCGCCGACGCGTATGCTAACCGCCCGTCTGGGGTCGTACTTGAAGGCTACCAAGAAATGTCCGGCTTCGTGAATACCGGCTCGTTTTAAGTCCATACGCCAACTCCTCAATCCTGCCGCAAAAAACGCAAGAACCATGCCCAAGGTATCAGAGTTTCACCCTACTTTTTAAACAGATTCTCAAACGCCTGCCGCGCGTCGTTGGGGCGCAGGGAGGCGGGGGTGGAAGTTTCCTTTTCGCGCGCCACGCGGAGTTCGTAGAATGTGCAGTCGTTGCGCACATCTTTTTTTTCCACGCGCTTGGTTACCGGCTGCATGCATTCGAACCGGCTGCCGGGATCGAAGTACGCGCACTGCTTGCAGGAGTGCAGTTCGAAACCGCATTTTGGGCAAAGGCCGGTGGGCGGCATCCCGGGCAGCACGGTGCCGCACTGCGTGCAGCGCGAGACAGCACGGGTTCCAGGCAAATTCACCGGCTTGGGCCCCATGCTGTAGTCGCGTTTTGCTGGCGGTACCGGGGCTGGCTTCTCCCCAGACTCTTTGCGCGGCTTTGCCTCACGGTCGCGGTCCTGATATCCATGCTGACGGTATTTAGCTGCCACAGGAACCTCCCCAAGCACGTTGCGCGTATTGTCTCGCCAGCGGAGCCTCCCGGCAAGTCTCAGTCTGCGTTTTCGCTTTTCCTAGGTACATGCAATTCGCGACTCGATCGTCGCGATTTCTCGTTACAATAGACGGATGATCCAAGAAACCTTCCCAGTCGGGCCGCTACAGTGCAACTGCTCAATCATCGGCGACGAAACCACGCGCGAAGCGATGGTGATCGATCCCGGTGACAATATTGACACCGTCCTTGCCCTCGTCCGCAAGCACAACCTGCAAGTTAAAGAGATCGTGATCACCCACGCCCACATCGACCATGTGGGGGGCGCGATGAAACTGCGCGCCGCCACCGGAGCGCCAATCCTGCTCAACCAAAATGACTACGCCCTGCTCAAACTGCTCGACATGCAGGCCGAATGGGTGGGCATGGCACCTCCCGGCGCAGTCGAGATCGACCACAGCGTGACCACAGGTGACACTGTTAAAGCTGGCGCGCATGCGGCCAGCGTTCTGCACACCCCGGGACACTCCGAAGGCAGTATCTGTCTTTACTTCGCAGCCGAGAAGATTTTAATCGCCGGCGACACGCTGTTCGCCGGATCCATTGGCCGCGTCGACCTGCCCGGAGGCTCGATGGAAAAAATCTTGAACTCGCTGCGTGGCACCGTGCTCGAATTGCCTGACGAGACGGTTGTGATTCCGGGACACGGGCCGGCGACCACGATCGGCGATGAGCGGGAGAGCAACCCATTTCTCGTGAAGCGAATAACCTCAAACACAGTTCCGCCGCAAGGAGCGGATAGACTCCGACACCTTCTGTCGTGAAACCTCCGCGCATCGCCGAATGCCCGGTGCAGATGGAGGGCATCGTTCACAACGTGCGCCCTTCGGCAAGAGCGTTTTGGCAAACGTGTTTGAGGCACATATCGTCAAGTTGAATGTCGAAGGGTCGTTGCTGACGGGAGATGCGTCGCGCCCCCACATCGATCCCCAGAAGTGGCGACCGCTGATCATGAGTTTCTGCTGGTTTTTCGGAGTCGGAAGCGAGGCACACCCTTCCCGCCTTGCGGAATCGAACTTCATGAGTTGTGACATCCATCATATCAAATCCCACTTCTTTGGATATAGAGGTTCCTCCGCCGCAAGGGCTAAAGCCCGCGATATCTTTTGGCCTCATCGGTATGGCTAAAGCCATACCCTGATACGAATCGCGGCTCAAGTGCCCACTGCTTCCAGCAGCCGCCTGATCCCATCGGCGAAATCATCCTGCGTAGGGATCAAGC
The DNA here is from genome assembly GCA_963734215.1 of uncultured Acidobacteriaceae bacterium. Lineage (GTDB taxonomy): Bacteria > Acidobacteriota > Terriglobia > Terriglobales > Acidobacteriaceae > Sulfotelmatobacter. Next base: position 1,647,028 of record CAVTGH010000005.1, on the reverse strand, counting down.
TCAACACCAGATATCCATCGCGCGGGAAATCGTAAAAATGCCCGGGATGTACCAGCACCGATTTGCGGCGTAGCAGATCGACCGTCAACTCTTCGTCGGTCTGCGTCACCGGGACGCGCAGCACCGCGTACCATCCGGCTTCCACAGTCAAGCGTTCGCACACGTTTTGTCGCGCGAACTGGCGGTCCATTTCAGTGAGATTGGCGAGCACGCGATCGAGCAACTGCCGCTGAATGCTTTTCCGCTGATCAAGCAGCGCCGGCGCAGCCCACTGGATCGGCGCATTCATGGAAAGATAGGTGTCGGCGATCACCTCGAGTCGCGCTTGCGCCGCTTCAACCTCCGCCGCAGGGCCGCTGGTGGCGATCCACGCCACTTTCATTTGCGGCAGGGCCGAGATCTTGGAGACTCCACTCAGCGTGAAGGTGAGCACGTCTTGATTGGTGGTGAAGCTTGGTTGCGGCACTCGGTTGTGGGCGTAGTCGAGAAACACTTCGTCTGCGATGATAGCCAGCCTATGCTCCTGGCAAAAGCGGTTGAGCGATTCCTGCTCTTGCGCGTGCACATACGAACCGGTGGGATTGTTGGGATGAACCACAACTACGCCGCGTGTCCGCGGCGTAACCACTTTCTGCAGCGACGGAAAATCCATCTGCCAGCCGTGATCGTAGAGCAAGGGATAAGGCAGGAGTTTAACGTCCTGCAAGTCGGCGAGAAACTCAAACAAGGGATAGCTTGGCTTGGGAACCAGCAGTTCGTCGCCGGGATTGCACAGCAAGCGGAAGACGAAGGAATAACCTTCACTGGTGCTGGTGGTGAGAATCACATGCTCGGGATCGAGGCCGTGAATCTCGTGCGCAGTCCGGTAGTAATCCGCGACCGCTGCCCGCGCGCTGAGCAAGCCCTTCGGCTGCGGATCGTAATGCATCGCCTGCGGCGAAGCCAACGATTGAAGAATCAGCGGCTCATCGAAGTGCAGTCCAACCCTGGTCGGATTCGAGATCGTCAAGTCCAGCACGCGAGCGCCACTCGATCGCGCTTCTTGGAGCGCTTCGGTCAGGCGATTGCGCGTGAGCTTCCAGTTGGTGCGGTCGGAAAACATCGGCGGTGACTGCTTCGATCTGTTTGTACGCGGGAACATCGCCGCTACGGCTGCAAATAGAAACCCAATTCCTGCGGCTGCGTCAGACTCTTGGTCGCATCGTACTGCCGGCGCACCTGGCGGACGGCGACGATCTTTTTCTGAAACTCGCGGGCCAGGGTGTCGTAGCGCACCAAAACATTATCCAGCCAGAACGGGCTGTACTCCCGCAGCCACGCTTCGCGGTACATCTGGCTGATGCGCGTCGTGGCATCGCGCAGGTCTTCCAGCCGCGCGTTGATGTCGGTGATTTCCGCCAGATCGTTGCCTACGCGCTCTGCGTCGGTCTGGTTCTGGAAAGCGTCCCAATAGAATTGGTTGATTTCCTGCGTGAACTCGGCCTTCATGCCCAGAGCGTCCCAGCGCCAGGCGCCAAGCATCAGGTCGGCCAGCGTGGCCTGGTTGGCATGCGCTTTGCCACGATTGCGGTAGAGCGACTCCAGCGCGTGCTCGGCTCCCAAACGCATATCAGCCGCGGCCGGCAGAATCTTCTGCATGAGTTTTGCGCCTTCCGGCGTGAACGGATCGGCCCAGAACAACTCGTCCGTCTCGGTATCGACCTTGATCTTGGCCAGCGCCTGATGGCCGCGGTCCAGATTATCCAGCGTGTCGCGGAACGTTGCGTCGCTATTACGATAGAAGGCCCAATCGTAGCAATTCTTGAACCGATCGAGATCCGACTCGCCCGCCTGCCATCCCGCCGCCGCGCCGAATACCAGCGCGGGCCACGCCATGCCGTAAAGCGACTCGCCATCGTCGTTCCACGTGGTGTTGAGCATGCCCATCGCGCCCAGCTTTTGACCGTCGCGGGTAAAGTTGCGGATGTTCCCGAACGCGGCATCCAGATTCGGCCACACCTGATTCCAGTTGTTCGCTCCTGGCGCAACCACCACGCGCAGTCCGGCATCGCGGTACGGTTTGATGATGCTCTCGTAACTTGGTTTCGGGTCATAATCCCAGGGGACCGCGATCATGTCCTTGGGCAGGATGCTGAGCAGTTGGGGATACTTCAGCGCGATGTCGCCCCAGAACATGAGCTCCTTGTGGTAAGGCTGGAGAATGCCGCTGACTTTCTGCATGTGCTCGAGATACACACGGCCCAACCCCACTTCAGCGGCCCGCGCCGCGGTTTGTCCGTGCCCCAGTTCAAACGTCTCGTCGCCGCCGACATGCAGGAAGGGTCCGGGAAAAAGAGGCACGAGGTCCGCATACATGGCCTTGATCAGCTCGTAGGATCGCTCTTTCGTTGGCGTGAGCACGTGGCCGTGGGGGCGCTCCGCAACTTCGGAATAGATTTCATACTTCAACATGTGATGGAGATGGCCGAAGGTTTGCTGCTCGGGAAGAATCGTAACGTAGAGTTTCCTGGCATAGTCCACTAGCGAGTTGATTTCCTGCGGAGTGAGCGCGGCTTCTTTGGGCGCCACCAGAGGCTGGCTGGCGAAATCGAACACATGCTCCATATAGAGCGCGAACAGATTTACCTTGTAGGCCGCCAGGGTGCGGATCTGGCGCTTCATGAACTCTTCCGTAGGAATAGGGCCACGGCTGATGTCGTCCTGCACGCCTCGCCATTCCATGCTCGGCCAGTCGCGAATCGAAACCGCCGGACACACCAGCTTTCCGTCATCCTCACGCAGCAGTTGGCGCAACGTCTGCACGCCGTAAAACAACCCCTGCCCGGTGTTCGCGGCGACGATCAGGTGAGACTTATCCGAAAACAGCAGATAACCCTGGTCGCCAATGGAATCCGCCTTCAGGCCTTTCGATTCCAGGAACCGCCTCACGCTTGGGTCCTGCAAGCGCGCCAGCACAATCGTGCTTCGCTCCTGCCGGCCTTTCTCCTTGCTGCCGGTAATGGCCACCTTTAATCCGGATTGGTCGGCGATTTCTTCTGCCAGCGTTTCCGCCGCAATGCGGTCTTCGGATTGATGTCCGAACTCAACCAGGATTCTGGTGGTGGGCTTTACGTGAAAAGTCCCAGGGCGCAGTTGTACTTCCTTCGGCTCCGGAATCAACTTGAGTTGATCCTCTTTGACTTGACTCACCGGGGCAGGGGTTTGTTGCGCGGACATCACGGAGATCGCGAGGAGCAGGACAAAGGGAAGAAAGAAGGCGTATCGCTTTTTCATTCGGATCCTTGGGGTGAAATAACAACCATCCCATTCTAGCGGGAACGGGCGGCCGCAAAGGGCGGGGGCAAAGAAAATCCCTTAAGACTTTCCGAACGCCTCTTTGTTCACGACGTACGGCATTTTGGTAATATCGCCGCCATAGTTTGCTTCGAGCACGTCGATCAGCCCCTGGACACAGCGTCCGGCCATGCCTTTGTTGGGATCGGGGTCGAGGCGCGTGATGCGGGCCGCGCTGGCGAAGTGAGGGAACAGGCGGCAGCGGTCGGCAATCGCAGGATCGCGCAGCGGCGAATCGGCGGGCAAGGGCTCTTTTTCGTAAACATCCAGGGCGGCGCCGGCGATCCAATTCCCGCGCAGAGCGCGCGCCAAGGCCGCTTCATCCACCACTGGACCGCGCGAGTCGTTCACCAGAAATGCAGTGGGCTTCATCAGCTTCAGGGTTTGCTCGTTGAACAGATGATAGGTGGGAGTCGCGCTTTCGTCCGCACGCAGCAGCGGCACATGCACGCTGACGAAATCCGCCTGGCGCAGGGCATCTTCGAACGAAACATACTTGATCCAGTTTCTTTCTTTCGCAATGCCGCGGGCGTGGCGCAAGTCCATGACCTCTTGAATGGCCTTGATGTAATCGTGATTCTCGTAGGCGGGGTCGTAGCACAACATGTTCATGTCGAAGCCGGCGCACTTCTTGATTAGCGCCAGCCCGATGCGTCCCGTACCGATAATCGCGATGGTTTTTCCTGTAACTTCATCGCCCAGAAACGGCAGGTAGGGATGCCAATATCCCCATTGGTTATCGCGCGTGAGGTGCTCGGCGCTCCACATCTTGCGGGCCAGGGTGCCGAGCATGAAGAAGGCGAACTCCGCGGTGGCCTCGGTGAGAACGTCTGCCGTGTTGGTGAAAGGAATCTTGTATCGGTTGGCATCGGCACGGTTGATGTTGTCGAAGCCGACAGCATACTGCGCCACTACTTTCAGCGTGTTCTTGCCCGCCTCATTCTTACCCGCATCAAAGACCTCGGCATCAATCGGATCGCGGAGCGTGGTGATAAGGCCGTCAATGCCGGACTTCACCTTGTCGATAATCAGGCTTTTCGGCGGCGCTACCGGCTCGGGATAGACCTCGACTTCGTATCCACGGTTGCGCAGCAGGTCAAGCGCCTCTCCAATATCGCAGGTGGCAAAAACGCGGAGTTTCTTAGCCATGAGTTTTTCGGGACGACTGAGGTTGAGTCTGACACACGCCGCACCCACAGTGCGGACCATCGAAAATATCATACGCGACGGGAGTCGTGCGCTCAGACAGGCTGCCAGCCCAGGTGGTGAGGGCCGCTGAGGGCAGGCCAACAAGCCTGCTCCGTCTAATCAACAAAGTAGCACCTTGCTATGGGACGATTTCGTACACCGAGCCGAACGTCTTGCTGCCGTCCCCGCCAGTCGTGCCGTAAAGATTACCGAGAACATCGAAGATCACGCCACCCGCCGGGTAGGCTCCGGGATCTCCGGGGCCATCCTTGAAGGCGTGCAACACCTGGTAGCTCCCACCGCCGGTCGAGTTGGGCGTCAGCCTGTAAACGACGCCATACCCGTAATTGCCGCCAGCGTTCGCCGTGCCATATAGATTGCCGGCGCTATCGAAGGTCAGTTCGCTCTCGCCTGCAACAGCTCCGTCCTTGCCGCCGGTAAACGCGTGGACCACGCTCTCTTTCCAGCTTCCGCCCGGGTTCGGCGTCAGCCTGAACACGACGCCATTTCCATAGCGGCCGCCGCCCCACGTCACGCCATATAGGTTCCCTGCTGTGTCAAAGATCAGCCCTTCGCCCCCACCGCCCCCGTCCTTGCCGCCAGTAAACGTGTGGAGCACGCTCTCTTTCCAGCTTCCGTCCGGGTTCGGTGCCAGACCGAACACGACACCATTTCCATACGCACCGCTCCATTGCGTCATACCATATAGATTCCCAGCCGCGTCGAAGACCAAGCCAACTACCGGATGTCCACCGTCGTTGCCTCCCGTAAAGCTGTAAAGGTCGCTTTCCGACCAGGTTCCGTCTGGGTTTTGCGTAAGTTTGAACACTCCGCCCCAGCCCGCGGTGGTACTCCACGTTGTTGTACCGTACAGCGCACCCTGCGCGTCGAAGATAATGGGGTTCGGACCGTCGCCGTCGGCGTCCCCGGTAAAGTTGTAGAGCACGCTTTCCGTCCAGCTTCCGTCCGGGTTCGGCGTTAGCTCGAAGACGTTGCCTGCGCCGTAGGCGCCGCCTTGGTACGCTGAGGCGTACAGATTGCCGGCGAGGTCGAAGATCAGGGCACCCTGGGGGCAGCTTCCGTCGGCGCCACCGGTAAAGTCATGCAGTGTAGTTTCCGTCCAGCCTCCCTCTGGGTCCGGTGCGAGCTTGAATACGATCCCATCGCCGGAAGTACCGCCGTAGCAGCTTGTGCCATAGAGATTCCCGGCCGCGTCGAAGGTCAGCGTCCAATGGACAAAAGAACCCTGCTCTTTCGTGAACCCATGCAGCGTCTTGTACTTGGCTTGCGCCCAAGCGCCAGGCGCCATAAGCAGGGTCAGTACGGCCATTGCGACCGCCGCACCCAGGGATATCAAAGTCTTGTTGTGTCGCATAACGTCTCCTCCTTTGTAACAGTTGGAGAAGGACTCGGAATCTCCAGCTAAAGATTCCTCGCGAGGTCTCTGTTGTGCAATGACCAGAATCACTGCGCGGTGTGAGGATATGCCGAACTCGGGGCTAGCGCATGCCCGCATAGAAGAGATGCTCGCGCTCTTCCCTTTTCTCTTCCGCGCGTTTCTTCTTGAAGGCCATCAACTCCGCGGCCTTGTGCGCGATGTGCTCGGCGCTCACTTCGAATTCCTTGATCAGTTCCCAGGGAGCGCCGGAGTCGCCGAAGCGGTCTTTCACTCCGATCGCGCCGGTGATTATGGGCAGTCCGTAGAGTTCAGGGGTTTCGGTGAGAATCGCACTGACCCGCCATGCCAGCGCTCCGATCTGATGCTCTTCGGCGGTCACGACAACGCCCGTATCCTGCGCGGCGCGAATGAGGGCTTCCGCGTCGATCGGTTTGAGTGTGTGCAGGTTCAGGACGCGAGTTTCGTAGCCGTAGTCGCGCTTCAGGATGTACGCGGCCCGCATCGCCTCTGGGACCATGGGCCCGCACGCAATGATGCTCAGATCTTCGTCCTCACTCTCGTAGGATGACGCCAGCCGGGTTTCGAATGCATCGGCGAAATTGGCCGCTTCGCCGCGCAGCCGAATCACATTCGCCTTCCCAAACACAAACGGTGTCTTCTCATTCGTGACTACGGGCGTGGCCTCGCGGGCAAAGCGAATGTACTTTGGTCCCACATGCTGCAGCAGCAAGTAATTCGTAGCCTTACGGGTCTCCTCCACATCGCAAGGCACGACCACCGACATGTTGGGCAAGCCTTGCATGGCGAACAGATCTTCGAGCGCCTGATGCGTAGCGCCGTCGGGGCCGACGGAAACTCCGCCGTGCGCTCCCGCGATCATGACGTTGAAATTTCCATAACATACCGAGGTGCGGATCTGGTCCAGATTGCGGGCCGCGGCAAATGTGGCGTAGGTTCCCAGCACGGGCAGTTTGCCTTCCTTGGCCAATCCCGCGGCCGCTGACGTGGCGGATTGTTCGGCGATCCCCATACTGATCCAGCGCTTCTTGCGCTCGGGCTTGCTGGCATAGAAATCGCTGATGGTGATCGATCCGGAGATATCCAGCCCAAGGCAAACCACGCGCTCATCGTCGCCGTTTGCCGCCAAGGACTGGCCGAAGCCTTTACGCGTTGGCTCCATCTTGACCTTCATCGTGTCCCCGGCGTTCCACCAGTAATCGCGCGAGAACTTGGGGAGCTGGGAGTCGAGCTTGCGCTCAACCTCCACCTGATAGCGCTTTGCTGTGTCGAGCAAATGCCGCACGGGAATGCGTTCGCTGAGACCGAGTTCCTGCAGCGCTTTGGTCAGTTCTTCGTAGTTTGGCACCTTGCCGTGCCAGCCAGCTTGATCCTGCATGAAGCTGACGCCTTTGCCCTTAACCGTATCGGCGAGGATGACGACCGGCTTCCCCTCTGATGCCTTTGCCTGCTGCAGCGCGTCCACTACCTGGTTCATATCGTGGCCGTCGATGCGCATGACATCCCAGCCAAAGCTCGCATACTTCGCGCATAGCGGCTCAACGTTCATCACATCTTTCACCCAGCCATCGATCTGCAGGCGATTGCAATCGATGATGCCGATCAGGTTGTCGAGTTGGAAATTTCCTGCTTCCATGGCCGCTTCCCAAATCTGGCCCTCCTGCTGTTCGCCATCACCCATCAAACAAAATGTCTTGTACCGCTTGTTATCGAGCTTCGCCGCCAGCGCTATGCCCACGGCGATGCTCAAGCCCTGTCCCAGGGACCCAGTCGAGACCTCGACGCCCGGCAGCTTGAGCCAATGCGGGTGACCCTGATAAGGCGAGCCGAGTTTGCGCAGCGTCATCACATCCTCAACGGGACAAAAGCCTGCGACGGCCAGGCCGAGATACAAGCTGGGAGCCTTGTGTCCGGTCGACCAGATGATGCGGTCGCGGTTTGGCCAGTTAGGATTCTTGGGATCGTGATCGGCAATCTTGAGATAGAGAGCAGCGGTGATATCCATCACCGAGAGCGTGCCGCCGGCGTGTCCCGAGCCAGCCGCGCACAGCGCGACCAAGTCATAGCCGCGCATCAGGTTAGCGGCATCTTCTAGCTGTTCGATGGAATAGTCCCGGATGAGCTTGCCGGTGGTGGAATCTGTGAGGGCCATGGCCTTCCCCTTGGCGCCGGAAGAAAAACACACAGCGCTAGGTTGAGCGTAGTGCGATGGAGCAAGACAGGCTGTGATGGGAATCACGAAGCGGAGTGACGTAAACCCTGCCGAACCTCATGCCACTATCCCTTTGGATCACACACGCAGCGATAGGCCCAGTAAGCTCCCCAACCTTTCTTGGGAAGTGCGATCACGTATCCGTTGTAGGCGATGCGATAGGCTCGTCTTTCGTCAAGTTGCGTGCCGGTCCACCAATAGATCACTTGGGAATGAGGCTTCCAGAGCGGCGAGTCTTTATCGGGCCAGGAGCGATACTTAGCTGTCGCTGCCCGCGCGTCCCACACGCCCCCAGCGTTCTTGCCGCGATAGACCATCGAGCGCACGGCTTCATCTGCCGTAGGCAGACGCCATACATTCTGCGGCGAGCTCGCCAGCGCGTGGCCATCTGGGGTTAGACGCTGGCAGGCGTCTTCGGCGTCCCACCAACTTGCGCCTTGGTCGGGCCACCCCGGTCCCTCGGGCGCCCAGACGAGCGTGACCCCATTGCCTTCGACGCGGCGCGCACCGTAGTTGCCATCATCCAGGCGTCCCAGAACCCGCCAGGCCGGAACTGCGCCAGACACGACGGCGGTCAGCAACGGCAGACCCACGACAGCGCGAAACGCCCACCTTCGCGGTTCAGGTTTCCCCAACCGGTATAGCACTCCCATCAACAAAAGTGGCGCGACAACCATTCGGGCGGCAACGCTGTTTTGAAAGTGAAAGAGTTTCCAGACAAGGATGGCCGGAACGGAAAAGAACACTAGAGACCATCGTGGCCATTGCAGCGCAGCCAGCGTTGGAAGCAGCAGGATGAGCGCCGGGGACAAATACTGGATCACCATCAAGCCGACGTTTTGCCAGAGGCTACGGAAATACCAACCTTCGTGGAAGTTTTCGTTGACGCCCCAGAAAGCCCAAAAGCAAAGCATTGCGACCGAGAGACCGACTGCTGCCCAGCCGACGATTCTGTCCCAGCGGAGCCGCTGAAGATATAACACGGCTACCTCCGACTGGAGTCTGGTTTCGACTCGAAAGTCCAGCGCGTGGATTTGCCTATGAATTCTTTCTCCCACAGGCCAAATGCCAGGCGCGGACGAACCGCGAAGATGGGATCCTTCATCGAGAGGATATCCTGCTTCATCCCTGACATGTCGAACTTGTACTTGCGCTCATAGGTTGGGAGAAATTTGCGGCGCGCGGGAACGTCGGCAATTTCGGCGAGACCTTCCACGATCACGGCTTCGTGCGCGTGTTCGGTACACACCACGCAGTTGGCGTTCTGCGCCAGGTTGCGCGCCTTGCGCGACTTGCTGCCGGTGCTGAACAGGAAACGGCCGTCCTGCCACAAGCCCCAGACCACCATGGTGTGCGCAGAGACGTTGTGCGGCGAACCGTCGGGCTTAACGGTGGTGATCCAGTAGTTGTGCGACTTTTTCAGGCGCTGCTCGGCCCAGGTCCACGGAAGCAAGCCTTTATTGCCGGCGGGCAGGCCGTAGCCGGGCATGTGCGGACGGCTGGGCTGGGGTGCGCAATTTGGCTTTGATTTTCTCACGAGGCTTCGGCCCTCAATTTCCAAGGAGAGAGGAGAGACAGATTACGAACGTAACTCCAACAAAGGCGGCGTCTCGCCGAAAAGCACATTTGAAAACCCTCTTCAGCGCCGTATCATAGAAGCAGGCAATGTATGTCTAAACCAGCTCAACCCGCGAAGTCAACGGCCACTCCAGCGCCCAATCCGAAGAAATCGCTTAAAGAGCTTTTCGAGGAGAGAGACCGCACCCGCCCGGGATCGAGGGAAGAAGAACAAGCCGCCGAGAAAATCCTAGAGGTGGTGTTCCCCGATACGAATGCCGATTAGAGTACAAACGGATTATCACAAATACCCTTCCGGAATCAGACAACACCTAGTCGAGCGCTTTCGTGATCGCAGATTCGTGTTTGGAATGGCGCAGGAATTGGCCAAATGGCTTCAAACTCGTCCCTCGGCGCCTGATCTGCGCGAGTCTCCCGCTGGGTGGCATAAGAAGTTTTTGTCGTTCACCGTTTGCGGGGAGGGTGAATTTGTGAAGACCGTGTTCACAGTCTATTCTCCGGGTACACCGCGCCGGGGCAGTGTGAATCTAGACGAGTGGAGAACCTCTGATCCAACCGTTCATCGACCTTAGGGCAGCTTCGGTTTCCCCTCACCCTCGTGTCAGTATGCCCAAGTCGAGTCCGTGACCGACAAAAATCCCCGCCCAAGCGAAGCTCGGACGGGGATGTCTAAAGTAAATCGGGGCGCACTAGATGTTGTGCCTCCGTCTACTCCGAGTCCCAAGTCGCGGTAAAGCTGGTTCCGTCTGACGAGAGGGCCGACGGGACCGATTCATCCGCGCCCGTGCTGCCGTTGACCATGATGGCCTCATTGATGGCCGAACCGAAGGCGCCGATCGCTCCGGATACGGTGGAGTCGGTGGCGTCATTGGTGCCGCTCACGCCGGTATAGTCATCGCCAAAATCGACGGTTCCGAAATCGGAGAGAGGCAGGATGCCCCCGCGTCGCGTACAGCACGGCGCTTCGGCAATCCATTCCGCCGACGATCGGGCCGCACCGGAGACCGTTCCGTTCTTGCTGAAGGACTTCCCCGTCGTTTCGTTGGTGATCGTCAGGGTAAACGTAGAACCGCTAACGTAAGTCACCGACGCCGACATGTGGTTGCCGGGTGCTACCGGAACGCTTGTGATTTCCACCGAGGCTGCCGGATAAAATTCATACCAGGCGTAATAGGAGGGGCTGGAGCCGTCACAATCCGAATCCGTCCCAGTCTGCTCCACGGTGTCGGAGCTCCATCCGTCGAGGCCTACCCAAAACGAGGAGTAGGTGTTCGGAGTTTTGCTGCAATTGACGGTGGGGATGGTCCACGAGCCCAGCACCTTCGTGAACGAAGTGCCGGTCACCGCATAGCCGCTCCAGTTGGTGCTGTCGGAAACCGTGACGTTTCCCTCCACCCGGTCGGGACGAAATCCGGCGATTCTTCTCGGCGCGTGTTGTCGCGGCGTAATTACCGCTGTATCTGGCGTTGCAACCGGCCCGCTGGAGACCTGCGCCAGGGCTGGCGAGATGGCGAGCATTAGCGAAATTCCTGAAATTCGTAACCCTTTCGATAGCATAGACGCTCCCTTGTTAGGTGTCGGGACTTCCTCGTGCCGTCCCGGAACCGCGCCATTTTATATTCAAGCGCGGCCGCGTCAAGCTATTTTGTTTAGAATTTACAAAAAACGGACAAGGATGCTTTCCCGATGCGAATGGCGGCTAGAGATTTTTTTGGGTCCACTGCTCGAGGCGGTCGAGCGCCTGCTGCAGGTTCTCCAGCGAATTGGCCACGCTGAAGCGAAGATAGCCTTCCCCGTATTCGCCGAACGCCGTGCCGGAAAGCGCTGCCACTCCAGCTTGTTCCAGGAGAGCATCCGCCAGAGGTTTCGACTTCCATCCCGTTTTCGTGATGTTCGGAAAAACGTAGAACGCGCCTTTCGGGATGCGGCAGGAAAAGCCCTTGATCTTATTCAGCCCGGCGACGAACACGTCGCGCCGGCGCTTGAACTCGCCGCACATGTGGTCGACCGAACTCTGGTCGCCGCGGAGAGCCTCGATCCCTGCGATTTGAGTAAAGCTGGCGGTACAGGAACTGGAATTCGTCATCAGGCGAGTGATATGGGCTGCCAGGTCGGGCCGCATCACGCCGTAGCCCATGCGCCATCCGGTCATCGCGTAGGTCTTCGAGAAGCCGTCGAGAAGAATGGTGCGCTCCTGCATGCCGGGCACCGACATGATGGAGAAATGCTCGCCTTCGAACAGCAGCCGGCTGTAGATTTCATCCGACAACACCAGGATGTTGCGGTCACCGATTATTTTTGCAACCTGCTCAACGTCCCGGCGCTGCATCACACCGCCAGTCGGATTCTGCGGCGAGTTCAGAATGATCAGTTTGGTGCGGTCGGTGATGAGAGCCGCGAGTTCGTTTACGTCGAGGGAAAAATCGTGGTCCTCGGGCAGTCGGATGGGCACGGCCTTGCCGCCAACGTAATGAATCATCGACTCATAGATGGGGAAGCCGGGGTTAGGATAGATCACCTCATCGGCTTCATCAATTAGAGCCAGAATTGTGAAGAAAATAATGGGTTTACCGCCGGGCACGACGACTACCTCTTCAGGAGCTACCTTCACTCCGCGGGTGCGGCTGACGTAGTCGGCGATGGTCTGGCGCAGTTCGGGCAGGCCAGCGGAGGGGCCGTAGTGCGTCCATCCTTGGTGCAGAGCATCGACGGCGGCTTCGATTACGTTGGCGGGAGTGTCGAAATCCGGCTCGCCGATTTCCAGGTGGATAATGCTCTTGCCTTGGCGCTCCAGCGCGCGGGCCTTGTTTAAGACTTCGAAAGCGGTTTCGGTGCCCAGCCGCGACATGCGACGGGCCAGTTGCAATTCGTGCTGTGTAGTCTGTGCCATGATGACCAACTTCCTCAACTCACCGAACCGCACATTATACGCTGCACGGACTTCATTGAGTGGTTACGCAACGGGCAGCCGGCGCCGCGTTGGAGCTGACCGAGGGGATTCAGGGTTTCGTGCCGGAGGCGTTTTCCGGCGTAGCTTTTCAGGAGCGCCGGGCGCGAATCGCCCAGGCGCGTGCGGGCAGGTCGATCCCTCCCTGGGCGTTTACCGGCAGCGCTGCCCTGAGTCGCTCACGGATCGCGGCTTGGATCTTCTTATCACGGCTTGCGATGTAGTTCGGCGCCGAGCCTTGACCCGTCAGGAGTGGTTCCCAATAATCCTCAAAGCTGGTGAAGCGCGTGACTACGTCGAGCGCATGGAGGGATAAGTCTTCCAGCTTCGCTTGTTCGAAGAGGCTGCGCAGTTCTTCTGGCGTACACATGGGGAAACGGCGCGCCTGGTCGAAGATGACCGCTTCGCCGTCGATCGCTGTGGCTGCATCCCAGAATTCACGGAGGAACCTTGCACCATGGGCGTAGTCCCAAACGTAGACTGCGACGGTGCCGCCGGGACGGGTGACGCGGCAGAACTCCTCCAGCGCGCGGGCTGTGTTCGGAATGTAGTTCAATCCCAGGCCGCACACCGCAACATCAAAACTGGTGTCGGCGAAGGGGAGGGCCATCGCGTCCGCGGCTTCAAAGGTGACACCGGGGCGGGCGCGATGCTGGCGGGCGAAGTTTATCTGCTCCGGCGAAACATCGACTCCAACGATGCTGGTAGGGGCGTTGTGTTCCACAATGGCTTCGGTGACCATGCCGCTGCCGCAGCACACATCAATCCATCGCAGGCCTGCGGGGACGTTTAGCCACTGCAGAAATTCCTGGGCGAGCAAGCGGCTCCAGCGGCCCATCCATTGGTCGTAGTCCGCGCCGGAGGTCCAGCGATCTATATCCACGGGGTGCTTTGAGGTTAAGCAAGTTTGACCGGAAACGGAAGTTATTCCAAGACGCTGTGCTCTTCGTTCTGCGAACGAAGAACGCGATCGACGGAGTAGGGAGCGCCAACGGAGAGGATACCTTCGAATCCCCTCCGTTGGCTATGGCCATTGCTTAATCGGTTTGCGCCGGAGGGAGCGGAATCGAGAGCAGCGTGTTAGTACTGGTCTCCGTAGCGTATGCCGTCCCCTGTTGAGGATCTACTGCGATCCCCACGATGGGGCCCGCTGTCGATCCCTGCATCATCACCTTGTCGACCTCCAGATCCAGGACGGCAAAACCGCTTGGCGTTCCCTCCACAATGTAGCGGTTTCCGTAACTGGCGCTGACGAGTGGCCCGCCGATATTGAGCCACGTGGGCAAGCTGCCTGAGGTCCCTGCCTTCACCTCGCCCCCTATGCCCATTTCGTAGTCGGTATGCGGCACGCCCTGGGTCAGGGCCGCATGCGCTCCCTGGAACGTGGAACCGCTGATTATCGTGTAGACATAGTCGTTTTGCCCCGACGATATTGACAGCGATGTAACCTGGCCACTGACGGGATAGGTTACCGCGATTGAAAGGTTAGACGTATTGACCTTCGAGATATAGTTCAGCCCACCGACCCAGAATGCGGTGCCGCTCGGATCCAAGGCGAGAGATGTCGGCGTGGATCCAACCGCAACCGTGCCCGAAACTGTATGGGAGGAGAGATTGATCTGGGAGACCGTTGCGCTGCCAAGATTGGCGACATGCGCATACGTACCCGTGCTATCAATCAGGATGGCCACGGGTTGCGTACCCACGCTGATCGTCGCGGTCACTGCGGTGGTTGGATAGAGACTAACCACGCTAACCGTGTTTGAGCCTGAATTGGCGACTAACGCCAGCGTCGGCTGAGTGACGCGGATGTATGTGCCGGACCCAGGCGTTCCGGATGCCGTCGAAGCATTGTGATAGGCCTTTACGGCCGTGGGCTGACTGCCGACAGTTATGTTGCTCCCCGAGTAGTTCAGCTCCGCAGAATTTAATAGCGTCACTAAGGGGAGGATGCTCGAGGTAGTAGACGACGTGCATTGCGGCGGAGGCGGTCCACAAGTCTGCTGGAGCCCGTCGTCGGGGCAGACTACTTGAGGTCGTTCGCGGCGAATACGGGTTTCCTTTTTTGTTTCGCCGCCGGGGACGCAAACCTCGGTGTAGGTGCTTCGGTTGATCGCGTCGACTCCGTAGGGTGAGGCCAGCGTGGTGCTGGTTCCAATGGCGAGTGCGTCGGCCGCCACGCTGGTAAGAACTCCAGAAGCCGTCCAATTCCCAAGAATGTACGCGTATAAGCCCGGCGCCAACGCGCTGCCGGAGGAATTCGTGGGATAGTTGAACGTCGCGGATGTTCCGCCCGACGCAACCGAGAACGACTCCTTCTCCGAAAGAACGCCATTCGCCTTCACGCTGCTGACGGCCAGCACGGGGTATCCGTAAGTGGTTGTGAGGCCGGACCCGGGAATCGTCAGCGTCGTAGGCAATGAGCCGGACAGCTGAAAAAACGACTCAGCCGCAGGTGTCACGCACTCCCCAAGCATGTTCACCGGGCCGCCGCCGTCTGTACTCATCGGGTCTCCCGGCTGGACATCAAGTTGCCAGCTTAGCCCAGCCGGGTCATTGATTGGGTTTACGCACGATCCCTTCCACGCCCCTGTCCACTGGGCGGGCGCCCAGCCGTTCGAGAGGTTGTAAGGGGTTTTTAGGAAGTCAGTTGAGCTACCGAATTCGCCTGCACAATACTCGGGCGTCGTGCCGGAAGACTGGGCTCCATAAGCCGCGCCTTGTAAGTCGTCCCCCGAGTACAAGCCATTCTGGTTGACATCTCCGACGTGCACGGTAAATCCCAGCGTGTTGGAGCAGCTTGGAGCCGTTTCGCTTCCTGGCCCACCACAGCCAATCATGGCCGCAATTGATAAGAGAGTTGAGAGTGTGAAGAAGATGCGAGAGGATACTACTAGGGCCCTGGGCATTTGACGCCTCCGTTAACTGAGTTAGGATTTGTCCCGCTTAGGGAACTTTGAGACGAACTTATAACCCAGTCTGCGAGGCATGTCAGTGACCGTGGTCACTCGCCGCTGATTGGTGGGCAGTAGGTGCCGGATATCTCACAGGCCCCTCATTGATCCTGACATAGCACAGATTACACGCGCAGGATAAACATCGGCGCGCCTGTCACTGAGTTCGCGGAGTGTTGGCGGGAATGCTCCGGCCAGAAGGCGCGCCGTCGATCAGGATTGCCCATCGGATCGCGCCGTCGGCGTGGCTTACCGCCAACGCAATTGGCAGGGCCCAGCCCAATACGCGAAGGCTCTGCCGACGGGAGTGCAGGAGCTTGTAGCTAAGAAAAGCGCCGCCGACGTCCGTCACCACATCGGTTGCATAATATCGCCCCAAGCTTGGCCTGCGACCGTAAAGCCAGGAATTTTGCTCGGTGCGATTAGGGAACATACTCAGTCCTGCTCGAGATATCTGCGCGTCCGCGACTGCGGAGGCCGCGTCCACGCCCACCAGCGTCCAAAAAACCTTCTTGTGGAATACCACAGCGTCTTGGCGCGCTGTCGGCGGAGAAGGCTGGGGGGAAACGCCGGGCGCGTCTGGCAACTGCCCGGGCTCCGCTACCTGGGCGCACACCCTGCCTGCGGCAAGCAGGGATAAGCACACAGCGATGAGGAAATTCCTGATCAAGCGGAGGGCCCCACATTTTCGGGACTATACGCGCAGGATTATACATCGGTGCCGCTAGCGTTCGGCTGCGCTGCGGCTGTTAACAGGATCAGGATTTACTCGGAGACGCTGTGCTCTTCGTTCTGCGAACGCAGGACACGGTCGACGGAGTAGGGAGCGCGATGGCGGGGTTCGTGGTAGTGGCGGACTTGCATCTCGCCGAGCAGTCCGATGGCGAGCAAATTCAGGCCGCCGAGCAGCAGGCCGAGCGCGGCCATCATGAGCGGGCCGTGCGCGCCGATGACCGGAACGTGGCGGAGAAATTTCTCCGCTCCCAGCCAGGCCACCACTGCGCTGCCGCCGAACATGCTGATCAGGCCCAAAGTTCCAAAGAAATGCAGGGGGCGGGAAAGATAGCGGAGCAGGAAACGAATCGTGATCAGATCGAAGAAAACCCGGAAGGTGCGTGAGATGCCGTAATGCGAGATACCGCGCTCGCGGTTCACATTGCGGATGGGCACTTCGCAGATGGACGCCCCATACCAGGAGGCCAAGGCCGGGATGAAGCGATGCAGTTCGCCATAGAGCGGCACCTGTTCGAGGATCTCGCGGCGGTAGGCTTTGAAGGTGGTGCCGAAGTCATGAATGTCAACGCCGCTGAGCTTGGCCATCAGCCAGTTGGCCATGCGCGAAGGGATGCGGCGCATCCAGAAATTATCGACGCGCACCTTGCGCCAGCCGCTGACGATGTCGTAGCCGGCCGCGATCTTCTCCAGAAAAATCGGGATGTCCGCGGGATCGTGTTGCAGATCGCCATCCATGGCAATGATGTACTCGCCGCGGGCATGATCGAAACCCGCGGCCAATCCGGCGGTTTGCCCGAAATTCCGGCGGAGCTTGACCACAGTAACGCGGCTATCCACGGCCGCGATCTCGCGCAGCATGGCGAACGTGTGGTCGCTGGAGCCGTCATCCACCAGCACAATCTCGAAGCTCTCACCGGCGTTCTCCATCACCGCTTTCAGGCGGTCGTAGAGATCGGTGACGTTTTCCTGTTCGTTGTGCAGCGGGACGACGATGGAGTATTTGGGCACAGTCTTTTTATTATAGCGTGAAGTATTCCACGCGCACGATAAATTTGCCACGAAAACATAACCTTCCGGCGACCCGACTCCAGCCGTTCACCCCTGGAGTGATAAGGGCGGAGTCTCAGCCCTGTTCTTTGAGTTTCAATCGGGACTTGTTTTCTTCCATGAAGGCCTTTATCTCGTTCGCCGCGCCCAGAAGCCGGTTCCACTGCTCGTAGTACAGCGTAACGGGAAAGCGGCCCAAGCCGTAGACGCTAACGCCGCCCTTTTCACCCACCTTGAATATCAGGTCTCCACTGCGCTTCTTGGTCTCCACTTCTTTTTCCAATTGGGACAACCGGGCTTTCAGTTCTTCGTATGTCGGTTCTGTCATAGACTCCTTCGCGCTTGCAAGCGCCTTCACAAGAATGTCCCATGATAGGGCCTCGCACGCCGGCGAGGCAACGCAGTTATGGCCGTGCGCCACAAATTCAGGTCGGATTCCGGTCAAGAAAGGCGCTCGCCAGCCCCGCACACCTGTGGCCACAGCTTGCCCAGCAGCGTATGCTTAATACTCACCCCCAGGGCCGATTCTGCAACTGGGAAATTTCGGGGGCGCGAAAAGGAGAATCTGTATGGAACGCTTCTTGCTCATTGACCCCTTGGCGATGATTCTGCGGTCGGACATTTACGTCCGCCTTCACCTGCCAGACCCTCCAGTCATTGAAATCCTGCAGCAAGAGATCCTGACTGCAGTTCAACAGATGTCGAGTGAAGAGATCGGACAGACTCTGGAGCGGGTGCGCAGCCTCGCGACCTTCGCCGATACTGCCGAGCGCATCATCCTCGACGTTCAACAGTCGTCCAGGGCTGCCTAGCCCACTGGTTCAATTCTCCGGGCCTGGACGGAGATTCTTTTCGCGGGGCGACAACTTCTCCTACATCCCATCCGCGATTGTCCCCACAGCGTGCCCGTCGCCGGGCAACTTTCTAAAGCACGTCGGAATCCCAGTGCGGAAACCTCGCCCTGCTTGTAAAGGATTGTAAAACTTGAGGCCTCGGGCCGGGAGATTCACGGGCTGGCTGTTAGAATGACACTATAGTGTGGGTTTTCTCGTGACATACCTTTTCTTCTTAGGAGAAATGCTTGTCGATACAATTCGTCGCCCGGCCATTGATGGCCTTTGTGTTTTCAACCCTTCTTTTTTCCTTTCCGTCCGCAGCGCAGCAGACTCCACCGCCAACAAACCCTGCGCCTTCAACTCCGCAGACTGAAACATCCGGCAGCAACGCAAAACAGGCCGAAGACAAGAGTGCCGGTCCGAGCACGGCGCCCGCGAACCAAGGTGTTACGCCCGGGCAGGAGCAGCCGAAGCGAATCCTGGGGGTGATGCCGAATTTCCGGGCGGTTAGCGCCGGCGCGATCCCACCGCCGCCCACGCCGAAGCAGGCCTTCAAGATTGCAACCCAGAACAGCTTCGATTACTCGTCCTTCATTTTTGTAGGCATCACTTCCGCCCTCGCCGAGTGGACCGATGCCCACACGCAGCTCGGACAGGGACTGCCGGGGTACGGCAGATATTACTGGCGTGGCTTTCTCGACAAGGCGGATGGCAATTACTGGGTGATTTTCGCGCTGCCCACAGTGTTCCATCAGGACGAGCGCTATTACGCGAAGGGTCACGGGAACATCGTGAAGCGTGGCCTGTATGCCGGCAGCCGCATCCTCATAACGCCCGACTACCACGGGCACAACAGCTTTAATGCCTCGGAGCTGCTGGGCCGAGGGATCGCCCAGGGAATTTCTATAACGTATTACCCCAGCGGAAGCCGCACTTTGGGAGCCCTCGCCACCAAGTATGGATGGGCGTTGGGACGGGACGCTCTGACCAACACCTTCCGGGAGTTCTGGCCGGACATCGCCACTCACGTGCTCCATCGGCATCCGTGAACCTGCAATGCTCTGAGTTCGGTATCCCTCGAAACGCTGCTGCACGATGGCTCATCTGGAAAAGTTCACGATTTTTCTGATTTCAGGATGTTATTTCTTGTCCAGGAGAAGTGGTTGATAAAGTTTGTGGCTCAACCGTTAGCCGTTTTTGTGCTTGTCGCGATTCTTTCTTTCCTGTCCGCGGCGCAGCAAACTCCGCCGCCGGCAAGTGCAGCGCCTTCAACTCCGCAGACTGATTCTTCGTCCAAGACTACAGCGTCAGCGCAGAGCACGCCGCCCACCCCTGCACCGCAGTCGCCATCGGACCAGGACAAGGAGAAGGACGGGCAAGGTACAAGCGGCCATGGCAAAGTTGCGGGCACCTCGAACGATCGCCTGTTTTATACGTTGCCGAATTTCCTCACGCTTCAGGGCAAGGGCCAACTTCCTCCCATGAGCGTTAAGGACAAATACAAGGTCGTGGCCCTGGGAACGTTCGATTATGTGGAGTATCCCTGGTGGGGGGTGTTAGCCGCTCTAGCCCAGTCGCAGAATAGTGAGCCCGCCTTCGGGCAGGGGTGGGCAGCTTATGCGAAGCGCTACGGGATCACGGCAGGCGACAGCATGGTTGAGAACTTCATGGTGGGCGCGGTTTTTCCCTCCGCCCTTCATCAGGACCCGCGCTACTACCAATCGGGACGGGGCGGATTTTTGCGGCGCACGGGGTATTCGGTCAGCCGCATTTTTGTGACCCGGAGCGACTCCGGCCACAAGCAATTTAATTATTCCGAGATTTTCGGCGCCGCCACGGCCGCAGCGATCTCGACCTACAGCTACCATCCCGCGAGCACGTACGTCAGCAAACCCACCAACCCGCACCTGTTCGTTGCCTCCGATAAGACCTTGTCCAACACGATCGATACTTGGGAAACCCAGGTGGCGCTCGATACGATAACCCTGGTGGTGAAGGAATTCTGGCCCGACATCCATCGCAAGATGACCCACAAACACAAGAGTGAGGCAGCGCCGACCGGCAGTCCCAATCCGTAGGCCGTTCCGCCGAGCCCTCAAGGTTCGCCTTAGTATGAACCTCAGATTCTTGCCTACGGCCTCTCAGCTTCGGGCTTGAAGATAATCCCCTGGCTGGTTCTGCTATTCATTACGACTCGCAGGGGCGTCTCGAAATGCAGATGGCGGACGCATCCATCTTCGTCCACGGAACGCTGCTCGCTCAGCCACTCCCAATCGACTGAGCCTTCCCCGGCATCGGGATTCACGGTGAAGTAGCCGATCTGGAATGCGGTGAGATTCTGGAAAAAATGGCTTCCTTGCGAAGGCGTCACACGAAAATCGCGGAATCCAGCTTCGACGATGACGCGCGCAGCGGAGATTTCGTCCCACTCCACGGGAATGCCGAGCCACGGATCGTTCGATCCCCAGCGGCCCACGCCAATCAGCAGATATGGCCGGTTCTGCGCGCTGAGCAAGCCGTTGAAATGGGAGACCGCCTTGGCCACTTCCTGGCTGCGGCTGCGCTCGAAGCGTTGCGAATCGACCACCACTACGTCACACAGGTTCTCGATGCGCCCGTTGCCCAGGACTTTATTACTTTGGCAAAGGAGTTGCTGCGGATCGACATCGCCCACCGACAAGTCCTGGTGATCGCGCGCGAGGGTTAGCGGACGGACTTGCAGAAAACCAAACTCCGCCGCTTCGCCTGACTGGCGCGGCAGGCGAACCGCAAACTCGATTTCCACCGGAATGCCCAGGGCGTGCTCCCCTGCTTTTACCAGGGTTTCGAGGATCGTGGCCAGGGGGAATACATTGTGTTTCAGCATGGGCGCGAAGCTCACAATGCGTACACCGGGCCGGCTTACGCCGTCATACACCGCCTCATTCTCTTCGGAGTAAGTTGACCCCACGGGGGGCAGGGTGCCGTCCGCCTCAGCCGCGTCCAGACCGAAGCGCATCTCGTGCAGATGGCCGGGACGTCCCTGGGGAACGCCGTTTAATGAGAGCGCCCAGAACTCCGTTTGCGAGTTGGCGAGGATGTCCTCCACCGACGAAAATTGCAGCAGATTCTTCGGATAACGCGGACAGAACGTCAGGCACTTTCCGCCGTTGACGACAGCCCGGCCGAGTCCCAAGGCCACGGCGGCGATTCCATCGGCGAACGTCATCGGCGGCACGGGATAGAAATTGTGCGAGCGCACTACGCCCGAGAAATCGGGATAAAAGCGTTGGTGGTGCACTGTCCCCACCAGCTGCTGCACAATCACCGCCATCTTTTCTTCTTCGAGCCGGTAAGGCGTGGCGCGCACATAGGCCTTGGCATGGCGGCTGAAGGTGGAGGCATAGACGCGCTTGATGGTGTCGATCAGTTCCGCCAGGCGCTGTGCGGGATCCGGCTGCTGGTTGCCCAGCATGAAAGTCTCATACACTCCGGTGAAAGGCTGGTACTGCGAGTCTTCGAGCAGACTGGAAGAGCGCACGGCGAGGGGATAGGCGACTTGATCGAGGAAGGCCTTGAGGTCTTCCTGCAGCTTCTCCGAGAGTGGAGCCGCTAGAAATCTCTGCAGAATTTCGGCATCGTCGTCGCATCGCAGGGCGAAATCCAGCAGATTGTTCTCGGCCATGAACTGATCGAAGGCGTCCGAGGCCAGGACCAGAGCTGGCGGCACGGCGATGCGGACACCGGGAAAACGGCGCGTAATGCGGTTCTTGCGCAAGAGATGGCGCACGAACGCGAGGCCGCGGGCCTTGCCTCCCAACGATCCGGAGCCGATCCGCAAGAACCCCGATTCCGAGGGCTTGAACGTCTCGGCGTTGAAGTCGCCGATCAGAAGTTCACTTTGTTCGCGCCGGTAATTGTTGATCGATTCGATCAAGTCGCGCCGCAAATGCTCTGGCCCGGCAAAGTCGGAGACCTTGCGCGGCCGCAGCTTGGCGGCCAGAGCGAATTCGGTTCGCGCCATCAGCCAATGGGAAAAGTGGTTGCTCTGGGCATGGTACGTGAGGCTCTCGGCGGGAACCGTCTGCAACTGTTCCTCAAGCTCATTCAGATCTTTGGCGCGCCCCACTTCCTTTAGATCGGGCAGGCGAAATACGAAATCGCCAAAACCAAAGTGCTCGGTGAGAATGCTGCGCAAATCTTTCAGCAGCGTCGGCGAGCGTTTCCGCAGAAACGAATACCCGGCAGCCAACGCCCGCGGACGAAATTCGGTGCGGCTGGTCTGCAGAACTACCGGCACATCCGGCACCAGCGCCTTCATCAGGAGGGCAAGCGCAAAGCCCGCCTCCGGGCTGAGTTTGCCCTCCCAGGGAAACTCCACGTCTGACACGAGCCCGATCAGGTAGTCGCGATACTCCTGCACCAACTGAGCCGCATCCTCAAAGTTCGAACTCAGCAGAATTTTCGGGCGGGCCTGCATCCGCACCAGCTTGTGAGCGACATTGATGCCTTCCTGAATCACGCGCCGCGACTGCTTGATCAGCTCGGTGTAAATCACCGGCAGGAACGACGAGTAGTAACGGATGTTGTCTTCCACCACGAGCAGCACGGGCACGCCCATGGCACGCGTGTCGTGCAGGACGTTGCGCTTATCCTCGATGTACTTGACGATGGCGATGAGAATGCGCGCATTGCCCTGCCACAGGAAAATCCGTTCGATATCGGTAAGCGGATTCCGGCTAACGAAATTCTTCACTTCCCGGTAGTCGTAGGCCAGCACGACCACGGGGACATCCAGACCGGCACGCTTCACCTCGTGCGCCAGTTGCGCAGCGGTCATATCGGCGACGGCCAGGTTCGTCACAATCAGGTTGAAGCGGGGCTGCGAACGCGCCAGTTCCAGCGCCTCGGCGCAGCTTGAAACATGGGTGATGCCGGGAATTTGCTGCAGGTTCAGTTCAAGCGATTCGTCGATCAGAAGTTCGTTGAGGCGGCCATCTTCGCGAAGGATGAAAGAGTCGTAGAGGCTGGAAACCAGAAGGATGTTCTGCACCTTGAAAGGCATCAGGTTGTCGAAGCCTTCGAGGCGGGCTTCGGCATCGAGGATGGGCTCGAGGATGGGGCGGAGGGACATGGCGAGAGCGTTAACAGCCAATCATACGCCGTGGAAAGAAAGCCTCCTCGCTGAAGACGAGGCGCCGCTTTTTCATCGGCGCCGGGCGTGCTCGCGAAGCGCGGCGATTAGGCCCTTGCGGCGAATCTCGGCCACGGGAATTTCGATTTTCGGTCCTCTGGCAGCGGCGGTAAGTTCCTGCTCAAGATTGCCCAGGCGGCGTTCTTTGTCCTGACGAATCAGTTCGCGGACGTATTCGCTGGGCGTACCCCAGTCGCCCGTCGCGACTTGCCCTTCCACATATTCTTTGAGAGCTTCGGGGAGCGAGATGTTCAGTGAGGTCATGGGCATGGCTTCATAATATGACAGTTTATGAAGGTATGCAAAAGTCTCGACCCGGAGCTGGAGATCGGAAGAATGCTCCGGACCTTGTAGGGATCATGTTGTCGAGGAGTGGCTCGCCTGCCATTCCTCGGAAAGAACTTGCGGGGTGGACAATTTATCCACCCCGCATCGTAACAGCCTTCAGCAAACGCGGGCGAGGGCGCCCGCGCTACATAAAGCGACTACACCAGCCCTTGATCCAGCATCGCATCGGCCACCTTCAGGAAGCCTGCGATGTTGGCGCCGTTCACGAGGTTGCCGGGCGTGCCGTATTTCTCGGCCGTTTCATAGCAATTGCGGTGGATGTTGATCATGATCTTGTGCAGCCTGTCATCCACTTCCTCGCGGGTCCAGTTCAGCCGCGCGCTGTTCTGCGCCATTTCTAAACCAGACGTGGCCACGCCGCCCGCATTCGCCGCTTTCGCCGGACCATAAAGAACCCTGGCTTCCAGGAACAGCTTGGTTGCCTCCAGCGTGCTTGGCATGTTAGCGCCTTCGGCCACCAGCTTGATGCCATTCTTCAGCAGATTCGCCGCATCCTTCGCCGTGATTTCATTCTGCGTGGCGCTCGGGAAGGCACAATCCGCCTTGATATTCCACAGCGGGTTGTGCTCCAACTTCACGTCCGTAGGCATGAAGATCGCCTTCTTGTAGCGGTCCGCATAGTCACGGATACGGCCACGCTTCACGTTCTTCAGCTCCAGAACATAGGCCAGCTTCTCGCGATCGATTCCGTCCGGATCGTAGATCACGCCATTCGAATCCGAGACGGTCAGCGGCTTCGCACCGAAGTCGAGCAGCTTCTCGATGGTGTACTGGGAGACATTGCCGCTGCCCGAAACCAGGCAGAGCTTGCCATCGAGTGAGTCCTTGCGGCTCTTGAGCATTTCACTTGCAAAGTACACGCAGCCATAACCGGTCGCCTCTGGACGAATTAAAGATCCGCCCCAGTTCAGCCCCTTGCCCGTGAGCACGCCGGTGAATTCATTGCGCAGCCGCTTGTACTGGCCGAACAGATAGCCGATTTCGCGTCCGCCCACGCCGATGTCGCCGGCGGGAACGTCCGTGTCAGGCCCAATGTGCCGCGCCAGCTCGGTCATGAAGCTCTGGCAGAAGCGCATCACTTCGTTGTCACTCTTACCCTTGGGATCGAAATCCGAGCCGCCTTTGCCGCCGCCCATGGGAAGCGTGGTGAGCGAATTCTTGAACACCTGCTCGAATGCCAAGAACTTCAGAATGCCGAGGTTCACCGAGGGATGGAAGCGCAGGCCGCCCTTGTAAGGCCCGATCGCGCTGTTCATCTCAATGCGGAAGCCGCGGTTGACTTGAACATTTCCCTGATCGTCGACCCAGGGCACGCGGAACATCAGCACGCGCTCCGGCTCCACGACCCGGTCGAGGATTCGGTTGGATTGATACTCGGGATGTTTCGCCAACACCAACCGCAGAGAATCGAACACTTCCCGAACCGCCTGATGGAATTCAGGCTCGGCCGGGTTCTTCGCCCTAACGCTAATCATCACATCTTCAATGTAATCGCCTGGAGCTTTGATCCCAGGCGAGGTCAGAATGCCAGAAGTCATAGTCCTACCTCCGTAGGTACGTCAGTACTAAACCGTATCTAATTCTGCTCTTATCACGGCAACAAGCAATGACCAAGAGCACCACTCGGGGTGATCCTTGTCACCCCAATTGTTTACGTTTCGAATCACAGAGTTACAACGAACTCGTCCTCGCACTTGAGGTATCTGCCAGCCACCCTCGGTTGAGTGCGATAGACTCAGCCCGCCGTTGAAAAGCATACGCTTTCCGCGTCCGGAAACAACAACTATTGCAGCCTCATCCTGGTCGTTTCCTATTCCGGGAGGGTTATAAGCAACCTGGCAAATTGACCACGATCAACTGTAAGGAGTAGTGTTTGGTGTCAATTCAGACAAGGCTGGTTGCATGGCTTGGGAGGCCAGCGTGTTTTGTTCCGGTTGTGGGAACAATGTGGCGGTGGGTGAGAAGTTCTGCAGAGTGTGCGGGAAAGAAGTTTCTGCAGGCTCGGCGACAGCGCCTTTGCTTGGACCGCCTTCGGGGGGCGCGATTTTCCCAGCGCAGACCAGCGGCAAAGCGATCGCCAGTCTCATTTGTGGTCTTTTCCTCTTTGCGTTTCCGTTGTCGATTTTGGCAATCATATTTGGGCATCTCTCTGTTTCCGAGATCCGCAAGAGCGCTGGCCGTCTAAAGGGCGAAGGCATGGCGATCGCAGGACTTGTTCTGGGCTACGTGGGATTGGCGGCAATTCCGGTGATCCTAATCATCGCGGCGATTGCCATTCCTAATCTGCTAAGAGCACGCATGGCGGCGAATGAATCGTCGGCGGTCGCGGGGGTTCGAGTTTTGACGGTTGCTGAAGTTGGCTACTCTTCATCGCATCCCGAGGCCGGCTATACCTGCAGGCTGTCCGATCTGGCTGACGCTGGATTGAACGATACGAAATTGCTGGGCGGGCAGAAGAACGGATATGTATTTGAGTTGCTGGGTTGCCGCGCAGCCGGCGACACCGGGGCAAACACGGAGTTTCGGGTCGTCGCCTATCCCGTAGTCCGGCAGCAAACCGGGACGCAAGCCTTTTGCTCCGACGAATCAGCCGTCGTTAAATTCGACCGCACCGGCTCAGCGCAGGATTGCATGGCGAATGGTTCAGCCTTGCAGTAAACGCGTAACGATTGATCAGCGGGAGGAACTGGATGTTCTGCACTCAATGCGGGGCCAGTAACGCGGACAACGCCGCGGTTTGTGTGCGGTGTGGCAGGAATTTACAGGCGGCTTTGCCAGTTCCGGGGCAACCGCCTGCAGTGGGACAAGTGCCGGGCGTGTACGTGCCGAACTATCTCGTCTTCGCGATTCTCGCCACGGTTCTCTGTTGTCTGCCCGCGGGGATTCCCGCCATCGTGTATGCCGCGCAGGTCAACGGGAGATTGCAGGCCGGAGACATTGCGGGAGCACAGGCTGCCTCCAGAAACGCGAAGCTTTGGTGCTGGATCTCACTGGGCGCGGGTTTGGCGTTCGGGCTAATCTACGGGATTATTGTGGCTGCCGGAGTCATGAGCCACATGCGCCACTAGAGCAGGGTGGCTTTGCCGATGCCGTACCATCGAAGACATTGGTTGCTGGCTGGGATGGTTGCCGCGGCCGCGGCGGCGATCATCATGCTGGGGTTCTTCGATCCTTCCATCGCCGGCCTGTTTCCGCCCTGCCCGCTGCGGTACCTGACGGGATGGTATTGTCCCGGCTGCGGATCGTTGCGGGCCTTGCATCAACTTCTGCGGGGGAATCTGCGCGCCGCCTGGGCTCTGAATCCCCTGACCATCCTGCTGCTGCCGTTCCTGGCTTATGGGACCGCCTCGTACGCGCTTTTCGAAATCCGCGGACGACATTTGCCCCGAATATTCCTGCCGGAAGTTTGGATCCGCGCGCTGTGTGGCTTGATTATTCTTTTTGGCCTTGCCAGAAACATTCCGTTCCACCCGTTTGATTGGCTGGCGCCAGCGGGAACCCTGCACCCCTGAGCAGCTCGCCGCGGGATTATTCTCGGGAACGCGGCATTTCGTTAGCGTGTTGTTTTTTGCTGAAATCTTCGCCAAGGCCGTAGATTCTGGTGATGTCAAGCTGCCTGTGTAAATAGGTTGAGGGTGCGGGTTTTCCATTCCAGGTTGAATCTCTGGAAGATGGAGTAGAGGATGCGGTCGACACTGGCTACATTCACAAAACAAACCATGGGCCGGGTGCGGCGGCGCACTTCGACGAAGCAGCGCTCGATCACGTTGGTGGTGCGCAGCTTCTTACGCAGGTGCGGGGGGAAAGCGAACGCCGAAAGCAGTTCCGGCAGATCGCGCTCCAACTGGCGCACCATGGGACCGTACTTCCCGCGCCAACGGGCGCGGAAGGCGCGAAAAGCGGCTTCGGCCTGAGCGCGGCTTTCGGCCAAATAAATCGCCTGCGCTCCCGCTTTCACGTTGTCGTAGTCGGCCTTCTTCACTTTCTCCAGAATGTTGCGCATCTTGTGGGCCCAGCAGCGCTGATGCCGCACTCGCGGATAGACGGTGCGGATCGCCGCCGCCAGTCCGGGACAGCCGTCGGTGACGATCAGGCCCAGCGCCTTGCCCTCCAGCCCGCGCCGATACATATCCTCCAGCAGCCCTTCCCAGTCCGCTTGACTCTCGCCCTGACTCCGCAAAAACGCCAGCAGATGGCGGGTGCCGTCACGCCGCACTCCGTAGGCCACCAGCATCTGCACCCGCTTGCGCCCCGCCGGACGCCGCACCCGCAAGCTCACTCCGTCCAAAAACAGATACGCGTAGTTGTCTTCCAACCGCGCCTGGTGGAACTGGCGCACCACTCCGTCCAGATCCCGCGTCAGCTTCGACACCGTCTGCGGGCTCACCACCTCTTCGGTCACCGTGGCCACCACCCGCCCCACTTGCCGCGTCGAGATGCCGCGCAGAAACGCCTCCCGAATCAGCATCGACACATCTTCGGCGCGCCGCTGAAAAGGTTCCAGCCCTCGCGGCAGAAAACTCTTCCCTCGGGTGCGCGCCACGCGCAGCCGGATCGTCCCCAACCGAGTCACGAAATCCCGTTCGTAGTAGCCGTTGCGATAGGGCTGCCGCCGGCTGCGCCGCCGCTGATACACTTCGCGCACCGCATACCGGTCCCGCTCCCGCCGCGAATCCGCCTCCAAACGCTCTTTCCACAGCCGCTTCGTCTCTCCGTACACATCCCCCCAGAAACTCTCTCTCATCTCCGCCAGAAAATGTTGGTAATGCTCCGTGATTGGGATTATCTTCGCCATCGGGTGTAGGTCTCCTTTCCAGGAACGGCTTTAGCTTGTGAGGCCAAAGCCAACTTACACCCTCTCGCTTTTACACAATCAAAGTTACGTCACCGAGAAGATTCTCTGCCCCTTCTAGAAAATTCCGCCGTCCGGTTACACTGATGAGGCGGAGGTGAATTTTGACTGAAACCAATGCCTCCAACGCTTACCATGAGGGCCGAACCGTGACGCCTATGCATGAAGAACTTCTCCGGGAATTTCAGAGCTTTAGTCTGACCGCTCCCGCGGACAAATCCCTTATGGAGCGAATCTCCCAGCGTCTGCACGAAAATATGACGCGCTACAACTGGGTCGGCTTTTATCTCGTCGACCCGGCCGACCCTGGCATCCTGCTGGTCGGACCCTTCGTCGGCAGCTTTACACCCAATGCCCGCATTCCCCTCAATACCGGACTCTGTGGCGCCGCAGCCACCTCCGGGCAAACCGTAGTGGTGCACGATGTTTCCAAAGACCCGCGTTATCTTGCGGGATCGCCCCTGGTGAAGTGTGAAATTGTTGTCCCCATCTTCGTGAACAATAAGCTCGCAGCCGAGCTCGATATCGAAAGCTATTTTGCCAGCGTGTTCACTCCACCGGAACAGTCCTTTGTCGAAGCCTGTGCCACCGTAGTGGAAAAATATTTAGAACATGTTTCCTAAATGGGTTTTGAAAGGGCGCGGCTTCAGCCCCGAGGTACCTTCTCCGGCACACGGCGGGCGGGTCCGGGAAAGCGGTTAGAATGAACCGAGCCGCTCTACCTTGTGAAAGGCGCGTGATTCTTGCAACAAACCCGCAAGCCCAAGTTCAACTTACGCAGCCTCCGCACCGAGCAGTCCAACGACGCCACCCACGACCTCGACTGCAAATCCTCCCTCGAAATTGCACGCCTCATCAACGCCGAAGACTCCACCATCCCTGCCGCGGTAGCGCGCGCCCTGCCTCAGATCGCACGCGCGATTGATTTAGCTGCCTCCGCTCTGAAGCGCGGCGGACGCCTCATCTACGTCGGCGCCGGCACCAGCGGGCGTATCGCGGCCCTCGATGCCGCCGAGTGCGCGCCTACGTTCAACATCGATCGCGTCCAGTTCATCATCGCGGGAGGTCGCAAAGCCTTAGCCTCCGACTCCGAGATCAGCGAGGATGACTCCAAGCAAGGCCGCGATGAAATGTCCCGCCGCAAACCCGGCAAGAACGACGTAGTTGTCGGCATCGCCTCCAGCGGCCGCACCCCGTTTACACTCGCTGCCATCGAACTAGCGCGCCAGCGTGGCGCCCACACCATCGCTCTCACCTGCAACCGCAATTCGCCGCTCGAACGCGCCGCCCACTTCGCCATCGTTACGCAGGTCGGTCCCGAGGTACTTGCCGGATCGTCGCGCATGAAAGCTGCCACGGCTCACAAAATGGTTCTCAACATGATTTCAACGGGCGCCATGAGCCGGCTCGGTTATGTCTATGGCAACCTCATGGTCAATGTCGTGCCGAAAAATGAGAAGCTGATGCAGCGCGCCATTGCCATTCTCGAGCGCGCTTCTGGAGCCAATCCCGCAGCCGTCCGCGGCGCGCTTGCAGCTTCCGGCGGACGCACTCCTGTAGCTCTAGTGATGCTGGCTGCCGGAGTTCCTCGAGCCCAGGCCGTCGCCGCTCTGAAAAAATCGTTGGGCAATGTTCGCCAAGCGATCGCACTGGCAACGCCCAAGTAAACACACACCCTCGCATACAGCGTCGATTTCGGCGCACCACCTGCACTGGTGACGTAACTTTGATTGTGTAAAAGCGAGAGGGTGTAAGTTGGCTTTGGCCTCACAAGCTAAAGCCGTTCCTGGAAAGGAGACCTACACCCGATGGCGAAGATAATCCCAATCACGGAGCATTACCAACATTTTCTGGCGGAGATGAGAGAGAGTTTCTGGGGGGATGTGTACGGAGAGACGAAGCGGCTGTGGAAAGAGCGTTTGGAGGCGGATTCGCGGCGGGAGCGGGACCGGTATGCGGTGCGCGAAGTGTATCAGCGGCGGCGCAGCCGGCGGCAGCCCTATCGCAACGGCTACTACGAACGGGATTTCGTGACTCGGTTGGGGACGATCCGGCTGCGCGTGGCGCGCACCCGAGGGAAGAGTTTTCTGCCGCGAGGGCTGGAACCTTTTCAGCGGCGCGCCGAAGATGTGTCGATGCTGATTCGGGAGGCGTTTCTGCGCGGCATCTCGACGCGGCAAGTGGGGCGGGTGGTGGCCACGGTGACCGAAGAGGTGGTGAGCCCGCAGACGGTGTCGAAGCTGACGCGGGATCTGGACGGAGTGGTGCGCCAGTTCCACCAGGCGCGGTTGGAAGACAACTACGCGTATCTGTTTTTGGACGGAGTGAGCTTGCGGGTGCGGCGTCCGGCGGGGCGCAAGCGGGTGCAGATGCTGGTGGCCTACGGAGTGCGGCGTGACGGCACCCGCCATCTGCTGGCGTTTTTGCGGAGTCAGGGCGAGAGTCAAGCGGACTGGGAAGGGCTGCTGGAGGATATGTATCGGCGCGGGCTGGAGGGCAAGGCGCTGGGCCTGATCGTCACCGACGGCTGTCCCGGACTGGCGGCGGCGATCCGCACCGTCTATCCGCGAGTGCGGCATCAGCGCTGCTGGGCCCACAAGATGCGCAACATTCTGGAGAAAGTGAAGAAGGCCGACTACGACAACGTGAAAGCGGGAGCGCAGGCGATTTATTTGGCCGAAAGCCGCGCTCAGGCCGAAGCCGCTTTTCGCGCCTTCCGCGCCCGTTGGCGCGGGAAGTACGGTCCCATGGTGCGCCAGTTGGAGCGCGATCTGCCGGAACTGCTTTCGGCGTTCGCTTTCCCCCCGCACCTGCGTAAGAAGCTGCGCACCACCAACGTGATCGAGCGCTGCTTCGTCGAAGTGCGCCGCCGCACCCGGCCCATGGTTTGTTTTGTGAATGTAGCCAGTGTCGACCGCATCCTCTACTCCATCTTCCAGAGATTCAACCTGGAATGGAAAACCCGCACCCTCAACCTATTTACACAGGCAGCTTGACATCACCCCCTGCACTCCGTTGTTTGACCCTCCGGGCGCACTCATTTACCTTGGGAGAGGCGTTTCCACTTCGCGTTGCGAGGTCGCGGCGCGAGGCTTCTCCCCTTCATGGATAAAAAGCGCATCCTGGCCAGTGCGGTGGTGTTCTGCATCCTGGCCATTCTGGTTTACCTGCAATATCGCCACTGGCAGAGCTTTGACTGGGGCACCTTCTGGGCCAGACCGGCCGCATCAAGAAGATCCATATCCTGCACGCGATTGCGCTGATCTATATCGCATATTTTCTGCGCGCAGTGCGATGGAAGATCTTCCTGAAGCCGGTGCGTCCCAAGGCGAAGATAATGGATCTGGTGTCTCCGACCTTAATTGGTTTCACCGGCCTGGCGCTGTTGGGGCGGGCGGGAGAATTCATTCGTCCGTATTTGATCGCCCGGCGCACGGATCTTCCTTTCTCTTCGCAGCTGGCGGCGTGGGCGGTGGAGCGCATCTTCGATGTGGGCGCGTTCACGGTGCTGATGGTGCTGGCAATTTTCCTGCCCAGCGCGCTGCCCGCAATTCCCCATCCGGAGTATTACCAGCGCTTCCGCGAGGGCGGGTTCCTACTGATCGGAGTAGTGCTGGCGCTGGCTGTAGGCGCGATCATCGTCCGGCGCAGTGGCGACGCAGTGGCGCGATGGGTGGAAGAAAAATTTGGGCATCTCTCCGCCAATTTTGGCCACAAGCTCGCCCAGAAAGTACGCGAGTTTGGCGCGGGGCTGGATACGATTCATGGCCCGGTCTCGATGCTTTGGCTCACCCTGGTCTCGGTGGGGATGTGGTACATCATCGCTGTAGCGTACAAGGAAGTGACTTATTCATACGGGGTTCCTTCGCTGGACATCCCAGTATCCCAGGTGTTGATTCTGATGGGAGCCAGCATGCTGGGATCGATGCTGCAGTTGCCGGCGGTGGGCGGCGGTTCCCAGATGGCAACCATTGCGGCGCTCTCCAGCGTTTTTGACGTACCTCCGGAAATGGCCGCCAGTTGCGGGATCCTGCTGTGGCTGGTCACGTTTGCGGCGGTCGTGCCGCTTGGACTTGTTCTAGCCCACCACGAGAGATTGTCGCTGCGGAAGCTGTCGCAAGAAAGCCATCATGCGGAAGAAGTCGATAGCGCCGGTCCGCCAGCGTGACTTTAAGTTCCTCTCTTTACGTAGGTACGGGCCGCCAGCTTGGCCCTGATGCGCCTGTTACAATTTTGTATTGTGGAAAAACAGCAGGTTTCTCCTTTCCTCCACTTCCCTGCGCTTAGTGTCAGGCGTCGGAATGACAAGAGTTTGAGTTTGGGTTGGAAAGTATCAGCGCCATGAAATGTCCCTTTTGCGGATTTGCAAACGATAAGGTCGTGGACTCGCGCGAGAGCAAGGAGGCGGAGTCGATCCGCCGCCGGCGCGAGTGCCTGAAGTGCGGCAAGCGCTTCACCACTTACGAGCGCATCGACGAAATCCCCTACATGGTAGTGAAGAAGGACGGGCGCCGCGAGAAGTTCGACCGGCAGAAGGTGTTGAACGGCCTGCTGCGGGCGTGCGAGAAGCGGCCCGTACCCATCAGCAAGCTGGAACAGATTGTGAACGAGGCGGAGTCCTTCGTCATCGAGTCGCAAGAGCGCGAGCGCAAAACCAGCGAACTGGGTGAACTCATCATGAACCGGTTGCGGCGCTATGACAAAGTGGCGTATGTAAGGTTTGCCTCCGTCTATCTGGATTTCAAGGACGTGAAGGAATTCATGAATGAGCTGCGGGATTTGGTGAAAGTGAAAGAAAGGGGTTAGGGGCCAGGGATTAGGGGTTAGCAGGAGGTCTTTCAGTACAGAGATTTTGCCGATCCCTAACCCCTGAACCCTGACCCCTGGGCCCTGGAAAAATCATGAGTCATAAAGTAACCCTGATCCCCGGCGATGGAATCGGTCCGGAAGTCACGCAGGCAACCGTGCGCATTCTGGAAGCGACCGGCGTGAAGTTCGAGTGGGAGTCGTTCGCAGTTGGCGCGGATGCTTTTGAAAGGCACGGCGAATACATTCCGCAGGAAGTGATTGAATCGATCGAGCGCACCCACGTCGCCTTGAAGGGTCCGGTGACTACGCCGGTGGGAGGCGGTTTTTCCAGCATCAACGTCGCGCTGCGCCAGAAGTTTGAGCTCTATGCGAACTTCCGCCCCATCCGGAATCTGCCTCATATCCCCACGCGCTATCCCGACGTGGATCTGATCATCGTGCGCGAGAACACCGAGAGTCTGTACTCCGGCCTGGAGCATGAAGTGGTGCCGGGCGTGGTGGAAAGTTTGAAGATCATCACGGAAAGAGCTTCCACCCGCATTGCCAAGTTCGCCTTCGAGTACGCCCGCAAGAATCAGCGCAAGAAAATCCACGCTATTCACAAAGCCAACATCATGAAGCTGTCGGATGGGTTGTTTCTGCGCTGCTGCCGCGGCGTGGCCAAAGCATATCCTGAGATCACTTACGGCGAGCACATCGTTGACAACACTTGCATGCAACTGGTGATGAATCCCTATCAGTACGACATGCTGGTGATGGAAAACCTGTACGGTGACATCATTTCCGACTTGTGCGCGGCTTTTGTCGGCGGCCTGGGATTTGTACCCAGCGCGAACCTGGGCGACCACTGCGCGATTTTCGAGGCGGTTCACGGCTCCGCTCCTGACATTGCGGGAAAGAATTTGGCGAACCCAACGGCGCTGCTGCGGTCCGGCTTGTTGATGCTTCGCCATGTCGGCGAGTTCGACGCATCCCTGCAGATTCGCAACGCCTTGGAGAAGGTATACCGGCATCCCGAAAAATTGACGAAGGATGTCGGCGGCCAGGCTGGAACGTCGGAGTTTGCCGATGCCGTGATTCAAGAAATGGACAACACAAAAACCGCTCCAGCCGCGGTTCACTAAGACTGTTTTCAATTTAGCTTGGACCTCATTCATGAGGCGAAAGGGGCGTTATGAAACTGAAGTTAATCGCAGGTGTGGTCGGCAGCCTGGCGTTCATGTTTCTTCTGGCAGGCTCGGCGGCAGCGCAGGGTGGGCAATTAGTCGCAGCGGAGTATGGTGCACGGGATCGCCGAGTGGACGTTACTCCGCAGGTGCGGTCATATTTGCACGACGGAATTTTGCGCTTCGACGTGACCGATCAGATGCTCGGCACCGATCCGGCGCGCAATCACGTCAAAGAGCTTTTCATTCGAATCCGGCACTGGGATGGTAACGTTGAGGAATTCCGTTTCCCCGAATACTCCCACGTCAATCTGGAACTCGATCCCGACGTCGGCTACGAAGGGCATGCCATCAAGCTGAGCATCCTGCGCGCCTACTATGGCGGCGCGGGACATTTTTTGAACGTGACCGAGCAGTTGCGCAGCTATCAGCATCAGGGCCAGCTCTTCGTAGTTGTCGATGACCGGAGCATGGGCGGCGATCCCGACCCCGAGGTCCACAAGGTGCTGCGCGTGCTGTACTTCGCAGCCGGCGAGCGGCACCAGATTGTGGTTCCGGAGCATGCGGAGTTGCGGTTGCCGTAAAACCGAGGCTGAGTTTCGATCTTCGCATTTTTTCCGTCTCGGACGGGAAACTCGCTGCGTGTCTTTTTCGTTTTACTTCCATTTTGCAATTTCCGCCATTGACTCTCGCCTCAGATGAGAGTAAATTCGCCGCTTCTGGGGAATCTGAGGGGATGGCGAAGACAACGCGCCGTGTGGGGGTAGTTCTGTTTCAGCTTGGCGGGCCCGAAACGCTGGCTGCGATAGAGCCTTTCCTTTATAACCTTTTCTGCGATCCCGACATTATTGACTTCCCTTTTGCCCGCCTCGGCCGCAAACCTCTGGCTAAACTGATTTCAACCACGCGCGCCCGTAAAGTGCAGCATCACTATGCAACCATCGGCGGAGGCTCGCCCATCCGCCGCTTTACCGAGCAGCAAGCCCAGGCGCTGGAAGCCAAGTTGACGAGTCAGGGCTTGGACGCCCGCTGTTTTGTGGCCATGCGCTATTGGCACCCGTTCACCCGCGAAGCGATAGTCCAACTCCGGGCTTCGCAATGCGACGAGGTGGTTCTGCTGCCGTTGTATCCGCAATATTCCTCGACCACGACGGGCAGCAGCCTGAACGAATGGCAGCGGCTGTTCCACGACGATGTTCCTGTACGCAGCGTAGGCCCGTTCTATCGGCATCCGATGTATTTAGACGCAGTCGTGGAAAAGGTGGAAGAAGCTTTGTCGCGCTTCGCAGACCCGCAGCGGGCGGAAATTGTCTTCAGCGCGCACAGCATCCCCATGTCAATCGTTGCCAAGGGCGATCCCTACCAGCGGCAGATTGAGGAAACAGTGCAGCTTCTGATGCAGCGCGGCGGATGGCCGAATCCTCACCGGCTCTGCTACCAGAGCAAAGTGGGCGCCAGCAAATGGCTGCAGCCCTCCCTGCACCGGACGCTGCGCGATCTGGCAGAAGAAAAAGTACGGGAGGTTTGCATCGTTCCTGTGGCCTTTGTTTCCGACCACGTAGAGACGCTGGGCGAGATCAATCACGAAGCGCGCGAGGAAGCTCAGCGGCTGGGCATTGCCCACTTCGAGATGAGTTCCGGCCTGAACGATTCTCCAAAATTTATCTCGGCGCTGGGGCAATTAGTGCGGGAGGCCTTGGGCGATGCGGTTCTCCCCTGCGCTTCGATCCATAACGTTGGCAGGCAAACGGCGACGCCAGAATTGCTGGCGGCCGCGGCACATTAGCGACGAGTCTATAGAAACAGGAGAGCACTCATGGCGGTTCCGGGCAGTGAACAACCGAACCCGAGTCCAGACGCGGCGCAACCCGCGCCGAAGAGTGTGGTGGATGCCACGAAGTATGTAGGCACACCGGCGGTGGGAACCTCGAAGGCAGCGGCATCCGCGGGGCTTTCCTCGGCCGGGCCATCGAACACGGAGATCGACCGCCGCCGCCGGCGATTGGTATGGGTTGCGGTCACGGCGTTCCTCACGGCGTGGTTTCTCGCTTTCTTCCGATTCTTTCTTCCCCGCACTCTCTTCGAACCCAATACAGTTTTCAAGATTGGCTATCCCTCGGAGTTTGCTCTGGGAGTGGACACCAAGTTCCAGCAGAGATACCGCATCTGGGTCGATCGCACGCCCGACCGCGTGTTCGTGATCTATGCGCGCTGCACGCACCTCGGTTGCACGCCGGACTGGAAACCCAGCGAGAACAAGTTCAAGTGCCCGTGCCACGGCAGCGGTTATGACAGCGAGGGAATCAACTTCGAAGGCCCGGCGCCGCGTCCCATGGACCGCGCCCACGTGGAACTGGCGCCCGATGGCCAAATTATTGTTGACACTTCGCGCCTCTATCAATGGCCGAAGGGGCAACCAAGCAAATTCAACGACCCCGGAGCATTTTTGACCGGAGTGTAGCGGTTTCGTAGCGCCGGCGTCCCGCCGGCTTTCACTAAGAGGCAATAATGGCTGACGAAAATAACCCGAACGGTAAGAACGGCAAAGTGGGATTGGTCGAGCGCGTCACGGCTGGCGTCAAAGACGACATCCAGGCGATGAAGGTCGACATTCCCACCAAGGCGAAAGAACAGATCGAGGGGCTGAAGGATCCGACCAAGACCCAGGTCTACACATCCATCTTCCGGCACAAGCACGATGATACGCCGCGCAACCGGGCTCTAGGCGTGCTCTCCAACGTGTTCCTGCATTTGCATCCCGCCAAGATCAATCGCGATGCGGTGCGTTACAGCTACACCTGGGGCATGGGCGGGATCACGTTTTACCTCTTCATCATCCTCACCTATACCGGTGTGCTGCTGATGTTCTACTACCACCCGAGCAAGGTGCAGGCATTCCGCGACGTGCTCTATCTGGAGCACGATGTGCCCTTCGGAAAGATTCTGCGCAACATGCACCGTTGGGCCGCCCACTTGATGGTGATTGCGGTGTGGCTGCACATGTTCCGCGTATTTCTGACCGGCTCGTACAAAAAGCCGCGGGAATTTAACTGGAACATCGGCGTGCTGCTGCTAGTGTTTACTTTGCTGTTATCGTTCACCGGCTATCTGCTGCCCGACGACCAACTCGGGTTCTGGGCCGTGACTGTCGGTACGAACATGGCGCGAGCCACGCCGCTACTCGGCCATGAAGGCCCGTTCGGCTCGATGCTGGGCATGACGCCATACAACGACGTACGGTTCGGC
This sequence comes from uncultured Acidobacteriaceae bacterium, assembly GCA_963734215.1. Lineage (GTDB taxonomy): Bacteria > Acidobacteriota > Terriglobia > Terriglobales > Acidobacteriaceae > Sulfotelmatobacter. The sequence continues at coordinate 1,609,187 of CAVTGH010000005.1, read as the reverse complement.
CTGCTCGGCGGATCGATCGTGGATGCGAATGCACTGCTGCGGTCCTACATCTGGCATTGCATCGGAATTCCGATTGTGGCTTCGGTCCTGATGATCGTGCATTTCTGGCGCGTGCGGAAGGACGGCGGAATCTCCGGTCCGGCAGCGGTGATGCTGGAGGCGGAAGCGGATAAGCCGCGCAGGGGACCAAAGGCAGCGGGAGAGTAAGTAGCGAAGTCAGAATTAAGAAGTAAGAATGCAGAAGTAAAACGACACACTTCTTCATTCTGATTTCTGACTTCTGCGTTATCGAATTTAGCCACAGTAATCGAGAAGAACTTATGGACTGGCGACAACTTTGGGAAATTTGTTCGGCTCCGGACAATGTGCCGATCGTAGGCCTGATCCCGCTGCTGGCTTTCTACGTTTATCTGGCATGGAAGCAGGCCCACGCCAACGACCAACTGATCGCACAGCTAGAAGCTGATCCGGCGATGGCGAAGACCCATCACCGCAAGACTTGGCCGTTCAAACCCGGCTGGCAGAAGGAAGTTCACGTCTGGCCGTTCCTTTTGCGTATTGAATTTCTCGCCGCCATCATCGTCACCATCATTCTGATGGTGTGGTCGATCACGCTGAACGCTCCGCTCGAAGAGCCGGCCAATCCCAATTTGACCATGAATCCGGCGAAGGCCCCGTGGTACTTCCTCGGACTGCAGGAGATGCTCGTCTATTTCGATCCCTGGATCGCCGGCGTAGTAATGCCCACGATGATCATCATCGGCCTGATGGTCATCCCTTACATCGATACGAACCCGCTGGGCAGCGGCTATTACACGTGGAAGCAGCGCAAGTTTTCCATTGGAACTTTTCTGTTCGGCTTCATCATTCTGTGGGTCGCGATGATCATCATCGGAACGTTCATTCGGGGGCCCGGCTGGCAGTGGTTCTGGCCGGGGCAAACCTGGGATCACAACCGGCTGATCTATGAAGTCAACCGCGATCTCCCAGACATTTTTGGCATCACTTCGAACATGGCGAAGGCGCTTTTCGGCGCGGTCGTGGTCGGTGGCTATTATCTGCTTGGAGGATTTCTTGTTTACTCGCTATTCCGGCGATACATGGGAAAAGACTTCAAGCGGATGAGCCTGCTGCAGTTTTCCATTACGCAGTTCCTTTTGCTGACCATGGTGGCGCTGCCGTTAAAGATGGGGCTGCGGCTCTTGTGGCACATCAAGTACGTGTGGATTACGCCGTGGTTCAATGTGTGAGAACGGTCGTTAGTCGGTGGTCGTTGGTCGTTGGCTAAACCAAGACCTTGACCATGTCCGACAAATCGCGAACGACCAACGACTAACGACCAACGACCGATTTTCCGGAGGAAGCGGTGCCTGAACAACCAAACCCCGAGCAGGATCCGATCACAAGTAAATCGTACGCCGCGTATTACCTGGTCGCGATGGTGATTCTGGTGGCAACGTTGTTCTGGGCCTTGTGGGACGAGGCGTGGGTACAGCGCCCCTGGAAAGCCTTCCAGGAACAGTGGAAGGATCGCTACAGCGCATTTCTAAACACTGCGCGGTCAAAGTCGGTCACATCGGAAAAAGATGTCGAGAATAATCCCGAGTACGCCGCGCTCAAGCAAGCCTACGAAAAGACTTATCAGGATTCAAAGGCGCAGGCTGAGGAAGCGCGTAAGAAACTGGACGACGCCAGCGCGCGCCTGCTCGCGGTGCAGAGCGTGTTCACCGACCGCCGTGCCTACGTGAATGCGCTTACCTACGAACTCGAGACCAGCACCAGCAAATCCGCGAAGGACAGCAAGCGGAAAGAAATTGAGAAATACAAGAGCGAACAGGCCACGGTCGAGTTCCCCGACGGAAGCAAGAAAAAATTTACCTTCCCGCAACTGGAGGAAACGTACACCGAGATTCGCGACGAGCGTACGAAACTGAGCCTCGACCTGGGCGATGTGTTAAAGCCGGTGACTGCAGCCAGGGCGAAGATGGATGAATACATCTCTGACCACATGGTCGATCTCACCCCGCAGCAAATCGACGGGCTCAAGCGCAAGATCGCCGACTGGGATCCGAAGATCGTCCAGATCAACGTGGCCGATGCCAACATTGTGGACCGCTGCGAGTCCTGCCATCTCAACGCGCGTGAACCACTCAAAATCACTCCCGCGGCGATGACGCCGAAAGGCGAGAAGAAGCCCGACGAATACGCCGACGCGTTCGTAAGCCATCCCGAGCCAGAGTTGTTGAATATTCACGATCCCGAAAAGTTCGGCTGCTCGCCCTGCCATCAAGGAAATGGCCGTGCGACCACCAGCGCCGAGAAGGCACATGGAAATTACGAGCACTGGCTGTGGCCGCTGTTTCCCAAAGAAAATTCGCAAGCGGGCTGCCAGAACTGCCATGCGGCCGACATGGTGCTGGCCAGCGGCGACGTGCAATGGCAAACCATCAACGATGGCAAAGACCTCTTCCGCCAGAGGGGTTGCATGGGCTGCCATCGCTACGAAGGTTACGACAAAGAGCCTGAGGATTTGAACTCAATCGGCCAGCAAATCAAACAAATCGAGACGCAGAAGAAGGACAATCTGAAACAAGCCGCCTACCTGATGACGCAGGCCGACGCGGCCGAGTCGAACGAGGAAGCGAACCGGCTGAATACCCAGGCAGTCGACTTGAGAGTGGCTAACAGCAAGCTGGATGGGCGTTTGCAGCAGCTCGATTACCAGTCCCACAGCCTGATGCAAGACCAAAAGAAGGTCGGGCCGAACTTGAAGAACGTCCGTCTGAAGCTGAATAAGAATTGGATTCCGGTATGGCTGAAGAAGCCTTCGGATTTCCGGCCCACCACCAAGATGCCGAACTTCCGCCTGAACGATCGTCAGATCCAGGCGATCTCGGCGTATATCTGGCAGTCCGGATTTACCGATGCCCTCCCCAGACACAAACCCGGCAACGCGGAGCATGGAAAGGAATTATTTCAGACGCGCGGATGTCTGGCCTGTCACTCGATCGGCGAAGGCGATGAAATGCATGGTGGCGTGTTTGCCGCGAATCTGACGCGCGTCGGCGAAAAAGCGAACTACGATTACCTTGTCCGCTGGATTCACAATGCGCGCCAGCGCACCCGCCCCTACTGCCCGTACGAAAAGAAAGACATCGGCCCGGAAGATTACGCCAAGAAGGGCCTTCCGTACCAGTTCGATCTCGACCACAGCCGGTGCCCGAACGATGGCCACGAACTGCAAGTGCAGAACATGACGGTCATGCCGAGCCTGCGGCTCGCTCCGGAAGACGCGGAAGACATAGCAACCTATTTGATGACGCAGAAAAAACAGGAGCCGTCATCCTACGCCGACGCTTCGTTCATGGACGATCCGAACCTAAAGGCCGAGGGCAAGAAGTGGGTGCGTCACTTCGGCTGCTCCGGCTGTCACGAAATCGCGGGCTTCGAGGACGAAGGACGCATCGGCACTGAGCTTACCTACGAAGGCAGCAAGCCCATCGAGCGTCTCGACTTCGCATTGTTCACCGAAACCGCGCAACGCGGCGGCAAAGATGCCGAGCCGATCAAGGACAAAGAAGATCTGGCGCGTCTGCCCGACGGTCCCGCGACCGAGCCCTGGTACGACCACAAGGGATTCTTCGAACATAAGCTCGCCGAGCCCAACGTCTATGACGAAGGGATGGTCAAGGGCGAAACTGAAGCTCTGCGCATGCCGAACCTGCACCTCACCAAGGACCAGGTGCTGGACCTTACGACTTTCCTGATGGGAAGCGAAGAAACTTCCCTGCCCGCGAGCTATCAATACAAGCCGGGTGACGCGCGCCACGACATTCAGGAGGGATGGTGGATCGTCAGAAAATATAACTGCATGGGCTGCCACCAGTTCATTCCGGGCCAGCGAACCATTCTGATGGGATTGCCGCAGTATCAGGACGTGCAGGAGCAACTGCCTCCGAAGCTTTTGACCGAAGGCGCGCGCGTCGATCCCGAATGGCTGCGCAAGTTCTTGTCGAATCCTGCGTTAAGCACCACGGACACGAACCGTAACGGCGTGCGTCCTTACTTGAAGGTGCGCATGCCCACGTTCTCGTTCTCCGATAACGAACTGCGGAAGCTGGTGCGCTTCTTCCAGGCACTGTCGCAGCAGCCGATGCCTTACATTCCGGAGCAGGTGCCGGCGCTCACCGCCAAAGAGACGGACATGGCGCGGAGCCTGTTCTCCAGCTCAGCTGCGCCTTGCTTGAAGTGCCACGCTACGGGCGATCCCACGCACGACAAGATCGCCACCGCTCCCAACTTCCTGCTGGCAAAAGAACGCCTGAAGCCGGATTGGGTCGAGCGTTGGATCACCGATCCGCAAGCGGTCAGCCCGGGGACTTCAATGCCATCGGGCTTGTTTAAGCAGGAGAATAATCAATGGGTGTTCGCCGGTCCCACGCCGCCGTCGTTCCAGGGCTATGAAGGAGATCATCGCAAGCTGCTGACGGATTACATCTTCCAGTTGACCCCGGAGGAGCAACGCAAGGTGGCGGCATCCATGCCTCATGCGCAGGCGTCGGCGCGGCCGAAAAGCAATCGCAAGCAGGCTGATGTGGAATCGCATCAAGCAGCGAGCGGCGGTTCGCGGTAAAATGGCGGGTTTGGCAACGGCATGCGCCGTCTCCCGTTAGGGTTGTCATCCCGAGCGCAGCGAGGGATCTGGGTGTTTGCCCGCAGTGGCAACACCGGCAGCGCAGGCAAGAACCAAGATCCCTCGCTTCGCTCGGGATGACAAGTGTTTCTTAAACTAGCGACAAGTGTTTCTTAGACTACTTTAGACTACTAAAGAAAAGAAAGGGCGACATCATGAATAAGAAAACAAGCCGGATGATATCGGTCAGCATGTTGGCTTTCTGTGCATTGCTTCTGCTGGCGGCGTGCAACAAGAAAGAGGAGCAACCCAGCAACACTATGTCCCAGACAGCGGCGCCCGCTCCCGCGGCCACGCCGATCGATCCCGCCACCGTCGCAACCGTGAATGGCACGGTAAAGTTTGATGGCACGGCGCCCAAACCCTCCAAGATCGACATGAGCCAGGACCCAGCTTGCAAAGGCGCGAACGAAGCGGAAAATATCGTCGTCGACAACGGCGGTCTCGCCAACGTTTTCGTTTACGTGAAAGATGGCCTGGGCAGCCGCACCTTCGACGTTCCCGCCAGCGCCGTCGTCCTCAATCAGCAGGGCTGCAAATATCATCCCCATGTGCTGGGCGTGATGGCGGGCCAGACGGTGCAAATCAAGAATGACGATATGACCACGCACAACATCCATCCCACGCCCAAGGACAACCGCGAGTGGAACGAATCGCAGCCGCCCTCCTCGCCCGCGATCGACAAGAACTTCGCCCGCGAAGAAATCATGCTGCCGGTGAAGTGCAACCAGCATCCCTGGATGAAGATGTACATCAACGTGGTGAAGAGCCCGTTCTATGCGGTCACCGATAAGAGCGGAAAATATGAGATCAAAGGCCTGCCGCCGGGGGATTACACAATCGCTTTCGTGCAGGAAAAGCTGGGCGAACAGGACCAGAAAGTAACGGTCGGCGCAAAAGAAACCAAAACCGTCGACCAGAGCTTCAAAGCCGCAGCCGAGTAGGGCAAGGCCGCGGGTTTGTCGCTTGCCTCTTGATGTTGATCTGCTAAAATCGTCTGTTTGAAGTAGCGGGTTGGGCCAGTAGGGCGGCCCGCACGGTTCCGCGCGGGTTCTCTCTCTTCCCTGCGGAGCCAAGGGGAGACATTCTGAAAGCCATCCCGGCAAATTACAACCGCGCCCATCACGCTTTCGCCGTATTCACCGCGTGCGCCGCGTTTGTGGTGATCACAGCCGGAGCGTTGGTCACCAGCAACGACGCAGGTCTATCGGTCCCCGACTGGCCAACCTCGTTTGGCTACCTGGTCAAGGTTCCACAATTTGTCGGCGGCATACGCTACGAGTGGAGTCACCGCATGGTGGCCGGCACGCTGGTGACATTGACCCTGGCAATCGCCGTTTGGACGCTGCTGGTCGAGCGGCGGCGCTGGTTGCGCTGGCTGGCTGTAGGTGCTTTTTGCACGGTTATCGCGCAGGCCATTCTCGGCGGGCTTACGGTGTTGCTCCTGCAGCCACCGTGGATTTCCACGGCACACGCCACTGTGGCGCAAACGTTTTTCTGCATCGCCGTTGCCATTGCCCTCTTTACCGGACGAAAGTGGGTCGAGGAGCAGCCGCGAGTGGAGTTCGACTCGCGACACCCCAGCCTGGCGACGCTGACCTGGCTGTCCATCTTCGTGTTGTATGTCCAGCTCATCCTGGGCGGAATGTTCCGCCATCATGGCATGAGTTGGTGGCCGCACGTGGTGCATGCGGCGATTGTGGCCTTCGTGCTGGCCTGGACCGCGGTGCGGGCGCTTTCCGTGTATGCGCACATTGAAGCGGTGCGGCGTCCGGCAATCCTCATGCTTTCGCTTTTGATTACACAGCTCTGCCTGGGCTTCACCGCATTTTTGACGCGCGTGGCTTGGGGCAGGGATGCGGCGCAGCCGGAGCTGCCCATGGTTGCATCCACGGTGGCGCATGTCGCGGTGGGCGCGCTCCTGCTGGCCACGACGGTCATTCTGGCGATTCAAGTGTGGCGGCACGTTCCCGTCGCTTTTGAAGAGCGCGTGCCCCAGGCGCAACGGGATGCTTCGGCCGCATGAGGGGGATCGGACTCCGCTCAGGACGCTGTAGTTATTTGCCGCTTTTGTTCATTTCCACGATGTTGGGCGCGGTATCGTCGTAAACTAATATTGGGTTCATTCTAGGACACTCCTTGGCATCGAAAGTATCCGCATTCGCTGACGCCGCGCCGGAAGTAGCGCCACCTTCCGCCACCGTAATTTCCGTGCAAAACCTGGTGCATCGCTATGAGAACCGCACGGCGCTGAACGGCGTTTCGTTCGACGTGCGCTCCGCGGAGTTGTTTGGCCTGCTCGGCCCCAATGGCAGCGGAAAGACCACGCTCTTTCGGATTCTTTCCACGTTGATGGTTCCGAGCGCCGGACGCGCCACCATCATGGGCTGCGATGCGGTGCAGGAACCGGCCCGCCTGCGGCGCCAGATTGGCGTGGTTTTTCAGGCGCAGAGCGTCGATCGCAAGCTCACCGCCTACGAGAATCTCTGGCATCAGGGACATCTTTACGGCTTGCGCGGCGCCGCGCTGAAGAAACGAATTTTTGAAATCCTGGCGCGCGTGGGCCTCGCCGATCGCGCCAAGGAACTAGTCGAAACGTTCTCCGGAGGGATGCAGCGCCGCATCGAGTTGGCCAAGGGACTGCTTCATCATCCCGGCGTGCTGCTGCTGGATGAACCCACCACTGGCCTCGATCCCGGGGCGCGGCGCGACCTCTGGCAATATCTGCAGATGTTGCGCGACGAAGAGCATGTTTCCGTGCTGGTAACCACGCACCTGATGGAAGAAGCCGAGCGTTGTGACCGGTTGGCGATCATGAATGAAGGCAACTTAGTCGCGCTGGGCACGCCGGAGGAATTGAAGAGCGAGATTGGCGGCGACGTTGTGTTACTAACCGCGGCCCACGATGCGGAATTGCTGGCCGAACGCATCCGCGCCCGTTTTCACGTGGAAACCACGGTTCTCGATAACCAGGTGCGCATGGAACGCGAGGGCGCGCACCGCTTTGTCACCGAAGTGGTTGAAGCCTTTCCCGGAGAGATCGAGGCGCTTTCGGTAAGCAAGCCGGCGCTGGAAGACGTTTTCATTCGCCGCACCGGACACAAGTTCTGGAGCGAAACAAATAACGAAGACGCGCAGTCCGCTGCGGAAGATCACAGGAGGTAGTGTGCTTTCTATGATGCTTGCTCTTTCCCTTGTGCTTGGCATTCTCCCGCTGCTGGGGGTGGCATGGACCCTGATCAACGGCACGATTACCACCGTGGATGGCCTCTTCATGAGCCTGATCCTGCTGACACTTTCCGCGGTTTTTCTGTTGAACGCATATTGGGAAATGCGCGACCTGGGCATGCTCGGCAAGAAGAAGGCCGTGGCTCCAGCGCCGAAATCTCCAGCAGCGAAAGCGAGTTGAACTTCTTGGCTACTCAAACCGCCGTTTTGACCAGACCGATCGCACCCGCTTCCGCGGGCGTATTGCTGCCCGCGTTCACTCTCTGGTGGCGCGAAATTGTGCGCTTCTACCGCCAGAAGTCGCGCGTGGTCGGCGTGCTGGCCTCGCCGCTGGTGTTCTGGGTTGTGATCGGCTCCGGATTCGGCACGTCGTTCCGCTCCGGCGGCGGCCAGGGCCAGCAGAACTACTTGGATTATTTCTATCCCGGCGCGCTGATCATGATCGTCCTGTTCACCGCGATTTTCGCCATGATGTCGCTCATCGAAGACCGCAAGGAAGGGTTCCTGCTCTCCGTGATGGTCGCCCCGGTGCCGCGCTCCGCAATTGTGCTCGGCAAGGTGCTCGGCGGGACAACTCTTTCCGCCATTCAAGGGATGATCTTCCTCGTCTTTGCGCCCTTCGCGGGCGTTCATCTTAACCTGCTGCAGATTTTGCTGGTGGCCGTCGTAGTCTTCCTGGTTTCGTTCGCGCTCACCGCGCTCGGCTTCGCCATCGCATGGCCCATGGATTCCACGCAGGCCTTCCATGGCATCATCAATCTGTTTCTGATTCCGCTGTGGATGTTGTCGGGCGCGATGTTTCCCATAAGCCGCGCCTCCGGATGGATTCGCGTTGTGATGTACATGAATCCGCTGACCTATGGAGTCGAAGCCCTGCGCGCCCTGCTCTATCCGGCAATGGACACGCCATTCCCTCTGCCTTCCTCGATGGCGACCTTGCTGCTGTTTACGCTAGTCATGTTTGGACTCGCATTCCTGATGGCCAACCGCCGTACCACGAGGCCTGCCGCTTGATCTTCAAAGTATGATCGCCAAAATATGATCGCCGAACAATACGCCTACTTCCCTGCCCTCATCGCCAGTTTGAACGGAGCCAGCGCGGTGTTGTTGCTCGTTGGCCGCAGCCTGATTATGCGCGGGAAACTCGCCGCGCATCGCGCCTGCATGATTGCCGCTGTCGTCTCCTCGGCTTTGTTCCTGGCCTGTTATGTCTATTTCCATGCCCACGTGGGGGATATTCACTTTCTGGGCGAAGGAATATGGCGAACGATTTACCTGCTGGTCCTGATTCCTCACGTCACACTCGCCATCGTGATTGTGCCCATGGTCATCGTCACGCTGAGCCGCGGCCTGCGGGCTCGCTATGACCGTCATCGCGCCATCGCCCGCTGGACCTGGCCGCTGTGGATGTACGTCAGTGTCACCGGCGTGCTCGTATACTTCATGCTGTACCAGTGGTTCCCGCACAGCTAGAATCACAATTTCACCACAGAGGCACAGAGACACAGAGAAAACAAGGCAAAATAAGTAAAGAAATCCGTTAAGATTTTCTCTGCGTCTCTGTGCCCTGTGGTGAATTGGTCTTGGTATCATGCCGATCGTGAGATTGAAAATCGATGTAGCCGGAACGGCCGGCGACGAAGCCTGGCGCGAGATCAAGCAGTTCGATCAAATTCAGAGCGCGGACTTCGGCCCGCAGTTCGGCAGCGGCGGGCGCTGCAACCACGCGCCGGATGCGCCCCACGCCAAGGGCGAATGGATCGGCGCTGAAATCCGGCTCCAGACGCCGCTTCTGGCCCAGTACGCGGTTTCGCATTATCTGGAGCAGGAACGCGTTCTTGACGCCGATGTCGTAGAGTAGATCACCTATATTTTCTGCTATATTGCTGAGTCTGTGTCAGAACCAGTACCCATTCCGACTGCCACAGCAGGCGATGGTTCGTTGCTGACCACTAAGCCGTCTGGCGTGACGAAGCGTCATCTATTTGCTGCGCTGTTTTCCGCCCTGGTGCCTGGAGCAGGGCAGCTCTTCCTCGGACAGCGGCGAAAGGCGGTCAACTTGCTCCTGATCTTTGCCGCTCTGCTGGTCGGCTTCTGGCCCTTACGATTTCTGCGCTTCTATACAGGCTTCCTCTTGCTGTACTGCTGCTGGATTGCGCTTTACCTGTACGCGGTTTGCAGTGCCCACAGATCCCGTGACGCTAGAACAGGCGCGCGACCTTCGAGCTGGTGGCTGGTCGTAATCTTACCCCTGACCGTACTAACCCTCAGCCTGCTCGGTGCGATAGTAACTCGCGCCGCAGGGTTTCGAAGTTTCAAGGTACCCTCAACCTCCATGGAAAAGACCATCGTACAAGGCGACCAGATAGTCGCCGACATGCGCTATTACCATTCGCGCTCGCCTGACCGTGAAGACGTAGTTCTATTTGAGAGACAGGGAACGGTTTTCATAAAGCGCGTTATTGCTATCGGGAGTGACACAATTCAGGGAAAGGGCGGGGATGTATTTGTAAACGGAACGAAGATATTCGAACCCTACATCCAACACACTTCACAATCGTGGGCACCAGATTGGACAGTCAATTTCGGGCCGGTCAAAGTGGAAAATGGTGATTATTTTGTAATGGGCGACAACCGGGATTTCAGCCTAGACAGCCGTTCACCAAATTTTGGGATCGTAGATAGAGGGTCCGTCGTCGGCAAACCTTTGTATGTTTTTGATACGGATCGTCCAGGAAAGGGCATTCGCTAGTCAGGCAAGATCACAATGCCAACTGAGAGCCCGCAGCAAGCCGCCCGGAAGCCCGGCATGTCCCGCACCCAGAAGCTTCTCTTCTTCGTCACCGCGTGGCTGATCTGCCTGATGCCTTTTCTGTTCTGGTGGAACACATGGTTTGGCCGCAAGCTTTCCGACCAGCAATTGAACCAATACATGCACGATGCGAAGAAGCCGCGGCACATTCAGCAGGCGCTGGTGCAGGTGGGCGAACGCATCACGCGGCACGATGCCACGGCCAAACAGTGGTATCCCGACTTGGTGCGCCTGACGGGCGATCCCGTGGAAGAAGTGCGCAACACCGACGCCTGGGTCATGGGACAAGACACAACCGGCGTGGGCTTTCACGAAGCGCTGCTGAAGATGCTGGCCGATCCCTCGCCCATGGTCCGCGGCAATGCGGCGCTCTCGCTGGTGCGTTTCGGCGACGCCACCGGCCGTCCGCAGATCGTCGCCCTGCTGCAACCGGCGCACATTACTTCTCCGCAATCCGGACGCATCGCCGATGCCGACCGCCCCGGCACGGCTATCCACCAAGGCGGCCTAATCGCGAAGCTGCAGTATGGCTACGAGCAGACCGCTGAAATCCGTTCCCCAATTCCGGGACGAATTCGTTCGGTGGCCGGAACCGGCGCGAACGTCGTCGCCGGAGCCGAAATCGCGGTGGTTGATCCCTCCACCGAGCAAGTCTGGGAAGCGTTGCGGGCCCTCTATCTCGTGGGCCAGCCCGACGATCTTCCCGCCATTCTTCCCTACGAGCGCGACCTGCCGGATATTTCAAATGACGTTCGGCAGCAGGCAGGGGAAACGGAGAAGGCGATACGGGAGAGAACGAAGTAGCTCTCAGCCGTCAGCTATCAGCCATCAGTGAAACCAATTCCGCATCGAGCACCCGCAAGATTATCAACGAAAATGGAAGTCCTCTGGGAAGGTCGTATCAGGCGTTCTTAGCTGAGAGCTGACGGCTGAGAGCTGACAGCTAGATCGCCATCGCTCCCACTTCTTTCTCCACCTCGGTGGTTTCCACCATCACGATGGCATCCCACGGGCAGCCGTCGAGGAAGCAGCCGTCTGGGCCTTTGCTGAGGCACTTCTTGCAGCCGATGCAGAGAATGGGATCGACCGCGATGCGCCCGAACGGAGTGCTGTCTTCGTCCGGCACCCAGAACATGCAATCTTCCACCGGACAGTATTCCACGCACGCCGGCGAGCCGGCGCATCCCGTGCAGCACTCGGTGATCACAGCCAGTTCCTTCGGCTTCTTCTTGCGCGGCGTGGTCAGGCCCTTGGACTTCGGTTCCCACTTGAGCTCGTCGGGAACCATCCCCACGGCTCTGGTCGCTCCGGGTGCGGCAGGCATGGGGCGATTATACCCTAAGCGGCTATTGACCTTTAGCCGATGGCTCGACCCGCTTTCTACTGGCGCTTGAGTATCGAGTCCGGATCTGGCTTGAATGCTTCTTTATTGTCAGCATATTTGCGGCAGAAGGCCTTCAGGTCCTTCGGCGGCGACGTGATCGTACCAGGATCGTCAGGCAGCGTCGCAAGACTTACCCTTTTCTTTTGCACGGCTTTCTTGAACCAGTCGTAGTCGAGGGGGGCCAGCGCTACCGAGTCCTTTTCGAACTGCACCGAGTAGATCAAATGGATGCCGATGCACAGGTCGCACACCTCCTCCGACGGAGCTGTCATGTCGAGGAAATAATGCTGATCCAGCTTGAACAGGCGAGCCTCATATGAGGTCTTTTTGTTGCTCTCACAATCCACAACTTGCCAGCTGTAGACCTTTTCGTGGGCAGTAATCGTCAGGGTGGAGGTACATTTCTCGCCCACACTAGGCCACGTTCCCACGAGCCTTGCGTCAAGAACGATGTCGGGGTCGTTGCCTCCTTCGTCCAGCCCGTTGAGGGACTTTACCGGACACCCTGACATCAGAACGAGACAGGCGAGCACAAACCCGATCGCGACAATTCGTGGAACGATGCCAGACCGAACAAGACCGGAGATAGACATAGCTCCTCCCTGTGACCGAATTTCGGCCCAACCGATACTGACAGCTCCCGCCCCAAAATGATACTCCCGCGCGGTTTTGTGACAGTCCGCACCATTTCCGCGCGTCCAATTCTGCTATAGTGATCCCCTGCGAAGGAGCACCCCATGGCAGGAAAGAGCGTCAACAAAGTCATTCTCATTGGCAACCTGGGAAAAGATCCCGAAGTGAAGTACACGCCGCAAGGCACGCCCGTGGCCAAGTTCACTCTGGCCACCAACGAGCGCTTCAAAGACAAGGACGGCAACTGGCAGGACCGCACCGAGTGGCACAACATTACCGCCTGGGCCCGCACCGCCGAGATTTGCGGCGAGTATCTGAAGAAAGGCGGCAAGGTCTACATCGAGGGCAGTTTGCGCACCCACTCCTGGGACGACAAGACCAGCGGCCAAAAGAAATACATGACCGAAATCCACGTGAATGATCTAGTCCTGCTCGGCGGCCGCGGCGAAGGCTCCGGCGGCGGCGATTCCAGCGGAAGCTCGCGCGGCGCAGGCGCATCAGCCACCGGCGGCAATAACTTCGACCAGCGCACGCCCGAACCCGAGCACGCGGGCGCGGCGTCAGGCCCGATCACGGACGAGGATATTCCGTTCTAGGTTGCCGCAACGGCTACAGCGAACGGACGGTTCGGCATGAGGCTGGGCACGTCGCGCTACGGGATGGATGGCCGATGCACAGCTAGCCCAAGGGGCGTGCCCGCACCATGCTTTTTCAGCCCGAAGGCTTACCTTCACCAAACCCAAATCCCAGCCTGGCCAGACGCCCCAATCGCCGTTTCCCCATCCGCCTGCTAAGATACATCTTCGCCTGGGAGGCACCGGTGGAACCTCAACTGCCACAAGACCCCGCACCTCCGGCGGTCCCCGACCTAACCGTGGCTCCCGCAGCCCCTGCCTATAAGGACCGCAGCACGGGACTGTCGATCTACGGAATCGTCGAGATCATTCTGGGCGCGCTGGCCGCGCTGATGGTTCCCTTTATGCTGCTGGGCGCCGTCTTTTCGCGCAAGATGGCGGGCGGACCCCTGCCGGCCGGCAGCTATGTGAACGGCATTTGCACCTATGCGTTCGTCGCGGCATTGCTGATCACGCTGGGCATTGGCTCAATTCGGGCACGGCGATGGGCTTGGGCTCTCAACCTGATCCTGTCGTGGTTTTGGCTGATCGTCGGAGTGATCGCAACCGTCGCCATGACCATCTTCATGCCCGCGATTTTCGCTGCCAGCTTCCGGCAAGCCGCCGCCCGCACGCCCGATGCGCCGGTTATGCCTACTGGAGTGATCGCCGTCATTCTGACATTCATCATCGTGTTTCTTTCCATCTTCTTCGTGATTCTGCCTATCGCCTTCCTGTTGTTTTACCGCCGCAAAGATGTCGAGGAGACCTGCAAACAGCGCGACCCGGTGGACCGGTGGACAGACCGGTGTCCTTTGCCGGTGCTGGCGGTGAGCCTGCTTTTTGGCACCGGAGCAGCCTATTATCTGTTGCTGGCGGTCACAACTCCGTTAATGCCATTTTTCGGGAGATATCTGACCGGCCTGGCCGGAACGGCTGCGTTGCTGGCCGTGGCCGGGATCGACGTTTTCCTCGCTTATGCGCTTTACCGCTTGCGTCTGGCGGGATGGTGGCTTGCCGTGAGCGCGCTGGCGCTACGCATGATCTCGTCCACTCTTACTTTCCGCGGCGCCGGCCTGCTGCAGGCTTATTCGAAGATGGGATGGTCGGAAACGCAACTGCAGATGATGAGCGCCAATCCGGTTTTGCGCGATAGTTCGGTCGTGTTGTGGTGGAGTGTGGCGTCCATGGTTCTGTTCCTGGGATACATGCTCTGGATTAAACGCTATTTTAGCGGACCAGCCGCGCCCGGAGCAGCCGAACCCGAGATGCCTTACTTGCCGTCATCGGGCGGGACTGTGCTCTGACCGATCGCTGAGGCGGTCGGATATACTTGAGGTTTCCAAGAATCAGCCATGCTCGAACAACTAGCCGACAAAAAGTGCGTTCCCTGCCGCGGCGGAGTTCCTCCGCTCAAAGGAAAAGAACTGAAGGCGCTGCACAAAGTGGTCCCCAAGTGGAGCGTGATCGAGGAGCATCACATCACCCGCGAGTACAAATTCCCCGACTTCGCCAAAGCGCTTGAGTTTGTCAATCGCGTAGGCGCGCTGGCCGAGGAGCAAGGCCACCATCCTGACATTCTGCTGGCCTGGGGCAAAGCCGAAATTACGCTCTGGACGCACAAGGTCAACGGCCTTACCGAGAGCGATTTCATCACGGCCGCCAAAATCGACCGGCTAGCGGCCTGACAGGTGTTGCAATTACTCATTCAGTTCGGCCTTCCAGCCTCGCTTTCGCGTCCGTGTTTATGGCATAGTAGAGCAGTCTTCCGAGGTGCTTCGTGATAGATCATGAAAAGCTCCAAAAAGGACGAGCCTGGGCTTATGCGGTCGGGATAGTCATTTTTGCCGTCGTGGTCGCGTGGAAATTCGTAACCCGCTGAGAACAATTGTCGCCCGCTGACGATTTACTGCTCTGATCCACTAGAAACGTCAGCATTCCGCTCCCTCCCTACTCGCATAGCCAACGCCCACAACCCTGCCGGAATCAGCATAACCAACCCAGTACCGGTCGCGACCGCGCGAGCCGAAATCCCCGAATCGAGCAGGCGTCCACACACGTAAGCTCCAGCAGCGATGGTAAGCATGGAGAAGCCCAAGTCGGCGGAGAATACCCGGCCCCGAAAACGGTCATCAGTATGCAACTGGAGCAGCGTGGTAGAGAATACCCAAACGGTCGATCCGCCCGCGTGCGCCAGCATGGCGCAGGCGCTGGCCATCCACACCGTGCGGCTGCCCCCGAGAATTCCATATCCCACCGCGATGGTCAGGTAACCGAAGAGGATGCCGAGTTGCAACCGGCGGTCATTGCGGCTCGCCCAGCGCGCCGCGATCAGCGGACCGGCCAGCGCTCCCAGGCCGCGTCCGCCAAGCAGGATGCTCATCCCCAGCATCGATCCGCGGGCGGCATCGACGTTGTGCCAGCGCACCGCGAACTCATGCGCGCCCATGACGGTAAAGATCACCCAGCTCGGGCCAATCATGAGTTCGCCGGCCTTGGCAAACACCGTGGGCAACAGCGTGCGATGATTGCGCACATAGCGGATGCCTTCCAGCACCGGAGAGAAGTTGACCAGATCGCGCGGACTCAGCGGCGTCGCGGACTCGGCGTGGGGCTCGGCGAAGCGCATGCCTCCGATTAGAATGGCGGAAGCCGCGAATGACAGCGCATTCAGGACGAACACGGCATCCCGTCCGAAGAAAGCCGCCACCACTCCACCCACGGAAGCGCCGATCAACAGGTTCACCGACCAGGTTGCCGACGAAAGCGTATTGGCGATGAGTACGTCTCCCTTGGCAGCGATGTTGGGGACCACGGAACTGCGGGCCGGTTCGAAGAAGGCGGCCATCACGGTCTCCGCCAGCAGCAAGGGATAGACCAGCCATACCATGGAGCGCGAACGCACCAGCAGCATGGCCAGCACCACCGCACATCGGACCAGATCGGCGGCAATCATCACGCGCTTGCGGCGCAAGCGATCGTTCACCACGCCCGCCGCCGGATATATGAAGGTCTGCGGCAGAACCTGCAGAACCAGGGCCAGCGCCACCGAGCTGGCATGCCCGGTCAACTGCAACAGCAGCGTGTAGATGGAGAGCGTGTAGAACCAGTCGCCAATCTCGCTGACAATCTGCGCCAGCCAGAGCCGGCGGAAATTACGGTTGCCGCGTACCAGCCGCCAGTACGACGCCAGCGAGATCGACGGAGCTACATACTCTGGTTGGGGTTCCATGCGAATGGCTAGGGTAACCGGTAAAGGTGCAGTTTGGGAATGCGGTTGGATGGCGCGTCTATCGCTGTGGCGGCACCGTTCGCGAGAGCGCGCCGCCTCAAGCGATGGCGAGTCTTCTCAAGATTCCGGCCGCAGCTTGATCTTCAGATCTTCGGCGATCTGCCGGCCGTGAAAGCGCCCGTTCTCGATGAAAATTTCATTCGTGCGCGACCCAGCCACGATCACGCCAGCCACATAAATTCCCGGCACGTTGCTTTCCAGCGATACCGGATCGCAAACCGGACGATGCTGCTCGGGCGAAAGTTCAATGCCCATGCTGCGCAGAAAATCGTAGTCGGGATGGTAGCCGATGAGGGCGAGCACGAAGTCGTTCTTCAGGCGGAGCGGTCCGCGCGGCGTGTTGATCACCACGTGGTCCACGCCAATTTCCTGCACCCTGCTGTTGAAGTAAGCCTCGATCTCGTTGCTCTTGATGCGGTTTTCCAGATCGGGCTTGATCCAGTATTTGACGTGGTGGTGCAGCCGCTCCTCGCGGTGCACCAGCGTGACGCGCGCGCCGTGGCGCCACAGATCCAGTGCCGCGAGGGCGGCCGAGTTCTTGCCGCCGATCACCAGTACATCGGCGTCGTAGTAGGGATGAGCGTCGCCGTAGTAGTGCGAGACCTTGGGCAAGTCTTCCCCCGGAATACCGAGCTGGTTGCACAGATCGTAGTAGCCGGTGGAAGCGATCACCTTGCGGGTACGGTAGTCGCGGGGACGCCCGGCGCGGTCCGTGGCTGTGACGCTAAAATCTCCGTCTTCGCCCATCACCGTCTTCACCCACTCGTATTGGCGAATGTCGAGATGGTAATGCTCGGAGACCTTCCGGTAATATTCGAGCGCTTCTTCGCGCTTGGGCTTCTGCAGAGCCGTGGTGAAAGGGATATCGCCGATTTCGAGCAGCTCGGGCGTGGTGAAAAACACCATGTTCGCGGGATAGTGATACAGCGAATTCACCAGACAGCCTTTGTCGAGGACGATGACTCGAAGCCCAATCTTCTGCGCTTCAATCGCGCAGGCGAGGCCGGTCGGCCCGGCTCCGATCACCAGCACGTCCGTGCGTTGTTCGGGATGCGGCTGAACTTTGGCTTTGGGCAAAGTTTCAACGTCTTCGGCAGTAAGAAAGTCGGGCATGCATTTGTTGACCGCTGTGCCCGCCACGGGAGCCGAGCGCAGATCGGAGACCGATGATTCTAGCACGCGGGGTAAAGCGAAATCTGAAGCCGGCAACGCCCTGAACTAAGAAGTGGCATTCGCAGCCGCGAGTGAGGCCGGGCAGTCGCGGCTACGTGCGACACGCAGAAGGGGCAGACGGCGATGGCAAGAACACGTGCTAAAGTGCAAGTGATCGGCGCCGTAGTATCAATGCAGGCCGCAAGGCATGACAAGCATCATGCTATCAGCAGCATCGCGGCCCACCCTTGCAGAAAACGCAAGGACGAGGCACCCACGTTTCGTTATGGGAAAAGAAGAACAGAGCGTGGAGAAGGGTGGGCCACACCGCCTGAAAGACTCACCAAGCTCAACGGATTTACTAGAGTCCTTCCTTAAAGAGGAGCGGCGTTTAGGCCTTCAGGTCATGTTTTGGTTGCTGGTGGTGGTACTGGTCTGCTCATTTGTAGTGATCCCACTATTTCAGTGGACTGGAAGGAAATTAGGCGCTCACATTGCGCAGACAATCCTTGCCTCAGTCGTTCTTGCGACAGGCGTAGGTGCGCACTGGTTCAAGCGCAAGCATAAGGGATGGTATGGGGTAACAGAAATAATTTTTGGTAGCGTTTTGGCGTTTAGGGTGACGCTCGCAATGTCTATCGGTCAGGCTGTCTTGTCCCAGTGGACGGCTCTAATCGGCTGCGCTTACGTAATTGCCCGAGGACTTAACAAATGTATCGGAAGCAGTAGCTGCTTGGAAAATCTTAGCGGAGGAGCGGTATAGGGCCAGGGTAGCCGCTGCAGAAGCTATGTCACCTAAGTCCGAGACGTTGATGCCGGATACAGAACCCGATGAGGATTATGAATATTGATAATCTGTTCGGGCGGGTCGAGCGGCCCGGAGTTGGGGTGCGAACCTGGGCACCGCGGTCTTCAACTCTCAATCCGTTGGACGTTGTCGTTCCGCAGGGGATCTGCATCTCGCGCGTCAAACTGTGGATCCCTCGGTGAGTGGCCCAGCCTTCCGATGGCAAACCGTGCCCCGTCCTTCGCGGCTCTTCGCGAAGGGTGGGCGGCAGACTGATCGACGCCATGGGCTTTGCCTGCCCCCTCCGCGACGCGCTGGCTTTAACGTTCGTGGTCAGCAGCAACGACGAACTTCACACCTAGGGCGTGCAGGACAGAATTGATTGTTTCGAAGCGTGGGTGTGCGCCTGCACTCAGGGTTTTGTACAGGCTCTCCCTGCCCAGTCCTGCGTCTTTGGCAATCTGCGCCATGCCTCGCGCTTTGGCCACGTCGCCGAGCGCCGCGACGAACACATCGGGGTTTGGGTCTTCGGCAGCCGCCGAAAGATATTCCGCAATGACGGCATCGTTGTCGAGATACGCCGCCGCGTCGAATGCTTTGTAAGTCGTTTTTTTCTTCTTCATGGTTTTGCCCTTTTGAGTTCACCAGCCATTTTTTTCGCTTTGGCGATGTCTTTCGTTTGGGATGCCTTTACGCCGCCAGCCAGCAACACATAGACGGTCGATCCAGTTCGCGTGTAATAAACGCGATACCCCGCTCCAACATGAACGCGCATCTCGGAAACGCCTTCGCCGACGGGTTCGCAATCGCCGAAATTCCCGAATGTCGCGCTGAGAAGTCGCGCCAGTATTCTGGCCTAGCTTTTTGGTCGGCCAAGCGGGACAGCCACGCGTCGAAATGGGACGAACGCAGCAATGTATTCAAGTCGCTTCATTGTATCCGAGTGGATACTTTCCCGCAAGAGGCGCTCACACTGGCATTTGGACGAAGGCCCTTTCATGCCGCCGTATAATAATCGGTTCCTCATACCCGCTGAAGGACCTGGCCGCTCCGCTCTCCGGTCCGACGCACAGGAGATCATCATGTCTACTCTTACGGAACCCACTACGCCGACCCGAGCAAAGACCCGCACCGAATCCGACAGCATGGGAAAGATCGAAGTCCCAGCCAACGTTTACTGGGGGGCGCAGACCCAGCGCTCGCTGCTGCACTTCAACATTGGGCGCGACACCATGCCGCCGGAACTGATCCGCGCGTTCGGCACGCTGAAGAAGGCTTGCGCGCTGGTGAACCAGGATCTCGGCAAGCTGCCGGCCGACAAGGCAAAGCTTATCGTGCAGGCTGCCGACGAGGTGATCGCCGGCAAGCTGAACGACCAATTTCCTCTGCGCATCTGGCAGACGGGCAGCGGCACGCAGACCAACATGAACGTGAACGAGGTCATCTCGAACCGTGCCATTGAAATCGCAGGTGGCGAGATGGGATCGAAGAAGCCCGTCCATCCTAACGATCACGTGAATATGTCGCAGTCGTCGAACGACACATTTCCGGCGGCGATGCACATTGCGGCCGCGGATCGAGTGAAGAATGCGCTGATTCCGGCAATCAAGAGCGTGCATGATGCGATCGCAGCCAAGGCAAAGGAGTTCAGCGACGTAGTAAAGATCGGCCGGACGCATCTGCAGGATGCCGTGCCTCTTACGTTTGGCCAGGAGTTCGGCGGCTGGGCCAGTCTGCTGGAGCGCGACATCAAACGCCTGGAACAGGCGCTGGACGGGCTTTATGACCTGGCTATCGGCGGTACCGCCGTCGGGACCGGGCTGAACACTCATCCTGAATTCGCCGAACGCGCCGCGAAAAAAATTGCCGAACTCACCGGGCTTCCCTTTCGCTCGCATGGCAACAAGTTCGCGGCACTTTCGGCGCATGATGAGATTGTCTTCGCGCAGGGCGCAATGGAAACGCTGGCTGCTTCCCTGATGAAGATCTCGAACGATATCCGCTGGCTGGCTTCCGGGCCACGCTGCGGGCTGGGCGAACTTTCGATTCCGGAAAACGAACCCGGATCTTCGATCATGCCGGGCAAGGTGAATCCAACGCAGTGCGAAGCGATGACGATGGTCTGCGTGCAGGTTCACGGCGCGACTGCGGCCGTGGGATTTGCGGGATCGCAAGGAAACTTCGAGCTCAACGTGTACAAGCCGGTGATCATCTACAACTTTCTGCACTCGGTCACGCTCATCGCCGACGCCTGCCACGGCTACGTCGAGTACATGATCAAGGGCATCGAGGTGGATCGCGCCAAGGTGGACTGGTACGTGAAGAACTCGCTCATGCTGGTGACAGCGCTGGCACCGAAGGTGGGATACGACAAGGCTGCGCAGATTGCCCATACCGCGCACGTTGAGCACAGCAGCCTGCGCGAAGCGGCGTTGAAGCTGGGCTATCTTACGGGCGAGGAGTTCGATCAGTTGGTGCGGCCGGAGAGGATGACGCGGCCGTAGTGGATTTCGGGCCGAAAATAAAGTTTGGGGCTTCGTTGCGGCGGGTGTTGGACCGCTCGCTCTCGAGCTGAAAATGCACCAAAAATGGGGCGGTACGCCCCCTCCCCCTTTTTGCAAAATCTCTGGAATCATGGTGTTAGCGGGGAACTCCTCGCAAGATCGGGATTTCAAAGAACTTAGATACTAAGTTCTTAAGAACCAATGACTTATGGGCGCGACGATTTGGCTTCTGCCAACCGTTACGGCCTCGACCATGATCGCGCAAGTCGTGGGCTGTGGACAAGGTTAGATGTCACAGCCGAACTGTGGAAATTCTTGATACTGTCGTAGGCCATCGTCTTCTACGCAGGCCCCCGCTATCTTGTAATGGTTGCGCATCGGGTGATAGGCATTCTGAAAACTGGCCGGCGTCGCAAGGCGGCCTGACCCTCAGCGGGAGATCCTACTTCTTCAGCAGGCTGGTGTGGCTGGCCACACACTGCCAGCGGCCATCCGTATAATGTCCGGGTATCGGTGAAGCGCCCACACGGCGCACGTGGAGCACAGCAGCCTGCGCGAAGCTGCGCTGAAGCTCGGTTATCTGACGAGCGAGGAGTTCGATCAGTTGGTGCGACCGGAGAGGACGACAAGACCGTAAAAGGTGAGAATTCTAGAGTTTCTCGATTCCCAAAAGTAATACCAGCCGCTCGTGTATCGCGTGGATGACTTCAATTGGCGCGGTTTCGACATACTTGGCGCCGCGCGCATACCAGTCGAGATTCTTTATCGCATCGGCGAGAACCACCCCCTTGGTTTTCATACCGGCCGGAAGCCGTACTTCAAAGGGATAGTCCTTGATTTGGTTGGTAACAGGCACAGCCACAGCAAGTCGCGTTTTAGCGTTGTATGCGGTGGGAGACAGCACGATCGCGGGACGCCAACCGCCCTGCTCATGACCCTGGCTGGGATCGAAGTCAATTTTGATGACATGTCCCCAGTCAGGGGTGTAGCGCCCGGCTACCATACTTCGTTGCCGACGGGCTTGCCCCAGTCAGTTTCCTTGTGGCGGTTCTCCGGCGTGATAGCTGCGACTAGAGACTCCAGCGTGAGCTTCGGACTGAGAGGCCGAACGGTGAGCCGCCCGTCCTCGACCATCATTTCCACCTCGTCTCCTTCATTTAGCTGCAACGCATCGAGGAAGGGCCGGGGAATTCGCAGCGCCTGACTGTTGCCCCAGCTGACGACCTGTGTTTTGGCTGAGGCTGGCACGTATCTCTCTTCAACCATCCCAAGTCCTCTCAGGGCTCTTAGGTGGAATCGGATGCTCCCTTTTACGCCGCCGTTTTCCTTCGCCCAGTCATTGAGAAGCGCGCTGTATCTACCGTCCCTGTTCAACGATTGGCGCAAGCGCTTCGAGGGTAACTGGAGTAGCGCAACTTGAAAGCGCATCGACCACCAAGGCCTTCTGTCCTCTGAATTTCGCTCCGCCCAGCTTCGGCGTTTTCAAATACATTTTCTCCATTGTCCGAAATGTCCTCCCCGAGCAATGTATTACATGTTGTCATTATACGTATATGTATATCCATGTCAAGATATATTTAGAAGTTGGATCGGGCACCGTCTTCTTCTTTAAAGAAATCAGCGGTGGCTGTCGCCTGAACGGATGGAAAGTTTACTTCTTCAGCAGGCTGGTGTGGCTGGCGACGCATTGCCAGCGGCCTTCGGTGAATACCCAGGTGTCGGTGAAGCGGCCGAAGTGCTCGTAGGGCTTGCCCTGATAGATTCCTTTGGTGTGATAGATGCCAACGACCACGGCGGAGTCGGCGTACATGCTGACTTTGACATCCTGAATCGTCAGGCTGCTGGGCTTGAACTGTGGGTCTTTGATGTCGGCCAGAAACTTTGCCTTGTCGCTGACCTCGCCATCCCATTCGGTATTAACGAAGGCTGTCCCGATCATACCGCGAAGCGCGCCGGAATCGCGATTCACCTGGGCTTCGTTCCACAGGCGTTCCATTACCAGCAGTTTGGTTTGCTGGGAATCGTCTTTCACCCTCTGGGCGGCCGCGTGCCCCATCGAAAAGACAGCCAACAAAAAGCAGCAGCATGTGGAACGCAGCATGGTCTTGCCGGTTCGCCGCATCCCCACGTGAGGCGAACGCTCGGGAGAACATAACAGGAGGCGGCTGCATTGCGCTATCGAAAACCCGTGGGAGTTCGTTACGAACGTCATAACCATAACAGGGAAGCGCGGGCGAGACGCCCGCGCGACAGCCGGCGGGACGCCGGCGCTACGTTCTAGAAGGCCCAGCGCAGAAGCGCGGCGCCTACTGTAAAGCCCGCACCCACGGAAGCCATCAGGACCAGACTTCCCTTCTTCAGCTTGCCTTCCTCAATGGCCGTGGCCATGGCCAGCGGAATGGTGCCGGCAGTGGTGTTGCCGTAGCGCTCGATATTGACGATCACGCTTTCCGGGCGCAGGCCAAGGCGGTCGGCGGTGGCACTGATAATGCGCAGATTGGCTTGATGCGGGATGAAGGCGTCAATATCCGAGCCTTTCAGGCCGTTGCGTTCGAGCAACTTCAGGCAGGCCTCGGTTTGCTTGCGCACGGCGAACTTGAAAACCTGCTGGCCGTCCTGGTGAACGTAGTGCATTCTCTTATCGACGGTTTCGCGGGATGATGGGTTCAGGCTGCCGCCGCCGGGCATGTAGAGAGAGCATCCGCCGGAACCATCGATTTCGTGGATGAAGTCGATCAGGCCGACGGAATCGTCCTCGGCGGGCTCGAGGATCACCGCGCCGGCGCCGTCGCCAAAGATTACGCAGGTGGCGCGGTCCGTGTAATCGATGATGGAGGACATCACGTCGGCGCCGATCACCAAAACCCGCTTATGCGTGCCGGAGGCGATGAATTGCGCTCCGGTCTGCACGGCGTAAATGAAGGCGGAGCAGGCAGCGGAAAGATCGAACCCCCAAACGCCCGTGGCGCCCAGTTTGTGCTGAACCAGACAAGCAGTGGAGGGGAAGAACATGTCCGGCGTGACCGTGCCGACGATAATGGCATCAACGTCACTGGGGTTGAGACCGCGCTGGGCCAGCGCTTGCTTGGCGGCCTCGACCGCGAGGTCGCTGGTGGCTACGCCTTTGTCGACGATGTGGCGTTCCCGAATACCGACGCGGGCCAGAATCCATTCGTCGGTGGTATCGACCATTTTTTCCAGGTCGGTGTTAGTGAGAAGGCGAGGCGGCACGTAGGTGCCAAGGGCGCTGATTTTCACTCTGGCAGGGGTCGGTATGGTCAATGAGGGCTCCTGAGTGGGTTCCTGAGTATGAGACTCAGTATTTTGCAGGATTGGAGGCAGAATGTCTAACGGATGTCAGAAGAGTAGTGGGCGGTTCTGAATTTCCGTGTTCGTGAATCCCTCGGGCCGCCTCTGGATATCCTAGCAAAGAGGCGTTTCCAAGTTTAAGGCTGTCTTAGGTAAGGCGAGTCGCTTTCATCGCTATAAAATTTTACGTAGGCCTTCGAGAGATCCTCTAGTCCGGGCAGCAAAGCAAACGTCGGACCTGTCATATTCGCCTTGGATATTCCCGGTATGATCGATGTGTTCGATAGAACTGTCGAAGGTGATTCTTTGTCAAACGTCTTCCCACCGAAAGTATGGAACGTGATGCGATAGCGAACCGGCTGGCCCAAACTTATTTGACATTTTACGCGACTATCAAAGAACAACCATCCCGATACCGTACCGTAGGCCGGAATGTAGTTCTCAAATTTGTACTCAAGCCCATTGCCGGTGAAATCCATAGGTCTGGCCTGTAGTACAGACGCCATCCAATAAGGCTTAGTGGACCTCATCCTGATGGGTGACAGGTAAGTCCAACCACACTGCGGAGTTTGGACCGCCGCCGAGTAATCTTGAATCTTGTCTTGGCGCGGCAAGTGGCTCGTAATATCGAGATAAAGCGCCACGGCAACGGGCGATATGCTGTCGCCGTGGCCCGAGGCGTAGCGCACCCAAATGGGAAGGCTGGCGTTAAATTCACGATTCATGTTGATGAGCGCACGAGGCTCGGTAATGGTAAAGTCTGGGCCCGATTTCCGTGCGGCTTCAGCAGTCGTTTCGACAGACGGCACCCATATACGCGGAGATACGTGCGTAAAGATTTCATTCCATTCGCTCTTTGTTTGTCGGCCAAGATCAGCCTCGCTGCTTCGGACCTGCTGCCAGAATCCAAGAGCGATCCCAATTGAAAACAATCCCCAAAACTGAAGCTTGATACTCCGTTTCCGCCTAGGGTCGTCAAGGGCTTCAGTCGCCAGGTGTCCTCCGTATGCGGCGAATAAAAAGGGGACAATGGCCAAAAGCGCAGTACCGATCAGAATGTCGGTCCAGTCCAAGCCGAACCACTGCGGCATATGCACGCCTCCGCTCGCTCCAGGTCCCCCGCGCATGTGGAAGACGTCTTCTTGACCCAAAAGGGCTACGCCGTAGCCGTGTTCTTGGGAAGATTCTCAAAACGGCCCACCACCCAGAAGAGGGTAGTGTCTGACTCAGACAGCACCCAGAAGACGGCGGCGCGCCGGGCGATCAAAATACAATAAGCCAGGCACCGGGGGCCCACTGCACACGCAAGAGCCCGTTACCGTTGCTTCCTTCCGGACCTGGCGGGGTTGGCGAGAGTACGTCGCGTGAGACCGATGCCTGACCTGATTCATTCTAGCAAACTTGAGTACAGATTCCCGGAGCCGCAGAACTTCGCTGCGCGCTTGGGCAAAGGGGTAGTGACTTTCGGTGCAAGAAAAGCTGAGGAAAGCCTTCCCTTCTTGATGAGAATTGTCGAACAATAGAAGTCTGACAGCAGAACCTGATGCCGTCTCGGGTTCGAACCCTATCGTCAACGCTCGATGCCGAACGCTACACAACAACCCGGCGTAATCCCGCTCCCGCAAGCGATTAACAAATACTTCGAAATCTCTCTCTATTTGCTTGTTTTAATTGGATTTGGGATGCTGGCCAGCACTGGTGGACTGGATCTGCCAACCATCTTGCTGGTGGGAGCGGCGCTGGCGTTCCGCGGGTATCTGCTGGCGGAGCGGCAGCGCATCGTGATTTCGGAGCGATGGACTACGCCCCTGACCATCGCGTATTTCGTCTTCTACGCTGCCGATTATTTCCTGCTCTCGCGGGCATTTCTGGCGGCGACGGTACACCTGGTGCTGTTCGCTGTGGTGGTGCGCACCTTCTCGCTGCGGCGCGATCGGGACTATACCACGCTGGCGATCCTAGCGTTCCTGATGGTGCTGGCCTCCGCCGTGCTCACGGTCGACAGCGTTTTTCTGTTCTTCTTTGCGGGATTCATGCTGATGGCGGTGGCCACGTTCATCCTGATGGAGATGCGGCGATCCGGGCGGGCCGCGAAGTTCCAGGCTCGACACTCCAGCGATGAACGCGAGCACCGGCATTTGGCCTTCTCGCTGGCGCGGATGACACCGAGTTTGGTGCTCATGATCCTGGTGGGCGCGGCGGCGGTATTTTTTCTTCTGCCGCGCATGTCCGCCGGGTACCTGGGCGGCTATTCGCTGGGCAGCGATCTTTCTACCGGCTTCAGCGATCGGGTGCAACTGGGGCGGATCGGACAGATTCAGCAGTCCAACGCGATCGTAATGCACATCCAGATTAGCGGGGACAAGCGCGGGCAGTACGCGCTGCACTGGCGAGGCGTAGCTTTGTCCAATTTCGATGGCAAGAACTGGTCGAACCCGCGTGAGCAATACATGCTGGAACGGGAAGCGGATGGAGCGTTCTCCGTGCCCTTGTTCAGCCAGGGCGTGCCTCCAGTCCCTGACGGACAGCGTCAGGCCGCGCCCGGAACCATTCCTCACCTCATTCATTACCGCGTGCTGCTGGAGCCGATTGGCACGAATGTTTTTTTTCTTGCCCCCTGGGGGCGCCGGGTCATCGGTGCGTACCGCGAACTGTCGGTCGATGCGGGCGGAGCCGTTTATGACAAAGATAACCAGCGCCCCGTCAACGTGTATGAAGCGGATTCGGATCTGGCCAAGCCGTCTCTGGCGCGGCTTCGGTCGGCGGGGAACTCGCTCCCGCAGTTTGTCTCGGGTTATCTGCAACTGCCCGCCCTGGATCCGCGCATCCCGCGGCTGGCGGCACAGATTTCGGCTTCCGCGTCCAATAATTACGACAAGGCGGTCGCGGTCGAAACTTACTTGAATACGCACTACGGATACACGCTGCAGTTGCTGCGCTCTCCGGCCGCCGATCCCCTGGCAAACTTTCTCTTCGAGCGCAAACAAGGCCATTGCGAGTACTTCGCTTCTTCCATGGCGGTAATGCTGCGGACGCTGCATATTCCGGCGCGCGTGGTGAACGGCTTCCGCAGCGACGAATTCAACGACGTCACCGGCAACTACGTGATCCGGGCCAAGAACGCTCATTCCTGGGTGGAAGCTTACTTTCCCGGCGACGGTTGGATCACGTTCGATCCCACACCGGGCGGCGACATCGCGACTCCGGAGGGTTGGGACCGGGCCATGCTGTATCTGGACGCGGCGCAATCGTTTTGGCGGGAGTGGGTGATCAGTTATGACGCCTCGCACCAGTACATTCTGGGACAAGCGACCGTGAGCGGAACGCGGAATTCGTGGGAGAGGACGCGAATGTGGGCAAAGCAGCGCTATGCGCGCCTGCTAAATTTGGCGCGGCGAAGCCAACGAGGCGCGGAGAAATCGCCGGCACGGTGGATCGCAGGCAGCCTGGCGGTCGCATTGCTCCTGCTGATGCTGGGCAACGCGGGGCGGATTGCCCGGATAATCCGCACGCGACGGCTGCAGGCGCATCCCGAACGATCGCCGGATCAGGCAGCCGCCATGTGGTACGAACGCATGGCTCGCTACCTGGCGCGGCGTGGGGTGAAGAAATCCGCGGCCCAGACGGCGCAGGAATTTGTGCACGTGATCGAAAATGAGCGATTGCGGACGCGGGTAGGACAGTTTACCGACGCCTACGAATCGGCGCGATTTGGGAATTCCGCGGACGACGCGCAGCGATTGCCAGGGCTGTATGGAGAAGTGGAGTTGGCGACTAAGAAGTAAGCCGCTGCCCGGAAAGTCCCTTCCCTCTCACTCTGCCGGAAACAACTCTTCGTAAAGCCTTTCCAGCAGCCGTTGGAAGTCGCCCGCGCCGTGAGCCTGGAAGTAACGGTACTCAGCCGCCCGGACCGGGTTCGGGTCTGCCGAAGCGATCGCGAGGTGAGACTTCGCGATTGGCGGTCGCGGGGTCGCGTTTTGCTGCTGCCTAACCGAATCAGAGACCAAGACTCCTTTCCGAACCCGCTCGCGGGCGCCCTGGACACTTTGAAAGAAACGGGACATGTCGTAAAGGATCCGCAATGCTTCGACTGCCCGGCAACCGTTGGCAACTTTTCCGTCGCTGCCCACCGCATAAACGTTCGGCATCGTCCACAGCGATTGCGGGAACTGCTCCTTGTTCCACATCGACTTGTTCATCGTGTATTGGGCGTCACGCAGGTTGTGCACTTCGGCAACGGTGACCAGAGTTTCCTCCGGCGCATCGAGTTCCCGTACGTATTCATTCCATACGTTGACGACACGCTGCTCCGGGATCAGCTTTGACGGGTCCGAAACCGCATCGTATTCGGCATGCGCTACGCGATGGCGAATGCCGGCTGTGGCCCACCAGGGAAGTTGCTCCCCGGCCATCCGCTCCGCAACCGCACCGACAAACGCCCGAGCGTCGGCTTCCGAATGGATGTTGCCCGCGAGTTCGTTGATGTGTATGGAGGCTTGGCGGTTGGCTTCATACTGCTCCTTAGCCTGTTCCGGGCTTGGCTGAGAAGTGAGGCCGGGCGGCTTGCCGGATTGCTGTGGAGCGCCAAACAGAAACAGCAGGACCAGTGGGATCGCGATCATCGATTCCTCCTCTGGGCCAAGGTGGGCCCGGAGTGTCAGCGGGCAGGAATTGCTCGCGAACGAAATGATAGCTCACTGGCACCAAGCCTCGCCAGTGGTGTGACGGAGCTAGAAATGCCAGATTGCGCCAACGCCGACGAAATAGTTGTGCTGGCGCGTCTTGCCGGTGTCGGCCAACGGCAGATCGGGAGTGCCCGACCAGAAGTCGCGCACCTCGCCGCGGATGCTCAAGCGCCTGAAGCGCTTCTCAAAAGGGCTTACGTCCAGTCCCAACCCGCCTTGAATCACGCCAGAGGTTGATGACCCTCCAGGGTTGGTGCCGTAATAGTTGAGATTCTTGCTCTCGCTGAAATAGCCGAAACCGCCGCCGAAGCTCACCCAGGGCGTAACCCTGGTCGCAGGAAATAGATTCAAGCGAACCGCCGGAGTGACAAATATCTGCCTATAACCGGAGGGAACTACGTCGCCACCGGAGCCGAGATCCTCATCGAGATTGAAAGTTGCGGGCACTTCCGCCGAGATGGCGTAGACGTTATTTCCGAACAACCGGCGCGCATAGTTGATTTCGAAGGTGAAGCCTTTGCCGGAGTGCACAACGGGATCGACGGTGGGCGCGTTGGGCCCCCGAATCCCTTGATCGCTGATGAAGATACGGCCAATCATCCCGGTCAATTCGTTTTTCTCGTCCTGGGCTGCGGCAGAGCCCCCCAGGATACACACCTCCAATAGCAGGACTGCGAGTACGGCCTGTTTCCCAGACATTTCCCCTCCAGGATGCGGGATAACTGCTTCTCTTCGGTAACTTAGCGTAGCATGAAGCGTAAAGTTTTAATCCACAGGTTGCTGTTTTTCATGGTGCCCAGGGTCACATCGAAGAACAGCAGCATGGAGCCCTGGCAGAAAGTCCGGCGCTGGAAAATGTTAAAATAAGCAGATTGCATGCCCTCGAAGAACCTCACTATCCCGCGTCCCAGCGAAAAAACCATTGTGGTGGCGGAAGACAACACCCAGCCTGCGCGTCCGCAAAAAGTAGGCTTTGTGAGCCTGGGATGCCCCAAGAACCTGGTCGATAGCGAAGTGATGATGGGCCTTCTGGCGCGGGCCGGGGCCGAACTCACGCCCCGAGCCGAGGACGCCGACGTCATTGTAGTGAACACCTGTTCGTTTATCGAGAGCGCGCAGCAGGAATCGGTGAATACGATTCTGGAGATGGCCGGGCATAAGACCTCGGGCCGGGCGAAAAGGTTGGTAGTGGCCGGCTGCCTGGTCGAGCGCTTTCGCGACGAAATCCGCAAGCGCATTCCTGAAGTGGATGCGGTCGTGGGCACAGGAGAGTTGCAAAATATTCTGGCGGCGACGGGCGTGGCCCCCGCTCCTGCTCCGGCAAGGGGCAATTCCCCATTCGTGGTGTTGCCTTCCCGGGCCGAAGGCAACGCAAGAGCGGCGCAGGGGCGATTTTCTCGTGGGCAATGGGATGGCGCCATTGCGGACTTGCCCAACTATTTGTACGACAACGAGACGCCCCGCATTCTGGCCACTCCGAAATCCACGGCCTACATCAAGATCGCGGAAGGCTGCGACCATCCATGCACCTTCTGCATCATTCCGCAGTTGCGCGGACAATTTCGCTCGCGGCGGTTCGAGTCGGTGATAGCTGAAGCCGAGCGGCTGGCCGAGACCAGCGTACGGGAAATCACTCTGATCGGGCAGGACACAACCTGTTACGGCGAAGAATTCGGCCTGAAGGATGGTCTGGCGCTGCTGCTCGAGAAACTGGCCAAGATTGAAGGCCTGCGCTGGATCCGTTTCCTTTATGCCTATCCGAATAAGATCACGGGCAAGCTGCTGGAGACGATTGGAACTCACGAAAAGATTTGCTCCTACATGGATGTGCCGCTGCAACACGCATCGGCGACCGTGTTGAAGCGCATGAAGCGCGGTGGCGGAGCGGAAGTATTTCTGCGATCGATTGCCAAGATGCGGCGCGCGATTCCCGGCCTCACCTTGCGTACCTCGTTTATCGTCGGCTTCCCCGGAGAGACCAAGCAGGAATTCGAAGAGCTATGCGAATTCGTGCGCGAGGCCCAATTCGATTGGATGGGAACTTTCTCCTACTCCGACCAGGAAGGCGCAGACGCGTATGGATTGGGTAAGAAGCTTTCCTCGCGCGAAATCGAGCGGAGGCGCAAACACCTGATGGGCATCCAACGGCAGATCAGCAAGAAGAAAAAGAAGGCACTGGTAGGGCAGGAGTTCGATCTATTGCTGGGAGGCACGTCGGAAGAGACCGATCTGCTTATGGAGGGCCGCACGTCCATGCATGCGCCCGAGATTGACGGAAAAGTCTTCGTGAACGACTTTCCGGCTGAGACCGATCCCCAGGCGGGCGAATTTTATCGCTGTCAGATCACCGAAGCGCACGACTATGATCTGGTGGCGAGGATTTTGTAAGAGCCTTGTTCGTTTTGAGTTCTCGTTTGACTTAGCAAGAACTGGAAAATCCTCTGGCTATGCCTCGCAAGCGCGCGCTCAAGCTCCGTTGCCCGATCTGTAAGAAAGCCGTCAAGAGCGGCGACGCGGAATTTCCCTTCTGCAGCGGCCGCTGCCGCACCATTGATCTGGGCAAATGGGCCAGCGGCGCTTATGTGATTCCGTCGCCGCTTACGGATGCAGAAGAGCAGATTCGAGAGAACACTCCCGAAGATCCAGACGAAGATTAGTGAAAAATACCCCAGAACCAGACCGTACTCCGGAACCAGACCGTAGCGCCGGCGTCCCGCCGGCTGTCTCTTCGGCAAGCTCAGGGCAGGCTACGGGGGCGACCCGCCCGATTCCCCTATGGGCTACTCTCATTGCCACATTTTTTGGCATCGGGCGGCTGCGGCCCGGGCCCGGAACTTGGGGATCGCTGGCAACCGTGCTACTGTGGGCGGCGCTGGCCCATGCGATTGCACCTTCGCTGCGAACACCGGTTGCCATCGTCCTGGCCATGCTGGTCACGCTGATCGGCATACCTGCGGCTACGCGGGCCGCCCGAGGCTCAGGGCAGAAAGATCCGCAGTTTGTTGTGATTGACGAGGTAGCCGGTCAGCTTGTGGCTCTGATCGCCTTGCCGCTGGCATGGAAATCTTTTCTGGCGGGATTTATACTTTTTCGTGCCTTCGATATCGTCAAGCCGCCGCCGGTGCGACAATTGGAGGCGTTCCCGGAAGGTACAGGGATCGTGCTTGACGACATCGCCGCAGGCCTCTATGCGCTGGGTGTTATGCATCTCTTATTGCACTTTGGTCTTCTAAGATAGTGTCTTCTAGAGTAGTTAGAGTAGTGCGAGTATTTTCCTCATGGGATTCTCCGACCGCATCCTGGGCAAGAAAAACGTGAACGGCGGACCGCACATCGAGTCGGTCTCGCCGGTACTGGCGCTGGCGGGAGGCGAAGTCCGCATTGCGGGCTCGGGATTGCGGCCGCCGCAGTGGCAGCGTCCGCGCGTGCAGTTTGGCGAAGTCGAGGGCGGAATCGTGATCAGCGCGGATTCGTTTCTCGTCGCACGCGTTCCCGAGGGAGCGACTTCAGGCCCGGTGGTCGTGGCCGCCGATGGACACGTGAGCAACGCTCACACGGTCAAGGTGGCCGTCCCCATCGCCGAGAACCTGCATCCCGTAACCAATCCGGCGCTCGACGCTCAAGGCAACATCTACGCGACTTTCTCCGGTTCGCGCGGCCAAAAGGTTCCGGTCGCAATTTTCAAGATCGATACCAATTACACCGTCAAGCCATTTGTCGCGGAGATGATGAATGCAACCTCGATCGCTTTCGATCGCCAGGGGCAGATGTATGTTTCCTCGCGCCACGACGGCGCGGTGTATCGCGTGGCGCCGAACGGAACCATGACCACGTATGCCGAGGGGATGGGAATCGCCACGGGGATCGCTTTTGATCGAAATCAGAATCTCTATGTGGGCGACCGCAGTGGCACAGTCTTCAAGATCGGCCGCGACCAGCAGGTGTTCGTGTTCGCCACTCTGGAACCGAGCGTTTCGGCTTACCACCTTGGCTTCGGTCCGCAGGGAGATTTGTTTGTGACTGGGCCCACCACATCGAGCTTCGACTGCGTACACAGAATCGATCCGCAGGGGACGGTACACACGTTTTACCGCGGCCTGGGACGCCCGCAGGGCTTGGCTTTCGACTCGACCGGCAATCTGTATGTCGCGGCTTCGCTCGCCGGCAAGCGCGGGATTGTGAAGATCACGCCGGATGGCAAGGCGAATTTGGAAGTCTCGGGCCACGGATTGGTTGGACTTGCCTTTGCGCCAGGGCGAAGCGTGGTTCTGGCGACCACGGAAGCGGTGCATCATCTTTCCTGGAACATTCAGGGACTCCCGCTGCTGCCGGAGTAGCTAAGGGCAGTTCTCAGTACTCAGTTCTCAGAAAAACCTGACCTGCATTGCTGAGAACTGAGAACTGCCTTTATCATTTACACTTTTAGCCGTGAACGCCGAGATCATCGCGGTTGGCTCCGAGTTGCTGACCCCCTTCCGCATGGATACAAATTCTCTCTATCTCACCGAGCAGATGAATCAGCTCGGCGTTGAAATCATTTTCAAAAGCGTGGTGGGGGACGATTTTGCGCGCCTGGTCGCAGCCGCGCAACATGCTCTGTTCCGCTCGGAGATCGTGATTTTCAGCGGCGGCCTCGGTCCCACGGAAGACGATCTGACCCGCGAGGCCGTGGCCGAAGCGTTGGGCGTTACCCTGCGTCGCGACGAAGACGTTCTCGCCCGCATCGAGCAGCGTTTCGCCGCGCGTGGCTGGAAAATGTCTCCCAATAACGCCAAGCAGGCGGATGTTCTTGAGGGCGCAACGGTCCTGCCCAACGCCAACGGAACCGCGCCGGGACAATGGCTCATCGGCAAATTCGACGGACGCGAAAGAATTGTCATCCTGCTGCCCGGGCCTCCGCACGAACTCAAGGCTTTGTTCGAGGCGGAGTGCCGTGAGCGGCTGCGGGCAAAGCTGCCTACGGCCTTCCTGGCAACCCGCGTGTTAAAGGTCGCAATGCTGGGCGAGTCTCATGTGGATGCGCGCGTGGCACCCATCTACAAACGATTTGGCGATGTGCAGACTACGATTTTGGCGGGAGCGGGAGAGATCGAGCTGCACTTCAAATCGCGCGCCGCAACCATGGAAGCGGCACAAGCGCGTGTGGATGAAGCGGCCGATGCGGTTGAGGAAGAGCTCGACGATGCCGTGTACTCGCGCGACGGCCAGTCGCTCGAGCAAATCGTCGGCTACTGGCTGCAGATGCGCAATGCCACGCTGGCCGTGGCGGAATCATGTACCGGCGGTTTATTGGGCGAGAGAATTACTTCGGTGGGCGGCAGTTCCCGCTACTTTGCCGGCGGCGCGATCGTCTATGCCAATTCCGTGAAAACCGAATTGGCGGGAGTGCCCGCCGACATGATCGAGCGTCATGGAGCCGTGAGCCGCGAAGTGGCGGCGGCTCTGGCCGAGGGCATCCGCTACCGTTGCGAGGCAACCCTCGGCGTGGGCATCACGGGGGTTGCCGGTCCCGCCGGAGGAACGCCCGAGAAGCCTGTAGGCCTGGTGTTCCACGCGCTGGCCAGCGATAGCGGAACCGAAGTCATCGAGCGGCGATTCCCCGGCGATCGCAAACGCATCCGCTGGTTCGCGACAACCATGGCGTTGGATATGGTGCGCAAGAAGTTGATGTGAAGGAAGCTCTTAGCTCTTAGCTCTTAGCGTGGAGCTTCGAGCCTCGTCGCTCAATGGTTCAAGCTGAGAGCTAAGAGCTGACAGCTAAGAGCATCTATGCGCCTTTTCGTCGCCCTCGATATCACCGACAACATACGGAGTCGAATTGCCCGCTTCCTCGACGGCGTTCGCGGGTTTGCCCCGGACGCCCGCTGGGTACGGCCTGAATCGCTGCATGTTACGTTGAAGTTCATCGGCGAACGATCCGAGGAAGAGGTTGAGAACATCAAGCGGGCGCTGGAAACAATTGCGGCAGGCGCAGTTGATATGAACTTTCGCGGCTACGGGTTCTTCCCGTCCGTGCGCGCTCCGCGCGTGTTCTGGGTGGGGATTGAAGCGGGTCCCGCTCTGACTTCTCTGGCGGCAATCGTGGACGCGAAACTGGCGGCGCTCGACATCCCTAAGGAAGAGCACGAGTATACTGCGCACCTCACGCTCGGGCGCGGCGGAAAGGGTTCCGGCTCGCCGCGCAAGCAAAAGAGCGATGGTCCGAACCAGCGCTTTCAGCCTTTGCAGGAAAAACTTGCGGCCCTGCCTGCTCCGGAGTTTGGTACGATGACGGCCCGCGAGTTTTTTCTGTACCAGAGCCAGCTTTCGCCTGCCGGCTCAAAGTACACGAAGCTGGCGGGATTCACCCTGCGCTAGCTCGATACGGATTCAATGCTTACATTGCTTGTCATCGCCGCCGTAAGCTATCTGCTGGGGTCGGTTCCCTTCGGGTATCTGCTGGTGCGCATCTTTCGTGGCGAAGACGTACGCCAAAGCGGCAGCGGAAATATCGGAGCGACCAATGTTTCCCGTAAATCGCCGGTGCTGGGAGTCGCTACGCTTTTGCTCGATGCGGCAAAAGGAACTGCAGCCGTGGCAGTGTCCTACGTGGTGGCTGACCACTTCGTTGCAATTCCCTACCTCGAGCAACTTGCGCTGGGAGCGTTGTTCGCCGTTGTCGGCCACGTGTTTCCGGTGTGGCTGAAATTCCGCGGCGGCAAGGGAGTCGCCACCGGTCTGGGCGCATTCGCGCTGCTTGCTCCGAAAGCGGTGCTAATCGCAGTAGGCCTCTTTATCGTCGTCGTACTTATCTCGCGCTATGTTTCCCTGGGGTCGATTGTTGCGGTCGCAGTCTTTCCCCTCGCGGCTGGAATCATCGGTCAGTTTTATCTTTCTCCTACGGGCTTGGCTCTGATGTCGCTCGCTTCCCTGCTCATTCTTGTTAAACATCGGGGGAACATGCGGCGGCTTTGGGCCGGAACGGAAAATCGCGTGGGAGCGAAGCGCGCATGAGCAAGGTCGCGATCATCGGTGCGGGAGCCTGGGGCACGGCGCTTTCTATCGTTCTGGGGCGCAAGGAGACTCACCAGGTCCGGCTGTGGGCTCACGAAAAGGAAGTTTGCGAAAGCATCGCACGCCAGCGCGTAAACAAGAAGTTTCTTCCAGGCCAGTCGATCCCGGCCTGTGTAACCCCGTGCACTGACTTGGCTGAAACGCTCGAGGGCGCCGCCATCGTGGTTAGCGTGATGCCTTCGCAGCATTGCCGCCGGTTATTCGAGCAGATGCGATCGCATCTGCACCCGGAGACGCTCATCGTCAGCGCGACCAAGGGACTGGAAGAAAACTCCCTGCTGCGCATGACCGAAGTGATCGCGCAGTTGCTCAAGGGCGACAACCGCCCGCCGCTCCGGATCGGTGCACTCAGCGGTCCTTCGTTCGCGCTCGAAGCGGCGCGCGGAGATCCGACCGCCATCACCATCGCGTCCCATGACGTCGAACTCTCGCGCACCGTGCAGCAGGAATTCAGCAATGCCAGCTTTCGCGTTTACACCAATGAAGACCCCATCGGCGTGGAGTTGGGCGGCGCGCTGAAAAATACGATCGCCATCGCCGCCG
Organism: uncultured Acidobacteriaceae bacterium; assembly: GCA_963734215.1. GTDB lineage: Bacteria > Acidobacteriota > Terriglobia > Terriglobales > Acidobacteriaceae > Sulfotelmatobacter. The sequence goes on along the minus strand of CAVTGH010000005.1, from coordinate 1,572,498 downwards.
GCGTTTGCGCCGGCCTCGGCCTGGGGCACAACTCCGTGGCAGCACTTATCACGCGGGGTTTGGCGGAGATGACTCGGCTGGTTGTGGCCTGTGGCGGCAAATCGGAAACCATGGCCGGCCTCGCGGGCCTGGGCGATCTGGTGCTAACTTGCACCGGCGGGCTCTCCCGCAATCGCAGCGTAGGCGTCGAACTCGGCCGCGGACGAAAGCTGCCGGAGATCCTTGCCGGCATGCACGGCATGGTTGCGGAAGGACTTTTCACTACGACGGCGGCGGTGGGGCTGGCGCGTGCGCGCAGTGTTGAGATGCCCATCACCGAGCAGATGCACGCCATCCTGCACCAGGGCAAAGCTCCGCGCGAGGCGATTTATCAACTGATGACGCGCAGCGGAAAAAGCGAGACGCTTAAAACATAAGGCGGTGATTGGCGTCCGGCTGCCGGTGCTTTTCTTTGCCAAACCCGCGCCAGACGCCTGTTCTCAATGGTACTTTGGTAATGTCAAAGATCGCGGTTTCCCGCTCCCAGCGGCCACTTTCACACTAAACTTTTATAGGTACCCGTGAAATCCGCCGCCACTTCGATCGACGGCGCTTCCGAACTACGCCAGGGAAGCGACTTGTCTTCACCGACGCCCAATCCGGCGCGTATCCCCATTCTATATGTAATCCTGGGCGTGCTACTGGTGATCAGCATCGTCCCCATGTACTTCTACTCCTCGCAAGTGGAGGCCATCAACCGCGACCGGCTGAAAACCAACGAGATGTTGCTGCAGAACACGGTGACCCGGTCTTTGGCCGACGATCTCTCGCAACACGAGCGTTCGCTGAAGATGATGCTGGCCAACCTTTCGTCTGCAATTCAGGTGGCGAGCGGCGGCGACATCGGCAGCAAGAACATTGAAGCTCCGGAGCTGCGCGCGCTGCTGGAAAATTTTGTTTCTTCCTCCGATGAACTTGCCTATGCCACGCTGCTGAACTCTGATGCGAAGGGAATCTCCGCCGGACGCATTGCGCCGGACGCTTTCCTGCAGCGTGAGTTGCAACATGCGTACGATGCGGCCCGCGATGGCCGCGCTTACAACGGACAGGCGCTGCAGGTGGAAGACGGCAAGTCTTCGCGGACGGTCGTGCTGGTCAGCAGTCCGGTGAGCTACGGCGGGCGGTTTCTGGGGATGGTCGGCGCGGTGGTGGATTTGCAGTTCCTGATTCGCCGCCTGCATGAAGTCAGCGGCGGCGGCCTGATTCCATATGTGGTCGATGCGCAAGGTCGATTGGTGGCCGCAGGCACTCCGCAATACGTGACCGGGCAGGACATGAAGAGCCTTGAGATTGTCCGCAACTTTGTCGACGAGGGCAACAAGGCGCAGTTGGCCGCCACCAAGGAATTCGACGTCACGGAAGGCAAGAACAGCGTCGAGATGCTCGGCACCTACAGCCCGGTCACCACGCTCGATTGGGCAGTCGTGGTGCAGAAGCCGCAGCGCGAAGCTTACCGCGGGGTCTACGAGATGCAACGCACCGCCCGCCTTTTGGCGCTGCTGGCCGTGCTGCTGAGCATTGGCGTGAGTATTTTCGCGGCGCGCCGAATCACGAATCCCCTGCAGATCCTTACGCAGTCCAGCCGCGCCCTGGCACGTGGCGACTTTTCCCAACGCGTCCACTTGTGGAGCCGCACCGAAATCGGCGAATTGGCCGAGACCTTCAACACCATGTCACAGGAACTCGAGCAGTTCGTGGAAGATTTGAAGCGGGCCGCGGACGAAAATCGCGCGCTGTTTCTGGGCTCGATCCAAATGCTGGCAGGCGCGGTTGACGAGAAAGATCCTTACACGCGCGGCCACTCCGATCGGGTCACACGTTACTCGCTGATGATCGGCAAAGAACTGAACTTGCCGGCCACCTTTATGGAGACGCTGCAGATTTCCGCGCAACTCCACGACGTGGGCAAGATTGGCATCGAAGACCACATCCTCAAGAAGCCGGGCGCGCTCACTGCCGAAGAATTCGAGGTCATGAAGACCCACACCACAAAGGGCGCCAACATTCTGCGTCCGGTGACCCAACTCGCCGAGATGCTCCCCGGTATCGAACTTCACCACGAAGCTCTCGATGGCCGCGGCTATCCTTACGGCCTCAAGGACGAGCAGATTCCGCTGCTGGCGCGCGTGATCGCGGTGGCCGATACTTTCGACGCATTGACCACCAATCGTCCTTACCAGCACGCGCATACTCCCGAAGAAGCGCTGAAAATTATTCAGAATCTCGCCGGCAAGCGGCTTGATCCCGAGCCCGTGGCAGCGCTGTTGGCGGTTTACGGGCGCGGCGAGATTCGCATTCAGCGCCTCGCCATCAAGCGGCCCGTGGCCGCGGATGCGGCTGCGAATGTCCCGCCGCCTGGGCCCGCTCCGGCGCCTCTCGCTGCCGAATCCGCCCAGCTCGAAAGAAGCTCCGTTTAGCCGTCTTCCGCTTATCTTCTGCGCACCAACCACGGCGCACCCGCGTCTGACCGCTATAATCGAGCTTCAGGATTCTTCATGATTCAGACTCTGTTCGGCAGCACCGAAGAAAAGAAAACCGGACTCTTCGAGCGCATGAAGCAGGCCGTCACGCGCACGCGTGAGAACCTCGCCGAACGGATTGAAGAAGTCGTCTCCCTCGGCAAGGAAATCGACCGTAATACGCTGGACGATCTGGAAGCCACCCTGATCGGTGCCGACTTGGGGACCACGACCACTCAGGAAGTCCTCGGCAAACTCCGCGACAAGGCCGACCGCAAACAGATCAAGGATGTACAGGAACTCAAACGCCTTCTAAAAGAAGAATTGCTGGCCATTCTCAACGCGGCGAATACCCGCCCCGTCCAAAGAGTAGAAGGCACGCCTGAAGTGATTCTGGTAGTCGGCGTGAACGGTACGGGCAAGACCACAACCATCGGCAAGTTATCGCAGGTATTTCGATCGCAGGGCAAGAGCGTTTTGATGTGCGCGGCGGATACCTTCCGCGCGGCGGCCATCGATCAACTGGAAATTTGGGGCGAGCGCACCGGCGCGGAAGTGATCAAGACCAAGCCCGGCGGCGATCCCGCGGCTGTCTTGTTTGACGCGCTGCAGGCCGCAACCGCGCGGAAGACGGATTACGTAATCGTCGACACCGCCGGCCGCCTCCATACCAAGACCAGCCTCATGTCCGAGCTGGAAAAAATGCGCCGCACCGCCCAACGCATCATTCCGGGAGCGCCGCACGAGACGCTGCTCGTCATGGACGCAACTACCGGGCAAAATGGCTTGCAACAAGCGCGCCTGTTCACGCAGTCGGCGGGAGTCACCGGCATCGTTCTGACCAAGCTTGACGGCACCGCCAAGGGCGGCGTGGTGGTCGCCATCTCGCGCGAGTTGGGGCTGCCTGTGCGCTTCGTCGGCGTGGGGGAAAAAGTTGGCGACTTGCTGCCGTTCGACCCAAAGGAATTTGTGGATTCGCTGTTCGAATGAAGGCGTTTTTACCACGGAGACACAGAGCCACGGAGAAAAGCAGCCCTAAAGTCTTTCTCCGTGACTCCGCGACTCCGTGGTGGATTTGCTTTGGCCTCTCCGCCATGCCCGACCACGCCACCGACGAGCAGTTCCTGCACCGCGCGCTTGATCTCGCCCGTCAGGGCATCGGACTAGCCTCGCCCAACCCCTACGTCGGTGCGGTCATCGTTGACCCGCGCGGCAACATCGTGGGCACAGGTGTTTACACTTATGATGGAGTGAAGCACGCCGAGGTGCTCGCCCTCGAGGAGGCCGGCGCTAGGGCCCGCGGCGGCACTCTCTATATCAATCTCGAGCCTCACTCGCATCGGGGCCGCACTCCTCCATGCACCGACGCTCTGATCGGCGCCGGAATTCATCGCGTGGTGGCTTCCATGCCCGATCCTAATCCCAAGGTGAGCGGGCGTGGTCTTGAGAAGTTGCGCGCCGCGGGCATTCACGTCGAAGTTGGACGTTTCGAAGCGGAAGCCCGCCGCCTGAACGAGGCCTTTGCCCGCTATACCCACCACGGCGTTCCCTTCGTCACCCTGAAGTCTGCGATGACTCTCGACGGCAAGATCGCTCCGCCAACCGTCACGCGGTTAAACCGCACGCCAGGAATTCCCGCCGGCGGATGGATCACCGGCGAAGCCGCACGTGCCCACGTGCACCAACAGCGCCACCAGAGCGACGCCATCCTGGTGGGCGTGGGGACGATTCTGGCTGACGATCCTTTGCTCACCGATCGTAGCGGCCATCCGCGGCGGCGCCCGCTTCTGCGTGTGATTCTCGATTCGCACCTGCGGCTGCCGTTGGAGTCGCGTCTGGTGCAGAGCGCCGCGAACCAGAGCAGCGGCAAGAACGACGTGCTGGTTGTGTGTACCACCGGCGAGGAAAAGAAAAGGAGAGAACTGGAAGCGCGCGGCGTTGGAGTCGAACACCTTCCCCCTGCTATGGACGGCCGCCCGGATATTCACGCGATTCTGCGGCGACTTGGTGAACTCGAAATTACCAGTGTAATGATCGAGGGCGGGGCGGCTGTAAACGGGACGGCGCTGTCATCTGGAATAGTCGACAAAGTTTTTCTGTATTACGCTCCAAAGATTTTCGCAGGCGCGGGATCGACTCCATTCGCTGGCGACGCAGGCTTCAGCCAAATGGACGCGGCTCCGCTGGTAAAGCATCTCCACCTGCACCGCTTCGGGGATGACTTTGCGGTGGAAGGATATTTGCGTAATCCATACGAGGAGTGAGCCTCTTCGCCACGGAGGCACAGAGGCACGGAGCGAACCAAATACAAGAAAGATCCTTTCTCCGTGGCGGAGCCTGACCTGAGCGAAGCCGAAGGTTGCCTCCGTGGTGGATTTATGATTGTCATATCCTTTCGCTGGAGGCTCTCATGTTTACCGGCATCGTTGAAGAAGTAGGGCGCGTCACCCGCATCGAACAGCGCGGCGAGAATCGCCGCATTACTATTACTGCCACGAGTACGCCGAAAGAATTGAAACCCGGCAACAGCGTCGCGGTCAGCGGCGTTTGCCTCACCGCGCTCGGCATCAAGCCAGGTTCATTCTGTGCCGATTTAGCTCCTGAAACCTGGGGACTCACCTCGTTCTCGCGCATGAACGAGGGCGCGCTTGTCAACCTGGAACTGCCCATGAAGGCGGATGGCCGCTTCGGCGGCCACATCGTGCAAGGCCACGTGGATGGCGTCGGCAAGCTCATCGCCCTGGAGCGCATCGCCGACTCGGAAAACTTCTGGCTGCGCCTCGAGTTGCCCCGTGAAGTAGAGAAATACACCGTCTACAAGGGCTCCATCTGCATCGAGGGCATCAGCCTCACCGTGGCGAAGCTCGAAGGCAGGAGCTGCACCATTGCCATCATCCCGCACACCGTGGAGATGACCAACCTCAACTCGCTGCAGCCCGGCGATCCCGTCAATCTGGAAGCGGACCTGATTGCGAAATATGTCGAGAAAATGATGACCGGAGAACCGGCGGAGAACTGGCTCACCGTGGAAGAATTGGTGCGGCAGGGATTTTGAGACCAGGGGTCAGGGGTCAGTGGCTAGTGGTCAGTGATGTTTATGACTGGTCGGACTTGATTTCGTGACTATGCATGACGCCGGGAGTGTGCCATCTCGAATTGCCGGCAACAATCCCGGACTCTGCGGCGATTGCGTGCATGCGCGCATGATCGCATCCGACCGGGGCTCGACGTTCGTGCAATGCCAGCTTTCCTTCACCGACCCGCGGTTTGCGAAATATCCCCGGCTTCCGGTTCTTACTTGCAGCGGCTACGCCAGGGCGAAATGACTGCCCGAGCGCAGTCCCAGCGCCCCAGGAACCCCTGAGCACAGCCTCTAGCCTCCGATCTTCAGCTCGTCCAGCTCCAAAAACTCCTGCACGATAGGCTCAGTGGATTTTTCCATCTCCGCCGAGGTGCCGAAGAAAATCGCCCGGCCTTCGTACAGAAAGACTACGCGGTCGGCCAGTTTCTTCGCCAGGCGCATGTCGTGGGTGACGACGATGCTGGTCAGGCTCAATTGAAGCTTGAGGCGCTTGATGAGATCGCCGAGCAGTTGCGCCATCAGAGGATCGACCATGGTGGTGGGCTCGTCGTAAAGAATGCACTCGGGGCGCGCGGCCAGAGCGCGGGCAATGGCCACTGACCGCTTCATCCCCGTTGACAGATCGGAGGGCAACAGGTCTCGCATTTCCTTTACGCCGACCATTTGCAGCAAGCCATCGACGATCTGCGAGGTCTGTTCTTCGGACAAGTCCCTGCCTTCGCGCAGCGGAAACGCTACATTTTCCCCCACCGTAAGCGAATCGAAGAGCGCTCCGTTCTGAAAAACCATGGTGACTTTCTTGCGCACGGCTTCCAGTTGTTGCTCCGAAAAGCCGGTAATATCTTCGCCGGCGACAATCACCCTGCCGGAATCCGCTTTGAGGAAACCCATGAGAAGTTGCAGCGAAACCGACTTACCCACTCCGCTCCGCCCCAGGATGCAAACCGTCTCGCCGGGCATCACGTCAAAACTGACGCGATCCAGAACCTCGTTCTCGCCGAAGGCTTTGGAGACCTCGCGGAATTCGATGTAGGGATGATTTACAGTTTCGGGCATTCTGTTGGCTTTCGGGACTCAGGCCGTTTTGTAGGCTTTCAGGCTCTTCATTCCGCCTCCAATTCCTCGGGCGTATTCAGGTTGCGGAAGAGGTCGCGCGAAAATCCGGCGCGCTCCATTTCTTCTTCTTCAATCACCCGGGTCTTACCCGCTGCAAAGAGCACGTCGATCCTGTTCCGTCCAGCCCGCAAGGCCGCCTCAGCCGCATCGGCGAAGTCCCGGCGGTAAACAGCGCAAAGCGGCTGCCAAAGGCCGCCACTCCGGGGCACCACCACGCTGGCATCGGCTGTAGTTCGCGCCTGTCCGATCCTCGTTTGGTCGATCCTCGCTTGGTCAATCAAGTACTGCAAGAACGCCGACGAGACAAAAGGCATGTCTACAGCCAGCATCAGATTAAGGTCCGTCGGCGAAGCCCGCAATGCGGCATGAATTCCGCCCAGAGGACCACAGTCCCGGAATATGTCTTCCACCACCGGGGCATACGGCGCAAACTTCTCTTTATCCTTACTTCCAACGATGCGCACGTCGGAAGCAACCGAGCGCGCCAAGTCCAGAGCCCTTGTCAGCAGAGGGTGGCCATTGAACTCCACAAACGCCTTATCCCTGCCCATCCGCGTGCTCTGGCCACCGGCGAGGATGAACACGGTCACGTCCGGCGAGGCGGCCATGGGGCGATGATACACGGACTCGCTACTTTGATCATGACGCGGGATCATGGTTCCGGCGCTCCGGGCGTGAGCAAACCCGCTTCGCGCAGCCGGGTCAGGATCTCCTCGACCGCCTCCTCCGGGCCTCCGGCAACGGAGATGGGCCAAGCCTCGGAAGGCGCCTCAAGCGTTGCCAGTTGGCTCTCCAGCAGGTCGGGGTTCATGTAGGGATGGTGCCGCGACTTCATGCGCTCTTTGATCAAAGCGCTGGGCGCGTGCAGGTAGACAAAGCGCATTTCGCCTTTTGCGAAGCCGCCCGCCAGCAGCTCGCGGTACTGCCGCTTCAGCGCCGAACAGGCCAAAATTACGTTCTCGCCATTCTTACAGTAATGCATCATGCGCTCGTGCAGCACAATCAGCCACGGGCCGCGGTCGGCATCGGTCAGCGGAATGCCCGCGGCCATTCTCTGCCGGCTTTCCTCCGAGTGATACTCGTCGGCGTCTTCGAATTTCCACCCGGTGCGGGCGGAGAGCAACCCGCCGATGACCGTCTTGCCGACGCCGCTCACACCCATCAAGACCAGGATCACGCTTCACTCCCCATCTTTGCGATCTTCTATATTCCACTCCAGAGTTCCCGATCGTAGCGGACCAGTTTGAGACTAGTCCACTATCCCTCCTGCTTTCCAACTTGAATCACAACCCCCATTTCTGCTAAAAAGACTCAACAGTCGTTTGAGTGGGGTGCGTCGAATCGGCTGCCCATGTTTTCTAGCGGGACTGCCGGCTTTCGCGCAGAAGCGACGGCTTCATTCGGGCCCATGCATATCGGGGTGTCCCCCGCTTGCGTTAGACGGGAATAAGGAACAAGGAACATTGTCGCGTATCCGGCGCTCCGGGACCCGTGGCTTACGGCTCTCGCCAGCGCACACATCGAACCTCCTGTAACACGTTGTAGGAGTTTCTGTTGGTTTTATCTCGCAGCTTCCGAAGTACTCACGCAAGTACAGACGTAAGCCTGCGCCCTTCTTGCTTCTTCAACTCCGCTTCTTCAAATTCTAGCTTCTCCAATTTCTGCCGCCGCAACGCGGACAACCTTTCCGCTGTCCGCATTCTCTTAAAGAAACGTCAAAACACCGCATCCGCGGGAGGAAGATAATGGCGACCAATCTCGTGCAAATCGACAACGATCGGGAAATCAAACAACGCCTGGAAGCCGAGCGCGACCGGCTGCGCAAGATCGCTGGTCTGGACCAGCCCGCTCATTTTCATCGTCCCGTAGAAAGGGCGTTCACCGCCGAGGAGCGTGATCGCGTAACGATTTTGTTTGGCGGTTTTACCTGGAAGCACGAGGATCTGATCCGTGCCGTTTTCCAGGGCTGCGGCTACCGGTGTGAGAAGCTGCCCGTACCCAATGTGGCGGCTTTCCAAACCGGCAAAGAGTTTGGTAACAACGGCCAGTGTAATCCCACCTATTTCACGGTGGGCAATCTCGTGCAGTACTTACAGTTTCTGGAGAAGGAAGGGCTGTCGCGCGACAAAATTCTGAACAACTTCGTCTTCTTCACCGCGGGCTCCTGCGGTCCCTGCCGCTTCGGCATGTACGAGGCCGAATATCGCTTCGCGCTTAAGAACGCCGGGTTCGACGGTTTTCGCGTGCTGCTGTTCAAGGACAGCGATGGAATCAAAGCCGCCTCCGGCGAGCCCGGCCTGAAATTCACCATCGACTTCGGACTCGGAATGCTCAACGCCATGCATCTCGGCGATGTGATCAACGACCTGATCTACCAGATTCGCCCCTTCGAAGTGACCAAAGGCGAAACCAACCGCGTATTCCGGGAAATGGTGGACGGGCTGTGCGATGACCTCAGGAATCGCGACTCTTTCGAGATCGAGCAGCGCGCGCCCAATTGGCTCAAACCAAAATTCAAGGGCAACAAAATCCTGAGAAACACCGCCAATGTTTTTGGCAAGATGCACGAGCACATGTGGGGCAAGGACTATTTAAACGCCCTGCATACCACCCGCGAGCGCATGGACCGCATCGAAGTGGACCGCACCAAAGTCAAGCCCGTGGTAAAGATCACGGGCGAGTTCTGGGCGCAGATCACGGAGGGCGACGGCAACTTCCACATGTTCGATTTTCTCGAACGCGAAGGCGCTCAAGTGGTCGTGGAACCCATCGCTACCTGGGTCGCTTACCTGCTCTATCAGGCGAAAGCGCATGCGATTGCGAAGTGGCCGGTGAACCGCCCGCACCGCAATCCGGAGTGGTATGAAGCCAAGAAGAATTTTGCGAACTATATCGGGTTGCACAAGAAGCTCTGGGGCATTGGCTTCGGTGAGCGCGCCTGGAAATACTTCTATCACCGCACCATCAAGAGCATGGGCGGCATAACTCACCACTTAGTCCCGCAGACGGAGTTGGCCGAGATGGCCCATCCCTTCTACAACCAGTTCGCGCGAGGCGGCGAAGGTCACTTGGAAGTGGGCAAGAACGTTTACTACACCGTGCATAAGCTCTGCCACATGGTGCTGGCGCTGAAGCCCTTCGGCTGCATGCCTTCTTCGCAGTCCGATGGAGTGCAATCGGCAGTTATCAACAAGTTCAAAGACATGATCTTCCTGCCGATCGAAACCTCCGGCGAAGGCGAAGTGAACGCTCATAGCCGCGTACAAATGGCGCTCGGCGAAGCGAAACTCAAAGCCAAGACCGAGTTTGAGCAATGCCTGAAATCGACCGGGAAGAGCCTCGACGAAATTCGCGAGTACATTGCCGAACATCCTGAATTGCGGCGGCCTTTCTACCCTGTGCCTCACCGTGAAGGCGTAGCTGGAACTGCTGCCCAATTCATTTTGCACGTGAGCGACCGGATGGATAGGAGCACGCGCTTATGGAAGCGCTCGCGTGTTCCTGGGATCGCGGTGCCGAACGCCGCATAAGACTAGACTAATAATGACCGCCATCTTGTTATGGATTGGTTCTGCCAGCCAGATGGCGGTCAACACAATTTAACAGCGCCTTTTGCCACTTTTCGGAGAAATGATGCACGACCATCTGGAACACGAAAAGAAACCGCAGCTATTTTGTATAGCTCCCGCTCCTCCACAAAAGCCGCACAATCATCACACGGAATTCCTGGTGGGACTCGACGTGGGCTCGACCACGGTCAAAGCCACGGTGGTGAGCGCCGCTAGCGACGAGGTGCTCTGGCAGGATTACCAGCGCCACGAGACCAAGCAGCCGGAAAAGTCGTTGGAATTCCTGCGGCGCATGGAAAAAGAGGTTGGCATCAACCGGCACAACACCCGCATGTTCATGACCGGCTCGGGCGGCAGTGGAATTGCCGATCAGATTGGCGCGAAGTTTGTGCAGGAAGTCACGGCAGTTTCGCTCGCCGTGGAGAAGATGCATCCGGAAGTATATTCGGTAATTGAACTTGGAGGTCAGGACGCGAAGATCATTGTATTCAAAGACGACGACGAAACTGGCCGCAAGAAGAAAATTCCATCGATGAACGACAAGTGCGCCGGCGGAACCGGCGCGGTCATCGACAAAATTAACGCCAAACTGAAAATTCCTCCTCTGGAACTCTGCGAGCAGAAGTATTTCGGAATCAAACTGCATAAAGTTGCCGGGAAGTGCGGAGTCTTTGCCGAGACCGATATCAACAGCCTGCAAAAAGTGGGCACCCCGCCGGATGAGTTGATGGCTTCGCTGTTCGAGGCGATCGTGCTGCAGAACCTGAGCGTCCTGACCCGCGGCCACACGCTGCGGCCTCATGTACTGTTGCTGGGCGGACCGAACAGTTTCATCAAAGGCATGCGCGAGGCCTGGCAGGCCAATATTCCCCGCATGTGGCAGGAGCGCAAGGTCGCGATCCCCGACGGCGCCAAGCCGGAAGATCTCATTAAGGTTCCGCAAAACGCACAATATTTCGCCGCCATGGGCGCGATTGAATTCGGCAGGAGCGAGGAAGACTGCGTCGGCTGCTACCACGGATACGAACAGCTGGTCCACTACATCGACTTTGGACGTCAGGAAGAGAAGGCCAAGTCCGGTGCCAAAGGCTTAACCACCAGCGACACCGAACTCGACGAGTTCAAAGTCTCCTACCGCCGCAAGCACTTCACTCCCGCAACGTTCAACACCAACCAGACGGTCGCCGGATTTATCGGCGTCGACGGCGGTTCCACTTCGACCAAGGCCGTGTTGATCGACGAAAAGGGCGACATCCTTTGCAAGGCTTACCAGCTCTCGAATGGAAATCCGATTCAAGACACGATTGAGATGTTCGAGAACCTGCGCGGCCAAGTGGAAGCGCAAAAAGCCAAGCTGGAAGTCCTGGGAGTCGCCACCACCGGCTACGCGAAGGATATTTTGAAGGACGTTTTGCACGCAGACGTCGCGCTGGTGGAGACCGTGGCCCACACGGAGTCGGCGCTGAAGTTCTACGAAGATCCGCACGTCATCGTCGACGTGGGTGGGCAGGATATCAAAATCATCATCCTGCACAACGGCCGCGTCAAAGATTTCAAGCTGAACACGCAATGCTCGGCAGGCAACGGATATTTTCTTCAGTCCACGGCGGAAGGTTTTGGCTTGGGCGTTGAACAGTACGCCGATCTGGCTTTCTCCGCGCAATCCATGCCGATTTTCGGCTACGGCTGCGCCGTCTTCATGCAATCGGACATCGTGAATTTCCAGCGGCAAGGCTGGCGGGCGGAGGAAATCCTGGCGGGCCTGGCCGCGGTTCTTCCCAAGAACGTGTTCTTGTACGTGGCCAGCATTCCCAATCTCGCCGCGCTGGGCACGCGTTTCGTTCTACAAGGTGGAACGCAAAACAACATGGCCGTGGTGAAGGCGGAAGTGGACTTCATTCACAACAGCTTCCGCGCTGCCGGCAAGAAGCCGGAAATTATTGTTCACGAATTCTGCGGCGAATCGGGCGCAATCGGAGCCGCAGTTGAATCTCTCCGCCTGTGGCGCAACGGATTGCAAACCACGTTCGTCGGCCTGGATGCGGTGCGGAAAATCCAGTACCGCACCACGCGCAATGAAGCGACGCGCTGCAACTTCTGCAAGAACAATTGCCTCCGCACCTTTATCGACATTCGCACCGCGCCCAAGGACGATCTCGCCTTTGTGCCGATCCAGAAAGTCACCAAGGTTCCCCTGATGCACGGCGAGCAGCGGTTGATCATCGCCACTTGCGAAAAAGGCCTGGTCGAAGATGTCAACGACATGAAGGACATCAAGGCGGGGATCGATGAGATCAAGGACAAGTACCCCAACTTTGTAGACTTCGCGGCCCACGAGGTTTTCCGCCCAGTCAACGCGAAGAATGTAGCCGATCCCATTCCACTGACGAAATTTTGGAACAAGTCGGGCAAAGAGCGCATTCCGCTCATGCAAAACCGCAAGAAGATTCGCGTGGGCATCCCGCGCGTGCTAAATATCTATACCTACTCGCCCCTCTTCAACGGATATCTTGAGAGCCTGGGCGTGCAGCCGGAAAATATTGTCTATTCCGACTACACCAGTTCCGATCTCTACCGCGCGGGCGCAAGCCGCGGAGCCATCGATCCCTGTTTCCCGGCGAAAATTGGCATTTCCCACGTTTACAACTTGATCCAGGAGAAGCACCGCAAAAAACCGCTGAACGTGATCTTCTTCCCCATGTACGATGTGCTGACTTCTCCGCTGGTGAAAATCGTGGCCGCCAATGCGTGTCCAACCGTGACCGCGACGCCGGAAACGGTGAAGGCCGCATTCACAAAAGAGAACGATGTCTTTGCCGAGCACAACGTAAAATACCTGGATCCAGTTCTGAACTTCGCCGACCGCAAATTGTTTGCTCATCAAATGCTGCAGGCCTGGCAACCCTTCCTGGGTTTGTCGCAGGAAGAAAACGACCGCGCCGTCGAAGTCGGCTACAAAGCGCTGGCGGACTACGAAGCAAGCATCCGCAAGCGCGCCCGCCAGGTTCTCGACCAATTGGAACGCGAAGATCGCATCGGCATCGTGATGCTGGGCCGGCCGTATCATCACGACCCCGGCCTGAATCACGAAATCATGGAAGAGTTCCAGAAGCTGGGCTACCCAATCTTTTCGCAAAATACTTTGCCCCTCGATGAAGACATGCTGGAGCGCCTGTTCGGCGAAGAAGTTCGCGCGGGAATTATCAGTCACCCACTCGATATCACGGACGCCTGGAAGAATTCGTATTCCTGCAGCACGAACCACAAGGTCTGGGCGGCTAAGTTTACTGCGCGTCACCCCAACCTGGTAGCGCTGGAAGTTTCCAGCTTCAAATGCGGCCACGACGCGCCCATTTACGGCGTGGTCGAGGGGATTATCGAGCAGTCCGGCACTCCGTACTTCTGCTTCAAGGATCTCGACGAGAACAAGCCCTCGGGCTCGATCAAGATCCGTGTCGAGACCATCGATTACTTCTTGCGGCGCTACCGCGAAGAAGTCATCCGCAAGCGCAAAGCAACGGGAGAAATCGAAGCGCAGTTGGCCGCCCTGGAAGCGGAACTGCGCGGACAAATGGCGCCTGAAGCTTCCCTGTCCCAACCACCGCAATTCGAGCCAGAGGCACAGGGTATGGCGGCCGACTAAATACCCGTCGTTTGATATTGCAGGACTGCGAGGGCAAGCCGGTAATTATAGCCCGCCTGCGCGTCGCCGATTTGATCCCAACTGATTCCGATCCCCTAACCGCCCGTCGCGCGAACCAAAAGAGTTTTCCTCCCCCCCATAAATCATTTCTCTCTCCCGCCAAACTCCGTTATGCTCTACCGGGATGACCACGCTGCCTCTTTCCGAGCTTCTCGGCGCCACGGTATATGACCCGTCCGGCGCGGCGACGGGCCACGTGCGCGAAGTCACCCTGGCCCCTCAGGAAGACCGCACCCGCATCGCCTCGCTCATTGTCAAAACCAGATCCGGCGACCGCGTTCTTCCCTTCTCCGCCATCTCCGCTATAGACGCCAACATTCACGCTTCCACCAGTCCCGCCGACTGGCTCGCCGCCAACGGCTCCGAAGGATTGTTTCTCCTGGAACGCGATCTTCTCGATCAGCAGGTCATCGACATTAATGGACGCAAGGTCGTCCGCGTCAACGACGTCGAACTTCAGATCGACTCCGTCCTCGAAGCCGGACGCGCTCACGCCACCATGCGGGTCTCCTCCGTCGACATCGGCGCCCGTGGCGCTCTACGCCGCCTCCTGCGCGGCCTCGCCCCTCGCGCCGCTCTCCACCTCCTGCTGCAAAGAATTCCTCCCCGCAGCATCCCCTGGAGCTTTGTCGACCTCATCGAGACCGATCCCGCCCGCCGCATCAAACTCAAAATCTCTCATGAAGGCCTGGCCACGCTGCATCCCGCCGATATCGCCGACATCGTCGAAGATCTTGCACCCGACGAGCGTGAAGCCGTCTTCCGCACTCTCGACGAAGATGTCGCCGCCGAGACCCTGGAGGAAGTCGAGCCCAACATCCAGAAGTCGATCGTCGAATCCCTCGACTCCGAACGCGCCGCCGATATCGTCGAGGAAATGGATCCCGATGCCGCCGCCGACCTCCTCGGCGATCTCTCGCAGGATCGCACCGAGCAAATCCTCGTCGAGATGAAGCCCGAGGCCAGCCAGGAAGTCGTCGAACTCCTCGAGCACCGCGAAGAAACCGCCGCCGGGCGCATGACCACCGAGTTCCTCGCGCTCCCTGTCGCGGCCACCGTCGAAAACGCCATCGGTGTCCTCCGCGAATTCGAGGGCGGCGTTGAAACCGTCGGCACCATCTACCTCGTCGACTCCCACGGCACCCTCGCCGGCGCCGTCCCCCTCGCCAAACTCGTGCTGGCCCAGCCCGACACTCCGCTGCTCTCGCTCACTTCCGAGCCGCTCCTCTCCACTCATGAAGCCACCAGCGACGATGAAGTCGCCGAACTCTTCGACAAATACAACCTCATCACCCTCCCCGTCATCAACGAACAGAGCAAACTAGTCGGCGTCATCACCTCCGACGACGTAATCACCATGCTCCGCTCCAAACTGTAAGAGGTTTACCCTGTGATCCCCGGCGCCCCCTGTGGTTAAAGTCTTTGTTCCAACCCGCTATAATCATTCGTTCTCAGGAGATCCCCTTGCCCTTCGACGACCTCCGCCAATGGATCGCCGCCCTCGACCGCGCCGGCGAACTCAAACGCATCCAAACCGAAGTCGATCCCATCCTCGAAATCGCCGAAATCACCGACCGCGTCAGCAAGTCGAAAACCGGCGAGCCCGGAGGCCCCGCACTCCTCTTCCAAAACATAAAAAACCACCCCGGCTCGCAAGTCTTAATCAACCAGTTCGGCTCCGAAGCCCGTATGAAGCTTGCTCTCGGCGTGAACTCCTTCGACGAATTCGCCGACCGCATCCGCGTCTTCATGGACCTCAAATCCCCGCAAGGCTTCCTCGACAAACTCAAAATGCTCCCCCTCCTCGCTGAAGCCGGGAAATTTTTCCCGAAAACCGTCTCCACCGGCCCCTGCAAAGAAATCATCAAACGCGAGAACTTCTCCCTCCTCGACTTCCCCATCCTGCAGTGCTGGCCGCAAGATGCAGGACGCTTCATCACCCTCCCCTGCGTCGTCACCCGCGACTCCAACTCCAGCAAACGCAACGTCGGAATGTACCGCCTCCAGGTCTACGACGGCCAAACAACTGGGGCGCATTGGCAGCGCCAGAAAGTCGCCGCCGAACACTACCGCCAAGCCCTGCGAAATGCCGGAAGCGGATCTGCCGGCACCACCACGAAAGAGGGTGCCCCACTTCTCGCCTCTTTTGCGAGAAGTGGGAACTCCGCAGCCGTAGACCTCATGGCCCGCACCTCCGGCGGCCAAGTCCTCGCAGAAAATCACCCGACCGGCCGCATGGAAGTCGCCGTCGCCATCGGCACCGCCCCCGCCGTAACTTTCTCCGCCATCGTCCCCGCTCCTCCCGATATCGAAGAATATCTAATCGCCGGATTCCTCCGCGCCGCCCCCGTCGAGCTAGTCAAGTGCGAGACCGTCGATCTCGAAGTCCCCGTGACCAGCGAAATCGTCCTCGAAGGCTACGTCAACCTCGACGAACTCCGCACCGAAGGCCCTTTCGGCGACCACACCGGCTTCTATTCGCTAGCCGATCTATACCCCGTCTTCCATGTCCAATGCATTACCCACCGCAAAGATCCCATCTACTCGACCACCATCGTCGGCAAGCCCCCCATGGAAGACGCCTACATGGGTAAAGCCGTCGAGCGCGTCTTCCTCCCGCTCATGCGCCTCACCATCCCTGAATTGATCGACATCAATCTTCCCATTGAAGGCGTCTTCCACAACCTGATGATCGTCTCCATCCGCAAGTCCTATCCCGGCCAGGCCCGCAAAGTGATGAACGCGATCTGGTCGCTTGGCCAGGCCATGTTCACCAAGGTCATCATCATCGTCGACGAAGACGTAGACGTTCAAAACCTCCCCGACGTAACCCTGAAGGTTCTCAACCACATCGATCCCGAGCGCGACATCCAATTCACCCTGGGCCCCGTCGATTCGCTAGACCACGCCAGCCGCCTGGCCAACTACGGCTCCAAGATGGGCATCGACGCCACCCGCAAATGGCCCACCGAAGGCTTCACCCGCCCCTGGCCGGATGAGATTGTGATGGATGCAAAGACGAAGACGCTGGTGGATGGCAAGTGGAAGGCGTTGGCAAAGGAGCTGGGAATTGAGTGAGTGCGGTGGGCAGGCTCGTGTCGGCAAAACTTGGGGAAAGAGATTTGACCGCGGCCGGTGTCTGCGCAAGTTCCACCAGACAGGCTCCCCACCCTGTCGCACAGAACGCGACAAGGAGGCCACCCCGTCTGGGAAGTCAGGAAGGGGTGGGCTGGCCCGCCACCCGGCCCGCTAGTGTTGGGTCTCCCGCTTCGAAAGCCTGATCGATCTGGTACGCGAACTTTCGCAGGACGTTCACTGCGCTTGTAACATCCTCTTCGCTTACGCCGATCTTTTCGCCTTTCTGAAGTGCCGGCCGGTAACTGGCGAGCTTTAAGTCAACCCTGCCCCGATTGTGTAGCAAGCAGTTTCTCAGTAGAGACAGGTAGTTCACCTGTCCATCATGTTCGTCGGAGAGTGGCTTAAATCCCATTTGATCTCGCATCTTTCGCAAGAGATCCGGTAACGCCAAGTACATCAACTCCTTCATTTCACGCTCGATCATTCCCTCGATCAGCGTTTCTCTTGATTCGGCCGCGAATACTTGTTCATACTTGAGATCGCGCTGGCCGCCCATTAATCGGGGATGTTGACGAAGCCGCGCGCGGAGAATCTCCGATAAGTAGCCCTCAAACATTGCGTAAGCATGAGTGACACCCATTTCGAAAAGAAAAGCTGGTAGGTTCTTTTCTAGCCCGAACAACGCGGGGCGAAATGCTCGAAAAAACCAAAATTCGTCCTCGGGTAGTTCCCATACGGTCACGACGCCCATCTTCTTACCCTCTTCATCTGCGAAGGTGACGTCATGTTGGCCCTCTTCCAAAAACCGCGTCTCTCCATCTTTGCTGATCCTTACTACCAACGCATGCTCATCGGGCGGCAAGCGCGTCTGACGCAGGGTAAAGTAGGAGCCGCCCAAACTCTTGTAGTGCTCTTCGAGGGATTCGTACTGAGATCCTGGACGTTCCCTTGCCAACTGAGACAAACTCACTGTAAGGACACCGTATTGCTGCAGGAGCTCTTTAAGGTCATCTGTCACTGGGTGATCGCCACCTCTCCACATCGAAGGTCCGCCCAGTAGCCGTGAGCACCACTATTCGCGGCTTGGCGGCCACGTGTGTTAGGTTCCAATATCGTCAACGGGTCGCCCAGGCTAAGTTTACCGCCGCCGCCGCTTCCATCGTTGCAAAACGCAGGGGCGGACCGCCCTCGTTGGCGGAAGCGGGCAGACCCTAGAAACGTTTTGCCCTGGAGGGCTTGATCCGGGAGAACAGTTCGGAGATGTACCCAAGACTCCCAGCCCTTTTCTAATGTATTTCTGATGTCAGGTTGACAGGCGCCGAGTGTGGGGCAAGGGCCTAGATACGGGTCCTTTACGTGCCTACCTTGTTCAGGGTCGTAGCCGTGACGGGTTATATAAATCTTTCCAACCATACTCATCATTTCTCGTCTGGAAATCTCCAGCCAAGCTTCTGTTTAAGGGCATTGCCCTGGTGCCGCTCCAGGATGCCGTCGTGCTGCAGCCGACCGACGACAATTCCGGGCCCGACACCGATCGTTTCCGCAAAATCGTGGATGGTTTCATTCGTAAAACTCTTCTTTCTCAGGAACTCGCCGAGTGCGCTCGGTGGAATCAGTGTATCGGCCGAAAAGCGGCTGGCCTCCGATTCATACTGTTGCATCTCGGGATCAACGACCCGATCAGACATGTCCTCTGCCGCATTGTCGACAACAAACGAGCGCTTGTTCCTGTGAAGAACGATGTGTCCAATTTCATGGAAAAAGGTGAACCAGAACTGGTCGTCAGTCTTGTACCGAAGCGTTAGGCCGACAAGAGCCTTCTTCTCCGTCAGCCATCTCGCACATCCGCTGATGCCCGTATTCCGCAACTCCGGCACCCAGACCACGGCAACACCGGCAGCCGCGCAAATCTCTTGAACTGGATCCATGATCTCGTCTACACGTCTCCGAGTTAACTGTCTCAGTTTGTCGAACGAAGGAGAGCAACCGCTGTTCGTCGAACTCGTCTACGTCCAATCCTCGGGCGACGATTTCGGTCTCGCGGACCCAGGCCGCGATAGACTCTTCGCGGGCATTGAAGCTTCGAGTCTGCCGGTACGCCACTGCGGAGGCTTCCCATACGGAGCTCCAGCTCTCAGGGGACGACACCCCGAAGAAATTAAGAAGGACGTCCGTATCGGAATGCCCTTCAGGTAGCGAGAAATTTAGGCGCCTCATCTCTTTCAGGGGAAAGTGCCGCACCCACTCGCCCCAATGGGAGGAGCGGGCAATCTCGCGGCGGCGGGCTTCGGCCTCATCGAAATGGCGCTGGAGGTTCAGCCAAAGGTGGGCTGGCCTCTGGAAGGCCTTTTCGAAAACGAGGGCCGTCGAAGGCGTAATTGGCGCCTTGCCGCTGCATATCTCACTGATGGTCTTGGGAGTAAGACCCGTGCGCCGAGCGAGATCGCGTTGCGACCAGCCCTGAAACTCTAGATATTCCAGAACCGTCTCGCCCGGGTGCGGAACAGCGTTCGGTTCGAAACTAGTTTGGTGAGCGCTAGCCATGAGTGTCCTCGATTGCCAGGATATGAATCGCCGTAACGGACTTCCATCGCGCTTGTTCATCGGAAAGATCCAGTTGCGGCGTCGTTATATCAGGTTCGAATAGCAGGCGATACGGCTGCTTTAGATCGACTGAAAAAGTACCTTTTCGATCTCCAATCAATTCGTGGCACCGTTCAGGCCCCGATTTAGGGGGCCAGAAATCAGCGAGTGATTCGGCGGCTCGGAGTGCCGCCAATCTCAGGGCGAGCTTTTTCGCCATGTCCGCTCCGTACTGCCGCCTGCAGACGCCTTCGTCCTCAATCGCACGAGCAGATTCTTGTCGCCTACATATATATCCATGCGTTCCCCGATGGGTAACTCATGCCTAGCACTATTATGTTACGCATAAGGTAACACTATATAAGATTCTCGTCAAGCCCAAAGTGTTCGCTATTTTTCGAAGGGGCACCAGGAGGCCGAGGCTCTCCCGCTAACCTCCGCTGCAAGTGGTGGAATCCCACTTCTCGCAAAGGACGCGAGAAATGGGGCACCCCATTTCGTGGTAGTCCAGCTTCGTGGTTAGTTCTGGCAAGACCCTAAGGTCAAAGGCGACGGGCAGGAGTGTCCGTCGCACACGAACTTATTCGGGAGCGGGGGTGGGGGCGTTTTTTGGGCTGGAGGAGGTGCCAGGCGTCGCGGTACTTTTCGAAGCGGCGGCTGCCGCGGGGGTCGCCTCCGAAGGGGTAGACGCGAACCAGGAGGCGTCCGGCGAGGGCGCGGACGGGGATGAGATACCAGATATCGGTGCCAAGGATGACTACGGCGAGGAAATCGACCTTGGACGGCAGGTACGGCATGTGTTTGCGGGTGGTTTTCCAGTAGGCGTTGACGGTGTAGGCGCGCCAATGGGTGCAGGTGCTAGATTTAACCTGGACGCGCCACGTGCGTTTGCCCGAATCAACGAGGAAGTCGTAGCGCTGGCACTCGCCGAAGGGCTTGGCCACGACATGGCCCTTCATGGTCGCCCTTACCATGAACATCATTTCCGCCAGTTCGCCGAGTTGCTTGCGGGTAGCGTTTTTCCATGTGGGATAGACAATCTTCCTACGGCACTCATGCAGGGCTCTGCCCGTTGACTTGGGCTTTGATCCCGGGGGGCGGCCAAGCCGTTTCCCGGTACGCTTGCGCAGACTCATACTTTCGCTCCAATCCCCATTGCTCGGATTATCCTGCTCTTGCCCAGAAACACGAACGGCACAGACCGGAAAGGCCTGCGCCGCTTGTTTTGACTCTATAATTCAATTATATCATGCCGCATAGAGTGAATGGGACATGTTAGCCGTATTTATTTCTCCCAGCGAATCAACAACTTAATCAAAAATGCTCAGGTTTAGCCCCTTGACAAGATTTTCGGCGCCCGTGGAATGGACACTCGCGTCCGTCGCCCTGGCAGCTCACACGCTCAGGATGCCCCACCCTTGCGTTTTTGCAAGGGTGGGGTTGCGAGGTGAGTCTCCCGCGGTTTCTCGAACCGATTGCGTTTAACGCCAGCGTTCCACTTTAATGCGATATGTGCCGGTGGCATCTGTGATGCCGACGTGGGTCGGCGGGTCGGTAAGCCGCTGGCCGCTGCTCCAGCTTCCCATGTAGTAGGTCACGAGCTGAGGCTCGATTCCGCGCGGAACCGTTTCCAGGAGCTCGTACTCATGTGCCTCGGATCCAGCCTGAAAGAAGATGCTGTACCCAGGGGTTCCGTAGTAGCAGGAGGCGATCAGAAATAGCACCGCTCCATCGCCTTCGAAAGCGCGGGCAAATGCTTTATATTCGATTTCCGATCCCCGGCTTAGCGGCGGGGACACTGGTACCGGTTGTGCTCCCATGTTCGTTCTCCTTTCTTGAGTTATCTTTACCTACGCCGCCTTTGTAGTACCGGGCCGTGGACGAGTCAAGCAAATTATTACCCGAATGACGGCGGGCTTTCGCCAGTGCGCATCCCACTGGCGCGTTACCACCGCTTACGCCTCGTTCGCCCTGCTTTCGGTATACTAGAAAGGCTATGCCGGTATTGAGAAACATCGCCGCCATCGCCAAGGGCATGAGCATCACCTTCATGGAGATGTTCCAGCCCACGACGGTAGAAAATTATCCCGACGGCAAAGGTCCGCTCAAAGGAGCCCGTTTCGAAGCCCGCTTCCGCGGCGCTCACGTTCTGCAGCGCGACGAAAACGGACTGGAGAAATGCGTAGCCTGCTTCCTCTGCGCCGCCAACTGTCCCTCCAATTGTATCTACATCGAAGCCGCCGACAACACCGCCGAACATCGCGTAAGCGGCGCCGAACGCTACGCCAAAATCTATAACATCGACTACAACCGTTGTATCTTCTGTGGATACTGCGTGGAGGCTTGTCCGACGGACGCGATTACGCATGGGCACGGGTTTGAGCTGGCGACGTTTAACGCCAGCAATCTGGTTTACCGCAAGGAGCAGATGCTGGCCCCCCGGCCAGCACATATGGGAGCAAACGTCATTTTCAATCAGGCCGACGTGGACGGTGGAGCTCCCACGGAGATGGTTGCGGGGAGTTAGAGTTTTCGAGTTCGAACCAGACACGCCGGTCCCTGGGGGCCGGCGTTTTGTACATGGAGCGGGAAAGCTGATGAGCGATTTTTTACAGACCGTGAAGGATCGCGTGGTCGTCTATGACGGCGCGATGGGGACGAACATTCAGACGCGCAATCCTACTCTGGACGATTACTGGGGCAAGGAAAATTGCAGCGAGGTGCTGGTGTTGAGCCGTCCCGATATTATCCGGGAGATCCATGCCGATTTCTTCAATGTCGGCTGCGACATCGTGGAGACCGACACGTTTGGGGGATCGCGGATTGTGCTGGGCGAGTTCGAACTGGCAGATCGAGTCCGCGAGATCAACGTGAACGCGGCACAACTGGCGCGGGAAGTGGCGCAGCAGTTCTCGACGAAGGAGAGGCCGCGGTTTGTGGCGGGGTCGATGGGGCCGACGACGAAGCTGCCGTCGCTGGGACATATTGGGTTCGAGGCGATGGCGGCGGCGTACGAGGAGCAGGCGGCGGCGCTGATCGAGGGCGGAGTGGACGTTCTGCTGATCGAGACCTGCCAGGATTTATTGCAGGCCAAGATTGCGACCATCGGCGTGCTGGAAGCGATGCGGAAGGCGGGCAAGCGGCTGCCGGTGACGGTGCAAGTAACGCTGCAGGAAAGCGGCACGATGCTCTTGGGAACGGAGATCGGCGCGGCACTGACGGCGCTGGAGCCGTTCGATGTGGACGTCCTCGGGCTGAACTGCGCGACCGGGCCGAAAGAGATGAACGATTCGGTCCGCTATCTGGCGTTGAATTCGACGAAGGAAGTATCAGTCCTTCCGAATGCCGGGCTGCCGCACAACGACGGCGGACACGCCGTCTACAAACTGACGCCCCGCGAGTTGGCGGAATATCACAAGCATTTCGTGGTCGATTACGGAGTGCGGATTGTGGGCGGATGTTGCGGAACCACTCCCGCGCATTTGAAAGCGGTGGTGGATGCGGTTTCTGGAGTGGAGCCGGCGAAGCGAGAAGTGAAACGCGTGGGCGCGGCGTCGAGCGCTTACACTTCCGTTCCGCTCGATCTGGAGCCGAAGCCTTTGATTGTCGCCGAGGAAATGAATACGACTACTCGCGTCGAGCACTTCCGGAATTTAGTGCGGGGAAAGAAGTACGACGACATTCTGGCGCTGGCGAAGAAGTTGGTGAATGACGGGTCGCACATGCTGGACCTGTGCTGCGCGGTTGTGGGCGAGGATGAGAAGGGATACATCACGTCGATTCTGGAGAAGATCGCTACGCGCGTTCCAGCGCCGATTTTGGTGGATTCTACCGAGGCGGATGTGGTGGAGGAAGCTCTGAAGAGAATTCCGGGGCGGGCGATCATCAACTCGATCAATCTGGAGGATGGAGAGAAGCGAACGTCGCTGGTCCTGCCGATGGCGAAGCGGTACGGCGCGGCCGTGATTGCGCTGACGATTGACGAAGAAGGGATGGCGCTGACAGCGGAGAAAAAGACCGCGATCGCGCACCGGATTTTCGATCTGGCTACTAAGAAGTATGGGCTGGACGGTACGGATTTGATTTTCGATGCGCTGACTTTGCCGGTTTCTACCGGGCAGGAGGAATACCGGAGCGCGGGAATCGAAACGCTGAAGGCGGTGGAGCGGATCAAGAAAGAATTGCCCACCGTAAAGACGATCCTGGGAGTGAGCAATATTTCGTTTGGTCTGGATGCGTATCCGCGGCGGGTGTTGAATTCTGTTTTTATGCATGAGGCGGTCGATCATGGACTCGACATGGCCATCGTCAACTACACGAAGATTTATCCGCTGTACAAGATTCCGCAGGAGGAAGTGGATCTGGCGCGGAAGCTGATTTTTCGGGATGAATCCGACGGCGATCCGCTGCAGAAATACATGAACCACTTCGCCGGCCTGAAAGGCAAACCGGCGGCTGCGACGACGGCGCATGTGGATACGTTGTCGGTGGAAGACAAGCTGAAGTTTGCCATCATCAACGGCGAGAAATCGGTGGGTGAGGGTGCGCAAAAGAAATCTTTGGAGGAGTTGCTGGAAGAGGCGCTGGCCTCTTACTCGGCGCTGGAATTAATTAATACGGTGCTGCTCGACGGCATGAAAACGGTCGGTGATTTGTTTGGTGCGCGGAAGATGCAACTGCCTTCGGTGCTCGATTCTGCGGGAGTGATGAAGCAGGCCGTGGCTTATCTTGAGCCGAAGATGGAAAAGAAGGCCGGTGGATCGCAGAAAGGGACGATCGTGCTGGCGACGGTGAAGGGCGATGTTCACGACATTGGGAAGAACCTCGTCAACATCATCCTGTCCAACAACGGATTCAAGGTGGTGAACCTGGGGATCAAGCAGCCGGGAGACAAGATTATCAGCGCGGCACAGGAGCATGGGGCGGATGCGATCGGGCTGAGCGGGTTGCTGGTGAAGTCGACGCTGGAGATGAAGTATGTGATCCAGGATTTGCAGCGGCAGAAGCTTGAGTTCCCGGTAATTTGCGGGGGGGCAGCTTTGACGCGCAAATATGTGGAAGACGATTTGCGGCGGGAGTATGCGAACGCGGTGTTTTACGCGGAGGATGCGTTTGCCGGGCTGCACGTGATGGAAGATTTGGTCACTGAGGACGGAGCACGCGAGACACGGCTGCGCGATGGGCGGACGGTGAAGGAGTACGCCAAAGCGGTGGCAGTGGATGAAGAGACGGGTCCGGTGTTTGCCGAGCGAAGCGCCGTGGTGACGGACGCGCCGAATATTCCGGAGCCGCCGTTCTGGGGAGTGCGGGTGAAGCGCTACGATGTGCGGGAGGTATTTCCGTATATCAACGAGACGGCGCTGTTCAAGAATCAGTGGCAGTTGAAGACGGCTTCACAAGCGGATTATTTGCGGCTGGTGGAGGAAAAGTTCCGGCCCATCAAGAAGAAGTTGGAAGAGGAGGTGGCGGAGTCGGGGCTGTTTGAGGCTAAGGTGGTTTACGGATATTTTCCTTGCCAGAGTGAGGGGAATGATGTGGTGGTGTATGAAGTGCCTGCTGGCGACAACGGTGGGAAAGGGTGGAAGCAAACAGCAGGTTCCTCGGCTTCGCTCGGAATGACAAAGAACTTGGGCGGGGAGTTGTTGCGGTTTAGTTTTCCGCGGCAGCGGGAGGGGCGGCGGCTTTGCATTTCTGATTTCTTTGCTGCTAAAAGTTCGGGGAAGATGGATGTGATTGGATTTTCGCTGGTGACGATTGGGGCTAAGGCTTCAGTCGAAACGCAGCGGCTATTTGAGAGTGGAGAGTATACGAAGTATTTGTATCTGCACGGGCTGAGCGTGGAGACGGCGGAGGCGCTGGCGGAACTGCATCATAAGAAGATGCGGGAGGAGTTGGGGATTGGGGGCGAGGATGCGGCGGAGATTCGCGATTTGTTTCATCAGAAGTATCGTGGATCGAGGTATTCGTTTGGGTATCCGGCGTGCCCGAATCTGGAGGACCAGACGAAATTATTTGTGTTGCTTCGTCCGGAAGAGAATGTTGGGGTGCGCTTGACTTCTGGATTTTTGCTGGAGCCGGAGCAGAGTACTTCGGCGTTGGTGGTGCATCATCCGGGGGCTAAGTATTTCGTGGTGTGATTTTTTGCCACGGATTTGCACGGATAAAGGCAGAAGCGAAGAGGCGGGGCGCATTTTTCGCTCCGTTTTTTTTCGTGCGGCAGAGGACGATCTCAGAACGTAGCTGCTAAGCGGAGGAAATAGCTTCTGGGAGGGCCAATGGCGTTGCCGGAGAAGAGGCCACCGAAGTCGATTAGGTTGAGGCGGTTGTTGAGATTTTCCGCGTCGGCTTGCAGGCGTAAAGAGCGCTTTTCTTTCTGGTAAAGGTCGGCGCCGGCTGACAGATCGAAAGAAAAGTTAGGCTTGACGCGTCCATCGTTGAAATTGATTCGGTTTACCACCTGCTGGCCGTATTCCGCGAGGGCGTCATCATATGTGCCCGTAAAGTCAAAAGGCAGGCCACTGCCGTATTCCGAACCAACGGCGAACCACAGGCGCGAGATTAGCTGATAGCGAATGCGGATGCGGGCAGTGTTGCGCTGGTCCTGTGAATCAGGGATGTGTCCAGTGGCTTGCGGGATGTTCTCTTCGCCGAGGAAGAGGCCGCCGGTCACGGGAAACCAGCAGTTCCCAACAATGTAGGAATAGTTAAGAAAGCCGGAGAATCGATTCCAGTGCGGGACTTCGATTTTGGCTTCCGCGCCGTACAGAACTGCTTTACTAAATGCTATAGGGAAGCTGATGGGGGTGTTGAGGATTTGGTTGTCGTCGGCGTAGTTGTTGACGTAGCGGCGGAAGTAATTGGCATCGAGGCGGAACTGGTCGAGAAAACTCTTGCTGGCGCCGATTTCGAAGTAATTGCCGTGGGAAGTTTGCACTGGCAGGCGAAGAACGGTGGGTTCGAAGGATTGCACCTGATTGGAACTGGAGAGCAGGATGTTCTGGAAGGAGGGGGTCTGAAAGATGCGATCGTAGGAGAAATGGGCGATCAGGTTGGCAGCGGGGAAATAGCGCGCCGCGGAGAGACGCGGGCTCACGGCGTTTTGATTGAGAAGTAACTGGTAGTGGTCCCAGCGCAAGCCGGCGTTGACGGTCCAGTTGCCGAGGTGGATGAGATCTTGAACGAAGGCGGCCTGTTCGAGATCGGGACGGGTGGCAAGAAAACCGAACGTGGGCGCAGTGCCGCAGTCGAAGGGATAACACATACCGGTAATCGGATTCGGAGTCTGGCTGGCGGTGATTACGTCGCTGTAGTTTTCGTGGAGAAAGAGATTGTCGGATTCGAGCCCGGCTTTCCATTCTTGATGGCCGTGGTGAATGGAGACGGCGCTGTTGAAATATCCTTCGTTGAAGTAGTTGTGCTGGAAGACGATGATGGGCCAGGAGCGGGGGTTGGAATAGAAATCGTTGGAGTTGTCGCGGACCATGCCGCGGACGTCGAGGAGAACGTTGGGCGAGAAGATGTGCTGAAAGGAAACGATACCGATCGTTTCGAAATTGTCGGCGGTCTGGAGTTGGGGCGGAGTGCCGGGCGGAGGCGCAGGCTGGCCCAGCTGGGGTAGCAACTGCGGATTTTCTTGTACTTGTTCGTTGGGAATTTCGTAGCGGGCGAGTTCGTGGCGGACGCTGAGCGTGAGATGATCTCGGGGAGAGAAATCACGCTCATAGCTTAAAGAGAAGTCTCCGGTGGTGCCGCGGTTGGTGAAGTTCTCAGGGACCACGGGATTGAGGTAGTGAGCGGTCATGTTGCCGGAGGCGCTGACGCCTACGGTGTTTTTTCCAAAAGTATCCTGAAGGCGGGCGAAGGCGCCGGCGGTATCGAAGCTGCCGCCGGAGAAGACGAGCTCGCCGTGGAGGACGCCGGCGGCTTGGGTATCGCGCAGGGTGTTGACCTCGATTACGCCGCCCATTTTGCGTCCGTATTGGGCGGGGATGCCGGCGGTGTAGATGGTGAGGGAATCGAACGTCGTCGGCTTCGATTTCGGGGCCGAAGCTGGGGGAGCGGTTGTCGGTGAGGGGGATGCCGTTGACTACGAATTGAGTTTGATATTCGGAGCCGCGGGGATGGAGAACGGCGTTGCCTTCATAGAGCCAGCCGGGCTGGGAGTTGACGAGATCAACCACGGAGCGGCCGGGGAGCGATGCGGGGCGATCGGCGATGGCCTGCTGGTCGAGATGATTGGCGACGCCGGCGCGGTCGGGGTCGAGGAGCGTGGGAGCGGCGGTGACGTTCACAGCGGTGCTGATGGAGGCGATGCTGAGTTTGACGATGTACTCGGTGGGAAGCGCCGAGCGGATCTCGATGAGGCCGTCGAAGGTAGCGAAGCCTTCCAAGCTAACCTTGAGGCGGTAGCGGCCGAAGGGGAGATTGCGGACGACGGAGAGGCCGGAATCGTCGGGGGAAAAGGCGCGGCGGAACTGGATAGCGTCGCTGGAGAGATCGATGGAGGCTTTGATGGGCTGGGCGTCTGGGCCAAGGACTTTGAGGCGAAGCTCTCCGGCGTTGCTCTGGCCGTGGACAGGAAAAGGCAGAAGCGGGAGAGCGCAGAGGAGAATTGCGAAGTGGGAGAATAGGCGCACGGCTTGGGCGGAAATATTATGCTACCAGTTTCACGAAGCCGAATTGAGTTACGAAGGGAATCGCTGGGATGGGGAGGGTTGTAGATTTTACAAATGCTGACAGATCTGTGACAAACCCGAACGCGGGGTTGCGGCATGATGAGAGTACGATCCGGAATGGCCGGTCGGGGAGTTGATCTTCACGCCCTCTAACACGTGAGGGAATGGGGGACGGGCGTTCTCACCGCAGGGGGTGGGGGCGCCCGTTTTATTTTTAGGGGCAAGCGTTTATTTGCGCAGGAGGATGTCGGCGGCGATGAAGAGGGCGAAGACTACGCTGATTACTCCGTTCATAGTGAAGAAGGCGGCGTCGAGTTTACTGAGGTCGTGGGGCTTGACGAGGGAATGTTCGTAGAGCAGGAGGAGCATGACGGCGATGACGCCGAGCAGCGCGAGTTTGCCGAGGGCGAAGGCGGGGAGCATGGCGACGAGAAGGATCAGCATGATGAGGTGGAAGGCGCGCGCGATCCACAGAGCGGAGCGGATGCCGAAGTGGCGGGGGATGGAGTGGAGTCCGGCGTCGCGGTCGAAGTCGAAATCCTGGCAGGCGTAGAGGATGTCGAAGCCGGCGACCCAGAAAGTAACGGCGGCGGTGAGGAGCAGGATGCGAGGGTCGAGGGAGCCGCGAACCGCGATCCAGGCGGCGGAAGGCGCGATGCCGAGAGCGAAACCAAGCACAAGATGAGAAAAGCGGGTGAAGCGCTTGGTGTAGGAGTAGGCCAGCAGCACGGCAAGCGCGACGGGTGAGAGCCAGAGGGTGAGGCGATTCAGTTGCGAGGCGGCCAGAATGAAGATGGCGCAGGAAACCGCGACGAAGCTCGCGACAAAAGCGGGCGAGAGATGGCCGGCGGGAAGAGCGCGGGTGCTGGTACGGGGATTGGCGGCGTCGATGGTGGCGTCGGCAAGGCGGTTGAACGCCATGGCGGCGGAGCGGGCGGCGAGCATGGCGACGACGATCCAGAGAAGTTGATGGGCGGTGGGAAGGCCGGAGGCGGCGAGCATGGCTCCGCACAGAGCGAAAGGGAGGGCGAAGATGGAGTGCTCCCACTTGATCATCTCCAGGGTGACGCGGAGGTTGTGGAGGACGGGCACAGGAGGATTGTAAGGCAGAACAGTTGCGAGTTTCCTGTTGCCAGTTGCCAGTCCCGAACTACGGCTGACGTAGGAGCCTCCGCGGCTGAGGTCGATTCGCATAGAGCATCCAACAAGTAGTGTCCTAGTAGCACTATTAGGACACTGCCCATCCAACAAGAGAATATGGATTCCGTGTAGAATGCCTGTTCGTTTTCCGAGATGACTTCTCAGGTTGACAATTTCCGCCGGGGATGTGTGGCAGCAGCGGTGCTGCTTGCGCTGATCGCCGTTGTTCGCGTGGTATCGAGCTATTCGCATACGGCCCAGACATTTGACGAACCGACGCACGTGGGCGCGGCGATGGAGTTGTTGGATAAGGGCACGTATACCGCGGATCCGGTACATCCGCCGCTGGCGCGCATTGCGATAGGGTTACCGCTTTACGTGGCGGGCGAGCGTTATCCGGCGGCTGCGTTGCTGGACCCGAATGATCCGAACGCAGGCGGGGATGTCATTCTGAACCATGCGGGACACTATTTGCGGAACCCGGTACTTGCCCGTTTGGGAGTTCTTCCGTTCCTGCTGCTGGGTTGTGCGGTGGTGTTCTTTTGGGCGCGACGCGAGTATGGAGATTTCGCGGGAGCAATGGCAGTTGCAATGTTCACCACGCTGCCCATTGTGCTGGCGTTCTCCAGCATTGCGTATACAGACATTGTGGCGGCCTCGACGCAGGCTGCGGCTTTGTGGGCGTTTGCGACATGGCTCGATCGGCGGAATCATCGAGCGACGTTGTGGATGGGAATCGCAGTGGGATTGGCGCTGCTGGCGAAGGCCACGACCTGCATCTACCTGCCGGCGTCCGTTTTAGCGATGGTGGTGTTGAAGTGGGCGGTTAGTCGCTCGAAGAATGCACCATGGCCGTGGGTCGATAAACTCGCGTTGAAGCAATTGGTGGTGGCCGGAGCGATCGCGATTGTGGTGGTTTGGGCGGGGTACGGGTTTGCGGTTGGACGAGTGCGGGAGAGCATGCATCTCTCGGTCGAGTCCATGCCTTCGTTTCAACACTTTCCTGCGCCGCTCGGGAGGATTGGGCGCGATCTGATTTTGTCGGACCCGAGAGTACCTGCGCCCGCGCTGATTCGAGGATTGGCGACGGCCTGGGTTTTGAATAAGACGCATCCCGCGGCTTATCTTCTCGGGCATATTAAGGAAGGCGGGTGGTGGTATTTCTTTTTGGTGGGAGTGGGCGTGAAGTCGACGATTCCCTTCCTCGTGCTGGTGGTTGCAGGTTTATTTTCCTTTCCAGAGTTGGTCAAGGAGGGGCGCTGGACTGCGATGGCGCCGGCCGTGTGCGCGCTGGCGATTCTTCTGGTGACGATGCCGGTGAAGTATAACGCGGGAGTGCGGCATGTACTTGTCGTATTTCCTTTGCTGGCGATAGTGGCGGGTTGTGGCTGCTCTTATTTGTGGAATCTAAGCGGACCGCGCGTTTGGGCACGAACCTTTTTAGTAGTGCTGCTGCTTTGGCAATGTGTTTCGACGGTGCGTGCGAGCAGCGACTACATCGCTTACTTCAACGAGTTCGCGGGCAAGGATCCAAGTACGGTGATGGTGGGGGGCTGCGATCTGGATTGCGGACAGGATTTGTTTGCGCTGTCCAGCGAGCTTAAGGCGAGACATGTTTCGCACGCCAGCCTCGCGCTCTGGACAAGCGCGGACATGAGTAAGATGGGCTTGCCGGAGTTTGATGTTCCCCAGCCCTACCAGCCGGTGACAGGATGGTTTGCCATCAGCCTGCGGGCGCTGCGCTTTGGGGACGTGTTCCACACCACATACCCTCCGGACGCATTCGCCTGGCTCAGCCGATATCAGCCAGTAGCGCGCGTGGGGAAGACAATCCTGCTGTACAACATTCCCGCGGAACCGGCGGGGAACAGGCCAAAGTGAGGAATTAATTTTCCGCTGGCAACCAGAGGAAGTCCGAATGGCGGTACTCCTCGAATGTGTTCACCGATTGGCGGGTGATTGCCTCCTGGCATCGGTATTGTAATTCTCCCAGCAACTGCCAGGCCTGGCCGCGGCCTGCTTCCGAGCACTCGACAAACAAGACTGGCCGGGCGGCCGCAATGGTGCGGCGCATTCCCTGCAGGACGAAACCCTCGGCACCCTCCACATCGATCTTGACAAACTTCGGACGGGCAAAGTCACCGCTCTCTACCAGTTCATCGACGGAGACCGTGTGAATGGACAACTCAGTCGCGGCCAGGTTGTTGCGATGCCAGACCAGGCTCGCCGTCGACGGATTCTCGGCCATCCGGATCACGGCCTCGCCGGCGCGGTCGGAGGCTGCGTACTCGAGCAGGCGGACGTTGTCGATTCCGTTGAGTTCGATATTTCTTCGGAACGCCTCAATGTTTTGCGGCATCGGCTCGAAGGCGATGACCCGGCCGCGGGGGCCGACCCGCTTGGCGAGTGACAGGGAGACGTAGCCCACGTTTGCGCCAACGTCGTACACCGTGTCGCCCGCGGAAACGTATTGGCGGATCGCCTTCTGCAAGTGGGGCTCGTTGGTTCCCAGGAGATAACTGAGATTTTCCGCGGGGGAAGCGTAGATGCGATATCCGGAGGCGAGTCCGCCAAGGATTCTGCGGGGTTTGGATTCGGTCCCGAGAAGAAAGACGATGCACGATTTGGCAAAGCTGCGAACGGATGACATGACTTTTTGCCTTGTATCACGCTCAGCGCGAAGCCGCAAGCGGCGAGGCCGGCGCGCCGTAATCGGATACCGATTCAGTCGGGGCTGGAGATTAGAGGAACGAAGCGGACGGGGTCGCGGAGGGATATCACGGGTTGGCCGTTGATCATGCGGATGAATTGCAGTTGCTGGGAGTCGGGGGGACCGACGGGGATGATCATGCGTCCACCGTCGCGGAGTTGAGAGAGCAGGGCTGGGGGCACATGGAAAGCGGCGGCGGAAACCAGGATGGCGTCGAAAGGAGCGTGGCCGGGGAGACCGAGGGCGCCATCGCCGGTAAATACCTGGGCATTGGCATAGCCGAGCGCCGCGAGAACCTTGCGCGCGCTGGCGGCGAGTGCGGCGTGACGTTCGATGGAGAAAACCTGTGCGGCGAGTTCGGCGAGGAGAGCGGTGACGTATCCGGAACCGGTGCCGACTTCGAGGACAGTGTCGGTCGAGTTGATTTGGAGGGCTTCGAGCATGACGGCGACAACATAGGGCTGGGAGATAGTTTGTCCGTCGGCGATGGGCAAGGGATGGTCTTCGTAGGCCTCGTCGCGGAAGGGTTCGGGGACAAACTCGTGGCGGGGAACGCGGAGCATGGCGTCGAGGACGCGCGGGTCGGAGATGCCGCGGGCGCGGAGTTGGGAGTTGACCATGAGCAGACGGGCGATGGCGGGGTCGGTCATGTTTCCGGCTTCCGGCTTCGGGCTTCCGGCTTATCGCAGCGCTGAGGCGCTGTGCCACCCAAGAGCTGTTCTTAGGCGCTGCAGCCGCGTCCTTGAACTGCCACCAACAAACATTTACTTCCTACGGCGGCGAACTTGCAAGTCGAAGCTGACGACACCGTTCTGGTCGCGGGTGCCGACGATGGAAAGGTTGCGATTGAAATAGTACTCGCCCTGAATGATCTGCTGCGAACTCTGCGAGACGTTGGTGGAGTAGGTGAGGGAGACGTTGTTGGCGAATTCCTGCTCGATGGTCACCTGGGGACCGCGGCCCAGGGGATTGGTTTCGGTGGTAAGTCCCTGGGGATCGATTTTGATGTTGCTGGCGCCGAACAGGCGTTGTAATCGGCTGCTGACGGTTGTGTTCAGGGCTTGGCTGAGGATGAGGGCGGTAGCCTGATCGGAAAAAGCGCTTTGGCCGGACTGCTCCTGAAGTTGCGAGGATTCATCGCCGGTGCGGCCCAGAGCGAGCAGGGCGATGATGTCGGATTTAGGCAGCGGAGGTTCGGAGCGGTAGTTAACGTTGAGGCCGCGGTCCGGCGTGCCGATGAGGGTGATGTTGAGGTCGTAGTTGCGGACGTGAGTGGAAGCCTGGAGATTGAGTTGCGGTTCGATGGAAACCGGATTGGCGAAGGTGATATCGCCACGCTCGAGGGTGTAGCGGGTACCGTGGAAGGTGGCCTGGCCTTCGAGAACATCGACCCGGCCGAGAACGGCGGGACGAGCCACGGAGCCACGGAGGCGAAGATCGGCGTCGCCAGAGAGCCGGGCGATAGTGGTACGCATCTGGAGTTCGGGCGCGGTCCGCACATGGATATCGAGTTTGATGTTGTTAAGGGGAGAGTTGGCGACGGTTACCGGGGAACCCTGGCGGCCGCGCTCCAGGTAGGCACTGAAATCAAAGCCGGGAGTGACGGCGATCTTATTGACGCTGATCTCGCCGGAGACGGTAGAAGCGGAGCGCGAGCCTATCCAGTGTAATTCGACATCGGCAGTGGAACTAACGCCGGGAGGATAACGGAGGCGAACGTCCTTGCCGGAGGCAGAGACATTGAAATTAAGTTGCTGGTTCACGTAGGTAGCGTCGCCTTTGAAATTGAGCGAGCCGCCGCCGGTGCGGGCGGTGAGCGTCTCGATGTGGATGCGATCGCGAGTGAAAATGAGAGAACCGTCAATCGAGCTCAAGCCGCTGGGCAGGCTGGCATAGGAGAGCGATCCATCGGAAAACTGGATGTGGCCTTGGGGCAGGGGATCGGCCCAGGTGCCGCCGACGCTCATATTCATGGTGACGAGGCCGGAGGCGGCAAAGTCCGGATCGAAGCCGGAAAGCAACTTGAGATCGAGGCGGCCGTCGGCGGCTAGATCGAGCGAGTGGGCGCCGGAGAGTTGCAGCGAGCCGTGAAGGGTGAGGTCAGTTCCCTCCCCGAGCAGGTGGAGTTGCTGGATGTTCAGGGACTGGTTCGCGAGGGCGAAGCGGACAGGATCCTGATTATGGAGTTTGACGTGTTCAAGGTCGAGCGCGAGAGCGGTGAGGTTCCCGTTAAGAGCCCAGAGCGAGGGATGGCGGAGTGGACCGCGGAAATCGACGGAGCCGGTGGCGGCGGAAGGTCCGGTGAGTTGGGTTCCGAGATAGAAATGCCAGAGGGCGTCGAGATCAAGCTGATCCATGCGAAAAGAGAGGTTGACGGGATAGTCATCGCGCAACTGGACATTGCCGCTGACGAGTAACGAACCACGCTGCAAGTGGGAATTACCGGTGAGATGAAGCTGGCTGCCCTCGGTGATGGCTTGCAGGTCGAGGTCGCCGGCAAGTTCGTGATCGAGGGCGAGATTGCGGAGGTGGACGTCCGCGTTGATAGCGGGCGCGTCCGGTGTGCCGGAAGCTTTGAGGAGGAAGTCGGCGCGCCCTTCGACGGAGAGGCGGTTGGAATAGAGCTGGCGAACGCGGGCGAGATCGAAATTATTTCCCGCTATGTCGAGGCGGAAGGCGCGGGTGGTGGGGTTGTAGGCGGCGCTTCCGGTGATGACG
Organism: uncultured Acidobacteriaceae bacterium; assembly: GCA_963734215.1. Taxonomy (GTDB): domain Bacteria; phylum Acidobacteriota; class Terriglobia; order Terriglobales; family Acidobacteriaceae; genus Sulfotelmatobacter. The sequence continues at coordinate 1,537,626 of CAVTGH010000005.1, read as the reverse complement.
GAATCGTCATGAAAGAGATGGATGTTATCGAAAGCGAGTTCGCCGTGGGCGAGGTGGAAGGTGGAGTCGAATTGCCGAATAGCCTCACCGTAGACGGAGCCGTGGTTGAGGTGGATCCGTCCGTCGGCGCGGGGATCGGACTCGGTGCCTGCGGCTTGCAGGAAGAGGTCGGCAGTACCGGTGATGGGATAGTTGTATCCGGCGAGGGCCTGGAGCGCGGCGAGGTCGGTGTTGTGAAGGTTGGCGCGCAGGGTGAAAGTGCTGGCGCCGGTGAGGTGGCCGTGTTGGAGCGTTGCGGAGGCGTCGAACTCGGCGGAAGTGTCGTCGCGGCGGAGGGTTGCGTTACGAAATGCGACAGCGTTGAAGGAGAGTTGCAGCGAGGTGGAAAGAGAATCCCAGTGAGTCTGGATTTGAGGCGTGTTGGCTGTGGCAGGGACGTTGAATTCAAAATCATCGAACAGAAGATTGCCTGCCAGTTGAGGAGAGGAAAGAGCGCCGCTCATGTTGCCAGTGAAGGTAGCACGGCCTTTGAGCGCGACCGGAAACAACGCGGGGCCGCGAACCAGGGCGATAAAAGGAAGCCAGTCCGCGAGACTGGAAGTGGAAACGGAGAGGCGGAGTGCGGACGTGGATGAGAGCGTGCCGGACGCCTGGATGTGGCTGGTGGGCGTGGTGAGGCTGAATTGCGGCAGTTCGAGCGCGTTGCTTCCGGCATAGTACACGCCGGCGGCGTGGGCGGTGAGTGGCAGTTGAGCGGGAGCGGTGCGCGGCGGAGGAGCGACATCGAGGGCGAACCGGACTTCGGCGTCGCGGCGAGTTCCTTTCCAGCGAGTTTCGAGCGTGCCGGAAGTGAGTCCCGCTGGATGCAAAGTCGCGAGGGGATGAGCGGGAAGATTGAGTGCGGCAGCCAGCTCTTCAGCGGAGATATCGCGCAGGCGAAGAACGATCAGCGCCCTTTGGATAGCGGGCGGCTTGGGTTTGGCGATTGGCTGGCGGGATTTGTTCAGTGGCGGAGCCGCGGAAATGACGGCAGTCTCGAGGCTTTTCTTGGCTGAGGAAGAAAGTTGTATCTCGGGGGCGAGCCACTGATTCAGTTCGGCATCTCCGGTAAAGCTTCCACCGAAAATCTTGCCTTGCAGTCTGGAGAGTTTGAGTTGCTGGTCGGAGACAGAGTAGCCGGCATTCAGAGCGGCTCTGGAGAATGAAATCCGATCGTCCTGCCAGGCGAGATCGCGAAGGGTGAGCAGCCCATTGGAAGTGAACTGGTCGAGTGACCAGAGGCCTTCGCCCTTGAGGTCGAGGACTCCGGCACGAAGCTCGCGGCGACGGGTGATGGAAGCGGCTTCGGCGAGGTCAAGGTGCGCGTCATAGGCAGCTTGGAGATGCGGACGGCGAAAGTTTGTAATCTGGCCACTGGCGGAGAGATTCGAATGCCCGGAGTTCCATTTGAGAGAGGAGACGACGGCAGAGTCAGATCCGAGGCTGAAATCAACAGAGGTCATCCAGGCGAAGGGACGGCAGTCCGGCAGTTTTGTATCCACCGAAGCGAGCAGCAGGCGACCGTCGTAGCGCGCATGCAGAAAGGAATAATCCATCTGCAGCCAGGTATCGCGGGCGGCGAAATCGAGAGGAATGGTCTGGTCGTCCCAGAGGATGCGGCCGTGGCGGAATTCGAGGCGATTGATGGAAAGAGCGAAAAGTTGCTCGACCGAAGCCTGAGCAGAAAAAGCGCTCGTCCGCTTGGGAAAGTTGGTGGAACCGCCGGGATAGAAAACGACGTGGATGACGGGCTGATCGAGGGCGACTTCGTGAAAGGCGAATTCGGAACGGAGAAGAGAGAAGAGCTTCAAGCGTGCCGTGACGGCGTCGGCGTGGGCGAGAGGAACGTCGGCAGCGGACTCGCGTCCGTGGACGGTGATGTTGCGCACTTCCACCTGCAGGTGGAAAGGAATGGTATGGATGCTGCCGATTTCCGCGCGGCCTCCGGTAATGCGTTCCACCTCGGCGACCATGCGGCGGCGAACCAGCGACTGGAAGGAGTCCGTGTTGATATAGACGAGCAGGGCGACAGCGCCGATAAGACCGGCGCCGGCAAGAATGAACAGATACTTCCACCAGCGGCGGGCGGGCGTGGCGGCGGCCTCAGTCACTGCGATTGGACTCCCGGGTCGTTGGACGAGGGCGTGACGCCGGGAATGTGCACCTGACCTTCAGCGCGCAAAGTTTGCAGCCAGGAGACGAGCATCTCGTTGACTCTCTGTTCGGTGAGCAGTTCACGGATTTTGGCGGAGACTTCGGCGAGCGGCATTGCGGAGGCGCCAGCCTGCTTCAATTTAGGGACGAACTGGTCGCGGTAGTAGGCCTCGATGGACTTGGAATCGATTTGCACGGCGGGGCGAAGACGGGCATCGACGAGGCGCATGACATCGATCTGACGCCGGACGCGGGTGAAAAGATCTTTTCCGGTGATGTGATAGCGAGCGAGAAGAGACTGCCAGGCATCATCGGAGGCGGCTTGCGGGTATTGTTTGCGGGCTTCGGCGATGCGGGCGGCGACCTCGGCATCGGTGGCATGGCTGAAGTTGACAGACTTCATCTGCTCGCGCAGCAATTCCTGGTCGATGAGGCGGTCGAGAACGGCGCGGCGGTCGTCATCGTTGAAGCCGGTGAGGGAGCGGTTGGTGAGGAAAGCTTCGTAACACAGGGCTTCATCCAGATCGGACTGCAAGATGACGCGGCCATTCACGGTGGCGACGATGCGGTCGATTACTTCGGCGGCAGAGTGCGCGGGGACAAGAAAAATGGCAGACAACAGAAACGCGAGTGCGAGCGTGGTCGTCGTTAGGGTATGAAATCTCATCAAAATGGCTGACCTATGCTAAAGAATACATTGAAATGTCCCAGACGCTGCGGAATAAACGCCGACGGCGGCGGTGCCGGTGGTGGCAGCACTTGGGTGATCAATGTGAAGCCACTGGGATAGGCCGTTGGGTTTAAATTGTACCCAAAGTCGAAGCGTAACGGACCGATGGGCGTCTTGTAGCGCAATCCAATGCCGACGGCATGAGAAGTATAGTCGTAGCCCGAATTGTTGAATTGGGTGACGCAACCGTTGTACTGGTTCGTCGCCGTGGCGGGGCTGAATTGCAGGCACTGGGAAGGGTCGGGCTGGTGCCAGCGCGCCAAACCCTTCAGCAGGTCGTGCTCGGCGGTAAAAACATTTCCCATATCGTGAAAGACAGCGAAGCCGAAGCCTTCCCCGAGATAGGGCAGGCTGACCGAAGGAAAGCGGAGTTCCTCACTGTTGACGAAGAGCGCCGAGCCACCGACGGGAAAACCGGAATCGGGATCGCGGGGTCCTGCTTGATTTAACCCGAAACCGCGGAGGGAGTTGCCTCCTCCCGCGAAAAAAAGCTCGGGCAGGGGGATGATGGAAATGTTCTGCTGACAGGCCGTCTGCAAGTTGTTTAACGGACAGGAACCGGGGGGCAGGATTCTGGTTCCTTGATAGACCTGTTCCAAACCCAGCGTAGTGGAGCGGGCGAAGACGAACTTGTGATTGGGGCGTCCGAAGGCGTAATAGGTGGAATCCTGAGCGAGGGCGCGGGCGAAATTGGATTGCGATCCCAGGTAGGAGGTAGCGGCGAAACCATCCAGAGTGAAGTACTGGCCCTTGGTGCTTTCGAGAGGATTGTCGCGTTTGTCGCGAATGAAAGTGAAGCCGGGACCGCCCACGCGCGCGGGCAGGGAAAAGAGACTAAATTCGGCAGGTGAAAAGTCGGCGGCGAGGTGGCTGGCTTTCACGCGCCGGTAGTCCAAGCGGTAGATGATGGAAGTAGAGTGATTGAGTTGCGGCTTGCCGATCTGCTTGCGCAGGTCGATCTTGCCCTCAAGACGTTGCGAGGTGAAAGTGGCGACGTCGAGACTGTTGTCGTAAAAGATGGTGTAGAAGAGTTTGAAGCGGTCTTCGTTGAAGAGCTTGGGGAATTCGTAACTGACCAAACCCCGCTGCTGAAGCCTTCCGACGTGAGACTGAAAGGTGAGGGTTTGGTCGCGGCCGCCCACGTTGAGGCGGGTTATATCGAATCCAACGCGGGGGCTTACGCCGGTCGAACCGGTTGGAGAACTGGTTCCGGCAGGCAGACCGGTTTCGAATTCCAGGCCCACGCCGTAGGTGAAGGTATAGCGTTTGGCCTCCTGCACCTGGACGAGAACATTTTTCTGTGGGTCGGTGCCCTCGGGGTTCTGGACGGCGGTGTCGACCTGGCTGAAGATGCCGAGATCGTAGAGCTTGCTCTGGGTATCGAGGAGATCCTGCTGGCTGAGGGGCTGGCCGGCAACCACCTGAACTTCGCGCTGGACGACATAGTTGCGCGTGTGATCGAGTCCAGCGGTCATTACCCGGTTTGCGAAGAACTGTTCGCCCTCCTGGATGCTGTAGGTGACGTCTTCGCGATCGGGCTGGCCGGGTGAAGGGTTGGTGGCGATATCGAGGACTGCGTTCGGGAAACCGTGATTGAAGTAGTAGTTGAGGATCGATTCGCGATCATTGGCGAGATTCTGTTCGGAATAGGGCTGGCCTGGCGTGGTATCGAGCTCGGGAAACGCCTGGGCGTCGATCTTCCGATTGCCGACAATGTGGAATGCCCCGACCAGGGTCTGCGGGCCTTCTTCAATCTGAATGTGAACCGCGAGCTTGTTCGCGGCGCCGTGATAGTTATCCTCGACCTTGGTCTGAATCTTGGCCTGGCGAAATCCATTGGAAACGTACAGGGCCTGGAAGCCGGCAACGTCGGTCTTGAGCAACGCTTCACTGTAGCGGCCCCGGGAAAAGTACTTGCCGGAGCGCTGTATCTGGAGGCGCTGGCGGAGCATTGGCGCGGAGAAGTATTTATTTCCCGTGATCTCGATAAGTTCGAGCTTGTGCACCGGGCCGGGATCGATGCGGTAAATTACACGGAGAACGCCGGGGCCGGATTCCCTCTGAAAGTCGACGGAGGCGTCGAAGAGGCCGCGGCTCTGAAGATAGTTGAGGAGGTTGCGCTTGCCTTCATTGAGCAGATCGTCATCGAGAGCGTTTTCCTCGTAGACGGGAATCTCGCGTTTCATCACGCCGCGGCTGATGTGATAGCCCTGGGCGTACACCAAGACCGCGGGACCGGGATCGAGCAGGAAGGTATAGTCCACGGAGTTGGATGCCGGGTTGTATTTTTGTTTGGCGATGGAAACCTGGGCAAGAACTCGCTGCTGCTTCTGAAACTTCTTGCGCAGATGCTGCAGCGAATTGGTAACGCGCGCGGCAGTGACGCGATCGCCGGGGTGCATCCTGGCGATGTCCTGAAGCTGGCCTCGGGATAACGTCGAGTGGCCAGTGACGATGACCTCGCCGATGTGGGCTGGTTCTCCGGCGGTGATGTGGAAGAGGATGTTGACCTGCTGGTTGGCGGGGTTGGATGTGCTTTCGGCAGTTACGCGGGCGCGATAATAGCCGTTCTCCTGCATGAGCTGGCGGATGTTCTCCAAGGCGCGGTCGAGCTTGTCGAGAGTATGCAGTTCGCCGAGTTGAAATTTGGATGCGTTCACGATCTGGTTGTAGCTGGGGTGGCCGGGTGCGCCTTCTACATCGACGGCGCCGACAAAAAAGTTGAGCGAAGTTGTAAAGGCGAGGACGACAGCGTCGCCGGAGGGAGTGGCTTCGGCCTGGATGTCGGCGAAGCGGCCCGTGGCGAAGAGGATGCGGATGCTTTCGCGGACCTGATCCCGATCCAAGGGCTGGCCGGGTTTTTGGGGAAGCATCTGGAGCAGGCGATCGGACTCCGGAACACCAGGGAGTTCGACGGATTTGACGGTGCGTCCGGCATAAGCGGACATGGACGCGAGAGCTGACGAGGGTGCGGCTTGCAGTTCCTGTGAGCTTTGCAAAGAGGCGGATGCGGACGACCGGGCTGGCGTGGCCGGACCGAACAAGGCGATGATCAAGATGAGGAACGGCGCGTACCGTCTGAGCAAATAGTGTCCTTGGGCCCCTTGCATCCATTCGATGAAGCGCGCAGGGTCCCGTGTTGTCCTGCATCCTGGCAGCGGAAGCAAACCAGACTCTTATAATAAAGGTTTTGCGGGAAGGAACGGATGACCTCCTTGAGGCAGGGCGTGGAGAAAAACAAATTCGAAGAGCGGTATTCGCGGCAGATTCTGTTTCGCGGAATCGGAGCGGAAGGCCAGCGACGGCTGGGGGCGGGGCGCGTTGCAATTGTGGGGTGCGGAGCGACGGGGTCGGCGCTGGCCTCATTGCTGGCGCGCGCGGGCGTGGGCACGCTGCGGATTATCGACCGCGATTATGTGGAGGCGAGCAATTTGCAGCGGCAATCGCTGTTCGAGGAAAAAGACGCGGCCGAATCGCTGCCCAAGGCAATTGCCGCGGCGCGAAAGATTTCCGCATTCAATTCGGAGATTGTGGTGGAGGCGCTGGTGGAAGATGTGGTTCCGCGCAACATTGAAGCGTTGCTTGAAGGAATGGATGTAATTCTCGATGGCACGGATAATTTTGAGACTCGATATTTGGTGAACGATTATGCGGTGAAGGCGTCGCTGCCGTGGATCTATGCGGCTGCGGTGGGCAGTTATGGGGTGACATTGAATGTAGTGCCGGGAAAAACGGCGTGCCTGGCTTGCATTTTTCCAGATACGCCGCGGGGGATGGTGGAGACTTGCGAAACCTCCGGCATATTAAACACGGCGGTAAACCTGGTTGCGTCGGCGGCCGCGACCGAGGCGATGAAGTTATTGTTGGGCGGTGCGGCGCTGGAGAAGATGCGGGAGACTCTGTGGTCGGTCGATGTGTGGACGAATGAACATGCGGAGATTGCTGCGGGGGAACCGCGGGCAGGTTGCCGGGCGTGTGGCGAGCGGGATTTTGTGCATCTGGCCGGTGAAGGGCGTCCGCATATCACCATGTGCGGACGAAACTCGGTGCAGATTCACGAGCAAGCCAGACCGATTGATTTTGCCGAGCTGCAGCGGCGGCTGGAGACGCTCGGTGTAGTGCGGCACAACGAATTCGTATTGAAGTTCTGGCGCGAGCCGTACGAGATGACGCTGTTCCCGGATGGGCGGGCGATCATCAAAGGGACCACTGACACTGGTGTGGCGAGAAGTTTGTATGCGAGGTACGTGGGGAGCTAACGATTCTGGTGCTTACAGCATTCGTCTGCCGTGGATGACTGCCGTGATAGTGACTTGATCGGGTTCAACGGCGTAGATAATTCGGTAACTGTAGACGATCAACTCGCGGATGGCTTCGTCGTCGAACTCAGGAACTTTGCGGCCGGACATCGGGAAACGAGCGAGGGACCTGGTGGTTGCGGCAATTTTTCTGACCACGGCGTTCGCATAGAAGGACGAATCGGCAGCTATGTAGGCCGCAATCGCTTCGGCGTCGGTGAGAGCGCGTGGCGACCAGACTACTCGGTAAGCCACTGGCTCAGCCGCTTCTCCACTTCATCCTGCGAGAGTGTCCCCTGCAGCCTGGCGTCTTCCAGGCCGTGCCGGACTTTATCGAGGACATAGAGGTGGTATTGGATGTCCTCTAGCGAGCAGTTTTCGGGGAGTTTGTGCAATAGGGATTCGACTTGTTCCTTGGCGCTGGACATCGCGAGATCTGTAGCTAATATATCATTTTGCGGTTTTGTGCAGGCTAGACGACGCACTTCTGCGGGCCACCGTTTAAGCCGTTGGAAGCAATATGCCTGGGAACCAACTCAAAGGCAAAACCGCTGTGATTACTGGCGGCGCGGGCGGAATAGGGCGCGCCGCTGCGCTGCTTTTTGCTCGCGAGGGCGCGGCGGTCACGATTGCCGACCGGAACCAGGCAGCCGGCAACCAGGTGGTGCGCGAAATTTCCGTTGGGGGCGGGCGGGCGATTTTCGAGTGCGCCGACGTAACTCGCGCCAGCGACTGCCGGCGAGCGATCGAACGCACCGTTCAGGAGTTCGGGGGCATTCGTGTGCTGTTCAACAATGCAGGCATCATCCGCCGCGCTACCGTGATTGAGACCAGCGAGGACGAGTGGGACGAGGTGATGGCGGTCAATGTAAAATCCATGTTCCTCATGTCCCGCGAAGTGATTCCCATCATGGCGAAGGCGGGCGGAGGTTCGATTATCAACACGGCTTCGGGCTGGGGACTGGCGGGCGGCGCGCGGGCCGCGGTTTACTGCGCTTCTAAAGGCGCGGTAGTGCTGCTCACCAAAGCCATGGCCATTGACCACGGCAGACAGAAAATTCGGGTGAACTGCATCTGTCCCGGTGACACCGATACCGCGATGTTGCGCAGCGAGGCGCGGCAATTGGGCGAGGTGGAAGCTCGATTTCTTTCGGAGTCCGCCAGGCGACCTCTGGGCCGCATCGGCACGCCGGAAGAGATCGCGCAGGCCGCGCTGTATCTCGCCAGTGAGGCGTCCTCGTTTGTGACTGGAACGGCGCTGGTGGTGGATGGCGGAGGCCTGGCGGGGTCAGGCTAAAAGTATGCGGTTGGAACATAAAGTCGCGCTGATCACAGGTGGCACATCGGGCATCGGCGAAGCCACGGCGATCCTGTTTGCCAAAGAAGGCGCCAAAGTCACGATCACGGGCCGCAACGAAGAGCGTGGCCACGCCGTTGTTGAGAGCATCGTTAACGGCGGAGGCAAGGCTATCTTCATTCGCTCCGACGTGCGCATGGCGGAGGACTGCCGTCATGCGGTGAAGCAGACGCTCGGCGCCTTTGAGCGCCTCGATGTGTTGTTCAACAACGCCGGCGTTTTCTACCCGCACACCACTCTCGACTGCACGGAGGAAGAGTGGGATCTGCAGATGGATGTCAATCTAAAAGGTACTTTTCTGATGTCAAAGGCGGCTTTGCCCCACATGATTCAGCAGCGCAGGGGAGCGATCATCAATAACAGCTCGGGATGGGGGATTGCGGGCGGGGACGCGGCGGTAGCCTATTGCGCATCCAAAGGCGGCGTGGTGTTGTTGACCAAGGCGATGGCCATCGACCACGGGCGGCAGGGCATCCGTGTGAACTGCATTTGCCCCGGCAACGTCAACACGCCCATGCTTCCCGAAGATGTGCGCCTGCGCGGTTTGAAGTGGGAGGATTATCTGGCGGGATGCGCCAACCGTCCCTTGGGGCGGATCGGCACAGCGGAGGAGATCGCGAAGGCCGCGTTGTTTCTGGCCTCGGATGATTCGTCGTTTATGACGGGCGCGGCGCTGGTGGTCGACGGCGGCGGCATAGCGGATTGAAGCTTAGGTAATTTGGGTCGATCCAGTGTGAATCCGAGTCACGTAATGAAAAGCGGTCAGACGCAAAATCGCACTCGTTCTCAACAGTGGTTCGAACGGGCAAAGCAGTCGTTAGTCGAAGGCGTGAACTCGCCATCGCGTGGCGCGGCAGTATACACACCGGGCCCGATCCTGCTGGAACGCGGCCAGGGTTCGCACGTATGGGATGCGGACGGCAATGAGTATGTCGACTTCATGATGTCGTTCGGCGCGCTGATTCAAGGGCATGCACACCCCACGCTGGTGAAAACAGTTTCTGAGGCGATGGCGGAAGGATCCCACTTCGCGGCGGCAACTTCCGCGGAGATCGAAGCCGCGGAACGGTTTTGCCGCATGGTTCCGTCGGCCGAAGTCGTGCGCTTCGCCAATACGGGCAGCGAAGCGACGATGCTTGCTTTGCGACTGGCCCGCGCCCATACCGGACGCCGTAAGTTCCTGAAGTTCGAAGGGCACTATCACGGGTGGTACGATCCATTCCTTCTGAACGCGCATAGTCATCCGCCGGAGCAGTTGGGGCCGATGGAGAATCCGGCGCGCTTTCCGGATTCGGCGGGCATACCGGATTCGACCTTCGAGGACGTGGTGCTGGCGCCATGGAACAATGTGAACGCGCTCGAACGAGTTCTTAAGCTGCACGGGCACGAACTGGCTGCGGTGATCACCGAACCCATTATGGCCAACATGGGTTGCATCCTTCCGCGAGATGGATATCTGCAGCGTTTGCGCGAACTCACGCGAGACTGCGGCGCGCTTCTGATTCTTGACGAGGTGGTCACTGGCTTCCGCTACGCTCCGGGCGGGTGCCAGGAATATTACGGCGTCAAGCCCGATATCAGCACCTTCGGCAAGGCGCTGGGCGCGGGATTTCCGGTGGGAGCGGTGGCGGGACCGCGTTCTATTCTGGAGCGTTTGCAGTGGAGCGAAAACATGGTTCTGCACTATGGCACCTTTAACGGACATCGACTGACCATGAAGGTGGTTGCGGCGAACCTGGACATGCTGGCTGCCGAAGGCACCTATAGCAAGCTTCACGCGGTTGGCAATGCCGCCATTGCCGGACTTCGGGAAGTGTTTCGCCGGCACAAGGTGAAGGCGATCATGCAGGGCTTCGGGCCGATGTTCCAGATTTACTTCACGGAGCGCAATGCCATCCACGATTACCGCGACTACTGCAAATACGCCGATACGAAGCGTTATTCTCAGTTCGTTCATCGACTGCTGGAGGGAGGGATTTATATGACTCCTTCCAACGGCCTGCACTGGATTATCTCGACGGCGCACACGGATGCCGATGTGCAGACTCTCGTGGAGGCGGCCGATGAGGCCTGCTCAGGACTCTCGTGAAGGCGACTGTTTTTCTTGGAGGCGGGCGCATTACCAGCGCGCTGGTGGCCGGACTGCGACTGGCGACGTATCGCCGACCCATTGTGGTGCATGATCGGCATTCCAAGAAGCTGCAGCAACTAAAGCAGCAGTATGGCGTGATCGTCGAACCAGATCTGCATCGGGCCGTGGAATCGGCTCGCGTGCTGATCATCGCGGTGAGGCCGGATTCGGTGCACGACTTGCTGAAAGAGATCGGAATGATCCATCGGCCGCTGACGGCGGTGAGCCTGGCGGCGGGTATTCCTGTGGCCAAACTGCAGGCCGGATTGGAGCGACCGGTACGATGGGCGAGAGCTATGCCTAGCCCATTGTGCCGCAGCGGGCGTGGGCTGACGGCGTTGACGTTCGGCCGAGGCTTTCCAATTGCCGCCAGGGGCGAAGTTCGAGATTTGTTCTTGCTCGTGGGTGCGGTGCTGGAAATTCCCGAGAGCCGGCTCGATGCGTTCACCGTCACTTATTCCAGCAGCCACGGCTATCACGCGCTGGCGGTGCTGATTCGCGCGGCGGAAAGAATCGGACTGGACCGCAAGAGCGCGCGACTGGCCGGTGCTCACGCTTTGGCGGATGGCATTCTGGCGTGGCGCGAAGGTAAATTGCCCCTGGAAGAATTGTTACAAGAAGCGGCTACGCCCGGCGGCACCGCGGCGGCGGTAATAAATGAACTGGACCGCGGAGGGTATCAAAGGTTGGTGGCGCGGGGACTTCGCGCCGGAATGAAACAAGCCCGAAAGAACGCGAGAGGATGATCCATGGGTTTGACCGTCGCTCGCGTTGTGGAGAGAAATCGAGGAGAGTTTGGCTGCCCCCCAGGGATTCGAACCCCGATAGCCTGCTCCAGAGGCAGGTGTCCTAGCCGTTGAACGAGGGGGCAGTTGATTCTAGACCCGACTTAGCGCCGGATCAGTTCTGATTCTAAGGTTTCAGGCGGAGCGCGGTCAACAATAGCGATGCGCTTTAATAGCGGTGCTCTTTGTGCCAGGCAGCGCGCCGGCACTTTCCGCGATTAGCAGTTAGCAATTGGCAGTTAGTCCACCATCTGCCGGTCTCCGGGCCACGCTTTGCGCCGCTAATTGCCGACTGCTGACCGTATAATCTCGTTACTGCTGGTTGTGAGGGAGGACATCCGTGTCAACCGCGTTTGAGAACGTAGCCGCATCCGCTGCCGATTATGCCGACGTGGCCCGCCGGACGCTGGAGGCGGACCGCTGCGCCCTCCTTGTGATCGATATTCAGGAGAAGCTGTTGCCGCCAATTTTTCAGAAGGAACAATTGGTGCGCAACTCGAAGTTGCTGATCCGCGCGGCGGGCGTCCTCAAAATTCCCGCGATCGTGAGTACGCAATACGCGAAAGGGCTGGGCGGGACCGTGCCGGAGGTCGCTTCCCTGCTGCCGGAAACCGAGGCAATCGACAAGAATCTGTTTTCGTGTTTCGGGAGCGACGTTTTTTGCGCGCTCCTCAAGCGACTGCCCGGAAACCGGAACACGTTGTTGCTATGCGGCATGGAAAGTCACATTTGCGTGATGCAAACGGCTTTGGCGGCGCTGCGCGAAGGCTATCTGGTGCACATCGCTTCAGATGCGGTAAGCTCCCGCACCGAATGGAACTGGAAGATTGGCCTGGACCGAATGCGCGCCGCGGGTGCGGTGATTTCCTCCACCGAGATGATGATCTACGAACTGATGCGATCTTCGTCATCGCCGGCGTTCAAGGAGATGCTGCCCTACCTAAAAGGATAGAAGTCCCCGTCCACCGCGATTACGCTAACCCGCGCCGGGTTCCTTCTTCTTCACTCGCACCACCGTGATCTTGGCGAAACCTTCTTCGAACGCGGGCGGCTTCAGCTTGGCGGCCATACGGCGCATCACGTCTTCGGGAACGACCCGGTCACGGCGCTGGTGGCGCTCGAGGCAAACCTCGAGCGGCACGTCGAAGAAAACCGCATGCACCTCGTACTGGTAATCCTTGGCCAACTTGATCCAGTGCTGGCGCTCCTGCGGCGTGAGGTTGGTTGCATCCACATAATTCATGGGACGCTTGGCGATGAGCCGCGCTTTGAGCATGGAGCGGAGGTTGGAGAAGACCAGGTCCTGAAAACGCTGTTCGCGAACGTCGTCGAAGAGCAAGGAGCGGACCATGTCGCTGGAGAGCGGCACCACGTTGTGGCGCTTGAACCACGAACTCTTGCCGGAGCCTGGCAATCCGATCGCCAGCACCACTACTCCCTTGGGCGGACGTTGCGCCGCTGCCGGAATTGCGGGAGGCTTGGGCGCGACAACAGCGACTGGCTCGACCGTTTGGGCTTCCGCTTCTCCCTCTTGTGCATCCGGCATTTCCTCTTCGGCGCCTTCAACCGGCAGTGCCGGAATGGAGCCTTTCACTGCTGCGGGTGCAAAAGCTTGGGCCACAGCCTGCTCGCGCCCTCGACCTCCGCGTCCACGACCTCCGCGACGCCGGCGAGTGCGTCCGGCCGGGGCGGAGCCGCCCGAGGCGGGCTGCGAGATTCCAGGTTGAGCTTCGGGTGGAGGTTCCGCGGAACTGGAACGCGCCCTACGAACTGGCTGATCTTCAGGCTCGGGAACTGCGGCGGCGGAAACTTCCGATTCTTTGGCCCCAGCCTCAGACTCCGCGCCCGACGCCTGTTCCGCGTCAAAATATGCCGGCTGTAAGGGAGGAGGAGCGGGTTGATCGGATGATCCGGCGGGCGACTTTTTGCGGCGCTGCAAGCGCTCACGCATCCATTTGCGCATGAATGGCTTTTAACACAGAACCGCGGGTGGGATCAATCGGCGAGGCAGCGGGGAACCATGGGTGACAGGGACGGAGCAGCCGGCTTTCGAGTGCCAGCGCCTAAAGGCGGAGATGGAATGCGGCAATCGCGGTATGCCTGAATTAAGGCATACCCTGATACGAATCTCGGTCCTTGGACGAGCTTAGGGCGGACTCCCCATTTCGGTGGTGAATTCCACCCTCAGAAGCCGGCGTAACCTTTCCGCCAAGCAAAATTCCATCCGCCGCACTGTCGTCGAGCTAGTCCCAAACTCCGGGGGTACACTGTGACATCGGTCGCATACTACGGCATTGTGGGGATATGAGGGGTTTTCGCTCGCCGCGACTGCAGCCAAGGCCATCAGCACGAAGGTAACGGAAATCAATTCGCCTAACAGTCGCTTACCTTTTCCGATAAGAGTTCATTTTGCAAGGATGACAAACCACCGCGCGGCTACCTCGGAGATGTTCCCACGGTAGGTGATCGCGGTCCAAATCGGCTCATAATTCATTTACGACGTGCACTTCCTGGCGTCACGCTCGTCGATTCTTGTAAGCTCTAATGAGCGTGCGAATCAGCAAGCTCACCAAGCACCACCAGATGGTCCCAGCTATTCCAATACTGATCACTGGTTCGACCTGTTTAAACATCAAACCGGCCTCTATGCCCGAAAAAGGGAAATCTACGATAAGCATCTTTTGCCATGCGGTATCATCGGCATGGTTAAGCCAGATCGCCAAACAGATACCCAAGTGAACAAACGCAGGAAGGAAAACGATCAATGAGCTTTGCAATTTGGGGGCATTATTACTCATGTGAAAGGGTTGATCTGAACACAAAAAACAATTGTAATACTCCCTTATATTCAATGCGTTATGCCATCTTCTACAAGCGCTCGCTCGCAACTGCCGACTGAGTTAGCCGCTCCAAGCACCCAAGTGATTGCATCCCCCTCACCTGCTCATTCTCACACTGCAACAAATAGACGTTCGTCAGCATTATGCTCTGGCATTCTTCCGCGGGCTTCCGAAAAGTTCGCAGCCACAGTTGATATCGACGTTTTAGAATGGTTTATGTCCAAAGCGATTCCGGATGCGATTCGCGGCCAGAAGTATATTTCTCTGACGACGTTTCGAAAAAATGGCGCGGCGGTGGCGACGCCGGTATGGTTCGGGGAAGATGCCGACCGGCTGTACGTGATGACACGCAGCGATATGGGGAAGACGAAGCGCGTCCGCAATAATGCGCAGGTGCGGGTGGCTCCGTGCACGATTCGGGGGAAGGTGACGGGAGCTGATTTTGGGGCGTTGGCACGGATTCTGCCGCCGGCAGAGCATGCCCACGCGCGAGAAACTATCAACCGAAAGTATTGGGCGGCGCGGCTGCCACTGATCTGGTGGAGAACGGATACGTATTTGGAGATAACCTTCGTTTAGCTGTCAAGGACGCGGCGCACTGGATTTTGTGACAACGGTCCCGTGATGGGAATTTAGATCCTGCCGATCGACCGGTCCGATCATTTACGCCGATTCCCTCTCCTGCTAACATCATCTGTCGTATAGAAGGCCAGGAAGATTCTGTGATGGCATTCATAAGAACGGAGAAACCATGGCGATCAAAGTTGGCATCAACGGCTTCGGACGTATCGGCCGCAATGTTTTACGAACCTCACTCAACGACCCCAATCTGGAATTCGTAGCGGTCAACGATCTTACCGATCCGAAAACGCTGGCGCATCTGCTGAAGTACGATTCGATTCTCGGCAATCTGCCGAACAAGATTTCCGCCGGCGCCGACAGCATTACGGTGGACGGGAAGGTCATCAAAGTTTTCAAAGAAAAGGATCCCGCTGCGCTTCCCTGGGAAGCGGTCGGCGCCCAGGTGGTAATTGAATCCACAGGGCGCTTCACCGACGCAACCGACGCGAAGAAGCACCTGCGCGGTCCCGTGAAAAAGGTGATCATCTCGGCTCCGGCGAAGAATGAGGACTTCACGGTGGTGTTGGGCGTGAACCACGAAAAGTACGATGCGGCGAAGCATCACATCATTTCGAACGCCTCCTGCACCACGAATTGTCTGGCGCCGATCGCCAAGGTTGTGAATGACGAGTTCAAGATCGTCAGTGGAACGATGACAACGATTCACTCCTATACCAACGATCAGGTGATTTTGGATTTTCCGCATAAAGATCTGCGGCGGGCGCGGGCGGCAGCGTTGTCGATGATTCCTACATCCACAGGCGCGGCAAAGGCGCTGAAGCTTGTCATCCCGGAATTAGCGGGCAAGCTCGACGGTTTTGCCATGCGCGTGCCGACGCCGAATGTCTCGGTGGTCGACCTCGTCGTCTGGGTGGAAAAAAAGACCACGAAAGAGGAAGTAAATGCGGCGCTGAAGAAGGCTTCCGAGAACGGGCCGCTGAAGGGGTATCTGGGCTACGAAGAGAATGAGTTGGTGTCGTCGGATTTCAAGGGCGATGGGCGCTCTTCGATCGTCGATTCGCACATGACCCTGGTAGTGGGCGGCAATTGCGTCAAGGTGATCTCCTGGTATGACAATGAATGGGGATATTCTTGCCGCGTGCGAGATCTGATTCACTACATCGCGGGCAAGGGTTTGTAGGTTGTAGGCACCGGCCTCTTATCGACAGCCGTCAGGGGCGGGCGGGACGCCCGCCCGACAGCCGCCGGGACGGCGGCGCTACTTTACCTTTATTAAGGACGACCAGCCAATGTCCAAGCTTTCCATTCGTGATCTCCCGCTCAACGGCAACCGGATTTTCATGCGCGTCGACTTCAATGTTCCGCTGGAAGACGGACGCGTGATGGATGACACGCGCATCCGCGAAACCCTGCCCTCGATCGAGTATGCCCTGCGGCACGGGGCGCGGCTGATTCTAGCCTCGCATTTGGGACGACCCAAGGGTAAGCCGAATGCCAAGATGAGTCTGAAGCCGGTGGCCGAGCGGTTGCGCATGGTGCTCGACAAAGAGCTGGCGCGCGGCGAAAACGTGGGCTTCTGCCCGGACTGCGTGGGTGCCGAGGCGGAAGAAGTTGCCACACAACTGGAAAAGGGCCAGACGCTGCTTCTGGAGAACCTGCGCTTTCATGCGGAGGAAGAAGCGAACGACGAGAAGTTCTCCAAACAACTGGCAAGCCTGGCGGATTTCTACGTGAATGATGCGTTCGGCACCGCGCATCGTGCGCACGCCTCCACCGTGGGCATAACCAAGTTCGTGTCCAAGTCGGCGGCGGGGCTGCTTATGGAAAAGGAGTTGCAGTATCTGGGCAAAGCGCTCGAGCATCCGGAGCCGCCGTTTGTGGCGATCCTCGGGGGCGCCAAGGTCAGCGACAAAATCGGGGTGATTCGAAATTTGATGGGCAAGGTCGATTCGCTCATCATCGGAGGTGGGATGGCCTACACCTTCCTGAAGGCGCAGGGACAAGAGATCGGCAAGTCGCTGCTCGAGGCCGACAAAGTGGAGCTGGCGCGGCAACTGTTGGAGGAAGCAAAGCAACGAAATGTGCAGTTCCTGCTGCCGATCGATCACGTGGTGGCGATCAGGCCCGACACTAACGCCGTGGTGCAGCAGATCGGCGAAGGGCATGCGATTCCCGCTGACCGCATGGCGCTGGACATTGGTCCGAAGACGATCGAACTGTTTTCGGAGGAGATCTCGCGCGCACGCACGATTGTGTGGAATGGACCAATGGGAGTATTTGAAGTTCCTGGATTTTCGCGCGGGACTTTCAAGATTGCTCATGCGGTGGCGGAAAACGTGGGTGCGATTTCGATTGTGGGCGGCGGCGATACGGTCTCTGCCGTGCACGGCGCGGAAGTTGCCGATAAGATAACGCACATTTCCACTGGCGGCGGAGCGTCGCTGGAATTTCTGGAAGGGAAAAAGCTCCCCGGGGTCGAAGCGCTCACGGATAAGAAGTGAACCGGTCGGGATACGCGCGTGCAGGATTTCACAATTCGACTCGTGCTGGAACGCGGGAAGACGGTTGAGTTCTGTGGTCCCGCCGATATCACTCGCGAGGCCACTGGTGCGATCGTAAACGCAGCAAATTCATCTCTTCTGGGCGGGGGCGGAGTGGATGGCGCGATTCACCGCGCCGGCGGACCTGCCGTACTTGCCGAATGTCGGCAGATTGTGAGCCAGATCGGAAGCCTGCAGACGGGAAAGGCTGTCATCACTACGGGCGGAAACCTGGCCGCAAAATACGTGATCCACACCGTGGGACCGATCTATCGTTCCGGAGATCGGGGTTCCGGAGATCCGCGCGACGGAGAACACGGCGAAGCGGAAAAGCTGGCGAGTTGCCATCGCGAATCGATTCGGCTGGCCGATGAGCACGCGATCGAATCTTTGTCGTTTCCTGCCCTTTCAACCGGGGCTTTCGGTTACCCGGTTTCGGAAGCGGCGCCCGTTGCGATTTCCGCCACGGTTGCGGCTTTGGCCGCGTCGAACCATGTCAGGAAAGTGCGGTTCGTTCTGTTTGACATCGCAACTTTGCGAGCGTACACACGCGCCGCCGAAAAGCTAAGCTCAGAAACCGCTTCTACATTCCGTATCG
Organism: uncultured Acidobacteriaceae bacterium; assembly: GCA_963734215.1. Classification (GTDB taxonomy): domain Bacteria; phylum Acidobacteriota; class Terriglobia; order Terriglobales; family Acidobacteriaceae; genus Sulfotelmatobacter. The sequence continues at coordinate 1,519,572 of CAVTGH010000005.1, read as the reverse complement.
AAAAGGCCTCCCCATGAGAAAGAAAGTGATCGCCGCCAATTGGAAGATGTACAAAACGCCAGACCAGACCCGCGAGTTCTTCCGCGACTTTCTGCCGCTGGTCAGCGGGCATGAGCGCGACGAGATCGTGGTTTGTGCGCCTGACCCTGACTTAGCGACGGCAGTGGAATCGGCAAAGGGGTCGAATGTGTCCATCGGCGGGCAGAACGTGCACTGGAAGCCGGAGGGCGCTTTCACGGGAGAGACTTCTGCGGCGATGTTGCTGGCGTTGGGCGTGACCCATGTGATCATTGGACACTCGGAGCGGCGGCAGTACTTTGGCGAAACGGATGACACGGTGAACTTGCGGCTGAAAGCCGCGCTCGAGGCTGGTTTGACGCCGATCTGCTGCGTGGGCGAAGTGCTGCAAGAGCGGGAAGCGGGAATGACCGACGACGTTCTGCGCCGGCAGTGCGTGCGAGCGTTCCATGCGGTCTCGGCCAAGAAAGCCGCGAAGCTGGTGGTTGCCTACGAGCCGGTGTGGGCCATTGGCACGGGCAAGACGGCCACGCCGGAACTGGCCGCGGAAGCCCATGCGGTGATCCGCCGGGAAGCTACGGAAATATTCGGCGAGGACTTCGCGGGGAAGCTGCGCATTCTCTACGGGGGATCGGTGAAGCCGGAGAACGCTGCGTCTCTGACGGCGCAGGAGGAGATCGACGGGGCGCTGGTGGGCGGAGCGTCGCTGGATGCGAGGTCGTTTGCGGCGATTGTGAAATATTAGGGCGGCTTGCGGAATATACAATTTGACCTTCAGAATCCGCGACAACGTGTCGTGGCCGCGAAGATCACGGGCAAAATCTAAGTCAAAGTCAAAGGCAGCGGACAGGAGTGTCCTCTCCACACGGGCCGCGTCGGGCTTCGCCCGGCGGTGGCATCCCGATGCGGACTAGTCCGTGATCTGCTAATCTTCTCTGCTCGCAATCCTTTGTTTAATTCTGGTCGAAGAAAAGGGCGTGGATGACGGAAACTGTGCTTCCTGAACCGAGCCGGCTGTACCGGTGGCTGGTGTTGATCTTTGTCAGCCTGGCGATGTTTGGCAGTTACTACGTGTATGACGCGCTGAGTCCCCTCGCCGATGTGCTCAAGCAGCAACTGCATTTCACGGATTTGGATATCGGGTTCCTGCAGGCGATTTACAGCTTTCCCAACATTTTTACCGTGGTCATTGGCGGGTTCATCATTGACCGGATTGGGCTGCGCAAGTCGCTGATGATCTTTGGGGTGCTTTGCTTTATTGGTCCGGCGATTACCGCGATTTCCGGGCATCTCCCGATCATGGCGACGGGACGGCTTATCTTTGGGATGGGCGCGGAGTCGCTGAACGTGGCTGTGGTTACGGCGTTGGCACGCTGGTTCAAGGGCAAAGAGTTGAGCTTTGCCTTTGGTCTGAACCTGACGGCCTCGCGCCTGGGTACATTTGCCGCTCTCAACTCCCCGACGTGGGCGCGGGCGGCTTATGCCAGTTGGCGGACTCCGTTCCTGATTGCGCTGGGTTTTGCGGCTTTGTGCGTGGTGGGAGCGGCTATCTACTGGATCATGGAAGCGTGGGCGGAGAAGAACTATCACCTGGGAGAAGTTTCAACCGACAAAGTGGTCTTCGCCGACCTATGGAAGTTTGGCGTGAGTTATTGGCTGATCGTCGCGCTGTGCATTGTTTTCTATTCGGCCATCTTCCCTTTTCAAACTTTTGCGGTGAAGTTTTTCATGGAGGCGCATGGAACGTCGCGGGAGTTTGGCGGATTCTTGTCGAGCATGTTGACGCTGTTCGCGATGATTGCCACGCCGCTGTTTGGGCTGTGGGTGGATCGCGTGGGCAAACGGGCGCTGCTGATGATGTTCGGATCGTTGCTGCTGATTCCCGTATATCTGATGATGGCGTACACGCAGGTCAACTTATATGTGCCGATGGCGATGATGGGAGTGGCGTTTTCGCTGATCCCGGCGGTGATGTGGCCGTCGGTGGCTTACATAGTGGATCAGTCAAAGCTGGGGACGGCTTATGGGTTGATGACCATGATCCAGAATATCGGGCTGTTTGGACTTAACTTATTGGTGGGATGGGCGAATAACTACGGACATGCCGATGCCAGCAATCCGGCGGGTTATCACCTGGGCATGTGGATTTTCTCGATCCTGGGGATTCTGGGAGTTCTGTTTGCATTCCTGCTGCGGCAGCGGGAATTGGGGCCAGATGGGCATGGGCTGGAGACGATTACTACAGCCAAAAGTGCGTCCTGACCCACATAGCGGGCTACAGATTTCCGAAGATTGCGACTCTTCTGTTTGATTCGGGTTAAAGACTGGTAGGGAAAGCTGCGCCAAGCCTGAGAATGCAAAGGCTTTCCGGAGACATCGTAATGCGAATGAGGGCTGGGGAGAGCATCCAAAGTTCGGTAGAAATACTCTGATATTGTGTAACTAAAGGCGCGCGACCGACGTGCGGCGAAGGCGCGCAAACGATACAACACAAACTACTTAGGCCGCATCCGAATGAGTGCGGCCGGAAACGGGCCAGTTGACCGAGCCACGACAGATTCAGGGCGCCGAGCTGGGCGAGGCCGAGGCCATTGAACGGGCCAAGCTCGGGGACGCGGAAGCGTTCCAAGCGCTCTATGACAAGCACAAGCGGCGGGTATATTCGCTGTGCCTGCGAATGACGGCGAACACGGCCGAGGCGGAAGATCTGGCGCAGGAAGCGTTTTTGCAGCTCTACCGCAAGATCGCGACGTTTCGCGGGGAGTCGGCTTTTTCGACCTGGCTGCATCGGCTGGCGGTGAATGTGGTACTGATGCATTTGCGGAAAAAGAGTCTTCCCGTGGTTTCGTCGGAAGAGACCACGCAAGGGACCGAGGATGATTCGCCGAAGAGGGATTTCGGCGCGGACGATATGGCGTTGGCCGGGTCGATTGACCGGCTGCAGTTGCAGAGGGCGGTGAACGATCTGCCTCCCGGCTACAGAACGATTTTTGTGCTTCACGACGTGCAAGGTTACGAGCATAATGAAATCGCGGGGATGGTGGGATGCTCGATCGGGAATAGTAAGTCGCAGTTGCACAAGGCGCGCATGAAATTGCGCGACCTGCTCAAGATGAATAGAGCCGAAAAGGCCGGGAAGTCTCGATCAGGTTAGTAGGAACCAAACTGAGAAGTAGACCTGAGGTAGTCGACGAGGACCAATAGCCTCGGCGGGGGCGTATGAGCTGCGGTTGGCTTTAGAATCGCAGCAGACTCGGGGAGAGGTTTTATGAATTGCGTTGAGCTGCGGGAGAGCTTGGCGGAAGTGGAAGATGGCAGCAGTGTGGAACAGAGCGCGCACCTGAAGACTTGCCCCGCGTGCTCAGAGCTGGTGCAAGAATTAAACCTGATCGTGGCGACCGCGAGCGAACTGCAGGCCGCCGACGAGCCCAGCCCGAGGGTGTGGAATTCCATTGAAATTGCATTGCGGCAAGAAGGGCTGATTCGTCCGCAGGGTACGGATAGGCGGCCGCATGTGCCTTCCTTCAGCGCCCGCTGGGGGTGGGCGCGGTGGCTGGTGCCGGCAGCGGCGATGTTGCTGCTCGCAGTGGGAATCTATGAACGCCGGCAGTCATTCCCCAATCAGCCCGCTCAAGAGGCCCGCGTGGTCGCGCCGGTGGTGAACCCTTCCGGGCTGGACGACGACGACTTGATCCAGGAAGTTGCGGCTAACGCTCCCGCGATGCAGAGCCAATACGAAGAAAACCTGCGGCGGGTAAACGAATACATCCGCGACGCGCAGAGCGTGGTGAACGAGAACCCGAACGATGAAGACGCACGGCGGTCGCTGATGGATGCGTACCAGCAGAAGTCGATGCTGTTTGAGATGGCCATGGACCGGTCTTTGCCATGACGGATGAACTTGCCGAGGGTGTTGTGCGGCGAAGTTTCGATAGCAAGTTTGGGGAGTTACTTATGTTGAGAAAGCACGCGGCAACGCTGGTCGCGGTTACCGTGATCATGGCAGGCACGCTGGTGGCGGAAAGCAAGAAGGAATACCACTTCACTGTGGGGCCGCGGGCGGGCGTGTCGGTGATGAATCCATATGGTTCGATTTCAGTGAAACCTTCGTTAAACAACACCGTGGTAGTGAACGCAGTTTTGCACTCCGACAAGGTGGAGGTAGACAACAACCAGAGCGGGAACCGGGTGGATATTCAATCGCACCTGCTGGCTGGCGCCGACTCCGAATCGGGGCGGGTGGATTATGAAATTCTGGTTCCGGCGGATGCCAGCGTCACCTTGCATTCCAGCACGGGGTCGCTGCGTGCCGAGAAACTGCATGGGGATGTGAGCCTGGAAGGTCCGGGAGCGGATGTGGATGTCCGCGACATCTCGAACGCGCACGTGCATGTGAAGACGATGAACGGCGCGGTCAACCTGGACAATATAAACAACGGGCACGTCGAAGTGGACTCGTTGAGCGGAGCAGTAACCCTGAATGGCGTGAACGGCTCGCTGGTGCAGGTGGTTTCGACCAGCGGCAGGATCAACTACATCGGGGACTTCGGCAACAGCGGCGAATATCGATTGACCAGCCACAGCGGGGACATTGACGCCACCATCCCGGAGTGGACATCCGCCGACGTGAGGGCGACGTTGGTTCGCGGAGAAGTGCACGACGATATTCCGCTTCGGCCCAAAACCCACACCTACTTTCCGCTGGACAAGGGGCGTGCCTTCGCAGGTACTATGGGGCGGGTAGCGGTCTCATCCACCGTAGTGTTGCGGACCTTCAGTGGTAAAATTCATCTCAGAAAACGCGCCGATAAACAATAAAACAGAAAACTGAATCAGCGAAAGCGGCGTCCGGGAGGTCGGCCAAATCGCAGGGGCAGATGCGCTTGCAGATGAGCCTGATATGAGCGGTGGTCTGCCGCAGACGCGGGCGGTAATCCTGGTGGGATTCATGGGCGCCGGCAAAAGCAGTGTGGGCCGGGCTCTGGCCGAGCAACTGGGGTGGACTTTTGAAGACCTGGACGAGCGGATCGAACGGCGGGAAAGGCAAACGGTAGCCGGGATCTTCCGCAATTCGGGGGAAGCTGGGTTTCGCCGCGCGGAGAACGCAGCTTTGAAGGAACTGCTGGAGGAGTTGCGCAGCGGCTCGGAGAAAGTGATAGGGCTGGGTGGTGGAGCGTTTGTCCATGAAGCCAATGCGGCCTTAATCGAAGCCGTGAAAATTCCAACCGTCTTCCTGGACGGAGGGGTCGAGGAACTGTGGGGTCGCTGTAAGCAGCAATCGGAAGAACAAGGAACGGATCGTCCGCTGCTCGGCAGTCCGGAGGGCTTTCGGGAGTTGTACGAGAAGCGGCGTCCGCATTACTTGAGAGCGTCGTTGAGACAAGAAACAGGCGGGAAGGGCGTGGAGGAGATTGCGGCAGAGCTGATACAAGCTTTGGGGCTGGGCGGCGGACGCGGAAGAAGTTGACAGGAAAGACGAGGAGAAAACTAGTGACTCTGATCGCGCACGTACGATGGGGAATGGTCGCGGTTCTGGCTTGCGCGGTTGGAACTTACGCCAGAGACAAGAAAGACCCGAAACCGGCGGGCGCACAGACGGTGGACACCGGGTCGTTTGGCGTTCTGGTCCGAGGCCAGCGAGTAGTGACCGAAAGTTTCAGCGTGCGACAGGACAACGGGATCAGCATAGTGAAATCGAGTCTGCAGGAGGCCGGCATTTCCGGCGCGGCCGGCCAAACGTCGGAACTGGAGATGACCAGCAGCGGAGAGCTGGTTCGTTACGAATGGAGCAATGGCAGCGGCTCGCTGGTAGTCACTCCCAAAGACGAATTCCTGCTGGAAAAGATCACAACCTCGGCCTCCTCCAAGCCGGCTGAACAGCCGTTTCTAATGCCCAATACTTCGGCCATCCTGGACAATAATTTTTTTATTCACCGCGAGGTGCTGGCGTGGCGTTACCTGGCCAGCAACTGTCACACGGACAGCGGTACCCTAAAGTGCAAGCCCAGCGACGAGTACGGCGTGCTGGTGCCGCAAGACCGCACGTCGATGCGGGTTCGCATGGAACTGGTGGGACATGAGAAGGTTACAATTCGCGGAACGGAGCGGGAGTTGTTGCGGCTGAACCTGAGGGGTGAGGCATTCTCCTGGGCGCTTTGGGTGGACGATAAAGATCAGTTCAAGCTCATGCGCGTGCTGATTGCGGACGATAATACTGAAGTAGTGCGGGACTAGCCGAGGACGCGGTGGCCTCGCGCGAGTTGAATTGACTGGAGTGACGATTTGCCGCTGGCAGATGCACGTACGGCCCGGGTGATCATCACAGTGCTTCTGTTTGCGCTGGGCTTGGGCTTTCTCTATGCGGCCCGGCAGACTCTGGTGGCGTTCCTGTTCGCAATCTTCTTTGCCTACCTGATGAGCCCTTTGGTGTCGTACCTGGAGAAACTCCTGCATGGGCGGGGACGGGCCATCGCGGTGATTTACGTGTTACTGCTGGGCCTGGTGGTGCTGTTTTTCGTTTTCACGGGGCCGCGGATTGCCCGTGAAAGCGCGCGCCTGGGCCAATCGCTGCCGGCTCTTTCCCGTTTGAGTTCCGGGCAGATTGCGGAACGACTGGAGCAAGAGCATGGCTGGAACTCCAGAATAGTCAACCTGGTGCGCGACTACCTGGCCAGCCACAGCGATGAAATCGCAAGAGTGGCCCAGAACGTAGGCCTGCGCGTGGCCGATGTAGCCAAGCAAGCATGGCTGCTCGTGATTGTTCCGCTGCTATCGATTTTTTTCCTGAAAGATGGCCATAGCTTCAGCCAGGTTCTGCTCGACCTGGTGCGGTCGCGGCCGCAGCGGGAACTGCTGCAGGGCGTGCTCAGCGACCTGAACCAGATGCTGGCGCATTTTATCCGCGCCCAACTCAGCTTAGCGGCTCTCACGCTGGTAGTGTATTCGACGGTTCTAAGCATGATGCGAATGCCCTATGCTCTGGTGCTGGGAACCTTGGGCGGCTTGCTCGAATTCATTCCGGTGGTGGGGCCGCTGGTAGCGGCCGTTATTATCGTGAGCGCAGCTTTGTTCAGCTACCCGCACTGGCTCGCAGTGATAATTTTCCTCGGCATCTGGCGGCTGATTCAGGATTACGTGAATTCCCCGCGCATCATGGGCCACAGCATGGAACTGCATCCGCTGGCGGCAATTTTTGGAGTGATGGCGGGTGGCGAAGTGGCGGGAATTCTGGGTATTTTTCTTTCCATACCGGTGATGGCGAGTTTGCGCATTGTATTCCGGCGCTGGCGGCTGTATGCGGAGAAGAGAAAGTTCGGTCCGCTGGACGAGTACGTCATGGGCGGGCAGGTCGGGATCAAGAAGTAGGGTTAGCAGTTCTCAGTTCTCAGTTCTCAGTTCTCAGTTCTCAGTTCTCAGTTCTCAGTTCTCAGTTTTAAGTCTCAGTCTTAGTCCCGGGTTCGCAGTCCTCTGACTTCCCTTCCCTAATCTCACGTTAGCCTACGGATCCGGCTGCGCCAGCCGATTTCTCCACGCTTACGTTGCGCAGAAATTCGGCTGCGGCTTCGGGCAGGACCGTATTGATGAACATGCCCGAGCCCAATTCGAAACCGGCGACTCGCGTGAGACGGGGGATGACGCTTACGTACCAGTGGAAATGCCGGGCACCGACGTAGTCGGACGGTCCGCTGCGCACGGTGAAATTAAGATCGGGATTCTCCAGTCCAACGTAAATCTTGGCCAAAAGGGTTCGCAAAACCCGCGCCAGGTCGGCGATCTCGGCAGCGGTGATCTCTCCGAAGCTGGCGGTGTGGCGGAGAGGAAAGATGTGAGTGGCAAATGGCGTCGCCGAGGCAAACACTTCCATGGCTACGAAAAGCTCACTCTTAAGCACGATGCGAGTCTGGTCTTCGACTTCCCGCTCGACCATGTGGCAGAACATGCATTCTCCGGCATCGTCGAAGTGGCGCAGGGCTTCGTGGAGGCGATGGCGCACCTGGCTGGGGATGACGGGTGTGGCGATGAGCTGCGAGTGCGGGTGCTGCAGGCTGGCGCCGGCATCGGCCCCATGGTTCTTGAAAATCGTGATGTGGTTGACGCGGTGGTCGACGCTCAGGGAGTTATATCGCTCCTTAAAAACCGTCAATATTCTGGCGACATGTGCGTCCGGCAGCAGGGCCATGCAGCAGGAGTGGTCGGGACTATCGATGATCACTTCGTGAAATCCAAAGCCATCGATGCGGCGCCGCAAGTGCTGCAGGCTGCGCGTGGGCTGAATGTCGCTGGAGAGCGCGGCAAACTTATTGGGAATGACTCGCACAGCCCAAGGCTTGGTGATATCTAGGGGAAACCGCATGACTTCGGGTGGCGTCTTGTTTTCGTTGCCGGGACAGAACGGGCAGGTTTCTAGAAAGGCTGGCACATTTTGTAGTGGCCGGTGAGTGGCCAGTTCCTCAGGGCGCCGGGCGCGTTCGGTGGCGATGATGACCCATTCTTTGGTAAAGAAATTCTGTCGCAGCTCGGGCATAATGATCCTCCACTCTTTCCTATCGGCGCAGGAACAATACACTGCAGTGACGAAAGACTCCCGGCTTCCGAGGGGCGCGGAATTCGGCTGATTCCGGCATCTTGTTCCATCGGCAACCACTCATCGAGCAAACTGGTTACTTTGGCAAACTATTTCAAGGCAAAGGCTGTTGTAGAATTCAAAGTATCTTCTCTATGACCAGCAAATTATGAGCAGCAAAATTCCTATCGGGATTCTGGGCGCTACCGGCGTGGTTGGGCAGAGGTTTATCCAGATGCTGGAGCGCCATCCTTGGTTTGAAGTGGCGTGGTTGGCCGCTTCCGACCGCTCGGAAGGCAAGACTTACGCGGAAGCGTCGCGCTGGCGGTTGAAAACGGCGATTCCGGCGAACGTGGCTATGATGAAAGTTTCACCGGCCACGCCCGAAGGCGCGCCAAAGACTATTTTCGCGGCGCTCGATGCCGCGATCGCGGCTGAAATGGAGCCCCGCTTTGCCGAGGCGGGCTGCGCGGTGGTTTCGAATTCCAGCGCATTGCGCATGCAGACCGATGTGCCGTTGGTAATCCCTGAGGTTAATGCCGGGCACATCAAGCTGATTGACGGGCAGGCGTGGCGGAAGAAATCCGGCGGGTACGTGGTGACCAATCCTAATTGCTCGGCGATCGGGTTGGTGCTGGCGCTGGCACCTTTGCAGCGGCGCTTCGGGCTGGACGCGGTGATGGCCGTGACCATGCAGGCGGTCAGCGGCGCGGGATATCCCGGCGTGGCGTCGCTCGACATTTTGGGCAATGTGATTCCCTATATCCGCAATGAAGAAGAAAAGATGGAGGAGGAAACGCTTAAGCTGCTGGGACAACTGAATGGTACAAGAGTTGTTCCTGCCGCTTTTGCCATGAGCGCGCAATGCAACCGGGTTGCGGTGGAGGACGGGCACACGGAGTCGATTTCCGTGCGATTGAAGACGAAGGCCCGGCCGGAGGAGATCATCGCCGCGTGGAACGACTACCGCAGCGTGCCGCAGGAGTTGAAGCTGCCCAGCGCGCCCGAACGTCCGGTGGTGTACATGGAGGCGAACGATCGTCCGCAGCCGAGGTTCGACGTGGACCTGGGAGCGGGCATGACCACCGCGGTGGGGCGGCTGCGGCCGTGCGGGGTGCTGGATTGGAAGTTCACCGTGCTTTCGCACAACACCATCCGCGGAGCCGCCGGGGCTGCGGTGCTGAATGCGGAATTGCTCAAGGCCAAGGGTTACCTCGCGACTTCCTAAAATGAAAGCCGAGATCCACTCCCATAATTCCAACAGGAAGTTACGCCGATGATCGTGATGAAATTCGGCGGCACTTCGGTGGAAGACGCCCGGGCCATCGAGCGCGTGGCCGCGATCGTAAAGGGCCGCCTGCCGCAGAGGCCGGTGGTGGTGGTCAGCGCCATGGCGCGAGTTACCGACACGCTGCTGACCATGGCGCGGGCCGCGGGCGCGGGCGAGCGTAAGACTGCTCTTAAGCTTTGCCGTTCGCTGCAGGAGCGCCACTACAATACCGCGAGCGAACTGCTGGGAACGGCGCTGTTTACCGACTTTCATTCCGAACTGGGAACCGATTTCGAATCGCTCGACGAATTGTTGCGCGGCATTTCCGCGGTCGGCGAATTGACACCGCGGACTACGGATCACGTTGCGGCCTTCGGCGAGATCCTCTCCAGCAAGATTGTGGCGGCGGCGTTTTCGGCACACGGCCTGAACAGTGAGCATGTGGACGCGCGCGAAGTGCTGGTGACCGACAGCAGTTACATGCAGGCCGTGCCGCAGCAGGAAGAAACCAACGAGCGGCTGCAAACCAAAGTGAAACCGCTGCTCGATGCCGGCCAGGTTCCGGTGATGGGTGGGTTTGTGGGAGCAAATCGCGCGGGAATCACCACGACCATCGGACGAGGCGGCTCCGATTTTTCCGCGGCCATCGTGGGCGCAGGATTGGGCGCGGAGCGGATTGAGATCTGGACCGACGTGGATGGGATTCTCACCACCGATCCGCGCATTTGCCCGGAGGCGCGGCGGATCAAGGTGATCAGCTTCGACGAAGCGGCGGAGTTGGCGTATTTCGGCGCCAAGGTGCTGCATCCGGCAACGGTGCTGCCGGCGATCCAGAAAAATATTCCGGTCTACGTGCTGAATTCGCTAAACCCGTCGTGCGAAGGGACGAAGATCACGACCCGGGCCCCGCAGGTGAAAAATATTTTCACAGCGATTGCCGCGAAGAAGCGTATTACGATTGTGGATGTGGCGGCGCCGCGCATGTTATTGGCTCACGGATTTCTGCGCGCGATCTTTGAAGCGTTTGACCGGCACAAGGTCGCGGTCGATGTGGTCTCGACTTCGGAGGTAAGCGTTTCGCTCACCGTCGATTCCAACCAGGCAATTCCGGCATTGGCCGCCGACCTGGCCAAGCTGGCCGACGTGAAGTATGAAGGGCGCAAAGCGATCGTGTGCCTGGTGGGCGAAAGTCTGCGGCATAAGCCAGGTGTGGCCGCGCTGGTTTTTGGGGAATTGGCGGACAAAAACATCCGCATGATCTCGCAGGGCGCTTCGGAGATTAACCTGACCTTTGTTATTGAGGAAGACGAAGTGCCCGAGGTGATCCAGCGTCTGCATCGAACGTTTTTTCAGGATTTGGACCCGGAAGTGTTTGCGTAGGATTCCGACTCACCGCCGGGCACGCAGAGAGCGCAAAGAGAATGCTGCTCTCCTCGTACCTGGCATTCTGTGCGTTTCCCAGGAGTGATAAATGAATATCCTTCTGCTAGGCCGCGGAAAGACGGGATCGCTGGTGGCGGAAGTGGCGCGCCAGCGTGGACATGACGTTCGAGTCGCGGGCGCCACAGAGAACGCCGGAGGGGCCGCCCTCACCGTGGAGCGGTTACACGGAATCGATGCGGTGATCGATTTCACTACTCCCTCCTGCGTACTGGCCAATATCGAAGCTTGCATCCAGGCGGGCAGGAGCATGGTGGTCGGCACCACGGGCTGGTATGGGGAGGTCGATCACGTCAAGAGCCTGGTTGAGAGCTATGGCACCGGATTGGTTTACGCGGCAAATTTCTCCGTAGGCGTGAATTTGTTTCTCGAGGTCGCGCGGGCCGCCGCTGCGGCGTTGCAACACGAGTATTCCGGACAGATATTCGAGCGGCACCATGTTCACAAGAAAGATGCACCGTCGGGGACGGCCATCGCCATCCAGCGCGCAATTCGGGCAGCCAGCGGCGCAGAGGAAGATCTCGAGATCACTTCCTTCCGCGAGGGGGATGTCGTAGGCATGCACGAGATTGTGCTGGACTCCAAGGCCGACAGAATCTACCTGTGTCACGATGCCAAGTCTCGCCAGGGCTTTGCCGATGGTGCGGTGCGCGCGGCGGAGTGGATTGTTCGGAGGAAGGGGTTCCACGATTTCAAGGATGTGTGGCGGGAGTTGTAGTTGCACCAGCCGTTCCCACAGAGGCCCATTCGCGCTATCTTATTGTTATGCAACTCCGTGGATGTGGTACCGCGCTGGTCACTCCGTTTCATCAGGATGGTTCCATCGACGACGCTGCCTTGCGCAACCTGGTGGCGTGGCAGGTGGACTCCGGTATTGATTTTCTCGTCCCCTGCGGAACCACGGGCGAGACGCCGACGCTCACGCACGACGAATGGCTGCACGTGATCGATACGACCATCGAGGTGGCCGCCGGGCGCGTGCCCATCATGGCGGGCGCGACGTCGAACTCGACGCACGATGCGGTCGAGAAGGCTAAAGAAGTTGCGGCGCGGCCCGGAGTGGACGCAATTCTGACCGCTTCTCCCTACTACAACAAACCGACGCAGGAGGGCCAGTATCGGCACTTCAAGGCGATCGCCGAGGCCGTGGGAGACAAGCCGGTCATTCTTTACAACGTTCCCGGACGCACAGGAGCGAACCTTGAACCGGCAACGCTGGCGCGGTTGGCGGAGATTCCAAACATTGTGGGCGTGAAGGAAGCCAGCGGCAACATGACGCAGGTCGCCGAGGCTATCAACGTGGTGCCCGAAACTTTCCTGGTTTTCTCCGGAGATGACGCCGTCACGTTGGCCGTGATTGCACTGGGTGGCGTGGGAGTTGTGTCGGTGGCGTCGAACGAGATCCCTCACGAGATGGCAGCGATGACGCGAGCTGCGCTCAACAACGATTGGACGACGGCACGCAGCATCCATCGCAAGTATCTACCCTTGATGCAGGCGAATTTCATCGAGTCGAGTCCGCTTCCGGTGAAAGCGGTGCTGGCGATGATGGGCAAAATCGAAGAGAACTACCGCCTGCCGCTGTTGCCTATGCGCCGCGACACCCGATCGAAGCTGCAGAGAGTTGTAACGGAAGTTGGACTTATCGCGAAACCGGCAGCGCCCCCGCCGGAGACGGCGGAATTCTACATCTATGAAAACTGGGCCGCAGGTCCGCATAAGATCGTGCTGCACCGCGGATCGTGCGGACAGTGCAATCAGGGCAAAGGCCGTCCCGCAGGCCACGACGCCAACCATGCGCGCTGGCACGGACCGTACGCGACACTGGCCTTAGGACGGGACGCCGCGCATGGCATGACCGGGGTGCTGATTCGCAGCGAGTGCAAATGCGTATGAAGGCAAAAGTAAGAAGTCAAAAGGCAGAAGTAAGAATGGGCGCTTCGGGGTTTTACTTCTGACTTTTGACTTCTGGCTTCTGCATTTCCTTTATACTTTCCCCTCATGCAATCCCTGAAAACTTCCATCGAACGCCTGGCTGCGCTGGGCGAGGTCGAGCACAATCCCGAGGCGCGGCCGGCGTTTCTCGAATTCCGGGACGCGCTCACCCAGGGCAAGATTCGAGCCGCGGAAAAAATCGACGGGCGCTGGGTGGTCAATACCTGGGTTAAACACGGCATCCTGCTGGGGTTCCGGCTGGGTGAACTGGCTGAGATGGGCGATGACGCGCTGAGGTTCGTGGATAAAGACACGTTCCCCGCCCGGCAGTTTTCTGTTGCCGACCGCGTACGCATTGTGCCTGGCGGTTCGTCGGTGCGGCTGGGAGCGTATGTGGCGCCGTCGGTGATCTGCATGCCACCGATGTTTATCAACGTGGGCGCTTACGTTGACGAAGGCACCATGGTCGATTCGCATGCGCTGGTGGGATCGTGCGCACAGGTTGGCAAACGCGTGCATCTGAGCGCAGCGGCGCAGATCGGGGGCGTGCTCGAGCCGGTCAACGCGGCGCCCGTGGTCATTGAAGACGACGTCCTGGTCGGCGGCAACTGCGGAGTGTATGAAGGAACGCTGGTCCGCGCGCGGGCAGTGCTGGGCGCGGGAACGATTTTGACACGATCGACGCCACTCTATGACCTGGTGCGCGGCGAAGTCTATCGCGCGACGCCGGAAACGCCACTCGAAGTTCCCGAAGGCGCTGTGGTTGTGCCGGGATCGCGGGCGGTGAAGAAGGGTGCGGCGGCGGAGCTGGGGATATCGTTGTATACGCCGGTGATTGTGAAATATCGCGACGAGAAGACCGACCGTGGGATTGAGTTGGAAGATTGGCTGCGCTGATTCATCGGCACAGTCCCCCGACAGCAGATTCCTCTCTTGTCTCGCCGCGCTTGGGCGCGGCTGCACCAGCATTCGGAATGACAATAATTTAAGCTACATGTTTAGCTGACGCCGATTATGAGTTTCCGTGCGCCATCACGAACAATCTGAATCTGCTGCAGCTTCTGTATCACCGCATCGGCCTCGCCCAGCGCTGACGCGGGATACGTGCTGGTTAGTGCAATCACTTTCATTCCACCCGCATGGGCTGCCCGGATTCCCGCGGGGGCGTCTTCAATCACTACACACTCGGACGGAGCCACAGCGAGGGCCTCCGCGCCTCTCAGATACGGTTCGGGATGCGGCTTTCCGTTGGCGACGTCGTCGGCCGCGATCATTACTGCGGGAGGGAGTATCCCGGCGAGCCGCAGACGCGCCGCCGCCAAATTGCGCCTTCCGGAGGTGACCACGCCCCAGCGGCCGGCAGGAATCGCACCGACTAACTCGGCGGCGCCGGGCATTACAACGACTCCGTCGCGATCCGCCGCCTCGCGGCTTTCCAGATTTCCGACTTCCGCTTGGGCGTCAAGATGGGGAGCGACGGCCCTAATTACTTCGACGGCGCGGACGCCGTGAGCAATGGCCATTACTTTCTCTGGGTCAATTCCTTGCTCACGGGCCCAGGCGCGCCACTGGCGCTCCACGGAGCGGGTGGAATCGACGAGAACTCCGTCAAGATCGAACAGAATGGCCGCACAGTGAAAAGTGGTCATCCTTTTTTCTAACACAGATGGGATTAGCGGACGGCAGTGGGCAAAATTGCTTGCGATGCCAAAGCTTGCTGCTGGGCTTGCTGCCGGAGTTGCAAATGGCGATCACGGAAATGTGCCTTGGCGCGCCCGCCCCAGGCGCGAACGAACCAGTAATTGAGAGCGGCGCCGATCGCGGAACTAACCAGCGGAATCATTCGGCCAGCCCACTTCTCTACCACCTCGGCACTGGCACGGGCGGCGATACGCTGGATCACGCGCGGGACGAACTTGTTGACCACCTCTTTCTCCAGGAGTTCGCGGCTGATATCGACTCCGGCGGCGCTGGCGGCGGCGATCCAGAGTTCGGCGATCTCGCTATCGGTGTTGAACTGAAATCCGTAAACCAGGCTCAGCTTCTGGACGGTACGCATGGTGATGGCGGAGAGGATGCCGAGATCGGGGATGATGGTAATCAGCCCACCCAGGCCGAAGCCAGCACCCTCGGCGGCCGCGAGTTTCATTCCGCTGCGAATTACATCGTCCGCCACGGCGTCAAGCTCTCCCATTTCGAGCGAATACACTCCGTGATAGCCGCTGACAGGCAGCCGGTAAGCGGTTCGGAGTTGCACCAGAAATCGCGCCGGATCGACTTGAACCGTGGAGTAGGCGCGCGTCAAACCCTTGATCAGCGCCTTCTCGACGCGTGCGCGCAGCCAAGATTTGGATTCCGTGTGGCCCATGGCATCAACCTTAACGCAGCTCGGCGGAGAATGCCATTCGTTCCGAGTGGGCAGCACTTTTGGCGCGGGCCTAAGTCTTCACTCTGGCCCCATGTGCTAGCATTGCTGTTACTCCAAGAATATCTAATGCCAACTGGAAAATTGCAGATTATCCCACTGGGCGGCCTGGGCGAGTTCGGTATGAACTGCATGGCCGTACGCTGGGGCGACGATATTATTGTGATCGATGCGGGCCTCATGTTCCCCGAAGCCGAATTGCTCGGCGTGGATATTGTGGTTCCGGATATTTCCTATCTCATCGAAAACCGGCAACGGGTTCGCGGAATCATTCTCACGCACGGCCACGAGGATCACATCGGCGCACTGCCGTGGATTCTTTCCGAACTCAAGGTACCGGTGTGGGGGACGGAGTTCACGCTGGCATATGTGGAAGACAAACTTGACGAGCACGGCCTGCTGGAAGACGCCGACCTGCGCGAGATAAGCGCCGGTGAACGCTTCAAGGCCGGGGCATTCACCATTCATCCCATTCGCGTGACGCACAGCCTGGTGGATTGCGTTGCGCTGGCGATTCACACTCCGCTCGGCGTCATCATCCATACCGGCGACTTCAAGGTCGATCCCACGCCCACCGACAATCATCTTTTCGATCTGCACTCCTTCGCCGAGTATGGCAAGCAAGGCGTGCTGGCGCTGTTTCAGGATTCGACCAACATTGAACGCAAGGGTTACACGCCCAGCGAGCGGGCGGTGCGGCGCAAGTTTGACGAGGTTTTTGCGCGCACCGAGCGGCGCCTCTTCATTTCGTGCTTTTCTTCCTCGATTCACCGCATCCGTTTGGCAGTGGAACTGGCGCAGCAGCACGGACGCAAAGTCGCGTTCATCGGGCGTTCGATGAACAACTCCGCCGAAATCGCGGAAGATCTTGGCTACCTGGAGATTCCCGATGGGCTGGTGATCAATCCGGGCGACATGAAGAATTTCCCGCCGGAAAAAGTCTGCGTGATGATCAGCGGAACCCAGGGCGAGCCCATGTCGGCGCTGTCGCGCGCGGCGGTGGACAATCACAAGCACGCCAAGATCGAGAAGGGCGATACAGTTGTGCTCTCGTCGCGCATCATCCCCGGCAACGAGAAAACGATTTACCGCATGATCGATCATCTGTTCCGCCGCGAGGCGTACGTGATTTACGAAGACGGCACGTCGCCTCCGATTCACGTCAGCGGACACGGCAGCCAGGAAGAATTGAAGCTGATCATCAATCTGGTGAGGCCGAAGTATTTCACTCCCATCCACGGCGAGTACCGGCAGTTGAAGCTGCACGCCGAAATGGCCGGAGCGATGCACGGCTCGGTGGGCAAGGTAATCCTGCTGGAGAGCGGCGATATTCTTGAGTTCGACGAACACAACGCCCGCAAGGCCGGACGCGTCAACGTGGGCCGCGTGTGCATCGATTCCGGATCGCGCACGGATGTGGTTGAAGATTTAATTATCAAAGACCGGCGGCATTTGAGCGAAGACGGCATCGTGCTGCCCATCATCGCCATCAACAAGCTTTCGGGGCGGGTGGAAACCGCGCCGGAGATCGTGACGCGGGGCTTCAATCCTGGCGAAGACGGCTTGCTGGATGGAGCGCGGCGCATCGTCGAAGACACGCTGGCGCACTCCAGCGAAGAAGAAAAAGCCGATTACGGCGTGATCAAAGAAAAAATTCGCGCCGATTTGAAGCGGTACATTTCCAGGCAGACGCAGAAACGACCGCTGATCATGCCGGTGATATTGGAGATTTGAGGGTCCCACGCGTTGGATGTCAGCCCACGAATCCTCGCCATTGACTGGTCTGGGGCACTCAAAGGCTCGCGGAGGAAGATTTGGCTTGCCGAGGTTTCAGGAGATTGCTTGGTTTGCCTACAGTCTGGCCGTGATCGAAGCGAAATCATCAATTATGTAATCGAGGAGAGCAGGAAAACTCCGAAGATGATTGTGGGTCTCGACTTTGCTTTCTCATGTCCCGAGTGGTTCGTCAGGTCGAAAAACTGCCGCACAATCCATGAGTTCTGGAGCCTTGTCGGAGAGCAAGGTGAGAGATGGCTGAGCGCGTGGCCGTTTTGGTCAAAATGTAAGCCTGAGCGTCAACCTGACAAAGAATACCGTCGGTGTGAGGAGGCGCTATTCAGGAAGCCATCCTCAGTCTTCAAACTGGTTGGGGCTGCTCAGGTAGGGCGCGGGTCTATTCGCGGCATGCCCTACCTTCTTCAATTGCATCAGAGCGGCTTCTCTATTTGGCCATTCGATTTGCCCGGGTGGCCACGAGCAATTGAAATCTACCCGCGCTTGTTTACCGTCGGCATTGTGAAAAGCGACCGCGACAACCGATGCAGGTTTCTTGAGAAATTTCGAGGCCAATGTTCAGCGAGCGACCTGAGGCACGCTGAAAACTCTGATGACGCGTTCGATGCGCTAGTTTCTGCCTTCGCAATGAGCGAACATTTGGAGGGGTTATGCTCGCTGACTCAATCGCCGAACTCCCTGACGAAGATCGAAGGGGCGATCTGGAGTTAAGCGGGATCGAGGTCAAGCCTACTCCAGGGGATTTTTCCACCGCAACCCCGGGAACCGCGCAAAGTCCCGGTCCGCCGTATACAGCACGCCGCCGTACTCGATGGTCAGCGCCGCAATTTCAGCATCGCTCACCAGCGGCCCCGAGGCTTGTCCCTCAATCACCATCCGGCGCAGCACTAGCCAGTGGTCGTCACCGGGCACGAGAACCCGGACACTCGGTCGCTTTAGCCAAGCCTCGACTTCATTTGCTGCCTCGGTCACGGGGCGCGCTCCAGCCAGCCGCGGGTTGGTGCTGATGCGCAGAAATCCCGCAATCGTCTGCCACGGCAGGCCGACCAGCTCAGACCCTGAGAATAGCTCCTCGACGCAGGCCCGGGCCTTCGCGTGCTGAGGCGAAGCTGTCCCGTACGCGTAAAGCAGAATGTTTACGTCCAGAACAATCACCGATGGTAAGGCCCTTCCAGAGCCTCGATCACTTCTTCAACGTTATCGAAGTTGAGTCCCGGAGGGGGACGCAGATTCCAGGGCTTAACCACAAATGGCTTTCGCGCTGGTTGCTTTGCTGCCGTCAGCCCCAATCTCAGAAATCGATTCACCACCTGCTTGAAAGGTTCCCCAGACTTGCGGGCTTCCTTGTTCAGCAGGCTGGCCACGTCATCATCGAGAGTAATAGTCGTTCTCACATCATGATGCTACACCTTCAGCCATCATGATGTCAAGTTGCTCTCCCTGCCCACAATCGGTAGATTAGTGCCTGATGGTCAGCCTGGAAGACATCAATGAAGCCCAACGCCGTCTGCTCGGGATAACTGCCCGGACTCGTCTGATCGAATTCATTCATCCAGAATCCGGCACCCGCCGCCTTTACCTCAAGCCCGAGAATCAGCAGCCCATCGGCGCGTTCAAGCTGCGCGGAGCTTACAACAAGATCGCTTCTCTGCCGGAGGAGGACCGCAAGCGCGGGGTAATTACCTACTCCAGCGGCAACCACGCGCAAGGTGTGGCCTACGCGGCGCGGGCGCTGGGCGTGAAGGCCGTCATTGTCATGCCGGACAATGCTCCGGCGATCAAGCGCGAGGCCACGGTGGCGCTGGGTGCGGAGATCGTCTTTGTGGGCCCCGGCAGCGCTGAGCGTCAGATCAAGGCCGAAGAACTGGCCGCGCAGCATGGCTACGTGATCGTGCCGCCCTACAACGACGAGCAGATCATTGCGGGCCAGGGGACGATGGGGCTGGAGATCCTCGAAGACCTGCCGGCGGTGGAAACGGTTCTTGCGCCGGTCGGCGGCGGAGGCATGATCAGTGGCGTAGCGACAGCAATTAAGTTGAGCAAACCCTCCGTTAAGGTGATCGGCGTGGAGCCGGACCTGGCGGGGGATGCACAGGCAAGCCTGCTCGCGGGAAAGATCGTTCAGTTCCCGGCCGGCGAGGTTTCGCGCACCATCGCCGATGGGCTGCGCACGCAAAGCATTGGCCCCATAAACTTCGAGCACATTCGCCGCTACGTGGACGATATCGTGACCGTAACCGAAGATGAGATCCGCGAAGCGGTCCGGCTGCTGGCGGAGAATCCCGCAACCGTGGCGGAGCCCAGCGGAGCCGTGGCCGTGGCCGGCTTCCTGTTCGGACGCGACCAACTTCCGAAGATGAAAATGCACGTCGCCATCATCAGCGGTGGCAACATTGATCCCAGGATGTTGGAGGAATTCCGCCGAGGATAGGCCGCACCGAACTTAGTTTCCGCCCGGTCCCACGGGCCTCGCGTGACGGTGAAACAGCCCGTGCATCAAGTCCGGATAGTATTCCGAGAGCACGTTGTAAGCGCTGTTGCCGCCCAGATTCACACCCCAGTTTGAGAAGACCTTGCCAACGGTGCGGTCCTGCGGGGGATAGTAGCTGGTCGAGATGCCGCAGGAGATCAATTGGCCGAATGTTTCCGAGTTATTAAACCGGGACGTGCCCTTATCCGTGCGAGTCACAAATGTGCGATTGATCGCATACCATACCCGCACAAACATCGCTCCCCTGCCCTGCCGAAAGTAGCGCGGGTCTTCGCGCAGGATGGAGGGCAGAAAGCCATAGATCAGCATGCTGCCCTGAATCTGATCGCCTTCGGCAGCGGCGAAACGCTTTCCGTAGCCGCGCCAGCCCTGGCCGTAATCCGGCTGGCCGTTTGCGGCCTGTTGCAAACCCGCTTGAAAGGCATTGCCGACGTGTGCGCTGATATCGAATGACTGATGCAGAGAGAGAATGTACTTCTGCTGAACGGTCAAAGGCTTCCGGTTGGCGGGTATGTCGTTTGTGTTCTCAAAATCAGGAATCATTCCGAACATACGCTTGGGCGGAGGCGCCAGATCTGGGCTGGACGGGTTGCTGGCAGGCTGCTCTACCTTCGGACTAACCGCCGGCGATGGGGGATCGTCTTTCGAGTCTTCCGTCCGCTCCGGATTCGTTGCGGGGCTGGTCTGTTGCCCCGCTGAAGCGGTAAGCAATCTGATTCCGGCTACGTCAATAACCGGACTGCTTTGGGCTGGCAGCGATGGAGCGAAGACGCAGAAGATCGGGCCAAACCACAAGATGCGGCCGAGGAACCGGTTCATTCTCACATCCCTTCATTTTTTCACCGCCCGAGCATAATGGCAGAATGCGACATCTATTCCAGGGTTGGAGATGGAAATCAATCGCCGGGTTGCACGAAAGTGACTATGCTGAAAATGTCGGCTCCGCGCAGAGGATAGCAGATTACCTTAAGGGCGCCGCGGCCGACCAACGCCGTAACGCGACCACAGACCAAACCGCCTCGACCAATCCAAATGGCCAGGCGCCTTGCAGAAAACCATAGACTGAGCCGAGTGCGCAGGCTCCGGCAAACGCTAGAATGAACCATCGGCTCCGCGCTTCCAAAGCGTAGCAGACGAGCATGGCCGTTACCGCAAACAGGCCGAAGATGGTTAAGGGTGTCACGGGGGCGAACGCTCAGCCGCTGTGCTTACTGACGGAACAGTCCTTTCTGCCGCAGCCGAAGAAACCACTGAGCGGCGGATTTGCCCAACCGGCGACAGCCAAAGCCATCCTCTGCAATTGATTTTACTCTGAGTGTGCCGCACGTCACTCTGAACTGTGAGGCCGGTCACACTCTGCGGTAACATTCAGTGCTGTACTGATTTCCGGGAGAAAACCGCCATGTGCCTGGCGATACCGGGAAAGATCCTCGAAATTCAAGAGATGGGCCCTATGCGGGCGGCCCGCGTACAGTTCGGCGGGATCGTGCGCCAGGTATCGCTCAGTTTCGTCCCCGAGGCGGGCTTGGGCGACTATGTGATGGTCCATGTGGGCTTCGCGATAAGCCGCGTGGATTCAATAGAAGCCGAACGCACATACAAGCTTCTGGAAGAGATGGGAACTTTGGAAGCGGAATTACCACCAGTGGAAGAGTAGTCTTCGGCTGGGTCCTAGAGTATGAAATATCTTGACGAATATCGCGACCAGCGCATCGCGCGGGCTTTGGCGTCTGAGATCGTGCAGCGGACGACGCAGCCCTGGGTGCTGATGGAAATCTGCGGCGGCCAAACTCACACCATCATGCGCTACGGGCTTGATGAACTGCTGCCGCGGGGGATCGAACTGGTGCATGGGCCGGGATGTCCAGTCTGTGTGACGCCGCTTGAAACCGTGGACAAAGCGATCCAGTTGGCGCTGCAGCCCGATGTCATCCTGGTTTCCTATGGAGACATGCTGCGCGTGCCTGGGTCGGGCTCAGATCTGCTGAGGGCCAAGGCTCAGGGCGCGGACGTTCGCATCGCGTACTCCCCGACCGAGGCGGTAAAGATCGCCCGCTCGAATCCCGATCGCAAAGTTGTGTTTCTGGCGATTGGTTTTGAGACTACAGCTCCGGCGAACGCGATGGCCGCATGGCAGGCGAAGCGCGAAGGTATCACTAACTTTTCCATGTTGGTTTCGCACGTGCTGGTCCCGCCGGCGATTCGCGCTTTGATGGTTTCCAGCACCAACCGCGTACAGGGTTTCATTGCGCCGGGGCATGTCTGCACCGTGGTGGGATGTAAGGAGTACGAGGACCTGGTTCGTGATTTTCGAATTCCGATCGTGGTTGGCGGATTCGAGCCGGTGGACATTTTGGAAGCAGTGCTCATGCTGGTCCGGCAATTTGAGGCGGGAGAGGCAAGGCTGGAAAATCAGTACGTAAGGTCGGTGAGCTACCTGGGGAACCTGGCGGCCCAGCGAATCATGGCGGAGGTGTTTGAAGTTGCCGATCAAAAGTGGCGCGGCATTGGCCCGATCCCGCGGAGCGGTTTGCGTCTACGCGAGGAATACTCGGCTTATGACGCCAACCGGGTCTTTGATTTGGGGGAGTTCACGGTAGACGAGCCGGCCGAGTGCATCAGCGCCCAGGTTTTGCAGGGATTGAAGAAGCCTCCGGAATGTGCGGCGTTTGGCATACGCTGTACGCCGGAAAATCCATTAGGAGCTCCGATGGTTTCCAGCGAAGGAGCATGTGCCGCCTACTACCACTACCGGCGGCATACGGTCGCAACGGAGGAGGGCGCGTGTCAACGAAAGCCCGCGTCGATATAAACTTCGATCTCAGCTGCCCGGCGCCGCTCGCGGCCAAGGACACGATTCTCCTAGGACACGGGAGCGGCGGCAAGTTAAGCGCCGCGTTGATTCGCGATATTTTTCTGCCCGCCTTCCAGAATCCGGTTCTGGCGCAGATGGATGATCAGGCGATAGTGCCTGTGAATGGCCAGCGTTTGGCCATTACGACCGATTCGTTTGTAGTAAAGCCATTGTTTTTTCCTGGCGGTGACATCGGCTCTCTGGCGGTTCACGGCACGGTAAATGACTTGGCGATGGGCGGCGCAACACCTATGTTCTTGAGCGCCGCCTTCATTATCGAAGAGGGTTTCTCGATGGAGGAACTCCGTCGCGTGGTGAGTTCGATGCAACGAGCGGCGGCGGAAGCGGGCGTGCAGATTGTTACGGGCGATACCAAGGTCGTAGAGAAAGGCAAGGGGGACGGGCTGTTTATCAACACAACCGGGATTGGACTCGTGCCGGATGGAGTCGACCTTTCCGCCGACCGAGCGCGACCCGGCGATAAGGTAATTCTAAGCGGTTCGATCGGCGATCACGGCATTGCGATTCTGGCACAACGTGAGGGGCTGGAATTCGAAACTCAGATCATAAGCGACAGCGCCGCATTGCACACTCTGGTGGCGGAGATGCTCGGCGTAACTCGCAACATTCGCTGCATGCGCGATCCGACACGAGGCGGCGTCTCCAGCACACTGAATGAAATCGCGCAGCAGTCGGGGGTCGGGATTGAACTGCAGGAAAGTTCCCTTCCCATCCACGAACAGGTCCAAGGGGCGTGCGAGTTGCTGGGCCTTGATCCCCTCTACGTGGCCAACGAAGGCAAGCTGATCGCGATCGTGGCGCCCGAAGCCGCTGAGGCGTTGTTGCAGGCGATACGACATCACCCCTTGGGAGCCGAGGCGCAGATCATTGGCACAGTCACGCAAAAGAACGCGGGGCTTGTGACGATGCGAACGCCTTTGGGAACGACCCGCGTCGTGGACATGCTGGCGGGCGATCAGTTGCCTCGCATCTGCTAAGGACATCGAATCCCCCCGGGAGTTCAGGCCGCCTTCCATGAAACCATGCGTAGTCGATGCCAGCGCATTGTCGTTCAAGCCCGATCCTCCGCCAGTATTGCTCCGGCGTTCGTAACTCGACCTATCTCGGCAGCTCGCTACGCGAAGGCAGTCTATTACGCACATTTGTATATCTATCCAGGCCTTCGCGCAATTGAGTCATGCAAGACGCTCAGAACATCACGTTGAAGGGCATTAACGAATTCCATTTCGCAACTGTGGATGAAAAAGTGATCTCCTGGAAACGTTCTTATTTTGCAGGATCCAGAAGTCAGTTCTTCCCAAGCCCGCAATCTGCCGATTTGAATCTTTGTGTCCTGCAATCCGCTATATATGGTGAAGGGGCACGAAAGAGGTTCTTCCGGCAGATATTGGTAGGTATCCACCATTTCAAAATCGGCTCTAATGATCGGCAGAAATAACTCGCGTGTTTCCGCATTGTCGAGCAATCCCCAGGGTGTGCCGTTGAGCCTTTTAAGCTCGGCCATGAAGTCATCATGGGGGAGATTGAAAGTGGGAGGGCCTGTCCTTGTCACGTGAGGAGCACGGTGACCGGAGAGAAAGAGCTGCCGTGGTGTAATGCCGTACCTACGACGAAGCTCTCGACTGAGTTCAAAACTAATAAGTGCCCCCATGCTATGGCCAAACAGGGCAAAAGCCGGCTGAAGATTCCCATGGATGACATCTGCAATTTCTTCCACCAAGGGCTTCAGCCGAGTAAGTGGCGGCTCGCCGATACGTTTGCCGCGTCCCGGAAGATGCACCAGACAAATGTCCACTTCCGGCGGAAAATGCCGCTGCCATTTGCGGAACACCTGGGAAGAGCCTCCCGCGTAGGGGAAGCAAAACAGTCGAAGCGACGGTCGGAGTGCGGATGAGAGATGTTCAAACCATAGCGGGTCAGACTTTTGCATAACTCTGCTCAGCATGGGGCTGGGACCCTCTGAATGCCGCAGAGAACAACTTTCATCAGCAGATCTCTGTTCGGCCACCGGCTATCAAAGAGATTACACCGCGCCCGACACAATGAATGCAACTATAAACAATCCTAACCCAATTGCGGCAGAGCCGAGGCGTCTGCCAAGAACTGGACGGCAGTAGCGGTGAGTGCCGCATCCGGTGTCCTCTTCGTTATAATTAAGTTGAAGATTAATTAAGCTGCGGCGAAATGGGCGCGAAGATCGTCGGCGATCCGCTCTGGCGAGCGGTCAACTGCCGCTTCCCAGTGCAACCGCTCCATGTGCATTGCGTCACTCCGGTAATAGGGCAGCATCGCTGTGCGAGTGATCATCGACAGATGTACGAGCCAACCACGCGAGTTGTTCAGGGGCCCCGAGTAGAGCGCCAAGTTGAAGCTGTTATACCCGGTCAATTCGTACCATTGGAGGACGCGTGAGATACCTGCTGAAAGTGCATTCAGGTCATCTTCCGTAAGGTCGAGAAAGGTTTCACAGCCCGGAACGACCGCCCGCACCTCATTGAAGCCGATAGGAGCAAAAGCGGTAATCCACGCAGTCCGGCCAACCCGAGCCACGAATCGCAGTCCTCGGGCCTCTTCGGTTTCCACCAGGTCTCCCCAGTATGGCCGGCCTTGGGCAGTCCAATAAGCGATACTGGCCTCACGCTGCAAGCGCATGAGAGTTGTAGGGTGAGGATCAAGGTATACCTGCGCGTGCGGATGTGGCAGCGACCCGCCGGACGGATACAGGTAATTTATGTTGTAGGCGCAGTTCTCGGCTCTCGGATCGAAAGCATGCGCCTTGCGGACGTAATCAGCCGCAACTGCGAGGTTGTCAAAAAGTCGTTGAGGCGTAAACCCGTTCAATGCAAGCCAATGTTGCTGCGAGAAAACCGCCACCGCAGCATACTGAGAGTAAGGAACAAGGTTGGGAAACAACACTGACTCTCCCCGCTCTAGGCGACCGCTCCGGTGAATTGGCTCCAACACTTTGGGAGTGACTCCACGGATTCGATCTGGGCAAAACGGGCAGCCCGAGTTCGGAGCTTGGAGAAAAGCTAGTGCGCCCTCATCTGCCTTCGGGAGTACGACGCCTTCGGCGATGCGAGACGTGGTCCCCAGCAGCGGGTCAAACCGGACCTCCAGAGACTTCATTACCTCGGATCCATCGGGAGAGAGAAAACGTGCCGTAATTTGCTCCGAGTGGAACCGGATAGGGCTAGTCTCGTCTTCTCTGTTTACGGCGAAAACCGGGTCCAAGGGCTACTCCTGGTCTAAGGCGAGATTTTCTTTCCAGGTTCGAAAACGGCGGCCATTATACATCGGTGACGTAACTTTGATTGTGTAAAAGCGAGAGGGTGTAAGTTGGCTTTGGCCTCACAAGCTAAAGCCGTTCCTGGAAAGGAGACCTACACCCGATGGCGAAGATAATCCCAATCACGGAGCATTACCAACATTTTCTGGCGGAGATGAGAGAGAGTTTCTGGGGGGATGTGTACGGAGAGACGAAGCGGCTGTGGAAAGAGCGTTTGGAGGCGGATTCGCGGCGGGAGCGGGACCGGTATGCGGTGCGCGAAGTGTATCAGCGGCGGCGCAGCCGGCGGCAGCCCTATCGCAACGGCTACTACGAACGGGATTTCGTGACTCGGTTGGGGACGATCCGGCTGCGCGTGGCGCGCACCCGAGGGAAGAGTTTTCTGCCGCGAGGGCTGGAACCTTTTCAGCGGCGCGCCGAAGATGTGTCGATGCTGATTCGGGAGGCGTTTCTGCGCGGCATCTCGACGCGGCAAGTGGGGCGGGTGGTGGCCACGGTGACCGAAGAGGTGGTGAGCCCGCAGACGGTGTCGAAGCTGACGCGGGATCTGGACGGAGTGGTGCGCCAGTTCCACCAGGCGCGGTTGGAAGACAACTACGCGTATCTGTTTTTGGACGGAGTGAGCTTGCGGGTGCGGCGTCCGGCGGGGCGCAAGCGGGTGCAGATGCTGGTGGCCTACGGAGTGCGGCGTGACGGCACCCGCCATCTGCTGGCGTTTTTGCGGAGTCAGGGCGAGAGTCAAGCGGACTGGGAAGGGCTGCTGGAGGATATGTATCGGCGCGGGCTGGAGGGCAAGGCGCTGGGCCTGATCGTCACCGACGGCTGTCCCGGACTGGCGGCGGCGATCCGCACCGTCTATCCGCGAGTGCGGCATCAGCGCTGCTGGGCCCACAAGATGCGCAACATTCTGGAGAAAGTGAAGAAGGCCGACTACGACAACGTGAAAGCGGGAGCGCAGGCGATTTATTTGGCCGAAAGCCGCGCTCAGGCCGAAGCCGCTTTTCGCGCCTTCCGCGCCCGTTGGCGCGGGAAGTACGGTCCCATGGTGCGCCAGTTGGAGCGCGATCTGCCGGAACTGCTTTCGGCGTTCGCTTTCCCCCCGCACCTGCGTAAGAAGCTGCGCACCACCAACGTGATCGAGCGCTGCTTCGTCGAAGTGCGCCGCCGCACCCGGCCCATGGTTTGTTTTGTGAATGTAGCCAGTGTTGACCGCATCCTCTACTCCATCTTCCAGAGATTCAACCTGGAATGGAAAACCCGCACCCTCAACCTATTTACACAGGCAGCTTGACATCACCTTATACATCCATTCAATTGACTTCACCGCCCCTGGTTGTCATAATTTACCTGGGTGTTGGAGTTCACCTTAAACCGCCCGTATCGGGCAGATGACTCCTACGAAGACGAAGGAATTCTCTTGGTAGGGGTTAATTTCAGAGTTTTCCCCCTCCATCTTCTGATCCCAAGAGATTCCTGGAGTAGCTGAGCACAAATTAGGCGGGGCGCATATGAATTCGCGTCCGCTGGAACTCTATGGCAGAGGAGTCTCTCAACTCGAATCATGCTCGCCGGTTGTCGGTTACGTGCCGGCACATCGACAAGCTGCTGGCCGACATGGAGAATGCGCTCAGTGTAGCCAGTTCCAAGCAGGTTTTCCCCGAGTATCTGTCTGACGTCGCGCCGGGGCAACGGCGTGTGATCGAAGATTACATCGCCCGCATCCGGGCCCAGTTGGCCCGCGTACTGGACGGTCAGGGTATTGAGCGTCCTGAGCCTTCTATTCCGGTTAGCCGATCTCTGCACATCGGTCTGACATTTATCAAGATTGCAGCCGAGGAATTGCAGCCGAGATACATGCGCGGCTATGGGCAGATTTCGCCTGCGGCCGCGATCGATCTCAATCGAATTGCCTCGGAGTTAGTGGGCCTTACGACGGAGTTTGATCGCTACGTGACCCGCGAAATTCGTGGGCAGGCGGAGCCTGCAGAAGAAGAACCTGCCAAAACAGAAAGGAACACGACACCTTGATCAAGTATTTGATGGTTGGAATCGGAGGATTTCTAGGTTCGGTCTTGCGCTTCTGGCTGGGGAGTTTTATCGGGGGGAGATTGGGCGCTCGATTTCCCTATGGCACTTTTGTGATCAATGTCACGGGTTCGTTCTTGGTCGGCGTGGTTCTCACCGTGTTGGCCACGAAGGCACACTGGAGCCTAAATTGGCGATATCTGATCCCCATCGGTTTCATTGGAGGTTACACGACGTTCTCCGCTTTTGAGTATGAGACGCTTCGCCTCTTTCAGGACGGTCAACCGCTTACGGCAATACTCAATATCGCGCTGAGCGTGGTCGTCGGATTTGTTGGGGTCTGGGTCGGGGCAGTGGCCGGGAGGGTAATCCCATGACCGCCGATGCAGCAGTTTCTGGAACTCACGAAGCAGGAGAATCACACTGGTGGTGGGATACTAGGGCGTGCAGCTGAATTCTTGTTAGCCAGCGAGGACTGTAAACCGGAGGAGGAAAAGTGCTCACATCTGGACCTGCTAAGAAGGTCGGCATCTACGTTGCAGAGGACCAGCACTATCACGGGAGTGCGGCCTATGCGGCCATCCTGGATTTTCTGTTCTTTCGGGGTGTATCGGGCGCAACCGTGACGCGTGGTATCGCCGGCTTTGGCTCCGACCACCAAATGCAAACGACTCGGCTCGTGGACCTGGCAACCCGTTTGCCTATCAAAGTTGAGTTCATCGAGACTGCGCAGAAAGTGGAGGAGTTGCTGCCCAAACTGCAAGCGATGGTTGGCACTGGGTTGATTGAAATGCACGATACGACCATCGTGAAGCCAGCCGAGACAAAGAAAGAGCAAGCGGCTGTGCCTGAAAAACCCGCGCTCAAGAGTGAAAGCAAAGCCAAATTGATGCGGATATACGTCGGCGAGAACGACAAGTGGAACGGCAAGCCTCTTTATCAAGCCATTGTAGGTGGTTTGCGCGCACACGACATCGCGGGTGTCACCGTTTATCGAGGCATTTTGGGCTACGGCGCGAATCGGAGAATCCACAAAGATGCGGCACTTAGTCTTTCCCATGACCGGCCCATCTTGCTCTCTATCGTAGACACGGAAAAGAAGCTCAAGGCGTTCATGCCCATCCTGGACGAGATGGTGCAGCAAGGCTTGGTTGTACTTTCCGACGTGGATGTCATCAAGTACGCGCACGACTACGAGAAAACCGAACGGCGTCAGGAGACACGCGCATGAAACTCGAAGGCAAGGCCAAGATGCTGCGAATTCACTTCGGTGAAGATGACAAATGGCATGGCAAGCCCCTCTACCAGGCAATTGTTGAGAAGTGCCGAGAACTGGACATTGCCGGGGCAACGGTGTATCGGGGCGTTGAAGGTTACGGCGCCAGCACGCTGATTCACAAGGCTCACCTGCTCAGGTCTTCCGACCGCCCCATTATGGTGTCGGTTGTGGATACGCATGAGAACATCAGCAAGCTCCTGCCTGCGTTGGATCAGATGGTAGCTGAGGGCTTAATCGCCATGTCCGACGTGGACGTGATCAAGTACGTACATCAAGAGGGCTTTCGCTCTCCGGCGTCATGAGGGCATGACAACAAGCGAAGACAATTCGTCGATCACGGTCAGCGTGCAACTGGAACGTCCTGATTGCAAGTAAGCTTTCCCCACCAGTATTGAGAAAGATTGGATCTACACCGCCTTCTGCAGCAGGGCCAGGGTAAGCTGATTCAGCCGGACAGGATCAGCAACCTCCGATCCCTCCGCCAGCAAGGCTAGCTCGAACAAGATCTCAATCGAATCTCCCACGGTCAACTCCTCGGCACTCGATTTGAATCGCTCATAAAGGCGCACGACGATCGGATGTGCCGAGTTGAGTTCCATGATGCGGCGCTGTTTCGAACCGCCTCCCTTCCCCTTCTGCAACAGGCGCTCCAGGTGGGGACTATACTCATGCTCCTCCGTCACGAGACAAGCGGGAGAATCGACTAAGCGCGTGGAGAGCCGGATCTGTTTCACATACTGGTCCAGCCTTTTCTGGCATGCCTGTAGAAAGCTTGCATATTCCTCTTCTTTCTCCTTAAGCTGCTCTTCGAGCTGCTTCTTCTCCTCCTCCGTCCCCAAATGAACTTTCCCTTTGGTGACCGATTTCAAATGTTTCCCTTCAAATTCATAGAGGTGCTGAACCAGCAATTCGTTAACTGGATCGCTGAGGTAAAGCACCTCATAATCTTTCTGTTTCGCAACCTCCAGATGCGGACTGTTTTCAATTACCTTGCGCGACTCTCCTGTCAGATACAGGATTTCGGTCTGCTCAGGTTTCAATCTCTCCACGTAGGCCTTCAATGTTGTCAGCTCTTTGGGATCATGCG
Source organism: uncultured Acidobacteriaceae bacterium (assembly GCA_963734215.1). Lineage (GTDB taxonomy): Bacteria > Acidobacteriota > Terriglobia > Terriglobales > Acidobacteriaceae > Sulfotelmatobacter. The sequence continues at coordinate 1,489,081 of CAVTGH010000005.1, read as the reverse complement.
ACGATTCGAATAGCAAAAGGAGTAGTAGTTTCTCCTTGTTTTCATAATCGGAGCCCACCCCTTCTTTCAACGCTCTCCCGAACTGACCCCAGAACTTCAGGTACTTTCCCGATTCTTTCTCCTTCATTTCGACGAGCGCATCCAGCACTTTGCGGGTCAGCCACTTTCGAATTTGTGTTATGTGGCGGTCTTGCTGGAGTCTCTGGCGGGAAATATTGAGTGGCAAATCGCTGGAATCTACTACCCCCTTGATAAACCGAAGATATGTGGGAAGCAGATCCGGACATTTCTCCATCACCATAACGCGCTTGGCATAAAGCCTGAGACCCGCTTCTGCGGAATGGTAAAAAAGATCGTGAGGAGCCTGGGAAGGAATGAAAAGCAATGTCTCATATTCAAACGTTCCCTCGGCTTTGAGCGGCAGCACTTTGAGCGGCTCGGTCCAATCATTGGAAAGGTGTTTGTAGAAGTCGTTGTAATCACTCTCACTGACTTCGGAACGGTTGCGTGTCCAGATCGGCTTCTGGGAGTTCAAGGTCTTGGTTTCGATCTTGATCTCTTTTGCTGCATCCTCCGTCTCACCTGGTTCCTGCGCTGGGCCTTCATAGATGATGGGATAAGCGATGAAGTCAGAATACTTATGAACAATCATCGCGAGCTTCCATCGGTCGGTGTAGTCTTCAATCCCATCTTCGGCGGCGGCCGGTTTAAGGTGAAGAGTGATATCCGTCCCGCAGCTTGCCTTTTCCGCGTCGGCCAGCGTATAGGTGCCGTCACCGGCGGACTCCCACCTAGTAGCGCAAGATTCGCCCGCGCGCCGGGTGATCATTATTACCTTGTCCGCCACCATGAATGCGGAATAGAACCCAACGCCGAATTGGCCAATGAACTCCGCAACGGCTTCGGCCGATTGGGACTCTTTTATTCGTTTTCGTAATTCCTGGGTTCCTGACCGCGCGATGGTCCCTATATTGTCGATAAGCTCCTGGCGGCTCATGCCGATCCCAGTGTCGCTGATGGTCAAGGTCCGCGCCGCCAGATCCGGTTTGAGACGGATCTCGTACTGGTGATCCGCAGGAACCAGTTGCGGATTCGTCAGGGCTTCGAATCGCAGCCGGTCCAAGGCGTCGGAAGCATTGGAAATCAGCTCCCTCAGAAATATCTCTCTTTGGGTATAGAGAGAATGGATCATCAAGTGAAGAAGCTGGGTGGTTTCAGCCTGAAATTGAAAAGACTCAAGAACAGGGGTTGTGGTCATGATTCCATTCTCCTGCAGTGTTTTAGCACGACCGGACGATCATGTCCAATCGCGTAAGTGAGACTTTGAAATGGTGCTGAAAGCGCAGGCAAACTGCCGGGTTACACAGGGTAACTACCCCGGGTCGTAGTCTTGACCTTGCGCCCACCCTTTCACACTAATCAATCGGCTAAGAAGCAATCAACGCGAATCTCAAACAATCTTGCTTAAAGATGTGACCCGGCGTTGACGCCGGAGGTATAATGCCCACCATCACTTGCGCGTGTAAGCTGCGTAAACCAAGCCGTGCTCTGGCGAACTTAGCGCGCTAAGCTATTTCAGCTTGAGAACGGTATTTTCACACCGAACCCGAGGACGGCAGAATATGACCGCGGACTGCAAGCAGATTTGCTCGTTCTTACCGTCGGCAACTGAGATTTTGTATGCGCTAGGTCTGGGAGACTCGGTTGCAGGTGTGACCTTCGAATGCGATTTCCCACCGGAAGCTGTGGGAAAAACCGTAATCGTAAACACAAACCTTGCCCACGATCTGACATCGGCGGAGATTGACCACGATGTAAGCGAGTATTCCTCTCACGGTGAGAGCCTTTATCGAGTCGATGTCCAGAAACTGGAAGCAATTAAGCCGGACCTCATCGTCACGCAAGAACTATGCGACGTGTGCGCCATTAGCACATCGCATGTGGCAAAGGCTGTTCACCAGCTTTCCTCAAAACCGCAGGTGCTTTCGCTGACTCCTCACGCCCTCGGCGACGTGTTAGAGGACATTCTGCGCGTTGGCCAAGCCACTGATCGAGATGCCGAAGCGCGTGAACTGGTGTCGTCTCTGAGGGAGCGGATCGCCAAGGTTGTCCGGATGAGCAAGCCGCATAAGCCAACGGTAGTCTGTTTAGAATGGCTGTCACCGCCTTTCAACGGAGGTCACTGGATCCCGGAGATGATCGACTTGGCGGGCGGCGTCGATCCGCTGGGCAAGCCGGGAAAGGACAGTTGCCGCATGGAATGGGACCAGGTTTTGCAGGTCGATCCCGACGTAATCCTTGTCATGCCGTGCGGTCACAACCTGGAAAGGTCAATCGCGGAATACCACGCGACACAGTTTTCCCGAAGGATGGAAACAAGTTAAGGCTGTGCGCAACGGCAGAGTATATGCAGTGAATGCAAGCGCGTACTTCTCTCGTCCGGGACCGCGATTGGTCACCGGATTGGAGATTATGTACTCACTCCTGCAGGAAGACCGGCCGCAGGAACTTCTGGCAGACTGTTGGATCCGCGTGTAGTAGCTGGCTTTTGCATGTTCGGGTGAATGTCAGACAGGCGAGGCGCACCCGGCCTTAGTGGTTGACCTTTCTTTGCTGTCGCGGTATAACTCACAAAGTCTGGCATTTGGGAAGGCGGTTAGAATCCGCCACTGCCCCGCAACTGTATTCGCTGAGAACTGAGCAACTACGCCACTAGAGAAACTTCTGGGAAGGCTGTTCAGATTCGACGAAGCGTAAGTCAGGAGACCGGCCAGACGCTGACCCAAGCCGTATTCGACTTCGATGGGAGAGTCGGAGAGCGTTCTGACGAATTGTCCAAAACCCGCGTCTGAAAGCTGCGTGTAGAATCCCACTCGTATCCGGGGCGCTCCTTTGTGCCCCAGGTGAGCATGCCAGACAAATCTCGAAAAGCCATCACATTAGTGTTGGGCGGTGTGCGAAGCGGCAAGAGCCGATACGTCCAGAAGCTTGCCGCTGGCGTTTCGCCCGTGGCGTTTGTCGCGACTGCCCGGCCATCAGACAAAGAAATGCGCCAGAAGATCGAACGCCACCGGGCTGAACGTCCCAAGGATTGGCGAACGATCGAAGAGCCGCTGCATCTCGACAGGGTATTGGCGGAAGAAGGGTCGAGTCACCAAATAGTAGTGGTCGATTGTCTTACGCTGTACGCCGCGAATCTCCTCGAGGCCGAACACGGGAATCTGATCGCCGTTGAAGAACGCCTGCAGAAGCTTTACGCCGCGGTGCGCTCGGTGCCTTGTTCGGTCGCGCTGGTGTCGAACGAAGTGGGCAGCGGAATCGTTCCTTCGTTTCCCGAGGGCCGCAAGTACCGTGACCTGCTGGGAGAGATCAATCAGCGGGTGGCAAGTGCAGCGGATAACGTATTGCTCATGGTCGCCGGACTCCCTCTTGCACTCAAGGGAGCTGTAGAGGTGCGTCCGTGAACGCGTTTGCGGTGGCAGGCACGGCCAGCGGCGTGGGAAAGACTACAGTTGCTCTCGCACTCATCGCGGCATTACGGTCGCGAGGTCTGACTGTACAGCCGTTCAAGTGCGGCCCGGATTTCATCGATGGCGGCCATCTCGCGGTTGCTGCGAGCCACACTGTGCGCAATCTCGACACTTGGATGCTCGACGGCAAAGCCAATCGCGAGATTTTCTCCGGCGCGTCCGCAGGATGCGATGTAGCTGTAGTCGAAGGAATGATGGGCCTTTTCGACGGTGTCACTGGAAGTTCGGAGGAAGGCAGCACAGCGGAAATTGCCAAGCTGCTTGATTTGCCGGTGGTTCTGGTTGTGGACGCCGGGAACAGCGCCCGGAGCATTGCGGCTGTGATTCGAGGGTTCAACACCTTCGACCCGGAGCTGCGTTTTGCGGGCATCGTGTTGAACCGCGTGGCCGGTGATGGGCACTTTCGCATGCTGGATTCGGCGATTCGCCAGTCCTCGGAGGTTCCGGTGCTCGGCTGGCTACCGGTGGAGGCAGACGCAGTAATTCCCGAGCGACACCTTGGGTTGCACACCGCCGCCGAAGGAGTTAGCGCCAGTGTGTCCACTCTCACACGATTGGGCAACCGTCTCGAACGTCGAGCAATTGCTGAATGCGGCGGCCTACAACCAACGGTTTGAAACTGCGCCCGTAAGCAATGCTGAACGCAAGTATGAGGGCATCCGCGTGGGTATTGCTCGCGATCGGGCATTTTCGTTTTATTACGAGGACAATCTCGACCTCCTGCGGGAGAATGGCGCCGAAATCGTGGAGTTTAGTCCGATTGCAGATCCCGTGCTACCAGAGAATCTTCACGCTCTCTACTTCGGCGGTGGATATCCAGAGCTGTACGCGGCCGCCCTAAGCGGCAATGGCAGCCTGCTCCAGGATACGCGTGATTTCGCGAACGCGAATAAGCCTATTTACGCCGAATGCGGCGGGTTAATGTACCTCGGTGAAACGCTGACCACGATTGGAGGGCAGAGTTATCCCATGGCGGGCATCCTTCCGGTGGCGGTTGAGATGACCAAAGCGTTGGTTCACTTCGGGTACGCCGATGTCGAGTTCGCGGACGATTCTCTGCTTGGGGAAAAAGGAACCCACGTTCGTGGGCACAGTTTTCACTGCTCGCGAATCGTGGCTCACGATTCTCTGCGCTGCGTCTATCGCGTTCATTACTCCCTTTCCAACCGAAGAGAGCAAGAAGGCTTCGTCCGCGGGCGCACACTTGGAACTTACATCCATCTGAATTTCCGGTCTAATCCATCGCTGGTCTTATCCTTCTTGCAGCAAGCCAGCTCCGCGCGTTCTGGGGTGGAGGCGCGATGAGAATCCAATTGGAGATTGTCATACTGCTGACTTCAATCGCGCTGCCCTGTTTCGCCGGCCGAACCGTGAAGGACGAACTGGGACGCAAGGTGGAGGTTCCGGATCATCCTCATCGAGTGGTTTGCCTGGTCCCCAGTGTGGTGGACATCGTGTATTCGCTCGGTGCGGGTGCCGACGTTGTTGCCATCAGTGATTTCACAAAATACCCTGGGAAGGCTCTCCAGAAGCCGAGAATAGGACTTCCCCTCAATCCCTCCATTGAGACCATTGTTGCCCTGCACCCGGACCTTGCACTCGGCACCGGCGACCTGAATACCCTGGAGTTCGCAGGCCACCTGCAGCGCCTGGGCATTCCCCTGTTCATGGTAGATCCACACGGGATTGAGGGAATCTACGCATCGATTCTCAGCCTGGGCGGTGTGCTAAACCTCGAGGCGGATGCCAATGATCTGGTCGCCCGGTTGCACACGCGCGTGGAGGCTGTGAAGGCTCGCGTCGCCGACAAACCAAAAGTGCGAGTATTCATGGCGATCTGGTACGACCCGGTCATGACTATCGGCAAGCATGCGTTTATCAGCGAGCTGATTGAGGCCGCAGGCGGCCTCTCGGTGACGGACGACATCGCGCAAGAGTGGCCGGAAGTGAGTCTGGAGACGATTGTGAGCCGCCAGCCAGACGCGCTTCTGCTCATGCGCGGATCGAAAATTACGGTTGAGGAACTGAAGATGCGACCTGGCTGGGAACGCTTACGAGCGGTTCAACAGGGCCGCATCTTTTACACCGACGATCGGATTCTGTACCCAAGCCCGATCGCATTCGATGCCTTGGAGGACTTAGCAAAACAATTTCATCCGTGAGTCGTGACCGTTTGCGGTCTGCGACTCTTAAAAACCAAAACTAAACGGCAGAATGTTCGGGAAGCGCGGTGAGAATCCGCCACTACCCCGTAACTGTAAACGCCGAAAACTGGGCAGGCAGATGACTGCAGCCACTGGGGACTGAATCCCTGGGAAGGTTGCCCAGATTCATGAGGCGTAAGTCAGGAGACCGGTTCTGCCAACACCAATTTCCGAGGGGAGAAAATGAAATACTTCAGGCGGGACCATCCGGGCGCCAGATTCTTTTGCTTGCTGCTTTTGCCGGGTCTGTTCGCCCTGTCGGCGCACGCCGCAACTATTCGCGGCACCGTAGCTGACTCGCTCGGCGCCGTAATCCCGAAGGCGCGAGTCGAACTCATTGCCGACCAAAAAGTCATCGCTTCCGTGATCGCGGACGGTGTAGGAAGATATGAATTCCGCGATGTTTCCGCAGGTCGCTACCAAGTCCAGGCCAGCGCTCCCTCGTTCGATTTGACCACCAGTAAGCCGTTCTATGTTGGAGAAGGCGCGAGTGCCAATGTTGATCTGCTTCTGGCCATCGGCGTTGTGTCCCAGGCCGTTACCGTCACGGCGACCGGCACGCCAACGCCGGAGGCGCAAGTAGGAGCGTCCATTACTTTGCTTCCGGAAGACGAATACGCCGATAAACTGGATGTGCAGGAGGCTTTGCGGTTGGTGCCGGGGGCGCAAATTACGCAAACCGGGCGGCGCGGCGGACAGGGCGTTCTGTTCATGCGCGGCGGTAACAGCGACGCTAACAAGGTTCTCGTTGATGGCATCCCCGCCAACGACATCGGTGGCGTAGTGGATTTTGGCGTGCTGTCCGCCACCGGGGTCGATCAAATCGAAGTGTTGCGGGGACCGAACAGCGCTCTGTATGGCTCCGATGCGCTTGCCGGTGTTGTGAGCCTCACCACGCCGCGCGGCATCACGCCTCTGCCCCAGTTCACCTATTCGATTGATGGTGGGAATTTCGGAACCTACCGGCAGGCGGCAACCTTGGGTGGAAGCTATAAGCAATTCGATTATTTTTCTGATTTCTCCCGCTTCGACACTGGTAACGATATTCCCAACGGTGCTTTTCACAACGGAACCTACGCTGGAAACTTTGGCTGGACTCCGGGACCGACCACCGAATTCCGAGGAACAGTCCGGCGCCTGGCAACCGCGGTTGGACTGCCCAACGCGATTCAGCTATTCGGCATTCCAGATGCTGCAGGCCAGAAATACCAGCAACTCTTCATCGGCGCCACGTTGCAGCAGCAGACTACGCAGCGTTGGCATAATCTATTGCGTTATGGCGCACTGCGCTTGCGTTCGCAGTACACCGACTACGCGCCGACAGGGATTCCCTACGACTCGCCGATTGAGGGACCAGAGTACATTGGCGCGCCGGTCACGCTGCGTGGAGCCAATGGATACACGGTGAGTGGGCAGGCGATTTTCCAGTACTTTGAGTCTTATCCGAATCAATCTTCAACCAGCACAGATCGGGATTTTGTCTACGCTCAGACTGAATATCAGATTAATCCGCAGTTGACCGCGCTGTTCGGGTTTCGCTACGAAGCCGAACGTGGCTTCGTTCAGCCGAGTTATGGACTCCCTCCCGCCGATCGCGGCAACTATAGCTACACGTTGCAACTGGCAGGTAATCTGGCAAACCGTTTTTACTACATGGTGGGCAGCGGCATTGAGAACAACGCAGTCTTCGGAATAGCGGGCACGCCACGGGCATCACTCGCCTACTATCTGCTGCGCCCCGATACTTCCAAATTTTTCAGCGGGACCAAGCTCCGCGCTAATTTCGGCACAGGCATCAAGGAGCCCAGCATCTCCGATGCCGGCATGTCCCTGTTCAGCCTGCTTCAGACACTCGCCAATGGAGAGCAACTGATTGCGCAGTACCATATTGCTCCGATTGGAGCCGAGCGTTCCAGAACCTACGATGGCGGCATTGAACAGAGCCTTTTCGATGGGCGGGCAAAACTGGGGATCACATATTTTCACAACGAGTTCGGTAATTTGATCGAATATGTTCCGAGCCAGGGACTGATCGATCTCGGGATCCCGCAAACCATCGTCAACCAACTCTCCGGGGCATCGCAATTCGGAGCCACGGTGAACTCACAAGCATTCCGTGCCCAGGGAGCCGAGACGGAAGCCGAATATCGGGTGGGACGAAACCTCGTGGCGCGTGGCGGATACACTTACCTGGACGCAGTTGTGGAACATTCATTCAGTGGCGATGAAGTTGTCCCCACTTATAATCCAGACTTCCCCGCGATCCGGATCGGCGCCTTTTCGCCGTTGATTGGGGCCCGCCCATTTCGACGCGCGCCTCAGAGCGGTTACATGGCCGTCATCTATCATCATTCGCGCTGGACGGCTTCGCTAACTGGAACATTCGTGGGCAGGCGAGATGACAGCGATTTTCTCTACGATAAAGATGGTGGGACAAGCCTGCTCTTGTCGAATCGCAATCTGGACGCGGCTTATCAGAAGGTCGACCTGGGAGGAGTCTGTCAGGTAAACCACGAGATAAGTGTTTACGCCGATCTGCAAAATGTGCTGGACCGGCGCTATGATGAGGCGTTTGGTTATCCGGCGCTTCCATTCAATTTTCGCTCGGGGATCCGCATCACGTTCGGAGGCGAGTCGTGGAAACTGAAATAGGCGAACAGATTGCTTCGGGCTCCTGCACACAAGATGCCCAGCGGATCGCATTCCCCGACCGCGCGTTCTTCATGCTTATTCTCGCCTCCCTGCTGGTGGTTCTCGCCGTCGTGGTTGTGCTCTCGATGGGCATGGGAGCAACCAAGATCGGGGTTCGGGAAGTACTCCACTGCTTGCTCAATTGGCATCGCTCTAGGGAAACGAACTCGGTGATCCTCTTCGAAATCCGCCTTCCTCGGGTGCTCGCGTCGGCCTTGGTGGGGGCTGGACTCTCCGTAGCTGGACTTTCGTTCCAGGGGCTTTTCCGAAATCCCATGGCTGATCCGTACGTGATCGGCACTTCGGGAGGAGCCGCCCTTGGGGCTGGGATTGGACTTTTCCTGCTGCCTGGTTTTTCTTTTCTAGGATTCGGAGCGACTGCCCTGATGGCATTTGCCGGTTCAGTGGCGAGCATGGCACTGGTATATTGGCTGGCCCGGATTGGCGGACGGGTGCCCGTTGTGACGCTCCTGCTCGCAGGGTTTGCGGTGAGCACCATGTTAAGTTATTCCACTTATTTTCTGGTAGTGATCGACGATAACTTTGGGCTGCGGACGCGAGTGCTTGCCTCATGGCTTACCGGAGTTATTGCGGTGCCCAGGTGGACTCAACTCGAGGTCACTGCCGCGATGATCGGTTGCGGCTTGATTTTCTGCTTTCCCCTGGCACGGCGTTTGAACACTTTGGCGCTCGGTGACGACTACGCGCGTCAAGTTGGCGTGCAGGTGGAAAAAACGCACTTAGCCATCATTCTTACCGGCTCACTCATAACCGCTGCCGCCGTGTCACTGGGAGGAGTGATCAGCTTCGTAGGACTGATCGTTCCTCACATGGCAAGACTGGTTCTGGGCCCGGACCACGTTCGGCTCCTGCCGGTTACTGCTATTGCAGGTTCGATTTTCTTAGTCTTGACAGACACTCTGGCTCGCACCGTCCTTGCTCCCTCTGAAATTCCGGTTGGGCTCCTAACGGCATTTATCGGGGGGCCTTTTTTCCTCTACCTCTTGCGCCGGACGAGACGGGAGTATGCATTGTGACTCCATTGCTTGAGTTTGTGAATGTGTCCTTTAATTTCGGGCGCCGTTCTGTTCTTGATGACCTTAACTTCACAATAGAACGGGGAGCCTGCTCGGCACTGATAGGTCCAAATGGAATCGGGAAAACCACACTCCTGCGCCTGGCCGCTGGGGTGCTTGCTTGCCCACTTGGCACGGTTTCTCTTGCAGGGCGCAGGGTGGACGTTCTGCGGCGAGTAGAGGCCGCGCGGCTGGTTGCGCTGGTTCCGCAACGATTCGAAGTACCGTTCAATTTCACCGTGCAACAGATCGTTGAGCAAGGGCGCACGCCTTATCTTGGCCTGTTCGCGGGTCTCAAACGTCGGGACCGCCAAGCGGTCGAGCGCGCTCTGGAAATGGCCGATGTCACTTCCCTTCGCTCTCGCATCTTCAATGAACTTAGTGGAGGAGAACGTCAACGAGTCAAAATCGCTCTTGGATTGGCACAGGAGCCTGGGTTGTTGCTGCTTGACGAGCCCACCCAAAGCCTCGATCTGGGCCGCCAGCTCGAATTGCTGGGGCTGATCAGGACTCTCAGTGAAGAAGGAGTTACGATCCTGGCTGCGATGCATGACCTTCAGCTAATTGAAGGCACGTTCTCGTCCGTCCTATTGCTGGAACCTAACCAGGAACTACGCAAGGGCCCGCCGCAAGATATTTTGCAACCGGATATTTTGGAAAGGGCCTTCGATTGCCCTCCTCGACGTCATCCGAAGTTAGTTGGTGAGAATCGCATTTTGCTGGAGAAAATACCATGACCACAGTCAACCCTGGCATGCTTGCCGAATTCATCACCGAAATTGTTGCGCCCGATCCGAAATGGCTGAGGCAGGCGCGCACACGTATTGACAGTCTGACCAAACCACTGGGTAGTCTTGGCCGACTCGAGGATATTGCCGCGCGATTTGTTGCCATCAGGAACGGCGACCATGCGTCGCCGCTGACCAAGGCTGTCTATGTGTTTGCGGCCGATCACGGCATCGTGGCTGAAGGAGTTAGTGCATACCCCAAAGAAGTCACACGGCAGATGGTGCTTAATTTCCTGCAGGAAGGGGCTGCGATCAATGTACTCGCAAGGCTGCATCATGCTGAGCTGACCGTCGTTGACGTCGGTGTGGATGCGGATTTCGGCAATCTGCCGGGGGTTCTACAGCGCAAGGTCCGTCCGGGCACTCGGAACATGCTTCATGAGCCCGCCATGACTGAAGGTGAAACGCTGAGGGCTTTGCGGATAGGACTCGAGCTTGCGACCAGCGCTCAGGAGAAGCGGCAGACCCTGATCGCAGTCGGCGAGATGGGAATCGGAAACACGACTTCGGCGAGCGTGATAACCGCTGTCCTCACCGGCCAACCTCCTGCCGCGGTCACCGGCAAGGGGACGGGCCTCGATGCGTACGCTCGCGGGCGCAAGATCAGGATCGTCGATGCCATCATCCAAAAGCACTTCGGCGAAGTACCCCGAGTTTCTGACGCGCGACCTCTTGAGGTTCTTCAGCGGGTAGGGGGATTAGAAATCGCCGCCATGGTTGGATTCGTTCTAGGTGCAGCGCGATATCAGATCCCGGTTGTTACGGATGGTTTTATCTCGACGGCAGCCGCGGCGCTGGCGTATGCCATCGAGCCCCCTGTAAAGGAGTATCTGTTCGCCGGACATTGTTCGCAAGAGCCTGGCCATCGCTTTTTGCTGGAGTATTTGGGACTGGACCCCATTCTGACGCTCGACATGCGGCTGGGCGAGGGCACCGGTGCAGTACTGGCGATGCCCATCATCGAATCCGCTTTGCGGCTCTACACCGACATGGCAACCTTCGCCTCGGCGGGTGTAAGCGGGGTGCAAGCATGAGACGTTGGATGGAAGAGCTGCTAGTTGCTTTCCAATTTCTTACGCGGCTCCCGATCTCCGGTATTCCATACCAGCCCGACTCTTTGGCGCGCTCGGCGAAGTTCTTCCCCGTTGTCGGTCTGGTCGTCGGCTTCGGCGCTTCGGTTTTGCAGCGCATCCTGACGCCCCACCTCAATCGTGCCCTCGCGGCGCTGTTGGTATTGACCTTTCTGGTGCTCATTACAGGCGGGCTTCACGAAGACGCCTTGGCGGATACGGTGGATGCTTTTGGTGGAGGCTGGAATCGGGAGCAGGTTCTCGCAATCCTGCGGGACAGTCGAATCGGAAGCTTCGGAGCGTTGGCTCTGGTGATTTCCGTGCTGGCCAGAGTTCTCCTGCTCTCGATTCTTCCACTGAATCGCTTTACAGCATTGGTCGTCTCCGCACACGTTCTATGTCGTTGGACAACTCTGCCTTTGAGTTATTTCCTGCGGCCCGCACGCGAGAGTGAGGGACAGGGCGCGAGGATTGCACAGAAAATCACTCCTGCATCCCTTCTTATAGGTACGCTGCTGAGCTTTGGCATCGTTCTCTATCTGATGCGGAGAGAATTGTGGATTCCGGTCATTGCGGCGCTGGCGATCACCGGGTTGAGCAGCCTCTATTATTTCCGCCGGATCGGCGGCGTAACAGGTGACTGTTTTGGAGCTACGAATCAACTCACCGAGATTGCGATTTATTTCTGCGGGGTCTGGAACGCCTGACACATCTTCTTTTAATTCGTCATGCGGAAACCGACATGGCAGGCCGGTTCTGTGGCGCTTCTGATCCAGAACTCAATGAGCGCGGCCATCAACAACTCGCGGGCCTGGTGACAAGAATGTCAGAGCACGCAATCCGCCAAGTCTATACCAGCGATCTTCGGCGTTCGCAGCAAACTGCGGAGGCTATTGCCAAACGCTTTGGAGCAGGCCTCCACGTTCGCCCCGGTTTGCGAGAAATCCACTTTGGCCTGTGGGAAGGTCTTTCCTGGAGCGAAATTGAAGCGCGCGACCCGGCCGGGGCAAAGCGGTGGGCAGAGGAATATCCCAATTCGACTGCGCCCGGAGGGGAGTCATTTCAGCAATTTGAGTCGCGGGTACGCAGAGAGATTGCCTTCTTGCTGGGAGAAGCGACGAAATCTCCGATCGCGGTGGTTACACACGCCGGCTTTATACGAGTAGTGCTAATGTACCGATGCAGGATGTCGGCGCAAGAAGCCTGGGATCGCACCAAGGACTACGGGTCGGTCGTGGCGATTGACACAAATCATATCGACGTAGCCGGGATTGAAGAGTCCAATTCCGAATGTCCTGGAGTTGACGGCACACCACAAGGAGTACGAAAATGAGCATCGCAACAAAACCGGGAGATGGCGGGCAAACCGGGCTGGCACGGTTGCTGGAACTTCATGCCGGCGTCGATTCCAGGCTACGCGATGACAAACACGCCGGTGCGCGTTGGTCGAGGGCTTGGTGATGCCGGAAAGAGAAAAGTTTACAGAAGGCGAGTTGCAGGGAGTCTACCGAGCAATTCGCGAACGGCGCGATGTCCGGTCCGGCTTTTTGCCGGAACCACTGAGTGAGCAGGTTCTGGACCGACTTTTAGAGGCTGCCCATCACGCTCCTTCCGTGGGCCTGATGCAACCTTGGCGCTTCATTCTTATTCGAGCGATTGAGATTCGCAAAGCCGTTCATGACATTTTTCTGCGATCGAATCAGGCGGCACTCGACATCTACGAGGGAGACCGGGCGAAGAAATACGCAAGTCTGAAGCTCGAAGGCATTCTTGAGGCGCCCCAGAATCTCTGCATCGTCTGCGATCCAGAATGCGAACGCGGACATCGGCTCGGCCGCCACTCAATGCCGGAAACTGCCCTCTATTCGGCAGTCTGCGCCGTCCAGAATCTCTGGCTCGCGGCTCGCGCAGAAGGGGTTGGTGTCGGCTGGGTAAGTATTCTCGACAAGGAGGCGCTTCAAAAAGTGCTGAACATTCCAGGAAACATAGTCCCAGTAGCCTACCTCTGTCTCGGCTACGTGGACCATTTCGCGAAAGAGCCGGATCTCGAACGTGCCCGATGGGAGCATCGTATTCCGCTTGACCAAGTGCTCGGGTTCGAGCAGTACGACGCACGTTGGAGCGCTGAGGAGAAAAAACCATAGCCGCCCGCGCCATCATGGTTCTAGGAACCGCGTCTCACGTCGGCAAGTCGCTTCTCACCGCCGCCCTCTGCCGCATCTTTGCCCAGCAAGGCCACCGCGTGTCCCCATTCAAAGCGCAGAACATGTCGCTCAATTCGGCCACTACTCTCGAAGGACTCGAGATCGGCCGGGCACAGGCGCTGCAGGCCGAAGCGGCGGGGATTCCGGCCACAGTTCACATGAATCCGATCCTGATCAAGCCAACCGGCGATGCGCGCTCGCAAATCATTGTGCGAGGGAAGATCTGGGATCATCTTGCCGCGGGCGACTACCACCAGAGCCGAGTTGAAGAGTTGGTGCCAGTAGTTCGTGAGAGTTACGAACTTCTAGCTGCCCAGAACGACGTTATCGTTCTGGAAGGAGCAGGCTCGCCGGCGGAGATCAATCTGAAGGCGCACGACATCGTCAATATGCGCATGGCCGAGTTGGCCGACGCGCGCTGCTTGCTAGTGGGCGACATCGATCGCGGCGGCGTCTTTGCGTCGCTGCTTGGAACTCTCGAGCTGCTCGATTCCGCAGAGCGGGCACGGATTCGTGGGTTCGTAATCAACAAGTTTCGCGGCGATGTCGAGCTCCTGAGGCCCGGGGTTCACTCAATCGAGCACCGTGTGGGGAAACCATGCCTCGGCGTTGTTCCCTTTCTGCATCAACTTATGCTGGATGAGGAAGACAGTCTGGGGTTGCCTTTGCAACGGCCAGTTGCTTGGAGCACCGACTCTTCCGCCTCCCGCGAACTCCGGATTGCAGTTGTTTGCTTGCCTTATCTCTCAAACTTCACGGATTTCGACCCGCTGCTAGCGGAGCCTTGTGTTTCGCTACGATTCTGCCGCACACCAGAAGAGCTTGGCATGGCAGATGTCGTCATAATTCCCGGAAGCAAGCAGACGCTCGCTGATCTCGAATGGATGCGCGCACGAGGTCTTGACCACGCTTTACGGGAACACGCTGAGCGCGGACTTACGATTGGTCTGTGTGGGGGCATGCAGATGCTGGGTCTGGAGATTACCGATCCTCACGGGATGGAAGGCAAGGGATCGACGCTTGGCTTCGGCATTCTGCCAATCCGCACCGTCATGCAGAGAAACAAGATCACCGTAAATGCGCAAGGTACGCTTGTGGGATCGTCGCTCTTCGGTGAAAGGGTTTATGTGAATACGGTTCACGGCTATGAGATTCACATCGGCCAAACAACCTACCTTTCCGGTGCCCGCCCGTTTGCAACTATTCAGCGGAAGTCTGCAACAGATCAAACCCTAGAAGATGGCTGTACGAGCGACGACCAGCGCACGTTAGGCACTTATCTGCACGGGCTCTTTGACGAGGATACCTTTCGCCAGGAATTTCTCCGGGCAGCACGGAGCTTCTACAAACTAGCGCCCGCTGTGCATTGTTGTCACTGGAAGGAACACCGAGAACAGGCATTGAATCGCTTGGCAAGGGAGGTAGGCCGTGCCATGGATCTCAAGACTATCTTCGAATGGGCGGGACTTCTGTATGGAGCGGATTGACTGTTTCATCGCCTCTGATCCCCTTTGATCAACCAATTCTGCGTCCTCTGTGGAACAAGCTTCGAGGGTAGGGTTGAGTACGGGCAAGTAGCGGCCCAACTCGGCTGTTACCTGGCGAGTTCGGTAAGCGTCTTTGTTTTATTGCAGAGCCCACTTCCACGCTCCCCATGTTCCGTTGGCTTCCGCGAGTGAATAAAATAGAATTACCACTTTTGCGTTTGTAATATTAGCCGGCGTTGAACGGTGGATTAAGTACATCGCTGATGGTAAGGGCAAGGGACATCACGACAGGAAGTATTCCATTTGCGTATGATTTATCGGTATGAAAGGACTACTTCTGGAGACCGACTTATACGTTCGTGGTTGCCGTCTCTAACTCGCCTACGACATTTCTCATAAGTGGAGGACTGTACGAATTCTATCTGTTAGGATGAAGCGTGATTCGCGCTGATTGAGGTACGACGAGTTTAAGGAGAAACTGTTATGCCCGACGATCAAGAAGATAAAACCATTTACAACGTTGTGGTAAACCATGAAGAACAATATTCCATCTGGCCTGCCCATCGAGAAAACGCCTTAGGCTGGAAAGCTGCAGGCAAGAGCGGCACAAAAGAGGAGTGTTTGGCGTACGTCAAAGAAGTGTGGACAGACATGCGTCCATTAAGTTTAAGAAATAGAATGCAGGAACAAGGGCTGGGTTAGTCATTAGCTGGAAGATGTAAACAGCTTTTGGCACAGCCGTGCCAAGTAATCCATCCGGACCGCGCAACAAGTTTGCAGTGACCAGGTGGACGTAGTGCCGAGCCACCCGTCTGAGCCTAAGACTCAGATTTCAATGCGGACCCATCTTCTCACTCTCTTCATAGTTTAACCCTCTTCAGAGTCCGGAATCGATTGTGCTAATTGGCGCTGCGTTCCTACAGTTTATATTTCCGGCAAACCATAGTCTCGTCGCTACCCTCACGCGCCATAAGGTTTTGTGGACGCACGCGGGCCGCCGCTTCCGGCAAACCGTAGGACTGGTCCATAATCCAGAAAGCTATGCCAGACTGGGACTTGAATGTAAGCTCAAGGTCAGCACCCTTGGGGAACGGGCCAAAGAGGCTTACATTAAGGCCCTGGGAACTCTGAGCGAGAACAAGATCCCGCCCTGCGATTTTGATTGCGGCAGGCTGTGTATCTCTGTCGAACGAGAGATAAATCTTGCTTGCATTTCTCTGCGATCTAACGTTCATCTGGATTCGGTGAAGATTGTTTCCGATCTCATTTGCAGTCACATCGGCGATCGGAGGTGCAAGATCGAACGCGGGCGCGGACCCGTAAAGCACGGGCCGCTGAGACCCTGCGAGATAGTTCGGCATCGCCTTGGCCTGCTGGTGTGCATCAGTAATAAACTGCGACGTCCAGCTATCTAGCGACTGGTCATAGCTGAGCCAAGCGGCGGCGTGATGGTCTGTGTCCAGACTATAAACAATGCTGTCATGTCGGGGATATTGAGCAGTGTAGTGGGACAGCCTTGCTCCAGTAGTAATGCTTGCTATCGCACCGATAAGCAGGAGCAAGAGTGCGGGTCGCCACTTACCGGGGGGAACAGTAACATTCAGTAAGGGCACACAGATGAGGAAGAACAAACCGAGAAGCAAACCCACGGCTACAATGGTGACTAGTTGCAGGGTGAGAAATATATAAAGAAGGTACGCAATCGGCGCGAAAAGCAGAATAGCAGCTGCTGTTCCCGGGAGGCCAGCCAACCACTGCGCGCGCGCCTGTGCCTCCCTGTGCAATACTTCAATCGTCAGAAGCCCCAGGGCCATGAATAACAGCGGCCAGAAGAGCATATAACTTCCCGCCGGAAGCAGCAGAGCAACCACCCAGCTGAGAATACAAACAATGATGAGGCCCGCAAGGGAGAGTTCCTGAACAGTAAACCGCTTGCGGAAACCGGCAAACAACAGGCCTCCGGCGCACCCGCCCAACAAAACCAACCCAGTTAGAAGCCAGGAATTGGCTGGTGAATCAGAGATGATCATGCGTCCGGCCAGAAGCCGCAAGAGCAGCCATCCTGCGGCAGACAGCACAACTGGGACCAAAATTAAAACAGCAACGGCTGGAAGCAGCGCCAGCAAGACTCTGCTTACCTTTAATTCTGCCTTCCGCACACTCAGCAGGATTGCCAGGATGAGTAGAACGGTTGCTACAATCTCGCCCGGCAGGACCCAGCCTTGACTGTAAATGATCAGATTTCCACCAAACCAATCAAAAAAAATGTCATCAGCAGTATGTGCTCTTAGCTGGGTGACATCTGTTTGGCCAAAGTGCCTGGCCAGGCTCAGCGCATAAGACCCATGATGCTGGAGCGATGCGGCACTGAGGTTTTCCACCGCATCAAGGCGTGAGTGGTAGGCCTCCAGGTTCTCTCCGAAAGCAAAATTAAGGCCGGGGATTCCGTAGGGGCGAAAGACGGTAAAATCCGTATCGTTCGGCAGTAACTTATAAAGAGCATAAAAGAGAGAAGAACCAATTGGATAAGGGGCGGCTCTTGCAACTGCTTCGATAATTGAGTGGTTGTTCTTGCTGGTTTCAAAGAGCAGTGACGCGCCCTTGTTGCCACGCGCCTCGAAATTGAGGACAAGTCCTACATCCTTCATCCATGGGT
Organism: uncultured Acidobacteriaceae bacterium; assembly: GCA_963734215.1. Taxonomy (GTDB): domain Bacteria; phylum Acidobacteriota; class Terriglobia; order Terriglobales; family Acidobacteriaceae; genus Sulfotelmatobacter. Next base: position 1,471,375 of record CAVTGH010000005.1, on the reverse strand, counting down.
GGGATTCTGCAAATGCTTCCGCGCCCAGCAGCCCCGCTTCCTCGCCGTCCGTAAACAGCGCGATAAGATCGTTCTTCAGGGGAGGGCCGCTTCGCAAAGCGCGGAGCGTTTCCAGAATTGCGGCCACCCCGGCACCGTCATCCGCCGCTCCGGGAGCGCGATACACCGAGTCATAATGGGCCATCAATATCAGCGCACGGGAACTCGCTGTTCCTGAAAGGCGTCCGACCACGTCATGAGTATCGCCAACAACGATATTTCTGCCCCTCTGGGAGATGCCGATTGCCGGAAAAACCTGCGGATTCAGACCCAGAGCTGAGAGCTGTGTAATCAGGTATGCTCTGACAGTGTCGTTTGCCGTTGAGCCGATAGGATGAGGCGCACGGGCAATCGCATATACATGAGTCATAGCCCGTTCAGCAGAAAACTCGCTCGCAGGCGCTGTGGCTGCGACCGGTTTTGGAGGCCTTAATGCACCAATTGCCGAAACTGCCAGCAGGGCGATTAAGCACCATGCCAGAAGTGAGAAGAATAGTGACCCGGTTGAACGCCTGGACTCGATAGTTTGTGGTTGCGTGCTCATTTGTGCAGTATTATATCGGGCGGACAGCCAAGTGCGGAGAGATAGCTTTCCACAGTTTGAACATGAGCTATTGCAAAACTCAAAAGTTGCTCCTCGATCCAATCTCGACTAACTTTAGATAGAGTGTATTGCCGAGAGAATGATAGTCTCTGGATCGAAGATCGAAGTTATCCGACGGACCCGCGGACGGTTCGAGCCGGCTGTGGTTTCAATCTCTTTCTTCCGTAGAGAGGCAGTCGCTGCGACTATTTTGCTTCCTGTACGCGGGAGGAAATGCATACGGGTTTCGCAGCTGGCAGCGGCATTTTCCACCTGATATCGATTTATGCCTGGTTCATCTTCCGGGCAGGGGCAAGCGCGGTCGGTGAGCAGATGTTTACCCCGAATTAAACTGCTTGTCCAAACCCTTGCAGATCTCATCATGCGCGAGCCTCAACCACTATATGCTCTGTTTCGACATAGCATGGGGGCACTCATTAGTTTTGAGCTGGCTCGGGAGCTTCGTCGGAGACGTTTTGCTGCGCCGCGGCAGCTCTTTCTTTCCGGTCGCGCCTGGGAGGAACATACCTCTGCAAGTTGCAACCTGAGACTATTTACTGGAGACCATTTCTTCATTCATAGTCCCGGCATTGGTTTTGTTGATGTTTTCCGGCGCGATGTCCTGAGCACCTTGCATCATCCCGAGCAGGCGGTCTGAAGTACGTCAGGTCAGATCGTCAAAACTTCGAATGAGCGCGTGGCTATCAGTATGCGGCTGCGGCCGGTTCCCGGGCCGGATGCACAAACGAGTATCGTAGCCCGCCCCGCGCGCTGCATCGAGTTCGGCGACCACATCGGAGACAAAGAGGATATCCTCAGGAGCTTCGCCCAACCGCGCTGCGATGCGCGTATAGCTTACGGAAAACTGCTTTGCCCCGACCGTGGTGTCGAAGTACTTGTCAATATATTGACTGAGGTCGCCGCTTTCGGTGTGCGCGAACAGGTCCTTTTGCGCCAGGATGCTGCCGGAAGAAAAGATCGCGATTCTCCGCCTTGCGCGATGCCAGCGCTCGAGTGCTGGGGGAACGTCCGGGAACACGAAGCTGCGCAACTCGCAACGGCGATAGCCTTCAGTCCAAATGCGCCCTTGCAGCCCTTTCAAAACCGTTGACTTACGGTCCTCATCCATCAGCCACAACGCATACCGCTCGGCTGAATCGAGATCCCGTTCCTCATCCCACGCCGGCGGTCCCGTTTCACTTTCTTGGTCGGTCTCATGCTCTTCTCGCAGCAGATGGATCTGGGTTTGCGCTTCAGGATCACTCATGTGCGTTTGCAGAAACATGTCCATGCGGGCCCGGGCATAGGGAAAGAGCACGTCGTATACAAAGCTGATGGGTGTGGTCGTGCCCTCGATGTCTAAAAGAACGGCTCGCGGCAATCCCGGATCAGTTCGCAGGGGAAGATGGCTTCAGGTATGCGGCCCCAAAGCACGCCGGCTGATAATTCTGGTCAACTTGGTCAACTCCGCTATCTGTGTACTTCGGCGTCCAGCCTGCCGGATCCTGGAACAGCCGGATGACGCGGATACGACGTTCCGCGCACAGGTCGAACCAGTGCCAGGTGCCACGAGGGCACGCGAATCAAGTCGCCGGACTCGACCTCTAGCGCCAGCACTCGCCCCTGCGGACGAAAGTGGAAGACCCCTCGACCCGGTAAGGGTGAACCTGACCTCGTCTTCATCATGCCAATGCTCGCGGCTGAACTTGGCCAGCATCACATCCAAGCCCGGCGTTTCCGGCCCGACGTCGATCACGTCCGCGGTCACAGCGCTGCTTGAGCGTTGCGATCTCCTCGCGGTAGGCGTCCAGTATCTCTTCCGCAGGGGCGTCTGGCGCCACGCCGTCCCGCAACTTCCGTTGAAGCTCTCACAGTACCCGGTCTCCCCGGGACTGCCGCGTTCGATGTACAGCGTTCGCGTTCCCACTTTCGCCAGCCACTTGTCGTGCGATTCATGTCCTATGTTGACAATGCGAAGCTGGCGGAAAAATCGAAGAGCTATGTTAGGAACGGATGGCGTCGCCTTGAACAGACGAGCTTGCGATCATCATGCGCACCCAGGGGCCTGGGAATCCATCAACCGCAATGAAGTATCGCCATCCCAAACTCGAGCCGGTTCGGCGTGTCTTGAATAGGACAAACAGCAACTACAATCCGGAACAAGGAATGAATGGCACATTCTGCGGCACAGTAACTAAACATTAAACCCGGTAAGTGATTGACTTATATGGTGGGCAGTGCAGGACTCGAACCTGCGACCTCCTGCTTGTAAGGCAGGCGCTCTAACCAGCTGAGCTAACCGCCCCTGCTGCTTCTGCAAGATTAAATTCCTCAAGCTCGGGGCAAGCGCCGTGCCATTGGGGACCGCTGGACAACGATCCGCGCGAACCGCGCCTGAGCGAGTATATGCGACTCGCGAAAAAACCGTCAAACGGCTGGCGCCGGCGCTTGGAACCTCGACAGCTAAACTTCAACAAACTCGCGCCGATAGCTCTATTGAAACAGCAGAGATCGCGCTGTGGAATTCGTCCGCAGACTGGGAGGATATTTTGTGGCGGCATTCAGCAGTTCGGCAGCCGCGCTTTTGGCACGGTTCGGCGAAGCGAATGACCCTTTGGACAACTGCATGAACCGTCTCGGACTCGGAACTAAGCCAGCCCTTGGGTTTGGCATGTTGCTGACCATGTTCGACCCGTTTTTCCTGCTAGACTTACGCGGTGCGCCGCCTAATCGTCAACGCGGATGACTTTGGCTTCACTGCGGGAGTAAATCGCGCCATCGTCGAAGCTCACACTCATGGAATCGTGACTTCGTCTACTCTGATGGCCGGCGGGACCGCCTTCGACGACGCCGTGCGCCTGGCAAAACAGCTTCCGCGTCTCAGTGTAGGCTGCCACGTCGTGCTGATTGACGGCGAACCTGTTCTGGATGCGGTTCGCCTGCCCACGATCACTTCCGAAAATCATGGTTCCGCCCGCTTCCGCGAGGGCCTCAAATCTTTCGCGGCTCGCGCGTTAGCAGGTCGCTTGAATCCTGACGAAATCGAAGCGGAGGCGAGCGCGCAGATTCGCAAGATCCAATCGGCTGGTATCGCTGTCTCCCACGTGGATTCGCACAAGCATACCCACTTGTTCCCGGCAGTGCTTCGGCCCATGTTGCGCGCGGCGCGTGCCTGCGGAGTGCGAGCCATCCGCAATCCATTTGGCCCGCGCAAACCTCTGAGGTCTGGTGCATTGCTGGCGCGGCCCAGTCTCTGGACGCGCTATGCCGAAGTCCGAATTCTGCGCGCTCTTGCCGGCAAGTTTCGCCAAGCAGCCAGACGCGAGGGCGCGGTGACGCCAGACGGCACGCTGGGCATCGTCGTAACGGGAACGCTAGACGAAAAACTGTTCCGCGCCATTGCCGCCATCATTCCTGAAGGTACCTGGGAATTTGTTTGCCACCCGGGCTACAATGATGCGGACCTCGCGCGTGCAAACACTCGCCTGCGCGAATCGCGGCAAAAGGAGCTGCGCCTTTTGACCATGCCAGAGGTACGCGAGTTGCTGCTGGAACAGAAAATCGATTTGATTTCCTATCGCGAGCTGATTCCGATCGAATCCACTGCCTAGGGTTTAGGGTTGTAGTCGAAAGAACGGGGCACGCATTTGTTTGCAATGACTTGGTACTAATCCATCCGTTGGATACGGGCCAATGACTTTCGTAACCTTAGGAAATCGAAAGCCCAAGGTTATCATTAGTATTAGACCGGGCTTACAAGATTCAGGCTGGAGGGCGTTTATCATGTCTGCCTCTGGGGCAGCCCCGCGTGCGACCTTGGACCTGCGCATACGTGTGTGGGGAATGGGATCCAACAATCAGGCTTTCCATCAGAACGCCATCGCCCAGAATGTCAGCGCTACGGGAGCCTGCATTAACGGCATCGAGCAAGAGTTGAAAGTGGGCGACGTCATTGGCGTTCAGTACGAGACCAAGAAGGCTCGCTGCAAAGTGGTGTGGGTGATGGAGGCCAGCAGATTAAAGAAAATTCAGATAGGAGTTCAATTAGTGGCTGATCAGGAGTGTCCGTGGCTCTCCCAACTACCGGGAGAAATGCGATTGAACCTGCCGAATGCTACTCCCGACAATCGCAGAAGATTTCAACGTCACAAGATCTCGTTTCCTCTTGAATTCCGTGACGAGCGGGTGAACACCCCCATGCGGGTGAATGCTACCGACATAAGCGGTAACGGTTGTTATGTTGAGACCGTTATGCCGTTGCCTATTTCTACCGTATTGAAAGTGGATTTCTGGATTGACCAGGAGCACGTCACCGCCTCCGCCACGGTTCGCACTCGCGATCCCGGAGTCGGCATGGGCATCGAATTCACGGGCCTGCCTGACGACTCCAAGAAACGCTTCCAAGCCCATCTCGATAAGCAGGATCCCGGACTTTCTACCAAAGGACGCGCAGCCTCCCAGTAGCCTGCGTAACCAGTCTTCGTTTCGGCGGTCCACGACCAATCCGCTCCTTATAGAATCTGCATCGTATATCGTTCGCGGCCATCGAATTACAGAACCTTGGGAATCATAAAAAGGCGGGGCTGACGGAATGAAGATTGGGATCACGTGTTATCCCACCTACGGCGGCAGCGGCGTGGTGGCCACGGAACTGGGACTGGAACTGGCGCAGCGCGGTCACGAAATCCATTTCATCTCCTATGCCCAGCCGATCCGGCTTCGCGGCGAAGAGCCCAACATTCACTATCACGAAGTCGAAGTATCGCGATACCCGCTGTTCGACTATCCTCCCTACGATCTTGCTCTGGCTACGCGGATGGCCGAGGTTTCACAATTGTATGATCTCGATCTTCTGCATGTTCACTATGCCATCCCGCACTCCGTGAGCGCGCTGCTGGCGCGCCAGATGCTGGCCGATGGTCCGCGAGGACGCCGCCTCCCATTCGTCACCACGCTGCATGGCACCGACATCACGCTGGTCGGGCTGGACCGCTCCTATCTACCCATCACGCGCTACTCCATCAACCAGAGCGATGGCGTCACCGCCGTCTCCAACTATCTGCGCGACCGTACGATGCGAGTCTTCGATGTAAAGAAGGAGATCGCAGTTATCTACAACTCCGTGAATTGCGACGTGTATTGCCGGAGCAAGAACTCCTCCGAACTGCGCGCCGAATACGCCCCCAAGGGTGAGCGGTTGCTGGTACACCTCTCGAACTTTCGTCCGGTCAAGCGGGTTACCGATGTGATCGAGATCTTCGATCGGGTGCACAAGAAAATTCCGTCGAAACTGCTGTTGATCGGCGATGGCCCGGACCGTTCCGTGGCCGAATGGCTGGCCGTACAAAAGGGACTTCACGAAGATGTTCTTTTCCTCGGCAAACAGGATCAAGTGCAGGAAAAGCTGGGAATCGCCGACATCCTGCTGATGCCGAGCGAATTGGAATCCTTCGGCTTGGCGGCGCTGGAAGCAATGGCCTGTGAAACCGTGCCGATCGCGACCCGCACCGGAGGCGTGCCGGAAGTGATCGAGCACGGCACAAGCGGCTATCTGGCCGACGTGGGCGATGTGGATACGATGGCACGCTATGCCATCGAACTCCTGAACGACGAGGGTGCGCTGCGAGCCATGGGCAAGGCGTCCCGTGCCGTCGCGCAGGCACGTTTCTGCTCCAGCAGGATCGTTCCGCAATACGAAGATTTTTACCGGCGCGTGGTGGAGCGCTCTTCGTAGAAACCCTCGGGCACGGCTCCCGCCGTCTGCAGGAGCGGCAATCGAATTCGCACCAGCGTTCCCTTCCCCTCGTGGCTGTCAATGGTCATGCGCGCGGTGTCTCCATACAAGACCTGCAGGCGCTCGGAAATATTGGCCATGCCAATTCCCGCGCCTCGTGCGCTCCAGGATCCCATCGGTTGTGTGGCGGCCATTCCAACGCCATCGTCTTCCACCTCAATCACCAGTCCCGAACCGGACAAGCGGCTGCGCAGAAAGATGCTTCCACCTTCCACCTTCGAGGCCAGTCCGTGCTTGATGGAGTTCTCCACCAGCGGCTGCAACAGCATACTGGGAACCATGACGTCCAGCGACTCGGGCGCGAGTTCCTTCACCACGCGAAGCTTGTCGTTTCCGAAGCGAACCACTTCGATGTCGAGATAGTTGTCGATAAATTCCACTTCTTCCCGCAACGGCACAAACGAGTCGGCGCTGTTGAGCAAACGCCGGAGGATGGTGGCCAGTTTGGAGATCACTTCACGCGCCGTATCCGGATCGAAGCGCACCAGAGAAGAAATGGAGTTCAACGTGTTGAAGAGGAAATGTGGATTGATCTGGTTCTGCAGCGCTTCCATGCGCGCATGCAACAGCAACCGTTCCTGCTCCTCCAGTTTAATCTGAATGCGCACGCTGTTGAAGATCTTGAGCTCAATTCCGATGGCCGTCACCGAGGCGGCATAGATCGCACCCCACACCCACAGGTTATCGGGGCTCTCCATGCTGAAGATGGAATGAGGAAAATATCGAGCCAGTTCGGTTTGCACAAAACGCAGCAACACGATGGTGGTGAAAAACATGACCTGCCAATCGAACAGGCGCGGCCGTGGCAGATTGCGCCGAATCAGGCGAAAAATGCTTTGATCGATGAACGGCGAGAACGACCAGATGTCATCCTTATCCGCGGCCATGGTACGCAGTTGGCCCGCGATAAAACCAGAAAGCACTCCGAACGGCAGCGCCGCCCACTCGCCATGCAGAAGGGCGGGTATACCCATGAGCACGCCGCCCAGAGATCCCGCCCAGCGCCCGCCGATCACTCCCAACAAGAGCGCGGTTTCAAAACTCAAATCGCCGGCGACGAAACTGGTGGCCGAGAAGCGGATCCACACGCCGATCATGATCGGCACGCCAAACCACAAGACCAGGTATATCTTCTGGCGCAGGGAACGCTCTTCGCGGAACAGCAGAGACTTGAACTCCACGGAACGCACCAGGCTGCTGGACACGGCCGCAGCCACGCCCAGCTTCACCAGTAGATTGATCCAAATCAGCCGCGGTTCCATGTTGTTCAGGCGAATACAATTGCCCGCGAGAAAACTGTAGCACGAAGAAGAATCGGGTGATCTGGTCATCGGGTGATCGGGTGACCTGAAGTGCCACAACCATCTTCGTCCGATGGCCCGATCGAAGAGTCCGAGTTTCATCTTCGCGCCGTGCGATGGGAAGCAGCGAAGATGGCCAGGAGTTCGTTTGCCTCGACCATCAGATCCTTCAACAGTTCTTCTTTCACAATTCCTGACTCAACCAGACATTCGAGCCAGAACACAGTTTCATCGGCCTCTTCGACGACAATCCCTAGTTTCGAAACAAGCTCGGCCTTTGATCTCGAGCGCCCTGCAGCCCGATAATTCGCACCTACGGAAGTACCGGACCGTAACAACTGCTTCCCTAGAATTTGAGCCTCAGCGGAGCGTGGCAAATGTTGGAACAGGCGGACAATTCTCAAGGCGAACCGCTTGGTCCGATTGCGAAGGTCCTCCTGTTCGCTAATTTGCCCATCCGCCATTGTCGACCCTTCAAATCAAGAATGAATCGGGTGATCGGCTGATCTCGAAACGAGCGATCGCCCGATGACCCGATCACCAGATCACCCGATTTTAGACACGCGCAGATCTGTCCCAGTCATCTCTTTGGGTTCGTCGACGCCGAGCATCCCCAACATGGTCGGCGAAATATCGCGCAACGAACCGTTGGGCTTCAGCGTGTACTGTTTGGCATCTTCGGCGACCACGATGAACGGCACAGGGTTCGTAGTGTGCGCCGTGTGGGGCCCGCCGGTGGCGGGGTCGATCATCATCTCGGCATTGCCGTGATCGGCTGTGATCAACATGGCGCCACCTTTGGCGCGCACGGCAGGTTCAATGCGGCCCAGGCAGGCATCCACGGTTTCGACCGCTTTCACGGTCGGCTCGATCTTGCCCGAGTGCCCGACCATGTCCGCATTAGCGAAGTTGACGATGATTACGTCGAAGGTTCCCTCTTCCGTGGCCTTTACAACCGCATCGGCAATGCCGGCAGCGCTCATCTCCGGCTTCAAGTCGTAAGTCGCCACCTTCTGCGAAGGTACCAGTAGGCGCTCTTCGCCGGGGAAGGGCTGCTCCACACCGCCATTAAAGAAGTATGTAACGTGCGCATACTTCTCAGTCTCGGCCACGCGCAGGTTGCGCATGTGGCGATTGCCCATCACATTCGCCAGGATATTCGCCATCGATTCCGGAGGAATGACGACCGGCAGGCTGAAGTTCTTGTCGTACCGCGTCATGCACACGTAGTGTAGATTCTTCGGAACACGGTCGCGAACAATCGTGGCGTCGAGATCGGCAGCACCCGGAAGATCGCGGCCACCGTTTGCATTCAGTCCGCTGTTGCGCGCCAACGCGCGTGTGATCTGGCGGACGCGATCGGCGCGGAAGTTAAAGCAGATACAAGCATCGTCATCGCGAATGGTAGCCAGCGGCTGGCCACCCTTGTCCGTGCAAACAAATGGCACGACGAACTCGTCGGTCACGCCTCGGTTATAAGACTCTTTCATTCCCTGCACCGGATCGGCGCACTTGCCGCCTTCGGCATCGCCAAGAACCATGGCGTTGTAGGCCTTGGCGATGCGCTCCCAGCGGCGGTCGCGGTCCATCGCGTAGTAACGGCCGTTCACAGTGGCAATCTTGCCGGAGTTATACTCGCGCATCTTCTGCTGCAGTTGTTCCAGATAACCGGCGCCGTTGGTGGGCAGCGTGTCGCGGCCGTCCATAAAGGCGTGGACGAAAACGCGATCCACGCCGTTCTGCTTCGCCATTTTGAGCAAGGCATAGAGATGAGCCTGCTGCGAGTGCACACCGCCGTCAGAGACCAGGCCGAATAGATGCAATCTCCGTTCGCCCACGCGGGCATGTTTCATCGCCGCGAGCAGCACGGGATGGGAGAAGAATTCGCCGTTCTGGATCATCAAATCGATGCGGGTGATGTCCATGTGCACGATGCGGCCCGCGCCAATGTTGAGATGTCCAACCTCGCTGTTACCCATCTGTCCTGCGGGCAGGCCGACGTAGGGCCCACTGGTATGGATGAGCGTGTTGGGATATTCGCGCAGCAGGCGGTCGAAGGTGGGCTTGTGCGCCAGCGCGATGGCGTTGCCCTTGGTCTCGGCGCGGTGACCCCAGCCGTCGAGGATGATGAGTACGAGAGGTTTCGGCCTAGGCATAAGTGCGGCTTCGAGCTCCTGGCTCTAGCTTGAAGGATCGGCGAGGGCACGGTTACGGTGCTTCCCGGTGTGGGACAAACGGCTATTTACTTTGTGATTACCGGGTGGTACCCCCACGCCTCTCGGTCTGTTGGAATCATCATGTTAGCGTGAAAACGCGAAACAATCTCTTGGAATCAACAGTTTACGGGCAAAATCTTGGCAACAAAGGACTTAAGATTGCTACAGCCGAGTTCGCCGCACAACCCCTGTGACTATCATCGGTTATTTGGGCTGTGGAAGGCAAGGTTGGATGTCACACAGGGCTGTAAAATTCTCCGGCTCCCAGGTGGACAGCTACCAAATTACTTCGACCGGATAACGTGCGAACAAGGGGTCGGAAGTGACAACGGGGAGTTTCTCCTCCAGGCTCTGAGCGATCAGAATGCGGTCAAACGGATCGCAATGGTGCAGCGGCAATCCTTCCAGACGCTTCACGTGATCAAATGTAATTTGCAGAATCAGGACTCCATTCGCTTTCAGTTTTGCAGACAAGTAGTCGCCCACGGGTGTGGGAAGAGAGAGTTTGCCGATTTGGGCCTTCGCAATAATTTCATACAGGCTGGCCACGCTGATCCACACGTCAGCGGTAGGTAGAAGGGTTTGCACCCGGCGAGAGAGCTTCTCCTCGTGTTGCAGTCCCCAAAGGAAAACGTGCGTGTCAATGAGAACTCTCATCACCAGAACAGATCTTCAATCTCTTTGGGCAACGGGTCGTTGAAGTCGTCCGGAACCACGAATTCACCTTTGGCTGAACCTAGCTTGAACCTCGGGCGGGAGGATTCGATGGGAACCAACTTTGCCACGGGCTTGCCCGCTTTGGCGATGACAACTTCTTCGCCTACCGCGACGCGCTCCAGCAGACGCGAGAGGTGGGTCTTGGCTTCGTGGATGTTGACTTCCATTTAGGTCATCATAGCTAGGTCATTGACGAAGTCAATACAGATTCAGGCCTCCGCGATCAGCCATAGTTTGCGTCTTCACGCCTAATAACCGCACCCCGACATTCGCCTCATTTCTGCGGCGTATCCGTCTTCTCCTCGGCTCGCTTGAGCGCGGCGTCCACTTCCGCCTGGATTCGCGGATATACCACGCGCATCGTTTCTGCCGTCACCGCAGGCATCTCGTGGAGAAATTTCTGCCCCGCTGGGGAAGAATAAAAAGCAATCAGTGCATCGATCTCCGATTTGGTAAAGTGCCGCTGGTAAACCGGAATCATATCCTTCAGCATCTCGTCCAAAGGAAAGTTCTTGATCAGATCCTCAGCCTGGCGGTCCATGCTGGCGAGGTCCTCTTGGGAAACGTCGGGATGCCGTTTCTTAATCTCCTCGCGGTTGAGATTCCGCATCTGTGTGAACACCTGCTGCATCATCTGGCCCATCTGCTCACGGCTGGCCATGACATCAAGCAGCTTCTTGACGTTTTCCTTGGACGCTGCGTCGGGAGCGATCGAGACCGTGGTCTGGGCACCGGCGCACAGGGAAAATGCGAGAAGACACGCGCACAGCAATGATTTCAATCTCATAGAGTCGCCGCCTTACACGAACGGCTGCCACTTCATCCTTTATAATTCAGCGCCTTCAGCCCCAGAAAGCGTGCGGCCGCGCCCAACTCTTCCTCGATCCTGAGCAGTTGGTTGTACTTCGAGATGCGGTCGGTGCGCGAGGCCGAGCCAGTCTTGATCTGCCCAGCTCCCGTCGCGACAGCAAAGTCCGCAATAAAGGTGTCCTCCGTTTCGCCGGAGCGGTGCGAGATCACGGATGTGTAAGCGTTGCGCCGCGCCAGATCAATCGCATCCAAAGTTTCGCTGACTGTGCCGATCTGATTCAGCTTTATGAGGATGGAGTTGGCGATTCCCTTCTCGATGCCTTCAGCGAAGATCTGAATGTTGGTGACGAAGATGTCGTCGCCCACGAGCTGAATCTTGCCACCGAGTTCCTTGGTCAGGTTCTGCCAGCCATCCCAATCATCTTCGGATAAACCATCCTCCAACGAAACGATGGGATAGTCCTTTACCCACTTGGCATAGAACTTCACCATGTCGTCGGAACTCTTGGCGGACTTATCCGACTTCTTGAAGACGTATTTGCCGTCCTGATAGAACTCGCTGGCCGCGGGATCGAGTGCGATTGCGATCTCTTCTCCCGGCTTGTATCCGGCTTGCTGAATCGCTTCCAGAACGACTTCGATGGCCTCGACATTGGACTTGACCGAAGGGGCAAAACCGCCCTCATCGCCGACCGCCGTGTTGTAGCCGCGCTTCTTCAGCACGCCTTTAAGCGTGTGGAAAACTTCCACGCCCCAGCGCAAGGCTTCGGAAAAAGAAGGAGCGCCCACCGGCATCACCATGAATTCCTGGAAGTCGACGTTGTTGTCGGCGTGGGCTCCGCCGTTGAGGATGTTCATCATGGGCGTGGGTAAAATGTTGGCGGCCGCGCCACCGAGATAGCGGTAGAGCGGCAGGCCGTATTCCGCCGCCGCGGCGCGCGCCGCCGCCATCGAGACGGCGAGAATCGCGTTTGCGCCGAGCCGGCCTTTCGTTTCGGTGCCATCGAGCTCAATCATCTTCTGGTCGAGTCCGCGCTGATCGGCGGCGTCCCAGTTAGCCAGCGCATCGGCGATCTCGCCATTTACATTTTCGACTGCCTTGAGCACGCCTTTGCCGAGAAAGCGCGTGTTGTCTCCGTCCCGCAGTTCTACGGCTTCATGTTCGCCGGTCGAGGCACCGCTGGGAACAATCGCCCGTCCAATCGCTCCGTTCAGGAGTTGCACTTCCGCTTCAACCGTAGGATTGCCGCGCGAATCCAGCACCTCGCGCCCGATAATTGCCGCAATATTTGTCATACCGCGCTTACCTTCCTTGTCTGAGTAGATTATTTGAGAATCATCGTCCACCCGCACGGCATGCCGGGGAGCGGCCGAATTGAAGGTCAGCCGCCGGCCCGTCAGATAGCCGACGCCTGTATAGTTCTTGCCCATGGAGTAGTTACGAAACCCCCGATTATAGCGGATGGAACATCAGGACAATGTGACAACCCTCACAGGCCCTATAAGCGCTAACCTAACATGTTTGGCCTCCTGCAACAGCCAGGAGGCGGAAATCTAGCAGCTTTGGTTTTCCCGGTTTGGTGCGCGATCTGGCGTCCCGTGGGCCCCGCGCTTCGCCGCGGCTAACTTGGCTGCCACATCTTCCGCCATATAAATTGAATGCCGTCTTAGCTGACAAGCAGCCAGACGGCATTCGTTCTCCGTTCTCTCGATTGATTTACAGCCGCTCCAGATGGCGGGTACTCGCTGTGCGCGTCAGACCTAAGTCAAAGCTGCCAGCGCTGGGCTCATGTAAAGTTCCACCGCATCGCGCAAAACCTGCGGCAATGGCGCCGGCTCCATGCGTTCGCCGACCAGGCGCATGCAGGCGACCTCCTGTTCGCCTTCGGCCACCAATTCTTCTAGGCCTTCTGGAGAGACGCGAAAATATTGGAAGGCCATGGTCAACCGGCTCGGAGTCATAGCCGAAGCGTTCATTCTTATGGCAACTTCTTCGAAGGCGGCCAGCTCCCGATAAAACGAACAGACGACTCGCGTGGTAGCTAACGCCAAGCCCCGGCCCATCTCCGGCATCAGTTCGGGCGCGTGCTCAAACAGAAACATTTCCCGGCAGCGTCCTTGCCAAAGCAAGTAGTTCGTAAAGTAAACGTTGCCTACAACGTTGGTCTCCTCAAAACTGACACGGTGCCGGTATTCGTAGTAACGCATTCGTCGCTCCTTGGAACGCATTCCTCACTTCTTGCGAGAATGGAAACGGCAAAGGGTGTTGTATCGTCGCGAAAGCAGACGATGGAGGTGGCGATCATAAAGCCAGAAGCCGCCAGGGAAACGCAGCTTGGTTTCTCCTGCGACCAGGACAACAGGACAAGCGGAATATCGGGTGGGGCGGCGGCTTTTTTCAGCGACTCCAATGCTGTCCATACGCGAGTGGCGGCGGTCTGGAAGTCTTCACCCGCCTCGCGGGCGATTAGTTCGGCCAGACGCCAGCGCTCACTACCCAAGAGATCACGCCACACTTGCTCGGGGCGGGAACAGACAGCCTCCAGATCGCAGGCCACGGTCTGGGGCCCGGCGACGGCCAGGGTTAGACCGTTGGCGTGAGCGGCAGACACGGCCATCTCGGCTTGCACCTCAGGCTTGCCGTCGGCGCGCCAACGCACGAGATGCTGAGGAGATCCCAACGCTTTCTGGATGGCACGCTCGCTGCGGGAACGGCGATCGACAGCGTGGCCGCGTTCAAATGCCGCAGCCACAGCAGTTGCAGGAATCGCTTCCTCGACTCGCCACTCCAGGAACGCGGCTACTAGTGGGTCAGGCCAGACGCGATCCGCAGAATCAGCCACCTTGCGAAGCTGCAACTCTTCCCAGCGCTCGCGCAGAACGCCATCCGCTGTCCGCAATTCCACGTCATAACAATAGTTGGCGCCTTCACGCCATCGCCGCTGGGCGTGTACGAGGGTTTCTTCGCCGGTGTTAAATGGCCCGAGCAGGAGCAGCCGTTTGACCCCTACTGGGAGCAGCACAGCGTGAGGCACGCAAGCCTGAACGGAGTGCAAAGCGGCATCGCGCACCGCCGGATCGCCCAGCACCAACGCACCCGGAAGATACTGGCTAAACCAGGTTAGGCGAGCGCCAGACGCGACCTCGGCCCAGCAAGAGCGGGCATTGAGGGAACGATATCCCTTCAGCCGGCGGAAGCGGCCGCTTTGAAAAAGAAGTCTTCCATACAGATCCTTCTCCGGGTCCACGGCCAGCCGTGATGGATCCGGACAGAGTGCTACGTCCTGAGAGGCAGGCTCATCCTGGGTGAAGCGACATAGGCAGCGAAAATGATCGGTCTGGAAAGAGGTTTGTGAACTGCGCACCACCACTTCGACTTGGCCGGATTCCCGCACCAGCGCCGCTACGCGCAAAGTGACGTGTGTGCCGGCCTCAACGATGACCGGTCTTTCAAATCGCACGCCGGAAAAAACAGGCATCCGGCCTTCGCCCGTCACCGCCTGTGCCGCTTGTGCCATGGCCTCCAGCGCGATGACGCCGGGTAGCAAGGGTTGTCCTTGGAAGACGTGGTCGAGCAAATAGGGATCGGAAGCCGTAGTGAGGTCGGCGTCCGCCACCAGCTCGACGCCTGGGTAATACACGCGTGGCCGTTCCAAGAAACGCAACAGCGGCAGAGCCGGCCCCTGCATCGGGATCGGCGGATTGGCGCCGAGACGGCCGGTCAACACAATCGGAACCGCCGGAAGCCGACGCGCGAGCAGACGACGCAGCCACGAAACTCCCTGTTCCGGAGGGATGGTGGCGATGCCTTCGCGGTGCAAGCTCTCGACCCTCCCCAGGCGTTCGGCCATACCCACGGCTGACCATGCTGTGGATTCGAAGGCCAGACAACGGCAGGCCGGATGTTCATGCGCAAATTGCTCGGTAAGAAGAGACTGATACGCATTGGCCAGCGCGTAGTCGGCTTCCCCGCGCAGGCCCGCGCGCCCGATCACGGAGCCGAACGTCAGCAGCAACCGGAGGTGGTGCTGGTCAACCGCGGTCAGGAGATTGCGCAGCCCGCAGGCCTTGGGTGCGAGCGTGCGCAACAGCATGGCGTGATCCAGATCGCGCAGAAGTCTCGGCTGGTTGGATGCCGCACCATGAACGATTGCAGTCACGCGGCCGAACGCTTTTTCCGCCTCGCAGATTGCTGTCCTCAAAGTTTGCGCGTGGGTAACGTCCGCACAAATGTATTTCGCTTTCACTGCCTGGGCGCGGAACTTCTCAAGATTGGCAGCGAGGCCGGCATCACTTTCCGGCCGGGACCGGCCAACAATTAGCAGAGCCGCTCCGGTTTCGCGCGCCAGCATGAGAGCGCACTCGGCAACAATTCCCTTCCCTCCGCCACTTACCAGAAGGACGTCGCCGGGACCGAGAGGAATGCGATCTTCGTCTTGTTTGTCATCCGCAAGAAGGCGCCAGCCGGGCTGAGTGCGCTCTCCGCGCTCATCGTAGCGCGCTTCCACGCATTCTCCGGGAGAATTCACTTCGTTACGGATGTAATCGATCACGCGGGAATCCAGCGGAGCGTTGACGATTCGAATCAGGACATCGGGATCTTCCAGGTGCAGCGTGCGCGCGAAAGCCGCAGCCACAAATGCCGCACCGATAACCACCAGATACCGCTTCTGTCCTTTGTTCGCGAGAGCGGCGTGAGCAGCCTCCAGCAACGTTCCCGCCTGCTGCTCCAACGTTTTGAAGCGCTCTGGCTGCAAACCAACGATTATGCCGCTGCCCGGAAGCGAAGCCGACGCCAACTTCTCCGCAAGGCCTAGTTGGGACGGCGCAAAAACACGCCACAGGCCCGGCGGCTGGGACGCGCTTGCGCGTTTGCGCAGCGGACGCGCACTCCAATCCAAAAAGAAAGCCCGGCTCCATTCATCCACGCCGGCGAAGTTGGTTTCTGGGACAGGACTGGCGCCGCTCGCCGTAGCGCGCAGCTTTTCCAGCGCCTGAACCGTCTGGCCCACAGTGGCGTCGGCAAACTCCAGAAGCTGACGCGGAGGGGCGATGCCCAACTGGCGCGCGGCCGCAGCCACAATCTCTCCCACTACAATCGAGTTCAGATGCAGGTCGCGAAGCAGGTGCGCGCCTTCCGGGATGGCGGTCGAGGGCAGTTCGGTGCGCCGCGCAACCAGCGTCCTCACGACCTCCGCCGCACTCTCCGTTACGGCCGTGGACGGCAAATGTTCCTTGGGTAGGATTCGTGAGTCGCCGTTATCGATAGACTCATTTTGTGGATCGCCTGCGATGGCGGGCGCCAGTTGGCACGGATTGACAAAAAATTGCGGCTTCCGTTCGAGATCGAAAGGCCGCGCAAAGCGATGATTGAACAACGCTTCGAGGCGCAGCGGAGATCCCAGCACATGAGCCGCAGCGGCGGCGTGAAGGACTCCGACCAGAGAAGAACTGGCTACGTCAAGCGAGATGGCGGGAGACTCGGCACCGAGTAAATGAGTAAGGACCCGCCCGGGCCCCACTTCAATGAAGAGATCGACGCCAGCTTTGGATTGCGCCAGCGCTTGCTCGAAGCGGACGGGCTTTTGGAGCTGCTGCACCAGCAACTGGCGCAAATCGGCAGTCTCTGGAATCTCTGTTCCGGTGATGGTTGAAACCACGCGCCGGCGCAGCGGTCCTAATCTAACAGCGGAGAGTGCCTCCTGAAAGGTTCCGGCGGCAGCAGCCATCAAGGGCGAATGGAAGGCATTGGCGGTGGCCAGCAGGGTTGCGTTCCACCCTTGAGCATGCGCCCGCTCTACCAATCGCGATACAGCGCCACGCTCGCCCGCCACCACAATCTGGCGAGGAGCGTTGAAGCACGCAATGACTGTCCGTTGGTCCTGATCACGATCCAGCATGGCCTGAACTTCCGCAGCGCTGGCCGAGATGCTGGCCATGACACCGGGCGGCCCCGGAATTCCATCCATGCACTTTCCCCGCGCGCGCGCCAGACTGAGTAACTCTTGCTCACTCATGGCACCTGCCCAACGGTAGGCGGAAAGTTCGCCTATACTATGCCCCACTGCCACGGATGCCTCGATGCCTAGCTCGTCCAGCAACCGCAGTCCAGCCATCTCGGCGGTGGCGATGGCGGCCTGGGCCACGAAAGTCGAGTGCGGATCTTGCTCCCCGAGGGAATTCAGCGGTGCATAGAGTTCACTAACACTGGCAAAGCGGCGCGCGTGAGCACCACCATGCAGGCGCACAGGTGAGGCTTGTCCGGGGAACAGAAGTCCGATTCGTGGCGGATCGGAACCCGCACCGAGGAAAACTCCACGATCAGGATCGAGGTGGCGAGTTGTTGTGGCAGCGGCGCTCCGGTCCGCCAATTTCCACAAGGCGTCGAGGCGCGCTGTCAGTTCCACCGGAGCGCCAGCCACCAGCGCGGCACGCCATGGCGAACGGGAGCGAAGCTGACGAGCCAACTCAGAGGAAGCATCAGTCAGCTCCGCATAAGAGAAGCCGGAGGCTTTTTCGGCAAGAGCTTTAAGCTCGGCGACTAGCGCCGAGCGCGAATCTGCAGCGAAAAGAAAGAGTTCGGTATCCTGCGCGCTAGACGACAAGAACTGGTGGTGCGATGAAAGGGCTGCGGCGCGCCGGTTCTGGTCGCCTTCGATGGTAACGTGGACGTTGATTCCTCCGAAGCCGAAGGAGTTGACACCAGCCCGCACCGGCAAGGTTTGCGGCCAAGGCTCAGCCTCGTCAAGGACTCTCAGAACCGCGCTGTCGCCTTCCAGTTCCGGCCTCGGCTGACTGACACCTGTGGCCGGCGGCAACACTTGGTAATGGATGGCCAGGGTCGCTTTGATCAGACCCGCGACACCCGCTGCGGCTTTCGTGTGGCCGATGTTCGCCTTGATGGATCCGATCGCTGCCAGCAGCGTTTCTCCGTTCAAGCGGCGCACCGCGGTCAGGGCCTGCAATTCAACCTTGTCGCCAATCGGCGTACCCGTCCCATGGCCTTCGAAGAACGCGACCGTTTCCGCTCCGTAACCGGCGCGCTGGTAGGCACGCTGGAGAGCCAAAGTCTGGCCGCGAATCTCGGGACGAGTAATGCTACCGGCGCCGTCGGACGCGATTCCCCAGCCGCGAATGACGCCGTAGGAACGCAACCCCCGGCACTGCGCATCTTCGGACCGCATCAGCACCACGAACCCGCAGCCCTCGCCCGGGAGAAAGCCGCTGGACTCGCGATCATAGACGCGCATTTCTCCATGGGCCAGCGCGCCGGTTTTGGCGAAGCCCACGAGTTCGAACGGATCCAGGCTGAGGTCGACCCCGCCGGTAAGGGCTGCATCGATTTCTCCAGCGTCCAAGGCCGAACATGCCCGGGCGACGGCCAGGAGCGAAGAGCAACAGGCGCCGTCAACGGTATAGCCGCCGCCGCCCAGGTGGAAGTGGTTGCAGATACGTCCGGCGATAGTGTTCGATAAGGCGCCGGCCAGCGTCTCTTCGCCCACGGGAGCGAACGGCTCTTTGTAACTCTGCTCCAGATCCCGAAGAAACGACCGGCGCCGCAGGTCTCCCCAGCCTTGCGCCGAGAGCTGCGCTTCGACCACGCGGCGGACGTAAGGCCAGCGCAAACGCAGAGTTGCGGCGCGAGAAAACTCACCGGTGAGCGTGTTGCCCACGAGCACGCCGGTGGTTTCACACGGCAGGCGCGAGTCGCGGCCGTTGCTGCCGTTCCCGGCCAGCCCAGCGTCATCAAGCGCCTGGGCAGCTACGTCCAAGGCCAGCCAGTGCGCCATGTCGACGCTGCGAAAAGTGGGACCCGCCACGCGAAAACGAACCCGGTCGAACTCGTAGCCTTCAATCAGCGCAGCTTGCGTGGCGTAGATTGCGTCCACAGTCTCCGGGTCGGCCGAAAAATAGTCGCGCAAGAGCAAGCGCTCCGGCGGAAAACGGCGGAAGGCGCGGCGGCGCGCCAGCACGTTCTCCCAGAGTTCCTGCGGGTTGCGCGCGTCAGGATAACAGCAGGCCATCCCGACGATGACAATCTCACTCATAGGTTTGCGGGACACTTTTCGCAAGATGCCGCTGCCACGGAAATACTCCTTCGCGATTGCAAGCAATCGCGGATCACGCGGCCACAGCCGCCTGAGCCGGTTGGGAAACGGATGACTTGCGGCGCAGCAGCATGGCCATCACAATCGGGACAGTCACCACCGTGTTGTAGAAAAGGTGCAGCTCAATGCGCGGGAAGAATAGTTGCAGGACTGAGGTTGGCTCCTTGGCGCCCCAGAGATTGAAGCCGCCCTGCGCCTGGACAAAAAGCAACGTGTGCTCCATCAGGTGCCATGCTTGAATAATCAGGGCCGCACGCCACCACGTTAAAGCGGAACCGCTAAATGCACCGTACAAGAGGACCATGCCGGCAAATGTCAGGACCGCGTAGCCGAAGTGCAGCCATTCGGTGTGCATGAGCCAGGGGAAAAACTGCCCCAGAATTCCCATCGCGTGATGGCGGGGGTAGCCGAGAACCCAGACCTGGTAGGCCTGAACCAGATGCTCGCCCCAATGAGCGATCATCACCACCACAAAGATTTTCAACATCAGCCCATTGCGATCTTGCGACATCTTCGATCTCCTTCCTCAGGCATACCGCACGGATCTGTTCGGGCCTGAGGACTCGGCTTGGCTACTTCCGCAAAAACGCGCCTGGATCAAGCACCGCCAGGACTCGTACGCCGGCTCACGTCCCTCCCTTGCGCGCAGCAACGCATCGTCGGCAATCGCCGCCGCCTGTGCGGCTGGGAGATCACACAACAGCGGGCAGGCCAGCTCGGTGTGGGGAGCGGGATTGTGCGCCCGTTCCCGGGTCTTGGCTGCGAACACGGCGCCCTGAGCCAGATTGCGAACGTAGGTTCCAGCGGCATCACGCAGGCGGCTGATTTGCGGGCCATCGGCACCGCCAGCATACGCACACGCCAAGCCAACTCCGCTCCACAAGTCGCCATGCCGCGATTCTGGAAAAGCCATGATGGCCCTCGCAATCCATTCCGGGTCAGCCCCCGCCACAAACCAAAGGCTGCGTCCGAGGCCTTGGTCGAAGGCGCGCAAGGCATAACCGGCCAGCCGCTTCGGTGGTGCTCCGCCGCCGGAGTAGCGCGCCCAATGAAAATAACCTTCGTGAAAACCGAATCCGTCCAGAGCCAGCCAGCGCAGTAGGGGATCAAGACGCGAAAGGCGGCGATTCATGCCCCAGGGGAAGCGCGCCAGCGACCACCCAATCCCCACGTGGACCATGTAGATGTGGGGTTGGCCCGGCCCCTCGAGGAACATCTGGATGCGCTGTCCCTTCCACGGCTTGAGTTGGTCCAGAAGATCCAAGGCCATGGCCGCACCCTCGTAGCCGAAGCCGCGAAATTCCGCTTCGATCAGTTCCAAGCTTGCGGACAGGGCTTCCAAGCTCGCGTCGGCCAAGGCAGCGTGGTAGCCCTGTAAGAAGGTTGCGCCGACACGTTCCAGCCGTTTACGCACCGCCTCACGCGGGGTGCGGAAATTCCGCCGGACGAAAGTAGTCTCTTCGAGGTCGATGCGTAGCAGTCTTTTCAGCACGAAACCATCTCGGCGGACGGCGGCTCTCGGGAGCCGGTTGGGTTCAACTTGCTTCCTTCTCCGAAAGAGCTCCGCGCATAACTGCCACGGGACGAGCAGCCGGAGCCGGAACTCTGGCGGACGCGGTCGCGTGGCGACGATCTGTGACAAACTGCATCAATCCGCGGACGCTGGACACCGATGTAAGAGCAAAAAAGAGACCAAAGGAGACGTGCAGATAAACCAACAAGCCGTAGGCGGCCGCGACTGCCATACCGAAAACAATCTGACTTCGCCGATCAAATGGAGTGGTCGCCGGGTCGCTGATCATATAGAAACTGAACAGAATGAAGGCAACTCCGGTCATGGGATTGAGGGCGCCCAGGAGCGGGGTACCGAACATAAGGTTACGCACAACAGCTTGAGCTACGAAGCCGGCCCACCAGCCGAAGATCAAGGGCAGCCTTCCCGTGAAACGGATATTGATGAGTGTGCCGGAAACGATGATGATGCCGGGCAGGATGAGCGATCCGGCTTTCCCCAAGTTCTCAGTGAAGTGGTAAGGAGGAGCAATACCCACCCAGGGAAACAGCAGAAGGGTGAGCGTGATTCCAAAGTTGGAGGGGTTAAGAAAGTGTCGCATGCGCCCCTGGACGCTTAGGCGCAACGTGTTTTTCGATGCGATGGCCGCCGCCGAGGCAAAAACAATAGGCAGCACGCGGTCTCCGGGGTAGAGCAACATAGCCACGGCCAAACCTGTGATGTGGGCCGGCAAAAGGAAATCCAACGTTTGCCGCCAGCTTCCCGCAAAGCGCGGCTTACGGCGCTCTGACTTGGCCTCAATCCACTCGGCAAATAACTCGCAGGCATAGGCGGTCGCCAGAGAAAGCAAGGGCTGCGCATAAGACTGCTCAAATCCGAAGAAAACGTGGCCCAGCAGGTTCAGGACAGTGATGGCTACGGCAAATCGCCGTAAACCACCCAGGCGTCGCGCCTGAATCCAAGCATCCGTGTTAGTCATTCATCTGGCTCCCTAACAGCACCGTGTACCAACCGGGCATAAGGTGGGCTTCCTGATGCCGGATCATTCCTTGTTGATCACGCCAATCGAAAGCGACGAGGAGTTGGTTGCGCCCAATCGTGCCCAGGCCCAAATGGAGATCGGGACTGCTTTTGCCGGAATGCCCGTTGCCGCCATCAACCTGCCTCACCAGCTTGCGACCGCTGGGAAGATAGACGGTCACGCGCGCGCCCAGAGCGGGGTAGGCGCGGACTTGGCCAAGCGCATGACCGTTACGGATGGTGGTGGGGGCTGGAACCACTGGAAGCAGGACGTGGAGGCCAAGAAAGTCTCCAGTGTTTTCGCTTAGGTTATGAAAGAAGAGTGAATCGGACCATTGGTTGGCAAGGACAAAATCAAGCCGGCCGTCTCCATCTACGTCTGCCACGGCCACGCCCCGAGTTAGGTAGGGCTCGCCCAAACCGAGGGATGGCGCGAGATCGAAATATCTTCCCGAGCTGGAGGATACATAGAAGCGATCGTGATTGCCGCCGCTTAGGTCATCTCCCGGGGCAAATCGCGGCCAGTGAGCGGGATTGTGCAGCATCAAATCGTTCCCCATGGCCAGCTCCTGCAATTCCGGCCAGCGCGTCGTGGAGCCCTTGAGAAATCCGGCGGCTTGCACAATCTCAGGAACACCGTCGTTATCGAAGTCGCCGAAGCGCACATCCCACGACCATCCACTGCGCGCTAAACCCAGGCTCTCACTTCGCTCCCGATACGGCGCCAAGCCTGCTCTTATGTCATCCAGTTTCCCGGTGCTTACGAACAGCAGATTGCTCTCTTCCAGCGCATAGGAATCGGTGATATTGCCGACCATGAAATCCGGCAGGCCATCGCCGTTCAGGTCAGTGCAATCCACTCCCATTCCCTTATACGAATCCTGGCCAACGACTTTGGACTTGGGCGTAGTCCAGCCGCGGTGCCCTCGCAAGGGCTGAAAGGCCACAAGGCCGGGCTTGGAGACGTTGTGCAGCATCAAATCTGGGCCGAAGTCGTTTGCGATGTAGAGGTCGGGAAGAAGGTCGCCATCGATGTCGCAAGCGGCCATGGCCAAAGTCCAACCGTGCCCTAGAATCGAATCCACATTCGAGGCGCGGGAGAACTGGACGCTCGGTTTGTCACCGGCTGTGGCCGACTTCCAAAGCAGAATTGGCTTGCTGCCGCCGTTGGCGGCGCGCGACATGGAGGCCTGCATCTCAATGGGCCCGCTGGCCAGGACCATGGAGTCATCGGGAAAATAATTGCCAAAGACTAGATCGGCATGCCCGTCACCGTCGATGTCGGCCGCCAGCCCGGCATTGGTGTACCAGCGTTCACCGCCGGGTACCAACTCTTGGGCGACGAAGTCCTCCGCGGATAGAGGCATCGATTGCGCTGCCTGCCGGCGCAGGAAAGCGACCGGAGTCCGTCCCCAGTAATAGACGACGACATCGCGGAGGCCGTCCTCGTTTAGGTCGACCAGCAGGCAACCCATGGGCGCCATGGTGGAAGGATCGTAGGGTAAGGGATGCGGATTCAAGACGAACGGCTGGTAGCGCTCACCGGTGCCGGGCACCGGGGTCACAATGACATCGTCGGTCCGTGGATCGACGAGGCACGCATCGTTGGACAAACCGTCGCCGTCCAGATCTCCCAGGGCAATGCCCGCGCCGACGGTGGAAATCCAGGCGCTAATCTCCTGCAGGCGCGGGTTCACTTTGCGTTCGCTGCGCGAGGAACTTCTCAACTGGGGGAAACGCGCGCGTTCAAAATGAAAACGCCTCGCCATCACCGCTGCCTCTGTGGGCGACAATCGTGGCAACTGGGCCAACCAGCCCGCCACCACAACCACTCCCCAAAGAACAACAGGTTTGAGAGCGAATTTAAGAAAACGTGATCGGCCTTGCATGTGCATTTTTCTTGGAAGAACGTTGTGCTGGCCTCGGCCGCGCGCGAGTCGAATTGACCGCCTTGCAATGGACCCCAGCGGACAAAATCGAAACGGCTGTTCAAGCCGCGGCGCTGGCGGCGTGACCTTTGTTCAAAAGACCGGGAAGATTAAGCAAGACAGGTGGATCCGTGAGGGCCGCGGCGCGCAGGCAGATCTCTTCGCACACAACAACATCGTTGTGATTAACGGTGATGAGTTCGCCTCCGCCCCGCGGCGCGGATTCGTAGCGAAAGAAGTCATTCAGGCTGTCCGGCCAAGGCAACCCCAGAGCGAACACATAGTAATGGCCTGGCGGCACAGGAGAGATGAGGTAGGCGCCGGGTTGCAGATTGATGGCGCAGGCAACCGGCGTACCCTCCGGAATTGGCGTGGAAAAAAGTCCGATGAAGATCGGCCCCGAAAACGACGACGGGGCCTGCACTCGTCCTCTAACCGAAGCGCGCGCTTGAGCCGTCGCAGTGGGGCTCTCCCTGCCCAGTTGTTTCAGTAGATTCCCTGAAGGCGACTCACGCAAGGTCCGCAGTCTGGCGGGAGAGATACCCAGCAAATCGGAAAATCTCCGAATGAAAGTGCCCAGGCTGGTGTAGCCAACGTCCAGGCAGATATCCGTGACGCTGGTGTCGGTGTGCAGGAGCATCTGCGTGGCCGCTTCCACCCGCAGCTTGGTCAGAAAACGGCACGGGGGCAGGCCGGTGGTCTGCCGGAAGATCCGGTTGAAATGGTACCGGCTCATGTAGGCCAAGGCCGCCATTTCTTTGAGCGAAATGCTTTCATCTAAACGCCCTCGGATGACATTGATTACCCGGTTCACGGCGCGCGCATGCAGGTCCACGGTATCCGGACGCTTGTTCTTGTGGGTCTGTGCGTTAACCATTGCCATCTTTTCACCGTCGCGAAGGAGAGAGAAACTGGAAGCGGACAGGCTGCCGCCCTGTCGGTCCCAGATGTCATCCCCAGTCCCGACGCAGGAGGTACGACCTATACTTCATAAGGCAAGACAGGACAATCACCCTGACGGCTCAAAAACAGACCAAGCGAACTTTCCAGCGGAGCAGTTCGTCAGTGAAGATATGATCCTTTCTGGCGCACAGGATCTTCCAATTCCGTTGCCCAAGGCTTTTGGAAAAATCGGTCACGCTGAGATGAGCGATCTGTGGCGGTCGAAATCCAGGAGAACTGGATAACACGGGTTTCAGGAGCGGCATCGATCGCCCCGCCCGGGCGGGGGAATTTTCATCTTCGGTCAGACGGACGCCGTCGGTCTTTGTTCGGATCTTTGTTCGGATTTCGTAACAAAAAACACTCTCTGCTATGAATCCTGCCCGTCCCAATTACTCTGGTTTTCTACTTTTGGCGCGCCTATCTTGGCCACGCGTTGCAGTTTGGAAGGGAGGCTTTGATGCATTCAACGCGAAACCTGGTAGTGAACATTGGTCTGGACCGGCTGTTCCAAGAGATCATCGGCGCGGCGTTGTCAAACTACGGTTGGCGAGTGGTCGATCTTGAAAATGGCCCCTTGCCTTCGGATTGCCAGGTCGAGATCGTGCTGGTTGCTGCGTCGGATACGCCGGAGATCGTAATCAACCGCGTGCGCCGCGCCCGCGGGCAATTTCCAGCGGGCAAGGTTGTGCTTTTGGGAGCGGAGGGCACGGACGCCGACTTCGTCCGCTTCATCGAAGCGGGCGCCAACGCTTATGTTTCCGGCCGCAAGGGCCTGGCCGATTTGCTTGAATCCCTGCAAATGGTCCGCAACAATCGGACGCCGTCTTCCGGCCGGGTTACCAAGCTTGTGCTCAACACGATCCGCCAGTTGAGTTGTGCGCCAAACACACCGCCTGAAGCACCTCTCACTTCGCGCGAGGAAGAAATCCTGCATTTCATCTGGGACGGACTCAGCAACAAGGAAATCGCCAGCCGACTCAGTATTACGCCTAACACCGTGAAGAATCACGTGCACAACCTTTTGGAAAAACTCAAGGTGCGGAGCCGGCACGAAGCCGCATGGAAGCAACCTCGGCCACAAGGTTTTTCCCGGACCGTCCGCGCCGTGGGCGACCGGGTGGGCGGACGGGTTCCCGGATCGGGGTAATCGTTTTGGCTGCGTTCCTGGTTTAATGTTGAGCGTTTAGTGCCGCATGGATCGCCTGTTTAGAGGCTTGATGCCAGCTCTCCTTGCGGAGCACCATGCGCCACATAACCTGGAGCCGGATGAAGTTGGAAGCAACAACACCGCGACGTTGGGATGTTCTAGCATGAGATGGCTGCAAACACCCGGCTCGCCTCCGCCTGGAGGCTGAGCCAGCACTACCACATCCGGCTTAAGTTCCTCCGTTTGGAGCAGAATGTCGAGTGCATCGTCTACCCGGCCCACGATTTCTAGATCGTTTTCCGGGCGGGCCAGCTCCGCCAGCGTGGCTCGCCACTCTGCGCCGATCTTCCCCAGAAGAATTCTCAGCATGGTTTTACTTGGATTCGACGGACACACTCTTCTAGCGTGTTTCGGCTCATTTGCGCTTATCCGATGTTGCCATTATTCCTCGCAGAAATTGCCCTGCGCACTTAGTCGCCACTTAGTCGCCCCATGATCTTCCGCTTCCTGAGAAGATTTCTTCCGTCAGGACCTTGCCGGTAGTGTCCTTAGTATTAGGAGACGACCATCTCGCCGGTCGTCTAGCTCTCCCAGGGATCTGATGATATATTCCAATAACACCCTACATAAGTACACGCCCGTACGTGTGTCACTCCAGTTTGCTTCTTCAAGACAACGTACCGTGGGAGGCCAAGTGACTCCGGACCAGTCCGCCAACAATATCGCGGTACTCTCGGCATGCCGCCATCGAGCCGAATCGGTAGCCCTGGCGGTTGGCGAAAAAACCGGACGCGAGACATCGGCATTTACACAGCCTGATCTCGCGATCCTCACAGGTTTTCAGACCATCTTGATCGATCTCGACACTAACTGGGAATCTTCTTTGGAACTCGTACGAGCCATTAACACTCAGTACCGTCATGCCGAAATCATCTTGCTGGGGGTGACGGAATCCGAGGAACGCGTTGTGCAACTGGCAGAAGCTGGGGCTAGTGGCTACGTTACGAGTACGACTTCGTTGCAAGAATTGGTAACAATCCTGCAATCCGTGCAAAAACAAGAATTTACTTGTCCCCCGAATATCACTTATGCGCTGTTCTCCCATCTGGCCTATTTAGTTAGTTGCAACGCGCCGGCTCTGCCGCAGACTTCCATCACCATGCGCGAACGGAAAGTGCTGCAACTTCTCTCGCAGAATCTCACCAATAAAGAAATTGCCGCACGCCTTTGTATCTCCGAACACACAGCTAAGAACCACGTCCATCACATTCTGAGGAAGCTGGGAATTGGCAGCCGCAACCTGGTTCCTCGCTCGTGGAATTTGCGCTGGCCTCTCGCTTCCACACGGCCGGCCGATACAACCTCCATGTTGGGATAATGAAGCCGGGGATCAAGGAATACTGTTCTTGAGTCCAAGCGCTTTAAGTGCATGTAAATTGGATAGAGGGACAGCAAGGAACCCTAGGATATAGATCATGGCGCCGGTCAGAAGCACGGCCGAGAAACCGACTCTCATCGCCAGCATAATCGCCAGAAAGATCGGCATAATGTCCGACAGGCAACCAGTGAATCCCGTCACCTCTCCTGGACACATCAGGAAGCCAGTCGCCAGTGTGGAACTTCGGTCTTTGCAAAATAGCGAAATGTGTCAGGACCACGTTCACCCACCGAAATAAGGCGCGGGCTCGCTCTGAGTAGCCGTCCTCGCTGTCATCATCTTCGTCATCCTCTTTGCCGTCTTCTTCCTCTTCGTCTTCTTCCTCTTCTGGCTCCTGGCGAAGAAGAACATCGGCAGCCACCGACTGATCAGGCGCGGCTGAGTCGGAGCATTCCGGATGTATGCTGCTCATGCCCAAATGGTACGCTCAAACCTGAGATGACAACGGGCCTGGATGTAACTCACCGCACTGAGGGCTCAGCGAGAGGACAGGATACGTGTTTTTCCTTGACATCCTTTCTCATAGGATGAGTGCTATCGCGATATTACGAGAAACTGACACTGCCTTCACCGGACCACGTACAGGTCAAACGAACTTGCCTTCGCACCTGGGAAGGCTAGGGCAGGAGAGGATCAGAATATAGTCCAAGGGACGAGACAAGAGGACCAGAATACAAACCGAAGGGCGAGACAAAAGACCGACGCCGCCAGCATTCTTCGTAGGCGCGAGTGTGAAATTCCTGCCGCTGTCTGTAGAAGTCCACGGCACGCTGGTAGATGACGTTCTCCCCTGAGCATTCATGACCAGCGGGATCCCGCGAGCACACTGCCTCCATGCTTCTCTTAGCCGCTTCCATATTCCTTCTTGCTGCCATCAGCTCCCCATTCGGATCGAGGCTGCAATTCGCAAGGGAGTTCGCGAGCCAGACGCAACCGCCGCTGTTCCAGTATTCGCCCGTCCGGCAAAGATGCGCTTGTAGCGAAGCCACGCACTCTCCGTTCTTGCCGGAAGCTTGTCCCGCAGGACAGGCCGGGCACGGGCCCTTGGCGCAGATTCTGCGCCGCAGATCGGCCTCGGTCTTTGGCTGGGGCTTCCTGAAAGGATGACGCAGAAACGAGAGGAAGGTACGCTTCTCAGGCTGTAATGGAACGCGGGCGAAACTCGGCTCACGAATTGCGGGCGCAGCATTCGAACTAGACGGTTGATGGCTGAAGTGGGATGCGCTCGACCCTGAGCCTGTACTGTGTGTGGCCGAACCTCCGGACGAACTGCCTCCGCCCGAGTAGCTGCTGTGGGAACCGCCAGAACTTGAGGAACCGCCTCCGGAGGAACCGCCCGCCGAGCCACCTCCACCGGAAGAATGTTGCGCGACAACAACGGATGAGAATAGCAGGATTACGGCGACCGCCAGGCCGGAGAGCCGCATAGAGCACCTCCTAACCAACCCGAGGGAAACAGGCGTCAGTCGCCCTATTCGTTGGACGCTGCCACCTAATGAAGGATACCCCGGAACCGTGTCAAAAAGCGTAACGATTAGGTAAAGAAGTGTTACGCAAGAAATCCTCAGGAGAATGACGTAATCCACGCAGCGGCATGATAGGTGTCGCAATCAGGCGATTTCGTAAACTGAAAAGTGGCCGACTCGGGTCAATGAGTGCAATGGCGAGTTATGCCAACTACGAGCAGTCCGAGTTTCTTGCATTCCAGGCACCTGTTAAAATCACAGCTCTTTTATCGAGGCCTTCTATGCTCCGACCGTTTCGGTTCTGGATCTACGATGACTCCTGGTCCTTCTCGCTCCAACCCGGCCCGAAATCTAATCGAACGATAAGCAGGAGATAATTCCGATGCAGCGTAGAGATTTTTTAAAAAGCACTGTCGCTGTTGCCGTAGCTGCAGAACTTGGAATGGGTAAAGCGCAGGCGAAGGTTCCCGCCCACAACTGGGGAAACTACAACTTCGGCTCCGGTCCCCAGGTGGCCGATCGCCTCAATCAGGGTCCGTTCCCTCAATACCCACCTGATGCCGTCATTCCCACTGACGACGTGATGATGACCACTACTTCTTCGCAAGACGTCGTGCCGAACTACGGCAAGGGATTGGTCACTTACATCACAGCAGACAGTGGCACGGAGGAAATCAAGTCAGACAATATTCCCCAGGCGATCGAAGATCTGGTTCGATTTCCCCTGGGCCAGCAGCTTTATATCCGTCCGACCTGGAGGGAAGTGCAGCCGCGGCCTGGACGCCTGGAGATGCCCGATTACCTGAAGCTCGTTTTTGAATTGGCGAAGAAGTACAACAAGCGGGTCGGATTGCGAGTTCAGATGAGCGCTCCAGACTACAGACACGAAGCGGCCCTCCCGGACTTTGTCCTCGACAAAGTGCCGAAAGTTGATCTGGTCCTTAGCGATCAAGAAAGCGCCGCTTCAGCAAAAAGGTATTTGGAGAATCCGCACTCGCGTTATCAGCCCCGGTACGATCATCCTTTTTTTCAGCAGGCATTCAAAGAACTGGTTGGCTTATTGGCCGCGGAATTCGATGGCAATCCGCTCATCGAGTATATCGATACCTTCATGTATGGCTTCTGGGGGGAAGGTCACACCTGGCCATTTGGCAACAATCCTTTCCCTGATTACCAGACCGCAGAGCGCACTTGGACCAATATGCTCGAAGTCCAGCTCGAGCACTTTTCGAAGACTCCTCTACTGACCAATACTCAACCAGACTATAGCCGGGTTGGGAATTCAGAACTGGTAGACCGCACGGTCCGCAGCAACAATTGGATTCGGAGCGATACCATCTTTATTGAGAACGAGCAGATTGAGGCGCTCAGCAATCGCCCACCCTGGACCGCGGCGTTGCTCGAGCAGGGGCTTCCGGGTAAACCTCCCGATCCACGCGCCTCAGTGGAAGGGATATCCCCGGCAGAGAACATGATCGACCATGTAATTGATGTCGGGGCTAATTACTGGTCACTCTGGAACTTTCACCAGATCAGCGCCAAGAATCTGATGAACTACTACCAGGCTTATCCGGCAGCGTTCGACCACATCAATCGCCGAATTGGCTATCGGGTGAGGCCGTCGTTCATCTGGAGCTATAAAGACGATGGTTCCACGGGGCTGATCGTCGGCTTCGCAAACGACGGAATCGCAGGCGTGCCAGGCGTATTGCGGGTGACCGTCGAGAGCCAGGACGGAAAGGTGCTCAAGAGCGGTTGTCTGGACGCCGGTTACCCGTTACCGAACAAGATCCGGCAGGCACAGTTCGTGCTTCCAAACGTCACCGATTGGAAAGGATTGAAACTTAGAGCTGAGATTGAGGTAAAGGGAATGCGCTATCCCGTGTGCTGGGCTTGTCACCAGAAGCTGAACGATGACGGCTCGCTCACACTGCGTCCCAACCTCCGTCAGGAGGTCTAGGCTGCGGTTGTTCGGCTCCCCTCGAGAACGAGTTGCGGCTAACTGTTGTAACTAGGCCATAGCGCTCAAAACCCCTTGCATCGGGTCAAGGAGTGAAATCGCCTTAGCGCTCACCGACCCTCAATCAGTGCGCTGCCGATTTTGCAACCCTCACCGAATCAGTTAAACTCTCGCTCACGGATGCAAGGAGAGCAGTCATGTGTCTGCGCAAACTATGCTTCTACACGATGCTGGCCGCAATTCTTGCCTGGGCGGTGGCCGGAAGGTTAAACCGCCACAGCAAGGAATTTGATGTACAGGAGGCGAATGTCGGGCGGAACGATCCGTCGTTTGCTGCCAGCTTCCATCTGAAAAGCGAAATGCTGCCGGCCGATTTTTTCCCAGTCCAATCCAAAAATGCCAAAAGTCTGGGCGCAGGAAAATTGCTGGTGGCGAGCCGGAACCTCGGCGATCCGCATTTCGCCCAAACCGTGATTCTGCTGGCTCGCTACGATGCCCAAGGCGTACTCGGACTCATTCTCAACCGGCGCACGGATGTCCCCCTTTCGCGTGTGCTTGAGAGTCCGAAGGCGGCGAAAGACCGTTCCGACCCGGTCTATCTCGGAGGACCACTCGAAATGCCGGCGGTGTTTGCGTTGTTCCACTCGCCCGCAAGGCTGGAAGGGGCGGAGCACGTCTTCGATAGTGTTTACCTGATTGCCGCGAAACCTCTCTTCGAACAAACCATTTCGGCTCGACCCGACCCAGGCGTTTTCCATGTTTATCTGGGCTATGCCGGATGGACTCAAGATCAACTGCAAAAGGAAGTAGGATTGGGCGCCTGGTTCATTTTTCCGGCCGATGCCAGCACGGTCTTCAATGCGAATCCGGATTCCTTGTGGCCGGAAATGATTCGGAAGACGGAGCTACAGTTAGCGCGGAGCGAGCCTGTGAATGCAGATCCATGGTTACTTGCAGGTCAATTTGCCGACCTGAGGTATAAGCGATGAAACTGCCTCACTTTGGGGCTGTCCCACCTTTGCCTTTTTGCGCAGTTGCGCATTTTGCCCGACGTGAAATCCGTGCCGCGCATGAGCATCTGGAAAAGAGTCACAAATGTGCGGGAAGGTGGTCGTGAACTCGTAGAGGCTGGCAAAGGTGGCTCGTGTCGGTCGATGAGTGCAATCGCGATTGTTACGCCAACAATACTTGGGTCATGTGCAGACTCATGCAAATTGCCAATTCATCGTGTTCGGTACATGCTTCCCCCGCGGAATGTTCAACACCCGCAGGCGGTTGTGCTCAAAAACCACCGCGAAGGCCAACGAGTGTAATCGCGATTTTGCAATAGTTATCCACCGGCACCGCTCACTCTTCCATCGTCCTGCTCCCCAACGTCCCACGCGGCTTATCCCGGTGGTAAAGTTGCCCATGGTCCGCGCCACAAATCCCGAAAGCTTTGAGCAGATAGTGGAGTGGGCATACAGCACTCTGCCTCAGGAGGTTAGGGACCTTCCAGATTTCCCTGGCATTCAGGTGCTTGACGAGGCTCCTGCGGACGTATTGAAGGACATTTCGAATAGAAAAAAATGGCACCCTGGGACTGAGCTATTGGGGCTGTACAGTGGCACATTGAGGACGAAACGGTCCTACACCCAGGTGAAATTCGCCCCCGACCTGATTTTTGTTTTCCGTGGTCCCATTCTGCGCTGTTCGAAAGGAGACTTGCGGGCTGAAGTCAGACGGGTGGTCTGGCATGAAGTCGCACACTGGCTCGGCTACGAAACCGAGGAGCAAATGAAAGCTTTGGGTTTATGACCACCGCCAGCTCACCTTCGGCACACTACTTACACTACTTCCGTCGGCAGTTTCGTGTTCCCGCTATCTTCGAGGTTGGGCGGCTGATCGGGCCGTCAGTCGCGCGAATGCGGTTTCCAAGGTACTGCCAAAGGTCAACCCGCTGTGGCCGAATCCCCGGTTTCTGATCGCATTACATTCGCCTAAGGCCCTCCCTGAAACCGGACTGCGCATGTGGCCTCCAGAGAAAAGCCAGGACAGTGGCCCCTTTGTTGTCGAGTGGTCCATTTTCTCCAGTCCGGTTTTTGGACGAAATATTGCGAAATACGGGCATCTTTCGCGTATTTCGGGGGAAAGGGGGCGGACTTTCTCTGCGTTTCAGACTGCGTGGCGGAGAGAGAGGGATTCGAACCCCCGATACCCGTTAAGGTATACACGCTTTCGAGGCGCGCGCCTTCAGCCACTCGGCCATCTCTCCGCACCCACTAGTTTCATTTTTATTTTATCAGGGAAGCTGATGGCTTCGAATTTCCCCGCCCATCTGGGAGTGGTGCAGGCCGACGGTGGGCAGACTGTCCTGTTTGACATACCCTCACGCTCCGGCCGCTCAATTGCACGTTGCGCTGTCGTGAATGCGACCACATGCGAAGCGCGACCGAGTCTATTGCGCAGCTGCTCCCCTGGATATCCTTGAAGAACCGGCCCGTCTTAAGCCCGAAAAGTGGTTTTCGAAGACTGTCTGGGTGCGAGAGCTTCTCAATGGGGAAGAGGCGCGCTCCCATGGGCTGTGTTAAGATAAAATCCGCATCAGCGCACGGAAATTTGTAGGCGGTTTGGGGCGGTTATGCCGGGAATGGCGGCAATTATCGTCACGGAATGGATTATGGGCGTTGTATGCAAAACCTGCGAAAGCCTTATCCGGCAAGGCTTTCAGCTAAGTTGTTGATTTGGCGAGTGGGGACGTAGTTCAGTTGGTTAGAACGCTGCCCTGTCACGGCAGAGGCCGCGGGTTCGAGTCCCGTCGTCCCCGCCATATTCTAAAGCACACCTGCTGGGTTTCCATGGCACTGAAGGAGTCGGAGG
The DNA here is from genome assembly GCA_963734215.1 of uncultured Acidobacteriaceae bacterium. GTDB lineage: Bacteria > Acidobacteriota > Terriglobia > Terriglobales > Acidobacteriaceae > Sulfotelmatobacter. The sequence continues at coordinate 1,437,531 of CAVTGH010000005.1, read as the reverse complement.
CGATCGTGCTGCGCACCTACCCGCTGCGCGAAGCTGATCTGCTGGTCACACTGTTTACGCGCGCGGAAGGCAAAGTCCGCGGCGTGGCGCGGTCGGCGAAGAAGTCGAAGCGCCGCTTTGGCGGCGCGCTCGAGCCGATGACCTACGTACGTGCATTTTACGATGTCCGGGAGCGGCAAGAGTTGGCCCGCCTGGATGCTTGCGAAGTGCTGGAGTCTCCGCTGGCTACGGAAGTCAGCTACGCGCGGGCCGTGGCGCTGGCGCATGTGGCCGAGTTGATCGACGAACTGCTGCCGGACCGCGAGGCGAATGACGCGATCTTCCGCCTGACTCTTTCGGTGTTGCACGTCCTGACCGGCTCAGAGATATGGATGCCGGTCACCTACTTCGACCTGTGGCTGACGCGGCTGGTGGGCTTCCTGCCGGAGTTGACCGAGTGCATCGTCTGCGGCCGCAGCCTGAACGGCAGCCGAGCTTATTTTCACGTGCTGGCGGACGGACTGATGTGTCCCGAGGATAAGCGGCTGGCGTCGTCCGAGATTTCAAATGAATCGCGCGCGCTGGCGGCGCAGATGTTTCGCGCTCCAGTGGAAAGTTTTGTGGGCACGCCTTGGCCAAAAGCGCAGGCAGCCGACCTGCGGAAGTTTCTGATCCAAGCCTTGCAACGGCATATTGAGAAGAAGTTGGTTACGGCGGGGATGCTGGAAAAGGGCGGGTTTTAGGGAGGCACGTCTCAATGAAACATCTTCGAGTGGTTCCGATTTGCTTGCTTGCGATGGCTGGGGTTGGTGCGGCGGCCTCCGCGGGTCGAGGACAAGCGGCCGCGGTGCAAGTTCCGGCTGCGCCGAAGGGCAGTCAGCAGATTGAAAAGCTGTTGCGGGCCTTCGAGGGGACGTGGTCGATCAAAGAGAAGTTTGCGCCGGATGCGGCTTCGCCGATCGGCGCTACAGGTGGGGGACAGATTGTTTGGCGGGCGGGGCCGGGAAGGTTTTCGGTGATCGAAGAGTATCGGTCGAAGCGGGAGAGCGCGGAGGTGACGGGGCTGGGAGTTTTCTGGTGGGATGAGGCGGCGCAGGGCTACCGCACGATTTGGTGTGAGAGCACGAATCCGGGGGGCTGTATTAGCTTTAAGAATGTTGCGCGCTGGGAAGGGCCGCAGTTGGTGCTGGTGGAGGATTACGAGGTCAATGGAAAGAAGGTTATCTTCAAGGAAGTGTTTGGCGACATTGCGCCGGGGGGATTCACGCAGACTTTGTATGGGGGCGAAGCTGGAAAGGAGTTGAAGGTGGATCAGATTATTCAGGCGACGAAGGGGACGCGGGGAAGCGCCAAGTAAAATCGGAATTATCCTGCCTGTGCCGGCGTCGGCTAGCTGACGGTTCCCGCCGCTTCCGTTACAATCATTGGTTAATCTTCAAGTTCCCGGACGAGTGTGTGAATCCACCGAAAGCAAAATCGCTCACGTTTCAGGAACTCATCCTGCGCCTGCAGGCATTTTGGGCGGAGCGTGGATGTGTGTTGCAGCAGCCCTATGACGTTGAAGTGGGCGCGGGGACGATGGCGCCGGAGACGTTTCTGCGCGTGCTGGGGCCGAAGCCTTATAAGGTAGCGTATGTGCAGCCTTCGCGGCGGCCGGCGGACGGGCGATATGGGGAGAATCCGAACCGGTTGTTCAAGCACATGCAGTTGCAGGTGATCTTGAAGCCTCCGCCGGAGAATGTGCAGGAATTGTATTTGGAGTCGCTGGGCGCGATTGGCATCGACCTGCGGCAGCACGACATCAAGTTCGAAGAAGATAACTGGGAAGCTCCGACGCTGAGTGCCTGGGGAGTGGGCTGGCAAGTGATGCTCGATGGATTGGAGATCACGCAGTTCACTTATTTCCAGCAGTGCGGCGGCTTGGACTTGTTCCCGATTTCGGTCGAGCTGACGTATGGCCTGGAGCGCATCGGCGCGTTTCTGCAGGATGTAGATTCGATTTACGACATCGTGTGGGCGCGTGATCCCGAGACGAGGCGGGCGGCTACGTATGGAGATGTGCGGATGGCGGATGAGGTGCAGTTCTCTGTGTACAACTTCGAAATGGCGGATGTGGAGAAGACTTGGCAGCACTTTGAGCTTTATGAAGCCGAGTGCAGGGGGTTGCTGGAAGTAGTTCAGACCAATCTCGGGTCACTGGCCATTTCTCTGGCGGTTGAGGAAGCGATGGTTTCAAGGGGCGAAGCTGCCGGGGCTCGTGCGCTCCGTGGGCCGATTTTGGCGGCATATGACCTTTGTCTTAAGTGCTCGCACCTTTTCAACATTTTGGACGCGCGAGGAGCAATTTCCGTCACAGAACGGGTCGGTGTAATCGGACGAGTTCGAGCACTAGCCGTAGGCGTTGCTGGGGCCTATGTGCGACAGCAGGACTTGACCGAGAACTTACCCGATGCGTCTCTGCAGGTTGGGACCGCGGTTTAGAACCTTGATCCTTTGAAAATATGGCAGACTTCTTATTAGAGATCGGGTGCGAAGAGATTCCGGCGCGAATGATTGACGCTGCGGAGACGGAACTCGCGCAACGGGTCAGCGACCTCTTCAAGCAACATTCGCTTTCGCATGCTGCTGCGAATGTCTTTTCGACCCCGCGGCGATTGGCGGTGCTTATCGGAACTGCTGACCGACAACCTGTCGAGAGGAAGCAGATCCTCGGTCCCTCAGAAAAAGTTGGCTATGTAGACGGAAATCCAACAAAGGCGGCTGAATCGTTTGCGCGGCGAGAAGGAGTTGCTGTAGAAAGCCTGAAAATCGTCGATACCGACAAAGGTAAGTATGTGTGCGCGGAAACCGAAAAAGGCGGCCTACCCGCAGCGCAGATTATTACCGAGTACTTGCCCAAAGAGATTGCGGCTATCTATTGGCCCAAGAATATGTATTGGCGCAAGCCGAATGAACGGTTTGTGCGTCCAGTGCGGTGGCTGGTGGCGATGCTCGACGGCGAAACGATCCCGCTGGAGTTCGACGGAATCCACGCAGGAAGCTTGTCGCGCGGGCACAGAATTTTGTCCGCCGGCGCCGTAACCATTCCTCGGGCCGGTTCCGCGTACGTCGATGCGCTGCGCGCGGCCAAGGTTCTTGGACGGAGTGAACGCGAACACCAGATTCGGAAAGCTCTCGATGCGGCCACGCGCACCATTGCCAGCGCACGCTGGCGCGAAGACAAGTCTCTGCTCGCCAGCGTAGTGAACCTCACGGAATTTCCGTCAGTGATCCTGGGCGGATTCGATCCGCAGTTTTTGGCGCTGCCGCAGGAAGTTCTGGTTACGGTGATGCGCGATCACCAGAAATATTTTGCGCTGGAGGATTCGAGCGGCAAGCTGCTGCCGTATTTTCTGGCAGTGTTAAATACGGACGGAGATCCGCAGGGACTGATCCGGCACGGTAACGAGCGCGTGCTGCGAGCGCGCTTCAACGACGCTCGTTTTTTCTGGGAGATGGATCAGAAGCGGTCGCTGTTGGAGCGGCTGGATTCGCTTAAGCATGTCACTTTCCAGAAGGACCTGGGAAGCTACTATGAGAAAACACGGCGCGTCCAACGCTTGTGCAGTTGGCTGAGCGAGATTGTCAAGCAAAACGGGATGGCGGTGCGCGCGGGGGTGATCCACAAAGCTGCGTGCCTAGCCAAGACTGACCTGACCACCGAACTGGTGAAGGAATTCACCGAACTGCAGGGCATTGTGGGCGGTCTGTACGCACGAGTGCAGGAGCTCGATTCTACCTTGCCGGAGGCGACTCGGCTCGCGATCGCGGATGCGATCTACGATCACTACAAACCGGAGTCCACGGAGGATGATGTGCCCCGCTCGATGGAGAGTGCGGTGCTTTCCATCGGCGACAAGGCGGATACGATTGCGGGCATGTTTGCGCTGGGACTAGTTCCCAGCGGGTCGAAGGATCCTTTTGCGCTAAGGCGGCAGGCGAATGGGATTGTAAAGGTGATTGCGGAAAAGAGGCTGCCGCTGCGCCTGTCGGACCTGATGCGGGACGCGCGCGCCGGATATAAAGGATCGGAAGCCGAGAAGAAGTTTGTCGATGATGCGAGGTTTGCGGAGTCCGTAAAAACGTTCTTCCGCGAGCGGCTGGAGTTTTATTTGCGCGATGTGCACGGTTATTCTTATGACGTAGTCAAAGCCGTGTTGGCGGCGGACGCGGAAGACGTGGTGGATGCGCTGGCGCGGGCCGAAGCGGTCAAGCGGGTGATGCACATGCCCGAGTTTCTGGCGATTGGCGCCGCTTGCAAGCGCATGCGGAACATCCTGCGGCAAGCGGAAGAGAAGGGGATCACTCCGGCAGCGGCGTTCGAGTACCTGCCTGGTTCAGCTCATGAAGAAAAGAACCTGGCAGCCTACGTCGAGGTTAACGGACCGAGGATCGAAGCGCACCGCAAGAAAAAAGAGTACAGCGACGCCCTTATGCTGCTCTCGACGGCTCGCGAGCGCGTGGACGTGTTTTTCGACAAAGTGATGGTGATGGTCGAGGATCAGAAGGTGCGGGCGAACCGGCTGGCATTGTTGCAGACTCTGCTAAAGGAATTCTCGACGATTGCCGATTTCTCAGAGATCGTGACAGAAGGGAAAACATAAAGGTGAGACTCGCGGGTTAGAGCCCCCGGGAAAGAAGCAGCAAGTTCGATCGCAGCGCTAAAGGCGCTGCGCCACCCAAAATCCTAAGACAAAGGACTAATAATCATGGCGACCATTACCCTCCCCGAAGCTGAAGGCCAGGAAACCAAGAAAAACACAACCAAGTACGTTTACTTTTTTGGCGGCGGCAAGGCCGATGGCGGCGGCAAGGCCGATGGCGGCGGCAAGGCCGATGGCCACGGCAAGATGAAAGACGACCTCGGCGGCAAAGGCGCCGGCCTGGCCGAGATGACCAATGCCGGCCTGCCCGTGCCTCCGGGATTCACCATCCAGACTGAGGCCTGCCGAGAGTACATGCGGAGCGGTGGCGTTTCCAAAGAAGTTGACCGGCAAATGGAAGAGGCGCTGGCCAAGCTGGAAGCGCTGCAAGGGCAGAAGCTCGGAATGGGGGAGAATCCTTTGCTGGTGAGCGTGCGCTCGGGCGCTAAGTTTTCCATGCCGGGCATGATGGATACGATTCTCAATCTCGGATTGAACGATAAAAGCGTGGAGGCGCTGGCCAAGCGCAGCAACAATCCGCGCTTCGCCGCCGATTCCTACCGCCGGCTGATCCAGATGTTCGGCAATGTCGTGCTCGAGATTCCGAAGTCTGCCTTTGACGAAGTCTTTGACGCGAAAAAGAAGCAGAAGAAAACCAAGCTCGACACCGATCTCGATGCAAAAGCGCTGAAGGAAGTCGTCGAGGAATATAAAAAGGTCGTCAAGAAACACGCCAAGCGCGACTTCCCACAGGATCCGCACGAGCAACTGGTCATGGCGCGGGATGCGGTTTTCCGCTCGTGGCAGAACGAGCGCGCCAAACATTATCGCCGCATCAACAACATCGATGACATGCTGGGAACAGCGGTAAACGTGCAAGCCATGGTGTATGGCAACCTCGGCGACACCAGCGGCACGGGCGTAGGCTTTACGCGCAATCCCGCGACGGGCGCGAAAGAGTTTTACGGGGAGTTTCTGATGAACGCGCAGGGCGAGGACGTGGTCTCGGGAGTGCGTACTCCGGTCCCGATCCTCGAACTACAGAAAATTATGCCCGACGTGTACAACCAGCTCCGCGAAATCACTACGCGGCTGGAGAAGCACTACCGCGACATGCAGGATTTCGAGTTCACCATTCAGGACGGCAAGCTCTACATGCTGCAGACCCGCAACGGCAAACGCACAGGACTGGCCGCGATACGCGTGGCGATCCAGATGGTGGAGGAAGGGCTGATCAGTAAGGAGGAAGCCATTTTTCGTGTGGAACCCAACCAGCTCTACGACTTCCTGGTGCCACGATTGGATGAGAAGAGCACGAAGGTCGAAGTGTTGGCCACGGGCCTGCCAGCGTCGCCGGGTGCGGCCGTCGGCCAGATCGTATTCACCGCGCAAGAAGCAGTGAAGAAGGCGGGACACGGGGCCAAGAAAAATCCAGTGATTCTGGTGCGCGCGGAAACCACTCCGGAAGATATTCAAGGCATGGAAGTGGCGGCCGGCATTTTGACTTCGCGCGGCGGCATGACCAGCCACGCGGCCGTCGTCACTCGCGGCATGGGGAAATGTTGCGTTGCCGGCGCAGGCGACATTGGAGTCGACGAGCATAAACGCGTGATGCACGTGAAGGGGCAAACCTTCAAAGAAGGCGACTGGATTTCTCTCGACGGCACGACCGGCCGCGTGATCAAGGGGCAACTAAGCACAATTCCTCCAACCGCAGACGATCCTGAACTTCTCAAGCTGATGGGCTGGGCCGAGCCCTACCGCAAAATCGGAGTGCGCGCGAATGCCGACATTCCGCGGGATGCCATTCAAGCGCGAGCGTTTGGCGCCGAGGGCATTGGCCTGTGCCGCACCGAGCACATGTTCTTTGCGGAAGACCGCATCGAGCACATGCGGGACATGATTCTGGCCAACAATGAAAAAGACCGCCGCATCGCGCTGAGGAAGTTATTGCCCTTTCAGCGCAATGACTTCATTGGTCTGTTCAAAGCGATGGCAGGGTTGCCCGTAACCATCCGCTTGCTGGATCCGCCACTGCACGAGTTCCTGCCGAAGCGCGAAGAGTTGATGGTGGAGATCGCGGTGCTCGAAGCCACCAAACCGCGGTCGCCGAAACTGAAAGAGTTGCGGATGTTGCTCGGTCGCGTGGAAGAACTGCACGAGTTCAATCCGATGCTGGGGCATCGCGGTTGCCGCCTGGGCATCACCTATCCGGAGATTACCGAGATGCAGGCGCGGGCCATTTTTGAAGCGGCCGTAGCCGTGGAGAAGCAAGGCATCAAGACTCACGCCGAGGTAATGATCCCGCTGATCGCGACGGTGAAAGAGATGGAGAACCAGGGGGCGATAGTCCGTCGCGTGGCGGAAGAAGTGTTCCAGGAAAAGGGACGGCACGTGCATTACCTCGTGGGCACGATGATTGAGTTGCCCCGCGCCTGCCTGGTCGCGGACGAGATTGCCAAGGAAGCGGAGTTTTTCTCGTTCGGCACGAACGACCTGACGCAGACTACGTTCGGCTTCTCCCGCGACGACGTGAACAAGGTCCTTCCAACGTATCTGGCGGAAGGGATTCTGAAGCAGGATCCATTTGCCGCGATCGACCAGGTCGGTGTCGGCGAACTGGTGAAGATCGGGATCGAGCGCGGGCGCAAGACACGTCCCAAACTGGAGGTAGGAATCTGCGGCGAGCACGGCGGCGACCCGTCGTCGGTGGAGTTCTGCCATAAGGTGGGAATGGATTACGTGTCTTGCTCTCCCTTCCGCGTGCTCACGGCGCGGTTGGCAGCGGCACAGGCAGGGGCGGCGGATACCCTTAAAGTTGAGGGCGGAAGAACGAAATAGCCTTTTAGCACAAAGGACACGGAGCCGACGAACGACTCTGTGCCCTTTGTGTCGCGGTTACTGCAATTTCTGCAAGCGTGCGATCAGCTTCTGCGCCAGAGTTTCATCCGACTCCGACCAAAGTAGGCGCGAACTAGTCCCACTATTTTTCTCCATCTTCATTGAAAATTCGACCAGTTTCGCCACGTTGTCGCGAATCTTGGCCCGAGTCTGGTCGCTAAGGGCAGTCTCGGGTTGGAGAAAATACGAATCCAAGCCGAAGTCCACTTGGATGTGTCCCGTCTGCTGGTAAGCCGCTTCATCAAATTCTTCGCCTTGAACGATGAACTTTACTGGCGCAGGCTCAAGCACCCAGTTTCCACTCGACTCGTCCGGCGTCCATAAATCCCAGTGAGCTTCGAAGAGGTAGGCATAGTCGTCGTGAATCAGTTCGGCGGCCATCAGCGTGGCCTGCCCGGGATCGATCCCGGAAGGAAATCGCCGCTCCAACACCGTGGCCTCGCTCCAGGAAACAGGATGCACCGCAAAATAGCTGATTCCGGGACGCTGCGCCGAGAAAGGAAATTGCTGCAACACGGCGAAAGCCTGCGGCAACATCTCCGGCCCGGAAAAATCGCCGAACCAAAGGCTGAGATAGACTGGGTCGGACACATTTACCTCGAATATTTCGTTGAGTCGCGAATCGGCGCACGGTCTTCACGATTCTAAATTGTCTCGGGATGTGGGGAAACAGAACAACGATGCGAACTTCTCGCTCGAACCTAAGACCGGCAGCCATTTGTTCGATCCAATAGATTCTTGATGAAGCGCATTGGAGGTTCGCGACAGCGTTTTGACAGGGCAACAAGGGCTTGTTAGGATCAACTGTTGCCTCGAGCACCCCACCTCACAGCCGTCCCCGTCGTCTAGCCTGGCCTAGGACATCGCCCTTTCACGGCGGTAACACGGGTTCAAATCCCGTCGGGGACGCCAAATCTTATCAATAACTTACGCCGGGGTCCCCGGTTGCCCGCGGTACACTCGCGGTACACTGAGATTCTCCCGGATCATCAGCACGACTTTGCGTTGCGCCGCCCGCTTGGCTGGCGTCAGTGCTTGCGCGTAGACATCCAATGTCACCTTCGTCGAGGCGTGGCGCAATAGCTCCTGCACCACTTTCACATCCTCACCGTTGTCTTTGAGGATGCTGGAGTAGGTGCGGCGGAACGTGTGCCACCCGATGCGTTTCTGGATCCCCAACTTTCTTGCGATGGGTTGGATGTGATAGCACATCACCTTGCACAACCAAAGCGGTTGCTTGCCGCGCTTCTCACCGGCTCGGTTGCTGTCGGTCGCGAAAACCCAATCGGTGGGAGCATGGTAAGGGGTTTGTCTGTACCACTCCAGCAGGTCGGCGGCGATGTATTCGTCGATGGGAACCGGCTTTTGGGAGATCTCCGTTTTGCACCTCCCAACGTGCTGATCCACCACCGATCGGTTTACGTCGATTTGCAGGTTCAAAAAGTCGATATCTCCCCATTTCAAACCTGCCAACTCGCCGCGGCGCAGTCCCGTGACCATGTCGAGGAAAATCAGGACTCGCTCCCGCAGAAGAACGGCAGAAATCATTTTCTGCATCTCCTCAACGGTGAGAATGTCGGGAATGGACATCCTCTTGGCGCTTACGCGCACGCCGGAACCCTTCACCTGGAACCTGTTGGTGGAAAATCGCAATGGACTGAACGTGGACGCGGAAGTATTTCAAGCCAACGGGACGGCGGAGTGCGATGCAGCGCTGGTGATGCTGGAGCGGGTTCCGGGAACGAAGGCGGTAACCGTGAGCGGAGACAAAGGATTCGACACGCCAGATTTCGTGACGGAGTGTTGACGTATGGGAGTCGTGCCGCACGTGGCGCAGAACCCTGCGCGGCCCGGAGGCAGCGCCATTGATGGCCGCACCACACGGCACCTTGGGCATGCCATCAGCCAGAAAAAGAGGAAGCGGGTCGAAGAAAGCTTCGGCTGGTTGAACACCGTCGCCCTGCTGCGGAAGTTGCGCCATCGCATGGTGTACAAAGTGCACTGGATCTTTACTCTCGCCTGCGCGCCCTACAACTTTGGTGCACATGCGCAACCTAGCTGCGGCAGTTTCGGCAGCGTAAGTCGCGGCTGACATGTGTCTTCAGCAGCATCGACTTATTGCCAGATACCACAAAAGCACCAGAAACCTAACCGTCCGACGTCGTCAACGATGAGAAACAAAAAGAAAACTACGCTGCAAATCAATTTTTCCTCAGCCTGTTAAGAAAATCTGGCCAAATTGTGAAAGCAGAATGTAATTCAGCAAAGCAATTGAGCATGCTTAGGTGCTTGTTGTTCTTTCTTCCATGCAGTCCCGTCACCCGCCATCTCCCCATCAAACTCAGTGGTTGCATGTCGATCCATGTGTCGTCCGTCTAACGAAGACACTCGACGCGGGCCACATGGGCCCCTCCGCCATCCATCTGGCGGGAACCCCCTTAACGGAAGGCCACACCGAAAAATTGTCCTTCGTTGTTTCGGAAGGACGACAAACTCCTAATCATCGTTTTCAAATGGATTCATCATAGTCGTTGACCGTTAGGGCTAAGTATCATGGGTTCTATCATAGAGTTGTAAACGGCGTCAAGATGTTACCGAATCGGGTAGTGGTGTGGTTTGTCAAAACGTTCCACGAACAATTAAAAGGCCACTTGCATTGCAAGTAGGCCCCCGACTTTCGGCGTACCTTAGATCTGCCGGATGATGGGGGTTGATCCCAAACCCATAAACCAGATACGGGCGCATCTTGGCTGATAGTCAACGGAAGTTAATGGCGGTGATGCAGAATGGTCGATCTATGCCGCCACTGCGTAGCGATGGTGCAGTCCGCCGAGTCGTGGAAAGGATTGAATCTTGCTTCCGACGGCAAGAACGGATCGCAATCGGCCGACCCGCTGGTGTGTCCTTCGCGAGCCCCAGATGCGTGCGGTCTTCGTGGTAGTAGCGCACATACTCGGCCATCAGCCGCTTCAGATGCCGCTCATTCAGGACGATTACGCGGTCCAGCAAGTCGCGTCGGCAACTCCCCACCCAGCGCTCAGCAACCCCGTTCTGCCACGGACTGCGAAAGGCAGTTCGCATGGGCGGGCTTCCCATCGCCCTCACCGCGGACAAGCGAAGATCGGCCAGGCGAGGATCGACCAAACGAGGATCGGCCAGGCGCAGACTGCGGCCAAGGCGAGCGTGGTCGTGCCCCGGAGTGGCGACCGCTGGCAGCCGCTGTGCGCTGTTTACCGCCGGGACTTCGCCGACGCGGCTGAAGCGGCCTTGCGGGCTGGACGGAACCGGATCGACCTGCTATTTGCGGTGGCTCAGACCCGTGTGATTGAAGAAGACGAAATGGAGCGCGCCGGATTTTCGCGCAACCTCTTCCGCAATCTGAATACGCCCGAGGAATTGGAGCCGGAACCAAGAGCCTAAGAGCCGTACAAAACGGCATGGTTCCCGAAAGCCAAGCGAATGCCCGAAACTGTAAATCATCCCTACATCGAATTCCGCGAGGTCTCCAAAGCCTTCGGCGAGAACGCGGTTCTGGATCGCGTCAGTTTTAACGTCATGCCGTCTCTAACGACGCTGTACCCTGTCAAGCGTTTTGTGGCGACACTCCGACGTTGACGCCAACAGCAGCGCCATTTCGCTCTAGTAGAAAGTCTTTGATGTCCAGACCAAGCTCGTCACCCACTTGAATCTTGCAGTGGAACCCCAGGTCCCACCATCCATCTCTTCGGGACTTGCACCCACGATTACTCACTTCGAACTCCCCGCTTTTCAGGGAGGCAGGCTGCCCACTCAAGCGCTCGGCTCCTTACTCGCCGGCCACAGCATGACTCGGGCTCACCTGCATGACGGCCTGACTCAGTTGCGCGTACGTCCAGTCCTCGCGCAACATCAGGTACAACCGCGTGGCCAATTTTCTGGCCACGGCCACCTTGGCGACGCTGCGATTTTTGCGCACCGCCAGGCGGCGATAAAAGCGTTTCAGCTGCGGATCGTAACGCGCCGCGGTCTGTCCCGCTTCCACCAGCAAAAAGCGCAGAAACGAACTGCCCTGTTTGCTGCTCTTGCCCAGCCGCTGCCGTCCGCCGCTGGATTCTTCACTCGGAATCAGGCCGAAATAACTGCCCACTTGCTTCGCCGATCTGAATCTTTCCGCCGGTCCCAGCGTCAACACCATCGCCAACGCCGTCACCGGACCCACTCCCGGATGCGTCATCAGCCGCACCGCCTCCGACCGCTGCCGCGCCTCTTCTGCCACCCGCCGGTCCAGTTCGCTGATCTCCCCTTCCAATCCGTCGAGCGCTTCCAGCAAGCACTTCCGCCGCTGGGCCGCGTACGGCAGCAAAGGCAACTGCTCCAACTCCGCCCGCCCCGCCTTCGTCCACAGCTTGTATTTTTTCTGCACCCCGCAACTCAGCGCCATCGCCTGCAGCTGGTTCTTGGTGCGCGTCCGCGCCTGCACCTGCTTGTGCCGATGCACCAGCAACTGCCGCACATCCCGCACCTCCAGGCTAGGCACCCAAATCCGTGGAAAATGATCGCTGCGCAACAGATCCAGCAAGTGCTCCGCGTCCCGCCGGTCCGTCTTCTGCTGCGCACCACCGACGCCCGCACCCGCGCCGCATCCCCAAACCACAACTCCATGCCCAACTCCCCCAGCAACCGCTCGAACCACGGATAGTGCCCGCAAGCCTCCATCCCCACCAATACGTCCTGGCCCGCCAGCGACTGGTAAAACTGCTCCGCCTCCGCGCGGTGCTGCAACCGCTTCTCTTGCATCTCTCCCGTTCGATTGTCAAAGATCGCGACCTGCTGAAACCCCGGATGAAAATCACAGCCTATAATCAGCATTGACGTTGGCTCCTCTCACGAGCCTTGGTCTTGTTTCATCGCATACCAATCTACTCGCGACGGGCCAACGTCGTTATGCAATCAGGCGAGACGGTTTGCATCCTGGGGCGCAGCGGAGTGGGCAAGTCGGTTTCGCTGCAACTTCTCATGGGCTTCTCGTATAGTCTGCGCCCGGTCTGTACCCATTCTGTGAACCCCCCACCGTTGAACGGTGAAGAACGGCAAATGGCGAGGACTTGAACGATGTCGAAACGGTGCTCGGCGAAGAATAGAAACGGTAAACGGTGATTCTACAGCCGGATTGCTTTTTCGATTGTTCTAACCAGCGTGGAAGGGAGAAAGCCCAGAGTCGCAGCCAAGTCGAATAACGTGCGTAAGGACGGGCTTTTCTCGCCCCGCTCTAGCTGGCCGATGTAGGTTCGATGATAGCCGCTTCGCGCTCCAAGTTCCTCTTGCGAGATTTTGTGCTTGAGTCGGAGATTGCGCAGTTCGCGGCCAAAGGCTATTTCCGGGCTGATCCTGCGGATTGAGGGCACGCATAGAGCATCGGCAATTGACGACTAAAGTGCGACACACTATAGTCATCTTTGCATGATGGAATACGCCCCCTTTCTCCGACTGCTGGCCGAAAAGGTGTATACCGCGCACCTGTCCACGGGACAACCCGTGCGGGATGCGACCGATTTCAATCAATGGCTTACGGAGCTTGCGGACCGGGCAGAGGCGAATGCGAGGGAAGCAGTAGAGACATTCGTTGGCGAATTAGGCTAGTTTACTCAGATTCCTGGCGTGGTCTGCCCCCGCCGTGCGTCTTGCGCCGTGCGGCTAACTGGCGGAAATAGTCGCTCCCCCGCTTGGCAATGACAGAGCCGCCCTTGTGCCTAGGGCTTTCGCGGCTGGCATCTTGGCTTGGGAGATCCTGCGGATTGAGGGCACGCATAGAGCATCGGCAATTGACGACTAAAGTGCGATTACAAGGGGTCGTCACTAGGAGTTCTGGGTGCTTGCCCGTCATCCTCCTCGGGCTCGATTCGCCATCCAGCGATCATCTTGCCGTCCTCCATCGAGTAATGGAGTCGACCCCTCTGCTCAGGCCAAGAGCCGTGCTCGGTGAAGTAGATCTGCTCTTCCTGACTTCGGTCCCCAAAGATCCGTTCGTCTTCTTCCCAAAGCTTGCTAAGAGTTTTCCGGTCCAAGGTGTCCATTTTGCTCGGCCGGTTTGGTATGGGCTCCGGTAGAGTTCCACCGCCTATCCGAACTTCGGGCAGCCATTTGCCTCTGTTTTGCATACATCCTGGCCTTGGTCTGAGCTCTGGATACAGCGCTCTTATACAACATATTGATTCCTCCCGGCCCATCTATGGAGTACAAAACCGCGGGTTAAACCATCCAGGTCCGTTGCCAGCTTCCATAGCGGAGATGGCCAGCGAATATCTGGTTCATATACGGAAACTACAGCCTCATGGACCGTATTATCTTCTGGGGTGGTCGTTTGGCGGATGCGTAGCACAAGCCATGGCATCATTGCTGGAGCAAACGGGGGAAGAGGTAGGCCTTCTCGCACTCTTAGACGCGTTTCCAGCGGACCGATACGAACAAACCGAGAATTACGTCAACGAATATGTTCGGGGAATGATTGCCGCCAATCCGGAAATGGCGAGCCTAATTCGTCCCGACCAATATGGCCGTCTCAATGAGATCGTCAGTAATAACATAAGACTTCAGCTATTACCGCAATCATTCTCGTATTCCGGAGATGCAGTTTTATTTGTCGCGGCTACCGAACATGACCAGGAGATGCTAGCGGACTTGTGGCGGCCCCATATTCAAGGAGAAATCAAAGCTCTTGCTATTGCTTGCGGCCATCTGGAGATGTTGCAGCCGGAACCGATCGCCCGGATTGGAAAGCTTTTGAGCAATAAATTGGAAACGTTGTCTCAGACGAAAGGCCTGGCGGAATCTGTCGCCGGAAAACGTGGATAATGTTGGGCCTGTAGGAATAATGGAATGCCTTGGTTCCACTTCATGAGATCAGTGCCTAGGACTCTTTAGCCTCGCATAATTGTAAGGCCGGGCTTAAAATGCGGTGCATGGCTAAGAAAACCGAAATGAGCAGTTCGTCCCTTTGGGTCGTGGCGATTGTCTTGTTCGCGCTTACCGCTTGGATGTACTTCAAGAGGTAGCTATGAAGGCCGAGGCTGCTGAAACACCCCCTTCTCGCTCATCGACGGGACCGTGAGCGCTGTCGCCTGCTTGCGACATTTACGAGTGGGGTAGTGTGGAAAGTTCTCTGCCCAGCATTTCGGTTATGGATGTACCAAAGTCTCGATCGGTCTCCACGCGAAGCGCGGCTTCGGTTTGGAATCGACACAAGTCCGGCGCATGTCCGCAGCACTCTACCTGAGTTCGTATGGCACATACACTGGTTCCCAGATATTCACTTGGAGTTCGCGGCTCAGACTATCCTCATCGGCAACCTGCGCCTGTCCATCTTGAATCGCCTGTCTGCCCACAGCCTGCGCAATCGAGCGGCTGAGACGGCGTGACTCGGAAAATGAAGGCAGAAGACTTGCCTGCTTATCCTTTTGCGTGGGGCAGAGACGTGCCAATTCCATGGCTGCGGCCATGACCATCGTGTCGGTGACCCGTTTGGCTTTGGAGGCAATGATGCCCAGCGCAAGCCCAGGAAATATGTACGAGTTATTGGTCTGATCGATGGCGACCTTTTTCCCACCAAGATTCACCGGTTCGAACGGACTGCCGGTACCGATCAGCGCTCGTCCTTCCGTCCAGTCCAGCAGGTCCTGAGGTCTCGCTTCGCTCCGTGAGGTGGGGTTCGAAAGGGGGAAGATGATGGGACGAATGCTGTTCATGGCCATTTCGCACACCGCTTGTTCGGTGAAGGCTCCCGCTTGGCCAGACACTCCGATGAGAACCGAAGGCTTGGCATGGCGGATCACATCCAGCAATGCGACCTCTCCATTCGGTTGTCTCCAATCCTGCACTTCCTGCTCTTTGCGTGCGTACGGTATTTGCTCGGGGCGCACGTCTTTACCATTTTCTGTAACGAGACCGTAGCGATCGATAGCGTAGAAGCGCTTACGAGCTTCCTGTTCCGGCATGCCCTTGTCCTGCATAAGCTGTGCCAAAAGGTTGGCGATGCCTATGCCCGCGGTCCCGAAGCCGAACACGACGATCTTCTGTTGCTCCAGGGGTACACCCGTTACGTTGATCGCAGAGAGTAGCGTCGCAGTTGCTACCGCCGCAGTGCCTTGAATGTCGTCGTTAAACGTGCATAGCTGATCTTTATAACGGGCCAGAAGTCGAGCGGCATTCGATCCGGCAAAGTCCTCCCATTGCAAAAGAACTAGAGGCCAGCGCTTCTTCACGCTGCTCACAAAAGCATCCACGAAGGCATCGTACTCTTCGCCGCGAACCCGATGATGCCTCCATCCAATGTAAAGCGGACTCTTTAACCTGTCCTCGTTGTCCGTTCCCACATCGAGCAGAACCGGAAGACAATGCTCCGGATGAATCCCGCCGAGCGCAGTGTAAAGGGCCATCTTCCCGATTGGGATGCCCATGCCTCCTGCACCTTGATCGCCGAGTCCCAGGATTCGCTCACCATCGCTAACCACGATGCACTTAACGCCGTCGTAACGGGAATGACTTAAGATCTGATCGATGCGATCTTTATTCGAATAACTGAGGAACAAACCTCGTGGCTTTCTCCATATTTCGCTGAAGCGCTGGCATCCTTCACCCACAGTTGGCGTGTAAACCAGAGGGAGCATCTCTTCGATATGGCGAAGCAGTAGCGCGTAGAACAGCGTCTCGTTCGTATCCTGCAGGTCGCGGAGAAAGCTGTATTTATTGAAGGGAGTCGGCTGATTCCGCAGAGCTTGAATCCGGCGCTCCATCTGTTCCTCAAGACTTCCCACATGCGGCGGCAATAAACCGTGCAGGTCAAACACATCGCGTTCATGATCCGAGAAGGCTGTTCCCTTATTGAGGCGAGGAGTATTGACCAGCTCATAGCCCGTAAGAGAAATATGGTAGGTCTGATTGCTTGCCGTGTGCTGCGATCGCCCGTTCATCTCCGTCCCTTCCGGCTTAAGCTTCATCATCGCATGGAGTTCAGGCGGCTAGGCCGCAACAGACTTTTCCGCAAGCGCAAAATGCGCCTAGTTGACCGGCAATCGTCGCGCCTGTACATAGATCGCGACAAGCTATCTAGGGTGCCAGAACTGCTGATTATAATGGCGCCCATTGATCGTCCGGTACAATCTCGACCATGAACGCATCCACCGATCCAAAGCAAGAAGGTGATCCTGACAAGGACGACCGGGAGGAGGCTGAGTGAGGTCCTTGGGAGAATTCTCTTGATCATGCCGCTTTATCTTTTGGCGGACAGCCAGTTACTTTTTTGGCGGGACGACGATAGCGGGTTGACCGGCAGAATTTGCGCGGATCTGCCCTCCAGAGATCCAAAGGCAGCGTACATCGGGGCATCGAACGATGACCGCGTGGAATTTTACGATTTGTTCGTTGCCACCATGGAGTCGATGGGAGTCTCCAATTGTCGAATGGTGCCGGCCACGCTTGCGAACGAAGACAGGCTCTTCCTGGAGGAAGCAGACCTGGTTCTGCTTGCTGGGGGTGACGTCGAACGCGGCTGGCAGGCGTTCCAACGGAACGGGTTGAAAGATCTAATCTTAAGGAAGCGCTACGAGGGCAGCACCCTGATAGGCATTTCCGCAGGAGCGGTTCAATTGGGCCTGGGGGCGCTCACCGATGCCCCGCAGCCGAAGAAACTTGATCTCTTTGGTTTTGTGCCGTTCTATGTTGGCGCGCACGAAGAGAAGGAGGAATGGTGGAACCTGCGCGCACTGGTGAACCTCTCCCCATCCGGGGTTCACGGAATAGGTATTCCGATGGGTGGCGGTGCGATCTATCGGCCGGACGGAACACTTGAGCCCATCCGCCGATCTCTGACCGAACTGGTGAAGGAAGGCGATCAAATCCACGAACGCCTGCTTATACCATTGAAGCCAGCGGCTGGTGTCTAGTGCAGGCGGATCGATGGTTGAGCAACCAAACCAGAGCCAGGAAGGCTCCGCACGGGCACAGATAACGTCACCACAAGTTCTTCTCGAAGATCGATGCAGTCACTAGTTACTGCCCTTCCACCTTCTCCGATAATGCTGGCGCTTCTTCTTCGGCACGTTGACTACGCTAATACCGTGGCGCGGGACTTGTCCCATTTCTCACGCTTTGCCCGGCAACAACCTCCGATGTCCACTTCCGCATCTTCCGGTACACTAAGGACTCGGAAGATGCCAGACACGCTCATCCCCGCCACTTCTGACCACCCGACCCTGCTGTCCGAGCAGGATCTTTACCTATTCAACGAGGGCAGCAACTATCGGCTTCACGAAACCATGGGCGCCCATCTGGTCGCGCGTGACGGACAGGCTGGCACGATGTTCAGCGTCTGGGCTCCGAATGCGCGCCAGGTTGCGGTGATTGGCAGTTTCAACTCATGGAGTCCACGCACGCACCTGCTCGCTCCCCGGGGTTCGTCCGGCATCTGGGAAGGGTTCATCCCCGGCGTGACCAAAGGCGCACTCTACAAATTTCACATTGAGTCTCGGACTCACGGCTACCGCGTGGATAAAGCGGACCCGCTCGGCCTGTGGCACGAGAAACCGCCGCGCACCGCTTCCGTGGTGTGGGACCTCGACTACGAATGGGGTGACCGCGAGTGGATGGAGAAACGTGCCGCCCGCAATTCCCTGCGCGCGCCGCTCTCAGTTTATGAAGTCCACCTCGGCTCCTGGATGCGCGTTCCCGAGGAACATAATCGTCCGCTAACCTATCGCGAGACCGCGCCGCGTCTCGCCGAATATGTGGGACGCATGGGCTTCACTCACGTGGAATTCCTGCCCGTGATGGAGCATCCTTTTTATGGTTCCTGGGGATACCAAACCACCGGCTATTTCGCTCCTACTTCGCGCTACGGCACGCCGCAGGATTTCATGTATCTGGTGGATTACCTGCACCAGCACGGCATAGCCGTAATCCTCGACTGGGTGCCGTCGCACTTCCCTTCCGACGCTCACGGCCTGGCTTATTTCGACGGCACTCACCTCTACGAACATGCCGATTCGCGGCAGGGTTTCCATCCCGACTGGAAGACGCACATCTTCAACTACGGGCGCACCGAAGTCCGCAGCTTTCTGATGTCGAGCGCGATGTTCTGGCTCGACAAGTACCACATCGACGGCCTGCGCGTGGATGCGGTCGCTTCCATGCTCTACCTCGATTATTCCCGCAAAGCCGGGGAGTGGATTCCCAACAAATACGGTGGCCGGGAAAATCTGGAAGCCATCGATTTCCTCCGCCGCTTCAATCAGGAAGTCTACAAAGAACATCCCGATATCCAGACCACCGCGGAAGAGTCCACTTCCTGGCCCATGGTTTCGAAGCCGGTATATCTCGGAGGCTTGGGCTTCGGCATGAAGTGGGATATGGGCTGGATGCACGACACGCTCGAATACTTTAAACAGGATCCCATCCACCGCAAGTATCATCACAGCAAGCTCACCTTCCGGATGCTGTACTCGTTCCATGAGAATTTCGTGCTGCCGCTATCGCACGATGAGGTTGTCCACGGCAAAGGATCGTTGATCGGCAAGATGCCCGGCGACGAGAAGCAGCGCTTTGCCAATCTCCGGCTGCTTTTTGCCTATATGTACGCCCAGCCCGGAAAGAAGTTGATGTTCATGGGTTGCGAATTCGCCCAGGTCCGCGAGTGGGGACATGACACCAGCCTGGAGTGGCACGTACTTCAGTATCCGGTTCACAGTGGCGTGCAGGAGTGGGTGGGACAGTTGAACCGGCTTTACCGCGCCGAACCGGCGTTGTACGTGCTCGATGCCAACGCGGCCGGCTTCGAATGGGTGGATTGCAACGACAATCTCACCAGCACGATTTCATTGCTGCGCAAAAGCGAGTCCGCGAAAGACACTATTCTTATCGTCTGTAATTTCACGCCCATCCCGCGCGTCGGTTATCGTGTTGGCGTGCCCGAAGGCGGCTACTGGCGCGAAATGCTGAACAGCGACGCTTTGGAATACGGCGGCACCGGCGTGGGCAATCTCGGCGGCGTTCATGCCGAAGCGGAACCGGCCCATGGGCGTCCCTATTCGCTGAAGCTGACGCTGCCACCGTTGGGGGCGCTGTTTTTGAAGGCGGGCTAAAGACACCTGCGGATTTTCAGTCTTGACTTTGGCCCAACTACGGCGGACAATGCCCGTCTGCGATCCCACGCAGGCAAGACCCCGGCCCTGTTTAGCCTAAATCCGGTCCTTCCAGGAGGAACTATGTCTCTGTCGAGGTTGCCAAGTCATGCTTCCGGCAAGAATCGCCTTCCCTTTTCGTTAAACCCCACACTCGAACACAAACTGCTCGGCTACGCAACGGCTGCGAGCGCGGCTGGGGTAGGCCTGATGGCGCTGGCGCAACCAAGCTTGGCGGAGGTCGTTTACACGCCAACGCACCAGAAGATCGGGAGCGTAGCGCTCGACCTGAACAACGATGGAACCACGGACTTCACGATCAGGAACTTCGGCGGGTCGTGTTTTGGCCGGTCCATGTTCATATGTAGTCAGACGCTTTCGGTGATTCCGAATTCGGGGAACGCCGTCTTGGGGACTTATGGCGCGCAAAATTATGCACAGGCGCTGTCGACGGGCAAGAGAGTAGGAAACGGAGAACAGTTCAAGGCCGCTTCTTTCTTAAGAATGGAACATTGCGTAGCTACCCCTACCAGTTTCTTCGTCTCCGGTTCGTGGGGCTACGCGAGGAGCCGATATCTTGCTCTGAAATTCTCCATCGGAGGAGAGACTCACTACGGATGGGCTCGGATCACCGTATTGGTGAACGGGTCGAGGAACGGGACGAGATGCCAATCCCTCGCCCTTTTAACCGGCTACGCTTATCAGACAGTGCCCGGTGAGCCGCTTCTCACCGGGAGGATCTCAGGAGGCGACGAGGTGAGCGCGGCAGAGCGTCCGGAGGCGACGCTGGGAGCGCTCGCGCTCGGCAGCGAGGGAGTGGTGGCACGGCGGCGGGAGGAGGACGCGCACTAAGAGCGAATTCAGAATGTAGCGCCCACAGCGGAGGGGCGGACACGCCCAACGGCCCAACTTCGCTACAGAACTCAGCCGAACTGCGTTCGACCTCGCCGGTATTGAGCTGCCTATTCGCTCACCCCAAACCCCGTGCTATCCTGCCCTCAGACGCGCGTCGCCCATGCGGATTCTTACCCGCTACATCCTTCGCGAAGTAAGCTCGCACGCCCTCATCGGCGCGGCCATCTTCACCTTCGTTCTGTTCACGCGCGATCTGGGACGCATCCTTGAACTTGTGGTCCGGGCCAGCGCGCCGCTGCCCAGCGTTGCCCAGATTTTCTTTTTCACTGTCCCGCTCGCTCTCACCTACACCATCCCCATGAGCGTGCTGGTGGGGATTCTAATCGGCTTGAGCCGTCTCGCCGCCGATAGCGAAATCACCGCTATGCGCGCCAGCGGCATGGGAGTGTGGAGTTTTGGCCGCGTGCTGGCGATTTTTGTCCTTGGCGCGTGGCTGCTGGCGCTGTTCAACGGGGTTTATCTCGCGCCGTGGTCGTCGGCTTCGCTGGCGCGCCTGGAGGATCAGCTCAAAGGTTCACAGGTTTCCTTCGAAGTGCAGCCCAGAGTTTTCTACGAAGGCTTCCCGAAGCTCGTGCTCTACGTGCAGGACGTGCATACCGCCGAAGGTGCCGCGGTGTGGAAGGGCGTTTTCCTTGCGGATATCTCCGACCCCGCCAATCCGAGCGTCACGCTGGCGCATGAAGGCATTCTCGTGCCCGAGGGTCAGGACCGTCTGCACCTGCATTTAGTCGATGGTTCCACGCACGACACCGACCCTGCACAAGCCGACCACTACCAGATCTCCACCTTCCAGCAGACGGACATTCCCATCGACATGCCTTCGGCCGAGAACAAAGCGGACGAACAAGTTCCATTCGGTCTCGTCAGCACTTCGGAGTTGCGCGATTATGCCAAGCGCGTCGATCCCGTATCGGCGCGCTGGTATCTTATCGAATTTCACCGTCGCTTCGCGCTCCCTACAGCCTGCCTGGTGCTGGCCATGGTCGGAATTCCCCTGGGCCTTTCCTCGAAGAAGAGCGGCAAATCCGGCGGGTTCGTGCTCACCATTGTGCTGGTTTTTGTCTACTACTTCGTTTCTCTGTTAGGAGTGTCGCTGGCACGGCAGGGCAAGGTCGGCCCCATGTTCGGGGCTTGGCTGGCGAATATCGCATTCTTTGCCGCGGGAGCAATCCTGATGTGGCAAGCCGAACGCCGGCCCATTTCGCTTGCCGCGTTCCGCCTGGCAGGAAAGCGCGACGCGCTTCCGACCAACGGCCACTTGCCCGCATTCCGTCTGGGACGCAGAGACACCGCCAACGCCTTCGAGCGCGCCTCCACCCGCCGCCGCGTGTTCAGCGCCA
This sequence comes from uncultured Acidobacteriaceae bacterium, assembly GCA_963734215.1. Classification (GTDB taxonomy): domain Bacteria; phylum Acidobacteriota; class Terriglobia; order Terriglobales; family Acidobacteriaceae; genus Sulfotelmatobacter. Next base: position 1,415,565 of record CAVTGH010000005.1, on the reverse strand, counting down.
GTTTCCCCACGCTGCTCGATGACTATGTGCTGCGGGATTTCTTTATCTACCTGGGGATGATCCTCTCCGCATTCCTGGTTCTGCTGCTGGTGTTCACGCTGTTCGAGTTGCTGAGCGATATCCTGCGCAATCAGACGCCTTTCATCGTGGTCGCGGAGTATCTGCTCAACGTCGCTCCTTACCTGCTGTATAGCGTGGCTCCGTTGATCATGCTGCTGGCAGTGCTGATCACGTTCGGACTGATGAACCGCTCCAACGAAATCACCGCGATCAAAGCCACCGGAACCAGCATTTACCGCATCGTCACGCCCGTGCTGGCCGCGGCCGCCGTTCTTTCGACAGGATTGTTTTTTGCCGACCAGTTCTATCTGCCCCGCACCAACAAGCGGCAGGAGGCGCTGCACAACCAGATCAAGGGCAGGCCTGCGCAGACCTACCTGCGTCCCGACCGCAAGTGGATTTTCGGCCAGCACAATGACATTTACTACTATCAGTTTTTCGATCCCGATCGCGATCAGTTCGCCAACGTCACCATCTACCAAATCGACGCCGCCAGCTTCACCATCTCGCAGCGCGTCCATGCCGAACGCGCCCACTGGGCGGAAAACCTGAACCGTTGGATTTTCGAACAAGGCTGGCAGCGCTCTCTGCATGGCGCCGCCATCGCCAGCTACCGCACCTTCGACGTCTCCACTTTTCCCGAACTGAGTGAAGCGCCGCCGTATTTCAAGAAGGAAGTAAAACAGTATTCCGAGATGAACTACGAAGAACTGCGCCGCTATATCGGCGATCTGCAGCAGAGCGGCTTCGACGTGGTAAGGCTTCGGGTGCAGTTAAACAAGAAGCTTTCCTTCCCGCTGATAACGCTGATTATGGCTGTGCTCGCCGTCCCGTTTTCGCTCTCGGCGGCCAAGAAAGGCGCTATCACCGGCGTCGCAGTCGCAGTGAGCATTGCCGTCGTCTATACGGTGGTGTCGCGGTTGTTCGAGGCTATGGGAGATCTCAGCCAGTTGCCGCCGGCGCTGGCGGCGTGGTCGCCAGATCTGATTTTCGCCCTGGTGGGCGCCTATCTGATTCTGAAAATTCCTACATAATGGCCGCTCGCGCACTTCGGGCGAGCGCCAAACTATTTCACCGCCACTCCCCAGGGATAGTTAAACGTTGGAATCGACGACGGCTGCGGCGTCAAAGCTCCAGTCGCGGGAGTGATGGCATACTGCGAGATAGTCGCCGCGTTAAAGTTGGTCACGAACATCCAGCTATCGTCGTTGCGGATCGCAATCGAGGTTGAAGCCGCATAACCGCCGGTACCGCCGGCATTCGTAGCGACGGTGGCGGGACTTAGCGGCGTCAGACCGCCGGTAGTGGTGCTGACTCGATAAGCCGAGATTGCGTTCTGCTGCGTATCCAATACGTACAAGAAGCCGGCGTACGCGTCCATCAGTAGCGGCCCTGGAGCGAGACCGGCAGCAAAGGGAGAACCACTGACCGGGAGCAGGCTGTAATCCGCGGCAGGGCACTGGGGATACGAGATGACGGTGCAAATCGTGTAAGCGCTGACATTGTTGGTCTGCGAGTTCGACACGTAAACGAAGCGGTTACAGGGATCTACCGTGACTCCAGCGGGGAGAGTGCCCGTGGTAACTTGCGCAACGCTCCATGACAAAACTCCTGCCGAAGAAACCGAGGCGTTATCCACCACGTAGTTCAGATTGTCCGTCACATAGAGGTTCTCCGTGGTAGGAGCGATGTTTCCGGAACAAACCGCGTATGCGGGCGGAAACACAGTCGGAGTCACGGCCAGCGCTGAAGGACTGGGGGGTTGCCCGCCGGGCGGTAATGGTAACGGAAAAGGCGAGCCTGACACCTCACTCAAGCTGCCATTGCTCACGGCAAGAACTGAAACCGCGCCTGACACCAAACTTGTCCCGGCATCGGCCACGAAGAGAAACTTCCCTGCGGAGTCCATAATCATGGCCACAGGGACTGCAGGGGCGCCGCCCACCGGATTCAGGCTCGCCTCCGTTCCCGACCCCAACTTTCCATCGGAGGCTATGGGGAAAACTTGTATTCCAGTGGCACTGTCAGGGACCGTCGAGTTCTGTAGAACCAACACGTATGCATACGCCCCCGCAGGGTCGAGAACTACAGAGGTTCCATACCCATTGGTGGGGGGCCCGTTCACATTATTGATCTGCGAAAGGTGGCCGTTGGCCAGATCAACGCTGAAAGTCTCCATCACCACGTCGCCCTGGGTGGTGAGGACCACCAATCCATCGTTGGAAGACGAATACTTAGTGCTGCACGCCACCAGCAAGCCAATTGCAATCAGACCCACAACTCCCACAATCCAGGTAAATCTTGTCCGCATTCTTCGCTTATCTCCTGTGAACGTGCCAATCCCGCTTCCCGGCAGCCTTAAACCGGGCTCGATCCCTTTATGAAGGCGTGGATTGCCATCCATTTGTGTATCAGGAATGCGCGGGAAGAGCAACCGCCCGCTCAGACTGATTGGAACCCTGGACGCGGCTGCGAGTTGCCTGAAGGCGTTCAGTGGCCAGTTGCCAGCGATCAGTGGCCAGCCTTAAATTTCTTCCGTACGGTCTGGTCACTGGCCACTGAAGCCACTGAAGACTAACCACTGACTTCCGCGGGAACTGGTTCAGGGCTCATCCCAGCGCCGCCGCCAGCCATTAGCGGCAGATGAATCTCCACCAGGAGGCCGCCTTCGGCTCGATTGAAAGCCGCAACGCGTCCTCCGTGAAAGCGCACCGCTCTTTCCGTGATAGCCAGGCCCAGACCCACTCCCCCCGTTTGCCGGCCTCGATCGTCGTCCAGGCGGTAAAACGGCTGGAACAGTTTTTCCAGAGCATCGGGCGGAACGCCCAATCCGCAATCGGCGACCCCGACCACCGCTTCGGCACTGTTGGACTTTTGGATCATTTCCAGACGAATCTCAACCGTGGTGCCTTCGCGCGTGTAGCGGATAGCATTGCGCACGACGTTCTCAATCGCGCTGTGCAGAAGCGAAGCGTCGCCGCGCACTCCCCAGTTTCCCGCTGGAATGTCGCTGCCTACGTGGCAATGCCGCGCCTGGGCCTCGAACTCGGCATCTTCCGCCACGGTCAGCACCACTTCATCCAGAAGAACCGGCGTGGCCGGCACGCGCTGCTCGCCATCCTCCAACCGCGCCAGGGTCAGCAGACGGCCAATCAGTTCGTTAAGGCGGCTGGCTTCGAGCTCAATGCGGTCGAGCATGCTCGCGCTCTCCGGCCCGGAGCGCTGCCGCGCCAGTCCAAGCGCCACATTCAGGCGGGCCAGCGGGGAACGCAGCTCATGCGAGATATCGTTGAGCAGACGCGACTGGGCATTGACCAAAGTTTCCATGCGGCTGGCCATGGTGTCGAAATCGCGCATCAATCCCGCGATCTCGTCGCGCCTGCGACTGCCCGGGTTCCCGGCCCGCGCCGCGAGATCGCCGCCGGCCAGTTGCTGGGCGGCGGCCCGCAAACGAGCCACTGGCTTGGTCATATACCAGGCAAGCAGATAACAAACAAAGCCTGAGGACAGCACCAGAATGATCAATCCGGGGACGGGCATACCCCGTGGTCCGAAAAATACACGCGGACCTGGAGGCAGGCCCATCACCAGCGTGTAACGGTGTTTTCCGTCAGAAGAGGCCCGCGAATCGCGCTGCACCGGAGGAGGCGGAAAAACAATTCCGTCCCGCGGCACGCGAGGCCCGCCAAAGGCCACGCGTATGGCCCAGTCGGGCGCACCGCGGTGGGAAATTTCTTCGCCTTGTTCATTGAAAAGATAGGCGCGCACGTGCTGAGTAGCGTCTAAATTGTCCAGGTACTGCCGCAGTTGGCGATCCCCGCCTTCCTCGTAAGCACTCACAGCGTCGTTTAGGGCGGTCGTGCGCAAAGCCTCCCAAGTGGCACTGCGGGGACGGAAAACCAGGGTCACCAGGATAGCCAGCACAACGAACAGGGCAATCGCCACCCAGAAAGAAAGAAAGATCTTGAGGAAGAGGCTCTTCATGACCTGGTCTTCACCTTTGCCCCAGCTTCTTCCGCCGCCTTTTCCCGCGGCCGGGCGAAGATGTAGCCGACGCCGCGGATGGTCTTGATGTGCTCGTCGTTGTCGGTATCGCCGAGTTTCTTGCGAACCTTGCTGACGTGCATGTCGATGCTGCGGTCAAAGGGCGAGAACTTGCGGCTGAGCACGGCGTTCACCAGGCGCTCGCGCGGAACGACGCGTCCGGCTTCACGCAGCAATACTTCGAGCAGATTGAACTCGACGGAAGTGAGGTCGACGGGCTGGCCGTCGCGGCGCACGCTGCGCGTGGCCGGATCGAGTTCGATCTCGCCCACCCGCACGATATCGGGCGCGGCCGGAACCCCCTTGTCGCTGCGCGTGCGGCGCAGGATGGCACGAATGCGGGCTACGAGTTCCCGCGGGTTGAAGGGCTTTGGCAAATAATCGTCGGCGCCGATCTCCAAGCCAACGATCCGGTCCACATCTTCTCCGCGCGCGGTGAGCAGCAGCACGGGCAGGCGCGAGGTGGCGCGAATTCTGCGCAGCACTTCGAAACCGTTGATGCCGGGCAGCATTACATCCAGCACCACCAGCAGGTAGCCGCCGCCGGTGGCGCGCTGCAAGCCGGTCTCGCCGTCGTGCGCCGCTTCCACGACGAAGCCCTCCGATTGCAGGTATTCGCCGACCAGAGTGCAGAGTTCCACATCGTCGTCGATGACCAGAATGCGTTCCATATTTCCGGTTTTCATTGTGCACCAAGCGCTACGTTGTAAGGGTAAAGAATTGTCAAACCTCCGAGTCGAATCTCCGAGCCTGTTGCCATTGACAAAACTTTACCCCGCTTGACCGACTCTTTACTACTTTTCCGCCAGAATCGTGTTCCTATAAGTGTATCCAAAAGTTCCAGGCTTCCGGAAAGTTCTCAGTCGGGAGCCGGTCTTCGAAGGAATGGAGATTTATGAAATCGATTCGTTTTCGTTTCTTGGTTGCTGCTCTGGCCGTGTTGCTCGGCAGTGCGATCGCTAAATCGCAAACCGCGGATGCCGCTCCGCCTCGGCCAATGCATGGCCCTGGATTCGGCATGGAAGGCCACATGATGGGCTTCTTCGCCAAATATCTGGATCTAAGCGACGCCCAGCGGGCGCAGATGAAGAGCGTCATGCAAACAGAACGCCCCACGCTGAAGCCATTGATGCAGCAGCTTCACCAGATGGACCAACAGCTCAGGCAGTATGAGGAAGGCACTTATGACGCTGCCAAGGTGCAAGCCGCGGTTTCGCAGCAGTCGCAGACCTTGGTGCAACTGAGGGTGGAAGAAAGCCGCATCCACAATGAGCTGTTTCAACTGCTCACTCCCGACCAGCAGAGCAAGATGAAAGAGTTTGAGGCCAATCGGGAAGCGCGCATGCAGCAACACATGCAAGGCGAGCCCCCGGCGCCGTCTGAGCAGTAGCGCCAGCGGTTACGTGGTGCGCTTGCGGCACCGGGTTGGGACCTACCTAACCCCTGCCGCTTTGCACACGCGCCAATCGAAGGAACGAGGTCATGGATATTGCTCAGGTCTTCATCTTTGACTTAGGATGGGTCTTCTTCGCCGCCTGGGGAATGGTTCTTGCGGCGGTCAGCGCAGTCGCCTTCGGCAGGGATCTTCTTCCGTTCATTCCGCGGAAAACCCACGAGCCGGAACAGCGTTAGTCCTGAGACGGGGTAACCGCATCTCGCCGCCACGGGGCATCTCCTCGCAAGACTCTTCCTCCAGCAAAATCTGGTCCGCCAAAACTTGCACCTCCTCCTGCTAGAATTTCATCTACAACCCACCGATGATTCCTAAGAGCATGCGTCCGCTGCTGCCCTATCTCAAGCGCTATCGCTGGGGCTTTGTAGCGGGCGCATTGTGTATCGTCTTCAGCAATGGCGCCCAGGCGGGGCTGCCGCGAGTGATCGGCAACGCGGCTCAGAGTCTGGCGAGTGGTGTCACCCGGCACAAACTGCTGATCTTCACACTGCAGGTGTTGGCCCTGGCGGCGGTGCGGGGCATTTTCCTGTTTCTGACGCGATGGATTGTGATCGGCATCTCGCGCGACATTGAATTCGATTTGCGCAACGATCTGTTTGCCCACCTGGAAACGCTTTCCTACTCCTACTACCAGCGCATGCGTACCGGCGATATTATGGCCAGAATGACCAACGACTTGAATGCGGTGCGCATGTTAATGGGACCGGCGATCATGTACTCGGCGAATACGCTCGTGTTCACAGCCGCGGCGCTGTGGTTCATGGTGCACAACAGTCCCAAGCTGACGTTGTATGCGTTTCTGCCGCTGCCCATTGTCAGCGTTACCATTCAATACTTCGGGCGGCGCATTCACGAACGCTTCGAGAGAATTCAGGCGATGTTCTCCGACATTTCGGCGCGGGCGCAGGAGAATTTTTCCGGGGCGCGGGTGATTCGCGCCTACGTGCAGGAAGAGGCGGAGATTGCCGCCTTCGAGACCGCCAACCAGGAATACGTCGCGCGCAGCCTGAAGCTGGTGCGGCTGATGGGGATGCTTTGGCCAACGCTGGAACTCATGCTCGGCGTGGCCCTGGTGCTGGTCTTATGGATCGGCGGCCGCGAAGTTTTGGCGGGACGCATGCAGATTGGCGCCTTCACCGCCTTCAACATTTACATGATGCAGCTCACGTTCCCCATCATCGCGCTGGGCTGGGTGGCCAACATTTTTCAGCGCGGCACGGCATCGTTAGTGCGGCTGAACGAAATTCTGCAGGAACAGCCCGAGATCAAGAATGAAACGGGGGCGAAGGACCGGCCGGTGGAAGGGGAAATCGAATTCCGTGGGCTGAATTTTAACTACGACGGCAAGCGCATACTGCACAACCTGAACTTGCGAATTCCGGCGGGGAGCAGCATGGCGATCGTGGGTCCAACCGGCGCGGGGAAGAGCACGCTGGTCAATCTGATTCCGCGCATTTACGATGCGGCGCCGGGGATGGTCCTGGTGGATGGCCGGCCCATCCGGGAGTTTTCTCTGGCGTCGCTGCGCCGCAATATTGGGTTTGTGCCGCAGGAAACATTCCTGTTCAGCGACCGCATTCGCGAAAACATTGCGCTAGGCGTGGAGTCGGCCACCGATCAGGACATTCACGACGCTGCCGACGCCGCCAACATCGCGCTCGATATCGAGGGCTTTCCCGAGCGCTATCAGACGATGGTCGGCGAACGCGGGATCACGCTCTCTGGCGGGCAGAAGCAGCGCACCGCGATTGCGCGCGCCCTGATTCGCAACCCGCGCATCCTGATTCTCGATGACGCGCTCTCTAGCGTGGATACTCACACCGAAGACAAGATCCTCAATCACCTGCGCGAGGTCATGCGGGGCCGCACCACCATTTTCATCTCTCATCGAGTTTCCACGGTGCGCAATGCAGACCGCATCGCCGTGCTGCACGGCGGGCACATCGTGGAATTGGGCACACACGACGAACTGCTCGCCTTGAACGGCTACTACAGTGACCTGTATAACAAGCAATTGCTGGAAGAGGAACTGGCCGAAGTTTAGACGCCGCTGAACTGAGCGCAACGGCAGATTCAACATTCCCCATGAAGCGAGTCGACGCACCGGAGATTCTCGATTCTGACGCCTGCTCGCCTCACGATGTGCAGGCTGCGTTGGATGTGATTGGCCGCATCAATCGCTGGTTCGGAGGTGTCGCTACCACCCAGAAAATGGTAGAGCGAGCGGCTCAGGCTACTGGGATGAAGCGCTTCTCCCTGCTGGAAGTGGCCGCGGGCCGGGGTGAAGTCCCTGATGCTGTGCGAGAAAACTTAGCGCGACGGGGGATCGCGCTAGATATAACTCTGCTGGACATGGCGCGGTCTCATCTGCCCGGGGCAAATCCAGCCGCAACTGACCACAATGGACAGAATCGCGGCGTAGTGGGCGACGCGCTCGCTCTTCCGTTCGCCGATGGAACCTTCGACCTGATCAGTTGCAGCCTCTTTGCGCATCATCTGGACACGCAACAACTGAAGCGGTTCGTGAGCGAAGGCTTGCGCGTGAGCCGGCAGGCGGTGTTGATCAACGATCTCGTCCGGCATCCCTTGCATCTGGCTTTGGTCTATGCCAGTTATCCCATCATGCACAACCGGGTGGCTTGGCTGGACGGGCTGACCTCCGTACGCCGTTCGTATGTGCCGGAGGAGATGCGAAGTATGTTCGCAGATGACTTTTCTCCCGAGTTATCGGCGCATTTGGAGATTTCCCGCCACTACCTTTTTCGCATGGGCGTGATGGTGTGGAAGTCTAGCGCACGACCAGCACTTCCCTGATGTTGTCGCGGGCGAGAAAGAACTTGATCGAAGCGAAGTCGCGGAAGAGATTTTCGATGTGGCGGTTGTTGAATACGCGCTGTAACTGGAAGCCCTCCGAGATGGCGGTATGAACCGCTCCCGTGGGGCCGCGGCGCGCTTCGCGCCGCAGCACAATTTTCTGCATCTCCAGGATATCAGGGCCCACAATGTGGAAACGGTGACAGGGCGAATCCGGGCCGGCGTCGCGAGTGTGGAAGAAAGCGAGGAGCATGCCACCGGGCTTCAGCACCGACCACAAGCGTCCTACAACCGGCTTCACCAGGCTTTCATCCAGATAGTCCGGCAGGTTCCAGCACAGCACGTAATCGAAGTGAGCGGCGGGATAAACCAGGTTGTCGGCGAGAAACTTGCGGCTGTCGAGAACGGCGCTTCCCTGCTCGTCCCGGGTGAGAAGCTCGGGGTCAGTCGAGGCCGTGAGCAGATCTTCGCTGTAGATTCTGTGGCCGTGTTCGGTGAAGTGGCGAATGTTGGCGGGTGAGGTCGATCCCAGGTCAAGAACGCAGAGGTTTTCAGCGGATTCCCAGGAGCGCGACAATTCGCCCAGGCCGCTGGAGCGGCGAGTAGGCTTTTGCGCGCCTTGCGCCGGCAGAGTCTCCGGCCCGGATGAACCGCGAAAAAGTTTCATGAAAGTCTGTGAGACGGACGACACACTAACTTCCTAACTGCCGATTTGACCGGGCAAATCGTCGCCCCTACTTTAATCGGCGCGTTCAGGCCAACACTACTTCGCATCCGAGCGGTGGATATCCACTTTGCCTTTCAAGTACGCGCCTTCTTCAATGGAAATACGCTGGGCCGTGATATCCCCGGTAACAATGGCGGACTTACGCAAGTCCACACGGTCACTGGCCTGAATGTTGCCTTCGAGTTTTCCCTGCACCACCACGCCTTTGGCGTCCACGCTGGCTTTGACTTGGCCGTTGGGTCCCACCGTCAAGCTGTTGCCCTTCAGAGCGATGCTACCCTCGACCTGGCCGTCCAGATATAGATCTTCGCTGCCGGAAAGTTCGCCCTTGATGTATACCGACTTGCCAATTTGCGCTAAACCGCTAGCGGGTGTGCTCATGGACGCTCTCCTGGTGTAGCAAGATCAGTGTAACGGAATCGGTGCAACGGGATCAGTACCGGTCCGCTCCCGAATCGACATCGACTAAGCAAGGCCGGAACTCACTGCAACGACTATACGCAAGGCACGGACTGCGCGGCAAGCCGTGCCCCACCCGGCTCAATATCCAGTTCCCTGTAGAGACCGCAGCCCACTTGTTACACTGAACGCATCGGTTGCTTTTGGTGTCGGATGTGTGTGCCGAACATGTGCCCTGAAGATGGCAAGTGAGACGGACAAAACTTCACAAATCGCCATGGCGATGATTCTGATTGGGCTACTCGCCGCCATGGGCGTGACTTCCCTTGCCGCGCAGACCTCGCCGGGCAATGCGCGGGATGCCGCTTCTTGCGCAGCGTTGGTGCGGGCTGCGGTGGCGAAGGAGGTCGCGGCCGCCCACGATGATTCGATCAAGCATCTGTTCCGCTCGCGCAAGCAAACTCCGCAGGGCTCGCAGACCAGACTCTATGTAGAGACCCGCGAGGCCATGGCTGGCATGACGATTGCCTACAACGACCAACCGCTCACGCCAGAACAAATTAAAGACGAGGAAAACCGCCTGGACGGGCTGGTGAACATTCCCGAGCAACTGCGCCACAAACATTCGCAGGAGCAGGAGAATGCCGAGCACACGCTGCGCATCGTGAAGGCCTTGCCCGATGCTTTTCTTTACGAATATGACGGGGAGGAGAGCGGCACGGCTGGCCTGGGCAAGGATGGGGATCGGCTGGTGCGTTTGAAATTCCGGCCCAACCCGGCCTATCAGCCGCCTTCTCGCGTGGAGCAGGTGCTGGCTGGCATGCAGGGAGTTATTCTGATCGATCCTGTGGCACATAGGATCGCAAAAATCGACGGGATGTTGTTCAAAGAGGTTGGCTTCGGCTGGGGAATTCTGGGGCATCTCGACAAGGGCGGACATTTTCTCGTCGAGCAACGGGACGTTGAAAATAGCTGCTGGGAGATTTCGCGCATGTCCCTGCGCTTTACGGGAAAAATCCTTCTATTCAAGAATCTTTCTATCAAGTCCGACGAGGTCTTCAGCGACTTCCGGCGCGTGCGCGCCAGCACCACGTTTGCTCAGGGAGTGGAAATGCTGAAGGCGGAAGAAGCGAAGTTGGCTGGGAATCATAAACCGGGAGGAGCGGCGACGGGCCCGAAGTCGCACTAGGAACCAAAGCCGGTCAACGAGTGTAATCGAGATGTTACGCCAACCGCCCGAATCGTCTAGACATCGCCTTCGGTGACGTAACTTTGATTGTGTAAAAGCGAGAGGGTGTAAGTTGGCTTTGGCCTCACAAGCTAAAGCCGTTCCTGGAAAGGAGACCTACACCCGATGGCGAAGATAATCCCAATCACGGAGCATTACCAACATTTTCTGGCGGAGATGAGAGAGAGTTTCTGGGGGGATGTGTACGGAGAGACGAAGCGGCTGTGGAAAGAGCGTTTGGAGGCGGATTCGCGGCGGGAGCGGGACCGGTATGCGGTGCGCGAAGTGTATCAGCGGCGGCGCAGCCGGCGGCAGCCCTATCGCAACGGCTACTACGAACGGGATTTCGTGACTCGGTTGGGGACGATCCGGCTGCGCGTGGCGCGCACCCGAGGGAAGAGTTTTCTGCCGCGAGGGCTGGAACCTTTTCAGCGGCGCGCCGAAGATGTGTCGATGCTGATTCGGGAGGCGTTTCTGCGCGGCATCTCGACGCGGCAAGTGGGGCGGGTGGTGGCCACGGTGACCGAAGAGGTGGTGAGCCCGCAGACGGTGTCGAAGCTGACGCGGGATCTGGACGGAGTGGTGCGCCAGTTCCACCAGGCGCGGTTGGAAGACAACTACGCGTATCTGTTTTTGGACGGAGTGAGCTTGCGGGTGCGGCGTCCGGCGGGGCGCAAGCGGGTGCAGATGCTGGTGGCCTACGGAGTGCGGCGTGACGGCACCCGCCATCTGCTGGCGTTTTTGCGGAGTCAGGGCGAGAGTCAAGCGGACTGGGAAGGGCTGCTGGAGGATATGTATCGGCGCGGGCTGGAGGGCAAGGCGCTGGGCCTGATCGTCACCGACGGCTGTCCCGGACTGGCGGCGGCGATCCGCACCGTCTATCCGCGAGTGCGGCATCAGCGCTGCTGGGCCCACAAGATGCGCAACATTCTGGAGAAAGTGAAGAAGGCCGACTACGACAACGTGAAAGCGGGAGCGCAGGCGATTTATTTGGCCGAAAGCCGCGCTCAGGCCGAAGCCGCTTTTCGCGCCTTCCGCGCCCGTTGGCGCGGGAAGTACGGTCCCATGGTGCGCCAGTTGGAGCGCGATCTGCCGGAACTGCTTTCGGCGTTCGCTTTCCCCCCGCACCTGCGTAAGAAGCTGCGCACCACCAACGTGATCGAGCGCTGCTTCGTCGAAGTGCGCCGCCGCACCCGGCCCATGGTTTGTTTTGTGAATGTAGCCAGTGTCGACCGCATCCTCTACTCCATCTTCCAGAGATTCAACCTGGAATGGAAAACCCGCACCCTCAACCTATTTACACAGGCAGCTTGACATCACCTCGCCTTCAAGAGGCTGGTAACGGCCACGAAATAGTCCTATACTTCCTGAGTTTCAAAGGCGGTGCCGCATGGTTGTCGTTAGGAAAGCTCTGCATGACCTCAGCGCTTTTGGCATAGGGATTTGGCGATACTGGCGTCGTGGACAACCAGCACCAGAGAGTAACAGCATCGTACAGAAGCTCTATGCCTACACCGATGGGCGGTCTAACGACATTCTGTTCCGGATTCTTGAATCAAAGCGAAAAGAGGCTGACATAAGATTCGGTTGGGATGGAGCATCTCTCGAAGGTCACGCCGGCATTTTTGACCCGAGAATCGAGGGAGTTGTTCGTACTCTCAAAGAGGACGGCGTCGTTGTTATTCCGGCGCGACTCACGAAGGACGCAATTCAGAGCCTCCATGAGTTGGCATTGTCCTGCCCGCTGAAAACGACTACATTCGGACCTCTTCCAAACAGTCAGATCCCGGGTAGTCAATCTACGATTCCAATTGTAGACACGGGAACGAGTGATGGAATCAATCCCGCTCAGCCCCGCTGTTCAATCTACGAGGTCCCTCGATCCCTATTATTAGAAAATCACTACGTTCAATCTTTGTTGTGCGATCCATATCTTCTGACGATCGCAGCACGCTACCTGGGCGTGTTCCCTGTGGTTACAAAACCCGATATGTGGTGGGACACAGAGTCCGTTCCTCCTGGGCTTCGGCCTCGACCCTTTCATGTGGACTCGGGATGTTTGCGATGGCTGAAAGTCGGCGTGAACCTGACAGACACAACGCTAGAGACCCCGCATTTCGTCTACGTTAAGGGTTCGCATAAGCCCAACAGGCAGACCCGATCTTTGACCAAGCGGTTAACTGGTCGAATGAATCTGAGTGACAAAGAAGTTACGGAGATATGCTCCGACAGAATTCTTCATCTGACGGCACCCGCAGGATCGATAACGTTGGCCGACACCCGAGGCATACATAAAGGAGAGCTTTCCGAGCGCGGACACAGATTGATTCTGTATTTCGGTCTTGAAGGAAGTGCCTTCAACAACATCGATAAACCGATACTCATCAATCAAGTCGGGGATGAACTTGCAAAAGCGATGGGCGCGAGGCCTTTCAACTATCAGTTTTTTCAACGCTATGACTCATAAGCGATCCAACTAGCGTGACTGACGTACCCAGGCCATTACACCAACCACCATTCGTGAGGTGGCTTCCGGCGTCATGCGCGCAGCGTTTCCTTCCTTACTGTCAACTTCTCGATCAGGTCTTCTTTGATTCGATAGCCTGTTCCGGGCTGGTCGCTAATCGCAATCATGCCTTGCGGTGAAACTTGCACTTCCGGATCGATGATGTCTTCCTTCCAATAGCGCTTGGAGGCGGAAACGTCTCCCGGCAGGCTGAAATTTTCGAGAGTGGAAAGGGCGATGTTGTGGGCGCGGCCAATACCCGATTCCAGCATACCGCCGCACCACACGGGAATCTTCTGCGCCTGGCAGATGTCGTGTATTTTCCTGGCTTCGGTGAACCCGCCGACGCGTCCCACTTTGATGTTGATGATGCGGCACGCCGCGGTTTCCACGGCAACGGCTGCGGCGCGCGCGCTGACGATGGATTCATCGAGGCAGATCGCGGTGCGCAGTTCTTTTTGCAGGCGCGCATGGTAGAAAATGTCGTCGTCCCAAAGGGGCTGCTCGATCATCAGCAGGTTGAACTGATCGAAGGTCCGCAGGTGCTCGACCTGATCGAGCCTGTAAGCCGAGTTGGCATCGCAGCTCAACGTGATGCCGGCCCAGCGCGAGCGAATTTTCTCCAGCACGTTCACGTCCCAGCCCGGCTTGACTTTGATCTTGATGCGGCGGTAGCCGGCGGCCAGTTCGACCTGGATTTTGTCGAGTAACTGTTCCACCGAATCCTGAATGCCGATGGAGACGCCGCACGGAATTTCCGTCCGCGTGCCTCCCAATAGCTTCCACAAAGGCTGGTTCTTCTGTTTCGCCTCGGCGTCCCACAACGCATTTTCAACCGTGGCTTTCGCCATGCGGTTTCCGCGGACCCTGGCAAAAAGCGCCGCACAATCGCGCGCCGAGTCGAGGTTGCGTCCGAGCACCGCCGGGGCGAGGTGGCGAGTAATGGTCGGCCATGCACTTTCGGTCCATTCGCTGCTGTAGAAAGGCTCCTCGCCGGCCACGCATTCACTCCAGCCGTTGACTCCGTCGCAGTTCGCGGTGAGCAGCAGGATCCTGCGGCTGTAGACGCGCCCAAAACTCGTCTCGAAAAAATGGACGAGCGGCATGTGGATCTCGCGGAGAGTGATGGCTTCAATTTTCATAATGTATGAGCTAAACCAATTTCACCACAGAGTCACAGAGTCACAGAGAAAACCGATTGTTGGATTTTATTATCTAAAGATTTTCTCTGCGCCTCTGTGTCTCTGTGGTGAAATCAATCTTGCGACGCATACGACCACTTCTCATCCCAGTTACCAAGCAGGAAATGGCCGTTGCCTGCGGAATCGCGTTGGTAGCCTAGCACGGCCAGCCCGTGTTCAAAAGCTTGCAGAAAGTGGCTGCGGTTACGTTCCTGCACTTGCTGCGCCTGGCTCCGGGTTTCAGCCGCGGCTTTCCATTCGTAAATCTGCGCGGGAACCTCAATCGCGACTTGCCGGTCGAATGGCGGATTCTTTCCGGTCGCCAGCAGCATCTCCACGCGCCTGGAGTTCAGCCACCACTCGGCGATCAGCCGGTCGCTGGGAAGTCCGCCCTGCAAGGGCGATGATGTGACTCCGTACTGGTTGATGTTGTAGCGGCGCGCGATCGCTCCCAGTCTTTCAATGTTGAGATAGGCATTCTTGATCTCGAGTGGATCGAAGGTCCACTCGATCAACTCGATGCCGCGGGCGAGGGCATCTTCCCGCTGCAGCAGCTTGAGCCGCCGGCCCAGCCCGCTGTTGCGGTGCTCTTTGCCGACCGCCAGCATGTGCGAGTGAAGATAGATGCGGCCGGAGCGCGTGCCCGGCACCGAGAGCGCGAAGCCCACCATCTCCCCGCGCTCGAAAGCGCCCATCACTTGTCCGCCAACTTTTTCTGCTACGACGAACATGCGCAGCGGAACTAGTTCGGCATCGCTGAAGCTCCAGATTTCTTTTTGCAAGTTGACACACGCCCGCAATTCGTCCAGACCCTGACAGCGGCGGACCACGATTGCATCCACGCTCACGGCTGCCTCTCCTGCTGCTTTGCCTGCTGCCACAGGGCTTCGAGGTCCTCCATCGAAGCGCGTTCGGGAGCGGTTCCGCTTTCGTGCAGGCGCTGCTCCATCCATTGAAAGCGGCGGCGGAACTTGCGATTGGTTTTGCGCAGCGCCGATTCTGGATCGAGCGCGAGATAGCGGGCAATATTGACCAGCACAAAGAAAAGATCGCCGACTTCTTCTTCCAGCCGCATCCGGAGTTCTTCGGGAATGCTCTGGCGTCCCGAACCGGCGACGCCGCGGCCTTCGGGGCGCGGACCGGGAGCCGGAAATTCCCGCAAATGCTGGCGCAGCTCCGAAGTCTCCTCGGAGAGTTTGTCGAACAAACCCTCCATGTTCGGCCAGTCGAAACCAACCTGCGCCGCGCGCGAACTGAGCTTTTGCGCCTCCAGCAACGATGGCATGGACGAAGAAATGCCGGCCAGGATCGATGCCTGCGCCGCCGCTTTTCCCGCGCCCCCGGCTGCCTCCCCGCTCTCGCCCAGCCGCTTCTTGCGTTCTTCAGTTTTCAGCGCCTCCCAATTGCGCTTTACGTCGGCCGAAGTGTCCGCTTTCGCATCCCCGAACACGTGCGGATGCCGGTTCACAAGCTTGCTGCAGAGCCGGTCGAGAACGTCATCAATGGAAAACGTTCCCTGCTCTTTCGCCATTTCGGAATAAAAGAGCACTTGCAGCAGCAGGTCGCCGAGTTCACCGGGAAGTTCATTCCAATCGCGGTTATCGATCGCTTCCAGGACTTCATACGTCTCTTCCAATGTGTAAGCCTTGATGGAATCGAAGGTCTGCTCGCGGTCCCAGGGGCACCCCCCCGGAGCCCGCAGGCGCTCCATGATCGCGACTGCGCGTTCGAAACGTTCGCCGGTTGTGGACATTCGCAACCACTCTAAATGAGCCGCGACGGAACCGGCAATGCGCCACCATGGCAGAAGCGCATCACAGATGCCCCGGCAGCTTTCGTACGGGCCAGTATGTTCTACACTCCCATTACGGAACTTTGGATGATTCGCGCTACGACCTTTGGTCAGGGATTGCACGACACCAAGGTTACCTACTCCGGCTGACGGGGGCGATGCACACTCTAAAGGTGGTAGTGTAAGCGGGCAGATCCATGGCTTCAGAGTCTCTTTTTCTTGTAAATTCCGCATCTAATTGATAACACATGACCTTAGCAGTAAATCCACGAGCAAGCCTGGAAGGCCAGCACTTTCACGTGGTGGTGATTGGCGGCGGCATCAACGGCGTGGCCGTGGCCCGGCAGTGCGCTCGCGCCGGAAAACACACGCTGCTGGTGGAACAGAATGATTTCGCGTCGGGAGTAACCAGCCGCTCCACGCGCATCATCCACGGTGGGTTGCGCTATCTGGAGCACAGTGAGTTGGGCCTGGTGCGGGAGTCGTTGCGCGAGCGGGAGTCGTTGCTGCGGGAACGGTCTCATCTGGTGCATCCCATACACTTCCTGCTGCTTTTGAACGAGACCAGCCAGCGTAGCGCGATGAAAGTGCGCGCGGGATTGTGGCTCTACCAGCGCATGGCGGGAAAACCGCCCGGCGCGAACGCCACCGAGATGGAATTGAAACGCTTGGAGCGGGCGCTGGACGCGGGGCACCGCTGGTCGTTCTTCGATTATGAAGATGCGCAATGCGAATTTCCCGAGCGTCTGGTCGCAGAATGGTTGATGGAGGCGGTGGAGGCCGGGGCGGTCGTCCGCAATCACGCGGAAGTGCTCGCGGTTGACGTGTCGCATGGCCGGGTTCACGGAGTGCTGTTGCGCGACCAGATCACCGCCCGGGACGAACGCGTGGACGCCGGCTGGGTGATTAACTGCAGCGGGCCGTGGGCCGACCGCGTGTGCCAGCGTTCTTCGATCCGAATGGGTAAGCCGATGCTGGGCGGGGTGCGCGGCTCACACATTATTCTGCCGCGGTTTTCGGGATCGCCGAATACGGCGGTTTACACCGAGGCCGTGGACAGACGCCCGTTTTTTGTTCTTCCGTGGAATGACCAGATTTTGGTGGGGACAACGGAAGTTGCCGACAGCGGCGATCCCGGAAAAACCGTGCCCTCGGCAGATGAAATCAATTACCTCGTGCGCTCCGTAGCGCAATTGTTTCCCAAGGCGAAGATCTCGGCGCACAGTGTGAAGCACGCCTTCGCCGGAGTAAGGCCGCTGCCGTATTCCCCGGACAATCAGCCTTCCGCGGTTACGCGCCGTCACATTCTGCACGACCACGCGGATGACGGCGCGGCGCACATGCTTTCCGTGATCGGCGGCAAACTGACGACTGCCGCTTCGCTGGCCCGCGAGTGCGCGCGAAAGATCGGATCAAAGCCGACGGAACCGAATGCCGGGGCGATGGGCCCAGGAACCGCACTCGATCCCCTGCTGGACGACGCTGTGCTGGAGATTGCGCGCATTGGCGCCGTGAGCGAGGAATCGGCGCGGGGCATGCTGGAGTGGCACGGCAAACGCGCTGCCGACATCGCCCGCATGGCGCTGGTAGGCGCGGAACTCCGGGCGCCGATCTGTCCGCATACCTCCCACGTCATCGCGGAAGTCGTGGAAGCGTATCGCAGAGAATACGCAGTGACCTTGGCCGACGTATTGTTACGCCGGGTGCCGGTGGCGCTGGGCGCGTGCTGGTCGGAATCGTGCAGCCGCGAAGCCGCGTTGCGCATCGGCGCCGTGCTGGGCTGGAACGAACATGCCATGGGCGCCAACCTGGAGGCTTTTGAAATGGAGCGCACCGCTTTTCTGCGGCCTGCGCCACAAGCCGCTGCCGCATTCGAAGCGGCAGCGGATTGATCTTGGCAAAGTCACCTTCGTCGCCACGGATCCACGCCGATTTGCCCGGAAAAATCCTAACCATCAAGAATTTGAGATCGGAGAGAAGTATCCGTGAAAATCCGTGGCTAGGTTTAATCCAAGTCGAAATCACGGATCGGCTTGCCGGTGTCAGGCGATTCTTTGGCCTTCTTCACAGCCTCTTGAAACTTTTTTTCCAGCAGTTCGGAAGCATGCTTTTGCGCCTCGACCGATTGCCGGAAGATGGATTCGCGGCGCGTATCCTGTTCCTTCATGGCGCGGGCCGCATCTTCCATGTCGTTAAACATACGGGGCTTCACCGCGGCGGTGTGGGCGATTACGGCGCGGGTTTCCGTATCCACTTTCAATAGGGCGCTGCAGCACGGGCAGGTAACTTCGAAGTTGGAGGGATTATTGGCCATTTTGCGAATCATACCGCAAAATTGGCCAGGCGGGGGCGGTCAGCGGTTCAGTTTGATCGGGAAGATGCGGAAAACGCTGAGCAATTCCCATCCCAGCAGAAAGATGGAAAGCAGGACGATGAGCACCGCCATCAGCTCTCCGAAAGTAAGCCCGCGGCGGTTCGGTTCGAAGCGCCGGGCCGCCAGGCTCAAGATGTTCAGCGTGGCGAAGCCAAAAACCACGGCCCAGAGAATATTGTAGATATCGTTGCGGCGGCTGGAGTGCCGCTCCAAGAAAACCAGGGCCGCAACCAGCGCAGACGGGGCGTGTACCGCGCGGAAAATGGTGAGTGCCGCAAATCTGGTGCGCGAGAGAGCCGCGGCCAGCCCAGTTGTTGAAGAAAGAGCCATTAGCATACCGTTACGGCAAGAAGAAGCCCCGGAACCGGGCCAAGTGATTGGATATTACATTTTTTTCTCGCGCTGGTCACGAATCGAAAAGAGCTAGGCATCGCCTATAGTAACGGTCCGCAGCGGGTTGCGGCTCGAAAACCTGACGCAGGCTTCCGCAATGTGTTCCCTGCGACGTTTCAGTAAGATGAAAAGATGGTTGAACGGCGCGTCATTTTCTTTGATGTTGGCAACACCCTACTGTTCCCCAACCGGGCGAAAATGCTGGCCCCGATCTCGATCGATCGTCATCCCACGCTCGATCAGTGGCAGGCACTGGAGCGCAGGACCAAGAACGAGTTTGATCGGGGCATGCAGGGTGGTCGAGTCGATCACGGGTTTTGGTGGACATTCCACTCTTACTTGCTGGCGGGCCTCGGTGAGAGTCGCGATGGACTGGTGCAGGAGTTGGTGCAAAATACGCAAAACTCGGCAAATTGGGATCAGATCCTGCCGGGTACGCGCGCGGCCCTCGACCGAATTGGAGCGAAGTTCCGTATCGCCGTAATTTCCAACGCCGACGGCAAGATTGAGCGGGTGCTCGCCCGCTGCGGCATTGCCGACTGCTTTGAGAGCATCACGGATTCGGGAGTTGTGGGATTCGAGAAACCGCGTCTCGAAATTTTTGAGGCCGCGCTCAAAACCATGAACGCGCGCGCCGGCGAGAGCCTGTATGTAGGGGACGTTTACTCGGTGGACTACATCGGAGCGCGCAACGCAGGCATGCAGGCGGTCCTGTTTGATGTTTCTGGCGCGTACCGCGACCGGCAGGAACCGCGCGTGGAATCAGTGGAACAACTGGAAGACTGGCTGCAGCAATAGAAACGAAGAACAGGAGCAGTGGGCGCTACAACTCCAAAACTTGGTGGTCCAGACAATCGGTGTGCATGGTGTCGTAAATATTCTTCAGAAACTCCGTTCCCTGGCGGGCAACGTAATACACTCCGGCCACGCCGCGCTCTTGCAGCGCGCTTTCGGGATAAAGCGCCTGGCTGAGCGCTTCCGCGTGGCGGCTCACCACCTCGCTGCGTCGTAATTCGGCGGCCATGGCGCGTTCCCGGAGCCGGTCCAGTTGGTAGCGAACTTTTGCGGCGCCCGTCTGGCTGGCCTCGACGAGCGTGAGATCGAGTTTGGCCAGCGCCTCGTGCAGGCTGGAAAAAGATTCTCCCACCGACTTATTCGCCCGCTCGAAGGCTTCATGCAAATCCGCCGGCAGAGTACGGGCGGCCAGCAAGTGGCGAAGCGCCTGAGGCCCGTGGAATGCATCGAGCACCGTGATGCCATATTGACGCAGCCAGCGCTGTACCTTGGGCTCGACCAGCGTGGCCGAAAAGCGCGGCACAATCGGCGTCACCCGGCCCAGAAGTTTTTCGTACACCGCGCCCGCTTGCGCAAAATAAGCCGCCTCGGCCGCGCCACCGGTGTAGGCGAGTGTAGGCAGAAGATAATCCTGCACCACCGGGCGCAACAGCACGTTAGGACTGAATCTCTCCGGAAACGTTCCGATGCGATCGAGCAATTCGGCGGTTGACAGTCTCTCGGCAGAATCGCCGGCGATCACAAATTCCTCGGCGCGTCCGTTCGCGCGTCGTTGAATTGGCGTCCGCACCCCTTTTTGCAAAGTTAACAGCAGAACCGACGACGAAGTGACCTTCACCTGCTGGTGATAGCCAGCGGTTTCGAGTGCTTGTCCGCGAGTCAGCAGCACATCCGCGATTTCGGGCGCCTGCTCCACCACCTTTCGATAAATAGGCGCCGCGACACGATGCAGTTCGGGATCGGAAGCGTCGAGAATTATCACTCCCCACGCCCCGAACAGCCGCGCATAGAAGCGCGCGAATGCCGTGCCCAAGGTTTCGCCCGGACGATACGACTCGCGCAGGATTTGCGCAGCTTCAGAATCGCCCAGCAACCGTGCGGCTTCCTCCACCACCGGCAGGATCTCTTCGCCCAGGCGCACTTCGCTCACCGGAGCGCCCGCAATGCTGTGGCTGGAAGTGGTGAGCGTGCGCAGCAGGCCGTCAGCGCCGGGCATGGCGACGTGATTCACCTCCGCGAGATCGTGATCGTAAGTGGCGAGCCAGAAGACAGGGACCGAATCGACGCCCGCTGCCGTGGCCTCTTCCGCCAGCTTAACCGCCGTCAGAGCCTTGTAAATGGCAAACATCGGGCCGCCGAACAGGCCGACTTGTTGCCCAGTCACGATTGCGGCAGCGCCTCGGCGCAGGCGGCTTAGGTTCGAGAAAGTCTGCGGCGAAGCGTCCCACGATTTACTTTGCCGTTCGAGAATCGCTCCGACGCGCTCGCGGCGCACGGAATCGTACTCCAGCGCGGACGCTTGTGACTTGAACCATTCTCCGAAATGCGGGGAGTGGGGATAAAAAGGCCGAACGTGGGGGAAATATGCGAGAAGGTCCGTGAAAAGCCGTGCGGTGTGCGGGATTTGAGAAAACGGCAGACACTGCGATTTCACCGGCGACACTCCTGACACTGCCCGTGTGTACCGTGTTGGACGGATGACATCATGGCCGGTAAGCGCCGTTGCCCTTCATTCTATAGATACGGCGTGGTACTAGAGATGCCGCAAACAGCCGCAAGATGCAAGATAATGGTGTGATCGGGAAGGAATGAGCGATGAGTTTGGCCGCTTCTCCGTTGCATATCGACACGCCGGTCACGCTGGAAGGTTCCGTGGTCCGCCTCGAACCAATTCGCCGCGAGCACGCCGAGATCTTCTGGGAAATTGCCCAGGACAGTCTCGACGATATTTTTCGGTGGATTCCCTACCGCATGAAGACGCTTGAGGACTTTCAGCATCTTGTGCAGAAGGCCTTTGCCGAGCAAGAACGCGGCGAATCGGTAGTGTTTGCAACGATCGAGCGCAGTTCCGGTCGAGTAATCGGCAGCACTCGCTTTATGAACATTGACCGCGTCAACCGCCGCGTGGAGATTGGTTCTACTTGGCTCGCGCCGGCGTGGCAGCGTACTGCGGCGAACACAGGAGCCAAATATCTCATGCTGCGCCACGCCTTCGAGGTATGGCAATGCATGCGCGTAGAACTCAAAACAGATGCGCTGAATCAGAGATCGCGCAGCGCCATCCTGCGCCTCGGCGCAAAAGAGGAAGGCACGCTGCGCAAGCATCTGATCACCTGGACCGGTCGGGTCCGCGACTCGGTGTATTTCAGTATTCTGGATGCGGAGTGGCCGGAGGCGAAGGCGAAGCTGGAGGCAATGCTTGCTGGAAGGGCTGCGCTAAAGAATGTTTGAGTCCAGGCCGGCGATGAATTGGATTCCGGGAATTACCTTGCCAATCAGATGGTCATCATTCGTCAGGAATAGATCGATGTGCGCCTGCGCCGCGCAGGCGAGGTGAATCGCGTCGGGGGGCGAAAGCGACTGGTTAGCGCGAATGCTGGCATAGTGCTCCGCGGCCTCCAGGCCGAACGGAATGACTTCTACGAACGGGGAGCGAAAAACATTTAGCATCTTCGTTGCGGCTTCCCTATTGCCCGCCTTGCTTGGACCAACGAGAGCCTCGCCGGCGGCAAAGGCACTGGTGCAAAGCTGATCCTGCCGTTTTTCCATTTTCAGCAGCAGTTGGCGGACAAGTTTAGCGTAACGCGGATGGTCCTCAATCCAGTAGACGAACAGCATTGTGTCCCAATAAATTCGGCTCATCGCTTGTCTGGCGCGCCTTCAGCCTCCCGAGTTTTCATGGCGCGGGAAAACTCAGCCCGCTCCCGGCGGAGAAAAGCCTCGCCGCCCCCAAGGGACGCGAACATTTCTTTTCCAATTCCACGAAGCGCCAGAAAACCGTCAAGGCCTTCCGCAGGTCTTTCGCTGTCGTTAACGATTTCGTAGGTGAATGTGACGGTGGTGCTTTGTCCGGATGGAGGCCCCGTTTTCGACAAGATGCGCAGCCCGTGCTCGGTCAAGAATTTTTTCGATCCAAGGGCCGCGCACACCAGCGGCACCCGATTGTTGAGCGCCAAAGCGCGGTGCACTTCCCCCACGTTAATGGCCACGGTCTTCTCTCTCCGGCGGCGCGCGGCAGAAATATATTTCTCATAGGCGTGGCGACGAACCGCGTCCGAGCCCGTGCTCGCCTCAGGTGCCGCGTTCTTTCTCATGCATGCTATTCTTGCATAGCGATGCATAGCATATCAAGGCGGCATTGTGGAATTTCACGCGCTGTTCATTTGACACCGTGAGCGTCTTGAATTCCAATTAACCTGTTTTTGAGGGGGCAACTTAACCGTCTGGAGGAGCCCGATGGCTCGCTGCGGTGTTGTTGTGTCCCTTCGGCCTTGCCGGCGGTCAACCCCAACACCAATTCCGAACCTCGCATTTGGGCTAGCATTTGCCTTGCTGCTTAGTGCGGCAAGCGCAGCGCAGTCCGACAAGGCTCCCGGGTTTGACCCGTATGTGACGTTTGCAGGAACCTTCGATGTGGGTTATCACCAAACACAGTTCTTCCAAGCACACCACGATACAGCCGTTGGACAATGGGACACACGCGTTGAGGTGTGGCTCCCGCCATTCCGCAAGAAATTCTCTTGGGGACCATATCTGCGTGTCACAGGGATCGGCGCCTCGCAGCCTGAATCTTGGGAGAACGGCTGGCTCGGGGGCCCAGGGGTTGGTTTTCAGGTTTATCCATTTAGCTCCTCGGCCTTTCGGAAACCCTACAGCGTAGTGGGTAAGGTACTAGGCCCGCTCCGTTTGTTCAGCGAGTACAACCGGCTGGATTACTGGGGTTACAGTGGGCTCCCGCGCAAACAGATTCGATTTGGCGCTGAATACTGGCGCGCTCGCCACGTCAATGATTTGAATAAATTCTGGTGGGCGGAGATATGGAGCGGGGTGTGGTGGCAGTCGGCCAACGAGTTTGCTCCCCATTACGATACCGGAATCCTCGCAAATGCGGCTCGCGCTGGAGTTCGGATTCCTGAACGGCATCTTCTATCCGCCTTCACGCCGTACGCCGCCTTGGAGAGCTCGTTGACAGACAACGAGACCTACTATTGGGAGAATAAACTGGTGACGGGTGGAGGAATTCGCTTTGCCCCCGCGCTCAACCGCTGGGCAGAAGACAGTGGATGGCTCAATCGATTCGCCATCTACACTGAATATATGCATGTCGCTTACTACTACCGCCAATCGGCTCCTGCTTGGATCCCCGATTATGATGTGCGGGTCGGAATTACCTTTAGCCTCGGGGCATGGTACCGGTGAAGGCCACGATGACCAGAGGAGTTAGTGCTCTCTCGACAACCGTTGATGGAGGTGACTTTGTCCGCCGAGGGCTAATTGAGGATCAACTGCAAAGGAGTTGTGGGGTCTTGCTTTCGCCCGCAAAAGCCTTTGGGCCTATTTGGTGTGACATTCGACTCGGGAGGCTACCCGCGTGGCACACGATAGTGCGGCAATAGCAATCGTCATCGCTCTTATAGGTTTGGCCGGTACTGTAGGGAATGCCGTCGTCAATCTGATCATTGAGATGCGCCGGGAGAAGCATGAGCAGAGATTAAGAGGACTCGAACCCAATGCCTCTTCAGACGTAAGACGCAACCCGCAGGACGGGCACGGGAAATTGAGATGGTGGGTGAATTACGCGTTTTTCTGGTTCATCATTTCCGTGGTTGTGATGGTAATCATTCTAACGGGCCTTGTGCTTGCCTCGCGTCACTTCATGTTAGGTCTGGGGGGATTGATTACGCAGATTTTTGCCGCGCCAGCGGCCATCTTATCGTTTATTAGCGGAGTCATACAGTTGGGCAAGGAGTGGAAAATTATGAAACCCAAGACTAACATCGAGCGTGTGAAATTGGTAATCCGTAAGCGTTCCGTCATGTTTCTCTTTGCGATAACACTGTTTTTGACGGTATTGGCCGCGAGTATTCGAACGGAACGAGCTTCCGTTGCCGAGACTGGGCAGCCGATAGGGAACGTCGCTACGTTTTCTGTTGATGACAATTATTACCCTGTGGGGAAAATGGGGGATATAGGCGATATGACCATCAGCGAACAAACTGGTTTCGTCCGTTATACCTACAAGACGGAAGGGAACGGGCCTCACGAGTGGGACTGGAAGTACACCGATGGGCAATTAAGCTCCCACCCAGCTCAATTCGGAGGGGTCATGTATCTCAACCCGAAAAATAACTGGGGCACTGACCCTGACGGTGGCTACGATCTAAGGAGCTGTCATGGCGCTATTAAATGGGAGGCGCGTAGCGCTGATGGCGAAGTTGACGTGGCATTTGTGATCGGGGGGGACAAACGGAACCTGACTACAAAGGATCAGGCGAAGTTTCCCTATCCTAATACGATTGATAGGAGTCTCGGGACTAGGCATCTTAAGGCAGAATGGCTGCCGTTCGATGCCGACCTGTCAAAGATACCCGATGACAAGTTCAAGCGAGTCGTGGGCGGCTTTGGCTGGCTGATTAAATGGGAGTCAAATGGGGTTAAGCTGAACAGGGAGCAAACGGGTGCGGAGCACCCTAAGACATTCACCATCGAAATCCGCAACATCCGATATGAGAAGTAGCAATGATGCTGGCTGATTCTTCACAATTGGGTCAGGCAAATGCGAATGCTAATTGCGTCGGTGCCCGCGCGTAGAGGCGACGGCTAATAAAGCCCTAAAGACCCAAAGTGGTGACGTAACTTTGATTGTGTAAAAGCGAGAGGGTGTAAGTTGGCTTTGGCCTCACAAGCTAAAGCCGTTCCTGGAAAGGAGACCTACACCCGATGGCGAAGATAATCCCAATCACGGAGCATTACCAACATTTTCTGGCGGAGATGAGAGAGAGTTTCTGGGGGGATGTGTACGGAGAGACGAAGCGGCTGTGGAAAGAGCGTTTGGAGGCGGATTCGCGGCGGGAGCGGGACCGGTATGCGGTGCGCGAAGTGTATCAGCGGCGGCGCAGCCGGCGGCAGCCCTATCGCAACGGCTACTACGAACGGGATTTCGTGACTCGGTTGGGGACGATCCGGCTGCGCGTGGCGCGCACCCGAGGGAAGAGTTTTCTGCCGCGAGGGCTGGAACCTTTTCAGCGGCGCGCCGAAGATGTGTCGATGCTGATTCGGGAGGCGTTTCTGCGCGGCATCTCGACGCGGCAAGTGGGGCGGGTGGTGGCCACGGTGACCGAAGAGGTGGTGAGCCCGCAGACGGTGTCGAAGCTGACGCGGGATCTGGACGGAGTGGTGCGCCAGTTCCACCAGGCGCGGTTGGAAGACAACTACGCGTATCTGTTTTTGGACGGAGTGAGCTTGCGGGTGCGGCGTCCGGCGGGGCGCAAGCGGGTGCAGATGCTGGTGGCCTACGGAGTGCGGCGTGACGGCACCCGCCATCTGCTGGCGTTTTTGCGGAGTCAGGGCGAGAGTCAAGCGGACTGGGAAGGGCTGCTGGAGGATATGTATCGGCGCGGGCTGGAGGGCAAGGCGCTGGGCCTGATCGTCACCGACGGCTGTCCCGGACTGGCGGCGGCGATCCGCACCGTCTATCCGCGAGTGCGGCATCAGCGCTGCTGGGCCCACAAGATGCGCAACATTCTGGAGAAAGTGAAGAAGGCCGACTACGACAACGTGAAAGCGGGAGCGCAGGCGATTTATTTGGCCGAAAGCCGCGCTCAGGCCGAAGCCGCTTTTCGCGCCTTCCGCGCCCGTTGGCGCGGGAAGTACGGTCCCATGGTGCGCCAGTTGGAGCGCGATCTGCCGGAACTGCTTTCGGCGTTCGCTTTCCCCCCGCACCTGCGTAAGAAGCTGCGCACCACCAACGTGATCGAGCGCTGCTTCGTCGAAGTGCGCCGCCGCACCCGGCCCATGGTTTGTTTTGTGAATGTAGCCAGTGTCAACCGCATCCTCTACTCCATCTTCCAGAGATTCAACCTGGAATGGAAAACCCGCACCCTCAACCTATTTACACAGGCAGCTTGACATCACCCCCAAAGGTCCCGATTGACTTCCAGCGGTGTGCGCCCTAGTCTGGAACTAGCTCTTTGACTATGGCCAATCCCACCAGTGGGGGCGTCACGGCTTCGACGGAGATGCTTGCGGCCAAGAGGCATGCCGGGGTGCACACACCCGTAATCGTGGGCAAAATGATAATTGCCAATCAACAAATGGCATACGCAGCCTAATTAATTAGGCAGCCGTTCTCCACAGCTTCGCCCTTGGGCTGTGAGCGAACGTCACACAGAGGGCTGCTCTTCTCCGTTACGTCTGGGCGGGGAGGTTAAGATCTCAGGCTAGCGGCTAGCGTTTCTTGTCCGTTCTGAGCGTGCGCCGCGAACGTCCCGGGCAGGGTGGAAACACCTAATGACTGGGGCATGAACGCGAATAAGCATGTAGTCTCTTGACCAGTAACATTTTCGGACGCGGGTTCGACTCCCGCCGCCTCCACCATGTATTGTATTATCAATTACTTACAGACACTCTTATTTTTAAAAATGCTGTATTCTCAATCCAGTGTAATCTTTCGGACGTGGGTTCCTTCTGCAAGCTACATATCGCTTGAAAATCTAAGCCGTCATCACTTCCTGCTATGTAATGACGTATTGCAACACCTGCATCCACTGCGGAGCCCGAAGACCGCGAAAATCGAGACCGCAGAATCAGATCTTCAGTTACTTATCGCCGGAGGCACGGGTGCGGACGGAGCATCCGTTGCGTGCGATCCGGGCCATGGTGGACGAGGTGCTGCCGCAGTTATCGGCGCAGTTTGACGCGATGTATACCAGAGTGGGGCGTCCGTCGATTGCGCCGGAGAAGCTGTTGCGGGCACAGCTGTTGCAGATGCTGTACTCGATCCGCAGCGTCCTTACAAGTAGTTGCTCAACGGCATACGAAGTTGTTTGCCTCTTACGTATCGCCCTGTCCCTTGTAGTGAGCGACCTTCGGATAGGGGCAGAGCGGTCGACTGCATCCTGGGAACGCCTTGCCGGTCGCGATTACTGACGCAGGGGCGGTTCCCTTTTCCACCCAGGCGACCATCGTACCCAAAAGATCAAACTGATCCAAGCCGGCGCCTCCCCCGCAGTGCGCCATGCCGGGAACAAAATAAAACCGGCTCCGCTTAGAGACGGCTTCGAGTCCACCGTAGCAGTCGAACGTGTCGAGCGGGGAGAACCAAGGATCGCTGTCGCCGTGGTAGAAGATCAGCTTCCCTCCATGCCCGGAGAACGTAGTCAAGTTCGTGGACATCGAGTCAACGAGGGTTGAATATCCACGAGCGCTTCTTTCTCGACATCGACTTCCATCGCGGTGGTTGGGGGTCCGAATATGCCTGGTCCTGGCGACAGAATCCCGCGGATGGGACCGCTCGCCTGTGTCGTACAAGAAGGCGGGTTATACCTGGATACCGCCCGAGGTAATTGGGCCAGCAACGGCTTTCTTGATTGCGGCGACTTTCTCTGGACTCAGGCACGTTTCGCTCTTCCCTTCCTTGCACGTCAGCGCTGCGGGATCGAAGTCGCACCCAAGCGGATCCGAGATGATGCCATCGGCCACTCCGTCTTTGGCATCGCGCTTTTGCAGCACTGGATCGGTGATCAGCTTACGATCATTGTCAGTGATTGCCTGCACGATGATTGGTTTGCCATCGGCATCTTTTGGAGCGATTTGGTTGAACGCGACGGGGATCCATTTACCGATCGCCAGGTTGGATAATCCGGTGGGCATGGCAGGATGACCCGAGATGATTCCGTCAAAAGCCGCGGGATAGCGCTGCGTGAGAATCATGCCTTCGCGGCCCCCGGTGGAGCACCCGGAGAGGTAGGAAAAGGCCGCTGGTTTTCCCTAGTACTGCGCGATGAGTTGTTTGGCCAGCGCGGCGACCTGAGCGTTGGCGAGATACGCAAAATCCAGATCAGCCTGCTCATCCTTGATGAAATCGAAGTCGAATGGTCCACGATGGCTCTTATGACCTGTATCTGTACTAACCACCGCGAACCCGCGCATAAGGGCGGGCGTGTCTCCTGCAGCATTTAGACCAAGAGGCGCCATCACCACTCCGTTTCCGCCACCCCCACCTTGCATGAGAAAATCGCCATTTCATTTCTCAGGCATGGCTAGTGCAAACTGGATCCCGAATTCCTCGCCGCCGACCCCGGTACGGCGATTGATCACGCCCTCGACACGGCAATATGCAGGGATCGACGCGCTGTGACCGGGCCCCCACGGATTCGGCTCCGTGGTTCCGGCCGCAATCAGTGCAGCCCTTGAAATCTCGACGCCTGGAGCTTTGAAGTTCATCAGGCTGGCGCATGAGTTTGATTGCTGAGCAAATCCAGAAGTACTCAGCACAAGCACGGGCCACGCAATGGTCCGCCAAAATTGCGAATGCATGCTGTCCTCGCTTTCTTAGCCACTGAAATACGGATTATCGCAGACCCGAGAGCCGATGAATGTGTGTAAGCTATTGCTTGCTCAACGGAGTTCTTAAATTCATGATTCCTAGAAAAGCTCTCGTCCTTGTCATCGCGGTTGGATCTCTGCTTTTGCTGTCGTGCAGTACTTTAGCCCAGAATCCCCCCGAGCCGACTCCCACGCGCCTGCCGTTCGTGAGCACGATCTTCGGCGACAACATGGTGCTGCAGCGCGGTAAGAAGAACACCATCTGGGGCTGGTCAGATCCAGGCGACAAAGTTCGGGTCGAAATCTCAGGCAAACACGCATCCGGCGTAGCCGGGCCGGATCGCCGCTGGCAGGTGAAGATTCAGCCGCCGGCTGTGGGCGGCCCTTACACGGTCAAGATCAGCGGCCATCAAACGATGGAACTGCACAACGTGTTGGTTGGCGATGTCTGGCTGTGCGGAGGCCAATCCAACATGCAGGTGTCCCTCCGCTTTGCAAAAAACGGCGAGGAGGAGGTCAAAGCCGCCAACTTCCCGGAGATTCGCTTCTTCTCTGTCGCTCCTCATTCTGCCTACCACCACACGGACGTTGTGGCGGGATCATGGAAAGGGGTCTCGCCTGAAACAGCAGATCAGGTCTCAGCCGTTGCGTTTTACTTTGCACGCAAGGTCCAACGGGAAATCCACGTCCCGATTGGTCTGGTCGTGGACGCCCTCGGGGGAACTCCAGCAGAGGCGTGGACGAGTACCGCCGCGCTCCGTCCGCTGAAGGACTTCGATGTCCCGTTGACAGAACTTGAAAAACTGGCCGCGGCCGGCGCGCCCGAATATGGGAATTACGTCATGCATTGGTATGACCAGTATGACATCGGGATTAAAGGAAACTGGGCTGCGCTGGATTTCGATGATTCGACCTGGAAGTCCGTTGACATTCCTGGCGGATTTTCCGACTTGAATGTACCGGAGACACCTGCAGTGGCCTGGTTCCGGAAAGAGATCGTCGTACCGGACCCGATTCCGGAGGGGCGCGCCTTGTTGTTCTTGGGCTCGATTGAGCGCATGGATACCGCGTACATCAACGGAACGCAAGTCGGCGCCAGCGCCTGGGTGGAAAATCAACGCGTCTATTTCATTCCGGATGGTGTACTGAAGCGGGGCAAGAATGTCGTGGCGATTCGTGTTCTGAAGACCAAGCCAACGGGTGGATTTCTTGCGAAGCCAGAAGAGTTGCACATCAAACTGGGAGACAAGACGAACATTCCATTGGCCGGCAAATGGAAAGGTCAATTAAGTGTCGATGCTCGCCCGCCGCATCCGTTGCCCATTGGGTACGAGAACTGGCCTGTGATGCCGTCTGTGCTTTACGAAGGAATGCTGGCTCCCATTGCTCCTCTTTCGATCACGGGTGCGCTGTGGTACCAGGGCGAGCAGAACTCAGAGCGCGGATTCCAATATCGCAGAATCCTTCCCGCCATGATTGAGGATTGGCGAAAGCTCTTCGGGCAGGGCGATTTCCCTTTCTATATCGTTAGTCTGCCGGCCTTTGGGCATCGCAGTGAGATACCGACCGACGACAAGTGGGCAGAAACGCGGGAGTCGCAGGCGCTAACGGCCGCCAGCGTTCGCAATACCTGCCTGGCCGTTACGATCGACACAGGTGATCCCGACAATCTCCATCCTAAGGATAAACAGCCGGTGGGGGAGCGTCTTGCCCAATGCGCATTAGCAAAACAGTATGGCGAGAAAGTCGTTTACTCTGGCCCAACGCTCGCTTCCGTCGAGCGGCTTCCAGATTCAGTTCGGCTACACTTTGTCCACACGGATGGGGGCCTGGTTGTGAAAGGCGCCAAGTTGGAAGAGTTCGAAATTGCCGGTGAAGATCGGAAGTGGAATTGGGCCGATGCACGCATCGAGGGCGACATGATCGTTGTCTCATCGCCTTCGGTGCCCAATCCCAAGGAGGTCCGCTACGCTTGGCACTCGAATCCGGCGGCGACCCTCTTCAACGGCGCGGGATTACCAACTGGACCGTTCCGAACCGATAATTGGCCGGGCATGACTGAGGGCCAAAGACCTTACTGACTAACCGTGATACCGCGGCCATCCAAGACGCGGTCTCTTGGATGGATATGCCCTCGGTCACTGAACCAGCGCATCTGCTGCGTTGGCTGCCAAAATCCACCTACTGGCGGAGTCAATCACGTATTCGTCCTCGAACCAGAGAAACCCGAAGTCGTCAATGCACTCCGGGAAATCGGGTTTGATGATGATGTAGCCGGGAATCACGCCACCTGGAATGAAGGTGTTGTCAGCACGGTTGTTTCCGTAGGCCTTCAGCTTCGAAACCGTCCCGACGGAGGAGACATACGACGTGCTCGATACTGGATGCGTACCCAGCATGTAGTTGGCGGCGCGCAGCGTGTACTCCGGGCCGACTATCTCGGGGAATGCCTTGTGCAGAAAATACATCCGGACGCCGAGATCGGACACGGCGATCGAACCGCCCCAACCACCGCGGCTGGGCGGTACGCCGAAAGGAGTAGCCACAAGTTCGGTGTCCAACTCAGCCACATAAGATCGGACGTTCTCCTCGAGCTGCTTCTTGAAGTCCGAGTCCATGTAGGGTAGGGCGCGCACGGCCGTCCAGCCACCGTAGCCGAATCCCTGTCGAACCAACGGCAACATTTCCTTGATGCGCTTCTTATAGAGCTCATTGCCATTGGTCGCGATCAGCAATTCCAACGTGGCTTTCCATTCCTCGCCGCGGACGATCTGTTCCGCGAAATTCGGCCGGTCAAGTCCTGGCGGAAGTTTGATAGCGGTAGGATGCGCATGTTCTTCGTCCCACATCTTGATCGCGGTTTCCAGACACTCTTTCGCGAGCGCATCATCCCACCCCTTGAGCGCCTGCGACGCGGCAGCCAGCGAGGCGGCGGCGCCATATTGCAGGCGCGGCTCCTTAGTGGTGAACGCCCACCGGTCGTCCGGAATGCCGGAGAGATTGCCATCTACCTCGTGTGGCCCAAGTTTCGCGGAGTAGATTCGTCCATCGGTCTTGGACGCAGCATCGCCCAAATGGGTGTACTCCCTCAGAGTGGGCTCCATGATTTCGGGAACCGGATGACCGATGGAATTGATCTGTCCGAGCACTTGCAGGACGCCGTGTTTGACCTGCTGCACGGCGTCTGGAATTCCGTCCGGTCGATGCATCTCGACCGTTCGGGCACTCTCGTCCACTGTGAGATCGTCCCACTTCAGGGCGAACTCTTTGTATGCTAGGGCCAAGTCCTGAATGACCGCGTATTGACTCTCGGCACGAATGTCGTAGTCACCCGCGTCGTACCACCCGCCCACGTTCAAACCTGGGATGTGCTGGCCGGCCCCGAACGGCGAATCAGTGTCTGGGCCGATCCATGCGCCGTCGAAATGTTGGGTGTTCGGCGGCGCCTGGCGCGCGTCGTCGAGGTGTGAGATGCCGTGCCATAAACGATAGCCTTCCCGCACTGAGATGTGGTCCATCTCCACCGCAAGGTAGCCGTCGAGGGTAGATTGCCAGGTACGGCTGTACACATCCTTGGCAATGGGAAACACGTCGGTTCTCTGGCCCGCGTATTCGATGACATACAGGCCGGGCTCCCTTACGCCGGAGAAATCGAACTTTGCATAGGTGTAGCGCAGCCACGGCGTGGGGGCGGAGATCGGAGCTTCGAAGACCTGCTGGTAGGAGCCGTCTTCGGCCAAGCGGAGCACCTTCGCGGTCTTGGGCGCATCCAACTTCGGGTCCAGTTCGATGACCGCAACCTTCGGGAAGTTGGGAGGATAGCCGACCTGGCTGTGAGCGACGACCGGCGGTCGTGTCCAATTGGGGATCACGCTCGGATGGATGTGCCAGACCACCGCTCCCTCGGTCTTACCGGAGGGGATCAATGTGCGAAGAACAAACCAGCCGTTTTGGGCGCGATTGCGTCCATCATAAAGAGCCAGCGGAGCAGTTTCGGAAGTGATGCTGATGTGATGCAGCGGATCTTCCGGAGCGAACACAATGCTCTTTCCCATGATCAGCGGAAGGGGCTGAGTGTACCCCTTCGCTTCATCCCATTCCTGTTGATACGGTAATTTCTTGGGGTCGTCGGGCGAGGGCAGAACTTTCCTCATCGGGTCCTGCGGGCTGCGCGGAAAGATGCCGAATGCGCTGCCGTCCACCGCATAGGTTTTGTCAACGTACACAGACGGTAGAAACTCCAGGTTGAAACCCGCGCGACCGGCCAACTTTTCAGGTAACGGCTTTTCCAGATTGACGGCCACCCGCACGCCTCCGGGTTCAGCCGCAACTTCGAGATGATAGTCCATCTGATAGGTGGGGAACGACAGCTGGGCGATGAGACGATTTTGTTCCTGATCGGCCTGACGGCCCTTGAGCAGCGCAACCAAATCCCACTGCTCTGGTGTGGGCAACAAGCGCACATCGCCGTTCGTGGCAATCCGCTCGCCATGAAGAATTATTTCCATCGCGGTGTTCTTCTGGTCCACGAAAATGGGGTGGTAGACGCTGTCGTACAGCATCACGTTGAAGCCCTGGGTGCTCAGGTAGCCGCTGTCGGTTACCTGCATTGCAAAATCCGAACTGAGCAGGGGAAGACTTGAGAACAGGACCGCGAAAAGGACGGCTTGCGATCGAGAAAGCCAGAATCGAGGAAGCCAAATCATAATAGTTAAGAACCAACCTTTCCGATGACTGAGAGCTTGCGAGCCGCTCGCGTTGCTCGAGAGTGGAATGGGCAAAAGACTACCGACGACGTTCCATCGAAACCAGTCAGACATAGAATGACCGTTACTATTTCTCACTCTTTCCCGTGTATAGCCATCCGCCCAGCTTGTCAACGACAACTCGCCTGAAAACAGAGATTCTGACTGAAAAATGGGATAACGTGATTCTGAATGCGATCGGCGACCTTGCTCGTATGCGTGCCCGAATACACTTCGAAGCTGTTGGCGATTCCGTACTTATCAAGAACTTCGTGCAGTTTGGCGGTATCGACGCGCAATCCGTCCTGGTCGCCGACATCGATCGAAATGCCGTGATACTCGCGAAGGTTGTCGACGTACTGGTCTACAAACGCAAGGGGCGAGTTAGCCGTCCACTTCGCGAGCACGTCCGGCTGAGGCTGACCGTCTTTGGTCGGCAGATCAAGATACAGTGGCGGATTCTTTGGATCAGGGGACCATGCTGCTGCGGTGGCGAGCGTGGCCCGCGGCAAGAAAGACAGGTTGGCGGATTCTTCCGGCGTCTTCACGGCCTCCAGAGCCTTGTCCACGTCTGGGTTCGGGGCGAGCCGAGGCGATAAACAGCAGGGGCTCATGATGTACAGACTGCCGAACACATCGGCATGCTTCATGCCGATGCGTGTCGCGCCATAGCCTCCCATAGAGTGACCGACCAGGCCGCGGCTTGCTCGATTTGGAATCGTGCGGTAATGAGCGTCGATGTATTCGACAACATCGTGGGCGATGAACTGCTCGAAGTCTCCGGTAGTAACCGAACTCGAATACATGGAACCATTGTGCAAGGTTTTCGAATCGGGCAGCACGACGATCATCTCTTTCGCTCCCTGGGCGAAAGCACCTTCAATCGTCTGCGGCACGTGAATCTCGTAAGTCCACTGCTCAGCACCGATCGAATAGCCATGCAACGCATATACAACCGGGTAGTGTCGCGACTTTTCCTTGGCATAACTCGGCGGCAAAAACACGAATACGTCGCGGTCAACAGCGTCGCCCTCTAAATTCCCTTCGAGAGCTTTGCCGTGGATCTTTATGCGCTCGCCCGATACGGGCTTTGCGCCGGGAACGGCTGCAGGGACGTCAGTCTGGACTTGTGCCGTAACGCGAGGCCCAAGGCCGACGGCTACTCCCAGAGTTATCAGATAAAGGAATTTGTTCGCTATCATCAATGCCTCTCTTTGAGACGGATCACGAACATGAATGCAGTGGCCGGGGGCACCATCGGTGCGCCCGGAGCGACGTTAGGCCACATTACTCGCTTCCGATTGGTATCTCGGTTTCGAAATAACGTATCTCACCGTTTCACTACCGAAGTTGCCTTCCCGGTGTACTCCACAGTCATGTCTGGGTTGGCGACGGGTGCGGCTGAGACGCCGTGCCCGGCAGATACCCAGACGATATTGATTCGAATACTCGCAGGCATTTCGGAGTAGTCGCCCTTCCGATCACCGATCGTCAGAGTATTGGTTGACTCAGACCAGCGCAACGGAATGACCGCATGCGCGCCCTTTTCGTAGTCGTAGCTGTCCCCAGCATCCTGGTAGAGATCGAAAGTGCCGTCGGCTCCCTTGTAAATCCGAAGCTCGATGGGTCCTGCGGGCTTCTCGTTGGCATACTCAATTTCCGGGCCAAGGGGAATTATCGAACCTGCACGTATGTAGAGTGGAATGTGGTCGAGAGGAGCATCCGCGTCAACTTCACGGCCTCCCTTCTGCGATGTTCCCGTCCAGAAGTCGTACCACGCTGGAGAATCTGGCAAATACAGAGTTTTCCGAGTAGCGTCTGGCTGCAGCACCGGGCTGACAAGGATTGCGGGACCAAACATGAACTCATCACCGATGTCGCGCGTATTTGGATCAGTCCGCCAGTCCATCACCAGTGGCCGCTGGATCGTGTAGTCCTCATTGGTCACGCGCCAGGCGAGGGAGTAGATATATGGCATCAGGCGATATCGAAGCTTGTCATAGTTGACCAAGATCGGCCGAACTTTGTCGAACGCCCAAATCTCGTTTTGCGGCCGGTGCCCGTGAGTACGGAAAATCGGACAAAAAATTCCGTACTCGAACCATCGTGCGTAGAGTTCCTGGAATTTTGGATCATCCACAGGATTGTCGTGCGGCGGCCAATAGCCTCCAATGTCAGTTGTCCAATACGGATAACCGGAGAGCGCGAAGTTCAGCCCGGCGGCCACCTGATGGCGCAAACCCCAATACGAGCCATAGACGTCGCCCGACCACACCGTCGCTCCAACTCGTTGCTGGCCGAAGAAAGCGGATCGCGTCAGAAGAAAGACCCGCTTCCGGTTCGTCGTCGCTCTCCAGCGCTGCTGGATTCCAAGAGTATGAGTAAACGGGAATATATTCGTGTACTCGGCTCCGTTGCCGATCGCAATCTGCTTGTTGCTGAGAATCGCATCGCCCATGTGGGGCCAGTATTCTTCGGGTTCTGCGCTGTCGAGCCAGAATGCATCCCAGCCCTGGGAAAACAGTTGGCGGACCAGATTGTTCCAAAAGAAGTCGCGCGCCTGCGGATTGGTCGAGTCGTACACGTGAGCATTCGGCACATCGAAGTGTTTGGCGGAGAGTTCCTGGTAATTTTGCGACTTCGTATCGAAAAGCCCCCACACCGACAACATCGCGTGAACGTGCTCATCGTGCAACTGCCTCAGTTCGCCAGGGACGTCCGTGAAGTTGGGATTGAATATAGGATCGCCTTCTGTTTTCCACCAAAACCAGTCCTGCACAATGGCATCCAATGGGATGTGCTCTTCGCGGTAACGTTTTGCTATGCCTAAGACTTCGTCTTGGGACACGTACCGGTCCTTTGACTGAAAAAAGCCATACGCCCATTGGGGGAGCATCGGCGTGTGCCCGGTGAGGCTTCGGTATTCATGGATCATCTGATCCATTTCCGGACCGTAAATGAAGTAGTAGTCCACGGAATGCCCCGCGATCGAACGCACGTTCAGTTCAAGTGGGAAGCGATTATCGACGTAAGTCAGGGAAGCGGTATTCCACATCAACGCGTAGCCCTTGCTTGACAAGAGCAACGGGATGGCAATATCGGTATTGTTCTGGCCAAGCTCGATGGTTGCTCCCCGGTAATTGAATAACCCACTCTGATGCTGTCCCAGACCGTAGAAACCCTCTGAGAAGTCCGGCGCAAATCTATCTTCGACATGGAATGTTTTCTCGCCGTTCAACTCGACGGCTTCATAGGTACGAGGAATGGAGTTTCGCTCCCGCAAAATGGTTTCGCCTGCCAGGGTGCTGTATTGAACGTTTCCCCATTTCAGCGAAAACTCGACCTTTAGAGCGTCGGTTGTGAGGATGACCGCATCGGCAATCTCTGATATTTGGTACTTTGCGCCTGGACATGAATCTCTCGTATCGAGCATCCATGGCTGGTTCTGTCGGATCGCGTTGGACGGCTCGGGAGTGGCGACAAAGTGAATAACGGCGGAACGGCAAACCGAAACATGAACCTGCTCGGCTCCCACCGAGACCGTCATCCCGTCCGGAGCCGGCGAATATTTCCCCGGAGGCAATGGAGGAGTTTCCCACAACTGAGCCCGTGCATCCGTTGGACTCCAGAGGAAACAGCACATCGCGAGAAGGAGAGAACTACTGATACTGAATCGCCAGGGACCGATAACCCTCACAACGTTTATCGCGCGAAATACCTGAGCCATTATCATCGATACGCCTTTCGAGAGATCTAGCAAACGTATGTTCTAGATCGCGCCTTCGCCCTCAGAAGCGCTGCGTTCCAAGGCGAAGAGAAATTATCTTCGAGTCTATTTTTTGTCGAGCATCAGAACGACACTGGCATGTGCCTCAAGCGTGGTGCCGACGCGAACTCCCGCAGGCAAACGCTCTCCGGTCCAAGCGCTTCTTATGTGGTACTGCACTGCCGACGGAACGAAGTCCGACAAAGGGCGATCGAGAGCGATGGCCTTCTCGCCGAGATTGAATGCGGCGAAAGCATGCTGGTTTCCCGGTAAGTCCGCAGTCCATATCACGAGATCGCCCTCGTGCAGCACTTGCCGCGACGCAGTAGCGGTCTGGTCGATCTTCAAGATGTCGGCATTGCACAGCAGGCGCAGAGTGTCCTGGTCAAGCAGGGTGAGATTGGCGCCGATGATCAGCGGACTGCGAGCCATAGCCCAAAGGCTTAGTTGCGTCTGTTGCTCTGCAGGCGTCAGACGCGTATGGCGCGGTCCTGGGCCCACGTCGGGGTACGGACGCAACTCGCCGACCGGCAGCATGTCCGCATCCGGCCAGTTTCCGGGCTTTGTATATTGCGCCCAACGTGCAGCGTTCTCGAACTGGTTCTTTACGCCAATGGGGAAGTCCGAGTTGCCAACCCAAATGTCCCAGATGTCGTTCGATATGCGCCACATCTGGGCGAGGTCGGCGACTTCGGCGTGATGCTCGATGGCTGTCGGTCCCGGCGATAGGCTCAGCACAATGTCCCGACCGCTACGCTGAATCGCCAGCTTGATCTGCCGAATTTCGCCGGCCTTGAAGGGATGATCCGCAATGCAGTCAACCTTCAGGAAATCGACACCCCAGGTTGCGTATTGACGAAGGAGAGAGTCGTACCACGCCTGACCGGCGGCTGTGTCCTTGATTCCCCAGTTTGTGGGGTCCCAAGGACAGGCGTCATTCTGGTCGGCGGCATCCTGAGCTTTGAAAGCTGAACCCTCGACCGGCAGATTGCGTAGAACACTCTCACGAGGAATACCGCGAACAATGTGAACCCCGAATTTGAGGCCCTTTGCGTGGACCGAGTTCGCGAGTTCATGGAAGCCAGCGTTTCTGCCATTCTGCAGCGCGGACGGGAAGCGTACAGTCACTGGGATAAACCGGCCATTTTCGTCCACCGCATATTTCAGCATTTCGGGCTTGGGCCTGTCCTCCGGATTGACCATATACCAGCCCTCGTCGATGACGGCGTAGATATAGCCGAAGGGCTTCAGTTTCGATGCCATCGCCGCCACATTCTCGCGGAACTGCTGTTCGTTGATACGCAAGCCATGGGAGTCCCAACTGTTCCATCCCATGGGAGGCGTTGGCGCGAGCACCTTACTCAAGGTGTGAGTCTCTTGCGCCAGTAGCATACCTTGCAGACACTGAAGATTGCCGACAATCAATAGCGTAGCCATCACATAGCAGAATGAAGAATTGCCTGATCTCATGGACCCTCCTTCGATTGATGCCAGCCGCACAGTTAGCTATCAAAACGTCAACCGGAGCACGTATGCATACTCGACCGGTGGCTGCGCGGGCAGTTGGACGTGCAATCCATCGGGACGCTGCTGGAACTTCGGCTTTGCATCGCTTCCCAACAGTGACACGCTTTGTACGGATTGGCTTCCCACTGTCGCTGCGAGCGAGCGAATCACCGCCTCCCCGTTCGCCGGCCACGCGAGTCCGATCACATAGAGCGCATCGGCTTTGGTAGTGAAGCGAAAATCCTCAGCCGTGTAGTGAGCGGTGTCCGTGTCGTGAAACGAACCAGCCGCCACCTTTGTCGGTCCCTCGCCGTAAGTCCTCCAGGGGCGAGTGCCATAGATGGCGTCTCCGTTGACATTCAACCAGGAACCGACTTCAAGCAGTACCTGTTGTACCTCCTTAGGGATGCTCCCGTCCGGACGCGGGCCGATGTTCAGCAATAGGTTTCCGTTCTTGCTGACGATATCAATGAGCTGGTGAACCACGAATTCCGGTGACTTGAAGGTGTCGTCTTTGATGTAGCCCCAAGACTTGTTGCTTACGGATGTATCGGTTTGCCAATGTAAAGTACGTGTGTCGTCGAGTTGGCCACGTTCCACATCTAGTACACCAGCGTGATCCTGCATAGCGTAGTCCTTGTAGTTGATGACTCCTACATGGTCACCATACTTCAGGGAACGGTTGTAATAAAACGCTGCAAAGCGCGTTAGATTCGGCCGGATCGATGCCTGGCCGATCCACCAGTCGAAGTAGACGAGATCGGGATGATATTTCTCGACGAGTTCGGCGCCCCGAGCAAGCCAGTCGTCGGCCCACGCCGACGAAACATAGGTGAAATCATTGCCGACGGGAGTCCCCCACTGATACACGCCTGGTTGTGCCGGACCATAGAAGGCGGCATATTGCGGGTCGTTAACATCAGAGGGAATCTTGCGGCCCACGCCCATGAAGAAATCGTGTTCCACCCGATGCGACGACACGCCAAAACGCAGGCCTTGTGCCCGTACGGCCTTTGCTAGGTCGCCAATGACATCGCGGTGGGGTCCCATCTTTGCAGCCGTCCAATCGCTCAGTCCGCTGTCGTACATGGCAAAACCATCGTGATGTTCGGCGACCGGCACGACGTACTTTGCGCCCGCTTTCTTGAACAGCTCAGCCCATGCAGAAGGATCGAAGCGCTCCGCCTTGAACATGGGGATGAAATCTTTGTAGCCGAACTTGTCCTGTGGTCCGTAGGTGGCGATATGGTGCTTATACGCCTGGAATCCAGGCTCATACATATTCCGCGGATACCATTCGTTGCCAAAAGCTGCGACCGAATAGACTCCCCAATGAATGAAAATGCCGAACTTCGCGTCCGGGTACCACTCGGGAGCCTCATATTTCTGCAGCGACTCCCAGTCGGGCCGAAACGGGCCTTGGTAATCGATGGCATCAACTTCCTTCAGGAGAGATGCCCGTTGCGCATCGTACTTACTGCTTGCCGTCTGCCAGATCTGATCGATCTTTGCCGGCTCCTCCGCAGCGGTGGGAGCCGTGGGGCTTTGAGCGCACATGACTGAGGGCGCTGAAAAAACTAATACCATACCGCCGAACCAACGAATCAATGATGATGAGAACAATTGATGCAACCTCATGATCTCCTCCCGGTCAATCTGGGTTCGTCGCCCGACACCGAACCGCAAGTGGTCCAAAGAACTAGTTAACGGGAAAGTTCGCCACATCAGGAACTACGCTCATGAATCTCGTGGTACACGGAGTAGCGTTCATGCACAATGTTCGACAAAGGCACAAACACCACGGCTTAATTTTGTGAAGCCGCCCGGAATGCGAGCTTTCCCCCCGCCGGTTCGAGCCAGCTCGCCGGGTCATCGAGCTTGCCGCTGAATTGCAGCGTGGGAGAGGGCTCTTGCTTTTCTTCCGAGGTAAAGTGACGGTACCACTTCTCGCGCGGTTCTTCTTCGAAGCGTGCGGCCAATACCAGCGGGCCGTACATCGCCGCCTGAAGACTTTCCCTGTCGGGCATGGGCGCCGCGTGCAAGTGCATGGGAAGACTCAGTTCGATGCGGTCGCCGTTCTTCCAGGGCCCGCGCAGAACAAGGTAGCTGCCGGGATCTGCGAAAGCCGGTATCGGACGCCCATTTACCTTGACGCCGCCGCTGTTTGCCCAGTACGGAACACGCAACTGCAGATCGACATCCACCGGCCTTGCCGCCGAGATCGTCACAGTGGTTCCTTGCTCTTCGGGGAAGGACGTTTGTTGTGTAAGGCGGAAACCCTTCTCTGGCCAGTCCACATCGGAAGCGACGTAGAGGTTGACGAAGATGGAATTGTCATCATGGAAGTAGATCGTGTCGGTCAGCTTGGCAAATTCCTCCGCGCCTGTACCGTTGCAGCACCAGAAGGAGTCGAACGGCTTGGCGTAGATTTTGGAGTAACCGTTTCCGAGCGGCAGGTAGTAGACGGTTGTACCGGTTTCAGGATCGATGGTGCCCATGCGGTGATTGAACAGCATACGTTCGTAGTAGTCCATGAAATGCGCTTGCGGCGACCACGAGAATAAGTGGCGCGTCAGCTTCATCATGTTGTAGACGCAGCAATCTTCGGCCGTCTGTGGGCTGAGCTGTGTTGAGAGAACTCCAGGCTCCGATCTCCAAAGCTCGAAATTGCTGGTGCCTCCCGTACAGAATGACCGCTCGCTCGTAACCTCGTTCCAGAAGTAGTCGGCAATGTTCCAATAGCGCTTGTCCCCGGTGACCTCGTATAACCGGGCAGCAGCGATCACCTGCGGAACGTGCGTGTTCACGTGCAGCCCCTTAAGTTCGTCGCGGTGCGCCGCGAGCGGATCGAAGAACCCCTTCTTGTCGAAACGTTGTGCCAGACCCAGATACTCGTGCTTTCCCGTCACGCCGTAAAGGTTGGCCAGCACTTCGCCCATGCCGCCGTACTCCACCAGGAGCACGCGCTGCATTTGTTGTTCGCTCAACGGGTCAGACCAACTCCGCACCCATCGTGCCATCTTCTCGACAGTGTCCAACGCCTGTTCGTTACCCGCGAGCGCGTACATGTCGAGATGCCCGGCCATGATTTTGTGGATGGTGTAGAACGGGGCCCAAACATTCACTCCGTCGCGCAGGCGGTCGAACAATTCCTGAGGGAACGCGCTGAGATAGCCGTTCTTATGCTGCGCCTGGCACTTGGACAGTTCGGCGACCATGAGATCGCCGTTGCGCTTGAGATCTTCGTCTCCCGAACTGGCGAAGGCAAGGGCACAAGCTGAAAGGTAGTGGCCGCCGCCGAAGTGTCCTCGCAGTTCGCAATCGGGCTTTTCCCAATCACCCAACGGCTCCGAGGAGGACGACAAACCGGCTGTCAGGCGAAACGTATGGAGCAGGCGATCGGGCGGCAGCGTCTTCAAATACTTCCGGTTAGCTTCCGCAGCCGCGCTGAATGCGCCCGGCAGAAGTCTCACATTCTTTATCTGGAAGGGACTCGCCTGCGGCACCACGACCTCGTGGTTCATGGCTTTGGATGCGGCAGCGGAACTCGCACCGGTGCTTTGGTTTTCCAATGCAAAGGCGGGCACACGAAGCATCGCGCCTGCGCCGACGGCAGCTGCGGTCGCGACGAACTCACGGCGGCTAACGGTTTTCATGACGATCTCCTTTGAGACGAGGCCTTCTTCCGCGCTCAATAGAACTACTGCACTGCGAACGAATAGATATTCACGCTAAACGGGGGAACGGCCAATTTAGCCGGCACCGATGTGAGCACCTGCTCTTGCAGTGCAACTCCCGGTTTTTGCCCAACAGAGATGGTGGCTTCCACGCTCGATGGAGCCATACGCCAGAGATGACC
This sequence comes from uncultured Acidobacteriaceae bacterium, assembly GCA_963734215.1. GTDB lineage: Bacteria > Acidobacteriota > Terriglobia > Terriglobales > Acidobacteriaceae > Sulfotelmatobacter. The sequence goes on along the minus strand of CAVTGH010000005.1, from coordinate 1,372,377 downwards.
CTGGCTGGCGAGCTTTACGCCGTTGATCGCGAGTTTCAACTGTTGCTCCGAATCTGACGGATTCAGCACGGCGAACGTGAGCGTTCTGCGGTCGTCACTCAGGGCAGCACTCACATCCAGAGGGTATGTATCGCTTCCCGGATTGACCGCAGGCTGGTCGCCGCCGGCGGCGTAGATCGGCTTGGGCTGCGGCGAATCTCCGGAGACCTGTACCGGAATAGTGCCGAAATGTTCGCGATACATCTTGAATAGAAGACCGGTCGGATTCAGAACCGCGTCGGTGCGGTCTTCGCTAATCATTGCGGTCGCAAAGGTGAACGCGCCTAGCTGATAAAGGTCAGAATGACGAAACATCTCGTGGAAAGCCCAGGCGTATGCGGGAACCACTTTGTAAGAATTCGGCGGAGCGCCAATATACGCCCACTCGTCGAGGCTGATCGGCACCGGTTTTGCTTTGAGTTCGGGGATGCGCCTCAGGTACTCCTGATAGTGCTCGTATTTCGACCGGACCTGGGTCGCTGGCGCTCGCTCCCACTCGATCAGGCTCTGCGGACCGACATCGACTTTTTCACCCGTCTGAAGGTCGGTTCGCTTTCCGCTGGTGGAGTAGAAGTGCTCACTCAGCATGTCCATATTGTCGAGACAATGCGCTAGCAAGTTGCCACTCCAATCTCCCGGAGAGAGGTAGTCCGGGACGATTTGGCCGTTCAGGCGCTTCGCCTGCTTGGAGCCGGTCATTGCGTCCGGCATTGCACCGGCGGCGATCAGCTTGATCGTGGGATCTGCTTTTCGCATCGCCTTCGCGAACATGTTGTGCTTCAATTCCCATTGTGCGACGGGCATGAAGCCGAGTTGCCACTCGCCCCACGGCTCGTTTCCGACGCCCCAAAGTTCGATGTGGTACGGCTCCGGATGACCATTCGCAGCACGCAACTTCCCCATCGGCGTGGTGACAGCTCCATTCGTATACTCGACTAGTTGCGCCGCCGACCATTCGTCGCCAAAGCCGCCATTGACAGTCACGTAAGGTTCGACGTTCAGTAAGCGGCAAAGCGTCATGAACTCATCCGTGCCGACGTCGTTGGGCTGAACCGCGTGCCAGACCGGATCCAAGATTGGAGGGCGCTTGTCCGGATCGCCAATCGCATCGCGCCACTCGTATCCGGAAACAAAGTTGCCCCCGGGCCAACGATACACGCCAGAATGCAGTTGCTTCAGGGCCGCAATGACTTCCGCGCGATAGCCTTGGACGTTGTCGGCTGGGATTAACGAGAGTGCTCCGACGTGAAGAGAGCCCGTGCCGGTGCCGACAATCTCAAGCCGGGCATCGTCGCTATCACCTTGCGCCTGGAACGTTAGCGGGAACTTGCGATATTCAGATCCGACTTTGTTAATGACAACCGTCTGGCGGTCAGTCGCGGCATTGCCCCAGATCAGACTCACTTTCACCGTTGTGCCAGTTGCACCTTCCAGGACGACACGCCCGCTGTACGATTTGCCTTTTCGCACTGCCAGTCCGGCTTGCTGAATTCCATGCTCCTCGCTGGAACTCAGTTTCACGAGCGGCGTGTGCTCTCCGACATAAGGACGATTCTTATCCATCGTCACGAATTCGTCCGCGCCGATCGGCGTCCAATGGCGCGACGCGGTGCGTCTCCAGGGTGGTCCGAATGGTTCGGCGGGCGGATGCGAGTTGATCGGGAAATAAAACTTGCGGTCATCGAGCATCTCTGCCCAGATGTTGTTGTTCACGATGCCGCCGATGTGTTCGATAAACTGGCCGTAAATGTATTTCGAGATCGGAGTGCTGGTTTTGGACGCGTCGATAACGGCATGAACTGGCTGGGTCTGAGCAGAAGAGAGACTTGCGAATAGCAATGTCAAAAGCATTAGGATTGTATTCTTCGCTTTCCAATGCACAGTCGGAAACCTCCAATCGCAAATGACGAGCAAACGCTTACTCTAAGAAGGTAGCCGGATCGGAACGTGAACGATTCGACTCCTTGCATCTGATCTTGTTAGAAGAGCCTTGGTGCAAAGTCCTTGAGATCACGGTGCCAGGTCTGCCATTCGTGATCTGTCCCAGGTGACTTGTAGAACACATGCTGAATCTTCGCTTCGTGGAGTGAGGCATGCAGTCTTTCGAGACCCGCGTGCATTCTCTCGGGTTCTGCGGTTCCGACGCCGAGCCAGAGCAAGTGCACCTTCTTCGCAAACGCCGCCGGATCCGCAAATACACCGTTGTAATCGATCTTGGGATCCAGTCTCCGGTCTCCAAGGACGAGCGTCCCGCCCGCTCCACTGAATCCGCCAATGTAGGAAAAAGCGATTCTTGCGCCGTCCTATTAGCGCGTTACATGAAGAAACCCGAACGCGGCGGCGCCCGGTGATGAGTGGCCGAACACGATCGGATTGTAACCGGTTTTCATCGAATAGGAGTTGGCGACTTCGTGCACCGCCCATTCCGCCACTCGCCTGCCGAGAATAGCGACGGTTCCTCCGCTGCCGCCGCCGGTGATTTTCGCGCCATAGAGTCCATTCTTTGGTCCGCCCGCGCGCACAAGATTGACGAGCAGGTCTGTCCCTTCTGAGCCCAGCCCACATGCCGAATAGCTGGCGTGAGACTCATACATCAGTTCTCCCAACTGCTCGAATTGCGTTTCTCCTAAGCGCTCAACCAGAAGCTCGGCGAACCTTCTAACTCGAAAGTTCTCATAGACAGGATGAGCGGTTGGCTGTCTCGTGCTATAGGTCCGCTGCGGATCTACCTGCGTTACGGGATCGGTGGTTCCATGAAACCTCGCGAGAAATTCCGCGCCGCGCATCTGTTCGGCTATTTGCTGACGGTATTGCTCAAATTCCGCTGGAGTGAGATTGGCCAGGTAGCCCTTCCAGCGAGCATCGCGAATCTCCACCCGCGCAGCGTTTGGATTCACTCGCACTGGGAGCCCGGCGAGATCGGCAATGATGCGGTAGCCCATAAACGCGCCTACTCGGACCGAACTGTAATCCGATCCCGAGACTGAATGGTGAATTCCAGAATCGATTCCCCAGAACGCGATTTCATGCGGCACTTCGACCGTTCCCTGGACCTCAGCCGGCTGGCATAAAAGCTTGAGAAGACGGTCTTGTTCTCCCCTCGCCGCAGTCATCTGGTCCATAACGCCGCAGGGAGCGCCAACCACCCGGTTCTCCACGGTCTGGCAGAGGAGTGCAAGAGTGCGCGGCTCGAGCTTGATGTCGAATGCCGCACAAATGGCCTGCATCGTTGCTACTTCAATCGCAGCCGAGGAACTCACTCCCTTGCCCTCCGGGACATGCGAGTCGAGCAGAATTCGTATTCCGCCGCATCTGGCGCCGCATTCATGAATGAGCACGAGCAACGTCCCGGCGATGTAGGCTGCCCACTGGTGTCCGCAATTGCGACGGAAATATTCGCGCGCGGCGTCGTAATCTAACGGCCTCCCCTCAGGCGCAAGATCGTTTAGCAACATCGAAAAACTCGTGCTTCCTCTGCCGTTTTCGCTGTTGCCCAGACTTACAATTTGCACTGACTGCAGATGATTGAGTTGCACAGCAGCCAATGCCGCCTGCTGGATAGGCAACTGCAGGACCAGAGAACCCGAATAGTCCGCGATACCGCCCATGACATCCAGGCGGCCCGGAGCACGACCCACAAAAATGTCGTTCTCCCGGTCAAACAAAACCTGGGCCTCGCAAGAAGAGCTCAACGTCAAAAAGAAATTCTCGACATCGGCAAGTCCTCGCGTGGACCCGCGCACGATGCGGTATGCGGATTGTCCGGTTTTCGCCAAGCTGGTTTCCTCAGACGCCTTCGATTAGGCCCCTTTTCCGCAACGCAGCATAAAGTAGCGGCTCGATCTGCGAACGAACATCGCCGTTGGCGTACCCGACCCATGCGACATCCGGCTCAACGGATAGCCTGGCGTTAACCGGCTGGCCCAAAGGGTTAGTGACGATTACTCCCAACTCGCGCGCGATCAGCTCCGTGCAAATGTCGTATGGATGGCAGCAGATGCCCAGTGCCACTCCGCGCTTTTTGAGGCCAGCCTCCATCAGCGGTCTCAGATCGGCGATAAATCTGTCATGCCCGGCCATCAATTCGAACAACTGGCCTCCGGTCGAAGCGTACTGATCCTCGAAACAATGGGCCTTACCAGGCTGGACCGGGCCCAAAGCGCCGCGCACGATTTCCTCGTCCAGCGCGGCAAGTTCTTCTCGCGCTCCCGGGAAGAAGCGCGCCACCATTGCGAATCCGTGCGCAATCGTGCGCGCCTTCGATGGCTTCAACGTCAGGGGACTCACTTGCCCGTTCAGTCGATTGTAACGTTCCGCCTCGACGCCCTCGCCGCACACGGCCCATGCCGCATCGCACAGATGCTGCTTCACCAGCGGAATCTCCGTCTGTACCGCGAGTTCAATGTCCTGAAGACCGGTTTGCGGCCCGCGATTCGGCGCGACTCCCGTCAGCACCCAGGCGCTGCGCTTCTGGTACATGATCCCGCGTGTGCCATCAATCGGATCAACAATGATTCGCCACTTCACATCGCTCTCGCTTGCCCCACGAGGAAGCACAACCTGTCCGCCATGCAGGCCCTCGGCGATCAGCACGATGCCGCCACTTGCAACGGCCTCGCGTTCAAAGAATTCGACAATCAATTCTTCGCTCACGCGGTCAATCGCGTAAATCGTGTCGCCTTCCTGTTCCTGCGCGATGCCCGACATCGCCTCGGTCGAAGACCTCTCGCATGCGGCGACAACGGCGTCGCGAATCTGGGCGTGCAGTTTCCTGATCGGCGCAACTAGGGGATGAGCGAGCACCATCACAGTTCCTTACCCGAGTGCTTGTAATGTTCCTCAGGCAGCGCACGCAATTCTGCGGCTTTTTCTTCGGGAGACGTATCGCTGAGAAAATTTCCTCCGCCCACTTCAGGCCCGGCGAGATATTTCAGCAAAGACGGCTTGCGCAAGGGAGGATGAAATTCCACATGAAAATGAAAACTGCTGTAGTCGCCGTCATTGGTCGGCGCCTGATGCAGGGGCATAACGTAGGGAAATGGCATCTGCCAAAGGTTGTCGAATTTTATGGCCAAACGGTGCAGCACCTGGGCAAACCCGCGTAACTCGTTGTCCGGCACGGCAGCCAGGCTCGGATACGTCCGTTTTGGCGCCACATACACTTCGTAAGCGTAGCGCGCAAAGTACGGCACAAAAGCGATGGCAGATTCGCTTTCACAGATGATGCGGCGGCCATCGACTTTCTCCGCCGCGAGAATATCCTGGAAAAGAATTCGTCCCGTCTCCGCAAAATGCCGTCGGCTCGCTGCCGCCTCAATCTCGATCGTGCGGAACACAAAGTTCGTCGCATAAATCTGGCAGTGCGGATGAGGATTCGAAACCCCGACCACCTCGCCCTTATTCTCGAAAATCAAAACATGCGAAACGTCGGGGCGGTTCCCCAGGTCCACGTACTGAGCCTGCCAAACCTGCAGCAGCTTCTCCACTCCTGCCAGGTCGATTTCCGCCAGCGACAGGTTGTGCTTCGGGCTGTAACAGACGACGCGTGCAACGCCATTCGCCGGTCGATTGCGGTAGATCCCCGGTGGAACTTCCAGATTGGCAGGCGCGGACACGTCAACACAAGGATGATCGTTGTCGAACACAAAAGTGTCGCTGTATCGGTCGTTCTTCTTGCCGCTGACCCGCAAATTCCCCGGACAGAGGTAGCAGTCGGCCACATATTCCGGGACTTCCATTTGTTTACGGGCCACTGTCGCGCCGCTCCAGGGCCGGTTCTGCCGGTGCGCCGCGACGATCACCCACTCTTCCCGCAGCGGATGCCAGCGCTCCTCCCAAAGCATTTCTTTTTCCCCGTGAGCAGAGTTGCCGATTTCTGGTTTCATGGATCTCGCAGGCAATCGAATATTACTGAACTGAAATGACCGTTATCGACTTCTCTGCCCACACATTTGGTGCTTCACCAGCACTTTGCCGAAATCGGTGGGTTGGCCCACACGCACTCGGAATACGCTACCGCATAGGCCCAGGCCTGCCGCCCGATCCCATGTTTCGGTACGACCCACGCGGATTATTTCCATGGTTCGGCACCGGTAACCGCCGAAATGACGGATCGGGAGATCGCGGAGGAATACGAGAGAAATACGGGCTTCGCCATTGTTCGCGCTCTCGGTTCAATGGGGCGGTTGGAAACCCCGGGTGCGCTGGTCGCCAATCATGGAGGGTTTCACCAATTCGATGATGTCGGAATCAGGCTGCGTCCACGCCTGAGATCCAGTGTGCTTGAGTCGTTGCATTGAGTCATCCCAATGCAGATGCGTGACGCTGCTTTCTCCTTTTTCGTAAGCATATGTCACCCCGTCGTCTTGATAGAGCGTGGTATCGCCGTCGGCACCGGTATAAATCCGGATTTTCGCAATTTTCTGAACCTCTTTTGTGCTCTCTATCGGCTCGCCGAAGGTAATAATCGAGCCGGCGCGGACAAAAAGCGGCAAAGTATCAATTGACGCTTCGACGCGAATCTCCTGCCCGCCTTGAATCCGTTCCTTCGTCCAATAGTTGTACCAGACCGCCCCCGCAGGAAGGTAAACCATCCGGCTGGTCGTTCCTTGGTCGGTAACTGGCGCGACCAGAAATGATGGTCCGAACATGTATTCATCGCCAAGGTCGGCAACCTTGGGATCATTCGGAAAATCCATGAACAGCGCGCGCATGAATGGCGCGCCGGTTTGGTAGGTTTTGTAGGCGAGCGAATAAATGTACGGCATCAACTGATACCGCAGCTTTAAGTACTTCTCCAGAATTGGTTCGGCGGCTTTTCCGTAAGACCAGACCTCGTTGAAGTTGCGGCTGCCGTGCGTACGGAAGATCGGAAGAAACGTGGCGTACTCAAACCAGCGAGTGTAGAGTTCGGGATAATCGTCGTAGCCGCCCACATTATCGCGAGCGTCAGAGGGATCGAGCAAAGGTGCACGGTCGGGCTTGTGTTCGGAAGGAAGGTATTGCCATCCGCCGATGTCATTGGTCCAGTAGGCCATCCCGGAGGCCGCGAAGTCGAGCCCTGTCGGAATCTGCCGTTTTAAAGTATCCCAGGTCGGGTAGATATCGGAAGACCACACCATCGTTCCGTTCCGCTGAGAGCCGAGATAAGCATCGCGCGAGAGAATTAGCGCACGGCGCTTAACATCCCGCCGGAAACCGTCGTAAATGGCGGCGGTATGCAGCAGAGGATAAATGTCGAAGTAACGCGTGCCGGGTCCGGCATAGAAAAAGCTGCCATCCGGAGGGAGATCGGGCTCGGTTTCATCCGCCCAAATCGCGTCGAAGCCTTTGCTGATGATGTTGTCGCGAATTCTGTCCCAATACCAATGAGCCGCATCCGGATTCGTCGTGTCGATGTCGGAGCCGGCCAAGTCGTAAGGCAGGCCATCGGTGGGAGTGCCGTCGGCCATGTGCTCAAACCAACCCTTATCCTTCAGGAAATCATAATAGCGGGAGCCTTTGATGAAGCGTGGCCACACGCTGATCATGGATTGAAAACCCATTTCATGCAGTTGCCGGTTCATTGCCGCCGGATCTGGCCAGGATTCGGGAACAAAGTCCATCTGACCCATCTTCGAGAAATAAAACCAATCGACCACGATCATGTCGGCGGGAAGATGGCGGTCGCGATATCCTTTCGCCACCGCGAGCACTTCAGCCTGGCTGGAATAACGCTGCTTGCATTGAATGTATCCGTAGGCAGCTTTGGGAAGCATCGGGGTCCCGCCCGTAAGTAGGCGAAAGCCGGAGTAAATCTCGTCCGTATCATTGCCCGCAATTACAAAAAATGAAATGCGATCTCCAACTTCGGAATCCCACTCCACCCGCTCGTTGAATCCCGGTTTGATTGTCGTTTTGGAGGGATTATCCCAGATGATTCCATAGCCATAATTCGTGACTACAAACGGAACGCAAATGCTGGGGCCGCCCGTGGCCAGGTAATTGTGCCAGCACTCGACTGTGTGGCCGCGATGATCGAGGAACCCTTCCTGATTCTGGCCCAGGCCGTAGTAGTGTTCGTCGTTGGGCGATCGGAAGGTCGCACCGACGCGATAGAAGGGCGCATCGGATGGGCGCCTGTTATGCAGAATACCGGCGTTGTCATCTTTATAGTTTGGAACGGACATCCACCAGTTCGTCATTTGCAGCAGGGTCTTGCCGTTCGGAATGCCGATGGTGATGTGGGCCGGCGGATTTGCGCCGTGGAAATAGTTCGCGATATCCGCCTGCGTAGACGACCGAGACTGCGGCTTGTTCACGGCGACGGAAACAATCAACCGTTGGGATCGATAGATGTCGTCTTCGTCGTTCCGCTCATGGACCCAGCCTTGCCCCGAAGGAGTCGCCACGAAGCCGTAACCGGGAGACGCGACCGCCGAATCTCGAATTGTGCTGAGGGTCACGCGAATAATATTTTGAGTATAGGGTTCGAGAGCGATGGTGCTGCCATCGCGATCGAGCAGGAGGGCTGCTTGTTGCGCCTCGACCGCGACTGCATTTGCGGTGATGATGACGACTGCGCACATCGTTGCAAACTGGCTTTTCATGCCCGTTCCTTCCTGCCACGGAAACCAGTATATATTTGTTACCGCGGGCGTGATCACGTGATAATATACCTTGTCGTTAACGTACACGGAACAGCGGCCCAAAAACAGAAATCCGCCCCTGCTCTGGCCGGTAAGTGACTGTTGCGATGTACTTTCTTGGGATTGACATAGGTACCGGAGGCACGCGCGCGCTGGTGATCGACCAGAGCGGAACGGTAATTTCCTCGGCGGCGGAAGAGCATCGCCCCTTTGCCTCCCCGCAAATCGGTTGGGCCGAACAGGATCCCACCGACTGGTGGCGAGCCTGTGGACTTGCAACCCGGAAGGCCTTGACCCAGGGTAGTATTCGCGCGGAACAGATCGCCTGTGTCGGTTTCTCGGGACAGATGCACGGCGCCGTTCTCCTGGACGAGCAAGGACAGGTGGTGCGGCCCGCGCTGATTTGGTGCGACGTGAGGACCCAGAAGCAGGCGGACGAACTGACTTCGACCATCGGCGCCGAACGTTTGCGTCAGCTCACCTGCAATCCTGCCCTCACCAATTTCACGCTGACCAAGTGTCTTTGGGTTCGGGAGAACGAACCTGAGAACTGGAGTCGTGTTCGGTCGCTCATGCTGCCCAAGGATTATGTCCGCTACCGGCTGACTGGCGAGCGCGCGACCGATCTGGCCGACGCCTCGGGAACGCTTTTGCTGGACGTAGCGCATCGCCGATGGTCGCAGGAAATTTTAAATTTCGTTCAGATGGATTCGGCTCTTCTTCCCACCTTGTACGAATCACCCGAGATTTGCGGAAGAGTTTCGGAAACTGGCGCGGCGGCCACTGGCTTGCTCAGCGGAACGCCGGTTGTAGCAGGCGCAGGAGATCAAGCGGCCGGAGCAATCGGCATTGGCGTCGTCTCGCCGGGAGCAGTGAGTGCAACCATTGGAACTTCGGGAGTAGTTCTCGCCGCAACGAATCTCCCCGCGCTCGACCCCGAAGGGCGCGTGCACACATTTTGCCATGGACTGGCGAATCGCTGGCTGGTCATGGGGGTCACGCAGGCTGCGGGACTTTCTCTGCGCTGGTTCCGCGATCAGTTCGGAGTCATCAATGGCCACAGCGATTCCTACGAAGACCTCACGGCGCAGGCGGCAAAAGTTCCCGCTGGCTCCGATGGCCTGCTCTGGGCGCCTTACCTGATGGGCGAACGAACGCCGTATCTCGACGCCAATGCCCGCGGGATGCTGGTGGGCTTGACCGCGTCACACACGCGCGCACACGTGGTGCGCGCCATCCTGGAAGGCGTGGCTTTTAGCTTGCGCGATACCTTTACGATTTTCGAGCAAATCGATGTTCCCGTTAAAAACATCCGTCTCGGCGGCGGCGGCGCGCGCTCGGCGCTGTGGCGTCAAATTCAGGCCGACGTCTACGGCCACGCGGTCGAGACGGTCGCGGTGGAAGAAGGCGCGGCCTACGGGGCCGCGATCCTGGCCGGGGTCGGCGCAAAAGCATGGCCAACTGTGGATGCTGCCTGCGCGGCTGTGGTGCGCGTTGCCGCAACCACCGCTCCCAACGTTCAGGATTCGTTGGTGGTAGACCGCGCTTATTCAAAGTACCGGCGTATCTATCCCAGCATGAAGGCGATCTTAAATTGATAACAGCAGTTGGAAATTGTGGAGATTGAACTAATGACAAGGCTCAGCGACTACCAACCTAAGCCAGAGCATAAATTTTCCTTCGGTCTTTGGACCGTCGGCAATCGAGGACGCGATCCCTTTGGAGATTTTGTGCGCCCGGTGATGTTGCCCAATGATATCGTTTCTCTGCTGGCGGAAGTGGGCGCGTGGGGCGTCAATTTGCACGACAACGACCTGGTGCCCATCGACGCAAGCCCGGCAGCGCGTGATTCGATCGTGCGGTCATTTAAGAAGGCTTGCGAGGAAAATGGCCTTGTCGTGCCCATGGCGACCGTATCGTTGTTCTTCCATCCCGTTTTTCGCGACGGCGCATTCACCGCAAACGATTCGGAGGTTCGCGCCTACGCCGTTCAGAAAACGATGCGCGCCATGGATATTGGCGCTGAGTTAGGCGCGAAGATTTTTGTCTTGTGGGGCGGACGCGAAGGGGTTGAAACCGATGCTTGCCGCCCGGCTGACGAAGCGGTCAAGCGACTGCGCGAAGCCGTCAACTACCTTTGCCAATACAACATCGATCGCGGATATGAAATGAAGTTCGCGCTCGAGGCCAAGCCCAACGAGCCTCGCTCCGATATTTACATGTCCACAACCGGCAGTTATCTGGGTTTCATTCCCACGCTCGATCGTCCCGAGATGGTTGGCGTAAATCCGGAGATGGCGCATGAACACATGGCGGGGCTCAATTTCATGCACGCGGTAGCGCAGGCATGGGAGGCGGGCAAGCTGTTTCACATCGATCTGAATGATCAAATGTCAGGCCGTTACGACCAGGATCTTCGTTTCGGTTCGGCGAATCTTAAATCGGCATTTTGGCTGGTGAAATTTCTTGAAGATGTGGGGTACGCGGGGCCGCGTCATTTCGACGCGCATGCGTATCGAACCGAAGATTACGAAGGCGTAAAGGATTTCGCTCGTGGCTGCATGCGCACGTATCTTATCCTCAAGGAAAAGGCTTGCCGCTGGAATCATGACGGCGAGATCCAGGGCATCCTCGCTGAACTTTCGAGCAACGGCAATGCGCCGAAATTTGACAATTACTCGCGAGAGGGAGCTTCGCAGTTGTTGAATTATGTTTTCGATAAAGAGAAGATTATGCAGAAGCGTCTGCCGTACGAGCGTCTGGATCAACTGACTGTGGATTTGCTGCTGGGCGTGAGATAAGCGAGGCTTTCCGGAGAAGCGAATGGGGAATAACCGGCAATGACACCTCTAACGGCGGTGATCGCCGTTCCAACCCAACTGGTCCATCTCTCAACCGTCGATGTGGTGATAATTGCTTTCTACTTTGCTCTCGTTCTCTCCATTGGCTGGTACTTAAAAGGACGCGCCAACACCGGCGAAGACTTTTTCATGGCCGGCCGCGAGATGACGGCGTGGGTCGCGGGCCTTAGTTTTCTTTCCGCAAATCTCGGTGCGCTCGAATTGATGGGGTGGGCGGGATCGGCATACCAGTACGGCATTCTGGCCACGCACTGGTACTGGATCGGCGCCATACCGGCGATGCTGTTCCTGGCCTTGGTCATGATGCCGTTCTATTACATTTCCAAGACCCACTCGGTGCCGGGATATTTGAAGTTGCGTTTCGGGGAATCCAGCCGCGCTCTTTCTGCAGTTTCCTTCGCCTTTATGACGGTGCTGATGAGCGGCGTGAACATGTTTGCCATGGCCAAGGTCATGCAGATCGTGCTGGGGTGGGACATCAACTTCAGCATCTGGGTTTCGTCGCTGACCGTGGCGATTTATGTAACCCTGGGCGGGCTGCGCTCGGCCATCTTCAATGAAGTGCTGCAGTTTTTCCTCATCTGGGCGGGGGCTCTGCTCATTCCGATCCTTGGGCTCTACGAAGCCGGCGGGTGGACGAATCTCAAGCTCCAGATTGCTCAGCGAGCTTCGGAACAGTATGTCCACCTCTGGGCGGGGCTGGGATCGTTCAGCGGCAATCCCATGGGTATTCATTGGACCGGCATTGTGTTCGGACTGGGCGCAGTGATCTCGATGGGCTACTGGACTACGGACTTTCTCGTGGTCCAGCGCATTCTTGCCGCAAAAGATATTCGCAGCGCGGAGATGGCTCCCATCATCGGGGCCGGGTTTAAGATGTTGGTGCCGATCATCGTAATCTTGCCGGGACTGCTGGGGCTAGCCGTGCTGCCGGAGAAACTGGTTCCGGAGTCGGTGGCCGCAGTGACTGGAGCTCACAGCTATAACGACGTGCTTCCGCTTATGCTGGCGAGATATTGTGGACCCGGGCTGCTTGGCTTGGGAGTTACGGCACTGATTGCGGGCTTCATGTCGGGCATGGCGGGAAATGTCAGCGCCTTCACCACGGTCTGGACTTATGACATCTATCGCCCGTTTATCAACAGCAAGGGCAGCGACCATCATTATGTCAACATGGGGCGCTGGACCACGGTAGTCGGCGTTCTCATCAGCGTCGGAACAGCGTATCTGGTGATGCAGTTCGCCAGCATCATGGATTATGTGCAGGCGCTGTTCAGCTTCTTTATTGCTCCTCTATTCGGCACGGTGGTACTGGGAATGCTGTGGAAGCGGGCGAGCGCCGCAGGCGGATTCTGGGGATTGCTGTGCGGGACGCTGTGTTCCATTGGCATGTGGACTTGGGTAAAAGTGGATCCTTCCGCGCTCCGGTATGTTGCGCTCTCGCCGCACGCCAAGGGGCTGGCACAAGATATGTATCAGGCCCTCTGGTCATTTATTACCTGCGTGGTGGTGACCGTGGTGGTGAGCCTGGCGACCAAGCCGGTGCCGGAAGTAGAGTTGAAAGGCCTGGTCTACGGCCTGACGGAAGTTCCGGCCGTAGGAGACGTGCCTCTATATCAGAAGCCGCTTTTCTGGGCAGCGGTGGTAGCAGTATTTTTCGTTGTGCTGAACATTATTTTCTGGTAGACATGATTCTCGCGATAGGACAGCGACGTAGAAGCATCAGGGAGCGCTTGTGACCGGCAGAGTGTCGATCTCCATCTGGTTTTTCATTGGACTGTCGCTGGCCGTGAATGGCGCGCTGATTCTGGCCGCAGGACTTTACCAATTAGCGGATCCTTCCGCGAATCCGGGCGTGGTTCTCTTCAACTTGCATGCCAATGTGTGGTGGGGCGCACTGTTGCTGGTGGTCGGTCTCATCTATTGCTTCAAGTTCGCTCCGACGCGACAGACCTGAACGCTTTCAGTGTGAGATGGTTGCCTGGAAGGACGACTTGCTATGAACAGGCTTAAGGTTGTCTTGTCACTCATTACCCATGACAACGACTATCAACTGGAGCAGGCAAAGGCCGCGGAAGCGGCAGCGCATCAGGGGGGTGTCGACCTGGAGATTCTTTACGCCGACGGCGACTCTGTCACCCAGAGTTCGCAACTGCTGGACTCGATTTACAAGTACAAGTCAGCGCCGAACGCACTTCTGGTCGAACCGGCGGGAGGAACCGAATTTCCGCAGGTGGGTAGAGCCGCCGCCAGCGCGGGCATTGCCTGGGTGGTGCTCAACCGTGATGCTAGTTCCCTGGCGGATTTGCGGCGCAACTTTCAGTCGCCGGCTTTTGCCATCAGCTCCGACCACAAAGAAGTGGGACGAATTCAGGCCCGCCAGCTTGCGGCGATTTTCCCCCAGCAAGCGACGGTCCTTTATATTCAAGGGCCGTCAAACAGCCTGGCAGCGCGGTACAGGCTTATCGGCATGGAGGAGGCAAAGCCATCCGGCCTGACGCTGAAGATTGTGAAAAGCCGCGACTGGACAGAGGAGGGCGGGTTTCATGCGACCTCCTCATGGTTGCGCCTGACTACTTCGCAGATGCAACCGATTTGCGCCGTCGTCGGCCAGAACGATTCTCTCGCCCTGGGAGCGAGAAGAGCATTTGAGGAAGCGAAGTCTGCGGGGCGCGGCGGGGAAGCAGCGCGGTTGCCCTTTCTCGGAGTGGACGGTTTGCCCGGTACCGGGCAAGCTTATGTAGACCGTGGTGTGCTGATTGCCACCGTGATTGTGCCTCCTGTCGCTGGCATGGCGTTGGATGCCGTCGTGAAGGCCATCAATACCAACATTCAACCACCCGAGTTGCAGCTAGTCCCCGGCTACCCGTACCCGGCTATCGAATCGCTCCGACCGATCGCCGTATCCATGCACCCTTAGGCGCACGGGGCATCATGCCATTTGGCAAAGAACGAATGCGACGGGCGCTTTGGCGCTTGCGGAGTTATCACGCGACCACGCTGGTTCTTGGTTCCGGACGGAGTCTGCCTCGCTCGGCCGCACCGGGGTCCACGCCAATCCTCTGGTTTGGCGTATACTTTTCGTTCAGCAAGTTCTCTCGCGGCCGGGATTCGCCACCAGGAGGACTAGATGTTCAGCAAAGCCAGGGCAGCGCGTGTTGCTGCGCTCGCCGTTCTTCTCAGCGCAGCGGCACTTTTCGGTCAGCAAGCCCCCACCGCTCCCCAGTCGCCCGCCGCGCCGGGTTGTCTGGGATGTGAATTGCCGGTGGTTCTTCGGCAGAGTATAACGGCGGGAAAAACTAAAGTTGGAACCAAGGTGCAGGCCAGGCTTGTAGTGGCCACGCTACTCAAGGGCGGAGTAATTCCGCGGGACGCGCTGATCTCTGGCGAAGTTGTCGAGTCAGTGGCCAAAACCGACAGCCAACCGTCGCGACTTGCGATTCGCATGGATTCGGCGGAGTGGAAGAACGGTGGCGCGAAGTTCAAAATCTATTTGACGGCGTGGTATTATCCGCCGGCGGCGATGGCCGCGCAGGATCTCTCCTACCGGCCGCTCGACGCGCAAAACTCCTCTAAAAACCCGGGTGGGACCGACTACACGGAGCCCAAGAATCCCATGTCACAGCAGAGATTTCCCCGCCGGGATACGGACGACAACATAGAGGCGGCCCCGCCCGCATCGAGCATCTCCAAGCAGCGCGTACTGATGAAGAATGTCGAATCGATGCGCAATGGCGACGGGCCGGTGGTGCTGGTTTCCGCGCAATCGACCATCAAACTCGACAAGGTTACAACGTACGTGCTGGCAAACGGCGAGCTTCTGCCGGGCAAGTGAGTGGCGGGCGGGACACGGGTAGCCTACTGCTGAACAATGGATCCCGAACCGCTGAATAGCTATAAGTTTTACACGCGAGGCCGAACTGCTCAGCTTTTCTTTGGCCCTCTTGTACGGCAGTTTCGTCAAATCCCGGTGGCTCTTATTGTGGAAGCGGCGGTGGCGCAGCGGACATCTTAGATGCCAGCGAATCTTCTGTGGCGTGCAATTGTTGAACCTTGGCGAATTCTCTCTGCGACTCCGCTGAATTGCCCATGGCCTGGTAGGCGCGCCCCAATCGGTAATGCGCGTCGGGCTGCGCGGGATCTAATTGCACTGCGTGTTGCAGGGCAGCCACGGCCTCTTTGTACTGCTTGCGTTGCATAAGGACCGCTCCGAGGTCGATGTAGGCGATGCGAACGTCACTTTTGAGGCTTACTGCCTTTCTCAACAAAGAAAGAGCGTCGTCCAGATTCGCTTTCTTCATTTCGATGTCGCCCCAATACGCGAGTGCCTGAGGATGATTAGGATCAATCGCCAGTTCGTTCTGAAACTCGCGCTGGGCTTCGTCGTACTGGTGCGACTTCCAGTAAAGATAACCAAGGCCGAAGTGGACATCCGGCTCTTGGGGAGAAGCCTTCACGGCAGCTTGAAACTCGGCGATCGCTTCCGGAGTTCGTTGCAGGCCGTCGAGCGCTTCGCCGCTTAACATGTGCGCCGAGGCGGAATCGGGGTTGTGCTGCAAGATCTGTTTGAACTCATCAAACGCGCAGGTATATTTCTTTGCCCGCAGGCAGCTTTGGGCCAGGATTTGGTGGAGTTCCGCGTTGTCCGGTTCAGATTTTGCTACGGGCGCGAGAGCTTGCGAGGCGAGAACAAATCTCTTCGCGCCGTAGTAGCTCATTCCTAGAAGCGTCTGCACCTGCGTGCTGCTGGGGTCTTCGGCGAGTGCGGCGCGTAAGGGTTGCACGGCCGCCTCGAAGTGTCCCTGCTTGAACTCCGCCAACCCCAGATTCAGCGCGATGCCCGGCAACCTGGGGTTCAAGGCAAGCGCTTTTCTATACACTATGGCCGCCTCTGCATACTTCTGCTGCTTCGAGAGCACCACTCCCAGGCTGGCGAAGGCCGCAGCGTCATGAGGATTCCGTGCGATTACTACTTGCCAGGCGTCGGCAGCTTCAGCCAGCTTTCCTTGCCGTTCGAATGCAAGGGCATCGCCGGGTGTTTGACCCTGCAGAAACGGGACCAAAAGCAAAGCAGCCCAAATCGCGCAAGCCTTCCGTAGATGGACCACGGGGGATAAGTCCTTCATGAACACAGGCCAGTCTCGGGCAGTATACCTTGTACGCCTTTGAAGAGCGTGACCCCAGCTGGGCGAAGTAGTGCCCTCCGCAGTGCAGGGCTCTCGCCGGGCGCGCCAAGAGTGCGTCAAGGGCTGCGAATGGAAGAACCCCGCTCGCATCAGGTTCGATGCGAGCAGGGATTCTTGTTAATCGAAAGCAAGCCTCAGAAAATAATCTTCGCGCCAAGCTGGAAAACACGCGGATCGAAAGCGTTCGTGATTTGCCCGAAGTTGCCCGAGCCAAAGTTGTTGCTGAAGGCACCGTTCTGACCCGGGTTCCCATACTGCGTGTGGTTCCAGACGTTGAAAGACTCGGCCCGGAACTGGAAGGCAGAGCCCCGAGCTTCGCTGATTACGAAGTTCTTAAACAGCGAGAGGTTCCAGTTGTCCCGGCCCGGTCCGTTTAAGGCGTCGAACCCGAGATTCCCCCAGGTTCCGTCTGCCGGAGCCGAAAATGCCGCAGGGTTGACCCACTGGAGGGGGCAGCCCGCACCTGCGCTGCAGGCTACATGCGTCTTCGGATAAGAGATGGACCCCGCCACATCGGGCCGGTTGCTGGGGGCGCCACTCGGGAAGATGCTGGCTACGTTCTGTCCGCTGACGCCGAGGTTATACGGTGCGCCCGACTCCATCGTAACGATGCCGGATAGCACCCATCCTCCCACCGTCGTCTTCAAGAAGCGATTGGAGGTGTCTTTGAGGAAGGGAATGTTATACACAAAGTTGACGAAGAAGATGTTCCTGCGGTCGAAGTTCGACGGGCCAACGTCGTACTGCCAACCCTGGTACGGATTCGTTACCGAATCCAGATCCCAGCCATTGCCACCGTTGCCTGTAGTGGGATCAACCGCCTTCGACAAGGTGTATGCCGCCTGCAGGTTCAGATCGCGAGTGACCTGTCCGCGCACTTCGGCTTGCAGGGAGTTGTAATGGGAGTTGGCTCCATTGAACGCCATTTTGATGGAGCTGTAGCCCTGGTAGGGAAGCTGTCCGTTGTATGCCGGTTGAGAAGCTGGGCCGCCTGCGCAATCATTTTTGTTCTGAAGGCAAGCTAACCCGCTGGCCGGCGGCAGATTGATCTCGTTGAAGTAGCTCAGGTGCCGGTCGACGGTGCCCACGTAGGACACCGAGAACACACCCTTGGCTCCGATGGCTTGCTGAACACCGGCGCTGTATTGCGAAACGCGCGGCGGAGGATAGTTAATATTGGGTCCGGTCACACTGCCGGGCACGATGGGAACCGAAATCGTAGAGCCCGACCAAGCCGTGTGCGGATTGGAGAGCAGAACCTGATTGGTGCTAAACGAGTAGCCAAAAGGCGGGTTGGTGGCGCCGTCGTACATGTCATTGCCCTGAATGCGCTCGTACATCACGCCGTAGCCGCCGCGAATCACGGTCTTGCCCTGTCCGGTTACGTCGTAAGCGAAACCGAGGCGCGGCCCCCAATTGTTCCACGCGTTGTTAGCCAAGCCTCGGGGAACGCCGTTCTGGCCGCCGATGCCGATACCGTTCAGGTAGAGCGAATAGCCTTGGAGCGACGTGACCGGGCTGGTGCCCAGCCCGAAGCTAGTGGACGCAATTTGCGTATCCGCGCTATTGGCCCAGGTTATCGGGTTACCGCCGTTGGAGTTGTACAGGTTGGGATAGAAGTCCCCCTGCTGTTTGTTGGCTTCGTAGGTGTGCGGGATACCATCCCAACGCAACCCAAGATTCAACGTTAGACGATGGGTGGCGCGCCAGTTGTCCTGGAAGTAGAAATCCGGAGAAATGGCGTTCCAGTGGCCGGAGCCCTTATAGGCGTTCTCACTGTAACTTTGAGCGTCGCCAAGGATAAAGTCGGCGTAGTCGAACCCGCACTGAGTGTTGGCGGGGCAGGTGCCAGCCGGCTGTGTCGCCGATCCGTTAAACCCGAAGCCACCCTGCGTTTCCGCAAAGTAGTCCTGGACCTTCTTGTAGATCGGAAAGCTGCCGCCGAACTTAAACTGATGCGCTCCCCTCACCCACGAGAGATCATCGCGAATTTGATAATCGTCCGCAGAGTTGTTCCAGGGCAGCCAGTTGGCCGTGTAGTCGGAGCCGGTGCTTCCAGCCAGGTGAACATCGGGGATGCGGTTGTCCACGTTCGTGCTGTTGAAGATGCGGTTGAACGTGAAACCCGACGGCGCGGTATACACACCTGCGGGAAGGATGTGGATTCGGTTACCATCATAGTTGAAGGCGACCTCATTCAGCAGGTTGGGGCGAATCTGGTACGTCGCGTGTATGGTCGCACTGTATGAGGGGTTGCCGTAGGTGTTGCCGACACTGGGCATGTTGTCGCCGCTCCACATCGTGGTTCCGAAAGTTTGCAAAGACTGGTCAGAGATCCAGTGACCGAAGATGGAGAGCTTGTCGGTGAATTGATGATCGATGCGGGCAATCTCTTCCTTGCCGACAATAGGCTGATTGGCGCCTCCAACGAACTGCCAGGTGGCGTTATCGGTGGGTTGGGGGAAGATTCCCGCGGTTAACAAAGTCGCAGCATTTTGGGTAATGAGGCAATCGGGAATGGTGTTGTTGGGAAACGCCGCTCCCGGGGTCGGCGTGAAACCGGCGGGGCAGGTGCTGCTAATGGTATTAACCCCCACCAAGGATGCGACATTGGAGGGTTGGACCACCACGAGCGGGTTGCCGTTGGCAATCGCGGCGGGCAGCACGACGCCGGTGCCGGCGCCACTGGCGTCAGGATACAGGCTAGCCAAAGGCACGACGGGCGTGAAGAGGCCGCCTTGAACAAAGCGCCGCCATTCCATGTTGTAGAAGAAGAACGTCTTGTGGTTCCCGCTCTCATGGAATGCCACTGGTCCACCGACGTTGAAGCCCCAGTCGTTGAAGCGCAACTCAGTAACCTTATCGGGAGCCGGGTTGAAATAGTTGCGCGCGTCGAGATCGTCATTGCGCCCGAAATAGAATGCGGTCGCATGAAACTTACTCGTGCCGGACTTGATCACCATGCTGATGGTGCCCGCCGATGACAAGCCGTATTCGGCGCTGTAGTTCGAGGTCAGGGTGCGGAACTCGGCAATGGCGTCCTCGGAGGGGAGCACGATAGATCCGCCGCCACCGCCACGATCCGCCGACTCGCCGCCGTCAATCAGCCACAGATTGTGGCTCATGCGCTGGCCATCGAAGCTCACGTTGTCATCACCCGAGGACGAGGTCGGGAGGATGAAATCCGCCTGAATGCTGGAAGCGCCCGGCGTGAGCCCCTCAAGGGAGTACACGCTGCCGCCGTTGACGGCAATCTGGGAAATCTGCTGGCCGGTGACGACGCCGCTGACCTCGCCGGTATCGGTCTGCACGGCCACAGCGTTCGCTTCCACCGTGACTGTTTCCTTTATATTGCCGACCGACAGCTTGAAATCCACGCGCAGGCGATCGCCGACTTGCAGCGTGATGCCCTTCTGCTCGCCTATCTTGAAGCCGCTGGCTTCCGCGCGCGCATCGTAATGGCCGATGTGGACATCAGGAGCGATGTACTGCCCGTCAGTACTAGTGGTCACGGTTCGGGAAAGGCCCGTATCGGTGTTGGTGACCGTCACCTTAACGTTGGGAACTGCCGCCCCGGACGGGTCGGTGACTGTGCCTAGGATGGTTGCCTCCTGGCCGAATGCATGTAACGACAACCCGAAGAGGAAAAGGCAAGAGACGGCAAAGACCAACCCCGAGCGCTTCACGGCGACAGCGACAGGGCTGGCAAATCGAGATAGGTGAGCGTGCATCCCAACCTCCCGCGTGATTACGTTAACGTTAACGAACACGACAGCTTGTAACTTTTGTATTCCCGTTGTCAAGAAAAATCTCAAATCGGCGAAATTAAAAGCTTGATTCCGACCCTGGAGGGGTGTGCGAGGGGGGGTGCTGTTCACAAGGGGGTGCTGTTCACAAAAAGAGCGGGTCCCATTCGTAGGCGCAATGGAATTCGGATTCTAACTTCCCACGCTCTTGGTGATTTTGATGTGGCTGGGGATCCGTAGCACGGAATCGTCAAACTTCGTTCCGGCCTGCCGGATCTCCCGGAACAGCTGCAGGTTGGAGGACATTACAACGCCGGGGCTGAGATGGACAGTCCGCGGAAATGGAGCTTTGCTGGTGAGATGGTCGGCCATGAGCCGGACGGCCATTTGACCCTGACGGTGAGGCTGTTGGTAAATCGAAGCAGTAATGGTGCCCTTTTCGAAATACGGAGACATCTCGGCGAAGAGGTCCGTGGTTATCACCTTTGTTTTTCCGGCGAGGCCGCGTGCGCCTAGGGCTCGGCACACGGGAAGGCAATTGACGGTATTCACGTAGAGTCCGGCAAGAGTCGGAACCTGACCCAGGAGATCAAAGGTCTTCTGAAAACTTTCGTCTTCGTCCTCGTGTCCTTCCACAACGCTGACGATCTCGCCTCCCGGGCAGTGGCGCGGAAACGCGTCGGAAAAGCCCGCGGTTTTCTGCCGGTGATCTTCCGCCGTCAGCATGCCCGCAATTACAGCCACTTTGGAGCCCGGCGGCACGAACTTTCCCATCAGTTCCCCCGCCAAGCGTCCGTTCAGCAACGGTTCTACACACACGATGCTCGACCGTCGGCTCCTAGGGGCGTCGGTGGATACGCAGACCACCGGTATACCTTTTTCTTCGGCTTCATCGATCAAGGGAGCGAGAGCTTGCGGATTGCCCGCCGTGAGGATGATTCCGTTCACGCCTTCCTGCATCAGTTCCTTGAAGGCTTCCGTGTCCGCCTCTCCTAATGTCTGAACCGGCCGGTAAACCAGCTGGATACCATGCTGCGCGACGCTGCGTGCTTCATCCAGCACTCCGCCCCACAGTTGATCGTAGAAAAAATGGATTTCCCGGGGGATGCATACTCCAATGCGAGCGCTCGCTTTAGAAACCGACAAAGACCGTGCCGCCAGGTTCGGCGTATAGGCAATCTGCTCGGCGATTTTCAAAATCCGCTGGCGGGTGGATTCGTTAATCCCAGCCCGCCCGTGCAGAGCGCGGTCCACCGTCCCGATCGAAACATTCGCCAGTTCCGCAATCAGGTGGATTCCGCGCCTATCTTTCTTGTGTCTGGCCGCGCTCATCCCTCGCGTTTCCATTCTAGCCTGCTTTGCAAATCAGCCGCTCCTCTGAAGGAACTGGCTCGCGCTGCTTGCCCGCCGCCCGGCCTGAAGCACGCGCGTTCCGCCGCCAAGTTCAGGCTCTGCGTCGCTCCGTGTACGTTGACGGTGCTATACTTCGTCCCGGTCTCGAACTAGACTCTAGATCCGAAAAATGATTTCGCAAGGAGATCCTCTTCATGCCTGAATGTCCTGCTCGCGCGCTTATGTTGGTCACCGCCATGATCTTTGTAGCAGTATTCAGTTCTGTCGCGCAAACCACACCGCCTGCCAGCGCGCCGCCGTACCTCGATCCTACGCTCCCGCTGAGTGAACGAGTGGATGATCTGGTGTCGCGAATGACGCTCGATGAAAAGGCTTCACAACTGGTGAACCAGGCACGCGCCATCCCGCGGCTGAAAGTGCCCGCCTATGACTGGTGGAGTGAAGCTCTCCATGGAGTCGCCAATGCCGGAACCGCCACCGTCTTCCCCGAACCGATTGGACTCGCCGCAACTTTTGATTCTCCTTTGATCCACGATATGGCAATCGCAATCAGTACGGAAGCGCGCGCCAAGCATAACCAAGCTGTGCGCGCCGGACGTCGCGACATCATGGAAGGCCTGGACTTCTGGTCGCCGAACATTAACATCTTTCGGGATCCACGCTGGGGACGCGGTCAGGAGACCTACGGCGAAGATCCGTTTCTTACAGGGCGAATGGGAGTCGCGTTCGTTACCGGGATGCAAGGCGATGACCCGAAGTATTTTCGAGTGATCTCTACTCCCAAACATTTTGCCGTGCACAGCGGGCCGGAACCGTCGCGCCACATGATCGATGCGCAAGTGTCGAAGCACGACGAAGAAGACACGTATCTTCCCGCTTTCCGCGCCGCTATAACAGAGGGCAAAGCGGAATCGATCATGTGTGCCTACAATCGGGTCAATGGCGAACCAGCTTGTGCCAACAAGTTTCTGCTGCAAGATCAGCTGCGCGGCGCTTGGAAGTTCAACGGCTACGTCGTATCCGATTGCGACGCGATCGTCGACATTTTCAGCGGCCATCACTTCGCCAAGAGCATGGCCGAAGCCGGAGCCGTATCATTGAAAACGGGCATGGACAACGAATGCGCCGACTTTTTCACCAAGGCCACAGACACCTCCGACTACATCAAGTTCCTGGACACCGTGAAGCAAGGCCTTCTCAGCGAAAAAGACATCGATGTTGCCCTGAAACGCCTGTTCACCGCTCGCTTCCGTCTCGGAATGTTCGATCCTCCAGAGATGGTGCCGTACGCTCAAACGCCGGAGTCGGAGATCGATAGCGCAACGCATCGGGCTCTTGCGCTGAAGACGGCGCGCGAATCGATCGTGTTGCTCAAGAATAACGGCGCGCTTCCGTTCGGTCCGGATGTCCACAAGATTGCAGTCTTCGGACCGCTTGCCGAATCCGTGCGCGTGCTGCATGGCAACTACAGTGGCACGGCTTCGCACGCGACTACGGCACTGGAGGGCATCCGTCAGCAATTTGGCGGCGCCCAGGTTACGTTCTTGCCCGGCATGAATTTCTTGCGGCAACATAGGGTGGTCCCCACGGCTGTACTTTCGACCGACGATGGGCAGCCAGGTCTCCGCGGAGAATATTTTTCGGGCGAAACTTTTGCCGGGACACCCCAGGTTGTTCGCGTGGATAACACGGTGGATCTGCAACTGTTCCATCCGGACGCCTCCGCGCTCACGCCGCCTTCCGGCATGAAGGACTTCTCCGTGCGATGGACAGGCTTTCTAACGCCCTCCGAGTCGGGTGCTTATCAGATTGGTCTTCAGGGCTCGATGAACCAGCTTTGGCTCGATGGTCAATTGCTGGTCGACGACCTTACGCTCCATGACCCCACGCCGGCTACCAAAACCCTGCAACTGGAGAAGGGGCATCGGTATGCCTTGAGGATTGAGTTCGTGCGCGGGGGCTTTGCCACCAAACTGATTTGGCTGAATCTCATTTCCGATCCGATCACGGAAGCTGTTGCCGCGGCAAAACAGGCGGACGTTGCTGTCGCCGTCGTTGGCATCACCTCTCAACTCGAGGGGGAAGAGATGAAAGTAGATGTGCCCGGCTTCAAAGGTGGAGACCGCACCAGCCTTGATCTGCCAAAGGAGGAAGAGGACCTTCTGGAAGCGCTCAAGGGCACGGGCAAGCCGCTCGTCGTGGTTCTGATGAACGGCAGCGCGCTATCCGTAAACTGGGCGAATGAACACGCCGACGCCATCCTCGACGCGTGGTATTCGGGCGAGGAAGGCGGTACCGCGATCGCGCAAACTCTTGCAGGCGTGAATAATCCCGCTGGCCGGCTGCCGGTGACGTTTTACACGGGCATCGACCAGTTGCCTGCCTTTGAAGACTATTCGATGAAGAACCGCACTTACCGGTACTTTGAAGGGCACCCGCTCTATGCCTTCGGCTACGGACTCAGTTACTCCAAATTTGAATACGGCAATTTGAAGCTTTCCAGCGCCACGCTGAAAGCCGGTGATTCTCTCAGCGTGGATGCGGATGTGCTGAACACGAGCCAGCGAGAGGGTGATGAAGTCGTGGAACTCTATCTGAGTTTTCCCCGCTCTCCAGCCGCCCCGCTGCGCGCACTACGCGGCTTCACGCGAATCCATGTAGGTGCGGGTGAAACTCAGCAGGTCCACTTTATACTGGATGAGCGTGACTTGAGCGAGGTAGATGACAAGGGACATCGAATTGTCGCCAGCGGCGCCTACCACGTTACCGTTGGAGGTGGACAGCCGGGAACGACTGCTCCGCAGGCGGAAGCCGGATTTAAGATCAAAGGGAAACGAGCACTGCCGGATTAGGGAGCCTCAAGATACGCTTTCTCGAACTCCGGGCCACGCCGGAGGCGCTTGCACCATTCGAGTTGACGGCATGCGGTTGACACAGCGGGGAACGGCGTTCGCAGTTTCCGTGGGACTTTTGTCCACGCTGTT
Source organism: uncultured Acidobacteriaceae bacterium (assembly GCA_963734215.1). Lineage (GTDB taxonomy): Bacteria > Acidobacteriota > Terriglobia > Terriglobales > Acidobacteriaceae > Sulfotelmatobacter. The sequence goes on along the minus strand of CAVTGH010000005.1, from coordinate 1,347,581 downwards.
GTGTGCCCAGAATCCTCGCCCTCCAGATGCGGCGAAGGCTGGAGAACAACCAAAGCTGCTTGCCGGGCATTCAACCGGTGAGCGTTCAAGCGGCGTCAACCCCATCCACTTCGCGTATCAGCCGATTGCTTTCGAACTCGACAGCTGCGAAACCCCGGAACGCCACGCACCCGAAACTATGGCCGGAGGCGTGGCCGTCTTCGATTACAACAACGATGGCAAGCTTGACATATTTTTTACCAATGGAGCCGACATTAACACTCTTCGTAAATCGTCTCCCAAGTATTTCAATCATCTTTTCGAGAACGACGGCGGAGGGCACTTTACGGACGTCACCGCGAAGGCGGGCCTCGCAGGCAGTGGCTACGACATCGGGGTAGCGGTTGCCGACTATGACAACGATGGATACGAGGATATTTTCGTCGCCGGTGTGTACAAGAACACGCTCTATCACAACAACGGAGACGGTACGTTTACTGACGTTACCGCCAAGGCCGGGCTGAATAAGCCTGACGCTGAATATGGGCCGCTGTGGTCAGTGGGCGCCGTTTGGGTCGATGTGAACAATGATGGCCTGCTGGACCTGCTGGTTATCAATTACATGCAGTGGGACATCAAGCACGAACCCTCCTGCCCGATCGACGGCCATCCCGACTACTGCCATCCAAAGATGTACAAGCCAACTCCCAACCAGCTTTTCATCAACAACGGAGACGGTACTTTCAGGGACGCATCCGTCGAATGGGGTCTGCGCGCTCACCCGGGGAAGGGCATGGGAGGCGCGACCGCCGATTTTGATCTGGACGGGAAAATGGACGTCTTCATTGCGAACGACAAAGAATTCAATTCGTTCTTTCGAAACAAAGGTACTTCGTTTGAAGAAGCGGGATTCGACGTCAATGTGGCTTTGCGGGAAGACGGCGTATTTATCTCCGGTATGGGGGTCGATTTCCGCGACCTTGATAATGATGGATACCCCGACATTGTCGTTGTCGCCCTCGACAACGAAACTTTTCCTATTTATCGGAACACTGGCAAGGGAACCTTCGTTGAAGTAACTGGACAAAGTGGCATGACCATTCTTAGTTTGCCGATGGGCGGCTACTCTCCGACGATTGCGGATTTTGACAATGACGGCTGGAAGGACATTTTCGTTTCACGCGGTCATGTTCAGTCCCTCCTCTCGGCGCCCCGCATCGCCGTTGAGCAGCCGAACACGGTCTTCCGCAATTTGGGCGGCATGAAGTTCGCCGCCTTGACGTCCGAAGCTGGACTGACCTCACGTCCTCCCGCGCGGCACCGTGGATCCGCCATCGGCGATCTGAACGGAGATGGGCGTATCGATGTGGTTGTAACTGCGCTCAAAGCTCCCGCGGAAGTTTGGATGAATGACAGCCCTGGCAGCAATCATTGGCTGGAGATCAAACTTCAGGGAACGAAGAGCAACCGCGATGGGATCGGAGCGCGCATCAAAGTGGTGACCAAGAACGGCACACAGTATGATCACAAGTCCACGGCTGCCGGTTATGCGTCATCGAGCGCGGGCCCGGTTCATTTTGGATTGGGGCCAAGCACGTCCGTTGATCTAGTCGAAATCCGATGGCCCTCGGGTACGGTCCAGCAGTTGCAGGACGTGGCATCCGACCAGATCCTGACCGTCAAAGAACCAGCGGTGGCCGGCAAGTTCTAATTGCCGGAGGGCGGCGGAGGCGAGAGGCGAGACTGTTGAAGAGGAACCTCACACCACAACTATCGCTGCTGCGTCCCCGCCCGGGCGATTCTCGCAGTAACTGGACTTGCGTACTCACGCACAACACCTCGGCTCATCTCGTCCTGCAGGTGCCGGCGCCGAACGTGAAGTGCAAAGGCTTCGATCAGGTTATTGGCAAATCCCTCGCTCCCAAACTCCTGTCCACCCGAGCAGCGCGGATTCCCGCGCTCGAAAATGTTGATTCGCAGAGTAGGCTCGCTTTTCAACATGCCCCATTGTGCCACAATAATCGCCATACGTGTACGTTAACGTTCTGGTTATCCGCTTTCGTTATTATTAATTTAGATCACATTCAAGGACCATTTTATAAACGGGCTTGAAAACAACAACTCATGTTGTATTTGTGCTGGCATGTTCCTTGTGCACAGCCGCAATTGGTCACGCGGAAAACGGCCATGATGCGTGGCTCCGTTACGCTCGGCTGCAGCCTGCTGCGGCCGAGCGCTACCGGGCGCTCCCCGCGACTGCTCTTTCGCTCGGCGCCACACTCGTACTAAACACAGCTCAAGCAGAGCTCGTGCGCGGCGTGAAGGGCATGCTGGGGAAGACTCTTCGCCTTGCCTTGGGCGTTCCCACCGAAAGCGCTATCGTAATCGGAACCGTCGAACAACTTCGGAGGATTGCCCCGGCTTTGCACATAATCGAAGGCTTGCGCGGGGATGCATTCTGGTTGACCACCGGAGACCTGCGCGGTTTTCGCTGCATCATCATCACCGGAGCCACTGAGCGCGGAGTGCTCTACGGAGTCTTCGCCTTTCTCAGCAGGATCGCAAGGCTTGAGGACATCTTCCGGCTGAACGAATTGCAGCAACCGTCAGCCCCGATCCGCTGGACAAATCAGTGGGACAACCTCGATGGCACGATTGAACGCGGCTATGCTGGACGTTCCATCTTTTTCGAAAACGGCAGCGTCCGTCCCACTCTCACCCAAGTTTCCGAATACGCACGTCTGCTGGCCTCGGTTGGCATCAATGGCTGCAGTGTGAACAACGTCAATGCCGATCTGCATATCCTCGATTTGGATTTCATTCCGCAGCTTGCCCGCATCGCGGAGGCTCTTCGGCCTTGGGGAGTTCAACTTGGAGTCGCAGTTGACCTGAGTTTACCCAAGACAGCCGGCGGACTGGATACTTTCGATCCCCTGGATGTTCGCGTGGCAAACTGGTGGCGGAACAAGTTTGACGAAGTCTATCGTGCCATCCCGGACTTCGGCGGCGTAGTCGTCAAAGCGGACTCCGAAGGGCGCCTTGGACCCGCCTTCTATGGGCGCACCCCCGCCAACGCTGCCAACGTGATTGCTCAAGCTTTGAGACCCCACGGCGGAATCGTTTTCTACCGTGCCTTTGTCTACGACCACCATCTCGATTGGACCAATCTGAAAAACGACCGAGCCAAAGCCGCCTACGACATCTTTCATCCGCTGGATGGCAAGTTCGACGAGAACGTAATCGTACAAATCAAGAATGGGCCGATAGACTTTCAAGTGCGCGAACCGGTATCACCTCTGTTCGGTGGCCTTGAAAACACGAATGTAGGAATCGAGTTACAAATCACTCAGGAATATACCGGCCAGCAAAGGCACACCTGCTTCCTGGTCCCAATGTGGAAGCAGGTTTTGGATTTCGACTTGCGCACCAATGATCGGTCCACACGAGTGAACGATGTTGTCGCCGGCTCACGTTTCCATCGTTCGATCGGCGGATACATCGGAGTGGCCAACGTCGGCCTGGATGAAAACTGGTTAGCAAATCATCTTGGATTGGCAAACCTATACGGTTTTGGACGGCTTTCGTGGGATCCCAATCTCACTTCGAAAGCTATCGTTGACGAATGGACCCAGCTCACATTCGGTAGTGACCCGCTCGTCGTCGAAACCGTTTCCAGAATTCAACTGGTTTCATGGCAGGCTTACGAGAGCTACACTGGCCCGCTGGGATTGCAAAGTCTCACGAACATTTTGGGAAGCCATTACGGTCCGGCTCCCGAATCTCAGGAGCGCAACGGCTGGGGTCAATGGATCCGCGCCGATGAGCGGGGAGTCGGCATCGATCGTAGCGTCGCCGCGGGCACAGGTTTTGTTGGGCAATATTCACCGCAGGTGCAGAACCTTTATGAATCGCTGGCGAACACGCCAGATGATCTGGTTTTGTTCTTCCATCATGTGCCCTACAGATTCCGTTTGCACTCTGGGAAGACTGTAATCCAGACAATTTATGATCTGCATTACGACGGTGCCAGGCGAGCAAGGCAATTTGTTTCGGAATGGAACACCCTCCGCGGCCACATCGACGACGCACGCTATCGTGCAGTGCTCGCACAGCTCACCTACCAATCAGGACACGCGATCGTGTGGCGCGATGCCATTAACGACTGGTTTCATCGTCTTTCTGGCGTTCCCGATGCCGCCGGGCGCGTGGGAAACCATCCCCACCGCATCGAGGCCGAATCGATGGAACTCGAAGGTTATATCCCTGTGGACGTCACGCCCTGGGAAGACGCATCGGGGGGAAGAGCAGTTGAGTGCGCAACTCCTGCACAGTCTTGTGCCGCAAAGTATCGCTTTGCGGGCAAACCGGGCCGCTACGAAATTGATATTCAATATTTCGACCAGAATAACGGAGTCTCAAAATACCGTGTGTTTGTTGGCCAGCGATTGATAGACGAGTGGCTTGCCAACGCGTCATTACCCGCGACAGAACCGAACGGCGATTCCTCAACGCGGCGAGGAATTTGCGGCATAGCGCTGCGCCCCGGCGACGAACTGTGCATTGAAGGCTTTCCCAACCGCGAAGAGCGCGCACCCCTCGATTACGTAGAGCTTTATCCGGATTGAGAAGCGCGATTCCGGGCCGCGGGTATCGAAAACCAGCGGCAGACAGAATCAGGCTTGGCAGCAAAATGCTTATGAAGCGGGAGGAGGGGCAAGCGAACGCGCACTCATTGCGTCAGATTCTCATCGCCGTTGTCTTTCGCAAAAACTGCAAACATGCGTTGAACCACGATCAGTTGGCAATTCTGTGAAGATTACCATTCATCCGTTCACATCATGGGGTTACTGCTCAACTGCGACTACGGTGACAGATTTAGGCTCCAGTTTCAGAATCAGCTTGCCGCTTTGAACTTTCGCTGAAACAGGCTTCGGCACAACCGTATTAGGCGCATCGAAGGTGTTGACGCTGTCCACCTTGGGCGCGGTCAGAATTTCTCCGGCTGCGGATTTAGCCGTGATGCCGGCCAGACTTACCTCGATTTCGACCGCCAAATTGGGATCAAGATTCGTGATCTCCAGCCACAACTTGCCGTTCGCGTCTTTCGCTGCGATGGCATCCACGCGCGGCAAGGTGATGGTGTCGTGAGTATACTGACCGGCGTCGAACGTGACTGGCACAAATGTCGCGTCCTGGAACGGGACGTACATTTTGAAGATGTAGTAGGTCGGCGTCAGGACCATCTTTTCTTTGTCCGTCATGATCATCGCCTGCAGCACGTTGATCATCTGCGCGATATTGGCCATGCGCACGCGGTCGGCGTGCCGAGTGAAGATGTTCAGGTTCAGCGCAGCGAGGATCGCGTCACGCAGGCTGTTTTGCTGAACCAGGAATCCAGGATTGTTGCCGGGTAACGGCGCGTACCAGCCGCCCCATTCGTCCACAACCAAGGCGACCTTTTTGTCCGGGTCGTACTTGTCCATGATGGCCGAATATTCATTAATAAGAGCGTCCATCTCCAAAGTGGATTTGAGAATCTGGCTGTACTCGGTCTCTCCAAACCCCACCGACGCATAGGAAGGTGGCCACTTCACCACCGTGTAGTTATGCATGGAGAGGCCGTTGATGTCCCAGCTCCACGTGTGCTGCTGATAGGCCTTCATGACGGCCTCAGTCCACTCGGTCCAGCGGGGTCCGTCGCCGCCGGGGCCCACGGCAATCTTCAGCATCTGCTGCTTGTCCTGCTGCGCCGGATTGAAGTTCCTGACGAAGTGGCTGTAAATCTTAAGCTGGCTCAGATAGTAGTCGGGCGTCATGTTTCCACCGCAATCCCAGCTTTCGTTCCCGATACCAAGGTAAGCAACTTTGTAGGGAGCGGGATGGCCGTTGGCCGCGCGCTCCTTTTCGAGCGTCGTCGGCTGAGCAGCGGTCATGTATTCCAGCCATTCAGCCGCCTCCCGTGGAGTTCCAGAACCCACATTGATCGAGATGTAGGCGTCGGCGCCGATTTGGTCGAGGAAGTCCATGAATTCGTGCGTCCCAAACGTGTTCGGTTCGATCACGCCGCCCCAGTTGGGGTTCAGCCTCACGACTCGCTGCGGCCCGATCCCGTCGCGCCAGCGATATTCGTCGGCGAAGCACCCTCCAGGCCAGCGTACGTTCGGCACATGAATCACTTTCAGTGCGGCAACCACATCGTTGCGAATGCCGCGTGTATTCGGAATTGTGGAATCGAAGCCGACCCAGATCCCGTCATAAATGCCGTGTCCGAGATGCTCGGCAAACTGCCCGAAGAGATTGCGGTCGATCTTCGCGCCGGGCTTGGATGCGTCAATCGACAACTCGACTTTCTGTGCAGCCATTCTCGGCGCGGCGATAGCGATACCGATCAGAGTGACAACGACAAGAATTGCACGCATAAGGAGCGATACCCTTTTAGGCGGAAGTGCCGCGGATAAACGACGAAGGAATGAGGAGGATTGGGTTAAGAACCCTCTCCTCGCTGGGAGAGTATCGACATGAACCATGGGGGAACGGACTATGGATTGAGATCCATGCGCGAGCGTAAAGGGCATCTGTTCTTCTCTTCTCCGCAAACCTGGTGCTGACTAGCATCTCTTTGAAGGGTCATGATAGCTCAACGCTTATCGAAGCAGGGTGTACCTTGAGAAAAATTGGCGCCTCGTCGGGTTGTGTCTGAAGACCCAGCACTTTCCGAACTCACAGAACCATCCGGCATCTCATCCATGGAATTGAAACCCGGGAGTACTATCACACAGGCATACTCTTCAGTTTTCCCCGCGCTTAGACCACCGCAAGGCGAGTCATAATTGAATCGTTAGGAGAATTCGGAGGCTCAATCATGATTCCCCTAAAATCTGGCTCCTTCTGATGCTGGCCGGGGCGATTGCTGTCTTCAAACCGCCAATCGCCAGGTCTCAGCAAACGGCGGATCATGTCAGCATTCTGGTTCATTTCAATCAATCAGAAGGTCCGCTGAGCCCGATTTGGAATTACTTCGGCTACGACGAACCAAATTTCACGTACGCGCCAAACGGTAAGAAGTTGCTCGGCGAGTTGGCCGCCCTCAACGCAGTACCCGTTTACGTAAGGGTGCACAACCTGCTAACAAGCGGCGACGGCTCCGCATCGTTGAAGTGGGGGTTGACCAATGTCTACACAGAAGATGCGTCGGGGCATCCAGTGTATAGTTGGGAGATTCTGGATCGCATCTTCGACAGATTTCACAGCACCGGCATCAAGCCCCTCGTCGAATTGGGTTCATGCCGGAAGCACTTTCGAGCCACCCTGAACCCTATCGTCACAGCTTCCCTCACACCTCAGTCGAGGGAATCTATATCGGTTGGGCTTATCGCCCCAAGGATTACGAGAAATGGTCCAACCTTGTTTACGAGTTCGTTCGCCATCTGAGATAACGGTACGGTGACGCGGAAGTGACGACCTGACTGTGGGAAGTGTGGAACGAGCCTGACATCGGCTACTGGCAAGGAACACGAGAAGAGTTCTTCAAGATGTATGACTTCACGGTTGAGTCAGCACTCCGGGCTTTCCCTGAGGCGAAAATCGGAGGGCCCGACACCACTGGCCCGGGCAACTCGAAATCTGACGAGTTTCTTCGTGCATTCTTGGATCACTGCGCACACCAGAAGAACTACGCTAATGGGAGGACCGGATCGCATCTCGACTTCATCAGCTTTCATCCCAAGGGATCTCCGAAGCGGCAGGAAGACCACGTCCAAATGGGAGCCAGCCACCAACTCACGGCTATCGATGAAGGATTCAAGATCGTAGCCTCATTTCCAGAGTGGCGTAAGACTCCGATCATTCTGGGCGAGTCGGACCCCGAAGGCTGCGCCGCTTGTTCCGCCAAGGAGAATCCGCAGAATCTCTATCGTAATGGCCCGTTGAACGGCGCGATTGAAGTGCTGAACGACATCCTGGCGCTAGCCGGTCGCGAGCGCGTCAATTTCATGGGTGCCGTCACTTGGGCCTTTGAGTTTGAGGATCAGCCGCTATTTGCGGGATTTCGAGAGCTGGCGACAAACGGCGTGGACAAGCCGATTCTCAACGCGTTTCGTATGCTGGGACTGCTGGGCAACCAGAGACTGAACGCAACCAGTTCAGCGGCGTTATTGACTGACGAGATTGTGCGCAGCGGAGTTCAAGGAAGTCCCGATATCAATGTCATGGCCGCTCGCAAGGAACGCGAGGTTGAGGTGCTGATGTGGAACTATTACGATGACGAACGTCGCCTTCCCCGCTGCGTCCATCGATCTGATGATTACGAACTTACCGCCAGAGGTAAAGCGCCCCCTTTTTGAACACTTTCGTATCGATTCCGACCACAGCAATGGGTTCCCCGTCTGGCGATCTCTCGGATCACCGGAGTCTCTTTCCGCCAGTCAGATCGAACAGTTACAGAATGCTGGTCAACTCCAACTTCTGACTTCGCCAGTGTGGGTTGATCTCGATAGAGGTGTACTCAAGAACCCAATTTAGGCTGCCACGTCATGGTCTTTCCTTGATACGTCTGAGTTGGTGAGTTCGATTGCAACTAAGTTTTCGAGCAATAGATTCTTAACTTCAGTCGAACTGTTGGGGGTTTGTATTCGGCGCGGCAGTTTTCTTTTTTAAGAGACGCAAACTGTGGGATACTCCGCTTGTGACGGCCTTTGATTCGACCGCGGTGGGAAAAGCATTTTCGTACAATAAACGTACAATGGATCGGGCAATGGGGCCTTTTTAGCCCTTGTGGCAGTTCCGAGAATCAATAACTTACGTCTTATCAATACCCTGAATAGTTCGACTCCCGCCGCCTCCACCACTTATAAACTACTGATAATACTCTTGCCGTGTTTTTTTGGTTCGCGCATGCCATCGTCGATAGTGCCGATTGTCATCTCATTTCCTCCTGGTTATAGATTTCTTCTCAGGAAGTGCTGAAGTATCGGGCGTCTTCATCTTGAATGGATTGCCATGATGAACGGGCCGACCAGATCCCGTGTTCGACCGCGATGTATATCCCCTTGGGAGTCGAAGCGCTTGCTAACACAAGCGCTGCACTTCTTGCAGCCCCTGCCTTCGAGGGCAACGGCGCGTTGGGCGGCGCTGCGAAGCGTGACCGAGTCGATTGCGCGGGCGCTCTGCTTGACATCCTCGAAAGAGCGGGCCCGCCTCAGCCGCTGCCCAAAAGTAGTGTTCGCAGACTGCCCATGCGGACTTGCGCGGCGCGCACAGCAGCGCCCAAGCCAGTAGGTGAGTCCAAACCTGGCGGGCCCCCGGTTGCTCCAGCCGTGGCCGGTTCTAGTAAGCTTTGTAAGGAAATGTTGCGGCAGTCGGAGGCTGCCGCAATGCGCCACCCGAGGCAGACGCATGGGCGAGAAGATGAACATCACCAACGCAAGCCTCAAAATCGAAGCGCCCCTCGCGCTGCCCGAAGACGAAGTACAGCTCTGGCGAGTCGATCTAGAGGCTATCCGTTCTGACGAGTCCCGCTGGCAAAAAGTGCTTTCCTCCGACGAAGCGAAGCGCGCTTCCCGATTTCATTTTCCGCGTGACCGTCAACACTTTGTTGCATCGCGAGCCCTGTTGCGGATAATCCTGGCAGGCTACCTGACTGCAGACCCAGGCGATTTGAGCTTCTCCTACTCAAAGAACGAAAAACCTTCTCTGGGACCAGCCCACGCGGATAGCGGCGTAACGTTCAACGTTTCTCACTCGGGCGGAATTGCGCTATACGCTTTTACGCGCCAACGCGACCTCGGCGTGGACGTGGAACGAGTTCGCCATGATTTCGATGTCGAGGGCATCGCCCGGCGATTTTTTTCCGCACACGAGCAAAGGCAACTTTTCGATCTGCCCCTCGCGGAAAGGGTCGATGCGTTTTTCCGCTGCTGGACCCGCAAGGAAGCGTATATCAAAGCAACCGGCGACGGCCTGTCCCTTCCCCTAACCCAATTTGACGTCTCCATTGGCGCCGGGAAAACGGACGCGCTGGTCTCAACACGGCCCGACAGTTCAGAAGCGGAACGCTGGCTTCTTCGTGAGGCAGCAGCGGGGCCTGGCTATGTTGCCGCTCTCTGCGTTCGAGGTCGAGATTGGAGATTGAACGACTGGTGCGCGTCCGCGACCGTAATCTGACTGTTTCCGTTGGTGAGGCATCCGAGTGGCGAGTCCGATCCGGCGTGGAATCGCTCTGGCCATTGTCGCAAGTCTTTTCACATTCGTGCCTCATGGGAGGCTGTTCCGGAGAGATAACCCCTCAAGTGGTTCTGCGTCAGCCATTTACGCGGATGTTCGTGGGCGCGTCAAGGTCCGTCAATTGCTGCGCCATTTAGTGATTCTCCTGAAACAAATCCGGCTTTTCTGCCACGGCACGGAAGTGGTATTCTGTTGGGTAAGTTTCGGGGCTTTCCTCTCCCTTAGTATCTGCAATCGATTTTGCTCCGTCCCGATGCAAACTGGGTAAAAATCCAGTCAAATACGATAAAGGTAATAGACAAGCAAGAATCCAGGAGGCTTCGCACTTGACCGCTTCAACTAGCCATCTCATTCCGCCGCACGGCGGCGAACTGATTAACCTCATCGCCCAACCTGAAAAAATTTCCGGATTGAAGGCCCACTCCAAAGAGTGGCCTTCGTGGGATCTAACCGGCCGCCAGCTTTGCGATTTGGAATTGCTGATCACCGGCGGGTTTTCTCCGCTGCAGGGCTTCATGACGCGCCCCGACTACGAAGGCGTCTGCCACAACCTGAAGCTGGCCAACGGCGTTCTCTGGCCGATGCCCGTCACGTTGGATGTGACCGAGGAATTTGCCAAGAAGCTTACGCCGGGCAGCAGCAAAGTCGCGTTGCGCGATCCCGAAGGCGTAATGATCGCGGTCCTGCACGTCGAAGATGTATGGCAACCCGATCGTAAAGCGGAAGCTCAAGCGGTTTTCGCGAGCACCAGTGCCGCCCATCCCGGCGCCGATTACGCCATCAACAAGGCCAATCCCTGGTACGTCGGGGGAAGGATCGAAGGGACCCAGATTCCCTCCCACTATGATTTTCGCAATCTGCGTATGACTCCGGCGGAAGTTCGCGGCGAATTCGCCCGCATGGGCTGGCGGCGTGTGGTCGCGTTCCAGACGCGCAATCCCATGCACCGCGCCCACGTTGAGTTGGCCTTCCGCGCCGCCAAGCAAGTTGAAGCGAACTTGCTCATTCATCCCGTGGTGGGCATGACCAAGCCCGGCGACGTGGATTACTACACGCGGGTGCGCTGCTACCAACTGCTGCTTTCGAAGTTCCCCCAGTCGACCGCCAAGCTTTCCCTGCTGCCGCTTGCCATGCGCATGGGCGGACCTCGCGAAGCCATCTGGCACGCGCTGATCCGCAAGAATCATGGCGTGACTCACTTCATCGTGGGCCGCGACCACGCCGGCCCGGGCAAGGACACCGACGGCAAGCCCTTCTACGGCCCCTATGAGGCGCAGGAGGTCTTTAAGAAGCACGAAGCCGAAATCGGCGTCACCATGGTGCCCTTCAACATGATGGTCTACCTCGAGGGCCAGGACAGATACGTTCCCGACGACGAAGTGAAGAACGGAGATCGTGTACTGAACATTTCCGGCACCGAGCTTCGTCAGCGCCTGAACGAAGGGCGCGAGATTCCCGCGTGGTTCACCTATCCGGAAGTTGTAGCCGAATTACGCCGCAGTTTCCCGCCTCGCCACAAGCAGGGCGTGACCATCTTCTTCACCGGCCTTTCGGGTTCCGGCAAGTCAACCATCGCGAACGTGTTGCTGACGAAGTTCCTGGAGACCGGAGGAACGTCCGGTCACGATTCTCGACGGCGATCTGGTGCGCAAGCACCTGTCTTCCGAGCTCGGCTTCTCGAAAGAGCACCGCGACATTAACATCCGGCGCATCGGCTATGTGGCATCGGAAATCACAAAGAATGGCGGTATCGCCATTTGCGCGCCCATCGCGCCTTATGACGCGACGCGGAAACATGTCCGGCAGATGATCGAGCCCTACGGAGGTTTCATTCTGGTGCACATCGCAACCTCCGTGGAGGTCTGCGAGCAACGCGATCGGAAGGGCCTTTATGCCAAGGCACGCGCGGGAATTCTCAAGGAGTTCACGGGCATTTCGGATCCTTATGAAGTTCCGGCCGACGCCGAAGTCACTATCAACACAGGCGAGTTGTCCCCGGAAGAGGCGGCGCAGGAAATTATTCTACACCTCGAGCGGGAAGGCTTTATCGGAACGGCGGCGGAGTCGGCTTAAGCCGCGGTAAGCCATGGATCTGCTGATCAAGAGCCTGATTGGTTTTGGAGTCGGCACCCTCATCGGAATGACGGGGGTCGGGGGCGGCGTTCTGCTGCTCCCGATTCTCATCTTCGGTTTGGGCGTGCCGCCGCTTCGCGCCGTCGGCTCGGACGCGCTGTTCAACTTCTGCACTAAGATTGGGGCCAGTATTGTTCACTTGCGCAAGGGCACGGTTCGCCGCAAGGTAGTGCTGGCGCTGGCCGTCGGCAGCGCGCCCGGATCTTACCTGGGCGTAAGTTTTCTGATTCATCTGCGAAATGTCTACGGAAACGGCGTCAATCGCTTCATCACCGTTGCCGTGGGAGTTTTGCTGATTTGCATTCCGACTTTCTTATTTTTCCAGAAAAAAATCGAGGATCGCGCCGCGGCGAAACCTCCAACGATGAAGTCGTTCGCCGGGATGTCGTTGATCGGCCTGGTGGCGGGCTTTCTGGTTGGTATCACTTCGGTGGGCTCCGGCAGCATTGTTATGATGATGCTCCTGCTGTTCTATAGCTTTCAGCCGAAGGTGATGGTGGGCACCGACATCGTTCACGCCCTGCTCCTCACAGGTGTAACGAGCTTGCTGCATTTTCGCATGCACAACGTAGACGTCCACTTGGTCGGCGCGCTTTTGCTGGGTTCGGTCCCAGGCGGGCTGCTCGGTTCTTACTTAAGTACGCGCGTCCCCGTACCGTGGCTCCGACGCATTCTTTGCGCGGTATTGCTGGCCACGGGCGCGCGCATGTTGATGGCTTGAAAACAGTGCTCGGCGCCCAGTAATACCCTTTAAGGGAACTGAGAGTCCGTCAAGAGAGACCATGGAATCAAAATCCTACGCACCAATATTGAAACGCATCCACTCAGCTCTGGAAGCCTCTCGTACTGTTTTCGCCCGCTTCACTCCGGGAGCGATCGAGACCGAATATAAAGCCGGACACGATCCCGTGACGGAAGCAGATCGTGCTCTCGATGTCATTCTGCGTAAGGAACTGCTGCGCGATGGAGAAGGCTGGCTTTCGGAAGAGAGCGTGGATGATCCCATTCGCTTGCAGCGCTCGCGCGTTTGGGTGGTCGATCCGCTCGACGGCACCCGGGAATTCGTTCAAGGGATCCCGGAGTTCTGCGTCTCGATCGGGTTCGTGGAAAATGGCCGTCCCGTGGCAGGCGGAATCTACAATCCCGCAACAAACGAAGCTTTCCTCGGATCGATCGATTCCGGCGTCACCTACAATGGCAAGCCTTCCCAGCCCAGTCAGCGCAAAACGCTCGACGGCGCCTTAGTCCTCGCCAGCCGCAGCGAGGTCAAGCGTGGGGAGTGGAAGACTTTTGAAAATGCTTCTTTCACGGTCCGCCCCATGGGCTCGGTGGCCTACAAGCTGGCATTGGTTTCAGCGGGGCTGGCCGACATTACTTTCACTCTGACGCCTAAGAACGAATGGGACGTTGTGGCAGGTGTGGCTCTGGTGCAGAGTGCCGGTGGTTTTGTCAGCACTCTGGAGAAAACCATGCTGACCGCCAACCGACGCGATCCGCTTCTGTCCGGTCTGCTGGCGAGCGGCCCTTTTCTGAAAAGTGAGTTGCTCGCTCTGGTGGAATCGCACATCCATGTGTCCACGCCGGCTGCTGAAAAGTGACGGGATCACGGTTTGTGTGGTTTGTCACGGAGAACTGGTTTGAGACTCCAATATGGCTGCGAAGTCGAAGCCCGCCAAATCACCCAGAAGGCGCCCCCTGCAACCACTCAGGGCTGGGAAGGCCGAAAGCCGGCGGCCTAGCCCGACTAGGTGGCTGAGCCGTAAGGTGCAGATCAACTTGGCCGTCTGTGGCCTGCTGGCGCTGGTAACCTTTGCGGTTTACTTGCGCAGCGCCGGAAATCCATTCTCCGATCTGGATGACAAGGGCTACGTGACTGAAAACCGGCACGTGCAACAAGGTCTTACGCAGGAAACGCTGCGCTGGGCCCTCACCTCCACGACTGCCTCCAATTGGCATCCGCTAACCTGGCTCTCGCATGCTCTCGACTGTGAGCTCTTCGGCTTGGATCCAGCGGGACACCATCTCATGAGTGTACTTTTCCATGTGCTCAATGCCATGCTCTTGTTCCTTCTGTTGGCTCGGAGCACCGGAGCTAAAGGGCGAAGCTTTTTGGTTGCCGCGATTTTCGCCTTGCACCCCATCAACGTGGAGAGCGTGGCCTGGGTTGCGGAGCGCAAGAATGTTCTGAGCATGTTCTTTTTCCTGCTCACACTCGCCGCCTACGGCTGGTATGCGCGACGCCCCCAGATCGGGCGTAGCTTCATCGTGGCGCTGCTGTTCATTCTTGGACTGGCCGCGAAACCCATGATCGTTACGCTGCCGTTTGTCCTCTTACTCGTGGATTTTTGGCCTCTGCAGAGAGTGCTCGACTGGCAATCGCCGTCACAGGCATTCCCAGTGCCCCAGTTGCGTTTCCGTCGGCTGGTGCTGGAGAAATCGCCATTCCTGCTCCTTGCTCTTGCCAGTAGCGCAGTTACGATGATTGCGCAAAAGAATTCGTTTGCTATCGACCAAAACATGAAGCTCCCGGTTCGGTTGGCAAACGCCCTGTACGCGTATTCGATGTATGTCGCCAAGTTCTTCTGGCCGGTGCACCTTGCACCGTACTATCCTTACGAAGGCCTGAGACTCTCGCCCTGGCATGTGCTGTTGTGTGCCTTGTTTCTGGCGGCCGTCACTCTATGGGTCTGGTGGGAACGTTCCCAACTTTACGTGCCGGTCGGTTGGTTGTTGTTCCTCGGTACATTGATACCCATGATCGGGTTGGTCCAGGTTGGCGACCAGGCGATGGCCGATCGGTACTCCTATCTTCCGTTGGTCGGGATTCTCGTCTTGGCTGTGTGGCGCGCCGCGGATTTTGCGCAGAGCCGCAAATTGAGTCTGCGGATTTGTGCCCTTGCCGGAGGAGTGCTTGTCACGATCTTGTCGTTCCTGACCTGGAGGCAGATCGGCTATTGGCACAGCAGCTATGAACTGTGGTCGCACACTCTTGCGGTAACCAAAGAGAACTATCTGGCGGAAGATTTCATCGGTATGGATCTGCTTGAGCAGGGCGGCCAAGCCGGCGGCGGGCACTATGCGGACGAGGCCTTGGCGCACTTCCAGAATGCCGTCCGTATCAATCCGATGGATGCCATCGGGCATTTGGATCTCGGCGCAGCTCTGCAGGGCCACGGGCAGCTCCAGGAAGCGATTCAACAGTATCGGATGGCTCTGGCGCCGGCCCGTGATCCGCACGTAATCGTGATGAGTCTGACAAACCTGGCCATGGTTTATTCTAAGCTCGGTGATTTCACGCAGGCACGGCAATACTATGGCGAGGTTTTAAAGCGGGAGCCGCATAACCAGTTCGCCCTCGCGCATCTGGAAGAACTGAATCTGGAAGAAAGAATCCAAGCTCTCGATCAGTCTGTTTCGGCTCATCCGTCGCCCAAAGCTTATCTGGATCTTGGACAGTTGCAGGAGGCCGCCGGTCAAATTGCGGAGGCCCGCGCTTCGTATCGCGAGGCGGTGAAGCTCGATCCAAAGTCCTACGAAGGTAAGATGGCCTTGAGCCGCCTGGGTGGTGAGACCGATCGCTAAGGCGGAAGTTTCCCGCAAAAATACACTCTGAACTTCAATCCCGCCGGGCCGAAATCCGGCCCAACCTGCGAACGTCGGCTCGATCTCCAGATTGTTAACTTTTCGTGACAGCACAAATTCGCCATAAGAATGAGGCAGCCTGTTCTCCGGCTTGTTTTTTCGATACCCTGCTACTTGTTCCGCTGGCAAACCCCACATGGCCGCTAAAACCAAGCATAGAAAGTCCCGGCCCACTCGCCGACCGCAGGCCGCGACTGCAGCCACTCCAAACGGCGGCATGCCTCTGGCACCCGCCGCGGGTTCGAGCGATACGGCTCCTGTCCGCACCAAGCTCAACTGGACGCTGGCTATCCTGCTGGCGCTCACGACTTTGGTCGTCTACTCTCGCGCCCTTCGAAATCCGTTCGTGAATTTCGACGATACGGCTTACGTGACCGAAAACCCGAATGTACAACAGGGCTTGAGTGCAGCCACCTTTCGTTGGGCGATGACTTCCACCGCGGAAGCGAACTGGCATCCGCTGACTTGGCTTTCCCATGCCCTCGACTGCCAACTTTTTGGACTGAATCCGGCCGGCCACCATCTCACCAGCGTGCTTTTCCATGTGCTGAACGTCGTGCTTGTGTTCTGGCTCCTAGTGCTGGCGACCGGGGCAACCTGGCGAAGTCTCTTCGTAGCCGCTCTTTTTGGGTTGCATCCCATCAATGTGGAGAGCGTCGCGTGGGCAGCAGAGAGAAAAAATGTGCTGTGCATGTTTTTCTTTCTACTGGCGGTGGGAGCCTATGGCTGGTATGCGCACAAGCCGAATGCGGGACGCTACTTGCTGGTGGCAGGGCTGTTCGTGCTGGGACTGAGCGCCAAGCCGATGGTGGTGACGCTGCCCTTCGTTCTGCTGCTGCTTGATTTCTGGCCGCTGCAGCGGGTGCTGGGTTGGGGTCCGGCTTCCCAGGTGTTGCCTTTGCCGCAAGCGACTCTTGGCCGGCTGGTAGTGGAAAAGGTACCGCTCCTAGTGCTGTCCGCTGCCAGCAGTTTGATCACCCTGGTGGTGCAGCGTCCCGCCATGGAAGCTGGAGTTCGTGGGCCTATACGCTTGGCGAATGCCCTCTACGCTTACGCAGCCTACATCGGGAAGACGCTCTGGCCGGCACATCTCGCGGCTTTCTATCCCTACGAAGGCTACGGCCTTTCCTGGTGGCAAACGCTGCTCTGCCTATTACTCCTGACTGGGGTTACCGCAGCCGTCTTGCGGAATCTTTCCCGCCCCTATCTTGCGGTCGGATGGTTGTGGTTCTTGGGCACGTTGGTTCCAGTGATTGGGCTGGTCCAGGTCGGCGACCAGGGAATGGCTGATCGTTACGCATACCTTCCTCTCCTCGGCGTTTTCGTGGTGCTGGTCTGGGGCGGAGCAGAGTGGATGCAACGGCAACGGTTGAATCCTCAAGTCTGCGTAGCCTCCGCCGTGCTCGTGATCGCAGTGCTATCGCTGCTGACCTGGTGGCAAATCGGAACCTGGCATAGTAGTTACGATTTGTGGACGCACGCGCTTCATGTCACGCAGGACAACTATGTAGCCGAGAATTACGCGGGATCTGCGTTGCTGGCCGAGACCTTCCGCTTAACGGGTCAGCGCTACTCCGAAGAAGCCGCAGTGCACTTCCGCAACGCCGTTCGCATCAACCCGAGAGACCCAACCAGCCGCCTGAATCTTGGAGCAGACCTGCACGAGCACGGGCGTCTGCAGGAAGCGGTCGAACAGTACCAGACGGTACTGCAATTGACCCGCGATCCATACCTCGTCACCAAGGCTCTGATTGACCTCGGTGCCGCCTACCATCAGCTCGGAGCTTATGACAAGGCGCGAGAATGCTATCTGCAGGCACTGCAACTGGACTCCCACAACCGGATCATCCTGGAGAACCTCGGCAAGTTAGGCATGGACACAAGGATTCAACAACTCGCAACCGCAGCCTCTGCCCACCCCTCGCCCAGCGCGTTCTTGCAGCTCGGCCAGCTTCAGCAGGCCGCTGGCCACATCCCCGAAGCACGCGCTTCTTACCGACAGGCGCTCAAACTTAACCCGAACCTGGCGGAAGCCAAGGGCGCGTTGCATGGTCTCGACGGGGAGATAAATCGCTAGTGGGCCCGCTGCGGGGGTTGGGACGCTACCTTCCGTCTGTTTCAACTTCACTGCGCTTGCAGCGGATTCTGCGGTTGCTGTAAGTTCTGAGGTTGTTGCAGGTTCTGGGTCTGCGGTTGATTGGCAAGGGCGGATCCAGGCACCTGAGGCGTAACCGGAACCAATGAAGTAGGACCCCTTATTTCGGTACCTCGATCATAGTTCGGGTCGTAGAAGAACAGCCAATCAGCGTAATGATTCTTGTGGAAGAACTCACGAATAGTGGTCTTCTTACTGCTGCTGGCCACACCGAATATTACTTGGCCCACGGTGCTGACGTTGTTGTTGCTTCTCGGCGCCGGTCCTGTGGTCAGCGACGCAGTCTGCAAACCTGTTAGAGAACCGGCCCCGGCAGCCGGGGGGGACGCGGTTGCCATGGCGTCTGAATCTCCGCCGTTGGCGGACGCGGGGTTCAGATTTGGGGGGGCGGGGGCCGCGTAAATATCCGCCATATGCAGAAGGCGGAACTCCTGACCCGCGATCGGGTCCTTGTAGAGTTTCCGAATATATCGATTGTATTGGTCGCCCTTCAGTTGTTCCAGGGTTAGCGGGTAGTGGCCATTCTTCTTGGCAAAAAGCTTGATCGCCCGCGAATACTGTACCCCACGGTGGATTAACTCTTCCTCCCGATCCCGCTTGATCTGGAAGGCGATGCCCGGAGCAGCGACGGCCGCCGCGAACACCAGGATCGCAACCACTAGGAGTAACGTTAGTAGTATGTACCCCTTCTCCCCTTGTCGCCCGCGCTCAAAGCAGCGAATTTTGGTTGTTTTCCCTCTCACCCGTTCTCCTTTGGTCAAAAACTATATTTCAACCCAAGCTGGAGGGTCCGGGGACGGTGCGCATCGACGGGATGCAAGAAGGAACTTCCAGTGGTACAGTCCACCGGCGTCGGCTGACCAGTATTCGACTCAATGTAGCCCCCAGCCGCCGAAAAATTTGAGAGCGCGCCAGCATAGCAGCCCACTTCGTTGTGGGCCGTATTTCCAAGGTTGGAGTTAAAGATTCGAAACTGAGTATGGTTGAAAACATTGAAGCCTTCCACACGGAACTCCAGATTGCTCGCCTCCGTAACCTTGAAGTTCTTCAGCAGAGACATATCGAAATTTATGCGGTGCGGATTGTTCAGGAAATTGCGCCCAGCGTCTCCGAAAGTAAGTCCCGTGGGTGCGGCGAATGCCGCCGGATTGTAGAGAAGCGGACCAAAGCTCTGCGGGTTGAACCGATTAATACCTGGCGGAAATCGGGGCCTTGGGCTTGCCACCACGTCAGGATAGGAACCGACTCCCGCATAATTGGCAACGCCCGCATTGTCCTGCACCGAGATGCCAAGGCTACTGCCAGCGTTGATGACGGTAAAAGGAGTGCCGGACTGGAAAAGAGTGATACCGGAAACTTGCCATCCGTCAAAGGCGGCATTCCAGAAATTGGAACCTCCGGCGGATGGAGCGCCTCCTTTAGAGCCGCCGCCATCGGCGGACCCGCCGTAGCTCAAGGCCTCCCGGAGACCGCGGCCAAATTTTGGGAGGTCATAGATATAGTTCAGGTTGAGAAGATGTCGCTCATCGAAATCTGAGCTCGCCCAATTGGACTTGATATTCGCCGAATTCACAAAAGAGTTATCGGAACGATCCGAGGAATCGTCCAAAGAGTGGCTGTACGTGTATGAGACACCCAGAGTCAACGCGCCCACGGAATGGCGAACAGTAGCCTGTAGCGCATGGTATTGGGAGTCTGCAATGTCCTGCAAGCTTAGGATTTTCCGGAACCCCAGATACTGACGAAGCGAATTTGGGCTTGGCACTCCTGGAAACCCGAAGCAGGCTGCCACGAGATTTTGCCACGCTGGTTCGCTGGGAGTTATTATGTGGCCATTGATTCCTGTGCCATCAGGACCGGTGAAGGTGTTGGGGCCTGGGTTAAAAGTGCAGTCCCCGGCGGTGGCGGCGCCGGGCGTGACTTGCGTGATAATCGGCTGCCCTGGATTGAAGGGGTTGCCATTTAGGAAGATGCCGCTATCGGCACCCGTAGGCGGAGGCGTCAGTTGGTTGATTTGAAGCAGGGTCGGCAGATGCGTGCCCTTGGTTCCTACGTACGCTACCGTTGCTACTGTCTCCCTCGTTAGCTGACGCTGCACGCTAAAACTCCATTGCTGCATGTAGGGCCAGACCGTTGTGGTGGGAATAGCCGTAACATCGAGAGGAAATGCGACCGGTTGGCCGCCGACAACCGAATTCAGACCGACCACATTGTAGTATTGCGGGTACGACTGTGTCATGGTCAGCACATTCGGTGCGCTGCCCTCGAGTGAGCCGGTGTTGGCGTCCTTCGCGGTTCCGTGCTCGAAGAAAATTCCGTAGCCGGCCCGAATGGAAGTCTTGCCGTCACCTTTCGGGTCCCAGGCAAATCCTACCCTTGGCGAAGGATTGAACAGATGGCTCTGCATGCAGCTTGCTGGAGTGCCGTTCTTGCCGCACCGCACCAAGCCGTTGGTGACCACCGGATTCAGGTTGTTGCTGGGATTGTTGGGATCTAACGTAACAGGCTTGCCAGCAACCGTAAGGAAACCGCCGATCCACCCCTGAGACACGTTCTGCCCAGGCTCAGCGATTTGGACGGTTGACGCAAGCGTCTGGCTAAAAACACCTGGCTCCCAGTTGTACGCATTAAGATTTTGTTCGTGGAAGTTGCCGAATATACTCAGCCGCAGGCCCAGGTTCACGGTAACGTGTTTATTCACATGCCAATCGTCCTGAACGTAAGGCTCGGCAATCCAGTAATCGTTGTAATACGTCAATTGCGCGCTGTCCTGCTGGTAGCTATCGATGCCGTTCGCGCTGGACGTATTTTGGCTGTTGGGCAAAGCCAGGAAATTCGCGAATGCATTGCCGTAGCTTGCGGTGGCGCTCGACTGATTGGTGAACGTGAAGATACCCTGCAGGTCTCCGGTGGCAGCTCCGATCGCACCATTGGTTTCCTTCCTGCGCGCGTCTACCGCCTGAATTCCAAATTGCAACGTATGCTTGCCGCCGCCCAACGACTTGCTGACGTTGTCCCCCAAATTGTACGTGGGGTTGGTGTGCTGCCAGGGCATGTACGACGGATCGACGGTGAAGCCGCTGCCGCCGTAGTCCACGTTCGTACCTTGGAAAACCAGACCCGGAGGCTTTCCTCCAAATCCATTGTTAAAGATGTAATTGGTGCAGGGAGCAACCCCTGAGTTGAGTGCGCAGTTGGTGATCGGCTGTAAATTTGCTCCCGGTCCATTCACATCGTTCAGGGTGATATGGGCGTCCACATAACCTGCTACGAATTCATTCAACAGCGAGCTGGAAAACGTGTTAGTCAGCCTGATTATCATGCTTATGCCGGGGCCGTTCAGCTTGTTCTGCACGGTAGGAAAACTATTCTGCACGTATCCAAAACTATTCTGCACGCCTCCCCATTCCGGCGTAACCACGGTCGTATTCCACGAGTCGTGAACGTAGCGGAACGATGCCCGCATCTTCTGCGGGATGATGTCGTGGTCAATGCGGAACAACTCCTCGCGCCAGTACGTAGGGGGAGAAATCACGGCGTCATAACAGGGCACGTTGGGCTGGCCGGTAGTCACGTTGATCGTGTTGGCGAGACTCGAGTTGCACCCCGTGGTGGAATTCGGTAATGGGATCATGCCGGTATTGAGAAATTTCTGGCTGGTGGGGTCGATGGGCACCAGGTTGTTGGGGAATTGAGTAACGCCATTAGCGGGGCAGTCCGGGTAGGCCGCCCGGTTTATCGGCACTCCAAAGGAGTAAGTCGGGCAGACATCGCTGAAGTCGGCACACGGACCCAGTTGCGTGGGGCACGTCACACCAATGCCACGCTCGGCAGCGGTGGGCACGGCTTGGTTAAAGTCGCCCGGCTCGCCCCCCGGGCCCTGCGGCGACTTCTCCAAACGACCTTCCTCGGACCAGAAAAAGTACGTCCTGTTCTTGTTGGTATTGAAGACGCCGGGAATGAAAAGCGGTCCACCGATGGCTCCGCCGAAATCCTGTCTGCGATAAAGGGGGGCCTTGGTGGTTTGGTCAAAGTAGTTGCGGGCGTTGAAAAATTCGTTCCGAAGGAAATCATAGGCTCCCCCGTGAAACTTGTCGGTGCCCGACTTTGTGGTCACCAGGACCGTACCCGAAGCGCTGCGGCCATACATGGCGCCGTAGTTGGACGTCAAAACCTTGACTTCCTGGATCGCATCCAAACTGGGATAGACCATAAGGGTGCTTTCGGCGCCGTTCAGCCCCGCGTTCAGAACGTCGCTTCCGTCTACATCAAAGTTGTTGTACTCCACGCGTCCACCATTGACGCTGTACTTCACACTCCCCTTCACACCTACCAAAGCTTCATCTTGCCCGGTCTGATTGCTGACGCCCGGCGTGAAGGCAATGAGCTGCGTGAAGTTCCGGCCGTTCAAGCCCGTCTTGAGGACCTCCTTCTCTGTGATTGTGCCTTCAATGTTAGCGGTTTCAGTTTGTATCTGATTCACGCTGCCAGCCTCGACGTTCACCTCAGTCTTGGCGCCCGACGGCTGCAACGACGCGTCGATCTCGAGACCTTGGTCTGCTGCCAATGTGACATCCGTGGTGAACGGCGCGAAGCCCCCGGCGGAAACCGACAGCTTGTACTCCCCCGGCGTCAGCCCGTTCAGCACGTATTGACCACGGGCGTTGACGGTTGCACTGACCGTTCCCGTGCTCCCCGTCGCAGTCACGGTTCCATTGGGAATTAACGCCCCAGATTGGTCCGTAACATTGCCATAAAGTGCAGCCTTCCCCTTCTGCGCCTTCACGGAAAATTCTTGCGCAGACACAGTGGTTTGAGGCGTACTGGTTGCGGCTGGCGCTGGAGTCTCTGTCGTCTGTTGTTGAGCCGGCGTCTGTTGTTGAGCGGGTTGTTGTTGAGCCGGCGTTTCGGCAGGGGCTGCGGCCGGTTCCACTCTCTTCGGTGTTGTCATCAAAACCGCGTTGACCTCACTCAGACGGTTGGCCGTCACGGTTACCTGAACCTCGAAGAGCTCATACCCAGGCGCTGAAATCTTGACGTCATACGCACCCGCCGCGAGTCCGGAAATGTTGTACTCACCGTTCAAGTCGGTGGTCGCGCCCTGGGCGCCTCCCTTTCCTTCGATCGCGATGCTGGCTCCTGGAAGAGGTGCGCCTGAAAGCACCACCACAATTCCATGGATCGAAGCGTTCTGACCCTGAGCCGGGGCCACCAAACCCAAGCCCATCATCAGAAAAGCCAGCACCCAAAAAACCCGATGAAATATCACACGTGAACCCCTTGGCGGTAACTCTACCCGCTATCCCTGTAGGAAGAAACTTAAGATCGGTTGGAGCGAACCGCGAAGCACTCGATCAGACCCTCAACGCTACCCACCGATTGTTACAAAACGATGAAGGGGAAGTTAATTTCCAGTAACATGTGGGGCTCTGATCATTAGAATAACCGTCCACTGTTCGCGGAGTCGGAGAGCGGGGAAAAAATTAACACAATTCTGCTATCTCGAACGGATAAGCGTGTGTACAATCGCCGCCGGTCTCCGATGTTGAGAGAAATCTGAGAATCTTACCAGGAGGAGTTTTATGCGCCAATTCACAAACTACGGCACTGTCGCGTTGGTTCTGGGCCTCGCGGTCTTGGCTTGTTTGTTCGCACCGAGCAGCTCCGCTTCCACGATCATCGTCGGCACGTGCATCGCAGGAACCCACACGACAACAATTCAACAAGCAATTAACCTATCGACGTTGGGCGGCACCATTGAAATCTGCCCCGGCACCTATCCCGAGCAGTTGTCCATCTCAGAGCAACTCACAATCAAGGGCGTAACAAATGGAGCGGAGGACGCAGTCGTGATTGTCCCTCCGTCCACCGGATTAGTCCAGAACGCCACCGACGTTCGATACCGGCGTTCCAATCGCCGCGCAGATCGTGATCAAGCAACCCAGCGTCGGCGTAGTCATTGAGAACCTCACTGTCGATGGAACGGGGAACGGAATCACAGGTTGCACCCCCGACCTGGAGGGAATTCTTTTCCAAAACGGCTCCGGTACGGTGGAGCATGTGGCAGTACGCAACGAAGTTTTGTCCAGTAGTCTCAGTGGTTGCCAGAGCGGCCAAGGCATCTTCGTCCAGACCGGCCACGGCGAGGCCACCTCGGTGATCGTGGAAAACAGTTCCGTGCACAATTATCAGAAGAACGGCATCACGGGCAACGATCCCAATACCTACATCGAAATTGAGAACAACGATGTGCAGGGTGCGGGCGTGGTCGCAGTCCCGGGGGCGGCACAGAACGGCATCCAGATCGCATTCGGAGCCACCGGCAAGGCCACCGGTAACCTGGTCATCGACAACGTGTACGGCGATCCCACCATCGCGGCTTCCTGCGGCATTCTGCTCTACGACGCGTCGGAGAACAGTTCTATCCAAGTCAGCACCAACACCATCGGGAATACCCAAATCGCGGTGGCGCTCATCACGGATGAATCCGGCGGATCTTCGCAATACGACGACGGAGTCACAGTGAACTCCAACAAAATATTCGGTACGTCCACTTATGACGCCATTGACGCCTGCACCAACGGCAACACAATTACCTCCAACACAGTGATGAACAGTGGCGAATCGGCCGTTCATCTCGATGCCAGCTGCTCGGGCAGCGGCAACAATACAGGCAACAACAATTCCGTCTCCAGCAACACCATCACCGAGGCTGGGTGCGCCGGGATCCTGGAAGATTCCGGCACCTCTGGCGAAACCATTGGCACCAACACTTTCTATACAGTTCCCAACATGACGCTGACCGGTGCTTGCTCCGGCGGCTCTTACACAAGGCTCGGAGAGTCCCGTGGCTACAAACCCAGCCCGCGACGTTGAGCCAAGCTGGCTTGAACTGGAAAACTCCAAGGGCGGCCACCGATCATGGCCGCCCGTTTTTCCGCTGCATCGCCCGGCGGATTCCGTTGTAGCGAAAAAACCGATGCGCGCCCAGCGATCCACAATTAAGGACAACTCTAAGCGGGGGTCGCAAGTCCTTGCAAACCCAAGTGATTGCAGCTTTGTTTTCCACAGATTTTAACTTCTTGAAACCAATTGCCCGCAAAGAATTCACCTGTCATTCATCTTGTCGTCATCCTGCCGTAACAGCCTTCCGCCATATTGCTACCGCAAGAGTTTCTTGGCTCACATTCGATCCTGACCGCCGTCAACAGTCGTTTTAGCTTCGTTGGAGGCTTACCGTTGCTTCACAAGATCTACTGGCAAATATGCGGGAGTCTCCGCTCATTGCCGAAACCGGGGAATCCCCCCGCAACCCTAACCTGGATTCCAAGCAAAACAATTCTAAGGAGATATCAAATGACGAAGAAAATTCTGCTCGTGGCAGTCGCGCTGATGGCGACAACGCTGTTGTCCACGAATAGTTCCGCACAGGCCTGCTCAACGGGAGCCACCCTGCAATTCGTGGGCAGCGGTTCCTCCGCACAGACTAACACCCTAGCCTACGCCGCTGTGAACCTGGTCAGCGGCGGAACGTTCGCAGCCGGTTCCTACAACCTCAGCACCTCGGGGACTGCCACTCTTGCCGATACGCGCTTTACGACGGCCTTGGACGATGTCAACAACAACTTGTGGGTCGTGTGGGACAACAATGCCAACTGCAACGTCTACGCCTATTTCCAGACTGACTCCGTCGTGGGCGTGAAGAACTTCTTCGCCTACAAGGAACTCACTGTGGGCACCAAAACCTTCTCAGTAGCAGCCGAGTATCCCCCGACCAGCACCTCTCTCGGGACTTTTGGACAGAACAAGGTTGGCGGCCTGAATGACACCACCAGCACCGTGCCGGGACCCGTCATTACCGCCCTCACCACTCCACCCGTTCCGAACAGCAGCACCGATACGCCGCACAAGCACGGCCTCGATTACTGCGGCTACGCCGGAACCGGCGGCAGCGCCTCGGCGGGGAACTGGTGCTACTTCAACCTGGGTGGAACTGACATCCGTCCGGAAGACGCACTTTACGCCACGACCCGCGCTCTGAGCTCAATTCCGTCCGCCGGCGGCTTGACCGGCCTAGGCTATAACAATCCGGGCTGCCTGGCTGGAACGGCGGCACCGGGAACCACCTCCACGCAGGGTTGCCCCATGGCAGACGCTTTCGGCAAGGGCAAACTGTTCAACGTGGTGAGCTTTAGCTTTACCAAAGATCCCGTCACCGCCGCCACGCCTCCGAAATACCAGAGCCTGGAAGACGGAGCCGGGCCGCAGGTGGTGCTCGTCAGCAATGGCGACAATTCCGCCCTCGGTTTCGGCGGGACCTACCTGGACAACAGCAGCCACACGCACTACACCTTCACCAATATCAACCGCGTCACCCTGGCTCAGGTTTTCGCCAGCACGCTGGGCTGCACCGGCGATCTGCTTCCCGGAACTCCGGGACCGGGTAACAATATCTATGACACCGGCGCCATTTTGGCACCGCCGCCGGGTTCCGGTAAACCCATCCAAGTCGTAAAACGCGAGGCGCTCTCTGGAACTTACAATACCTTCGAGTTCACGGGGGTTCGCACCATCCTCGGCAGTGCCAATGCTTACGTGACAAAACCGACCAGCACAGCCTGGATCAGCGACGCCGATTCCAGCCAGGAATCCAGCCCGTTGGTTGTCGCCGCCCCTGAGGGCAACGTCTACGGTAACAACCCAGCCACCAACTTTGGCACCAGCGGTTGCCCCACGGTTACGTTGAGCACAGGAGCTAGCGCCGCGCCCACTGCGGGCTCGACTTGCGGCGACCCACTGTTCCTTCCCTTCACTCATGCCTGCGGCACAGCCTTGAAGCTTGGGGTCATTGGCAGCGGCGAAGAGGTGCAAGGGGTTTCCGGCCAGATCAACTCTGGAGGCAGCGTAGTCACAGATGGCATTGGCTACACCTTCTGGAGCTACGGCAACATTGGATCGAGCAACAAGGTCGTCAGCGGCTGCTCGGCACAAACTAACGGCACGTATACCTGCACGACGCTACACGAACACTACCTAACGGTAGATTCGCTTGATCCCTTGTTCGTCACCCCTGGCGGCGAGAACGACGCCGCCTACTACCAAGGGCAAATCTACCAAAACGGCGCGTACACACCCATTTCCGCTAACAACCCGAACGGGCCGTTCAACCTACCCCAGTGCGGTTTCTATTTCTCCAATGCAGACCCGAACGGAAACACGGAATCCTGCTTCAAGCTTCCGTTCACCCACATCTACGACGGGACGTATCCGTTGTGGAACGTGCTGCGCCTGGTAACGATGACGAATGTCGGCACAGGCGGCGGGCAGACGCTGGCAGTTCCGGCAGCCGTAATCAACTTGTATGCCTCGGCTGTGCAAGAAGCTGCCGACGCAGACTCCTCCGGCGTGAAAAAAGCGCTGTCGGATTTCGTACCTCTCCTGCATCTCGATTCAGGCCAGGTCTGGACCGTTACCACGCCCTACTGCTACCCGGGGGCTGCGGGAAACCTCTCGACCTGCCAGTCTACCAACCTGCCAACGGGCGACCTGAATCTGGGTGTGTTCCGTACGCACTTCAAACAAACCAACAATGGCAATAACGGCCACGTGCTCTGCGGCGGGGTCTTCACTGGAGTCACCCTCGGGGCCAGCAGCGGTTGCCTGGTTGATGTCGGCGGCGATTTTGGCGGCGCGGTAGAACCGGTGCAGGCGGATGAGGATTTCTACGCTGACTTCGGTAGCCTTGCCGGCTATCCGCCGGGGTTAATGGACATGCACCAGTAAGCTTGGCTCACTGGCGCAACGCTTCGCACTGGAGAGAGAAGGGGCGATCGACTCCTTCTCTCTCCAGCGGTTTTTTTGTGTGGCACAGCAGCCATGGTAGGAAGGTTGAAATCGAGCGAACGGGATTCGGATGCGGGTACCGTACCTTGCGACGCTATTCAAATTTAATCCTGCTTTAACATGAGTAAAGTTACGATGAATGTTTTGAGGGGTGTCATGCAGTCGAAAAAACTTAATTTCTCCGCTTTACGGTTTTACGCATTGATAGCCGTTCTGCT
Source organism: uncultured Acidobacteriaceae bacterium (assembly GCA_963734215.1). Lineage (GTDB taxonomy): Bacteria > Acidobacteriota > Terriglobia > Terriglobales > Acidobacteriaceae > Sulfotelmatobacter. The sequence goes on along the minus strand of CAVTGH010000005.1, from coordinate 1,319,390 downwards.
CCTGACAGGGAGCAGCTTGGTGGCGCAACAGAATGCACCGGCTGCCTCGAAACCGGATTCCGATCCAGCTACTGCGCCGCCGCAGTCCACAAACCAGGCGGACACAGCGGCGAAGCCGGCGCCGCCCACGGCCGTGGCGCCGCCTTATGAGATCAAGCCCGCCATCGATCCCAAGACGAACGTTCCTTTGTACGAAACCATTCAGGAAGACTGGAGTTCGCTGCAGATTGGCATCAGCAAACTGGCAGCGGAACCTCCGCTCGTGGGCGAGGTCGACGACGAGCCAGGCTTTACCCGGACGCTGGTGCAGGTAAAGTGGCGGCCTGGCGATCCCATCGATTTGTGGGTAGTCGTCCCCAAAGGCGTGAAGAAGCCGCCGGTCGTGCTTTACCTTTACAACTTCACCGAGGACACCGGGCGCTTCAAAGATGACGGCTGGTGCAAGCGGGTGACAACGGGAGGTGTGGCGGCCGCAGGCTTTGTCTCGGCGCTGAGCGGAAGCCGATTTCATGACCGTCCCATGAAGCAATGGTTCGTGAGCGAACTGCAGGAATCGCTGGGCAGCACGGTGCACGACGTCAAGTTCATTCTGGACTACCTCGACTCCCGCGGCGATTTGGATATGAACCGCGTGGGCATGTTTGGAGAAGGATCGGGCGGAGCGGTTGCGCTGATGGCGGCGGTTGCCGATCCGCGAATCAAGGCCGTGGACGCACTCGATCCCTGGGGAGACTGGCCGGACTTTCTCAACTGGTCCCCGGTAATGCGGATGGACGATAATCCCGATCAATTCATGAAACCCGAGTTCTTAAAGAAAGTGGCCCCGCTGGATCCAGTGAAGTGGCTGCCGGAGTTGAACGTGCCGGTGCGGGTGCAGCAGGTGAAAACGAACCTGTCGGTGCCGATGCAGAGCAAGGAAAAAATCGCGGCGGCCGTTCCGAAACAAGCGGAGTTGATGCGCTTCGAGACTGTTGATGAACTCAGCCGACGGGAAGGTAAAGGCGGACTCTTCTTGTGGATCAAGGGTCAAGTGCAGGCGGCGGGCACGCCCGCGACCGGAAGCGATGCGCCGAAAGCGTCCCTCGCAGAGGGAAAAGCCGCGAGCGGTAGTAGTACACCGCCGCAGCGCTAAATCGGCGAAAAACAGTTGGAGACGTTTTCTGTCCCCTGCCTGATGTGGATTGTGCTAGAGTCCCAGCCAATTGGCAGCAGAGTTGTTCATTCATCCAGGATGTTCCGTCCGCACAGCCGGAAGGGCCGTCCGGAGCTTAGTCTCCAGAAGGATTTCTGTGTTCACGAGCAGGCATCATCATCTTTTTTTAGTTTGCGTTGCGCTGTGCTGGCTGGCGGCAGGTTGCTCTAGTTCAAACAGCGCGAGCAGCAGCGGCAGCGGCGGTGGAACTCCGGCCGGGTTGCAGTTCACGTCGCCGGTTGTGAGCCCGACGATCGAACCGGGGCAAACGGTAGCCCTTGCGGTAAGCGAATCGGTTTCGTGGTCGCTCCAACCGGGGAGTGGATTTGGGAACTGTTCCACTAAAACGAACAACTGCGGCAGCTTTACCGCGCAGACCACAACCTCCGCGACGTACTTGGCGCCGGGAACCTTGGTAACTAATCCGCCGCCGTGTCCCACCTATGCGGAGGCTGCACCGCCGGCGCCTTTTCTGGTGAATGTGATCGCGACCTCAACTTCCAATACTTCCACTTCGGCCAGTATCTCCATCATTGTCGATCAGAGCGTGCCTTGCATTGCCAGCATCCCTGCCATCACGGTGACGACGCCGTCTGGCACTCAGACTTATCCGAGTGCGCAGGGCAACCCGCCGTGCCCCCCTGCGGGGTCGGTCATCCCCTATGTTGCTGCCGTTGGTGCTTCGAGCGTAAACCCCTTCCAAGTTGGCGTGTTCAATCGGTACCAGATCAACGACGGGGGCGGGGGTGCAACCCCCACGCCCACTCCGTTCGGCGTGGCTCCGTTCACGTGGTCGCTTAGCGGTGGTTCGTTGCCGGCCGGACTCGCGCTAAGCGCAGGTATCGACAGTTCCAGCGCCGTCATTAGCGGTACGCCTGTTTCGCCTGGCTGCTCGACTTTCACCCTGCAGATCACGGACGCCACAGGGACCTCCAGTTCGGCCGCACTCAGCCTGGTGGTGGTGCCGCGATCCTTGAGCGTACAAACTCCTGTCGTGCCGAATATCTTGCTGAACCAGGCAGCTACCTCAGGCATCCCTTATCGGCCTTTGGCGTTGGTGGCGTCGGGCGGTGTGCCCCCGTATACCTGGGCCTATAACCCGAATCCTGGTAACGAAATCAATGGATTGGGGATTCTGCCGCCGGGACTCTGCTTAAGCAGTTCGACGAGCAACATCCCATCCGGCTGCACGCTCAGCTCTGCCCCTGTCAGTTCCAACATCGGCGTACTCTGGGGAACGGCATTATCTGGCGACCTAGTACAGCCCGCGCCCACTTCATACACGGCTCCGTTGCAAGTCAGCGACAACCAGCAGCCCTATCCCGCAGTAGCCCAGCCCTATGTTAATCTCGCGGTCGACCTCCAGCCGACATTCTGCAGCCCCGCCAACACGCCAGTTCCCGCCACCACTCTCAACGGAGGCGGAGCCGGCAACTCTGTTCCGGCAAATGCATATCTACAGGGGACGTACGCCTTCGTGCTCCGCGGCTTCGACGCCAGCGGTCCGGTGGTAATCGCCGGCAGCGTCAATGCCGGCCAGGACCCCGACGGCACATACATCATCACCGGCGGAGAAGAGGATATTTCACGGAGCGGTGGATCGCAAAACGTGACGATTGTACCGACCGGCAGTTCCTACGCCATCGGAGGCGTAGTCGACGATTCGGCTAACCAGGGCTCGGTTCGCACCGGCGCCTTGAATCGCGGCTGCATGACTCTGGTAAATTCGGCAGGGACGACGACCACGTTTGCTTTCAGTCTGGGTGGTTGTTCAAACCAATTCTCGGAAAGTGGATTGACCACGACCAGCGACTCGGCCTGCGGCATGATGCAGAACAGCCAGCAGCAGAACGTGGCGGCTGGCACGTACACCACCGGCCGCGTCATCGAGTTCGACGATTCCACCGGTCAGGGTACGCGGGTCACCGGCGTTTTGCGGGCGCAGGACGTGTCCAGTTTCTCGGGAGGCCTGAGTGGGCCCTATGCCTTCGGACTAAGCGGCTGGGACTCCGTTGGTGGCCACTACGCCCTGGCTGGATCGATGAAAGCGAGTTCCGGTGCACTGAGTTCGGCAGCCGCCGATATAGACGATGCAGGCACTCTCAGCTTGCAGTTGACCGGCGGTTCCGGTACATATACCAGCCTGGATGCGAATGGCAGGGCGACCGGGACGTTAACCGTTGGACAAGCCAGCTACGATCTCTCTCTCTATCTCGTCAGCGGCAGCGAAGCGTTCTTGGTGACGACCGATGCTTTGAGTGCAAGCCACCCAATCCTCAGCGGCGAGGCTCTGACTACTTCTGGGTCTTTTAGCAGCCTTTCCCTGCAAAATCGCCACATTTTTCACATCGGCGGCGTGGCTCCCGCAGGTCCGGATGTAAGCGTGGGAGTGTTGTCCTTCGATGGGATCGGTTCAGTCAGCGGCACAGTTTACGAGAACCAAGCCGGCACTCTCGGGACCACCGCAGCTGCAGGCGTCTATTCAGTGGATTCCAGCACCGGGAGAGCTACGCTCACGGCATTGCAGGGCCAAACACTCGGAGCCCATCCGCTGGTGGCTTATGTCATCCCCGCTCCGGCTGGTCTGACCCGCTCGAACTGTAGCATTTCGGCGAGCTGCGTGACCGGGTTTCTCGTGGGCGTGGACAGTACCGCGCAAGATGGCGTCCTGGAGTTCCAAACGCCCTCGCCTTTGTCTGCCCCGCCACCGCCCTTCAATAACCAATACCTGCAGGGAAACTACGTGTATGGCACCGACGAGCCTCTAGCTGCGACCACATCGGTCATAGAGGGTGATGTGTACATGCAGGCCGGCACATCATCCACCACCGCAGGCACTTTGGGGCCACCGAATTCAAACGCGACCGTGCCGTACGTTTTCGTTCAGGATTCGAGCTACGGCAGCACGACGTATTGCTTGCAGTCAAATTGTCAGCTTCTGTTTCCGGATGAGCCCTTCAAGGGTTCGTATTCCATCAACTCGAATGGCACGGGGACATTCGGCGGCGAGACGGTGTCGGTGACCAACGGAAATGTGATGTTCTACATTGACGAATCCCCGCTGAACCTGCAGCCGTCCGTCGTGGTGGTCGAACAGTAAGTTCGGTGCGGCCACCGAGGCCGCATAGATTTCAAATCGTACAGGAATGAGAAGGCCGATCCGCGCTAGCGGATCGGCCTTCGCTTTGTCTCCCGCATGCAGCCGTTCCGCGACCGAGCTTTCGGGTGTCGTGGACGGAACATTCGGGGCCCCAGTCGTTGGTCCAATTCAGGCTTTTCGGGCCGGTGGCTTGCGATAGACTACACAAGCCTGTGGCCTCGAAAAATTAACACACTATTAACATTCGCGTGACTCTTCTGTAACACAACCGGACGGATACTTGGCACTGCAGCGACGTGTCTGGTTCTACATAGTCCAACGCTGAAGGAGATCATCATCATGGTTCGACGCTTGAGCGCCGCTATCACATTATCGTTGTTGATGTTATTATCTGCTTCTTTTGCGTCCGCGAGTTCCGTGGACCGGCTGACTTTTATACGTCTTCGGAATTTGCAGCCGGTGGGGGACTTCTATGACGGTGGCGGCTTCGCGACCACTCCGAATTTTGGAGTGATCTTTTCCTCCAATTTTTACGGCCTAGTGGCCACGTCTCAAGGCGGTGGGGGCAGTTTCGGGCCGCTTCCATCGTCAGCTTACTTGCCAGCTATCTTTATGCAGGGTACGACAGGCTCGACCGTCACCGGTACTATGAACGTGACAAACGGGTTCGGTACAGCCATTAAGTTCTTCTATACGGCGGCATTCCAACAGACTGTAACGGTCTGGAGCGGAGCTAACGGTACGGGTACCGTGTTGGCGACGATTAATCTTGCCGGAAATGACACGGATTGTTCAACCATCACCTTTTGCAATTGGACGAACGTGAGCCTCTGCTTGAACGAGGTGAACGGTACCTGCCAGTACAGCGCGCTCACTCCTGCCAAGTCCGTGACTTTTTCCGGAGTCGCGAATGGGGCAGGATTCTCCGATATCACGTTGGGACAGAGCTCTACCCCTGTCCCCGAGCCTTCTTCAATCTACTTGCTGGGAACGGGCATCGTAGGCTTCTGCGCACGAAACATGCGGCGTTTCAGGAGAGGGTAACGAGATATCCGCACTGAAGTTGAGTGCCCGACGGACGCCAGATTGGCAATATAGGAACCGGAGTTCCGCCTGCCGTTCAGCTTTCAGTGAGAGCTGAATGCGGGGAGCCAAATTCTCATCTGCCGGACTACCGAATGCGACTCTTGAATCAAATCTTCTGAACACTATCGACCCTCTATTCTAGGAAGCGCTCCGAATCGCGTCGTGATTCAAACCCCGGCAATTAGCGCAGCCGCACTTCAAGGTTCCTTCCGCGGAACCAGCCATGTGATGGCACTTGCTGCAGAAAAACGTTCCGTCCGGGCTGCCGCTCAGTTCCACCATGGGCCGGAATTCGTAGCCCTGGACACAATAAGGGCAACGCAACGTCAAAACGATCTGCTTCCACACCTGGGGGCGTTTTGAATCTTCCATGCAGGTTAGTCCTGCCCAAAGACACTTCGGAAACCCTCAGACTAGCAAACCATTGTTAAGCCATGATGACGACAAGATTAAGATTGCTCACGGCAAATAGGACTGGCAGCTTGGACTTCAAGAGCCTTGGAGCTCCACGGCCTGAAATCGGCTCTGGTAGCCTCGTTCGATGATTTCCACAGGGCCAAACCCCGGCAGCTGCGGAATTTAATGTTTGCTTAACCTCCGCGTCATTCTGTTGAAACAAATGTGGAACAGACTGTTGGCGCTGAACATTCTGTAGCGAAACTAGGAGTTACCGGCCAAGAGATGACGAGGCTCCCCCCATCCTCGGCAAGAGATGACATTGAAGTGGGCTCCGATGATTTGAGTGGGAACCCATTTTCGATTCCGCATTTCGCGCCGTCAGCGAGTTCGACTCCCCAAGTTCACCAAATTCCCGAGGCATTACGCGGCGATTCGATTGGCTCCCTCAATCGGGATGCAAGTATGACGGGAGCCCCAGCACCGCCTGACGTCCTAGCTGCCCTTAACTACGGTCTCGACTTGGTACAGCACGGCGCGATGCTGGTGGCTACGGAAGGCCTTCCTCGCCTAGCCAATGGTATAGCAATGGCAATTTTGCAGAAAAGGGATGGGCTTTTCTTGGAAAGGACCGGCTTGGTAGCGGACCGGGCTAATGACACACGGGTGCTGCGGAAGTTGCTGCAGGATGCGATCAAGGAGCCGGAGTTGGGTGAGCCGAAAGATTCGCCTATTACCTTGCAGCGCAGGACGGCGCACAGTGCACTCGTCGTGCGAGTTATCCCGGGACCTAGGTTGAAGTGCTGGCCGGGCACGGAGAATGGTACCGCTCTGCTGAAACTATATGACCAAGACCTGGGTCTGCGGGTAGAGGCCGGGGATCTCTGTCGGCTCTACGGCCTGACGCGAGGAGAGGCGGCGCTGGCAGTGCTTCTTGTGCAGGGGAAGTCGATCGATGATGCCGCTGCGGAACTCTTCATTAGCCCTCACACCGCCAGGACTCACCTCAAACGCATTTTCATGAAGACTTACACCCACCGGCAGACCGAACTCGTTGTGCGAATACTCACGATTGTCCTGTAGGAAATCTTCCTCGACAGGCTGAGCTGCGAAGTGCTGTAAGAATACCCTATTTGGGGGATTACAGGGATTGACCCTTCATTGAAAGTGTGCAATCAGGAGGGTTTTACCCATGGCACTTCGACCAGGATTCTCACTTCGGACAGCTGCGAATTATGCACTGCTCGTCGCTATCGTGGCTTTGCTCGCGCCTATCGCGGCGCGGGCCGACACTTGTTTGTCAAATAGTACAGAGACGTGCTTCACCAATACCGACGGTAACGCGTTGACGCACGGATCAGGCTCCTCTACCACTTTCTCTCTCACCGGCTCCACCATAACCGGGATCGGCTGGAAGACCTATGGCAACTTGGGCGACCTAAGCTTCACCACGGGCGACCTGATGACTGGACCGGCATCCCTGAAGACGAACGCTACCTTTAGCGATACCGGGTCTACCTTTACGCTCGCAGGTGGCACGTACAACGGCATTACCGGGACGATATTCACGGGTGCGTTTTCGTCAACCATCTCGTGGACGTTGGTCGGCGGAGCATGCGCCGGCACCGTCTGTACGTATGACCTCTCGGGACAAGTCGTTGGAACATGGTACCCCAATGGGCCCTTCGCACATGTAGGTGGCGGGACCATACAGCTTTATTTTAAGAGTAACGGACCGTACACGGGAGGACCAATCCAGGACACAGGTGGAGTCAGCTACGTCTTAACTCCGCTCGTAACTCCTGAACCCAGCACGCTGGGATTGATGGGAACCGGATTTGTAGGGATCGGATTGCTGGGGAGGCGCAAACTCAAAGCCAAAGGCGGCCCGCCCGCAAGCCAAGGCTGAGCTAGATGTAGGAACCTGGCCTTAGAGCGGCAGGTAGTTGCGGCTAAGCGGTTTTTTATGGGTGTTCCCTGTGCGCTTGCGTCCGTTGGGGAGTTTCGGTAATTGAGTTTAAGTTTCAACAAAGGCTCGCAAAATCGGTCACCAAGTCTCAAGCGGAAGCGCATGGGGCTTGGCCAATTTTGTACTCTCGCGTCTCAGGCTCGCCCTAAGGAAGAAATCTGAACTCAGCATTTCACAATACCCTATTTGGGGGATTACACGTTCTATACGATCACCGAAGATGATTGAGTAGTTGGAGGAGCCTCATGCAGACTTGGGTTCTTGAAGAAGGCGACTTTTTGGGGAATGTCAAACGGAGTTCGCAGCCGCGCCATAGCTTTTATCGCTACTCCCTCTGGCGCGCCGGAACTGGCGAACACTTGTTTGACGGTGCTGCAGGCGACCTGGCCGAAGCTTTAGATACCATGCACGCCCATGTCCGCTACTTGTCTGCGCAGGACGAAGACTATCTGCAAGGGAGTAGTTACATTTATGAAGCCATCTCGACTTGTGCAAGCAGCTCAAGACTGTAAGAGCGCTGCGAGTAACCCTGGGAGGTTCGAGGTCGTCGATCTCGGCCCCTTTGACAACAACCGCAACGACGTCCTTGCGCTCAATGATTTCGCGCAATGCGCGGGAGTGTCTTTCAACTCGGAGACAGGGCGAATAGAGGCCTTCCGCCAGGAAAACGAGACGCGCAGCATGTTGGGCACGCTGGGCGGCTCCTTCAGTATTGCCCGTGGCCTTAACAATCAGGGCGAGGTGGTTGGCGGATCTCTCACCGAGGGAGACGAAAACTTTCACGGTTTTCTCTACCGAGACAATCGCCTGCACGACCTGAACGAGTTCCTGGAACCCGGAACCGAATGGGAAGTCATTCAGGCACTGGGCATTAACAATCATGGTGAGATCATCGGGATCGGGTTCCACATCGGTCACGATCGCATTGTGCTGCTCCGGCCCAGAACGTAAGCGCCGCTCCGAGGCCGCTCCCATTTCGGCCTCCAACTGCCCCGCTTCTGGGATCACCGTCTGTAAATCGCGCACTCTAGCAGACCTTCTGATTGGTGCGCCGCGCCCCAAGTCGCTCCACCAGCACTGCGGCAAACCCTTCCGTGTTCCGGGCCATGTCGTAATCGCGCACTACGCGAGCCCGCGCTTGCCTGCCGATCTGTGCGCATAGTTCCGGCGATTCCAACAGATGGCGGATCTTTTTTCTGAGATCGTCCACGTCGGCCACTGCAAAGAGCAGCCCGTCGACACCGTCCTCGATCAACTCCGGTATGCCGGTGATGCGAGGAGCGATACAGGGTATCTGCAAGGCCATGGCTTCCATCAAAACCATCGGAATGCCTTCCGCCAGGCTGGACAGCACGAATAAATCCGCTTCGGCATACAGCGCCATAAGCCGATTCTGGTCGATCCACCCGGCGAATTCTACGTTGGCTGCTATTCCTAGTTCAGCGGCGCGACTCTCAAGCCACACCCGGTCGGGGCCATCACCTACGAATCGCAAACGAATGGTGTAACCTTCCGCTCTCAAGGACGCGCTAGCTTCGAGCAGTAATGCTTGGCCTTTCTCCGGTGCCAGTCGGCCCACGGACAGGATGCGCGGCGGCAAGGAGACCGCCCGGAGCGGTCCTTCCGCAAACTCGGCCGCGTCTATGCCCAGTGGAACGTAGATGAGTTTGGACCATTCACTCCGGTTACACGAAAGCATCAGTTGGCCACGCCCATGGCGGCTGATCGAGCGCACGAACAGAGCGCCTTCGATCAGCTTGGCCAGATGCGTTTCCGATGGATTGTGCAATTCCCCGAAGCCGTACACTCCAAACGACATCGTCACCGGGAATGTTCGCGTAACGATCAGGGAGACGGTTGCGGAAAAGTTCCCGTGCACGTGAGCAATGCCCTTTTGGCGCATGTATCGGCCCACTAAAACCGCCTCAGCAAAATATGCCAGATGATATATAGCGCGCTTAGGCCTGCCGCCTCCCAACCCGAGAGCGAAGATCAATCCGCGCAAGTAACGCAGCGGATGCCGGAGAAACTCACTCATATTCAGGAATGCAGCCTCCACCGCCGGCACAGACTTGATGTAAAAAGTTCGCGCTGCCTCCTCGCGCTCATCCAGATTGAGCTCTCCCCGAGGACGATCTGGTGGGCTCACCGAGGCCACTAACACGTCGAGACCAAGCATTCGAAGATGCCTTACTTCAGCCAGCAGGTAGCTGTGATTGATGGCCGGGAACTGACCGATCAGGTAGAGCAATCTGGTCTGGTCAGCCACGCGCCGCCCGCTCCGCTGCGACCACGGCAACAATTCCATCCGCTAATGACGTACGCGGCTGCCAGCCAAGTTCTGCGGCGGCGCGGGAGGTGTCGGCGACCACATCCATAATTTCTCCTGGACGAGGTTCCTCCGCGCTCACAACCGGTTTGCTAAGCCCAGCTGCATTATTAGCTAGCTCGGCCACTTCCGCCACGCTCGCCGAGCGGCCACTGCCCAAGTTAAAGACGCCATGGGCTCCGGCACGGAGAGAGTCCACAAGAAATGCGACTGCGTCGTTCACATAAAGGTAGTCGCGCTTAGGGCGCAGGTCTTGGACCCGCACGACCTCGACGCATGGGTCCAGTACCTGACGTACGATGGAAGGAATCAAGAACGAATCGCGCTGCCCCGGCCCATAAATGTTAAAAGGACGCACGATCAGCAGTGAAAGTCCGAAGCGCTGCTCATAAAATCGCGCCGTGTCTTCGGCGAGAATCTTCGTGTGGGAGTATGGATTGGCCGCCGCCACAGGATGGTCTTCCGCAATCGGTAATCGTAGGGGCTGACCGTATACGTAGGAACTTATCAGGGTAAGCGCGGCCTGATTCTGGCGGCAGTGCTCCAGAACATTCACAGTGCCCATCACATTAGTGTTGTAAAAGGCATGGGGATGCCGCCAGCTATCCGGCACGTAACTCTTCGCAGCCAAGTGAAACACGTGGCTCACGCCCTCCATGGGGAGAGAACAACCGGCAATGTCCCCGTCGGCGCTCGAATGCTGCCGCACGGTGTGGCCTCGCGATTCCAGTGCCGCTACCAAGTGGCGGCCGACGAAGCCTGTCGCGCCGGTTACCAGGATCTCATTTTTCATCCGGCAAAAGTTGCTTCCGCCGATCGTCAAACTCTTCGACGGCGCGCATGTAGTCGTCCACTCGCCCAATATCCAACCAATAACCGGAATGGCGTTCTACGTGTACGGATTCGTTGTGCGCCAGCATGTCCAGCATAAGATCGTCGAATCCATATTTCTGACCCGCAGGTACCCGGTCGAGTACTGATCGATTCAGAATGTAGACTCCCATGCTGACAAGGTAATTGAACTTCGGCTTCTCCTCAAATCCGACAAGCTGATTCTCGCGGGCATGAAGAACTCCGTAGTCGACGATGTTGATGCGTTCGGAGGCAGCGATGGTGAATTTCCTTTTCTGGCTAACGTGCTCATGATAGAGCCTTTGCATAGACAGGTCGGTGAGCACATCTCCGTTCATGAGCAAAAAATTTTCTGGCAAGTCGTTGATCAGGCACAGAGGAGCGATGGTGCTGAGCGGGACGGTTTCGAGCGAGTAATCAATGCTGATTCCCCACCTCGAGCCGTCGCCGCAAAATGCGCGCACGATCTCGGCCTGATAGTTCACGGCTAAGGTAACCCGATCGAAACCCTGGGCCGCCAACTGGCGAAGTATTACTTCAAGAATAGGATACTCGCCGATAGGCATCAGCGGTTTGGGCAGCACAACCGTGTAAGGACGAAGTCGACTGCCCTTACCCCCGGCCAAGACCACCGCGCGCCTAGACATTGTAAAGGCTACCCTTGTACCGCCGCAGATTTTCCGGCTTGCTAAACCAATGTACTGTGTTCTCTAAGCCTTTGCGCAACGGAATCTGCGGAACAAAACCGGTCGCGTTCCGCAGCTTGGAATTTTCGCACTTCAGTCTTTGCACCTCGCTCTTTTCTGGACGGACTCGCTGCTCGTCGCATACCACCCTTATGCTGGAACCCATGATCTCGCCGACGAGTTTGACCAAATCGCCAACCACAATCTCCTGGTTTGATCCGATATGAAAGACTTCGCCTTCGCCGCCCTTCATTTCGGCAATCGCCAAGAAACCGCGGCAAGTATCTTCGACGTAAGTAAAGTCACGCGTGGCCGCCAGGTTGCCGAGGGAAATAGTGGGTTTTCCTTCGGCTATTTGAACGATGATACTGGGAATCACCGCGCGCGCCGACTGGCGTGGGCCGTAGCTGTTAAATGGGCGAGCCACAACGACGGGAACGCCAAAGGAATAATGAAAGCTGAGTGCTATACAATCCGATGCGATTTTCGTCGCGCTGTAAGGGGATTGAGGCTGCAAGGGATGCTTTTCATCGATCGGCACATACTGTGCCGTGCCATAAACCTCGCTCGTCGAAGTCTGGATGAATCGCTTTACGCCATTTTGCCGGGCAGCCTGGCAAAGGTACAAGGTGCCCTTTACGTTCGTGTCCACAAAGCTATCGGGAGCGCGATACGAGTAAGGAATCGGGATCAGCGCCGCGAGGTGAAACACGATGTCAATGCCACGAGTCAGTTCGTCACAGAAGTGGGCGTCGCGAATATCGCCGGTGATAACTTCAATTTGCTCAAGGCAATCGACTTGTTCGAGCCAGCCCCAATCGTTGAATGAGTTGTACTGACTCAGCACCCGGACCTGCGCCGCCGAGGCAACCAACTGCTCCGTTAGATGCGAACCGATGAAGCCGTCGGCTCCCGTCACAAGCACGCGAGAATTTCGGAGTTGCTCCATGAGACCTGCCAGAATACCACGCGCCTACAGAAGTTTTTCACGGCCAACCGCTCTCTAGTGGCGCCCTCGATCTGTCCGAATTCGTTTGGTCTACGGCAGCTTCGCCAAGCAAAAGGAGCGTTGCGAGAATGATACAATTCAAGAGTTTACTAGGGCGGAGGCCTGTCGAGGTATGGCCCGATTTCAATACTGCCTGCACTAACCCCATATCTCTCAACGGTTTGAGGCCACCCCGTCGGGAGGAAGCGATCTACGACGAAAATCTATGGCGAGCCAGAAAATCGTGATTATCGGAGCGGGACCGACCGGACTGGGCGCAGCCTACCGCCTCCACGAACTGGGCTACGATAACTGGGTGCTCTACGAAAAATCCTCCGATGTAGGCGGGCACGCATCCTCTCACGTGGATAAACACGGATTTGTGTGGGATGAGGGCGGTCACGTCATTTTTTCGCACTATCCCTATTTCGACAGGCTCATCGACAAGGTCCTCGGTAATGAGGTTCACGAGCGGATTCGCGAAAGCTGGATCGTGAAGAGCGAATCCTGGGTCCCTTATCCGTTCCAGAGCAATCTGCGGTACCTGCCGAAGGAACTTCTGGTCAATTGCCTGCTGGGAGCAGCCAAAGCCGCGAGTAATGGGGGAGGCCGGGACACGGGCAACTTTCGCGACTGGATCCTCAGTACCTTTGGAGAGGGCATCGCGGAGGCCTTCATGTTCCCTTACAACTCAAAAGTCTGGACCACGCCGCTGGAACAGATGTCCAAGTCATGGATCGCCGACCGCGTCGCGGTGGTGGATTTCAAGAGGCTTCTGGAAAACGTTCTGTACGAGCGGGACGATGTGGCTTGGGGTCCGAATAACAAATTCAAGTTCCCTCTGCATGGAGGAACCGGCGAGATTTATCGCCGCATTGCTGCTCACTTCCCAGAAAAGATACACAGCGGAAAGCAACTCTCGGAAGTCGATGTGACGCGTCGCCGGATCTCTTTCTCGGACGGCACTGGCGACAACTACGATGTGCTGATCTCGACGGCGCCCTTGGATTTGCTTGCGCAGATGCTCAGGCAGGTTGACAACCGGCTCTTAGAGGCTGCCCAAGGTCTCGAGCACAACAATCTGCTGGTGGTCGGTCTAGGATTGAAGAAAAAAATCGAAACCGGGAGATGCTGGATCTACTTCACTGATGCGGAGATGCCCTGCTATCGCGCCACCTATTTTTCTCACTACTCGCCGTTCAACGTTCCGAACGGAGATACCGAGCATTACAGTTCGCTGATGTGTGAAGTGTCATTTCGCGAGGGAGAAACGCCAGATTCGGAAAAAGTGCTGGAACAAGTGACCGCCGGTCTGATCCGAGGAAAATTGCTGGAAGAGTCGGATCGGGACCGCGTGGTTTCTCGCTATCACCGGATAGTTGGTTACTCTTATCCGATTCCGACGCTCGGTCGCGACCGGGCGCTGGACGTGCTGCAACCGACATTGCTGGAAAAAGGAATTTATTCCCGGGGGCGTTTTGGCGCATGGCGATATGAAATCGGAAACATGGACCATTCCGTGCTGATGGGCGTGGAAGCGGTCAATCACATCGTCGCCGGAGAGAAGGAACTGGTTTTTCACAGTTCGTAGCCATCTAGAAGGGCCTAGATGCTAATCCGATAGGGCGCCAAGGGTCGGTGCCGTCTTTTGCGAGGAGAATAGCAAAAGGAACTCCCTGTGAATGCGTAAAACCGAAAAACAGCAAATCGTCAAGAACGTCGGTTCCAGCTGGTTCTCTCTTGGAATCAACGTGCTGGTCGGGCTGCTTCTTTCCCCTTTTATATTGCACCGCATCGGAGACACCGCGTTCGGCATCTGGGTACTCATCTTTTCTGTCACGGGATATTACGGTCTGTTCGATCTCGGCATCCGGTCTTCGATCGTTCGGTATGTATCGAAATCTACCGCCACCGGTGATCGTGAAGCGTTAGCCAAGCTGATCAATACCAGCCTTTTCACCTATAGCTGCATTGGAGTCGTAAGCCTATTGGTGACGCTGCTTGTGTCCTTTCAAGTCGATCGGATGTTCCACATTCCATCCCAATTCTTGTCGACCACTCGCTGGCTGCTGCTGCTCGTTGGTACTTCCGTATCGATCGGATTTCCCGCCGGCATCTTCGGCGGAATTCTCGAAGGCTTGCAGGAGTTTTACGTTCTCAATTGGACCAATGTGGTTTCGACTTTGCTCAGAGCGGCGCTGATCGTAATCGCTCTCCATCGCGGGTACGGATTGCTCACGCTTGGCCTGATCACGGTGCTCGTACCTCTGCTGGCGTCCTTCCTGCGCTGCATGCTTGCCCTCCGGTTATGCCCTGTCCCATTCGGACAGAGCTATGTTGACCGCGCCACATTTCGCCAGATTGCAAACCACGGTGGCATCACGTTCATGATCCTGATCGCCGGCCGGCTCAAGTTCAAGACCGACGAAATCGTAATCGGTACCTTCATGTCGGCGGCGGCGATCACCTATTTCAACATTGGCGCGCGCATCGTGGATTATGCAGGCGAGGTGGTCACGGCTCTTTCGCAGATTTTCGTTCCGATGTCCAGCCAGTCGGATGCGCGGGGTGACATGTATCGGCTGCGCAAAATATTTCTTCTGGGAAACCGTGTCTGTGGATTTACGATTTTCCCAATCTGCCTCATCTTGCTGATTCTCGGCAAGTCGGTAATTGAGGTATGGGTGGGGAAAAAATATGTCGCCGCCAGCTATCCTGTGCTGGTAATTATGATTCTGTGCACTACTCTGTGGTGGGCCCAAGGGGCGTCCGGACGAATCCTCATGGGCATGTCGAAACACGGAACCTGGGCAGTCGTAACTTTCGTCGAAGGCATCTGCAACCTGATCCTCAGCATCATCCTGGTCCGTCCCTATGGGATCGTCGGAGATGCATTGGGAACCGCGATTCCCCTTACCTTCAGCATGCTATTTTTCATGCCTCATCATCTGTGCAAAAAACTTGGTATTCGCCTGCTGACCTATCTCCGCGAATCTTACAGTCTGCCGTTTTTGCTCTGTTTGCCGCTGGCAGCCGTGCTTTTGCTGATGCGGCGTTGGTTCATTCCCCATAATTACCGGCAGCTGGGACTTCAACTCTTCGCGGGAGGGGCGGTGTACGGATCTGGCCTGCTCTGGGCGTTCTTGACCAACAAGGCGCTTCGCGTAGGAGAATTATCCCTGAAGGGCACCTCGGCTGAGGCTGAGAACGTTGTCGTTTCCCCTCTCGCCGCAATCTACCCGCAGGACGTATAGCATTCCCTGGCCACACCTCACCCAGTGCCGGACTTGCGTCCAGCGCCTCGACTCGCGGCGTTGGCTGAATTTTCAGGTAAACAGACAATCGGGGCTTCTGAAAGACGCCGAACTCGATCTTGACATTTCCCCCTACCGAGGTATGATTGAGGAGGTAGTTTTCCTCCACCCCCGTCTGCTGACAGGTGAATCCCGTCCGAAGTATTGGATTAGGATCTCCCACAAGCATTTTGCAGTTCGACGTTCTCAGGTTAACGAAGATCAAGGAAAAATGTCCGTCCGCGACCAAATGGAGGATAAGAATGTGCATGAAGGTCTCTAATATCGCGTTCGCCCTGTTGCTGGCAGGTTCCAGCCTGAGTGCGGCGCAGACCAAGACCACGACCACCCTGTCATCTTCTCTGAATCCGTCCACTTATGGACAGGCAGTGACCTTTACCGCCGTGGTCTCCTCCGATCTCGGGGCACCACCCAACGGGGAGACTGTGACGTTCATGCAAGGAGAAACCTTACTGGGAACAGGCGGGTTAAATGGTGGCTCGGCCGCCTTTACGATCTCGACGTTGACAACCGGCGGCACGGACGACATCGACGCGGTGTACGGCGGAGACGTGAATTTCGAATTCAGCACTTCGAAGGATGTGTTCCAGAAGGTAAACAAAGGCTTGACAACGACCACTTTGGCGTCCTCGCTGAACCCCGCAAATGTCGGGCAGTCAGTCACTTTTACGTCGACCGTATCACCGCAGTATGGGGGTACGATCACCGGCAACGTAGAGTTTTATAATGGGACCGCGCATCTCGCCACTGCAGCGGTTTCCGGAGGCGTAGCCAGCTACACCACCACGAAGTTACCCGCAGGCACCGACTTGATCACGGCTGATTTTAACGGCAACAATACATGGGACGCCAGCACCTCAGGCACAGTAAGTCAAACAGTGGGCACTGGCACAACCATAAATGCCACAATGGTCTTCGATAACATCACACGTTATTACCAGCTTTTTGTGCCAACGGCTCTCCCGGCGAACCCGCCGATGCTCCTGATGCTCCACGGAACAAGCTATGGAGCTCCGCCATATACTCCCAGCACTACAAATTGGGGCTGGCAAAGCGTTGCCGACCAGTATGGTTTTATCCTGGTTCAGCCCGCCTCCACCTACGATCCGAATACAAATCAGTGGAACTGGAACGCGTATTTCATGGACGCAGCCTTTGCTCCGGGCGAGGCCGGTACGTGTACCGAGCCACCCGCATCAGGATGCCCGGACGATGCTGGCTTCTTACGACAGCTCATCCTGAATCTGACAACTCAGTACAATGTGAATCCCAACATGGTTTACGTAACTGGCTTCTCCTCCGGCGCGCAAATGACGGAACGGGTGGGCGTTGAAATCTCCGATCTGGTGGCTGCGATTGCTCCTACCTCGGGCCAACTTGTGGGTCAGAAGGTGCCCCCGCCAACTTTGCCGGGCAATGAAGTCGCGCCGGTGGCTGTTCAGGAGTGGCATGGCACGGCCGATACCGGGCTGCCGCCTTGCGACTACGGTACCACCGTGTACTCGGGAGTGAAGTTCACGCTTGATACAGTGGATGACACCTTCAATTACTGGGTGAACCAGAATGCCTGCACCGTGCTAGAAACATCGACACCTCTGTGTACGGATGGGGAGGCCACTCCGGGCTCGACAGGTAACGATGCCACTAGCTGCGCAGCGAGCAACGTGGAAGTCCAATTTATTTGGGAACAGGGCATCGGGCACGCCTGGAGATCTCAGAACAACTCCACACGCTGGCTCTTTTTATCCGCTCATTCCAAGCCATGATGCGGGCGCGACAGGGCTGGTGCAGTTTGAAATCAGCGATGAGGAAGCCGCAAGCAGACAGAACCTTGGGGAAAATCGATCATGGGAGTTGAGCCGCTGACAGGCAGCAGCGAAATGATGAAGGAATTGACCGGCTATATCGCCAGGAAGGTGATTAAGGGCAAAAGTGAGATCACCGAGGACACGCCTCTGGTTTCTTCCGGTCTAGTCGATTCCTTCGCCCTGATCGAGATCTTTTTGGAACTTCAAAGAATCGTGGGCCGCAAGGTTCCGGCCAGCAAGGTGCAACCGAAGGACATGGATACGGTGCGCCTCATGTTCGCCACTGCGGAAAGGTTTGGTAAGCCGGTCAAAAACTAAGAGTGCAGAACGCGATCAGGTTAAAGAGCAAAGCCTGGCTAGACCAGAGTGGTTCCCTCGGCAATCCATCACGTCTGTTTGGCTAGCATCTCCGTAATCCTCCCACGATCGATCTTGCCGTTCACATTCAAAGGGATCTGCGCGCAGTGGTAAATGCGGCTGGGAACCATGTAGCGAGGTAGCCTGTTTTTGCAGGCGGCGATAATCTGCTCGTCGTGGGCTGGGTCAGATCCCGACAGCACCCCGACAATGCCTGACGCCGATCCGTCGGACAGCGGCCACGGAATCGCGACCGCCAATTCGGTGCGGGCTGCTTCCCGCAAAACGAGCTCAATCTCCTGTAATTCCACGCGATAGCCGTTCACCTTGACCTGAAAATCGCGGCGGCCGAGGTAGAACAGGCATCCGCGTTCATCTTGCCGAACCAAATCCCCGGTACGGTACCACACTTGCTTCCCGGTGTGCTTGAGCCGAACAAAACTTCGCGCTGTCTTCTCAGGATCGTTCCAGTAGCCTCGGGTGACTTGCGATCCGCCTAGGCATAGCTCTCCGGTCTCACCCACCGGCACCGGCGCGAGGTCCTCGTTTACGGCGCACACCTGCTGCCCATCAAACGGCCAGCCGATCGGCACCAGCCCGCCCACGCATTCCGGCGGGGAAGTTGCCGAATCCCAGCGGTAATATGTAATGGCGATGGTCGCTTCGGTTGGGCCGTATAGGTTTTCCAGGATGGAGTTGTTCGCCGCCTGCTGCCATGCCGCTGCCAGACTCAAGGAAAGCGCTTCCCCACAAAAAAGGCTCCAGCGCAAAGTGGGAAAAGCTCCTGGCTGCAATAGCTCCAGTTTCGACGCGAACATGGCTACCGAGGGCACCGAGAACCAGACGGTCAGGCCCATCTCATCCACAAGCGTCGCTGGGGTAAGTGTCTGATGGGGATAAGGACAAAGCGCTGCTCCCGCATCCCAGCATGTAAACAGGTCGTGCACGCTGAGATCGAAAGTCAGATCGAAGTTCTGCGAACAACGATCACCGCCGTGAATGCCAAAGCGCTTCGCGGCATACTCCATGTAGGCGACCGCATTCGACTGGCTGACAGCCACTCCCTTTGGCACGCCCGTGCTCCCGGAAGTAAACAGCAGATAAGCCGTGTCGTTCGCCTCGACCGCTGGATCACACGGATCGGCTATTTTCGACAACTGCCGCGCCGGAATGACGCGGTGGGGCGACAGATCTTTGTTTTCTGGCTCCCAGCCGGCGTCGGGAATGACCAGCATCAACGGTCTGTCCAGGTGCGGAAGCAACGACTCCAGCGTAGCCGCACATTCCTCTCCCACCAGCAAAGTGTTGCACCCGGACGCTCGGAGCATGGCCAGCGTCCTCTCCAGAGGGAATCTTGGATTCAGTGGAACGTAGCCTCGTCCGCTGCCCAGGACGCCCAAAATTCCGCCGTACGCTCCAACACTTCGATCGGCCAACACAGCCACCACTTTCTCGGAGGGAGGCAGAGCATCTGTGAGGCAAGCGGCGACTCTTCCCGCATAATTCCAGAGCCGCTCGTAGCTCAGCGAGAGTTCGCCAAGTTCGAGGGCCGGACTGCTGGGATGAGTGAGCAGAGAACGGAAGAAACCACTGATTAAGCTTCTCGGTTTTTGCGGCAGCCCCATCATTCACCTGGATTAGCTTGGAGCAATTTGTCTGGAATCGACGAGGTTTTTCTGCGGGCAGCTACTAGAGGCACTCAAGGCCGCATCCGGAGCGCCTGGAAGGTGCCGCCCTTGCGTTCCAGAATGTCGAAGAGACGGTCGGCGACAATCTTGTCACCTTCGGGCTTCATGTGTGAGATGCCCACATAGATTGAACTTTTCTGGTCGTCCACAATGTCCTCGAGATTGTAGAAATCCGGACGTTTTATTTCGCCGCTCCGGTTGTAAACCCCCTTATACATCAACCCCAGATTAGGGAATTTCTGGTATTCAATGCGCAAGACCTGTTGCTCATAAGGCGTCAGTTCCTTATGTCCGACCGCCAGGTTGGGATACCACGCGAAAATCGCGCGGAAGCCGTACTGCCTGGCCAGCAAGTTCACGATGTCCATGTTCTGAACGTAGTTTTCGATCACCGCGGCGGAAAGCGTCTCCGCATCCAGCGGCTTGGGCGCTTCATCACGTTCTCCGTGAAACGGCTTCTTGACGGCAATCCTATCCAGTAGACGATAGGTGTTGGTCTGGCGCAAATAGGAAAAGCTTGCCTTCTGCGTATCACCCCAGCTATCCAGGAAATTCCTGAATAAGTTGAAGTTGCTGTGCACATCCGCTTGGCCGCTCTGATAAGCGGCAAATGCTTCGGTGCCGCCATCGTAAAAAAGCACAATGTCCGGCCTGCGCGTGGCGTGTTTGAGTTGCTCAATCAGCCCGACCATTTCCTGCGTATTGGACCAGCCTTTTTCGCCGTAGTTCACGATGCAAACTGGCTTGCCTGCCTTTTCGTAATCGAGCGCTATCAATGACGGGATGGTTTCCGCGTCCGGCGCACCCCCTCCCCACATCACCGAATCGCCAAACATCCATATGGTGAAGGTGTGGCCGTCGCATTGCGTGTGGAAGGTTCGGCGCACCCCATCCTGATTGATGGAGATCAATTCGCCCCGATAAGGAGCCCGGCGCCAGAGCACGTACTGGTGGTAAAGCACTTGGTTGGACTGCTGGAATTCCTTCCAATACTCGCTCTCCGCAGCGCTTCCGCTATCGGCCAAGTCCAATTGGGCGGCGGGTTCCAAAACGTCTCGCCCATAGTGCAGATAACGCTTATACGAATAAAGTTCGACCGCGCCGAGCAGAATCACTCCCAAGGTCACAGCCACGCAGAGGCGGACGCCGAAATATTTGAGAAGGGCTTTGTACTGCTCCGCGGGCATCTTTCGACTGTCTACTGTCGGGTCATCTTGTGTTAGTGGCACGAAGGCTGAACCTCACTTGTAAAAACGCCTCCCAGCTTGATCGAGTTGGTGCGGGGACGGCGATCGCTGCCCGCAATCATCGCTGCGAGCCGCCGCTAAGAATGCCGAACGAGTCCGAGTCCCGCTCTCCCGGCGAGTACGCTCCAACTTCATATCCCAGACGTTGCATCAGCGGACCCCAGGCGGCCTCAATCCTCGCGGCCATCGGAGGAGGCAAATCAGAGCGCCATCCGCCAGAGCCGGCAGCACGGACAAACGAAAGATCCTTTCGCGATCCTTTCGTCAGTCCATTTTTATCCGTTTGCACCTTTTCAAGCTTGCGCATGTGATCGGCAGAGCTGCGCTCCACCGCTTGGGCAATTCGCTCCGGGCCGGCAACGAGTTGTAGAAAGGCCGCAACCTTCGACAGTTCGCGAGCCGTATCGGCGATTAGATCCTCATAGCGTAACAAGAGGAAGCGGGGATTTCCCTCGCTCGTGGCCAGCCAGGTGCTGACGTTTTGCCCCCAGGACCCGTGCGGGCAGGTCTCGCCGGCAAGGAAGCGCGTGACGAATTTCTCAATCGGCGAATCGTCCTCGATTTTCCTGATCTTGCGATGATAATGGTATTGCGAAACCACAACGTCGCGCGGGTCGCGAACGATGTAGACGACGCGCGGATAACGCGGATCGAAGCACTCATGGCTCTTGATAATGCGCGGCCGGGGCATCCGGTCGAACTCCCTTTTACTCGCGCTCGTCGGATCGGGAACCAACTTATCGATGTTCGCGAAGGTGGCAGGCTGCTCTGGAAATCTCAAGTTGGCCAGCAGGAAACGGGTCCACGTGTTGCCGGACTTGGGAAATGAAACCAGAAAAATGTCATCCGGAAGAATGACCAAGCCGCGCCTCGGGGGGTGCAGCCCGAGCGCGCGTTTTATTCCCGCCTTGAGATGGTTGATCATTTTCCAGTTGCGGCCTCTCTCTAGTTTACCCTGCCCAATCCGACTTGCTCAAATCTGAGCCTCGGAGCCAATCTGCCCAGTCCCCCTAGAATGACGACCGCGTGCTAGCATAGGCGCTTGCCTTCGAAACCTCGATGGAATTACGGTCTGGGTACGGAGTCTAAGGCTGACCGGGCTGACCTTTATGGCGGGTTTAAATGCGCTGAAACGTGGAGTGCTGCGGCAAGTGTCTCAGCTCTGCCCGGCGCCCGTCGTCTTTGGTCCAAGGTGCCGCTGGGATCGCTGGAAACGCGTGTGCTCCTGGGCATTGGCCCCAAGCCGATGTACAGATTCGGCATCTATTCCGCGGCATCGACGGCAAAGTTGCTGGGCCTGCAGGGAATTTCAGTTATCGAGTTCGGCGTAGCCGGAGGAAACGGTCTTCTGGCAATGGAAAAGGCGGCCGACGAGGTGGGAAAACACTTCGGAGTTTCCATCGACGTCTTTGGTTTCGATACAGGTGGAGGGATGCCAGCGCCAACTGACTATCGAGACCTCCCCTACGTCTGGGGTGAGGGGTTTTACGCGATGGACGTTGAGCGCCTACAGGCAAAATTGAAAGGCGCGCGCCTCATTCTGGGCAACGTGGAAGGTACGATCCCGGCCTTCCTTGAGGAAATTAAGTACCAGATTGGCTTTGCGGCCTTCGATCTCGATTATTACAGCTCGACCAAAATGGCATTTCGGGTGTGGGAGGGGACGCCCCAAACAAGGTTGCCCCGAGCGATCTGCTATTTCGACGACATCATTTGGCCGGAGCGAGCTTACTACAATGAATATACTGGAGAGCTCTGCGCAATTCGGGAATACAATCTCGAGCACGCAGAAATGAAACTGTGCCCTATCCATCTTCTCCGGCATACGCTACCGCACCCATCGGCATGGCACGATCAGATGTATGTGCTGCACGATTTTCACCATCCCCTTTATTGCATAAACATCACGCCGAAAGACGCCAGCTTCACGCAATCGCCGTTGTGATCCGAGGAGCAGCTTGCAAGCAGCCTAGAACAGGGCGTACATGACGGGGCCGGTCTCGGCGTGTCCCGGCTGGAAGATCACGCTCAAGTAGAGCGTTATCACTAAAATAACCGGCGTAATCCATACCCAGCGTTCGTCGGCCAGAGTGCGCAGCAGAGTCCCGAGTACCTTACCAAGCTCCGTTCGCTGCGCGCCCATCGGACGTTCTTCCCGGCGGCGCACGGACTCTCCCAGACGATCAAGTAGGGCTCCGCCACCGATGACCACGAAGTATCCGGCCGCCGCGATCAATGTCATCAAGTAAAGGCTGTGGTCCAGAGTCGGGTGCCGATACGTGGATAGGGAAACCATCGCCTTGAGCATGGCGAATGCCTGATGGATGCTTTCCGAGCGAAAGAAAATGTAGCCAACGCATACCGCGGAAAATGTCAGCCACCACGAGATTCCCGTTGCCAGGACTCCGGACCACTCAAATCCCATCCGCTTGCGAAATTCCTGCCATTGGCGGTGCAGGACCAACAAAATCCCGTGGTAGGTACCCCACATCAGGAACAGAGAGTTCCCGCTCGCTCCCGGTCTAACGTGCCATACTCCGAAAACAAACATGGCGATTACGAGGGACAAGTTGCGCCACCACAGCTCCCTGCGCATCGTCGCCAGCGGCAAAAAAAGGAAGTCGCGAATCCAGAATGACAGCGACATATGCCAGCGCGTCCAGAAGACGGATATCGTCGTCGAGAGGTAGGGGCGATTGAAATTCTCGTGCACCTGGATCCCAAACAAGCGCGCGGCCCCGATCACGATGTGACAAAATCCGCAGAAGCTGAAGTACAGCTGGAATGCGTAACCGATCGTCAAACACCAGACATCGATTCCGCTCAATCGCCCCGCAGTGTGGTTGAAAGCCGCGTCAATACCCGCACCCGCGTATAGCCCGCCGCTCATCACTCCGGCAAGAAACGACATGAAGAGACCAATCGAAACCCGGCGCACTCCTGTCTTGAGATCATCTTCGGTTACCGACCAATCCTGGCGGAATTGCGGCAGCAGGCTCGACATCCGGCAAATCGGCCCCTGCAGCACGGTGGGCCAAAACGCCATATACAGGCAAAACTCCCGCAGCGTTGGATCTAACTCTTCTTCGCGATAAAGCTCAAACAGATAACTTAGAGCCTGAAACGTCCAAAAGGAAATTCCTATCGGGAACACCATTCGCTTAAGCAACGAAAGCGGGGAACCGGACGGCGCAACGGTGCCGAGCAAAGGCAGGTATTTAAAAACGCTGAGCAGCGCCAGATTGAAAATAATTCCAGTCCAGAGCCGCCCCGAGGTGGTCCTCTTTTTCAGCCATTCGCCCAACGCATAGTTGATAAGTGAGCTGAATAGCAGCACGACGATCAACCACGATCCCCAGCTGAAATAGAAGATCCAGCTGGCCGCGAGGTAAAGCCATTGACGCGCGGCGACCGAACGGAGCCGCATCGCCACCAACCACACCACCACTGCACCCAACGCATACCCGAGGAGTTCGATTGTCATTGGTGGCTGTCGAAGACTTGAAATTCAACGAGCGTTCATACGTGGGAACCGCCAGTAATCTTCATGTTCTCGTGAGAAACGCAGGTTGTCAACCCGTGCCAGATCAGCAGTTACTGCGGCCCCATGATGCCGCGAAGTGCATCAAAAAGCGCGAGTTCCCCTTTCACCCACACTTCGGTCTCTGTCCTTCCGCCTAATCCATACGTCCCACAGTTATCTTCATCTGCCGGTTGAGCTTCTCTACAGTTCGGGGAGGGTAAAAGACCCAATTGATCGGGTCGCCAAAATCCAATCGAGGTCAGTCCATGGTCTCACAAGAAGCATCCCCCAGCTTCTCGCACCGGCGAAAAACGCTGGCTTCAATCTTCCAGCACATCGGGATCCTCGCACTCAGCTCTGAAATGTTGACTATGGCTGTCGGCTGTGGCTCGAACAGTTTGAGCGGGAGTGCTCAGCAGATCCAAGTTGCAATTTCTCCCCGCGCCAGCACGTTGAGTCCGGCCGCACAGCAGCAATTCACTGCAACCGTGCAAGGGACCAGCAACTCTGCCGTAACCTGGACTGCGTCCGCAGGGTCGATCTCAAACCATGGCACTTTCACCGCGCCGGTGGCAAATAACGGAACCCAGATCACCGTCACGGCTACCAGCGTCACAGATTCCACTCTGCGAGCTAGCGGCTTAGTGACCATTCAACGTTCGAAACTTGAGATAACGACTTCGTCACTCACTGGAGCACTAGCTAATACGCTGTACAACGCGGGCCTTGCCGCGAGTGGTGGAACTCCGCCATACCAGTGGACAATTTCCGGAGGTTCTCTCCCGCCTGGCATCCAGCTGCAGCCTGCGACCGGCGTGCTTGCCGGCACGGGCAGCCAGCTAGGAAACTATTCTTTCACGGCAAAGGTCACCGACGCTGCATCGAATTCCGCAACGCAGAGCTTCACGCTGCCTGTATCCACCGCGACCAATGGCAATTTTGACGGGCCAGCCGAGTTGCCGCGCGTGTACTTGCAAACCACGCTCGCAGACACTCCCGCCCCCGGTTCTACGATTACCGTGCCGGCGGGGGGCGATTTGCAGACTGCGCTAAACAATGCGAGCTGCGGAGACACGGTAGAGCTTCAGGCTGGCGCCACATTCGTGGCGCATCAGTACACTTTTCCCGCTAAGACCTGCGATGACCAGCACTGGATCATTGTCCGCACCAGCGCTCCCGATGCCAGCCTGCCTCCGGAGGGCACGCGCATGACTCCGTGCTACGCCGGCGTTTCGTCTCTCCCGGGTCGACCTGCGTTCGCTTGCACTTCGCCTCAGAGACTTTTGGCCACCATTACCTACCCGGGTACAGGGGATGGCCCGATTCTTTTTGCCGACGGCGCCAATCACTACCGCCTGCTCGGACTGGAAATTACGCGCGTTGCAACTGATGGTATGCCTGTGACCGCGCTTGTCGCGCGGAGCAATGGTGGTTCCATGAGCCAGATCGTATTGGATCGGCTCTACATTCATGGCACACCTGCGGATGAAACCCGCCGCGGGGTGGACCTGACCGGAGGAACCAGCATAGCGGTGCAGGATTCCTATATCTCCGAATTTCACTGCAAGGTAGGCGGCACCTGCGTCGATTCGCAGGCGGTCTCCGGCGGAGCAGGTTCCCTGCCGATGGGGCCGTACAAGATCGACAACAACTTCCTGGAAGCAGCGGGCGAAAACATCATTTTCGGCGGTGGAGCTGCAACCCAAACCCCGGCCGACATCGAAATTCGCTTCAATCATCTGTTCAAGCCGATGTTTTGGTTGCAGGGTCAGCCAGGTTTTACGGCTCCGGCCTTTATCGTAAAGAATCACTTCGAATTGAAAAATGCGCAACGCGTCCTATTCGACTCCAACGTGCTGGAAGATAGCTGGGGCGGCTTCTCGCAGGACGGATTCTCTATCCTACTCACGCCCAAGAATCAGTCCATCGGCGATGTGAGCGTCTGTCCGATGTGTCAGGTTACGGATGTGACCATACGGTACGCGACGATCAGCCACGTCGCGGGGGGCTTTCTTATCGGTAACGGCCGTTCGGATTCTGGCGGCCTCGCACTGGCAGGGGAGCGGTACAGCATTCATGACGTGATCGTCGACGATATCGACGCACAAACCTATGCGGGTTTCGGCACCTTCGCGTTGGTTGGTTCGCAACCCCAACCGCTGCTCCAGAACGTGGAGATCAACCACGTCACGGCTTTTCCGCAGCATACGATGCTTTATGTCGGCGCACTGAATAGCGTACTGATACCCGGCTTCATCTTCTCGAACAACATTGTCACTGCCGGTACGTCGCCGATGAACTCAACGGGTATGGATGGATCATCCGACTGCGCCCACTATGACGTGCCTGTGAAAACCGTTAGTCTCTGTTTCTCGGGCTACACTTTCTCACCCAACGCCGTCCTGGGATCTCCGTTGCCGCCGTCCTCGTGGCCGAGCGGTAACTTCTTTTATTCCACGGCCTCGATTGGCTTCGTGAACTACAACAACGGCAATGGCGGCGACTATCACCTGCTGCCCTCTAGCCCCGCGATAGGTGCAGCTAGCGACGGCACGGATCTCGGAGCCAACGTGGACGCCGTGCTCAGCGCTATCAGTGGCGTGCAATAAACTCGTCACGATCTTTTCCAGAAATCAGCGCCGCGTTCCCTTCCCCGGGAATGCGGCGTCTTTGTCATGCTAGTATGAAAAGAAAAAACAGGCAGCTTGCCGCTGTCTCTTCCCCGCGAATGCACCAGAGAACGCTGTCCAACTAAGCAAAAGCAATTCGCACAAAACGTCAGCCATGGACAAAATGTGGATCAAGAAAGCTCTGACCGCACAGATGGAAATCATTACCAGGCATTTCCATGCCGTGAGTCTGGATGATGTTCTCTTATTCCTAAAGGGTAAGAAGACTCTGCCGCCGCGAGCCGTGGTTGTGACCTTCGATGATGGGTACGCCGACAATTACCAGGCAGCAAATGAGATCCTCAGCCCGCTCGGCATCCCCGGTGTGTTCTATGTGACCGTGGATTGCATCGAGAAGCAGCGCCTCCCCTGGCCCAGCCTGCTACGGCACGCGTTTCTGACCTCGAAAAAGGAGCGTTGGGTTGAAACCGGCGGGCCGGTCTGGGCACTCTCGTCAACGGAACATCGTATCCAGGCTTTTGACCGCGCTTCGGAACACTGCAGCAGACTGTCAGGGATTCCCCAGGTTCAGTACGTCGAGTCCCTAACTCAGCAATTGGAGACCGAACCTCCGCCGTCCTCTCATCGGCTCATGATGACGTGGGACGAAGTGCGCGGGTTGGCGCGCAACGGCCACCTGGTCGGGTCGCACACCATGACTCACCCCAACCTGGCTCACGTTGACGAGAACGACGCGCGAACAGAGTTGGCTGAATCAAAGCGCAGACTCGATCAGGAACTGGCAACTTCCGTCGTCCACTTCTCCTACCCGTGCCCCGCCCTGCATCCCCATTGGATAGATCGCACAGTAAGTGCGAGTCGAGAGATCGGATACCAGACCGCGGTCACGACCAATGGTGGCATGGTCAGACGACATGACGATCCCCTCAGCCTGCGCCGCATTCGTCCCACGAAAACTGTGGATGGTCTGCGATGGAACCTGGAGTGTACCTTCGTCGGACGCGCGGTGTGAATCGAGCGAGCCGAGGGTTCCCCGCCACGCCAATAATCATGAAAGATATGGTGATCTAGGCTCGCTCAAGATACAGAAGTCGTTATCCGCGAGATGTAAATTCAATGGAGGTCCGGAACTCAGCAGATTCCGCGGATCGTAGCACAGGATCGGGTCGGTTCGGCGGCGCACGAATCCCGTTTGCAACCAAGCTTCCGCACTCACCGCGATGGAAGAAGCGGCTACGATTTCGCAAGTTTCCGGATCCTCCGCGGCACTGCGTGCGGCAAGAGCACAAATTGCCCGCCAAGACTCTCGATCTTCACCGTCGATCTGGATGTCGACGATCCTCGCTTGCCCGCCAACCTGGGTAATCAAAAAATAGCCCCGCAATTGTTGTCCCTGACTAACCAGAAAGCCGGAAAAACGGGCGGCCGGGCAACTCAGCAGATAATTCAATTCCGCAGCCGTTCTCCGCGATGACGTGCAACTCGTTGTCGCTGCGGCCACATTATCCCCATTCTCAGTTAATCGAGTGAAACTCTGGACCTTCAATGCCGACCATCCATTCGGGACCAAAGGAATTCCTGTCAGGGCAGCGGCTGAATTTCTTAAGAATTTTATTGGTGTCTTCCAATTTTTGTCGGGCGTGGCCCGAAACTGCAACCAGGGCCGAACTACCCGGGCGAAGCGCAGCAGTTCACCGCAACGTTTATAGCCCAGTTTCGGGAGAAGATTCCTTGTGTCCTGGGAACCTCCTATGGCCAGCAGAACGTCGGCGTGGCCAGCCACCTTTTTCAGCAAGTGTGCGCCAACTCCGATCGCCGATCGGCTGGCGGCCCAATCGATCAGGTGTATCGCTTTGATCTCGGTGTTGGCCGTTACCAACTTAACTGGCCACACTCCGCCATGAGCCACAATCCGGCCCTCTTCTTTGACCGCTAGGCTGCGGGGATTCGTCCATTCGGGATGTTCGGCAAAGTACTTCCAGTGTATGACCTCCGGACGAAAAGAGATCAGGTTGGGATCTGCCTGGAACGACTTCACCAGGAACTGAATAAGATCTTGTTGTTCCGATGCCTGTATCGGCACAAACTCGAATGCCATCGTTTTGCGTCGCTCTGAAAAGGGGCGTCCGCGTACCTTGGACCTGATTGGCGATTTCCTAGAGGGGCATCACCCCGTTACACTATAGCAGCCATGTAGGCGTCTCCCGAGTGCCGCGAACCGCTTCAGCATCAGTGCAGGGGTCCGGTCATCAGAGGCGATCAAAATCGTTGGATACGAATCTTACTTGCGCTTTAGGATGACAACATAGGTCATGCCAGACAATCTCCGAGAAGAGGTCGACGAACTGATCTCAGCCGGATCCTCAGAGCAAGCAGCCCGGCGGCTTTTGGAACTGGGTCGAAAGGAGAGCGGATCGGCTGTGGCTGCTTTCATCGTGGCGCGAATCGAAAGGCTGCGTGGCCAGATCCCTCTCCTCGAATATCGTTTGGCCATACTGCGATCCTTCACCGTAGAACCTGCGGTCACAATGCTTCGAGCGGCCGCCTTTAGTTTCGGAATTGACCTGCAGGTTCACATTGGAGACTTCAACGCCTACGCTCAGGAAATTCTTGACCTGGAAAGCTCCCTATACAGATTTACTCCCCATGCCGTGATCCTGGCTGTGCGCACGAGTGACTTGGCTCCTGACTTATGGCAAGACTTTACTTCACTATCGCCCGATGCGGTGAGTGAAGCGACGCAGCGAGTGTCCGACAGCTTTCGACAGTGGCTGCAAGGGTTCCGTGAACGAAGTCAGGCTGCACTCTTGGTGCACACCCTGGAACACCCTCCCCGTCCCGCGTCCGGACTTTTAGACGCGCAATCGTTAACCAGCCAAACGGAAGCCATCCAAAACATCGGTCGTGAGCTGCGCCGAATTGCGGCCGAACTTCGAGGCGTCTTCGTGCTGGACTATGACGCTCTAGTCGCCCGCTATGGCCGGCTGCGCTGGCAGGATGATCGCAAGTGGCTGACCGCTAGAATGCCAATCGCGGCCGACCACTTAATCCATCTCTCCCGTGAATGGCTGCGTTTTCTGGTTCCATTGGCCGGGAAGATTGCCAAAGCTCTCGTGGTGGATCTCGATAACACTCTTTGGGGTGGAGTGATTGGAGAAGACGGCGTAGACGGAATCAAGCTCAGCCCGGAATATCCTGGAGCTGCCTATCAGGAATTGCAACGAGCCATGCTGGACTTGTCGCACCGGGGGATTTTGTTGGCCATTTGCAGCAAGAATAATCTCGATGACGCCATGGAAGCCCTGGAAAAGCATCCGGGGATGCTGCTTCGTCCCCAGCATTTTTCCGCCATGCGCATCAACTGGAACGATAAGTCCCAGGGACTCCGCGAAATCGCCGCCGAACTGAATATCGGCATCGAGAGCCTTGCCTTCTTGGACGATAGCCCATTTGAAGGCGAGTTGGTTCGCTCCGCTCTTCCCAACGTCACCGTGATCGATCTGCCGGGGGACCCGATGCAGTACGCCGCCGCTCTAAGGGAATGTCCCGTGTTTGAGCGGCTCACCCTGTCGGCAGAGGACCGGCAGCGCAGTGATCTCTACAGTAAGCAGCGCGAAGGCGCTCAAGCCGAACAGAGTTTTCGATCCAAGGAGGACTTCTATCGATTCCTGGAGCAAGAAGCGGAAATCGCCCCGGTCTCCGCCTCCAATCTCGCTCGCATCGCCCAGCTCACTCAGAAAACGAATCAGTTCAACCTAACCACGCGGCGCTACACCGAACAGGAGGTCTCAGCGATGGCTGACCGTTCGGGTTGGCAGGTACTCTCCATCCGCGTGCGCGACCGTTTTGGGGACCACGGTGTGGTCGGGGTAGCCATTACTCATGATGAAGGTGAAGCCTGCGAGATCGACACCTTCCTGCTGAGTTGCCGGGTAATTGGCCGAACTGTAGAAACGGCGCTTTTATCGAACCTCGCTCAGCGCGCGGTCCAACGGGGTCGGATAAGCTTATGCGGATGGTTCTCTCCCACCAGGAAGAACGCTCCTGCGCGGGAATTTTATTCACGTCACGGTTTCCAGTTGAAAACACAAAATGGTGAAGGATCTTATTGGACGCTCGATTTGAAGGGACGGCCGATTGGTTGCCCAGAATGGATCAAGCTTACCGTCACGAACGGAGGAAAAGTTGAAACCGATGGTCTTTGATCAGATCCGTGAGATCGCCTCGGATCTTTTCGCAGTTCCCGCCAAGAACATTACCGCTGATTCCTCCCCTGAAAGCATCGAGACGTGGGACTCAGCAAAACACCTCGACCTGGTGCTGGCAATCGAAGAGAAGTTCCACATCCGGTTGTCGCCGGAAGAGACTGAGCAGATGAAGAACATAGGTCAGATAGCGAAGATCGTCGAAGGTAAACTCTCGGCAACGCCGGGCTAACCATGGTGGTGCCATCCAGCCCTGTTCACTTCCCAGACGCAATCGTTGGCCCAACCTCTTGCTCTTGCGGCTTCCGATGAAGCTACACCAGTTGGGTTTCGATTTTCAAGAAAGGCTGCGAGCCAAGGTCCGGGTATTCGATAAGTGCCCGGCTCAAGATTGCACTCCATTTCGTACGCTCTCCGCAAACGAAATCAGCTTTCTGGTTGCGTTGGGAGCGACCTTGAGGCCCAACAAAACCAGAGTTAACTTAGCGTTATGAAAGTGCGTATTTGATTCGGAAAGCGATTCCATTGCCTCAGTTAATCTTCCTTCGCGAAAGTGGTCCTTGCCCACTTCCAGCAGATAATGCGCTCGAGCTTCTGCCGTTCTCCTCTGAACCAGAGCGTTTTGGCTGTCGTTCAGCGGAAGCGTTTCCAATGCCTTCTGCAGAATCTTCCAGTAAGCCTCGCTCATCTTGATTCTCGACACCCCGAGGGAGCCCGGACGATTTGCCGTGAATCGAGCCCCTATGTTCTTGCTGTATCCGATCTTGGCCCCCCAGAAAGCTGCCCGAAGCCACATATCGTAATCGTCACATCGCGGAAGGCTTTCGTCGAAAAAGCCGGCTTTTGCCAGCGCCCCCTTTCGCGCGATGACAGTCGAAACCGGAATCTGACAACGTTCGACGACTAGAGCATCAAAGGTCGCCGGCCCATGGGAAGGGCAAATGTCCGTAAATTTCCGCGACCACTCTGGAGTGTCCAACATGCCGTCGCAGTACACCAGATCCAGCGTTGGATCTTGCTCGAAAAGCCTCATCTGTGAGGCCAGATGATCCGGCAACCAGGTGTCGTCGCTGTCCAGGAAGGCCAGAAACTCAGCCCTTGCTTGACCGATCGCTGTATTCCTGGCTCCAGCGGCGCGTTTATTTTCCTGTTTGGTGTAGACGATCTTCTCCCGGTAAGGGGCTAGAATCCTCTCCAGTTCACCCGTATCTGGAGATCCGTCATTCACTACGATGATTTCGAAGTCCCGGAACGTCTGCTGAAGCACCGAGTCCAGCGAACCCGCGATCAGGTGAGCGGTCATGTAGGACGGCATGATTACGCTAACCTTGGGTGGAGAATTGATGCCGGCGGACTCCATGGGGGTCTTAGGTTATCTCGAATGGCGCGAATTTGCGAGTTTCTAAAGGCGCTGGACCCTCGGCGCGCTTCCCTGCAGTTCACTGCTCAGCGGATAGCCCAGGAGTTGCATGACCGGGCCCCAGGCGGACTCGATCTCCGCGACCGAGACCGCCGGGAGAGCTTGCTGCCACTGACCGGATTTCGCAGATCGGACAAATGGAATATCCTTGCGGCTCTCCTTCGTGGTGACCCATTGATCGTTTTGCGCGACCTCAAGCTTTCTCATATTCTCGGCTGTACTGAGCTCGACCGCTTGGGAAATCTGTTCCGCCGAAACCCGTAAATCTAGGAATTCGGAGATTCTGGTCATCTCACGCTGCGTGTCTTCCAACAGATCTTCATATCGTACCAGCAGGAATTCACGGTCGTGGCCCCGAGCCCCCAGCCAGCTCATAACGTTCTCACCCCAGGACCCCATCGTTCCAAGATAATCGCTTTTCAAGCGACTTATCTGCAAGATGTTTTTGGGATTGACCAGCCAGCTGCCGGCATGTTCTCCCCAGGTGCCAAAATACTCGTCCGTCTTCATGAACCGGGTGGTTATGTAGGTTTCAAGCGGAAACTCATCGGTGATGTTTTTGCCTTTTCTGTCATAGTGGTAGGCAGAGATGGCCACATCTCTGGGATCGCGCACGACATAAATCACGCGGCGATAGCGTGGATCGAAACACTCGTGGCTCTTTAGTAGGCGCGGGCGCGGTGTCTTCTTGAGGGTATTTTTCGATGCCCCGTATATGTCTGGAACTTTCCGCTCCACGTTGGAAAACGTGATGCGGCAATCGGTATTCATCAGGTTGCCGAGAAGAAAACGAGTCCAGGTGTTGCCGGACTTGGGATAAGAAACCAGAAGAATGTCATCGGGGAAGACCTGAAAGGCCCGGGCTATATCCCTTTCCAAAAGATAATTTGCCGCATAAAGAATTTTCCTTAACGTGTCACCCATGAATGTAGACCCGACCGAGGCACTCCGTTCAACTGGCGGCTCCCGAACGGAACTACCGCCTCAACCCCAAAGTGTGCCATCACTAGGTCGAACAAGCAAGCGTTCTAATATTGAGTTTGTGTTAATTAGCCGAAAACAATGGCCTGTCTTCGCCAAACGACACGTCAGAAAAATTCTGCTCCGCTATCCCCCGCTTGATGACGTAACCACGAGTTTAACCGGTTGCCACCTGTGGGCGGGCTCGGTGGCCGAATATTTCAGCAGGCACCACAATGCCCTAAAGCCATCCTTCATTCCTATTTTTTTCCCTTCCTCATAGGTTCGCCCAGTGTAGCTGATGCCGACTTCGTAAACGCGGAGTTTTCTCTTGGCAACCTTCACCGTGATCTCTGGTTCGAAGCCGAAGCGAGTCTCTTCCAGAGGTATCGCTTGCAGCGCTTCCCGCCGGAAAGCCTTATAACAGGTTTCCATGTCGGTGAGGTTCAGGTCGGTAAGACAGTTGGAGCATAGGGTGAGTAGTTTGTTTCCCACGGAATGCCAGAAGTACAGCACGCGATGCGGCGCTCCGCCCATGAAGCGCGATCCGAAAACCACATCCGCCTTGCCCTGGATGAGCGGTCCAAGCAAGTTTGGATATTCCGCTGGATCATATTCCAAGTCGGCGTCTTGAATAATTACATAGTCACCGGTCGCCTCCCGAATGGCCCGGTGCAAAGCCGCTCCC
Source organism: uncultured Acidobacteriaceae bacterium (assembly GCA_963734215.1). Lineage (GTDB taxonomy): Bacteria > Acidobacteriota > Terriglobia > Terriglobales > Acidobacteriaceae > Sulfotelmatobacter. Next base: position 1,284,952 of record CAVTGH010000005.1, on the reverse strand, counting down.
TTCCCCATATTCCGGGGCTGATGAAATACACGCATCCCGGGATGAGTGGACTGCAGGGCATCCAGCGTCTCTCCGGAACCATCGGTCGATCCATCGTCCACGCACAACAATTCGATCTCGAACGAACTGGCGAAGACTGCCTCAACGATAGCCGGCAGAGTCAATCGTTCATTGTAGACGGGCATAGCCACAGATACTTTCATGAGGTGATCGGGTACTTTTTGCTTGAAGCTGTCGAGGCGACGCTTCAAACACTTTCCTAGCTGGATTCGACAACGCTCAGTATTTTACACTTTCTCGCTCCGGCAATGAGGATCGAAGCGTTTTTCTCACGCGGGCTGGCTTGAAACACAGGGCTTAAGAACTTTAGGACGATCTCGGCACCGCTCTCGACGCGACGAAAACCGGCAACAGGGAGACTTTTGCTCTGGCACGCCGGTTGATTACGGCTGGTTCGTCCCGGTGGCGCAGTTCGCATTGCCCTTAAGAAGAGTCCCCCGATGGGTGTGCGCGTCGTACGTGACAACTGTGTAAGCCGGAAACCCGTACAAACAGGCCCACTGGGCACGACGGTCCGGTTCGGCATCGAGCAAGTATATGCGGCCGGCGTGGCGCCAGTCCCCATCGTTAAGATTGAAGTGCTTGGCCACGAATCCCGGCCCATCCTGGAGGAGTACCAATCCAGAAACTCCGGAAGCTGCAATTGCCTCGCGAACTCTTCGATAAGGCTCGCCCCGGCGGGCGATCACGTTTACGGTTGCCGCCTGTTGCGAAACCTGCAGCATCACGAACAACAGCATGGCCCAAACCAGTGCCCAACGCGGGGTTTGCCAGCGTTCGATCAGGAGTTGCAATCCGCGAGCTGCCAGCAGTAAAAGAGCAAAGAATGCTTCGAAATGGAAACGTTCCCCAAAAGGGAGTCCTCCCGAATCAGCCGGATGCGCCAGATATGCGAGCACAAGCGCCAGGTAGACCGATGCGAGAATCCAGATTTCCTTGCGCCGTTTTGTCTCGTGTAGGAGTGCGTAACCGGCCAGCAGATGAGCAAAAGCAAAAGTACCGATCAGGCTTTGCTCGGTCGTCTGCAGTGCGTATTGCCGGATGCCTTGCCAGATTTTGCCGAGGTTGAAGGAAAGTTCCGGCGGCAGGCTGGCCCCGGCGAACATGGCATAGGGCGAAACCAACCAATTGCCGCTATAGAGATGGTTGGAGATAAGAACGCCCGCAATCGCAATGATGCCGAAAACAAATCCGGTGGCAAATACCCTCGCCAGGGTGTGACGGTTCTTGCGGTTCAACCACAAAGCCGCCGCCGTGAGCACCAGAGTCAAAACAAAGCCTGTGAAGGGGCGGACCTGCAGCGCAGCTGCCAAGCAGGCGAAATGCCCGCGTAATACCAGAGGCTTCCCGTTTCAAGTCCGCCGAACAGGCTTAGGCAAGCTGTGGCCACCAGAATCGCGCATAACGCGTGCGACATTACGCCGATCGAATTGATTAAATAGAACGACGATAAACCGGCCATAAGAGCCGCGAGTGCGCCAGTTTCCTTCGAGCACCACCGCGATCCGCAGGCGGCGATGACAATCAGTTGCATCACGCCGAAAATAGGGGAGAGTAGCCAGGGCGCGGAAACCAGATATCCCAGCGATAGGACTAGCGGCCATCCCGGTGGGTATTTTGGAAACCAGCCAAACGGGCGCAGCACATGGTTGGTGAACCAAAGCTCCTCCGGAGTGTCTCTGAAGTTTGAGGAAACGCCAATAAGCGGGTCAGCCATGACCCGCCCGCTGCGATAGATTCTGGCCTGGAAAGAATAGCCAGACTCGTCTGGATTCAGCAAGCCGCGGGTAGAAAACCAACTCAGCGGAAGAGCCAGCGCGGCAAAGCACAGGATAACCGCGAGCAGATCGATCCTGGGCATGCCCGTAGCGGACTGAGCCTGATCTTTCTGGCGGCGCAGACACACCAGAACCGCGGGAAGGATCAGAACGTATTGCAACAGCAACAGAACAATGTCGAGATGCTCATAGCCTCTGTGCGTCCCCAAAAAGAGCACACACACACAGACAATGATCGAAGCAGTTAGAAAATAAAACCGAAGCAACGGCGCCTTCTCTCTTGTAATCGCTGCCCTGGGTTGCGGCAGAAGCTCGGGAGGGTGGGACACAGGCGTAAGCGAACCCGTTCAGTATGAAGATGGTCCTCTAGCCTGTCAACCATAACTCGTCCAGATGATTGTTAGATTTCATAAGGCCGCGTCGTTTCGCAGGAATGGAGCGTTTTTGTGCCATGCTATTATCGGCTAAGACTGGCGCTTGGCGGCCGGGTTCCGATGCTTGACTTCAACAAAAACTCAGGGAAGGTCCCCAGGCGCAGAGGTCACGCGATGAGAGCCGTGCGCCGCATTTGGCTAATGACATGTATGTTCACCTGCTTGGCCCCTGGCCTCACGGCTTTAGCCCAGTCTGTAGCGCCGCAACCTGCCGGCCAAACTGGGTTTGACGGTCCCGCGGAACTGCCGCGCGTGACCGTTAAAAGCGCTCTTGCCGATACTCCGGCTCCGGGCAAAGTTCTGCTGGTAGAAGCCGGCGGCGACTTCCAGGGCACGCTCGATAGCGCGGCCTGTGGTGACGTCATCAAGCTCGAAGCCGGCGCCGTTTTCACTGGAGAGTTTGTGCTTCCCAGGAAGCCCTGTGACGACGCACATTGGATCATCATTCGCACCAGCGCTCCCGACGAGGCCCTACCCAGAGAGGGAACCCGGCTCACACCTTGCTACGCCGGTGTGGCCTCCCTGCCCGGGCGCCCCGATTTCCACTGCGCATCCACTAAGAATGCGATGGCCAAGATTGTCTTCGCGCGCAAAAGTGGCTCGGGCCCTATTTTCTTCGATGACGGCGCCAACCACTATCGCTTCATCGGCATTGAAGTTACCCGCGAATCACCGGGCGCGAGTATTGTCGCTCTCGCCGAACCGAAAGGTCGCGTGCCGGCAGACCACATCATCTTTGACCGGGTTTGGATGCATGGCACTGCTCACGACGAAACTAGGCGCGGGCTATTCCTGAGCGGCACCACCTATATGACCGTTGTGGATTCGTTTTTTAGCGATTTCCATTGCACGGCGAATGAATCTTGCGTTGATTCGCAGACGATTTCCGGAGCGGCCGGAGACTTGCCCATGGGCCCCTATAAAATCGTCAATAACTTCCTGGAAGCGTCTGGCGAAAATCTCCTGTTTGGAGGCGGAGAAGCCACCAAAACTCCAACCGATCTTGAAATACGTCACAACTACCTTTTTAAGCCGATCATATGGATGTCTGGGCAGCCCGGCTTCGTCGGTGGCAACAGTGGCCAGCCGTTCATTGTCAAGAACCATTTCGAGTTAAAGAATGCGCAGCGTGTCTTGTTTGAGGGGAACGTCCTGGAAAACGTCTGGGGCGGCTTTACGCAAGCCGGCTTTTCAATACTTCTCACTCCCAAGAATCAGAATAATGCCTGCCCGCTCTGTCGCGTTACCGACGTCACCATCCGCGATTGCAAGATTGCCCACGTTGGCGGCGGCTTTATGATCGCCAACGGCCTAAGTGACGCCGGGGGTGCGTCCGCGGCCGGCGAGCGCTACAGCATTCATGATGTCGTGATTGACGACATCGACGGCAAGAAGTACGGCGGCTTCGGCTCTTTCATGCTCCTGGGGTCGAAAGAACCTACGTTGAATAACGTCCAGATGGACCACATTACAGCCATCTCTCCGCGCGTTTTTCTTAACCTGGGAATCAAAGGCGCGAAGATTCAAAACTTCACTTTTACCAACAATCTGATCGGGGCCAATGAGAAGCAGATGACCTCCACTGGGGGAGGAATTGAGAACTGTGCCTTCCAGGCCGACCGGCAAGGTCCTGCGGGCGTCTTGAAGCACTGCTTTGACTCATTCACTTTCACGAAGAATGTCATCATTAACGGATTCGACTCGTGGCCTCCCGGTAATTTCTTCCCAAAGAATGCCGAAGCGGTTGGGTTTGCAAAGGGTAGCGATCTCGGTGAATTTCAGCTTTGCAGGGCCAAAGACGCTGGCTGCAAGGGTCCCTCAAAGTACACCGGTGCCGGAAGCGATGGAAAGGACATCGGTGCCGACATTGATCTTATCGATGCCGCCACCAAGGGTGTGATCTAGCGTAGTATGTTTGGCTTTGGCCGCGGTGCGGACCGGCGGCGCAATCTGTTCCGCTATGATTTCGAGGTTCGATTGACGAAAGCAGAATGCTATGGGATATTTTGTTGCGATGTCCCTCAAAGCATTCGACCTTCTGAAAAACACCCGCCGGGCTCCCGAGATTCTCCGTTGCGCTAGGGAGACATCGCAGTGGCCTCAGATCACCAGCGCTTACTTGGGTTTTTCCAAGCTGCTTTATCCCATTCTCCTGCGGCTCCGGAGTGGACATTGCATCCGCCTCGAGGAATTGACGGATGTGAAAACTTTTTGGCAAATCTTTTTGCGGCGAGTTTATCGCGTCGAAGCTTCCGACCGCATCATCCTCGATATTGGCTCCAACGTGGGCTTGTTCGCCCTCTATGCGGCGCGGCAGGCGCCGGAAGCCAGAATTTTTGCGGCGGAACCTTTTCCCGCTACTTTCGAGCGTCTGCTGCAGGCCGTGAATGAACATCACTTGACGGAACGGATCACCTGTTTAAACTGCGCCATCACCGCAGCAGGAGGGGTCCGTATGATGCGTAACGATACCCTGCCGAGCCAGCGCCGTTCGCTCGTACCCTCCGGCAACACCGCCTCCGGCATTCAAGTGCAGGCCAAAACGCTAGGCGAACTGCTTCGAGAACAAGCTTTGGATCGAGTCAACCTGCTCAAGATGGATATCGAGGGCGGTGAATATGAAGTGCTTCTCTCGACCTCGCCGGATGTGCTTCGGACTATACGGAGAGTCGCCCTTGAGTACCATGGTGATTGCGCACCCCACAGTAAGCTGCAGATCTTCGATCACCTGCGCGAAGCTGGATTCGAAGTAACTTGGGACGTCCAGGATCAGTTGGGATACGGGGTCGCGGAAGCGGTGATGTCACAAGCGCTCGCGCCCGCAGGCGCCTAAGGCAAGGTCCTGTCGGCTCCTGAAGGACTGCATTAACTCGCTCACCTTTAGCAACAACGCCATCATGAACGGAGTCGGCGCGCCGCCTCTGTTATGATTCTAAGGCAGATGGGTTAGAGTCTCTTCTGTCTGCGCTGCGGTAACGGCCACTCAAGGCTCACTCTTCGACTTGACGAACTAATGACATGTGCGGCATCTGTGGCATATTTCACTACGGAACCGGTCAGCCTGCCAACGATACCGCACTGCTCGAAATGAACCATCAGATTGTGCATCGCGGTCCCGACGATGCAGGGACCTTGTTATCCGGTGGCGCCGGCCTCGCCATGCGTCGCCTCAGCATTATTGATCTCAAGACCGGTCACCAGCCACTCTCCAACGAGGACGGTTCGATCTGGATCATATTGAATGGCGAAATTTACAACCACGTCGAACTCCGCCAGAAGTTGTTCGCACGCGGGCACACTTATCGCTCGCACAGCGACACAGAAAGCATTGTGCACCTCTATGAAGAGTACGGGCAGGACTGCGTCCAACACCTGCGCGGCATGTTCGCCTTCGTAATCTGGGACAAGCTACGAAACACACTCTTTGCTGCCCGGGACCGCCTCGGAATCAAGCCTTTTTACTATTGCCTGCAGGATGGCACCTTCGTTTTTGGCTCAGAGATCAAGGCCCTACTGGCTTACCCCGGCATTCGCGCAGAATTCAATCCAGGCGTGTTGCCCGAGTATCTGGCGTTCGGGTACGTTGCAGGGGAGGCAACTTTCTTCTCTGGAATTCGCAAGCTTCCAGCGGGACATACCCTCGAGCTTACCAAAGATGGCAGAGCCGTCATCCGGCGCTACTGGGATTTGTCTGTTGCGGAGGACCCCGAACCCCGCGAGCGCGCCTATTATGTCCAGCGCTATCGGGAGTTGCTGGAGGATGCGGTTTCTTCGCATTTGATGAGTGATGTACCGTTGGGGGTCTTTCTGAGTGGAGGTCTCGACTCCAGCGCGGTCGCCGCCCTGACTGCGAAAAGCCGGCGCGAGCCGATCCAGACGTTCTCAGTGGGATACGCCGAGCAGGCCTACAGCGAACTCCCGTATGCCCGGATTGTCTCCGACCACATCGGCTCGCAGCACCATGAGGTCCAGGTAACCCGTGAGCAGTTCTTCAACAGCTTGCCGGATGTGATCTGGCACGAGGACGAGCCCGTCTGTTGGCCATCCAGTGTCGCACTTTACCACCTCGCCAAGCTAACCCGCGAACATGTCACGGTGGTGCTGACGGGGGAAGGCAGCGACGAAACACTCGCCGGATATACGCGCTACGCGTGGACGGTTTGGAACGCCCGCATGGACTCGATCTATCGCAGTGTCATTCCATCGGGGTTGCGGGCCTTCGTGCGCGAACAAATCCACTCCGCCAAACTAGGCGCCAACCTGCGTAGGAAGCTCGAACACACTTGTCTCGGCCGCGACGGAACCTCGTGGGCATCGTTCTACTTCGATAACTTCTACTCAGCCTTCCCGGCCGCGGAGCAAAAACAGTTGCTCAAGCCTGACATCCAACTCGACGCGCAATCCGTCTACGCCGGCTCCATGGCGGTTTGGGAGCGTTCTTCGGGAACTCTGCTGAAGCGCTTGCTTTATACCGACATCAATACCTATCTGGTCGAGTTGCTAATGAAGCAGGACCAGATGAGCATGGCAGCCTCGATTGAGAGCCGTGTACCCTTCCTCGATCATCTTCTCGTGGAGTTCGCCGCCGGGATTCCGTCTTCCTACGCGGTCAAGGGCCTGGAAGGAAAAAGCATTCTAAAGTCCGCGGTGGAGGATCTGCTTCCGCATTCGATCATCTACCGCCGTAAAATGGGCTTTCCGACGCCGTGGTCCGGATGGCTTGCGGGAGAACAACTTAAAGATCTGGAGGCTCTGTTGACCGAACCACGAAGCATGCGGCGCAATCTTTTTCAGCCAGACGCGATTCGCCGGCTCTTTGCCGAACATCGCACCCGCACCCGCGATAACTCCAATCGTATCTGGAGACTGCTCAATCTGGAATTGTGGTTCCGCGTCTTTGTGGAGCGCGACTCTTCCCTGCTGCGAACGTCCGGCGGCCCTTGGGTAGCGGCAGCTTCCACCTTCTCTACGTCGCGTTCTTGTTAGGAGGGTTTGCTCAGGAAGAATCAGCGGCCGGATTGCGCTCTCGAACGAACTATGCGAAAGCGGATCATAGGCAGTTTGCTGCGGGCATTGAAGACAGCCGGTGTCTTCGATGGTGTGCGCGATAGTCGCTGGCGCCAGCGCCGGCTTCTCATTCTCTGTTACCACAGCCTTGCCATCGACGAAGAAAATCTGTGGCGTCCAGGTCAATTTCTTGCTCCTGGCCGGCTTCGAGAACGATTTGAGATGCTGAAGCGGGGCGGCTATCACGTTTTGTCGTTAGAAGAGGGTCTCGAACGATTGCGGAGCAACGATTTGCCTTCGCGCAGCGTAGCCTTGACGTTTGATGATGGCACGTACGACTTTTACAAGCTCGCGTATCCAATGTTGAGGGAGTTTGGATTCCCGGCTACTGTCTATCAGACAACGCACTATTGTTCGCGTCGGATGCCGATTTTTTATTCGATCTGTTCCTACATGCTCTGGAAGAAGCGCGAAACAGTTCTGCGCGCCTGGCCTTCCATCGGTATCGTGCGTGACATCCCGCTGAACGCGCTCGGAGCCCGCGAAACGGCGATCGACCGGATCGTCGCATTCGCGGATCGTGAACGACTCGCCACCGAACAAAAGAATCAACTCTCCGCCGAGTTGGCCCTCCGCCTTAATCTCGATTACGAGGATCTGTTGCGCCGACGGATCCTCCAGCTGATGACCCCGGAGGAAATTGCAGAACTCGCAGCGGCGGGGGTTCGGTTTGAACTCCATACCCACCGCCACCGCACGCCACGGGATCGCACTCTTTTTGAAAAGGAAATTCAGAAGAACCGGGACGTGATCGAATCCATGACAAAAAGACGCCCCGCTCATTTCTGCTATCCAAGCGGAGACTATGATCTGATGTTTTTGCCCTGGCTAGCCGAATGGGGCATCGTCTCCGCCACGACCTGCGACCCAGGACTGGCGTCAGAGCGCAGCCAGCCATTGCTGCTTCCGCGTTTCATTGATACGACCGGACGAACTGCATTGGAGTTCGAAGGCTGGCTAACAGGCGTGGGGGCGCTGATCTCCATGGGCGCAAACGCGGGATGGTTCCGCAACTTCTCTCGCTCGTAACCGGCCGATTGTGCCCAGTGGTTATTTCCAGTACTGCGATCCCGTTGCTCCGGCGGCCTATGCCAGCAGTAGTGCAAGAAAAAAGTAGATTCTCACCCGCCTTCGCATAGATTCAGGTAGAGCCGCTCGAAGCGGCGGCAAACCTCGTCGATATGAAAGTGAGAGCGTGCGAATTCCCTGCCTCGGCCGGCGTATTGGGCTCTTGTTATGGGATCGCACACCAGATGTGCGAGTGCATCCACCAGTTTCTTTTCGTCCCCCGGTGGCACCAGCACACCGGTCTCTCCGTCCTTCACCAATTCCGGGTTCCCTCCCACATCGGTCGCTACCACTGCAACGCCCGCCGCCATGGATTCCAGAATCACATTCGAGAGACTTTCCGAAGACGATATGAGAATGCTCACGTCCAGACTTGCAAGCATGGCCGGAATGTCATGCCTTTCCCCCACAAAGAGAACCTTCTCCTTGATTCCCAATTCCGCCGCCATCGCTTCCAGCCCGGGGCGCAGTGGACCATCCCCGACCAAAATGAACTCGGCCATGGGGCACTGGGTCAACAAGCGCGAGGCCGCTTTTAGGAAACCCGCATGATTTTTAGCGGCGCTATTCATTCTCGCGATCATGCCCACTCTCACGACATCCGTGTTGCGCGAAATCGCGGGGACACAGTTAGCGAATGCCGGCTCCGGCAAACCATTGGGGATAATTTCCAGTTTCTGCTCAGGAAAACCCGCAGCACGTAAACTGGCCGCCGCTGCCCGTGAGTTGCAGACCACGCGTTGGCAAAACCGAAAGGCCCAATACTGTGCCTTAAACTGGGCTCCCGTGAGCAGATCTCCTAGCTGGCGATGGCTTCCGATCACCGGTACTCCAGCCAGGCGCGCCGCCGGAATCAGCATGAGATTCGTATAGAAATCGAACGCATGCGCCACCCCAATGCCGTCGCGGCGTAGGCTGCGCAAGATCGCCAGTTGCGCTCGCTGTGCCTGGAGACCGAAAAGTTTGCCGCCCGGAGGGAATTCCGGAATCTCGCCCAGCCTTTCCACTAATCCGCCGATCCGTCTCAAACAAGCGGGATGCACGTCAAACCGGTCGCGGCTTAGAGATTCCACTACCGTAGCGAACTGCCGCTCACTCCCGCCTACTTCAAGAGTGTTGGTCATCAGGAACACACCGGGGCGGCGGATCGCTCCGCGTGTGGCTCCGGATGGGCATGATCCATCGTGAGTGGCGAGTTCAGACAACCTGAAGGCTCCGGCGACAGGATTGGAATCCGGCAACTCTTGAGAGTAGCCGCAAGTTGTAGAATAGTGCAAAGATGCGGACTGGCGCAGCGTGTGGCAGATTGCCGGCAGGTTCCTTCCCCCGAATCGGCCGCTTTCACTTTTGACGGAACTGCTGCGCGTGGATCGATTGCAATAATCGTTAGGAAGCACGAAATTCATGAAAATTCTGGTTCTCGACGGCAATCAGAACCAGGCGGTCGCCTCTGTGCGATCGCTGGCCAGGCAGGGCCATATGGTCCGAGTTGGAGAATCACATCCTTGGTCGAAGGCTGGGTGGTCGCGTTATTGTTCCGGCAGCTTTCAGTATGCCTCTCCAGAATCGGATCCTCAGAGGTTCTTGTCAGACATCGTGGCCGAAGTCGCAAAGGAGGGCCACCCGCTTGTCCTACCCATGACCGAAGCAACTACGTTGTTGATTTCCGGCGGTCGGGAACGCCTTCTAGCGGCGGGCGCGCAGCTTGTCCTGCCATCGCATGCCGACCTCTTGCGCGCGGTTGATAAAAGGCAAACCACGGCTCTCGCGCAGTCGTTGGGCATTGCAATTCCGAAAACGTACGCGGTGAGCGGCGTCGAAGAGGTCCGGGAAATTTCCCGAGGAATGCAGTTTCCAGTTGTCCTCAAGCCTAAGAGTTCCCAGGAACAAGCTCCTTTGGCGCGGTCTTCCCAGGGCGTGATGCGCGCCACCGGACGGCCTAGTTATGCCAGGGACACCAATGAATTGCTGAATGCGTTCACGGAAATGAGCCGCCGATGTTCCGCAGTGCTCATCCAGGAGTTCGTGGAGGGCACCGGAACCGGATACTTTGCTCTCATGAACCATGGGGAACTTCGAGCCGAGTTTGCTCACCGTCGCATTCGCGATGTGCATCCCACAGGATCAGGCAGCGCGATGCGTGAAAGCATTCTGCCCTCCCCCCTGGTTCGCGAAAAAAGCCTCGCGATGCTGCGAGCCCTGAATTGGCACGGAGTTGCCATGATCGAATATCGTCTCCGTGCGGATCAAGTACCCGTCTTTTTGGAAATCAACGGACGCTTCTGGCACTCCTTGCCCCTGGCCTGTTATGCCGGGGTAGATTTCCCCGCCCTTCTCGCTCGCATGGCGGAATTCGGAGATATCGCCGCTTCTCACCCTTACCCTGCCGGCGTTAGGTGCCGCTGGCTGGTCGGCGATTTCCGCCATCTCGTGGAAGTGTGGAAAGGCCGCCCGCTGGGATATCCCGGTAGTTTCCCTCGCCGTCTGACCACGCTTCTAGCCGAACTTGCCCCGAAATGGGGCACGTTCCATGATAATTTCATGTGGCAGGATCCTCTACCGGAGATTGGAGATTGGATTCGCTTCGTCGAGCAGGTGTGGGAGCTCCGCTCGCAACGAGAAACTAGCGCATGCTGAAAGCCGCTCTGCACGTCCACAGCACCTATTCCGACGGCGAGTTTACCCTTGCCGGTCTGAAACGAATTTTCACCGATGTTGGCTGCCCGGTTGTGGGCATCACCGACCATGCCGATAGCTTCGACGAACCCAAGCTGGCAGACTACATCGGTGAATGCGGTTCTTTGTCGGATGACCGGTTCCTTTTTCTCTGCGGCCTGGAGTACGGATGCGAACAAGGAATGCACATTTTGGGCTACGGCACTACTGCGTTGGTCCCGACCCAGGACCCGCAAAAAGTCATCTGCCACATTGAGGACCACTATGGCCTGGCGGTCATCGCGCATCCTAAGGACTCTATGTTTCCCTGGATCGAAAGCTTCGCGGTTCTTCCTGGCGGGATCGAAACCTGGAACTCGAAGTACGATGGCCGCTATGCGCCCCGGCCAAGCACGTTCGAATTGCTCCAACGTCTGCGCGTCCGGCGCCCCGGCATGAGAGCGTTTTACGGTCAGGATCTCCACTGGAAGAAGCAGTTTCGCGGACTGTTTGCTGAACTGCAGGTTGAATCGCTAAATCGCGGCCAGGTCCTAAAGGCATTGGCCGCCGGTGAGTATTTCGGGGTTAAAGCAGATCTTCGACTGCCTTCGACCGGCGAGCTTTCAGCAGAACTCGCCGCTAAGTTTGCCGGACGGCACGCTCAGTCTGCCAGAATGCGGAATTTTCTGAAGGCAGGCAAGAAAGCGATCGACAAACTTGGCATCACACCGCCACGTTCCATCAAGTCACATCTGCGAAGGCTTTTCTAAACCCCCTCATGCGTGATGATGCCATCGTCTATCTGATGTATCACGAACTCGCAGTGGAAGGACGGCCGCCGTGCCAAAGCGAACCAGGCTACATGCGTTATGTAGTTCGCGAAGCTGATTTCCATGAACAGATGAACTGGTTGCAGAATACGGGAATGCGGGGGATCTCGGTCTCGGAAGCCCTGGGCAACAGAGTAACTGGCGGAATCGTGATCACCTTCGATGATGGGTCCGAGACTGACCTGACCGTAGCCGCACCCATTCTGCATAAGGCAAATTTCGGGGCCACTTTTTACGTCACCTTGGGATTTCTCGGACGGCCCGGTTATCTGGTTGAGCGCCAAGTACGCGAACTGGCTGATGCCGGATTCGACATCGGCTGTCATTCCATGACCCATCCCTACCTGACTGATCTCGCCGATTCGGACCTCAATCGCGAAATCGCCGAAGCCAAGATACGACTAGAAGAGATGATTGATCGCCCCGTGCATCACTTCTCGTGTCCCGGTGGACGATGGAGTCCCAACGTTTCTGCGATCGCCCGCCGCGCGGGCTACAGCAGTATCGCGACCAGCCGGATTGCCATGAATCGTCACACGAGCGATCCGTTTCGACTAGCGCGCATCGCGGTTATGCGCGGACTTTCGCTGACCGCCTTCCAGGGTCTCTGTCGCGGTCGCGGACTTTGGCAGCGGCAGTTTCGGAATGCCCTCCAAACCACGTCCCACCAGCTTCTGGGGAATGCCCTTTACGACCGCCTGCGTAATCTCATCCTGGAACGGAAAGATTGAAATGCGTTATTTGTCGGGCAATACTATTGCCTAAGACTTCAGAACCTGCGCGGGTTGTGCGGCTGGGTCGGTTCCCATCACGGTGTCATCGATCTGTTCTCCCGACATAGGTCCGAGATACGATCTGCCCAACTTCGAATTCTTGAACCAGAACTTGGCATCAAGATAGGCCCGGTAAAATGCCTTGATTCTGATGGCGGCGATCCGGTCTACGGCCGCGCCTTCGCCCGCCAAAGGATAACCCAGCTCCCGCAAAGTCGCGCCCACAAGTTTTTCGAACATTGCCAGCTTTTCCGGGCTCATCTTCTTCTTCCATCGCCCCACCGGACTTCCGGAGTCTCCTTTGAACGAGGTGTTGGGGTCCCTGACTGAGCCAATGCCGACTCGCATAATGTGTTCATAATCCAGATCTTGTCGAACGAACTCACCGATTCTCTGTAATGTAGCGCGGGGCTCAGCCTGCAGATCCTCGAAGCGCACTTCCATATAGTCGCCGCCCAGGCTTGCGCCGAGCCTCCTGCCACCTTGCACCATCCACTCCCAGAAAACTCCTGTAACCAGGAGACTGTTCTGCCGGTCCCAGGGGAAAGGCCGCACCCATTTGTGGGGACGCGCGTCCAGCGAAAGCGAAACGTCCCGCCCATCACGAATCATGTGGATGAATAGAGCGTCGGGTAGGGTTTTCTTGATACTGATCGCATGCAGCAGTTCTTCGGGAGAGTTATCCGCCCAGCGTTGGACGCCCTGGGCCCGCGCAATCTCCCGCATCACGATGCCCAGAAAGTCACCGCCATTCCTGCATTCGGACAGCAGCTTGGCGCGGATCTGCTGGGCATCCAGGAAGGATGCCCGGAACAACTTGCTTTGCAGCCAGGCATCCGTCAATTTCTCCCGGTTTGCCCGGACGCTCAGGTCACCGAAGCGTGGCACCAGGAGATTAAAGACGTTCGACTCCGCGAGATAGACTGCGAAGCCTCCGGCGGACAGCAGCATGTTGTAGAGCAGTGTCGTCCCTGAACGTGGACAGCCCACCACGAAAACCGGCGCATTCTCCCTTGGCATCGTCGCATTTTCCTCTTACTTAGGGTCACCTTCAGATCCGCTCCGCCGCGTCGGGCTGGCTGCCGTCAGTCCGTATCTGTTTCAAGTGGGACCATAGCGAAGGCTTCATGGTCGACTACTGTTTCTCCGTCCGAGGAAATAACCCGAAACTCTCCTTCGATACTAATTGCTTCGCAACGCAAAACAGTCCGCAGTGAAGAAATGATTCGTCGCCCGCCCGCTTCCACATAGCTGGCATTGCAGCATATGAGCATCCGGCGTGCCTTGTCTCGGCTCTGGCCCCAATAGAGAAATTCGGCGTCGCTGCTCCAGGGGAACAAGGTCCACGGCTTGGTTTGCCCGAAAAGGAAGCAGTGTTCCTCTTCTGCCGTCTTCAAACGATAGCAGGCGACGGATTCGCCCGTCGAAGGCACGCTTGTTCGCTCAAAGCGGACCTCGGACGAGTCGCTGCCGCCCCCCGGTAGCAACAACGTCACAAACTCTGCCGGCAAGCTGGCCACGGTGCCGAAATGCAGAACGCTGTGCCGTTCCTTCTGGCCATAAGCGGGCGACCAATCCTCCGCCAGGGTGTCTTGCAACCATCCATGATCCTCGGGGACCAAAATGGACAAATCCGCGCCCGCACCGCGAAACCTAGCGTTCCTGGATTTTACCGGCAAGACTTCTGGATTGACATGCCAGAACAAGTCCAGTTGATGCTTCCCTCGCCCCAAGGCCTGATCGCGCACCAACCAGAAACGGGACTTGAGCGAGAACACACAACGGCGATGCACTACCGGATCGGCCAAGCGTGTGTATCCATCATGGGCGCCCGCAAAAAAATCGAATGTCTCGCCGCTGATCCATTTTTCCGCGTGAACCTTGGCTAGACTGATCCAACTGAAAGGCCCTTTGGGCTCAGACTGATCGAGTCCATCAACCACCAGCGTATTGTGCGCCTTTGTGCCTCGAAACCGATTGCGCTCAGAACCGCTTCCGCTTCCCACATATTCGAATGTGCCTGGGTCAATCAAAAGAGAGATTCCATCGCTATTTGCCGTGATGCTAAGCGCATCGGCATGGCCATGGCCAGCCGTCTCGGCGCCCTGCGGCCCGGCATCTATCGCTAATTGCGGCCCAAGGTTTTCATTGCTCATGACGTAAAGGCCACTTCCCCTGAACGCAGTGGAATCGCTCGCCACAGGAATCGTCGACAGCCGATCAAAGTCAGTTATGCCTGCCTCGCCCAATAGCCATAACGTCTCCTCCCGCGGCCCCGCCGCAACGCTCTTGAAATCGCCTCGACCAAAAAAGACAGCGCCCGTCGCCAGCGGATCGAGAAGGTGGACTTGCCGGTTGCGCTGCGCATCGAACACTCGTCCGCCATCGTCATCGCCAAGCCTGGGCACGGGTCCGGAGCGTCCCAGCACGCAAAGGGCTTCGCACATTCGCTCGAGAGTTCGATTAAATTGAGCAGGGATGGCAATTCCGTTCCTTGCAGCCAGCACCGCGGCGTGCAGAAAAAAGTCCAAGGCGTACACGTGATAGTAGATCGACTGCTCGAAGTGCAGCCCGTCGTCCCGAACTTGGCGATCGGCCGCCTGTTGGAGAATCTCCCATCCCAGCGCTTGCCACGGCTTGGCACGCTTCAACTCCGGACATAGAGTGCCGATGAAAAAAAGTGCAGCCCCTTCCCCCAGCAGGTGGGTGTTCGGAGAAAAATAAGTGGACAGATGGCATTCGATATGGCGCCCCGAAACCGCTAGCCTGCGAAATAACTCGCCGCGAAATTCTCCCGGCATTGCCGCCGACCCTGACATCAGGAAGTACACCCAAAGCCAGGACAGGCTGCGAAAAGCCACTTCCAGGCTGCTCGCCCAGTTGATGCCGATGGGATACTGGTTTTCTCGATGCCAGTGTTTCCATTGGTGGAACAATTCCGTGGCGAATTTCTCTTCGCCGGTTAGCCGGAACGCCTTGGCCAGCGTCACCCAATGCTGGTGGCGGTTGAGTTCCCAGGTAACTTTGCTGTCTCCAACTTCGGCAAAATCGAGATAACGAATTTGAAACCACGGTTTTCGCGGAGCTTGCTTGCCGTGCACCCGATCGCAGTGCCAGTCGATCTCCACGCCGTAGTCCAAGTCTCTGTAGCCCAGAAGGTCAAACCTATGCTTACAGATTCGTTCGGCACGCTCGATAATCTGATCGGATTCTCTGGGAAAGAGTTCCCGCAGGCGTGAGCACAACCGCGGGATGGCATCGGCCGGGAAGAAGAAATACGAATCCGTTCGCGAGGCGTTCAGGCGTGACTCGAAGCCCAGGCCAACTTTGTAGCGCAGGAAGTCCAGGCGCGCGGCTGTTTGCTGCCGCAAACGGTCGGCAATCTCCTTCGGACCCATCGCCATCATGCGCCGGTAACGATCGTTCCATTCTCCCAATCCGATCCTCATTTCGTGCTAGCATTTTATATTGTTAGCACGTTGGATGGGCAATGTTGCTCCCCGGCGCGTCGAGAGTCTTTTTCAATCGTTCAAGACAAAGTTAACTTGCATGTTCCAATGCGTGGCACGGCCCGCACACTCACCAAAAGGAAAATACCTCGCATGAGCCGGATCAGCGTTTTCGGTTTGGGTTACGTGGGAACCGTCACTGCCGCGTGCTTCGCACATCAGGGGAACCAGGTCACCGGAGTTGATCTGAGCCCCGGCAAAGTCGAGGCTATCGAGGCAGGCCGAAGTCCCATCGTTGAACCGCGATTGAACGACCTGATTGCCGGCTGCCACAAGGCATGCCGTTTGCACGCTACCGGCGATTCAGCCGCTGCTGTGCTCAACTCGGACATTTCATTTCTATGTGTTGGTACTCCGAGTCTGCGCAACGGCAAACTTGATTTGGGGCACATTGAGCCGGTTTGCCGCGAAATCGGCGCGACCCTCAAGAAGAAAGACGCATTCCATTTGATCGTGTTGCGCAGCACCGTGCTGCCGGGGACAGCCGAGTCGATCGTGGTTCCGGCCCTCGAGCTAGCCAGCGGAAAGCGCCTGGGGAAGGAATTCGGAGTCTGTGTAAATCCGGAATTCATGCGGGAGGGTACGGCCGTGGCCGATTTCCTGGAACCGTCCATGACCGTTATTGGCGCTCGCGACTCCGCCCATAGTCAAATGCTGCGTGAACTCTACTCGTGGGCGCCGGGCCGCATCTTTGAAACGTCCTTTCGCTCCGCCGAGATGGTGAAATATGTCTGCAACGCCTGGCATGCGACGAAAGTGTTGTTCGCTAACGAGGTGGGCACGTTGGCAAAGGAACTGGGAGTGGATTCGGAATCGGTGATAGAAATCTTTCTCGCCGATACCAAGCTCAACATTTCGTCCACCTACCTCAAACCAGGCTTCGCGTTCGGCGGTTCGTGCCTGCCCAAAGATGTGCGCGCCTTGAATTACCGCGCCAAGGAACTTGACCTCGAACTGCCTCTTTTCGAATCTCTTCTGCCCAGCAATGAGTCGCACCTCGATCGTGCCGTCAGGATGGTACTCGCGACCGGAAAGAAAAAAATCGCGGTGCTCGGTCTCAGCTTCAAGGCAGCAACCGACGATCTGCGCGAAAGTCCTCAGGTGCAACTCGTCAAGCGATTGATCGGCGAAGGCTGCGAGATACAGATTTGGGATGAGAACGTTTCCTTGGGACGTCTTATCGGCTCCAACCGGCAATATATTGAAGAGATCATTCCCCACATCGGCTCACTTCTTTGCGCAAGTCTCGAGGAGGTTCTCAAGCGGGCAGAAGTCGTCATCATCGCCATTCGCGGACTCGACAGAAAAATTCTGGACTCCCACATCCGCCCCAGCCATTTTGTGGTGGACTTGGTGAACCTGGAGAAATCCCAGAGGCCGACCGCGAGCCCATCTTACGAAGGGATATGCTGGTAGTCGGGGCGTTGCTTGTTGAACAGGGGAGATGAAAATACTCTGGGTTAAGGCAGGAAAGCTGTTGCCGGTCGATACCGGAGGCAAGATCCGTTCTTTTAACATCCTCAGGCAATTGGCTAAAGACCATGAAGTAACTCTGCTTTCCTACTATGGCGGACGCCGTGATCCTCAGTACGAAGAGGCAATCACCCGGCAACTGCCGCGGACCGAGACCATCCCCACCGCCGCACCAGAGGGCGCGCTGGCCCAGTCCTTGGATTATGTTTTGCGGCTCCCTTCGCCGGTTCCCTATGCAGTGAGGAAGTTCACTCATCCGAGAGTGCGTCGCGCCGTGGCCCAGTGGCTCGGCAATGGCAGGTTCGACATAGCCGTTTGCGATTTTCTGTCGGCTTCACTGAATTTTCCCGATCCCTTGACGGCCCCCGTCGTTCTCTTTCAGCATAACGTTGAAACCATGCTCTGGCGGCGCATGGCTCACACCGAAAAAGCTCCGTGGAGCAAGCTATCCTACTCTGTCGAAGCTTGGAAGATGGCGTCTTACGAGCGCCACGCACTGCGAAGATTTCGGCACGTGATCGCAGTTTCTGAACACGATCGGAACGCGATGCTGAAGCTATGTTCTGGCTGCTCTATTACTGTCGTTCCTACGGGAGTGGATACGGAGCAATATCAGGCATCACCTTCCGTTTCGGGGAATCCGCCGGTGGTTTTGTTCACTGGCTCCATGGATTGGGAACCCAATATCGACGCGGTGGAATATTTCTGTCGGGAAATCTGGCCAACGGTGCTGGCCGCCTTTCCGGATGCGCATTTTCGGATCGTAGGCCGGAATCCTCACGCCCGCGTGCGGCGCCTGGCCTCGGCCTCGATCGAAGTGACTGGCACCGTAGCCTCGGTTACCGATTACTTACGATCCGCTACCGTGGTCATTGTCCCTCTGCGCATCGGTGGCGGTACGCGGCTCAAGATTTTCGAAGCCATGGCCATGGCCAAGGCCTTGGTTTCCACTTCCATCGGCGCGGAGGGATTGGACGTGACCGATGGCCACGACTTGATCATCGCTGACAACGCGCCGTCGTTCGCCGCGGCCATTCTCCGGCTCCTGCACGAGCCTGAGCTACGCAGAAATTACGAGCAGGCAGCCGCCACTTTGGCGGCCCGCTATGACTGGTCGCAAATCGCCCGTCGTTTCGCCGGCGTGCTCGGCGATGCGGCAGCCGGTTTTCGCGCTGGGCAAAACCAGAAGGGCATAAGGTTGGGCAGTGTCTGAAAAGAAACGCTCTTTTCAGACACTACCCAACGCAGAAAAGAGATTTCACGAACTGAAAATTGCCGGTAAAGTGTAAAGTCGCGGAGCCTCAACATCGGCCGCCTGGTCCTCTTGGACCGCCGCGCCGTGTTGGCGCCGGCTGTAGACTCAACTCGTCAACGGTGTGCTGGTCGGACGCTTACGATGATTCCGTGCAGGCGCGGCAGCCGAACTGAGAGCAATCGCAGCGCAGATCATGAGTTCCCATTCGATGGGGTAGCGATAGCGGCTGGACCATTCGACGATGTAATAAATCGGAGCGAAAGTTATCCAGGTGAGAAGGAATACGATGGCCATCAGGCGCTGAATACGAAAAAGCAGGACAAGGCCAGCGAGCGCGAGCACAGAGAAGGTGACCCGCACGATGCTATGAGCGAGGTTGACTCCCAGAGGAAACCAAAAAGCCAAGAAACGCCGCGCAGTCAGGTAAGCAAATTCCGTAGGATGCTCACGAATCCACGAACTCGCTTCGGCAAGCCTCATCTGATTGTAGCGAATCTCTCCCATTTGCCGTAGCAACTCCGCTTCTTTGGGATCATCCTGGGGAACCGGGATCCCATAGCCCACATTAGTGGCAATGTCATACGTCCGATTCGGACCATTTGAAGACCAGAGCTCCAGCCCAAAGTTACTTTTAGTCCAGACGAGCTTTCCCAAGGCGAATTTATTTCGTACTGCCCATGGCAGCAGAAATACAACCACGGCGAGTACAACCATACAGGCCAGTCGAATGTAACGCGCGCGGTCCGCACGGCTAGGCACGAACAAGAAGCCAGTCACAAGAAAAGTAGCCAGGACGGGCAATAAAGCAGGCTGCACAACAATGGTCGTGGCCCACAAAAGAATCCAGAGCCACGGTGTTCGCTTCACCCAAGACTGCTCTTTCCAGATGCGAATCGTGAGCCACGTGATTGCCAGCAGCAAAAGAGCCTGCCACGGTCCATCCCAATCGCCCCTCACCTCGGTCTGGATAGCGCTGATATAAACACTGCTCAGCGATGCCGCTACTATCCCGATCCTGCGGCTCAAGCCTAGGCTTGTACAAAAAGGGAGAAGCAATACGCAACGCAGTGCGGAAGCGAAGCAGGTAATAGTGATATTGAAGGCTTCGGCCAAAGCCCCACTTCCAAAGACTAGGTGCACCGCGCTCAAGAATAGAGGAAACAGCGGCATCTCATGTGCAGTGGGCCCAGTAGGAACCGCGTACGCATTCCCGAACATATGGAACTGCAGGATACAGTTCGCGATACGTACCATCTCATAGTCAGCACGGGTGCGAAAAAAACCAACATGCCAAGCGGCGAAGATTCTCAGAGCCAGGGCAAAGAGGAACAAGAAAATGCAAAGACGGCGAAGGCTTCGATCCATCGACACTGCCAGCTCCCTATGTCCAGCGACGTCAGGCTGATGAGATTGGCCGCACAGATTCCGATGGGCTTTCCCTTTGGAGTTAAACCAGGATTTCCATTTTGGCAGCCGCTAACACTATACACGCGGATTCGCCTTTGGTTCTAACCAAGCTGTTCTCACGTTGCGTATCGCTCAGTTCAGGGGATCGGTTCCACCGGTTCTGCTTTCAGCCGCGTCTGCGCAGTCCCAGCACGCTCAGGAAGAAGCTGGCAAACACAGTTTGAGTACCGAGAGTCAGCAGCAGGGAAGCCGGAAGGACCAACCGCATGGTATGGGCGTAATCGAGTCTACCGAAGTGCTGCTTTCCCCAGAATTCCAACGCATAGATTGAAAAGCCTATTCCGGTGACCACCAGCAGCGCTCCGACCGATAGCCCCGTTTCCAGTGTGATATAACGAAACAGTTTATCTAGCTTGGGATCCGGAGGGAGCAGACCCTCGGAAATCGCGAATAGCTTGGCGAAAACGGCGAATGTGACCGCCTGAAATCCAAGCAGAATGAAAGCACTGGCGTACGCCATGGTGTGCACGTCGAGGGTGACATTCTCGACCGTTCTCGGACCAGGCAGCAGCCAGAGTCCCAGCAGACCGCCCAGGAGCATCAAGGTAAAGCCGGGGTAGAGGAACAACCAGCGAGGACTGTAGAGAAGAAAAAAACGAAGGGTGCGCCACCCATCCCGCCAGGTGCGCAAGTGCGGAGGACGACTGCGACCGTCCGGCGAGAGCGTCGTGGGTACTTCGGTTACACGTAGGTTCAGCAGGGTGGATTTAACGACCATTTCGGTAGCGAATTCCATACCGGTCGTGCGCAGTCCCAAACGCTCGTAGGCATCCTTGCGAAATCCACGCAACCCACAGTAGAAATCGCCGACGCTATGGTTCCGAAAAAAAAGCCGTCCTAACCAAGTCAGCGCGGGATTGCCGAAGTACTGGTGCAAAGCTGGCATCGCTCCCGGCTCGATGCCGCCGCGGAACCGATTCCCCATTACCAGGTCCGCGCCCTTGCGCAATTGCTCGACAAACCGTGGGATGTGGGCGAAGTCGTAACTGGCGTCTGCGTCTCCCATAATGATGAACTTGCCGCGAGCAGCTGCGATGCCCCCCATCAGGGCGCTGCCGTATCCCTTGGTGCTAACGGGCACAAGACGGGCTCCGGCTTGCTTCGCAATCTCTGCCGATCCGTCGGTGCTGCCGTTGTCCGCAATGATCACTTCGCCGGCGATGCTCGCGTCCTCAAGCGCCCGCAGGGCCACGTGAATGCACTTTTCCAAGGTTTCTGCCTCGTTGAGACAAGGCATTACCACCGAGAGTTCAACGGCTTCCGATTCTTTCACCCTGACCGCCTCCGAATGGTCTTCCTGTGTATTAGCCGGGATCTCCTTTTTGACCCCAACACACGGCGGCTATTGTCCCCTCGATCTCTGTTCGCGTCAATGTGAAACATCTTTCACCCGGATCGCCGCCACCCGGTCCGAAATCCCGAGCCAGCACAGCCGAACTTGCGCCATTCGTGGTCCACTCTTGCCACACGTTCCCCTTACCCGCCGTTGGAAGAATTCCTCTCCTCTGCCCAGACTCTTTTTTGGCGGCTCATGGGAGTCGAAAGCCTGCGAACGGTAGCAACCAACCGCTTGCAGGTCACCTCGCCTTGGTGCGTGAGATTATCGCGAGGTTGCCACCGGAGGAGGAGGCAGACGTCCCGCCTGGAAGAGCGCGAGTTGGTGCCGATGCACGCGATTGACCCCGTCGAGCAACTCGGTACGGGGCAGCGCCGGTTGGTCCGGCCAGACCACGGATCGGAACTGCAGCCGTGCCGGCTGCTGCGACCGCACGGGGGCCAGTCCCGAAACAACGCGGACATGTCGTTTGGCAATCTGGCGGAAGACCCCGATGATCCCGGCCACCGTAGTCTCGTTCTCCGAACCGAAGATCTTGGTGATGTTCTGCGCTCCGCCCGTTGCTTCGCGTTCAAGTCGTGCCATGCAGCCTACGATCCGAGCTGCCGCATCCTCCGCGAACAGGTAGTCGCGGATTGTGTCCAGCGGTACATAGATGCGCACCGGAACACCGAAGAGCACACAACGCGACATGTGCGAGATGAGTCCTTGCGGCTTGTCGAGACGCTGGCCCGGTCCGTACAGGTTGGAGAGCCTGCCGACGAGCGTCGAAATCGTGGGCCGGTCGTGCGCCCAATCTCGAAGCACCTGCTCCTGTTCGATCTTCGCCCGTCCATAATCCGAGATTGGCCGAGGTGGGGTGGTTTCAGTCAGCGAATGCTCCGCATTTCCCCCGTACACGCCGCCGGCACTGCTCGCCAGGAACACTCGGCCAGGCAAGTTTGTCTGCGACCGGTTAAGCGCATTGCTAAGCTCATTAAGGAAGAAGCGTAGACTGGCAGTCTCGACAGCGAGACGGTCAGCTGGACTGCCAACCACGCCGTTGCCAGCGCACCAGTAGACACACCAGCCGTTCAGCGATTCTGCCGCCAGACGCGTTTGGAAACCTCGCACTGCGTAGCTGATCGACTCCCGAAGTTGCAAGGGATCGCCCCAGAGGATGGGACGCTCGGGGCGCCACACGGCGGAGCCGATCTTGCGCCCTACAGACGAACCAAGCAGCCCGCCTCGACCGACAACCCAGGCGAGAGTGGTCACCTCTGGCGACCGATGTCTTTGGCAGGTCGCGACACGATCAAATATGCCGGCTTGCCCAAAGCCATTTTGACGGCAACTCCGAGGTATTCCGCGATGATGCCGAGGGAGACCAGGATCAGCCCAGCAAAGAGACAGGTCACGATGAAGATCGAGGTCCACCCTTGGACGTGGATCTTGTTTTGCAGGCGCTGCCAGACCTCGAAAGCGCTGATCAGTATGCTGAACAGGATCGAGACTCCGCCGAGGAGAGCAATGAGCCGCAGGGGAAGCGTGCCCGAAGTAAGAACCAGCTGCCAAAAGTGTCGCAGCAGCCGCCTGAAGGTGTAGCCTGAGCGCCGACCGCGCTCCGCCCGCAGGGCCAACGGGCAGTGGATTGCATTTCCGACTACCCAGGACAAGGCTACGTCCAGGTAAACATTGGCCCCACAATAGGCGGCCACGCCCCGGGCTACTTCCCCTTCGATCAGCCGGAAGCTGTTGAAAGCGCCAATGTCGCCGAGCATTCCCCGGGAAAGCTTCTTGGTCAGGCTCGACATCCAGTTGCGCAGGAATCCATGAGGAGGCGCGTTGGTGGGTTTCGCATAAACCAGTCGAGCTCCCTGATCCAGCGCATAGTCAAGCATGCGGCCGATTTCTTGGGGGTCTTGCTGGCCGTCCTCGTCCATTGTGACCACCCACTCCGCGACTGTACTCGCCATGCCTGCCAGGGTTGCAGGGTGTTGGCCGTAATTGCGCGAGAGCCAGATGATCCGCACGAAGGCATGACGGGAAGCAAGCTCCCGCATCACATCCGCTGAGCGGTCCACCGCCCCATCGTAGACCAGCAAAACCTCAATTACGCGAAACTGGCGCCCGCCGGACGTGGCTGAGGAGAGAGTGAGGGGGACAATTTCGTCCGCGAGTGCTTCAAGCGTACGCTCCCCCTGGTAGACCGGCACGACAATCGAAATCTCGTGGACAGTTTCTCGCTCCCGAGTGTCGTTTTGCTGCATGTCAGCAGCATTCTAGCATAGGGCTGCAGGCGGCTTCGGATGCCGCAGTTGCCGAATTGGGGCGGACCTGCACGATGGAACAAGGAGAAAAAATTGCGCTGATGTAGTTCGAAACAGGGTGTGAAATTGACGATCCCTTGTTTACTGATCTCTATTTGCCAGTCAACTCTTGGAAGGGAATATCAATGTCATGGCGCAGGGTCGGCATTTTGATGTGGAGAATCCCGTGAGGAGGCACAACCGGCCCCGCGGATTCGTAGAGGATCAAGCTACGTCCCTGCCAATCAGTCATATTACTTTCGATGGGGACGGTTCCTATCATCTTGTACTGACCAGAATGGTCAAGAAGCTCGCGCAGGGCCGGTTGCGAAGAAAAATGTAGAGGCGTGTTCTTCTCCACTACCACATATCGAACGCTATCGGCTTTGAGGATCTGCTCCACGTCGCTCTGGTTGTGGGCAAACTCGGTCACACCCCATTCTCGTAACGTCCGCACTTCATAGAGGGCTTTTCGCAGAATGACGAAGCGCCGTGCCGGGTCATAGGCGCGCATGAAAAAGGTAAAGTTACCCGGCAAATCCATGTCCACCAGCACGCAGCCCCCTTCGCGCTGCGTCAACTGTTGCGCCAGTTGCGCATAGCCGGAGACATAATCCCGCTGGTAGGCCCAGGCCCGCACCGCGTACCACGCCACGACTACGGTGACCACTGCAATGCCCACAACGCGAATCCACCGCACGTTGTTTTTCCGCGTGAAAGGAGCCACCGCGAAATACGCGAAGGCCGGAACCCAATAGAGAATGTAACGCGGCTCTTTATGGTGGATGAGAGTGAAGATGACATAACACGACACGATCCAGGCGAGCATTACGACGGCATTTTCCCGCTTTGGCCGCCACAGGCAGATCAGTATTCCGAGAACGCTTAAGACGAGCGCTCCCCGTCCCAGCAGTTCGGGAAGTACCGACCAGTAGTAGCCCCACTGCATCGATGCATTCGCCGCCGTTCCCTGGAGGTTGACCGCAAGGGAGGCATTCATGTAAATCTGCAGAACATACACGGGCGCAACCACGATAAAGCATACGGCGGCGGTCGCAGCAGCCCTCCAGTTCAAAACTCGATCCCATTTCCTTTGAGCTGCCAGCGTGATCGGGCACCATAACAACAGATAAACCGCATGGTGCTTGGTGAGGAAAGCGAGGCACAGGAATACGGCGAACCAATACAGCAGATGCCTGGACCCACGCCGCAGGTAGACAATCCAGAAATAGCTCGCCGCTATGCAGGAAGCCATCAGCGGAATGTCGAGCATGACGGACTTCTCATACCTCAGAACCGACGGCAAAAAAGCTAACAACACCGTCGAGAGGGCGGCCGTGTATTCGTCTTCCAATTCCTCGACTAGCTTGAACCAAAAATAAAGGCCGTACAGGGCGAAGAAGAGCAGGGTCAAGCGGGCGGTTACAACCGAAGCTCCTAGTATGGAGAATGCGACTCCTTCTACCACATAGAACGCGGGCGGATAAATGACGATGCCAAGGCTGGGATATTGGGCATAGTAGCGGTACGTGTATTGGACGGGATGGCGCAACGGCAGGTCGTGTAGAACGGAGGCAATGTAAAGGCCCGTCGCCGCATGCACCGTCTCATCGACATTTTCGCTGAATTCGCCTTTATGGATGCCCCGTAGCAGGACGACGGCAACTAGCGCCAACGCAAGCACCATGAGTAGGAAGCGGCGCCTGGCGGGAGTAAAGACGGAATTAAATCCTGTTGGAGGGATCGCAACGAGCTCCTGGATTGGGGCGGAGGAAGGCATGGTCTGTGTTTTCCTTCATACTCTATCCAACCTGTCTCCAGTCGGACGAAGCGAGCACTTGCGGGCGATCGCCTCTGCAATCTCAGTCTAGCATGGTCAAACGCCGCCTGCTTCACCCTCTGCAAACGCTTATTCACTGCGGCGACCCGAGCCATCACCGGTTCCGCAGCCGGGAATTCAGGCCATCAAAGCCACGATAAATCACGCGCCACCAGCAATTGTCCGAGAGGAGTCTTCGCTTTAAGATATAACTTGACATCAAAATAAGCCTGGTAGGCGGCGCGCATGATTCCAAGGTCCGGCCGGTTCAGCACATCCCTGTCCGCACTGGCCAACTTGTATCCAGTCTCTACCAGCGTGCGGCCGACCAGTCCCTCAAAGATCGCCAGTTCCTCTTGAGAATAGCCGCTCCGCCAACGTCCGACAGGATTGAAGCCCTCTTCTGATCCTCCTCCGAACGATGTATTGGGAGCGCTTACCGAGCCAATTCCCGTTTGCCGGATGCGATCATAGTCCAAATCTTGTTCAATGAACTGTCCCAGACGCGCCAGCGTCTCCCGCGGCTCGCCGATAAGCTCTTCGAAATGCACTTCTATGTAATCGCCTCCCAAGCCGCGCCCGTCCCGCCGGCCTTTGTTCACCATCCACTGCCAGTACAGACCAGCCGCCATCTTCGATGGTTTGCGGTCCCAAGGCAGGCGTTTTACGTAGCCTTGCTTGTCGGTGGAGAGCGCCACATCCCGGCCGTCGCGAATGATATGAATGATGAGCGCATCCGGAATGGTCTCCTTGATCCGGTCGAGGTACAGCAGGTGCTCCGGCGTGGTGTCGGCCCAGCGCTCCACTCCCTGCTTCCTGGCAATTTCGGACATGACGATGCGCAGGAAATCGCCTCCGTTCCTGCATTCGTTCATTACTCTTGCGCCGATCTCTTCCCTATCCAGGCCTGACCGGGTGTAAAGCCGGCTCTCATACCATGCCTGCAAAAGCCGCCGCTTGTTACGTGGGACGGACAGGTCCCCGAATGCCGGTTCCAGCAAATTGACCGCGTTGGACTCGGTCCTGTACACCGCGAAATTTCCCGCCGAAAGCAGCATGTGATACAGCAGGGTGGTCCCCGAACGCACGCAGCCCAGCACGAACACCGGTGCCTGGCTTCGCCCCCTCTCGGACATCGAACGGTTTAATGAGGTCGCCATCGGCATGCTTGGTGGGATTGGAAACTCTTCCGGGTCAACGCTCAATTAGCGGCGGTTCCCGGGAGCGCCGACAACGCCGCAGCCGCATGCGGAAACGAAGTAATCTCGCTGGCAAGGATCTCAGGCGCCCTTCGCGCGGTCGCCCAATCGGATCGAGCTTCCATGAAATTCCGGTGCCAGAGCTCCAGAACTAACATACGCCACAACATACCGGAGCGATTGCGCCGGCCTCGAACGTGTTCATCAACGAGCGAGCGAACAGCCGCCGGTTTGAAATAACCACGCTGCAGCGTACGAGGTTCCAGCAGCACGCCCCAAAATTGTGCTTTCGAGCGGTCCCGCATCCATTCCACCAACGGCAATTGGAAGCCTTGTTTCCTGCGGTGCAGTAGCTCCGGCGGAATGTCCAGCTTCTCCGCCAACTTTTTCAGAATGTATTTCCGCGTCCCGGCCCGAAACTTCCATTCCACCGGCAGACTCGTCGCCCACTCGACAAACTCATGATCCAGCAGGGGAACACGCACTTCCAGGGACGTGGCCATGCTCATCCGGTCCACCTTGGTGAGAATGTCGGCGCTCAGGTAGGTTTTGGTGTCGAGATACAGCAGGCGGCTCAGCCGGTCTCGAGCGGGAGCGCCGTCATAGATTTCCTGCCATTGCGCCAACGGATCGGGCAGATGCCGCGCACTTTCCAAAAATTCCCAGGTGAACAGATTCCGCTCGCGGTGCAACACAGGCAGGAATGAAAGCCCGTCCAGGTAACGATCACGCTCGTTCAATGAAGCGTTCCATGCCAGGTTCTTGCCGTACATCCTAGCCGGGAGAAGGCTATGAATGCGACGGCGATAGATTGGCCCAATATAGCGATGAAACGGATCAAATTTTCGCCGCTCCATCGCTACCAGATAACGATCATACCCGGCAAACAGCTCATCTCCGCCATCGCCTGAAAGCGCAACCGTAACTTCTCTCCGCGCCATCCGGCACACGTAGTAGGTTGGCAGCATCGAGGAATCGCCGAAGGGCTCTTCCATCATGCCCGAAAGATATTGCAGTGTTTCTTCTATATTCGGCTCGAGTACCAACTCGTGATGATCCGTACCAAAGCGCTCCGAAACCATGCGCGCATATTTCGATTCGTTGAACTGCTCCGCGCGAAAACCGATGGAGAAAGTCTTGACTGGCTTGGCACTGGACCGCGCCATCAGCGCGACGATAATCGAAGAGTCCACTCCTCCACTGAGCAAGGCTCCCAGAGGCACTTCGCTGATCAGCCGGATGCGGACCGCCTCTTCCAGCCGCCGCTCCATCTCCTCCAGGCATTCGTCTTCGCCGATGAGGGCTTGCGTGCCGTACTCGGGCAAATCCCAATATTGGCGGATCTTCATCTCGCCGTTGCGGTATTCCATCAAGTGCCCGGGCGGCAATTTGCGGATGCCCAGAAATGCGGTGCGAGGATCGGGTATGTAGCCAAAATAGAAGTACTGCAGAAGGCCTTCCGCATCCACCTGGGCCAACTCCGGATGCAGCGCCAGAATTGCCTTGATCTCCGATCCAAACAGAAGCCGGCCGCTATGCAGCGCATAGTGCAATGGCTTCTTGCCCAGCCGGTCGCGAGCCAGTAGAAGCGAGTTCCGCCGCTCGTCATACAACGCAATTGCAAACATGCCCCGGAGTCTCTTAACGCACTCCGCACCCATCTCCTCGTACAGATGGACAATGACCTCGGTATCACTGTGCGTGTAAAACCTGTGACCACGGTCTACGAGCTGGCTTCGCAGTTCTGGGAAGTTGTAAATCTCGCCGTTGAACACGACCCAAATGCTGCTGTCTTCATTGTGGATGGGTTGTTTTCCGCCAGCTAAATCAATGATGCTGAGGCGCCGCATGCCAAGGCCCACTGGACCTTGGGCATAAATTCCTTCGTCATCCGGTCCGCGGTGGACGATCGTCTGGCACATCCGATGCACGTCTTCCGCGTCGAAGACCTCTCCCTGCCTGCCGACGCCGCCGGCTATCCCGCACACTGGATGATCTCCTTCTTACCGAGTCCGGGCCGTTTGCGGTTTGAAGATACCTGCATAGGTTGCCCTGCCTAAAATCTGAGGTTTCCTGCTTTGCTCGTGATCTGGAATCGGCTGACTTGAAATCCTCACCATGGCGCACGTGTAACCGATCACGAAATACGGATACAGGTTGTACTCGATCGAAGCGAAAAATGCCCCCGCCATATACGCGGCAAGTCCCGCCCATATGGCTTGCGCGAAGAGCGTAAATTCCGGATCGTCCCGATACTGACGCGATTTCCGAATCTGGGTAAGATTCTTGAATGCGGCCCACAGCGCCAGGAGAAACAATACCAGTGCGGGGATGCCAGACTCCGCAGCCAATTCCGTATAGCTGTTGTGAGCCACCCTCCAGCCCGGATCTATCAGAATAAAGCAACCGGGGCCCACACCAAACATGGGGTGGTGCAGCGCCATCATCACGCTTTCTCTCAACAGCTCCTTCCGCGCTTCAATTGAGGCTGCCGCGTTCTCTCCCTCACCTTCCACCCTTCCCATAACAATACTCTCGACGCGCGCACGATAGTGGGCGTTGGAAATGGCCAAGCCGAAGCCCATCACGAAAACCACGATTGTGGCCACAACTAACTTCCGGCGCTTCCCCTGAATGCCGTATTGCCAAACGCAAACAATGATGCTGATAATGAGAGCCAGCAACCCACTTCGCGAGCCAGTCAGTACGACTCCAATGCTCATGACCGCCAGGGCTAGGCCCCAGATCGCCTTCTTGAAGCCACGGTCGTACAGCAAAAACGCCAGACCGATGGGAAAGCTCATTGCGATGTTAGCGGCGAGATCATTCGGGTTCGATAGGATGCCGTTCTGAATACCTATAAGCCGGCCATCCGGGCCGTAGTGGCGCAGCGCGATCGAAAAAAAGGTCACCAGCGAGACTGCGCTCACCTGGATCCAGAGCAGCTTCCGTATCTCCCGCACCGTGACTACGACCATGCTGAGCAGCATGGCTACCACCACGCCTTTGGCAAACCTATCGAAAACCGTGTGCGTAGCTCCGCCGACCCAAACCGCGCTTGGGATACAGATTGCCATCTGAAGCAGCAACAGCCAGAGAATCTTGACGGCTCTCGGTATTTTCGCGTGGCTACCGCTCAGTCCGGTAAGCAAAGCGATAAAGGCGATGCCGCCGGAAATTCTAGCCATCGGAATGTGCGCCAGCAGTGAGCTGAAATCCTCGGGGCGATAGTAATAAAGCACGCAAAAAACCACCAGTGCGCTAAAAATAAACCGGCGGCGGCCTTCATAGGCGGTCTTGGGCTGCACCCTCCATACCCGGGTGCGCTCGGCCGACCTCGTCACTGGTGTTTGAGTTGCCATGTGTGCTTTCTTGCCATCGAACTGAATGGGATAACGTAAGTTAGCGCCTAACCGTGCTTCTTCACCATCCTCATTGCAACCACCGTAGCGTAGCGCCTAGCCGGGGGGCAGTAACGAAGGGTCCAACCATCCGCCTTCCAAACAGCCGAACTCAGGGCCGGGAGAACACCCACAATCAACGGCACCCAGGGCAGCCTGAAATATCGCGTCCCCTGAATCTCGAACTGCTCCGTCATCGTGGCCAGTTCTTCGGGGGTCAACGGGTGCTCGAACTCCGAAATATTTCCACGCGCAGGCAACAGGCCTCTCAGAAATGCATATACCTTTGAAAATCGAATGGGCTCCTTCAAGATGACTACACCGCCGGTTGACAATATCCTGAGCATTTCGCCACGAATCCGCCTCAGATCCAGGTGATGAACCAGAGCCATGCAAAAAATTATGTCAACTGATCCGCTTTCCAGACCCGTGTCGTAGGCCGATCCGGTCTTTAGCGTCGCCTCTAGGCCAGCCTTCTGCAAGCGTCGCTGCGCCAACGCAATCAGGTCGGGAGAGATATCAATCCCGGTGACTCGGGCGCCGCGCTCGAGTAGGGGGACAATGTTTTCGCCAGTCCCACACCCAAGGTCGAGCACAGTCTTGCCCCGGATGTCCCCGAGCAAGTGAAAAGCGTACTCCAGACTGTACGCAGTATCGCTGGGCGGGCTGAGGTAGCGATCGATCTGCGTGCGATCAGGTTCAGCTAGGATGGTGCTCCGCGCCTCTTCGGCGCTGCGCTCAACCTCAGCTTGATCGCGGTCGGATATTTTAGTGTCCGCCATGTGTTCGCTCGCTCCTGCTCTCAACGCGTCCACGCAGCTCGTCTCCCAGCTAGGAAGTTGACTAGAGCCACTGCCGCCGCGCCATTCAGCAGTACAAAAGCGCCAGCCGCGTCGGCAATGCGCGCCAGGATTCCCCGCTTGATCATTCGGCTCAGGGCCAGCGCGCTCAACGCATAGAACAGCAATTGCAGGATCAATACCCCCCGGTAGAATGGTCCCCTCAGTCCCAAAGACGCTAGCAGAAGCACTGCAAGCGCAACCGGAACCGCCAGCCGCAACAGCTTGTGGCTTACAAACTCAAACCGGATAGGATTGCGGCCGCTCAGCAGCCACGGCGCCAACTGCACCAGTTGATAGTTGCCGTTAAGGGTGCGGACCTTCCGCGTGAATTCCCTTCCCACCCCAAGATTCGGCGTGTCCCATGCCCGTGCCCGGTCATCGAAAACCGTACGCTTGCCCTGTCGCACCACCTGCATCGGCAGGTACACGTCATCCAAAATCGTTTCCGGCGGAACACTGGTCAGCAACTCCCGCCGCACGGCATAGAGCGCCCCGGTTGCACCCACAACTGAGCCTGAAGCCGCTTCCAACTCGCGAACCAGCTTTTCGATCCGCCAATATAAGCCCAATCCCTGGCTGCTCTCGCCTTTGGTGGGATCGCCCAGCATTAACTCACCGCTCGCACATCCTACCTCGGGGTCAACAAAATTCTCGGCTAAGAGGCGCAACGCTCCCGGTTCGATCCTCTGACGTACGTCGGTAAACACGACGATATCGCCCTGAGCCAACTTCACCGCGTCGTTCAGCCCCGACGCCTTGCCTCGCGGGGCCGGGTTCAGAACCAGTTCCAGCCGCGACTCGTGCTGCCGCAGGATCCTCGCAGTTCCATCGGTGGATCCGTCGGAAACCACGATAATCTGGCATGCCGGATAGTCGAGCGAGAGCAGGTTCTGCAGCTTTGTTTCCAGAGCTTCTTCCTCATTGCGTACCACCATTACGATCGACACCGGCGGCGTATACGCGCCTCGCCTTACAGGCCTGGAGCGCCACAGCAGGCGCACGCGCAACCAAAAGGCATATCCAACGTAAGTGTAGGCGATCAGAAAAGCTGCTCCCCAGAAAAACCACTTCATTGCGATCCCCGTCCTAACACCACAATCTTGATGGTCTGAAACATGATCAGTAAATCCAGGCCAATCGAAGCGTTCTTTATATAGAACAGGTCATATTGCAACTTTTCCCGGGCATCTTCTGCTGTATTTCCATACTTGTACTGAACCTGTGCCCAGCCCGTTATTCCGGGACGAACCACGTGGCGCACACCGTAGTAGGGAATCTCCTTGCTCAGCCACTCCACAAACTCGGGCCGTTCCGGTCGTGGACCCACAAAATGCATATCCCCCTTCAGGACACACCACAGCTGCGGAATTTCATCGAGGCGAGAGGCTCTCAGGAATTTTCCCACGCGGGTTATACGCGGATCGTTATCCGTTGCCCAGGTTGCGCCGGTGTCGGCTTCCGCATCCTGACGCATCGTCCGAAATTTATAACAATAGAAGATCTTGCCTCGCCGCCCCACGCGTTGTTGCCGATAAAGCGCGGGCCCCGGCGAACCCAGCTTGACTGCGAGCACAATGAATGGGATTAAAGGAAGGGAAAACACGAGCGCAATCAGCGCCAGCAGGAAGTTCAGCATCCGCCGAACAAAGCGAAAGAATCCGCTGAATCGAAACCCTTCGGCAAAAATCAGCCAACTCGGAAACAGCTGATCAACTTCAATCTTGCCATCGATTTTCTCCAGCCAGGACATTGCCTCCTCCACCCTCACGCCTCCCAAACGCAAGTCCAATAGTTCTTCGACGGGCAAGGTACCGCGGCGGTCCGGCATGGCGACAATTACGCGATGTACGCCCTCTCCGCGCGCCAGACTCAACAAATGGGACGCTACGGATTCCCGAGTCAGTTCGCCTTCAACGTTTCCCGTCCATCCCACTACGTCAATTCCGAGGGTCGCCCGCTCCCGCAGTCCCTGGACCAGCCTCTCGGCACGTTCTCCCGTGCCCAGTACGTAAACCCGTTCCCGCAGGAACGGCTGTTTCACCATCCAGCTATAAGCTCCACGCCAGCAAAACAGCGTGCAGGTGAGGATGACAAGTCCCAGCAGAGTGGAACCGTTTCCCGGCATAAACTGGGGAAACAGAAATCCCAGGGCCGAAAGGGCCAGGGCTACGAACCCCAGCACCAACAGAATGCGCAAACCCTGTTCCCAGTTCTTTTCCAGCCGTGAGGAATCGTAGAGGTCCAACCAGTGCGAGAGCAGCAGTATAGCTGCGGTAACCGCAAGAATCTTGAGGTATCCGCCTTCCACGTTGAGCAGCAGCCAGCTATCCTGGTTGCGCAGCATCGTGCCCAGGACAAACGAAACCCAAACGATCAGGGCCTCACCCGCCAGCAGAACCAGCGTACGCAGCGGATAATAGACTTTGAACAGCCGGATCACGCTTCCCCCACCCTAGGTCTTGGACTCGGCCCCGTTCTTCTGATATGCATCGTAGTAATAGCGTGTGTACGGCATCGTTTCCATGTTTGTACCGTTCAGTACCACCCCGACGAGAGCCTCCTCGGGAAACTCCAGCCGCGCCCGCTGCGCCATGTCCACCGGCGTCGCGTTGGAGCGCACCACCAGCAGCACCCCATCGCAGGCCTTGGCCAGCACACTCGCGTCGGAAACCGGCAGAGCCGGAGGCGAATCGATGATGATCCAGTCGAAGAGAGCCTCCACCCGCTGCAGCAGGAGTTTTAGCCGCCCGTTCGCCACCAGTTCGGAGGGATCGGAAATCTCCTGCCCGCTGGGAATGAAAAACAGGTTTTCCATGGGCCCGCGCTGCATGATGGAGAATTCGTCGCAGGCTCCTCGGAGATAGTCCTCGAGTCCCGGAGA
This sequence comes from uncultured Acidobacteriaceae bacterium, assembly GCA_963734215.1. Classification (GTDB taxonomy): domain Bacteria; phylum Acidobacteriota; class Terriglobia; order Terriglobales; family Acidobacteriaceae; genus Sulfotelmatobacter. The sequence continues at coordinate 1,250,817 of CAVTGH010000005.1, read as the reverse complement.
AGATGTGGTGCCCAGCATCATGTGCAGCCGCGGACCGCGCAAGTCGGCATCGATCAGCAACACGCGGCGCCCGTGCTGGCGCACCAAAACCTGCGCCAGGTTCGCAGCCGTGAAGGATTTGCCTTCCTTGGGCAGCGCGCTGGTGACTAAAAGCTTTTTGAGCGCCATCTTCTCCCGCACATGGTACAGACGGGAACGGAGCGTGCGAAATTCTTCGGTACCGCGCGCAGAGTCGTTTCCATTGAAAAACAGCATTGTTTTCTGGTCCGGCACCCATGGCTGGGGATTACACCGAGCCAGCAAGGCTTCAAGGCTGAAGGGACTGGCGAAGGATGGCGTCGCTGACGTGAGGGGAATGGTACCACTCGCCGACGCCTCTGCTATCGTCTCCACTGGCCACCCTCCAGCGGGCGGCGTCCGAGGTGGCTCGGCCGCGGCGGGCGCATAATTGGGCTGGGCCGGACCTCCCTGTGCCGCCCGCTCCTGTTCGGCCTTCTTTAGGGCTTCGTGAATCCTGCTCATAATTTCCTTTCCTCGGGGAGGTCCTTCTCTTCTTCGCGCAACCGGTCGGCTAAGCTGGCTAGCGACCGCAAGGTCTCAACTAAATCGAACTTCTCCTGCTTTGCCGCCGGCGGAGGCGTCGTCATAGCCCCTGCCGCAGTGCCATCGCCCAGATCAAAATCCCGCGCCACAATCTCTACCACTGGCGGCCCAATCGTTTTCTGCTGGTCTACGAACGCGCTGACCAGGCAATGCTCGCACAAGAGATTGATCACCCGCGGAATGCCGCTCGCATAGCGGTGGATCGCAACCACGGACTCCGCATCGAAGATCTGCTGGCCGTTAGAACCGGCGATTCGCAAGCGTTGCTGGATATAAGCTTTGGTCTCCTCCAGCGTCAGAGGATGCGTCTTCGCCCGCAGGGTCAACCTTTGGCGCAGTTGCCTTAGCTGGGGCTGCTTCAACTTGTACTCGAGTTCAGGCTGGCCCACCAGGACGATCTGCAGCAACTTCTCGGTGAAGGTCTCCAGGTTGGTAAGCATGCGGATTTCTTCCAGCACTTCGTCGGTCAGGTTCTGTGCCTCATCCACAATGAGCACAGCCGTCTCACCGGCGCGGTAGCGATCCAGCAGCCAGTTGTAGAGCCGAAGCAGGATCTGGCTCTTGGCCTTCGAGTCGCACGGAATGCCGAAGTCCGCCATCATGTAATCCAGAAATTGCGCCGTGTTCAGGCGCGAGTTGAAGATGAACGCGGTGGCTACCTGCTGCAGGCGCAGCCACTCCAGCAATTTGTTGATGAGCGTCGTCTTCCCCGTCCCCACTTCCCCGGTAAGCAGGACAAAACCCTTGCGGCTCTGGATGCCATAGGTCAGGCACGCCAGAGCTTCCTCGGTATGCCGCGTTAGAAACAGATAACGCGGATCGGGGTTGACATTGAACGGATTCGCCCGCAGGCCATAGAACTCTTTGTACATATTTTCGGCTTAAAGTATCTTCGCCTAGAACCTGGCGGTTTCCTTTCTCGCCTCCGGCTGCTTGTTCCGCTTCCAGAAATGCTTCTTGCTATTGCCGTTCGCCACAACGGTCTCCACCACCCACGGCACCGCTACCAGCATAGGGAGTTCGAGGGCAGCTTCGGCGTCCGCTTGCGTGCGAATCGACCGGTCACGCAACTCCAGCAATAGCGCGAGACCGACCCCCAGGGCCAGACCTGCGCCCAGCCCGCCACCCGCAAAAAACAGGCGGTTCGGGAAGCTTGGCGAATCCGGCAGGTTCGCAGGATCGAGTTGCACCATCCGTTCCCCCTGTGCCTCGTTTGCAGCCTGGCTCGCCATCTTCGACGTGCTCTGCTTGCCCAGATCGTCCTGGTAAACCTTCTGCGCATTGTCGTAGTCGCGAGCCAGTTGCTTATATTGTTCCTCGATGGCTGGGCTGAGCGCCACACGTCCCTCGTAAACCGATATCTCTTGCTGTAATTTTTTCTGATCGCGCGTCGCCTGAGCGATCAAATCCTCGTATTGATGCACTTGCAGCCGCAACTGGCGAATCTCCGGCGGATCCGAAGCCGACTCCTTGTCGGGCGTAGTGCTCGTCTCCTTACTGGAGGGGTTATTGATTTCGTCCAGCCTTTTCTTGACCTGCGCGATGTCCGCCTGCGTCTTGATGACATCGGGATGATCCGCCGTGTAGCGTGCCTGCAGGTCGATGAGTTGGGTCTGAAGCTGTGCGAGCTGTTGCTGCAGAGTCTGCGGGTTGCTGGTCCCTTGCGCCGACTTCCAGGCCGCGATCTGTTGCGCCAGCAGCGATTCTGTGTAGGCTTTGTCCTGCTGCGCGCGGCTTAGGGTCTGGGTGTTGGCATCCAGTTGCGAGTTCAGCCCCATCAGGATTTTTAAGTTGTTTTCCTCGTCACCGGGGAGCTGGCCCATATACTGCTTTTTAAAGGCCGCTAGCTTCTGATCAAGATCATCGAGACTTTGCTTGGCTTGCTCCACCTGGCTGTTGAGAAAGAGCGTTGTGCCCTGAGTCGCCTCTTGCCTCGACTTCAGATCTTCCTCTATCAGCATCGAGGTGAGCTCGTTGCAGATCTGCTTTGCCTCGTTGGCATTCGGCGCCGTGTAACTGACGAAGAAGCCCGGGACCGGAGTGCTGCTCGGGCCCGGCTTTTTCTTGGCCGTACCGAACTCCGAAATATCGGGGACCGGCTGGATCGTCATGTTGAGTTGGATGTTGCTGACCAGACCATCGACGTTCTCGCCCGCCCTCGCCAACCCGAGCTTTTCCAACAGGGGCCCCAGTCGGCTTGGGCTCAACACACGCTGCCCAATCGTGGTAATGTGCTGCGTCAGATCCTCAGTAAAGACCTGCTGTACCACCGCGTCCGGAATCTTCGGCGCCTCCACCAGCACCAGAGACTGGGACGTGTACTTGGGGGCAAAAATGTAAGACACCAGAAACCCGGCCAGGGGCGCCAGCAGCGCCGGAACCAAAATCACTTTCATCCGCCGGCGCAACATCGCCAGATAATCATCCATCGTTAGTTCGCGGTTTTCCATCTCAATAACCGTTCCGCCGGCCCTTAGCGGCCAGCCTAAAAAATGACTTAGTCAAGGCGGATTGGCCGGGGAATCCAATCCAATCCAATCGTTCCCACCTGTCGCGCCGACGTGCTGTTGCACGAAACAGCTGATCCACAATACGAGCTGTCAAAACCCAGTTCATTGAACTGGTAGCTGATAAAACCGTGGAAATTGCGCCCGAACATCCGGTGCGCGCCGAAGCCCACAAAGCCAAACTGGTAGGTATTGGCGCTTACCCCCGGGCAATCTTGAGCAAGGGGAGCACACGCGGGTGGGGATACACGGCTGTTGCGCGAGTATCCTATGTCTGCAAAAACGTTCCAGACGCGGCCTAACGGCCGACTCGCGTCCAAGCGGGCGATATCGCTCTGCGCTCCGGCAAAGAACCCAGAACCGCTGGTAAGGTAGTGTTCGTAGGACGCTTGAAGACTGACTTTTGGAAGTTGGTAACGCAGCCGGGCCTCGCCCGGCAGCGGAGATACGAAGGTCATTCGCGGGACACTCCAACACCAGGTCCGGCCCGAGCACGCAGGGCGGAATGGTGTCGGCGGGGCTTGGAGCGTTCACCGGAGTAGGTATGTTGTTGAGTTGCAGGAACTGCGGTCCTGCGCCGATCAGGAAATCCATTCGTCCCGAAATGCGATGCCCCCACATCAGCTGTATGACATTGCTGTGGAAAGTGACGCCGGTGGAAAATTGGAAACCTTGGTACCCGTATACGAGTGCCCCCTGATCGTGCGGGCCAAGTATGCGGCTGTAGCCCAACTGGCCGGAGACTTGACTGTTTCCGATGAACGAGTTACCGGTTTCGGGCTCGTTTTGCAGAAAATGTACGAACCCGTATCCGGCTGTGGCGGTAAGGGAGGATTTAGGAGTCAGAGTTTCCACGACGTCAACCAGACTGAGGTTCATGATGCGCGGAATTTGTCCCAAAGCGCCCAGCTCCGAACCCCCAAAGAAGGCACCGACACCGCTCAAACCAGCGCCCGTCGAGCCTACGGCGCCGTAGCCGCTGCCGAAAGTACCCTCCGGCTGGTAACTGAAAGCGTCGCGAATTCCCAACTCCCCTCGCTTCCATGTGATTTTCTGCGCGAAGCCCATTTCCTCTACTTGCTTCAGCCCAATACCGTGCGCATTGTAGTAGCCGATTCCTCCGAGGTAGTCGAGGGAAAGATCGTAATGGCTCCAGAGCCGTTCCAGCTGCAGACTGCCTTCTGCCCGTGAGATCGTCGAAGCGCTCGATCCGCCTAATGAGTTCTGGATATTAGAATCGACAGACTCGCTGACGTGTGCTCCCGGCTGCAGGTAACTTAAGGGCGCAGCGTGCGGCTCCAAGTTTGGCATATCCAATCCCGAGATCGGAGGATTCTCGCTGACACTCGGCACAGCATTATCCTGGCCATAGGCCGGTACTGGCTGCTGCGGACTGCTTTGCGGGTTAGTGTCCGCCGGTGGTCGGGCGGAATCGTCCTGGCCCCAGGCAACACTGAATGCCCCTAGTAGCACAACCAATCCCAAAAGGCTGTGGCGTTTGCTCATCGCGGTCCTCAAGGCACCACTACCGTGTCTCCCGGTCGCAGCAGGATGTTTTGCTCGGGATGATTTCCCTTCACCACTTCTTTGTAATTGAATGGCAGCTTCACTTGCAGCCCGTTCTCGATGCGCAACAGGTAAATGCGCTTCACATTCGCAAATTGAGTAAAACCCGCGCCCGACAGCGCCTGCAGCATAGTCATATTGGGCAGCAGAGCCATCGGCCCGGGGCGCACGACCTCGCCGGTTACGAAGATTCTCCGGCTGTTCATCGCCGTCACCACCACGGTTACGCGAGGATCGGCGATGTACTTCTTTAATTTCTCGGTAATCGAATCTTTCAATTGCATGGGGGTAAGACCCGCGGCCGGAACGTCGTTCAGCAACGGAAGAGAAATCTTGCCGTCGGACCGCACCGGCAACGTCGCGCTAATATCCGGCTCCTTCCAAACCCAGATGTGCAACGTGTCATCTGCCCCAATCACGTAATCGGCTGGAGGCTCCCGCGCCGGCACCCGGACCTCTGGAGCAGGTTTGTCCGGCTTAGCCTTGTCGGCGTCGTAGGTCTCGTCTTGGGCCCGCATGCCGATGGCGACGAATCCTAACAGCACCAGGCAGGCAAGCTTCATTTTCTTTTTCATGCCCTCTCCAGTGGAGCTAGGAGGCTCGGTGTTCCGAGCATCCCATTTGTTTAAGCTTGTACAGCAAAGCCTTGTAACTGATCTGCAACTGCTCCGCGGCCCGGCGCCGGTTCCAGCGGGTGCCGGTGAGCACGCGCAGAATGATTTCCTTCTCGGCTTCGCGCGACGCGGCGCGGGCCGCCTGCTTCAGCGAAACCCGATTGCCGTTGCCCCCTAAGTCTGGCCGCTGCAGCACGGCACGCAAACCGCCCATCGCCACCCTTTCATCTCCCAGGGCGACAATCGCCTTGGCCGCGTTCTCCAGTTCGCTCACGTTGCCCGGCCATGAATACTCCTGAAACAAGCGGTGTGTTTCTTCGCTCAGGGGTGGCACCGTCCGCTGAAAATCGCGCCCGTACTTCCGCAGAAAATGTTCCATCAGCACCGGAATATCCTCCCGGCGCTGGCGCAGCGGAGGAAGCCGCAAACACACGCCGCTGATCCGGTAATACAGGTCCTCCCGAAGATTTCCCGCCATTACTTCGTTCTCCAGGTCACGGGCACTCCCGCAGATCAACCGGGCGGGAGTGGTTGTGGCACTGCCATTCGTCTTTGCTCCGGTCAAAGCTTGAAGCAGCCGGGCTTGTCCCTTTGCACCCAACTCCGCCAGTTCCTCGAGAAAAACCGTCCCTTCGCCCAACAGACCATTCCGAACTGAATCCTCAAACCGGCTGGATTCCAACATGGCGCCCAAAAAAGTCCGGAACGGTTGCCCTCTGCGGCGCGAGAGGTTGTGAATCCGCCAGGCCGTAGCCTTTTTGCCCGCTCCGTGCTCGGCCAACAGCAGCACCGGGACTTCGCTTTGGGCGACTTCCAGCATTATCGCTTCCACGCTCCGCATGTTCGCGCTTACGCCTTCCACGAACTCGTGCTCGGCGGGCATGGCGGTCTGTAGGAATTCCGAGCCCTGCCGGAAGTCTGATTCCATCTAACGGCCTTCTTTCACAAAGACTACCTCTAACTAAAACCCTTGGAAGATAACCCTTTGTAGTTGCACGGGAGATGCCATCTCTGTCATCGCACGGGGGAAAACCTACTGCTGGCTTAGCGCCCCATTTTCACAAGTTTATCAGCTGGAACGCGGCTCGAAATCGAGGAAAACCTACCTATGTTACCCTACATCAATCCGCACAAAAGGGAAAGTATTTACCACAATCGTCGCCCAATCTGTAGAATGCAGCTCAGCCTTGGAAAGAGGCAATAGTCCCCACCTGCTTCCCTCAAGGGCCAATCCGAGGCCAGAAGTCTCAGCCTTCGGATTTCAGGCCGAGGTTAGGTTGGCATTCCGCTCCCCCGCCGCAAGTTTTAATTGCGGACGCTGATTAGTTCGCCTATGCTGGATGGCGTTCCCCCCATTAAGGTAAAAAGATACAAGCTGCTGCTCCATTGAGCCAAGTGTTGCAAGCCGAGCCACCAGTTGCGTGCCCGACGCCCCCTGCCGAGCCGGCGTCACCACCCCCTCTGTGGCAAACCGCCGTGCTCTGCGGTCTCCTGCTCTGGGTGTACTTTCCCACGCTGAGCCACCTTATTGGGCAATGGTGGCACGACCCAGACTTCTCCCACGGTTTCTTCGTCCCCCTTTTTGCCGGCTTTGTCATCTGGCAGGAGCGATTTCAACTAGCCCGCGTGCCGCTTCGTCCTTCCTGGTCGGGACTCTTTTTTTTGGGATTCGGGCTTTGCGTGCTCCTGCTTGGTCAAATGGGCGCCGAGCTTTTTCTTTCCCGTTTCTCCTTGCTCATCGTGCTGGCTGGCCTCACTGTGCTTTTTCTGGGTTGGAAATTCTTCCGCGCCATTCTCTTTCCTTGGGCTTTTCTGGTGCTGATGATTCCCATCCCCGCCATCGTCTTCAACCAGATCACATTCCCACTGCAGTTGCTGGCGTCGAAGGTTGCCAGTGCCATCTTGTCCGGGTTAGGAGTGCCCGTTTTACGGGAGGGCAACGTAATCATTCTTCCCGCTATGGCTTTGGAGGTAGCCGACGCCTGTAGCGGCATTCGCTCGCTGATATCCCTCGCCACCCTCGCCGTGATCTACGGGTATCTGGCGGAGCGCAGAACCTCTGTCCGCGTCATTTTGGCCCTCGCCTCGCTTCCCATCGCCGTTGCCGCAAACAGCCTGCGCGTGGTAGGCACGGGACTGCTGGTTCAATACTGGGACCCCGACAAAGCGCAGGGGTTTTTCCACGAATTCCAGGGTTGGCTCATGTTTGTCGCCTCGCTCGGGATGGTTTATCTTCTGCACCAGGCTATTCTTGTTTTCTGGCCCGAGGACGGGACCGATTCATCCGGCGGCTCGTATGATCTGGCACGAGGAGAGGGCCGAGTCATGAAGCCATTCCGCGGGTTGCGCTTTGTCCTTGCTGCCGGTTTCGTCGCGCTGACGGCAATTTTCCTGCAAGCACGCGGCCGCGTCGAGATCATCCCTGCGCGTCTGGCACTCTCCTCTTTTCCCGTTCAACTGGGCGACTGGAGCGGTAAAGACATTCCACTCGATACCGAGACCCTCCAGGTCTTGGGACCGGGCGATTTCCTCGTGCGTCGCTATCTGGCCTCCGGCAGCAACCTGCCCTACGTCGATCTCTTCGTGGCCTACTTTCCCAGCCAGCGCACCGGCGATACCATCCACTCTCCCAAGCACTGTCTGCCCGGCGCCGGATGGACGCCCGAGCACAATGACATTGTCACACTTGCGATGCCCGGCCATGCTCCGTTCCCGGTTAACCGTTATGTCATCTCCCGAGGCGGCGCGCGCGACTTGGTGTTGTATTGGTACTGGGCCCATGATCGCGGAGTGGCCAGCGAATATTGGGCAAAATATTATCTCGTCAAAGACGCGATTTTCATGAACCGCAGTGACGGTGCTCTGGTACGCATCATCGTCGAAATGCGTCCCGGCGAGACTCCCGATGCCGCGCAACAGCGGGTTCAGCCCTTCCTATTGGAAGTAGTCCCAATCCTCGATAATTACATTCCGCGCTGAGACATGGTGGAAAGTGGACGTTAGCCAAGAAAAGTTCGGCCAAGAGTTAGGCGAGAAGGCATCACAGTTCCGGACAATTTGTGGAGTTCGCAACAGGGCTTAAATGAGCCGGTGCAGTGAGCGAGGGGAGGGCTTCCCGCTCGCCGCACCGGCCATGTTTGCCGATTTAGGCAGAAACACTAAGGCCGCCGCTGCCGGAACTGCTGGCGGTCGAACCCGTGCTTGACGAACCATTCAGCAGGTTTAAGACAATCTCATCGTTGCTGTTGGCGCCCAGATTGAGTGTCACCTGTTGCGGAGCAGAACCCTGGTTCCCCACGCTGAGTGAAACCTGCTCGCCGCCCGTGCTCGAATTACCGATGTCGATGGTAATCTGCTCCGGGCTCGTGCTGCTGCCGCTGTTACTCAGGTTGATCACGATTTCCGGGCCGCTACTGGCCGTGGTGCCCGTAGGGTCGTTGGAAACTGGCTGCGGGGCCTGATTGTGTCCCGTGGCTTTGAGTGCGGCAAAGGCTTGTTGCGCGCCAGCCAGGTCCCCCGATTGCAACGCCTGCCCGATGGCATTGAAGTCCTGTTCCCGTTGGCTTCCGCGGAACGCGTTGCCGTTGGCAAAGGGACCGCCTTGAGCAAGCGCTGTAATGTTGTTGTAGGCAACTTGAGCGCTGGCCAAGTTACCCGAACTAAGTGCCTGTCCCAGCTGTTGCACATCGCTATTCCTGGCTTGGAAAAACGTCTGCAATTGCTGGTTCAACGAACTGGTAGAAACGGCTGCTGTCGACATTGGTATCTCCTCAGAATTCGGTGATCTGACACGGACCGCTGTGTGGGGTTCCTGCCATTCAATGGCCATATCGGCCTTAGGAGAATCAAACTTCAGGGTTCGGCTGCTACTTTCTTGCGTTGACCCCGATCAGTTAGGTTACGAAAGGACGAGGCACATGCGCATCCGGACTAAGGCGGACGCCAAATCCCGCCATGAACCTTTCCGTGGATTCGGTCTCCGCCATGGGCTTTGTTCACGACAGGTTCTAGTGACAGTCCGTCGCCCCAAGGGATGGTTCGTGGGCGTACAATTCCGTTTGAATCCTCTCAGGAGTGTGTACGTGATGACGCAGAAGATTATCGAAGTGATTGGAACGTCCAAGGACAGTTTTGCCAAGGCGGCAGAAAATGCGGTGGCGGAGGCGGCGAAGACGGTGCGCGGGATCAAGTGGGCGCATGTGGACTCGCTCGACATGCAACTGGACGGGGCGAAGGTCATGCTGTACCGAGCGGCCACAAAGATTTATTTCGATGTGGAGAATTGAGCCCTCAGCCGCTAAGGAGTTAGCGCTGGTTATCCCCTCTGCCGAGATTCACAAACGGAATTCCGCGGGCAAAGGATGACTCCTCAACCCCTGCCCCAGCGCACATTCGGGTTCGCTCGCTCTCGCGGTGAGGACCCGGTCATTCCCTATCGAATTGCGCCAGATTCTGACTAATGTCCATCGGCTGTCCCCATGATCTTGATTACGCAGCCTTTGGCTCCCCGAACCGTAGGCGAGCGCAGGCTGCCTGAACTCCGGGCGACTCAACCCGGCTATGGCTGGATCACTTTTGTCCGGCTATGGACACTCGATCTTGTTAGCGGACATGTCTCGGGCACAAACGGAACGTTCCTGAATCGCTATGTACAGGTGTTTGCAGGGGATAGGTCTCTGTGAGACTCTGGCTCGACACTTGCATACTCTCTTAGCATGGATATCGCTCGACCCGAATTTAGAGTCCAAAAGCGGCGTCGAAACATCGCCTGGGTGGCAGCCGGTAGTGTGATCCTCGTAGGTGTCACTGTCGCCGTGGCACGGCTGAAGCCGGCGGCGCCCGAGGTGGAACGCAGTACCGTGTGGACCGACACGGTGAAGCGCGGTCCCATGCTCCGCCAGGTTCGAGGGCTCGGTTCCCTGATTCCCAGCCAGGAGTTCATCCGTCAAATACCCGCCGAAACCGAGGCAACCGTGGTCCGCATCCGGATGCTGCCGGGCTCGGAAGTGAAGGCGGACACCATTTTGCTCGATATGAGCAACCCGCAGGTCGAGCAGGCCGCGGTCGACGCCGCGCTTCAATTGAAAGCCGCTGAAGCGGGATACCAGAGTTTGCGAGTCAAGCTGCAGAGCGACCTGATGACCCAAAAAGCCGGAGCTGCCACGGTGACCGCGGATTACAGCCAGGCCAAACTCCAGGCTGAGACTGACAAAGCGCTCTACGATCTCGGCGTGATTTCAGGGCTTGCGTATAAAAACTCCAAAAGCAAAGCCGACGAACTCACCACGCGGAACCATATCGAGGACGACCGGCTGGATATCAACCAGAAGGCGATTGTGACGCAGCTTGCCGAACAACAGGCCAAAGTGGAGGAAATCCGCGCTCTCGACGAACTCAAACAGAAGCAGTTGGACGCGCTGAAAGTGCGCGCAGGGATCGAAGGCGTTCTGGTCGACTTGCCATTACAGGTGGGGCAGCATGTGTTGCCGGGCACGATGCTGGCGAAGGTCGTGCAACCAGACCATCTGATTGCGGAGCTAAAGGTTGCTGAGACACAAGCGCGAGACGTGCAGATCGGGCAGCCGGCGCTGATCGACACGCACAATGGAACCGTCTCCGGCAGTGTAATGCGCGTCGATCCAGGCGTTCAGAACGGCACCGTCACCGTGGATGTGAAGCTGACAGGGGAGCTCCCGAAGGGAGCACGGCCTGCTTTGAGCGTCGATGGAACCGTTCGACCTGGAACGTCTCAATGACGTTCTCTACGTTGGCCGGCCGGCATTCGGTCAAGAAAACAGCACCGTCAGCTTGTTCAAACTTGATTCCGATAGCAAGGGCGCGGTTCGTGTTCCCGTGAAAGTTGGACGCGCTTCCGTAAACTCGATCCAGATCCTTGAAGGCTTGCATGAAGGCGACACGGTCATTCTGTCCGACATGTCGCGCTCCGACAACACTGACCGCATTCGGCTTGATTAATCGTAAACCATCGAGGGAAAAACTATGACTGACGCAGCACAACCGCTTATCCACATCGAGGACCTCACGAAAATCTTCTACACCGATGAGGTTGAAACGCACGCGCTCGACGGCATACATTTGACGATCCACAAAGGGGAGTACCTGGCCATGTCCGGCCCCTCGGGATGCGGCAAGTCTACGCTGCTCTCGATTATTGGCCTGCTGGACACTCCCACCTCCGGCAATTATCGCCTGAACAACCAGCCGGTCGAAAGCCTCGATTTTGCCCAGCGCTCCCGCATCCGTAATCAGGAAATTGGATTCATCTTCCAAAGTTTCAATCTGATCGGCGACCTCACGGTTTACGAAAATGTCGAGTTGCCGCTCACTTACCGCCAAAGAATGCCGTCTGCCGATCGCAAGGCGCGAGTCCTCGAGTCACTGGAACGCGTCGGCATGGCCCACCGCGTAAGTCACTATCCTTCCCAGCTCTCTGGCGGACAACAACAACGCGTCGCCGTGGCCCGCGCACTCGCCGGTCATCCTTCCATCCTGCTGGCGGACGAGCCTACCGGGAATCTCGATTCGCGCAATGGCGAGGCCGTTATGGAGCTGCTGCAGAATCTGCATCGCGATGGAGCCACTATTTGCATGGTGACGCACGACTCGCGTTTCGCCAAGCACGCCCAGCGCGAAGTGCACCTGTTCGACGGCAAGGTGGTCGCGGAAGAGGAACTAAAGAGACTCATGGCGGATGTGCCCGCATGAATAATCTTGTGCAGGCCCCCGGCCCGTGGCAGGTGCGCAGGAACCATGGCTTCGTCGGCACCGCCTTTACCATACTGGCTCCGGTTATGCGGGCTAGTGTGGCTATCGCTCGACTGCAGGGGACTGCCGCTTATGGCGCGCACAGAATTCAGTCCGCGCGACGCTGGCTCGTGAGCAACCTAGCCCACCTTGACCCTCAGCCGTATCAGGCAGTAAAGCCATGAGAAAGACGGTTCGCGCGGGACAGTTCAGAAAGTTTCTGGCTTGGTTCCTCCTGGGTCTCTCCGCGACCGCTTTGGCCCAGACCAACGCATCCGTCTCCTTCGAGATGCCGAAGTCACACAACCCTTTCGGCGCGTACTCCTCAAGCGAAGTGCCTGAACCGCGGCTGGCGAATTCTCCCCTGCTGAGCCAGTTGATCCGCGATGGCAAGCTGCAATTGTCTCTCAAAGACGCGATTCGATTAGCCTTGGAGAACAATCTGGACCTGGCGATTGCGCGCTATAATTTGCCCATTGCTAACATGGACATTCTCCGCACGCAAGCTGGTGGAAGCTTTCGTGGCGTAAACACCGGAGTGGTGCAGGGAACCCCGGGCGGCGGAGTCGGTGGTTTTGGCGCTGGAGCCCCCGGCGGTGGTGCCGGCGGCACCACCGGCGGCGCAGGCGGGGCCGGCGCCGGAGCATCCGGCTTGGTCCAGTCCACGTTGGGCACCGGGACTGCGGTTGCTTCCTATGATCCCGCCATTACAGGCACGGTTGGGGCGGAGCATCAAACTACTCCCCTGCCCAGCCTGACCGTTTACGGCACCCCGTCGCTCCAGCTCAATACTGGGCAAGTTAACATAGGCTACTCGCAAGCTTTTCCCACCGGCACCAGCATTTCGGTGCAGTTCAACAACAGCAGCCAAACGATAAATAGTCCTTTCTTCAACTTGTCTCCTGTCCTCAGTTCGATGTATCGCGTTTCCTTCCAGCAGCAATTGCTCGCCGGATTTGGGCTCGGCCCCAATCTTCGCTATCTCCGTATCGCAAATAACAACAAAAAGATTTCTGACATTGCCTTCAAAGTTCAGGTGATCACCACGGTCACGCAGATCGAGAACATTTATTGGGACTTGGTGAATGCCTATGAACAGGCGCAAGTAAGTGAAAAATCACTGGCGTTCGCGCAGCAGTCATTTGACACCGCCAAGAAACAGCTCCAACTGGAAAGCATTCCCTCGATGGACGTGATGCGCGCCGAAGCCGAAGTCTCCAAGCGCGATCAGGATCTGACCGTGGCCCGGACCTCGCTGCAATTGCAGGAACTGCTCATTAAGAATGCGCTGACCAAGAGCCTGGACGATCCTGTGCTGGAAGCTATGCCGGTTATTCCTACCGACCGTCTGGAATCGGCCCCCGCGGAGGCCAATCAAGTCGTTCAAAATCTTATCGCCCAGGCGCTGCAGGATCGCCCCGAACTCGCCGTGTCCGCCGTCGATCTCCTCAACCGCCAGATCAGCAACAAAGCCGCGAGAAACGCGTTGTTGCCCTCGCTCTCGTTGGTCGGGTTCTGGGGCAGCTCGGGGCTGGCTGGCCCGCTGAACCCGGCTTGCCTACAAGCGGAATCCACGGGCGCGTTACCGCCGAATTCCTGCGCTTCCACCGCCCCCACCGATTTCGGCGGAGCCTTGCAAAATGCCTTCAACGACTCCGCTCCCGACTACTACATCGGATTAAGTCTCAACATCCCAATCCGAAACCGCGTTGCCAAATCCGACCAATACCGCTCCGAACTGGAATATCGCCAAGCCGAGTTGCGCCGGGAGCAATTGAAAAAGCAAATCCGCATAGAAGTTCGTAATGCTCAGTACGTGCTCGAGCAAACTGCCGCCCGCGTCGATGCCGCCCGCAAAGCTCGCGACTTGGCGCAACGCACCTTCGAAATCACGCGCGACGAACAGACGCTCGGGGCCGGCTCGACTTTCCAGACCATGGCCGCCCAGCGCGATCTTGCCTTGGCGGAACTCGACTTGGTCAGCGCCATGACGATTTACGAAAAAGCCAAAGTAGAACTTGATCGTGCGACGGGCAGCACTTTGGAACATAATGGTATCAAGATCCAGGATGCGATAGCAGGTGCCGTCAGCGATCCTGGCCCCTAAGCCATGCCAACCTCGGCCAAGCCGCCGGAACTCAGCACCTCTGCAGTCCTTGCCAAAACCGTGCATGCTCCGCGCATCCTGGCGGCCGACGATCAGCAGCACATTCTTGAGGCTATCGAGCTGCTGCTCAAGCCGCAGGGCTACAAAGTCGATGTGGTGCGGTCGCCTGAGCTGGCACGAGAAGGTTTGGCCCGCGCCTCATACGACGCGGCTCTGATCGATCTCAATTACACGCGTGACACTACCTCGGGCCGGGAGGGCCTCGATCTGCTCTCCGAGATGGTCGCCCTCGACAGCACTCTTCCGGTTATCGTTATGACGGCCTGGGGCAACGTGGATATTGCGGTCGAAGCCATGCGGCGCGGGGCGCGCGATTTCATTCAGAAGCCTTGGGAAAACGAGCGTCTCCTTTCCATCCTGAGGACGCAGGTGGAACTACATCGCGCGTTGCAGCAGGCGGAACGATTGGCGGCGGAGAATCGGCTGCTTAAAGCTCAAGGACGGCAGGAGTTTATCGCAACCGCTCCGTCCATGTCATCGGTACTCGAAACCATCGCGCGCATTGCCCCGTCTGACGCCAACGTGTTGATTACCGGCGAGCACGGCACCGGAAAAGAGGTCGTCGCGCACACCATCCACGCCCTTTCGCTGCGCGCTTCGCGTCCCCTGATTGCGGTAAACACCGGTGGCCTGGCCGAGGGGGTATTTGAAAGCGAGTTGTTCGGTCACGTGAAGGGTGCGTTTACTGACGCTCGCGCCGATCGCATCGGGCGCTTCGAACTGGCCGATGGCGGAACGATTTTTCTCGACGAAATCGGCAACCTGCCTTCCCGCCAGCAGGCCAAGTTGCTGCGCGTGGTCGAGTCCGGAGAAATCGAACGCGTAGGTTCATCCCGGAGCAAGAAAATTGACGTCCGCTTAATCTCGGCCACCAATACCGATCTTCCGGCGGCATGTCAGGCGGGCCAATTTCGCGAGGATCTTTTGTTCCGGCTGAATACGGTCGAGATCCGCCTGCCCCCTTTGCGTGATCGCAGAGAAGACATTGCGGCGCTCGCCGTGCATTTTCTTACGAGCTATGCTTCGCGCTATCGCCTGCCGGTGCAGGGCCTGGATCCTTTGGCGCTGCAGGCTCTCATGCAATACTCCTGGCCCGGCAATGTCCGCGAATTAGAGCACACCATGGAGCGTGCGGTTCTGATGTGTCGCACGGACCAGATCCAGCCCCCCGATCTTGGCTTGGGCGTTGCGCGCCCGCAGGCACAGAATTTAGAGGAATTGAGTCTTGAGTCAGTGGAGACTATTCTAATTCGCAAAGCGCTGCAGCGCTTTCAGGGCAATGTGAGCCAGGCGGCGGAGGCGCTTGGCCTGAGCCGCGGCGCCCTGTACCGGCGGATGGAAAAGTATGGGCTCTAGCCCCGGCGCAAGCAATTCATCCAAATGCGACTCGCTGAAACCGCATCGGTCTCCTTTCGCGCGCCGTGTGACCCGTTTCACCGCGTTGCTGGTTACGCCCGGGCTGCTGATAAGTGGAACTCTGATTTGGCTGCAACCATGGCCGTTGGCACTGAAGTGCGCTTTGCTCGCCGCCGAGTTCATTCTATGTCTGCTCATCGGCGCTGCCATGCTCGACCACATCGTTCGCCCATTGCAAACCCTGGCCAACGTTGTGGGTGCGCTCCGCGAGGGAGACTACTCCTTCCGGGCTCGGTTGGCGATTCCCAATGATGCCCTTGGCGGACTCTCCCTCGAAGTGAACGCGCTGGCTGACCTGCTGGCCCGGCACCGCATTGGAGTGATCGAGGCAACGGCACTGCTGCAGCGCGTAGTAGAAGAAGTGGACATTCCCATTTTCGCCTTTGATCCGGCAGACAAGCTGCGTCTGGTAAACTCAGCCGCAGAAAAACTTCTGCAACTTCGCTCCCCGCAATTGCTGGGCAAGACAGCCTCCGCGCTGGGGCTGCAGAGCTCTCTGTCTTGTGAAAACGAAACTCTCGTCCCGCTGCACTTCGGCAGCGACGCACGCTGGTTCGTTCGGCGCAGTTCGTTCCGGCAGCAGGGAGTGCCGCATACCCTGGTTGTTTTGTCTGACGTGAGCCGCGCCCTGCGTGAAGAGGAACGGCGGGCATGGCAGCGGCTGATCCGAGTGATGGGCCACGAACTGAACAACTCGCTGGCTCCAATCAAATCTATCGCCGGCAGCCTGAGTGCTCGGCTTTCCACCGTGAGTCTTGAACCCGAACAGCGCCAGGACTTCGAACGGGGCCTGAGCATTATTGAAACCCGTGCCGCTTCCCTCAATCGGTTTCTGCAAGCCTACCGCCAGTTAGCCCAGATGCCGCCTCCAGTTTTGCGGCAATGTTCGATGTTGACCCTGGCCAAGAGCGTTGCTGCTCTGGAGACTCGGGTCGATGTCACCGTAATCCCAGGTCCTGACATCCAATTGATGGCGGACCCCGACCAGCTCGAGCAAATGCTTATCAACTTGCTGCGCAATGCGGCGGAAGCTGTGCTTGAGCCCTCAGCCTCCGGAGAGAATTCGAACGGATCGAAGGACCCCTCCACCGGCGAATCGGGGCCACCAATAGTCTTAACTTGGAAACTGGCCGACAAAGATATGATTCTCACCATCGAAGATAGTGGCCCTGGCCTAATGAATCCGAGCAATGTATTCGTTCCGTTCTACACCACAAAACCAGGAGGCAGCGGTATCGGACTCATACTCTCGCGCCAGATCTCCGAGGCCCACGGCGGTTCCCTCGAGCTGGCAAACCGTCTGGGACACAGAGGCTGCACCGTAAAAGTCACTTTGCCCCGCGTTGCGCCGCCAAAAGCGGCACTCCCAAACAAGCCATAGCGATTGCTGTCCACGACCACTGCGAACCTTGTGAGAGATACACGCTGTATCGTACAGTCGCCGGTGAATCCGCAACGTGCACTCTTCATGAATCAAAGTCGTCCAAGCACTCATCGGCTTTTCATCGCCAGTTGCCTCACCCTGTTTGCCGAACTTTCGGTGATTCGCTGGCTCTCGACGGAAGTGCGCATCTTTTCTTATGCCCCACGAGCGCTCGATCTAAGCGGTTCGATCTGGAAATCTGATGTTGTGAATCGAAATTATTGATCGCAATATTTCTCAGGTAACGTTGACGCATTCGTCGGCGCGGCCTATTATCATGATCAGCATGATCAGTTTCAGCAATCTTCGCCAAATGTGCATCTGTGCATGTTGTTGTTGCGCATTCGTGTGCTCCGGCGGAGGTAAATTGCTGACTTAAGATTTTCCTAGTTATCGGCACTTATACCCACCGCCAGACATCCTCTGGCGGTGGGTTTTTATTTTGGCGGCAAATTATGACCAATGCAGCTACAGCCACAGAAACCAAAGCACAAAAGTCGGAGCGCCTGAAGCGTGCCCTGAATCCCTGGGACGGTCTGGCCGAGATTCGCCGTTTTGCCCGCGAAGGCTTCGACTCCATTCCACCCGAGTGGATTGGCACGTACTTCCGTTGGTGGGGAGTCTACACCCAGGGCGACGGCGCCGGCGTTGTTGGAGGCCAAGGCGGCGTGGGGAAGGCTCTGCCGTTCTTCATGCTGCGGATTCGAATTCCCAACGGCCTCTTGCGATCCGACCAACTGCGCGCCATTGCTGACATCGCCCGCCGCTATGCTCGTGGTATTGCCGATCTCACGGTGCGGCAAAACATTCAGCTGCATTGGATCACCATCGAAGATCTCCCCGAGGTGCTCGAAGAACTCTGGCGCGTCGGTCTGAATACGACTGGCTCCTGTGGCGACGTCACGCGCAACATCACCGGCTGCCCCGTCGCTGGCGTGGATGCCGATGAAATCGGCGATGCATCTTCGCTCGCGCTCGAAGCCGATCGCATGCTGGCCGGCAATGCCGAGTTCTACAACCTGCCGCGCAAGTTCAAGATTTCCATCACCGGATGCCGCGTGTGGTGCCCGTACCCCGAGATCAATGACGTTGGTCTCACCGCGGTGCAGCGCCTCGTTGCTGGAAAATCCGAGATCGGTTTT
The DNA here is from genome assembly GCA_963734215.1 of uncultured Acidobacteriaceae bacterium. Classification (GTDB taxonomy): domain Bacteria; phylum Acidobacteriota; class Terriglobia; order Terriglobales; family Acidobacteriaceae; genus Sulfotelmatobacter. Next base: position 1,232,614 of record CAVTGH010000005.1, on the reverse strand, counting down.
GCCTTGCGCGTGGGCGGCGGACTTTCCACTGAGCCCTACCTCGCTGCCCCGCTGAATGCTTTCGTGCGCTGGAACCAGGTTCTCCCAGTAATTAAAGGAGTAGCCGAATTGTTCCGCGACTCCGATCACCTGCGCGAACATCGCGAACGCGCTAGGCTGAAATTTCTATTCCTCCGCCATGGTTGGACCCCGAACAGCTTCCAGGAAGAACTCGAGCGCCGCGTCGGATTTCAACTCGATCCCGCCGAACCCGCGCAGCCACCGGTCGACGTCTACCGCGATCACGTCGGCATTCATCCGCAAAAGCAGTCTGGCTATTGCTATGTCGGCTCCGCCGTTTTGCGGGGCCGGATTACCCCTGAGCAGTTGGATGGCGCGGCCAATCTCGCCGAGCGCTTCGCCACCGGCGAGTTGCGCACCACCAACATGCAGAACCTGCTGATCGTCAACGTCCCTCGTTTGCAAGCCGACGAATTGGCCAAAGAACTGGGTGCAATCGGACTGCCGGTCGGTGGATCGCCGTTTTTTCGCGGTGCCATCGCCTGCAGTGGCAGCGAGTTTTGCAAGCTTGCCATCACGGAAACAAAAAGTTTTTCCCGCTGGCTGGTGGAGGAATTGGAAGAGCGCCTCCCCGGTTTTGATCGACACCTGAAACTGCACGTCACCGGTTGCCCCAATAGTTGCGGACAGCACTGGATCGCCGACATCGGAATCGAAGGCAAGAAGCTAAAAGTCAACGGACGGATGGAGGACGCCTACTACTTCTGCCTGGGTGGCGCTCTCGGTCTGAATCAGGCAATCGCGCGGCCGGTGGGATATCGCTGCCTCGCGACTGAAGTGCCCGAAGCCATCGAGCGGCTTCTGCGCCGGTACCTCGCCGATGCCGATGCCGGCGAGAATCTCCGGCATTTTTTTTCTCGCCATACCGATGCGGAATTGCGGGACTACCTCGCTGGGCAAACCATCGATGCCGTCCCCCGCGATCTGCCCGAGGGGCGTGTGCCCAGTAGCGTGGAAGGCTGAAGAAAAATGAGCAGCTTATTCCCAATGTTCTTGAAACTCGAAGGCAAACGTTGCCTCGTGGTCGGCGCCGGCAAAGTTGGCGAGCCCAAGATCGGCAGCCTCATCGACACAGGCGCCTGCATCCACGTAATTGCCTTGGCAGCGGCCGAAACAGTGCATGAGTGGGCCAGAGCCGGAAAGATCACGCTCGAACTCCGCGCCTTTGCTCCCGAGGATCTCGATGGAACGTTTCTCGCGGTCGTCGCCACCGCGTCGAGCGACCTGAACGAATCCATTTACCGGCAAGCGCAGCGCCGCGGAGTTCTATGCAACGTGGTTGACGTTCCGGAATATTGCGACTTCTACTATCCCGCTGTAGTCCGCCGCGGCGATCTCCATATTGCAATCTCCACCAGCGGGCAAAGTCCGTCTCTCGCGCAACGAATCAGGCAACAGCTCGAACGGCAGTTCGGTCCCGGATACGCGAAGTGGGTCGCGGAACTGGGAGCGACCCGAAAACTTGTACTGGCCAGCGATCTTCATCCGCAACGCAAGCGTGAGTTGCTGCACTCGCTGGCCAGCCGTGAGGCATTCGAGGCCGCGTTGGCGGATGAGTCGACGAAGAGATTTTCTACGAACAGGAGGGTAACTGCATGAACGGCAAAGTATACCTGGTGGGCGCAGGTCCGGGCGATCCCGAACTTCTCACCATAAAAGCTCTGCGATTGCTGCGCACCGCCGACGTGGTCCTGCACGACGACCTCGTCTCGCCGGAGATATTGCAATTGATTCCTTCCACCGCCCAGGTCCAGAACGTAGGCAAGCGCTGCGGAACCAAGGCCATGCGCCAGGAGGAAATCAATTTTCTGCTGGTGACGCTGGCCGCTTCAGAGCTGCAAGTGGTGCGCCTGAAGAGCGGCGATCCGCTGATCTTCGGCCGCGCTGGAGAGGAGATCGAAGCGCTGCGGCGATCGAACATCGCCTACGAGATTGTTCCCGGCGTGACGTCAGCTCTGGGAGCCGCGGCCGCCGCCGGGATTCCGCTCACCCATCGCCAAATATCTTCCACACTCGTGCTGACGGCGGGCCATCGTGCTTTCGGGAATCCGGACGCAGACTGGAGCAGGTTTGCTGGATCCGAATCCACGCTCGTCGTCTACATGCCCGGTCACGACTATGCCGAAATGGCCGGCCGGCTCTCGGCTGCCGGGTTCGCGGAAGAAACTCCTTGTGCAATTATTTCCCGGGCAACCACTCCTCAGCAGCGAGTGCACCGCACCACAATTTCGAATCTCTATCAGTCGCCAAAGCTCGCGGCTCCGACTCTGCTCGTTATTGGCGACGTAGTCAGGCTCGCCAATCAAGACACGGTCCGATCCGGCTTGTTCGACGTGCATCTCGCGGAGAGTTTGCCTCAAGAGGAGCCGTTGGCATGAAAGAAAATATCTCGCAATTGCAAAGCGCAGCGGAGACCTGGACACCCCAGCGTGTTCTCCACTGGGCGTTCGAAACGTTCGGAAACGCCGTGGCGATCTCTTCCGCCTTCGGCGCCGAAGGCATGGTCCTGATCGATATTGCCTCACGCGTACGCCAGAATTTTCGCCTCTTCACCCTGGATACCGAATTTCTTTTTCCCGAGACCCACAACTTGATGGACCGGGTGGAGCAGAAATACGGCATCACGATTGAAAGAGTTTATCCCCTGATCTCGCCCGAGGAACAAGCACGCCTTCACGGTCCGGCGCTCTGGCAACGCAATCCCGATCAATGCTGCAATCTAAGGAAGGTCGAGCCACTACGGCGCAAACTGGGCGAACTGCGGGCTTGGATCACCAGCATCCGCCGCGATCAAACCGCTGCCCGCGCCAGCGCCGGCAAAATCGAGTGGGACAAGAACTTTGGCCTGGTGAAGATCAACCCCCTCGCCGACTGGAGCGCTAAGCAGGTGTGGCGATATCTCCACGCGCACGACGTGCCCTACAACGCGCTGCACGATCAAAACTATCCCAGCATCGGCTGCACCCATTGCACCCGCGCCGTGCATCCCGGAGAAGACTCCAGGGCGGGCCGCTGGTCCGGATCTTCCAAGACCGAGTGCGGCCTGCACATCCTTCAGCCGCTGCCCGATCCTCCAGAAGCTGGCGCATAGCTAAACCATACGGCATCGCCCACGCGATGCCGCTTTGCAGATCGTCGGGGCGTTGCTTCTCGATCAAGCCAGATCCAGCCCTTTCAACCCATCCAGCAATGCCTTCTCCACCTTCTTCTGGAGTTGCGCCGGCAGCTTCTTTCCCCCCGATGTCAAATAGAAGGTATCGATCGCCATTTGTCCCTCCGTATCGATCAAGGCGATTTCAATATTGCACCGTTGCTGCGAGAGGCACGAACTGATTCTGTGCAACAACCGCGGCCGATCCTGCGCAATCACCTGCAACAGCGTACTCGTCGAGGAACATTCATCGTCGAAGTCAATCCGCGTCTCCACTACTACTTTGATGCGGGTGTGCTTCTCGCCGCGCTGGCGATCGCGCAACATTCGCTCAAGATCGGCTTCCCCCGCCAAAACCGCGGCGATGCTCTTCTTGAATCGCTCCCACTCCGACAGGTTCAACTCCAGAGTTCGAAAGCGGTCCGTGAAGTAGAGCGAATCCACGACTGTTCCAGCCTGGTTCGAGAAGGCGTTGGCCTTCACGATGTTCATGCCCCAGGCCGCTAGCACGCCAGTCAGCGTCGCGAACAGCGAAGCCCGGTCCCTTGTCACCAGCGTCAGTTCATACCAATGCCGGCCCCGTTTCAGATCCACTTGCACCGCATCGTGGCCCAACTGCTCCGCCATTTCCATGTGACGCATCACTTCTTCGGCGGAGTGAACCTGCAAATATCTCTGCGGAAATCCCTCCACAAAATCCCTGAACTTGGCTCCGGTCACCGGAGCCAGGCTGCGCAGGCGCGCCAGCTTTTCGTCGCTCACATCGCTATGCACGCGCTGGTCCGCACTGCGGTTCAAGTAATTCGCGGAGGCAATATAGAGTTGCCAAACGTTCTCCGCCTTCCACGGCGTGAGCGCCTCCGGATTCACCGCCTTGATGTCCGCATAAGTCAGCAGGCACAACATTTTCAGCCGCTCCGGCGTGCCCACTTTCTCCGCGAAAGCCGCCACCGTCTCCGGATTGAAAATGTCCCGCCGCAGTTGCGCCGACATTTCCAGGTGGCTCCCGATCAGAAACAGCACCACCGCGCGTTCTTCAGGTTCAACATCCAGCCGGTCCAGGCAGCGGCCCGCGATCTCCAGGCTGGCCTCCACGTGATCGCTCCCAGGCACTCCCTTTCCCGTGTCGTGCAACAGCAGCGCGAGATAGAGCAATTCCGGATCTTCCAACTCTCCCAGCAACTCCGCATAACGCTGGTCCCATTCCGATTTCGATTGATTCAGGCGGTGCAGGCTTTCAATGGCCAGGATCGAGTGCTCGTCCACGGTGAAGCGATGGTAGTAATCCCGCACCACCAGCGAATCGATGGGCTTCAACTCCGGCAGCAGCAGGGTGAGCAGACGCAGCGAATGCATGGCGCGCAAGGCCTCGGCGGCGTGCGGCTGCAGCAGCGTTTCCTGCAGGTAGAGCCAGAGTTCCGCTCCTCGCGGCGGAGTTACCGCCAGCGCCGGAAGCGCCTGCTCAATCCGGTGTTCCGTGGTCGCGCTCAACTTCAGGCCGTGATGCGCCATAAAGTGAAACAGCCGCAGGATCGTCTCGGGATCTTGCAGCGACGAGGACTGCTGCAGAAAAATCAACCCATCCACCACGGAAAAATCCGGATGCGATGGCCGCGACCGCCAGCCCTGAAATTGCCGGCGCAGGGCCGACCACGATTCCGGAATCTCTTCCTGCAACTGCATCACCGCGCGCTGCACGGCGCGCGCATGTCCAAAATAAATCCGCATCCAGTCCGCGGCGGTGAGGTCCCCTGAATCCGAAGCGCCGATCTTCCGTGCGGCCGCTTCGTCCTGCGCCTCCCAGCTCAGCGCGTTGTCGTCCCGCCCGTGGCGGAAGTGCAAGAAACATCGCGCCGCCATCAGGAACTCGAGCGCCCCATCCAACTGCTTCCGCACCGGCGCCCGCAGCGAACTGGCGTCCGGCCAGTCACCCAGCTTGCCCATGGCCGAGATCAGCGCCAGCCAGCTAGCCACATTGCAATCGCGAAGCCCGCCCGGAGTCTCCTTCAGGTTCGGCTCCAGATGAAATACGGTGTGCCCGAACTTTCCATGCCGCTCCCGTGTCACCTCGGCCAGCCCCTGCAGCAAGGGTTTCGACTCCCGCACCACCAGCTTGGGAATCACTTTGTCGTGCAGCCGCGCAAACAGCTCCCGGTCGCCCGCCAGAAACCGGCAATCGAGCAGCGAGATGGTGAACTCGGTATTGTTGGGATCGAAGCGGTCGCACTCCGCCAGGGTCCGCGACGCGGGACTCAACTTGAGCTTAAGGTCCCACAACTCCTGCGAGAAACGCTGGACCGCTCCTTTGCGGGATTCCTCACCCGCGCGATCGGCGGACAAAAACAGCAGATCGATATCGGAATAAGGAAACAGCCAGCCGCGCCCGAAGCCTCCCGTTGCCACCAGCGCGAAACCGCGCGCTCCCGCTTCGTCAGGGCCCGGTTTGTCGGAACCTCGTCCGTCAGAGCCCGGTTCCTCGGAAGAAGACAGGAACTCCCGCCACAGCCGTCTGAGAATGTCCTCGATGAGTTGCGTCCGTTGGGCAACCGCAGCCCGCCCGTCTCCGCTTGCGCCGAAATCGCGCGCCATCCGCGCCGACTCTTCGGCGAGAGAACTTCGCAGCTCACTGATCAGCAAAGATGCTGCCGCCATGACGATGGGTCAATGAAGTCAATGAATCGATGACCAATGAATCTATGACCAACGAATCGATAATCGACGTTCGACGATTGCCGCTCTTATTGCGCATGTCTTTTCGCGCGTGTCACGGGAGTGTCGCCTTACAGCGCTCCCTCGCCCCGCTCCTCATTGCGGATGCGAATCGCTTCCTCCACGCGGGTAAGAAAAATCTTGCCGTCGCCGATCTTGCCGGTGCGGGCTGCCGCCACAATGGCTTGCACCGCCTTCTCCACCAGCGCGTCCGGAAGCACTACCTCCAGCTTGGTCTTGGGAATCAGGTCCACGCTGTACTCGCGCCCGCGGTAAACCTCGGTGTGGCCCTTCTGCCGCCCATGGCCGCGCACCTCGATCACCGTCATACCCTCGACGCCAATCTCGTGCAGCGCACTCTTCACCGCTTCCAGCTTGGAGTTCTGGATAACTGCTTCAACCTTGGTCATGATGTGTTCTCAAACTCCCGCCTAGCATTTAGCAATTAGCATTTGGCCGTCCTCAGTGTCTCCGACCGCAGCAAGACCCCTTCATGGCAATGCTAGTTGCTAACCGTTCTTCGGGCGCAAATCGGCTCGCGCTCACTCTATCGCCTCCCGTCATTTTACGGAAATCGAAACTATTTATCATTCCAATCAGGATTTGCGTAGCGGTTCTTATCCCGGCAGTTTACCTCTTAGTTACGTCCCCCTCCCCGACCCATTGGCATCATTCTGCTAGCCCGGAAAGAAATAAGGACATTACGAAAATGGGAGCGGCGGGCCGCCGCTCGTCTCCGAATGCGGATTCTCAGCGCGATCTTAACTACTGTGGACATGAAGAGCGATGACCATGGGCATGTTTTCAAAGAGCTGGCTGAGTTCGAGAGTAGGGGAATCTGGATCGGAGTGCACAACATAGTCGTCTCCAGTGACGACCGAGGGCGGGGAGAGCATGCAACCGTCGCCCAAACCCGAGATCTTGTTCTTAAAGTTTCCCGCCACCATGTTGCAGACTTCGCCGAGCGCGTCCGCGATCTCCGGGCCAACCTGGTCCACGTCCATCCCCAGCATCTTGGACGCAACCAGCGCCGCCGCCTTTTCTGGACAACGAACCGTCACCATTCCGCATAACATCCCCGCCAGTCCCACCATGGCGGTCACATTTAAGGCATCCGTTGAGGCGTTTGCCGGCGTAGTCAGTTGGCAAGCGAGCATGGTTTCGAAGACTTCTCGCGTGGCCAGTTCGAGCACCGGAAGCCAATCTTTGTGTATGTCTGCAGCGGCCGGAATGAGATTCTTAGAGTTCACAATTGCCTCCCAAAACAGAGGTCGCGCCCGTCCGAACCTGCTAATCCTTTAACATTCCCGCGCGCGCAGCCGGGCCGCGTATCGGTACTACTTCCGTCATTGACACATCGGCACAAGACGGAAAGGCTTGAGTACCAGTCTGGCCGGAAGAGGGACTAAAGCCACCAGCCAGGCGAGCGTGTCCTCAGCGTTTTGCTGATAATCTCAAATTGGATATTCAGGAGAGTGTGACCCGTTGCCGCCAATCATCAACGCGCAAGGCATCTCCAAGTCTTTCGGAGCGAATCCGCTGTTCCAGAACGTCTCCTTCACGGTTTCGGAAGGCGACCGCATAGGACTGATTGGTCCCAACGGCTCGGGAAAATCCACGCTCCTTCGGATTCTTGCCGGCGACGTACGCCCCGATAGCGGAGAAATTGCCCTACGCAAACGCATCCGCCTCAGTTACGTGGAGCAGGACTCGAAATTCAAGTCCGGCGGCACGGTGCGATCCGTGGCCCAGAGCGCGATGGAGCGCGCCGCGGTCGCGGAGTCGGAGCGCGGCACTCGCTTCGCGGAAACTCTGGGCCGCGCCGGCTTCGAAGATCTCGAGGCGGAAGCGACAGCTTTATCCGGCGGCTGGCAGAAGCGGCTGGCGCTTGTTGAGGCTGTGGTACAGTCGCCCGACATTCTCTTGCTCGACGAACCCACGAACCATCTGGATCTGGCCGGGATCGAGTGGCTGGAGGCCCTGCTCGAGGCGGCGCAATTCGCCTGCGTTGTGGTCAGTCATGATCGCTACTTCCTGGAGAATGTGGCCACCGACATGGCGGAGTTGAACCGGACCTATCCCGACGGCTTGCTGCGAGTCTCCGGAAGCTACAGCCGGTTTCTGGAAAAGAAAGAAGAATTCCTGCACACCCAATCGAAGCGCCAGGAAGCGCTGGAGAATCTGGTTCATCGCGAGATCGAGTGGCTTCGCCGGGGCGCCAAGGCGCGGACCAGGAAATCCAAGGCCCGAATCGACAAGGCGGGCGAGTTGATGGGCGAACTCGCCGATCTGAACGCCAGAAGCCGCAGCGGAAGCGCGCAAATTGATTTTTCCGCCACTGATCGGAAGACCAAGCGGCTGATCGAACTGGAAAACGTCTCCTGCCAGATGGGCGGCCGCAAATTATTCACCGGACTCAACTGCGTCATCACTGCCGGCATGAGAGTAGGGCTGGTGGGGCCGAATGGCAGCGGGAAGACGAGCCTGCTGCGGCTGTTGATCGGCGAATCTGCGCCGCTGAGCGGAGAGATTCACCGTGCCGACTGGTTGCGCATTGTCTACTTCGACCAGAGCCGCGAACTCGATCCGGATGTAACTCTGCGCCGCGCCCTGGCTCCAGAGGGCGATTCGGTGATTTACCAGGATCGATTGACTCACGTGGCATCCTGGGCGGCGAAGTTCCTGTTCACCGGCGAGCAACTCAATCAGCCCGTGGGGAAACTCTCCGGAGGAGAACGCGCCCGCGTTCTGATCGCTCAGCTTATGTTGCAGCCGGCCGACGTTCTTCTCTTGGATGAGCCTACCAACGATCTCGACATCCCCACCCTGGACATTCTGGAAGAGAGCCTGCTGGAGTTTCGCGGTTCTCTGGTTCTGGTTACGCATGACCGCTACATGTTGGATCGCGTATCGACCGTGGTCCTCGGGCTCGATGGACAAGGCGGTGTGGGACTCTTCGCGGATTACTCGCAGTGGGAGACATGGCAGGAAGAACGCCAAAGAGCCGCGCGGGCTCCGGCGGCGAAAACCACCGCGAGTTCCCGAAGCCGCACCAATGGCGAGGCTGAGCGGCAGGGGCAAGTGCCGGCCAAAAAGAAGCTGTCGTACTTGGAAGCGCGTGAATATGACGCCATCGAGCAGCGCGTCGCCCATGCCGAGGAGGTGCTGCAGGCCAAGCGGATCCAACTCGAAAATCCGGAAATTGTCAGTGACAGCCGGCGTCTGGTCACTGCTCACGCAGAGCTGGAAGAGGCCCAGGAAAAAGTGGATGCACTGTACTCCCGCTGGGCCGAACTGGAAAAAAAGAAAAGTTGACTGGCAAACCAGCGGGGCGCTTGAGCTGTTCGTGTGGGGACAGCCGCCCTCGGCTGTCCAGTCGAGTGAAGCTCGACGGTTTGTTCGCCACCACCGCTCGCCGAAACGCTACCGATAATTAAGACGCCAGACAAAAAGCGATGATCGTATTTCCCCGAGTTCCCGTGGCGTTTTCGACTTTTTCAAGCAGCTCCGATTCCAGGTCGTCCGGGTCGGGCTTCATTTCGCAGGCGGCAATTTCCTTGTCGGTTGCGCCCTGGAAACAGAGTTCACACGCGCCCAATCCATCTTCGGAGCGAACCGGCGGCCCAAAAACGCGACAGGTCATGGGGCGGGATTCGTAGAGTTCGCAGTTGCCGGTGGCCGGATCGAGCGCGGGACAGGTTTCATCATTCGCAAAGTCAGAAAAACGTCGCACCGCGTCGTCTCCTTCATCCAGCAGCCCGGTTACTGGATCGCCCGGAAAGTCTGGTAACAAGCGGGCAACCGCATCCCGAGCCCGCGCGCGTACGCGCTCCGCCCGCGATGGCGAAGTCATTTCCAGATTGTCCAATCCTTTCCGCAATCGTTGGGCATCGAGCTGATTGATGGGAAACGCCCCGATGCAGCACTGCGTACATCCGGCGCGGCAGACCAGCCATTTGCCGCTCCGGCGCGCGGCATCGGCTAACGCGGAGTCCACAATCTGGATCAGCGCACGATCGTCGGAAGCCGGAAAATCCCGCCGCATAGCGATTGCTGAATGATACAACTGAACGGCAAAGGTCTTTTTACCACAGAGACACAGAGAAAACCCTTCAGAGATCATTCCTTTGATATTTGCTTTGTATTTGCTTTGTATTTGCTTTTCTCTGTGCCTCTGTGCCTCTGTGGTGAAACGCCTTTGAGCGAGAATGCGGAACTTTAGAGAGAGTTACGACGCCTCAAGAAAATCTCCCGAAAGCGACGGAGCCCGCTGAGTGCCGGCTCCAGTCGCCAAAAGCGCCCACCCTTCCCCCCGGCGGTATGGCGCTTCCCTCGGGATCCCGCGCTCACTGGAAACCACTGGCCGGAGATAACCCATAAAATCGGCCGATGATGACCGGCGAACTGACTACACTTGGATAGTGGGGGACCGCCGCAAAACGTTTCACGCCGCCTGGAAAATTTTCTTGAGTCAAAGATCCGCGAATCTAGTCGAACCTTCACCGAACATTCCACCGAACTTCCACCTGTACGAGCGCCGACGATTTCTGTAAGATAGCTGCCACTTAAACAGGGCATCCCTCCGGAGAGACGAGTGCAGTTTCAATCGTTCGACAGGCATTATCTGGAGCAGCTCAGAGCTGGAGACTTCCAGACGCAGGAGCATTTTGTCTCTTATTTCAGCGAACTCATCCGGCTGAAATTGAGCAAACGCCTGCATTCCCACTCGGAAGTGGAAGATGCCCGCCAGGAAACCTTTGCTCGAGTCATTACCGCGTTGCGGAAAGAGAATGGGATACGGGAGCCGGAACGGCTCGGCGCCTTCGTCAATTCCGTATGCAACAATGTTCTGCTGGAATATTACCGCCGTTCGGCCTCGCAAGAAGCTCCTGGTGATGGCGAGGAAGCCGAAGGCAATATTCCCGACCCCGCCATCAGCGCGGTGGAGGGCATCGCCAATCGGGAACTGCAAGAGAGCGTGCGTGAAACTCTGGAGGAACTCCCGCAAAAAGATCGCCGATTGCTCAAGGCGGTGTTCCTTGAAGAGCGCGATAAGGATGAAGTCTGCCGCGATTCCGGAGTGGACCGGGAATATCTGAGAGTTCTGCTGCACCGTGCCAAGAAGTCATTTAAATCCTTGTATTTAAAGAAGATGGCCAAAGGAGCGACGAAGAAGTGAATTTACGTAACGTTTGGCGGCCATTCGCCACTATCTATATGTGAGGAGGGCTCAAGGTATGAACCATAGCGAGGCGAGCCGCCTGATGGCGAGCGAGAAATATCTGCTCGACGAACTCTCTCCCGACCAAGTGGAGGCGTTCGAAGAGCATCTCTTTGGCTGCCACGAGTGCGCCATGGATGTGCGGGCCGGATCGCTATTCCTCGCGCAGGGCAAGGTCGAGCTGGCTAGTCCTGCGGCCGCGGCCTTGCGTGTGCCGGCAGAAGTTCGGGAACCTTCGGGATGGTTCGCATGGTTGCGTCCAGCTTTCGCTATCCCTGCCATGGCGGTTCTTTTGATCGTCGTCGGATATCAGAATCTGGTCACCTTCCCCGCCCTCAAAGGTGCCTTGGCCGAGAATAAGGAACCGAGGCTTCTTCCGGCGGCCTCGTTAGTCAGCGGCGCGACTCGTGGGTCGAGTTCCTCCGCCATCACGGTACGCGCGGGCGAACTGTTTCTCCTGCCGATTGAGATTCCGGGGGATTCTTTCCCATCCTACGTGGTTGAGTTGCATAACCCGGCAGGAGGTGTACAGTGGTCGCTCCCGGTTTCGGCCCAGCAAGCCAAGAACACCCTAACCATCCAGGCACCCGGGGTTCAGCAGGCTGGGGGGTATGAAGTGGTAGTAATTGGCCTGAATACACAGGGCGAAAAGGCTTCAGAAGTTGGGCATTATCCTTTTGAATTGCAGTTTGCCAGGGCGGCAAATCCTGAACCTTAGCGAGGGAAAAAACAGATGGCGGCTACAAAACGAGTTCACTATTACCACGCCGATGCGTGCGGCTTCGGCGGATACTTCGAACGTCCATTCCAACATATCGTTGCTCCCCAAGCGCCAATGTCACTTCCGACTTCGGGCGGCTACGGCTCCGCTCGTTCGGAAAACTTCCGGCTTGAAGGCTTGGTCTCGTACAAATCCGTTTCCACTCAGGTCTCGGGTCAGCTAAACAAGAAAGATGGCGGCGGCTGGATAACGCTGGCGACCGCGGTGGTCGAGGGCTTCAATCTGCTCGACGTTGTCACCGCGGACCGCCTGGTGTCGCAGATTTCGACCGAGCATCCGCTGGTCGGCGACAATCCGACTGTAACCTTCCTTGGAAGTAAGATCGAGAATCTCAAGATTGCAGGAAGTCCAGTGCAAGTCACGCTCGACCTCGACATCTGCAATCAGGGAAATGGCTATCCCAGCCAGCCCTGCGTAGGCGACGATCGATTTCTATCACAAGTTACCGGACAATATCAGCGCATCAATGACGCCAAATGCCTGCCGGAATGGGTGAAGGATCGCTCCATCCCGGACTGGATCAAAGACCGCTACCAATGGGACGCCAAGAAAGCCTGCAAGTCAGGCAGCGTCCTATGCTCAGTAGTAAAGGAAACGAGCGGAGAATTCCCCGGCAGACCATTCGGCAACGTATTCGAAGTGCCCGGTTTTGGCCGAGTGTTTCTGGGAGAACTGCTGGTGGACTGCAAGTCCTATCGCCTAACCATGGTGCGCACGGAGATGGGAAGCCCCTCCGAGGGTTCAAGCTCCGCCGGGACAACGGAGGCAAACGGTACCACGTACCCACCTGGCGGTTAGCGCTTGACCCGTCCGACGTGGCCCGTATAAGCTGCTCGCTCAAACCTACTCAGACAGCATCCATTTACAAACTGAGCTGAGATCTCTTCAGGGTGCGTAGCAGGCGGCGCGAGGGCGCGATGTCAGGGCCAAGGAATCAGAAGTTCGAGTTGCTGGTTTTCGCTCTGTCCTTCGCGGCCCTCTGCACCATCGGGTGCAGCCGGCCACACAACCCGCAGAAAGCCTTCGACCACGCGCGACAAACATTTCTTCGCGGCGACCTCCCAAATGCCCAGGCCGAAGCGCACAGGGGCTATGAGCTGTTTTCCGGTCACGATGCAGAATGGGCGTGGAGGTTCCGGCTTCTTGAGGGAGAGATCCTTGTAAGCCGAGGCCAGGGCAAAGACGCGCTCTCCCTGCTTAACGAGTCGCTGCCACCGCAACTTGCCCGCGGCGAACTGGCCATCAAACGAGAAATACTGCAAGGGAGTTCTTATACCCTCCTCCGCCGGGCGGGAGATGCAGAGCAGAGCTTATCAGCGGCCGAAGAACTTTCCGACGCTTTGCACTCTTCTCTGTCAGGAGAAATTGCCCGAGCCCGGGGAGTGCTGGAAAGCGTGCAAAACAACTCGGAAGGCGCCGACCGCTTCTTCCGCAAGAGCCTGCAAATCGCCCGGCAACGACAGGACGACCGTTTGGAGCTGTCGGACCTTCTGAACCTCGGTCACGGGGCCCTGCGGGAAGAACACTATGACGAAGCCATCGACTGGTCCACCGCAGCAAACGACAAGGCTCAACTCCTCAACGACCGACGGATCGCTGAGGCAGCGCTAGGCAATCTTGCCTGGGCCTATTACAAAATGGGAGACTTCGACAGGGCGCTGGCTATGTACCAAGACGCGGAAAAAACAGCAAGCGACCTCGGAGTGGTGTATGACCAAATTCTCTGGTTGGACAATATCGGTCTGGTCTACTACCAACAGAATCAATTTTCGGTTGCGGAAGGTTACTACCAGCAGTCCCTGGCCCTGGCTCAAAAAAATCAAAACCCTGCACAAATCACCGATGCCTTGACCGAACTCGCCTTCGTCTCAGTTCAAACGGGGCAAATAGACAAGGCACAGGAATACAGCAAGCAAGCTTTTCAAAAAGCTCACGCGAGAAACGACCGGCAGTCAGAACTCCCTGCCATTCTCGTCCAGGGCCAAGTCGCCGCCCGTCAAGGAAATCCCAAAGAAGCTGAAGAAAAGTTCCATGAGGTGGCGAACGATCCCAAGCGTGACCTCTCCCTACGCTGGCAAGCGCAAAACGACTTAGCAGGACTCTACGAACAACAACATCAGCCCACCGCCGCAGACAAACAATACCGCGACGCGCTGGCCACCATCGAACACGCGCGAGCCTCGCTGCAGCATGAAGAATTCAAGCTGCCCTTCCTGGCCAACGCCGCGCACCTCTACGACGATTACATCCACTTTCTTGTGGCGCAAGGAAAAATCCAGCGCGCCCTGCAGCAAGCCGATTACAGCCGCGCCCGAACCCTGGCGGAAGGCCTAAGGATAAAGTCAGCCGTTGCCGCAACCCTCAATGCCCAGCAAATCGCACGCCACGCCAACGCAACGATTCTATTTTACTGGCTCGGCCGCGACCGCTCCTACCTCTGGGCCATCACGCCGAGCCAAACGAAGCTCTACCCCCTGCCGCCCGCGGCCAAAATTGATGACGCTGTGAAAAGATATCGTCAGGCGCTGCTCGGTTGGCAGGACGTCCTCAAGACCGCCAATCCCGACGGCACCTATCTCTACGACGTTCTGCTGAAACCCGTCCAGAAATCGATTCCGCGCAATTCGCGAGTAATCCTCATCCCCGATGGCAGCCTCGACAGCCTGAATTTCGAAACCCTGCTCGCACCCGAACCAAAGCTGCACTTCTGGATCGAAGACGCCACCGTGCTGAGCGCAAGTTCATTGCGCGTCTTAGCCGCTTCGCAGGCGCATCAGGAACGCGGCACGGGAAAACTTCTGCTCATCGGCGACGCCATTGCCTCCAGTCCCGAGTATGGCCCCTTGCCCAATGCCGCGTCCGAGATGGAGAAGGTCGAGAGACATTTCAACGCCGAGGCGCGCCACACTTATGCCGGCGAACAAGCCACTCCCGCCGCGTATCTCGCCAGCGACCCCGGCCAGTTCTCCTTCATCCACTTCGTGGCCCACGCCACCGCCAGCAAACTAAGTCCGCTGGATTCCGCCATCGTGCTCTCCTGCTCTTCCGCCGAGCAGGATTCCTTCAAGCTCTATGCCCGCGACATCACTGGCCATCCCCTGCACGCCAAGCTGGTTACCATTTCATCCTGCTACGGAGCGGGCAACAAAGCCTACTCGGGCGAAGGACTGGTCGGCCTTTCCTGGGCATTTCTGCGCGCCGGCGCCCACAACGTGATCGGCGCGCTCTGGGAAGTAAGCGACGCTTCCACCGCAACGTTAATGGACCGCCTCTACGACGAACTGAAGCGCGGCCAACCTCCCGACGCCGCCCTCCGTTCCGCCAAACTCTCGCTGCTCCATTCCGAGGGAGTTGTCCGGAAGCCTTTCTATTGGGCTCCCTTTCAGCTGTATACCGGACGCTAGGTTCTTTCCGCGCGCTGTCCTGAGCAAAGCTGAGAGATTCGCGAAGCGAATCCCTCAGCGCAGTCGAAGGACCCCTACACCCTTCTGAGTTCAGGAGGATATCGGCAGCCATTGTGACATCTAACCTTGCCATCCACAGCCCCGAACACCGATCATGTCAGCGGAGGCAGTGCCGACTATCATTCTCCGCCCATTTGGCGGGAGGCAACTCCTTTGCAATCAAGATTTTGCCCGCAAGTCGTTGCGGCCATAAGATTAATCACGTTTTTTCCGATAACCTGATGATTCCAATAGATCAGGGGAGGGGGGATACCCCAGTTATAGAAGAGTAAATACCCTATTCCCGAAACCGGACGCCTCGGACGCGACTGGCATAGAATAGCCGTTCGGCAAGCCGTGTCCTATGGACAGGTGGATCGAGGTTTCGAGAACCTGGGAAGGCCGCGTCATCCAGGGAAAGTTCCCGCTACGGAAGTGGATCGGAGGGTCCGGGCACAGCAGCGTATTCCTCACCGAGCGCGGCACCCAGAAATCTGAAAAAGCGGCCATCAAGCTGATTCCGGCGGAAGTCTTCTCCGCCAATCGTAGCGAGACTGATCATACCCAGACTGATCATACCCAGGAAGACGCCCAACTTTCCCGCTGGGCCGAGAGCGCGAAGCTGTCGCATCCTCATCTGCTTCGTCTGTATGAATGTGGACGTTGCCAGATGGACGGCGCGCGGCTGCTGTATGTCGTCATGGAATACGCGGAAGAGGATTTGGCGCAAATCCTTCCGCTGCGCGCGCTCACGCCCGCGGAAGTTCGGGAGATGCTCCCGCCCACGGCCGAGGCCTTGGCTTTTCTGCACCGCGCCGGACTCGCGCACGGCCGCATCCAGCCCTCCAATATTATGGCGGCCGATAATCAGTTGAAGATCTCCGCCGACAGCCTGCGCAAATTTGGCGAGCGCTGCAAGAGAGAAACTACTGGGTATGACGCGGCCGAAATCGGCAGCGTGGGATTATCGCCTGCGACCGACGTTTGGTCTCTTGGCGTGCTGCTGGTTGCCGCACTCACGCAGCACGAGCCGGAGTTCAAGGATGGCAATGGCGGTCAGGTGGCGATACCTGAGACGATTCCAGAACCTTTCCACGAAATCGCGCGGCGAAGCCTGAACCCCGATCCGCGGCAGCGCTGTAACGTCGGCGACGTGGTAAGCATGCTCAAAGTGCCAGAGCTTCCTTCCGCGGTGCCGGTTGAGAAGCCTGCAGCTACGAAGCGTTCGATGCGGTGGACCGTGCTGGCAATCGCGGCTGCGCTGGTTCTGCTGGCGGTCTTATTGGCACGAAGATGGATGGTTCAACCGCCGCCGGTTCCGCCGGAGGAAACTCATCCGGCAGAAACCCAGGCTGCTCCTGCAAACCCCCAGCAATCGCCGCCTCCGTTTGCGGAGAAAGCGAAGCCCACACGAACAGGTGTTGTACGAGGCAGCGTGCTGCAACAGGTTCTGCCGGAGGTTTCGCGGAGTGCGCAAGACACGATCACGGGCCGGTTAAAAATAAGCGTTCAGCTTTCGGTGGATGCTTCCGGAAAAGTTTCTCAGGCAAAGCTCGTCTCCGCCGGAACCAGCAAGTACTTTGCGAATCACGCGCTGGACGCGGCTCGCCGCTGGAAGTTCGATCCGCCGCAGGTGAACGGGCAGCCCTCGCCCAGCGAGTGGCTTCTACGCTTCCAGTTTGGCAGGACGTTCACGCAGGTATTTCCTGCGGAAATGAAGCCCTGAGACAAGCTTCCTCAATCTTTCGTTTCTTCTTTTTTGTTTTTCTTCAACTTCCACACCATCTGCCGCAACATGCCGAGCAGGAATTCCGCGTCCCCTTGTTGCATGCGAAAACGGCGCACCACACGCCGGACCGCGCTGTGAAACGACTTCGAAGTGTTCAGCTTGGGATATTCGCTGGCGCGCAGTGCGATTAGCAACGTGTCCGTGATGCGTTCGACCTCGGCTGACGAAGCTGGATTTGACGAAGCTGATTTCGATGAAACAAGACTTCCCTTGGCTGGCTTCGCCCGCGCAGCCGGATCGCGCATCAGTTCGTACAAACAAACCGCCACTGCCTGTCCCAAGTTCATCGAGGCGTGTTCGTCGCGCGTGGGGATGTGCATAAGCCAATGGCAATGGCTCATATCCAGGTTGGAGAGGCCGAACTTTTCCGAGCCGAACAGAAGAGCGCAAGGGCCAACTGTAAGATGTGCGCGAATGAGAGGCGCGCCCGCCTCCAAGCGGGTTAAGGAATGCTGCAAATCACGATGCCCGACGGAGGTGGTTCCAACCACTAACGAGCAGTCGGCCACCGCCTCGGCGACGGTCTGGTAAACCTCGGCGGCGGCCAGCGTAGCGGCGGCGCCCACGGCCGAGCGCGCGTCGCGGAACGCCACTTCGTAGGGATTCACGACCCGGAGGTGCGGAAATCCAAAATTGCTCATGGCACGGGCGGCCGCGCCAATGTTGAGAGGATTGCGCACGTCCACCAGGACCACGCGCAACCCGTCGAATTCAGCGGACTCGGGCAAGCAATTGCTATCTTACGGCAGGCCATATCTGCCGGGAGAAAAGCTTTTGACCGCAAAGAGCGCCGAATCCTTTGCAAGCCTTCTGCCGCAACGGCTTTTTACATGGATGTGTAATTGTAAAAAATTTGTCAAACCGCGCCCCCTGCACCACAATTGGGCGGAAATCGTTGTAAGCTTCCCTTGTCAGGGGCGCGGGGACGCTCACCGTAGCCGTTCGAATGCGGTCCCCAATGCAGTCAGGATGGCTTTCCATGGATCAAGTCGCAACACCGCTAAGCGCCGCCAGAACGGTTGATCCAATGAATTCTATACGTCCAATGGGCAGAATCCTGGTGGTCGAGGACGATCCTTCGGTTCAGAAGGCGTTGAAGCGCCTGTTCGAAGGCGAGGGATATGCGGTTGAGGTTCAAGGCGACGGCCGGTCGGCGCTGGAGAGCTTTAAGGCAGCCCCGCCCGCCGTGATTATTCTTGACCTTCGATTGCCCAAGCTTTCCGGCAGCGATCTATGCAAAGAAGTGAAAGCCCACGCGCCTACGCTGCCCATCGTCGTGTTAAGCGCCACCAGCGACGTGTCCGATAAGGTCCTGTTGCTGGAGTTGGGCGCCGACGATTACGTAACCAAGCCCTTCAGCCCCAGGGAGCTTCTGGCCCGGGTGCGCGCGGCTCTGCGGCATACCTCGAGAACGGCGAACGTCAGCCTGGTAAGTTTCGATGGCATCTCGGCAGATTTCAAGAAAATGGAAGTGCTGCGCGACGGCAAGGTCGTGATTCTGACGGCCCAGGAATTCAAGACCCTGCAGTTCCTCGTGCAAAATGCCGACCGCGTGATCAGCCGCGACGAGTTGCTGAACGAAGTGTGGGGATACCAGAATTATCCTTCCACCCGCACCGTGGACAATCACATTCTGAAGCTTCGCCAAAAATTGGAGCGCGACCCGGCCAGTCCAGTACACTTCCGCACCGTACATGGCATGGGTTACAAGTTCGTTCGCTGAGATTCCCTTGGAACCCGCATCCGAGCCCGCGTCGCAGACTTTTTCCAGACTGTCTGGAACCACGTTTGTGCCCCGGACGCGGCTGCGCACGCGCTTTCTGCTCTCCATGCTGCTCATCACCGCAGGCCTCACGGCGATGAGCCTTCTGGTGGTGCGGCACAGCGTGCAGCGGCACGTTCGCGAAGGAATCGTTCAGGATCTGCGGAATTCCGTCACCACCTTCCAGAATTTTCAACATGACCGCGAGGTCATGCTGACCCGCTCCGCGGAATTGGTGGCCGACCTTCCCATCACGCGAGCCATCATGACGGCACACGATCCAGCCACCATTCAGGACGCTTCCAAAGACGTGTGGCAATTGACCGGCAGCGATCTTCTGGCACTGGTCAACCGCAATGGTGAGGTGGTCGCTCTGCACACCAAATCGAAAGGCTTCACGCGTGAGGGTGCGCAGCAATACTTCCAGCGATCCTTGAATGAAGCGGACTCCAGCCACTGGTGGTTCGGGGCTCACCATCTCTACCAGACTTTCGTTCAGCCGGTTTACTTTGGCTCCAAGACGGAAGGCCCGCTGCTCGGCTTCCTGATCATCGGCTACGAAATCGATGACCGTTTGGCCCGCGAAGTGAGCAAGGTTTCGGCCAGCCAGGTCGCGTTCTCCTACGGGGATGAGATCGTGGCCACAACGCTGCCTCCAGATCAATCGCAGAGTCCAGCGTTGCGTGCGTTATCGGCGGGATCGTCGCAAAATGGACCCTCGCAGAATAGCCCGCGCGATGTTCAAGTCGGCCATGAACTTTTTCTGGCCACTTCGCTGGACCTTTCCAGCCAGCAGGAAACGCCGGTGCGTTTGACGGTGCTCGGCTCCTACGATCAAGCCGCAAAATTCCTCGATAACCTGAACCGGCTGCTGCTACTACTGGGTTTCACTGCAGTGCTGGTTGGCAGCGGTCTGGTGTTCCTGATTTCACACACTTTCACTCGTCCGCTGGCCAGCCTGGTCGAGGGAGTGCGCGCCTTGGAGCACGGCGATTTCCATCATCCTCTCGATCCCCGGGGAAGCGACGAGGTGGCAGAGTTGACTTCCGCCTTCGACCGCATGCGTTCCAGTCTGCTCAAGACGCAGCAAGCTCTGCTTGAGTCCGAGCAGTTGGCGACTATTGGACGCATGGCCAGTTCCATCACCCACGACCTGCGCCATTCGCTGGCCGCGATTGTGGCCAACTCCGAGTTCCTTTGCGACGGCCGGCTGAGTTCCGCGCAGCGCGAAGAGTTGTATCAGGAGGTTCGCATCGGCGTAAATCAGATGACCGACCTCATCGATTCCCTGCTCGAATTTGCCCGCACCCGGGAATCTCTCAACCCGAGTTACGCCAGCGTCGCCGAAACCGTGCAGCGAGCCATGCAGGCCGTGCGCTTGCACCCGCGGCACCAGGGGACTCTGATTGAGGTCGACAGCAATGGCCAGGGATTGGCATGGTTCGACCCACGCAAACTGGAACGCGCCCTCTACAATCTCCTGCTGAACGCGTGCGAGGCGGCGCCCAGCGGCGACGGCCGGGTTCGGGTTACGATCGGCCGCGCCGGAGCGTCGGTCACGATTGCCGTTTCCGACAACGGTCCGGGCATCGCCGAACCGATTCGCGAGAAGCTGTTTCACCCTTTTGTCAGTTACGGCAAGGAGAACGGTACCGGCCTTGGACTTACGGTGGTGCAGAAAATTGTGCAGGATCACGGGGGCAAAGTCGTGATGGAACGCACCGCGGACGCTCAAACCGTTTTTCGAATTACCATCCCCGGCCGTACTGCGCAAGGCTCTGTCGGGGAGAGCGGCGAAAAATCGGCATCCCGCACTCTTGCGCCGCTGCACGAAGATGAAGTGAGTGAAAACTCAATTCGACATTCGGATCCGTAGACCTCGCTTTCCATTTTTCTAGATTTCACGACGATCCGTTTGTCGCCCGGGAGGATGTGTGAATAGCCCATGGACCTGTGCGCTTCGTTCCAGCGCCATAACGATAGCCTCCTTTGTCCTGTTCAGCGCCGGCAGTCTGGCGCAGCAAAACACGCCCGCCGCAGCGTCTCAGGCGGCTGACGCTTCGGTGCGTGCACTCGATTCCCAGGTGCGCGAATTGCGCGCGATGATCGAAGAAATGCGAGCCGAGAATGCCCAGTCGCGCGCCGAGATGCGGGAACTTCGCCAGGAATTGCAAGACACCCGCAAGCTCCTAGGCCCGCTCACTGCTGCGGTGAATAATTCCGTCACCACGGCTGAAGCCGCGCCGTCGGGTGCGAATTCCACTTCCGCAGTTTCGGCATCTGAGGTTCAGGCAACTTCGGCCACGTCCACCGCTGCTGACTTGGGAAGCCGCATACAGAAACTCGAAGAATCCACGCAATTGCTGGGCTCGAAAATTGACGAGCAATACCAGACCAAGGTGGAAACGGCCGCCAAGTATCGCGCCCGGCTTTCGGGAATTGTTTTGATGAACGCGTTTCGGAACGTCGGTGCTTCCGATAATCTCGACCTGCCCGACTACGCGCAACCGCCCGCGCCGGGGAGCACGTCGCAGGCCAGCTTTGGCGCCACCTTGCGGCAAACCGAGATTGGCCTGGAAATCTTCGGCCCTACCCTGGCCGGCGCGAAAACTTCGGCCAATGTGCAATTGGATTTTGCGGGCGGATTTCCTTCCGCTCCCAACGGAGTCAACTTTGGCATCGCGCACATACAGACGGCCAACCTGCGCCTCGACTGGGATCACACTTCCGTGATCGCCGGCCAGGATTCCCTTTTCATCTCTCCGCTCTCTCCCAC
Organism: uncultured Acidobacteriaceae bacterium; assembly: GCA_963734215.1. Classification (GTDB taxonomy): domain Bacteria; phylum Acidobacteriota; class Terriglobia; order Terriglobales; family Acidobacteriaceae; genus Sulfotelmatobacter. The sequence goes on along the minus strand of CAVTGH010000005.1, from coordinate 1,210,922 downwards.
TTCTTTTGCGTCGCTGGCGACTCCAGCCTTTGCCAACGCGGGAAATCTGTGGGGCTGGACGCCGCAACTTCGTGCGGAGCATCGCTTCGACCTCTCTGACCAGCAGACACTGACGTTACAGGGTGGAATTCTGGACAACCTCGACTGGGAGCAGCCCAGTAATCCGTATTTCCGCTCGGCTACCGCTGGCGAAACTTCCGGCCAGCCAGCCTACGCAATCCGCACTGCGTGGTCGCGGCCTGTGTTCGGCCATCCCTTGAGCTTTGGTGCGGCAGGCTACTATGGCCGGCAGAACTGGTCATGGGGCCACAACGTCGACGCCTGGGCCGGCATGACGGATTGGCAGATTCCGCTTCTTCGCCGCCTCGCTCTCTCCGGCGAATTCTACCGGGGCCGCGCAGTAGGTGGCCTGAGTGGCGCTATCGGCCAAACCATTCTGTATGGGGTTGGTTCCTACGATTCGTCGACCAGCATTCGCGGCCTCGACTCCGCCGGAGGATGGAGCCAACTCAAATTCCAACTCACGCCCAAGCTGGAACTGAATGGCACCTTCGCCGAAGACAACGCCTTTGCCGGTGACGTTCCGGGGCTTCGCCACCGACGCCAGCAACTATGCCACGATTCTGGGGCGCAATCGGGGCGCGCTGGGCAATCTGGTTTACCGACCGCGATCCGATTTGCTGCTCTCCGCCGAATTCAGGCGCTTGCACACTTTCCCCGTTTATGACATCGGCAGCGTGACCAACCAGGTCAATCTCGCCATGGGGATTCTTTTCTGATGAGCCGCATCGCTCACCGCCTCGCCATCTTGTGCTTGCTCTTGATTCCGTGCGCGCTCGCCTCGGCGCAAGAAGCTGAACTCAAGGGGACCGATCTCAAGGGCAAAGTGCAGCTCACCCGCAGCGGACGCCGCGTAAAGGACGCTTCGAAACTTGTTGTCTGGCTAACTCCCGTGGGAAATACGCCTGCGCCCGCAACGCCGCAGCAGCAGAGTTCACAAATCCCGCAACTCGTTCAGAAGGACAAGAGTTTCCATCCTTCGCTGCTGGTAATCCCGGCCGGCGGAGAAGTTGAGTTTCCCAACCACGATCCTTTTTTTCACAATGTTTTTTCTTTGTTCGACGGAAAGCGCTTCGATCTCGGACTCTATGAGAGCGGCACAACCCGTTTTGTCCAGTTCGACAAGCCGGGCATTTCTTTCATCTTCTGCAACATCCACGCGCAGATGAGCGCCGTGGTGATCGCCCTGAATACTCCGTACTACGCAATATCGGACGCGCATGGCGATCTGAGCATGAAGGACGTCGCCCCCGGCCGTTACCTCATCCACGTCTTCCATCCCTCGGTCTCGCCGGACGTGCTGCACGCCGAGGAGCGTGAAATCACCGTCAGCCCGAAAGAGACTTTCCTCGGGAGCTTCAGCCTGGCCGAATCCAACCTGGAACTCGCGCACAAGAATAAGTACGGGCGCGACTACGATCGTCCCGACCCCGACAGCCCAGCCTACGCCCGACCCTAGGCTGCGGTGTAGCAGCAAGTTCTCGGTTCTCAGTTCTTCAGGCTTCAGGTTCTCCGTTGTCGGCTCCGACCGACGTGGCTGCTTGCTTGCATTTTATCTTCTTGCTGGGGGCCCTGCCCCACCTTTCACATCGCCCTTTTGGAATCATCGCGTTAGCAGGAAACTCCTTGTAAAATACGTCTTCTAAAAGACTTAGGGGGCAAAATACGTGAAACAAAGGACTTACTAATCTGGCGCTCTATTGGAATCATCATGTTAGGAGGAAGCTCGCTAGTGGGCTGACGCCCCACTACCGGAAATTGCCCGCAAACTACGTCGGATAAAGGACTTATGTGTAAAATACGTGAAACAAAGGACTTAGCTGTGGTCGGCGGGCGATGGATCATGGTACCGGTTTTCCTCCGCTGACATTGTCGGCGGTTGGGGCTGTGGATGACAAGGTTAGATGTCACAGGAGTTGTCGATTTCGGGAACTTGCGATCCATGGGCCCTGCGGGTGGCGCACGCCTTGGGCCGGCCCGCGGGTAGGAGGGTCAAAATCCCCGCCCAAGCAAAGCTTGAGCGGGGCGCCCTCGAGTTGATTTAGGCTGGGCCAGTCCCCGTGAACTGGATGCCCCACCCGTGGCGGTTTCACGGGTGGGCCGCGATGCCGACGGGCTCAGGAGATTTTGGGGATGTGAAGCTCCAAGCGCCGTAGTAGCGGTGCAGGTTTGTCGGCATAGAAACGATGTAACAGGAACGCGACGATTTAGCTGTGGCCAATGAACATACAGGGAGAGTTCGCAGCAGCCCACCCGTGAAACTGCCACGGGTGGGGCATCCCGTGTCGTGTTAGAGTACGGCTGGGCCAGCTGTGATCTTTCAACACGTTGTTCCCAAGAAGTGAATAGTCCATTCGCTCCGAACCGGAGAAGCTGATGGTGCTGACCAATCCGCTTCCCAGGAGTCGATCGAATGGACCTTCACCAGAATGCCCGACTTACCTTTCGTAGTCGAGAGGCTTTAGCCAAGAAAATCATTGTCGAGAGGGTGACGTTGAACGCGGCTGCAGCCGCGTTCAACGTCAGCCGAAAAACCGCCGCCAAGTGGCTCGGCCGCTACCGCACCCTGGGTTTGCCCGGCTTGCGGGATCGTTCCTCCCGTCCGCTGCACAGCCCGCGCAGAACCTCGTCGCAGTTAATCGCTCAGGTCATCGCCTTGCGCCGCCAGCTTCGCCCCGCTTACCAGATCGCCCAAGCCACCCGCCTCAGTCCCGCCACCGTCAGCCGCATCCTCCGGCGCGCTCACCTCAACCGCTGGCGTCATCTCCATCCCGCCCCACCCGTCGTGCGTTATGAACATCCCGCTCCCGGCGATCTGCTCCACCTCGACATCAAAGCCATGACCCGCTACCAGCGCGTCTCCCTGCGCGGCGATGGACGCCGCCGCGGCCGTCCCCAGTTCGCCGGCTGGCAAGCCTTACACGTCGCCATTGACGACCACTCCCGCCTAGCCTTTTCCCGCATGCTCCCCAACCAGAAAGCCGACACCACCGTCGCTTTCCTGCGCGCCGCCGTCGCTTTCTATGCCCAGCACGGCGTCCCCATTCGCCGCCTGCTCACCGACAACGGTCACAGCTACCGCTCCCACTTGTTCCGCCACGCTTGCGCCGAACTCGGCCTACGCCACCACTTCACCCGCCCCTACACGCCCCGCACCAATGGCAAGGCCGAACGCTTCATTCAAACCGCCCTGCGCGAGTGGGCCTATGTCCGCCACTACGTCAACTCAGAGGAACGCGATCAGCAGCTCTCGCCCTGGCTCAAGCACTACAACTTCCACCGTCCGCATGGTAGTCTCGGTTACGCTCCACCCATCAGCCGCGCGTCTCCGGCGGGTACAACGTCTTGATAGATCACAGCCAGCCCCCGGACCAGGAGTCCCCCACCGAAGGTGACGACAGTTTCTAGATTCGCAATCCCTCATACAGAGAAAGGGCGTGCCGTTTAGCACGCCCTTCTCGCCTCTGACCTTCACTTCGTTTACAGCACCTTGCCTCACCACAAACCATGTTCTTCCACAAACGTTTCTAGCGATGGCCTCCGCCGCCAGAATGCCCGCCGGAACTGGCATGCCCACCGCCGGAACTCGGCGCGCTATGCGACCCGCCACCGCTGTAGCCGCCACGGCTGCCGCCGTAGCTCCCGGAAGAGCGCGGCTGCGCGATCGGCTGCCTCATGTTGAGCTGCGGCCGCGAATAACCGCTGCGCCCGTAGGCACTCGAACTCGATCCGCGCGAGTAACTCGAACTCGACGCGGTCCGATTCCAGTAGCTGCCGCTCTCGCCCCGGCTCACGGTCCCCGCGCTGCTTCCACCGCGGCCCGCCGACGCGCCGCTGTGCGAGGGCGGCGTAAACGTCTTCCACTCACTGCGGTTCGGTTCGCCCCGGCTTGACGAAGCCGACTCCGACGCGCCGCGGCTCGCGGAATTATTCGTTTCCCTGCCAGATGCAGTTGTCCCCGCGCTCGGTTTCCCTGCTCCCGCAGTTGACGTCCCCCGAGATTCCGCAGCGCCCGTGGCCCGTCCCGCCGTCATTGGGCTAAAGTGGCTCTGCTGCATGGACTGCTGCAGATGCGCCGTCTGCTGCTGGAACGATTCCGGATGCGACGCGCTCTGCGTGCCGAAGAAATGCTGCGATCCACTGTTATGAATCGTGGAAGGCGAGGCAGCCCGTCCGCTGGCCGACAGGCTGGTTCGGGACGGCACCACGGGCAGGTTGCCGGTCATCATGTGAGCGCCGCTCAACTGTTCGTGAGTCGCCGCCACTGCCGTAGTTCGTCCGGCTCCGAATTTCCCCGCGCCCACGGTGGACACCGCGCCTCCGATGTGCGCGTCGTTGATGTGCGCCAGGTTCGAGAATCGCGTGCCCGCATGCAGCGGCGCAATTCCGCCAAAGCGGTTGAGGCCGCCAAATCGATTGAAGCCCACCACGCCGAAGCGTCCGCCATATCCGCCCCACCATGGGAAGAAGCGGTCACAGGGCCCAATCGGCAACCAGCCAAAACCGCCCCATCCGCCCCAGCCGAAACCGAAGCCCCATCCGCCTCCGAATCCGAAGAACGACACATACGCCGGCGCCCAGAATGGACGATAGAAGCCGCCCCACACCGGTCCCGGCCACCATGCCCACGAGTTGCCGTACCACATCCAACGCCCGTAGTGATATGGCGCCCATCCCCACGGCTCGTAGCCAACCCAAGTCCAACCGTAGTACGGCTCGTATACCCAGTTGCCATCGCGATACGGAGCCCAACCATCCGGCTCATCTGGCACCCACACCTGACCGTAATCCGGCGCGTTTTCCCATTGCCCGTTGGCGTCCAAGTCCTCCGATCCAACGTAATACTTGTTGGTGTGGTGCCACGCATCCGCAGCGTGAATCATGCGGTCGCGATCGCTATTCCAGCGGTCCCAATCGTCCCGCTCAGGAGCGGGGGTGATCTTATAGCGCGCATCGGCGCCGGTGCCGCGCACGGTCACCATGTCACCCAGCTTGATTTCGGCAATGCCCTGCGGGGTTGCAAGCTGGGCCTCGCCTTTGCGCACGATGATGATGCTGTCGCCATCGGGCCGGACTTCAATGCGGAATACGCCATCTTTGTGCGCCGGATGCAATGCGACGTTGGGCGTATCGATCTCAGGTTCGGCCTCACTCTCGCCAAACACGGAGTAATTGGCCAGGCCCTGGCCGACCTGAATCTGAATATACTTGTGCGTAAAGTTTGCGATGTTGGCTTGCGCATTCGATCCCAGGCGAAGAATGTTGGCGAAGTCGAGTTGCACCTCGGCGCGCGCACCCGCCGCAGTAGAAACTTTGTCGCCGTTTACCACAGGCTGATTCAATACGGCTGCCGACCATGTGCCCGAATCTCCACGCTGCGTCGATACATCACCATGAGTCATGCTGATGCGGCCCACGCCTTGGTCAACCTTTGCCGGTCCTTCGCCCGACGGCCCACCAGGTTGAGCTTCTTCTCCCATTTGGGGCGGTGGTCCCGCCTGAGGCTGCCCCGGCGGCGGCGTCCCGGGTTGAGGCGGCGGCCCGGCTTGCGGAGGTTGCGGGGCCTGAGGCAGTCCTATTTCCATTGGCGCGCTGGGCTGCTCCGAAGGACCTTTACCCTCCTCGGTAGTTTGCGCCTGTACGCTGACCGTAAGAACTCCAGCCAGCGCCAAAGTTATGATTGCAAGAATTCCTATGAATCCGTTTTTCATAACGTACCTCCCGCGAACCCACCCCATTGACTTAAACCCGAAGTCTAAAAGATTGATGCACTATGGTACGAAGCAACTGCCATGCCAAAATCGAGGCAGCAGGAAGTAGGATAACTCGTTTGTTTTCAGGAGGAAAAATCGAGCCTTCTGCAAAGGTGCTGGTGGCGGAATCCGAGCCGGTGGCCGCCCTCAGCCAAGATGGTGGTTTTCGGCCAGGGGAATGAACTCGGACATTGACTCTTGCTTAGTCGACTTTCTCCCCCTCATCCGCAATTCCAATCTTCGACAACCGGTACCGCAGCGCATTCCGCGAGAGCCCCAGCAAGCGCGCCGCCTGGCTTTTATTCCCATTCGCCCGCCGCAGCGACTCTCGAATCATTTCATCTTCCCACTGCTCCAGCGTCATACCTTCGGGGAGAAAGTTGCCGGTCCCATTCACCGCACGCGCCGGACGCACATCCAGATGAATGTCCTCCACTTTAAGCACCGTGCTTTTCGCCAGGGCGCACGCTCGCTCGATGATGTTCTGCAACTCACGGACATTTCCCGGCCAGTGATAGTTCACCAAAATCTGCATGGCCTCCGGCGTAATACTCTCCACCGGCTTGCCGGAATCTCCCGCAAAGCGCGAAATAAAAAGATTCACCAGATCTGGAATATCTTCCTTGCGCTGGCGCAGCGGAGCGATATCGATGGGCACAACGTTTAGACGATAGTAAAGATCCTCGCGAAAAGTCCCCTGCTCCAGCGCTTCGCGCAAATCGCGGTTGGTGGCCGCGATCAGCCGCACATCCACCTTCACCGTGCGCGTCCCGCCCAGCCGCTCGAACTCGCGTTCCTGCAGCACGCGCAGCAACTTCACCTGAATCGCCGGCGGCACATCGCCAATCTCGTCCAGAAACAGCGTGCCTTTGTCCGCTAACTCGAACTTGCCCGGCTTGCTCGCGTTCGCGCCCGTGAACGCGCCCTTCTCATAGCCAAACAGTTCGCTCTCCAGCAGGTTCTCCGGTATCGCCGTGCTGTTGATCTTGATGAACGGCCCCGCCGCCCGCCGCGACTTCTCATGAATCGCGCGCGCGACCAAATCCTTGCCCACGCCGCTTTCCCCGCCCAGCAGCACCGTGGAATTCGTCGGCGCCACGCGGTCCACCGTGGCCAGCACTTCCTGCATCTTCGCGCTGCGCGCAACTACGTTCGGATGCGCATAGCGCTTGCCCAGCGCCTCCCGCAGCGACCGGTTCTCTTCGCGCAGATTACGTACGTCCAACTCTTTGCGGATCACCATTCTCATCTCGCTCAGCGAGAACGGTTTCAGAACATAATCGCTGGCTCCGGCCTTCATGGCTTCCACGGCAGTCTCGACCGTGCCGAAGGCCGTCATCACCACCACCGGAAGCGCCGCGTTCTGGCGCTTGATCGCCTGCAAAAACTCCAGACCATTCATCCCCGGCAGCTTGAGATCCGTCACCACCAGATCGACGGTGCTCTCCCGCAAAAGCTTCAGCCCGCTCTCGGCGTCCCCGGCAGAAAGCGTGCTGAAGCCGTCCTCGCCAAGATTCAATTCGAGCAGGCGCCGCATTTTGGCTTCGTCTTCGACAATTAAAATGGTCGGCATGTTATGAAGTCGCTCGTCGTTCAACTCTTCTGAGATGCAAGACTTCCCGGAACCTCATCACTCGCCGGGAAAAACATTACGAACCGCGCTCCTTTGGGACTGCTCCCATCCCGACCGTTCTCCACACGAATCGTTCCATGATGGCCGTCAATAATCCTCGATACGATCGACAACCCCAGCCCTACTCCCGTTTTCTTCGTAGTCACAAACGGATTGAAGATCTGCTCCCGCAGTTCCTCTGGAATGCCCGGCCCCGTATCTTCGATCCGCACCTCCACTCCAGCCCGGTTCGCATTATTTGCCTTCGCGGCCTTCACCCGCAAGGTTCCGCCGCCGCTGCCCATGGCGTCGTAAGCATTCTGAATCAGATTCACGAATGCCTGTTCGCAAAGACTCTCGTCCAAAGGAACCAGCGGCACGTCTGCCTGATACTCACGCTCCACTCGCACCAACCCATTTTCGTCCTTGTGGGTTAACGATACCGAATGCAGCGCGCGATCCAGCACCCCGGTAATTTCTTGCGGAGCTAACTCCGCGTGCAGCGGCCGCGCAAAATCCAGAAACCGCGTCACCAGCGCGCTCAAACGATTGGTCTCGCTCGATATATAGCCCGCCAGTTCGCTCGCCAAAGGATTCGATTCCCCCAGCTTTTGATGCAGCATCTCCGCCGATCCCTTAATCACTCCCAGCGGATTGCGAATCTCGTGCGCCAGTCCCGCCGACATTTGCCCCAACGCCGCCAGCCGCTCCGAACGCCGCGCCTCTTCCTGCGCCTGCTCCAGCCTGCGGTTGGTTTCGGCCAGCGTCTCCGCCAACTCTTGATACAGTTTCGTCTGACGCCGATTTTCCACCACGAACCGGTTCACCACCATCGCCGCCAGAAAAAAGAAGAGAATGCGGATAGCGAGCAATCCGTAGCTTTCCGCATTGATTTCGTATTCCTGCAGTGCGGGATAAAGATACGAACAGTAAGCGGCCGAGGCCAAGGCCGTCCACAACAGCGTGGCCAACGGACTAAAATATTCCGCCGCCGTGACCACCGGCAGATAATAGATGGGATAGTAACTGCTGTTAATGCTCAGCTCGCCGGTGTGATCGATGAGCAAGGTCGCCAGCGCGATCTTGAGCAGGACGATATACGTCGCGCCCCTCCGCGGAACCCTCGCCAGAAGCCAGCCCTCGCTTAGCTGCACCACTCCAATAGCCAGCAGCGTGAGCTGTTTATGGATCTCCGCCACCGGCGGCAGCGCCGCCAATCCGGCCAGAAACAGCAGCCAGAGAACATCCATCCAGTTCATTGCCGGGCGCTCGTGTTCGCTCATAATCGGAATGCGCAAAACAACTGCGCCGGGAGCGGGCTTCCCCGTTTCCCGGCGCTATTTTTCCTCTCTGCTTTCACTTCGGTACGCTTGGCGACCGTATTGCATGCGAACCCTATCAGACCGCAGGCCGCCAGTTCGCGTCAACGTCATTTCTTAGGAGGGCTCGCGTGACTCTCCGCTGGCGGATGCGAACTCTGCTTTGGCTGCGCTGGAGCCGGCGCGGGCCGCTGCTGCTGCCAGGTGCTGAACTTCTGCTCCTGGTCCCGCTGTTGCTGTGCGTTTCCCTGCTGCACGGGAGCCACCGGCTTGGCCAGCGGATGCGACCACCGCTGCGCCGGCGCAGTCCGATTCTCGGGTTGAGCTTGATTGCTATTCTCTGGCTCCGGAGTCCCTTGCGCCTCCCAAACCCGCGGCGGCGTCTTCGCTTGGTTGCTTCCGCCACTGGGTTGTCCAAACGAACGGAAGCCATCTTCCGATTGCGCCTGCCGCGACACTGGAGCAACCGGTACCGGCCGACCCGGCGCTTCGTGCCGCACCAATGATGACGATTGATTCAGATGCCCGCCCGCCTGCGACTGCCTTTGATCGAACGAACGCGGCATCGCAGCCGGCGTCCTCAGGGCCACTACCGGACGGCTGGTCACCGCTGCCGGCGGCCTGTTCGTCACCGGACTTCCCGCGCCCAACACGCTGCTCCGGCTCGGCTCGACCGCAGCCGTGCTCGACACCGGCGCCGCGGCGAGTTCTCTCGCTGGCACCGATACCGCATTCCGCGCCGCCGGCCGCGCATTCACGAACGTGTCACGCGAAACCACCGTCACGCCGCCGTTCACATTCCGGTTCGCATACGTAACGTCGTTCACGTTCCCATGACTGACGCTGTTGTAGACGTTGGTAACCCTCGTGACATTCACCGCCGTATTGGTGATGTTCACCCGGTTCAGATAAGTGCGGCTCACGCGGTAGCCCGTGATAAATACTTCTCCGGGAGCCAGCGGGAACCATCCCACTCCCGCTCCGAACGCGAAGTTGAATCCTGGCCTGCCGCCAACCCAGGCCACCAGCGCCGGAGCATACACCGGCCGAACTACGCTCGGTCCCGGAACCCACAGCCACGCGCCGCCGGCAAAGGCCCAACGGCCGTAGTGGAAAGGCGCAAAGCCCCAGGGTTCATCTTCCACCCACGTCCAACCCCACGGTCCAACCCAAACCCAATGGCCGAAGCGATACGGCGCCCACCCAAGGGCAACTCCTGTGGGCCGCCAGCATGGACCATAGCCGGCGACGTAACTCCAGCTGCCATACTCGTCCAGGTCTTCGTAGCCGGTCATCTCGCGCGAAACGTAATTTGCCGAATCCGAGCGCTCTTCATCCTGGTCGCGCTCGAACGCCCAGCTGTCAAAACCGTCCTGGCCGGGAATCTGGGCGAGATCGTAGTTCAACTGATCGGTGCCAGTGAACGTGGCATGCTGACTGGCAACAACTGTGTAGGAGGACCCACCGCCGGCAACCTCGCCGCGTCCGCGCCACACTGTTACATCAGTTCGATTGCCGTCCGCATCCACATCGATGCGGTAGTCCCCCGGCTGCATCACAACGAAGGCCACGTTCGGCGTGTCGATCTCGTAGGAGTCTTCGTCGTCCACGTGCCGGACCTTCACAATCAGCGACCCCTGCGCCAGACGAATCTGCGCCGCCCGGTCGCTCACCTCGAGCAATGTAATCCCAGTCTTTGGGCCGAGCCGCAGCGCAGTCGATCCGATATGTACTTCAGCGCGCGAATCGTCATCCGCCCAAAGATTGTCGCCCGTCACCAGCGGGCGATTCAGCACGGCGTCAACCCAATCATTCTCCCCGCCGGGCTGAAACGACACCGATCCCTCCATATAATTCAGCCGCGCCACGCGGCTGGGAGGATCCTGCGAATTCTGCGCATCGGGCGCTCCTTGCGCATCCTGCACAACTTGCGCGTCCTGCGCCTTTACGCTGATTGGCGCTTGCAGCATGAATGCCAAGCCCGCCACAACCACTGTCCAGTTCCACCACTGCTTATGTTTCTTCATGATGTCTTCCTCGATGGATATACAGAAGGCCTGACTTCGATCTTATCCATACCCGCATAAACACCATAGATACTCTTTAGTTTCTTGTCTGCGAGGTGGTGCTTCTCAGCCAGGCTGGCCGATATGATGCAGTGGATTAGGTTAGTTCCGCAAGTAACTTCAGTGCGTTACCGGCTTCGGCGCGATTTCATCCAGCATAAGATTCAATTCCAGTACGTTCACCCGCGGCTCGCCAAGAAATCCAAACTGCCGCGATTCCGTATGCTGGCGAATTGCTTCGCGAACTTTGTCCTCGCTGAGCCGGCGCTCTTTCGCGATGCGCGGCACCTGAAATTCCGCCGCCTCCGGGGAGATGTGGGGATCGAGTCCCGAGCCCGAGGTCGTCAGCAAATCCATCGGAATTGCAGCCCCGGGATTCTCCGCCTGCAGGCGGTCCGCGTCTCCCTGCACCCGCGCAATGAGAGACTGATTAGTTGGCCCGAGGTTCGATCCGCTGGAGTTACCTGCATCATAGCCCGTTCCGGCGCTGGATGGACGCGAGTGAAAATATCCCGGGGATGAAAACGATTGCCCGATCAAACTCGATCCCACCACGTGGCCATTCCGCGACAGCAACTCTCCATTGGCCTGCTTCGGAAACAAAACCTGCGCCAGCCCCGTAACCAGCAGCGGGAACAGCAGGCCAAACAGCACCGTGGTCACCAGCGTCATCAGTACTGACGTAATCACATTCTTCTTCATAGTCGCCTCTACGCCAACCCTGCCCGCACAATCAGCAAGTCGATAAGCTTGATTCCGATGAATGGCACGATCACGCCGCCCACGCCGTAGACCAGCAAATTTCGGCGCAGCAGGATGGCCGCTCCCTGCGGAATATATTTCACGCCGCGCAACGCCAGCGGAATCAGCGCCACGATGATCAGCGCATTAAAGATGACCGCCGACAATATGGCCGACTGCGGGGTCGCCAGCCGCATCACGTTGAGCGCCTGCAGAACCGGAAATGTCCCGGCGAACATTGCCGGGATGATGGCAAAATATTTCGCTACGTCGTTCGCAATCGAAAAGGTGGTCAGAGCGCCGCGCGTCATCAGCAATTGCTTCCCGATCTCCACGATCTCAATCAGCTTGGTCGGATTCGAGTCCAGGTCCACCATGTTGCCGGCTTCCTTCGCCGCCTGCGTGCCCGTATTCATGGCGACGCCCACGTCGGCCTGCGCCAGCGCCGGCGCATCGTTGGTGCCGTCGCCAGTCATGGCTACAAGTTTTCCCTGACCCTGTTCGCGGCGAATCAAATCCAGCTTGTCCTTCGGCGTGGCCTGCGCCAGGAAATCGTCCACGCCGGCTTCGGTTGCAATCGCCGCGGCCGTCAGCGGATTATCCCCAGTAATCATCACCGTCTTGATTCCCATCGCGCGCAGCTGATCGAAGCGCTGCCGCATGCCGCCCTTCACAATGTCTTTCAGGTGGATCACTCCCAAAGCGCGGCCATTCTCCGCCACCACCAGGGGCGTACCTCCAGAGCGTGCAATCGCGTCCACCGCCGCGCGCACTTCCCCGGGCAAGGCATTGCCCTGCTCTTCCAAATACTTGGCAATCGCATCCGTCGCACCCTTGCGGATGGCGCGTCCGTCCAGATTCACACCCGACATGCGAGTCGTGGCGCTGAACGGAATAAACTCGGCGTCGTGCGAACTTATTTCACGCCCGCGCAATCCATATTTCTGTTTCGCCAACACCACAATCGAGCGCCCCTCGGGCGTCTCATCGGCCAGCGAAGAGAGCTGCGCCGAATCCGCCAGCATCGCTTCGGTCACTCCCGGCGCCGTTATGAACTCCGTAGCCTCCCGATTGCCCAGCGTGATGGTTCCCGTCTTGTCGAGCAAAAGCGTATTCACATCGCCCGCGGCTTCCACCGCGCGTCCTGACATGGCCAGAACATTGTGCTGCACTAACCGATCCATGCCCGCGATGCCAATCGCCGAAAGCAATCCGCCAATCGTGGTAGGAATCAGGCACACCAGCAGGGAGACGAGCACGAATACCGTCTGCGGAGCACCCGCATAAATCGCGAAGGGCTGCAGAGTAACCACAGCCAGCAGGAATACGATCGTGAGCCCCGCCAGCAGAATGTTCAAAGCGATTTCATTCGGAGTCTTCTGCCGCTCGGCGCCTTCCACCAGCGCAATCATGCGATCCAGAAATGTTTCGCCGGGATTGGAAGTGATCTTCACCTTCACCCAATCCGACAGCACGCGCGTTCCACCCGTTACCGCCGAGCGGTCGCCGCCCGCTTCACGAATTACCGGCGCAGACTCACCCGTGATCGCCGACTCGTCCACCGACGCCACGCCTTCCACGATCTCGCCATCGCCGGGAACAAACTCGCCCGCCTCCACCAGGCACATGTCTCCCGAACGCAATTTCGACCCGGGCACCGTTTCTGTTTTCCCGTCGGGAAGCAGGCGGTTCGCCATGGTCTCGGCTTTCGCGCGCCGCAGCGCATCGGCCTGGGCCTTGCCGCGGCCCTCGGCCATGGCTTCGGCAAAGTTGGCAAACAACACCGTGAACCACAGCCACAGCGTGATCTGCAGATTGAATCCGAACCCGCCGTGGGCCCGCTCCAGAAAGAGCAGCACGGTCGTTACCACGCTGCCCACTTCCACCACGCACATCACCGGATTGCGCATCATGGTCACGGGATGCAGCTTGACCAGCGAATCCCACGCCGCTCGGCGCACAATCTTCATGTCCCACAGACTGCGTTTTGCTTTCGCCATATTCGCCTGAAGTATTTTCCTAAGAAAGCCCGCTAAAAGGTTTTACCCGCCTGCATCAGCAGGTGTTCCAGAATTGGCCCGAGACTGAGTGCTGGAAAAAATGTCAGCGCGCCTACAATCACCACCACGCCGATCAGCAGAACCGTAAACAGCGGTCCCGTCACCGGGAAAGTTCCCAGCGTTGCCGGAGTCTGTTTCTTGCCCGCCAGATTGCCGGCAATCGCCAGCATGGGCAGAATCATCATGAAACGCCCCAGCAGCATAGCGATGCCCATCGACGTGTTGTACCAGGGCGTATTTCCGCTAAATCCGTTGAAACCCGAGCCGTTGTTGGCCACCGAGGAGGTAAAGGCATAAAGCACCTGGGTGAATCCGTGCGGACCCGCATTCGAGATGGCGGAAGTGCCGAAGTTGTACAAAACCGAAATCGCCGTAAACACCAAAATCACCAGCGGAAAAATCAGAATCACCAGCATCGCCATCTTCACGTCGTAGGCTTCGATCTTCTTTCCCAGATACTCCGGCGTGCGCCCCACCATCAGTCCGGCAATGAAGACGGAAAGAATGACGAAGACCAGCATTCCATACATGCCGGCGCCCACTCCTCCGAAGATCACCTCACTCAGCATGAGGTTGATCAAGGGAACCATTCCGCCCAGCGGCGTGAACGAGTCATGCATCGAGTTAACCGCGCCGCAGCTCGTGTCGGTCGTGACGGTTGCGAACAGCGCTGAGTTCGCCACGCCGAACCGGACCTCTTTCCCTTCGAGATTGCCCACAGCTTGCTGAGCAGACGACGAACGCTGTGAGCTATGTTGTGCCGCGGCAGTAACTAAAGGGTTGCCCCGCGCCTCCGCCCAATACGCCGTAGTCACTCCCGCCAGAAACAGCAAAGCCATCGCCGCCCATACTGCCCACCCATGCCGCCGGGAGCCGGTCATGCTTCCCAACGTGTAAGTTAAGGCGGAAGGAATCGCCAGGATGCAAAACATCTCCAGGAAATTCGTGAACGGCGTAGGGTTCTCGAACGGATGCGCGCTGTTGGCGTTGAAGAAGCCGCCACCGTTCGTGCCGAGTTCTTTGATAATCTCCTGCGAAGCCGTTGGCCCCTGCGCGATCACTTGCTGACTCACGGTCTGCATCAAGGGTTTGCCGTCAGGCCCGTTTACCGGTTTGCCGTCGGAGCCAAGCTGCGGCGTCTGATACGGATCGACCAACTGCACCGTGTCATACGGCTTGAGGTTCTGCACCACGCCCTGCGACACCAGCAGCAGCGCGCCCACCAGGCACAGCGGAGCCAGAATCCACAACGTGCCGCGGACCAGGTCCACCCAGAAATTTCCAATGGTTTTTTGTTCGCGCCGTGAAATACCGCGGATGAAGGCGATCGCCAGCGCCATGCCCGCCGCCGCCGAAACCCAGTTGTGATACGCCAGACCCACCATTTGTGTCAGATAGCTCATGGTGGTCTCGGGCGAATAATTCTGCCAGTTCGTGTTGGTGGTGAACGAAGCCGCGGTGTTAAACGCCAGCGCCGGAGGCACGCCGGCCAGCTTCTGCGGATTCCCCGGCAGCCACAACTGCACCCGCTGCAGAACATAAAGCAGAATCATGGAAACGCCGCTGAATAAAAGCAGAGCCAGCGCGTATTCTTTCCAGTCCATCTCGTGGCTCTCGTCCACGCCCGTAAGCCGGTAGAGAATGCGTTCCACCGGGCGCATCACCGGATCCAGCCATGTCCGCTCGCGGCTGAATACTCGCGCCATGAACGATCCCAGTGGCTTGGTGATCAGCAGCACCACCGCCAATAGAAAAAGGATTTGCAACCATCCGTTCGCCGTCATCAAAATTTCTCCGGCCGCAACATGGCATACACGAGATAAACCAGCAATCCCGCGCAAATGATCAGCATGATGATCGGTCCCATAAGCTCCTCAGCGTACCCGCTCGCAGAAATGTATGTACGCCAGCGAAATCACAAAAAATAGAATCGTCACACCCAGGAATATTACGTCTTGCATAACGCATTCCTTCCAGTCCGCCGTCCGAGTCGCAACTCCTCGGATTCGCTGCTTTTCATTTCACTCACTATGACTTCCTCGCGCCACTAAAACTTGACCATGATATCGATGTCGAAGAACTGCTCGTCCCGGCGCAGATCGGGAAACCATACGCTGCCGGTGCTGCCGGGGCTGCCGCAAGCCGTTTCCGCGGCACTGAGGTTCCCCGTCATGGACGAATTTCCGTTGTTGCATGCGTAGAATTGAGGATATCCATTATTCGTAAAAGGCACCCCACCCGAACCTGGCGGCGTGATTCCTCCCGCGCCCGACCAGTACGGCACACTGGCATGGCGATAATCGTATTCCCAGCGGAACGTGATGTACTGGCTGGGCATGTAGTCGAATGTAACCGAAGAATCCCAGGCCTTGAACGGGTCCGAGGGATTCCCGGTAAAGTAGGGTGCATTGATCGCCGCCGACTCTGCCGTTTCTCCATTGATGGGAGGGTCCAGAACCAGATAGCGTCCGGGATTGTTGATCTGGCCTCCGCCGACTGTCAATGCGTACCGGTCTTTCTTGAACCAGAAGCGGTTGTAGAGCATGTAGCCGATGAAGCTCTGCTTAGGATTGATTCCCGCGTTGAAATAGTCACCCCCAACCGAGTTCACGTCCTTTTTGTTACCGTGGCAGCCCACGCCTTGTAGATATACGCCTGTCGAGGTGGTCGTGCTGGGGCCAAACTCGCAACCCATATCGCCGGTGAAGGAGAGCGCCATCTTGTCGACGGTCTTTCCCGGTCTGTCGAAATACTTTATCTCGATGCTGTCGTCAGTATGGATGCGGCCGCGGTTCGGTATGTAAAGGTCATCGTGGCCGAGACCATAATTGTTAGAGATCACGTTCACCCAGGGCCGCGGAGTCCACTTGATCTGTCCTCCCAACCCTTTGCGAGAATTGGCTGAACCGTACGACTGCCATCCATTAATGAACCACGGCTCGATCTTAAGGTGGGGATTGGGAAAAATTTGAACTCTCAATCCATTGAAGAACCAGGGCGTGTTCGAGGAAACGTACGAGGGTTGATAGGCCCAGTTGTCGAAGTTGTAATAGCTGAACAGGCCAATGTAAGACAGGAAAATGCCGGCGTCCACGTTGATTCCGTTCAACGCATCAATGTGGTAGCCACCATAAGCCTCTGCCAGGTAGCGATAGGCCGTGTCGAGATCCCATTGGCCCTTGGCCGGACTGGGGTCATTGCGCGGCGTCGTTTCGGAATACATGCCAAACTGGGTCATGAACCGTGCGCGAACGTTGTCGTAGTGGAAGTCACCGCCGAGGCCAAGTTGTTCCAACTGGATTTCGTTGGAGCGAAATATTTCGCTCGATCCACTTATCGTGTTGTCCTGCGGTTTGTTGAAATCGTAGGTGTAGGTAATATCGGCCCGGATTTCCGGGGTGAAGAATTTTGAATCGAAAGCTGCGTCTTTGGTGCGCGGATTGCCATTCAGCCAGATCCAATCCCAGTCCGAAAAGGGCACGATCTTTTCTTTTTTTGCCGGTGCGGCATCGGGAGATTGACTTGGGGAAGACGGACTTGGGGGCTGTGCCAACCATCCTGCAGGTACAGGAGTAGTGGTGGTTGTGGCGCTCGGGCTGCCAAAGTTCGCCGCCGTTACGGTCGGAAGGCTGGGCCCCGGGCCGGTCCTCGCTGGCGCCCCCGGCGCGGCCTCGCTACGATCATACGATGGCGCCGTGCCCTTCTGCTGCTCGACTTCGGCGCGCAGGCGCTCCACTTCGGCTCGCAATGCCTTCAATTCATCGCGCATTTCCTGCTGTTCTGTTGGTGCAGCCGAACTAGAGCCGGCGTTCGAGGAAGACGTAGCCGCGTCTTGGTTCGATTGAGCGCCAGCCCAGGCTGGCAGAAGCAGGACGAACATCGAAAGCAGAAAGACCTGAAGCGCATTTTTTCGCATGAATCTCCCTCCACTACGCCGCGGTCGCTTTCTGGAGCGCAGCAATCGTCATCAAAATAGATGCCGCACAGAACTGTAAGATGTTCCTCTTTTTTCTGCGGTTCCGGTCCGACTGGCTCACCCCATAGCAGGCCGATGGTGCATTCTCGCGCAGCAAGGCTGTCAGAAACCTCAGCATGAACGCGGCCGCTCCCAAAGCGATGGCTGTAACTACCCAGGCCGCCCGCATATCCCGCTTCCTGAACCTTTGCGCAGACCCGCGCCCAAACTGTTCAGTAAAACATTTCAGGTGTAAGGAGGAGGTAAGGAACCCCTAAAGATTTCGTAAAGCCATACATCTCATTCCCACATTGAGAATAAGGCAGACGCACCAACAGCGACATTGACGCTGACGACCCTGCGGCGGATCTCCGCTACTTCCCCACGCTGATGAAGTGGCTTACTACCAGACGATCGCTCAGCACCCCCACTCCGCTTCGCCGGGCTGGGCAAAATACTGCCGCGACTTGGCCCGGTCATTGGTCATCGATTCCAGTTCGAGCAGCGCCAACCGCGCCGCCGCCACCAGGCGGCTCTTCTCCGGTTGGGGGACTTCCCTCCACGAGCCGCGCCCTTCGCTGCCCTTACCCGATTGCGCCGGCGTCAGCGCCTGATGATAGTGATGGAAAAGCTCGGCCAACCGTTCCGGTGCTACTTCGTTGATCCACATGACCCTTGATCTCCCTAACCGCGTCGTTTGTGCGGGCTGCTTTTTCAGCCACAACGGCTATTGGACACGCAATCGCAGAAAGGCCGAATAAAGGGTCCATAAAATGTTCGTAAAGGCCGGAAGCCCGACAAAATGCAGGGTCTACGACCCGGGTTCGAACCGGTACCCCACCCAGGGCTCGGTCAGCAAATATTTCGGCGAGGAAGGATCGGTCTCAATTTTCTTTCGCAACTGTCCGACAAAGACGCGCAGGTACTCCGGCTGCTCCGTACTATTTGGTCCCCAGATGGCGGCCAGCAACGTTCGGTGCGTCACCACTTTGCCCGGACGCCGCGCCAGATACACCAGCAAGTCGAATTCTTTGGGCGTGAGATGAACCTCTTCCCCTCTCACCTTGACCAAGCGCGCATCCAGATCGATGGAAAAATCCCCGGCGGTAATCGCGCTCGACTGTTCCTCGATCTCCGGGCTCCGCCGCAATTGCGCCCGGATTCGCGCCAGCAGTTCGTTCATGCTGAACGGTTTGGTCACGTAGTCATCGGCTCCCGCATCCAGCGCTTCCACCTTCGAGCGATCTTGCCCGCGCACCGAGAGCACGATAATCGGCACCTGCGACATCTGCCGCACCTGGCGGCACAGGCCGACTCCATCCAGATTCGGCATGGCCAGGTCCGTGATCAACACATGCGGCGTCCAGTTCTTCATCAACTCCAGCGCCATCTCCCCGTCATTGGCCACGCGGATGTCGTACCCCTGCGCCGAAAGCGTCGTGCGCAGCACCCGCGTGATCTGCGGCTCGTCATCCACCACCAGGATTCGCCGGTGCTCGTTTGTCATCTCCTGCTCACCGCATTTCCTGGGTCACAATGTGAACATCCACCGCGGGCGTATCGCGCAAAAACTTATGAATGGCGGAAAGATAGAAATACCTTTTCCACCCTTTCGTAGCCGACCTTCCGAAAACAACTTGCGTAATGTGATTCTCGCGCACGAATTCCGCAACCTTTTCCGCCACCACCTTGCCTTCGGCCTTCACCACCTTCGCGCCCACGCTTTCCGCGAAACGCACGTTGTCGGCCAGAGTCCGCTGGTTCTCGTTGCTCTCATCCGCACCCGTATCCACGTAAAACACAAACAGGTCTCCATCCATGGCCTGGGCCATGCGCGCCCCCCGCGCAATCAAATACTGCGCCGCCGGATTCGAACTGATGCACACCGCAATCCGCTCCCGCACCTGCAACAGTTGCCCATCTTCGTTCTTGAGCTCCGAAAGCGTGCGGTCAACCGCCTGGGTCACCTGGCGCAACGCCAGTTCGCGCAGCGCCACCAGATTTGTGGTCCGGAAAAAATTCGCCAGCGCCCGATCTGCCCGCTCCAGCGGATAGATATCTCCGCGTCTCATGCGGGTCTGCAACGCCTGGGGCGTCAGGTCCGCCATCACAATCTCGCCCGCCCGCCGGATCACCCAGTCCGGCACCGTCTCCCGCACTTGCACGCCCGTGAGGCCCCGGATTGTCGGCGCCAGGCTCTCGATATGCTGCACGTTCAGAGTGGAAAGAACGTCGATCCCCGCATCCAGCAACTCAAACACATCCTCATAGCGCTTGGCGTGCTTGCTGCCTTCAATGTTGGTATGCGCCAGCTCATCCACCAGCACCACATGCGGTTTGCGCGCCAGAATGGCCTCCACGTCCATCTCTTCGAAGATGGTCGATTTGTATTCCAGCTTCTTGCGCGGAACTGTCTCCAGCCGCGAAGACAGCTCCCCGATCGGCTTCCGCCCGTGCGTTTCCACCACGCCGATCACTACTTCTTCGCCGCGGCTGGCCCGCCGCACGCCCTCGCTCAACATGGCATAGGTTTTTCCCACGCCCGGGGCGTAACCCAGAAACAACTTGAACACCGCCGGCCGCTGCTCGGTGTCCACTTCCTTTAGCCATTCTTCAGGACTCTTAGGCATCGCCGTTTATTCTCCACGCCCGAAGGGAAATTGTCGAATTTGATTGTCATACGGACCGGGGGCGCGAAGGTCTAAAAGCGCTTCACCACAGAGTCACAGAGACACAGAGAAAAATCTCTGGTGATTCTTGTTTTTTCTTTTGTCCTCTCTGTGTCTCTGTGCCTCTGCGGTGAAAAGCCTTTTTCGGCTTCGCGCGTTTGCTTCGCTTCCGTTACAATCGTGCCCGTGAAGCCCCGCTGGCCGCAGCACTTATTCCGCTACAGCGCCTGCCTGGTTGCCGCCGAACTCGTGGCCCAGATTTGCCGGCGCATCGTCCACGTAAACCCTACCACCGTAGCTTTAACTTTCCTGCTCATGGTGCTGTGGGTTGCCGCATATTGGGGATTTCGCTTCTCCGTCTTTCTCGCAGTGCTGGGCACGCTTGCGTTCAATTATTACTTTCTTCCCCCCATCGGGACCTTCACCGTCCGCGACCCTCAAAACTGGGTTGCGCTCTTCGCCTTTCTCGTAACCGCCGGGATCGCCAGTGAACTCGCGGACCGCGCCCGCCGGCAAACGGCTGACGCCAACCAGCGACGCCGCGATGTCGAGCGTCTCTACGCCTTCAGCCAGCGCCTGCTCGCCACCGACAACGTGGCCGAATTGCTCAATGCGATTCCCGCCTATGTCTGCGACGGTTTCGGCGCCAAGGCCGCCGCCATTTACTTGCTCAGTTCGCAGCAGGTCTACCGCACCGATCCAAAAGCCACTTGGTTCCCTGTGCAGGACCTGCAAATGGTCAGTTCTCGCGGTGAGCCGGTCATCGATTCGCAGCGCGGAATTTCCCTGACCCCTCTGCACTTGGGGACCCGTACCACTGGAGCCGTCGGCATCGCCGGACCTGCGCTCTCGCGCGCCACCCTCGAGGCCCTCGGCAGCATGATCGGCATCGCCATCGAGCGCGCCGGAGCCATGGAAAAACTCTCTCAAGCCGAAGCGGCACGCCAGAGTGAAAACCTGCGCACCGTCCTGCTCGACTCCGTGACCCACGAACTGCGCACACCGCTGACCGGCATCAAGGCGGCTGTTACCAGTCTGCTCTCCGATTACAACCTTGACGATGCGCAGCGCCGCGAGTTGCTGACCGTCATTAACGAAGAGACCGATCGCCTCGACCGCCTGGTTGGCGAAACCACCGAAATGGCCCAGCTCGATGCCCACAAGGTCGAACTGCATCTTGCCCCCGTGGAAATCGCCACTGTGATCGAGTCGGCGGTGGAAGATTCCAGAACAGTTCTGGGGCAGCATCCGCTGGAAGTACGCGTCCCCGCATCATTGCCCAAGGTGCGCGTGGATTCCGCCCGCATCGCCGAAGTCCTCAAACAGTTGCTGGAAAACGCCGCCAAGTATTCCCCCCCTGCCGCTCCCATTACCATAACCGCGGAACAAAAGGGAGGCCGTATCGTCACCAGCGTCACCGATCACGGCCCCGGCATCGACGATTTCGAGCAGTCGCTGGTGTTCGACAAGTTCTACCGCGGCCGCGACCAGCGCTATAGCGTGCAAGGCACTGGCATGGGATTGGCCATTGCCAAGGCCATCGTCGAAGCCCACAACGGAGTGGTCAGCGTCACCAGCCAACTCGGCCGCGGTTCGGTCTTTTCCTTCGAGATCCCAATCGCTTGAAAGTGATTTTGGGTGACGCAGCGCTGCAACGCTGCGATACTGCCACGCCACGAATTCGGGTTTTAGCCCCCGAGGCACTTCAAGTTCTTCAGCTTCGCATTTGCGCCGCCCAAAGCAGCCCAGGACGCCAATCGGTACCGGCCCTCCCACCTTTCCCATTGCCCAATCGAACCCTAAACCAGTACATTCATTTCCAGATCACGATTCCACCCCGCCATGAGCCTCGCTACTCTGAACGATATCTTCTTTACCGCCGCCGAGCGCAACCTCGACCGCGTCATGCTTTACCGGCAGGAAGGCAAGTGGCTGCCTATCTCTTCCTCGGACTTCCACCGGAACGTTGCGGCCACCGCCCGCGCTCTGCAGGAATGGGGCATCCAAAAAGGCGATCGTGTCGCCATTCTCAGCGAGAACTGCCCTGAGTGGCCCACCGCCGATTTCGCCATTTTGCTGCTCGGCGCCGTCACCGTGCCGGTCTACGCCACATTAACCCCGGAACAAACCGCGTACACTCTGCGCGACTCCGGTGCCACCGTAATCTTCGTTTCCACGGAACACCAGCTGCGCAAGATCCAGACGATTCTTCCCCAAACCCAAATTCAGAAAATCGTCGTCATGGATCGTCTGCAAATCCCCGGCGACCTCGCCGCAACCTCCGTCCTCATGGATCGGTTCATGACCCAGGGCCCGCTCACCCTCGATTCCCAAACCGAATCCTTCGCTCGCTCCATCCGACCCGGCGACCTCGCCACCATCATCTACACTTCCGGAACCACCGGAACCTCCAAGGGCGCGATGCTCACGCACGGCAACATGGCGTCCAACATCGCCTGCTCGCTGCTCGGCTTCGACATGCGCCCCGGGCTAGTCAGCGTTTCGTTCCTTCCGCTGTCCCATGTCACCGCGCGCCATGTGGATCTCGCCATGCTCTACCATGGCGTCACCCTGGCCTACTGCCCCTTTATGGAGCATCTTCCCAAAACTCTGCTGGAAGTGCGGCCCAGCCTCTGCGTATCCGTGCCCCGGGTCTACGAGAAAATCTATGCCAAGTCCGAGAGCGCCGCTCGGGGCTTTCCCAAGCGTGCCATCTACCGCTGGGCGCTTTCCGTCGGCCGCGCCCACAAGCCCGAAATTCTTGCGGGAAAGACTCCTACTTCTCCCAGTTGGAAGCTGGCGAACAAATTGGTCTTCTCGAAAATCCGCGCCGGCATGGGAGGCAACGTCGAAACCTTCATCTCCGGAGGCGCGCCTCTGGGCCGCGAACTTGCCGAATGGTACGCCACCGTCGGCATCCGCATCCACGAAGGCTACGGCTTAACCGAAACTTCCCCCGTCATCGCCGTCAACACCCCGGTCAATCACCGCATCGGCACCGTGGGCAAAATCCTTTCCAACCTCGAAGTCCGCATCGCCGAGGACGGCGAAATTCTGGTGCGCGGCCCCTCCGTCTTCAAGGGATATTGGAATTGTTCCGAAGAAACCCAAAACGCCTTCCTTGACGGATGGTTCAAGACCGGAGACATCGGCCACCTTGATGCTGACGGATATCTCTCCGTCACCGACCGCAAGAAAGAACTCATCAAAACTTCCGGCGGAAAGTTCATCGCCCCACAGCCCATCGAAAATTCCCTGAAGCTCAACGCCCTGATCGGCACCGCCGCCATCATCGGCGACCGGCGCAAGTTTGCCTTTGTCATCGTCTCGCCCAATTTCGCGCTCCTCGAAGATTGGGCCCGGACCAATGACGTTGCGTTTTCCTCGCGTGCCGAATTGGTCGCCAGCCCAGAGGTTCAGGCGCTTTACGAAGGAATCATCGAGGAAGTAAACAAGAATCTGGCGCGCTTCGAAAAGCTTAAACGCGTGGTGCTTGTCCCCGACGAATTTTCCGCCGACAACGGCGCTCTCACCCCCACGCTGAAACTGCGCCGCCGCGTTATCGAAGACCGCTACCGCAAGCAGATCGATGAGCTGTACGCCCAGGCGGAATCCAGCACCCATTCGTAAGCCCTCGCAGAATTTCATCTGGAGACAGCCGATCCGCCTATGTGGGGACAGCCGCCCTCGGCTGTCTGTCGAGCAACAGCTCGATTGCCTGCCCTGAGCGACGTCGAGGGTCCGTCGAGCGCAACTCGACATTTGTCCAGCTCGGTTTACAATTAACAATCATGACTGACGCACTACATATCGCCAACCGCAGCTTCCGCTCCCGTCTGATCGTTGGCACGGGAAAATACAAATCCTTCCAGGAAACCGCGCGCGCCCTCGAGGCCAGCGGAGCCGAAATGGTCACCGTCGCCGTCCGCCGCGTCAACCTCGACCGCAGCAAGGAATCCTTGCTCGACTACATCGATCCCAAGAAGTATTTTCTGCTGCCCAACACCGCCGGCTGCTACACCGCCGATGAAGCCATCCGCGCCGCGCGACTCGGCCGCGAAGTCGGCCTCTCCGACTGGGTGAAGCTCGAAGTGATTGGCGACCAAGCCACTCTTTACCCCGACGTGCAGGCCACGCTCGAAGCCACTCGCGTGCTGGTCGGCGAAGGTTTCACCGTGCTGCCCTACACTTCCGACGACATCGTCTTCGCCAAGCGTCTGATCGACGCCGGAGCGGCAGCGGTCATGCCGCTCGGCGCGCCCATCGGCAGCGGCATGGGCATTCAGAACCAGGCCCACATTCGCATCCTGCGCGAGATGATCACCGCCGTGCCGCTCATCGTGGATGCCGGCGTAGGCACCGCATCCGACGCCGCCATCGCCATGGAACTAGGCGCCGACGCCGTCCTCATGAATAGCGGCATCGCCAACGCCCAAGATCCCGTGCTCATGGCCGAAGCGATGCACCACGCCGTGCTCGCGGGGCGCCAAGCCTATCTCGCCGGCCGCATGCTGAAGAAGCTCTACGCCACGGCCAGCTCGCCGCTCGAAGGCGTGGTCCGGTAGCGCCGGCGTCCTCGCCGGCTGTCCCGGCGGCGTCTCGCCGCCGGCCTCGCCCACAAGGAAAATGTCGGCAAAAATAAAAATGGGCGGCCGCAGCCGCCCTCTGTGTCGCGACTAAAAACCTCACAGCATCTTCGCGCTTTCCACGTGAATAGAATCGCCCATCACGTGTCCGGTCGCGGCAATGTGGTGTCCCACATGGTCTTTCAGCGCATCCGGATTGTCAACCGCAAGAATCTTCTGGTCCTTGTCGGTCACGATCACCATCTTCGCGCCCGCAGCCAGGCACTTCTTGGTGCACGCCTCAGCCTTATCGTTGGCGCCCTTGGCGCCGCATTTATCGTCGCTCACCCACCCGTTGACGGTGGTGCTCTTCCCCATATCGTCGAACGCCATCGCCGTCAGGGCGAACACAAAACACATCGCAAGACAAAGCACTAACACTTTTCTCATGGCCGGTTCTTCTCCTTTTTGACCTTCCGATCGCGGCCCCACGCCGCAGGGTGACGGTAGGAAATTCTAATCGCGCGCCCGGCAGCAACTCAACGCTCCCACCGATCGTCGATTGCCGGAACTATACCACAGACCGACCTTCCGATTGTCACACGCGGGATCGCTATTCTGGGATGGGTTTCCTGTTCGATAGTCCTATTTTTTCGCCGAGCGATTAGCCGGTGGTGGCGGATTCGCCGGGACCGGCGGTACATACACCAGTTCCCCAGGACGCGCGTAGTGCAACTGCTCGCGCGCTTCTTTCTCAATGGCCTTTTCGTCCGTCTGCAATCCCTGAATCTGCTGCGTGTAGAGTCTCGTTTTCCTTCTGCTCCAGAACGATCCGCTTCTGCAGCGATTCATACTCGGCCCGCTTCCGCTTGTACACGATCATTCCATTCGCGCCAAACATCACGTGTACAAACAGCAAGCCCGCCAGCACCGCAACCGTGATCGTCGCCACCCGCCTCCGCAGGGCATAAGCCCGCGTCAAAACCGGGCGCAGACTTTCCATCCACGACGCAGCCAGCGCCTCGGCCTGTGGCGCTTTTTCCGCCACCGCGCGCAGTCCGTCTTGCGCAGTGGGAAATCGTCCCAGATTTGCCAGATTTTTTACTCGAAAATCCATCGCTTGGCCGCCCTGCTCAATTGCTCCAGACCGCGCTCGCTTCGCGCTTCGGAATACACCCGCACCACCGGCTCGGTCCCGGAAAGCCGGTAGCATACCCACGAGCCATCTTCGAAAACCAGTTTCAACCCATCCTTGCGAACCACTTCGCTTACGTTGCGTCCACAGAACTCTTGCGGATCGGACCTTAACTTCTCAGTGAACTTGTCCTTCACCTCGGGCGTCAAGCGGAAGTTCTCCCGCTGCGGATAATAGGAACCAACTTGGTTACATAGCGCCTTCAATTGCTCGCCCAGCGGCTTTCCTCGCTTCGCCACCATCTCGCAGCACAGCAGTCCCGCCAGCACACCGTCTTTTTCCGGCACGTGATGCCGAATCGAAAGCCCCGCGCTCTCTTCGCCTCCAATCGCTATCTTGTCCCGCATGATCAGTTCGCCAATGTACTTGAACCCCACCGGCGTCTCGAAAAGTTCCACCCCGCGCGCCTTGGCGATCGCATTGATCAAATGTGTGGTCGCCACCGATTTCGCCACGCCGTTCTTCCATCCTCGGCTCTCCACCAGATAATCGAACAACAGCGCAATCACATAGTTCGGCTGCAGGAAGGTTCCATCCGCATCCACAATCCCAAAGCGATCCGCATCGCCGTCGGTCGCAATCCCAATCTGCGCCCCGGTCGCCCGCATCTTTTCCCGCAGATCCTCCAGCAAATGATCGTCCGGCTCCGGCGCGTGTCCGCCAAACAGCACATCGCGATAGTCATGCACGGTCGCGACCTTCACCCCCGCATCGCGCAAAAACTCGTCGGAATATCCCCGTGCCGAGCCCCACATGGGATCGAAACAAACCTGCAAATTTGCCTTGCGGATCGCCTCCAGATCCACAATCTCGCGCAGCCGCTTCAAGTACCCGGGCTTCACGTCCAACGATTCCATGGCAGATCCGTTGCCCTCATCCTTTGCCCCTGATCCCGCACCTGCGCGATCTCCCGCTTCAATCTCCGCCTCAATCTTCTTCGTAACCTCCGGTAGAGCCGGACATCCATCCGGCGTCGAAAACTTGATCCCGTTATACTGCGGCGGATTGTGCGAAGCCGTAAAATTGATCACTCCGTCCGTTTTTGTTTGCACGACAGCATAAGCAAATGCCGGAGTGGGCGCGGGTTCTGCGACCATCACCGGCGTAATTCCGTGGGCCTGCAGAATCTCCGCCGCCATGGCGCAAAAAGTCTCGCCCAAGAACCTCGGATCGCGCCCCACAATCACCCGCGCTCCATGGTTCTTCTGCGCGGCCACGTAGCGCGCAATTCCGTCCACCGCGCGCCGCACATTGGCAAAGGTGAACTCCTCCGCCATCACCGCCCGCCAACCCGATGTGCCAAACTTAATTTGCGTTAGCATATAGATGCTCCCTACCCTCCAACGTAGTTGGCTAAGTGCTAAATGCTAAGTGCTGAGTGCTGATTTTATATGACCGACAAGCGAATCGTCCTCACCACCGCCGGCTCGGAAGACGAAGCCCGGAAGATCGCGCGGCATCTTGTGGAAAGCCGCATGGCTGCCTGCGTCAACATCGTCCCGCACATCGCATCCATCTATCGTTGGCAACACAAAATCGAGGAGGCTCGCGAGTGGCTTTTGGTAATCAAGACAACGGCTGCGGCCTTCGAACAAGTAACCCAGTCGATTGCAGAACTCCACTCCTACGAACTCCCGGAATGCGTCTGCCTGACAATCGAAGAGGGATCGCCCAGCTATTTGGAGTGGATCGCCGACTCAGTCTCAGCGCGAGAGTAGTTGCCCAATGGTTTTATCCGTGAAGATCGGTGCAAATCCCGTGGCCAAGAAATTTCTATATCTCCGCCAGCCCTGCTTCCAGATCGTCCAGAATATCCGGCAAATCCTCGATCCCCACGGAAATCCGCACCATGCCATCGGTGATGCCAATCGCCTTGCGCCCTTTTTCGCCCAGCGCCGCGTGCGTCATCGTCGCCGGATGCGAAATCAGCGTCTCCACGCCCCCCAGCGATTCTCCCAGCGAACACACGCGCAATTTCTTCAGCATCTTATTGGCATTTTTCAGCGACCCGGTCTCAAATGTGATCATCGCACCGAAGCCACTCATCTGCCGCTTCGCCAGCTCATGCTCCGGATGGTCGGGCAACCCTGGATAAAAAATTTTCCTCACCTTCTTATGCTGCGCCAGATAATCCGCCACTCCGCGTCCGTTACGGTCGTGGACCTCCATCCGCGCCGCCAGCGTCTTCACCCCGCGCAACAATAAAAAGCATTCGAACGGAGAAAGTATCGCCCCTGCGCACTTCTGCAAGAAAGCCAGCTTCTCCGCCTGCTCCGGCTTGCTGCACACCACCACCCCACCCAGACCATCGCTGTGGCCGTTCAAGAACTTCGTGGTCGAATGCACCACCATGTCCGCGCCCAGCGCCAGCGGCTGCTGAAAGTATGGGGACATGAAGGTGTTGTCCACCACCAACTCGACATTCTTGCGCCGGCAAATCTGGCTGATCGCAGCCAGATCGCTCAACCGCATCATCGGATTCGTCGGCGTCTCCACGTACACCATGCGCGTATTTTTGCGGATTGCGCGCTCCACGTTTTCCGCGTCCGAAGTATCCACATAAGAAAACTCCAGGCCAAAATTCGTCAGCACCTGGTTGAACAGCCGCGGCGTCCCGCCATACAAATCGTTCCCACACACCAAGTGATCGCCGGTCTTCAAGATGCTGGTAACCGCGTTGATGGCCGCCATTCCGCTGGCAAAAACCCGCGCCGCCACACCGCCTTCCAGCGACGCCAAATTCTCCTCCAGCCGGTCGCGCGTCGGATTCGACACCCGCGAATATTCGTACCCCTTATGCTCCCCGATCCCCTGCTGCACATAAGTGGAACTGAGATAAATAGGCACATTGACCGCGCCGGTCAACGGATCCGGCTGCTGCCCATCGTGAATGGCCCGCGTGGCAAATCCAGCTTGTCTATTTTTTTTCATCCCCGTCCTTGACGAACCGCGCCCTACTTGCTCTTTCTTTGCGAACTTTGCGGCCTTTCTTAGCGCACTTTGCGGTTAAAGGTTTTCTGCCTCAATTGCCACAGCCCCCTATACCCCACCCTCAAAAATCTTCTTCGACAAGTACCGTTCCGCAGAATCCGGAATAATTGTGACCACGCGCTTCCCTGCGCCCAGCCGCCGCGCCACTTCCAGAGCCGCGAACACCGCCGCTCCCGCGCTTGATCCCGCCAGTACCCCTTCCCGCGCCGCCAGCCGTTTCACCGTCGCAAACGCATCGTCGTCCGTCACCATGATCACTTCATCGCACACCGAGCTGTCAAACGTTTTAGGGATAAAGCTCACTCCAATCCCTTCCACTTTATGCGGCCCCGGTTGTCCTCCGGCCAGGATCGACCCCTGCGTTTCCACCGCAACCGCCCGCACTCCCGGCACATGCTCTTTCATATAGCGCGCTATCCCGGTAAACGTTCCGCAGGTGCCGCAGCCCAAAACCACGGCATCCACTTTCCCGCCCATCTGCTCAAAAATCTCCACCGCCGTGGTTTCGTAGTGATAATCGGGATTCGCCATGTTCTCAAACTGCCCCGCCATGAACGCACTCGCGTCGCCGGCTACCAGTTCTTTGGCGCGCCGGATCGCTCCCCGCATCCCCTCTTCATCGGGCGTGCGCTCCACTTCCGCTCCCAACGCCCGCATGATGATCACCTTTTCCTGCGAGAAATTTTCCGGCACAAACAGCTTCACCTTGTAGCCGCGATTCACCCCAATCAGCGCCAGCCCGATTCCCGTGTTCCCCGCGGTCGCTTCGACAATGGTTCCACCGGGCTTGAGCTTCCCTTCCTGCTCCGCCCGCCGGATAATCCCGATGGCCGCGCGGTCCTTCACGCTTCCGCCCGGATTCAAATATTCAAGTTTGGCGAAGATGTCGGCCGAACCGGCGGGAACCAGCCGCTTCAGCCGCAACATGGGAGTTCCGCCGACCAGATCCATAATGTCGTCGGCGACGCCGAGTTGGGAGACTTCGAAGTTTTTCTGCTGCACGTTACAGGGTAAGGGGGACAGTCGGGAATCGTCAATGGAACGAAAGCCTGAGAACGATGCTATGTCAACGAGGTCACGCAGGTTTGCGCCAGGCTCCCGAAAACCTGATGAGGCAGGTTCTACTTCGTCCCCTCCGCCGGCTGCGTGGCCGCGTAGTAGCCGCTCTTGGTCCTGACCATCATCTTCCCGTGACCCTTTGCCTTAGCTTCCACGCGAATCTGCCGGAAGCCGCCGCTCGCTCTCGGATTCGTCGCCTTATAGCCAATCGTGTACTGATTCCTAATGTCGTGCGCCACCTGCCGGCTGATTTCATTCACTTCATCCAGAGTCTTCGGGAAAAACGCCAGCCCCCCGGTCCGTTGCGCAATGATCTCCAGCGCCTTCCTGGCGCGTTTGGGATGCTCTTCCTCCCCTAAAATTCCGATCGCATACACCGACGGACCGTTTTCCTCCTGCAACTGCTTTACCGCCTGTTCCAACGTTTCCCGGCTCGCGTTGTCTTCTCCGTCCGTCACCACGAACAGAACTTTCCGTTCCAGTTTCGTGTTCTTAAAGTTTTCCGCTGAGGCCACCACCGCTTCATACAGCGCCGTTCCGCCCCGCGCGTCAATCTTCTCCAACGCCTCTTTCAATTTCAGCAGGTCGTTGGTGAAGTCCTGATCGAGGTAATATTCGTCGTTGAAATTCACCACGAACACTTCGTCCTGCGGATTGCTCGACCTCACCAGATTCAGCGCCGCCTGGTTCACCTTCGCCCGCTTTTCCCGCATCGATCCGGAATTGTCGATCACGATCCCCATCGCCACCGGAATATCTTCGTGATGAAAGGAAATAATGCTCTGCGCTTTGCCATCCTCGAATACGGAGAAAGCATTCCGGTCAAGGTCGGTCACAATGCGTTGCCGGTCGTCCACCACCGTGGCATGCAATAGAACCTCATCCACATTCTTGTGGATGACGAAGGTTCCGTTGTCCTGGCTGGCTGGCTGCTGATTGGCTTGCTGCTGGCTTGAGGTTGCCGGAGCCGCCGCCCCTGATTGGTACGTTTGCGTCGGCGGTCGAAACTGGAACTGCGGAGCCCCGCTCTCACCGTAGCCGGCAAGGGGCTGCGTAACCAACGCGGCCGCAGCTACAATCATGCATCCCAGCAAAACCACGTAGCCCGCACCCTTACTCTTCGGGCGCGTAATATCCGGTCCGGGCATACACTCGCAGCGGCGGCAATCCTTTCGGCGGCAGTAACTTCACTTTGATCTTACGCCATTTGCCATCCCGCAAATCGTTCTTCGGACGGTACCCCAGCACGTACTGGTTGCGCAGTTCGACCCCGATCTTGGTGGCCACGTCCGCCAGATCGTTGGGATTTTCCACCGTAAATGCCCGCCCCCCCGAAAGCTCCGAGATTTCTCCCAGCAACTCCGGCCCCAGCCGCTCCTCCTGGGTGGCGAAGTAGCGGTCGTAAATTCCAATGGCATACACCATTACGTCCGCTTCCTTCACCAGCGCCTTGATTTCGCCCTCGGTATACCGGCTGTGGTTGTCGCCACCGTCCGAGATGATCAGCAGCGCCTTCTTCCCGTACTTGGCCTGCCTCATCTTGGTGACGCCCATATAAATCGCATCCAGCAGCGCGGTCCGCCGGCGGGGCACGGTGAATACCAGCTTACCCTGGATATCGTCCACCGAATTGGTGAAATCGCTGACCACCTCGGGCTCATCCGAAAACGTGATCATGAAAAATTCATCCTGCGGGTTGGCGGTCTTGAAAAACTCCACCACCGCATCCTTGGCCCGGTCCATCTTGCTGCTCATGCTGCCACTGGAATCGAAGATCACGCCCAGGGAAACCGGCGCGTCCTCGCTGGAGAACGATTTGATCTCCTGCGTCGCGCTGCCCTCGAAAAGCTGGAAATTTTCCTTCTCCAGTCCCGTCACCAGCCGGTTCAGCGGATCGGTAATCGTCACCGGCACCAGCACCAGATCGACAGCCACTTTCAAGGGGCGGACGTGCGCATTCAACGACGGCGAGACGACGCTCTCCTTCGACACTTCTTCCGTACTGGCTTTCTCCACCGTCCGCGGCGCCACATGCACATCGTTCACGCCCGTCTGCCCCAGGGCAGGGACGGTCCAGCCGCAATATGCCCACACCACGAGAAACACCAGCCACACGGAAACGGAAGAGAAAACAGAAAGGTCGCGCAGGACCGTCCGCAACCGGACGCAAGTCAGATTCCAGGGTCGAATCAAACCGAACTCCCCTACTCGGGCCATGGGGCAAGAGAACCGGCGCTCATCCGTGAAGGACATAAGCACCTCATTTGGCCGCGATAGTATCACAGCTTTTCCCTGGCGGCTGTATTTTTCTTTGTCAAATCTTAGTGACAACCCGAATAAGGACGGCCCATTTCGGGGCAATTCATTCCCATCCAGAGATCACCAAGCCGGATTCCGCTGCCAACTTGTTACAATCAAAGGTTTCCATGGCTGACATTCGTCCCTTTCGCGCGTTTCGTTATGGTTATGGCAATGGCAATGATCCGCAACGGGTCACCCCGGCTCAAGTGGTTACCCAACCCTACGACAAGATCACTCCCGCCCTGCAGGATCGTTATTACGCGGCCAGCCCCTATAACCTCGTCCGCATCATCCTCGGTCGCCGGGAGCCGAGTGACAATCCGGAAAATAATGTATATTCCCGCGCCGCCGCGTACTTTCGCGACTGGCGCCAGCAAGGCATCCTCCGCCGGGATTCCCTTCCGTCCCTCTACGTCTATTCTCAGCGCTTTACCCTCCCCGGTTCAAGCCCAGGGAGTTCAAGCGCCGAATTGGAACGCCGCGGCTTCATCGCCCTCGGCCGCATCGAGGACTATTCCGCCGGCGTCGTTTTCCGCCACGAACACACCCTGGCCAAGCCCAAGGCCGACCGCCTCGGCCTGCTCCGCGCCACTCGCGCCCACTTCGGCCAGATTTTCATGCTCTACGAGGATTCCGGCCAGGTCGAATCTCTGCTCTCCACCCCCGCCGAGCCCGACATCGCCGTCACCGACGAATACGGAGTTTTGCATCGCGTCTGGCAAATCTCCGACCCGCACCTCATCGATTCCGTGCGCACCGCCATGAGCGACAAGAAACTCATCATCGCCGACGGCCACCACCGTTACGAAACCGCGCTCAACTATCGCAACGAACGCCGGAACAATGAACGTCGAGACCACGAGCGCGGGAACAATGATCGCCGCGCCGCCGATTCCTCCTTCACGGCCCAGCCCGACGCGGCTCCCTACGATTTCGTCATGATGAACTTCGTCAACCTGAACAGCCCGGCACTGCACATCCTGCCCACGCACCGCGTCGTGCATGGCCTCACTTCCTTCTCGGAAGATGCCTTTCGCAATTCCGCCCGCGCCTTTTTCGACATCGACGAAATCGACGCCTCCCTCGATGCTCCCCGCGCCACCGCCATGCTGCGCGAGTGCGGACGCACCGGCGCCAGCATCCTCGCCGTCACCCCCAATCGCGCTTTCCTGTTGCACCATCCCAACCCCAACGTCCCGCAAGTCTTCGCCGGGCTTTCCATCCGCCAGCAAGCCCTCGACGTGGTGCAACTGCACAAGGTTTTGTTGGAAAACGTATTGCACCTTTCCGAAGAATCCATTCGCAACCAGCAGAACATTTCCTACATCCGCGACGCCGCCGAAGCGCTCGCCTGTGTTCAACCCGATCACGTTCAAAGCGATCAAGCCCAAGGCGATCCTCGCGCCAACATCGTTTTCCTGATGAATCCCTGCCGCATGAAGCAAGTCCGCGATATCGCCTTTGCCGGCGAAGTCATGCCCCAAAAATCCACCGACTTCTATCCCAAGCTCCTCAGCGGATTGACGGTCTATGCCCTCGAATAGCCGGCGTTGGACTCGCAGGAGTTGGAGCGGCAGAAATTGGACTGACACAAAACCCTGTCATTCCGACCGGAGCGGAGCGCAGCGAGCGAAGTGGAGGAACCTGCTTTCCAGGCGGCGCATGGCGGCTGTAAGTTCAGGCTGTTTCCGTGGACTTCAGCGCGTCAGAGCCGCCCTAGCCATCCTCCTATCGTTTGTGCTCTCGCTCTCTGCCGGCCCCGAAAAACATCTCTCCATCTACTCCACTGCCGCTAACTATTCTCTGCCCATCGTGCAGCGCCAAGGCCACGACTACGTCGGACTCCTCGAACTCCTCGAACCCCTCGGCGCCGTCAGCGCAAGATCCGATGGCCCACGCTGGCGTCTGCACTACAACAACGTTCTCGGAGACTTCACCGTCGACAAAAACCACGCCCGCATCCAGGGACGCGACGCCGATCTCTCCGCAAAGTTCCTCATGGAAAGCGGACGCGGCCTCGTCCCGCTCGCTTCCCTCAATTCCCTGCTGCCGCGTTTCCTCGGTGGTCCCGCAACCTTTCATGAGGAGTCCGGCCGCCTCTTCATCGGCAACATCGCCACCCACTTCACCGCCGCCGTCGCCCCGGACGATTCCTCGCATCTCGTCTTTCATTTCACCGCACCCGTCAATCCCAGAGTCGCCACCGAACCCGGCAAATTGCGCATGACTTTCACCCGCGAACCGGTCACCGGCCCGGCTTCTCCCACGCTCACCTTCGCCAGCAAAAGCATTCCCTCCGCCACCTACTCTGAGAACAACGGCGCCGCCGAAATCACGGTCACCACCACGGTGCCGCTCCTGGCCGGCTTCAGCAACGATGGCCGCACCATCACGCTGGCGCCCGCGAAATCGCAGACCGCCGCCTCGGCCGGTCTCGCGCCAGCCGCGCCCGCGCCGCAAAACCTTCCGGCCCCGCCGTCGCCGGCAGGAAATCCGTCCTCCGCCCCACGCCGCTACTTCGCCGTCGTTGACGCCAGCCATGGCGGCGCCGACCGCGGCGAAGCCCTCAGTCCCACACTTGCCGAAAAGGACGTCACTCTCGCCTTCGCCCGCCGTCTTCGCCAGGAACTGGAAAGTCGCGGCATTTCCACCCTCGTTCTCCGCGACTCCGACGCCAACCTCTCGCTCGACGATCGCGCCTTCTTCGCCAACACCACCCACGCCGCCCTCTACGTTGCCCTCCATGCCGCTTCCAGCGGCCATGGCGTTCGCCTCTACACCGCGATGCTGCCTTACTCCGACGCTACTAACACGAATGATGACCGCGGCCCTTTTCGCTCCTGGCCTACCGCTCAGGCGTCCTCGATCTCCCTGAGTCAAGCCGCCGCCGCAAGTGTCGCCGCGGAACTAAAAAAGGATCAAATTTCTGTCCGCATACTCACCGCGCCTCTGCGCCCGCTGAATAACATCGTTACCGCCGCCATCGCCGTCGAGGTTGCCCCGTCCTCCTCTGACGTCTCTTCTCTCGCTGCGCCGGATTACCAGCAGCTCATCGCAGGCGCCGTGGCCAACGGAATCGCCGCCATTCGCGCCCAACTCGGAGCCGCCCCATAAAATCGGGCGATTTTGTGATCGGGCCATCGGGTGATTTGATAACTTAGAATCTTAGGTTTTCAAATCGCCAGATCACCCGATCACTAAATCACCCGATTCCCCATGATCCCGCGCCACTTCTTTATCGCGATCTCTGTGCTGCTCGCCGCCGTGCTGGGCATGAGCCTTTACGCATGGCACATGCGCGGACGCGCCGCCACTCCCGTCTTCCCTACCGATACGCTTCCCGTCGTCGCTCCCGTCGCTGGAGCCACCGAGCGCGTGACCTTGTTTGTCGCTTACGACGACGTTGGCGTAGTCCAGGCCCAGTCCGCCCAGATTCCCCTGCCCTCGGTCCGCCAGCAGCGCGCCGAAGAACTGCTGCGCGCCCTCATCGCTCTCTATCTCGATAAGTCTTCGCCTCACCCGCTGCCCCCCGGTTCCGACATTCGCAGCGTCTATCTCGTCGACCCCGGCCTCGCCGTCATCGACGTCAACGCCGCCTTCGCCGACGGCCACCGCTCCGGCGTCCTCGCCGAAGAACTTACCGTCGCGTCCCTCATCCAGACGCTCTCCGCCAACATCCCCGGCATTCTGAAAGTGAAAATTCTGGTGGAAGGCAGGCAGCGCGACACCCTGGCCGGCCACGCCGATCTCTCCAACTTCTTCGACGTTTCCGCCGTTAGTCAGCTAACGACGCAGCTTCAGTCAACTCAGTAACCGTCACCGTTTTGAATTCGTCGCGGTTGGATTAGCGCTCATTCACGAATTTCGCCAGGCGTGGATGCGCCCTCAACCGCAGAGAGCTTGATCGGCGAGGACGAGAGCGAGGATGCTTCGATCGTCGGCATAGCTTCGTCTTTGCGCATCGGCGGAAACTTGCCGTAGGTCATGCCGCGCCACAACCACTCCATGGGACCAAAGCGATATCGCTGCAACCACCAATTGCTGAGCCAAACCTGTGCCCCATAAAGAACGACCGTGGGCACCAGCCCGATCGCTGGTCCGAT
This sequence comes from uncultured Acidobacteriaceae bacterium, assembly GCA_963734215.1. Lineage (GTDB taxonomy): Bacteria > Acidobacteriota > Terriglobia > Terriglobales > Acidobacteriaceae > Sulfotelmatobacter. Next base: position 1,174,473 of record CAVTGH010000005.1, on the reverse strand, counting down.
ATGTCCATAAAGGCCGGTTGTGTAGTGATAAAAGAACAGAGTGCACAACACGGATTGCATCAAGTAGTCTGTCAATGCCATCCGCCCAACCGCGGCAAATGGGAGTAGGATGCGCCGCCAATCCTCGTGCATGAAGATAAGCGCCAGGCCCGAAACGTAACCAGCGCTCAAAATATGGGATCCCGGCAGCCAGAGAACGTTTGCGGACCAATTCCACAGGGAAACGGTTTGGGGAGGAACTACTGCTCTCGTGATCGCCACATAAATATTCACGATCAGCCCCACCGGAATGCACCACGCGCACACGCGCCTTAACACCGGTTTGTATTCATCGAGCCGTTGTACGATGCCGGCCCGCCACACCCACATACCCAGCAGAAATAGCCCCACCGCATAAATTGCGAAGAGCTGGAGGGGCAACTCCTGCTTCCATTCCAACCAGTTCTGCGCCATGATCTGCCGCACCGTTCCGTGCGCGTAGATATTAATGATCCCGTAGATCTTCTTCATATCCGGCGGCTTGGGTTCCATCCAATGGGGACGGAAGCGGCTGAAGTAGAGGGTGAGGAAAACTGTGCTGGCTACGATGGGCAGCGCAAACAAACATCCGGCCCACCACAGTAATGTCTTCTGTTGGCGCTTGCGGAAGAGCAGCAAAATTGCACCCGACAACGCATAGGTCAGCAGGATGTCTCCCGCCCAGATCAGCAGCCCGTGGATCAGCCCGAACAGCGCGAGGGCTAGAAGCCGTCGTGGATAGAAACCCAGGAAGCGCACGCCGCGCGCTTCCGCGCGGCTCATCTGCATGGCAAAACCCATCCCGAACAGGAACGAAAAAATCGAGAGAAACTTCCCTTGGATCAATGCGTCGATGAAGGCCTAGGCCAGGACGTCGGCCCGGCTGTGATAGAGGACCCCGATGTACCCGTAGCAATCGAGGGGCGCGAAGAAAGCGCGCATGTTCGCGGCGAGAATCCCGAACAGCGCCATGCCCCGCAGAACATCGATAAAAAGGATGCGCTCTGAAAGGCTGACTGGGCCAACCCGCTGCGATTCCAGCTGCATGCGCCCCCCCCCGCCGCAGGCAATGATGACATAAGCAACCCAAATCGAGTCAAGCACCAAATAGTTGCTCTCGGCCCGGCATCTCCACTGCTCCCCTACTCCACCTTCTCCGCCACCCACCGCGAAATCGCCGTTACCCACTTCCTCGGGGCGAACCTCACCGACTCAGCCACCAGCCAGTTCTGCATCCCGGAAAACACCACAGTCTTGCCCGCCATCAGCCCCCGGTATCCATCCCGCGCCACCGCCTCTGCATTCATCGCGCCTATTTTCTTGAACACCCGCGAATTCTCGGAGCCCGCGCGTTTCGCAAATCCCGTGTCCGTAGGTCCCGGACAAAAACAGCTCACCACCACCCCCGCGCCCGCAACTTCATTCGCCAGCGCCTCGGAAAACGAAAGCACATAAGCCTTGGTCGCGTAATAAACCGCCATCAGCGGCCCCGGCTGAAAGGCCGCGGTGGAGGCCACATTCATAATCTTCCCGCCGCGCCGCGCGACCATCGCCGGAAGAAACAACCTCGTCAGATGCGTGAGCGCCGTAACGTTCAGCTGAATCTGCCCCAGAATTTCTTCTTCCGCCATTCCGGCAAACTCGCCCAACATGCCGAACCCGGCGTTGTTCACCAGCACATCCACCACCACTGCCTCGCGCTGCAACTGATCGAACAAAAACTTCGCCGCCGGCGCCGCCGCCAGATCCAGCGCGACGGGTTTCACCGTGACCCCAAACTTCCCCTGCAGTTCGCCCGCAACCTGATTCAACTTGTCGCCGTCGCGAGCCACCAGCACCAGGTTGTAGCCATCCCTCGCAAACAGCTTGGCCAGTTCATATCCAATGCCACCGGATGCTCCCGTGATCACTGCAGTCCGAGTTTTCAACTCCATGACGTTCTCCTTGTGCAAATCCTAGCCCCAGCGGGACGCGAAGGCCATCCAAGAGCGGCGCAGACTTCCCCATCCGACTCCAGTCCCAAATCGATTATCCGGCTCCCCGCATTGTCCTAAAGATTTGAGATGGCAGCCTGATCGGCTACGGAAAGGCAGCCTAGTTGCCGATAGAGTCTGCGGCGGTAAGGCGATGGCCAATAGTTTTCGCACAGTTCTCCGGCTCAACCATACGGGAATGAAGTGGATATGGATTCTTGTTTCCGTTTCAGCTTTTCTCCGCGATGGCGCATCCGGTCAAACCACCTTAGAAAATGTCCATGTTACGCCGCGCACCCAGTTCATGGCTGCGGCTGAGCCGGAGGGCGCGGCCTATGCCGCTTCCGGCGCCATCCATCCGCTCATCAAAAAGAGCGTGGACCTGGTTCTGGTCCCGGTCACGGTTACCGATCCCATGCAACGGCTGGTCACGGGTTTGAGCCAGGATAATTTCCAGGTCTTCGAAGATAAGAAACCGCAGCAAATCAAGCACTTCTCCAGCGAGGACGCTCCCGTTTCCCTGGGCATCATCGTCGATACCAGCGGCAGCATGGCCGACAAAATTGAGCGCGCGCGCGAGGCCGTCAAGCAGTTTTGCGATTCCGCCAATCCCCAGGATGAATTCTTCCTCATTACGTTTTCCGAAGAGCCTCGTCTCGTGCACGACTTCACGGATTCTCCCAATGACCTCGAAAGCAAGCTCCTTTTCGCGATCCCCAAGGGCCGCACGGCGCTGCTCGACGCCATCTATATGGGAATCAAGAAAATGCGGGAAGCCAAGTACAGCAAGAGGGCGCTGCTGATTATCTCCGACGGTGGCGACAACCATAGCCGCTACAGCGAGGGAGAACTGAGGTCCGCGGTAAAGGAATCGGACGTGATGATTTATGCCATCGGAACCTTCGACCGGTACGTTCCCACCCAAGAGGAAATGTTAGGGCCGGAATTGCTCTCAGACATCGCTGAAATTACCGGCGGACGCGCTTTCATTCTGGATAATTTGGTTGAAATGCCATCGTTGGCCCACAGAATTGGTACCGAACTGAGAACGCAGTACGTCCTCGGCTACCACCCCGAGAACCCGCCCCATGACGGGAAGTGGCACAAGATCACCGTTAAGCTCAAGCTTCCGAAAACCCTGCGCTACCTGCAGGCCAAGGCGAAGACGGGATATTACGCCAGCAATGAATAGCCGAGGTCGAGTTCGGATTCCAGCCTTGAAGGCCGGTTTGTGATATCTCACTGCACACTTGCTCCCGACTTTCTAGCCGCTGTCCTGGCGATGGTGTAGTACGACCGCCGCGATTTCCTATAGACTCTGGTGTACTCAAAGAACGGCTCATCATGCCCATTGCCACCATCAATCCCGCGACTGGCGAAACCCTCCAAACCTTTCAACCTCTTTCCAGCACCGAGATCGAGCAAAGACTCCAGCTCGCTGTTGCGACCTTCCACGCCGAGCGCAAGACCCCCTTCGCCGAGCGCGCCCGCCGTATGTTGAAGGCCGCCGACATCCTCGACCGCGACAAAGAAAAGTTCGCTAAATTAATGACGCTGGAAATGGGCAAGCCCTACCGAGCTGCCGTCGCTGAAGCCGTGAAGTGCACCACAGCCTGCCGCTACTACGCCGAGAACGCCGAAAAAATCCTCGCCGACGAAGTGATCGAAACCGGTGGCCCAATCGGAACGAAGAAAAGTTTTGTCCGCTACCGTCCCATCGGTCCCATTCTCGCCGTCATGCCGTGGAACTTCCCCTTCTGGCAGGTGATTCGCTTCGCCGCTCCTGCCCTCATGGCCGGCAATGTCGGCTTGCTCAAACACGCCTCCAACGTTCCCCAATGCGCCCTGGCGATTGAAAGGATTTTCCTCGAAGCCGGATTTCCCGCAGGCGCCTTCCAGACGCTCCTCATCGGCTCGCAGCAAGTCGACGCCATTCTCAACGACCCGCGCGTCGTCGCCGCCACCCTCACCGGAAGCGAGCAGGCCGGCATCGAAGTCGGAATCGCCGCCGCCAAGCGTATCAAGAAAGTCGTTCTCGAACTCGGCGGCAGCGACCCTTTCATCGTCATGCCCAGCGCCAATCTCGACGCCGCCGTCGCCACCGCCGTCGAGGCCCGCGTCATCAACAACGGCCAGTCCTGCATCGCTGCCAAGCGCTTCATCGTCCACGAATCCATCGCTGCCGACTTCGAAAAGAAGTTCGTCGACCGCATGAAGAATCTGCGCATCGGCGATCCCTTCGACGAAAAAACCGAACTCGGCCCGCTCGCTACCGCCGACGCCGTCAAGTCCCTCGATGCCGACGTGCGGAAAACCGTGCAAGCCGGCGCCAAACTGTTAACCGGCGGCCATCCCCTCAAGCAGCGCGGCAATTACTACGCCCCCACAGTCTTAACCGACATCCCGAAAGAATCTCCAGCGTATCGCGAGGAATTCTTCGGCCCCGTCGCCTCGCTGTTCCGCGTGAAGGATATCGACGAAGCCATCGCACTCGCCAACGACAGCCGCTTCGGCCTAGGCGCCAGCGCATGGACTAACGACGACGCCGAGCGCGAACGCTTCATCAACGAACTCGAATCCGGCATGGTCTTCATCAACAAAATGGTCGCCTCCGACCCCCGTATCCCCTTCGGCGGCGTAAAAAGTTCCGGTCACGGCCGCGAACTCGCCGCCAACGGCATCCGGGAATTCATGAACATCAAAACCGTCTGGATCGCTTAGGTACTCATGAAAAATTGGCGAGAATCTTGGCTGTCGCCAGGAAAGTAGTTAATATAACTACTATTGGAACCGACATGGAAAAAGCCATCTCCGCTGCCAACGCCAACCGCAACTTTTCGCAGCTTCTCCGGGAAGTCCGCGGAGGCCGTACCTACGTTGTGACCAGTCACGGAAAGCCGGTCGCTCGCATTGCGCCAGTGCAGTCGAAACAAGGCAAGGTCGGCGATTCGCCAGGCTGGGGCAGATTGCTGCGGCGTGTGCGTAAGCAGCCCGTCCTGAATATCGGGCGTTGGACGAGGGCTGAACTTTACGGCTAACGGGGGCTGTGGTGAAGGTCGCGCGAGACACCAACATTCTGGCGTATATCGAGGGCGTGAACGGCGCGTCCCGTAAAGCGAGCGCGGCTGAGATGGTCGCGAAGTTGCCTGCGGGAGACACCTACGTACCGGTGCAGGTGTTGGGCGAGCTGTTTCGGGTGCTGGTCCGAAAGGCGAAGTACAAGGCCGCGAATGCCCGGGCGGCGGTGTTCAATTTCCTCGACATCTTTCCCTTGATCGAAACCTCGCCCTCTGTGCTGACGGCCGCGGCCGATCTATCGGTGGATCATGGGTTGGATATCTGGGACGCGATTATCCTTGCTGCGGCGGCCAGTGCGGGATGCCGCCTGCTCTTAGCGGAAGATATGCAGGAAGGATTTACCTGGAACGGCGTGACGGTAGCGAATCCATTCGCAGCCAAGCGGCACGAATTGCTGCAAGAACTGCTGGAATCATGATACGTCGGCACGAACCATGTGGGGACAGCCGCCCTCGGCTGTCCGGCGGGCGTAGCCCGGCAGTTCTCTGCCTTACTGCCGCAGCGTCAACCCGCTCAACACCCCTTGCTGCTTCGCGATCAGCGCCTGCACGCCCTGCCGCGCGAACGCCATCATCTTCGCGAACTGCGCTTCATCGAACGCCTGCCGCTCTGCGGTCGCCTGCACCTCCACCATCTTGTACCCGGCCGTCATCACAAAATTCATGTCCACGTCGGCGCGCGAGTCTTCCTCATAACAAAGATCGAGCAGAACTTCTCCATCCACAATCCCCACACTCACCGCCGCCACAAAATCCTTCAGCGGAACCGAAGTCAAAGTTCCTGCCTCCACCAACTTTTCCAGCGCCAACCCCAGCGCCACAAACGCGCCGGTAATCGAAGCCGTCCGCGTCCCGCCATCCGCCTGAATCACGTCGCAATCGATCCAGATGGTGCGCTCGCCCAGCCGCGCCAAATCTGTGACCGCGCGTAAAGACCGCCCAATCAGCCGCTGGATCTCATGCGTCCGCCCACTCTGCCGCCCCTTCGCCACTTCCCGCGGCGTCCGCGTCAGCGTCGCCCGCGGAATCATCGCGTACTCGCTCGAGATCCATCCCTTGCCCGTGTTCCGCACAAACTGCGGCACCGTTTCTTCAATCGACGCGGTACAAATCACCCGCGTATTCCCCACCTCAATCAGCACCGACCCCTCCGCAGTTGTAATAAATTCCGGAGTGATAATGACCGGGCGCAGTTGATCCACAACACGATTATCCGAGCGATAGAACATAGGCAAGGATTGTAAACGATGCGTTAGTCAGATTCTGCGATGCCCACGTGGGGACAGCCGCCCCGGCTGCCCCGCCGAGCGCAGCGAGCCGTTCTGGCGCGCCCTTCTAGCGCATCGAAACCGCAGTTAATGAAATCATGCCGTGATCCCCATCACCTCGCCTGACACACCATTACAAAACTCGCCATACTTTTTCAATTCTCCACTAATCTCTATACAACTTATCTGCCAGTCCATGGTTCACTCTTGCATAGAGCCGATTCCGGGCTCCCCCAGCGCCGCAGAACGGAAGGCTTTAGCCTTCAGGAGGTATCACCGATGTCTCCGAATGTTCTTTGTCTTCGCCCCTTCTTAGTCCTAGCCAAAACAAAACTTCAACCAACACTCGCCCTCACCGAGATGTTCGCTTCAATCACCTGCCTCGCGCAGCCGCAAACTGCCCCACAGCCAGACTCACAATCGAACGTCGCATCCGCGAACCCCGCACCCGGCGCCACTTCCATCACCGTCCCCGCCGGAACCAGCATCGCTCTTGTGCTCACGCACCCCATCCAGAGCCGCTACATCCATCACGGAGACTCCATCTACGCTCAAGTCATTTCTCCCATCGCCGCCGGCGACGAAGTCGTCATCCCTGCCGGCACCCTGGTTGAGGGGAAAGTCGATAAGCTGGGCCGCAACGGCAGCCGCGGAGAACTCTATCTGCAGTCCATGTCGATTACCTACCCCGACGGCTATGTGGCTCCCGTCTCCGGACCTATCACTCTGGAAAGCGACGAAGGCTATGCCCTGAAAGATCCCGGCAATGGCCGCGCAGCGGGATTACTTGCGGGGCCTTTCGCCGGGGCCGGCTTGGGAGCATTGATCGGTCATTCGGTTGCCCCCTCTCAAGGCACTACCCTCACCAGCAGCATTCCTCAGGGTTGTATCCCAGGCTCGCCGGGATGCCTTTCGTCGAGCACGACGGGGCCTCCTGACAAGGGAAAAGACACCGCGATTGGCGCGGCAATTGGCGGAGGCATTGGGTTGGTCGTTGGATTTCTGCTAGTCGGGACTTCTCATCACTTCTTCCTCGACGTAGGCTCTCCCGTCGAGATGACCCTCCCGCACCCGCTTACTCTAGAACAGGATCAGGTCGCCGACGCCATCCGCGACGCCGCACAACATCCGGCCCCACAGCAGCCCATCTCCCCGCGCCCACAACCTCTTCCACCTCCGCCCGACACCGGTACCTGCTGGACCCCCGGCACACCGGGCACTCCCGGCACCGACATTCCCGGAACGCCGCCTATCGGCGATTCGCCCGGAACTCCGGCCATCCACATTCCCGGCATTCCGCCAACTCCACCCACCCCACACCCTTGCCCATAAACGACGCCCAACTCTCTTGACTCTTGCATCGGCGGAGAGGCGTTCCCGTTTCAGCATCACTAGCTACACTCGGATAGAGTGTCACTAATCATTCTGAACGGGAACAGGTCCTTGCTATTCGTGTAAGTGGTCCTAAGTTGCTTTGACCTGTACCTTGCCCCCGAGTAAGATCGTTTTGTACTTGGGCCCTGTTGCTCATAAGTCTAAGGAGGCTAAAGTGAAAAAGACTAAGAAACTTGGAGTCAAGAAAGTGACTCTGCGAAACCTGGATGAACCCACGCTGAATGCGATGACTGGCGCCGCTTCCGAGGGCACATTCACCATCTGTATACATGTGACCTGTGCTGGGCAAAAAACCTGCAAGTGATAATCGTTTGGACGCTGTGGTCTGCGAAGCGGGGCCCCTTGGGAATTTACCTCAACGGCCCCTTTTCCTTGCTCGGAGGGAGCCGTTGTTATTCGCAAGAAGCGCCGCGAACTGGCTTGACTTGTTTTCCTCCCGCCGAGTTAAACTCATACTTAGACCAAACAATGATGCGAAACACAAGAGTCGGAAGCCGCAAGCCGAAGCCCGCTAGCCGAAGCCCGATCCTAATCCCCCAACCCACGCGCATCCAATCTGCCGGCAACAAACCCAAGCTCATCGACGAATACATTGGGCGCGTCAATTCCCAAACTTCCTCCACCAGCGTCGCCCACATGCGCAGCCCCGCCGGATGGCTCGAGCCCGGCCAAACTCCCGCCTTCGACGAGTTCACCATCGTCCTCAAAGGCACCCTCCGCGTCGAGCACAAATCTGGCTCTCTCGACGTCGCCGCCGGACAAGCCGTCATCGCCCACGCCGGCGAATGGATCCGTTACTCCACTCCCCACGAAGGCGGCGCCGAATACATCGCCGTCTGCCTCCCAGCGTTTTCCATGGACACCGTCCACCGCGACGAATCCTGACGGATATCAGGGGCGTGCCTTCACCCGTGCCGCTACCCTCCAATCAAATTCCGGGCCTTGCTGAAAAACCCACGATTCGTATCGGGGCAGCGCTTTAGCGATGCCGCTCGGGTCTTTTATTTCCTTACCGCGGAATCTAACATGGATCGATTTCCTCCCCACAATGGACGTTTCTGGACCTCACCCGCGCGGCAGCGTGCCCCAACGCCGCAGCGTAGTTGACACCGCAACTCCAGCCCTTGACAACGCTTGCGCTTAAGCACACACTTTGCGGCGATGGGCCTTCGCCCATTCATCCCTTCCCCGGGATGACCAGAGTTGAAGTGTTTCCGGGCCCCAAGGTTTCAGGTTCCCAATCGCGAGCAGTCTAAGGGCCAATCGTTCCAGGAGGACATCATGCGTTTACTTCCAGGTTTGAGCTTGTTCTTGTGCGCAGGAATCGCCATTGCCTCCGACACTCCCCAACAACTGGCGGTTCAAGCCCTGCAGCAAACCGCAAAGGTTTGCCAGAACATACAAAATTCGCAGCAGTGCCACACAAAATATTTGGCGGGCTGCGCCAAGACCGCAAACTCGGAGTACGATCCTTATCTCAACTTTTTCAAGAATCAATTGGTGCCGCCCACGTCCCAGGCGGCCGAAACGCTCGATCCCCAGAAACTTCAAACGCTCGAAAGCGCCACGCCTTCGCAGCTTGCCCTTAACAACCACCGCAACTTCTCGTCCCAGTTTGTGCAGTTGAACGAAGGCGAAATCGTTCAGGCCACCGGCTACTTGTATTATGCCCAGCAAACTTCGGCGGAGTCCTGCAACTGCGAACGCTCCGGTCCCAAGGATAGCGATTACCATATCGGCCTGGGCTTCGACGCCAGCAAGGTCGCGGAAGCAAAAGCCAAACCGACTTCGAAGAGCACCGAGTTCCACGACCTGCAGTCCAACAGCATGATCGTCGAAATCACTCCCTACTATCGCGCCAAGAATGAGCCCTCATGGACTCTCGCAAAACTTGAAGCGCTCTACGGCGCCCAGGTCAAGGTTGTGGGACAGCTCATTGCCGATAACGACCACTACGCCGCCGCGGAGGATTGCGGCATGAAGGGGTCTGACCCGAGCTCCTGCTGGCGCCTGTCGATTTGGGAGATCCACCCGGTTACGGCGTTCTACATTTGCACCACAGGCTCCGATTGCGCAACCACAAACAGCGGCTGGACCAAGCTGGAAGACTGGAACCCACCTTCGTCCGGAGAGAAACATCGCTCCGGTGGGAAACCTTCTTCAGCTCAGTAATCGCCTTCCTGTGCCGCCGTTGTGATCGAGTCGAGCACCGGAACCACCCTCGTTCCCCCGAGGGGTGGGATTCGAGCAACCCCTAGACCCTGTCATGCCGAGAAGTGGGATCGTCCAACGGACGATCCCTCGCCGTCGAAGCATCCCTTACCTGCCACGGTCCACACGAGCCAGCTTGTGACATGATGGGGACATGAGTAAACGGTCAAGAAGACTAGCCAGGAAAAATGAATTGCGGACGGTGGAAGAGGCGATAGGGGCGTCGCTGGGGAAGAATCCAGGCGCGTCGGAGCCGCCTAAGCGAACAAAAAGCAACGCGGCTTCAGCCGCTGAGGTACCCCGTGGACTCCACTCGCTAAGCCGAAAGCCAAAAACTGAGAACTGAGAACTGAGAACCGAGAACTGCTTCCCTCACTCCCACTCAATCGTCCCCGGAGGCTTGGAAGTAATGTCATACACTACGCGATTTACGCCCTTCACCTCATTCACAATCCGCGTGGAAATATTTTTCAGAACTTCGTGCGGCAGCGCGACCCAGTCGGCCGTCATCCCATCCTCCGAACTCACCGCCCGCACCGCGCAGGTATAAGCGTAGGTCCGCATGTCGCCCATCACGCCCACCGTCATCACCGGCAACAGCACCGCGAACGATTGCCATATCTTCGTATACAGCCCCGCACTCTTGATCTCGCCGACCACAATCTCGTCGCACTCGCGCAGCAGCGCCAACCGCTCCGGCGTAACCTCGCCGAGAACGCGCACCGCGAGCCCAGGCCCAGGAAACGGCTGCCGCTGCAAAATTTCCTCCGGCATCCCCAGATCGCGGCCAATTTTCCGGACTTCGTCTTTAAACAAATCCTTCAGCGGCTCGATTAATTTCAGCTTCATTTTTTCCGGAAGCCCGCCCACGTTGTGATGCGACTTGATTACCTGCGACGGCCCCCGCACCGAGCGCGATTCGATCACATCCGGATAAAGCGTTCCCTGCACCAGATAGTCAACGCTTCCCTCTTCTTTCGTGATGCGATGCGCTTCGTCCTCGAACACCGCGATGAATTCGTTGCCGATGATCTTGCGTTTTTTCTCGGGATCGCTCACGCCCTTCAGCTTGTCCAGAAATCGACTGGCAGCATCGACGGCATCGAGACGCAAGCCAAGCTTGTCGCGCAGCGTCTGCTGCACCTTTTCGAATTCGTTCTTTCTGAGCACGCCGTTGTTCACGAAGATGCAAGTCAGCCGCGATTTGCCGCTCGCATCGCGCAACGCTCGATCCACAAGTACGGCCGCAACCGACGAATCCACTCCGCCGGAAAGCGCGCAGATCGCTCGCCCATGGCCGACTTGCTGCTTCACCTGTTCGACCGTCGAATCGATAAAATGCTGCGGCGTCCAGGTTGGTTTCGCGCCGCAGATCTGGAATACGAAGTTGCGCAGGATCTCCGTGCCATTGCGAGTGTGGTGAACTTCGGGATGGAACTGCACCGCAAACCACCGCTTCGCCACGTTCTGAATTCCCGCAACCGCGTGAGCCGTCTTGGCAGTCAGCTCAAATCCCGGAGGCAGCTCCAGAGCCTCGTCACCGTGCGACATCCAAACCGCCTGCCGCTTCGCCAATCCCTGAAACAACGCGGACTCGGCAACAATGTCGATCTCCGCGTGCCCGTACTCGCGCTTCTCCGCCGGGCGCACCTTGCCGCCCAACGCGTGCACCATGAACTGCAACCCATAGCAGATGCCGAGCACGGGCAGTCCCAGCTCGAAGACGCGCGCGTCGGCCGGCGGCGCATCTTTGTCGTACACCGACCAAGGCGCGCCCGAGAGCACAATGCCCACGGGGGCGCAGCTCTTCACCTCATCGAGCGAAGCCGTGCAGGGGAGCACCACCGAAAAAACATTCTGTTCGCGTATGCGCCGCGCGATGAGCTGCGTGTACTGCGCGCCAAAGTCGAGGATAACGATGGATTGACTCAGCAACGGCTGGTGAACTCTGGATTGGGTTTCCACGGATGAGTTTCTCAAATCGGATGGCATGTGTAAAGGAGCGGATTATCGAATGAGCCTCTTACGTCTCTACGGCCAGGTTCGGAATGTCGCTCAGAATCGGCTCGTCGCGGTCGATCGCGGTTGCGACGGGCGCAACCGTTCCGCCAGGCGATGCGGGCAGAAACGGCGCCGTTGCGGGCAAAGCGTCTGGCATTTCGGCGATGCAGACATAACCGGCGAGGCGCGCCATGTAGAGCCAATCTGCGACGGCGAAATAGGCCAGCGTCACCAGAACAACGCCGGCGATCACGAGCCGCGACGGCGCCACCGGGATGAGGCTCAGAGGAAGCGAAGCCGCGGTGGTCGCCATGCTGAAGACGACGAGGTGCGCAAGGCCGGTCCAGGTGCTCACCGCAACCACCGCACCAGTGCGCTCGCGGAAGAAAGTGACGGCTGTGGAAAGCGCGCCCAGGGCGTCTTCGCCGTTGCGGACGGCAAATACCGCGGCAAACGACAGCCACCAATTCAGAGCCCAACCCGCCATGCAGACGATTCCAGCCAGTGGAACAAACATCGTGAACACCAGGCCGGGCCGCGGGCTTGCCTTGGACGAAACGAAGCTGGCCAGAATGGCCGCGCCGGCGAGAGCGAGCATCACGGCCAGGACGACGGCGACGCGCAAGAAATTGAGGTCAATCAGAGCGCGGATGGGCCGCGGCTCGGCCGGGTCATGCGCTTTGGTGGAGACACCTATGGCAGCGTCTTCTCTGGCGGAGTCAGCAACGTCTCGACGGAAGTAAGCGAGCAGGACGCGGACGGTGCCGAGCCGTCCCACGGAAGCGGCGACGATCCATAGAATTGAAAGTGCTAGAACCGCGAGCAATGCCGCCAGCACGGCACGATTCAGGCTGCCACGAAGAATGTGGGCGATGGCTCGCCCAACGAGTGAAGGTTGCCGGGTCGCAAGTAGAGCCGCGTCGGCATTGGTTACGGGCAGCGTGTCGAGATACTCGATGGAATAAAAAAGAAACAACGCCCAGGCGGCCGCACCGAGCGACCAGCGCCATGCGATTTCGGCAAACGTGAGCGACGGGCGGCGAAACGCCGCGCGGAAGCCTTCAATTGTGGGTGATACATTGGACATGCGTCACTTCACAACGATATTCACAATTTTGCGCACTGCGGGCTCCGACTTGCCTTGCTCGTCCATTGTGTCCCGGAGTGAGCGTGACCTTCCCGGTTTCGCAACCTGCTCATTCGCGGGAAGTACCTTGTACAGCCCGTTGCTGGTACGCTCGAAAAACAGGGGAGCATACTGCATTGCCTGAGATGGGGAACGCTCCACGTTTCCCTCAGCATTGCGAATCCCGCAATAGTCAGAGGGATTCAGGGACCCCGGGTTGATGCTGGGGTGCTTTGCGCCCATGATAGCTCGAATTTGCGCGGGAGAGAAAACCTCCCCGATCCGTTCTGCGAAGGCGTTTGCATACGCTGTTGCTACTGCGCTTGACAGTTTCCCGGAGACGAATATTTTTTTCACGATTTGCTTGCCAGCGATCATCGATTGCACTTTTTCGTCGGCGAGAGCGCGATCGAGAACCTCATCTTCGGTGGCATCGGCTGGCACAACGATGAGGCTGCGCAGCTTGCCATTGACCTGCACAGGAATTTCGAGTTCTTCTTCTTTGGCGAGCGCGGCGTCGTATTTTGGCCAGGGAGCTTTGAGCAGGCTTCCCTTTTCTCCGAGCATCTCCCAGAGTTCGTGCGCGAGATAGGGCGCGAAAGGCGCGAGCAAGAGAACGAGACTGCGTTGCACATGCGCGACGAAGGGCTCGAGATCCGGTCCTTTCGCAAGCGCGTCTTCTGCACCGTACAAATCGTTGACGAGTTCCATGATCGCCGAAACGCAGGTGTTGAAGTGCCATCGACCCCTGAAATCGTCGGTCACGCGCTTGATTGTCTGATGAAGCTTGCGCTGAATGGCGCGCGCTTCGCCCGTCAACTGTTGTTTATCGAATTCGTAAGTTACGCTAACAGCCGTTTTCTTCGCTTCTGAATGGTCGCGACCAGCATTCCTTGCAATAAACCGATATACACGTCCCAAAAATCTTTGAATGCCCTCAATGCCGGAATCCTGCCAGTCGAGGTCGCGGTCGGGTGGGGCAGCGAAGAGGCTGTAGAGACGCGCGGCATCGGCGCCGTAGCGCGCGACCATTTCGTCGGGGCTGACGATGTTGCCGAGGCTCTTCGACATTTTTGCGCCGTCTTTGATCACCATGCCCTGGGTGAAGAGGCGCTCGATAGGTTCGTCGTGGGTGACGAGGCCCAGATCGCGCATGAACTTGGTCCAGAAGCGCGAGTAAATAAGGTGCAAGATGGCGTGCTCGACGCCGCCGATGTACTGATCAATGGGAAACCAGTATTCGGTCTTCGAGTCGAACGGAGCATCGTCGTTGTGCGCGTCGGTGTAGCGGTAGAAATACCAGGAGGAGTCAACGAACGTATCCATGGTATCGGTTTCGCGACGCGCCGGACCCCCGCACTTGGGACAAGTCGCGTTGACGAACTCGGGCAGTTTACCGAGCGGCGATCCACCGGCGAGCGTGATATTAACGTTTTCCGGCAAAATGACGGGCAGATCTTTTTCCGGCACGGGGACGATGCCATCTTTCTCGCAATAAAGCATGGGGATGGGAGTTCCCCAATAGCGCTGGCGCGAGATTCCCCAATCCTTCAGGCGATAGGTGATGGCGGCTTTGCCGAAGCCTTTTTCTTCCGCGAAGGCGGACATTTTCTTGATGGCGTCGGCACAGTCGAGGCCGCTGTAGGGGCCGGAGTTGATCAACGTTCCCTCGTGCCCAACGAAAGGAAGAGGCGGCTCGGCGACGGTTTCCTCGGGATCGTCGGAAACGGGAAGAACCACGAGGCGGATTTCGAGCTTGTATTTCTTGGCGAACTCGTAGTCGCGGTCGTCGTGCGCGGGCACGCTCATGATGGCGCCGGTGCCGTAATCCATGAGGATGTAGTTGGCCACCCAGATGGGAACCTTTTCGCCGTTGAACGGATTGATGGCATAGCGGCCCGTGGCGACGCCGTGCTTTTTGATTTCGCCGATGTCTCCGGCCTCTTTGGCTTTGCGCTGCTCGGCGATGAGTTGATCGACCTGGGCGCGGAGATCGGCATTGGACGTGGCGAGATCCGCGACGATGGGATGTTGGGGCGCGAGCAGCACCGAAGTCGCGCCGAAGATGGTGTCGACGCGCGTGGTGAAGACGGGGATGGTTGCGCCCGCCGGCCCAAACCCGGTGTGCGGTAGCGAGTAATCGAGTTTGAAATCGACCAGGGTGCCTTCGCTGCGGCCGATCCAGTTGCGCTGCATGGTGCGGACTTTCTCGGGCCAGCCGCCAAGCTTTTCGAGATCACGCAACAATTCGTCGGCGTATTTTGTGATGCGCAAGAACCACTGCTCCAGTTCGCGCTGCTCCACGAGCGTATCTTCGTGGCGCCAGCAGCAGCCATCCACGACCTGCTCGTTGGCCAGCACCGTGGCGCACTGCGGACACCAGTTGACTTTGCTCTTTTTACGATAGGCGAGGCCCTTCTCGTAGAACTTGAGGAAGAACCACTGATTCCAGCGGTAGTAATCGGGCAGGCAGGTGGTGACTTCGCGGGACCAGTCGTAGGTGAAGCCGAGGCGGTTCATCTGCGCCTTCATTTTGGCGATGTTGCCGAGAGTCCACTGGCGCGGCGGCGTATTGTTCTGAATGGCCGCGTTTTCCGCGGGAAGGCCGAAGGAATCCCAGCCCATGGGATGAAGTACGTTGTAGCCGTTCATCCACATATAGCGCGCGAGGGCGTCACCGATGGAATAGTTGCGCACGTGTCCCATGTGCAGCGCGCCGGAGGGATAGGGCAACATTTCGAGGACGTAGTATTTCTTTTTGGTGGAGTCGGGGTCGGCGGCGTAGAGCTGGGGGTCGCTTTGCCAGCGCTCGAACCATTTGCTTTCGACGCGCTGCGGGTTGTAGCGGTCGTCTCGACCGTCGCTGCGGGCGGTGGCAATCACGGTTGGAGCTTCCGATTTGTCTGACGCAGGCATAAGGACTTGCAATGGATAATGAAACACTTGATTTTACAACGAGAGAGGCAGATTGACCCGCGGTGGCCGCCGGTAATTAGCGATACACGTCTTTGCGATGGCCGATTTCGAGAACCAGGACCGTTATTTCTCGTCACGAATATCGCAAATGAGGCGATCGTCGCCGACGCGATATCGCCACAGTCCGCGCTTCTCGCCTTGCAAAGCTTTGCCCCATTGCCGGGGGTCCTCACATACGCTCAACCGTTCGCGCAGGAAGCGCTGGATCGCCCTCTGCGCCGGGCGCGCCAGCTTCGTAATCTGCTTTTCTGCGGTACGGGTAATCTCAATCCGCCAGCGATTGAGCGGCAAGCCCTTACTCGGCGAAACCAAGACGCCGCTCCAACTCGTCAAGCGTAATGGTGGGTTCGCGCCGCTCTAAGGCGGCTATCCCCTTCAGGTAGTCCTCCCGGTCTTCGAGATATTGCCGGATAGCTTCGCGGGCGTAGTAACTTTTGCTGCGTCCCGTCTCTTTGGCAAGAGACTCCAGCTTTTCTTCGAGTTCGGGTTCGAGGCGAATGCCGAGCATTGTTTAACATGTTTAACATAACAGGTCCGTGCGTGGAAAGCAACTTCCGCAGGCATTCAACCAACCAACTTCTTCAGCGCATCCACGTTTCTGCGGTCGTCGCCCTCCAGCCGTGGAGGTGTGAATGCCGATGCGGCGGGAAGTGAGGCGGGGCAGGCGTCTGGGCGCGGGACGAGCGAGGATGTCTTGTTCGCGGGCTAGGGAGCGTGGCATGGAGGAAGTATAAGCGGACGGACGGGCCGCCCCGTCCGCACTGGAGCGCTCCGACCCCAATTCATTAATTCATGGTGATTACTGCTCGGAACCGAACTTTGCCTTCAGCCACGCGGTCGTAGGCTTTGGCGATGTCGTCGAGCTTGTAGATTTCCTCCACCACCTTTACCTTGCCTTTAGCGGCGATGTCGAGGGCCTCGTAGAGATATTCGGGACCATTTTGCGACGAGCCAATCAGTCGGACGCGCTTGAACATGAGTTCAGGAGTGTAATTCAAGGGCTCGGCCCCCACGCCCATCAGGATGATGCGGCCATCGGGGCGCATGCCTTTGGCGGCGTCGGCAGTGGCCGACCAGGAGTTGGAGGTAGCCAGCAGCACGTCGGCGCCGCCGGCGGCCATCAGTTTTTCGCCGCTCTCGACGACTTCGTCGGCGCCCATGTCGCGGATCATTTTTTCTTTGTCTTTAGTCTTGGTCACGGCGATGGTTTCGAAACCTGATGCTTTCGAGTATTGCAGCGCAAGATGGCCGAGTCCTCCGATGCCGACTACCGCGATGCGCTCGTGCGGCTTGGGATCGGCGAGGCGAAGGCCGCTCCACACGGTATATCCGGCGCAGAAAATCGGCGCGGCCTGTTCGTAGCTGAGAGCGGCGGGGAGAGGCATGGTAGCGTCGGCATAGGCGAGCATGTATTCAGCGTGGCTGCCTTGCAGGGTGATCCCGGTGGAAGTGGGGTTCTGGCACAACTCTTTTTTGCCGCGCAGGCACCACTCGCAGGTGCCGTCTCCTTTTTGCACCCAGCCGACGCCGACACGGTCTCCGACTTTGCGGGTGGTGACGCCGGGGCCAACTTCGACGATCTCGCCTACGGGCTCGTGGCCCAGCACGCGAGGAAACGGGAGAGCGAACAGGCCGTGGGTGAGATGCACGTCGGTGTAGCAGAGGCCGCTGGCGTGAATCTTGATGACGACTTGATTGGGGCCGGCCTTGGGGGTTTCCCACTGTTTTACTTCCCACTTGCCGTTTACGGAGGGCACAACTGCTGCTTTCATCAGGAGAGCTCCAGAAGAATTTGAAAGTTGCAATGATTGGATGCCGCCGGGCGCTTCGAGACTCAGAACGTGCGTCCCAGTACAATGGATTTCTTTTGCGGAGCAATCCTTCGCTTAGAGTCTGCATGAGAATCTTCGTGAGTGAAAACACGACCGGTACCGCAGATGTAACGATGAAGGCCGCGCGGCCCGAAACTGGCTGGGTGAGATACGGGTACGTGGGCGCACTCCTGTTGGTGATGGTGTTTTTCGCGTTCGTCCGGGTGCGGCTACGCAATATGCCGCTGGAACGCGACGAGGGGGAGTTTGCCTATGTTGGACAACTAATGCGGCAAGGAATCCCGCCCTACAAAATTGCTTGCAACATGAAGTTGCCGGGGACTTACGCGGCCTACGCAGCCATGATGACGGTCTTCGGCGAGACCGCCTCGGGCATTCGGATGGGATTAATGCTGGTCAATGTTGGGGCGACGTTGTTGGTTTTTTCCCTGGGGAAATATCTCTACGGGCCGCTGGCGGGTGCTGTCGCGGGAATCAGGAGAGGAAGCTGTAAGTGAGTCGCGTGTCCGTAGAGGCCAAGCACTGCGGGCCGGCACAGAGTCCGGCGGCTCGTATCCGTACGCGTACGCGTTCCAGGCCAACACGGGTAGTCTCTATGTGAACGGAGTGCCTGCCTTCATGCCCAGAGGAAACTCCTCTCCTCCGGCACCGTCATACACCCAGAGATAACCCGTGGGGCCTTGGAACGCCACCGCATATCCTCCGCTGCTCAGTCCGGTGATGCTCGGGCTGGTACCTGCCATCATGGCCTCCCCAGTGTCGTATGCGCCAGTGGCTCCTCCGCTGGTGAAATATACGTTGTCAACCACCCAGAGATCGCCGTCGCTGCCCCGGAACGCTGCTTCCCAGGTTTGTGCTGAAAGTGCTGCACTCAAAGAGATCACGAATAGCATCAATGTAGCGGTTCTCATTTGTTTCTCCTCCCCGAGCGGAGGGTACACTAAAGCTTTGAGGATTTTGCAAGCTAGGTTTTTTTGTTACGGAATCCGAACAGAGCTGACCGCTTGTCTTCGCTTTCGACCTCGGCACGCGCGGAATTCTATCGAGCCGTACCAACGTCAGCCGAAAAACTGCCGCCAAGGCGGAAGTCATCCGCCGAACGATGATCCCTTGACCAATCCTGTCCCTACCTGAAACGTAGATTGACAGAGAGTCCTTGTGCATCTAGTCTTGCTACACTCCCAGATGGCATCGCCTACCGAGAGTCTTCCCAACAACCGTTCGCACTTTCTTCCTTGCGTCCTTCTGGCGCTTGCCCTACTCGCCAGCTTGTTCCCATTTTCCGGCAAGGCCTTCAACGTCGATGACACGCTGTTCGTCTACGTGGCGCGGCAAATCACGCAGCATCCACTCGATCCCTTCGGAATCCGAATCAATTGGTACCTCGACGCCGTGCCCATGGCGTACGAAACCAAGAATCCTCCGCTTGCGTCTTACTACATCGCAGCGGTTGCTGGCGTCGTCGGATGGTCGGAACGGGCATTGCATTTCGCCTTTCTTCTGCCGGCGCTCGCCGTCGTACTGGGCACCTATCGCCTGGCACAGCGGTTTACCAAGTCGCCGCTTTGGGCTGCCGCGGCTACGTTGCTCGCGCCCGCGTTTCTCGCCTCCGCCAGCAGCGTGATGTGCGACACCATGATGCTGGCTCTTTGGCTTTGGGCAATCATTTTCTGGATCGAAGGCCTGGGGTCCGAAGCCCTGGGGTCCGAGGCCCTCGAGCCCCAAGAGCCGCGCTATCTGGCCGTCTCCGCGCTCCTGATCACCTTGTGTGCTCTGACCAAGTTCCTTGGTATAGCTCTAATTCTGCTGCTTCCGGCGTATTCGTGGATGCGGCAGCGCCGCTTCGGAAGCTGGGCTTGGTACCTCCTGCTTCCAATCCTGGTTCTAACTGGGTTCCAGCACTGGACCAAGGCAGTCTACGGATTGCGCATGATCACCGGCGCAGCGCACTTCTCTACGGGTATGCGGCAAGAGAGGCAAACTTCCCTCCTGGCCAAGGCATTAGTCGATCTCAGCTTTGTCGGCGGATGCGCGCTCCCAGCGCTGACGTTTGCTCCCATCATCTGGCCCCGCCGGAAAATTCTCGCCGTCTGCGTGGTGAGTGCAATTGCGGCATTTCTCATCGGCACCGGTCGAATCGGTCTCGGCGAGATCCTGGGGCCGCCCCGCTTTTATCGGCACTGGCTTCTGGTCGGCATTCAGTTAACGGTTTTCGTCGCGGCCGGATTTTCCATCATGGCGCTGGCGGCCGCCGACGCGTGGAAACACAAGGACGCCGACGCTCTCCTGCTCGCGCTCTGGGTTTTCGGCGCATACATTTTTACCGGCTTCGTAAACTGGACCATCAACGCCCGTTCCGTGCTCCCGTTGACTCCCGCCGTCGGCATCCTTCTCGCGCGGCGCATCGAGGCGCTGCCAGCCCTCTCCACTCGCTGGCGCACCGCAATGTTAGCCATACCGTTAGCCGTGGCCGGTGCAATATCGCTCTGGCTCACATGGGCGGACACTGAAATGGCGAACGCGGCGAGAACCGCGGCAATGGCCATCGAAGAGAAGACTCGAAATCAGCCAGGCTCCGTCTGGTTCATGGGCCACTGGGGATTCCAATATTACATGGAGTCCTTCGGCGCTACCGCCGTAGTAATCAACGACCCTCCGCGCCGTCCCGGAGATTACCTGGCTGTGGATAAAAACGGCTTGCTCCTGCTCGAAATGCGCCCGGAGTTCGTAGCTTCGCGGGACGTAATTCAAATCCCCATGCCTCTCGGGATTACCACCGCCCAAAACACGCTGGGCGCAGGCTTCTACTCCTCCGACCTCGGCCCGCTGCCCTTTGCCATCGGGCCAGTCCCGCCGCAGCGCTATGATTTAATTCGCCTGGGCGCCAACCGCGTCTCAGCAAC
Source organism: uncultured Acidobacteriaceae bacterium (assembly GCA_963734215.1). Classification (GTDB taxonomy): domain Bacteria; phylum Acidobacteriota; class Terriglobia; order Terriglobales; family Acidobacteriaceae; genus Sulfotelmatobacter. The sequence goes on along the minus strand of CAVTGH010000005.1, from coordinate 1,153,693 downwards.
TGCCTTCCCAAAAGATTCCCTCGAAGTCACGCCGTCGCACTAAGGTGATGTGGTAACCTTCGCCGCGCTCCCATCCAGCCCCAACTCGCCCGCAATCCCTCGCAGCGCCTCAACGCAGAACGCGATGTGCTCATCCAAATCCACACCCAGGGCCGCCGCGCCGTTTACGATGTCGTCGCGGTTCACTTTCCGCGCGCGGGCACACGGCGGGTTCGTGGCAAGTTTTTTCTTGTTTTCAGTCCTGGCGGTTTGCCCGGGCCTTTATTTTCGGCCGCACTACTTTATTTTGCTACTGCCAGCGGCGGCGCTATGCGCTGGAATTGGCGTGTGCGCGGTACGGCAGAGCTTGGCGGAGAGACGATTCGGCACGCTGGCAGTATGGCTCCCAGTGCTGTACTTCGCCCTTGTGTTTGGAATTTCCGTACGCGCTCAGTACAAGACTTTCTTTCACCTCGATGCCGTGTCCTTAAGCCGAAAGATATTCGACGCAGATCCATTTGTGGAGGCGGTTGCGGTCGGCAGCTAGGTCAAAGCGAACTCGTCGGAGCAAGATACGGTTGCAGTCATCGGATCGGAACCGGAGATTTGTTTCTATTCCGGCCGGCACTGCGCCAGCAGTTATCTGTATGCCTATCCTTTGCTGGAGCGGCAGAAATTTGCCCGGCAAATGCAGAATGACATGATGCAGGAACTGCGAAGGGCACAGCCGAAATTCTTGGTCTACGCGGACGTTGCGCGTTCTTGGGGAACCAGAGCCACGCTGGAAGAAAATCGGGGATTTGTCGCGGAGGCATGGGAATATGCCCACCGCGACTATGAGTTGGTGGAGCGAGTGGCGATTGCGGGCGATCCGGGACATTGGTGGGGAGATCACGCGTATCTTTACGTTTTCCGGCGCACAGGGCCGTAAATTACACGTCGCCAGGATGGCGCGATTGCGGTGCAGACTCGGGCGACGGTAGACTTGATGGGTTGGGTGGCGTAGCAGCAGCGAGGAAAGCCAGTCGAGCTTTGCTCGACATGGACGGGCAGGAGTGCCCGTCCCCGCACGATCAGAAGTGGACAGCCGAGAGCCCCTGAGCTTGCCGAAGGGGCGGCTGTCCCATACATGGTTCGTCTAAGGGGAACTTATGTTAGTGGTCATGAAGGCGCACGCGACCGATGAGCAGGTGCGGAGCGTCTGCGAAAAAATCGAGAAGCTCGGTTACCGGGCACACGCGATGCCCGGAGCACAACGCACGGCCATCGGCATCACCGGCAATAAGGGCGAGGTGGAACAGGGCACGCTGGAAGAGATGGCGGGCGTGCAGGAAGTGATTAAAGTTTCCAAGCCCTACAAGCTGGTGAGCCGGGATATTAAAGAAGACAACACCGTAATCCGTTTTGCGGGAACGGCGGCGACGATTGGCGGTCCGGGGCTGGCGATTGTCGCTGGACCGTGCGCCATCGAAAGCCGGGAGCAGGCTTTTGCCGTGGCGGAGCGCGTGCATCGCGCGGGAGCGCAGTTTTTTCGCGGCGGAGCGTACAAGCCGCGGACCTCGCCTTATTCGTTTCAGGGACTGGGTGAGGAAGGGCTGCGCATCATGGCGGAGATCCGCGAGCAGTATGGGATGAAAATTATTACGGAGGCCATCGATAACGAATCGCTCGATCTGGTGGAAGAGTACGCGGACGTGATCCAGATTGGAGCGCGGAACATGCAGAATTTTTCGCTGCTGAAGCGCGCCGGGCGGGCAAAAAAGCCGGTGCTGCTGAAACGCGGCATGTCGGCCACGCTGGAAGAATTTCTGATGGCGGCGGAATATATTTTGAGCGAAGGAAATTACAACGTGGCGCTGTGCGAGCGCGGAGTACGGACCTTTGCCGATCACACCCGCAACACGCTCGACCTCAGCCTCATCCCGGCGGTGCAGCGGTTGAGCCATCTGCCGATTTTTGTCGATCCCAGCCACGGGACGGGCAAACGAAATAAAGTTACGCCACTCTCGCGCGCGGCCGTTGCCGTGGGTGCGGATGGGTTGATGGTGGAGGTTCATAATCAGCCGGATCAGGCGATGTCGGATGGTCCGCAGTCGCTGTTTCCCGACCAGTTCGATGAGCTGATGAAGCAAGTCCGGCAGATCGCTGCGGTGGTGGGTAGGACTGTGCCGGAGATTGGGGTTAGGGAGACGGTGGGGGGTTAGCAAGTAATATAGGGGGCCGAACGTCTCGCGTTTTTTGTCAGATGTGGGATGCAGGACGCGAACTTCCCCACTTCTCACAAAGGACGCGAGAAATGGGGAACCGGCTATTTCTTGCATGGGAACTCCTGACCGAGCATCAATTGAAACGACGTAGACGCTAGTGTGTACTTCGGATTCTTGTCCACAAAGGCGATGAACTTCTCAATAAGAACCATGGTCGATGTACTCTCAGGGACGCAGACCTTGAACCATTTCACATTGTCCGCCATCGCAAGCGAGACATCGCCTGCACCTTGGATGTAGCCGATACACTCGCCGGTGAATAGCGTGTTTTCGAGGCTTTTTTCAACACGCCCTTGGAGCATGTCCAGTGCAACACGACACTCCTTCGCCATATCCTGTGCCGAGCGAGTTTCTGAAAATGAGCGGGGAGCGAATGCGATAAGCAGGATAGAGAGCAGAAAGAATTTCTTCGTGAGTTCTTTCATGTTAGAACCTTTCAGACTTGCTTCTTTGCAACAGGCGGGTATCTTTTGATCACAACCCATTCGTCGTCACGTTTCTCGCTCATCGTCACGGCTTTGCCCTGAACGTTTTCCTTTTGACCCTGAGGACAGTGCTGGACTTCGCTTGAGAGAACGGCTCCTTTACGCACTTGGAATGGGGTATGCTCGACCAGAACATCCATCCCACAGTCGCACACATATTCGTAACTGGGATTCTCGTGTTTAGCGACTACTCTATTCATGCAGACAATCGTACCCTATCCTTAGACTCAGTCAAGACCGAGCGTGGCATGCTCTCCGTTTGTTTAAAATGGATTTATTTACGCATAATCTGATAATCTGATTCTATGAAAAAGATGTCCATCTCGGTCACCGAAGCCGCCCGCAACTTTGCCGATTGCGTGAACCGCGTGCGTTATCAGAACGTGACCTTCGTTCTGCTCAAGAACGGCACGCCGGTTGCGCGGCTGATTCCGGAGAGGAAGAAGGCTGGTTCAGTGCGGAAGCTAGCTGCCGCACTGCGTCAATTCGACCTATCCCCGGAGGAGGCAGAGGCTTGGAACCGTGACTTGCGTGCGGCTCGCCGCATCCTGAAGCCGCCGGTTGACAAGTGGCGATGAAGACAATCACAAGAGAATGGCACTCATCATCGATGCCGATGTGATCATCCGCGGGGAGCGCGGGCTCTTTGATCTCTCCGCATGGCTTGAGATGCAAGCTGATAAGGACCCTCAAATAGCCGCTATCACGGTCGCAGAGCTGTGGCACGGCGTAGAACGTGCGACCGGCGCCCATAAGCCCAGGCGCGAAGATTATCTCCAGATGATTTTCGAAGCTTTGGCCATTGTTCCCTACACCGAGACGACTGCGCTTGAACACGCCCGCATCTGGGCGGATTTGGAGTCCTCCGGCAGAATGATCGGCTTTTATGATCTGATCGTTGCCGCCACAGCTTTGGAACACGGAAGCGCGGTAGCGACTTTCAACCAACGTCATTTTGCCCGAGTACGCGGGCTGAAGGTGATCGAACCAAGGTTATGAGACGCACATTGCCTGAGCCCAGGGATCCCCAGCCAGAGTGTTCCTGCCAAAACGGCGGGGCGATTGATCTGCCCGGTTGTGCAAAGAACTGTAAAGTTTGTGGTCTTTTTCCCCGAGTTGAGCCAAGCTAGGCTTTCTCGCCGCACTGTGCTTCTCGGCACGATGACATTGCGGCCCTGCGGTATGCTTAAGAGGTACTGATACTGATCTTGGACGAATCTTGCGTTTTCGGAGCCTGCCAGGACGCATGCTGCTGAGCGTATTTTGCTGGGGGATGGGATCATGTTTCGCAGGGTGAGTGGCAGTTCGAGACTGAAGGCCACCGTTTTGGGGGCGGCGCTGCTGGCGTATCCGTGCGGCGTGTTTGCCCAGCACGGGGGCGGTGGGGGGCATGTTGGGGGTGGGACCACGGGCGGAGGCGGCCTGAGCAACGGAAACCACGCCAGCGGTGTCGATGCAAAGGACGACTTAAGAGACTTTCACCAGATCATGGCTGTACAGGCCAGCAGTGAACAGAAATCCGCGTACGCCGCGATGGTGAAGAGCGCGGCGGGCGCGAGCGCGGAATTGAAAATCCTCATCGGGCGGATTGGTAAACAGAGCAACGCTTCGGAAGTTGCGGGTCGCGATAAGACGCTGCAAGACGCGCTCGAAACCGCGCGGACATTGGACAAGAGATTCCTGGATGGTTTTTCTGAAGCGCAGAAATCCGGGCTGAAGGAAATCAGCAAGCGGCTAAGCAAGGCGGATTCTGAAGTGGCGCAGCAAGCGAAGGCGCTCGACCAGGCAGTGGAAACGAACGTGGCTGCTGCGCAGATGGCGAACGCGGCCCAGGGTCTGGAGCGCGCGCTCGCCAGCTTCCAGCACGAGCAAGCCGGTCTGGGCGAGGAGATGAGCATTGAAGCGGCCAGCAGCGGACAGGACTCCGCGTTCAACCTTCCCCCGGTGAAGAACTCGGTTAATTTTGCGAACCAGCCGATGGCGATCACGACCTCTGGTGTGGTTTCAAAGGGCGTGGCGGAAGGCGGGCAGAACACATTTGCCGTGGAGTTGACGGAGGACATGTCGGACCTGCAGTTGGCGATTGCCGACGTGCTGCGCGCCCAACTCAACAAAGCGGATGTATGCGGGGAGCGGATTGCGATCCAGACCGCGGCTCTCACCGCGCAGGCTCCCGCCGGCGTGGTGCAGGTGCAGTTGCACTATGAACGCTGGGTGTGCTTTGGCCGGGAACACATGAACGAAATGGTGGAAGGCAATGGCACCATCGAATTGAAGCTGACACCGGCGGTTGCGGACGACGGCTCACTGCAACTGGTCGCGCAGATGGGGCGGATCGATGCGGAGGGGTTGGTCGGCGAGTCGCTGCGCTCGGGCCCGGTGGGCGAGAGGTTGCGGGACAAAATCATGGAATCGGTGCTTGCGGTCATGCGCCAAGGTGGAGATTTCAAGGCCGCGCTCCCTGCCGGGGCGCGAGGCTATGCGACGCTGCGCCGGGCGCGATTCCAGGCTACGGGCTCGGGCAGGTTGATGGCGGTGTTGGATGGAGAGATCCGGGTTTCGAACGACAACCTGGCCGCGCTGACCGCTGAATTGCAGGAGCGAGCCTCGCAGTCCCCGCCGGCCCTGCCCCAACTGATGACGCGCTAGGCTGCGGCCCGAAAGACTTCTCTCTGGTAACCTTGTGTCTTCCAGAATTGTTCCGGAGAAGCGGCCTTCATCTTGCGAAAACTCCTGTTCATCATAGTTTTGATTCCGCTGCTGGGCGCGGCTGGGTGGTGGTATTTCCGCGAGCAGGCTTTGCCGGATTACGGGCCGGCCTACCGCGAATATGCTTACGTCACCAACGGCAGGAGCAATACCGTGAGCGTGATCGATCTGCGGACGTTTGAGCTGGCGAAGACCATTGCCGTGGGCATATCGCCGACCGGAGTCGCGGCCAACCGCAAGAAGAACGAAATCTATGTGGCGAACTCGGGATCGAACAACGTCAGCGTGATCGACGCCGAGAAGAACGCAGTAGTAGCCACGATTGGGGTTCACGGGAGGCCGTACTTTATCGATGTTGCGGAAGATGGCAGGCGCGCTTATGTGGCGAACTCGGGGTCGGCGAACGTCTCGGTGATCGATCTGCAGAAGCGCGCGGTGTTGGGGAATGTGCGGGTGGGTTCGGCGCCGGGACTGGCGCGGGTTTCGCCGGACGGCGCGACCGTGGTGGTGTCGAATCGCGGCGACAATACGGTCTCGGTGATTGATGTTAAGCTGCTGCGGGTGCGGGCGACGTTGCCGGTATGCCAACAGCCTGAAGACATTGCGATTCTGCCGGATTCGAGCAAGGCGTTTGTGGCGTGTTCGGGCTCGTCGCAGGTGGCGTCGATTGCGTTGGCCACGGGCAAAAATACTGAGTTGACGAGCGACCGGGTGCTGGCGCTGCTGGATGTCGGACGGACGCCGGTGAGTCTGGCGCTGAAGCCCGACGGCGGCGAGTTGATGGTTTGCGACTTCGATTCCGACAGTATTTCGATCATTGAGACGGGAAATGATGAGGTCGGCAGCAGCGTGCTGATCGGGCAACATCCGGCGCGAGGGATGGTGACGATGGATAACTCGCGGCTATATGTGAGCAATTTCGGATCGGACAGTGTTGCGGTCTACGACATCGACATGGGCCGGCGTATTGCCACCATGCCTGTGGGAAGCCATCCGGATGGGCTGGCGCTGTCGCAGGATCAGAGGTATCTGCTGGTGCTGGACACGCAGTCGGGAGATGTGACGGTGATTCAGAAGCGCAATCCGCGAAAGCTGGAGCCGACGGAATATTCGCTGCTGACGATGATTCCGGTGGGCGTGCAGCCCAATGGGATTGTGGTGAAGGCGTTCATGGTGAGCGGAGCGAAGACAAAGTAGGCAGCTTTCGTTTCGCGGCCGAGGAAAACAGGTCCAAGGAGCGGCTCCTCGGAATGACAAACATCTTTTTGGACAGCCGCCCGCTCTCTTCGGCAACAACTTTCTACACTGAGGCCGGCTTGGCGCAGAACTTGTCGAGAGCGGCTTTGAGGTCGGCGGCGATGGCTGGGGCTTCGCGCGATTCGATGTCGCGGCGCGGCATCATGTAGACGAGTTGGCCGTCGCGCAGAATGGCGATGGAGGGCGAGGATGGCGGTTGGCCGGTGAAATAACCGCGGGCGCGTTCCGTGGCTTCGGGGTCTTGTCCCGCGAACACAGTAACCGCTTTGTCGGGATGTGCGGCGTTCTGCAGCGCCAGGCGCACGGCGGGACGCATGCGGCCGGCGGCGCATCCGCAAATGGAGTTCACGACCACCAGCGTAGTGCCGGGCTGTGCGTTCAAGGCGCGGTCGACGGCTTCGGCGGTGCGCAGTTCCTCGATGCCCAAGCGGGTCAATTCTTCGCGCATGGGGATAACCATAATTTCCGGATACATTGCGGGTTCTCCTTCGATTCCTGGGATAAGTAAAGGGGGCCAAGCTTCAGTAGGTTGATTCTAACTCAGAAACGGAGAATTGGCTGAGGCTAAGAGCCGGTCTTTTGCAGCGCTTCTTGTGCCGAGCGCGCGTCCTCGGGACTGAGGCCGGCTTGCAGCGCGGTCTGCAGGGTGGCATGAGCCTGCGCGGGCTGTCCGGCGGCCAGATAAGCCATTCCGAGATGAAATTGAAACTTGGCGGCTTGAGGGCTCTTGGCGACCGCAGCTTCGAGCGCGGGAACCGCCGAGTTGTATAGCCCCTGCTTATAGTAAACCCACCCCAAAGTGTCATTGACGGCGGGATCGTCTGGTTGCTGGGCTTTGGCTTTTTGCGCGAGTTCGAGTGCGTCGCTGAGCGGTCCCCCATGATCGGCATAGAGCCGCGCGAGACTGCTCATCGCCTGAACGGAACCGGGATCAACCTTCAAGGCGTCCTGATAGGTTTGCCGGGCGCGATCGACGTTTCCGACATATTCATAGACTTGGGCGAGCAGGATGTAGGTGGGAAGATATTGCGGAAATTTGCCGCGGGCGGCTTCGTATTCCTGGATCATACCCTGGGGGCGATTGGTGGCGGCATAGATGTGAGCCAGAGCGAGGTAGCCATTTACATAATAGGGATTGAGCGCCAACGTTTGCTGATAGTTATGCTCGGCGCAGGCCCAGTCTTTCTGCGCGATGCAAAATTCAGCCTTGGCGGCGTACAACTGGAAGGCCTTGGGCTGGGCCGCGATTTGGCGATCCATGCGGATACCCGCCTGCTTGGTCTTGCCTTCTTTGGAGAGAATCCCGGCCAGGCCGCTCAGCGCCGGAGCATAGTCAGGAGTAATCGTCAGCGAGTTCTCGTAGGCCTTTTCCGCATTCGCGTAGTCGCCTCTGATGCCGAGCACACGCCCGAGGCGCTCCTGCGGCACGGGACTGCGCGGATTTAATCCAGCCGCCCATTCGAAGGCGCGCTGGGCCTGGTTCAAATCTCCCAACAGAAGATAAGAGCTTCCAGCAAGAACGTGAGCATCGGCCACCCAGAAGCTGGTGGCGATGATGCGGCTGGCATAGGCCAGGGCGGCATTGGCATTATTTTGCTGCAAGCTAATGTTGCCGAGGCCCAGCAGGGCGGGCAAATATCCCGGCTGAACGCGGACAGCCTCGGCGAGCGCCTGCTGCGCCTGCGCAGCTTGCTCCTCGGCCGAATCAACCTGGGCAAGGTAGAAATACACGGCGGGCAGATCGGGCGAGTCTTTGATTAGACTTTCCAGTTCGGCGGCGGCCTCGCGAAGCCGGAATGCGCCGAGATCGCTGCGAGCCCGCAGCAGGCGGAAACCGGGGTCTTTGTGATCTTTGTCGCGCTCGTCAAGCCACTGGTCGGCCTCCTGCCAGCGGCCTAACTGCAGGTAGCATTCGGCAACCTTCCTGGCGGCAGCCTGATCGTTATCGTTCCTGTTTACCAGGGCACGGAAGCGTTCGAGGGCGGAAGCGGCGTCGCCATTGGCCAGATAGAAATCGGCGACGGCGCGACGGCCGTCAGGATAGTTGGTTTCGTCAGCTTCGATTCGATCGAGAAGATGTTTCGCTTCCGGCGTGCGATTGCGCTCCACATAGAGGCCGGCCAGCGCCACGGGCAATTTAACCGCTTTCGGATCCCTGGCGATTCCCTGCTGCAAGACCTGCTCGGAGCGGTCCGGAGCGTTTTGACCTTTGTAAAAGCTCGCCAGGTTGATGAAGGTCTGCGGGTCGCCGGGTTTGATATCGACTGCGGTCTGGAAGCTTTTTTCCGCAGCACCGTATTCGGAGTCGAGTAACTGGGCGAGAGCCAAAACTTCATAAGACTTTGTGTCGTGCGGGTCCAGGGCAATGGCTTGCTTCAATTCGGTTTCCGCAGCGGCGTATTGCATCTGGTGCAGCGCGGCTTGCCCAAGCAGGCGGTGAGCGCGGGCATTCTTGCCGTCCTGCTGAAGCACTGCTTCGGCCTGCTGGCGGGCTTCGGCGTATTGTGTCGACGAGATCAACAGATCGCCGAATTGCAGACGAGCGTCCAGATTCCTGGGGTCGAGATCGACAGCACGCGAGAGAGACTGGCTGGCGGCGGTAGGATATTCCTGCTCCATCTGCAGAAGCCCGAGGCGGTAGTAGGAGCCGGCAAAATTAGGATCGATCTGGATGGCCTGCCGGTATTCGTTCTCCGCCGAAGAGAACTGCTTTTGCGCAAAGTATTGGTTCCCTTTTTCGACGTGCTCCCGGGCGCGCGCGGTGCTGCGGCAAGCCGGGAGAAGCCCGAGAATCGCTGCCAGCACAAGCAGAACGATGGAGTTGCCAAGGGAACAAATGCGGGATCGAATCATTACTTTTCTCGGGACAAGATCGGACGAACCGAAGTCAGCGTTCCGATTCTAACCCAGCCGCAGGGGACGTGGAGAAGCAGGTTGGGTGCGCCCGGAGGGCACCGGCAGGGCTGAAGCCATGCTTTCCCAAGATTTCATTAGAGCTCCTGACTAGAGATCTCTCCTAGTGTTTGCCCTGCTTGTCGGCTTCGATGAGTTGAGCGACTTTGGATCCGGTTCCCACGGGCTCGATCAAGACGATGTGATGTTCGTTCAGGAACATGCGGTCCGGACCATGCCACTCATTGCCGCGACGCACCAGAACGCTAGTCACGGCCTTAGTCTCCTGGTTGACCTAGCTTTGGATGTAATACACATCGGTCAGCTCGGGAAAATTTGAGCCGGCATTCACGAGCTTGCCATAGTAGAGCTGACCATTGTCGAGCAGGACCGCCGCATAGGGCGTGGTAATCTCCGGTCCTTTTTGCCTTTCACCACGTTCACAAGCGGCCAGTACCGCCACTAACGCTATTGCTACGACCCACACGGTCCGCGTCTTCAAAATGGTCCCCTGAATAGTTCACTAAATCGTCCCGGTCTTGTCACCGCATCGCCCGGGGAAGGGACGGGAGCAGCATCTTGACCGGGACGCGCTGGCTGTTGGAATTTCCCCTCCAGCCAGCGAGAGTGGATGGGGCGCCGGTGGCGTGGCCGTCTCCGACCCAGAGGTTCGGATGGGCCACGTTGTTGTGCGCCGAGTTTGAGTTCACTGCGGTTGCAATTCTCGCCACGGCCACGGGTTGGGCAGTTACCGGGATTACCGGCACAGGTTGCCAGCTCCGAAGGTTATTCAGTTCGGAGCCGCGGGCGACGGTGGCGTTGGAATGTCCCCATCCCGCGACCAGAATAGGTTTGGCGAGGTTATTTCTCCTAACTACGCTGGTTTGCCGGAGGCCGCTGGTCAGGCCGGGCGAGTTGTTCTTGCTTGTGGTTAGCTCCGCCGTGGCGATTGCCGCTTGCGATGCCGGAGCCGATTTGCTCTTCGCGCCCGCTGGTCCGGTCACTGAGGTCAGGGTGAGTACCACGCTGTTACCGGTGTAGGAAACGGTAAATGCGTCGGTGCCGGCGGTAATGGTTCCATTGGTGAACGAGCCGGTCAGGGTGCCGGTGGTCGTGAGGATGGTCCACGTCTGGCCGATGTTGCCAGAATTCAGTACCAGACCGTTCACGATAGCAGCGGTCAGGTTTCCGCCCAGGCTGGTGTTGCCACTGACGCTGAGCACGCTGAAGGTGCCGGCGGTGAGGCCGCCGATGGAGACGTTCATGGTGCCCGTGGCCAACTGCGTGTAGGTGCCGGTGATGGCCAGCAAGCCGGCCTTGCCGCTGTCGCCCACGTTCAGTGTTGCTGCGGCGCCGGTCGCATTGCCCACCGACGTGTTGCCTTTCAGCGTGCCCGCTCCGAAGATCGATCCGCCGGTGGCCGTAATGCCGGTGGCCGTCAGGGTTCCATCCACAGTGGTCGTGCCCGCCGTCTGATTGTAGTTGTGGCCCGTGCCACCCACGGTCAGCTTGCTGCCCTTTTCAACATCCACGGTGCCGGAGTTGCTGAAGTTGGCGGTGGTGGCCGTCGTCAGGGTGGCATCGCCCGCCAAGGTGAACGTGCCAGTGTTGTTGTCGAAGCCGGCCAGCGCATTGGCGGTGCCGTCGTCAATCTTGGCTGCAGTTCCGGTCAGGGTGAGGTTCGCGGCGTTGGTGGTGATGCCGCCGTTGGCGCTGGTGAGCTTCAGCGTGCCACCGATGGTGTAGGTGCCGCCGGTTAGGGTTCCGCTGGCCAAGTTGGTGAGCAGGTTCGATCCCGTGAGGGTGAAGGTGCTGCCCTTATCGATGGTGAGAGCTCCTGAGTTGCTGAAGTTGCCCGTCGCGGTGAAGCTGGCGTTACCCGCCAGAGTCAGGCTGTTGGTGTTGCTGTTCAGGTTGGCTAGATCGTTGGTGGTGCCAGTCTTGATGGAGCCGCCCTCCAGCGTCAACACAGCCGAGTTCACGGTAATGTTTTCGGCGGTGGTCAGATCCAGATTGCCGCCCAGCACATAGGTGCCCGCGGTGAGAGTGGTAATTCCGCCGGTGGTGGTGATCTGGGTCAGCGCCGGTGCGCTGAAGCTGTCGCCGGCATCGATGGTGAGTGTGCCGGTGTTGCTGAAGCTGGCCGCGCTGGTGGCAACGGCGGTGCTCGTGCCCGCGATGGTCAGGCTCTTGGTGTTGGCGGCCAGCGTACCCAGTGCGTTGACGCCGTTAGAGTTGATAGTGCCGCCTTCGAGCGTCAGCGTGGCCGAGTTGGTGGTGATGATCAGGCCGCTGGTGGTCAGATCCAGGTTGCCGGCTAGTACATAGGTGCCGGCGGAAAGAGTCTTACTGCCAGCGGCGCCGGTGAGTTGCGTGAGGGCGGCAGCGGTGAAGCTGTCGCTGGCGTCGATGGTCAGCGTGCCGGTGTTGCTGAAGCTGGCCGCGGAGGTCGCCACGGCGGTGCCACTGCCCGCGATGGTCAGGCTCTTGGTGTTGGCGGCCAGCCCGCTCAGAGCGTTGACGCCGTTGGAATTGATGGTGCCGCCTTCCAGCGTCAGCGTGGACGAGTTGGTTTTGATGCTGATGCCGGCGGTCGTAAGATCGAGATTGCCACCCAGTACGAAGGTGCCGCCGGAAAGAGTAGTACCGCTGATCTGCGTCAGGTTGCCAACGCTAAAACTGTCGCTGGCGTTGATGGTCAGCGTGCCGGTGTTGTTGAAGCTGGCTGCTGTGCTGGAGACACTATTGCTCGAGCCGCCGATGGTCAGCTTGCCGGTGTTGGTGGCCAGGCCGGCCAGCGCATTCGTGCTGTTGGCGTTCTCGATGGTCCCGCCTGCCAGTGTAAGGTTGGTCGCGTTGGTGGTGATGGTTTGGGTGGCGCCGGTCAGGCTGAGATTCCCATCCAGCACGTAAGTTCCCGCCGTGAGCGAGCCGCCGCTGATCTGCGTCAGCGAACCCACCTTGAAGCTCTCGCCGGAGAGAATCGTAAGCGAGCCGGCGTTGCTAAAGCTGCCCGCATCGGTGAAGGCCACGCCCCCGATGGTCAGCGCACCGGTGGACGTGATGCTGGTCAGACTGCTGAGCGCGTTGTTATTGCTGTTGTTTGAGTTGTAGATCTGGCCGCCGTTTTCCTCGGTGGCGCTCACCGAGAGCGCCGTGAGTCCACCGCTGGTGCCCAGGGGCAGATATACGTTACCGCCATTGGCGACGTACGTGCCTCCGGTCAGAGTGTTGGTGCCGCTGGCGTAGTTCGTGAGCGTCCCCTGAACGACCAGGTTGCCTCCGTTTGTGCCTTCCAATGTACCGTCATTCGTGGTACCCGCACCCGCGGAATTGATTGTGAGGTTTTGTCCGCTCACGTTCGCGATCATGCTTCCGGTCTTGTTGGTGACTACCAGGTCGCCTAGGCCAATGTAGCCGTCGCCTTCAATCGTGTTGCCCGAATTGGTGAAGGTGAGGCCCGAGGCGCCGTTAATCTCGGAATACTGCGCGCCCGCGCCCATGATGACCGTACCGCTTCCCGACAGCGTGGTGTTCGCTGCGAGGTCTAAATAGGTATAGGTCGTTGACGAGGCCACCGTAATCGTCCCCGTATTGGTGATGGTCCCCGACAGGTACGTGGCCCAGCCGTTCGGAACCTGGAAGCTTCCCGCATTGGTCAGACCCACGAGCGTAGCGTTGTCTTCCCCGTAAATAATGCCCGTTCCAGAAGTGGTCAAGGTTCCGCCCGTCACCGTCGTGCCATACAGCAATACGTCCGATCCGGTCGCGGCCGTAATGGTGCCCCCGGTGTTGGTCCAGCTTGACCCGTAGAGTTCCAGTTGGCCGCCGCCGGTAGCCTCCATGGTTTTGGTGTTGGTCCCGGCAACCGGATCGAGTTCAAGAGTTTGCCCGCTCGTGTTGGCGTTGACCGTTGCGTTGTTGACAAAGCTGATTTGGCCATCGCCAATGTAGCCATCGCCCTCGATGGTATTGTTCGAGTTGGTCAACGTGGTGCCGGCAGCGCCGCCCATGACGGAATATTGGGCGCCCGAGCCCATGACGATGGTACCGCCGCCTGTCAGCGTGGTGTTCGCTGCCGTATCCAAATAGGTCCAGGTTGAGGTAGAGCCCAGTGTCATCGTCCCGGTGTTGGTGATGGTTCCCGAGAGGTAGGTGGCGTAGCCGTTTATAACCTGAAAGTTTCCGGCATTGGTGAGACCTGCGAGCGTAGTGTTGTTGTACCCGTAAACGACGCCTGTTCCAGAGGTGGTCAGGGTTCCGCCAGTTATGGTCACGTCGTTCAGATCTACGGCCGATCCGGTCGCGGCCGTGATGGTTCCTCCGGTATTCGCAAAGCTCCCCGCGTAGAGTTCCAGCGTGCCCCCGTTGGTAGCTTCCATGGTGGCGGTGTTGGTGTCAGTACCGGCGGAAATCGGCTGGATTAAAAGGGTTTGCCCGCTGGTGTTTGCATTCACGGTTCCGTTGTTGACAAATGTGATTTCGCCGTCGCCGATGTAGCCGTCGCCTTCAATCGTGTTGTTCGAATTGGTCAAGGTGTTGCCGGCGACTCCGCTCCCAATGAGGGCATACGGGGCGCCCGCGCCCATAACGACCGTACCGCCGCCCGTCAGGGTGGCGTTCGCTCCATTCAAATCCAAATAGGCGTAAGTTGAAGTCGAGCCCAGCGTGATGGTCCCGGTGTTGGTGATGGTCCCCGAGATGTAGGTGACTTGGCCGTTGATAACCTGGAAGTTTCCCGCATTGGTCACACCCACGAGCGTCGTGCCACCTTCCCCGTAAATCACGCCTGCGCCGCTGGTGGTCAAGGTGCCGCCGTTGATGGTGTCACCGTTGAGCAGCACATAGGAAGCGTTGCCACTGCTGTCGGCACCGACAGCCTTGATCACCGCGCCGGAACCGGAGTTGGTGAGGGTTGAGCCGAAAATGTAGAGCTCTCCACCGTTGGTAGCCTCCAGCGTGCCGGTATTGGTGATGCCGCCGCTGCCCGAATAGAGTTCAAGAGGCGCATTGAGCACCGTGGGACTCACGTTGGCGTTAATGGTACCGTTGTTGACCAAGGTGAGGTCGGCATTGCCGATCATGCCTGTGCCTTCAATCGTGTTGTTGGAGTTGGTGAAGCTGGCGCCGGCGGGGCCGTCAATATAGGCGTATTGCGCGCCGCCGCCCATCACCACTGTTCCGCCACCGCTCAACGTGGCGCCCGACGCCGTAACGTCCAACTTGGTGTAGGTGCTCGTCGACGCCAAGGTGATGGTTCCGGTGTTGTTGATGGTTCCCTGAATATTCGTGGTGTAGCCATTCTGAACCTGGAAGTTTCCCTCAGTAGTCAGACCCACGAGCGTGGCCCCATCGCCGTACACGATTCCAGTTCCGGACCCGTTCAGGGTTCCGCCCGTCACCGTAACGCCGCCCTCCAGCACTACGGCTGATCCGGCCGCAGCCGTGATGGTCCCCCCGGTGTTCGTCCAGCTTGACCCGTCGAGGGTCAGCGTGCCGCCGCCGGTCGCTTCCAGCGTACCGCTGTTGGTCCCGGCCCCGGCCTGATTCAGCAGGAGGGTGTCCCCGCTTACGTTGGCGTTAATAGTCCCGGAGTTAACCAAAACCAGGTCAGTACCAACACCGATCTGCCCTTGGCCTTCAATGGTGCTCTCGTTGGTAAGGGTGTTGCCCGCACCAGTGGCTTCGATGTAATTGTAGGGGGTGGCGCTGCCCAAGACCAAGGTGCCGCTGCCGCTCAACGTTACGTTTCCGTCGAGCAGGAGGTAGGTGTAGGTCGAGGTCGAATCCAAGGTAATGGTGCCCGTATTGTTGATGGTTCCCGAGACGGTGGTGGCGTAGCCATTCTGAACTTCAAATTGTCCAGTATTGGTCACGGTGCCAGCGAGCGTAGCCCCATCGCCGTAAATCCACCCCGATCCAGACGTGCTGAATGTTCCGCCGGTCACGGTCACGCCGTTCGCCAGCACTACGGCTGATCCGGTCGCGGCCGTGATGGTCCCCCCGGTGTTGGTCCAGCTTACCCCGGAGAGTTCCAGCGTGCCGCCGTTGGTGGCTTCCAGGGTACCGGAGTTGGTATTGGTCGCGTTCGAATTCAGCAGGAGAGTGCCCCCACTTACGTTGGCATTGATGGTCCCGGAGTTGCTCAAAGCCAACTCGGTGCCGACGCCGATCTGCCCCTGGCCTTCAATGGTGCTCTGGTTGGTAAGAGTGTAAGGCGCACTATTGGCTTGGATGGTGTTGTAGGGGGTGCCGCTGCCCAAGACCAAGGTGCCGCCGCCGCTCAACGTTACGTTTGCGTCGAGGATGAGGTCGGTGTAGTTCGCGGTCGAATCCAGGGTGATGGTGCCGGCGTTGCTGATGTTGCCGCCCACGTACAAGGCCTCACCGTTCGCTATCGTCACGGAGTCGCCCACATTGCTCAGCGTGAGAGTGCCGATAGTAAAGCTTTGGTCCACGGTCGTGGCGGCCGTGGTCGTGCCAATCAGGATGTCGTAGCCGCTGCCGATCGCACCGTTATTCCAGTTGGCGGCAACGCTCCAGTCTCCGCTGGCGCCTCCCTGCCAGGTGTCGGTAGTCACTTTAGACCGTGCGTTAGGCGCCGCCGTGCTCGCCACGGGATCCTGGCTCAACAGCGATTGCCGAGAAAGATTGCGCTTTGATCCGACAGCGGCTTGCGCCGAGGCTAGGCCGTTCAGGCTGAAAAGTGCTGCAAGCAGGCAAAGGACGGAAATCCAAAGAGTGACTGCACGGCAGGACGCTGGGCGCATGGGATACTCCATATGAACAAATTCAGTTCGACCGTCAGCAAACGTTGGTCTTGCTTTTGTTCCCCAGGGGCTAGAAACGTACTACAGCGAACAACTGTACGAACCCGGACGGGCTCGCAGAGAGGGCAGACGCATCATATCCAAGGAAAAACAATTGTCAAGAAGAAAAATCTGGCAACCGGTCCTGGCCAGCAAGTTGACCCTAACTTTGGAGCGATGCCGCTTCCTGCAACTCTCGCCCATTTACTGATTGCCGCCCTGCACTCCCGATGAAATCAAGATTCCTTTCCCGACGTACCAGGGCGCGCTCACGGTAAAAATTCGTTCGTTGCCGCGGGCGAGCAGCACCCATTCCAGCAGCCGGCCACGCTGGTTGTGGAGAAAATATTCGTACCATCTGTCCTCCACCAGTTCCGGTATGACGACGACAATGCTGCGGTCGGGATTTTGTTTCGAAAGATCGAGAACGAACTGCACAAAGGGAACGATGATGAAACGGTAGGGCGACGGCAGGAGGTGAAGCTGAGGCGGCTCCTTGCCCGCCGCGCGGAAGGGTTGATCAACGTAGTGCTCCCAGTCGCCTTGAAGCAATTCCGAATGTTCGTTGGGCTCGACGTGAATCGCGATCACTTCCGGAGAAAGACGGGAGGCAAATTCAATTCCCTGGCGGGTGATGATGCTCCAGTGGTCGATGGCGATAACCGCGATCGGGTGCTGGCTCAGGCCCGCCACATCGATGGGATGCTTGCAGTTGGTGAGCCGTTTCACATGGTGATAGTGGCGGCGAACCAGAACGAAGAAAAAAATCGTCAGTGGAACGAAAAGCAGAGTGATCCAGGCGCCTTCCACGAACTTCGCAACCAACACCACGAGGGTTGTGGTGCCGGTAACGAGAGCGCCGAGCCCATTCACGAATGCGCTCTTCAGCCAGTTGGGGCCGCGATTTTTGCTCCAGTGCATGACCATGCCGGCTTGCGACAGCGTAAAGGCCAGGAACGCGCCCACGGCATAGAGGGGGATAAGCCGGTCGGTAATCCCGCCGAAGAGAATCAGAACGCCGCCGCACAGCACCGCCAGGATGACGATGCCGTAGGTGTAGACGAGGCGCCTTCCACGGTAGCCGAAAACGTGCGGCAGGTAATCGTTCTGGGCAATGGCGCGGCACAAGCGCGGGAAGTCGGCGAAAGCCGTGTTGGCCGATAGAGACAAAACGACCAGGATGGAACCGATGGTGAGATAGTAAAAGAAACCCTTGCCAAACACCGCCGCGGTCAGCATCGAAAGAACACTCTGGTAGCCGGGCTGGCCTGGATCGGTGGCGGCAATTCCGTAAGCCTTCACCAGATAGGAAATCCCGGCCAGCAACACAGCCAGAAGAAAAATAATTACCGTGAGGGTGCGCTGCGCATTTTTCACGGCAGGCTCCCGGAAAGCCTTCACGCCGTTGCTGACGGCCTCCACGCCGGTCAGCGCCGTGCAACCGCTGGCGAAAACCTTGAGCAGCAGCCAGTAGGTCACGGCTTGCGTCACAGGCGGGGGAGGCGGGAGCGGAACCGCCGGAGTGAGATGCCCTCCGCTGAAGAGAATCCGGAAAACCCCTCCACCTAGGGTGACGAGAAGTGTGCCCACAAATAAATAGGTAGGAACCGCGAAGGCAGTGCCTGCCTCGCGTACGCCGCGGAGATTGAGTATGGTGATGAAAACTAGAATTCCCACGCACAGAAGAACCGTATGCGGCAGTAAAGACGGAACCGCCGAGATCAAGGCGCCCACTCCTGCGGAGATACCCACCGCGGCCGTGAGAACGTAATCGGCCAGCAGAGCGGCTGCCGCCAGCAATCCGGCCCGCGCGCCCAGGTTGAAGCGCGCCACGGTATAGGAACCGCCGCCGGAAGGATAAGCGGCGATGGTCTGGCGATAAGAGAAGTACACGATCACCAGCAGCGTAATGATGGCCGCGCTGATGGGAACGATATAGCGAACGCCCATAAGGCCGAGTGGGATCAGAAGGCTGAGCGCGGCCTCCGGGCCGTAGGCGGCCGAACTGAGCCCGTCGAGACCAAAAATCGGGACACCCTGGGCGGGACCTATTTGCTCGGCCCGTTCGTCGCTGGTTTTGATCGGCTTGCCGACAACGAGATCGAGAATGTTCATGAGGGATAGCGCCGAATGAAGTTTATATGACGCGGGAGCGACGGCGATGGATTTCTACGGAGTTCCTGTCGACCCTGATTGCGCCAGCAGCTGCAATTTCACCGCAGAAACACATGCGCGCCATCCTCTACGTGGATGTTTGATTTCCTGCGTGCACCGCTCGAGACGTTATACGCAACCAGCAAATGTTCCTCCACGATGAGAATCTCTTTGTCGTTGATCCAGCCCACCAGCGCGGCATGGGGCAGAAATGCGAGGCGCCGCGAAGAATCCTCCACACCTTTTACCTCGACCGCCGGCAGATCCAGCAAAGCCTTGCGAATGCGCTGCGCCTCTTCCGGGTTGGCCTGCCCTTCGTCGGCCAGTTGGATTGGCTCGTTGGCGTGCGCGGTGGAGACGATAGTGAATGCCACCGATTCAACATTGGGCGAGAGCTTGCCGTTTTGCGTGTAGAAGCTCACGTCGTAATCGGGATTTTTGTACGCGGCCAACTCGTCGAACACAGCCAATGTCTTGCCGTGAAGATGCAGCAGCGTTCGATCGTCGCTCTCATTGGACCAACCGCAGCAGCCGGTGTCGGGAATCGCTTCCAGAATTGCGCCGGCGTTCGCGGCGTCCAGCACGCTCTGCAGCGGTGGATCGAGTGGCGTCGCCGTCCATTTGCCCGCGTTCTCCTCGTACACAGAAGTCGCTTTGTAAATCGGCTGAGTCTGTCCGGCAACGAACTGTGTCAACAGGAAAAACTTGCCCACTCCGTCGTCGGGAGTCCACCAGTCGCCGTAAGGGCAAGTTTCCTCACAACTCCCGGTCGGGCACGAGCAATCGGGCAGCGCCACCGTCGCTACGTCTTGCCTGCTGCTGCCGGCGAGATCCGTCTGCCAGCTTAGCCACGTTGTCTTGGTGGAGAGATCCACGCCATCGCGTTGCAGTCGCCGCGCCTGGTTCGAAAACCAGTAGAGATGCGCGCCATCCGCCGAGAGATAAGGCACGGGCGCCGACTCCGTGATAGACAGGTTCGATCCCGCAGTGGACGTGCCGCGCGCGACTTCGCGCACAAGTGTGGCTGCCGTGTGCCCATCCCAGAACCACACCTTCCGCTCGACCGTGAAATCCCCTTCCGCAAGCGGCAAAGCCGCAGGCACGGCGAACAGCATCTGCCCAGGATGATTCACCGAGAAGCTCAGCGGTGACGCCACAGCTCCCGCGGGAACCTTCACCGTTTGCTTCTCCGCGAACGTCGCGGCATCGTACTCCACCGCTTCGCCGGGCGCCCGCAGAACCCACAGTCGCTTATTCTGCGCCGCCAGCGAAGCTGCGAGACAAAAGATGAAACAGGCAATTAGGATGAGTCTTCGCATGAGAGTAAGCGCGTTCGGAGCGCCAGCATGATTGTAAATCGTGGACTCGCTGGTGCCGTTTTCTTGCGTACAATAGATGCTGACCAGATGAGCACACGTCCAGAGAATCCCATGACAACGACTACGACTCCTCACCTCCGTCAGCAAACGGCATCGGCCGAGCTTCCTGAGGTTCCCTTAACCACAGAGGGCTATAGTGTCCTGCACCAGATGATGCGTTTCCGTTGGACAGCCTGGCGCGCCCTGCCCGATGCCACAAGGTCGTCGATCGCCGGCGAAGCCGCGACGGTGCTGGGCGAGATGGAGCGCAATTCCGGCGGGCAGTCCGCTCTTTTTTCGTTGATCGGCCATAAAGGCGACTTGATGCTGGTGCACTTCCGCAAATCGTTCGCCGATCTGAATCAGGCGGAACTCAAGCTGGCGAGCTTGCGCCTGAGCGATTATCTCGAACCCACATCTTCTTATCTCTCTATCATCGAACTCGGACTCTACGATTCCACGCTGAAGATTTACAAAGAGCTCTCAGAACAAGGCATCCAACCGCATTCTGACCAGTGGAAAGCCGAGATCGAATGCAAGTTGAACCGGCATCGCGAAGCGATGCATCCGCGGCTGTTTCCCGAGATCCCACCGAACCGTTACCTCTGCTTCTATCCCATGGACCGGCGGCGCGGCGAAGAGAAGAACTGGTACACGCTGCCCATCGAAGAACGCGCCCGCCAGATGAATGAGCACGGCCTCGTGGGCCGCCGCTACGCCGGAGAGGTGAAGCAGATCATCACCGGATCGATTGGCTTTGACGATTGGGAGTGGGGCGTTGATCTGTTCGCCGACGATCCGCTCGTCTTCAAGAAGCTGATCTATGAAATGCGCTTCGACCACGTCAGCGCGGTATACGCCTTGTTTGGCCAGTTCTACGTAGGAGTGCGGTGCCCGGCAGCGGAGTTAGGCAAACTGCTGAGCGGAGAATTGCCGAAGTAGCGTGCACAAACCCTTATTCACCACAGAGACACAGAGGCACAGAAAACCTTTCTTCGATTTTCTTTCTCCGTGCCTCTGTCGTGAATCGAATCGGAACTTCTTTGCGAAGAGCCTATTTTAGCTTTGCCTTTCTCTGTGACTCTGTGGTGAATTGATTTTAAGGAGCTCTCATGGCTACCCTTGGACTCATCGAATACAAAGACGCCAGCCCCGAAGTGCGCGCGGTTTACGACGACATCATGGCCACGCGCAAGACCGACTGGATTAATAATTTCTGGAAAGCGATCGCGCACGATCCCGCCACACTGAAGCGCACCTGGGAGGACATCAAGCAGATCATGGCTGCCGGCGCGCTCGATCCGTTGACCAAGGAAATGATTTATGTTGCCGTCAGCGTGACCAATCAGTGCAACTACTGCATCGCTGCGCACACCGTATCGGCGCAGAAAAAAGGCATGACCGATGCCATGTTCAAGGAGCTGATGTCGGTGGTCGGCATGGCCAACGAAACTAACAAAATGGTCACCGGATATCAGGTGGAGATCGACGAGCAATTCAAGAGCGGGCGCTAGTCGTTGGTCGTTCTGCAAGGACCATGTGGGCACGGCCGCCCCGGCTGTCCAGCCGCGCGGGGAGCGCGGCTCCTGTCGGAATAGCATTCACGCCGGTCGAAATTTGAATTCACACTGTTTCATATCCACCCTTCGCCCGCGAAAGTGCACGCCCTCGGCTTCCAGGCGCAGCCGCTGTTCGATCGCCGAATCGCCGCGCAGCTTGATCTCTCCGCCCGCGCCTAACACGCGCTGCCACGGCAGTCCGTATCCGCGATGCAACACCTTCGCCACTTGCCGCGCTCCTCCGGGAAGCCCCGCCGCTCGTGCAACCGCTCCGTAAGTGGAGACTTTGCCCTTGGGAATGCGTCGAATCGCCGCCTCGATGCGAATTCGCATCTTCGAGGACTGATCGGGAGATGACGCATCTGCAGAAGATTTGCCCGGACCGCTCTTCTTCCGCCAGTTCTTGCTTCGCTTCTTCATAACGCAATCCATCCTATGCGAATCAGCCACAGCGACCCCGCGGAAACCAGCAACCATAATATGATTCCCTGTAATAACGGCCTGTGTCCCACGCGCTGGATCGTCGTCACGGAGATGCCGCTGCCGATCAGGAACAGAGTCGCGGTCAATCCAATCTTCGCGATCTTCACGGCGAAGGAATAGGCGTGCGCTCCGGCCGGCAGATACGTGTTGCACACCGCCGCCAGGCAGAACAGGCCGATGAACCACGGCCACTGAATCTTAGCCTTGGCGCCACGCACGACCGCCGTCGCCACCGAGAGTGGAACAATCCACAAAGCGCGGGCCAGCTTCACCGTAGTGGCAATGGCCAGCGCCTCGGCTCCGTACTTGGCCGCCGCGCCCACCACCGAACTGGTGTCGTGAATGGCCAGCGCGGCCCACAGTCCGAACTGCGATTGCGTCAGCTTGAGCGCTGCGCCGATGGCCGGAAAAATCAGCAGCGCCACGGAATTCAGCACGAACACCGTTCCCAGCGAGACGGCCATCTCCTCGTCGCTGGCGTGCGTGATGGGGCCAACGGCGGCAATGGCGCTGCCTCCGCAAATCGCCGTCCCCGTGGAAATCAGAAATGCCGGCACGCGCTGCACGCCCAGCAGTGCGCCCAAACCCATACCGGCAAGGAGCGCGAAGCTGATGCCCAGCATGGTATAGACGAAGCCACTTCGCCCGGCTTGAATGACTTGCTGCAGATTCATTCCGAAACCGAGTCCCACCACGGAGGCCTGCAGCAGGAACTTGGAGAACTTCTTCGCCGCGCCGCCGTAAGGGTGAGGAAGGAGCAAACCAAACACCAATCCCATCGCCAGCGCCACCGGCGGCGACACGAGGCCGCTGGCACTCACCAGCAGGCACAAAATAAAAATGATGCGAGGCAGCATCGGGAAGAACCCGGCCGGGCTTTATTCACCGCCGGCTGCCGCCTCGCGGTGAATGAGCCCGATTGGTGGGCCGGGCTAAGCCGCCTTGCGGAAGGATTCGATGGCTTCCGCCTCGGAGTTGTATACGTCGAAAACCGTGAGCAGCTTGGTGACTTGCAGCAAATCGCTCACACGCTCGGTCAAGTTGGTCAATTTGATTGTTCCGCCGGCATTTTGCGCGGTCGCACTCAGCGCTACCAAAGTCCCCAGCCCGCCGGAATCGATGTAATTCACTTCGCCCAGGTTAAGCACTATGCGATTGTTCTCCGACACGGCCTTCTTCACCGTCTCCCGCAATTGCGAAGACTCCTCACCAAAGACAATCCGGCCGCTGCAATCCACGATCACAATTCCATCTTTCGCTCGCGTTGCCAGTTTCAGTTGCATAACGCTCCTTTGCCGCGGCCCAAGCCCACATTCCGCTGAGACCACGCCGCTCCTGCACTCCAGGTTGACGCACCAGCCTACCGCTTGCGGCGCGGTGTTCGCAAGCTCTGGGCAAACATTCGCGTCAGATATCCGGCACTTGCCTGAAACGTGTGTCAGATGCCGGCGTACCAGGCATAGCCTGCTTCTGGAGATGCGCCGCCCAGTCCTTTACCGAAACCCTTCAGACTGTCGGTGACCGTCAGGTGGGTAAGGAATTTCACGTTCTTGTAGCCGATCTGGCGAGGGAGCCGCAGGCGAAGCGGCCCGCCGTGGCCCACGGGAAGCTCGTCGCCATTCATCCCATAGGTCAGAAAAGTCTGCGGGTGCAATGCGTCGGCCATATCGATGCTTTCCCACGTGTCGGGTTCTATCGAGAAATACACGACGTATCTGGCCTGCGGGAGGACTCCCACAACATCCAGAACGTGGGACAAAGGCACGCCGACCCATTCGGCGATATACGACCATCCCTCTTCACACTGCAGCATGGTGATCTGGGTGTGAGACGGGTAGCTCTTAAGCTGATCGAGCGAAAACGAGGCGGGCCGGGCGACCATGCCATTGACCGAGAACCGCCAGTCAGCGAACCCTCCGGCCTGAAGGCGCTTGAACTCATCAGTGAAAGGCTCGATTTCGTTGGCGAATGGAGGCTTCGAAATCTGGCTCGTGGAGAATTCACGCGCTAAAGAATGCCTGGTCAACAGCCGCTGCGAAGCGTAGGTCAGCGATTCGCCGAGGCCGTAGATGCCGCCGTGATCGGGCGGCACCAGTCCATACTTTTGCGCCATGCGGGCGGCCACGCCCAGGGCTGAGACGCCTGCCGTGGCCGCCAGACCGGTTGTGATCAGTTTTCGGCGTGACAGTTTGCGGCTTGACGGCTCGACGCGTGAAGGTTCGACGTGCGAAGGTTCGACGTGCGAAGGTTCGCTCATGTGCGCTCCTTATGTGTAGCGGCGCGGCCTGTGATCATCGCGCGCATGCGGCTTTTGAATCCTGCAAGACAAACCATCACGACATGGACGAGCAAGAAGAGCAGGAGAGCCAGAGAGACGACGAAGTGAAGCGTGCGCGCGGATTGCTGGCCGCCTAACAAGTTGACGGTCGCCGGAAACGCGGAAACGAAGGCGGGTGACATCGCCAGGCCCGTCCAGATTACTAAGGGAAACAGAATGAAGATCACGATCAGATAGCTGAGTCGCTGGAGCACGTTATATGACCAGGCTTCTGCCTCACTCGGCCGCTCGAAGCGCAAATGTTTAGCGATCGCGCTCGAGAATTCTCGCCATGAAAGATCGGGCCCTCGCGGAAGCAAGTTTTTCCGGAAATGCCAGGTAAATAGGCCCGAGATCAAGTACAGTAATCCGGTAAATGCAACTACCCAGGCGGCTTGAAAGTGGAGATAGCGGCTCCAGCCGTTCTGGTCCGGCAGCACGTACCCGTAGCCGGTCGGCACCAACTTCCTCGAGGCAGGCATCGGAAGTTTGAACAACGGTCGGGTCAAATCGTTGCCAGTTTCGCCCCAATAGAAGCGCGGATGAGAGACTACAATTTCACCTCCGCTGACGAGCAGTGCAAGAAAGCACAAGGTGGTGATCCAGTGAGTGATGCGGACGAGGGAAGAGTGCCGCGGAGTAGCCGTCGTGCTTGGTACGGCCGAAGCGGAAGCAGAAACGCAAACGGAATCGCCCACACGGGAATCGTATCATGTGCCGCGCACATTGCGAACGCTGGGCCAAACGCGCGGACGCGGGTTAGTACCGGCAAACGCCCATGTGTTGATGGAATTCAGTGCGAATTTCCCGGGATGGTCGGCTGCACGGAAGCTATCTGGGCACCCCCCAGTCGCTTGGCAGGAGAGGCCGTTCTAGTTGGCACGTCCCGGCGGCCCGTCCTCCTCCCATCACGTATAATCATCTCTTCCTGCTCATGAGCTACACCGTTCTGGCGCGCAAATATCGTCCGCAGAAATTCTCCGAGGTTATCGGACAAGAGCACGTCACCCGCACCTTGCAGAACGCCCTCGAACAGGGACGCACCGCCCACGGCTACATTTTCAGTGGCCATCGCGGCATTGGAAAAACCACGGTGGCACGCATTCTCGCCGCAGCTTTAAATTGCCGGTCGTCCAATAAGCCGGTGGCGGAGCCTTGTGGCATCTGCGAATCCTGCACCGAAATCCGCGTGGGCAACGCGGTCGACGTGATCGAGATCGACGCGGCCACCAATCGCGGCATCGACGAAATCCGCGAATTGCGCGAGGCCGCGCGCTACCGTCCAGCGCGCGACCGCTTCAAGATTTATATTCTTGACGAAGCTCACCAGATTACCGACGCCGCCTTCAATGCGCTGCTCAAGACGCTGGAAGAGCCGCCGGACCACATCGTTTTCATGCTGGCGACTACGCAGCCGGAAGACATTCCGCAGACCATCCGCTCGCGCTGCCAGCACTTCAGTTTCCGGGCGGTGAAGTTTGACGACATCGTCGCTCAGTTGCGCGATCTCATCGGCCGCGAAAACATCGAAGCGGATGAAGACGCTCTGGCCCTGCTCGCCGAAGCCGGCGATGGCTCCATGCGCGACGCCCTGTCGATTCTCGATCAGGCGATTGCATCCTCCAGCGGAAGGCTCACGGCTGACTCCGTGCGCAACCTGGTCGGCGCCGCGCCCGCCCACATTCTCGAAGAAGTGATGCAGGCGGTCGCTCGCAGCGCCAGCGAAGAGGTGTTGCGGCAGGTCGATCACCTCATCGGCGAAGGCCATAGCCCCACGCACTTCGCGCGCCAGATGGTGCGCTTCCTGCGCAATGCCACGGTCGCCAAGATTGCGGGCAAAGACTCTTCCCTGCTGCAGATCTCGAGTGAAGAACGCGAGCGCGTGGAACGCGTGGCCGCATTGTTTGGCGAAGAAGATCTCACGCGGCATTTGCAGATCATGCTGCGAACCCATGGCGAGCTGGGATACAAGCAGGAGCAGCGCTTCCACCTGGAGCTCGGCCTGCTCAAGATGGCGCACGCGCAGCGCCTGCTGCCCATCGAGCAATTGCTCAGCGATGTGGCCGCTTCCTCTAATGTTTCAAGTGCCGGAGTGAGTGCACCGCGAACTCCCGCACGGCCTTCCATCGTGGCTTCGGCCTCGGCTTCGACTGCGGGCGAGATTCGACGCACGGAGGCGGTTGCATCTGCGCGTCCGAATCACGTGTCGCCATTTGCGGCCGATTCCGCGCGCAAGGGTGGTCCGCGGCAGGAGTCTTCCGCCGATTCAGTTTCCGCCGGCGGACCGCGCATCGTTCCCGGTGGAAACATGGCGGCTGGAAGCACGGCTGGTGGAAACACGCCCGCGCCGGTGATCATGGGATCTGCCGCGCCCGCAAGTCTCGGCGAGAATGCACCCGGACCGCAGATCGGCTCGCGACCCGAGATCCGGACCGAATTGCAAACGAATCCCCAACCAGAGACGAAGCCGGCAGCAGCCGCTCTGGGTGCGCCCGTCGAAAGGCTGCAGGGCGCGGTGCTGCAGGCGCTCACGAATGGCAATCAGCGCATCCTGGTTTCCATGCTCGAAACGGGCGAGTGGGCGGTGGAAGGAAATGAAGTAGTGATCAAGGTTTCCGAGTCGCAGACCGTGATCGACATGTCGCTGGGCGCGGATGCGAGGCGATTGGCGATCGCTTCGGCCAGCGGAATTCTGGGGCGGGCCGTCAAGCTGAAGATCGTTGCGGGAGCGACAGCGCCGGCAACAGAAAAGCACAACGGCGGATCGTCGAGACTCAATGGGGCGAACTCGGGAACTGGCGGCCGGGCCCGCGCCGAGCAGGATCCCGTGGTTCGCCGGCTGCAGGAGAAATTCGGGGCGCAGATTCGTACCGTGATTGATTACAAGGAGAAGCGTTGAGAAAGCAGGTTTCAAAGTTTCAAGGTTTCAAAGTTTCAGAATCAGGAGTCGTCGTTGAAACGTTGAAACCTTGAAACTTTGAAACGTGAGGTTTTATGGGCGGATTCAATCTGCAAGAGTTGATGTCGAAAGCCAAGTCGCAGTACGAGAGCCTGCAGAAGAAGATGCAGGAGACGGTAGTCGAGGCTTCTTCGGGCGGGGGCACGGTGACGGCGAAGATGGATGGGCGGAAGCAACTGCTGAGCCTGCGCATCGATCCTGAGGCCGTGAAGGCGGGCGACGTGGAAATGCTGCAGGACCTGATCCTCGCCGCGGTGAACGAAGCCGCGCGAAAAGTGGATGGATTGATGCAATCGACGGTGGGCGGCATGCTGGGCGGCATGGGCATCGGCGGAATCTAACGAATGAATCATTGACTCAATGATTCATTGACTCAATCACTCAATTCCTATGTCTAAATTTGCCGAGCCGATGTCGCGCTTGATTGACGAACTGAAGAAGCTGCCGGGCGTGGGCACGAAGAGTGCGCAGCGGCTGGCTTTCTACATTCTGCGCGCCAGCGACGAAGATGCCGAGGCGCTGGCCGCGGCGGTGCGCGACGTAAAGGCGAACCTGCGGCTGTGCTCGGTGTGCAACAACATTACCGACGTGGACCCTTGCGTCTACTGCACCAGCGCGACGCGCAACCAGCGGCTGGTGTGCGTGGTCGAGGAGCCGACCAACATTTCGACCATTGAAAAGACCAAGCACTTCAACGGCGTCTATCATGTGCTGCACGGATCACTCTCGCCGCTGCACGGCGTCGGTCCGGAGCAGTTGCACATCGCGAACCTAGTCACGCGCGTCGATGCCGGCAACGTGGATGAAGTGATCGTCGCAACTAACCCCACAGTCGAAGGAGAAGCTACTGCCACGTATCTCTCGCAGCAGCTCAAGCGCGTGGGCGTGAAGGTGACGCGCATTGCAATGGGCATTCCAGTCGGCAGCGATATCGAATACACCGATGAGATCACCATGCTGAAGGCTATGGAAGGGCGGCGGGAGCTGTAAGAAGCTCTTGGCTTTTAGCTCTTGGCTCCAGGTCGTCGATCCGAATAGCAGGAAATCAAGCGGTGAGGTCTGGATCGAGGAACACGTTGAGTTCTTCTTCGGCGGGAGCCAGGCCTTCGGGAAGAGTGCCGCGGTTGTATTCGGCCATGCGGTTCTTCCACTTCAAGAAGTCGGTGATGCTTTGCGGTTCGACGCGGACTTCAACACGGCGCAGGCTGGCGAGCAGCAAATTCATTTCGCAGCGGAAGCCGGTGGCGCTGCGGAGATTCTTGGCGGAGGGATGCGTCGTTTCGATTCTGCCGCGGCGATGCTCGAGCAATCCCCAGCTTGCGGGGAGTTCCTCACGTCGAACCAGTCCGGCGGGAACCAGATAGAAGCGTTCGCAGCCGACTCCCTGCTCGGGCTTGAGTCGGAAAGGCTTGGCGCGGTCGGCCAGGAAATCGGAGCGCGTGACTTTGCACTCGACCAGCACGGAATGGCAGGCGCGCTTCCAGCCGATGGCGTCAGGCATCTCTCCGCTAACGCAGGCTTGCTCGGAGAGCACGACTCCACAGCGATAGCGCCGCAGCCAGTGGACAGCTTTTTCGACTAGTTGAGCGTGAGTCATGGATTCGGCTTCCGGCTATCGGCTGCCGGCAGCAAGAACAGTTGTATCCGGAGAGGCGGGTGCACGGAAGTCACTGGGAAGCTACTGGCGCAGCGGGCTGTGGAAATCTGCCCGAAATATTGTCGGCGGGCGGCTTGGGCGAGTATCCGGCAGCGTCGATTCTTGGGGGCATGAGGGCTGATTTTGACCTGCCACCCCCACCCCCCTCATTTTGCGGAAATCCAATAAACATGCGGGTAAACGCACTCGGGGCGCGCGGTAAGCTGGCTAAATACCAGATTTCAAAGAGCTTGCGGGCAAAATCTAGGCAACAAAGCACTTAGCTCTGGTGCCGGAGGAGGGGACCATACCGCCTCCGCCTTGACTATGTTCCGCTGATTCCGGTTGGACCGCAAGGTCAGATGTCACAGGGAGTCTGTGGATTGCGGAAGACGGGGCGGGCCCATGCGATAATCGATTCATGCGTACCGACGACGACTATCCGGAGCGCGAGCGGCGGCTGATCGCCCGCGGTGTACTCAAGCCTCCGTTGAAGAGACGGAGTTCGCCAGTCTCATTGCCGGACCCGGCGGGAAATGTCTCCGATGAGGTCATGGAACGGTTATGGCAGGAAGAGCGGGAGGACCGTTAGCTGGATTTGTTCTTGTCCTCGTCGCCATAGCGGGTGCAGGTTGAATCTCGCTTGCAAGCTTTGGCCGGTGTGGGGAAAAGTTTGTGTTCAACGGGAATCTTACTCCTCAAGTCGAAAGCCGTGCGAAGCGGGGATGTCTCCCATCCAGTTGCAACGTGGATTCTGGCAGCTCACGCGGCTAAAAATAAAATCGGCACGTGGGACGGCAGTTTGTTTCCAAACTATACAGATATCAGACTTGCAATTCGGGCAGGTTAGGAAGCAGTTTGGTGTCTGCGATGTGGGTTGCATTGGGGCTCTCCTTGTGCTGAGGTCAGATTATTGCAGGAAATTGACTCGTCCCACGAGGCGCTTATATCCCGGCAGTATCCTAGCCGCCTTCGCCGCGGAAAACTCCCAGAACAGCGGTTTTCTAGTAATGAGTTCATGCCCTTGAAGTCTCTTCAGTCCAAGTGATGCTTTCTCGACAGGGAGCGCCACGTTTACCGCCATCTGTTCGGTCGTGAAGGTGCAACTCGTATGGCAGTTTTGCTTCAGCCAAGCGAGTATCACATCCGAATATATCTCGCTTAGCTCAGTGTTGATGGAGCGTGTTCCGAGAAAATATCCAACGAAGGCGATCACAGTGATATACACGAACTGGAGAACTTCAAATCCTCCTAGGCCGGGAGATTGTAAACCAGCTATGTATCCTCTGCCCCGCACAATCGCTGCCCAAACCGCATTCGCCGCTACCGAGACGCACAATGGCACTAGGACGTCCTTCTTGAATTTTAGTATATTCATTTTGGTCCTACGGCGACTCGCCCAGAAACCCCGATCAGAGTGAATCCGGACGAGCCGATTTTTTCTAAAGCGGATTTCTCTACGCTTCTAAGGGGGCTTGCGAGACCCCCTCCCGCCAACCCGCTCCGTGCACTGCGGGAAGATCAAATCCCTAGGATCGCCGTTTGAAGTTTATTACTTCCCAGCCGACTCCTTTTCGCGCTTTGCCGGGCGACAGTTGTCGATCTTGATTCGTCAACGGGCGGGACTCTTGAACAGGCTGCCGAGAAACTCGGGGCGGAGTCGAGAGCGTACCTCAGCGGCTGAAGCCGCCGTTGATTTGGCTGGACGCACGGCACGACTGAAGTCGTGCCCTTCCCGAGCTTGCGGGCACTGAAACAATGCCACTTATCGCAGCGCTGAAGCGCTGCGCCACCCAAAATCAAGTGCAACATCGAGTTTTTCTGCAGGCTGTGAAGCCGTGCCCTACCCAAATGCGGTCGTTCGACGGTTTCGAATGGGGGGAGTCTTCATCGGCTTGATCACTATCGGCCGGCGTAGAACAGTTTCCAGCAGATGGCGTTCAGCAGCGATGGTTTGGGCGGACGGACCCAGGGGCGAATAGCCTTCGGCGGCGATCACTAGGGCTTCGCTCTGTTTTCCTTTGATGAGATCTCCTTCAATCTGAATGCGGCGGATCTGGCCATCGTGCCCTGCGTCCAAGGCGTTGGCCAGGCGCAGAATTGCGGCAAGCTGAATCGTTGCTTTCCGCTCGTCGGGTAAAAGATCGCGCAGCGCCTTGTGCTTTCTGGTGGGTAGGGCTCCGCGGTGGAAGCGAGCGACGATGGCGGCGCGCTGCAGGTCTGCGGGTTTCCAGCCTAAGGGGTTACCGTGGGCGCGAATCAAATCGTAGGAAGTTTTGTGATGGCCCTTCTCGCCTTTGGATTTGCCCACGTCGTGCAGGAGTGCGGCGGCGAGCAGGCTGGAACGGGCAGAAGTGGCATCGATGGATGGTTGCCATCCCCAGGCGAGCAGGCCGTCGTAGAGTTGAAGAGCGAGGCTGGCTACGCGTTCGGAATGCGGGAAATCGGGATCGAGGCCATTGGCCCAGAGCTTCATGCGGCGCGTTGCAAGAGCTTGGATCTGCTTGCCTTGTGGCAGCGCGGCGCGCCACACTTGCCAGAGAGAATCGGGGCCGACCATCTTTTTCCGATAACCCTCAATGCGTTTCGTGCGCTCGGAGAGAATTATTTCCCGCCAGCGATTACGCGAATCTCCGTCGGGAAAAACCTGGCCGGAGACGGCGGTGGACCAGAGCACGTCGAGATCGTGAACTTCGCCGAGTAAGTCCTGGATTTCTTTGAGGTCGTTGCTCCAGGCCTTGTGCTCGACGGGAAGAAAGTTCTCGACGATGTAGCGGAAGCGCTTGATGCCGATGCGAAGGCTGTGGAACGCGGCCTGGGAGCGGTTGCGCAGGGCGCGGTTGTGGAGTTCGCGGGCTGCCGTCCAGCGCTCGAGAGCGAGGTGTTTGAAGAGCACGCTGCCCGGGCGGATGCGCGCGGCCCGCGCGGGAAGAGACTTGCTCCACTGGCGCCACTGTTTGCGGTCGAACTCTTCGAGAGCGGCTTGAGCTTCGTGCTGCTGTTCTTGTTCGCGACGGTGGAGGATTTCGAGGAGAGCATGGGCAGCGGGTTCGCGACGATCAGTTGGCGGGTCGGTCGGGTCCGGGACGGATTCAGAGTTCTGTTGCGATGGAGGCAACGCGGGCGAGGGCGCCCGCGCCACACTTTCTTGTTCCACACTTGTATGTGCCGCGCTTGCTTCCTCTGGATCGAGCTTTTCCACCCACTCCATCATTACGTGGACATCGCGCAAAGCGCCGAGGCGCTGGAACAGGCGCTTGCTGGCCTTCTTCATGGCCCTCCAGCCGGGATCGGGATCGAGGGCCATCAACCCATCGGCCAGGGAGCGGCAGCGGCGCAGAGAGACGCGCAGGTCGTGAACGGGGTCGGGACCGAAATCGGCGGAGACATGCTCACACTCTTCTAAAACGCGCAGCATCCAGTAGCGAAGGCCGGTGATTTTCTTGGGGCGGGTTGGCTGAGCGGTTGTGGAAGGCACGGGGGTTTTCGAAAAAGGCTACGATATTGTCATTATCATTTTCGCCGGACACGGCTTCGAAAGCCAGTGGCAGGGAGTGTCCCAAAGGGGTTCACCACGGGGGACACAGGGGAGCACAGAGGAAAAGCCGCGGGACTTCTTTCCGGCCAATTTTCCGTTACCTCCGTAACATGCGGGGACTTACCTTCTGGATTTAACCTCTTACTTGCAGAGTCGAGATCCGAGGAGCGCTTTATCACGAACGCGAGTACATTTCATGCCAATCGGGCGGCATCGGCGCGCGCCTTCGTTCACAGCCTGAACATCCTGATCAAGTACGCGCGGATGTACGGCTATGAGCACAAGCGGACGGAAGGGCAGTTCGAAGTCACCTGGAATGAATTGCAGCAAGGCCTGCCGGCGGCGGGAGAGGGAGGATTCTTGCTGGGGGTTTCCGACAACAAGTTGTTGCTGGATGGGGTTCCGCTGGAAACCGGACAGACGGAACGCAGCTTTGGACAGCTCTTAACCACGGCCGGCCTGGCCAGCCTGCATTTCTCCAAAGACGTGACCATCGAAGATTTCACCAGCCTGGTGCGCGCTTTTACGGTGGCCGGCTCCAAAGCCCAGGACGTGTCCAAGCAGATCAAAGAAGCTCTCAACAGCGGGGGCAGGCAGAGCACCATCAAAATTAATGAAGTAAAGTTTGTGGCGGCCGACCCGCTCACCGGCGACATCAGCGTAGCGGCACAGATCGCGGCGCAAACGCTGGGACCGGAATTCAAGCAATGGTTGAACGATCCGCAGAAGTTGCTGCAGTTGATCGCCGCGGCCGAGGGCGCTAACGCTAAGGGCGGAGGTGGTGGACAAGGACAAGGCGGCGGAACGGGAGTTCCATTCGGAAGCGTTCCAAGCATGCAGGGACACTGGGTTGCAGGGCCAGGAACCGGGACTGGCACAGCGACTGGAACGGGGACGGCTCCAGGCTGGGAGGGTGGAGTGCTTCCGCTGCAGGAAGCTGAAGTGATTCAAGCCATACGGCTGCTGACTCGATTTGGGCAGGTGCAGGGCGATCCGAATGTTCGTCCGGAAGATTTGCAGAAGGAACTGGTCAACACCGATCCGAACATGCGGCTGAACCTACAGCAATTGCTCGGGACCCTGGCGGCCAAGGCCACAAGTGAACAAGAGGACACGCCGCTGCTGATGAAGGCAGCCGAGCACATGGCGATCCGCTTCGCTCTGGAGCGCTACCAGAAGGGCGAAGTGAAGGTGAATGCCGTGCATCAGATGATGGAGCACATGAGCCGGCAGATGGACTCGTTGCGCCAGATTCTGAAGTTGCAAGAAGAAAAGATGAATAAGGCCGGCATCCTGGTGGAGTCGCATGCCGACATCCTGGACCGGATGTTCTGGGCGGAAGTGCCGGAGTCGGGAAAGAAGACGGTACTGCTCTCCCACGAAGCTCCGTGCGTTCCGCCGCGCAACCTGCGCCAGTTCGTAGAGGTGCTCCTCGACCGCGACGACAAGCAGACGTCGGCCGAAATTCTGAACAATTACGCCGCCTGCCTGAGCACCAAGGAAGCAGAAGCGCGCCGCAAGGTTGCGATTGGATTGAGCCAACTGGCGGATCTCTACGCCAGGCTGGGTGGCGAGGCGATGGGCGGGGCCATCGGCAAAGTGGCCCAGCAGCTCTGTGTGGAAAAGGACAACGAGCTACAGAGCTTGCTGAGCGCGGCTTTCGTACGGCTTAGCCAGGAGGCCAGCGAGGCCCGGAACTACCAGGCGGTGAATGCGGTGTGCGCCGGGATGGAAATATTGCTGCAACAGCGTCCGATCATGGTGAATGACCTGCGGCCGCGAGTCGGCGTGGAAAACCGGATCCCGGAGTTTATTGAGGAAGCGCTGCGTTGCGATCCGATTCCGGCGGACCTGCTGGTGGTGTTGCGCCGGACTTGCCAATCGGGGGCGGAGCACCTGGCTGACCGGTTCTTCCGCTGCATGCGGCGGGACGAATGCGATCGCATGGTCGAACTGGTGAGAGAAATGGGATCTCCGGCTCTGACGCAACTGCGGGAGATTTTACGGACGGGGCAGCCGCGACAGGCCTCGGCGGTGGTGGGCCTGTTGAGCCGGCTGGATGTGGGCACATTGCTGGAGCTGCTGCCGGCGCGCCTGCCGGAATGGAACCGCTTCTACCATGACATTGTGGTTCGCCAGATCGCGTACGGCGCTGCGCCAGACCGCGGGCGAACGCTGCTGGAACTGGCGGAGGTTTTGGATTCGGTAGTGCTGCCGGAATCCATCGATGAAATTGGAATGAGTGGCGACCTTACTGCGGCACCGCCGCTGCTGGCCATGGCCAAGCCCGGGGAGGCCGCTTCGCGTTCGCCGTTTGTGCAGTTGAAGGCCATTGAGTCTCTGGGTCGACTACGAGACCCGGACGCGGTACCGCTGCTGCGCGAAATTGTGGAGACGAAGAAAACGTTTGGATGGATCTATCATCGGGAGTTGAGAATTGCGGCGGCTCAGTCCTTGTCCAAAACCGATCCCCGCTACAGCGGGCAGGTTCTTTCCGATAGCGGCATCGAGCCGGCGGAACTGGCGATTGCGCCACTGGATACGGCTCCGGCGTGCCCGTGGGTGCGGCAACGGCGCTACGAGCGGATGGTGCTGTCGCGGACGGTGAACGCCACGATTGGGAGTTCGTGGGGAAAATCGAGAATTCTGCTCCGCGAGTTGAGCCTGGGCGGCGGCATGGGCACGAAAGAAGATAATCTGCGAATCGGCAGCGAGGCCGATCTGGAGATCTCTTTGGGCATGCGGTCGAAGATTCGGGCACATGTGCTGCTGCGCCGGGCGCGCGTGAACGAAGTGGGATTCGAAATCGTGAATACCGACCTGGAAAGCCGCTACCGGCTGCGCCGGCTGCTGGTGGATACAATGAGCCATGCTCCACAGAAAAAGGACCAGGAGTGGGGCGGGGATCGGAAAGTCTAACAGAACGGAGCTGCGCTCCGCGGACAGCCGGGAGCCTGCCCTGAGCCGGTCGAAGGGGCGGCTGTCCCCTCACACAACGAAAAAGCCTCTGCTTGCGCAGAGGCTTTTTACTTCCCAGAGCTTGACCGGGAATGCTTACTTCACCTTGACGAAGATGATCACCAGCGTGTAAAGAGCGAGCGACTCGATCAAGGCCAAGCCCAGAATCAAAGCGAGCTGAATGCCGGGACGAGCGGCCGGATTGCGGGCCAGACTCTCGGCGGCGGCGGCGGTTGCCTTGCCCTGCGCCAGGGCGCAGATGCCGGAGGCAAAGGCCATGGAGAATCCGGCGGCGATGGCTACCCAGTTGACTGTGCTCTCGGCTCCGCCCTGCGCGAAGGCGGGGACGGCGAACGAAAGTACGGACAGTACCATGAACAGTTTGCTTAGCTTACTCATCGTGTTTCTCCTCGTATGAAATACCGCCAGTGGGTGGTTGACGCCGTACCTTGCAGACGCCCTCACGCTGAACGGTTGCTTCCAGTTTCTAGTTTCCGGTTTCTAGTTTCCGGTTTCGGCCCGCGTCACGCTACTGGAAACTAGAAACCGGAAACTTGAAACTGAACTCTAATGCTCCTCCGAAACCGCGCCCTGCAGATAGACGGTGATCAGCAGAACGAAAATGTAGGTCTGCAGCAGCGACACTCCTATGTGCAGCCCCAGGAATGCAATGGGGATGCCGATGGGTACCAGCGAAAAAAAAACCCATGTAACCATGTCCCCCGCAAACATGTTGGCGGTAAGACGGATGGTCAGCGAGAGCACGCGCGCCAGGTGGCTAATGAGTTCGATCGGAATCATCAGTGGCGAAAGCATTGGTACAGGGCCGGCAAAGTGCTTCAGATAGCCGATGCCAGCGTGCTTGAATCCTTGAGTCTGGTAGTACACGAAGGCGCAAAGAGCGCAGCCCAGCGGAACGATGGGCACGGCGGTGGGAGACTCGAAGCCGGGAATCACGCCGATCAGGTTGCAGCACAAAATGAAGAATAAGAGCGTGGCCAGAAACGGTGTGTAGCCCTCGCTGTGGTGGCCGATGATCTCGCCGCTCTGGCCTTGGATGAATCCCTCGACGCCCTCGAAAGTGTGCTGCAGTGCGCCGGGACGCTCCACCGAAAGGCGTGAGCGGACCAGAAGGAACAGAACCAGGAGGAACGAGAAGACCAGAACTTCCATCGCGAACGAGTTCGAAATGGGGGCTGACGGATGCCTGGGCTCGATGTGCAACGCCCGCAGCGTGGTCGTGGCGGGGCTCGCGAATAGACGGTTCAGGATCTCGGCGAACCAAAGTTGTTCAGGCATAAGACAGCTTTTAGTTCTTGGCTTTCAGCTCTTAGCTTCGTCGGAGCCACACTTGCCCTTGCTAGACTCCACGAACCAGGGCTGCGTACAGTTCGTAAACCGCTTCGCAGCCGATGGCGGCCACGGGCAAAAATAAGCCCGCAAGAAGCCCATTCAGGCTCGCGGGTGAAACAGTCAATATAACATAGGCGCCGACGGCCATCAAAACGTAGCGCAACAGAAATCGAAAGACAATTCCCTGCCCCGATTGCGCCGTGGCGGCTCCGGTGGCGCGATCGGCGAAGCCGGCAATCACGCGCTTCAGCCAGTCGAAGTTGACGTAGGCGATGGCACAGCCGAAGGCGAAGCCCACGGCGGGACGCGGGCCGAACTTCCACCAGGCCAGCGCAACCAGCACCGGAGCGAGCACGGCCATGAAGTTGCGGATGCGGTGAAGAGCGCCGGAATAGAAGCGCTCGGCTGCGGCGGCCTGCGCCGGGTTGGGCTCGGTTTGTAGTTCGTCGGGCATCCGCGTTACTGGCTAGCGAACATTTTCCAGCAAACATGGTACGCGAATGGGCGGTCCGGCGCGGAAGGCAATTTCCGCCTGCAATTGCGGCTCACTTCGTGTCGCGCACAACGGTGCGGATCAGTTCGATGAAACCCGCGGCGATGCCCAGAAGGATGCCGGCCAGATAGAGCCAGGTAGTGTGCAGCCAGCGGTCGAGCGCCGCCCCGACCAACCATCCCACGACGAGCGCGGCGGGGAGGACGAATGCCAGTTGGCTGTAGCGGGCGGCCTGCACCCAGAAGTTTTCTTTCCGGCTGGAGTCACGGCCCTCGGGATCTGGATCGGCGGGACACATTTCGCATCACAGTGGCAAACTGGATTCTACGCTGATCCGCAATCGTCGGCGGTGGGGGGTAGTGGTGCAGTTTGAATTTCCGCAGGCTAGCATTCGGAACGGGCCTGTGGGAAACTGTGGGCATGGCAAAACGTGAGATGCGGATCGTAAAGTATATCGGCCCTGCCCCATTCATGGCCGTATGCACCTACTGCAATCGTCAATTTAAGGTGCCCCCGGATGTCACATTGACGGCTGCTGACGCGGCGGCAAAGTTGGAAGGTGAATTCGCTCAGCACAAATGCGAGCGCACAGACGAAAGCCAGAATGCCGCCCGGATCGTGAGAGAAACGACAGAAAACAAATAAAATCTCATTTCACCGTAAAACCTTCAGCTGGAAAGGGGAGTGCCTCTTGCGTGAATGGGTCAACAGTGCTTCTCTGTTCGTAATTGCGAATATAAATCTGCCGCAGTTTTTCAGAAGCCCGATAAAGTCTTCCTCGCGTTTCGCCCTCTGCAGTCAAGAGCCCGAGCTCGACTAACATACGCAACTCAACGCTGGCCACTTGCTCCGATACTTCAGCGGAAGTCATGTAGTGAGACCTCCTAATACGATAACCAAAGGCGGCATCAACTAGGGCAGGCAACGCCCTTTCGTTCACCCTCTTGCGTTGCAGTAATTCCTCTACTTCATTCCAGACGCGCTGTGTCATTCGGCTGCGCTGTAACAGCCACGCCGCCTGCCGATAGTGAGCCACAAGGTTAAATCTGATCCATGCTCGGCAATCATTCTCTGGATGGAATCTGCCTTTGCCTACCTCTGCTAAAACGTCGTAATACTCATCAGTGAACCTGCCCAAATATTCTTCGACGCTGCAAAATGGAGGTTCGATGATCTCCTCCCGAGCCAGTATGAGGGTTTGCAGACACCGCGCCATCCTCCCGTTTCCATCGGAGAATGGGTGAATCATCACAAGGTTGAGATGGCCCAAGGCCGCTCGAATCATGGCCGGAACCGCTATTCTTTCGTTGAGAGAATCGACAAGTTCACCCATTAACTTCGGGGCAAGTTCTGCGTCAGGTCCTTCGTAAACATTTTGTTGTTTCCTTTCATCGCGGACGTATATAACTCCTGACCGATAGCGTCCTGGGTGTTTGTCCAACTCATGCTGCATCATCATGAAGTGCAGGCTGCGAACCAGCCCCTCGCTATAGGAAAAGTGTGGATCATTCGCAAGTTGAAGGACATATGTCATTGCATTTCTGTACCCGAGAGTGGCCAGCCATTCCTTCTTTTCGGCTGTCAACGGCTCATCGTCTTGGATAGCTGCCATCGCGTCATCTTTGGTGACGTTGATCCCTTCGATGCTGTTCGAGTGTCGGATATTTCTCGCAAAAGTTGCTCTCCGCAAAACCCCAAACCAACGGCCAGGCGTGCTAATGGAGTTCTTTAAGGACTGCCTCATGGCGTTGATCTTTTGCAGGACTTCCGTTTCAGTTGGAAGCATTTTTGGAGTCTTAAATAGCATATTTCCCTTTCTCATCAACACTATAATATAGTGTTATAATTATGTTGTCAATATACAATAATTGTATTATAGTGTGCCTATGAATCGGCTGGCGACTGACAAATGCACCCAAGTGATCGCGGCCTTTGTTGAAGGAGCCTCGGTTAACGCAACTTGCCGCATGACTGGGGTATTGAGGAATTGATCTTCCGCTCCGTGACGCCGAATCGGGCCAGATAGATAAAATCTAAGTTAATGTGAGCCAAATCTTAGAAAGGAGGTACAAAGACAATGCCTTTTGGATACGGTCCATTCACTTTCAATGAAGCTGGGATCGGTGGAATCCGTCAGATTGGCGGAGTATACGGGTTGGCAAAGCCAACACCCAATCGAGCCGGGTGCTACACGATCCTGTATGTGGGAAAGGCCGGAAGCCTGCGGGAAAGACTGAGAGCCCATCTCAACAGTCCGCCTGCTTCCGGCATAACCCACTTCTTCGCTGAGATACCGAGGCGGCAAGAACGAATCGCGAAAAGCAACTAATCGCGGAGTTCAAGCCCGTCGGCAACACGCTCCTCAAGTGACGTACAGGTTCCGTCGAACCTGCCTGTCAGTCTGCTGAAGTAAAACTGTTTATCTCCGACGTGGAGCACGGAGTACTGTGCTCCCGTTGAGAGATAAACGGTTTCATTCGTGCTTTGGTCTACGTATTCAAACTCCCTGACCTTCGCAGGCGCACGGAATGCTTCAAGCGCACGGCCGAGCGCATCACGCACCAGATCGGCAGCCTTCTGCCTGAACAACTCACTGCGGCTTGTAGTGATGATGCCCATTCCTTTGCCCTGACTTTATACCTCTAAACGGCCCTGTTTGTCATTACCATAGGGCAAGAACCGTAGATTGACTGTTCCGAATTGACCACCTTAGCAATCGTATCGCCATTCCAATTTCTTCTAAAATTCAAACTGCACCACTACCCGGTGGGGTCCGGCCAAGCTTCGCTCTGGCGTGTCAACGCTAGCGGACCAGCTTCGCCACCGCGGGATTCTGTGCCAGACCCAGCGACCAGTTCACCAGGTAGATGAAGCGGTCGGGCATGATTCCGATAAAGAGCGTGGCGAATGCGGTCACGGCCAGCGCCACGCGCATCGTCCAGCTCACCGGCAGCACTCCTCGTTCCTCGGGCTGGCCCATGAACATGGCGTTGGCCATCTTCAGGTAATAGTACAGGCCGAACACGGAATAGAGCACGCCCAGCGAAGCCAGCGCGTAATGTCCAGTTTCGATGAGGCTGAGGAAGATAAAATACTTGCCCCAGAAGCCGGCCAGGGGCGGAATCCCGGCGAGCGAGAGCAGGAAGATCAGCATGAGCACGGCCTCGACGGGAGCGCGCGAGTAGAGGC
The DNA here is from genome assembly GCA_963734215.1 of uncultured Acidobacteriaceae bacterium. Lineage (GTDB taxonomy): Bacteria > Acidobacteriota > Terriglobia > Terriglobales > Acidobacteriaceae > Sulfotelmatobacter. The sequence continues at coordinate 1,113,298 of CAVTGH010000005.1, read as the reverse complement.
CGTTGAGATCGTCTAGTTCGTCGCCGATGACGTTGCGGTGCCGCAGCGAGGTGATCACGCCGAAAGCGCCAAGGTTCATGAAGGTGTAGACCAGCAAATAAATCAGGATGCCTTTGACGCCGTCCGCGCTGAGTTCGGTGGACGTGCCCGCGATCAGGCCGAGCAACATATAACCTACGTGCGCAATGGACGAGTAGGCGAGCAGGCGCTTGGTGTTGGTCTGAGTAAGGGCGGCAAAGTTCGCGCCCGTCATGGTGGCGATGGAGACAAACACGAAGAGCGGAACGTAGACCGGGCGCATCGCCGCCAGACCGATCACAACGCTGGGATAGGTCGGGTAGGTGCATCCCAGGACGCGCAAGAGCATCGCCCATCCCGCAGCCTTCACGGAGACGGACATGAATCCGGTGATGCAGGTGGGCGCGCCTTCGTATGCGTCCGGCGCCCACTGGTGGAAGGGAACGGCGGCAATTTTGAACAAGAGGCCGGTGACCGTGGTCAGCAAGGCGACGATCGCGACGGGATTATGAGGGTCTTTGGCCAGAAGGCGGGCGAGCTGGCCACCGATGACGCCCAGGTTCGTGCTGCCAGTGAGGCCGTATAGCAGCGAAAGGCCATAGGCAAAAATGCCGGACGAAAACGCGCCCAGTAACAGATACTTCAACGCCGCTTCGTTGGAGCGGCGGTCGCGGCGCAGAAAGCCTACCAGCACGTAAGTGGAAATTGCCATCAGTTCCAGGCCGATGAAGATGAGCACAATGTCGAAACCGGACGCCATGCACATCATGCCGACGACCGAGAGCAACATCAGGGTGTAATACTCGCCGTGATTTTCATGCTCCGTCTTCATGTAGCGCATGGACATGAGGATGGAAACGGCTGTGCCCGTGAGGAACAGGTAGAAGAAATAGACCGAGGAGCGGTCCACCAGCATGGTGCGCATCATGGCGAGCGAACCCATGGATGCGGAGGGGGTGTCCCTCATAAAGAACTGAATTTTTACCACGCCCGCGGTGGCGAACAGCACGCCGATGAGGGCGGTGACGGCGTTGGCCCATTTCGTCTCGGGCGGAATCATGAGGTCGATGAGCAGGATGCCGAGAGCAAACAGCGTGAGCAGAGTGATGGGCAGGGCCAGCAGATAGTCGTGCCAATTGAAGGCGAGCGCGCCCACTAGTTCTTCCCTTTCGCCGATTGCGCCGCGGCCGCCGCATTGGTCACTGCGGCTGTAGTCACCGGAGCCATCGTCATTTGATGTTGCCCATCATGCTGTACCGCGGCATTCACTGCGCCGCCAGCCTGCGGATTGCGCACGTTTTGTACGATCTGATTCACCGGCTGCTCAAGAATCTGGAAAAACGGCTTGGGATAGAGGCCGATCCAGAAGGCCATGATGAGCAGCGGAACGAACGTCAGCACTTCGCGCGGCGTGAGGTCGTGCAGCTTTTCGTTCTTCGGATTTGTGACCGTGCCGAAGAACACGCGCTGATACAGCCACAGCAGATACGCGGCTGCGAGAACCACGCCGGGCACAGCCCACGCGCCCCACCGCCAGTTTTCCATGAACGTGCCTTGCAGAATCGTGAACTCGCCGACGAAACCGTTGAGCAGCGGCAATCCCATGGAGGAGAGGAACATGATCATGGTGATGGTGGCGTAGACGGGCATTACGTTGGAAATGCCGCCGTATTCGGCAATCTCGCGAGTGTGGCGGCGTTCGTAAAGAATTCCCACGATCAAGAACAGCGCGCCGGTCGAGATGCCGTGATTGACCTGCTGCAAGACCGATCCACTCAGGCCCGCGGAATTGAGCGCGAAGATGCCCAGCGTGCAGAAGCCCAGATGGCTGACCGAAGAATAGGCAACCAGCTTCTTCATGTCCTTCTGCATGAGCGAAACGAGCGCACCATAGATGATCGCGATGATGGAAAGAGCGATCATCCAGCCGCGGACTTTGGTGTGCATGATCACGTCGGGAAAAAACGGCAGCGAGAAGCGGATGAAGCCGTAAGTTCCCATCTTCAGCAGAACGCCCGCCAGGATGACGGAGCCGGCGGTTGGCGCTTCCACGTGAGCATCGGGCAGCCAGGTGTGGAAGGGGAACATTGGGACTTTGATGGCGAAGGCGAAGAAGAAGGCGAAGAACAGCAGCGTGGCGATAGTGGGGCCGTAAGCTGGGTCGGAATAAATTTTCGGCGCGGTTTCGTAGAGAGCCGTGAGGCTGAAGGTGTAGATTCCGGTCAGGGTGTGGTGATGGAAATAGAGGAACAGGATGCCCAGCAGCATCAGAACCGAGCCGGCCAGGGTGTAGAGGAAGAATTTGATCGCGGCGTAAAGCTTGTTCGGACCGCCCCAGATGCCGATCAGCAGGTACATCGGGACGAGCATCGCTTCCCAGAAAACGAAGAAGAGGAAGAAATCGAGCGCCATAAAGACGCCGAGCATGCCGGTTTGCAAGATCAAGAACCAGACGTAGTATTCTTTGACGCGGTTCTCGATGGCGGTCCAGGAAGAGAGGATCGAGACCCAACCCAGCAGCGTGGTCAGCATGATGAGCAGGAAGGAAATGCCGTCGATACCGATGACGTAGCCCGCGCCGATGGACGGAATCCAGTTGTTGGGCGTGCCCTCGATAAACTTGAAGCGGTCGGCACTCTGCATCTGTGCCCAGAACATGGGCACAAGCGGCAGCGAGACCAGGAAGCCGCCGAGCGCGAAAAGGTTCGCAATCCAGCGGATGGCGTCCTTGTTCTCCTTGGGAACGAACAGGAGAATAAGCGCGCCTAGGAGCGGCGTGAAGAGGATGATCGAAAGTATGTGAGCTTGCATAAAAGCTGTTCTCAGTTCTCAGTTGCCAGTTGCCAGTTCATAGCATTCAGCACTCAGCATTCAGCAGTCAGCATTCAGCCCCTAAACGGCGCACGCAGCATCGGCAAGAACCCTTACTGGCTGAATGCCGAGTGCTGAATGCTGAGTGCTCTTCATCAGTGGTACACGTAATAAAACACGAAACCTACCAATCCCGCGGTCATCACCAGCGCATACCACTGGACCAGACCCCATTCAAACAGCCGTGCCGGATAAGAAAGCATCCGCGCCAGAATTGCCGGGCCGTTGACGCCGATGCCGTCGATGATCCATGTGTCCCACCACTTCGAGAGCGTTGCCGCCAGACGCGTGATCCAGCCGGCGGCGTTGACTGCGCCATCCACAACGTTGGTGTCGAACCATGCGGACGCTTCGCCGAGCCCCAGCACGCCCAGGCGCACGCCTCCCAGCTTGCGGCGTCCGGTGAAGACGTAGTCGTAACCTTCGTTGACGTAATACTTGTTGAGCAGCGTGTTGTAAACGGCCGGGGCCGCGGCGGCGATGGGCTCGGTGTAGCCCTTATCGGCATGGTTGTAAGAACGCCGAGCCATGCCCCATCCGACGGCCGCAGCCGCAACGGAAAGAAACATCAGCAAGTATTCCGTGGGACTAGTGTGTTCCGCTTCTTTCTCTCCCGCGGCCAGTTGCGCGGCCTTGCCTTCTTCCTGGAAAACCTGCGCTTCCTGGGCGAAAACGGGATCGAGGAATTTCTCGAACCGGGCCGAACCGCCGAGACTCGGCGGCCAGCTCAGCCATCCGGCGGAGAGCGAGAACAGAGCCAATACCAGCAGCGGCACGGCCATGGAGTGCGGACACTCATGAATATGGTGTTCTACCTCGTGACTCATGCGCGGCTTGCCGAAGAAAGTCAGATAGATGAGGCGGAACATGTAGAACGCCGTCATCAGCGCGGTGGCGTAGCCGACAAACCACAAGATGCGATATGCGCCGCCTTCCGAAGCCCACGTCTGCCAGAGGATTTCGTCCTTGGAAAAGAAACCGGCGAACGGAGGAATGCCGGCAATCGCCAGCGTGGCGACCAGCATGGTGCGATATGTGATCGGAATCCGATGGGTCAGGTCGCCCATGTTGCGCAGGTCCTGCTCGCCGCTCATGGAGTGGATCACCGCCCCGGCACCGAGGAACAGCAGAGCCTTGAAAAACGAGTGCGTGAAGACGTGGAAAACTCCGGCGGAGAAGGCTCCTACTCCGAGCGCGAGGAACATGTAGCCGAGCTGCGAAACTGTGGAGTAAGCCAGCACGCGCTTGATGTCGTTTTGGACGAGGCCGATGGAGGCGGCGAAAATTGCGGTTAGAGCGCCGACGATGGCGACGGTCTTCATGGATGTGGGCGCGAGCACGAACAACGCGTTCGAGCGGGCTACCATGTAGACGCCGGCCGTAACCATAGTTGCAGCATGGATGAGGGCGGAAACCGGCGTGGGGCCTTCCATGGCGTCGGGCAGCCAGACGTAGAGCGGAAGCTGCGCCGACTTGCCGCAGGCTCCAACGAAAAGAAGTAACGTGGCTGCGGTGATGATGGGATCGCCGATGGCAAAATGTCCGCTGCGGGCCAGGTGCGTCACGTCGGTGAAGCGCAGCGAGCCGAAATACCAGGCGATGAAAAACATTCCCAGCAGAAATCCAGCATCGCCGATGCGGTTCACGATGAACGCCTTGTTCCCCGCGTCGGTGGCCGACTTGCGATGGAAATAGAAACCAATGAGCAGATACGAACAGAGACCCACGCCTTCCCAGCCGACAAACATGAGCGCATAGTTGTTGGCCAGGACCAGCGTCAGCATGGAGAACATGAAGAGGTTGAGGTATCCGAAGAAGCGGTAGTAGCCGCCTTCGTGCGCCATGTATCCGGTGGAGTAAATATGGATCAGCAGCCCCACGCCGGTGACGAACAGCAGCCAGATGCTGGAAAGCGGATCGAGCAGGAAACCGGCATCGGCCTGGAACGCGGCCGGAGAACCGTCATGAGTCGCATAGTTCATGTGGCCGGTATCGGTGCCGAGCCACGTGTAGAGGATGGTCTGATAAGGCTGGTGGAAATTTTCGGGCGTGGACGACCAGGCTGAATATTGCCAGACCGCGCCGCAGGCCATGAGAAACGCCAGCACGATGCTGCCCACGCACACGGCGCTGACCGTAGCCTTCTGCAGTTTGCGGCCGAAAAAGAACATGAGGGCCGCGCCGAGGGCCGGCAGCAGCGGGATCAGCCAGATGTGGTTTAGAAATAGCATTCAGCACTCAGCATTCAGCACTCAGCATTCAGCACTCAGCCAACGGAGTTGAGCGCTTAGCACTTGGCAATTAGCATTTGGCCGTCCCGATTCTTGCCGACCTCGGCAAGAACCCTTCATGGCTAAATGCTAGGTGCTAATTGCTAACTGCTGCTCTTCTACCACTTCAGCAAGTTCACTTCGTCTATGTTGACCGTCTCCTTGTTACGGAAGAAGGCGATCAGAATGCCGAGGCCGACCGCGGCTTCGGCGGCGGCGTCGGTGATTACAAAGATGGCAAAGACCTGGCCGTGCAATCCTCCCCACATGCGCGAGAAGGCGACCAGGTTCAGGTTCACGGCGTTCAGAATCAACTCGATCGACATCAGGACGATGACCACGTTGCGGCGGGTCAGCACGCCGATGACGCCCAGCAGAAACAGGGCGGCCCCGAGCACCAGGTAATGTAGCGTCGTGATGTGCAGCATGGATTCCATGTCAACTTCTAAGCTTCTAGCAATTAGCAGTTAGCATTTGGCCGTTCCAGGCTTGTGATATCGACAAGAACCCTGGATGCTAATTGCCAATTGCTAATTGCTCCTTCAAATCCTCTTCTTCGCCATTACCACCGCTCCGATGATCGCCACCAGCAGCAGGAGCGAGGCTATCTCGAAGGCGAACATATATTGGCCGTACAACATGGTTGCGATCTTCTGCGTGTTGTCGTTTTCCACCATGGGCAGCGCGTGCTCCGGAAAGATATCCTTTCCTTTCGTGTACACGGCGATGAATAATCCGCCCAAGGCCGTGGCCGCGACGATTCCTACCACCCATTGACTGTTAAACTGCCGCTCTTTCATGGAGCGCTCAATGCTCACCAGCATGATGACGAACAGGAACAGCACCATAATGCCGCCCGCGTAAAGAATAATTTGCACGCCAGCGACGAATGGGGCATAGAGCATCAGATAGATCGACGCCTGCGCCAGCAGCGTGACAATCAGCGCGACGGCCGAATGCACCGGGTTCTTGCGCGTGATCACCAGGACGCCCCCGATGAGCATGATCCCGGAGAGCAGGTAAAAGAAAAATGGTGTGGCTACGGGTGCCATAACTTTTCTTGAAGCAGCGCTACACTGGCCGTCAGAATCAAAACGCCCAGGCCCAGGGGCAGAAGGACTTTCCATCCCATCTGCATGAGCTGGTCAAAGCGATATCGCGGGAACGTGCCACGATACCAGATATAGAGATACATGAATCCGGCAACTTTCGCCGAAAACCAGAAAATGTCCTGAATCCGCACGCTTACCGCGGGAACGAACAAAAGCAAGCCGATCAAGCCGAGGACCACGCCGAATCCGGCGAGGCCGATGGTTTGAATGCGGAAGAGCGGATGCTTCGGCATGCGGACCGTGTTGTAGAAACACATCGCTGCGAGAAAAAGGAAAGTAATGCCGGGGAAGAAAGAAAAAAACTGATCCCAGTGAGGACCGTAGAGAAGGTTCGGAAACGGCCGCAGCCACCCACCGAGCCAGAGCGTGACCGCGATAGAAGACACTGCGATCATGGCGGAATATTCGGCCAGGAAGAACAACGACCAGCGGAAGCCGCTGTATTCGGTGTGGAAGCCGGCGGTCAGTTCGGATTCGGCTTCGGCCAGATCGAACGGCGCGCGGTTGGTCTCGGCGACCATGGCGACGGCGAAGATGAAGAATGCGATCAGTCCGAGAGGAAAGAATTTGAAGATGAACCATTCTCCTTGTGCCTGCTGCGCCTGAACGATGCCGATCATGCTGAGAGTTCCAGTTCCCTCGGCATTGAGGCTGGTCATCAAGATCGCTGACACCACGGCGAATCCCATGGCGATTTCATACGACACCATCTGGGCGCTGGAGCGCAGAGCGCCGATCAGTGGATAGTGTGAATTCGATGCCCATCCTGCCATCACAACCCCCAGCACGCTCAGCGACGAAACGCCGAGCATGAAAAGGATTCCGATGTTCATGTCGGTGATGGCGTGCGTGGGGCCGAATGGGACCACGACAAAAACCGTGAAGGCCGCCAGCACTACGACGAACGGCGCAGTCCAGAAAATAAGGCCGTCCGCCTCGGCGGGCATGATGTCTTCTTTGAGCAACAGCTTGATGGCGTCGGCAATGGGCTGCAGCAAGCCATGCGGACCAACGCGCATGGGGCCGAGGCGCACCTGCATGTGAGCGAGGATTTTGCGCTCGAGCCAGTTCATCGCGATTACGGCCACCGACAGTCCGGTGAAGACCACCAAGATGTACACCAGCACCCAAAACATATTTCCAGCGGCGCCTGGCGTCTGGCTGCTGGTGAGGTAGGACTTGATGTATTGGATCATCTGATCCATCAGCGGTCCACCTCGCCGAGAACGATGTCGAGCGTGCCGATCACGGCGATCACGTCGGCCACGAGTTGTCCGCGGCACATCATGTCGAGAGCCTGTAAATTCACGAATGACGGTGGACGCACGCGCACGCGGTAAGGCTGCGTGGAGCCGTCGCTGACGATAAAGTATCCCAGCTCACCTTTGGGCGCTTCGATGGAGTGATAGACTTCACCCGCCGCCGGCTTCATCACCTTGGGGACTTTGGCCATGATGGGGCCTTCGGGAAGCGCATCCACAGCCTGCTCGATGATGCGCACGGATTGCCGCATCTCGGCCATGCGGACCAGGTATCGATCGTAGGTGTCGCCATTCTGTCCGGTAGGGATTTCGAAATCGAAGTTCTTGTAGTTGGCGTAGGGCTGGGCCTTGCGCAAGTCCCACTTTACGCCGCTGGCGCGCAGAACCGGGCCAGTTACGCCGAGCGCGATGCAATCTTTCCCAGAAATCATACCGACATTCCTAGTGCGCTCCACCCAGATTCGGTTGGTGGTAAGCAGCTCCTCATATTCGTCGATCTTGGGGCGAAAGAAATCCAGGAAGTTCTTCACTTCCTTCTCGAACCCGTTGTAGGTTTCATACTGCAGGCCGCCGATGCGGAAAGCGTGGGTGGTGAGGCGCGCGCCGCAATATTTCTCGTAGATCTTGAGGATTTCCTCCCGGTCGCGGAAGGTGTAGAACAGCGGCGTGATGGCGCCAATATCGAGGGCGTGCGTGCCCAGCCAGAGCTGGTGGCTGGCGATCCGGTTGAGTTCGGTGAGAATCAGGCGAACGTGCTGGGCACGCGGCGGCGCTTCCACGTTGAGAAGCTTCTCCACTGTCTCGCAGTAGCCAAGCCCGTTCGAGACCGCGGCCACGTAATCCATGCGGTCCACGTAGGGATTGAACATCGTATAAGTGCGGTGCTCGCCGATCTTCTCGACGCCGCGGTGCAGATAGCCGATCACGCATTCCAGGCCGAGAACCTTTTCTCCATCGAGACGAAGAATTACGCGCAGCACGCCGTGCGTGGCGGGATGCTGCGGGCCCATGTTGATGACAAGCTCGTTGGCATCGAGAAACGGCTTCTCGTGGGTTTCCAGATCGAGAGGCGAGAGCGTGTTCGGGTCGGTCATTTCGATTTAACGGCTCGAGTTTAACTGCCGATTTCTAACTGCGGCTTTTCACTGGCCGCTTTCGATGCCCAGGTTGATCTGCACCCATTCGTTGTCCTGCTGCAGGATGCCGTAATCCTTGCGCAGGGGATATCCCTTCCATCCGTCGGGGAGCAGAATGCGCTTCAGGTCGGGATGCCCATCAAACTTGATGCCGAACATGTCGAAGACTTCGCGCTCCAGCCAGTTCGCGGTTGGCCAGATGGGGACCGAACTCGGCAGGCTTTCGCCGTCCAGAATTTGCGTTGTCACCCGGATTCGCTCGTTGCGCGTGAAGGAATACAGCACCCAGACCACATCGAATTGTTTTTCGCGCTTTGGGTAATGCACTGCCGTGATATCGACGCAGTAATCGAACTGTTCTTCATTGCGGAGAACCTGGAGAATCTCCGGAATCAGCGAGCGATCGACCACCATGTAGTTCTGCCCGGCATAAGTCAGCGGCACGATGCCGGACCCGTACATCCCTTTGAATTTCGCGATCATGGGCGAATCCCAGGGAACAGGCGCGGGCGCGGCGGGCTTTGCAGGTGCAGCAGGTTTGGCGGCAGGAGGCGCTGCAGTTGCGGGCTTTGGAGGAACTGGTGGCGCAGCAGGCGCTGGCATTTCCGCAGGAGCCTTTTCAGTAGAAGGCTTTTCAGTAGAAGGCTTGGAATCCGATTGTGCGGAGCCGGAAGCAGTTGCCTTCACGCCGCTGGGAACGGCTGGTTGGTCCGCCGCCGGTTTCGGATCGCCTTCCGGCGGCGGTGAAGAGGGCGATTTGATTTCGTCCGGCATTAGCGGCGAAGGCACAAACCTCGGCTGCGCAGGGTTTCGGAGAGAACGTTAATTTTTATCAGCTTGAGCATTCGGTGTCAACGAGCACGGCGAGGAAAACGGGAGCGATTCGTGCGTGGCGCGGCTGTAGCGCTCCGGGCGACTGGGACCGTTTTGCGCTATGATTTCTGGTTCGGAAGGTTCGATCATGGACAGAGACGAAAAAGCTTGCCCGGTCTGCGGAGAAACCATCAAGGCCGTAGCCATTAAGTGCCGCTTCTGCAATACCGACCTGTCGGCATTTGCGGCATCGAAAGAACTGGAAACCGAAAAAGACCTGTTTTCCGGTCACCCGGCTGTGATTTACAGCATCGGCCAGCTTCTGCCTTTTCTGGTGGTGATCGCGCTGGCCGTCGGCATCGGATATGCCATCGAGTCGAGAGATGGCTCCAAGGATGCCATCTCATACACAGTCCTCGGTTGTCTGGTGGCCTGCGCCATCATCCTTCTTCGCTTCTACCTGAAGAGCCTCGCTACTCACTACGAAATCACCACGCAACGAATCAAACTTGAGCGGAACATTCTCTCAAAGGTCCAAGAAAATTTGGAACTGTTCCGCATCGACCATTTCGAGTTACGCAAACCACTAGGAATGCGGCTCCTGGGCCAAGCGCGGCTGCACTTGTTTACTTCGGACGCGGAACTTGAGAGATTTCAGATTTACGCCGTCCCCAACCTGGAAGCGCTTGCCGAGACATTGCGAGAGTGTCAGCTTCGCGAACGCACCCGGCGCGGCTTGACAACATTTGTCAAGGCGTAAGGCCCATCGGGGGCGGGGGCGGAGTTACACCCATTCCAGCGCGCCTTTCTGCCACACCCAAATGTAACCGACGATCAGGATAGCGAGGAAAATCAGAATTTCCACCAGTCCGAAAACGCCAAGGGCCTTAAATTTCACGGCCCAGGGAAACAGAAAGATGGTTTCCACATCGAAGACCACGAACAGGATGGCGACGATGTAGTAGCGCACCGTGTAACGGCCGCGCGCATTGTCGATGGGGTCGATGCCGCACTCGTAGGGCATCAGCTTGGTCTTGCTCGGATTGTCCGGGCGGACCAGCTTCGCTGCCAGAAGCGTGAGCGGAAGAAGCACGCCGATGACTGCCATGAAGATGAAGATGGGAACATAGTTTTGCGGCATCAGTCGCCTCGCGCGGATCGTTCGCTCGCGGAACTGCCGAGCACGCCATCTTACCGCCGATGACGGGCGACTTCAAGAAGAGATGTCCAAGGCTTCGATATTTTCGGCACGGAAAAAGGAGGCCAGTCATCATAACTTCCGACCCTCAAGATACGCAGCGATCCGTTGCTGCCAGTCACGCATTTTCGCGGTATATGCCTCCTCGGAGAACGCCGCCACGAGGCTCGCCGCATGTTCTCCGAATGCGGTTACCGTGTAACTCACAACCACCTTGCTGCGCTCTGCTCCAAGAGGCTCGATCTTCACCACGATGTGTGCAGTGTGAGAATTGGGAGCAAGACGGACATATTCCGCCCGGCGAGTCTGCCTATCTGCGTCAAGGATGGTCCAAACCGCTTCCTCGCCGGCCTTCCCCTCGCGAAAGACAGTATCGCGGGCGAATTCGATTTTGTCCGGAAACACGGGCTTAGGATCCCAACCCTGCACCCAATCCCGCTCCCCCTCGGGACTGAAAAGCGGGAAAGCGGTGTCGGCAGCGCACGGCAACTCGAAGCTTCCGGTGCGGCTGACCTGCTGTGCAGTTTCCTGCGCGAAGGCGGCGTTTGCAAAGGTGACAAGCCAACTCGCGAGAATTACTTTGAAGGCAATCACAACCATGTTCCTCCGTGCCTATGTTATTTGTCGGCAGTTCGCTTGCGGGCTGGCCGCGCCTTGATTTCCTTCAGGCGATGGCTGGCGCTGGAATCGAGATCGAAATCGTAAAAGCGCTTCAACTCCTGAATACGTTCGAGGGACGTCGGGCTGAACGGCGTCTTGCCGTCGAAGGCATGGAGAACGATGCCTTCGAGCAGATCGCCGAGGGTCATGTCGTGGTACTCGGCGAAGGCTTTCAGGATTTTGAGCAGGCGCTTTTCCATGCGCACGCCGGTTTGGACGCGCTCGACCAGCAGCTCTGAGTCTTCCATCATATATGTACCAATATACCGCAGTATATTAGTAATCGCAAATGAGCGTGTGGGAGTGCATGGGCGCACACACGCCTCCCGGCAGGTTGTTTATAATCGCGTTTCAACGTTTCATTGTCTTCCGCGCCGAATAGAGCGCAATTCCCTGTTAAAGGACTCTCTTGGCATTCGACGAAAATGTTTACGAACTGCGGCGCCAGAAGCTGAAACAGATCGAGGCGCTGGGACAAACCGCGTACCGCAGCAAATACGAGTTCACTCATACCATTCCGCAGATTCTGGCGGACTATTCCGACAAAACTGCGGAGCAGATGGAAAGCCCACGCGTCAACGTGCGCGTGGCCGGACGCATCATGGCGATCCGGCTGATGGGCAAGGCCGGATTCTGCCATCTGCAGCAGGGCGGCCAGCGGCTGCAGATTTATGTGAAAAAAGACGCGGTCGGCGACGCGGGGTTCGAGTTGTACAGACTGCTCGATCTCGGGGACCACATTGGCGTCAGCGGCTATTTGTTTCGCACCCGCACCGGCGAACTGACGATTCACGTGGAGGAGATTACATTCCTCAGCAAGGATCTTTTGCCCTTGCCTGAAAAGTGGCACGGTCTCACCGACGTGGAACTGCGCTACCGGCAGCGCTATGTCGATCTGGTGGTGAATCCCAGCGTGCGGGAAGTTTTTTTGAAGCGCGGCAAGCTGGTGCAGTCGCTGCGGCGCACGATGGAAGCGCACGGATTTGTCGAAGTCGAGACGCCGATGATGCAGCCCATTGCGGGCGGGGCGGTAGCGCGGCCTTTTGTGACGCATCACAACACGCTCGACATGGATTTGTATCTGCGCATTGCGCCGGAGCTTTATTTGAAGCGGCTGGTGGTGGGCGGATTCGACCGCGTGTATGAAATCAACCGCAACTTCCGCAATGAGGGCCTGGGATGGCGATGGAATCCTGAGTTCACCATGCTGGAGTTTTATCAGGCTTATACCGATTATCAGGGAGTGATGGATCTCACGCAGGAGTTGATTACGCAAGCGGCAAAAGACGTGACGGGTGCAACGAAAACAAAGTGGGGCGATCAGGAAATTGACTGGGCCAATTGGCAGCGCCTGACCATGCGCGAGGCGATCATTCATTACTGGCCGGAAGAGGCCGGGACAGCGCCGCTCATGGCAGAGTTCCGAGATCCGACGGTGTTTATCTCGCGACTCCAAGAGGCACGGTCTTCCTTGAAATCACACCGAGATTGGAAGGACGAAGATCAAGTTAAGAGGCGCCGCGTAGTCCTTACGGCAACGTTCAATCAAATTGCCGAGGATATCGAGAAGGATGGCAACATCGGGAAGGCGATCGCGTACGTGTTCGAGCTGGTGGCCGAAGAGCACCTGACGCAGCCGACCATCATCTATGAGTTCCCGACCGCCGTGTCGCCGCTCTCGAAGCAGAAGCCGGATGAGCCGGACTGGACTGAACGCTGGGAGATCTATGCCGGCAAGATGGAGATCGCTAACGGCTTCAGCGAACTGAACGATCCCGAAGATCAGCGGCGGCGCTTTGAGGGCCAGTTGCAAGACCGCGAGCGTGGTGACGAGGAGGCGCACCAGATGGATGAAGATTACATCCGCGCGCTGTCGTACGGGATGCCGCCAGCCGGCGGCTGTGGCGTCGGCGTGGATCGACTGTGCATGTTGCTGACCGATTCGCACACCATTCGCGATGTGATTCTGTTTCCGCTGCTGCGCCCGGAGAAAAGCTCAGCCACAGAGGACCCCTCGGCTTCGCCCAGGGCAGGCTCCGGGGACACAGAGGAAAAACCCGAGGACTTCGAGTCGGATTTCGGATATTAACTCCCCGGAACCCTACCATGCACTAGAAACAGGGTAGCCGGGTTTCTATACTGGTCTCATCAGTTTGGGCTTAGAAGTGGCAGCGCTGCCGTAGTGTCCGCTGGACATTGGGTCGGCAGCGTTTTGCTTTTGAAGAGTTTCTACCTCGGTGTCTTTCCGTTCTTGTCCGAGGTTCTCTGCGGCTCATACGCGGGCTGGTCGGGGTTAAAGTTCGTGCTCAGATAATCGATCAGAGCGCCGCGATCGGCGGGATCGACCACCGCGCCCCACTTCGCCATCTTATCGACTTCTTTCGTCCAGGCGGCTTTGCTGAGGCGCTGCTGCAGGATGATGCGAGCCTCGTGACATTCCAGACACGCGGTGGTCGCCTTCGCCTGCATCGGACCGGCGGGAAGATCCGCCGTGACGTTTGCAGGAGCGGTCTTCTGCGCCAGCAAACCGGTCGCGAGCGCCAGCAACCCGATCGCAGCGACTTTATGAAATACTTCACGAAACATGGATTTTCACCTGATCGACAGCATTGTAGAGATAGCCGCTGGGATTCCACACTGGCGTCGCGGGCTGGGTACGTCCCTGGCTATCGGTGGCACGCGATTGGATTGCATAGTCGCCACTTTTGCCGGTCTTCCAATCGTAACTCCAGAGGCGCCACGCATAGTGGGCCTGGTCGTGGCCGAGCTTCGCAGGATTCCAAGTCGTGCCGCCGTCGGTCGAAATCTCGACTTTCACGATGTCGGCTTCTCCGGCCCACGCCGCGCCATGGACGACCACCTTGCCGGCCTTCAGGCTGGCGCCATCGCTCGGCCCCGAGATCACCGACTTCACGGTCAGCGCGGTGAGCGGATGCGTGTCTTCGGGCTTCACGGCGTCGTCCGGCTTCACCGGCTGGTTGGGGAAGCGGTAACCGGGGCTCATGAAATTGCCCACGAATTCGGCGTCGAGCACTTTGATCTCGGTGAGCCACTTGCAGGAAGCCGCGCCAATCCAGCCGGGGACGAGAGCCCGCGCAGGAGAGCCGTGATGCTTGGTGAGCGGAGATCCATTCATGTGCGTGGCGATCAGCGTATCGGCGTCAAGAGCTTTCTCGATTGGGATGCTGCGGATAAAGGGAGGGACTTTGCCGGGAACTTCGTCGAGGCCGCGGAACATGACGTGCTTGCCCGTGGGTTTCACTCCGGCGCGCTGCAAAACGTCGCGCAGGCGTGGGCCGGAAAAACGGGCCGTGCTCACCGCGCCCTTGCCCCACTGTATGCCGGGGACTTGCGGGCGATGCAAGCTGCGTCCGTTGCCGGCGCACTCCAGCGTGTTGACGACGGAGTGCGTCTCGAGTTTGAACAATTCGGCCAGGCTTAGCGTGAGCGGCTTCTCCACTTCTCCGCCCAGCGCTAGACGCCAGCTACCGGCATCGAGTTCGCTCGGTTCGTGCATGTGATTGCGCACGAAGAAGTGCGGCACCGGCGTGAGCCAGGTATTAAAATACTCGACCGGGCTTTCCAGATCGACGAAGCGGAAGGAGCGAAGAATCATGCCGTCTTCGCCGGGGACATCGACCGCCTGTCCTTGCGGGAGAGCCCAGGCCAAGATTGACGGCGCTGCGCCGGCCACCAGCGCCGCTGCCGACATCTGTTTGAGGAAGTCACGCCTGGGTTTCATATTTTGCAAACGTATCCTACAACCATACTCTGCAACCACGGCCCCGCGAGCATGATCAAGGAACCACCTTCGGAATATCTCATCCGCGAGATCTTGCCGTAAATTTAAGTTAACACCACCGGCCCGGAAAAAGGAGAGTAGCCCAAAACCGGGCCGGCGGCGTTTCCGAAGGGAAGGCGCCCCTCGAAAAGTTAGAGTCGTTGAAACCAATGGTCCCGCGCCGAATGCATGACGCGGGACCATTTTCGGTTTACGGCAAGTAGTAGCGGAACGAGGTGAAGACCATGCTGTCCAGTCCCTCTGGCGATCCTGAAGGAGCGAACGCCGGTGCAACGCCAGACCAGGTCTGACGAGTCAAGTAGGAGTACTGCATGCCCCACTGATAGCGGCCACGAGGCCCGTTGTGGAAGCGGTACCAGAATCCAAGCGTTCCCTCAGTGATGTTACGAGTCTGAGCGGAGCATTTGGAGAGCGACCCCGAGATCGGCGTGCTTCCCGTGAGGGTGCCTGTTGTCGGCGCGGTCTCCGTGTAGCAGCCTGAGTTGTTGAAGGTTGGCGCGCCGTAGCCGACGAAAACATTTTGGACGGGATCATAGCTGTACGTCCGGGCCGCATACTCGCTTCCCACGTAACTGTAGACGTCGAGCTTCTTGCCGTGCCACTCCAGCGTGGCCAACCCCTGCAGGTCTTTAACCGGGTGAACAGTCCCATCGGCGTTGATGGAGACATCGGAGAGCTGCGACGCACCGTAACGGCCCACGCCGCTGCCACCGAATCCGTGCACGCCGAAAACGATGTGCTTATTGTAGAAGGCCCAACGAGCATTGATGCCGAAGCCGCCGCCGCTCCTGGTAGCGTTGTAGGCCCCCGCCGTCGTACCTCCGTCGGTGAGAGCCGGACAGGCCGGCAGCACTGCCGTAACCACCGGAGGCGTGCCGGTGCTTGTGAAGTTCTCGCAGGGGAAGATGCGATCCTGGAACCGATCGGAGAGGCCGAAAATCTCGTAGTGCCCAAAACCGGGGTCGAAGGCGATCTTGGCGATGAGATCGGGCGAGGGATTGAACCCGTAGGTGGAAGTAGTGTTGTTTGTATTACTCGCGCCGGCTTGGACGAGCACGTAGTCGTTCGTGTTTCCCGACGAGGTTACCGTGGCCTGAGCATTCTCCACAGCAAACGCCACTGCGACCTTGTCACCGAAGCTCTTGGTCACGCGAATTCCGTCCTGCCGGGCGAACGTGAAACCGACGTTATACGCGCCGTCGATGGTCGCGGGGCGGGCATCGTTGGTTCTGCCGGTATCGTCGCTGGGACCAGTTCCAACCTTGCTCTCGGTCACCAGGCTCCAGGCCTGGCCACCAAGGATGCTCCAGCCATGAGCAAACTTGGCCTGACCCCATACCTGCCGAAGCCGGAAAGTGTAGCCATTGGTCTGAGTTGCCGTGGAGGTAACGCCGGAAGAGAGAAAGTCACCGGAGATGTAACCGGAAAAATCCACATTCCCCGCGCGGCTCGAAATGAAGATGGTTGGCCGCGACTGACGGGCGGTACCGAAGAACTCCGGCAGACTGCTCTGTGAAGCTCCCGGCATCGTGAGGTTGTTAAAGGGCGTGACCACGTCGGCTCCAAGGGCCCGCGAACGGCGCAGAAATTCGGCAGCGGCGAATCCGCCGGGCGTGATGTTGACGCCCTTGAAGTGGATGGTAAGCGCGCCTTCCATCTCCTTGTTGATCTTCGGCTCCTGAGTTGCAGCCTCCGCCGGTTGCGGCTCCTGCAGCGTCAAGACAGCGGGCTGGAGGGTCGGGGTGTCCAGCGATGCCTGGCTCACGTTCTTAAGGCCGGCGTCATTCTTGGGTTGGTTTACGGCTTGCATCTGCTGCAGTTGCTGGGTGAGGCGTTCGATCTGTCGCTGCTGCGTGGCCAGAGCATCCTTCAGGGCCTGGACATCCGCAGCGGTGACGACGGAGGGTGCGGGTGCGGCGGCCGCAGGTGCAGCCGCCGCATTGTGCGCCTCATTGGAAGCTAGTGTGACCGGACTTGCGGTTTGGGCCCAAGCGCCGGCGGAAAACGCCGCCAGCATTAGAGCCGTAAGAAATAGCTGCTTGGTTGGTTTCATGGAATTTAGATCCTCTCCTTTTTGAGTTTTGGTCGAACAACGTTTACTGGGAAGTTGCACAAAAACTTTTCGCGGCTGGAGGTCGCGGTATCGCGGCCTTCACTTTCTCATCGGCCTTGCTGAGCATCGTCCTTCGCGCCAAAAGTGATGGTAGAGTATCTGGATTGATTTACTGGTAATTCGAGCCGATCTCACACACCTCCTGGTTTTTCCATTCAGCGAGTGCTGGATTTGTCGCAAGCCGGCGAACGCTGACAAGCCAACTGCGACTATCATTACAATTGGCTTGCTAGTGATGCGCAAGCGAACTTACGCCTCTTTTGTTAAAAGAGGTGTTAAAAACGGAAAGTAGGGGACCTTTCCTAATTCGGGAGGCTCTAGAGAGCTTAAGTGGAGGAAGCCAATCCCCGCCTATGTTGCAATATCCTCTCCAAGAACCGGTCTATTGACCCTTCTGTGCTCCCACCACCATGGGCAGGACGCTGCCTTTCTCCTTCTCCTTCCCCTTCTTTTTGGCCGAACGCTTGGCCTTGGCTCCGCGCGGACCTGGGCGGGCGATGAGGTCCGCCAAGGTTGTGTTTTCCAGAATGTTGGCCGCGGCATCGCGCACGTCCAGAAATATCTGGTAAAGAGCCCGGTGTGGGAGATCGCGGTCAATCAGGGTGCGCAACTGCTCGGCATCGCCAAATGGCGCCAGTGGGCCGTCGATCAAACGCATGATCTCGCTCAGCCGGATGTCGGAAGGATCGCGCCGCAACTGGTATCCGCCCTTGGCGCCGCGTACGCTTTCGACCATGCGCGCGTTTTTCAATTCGAGCAGGATCAGTTCCAGGAATTTCTCCGGAAGATTCTCCTCATACGCGACCTCCCGGATCTTGATTGAGCCCTGGCGGTAGTGGCGGGCCAGCATCATCATGGCCTGCAGTGCGTAGAGTCCTTTTTGTGAGATCTTCATAGCGCCCGCCATTATGCCATAAAGTCCATTGCATTAGTAGACTTTATGACGATGCCAACGTAGCAATCGCGTAGCCGTCTCGACGGTTGCGGATCGGCAAGGTTAAGGGATTTGTTTTCAGCGAATTGCGGGTGAGGACGTGGGTTGGCGATACGGGACCTTGTGCATCGGATTGCAGTTTGAAGAAAGAGAACTTCTCAGGCGGGCAGCGAGTTCTTCAATTTTCGGGTAAAACGCGCAGCACCTGCACCGTGATATTGTCCGGCCCACCCCGTTGCAGAGCCAGCTTCAACAGCGCGGCGCAGCACTCGGCCGGGGTGGCGCCGTGGGCCGCTGCCTCCAGTTCTTGATCGCTGACCACACTCCAAAGACCGTCGGTGCAGAGCAAAAGCTCATCGGAGTCCTGCAGGGGCATGCCCTGCTCGCCACTTTCGATGGCCACTTCAAGGCCTGCTCCTAAGGCGGAGGTAAGAATGTGGCGCTGGGGATGTTTCTCCGCATCCTCGGGACGGACAATGCCGCTCTCCACCAGCCTGCCAACGTAAGAGTGGTCGCGAGTCAAGCGCGTGATGCGCGCGCCGCGCAACAGGTACAGGCGGCTGTCTCCGACGTGCGCAAAATAAAGCTGCCGGCCACGGATCACCAGAGCCGTGCAGGTCGTCCCCATCCCGTGAAGCGCGGGATGCTGCGCGGCGTAGCTTTGAATTCTTTCGTGAGCCGTGGCAAATGCCTCGAGCAAAGCGGCATGGGGATCGCCCCGCACGACCTTGTCGTAGACCTCACGCACCGTCTCCACCGCCAGGCGGCTGGCCTCCTGGCCGCCTTCGTATCCGCCCATGCCGTCGGCGATCACTGCCAATCTTCCCTTGCGCTCGAACTCACGGTCGCTCACCGGCTCCCAATAGAGGTAAGAATCCTCATTATTTTCGCGCTGGCATCCCACGTCGCTCAGGCCTGCCACTTCCATTCCAGGTTTCACGTTCATGCAGTCAACCGACATTTCTTCGCGGCCTCGCGGGCGCAGCTGGAGACGAGAATACAGGCCGAGGGCGGTTCGCTCACGAAGAAACCAACGCCCCAGTCTGCCCCGGCCATTATAGACAAGGGCTGTCGCAAAAACGCAACGTCTGGGCCGCGTTTCGGAAAAGAAAAAAGCCGCGGCCGGCCGCGGCTCTTGTCCTGAACTTGGGGAGTCAGAGGATCGAACTACTTCCCATCATGCTTATCTTTATAGATTTGTTTGCTGGTACGGTTCTGTTCCTTGTTGAGCTGTTTCTGTTCGCCCTTGGTCAGGTGGCCATTGTGGGCGGCCATATCGGCCTTTTCCTGGTTATCGATGTGCTGTTCTTTGTTTTCCACGCGCGCAGCTTGTCCCGGCGTCATGGTTCCGTTCTTGACGCCGTTCGCGATGCGGTCCTGCTGGTTCTGCTCGCGGGCATTAACTTCGTTGACGCGAGGATGACCAGGATCGACCACCCCTGGCCCCGCGCCGGATGTGTTGCTGTCTTGGGTTTGAGCAGCGGCGGCGCCAAGCGACATCAGACCACCCACTGCCAGGACTAAGAGCGACTTCGTGATTTTATTGTTCATGTAGAAGATAAACCCCCGCATCGAAGGTTAGTTGCGGAAATTCATCGTTGCCACTTACGAAGGTGATTGGCCCGCCATGCAGCTGATGACGTCCGCTCAACGTAACCCCGGCGTGGTTACCAGAGTTACCGATGGGATCGCCCATCTATCTATCTGCATGATTAGTCGCTAGTGTCCCTAGTAGTGCGTACTATTAGGACAATACTTGAATGGTCTCGCATTTTGGTTGACCATTCCGCATTGCCGCGTGTAATGTAGCAGCGCAAACACTTCCCACCCTCAACAGAAGGAGGCCCCTTTGAAAAAACTAGTGATTCTCTGTTTCGCGGCTAGCATGTTGCTCTGCGGTGTCGCGCTCGCTCAAGACACGATGAAGCCGGACAACATGAAGGCCGACACCGCCAAGCCGGTAGACATAACCGGAAAAATCAGCGCCGACGGAAAAACGTTTGTCAACGATAAAGACAATAAAAGTTGGAAAATTATCAACCCGGATGCAGTCAAGGGTCATGAAGGACACCATGTCACGCTGAACGCGCACGTGTATGCCGACAAGGGCGAAGTTCACGTGATGTCGCTTAAGATGGCGGCGGACAGCATGAAAAAAGACAGCATGCAGAAGTGAACCAATCTTGTCGACGATTGAGTCTGGGCCGGCCCTCAGTGCCGGCCTTTTTGTTGGGCAAACGATGCGACAATAGGCAACCATGGTGATTAGAATGGCGCGAGGCCTTGCGCTTGCGGTTTTACTCGCTGCACTCGCGCAATTATTTCTCGGCCAGTCCTCCCGCCAAGTTCGCGCCTCAAGACCACCCCAGTACACATTCAAGATCGTTCGAACCTTCCCTCATGACCCGAGCGCCTTTACGCAAGGCCTCGCCTACCGTGACGGATTTCTCTACGAAAGCACTGGTCTAAACGGCCGCTCGTCGCTGCGCAAGGTTCGCCTGGAAACTGGCGAGGTGGTTCAACGCAGAGACCTGGCGCCGGAGTTCTTTGGCGAAGGCATCACCCTCTTCAAGAACGAAGTAATACAGCTGACCTGGCAGTCCCAGACCGGATTTGTCTACGACTTGAGCGACTTCCGCCTGCTCCGCCAATTTTCTTATTCAGGGGAAGGCTGGGGTCTGGCCACCGACGGCCGCGAGCTTTTCATGAGCGACGGAAGCCCCGAGATCCGCGTGTTGGATGCGATCACGCTTGCGGAAAAGCGCCGTTTTACAGTCCACGACGGAACCACTCGCATCAACCAGTTAAACGAACTGGAGTTCGTGGATGGAGAACTTTTCGCCAACATCTGGCAGACCGATCGAATCGCCCGCATTTCGCCCCGGAGCGGTGAAGTGGCCGGCTGGATCGATTTAAAAGGCCTGCTGAGCCCGGTCTATCGTCTGGAATCCGGCGCCGTCTTGAATGGAATCGCTTACGATCCCAATCGCCAGCGCCTGTTTGTCACCGGCAAATTGTGGCCGAACGTCTTCGAGATTCAGTTGGTTCCGAAACCCTAGCGAAAATATGCGGGCGCGCGCACCGCAAAAAACGTGCACCGCAAAACAAAAGGCGCGCGTCCCCAAGGACGCGCGCCCCGAAATCGGCACGCTGAGAACTGACGGCCGGGCTATCGCCCGAAGTATTTCGCGTTAAGCTCGGTAAACGAGTTCCACTTTTCCGGCAGATCGTCGAGCGCGAAAATGGCCGAGACCGGGCACACCGGCACGCACGCTCCGCAGTCGATGCACTCGACCGGATCGATGTAGAGCAATTGCTCGGTGGCGTACTTGGGATCATCCTTCTTGGGATGAATGCAGTCCACCGGACACGCATCCACGCACGCGGTGTCTTTGGTGTTGATGCAAGGCTCTGCGATTACGTATGTCATAACGGTCTGGGTCTCCTCAACTGGATGCGGATAGTTTACTACGGCGGTCTCTGCGAAAACCGACATTCTAGCAAGAAATCGTGGCGCTCCGCAAAACAAAACGGCTGGCAGCGCCCGCTGCCAGCCGTCATTTTTCTCTAAGCGATCAGAGGACTCCGGATCGGATGACGATTACCGGTGCCCGCCTCCGCCGTGACCGCCGCCACCGTGACCGCCACCACCGCCGTGGAAGCCACCGCCACCATGGACGCCTCCCGCGCCGCCATGAAATCCGCCGCCGGCTCCACCGTGGAAGCCGCCAGCCGAACCCCGAGCAAACCCGCGTCCGCCAACGAACCCGTGCCCACCGACGAACCCGCGCCCACCGTAATAGCCTCGTCCGCCGTAGCCCCAACCGCCGCGGCCCCAACCGCCACGGCCCCAACCGCCACGGCCCCAACCGCCACGGCCCCAACCGCCATACCACGGCCCAGCGCCGATAAATACTCCACCGGAAAACCAGTCAGGCCCGTAGTAACCGTAAGGCGCACAGGCATAGGGATAATATCCGTAGTAGCCGTAAGCGCACGATGGCGCTACGCCTACGTAGCCCGACCCAAATCCCACGCCGACTCCAACCCTGACCTGCGCCTGCGAGTAGGCCAGCGGCAGCATCAAAACCATCGCCAAAGCCAGATATTTTAAGTAACGCATGGTGAATCCCCCTTGTCTCAGATCCGCCGTTCCAGCCACAAACCCACCGGATCTACCGGCCCTCAAGATTTTGTTTCCATCCGAAGCGCCTACCTATTTGAACTCGGAACCCCAAAAAAAGTTGCAGGTTCAGGGCTGGCTGATTTCGGCCACCCCGCCTGAATTCAGCCACTTGCGGTGAAAACGACGGTTCGCCGTTTTAGTTACCAAAAGCATCCCTGACGCGGAAGTGTACCACGCTTGGTAAGGGAGTCCGGAACGGCGTAGAATTGCAATTCCAGGGGGGGCCATGGCAACTACGTCGGTTCAGCGGTCCGAACGTGCGGCATCTCAAGGCGAGGAACTCATCAGCTTCGACAAGGCCATGGAGAAGCTGTCACGCGAGGAACGCTTCCGCGCAACGGTCTATTCCATGAATACGCTGCTTGTGCAAAAGGGAGTCTACTCGCCTGAGGAATTCGAGTTCCAGTTCCGCCAGTTTGCTCAGAAGAATCCGAGTATATAATTACGCAAAAAGAGGATCCCGTGGCAAGAGCCAAACCAAAGCGAAGGACTACACCCACTCCTGCTAAACGCGGCGTCCTGCGGAAGACCTCTGCCTCTCCAGTCTCGACGCCCAAACTGCTCGGCAAGAATCTGGAGCGTGCCGTCAGGCAGTTCCAAGCCGAACCGGACGATAAGAAGGCCCACGAACAGTGGAAGCAAATTGAATCCTCAGTGTTTGGTGTGCAGTTTGAGGACTAATGCCAAGCCTGAACTGGAGGAACCTTCCGGCCTGGAAGCGAAGGAAACTCGAGGACAGGGTACGAACTCGAGAAATCAGCGCCGCCGATATACGACGCCTTCAAGAGTGGATCGCAAGCAATCCTGAGGTTCCCGACGAAGATTGGTGCAAAGACTTCGGATCATTCAAGGTTGCTGGCGCGGGATCTGAACCCTCTACATTCCTGACCAAAGATCAACCCTGCTGGGGCAAGCAGCTTTAACTCCTCACTCCTACGCTCCCACCAACTCCCTCTTCTCGCTGGACTCATACTCCACAATGTACCCCGCCACCGCGCTCGCCGCGACCGTCAGCGGCGATGCCAGATACATCTGCCCCGGACCGCTTCGTCCTGGAAAGTTCCGGTTCTGCGCGCTGATCACAACCTGATCGGGACGCGTCGAAACTCCCGGCCCCGCGTTGATACAGGCTCCACAACTCGGCTCGATCACAATCGCCCCGGCCTTTTGAAACACGTTGACGTAGCCCTTGCGCAGGCAGTATTCGCGCGTTTCCTGCGATCCAAACTGGATGTAGAACTTCACCGACTCGGCCACGCGCCTGCCCTGCTTGAGCGCGTCGGCGAGCACGGCCGCATACATGTCCATATCTTCGTTCTTCCCGGCGGTGCAGGTTCCACCGTAGGCAATCTCGACCGGCACGGGCGTGTTCAGCTCGCGCACATATTTCCCGTTGCCCGGATCGCCTGGAGTCGCAACCATCGGCGTAATCTCGACCGCATCGAGTTCGATCACATGCGCGTACTGGGCATCGGGATCGCTGTACAAGCCCTCGATCATGGCTTGCGCTTTTGCACGATCCATCCCGCGACGCTCCACCAGGAAGTCGACAGCTTTCTTATCGGGCGCAACAATGCCGGTGAATCCGCCAATCTCGGCCGCCATATTGGTCATGGTGGCGCGCTCGTCCACGCTGAGTTCTTCGATGGCTTCGCCCGCATACTCCATCACTTTAGCGAGCGCCTTGCCGCTGCGCACGTAGTCGAGGCTCAGAATCTTCAGGATAAAATCCTTCGCCGTGACGTTCGCGTGCTTCTTGCCGCGGATCACGACCTTCACCGACTCCGGCACCTTCACGCGCACGTCCTTCGTGATCCAGCTATTGAACACGTCGGTGGTTCCAATGCCGAAAGCGACGCAGCCAATCGCGCCCACGTGCGGCGTGTGCGAGTCCGAGCCGATGTTCAACTGGCCGGGCAGCGCGTAGCTTTCCAGCACGATGGAGTGGCAAATGCCCTCCGACCCCTTGCGGTCTTTCAATTCTCCATGCAGCTTGATTCCCTGCTTGGCGGCAAAGTCTTGCTGCTTCATCTTGAGCTGTGTCGCCAGATCGAGCAGCCCGAGCTTCTTCTTCTCCTCGGAAATCACCTCATCGAGAAATGTGAGGTGATCGCGAAAAAAGATAATGCTCGCAGCGTCGTTGACCTTCGCATCCTTGCCGACATAGCGTTCGAAGAAAATCGCCGCCATCGGCGTGACGTACTCATGGCTGAAGCGCAGGTCGGCCTGGGCAAATCCGGTATCTCCCGGCTTCACGCTGGTAACGCCAATGCCGCCCTTTTCGTTCACCATGTGCCGCGCAAAGATTTTCTCGGCCAAGGTCATCGCTCGCGCGGGCCCAGACCGTGTGGGCGCGGGCGACTCGCCCGCGCTCTTAATCGGCGGCAAGAACACTTTCCCCTGCATCCGCGCCACGTTGAATGGAAACAGCCCGCCGTATTCGATGACCTGCCGCGTAATTTCATCCTCGCCCGCGGTGAATTCGCTGAGCGGGATATCTTCCCCACCGCGAATCCGATCGATCAGCGAAAAGTTGGTCGAAGTCAGCACCCCCAGGTTTTGGCAATTCTGTTTGTAGATGCGCTCGATGTTCTCGGCAATCACTACCTGAATGCCGGCACACATTTCCGCATACGGCGACTGCTCGCGGCTCGATCCCTTGCCGCGGCGCTTCCCGCTCACCGCGCACACAAATCCCCCGCGCTTCACGTCGCCACGCCCAATCGGCGTCACGCTGCCGCACTTCAGCCCCAGGTAGGGAATCTCGCCCAGCGTCTCGTCGAAGTAGAAACAGTAGTGCGCCGGAGTAATCTCGTCGGTCGAAATGTCGTCGCGCAGCTTGGGATTGTTCCCCGGATTCTTCGCATCCCACGGCAAATCCTCGCCCGCGAGCTGGCGCTGGATCAGTTCCGGATCTTCCGTGAGGAAAAGAATGCGTCCGTGCAGCCGGACCCGATCGGGACGTTTTTCGATCTTGCGTTCCAGAAGAGAGTTGATCACGTTGAGCCTGCGCGAGTTGAAGGATTTATCGGACAGGCAGAAGCGGCTACCCAGTCCTCGATTATTGTAACGCGGCCCTTAAATAATCCTCGATTTTCGAGTGATGGATCGCCGCATTAATGGTGCCCGTGCGCCGCCTTATCGAACTTCTCCCCCGCAGGAATCGCCACCACCAGCCGGTTCTCCTTCGGCGCCAAAGGACACGTGGCATACGGAGTTACCGCGCACGGAGGATTGTGGGCGCGGTTGAAGTCGAGCACCACGGTTCCGTTGACTACGGGATCGGTCTCGAGAAAGCGCCCACCGGGATAGGTATCGGTCTTCGCTGTGGGATCGTTGAAAACAAAAAATAACCCTTGCGCAGCGCCGCCGCCCAAGGCCGTAAGCCGCATTTCCTGCCCGTTGATTTTAAACACCACCGTACCCGGGGCTGGCTCCGAACTCGTATCCCCCAGCACGTTCGGAATATCGATCGTTTTCTTTCCATCCGACGGCACCCAAGTCGCGCTGACCCGGTAATTCATGTCCAGGGGATAAAACATCAGCCCGTGAAAACTGCGGACCGCGGCGCTATCCGTATCTTTCAGGCGAATGCCCACGCGTTCGCCGCGCACGATCACGTGAAACTGCAGCGTAGCCATCTCCACCAGCGAGGCATGACCCGAAATATCGGAGGCCAATTTCGCCGTCGTCAGCGGCCGGCCCGCAATCGTGGCGTGCGCGTCGGGAAGCAATTTGACGGTGACCTCTTTGCCCTCGAGATCGAATTCTCCCGCGCGCGCCGGGCCTTTGGGAAAGACCACCGCGTTCGCCGCATCGGCGCCAAAACTATTCGCTCCCGGCTTCAGCCAGTACAGGCCCGCCAGCGGCACCCAGTTCCGCTTCAAATCCTCGATCTGTTCCGCCTTCCACTTCTCGAACGACTCCACATACGCGGCATCGGGAGCAGCCGGTGCCGAGCCGGGGTTACTGGCGAGTACAACCGCCGATCCCAGCAGGATGAGCACGGCCACAACCGGCGTTTTGTTTTTCCTAAGCATCGCTTGCGTTCCTCCGTATCCTCCGCGTCCTCTGCGGTTCCAGTTTATCTCTTGTACTCGCGCGGATCGGGCAACGGCTCCATGCCGCGACCGGCGAAGATGTCTTTAAACTCGGCCAGCAACGCCTCATGCAGCAGGCCATTGGACGCCACGGTTTCGCGGCTGTTCAGTTCAAACGGCGTTCCGTCGAAGCGCGTCACTTGGCCGCCCGCCTCTTCCACAATCAGCACGCCCGCCGCCGTGTCCCAGGGATTCAGATTGAACTCCCAGAAACCGTCGAATCTTCCCGAAGCGACGTTGCACAAATCGAGCGCCGCCGAACCCGCGCGGCGCACTCCATGGGTAAGCATCGTGATCTGATGATAGAAGTAAATATTCGGATTCTTGTGCCGTTTCTGGCTGGGAAAACCCGTGGCCAGAAGGCTTTCCTTCAGCGCGGCAGTCTTCGAAACGTGAATCGTCTCTCCGTTCAGCCGCGCGCCTCTTCCCGGCTCGGCAGAAAAAAGCTCATCGCGCGTGGGATCGTAAATCACCGCCGCGATGCGGGTGCCCAGCTTTCCAGAGGACCGCTGTTCCGGAGCAACGTGTTCCAGGCCAAGCGACACGCAGAACACCGGATATCCATGCGCGAAGTTCGTGGTACCGTCCAGCGGATCGACGTACCAGCGATATTCGCTGCCCTGGTCGCTGAGTCCCTGCTCTTCGCCGAGAACGTCGTGCCCCGGCCACTGCGCGCGGATGCGGTCGCGGATCAGCGCCTCGGCGGCGCGGTCGGCGGCCGTCACCAGATCGGCCTCGCCTTTGTACTCAATCTTCAAATGCTGATGAAAGTAGTGCATCAACAGCGCGCCCGCTTCGCGCGCAATGGCTGCCATGGCCGGGAGAAAGCTGTCGGGCTTCGAGAGATTAGAGGGCATTTGGAGTTGTGAAGACGGCTTCCGGCTTCCGGCGTCCGCAGCGTTTGAAGTTCTCTTCCCACGATCTAAGAAAACAGGAATATTCAACCATGAACACGACGTCGGCAGTTCTTCTAATGCCCCGAAAGCCGGAAGCCGTGTTCCGGAAGCCGCAGTTACTTCTTCGTACCGTCTTCCGCAATGTACATGATCTCGTGCTTAAAGATGAACAGGTTGGGCGCGCCTTCGCGCGTCAGCCGCACCATGTGCTTGTCGTAGTATTCGATCCATCCGCCCACCGTCTGCCCATCCAGCAACTTGACGCTCACCGGCTTCTGCTTCTCCCCCAGAGCCTTAAGAAAGTTAGCTTCTTCGAAGGTCTCTTCGGGGGGCGGGGTCCGGCCGCGCTTGGCCGCGTTGGAGTTTCCCTGCGCACGAAACGGCATAAGGGCATTGTACACGGAGCGCGGAGAGGCAGACGCCGGCCAACGTTCATCGCCGTTGGGAACGCGCGGCGATGTTTGCCAGAATTCATTTTTCGCGCCCACTCCGCGGTGCGATCAGGAGTAAAATTGCGAACACCTGCTCTTCCGGTAGGAGGTCCTCCGTGATCCGCTCAATTGTTTGCCTGGGAATCCTATTCTGTACACCAGCGATGTTCGCTCAGCGGCCCGGCGTGCCCAGTCTTGACCAGGGCGCCCAAGCCGAGGCGAAAAGCCAAAGAGACATGCCACCTCCGCTGAACCAGCGACCCACCGTCGACGTGACCAAGCTCAAGCGCGATGCCGATGAACTCGCCGCTTTAGCGCAATCGGTTCCGCCCGAAGTCGATCAGACAACCAAAGGCGTTCTGCCGAAAGATTTAAGCGAGAAGCTCAAGCGGATTGAAAAGCTGGCCAAGCAGTTGCGTTCGCAGATCTCGCAGTGAGTTCGCGCGGCCGAAACCAGTGCGAAGATTCTCTGCGCAGAAAAAACCGTGGCGCAGGAAGCGCCACGGTATGCTTGTGGAATCCGATTTGGTTAGAAGGCGAAGCGCAGTCCGAATTCGAACTGGCGCGGAGCTCCCAAAGCATAGGTTCCGGACTGGAAGCTATCCAGGTAAGGGGTTAAGCCCGCACCGGTCACGCCACCGATCGTGTTCGGCGCCAGAAAACCGGGCGCGTTCGGATTAGACGCCAGGGTCCCCGCAGTGCCTCCCGGCAGGTTCCCCGGCAGGAATGAGTTGGAGAAGTTGAACAGGTTGAAGATGTTGACGCTGGGCTCGATGGTCAGGCGCTCTTTGATCTTAATCGGCCAGCTCGCCTTAAAGTCGAACGACTTCAACCACGGGAAGCCGACCGCCCCCTGGCTAACGTTTGGGAGAGTGGGCAGCACCCAACCTACCTCTGACATATCTGCTTGGGTCATGACGCCACCGGTCACTAATGCCTTGCCCGCAGGAGTGAGCGTGCCGGCGACAGTCGTGTTGTAGTTGCTGATGAAGTTCTGCAAGTTGCCAATGTTAATGCCACGCTGGAACGCTCCCAGATTGCTGCCGGGAACCGGCAGACCAGCTTGTCCTGTAGCATATCCGCCGCCCGTCCAATCGGTGGAAAAGATCTCGCCTCCGCTCGTTGAGAGAGGCAACGATAGGTTCTGCGGAAGCGGGCTGTCGAAGTGGCCGATCAAGCTCACCTTGGCGTAGAACGGCAGATCGAAGGTCCCACCGAACGAGATCTGATGGGTCCGGTCGAGAGCGTTCGGTCCCGTGAATTGCAGCGGGTTGTTGTTATTGACGGCGAGGTTGATGAAATCCTGATCCTGCACTTGGCTGATGAACTTCGAGAGCGAATAGGACACCTGGAAGTTCGCCGACTTTACCCCGCGTATGGGATTCTTCACCTGTTCCACCAATTTCGTTTGCAGCCCGTTGTATACGGAACGGCCGATAGGATTCAGCATGTCTAACTCGCCAACGGTGTCAGCCGCGCCGCTCCCCAGCGGTGCAACGCCCCCGGCTAGGGTATATCCCGGGAAGGCACAAGTGGGGCATGGCGGACCGCCAAAGGCGTTGATCGAATCAAGACCAGCGCCAGAGTAGGCTGCTTGGACGGCTCCTACGCTGCCAGCGAATGCCAACAGCATGCAGCCCGCCTGGCTCGGGCCAGCAGGACAATTATGCGCCCCGCCGAATGCCAACGCATTAGTCTGCGCAGCGTCACGGGCAGCGATGGCATTGGCAAGGTTAAACGATTGCACCGAACCACCGTGGTTCATGTCCTGGGCAATGAGATAGTGTTCGCCAATATTACGGATATAATCGGCGCTCAAAATCATCCCCGGACGAATTTCGTGCTGAAAGCCGATGTTCATCTGCCACGAGCGCGGCGTACGGTAATTCGGGTTAAATACGTCGAAGCCGTTGATGTTGGCAGCGTTATTCGTTGCCCCCACGAAATTGCCGTTGGCTTGCAACCCGACATTGGCTGCAGCGGCACCCTCAAAGGCTTTGCTCAACGCCAATACCTGGGAAGCGACGGTCGAGATCGTCCCGCCACAGAAGGTGGGATTCACCTGGGTCGCGCTAATCACGGTCGCGGAATTATCAAAAACGGAAGCGCCGATCGAGCCCAGACTAGAGGTACCTCCGGGCCAATTGAACCCGCCCGTGCTTCCACCGGCAGCGCACACCAGCGGCGTGTAGGCAAAGATTCCTTGGGGAATTCGCGCCGGGCTGTCGAACAGCACGTTATTCCATATGGAGTTTTCGTAGAACAAGCCACCGCCGCCGCGAATCACCGTCTTGCCAGTACCCGACACATCCCAGGCAAACCCTGCTTGCGGCCCGAAGTTGTCGCCGGGAGTGCGCACTTGATTGCCCAGTCCCGCACCCCACTGGTTAAGGGCAGGCAAGGCGCCTAGGTCGCTATCCACACGCCCAGTGTCGCGGACATAGTGCAAGCCCAGCGACAGCGTGAACCGCGGCCTCAACTTCCACGCATCCCCAACGTACGTCTCAAAGCGATTGTCCGGTCCCAAGCCACCACCCGGAAAGCCGAATGATTTCTTAGCGGTGGAGAAACCAATGCCGTTTCCTAAGAACACCCAGTCGGCAGGATACTGGGTTGGATCGGCTGGATTGACCCCGACCCCTAGAGTTGGCAGATCGGACGTGCCCACCTGCGGGAACGTGAAGAATGCTGCCAGGCCGCCACCCTGAAGGTGATTGAACGCAGCCCCATAGCGAATCACGTGGCTGCCAATCACCTTGCTGCCGTCGTACTTGATCTGGTGGTCGGTCTGAATGGTCTGCTGGGGCGCCAACAGATTCGGCCCGCCGCAGTAGTCTCCCCCACCGCTGAGTACGCAATTGCCCGCCGTGGCCGCATCGATGTTAATTCCCAATCCAGGGATAGGGTTGTCAAAACCAGCCGCGATAGTTCCAGTGCCGTCTCCGATTCCATTGCGGAACTTTAGGTATTCAAAGCGGATGCTGTGGGAGTATGAGCCAGTATTGAAGTCGAGACCGACAGCATGGGTTGCAGTGTGGTCGGCGTTCAAAAATCCCTGTAGCGAACTAGCGGAACCAAACGGCCGAACGCCACGGTTCTGGTCAAAATTGAAACGATAGAAAGCTCGCGTGTTGCCCTTTACGTTCCAGTCGACGCGCTCATCCGTATTGAATTCGCGGTAGGGGTCAGTCAGCGTGGTATTCAGCGTGTTAAAGGGTTGACCAAAGGGCTGGCCGCGTCCAGATCCTGCTTGGTGCGCTCGCCGTCAAGGAACCAGAAGAGCTTGTCCTTTATAACCACCCCGCCCAAGTTTCCGCCGAATTGCTCGCGCTGGAACGGCGGTGCCGTGGGTCCGGGCAGGGCCGCCGCCGTCTGGTTGCCGCGGAAGTAGCCAAATCCCTCGCCGTGGATAGTGTTGCTTCCGGACCGGGTCGTAACATTCACCGCGCCCGAAGAGGTTAGCTCGGTTGAGAGGTCGAGCGAAGACTGGGAAAGCTGGAATTCCTGGATGGCGCTGGCCGGAATGTTCTGGGTCGTAGTGCCCACCGTCTCGTCGCTGACGTCCACTCCATCGACCTCAATTCGCGCCGTGCGGCCAAATCGCCCTTGGAATGAGATCGACGAAAATCCGTTCTTGGTCGGGTCGAACGTGCTGCCCTCCTGAATCTGAACGCCCGGTTCAAGCTGCGCAAGATCAAGGAAGTTGCGCCCGTTGACCGGCAGGTCCTCAATCTGCTCGACGTTCAGCACCCCTTGCACGGTGGCTTGCTCGGTGTTGACGGCGAGCGAGGATCCCTGAACCTCAATCACTTGGCTCTCTTGGCCGACTACAAGTTTTGGGCTGACCGTCGCGGTGTTGCCCACCTGGACCGTAACCGGCTGTTCCGAGGTCTTGAAGCCCTTGGCTTCAACCCGCACCACATAGTCGGCGGGCTGAATCGGACCCGATGAGTACGCTCCCGCGGACGAAGCAGTGAGATGAATCGTCGCTGCCGTCCCTTTGTTAGTGATCGTTACCTTGGCCCCACCGACGACCGCGCCGGTCTGATCGGTCACGGTTCCCTGAATGCTGCCCGTGCCCACCGTCGATTGGGCTGAAGCAAGCGTCGAAACCAGAAGAATCAGCGCAAGGATAGAAATGAATAGCGTCGCCACTTGGCGGGAGGAGTTTAGCTTTAACATCGTAGACCTTCCTTTCGGAATTGTTCTCACAGGAATTTTGCTCACTACAATGCGTCGGGAATCTCGTACTCCAGAAGCCGTACCATCAAGTTTAAGAGCCTTCGATCAGGGGATCCGGCGGGACAATCCAAACTTCGCGGAAAATCAAAACCGCTCCACTTAATCCCCTGGCCAAACTGAATATAATTCCGGGTAGACCAGAGCAATTTCCCAGCCAGCCCCGTCCCCATATCGGAATATGGCAAGCATCCCTAGATGTATCAATTACTTACATACATTTCCGGACATGGGAAAGTACGGAAATCCCTGCCCTTCGCTCGGCAGAAATCCAGAAAACCGTAGATGCAATCTGGAAAAGAAGAGTCCTACTTTGATGCTTTCGCAGTTGGCAATGACGGGAACCACTTTGGGAAGAATCAGAAATCGGACTTAACGGTGTAATATCCCGCCCGGTGGCGCACCCGGTAGCTGGCGGAATCCGCCGGGCCGGTAACGCCCACCTGGATTCGCCGGAACTGCGAGTTCGAAGTGCGTTGCGACGGGTAGTACGCCAGCAAGTACTGGGTGCGGAGTTCGTCGCTGATTTGGCGGAAGGCGTCGTCGAGCTGCGACATGGAGGTGGCATAGTAGTACTTGCCCCCCGTATCCTCCGAAAGCTGGATGAGGGCATGCTCGCCCCCGGTTTCGCGCCCCGCGCTGCTTTCGATGGGCACCACAATGATGCTGTAAACCAGGGCTTCAGCCTCTTCGGCGGCGCGTGCCGCTCCTTTATAGTCGACTCTGCTGATGGTGTCGCCGCCGTCGGTAATCAGCACCATGACTTTCCGTCCTTGGCGGCGGTCGAGCGAGCGCGAGGCCAGATAAACCGCGTCGAACAGCGCCGTGGCCGCGCCCAGCCGGATGTGGTCGATGCCATCGTCAATGCGCTTCAGGTCGGCGGTATAGGAAACCGACTGCAGCACCGTTTCACTAAATCCAAACACGGAGAGCGCATCCACCGGCCGCAAAATCGCCCGCGCGAAGCGCTTGGCCGAGGCCTGCTCCAAAGGCAGATCGTGCCGCGTGCTCAAGCTGGTATCGATCGCCAGCGCAATCGAAAGCGGCAGCGCGGATTCTTTATCGAACACCGAGATGGTCTGGTCGCGGCCATCCTCCTGCACCGTGAAGTTCTCTTTCTTCAGTCCCGCCACCGGCCCTCCGTGAGCGTCCGTCACGGTGACGTAGACGTTCACCAGCTTCACGTTGACTTTGAGCGTGGTCACCGGCTCCGTCGTCCATGGGTTTTGAGCGGGAGCCTGTTGCGCCTGCGATGCAGCGCAGGCCAGCAGCAGCAGAATCAGCGTTGCGGATCTTCTCATTCGCTAAAGAAGTATACGTTGCAACTTGGAATTAGAACATGTGGAGAAAGCCGCCTCGGCTGTCCACCGAGCGCAGCGAGGCGTTCCGGCAACAGAACCCGCTGGCAACCGCCAACTCGCTCACTTAGATGCGCCCTCGGCTCCGGGGCTGCCCGGGTCTCCGGAATTTAGTCACCGGGAATTTCCGCGCCGAATCTCCTCCGGAAACTCCTCCCCATCGGCCCACACCGCGCCATCCTCAAAATATTCCTTCTTCCAGATGGGGACGGTGCGCTTGAGCGTATCGATCAGCCAGCGGCAAGCGTCGAAAGCGGCGGCGCGGTGAGCCGACGCAACTACGATCAGCACACTGGTTTCGCCAATCTCCAGCCGCCCCAGCCGATGCACCAAGGCAACCTCGCGGACTTGGAACTGCGCGAGCGCCTGCTCCGCCAAGGTCTCCATCTGCTGCCGCGCCATCTCCTCATAAGCCTCATAGTCGAGATAAAGGGTCTTGCGCCCGCGCGTCTGGTTGCGGACCACTCCTTCGAACACAACCGCCGCCCCGTCCTCGCTACGCTTGATGCGCTCAAGCACGCCCCGCGTGTCAATCGGCTCGCGGATGATTGAAGCACGGCGTTCCGACGGCAGCCCTGAAGCCGCATCGCCCTCGGCCTTTCCCGACCCGCCGCTCACCGGCGGCAGCAACGCCACCTCGTCGTCAGATTTCAGCACCGTCTCCGCCCCCGCATACTGCTGATTCACCGCGACCGCCAGCGAAGCCATCGCATCTTTCAGCCGCGGAATCTTTGCCTCACAATCCGCCAGCACATCGCCTACCGTCGCCCCCTCGCGCAACTCCAGCGTCTCGCTGGACTTCCCCGCGAGATCTTTCAACATCCCGAAAAACAGAACATGTACGCGCATGGAAACAGTTGCCAGTTGCCAGTTTAACGCGAGCAACATCAATCCGGGCTCTAGCCCGAACAAGTAAGGTGCACCTAAATCCCCGCCAGCGAATCGAACTAGAGACGCTCGACCACAAAGGACCTATCGAAAATGAACTCTCCCCTCACCATTCTTGGCATCGCCGGAAGCCTGCGGCAAGGTTCGTACAATCGCATGGCGTTGCGCGCAGCGCAGCAACTCGTTCCCGCAAATGCAAAAATCGAGATCTTCGATCTGCAAGCCATTCCGCTGTTCAACCAGGACGAGGAAAAGACTCCACCCGCCGCCGTCACTGAATTCAAGAAACGCATCCGCGCCGCCGACGCCATTCTGATCGCGACCCCGGAGTACAACTACGGGATCCCCGGCGTGCTCAAGAACGCCATAGATTGGGCTTCCCGTCCCTACGGGGACAACGCTTGGAACGACAAGCCCGTGGCCCTCATGGGTGCCTCGCCGGGACTTCTGGGCACCGCCCGGGCGCAGTTGCTCACGCGGCATTTGCTGACATATCTGAATATGCACACCGTCAACCAGCCCGAGGTCATGATCGCCAAGGCGCACGAGAAGTTCGACGCAAATGGCAATCTCACCGACGAAACCGGCAAGAAGCTAATCCAGCAGTTGCTGCAAAATCTAGTGGACTGGACCAGGCGGCTGGCCAAATGAATACCGCGGTAGAGCCAGTTACGAGCCGACACTTATCTCATCAGTCCGAAAAATCACCATTGACACTGATTCGGAAGTCCGACTAGCATTAGTGAATCCTCGCGGGGAACGCCGCCCCGGCACCAGGATGTTATCAGTAATTGGGCCCCTACCTCGGTCGGTGAAACGAAACCTCAGGAACGCTGGAATCTTCGAACTGGGGGAAGGTCATGAATATCCGCGTTGTCCGCTCGTTTACTCTCACGCTGATTTCCCTGTTGTCGTTACTCGGTTTCGCCGCCCAAGCGGGCGCACAAGGTAACGTCTCCAAGCAACTGAACGTTTCGCCTAAGTTGCGAGGGCGGACGGGGAACACCCACAAGGCCCAAGTGAAGGCCGCAGGCACGGCTTCCGGCTATAGCGTGCTGTACAGTTTCTGTTCTGCTCCGAACTGCACGGACGGTGAGCAACCCCGCGCCGGCCTAATCCAGGACGCTGCGAGCAACCTGTACGGCACTACTGCTTATGGAGGTGCTAACACCGCTGCTAACGGCGGCTACGGCGGCGGCACGGTGTTCAAGCTGGGAAGCACGGGTCAGGAGACGGTGCTCTACAGCTTCTGCTCTGCTACGAACTGCACAGATGGAAGCGGCGCTCTAGACGGCGGTCTGATCCAAGACGCTGCGGCCAACCTGTACAGCACTACAACCTCCGGAGGTGCTGACGGATTGGGCACGGCGTTCAAGTTGGACGACACGGGCCACGAGACAGCGCTCTACAGTTTCTGCTCTGCTGCGAACTGCGCCGACGGGGCGATACCCGCCGCTGGTCTGATCCAGGACGCGTCGGGCAACCTTTACGGCACTACAAATAACGGCGGGAATTCCACCAATGATTCGAGCTGCCCCGAAAACCCGGATCTCGGCTGTGGCACGGTGTTCAGGGTGGACAGCGCGGGTCAGGAGACGGTGCTCTACAGCTTCTGCCCCGCTGCGAACTGCACAGACGGCGACAATCCCTATGGTGGCCTGTTCCAGGACTCCGCGGGCAACCTATACGGCACCGCAGCCTTTGGCGGCGCCAACACTGGTGCCGGTCCCGGCGGTCAGGGGGGGTGGCACGGTGTTCGAGGTGGATAACGCGGGCCACTACACAGCGCTCTACAGCTTCTGCGCGGAATCGAACTGCACGGACGGAGCGTGGCCCTTCTCCGGTCTCATCCAGGACGCTACCGGCAACCTGTACGGCACTACTCTCCGCGGGGGTGCTAACACTGTTGCTAACGGCGGCGGAACGGCATTTAAGCTCGCACCTCCAGCACAGCAGGGTGGTGCCTGGACCGAGATAGTGCTCTACAGCTTCTGCTCCGCCTCGAACTGTACGGATGGGGAATATCCCGAGGCTGCGCTGCTCCAGGACGCTGCGGGCAACCTGTACGGCACCACAGCCTGGGGAGGCGCCAACGGCGGCGGCACGTTATTTAAGCTCGCACCTCCGGCACAGCAGGGTGGTGCCTGGACCGAGACGGTGCTCTACAGCTTCTGCTCTGTTGCGAACTGCGCCGACGGGGAGTACCCATATGCCGGACTGATTCAGGACGCCGCAGGCAACCTGTACGGCACTACAGAGTGCGGGGGTGCTAACGCTAACACCGGAGGGGGCCTGGGCTGTATCGGCGCTGGCACAGTGTTCAAGCTCGCTGCGGGGAGCGCCGGCGTTACACTGACCTCTAGTACGAACCCCTCGTACGTGAACCAGTCCGTGCTTTTTTCGGCGGCGGTCTCCGGCGTTGGGACGGCTACTCCGACAGGCACGGTAACGTTCGAAGAAGGCAAAACGACCCTTGGGACGGTGACGCTGGCGAACGGACAAGCCAGCCTAACAAAGACGCTTACGAAGGGCGGAAGCTTCTCGATCACGGCGAACTACTCGGGAGACCAGAACTACGGAGCCGCGACTTCCAGCCCGCTTACACAGGTCGTCAACAATCAATACACAACCACCACGACCATTGCATCAAGTTTCAATCCGTCAACCTACGGCGAGGCAATCACGTTGATTGCGACCGTAAGTTCGTCAGGAGGGCCGATTCCCACCGGAACTGTGACCTTCAAGAATGGGAGCAAGTCGATCGGCAGCGCGACCCTCAGCGACGGTGGGGCCCAGATTACAACATCCAAACTCCCCGCGGGCACCCTGGCTATCACGGCAAGCTACAGCGGAGATGCGGCGAACGCAAAGAGCACATCACCGACTCTACAGCAGGTCGTGAAGCAGGCGACTTCGACAACCGCCATCGCGTCGTCGGTAAATCCTTCCAAGGTGGGGCAGACGGTGAAGTTCGTCGCCACAGTGACCTCGCCAACCACCAAGCCGACAGGAACGGTGACATTCATGGACGGCAGTACCGTCCTGGGAACTGGGACCATAGTGGCGGGGACGGGCAAGGCGAGCTTCAGCACGTCTACCCTGAGCGAGGGTTCTCACAACATCACCGCGGTCTATGCGGGGAACGCCAACGTTATCGGGAGCACGTCGCCGATACTGGTGCAAGTTGTGAACTGAAAGGCCGGTGGGGCCTTCGTTTTCGGGCTATCAAGAAAACTGCCAGCCCGCAAGGGCTGGCAACTGGACGCTGGAAGCCGGGAACTGTTTCCTCACGCCTGCGCAAATGCCTTGTCGTGAGCCGCTGCAGGCGTCGTCGCCAGCATCTTCGCCGCGGTCGACTCCGCCACTGCCGGCAGCGAGACGCGCAGCGCCTCATCGATCGTCTTCACATAATGAACCGTGAGGTTCTCGATTTGCTCCTTGGTGAGGTCTTCGTCAACGTTCATTTTATTTTCCGCCGGCAGAATCACGTCGGTCACTCCGGCGCGCTTGGCGGCCAGCACTTTTTCTTTAATGCCTCCCACCGGAAGCACGTTGCCGCTCAGCGTGATCTCGCCCGTCATCGCCAGCAGCGGACGGATGCGATTGCCCGTCAGCAGCGACACCAGCGTGGTCGCCATGGTCACGCCCGCGGAAGGACCGTCCTTCGGGATCGCTCCCGCCGGCACGTGCATGTGAATATCGTGATCGGCGAAAAAGTTTTCCGCAATGCCCAACTGCGCGGCGTTCGAGCGCACCCACGTCAGAGCCGCCTGCATGGATTCCTGCATCACCTGGCCAATCTGCCCGGTCATGGTGAATCCACCTTTGCCCTTCATGGCGTTGGCTTCCACGAAGAGCACATCGCCGCCCGATGGAGTCCAGGCCAG
Organism: uncultured Acidobacteriaceae bacterium; assembly: GCA_963734215.1. GTDB lineage: Bacteria > Acidobacteriota > Terriglobia > Terriglobales > Acidobacteriaceae > Sulfotelmatobacter. Next base: position 1,075,124 of record CAVTGH010000005.1, on the reverse strand, counting down.
GCCCACAGCCACTCCCGGACGCTCGGTGCGTTCTTCAATCTCACCTTCGGTGCGGATCTTGATGCCGCCCAAAAATTCCTGAATGTTCTCCGGTGTAACCACCAGCTTTTCGGTTTTGCCCTCGGCCAGCCGCCGCGCCTGCTTGCGGCAGATGGTTCCAATGGTGCGCTCCAGGCTGCGCACGCCCGCCTCGCGCGTGTAGTGGCGAATAATGTAGCGCAACGCCGCCTCAGGAAATTCGATCTGCTCCGCCGTGATTCCATTCTCGTCCACCTGCCGCGGAACCAAATAACGCACAGCAATGTGCAGCTTCTCTTCCTCGCTGTAGCCCTGCAATTCGATGATTTCCATGCGGTCCCGCAACGGCTCGGCAATGGGGTCGAGCATGTTCGCGGTCGTGATGAACAGCACCTTCGACAAATCGAACGTGACGTCGAGATAGTTGTCGCGGAAGCTAAAGTTCTGCTCGGGATCGAGCGCTTCCAGCAACGCCGAAGCGGGATCGCCGCGGAAGTCGCGGCCGACCTTATCGATCTCGTCGAGCATGAAGACCGGATCTTTGGTCTCGGCGCGGCGAATGCCTTGGATAATTTGTCCCGGCAACGCGCCGATGTAAGTCCGGCGATGGCCGCGGATTTCCGCTTCGTCGTGCACGCCGCCCAGCGACAGCCGCACAAACTTGCGGCCCAGCGCGCGCGCAATCGACTTTCCCAGCGAAGTCTTACCCACGCCCGGAGGTCCGACAAAGCACAAGATCGGACCTTTCATATTCGGCTTCAAACGCCGGACGGAAAGGTAATCGAGAATGCGGTCCTTAACTTTCTCCAGGTCGTAGTGGTCCGTATCCAAAATTTCTTTGGCTTTGATAATTTCGATTTCCTGGCCGGAAGTCTTGTTCCACGGCAATACCGCCAGCCACTCGACATAGTTGCGCGTCAGTGAATAATCGGCGGCCATAGGAGACATGCGCGAGAGCCGGCCCAGTTCCTTGAGCGCTTCTTTCTTTACATCATCCGGCATGCCCGCGTCGTCGATTTTCTTTTTCAGGTCGTCAACATCGCGCGCGCCTTCATCCTGCTCGCCCAACTCTTTCTGAATAGCCTTCATCTGCTCGCGCAGGTAATACTCGCGCTGGGTTTGCTGCACCCGGTCCTGCACTTCGCTCTGGATTTTGTTGCGCAGTTGCTGCACTTCAAGTTCTTTGGCGAGATGCTGGTTGATTTTTTCCAGGCGCACGCGGATGTCGAGCGTTTCCAGCGTATCCTGCTTGTCGGGTGTCGAAAGCGACGGCAACGATGAAGCGATGAAATCCACCAGGCGCCCCGGTTCGTCGATGTTCAAGGCCACAGTAGATAGTTCGTCGGAGAGCGTGGGCGAACCGGCGACGATCTGCTGGAACAGCGTCAGCACGTTGCGCTGCAGCGCTTCGATTTCAGAGCTGTCCGGCGGAGCGGCTTCTGGAATAGGCGATACGCGGGCGCGCATGAATGGCGCCAACTGCGTGAACTCGCCCAAACGCACCCGCTCCAGGCCTTCGGCAAACACAAACAGGCTCTGGTTGGGCATCTTGACGACTTTATGCACGATGGCCGAAGTGCCGACGCTATAAAGGTCGCTGGGCTGGGGGCTGTCGACACGCGCTTCGCGCTGCGCGACAACTACAATGGTCTTATCCTCTCCGAGCGAATTAATAAGCTGGACGGAACTCTCCCGGCCTACCGTTAGGGGCAGGACGGCGTGCGGGAACAGAACTGTATCCCGCACAGGAAGCACGGGCAAAGCCCGTACATCGTTCATTTCCCGATGCTTAGCAATCGGCTCGGAAAGCGGTTGTTGGCTCATTGGCTCTCCTTGAGTGTAACTCACTCAAGCTTAGATGATGCTCTTCCGGAAAGGTTTCAGCTTCCCGGCAGTCTTCGGCAAAGCTTGATTCTATTCCTGTGCCGGACCGTTCGCACCGTATCAAAGGTGCAACAGCTAACGCGGATGATACTCCAGTGCCGTTCCCGGAAAGAAATGCGGGCTCATGCGGAAGCTGGGTTTTGCCGATCTGGACACTAGGTATGGTCCAGACGTCGGCAGTAGCTCGGGCGTTGGAGTCGGAGTGCGGGAAAGAGAGTCTCCCGCTCCTTGCAAAAGGACTCTGCCACTGCGAGGAGCATGCGAGGGAAGCGAAGCTTATCCAGTCTTCGCTGCTGCCCACGAAGGGGCTCTGCCACGAGTCGGTCGAGATCGCCTTCCGCTTTATCCCCTTCTCCGAGGTGGGGGGCGACTTTGTCAACTTCTTCTGCTTGCCGGACGGTTTCATCGGCATCTACCTCGGGGATGTCGTCGGGAAGGGATTGCCGGCAGCCATGTACGCCGCCCTTGTGCTAGGAACCCTGCGCGGCGTTCACAAGAGTGGGACCGACACCGCCATCGTTCTTGCTCGATTGAACGAGCGCCTCCTGCAGCGCCCTATCCCTGGCCGCTTTTGCTCGACCTTATACGCTCTCTTCAATCCCGCCACCCGGGAACTCATCTTCTCCAATGCCGGGATGCCTCTGCCTCTGCTGGTCTCTGGAACCGCGTGTCGACAGCTAGGTGAGGGTGGCTTACCTTCTGGAATGTTCCCGGGCGCCACTTACGGACGGCACCTCGTGCAACTCGCCCCGGGAGACTGCGTTCTGTTTGCGACCGACGGCCTTCATGACTTGCTCAACCGGGAGGGAGTCGAGTTCTGCACCGCGCAAATGGCGGATGCTTGGGCACAATGCGGGCACAAGTCGGCAGCCGAATCTGCGGATTTCATTTTCGGCTGCCAGACGGCCTTCTCCAACGGCAGCGCACCGCACGACGATATCACTGCGGTCGTGTTGAAAGTGTTGCCGTAGTTCTCGACGAGCACATTGCCTCCCATATCTCGGGTGCAGCGTTAGAGGAAGCGGACGGTTGCCTACTTTGCGGGAACGCAGCACTCGACTCGGTTTCGTCCGTTATTCTTGGCTTCGTACAGTGCGGAATCGGCTGTCTGCAAGGCCAAGTTCACGTCCGGGACCGGTCCCTTTATGGTGCTGACGCCGACGCTGACGGTAACCGGGATGTCAAACTGGTTGATCACGAATTTGTCCGTCGCAACCCTGAGTCGCAACCGCTCCGCCACTACTACAACCTCGTTGGACGCGCAACTTGGGACTAGAATTAGAAACTCTTCTCCTCCCAGCCGTCCCACCGAATCGTACGGCCGCAACGCCGACGCCATTCTCAGAGCAAGTTCCTTGATTACCTCGTCGCCCACCGCGTGCCCATAAGTATCGTTGATGGCCTTAAAGTGATCGATATCCGCGATCAGCACGCCCATCTCCTGCTGCGTGCGTTTACAACGCGAAGCCTCGCGCCCCAGCAAATCCATGATCGCTGCCCGGTTATGGATACCGGTTAGAAAATCATGGGTCGCCCGATACTCGGCCTCTTTCAAATCGCGCACCAACCGGCGTTCCACATCGAGCTGCGTCACCAGCAACTGGTTGGCATGGAACAAGTCGGCTGCGCTTCTCGCCTCCGATTTGAAGATGGCGAACATGCTAATGAGAAGGCCCGTTAGCACCGCGACTTGTCCGAGAATGTCGAGCGCATGAGCGACGAAAAATTGAGTGTCGAATTGCCTGCTGTAAAAGGACATGTAACCCAAGTGGCTCACGCCGTACAGAATCAAGGAACACACCAGCCAGTGTTCAAAGTCGTCGGTTTTCCACGAGCCCTTCCACAAATATCCGGCAGCCGCCAAAGCGAAGAAAAAAGCTGGCACGAAGTCCGCAGGACGATGAACTATGTGATTGGGACCGAAGGGAGGAGGCACTCGCAGCAGAGCAAACAAGAGAAAGGTGACGGCAACCCAGACTCCAACGAACAAGTAAACAATACTCTCCTTGGTTCTACCTGTCGGCTTTAGCGTCTCTCCCTTTCGAGCCACAACGCTCGCGCACATGAGCAGCGACATGAACACCCGTGACATGATCCCGCTCCAAGGCGTAAGGGCGGAGAGCGCAGATGGGATATGCCCCACCAACAACGATGACGTGATCATGGCATGGTAGCCATTGAGGAGAGCCCCTCCCACAAAGCCGGTACCTAGAAACAAGAACATGTCGCTTTTCTTTGTGTAATAGCGGACCAAGGCCATTGCACCCGTGACAAATCCCAATAGCGTGGCAATCGTCTCTAACAAGGTGTGCAAGTCGGCGGTGCCCTGCCAGGTGAAGCGGTGGATGGGGAAGCTGCCGAGAAGCAGGGCCAAGGGAAGCAGGATGTAGACCCGGCCGTGTCGGGAGCGCTTTGGCGGCAGACCTTCCATCGTGAGTTTATCGGCAAAAGGAGGAGTTTTGTTTAGAAGTCGATGGTGCCAGGAGTTTCATGCACTTCGACTAACGCGTCGCGGCGGCGGTAGCACTCTGTTCCTTATCGTGGCGCTAGAAGGGCTTCACCAAAAAACTGAGTCTTTCAACGTGCTCTCAGGCTGCCCTGTAAACTCCCAGGACCTTGACGAACTCCGCGACCTCGCCCAGATGGCGGAGGGCGTTGCGGGCAGGCTCGTCGTCGCCGCGAAGAAAATCGACGTAGAAAACATACTCCCAGGGCCGCCCGCGCATGGGGCGCGATTCGATCTTGCTCAGGCTGATGTCGCGCAGGGCGAAGACGCTGAGCGATTTGAACAGCGCTCCCGGTTGGTTCTTCAGCTTGTAGGCGATCGAGGTCTTGTTCGCCCCGCGCGGAATCAGTCGCCGGTAGTGAGGTGCGGAGGCAACACTTCCCTTTTTCCTCACGGTTGCGCTCGCTTTGCGAATCAGGAAGAAGCGGGTGAAGTTGCGTTTGTCGTCTTCGATGCCGGCCTGGAGAATCTTGCCGGAGTATTCGCGGGCGGCGTGGCGCCCGGCGATGCCGGCTGCGTCGGGAAGGCGCTCGCCGACGACGTGTTTCACGCTGCCCGCCGTGTCGTAGAACGGAACCGGCTCGATCTTAGGATGGTGGCGGAAAAAATCGCGGCACTGGTCGAGCGCCACGGGATGCGAGAGGACCTTGCGCAGCGCACTGAACTTCACTCCGGGTGCGGCGATCACGTTGTGCACGATGCGCAACAGGAATTCGGCTTGAATAAATACGTCACGCGCCACCAGCAGATCGGCATGCTCGGCCACGGTACCGGCCAGCGAATTCTCGATGGGGATGACGGCGGCAGCGGCCGAACCGCTCTCCACCCGGTCAAACACTTCGGCAGAGCGGACGCAGGGAACGACGGTGCAGCCCGGCAGCATTTGCTCCGCGGCTTCGTGGCTGAAGGAACCGAGTTCGCCTTGAATGGCGACTCTAACGGCGGCAACTTTGCCAGGGGTAGCTTTCATCACATGGCAAGGTATCTGGAAAAAGCAGGACAGCGCAAATGGTTTCTTCCACTGCGCTGTCCGAGCCGCCCGATATGGCCGTGCCTTTGCCCCGGCCTACTTCGACGGGGCGTCCACGAGCGCGACTTTGTCCGCCCCCTCCTTCGTCAGCCGGGTCAGGTAAGGAAAAAACGGCGTAATCTCAAACGGCATCTTCTCGCGGGCTAAGGCCAAGGTCACAGGCTGGGACTTCGCCAGTTCCACCTGATCGCTCCAGGGATCCAGCTTGATTCGCCCACCCAAGGGAAGCGCCGCGATCTGATCGATGCGCTGCGCATCGAGTTGGGGTGCGGTGGCGAGCAGGGCGGACATGCGGATACTCTGGCCCGCCGCCAGACTGTTTCCCAGATGGGGATGGATTAAATTGGGCAAGTCCGGCGCCCGCTGCTGCAGTGACTTCAGGAATAATCCCGCCGTTCCCAGCTTTTCCTTGTAAGGCGAGTTTCTCAGCAATTCCAGAGCTTTGGCATCCGCCGCCTCTTCTTCGCCCGGGCGATGCCGGAAGTCGAGGCGCTGGAACGACTGCTCATCGGGAAAGAACATCTGGTCGTTGAAGGCGAATTTGGCGTTGAAGTGATGCCCCAGCACGATGTGGCTGAGTTCATGCCCCAACACCATGGCCAGCGACGCTTCATCCGGCAGCACGTCCAAAAGGCCGCGGCTCACCACGATGGTGTGTCCGATGGTAAAGGATTCTAATGGCGCAGTGATAAGCACCCGGCAATGCACATCGGATTGCAAATCGACGTTGTTGGTGACCAGCAGGTTGTTCACCACGGTTAGCAGCACTTTGTCGACTTCGCCCGGCGGCGCCAACAGCCCGACCTTTTGCAGCCGTTCCACCGCATTGTCTTCCGCCTGGCGTTCCCACATCCGTTCCGCGGCCACCGGACTGGGATCGGCCGCTGCCCCACTCTGGTCCTTGATCGGCTGCTGCGCATCCACCAGAATCTGCGTGAACTCTTCGTTGTGATTCTTCCCCACTCCCTTCAAGTCATACCCCCACAGCCGCGTCTGGGCTTTGATGTGCATATGCCCGGCGCCGCTCGCCAGATCGGTGGCCTCGCTGTAGACATAGGCCGGCAGCCAGATCCCCGGCCTCAGGTTCAGCCGCCAGCTGTCGAAATGCAGGTAGAGATTGTCCGCCGCGGCATGGGAATACGTGCCGTTGAAACGGACGATGTTGTAGTCCCGGTCTTCCACCCAGATTCGCCCCTCGAACCGGCCCGCCGGCGCATCCGCTTTGGGCTGCACATCAATCACCAGGCAGCGCACTTCCCCCAGGAATTCTCGCCGCACAAAACTGAAGGTGTAGTACTTCTTGTAGAGATCGGTATCGGGCACCACCATCTGGGCGAAGCCCTGAGGCTGGAAACGCACGGAGAATATCCCCGCCAGCTTGCTGAACCGGCTTCTGCCCGATCCCGGCCGGTCCACGAAAGATACATCTTGCGGACCATCGCTCATATCCAGGCGTCCCAGAAAATACTGGTCGTTCACCGGGGAGGGATTCCCGCTCGCATCCGCCTTCAGGTTCTGCAGATAGGTCTCGACCATGGGCCGCAAATTGCGCATTTGGGCCTGGAGAAGGTGCTCCCGTTCCACCACACGGTCGATCACTTCATCGAATGAACCCGGCGCCGATGGCGGCGCCGCAGCCCCGTCCGAACCGGGCGCTGGCGCTGCCGAGAGATGGGAATCCTGCGCCTCCACCGGAACCATGAAAGCCAACAACAAAAACATCGACAGCCAGCCCAGGACAAACCTGCGCATACAACCTCCCTTTCGGTACTGAAAAACGGATTTTTCGGAACTGCCCGCCGCACCGCACTACACACCGAACCGCGCTTGCCGGACATGCAGCCTGACGAAGTGCGGGCAATGCCGCATTCCGTCGAGCATGAACCTTGCCATTTGCGGATTAGAGATCTCTCAGGAAGCGGTGCCGCCCACACTGTTGGCCGTGGCCGGCCGCCGGCCACCGCTCCAGCGATTGCGCAACCTGCGGATAATTCTTACCCTGCGCACTTCAGCTCTTTCTCCAACACCAGCGCATCCACTCCGTTCGAATAATAGCGCGGGAAGGTTTTGATCACACTGTAGCCGTGGCGCTTGTAGAACGATAGAGCGGATACATTATCCACGGCAGTTTCCAGTTCGACCGCGCGGCATCCGGCGGAGATCAGGCGATCTTCGGCGGCGCGCAGCAGCAGCGATCCCACGCCGAAGCGGCGAGCGGCAGCAATCACGTCGATGGTAATAATGTGGCCGCGGGCGCGACCGCCCGCTTCGGCCACGATGAAGCCCGCGATGGCGGCATCGGCCGGAGCGGTCGCTGCAGAATACTTCCCGCCTCTTCCGGAATTGGGATCGGTGGTCTCTTCATCAGCCGGGCCTATCGCAACCAACGTAAACGAGGCGCGGCGGCGCACGTACAGCCTGAGTTCCGCCCGGGAGTAGGAAATTCCGGGAGCGAAACAGGTTTGGTCGATGCGCCAGAGCGTATCGAAGTCGGCGGGCCGGAAGTCGCGAATGGCGAAGGGCACGCCGCCATTGTAGCGGGGAGCTAAGTAGCCGCAACCGCCCCCCTCAGAACCGTTTTGCCCCGTTTTCCACAGTTTAGCGACACCTTCTGCACGGAAGTAGGAATTGGAGACCATTGTCCCCTTGCTTCCCCGCAACCTCAGACGTACCATGATCATCAAAGGAAGCGTTGTGGGACGCCTTCTACTGATAGACGTGGCCGGTTCGGTCGCCGTCCTGGGGCTGTGGTACCTCGTGTTTTCTCATTACAACCGGAAAAAAGGCGCGGCGGCATTGCGCTGGGTGCAGACCGCGTGCGCCGGCAAGGGACGCATTCTGGAGTCGCACTGGATGGGGAATTCACGCCTGCAGGCGCGTCTGCATTTTCCTTCCCGCTGGTTCGAGAACGCGCGGGTAACGCTCAAGTTCCGGCCCCGGGCTCTCCCCGTGCAGTGGCTGGTGAGCTGCTGGCACCGGCAAAAGGAAACCCTGACCTTTGAAGCCGATCTGGATGGCTCGCCGAGCTTCCGTCTGGAAGTAGTGCGGCACCGCTGGTGTGCGCACAACCGCGGAGTCTCTTCCCGCAAACGGGACGACCGGGAGTGGGATGTCTACGAACCCGGTCCGGTGATCCTCACCACCCGCACGCACTGGAAGCAGGATCCTTCGGCGGAATTGAACGCGCTGATGTCGGCGCGGCGTCCAGACATCCTCCAGGTGCATTTCCGTCCGGAGTCGCCACAGTTCTCGGCCACAGTCCAGCTGGAAGCTCTGGCGGATCCAAACGCAGCCACGGACTTTGTCGACGCGCTGCGCGAGATTGCAGCCGGTGCTTCCACGCACCGGCGGTAGCCATCGCCATCTTGGGCCTCGGTTCTTGTGTAAAATTAGCGGGATACAAACGCAGAATTCTGTGGCGAGGTAAACTCCGCATGGCTCGGTTCTGCCGGTTGTTGCTTTTCCTGTTCCTGCCGCTGTCCGCCGTTTCGCAGCAAAACCCTCCCTCGCCAGAACTTCAACCCCGACCGGCCGAGCCGGAGAAAGTGCCTTCAAACGGCACGGACCGGCGGATCCAGCTCGATGTGCAGGTGACGGACAAAGCCGGTGCACCCATTCGCGGACTGCAGCAGCAGGACTTCACTCTTCTCGACGATAAACTGCCGCTGAACATCGTTTCCTTTCAGGCCGTCGACAGCACCGTCCCCGCCGCTGCCGATCCGCCGCTCGAAGTCATTCTAGTTGTCGACGCTGTCAACGCTTCCTTCCAGGCTGTCGCCAATGAACGAAGTCAACTCAAACAGTTTCTGCTGCAGAATGGCGGAAAGCTCCCGCAGCCGATGTCGCTCATCATGTTTACCGATACTGGAGCCGAGATGCAGAACGGTTCCTCGCGCGATGGAAATGTTCTAGCGGGTCTACTCGATAAATACGAACTCGGGTTGCGGACCATTAATCGGTCGCAGGGCGTCTACGGCGCAGCAGAGCGTTTTACGATGTCGTTCAGGATGATCGACCGACTTGCCATGTACGAGAAACCTCGACCCGGCAGAAAATTGGTGATTTGGATAAGCCCCGGATGGCCCTTGCTCTCGGGCCCGCGCACTTACCTTTCCGGGAAGAAAGAGCAACAGGTCTTCGACTCGATCACTGCGACCTCCACCGGACTCCGGCGGGCCCGTGTCACTCTTTATTGCGTGGATCCGCTCGGTCTCGGCGATTTTGGAAATGCCAGGTACTATGAAGTGTTTTTGAAGGGCGTAACTTCACCTTCGCACGCTCTGCCCGGCAACCTGGGCTTGCCCGTGCTTGCGGTTCAGACTGGCGGGCGCGTCCTCAACTTGACCAACGACATCACCACCGCAATCGCAGAGTGCACCGCGGATGCCAATGCCTTTTACGTCATCTCGTTCGATGCCCCGCCGGCAGACAAGCCCAATGAGTACCACTCCATCGCCGTCACGGTCGATAAGCCGGGGATCACGGCCCGCACGCGCACCGGTTACTACAACCAGCCCTGAGTCGCTGATGAGTTCTCTCTTCCTTGGCGCTAGGCCCTGTGCTATCGTTCCGGTCATGAGTGGCAGCTTCAACAATCCCACGCCCCAGTTCGGCACGGCCGAATACGTCGGATCGCCGGGAGGCGATCACTGCCAGTTCTGCCACCAGCCGATCGCAACGAGCTATTTTCGTGTCAATGCCGCTATGACGTGTCCCTCCTGCGCGGAGAAAGTGCGCATGGACCTCGGTCTGGATACGGCCGGGGCCTTTGCCCGCAGCCTCCTATTTGGCTTCGGTGCCGCCGTCCTGGGACTGATCCTCTACGCCACCTTCATGATCGTGACGGGTATTTCTCTGGGATACGCAACTCTGGCGGTCGGCTGGATGGTTGGCAAGGCCATGATGAAAGGATCGAACGGACGCGGCGGACGCCGCTATCAGATCGCCGCGGCCCTTCTGACTTATGTCGCATCGACTCTAGCCAGAATTCCCGTTTGGATTCACTACCGCCCTGCGTTGAGCGGGTTCATCGGAACCCTGATACGCGCTCACTCATTTTCCCGTTCAGCCGGTTCGCCAATAACCCCCTCGGCGGGGTCATCGGGCTGGTAATCCTGCTGGTCGGTGTCAGTATCGCGGCCAAGCTGACCGCTCAAAAACCGGTGGTGATCGATGGGCCGTTTGAGAACTCTCGGCAATCTTAGCCGTGATTTCGCGCGCTAGAATTTAGAATAGAGACGAACATTCTCAAGCAGCCGTGTCAACCGTCACCCCTTCCCTAATTCGCAACTGCCGCCGGTGCTCGAGCGATCTCGCTCCCGGTGCGCTGGTGTGCGAGAAATGCCACGCGCTTGTGCACTCCGAAACGCTGGACCGGCTCGCTGCGGAGGCGAAAGCGCTCGAGGCCAAGGGAGATCTGCGGCAGGCGCGGGAACACTGGCTCATGGGCCTGCCTCTGTTGCCGCCGAATTCGCGGCAAGCGGACTGGATTCAGAGCCACGCCCGATCCCTTGAGGTCACGGCCGATCAGATCCAGCCTCGGCCGCCGAGTGAGAACAAGTGGGCGCAAAAGCTGGGTCCCGTGGGTCCGATCGCGATCCTGCTGGCCAAGGGGAAGACCCTGTTGTTCGCGCTCTTCAAGCTGAAATTCCTGCTCAGCTTCGCTGTCTTCATTGGACTTTATTGGGCCGCGTGGGGGATGAAGTTCGGCATCGGCTTCGCGGTGCTGATCCTGCTTCATGAAATGGGACACTTCATCGACATCAAGCGCCGCGGCCTGCCTGCGGATATGCCCGTCTTTCTGCCCGGCTTTGGGGCGTACGTGCGCTGGCAGGCGATGGGCGTGCCTTTGGAGACGCGAGCCGCAATCAGCCTGGCCGGGCCTCTTGCAGGTTTTCTCGTGGCTGTGGCCTGCGCCGCGCTCTGGTGGCAGACCGGCAATCCGTTCTGGGCGGCGCTGGCACGCGCCGGGGCCGTTCTGAATCTCCTTAATCTGATTCCCGTCTGGGTGCTGGATGGCGGGCAAGCCGCCCGGGCCTTGAGCAAGATGGAGCGCATCGTGCTGCTCACCGCATGTCTCGCTTTGTGGCTGGTGCTGGGTGAAGGAATGTTCTTTCTTGTCGCGCTGGGCGCGGGATATCAAGTCTTCTTCGCCGGAGACCTGCCGCCCCATCCCAGCCGCGCCACCACGATTTACTATCTCGCTGTTCTGACGGGGCTGGGTCTGATCATCCGGCTGCTGCCGGGGACGGGCTTAGGCGTGCGGTAGCGGCACCGCCCGAAATCGTTGCCAGGCTCTTCGCTAGGCACTTCGGACAAGAAGTCGGCGCTCGGTGCGGCAGGTTTCTAGGCGGTAGCTTCCGAGTGGCCGGCCAACCACGAACTCGCCCGGTTTGCGGACACACATCTTCACTGGGAATACCAGCATCCGGTGGGGCCGTGACCCAAGGCAGTGATAACAGCCACTAGGCGCATTGGCATCTGAGTCACGTTCACCTTGTGCGCACTGGTCAGTGTGCTGCGAATCACAGCATGGGCAAACTGAAAAATGTGAACATTTACTATCGACGTAGGCGATGAACGGCGCGTGTCCGCCCGTCGCCACATGCCGGCAATAAGAGGCAGATCCAAGACACTTGTGCAAGGAGGTTTATATGCAGAAAAAATGTGCTTTTGTCTTATCTCTACTAGTCGTTGCCATGACTCTTCCCTGTCAAGCTCAACCCGCAAGCGAGCAGGAGAAAAACAAGACCGTGGCACGCACGTTCTTTGAGGAAGTGCTCGGCCAGGGAAAGCTCGAAAAGTATTCTGAATCGCATACCGCCGACTTTGTGGGCCATAGCGCTGAGCGCGATTTCACTCTGGCGGAAGATTTGGCGGCGGCGCGGGAAGAACGCAAAGCGTTGCCCGACATGCAGTTCGCGGTCAACCACATGGTGGCCGAGGGAGATCTGGTGGTGGTGCATTGGACAGTGTGGGGCACGAACACTCAACCGGGAATGGGGCTTCCTGCGACCGGCAAACCGATCAAGACTTCAGGAATGACCCTGTTCCGCTTCAGGGAGGGAAAGATCTCGGAAGAATGGGGCGTCTGGAGCATGCTCTCGGTACTGAAGCAGGTTGGCCTACTGTGCCCTCCCAAAGGACCTACGGGCCAAGAGCCGAAATTTCCAACCCACGATCCAGCCAACCCATAAACTTGCGCTCGGAGCGGAAGGTTTCTAGACGGTAGCTTCCGAGTGGTTGACCAACGGCCCAGCAAGCTAGGGTTTATGCCGGTGCTTTCGTTCAACCTGCTTTGCCATTAGCCACTCCGGCTTGAATAAAGCGAACGCAATAACCATCAAACCTAGGACAATCGCCAGAGGTGCGAAGACGAGCTCACCGAACCAGTTTGTGGGAGAAAAGATCACCGCGCTGAAGTAGTGGAGCCGCTCCAACACCGATAATTGCAAACCCAGCGACGACCGCGACGACTCGATACAAAAATCCGTGCGGATCAGTATTTAACACGGTTCACCCTTCGAGCCGCTATTATCGGTGACCCCCGCGGTCCGGCACAAGTGTTGAAATCAGGCCATAGCGCTCACGACCTGGACGGTTTCGGATTCGGTGCAGATTACGGGGAGCCCGGAAGTAAATCTGCCCTTCAAGTACTGTGATTCAGAAGCGTTGGATGCTGCTGAGCACAACCTTTCTATCCCCCTACCCTCCGTTCCGGCTTGATTCGGGGTTGACAGGCGCGGTTCTGCCCTGCTGTTATCGTTGGAGAATTGTGGCACGCCCAATCGTTTGTCTTTCGTAAATTGGAGGTCTCATGAAGCTGGCATTGCTCCTGTGTTCGTCTTGTGCTTTGCTGTTCTCTTCTCTGTCGTCGAGCGCGCAGCAGGAGCGCGACGCACGAATGTGGCTGACGACGCCCGACCGTACTGCCCTGGTTGCGCCGCAAGCGGCCGCGCTGCACTTTTCCCCGGAAGCGGGTCAACTGCCGGTGCTTACTGTGGACGATGCGCAGCATTTCCAGTCCATCGATGGCTTTGGCTTTGCGCTGACCGGAGGAAGCGCGCAGTTGCTGATGCGCATGGGCGCGACGCAACGGGCTGCCCTGCTGAAGGAATTGTTTACCCCCGGTGACCATGGGATTGGAGTGAGCTACCTGCGCGTGAGCATCGGCGCTTCCGATATGAATGAGCGCGTGTTTTCCTACGATGACTTGCCGCCGGGCGAAACCGATGTGGAGATGGCGAAGTTCAGCCTGGGACCAGATCGCGCCGATGTGATTCCAGTGCTGAAGGAGATTCTGGCGATTCAGCCGGGGATCAAGATCCTGGGATCACCGTGGTCCGCTCCGGCGTGGATGAAGACCAACAACGACGTGAAGGGCGGCGAGCTGAAGCCGGAATTTTACGGAGCATTCGCCAAGTATTTCGTGAAGTACATTGAGGCGATGCGCGCGGAAGGCATCACTCTTGACGCGATCACCGTCGAGAATGAGCCGCTGAATCCGAAGAACACCCCCAGCATGGTGATGTTTGCCAAGGAACAAGATACGTTCATTGCGAACGACCTTGGGCCGGCATTCCAAAAGGCGGGAATTCGGACCAAGATTCTGCTCTATGACCATAACCCGGATGTTTTGTCCTATCCGCTGTCGATTCTGGGAGATCCTGCCGCGAGCAAGTATGTGGATGGAACGGCATTTCATCTTTACGGCGGCGACGCAAGCCTGCTGGCGCAGGTGCACGACGCGTATCCGAACAAGAGCCTGTATCTGACCGAGCAGTCGGTGACCGGGCGACGCTCCGAAGGCCCGCTTGGAATTGCTGAACCGGTGCGCGCTGTGATGATCGGCGCAACCCGGAATTGGTGCCGCAACGTGCTGCTGTGGAATTTGGCGGCCGATCCGCACAATGGGCCGCACACTAACAATGGGGGATGCACCGGCTGTTCCGGGGCTATCACGCTGGATGGCGATTCGGCAACCAGGAATGTCGCTTACTATGTGATCGAGCATTTCTCGCAGTTCGTGCCGCCGGGCTCAGTGCGAGTGGCTTCCAGCGAGATGGAGCAGTTGGCCAGCGTCGCTTTTTTTACTCCTCAGCACAAGATGGTGCTGGTGGTTTCGAACACGGGAAATTTCGCGAAGTCCTTCGCGGTGAAGTACCACGATAAATTCATCCAGACCGCGTTACCGCCGGAGTCCGTAGGAACCTATGTCTGGTAGGCTCGCACTGGGGCTGGTTAAGCAGTTCCGGCTGGATTAGGAGTACCGGGTGTACCTGGTCGAGCCACTACGTGGCCGTAGGGAAGTGACACCAAACCGGGCATGCATGCGTCCGTGGTACCCATCCGTCGAAAATCGCGACGGATGGGGCAGCGTCACTTGTGGTGGCGCAAGGGTGGTCCAGCCCCCCCTCTAGAGTCGCACTCTGATGTCCGCAGCCTGTGTCCATAGGGCCACATATTTGACGCATAGCCCTAGGAACTCCGCGTGCGCCTCAGCTTGGCTCATGGGCGCTGGGGGTTGTCGCTCATTATCCGAGACGCAGACGCACCACTCATCATCCTTGTACGGATCGCCACTGCAAAGGTCGATGTGCACTTTGTCATTTCCCTTCTCTAAGATGGCCGTTCTATGTATCACCATGGTATTTCCTCCTGAGCATAAAGTATCCGAAGCGCCAGAGGTAGGGCAGCGAGCGCTGGAAGGTGACAGGGGTGCCGGTGCTGGCCCCGCGTGCTACTCATCGAAAGAGCGGCGATGGGTGGGGCGGCCTCAGCCGTCGCGGCGCTCGCTAGCCAGCCACACCCGGAGGTAACTTGCTCAAGCCTCGCAGTGTCAGAAGAATAGGGCGCAGGAGGTTTGTTTATGGATAAAAAACAGGTACGGCCAGAGCTATGTCCCTTTGAGGTTCCCTTCTTAGACGATTTCGACTTAGATGTCGATGAATTGGTTATTTCGGTGTACAAGTCTACAATTGATGGAATCGACCGACTCGACAAGAAGCGATCCGCTGAACTCAAAGCTGAGGAAGACGAAGAGGCGCACCCTCGAGATGATCTCCATCTGGGAGTATTCAGTTCAAAGAATGAAATACCACGCGGGAAATATGGCTCTCGTTTCGCTGCTTTCCCTTTTCGATGATTGGCTAGGCCACAGGGCCGGCGGCAAGGATTGGAAATCTAGATTCCAGACATTGATCGGAAGATATAGGGAAGAAGGCCCTTTGTCTCTCGACGAGCTTGAGGCGATGGTGATTGCCAGAAATTCAATCATCCATCACTCCGGTCAATCTAATTACACTTGGAATACGCCGCATCAAGTAGAGGCCAAATTTCTTCAGTTCGATGAAATTTATCACGACGATCGCGTTGGACTTGAAGAACCCCTGTTGGCCAGTCTTTGTAAAGAATTAAAGGCGCAAGTGGCCTTTTGGAACGAGAAAGACAAAGCAGCCGGAATGGATAAAACAAGGGGGTCAATCTAAGGAGGACTCGAATGGCGAAGTGTACGGACCTTAGGGCCGGCGATCGGGTTCGTCTGGTGCAGCACATGAGATGGAAAGGGGCTGAAGGAACGGTTTTGGCTACCTGTATGCCGGCGGAAAGGACAAAGCGAGTTACTAATCCGCCGTCAACACAGGTGTGGGTGAGGTTTGACAATCCGACTATCGGGGAGCAGCACGATATTTACGATTACCAACTCGAAAAACTTTAGCGGAACCAGTAAGAAGGAGCAAATGACTATGACAGAAGCAGAAGTTAAGCGAAAACCGAAACCACCTTACGACCCGTGCCCTTTTTGTCATGGGCGCGTGGAAGAAGACCGAAACGAGCAAGGCGAACTGATCGCCGTGTTCTGCACACGCTGCCCCAACTACTATTCCAAGTGCGAGTAGGGGAAACATCGTGATGGGTCGTCCGAACGATGCAGAAGCAATCAGAACACGAAACGCCCCCCAGCCGTCGGAGCACAGTTATTGTTGTAGTTATAAGGCACGCCGGGCTTATGAGGAATGGCGATGGCAAGCCCTCCGCTAACCCACGAATACGCAATTCCGGCAAAAGCGTCGAAACGCTTGGTGATGTGATGATCCAGATAAAGCGACCCCTCGTTGAGCGTGCCCGCGCACGAACTGCGGAACCCCGCTGAGGGCGAGCAAGTCGGCGGACTCCGGAAGTCATTCTGCCGCTGTTGATACCACGAGAAAGTAACCTCGGTCTTGCTGTCGAAGGCGTACTTCGCGCCCGTCCACCAGATATTCACTAACTTCTCATTGTCGAGATTGTTGTCTTCGACTCCGCTCATGAAATAACTGCCCTGGTCCGAGGCGCCAACGCCCAACGGGTTCTTCGGGTTGTTCTGCCAGATGTATTCATAGCCCGCAAAAAACTTAACCGGGTCCCACGCATACTTGGCGGGCGGGTGGCCCACCTTTAGCGACCCTTGCGTACACTATTCCCACTGAGGGTGCCCCATCCTTGCGTTTTTTGCAAGGGTGGGCGGAGATGCTGTCGACGCAACTTTTGTTCGTTCTGCACAAACCCGGTTGCGTATGCGGTCGCGGTACCCGCCCTTCGCAGAGGACGCGAAGGACGGGGCACCCCATTGTCCTGGTGATGCCAGAGAGATCAAAAGCCTGGGCCGCCCGCCGTAGTTGGCGTTTGGGGGGTTGCCCACGGAATCCCCGCCCGATAAATCTCTTTTCTGCCTCCCATCAGCTTTTTCGATTGTCCCGGACCGCGACTCGCGCTATTCTTTCCGGTACACCCTCAGCCGTTTCGACTCCATGCTTCGCTGGCATTTGCTTGCTGAACAAATTACTTGCAGACTACGAATAGGAGACTGAAGACCATCCATGCCTAATGAACTGCGCAATTTTCTGGCACTCACCTACGACGAACTGGAAGACCTGAATCTGAAGGCGAAGGAACAGCGCAGTAAGCGCGTCCCCATCCATAAGATCCAGGAAGAGCGGTTGAAGTATCTCACCGACGAGAAGCGGATCAAGGCCCTGACCGTGCTTTTCAGCGACCTCGAAGGCCGCCTGCACATGCTCGATTACGACAAGAAGTTCCTGCTGAAGAGTTATGACAACCTCACCTTCGACGGCTCTTCGATTCGCGGTTTCACCGCGCAACGCGAGAGCGATCTCCGCCTGGGCATCGACTGGAGCGCCTTCTACTGGGGACCAGCCGACGTCTTCGGCCCGGGCAAAGTGCTGGTCTTCGGCGAGGTCATCGACAAGGACGGCGAACCCTACCGCGCCGACATTCGCAGCGTGCTGAAGGGCTTTGCCGGCGATCTGCACAAGAAAAAAGGCTACACCCTCAACGCGGCCAACGAGATTGAAGGCTTCCTGTTTCAGGGAGCCGATGCCGAACGCAACTACCACGAAACCGGCAAATTCGAGTACGTCAACACCGGCGGCTACTATCATTCGCTGCCCGGCGATCCCTTGCGCACGTTTATTGACACCACCGCCGAAGTGCAGCGCGCCATGGGCTTCCAAAACGAAAAGGACCACCCCGAGGTCGCCCCTTCGCAGTTCGAAATCAACTACGGCTATGCCGAAGTGGTGGCCGCCGCCGATCATATCCAACTCTACAAGCTGATCTGCCGCCAGGTCGCCCGCAACATGGGCCTAACCGCCTGCTTCTTGCCCAAGCCGGTGGTCGGCGTCAACGGCAGCGGCATGCACACCAACGTTTCCGTTAGTGGGAACGGCAAGAACCTGTTCTGGGATCCCAAGGGCGAAGAGATGCTCAGCAAGCTGGGCTACGAATTCCTGGACCGTCTTCTCACTCACGGCAACGATCTTTGCCTGGTGTTCAATTCCAGCGTGAACGCCTATCGCCGCCTCGATCCCCACTTCGAGGCCCCCAACCAGCTCAAGGCGTCGGCCGTAGACCGCGGCGCCATGATCCGCATCCCCATCGGCAACGAGCGCAGCATGCGTACCGAAGTGCGCGCCGTCGCTCCCGACGCCAACCCGTACCTGGTCATGCACTCGATCTTCAAGACCGGACTCGAAGGCACCACGGCCAAGATCAAGAACCTGCGCCAGGCGGAGCGCTACCTGCCCGACAACATCTACACCGCGATCGAAAACTTCCGCAACGCCGAGTGGACCACAAAGCTGTTGGGCGAAGACGTGAAGGCGCGCTACGCCGACCTGAAACAGGCCTCCGCCGACCGCTGCCCCCGCCTGCTGGGAGCCGTGGTAAAGCCTGCGGAGGTGCAATTCCACCACGAGGTTTACAACCAGTTCCTGTGGAATCAGTTCTAAACTGCCGCGGTTCTGCCGCGTAAGCGCCCTGGCCGCAAGGCCAGGGCGTTTGGCTTTCTGATCCATCCCCTTCAGTAGACGACCGTCGATTCCACCCTGGACAAAACTCACCGGAACGCTAGACTGGTTGATAAAAAGGAGAAGCTATGAAACGCATTTTCCCGGCGTTCTGTTTGCTTGTGGTCACAGTCGCGGCGGTTCGCGTCACCGCGCAGGTTCATCCTTACAGAGACGGCACGCCGGGGGTTACGGGATATCGCTCTGAAGTCCTGGCGCTAGTCATGATCCAGGGAGATGAGTTCACCCGCCTCGCAGAAGCGATCCCGGCGGAGAAATACTCGTGGCGGCCGGCCCCGGAGGTTAAATCCGTCGCCGAGGTACTGCTGCACGCCGCGTCGACGAACTACAACATGTACAAATTTGTGGGCACGCCTCCGCCGCCTGGGTTGGATGTGTTGGGGCTCGAGACATCCACCACCGACAAGGCGAAGGTCATTGGCATACTGATCGATTCCTACGCCCACGCCCGCAAAGCGATTACCACCATGCCGGATGCCGACCTGGAGAAGACTATGGACTGGTCGGGCGGCAAGATTACCGAGCGCGGCGTTTTGTTGTTCATCGTCCCCCACATCGCCGAGCACCTGGGGCAGTTGATCGCCTACGCGCGCTTCCTCGGAGTGGTCCCACCGTGGACGGAAGACGAGCAGAAAAGGCAGGCGGAAAAGAAGGAGCCGCCCAAGCAAAAACAGTAGCCGCGCGGAGATTCAGCGCCTGTGCTAGATTCAGAGCTTTCATGGACTCCGCCCCCACCATCTCCACCCAAGGCCTGACCCGCCGCTTCGGAGAACTCCTCGCCGTCGACGCCATCGACCTGCGCGTCGCCCCCGGACAATTCTTCGGCTTCCTCGGCCCCAACGGCGCCGGCAAATCCACCACCATCAAAATGCTGACTGGGCTGCTGGCACCCAGCGCGGGCCGAATCGAAATCCTCGGCATCGATCTCACCGCGCATCCCGTGGAAGTGAAGCGCCAAATCGGCGTCGTCCCCGAAGGCATGGCCCTGTTCGGCCGCCTCACCGGCTCCGAGTTCCTCAACTTCGCCGGCCGCATGTACGGACTCGACCGCCAAACCGCCGCCACCCGCACCGCCGAACTTCTCGACTTCATGCAACTCGCCGACCAGCCCAAGAAGCTGGTCACCGACTACTCCCACGGCATGCAGAAAAAACTGGCCATGGCCGCCGCCGTGATTCACGGCCCAAAAGTCCTCTTCCTCGACGAGCCCTTCGAAGGCATCGACGCCATCGCCGCCGGAACGCTGAAAGCCATGCTGCAAGGCATGATCGCGCGCGGCGCAACAATCTTCCTCACCTCGCACGTACTCGAAATCGTGGAGCGCCTGTGCAGCCACGTCGCCATCATTCATCAAGGACGGCTGGTAGCGCAGGGCTCGCTCGAAGAACTCCGCGCAGGAGTAGAGGCGCAAACGCCCGCGAAATCAAGCGATGGCTCGGGCGACGGTTCAACGCCCTCCGCCGAAAAGATGACCCTGGAACAAATCTTTCTGCGCACCGTCGGCGGCTCGCGCCGTACGGATCAGGAGCTTTCGTGGCTGGGATGAAGATTCCGGCCTCGCTCAGCATTCGGTGAGTGGCGTAATGGCCTGACCACAACAGTCGAGATGAGCGAGAGGAGAAGCGGCTTTGACAATGCCATTAGAATCGTACTCCTATGTGACACTGCGACAGGCAAACAAGACCAAGAGAGTAGAAACCCCGATATGCCCCATTTTATTGACGAGTACGCAGATCAACTCAACAGGATGCTTCACACAGTACTGAATCCCACCTGGTGCTATAAGCAAGAAATTGTCATTGTTCCGGGCCTAATTACAGCCATCTTTATCACATATGACGGAGTTCGCGACGATTCGCGTGAAATTCGGGAGGCATCATGGGACGATTTTTTGAAACTTATTACGGCTGTTGACCCCGATTGGGATGTGGACCCTGAGTTCATGCTGGAGGTGGAGAGCAAAAAGCCAGCGTTTGGCATGGGTGGTTGGCAGCGCCGAACGATCTATATGATCAAAGCCGGGCAGCATCCGGAGTATTGGGGCGAGCACAACGCTACGGAAGAGGCCTCAAACCTGTCGATGTCAGCCGCTATCGGATCGGCTGAAGCTATCCGAGCGGAAACAGAACATCTTCGAGAAATTGTTCCTCCAGGACCGGAACACTTCAAAAGCTTTGAGCACATAGTGAGAGTAGTGTTCAATTTTCTCTTCTTCGGGGAACTTGGGGAAGGCAAAGCACAAAGCCGCACAGAACCCGAAGATGAAGGCGTGGAAATACGCGATCTCATTTTCGCGAATAGCGCTGACTCGGGATTCTGGAAGGACCTAAAGACGAAATATGCTGCGTCTGAGATCGTTGTTGACGCTAAGAATAAGGACGAAGTGACACGCAACGACCTACGGCAGCTATACTGCTATTTGAAACCCGCTCTAGGACTCTGGGGATTTATCGTTTGCCGTTCCGAGCCGCCGGCTAAGATAAACGCCTTCAACCGGGCGCTTTGTCGAAATTTCAGCCAATCGCGAGGTGTTTTGATTCTCAGCGATGATGATCTGCGTCGTATGGTTAGAATGAAAATGCAGGGTCAAAATGCATCGGCGTACTTGCAGGATCGGATGTCAGAATTCGTGCGCAGCTTATGACATCCAGTGTAGCTCCTAGGGGGACGCCGCCCGGAGACAAATTCCCTTTCCAAGAACTCAGTTGACGTAACATCGGCACTACACCAACATCCGGTGCACCGGCTAGTTATAGGGGCATGCCCAAGCAACACCTCCACCATAGACGCCCATGACCGAACCCGACCCGACGCTCCCCACCCGCACCCAACTCTCCGCCATCGCCTGGCTCCGCTGGCGCCTCTTCGTCAACGCGCTACGCACCACGCGCGGCCAGTTGGAGCTGTTCTCGCACATCTTCATCTCGCTCGCATTCGCCATCGGCGGACTCGGCGGCGCTTTCGGCATGGGCGTGGCGGCGTTTTTCTTCCTCTCGTCCGGCAAGCCGGAAATGCTGGCGCTGCTGTTCTGGGCGATCTTTTTCTTCTGGCAAGTTTTCCCCATCATGTCCACCGCCTTCACCAATAATCCCGATTCTTCCGACCTGCTGCGCTTTCCGCTCGGCTACGGCTCGTATTTTCTGGTGCGCCTAGCCTACGGCGCATTCGATCCGGCCAGCGCCCTGGGCAGCCTGTGGACGCTCGGAATCCTGGCAGGAGTGAGCGTCGCGAAGCCTGCGCTGCTGCCCTGGACACTGCTTGTGCTGCTGGCATTCGTCGCCTTCAATCTTCTGTTCATGCAAATGATCTTCGCCTGGGTGGAGCGCTGGCTGGCGCAACGCCGCACCCGCGAGATCATGGGCGTTCTGTTCGTTCTGCTCATGCTGAGTTTTCAATTGATCGGGCCGCTGACCCGGCATTTCGGCAGACGCGCGCGG
This sequence comes from uncultured Acidobacteriaceae bacterium, assembly GCA_963734215.1. Taxonomy (GTDB): domain Bacteria; phylum Acidobacteriota; class Terriglobia; order Terriglobales; family Acidobacteriaceae; genus Sulfotelmatobacter. The sequence goes on along the minus strand of CAVTGH010000005.1, from coordinate 1,052,882 downwards.
CCGGGTGTGGAGCAAATTGTGCAACAGAAAGCTCTGCGCTTCGTCGAAGTGCTTGCTCCCGTGCAAGGCATTCTTCCACCCGGCCTCGCCGCCGATGCCATCGTGCAAGGGATCTATCCGCAAAGGCCGGCAGCCCTCAGTTCGTTGGCGCTGCTGGGCGCGTTCGTGCTGGCGATTGGCTACGGCCTGCACGTGCGGCTGCTGGCGCAGTATCGCGGCGAAAACTTGAGCGAGGTTGTCGCCGCATCCTCTCTTCCGCAGGATCGACAGCTCCGTCTCGGCTGGAATCTTCCCGGATTCGCCGCGCCCGTCGCGGCCGTCTTCGAAAAAGAAGTTCGCTATCTCCTCCGCAGCGGCCCCATGCTGCTTACTCTGATCATGCCGATCTTCATGTTGCTCGTCTTTCGCTTCGGAGCCATGAACTCCGTCCGCCACTCCGGCGGCTTCATAGCCCGCACGCCCAACCTGGCGTTTCCAGTCGCTGCCGCATACACGCTCCTGATGTTGACCAATCTCATCTACAACACCTTCGGCGGCGATGCCGGCGGCATCCAGTTTTTCTACGCGGCCCCGGTGCGCTTCCGCGACATTGTATTCGCCAAGAATCTCACCCACGCCGGCATTCTGGCCGTCGAAACCGTCGTGGCGTGGATCGCGGTCGCGTCCCTCTACGGCCGGCCCGCGCTCGACATCACCCTCGCAACCCTGGCCGGCCTGCTCTTCGCCGCCCCGGTGAATTTCGCCGCGGGCAATGTGTTGTCGATCTCCTCGCCGAAAAAGCTGGACTACTCCAAATTCGGCCGCCAACGCGCCTCTCAGACGACCGTGCTCGTCAGCCTGGCCTTACAACTTGTGGTCGTGGGCATCGGTGTCAGTGCTTTCCTGACCGCTCGGCATTTCGGAAACTCCTGGATCGCCATTCTGCTCCTGCTGGCGTTGGCGGGAATCTCGCTCTCGATTTATGTCGTGATTCTCAACCGTGTTGACCGTCTGGCGCTGGAACGAGGGGAAACGCTGGTGGCGGAACTGTGCCGGGCGTAGCGGCTAAAAGGTCACGGCCCTTGATCAAAAACAAACTTCTTAATACACGGAAGGTGAAGCACCGACTTCTCAATTAGATAGCCCACTCCGGCGCCGTAATAGGAAACACCAGCCCATGCGCCGCCCACGATGACCACGTGCGCGGTGGAGCCGGTCTGCCGCCAGCGCGTAACGTGCCAAGGCGCCTGTCCAGGCCAAGCTCGCAAAACGGCCTCGACCGTGGCTCCGATGATCGCGCTCCGGTCGAACCGCACGATCTCGATCTCACGTTCTTTTAGCTCCACCTTCGGATCGAATTTCGTGTGCGTCACATCATCTACCCAATCGTTGACGGCGTTTTGCAGTTCGTCAGGATGTTCCGGCAACAAGATCGTGACCTTGGATGTGGCGGTTGTGAGGCGAATCGGAATTTTGATTCCGGGCAGGTCGACTCCGCCTGTCTGAATTGTGTAACGGCTGGGAGTCAGGGTAAGCGTACCTTGCTCTGCCTTAGCGGGCGTAAAGATAAAGGACTGAATGCGCCAAGTCCTACCGATCGTAAAATCCTCGGTCGGCTGGTTGACATAATTTCCGGTCGAGTCGGACCCCAACACCTGCCCGGTGCCGTCCCGTATCTCCCATGCAACATAAATGTCGTCGGCCGTGTTAACTTGCACCGCGATTCGAAAGGGATTGCGAATCAAGGAATTCGTTACCGAACTGGAAACGCAGATCACTCGCCCCGGTGCACAGAGGCTCATCGCCTCCTTGGCTGACGGCGCCTTTCCAGATGACTGCGCGTGCACAGGCACGGGGCAAGAAAGCGCCAGAGTCGTGGCACAAACCATAATTCGCAATCGCCGCCGCATTCTTCCCCCGGCCAACCGCTCTCCCGATGCTTCTCTCACTTCCTTTCCGGATTCGCCAGAAACCGATACCCCACCCCGCGCACCGTCAGCAAATGCCTCGGCTGCGCGGGATCGTCTTCAATATATCGCCGCAGCCGCACCATAAAGTTGTCGATGGCGCGCGTGTCGGTATCTTCGTGCAGTCCCCAGACTTCTTCGAGAATCTGCTTGCGGGAAACCACTTTCCCATCGTTGCGCACCAGATGCCGCAGCAGTTCCGATTCCATCAAAGTCAGATGAATCACATTGTCGGCAGTCCGCAGTTCGAGCACTCCGAAATCGATGGTCTTTCCGCAGAAGGAAAATGTTCCGAAGTCGCCGACACTGCCCGGATCGGACGCAGCCTGCGCCGCCTCCGAACTCCCTGCCGCCTGCCCGGAGCGCATCCATTGGCTCCGCCGCAGCAGCCCCTGCAAACGCGCCAGCAGAATCGACAGGTCGAAAGGCTTGGGCAAATAATCGTCCGCCCCCGCGGCAAAGCCTTTCAACACATCTTCCGGACGATTGCGCGCCGTCAGCATGAGCACCGGCACATAATTCCGCGCCGCGCGCAGCTCTGAAACCACACTGAAACCGTCCTTGCCCGGCAACATAATATCTAGCACCACGGCATCGAAGTTCTCTTTCTTGCCGAGTAGACGATCCGTGGCGGCCTCGCCATCTCCCACAACCTCGGCGGAATACCCCTCCGCCTGCAGATTGAAGCGCAGCCCCTGCGCCAGATGCGCTTCATCCTCCACCACCAGAACCCGGCTCATGCGTTCGACCTCGGCAGCTCCATCGTAATCGTCGCGCCCTCGCCTTCGCCGGCGCTTTCGGCAAACACTCTGCCGCCATGCTTTTGCGCAATCGATTTCACAATGAACAAGCCCAGCCCGGTTCCTTTCACGTGTCCCATCGAGCGATGGGTGACGCGGTAGAAGCGCTTGAAGACGCTTTTCAAATCGTCGGCAGGAATGCCCACCCCGTGGTCCCGCACGCTGAAAACGATGCGCTTTTCGTCGGGTGTAGCCAGGCGCACCCGCACTTCCACCTCTTCGCCGGAATATTTAATCGCGTTGTCGAGGACGTTGAACACCGCTGTTCGAAGGTCCTCGGCGCTGCCCCGCACATTCATGCCCGCGCCATTGCTCGCGGCTTCCTCATAGAGCAAAGCTTCCGGCGGCAGATGATGCCTCACCCGCGCCGCCTCCATGCATTCCCGAACCAGTTGCCGGAAATCGACTGTGGATTTTTCCCTGCCCGCCTTCTTGTCTCCGGCGCGGCCCGTGCGCAAAACCTGTTCCACCGTTTCCGTAAGGCGATCGGTGTCGCTGAGCATCAGGCGGTAAAACTCCTGCTTCTGCGCTTCGGGCAGGTCGCGGCGCTGCAAAGTTTCCAGATGCAGGCGGATCGACGCCACCGGCGTTTTCAGCTCGTGAGTAACCGCATTGATAAAGCTGTCATGCTGCTCGCTGCGGCGAATCTCACGCAGCAGAAACGTCGTATTCACGATCATGCCCGCAATAATCAGCGCAAAGAAGATGATGCCGAAAAACAGCAGCACGCCTTCGCGCCAGTTCAGGATGATCCATCCAACATTGAGCGCAACCGCCAGCGCCACCAGGGTGATGCCCAGGCAGAGGAAGAAAACGATAGTTCCGCGGCGACTCGTGATGCGCATTGGCTTCAGGCTGATTTTACCGCGTTCGCGGTCGGGGGTTGCCAAAACTCCGCAGGGCATTTATGGCCCGGACACCCGGTAGGCACGCTACGTTTGATCGTTGCTGGTGTCATGGCGATGTTTCAATAGGAGCGTCTGGCTTTGCTTTCTGGCTCTTGGTGATCGCCGCACGTCAAGAGGTGACCCTTGCCATTGACGGGGCCCCCCTCGTCGGCGTACTGTTATCGCGTCCGCCTCACCGAAGAGCAGTGCCTCCATCGGGACGCAGCACCCCCTGAGACGAATGACCCGAACTCCCCTGGGAAACCTATTCCCGTCCGATCAGCTTATCTTCTGGAGGTTCGTCATGAAACGAATCAGCATTTTGGTTTGGATTCTCTGTGCGTGCTCCGTGTCCGCGGCATGGGGTCAAAAGAAAGGTTGGAGCGAGTTCCACCGGCCCGACATGGCGCGCTTCAACCCGTATGAGAAGGTGCTCAACGTCGACAATGTTGGGAACCTCCAGCTGAAGTGGAGCCAATCCACTAACGCCCAGGTGGGTTCCTCGCCCGCCGTGGTAGATGGGATAGTTTATTTCGGCTCGGATGATGGCATCATGCGCGCGGTGAAGGCCAAGACCGGTGCCCTGCTGTGGAGCTACACCACCGGCGGCGGCGAGTCCTCCCCCGCCGTGGCCAACGGGGTGGTTTATGTCGGCTCGTGGGACTACAACGTGTACGCGCTGAACGCCAGCACCGGCGCCCTGCTGTGGAGCTACGGTACCGACAGCTTAGTCCAGTCCTCGCCCGCGGTGGCGAATGGGGTAGTCTATGTCGGCTCGGATGACGGCAACGTGTACGCGCTGAACGCCAGCGCCGGCGCCCTGCTGTGGAGCTACACCACCGGCGGCAATGTGTATTCCTCGCCCGCCGTGGTCAATGGGGTGGTCTATGTTGGCTCGAACGACGGTAACGTCTACGCGCTGAACGCCACCACCGGCGCCAAGCTGTGGATCTACACCACCGGCGGAGGGTCCCCGGCTTGGTCCTCACCTGCCGTGGCGAATGGGGTGGTTTACGTCGGCTCGGTAGACCACAACGTATATGCGCTGAAGGCCAGCACCGGCGCCCTGCTGTGGAGCTACGCCACCGGCGACGGAGTGTATTCCTCGCCTGCTGTGGCGAATGGGGTAGTGTACGTCGGCTCGTTCGACCACAACGTGTACGCGCTGAACGCCCGCACCGGCGCCCTGCTGTGGAGCTACACCACCGGCAACGTAATTCAGTCCTCGCCCGCTGTGGCGAATGGGGTGGTTTATGTCGGCTCGTGGTACACCGGCTCGCCCAACGTGTTCGCATTCAACGCCGCCACCGGCGCCGTTCTGTGGACCTACTCCACCGGCTACTATGTGTGGTGCTCGCCGACTGTAGTGAATGGGGTGCTCTATATCGGCTCGGATACCAGCTACATGTATGCCTTCGGCCTGCCGTGAAGCATGGGTCCGGGCAAAACAAAGAATTCCCCTGGGAAACGTATTTTCGTCCGATCAGTTTATCTTCTGGAGGTTCGTCATGAAACGAATCAGCATTTTGGTTTGGATTCTCTGTGCGTGCTTCGTGTCGGTGGCATGGGGTCAGAAGAACGGTTGGAGCGAGTTCCACAGGCCCGATATGATGCGCTTCAACCCGAATGAGAAGGTGCTCAACGTCAACAATGCTGGGAAGCTCGTCTTGAAGTGGAGCTACACCACTGGCGCCAATGTGGAGCCCTCACCCGCCGTGGCGAATGGTGTGGTGTATTTCGGCTCGTGGGACGACAACGTGTACGCGCTGAACGCCAGCACTGGCGCCCTGCTGTGGAGCTACACCACCGGCGACCAGGTGTGGTCCTCGCCCGCCGTGGCCAACGGGGTGGTTTATGTCGGCTCGAACGACAACAAGGTGTACGCGCTGAACGCCAAGACCGGCAAGAAGCTGTGGAGCTACGCCACCGGCAACTTGGTGAAGTCTGCTCCCACTGTGGCCAATGGGGTGGTCTATGTCGGCTCGAACGACAACAACGTGTACGCGCTGAATGCCAGCACCGGCGCCCTGCTCTGGAGCTACACCACCGGCGGCCCGTTGTATCTCAACTCGCCCGCGGTGGTGAAAGGGGTGGTCTATGTCGGCTCGAACGACAACAACGTGTACGCGCTGGACGCCAGCACCGGCGCCAAATTGTGGAGCTACACCACCGGCTACGGTATATATTCCTCGTCGCCCGCCGTGGCGGATGGGGTGGTTTATGTCGGGTCGGATGACAACAATTTGTACGCGCTGGACGCCAGCACGGGCGCCGAGCTGTGGAGCTATTTTGTCAATAGCTATGTCGATAACTCGCCCGCCGTAGCGAATGGGGTGGTGTATTTTGGCTCCACCTGGTCCGACAACAGCGTGTATGCGCTGAACGCCAAAACCGGCACCCTGCTGTGGCGCTACCAAGCCAACGACAATATACTTGGGTCGGCCGCCGTGGCGAATGGTGTGGTGTATGTCGGCTCTTCAACGGAGTACACCAGCGGCGATTACACGGTGTACGCGTTGAACGCCGAAACTGGCGCCCTGCTGTGGAGCTACGGCACCGAAGGCGTTACGAATTCCTCACCCATCGTGGTCAATGGGATGGTTTATGTCGGCGCGGAGAACGGCAAGATCTACGCCTTCGGCCTGCCGTGAAGCATGGGTCCGGCAAACAAGAAATTCCCCCGGGAAACGTATTTCCGTCCGATCAGTTTATCTTCTGGAGGTTCGTCATGAAACGAATCAGCATTTTGGTTTGGATTCTCTGTGTGTGCTTCGTGCCCGCGGCATGGGGTCAAAAGAACGGTTGGAGCGAGTTCCACAGGCCCGACATGACGCGCTTCGACCCGTATGAGAAGGTGCTTAATGTCAACAATGTTGCGAACCTCCAGCTGAAATGGAGCTACTCCACTGGCGCAAATGTGGCCTCGCCCGTCGTGGTGGATGGGATAGTTTATTTCAGCTCGGACGACCACAACGTCTACGCGCTGAGGGCCAGCACCGGCGCTCTGTTGTGGAGCTACACCACGGGCGGCGGCGCGGGTCGCTCGCCCGCAGTGGCGAATGGGGTGGTTTATGTTGGCTCGGGAGACGACAACGTATACGCGCTGAACGCCAGCACCGGCGCCAAGCTATGGAATTACACGACCGGCGGCGGGGTGTATTCCTCACCCGCAGTAGTGAACGGGGTGGTTTATATCGGCTCGAACGACGACAAATTGTACGCGCTGAACGCAAGCACTGGAGCGCTGCTGTGGAGCTACGCCACCGGCTTCTTTCTGCAGACCGACGGTGGGCCTGCGATCACGAAAGGAGTGGTTTTTGTCGGTTCCTGGGACGACCGGGTGTACGCGCTGGATGCCAGCACCGGCGCCAGGCTGTGGGGCTACACCACCGGCTTCCCCGTGGAATCCTCGCCCGCCGTGGCGAATGGGGTGGTGTACATCGGCTCCGACGACGACGACGTGTACGCGCTGAACGCCGGCACTGGCGCCCAACTATGGAGCTACACCGCCAACAGCGGTCACGTGAGGTCTTCGCCCGCCGTGGCGAATGGGGTGGTGTATGTCGGCTCCGACGACAGCAACGTGGACGCGTTAGACGCCAGCACCGGGGCCCTGCTATGGAACTACACCACCGGCTACTCTGTGGGTTCCGGCCCCGCAGTAGCGAATGGGGTGGTTTATGTCGGCTCGTACGACTACAACATGTACGCACTGAACGCCAAGACCGGCGCCAAGCTGTGGAGCTACACCACCGGCGGCTATGTGGGGACTCCCGTTGTGGCGAATGGGGTGGTTTATGTCGGCTCGGTGGACGGCCACCTTTACGCCTTCGGCCTGAAGTAGGGTCGTGAGTGACGTGATTCCAGGAGAAACCGGGGCGGCTCCGAACCGCCCTGGCCTGGAGGATGCGTCGCCCCGACTTAAACCTCGACTTGTTCGAGCCGGTCGTAACACTGTCAGGCACGGAGCTCCGAGGCTTACAGGGATAACTGTCGCAATCAGGGCGATTAACACCCGCTACCTTTTCATGGCCATCTGCGAGAGCTCCAGCTTCCGCCGAAAAAGGAAAACCCGCCGGAAAGGCGGGTTTCGTATCCAAGAAAGTTCGGTCGCCTTGCGCTCAATCCCCCGCCACCATGCCCTCCGGCAGAGCCACGGTAACCATTCGTCCGTTCGGCGCAGCCACCAACCCGTTCTCCAGGTCAGCCAGCTTCACACGCCTGATGTCCCAGGCCAAGCCCAGTTGCTTCAGCGCCCAAATTCCGTACCAGTTCATGTCGACCTCATACCACGTAAAGCCATGCTGCGCCGCCGTCGGATGCGCGTGGTGGTTGTTGTGCCAGCCTTCCCCGAATGTGAGCAAAGCCACCCACCAGCTGTTAGTGGAAAGATCGCGCGTGGCAAAACGGCGCGTGCCCCAGGAGTGCGTCGCCGAATTCACCAGCCAGGTAGCGTGCAGGCCAACCACCGTCCGCATGAAGATGCCCCACATCAAAAACGGCATTCCGCCAATTGCGAACAAGATCGCTCCCAGCACAATCATGGGTACATAGTGATATTTCGTGATCCAAACATGAAATTTATCCTTGGCCAGGTCGGGGACGTAGCGGGCCAGCGTGGTCGTGTCATGGTGCATCGACTTGCCCATCAGAATCCAGCCCATATGGGCCCACCATTTGCCGTCGATCGGCGAATGCGGATCGCCATCCTGATCGGAATATTGATGATGAATGCGGTGCGTCGCCACCCAGAAAATCGGCCCGCCTTCCAGCGCCAGCGTGGCGCAGACGGTCAGAAAATACTCCACCCACTTCGGCGTCTTGTAGCCGCGGTGCGTAAGCAGGCGATGATAGCTCATGCCAATGCCCAGGCTTCCCGAGACCCACCACAAGAACATGGCCACGAACAGCGCCTTCCATGTAAAGAAGAAGAGTGCGGCGATCGCGCCCACGTGAAACGCCATCATAAAAATCGCGGTCACCCAGTTGATTTCGTTTCTGGCGGCTTGCCGTTTTTCCAGGCTTTCCAGTTGTATGTCCAAGGAGGATCCCCGTTCTCAGGCCAAGTTCGATACCGTACATATGTAACCTATCAAGGCGCGGGGAAAGCCACTGTAATAGTTGTGTAATAGCGGGATTCCGACACGTTACGGAAGTATTACAACGGAAAAAATGAGCGAGAAAATAATTAGGGCGCGGCCAGCAGCCACGCCCTCGCACACACTCGGCCGAAGTTAAACTCCTTCAAGCGCTCTTTGGCATCTGCTTCATAAATTCTTCCTGTGCTTCTCCGATTTCTTCCTTCGACATATCCCGGACGTGGGTTCCGATCGACCACTTGTGGCCGAACGGATCCACCAGCTTGCCGTAGCGGTCGCCCCAGAACATGTCCGCCACGGGCATCTCCACGGTCGCGCCGGCCTTCACCGCCCGATCGAATGCCGAGTCCACATCCTCGGTATAAATGTGCAACCCCGTCCCCGAACCGCCAATGGTCTGCGGTGACAAAGATCCAAATTCCGGAAATTCATCGGCCAGCATGATGATCGAGTCGCCGATGATCAGCTCGGCATGCATCACCTTGCCGTCAGGTCCCTTGTTAACACCTCTTTCCACCGCGCCAAAAGCCTGCTTGTAAAACTCGACGGCGCGCGCGGCGTCGCGGATAGTCAAAGTTGGTGTGAGGGTGTGGTAACCCTCCGGTACGGCTTTAGCGGTCATATTCCCCTCCTCTTGCGAAAATTCGTGCAACAAAGTTTACACCAGAATCCGCCCGGAAGGTGTCAACGGAGTGTTAAGGTTTCAAGGTTTCGAGGCGCGGGGCGCGCATTCTCGGTTTGACTCTGAAACCTTGAAACTTTGAAACCCTGAAACCTGCGTCAGAAGAACTTCGTGACGCCCTCTTCCAGCACCACCACCCGGTCTTCAATCCCCGCCGCCCGCGCCTCCTGCTCCAGCAGTTGCAGCGGCTCGTCCACCGGCTCGTGCGATAGCCGGAACGTTCCATAGTGCATCGGCACCATCCAACGCGACTTCAAATCGAGGAAGGCATGAGTCGCATCGGCGGGATTGGTATGCACATTCCGGAACGTCGGCGGGTTGTAGGCGCCGATGGGCAGCATCGCCAACTCCGGCGACAGCCGCCGGCCAATCTCGCGGAAGCCCGCAAAATAAGCCGTGTCGCCCGCGTGATACACCGAGTGTTTCCCAGCCTTCAGCACATAGCCGCCGTAGCCGCGATGCGAATCCTTCAGGATCCGCGCTCCCCAATGCCGCGAAGGAACATGCGTCACTGACACGTTGCCGTGCCGCGAACTATTCCACCAATCCAGTTCGATGATCTCCGAGAATCCCAAGTCGGAAACCAGATCCGTAACATGGCTCGGCAGGATAATGGCCGGCGCCGTTCCGCGGATCCGCAGATTTTGCTGCACGATGGCCCGCAGCGACGGCCGGTGCAGATGATCGAAGTGCGCATGTGTTACCAGCACCAGATCGATGGCCGGCAAATCCCGCACTCGAAGCCCCGGACGCCGCAGCCGCTTCAACACAAACAGCCAGCGCGCGAAGTTCGGGTCGATCATCACATTCTGCCCCCCGATCTGCACGAAGAAGCTGGAATGCCCGATAAACGTAACCCCTAACTCGCCGTTCGAGACCAGCCGCGGCTTGTGCGTCTCCCCGCACAGCGGAGTCACCGCGGAATGGCGCACCAGTCGCCCGAACTGCGATGCCCGCTTGCGGAGCGCTGGATTACGGAGCGTTGCCTTGATCATCTTGAAAGGATCATCCTGAACTGGCCTGCTTATTGGATGAAGCTGGAAGCCGTAAGGTCCATTTTAGTCCAGTGCAATGCAGAAAGCGCGTTAATTCCGGCGGTTCCCACATGACGCCTTCGATCCTCCCCGGAATTTCACAGGAGATCAAATTACAAATCCAAAATAAAACAGCCGGCGGCATTGGAAATGCCGGCGGCTGGTTCAACGCAGATGGTTCAACGCAGATCCTACTGCCCTGAGTTATTCGTAATCCAACGCGACCGCGGAATTTCCCGCTTCCCTTCGTCGTCGTAATAGAAGTGCATCGCGTGATCGGACTTCGCACCCGCCACCGGCTTATCCGCGGCGCCGCTGAATCCCGGAGCGCTGCCCGGCGCCGGAAGCGGCGACTTCGTCGTGAACATCGCTTCCGCCAACGTGCTGCCAGTCGGCGCTTGCGCGTTGGCAAACACGCCAAACGCATTCCCGTTTACGTAGGAAACGCCAATGTAATCCGCCACCATCGGCCCATCGTCGGAAACCGGCAGCCACGCCAGCTTCATCGGCCCGGCAATTTTCTCCCCTGCCGCCCACGTCGTGCCGCCATCCGTCGAGGTCACAAACCCCACTTCCAGCTCGCAAGTACTTGCGGTGCACTTGGCCACCGGATAGTAGTAATAAACAATCGTAATATGCGCGCCGCTTCCCGAGGTCGCCGGATCAATGCCGATGCCGGGCAGGAAGTGATCCACCGTACTGCTGGTCGGGTCAATCGGAATACGCGTCACCGTGCTCCAGGTCTTGCCATCGGCCGACGAACTCATCACAATGTCGTTTGAGCTGCAACTCTTACGAAATCGGCAATCCGACCACACCACGTACACATTGCCCGCTCCATCGATCGCAGCCGACGGCAGATTAGGATCGCGTATCCCTCCGGCCACCAAGTGGCTGTCAATGCTGGCGATGGCCTCGCTCTTGCCCCAGCTCGCACCGCCATTCGTAGAACTGAACACGTCGATGCCACCGCCTTCAAATGGCACAATCACCGTGCCGTTCGGCTGCACCACAGGTTCGCCGCCCAGCCCGCCGGCATGGTCGGAAGAAGCCAAGCCCGGTCCCCAGGTCTGTCCACCATTACTCGATACGCTCAACAAAACGTCGCCCGTCCCATACGCCTGGTCCCACTCCGTGTAGCAATTGCCATAATAAGGACTCGTGGCCGTGTTATCGCACACCGACCAGTTCTTGTCGTCGAGATGAGTCTTATCGACGTTGATCGGATTTCCCCACGTCAGCCCATCCGATGAAAGGCTCACCGCCACGTCGCCGATATACTCCGATCCGCTGCTCAGCCCCACCAGCGGCAGCGTCGAAATCATCCACACCCCGTGCTTCGCGTCGTACGCCACCGAAGGATCGGCCGCCGCCCCGTAAGTTCCGCCTTTGTAGTTCACCGTCAGCCCCGGCAAATCGCCATGCGTCCAGCTCACACCGCCATTGGTCGAGGTGGCAAAACCAATATCGCCGCTGCCCCAGCCAATCGACCCCGGCCGCCGCGCCACATGGAACGCGCTCACAATCGTGTTGCCCCACGCGAATGTATCCGGCTCCACTTCCGTCTTGTGTACGCTGTCGCTATTCGTAAGGTTATCCACGCTGATTTTCGCCAACCCCGATTGCGCGCCCGCCGGCAAGCTCAACGCCAGCGCAATCGCCAACGCCAGTACAAGGATGAGGAAGGAACGCAGACTTCGATTGCAGAACGCAGCGAGCGACCGCTTCATCGATATTTTCCTTAAGAGATTTTGGAGCTTCCGAGACCGCATCACTATACCCCGGTCGTAGACGAGTGTCGATGTGGAAGATTCTTGGGCGGTGTCTTAAATGACGTGTTGCTAGGCATTGAGCAGTTCCCCGAGGGAGCTAAGTCAGTTATTCGATCTGCTCCAGCACGTAGTACAGGGAGTAGGCGCTGTTATCGGGGCTGCCCTGTTGGTACACGCTGTAGGCTATAGGCGTTCCGGCCCTAGCTTCGATTGTCATGACCACCCCTAACTGGAGTCCCAATTGCAATTGGAACTGGCCGGGCGTATTGCCAGCGCCTATGTAACACTGTCCATTGCAGTTTGCTGGACCTGCATCATCAGTCCACGTAGGGTTCCATATCCAATACGACTGACTGCCTGGGTCTGCCTGAGTGACAGTCGCGTAGGCCGACAGCCGATACACACCGTCATGCGCGGGCGTAAAGACCGTTGTTGTTGGGATTGGCGCAGTCTGGTTGACTAGTCTACGTTTGACAAGAATCGTTGGCGACGTGGAACTTGTATTCGGAGCACTCGCAGTTCCGAACGACAGCGCCAAAGCACCGCCTAGCAACAGGACCACTACGCACAAGGTCTTATTCATGGATCAACCTCCCCGCAGGCGAAAGCGAGTGTATCACGGGCAGGTTTGTCGAAGGCACAATTCCGCGCAATCACAATGCCGCGAATCGAGCCAGCAACACAGATGTTTCAGACATGACCGATTCTTGCCCCGGCAACCCGCAGCCTAAACATTCCTCAGAATTAAATTAATAAACACAATTTTTGCTTGACATTTTATTACGTTTATTTATATTTCAAATTGATTAAATTTACTTCACAAGCGCCCGACCTACAGATTTATGACCACCGCGCCCAAAGCCTCCACCGACTGGCAAGAACTGACCCGGCTCACCCAAGGCCAGCCAATCGTCGTAGAGCGGATTCGCCTCACCGGGAAAGACATCGCCATCGAAGGCCGTTTCGAGTTGCCCCAGCTAGCTCGCCTCGGCCTCGAAGACCAAGTATTTATCACTGCCTTCGTACGCAGCCACGGCTCCATCAAAGAGATGGAACAAGTCTTCGGAGTCAGCTATCCCACCATCAAGTCGCGGCTCACCCGCATCGCCCGCAATTTGGAATTCGTCAACACCAACCCCCAGCCCACTCGCGCCGAGATCCGAGCCGAAACTCTCGACCGGCTGAACCGCGGTGAAATCAACGCCGACCAAGCCATTCGCGAACTGGAGGCACTGAAATGAATGTCCTCTCAACCTCCCCAGCCTTGCCGGCCAAGCGGATACACGCCTTCCGGCTTCGTCTGCCGGTGCTTCTTTTCTGGCTGCTGCTTCTGCCCTATGCTCCATTGCTATTGCTGGTGCTGTTCATCGTCTGTCCCATGTTCGGCGTGAATCCATTTCGCGCCACGGCGGCGCTTTTCCGGCTGTTCGCCGCCCTCAAAGGATTTCACGTCGAGGTTCAGACTAGCCAGGTTTCGATCGTATTGAGTCTTTTCTAGGAGGAAGTTATGAGTGAAAATCGCAAGCAAATCTTGGAAATGCTGTCTTCCGGCAAAATCACCGCCGACGAGGCCGATCGTCTTCTGGCCGCCTTAGAGACCGAGAACCCGCAATCCTCAGCCGCCGGTTCCGTCAAGAATTCGGGCCCGCTCAAATATCTTCGCGTGGTCGTAGACGCCGCCGAACCAGGCGCCGACGGCCCTACCAAGGTCAACGTCCGCATTCCCCTACAACTGCTCCGCGCCGGGGTGCGGCTGGCCGGGCTGATTCCGCCGCAGGCGCTGCACAAAGCCAACGACGCCCTCCGCGATCAGGGCGTTCCCATCGACCTGTCCCAAGTCAAGCCCGAAAATCTCGAAGAGCTGATCGAGCACCTTCACGACCTCTCCATCGATGTCGACGGTCGGGAAAAACACGGCAAGGTCAACGTGCGCGTCTTTTGCGAATAACCTTTTGTGATAAGGTGCCGCACATGATTTTGGGTGCCGCAGCGGTTCAGATTTTGGGTGGCGCAGCGGTTCACCGCTGCGATAACTGGCCTCCTTCACCGCCGGCTTTAGCCGCTGAGGTAACAGCTTCTGTAGCCTGAGATCGTCTTGACTCTGGAATCCGCACGGAGGTGCTGTCCTAATTTGAAACTCTCACATGCTGATACAATCTCCCCGCTATGAAATACATCGTGCTGGCTATGCTCTTGGCCATCATTCAGACAGCGGCACCAGTCCCGCGGAAGGCAGCTGATCCAAACAATAGAGCATCCCAGAACATCAAAAGCGATTCCAGCAGCAATCATGGCCAATCCCAAGAACCACCGACCACCGTCAAGCCGATCAGCGCCTCTCCAGATCAGAACGGCAGTCACAGCGCAGCAACCGAAGATGCACGGAAGCCCGTAATTGTCCGCGAACTTCCCCCGTGTCTGTAACGAAGGACTGGTGGGATCGAATTTACATCATTTTCACTGGTGTTCTGATAGTCGTCGGCATCGTTGGCGTTCGGGCTGCCTACAAGACCCTTGGCGAAATGAAGGCCCAACGAGTAGCGATGCAGGGGCAGTTGACGGCGATGCAAGGGCAACTGACCCAAGCGGCTCAACAGACGGCGGAACTCAAAAGTGCGCAGGAGACCGCTCTCATAGCTGCGGAGGCCGCCGTAATAAATGCCAAAGCCGCTAAAGTCAGCGCGGACATTGCCGCTGGGATGGCGATTCCAAAACTGGTGGTGCATGAACTTAGCGCCGGGAATACAGGCGCCGCCGCGCTGCCAGCTATGCTTCAATTCCCCAAGATAAACCTTGTAATCAAGAACTACGGGCAGACTCCTGCACTGCTGCGGTCGTGGAGTGTTATCTTCACCTGCGACAAATTGCCCAACATTCCAGACTATGGCGACTATGCCGGTTCCGGCATTGTTCTGACGCATGAAGTGATTAAACCCAACGAACCTTATACTCTGACCGTGGTCAACTTCTGGAATCGCCAACAGTTTTCTCTTGATGACGTTGGAGCGATTGTGGACCACCGAAAGATGCTGAGTGTCTATGGGTACGTCTGCTACGGAGATATTTTTGGCAATCCTCTTCAACGGTTCAAATTCTTCGCAACGGCGCTCAATCTGGGTGACAGTTGGATTGATTGGCAAACTGAGTTTGCTCCCCCTGATTATGTTGGCACCGACCAGCTTCCCACTACCGAAGAAGCACAACAGCAACCCGAAAATCCAAATTAAGACACTGCCTCCGCCCACTTTGCTTGACCTCGATCCCACCCCTCATATCTAATT
This sequence comes from uncultured Acidobacteriaceae bacterium, assembly GCA_963734215.1. Taxonomy (GTDB): domain Bacteria; phylum Acidobacteriota; class Terriglobia; order Terriglobales; family Acidobacteriaceae; genus Sulfotelmatobacter. The sequence continues at coordinate 1,037,381 of CAVTGH010000005.1, read as the reverse complement.
CAAAAGCGTCTTAAAAGTTCCAACAGGAGAAGAAATGCGCGTCGCTTTCTTAGGTCTGGGAATTATGGGCCATGCCATGGCCACCAATCTGGCCAAGGCCGGTCATGAAGTCACGGTTTGGAATCGCACTCCCGGCAAACTCGTGGAAGGCGCTGGCGTCGCCCCCACTCCCGCCGCGGCCGCCCAAGGAGCCGAGGTTATCTGGCTCTGCGTTTCCGATACCGCCGCCGTCGAGAAAATATTGTTCGGCTCCGACAGCGTCGAACCGGCGCTCGCCGATGGCATGATCATTGCCGATTCCAGCACCATCTCTCCCTCCGCCACCGTCAAATTTGCCGAACGCGTTCGCGCCAAAGGCGTGGCCTACGTTGACGCCCCCATGACCGGATCGAAAATCGGCGCCGCCAACGGCAGCCTGATTTTCATGGTCGGCGGCGACGCAGCCACCATCGACCGCCTCAGCCCCCTGTTCGCCGCCATGGGCAAGAAAATTTTCCGCATGGGCGAGACCGGCAAAGGCCAGGCCACCAAGCTGGCCATGAACCTCCAGATCGCTCTCATCTTCGAAGGTTTCGCCGAGGCCCTCACCCTCGCTACCAAACTCGGCGTGGACCCCAAACAGCTGCTTTCCTTGATCGACGCCACCATGGTCCGCTCCGGCGTCGTCGACTACAAAGCACCATTCATTCTGCAGCGCGACTTCACCCCCAACTTTCCTTTGCGCCTGATGCACAAGGACATTCTCCTCACCCTCGAGGCCGCCAAAGAAGCGCGCGTAAAACTCCCCGCTCTCGAAACCGTGGAAGAGATCTACCAAATGGCTACCGAAGACGGCCATCGCGACCTCGACTATGCCGCAACCCTGACTCTGCTGGAAAAATGGGCTGGAGTCCAGGTAAAAAGCGAAGCCGCATAATCGCATTGGGGATGCCGGAGCTGGCTCTGCTTGTGGGGCCAGCGTTCAGAGTAACGTCTGAGGTTGTAGACCGTCTAAAATTGCAGACCATCTAAACTGCTCAAGCCCGGTAGGAAGCGGGACGGAATGGCATCAACGAACCCAGCGCAGCATCTCCCGCCGGTGGATTCGCGCCTGCCTAACCTGCTGATTGTGGCAGGAATCGCCTTGACCGTCGCCCTGGCTCACCTCCTTACCAACGGCCGCTATGGTTTTCATCGCGATGAACTGCAGGTGCTGAGCGATGCTCGGCATCTCGACTGGGGGTTCGTTGCATATCCGCCCTTAACACCATTTCTGGAACGAATTGGACTGGGCATCTTTGGTGTTTCGCTGGTCGGATTGAGGCTCTTCTCGGTATTCGCGCAGGCAACTGCTGTGGTCGTCACCGGCCTCATGGCGCGCGAGCTGGGCGGCGGGCGGTGGGCTCAGGCTGCCGCGGCCCTGGCAGTTGCAGTCTCGCCTCTGCCTCTCTTCGAGGGAACAGAATTTCAATACACGACCTTCGATTATTTGTGGTGGGTGCTGATTGCCTATTTCGTGATCCGTCTCTTAAAAACGGAGAACCCAAGGTGGTGCCTGGCGATCGGTGCGGTGATTGGCGTCGGGCTGATGACCAAGTACACAATGATGTTTTTTGTGGTTGGGATCCTGAGTGGACTCTTGCTGACGCCAACGCGCCGCTTCTTGGCAAGCCGCTGGTTCTGGGCAGGAGCCGGCCTGGCGCTCCTCATTTTTCTCCCGAATCTCATCTGGCAGCTACGTCATGATTTCATCTCCTTGCATTTCCTTAGGCATATTCATGCACGCGATGTGGGCGAGGGCCGGGCCGAGGGATTTTGGTTCTATCAGTTCGTGCTCTGCGCCAATCGATTTGCGGCGCCGCTGTGGATCGTTGGCCTATTTGGTTTTTTGCGCAGCCCGCGCTACCGAATGCTGGCGTGGATGTATTTGATCCCCCTGGTGATTTTCTGGCTTTCGAAGGGGCGCGGATATTACACGGGAGCAGCCTATCCCATGCTGATGGCGATGGGTGCGGTCGTAATCGAAGGTTGGCTTGCGGCACTGCCGTGGTTCTGGCGTGGAACGGTGGAAACCGTATACCTCACTGCGCTGATCGGCTGGGGCCTGTACGTCTGTACGGTGATTCTGCCGCTGGCCTCAAGCAGTCCGCTGATGGATCGCGCTTTAGATAATAATGGAGACCTGCGCGAGGAAATCGGCTGGAACGATTTGGTCAAGACCGTCGCCGACATTCGCGATTCTTTGCCTGCCGAGCAGCGGGAGAACTTCGGAGTATTGGTGGGAAACTACGGTGAGCAAGGCGCAATCGAACTTTTCGGTCCTGCCTACCACTTACCTCCGCCGATCAGCGGGACCAACTCGGCGTGGCTACGCGGATATCCCGTGCCGCCGCCCTCCACCCTGATTGTCCTTGGACAGTCGCGTCAATACGTCGAGAGGACACTAACCGCGTGTCGGTTGGCCGGCCACAACACGAATTCCTATGGCGTGAAGAACGAGGAAAGCGAGGATCATCCCGATATTTTTGTGTGCGGCGCCCCGCGCATGCCTTGGCCGGAGTTCTGGAAGCAATACCAGAGTTTCGGCTGAAGCAAAGGGTCCGTAAAGAATGGCGAACTCGGATTTTCGTTACAAACAGATCGCTCTCATTTTCGAAGGCTTCGCCGAGGAGGCTCGTATGCATTCAAAATGCGCCGCACCCTCGTTTCTTAAAGTCCTCTAGTGGGTAGTGGCTAGCAGCGGAACGCGCCGCACGCTGATTTGCTTCTTGCGCTTGCGAGTCTGGGCGATGTCGTATGACGACTGCATACGCATGAGCGTGTCCATCTTCACGCCGAAAGCTTTCTCGATGCGGAGCGCCATATCCCCGGAGAGATCGGCCTTGCCATTGAGCAAGCTAGATAGTGCCGGCCGGGAAACCCGCAACGCCGCCGCTGCTGCCGTCACTGTCAACCCTGCGGCTTCAATAATCTCCGTCCGAATGAAATCTCCGGGATGAGGCGGGTTCTTCATGGGCATGGTGCTTTCTCCTAATTCTAGTGGGCCAACAGTATCCTTAAGTCCCTCAGATTATTCCCCGTAGGCCCAGTCTCAATCGCATCCCCCAGCGCGCGAAACAACGGATACGCATCGAATTTCCCAAGCGCCACCCGTGCGTCGAGTCCCTTAGCCTGCGCCCGCTCCACCGTACTCCCATCCACAACCGCGCCAGCCGCCGGACTGTTCCCGTCCACTCCATCCGTTCCAGCGCTGAGCACCGTGATGTTCTCTCCCGCAATCTTCTCTGCACAAGCCAGCGCAAACTGCTGATTGCGTCCGCCGATGCCGCCGTTCGTAACTTTCACCGTAACTTCTCCGCCGGAAATCAGGCACACCCGCCCGGACTTTTTTCTCAGTTCGCGAAGCTGCCCCAACAAATACCCGGCCGCCCGTTCGTAGTCCCAATCGTCGCAAGAATTGTCCACGTGCACAACGAACCCGGCGCGCTCGGCCGCCTCCCTCGCCTGCGCCACGGCGGTCTGGTTCGAAAGCACCGGCCACCAGCGCGAACGATAAAATGCCTGATCGTCCGATTTCGGCGTCTCTTCCAGAGCGCGGCGTTCAAAAAGCTCGCGAGTGGAATGCGGCAACTGCGGCAGCAAGCCATGCTTCTCCACGATGCGGTAACAATCCTCCACGCTGGTTGAGTCCGGCATCGTCGGGCCGGACGCCAGCGCATCCGGCATACCCTCGGGCACGTCGGAGACCAACAGCGAAACCTGCTGCGCCAGAAACGCCGCCCGCGCCAGCCGCCCGCCTTTCACCGCCGAAAGATGTTTGCGGATGGCATTGATTTCCACGATGGGTGCGCCCGAATGCACCAGTGCACCATAGGTCGTGATCAGATCTTCAAGCGAAATCTCATCGTCGATGGGCTTCTCGACAATCGACGATCCTCCACCGCTGAGCAGAAAAATCACCAGCGACGCCGCGTTCTGCGCGCCCAGCAATTTCAGAATCGCCTTCGCCGCATGAATAGACTCGGCGTTCGGCGTCGGATGTCCGCCACGAAAATAACGGAATCCGCGCACCTGCGCCGAAGGCTCAACCGAACTGGCCACAATCCCCTCCAGCGCGGACTCGCCCACTTGCAGCGCCAGCGCCTCCACCATCGTGTGCCCCGCCTTGCCGATGGAGATCACCAGCACCCGTGAATAAGCCTGCAGATCGTAAAGATCCTCGCAAATCCGCAACACTCCCCGCTCACAATGCACATGCCGCGCAAACCCCTTGGCAATCGAAGCCTCGGCCAGCGCCCGAAGAAAAATCTCCCGCGCAGTGTCGCGCATTTGTTGAAATTGATCTTCCTGATGGTGGACTGGAGACATGGCAAGAAATTATAAAGGCCAGCTTTAGCTGATAGCTGACGGCTGATGGCTGACAGCTTCCCGCACCCAGCCTTCGATCGCCTCCCGCAACTCCCGCAGCCGTCCTTCGAAAAAATGATCCGCACCTTCGATCACCACCAGCTTTTTCGGCTCCGGCACCGATGCCACCAACGCCTCCAGCTTCGCCCGCGGACCGAACTGATCGCGCGCACCGCTCACAAACAACTTGGGCTTCACGCAGTCGCGCAGGAAATCAAAAGTGTATACGCGCGGAGCTTCCGCATTGGCGGCCACGGGAATCGCTGGAACGCCAATGCCGATCAATGCTTTCACTCGCGCGTCCCAAGACGCGGCCCGCAATCCAACCGCCGCGCCAAAAGAAAACCCCGCGAATATCAAGGGCAGATGGAACTCCGCCTCGAGCCAGTCGAGCGCAACCCGAACGTCTTCGACTTCCCCGTTGCCGTGGTCGTGTTCGCCATAGCTGAGTCCAGTACCGCGAAAGTTGAAGCGCAGCACCGGAAAGCCAAAACTGTTCAGCGCCTTCATGGTGTGGAACACAACCTTGTTATGCAGCGTCCCGCCAAACAGCGGATGCGGATGACAGACCACCGCCGCATGCGTCGCATTTTCGGCGCCCGTGTTGAGCAGCGCTTCCAGCCTTCCCGCCGGGCCTTCGAGGAAAAGCGATCTAATGGTTGAAGTCTGCCCCATCACAACATTCAGATTACAGGAAGTCAGAAGTAAGAAGTCAGAAGTCAGAGTGCAGAAGTAAGATTCGCTCAGCTGTGTGCCGAGTCCATGCTTTTACTTCTGCATTTTGAATTCTGACTTCTAACTTCCTCCACCGTTTTCGTCTGTTATTCTCTCCACCATGGACCCGATCACCCTCACTCGCCAACTCGTCAACATCGAATCCATCTCCGGCAACGAAGCCGCCGTCGGTAACTATCTTTATGGAGAGCTTTGCCGCATCGGCTACCAGACGCGGAGAATCCCGGTGGAAGGCGGCCGCTTCAATGTTTACGCCACGCCAGCCGAAGCCGAGGGCCGGAAGCCGGAAGCCGCATCCTCTCCGGCGGTGGTTTTCTCCACCCACATGGATACGGTTCCTCCATTCATTCCTTCCACCGAAGACGCAGCGCGCATTTACGGCCGCGGCTCGTGCGACGCGAAAGGCATCATCGCCGCCCAGATCGCGGCCGCGGAACGTTTGCGCCGCGAAGGAATCTACGTCGGGCTGCTGTTCCTGGTGGGAGAAGAGCGCGACAGCCTGGGCGCGAAAGTGGCGAACGAATACGCGGCAACTCAGCCTGGGCACGCCTGCAAATATCTGGTCAACGGCGAGCCCACGGAGAACCGCCTCGCGCTCGCTTCAAAAGGAACGCTGCGCGCGGAAGTCACCGCTTCCGGACGCATGGCGCATTCGGCTTATCCTGAACTCGGCGAATCGGCCATCGACAAGCTGATTGCGGCTCTCACGCGCTTGCGCTCGATGCCGTTGCCCACCGACGCCGAAGTTGGTCCCTGCACGCTGAACATCGGATTGATCGAAGGCGGCCGCGCCCCCAACGTGATTCCGGATTACGCGCACGCGGACTTGCTCTATCGTCTCATCGGTCCATCCGAGGACTTGCGCCGCCGGATTCTCGAGGCTGCGGGCAATCAAGTGAAGATCGAGTTCCCGCTGGAAATTCCCTTCCTGCGCCTCCGCACCGTCGATGGCCTGCCCACCATGATCGCGGCCTTCACCACCGACATTCCTGCGCTAACCAACTGGGGCGAGCCGCTGCTGATTGGTCCGGGATCGATTCACGTCGCGCATACCGAAGGCGAGTTCATCGATAAGCAGGAGCTTGCGGAAGCGATTGATCTGTACTGCGCCATCGCGAAGCAGTTGCTTTCAAGTTAAGAGAAAGAAGTTAGCGTGCAGGGGCTATTCTGGCCGGCGCTCGACGCGGTGATATACACGCCACATTTCACTGTTTGTCGCTGTCGCTATCTTTTTCTTTGTCGTTATCCTTATCCTTAGCTCGAGCCTTGTACTCCTCCTGCGAAATCGCGATTGCGCCGTCGTGCCCTCGAACATAAACGTCGTCTCTCATCGTCGTCTTGAGATCGTAGCTTTGGAATTTATCGGGGGCGCCGATTTCCCCCACCAGCATCTCCATCCTTAGACCACCTTTTTTCCACTTGGCGAGATAGCGTGCGTCCCCAACCGTCCTATGGAAAGGCTCCCCCGCGGTGTAGCTAAAATCGAAGGCGTTGATGGCGTCGCCATCCTTAATGTCCCCTCGTCCCCATCCATCCACCGGGCCATAGCGCGAGGGCCGGTTCCAATGAGATTCAATCACCTGGATTTGCAACGGATAGTCACCCAGGTTCTTCCCGGCGGATAAGGCAAGCGGAAACATAAGAGCCACGGCTAAAGCGAGCCTACGCATTTTTCACCTCACGCACTGTAATTGGCGAACATATTATAGAGGGTGCAAGAACTTTGCAACGGGAACGTGGCATCCGCGCAGCGCGAGAGCAAGCCGATCCTACGCGAACTCTAGCCGCTTGAGCTTGATGCGGTCAGCGCGGACCTGCGCGAGGTCATAGTGGGCCTGCTGCGTAAGCCAGGTGGCCGCGCTGCCGCCGAAGACCTTGGAGAGACGCACTGCCATCTCGGGAGAGATTCCCCGCTTCCCATTCACCAACTCCGACAACGTTGTACGCGTAACTCCGAGGGCGGCAGCCGCTTGGGTAATGGTCAAGCCCAAAGGCTCGATACATTGTCGCAGAACAAAGCCACCGGGGTGCGGCGGGTTCTTCATCGGCATGGTCAGACTCCCTCAGTGTGGTAATCGACATCGTAATGCGTTACGTAACGCAGGTCAAGTTAGAACCCACCAAGCTTCGTTCGTATAAACTGAAGCGACAATGACCACCCCCCTCAACTCCCTCTCCCGCGCCTCTTCCGCCTACCTGCGCTCCGCCATGCACCAGCCGATTCAGTGGCACGAGTGGGGCGAGGAGGCCTTCGCTTCCGCGCAGCGCGAGAACAAGCCCATGCTGCTCGACATTGGCGCGGTGTGGTGCCACTGGTGCCATGTGATGGACCGCGAGTCTTATGACGATCCCGAAGTCGCGGCCATCGTGAACGAGCACTTCATCGCCGTAAAGGTCGATCGCGACGAGCGTCCCGATATCGACAGCCGCTATCAGGCTGCCATCAGCGCGGTTAGCGGGCAGGGCGGCTGGCCGCTCACCGCGTTTCTCACTCCCGACGGCAAACCCTTCTACGGCGGAACCTATTTCCCCCCGACCGATGGCTACGGCCGTCCCAGCTTTCGCCGCGTTCTCCTCAGCATCGCCAATGCCTACAAAGAAAAGAAAGGCGACGTGCTCGAGCAAGCGAAGATGGTCGAGAGCACGATTGCTCAGGCAGAGTCCTTCGCCGGCCGCAGCGGCCACGTTTCAGCCAGCGTCATAGCCGCAATCCGGGAATCCGCGTTCAAGATGTTCGACGCACAGCACGGTGGATTCGGCCAGGCGCCCAAGTTTTCGCATCCTTCAGCCCTGGATTTGTTGATCGAACAATATGCGCGTACCGGAGACCACAGCTTACGCAATTTAATCGTCACCACGCTCGAGCACATGGCCAACGGCGGCGTGTACGACCAGCTCGCTGGAGGATTTCACCGCTATTCAGTCGACGAGCGCTGGGTCGTCCCCCACTTCGAGAAGATGTGCTACGACAACTCCGAACTGCTGAAGAACTACGTTCACGGATACCAGGCCACGGGCTCTGCGTTCTTTGCGAATGTAGCGCGCGACATCATCCGTTGGATGGACGAGCGGTTAAGCGACCGTGAGCGCGGCGGCTTTTACGCTTCGCAAGATGCCGACATTTCCATGGACGACGACGGCGACTACTTTACCTGGACGCTCGACGAGGCCCGTGCCGTCTTGACCGAAGAAGAAGCCCAGGTCGCCGCGCTGCACTACGACATCAACGAAGTGGGTGAGATGCATCACAATTCCGCGAAGAATGTGTTATACGTGCGCGCGCCCATCGATGAGATCGCGCGCCGGATGAGCCTCGGCGCTGAGCGCGTGCAAGAGTTGCTCGATTCCGCGAAGAAGAAGATGTATGCGGCGCGGCTGCAGCGTCCCACGCCTTATGTTGACAAGACGGTTTATGTGGGATGGAACAGCATGTGCGTTTCGGCTTATCTGGAGGCAGCCAAGGTGCTCAATCTGCCCGATGCGCGGCGCTTCGCCCTGCGCTCGCTGGACCGCATTCTGGCCGAGGCATGGAAACGTCCCGCAAAAAACGCGCCCGCGCCCGCCACGCTAGCGGACGCGCGGCTGTTGCACGTCGTTTCTTATTCCGATCCCAAAGCCGAGCACCGCGAAGTTTCCGGGCTGCTGGAAGACTATGCGGCCACCGCGCTGGCATGTCTCGACGCCTATGAGGCGACCGCCGACCTCAGCTACTTCAAGTTCGCGCAGGCCATCGCCGGCGCGATGATCGCCAAATTCTTCGACGCGGTTTCCGGAGGATTCTTCGACGCCGAACCAGCCGCCGGCGGCAAGAGCCTGGGCGTGCTGGCCACTCGCCGCAAACCGCTGCAGGATTCGCCGACCCCGGCGGGCAATCCCCTGGCGGCGATTGCGTTGCTGCGCCTGCATCACTACACCGGCGATGCCGCGTATCGCGATAAGGCGGAACAAACGCTCGAAGCCTTTGCCGGCGTGGTCGGACAATTTGGAATTTTTGCCGCGACCTATGGAATCGCAGTGGTGCATTTCCTGGAGAGTCCGGTGCAGGTGGTGGTGATTTCTGATGTGATTTCCGAAGTGATTTCCGAAGTGATTTCTGAAGTGATTTCTGGAAATGACGCGGACGATGCCGGCGCCGCTCTGGCGGCGGCCGCCCACGCAGCTTTCGCTTTCAACAAGGCCGTGATTCGCCTGCGCGGGAACCAGGCCGTCGCGGAGAATCTTCCTCCCGCGCTGGCAGCCACCGTCCCCAATCTGCCTGAGTTGAAATCCGGCAAGCCCTTTGCGGTTCTGTGTTCCGGCTTCTCTTGCCAGCCGCCTATCAAGGACGCGGCGGATTTGCGGCGTGGGCTGGAATCCGCGCTCAAGACGCAGCGTTAGAGAAAGCCAAAAAAAAACGGGGCTGACGGTTTATATGAGTTCGTCAGCCCAAAAATTGCGAGCCCTAGGTTCGGCCCAAGTTACTACAGGTTACCGTAGTGACCTTGCGGCCACGGGCGATATCCGTTTAACTACTTGTTCGCCGGTGCAAGTGAAACAACAACGTAATTAGCCCGGCAGGGTTTGTAGCGATGGGCGCCCAGCGCCAACCGGCATTCCGTCCGGGGCGGGAACCTGCGGAACGGAAGCCGATGCGTAAGCGCCTACCAATCCAAGCATCAGGACGGTAATCCTGATTAGCTGCTTCATGGGTTTTCTCCTACCGCGCCGTAGCCTTCCCAAATTGGGAAAAACGACGCGGAGGAGAATTATAAGCCCCGAGTCAAGCCCTTTCGCACGGATTCCCCGCATTCTTCGCTAATCGGTTCCCCGGCAAGCCGTCTCTAGGCCCCAGCGCACTCTCCGTCGCTTAGCTTAAGTCTCAACGCGTCAATAACTTATACAGCGTTTAGATTAGGCGTTTAGATTAGAAATGACAACGCCAGCCCGGCGTTGGCCGGCGATACCAGGTGGGGGCACGGAATTTACGAAATCAGGAATTGAGCGGCGGAGCCCGGACGAAAGCAATCTCCGGGATCGACCAGTCCAGTGGATGCTCGCCGGAGTTTAAGTCCTTACTTTTTTGAGTCCGCGCTGCCAGGAAAGTGGGGAAAGCCAAAGCTGCTGCCGGCGTCCGTTCCGGCATGAGCGGCTGCCGCCTTGGGAGTGGCGTCGTTTTCTGGCGTCATTGCGGGCGCAACTTGTGTGCGCGACAAAGCGCGATCCACCATGCCTTCGAACATCGGGATCAGCGAGTCCGCCGGAAGTGGATGATGAATGTCCGTCAGGCTCTGCTCCCAGCGCTGCGGCCGCAACATAGACGCCGAAGCGTCGCGGGCGGGGCTCTTCGCACACATGTAGCCCAGCCAGATGAGGATTGCCCCGTCATAGGCCCCCACATTGACCACGCTCAACGCAACCTCGCTCACGCGATACCCCGCCAATATGGCGATCACGCCCAATTCCACCACGGCAAACCCGCCGAAGCCCAGGGCGATGCCAAAGCTGCGCTGCCTTCGGTTTACCCCTAAGTATCGGGCAAAAATCAACAGGAAGAGAACCATCCCGACTTGAACAAGACGCACGCAACGCTGGGCGGTCAGGATGGCCCGCACCCACGGCGCAATATCCGACGAGTTCGAGGACACCGCTACCACTCCAGCCACCAAGAGCATCACCAGGCCTACCCATTTGAACAGCACCGTGCCCAGGTCGCGCAACGTGTGGAATGGCCGGAACACATCGAGAAAGGCTTCGTAAATCACCATGAAACCCAAGGCAACGCTGACCGCAGTGGCGAACGAGGAAACGTAAAAATAGGCCGAGTGGTTGTACCGGTAGGTCGGAAAAGCCACCGCAAAAGCCAGAATCTGGGTGACGATGTAGGCAAAGAAATACTTGAACAGGCGGTGTTGGCCGCGACAAAGCATAACGATGGCAATCGCCGCCGCCAGGACGGGCTGCACGATCCACAGAGCGTATAAAAGAGTCCTGATTTTTTCGCTCATCGGAACAATTCCTGGGCCCCCGCAGTACCACTGTCGGCAAGAGCCAGCGTCGCAAGTACCGCGTCAAATAGAATGGTCGGGCTTATTAGAGGAAGTTAAACCTTTTGACCCGTGTGTTCAATGTACGCTGGTAACCCAAAGTAACGTTACCCTCGGGCCATAGCGGAGGCGGGCAAGTCTGCGGAGGGCGAGTACCACCTCGAAACTAGAACGTGTTTCACAGGTTGGTTTTGGGAAGGGCACGGCTTCAGTTCCAGAGCCTGCCCTGAGCAAGCGAAGCGCGCCGAAGGGTGCCGATTAGGACCTTTAGAGATGCGGGCTTTAGCCCCTGAGGGACGTGCTTCCCAAGCTGAAAAGCATTTATGAAGACGCCTTACGCATCTTCTGAATTTTCCCCTCGGGATCGCGGATTCGGATCCGACATGCTTATCAGCTTCCCCAGCCGCCTCGAAATTTGCGCTGACGTAAACTTCAGCGCCTTGATGTTTTCGTTCAGCTCGGTTTCCAGCGCGTTCAATTCTTTGTAAATAGTCGGCGACGGCGCGGCCTGAGCGCGCGATAGTGCCCGGTCCACCATCTCTTCGAACGCCGGAATCAAGGAATCCGCCTGCGCAGGGTGCTGAATGTCTGTCAGGCCTTGCTCCCAGCGCTGCGGCCGCAGCAACGTCGCGGAAGCCTCGCGGGCAGGACTCCTCGCCAGCACGTAGCCCAGCCAGATGAGCAGCGCGCTGTTGTATGCCACCATATTGACCAGGCCCATCGAAACCTCACTCAGGCGATAACCCGACCATGTCGCAATCAGGCCCAATCCCACCACGGCAAACGCTCCGAAACCCAGGGCGATGCCGAAGCTATGCTGCCTTCGGCTTACCCCTAGATAGCGGGCGAAGATCAACAGGAAAAGAACCATCCCGACCTGAATAATGCGCAGGCAGCGATGGGCGATACCGACGGCCGCCACCCACGGCGCGATATCCGGCGCTCTCGTGGAAACCGATATTACGCCCGCCACCAGAAGCATCACCAGCAGCGCCCACTTGAATACTACGGTTTCCAGGTCTCGCAATGTGTGGAATGGTCGGAACACATCTAGAAAGGCCTCGTAGATCACCATGAAACCCAGGGCCACGCTGATCGCGATGGTAAACGAGTAAACGTAAAAATAGGCCGGGTAGTCGTACCAATAAGTCGCGAAGCATACCAGAGAAATCGGTATCTGAGCGACGATATAAGCAAAGAAATACTTATATGCACGGTGCTGGCCGCGCCGAAGCATAACGACGGCAATCGCCGTCTCCAGCACGGGATGCGCGATCCACAGAGCGTAACAAAGAATCCTGACTCTTTCGCTCATTCAACAACTCCTGAGCCCTCGAGGCGGCATTTCCGGGCAAGAGCCAAACGCCGCAGACACCAAAATACACCTTCAACCCAGGCCCGCGAAGGCGTATCCCCGGCACGCCCTAGGCGTCTGGCACCGAGTGGATGTAGGCGCGCATCATGCGCACTTCATCGTCTTTCTCGTTCAAATCGTGCAGCAGAATGTCGCGCAGCGAGACGATGCCCACCAACTGTCCCTCATGGCAAACCGGGAGATGGCGGAAGCTGTGCCGCCGCATCAGGGCCATGCAGTTCTCCAACTCCTCATTCATGCTGACCGTGAGCGGGTCGTCGGTCATTACCTCGGCCAGGCAGGTGCTGCGCGGATCGCGCCCTTCGGCCACCACCCGCGCCATCAGATCGCGTTCGGAAAAAATCCCCACCAGCTTGCCGTTGTGCAGGACGGGAACGGCGCCGATGTTGCGTTCCACCATGGCGCGCACCGTTTCCTGCACGGTTTGCCCCATCTCTCCCTGGTAGGTCTCCTGGTTCTTGATCAGATCGCAGATTCGCATTGCATCCTCCCGCGTTCTTCTGTTCCGCGCGCCTCCAAAAGCTATACCGGGGGGCGAGTATATGCCCAAATCAGATGCAAGGGAAGAGCTAAACGTTGGGGCAGGACAAAAAAATCAGGCGGCAGGAGTCATTCCGGGAACGCTACGGGCACCACTTACTGGCGCTACTGTTTCGAGCGGCGAGGAGGTGTTTCCGCCCCAAGAAACACGAAATACGAGCAGTTCCACAACGCCGTGGGCAAGCTTCCCTGCGGCCGCGCCGTCAGCACGATGTTGTACTCGCCGGTGTTTCCCAGGCTTATTTCCCGGAGAACGTCTTCCCGCAGCGCACCGCCTCCAGCCGGTGGTGCCGCGCGCCGACTCCGGTGCGAACCGTTGAAAGTAGAAACGGCCGGCTCGATCACCGCCAGCCGCGCCAGAAACTCATTTACATCCACGCTGCGGCCGTGCCCCGGAATTACAAATGACACCTCCGCATCCTGCGCCGCAAAATGCCAGCCCAGCGACGCCGCCAGGTTCACCGCTCGCTCGTAGGCCGCCTCGGAAATTAATCCCGCCGGGGGATTATCGAACACAATACAAAGCTTGCGCTCATCTTCCCGGCTGAATTCCCGCACTTTCAGCGAGCCGGATTTCGCCGTCGCCTTCCAATCCACGTGCCGCGCCGAATCCTCCGGCATGTACTCGCGAATCCGGTACAGGTCGGAGCCGCGCCCGTGGACAAAACTTTCCCACTCACCGCGCACCAGCGGCAGAATCTCAAACAGCTCGTCGGCCGGCTCAACCGGCGGATACACCAGGATCTCCCGCTGCAGCGCCACGTGCCGCGTCTTGGTCAAAAACGCGAACGGAAACCGCGTCGCCACACCAAAGCTCGATTCGCAATAGCGCCCGCGCCGGTCGAACAGCAACTCCAAATCCGCCGCCAACTCAGCCTTCGGCGGCAGGTACGGAAAATAAACCATGCCCTCGAAAATTCCCGGCGGAGCGGGCGCCACTTCCACCCGCCGCACCCGATAGTCGCGCAGCCGCAGCCACTGATTTTCCGGACTCCGGTTCAGCGGAAAAACAAATATGGTCGGCTCCCACAGCCATTGCTTGCGGATTTTCTTTTCCCGGCGCGCCGGCACCACCCGAATCGATAACGAAGGCAGCACGCGCCGCGAATTGCGCAGCACGATCCGCCCCACCACCGCGCGCCCGGCAAACACGTGCTCCGGCAGGCGTACCTCCAACTCCAGCCCGCGCAGCACCAGCGCCGAAACCACGCCCGAGACCAGAATCGCCGCCAGCATCGCCGCCACCACTATGTACAGCAGATTGTTTCCCGTGTTCAGCGCCGCAATGCCGATCACCAGCGTGACCAGCACATACACCACGCCCGCCTTCGTCACTTCATAATGAAACGTCTGCCGCAGCCGCTCCAGCGCCACCCGCCGCGCCAGGTACGGCACCGTCACCAATCCCACAAACGCCGCCGTCAACAGCGCCACCGACGCCAGAATCACCGACGCCCACAGATGTCCCGCCTCGCCCGACGCCGTCGAGAACAGCGCCGCCCCAAACGCCAGCCCCAATCCCACCAGCGCCAGCAAAAACTTGGCCCACACCTCCGCCGTCCCCGATCGAAGTAATGAAGACCCAAGCAACCAGCGCAGCCATGCCCGCGCCCGGCCACTTCCAGCCTCCGCCGGAACCGAATTGACAATTGTGGACCCCACTCCTCGCAGCCTAGCACCGCCAGTAGGAACGATCAACGAGAAGTGCCTTGCGGGGAAAGCCTTCGTAACCTGCCGAAAATCCCGGCAAGACGCTGATGAGATAACCATGTCGGCTCCTAACGAGCGAGTAGACTTGGAAGCGCTCAAGCGACCAAGGCTCGGAGGAAAGGAGCCGACATCTGCGGTTGTATTTTCGCTTTGCTCACCGGTCCGCCGGTTCGCCTCGCACTTGCCGCGACACCCGGCTGGCACCACATGGCGAAATGGCTCATCAGCGTGTAAGCGGCCGCAATTGTAGTGGACGGTCGCCCGCAAGGCGTTACCCTGTGTTCCTCTGTGTCCTCTGTGTTAAAGATTTTGCCATTGAAGTTGGGTCGAAAACGACGGTCTCCGAGGGCCACCCGCGAGGTCAAGCCTCCTGCTGCCTGTTAGCCGCAAAGCCGCTCTGAGCCTACCCACAGTTGAGCCAGGTCTCTGAGGTTGTCTTTGTATGTACGCGTTACCAAGTATTCCTTCCCACCTCTTACACGCAGCCTGTACTCTCCCGTCGGTAATGGTTGGATCTCCTCCACGGCCGAAATATTCACGACGACCGAGCGGTGGATGCGAATAAAACCGTACGGTTTGAGCTTATCCGCCATGGACGAGAGGGACTCGCGCACCAAATAGGAATTAGTTCGGGGTCGCAACGAAACGTAATTGCCTTCGGCTTGCACTGCCAGGATGTCGGCCAAATCCAAGAGTTAGGATGCTACCCTTTGCCTTGAATGCGATTCGTGGCGCCTGTCGTTTTGCTATAACCTCCAACTGCCGCAAGACTCGCATGAGGTTTGCAGCATCAACTCGGATTACCGGAAGCAATGATGTATCTGCGGCTTCGCAGAACTCGCCCGCCGTCGATTCAAGAGCGTCCCGTCTACTCTTGGCGGAGCCAATCGTAGCTCCCCGCAGTGGGCTAGCCGAAACTTCCGCATTAGCGTGGGCAGCTTGTTGAACAAACATCTCACGCGCAATGGTCTTCTCATCCTGAATTTCGCGGGCGCTCATGATGGAACCCCTTGCTCTCTCGTTTCGACTTCCTGCTACCCGAAGTGAGATTCACGAGTGCACTGCTTCTAGATGTAATGGTTCTACATAACCGGAGCAGCGGATCCGTCTGACCACCTGCCCACGGGAACGACAAACACGTCGATTGGTTCCGGAGCGCCACTGAACTGTGGATTCAGCATGACGGGAGACTTGGGCAGATCTGCACCCCAAACGGCCGCGTCCATGAGTGGAGTGTAAAACATCAGGTGAGCCATCCAGTGGTGGCCGTCATCATCGGTAAGGTACTGGTCTTTCGACAGCATGTAGCTCATGGCACCAGGCTCCAGGGGCGGCAGTTCTTTTTTCTCGTATGCGGCTTTGAGAGCATCAATGATCTGCGCTTTCGATTTCGCAGCCAGAATCATCTCCGTCCTCTTGTAGGTAAGTGGCAGGACGGATCGCGCGGCCGGCGGATTAAAGCAGATCGGACCTCGAATTTTGGGGTTCCAAAAATTTACAGCAAAATCACCATCGAATGGGGACATCCACCCTCGCTCCACGGCGCATACGAAACCGTTCTTGCCTTCGACGGCAGTCTCATATCCATGCCGTCCGAAGACCAAAATCGTTGCCTCGCGGGATATGGCCTCTGGGGCCGCGCTTCGTGCCAAGGTGATCTCAGCATTGCGATCCGTCATAAGGTACTGCTCGATCGGAGCCATACTCGGATAAGGTGCTTTGGCGTCCTGGGCTTGGGCTTGCCACGTCGCGCCCAGGATAAGAACCAGTGCGAAGCCTAAAGAGGCGATCGCCTGGAATCCCTTTCGGTTCATCACTTCCTCCTGTGTTGGCTGAATCTCACCGCAGTTGTTATTCAGAGGGACGGATCTGATCGTTTTTCTCCATCAGTCTCTCGTCCGCTCTCGCCTCAGTGCGCCTTACACACTCGCCGAGCATACGAACCGGTTGGTATGCAACATTGCCAGACTGCTCCTTGAGACACCGATGCGATCAACCTCGCTTGCGGTTGCCCGGCGCGCGCAGTGATCGCACCCAGCCCACGATGTTTTTTATCCCCGCTTTCATCACTTTCGGATCCTGAGCGTTCTTTGCCAGCGAGCCATAGCCTTCGACCATCGCGATCAGTGAGGCGGCGGCGTCAGCGGGTTTCACGTCGCGGCCAACGCTTCCGTGCGCCTGGCCCTCTCGCAAAGCGGAGGCAACGGCCTCCCGCCAGGCATCGAAGATTGCCGCCAGCCGCTTCCGGAATCCTGCGTCAAGAGGAGACATTTCCTGCGCCAGATTGTTCAACTGGCAGCCGCCCCTTACATCCGCGGGCCGAACCGGTATCCGTCGAACAGCGCCGATCAAAGCGTCGATAGGGTCCTTGCCGCTCTGGAAAGGCCGCACCCACTTGCCGTGGACGTTGGGGGCGATCACCTCTTCGACGACGGCGTATCCCAGGGCTTCCTTGCTGTCGAAGTGGTAGTACAGTGCGCCCTTGGTGACCCCAGCTACGGCCAGAATGGTGTCCAGGCTGGCACTCTGGAAACCCGATCTGTAGATCTCGCGGGATGCCGCCTGCAGCAAGCGCTCCCGCGTGCGCTCAGAATCGCGCATCCTGGTCGCTCTACGTTTCGGACTCTTGCGTGCCGCCAACATACCAACCAGTATGTATGTTAAATCGTCTGAAAGTCAATCGTACTTGAGCGGCCTGACTCGTGGCGGCCGGCGTTCTCGAATTTCGTAACCTCTCGCCGGTGTGTGTATGAAAAGTTGGAGAAACAATCGCTCTAGCCGTTTTGGGATCGTCCCCGGAGGTTGTTAGTCCGTCACTCGTTTTCGAACTCTGAAGGGTTGGGCCTGTAGTCTCGCGTAATCGTTGTGAACGTGGAACACCACATGCTCCCTCAGTTCTCACTCGGCAGGAGTTTATGAGCTGGTGAGCCAAATTCTGCTCTCCGGGGTATTTCTTGTGTCGCGTATTCGCCATTGTGTGGAATGTCCGAAGTGTCTCACCCGGTATCTCATTGCCTTCAGTCCTTATCGCAATGGATCATACCTGGTTCCTGGCTCTGCAGAGGAATACACCCTCTATTGCTGCTGCCGGGGATTGCTGGTCGTCAGCCCTTGGACATGGAGAGAAACGAAAGCCTGTGAGATCTCCAACGAGGCTTATGATCGTGGCTTCGGAACACCCGAGGAAATCGTGCCGCTAACCAACCACTCCCCCTGGTCATTTGACATCTCTGCATACCTCAATCCGAAACCGATGCAGAAAGGGAGAAATCCACGTTGAGTTCGCTAAATGAGATAACCATGTCGGCTCCTAACGAGCGAGTAGACTTGGAAGCGCTCAAGCGACCAAGGCTCGGAGGAAAGGAGCCGAAATGGTTATCTCATCAGCCGAGGCTACAGTTGCGCGAGAGCGTAGACTCCCATTTCCTTGGTAGTGACCGTCACGCTCCCGCCCTGTCCTGTGATTTGTGTGGGCTGCGCCTCCACCCAACTCGGACTTCCATTGACATCCACAAGATGCAGGATGTGAAAATGCTCCGCTCCCGCAGTCGCGTACTTCGGAACGAGGAAGGTGACCCGGAAGACTTCGTTCTTCTGTTTGGACCTGTGACACCAATGGTGCCGCAAACCGACAGACAAAGCTGGCCCAACGAAAGTTATTTCCGGCAGGCGAATACTGGTTCGTGCGGAGGCCACGATACCAGCGTTCTGCACCGCCACCAGAGTGCTGCTATTCACGTAGGACTGAAACTCTTCTCCGCCAACCGCCCGCACTTCAAA
Organism: uncultured Acidobacteriaceae bacterium; assembly: GCA_963734215.1. Classification (GTDB taxonomy): domain Bacteria; phylum Acidobacteriota; class Terriglobia; order Terriglobales; family Acidobacteriaceae; genus Sulfotelmatobacter. Next base: position 1,018,832 of record CAVTGH010000005.1, on the reverse strand, counting down.
GTTGTTCAGGATTTCTCTGCTGCTGCTCCCGGAGATGGAAACATTTGCGACGGAGGTGACGGGATTTCCCACAGTCCAGATACCCGTTTTGGTCAATCCTTCGCCGCAGGCCGGACAGTTCGGCCCGACGAGACTGATCAGGTTCCCCGGATTTAGAAAAACTCCCCGAATCCTCGGCCACAAAAGGTTCTCGGCGCTGCATGGATTGATGGTCGGAGCGTTCATGGTCACGGTTACGCTTTGCGAAGTCTGATTGTTTGTCGCGGTGAGTGGTCCAAAACCGACGAAAGAAGCTGTCTGCCCAGAGGTCACAACAAGGCTTGCCGTCAGTGATCCGTTCGGCTCTCGAAATGCCGCGTAGCCGGCGCTCAAAGCCACCGGCACCGAAACCGGGTTGCCGTTTGTATCGTAAACATTGGGCGTGGCACCGCCTCCTCCGCACAAGGCCGGCGTGATCTCTAGCCAGGGCTTGCCCGGCACAACGTAAAGATACTCGATGGTTGTGCTTTCCAATTGGTTCACCGTCGCGCTGACATTTGCATAGCCGCTACCGTCTCCGGCTATCGGCGATTTTGGCGTCAGCAACTGCGCGGATAGGTTATTGGAGGCCACGGATTGCGGGACCACTTGCGTGTGACCGGGGGGAAAAACGGGAAGCTGCGCGTTGAAGCTCACCACGTCGTTCGCCGTCGTGGTGTCGAAGCCGGCTCCGTTCAGCGTTGCTGTCACGTTTCCCGCCACCGGTCCGATGGACGGAGTAAGAGACGTAACCACCGGGAACACCGGAACATTCACCGAGGTGCTCACTGGCACTTGATTCGCTCCCGGCGTTCCCAGCGTGAAAGTCTGCGTGTTGGCGACAGGTCCCGGCTGCACGTATGGCAGAATGTAGGCTCCACCACCAGCGGTCTGAGCTGTCGGTGCCGCGGTGCAATTGCTGCAGGAAACCGTCGCGCCCTGCACTCCGCTCCCGAGCGCCGTTACCACCCCGCTGAAAGACTCCGACTCTTGTACCGTGGGGTGCTGCGGGCCGTAATCGGCCGCTACTGCCGTGATCGTGTCTGGGAAGGGGATCGTCCCGGGCGCAGTCGTCGAAAGCCCGGTTTGCGGATCGAAGTATGTGAACGTCACCGTATCCCCCGGCGCGACGATCGCCAAAGACTGGTTTACCGTCGCGCCGTAGTTGCTGTCGAATCCCTTCACGGTAATATTGATGGTTGACCCGTTATCGTTCCAGCTTATCGGTCCAAATCCCACCACATCCGGTGGATTTCCCGCGATATTCCCCGCGTCCCACATCGTCTGTCCATGCGTGATAGCCGCCTGCAGGTACAACGTCCTGCCGCCCGACAGATCCCAAGGAGCCCCCTCGTCGGCACCCGCGACACTTGTTCCGCTCAGCGCGAATATTGTGGAACTGCCGCCGCCGCTTACTCTTGAGACCGTAACGTTTGGCGTGGCCCCGGGCGGAACGCTCAATAGCGATGGTGCAAAGCAGACATTCATGCCGTCCACCCAATATTCTTCGATCACCGCATACAGGAACGGTGGAGTGGGTGCGCCTGACCCGCAGAATTTCGTACACAAGTCTGCGATCTCGTCGCAATCGCCAGCGCCAGCCTTCTTCCAGCCCGTGGGCGACATAGGGATAGGGTCGGTGGTGCCCTCCACCATCTCATGCGTCAGCGTTGTGAAAAGCACTCCAATGCTCCCGTTGCACGCGTTATTTGTGGGGATGCGCGTCATCTCCACAGGAGACCAGAACTTGTCGTGGTCTCCGTTTTCGTGGTGGCAGAAATTCGTTGTCGCTCCGGGAGCAACCTGCGGCGGGACAAAAATATTGAGAATCGCCGTTGCTGGATTGATGTCGGGATTCGCGTTTAGGACGCAGCTTGCTACCGCCTGCATCATCGTGTTGCTGAATGATAATTCCTGCGGCAACGGAGCGCAGGTTCCGGTCGCCACACTGCGCAGAAACGATGCCGAGGTCACGCTGTAACCTGTCAGTCCCGCAAAATAATTGCTGTGCACGAGGGCTGCGGTCAGCTCGTCGATGCGGGCGCTCACCATGTCGCTTTGCCCGGCATTGATTTCGTCCTGGTCGAATGCTTGCTTGGAAGTTTCCCAGTACACGTTGACGTAGCCCGGGTTCGTAATATCGCACGCGCCCAGGTTTATGCCTGCAAAATGGCAGGAGTTGCCGATCTGGGCGGCAGACAGGGAACAGAGAGCAAGCCCGAGAATCGCAATGAGGGAAAAACGCAAGAGGCGAACATACACGGAACACCTCCGATCACGTGAGACGCGACGAATGGTTCCCCAAAGGGGATCTGGGTTGTCCCGAAGTATTGCACATCTTTACTTGATTCGGCCAGTGCAAGTCGAGTCGTCAGACTCGAGTCGGCTCGCGGGTGGGGCATTCCCAAACGTGAATCCCTGAGATTCCGCTCTCTCCTCCCACCGCCCTCGCCCCACCGAAATCCACAGCCACGCCCTGTGACATCTAACCTTGCGCCCCACCCCCAACCTGCTCCATCATGGCCAAGCAGAGCCAGCACATCTACTTCGGAACACACTAAGGCAAGCCCGGCCCGACACGTTGGACCATAACTCCTTTGTTCCCTAGATTTTGCCTGATAAGCTATGTGCCCTCTAGATTTTGCGGGCGTTTTCTTGCTAAGCCGATGATTCCAACAGATCACCTAAGTAGGGGGCCTCCACCGAGCTTCGAGTCTCCGCACCCCGCCAAAACAAATCTTGGCTTTTCCACAGCTTTCCTTCCTCCGATGTTCACTTGACCTTGCCTACGATTCCAAATCGGGAATACTGGAATTAGCGCGGAATTCACAACAGTTTGGGAATCGAATGCGGCACCGGATTTCGATCCGGCCCCGTCGAGGCTGAGGGAGCGAAGAAAAGAGGAGTGGAGAAGCTATGGCTTTAGGAAATGTTCCACGGTGTCAGCATATCAAGATCAATGGGACGCAGTGCGGGTCGCCCGCGCTGCACAGAAGAAGGCACTGCTTTTTTCATCAGCGGGCGCGGGAGCAGCATGACAGGATCGTGAAGGATCAGTTCAAGCAGGCCAGGTTTGTCCTGCCCGTGCTCGAGGATGCGAATGCGGTGCAGATGGCGCTCATGCAGGTGATGCAAATGCTCGTGTGGGGGCAGATGGATCGCAAGACGGCGGGATTGCTGCTTTACGGGTTGCAGACGGCGAGCGCGAACCTGCGGAACGTCGACTTCGAGCCCAGCGAGCCGACCGATGTGGTGATCGATCGCGAGCAAGTCCACCGCACCGATATCGGAGGCCCGCAGTGGGATCCGGAAGATTTTGAGTGGGACGAAGAAGAGGACGCAGAGGAAGAAGCGGAAGACAGCGTGGAGGAAACCGACGCGGAGACCCCTGCCGCGGCGCAGACAGTGGATTCGCCGGCTGCTTCGGCGGACGCAGCGGAGAACACGAAGCCTGAGCCGACTATGGATCAGGTGCGGAAGCAGATCCGCGGACTCGTCCACAACTACATCATGGAGGCCGGAGGCGATGGGCGCGCCTTGAGTTGACAGCGTTGAGCTGGCCTACTTCGCAGGCTTCTTCGCCGCCTGCTTGGTTTGCTTTAGCCCGAAGATTTGCAGCTGCTTATTGCTGGCAACATAGACTTTGCCATTCGCCACGATCGGCACCTGATTCGAATCGCCGCCCACGTTGGGCCACGCGCCCGCGTTGGCATGGAAGAGTGCGGCCATGGTCTTGCCCGATTCGGGGTTGAAGGCATAGAGCCCAATCCCGTCGGAACTCTGGCTCTGCGGCCGCGTCAGCGCCCAGATGATCGGGCTCGCCGTGCCATTGGACGATACGCTGGTGAAGAAGCCCCCAAACTGGCCGCTTCTGAGCGTCGGCGACTGCGCCACTAAGGCCAGCTTCGTCTTGGGCGAAGTTTGCAACTTCCACACCTTCACCTGATTGCCGCCGCTGCTCACCACGCGCGCCGCGCCATCGGTCGGATCCACAAAGTAAGACTCGCCACACCAGCAGGCACCGACCTGGTAAGTACCGAGCACGTGGTTCCCGCTAGTCGAGTATCCACCGAGATCGTCTTCATTCATCAGGTACATGCTGCCATACTTTCCGGCAGCCACTGCCAGATGCGGAATGGATCCCGGTTGGTCGGGCAAAACCAGCAAGCCTCCGGAACCGAAATCGACATCGCCTTCGTCGAGGCTGGCCTGGTTCGAGGGCGTAAACAGGTCGAGCACACTCGTCAGGTTAGACGACACTTTTATCGCGCTTTCCTGAATGCTGGTCACGCCGTTGTAGGTGTTTCCCGAGTAATCGGAATTGCCCGTGACGAACAAAACGTTGCCCGAGTCGTCGGCCGCCGGACCATATCCCGACATCCAGATCGACGCCAGGAAGAAGTCGTCCGGAGTGGAAGCCAGCATATCGTTGAGTTGGTTAGCGGAAAGCGGCGCCAGCGTGGCCGCGTTCCAGCCCAGCAGCCAGCCCCGCGAAACGTTGGCGGAGAAATCGCAGAAGCTGCCGAACCCCGCATAGAGGTTGCCATTCGCCAGCAGCAGGCCGGGCCGTTGGCGCTGGTAAGTGGCATTGAAACTGAAAGTAGTTCCGTCGGTGAGCGTGTGCGAGGCGGCTACGACCGGGGGCGGCGTTATCTTGTCTCCGAGGTTGCCCAGATCGAGGGCGTGCACACGGTAAGTTGGGCCAGTGCTGTCCTGCGTGTAGGCAATCACGTACAGCGTGTTGCTGCTGGTGTCGATTACCGGCGTGGAATCGATGCCGACGTTGGGGCCATTGTTGCTGCAGCCCAGCGGAGAGCCCACGGGCGTGCCCAGATGGTTGCTCAGCAGCACCGTGCCCACATTGGCATCGATGGCGTAGACCGTGTCATTGCCAGTGACGATATACACGACGTCGTGTGGTCCTTGGTCATGACCCTGCGTGATGGTTACGCCCGGTACCACCAGCGGATGCGCGTCCACCTGATCGTTGACCGTGACCTTGGCCAGGAGGCCGAAAGTGGAACTCGTCACATTGGCCAGCGTCAGCACGGTCTCGGTGGAATTCCACCCCGTGCGGTAGTTATCGTTGTGATAAGTAGTGACCGCCGTTTGCGCCGCAGCAGGTGCATTGGCAAGCAACAGAACGGACGCAAGGCTGGCAATGCCTGCCAGCCCACGGATGTGGGCTTTGAAACGAAACGGCGTCATGGATCCCCCAGAAAAAGTTGCGCTTGATTTTAGGTCGATTCCGAAGACCGGGTCAATTGGAAGGAACTCTCGGAGATGGAAGACTCTAAGGCCACTCATCAGTCGAAGCGCGGCCTAAGTCTGCTCGGTTGAGGGTTCGAACTTACGGCGTAATCTCGTACACCGCGCCAGCTCCGGACGCTCCACCGTTGTAGCCCACACCATACAAATTGCCGGCGCTACCCAACACAACACCGCCGTTGGGATTGCCTGCATCCGAGCCGATGGTAAAGTCGTGGAGAATCTTCTCTCCCCAAGCTCCACCGCGTTCCACCAGTTCGAAAGCTGTTCCATATCCTGAACTACCACCCATGTCAGTCGTGCCGTAGAGTTGTCCGGACGGACCAATGGTCAGGGAGAAGATCGGAGGCATCCCGCCAGTCGATGAGCCGCCGAAGTTATGCAAAATACTCTTGCTCCACGTTCCGTCAGGCCCTGAAGTCAGTTCGAAGGCCGTTCCATATCCAAAGCTGCCGCCCAGGTTCGTTAAGCCATAGAACCGACCCGGATCCCGGTAGGTGAGTCCGGAGATTGGTGCGACCCCGTCGGCGCCGCCTTGGAAGGTGTAAATCACGGCAGCTTTCCAAGCGCCAGCTATGTATCGCAAGCGGTATATCGCGCCCGCGTTGAAGGGGCCACTGATGGCAGCCGTGGCATAAAGATTGCCATCGTCGTCGAAGACGACGCCTCCACTGAGGGCACCACCGTGAGCCTGGGATCCGGCCAGAATGACACTATACGCCCAACCTCCGCCCACGACCGGCGTGAGTTCGAAGATGACGCCCTGACCGTGGAGGCCAGCGGAGTTGCAAGTCCCGTATAGATTGCCAGCCGTGTCGAAAACTAGAGGGCCAATCGGAGTGGCTCCGTCCGCACTGTTGGAGAAGTTATAGAGCGCCTGTTCCGTCCAGAAGCCGCCGGAGCTCGGAGACAGCTCGAAGACTGTCCCGTAACCGAAAGCGCCGCCAGAGCCTGTCGTGCCATATAGATTTCCTGCCGCGTCAAACACCAGCCCCGAAAGCGGTTGCGACCCATCGCTGTCTCCAGTGAAGGTGTACAGCACAGTTTGAGTCCACCCTCCGCCTGCTGCGGGCGAGAGTTCATACACTACTCCATAGCCCTCGCCGCTTTCGCTGCCTCCCGTAGTGGTCGTGCCGTATAAGTTTCCCGCGGCATCGAAAATGAGCTTTCCAACGGGAGAGCTTCCAGCAAATCCGGTGAATGCGTAGAGGATTTTCTCGGTCTGGCCGAAGACGGAAGCGCTCAACGTCAACATCGTGAACGCAAACGCCAGAAATGCGCACAAAGGACTGCGGGACCGGCTGTGGTGCATGGATTCTCCTCGACAGGAAACGGAGTCAGCGAGGGGGGATTTGCCGACGCCGATGAGCATACTATACGGCGGCCGAGTCAGCAAATTTCAGTGGCTTGCAAGCTCGGCCCTAGTATTCCGCCAACTCCTTCATTGCCCGGAACAGATCATTAGTCTGCGGCAGGATGGCGTCTTCGAGGATCGGCTGGTAGGCCACGAACGTATCGGCAGCCGCGACGCGGCGCACCGGCGCATCGAGGTGATCGAAGAGTTGGTCGGCAATGCGGGCTGCGATCTCCGCGCCGTAGCCCCAGCTCAAGGTATCTTCATAGGCCACGAGCGCGCGATTCGTCCTGCTGACCGACGCTGCAATCGTCTCCCAGTCAAACGGATTCAGGCAGCGCAAGTCGATCAGCTCGACTTTTACTTCGTGTTCGCGCTCGATTTTCTGTGCGGCCTGGAGCGCGCGCGGCACCACCGCGCCGTACGTGATTACGGTTAGATCGGTTCCCGGATGCACGATCTTCGCCTTGCCGAACGGGATCATGTACTCCGGCCCGGGATAGGGGGCGCGCCCGTAGGTCTCACGGTAAAGGCGTTTGTGCTCGAGGAACAATACGGGGTCGTCACAGCGGATGGCGGTGCGCAGCAGGCCGGCCGCATCCAGCGCATTCGACGGAAAAATGACGCGCAGCCCGGGAATGTGCGTGAAGATGCTCTCGCCACATTGCGAGTGATAAATGGCGCCGCCGGTGAGATATCCCCCGATAGCCGCGCGAATGACTACAGGGCAGGAGAATGCATTGTTCGAGCGCCAGCGGATGATCGCTAGCTCGTCGCGAATCTGCATCATGGCGGGCCAGATGTAATCGAAGAACTGAATCTCGACGACCGGCTTCAATCCGCGCGTGGCCATGCCGATCGCGCGGCCTACGATCGCAGCCTCGGCCAGCGGAGAGTTGAATACGCGGTCCGGGCCAAATTCGTTCTGCAGGCCGAAGGTCAGCTTGAAGACTCCGCCCTTCCCTTTCACCAGCTTGCGCTTCAAGTATTCTTCGCGGCTGCAGTCGGCCACATCTTCGCCGAAGATTACGATGCGTTCGTCGCGTTTCATTTCGTCACGCAGCGTCGCGTTAATTAAATCGGCCATGGTCTTGGAAGCCGGCTTTTTGCCGTCCACGGTATCGGGGCCGATCAATGGCTGCGTATCGAACGCCGCAGAGGAAGGTTCGAGATCGGGCGAATAGAGATAATGCATCACACTCTCGGGGACGGGAGGCAAGGCTTCAAGCGCCCGGTCCACGGCAATTTGCAGCTCTTCTTCCACGCCTTTTTCCAGATCGTTGATGCCCTTTTCGTCGAGAATGCCCTCGCGCAGCAGGAACATCTGGGTGCGCGAAACTGGATCGCGGGCCGCATCGCGCTCGCGCTCGGTATCCGGACGATACAAGCGCTCATCGTCGGAAAGCGAATGCGAGTAGGGACGAATCACATGCGCGTGTACAAACGCCGGTCCATGGCCCTCGCGGCAATATTGCACAGCGCGCTGAAACGCTCCATAGCTGGCCACTGGATCGGTGCCATCGATTTCTTCGAAATGAAAATTAGGAAAGCCGGAAACCAGCCGCGAGATGCTGCCCCCCGCCGTCTGCACCTCGACGGGTACGGAGATGGCATATCCGTTATCCTGCACACAGAAGATCACAGGCAACTTACCCAGCGCGGCGGCGTTCATTGCCTCCCAGAATTCACCTTCGCTCGTGGTACCCTCCCCCAAAGAAACATAGGTGACTTCGTCACCTTGGAAGGACACATCCTTGAACTGGCGATAGTCGGGCCTATCCCCATTCTTGAAAAACGGAACTTCGGAGGCTTTCGGGCGTCGCGCAAAATAACGGCCGGCCTCCGCGCATCCTACTGCCTGGAGAATCTGCGCACCTGTGGGAGACGATTGCGTCACCATGTTGAGCCGCTTGTTGCCCCAGTGCGAAGGCATTTGGCGTCCGCCCGAACTGGGATCGTCGGCTGCGCCGACTCCCTGCAGAAACATTTCCAAAGGCTGGGCACCCAGCGCCAGACACAATGCGCGGTCGCGATAATAAGGATAGAACCAGTCGTAACCGGCCTTCAACGCCATCCCGGCGGCCACGGCTACGCCCTCATGACCCGCCGCCGACATCTGGAAAAAAATCTTCTGTTGCCGCTTGAGCAGGATTTCCCGGTCATCGATGCGCCGGGAGGTATACATCAAGCGGTAGGCTTCAATCAGTTGCTCACGGGTAAGCCCTTCATAATGACGGGATTTCTTATTGATTATGAGGGAAAGCTTGGGGTCGGTTTTTGTTGTCGCCATCCGGTTCCCTGGAAAAAGACCTTATGAATTCTCCGCTTAATTTAATAAGGTGCGGAGCGCTACCCGGCAGGTTGCATTGTAAATGGGAACGGGGGATTGGAAAACAGGCAAGTTCTGGACCGGGGGACGTGGTGACTTTGGTAATCGGAGCGGAGGCACCCGGCTCGACAATCGTTCCGATAGACTGGCCCACCGGGTAGGTGTATTCTTGCGAGTGAGCGTTAGATCACTTGGCGAATAAGAAGCGAAAGAAACAATCGCAGCCGATTCTGAAGTTGAAGTTGCGTGGCCCCGGAGTGCGTCGCGGACGCATCGCCGTGCCCGATCTTATCAGGATTTGCTCGGAGGCACAAAACGTCGTTAACAAACAAGCTGAGGTAATCAAGGGCAGAAAGACAATTCATCCCGGCCCAACTGCGGGCGCGATACAGGAAGAGTGCACCCTTGAGTTGATAGGGATCGAAAAAGGCAGCACGATATTACAATTCGATCTAGCAAAGCCTCAGATGCACCTCCCATTCAAGGAGCATTTCGGCGCTAAAGTCGTGACGGAAGTCGCCACGACGATCCGTTCGCTGAACAAGCGCATGCTTGAATCTATCGATCCGGGGTTGTTGCTGAGCTTGTATGGATTCAGCGGACTCGTGGAACACAAGGGAATCGCCGGAATCCGATGGATCACCCCGCAGTGCAATGGTGGCAAGCCTGCCTCAGTAGCGATCACAAAGACAGTGCGCGAAAAGGCCGCGCAACGTTTGAGCAGACCGCAAAAAATTGTCGTGCAGGTTGACGGCATCCTAGATATGGCTGACTTTAAGCCTGGCGACCTAAAATGCCGCATCGATCCTCCCGTTGGAGTCTCGATCATGTGCGTTTTTGACCGAGAACGCGAAAACCAGATTCTCCGGTTATTAACAAAACCAGTCAGGGCCAAGGGTGAGGCAACACTAAAGCCGTACACTGATCGAATCGATTCGATCCATATAGACGAGATCAGTCCTCTTCCGTCTCTACATCTTGGCGAAGGGAATTTCTCCGCCAATCCGTCACTCGAGGAACTTGCCACTGTGCAGAAGGTAAAGCCTCTAAGTGACATGTCCGTTCTTGCTGGCGGCATCCCCGATGATGAAGACGTAGACAAGTTGATAGAGGGGATTTATGCGGCGAGAAAGTAGGACGGCGGTACGGCAAATCCCATTGAGTCTGTTCTAGTAGACACCGACGTTTTCTCATACTCGCTAAAAGGCGATACACGGGCCGCACTCTATCGTCCCCACGTGCAAGGGCGGCTCGTAGCTCTGGCGTTCGTCACGGTCGGCGAATTGCTGTTCTGGGCGGAAAAGAGAAAGTGGGGTGCCCGCAGAGTAGCGGATTTGCACGCACGGTTACGCTCTACGGTGATCGTGCCCTATGACCTCGCCTTGTGCGAGACGTACGGAAAGTTAAAAGCAAAATTGCAGGAAACAGGAAGAGTTGTGGCCGACAATGACCTTTGGATTGCCGCGTGCGCCATTCGACATTCGATCCCGTTGGTGACGAACAATCGGGCGCACTTTGAGGGTATGCCCGATCTCGTGGTTATCTCAGAAGCGCCGAGGATCGCGGAGATAAAGTCGCAGGCGGACTTTCACGAAGTAGAGGGATGGATTCCAAAGTCCGAGGAAGAACCTGACAAATCTTAACTGTGCAGCAGCTTCATTACAATTCGCTAGAGACGAGCTGCTTGGCAGGGCATGAACGGGGTCACCGTAGGAAAATCGTCAAGGAACTCGCCCAGTGTCTGTCCGCCTTCGAGGTAGTCGAGGAGCGCCTGAAAAGGGACACGCGTCCCGCGAAAAACCGGCGTTCCCCCGAGCAGATCTGGGTCTCTGGTGATCACGCTGTTTAGTGAGGCCATTGGGACGACACTCCTGGCAACATTCCAAGTTTACTCCGAAGGCCGGACGAAAGCACCCGCGCAAAGGCCACCTGTCGCAGCGGAGGCGAGGTATCGGGATCCCGGTCACCAGGCGCAAAGCCAGCACGTAGTCATCCACCCCACACTTTTCTTAGGCAGCGCTCCAGGTCTTCGATCAAATCTTCCGTATCTTCCAGCCCAATGTTCAGCCGCACGATGCGGTGGCCGTAGTCTGGACGCCCTTTGGAGCCGTGGAAGTCATAGGCTACGGCCAGACTGGTGACGCCGCCCCAGCTATAGCCGATTTCGAACAGCTCCAGTTCGTCCACAAATTGCAGCACCTGGGCTTTTGTAGCTGCCGGTTTGAAGACGATGGAAAAAACACCCGTCGAGCCGGTGAAGTCGCGCTTCCACAGTTCGTGCCCGGGCGAGCTTGCCAGCGCGGGATGCAGCACGCGCTCGATCTCCGGCCGCGCGGCCAGCCGGCGCGCGATCTGCAGGGCCGAGGCTTCGATGTGCTTGAGGCGCACCGCCATGGTTCGCATGCCGCGCAGGGCCAGGCTGCAATCGTCGGGCGAGGCCGCGCTCCCCAGAAGCTGCTGCGTCGCGCCTAATTGCTGGTAGAGCTTAGGATCCTGCACCGTCACCGAACCCAGCAGCGCGTCGCTATGCCCGGCCACATACTTTGTCAGAGCTTGCATCGTGACGTCGACGCCGTGCGCAAACGCGTCAAAATGCACTCCGGCAGACCACGTGTTATCGAGCGCCACGAGCACTCCGCGGACATGTGCGGCCGCGGCGATGGCCGGCACGTCCTGCACTTCCATGGTGATCGATCCCGGACTCTCACACCAGACCAGCCGCGTGTTCTCGCGCAGCAGATCTTCAATCTGCAGAGCGCGGATCTGCAGGGCGCCGATCCCGCCGCCGATTTCCGGAGGATAAAAGGTGGTTTCCACTCCGAACCGCCGCAACACATTGCGAGCCAGCTTGCGATTCGGCGTGTAGACGCTTTCCGGAATCAGAATATGATCGCCGCTCTTCAGAAACGCCAGGTTGATCAGCGAAATCGCGCCCTGGCCTCCGGGCGTAACGATGGTCCGGTAGCCCTTTTCCAGTTCACAGATTTTTCCCGCGAGTTCCAGCGTGGTGGGCGTGCCGTAGAGGCCGTAGGTATAGCCCACTTCGTATTGATCCCAACTGTCGTCGACCGAAGCGGCGTCGGGAAACAGCGTGGTCGAGCCGCGGTACACCGGACTCGCCAGCGACCGGTATCCCTCCGGCACCCGCACATCGGAGTGAATCAAGCGCGTCTTCCAACTTTTCGCCATGGCGGAATTATACGGGGCACTGCGGGGTGCGCCGAGTTCGCGGCAATGCGCAAACGGGGTCACCCACGCCCAGGTAGGTGGTGGGCTGCTTGATTTTTTTCATTAAATCTGGACTTTCTATAGGTGGAGATGGTCTAATGGCTTGCCAAACGTACCGAGTCTGGTCAATTCTGGGCCCCCTTAAAACTGAGGTGATACCGATGGAGCGATTCAGCTTCCAGACAGCCATACATGGTTCCGGCGGATTTGCCAAGGTCATCCACGGGAAAGACAACGCCCTAGACCGTGACGTTGCGGTCAAGGTGCTTAGTCCGCTCTTGGACCAAGCTAACGAATCCGACCGAGAACGTTTCCGGCGGGAAGCCAGGACCCTTGCTAAGATGTCACACCCGAATATTCCGTCAATTTATGACGTTGATTTCGAGGACGAGAAATTCCTGATTATCTTCCAGTTTATCGAAGGCACAACCCTTCGTCAGATTATCAGCGATACGGGGGCGGTTCCAATTACCCAAGCTCGGGTCTGGTTTCATCAATTGGCTTCGGCATTGGATCACGCTCATAAATTAGGCATTATTCATAGGGACGTGAAACCGGAAAACATCATCATCACCCCAAATAAAGAATCGGCTTACCTCGTTGATTTCGGCATTGCGATTTCGGCAGAGGATGGCAGAAAACTAACAAAGTCTGGCTATGTGGTGGGGACGCTTGGTTACATGTCGCCAGAACAGCACGCCGGAGAGCCGGTTGACGAACGGGCCGATGTCTATTCCCTCGGTGTCACGCTTTATGAGACTCTTGCGGGTCATCCGTTGGCGCACGGCAGTTACGAACCATTGTCGAATTCAAATGAGACAATCCCTCCTGCAATGGACGACCTCATAAATGCTTGTATAGACGCCAAACCAAGACGATTGGAAAGCGTTAAGCTTTTTAGCTCTCAATTATCGGGCGCATTGCAAATTCCAGCCAAGCCGCTGTCCGAGTTACTCATGTACGGCAAACTCCACGAAATAGCGTTGCATCTTGAGTCTCTGACGGCGGCAGACGTAGCAAACCTTCCGATTGGGCAACGCGAGTTGCTGGTAGCAAAAATCATCGGTGTGGTTACATCGAACGATCCGGGGCTGGAGTTCGCGTCAGAACGCTTTCTGCAATTGATGCTGACGCGAGGCATATTCCTCCCGAAGGATGACTACCGGGACGTCGTTATTCCCGCTATGGAATGGGCCTTCGAGAAGGTGTTCGTGGTGCGCCTCGGCAAGGTTGCCCTGCGGGACGCTATCGAAATAGCAGCATTCAGTGCCCGTGGCGATTCCCACCAGGTCTTGATGGAAGAATTCACAAAGCTGCTAAAGCGCATTCGGCTAGAGGCCAAAGAAGACTGGTTCCTTCATGCGATCCGTGAGGTAATCGCGGCACTCATGGCAAATCCCGCTTGCACGGAAAGCTCCCCGGAATTGAAGCAGGCATTCCGGGCGGTGAATAAAATACAACGGTCACACACCGTTCCCCTGTAGCCCACTACCCCCGGGTGAGTGCTGAGTGCTAAATGCTCCCATCATTTATCCTTGAAAGGGCATGATCCAGACCCGCCGCGCTTTCAACCCGCAATCGATCAAGCTGGTGATCTTCGATCTCGACGGCACGCTGATCGATTCGCGCCTCGATCTGGTGCACTCGGTGAACGCCGCGCTACGCCACATCGGACGGGCGGCGTTGCCCGATGACCTCATCGCCAGCTACGTGGGCGACGGCGCCCCGATTCTGATTCAACGCGCGCTCGGCGGCGAGACGGTTGACGAGGCCCTCGTGCGCCAGGGCCTGCAGTTCTTCTTGTCTTATTACCGCGAACACAAGCTCGACCACACCACGGTCTACGCCGGAATCCACGAAGCCCTCAGCGCGATTCAGAATTCATCGCACGAAGGCCCCGGCGGCAATGGCGGTAGAAAATCGAGCGGAGTTGCACGCCGGATGGCTGTGCTGACTAATAAACCCGTCATCCCCTCGCGTGCCATCGTGGAGGCGCTGGGATTGGGTCCGTTCTTCGCCCAGATCTATGGCGGAAATAGTTTTGCCACCAAAAAGCCCGACCCCGAAGGCGCGCGCAAGCTGCTCGAAGAGCACGGCGTGCGCCCGGAAGAAGCGGCGATCGTCGGCGACTCCCACGTGGACATCGAAACCGGCCGCAATGCCGGCCTGTGGACGGTGGGCGTGAGTTACGGCTTCGCTCCGCACACGCTGGGGGAGTGCCCGCCGGACGTGCTGGTGGACGCGCCGCAGGAACTAGCCGAGGTATTCGCTTAACGGCGGCAAGCGGACGCCCTGGCTCACTTATTCTTCTCCTGCCCGGCTCTCATGTAAACTCATGCGACCATGAGCGATGCAACCGGCTTCACACCTTCGGAGCTGCGCAAGCTGCGCAGCATGAAAGATCCCTACGGCATTCAGAAGTTTCTCGACGATGCTCCTTATCATCTGGCGGACACGGCATGGTCGCCGCGGCGGGTGCTGGCGGAGGGGACGGCGCACTGCCTGGAAGGCGCGATCTTCGCGGCGGCGGCGCTGCGCGCCAATGGATATCCGCCGCTGCTGCTCGATTTTGAAGCCGAACACGACACCGATCACGTGATCGCCATCTTTCGCCAGAACGGATGCTGGGGCGCCGTGGCTAAATCGAACTACACCGGATGCCGCTGGCGCGAGCCCATCCATCGCACGCTGCGCGAGCTGGCGTTGACTTACTTCAACGGATATTTCAACCTGCGCCGGGAGCGCACGTTGCGGAGGTTTTCCGTCCCGGTCAACCTGAAGCGCTTCGATCGCCAGAACTGGATGACCACCGACAAGCCGGTGTGGTTTATCGTCTTTCACTTGTTCGATATCAAGCATTACCCGCTGATCACTCCGGCGATGGCCAAGCGCCTGCATCGCGTGGACGAGCGGCTGTTTCAAGGGGAGTGTTTAGGCAAGGCGTACAAGACGAGCGGCAATGAGTAAGGGCGATTTTTATGCATCCTGATCGACCCCGCGGCCTTCTAAGAGCATAATGCCCGTCATCAGAAGTTCGCGTCTGGCTCTGCTCCTTGTTGTGTTTGGCGGCCTCGCCGTGTTCGGGCAGGATCAGCCTCCGGCGGATGCAGCGCCGGCAATCCAAGGCACTTCATCGGCGGACACCGCTTCCCTGCCCGACCTGAAGCCCGATGCGAAAGGCAAACTGTCGCAGGAGCAGATGCAGCATCTGTTTCGCGTGGTTGCCGACAAGGACATCGAGAATACGACAAGCGGCTGCGCGATTACACCTACATCGAGCGCGATGTCGAGAACAGGCTGGATGGCAAGGGGCAAACCAAGTCCACCGAAGTGAAGACTTACGAAGTGATGGAACTCTACGGCGAACAAGTGCAGCGGCTAATCGAAAAAGACGACAAGCCACTCGATGCCAAGGACGCGGCCAAAGAAGAAGAGAAGATTCAGAAGATCGTCGACAAGCGCAAGAACGAATCCGAGAACGATCGCAGGAAGCGCGAGGAAAAAGAAGAGAAAGATCGCGAACACGACCGCCAGTTTGTGCATGAGGTGGCCGACGCCTATGACTTTAAGTTGGTGGGAACGGAACTTGTGGGCGGGCGCGAGGCCTGGGTGATCGATGGCGAGCCGCGGCCGGGCTTTGTGCCGCACATGAAGGAATCGAAGTTTCTGTCGAAATTCCGCGGGCGGGTGTGGATCGACAAGAGCGATCTGCAGCTGGCCAAAATGGACGTGGAATGCCTGGATACAATTTCCTGGGGATTGTTTTTGGCGCGCTTTCACAAGGGTTCGCGCTTTCTTCTGGAACAGACGCGGGTGAATGATGAGGTGTGGCTGCCGCGCCAGGTTACGGCAAAAGTTGACGTGCGCCTCGCCCTGCTCAAGAACTTCAACGTGGATGTGGAGCAGACCTTTCACGATTACAAGAAGTTCCGCGCCACTGCGAGGATTTTGGCGGTAGAGGATGTGCAGAGAAAATGACGGCGGTTGTTGGCCGACTTCCTTCCTCAACTCGCCGCACCCTCCACGGGAACACGCTTTGAACCCGAACCGCTGTCAGCGTCATCTACTAATCTCAATCTAGTTCAATTTGCCTTTTGCCGGGAGAAACCATGTCTTCCCAGTTGACGCCTCTGCAGGCTGATATCCGTGGTGAGGCCTTTCCGACTTTGAATGCGGAGCAGATCGGCCGCATCCGTGCGTTGAGCAAGGTACGAAAAGTGAACGCAGGCAACATTCTGTTCGAGCCGGGCGACAGCGACATCCCATTTTTCGTGCTGCTTTCCGGAAGCATGGAAATTGTGCAGCCGGATATGAGGGGGGAGAGCCCGATCGTCCAACACGACGCCGGAGCGTTCACGGGAGAAATTACGATGATCTCGGGGCGCCGCTGCCTGGTGCGCGGACGGGTCACGGCGGCCGGCGAATTCCTGGAGATGAGCAACCAGGATTTGCGCACGCTGGTGGCGAGAGACGCGGAACTGAGCGAGATCTTCATGCGCGCCTTCATCCTGCGCCGCGTGGAACTGATCAACCGCGGCCGGGGGAACGTGATTCTTTTGGGATCGCGGCACTCGGCCCAGACGCTGCGGCTGCGCGAGTTTCTCTCCCGCAACGGGCATCCGCACACGTATGTGGATCTCGACGCAGATTCCACCTACCAGGATTTGCTCGACCATTTTCAGGTCACGCTGGAAGAAATCCCCGTGGTCATCTGCAACAACCGCACGGTGCTGCGCAGCCCGTCGATTCAGGAGCTGGCGAAGTGCCTCGGGCTCAACGCGCACATCACGGCGTCGGAAGTACGGGATCTGGTGATCGTGGGCGCGGGACCCTCCGGCCTGGCTGCGGCTGTTTATGCCGCCTCGGAAGGTCTGGACGTTTTGGTGATCGAGGCCGAGGCTCCGGGCGGGCAGGCGGGATCGAGTTCCAAGATCGAAAACTATCTTGGCTTCCCCATGGGTATTTCGGGGCAGGAACTGGCCAACCGCGCCGCCGCGCAGGCGCAAAAATTTGGCGCCAAGGTGCTGGTCGCCGCCAACGTAATGAAGTTGAATTGCGAGCGGCGACCGTATGAGTTGAGCGTGGACTGCGGCCAAACTATTCGCGCGCGCACGGTGGTGATTGCCAGCGGCGCGCAATACAACAAACCGAAAATCGACAACCTGAAGAAGTTTGAAGGCCAGGGCGTTTACTACGGAGCAACTTACATTGAGGCGCAATTGTGCGGGAAAGAAGACGTGATTGTAGTCGGGGGTGGAAACTCAGCGGGCCAGGCCGCGGTGTACTTGTCGCAGACCGCGGGCAAGGTCCACATGCTGGTGCGGGCGAGCCAGTTGTCGGATACGATGTCGCGCTACCTGATTCAGCGCATCGAAGAAAATCCCGCGATCGAGATGCACTACTGTACGGAAATAGTCGGCCTTGACGGCGATACACAGCTGGAACGCGTGACTTGGCAGGACAAGGGCAGTGGCGAGACGTCGACCCATGAGATCCGGCACGTGTTCATTATGGCGGGCGCGTCTCCGCGGACCGAGTGGCTGAAGGGGTGCGTGGCACTCGACAGCAAGGGCTTCATTCTTACCGGGCGCGATCTGGATCCGATCGCGAATGAGTTCAAATGGACACTTCCCCGGGTGCCGCTCATGCTGGAGACCAGCCTGCCTGGAGTTTTTGCCGTGGGCGATGTCCGCGCTGGAAATGTGAAGCGCGTGGCCTCGGCCGTGGGCGAAGGATCGATATCCATTTATCTAGTGCATCGGGTGCTGGCGGAGTTGTAGCGGTCAGCAGGATGAAAACTTCTTTTGCCACGGATTCACGCGGATTTTCGCGGATTTCTTTCCGCACGGCAGCTCCGAACCAACTTTTTGCAAGCGATATAATAGGAGGATTCTCATCCGACAAACTTGCAGTCTGTGAGGATGGCCGCGAGGACAGCAGATTCCTCGCTTCGCTCGGAATGACAACTAATAGGGGCTAAGAGCTAACAGCTAAGAGTTGCTTTTCATGGACTTCAAACTCGTTTCCGATTACAAGCCACAGGGGGATCAGGGCCGCGCCATCGAGTCGCTGCTGCGCGGGGTGTATGACCGCGAGCAGCATCAGGTTTTGCTGGGCGTTACTGGATCGGGCAAGACTTACACCATGGCCAAGGTGATCGAAGCGGTGAACCGTCCGACGCTGGTGATGGCTCATAACAAAACGCTGGCCGCGCAGCTCTATCATGAGTTCAAGAATTTCTTTCCGCATAACGCAGTCGAGTATTTTGTTTCCTATTACGACTACTACCAGCCCGAGGCTTACGTTCCGGCCGCCGACCTGTTCATTGAAAAAGAAGCGACCATCAACGATGAGCTCGACAAGCTGCGGCTTTCGGCGACCCGGTCTTTATTTGAGCGCCGCGATGCGCTGATTGTGGCCTCGGTGAGCTGCATCTACGGCCTGGGCTCGCCTGAAGCTTATTACGGGATGATGCTGTTTCTGGAAAAAGGCCAGAAGATCGCGCGCGAAGACATCACGCACAAGCTGGTCGACATTCTTTACGAGCGCACCAACGGCGAGTTCAAGCGCGGAACATTTCGCGTGCGCGGCGACGTGATCGAAGTCTTCCCTACCTACGACGACATGGCTTACCGCATCGAGTTGTGGGGAGATCAAGTGGAGTCGCTGGCGCAGATCGATCCCTTGTTCAGCACGGTGAAGCAGAAGTATATGCGGCTGCCGATTTATCCCAAGACGCACTATGTGATGAAAGATGAGACGCGCGCGTCGGCGGTGGAGTCGATCAAGAAAGAGCTGGCGTGGTGGGAAGTGGAACTGGAGAAGCAAGGGCGCGCGGTTGAGTCGCAGCGCATTCATCAGCGCGTGAAGTTCGATCTGGAAATGATTAAGGTGATGGGCTACTGCCACGGCATCGAAAATTATTCGCGGCATTTTACGGGACGGATGCCGGGCGAGCCTCCGCCGACGCTGCTGGATTATTTTCCGCGCGATTTTTTGATGTTCATCGACGAATCGCACCAGACCGTGCCGCAGTTGCGCGGCATGTATGCAGGGGACCGCTCGCGCAAGGAAACGCTGGTGGAGTATGGCTTCCGCATGCCTTCGGCGCTGGATAACCGGCCGCTGACGTTTGAGGAATTCGAGCATCGCACCAACCAACTCGTTTACGTTTCGGCGACGCCGGGGCCTTATGAGCTGACTAAGTCGGCGGGCGTGGTGGTGGAGCAGATTATTCGGCCGACGGGATTGATCGATCCTGAGGTCGAGGTGCGTCCGGTAAAGGGACAGATCGACGATCTGCTGCATGAGATTCGGGCGCGCGTGGAGAAGGGCGAACGCGTGCTGGTGACCACGCTGACCAAGCGTATGTCCGAAGACCTCGCCGAGTATTACGCGGAAGTGGGCGTGAAGTGCCGCTACATGCACTCGGAGATTGAAACGCTGGAGCGGGTAAAGATTCTGCGCGATCTGCGCAAGGGCGAGTTCGATGTATTGATCGGCATCAATCTATTGCGCGAGGGACTGGATTTGCCGGAAGTGTCGCTGGTGGCGATTCTCGATGCGGATAAAGAAGGCTTTCTGCGGTCGTGGGGATCGTTGATCCAGACCATCGGACGCTGCGCGCGGCATCTGCACGGGCGTGCGATTCTTTACGCTGATCGCATGACGGATTCGATGAAGCGGGCGATGGATGAGACGTTGCGGCGGCGTGCGATTCAGACCGCTTACAACGAAGAGAATGGAATCACGCCGAAGTCGATCGTGCGTTCGCTGGACATGACGCTGGCGGGGATCGTCGCCGCCGATTACACCGACTTGACCGGCAGCGAAGCCGACGGCATGCCGGAATTCAAGTCGCAGGAAGAGTTGGATGGCTACATCGGCAAACTCGAAAGCGACATGCGTGAGGCGGCAAAGCGGTTTGAGTTCGAGAAAGCGGCGAAGTTGAGAGATACGATTAAGGAGTTGCGGACGAAGGAGTTCTTGTTTGCGTGAAAAACATAAGCGCATTGCTTGACACTAATGTTCGCCTTTCGGTGCATACACACTCCTGGGCCTACACGCGTCGCAGCGAGCACCGCGGCGGTAGATTCGTAACGTGGATCGATGAAACCCCAGTACCACGAATTCTTCGAGGTCAGACCCCCGAGCAGTGCAAGGCGATTTACGAATCCCTCGGCGTGATCGCAGGGATGTCCAGGCGGGGGCTTGTGACACTCTATGAGAGCGACGAGACGCTTGCGGAATTCCTTAATTTTCGCCCCGCTGGCTTCGGCCTGGGCGAATTCGATGTTTTTTCGGGTATCAAGATCGGACATGCCCGTGCGCCGATTGCCAGAGGATTCACAATCGATGCGAGCTACACTCCCAACGGAGCGAGGAAAGCATGGCACGCTTTTCTCGCTCAGATACATCATCCTCGCTTTCTCAAGTTTCTGAAACGTACCGGCGGGGCCCACGCGGCTGACCTCTATCATGTCTGGGAGGCGGAGTACAACGGAATCGATGCCTTCGTTACCCTGGATGTAACATTCGTTAATGCCGTAACTAAGCCGAAGCCTTTAGAAACGCTTGTAAAAGTTTGTACCCCTGCCGAGTTTATATCGTGGATGCCGACGAAGATTTCGGCAGGGACGCGGACTTAGGAGACTGATACCTTTCGGTACCGCGATCACGCTTAGTAATTCCTCGGAGACACAATCGCGATTCCCCGCCACGGATGCAGCGCGAGCAAGTCCACGTCGCCAGTAATAATCACATCCGCCCTGCCATTCAGCGCAACTTCCAAAAACTTGTCGTCCTTCGGATCGCGGCACTCGCGGATAACTTGAATGATGGGAACAAGTTCTGCAATACGGCCAAGCTGGCGGAGGAACTGTTTTCGTTGTTCCAGGCTGACGTAACGGTCGAACTTTTCCCGAGAGAGAACTTCGGCAAGTTCGTACATCGTGGCGTCGGAAACCAAGAGGCGGCCCCTTCGCCTGGCCTCACGGACGGCCAGACCCGGAATCGATTCCGCCGCAAGAAGCCGGCTGACCAGTACATTGGTGTCAACGACGACGCGCTGGCGGGTACGCATCAGTCTTTCAATATGTCGGCGAGGATTTCTTCAGTTAACCCGCGAGCTTTTGCCTGGGCACTTACGCGATCACAGAATCGCTCAAACTCGTCATCATCAACGCCACGAATACGGTCGTATTCCTCTACGGACATGATCACCGCAACATCGCGATTCTGGCGGCGAATGAGGACTGGTTCGCGCTGGGCGGCATCGAGGAGCGCGGCTAAACGTTGCTTGGCGTCCGTGGCGGAGACGGTTCGCATTTGTCTATTTTAGATAAAATAGACGAAATGGGCAAGTTAAACTGCGCGAGAGATCCCTCACCCGGCTGAAGTACGCCGGATCTCGGGATGACGCCATTATTGCAAGGTACACGATTTTCGTGTTACACTGCTTTCGTGTCCCCCACGAACCGCCTCCGCAACGTGACTGTGACCCTGGAAGAAGACGTCGCCCAATGGGCCCGCATCGAGGCTGCCAGGCGGGATACCAGCGTTTCCCGGCTGTTGGGAGAACTGCTGAAAGAGCGCATGGGAAAGATCGAGGGAAAGAGTCCCGCCGCAGACGCGGCCGAGCGGCTGGGGAGTTTCGGCAAGCGGCATAAGCTGTCGTTGCGCGGGCTCAAAATCAAAGATTTGATCAATGAAGGACGCCGGTGAGCCGGTTTGTCGTGGATGCGTCGGTGGTGCTGACCTGGTGCTTCCCCGATGAACACTCTGCCCTGGCCCAGAGAGTCGCCCAAATGTTCCAACGCGGCGACTCGGCGATTGCGCCCTCGTTCTGGCCGCACGAAGTCCTGAACGCCCTGCTGGTTGGGGAAAAGCGGAAGCCGGATTTCCCGTGACCTCATCCGCACCTTCCTAGACGACTTGGCAACGCTTCCGATTGTGCTGGAGGGATTACAAGCCGACGTAGTGTTCGACCGGATCCAGTCCCTCAGCCGCGAATACGGCTTGACCCCTTACGATGCCGCTTATCTTGACCTTGCCAAAGCCAATGGCCTTCCGTTGGCAACATTGGACCAAGACTTGATCGACGCATGCGGGAGCGCGAGAGTAGAGATATTGTGAGCTAGCTTACCGCCCGTACGCCGCGCTGGCGGCCAGGGGCTTGCGGTGAAAGGTGTAACCGTCGAAGGTTTCGGAGCGGAAGTTCAGGTTGGACGCGGCCAGCTTTTCGGTCTGACTCAGAAAGAGGTATCCGCCGGGCTCAAGGTAGAGGTGCAGGCGCTCGAGTACGGCGAGGCGCTGGACGCGCGAGAAGTGAGGCAGCACGTCCATGCAGAAGATGCAGTCGAAGCGGCCAATGTAGCCGGGACGGGCCAGGTTCATACAGTTGAACGTGACCAGGCTGCGCAGGCGTGGCTTCACCAGCAGATGCGCGGCGCTGGCAGTGGGTGGCTGCGGTTCGGCGGAAGAACCATCCCTTTTTTCGAGCTGGCTTTCGGCATCGGCATCGCTCGGCGCGGAATTCGAGGCAGCGGCGGGCGTGCCGATCTTCGAAAAATAGTTCCGAATCGTGGCCGGGGGCAGGCCGTCCAGCGCCGACTGTGGGTATACCCCGCGATCCGCGGTTTCGATATTGCGCGGCAGCAGATCGCTGCCAACGATGTGAATCGAGCACCCCGGACTCAGTTTTGCAGGCGGGGCCGGCGTGCCTTGGGAGTTTTCCGCGATGCCTCCGTTTCGACCGTTGGTCTTGCCGGTGCCGTTACTCGGGCCGCAACCGTTATTCGCCACGCTCACGTTGGCTGGGTTCACCGCGTCGCAGACGGCCATGGCGATGGAATAAGTTTCTTCTCCGGTAGCGCAGCCCGCGCTCCAGATGCGGATGGGGCCGGGAGTGTCGGCCGACTTGCGAGCCCAGAGCTGCGGCAGCACCTGCCGCGTCAACGCATTGAGCGCTCCGGAATGGCGGAAGAATCCAGTATTCGTATTGAGCAGCCCGTCCAGCAGTGACGGCAGGGTCGAAGGATCCTGTTCTGGAGAACGAAGGCGGTCCAGCAGAGTGGTGGACGAATCCAATTCCTGCGTCTCCGTGAAGTCGGCAAGATGCGCGGCCAGCGCGCTGTTGGGACAATCGAGAACCACTCCGGTTTGCCGCTCGACCAGCAGCCGCAGTTCCGAAAGTTCGTGCTCCAGAATGGTGCTGGTTGCAATTAGCTTATGCATAAGCCTTTTTCCAAGAGAAGCTCTCACGCCAACATCTATGAGATCGGCACATTGCCCGGGGAGGGTGAATCAGTTCTCAGTTCTCAGTTCTCAGTTCTCAGTTCTCAGTTCTCAGTTCTCAGTTCTCAGTTCTCAGTTCTCAGTTTTTAGCTCTCAGTTCTCAGTTTTTAATCTCAACGCTCGGTGCTGGCTCAATCGCATGCCGCTGCTGCGGCGGCTGCGGCACGGACCCTCCCGGAGTCGCGTTCCGCCTGTTGAGCCACCACGTTCATTTCGTTTTCCAAAGACGAGAAACGCTGCATCACCTCGTGGATGCGCAGCGTCATATTGCGAATGGTTTCAATCTGCCCGCGCACCGGCGCCGACAGGCTGCCCGGTTCCTGCAACAGCAGATCGGAATTTCCCAGCAGCGAGGTGAGCGCATTGTTCAAGCCATGCCGCATCTCCAGCATGTAGCGGCCCAGCATCGCGTGCCGTTCCAGCGCGGAGCAGTTCTGTTCGGCAACTCGGGCGCGGGCTTCCGCAGCCGCGCGGTGTACCGCTTCGCCCGCGGCCAGGACTAAAACATCAAGCCAGTTATCGTCCTGGCGCAGCACCGAGGTCCGCGGCCATCGCTCGCGCACCAGTTTCGCCGTGGCTGCATCCTGGCAAACGCAAAACAAAGGCTGCAACGTCGAGTGCAGAGGTTCGATAATCACCGATAACAGTTCGCGCCGGAGCGGCCCCACAATGGCGACCTCAAAGTTATCGACGCTGCGCGGCCACAGATCTCCGCCGAGCACGGTGAACGCGGGCACGCTGCGCTCCGCCTGCCAGCGCGCCGTGATGCTTCGCGAAAACTCCACGTCGTCGGAGATAACCAGCACTGTCGGATGATCCACTTGCAAGCTTCCTCTGTTGGGAGCCCCGCATGGTTCACGGGAGTCCTGAATCTCTCTTCCACTGGAGGTCCAGTGAACGGTCCAAGCTATTTCTTCTTCCGCGGCTGGGAGTCCTCAACCGGATTCCATTCCGGCGCCGCCGCGGAGACTTCAAATTCCGGAGCATCTTCATTCGCCACGGCGAACCTGGTTTTCGGTTGCTCGGCCGCTTTCGGTGCAGTCTTCACCGGCGCAGCGGCCTTTGCCGCACCCCCCGCGACAGCCGCAGCGCGCGCTGCAGGCTTGGCCGGCGCAGCCTTCGCAGCAGCTGCCGCCGCCTTCCCGCCACCTTCAGCCTCCGCGCCGCGCCCCAGCGCGAAGTTGACCGACGCCCGCAGGTCCACCAACATGCGCAGCGGCTGACCCGAAGAATATTCCGCCTGGAACATCACCTTCCACGACTGGCAAATCATGCGCAGCCGCGCAATCGGCTCTTGCGCCGAGAACTGGGCGCGCCGGCAGTCGATCGTCGCCACGCCTTTTTCTTCCAACTCGGTCAGACCATCCAGAATGTTATTCAGATCGGTGAGCATGAGGCGGAAGAAGGCGCGCCGCATCAGATATCCAAAGCGGGTGAACGCCACCAGCGCGACCGGCAGGTAAAACAAATCGCCGGCCTGAGCCTTGGCCTTGCGTCCCGCCTCCAGCACGCCACCGTGCAGCAGGTCGTCCAGCGACCGGCAACGGCGCGCGGCCTCGAGCACCCGATCCAGCGCGTTCAGCCACACCGGAGCCTTCAGTTCCACCTGGCCCAGCACCGGCTCCAATCCCTGGGCCACATAAGCGAGATCGGCTCCGTTGTCGTCCAGTTCGGCCGGCGCGACCTGGCTGAAATACTGCACCAGCAGAAAATCAATTTTGTCGCGCGCCGAATCGGTGTGCGCCGTCTTGGCCAGAAAATGCCGCACCAGCGCGGCCAGCCCGTCGCGATCAACCAGCGAACTGGTCTGCAGAAACTGGCGCAACTGGTGCACCTGGATGCGGTCATCCATATCCCGCAGCCATTGCTGCGCCTGCTCCACGGTTTCGCGATCCGGCGCATCCACCGGCTCGTTAAGGACTGCGCAGGGGGGAGCGTCAATTACGAATTCGCGCGCCAGTTCGGTGTAAATAGGATGTAAGCGGCGCGCGTTCGACCACAGCGCCGCGTAATCTAGAGCAGGCGATGACGGCTGCGTTGATGGTGTCATGATTTCACGATCCAGTTAGGAACCGAGTTGAGAAAGCGCGCCGCCACCGCCGTCGCGCCGGGATGGTACTGCACTGCCACCACGGACGCTTCCGTATCGAGCGAGCCATCCGAATTGCGCAGCCGCAGCACGTCGGCAAACTCCAGCGGCATAGTGCAGGCAAACAAAACTTCGCGCGAGGTGCCAAATTCAATCACGGTGCTTTCCGGCACGACACTCTCCGGCAAGGCGTTCTCGGGTAAGGCGTTCTCCGGTAAGGCGTTCTCCGGTAAACCCAGGCCGCCCGACCGCCTGCCGTCACTGGTCTGATGGCTGCGCGTAAACTGCACCGGAATCCGCACCGGCGTCGCTTCCGGAAAAAAGCGCGCCAAGTCGGCCACCGTGCTGGTCTGCGCCGCCCGCGATTGAGCTGTGGCTTGTTGCGCCATAAGAAACTCTTGTCATTCCGAATCGGCTGAAAGCCCGGTGAGGAACCTGCTGCTCTCCCGCCCCCACTCCAAGTGCGGTTGGGCTCCCCCTCTTCCCGGTTAGGAAGAGCTTTGGGGAGCCGGAACACGCGGTTACGCAAGAATCAGGAGCACGACCGGGACCATCATGCGGAACGGAAGGATTAGCACTCAGGCGCCAGAGTTTTCAGCAAGTTAGCGCATCGCAATCGAGGCCTCGGTCGAGACAACGCAACCCTCGACGCGACCGCAGTCTCATGGTGAGACCGCCGTCTCAACTCGGGGCTGAACATGTCGCACTGTACAGGGACGCTCCGTCAAAACCTCAATCCGGTTCTGGTAGTGGCTGGGACTACCCGCGCAGCTCCGAGAGCGCTTTGCGCGCGTCGCTGTTGTTGGGATTGATCTTCAACGCGCGCTCCAGTTGCTGGCGCGCCTGCGCCGGCTGGTTCACTTTCTGGTAAGCCAGTCCCAGATGATAGTGGACGGTAGGATCGTCGGCCGCACCCCGCTTCTGGTTGAGCCGCAGCGACTCCTGGAACATATCGATGGCGGACCGGTACACGCCTTTCTGGAAATAAGCCCAGCCCAAAGTGTCGGCCGCATTCGCGGAGTTGGGCATGCCGCGGCGCGCCGTCTGCGCCATGGCCAGCGCCACGTCCACGTTGCCGCCCTGTTGCAGCATCACATACGCCAGATTGTTTGAGGCCAGCGGATCATCCGGCTTAATCTCCAGCACCTTCTGGTACATAGCCTTCGCATTATTCCAGTCGCTTTGCGATTCATACATTTCGCCGGCAAGAATGTAGAAAGCGATCTCGCGGGGGTGATCCTTGATGGACTGCCGATACAAGGCGAGAGCCTGGCTCACCGAGCCTTGCGCGGCCTGCACCTGGCCCAGCTTCAACAATGCGTCGGAATTATTCTTATCGAGTTCGACCGCCTTCTGGAACGCAGCCTCGGCGCCGCTGAAGTCTTTCTTGTTATCGAACAGCGCGGTTCCCAACAGATCGTAAAAGCCGCTGGTGTTCGGCGACTTGGCAATCTGCGTCCGCGCCGCGGCCACCGCCTGATCGGGCTGCTTCTGCGCCAGATAGGCATTCATAATTCCCTGCAGGGCATCGGTGGATGCGGCGTCCTTATCGAACGCCTGCTGGTAGAACTTGATCGCCTCGGCGTATTGCTTCTGCAGTTGATGAAGGTTGCCCATCTGCACATAGGGAGCCGGGCTTCCCGGAGCCAGCCCCATCGCCTTGGTCAGGTCTTGCTGCGCATCCGGGTATTTCTGGCGATTCATTTCCACCAGCGCGCGCATCATGTAGCCATCGGGAGCGTAGGGCGCGTTGGCGACGATCTGCTGCGCGGTTTGGGTGAGAGCATCGACATCGCCGCGGCGTATTTCCAGAGCGGCCAGGGCGCGTTGCGCATCCGTGAGATCGGGATGCAGGCGCGCCGCCTCGCGCCACTCCGATTCGGCGCGCTCGTCGTTATGCTGCAGGTCAAAAGCGAGGCCGAGTTGATAGTGAGCCACGGCGTTGCCGGAATCGTTTTTCAAAGCCTGCTGCAAGGAGTTGACGGCGCCGCCGGCGTCGTTCTGGCGGAGCTGTATCTGGCCGCGATAGACCAGCGCTTCCACGTCATGCGGATTCGCCTTGAGGACTTCGTCGTTCAGCTTGCCGGCTTCGGCCAGACGGTTCTTCAGAATCAAGATCTGGATGTAGTTCTTCTTGACCAGCACGTCTTTGGGATGGCCGCTATACAGCGAGGAATACTCGGCAACGGCTTTGTCCAGATCGCCGCTGGCGAAATAGTAATCGCCGAGCATGCGATAGCCTTCGGAATTGTCCGCCAGGTCGCTCTTGGCCTGTTTCAACAGCGCTTCGGTTTCGGCCTTCTTGCCCTCCGTCATATAAAGCCGCACCAGCGCTTCGCGAGGGGCGGGATCCTTGGGCGCGAGTTCGATGGCGTGCTGGAATTGCTGTTCGGCTTCGGGCATGCGGTTGCGCGACTGGTAGAAGCCTCCGAGAGCCAGTTGGGCATTCATGGCCTTCGGGTCAAGACCGGCGGCTTTCTTGAAACTCACTTCGGCTTGGTCGGGCAGGTTGGAGCGCAACTGGAGCAGCGCCAATTCCAGGTAAGATTCCGATCGATTGGGATCGGCGGCGATTCCGTTCTGCATCTCCTGCAGGGCCGCGGCCAAATTGTTCTGCGCCGAGTAGTAGTCGGCCCAAGCCTCGAAGACTTCGGGATTCTGGGGCTGCTTTTCGCGGAGAAGATCGAGGTGAACGCGCGCCTGCTTCAGGTAATCCGGATCGGCGGGGCGGTCGGGATTGCGCGCGCTGATTAAAAGATTGGCCAGGTCGATATGGGCGCGATAGTTGTCGGGAGCCAGCTCGACGGCGCGGGAGAGTTCCTGAAAAGCGCGATTACCGTCGTTGAGTTTGAGATAAGTTTGCCCCAGTTGGTAGTGCGCCTGGGCGAACCGGGAGTTGACCTGCAGGGCGTTGGAATATTGGATGGCGGCTTCGCGGTACTTGCCTTTTTCGAAATAACGGTCGCCGCTCTCCAGATACTTTTGCTTACGGACGTTGGGATCGCGCGAGCATCCCGTGAATAGGGCGGTGACAAGGAAACCGACGAGAAACAAACGGACGACTACGGAGCGGCTCATGTCTTCTCTTCTCCTCTTCTACTCAAGGGGCAGGCGCGAGTGCGCGTACGATTACAAACTTCTGGCCACTACACCAAGGTACTGCAAGATGGGGGAGGAAATAAAGTTACTGGTGTCATGCGGGGGTTTGCTGGGCGGGGCGGCGGGCGATCTCTGGGGATTGTTGTTTCAGACATTTCTGAGCACTGGGTTCTGCTATTGAGGCATCTTGACAACGCACGGCAATGAGCTATCGTTGGGACTGGCAAGCAGCGTCTGGTACTTATTTTTGAAACAGCCCCGATTGGCTATCGGGGCTGTTTTGCGTTGCGGAGCCGCAGGAGGACTGCCGCCTTTCTGCGTCCTTGCGGGGCTTGGCCCCGATGGCCCCTTCAGAGCCAAGGTCAAAATCAAAATCAAAGTTCAAAGTCAAAAGCGACGGACAAGAGTGTCCGTCCCACACGAGCATAGTCAAGGGCGGACGCTTACTGCAGCGTGTGGCTGGAAGGTGCGGAAGTTGGGGTTCCGGTGATGTTATAGCGCTTGAGTTTGCGGTAGAGGGTGGCGCGGCTGATGCCGAGCATGCGTCCGGCGAGGGCTTTGTCGCCCTTCACTTGTTCGAAGACGCGCTGGATGGTGGCGCGTTCGATGTCTTCGAGATCGGTGGTGGAGAGCGGAGTTGAGGCGGCGGTATCGACAGAACGCGACTCGGCAGCGGCCGCGAGATCGGAAACCAATTCGGGCACGGAACCCGAGGGCGGGCGAGACGCGGAAGAATCGAGGGCGGCGATGGAGGGAGGAAGATCGCCGAGGTCGATGAGAGTCCCGTTGCCCAGGGCGACGGCGCGCTCGACGCAGTTTTCCAACTCGCGCACGTTGCCCGGCCAGTCATAGTTCATGAGAGATTTCATGGCGGCGCTCGAAACGCGCAGGTCCGCGCCCGGAGCGTAACGCTCGCAAAACCAATTCACCAGCATGGGAATATCGCTGCGGCGCTCGCGCAACGGGGGAACATGTACGGTGACGACGTTGAGGCGGAAATAAAGATCTTTGCGGAAGGTTCCGTTTTTGTAGGAGGCCTCGAGATCGTGGTTGGTGGCGGCGATGACGCGCACATCCACTTTCACGCGCTGGTTGCTGCCCACGGGACGCACCTCTTTTTCCTGCAGCACGCGCAGCAGTTTGGCTTGCAACTCCAGGGGCAGTTCGCCGATTTCGTCGAGGAAAACCGAGCCGGTGTCGGCGGATTGAAAGAGTCCCTGCTTGGATTTCAGGGCGCCGGTGAAGGCTCCTTTTTCGTAGCCGAAGAGTTCGCTCTCGATCAGCGTGGGGACGAGCGAGCCGCAATCGACGGCCACGAAGGGACGGTTGGCGAAGGCTCCGCGGAAGTGAATGGCGCGTGCGACCAGCTCTTTGCCGGTACCGCTTTCGCCGGAAATAAGAACGGAGGTGCGCGTGTCCTTGAGACGCGAGGCGACGCGCAGCACTTCCTGAATCTTGGCGGAGGAACCGATGATGCCATGCACGGCGGTTTCAGAATCCATGCGCTGGCGCAGGAATTCGTTTTCCTCGACCAGGCGGACTTTTTCGGCCATGCGGCGCAAGAACAAGCGCAATTCTTCGAGCGGAGAAAACGGTTTGGTGATGTAGTCGTAGGCGCCGAGGCGCATGGATTGGACGGCGGTTTCGATGGAGCCGTGTCCGGTCATGAGCGCGACTTCGGTGCGGGGCAGAAGTTTCTTGACCTTCTCCAGGAATTCGAGACCGGACATGTGTGGCATGACCATGTCGCTGAGAATCATGTGGACGGGCTGCTCCTCGAGCAGGCCGAGGGCGGATTCGCCGCTATCGGCTTCGAGGCAGATAAAACCCAAAGCCTCGCCGACGGTCATGCAGAGCTTGCGGATGCTCTGATCGTCGTCGACTACGAGCAGGCGGATGCGGAGTTCGTCTTTGGTCAGCGTGGGGGTTAACACGGGGCTCACCGGGATCTCCCCATAGTTTTTTCGACGGCGGAGATGAGATCCTGCACGCGGAAAGGCTTTTCGAGATAGAGTGCGCCGATCTTGCGCAGGGTGGCGACAGTTTCTTCGTTGGCATAATCGCCGGTAATGATTACGACTTTGTCGACGAGATCGGGGCGATGGGCGGAAATCCAGGAGTGAACCTGAGCGCCGTCGACGCCGCCGGGGGTGCGCATGTCGGAGACCACGCCGAGGTATTGGCCTTTTTCGAGCAGGCGCAGAGCTTCGGCGCCGGATTCGATGCAGGCGACTTCATAGCCATTGCGTTCGAGGGTGGCGCTCACCAAGGCCATGATGGAGGGCTCATCCTCGATAAGTAAGACTGGCAGTGTGGCGGGACGGATAACAGGGCTGGTCATTTTTGGATCACTCCTGCGGCCACACCCAGAGAGGCAGTGTGGGGCGCTGCGGGAAAGCGGACGATGAAAGTGGCGCCCTGCCCGGCGGTATTGTTGTGGCAGAGAATCTCGCCTCCGTGCTCCTTCACGATGCCGTAGCAGATGCTAAGGCCGAGGCCGGTCCCCTTGCCAACCTCTTTGGTGGTGAAGAAGGGATCGAAAATGCGGTCGGGGTGAGAGATGCCGTAACCGTTGTCGCGGAAGGAAACTTCGACGGCGTTGCCGGCCTTTGTAGTCATGATTTCGATGCGCGCGGGGCGGCCGACTTCGTGCACGGCGTCGTAGGCGTTGTTCAGGATATTGAGGAAAACCTGCTGCAACTGGTGGGCGTCGCCGATGACCTCGGGCAGGCCTTCGTCGAGGTGTTCGACGATGTCGACGCCGTGGCTGTTGAAGTCGTAGGAACGCAGTTGGATGGTGCGGCGCAGAATCAGGTTGAGCTGCACGGGGTTGCGCTGCGGCGGCATCTGGCGGGCGAAGCTGAGCAGGTTCTGCACGATCTGCTTGGTGCGCTGCGCTTCCTGCAGGATGACGCGAAGATCTTTGCGGGCAGTTTCGGGAAGCTCGGGATTCTCAAGGAGCAGGTCGGCAAAGCCGAGAATTGCGGTCAATGGATTATTTACTTCGTGGGCAACGCCGGAGACGAGTTGTCCGACGGCGGCCATTTTTTCGGCGTGAACGAGCTTGTCGCGGAGTTCGGCGGAGTCGGTGATATCGGTCATGACCACGACGATGCTGTTGATGTTGTTCTGTTCGTCGCGCATGGGGCTGAGGTTGACGGAGAACTGGCCGGCGTGGCCGCTGCCGCGCATGATCTGGAGTTCGAGGTTGTCGACTTGTCCCCCGCGCAGAGTGGCCTGCAACGCGTCCGAAAGCGGACGGACATAGCCGGGGGCGGCCAACTCCAGCAAGGGACGGCCGAGAAGTTCGCGCTGCTCGAAACCGGCTTCGGACCAGCGGCGGTTGGCGTAGCTGATGAGGCCCGTGGTGTCCGAGACCAGGATGAAGCTTTGCGTATTGCTGAGGATTTTGCCGGAGAAGTCGCGCTCGCGCTGCAGCTCCGATTGAAAGGTGTGCAGGCCGGTGACGTTGAGCATGAGGCCGCGAATCTGCAGCAGCCGGCCAAGATTGTCGTACATGCCGAAGGCGTTGATAAGGACGTAGATGGGAGAGCCGTTCTTGCGGCGCAGCGTGGCCTCAAAGTTCCGCAGCTGGCCATTCTCCTCCATGGTCTTGCTGTGGAACAGGCGCTGTTCGGGGGAGAAATAGACCTGGCTGGGAATATCCACCTGCAGAAGTTCTTCGCGGCTGGAGTAGCCGAGCATGGCCACCAGAGCGTCATTGACTTCGATGAAGCGGCCCGCGGGAGTGCTGAAGAATAGTCCCTCCTGGATGTTGTCGAACAATTCACGATAACGGCGCTCGGCCTCGCGGCGGTCGGTGATGTCTTTCAGTACGTGGATGGTTTGAAGATTTTCGCCGGAAGCGCCGTGCACTCGCGAGGTGGAAACCAGGAAAACGCGGTCGAGGGCGGGATGAACGAACTCGTCGGTGTCTTCGCCCATGGACCGGCAGAACGGGCAGGAATAAAGAGTGGGTTCGCTGGTGAGAGCCAGGAGTGCGCGCATGTTGACGCCGATCAATTCGCTGGGGGCGACGCCGATCATGGCGGCCAGGGAACGGTTCACGCGCAGGACTTTGTCGGTTTCATCGTGCACCACGATCAGGTCGGTGATGGCGTCAAAGATTTCCAGCCAGTGCCGGTTCGCCTGTTCGATGCGAGTGAACAGGCGGGCATTTTCCAGGGCCATGGCGGCGTGGCCGGCGATGGCTTCGAGCAAGTCGCGGTCTTCGGCGACGAGGGGGAGCGATCGTCCGGAAAGGCAGAGTAAACCGGCGAGTTCTCCGTTGGAGCCGGGCAGACGGACGGCGATGCAATCGTTCCAACCCAAACTCGAGGCCAGCTCAGTTCCGAGAAGATCGGCGGCCGAGCCCGAAACGATGGTATCGGCGCGCTTGGCGACCAGATGGGAAAGGGATTGGGCGAAGCGCTGCTGCAGGATGTGATCCTCGGCGCGGGCGCGAGTTTCGGCGGCGCGGGTTTCGGAAGTGTGGTCGTGGTCTGGAGGATCGCCGGGAAGAGCGTCTCTTGACGGACTGGCCGGGGGGCCAGGTTCACTTGACACAGGCACGCCAGCGGGGGGCAGTGAATGCAGAGCGACGGTCTGGAATCGTCCATCCTGAAACAGGGCAAAAGCGCCGGCGCGCGCACCAGCCAATGCGATGGCGCGATCGACAAACTTGCGGGCGAAATCCGGAAGGCGCAGCAGGCCATCGATTTCGCGGGCCAGTTGAATTAAGACATCGGAGCGCTGGCGGTTCAGTTCGGACTGGTGCAGGTTGTGAGCCACTTCGAGCGCCACCGAAACCTGGGCGGCGAGAGCCCGGGCGCGGCGAATATCCTCGTGCGAAATACCGGTATCGCCGAGACGGTCGAGCACCCCGAACATGCCGAGCACGCTTCCGTCGGCGCCGAGCAGGGGCACCGCGAGCAACTGCCGGCCGCCGTAGCGCGCAATCATCTGCGGATCGGCGCCGGCCTCCTGACTGAGGTCGTCGGACCAAAAAACTTCTCTGGTCCGGAGGGCACGGGTGGCGATGCCCTCTGGAAAAACGTTATCGACGCGCTGCGCCTCGCCGCGAATGACGCAATAGCGCACCCGGAACTGGCCGTCCTCGAGCAGCGCCATAAGGCAACGGCCGAAACCCAGGAAATCGGCGGCGCGGACAACGAACGCCTGCAGAAAATGTTCGAGATCGCCGCTGGAGCTGAGATGGGAGGAGATCTCCAGCAACTGATGGAGTTCGCGGGCCTGGCTTTGCGCCGTGGCACAGAGTTCAGCGTGAGCCACGGCAACCGCGCCGAAGCCGGCGATGATGGATACCAGAGATTTCTCCTCGGGGCTGAAGCCGCCCTCGGCACGCGGATAGACAAGAATCGCTCCTTGCGTGCGTGCCGTGCGGAAGGGCGCGGCAATGAGCGTGCCGGGAGAGATTACGCTGCCGAGCGAGTGTTGATCGCCGCTAACCGAGATGGCGATGGCCTCTCCGGCGGAGACCGCGCGTTGCGCCAGATCGGCGGCGAAGCGGATGGTTTGGCGGTCATGGCGGGCCCGGAAAGAAGTGGCTAACTGGGGCGTTTCGGCGGAGACAGCGCGCAGCTCGAAGGGTCCTTCACGGCGGAGTAGAACCGACACCAGACGGGTGCGCAATAGCACACGGAGGCGGTCGGCGAGCGCCTCAATGACAGCGTCTACGTCCGGAGTTCCGTGGAGTGCAGTGGCTGCCTCGGCCAGGATTTCAGCGCGGCGGTGTTCCTCGCGCGAAACTTCGACCAGCCGCGTCGCTTCCAGCAGGCTACCCAGTTGTCCGGCCAGAATCGTGGCCTTGGCAGCCAAGTCTTCATTAAAAAAATCGTCCTCGGAATCATGTAGGAAGGTCGCTGCGCCGATGACTTCATCGAGGACCACCAAAGGAGCGGCCATGAGGGAACGGGCCTCAAATTCGCGGGCTGCCGGGAAAGCGGCGGAGCTTACGCGATTGGCGAAAATAGTCCGGCGGGAGCGGACCGCCTCGGCGGTAACGGCGCTTTGTCGAGGAAGAAGACGGAGGCCGATGAAACGCCCGGCCAGCTTGCCGTCGGCCTGTTCCCCGACGAGTTCGTCGCCCGCATGGCGCCGCCAGAAATAAACCCCGGTGCACTGGAAAAACTCGCGGGTAGCGCTGCAGAAAAGCTGGATCAGCGAGATGGGATCGGAGCGTTCCGCGGCCTTGACGGCGATCCGCAGAAGGAGTTTCTGAAAAGCCTCGTCGGAGTTGGTCTGGAGCCGGGCTTCCGGCGACGGCGTCGAATTGCCTCCTGCCATGTTCAGATGGTCACCGCTTGCCGACAGAGGATTTTGGCTATTCTCACAAGTGATTGAATCTAATGGAAAAATAACCCTCCATCTCAATTTGAGTCAAGTGAAATGGAAGAAGGGGTGCCTAAGTGTGAAATCCCGAGAATTAAGGAGCTTCAGCCTCTCAGTTTGAGAACGATCCCTGGCGACCATCCAAGATGAGACGCGACTCATGCTCGAACGGAGGCATCGGGAGGTGTGGCCGGTTGGGTTAAGTGTTTGCTTTTACAGACAGATGCAGAGAGTGACTTTGGTTTTCTCGAAGAGTGACGGGTGGCCCCGTCGTTGCTCCAATGGGATTACCAAGATTGTTGCCAAGGAGTAATTGTGTCTTTTCGACGAACTGGAACGATGTTGGCAGTGGTTGTGATGGTGGCTGGGATGGGCACGCTGGGCATTCGGGCTCAGAATTCCGACAACGAAATCGTGCGCCGGGCCAAGACTAAGGTGCAGCCGGCGTATCCCGAACTGGCGCGCAAGATGAACATCACGGGAACGGTAAAGGTGCAGGTGGTGGTCGCCCCGAACGGCACGGTGAAGGAAGCGAAGGTGGTGGGCGGGCATCCGGTGCTGGCCACAGCGGCGCTGGAGGCGGCCAAGAAGTGGCGCTTTGAGCCGGCGGCGGTGGAGAGCACGGGTGTGGTGGATTTCAAATTCGATCCTCATCAATAGGGCACAAGGCAGACAGCGGCCGGGAGGAAACGGCATGACGATCGGCAAGAAGCTGTATAAAAATTTCGGCATCATCCTGGGCATGGTAGTGGTGATGTTCATCGTGAACCTGCTGGCGGTGCAACGGGAGCACGCCGCCAAGGCGGCGGCCACCGCTTCGTTGGAGTTGGCAAATGCCACCAATGAAGTTCGCTTTCAGATGATGCAGAACCGCTTGTACCTGAGCAATTACCTGCTCAGTGGCGACAGCCGCGAAGTGGACCGGATGAATGAGGGCCTGCGCACGCTCAGCGACAAATTGCAGCAGGGCAACGCGCTGGCGAATTCCGAACAGGAGCGCACCGCGCTGGACAAGGTAGACCAGTTGGAACAGGCCTGGAGCAAAGAGTTTGCCCAGCCTCTGATCGAGAAGCGCAAGGATGTGGACTCCGGCAACGCCACCGTAGCGGAATTACAGATCTATTACCTGCAGAAAGACGCATCCTCGTGGGTGAAGAACTCCACGGATGCGCTGGATCTGGCCGACGGGGAAAACCGCAAACTGGTGGATGCGCGGCGCAAATCGGATGAAACGGCCAGCGCGCTGACCATTTTGTTCTCCGTGGTTACCATGCTGATCGCGCTGAGTGTGGGGACTTGGGTGGCCGTCACCACGGCCAAATCGATCACCGGACCGCTGACCAACCTGATGACCGTTTCGCGGCAAATCGGCGATACCGGCGATCTGGAGCACACTTTCGAGTCCCTCAATCGATTGCAAATGGACCGCCAAGTAGGGGTGAAACGCGAGGACGAGATCGGAGAACTGGCCCGCAGCTTCGCCCAGATGGTCACCTACCTCAAAGAGATGGCGGGCGTCTCCGAGTCGATTGCCGGCGGAGATCTCAGGGTTGAGGTCAAGCCGCGATCCACGCGCGATACCCTGGGCAACGCTTTCGCCCGGATGGTGGAAGGACTGGCCCGCATAGTGCGCAGCACGCGGGACGCCTCGTCCCAGGTGGCCAGCGCGTCCGGGCAGGTGGCGAACGCCTCCGACGATTCGGCCAAGATCGGTTTGCAGGCTTCCTCGGCCATCGATGAAGTCACCAGCACCATGCACGAGATGAGCGTGAACGTACAGAACATGGTGAAGAGCACGCAGGTACAGGCTTCCAGCGTGAGCGAGACCTCGGCTTCCATCGATCAGATGGTGGCTTCCATTCAGCGCGTGGCCGATACCGCCAAGGTGCTGCTCGACATTTCGAACCGCTCCCGGGAAGAAGTGCACAGCGGCATCACCACCATGGAAAAGGCCACGGATGGCCTGAACCGCATCAACGCAACCATCACCAGTTCGGGAGAAATCATCGGAGCTCTGGGACAGCGCGCCGACGATATTGGAAAGATTATCGAGGTCATCGACGACCTGGCGGAACAAACCAACCTGCTGGCGCTGAACGCGGCCATCGAAGCGGCGCGCGCCGGCGAGCACGGCCTGGGCTTCGCGGTGGTGGCCGACGAAGTGCGCAAGCTGGCGGAGAAGTCGGCGCAATCGACCAAGGAAATTTCCGAACTCATCCAGAGCATTCAGAAGGAAGCCCGCAAGGCCGTGGAAAACATGGACCGCTCGACCGGGATTGTGAACGAAGGCCTGGATCTGGGCGGCGAACTCAACGCGGCGCTGCGCAAGATCTCAAACGTGGTCACCGAAGTTTACAAGTTCGCGCAGGAGATCGGTGCGGCCACCAACGAACAATCCCACGGCTCGTCGCAGATTGCCCGGGCGACTACCCGGCTGAACGAGATCACGCACGAAATCAATTCCGCGGTCGAAGAGCAAGCCTCAGGAGCGCAGGCCGTGGTGAAAGCCATGGAGCGGATGCGCGAACTGGTGCAGCAGTTGACTTCGGGATCGACCGAACTGGCGGCTTCGGCCGAGCAGATGTCGAAGATGTCGCGCGGCCTGCTCGACTTCATGGACCGCTTTACGCTGGACGAGGCTTCGGGCTCGCGGCCGCCGGCGGGGGATGAGAAGGCGCAGAACGCGCGGCGCGCCACGGCGGGATCGCGTTACTAGCGGATACGAGGACCTATGAATCGCGAACTCCATATCGTGGGTTTCCAGATCGGGCGCGAGACCTATGGCGTGCCCATCACGTCGTTGCATGAAATCGTGCGGGTTCCCGAGATCACGGCCGTGCCCGACGCGCCCGACTATCTGGAGGGCGTGATTAACCTGCGGGGCAAGATCGTCTCGGTCATGGATTTGCGCAAGCGCTTTGGCCAGAAGCAAGCCACGCTTAAGAAACGGAACCGGATTCTGGTGGTGGAGCACTCCGGAAGGCTGGCTGGATTGATCGTCGATTCGGCGTCCGAGGTACTGAAGATTCCGAGCGAAGACGTGGAAGCGCCGCCCGCCGCATTCCAGGAGGGTGGGTTGAACTGCGTTACCGGGTTGGGAAAAGTTCGGGGCCGTCTGGTCGTTTTGCTGGATATGACCAAACTGCTGGCTCCAGCCAGCCTGCTGCAGCAGCGCGAAGGCGCGGAGAGTAAAGCCGCCAAGACGGACGCGCGCGGAGCCGCGGTAGCCAAGTGATTCGGGTGGATTCTTGCGATGACAGCCGGGATGGAAACGAAGTGAACGACGGGCGCGGGGGACGTGAGGACGCATGAGTACATTCGGAGCGGCACCAGCTCCCATTTTGACGGAAGCGGAACTGAAGCTGCTGCAGGCACTCGTGTATCAGGAGTGCGGCATGCATTTCGACGAGCGCCGCATGCACTTCCTGCAGGACCGCCTGTTGCGGCGGCTGAGGGAATGCCGCGTCGATTCCTTCTACTCCTACTACCGGCTGCTGATCAGCCAGGAGGGCAAGGCGGAACTGGCCAAGCTGGTGGAGAACCTGACCGTCAATGAAACCAGCTTCTTCCGGCACAAGGCGCAGTTGGACCTTTTCCAGAAATACGTGCTCGAGGAGATGCTGAAACAGAAGCAGGCGCACCGGGAATATTCCGTGCGGGTTTGGAGCGCGGGATGCTCCACCGGGCAGGAGGCCTATACGCTGGGTATGATGGCGGCCGACACCCTGGCCTACTATTACCTGCGCAATCCGCTGCCGGTGGAGATGACGCTGCCCAAACCGCTGATCCCGCCGCCGTGGAGGGTGGAAATTCTGGCCAGCGACATCAGTTACTCGGTGCTGCGCGCCGGACAGGAAGGCACTTACAGCGAGCATCAGATGGGGGCCGTCGATTATACCTTCCGGCTGCGCTACTTCGACAAGACCGGCGACCGCTACGCCATCAAGAAGGCGCTAAAGGAAATGGTTCACTTCGACTTTCACAATCTAAAGACGGAGTACCTGCCGCAGCGCAACGATGTGATCTTCTGCCGGAACGTGATGATGTATTTCGACGAAGCGGAACAAAAGCGGCTGATCGAAAAGTTTTACCGCTGCCTGAACCCGGGCGGCTACCTGTTCGTGGGGCACGCGGAAAGCCTGCTGGGCCTGACCGATAAATTCCAGATGGTGCACCGCGACAGCGGCACGGCTTATCAGCGTCTGGAGGTGCGCGAATGACAGATGCGCCCGATGAGCGCGGCCTGGAACTGCGAGAGTTGTTCTTTGAGACCTCGCAGGAACTGCTGCAAGCCCTGAACGAAGAATCTCTGAAGCTGGAGAAACATCCCGGCGACGAGGAGATCGTGCGCTCCATCCGGCGCACGGTGCACACCCTGAAGGGCGACTCGGCGGCTTGCGGGCTGGGCGAGTTGAGCGAACTGGCGCACCAGTTCGAGGATGCGCTTTCCCTGGAGACCGCCGCCGCCCACGGAGCCTTGGCGGAGATCGCGTTTGCGGCTGCGGATGTCTTCACGCTTATGATCGCGGCTTACCGCGGTGGAGGTCCGATGCCCGCCACGGACGCTCTGCGCAAACGAATCGACGAACTGACATCCGTCCCCGCCAAGAAATCGCGGCGCAAGAAGAAATCCTCCGCGCCGGACCTGCACTCCGGCAAAGACTGGACGGATTCCGAGAAGCGCGCCATGGCCCAGGCGCAGGCTGCCGGTGTGGCCCTGTATCACGTCGTGGTGAAAATCGATCCCCACTGCCCCATGCCGATCGCGGCGCGGCAACTGATTCAGAATGCCATCAGCGGGGTGGGTCAAGTACTGGTGGTGCGGCCCGATGCAAAGTCGTCAGCCGCCACCAAGCAGGTGGAATTCGTATTGGCCAGTTCGCACTCGGAGGCGCAGATCGGCGCCAAGTCCCGCATCCCGACCATTACGGCCGATGCCAGCGTGATCCTGCTCACAGCCGCCGCTAAGGCGAAGGTTTCCGCGAAGGCCGATGACGCGGCCGCGCCGGTTCCACAGGCGTTGAAGCCAGCGATCGCAGCTCCCGTGAACTTTGAGGTGAACCCGCCTCAAGGGAAGCCGCTTCCAGTGAGCCCGGCTGCGGAGGCACCCGTCCAACGCCAAGTTCCCGCTGCGGCACCGGCCCCGGCGCCAGAACTTCCGGCGCCAACCACGGCGGAGAACATCCTGCGGGTGGAAGCGGGAAGGATCGACAGCGTTCTCAACCTGGTCGGAGAACTCATCATTGGCAAGTCGATGTTGCAGCTGGCGCTGAACGAATTTGGCAAGCGCTATCCCAAAGACCTGTTGCGCGGCAAGTTTTCCGACGCCATGGCCTTTCAGGCGCGGGTGTTGAACGATCTACAGCGCTCGGTCATGAAGATCCGCATGGTGCCGGTGGACCAGCTATTCCGCCGCTTTCCGCGCATCGTGCGCGATGTGGCGCGGCAGTGCGGGCGCGAAGTGGATTTGGAACTGAGCGGACAGGAAACGGACCTCGACAAGGGCATTCTCGATGCCATTGCCGAACCGCTTACGCATCTGGTGCGCAATGCGGTCAGTCACGGCATTGAACCGCCCGAGGAGCGCCGCAGCTTGGGCAAGCCACCGCGGGGGAAGATCCGGCTGAATGCGCTTCATCAGGGCAATCAGGTGGTGGTGGAGATCGGCGACGACGGGCGGGGCATCGATGCCCAGAAGATTCGCGCCAAGGGGATAGAGCTAGGGATCGTCACGGCCGAAGAAGCGGCGCGCTTGAGCGACGCCGAGGCGCTGGAACTCATCTTCCGGCCAGGATTCAGCACCGCCGAAGTGGTAACCGAAGTCTCCGGGCGCGGAGTTGGAATGGACGTGGTGCAAAGCGTCCTCCACCGGCTGAAAGCCACAATTCACACTGAGACTCATGCCGGCCAGGGCACGACGTTCCGGCTGAAGCTGCCGCTGACGCTGGCCATCATCAAGGCGCTCATGTTCTGGGTGGAGCAGCGCTTGTACGCCATTCCGCTGAACGCGGTGAACCAGATTGCCCGCACCACGGAAGCCGAAGTCCACCAGGTCGACAACTACGAGGTTTTGCAATTGCGCAATCAAGTGCTGCCTCTGCTGCGCCTGGGGCGCCGCGCCGCTGGAGACGGGAAGTCGAACAAGCTGTTTGTGCTGGTGATCACCGTGGGCGAGAAGAAATATGGACTGATCGTCGACGCGTTGGAAGGAGAAGAAGAATTGGTGATCAAAGCCTTGGACGACCAGACCTTCTCCACCGATCTGGTGAACGGCGCTTCGATCCTGGGAGATGGGAAGGTGGTTCTGATCCTGAATCTGCCTGCGGTGGTGGAACATGTCTCGCGGTCGCGTCCGGAAGAGACGGGCGTGGCCCACTATGGCCTCTTGCTCAACGACGCCGACCGGGCGCGGCTGGCTGTGAGCGCCGCAGGAGGCCGGGCATGACCAAGGTCCGGGTGCTGGTGGTGGACGATTCCGCCTTGATGCGAAAGCTGATCCCGCAAATGCTGGAAGCGGACCCCTCCATCGAAGTGGTGGGCACGGCGATGGATGGGAACTTCTGCCTGAAAAAGATCGAAGAACTGCAGCCCAACGTGATCACGCTCGATCTGCAAATGCCCGGCATGAACGGCATCGACACCTTGAAAGAGATTATGCGCCGGCAACCGTTGCCGGTCATTGTGGTCAGTTCGCATTCGACCGAGGGCGCCTCGATCACCTTCAAGGCGCTGGGATTGGGCGCCGTCGATTTTGTCTCGAAGCCGCAGGATGCGACGCTGCACATGGCGGACGCGGCCCGCGAGTTGATCGCAAAAATCAAGGCAGCCGCCGATTGCAAAGTAGTACGCCCGGGAACCTTGCCGAAAGAACCGGCCCGCCTGGAAAAAGTGACACCCGGTAAATCCGGACCGCCGCCCACCAAGACTGTGGCCATCGGAATCTCCACCGGGGGACCGCAAGCCCTCGAGTTCCTGCTGCCCCAACTTCCTTCAGACTTTCCGGGGACGATGCTCGTCGTGCAACACATGCCATCGGGCTTCACCGAAATGTTTGCCCGCCGTCTCGACGACTTGTGTGCTCTGCGGGTGAAGGAGGCACAATCCGGGGACGTGCTGCAGGCCGGGCGCGTGCTCATCTGTCCCGGAAGCCGGCACATGAGGGTAAAGCGGCTGCCCATGGGCGACGTTGTGGTGCTCAATGACGAAGCTCCGGTCAATGGCCACCGCCCCAGCGTGGACGTTTTGTTCCACAGCGTGGCGGAGGAATTCGGCCGGTTCGCCGTCGGCGTGTTGATGACCGGCATGGGCGAAGACGGCGCGCTGGGACTGGGCGAGGTGAAGAAGGCGGGGGGTATGACCATCGCCCAGAGCGAAGAATCCTGTGTGGTCTACGGCATGCCCAAAGCCGCCGTCGAACGTGGGTATGCCACGCGGGTGGTGGCATTGGACGTGCTTTCGTCCACCTTGCAAGCGCTTTGTGGCAGTAGCGAAGTCCATAAAGAGAACGGCGGCGCGGGCAAAGCACTACGCGCCGGGCATTGAAAACGGTTGCTGAATCGGGCCTGGTGACTTGAGTCATCTGGCGGGCGGGAGACCGCCGTGTTGAAATTGGAAGGGG
The DNA here is from genome assembly GCA_963734215.1 of uncultured Acidobacteriaceae bacterium. GTDB lineage: Bacteria > Acidobacteriota > Terriglobia > Terriglobales > Acidobacteriaceae > Sulfotelmatobacter. The sequence goes on along the minus strand of CAVTGH010000005.1, from coordinate 976,183 downwards.
AGATTGTTATGGAACAGTTTGCACCAGTGAAACGCAGCAAGGACGGCCAGGCGGTCCGCTACTTGATCGTGGACGATTCCGTGTTCGCCCGCAAGAATCTGGCCCGCATGATCGAAACTTTTGGCGGGCAGGTGGCGGGCGAGGCTGGGGACGGGTTGACCGCGATCAGCGAGTTCGATCGCACGCATCCCGACATCGTGCTCATGGATATCACCATGCCGCAAATGGAGGGCATCGAGGCGGCCGAGAAGATCGTGCAGGCGCATCCGGAAGCCCGCGTCGTGATGGTCTCGTCGGTGGGCTACCAGGAAAACATTGTGGCCGCATTGCAGCGCGGGGCGCGGCATTTCGTACAGAAGCCGGTGAAGCCGGAAGTGCTGTACGAGGTCATCAAATACGTGATGGGAGAAGACGGCTCGGTGGCAGGCGCCGCCGGCGCGGGAGCCTAATCGCATGAAGATGGAGCTGATTCAGCCTTTCATCAACGCGGCGGATGCCGTGCTGTCGCAAGGCCTGCAGGGCACCACCAAGGTAGGCAACCTCTCGATGGAGGAGCAAGCTTACCGCCGTAAAGGGGTGGCCGGCATGGTGACGCTTACCGGCGACATCGAAGGCCGCATCATCCTGGACCTGGAGCCGCAAACCGCCCTGCGCGTGGCCAGCCACTACGCGGGCGCCGAGCTGCCCGAATCCGACACGCTGATCAAAGAGACCATCTTCGAACTGGCGAACCAGGTGGTGGGCAATGCCGTCTCGGCGCTCAACGACCAGGGCTTTCACTTCCGCGTGCATCCTCCTTTGCTACTGATCTCCGCCGAGGGCGACAAAACCAGCGAAGACGTGGAGGCTCTGATGATCTGCTTTGAAACTTCCCTGGGCAACGTGTTTATGAACGTTGCGCTGCGCTACAACAAACGCCGCATGTCGGACCACGTCGCGATGGGCGCGAAAGCGGGTCGCCGTTAGCCATCCTGAAATCCCACGCTGAAAATCGGGGTATCCCCCTTCACCTCCTCAATCTCTGGAATCATCACGTGAGCGCGAAATTCCTCCCAGATCCGGCGGTCTAAAGGACTTATAGGTCAAAATCTAGACAGCAAAGGAGTTGCGGGCGTGACGGATGGGCTTGTGCCGACCGTGACGGCCTCGACCATGATTGCGCAAGCGATGGGCTGTGGACAAGGTTAGATGTCACAACTGGGCTGTGGAAAATTCTTGGCCTTCCTATCACTGCGACGGCCCATCCTTTCTATTCAGGGCGATGCCTCGCAGCGGTGCGAAGGCCGTTTGCCACGATTCAATTGCGGAGTCGGTGATTCTTGAATGTACTATGGAGTGGCCAGAGTTGACGGAGCGGTGACGATTTCACGGTATATTCGAAACATTTGTCGAGTGCAGAACGACGGGCCGGCGCGAGGGTCACCCTATGGCGGATGACGGCATTCTCCAGAAGATCTCACAGCTTATCGGACAGGAACTGCCGCGGGCTAAGTCTCAAGACAGTATCGAAAAGCCTCGTTTGTCCCCAGGGTATTATAGCGACGAGAACGGTCATGTCACGAGTCTGAACCTAAGCTATCTCGATTTAGATGCGGTCCCCGAAGAGGTTGGCGAACTGATTCAGTTGAAGTCACTCCGACTGGTTGGTAATCGACTGACTGCGCTGCCGGATGCCTTCTTCGAAAAGCTGACTTCGTTGGAAGTTCTTGGTTTAAACGGTAATCGCCTAGAGGATCTGCCGGAATCCATCAGTTCCCTTAGTAAGCTACGGCTCCTCAAATTTAACAACAACAGGTTCCGCGAGATTCCATTCGGATTACATGGTCTGAGGTCTCTCAGGGCCCTTTTTGTTGGCTCGAATCCTCTTACGGAGGTTCCCGAGTGGTTGGACATCTTCGCGGCGCTTGAGGAGCTTAGCATTGCACAGGCGCCGGTTGCGACACTGCCATCATCCCTCACGAGGCTGCAAAAGCTGCGGTATCTGCGCCTCTCCGGAACGGCGATCAGTGACGTTACCTTTGTGGCCGGGATGCAGAACATTACTGATCTGGATCTGCGCGGCACACGGATCAGCGCCCTGCCGCAATCGGGTGGCGGGTGGAAGAATCTTCAATCTCTAGATATCAGCAGCACCCTCCTAGAGAGCTTGCCGTCGGTCGTTGGTGAGTGCGCGGCACTTGAGGTCCTGCAGTTGGCGAATCTTCGTCTCAACTCTCTTCCTGACGAAGTCTTCGATCTGCCCGGTCTCCGTTTCCTCGACTTAAGTGGCACACATGTCCGCTCTATTTCGGCGGCAATCGGCAAGCTGCGAACGCTCCGCGCAGTGGACCTTAGCGGAATGGGCTTATCTTCCGTCCCCCCTCAGCTGTTCACCCTCCCAGCTGTCACTTACATCAACTTATCCGGTAATCGCTTACGAGAATTGCCCAGACAAGTAGTGGAGCCAGAGCTCAATTGGTATTCTGCGGCTAGCGACCATAAAGACGGCCTTCATCTGAAGGGGAATCCGTTTGAGGTGCCACCTCTGGAAGTCGTGAAAAGAGGCCGCAACGCAGTTGCAACCTACTTCCGCTCGCTAAAAGACTCGAAGCGCTCAATCGACGAGGTCAAGGTGATGCTCGTCGGTGACGGTGGTTCAGGCAAGACCTCCTTGATGAATCGACTACTAGGACGAGAATTCGATCCTAACGAGAAGCAGACCCATGGCATCAACATTGAGGATTACGCCGTCTCATTCGCCAATCGCCGCCTCAAGGTGCATGTTTGGGATTTCGGCGGACAAGAGATTATGCACGCTACGCATCAGTTCTTCTTGTCAAAACGAAGTGCCTACGTGCTCGTACTCGACGGACAGCGCGAGGAAAAAACAGAATATTGGTTAAAACATGTAGAGGCATTCGGAGGTGATTCTCCAGTAATCATCGTAATCAACAAGATAGACGAGAATCCATCTTTCGATGTCAACCGTCGGTTTCTTACTGAGAAGTACCGGGGGATTCGTGGCTTTCAGCGGGTCTCTTGCGCTACGAGCGAAGGTGTTGTCGAATTTGAACGCATGCTTAGCGCAACGTTGGCACGATTGGATCACGCAACAACTGTCTGGCCGTCTTCGTGGTTCGCCGTCAAGGAGCGGATCGAATTGCTCCAAGACGACTTCATTAGCTCTTCACATTATCGGACCATTTGCGAGGAAGCGGGAATTACGGAAGGAGCTGAACAGGAGGCATTGATTGAGTTCCTGCATGACTTGGGCGTCGCGCTCAGGTTCGGCGACCTTCCGCTCAGAGACACAAATGTAATTAGTCCGCGATGGCTGACCCAGGGGGTTTATCGTATTGTCAACTCAAAACAGATAATGTCTGCAGGCGGCATTCTTGACACTGCCCGGCTCGAAGATTTGCTGCCTCAGATTACCTACCCCCCTGAAAAGCATCATTTCATTATTGAGATCATGAAGAAGTTCGAATTGTGCTATCAGCTCGACTCGCGGAGTGTGCTTCTGCCTGCGATCCTGCCGATTGAGGAACCATCAATCAGCATTGGAGATGAACCGTCTGTCCGGTTCGTTATTGAGTACGATTTCTTACCGAAGTCAGTCCTGGCTCGCCTCATCGTTCGAATGCACCGCGACATTGAGGCTGGTCTTCAGTGGCGTAGTGGCGTTGTTTTGAACAATCGCCCGATCGCCGCCCGGGCGATAGTTCGGCAGGACGAGACTGAACGTAAAATATTCATTGTGGTCTATGGCGAGCACCGCAGAGAGTACTTGGGAGTAGTCGCTTACGCTTTGAGGGAAATCAATGATAGTTTCGAGAAAATCAACGCCGTCGAAAAGGTCCCGATGCCAGATCGACCAGAGGTGCTCGTGACTTACAGGCACTTGCTACGTTTGGAATCAAAAGGTGCGAGAACCTATATACCGGACGGAACGGACCGAGAGTATGATGTACAGGAGTTGCTTGGTTATGTTAAGCCCGAACCGAAGACAGAGGCCGAGGTCCTCAAGTTGTTGCACCAACTAGTCGAGAACGGCGATACTCGCGATACTCTCGCCGAGAAAGCGAACAGGGCGGTGATGCTGCAGCCAAATTTCTTTGGTATCGGTATTAACTTGAATGCTCTCATCGAGCGAGTTATCGGTAAGCAATCACGCCACTAGCCCTTCGACTCGCTGCCTCGGTCAGGGCATGCTCTAACGTCGCAAAACAAGAGTGGGGTTGGGATCGGACTATTTCGGCGACGTTAGGATGGGGCACGTTAGGATGGGGCACCCTCGAGCGGTAGTTCCCTGCTGGTGGAGGCTGGCGCGTCTTCTGCGGGATCGGCAATCTTTCTCAGCTCGGGATATTTTTGAATCAGCGTGGGCGGGGCCAGCACTCGCTTGCCGCTGATCATGGCCTTCAGTTCCAGCGCGTTCACTCCGGCTTTGCTTTCGAAGTGATTGTTGGTGATCACGTACGTGGTTTGCGCGCGCTCGGCTACGCTTTCGATTCTTTCTTTCCATCCCGCCAGTTCGCGCTGGTTGTAAAGATAGTTATAGCGGTCGTTGCGACGGTCGGAGTCGGAACCTTGATCGGCAGAACCCTGATGGGCAAAATCATGATCGGCAAACCAGTGCTCGTAATTGCGGCCGTGCAGGCGGACGTAGCCGACCGCGGCAGTCACGTGGTCGGTGGGGGCCAGCGAGCGCCCCAGCAGCGGCTGGTCGATATTGCAGAAGCCAACATTCTTTTGCGTGAACGCCGCCAGGGTTGCGGCGTCGTTCCAACTGGAGTGGCGCACTTCGACCACGCGCGGATATTCGATGAACTGGCGCAGCAGGCGGTCCAGATACTCGCGGTTGAGAGAAGTGTTCTTGAACGACACCGGAAACTGGATGAGCAGCGCGCCCAGCCGTCCCTCGCTGGCGATGGCATCGAGGCCTTCGCGGGTGCGGGCTTCGTCTTCGTCGCTGGGACGAATCGTGGCGGCCGAGGTAGGTTCCATCACTGCGATGGGCGAATGGGTGAACGCGCGGTAGAGCTTGGCCGTGAAGAAAAAATTCTTATTCACGGCCGCGACTTTGCGGCACCACAGCTTTCCCCACTCGGGCTTCAGAGGCCCGTAAAACGAGCTGTTGATCTCGGTGGTGTCGAAAAAGCGTGCCAGATACTCCAGGGGATGCTGCTTGCGGCGCTGCATGCCGGGAGGGTAGAAGATGCCGTCCCAGTCTTTATAGGACCAGCCAGCTGTGCCGATGCGGACATCGTGTGCAGATTCCATGGGAAACCGCAGACGGAGGGCAGGGCAAGGTTAGCACAGAGAACTGGTCGCGGGTGCAGGGAGGGTCCCTGCGTTGACGCGAACTGCAACGCGCATCAACGCAGGACCAGGAGGCGGCTCCCGCGTAAAATACGCTTTACGTAACGCATAAAGAAGTTTACACTGAGTTGTGATCCTCGGTTATCGCGACAAGCGGACCAGAGACTTTGCCGCCGGCAAACGGGTAAAGGCGTTCTCCGGCATCGAGCGCTCCGCACGCTTGAAGTTGGATCGCCTGGAGGCGGCGGTTACGCTGGGGGATCTTGCCATTTTGCCCGGCAACCGCTTTGAAGTATTGACGGCGGACCGGAAAGGGCAATACAGCGTCCGCATCAATGATCGGTGGCGAATATGCTTCGAGTGGACGAAAGGCGCGTCCGGTCCGTCAAACGTAGAGATTGTTGACTACCATTAGGAGAATGGAATGCCGATAACTGCAATTCATCCCGGAGAACACCTGGCCGAAGAGCTTCGCGAGTTGGGAATGAGCGCCGCCGAACTGGCGCGGCAAATCGAAGTTCCGACTAACCGCATTACCGAAATCCTCAATGGTCGTCGCGCCATCACCGGCGACACGGCGCTGCGCCTGGCTCACTTCTTTGGCACGACTGCAGAATTCTGGCTGAATCTGCAAAGCCTGTATGAAATCCGGCTTGCTCAGCAGAAGTCGGGCAAGTCCATTAGGTCTTTGCCCACGCTGAAGCACTTCGAACAGGTTCGCGTCTAGGGTGCCGTCCCCCCTCAGTCCAGCGACAACACCACCCAATACACGCCCGTGGGATAGGTCTCCGTGCGCGCGTGGCAGGCGCCCACTGAGAAGCTGCGCAGATTGTGGCTGCCGAGCATGTGGCTGGCATTTGCGGGCAGCGTTTCGGGATGCAGGCTGGTGTAGGTGAGCACGGTGTAGCTTTGCGCAAGCTGATGAACGGGGGCGGTGCCCAGCTTGTCGGCTTGCGCCATGGAGCAGGCGGCATCGTCGGCGGTAGGGAGGTCGTGGCGTGCCAAGTCAGTTTGCTTCGCGTCATGCCGCGCTTGCGCCACCGTTGCCGCAATCCGGTCCTTCACTTCCGCCGCGGAATAGTTGGGGAGGGCGTGGCCGAAGTCTTGCACAATGTAGAGCCGGTCGCCGCTGCGGACCACACCGAACCCGACCACGTTGTACGCCGGGTTGAGCAGGTTCGCGCGGTGCGGAGGGGAAAGCATTAAATGTTGATGACCTTTTTCGGCGTCGAAATCGAGGGCAACGTTTTCGCCTTCCTGGTCGAGTTGAGTGCGGGTTGCCGCCGCCAGACGCTGGGGTAGGGAGGGCTCGCCCTCAAACTGGTGCGAAAGTTGCCGCGCCGCAAACATCGCTTCCGCGTGGGCGCGGGCGGTCTGGCTCATGCCGGCATCGAGCGTCAGACGCGGGGCTCCGGCTTGCGCTCTGGCCTGGTTTGCCAGATTCAGAAGCTGCTGTTCGGCCTCGGGATCGTAGTCGCTGAAAGGAATATCGGGGGAGGTTGCCGAGGCTGGTTTTAGAGTCGCTTGCTGCGCGGGTTTCTCCGCAGCATCCGGATTTTCATCGGAAGAAGCCATCAATCGAGCCGACGGCGGAATCGAGGCGGCGCTTACCACTAGCAGAAGCGCCATCACGAACCTTCTACCAATTACTCTTCTTCCCGTTACTCTTCTTCCGGTCGATCTGGAGGCCGTTAGCATTCGCTTGTGCCTACAACATCGGCCCTGGGGGACCCGAACTCCAAGCCCAAACTTGCCGCTGGTGCTACGCTAGAACCTGAAATCGAGCCGGAGAAGTTACCTTCGCTATGGAACTAGGTGTCAGTGGGGTCATTGGCCTGTTGTTTGGCAGCGTGATTGCATGGCTGGTGCTGCGGTCGCGCACCGCCGGACTGAGTGCGCGATTGTCCTTGATGGAGAAGGAATTAGCGGCTGGAAAGGCCGATCTGGCGCGGCTTCAGCAGGCTCACACCGACTTGGTGGCGGGCAAAGCCAGAGTGGAATCCGCGCTGGATGCCGAACGAAAGACCAGCAACGAAAAGATCGAGCTAGTCACGCGCGCCAGCGAAGAATTGCGCAACGCCTTCAAAGCCATGGCCGCGGATGCGTTGAAAAGCAACAACTCGTCTTTCCTGGTGATTGCGGAAGAGACTTTAAAGCGCTTCCAAAGCCAGGCCAAGGGCGATCTCGAAGCCCGGCAGAAAGCCGTGGCCGACATGGTCGCGCCAGTGCGCGACTCGCTGAATAAAGTGGACGCGCAGATTCAGCAGATGGAAGTGGCGCGGGGCGACGCCTACGGCGAGTTGCGCGCCCAGGTGCAATCGCTGATCACAACCCAAAAAGAGCTGCAATCGGAGACCGGCAATCTGGTGCGTGCGCTGCGCACGCCCAACGTGCGCGGACGCTGGGGAGAAATTCAGTTGCGGCGCGTGGTCGAGATCGCCGGCATGCTTTCGTATTGCGATTTTACCGAGCAGGAGTCTGTGACTACGGAAAGCGGGAGGCTGCGCCCCGATCTGGTGGTAAAACTGCCCGGCGGCAAACAGGTTGTCGTGGATGCGAAGACGCCACTGCAAGCTTTCCTTGACGCCTTCGAAACCACGGACGAAGATGCACGGCGCGTGTGTCTGGCCAATCATGCGCGGCAGGTTCGCGATCACATGAAAACTCTCAGCGGCAAGAACTACTGGGAGCAGTTCGAAGCCACGCCAGAGTTCGTCGTGATGTTCCTTCCCGGCGAAACGTTTTTCAGCGCCGCGCTGGAACAGGATCCCGGACTGATCGAGCAGGGAGTGTTGCAGCGCGTGATTCCGGCGTCGCCGACCACGCTGATCGCGCTCCTGAAGGCCGTGGCCTACGGATGGAATCAGGAAAAGCTGGCGCGCAACGCGCAGCAGATTAGCGCGCTGGGCAAAGAACTGCATGACCGCCTGCGCCTGCTCGCCACACACATCACCGCGGTCGGTACAGGACTCGACCGCGCCGTTGAGTCTTATAACAAGGCCGTGGGATCGCTGGAGAGCCGGGTGCTGGTTTCGGCGCGCAAGTTTGCCGAGCTGGGCGCATCCGTGGCCGACGACATTCCAGAACTTGCGCCCATCGAAACCACCGCGCGGGCGCTCTCGTTTGAGTGGGACGAAGAGGACGTCTCCGCAGATGCCGCTGCGGATGAACGGAAGGCCGGCTGAACAAAACTCTCGCGCTCTCTGCCTCGCGCCGTTTCAGAAATAGCTAATCTCAGGAAATTCTTATCTCGCGCAGCAGTTTCCGGGCCGTTTCGTTGAACGCTGCTGTGCGATGCCGTCCGAGAGTCCGTTAATCGGCTATGCACTCGCGCTCGGGGTCCATTACACTTTCGGCCAATTCTGACCCTAAAGCCCGCCTTAACCCCGCCGATAACCTAATTGACGAGGGCTGCGTCGCAACGCGGGATTGCAGACTCTCGTTCATCCCCCTTTTCAGGAAAGCCATGCTGGAGGAGCAAATCGCCGAGAGCCCGCGGTTCGATTCGCCGATCGAGGCCCCGCTCAAGCGCAGGGTCGCCGGCGGCTTCACCGTAGCTGTGCTCCTGACAATCTTCATGGGATTTTCTTCTTGGCGCAGCACACGGCTGGCGGCAAATGATTCCGACTGGGTGGTCCACACCTACGCCGTGATGGAAAAGCTCAGGGTCACGCATCAACACGTAATCGAAGTGGAAACCAGCGCCCGGACATTTGCCTTGGTCGGGCAAGACCCATTGCTGGCGCACTACGAGGTCGCGCGGGACGCCGTCGCGCAGGACGGGGACGAACTGCGCCGTCTGACGGCAGACAATCCCAATCAGCAGCGACGACTGGACGTGCTCGAGCCGCAGGTCCGCGCCGCGCTCGAATTGGCGGCGAAGATAATCGCCAAGCGCCAGCAGACGGGCGCGGTTGCCGGCACCAGCGAGGTTCTAGAGACCGAGAGTCTCATGGACGGGGTGCGAGCCACGGCTCAAGAGATGCAGGCCGAGGAGACGCGGTTGTTGAGCCAGCGCACCCAGAGAACCGAGGCGGCACGGCGGATGACGGGTTTCATCATGGTCTTCGGCGTATTAGTGGGGGCGGGGCTGCTGACGGTTGCCAAGTTCGCCGTCAGCCGCGAGGTCAACGTAAGCTCACGGGCTCGGGCACAACTCAGCATCATGAACGCCGAGTTGGAGCAGCGTGTGGAGCAGCGGACAGCGGACTTGCAGTCCGAAATCGTGGAACACAAGCGCGCCAAGGAGCAGCTGGCTGGGCAGGCGGAGGAACTATCCCGGCAAACCGAGGAATTGCTCCGCTCCGGGCGGGAGATACAAAAAATGAATGAAGAACTCGAGGGGAGAGTTGTAAAACGCACCGCGCAGCTCGAAGAGGCCAATAAGGAACTCGAGGCTTTCACCTACTCGGTAGCTCATGACCTGCGCGCACCGTTGCGCCACATCGGCGGCTTCTCCAAAATTCTGCTGGAAGATTTCAACTCCGCCCTCGACCCCGAAGCCCAACGCTACCTGCAGCGGATTCAGGAAGGCGCGGGCAACATGGGCCAATTAGTGGATGAGCTACTGGGCTTGGCGCGGGTGGGCCGGCAGTCGCTGAATCTGCAAGCTGCTGGCTTAAACTCCATCGTTGCCGAAGTTATTTCCATGCTGCAGCCGGAGGCCGAGGGAAGGCGGATTGAATGGAAGATTGCTGACCTGCCATTTGTGGAATGCGACCCCTCGATGATGAGGCAAGTATTTCAAAACCTGCTTTCGAATGCTCTGAAGTACTCCCGTCCGCGCGCACAGGCTGTGATCGAGGTCGGGTTACTGCACAAAGACGGACAGGCCGTGATTTTCGTCCGCGACAACGGCGTGGGCTTCAACATGAAGTATGCCGATAAGTTATTCGGCGTGTTTCAACGTCTGCACCGGGTGGAAGATTTCGAAGGCACCGGGGTCGGCCTGGCCACCGTACAGCGCATCGTTAAGAAGCATCAAGGCCGGGTCTGGGCGGAAGCCGAACTGGACCGCGGTGCAACCTTCTATTTCACAATCGGCAGCGCTGAAAGCGCTGCCCCCAACGCACAAACAGCCATCGCAGGAGCCCAAACATGAAAAACGGTACCGATATTCTGCTGGTCGAAGACAACCAAAACGACGCCGACCTCGCCATTCACGCGCTGCGGAAAGAAAATCTAGCCAACAGCCTTTTCCTCGCTCGCGACGGTGAGGAGGCTTTGGACTTTCTCTTCTGCCGCGGCGCCTTTGCGGAGCGGTCCTTCGATTCTCCACCCAAACTGGTTCTGCTCGATCTGAAGTTGCCCAAGGTAGACGGGATCGAGGTCCTTAAACAGGTCAAGGGCGATCCGCGCACCAGCGCTATTCCTATCGTGGTCCTGACTTCTTCGAAGGAAGATAAGGACCTCATGCGTGGTTATGACCTCGGGGTCAACAGCTACATCCAGAAGCCGGTCGATTTCGATCAGTTCCGGGAGACGGTGAGGACCGCCGGACTGTATTGGCTGGTGGTGAACCAGCCGTTGAACGGCGTGAAGAAAGCGGTCGCGCAAGCGTCGTCATGAACAATATAGCTGCCGTAGAAGCTCTCGCGAGTAGGACTTCCCCTTCGGGCTCGAACAAGCTGCGCGCCCTGCTGGTGGAGGATAACCCTCTCGACGCCGCGCTCGTTCTGCGTGCACTGTACAAGGAGGGCTTCGATGTCACCGCCGACGTGGTGCAGGACGAGGCTGCGTTCACGCGAGCGCTCCACACTCATCCGCCAGAGGTTGTGCTGGCCGATTACAACCTGCCGAATTGGAAGGGGATGGAAGCGTTGGACGTGCTCCGGCGTGAAGGCCTCGACATCCCGATGATTCTGGTTACAGGTTCGCTCGGTGACATGACCGCCGTCGAATGTATCAAGAAAGGCGCTGCCGATTACGTCCTCAAAGATGGCCTGGCGCGCCTGCCCTCAGCCGTGCAGCGGGCGCTGCAGGAAAAAGCTCTGCGCGAACGGCAGAAGCGCTCAGACGACGCGCTGCGAGAGCACCAATACGCTCTCGACCAGCATGCCATCGTCGCCACTACCGACGTTCACGGAATCATCACTTATACGAACGACAAATTCTGCGCTATCAGCAAGTATTCGCGGGACGAACTGCTGGGCCAGAACCATCGCATCGTCAACTCGGGCTACCACTCCAGGGAGTTCTTCCAGCAGATGTACCACACCATAGGAAACGGACAGGTCTGGCGTGGCGAAATCCGGAACCGCGCCAAGGATGGCTCGATCTACTGGGTCGCTGCCACCATCGTCCCTTTCCTCGACCCTGAGGGTAAGCCCAGACAGTACATGGCGATCCGCACGGATATCACCGAGCGCAAGCAGGCGGAACAGGACTTGGCCAAGAAAGTGGAGGAACTGGCGCGCGCACAGCGCGCGTTGCAAGCACAGACCGAAATGCTGCAGTCCGTACTGAACAGCATGGGCGAGGGGGTTGTCGTCTCCAACTCGCAGGGGGAGTTCGTGCTCTGCAACCCGGCTGCCGAAAGAATTGCGGGGCAGGCGGCTGTTGACACTCCCCTCAAGGAACGTCCTGGACGCTTTAACTTTTATCTGCCCGACGGTGTGACTCCCTTCCCCGCCAACCGACTGCCGTTGGCTCACGCCCTTCGCGGCAAGGCGTCCGAAGTCGCAGTGGTGATACGGAACCCGAAGCTGGGAAACCGCTGGGTTCAAGCCAGCGGCCAGCCGGTAAGAGATGAGAACGGCGTGGTATGGGGCGGACTGGTAATTTTTCGCGATGTCACCCTGGCCAAGGCCGCCGAGCGGGAGCGCCATAAGGCGGAACAGGACTTGGCCAAGAAAGCGGACGAACTGGCCCGATCCAACGCCGATCTCGAGCAGTTCGCCTATGTGGCATCGCATGACCTGCAGGAACCGCTGCGCATGGTGACGGCTTATACCCAACTGCTGGCCGAACGCTATCGTGGCAAACTCGACGAGAGTGCCGACAAATTCATCGGCTATGCCAGCGAGGGGGCTCTGCGCATGCAGGTCCTCATTCAGGATTTGCTGGCGTTTTCGCGGGTGGGCCGGAACGGCTTCACCAGCGAGAGCGTCGATTGCAATGCGGTGATGAAGGATGTTCTGCAGACTCTGACCCCGGCCATTCAGGAGAGCGGTGCCGTCGTCACCCATGCCGAGCTGCCAGCCGTCTGGGCTGACCGCACGCAGATGGTGCAACTCTTCCAGAATCTGATCCAGAACGCCATTAAGTTCCGCGGGAAAGATCCGCCGCTGGTTTCCGTGCAAGCTGAACAGGCGGACCAGCGCTGGCGGTTTAGCGTGAGCGATAACGGAATCGGAATTGCGCCGGAGGACGCTGAAAAGATTTTTGCCGCCTTCCAACGGCTGCACACGCGCACCGAATACCCCGGCAACGGCATCGGCCTGGCTATCTGCAAGAAAATCATCGAGCACAATGGAGGGAAGATCTGGGTGGAGTCGCAGGCCGGCCACGGTTCCACCTTTAAGTTCACCCTGCCCTGCCGTGGACCGGATGGAAACCCTGATCAGAGGCCGGATCAGGGAGAAGAGGTGCGTCCATGAAACGAGCACCGGATGTCCTCATCGTGGATGACAACCCGGCCGACGTGGCCCTGGTCTGCGAGGCGCTGGCGGGAAGCAAGCATCGCAGCAAGATCAGCAGCGTCGGCGACGGCGTGGAGGCGATGGCTTTGTTGAACCGCAGAGACAAATACGCGAACGCAATCCGGCCCGACCTGGTGATCCTCGACCTGAATCTGCCCAAGAAAGACGGTCTGGCGGTATTGGCCGCGATGAAGACAGGCCCCGATCTGCGCCGGATCCCGGTGGTGATCTTCAGCACGTCCGAGTTGCAGAAGGATATTGTGCGCAGCTACGAAATGGGCGCGAATTGCTACGTCAGAAAGCCGGGAAATCTGAAGGAGTTTTTTTCGGCGGTGAAGTCGATTGAAGAATTCTGGTTCGGCTTTGTGAACCTGCCACCACGAGGAGAATGATGGATCACCAAACCACGAACGTACTGCTGATTGAAGACAACCCGGGCGATGCCGACCTTGTCCGCCTCCGCCTGGTCGAAGGCAAATCTCCGGTGAACGTGAATTGCGTCAGCCGGCTCTCCGATGCCCTGGCCTCCCTGACCAGGGAAACGCCCTCCGTGGTGTTGTTGGACCTGAACCTGCCCGACAGCCGCGGCGCGGAAACCGTTCGCCGCATCTTGCAACACGCGCCCAATGTACCGGTGGTCGTGCTTTCCGGCCAGGACGACGAGGCCCTGGCCATCAAGGCGGTCCATCAGGGTGTGCAGGACTACCTGATCAAAGGTGACATCACCAGCAAGCGTCTGGAGCGTGCCATCCGCTACGCCGTGGAGCGGCAAGGGCTTCTGCGCGCCCTTGAAATCAGTCAAAAACAGCAACTGGAATTCAAGAACCAGTTCCTGTCCCATGTGTCGCACGAGTTGCGGACGCCGCTCACCTGCATTCACCAGTACGTCACCCTGCTCCTGGACGGGCTGGCCGGACCCATGGCTCCGGATCAGTCCGACCACTTGAAGACGGTGCTGAAAAGCGTCAATCAGTTGCACGCCATGATCCGCGATCTGCTCGAAGCCACCCGCGCCGAGACCGGCAAAATGCGGATCGAGCCCCGCTGCTTCGCGCTCGGCGATCTGGTTCGGCAGACCGTCGCGATGATGCGGCCCATGGCGGCTGAAAAGCGGATCGGACTCGAAATTGGAGTCGACCAAAGGCTGCCTTTAGTGCATGCCGATCCCGACCGCGTCCTCGAAGTACTCATCAATCTGGTGGACAACGCCATCAAATTCACCCCGCCCGAGGGCGCGGTCATGGTCCAGGCCTGCATCGTAGAGGCCGATCCCTCCTCGGTTTATGTGTCGGTCAGCGATACTGGCCGCGGCATCAGTCCGGAAGCCAAGGCTCTGATCTTCGATCGGCTTTATCAGGACGCCGACTCCGTCGATAACAACCGTTCCGGCTTGGGACTGGGTCTGTTCATCTGCCGGGAAATCGTACGGCTGCACGAGGGACGCATCTGGGTTTCCAGCGAACCCGGCCAGGGCAGCACCTTTAGCTTCACTCTGCCAGCCTATTCTCTGCCCAAACTGCTGGCCCCGGTGATTACCCACCAGGATAGTTTGCGCCCGGCCTTTGTGCTGGTGCGCGTCGAACTCACGCCGCGTTCCACTCCGCCGCGGGGCAATTGGAAAGAGACCTGGCAGCAATGTCTGGAGATCGTGCGGCGTTGCGTCTATCTCGACAAAGATCTCGTGTTGCCACCCATGGGGACATCCGGGGCCGCCGAGACGTTTTTCGTGGTGGCATCGACCGATCTGGAGCGCTCCGGAATCATGACCGCGCGCATTCGCGAACAACTGGAACGCGTGCCCGGATTCAACACCAAATTCACTCTCACCATCATGGCGGCTGCAGTTGAGCTTCCCCCCGATATTTCCGGCCAAGCGTTTTCCAGCCAATCATTGGAACAGCAGGTGCAAACCGTGGCCGAACATATCACCTGGATGATCACGGCCAGCCTGGAAAGAAAGCAGTCGTGTGCGGAAAAGAGCACACGGGATTTCAATTAAATAAAACTTAAGGAGAACTACAATGCCAAAATCGAAAATTCTAGTCATCGATGACGATCCCGATCTGGTGCGTGCCTTGCGGTTGCGCCTCCGGGCCAACAACTATGAGGTTGCCACCGCCAGTGATGGCTATTCCGCCATCGCGTCAGCACAAAAGGAACATCCCGCGCTGATTATTCTGGACCTGGGCCTGCCCGTCGGGGACGGTTTCGTCGTTCTCGACCGGCTGCAAAACATTGACGCGCTCTCGAGTATTCCAGTCATTGTGTTAAGCGCGCGCGATCCCCAAGCCAACGAGGAACGCGCCCTCAAGGCCGGCGCGGCGGCATTCTTTCAGAAGCCGGCCGACAACGACGAACTGATGAACGTGATCCGGGTCAGTCTTTCGCCCGCACACTCGCAGACCGCACCTTGGCCGTCGTAGCCGACATCACGTCATATCGCCTCACACCAGGGGTCCCCACTCCTCCGCGTTCTTTGCGGAGGGGTGGGAGATACCTGTGCCGGAAATTCCCAGTGACTAGGGGGTGCACCTTCACCGCCCTAGATCCCTGTCAATCGCAGCGCTCCCACCTTGCCTAAACGCGAGGCGAACCGGCCGCCAAAATAATTTCTCCGGGGCGGCGACGACGGGAGCCTCTGGCATGGGCACGGCTTGAATTCAGGGGATACCCCTACCACCTCGACCCGTCTTAGATTCATCGAGTTAGCGGAAAATTCCTTTCAAATCTGAAGGTCTAAAGGACTTAGATACTAAAATCTCTAAAACAAAGGAGTTAGGGGTGTGCCGATGGCGTTCGCGACATCACGATGCGATGCTCTCGACTGTCACGGCCTCGACCATGATCGCGCGATTTCGATATTGGGCGCAAGGTTGGATGTCACAACGGGATGTGGAAAAATGGAAATCAAAAGCCCCGCCCATTGGGGCTTGAACGGGCGGCCTCGTAGGCTGGCAGCCCCCTGGTACCCTCTATTTCGCAACTAAACCTTGGATTGTCAACCATCCGAGGTAGTAGGTTTCACCCTCGGGGCCATACAGTGTAACGGTATAGTTCTCAAGAATGACGTCTTCGGTCGTGTTGTCGAGACGTTCGATGGTGGCCCTGCGGTACCTAGACCAGCCCCCCCAGTCGATCTGGTTCCTGGAGTCTGCTTTCTTTATCGCTGCGAGCTCGGCGGCACTATACGGCCTGAAGTCAATTCTCTTGATCCTATCGAGAGATATTTTCGGCCAACTACTAGTGTCTGACGTCTGCGCAACCTCGAGCAGCTCTCGGAAATCGCGTGAAAAAGCAAAGGAGCAATTTGCTTTTGGTTCCGCGAAGGGCTTGTTGCCACCGCTGCGTATGACCGTGCCGCCAGCGGCAAGGCCGGTACGCTGCTGGCCCTGGGTGGGGGGCGCTATCCTACCAATGCGCTTCTTAACGGAACCGATGATCCCGGTTATAAAGCCCCGCTTGCCGATTGGACCAGCATCGACGAAATACACGTTGACATCATCGACGAACACCCGAATCGGATTGTTAAGTTGCGTCACGAGGTAATCGGTTTTCTTGGTTGTCTTGTCTACACGCACAATCCTACCCGTCTGTTGGCCCTGGTCCGATGCGGTAAAGTATACGAACTGGCTATCGACGGCCATAGAATCTAAAATCGGCCCTCTGTAGAGTTCGCGAAAGGTTCCTTTCGCCAATGATGATGCCGGTTTCTTCGACGTTTCCTTCGATATTTCCATTATCGAATTCCCGTGCCTGGAATACAGATGATCCTTGTCTTGGAGCAGGCCATTGCCCCCGCAGTTCATGCACAGGACCGTAAACCCCTTCGCATCCGCAGAGCCACGCATGACAGTTCCGGTGTTGCTCTCGATCCAGTAGAGCTTTTCGCCGTCCGATACCATACCACCAAAATTGCTGGGCTTAAGGCCCGCAGCAATGCTAACAATGTCACCTCCGGATCGAGGCATCACCTGAACCAATCCGCCCCCCGGGATACCAAAGCCGTCCGTGATCCATGCGATTTTGGTCGGTGTGATTGCAAAATAGCGGATAAACTCGGGCACTTGGGCGAGAACCTCTGGTTTGCCGCCAGACGCTGGGCACCGTTGCACAAGGTTTCCTCCCGCCCAATAGACATAGCCGTCAGCCTCCGCCGCTACCGAGCCGAATTGTTCGCAGAATTGGCCCGCTCGTCCAACCAGTTCCACATCCCCGCCCTCCTTCGGTACTCTTGCCAGAAAGTCGCCTTCGGGCCAGTACAAAAATTGCGGATCCATCCGCACTTCCACATGGGCCTCGCCAAGGTCCGCGAGCTTTCTAAAGTTTTCGGCTGACGCCATAAGCGCAAGAGGCGTGTCGTCCACTGACGTTGGCTCAGCAGGAAACGGGAATTCGGGTTTACGACCGAGCTCAGGGATTGGCTCACTCAGGCCGTGCAACGTGCGCAGCAGGAGACGATAGTTTGATTGAAACGTTTCCTCGTCTTGCAGACCGATGTAGGCTTTGCCCGAGAGTTGGGAGGGGGCCGAATCAATCCAGTTACCTCTTCGCAAGATCGGAATGAACTTACGGTGGTTATGCCGGGTGAACACTTCACCCTGAATCACGTCCTCCTCGTAGACTACCCCTCCACCGCCGCCTTTACTGCGCTCGTCGGACTTCGCCTTGTACTTTGGAGTGCAGATGATCAGTACAAAATCACTTTCACGAATGGCTCGTTCCATGAATGCTGGCAGTTGATCCCCAGGCTTCACATCCCACTGGTCAAGAATTACATCTACACCGTCTTTCCTGAGGCTCGTAGCAAGTTCCCGCACCCAGGCCTTGTGCTTATCGTCATCCCAGGAATACGAGATGAAGGTTCTCGGAGCGCTCATACGACCGCATTATAAGACCAGTCCAAGCGGGCGGGGGCTGCTCTGTCATCACCCAATTGAGTAACGAGATTCAGGTCTCTGCCGTCCGTCCGCCACGCTAAGCAGCGTCGGGATGTGCCTATACTTGCTCCATATAATTGCCGTTTCACGCCAGGACTAAACTACCAACGCTGCCGCCTCAAACCCTTCCTTACTAATCGGATACAAAATCCCACAGAAACCTCCCAAAAGCCGTACTCAATGTCTGGGAACCCATCTATAATCTCGGAAGTGCCGTAGATGCAGCACATAGCATTTACCGGAACGGGAAAAGACATGGCAGCGAAGTTGCTCATTGATGACCGGGACGTGATTGCCACGGCTGTCCAGCCCGTTAAGGGTTCGGGATCACCGTCGAAGTCCATGAACCGGGAAAGCCAAGTCCGTTTCGTTGCTGTTCTGCTGTTCCTCCTGACAGTTGCCGCAGTCGTGTTCGCCGGCTTCAATTTCGACGCGGAATTGAGAGCCTCCGTTCCAGACGACGGTGTCTGGTGGGTCGAACATGGCGGGCGGCTCACGGCGGATCGCGTGGATCCCAACGGGCCGGGCGCCAGGAGCGGCATCAAGCCCGGCGATCAGCTGGTTTCCATCAACGGGCAGGAAGTTCAGAATATTTCCGGCCTGGAGCGCCAACTCTACCGCAACGGTGTCTGGTCCAAAGCGGGGTATTCCCTGCTCCGGCAATCGGTCCCGCTCGATTCCAGCGTCATTCTTGTCCCTGCGGAACGTTCGCTGAACAACTGGCTGCGGCTGATTGCGCTCATCTATCTGGGCATCGGCCTTTATGTCCTGCTGCGCCGCTGGACGGCCCCCGGCTCCACGCACTTCTATATTTTTTGCCTGGTTTCGTTCGTCGCTTACTCCTTCAAATACACCGGCAAGCTGAACGATTTCGACTGGTCAATTTACTGGGGCAACATCGCCGCCGGAGTGCTGCAGCCGGCACTGTTTCTTCATTTCGTCCTGACCTTCCCGGAGAAACGCGAGGCAGTGCGCAAGCACCCCTGGCTTCTGGCATTGGTCTACGTGCCGGGGACGATCCTGTTGGGCATCCATGTCGGCGCCATGCGCTGGCTGCAGGCGAGCGAGCGGCTGCGCTGGAACCTCGACCGCATGGAAATGTCCTACGGAGCGCTGTTCTTTCTGGCTGCGGCCACCGTGTTGTGGTATAGCTACCGGCGTGCCAGCACTACGATTCTGCGGCAACAGCTGAAGTGGGTCACTCGCGGCACCATTCTGGCCATCATTCCCTACACACTGTTCTACGTTGTGCCTTACCTGGTGGGTACGCTGCCGGGCGCGACCATGAAGATTTCCGCGCTGTCGCTGGCCCTGCTGCCCCTCACTTTCGGTTATGCCATCTTCCGCTACCGCCTGATGGACGTGGACCTTATCTTCAAGCGCGGCGTGGTCTATACCCTGGCGGCCGCGACCGTGGTGGGAATGTACTTCGGGCTGGTGGCCGGCGTCGCCGAACTGGTGCACATGCGCCAGCCCAGCAGCGGTCCTGTGGGTCTGATCCTCGCCGTTGTAGTCACGGCGCTGCTGTTCGATCCCGTACGCAAGTGGATCCAGGATCGCATCGACCAGTTCTTCTATCGCACCCGTTACGACTATCGCCGCACGCTGCTGGAGTTCGGACGGGAACTCGGTTCGGAGACCAACCTCAACGCCATGCTCTCCTCGCTGATGGACCGGCTGTCGCACACGTTGGCCGTCGATCACATGGCAATCTTCCTGGCCGGCGAAGAGGCAAAGCGATTTGTGCTGGCCAAGTCCTTCGGCCTGTCCGCGCCCCTCGGCCTCGATCTCTCTTTCCTCAGCCTGCCGCGCCCGGAGCCCGCCGGGCATCTCTTCTTCGAGAACACCCACCAGGTACCCCGTGAGACTCCCAGCGCGCAGCAGGCCATCGCCCGGCTGGATCTGAATTACTACATCCCCTGCCATGCCCAGCAGAAGACCATCGCCGTACTCGGCCTGGGCAAGACCACGCAAGGCGACTACCTCTCCAGCGAAGACATGGAATTGCTCGAAACTCTGGGCGGCTATTTGGGCATCGCCATCCAGAACGGCCAGCTCTATGCCTCGTTGCAACAGAAGGCGGTGGAGTACGAGCGCCTGAAGGATTTCAACGAGAACATCGTGGAATCCATCAACGTGGGCGTGATGGCACTCGATATGGAAGACCGCATCGAGAGCTGGAACGCGCAGATGGAAGTGATGTACGCGATGCCGCGCTGGCAGACTTTGACCCAGCCGCTCAAGGCTATTTTCCCGGCGGAGTTCGTCGAAGAGTTCGATCGCATACGGCGGGACGCGGGCATTCACAATCTGTACAAATTCCGCCTGAAGACACCCGCCGGCGAGGTTCGTACCGTGAATGTGGCTATCGCGCCGCTGGTTACGCGCAAGTTCCAGGTCATCGGGCGGCTGATCATCATGGACGACATCACCGAGCGCATCGAACTCGAAGCCCAGCTTTCCCAGGCCGATAAGCTTTCGTCCATCGGATTGCTGGCGGCCGGGGTGGCGCATGAAGTCAATACGCCCCTGGCCGTGATCTCGTCCTACACCCAGATGCTCTCCAAACAATTGCAGGGCGATCCGCAAAAATCCGGCTTGCTGGAGAAGATCACGCGGCAGACCTTCCGCGCATCTGAAATCGTAAACAACCTGCTGAACTTCTCGCGCACCAGCGGCAGCGAAATCGGCGACGTCGACATCAACAAAGTAATCGCCGACACTCTGGCTCTGCTGGAACATCAGTTCAAGGTCGCGAAGGTGGAAGTGGAAAACTCGTTCGCGCCCGCGCTGCAGCCCATCCAGGGAAATCCGGGCAGACTGCAACAGGTGTTTCTAAATCTGTTTCTCAATGCAAAAGACGCCATGCCCGGCGGCGGCAAGCTGCGCGTGGCCACGATGAACGGCGAAAGCGTCAGCGTTTGCGTTTCCGACACGGGTTCGGGCATTGCGCCCGAGCACATTCAGCGCATTTACGATCCGTTCTTTACCACCAAGACTTCGCCCGGCGAAGGCCAGGCGCGCGGTACCGGCCTTGGCCTTTCGGTCACCTACGGCATCATCCAGGAACATGCGGGCAAGATTCGGGTGGAAAGCCATCCCGGCGCCGGGACCACCTTCACCCTGGATTTCCCTCTGAGCAGGAAGGCAGTCCATGTCCAAGCAAAATATGTCGAAGCGAAACGTTTCTAAACCGGGTACGTCCGAGGCCTGCTATGTCTGAAGCGGCGATAGTTCCGCGCGCGGGGCTGAATGGAAGTCCGGGCCTGGCGGGCGCGGTGCTCATCATTGACGATGAAGCCGAGATTCGTGAATCTCTGCAGACCTTGCTGGAACTCGAAGGTTTCGCCGTGGAAACAGCGGCGACCGGCGAAGCGGGATTGCAGCGCATCGGCGAGCATCCCTTCGACCTGATCCTGCTCGACCTTACCTTGCCCGGCCGCAATGGCATGGAAATCCTCGCCGAAATCCGCGCTCACGAAACCGGACTGCCCGTCATCATGATCACCGCCTTTGGCACGGTGGAAAACGCAGTGCGCGCCATGCAGGGCGGCGCCGCCAACTTCGTCCAGAAACCCTGGGACAATGAAAAGCTTCTCGCCGACGTGCGGGCCGCCGTGGGATGGCGCCGCGCCGCAGAAGAAAACGTCCAACTGAAGCGGGCGCTCAAGCAGCGCTACAACTTCGAAAACATCGTCGGCAAGAGCGAGCCGATGCTGAAGATCTTCGACCTCGTCGCGCAGGTCGCCAACAGCCGATCCACCGTGCTGTTGCAAGGCGAGAGCGGCACGGGCAAAGAGATCATCGCCAAGGCTCTGCATCTCAATTCGCCGCGCCATGACCGGCCGTTCGTTCCCGTCAACACCGGCTCCATGCCCACCGACCTGCTGGAGTCCACGCTCTTTGGCCACGTGAAAGGCGCATTCACCAGCGCCATCGCTTCCAAGAAAGGCCTGTTCGAAATCGCGGACCGCGGCACATTGTTTCTCGACGAAATTGCCACCATGAGCCTGGAAACCCAGGCCAAGATCCTCCGCGTTCTGCAAGACCGCAGGTTTATGCACCTGGGCGGAATCCAGGAGATTCAGGTGGACGTGCGCATCATCGCCGCCACCAACATCGACCTGCGCCAGGTGGTCCGCGAAGGCCGCTTCCGCGAGGATTTGTTCTACCGCCTGAACGTCATCACCATTGAACTGCCACCGCTGCGCCAGCGTAGAGAAGACATTCCCCTGCTGGTGCAATTCTTCCTGAAGAAGTATGCCGAGGAAAACGACCGCCCGGTGCGCCACATCACGCCGGAAGCGCTGCGTCCCCTGATGTCCTACTCGTGGCCGGGCAACGTGCGCGAACTGGAAAACGTGATCGAGCGCGCTGTCGTGCTTTCCTCCGGAGCCGATATCACCATTGACCTGCTGCCCGATAATCTCTTGGGCCGGGGCTCGGCGCTAACCTTGCACGATCCGCCCACGGATGCGTCCCTATTTGAAATCGTGGAAGATGTCGAGAAGCGCATCATCAGCGACATGCTGGAGAAGTGCAACTGGAACCAGACCGAAGCCGCCGAGCGCTTCAGGGTGCCGCTCTCCACCTTGAATCAGAAAATCCGCCGCTTGAATATCGAGATTAAGAAGAAGACACGGGGATAGAAGAAAGCGGCCAGTGTTCAGTGCTCCGTGGTGAGTGACCCCGCACCACATCTTCGACCCGCACATTCGCTTGATTTTTCTGACCACTGGCCACTGACCACTATGCTTCTGTTATAGTTTCGGGAAAGCGTGGTGGCCGTTTGCCGCGATCTTCCCAACCGCATGGAACTGATCTCGCCCACCGATCTCGCGAAGGAAAAAGTCCAGACGGTTCAGGATTACTTTCTGTTTTGCCTGCAGGGGGTGGCGAATCTCTTCCGCAAGCCGGTGTACTTCGTCGACATGGTCCGGCAGGCCGATACCATCGGCGTAGGATCTCTGCCCATCGTCGTGCTCACCGGCTTCTTTACCGGAGCCGTGCTGGCGCTGCAGGCCTCGAATACTCTGGCGCATTTCGGTTCGATCACCCTGGTGGGGCAGTTGGTCTCGACTTCCATGGTGCGCGAACTGGGACCGGTGCTCACCAGCCTGATGGTGGCCGGGCGTAATTCTTCCGGCATGGCCAGCGAGTTAGGCTCGATGGTGGTGACCGAGCAAATCGATGCCATGCGCGCACTGGGCACCGATCCCATGAAAAAATTGGTGGCGCCGCGCGTGGCGGCCACAGTGTTCATGCTGTTTTTCCTCACCATTATTTCGGATCTGGTGGGCCTGGTCGGAGGCCTGGCGATCGCGAAACTGCTGCTCCGCCTCGATGCCCGCCAGTACTGGTCCAATGCCTGGGAAACGCTGGTGTTTCAGGATGTGTTCATGGGACTGATCAAGCCGCTGATTTTTGGCTTTATCATTGCCACCATCGGCTGCTTCTACGGAATGAACGCGCGCGGAGGAACTCAGGGCGTGGGCCGCGCCACTACGCAGGCAATGGTGGCGGCTTCGGTTCTGATCCTCGCCATGGACTTGATCGTCACTCGTTTCCTGATGGCTACACTTTCCTGATCCCATGTCTGCACCGACTTTGCCGCTCGATTGCGCCGCTGTGACGACGCAGGATCATTCCGCGCCCCTCATCGTGTTTGAAGACGTGGCGCTGGCTTTTGGGGACAACGATGTGCTGCGCGGAGTTTCTTTCCATCTTCCTCGTGGCGAAACCAAGGCTGTGTTCGGCGTCGCCGGCTCCGGCAAGAGCCTGATCCTGAAGCTGGCGCTCGGACTCATCCGGCCGGACTCGGGACGCATTGTGGTTCTGGGGCAGGACGTGACCCAGATGCGGGAGGAAGAGCTGTTCGCGTTGCGCGGCAAGATTGGGATGGTCTTCCAGGAGAGCGCGCTGTTCGATTCTCTCACCGTGCGCGAAAATGTCGCCTACCGCCTGATGGAAGAGCACGGCGTTTACGACGAGGACATCGACCGCAGAGTGCGCGAGGCCCTGCGCTTCGTGGAACTGGAGCACACGCTCGACCTCAACCCTGCGGAGCTTTCCGGAGGCATGCGGCGGCGCGTAGCCATTGCGCGGGCGATCATTACGCAGCCCGAACTGCTGCTCTATGACTCGCCCACCGGCGGCCTCGATCCGGTGACGTCCAACACCATCATCGAATTAATTGTGAAGCAGCGCGATGTGTATAAGACAAGCGCTCTATTGGTAACGCACCGCCTGCAGGACGCTTTCACCATGGCCACGCACCAGTTCGACAAACCGTCGAACCGCATGGTGCCGCTGCCGAGCGGCAAACATTGCGAAGTCCCTTTAAGCTTTCTGATTCTGCGCGATGGCAAAGTAATCTTCGATGGCGATCTGCAGCAGTTGGCGAACAGCGAGGACGAGTACATAAGGGAATACATTTCGTAGAGGAGGGCTAGGGGCTAGGGTATAAGGTATAGGGATCAGTAAGGCAAGGTCACCGCGGTTACTGGCCCCTAAACCCTAGCCCCTAACCCCTACTTCGCCGCGGTTACTGGCCCCTAAACCCTAGCCCCTGACCCCTACTTCACTTGCCCGCCATCAGTTTTTCCACCTCGTCGGCGCCTGAAGGCAACGCGCCGCTAAGTTTGATCAGCTTGCCGTCCGGGTCCACGTAGTAATCGTCTTCAATGCGAACACCGAGATTTTCCTCGGGAATATAAATTCCCGGCTCGATAGTGAACACCTGCCCCGGTCCCAGCGGGGCGTCGGGATCGGTGGCGTCATGCACGTTGAGCCCCACCGGATGGCCCAGGCCATGTATGAAATACTTTCCCAGCGGCTCGCCGTGCAGATCTTTGCCATGAGTGTTGATGTAGTCATACGCGACTTTGTGGAGTGAGTCCGGATTGTCGCGTCTCATGTTTGATTTGCCCGGCTTGAAAGCGGCTTCGGCGGCCTGTTGCGCTCCCAGAACGATGTCGTAGATTTCGCGCTGGCGCGCGCTGAAATGTCCGCCGATGGGAAGCGTGCGGGTGATGTCGGAGGCGTACATCGAGTATTCTCCGGCGGCGTCGATCACGACCACGTCGCCGGCCTTCATGACGTTGGAATCCTCCGAATAGTGCAGCACCGTGGAGTAGTAGCCAGAACCCACAATCGGCGCGTAGGCGGGCCGCTCGCAGCCGCGCTTGCCCCACTCATATTGCATGAGCGCGGAAATTTCACGCTCGGTGGCATTGGGCCTTACCGCTTTGAACGCAGCGAAGTGCGCCGCTACAGAGGCATCGACCGCCTTACGGATCAGCGCCACTTCACCCGCATCTTTGTAAGTGCGCAGCGAGTCGATCATGGGCTTCACATCCTGAAAACCCAGGAACGAGTTGACATCCTTCAGAAACTCCAGCGGCTCGGTGCTGGCGGAAGTCTGGCCGTGCGAGGCAACGTCGGTGTAAACCACGGGGCGTGCGCCTGAGGCCACCTTCATAACCTCCGCGGGCAGCTTGGCCATGTCTTCGACACGATCGAAACCGGTGAGCTTGGGCGCGTCAGGATTCTCCGGGCCGAGCTTAGGACCGGTCCATTTCTCCTGGATCAGATTGCGCGGCGGAAGAAAAAGAATTTCGGTGTAGGGATGTGCCGGTTTATCGCCCTTGGCTTCGGCGGCCGGCGCAATCAATAAGGCCGCGCCCGGCTCGGTCGAGCCGGAGAGATAGTAAAAATTGTCTTCCTGGCGAAATCCGTAAAGATCGTTTGGCCCTTCGCTCTCCATGGGCGCGAAAAGAACGACCACGCCTCCAACTTTCCTGGCCAGCGCTTCGCGGCGGGCGTGATAGTCGGAGTTGGGCTGACGATCGAGCGCGGCGCTTAAAGCGCTCGCAAGCAGGAGAAACAAGCCGGCAAAGAAACCAGCCAGAAAAAATGACAGTTGCGGTTTTCGCATCGTGCAATCCATCCCCATGATTCGAGAGTGCGCCCGTCCTGCCGCCTGCGAACAATGTTCGATCGCCAACAGAAGACTCTTCCCGCTACTTCTGCGCGCCCGTCGCGCTCTGCTTTGCCTGCAGGAAAGAATCTACATTGCTCTTGTCGATGAGGGCAGAACCAGTATCCACGAAAGAGGGAATCGGCGCAAAGCTGTCCTTCGACCAATCCGTCTCCAGCGAGGCCGGCTTGTGGTGATACAAGTTGTCCAGCATCTGCATGCCGACAAACGCCATGGTGTAAGGCTTCTGAGCAATGGTGGCCGCGATGCCGCCCTTCTGAATCCACTCCAGCGTTTCGGGATCGGTGTCCATGGCCATCACCACTTTGCCGGTGACGTGGTAGCTGTTGAGCACGCCGGCCACTTCCTTTCCCGATTGCGCCTCCAGGCAGACGAAGGCATCCACCTGGTCTTTTTCCTTGCCGACGATCTGCGTAGTGGTATCGAAGGCGATGCGCGGATCGCCCTGGATATCGACCACGCGCGCGATCTTTATGCCGGGTGTGCGCTCCAGCGCATCGCGATAGCCGTGCAGGCGATCCTGCATGTTGTGCTGGTCGGGCATGGTGAAGACCACAACGTTGCCTTTGCCTTTCAATTCCTGTGCCAGGCGCAGGCCGCCGGTCAGGCCGACTTCATAGTTATTGGTTCCGATGAAGAAAAGCCGCTTGCTGGCGGGAGCGTCGGAATCCATGGTGATCACCGGAATTCCAGCGGCGATGGCCTTGTCAATGCTGTCCTTGAGCAATGCCGGATCGGTCACGCCGACCAGGATTCCAGTAGCTTTTTGCCGCACCGCCTGATCGAGAGCATCGCGTTCGGCCTTGGGGTCGTAAGTGTTGGGGCCGACGAAATCGGCGCGCACTTTAAATTGCGCCCCGGCCTTGGTAAAACCCGCGCCAGCCGCCTGCCAGTAGGGCACCTGCAGATTGGCCGCGACGAATACGAAGTACTCGTTCGAATCGTGAGGACCGCAACTGAGCAGCGCCGTGACCAGGAACGCCAGCCCTATAAGAGAAAACAGCCTGCGGAAGCGGAGCATCGGATCCTCCTTCGAACCGCGAAGTTAATATTGCGGAGTTCAACCGGCATTCCGGGCCCGATGAGAAACTTTTGGCCAGGATTGTAAACGAGTGGTCCCGCGAAAGAAAGCTCCGTAGAGCCGGCGTCCTTGTCGGGCTGTCGAGCGGGCGTCTCGCCCGCTCCCGGTCGGCAGACGATATGCCGCAGCCTCTTACACTCCCACGGGAAATGGCTTGGTGTGAGATTCCGCCCCCTGCGCAACACCCGTGAAGCGTCCCTGCAACAGAGACATTAATCCCGTATACCAGTAACCCACCACGAACAGCAGCAAAAATGGAATGGTGACGAAGTTCTCGTTTTCGACGGCGTAGACGATGGTCAGCGCGAAGTAAGAGCCGATCACCAGTTCGAGCCAGGGCACCCAGCCCAGCCGCTTGCGATACTTGGTGGCGCCGATTTTGTCTTTCTTCGATTCCACATGGTACTTGGGCGTGCGCGCGAAAGCGCTCTCTTTGCCGATGAGCGCTTCAATTACGGCCTTGGTGTTGGTGATGGTCAATCCGATGCCCAGGGCCATGAGGAACGGCAGATACAGCAGCGCACGTGGCCAGCCCTTGGGAAAGAGTTCGCGCTGCGAAACCAGATAGAAACTCGAAATGGAAAATGTCGACGCCATGAACAGCGGCAGATCGATGAAGAGCATCTGGAACCATCCCTGATAGAAGCGGATGATCATGGCCGGCAATATCAGCACCGAAAGCACAATCATCAGCGGATAGCTGAGATTCGCCGTCAAGTGATACCAAGCCTCGATCTTTGTATGCAGCGGGGCATCGCTGCGCAGCACGCGCGGCAGGATTTTCTTTCCGGTTTGGATAAGTCCTTTGGCCCAGCGCGCCTGCTGCGTTTTGAACGCGGTCATCTCGACCGGCAACTCGGCGGGGCATTCCACATCCTGCAGGTAGATGAACTTCCATCCCTTGAGCTGCGCGCGGTAGGAAAGATCGGTGTCTTCGGTAAGCGTGTCGTGCTGCCAGCCGCCGGCTTCGTCGATGGCCGCGCGCCGCCACACTCCCGCGGTGCCGTTGAAGTTGAAGAATACGCCGCTACGGGCGCGTCCCGAGTGCTCCAGCACGAAGTGGCCATCGAGCAGGATCGCTTCCACCTGCGTGAGGAAAGAATAATTCCGGTTGATGTGCGTCCAGCGCGTTTGCACCATGCCGATCTTTGACCCAGTGAAATGGTGAATGGTGCGCAGCAGAAAATCTTCGGGCGGAGTGAAGTCGGCGTCGAAGATGGCGACGAATTCGCCTTTCGCTGTCTTCAAGCCCTCGGCCAACGCTCCCGCCTTGAAGCCCTCGCGGTTGGTGCGGTGATGGTAGGTGATGGGACTGCCCAGCGCGGCGTAACGTTCGACCAGGTTACGCGCCACATCGACGGTTTCGTCGGTGGAGTCGTCGAGCACCTGGATGTCCAGCTTCTCCCGCGGATACTTCAGCTTGCAGATCGACTCCAGCAATCGCTCGACCACGTACTGCTCATTGAAGATGGGTAATTGCACCGTGACGCGCGGCAGTTCCTCGAAGTACGCGGCCGGCTCGATGGTGCGCTTTTCTTTGTGCTTGTAATACAGGTAAACCAGAATGTAGCGGTGCATCCCGTAAGCGGCCAGCAGGATCAGCACAATGAAATAGGGAATCAGCAGGGCGCGATCGAATGCGTCGGTGTGGTAAAGACCCTGAAAAGTCTTATCCAACAAATGCTGGCGGAGATAGGGCCCAATGCCCTTAGGGGCGGCCCATGTGGCCAGCAATGAAGACAGGATGAGATCAGAACGCAGCAAGGGATGCGGTGAAAACCTTT
This sequence comes from uncultured Acidobacteriaceae bacterium, assembly GCA_963734215.1. Classification (GTDB taxonomy): domain Bacteria; phylum Acidobacteriota; class Terriglobia; order Terriglobales; family Acidobacteriaceae; genus Sulfotelmatobacter. The sequence continues at coordinate 947,441 of CAVTGH010000005.1, read as the reverse complement.
ATTCTACCGGAAGCGGCGGGTTCGGTTCTTCTTGGCGGACCTGCGGGTAGTGGGTTAGTTTCCGGTTTGCCCGTAATTCGGGTGGAATCAGTGTTCGGCTTCTGCGGAGCATTAGTTCTGGCAGTTTCGCTTGGGCTGTTTCCTGGCCCGGTCGCCAGATTCGATGGTTCAGATATAGTCTTGTGTGAGAACTCCACCCCGCAGTCGTGGGTGCTTGATCTTGGGCGGCCCGCGATGGTGGTTAGGCGGGTTGAGCGGAACAAGAGTTAGGAGGTACGGAATGCAGTCCAGGCCGGGCGAGGACGAAAAGAAGAAAAAGAAGAAAAAGGAGGGCAGACCAAAACCGGAAGATAAGAAGTCGATGCACCCCGCGCAGCAATCTGGCGGATCCGGCCAGTCGGGTCCGCCCGCGGCGCTCCTGGAGGCATATAAAAAGCACATTGAGGAGCTGAGAGGGATTGAAGATCGCCAGGGCAAGATAGTCGCCCTGGTACTGGGTGTTCTCAGCGCGGCAGGGACGCTATTGATCAAGGAGAAGGTTCCTCTCGCTGGCATCCCGAAAGTATTTGTCTTAGCGGTTGCGTTCGCAATTGTATTCATAGGACGCCATGCTGTTCACGAATTGCACGATATGAGGATCGCGGCTCGTGACTTGCTTGTGCGCTGTGAGATCGCGCTCCGGTTCTATGAACACGGTGTGTTCCTAAAGGAAAAGCCGCTGTACATAGACTACGAGTTGGATTATCCAACGAGGGGCAAGTGGATGAAGGAAAACTATTATATCGTGTGGCTGGTCTACGTAGGGTTCGTCCTTCTTCTCTGGCAGGGACAGATTGCTCTTATAGGGCACTTCTTACTTCTCTGCGGAAAAAAGATTGCTGCCATCTTCTAACTCCGAAGTTTAAGGCATGGCCCCGCCCCAGCGGCTAAAGCCGGATCTTTTCTGGTCGGCTTTCGGCACGACTGAAGTCATGCCCTTCCCTTTTCATTGAAGACCTGAAACGCTCAGCGGATGACATGAATTCTAACGCCCACCTTGAGCTTCTTCCATGCCTTCTCGGCGGTGTACACAGGGAGTTTGAGCGCGATGCCCAGCGCGAGGCATGCGCGGTCCCCCAGCGACAGCCCAAGATGCCAGGTCTGAATCACCAAGTCGCCGGCAATTCTGGCTTGTTCCTCGTCAAATGACACGACTTCTCGAATCGGGCTGGTGGCGTCTTCCCAGGCTTGTGCGGAGGTCCACCCGCGGCTCACCAGCTTGGTTTGTACTTCGGCAAGATTCACGGTGCTGCCGATCGCGCGGGCCAGCAGATTGGGAGTCAGCTTCTCCGCTCCCGGCTCCGCGTTAATCACCGCAAGGATGGCGGACGCATCCAGCACAATCCTATTCATCCTCATCCTTGCCTATTCATGCCTGGCGGCCGCACGGCGTTCCGCGAGCAACTCATCCACCAGCGAGGCGCCGCGCTTTACATATTGCTGGGCGCGGCGCTGCGCCCGTTGGATGCGGCGTTGCTGGGTCGTGATGCGCAATTCGTCGTCTTCGATGCGCAGCACGACCTCATCCCCAACCTGGATGCCAAGGGCTTTACGAAAGGAAGAGGGGATCACGACACGGCCGTTCTCGTTCACGCGCGTCCGGGCTTCTTCTGCCATGGCACACTCCGACTCGAATGACATAATTGTATCATATTGTCACAGATGAAGCTTCTTGCCCTTTGCCGCTGCTATTGTCGCCTCGCCCAAGCGAGGCCATCGGGATCGTGGCCGGCCTCGATGCGGCCAACGACCTGCAGTGAATGCAGATCGATGACGGCAACATAACCGTCGGGAGAACACGCTACGAAGGCGCGCGCGCCGTCGGGTTGCATAACGATTCCGGCTGCGCCGTGTCCCACCGCAACTCGCTTGACGATTTTGCGCGACGCAGTGTCGATCACGGTCACATCTGGACCGCGCAGAGTCGAGATGAGTGCGAGTTTTCCGCCGGGCGTGAACTTCAGGCGGTTCGCTCCACTCACATCGGCCGCAAGCGTCTGCGTCACCTGCTTACTCGCAACGTCAATGATGGAAACGGTTCCGTCGCCGGCATTGGCCACCCAGATTTCTTTCCCGTCGGGAGAAACATCAAACCCCTCGGAACCGTTGCCGACGCGGACTACCGTCTCATTCCAATCGCCTCCGGGAACGCCCAGCGGACCGCCTTGACCGGGAGGGCCGCCAGTACTCCTCGCGATGATGCTCACCGTGCCGGAACTAACGTTCGTGGTGACAATCAGCTTCATGTCGGGCGAAACGTAAATCATGTGCGTTCTATTCTGGCCCGTGCCGAGGATCCAATCAATGCTCTTAGTCGCTGGATCGTAGCCGCCAATCGCTTTCGCGGCTTCGGCGGTGAACCACGCTTTTCCCCCTGCGAAAGCCAACCCATGCGGACCGCGCAGAGCTCCGAGGTCGATGGCAGGCAACGCCTTTTGTGCGGCCAGATCCACGACCGCGAGCGTGTTGTACGCTCCGAATCCGTAGTTGGAAACATAGGCCGTCTTTCCGTCCGTCGATGCGATAACCTCGTGCGGATCGTTGCCGACCGGTATCCGCGCGATGATCTGCAAGCTGGAGGGATCCACAATTAAGAGCATGCCGTCGCGTTTGGCGAGTATCAGCAATGCATTCGCAGGCGTGTCCGCAGCATGAACGACGCTGCCGGCAAGCATGGCGGCGAACAGAAGGAGGGAGGTCAGTACGGGTTTCATAATTCCGAAGCATACCGCATCGCAGCCGGAAAAACTTCTGCCACGCGCTTACTGTTCGTCCTCGTCCGTGGGTATTACCTTGAGCGGCACGCTCACGCGATCCCCTTCGCTCACGCGCAGCGCTTTGTCCTGGCCTTCGTAGCTCTTGAGGAACTCGGGATTGTAGTAGGCTTCGCCGTTGACGCTTTCCCAAGCAAACAGCGTGTACTCGCCGGGAGGCAAGCCGCGCAGGGTGAAGCGTCCGCCCTGATCGCTGACCGCTTTGCGATAGCGGTCGGGATGGCCACGCCAGCGCGCTTCCGGTACTGCCACGACCACCGCATCGGCAACGGTTTCATCCTTCTGATTGGTAACCGCGCCCTCAGCCACAGCTCCATTGGCGCTCGCTACCAGATCCAGGGCGGTTGCCCCGCTGCTCACGCTGAATCCGGAGTCCGCATCACGTCCTCCAGCCGCGACGGATTTCAGAAACCAATCCGGCATCGCGCTGGCATCGGAGATCTGAACCGAATAGCGTCCGGCTGGCACATTCTTCCATGCAAAGCTGCCATCGGCATTCACCTGGGCCAGCGGGGAAAAGCCCAGCGTGGAAACGGTTTCTCCCATGGTGAGGAGCGCGTCGTCATCGCCGTCGGCGGAGCGCAGCAGAAGAAACATCTGGCTCGCGTCCAGTCTGGACTTGCCGCCGGCTTCCATGCGCAGGCGGCCACGAATCGAGCCGCCGGTTTGCGGCGCCAGCCGAAGGCCCTCGACATTCTCCGCGATCTGCAGCGCCTGCCGCGCCATCATCGGCGCCGCTGCGTTATCCACCGTCGCCACAATCGTGTAGGCTCCAGGAGAAACATCGCGAATCTCGAAGCTGCCGTCTTTGTGCATTTCCGCGCCGTTCAGCACCAGACTGAAATCTTTCGATTGCAGCATGATCGCGGCGGTAGAACCGGGAGGCAGGTTGACCACCGAGCCGCGAATGGTCAGGCTCGGGCTGGGCGTGAGCGAAAAATTCACTGGAAAATCGTCGCCCGCGTGCAACTGGATGGATGCCGCCTGCCCGCGATCTCTAGTGCCGGGGTAATAAGTGGTTTGATAGGCGCTGGGCGCGGGCTTGTCGGAGACTGCGGCGTTGCTGGGCTTCGCCGCAGGCGCGTTGCTGGTCGATTCGATCAGACTTCGGAAATCGGGCGGCGGCGTTACTGAAACAAAATAGTTGCCGGCGGCGAGGCTTGGGATGCGGTACTCGCCCAAGTCGTTGGTGCGCTCGGCGCCGGCCTGCTCCCAGTGGCTGCGACCCGAAACAAGAGTTTGGCGCATCACGGCGACTTGCGCCTCCGGCATGGGATCGCCGTCTTCGTCGGTGACGCGGCCTTCCACTACTGCCGCGGCTTGCAGGCGAATGACTAAATCTTTCAACTCCTGGCCCGCACTCAGCGTGAGCACGCGGCCTTCGGTGCGGCGGCGGTGCTTGTCGACTTCCTGGTAGCCGGTGCGCTCCACAAACAGGCGATAGCGGCCGGACGCGATGTTCTCGATGCGGAAGCTGCCATCCCCGCCGGTGAGGGCGGTGTAGTTTCCGCCCTCGTTCTGGCTCTCGGCGATCAGTTCGATGAGAGCTTTCTTCAACGGCTCGCTGCCGGGATCCTTGGTGACCACGCCTGCGATGACGGCTCGGGTCGCTGGCGTAGGTTCCGCGGGCTGAGTTTGGGCCGATAGCACGCTGGCTCCCAGCAGGACGGTTAGCAGACATGCGTGAGCGAGCTTCATCTCTTCGAATCTGGGTAGTCTGGGAGTTGCTTTCCCGTTGACCGTGAGGATCGGTCAAGGTATGGAACTTCTCCATTCTAACCGCAGTCGGCGGTTCCGCCTTCTGGAAAATGCTAGTTACTGTCTCATAAATGGGATACCTCCCCCCACCCCACCTCCCCTATTGGAATCATCACGTTAGCGGAAAACTCCCTGCAAAGTACGTCCTTTAAACGACTTAGGTATCAAAATCTTTGAAATCAAGGATTTACACTCGGGACGATTTTCGTCCGGCTGGCGCCATGGCCTTGGCCATGATCGGATGGCGGGGCTGTGGATAGCAAGGTTGGATGGTCACAGGGGATTGGGGGATTGGATCTACGGCTTACTTTTGCCAGTAGGGAGTCGAGCCGCAAGCCGGCGGTCGACTTCCTCGCCCGGTATCATCTCAACCTTGCCGGATTGAATCTCTTCGACGCGGCGCTTGATCTCGTCGGACCAAGCGGCTTCAGCTCCTTCTTCGGCGGGGCCTTCGTCGAGGCTCTCGATCAGGCGGCTGATGATGAGCCCGGGGTCCTGGGTGGAGAGCGCCAGCGCTTTTTCGAGCACTTCGGAGACCTGCGGCGTTAGTTGTGGCATGGGTGCCTCGCTTTGGCTATTTTAGCGCGGGCGGCAAGTGGTGCAGGCCTGGCGGCGCCGTTCCAAAACGAAACTCTAATCGAATAAAGGATGCGACGGGAGCGAAGCCTTGCCGCAACTGAAGTAAGCTTTGGTGCGTGGGCCTGTGGTGTAATGGCAGCATAGCACCTCGCCATGGTCGCAGGTGAGGGTTCGAATCCCTCCAGGTCCATTCCTTCTTGCAGAAGGATTGTCTCTCAGGGACAAGTGGAGGGTTCGCGAGGCGAGGAGCGACCCTTCCTTAAAGTAACTTGATTTGTCGCTGGTTTCTTCCGATAATGATCTTGTGACCATGGCGGGGTGCTGATCATTGGTTCTCGCGAACGGCCTCGGGGATTCCGGGGCCGTTTGCATTTCGTCTACCCGCAAATTGCGTCGTGGGCTGCATTCTTTCGCCGCTCCGCGGCTTTGACCTGTGCCTTAGGTGACGTAACTTTGATTGTGTAAAAGCGAGAGGGTGTAAGTTGGCTTTGGCCTCACAAGCTAAAGCCGTTCCTGGAAAGGAGACCTACACCCGATGGCGAAGATAATCCCAATCACGGAGCATTACCAACATTTTCTGGCGGAGATGAGAGAGAGTTTCTGGGGGGATGTGTACGGAGAGACGAAGCGGCTGTGGAAAGAGCGTTTGGAGGCGGATTCGCGGCGGGAGCGGGACCGGTATGCGGTGCGCGAAGTGTATCAGCGGCGGCGCAGCCGGCGGCAGCCCTATCGCAACGGCTACTACGAACGGGATTTCGTGACTCGGTTGGGGACGATCCGGCTGCGCGTGGCGCGCACCCGAGGGAAGAGTTTTCTGCCGCGAGGGCTGGAACCTTTTCAGCGGCGCGCCGAAGATGTGTCGATGCTGATTCGGGAGGCGTTTCTGCGCGGCATCTCGACGCGGCAAGTGGGGCGGGTGGTGGCCACGGTGACCGAAGAGGTGGTGAGCCCGCAGACGGTGTCGAAGCTGACGCGGGATCTGGACGGAGTGGTGCGCCAGTTCCACCAGGCGCGGTTGGAAGACAACTACGCGTATCTGTTTTTGGACGGAGTGAGCTTGCGGGTGCGGCGTCCGGCGGGGCGCAAGCGGGTGCAGATGCTGGTGGCCTACGGAGTGCGGCGTGACGGCACCCGCCATCTGCTGGCGTTTTTGCGGAGTCAGGGCGAGAGTCAAGCGGACTGGGAAGGGCTGCTGGAGGATATGTATCGGCGCGGGCTGGAGGGCAAGGCGCTGGGCCTGATCGTCACCGACGGCTGTCCCGGACTGGCGGCGGCGATCCGCACCGTCTATCCGCGAGTGCGGCATCAGCGCTGCTGGGCCCACAAGATGCGCAACATTCTGGAGAAAGTGAAGAAGGCCGACTACGACAACGTGAAAGCGGGAGCGCAGGCGATTTATTTGGCCGAAAGCCGCGCTCAGGCCGAAGCCGCTTTTCGCGCCTTCCGCGCCCGTTGGCGCGGGAAGTACGGTCCCATGGTGCGCCAGTTGGAGCGCGATCTGCCGGAACTGCTTTCGGCGTTCGCTTTCCCCCCGCACCTGCGTAAGAAGCTGCGCACCACCAACGTGATCGAGCGCTGCTTCGTCGAAGTGCGCCGCCGCACCCGGCCCATGGTTTGTTTTGTGAATGTAGCCAGTGTCGACCGCATCCTCTACTCCATCTTCCAGAGATTCAACCTGGAATGGAAAACCCGCACCCTCAACCTATTTACACAGGCAGCTTGACATCACCACGGGGGGAACTGCGGGGGTTCTGACGCCTTCCTCTTTGCTGGCAAGTGCGGATTGAGGGCGAGAGGTTACCGTCTGAGACGTGGCGGGCGATGCGCCCACACCCGGCTTCGCTTCCGACTCGGTATGCCGTTCCGACTTCTTTTCTTTGGAGGGAGTTATCCAGATCGCCAGCCCGCTATACGTTAGGCCGACCGTACAAAACATCAACAACCCCCTCCATAACCTCCACTTTATGGGCGCGTCCATCACCCATTCATTGCCAATGGCTATAAATAGAGTCATCACACCGGCCACAAGCAATAAGCCGTACAGCCATCCGCCTTTCAACTTGCCCGCCTTGTCGAGAACGACGAGCAGAATGGCAAGGGCGATACCCGCCACTCCGATGCAATCCGAAAATGACACCTTGACCATCGCGCAGTCCCCTCAAGGGCGGATGGTACTCCGCGTGCCAGGCTTGCGTCAAATACACACTCTAGATTATATTCGCTTTGTTTTATTATGTTTAGGGACAGTCGACACAGACTGGCGGCGGCGAACATGCAGCGAATAAATGCCTCGGATGGACGGAGTCGTGGGGCCGGCTCCTCGCCGACGAGGAGCGCACATATTGAGAAGAATTGGGGAAATTGCAGGCGGAAAGGGATTGACTGGTTCGAGCACCCGGGGGAGAATCTGGAGTATGTTCTGTGGTACGGAGATTGAGCACCGTTTGGGAAGGCGCCGTCTTCTTTTCGAATATCTCGTCGAGGAGAGGCGTCGTTTTTTCCGCGCGGGAGTGCTTCTTCTCGGCCAGACATGGGAGGTGTTTAGCGACCGAAATCTCTTAGAGCTTTTTGATCTCCTTCGTGTGCTATTGGCAATGCTAGCCCTCGCACGAATACCCACCACTACCCCTGGGCCTCGCTTCCTCCAGTGCGGCGCGCTCAAGAATCGGGGGCCTCGTCCCCCTCGACTCCTGCTGAAGGCTAGCTGGCGAGCTGCTTTTAGCAGAAGGGAAACGGGCGTGTTCACAGCCCGCTAGTCGTCGCCTCCTCAAAATTGAACATGCCCTCATATCTAGGAGGGCGTGATGAATTCTCAAGCAGAAGGTCTTCGCGGCACACAACGAGAGCCGGACGGTCTCGGGAATTTCACTGAATCCGGCGAGCGTTTGCTCCGCACCTCGGCGGTCGCCAGACGCCTTGGTGTAACGCGAAGGATGGTCGGCTACCTTGCGCAGAAGGGGCGAATTGCGACGGTACGCAGAGGTGGGCTCCTTTTCTTCAAGTTGAGCGACGTCGAGGCATATCAACGGTCCGTGTGGGTGCCGTCATGAATAATGATTGCAACGGGCGACACCTGTTTAGGTTTGAAATCAAGTTCTATCCGGATGGCAGACTTGCGTTTTTACGGCTCACGGTTGGCAGCGTCGGAGCGGTTGTAGCTCTGGTTCTGACGCTTACATACGCCACCTACAATAGTCGGCCAGGTGGTTGCGCTCTGGCAGTCTCTCCGCTGGTAATCCGCCTCAGCGGCTGAAGCCGGGTTCCTTCTTGGGCTGCGTTGCAGCACGACTGAACGTCGTGCCCTTCCCGGTCGTGAGAGTGCGGAGTCGGTGGTGCAGGACAAAATCAAAATCAACAACAAAGGCAACGGACAGGAGTGTCCGTTCCACACGAGCTCAGCGGCTGAAGCCGGGTTCTTTTTTTGGGCGGCTTGCGGCACGATTGAAATCGTGCCCTTCCCGATCCCGTGAAGAATGCAGAACGGGCGCTGCGGGGCTGGGGTCCAGAGCAAAGTCAACGGCAGCGGGCGGGGGCGCCCGCTCTACACGAGATCGGCGCGAAGTCACAGCCACAGCAAGGGAACGAGACCGAGTGCGGCGAGAGTAGCCAGGAGGCTGAGACTCTGGATGCCGGTCTTGCGATCCGCCAAGCTGTAGGCGTAGATGCCCTTTATGAGGTTGTTGCTGGCCGCGGCAATCAGAACCGCCGCGGCCGCAACTTTCAGAGGGGTGAGCGAACCTGCGGCTTGGGTCATGCCCATGATGAAGGGATCTACGTCGGTGACACCCATGATCGCGGCGAGTGCGTTGACTCCCGTTCGCCCGAGGTAAGTAACGGCCAACTGCGTAGCCACCAGCATTGCCAGGAACAAAACTGCGAAGAGAAAGGCGGCAACCAGCTCGAGCGGATTGTTCGGCTCAAATTCTCGCTTGACCGCATCCACGCCCACGTCGGGCCGGCGGGACCAAATCCAGCCGACGGCGATCGCCAGTCCCGCAAGCGCGAGGAACGGGAGAACCAACAGGGACATCAGATGACGATTGAAAAGAGCCAGCAGAGCAACCAGGCGCAGGTACATAACACCGGAAGCGATCAATATCGCGCCTGCGAAAAGGTGAGGGTGCTGCTGCTCATGAGCCGCTCTTCGGGATATGACCACGGTGGTCAAAGTGGATGAGTATGCGCCGCCCAGGAAGGCTGCAAGCACTACGCCACCGTGCTCCTTGGTGAGCTTCTGGAGGATGTAGCTGCCGTAGGAGATTGTGCTTACGGCGACGACGACCAGCCAGGTCTTAAAAGGATTGAGGTGAAACCGCCCAAACTCCTGGTTGGGCAGTGTGGGCAGAATAACCGCCGAGAGGAGCAGGAACTTGGCGAGAGTGAGAATTTCCCCGGGAGCGGTACGGCTGGCGAGCTTCTCCAGACCTGCCTTGAGTTCCAGCAACAACAGGCTGGCCACGCTCAAGGTGGTGGCGATCCAAAAATGCTCGTAGTACACGAGCGCTCCCACCAGATAAGTGGCCAGGCCGGACATCTCCGAGGTGACGCCCGCAGCCTCGGCGGTCGAGAGCTTGTGCCAATAAGACAGCGCGAGAAAGCCGCCTATCACCAGGAACCCGAGCGTTACCGGGAGTAGTTGCGTACCGGAGAGAAGGGCGATCGAGTAGCCAATCAACCCAATCAGCGGGAATGTGCGTACGCCCCCGAACGCGTAGTGCCCGGCTTCAGCCTTGTGCTCCTCGCGCTCCAGTCCGATGAGAAAGGACAGGAAGAGAACCAGTAGTATCTTCACTGCTTCAGACGGTAACCAGCGATAGAGTTCCACTAGATGGAGTCTCCCACTTGAACCACTGGCATTTTGTCACAATTTGTTAAGGCCCGGCATGAAAAGGCGGGTCCCGAGCAACCTTCCCGGTTCGCGGTGCGCGACAAGACAGCAGGTTCCCTTCGGCAGGCTCAGGGCAGGCTCTCACCGGGCTATCACCCGGTTCGGAATGACAAAGAGCTGGGGTGCTTTCCACGGATCGAATTAGTTCAGGAAGTACTGCCGGTACAGCGTGTCGCGCTGCGCAGGCCGGAATCCCGCGTCGCGGATGATGCGGCGCAGTTCTTCTTCCGTCGTGCAGTTGTTCACGCCTGCGGCGCGCACGACGTTTTCTTCGAGCATCACCGAGCCTACGTCGTTGCCGCCGAAGCGGAGGCCCATTTGGCAGACTTTTAGGCCTTGCGTGACCCAGCTGGATTGCACGTTCAGGAAGTTCGAGAGATACAGGCGCGAGATGGCCAGGACTTTGAGGTATTCGACGGCGGTGGCTTCGTCCCAGTGGCGGCCGCCTAGGGCGGTGTTGTGGGGCTGGAAGCTCCAAGGGATGAAGGCGGTGAAGCCGCCGGTTTCTTCCTGCAAGTTGTAGAGTTCCTGAAGGTGATTAATCCGATGCTCGTAGCTCTCGCCTACGCCGAACATCATGGTCGCGGTGGTGCGCATGCCGAGTTGGTGCGCGGTGCGGTGGACGTTGATCCAGTCGCCGGTGAGGCACTTGAGGCGGGCGATTTTGTAGCGGACTTCGTCGTCGAGAATCTCGGCGCCGCCGCCGGGGATGGAATCGAGGCCGGCGTCGCGCAGGCGGAGAATGGTGTCGCGGATGCTGAGGCTGCTGTACTCGGCGATGGCGATGATCTCGGATGCCGAGTAGCAGTGCAGGTGAACTTGCGGAAAGCGCTGCTTGATGCCGCGCAGCATTTTTTCGTGCCAGTCGATTTTGAGATCGGGATGCAGGCCGCCTTGCATCAGGACGCCGGTGCCGCCGAGTTCGACGGTCTCGCGGATTTTCTCGTAGATGGTGTCGAAATCGAGAATGTAGCCTTCTTTCGCGGCGGGGCCTTTCAGCGGGCGATAGAAGGCGCAGAAGGTGCAGTACTCGGTGCAGAAGTTGGTGTAATTAATGTTGCGGTCGATGATGTAGGTGACCGTGCCTTCGGGATGAAGCTTGCGGCGGACCGCGTCGGCTTCCATGCCGATGCCGATGAGGTCGTCGGAGTGGAACATCTCCAGGGCTTGGGGTTTGGTTAAGGACATGTTTGCAGTTCAATTCTAACGGAGGCGGGCGGCCTGCTCCAAATGTGGAAGGCCGCAGAGGCTGTTACGGGGTCCCGACGACGCCCGCTTGTTTCTTCCTATACTTAAGGTATTCAACGAGCGTCAGCGCCGTTCCGATCACGGCCAATCCGATCAGAATGGCCATGGCCGGTTTGTAATACTTGGAGAAGAAACGCAAGATATGGCGGCCATAAACGAAGCCCAGGTCGGCCTCGATGAAGTAGCGAAGCCCGCGGCCAAGCACTAGGGCTGCCAGGAACTTTTTTCGAGAGTACTGCATGGCGCCCGCCGCCAACAGAAACGGGAGAAATGGAAACGGCGGAGGCAACAAGGCGGGAATCACGATTGCGGCGAATCCCCAGCGCGCAAATGCTTTGCGAACCTGCTCCGTTCTTTTTTTCGAGAGCTTGCGCTCCATGGTTTCTTGGCCGCCCTTGCGGGCCAAAGCATAGGTAATGTAACCGCCGATCACCGCGCCGAGCGTCGCCATCAGGCCGTAGTAGGGCCACGGTTCCTGATGACGGGCTGCGAGCCAGATGGTGAGAACGTCCATGCTGCCGGTCACCGGGATCACGGAGTTGTCTGCCAGTCCCAGCAGAACTAAGCCCACGCCACCCAGATGGCGGAGCCGCCGCCAGATAGGGACCGCAAGCAAGGGATGGAGATGGAGGAGCATTCAGGTTTGAAGGAGTTTACAGGGTAGGCGCTCGATTGCGCTATACAATTGCCGCATTCGCAGCTAGAAAATTTATCTCCGGCGCGGCAGGCAGCACGCCGATCTCAGCCGCATAGCGGTAGAACAGTTGCAGGCCTTCCAGGCAAGCTGCGTCCAGATTGTAATAAATGTTTTCGGTGATGTAGGAGCGCACATCGGCTTCGGCGATGCCGAGGCGCGGAGCCCATTCGTGGCTGATCTGATCGAGGCTTGCAGGTTCAAGTCCGTGGTCGCGGGATTGTTGAAACACGGCCGCCAAGTCTTGCGACGGCGCCGCATCTGACAGCGCTTCGCGGCGCACCGCCCAGAAGGCGAAGACGAAGGGCTTGCCGGTGTGGCGAATCCATTCTTCAGCGAGATCGAGCGTGAAATAGCGCGAGCGGTCGATCTGCAGCGCGGGATCTCCGATGAGTAATCCGGCATCGTGCGCGGCAAGCATTTTGTCGATATCGGGAGCCATCGAGGTGAATGTGCGGCCGCCGCCCAGCCATTTTTCAAATAGAACCTTGGTCAGCGCCACCGAGGTCATCGAAGACGTATCGAGAGCGATGGCGCGGATTTCTTCCACTGGCACTCGGCTCACTAGCAGGATGGAACGCACGGGCCGCCGCGAGGCGATCGCGACCTCCGGAAGCACGATAAGCCCGGGAATTTGGGCATAGGCTGCCGCTGGGATGATTCCGATGTCGGCAGTCCCGGCCTGCAGCGCCTGAGCGCAAGCCGACGGCAGAGTGTAGGAAATGTCGAAATCGCGGCTGGCCTTGCCGTGCTCGAAGTCCCACATCAGGGGCGCGGTGTTGAGATAGGAGATCGCAGAGATGCGCAGACGTTCTCATTCCTGTTTTGATTTTAGCAGACCTTTTTGACCGGCCAGTGTGACGGCTTCCCTTGACACTGCGTTCCGCGAATGACTACAGTCCGCCCAGTCCAAGTAAAAGATCCGGTAAAGGACTGGAGCAGAGACTTGCCGAACGCTGTGGCCGTACCCGCAACCCACATTCTGGAATGGCTCGCCATTTCGCTGACCCAGGGCTTGGGGCCGACAAAGGCTCGCAAGCTGGTGGACCGCTTCGGCAGCGCCGAAGCGGTGTTTCACGCGTCGCTCACGGAACTGGAAGGCACGGGGATCCAGGCCATCTCGGCGCAATCGATCGCTACGGGGAAATCGGCGGAACTGGCGCGGGAAGAGATCGCGCGCACGGCTGCCGCCGGAGTGACGGTGCTCTCTGCCGAGGATCCCTGTTATCCGCCGCGGCTGAAGGAAATCTATGACCCGCCGTTGGTGCTTTATGTTCGGGGCAATCCCGAAGTGCTGAGGCAGCCCGGCATCGCCATGGTGGGCACGCGCCATCCCACGCCGTACGGTTCGGGGATGGCGGAGCGCTTGGCGTGCGATCTTGCGGCGCAAGGATTGGTGATTATCAGCGGCATGGCGCGCGGAGTTGACACCGCGAGCCATCGCGGGGCGATCGCGGCCAAGGGTAAGACGATTGCCGTTTTTGGCACGGGCGTGGACGTGATTTATCCCAAAGAAAATTCGCGATTGTCCGAGCAAATTCTCGCGCTGGGCGGAGCGCTCATCTCCGAGTTCGCGATGGGAACATTTGCGGCGCCGCAAAATTTCCCTATCCGCAACCGGATTCTGAGTGGCATGTCGGCCGGCGTGCTGGTGGTGGAAGCTGCGGAGTATTCCGGAACCCGCATCACGGCGCGCTGCGCGCTGGAGCAAAACCGCGACGTTTTCGCGGTGCCCGGCAACGTCACGAACAAGAATTCCTGGGGCCCGAACACGCTGATCAAGCAGGGTGCCAAGCTCGTCGCTACATGGGAAGATGTATGGGAAGATCTGCCGGCGGAAGTGAAACTCGCACTGACTCCGCCGCCCTCGCCTGAATCCGGCGGAGCGTCTTCCGCATCTCTATTCCCGGACGAAGGGCTTCCTCCGCACGAGAAGCGAATTTTAGGAATGCTGAAGGCCGACGAACCCACGCACATTGATGAGTTGGTTGAGAAGTTGGAATCAGAAATGTCTTCTTCCGAGATCTTCGCAGCGTTATTTGAACTGGAGTTGACGGGAAAGATTCGACAGATGCCAGGGAAGAATTTTGTCAAGAGTTTTTAGCTGTCAGCTCTCAGCTGTCAGCTTATGGCGGAGGCCGCAGGTGCAGAACTTTAGAAATCTAAAGGTCTGGGAAAGGGCGCACGCTTTAACACTTGACGTTTACCAATCGAGTAAGTTGTTTCCTCGGGAGGAAATGTACGGATTGACCAGCCAGATGCGCAGAGCATCGGCATCCATCGGCGCTAATATTGCGGAGGGCGCTTGTCGGAGAGGAGACATAGACTTTGCCCGGTTCCTCCAAATCGCAGCAGGGTCGGCCAGCGAATTGGAGTATCACCTGCTGCTTGCCCGCGACCTGAACTTGCTACGGTCACCGGATTACGAGCGTCTTTCCGGCCAGGCCGTGGAGGTGAAACGAATGCTGGCATCTCTCATGCATAGGCTGAGAGCTGAAAGCTAATAGCTGAGAGCCTTCCACCCGTAACTTGTTGTCTTCGTCCCATTCGTGCTAGCTTCGAAACGAATTCTTAAGAACTGAGAGGTCCATTGGTAAAAAGTCTAGTCATTGTCGAATCGCCGGCTAAGGCGAAGACCATCCAGAAATATCTGGGGAAGGGATTTACCGTCGAGGCCTCGCTCGGCCACGTGAAAGATCTGCCGAAGAGCACGCTGGGGGTAGATACCAGCAACCACTTCGAGACGGACTACGTCGTCATCCCTGGCAAAGAAAAGGTTCTGGCCAAGCTGAAGAAGCTGGCGGGGCCGATGGATGCGATCTATTTGGCGCCTGACCCGGACCGCGAAGGCGAGGCGATTGCGGCGCACCTGGCGGGTGAACTTGCACGCAACGGCGGGCATTCGAAAAAGGCAAAAAAGAAAAAGAAAGGCGAGGCGGACGCGCCTCCGCGTATTCAGCGCGTCACGTTCAACGAGATCACCAAGCGTGCGGTGCAGGCGGCGTTCGAGCATCCGCGGGCGATCGACCAGAATCTTGTAGACGCGCAGCAGGCACGGCGCGTGCTCGACCGGCTGGTGGGATATCAAGTATCGCCGCTGCTTTGGGACAAAGTCCGGCGCGGACTTTCCGCCGGGCGGGTGCAGACCGTCGCGTTGCGATTGATCGTGGAACGCGAACGCGAGATCAAAGCGTTCGAGAAGAAAGAGTACTGGACCATCGACGCGCACCTTGCGGCCAGCAAGCCGCCCGCATTCGACGCTCGCTTTTTAGGCAAGGGCGAGGAGAAGATCGAGGTCACGAACGGCGAGGATGCGGAAAAGATCCGCGCAGCAATCGAGCAGGCCGCCTGGTTAGTGCGCTCGGTCGATAAGAAAGAACGCCGCCGCAATGCCGCGCCTCCCTTCACCACCAGCAAGTTGCAGCAGGATTCCTCGCGCAAGGTGCGCTTCAGCGTAAAGCGCACGATGATGATCGCGCAACGGCTGTATGAAGGCGTGGAGCTGGGCGAAGAGGGCTTGGTTGGCCTGATCACCTACATGCGTACCGATTCGACCCGGGTTGCGCCCGAAGCGATACAGGAAGTACGCGAATACGTTGGCAAGGAATACGGCGCGGCGTATCTGCCCGAGACGCCGAATACATATAAGGAGAAGAAGGAAGCGCAGGCGGCGCACGAAGCCATACGGCCGACCTCGGCGATGCGGCATCCGGATCAGATCAAGCAGTATTTGAAGGAAGATGAGTTCAAGGTTTACAAGCTGATCTGGCAGCGCTTTGTGGCCTCGCAAATCATGCCCGCGGTGTTCGACCAGACTACGGTGGACATCGACGCCAAGGCTAAGAGCGGAGATGTTTTCTGGTTCCGCGTGACCGGATCGGTATTGAAGTTCGACGGCTTCCTGCGAGTCTACGAAGAGTCGAAAGAAGGCAAGGACGAAGAAGACGAAGAGCTGAAGCACAAGCTGCCGGCGCTCGAAGCCGGACAGAAGCTTACGCTCAAGGAGTTGAAGCCGGAGCAGCATTTCACCGAGCCGCCGCCGCGTTACAACGAAGCGTCGCTGGTGAAAGAACTGGAGGAACGCGGCATTGGGCGGCCTTCGACCTACTCGGCGATTCTTTCGACCATCCAAGAGCGGCAGTATGTGCAGAAGTTGGGCGGAAAGTTCACTCCGACCGAGATCGGGTTGGTGGTGACCGATCTGCTGGTGGAAAACTTTCGCGACATCTTCGACGTGGCATATACCGCGCGGCTGGAAGAAGAACTCGACGAGATCGAGGAAGGCAAGGAGAAGTGGACCGACACGCTTGCCGAGTTCTACAAGAAATTCCAAAAAGATCTCAAATATGCCGAAAAGCATATGGAGAACATCAAGCGGATGGAGAAGCCCACAGACGAGAAGTGCGAGCGCTGTGGCGCGCCGCTGGTGATCAAGTGGGGCAAGCATGGGTCGTTCTATGCGTGCAGTACCTACGATAAGGAAGATCCGAACACCTGCACGTTCACCAAAGAAAATCCGATCAACCTGCCCGACCTCGACTCGGCCGATGTGCAGGAGACCACTCAGGAAGAATACTGCGAGAACTGCGGCCGTGTGATGGTGCTCAAGCGCGGACGCTTCGGGCAGTTCATGGCCTGCACGGGTTATCCCGACTGCAAGACCACGCGGCGGCTTGACCAGGGCAAGAAGGTTCCGGACATTCCGCTGGATGAACTGTGCCCAAAATGTGGGCGCAATATGATGATCCGACACGGACGCTTCGGTGAATTCACCGCGTGCAGCGGATATCCCGAGTGCAAATACGTGAAGCAGAACTACATCGGCGTGAAGTGCCCGGAGTGCAAAGACGGCGAACTGGTGGAGAAACGCGCGCGCAAGGGCAATACGTTTTACGGATGCGGGAATTATCCGAAGTGCAGGTTCACTTCGGCACACAAGCCGATTGCGGAGAAATGCCCGAGTTGCGGCGGCGAGTATCTGGTGGAGAAGTTCTTGAAAGCGGGACCGGTGATCGCCTGCCCGAACAAAGAGTGCGATTATGAGCGGGCCGCGCCTACCGAAGCGGCCGCGACGACCAGCGCGTAGAATTGAGTGATTGTGCGATCGGGCGATTGAGTGATTGAAAGCTGGCACTCAAGCTTTACAATCGCTAAATCACTCAATGGCTCAATGACTCAATCCTTACCGAGGTATTCTCATGCCCAAGAAAGCGACCGCTACCGATGCTCAACTCATCATGCAACTCTACGATCTGCGCCGTGAACCGGAGATGCGCAAGGCGCGCAACTGGTGGGTAACGGAATTCTGGCCGCAGAAGGCCGACGATTTCCTGAAGATAGCGTTTACGCTCGGCACGCAGGAAAACAACTGGCTACGCCAGGTAACCGGGTACTGGAGCATGGCTGCGTCCTTCGTGCTGCAAGGGGCGCTCCACGAAGAGCTGTTCATTCAGCCGGCGGTAAGCGGGGAAATGTTTCTCATATTCGCGAAGGTTCATCCCTTTCTCAAAGAATTGCGCGAGAAGGCTGGTGACCCGGAGATCTTCGGAAACATCGAGAAGGCCATCACCGGCTCCAAGTACGGACGGGAAAGGCTCAAGTTCATGATCAAACGAGTCGAAATGATGCGCGAGAAGAGAGCCATGGCAAAGGCAAGCTAGCTCCGCGCAACGAACAGTCGGCCGAAACTGTCCGTTCCCGCCGCCAGATCATCTGTTATTCTAATCGGCTGTGCGGATGATCTGGTGGTTCCTGATCCTGGGTGTGAGCACGCTGGTCGTGGTGTGCGTTGCAATCGCCTTGTACATGCGTTTGCGCCGCCATTTGCAGGCGGCACATGCAGCCCAGGAAGGAAGTCCCAGCGAGGCGGAGCACGAGCGGAAGTCCGGTGGCATTGAACACTGACGTTTCGGCGCGGAAGATTCGGAGGCTCTCCCATGGAAAAACCGGCGATGCAAACTTTAAGCAATCGGCGGGAACGCATTTTGGTTTCCGAAGGCGCGCGGCAGGTGGCCGTGGTGGTGGGCGCGAGCTTGTTTGTGGCGTTGTGCGCGCGCGTTACGATTCCGTTGCCGGGCACGCCGGTGCCACTGACGGTGCAGAACTTCGGCGTGCTGCTGGTGGGTTTGCTGCTCGGCAGCCGGCGCGGCTTTGCGGCGCTCGCACTATATCTGGCCGAAGGAGCGATGGGAATGCCGGTGTTCAATCCCATGGGACCGGGAGGAATTGCGCAATTGCTCGGGCCCACTGGAGGATTTCTGCTGGCCTACCCGCTGGTTGCGTGGGTGGCGGGATACGCCGTGGAGCATGGGCGGAAGAATTTCGCCGGCGCCGCGATCGGCGGCCTTCTTGGCGAAGCCGTGCTTTTCACCGGAGGCCTGGCGTGGCTGGCGGTTCTGACGCATTCGGTGATGCAAGCCTTCCGCTGGGGCCTTTACTGGTTCGCGTTTGCGGAAGTCATTAAGGTGATGATGGCCGCCGGAATTGCGGCGCGATGGCAGCACAGCCCGGATGCCCGGCGTTAAAGTGCACGGCGAGTAAGGGATTTGGAGTCGAGAGATGACAGTAATTTCGGAAGCGGAAACCAAACATTCCGGGGGCAGCCAGTCGCCGCAGGGGCGCGAGATTTCGATCGCTCACAGCCCGGATTCCGACGACGCGTTCATGTTCTACGGCCTGGCGACCAGCAAGGTTCGCGTCCCGGGGCTGCGTTTCACGCACACGCTTTGCGATATCGAGACCTTGAATCAGAAGGCGCGTGAAGGCGTCTACGATGTGACCGCGATTTCGTTTCACGCCTATCCTTATATCCAGGAGTTATACGCGCTCATGTCGTGCGGCGGCAGCGTGGGCGAGGGTTATGGGCCGACGATCGTTTCGCCGCGTCCGTTCACGCAGAGCGAAATCAAGGAAAAATGCATCGCCGTTCCCGGTACGCTCACTACCGCGTATCTGGCGCTGCAGCTTTTTGCTCCCGGCGTGGAGACCGAAGTGGTGCCCTTCGACCAGATTATTCCGCAGGTGCTCGAGGGTAAGTACGAAGCTGGACTCATCATCCACGAAGGCCAGTTGACCTACGACAAGGCCGGTTTGCACCGCATCGTCGATCTCGGCCGCTGGTGGCAAAAGATGACCGGGCTGCCGTTGCCGCTGGGAGGCAATGCCATCCGCCGCGCGCTCGGGCCGGAACTTATTTCCGCGGTGAATGGTGCATTGCGCGACAGCATTCAGTATGCGCTCGACCACCGCGAAGAAGCGTTGTCCTATGCCATGCAGTTCGCCCGCGATCTGGACAGCCAAACCGCCGACAGGTTTGTCGGCATGTACGTGAACGAGCGCACGCTCGACTACGGCCCGGAAGGACGCGAGGGCGTGGCCCGCCTGCTCGATATGGGGCATAAGGCTGGGATTATTGGGCCTGAGGCGCGGGTGGATTGGGTGGCGTAAAGAGTTCTCGGCTCTTGGCTTCGATGCTTCCGGTTTGTTCTGAGCGCCGCCTGAATCCTTCGACAAGCGGTGGTGAAGCTCATCGGTACGGGTGCGCACGAGTTAATCGGACTGATCGTTTGTGATTGAGCTAAGAGCCAAAGGCTAAGAGCTAAGAGCTTGTTTTCTCAGACCCTGCTGATCGATGCGGACGACACGCTCTGGGAGAACAACATTTACTTTGAGCGGGCCATCGCCCGTTTCATTTCGTTTCTCAATCACCACGAGTTTTCTCCCGAGCAGGTGCGCGAAGTGCTAAACGATGTGGAGCGGGAATGCATCGTGAAACACGGTTACGGCCTGCACAGCTTTGCGCACGCGCTGGTGGATACATTTGAGCGGCTGAGCGTAAAGCCGGTGACGCCCGAGTTGCACGCGCAGATCAACGGCTTCGCCCACACCGTCTCCGATCATCCCATGGAACTTCTGGCGGATGTTCCGGAAACACTTCAGTACCTCTCGGCCCGGCACCGCCTCATCCTGATGACCAAAGGCGCCATCGTGGAGCAGACGGGAAAGATCGAGCGCTCGGGATTGAAGGAATATTTCGCGGCGACGGAGATCGTCGCAGAAAAAGATTCCGCAGCCTACCACACGATCATCGAAAAATATGAACTGGCCCAGGATTCCACGTGGATGGTCGGCAATAGTCCGAAGTCTGACATCAATCCGGCGCTGGCTGCGGGATTGCACGCGGTTTTCGTCCCTCACGGGAATACCTGGATTCTCGAACATGATGAAGTGGATGCGGCTCCGCCGCCGCAGCGTCTGCTGATCGTCGGCGGTTTCGCGGAGCTGCGCGAGCACTTCTAACCGTGCGGCCCAGGGGCGAGGCGGAATCAGGTTCGTCACTCCATGTTCATTCATTAGAAACAGCACCAAACTAACCAACATCCCTCTCGCGCTATGCGTCTTCGGCGCATGTTACGCTCATCTTGCTCAGCGTTCCCGCACCACTCGTCTTGGCCGTGGAGACCAATAATTTCCGCAGGCTGTTGCGCACGGTTGAAGCTCTCTCCGATCTCGGGCCGGAGCTGACCGCCGAGCGCGATTTCACCGAAACTTCGCGCCGCATGCTCTCCGCCGTGATGGAAGCGGCGGGCGCGGGCGAAGGCGCGCTTTTCGTTTTCAACGAGAAGCCCACCATGCTCACGTCGGTGGCGGCCGAGGGCTTCGCCATGCTTCCCGAGCCGGCCTTCATTCCTCTTCTCCCCAAGCACGCTCACGCCCTCGCCGCCGCGCGCGGACCGATTGTGCTCAACGCTTCCACCTATTCGGTGTTTCTCAGTTCCAACGGCAACGTCGCTCCCGAGTTATTCAAGTGCATTGCTCCCCTCAAATCGGTGGGTAAGCTCGCCGGAGTCGTGGCTCTGGGGCGGCGTCCGGGCGACGCTCCGTACCTGGAAGCGGAACTGGACGCCATGGAACTGCTGTGCAGCTACATCGGGCTGGCCGTCCACAACCACGCGCTCACCCAGACTCTGGCGCAGCGGGTCACGGAAAATTTGCGCCTGATGGCGTCCCTGCACGGGTTCTATGACAGCGCTCTGGAAGCGTTCGCCACCGCCATTGACGTGAAGCACGTCAACATTCACGGCCACTCTTTGCGCGTGGGCCGCTACGCCGCCGCCATCGGCGAAGCCATGGGCGTGGAACCCGGCGAAGTGGCCGCGCTGCGCAGCGCCGGATATTTGCACGACATTGGCAAGGTGGCCGTGGACCGCCGCCTGTTCAGCAAGCCGGAAGCGCTGAATGCCGAAGAGTTCCGCGAGATGGCGGACCACACCGTGGTGGGCCACCAGATCGTCAGCAGCGTGGAGTTCCCCTGGCCGAAGATTCACGAATCGGTGCGCTGGCATCATGAGCGCAGCGACGGCTCGGGATATCCCGACGCTTTGGCCAGTGACGAATTGCCCATGCCGGTCCGCATTATGGCTCTCGCCGACACCTTCGATGCCATGACCAGCCTCCGCCCATACCGCGAACCGCTTTCCCTGGGCGGCGCGTTGAGCGATCTGGTACGCATGACTCCGCAAAAATACGATCCCAGCGCGGTGCAGGCCCTGCTGATCCAGGTGCGGCGCGATGCCGTGGGCAGCAATCGAACTCCGCTCCTGGCCGGTCACATGTCCGTCAACATCGCTCCCACCGACGTAGATCAATTGGCCGCGACCCTGCAGCACAAAGTCTCCCACGGCAAAATGTATCTGAGTTAGCTGCTAGCTCTTGGCTCTTGGCTCTTGGCTCTTGGCTCTTGGCTTCCTAATCTCAGCCTTCACTAACATCCTCCGGCAACTCGCTGGCCAGCAACTTTTTCCGCCGCCCGGGTTCATAATAAGAAGGCTGTGGTTTGTTCCCGATCCGGAGTCCTCATGCTTGTGGGCCGCACGAAGTTCGCCGTTTTCCTTCTCTCCATCAGCCTGGCGTGTGCCGTTACGCCGTTGCTGGCTAGGAAGAAGGACAAAGACAGGCCGCCCTCCAGTGCCGGCGATCAACGCCGCGTCCTGCACGCTCTCAATCGCCTGACCTTCGGTCCGCGTCCCGGGGACGTGCAGCGGGTGCTGGAGATCGGCGTCGACAAGTGGATCGATCTGCAGCTGCACCCCGAAAAGATCGATGACAGCGCCCTTGAGGCTCGCCTGGAACCGTTCCGCACCACGCGCATGAGCAGCAGAGAAATTGCCCAAAACTTCCCTGACGGCCAAGAGATCAATCAAGTGATGAATGGCAAGAAGCCCATGCCGTCCGACGCCGCGTTACGCATGGTGTATCAAGTTCAAATCGACCGCCAGCAAGAGAAGAAAGAGCGCTTGCAGGAGGCCGCTAAGAATACGAATCCCGCGACCGCAGATCACGCCAGCAACGCTCCGGCTGAGAGTCCCACGATGGCGCCCGGCGCGGCAGCAGAAGGCATGAACACCTCCGCGGATCGTTCTGCAATGACCGCCACAATGGATTCCGGCACCGCAAGCAATGACACTGCCACGGATAAAAGCACAAAAGCCGCCGCAGACAGCAGCGATGCCACGCCCGCTGCACCGGCGAAAATGACACCCGAGGAAGAAGAGCAGGCGCGCCGGCGCGAGGAACAGCTTTACGCCGATCTGGATGTGCAGCAACTGCCGAGCCTGCCCGCGGACCAGCGCTTCAAGAAAATTCTGAGTATGTCTCCAGCCGCGCAACTCTCGTTTGCCGATTCCTTGCGCGGAGGAAAAGGCCAGGAGTTTCTGGAAGGCCTGGCGCCGAAGCAGAAGGAAATTCTGCTGGCCATGAATAATCCCGCGGGCGTGGTTACCGGCGAACTGACGCAAGCCAAGCTGGTGCGCGCCATCTACAGCGAGCGTCAGATGGAAGAAGTGATGACCGACTTTTGGTTTAACCACTTCAACGTGTTCATGGACAAGGGAGTCGACCGGCTGCTGCTCCCGAGCTACGAGCGCGACGTGATTCGCCCGCGGGCTCTCGGAAAATTTGAAGACCTGCTCGTGGCCACCGCGAAGAGTCCGGCAATGTTGTTCTATCTGGACAACTGGCTCAGCGTGGGGCCGAACTCGGCGCAGGCTCTGGGCATTCCGCCGCATCCGTATGGACCGTACGGCCCCCGTTATCCACCACGGCCAAACCCGGGCAAGCGCCCCAGCGGCCTCAACGAGAACTATGGGCGTGAGTTGCTGGAACTGCACACGCTGAGCGTGAACGGCGGTTACTCGCAGCGCGATGTCACCGAAGTTGCCAAAGTCTTTACCGGATGGACCATCGAGACGCCGTACCAGGGCGGCGGCTTCAAGTTCGAACCACGCATGCACCAGCCCGGGCCGAAGTTCGTGCTCGGCCGCCGCATCAAGCCCAAGGGCGAAGGCGAGGGACTGGAAGTGCTGCACCGGCTGGCCACGAGTCCGCAGACGGCGCACTTCGTTTCTCTTAAACTCGCACAACGCTTTGTTGCGGATGATCCGCCGCCGGCGTTGGTCGATCGCATGGCGAAAACGTTCCTGAAAAAGAAGGGCGACATTCGCGAAGTGCTCGCCGTGCTTTTTCGGTCGCCTGAATTTTGGGATGACGGAACCTACCGGGACAAGGTGAAGACGCCGCTGGAATTCGTAGCTTCTGCGGTGCGCGCCACGGGCGCTGAAGTGGAGGACGCAGTGCCGCTGGCCCAGCAACTCAACCGCATGGGCATGCCGCTTTACGGCGCGCAGCCGCCCACGGGCTATTCCATGAAGGCGGAAACCTGGGTGAGTTCATCCGCGCTGCTCAACCGCATGAATTTTGCTTTGACGCTGACCAGCGGCAAGATCAAAGGCGTGAAGGTGGATGTGGCGAAGTTGGCCAGAAGCACTCCGCCCAATCCGCCGCCGGATTCTACTCTCGCTCTGTCAACGCTGGAGATCAGCTTGCTCACCGGAGACGTGTCCAAGCAGACGCACGACTCGATCACGGCACAGATCGATGCTGCGGCAACGAATGGAGCGCCGCCGAATCTGGACAACAAGGCCGGAGCACGCAGGCCCGCGAACCCGTCGCGCCCCCCGGATATGAACACGATCGCGGGCTTGCTGTTGGGCTCGCCGGAGTTTCAGAGAAGATAGCTTTTAGCTATCAGCTATTAGCTATTAGCTTGAATCCTATGACTTCAGCATAAGAGACGGACTTCACAATATGGGGTTGAGCTGAGAGCTAGGAGCTGGGTTTTATGTCCATCACTCGTCGCGTCTTTCTTCGCAACAGTGCGCTCGCCGTGGTCGGCACGGCGGCAGTGCCGAGTTTTCTGGCTCGCGCGGCCATGGGCGCGGCTCAGCCCGGCCTGCGCAACAAGCGCCTGGTCGTAATCTTTCAGCGCGGCGCGGCCGACGGTTTGAATATCGTGGTGCCTCATGGTGAGCCGCAATATTACGCCATGCGGCCGAGCATCAATATTCCGCGCAAGGCTGTGCTCGATCTCGATGGCTTCTTCGGCTTGCATCCTTCGCTTGCGCCGTTTCAGCCGCTCTGGCAGCAGCGTCAACTGGCGATCGTACATGCCGCCGGATCGCCCGATCCCAGCCGCTCCCATTTCGACGCGCAAGATTTCATGGAGGCCGGCACTCCGGGCGTGAAGTCAACGGAAGATGGGTGGCTCAATCGCACGCTGCGCAACCTGCCACAGCCGCTGCAGAAATCGGCCTTCGAGGCCGTTGCCATGGGGCCGTCGATCCCGCGCATCTTGAGTGGCATCCAGCCGGCCATCGCCATCAACAACATCAACGATTTCTCCGTCGGCGGACGCAATCCGAAAGCTTCGCCGGTTGCGAACACGTTCGAGGCCATGTATGACCACTCGCTTGATACCGTGATGCATGGCACTGGAGCGGAGACGTTTGACGCGGTCAAGATGTTGAAGGCCGCGGATCCGGCGAAGTACAAAACTGTGCCCGGGGCCGACTATCCCAAGGGACGCTTCGGCGACAGCCTGCGCCAGCTCGCCCAGCTCATCAAAGCGAATCTCGGCGTGCAGGTGGCGTTTGCCGATATTGGCGGATGGGACCATCACGTCAACGAAGGCGCAACCGAGGGCCAGATTGCCAATGTGCTGCGCGACTTCTCGCAGTCGCTCGCCGCTTTCTGGACCGATCTCGGAGACCTCGGGGAAGATACGGTAGTTGTGACCATGTCCGAATTCGGGCGCACCGCGCGCGAAAACGGCAACCGTGGTACCGACCACGGCCACGCGAATGTCATGTTCGTGCTCGGCGGACCGGTGAAGGGCGGCAGGGTCTACGGACGCTGGCCCGGGCTCGATCAGTCACAACTCTACGAAGGCCGCGATCTGGCTTTGACCACAGACTTCCGCCAGGTACTCGGCGAAGCCGTGGCGCGGCACATGGGGAACAGGAATTTGAATGAAGTGTTTCCGGGGTATGAGAATCAGC
Source organism: uncultured Acidobacteriaceae bacterium (assembly GCA_963734215.1). GTDB lineage: Bacteria > Acidobacteriota > Terriglobia > Terriglobales > Acidobacteriaceae > Sulfotelmatobacter. The sequence goes on along the minus strand of CAVTGH010000005.1, from coordinate 922,067 downwards.
CGGGGAAGTTCTTGAGGTTCCTGGGTTAACGCTGGTCCGTAAGGCGACGCTCGGGCATTTCGGCGTACACGCCCAAATCTAAACCTTTCCCTTTGACCGCCGCGACGATTTTGTCCCATTGCAGTTTCATCTCGTCCAGGCTTGATTGCTCACTGTATTTCACACCCGTGTTGAGCATGGGGTTAATTAGGTCCTCGACGTTGATTTCGGGGCGGGCAAAACCTGTTGATTTGGACTCGCCGTACGGCCTGCAGGGAAAGAAGGAGTACATTTCCTGCAAGGGCTTGTCGTAACTGGCGCCGAAGTAAAGTCGCCAGGGCCCAAGCGAGTCTGCCGAGTCGCAGGGCCCGCCTTCGGCACACGGCTCTTGATACCACGGGATTATTGTAACTTCTTCATATTCTTGAGAAATTCTTCCTTTCAGTACCGTCTTGTAGTTCGATTTAGTGTGGTCTATCCCGTGATCCCCCACCACGAAAACCGTGTCGAGCACAAACGCACGGTCTTTGCACGAGCCAAACAGAATGACGGTTCCCGGTAGAAGGCGGCTCAGCTGCTTGAATCTGGACTGTTTGCACCCCGTGTAATGGAACTGCTCCCCGAAAACAAAAGGATCAGTGTTTTCCAAACCCGTATGACCTCGGCACGACGTAGTAGGGCTCATATATATAATGGGGGCCATCCGGAGAGATTGGGGCGCCAATCTGCCTCGACTCCGGTTCCCACTCGCCCCAAAAGAGCATTTCGCCTTCCACAATTTGCCCGTTGGAGATGTACCTGCCAGCCCGCTTTAGAAACTTTCTCTGATGTTGGTGGGGCTTTCTGTTCCATTTCTTGATCGAGCCGCCGTCCGGTCGATGCTCCCCTCCCGGGTGGGGGAATTGAACGAAGAGGAGTTTGTCATCCATAGAGGCGGCCTTCAAGAGGGATAGGGGTTTCTAGATTTCAACCAGCACATCGCCGTTTTCGATCTTCAGAGGATACACAGCAATCTTCATGCTGGCATCCTGCACGGCCTCGCCGGTCTTTGCATCCCATGCCCAGCCGTGCCACGGGCACACCACCTTGCCGCCTTCGATCATGCCCTGACCCAGCGGGCCGCCGCGATGCAGGCAGACGTTATCCATGGCGCTGTAGACGCCGTTCACGTTGGCGACGCAGATGGTTTTCTCGCCGCAGGGAAATTCTTTGGCTTCGTCGGCGGGAGGGAGTTCGGATTGAGTGGTGAGTTTGATTAAGTTCGGCATATGAGCTTTCGATCTTGTCGGACGAACGCTGCCGAGCTTCGCTCGGCGGACAGCCGAGGGCGGCTGTCCCCACATTGATCTTGGCTGACGGCTGATAGCTGACAGCTACTTCGGCTGCAGCGTCTGCGCGATCATCACCTGGCGCTTGAAGTTCTCCATCATGTTCGGATCGAGCCGCACTTCCGTTGGCCTCTTCGCCAGCGTCATGGTATCGATTTTGTCCTGCAGCTTGAGCAGCGCGTAGAAAAGATTCTCCGGCCGCGGCGGGCAACCGGTGACATAGACATCCGTGGGCACGATTTTGTTGACGCCCTGCAACACGGCATAGGTATTGAACGGGCCACCCACCGACGAGCACGCGCCCATCGAGATCACCCACTTCGGGTCGGGCATCTGGTCATAGATGCGCTTCACCACCGGCGCCATCTTCAAAGTCACGGTGCCGGCTACGATCATCAGGTCGCTTTGGCGCGGGCTGGGGCGGAATACTTCCGAGCCAAAGCGCGCGATATCGAAGCGCGACGTAGACGAGGCAATCATCTCGATCGCGCAGCAAGCCAGGCCGAACGTCATCGGCCACACGGCGGACTTGCGCGCCCAGTTGAAGACGTAGTCCACCGTGCTGATCATGAAATTCTTTTCGAACTTGTTTTGCAGCCAACCCATGAGTGACCTCGGTTCGTGGAAGTGACCGAAACAATTATACGTTCAACCGCCCGGCAGATGGAGCGGAGCAGCCAATATAGGTATACTGCGTTCCGGGGTCAATCAAATCCGGATACTTGTCGAGTTGCCGCGGCATCGAGACTCAGCTACAAATAGAAGCATCCATGGATTCAAAGCCCGCGGTGGCGGCCGAGCACAAGCCCATCCTAACCCAGCTTCGCAACGCGTGGGATCGCATCCGCACCTCGCAATTTTGGATGGTGGCCATCGCCCTGTTCTTGCGCGTGGGCTGGATCGTCGCCGGCCACACCTACAAATTCAAGCCCGCCGAAAATAACTTCGGCTTCGGCTGGGAAATGGGACGCATCGGAGCGGCCATCGCCTCGGGCCGCGGCTTCAGTGACGCTTTCGGCACGCCCACCGGCCCCACCGCCTGGGAACCGCCGCTTTACCCCTATTTGACCGCCGGGGTATTCCACATCTTCGGAATCTATTCGCGGGCATCGGCTTTCGTTCTGCTCACCATCAACAGCATTTTTTCCGCGCTGACCTGCATCCCGATTTTCCTGATCGCGCGCAGGACCTTTTCCGAAAAAGTCGCCGTCGGTTCGGCTTGGACGTGGGCGCTTCTGCCTTACGTCATGTTCTGGTGCACGCGCTGGGTGTGGGAAACAAGTTTTTCGGCGCTGCTGTTAGCGGTGATTTTCTGGCTGGCATTGACCATGGAAGAACGCGATGGACTGAAGCCATGGATCGAATTCGGCCTGCTCTGGGGAATCGCGGCACTGAACAGCACGGTGCTGATCGCCTTCCTGCTGGCCTCGGGATTGTGGGCGTGGCATGGGCGCGCAAAGCGGCACAAGCCATCGCTCACCGGCATCGTGCTAGCGTCTTTAGTCTTCATGGCCTGTGTGACGCCGTGGACAGTACGCAACTATCGAACCTTCGGAAGGTTCATCTTCATCCGCGACAACCTAGGCGCGGAACTCCGACTGGGCAATGGCCCCGGCGCCGACGGCACCTGGATGCAGAATTTGCATCCCACGCAGGATACCTACGCCATGCGCCAATACACTTCCATGGGCGAGCTGGCGTATATCGAAAACCGCAAGCAACAGGCGCTCGATTACATCAAGGCCGATTACCCGCGCTTCGGCGTCCTTTGCCTCAAGCGCTTCATTTACTTTTGGGCTGGGCCGCCTCGCCTCGCCGCAACTTGGTGGCTGGCCGAGGTCAAGAATTCGCTCTTCCTGGCCTCCTCCATACTGATGTTCTGGGGCCTCGCGCGCGCTCTGCGCCAGGGCAAATCCGGCGCCTGGCTGCTGTTCTGGCTGATCTTGTTATATCCGGCGATTTACTACGTGGTCTATCCCGGCCAGCGTTACCGCCATCCCATTGAGCCCGAGATGACGATTCTCGGAGTCTATCTGCTCACCGAGGCAGGCGAGAAGGAGCGACGACGATGACGAGGTATAACGCCTAGTAAATCGTATACCCCGGCGCGGGCGTGCGCAGGTCGGGCTTCGACGCCATCAGCAACAGCGCGCCCTCGCGCTTGAACGCCCGCAGATCGTCCAGACTATTGAACGACTTTGTCTGGTAGTCATCCGGAGTGGGCGTGTCGTCGGGAATGCGGCAGGCCTCAACATTTTCGAAAGCATGTTTCTTCAGCAACTCGACATACTCCGCCGCCGAGCGCACGTGTACCGGCACTTTCAGCATGTCTACCCACTGCAGCGAATACTGATTATCCTGGTATAGATTGATCAGGATGAATAACTTTCCCCGCGGCGCCATCACGCGAAACAACTCCATCAACGCCCGATCCTGATCGGCATAATAGTAAAACGATTCCACCGACAGCACCTTGTCGAAAAAATTCTCTTCCCAGGGAATCTGCTGCGCCGATCCCCAGACATAAAGCACGTTGTCGAAATCTTTCGAGGCGGCACGCGCCTCGCGAATCATCTCGTCGGCAACGTCGAGGCCGACGACCTGGCCGAATCCATCCGGCCCCTCACCCACCAGCCGCGCCAGCAGCCGCGTTGCCCATCCTGAGCCACAACCGAGATCGAGCACGCGCTCGCCGGGACGCAGTTCCATCCGGCGAATCGTTTTCGCCGTAATGTCGAGATGATGACTCTCCATCTCCGGGCCTTTGCCGGCAGCGGCCCAGCGGTTGAATTCCTGCTGCAGCTTCTCGTCGGGAGTAGGAGGTTTATTAGCCAAGTTGATTTCCCTTCGTGAGTTTCTTGCCTCTCTATGTTACAGTTTTCCTCCTCATGGCGACACGCCCTCAGAATCCCCCCGAACCCAGCCCCGGATCGTTCTACTGCCCGAATTGCGCCGAAGAGGTGAACGATCCCCTGACCTGCGGCGACTGTTCCGCCGTGATCTGCCGCCGCTGTGGCACGCCGCTGGAATCTCCCGACGAACTGGGAATCGGATAATGGAAACGCCGTCCTCATCCGTTATCGAAACTCCTGCCGACGACTCCCGGCCCACCCTGGTGCGCGGGCTCAGCTTGCTCGATTCCGTGCTGCTGCTGGTCAGCGGCATTATCGGCTCCTCGATTTTCCTCACCGCCAAAGACATTGCCGGCCCGCTGCCGCAGCCTATGCTGTTCTTACTGGTGTGGCTGATTGGCGGAGTGATTTCGCTCTTCGGCTGCGTTGCCTTCGCCGAACTCGGCTCCATGTTCCCCGAGTCTGGCGGCCAGTACGTGTATCTCCGCGAAGCATACGGCGACCTCGTCGCCTTCCTCTATGGCTGGATGCTGTTCGCAGTCGCCAACGGCGGCACCATCGCAGCGCTCTCCGTCGCTTCCGCCGCCTACACTGGACAAGTTTTTCCCATCGTCTCGCAGGAACATGTCGTTCTCTCGCTCCTCGGAATCACCATCACTCGGGCGCATCTGTTCGCTCTGCTCCTCATTGGCATGCTCACATATGTGAATGTCGTGGGCCTGCGCTGGGGAACGCTGCTACAGAATCTTTCCACCTGGACCAAGTTCGCCGCCATGGCCGCCTTCGTGATTCTCGGATTCGCCATCGGCAAAGGCGACTGGTCGCACTTCCGCGCGCACGGCGTCGGCCTGACTATGGGCCTGCATCCCACACAGCTCATCTCCGCCATGGGCGTCGCACTCATTGCGGTGTTCTGGGCTTATGACGGATGGGTCTACATCACCTGGGTTGCGGGCGAGGTGAAGGAGCCGCGGCGCAATGTGCCGCTGGCCATGGTGCTGGGCGTGCTGGTGGTCGGCGCGATCTACATGGCCATGAACGTGACTTACCTTTACGCGCTGCCGCTCGGCGAGATCGCCAAGCACGAGACCATCGCCCACGCGGCTGCGGCCGCGCTGTTTTCTCCTCATGCCGCAGTGTGGCTTTCGCTCATGATCGCGGTTTCCTGCTTCAGCGCCGCGGCCACCTGCACGCTCTCGGGCGCGCGCGTCTATCTCGCCATGGCGCAGGACGGCGTCTTCTTCAAGCGCATGGCGGTCATCCATCCCAAGTGGCGCACGCCCGCCTTCAGCCTGATTGGCCAAGGCATCTGGGCCGCGCTGCTCACCGTTAGCGGCCGCTACGATCAGCTTTACACCTATGTGATCTACGGCATGGTGCTCTCCTACACGCTGACGGTGATCGGAATGTTTCTGCTGCGCTGGAAGCGACCCGAGATTCCGCGTCCGTATCGATGCACGGGATATCCATGGCTGCCTGCGGTCTATGTGCTAGTCGGCGCGGCGTGGACGCTGAACACCATCATCACGCGCCCCGCCGAAGCGTTTTGGGGAACCGCAATCGTGCTGGTGGGCGTTCCGGGATATCTATATTGGAAACGCAGCAGCCGGAAAGCGGCAGCGGTGGGGTAAACGATGTTTGAACGATTTACAGAGAAAGCGCGGCGCGTCATCTTCTTCTCGCGCTACGAGGCCAGCCAGTACGGCTCGCCCGAAATTGACACTGAGCATCTACTCAGTTCCAGGCGCTGTTGCCCGCACTTTTGCGCAAGACGATGCCGCAGAATCGGCGCCGACCACGGAGAAGCGGAGCAGGGTTTGTCAGTCGGCGGCGATGGTGTGGTTCGGCGGGTCTTTGGCTTGCGGGTCTTTGGCTTGCGAATCTTCGGCTTGGGGGCGGCGAGCGGCGCGGTTGGAGGGCAGGCCGGCGTCGCGAATCTTATAAAGCAGCGCCCGGTAGCTGATGTTGAGAGCACGAGCGGCCTGCTTGCGGTTCCAGTGGTGGTGCTGCAGCACCTTGAGGATGATCTTGCGCTCCAGTTCGTGGACGGCCTGGCGAGTGATTTTCTTCAGCGAGATGGGTCCATCGACGTTGATGTCGGCACTGAAGAAATCAGGCTGTTGCCGCCGCAGATCGCCGGAGATGGCGTCTTCGGTGCCCAGGATGACATAGCGCTTGATCAGATTCTCGAGTTCGCGGACGTTGCCCGGCCAGTGGTATTTGCGAAGGGAGTTCATCAAATCGAGAGAGAGCGGCTTGGCGCGCGCGTTGAATTTCCGGTTGTAATACTCCAGGAAGTAGGCGACAAGCTCCGGCAGATCGGAAGCGCGCTCGCGCAGCGGCGGCATGTGAAGATTGACGACATTGATGCGATAGAACAGATCGGCGCGGAAGGCGCCGTTGGCGATTTCCTCTTCCAGCTTTCGATTGGTGGCGCAGACCACGCGCACTTCCACTTTCTTGTCTTCCTGAGCGCCGATGCGGCAGAACTGGCCGTCCTGAAGAAGTTGCAGGAGCTTGGACTGCAAACTCATGTCGAGTTCGGAGATTTCATCGAGGAACAGCGTGCCGCGATGCGCCATTTCGACGCGGCCGGGCTTCATGCCAAAAGCGCCGGTGAAGGCTCCCTTTTCGTAGCCGAACAGTTCGCTCTCGAGCAGAGTTCCGGGGATGGCGGGACAATTCACCTTCACCCAGGGACCGCTCTTCCAGGGCGAAGCGGTGTGGATCATGCGCGCGATGATGTCCTTGCCGGTGCCGCTCTCGCCCTGGATGAGCACCGGAACATTTGCGCCGGCGATTTTCGCAAGGCGCTCGCGCAGGGACCGCATCGCGTCGGTGCCCCCGAACACGACGGCCTCCGGAGGCATCTCTCCGAGGGGCTGGACGAGGGAACTGACTGGATTTGAAGTGCTCATAAGGCTTTACCGGCTGGGCGGCACAGACCGTGGCGCCACACATCCGTAGAACCAACCGCAGGGGGAGCGGAATTGTACAGACTGAGCCTAGTCTATCCGATTGATGAAAAGCAACTTACTAAAGATTTTGGTAGTGGGTCAGTTTGAATCCTCTCGGATCACGTATGGTCGATTGAAGAAATGGTTAGCATTTTGTAAATTTTCAGTCATTACCACAGAGCCTAAAGACTCCTCTACTTTCAGCGCCTTCCGTTGGCGAACCATCTAAATTACTACTGTAAGTTGCACGTAACCTCTAAGGCACTTGACAATAGAGAGTAGAATCGTCGTCAAAAAGGCAGGAATCCAAATGGGCGGTACTACCATCCAACCTCCTGTGAAGGAAACAAGAAAATCCCTGCCGCCAGAGGTCCATGAGGCTCGTGTTTGCAAGCGTTGCGGCTCTCCGATGTTCCTAAAGCCCCTTATCCAGTGCAAGGATTGCGGGGAAGTTTTCCCGCTTCGTTGTTTCAGCTATGGCGGGGGCGACAGCTATTACGCAGAGTGCATAGATTTGAACTTGCTGGCTCGTGGAAATACGCGGGAAGAGGCGATAATCCACTTGCAAGAGCAAATGTTTAGCTATGTTGCCACAGTGTTTGAAGGCCCGGTGGAGGGGCTCGTTCCTCGGCACGCTCCCCTGCTATCGTTCATCCGCTATTATTTGTCGATAGCGGGAGATCGCTTTTTCAGGCGACGGCACCCTCATCACCTCGACGGACAGTTGGAGACCCCAGGGGCTAAAATATTCTCTCACTGCTGATCGCATGGGTAAGCGCAAGTACCCACCGCTGAAGCATCGTGAAGTCGTTGATATTGTCCTCTCCCTCGGATTCGTCTTGGACCGGCAGGAATCAAGCCACGCACAATATGAATTAGCCGCCACAGCCACACGTAATCGGGCGGTGGTGACCGTTGACAACTACGATGATTTTGAAGAGAAAACTATCAAACGGATAATTGCGCAATCTGGGTTCACTCGCCAGCAGTTCTACGGAGCAACCCCCAAGACCGCGAAAAAGATTCGCTAAATTTCAAACTGACCCACACCCAAGATTTTGAGCGGAGGGGGCCAGTAATCGTAGTCAATCAATAGGACACGGGCCTGCAGAAAATTCAGCGCGGAACGAAAGAAAAAATTACGCAAGAGAAGCGTGCTTCCTTCGCGGCGACTGCGCCTTGGGGCGGGTGCCGACCAGGGGCCGGGAGAATTTCAGCCCTACAAGGTTGTAGGCCTCGGCATGCTCGGTGCGAAGGACCTTGGCGCGCAAGGCGCGTGCGGCCCGGGGCAGGGCGGCTAAAGCAGCCAAAGGAGCGCTGGGAATTTCCAGTGAAACTTCCGCCAGAGACGACAGTGAGCGGCGAACGGCCACGAGCATTCCGCCTGCGGAAACGTTCAGGGCGGTGGCAAACTCCAAAAACTCTTTATCCTGGTCCAGCCGGCTTCTGACAAAGACGGGTATGGCCAGAGGCAAGCGTGGCCACCGCCGACGCTCCACCGCTGGAGGCTTTTCGTTCACGCACACCCCTTCCTCAGCCAATTTGCGCAACAATTCAAGCACCTCGGGGGCCAAATCCCGAGTTAAGGGTAAGATCCACGGACTGATCTCCAGGAAACCCAGCGATAGCCGGCTGACTTGGACCGCCAGACGCAGGAAATCGGCCAAAGTGCCGTGTTTCCATCATCTTCGGCTTCCGGCCTGTGTACCCTTGAGCACCCGGCGGACAGCATCGCAAACCGGCCAGAGAGTGCAAGCTTTTGCTACACTTGGGTAATCAGCTTGCATTTTTCGTTGACAACTAAAAGTAACCTGGCATACGATTTTGAGTACAGCATTCTTCCCGAAACGGTCGAGTGCGCCCCCCTCTGTGTTAGGCCGCCTACTCCTTTATGGCTACCGTGCAAAAGAATATGTGTGTTTCCCAGCCTGAGAAAGCAAGCGTCGGTGCGTCCGTCGGTCCAGGATCGGCGGCGGGGATGCCGAGTCCGGCCGATCTTCCCCAGGCGTACTCCGAGTTGCAGCAGCGATTCCAGCGCACCACGAACGCTCTGGGCTCCGCGGCGCACGATTTGAAAACTCCGTTGGCGATTCTGAATGGATACGTCGAATTGCTGCAGAGCGAGAAGCTGGGGCCGATCAGCGAGCGTCAGCGGGAAGTGCTCCGCGATATGCAGGCCAGCGGCAAACGGCTGCAGCAGTTCATTCAGGACTTCCTGACCTACAGCGCGCTGGAAACCGGCGGCCTCAAGATGCAGTTCGCGTTGGGCAATATCAACGAGTGCTTGTCGGACGTGTGCCGCCTGTGGTCAACTCGCTTTCAGGAAAAAGGATTGGCCCTATATTTTCTGGCGAATGACAAGCTGCCGGAGTTTCCCTTCGATTCGCCCAAGCTGGAGCGCGTGATCTCCAATCTTCTGGAGAACTCTTTCAAATTTATTCCCCAAGGCGGAACCGTCTGGTTGCACGCCGAACCTTACATGTGGGAGCGCCGCGCGGCGGCCCAGCCGGCAGCGGCGGGCGAGAGGCGGCGGCAGAACATTCCGCAAGCTAATTCGGTGAAGGTCAGCGTATCGGACACAGGTCCGGGAATTCCGGCGGAGTTTCATCAGGAAGTCTTCGACGATTTCTTCCGCTTGCCAGGGCAACGAAGATCAGGAAGGCATGGGGCTGGGGCTGGCGATTGTGCGCCGCCTGGTCCAGGGCATGGGCGGAAAAGTCTGGGTGGAAAGCGACCCCGGTGCGGGCTGCAAATTCTCGTTTCTCATTCCCTTCAAGTCCGCATCCAGTCCGGCCGGCAAAGGAAAGAATCATCGATGAGCGAAACCGCCAAGATTCTGCTGGTGGATGACGAGCCCGCCATGCTCCGCTACATCAAGACACTGCTGGAGGTCGATGACTATAAAGTAGAAACCGCGTCGACCGGGGAAGAAGCTCTGCAGCGCGTGGAAAAAGGCATGGAGCCCGACCTGGTGCTGCTCGACGTGCTGATGCCGGGAATCGACGGACTGGAGACGCTGGAGCAGCTTCGGCAGAAGCGGCCGGGAGCCAAGGTAGTGATGCTTTCCTGCGTTAACGATACCAAGAAAGTAGTCCAGGCCATGCGCCTGGGAGCGCACGACTATCTCACCAAACCCTTTCAGAAAGCGGAACTGGATGCGGTGATCAGCCAGTGCCTGGGCCAGAACAAAGGTCCGGTGGGAGGGGAAGTCGAGGAAGTCGCCGACGATGTTTTTTTTATTGCGGCCAGCCCGGCCATGCGAAAGATCCGCTCCCAAGCCGCGCTGGTGGCGAACGTGGATATTCCGGTCTTGCTGCTGGGCGAGAGCGGCACCGGCAAGGAGGTGCTGGCGCGGCTGATTCACAAGCTCTCACCGCGGGCGCATCGCACATTTCTGAAGGTGAATTGCGCCGCCGTGCCGGCCGACCTGCTGGAGAGCGAACTGTTCGGCTACGAGCCGGGCGCGTTTACCGGAGCCACGCACGCCAAGCCGGGCAAGTTCGAACTGTGCAACAGAGGTACTATCCTGCTCGATGAAATTGGCGAGATGCCGCCGGCGCTGCAAGCCAAGCTGCTGCACGTGTTGCAGGACCAGCAATTCTCGCGGCTGGGCAGCAGGTCAATCATCAAGGTGGACGTGCGCATCCTGGCGGCGACGAACATTGACATTCCTCAAGCGCTGGCCACCAAGCGCCTGCGCGAGGATCTTTATTACCGTCTGAATGCCTTTACCTTGCAACTGCCGCCGCTGCGCGACCGCAAAGAAGAAATCCCCATTCTGCTAAAGCATTTTATGACGCGCATGGCGGAACAGTACGCGCGGCCGCAGCTTCCGCTTTCGCCTCCGCTGCTGGAGGCCTGCCAAAGGCATTCGTGGCCGGGCAATCTGCGCGAGCTGAACAACTTCTTGAAGCGCTACTTGATTCTAGGCGATGAAAACCTGGCGGCCGCCGAACTCCAGCCGCGCCACGATGGCAACGGCGGCGCAGCGCACGCCGATTCCGCAAGCCGGGGTACCGAATCCAGCGGTGGATTGAAGTCGCTGGCCCGCAGCGCCAAGGACGAAGCCGAAGGGGAAGCCATCCGGCAAGCGCTCGACCAGACCAACTGGAATCGTAAACAAGCTGCCGGGCTTCTGCAGATCAGCTACAAAGCCCTGCTCTATAAGATTCGGCAATATGGCATCGCCGAAGCCAAGAGCCACCACAAGCTTTCCGCCGGAGCCTAAGCGCACTCGCCCACCTTGGGCTTCAACCACTTCGTCCGGCGTGCGTCTCTTGCTGTCTACTGCACCGTCAAACTGAAGGGGGCACTCACGGTATACGAGCCCGAGATTGCCGTCACCGTAAGAGGATAGGTGCCCGCAGGGGTTCCGCTCACCACGGGCTGCTGTTTGGCGCTGCTGCAGGCCGGCAGCGGGACGATGAACGCGAAGAGCATCGCCAGCACAAGCAAGCCCAGCAGGCGGTTTCGTCTGCGTTTCTTGCCCCCGAGCCCAATGAGAGCCATGCCCGGAGCCATCAGCCAGAGGGCATAGATTGAACCGCGCCACTTTGTGGAGCTGATCGTAGTTATGGGGCGGGGAGTCGTGGTTAGGTTGAGCGTGCTGCTTAGAGCGCCAGGACCAGTAAAGACGAGGCTGCTTGGAGTAAAGCCGCAACTCGCTCCCACCGGCAGCGAACTGCACGAAAGAGAAACGTTGGAGCCGAACGTGGTGAAGGGCGCCACCTGGACGGAGTAGGTCGCGGTGTTACCTGCGACTACCGTTTGGCTGAAGGGAGTGACGCTCGCCGAAAAATTCGTGGCCGTGAATGTAGCTGTCAAACTGTTGTTGATCCCCGTATTGCCAACGGCGCTGGCCGTCGCAGTCAATGTTCCGGAGCCTTTCTGGGTCGGTGTCACAGCAAAAGTGATTGTCGCAATGCCACCCGACTGCAAGGTAGGGATAAGGCAAGCCGCGTTGTCGCCGCTGGGCAAACTGCAAACGCTGCCAGTGGAAGCGGAGACGGAGGCTGTATTGAACGTAGGGGTCGAACCACCGGAGACCAGGCCCTGAACAGTCACATTCGTGGCCACATCCGACCCTTCGTTGGTAAGGGTGAAAGCTACCGTGACTTGGGTGCCGGCGCTCGCCACTGTCGAGGGTGGAGAGATCGCAAATGAGGTCATGTTCAAATCAAACGCCGGTTGCATCCTGACCGCGAATGCGTTCATGGGTGGAGCGAGATTCGGCTGCAGCGGGGCAAAGACTTCCAGGTTGTCGGAGGTAGTATCGCCGGCAAAATAGGTATTGAGGTTGGGGTCGACCGTAATGCTGGTGCCGCGATCCACGCCGTCGCCGCCAAAATAAGTGGAATAAGAACCGGTGCTACTCTGGCCGGAAACGATGGTCGTATCCAGGTGAGCAAAGAAAGCGTTCTGTGTTCCTCTGAGCACGGTCTGGAGGGCTGAGGCCGTGACCGGGAAGCCCGTTGTAGGGCTCGGAACGTTGATAATCCCTGAACTGGTCTCGCCAGTGACGAGCGCACCGCTCGCCGTATCCACGGCAATCGCTAAACCGCTATCGTTCCCGCTTCCACCAAGGTAGGAAAAATAACTGAGGGCAACGGCGTTGGACGAAGATCCGGTAGTCTCAGTGGGATTCGTAAACTTCGCCACATAGGCATCGGTGGGTACCGGCGTAGCGGTAATCGCGGGGCACGGCACCGGGTTGGGAGGTGGAGTGTCCAGGCACGACTGGAAGGCCGCGGTGCCGGTCGGGATAACGAAATTGCCGGCGGAACCGGGGGTTGAGCCGGTATTGGTCGATCCCGTGATGTAGATGCTGGCGGCAGTGGAATCGATGGTGAGGCCGGTTGACGAATCCGTGCCGCTACCACCGAAATAGGTAGAGAAAAGGAGCTGAAGGCCACCCGTCTGCGCGTTGGCGGGATTCAGCTTGGCAACGAAGCCGTCGGTCAGCTCGGGGCTGGTCACTGCGGGACAGGTCACGGGTGGTAGGACGACGGTCGGTGGCGGCGTGTTGAGGCATGGCTGATAGGCGTTCAATATGGGGAAATCGCCGGTTTGCAGACCGCCGGCGCCGTTCGTGCCTATGCCGCTGTTGTAGAAATTCGTGGTGCCGCTAAAGTAAATATTCCCAACGGTATCGACCACGATACCGCCGCCGGTAGCAATCGTACCGTTATTGCCGCCGAAGTAGGTTGAATAGGGAACGCTGGCCGTGCCGGGGATACTGGTATCGACCTCGGTCACGAAGAACTGGATGGTCGAATTGGGCGACGGATTGAGCTGGTACGGCACAGGCTGCGCGGTCGACGGAAAGCCCGAACCCACATCGCTAGGGTTGACGGAAGTCGTGGTGCCGGTGACAAAGGCGTCGCCGTTTCCGTCGGTCGCCAGGCCGCTGGCGATGTCGGTGCCGCTGCCGGAAAGGTACGTCGAGTAGGTCAGCGCGGGGATTGAAGTGGAATCAAACCCGCTCAGTCTGCTGACAAAGACATGGCACGGCACCGACTCATTGGCGAAACAAGGAGCGCCGGTGCTGCCGGCTTTAGGCACGGACTGGAATCCGCTGACCGTGGGGAAATTCGGCGAAGTGGTTGTGCCCGCGACAAAGACATTCCCCGCGGTGTCAACCGCCAGCCCCGCGTTGGTGTCGATTCCACTGCCACCTAAATAAGTGAGGTAGAGGATACCGTTCGCACCAGCGTTCGGATTCAGTTGCAGGATGAAAATGTTCTGTACGCCGTTGAGAGTCGACTGATAGGCGTTCTTTATTGGAAGATTCGGGAAAGCCGTAGACCCGGCGAGGTAGATACTGCCATCAGTGTTGACCGCGATCGAAGGGTAGCTTTCGGTGCCGCCGCCGAAATAGGTGGAATAGTTGATGGTGGGGTCGATCACCAATTCCCGCCCACGATCATAGGGACCAATCTCGAAGCCCACGCGATTGGCGGCGCGGAGAACGAAGCGCCCCTCCACCGGCTGCTGCCGGTCGCCGAAGCGCTGGTAAACCCGCGGAGCCTGCAGGCGCACGCCGGCGCCGGTTCCGGTAAGAATCAAATCCCCGCCGCGCAGTTCCAGCTTAGATGCGCCATCGAACTGCAACTCGGCCTGCGAGGGATCGGCGCCGGGGGCGACCTTGAAGTCGTATTCCAGATGGCCCTGGCTGCCATAGAAAACCAGGTCGATTCCGGGATAAACGCTGCGGTAGTGAACCCCGGCAAACTGCGCGATGCCAGTGCGCCACTGCTTCGGATCATTGCCGATGAAATAGTTGGTCGTGCCGGGAAGTCGATCACTTCCGGCGACGGCTACTGTCGGATTGGCGCCAACCAGCGTCATGCGTACGGACTCCACGCTTCGGGTGGTCCCTTTTTGACCTGAAGGCGCTGGGCGTGCCGTTTGCATCGAGAGCACCGCGCCGGTTGGATCCAGGTAGAGACTGTATCCCGAGCCGTGCGCCAGGAATTTCACCCCGGATTCGGCCTGGCCCTGGTTTGGCTCGAAGATCAGCGGGAGTTGGCCGAGAATGGCGCGTGCGTCCGGCTTCGATTTAGAAGTGGACTTGCCGAGGGCGGTTGGATTCGGGAAAGCGGAAGCCTGAGCCACTGACTTCTGGTCGTAGCGGCGTGAGCCCAATCCGAGCGCCACGCAAGCCGCCAACAGCAAAATAAACGCCGCTCCCAGCACGCGGACCCACGGCAAACTGCTTTCCGAGCTTCTTCCCGTCAACCACTCACAGCCATTTCCCATCACGCTTTTCCTCCGCTGCACACCGACAACATTTATGGAGAGAGTAGAACCGAGGCGCGAGTTTTACCCCGGCGCCGGCGAAACCGCCCGCTGCTGACATGTCACTTAGGAACTGGCGGAAAACAAACAACTACTTAAACATCTGGCGGATAGCCAAGTCAAGCGAGCGTCCCGCCCCGGAGCGCTCCAAGGTCTTTCAGATGCGTCGGATGAGGCGGAAAGATGCCGCGAGATGGCACGAAAGTGGAATGAAGAGAACTGCACAGCCGCAGGAAGGGAGCGATTGCTGCAAAGCGTTGCATGAGCTGGTCCTGGCAGGAGCTGCGGATCGGCAAAAGCCGTTGATTCTTCTGCGGTAAAGCAGAGGGCAGGTGGCTATGCGATGGCAGCGGGATTGCTTCCTCCTTTGCGGGATCTAGACGGCCCTACGTTCTCCTCCAGGCTGTCCTCCAGCTACGCTCGGGCATTGACCGAATCAGTTCCATGAGTCTTTTTACTCTTGCAAACTGCACGCATTTCTATAGAGTTAGTTTTATTAGGGTCTGCCCAAGGGCGAGGGCAGGAATTGGGGCCTCCCAGCCAGGCTGTCGATTCCGTGCGGCATCGGATTTGGCTTTATAAGGGAAAGAATGCTTTCGGAATATACGCCACGGATGCAACCGGACTCTCAGGAACGACGGCTGATGCGGCGCTTCGATATGCGCCTGCCGGCAGTAGTCCGTCTGGATCAAGAGCACGAATTTCAAACCGAAACTCAGAATGTGAGCGCGCGCGGAGTTTTCTTTTATCTTGACCGGCCCGTTCCAGCGGGCACGGCCTGCGAAGTGACCCTCACGTTCCCGCCCCACATCACGCTGACCGATGCGGTGCGCGTGCGCTTCACCGCCCGCGTGATCCGTTCGGAATCGCCTCTGCCCTCGTTGCGAATCGGCACCGCGGCCATGATCGAAGACTACGAATTCCTGCGCTCCAGCGGGAGCACGGATTTCCTCAGCGCGCTACAGAGGGATTGGAAAGCGGCAAACTGAAAAGCAGGCAATTAGCATTTGGCCAGCACTGGCATTTGCCGGGTTTGAGAAACCATCCCTGGCTTGGGGGCGGCTAAATGCTGATTGCTAATTGCTAATTGCTTTCTCCTTACCTAAATCCTTCATCCGCTGCCGCAGACGGCTATAGCGGCGCACCAGGCTGCCGAGATAGAGACCGTGAATCAGCCAGGTGGCGATGTAGGCGGCCCAGAGAAATCTGACGGAGTTCATTGCGGCACTCCTCGCAGCGATTCCAGGCTTTCCGCCTCTTCCACTTCGCGCTGCAACCGCTCCAGCCGGTAGCGCCACCAGCACACCATGGCCCCAAAACAAGAAAAAGCAAACAGGTTGATCAGGAAGGCGTGCAACATGCGCGGGTCGAGCGAGCCTCCACCACCAATCACAGGCTGTGGGTGCTGGGTGCGAAAGAACCAGATCGAGAAATAAACCAGCGGGACATCCAGCGCTCCGAAGATGGCCAGCACCGCGGCCAGCACCGGCGTCTGCGCGCTATCGGAGAAGCGCCGCAGAACCAGATAGCTGACGTAGATCAGCCACAGAACCAAAGTCAAAGTGAGGCGCAAATCCCAGGTCCACCAGATGCCCCACACCGGCCGCGCCCAGATCGGCCCCGTAACCAGCACAATGGTGCAGAAGACGACTCCCACTTCGGCCGCGGCTACGCCTAGGGCGTCTGCCTTGGAGTTTTTTCGCACGAGGTAAACGATGGACGCGATCAGGTTGACAAAGAACAAGCAGAACGCCGTCCAAGCCGAGGGCACATGGTAGTAGAAAATGCGCTGGACGTTGCCCATCGTCCGCTCCGTGGGAGCAACCACCAGAGCCTGGTAGGTGGAGTACGCCAGCAACAGCGCCGTAACAACCGCGAGGATGGGGAAGGCTCGTTTCATTCCGCCTGCAGAATGGTCTCGAATAAAGCCAGACAAGCAGTAGTAAACACTACATCGTAGGTGAGAAGCAATACGATCCAGAAGCGCGCCGAGGCATCTCCGGCGAGGATGATGCGCGTGGCCTCCACCATCGATTGCACGGCTGGGATCGAGATGGGAAACAGCAGCAGCGGCAGCATGATTTCGCGGCTGCGGGTGCGCAACGACATGGCCGCGAAAAATGTTCCATTCACCACCAGCGCCCACGTTCCCAGAATCGCCACCGGAATCAACTGCCACGCTGGCCCGAGAGCGCGCAGGTTGTAAAAAATCACGAACAGCGGCGCCATCACCGCTTCCAGCAGGCTCACGAGAATAAAATTGCCTAGCGCTTTGGCCACGAACAACGCATTCGCCGGAGCCGGAGAAACGCGGTAGGCATCGAGCACTTGGTTGCGCATCTCGCGTGCCCAGGTCTGATTCAGGGCGACCACGGCGGCGAACAGGAAGGCGACCCAGATCAGCCCGCCCGCAATTTCGCGCGACTCCTCGGCGTTCGGATCGAACGAGAAACTGAAGATCACCACCACCAACAGCGAGAAGAACAACATGGAGTTGATTGCATCCCGCGAGCGCCACTCCAGGCGAATGTCTTTGGTCAGCGTAGCTAGTGTGATGGAGCGAAGCGAACTCATCGCGTCCGCCGCGTGAGGCCAGACGTGCGGTCCACAATCTGCCCGTATTGCATCCACACAAATTCGTCGGCCACGCCCTCCAGCAGCGGCGCCTGATGCGTCACCACAAAAATCGTCTTGCCGGCATCGCGCATGGCTTTGAGCAACGCCACCATTTCGTGCGCCGAATGCACATCCACGTTGGAAAATGGCTCGTCCAGCAAAAGAATCTTGGGATCGTGCAGAATCGCCCGCGCCAGCGACATGCGCTGCCGCATGCCTTGGGAATACTGGCCAACCGGACGGGTTAACTCGGGATCCAGCCGCACCGAGCGAATCGCCTGCTCGCAGCCGATGTCGCCGGCAATGCCGTACAGGCGGGCGAAATATCGGAGATTCTCCATCCCACTCATCTCGTCGTAAAGCAGAGACGGGTGCGCCATGTAGCCAATCTCGCGGCAGGCCTCCCGCGGAGTCTTGCCCAGGATGGAAACCGTGCCCCGCGTGGGATGCGCCAACCCCGCCAAGGCCCGCAACAGAGTCGTCTTCCCTGCCCCGTTGTCGCCGAGGATCACGTGGAACTTGCCCGCGCCAAACTCCGCATTCACCCCGCGCAGCGCGGCAAAGCGGCCGAACTGTTTGATCAGGTTGCTGACGGTGATGATTCCAGCGGCGGCCGGGATTTCGGAGGCACTCACAGTCATTGGGATTAACGCGATTAAGTGAAAGCTAGAAGATAGCGGAAGCGCGCAGCGAAGTCGAGGACACGAGCGGTGCAGGCAAGAACCAAGATCCCTCGCTTCGCTCGGGATGACAAATGTGTGCGATCCGCGCTATATCTGAAAACAGTCTAGTTCGAAGCCATTGCCGGCTGAGCGCCGGGCTGCACCTGCGTGACGCTCTTGGCCGGCTCGGCTTGCATCTGGTTGCCGGGCTGCTGCGGCGCATACTTCGAGGCGCACTTGGCCTGCAGAGCTTTCGCGTGGAACACGCCATCGCGGCCAAAGCTGCCGTCGGCGAGGGCCTGGGAATCGTCCTTGAAAGTGTCGGGAGGCGCTTCGGTTCCGGTGTAATCCACCGAGAGCAACTGATCCTGTTCCACCAGCACAAACTGCACGTGCGTTCCGGTGCGCTTGATCGACCCCGGCTGCACATTCCCGGCCACCCGCAACCGCTTGGTGTAAACCCCGCTCCCCATCTTGTGCAGCTCGCTGATGGTGACGTAGTAGCTCTTGCTGTCCTGCACCCCGGTGTAGGCGAGATAGCCCAGCAGGAAAAGAATCAGGACCGTGGCCCCGCCGAATTTGAGATAAGTTTTGCCCTGGCTGGACATAAGTAACCATCCGCGGAAAAGTCTGCCTTGCATTCATGACTCTACGCGACACCGCTGCCGGAATCAAGATTCCGAAGGGTCGCGCCGGTCCGATCCTCCGCTAGAATGAGAGTGGCTCGATAATCCTATGATCCATCCCTGGCACGACGTAACTCCCGGCGACAAGTTGCCGCAGGAATTTGATTGCGTGATCGAGATTCCGTTCGGCTCCAGCGTGAAGTAGAGCTCGACAAAGCCAGCGGCCTGATCAAGCTCGACCGCATTCTCTACTCCGCGGTTTACTATCCGGCGAACTACGGTTTCATTCCGCAGACCCTGGCGGAAGACGACGACCCGCTCGATGTTCTCGTGCTCTGCCAGGAGACCGTCGTGCCGCTCACCCTCATTCACGCCCGCGCCATTGGCCTGATGACCATGATCGACGCCGGCAAGCAGGATCATAAGATCATCGCCGTCGCCACCGAAGATCCCGAGTTCAACTCCTACCGCGAGGCCGCGGAGATGCCGCCGCACCGCATGCTCATGCTGCGTAGATTTTTCCAGGACTACAAACAGCTCGAAGGCAAAGCCGTCGAAGTCGATGAGATACGCCCCGCCGGAGAAGCGTATCCCATCGTCCTCGACGCGCTGCACCGCTACAGCGAACAACGCCGCAAGGGCTTCAAGATTCCCACGAAGTGAGAATAAGGTCCGGCAAGGCCGGGCCTTTTTCTTTGATTCGGCCGCATCCTCGAACGTTATTTTTTACTTGACTTAATGTACTAGTAGTATAGTACACTGACACGCATGGGACGCGCTCCCACTTGCGCTCAGGGGTTCCGGCTCACACTGGAGTTGCGCAGCGGTGTGCCGGCCTACCGCCAGATCATCGACCAGGTTCAGGCCGGCATCGCGGCGGGAACGCTGGTTGCAGGCGATCAGCTTCCCACCGTGCGGCAACTTGCGGTCGATCTGGCCATCAACCCGAACACGGTTCTCCGGGCTTACCGCGAACTCGAACTCGGGGGCACGCTCGAAACCCAACAGGGAACCGGGACATTCATCGGCAACAAAAAAATCGTCAGGAACAACGCGGAGCGGGAGCGGCAGCTCGCCCAACTGGCTGGCGAATTCGCGGCCCGTGCCGGGGCGTCTGGGTTCACCGTCGAAGAACTGCTTGAGCGGCTGCGCGAGCTAATGCCTCATTCCACGCAAAGGAGATAGGAACCATGACAAAAATCGAAATCGGTCAGATCAGCGGCGTTGGAAGATCACTGTTCGTCATTTGCCTGCTGGCGGGCGCAATCGTCACTGCGGCCACTCATCATCCGGCTGGAATCGTCGCAGGCGCCGCGCTGGGCATCTATCTCATGTTCGCCATCAAGGTCGTGCGGCAGTGGGAGAAGGTCGCGGTGCTGCGATTGGGCCGCTACGTCGGCCTGCGCGGGCCGGGAATCTTCCATATCGTGCCTATCGTTGAAACCCTGAGCCCCTACGTGGATCAGCGCGTGCGCGTGGCTAACGTTTCGGCGGAATCCACGCTGACCCGCGACACCGTTCCCGTCAACGTGGATGCCATTGTGTTCTGGCTGGTGTGGAATGCGGAGAAGTCCATTCTGGAAGTGGAGAACTTCATCGAGGCCATCAACATGAGCGCCCAGACCGCGCTGCGGGAGTCGATTGGCCGTCACGAGTTGGCGCAGATGATCACCGAGCGCGAAACGCTCGGGCGCGAACTGCAGCGCATTCTTGATGAGAAAACAAATCCGTGGGGGATTACGGTGCAATCGGTCGAGATTCGCGACGTGAAGATTCCGCAAGGACTGGAAGACGCCATGTCCCGCCAAGCCCAGGCCGAGCGCGAGCGCCAGGCGCGAATCATTCTGGGCCAGGCGGAAACCGAAATCTCCAACAGCTTCGTGCAGGCCGCGGCGGCCTACGCGCAGAATCCCGTAGCGCTGCATCTGCGCGCCATGAACATGCTTTATGAGGCGATTAAAGAAAAGGGCTCGATGGTGATTGTGCCTTCGTCAGCCGTGGAGACGATGGGGCTGGGCGGAACGCTCGCAACTGCGTCACTCGGCGGAGCGAAGGCGCAGTGACAAATACAAACTGGGCGCAAACAACGCGCCGGAAACGGCTATGAGAGGAGACAAACTATGAGTTGGCATAAAGCAACTAGCCTGGCAAGGCTGAAGGATAGAGCGTGGTGCGTTGCGTTTTTAGTTCTTGCGGCTATGATGTCAGCAAATCCCCGGAGCCATGCGCAGGCAATGCAAAAAGGGATCAGCGTAAAGCTAGCGCCCACCAGCAGCGCGGTGGCAGTGCCAGATGCGGACAGCCCAGAGGCGTTGATTATCGCTGTGACCGACACCGGCAAGCTCTATTTCGGAATCGATCCGGTCACGCCCGATTCGCTGGCAGACAAGATCGAGGGACGCCTGGCTCATCGCACGCAGAATCTTTATGTCAAGGCCGACGCCAGAGCGCCTTACGCGTGCGTGGTGACGGTTTTGGACGCGGCACGTACAGCCGGTGTAGCGGGTGTGACCCTGCTAACGACTCAACCAAGGACGACGCAAGCGGGAACAGTAGTATTCCCTGAAGGTATTGAAATGGAGATGGCTCGGCACTCGCCTGCGGCACCGAAGTGAAAGCACGGGACAACATTGCTCTCGCGACTCTGAGAAGGTAGGCTGCAGCTATAGCGGAGGGACTTATGACCGATGCACATTCTGTGCGGAGTCCGGAAGTCGGTCACGGTCATCGCTGGTTGACGGCGGCCGTCTCGCTGGCAGTGGGCGCGGCGTTTTTCGCCTTGTGGTTCTGGCTGCTGCCGCGATGGCTCGGGTTCAGCGTGGAAATGGCGGGCGCGGCACGCTGGCGATGGCTGGCGGCGGTTCCCTCCGTGCTGGGATTCGCGGTTGCGCTGCGCTGCGTCTGGGACTTCGGGTGGACCGGGCGCGGCACGCCTGCCCCGGTCGCTCCGCCGCAGCGCTTGGTGGTGGTGGGTTTCTACCGCTACGTGCGCAACCCCATGTACGTGGGCTTCGCCGCGGGGTGGATTGGGCTGTGGGTGATTTTCGGGCACGCCAACCCAGTAGCGATCTCTGCCGTCGCAGCCGTTGCCCTCGGCGTGCATCTGTTTGTCGTCTTTTACGAAGAGCCAACGTTGCGTAAGAAGTTCGGGGCAGATTACGAAGAGTATCGCCGAAACGTGGGCCGCTGGTGGCCGCGTCTGCGGGGCTGGGATCAGCCGCGATGACGGACGCGCATACGGAGTAGTTCCGTGGAGCGAACAGGTCCACGGGGTCTTGAGGGGCCGGAGCAACAGTCTTCCAGCCCCATCGAGTCACACAGAACGCCTCACCACACGTGGCACGCGTTCTCGGCCACCATCGGCTGACCCGCCTTGCATCCCCAAGCCTTCTGGAATTCCGGCATGTTTTGCACCACGCCATCCACGCGGTATTTGCCCGGCGAGTGCTGATCGGTGAGCACTCTGGTGCGTGCAACCTCCGGACGCCGCTTCTCGCACCACACGCGTCCGAATCCCAGGAAGAAGCGTTGCTCGGGAGTATAGCCGTCGATCTTCTGCCCTTCTTTTCCAGTCTTGTCGTCGGCGATCATGTGCTCGAGCGCCATCAAGGCGATGCGTGCGCCGCCGTTGTCCGCAGTGTTTTCGCCCAGGGTGAGGCGCCCATTCAGCTTCAGGTCATCGACGGCCACAAAGTTCGAGTATTCGTCGGCAACACAGCTGACGCGTTTCTCAAACTCTTTGCCGTCCTGCTCCGTCCACCAATCGTGCAGGTTGCCCTGAGGATCGAACTTGCGCCCCTGGTCGTCGAAGCCGTGCGTGAGTTCGTGGCCGATTACCAGACCGATGCCGCCAAAGTTCACCGCATCGTCCATGCTCTTATCGAAGAACGGCGGCTGTAGGATGCCCGCGGGAAAAACAATCTCGTTGAACGAGCCACTGTAATAGGCGTTCACGGTCGACGGTGTCATCCCCCATTCCTTGCGGTCGAGGGGCTTGTCGATCTTGGCAATCTGGCGTTTCGCCTCGAATGCGTTGGCCCGCGAGACGTTGCCTAGCAGGTCGTCGGATTTGATCACCACCGAACTGTAGTCGCGGTATACATCCGGATAGCCGATCTTGTTGCGAATGGCATCGAGCTTCACCTTGGCTTGCTTCCTGGTTTCGTCGCTCATCCAGGAAAGATCGTGGATATCTTCGGACAGAGATTTTTCGAGAGCATCCACCATCTTCAGCATGCGCTGCTTGCCGTCGGGACCGAAGGTCACGTCCACGTATCTTTGTCCCAGAGCTTCGCCCAGTTCGCGATCGGTGAGGCTCACGCAGCGCTTCCAGCGCGCCTGAATTTCTTTCTGGCCGGTCAGGTTTTGCGTGAACTTGAAATTGGCATCGACGAATGGTTGAGAAAGCCATGGCGCGCCGGCGTTCAACACGTGCCAGCTGACATAAATCTTGAGCGAGTCCAGAGATTCGGATTCGAGAACCGCGTTAACCTGTTTGAAGAAATCCGGATTCGTGACGTTGAGCTGGGTAAAGCCGGGAGCACCCACGGCGGTGAAATAGCGGTTGAGATAAAAATCCGGCCCCAGAGCGACGGCCTCATCACGAGTCATCTTGTGATCGCGGTTTTTCGGATCGCGGCGCGCCGTGCGGTCCATGGAAGCCTTGGCCAAAGCGGTCTCGATACGTAGCACGGCTTGCGCGGAATCGGCCGCCTGCTGCGGCGTCTGGCCTGCCAGCGTAAACGTCTGCGTGACGTATTCCACCAGGTGCTGCCGCATTTCCTTCATCTTCGGATTGTCGTCCTTGATGTAGTAATCGCGGTCAGGCAGCGTAAGGCCACCCTGGTCGATGTATGCGATCACCTGGTCGGCATTGTGCAGATCGGAGGATGAGTAAAAACTGAAGAGTGAAGCGCCGCCGACCATGCGCAGATGCGCCAGTTCGTCGATGAGCGCCGCCTTGTCCTTCACCGCGGCCACGCGATCAAGTTCGGGCTTGAGCGGCGCGAGGCCTTTTTCGTTCACGGACTTCTCATCCATGCAGGAGCCGTAGAGATCGCCGATCTTCTGATCGACCGCGTCGCGGCTTGCCCCGCCGGCGGACGTCTTTTCCAGAATACTGTGATCGATGTCGAGATTGCGTTCGTGGAGCTCAGCGAAGCTCACCCACTCTGACTGGTCGGCAGGAATCTCTGTGTTCTTGATCCAGTTGCCGCAGGCGTACTGATAAAAATCCACACAGGGATCGATCGTCTTGTCGATGGTGTCAAGACTGAAACCAGGGGCAGGCTTCGTAGAGGAAGAGGTTTGGGCAAAGACACCAACAGTCACGAACAGCAACACAGCCGGCAAGAGATGGGATACGCGCATATGGAGACTTCTCCTTTTTGAGGAACGGTACAGATTCTAAGCCCGGCGGTCTGCATGGGCAAGGATGGAAGGCGATAGTGGCGCAGTTCGAGTGCTGCACCACTACCCGGCTAAGAAGCCGAAACCCAATTGCGCCGCTCCAGAAACGTGGGAGGTTCATACGTACGTCCGCGCGCCAGGCGGCGTGCCTCGCGGCGTGTGGACCACAAGAGCGCCGGGCCCAGCGATGCGGCCGTGAGGCGGGCGATGACCGGAAACTCTTTTTCAACTTCGCGGCGCAGCGTGTGAATCTGGCCGCTCACGCCGAGATTGACTTTCCTGAATTCCCGCTCCATCACCCAAAGCGCGGCGTTGTAAGCGCCGATGATCTTCTTCACTTGCCGCGTGAAGCGCTCGCGGATACGCGGGTCGGGATGGTTCTTGTAACGTCGCCAGCCCTGGAGCATGGTCTGGCACAGGCGATAAAGACTGGGTCCATTGCGCTCGAAGTCGCGCCAGAACGCCCAATCCAGAAATCGCTTGGAATCTTCGCGGGAGATGGCGGCGTGCCGGAAGTTGAATTTGTATTGCCCATGGATATCGGCAAAGTCAACATTCGCCAGCATACGCCCCTGTTCGGCCATCTCCTGGTAAAGCGGCGTGCCGGGAACCGGCGTGTAGAGCATGAACTGGTGGAAGTCGGTCTCGTAGTTGACGGCCGATTCGATTTCCTGAACGATGTTGTCCGGCGTGTGGTGTTCGAGTCCGATGATGGTCGAGCCTTGCACTCGAATCCCGTGTTCGCGAAGCTCGCGCGTAAGTTGCGTCAGATCGTGCCCCTGCAGCTTGTTATAGCCGGCTCGAGGAGATTCCAAGCCCATCCACACCCAGGAAATGCCAAGTTCGACCAGTTCCAGCATTGTGTATTTTCGAATCGCGTTGGCGGAGGCGAATACCGAAAGCTCCCAACTCTTCCCCCCCTCTTTCATGCGTTCGAGCAGGCGCATGGCGCGCGTACGGTGCAGCAGGAAGTTTTCGTCCATCACAAAGAAGGAATTTACTTTCAGTTCAGATTCGATCTTGCACATCACGTCGAACAGTTCGTCGCCGGTCTCGTAGAAGTTGACAAACTTTCCTTTGCCGCCAAAAAAGGCGGACGTGGTACAGAAATTGCACCCCATGGGGCAGCCCACCGACGGAATGATGGTTGCGGCGGTCCCGCCCTTGCGCTGCGGCAGGCGCACTCCCATGATGCGCGTTTGTAAGCCGGAAACGATCGCGGGATGGCGGATCGGCGCGTGCTCGTCTTCGCCCAGGTACCGGCGCATCCAGGAGATACCTTCTCCGCGCACGATGTGGTCGGCCTCGATGATCGCTTCCAGGCCGGGAACGGCAGCCACGTGTCCGCCAATTACGATCGCGGAATCCGGCAACAGCTCTCGCACCATCCGGCACATCTCACGCACTTTCAGCAGATTCACGATGATCGAAGAGATCCCCACGATATCGTAGTGGTTCTTGGTTAATTCCCGGGCAAAGGCTTCGCGGGTGGGAAAATCCAGCACACTGCAGGGCGCCGAAATATTTTCCTGAATCATCATGATGCCCCAGGAACGATGGAACATGCGCAGCGAAAAACTGCCTTGGGCGCGGGTAACCTGATTGTGATAAAGCTCCATGGGATTGATGGCGCGGCTGCCGAATTCGTCGTCTTGCGCGTAGGGGCCAAAGACCGAAGTCAGAAGGACCCGAGCGCTACTGCCTTTAGGATGAGGTTTCATGGATAACTGTAGACTAAGCTTCCAACGCGCTTCTTCGCGGTGATCACCGGCACATTACGAAACTATTACATGCGAGGAGAGCCTGATTCTGCACTTCGTAAGGTTAATTCCTGAACCCCAGGCGGCTACGCCTCACTGGAATGCAGCAACGTAAATGCAATAGCTTATGTCCGCCGGTTGGCTCGGAGACGGGTATAATCGCTGATGAAATCCCCTGAGGACAACTCGATCATGATTTCTCCCAATGGCAATGGCGACAACGGTTACAGCGTGCCTCAGCCGCGCGCAGAGTGGCTGGCCCGGCGCAAGCAAGAGAACGCCACCGGCAATTTTTCGCAAATGCACTATGCCCGCCAGGGCGTGATCACGGAAGAAATGGGCTACGTCGCTCACCGCGAAAAGCTCGCGCCCGAACTGGTGCGCGACGAAGTGGCCCGCGGCCGCATGATTATTCCCGCGAACATCAACCATCCGGAACTGGAGCCAATGGCGATCGGCGTGGCCTCGCTGTGCAAGATCAACGCTAACATAGGCAACTCGGCGGTCACTTCCGAAATCAACGAAGAATTAAAAAAGCTGCACACCGCCGTGCATTACGGCGCCGATACGGTGATGGATCTTTCCACCGGCGGCAACATTCACGAAATTCGCGAAGCCATCCTGCGCCATTCGCCCGTGCCCATCGGCACGGTTCCGATTTACGAAGCCATTGCGCGGGTGAAGCGCGTGGAAGATTTGAACGCTGAAGTCATGCTCGAAGTAATCGAAGAGCAGGCTGCGCAAGGCGTGGATTACATGACGATTCACGCGGGCGTGCTGGTGCAGTATCTGCCGCTGATTTCCAATCGCATCACCGGCATCGTGAGCCGCGGCGGCGCTATCCTCGCCCAGTGGATGGCTTACAACCACAAGCAGAATTTTCTGTACGAGCGCTTCGAGGACATCTGCAAGATTATGAAGAAGTATGACGTCAGCTTCTCGCTAGGGGACGGCTTGCGTCCCGGCTGCGTCGCCGATGCCAGCGACGAAGCCCAGTTCGCCGAACTGAAAACTCTGGGCGAGTTGACCAAAATTGCCTGGCAGCACGACGTGCAGGTGATGATCGAAGGCCCCGGCCACGTTTCCATGGACAAGATCAAGGAGCAGGTCGAAAAAGAAGTCGAACTCTGCTACGAAGCGCCGTTCTACACGCTAGGCCCGCTGGTTACCGACATCGCTCCCGGCTACGACCACATCACGTCGGCAATCGGCGCGGCGATGATCGGATGGTACGGCGCAGCCATGCTGTGCTACGTCACGCCCAAAGAGCATTTAGGGTTGCCGAACGAAAAAGACGTGAAAGACGGCATCATCGCCTACAAGATTTCCGCTCACGCGGCCGACATCGCTCGCGGACGTCCCGGCGCCCGCGATCGCGACGACGCCCTCAGCTACGCCCGCTACAAATTCGATTGGGAAAAGCAGTTCGCGCTGTCACTCGATCCCGAAACCGCCCGCTCCATGCACGACGAAACCCTGCCCGACGACTACTACAAAGAAGCAGCCTTCTGCTCCATGTGCGGCCCGAAATTCTGCTCGATGAACTATTCGTCGAAGGTGGACGAGTACAACAAGCAGGTGCACGGCATCGAGAAGAAGGATTATTCGGAGCTGGTGGAGAAGCTGGTTTCGCTAAAGTAAGTCGCGTAGGGACAGCCGGCCTCGGCCGTCCGGGCCGCACAGCGTTAGGTGCGATTCGTACCAGGGTGTACAGTTGGGTTTTCCGAAAACCGCCCCAAGCAGAGCTTGGACGCGGCACCCTGCAACGTCGGCCGTCAACCACATGGGGAGGCTCAAAAATGCCTGGAACAATTCAAGTTTGGGCACCGGTCCTAGCAGCAGCTTCTGGCTCGCTCCCATCAGCCGCTTCTGTAGCACCGTCTGCGGCACTGCCTACCCTGGCATCGCCTGCCGCTTTTCCGGCCACATTCAGCGGCACGAAGGCCTATGAGGTCAGCATGTCTGTGCTGTCAGGCAACTTGAAACAGACACTGGCTGATTTCCAAGTGATGATGGACGATTTGCCTAAATCGGCATCGGGTTACTGCATCGAGGAAGTAGAGCTAAGCATGGGCGTCACCGGAAGCGGCGGCATTGCCTTGATAGGGAAGCTGGAGGTCGGCGTAGAAGCCGCTATTAAGGTCAAGATTAAGCGGAAGGCATAGGATCATTCGTCCTTTGAGGGATGCGACAGTCAAGATGGGCCCTCGAGAGTAGGATGGACGGGAACATCGGCCCACCCGTCGAAAGTCCAAGCGAGGTCATGAAAATGTCAGACGAACTGATCGCAGGCTTTGGCGGGGCCATCCTTGGCGCTATCGTCGCGGGTGTCTTCGCATGGCTACAACATCGTTCCGAACGATTGGCAGCGGACAAGGCGGAGCTTAGGCGGACTGTCTCGAAATTGGTCGACTACGAACAAGAACTTAGAAGCATTATGAAAATCAGCGACTTGCAGGAGAGGAAGGCTGCAGATCTTTCGCTTACCACGAAGCGCATGATTGAAATGGAGAACGCCGCTGTCTTGGCGAGAAATATCGGCGATCAGATCACAACTGCCGAATGTCTTGCTCTGGCGGCGCAGTGGCGCAAGGACACGGATTATACAAATGCCGAAAAATACTATCGGCGTGCCGTGGCCGCAGCGTCCACGAAGCTGGCCAAAGTAGTCGCATTACGTACGTTGGCAGACTACTATTTTTCGCCGGGACCTCTGCTGAGTGTCGATAAGGGCAGGGCCCATTTCGAGGAGGCCGTAAAGACCCTCGGTGAACCCACGGATGACCCTTTGAAGTTCAATCAGGGTTTCACGTTTGCATGCTGGGCGTCTCAGGAAATGGCCAACGATTTTAGGGTGCAGGCAGAGGACAAGTTTGATCAGGCAAGGAAATACTACAAGAGTATGGCAGAAACTTTTCCTTTACGGCAGGCTGCCTTGGACTCGTTGCAAGCGAGCCTAGATGCGCTTGAACGGGGCAGCAATGCTTCGATGCCCCCTCCGGTCATATCTCGGATACAAGTTGATCATCTCCTGCAGGAGGTGCAAAAAAATAGCCCTTAGCGGGCCCCACTTCGAGCCCGTCTTGCCGGGTGCCCCACTTCTCGCCTTCTTTGCGAAAGGGCGGGGATCCAAAGCTCGATCTCAGCGATAGGCCTCGCCGCAATGACGGACCGGCGAATCTCGATAGTATCAGCATCTGGGCAGACGAAGAAAAGGCGGTAGTCACCAATACGCAACCGAAGTTCATCTCCTCCTCGGAGAGCCTTCACGTTGCCCACGCCCGATTGCGCAAAGCGAAGGAGTGCGGAGAAGATATTCATCGCGACGGGCTTGCTCAGGCTGCGGACATCACTTTTGGCTGGATCCGTCCAGACAATCCGCTTCACTTCGGTTCCCGATAGTTGTCGATCTCCTCTTGAGTGATGCCGAGTTCGGCTAAGAACTCCTCATGGGGAGTGCCTTTATTATGCTTCGACCACTCGCGAGCTTCCGCGAGCGCCTTCTCGTCTGCCGCTGTGAGTGGCTCGTTGTCGATGGGTGCGTTCGCAATTGCGCGGGCAACTGGATCAAGCAGGCGTTCGAGCATACCGATCGCGGCGGGCACTTGGTCCGGAGCAAGGTGCTCGATCAGTTTGTGGGCATGTTGTTTGTCTGCTGCCATGACAGGGCTATTTTACACCGCGACGGTTCACCTCCGAACGCTTTTGCCGTTGCATCGACTGCGGATGCCCCACTTCTTGCCTCCTTTTCAAAAACACCGACAACCGAGACCATGATGGGCGTATCCTATGAGTATGGCTGTGAACTGGCTTGAACTCGCACAAAAGATGGCCGAGGCCGCCCGCGCGCGGGTGGCCGCTGATCGAAAACGGCTGCGGGAAATTCTCGCCGAGCAGCAGAGGAAGCAAGCCCCTGCGCAGTCCTCTTCGCATTCGCAGTGACCCAACCCAGACTTACTCTTGTCGCTGGAGCAAACGGTTCGGGGAAGACCACACTGACTTCCGACGAAAGATTCTTTCGAGAGATACCGCTTCTCGACCCCGACAGGATTTCCGCAACGCTGCAGTCCACTATGCCCTCGACCTTCCCGATCGCAGCGGCGCGGCGCGTCCTAAAATCCGCAAAGGAACACATCAGCCGACGCGAGAGCTTCGCCGTTGAAACTACGCTGGCCGGAAAGCACTATCTCCAGATGATGGTTGATGCGCGAATTCGTGGTTTCGAGGTCGTGCTGGTCTACATCGGGACAGAAAATGTTGAGATCAACCTGGCTCGAATCAGAAATCGAGTTCTCGCGGGTGGCCATGATGTCCCGGAGAGCGATGTCCGCCGGCGTTACCCGCGAAGCTTCAAGAGTCTTCTGACAGCGATAGAGCGCGCCGACCACACCATCCTGTTCGACAATTCAACCGAAGAGGGTTACCGGCTTATCGCGGTTCTCGGGCCGTCTGGAAGTCAGTGGTTCAAGCCTGTTCCAGATTGGGCAAAGGCAAGCCAGAGCTAGGTGGGGCGTCGCCTCACTAACGGCTTCCTGCTAGAGAAGCCGGTCTCTTAAAGACGGGGAGAGAATTCCGTTGTACCGCCCACCGACCCCAGCCTACGATAAAGCAATGGCGAAGACGAAGAAGTTCGAACTTGAGGGTCCTGCTCCCATCCCCGACGATGAAGACCAGGAAACGGTCGCCGCCATCGACGAAGGCACTCGGGATGCGAAAGCTGGCCGAACCATCCCGGCCCAGGAAGTCCGCAAGCGGTTGCCCAAGTGGATTACCGCCTTCCCAAGAATCAACAGCCCAACAGTGTGACATGTAACCTTGCGGCGCAATCGAAATGAGCTGATTATGGCCAAGGCGGAGGCGGTATAGCTAAACACCGCGACAGAAGGCCTAAGCCCTCTGTTTCCGATATTTTACCTCTAAGCTCTTTGAAAGCCGTATTTTACAGACTGCCTTTTTGCAGACCCCGCGCCAGTCAAGATTTTCGGGGCGCGCTATGGGGCGGGGGTCCCCCAAATCGCAGCTTTTTCGGGACCGGAACCTTCCGCAAGGGGCGGATGTTCCAGCCAGCGCCCAGGTATTTCTGTGGACGATTTCCACAGAGGATATTGTTGAGCCTCAGCGGAGCGCTAACTGTTGAAGTCCGCCACTCCATCCCACACCAACTGCACCGCGATGGCGAGGATCAGAAAGCCAAAAATCTTGTTGATAGCGCCGACCGCGCTAGGCCCCAGCCTGCGGACCAGCGGCCCTCCCAGCCAGAAGAACAGCAGCACGGAAAGCGCCACCGCGGCGATGCCGATGACCATGCCGAAATATGAAGCGGCGCTATCCACGTGCGCGGCGAGCGCCATGACCACGCCAATGGCGCCCGGCCCCGACATCAGCGGCATGGCAAGTGGAGTGAGGGAAATATCTTCCTTGTCCTGCGCTTCGTGGCTTTCTTCCGGCGTTATGCGCGCGTGCGAGGTGACCATGCCCCAGGCGGTGTTAGCGACGATCAAGCCGCCGGCAATCTTCAAGACCGGCAGCGAGATGCCGAAGAAATACAGCACGAAGCGGCCAAAAAAAAGAAACGTCACCAGGATGGCAAACACCCACAGACCGGTTTTCACGGCGGTATTCCGACGATCCCTGGCGGTCCAGGAAGAGGTCATGCTGAAGAAAATCGGAATGCCGCCGAAGGGATCGACGATGGGAAACAGCGCGAGAAACGTAGCCGCGGCCGAGTGCGGCAGCGTGCGCAGAAATTGCCCGAGAGCGTGGGTGGCGTTCATGGATTACCGGTAGCCCTCCAACGCCTTGGCCGCGCGTTCCAGCGTCGCGGCCAAAACCGCCAGCTGCTGGCGCGCGCGCTCCACGTCTCCCTTGTCGAGAGCTTCATTCACTCCCGGAATCACAACCGCCGCATAGCCCGTGTATTCGCCCGGAGCGTAGATCGCGTGGCGAAACCAGGGACGGTGCGGCAATCCCTCCGGCACCAGCAGAGCGCGTTCGGCGCTGCGCAGCGCATGGTTCAACCGCGCCGGGTCGTGCGGCGGATTCTTCTGCTTCGACAGAATCTTCGCCCCCGCGTCCTGAAAGTGCCTGGCCGTGGCCGTAACTGCATTGAGATCGAGAGCATGGCCGCCAAACTTGCTCTCCGCTCTTTTCCCTGCCGCATCCAGATACGCCGCGACTTCCCTGCCATATTCTTCGTAGTTGTAGGGCAGCACGTCGGCATCCGCCATGCGCAACGCTTCGAGGCCAAAGACCCTCGCCATCTCCTGCTCGTAGACAAAATCCGGATCTCCGAATTTCTTGAACCAAGCGAAATTGTCGAACACGGAGTGATACACACCATACGGCCCGGTGGAACTGATATCGCTGGAAGGTACGCCCAGGTGCTGCTGGAAAGCGCTGTAGTCGGAGCCGCTACCCAGGTCGCCGACCGGAACCTCGCCCTTGAGCGGCGCGGCGGGCGCGCGGCGGCCGTCCCCAACGGCTTCCGTGGGCGATTGCGTCGAAGGCGCACCCGGCTGATCGCCCTTCTGCCACACTTCATAAACAGTCTCGCCCTTCGGACTGGGCACGGCCTTGGTCACGTCGCGCAAGAATTGCTTCAAACTGGGCACGGCCGAAGCGCCAAACTTCGGCCCCGAAACAGCTACATCCATATTGAAATATGCCGAAGCGTTGGCCAGTTCGGATTCGTGCTGCTCGGCCCATTCCGTGGAACCGATCAGGCCTTCTTCTTCGCCATCCCAACTGGCAAAAATCATAGTGCGCTTCGGCTTCCAACCCGACCTCAGCAACTCGCCGACGCCGTGCACGGATTCAAGCATGGCCGCCGTACCGCTGTTGGGGTCTACCGCGCCGTATACCCATGCATCGCGATGATTGCCCGCAACCACCCACTCCTCGGGCAACTCGCTGCCGCGCACTCGTCCAATCACATCCCACAGCGTACGGAATTGATAATCCTGTTTGAGATGCATCCTCACCCGCACCGGCCCTGGTCCAACGTGATAGGTGAAAGGCAGCGCGCCCTGCCACTCGCGCGGCGAGTCGGGACCTCCCAGATGTTGAAGAATGGGCCAGGCATCGTGGTAGGAAAGCGGCGTGACTGGAATCTTCGGCATCTGCGCCGACTTCTCTGGAGACACGCGCTGGCTCTCCGGCAACGAAGGCAGCGACGCCACTCCCGGCGTGGTTGGATCGCCGGGAAACTCGAACATATATCCCACCGACCCGCGCTGCACGCCGGTATCGGGCCGCCACGGCCCATCGGGATACTTGTCGCCGCGTCGCCAGCCGTCGTCGAACGGATCGGAATAGATAATCACTCCCGCGGCGCCGTGTTCCTGCGCAATAAATTCCTTCACCCCGCGGAAGTTCTGACCGTAGCGTACCACCACAATCTTGCCGCGCACATCGACCTTCAACTTTTCCAGCTTCTCGAAATCCTCAGGCGTGCCGTAGTTGGCGTAAACCACGTCCGCCTCGGCATCTCCCGATGGCGACATACCATTGAACGGCATTACCACGCGTGGATCGTCGTCATACGGATCGCCATCGACGTGCTCGCGCGTGGGCCCATGCATTTCAACCCCGGCGGGAGCCGTAATGTCCACGCTGATTTCCAGCGGATAGTTGAACCACGCTTTGTATTCGACAATCTCGGTATCGAGGCCGGCGGCGCGAAACTTTTGTGCGACGTAGTCCGCCGTGGCTTTATCTTCTGCAGTGCCGGCCATGTGCGGAGCCTGGGTCAGCGTGCGCAGGTGTTCTTCCGCCAGCTTGGGATCGGGCACGGCGAGAAAACGGGCTTCCGTGGCGTTTTCGGCGGCGGAGTCGCGAAAACCGAAGATGGGTTGAGGCGCGGCGGAAGGGTCGGGCGCGTTTCCGCTGACGCTGACCGACAAAAAGGAAAGTAGAACAACCGCAGAAAGAAGCACCGATGAAAAGAATCTCATGAGTCTCCCAGAGGGAAAGTAAGTAAGTTAACACAGCGATGCTACAGTATGCAGATTGGGCGGCGTTGGGTACTGGGTCAATAGTGTAGCTGTGAGGTAACCAGGTGGGGCAGTCTCGCAACAGATTATGCGAATGCGGGAGCGGCAAGAAGTTCCGTTGGTGCTGCGGAACTGAGAAAAAGAACGACAGGAGCGGTCGTGCCATGGCGGAAAAACCCACCACGCCGGTAGTCGGTCAGGTCCCCGTTTCTAATTTTCGAGGGGAAAATTCACGCATCACGATGGTTCCGATTTTCCCCGAAGGCGACCCTAGGAACACGAGCAGTCCTGCTGGGCTACCCGGCAAATACAAAGTCACGTTCATCCTGAGCCGCCCGAGACATGTCGTAGTGTCGGAGACGGTGCACAATTGGGCCGATGCTATACCAGGAGACTCTCATCTTGCAATAACCCGGCCAGCCGTAGTGCCCGCGAACATGCCGGACGCGAAGGCAATCAAGGTTCGCGCCTGGGGTGCCGGTGGCTTCCATCTGGAGTTTATCGGCTATCCAAACGAAAAGGGCTACCTGGGGCAGCTTCAGTCCGAGCCTTTCGAAGCCGGTAATTTCTACGATGCTGAACAGAAGGCATACCATCCATTGTTTCCAATTCTGAGCAATTGGTCTCTTCACCTCGATATACCCGTTTTCGTTGTGCAGTCTGACGCCGTGGAACTGCGAACCGGTGCCCACAGTGGACGCGTGTTTACAGCACCCGCGGAAGCAAGATTTTCAGTGAAGGGCAAGTTGGTATTCAAGCCCGGTTCCGAGTTCCCTCACTATGCCAGCCTCTACCGGGAAGCGTTGAACAGCAACAGTACTGTCTACCGGTTTCTTTGCCTTTTCAAAATCATTGAAGGCATTCAAGCTAGACGGGGGCGCATCGCCGCAGAAGCCGTGAACGCGGGGCAGAAGCCTCGTTCACTGGTCGAGCGAATACCGGAGGACAAATCCGAATTCCAGAAGTGGCTCGACGCGGTTTACCACGTGCGCGAGTGGCACGAATTGGCATTGATCCAGGTGTTCCCGCCCGAGATTAGAGGTAAGAAGTTCAACGCCATCATAGATTCACAATTGAGGCCGCTGAGGAACGAAGTCGCCCATGCCATCATGGATTCTGGCGAACTGGGCATGTCAGCCGATGACCTGCTCAAGCTGGAAAGAGTTGATTATTGGCTACCCGTCACTCGAACCATGGTGCGTCGAATGCTCAAGAATGAATTCATCGACGATTTCTTGTCTTATTT
The DNA here is from genome assembly GCA_963734215.1 of uncultured Acidobacteriaceae bacterium. GTDB lineage: Bacteria > Acidobacteriota > Terriglobia > Terriglobales > Acidobacteriaceae > Sulfotelmatobacter. Next base: position 886,844 of record CAVTGH010000005.1, on the reverse strand, counting down.
GCCAGACCCCTAGAGCCAAACCGCTGGACTGGACCTTTCCGTCTCGCGTCCGGACAGCTGAACTACCGCACCTGCCCCGTTCCCACAATCTCGTACTTCGAAGAAGTAAGTTCCGCCAGCGCAAATGGCCCGCGGCAGTGCAACTTCTGCGTGCTGATGCCCATCTCTGCGCCGAAGCCGAATTCCGCACCGTCGGTGAATCGAGTCGACGCGTTCCAATACACCGCGGCCGAATCCACCCCGCGCAGAAATTTGCGGGCATTGGCTTCGTCGCTCGTCACGATGGAATCGGAGTGCTTGGTGGAATAGCGGTTGATGTGGGCAATCGCCTCATCCACACTTGCAACCACGCGCACCGCCATGCACAACCGCAGATATTCTTCGTACCAATCTTGTTCTGCGGCGGGCGCAACGTTCAGTCCAGCCGCCAGGCTGCGCGACTTTCCATCTCCGCGAACTTCCACTCCGGCCTCGATCAGCTTCCCCACAATGCGTGGGACGTATTCCTGAGCGATCCGTTCGTGCACCAGCAACTTCTCCGCGGCGTTGCACACCGACGGTCGCTGCGTCTTGGCATTGATCACGATCCGGTCGGCCATCTCAAAATCGGCAGATTCATCCACAAAGATGTGGCAGTTCCCCGCCCCGGTTTCGATCACCGGCACCGAGGAATTCTCGGTGACAAACGAGATCAGCCCCGCGCCACCCCGCGGAATAATCACATCCACCAACCCCCGTGCCTTGATAAGTTCCTGCACCGATTGCCGCGTGCTCGAATCGAGAAGCTCGATCGCACCCTCCGGTACTCCCGGCACAGCCGCTAGAATCTCCGCCAGCCGCCGATTGCTCCGCGCCGCTTCTTTGCCGCCGCGCAACACAATGGCATTGCCCGTCTTCAGAGCCAGCACGGCAGTGTCTACCGTAACGTTCGGCCGCGATTCGTAGATGATTCCAACCACTCCGAGTGGCACGCGCACCTTGCGGATGCGCAGCCCATTCGGACGCGTCCACTCCGCCAGAGTCTCGCCAATCGGATCGCCGAGCGCCGCGACTTCGCGCACGCCCTGCGCCATCTCTTTGATTCGCGCAGGAGTCAACAGCAAGCGGTCGCGCATTGCGCCTTCCAGGCCCGAACTCTCCACATCCTCACGGTTCGACGCCAGAATTGCTTCGGCATCGGCTTCAATCGCATCGGCGATTTTCAGCAGCAACGTATTCTTCTCGCCGGTCGAGAGCAGAGCCAGCTTTGCGGACGCTGCGCGCGCCCGCAACAGCTTTTCCTGCGTGGAAGCCGAGTTGGCCAGGGTTGTCGCCATTAATTCTGCCCTCTCGGCGGCGGGAAATATGTTCCGATCCTTCGTTCCATGGCCATGGTGATCCCCTGCGGATGCCGTCCATTCACAATCGCCACGTGCACGCCCGCTTCGCTGGCCAGTTTCGCCGCGCGCAATTTCGAGATCATGCCGCCGCGCCCCAGCACACTCTTGCCATTGCATTGCTCTTCCAGCGCGGGAGTCAGCTTGCGCACCACGCGCACCAGGCGCGGCTTCTTGCGCGACGTTTTCCGCCCAGCGGGCATGTAAAAACCATCCACGTCGGTCAGCAACAGGAGCCAGTCGGCTTTCACAGCCATGGCCAGCAGCGAACTCAGTTCGTCGTTGTCGCCGAAAGCGCCAACCAACTCGCGCACGCTGACGCTGTCGTTTTCATTCACAATCGGCACCACGCCCAGCGCCAGCAACTCGGCCAGCGCGTTCTGCAGGTTGCGGTAGCGCACGGGCGAAGTGAAGTCGTCGCTCGAAAGCAGAAGTTGCGCCACAACCTTTTTGCCGAAGAACAGGCGCTCGTAAGTGTGCATCAATTTGCTTTGCCCCACCGCGGCGCACGCCTGCATTCCCGGAACGTCGTTCGGCCGCTTGCCCAATCCCAGTCCGGACATGCCTGCGGCAATCGCGCCGGACGTGACAATCAGGTACTCATTCTTGCTGAGGTCGAATTGATCCACCACGGCACGCAGCAGGTTCGCGTCGATCTGGCCGCCAGGGGCAATCAAGCTGGTGCCGACTTTGATAACGACTCTCATGATTGGATTACAACTCTCATGGCTTACTTGGAATGGTATCGCAGTTGACGCCGAAGGAGGATTTCCCTTTCTCTACCATATCTTTTCCGAAGCAGCCGGACTTGAGGCACAGGGGCCCGGCGGGGAAGGACAATATCCCTATGCTGCAATTAAAATGGATTTCTGGCAAGATGAAAAAACTTGCCACTTTCGAGCCTCATGCCTGCCTCCAACGCCACCAGCCGATTCTCCGATCGAGTAGAAAACTATGTTCTCTACCGGCCGGGATATCCGCCGGAAGCGCTGCGGACCCTGAAAACCGAATGTGGCCTCGTGCCCAGACACGTGGTTGCCGATATCGCTTCCGGCACCGGCATTTGGACTCGCATGTTGCTGGAGAATGGCAACTCAGTTTTTGGCGTCGAGCCCAATGCCGAGATGCGGCAGGCGGGCGAACGCCTGCTGGCGGCGTTTCCCAAGTTCACCAGCGTTGCGGGAACGGCCGAGGCGACCACGCTGGCGGATCAAAGCGTGGACTTCGTCACCGCGGCGCAGGCCGCACACTGGTTCGACCGCGAGCGGGCAAGGCGCGAGTTCGTCCGCATCCTGAAGCCCGGCGGTTGGCTGGTGCTGCTGTGGAACGAGCGCCTCACCGATTCCACAAAATTTCTTCGTGACTACGAACAGTTGCTGCTGGCTTACGCTACCGACTACGAAGACGTTCGCCACGAGCGCACGACCTCAGAGGTAAACGAATTTTTCGATCCCGCCCCGTTTCAACAGCGAACGTTTGAGATGCGTCAGGAATTCGACTACACCGGGGTGGAAGGCCGTCTGTTGTCGTCGTCGTATGCTCCCGGGCCGGACCATCCGCAATGCGCTCCGATGTTGCGGGAACTGCGGCGCATCTTCGATGCCTGTGCCGTTCAGAACCGAGCCGCGTTCGAGTACAAGACGCGATTGTATTTCGGCCAGTTGAGTTAAGAGAAATCCGGTATCTGCTCTGTTACGATCTGCTCTGGTTTCATCCACCGAGGTCAAGCACTGTGCCCGAAGAAAAGTCTTTCCACATGACGCCCGAAGAATTCCGCCGCCACGGCCACGCCGTGGTCGACTGGATCGCCGACTACCACTCCCGCATCGAATCGTTCCCCGTGCTCTCGCAGGCGAAGCCGGGGCAGATTCGCGCATCGCTTCCGGCGAATCCTCCGGCGCAGGGCGAGCCATTCGACGCGCTGCTCAAGGACGTTGAGAAGTTGATTCTGCCCGGGGTCACGCACTGGCAGTCACCGAATTTTTTCGCGTACTTCCCATGCAACGCTTCCGGCCCCGGGATTCTCGGCGACCTGCTTTCGTCCGGCTTGGGCGTACAGGGCATGTTGTGGTCCACCAGTCCGGCGTGCACCGAACTCGAGACGCATGTTCTCGACTGGCTCGTGCCCATGCTCGGCCTGCCCGAGAAGTTTCTGTCGTCGAGTACCGGCGGCGGAGTGATTCAGGACACCGCCTCGAGCGCGGCGCTCTGCGCCCTGTTGGCTGCCCGCGAACGTGCCACTAACTACACCAGCAACCAGAAAGGATGCGACGGCCGCATCGTCGCTTACGTTTCCACGCAAACCCATTCGTCGTTGCAGAAAGCTGCAATGATCGCAGGCATCGGCGTCGATAATCTGCGCTCGATCGAAGTCGACGCAAACTTTGCTATGCGCCCCGACGCTCTCGCCCGCCGAATTGAAGCCGACAAGCGCGCCGGCCTGGTGCCCTGCTTTGTGTGCGCAACGGTAGGCACAACGTCCTCGAATGCGATGGATCCGATCCCCGAGATTGCCAAAATCTGTCGCGAGCACAATTTATGGCTGCACGTGGACGCAGCCATGTCGGGCACGGCCGCGCTCTGTCCAGAATTCCGCCATCTGCAAAACGGCGTGGAACTCGCCGACAGCTACAATTTCAACCCGCACAAGTGGATGTTCACCAACTTTGACTGCAACTGCTTCTGGGTCGCCGACCGCAAAGCCCTCATCCAGACTCTGAGCATTTTGCCGGAATATCTGCGCAACCAGGCTACGGAATCGGGCGCGGTGATCGACTACCGCGACTGGCACATCCAACTCGGCCGTCGTTTCCGCTCGCTGAAGTTGTGGTTCGTGATCCGCCACTACGGCGTGGAAGGCCTGCAGCACCACATCCGCCGCCACGTTGAACTCGCGCAACAATTCGCGGAATGGGTGCGCCACGATGCGAACTTCGAACTCGCCGCGCCCGCGCCGCTGAATCTAATCTGCTTCCGCCACAAGGGTGGAGACGCCGCCAACCAAGCCATCATGGATCGCCTCAACCGCAGCGGCGATCTCTTCCTCACGCACACCAAGCTCAACGGAAAATTGACATTGCGGTTGTGCGTCGGCCAGACCAACGCGCAAGCAAGGCACGTCGAGCGCGCATGGGAAAGAATTCGCGAAGAGGCGGCGAAAATAACGGCCGCCGCATGAGAGGCGTGGTGACCTTCACTTCGCTTCCACTTCGGCTAAAGTAAAGTATGCGCTCGATCCTGGGCCAGCGCCCGCTGCGTTTCGTCTTTGCCGCCAACGTGATCTCCATGTTGGGCAGCGGGATGAACTCGGCCGCGGTCGCCTGGTACATCCTCGAAGCCACGCACTCGGAAATGGCGCTCGGCACCTTCGCCGTGCTGCAAACCATTCCCGCCATGCTCATGCTTCCCTTCACCGGCGTCATTATCGACCGTGAAGACCGCCGCCTGCTCGTCATGTGGCTCGATGCCGTGCGCGCCGCGATCATTGTGGCCGTGGCCGTCCTCGCGTTTCGGCACAGGGTCCAAGTGTGGGAACTGTACTTGATGAATACGCTCGTCGCCGCCGGCTTCTGGATGTTCTGGCCAACCATCACCGCTCTCATTCAGGAGCTTACGCCGGAAGGCCAATTCGTACAGTCGAACACTTTTCTTTTGGCCGGAGTGCAGGGAGGATGGCTCATCGCCGGCTCGCTCGTTGGCTTCATGTACAACCACATCGGCCTCGGCGGCGTGCTATTGATCGACGTTTCCACCTACGTAGTTTCCTTCTTGTGCTATTTCGCCGTGCGCAAGGGACGCCATGTGGTTCTGCGCCCGAAAGAATTGCGCGCCGATCTCCTCGCCGCGGAAACCCAGTTCCAGCGCTTCTGGCGCGAGATGCGCGAGGGCTTGCACTTTCTCCGCGACCATCGCGCCGTCATACTCCTCGGCATCAGTTGGGCCTTATTTCTCGGCGCCATGACCATGGGGGTCGTCGTCACTCCGTCCCTAAGCGAGCGCATCTTCCATGCCGGCGCCGTGGGTTACGGATGGCTCAACGCGGGATGGGGCACGGGCGCTTTTCTCAGCGCGTTGTATGCTCCCGCGATTATCGCCAGTCTGGGCGGGCGCCGTTCGGTGGCGTTTTCCATGGCGATTATCGCCGCATGTGTGGTTTGCGCTCCGGTTTCGCGCTGGCTGGTGGCCGCCATACTCATCTATGGAGTGATGGGTTCGGCGCGCGGCGTCGGCGGCATCGCCATGAACACCAGCCTCATGGAGATGGTTCCGCAACATCTCATGGGACGCGTGCAGAACACTTTCTATTTCGCCGGAACGTTTCTGCAACTCGTGCTCGCGCTCGCCGTCGGCGCGGTCGCGCACAAGGTCAGCCTGGTCGCCGCGTTCGCCATTCTGGCCTGCGTCTACGGACTGTCGTTTGTGGCCGCCAGTTGGCCGGTGGGAACGGCGGTAGCAGCCGGGGAAGTAGGTAATGTGGAGCTAAGTCAAAAGTAAGAAGTCAGGATGCAGAAATAAAACAACAAGCGGGTTTCCGTCTCCGCGCCTTCCTCCACCACATTGTCTTACTTCTGCATTTTGACTTCTGCCTTCTGACTTTTCCTCCCACCTGTTATTCTTGCCCATTCCAAGGAGCGTCCATGTCCTCAGATCTGCAGGGCCGTAACGCTGTCGTCTTCGGAGTCGCCAACAAGCGCTCGATCGCCTGGTCCATCGCCCAGGGATTGCACGCCGCGGGCATGAAGCTCGCCATCACCTACCAGAACGAGCGTCTGGAGCAGGAAGCGAAAGACCTCATTCTATCCCTGCCCGGCGCCGAAGCCTACATGTGCGACGTTTCCAAAGACGAAGAAATCGACCGCCTCTTCGCCACCCTCAAAGAACGCCATGGCAAGCTGCACACCCTCGTCCATTCGGTCGCCTACGCTCCCGCCGACGAACTCAAAGGCGACTTCCTCAACACCACCCGCGAAGGCTTTCGCATCGCGATGGATGTGAGCGTGTATTCGCTGGTCGCGGTTGCCCGCGCCGCCGCGCCGCTCATGGAAGACGGCGGATCGATTCTCACCATGACTTATTACGCATCGGAAAAAGTTGTGCCCCGCTACAACGTGATGGCCGTGGCTAAGGCTGGACTCGAATGCTCGGTGCGCTATCTCGCTTATGAACTGGGAAAGAAGAGGATCCGGGTGAACGCCATCTCCGCCGGTCCGATCAAGACGCTGGCCGCCCGCGGCATTGCCGGCTTCAGCGATATGCTCAAAGGCCACGAGGAACGCGCCCCCCTGGGCCGCCGCGTGGAAGTCGAAGAAGTCGGCTCTACCGGAGTCTTCCTCGCCTCCGATGCCAGCAGCGGCATCACCGGCGAAGTGATTTATGTGGATTGCGGGTATAACATCATGGGTTTTTGAAAGGCAGCTCTCAGTTCCCTTCTCAGTTGGGACACGACGCATTCGCGAAACTTCTATCGTGGGATAATTGATGTGATGCGAGCCAAGCGCCTCGTCTTCGCCTTTTTCGCAGCCGCCATCCTCTTCTCGATGGTGCGCGAATGGAACGCTCCGGCCGCCTGCGCCCGAACGACCTTTCTTCCTTCATCCGCAACGCCCCGCCAGTAAGCCCCTTCAACCGGGGCGGGCCCTATAGTCGGGAACGTTCCGTTAACGCATGAGGAAAGAAAAACCGTCGAACACATATTCCCGCTTCCCGTCTTTGGCAACCGATTTCACTTCTCCGCGACGGACCTGCTGTATCGCGGTAACCACCTTGGGAAGATAACTGGGATCGGCGACCGGCGTATTGTGTGACGGCAAGAGAAGCTGAAGATGAGGCGCCATCGCAGCCAGCTTCTGCACCGACGCGACGTAAGCGTCGAGATCGGTTTCCGGACGGAACAGCCAGATCGGGCCGAGGTAGAAAGTGTCTCCCGTAAACAAAAGGCCGTTTTGCTCGTCCAGCAGCGCGATCGAGTCGGGCGTATGGCCGGGCGTGCCGATCACCTTCAGCGTGCGTCCACCCAGGTCAATCTTGTCGCCATCGTGCAGCCAGTGGGCGATGTGGAACGGCTTGGTCGCGTACGCCTTGGCATCAAAACCTGCAGGCAAGGCTCCGCAGATTTCCTCCGGCGCAAGTTCCGCTTGCGCGTCCTCTTTCGACCCGCGAGCGTTAGCTCGGGTGAAATCGGTATCCATGCCGTAAACATCGCTGAACCGCCAATTGTCCCCGACGTGGTCGTTGTGAGTGTGCGAGTTCACCACGCTCACCGGAAGCTTGGTCAATCCGGCAACCACAGCCTGTATGTTGCCGATGCCCATGCCGGTATCGAACAGCAGCGCTTTGTCGCCGCCAACGATCAGATACGAAATGACCTCTTCCAGTTGGTGCGGTTCGTAGATCGCAAATACGCCCGGACGAATCTTGTACACCTCAAACCAGTTGTCCGCGGCGGGAACCCGCTCCAACTTGCTGTAAGCCGGGCGGGGCAGCTTCTTGCACCATTCTGATGGTTGAGCAGCCAGAGGCGGCGTCAAACAGATTGCGCGCAACAAAGTCTTGAGGCTTTTCATGATTAGCTCACGGATGATCTAACTCACAATTCTGATCTTACGTACATTCTCACTCTGGCGTTCCAACGAAATCTCCACATCCCGCTCCCGCAGCAGACTCGGAAATTTCTCTCCCCATTCGATCAGCAGAATACTGTTCCCATCCCGTAGATCATCCAGCCCCAACGTCTCCAGTTCGCGCGGCGTATCCACGCGATAAAGATCGATGTGATAGAGATTGGCGCGCGGTCCGCGATACTCGTGCACCAGCGTGAAGGTGGGACTGGTGACGTCTTCTTCCGCGGCCGCTTCAAACGCCGCCACGATTCCCTTGACCAGCGTGGTTTTCCCCGCGCCCAGGTCTCCGCGCAGCAGCACCAGCTTGGGCGGCGCCAGCAACTTCGCCAGCGTGCGCCCGAAGGCGATCGTCTCCTCCGCCGAGTGTGTGATGATCTCCCGCGTCATCTCCCGCATCCGTCCGTAGCCATTTCGTGCATGACCACGAACAAGTATAGCGAGAGCGTTCAGTCTCAACGTGGATCGGCCACAGGTGCACAGCGTCGCGTCCTGGCTAGATGGTCTTCGGCTCTACGAACGCAGAAGACTTCAGCCCCAGCAGACTGCGGTCGGCCACATGATCGACCGACGTGCGCAAGCGGCGGTGGTCGTCATCCTCGAACGCGACGAAGCGGAACGGCTGCAACACTCCGTCCGCCGTCTTGCGCATGGGGCTGAGGATTTCAGCCATGCCGTGGACCGGACCCGATTGCGTTTGAAATGCGAGTTCGACGAAGGCACCGTTTCCAAGCGGATGCTGCAATTGCAACAGTCCACCGGTCACGGAAATGGATTGGAGTTTAGCTTTAGTGCGCCGGCCGTCTTCTAAGCGGATCGCAGCCAGGACGGAAGCGCCTAACTGAACCCGGGCCGCGCGCCGCGAGGGGTGCGGTTGGGGGAAGTGGGTCATAAGTAGGTTCACTATGCCATGCCATCAGGACAGGTAACAGGTTACGGAAGCAGATGGCCGGATTCCCGCGCTGGACACGGAGTTTGGGGTGCGCAACAGACCCAGATTCAAGAGCTTAGCGGGTGTTTAATAAATAGGCAATGTCCCAAAATATAAACCAGGCAATCTCGATCTTAACAGCGCACGAGTTTTTCCTCTGCCATTTTCTGTGTACGCCGAAACGCTTCCGGCAATCCCCGCAGCAAATCGGTCGCCACCAGCGAATGCTCGCCCACACTCTCGCGCATCACATCCCCGGCAAGCCCATGCAGATGCACCGCCGCAAGCACCGCCGCGAATGCATCTTTCGTGTGCTGTGCCATCATCCCCGCCACCATGCCCGTGAGAATGTCTCCCGTGCCGCCGGTTGCCATTCCCGGATTGCCCGTCGTGTTCACCCAGGCTTCACCATCCGGCTGCACCACCAGCGTGCGATGCCCTTTGAGGACGACGATCAATTGATGCCCACTCGCAAACTTTCGCGCGACTCCTAATCGATCCTTCTGCACTTCTGCAATGCTCAATCCCGCCAGCCGCGCCATCTCTCCCGGATGCGGCGTGATCACCATCGTCCAGCCCTTGCCATTCAATTCATCCGCGCGTCCTTCAAATGCATTCAGCCCGTCGGCATCCAGCACCATTGGAAGCTGGAGTTTCCCAACCAGCGCACGCACCAGAGCTGATGTTTGCGGCTCCCGCGAAATTCCCGGCCCAATCGCGAGCACAGTCTTCCCTTTGGCCAACTCCTCGATTCGACCCAGCGCGCTCGCCGAGATCGCGCCGGCGTCTGTCTCGGGCAGCGGCTCGGTCATCAACTCGGGATGAAATCCCGCCACCGTTCCCAACACGGATTTCGGTGTCGCCACCGTCGCAAGCCCCGCGCCTGCGCGCAGCGCCGCCATTCCCGCCATGGCAACCGATCCGGCTTTCCCCAGCGATCCTCCCAGCACCAGCACGTGCCCGTAGCTGCCTTTGTTTGACTCCGGCGGCCGCGGCCCGATCAGCGGAGCGACGTCGCGCGCGCTAATTACATTCAGTTGCAGCGACGAAACAATCGCTTCCTGCGGCGAACCGATATCGGCCCCCAAGGTTGGTCCCGCAGTCAACAAACTAAACACGTGCGCCGGGCGTGGCGCAGTGAAGGTAACGATGGCATCAGCCCGCGCAATAGTTCCCGCCTGTGGGCCCATCGCGTCCGCATCCGCGCCGGAAGGAATGTCCACCGCGATCACTGGAACCGTGCTCGCATTCATAACCGCAATCGCGTCGGCATACAGTCCGCTCACCGGAGGTTTGAAACCCGTGCCCAGAATCGCATCCAGGAAAAGGTCCGTGTGCAGCAGGAACTGCACCCGGTCGCTGTTCAACTCTTCGCTGGAATTCACGGTGAGGGCCGCATCCGGCAACTTGCCAAACATGGTTGCCGCATCGCCCCGCAGATCGCCGGGATTCGCCAGCAGAATCACCTGAACCGTCTTCCCTCGCTGATGCAACCGCCGCGCCGCCACGAAGCCATCGCCGCCGTTATTTCCCTTGCCGCAGAAAACCACGATGCGCCGCGCCGCGGGATAGTGCGACAACACGTAATTCGCCACGGCCGCGCCCGCGTTCTCCATCAGCGCAAGCGAAGGCACGCCGAAGCGCTCGCCGGTGGCGCGGTCAATGGCTCGCATCTCTTCTGCTGTAACGATTTTCATAAGGGCGGCCGTTAGTCGATGGTCGTTGGCCGTTCGCGAATGCTCACAGCGCTAGGTCTTGGCCAACGACTAACGGCCAACGACTGAACTATAAAACAAAAAGGCCCTCCGCGCTGTGCGGAGGGCTTTGAGCAGCAAGGAACTTAATCCGCCACGGAGGCCGCGCCTTTAGGATTCTTCAAAGCAGCCTGGACGCGGCTATGGTGTCTTCCGTATCCGAAGTACAGGGCCATTCCGAGGATCAACCAGACAACTAGGCGGATCCAGGTTGCCGCCGGCAGGCTAGCCATTAGAGCCGTCGAAACCAGAACTCCCATGATCGGAACGAACGGCACCCACGGGGTCTTGAACGGACGTTCGAGATCTGGACGCCTCCGTCGTAAAATCCAAACTCCGGCGCAGACGATGACAAAGGCCAACAGCGTGCCAATGCTAACCAGTTCGCCAAGAATTCCAATCGGGATGACTGAGGCAAAAACGGCCACAAAGATGCCCACAAGGATGCTGGATATCCACGGAGTGCGGAACCTGGGGTGAACAGCGCCCGCCCACTCCGGAAGTAGACCGTCTCGCGACATGGAAAAGAAAACCCGTGATTGGCCTAATAGCATGACGAGCATTACGCTCCCCAGCCCGGCGATCGCGCCCAGCTTCACCAGAATACTGCCCCAACGCACGCCCGTGTGGTCGATTCCCACCGCTACCGGATCGGGGACATTGAGCGTGGTGTAGGAAACCACACCCGTCAGCAGTCCTGAGACCAGAATGTAGAGGATCGTACAGATCACCAGCGAGCCCAAAATGCCTATGGGCATATCTCTCTGCGGATTCTTGGCCTCTTGTGCCGCCGTGGACACCGCATCGAAGCCAATATAAGCGAAGAAAATCACGCCTGCCCCCCGGGCAACGCCCGACCACCCATAGTGTCCGAATTCGCCAGTATTCGGAGGGATGAAGGGATGCCAGTTGGCAGCGGCAGTGCTGGGGTGCGCACCGACAAAAATGCCGGCAATCCCGATGAAGGTAAGTACAATCGCAACTTTTACAATCACGATTCCGGAGTTGAGGTTCGCCGACTCTTTGATGCCGATCACCAGCACTGTGGTGACGGCCGCGATGGCCAGAAATGCAAGTAAGTTGAAAATGCCCTGCACATGCGGAAGAGTGGACGGGTCTACCCCGCGCGCCTGAAGAGTTGGCAGGATGGTCGCCAACCGCTCCCAGCGGGCGTTGTAGAACACCAGGTCAGTTCCCGGCGTAGCCGTCCATGCAGGTGGAAGGTGAATCCCGAAATCCTGCAGGAAGCTGTTGAAGTACCCGCTCCAGCCCGACGCCACCGTCGCCGCTCCGAAGGCATACTCCAGAATCAAATCCCAGCCAATAATCCACGCGAAGATCTCGCCGAGCGTGGCGTAGCCGTAGGTGTACGCTGAGCCGGCAATCGGGATCAAAGAGGCAAACTCCGAGTAGCAAAGACCGGCAAAGGCGCATGCAATGCCCGCCAGGACAAACGAGAGGACGATGGCGGGGCCGGCGTACTGCGCCGCAGCTGCTCCTGTTAAGACAAAGATTCCCGCGCCGATAATGGCCCCGATTCCTAGTGTGATCAGATTGGTTGGACCGAGTGCGCGTTTGAGGCTGTGCTCACCCGTTTCGCGGGCTTCCTCCATCAGCAGGTTCAGCGGCTTGGTTGCGAACAGGTTTGCCATTCGTTTGGTTTCTCCTTGGAAACTACGCCGATAAGCGCTTTGCGTCCGCACTTCTCGACCACGCGTAATATACCGGGATGCCCAGCAACACCACAATCAGCCCCGGCCACGAGTACTGCGGCTTGTAGCGCAATAGTACGACATCGATAAACAAAGCCATCACAATATAAACCGCGGGCAGCACGGGATATCCCACCGCCCGGTACGGCCGCTCAGCATTGGGATGCGTCCGCCGCAACACGAACAACCCCATAATCGTCAGGATGTAGAACACCAACACCGCAAAAATGACGTATTCGAGCAATTGGTTGTAGCTGCCCGAAACGCACAGCAGGCCAGCCCACACCATTTGCACCATCAGCGAAACCGCTGGCGTTTTGTACGTGGGATGCAACTTGGCAACGCTGCGGAAGAACAGTCTGTCTTTCGCCATGGCGTAGTAGACGCGCGCGCCGGAGAGAATCAGGCCATTAGCGCAGCCAAAGCTGGAAATCAGAATGGCTGCCGCCATCAACAGGCCGCCCACAGACCCGAACATCTGCGTCATGACCGCGGTGCCCACACGATCCTCGGCCGCAAACTTGATGCCCCGCCCCAGAATCGCTGCAGCGCCGGGCGTTCCGTCCAGCGGCAGCGCCATCAAGTAAATGAAGTTGCACGCAATGTAAAGCGCGATCACCACGCCCGTGCCCAGCACCAGCGAGAGCGGCAAGTTGCGGCTGGGATTCTTTACTTCACCCGCAGTGAACGTCACGTTGTTCCAGGCGTCGGCGGAAAACAGCGAACCCACCTGCGCCACCGCCAAAATCGTCAGCGTGCCCACCATCACCACGGGGCCGCCCACACCCACTTGCACGGCGTGTTGCGCGCCCAGTCCCGCGTTGCGCCAGAAGTGCCCGCTGAAGTTCGTGGCCAGTGCCTGCGCATTTCGCCCCAGCGCCACGCCGAACAACGCCAGTCCCAGCAGCGCCGAAACCTTGGCTGCGGTAAAAACGTTCTGGATGAACGCTCCGGTTTTCACCCCGAAGATGTTTACCACCGAAAGGAAAATCACGAGCAGGATTGCGGCCAGGTTCTGCGTATTGATTCCCACATCCATGTTGCCCAGAACCATCGGACCGATAGGAATGGGCGGGACCTTCCAGAGATGCAGAATCCAGTGGGAAGAAGAAATCGCAGGAAAGAAAACTCCGAGAAAATTGCCGAAGGCCACGCCCACCGCCGCAATCGTTCCGGTTTGAATAACCAGAAAGAGCGTCCAGCCATAGAGAAAACCCCACAGCGGCCCGAACGCTTCGCGCAGGTAAACGTATTGTCCGCCGGCCCGAGGCATCATCGCCGCCAGTTCGCCGTAGCTAAGGGCGGCGACGATGGTCATGAATCCCGCGACCGCCCACGCGCCAATCAGCAGCGCGGGCGAATCCACTTCGCGGGCAATCTCCGCCGAAACAATAAAAATGCCCGAGCCGATCATCGACCCCATGACCAGCATGGTGGCGCTGGTCAAGCCCAGGCCCTTGACCAGTTCCTTATCTTGCTGGCTATGGATTTCCCAGTCGCTGCCTGCAGCCGTGGTCGGTGTGCTCAGTGTTCCTCCGCGTAAAGCGTCGTTGGTCGTTAGTCGTTGGTCGTTGGCGGCGCACCCAAACAGCCGTTTCGATCTTGGCCAACGGCGAACGGCCAACGACCAACGGCGACGAATCTCCGCCGCAAGCGTTTACAAATCGCCCCCTGACTTTACCTCAGAACGCGGAAAAATTCCTCTGTTGATTTCCGGGGCTCCCGTAACAAGTCCGATATCACCGCCACGGAATCGGCCCCCGCCTCAATTACCGAGGCTGCATGGGCACGCGTGATTCCCCCGATGGCGACCAGCGGCTTTCGCGTCAATTGCCGCGCCCGGCGCACCCCTTCGAGGCCCACAACCGGATCAGGCCGGTCTTTGCTGGAGGTCGAAAACACGGGTCCGATAGCCAGATAATCCGCCGAAGTCCGATCCGCTTCCCGCATCTGCTCTGGACTATGCGTCGAGACCCCAAGCCAGCGGTCGGAGCCAATGATCCTTCGCACTGACTCCGGCGAGAGATCGTCTTGCCCGACATGCACACCGTCGAACTCCGCGATCAGGCACAAATCCGCGCGGTCGTTCATGATCAGCCGCACGTGTGGGTCGGACACTCCCTTCGGCAAGCTCAGGGCAGGCTCTGTCCGACACCGCCTGCGCAATTCGCGAGCCTGCTCTAGCATCACGCGTGCGTTCCCGCTTTTGTTGCGGTATTGCAGCAGCGTGCATCCGCCCGCGACGAATTCCTCGGCGGCGGCGAACATTCCGGCCACGTCGGAGAAACACGCAGCGTCGAGAATCGCGTAGAGTCGCGGAAGCTGATTCGTCGTTTCGGGCATGAATTCGATTTGCGTAACTCACTTAGTATCGCTTACTGCCTCCCAAAATAATAAAATAATGGCCACTATTGACATTGAATTTCCCCGCAAAGGTGAGGATCGGATGTACAGAGAGATCAGCGAGTACAGCAGGAACGGCTCATGCCCCATTTGCGACTCTTCATGCTACGCAAACAGCGATGTGACAACACCCCAAGCAATGATCACACGGCCAACAATGGTCGTCTGCCCTACGTGTGGAAAGTTTCGTTTTGCAATTAATGCAAAACCATCTTTCAAAGACATTCGTGCAAAACAACTCGGCTATAAGCTTTCATTTTATCTGCGATCCCTTTCCGAAAGGGCGCTCGGAAAGAAGGATAACTCGTTCTTTCCCATGTACGCCTATGACGACTTAGAAAAGATAGCTGAGAGCCGCGATCCGTCAGTTAGCGAGAAACTGCAGAGGTTGCTCAAACATCTTGCCGACCTGAGCGAATATCCAGGACACAGGGTTCGATTCGACACAACGCACGACTATTCCATGTTGTGTGCCAAGAATAAGGATGAGGCAGTCTTCTATCTGAAAGCGCTCGAGGAACAGCGCTTGGTCAAAGTGGACTGGGCGATAAACGATCAAACGCCCTGCGATCTGACTTCGTCTGGATGGCGGGAACTCGAGCGGATTGAGCAATCGGGGGCGGAATCCTCGAACGCTTTTATCGCAATGTGGTTCGATCACGAACGGAACAAGGTGCATGACGCCATTCAAGCAGCTATAGCGACTTCCGGCTACAAGCCTATCCGCGTAGACAGGGTAGAGCATGTGAACAGGATTGACGACGAAATCATTGCACAAATCCGCCAATCGAGATTCCTGGTCGCCGACCTTACCGGCCAAAGAAATGGGGTCTAT
The DNA here is from genome assembly GCA_963734215.1 of uncultured Acidobacteriaceae bacterium. GTDB lineage: Bacteria > Acidobacteriota > Terriglobia > Terriglobales > Acidobacteriaceae > Sulfotelmatobacter. Next base: position 871,216 of record CAVTGH010000005.1, on the reverse strand, counting down.
TTTGAGGCGGGCTTTATGCTTGGCCTAGGGCGCCCCGTGATTTGGCTCTGCAGGGATCAAGACCTCAAGGATGTCCACTTCGACACACGTCAGTACAACACGATCGAGTATACCGACGACGAACTCGAAAAGCTAAAGTCCGCCCTGCAGTACCGAATCGAAGCGATCATAGGCAAGGGGCCGCACGCGACCGAGGTTTCGCCGTCCAAGCAATGACTCATTTTGCCTTCGCCAGAAATCGCTCGATAAACCCCGTATCGAACTTCCCAGCGTGAAAGTCCGGATCGGCCAAAATCTTCCGGTGCAGCGGAATCGTCGTGTACACGCCCTCGACGATAAACATCTCCAGCGCCCGCGTCATGCGCGAGATCGCCTCATTGCGGTCTTTGCCGCGCACAATCAACTTGGCGATCAGCGAACACATCAGGAGTGATCATCCATCCGTGTAGCAGTGCGCCCCACCTGCATGTGCGCACACTGGAACGATTCAAGGTTTCTTATCGGCGGCGATCATCAGACGCCCGCGTTCCAGTATCTTCGCCGGAAAGGGACATGACTTGCGCGTCTTGCGGTTGAGATGAACCGCCGTAAGCGTGGTAGTCGCCGCGACCGCCTGCGTCTCTTCGTTCCGCATCTCGTGATAAAACCGGATGACCTTCTCGCGTACTTCCAGCACTCTGGACCGGATCGTGATCAGATCACCCGCGAACAGTTCCTGCTTGTAAGCTGTGTCCTGCTGCACGCCCGCCATGCCTCGCCCATTCTCGCGCATGTAAGAGGGAGTGATTCCAACCTGGTGAAACAGATGCCACGTCGCCTCGTCGAACTTAGCGGTGTACCACATGACGTTCATGTGCCCCATGTGGTCGCAATGCGATGGGCGCACGACTCCGCGGGCCGTGAGCAGCATCTTCTGCGCCTGGGCTTCTTGTTCCGGGATCTTAGCCGTCTGTCTCAAGCTCAACCGCCATTCTTCTTGAGAAATCTCTCAATAAACCCCGTATCGAATTTCCCTTCGCGAAATTCCGGGTCAGCAAGAATTCTGCGATGCAGCGGAATCGTAGTGTACACGCCCTCGACGATAAACATCTCCAGCGCTCGCGTCATGCGCGAAACCGCCTCGCTGCGATCCTTGCCGCGCACAATCAACTTGGCGATCAACGAATCGTAATACGGAGGAATCACGCCCTCGGTGTATGCTGCCGTATCCACGCGCACGCCCGTCCCCCCGGGCGGATGAAACGACGTAATCTTTCCCGCCGACGGCGTGAACTTCTCGGGATGCTCGGCATTAATGCGGCACTCAATGGCATGGCCACGGTGCACTATCGGCCCCTGGAGCACGTCCCGCATATGCGCCCCGGCTGCGATCATGATCTGGCTCTTCACCAGATCCACATCGGTCACCATTTCGGTCACCGGATGCTCTACCTGGATGCGCGTATTCATCTCGATAAAGTGCAGCCGGCGGTCCTGGTCCATCAAGAATTCGATCGTGCCCGCATTCGTGTAGCCGATCTCGGCCAGCGACTTGCACAAAACCGCGCCGATCTGATCGCGCAACTCCGGAGTAACCTGCGTGGAGGGCGATTCTTCCAGCAACTTTTGGTGCCGCCGCTGGATCGAACACTCCCGCTCGCCCAGGCTCACCACATTGCCGTGCTCATCCGCCAGCACTTGAAATTCGATGTGCCGCGGATGCTCCACATACTTTTCCATGTACAGGTCGCCATTGCCGAAAGCGCCCGCCGCCTCCGCCTGCGCCGCCCGGAATAGCCCCGGCAGTTCCTCTTCGCTGCGCACAATCCGCATGCCGCGCCCCCCGCCGCCCGCCGAGGCCTTCACTATCACCGGAAAGCCCACTTGCCGCGCCCACTCCACGGCTTCGCCTTCGGAGGCGATGATTCCATCCGAGCCCGGCAGAATGGGCACGCCCGCGCGCTTCATGGCGGCGCGCGCTTTTTCCTTTTCCCCCATCAGCCGCGTCACTTCCGGCCGCGGCCCAATGAACTTGATCCCGCTGGTCTCGCACACTTCGGCAAAGTTGGCATTCTCCGCCAGCAATCCGTAACCCGGATGAATCGCGTCCACATTGGCGATCTCGGCCGCGCTAATCACCGCCGGAATGTTCAGATAGCTCAGCGCCAGTTGGGGCGGCCCAATGCAGATGGCTTCATCCGCAAAACGGACGGGCAGAGAATGCCGGTCCGCCTCGCTGTAAATAGCGACGGTACGGATGCCCAGTTCTTTGCACGCGCAAATGACGCGCAGCGCAATTTCTCCGCGATTCGCAATCAGAATCTTCTTAAACATTTCAGATCAAATGTGGGGACAGAGGGGGGCATTTCGTAATTCTGTAATTTGGTAATTTTGTAATTTAAAATCCCGAAGGCTTTTTTCAATTACAAAATTACCCAATTACCAAATTACTCAATCTCCCTCACGCTTTCGCCCGGATGGCGAACAACTCCTGCCCATATTCAATCGGCTGGCCGTTGCTTCCCATCTTCTTCACGATTTCTCCGGCCACGTCCGACTCAATCTCATTCAGCAATTTCATCGCCTCGACGATGCACAACACCTGCCCCAACTCCACCGTATCCCCGACCTTGACGAACGGCGGCGCGCCCGGCGAGGGCGCCTCGTAGAACGTCCCCACGATAGGGGACTTCACCACGTGCAGGGTTTCTTCTGGAACCAGCTCACTCGGCGGCACAGCCGCAGTAGAGGACATAACCGGAGTCTGTCGCGACTCCGGGGCCGATCCCGCTACGTAGGACGCAGCGGGGATCTCCCCGTGCGCGTGGACCACGGTAGTTTGTCCCGCCCGCTTAATCTTCACTTTGACATCGCCGCGCTCCAGTTCGAACTCAGCGATGTCTTTTTCGATTAAGAACTCGATCAGTTCCTTCAGCTCTTTTTGATTCATTCGTATAAAGGTGGGACCGCTGGCCACTCCGCGCCAAAACTACCCCGGCGGAAACCGGCTGGCGTTCCGCATGAACCGCTCGATTTGACCTGCTTGAATCTAAGAAGACCTAAACCGACAGGAAATCCTTGCTTGTCGGAGTCAGCACTTCACAGCCCTTTTCGCTGACAACCACCATGTCCTCGATCCGCACGCCCCATTTTCCGGGGAAGTATACCCCCGGCTCAATGGTGATGACCATGCCGCACCGCAGTACTTCCTTTTGCCCGGCCGCAACCTTGGGCGCCTCGTGGATCTCCAGCCCCACGCCGTGCCCGGTCGAATGCGTAAAATAGCGTCCTAACCCGGCTTGGCGCAGCACCTTGCGCGCCGCCTCGTCGACTTCCGCAACGCCAGCCCCAGGCCGAACCGCCGCGATCGCCGCTCGCTGCGCCTCCCGCACCGATTCGTAGGCGTGGCGCGCCTCTTCTGAAGCCACGGCGGAAGCTTCGCCCATCCACACGGTGCGTGTCTGGTCCGAACAATAACCTCGGAGTATAACACCGAAATCGCACACCACGAATCCGCCGGGGGCGATGAACTGCTCCGTAGCCCGCCCGTGAGGCAAAGCCGATCTTGCTCCAGAGGCGATGATGGTGGGAAATGACATCTCTTCCGCGCCGCCCCGGCGTGCTGCGTACTCCATTTCCGCCGCAACGTCGGTCTCTTTGACGCCCGGCCGCAATACTTCGAGCGCTCTGTCGAACAAACTCGCTCCCAACTGCACTGCCGCCCGAATGCTCGCCAGTTCATCGAGATCCTTCACCATGCGCGCCCGCTCCACCATCGCGCTAGCGTCCCGTAACCGAAGGCCGGTGGGCAGCAGGTCCACCAGACGTTTTTTTTCGGCCACGGTCATGTGTTCGGCCTCAACCCCGATCGTCCATCCATCCCGTCTTTTGCGCCGGCCGCCCATCGATTCCCCCAGCGCAAGCAAGACGGACTTGCGCCCGATCACCACTTTGGCTCCCTTCACCTCTTCGCGCGCCTGGGTGTCATAGCGGACGTCGGTAAAGAAAACACTGCCCGCCTCTTCGACCAGCAGGAATCCCGCGCTGCCAGTGAAGCCGCACAGATATCGAATGTTGGGAAGATGGCTGATCAGCAGCACATCGAACCGGGTCGTGGCAAGATGCTCCCGCAGTTTCTTCTGGCGCGCAAGAAAGTTCATTGCTGACGAGTTTATCAGGCGCAAGAGAAGAAGTACCGAGTACCTGGTACCTAGTACCGAGAGTGCACAGTTCGCTGGGTGCACAGTGCGCTAGGTACACGGTACTCGGTACTCGGTACTTGCTTCAAAGACAAAACCGCCGGCCTGACAGGTTCTTCAGGCCGGCGGTCTTTGCTCGGTACTAGGTACTAGGTACTCGGTACTCGTTACGTCTGGATGATTCGCGGCGTGATGAAGAAGATCAACTCCTGGTTGGACGTGTTCACCTGAACGTGCTTGAACAGGTTGCCCAGGATTGGAATGTTGCCCAGCAGCGGCACTTGATCGATGTTGATCGAGTTCTGCGTCTGAATGACGCCGCCGATCACCACCGTGCCGCCATCGGTTACCAGCACCTGGGTCGTCGCCTGCTGCGTGATCAACTCGGGGTTGCCCTGCACTTCCTGGCCGAAGTTGGGCGTGGTGTTTTCCACGTCCACGTTCAGGAAGATCGTATTCTCCGAAGTGATCTGCGGCGTCACCGTCAAGCGCAAGAAGGCATCGACGTAGGTCACCGTCGGCGGACCGCCCAATTGCGCCTGGGTCACGATCGGCACGCGCACGCCCTGCTTTACCAGGGCTTGGATATTGTTTTGGGTTACCACTCGAGGCCGCGACAGAACCTTCAGCAAGCCGCGCGACTCCGCCATCGAAAGCACGGCATCGATCCGTACCGTGTTGCTGGCGTTCAGGAACGTCAAGCCGCTGGAGGGTGAGGTCGAACCCAGATTGGAGAACAGAGGAATCGTCGATCCCGGTGTCGCTCCAGTGCTCGGCACCGTGATGTAGCCCGGCGTCAAGCCGCCGACCGTGGTCGGCGAAAGGCCCGCTGTGGCGTTTCCGCCGATCGCGCTGTGGCCGTCGCCCCAGCCGAAGCCCAGCTGCGTGCCGATGTCGCGGGCAAACTGCCGCGTCGCCGCCACTACGCGAGCTTCGATTTCCACTTCCTGCGTCTTGCGGTCAAGCTGCGTCAGCAGGCGGTCAATAATTGGAAGCACCTTCGGAATATCGTTGACGATGATGGCATTGGTGCGTTCATCCGCTACCACGTCGCCGCGCTGCGAGATGAACTTCTTCACCGTGACCATCACATCTTTGGCATGGGCGTAGCTGAGGAAACGCGTGATGGAAACTTTCTCCACGGCCATCGCTTCGGCTTCCACCTGGGCGCGCCGTCCATCCGCTTCTTTCTTAAGAGTCTCAACCGTGGCGATGCGCAGAACGTTGCCTTCCAGTTCGCGTGCCAGGTCGTTGTTCTTGAGCACGATGTCCAGAGCCTGGTCCCACGGCACATCGTCCAGCACAACCGTCAGAGTGCCATGCACATTGGGATCGAGCACCACGTTCAAGCCGCTGATTTCATGAATCAGACGGAAGAAGTCTTTCAGATCAACATCCTTCAAATTCACTGAAATCGGTTCCCCCGTATACTTGGGGCCCACCGAAACGGGCTGCTGTCCAGCTTGCGCTCTCTGCTCGGCCGCAAGATTGACCGCCGGCGTAATGCCAGTGCTGGAAGTTGTGCTTTGCGTCGCCTGCGCGGCATGCACGCTCACTGGCAGCAGTTCCGCGGCCGTCTTGTCGGCAAACTTCGCGGCCGCTTCCTGGGCGCGCCCGGCGGGCTCGGCGGCCGTATCCGCAACATTCGCCTTGGCCGTGTAAGTGGGCTCGACGAATACAAAATCGCTCGATGCAGCTGGCGCGGGCTTTGGGTTCACCGGGGCCGCGCTCGCCGTCGCCGCCTTCGGGATGACCGAATCGGTTGCCGCCAGCGGCGGCAAATTCGCGGTCACTTCCTTCTTGGCTTCCGCTTTCATGGCTATGACTCGCTGCGCAAAAGGAGACATGCCCTTGCTGGCTGGCGCCGGAGAAGTTTCCGCCACAGTCTTCGTCGTGGCCGTGGTCGCGCTGGCGCTCGCCGCCGTCGTCGGCTGCGTGTGCAGCGTCAACACCAGCTTTCCGTCGGCCGCCGGAGTCAACTCATAACGGCAGGCGTGCTCCAGGTCGACCACCACGCGGGTGGTGGGAGGCGTCTGGCCGTCCATGCCGATGCGCACTCCTCTTACGCCCGCGCTGCCTACCGTGATGCGGCTCTGCCCGGTCACCATGACCGTCCCAGGCAAATCCACGATCAGCCGCGCCGGCGAGTCCGCCGTGCTCAGCTTGGGCGTCACTGCGCCACGAGCGCTGATCTCGACCCGGATCTCATCCGTGCCGCGGACCACGTTCACTCGCTGCAGCTCGTTTCGTTGTCTCGCCGCTTGTAACGCCGGCATCTCTGCGGCTGAAGCTGTCAGCCCCAGCAGCAACAACGGTAGGAATACACTCAGCAGTTGCTTTCGCATTTCGCTTCTCCCAAACTCGCGGGTCTGCCCCGCGTGTCCTTACTAGAACTCGATTTTGTTGGCGCTCCGGCTTTTGCCGATGCACCTTTTGCCCACGCTAAACCGCCGGCGTGAAGAGCCGCTTAACCACTTCCCGCGTTAGCGATTTACCCAACTTATCCTGCACCGTTTCCTGGAACACGACCGTGTCTCCGGTAATTCTGACCACGTACCCGTTGAATACAGGATCGTTCTCCCGCAGGAAGTAAGCCTTGTTCAGGCTGTTGGTCACCACGGCGATAAAGCCGCTCTCCGACTTCACCACGCCGCGAAGATTAATCTGCCCAATCTCCAGGCACTTCTTTCCCGTCGAGCAACCCGAACCCGAAGGCTGCTGCACCACCGGGCTGAAGAAGGGATCGCGTTTCCCGTTCATCGCCCACTTCTTTTCCTCCGGTTTCTTGGGAGCCTCGGCGCTCTTGCTGGCTTCAGCCGCCTTGGCGCCTGCAGGAACCGCGGCCTTGGCTGCCGGCTTCGTAGCGGTCTCTTTAGCTGCGATGACTGGATGCTTCACCGCCGGCTTCTTAGCGATCGGTGCCACCTGCGGTTTCACAGCTGCAGTTGCCGGGGCAGGAGCGCTTTTGACCGGCGCCGGCACTGGCCCAATCCCCGTTGTTTTCGCCGGAGCGCCCGCGGCTGGTTTAGCCGCCGCTTTCGTGGGGCTCTGCGCGTTGTTGACGGCATTCGGGTTCTGTGCCCAGAGCCCGCCTGTCATCATGACCACTGCCAGAATTCCTGTCGTTAGCTTCATAGCGGTTCCTATTTGCGTACGCCTGCCGTTGCGGTTGCGGGTTTCGGCCCCGGCGCCGGTCCGGCCGGCTCCAAATCGTGACTGAAGAACGTCGTCGCGGTAAACGTCGCCACCACGCTCTCGTTCGGCGCATATTGGTAAGTGTGCTTGGCCTTGGCCCCGCTGGGATTCTTGGTATTTGAGACCAGCAGCCCGCTGATGTTCACCATGCGCTCCAACTGGCCCACCCGGTCAAAGAAGTTCAGCATCGAGTAATACGGACCGTCCAGCTCCAGATCGAAGGGAAGTTCCGAGTAGTACTCTTTCGCCACCACCGGCTTCGCCGTATAGCGGCGCAGTTCCACTCCAGCCTTCACCGCTTCGGCGTCCAGCGTTTCGATGAACCCGTCCACCTGCTTTTCGTCCGGCACAATGCGCCGCTCGATTTCCAGTTGCTGTTTCAAGTTGGCCAGCTGGCGCTCCATGTCTTTCAGCTTGGGACGGTAAGACTCGAGTTCGTTGTTTTCCCGAACCTTGTCTTGCAACACCTTTTGCGCCGCCACATTCTTGTCGCTCTGGTTCTTGAACACCGTGAAGTACAGCGCCGCCGTTACCAGCGCTCCTCCCACGATGACCGCTGCCCATTGCTTCAGGCCCGACAGTTCGGTAAAATTCGTCGCCATAGGTCTGCCTCTACGACTTCCCCTTCTCGCAGGTCAGCGTAAATTGGAAGGCCTGCATATCTTTGATCTGCTCGTCCTGGTAGGTTTCCTTGATCTCTACGGTCCTGAAGAAACCTGTCTTCTGCAGGTTCGCCATCAGGTTGGCCACCGCGTCCGTGCTCAGCGCCGTGCCTTCCAGATTCACGCTTGGACCCGTGTCATCCATCCTGACCAGCCACACCGCTTCCGTTTCGTTCACGGTCTGGCCCAGCATGGCCAGCAGGTTGACCGGGCCGGTTTGGCCTGCGGCCCGCAGGGAATCGATCACGTCAACCCGCCGCTTGTAATTGTTGGCCTGGGTCTGCCGCTCCAGATAGCGCGCCTTCACGTCACTGAGTTCGCGGTTCTTTTGCTCGGCGGCCTGCGTCTGCACCACGATCGTCTTTCCCTCGCGGTCCAGCCGGTACCAGTAGCCAAAATTCAGCGCTCCCGCCACCACCAGAACCACCAGAACCTTCAGCTTGGGCGAGCCCATGTCGCCCATTTCTATCGTGGGCATCGACGGCGCGTTACTGCCGCCGCGCTTGTTTTTCCCCTTGGAGGACTCCAGCAGATTGATTTTGATCATAGGGATTCAAAGCTCCTCAAAGCCAAACCCACCGCTACCGCCAGCTGGCCCGGATTCTGCTCCACCAGCTCCGCTCCGGGGCCGTCCACCGGTGGCACCACACGCTGGAATGGATTCAACAACTCCACCGGCATGGAAAACTCCTGCCGCAACGCTTCCATCAGTCCCGGCACTTTGGCCGAGCCGCCGGCCAGGTAAATTTTCTCGATGTGCTCGCCCGCCGCGCTGGCCCGGAAGAAGTCGAACGTCTTCTGGATTTCCAGTACGATGATCTCGGTCACCTGCTGCAGGATCGGCGCCTTCGCGTCCTCGCTGACCGTTCCCACTTTCTCGCCCAACTTCAGCTTTTCGGCATCCTCGAAGTTCAGGTCCAGCTCCTTCTGCAGCGAATCCGTGTACTGGTGGCCGCCCACGCTCACGTCGCGCGGAAACAGCGGCGTCGTGCCTTTCACGATGTTGATGTTCATTACGCTGGCGCCCAGATTGAGCAGCGCCACTACCTGGCCCGGCGCCGGCTGGTAGTTGTACTCGTAGCAGTTCTGCAGCGCCAGGGCATCGATGTCCACAATAGACGGTGTGCGTCCCGCCATCGAGAGTACGTTGGTGTAGTTCAAAATCTTGTCCTTCTTCACAGCCACCAGCAATACGTCCATATTCGCGCTGCCCGCTTCTTCGGACAGAATCTGGTAGTCGAGACTCACGTCCGCAAGATCGAAGGGGATGTGCTGCGCCGCTTCTTTCTCGATGGTCTCCGCCAGTTCCTGATCGCTCATCGAGGGCAGCGAGATTTTCTTGACGATCACCGAGTGGCCGCTCACCGCCGTGGCCACCGCCTTGGTTTTGATCAGGCAATCGGCGAACAGCTTGGCAATCGCGCTCGAGACCGTTCCCGAATCCACGATCATCGAGTCCACTACGATGTCAGAGGCCAGCGGTTCCAGCCCCAGGTGCGACACTTCAATCTGCCCACCCTTCTTCTTCAACTCCACCGCCTTGATGCTGGAAGAGCCCACATCCAGACCTACAATCGTCTTCGATCCCATTCCAAACATGTGTGCCCGTCCTTTCGTAGCGCGCTTCTTGTAGCGCCGGCGTCCCGCCGGCCTTGCTTTTTCCTTCAGGAGTGCCGGCGGGACGCCGGCGCTACCTTACTGCGACCCGGCGGCTTTCCCCGCCGCCTTCGCTTTCCGTTTCGCTCCCGACTCCATCTGGCTCGATTTGTCTTCCATCCACTGGTCCAGCCTCGATTTCTTGAAGCGCCAGCGGTTGCCCAGCTTGAAAGCCGGAATACTCTGTTCTCCAACGTACTTGTAAAGCGTGTCCGGACTCACTCCCAGGTACTGTGACGCCTGGCGAATGTTCATCACTTCCCGCGAGTCGGCCATATTTCCTTGCCCTGTTCCCTTACCCTCTCCAGCAGAAACCTTCCGTGCCGCTCTCTCCGGCCCACGGATTCACCTTGGGAGACCTCCAAGCTCTCCATCCCTGTCCGAGAGCTTTCGGTGTCCCGAGCATATATCAGCCCCGAAAAACCCCGCCGCCAAGCGAATTTGCCGTTTTTATTGGGTTTTTTAAGAGTTTTCCGGAAAAGAGAGAATCGGCGATTCAGCCCGATGTCTATATATTGTGGTTTAAACGAAGATGGCGTTTATTAGTAGTGGTAGTCACTCAGGTAGGGGCGAGTCACTTCAGAACCGGTAACTGAAGTACTACAGACGGTACGGAAGTACTATATCGTCGGCTCAAGTGCCTACATTTACAGCGTTTAGTTATCCCCTGCGGGCGAGATCGTGTGGATAAAACTGTGGATCAAAATTCGGATTAGGTACCTAGCCAATGATCCCATGAATTCCAGCAAACCCAAGCTGGGCCGTTGGACCCCAATACGTGTAATCGCGATGTTTCGCCAACTACGGGCCGAATAGACGGACTTCTCGGAGCCTCCGACAAACCCTTCCACAGCGGAAAAGCCGCCTCCAAAGGAAGCGGCTTCGTTACTCGCGTTGCTGGCTGCAGCTGGTACCAAGACCGAGCGGCCGGAAAGCCAGAGCCTACGGCGTGAGCTCGAACACGACGCCAACGTAGCCAGCAGTGCCGTCCCCGGAAGTCATGCCATACATGTTGCCCTTCCCATGCAGAACCACCTCGCCAAAAGGCTCGTCTGCCGGGCTCCCCTCGAACCTATGGAGCACCTGCTCCGTCCATTGTCCCTGTGAGTTCGGGATCAGTTTGAAAACTACGCCGCAACCGGAGCCAAAAAAGTCGCTGCATGGTCCGCTGCCGCCGTGAAGAGTTGTGCCATAAATATTCCCTGCCGGATCGAACACCACACCGCCAAACGGGTGTGCTCCGTCCGTGCCCTTGAAGGCATGGAGTGTCTGCTCCGTCCAGTTGCCGTTTGAGCCCGGCGTCAGCTCGAAGACGACGCCGTCTCCATCAGCACCGCCGCTTTCCGTGGTGCCATAGAGATTGCCCGATCGGTCGAATCTCAGGGTGGATTCTGGCGTGCCTCCATCGTTGCCGCCCGTGAAGTGGTAGAGCACCTGCTCGTTCCATGTTCCGTCCGACTGAGGCATCAACTCGAAAACCGTGCCGCAACAAGGTCCATAAAAGAGGTCGGACGCTTCGCCGTATAAATTGCCGGCCTTGTCGAAAATTAGGCTGCCATGATCCGGATAGCCGCCGTCGCTGCCCGTGAAGCTAAGGATCACACTCTCGGTCCAGGTTCCGTCCGAGTTGGGCGCCAGCCTGAAGATCACGCCACCTCCATCGTCGCCGCCGATTGTAGCCGGGCCGTAGAGATTGCCGGAGGCGTCGAAGATCACACCACCGACCGGCGCACCCCCGTCGCTCCCTCCGGTGAAGCTGTAGATCACGGTCTCGGTCCAGGTCCCGCCCGATTGAGGTGTCAGCTTGTACACCGTGCCATTTCCGTAATAACCGCCACTCCACGAGGTGCCGTACAGATTACCGCTGGTGTCGAAGATTACCCCAGCTCTAGGGCTGCTTGGACCGCCGCCGCTGTTGTCGAAACTATAAAGCACGCTCTCGGTCCAGGTTCCGTCCGAGTTGGGAGACAGCTCGAAGACGTCGCCATCCCCATAGGTGCCGCCTCCCCCCGTACCGTACATATTGCCGGCCGCATCGAAGATGAAGAGGCCATCCTCGGCGCCGCCGGGGGACGTCTGCAGAATTTTGTATTTGCTCGCCGCCCAGGCGCCGGGTGCCAGGATTAGAGCGATGATTAGCGTTACTGTCGTGACCGCCAAAGCTTTGCTTACGGCGGTCCAGAATTGACTTTGATTTCTTTTCATGTTTTCCTCCCGCCACATCGCGTGGCGCATTGTGATTCGTTGCCGAGTGCCCCACTTCTCGCTTCTTTTGCGAGAAGTGGGGATTTCCTGGGGCACTAGACTGCTGTTTACGGCGCCAAATTCACCACATAGCCATCCGTACCCCCCTGGCTGGTAAGCGTGAACCAGCCAAAGGTTGCGGTACCCGTAAATCCTCCGACGGCCACGATTCTCCCGTCGGGAGCAAGGGTCATACGGTTCCAAGTCTCGCTGGATAATGAATTCCCTCCGCCCTCAATGGTCCAGTCCACCATGTCGTCCGCTAACTTGAAGATCGCAAGATTGTCCGTGTCCTCCAGCATTTCCAACACGTACAAGTCGTTGCCGGAGGAGACGATGGCATCTCCCTCTTCGTTCGCGGCCCCGCCAATCCGGTGCGCACTGAGCGCCACCCCTGATTCGTTGTAAGTGGCGACAATCACATCCTGGTTGTAGGGGGTGGTATAGATGCCTCCACCAAGATTAATGGGGTCACCGGGTGGCTGCGAGAGAACCAGCGTCTCCTGCTGCTGTGCGTTTCCGTCAATATTTCCGATCAATCCGGTGACGCTCACCAGGCCGCTGGAACTGACGACAATGTCGTTCATATTGGCTTTGTAGCCGCCAATATCGTTCACCCATTTCAAATTGCCGTTGCTATCGTACTTGACGACAAAGCCGTCGCCAGGATAGTCGGGCGGACTTTGAACTGGCCCGCTCAGGCCGGTTATGGTCTGGTTGTGGCCATCGGCACTATAGAAAGTGACCACGCCCTCGAACCATCCAGTCGCATACACGTCGCCGTCCGGTCCTACGGCGACTTTGTCGGAAATGCTATTTGGAGAAGCTGAGTTCGATTCTCCCCACTGGAAGTTGCCGTCGGCATCGTACCCTACTAGGTACATGTGCCAAACCCAAGGCCCCGGAACCGTATACGAACTGCCGTTCGCGGAGGAGAAGGTCGTGCCGAGCATGGTGAAGCCAGTCCAATAAACTGCGCCGGTCGCCGTATCCACTGCCACACCGTAGCCCCTGTCGTTTAGACCGTCAGTCCCTACGCCCGTTTGCACCCACTGCAACACGCCCGAAGAGCTATATTTTGCGAGGAAACTGGTCTCGCCGTTGCCAGTAGCGGTCACCGACGAGCCTTTGGTCGAGTGGAAAGCCGCACTGCTGGTAAACCAGCCCGTCAGGTAAATATTGCCCGCGCCGTCAAGAGCCAAGTTGGTTGGCTGGTCGGTGCTGGCGCCGCCGATCTGGACCGCCCACCTGCTGAACTTTGCCAGAAAAATATCGGTGCCGCCGGCGGAAACCAGCGTCGTGTTCCCAAAGGTCACCGAATCGGAGAAATAGCCGGTCAGGTATTCACCGGCCTGGTTGATTTTTATGTCGATCCCGAAGTCAGAACCGACACCGCCAAAGCTGTCGGCACCGCTCCATCTTTGCGCATACACCATAGTGTTTGCGCCGAGACAAATCGTCAGCGCCAAAAACCACCGACTTGCGAGAGTTCCCCAATTTGCATAGTTCATGAGTGTTCTCCTTTATTCCGTTAGTGCCGTTGACGGCTTGAGGAGGTTGAGTTCGCTGCACCAAAACATCATCAGCGAAGGCCAAACAGAGCAAGCTGCCTAGCGGTCGAGCTTTGAAACACCCAGGGGCCCAAGGGAAACAGCTAAGAAAAGAATCAAGACAGGAGAGCCAGCGTCCTAGGGGAGGCCAGTGACCTCAAACGGGTCGTCTGGATTGGACGCAGCGAGACTTCTGATCTTAATGCTATCTCGGGTCGCCCGGAGAGACGGAACAGTACACCCGATTTCGGACGCCCAAGCGAAAACTATACGCCTGATCACAAAATGTCAATGAATATTCTTAATCTATCTTTCTGCGGGCTGCCCCGCCCGCCGCCGCGGAGCCTGCCCTGAGCGCAGCCGAACGGTGGGCACGATGCTCCAGTAGTAGACGCGGTCGGTCCGGACCTCAGAGCTACTCATGGATCATTCTCCCTTGCTCGGACGACCGTGCAGTCGTCTGCCAATCACGGACCGAACGGCTTTTACTGCACGTCCGAAACCTTACCGCTCAGGAAAATCACTTTCATGTCCTTGTAGTAGTAGATCTGCTTGGTCCCGAGCGTCACTTTCTTCTCCGGCTTGCCCATGGCCGCTTCGACTTGGTCTGTGGTCATTCCCTTCTCGATGCTCGCCGGCTCGGCCTGCGGCTGCTCGGCTGGCTGCTGCTGACCCTGGTCTTGGCCAGCTTGCTGCTGCCCACCCTGATCTCCACCCTGTTGCCCACCCTGATCTCCGCTTTGCTGCGCGTCGTCGTTGCTGATCGTGAGCACCTGCCCGATGGTATCTTCCACCCCACCGGCACTCGCGCTCGCCAAGGAGCCTTTAGGGAACTGGAAGACCACATTCGCCTTATTGTAGGTCGGCGGATCCGTCTTGTTGCAGGTGTCGCAAGCCACAATTCCGAGAGTTACCGTGTCTTTGGCAACATTCACATCGATCTTCATGGGATAGACTTTGTCGCCCACGGCAAACAGATGGGTCGTCTGTTCCTTGCCAAATCTCCCCATGACGGATTTCCGTCCCATCAACGCCAGACCCCCGGGAGCATGAATTGTCCCGCCTTCATATTTATTGGCAAGAACGTTCTGGTCGCCATACGGCACGGAGAGGATTCCGCCTTTTTGGATGGCCAGCAGCGTACCCTTTTCGACCACGGAGTATCCGCTCGTATCCGATCCCATTTTCACCAGTTTGTACTGCGCCGCCAGTTGCTCCTGCAGCGATACCGGCTGAGCGCCAGCCAGGGAACACGGAATTGTGGCAGCTAGTAGCGCAATTCCCGCCGTTAAATTATGGAATTTCCGAGACATCGCAAGACCCTCCAATCTGTCTAATTGCACAAGGGAGCGTCGTCGTCCGACGCCCCCATGATTGACGACCAGTGCAGCCGCTCACAACCGCCGGCCTAGTTTCCTCCGCCGGCTGCGGCTTCCTGCTTGACCTGTGCCTCGGTTTGATCCGCCGCTGCCTGCTGGTCTTGCAGTGTTTTCGCCGCGGTGGTATCCGGTGGCGGAGGCGTCACGGCCCCGGCCTGGGTGCCCGTATCGGGCGCCGCCGGCATGCCGTTCGTGCCTTGTTTCTTCGCCAGTTCACCCATGCCGTTGGTGATGTTCTCCGCGAAGTGGTTATACATCTCCTGCAAGTCGTCCACTTTCACGGCAACGGTTTGTCCCGACGCGCAATCCCCTTTCTTGGTCGCCGAGACGCTGGCATTCACGTTATTATCCGCATCCGGAGTGTCCGTCAGCCGCGTGACCACGTCACCCAACGTCAAGCCACACTCTTGACCGTTGGCCACCACCGTCACGTCGGAGTCCACCACAAAGGTGCGTTGTGCTGGATCGAGCGCCGGCGGGGGTGTATCGCTGGTGGACGCCGGAGCTGCCGATGCTTGCGTACTAGTATCCTGGCCAGCCTGTGTCTGTTGCGCCGCCAATTGCGCTTTCACTTCTTGGGCAATTGCTTCCTTCACCTCGGGACTCAGCGCCACTGGGCCTGAAGCCACCGGAGCCGAGTCTCCGCCGCCACTGGCGGCCGCATCCGTTGCCGCCGCATCCGCCGCCGCGTCCGCGTTGGCCTCGGCACGGGCCGCATACGCCGCCTGCAACTGCTGCGAGATCAGGTAATCCGTCAGCCAGTAGTATGGCGCAGCATAGACCGGATAAGGATTCCACCACCCGCCATAGAATCCCCACCAGGGCGCACCGCCCCAACCCCATGCCCCGATGCCCCAGGCAATCGGCGCTCCCCAAGGATGCCAGCCCCACCCATAAAATCCCGGGTGATACCAGACCCCCGGATAAAAGCCGTAGTACATATGTCCGCCCCAGCCGTAGCCGCGATAGAGCCCAACATGGTAGCGCCCACCTGCATAGAAAGTTCTCGAGTAGTAGGCGTGCCCGCCGCGGTTCACGTAGGCGCGCTGCACGTAGCCGCCATGCCTCCCCGTGTTCACGACGCGCGCTCCGTTGTGTTCACCCACAACTCTGCCCCCACCGTGGACTCCATGCTCAATATGCATGCCATTTTTATCGATGGAGCGGACCGACCCGTTTTTACGGACGCTCGCACTTCCTCCACCCTTCAGGCTGACGTTCCTGGTTCCTGCCGGCTGACGCGTGGTGCCGCGACTGCTCGTCGCCGTGTGCGTTCCACCCGTCGCCGCGTGCGCACCGCCCGTCGTCGTTCCGTGCGTTCCGCCCGCCGTCGTTCCGTGCGTCCCGCCCGCCGTCGTTCCGTGCGTGCCGCCCGCCGCCGTTCCGTGCGTGCCGCCCGCCGTCGTTCCATGCGTGCCGCCCGCCGTCGTGTGCGTTCCGCCCGTCGCCGTGTGCGTTCCACCCGTCGTTCCGTGCGTTCCGCCCGTCGTCGTGTGCGTTCCACCCGTCGCCCCGTGCGTTCCGCCCGTTGTCGTGTGTGTGCCGCCTGTCGCGGCGTGCGTTCCGCCCGTTGCCGTGTGCGAGGGCGCTGAACCGTGCGACTGCGTGGCGGGGCGTGAAGTCGCCGCCTTTGGCGCCGCCTTCGGCGCACTCGCTTTCGGTGCGCTCGCGTGCTGAGCAGGCGCGCTGCTCGTCTTATGCTGACCCCACGCCAGCGCCGGAATCACTAACGAGAGCAGAAGCACCAGCCCCTTCTGCAAAATCCTTTCACTTGTCGAAGTGCGATTCATTACTGCCTCCTCATCGTCGAAACTCTTACCGCGAATTTGTTTTTCCGAAAACATGTCCTCGACTCCGTAATGAGGAGCTTTTCGGATTCCATCTTCCATAAACACAAAGCTTGCCGATTCCGCGCGCGTGATTGCAATTAATTTTCAAAAGCCCGGGGGGAAGGCCACAAGATGCCCGATCGCCTCGCGGCTAGACGCCGTCGGCCAACCCGTATCCTGGGGCGAAAAAACGTTACCAGAAGTTCGCCGCTCGCGCAATGATTCTGTGTGGCAATTCAACAACCTCTGCCCCGCCGTGCCCCCACGTCCTGGATTCGGCGGTTGGGCGGCGCCTACCCGCGCCACCTGCTTCCCTCAGCCCTTCCCCTGCTGTAATCTATGCTGTCTTTCCCCGGAGGACCACTTGCGCTACCTTGATCGCCTGCAACCTCTCGCGCTCCTCATCATGCGCCTCGCTCTCGGCGCCGTCATGGTCGGCCATGGATATCACAAGGTTTTCGGCGGACTTCACCACCACGTTCAGCTCGTCACCAGTCTCGGCCTCCCTGCCTGGACGGCTTATCTCTCCTCCTTTACCGAGTTCTTTGGCGGCCTGCTCGTGCTTATCGGCCTGTTCACCCGCGCCGCTGCCTTCGCCATCTGCATCGATTTGTCGGTCGCCATCGCCAAAGTCCACTTGCACAATGGATTGATGGGCGACCACGGCTACGAATTCCCCCTGGCTCTCGCCACCCTTGCCTTTGGCCTGATCTTCCTCGGCGCTGGCCCTATCGCCTTCGACCATATCCGCGCCCCCGGAGGAGGCGGGAAATTGAAGTAGCCGGCGCACAACTTTTCAACCGCTTCCGGGTTGAACACGTTACGAGCGACTCTAAGAACATTAAGGAGGGGTCAACGATTCCGTTGACGTTTCTTTACAAGCATTCCCGCGCCAGTTGAATCTGGGTCTAACTTGAAATTATGATGAGGCATGGGATAACTTTGCTGCATCCCAACCATTTCGCGGGCGCATCTTATCGTTTGCAATCAACCGCGTGCATTCAATTGACTGGAGGCTTCTCTTGAGAAAGTTAACGCTCCTCGCACCCGTTTTTGCTTTGCTGTTCTCTTGCCACTTTGCTGCCGCCCAGCAGGGAGACATTATGTTCTTCGGCGGTACCCTCATGTCATCCTCGCCCAGCAGCACCGCGCTGGCCAGTGGAAACATCGCGGAAAAGGGCGGCACTTATCTCGGCGTCAGCGGCGACATCGTCGGCTTCAAGCGCCGCCTGGGCTTTAACATCGAAACCTCTTGGAGAGCGAGTCAGGCGAGCTACCTGGGCTACCAAACCTACCGTCCCATCCTGACCGACTTCAACGCGCTCTTCCAGCCCAAGCTGGGAAAGAAAGTGGGCCTCGACCTCTTTGGCGGAATCGGCATTGCCAGCACTCGCTTCTACTTCCCCTACGCTACTTCCTGCAGCTTTACCTGCATCAACTACACCACCAGCGATCACTTCCTGGAGGATTTCGGCGGTGGCATCCGGTATTACGCCTGGCACCACTTTTTTGTCCGTCCCGAGGTTCACTACTATCACATCCAAAATAATACCGACGTCTTCAGCACCGACAATGTATTCCGCGTCGGCGGCTCGATCGGATACACCATCGGAAACGACTAGCCGGAAGACATGGAAACCCGCTGACTTCCGTCGATGCCGGCTGGACCTTGGAATCCGCGACCCGTCGTAAGTTTTGGTATCCTGAGGCCTGCCAGTCCGGACCGTCGGATCTTTCGACTACCCCGGCTATTCGTGACTGGCTCGCCAGACGCCACCATTCCGGCGGCTGTGTCCCGAATTCTGAACGAACTACAAAGGGGGCTGTATTTGAGAAGGTTCGCGCCCGTCACGTCCGTGTGTACTCTCCTTCTGTTTGCTACTCTCTCCCATGCCCAGCAAGTTGACCTCGCCGTCGGCGGGGGTATTACTCTGGCCCCCAAAAGCACCTCTTCCTCAGAGGCCGCGCTGCCGCCAACCGAGAAGGGAGGAATCTACCCCAGCATCGGCGTCAACGTCCTGCTCAACAATGGCTTCGCCGTCAAGCATCGCCTCGGCCTTAACGTAGAGACCTCCTGGAGGTATAAACGGGGGAGCTACGATGGCTACGAAAAGTACCGCCCGATCTTTACTGACGTCAATGCCCTCTTCCAGCCAAAGCTGAGCAAGAAATTCGGCCTTGACTTCCTGGCTGGTGCCGGCGTTGCCAGCAACCAGTTTTATCTGCCGGGAATGACTTCCTGCGTCAGCGCACCCGGCACCTGCTACACCACCAGCAACCACTTCATGGAACATCTCAGCGGCGGGCTCCGCTATTACGTTTGGCACCGCTTACCCCACGTCTTTATCCGCCCCGAGATTCACTACTACCACATCCAAAACAACTTTGAATTCTATTCCGGCAACCTGCTCCGCGCCAGCGCCTCCATCGGGTACACCTTCGGGGACCACTGAATTCCCGCTCGATGAATCCTCTTTGCGATTCTCTAGTGCGCGCCCAATACCTGCGCCCCATGCACCTGAAATAAAAAAGGCAGCGTCTTCCCGACGCTGCCTATATTTTTCCTTCTCCCTAACCGTTACGGTTCCTGCATGCAAATCTCAGCTTCGTGGATAGCCGCGTCTATATGCTCGATCGCCTTGGCACGATGGCCGTGGAACTCGCCGTCGGCGTGCTCCATATGTTCGCGCGCATGGTGCAGCTCCTCTAGCGCGTCGTGCACGCGCGGGTGCGGCGGCATTGGGGCCGGGGCCGCGACCGCGGGACTGGCTGGGGCCGCCGCCACCGCAGCGGCAGGCGCCTTTGGACTGGCCGCCGCCGAGAAGGCCAGAGTTAACAGGAGCATTGCCAGAATCACTAGACTCAAGAACCCAATTCTCTTCATACATTCCTCCTCGTCCGAATTCCGGCGCGGACGCCGCCTGTAATATCAACGGCCACGGACCCCACCATGTCATGAGGACGCCCGCGACTCCCGCACAGTATAGTCGCGCATCGTTGGAATCCTGCTGTGCATAAGTTAACTTTTAAGGTGCTTGCCCTTAGCCTGGGTTCAAAATGGCCCTCGCAGATGCACCCTAGGGACCATCCCGCTCCCTCCGGTTTCGCCACCACAGCCATAACCCGGCCAGCACAACCACAACGGCAACCGCTATATCGAAGCGCTTAACGTCATGCACCAGCCGGCCCCAATGTCCGCCGAACAAGTATCCCGCACCGCAAATCGCCGTCACCCAAACCGCGGCTCCCAGGAAGTTGCACAGGGCGAACCTCCGCCACGGCATGTGCAGCGCTCCCGCCAGCAGCGAGGCCAGCACGCGCATGCCGAAGATGAATCGTGCAAAAAAGACCGTCACCGCCCCGTACCGCTCGAACAGCCGATCCCCCCGCGCCACGGTTTCCGCACGAATGCCGAAGATATGCCGGTAGCGTTCGATCAGCGGACGCCCGCCGTGGCGCCCCACCGCAAATCCAAGCTCTCCGCCCACCGTCGTGGCCATGATCCCGACCAGAATGACCCAGGGAAGCCGCAACTCATGTTCCGAATAGGCCAGAAAGCTGGCCAGCAGCAGAACAGTCTCACCCGGCAGAGGCAAGCCGGCGCTTTCCAGCAACAACCCCGCTGCCACGGCCCAGTACCCGTAATGCACCAGCGCGCCACGCAGCAGACCGGGAGTGTAGTGAGTCATGATTTGAATGTTGCGCGCCGAGAATCGCTCAGGCGGGAAGTTTCTCACGCGTCAGAAATGCAATCAACGCCCGGTTGAACTCCTCCGGACACTCTTCGTAAGGCAGGTGTCCGATGCCCGGAAAAACGATCAACTTGGAATCCGGAAAGTATTTCGCCAGTGGCTCCGCCGAAGAAGCAAACACCGCCGGATCCTCGCTGCCCCACATCAGCAGCGTGGGAATGCTCGCCAACTTCGGCAGCGTCGCTTCCAACTCCCGCAGATCCTGTGTCCATGTCCGCACAATGCTCAACGCATGTTCGAACAATCCCGGCTTCGCCAGCGGAGCCTCGTAGCCGGCAAGAGCTCCGGGCGGAATGCTCCCCGCATACAAGCGAGCGTGAAAATAGGGATACAGGAAACTCATGCGCGCAATGCCGAGCCGAAACAACGCAGCGCCAAAGCTGCTGCCGAAAAATGGCGCCAGCCGCCGCCCATGCTCCGAATACGGATTCACCGGCGCCACCAGCACCAGCCGGCGCAAGTGCAGCTTGGATTTTCCTTCCAGGCATTCCGCTGCCGCCATCATCGCTACCGCCCCGCCGTGCGAAGTCCCCAGCAGATCGAACGAAGTGACTCCCAACCCCGCAATAAATCGCAGCAGGCGCCGCGCCGTCCCGCGCATCGAGTAATCGATCCCGGCCGCGCGATCCGAGAACCCCGCCCCCATCATGTCCGGCGCATAAACCGTAGCGTAGGGCGCCAGAGCCGGCATCGTATATCGCCAGGAAAATGAATACCCCATCAACCCATGCACCAGTACCAGCACGGGTGCCCCATTTCTCGCGTCCTTTGCGAGAAGGCCTGTCCTGAGCCTGTCGAAGGATGGGGATTTTGCCGAGCCCGCACGCAGATACCGCATCCGCGCGCCATCCAGCTCCATCCAGCATTCTTCCACCCCCGCACTAAATCCCGGAAAAGGCGCGGTAGAAACTTCCCGGTCTGCCGTCATCACCGCCAAATCTTCTTTCTCCCCGGACAACTCTTCCCCCGCCGTCAGATTCTATTTAAATGAACATCGCCTCTGTTCGCTTCACTTGGGGAGCCTCGGCTCCCCGTTTTTTGTGAACCAGTGGTCAGTGTCCAGTGCTCAGTGGTCAGCAAGACGAATCCGGTGTTACTGACCACTGTTCACTGACCACTGGCCACTGTTTTTTTCTTCCTCAGCAATTTCTTCAGCACCCGAATCCCCTTATCCACATGCTTCTCCTCCAGCAAAAACGGAGGCAGAAACCGCACCACCGTATCCTGCGTCGAATTAAACAGAACGCCCTCCGCCAAAGCCTCATCCACAATCGGCCGCGCCGGAATCTCCAGGTTGATCCCCTGAATAAATCCCCGTCCACGCACTTCCTTCGCCGCCGCGCTCTTCTCGACAACCCCTTTCAGCTCCTGCTGCAAGTACGCGCCAACTTTGTTCACGTTATCCAGCAGCTTGTCTTCCTCCACAATCGCCAGAAACTCCAGCGCCACGCGGCAAGCCAGCGGACCTCCACCAAATGTCGTGCCATGCTGCCCCGGCGAAATCGCGTTAGCAAACTCCTCCTTAGCGATAAACGCCCCCAGCGGCAGCCCTGCGGCAATCGGCTTGGCAATCGCCACCATATCCGGAGTCACTCCAAAACTCTGAAACGCAAACATCGTCCCAGTCCGCCCCAGCCCGCACTGAATCTCGTCAAAGATCAGCGCCGCCCGATGCCGGTCCGCCGCCGCCCGGCATTCCTGCAGAAACTCCACCGAACACTCATAAATTCCGCCTTCGCCAAAAATCGGCTCCAGCACAATCGCGCAAGTGTTGTCGTTCACCGCCGCCCGCAAACCTTCCAAGTCATTCTGCGCGACAAACGTCACGTCCTCCAGCATCGGCTCAAATCCCTTGCGATGCTTCTCCTGCCCGGTCAGCGACAGCGCCCCAAACGTCCGCCCGTGATACGACCCCTGCAGCGCCACCAGCCGTGACTTCGCCTCGCCCCCGGCGCGATGTCCCGCCAGCCGCGCCAGTTTGATCGACCCCTCAATCGCCTCCGTCCCGCTGTTCGAGAAAAACGCGCGGGCGTTTCCAAAAGAGTTGCCCAAGAGCGTGCACAACTTTTCCGCCAGCGCCCCTTGATACTCGTGGTAATAAAGATTGGAGACGTGAATCAGCTTCCCCGCCTGCTCCCGAATCGTCTTCACAATCCGCGGATGCGCATGCCCCAGCGCATTCACCCCCAGCCCCGAAACAAAGTCGAGATAGCGCCGGTCCTCCAGGTCGTAAAGAAACACGCCCTTCCCCCGCGTCAACACAATGGGATACCGGTTGTAAGTCCCCAGCAAATACCGCCGCTCCAACTCCGCAATCTGTTCGAATGTTTTCATAGGAAGACTTGATTCTACCGGAATACGCGCGTCGTGATGCCTTGGGTTGTGGATTCTACGTCGCACAAACCGGATGTCTGGGGTCTAAGGGGCCTAAAGTCAACACTAAAGTTGAGCAAGCCAGTTGCCGATACACCAAGGATGGACGTAGTAAGCAATAGAGGATCGGGGACTGCGGCCGGTGCCACAAAGATGAGCCGCAATCTCAACGAGAGCATTGAAGGAGAAGCAAAGTATCGCGGGCTGTTGGAAGCCGCGCCGGATGCGATGGTCGTAGTGGACCAGGTTGGGGAAATCGTCCTGGTGAATGTTCAGGCGGAAAAACAGTTCGGATACCGGCGCGATGAACTGGTTGGGCAGAAAGTGAAGAACATCATTCCCGAGGGTTTCGCGGAACGGCTGGTCTCCGATGCCACCCGAAGCGCGGCCGACGCACTGGCCCAGCAGATCGGCATGGGGATCGAACTCTCCGGGCGGCGAAAGGATGGCAGCGAATTTCCCATCGAAATCATGCTGAGCCCGCTGCAAAGCGCCGACGGAGTCCTGGTGACGGCGGCGATCCGCAACATCAGCGCTCGCAAGGCCGCGGAAGAGCATCTGGTGCAGATGGAAAGCAGGTATCGAGGACTATTGGAAGCAGCTCCGGACGCGATGGTGGTGGTGAACCCGGGCGGGGACATCGTCCTGGTGAATGTTCAGGCAGAGAAAAAGTTCGGCTACCGCCGCGACGAACTCATTGGGCAGAAAGTGAAGAACATCATTCCCGAGGGCTTTGCGGAACGGCTGATCGCGGACGCTGCTCGAAGCACGGCTGACGCCCTGGCGCAGCAGATGGGCACGGGAATCGAGCTGTCCGGGCGCCGAAAGGATGGGAGCGAATTTCCCATTGAAATCATGCTGAGCCCGCTGGAGAGCGCCGAAGGAATCCTGGTGACGGCGGCCATTCGCAACATCAGCGCCCGCAAGGCTGCGGAAAAGCATCTGGCCCAGATGGAGGGCCGCTACCGCGGGCTGTTAGAAGCAGCCCCGGATGCGATGGTGGTGGTGAACCCGGGCGGGGAGATCGTCCTGGTGAATGTTCAGGCGGAGAAACAGTTCGGGTATCCCCGGGATGAGCTCGTAGGCCAGAAGGTGAAGAACATCATTCCCGAGGGCTTTGCGGAACGGCTGATCTCCGATGCTACTCGCAGCGCGGCCGATGCACTGGCGCAGCAGATCGGCATGGGGATCGAACTCTCCGGACGACGAAAGGATGGGAGCGAATTTCCCATCGAGATCATGCTGAGCCCGCTGGAAAGCGCCGAAGGAATTCTGGTGACGGCGGCGATCCGTAACATAAGCGGGCGTAAGGCTGCGGAAAAGCATCTGGTACAGATGGAGGGCAGGTACCGCGGGCTGTTAGAAGCAGCCCCGGATGCGATGGTGGTGGTGAACCAGGCTGGGGAGATCGTCCTGCTGAACGTTCAGGCGGAGAAACAGTTCGGATACCGGCGCGATGAACTGGTTGGTCAGAAAGTGAAGAACATCATTCCCCAGGGCTTTGCCGAACGGCTGATCGCTGACGCCCATCGCAGCGTGGCCGACGCGCTGGCGCAGCAGATCGGCATGGGGATCGAACTCTCCGGGCGGCGAAAGGATGGAAGCGAATTTCCCATCGAAATCATGCTGAGCCCGCTGGAAAGTGCCGAAGGAATCCTGGTGACGGCGGCGATCCGTAACATCAGTGCGCGCAAGAAGTCCGAGCAGGCGAACACCCAACTCGAAAACCAGGCAACCGTCATGAGGGGCGCACATGACGAACTGGAACTGCGCGTCAGTGAGCGTACCAAGGAACTCGCGTTCGCCAATCAAGTCTTGGAACAAAGCAACCTGGAACTGAAGCAATTCGCCTACATCGCATCCCACGATCTGCAATCCCCCCTGCGCAGCATTAGCGGATTCGTCCAGTTGCTGAAGATGGAATATGAGGACAAGCTGGACGAACAAGCTGCCGACTGGATTCGCCGCACCGTCCAGTCGATCGGGCAGATGCAAACTTTAATCCGCGATCTGCTCTCCTATTCTCGTGTTGACGCGCGTTCCGTGCCCTTCACGCAGATTCCGTTCCTCGATATTGTCGATGATGCGCTCACTCTGCTTGAGTCATCCATTCGCGATTCCGGGGGCCGAGTCACCTGGGACCAGTTGCCAGACATTATGGGGGACCGCTCACAGTTGGTTCAGTTGATCCAAAACCTGATCGGCAACGGGCTCACCTACCGCGGTGGGAAACCACCGCACATCCACCTCTCAGCCGAACGCAGCGGAAAGGAATGGGTTTTTTCCGTCCGTGACAACGGTATTGGCATCGACCCGAAGCATTACGAGCAGATCTTTGAAATATTCAAGCGGTTGCACGATCAAAAGGACTATCCGGGAACCGGCATAGGATTAGCCGTCTGCCGTCGAGTGGTAAATCGTCACGGAGGCAGAATTTGGGTGAAGTCCGAGCCCGGCCTTGGAAGCACATTTCTTTTCACCATTCCCGAAGGGACAGGACAAATCAGTGAGCAACGAACTCATTAACGGCCGACCGGCGGAAGTCCTGCTCGTCGAAGACAACGACAACGATGTGGAACTCACCCGTCAAGGCTTTAAACGCGGTAAGCTGCTCATCAACCTGCACTGCGTCAGAGACGGTGAAGCTTGCCTGGCCTTCTTGCGCAAGCAGGGAGAATATGCCACTGCCCCAACCCCAGATCTGATACTCCTCGACCTGAATATGCCCAAAATGGGCGGGCGTGAGGTGTTGGCTGAAATGATGAAGGATGACAATCTGAAGGGTCTGCCGGTCGTTGTCTTGTCCACTTCCGAGGAGGGAGAAGAGATCTCCAAAATGTACAAAATGCGTTGTAACTCCTACATCGTCAAACCTGTTGATTTCGATCAATTCCTTAATGTCGTTCGGGCAATCGCTGATTATTGGTTTACGGTTGTAGTTTTGCCCACAGCGACCTCGACCGGAAAAGCGCGGGTCCTCCAAGGATAGAACCGAACGCGCGTGCACGTTTCAGTTTGGAAGCGATCAATCCAAGGCTCGCGGCAACGCCGCCCGAAACTTTATTTTCATCCCGAAATCCACAGCGACCTTGTCACGTCGAAGGAACACACAAGTGCTGATGCGCACACGAAGCCCGAAAGCCGAAGCCCGAAGCCGCTTCAATACAGCGGCGCTTCCCCCGGCGGCCGCGTCTTCCACCTCCGGTGCACCCCCAGCCACTGCTCCGGACACTTCCGCACGCAGTCTTCAATCATCGCGGCGCAGACCACAACATTCACACGGAATAGTACCTGGTCAGCCAAGCATTAAGATCAGACGATAGCTGGTCGAAAGAGACAAACGAGATGGCATTGGAGTCGACAATGACTTTCTCCTCCCTCCATTTCAATCGCGATTTCTCCCGGGCGTCGAGCGACATCCCCTTGCCGATCACGATCAGCCCGTGGAACTTCGCCTGCCGGTCGCCGAAGGCATGTCCAAAATCGGCGGTGCTTCGCATGTCGTCCAGCTTCCAAAGCCAGTCTAAGAGCTGAGAAAAGGCGCCCTCGAATCGAGGCGCCCAATCGGGCGTGGCTTTACTATTCTTCTTGAAGATGCTGTCCGGGCGTCCGTTTTCAAATTCGACCAGCAAATAGTTGTGCGCGGCGGAATCGCCAACAACCAAGTCTGCCCTAAAATCTCCGTAGATTTGATACTCGTGCGCGAAAACGTCAGGTCTCATCAAGCGCGGGAAGTACAAAGAAATAAGCAGGGATAGGTCCGGACGAGTCTTGAAAAACGGCAGGATGTGCTTATTCTCGTCGAGCACCAAATTCGCATGGATGAGTTGGTCGAAATCGTTCCACTCACTGCGGCATTTGCGCGCGTCGAAAACACGCGGCGTTAACCTTTTCATCAGCGTCCGCTGGCGGGAAGAAATCGCGCAAGCCGGTCCTGCGCCATGATGTCCTCAACAGTCCATTGGGACGGACCCGCTGAAAGAATGAGCCTCAATATTTTGTTCACACGGAAGCTATAAAGCTTTTCCTGTGAGGCGAGTTTCAACGCCCGGAGCTTCTGTGACCCCTTTAGCTTGCCCGGGTCGGTCTTCTGGAGAACCTGAAGTGCGGCGTGAACTTTCTCCCGCTCCTGCGGATCAAGCGAACGCAACGCAATCTCTGCTCTTCCTTCCAGTTGCACATTCATTGAATTACTTGACCTCTCTCTTACGACCTTTATTATAGTCCTCGCCGAAATCCGAGAACAGCCATGTCGATTGCTCTTCGGAAGCCCGCATTCAATACAACCCCTTCTCCCCCGGCGGCCGCGTCTTCCACCGCCGATGTACCCACAGCCACTGCTCCGGATACTTCCGCACGTAGTCTTCAATGATCAAATTAAATTTCTGCGTGTTGGCTTTGATGTCGGTCTCCAGGTCGCCGGTGCGCACCAACTCCACCGCTGGATCAAAGCGCAGCCGGTATTTCCCCAGCGCCGCGTCCCAGATCGTAAACGTCGGCACTACCGCCGCATCTGTGCGCAACGCAATCCGAGCCAGCCCGCTCGCCGTACACGCCGGGATGCCGAAAAAATCCACAAAAATCCCCTGCGGCGGAGTCATGTTCGTATCCATCAGCATCCCCACCACTTCTCCCGCCTTCATCGCCGAAAGCAGCCCGCGCACAAAATCATCCTTGTCGACAGCTTTGTTGCCGTGCATCGTGCGATAGCGCAGGATCAGCCGGCCCAGATATTCATTGTCCATGCCGCGCATGATCACATGCATCCAATGCCCATGCATCGACAGCACAAAAGAGGAAAGCTCCCATCCCCCAAAATGTCCCGCGAACAAGAGCACGCCCTTGCCGCGAGCGTGAGCCCGCTCGTAATTCTCGAAGCCGTCATACACCACGACTTCGTCAACGTTCTCCAGCGTGTACTTGGGAAAGTGGCAGACTTCCGCCAGTTGGCGGCCCAGCGAAGCAAACTCTCCGCGCAGAATCCGCGCCCGCTCCGCCTCACTCTTTTCCGGAAACGCCATGGCAAGATTGCGCATTCCAACCTGCCGCAATCGCACGTGCAGAAGATAGACCACCCAAGCGAGGCTCATGCCGATGGCCCGCGCCACAGGCCGCGGCAAAGCACCGAGGATTTTGATGAACGGCCAGGCTGCCGCGTACTCAAGTCGCTGCCGCATTAGGAGAAGGTTACTTCGCCGCGGCCTGCGCCCACTGCGCCAGTGTTGTCAAGAACGCATTCGCCCCCGCCGGCGCATCGATCTCTCCCGTCAGCGACGTCTTAAACGGGACCATGCGTCCATAAAATTCCCGCGTGCTGTCCTTGTCCTGCTTGATCGAAGCTCCACTCAGGCTCACCCCGGCAAACAGCCCGCGCGCGCGCGAATAAGTCAGCACCTCCGACCGCATCTTCCAGTCGGTATTCCCTTCTGCATGACGTTCCCACCGGGCCCGCGGCCACCGAAGCGTCCGCCCCCAGCTCGAACTCGCTAGACAGCAGACGCTTCATCCCATCTTTATTCATGATCAGCATCACCAGATCGACGGCCTGCCCGCCGATCTGCCAACCAACGCTGCCCCCGGTCACGACAAAAAATGCCGGCGCACTCCAGCCCTTGGGCGTGCGGCAACTGGCCAGCCCGCGGCCATACTTCGCACCCACAATAAAGCCGCCCTTCAGCATCGACGGCACCACCGCTACGCACTCCGCCGAGCCCAACACCTCCTGCGGAATGCCCTTATCCGGCGCTGCCTGAATTTCGTTCAGCACATCCGCCGCCGCCTGCACGCGTTCCGCGGCTTTCGTTTCTTCATCCGCGGCAAAAGAGACAGCACAAGAACAAAGAGACACAACCAAGGTGAATAGCAAGGACTTTTTCATGGTTCCTCGTGACACAAGTTCTCTGGAATCCGGTATGTGAATTGTAAATGAAGCGTCGCCGTTGCACATGCCGGCTAACGCTGCGTCAAGAACGACCAACTTTCAAAACAGGCTGTGCTATAGTTCTCACCCAGAGTTAGTCCCTCCCCAATTGCTTCTCGCACGCCAGACCTTGGATCGCTTTTTGTGTTTGAGGTTTTTTGGCTCATACCTTTTGGAGGTCTTATGCATCACAAGGCGCATTCCCGCATCGAGTCTTCCCTCGTCCTGGCTCTCGCCTGTACCCTCGCCGCTTTCATCGCGTCGGCCACCAGCGCTGCGCAGACCGAAACAGTCATCGGCTCGCCCGGCATCACCTATGCCGGAGTAATTTTCGACACGGCGGGCAATCTCTACGGCGTCACTGAAAACGGTGGCAACTCCACCAACTGCAAGCAGGGATGTGGCACCATTTACGAACTTTCTCCGGCTTCCGAGGGCACGTGGACGCCAACCACACTCTACGATTTCCAGGGTCTGGACGATGGCGAAACACCCTACGGCGGTCTAGTCTTCGACTCCGCAGGCAATCTCTATGGCACCACTCAAGTGGGTGGAACCGGCGGCGGTGGAACAGTTTTCAAGTTTTCCAACGCCAATGGATCCTGGACACTGACCACTCTCTATTCATTTAACCAACCCAACGACGCCCTCTATCCCAACTCGTCTCTCATCTTCGACGCAGAAGGTAATCTCTACGGCACAACCGCTGGCGGAGGCAAGTACGCGGAAGGTGCCGTCTTCAAACTCGCCCCAACGTCAAATGGCGCGTGGAAGGAAAACGTCCTGCACAGCTTCGGTGCACCCGGAGATGGCGCCAGTCCCAACGGCCCACTCCTCATGGACGCTCAGAACAATCTATATGGCACCACCGAAAATGGCGGCGCGGAAGGTCTGGGAGTAGTTTTTGAGCTGACTCACAACCCCGGTGGCGGCTGGACCGAACACATCGTGTACACCTCCACCCTCTCAAACGAATTCGGGCAACCATTAGCCGGAGTGATTCTGGATAGCGCCCACAACTTGTACGGAACCACGTTCAACGGCGGCAAATTCGGTTACGGTTCCGTCTTCCGCCTTGCTCGCATTCAGCTCGATGGTCAGCTCATCTGGAAAGAAATTCTGCTCTACAGCTTCACCGGCGGAACCGACGGCGCGAATCCCGCGGCGCCCCTCACTCGCGATGCCGCAGGCAATCTCTACAGCACCACCCAATTCGGCGATCCCACCGGCTGCAACAGCTTCTATAGCTGCGGACAGGTCTTTAAACTTTCCCTCGGCAACACCGGCCACTGGAGTGTCGCCGCACTCTACCCCATCCCGGACTTTCTTGATCCCAATGGAAGTCTAGTTCTCGACTCGTCCGGAAATATCTACGGCACAGCCATCGACAACCATTATTTTACTTTCGGAGAAGTCTACGAAGTTTCACCTTAGCTGATTGAAGAACTGTGAAGAGGAGGAGACAAAAAAATCGGGGCTGAAAGTAGTGACCCTAATCGCCACTCTCAACCCCGTCTCCCAGGTTCTGTGGTAGGTAATCCGAGTATGCCGCGCACTCGCTTTCCCTGCAAGATTACCGAGGTCAGTGTCCCGAAGTAACCCAGTATCGGGATTAGGGGTTAGGGATTGGGCAAAACCCTAAACCCTGACCCCTAACCCCTGCTCCCCTACTTCGCCGCCACCAGCGAATGCGTGATCGCATGCACCGACAGCGCAATCCGGTTCTGCACGCCCACCTTGCGCATCAACTTCGCCACATGGGCCTTCACCGTGCGCTCTTCAATTCCCAACTGCGCGCCAATCTCTTTGTTGGAGCGTCCCGCCACCAGCATCTCCAGCACTTCTTTTTCGCGGTCGGTGAATGTCACGCGGCCCGCCGGAAAGATCCGCCCCGGCGCCGACGACACCCGCTCAATAAACATGGAGAGCACTTTCCGTGGCGCCCACACCGAACCCTGACTCACAATGCGAATCGCCTGCGCGAATTCCGCCGGCGAAGCCGCCTCATCCACATAGCCCTTTGCCCCGGAGGCGATCGCCTTAAGAATGGTTTCTTCGTCCACTCCCGACCCGGTCACAATAATGCGCAGATCCGGCCGCGTCGCCTTCAAGCTCGCCATCACATCAAAAAGATTTTGCCCGGAGCGGTTTCCCAGCAGAATTAAATCCACGTTCTGCAGAGTGGAAATCTCGGGCAGACCGGCGGAGATCAGTTCGAACTCAGGCTCAGAGTCGAACAAGGCGCGAAATCCCACAAACCTCAGCGGGTCGCTCTCCACCACGGCAATTTTAATGATCGGTTTTCTCGCTACTGCTGCTTTCATAGTTTTCCCTAGAGGGCGTAGTCTCTTAGCTAGAGCATAGCGGCATTTGCCCCTCCTGCAAAGAGAACGTGACCGAAGTTGAATTACGGGAGTAACATGAAAGATCAGCCTGAAACCGAGGATCCGCGCCCCACGCCAGCGCCAAGCAGCCATCCTCAGGGTGCAGCGCCGGAATTATGGAAGCACTTGTACGCCGAGCGGTGCCGGAAGATGCGGAAGCGATTGCGGCCCTGCAGATCCGAAGCTGGCAGATCGAGTATCGCGGACAGCTTCCGGACAAGTGCCTTGACCAACTAGGCCGGCAACTTAGCCAGCGCAGCGAGGTTTGGCAGGCTCATATATCCACTCCGCCAACGAGCAAGAACGAGATATGGGTGGTCGATACCGAAACCCGAGTGGATGCATTTGCCGCGATTGGCCCGGCGCGAGAGGCCGACCCGAACATCACCGGTGAACTCGACGCTATTTACGTTGACCCCGACCGCTGGCGTCAAGGCCTAGGCCGAGCTCTTTTTACTCATGCGACCGGCCGCCTCAAAGCTCTTGGATATTCGACGGCGATTCTCTGGGTGCTTGAATCAAATGCACGAGCCCGCCGGTTCTACGAGATCGCCGGATGGTCCGCCGACGGCGGATCTAAACTCGAGAGCCGTACTGGCTTTGAGCTTCGAGAGGTAAGCTATCGCATACTGTTCCATCGAGAAAAAGAGGGAGAATGAAAAAACGAATAATGAAAAAACATCCCCTGCAAATTCTGCTCATCTATGTCGCTCTAGCCATCGCCATACCCTCGCTGGGCCAGCGATTGCTTGCCCAGCAAAGTTCCGGTCCTTCTGCCTATACACCCAAGTTCCCCGGTGATCCCGCGCGCTCCGACTCTGAAGCGGCCGCCCTCGGCTATATGCGCGTCGTTCTCCGCGCCCAGCACCGCTTCGAGAAACAATACGGCCACTTCGCCACATCCCTCGCGGAACTCGTCCACTCCGGCTCGTTCACCAAACGCATGGTCGATCCCAATCGCGGCGACTATACCGCCAGCTTCCAAGGCAAGAAGGACAGCTTCATCCTCACCATGACGCCGCAGCACCTTGACGCCCAGCACCGCTCCTTCTACGCCGAAGACGACGGCAAGATCCACGCCGACGAAGAAAAACCTGCCGACGCTAATTCGCCTATCGTCAAGTAAGCGCGCGACAAGGACGAAAAAACGCTAAAATGGAATCTTACGGAGGAGCCCATGCCAGCAACCATCGGCGCGCCCGCACCTGACTTTTCCTTGAAAGATCAGGATCAGAAGGAAGTAAAACTCAGCGACTATCGCGGCAAGAAGCGCGTGGTCCTCGTCTTCTATCCGCTCGATTGGAGCCCGGTCTGCACCAAAGAGCACGCCTGCATGGTCAACGATAAAAAACAATTCGACCAGCTCGACGCGCAAGTTCTCGGCATCAGCGTCGATAGCGTTTGGTCGCACAAAGCCTACGCCGAGAAGATGGGCATCCACTACCCGCTGCTCGCCGATTTCCACCCGCGCGGCGCCGTCGCCGCCAAATACGGCGTCTACCTCGAAGACAAAGGCATCACCGGCCGCGCCATCTCCATCATCGACCGCAACGGCAAATTAGCTTGGCACAAGAACTACGACATCCCCGTCGTTCCCGACATCAGCGAGGTTTCGCAAGCACTCGCCGGAGTGAAATAAAAGTGAACTCGGGAATAAGCAAACGCTTGTCATCCTGAGCGAGGATTGATGCTTGCGCCCAGCGCAAGCATCAACCGCAGTCGAAGGATCCCTGCACTACCTCCCTCGCAGCTTGGTTGTAAGGCTTTCTCACGATGCACACGCAAGCTACTCGACGTTGTACCTTCGATACCTAGGACATCCTTTGTCCGGCTGCGATGCTCGTTGCTGCTAATCATTAAAACCGGCACAGGAGTCGTAACATGTCGACAAGCAATGAAGTGGGTGCAGCTAAGGATCAGCCAACAAACGGTGGGCTGTCAGGGAAATCGAGCAAGAGCCGAGTCAACGGAGCGACGAAACTCCCGGCGGAGCCCCGTGCCGCAGTCATGGCGCGTGAAGACCGACACAAATATTTCATGGGAATCGCAATGGCGGTAAGGCTTAGAGCGAATTGCAAGGGCAATCGCGTCGGTGCCGTCATCGCGATAGATAATCAAATCGTCTCTACCGGATACAATGGAACTCCAGAGAACATGCCCAACTGCCTAGACGGCGGATGTCATCGATGCGCCAATCGGGGCAAGACATACAAGTCGGGCGAAGCCTATGACCTATGCATCTGCGTACACGCAGAACAAAACGCAATCCTAGCGGCAGCACGATTCGGTATTGCGACCGAGGGAACTACGATGTATACAACGATGCGCCCCTGCTTCGGCTGCGCGAAAGAGATGCTCCAGGCGCATGTTCACGCCGTGTACTACCTCCACGAATGGACTCCGAATGCTAAGGAAGATCAATTAAAAACGGCAGAGGAACGCGGCGAGTACGAAAAATTACTGCTGCGCTTCCCGGGAGGTCTCCATGCCCTCAAGATGCCCGATTCGCTCCAGACGTGGGCAGTATCGAACAAGCGATCCGCGGTGATCACACCGGATCGAGGTCTGCACCAAGACATACAGTGATGGCGCCGACGGGCCGGACCGGCCTGAACTGACTCCTGCTCACGCCCCCGCCTTAATCTCTTCCGCCTTCCCCCCGCGATAAATCACCACCAGCGGTTTCCCTCCATTCGGATACCGCACCATCTTCTCCTCTGACGACGCCCCCGCATCCGGCACTCCCATGCCCACCGCGAAATCCGCCTGCAGCTCATCCATCCCCAGCTTCACTTCATGCCGCTCCACCGCCTGCCACACCTCCGCCGGCCAGTGCCTGTACAACTCATGCGGATCTTCCACATAAAACATTTCGTCGGAATAAATCTTGAACTGACCGTCGTTCTCGAATCCAATCGGCACCGCGTAGCTCTTATCTTCTTTCTGAAACACCGCCATCACCTGCCGCTTCCCGGCTGCAACGTCCGTCACCACATCCTTGATCTCCAACCGCTCGATCGGCAACAGCAGCCCGGCCTCGTGCCCAAAGTCCGTCCGCTTGCGCGCCGCATCGTATGGATAATAGGTGTACCGATATCCCTCCTTCACCCAAACCGGCTGCTCGGTCAACTGCTTTGCCGACTTCAAATCATACGGATACAACTTCTTCGGCGTAACGTAGTAATCCGCATTCGAGTAGCCGGCACTCTTCGCCTGCGCCTGCTTCTGCGCCGCAACAAAGTCCTCATGCCGCTGGTAAAGAATGTAGCCCGCCCGCAAGCCGGCCACGGCGATGGCGAGCGCCAAAGCAATCTGGATCCTCTTCTTCGCCTCTTCACTCATCATGCAAGTAGTTGCCTACCCTCTGGTAAGGATTTAGGGCGCTATCGCTGATACACTAGGGACAGAAGCACATGCCCCCAGTCACCGAACAAGATGTCCTAAGCGCGCTAAGAAGTTGCTACGACCCCGAGATCCCCGTCAACATCGTCGATCTCGGCCTCATCTACCATGTGAACTTCGCGCCCGTCCTTGCCGATACGCCTGACCAGGCCAAACAAGACGTCACCATCGACATGACGCTGACTGCCCAAGGCTGCCCCGAGCACGTCAACATCAGCGCCCAGGTCAAGTCGCGCCTCGAGCAATTGCCCGGCATCCGCAACGCCAGCGTCAACGTCGTGTGGACTCCGCCCTGGACCCCCGAACGCCTCAGCCCCGACGCCAAGAAGCAACTCGGCATCGAATAAAGTCAGAAGTCAGAAATCAAAATGCAGAAGCAAAAGCGTAGCGGTTTTACTTCTGCATTCTTACTTCTGACTCCTTACTTCTGACTTCTGCATTCCGCCTCACCCGCCAATCTCCTCCCAAGCCTCCACCGCGCTCCGCCCCGCCGCCTCTGTTATCCGCTTGCCTGCCTTCGCTGCCATTTCCATCACCTGCATGCCACGGTCAAAATAATCCGGCAGGGATCTCCGCACCTTCTCAAACTTCTCCGGATACTCCGACGCCAGCACCGCCAGCCCCACCCCACCCACCAGCACTCCCGCCGGATATTTCTTCTTCAACAATAAAACCGTCGCCGCCCCAATCGAACCCGCCACCACCGCCTTTTTCCAGCCGTCCATGTTTTCTCCCTGTATCCCCCGCAAAACATCTAGCTCTGCCAGCGATTATACTTCTTCGTTCCACCGGAGGCTCCATGTCCAAGCAAATCAGAAGTCGAAAGTCAAAATGCAAAAGTAACGCGGGAGCGCATCCACTTCTGCATTCTGACTTCTCACTTCTGACTTCCTACGTCGCCGTCATAATCCTCTGCTCCACGCTCGCCGCCCAGGCGCAAAAGCCCCGCGCCCGCGATCTCGGCGTCCCCTTCGACGGCGCCCCCGGCCCCAACAACGCTATTACTGATGTCGCCGGCGTCGAGGTCGGCCACACCACGCTCATCTCCGGCAGCGGCAAACTCGTAGTCGGCAAAGGCCCCGTTCGCACCGGTGTCACCGCCATCCATCCTCGCGGCAAAACTTCCAACGACGCCGTTTTCGCCGCCTGGTTCACCCTCAACGGCAACGGCGAAATGACCGGCACCACCTGGATCGACGACTCCGGCTTCCTCAACGGCCCCGTCCTGATCACCAACACCCACAGCGTCGGCGTCGTCCGCGACGCCGTCATCGCCTGGAAGGTTCACCACGGCACGCCCGACATGGAGGGCTACTGGTGGTCGCTGCCCGTCGTCGCCGAAACCTGGGACGGCTGGCTCAACGACATCAACGGATTCCACGTCCACGCCGAAGACGCCTTCCACGCCCTCGACGCCGCCCACTCCGGCCCCGTCGAAGAAGGCAACGTGGGCGGCGGCACCGGCATGATCTGCAACGAATTCAAAGGCGGCATCGGCACCTCCTCCCGCGTGCTCGACGCTAAAGCCGGAGGCTATACCGTCGGCGTCCTCGTCCAATGCAACTACGGACGCCGCGATCAGCTCCGCATCGCCGGCGTTCCCGTCGGCAAAGAAATTCCCGAGCGCCCCGCCTACGGTGAGGATGAAAACGCCAGCTCCGCGACTGAAAGAAAAGACACCGGCTCGATCATCGTCGTCGTCGCCACCGACGCCCCGCTCATCCCCACGCAACTCAAACGCATCGCCAAGAAAGTTTCTCTCGGCCTCGGCCGCGACGGCAGCTACTCCGGCGACGGCTCCGGCGACATCTTCCTCGCCTTCTCCACCGCCAACCCCGGCGCCGTGAGCCCAAAAAGCAACCAGCCCAACAACACTCACCCGCTCACCATGCTCCCCAACGATTCCCTCGATCCCATCTTCCTCGCCACCGTCCAAGCCACCGAAGAAGCCGTCATCAACGCCATGGTGGCCGCCGAAACCATGAAAGGCATCGACGACCACGAAGTCATCGCCCTCCCTCACGACCGCCTCCGCGAAGTCCTAAAAAAATACAACCGCCTCGCGAAATGACCCACAATCCCTTGTCATCCTGAGCGGAGGAACTGCTTCGCGAATGCGAAGCAGTTCCGCAGTCGAAGGATCCCTACCCGTCGAGCACCGCCGTCCGGCTCCGCAAGGAGTTTCAACCACGGCACCAAACTTCCCCCATCCCCACATTAGAACTCCCTCATCCGCACTGGGCATTACCTTCGCTGCCCCACCCCCGTGCCTTCCCATCCGCCGCCAAAGGACTACACTCAAAATTGTGAAACGCCTCTACACCATCGGACGCATCAAGGGCGGCATGAGGTTCACCTGCACCCACTGCGCCCACTACGTCAGCACTCTCGATTTCGACCCTCGCGACGGCAACCTCCGCACCCAGGCCGCCACCGCCATCAACCAGCACGCCACCAAAGTCCACCACGAGCCCGTAATGTTCTCCTCCCTCGACGCCCAGCAACACATCTGGCGCACCTGACTCCTCACGCGCACAACGCGTCGCCATAGAACAGCCTTGTCATTCCGAAGCGCGCCGAAGGCGGGCGAGAGCCTGCCCTGAGCGCAGCCGAAGGGAACCTGCTGTTCGCTCGTGTGGAAATGCCCGTGTGGAGACGGGCAACTCGCCCGTCAGCGGAGCGAAGCGACGCCAGCCCGTGTGGAACGGACACTCCTGTCCGTTGCCTTTGACGTTGACTCGGAAACTGACTTTCCGGGACTGCCCCACCCTTCTCGCGCATCTTGCGAGAGGGTGGGGATTTTGACTTCTGGTCGCTATGCAAACTCCTGCGCGGAATCGTGCTCGCGTGGAGACGGGCGACTCGCCCGTCGGCCCCTCCCCATCCCCGCTCCGTGCCACCTCCCCTCCCACGAAAGCGCCTAGCATTTCCTCCCGCCAAAGAGTAAAAAGGAACCCGACTGTGAGGGGGCCACGGCTATGCCGTGGCCTTTTCGTTGAACAGGGGACAAATGTCCGATCCACTTCCGCAGTTCAAAGCTTCATTGACCAAGTATCTTCACGCCGAAGATCACTTCGGCCTCTTGTCATCTATCTCTCACGACACTCCCGAGGCAGACCTCCGCGCCCGCTGCCCGACCGATCTTTTCGTGACCGCGAAAGCGCGGTACCTCATCGTCGAGGACAAAATCGTCCGCCGTGATAAGTTAATCGACCTTATCCACGAAGAAGGCACATTCACGGAAAAAGTGAAGATGGTTATGTATTTCCTCTTTATGTTCCGCGATCCGAGATACCGTGATTTCATCTGTAAAACGCTCGGTAGAAACGACGGGAAATGGGACACTTCGATATTTTCGAGCACCCAATCGACATTGTTCGCTGGCACCGGCGGCCGTAAGACCTTCACGAACCTGCGGCAATTCCTCTACCAAACAGGAATAATTGACGAAGGCTCATGGACGGCCCACATGCCCGACCCCTCCCGCTGGTTTCCAGCGGCTGTTGAGATCGCGGCCTACTCAATCGACGACGCCAAAGCTAGAAGGAGCTTCCTCAGGAGCCCACACGGTTTCCTGATCCGCTACGGAATTAATGCGCTCCTAAACGCGACACCAGAGGAGATTTCGCGACTAAACCTCGGAGGAACATACGAAGAAACCGAAGACCTCCTACCAGAGATCGACCTCCCGGTAGCCGCCTCTCGGATTGACACAGCGGAGCTTAGGCCGTGGAACCGTGTTGCTCCTTCGAAACGGAAACACAGCATGCTGATTAGTACAACCGACTCTACGACCCTAGAGCGCGCTAACAGTCAGCATTTCCTTTTAGAGCAACGGATCTGCGAGTTATGCCGGGATCAAGGCCTGGTGCCCATGACGAACCTGCATATAGATCTGGCAGTCGACTCCGGGGACACCTCGGTTGTTTTTGAGATGAAGAGCTGCGGACTTCATGCGATTCGCGGCCAGATCAGGCGCTCTATTAGCCAGCTGATCGAGTACCGCTATCTGTATCGAGACAGCCTGAAGTCGGAAGTGGTGGCCTGCGCTGTGGTTGAGCGCAAGCCACGAGGACGCTTAACATGGCTGATCGGATATGTAGAGAGTTTAGGAATCGGGCTGATCTGGAAGAATGATCTAAACGACCGATTCAATTGCGGCGATGGGACGAAGACGCTTTTGGCAAGCGTCCTGCCCCAAGTGAAGAATGCAGACTTTTAGCCGTTTCCCATACTCGGAACAGGTCCCATTTGCCCCAGAGTAGTTCCGTTCTCCTCATGTTGCCGATTGACTTTCGCCAAACATTCGCCGAATAATCAAGAGTCCTGCGCTGGATACAGTTCACTATTAAATAATGTTGCCTGGATTACAGTTATTATTGGCCACATATTGTATTTTGTTTATTGACAATCGTTTAATATTAATCGATAATCCGTTTCTATCGTGGACCTCAGCCCAGCCACAACGATTAAAGCGCCCGTTCTCCGCGAGCTTGTTCAGACGAAGACAGTTACCGGCGCCACTGTTAGCGGGGAGCAAAGGGGATTCGCCCTGCGGGTTATGCTTGGAAATGGACAAAGGGTTTTGGTCACAAGTCGCGGAGCCGTCCGGTTGTTCGCGTCCCTCGACACAGTGGGAGCATTTGTCCGTGACATCGGCATTCCCCACTTCGAGGTCGATATGACAGGCCACGCACCCGGTCGCCTTCGCAAAGCGCGTCCGGACCGAGCAGAGGCGATGCGCCACACTCGAACAAGGCTTCAGCAACAACCACTCGATTTTCCGACCGGAGGGAACCCGTGAGCCCAGCAAATGACTTTCGCGAGTTTTTGGAGGGTAGAAAATTTGGGACTATCCTAGCCGATCCTCCTTGGCAGTTCCAAAATCGAACGGGCAAGATCGCCCCGGAGCACAAGCGCTTGTCAAGGTATTCAACCCTGACGCTAGAAGGAATCAAGAGTCTTCCGATATCGGAGGCTGCCAGCGATGTGTGCCACCTTTACCTCTGGGTTCCCAATGCACTTCTGCCAAATGGCATCGAGGTAATGGAAGCATGGGGCTTCCACTATAAGAGCAACCTGGTCTGGCACAAGATCCGGAAAGATGGAGGCTCCGACGGACGCGGAGTAGGATTCTATTTTCGTAACGTGACCGAACTTGTGCTATTCGGCGTTCGCGGAAAGAATGCACGCACGCTCAAACCGGGACGCACACAGGTCAACTATCTGTCCAGCCGCAAGAGAGAGCATTCCCGCAAGCCGGACGAACAGTACGCGATCGTCGAATCCTGCAGCCCGGGACCCTACCTCGAACTGTTTGCCCGTGGTGAAAGAGAGCGATGGATCAGTTGGGGAAATCAGGCAGACTCCTCGTATCAGCCAACTTGGAAAACCTATTCCAACCATTCGCGCAGCGATGCGCAGTTTCCCCTTCTTGTAGGTGCGGACTAGGAGACAGCCTAACCGAACGCGCAAACCTTGTGACATCTGACCTTGTCATCCACAGCCCCAACCACCGATCATGACAGCGGAGGCAGTGCGGCGCCATAACTCATCGCTAGCCCATCACGGGTAAGTCCTTTGCATCACGTATTTTGGTATCTAAGTCCTTTAGAAGACGTATTTTGCAAAGAATTTCTTGCTAACATGTTGATTCCAGAACATCGGGTGAGGTAGGGGTATCCCAGCAAAAAGCAAAATGCAACCAGCGTTTCCCGGTCGAGCGATTACCAAGAACCGACAGCAGAAATCGGCGGCCCGGAAAGCGGAGAGCGGGAAGCTGAAAGCGGAGACGGTACTAAGTCCTTTGCGTCACGTATTTTGATATCTAAGTCCTTTGGAAGACGTATTTTGCAAAGAATTTCTTGCTAACGCGATGATTCCAAAACACCGGGTGGGGTAGGGGTGATACCCGGCACCAGAAGGCTTCGCACCACGAGGAGACGGCGCGAAACAAATTGGCGCTGGCACAAATCACAAAGGAAAGGTGGACGAGAACTCCCGTGCTTCACGGATCTCCAGACCTAAGTCCTTTATCGGACGTATTTTGCAGGAATAGTAGGGGGGCACCCAGGACAAGAACGCTCCGATTCACGAAGGGCCCGCGGTAAAGGTCGGCACCGTGCAGATGGAAAGACGCGGACAGAGCCTGCCCTGAGCGGGAGTCGAAGGGAGTGTCCGCGCCACACGAGAATTGCTTCACACAAGGAGGCGGCGTGGGCGTTTGCTGAGAGCTGATAGCTGACAGCTGAGAGCTACCCGACCACAGCCTTATCGGTAATCTCCAACCCGCGATCAATAATGGCGAACGCCTCGCGCATCTGCTGCTCGTTGATGCAGAGAGGAGGATTGGTAAAGAAAGTGTTCCAGCGCACGAAGGTGTAAAGCCCTTGCTCGCGGAAGAAGCGCGCCAGCGCAGCCATTTCATCGGACGTGCCATTGAACGGCGCCATCGGCTGCCGCGTCTTGCGATTGCGAATGAGTTCGACGATGCCAAACAATCCAATCGAGCGCACCGCGCCCACCGACGGATGCTTCGCCTGCAGTTCGGTTCCGAGTTGTGTCATGACCGCGCCCATTTTTTTCGCGTTCTCGATCAGCCCATCTTCTTCATACACGCGAATCGTCGCCAGCGCCGCCGCGCATCCCATGGGATGGCTGTTATATGTCAGCCCTCCATAAAACACCTTGTCCTGAAAATGCTGCGCAATGTGATGACGCATGCCAACCGCTCCCAGCGGCAAATAGCTGGAAGTCAATCCCTTCGCCATGCAAAGCAGATCGGGAACAACCTCCCAGTGATCGACCGCGAACCACGCGCCGGTCCGTCCAAAGCCGGACATCACTTCATCGGCAATCATCAATATTCCGTACTTGTCGCACAGCTTGCGAACGCCTTCCAGATATCCATCAGGCGGAACCAGAATGCCATTCGTTCCGGTCACAGGCTCGAGGATGAACGCCGCAATCGTCTGCGGACCTTCGAGCTGAATCGTCTCCTCAATCATGGCGAGCGAAGTCTCAGCCGATTCCCATCCGCGCTCGATGCCGTGATAAGGATCGAGCACGTGGACCACGCCCGGAATGCCCGGCTCCACGGCCCATCTGCGCGGATCGCCGGTAAGGCTCATCGCTCCCGCGGTCGCGCCGTGATAGGAGCGATAACGCGCCATGATCTTGTGGCGTCCGGTGAAGAAGCGCGCAATCTTGATCGCGTTCTCGTTGGCTTCGGCTCCGCCGTTGGTGAAGAAGAAGGTATCGATGTCGCCCGGAGTAATTTCGGCAAGCTTCGCGCCCAGCCGCGCGCGGACTTCAGTAGCCATGAAAGGATTCGCATAAGCCAGCGTCGCCGCCTGCTCGCTGATGGCCTGGATGACGCGCTGGTCGCCGTGTCCGATGTTGACAGACATGAGCTGGCTGTTGAAGTCGATGAAGCGCTTGCCTTCCGGCGTGTAGAAGTAAATCCCTTTGGCGCTAGCGACTGGAATGGGATCGACTTTCGACTGCGCCGACCATTCATAAAGCGTGTGCTTGCGGGAAAGGTCGACGATTTCCTTGCCGGTCATTGTGGGAGTGGTAAGAGTTGTGGTCATGGAATCCTCATTTTGCTAGCTGACAGCGTCGCAGATCATTGAGCGATCGGGTGATTTTGTGATTGAGCGATTGAAAAGCTCTCGGTAGCATCGTTGATTTTCAATCGCCAGATCACGCAATCGCTCAATCACTCAATTTCCTAGAATTTTCGGCTGTGCTCTTTGGCCCAGCGTTCGACGACAACTTTCTTGTCGGTATAGAACTCGATGGCGTCGCGGCCCTGGCCGTGGAGATCGCCGAAGAAGCTGTTCTTCCATCCGCTGAACGGGAAGTAGGCCATGGGCGCGGCGACTCCGATGTTGATGCCGATATTTCCCGCGGGCGCTTCGTAGCGGAAGCGGCGCGCCGCCGATCCGCTCGACGTGAACAGAGAGGCCTGATTGCCGTAGGCGCTGCGCTCGAGGAAGGCGAGAGCTTCATCCATATCATCGGCATGGACGAGGCTGAGCACGGGACCGAAGATCTCTGTGTCGGCGAGATCGCTGGTTGCGGGAACGTCGTCGAGAATCGTGGGCTTTACGAAGTTGCCGGATTCGTATTTCGGGATCTTCGAGTTGCGGCCATCGAGCAGAATCTTAGCGCCCTGCTTTTCGCCGAGCGCAATGAGCGATTCCACGCGCTCTTTGCTCTGCGGTGTGATCACTGGTCCCATCTGAATGCCTTCATCGAGTCCGTTTCCGACTTTGAGTTTGGAGGCAGCATCGGCAATGGAATCGCGAAAAGTCTTCTGCGCTTCTCCGATGGTGACGGCGACGGAGACGGCGAGGCAACGCTGGCCGGCGCATCCGAAGGCGCTGTCGCTGATGATTTGCGTGGCCATGGGCATGTCGGCGTCGGGGAGGACGATTACGTGGTTCTTGGCTCCGCCCTGGCACTGGCAGCGCTTGCCGTTTTCGCCGGAGCGGGCGTAGATGTAGCGGGCTACGGGAGTCGAGCCGACGAAGCTGATGGCGCGGACTTTGGGGTGGTCGATGAGCGCGTCGACGACCGCTTTGCTGCCGTTAACCAGGTTCACTACGCCTTTGGGTAATCCGGTTTTCTCCAGGAGTTCGTAGATGTAGCGTAGGGTGAGCGGGACGCGCTCGGATGGCTTGAGGATAAAGGTGTTGCCGGTCGCGATGGCGTAGGGCAGATACCAGAACGCGATCATGCCGGGGAAGTTGAAGGGCACGATGGCGGCGGTGACGCCGAGGGGCTGGCGGATCATCATTTCGTCGATGCCGCGGGCGACATCTTCGAGGTTGTAGCCCTGCATCATCATCGGGATGCCACAGGCGACTTCGACGTTTTCGATGGCGCGGCGCATCTCGGCTTTGGCCTCGGTGAAGGTCTTGCCGTTTTCCTGGGTGATGACGCGGGCGATGTCGTCGAGGTGCTCTTCTAGGAGCGTCTTCAACTTGAACAGCGGCTGGATGCGGTCTTCGGGCGGTGTGCGGCGCCACTCGGGGAAGGCCGCGGCGGCGGCTTCGACCGCTTGGTTGACTTCGGCGGCGTCGGCTAGCGGGACTTGGGCGAGCGTCTCGCCGGTCGCGGGATTGACTACGTCGCGCCATTCGGAGGCGCGCGAGTCGGTCCATTGGCCGTTGATGAAGTTGGTGAGTCGGATGATCGGAGGTGCGGCTACGGTGGTCATGTTCGTAACACCTTTCGCTATCGCCAAAAATGCGGGCGCGTTAATGCCGCCGAGTACATCGTGAGAACACCTTGCAACATCAATCAATGATATACGCCCATAGGGGTCCTTCGACTGCGGTTGGCCTTTCGCGCTTGAGGCGCGAAGGCCAATCCTCGCTCAGGATGACAAATCCTAAAAATTCCGAGCTAGCGCAAAGCCTCGCTGCGCTCGGCTGGACCCTTCGGCTTCGCTCAGGGCAGGCTCACGAGGCGCCCATTCCCACACTTGTCGCAGACAGCGGCCAGCGCGGATTCCAGAACATTCAGGCCTTCATCCATTTGCTCGTTGGTTGCGACCAGCGGGACCAGGACGCGAATCACGTTGGAGTATGAGCCTGCGGTAATCGTGATCAGGCCGTGCTCGTAGCAGTATTGCGTGATCTGCTTTGTTTCTTCCGTGGCTGGTGTCTTCGATTCTTGCGACTTCACCAGTTCGATGGCTTGCATTCCACCGAGGCCGCGCACGTCGCCGACGATACTCCAGCGGTGCTGCCATTCATGGGCACGGCGCTGGAAGCGGTCGCCGAGTTCGTTGGCGCGGGTTAACAAGTTTTCGCGTTCGAACAAGTCGAGCACGGCTAAAGCCGCGGCGCAGGAAAGCGGATTACCGGCGAAAGTGCCGCCGAGTCCGCCGGGAGCAGGCGCGTCCATGATTTCGGCGCGGCCCGTCACCGCTGCGAGCGGAAGGCCACCGCCCAGGGATTTT
Organism: uncultured Acidobacteriaceae bacterium; assembly: GCA_963734215.1. GTDB lineage: Bacteria > Acidobacteriota > Terriglobia > Terriglobales > Acidobacteriaceae > Sulfotelmatobacter. Next base: position 826,719 of record CAVTGH010000005.1, on the reverse strand, counting down.
GCGGTCACGATGAGATCGGGCTCGATACCGTAACGTTCGCTGGCGAACATGGCGCCGGTGCGGCCGAAGCCGGATTGCACTTCATCGGCGATAAAGAGGATGCCATGCTTGTGGCAAAGATCGATTAACACCTTGAAGTAATCCTGAGGCGGCGCGATGAATCCGCCTTCGCCCATCACCGGCTCGGCAATGACTGCCGCTACTTCTTCGTTGGCAACAACCCGCTTGAAAGTATCTTCGAGATGGCGCGCGCAGTAGAGATCGCATGAAGGATACTTCAGGTTATACGAGCAGCGATAGCAGTAGGCGAAGGGGACGCGATAAACCTCGCCGGGAAACGGCGCGAAACCGGCTTTGTAGGGATGCGTCTTGCTGGTAAGCGCGAGGGTCATCATGGTGCGGCCGTGAAAAGCGTCTTCGAAGGCAACGATCGCGGGACGCTTGGTGTAGGCGCGGGCGATCTTCACTGCATTTTCCACGGCTTCCGCACCGCTGTTAACAAACAGAGTTTTCTTGGGGAACTTGCCGGGCGTGACTTGGTTCATGCGCTCGGCAAGCCGGATGTAATCCTCGTAGGGCGTAACCTGGACGCAGGTGTGGAGGAATTTGTCGAGCTGGCTGCGGATGGCATCGACAACGGCTTCCTGGCGATGACCAGCGTTGGCGCAACCGATGCCGCCGGCGAAATCGATGTAGCGGTTGCCGTTGACGTCTTCCAGCCATGCATCTTCGGCTTTCGCGACGTAGATGGGCGTGCCGTGAGAAAGGCCGCGGGGCACGGCTTGGGCGCGGCGGGCTGAGAGCGCCTGGGAGTTGGGGCCGGGGATTGGAGTGTTGAGGCGGATTGTGCTCATGTTAGTTTCTCGGGAGAACTCCCTGAGGCGGCAGGGACGCTCCAAGCAGTGCAGGGATCCTTCGACTGTGGTTGATCTTCGTGCTTGGGCGCGAAGATCAATCCTCGCTCAGGATGACAAGACTTTAAAGATGATCGTCCTTTCATTTATCAGTACCAGCCTATCGGTGCTTCGTTCAGATTGATGTAGACCTGCTTGGTTTCGAGATACTCTTCGATGCCCCAGGGGCCGAGTTCGCGGCCGAAGCCGGACTGTTTGTAGCCGCCCCACGGAGCTTCCACGTACGTTGGTTGCATGTGATTCACCCAGACGATGCCTGCGCGCAGGGCCTTCACGGAGCGCATGGCCTTGAAGATGTCGCGGGTCCAGACAGCGGCTGCAAGGCCATAGGGTGAATCGTTGGCAATCTTGAGTGCATCTTTTTCGTCTTCGAAGGGAATCACGGCCGCAACCGGGCCAAAGATTTCTTCGCGGGCAATGCGGGCGCTATTGGTGACGTCGCAGAAGATCGTGGGTTGGACGTAGTAGCCTTTACCCATTTTCTCGGGGCGTCCACCGCCGGAAGCAAGTTTGGCTTCTTTCTTGCCGATCTCGATGTAAGAGTTGACGCGGTCGTACTGTTCTTTGCTGACGAGCGGGCCCATCTTGGTTTCGCGATCAAGGGGCGGGCCGAGTTTGATCTTCTTGGCTTTCTCGGTCATGGCTTCGACAAAGTTTTTATAGATCGACTTCTGCACCAGGATGCGGCTTCCGGCGGAGCAAACTTCTCCTTGATTGATGAAGACGCCGAAGAGCGCGCCGTCGATGGCCGCTTCGAAATCGGCGTCGGCAAAGAAAATGTTGGGAGACTTCCCGCCGAGTTCGAGGGTGACGCGCTTCACCGTGTCGGCAGCCTGCTTGACGATAATCTTGCCTACGGCGGCGCTGCCAGTAAAAGCGATCTTGTTGACATCGGGATGCTGGACCAGAGGTGCGCCGCAGCTTTCTCCGAAGCCGGTGATGATGTTGACCACGCCTGGAGGCAAGCCGCAGTCGGCGAAATAGTTTGCGAATTCGAGAGCGGTGAGCGGAGTCTGTTCGGCAGGTTTGAGGACGCAGGTGCAGCCGGCGGCGATGGCCGGCGCTAGTTTCCATGCGGCCATGAGCAGTGGATAGTTCCAGGGAATGATTTGTCCGGCGATGCCGACTGGCTCTTTGAGGGAAAGAGACATGGCATTGTCGGGCACGGGATTGACGTAGCCGACGACTTTGGTGGCGAGGCCGCCGTAATATTCGAAGCAAGTAGCAGCGTCATTGATGTCGAATTCGGCTTCGACGATGGGCTTGCCGGTGTTGCGGCATTCGAGTTCGGCGAGCGCGGGAAGGTTGGCACGGATTTTTTCGGCGAGGCGGAACAGGACGCGGCCACGCTCCTGCGCCGTGGTGGTTGCCCATGGGCCGTCTTCGAATGCGGCCTTGGCGGCGGCTACGGCGCGGTTTACGTCGTCGGCGCCGGCATCGGGAACCTGGGCGATGATTTCCTCGGTGGAGGGATCGTAGACGGGAAAAGTTTTCGCGGACTTGCTCGCGACCCACTCGCCGTTGATGTACATCTGATAGGTGCGGACTTCGGTGGTGATTCCGCCGGGCATTGGCTTCAACCTCCTCTTACCTCAGGGCCTGAAGGCCCAAATGTTGTTCGCTCCTAACGGCACGACTGAAGTCGTGCCCTTCCCGATCATCTTCGAGCTTCGCTCGCCTCGACGGGCGAGTCGCCCGCCGCCACACTGGCCATGTGCACAGGAATCTGTTGCGGTGCTTTGTGGCGACCGTAGACGAAGAAAAAGAATGCGGCGAGGCCGATGAAAAAAAGCGTGCCGCCGAACATCCATAATTCGTAGGACCACAGCGACGTGATCTGCTGGGCCGGGAAGAATACGAGCGCAATGCCGAGAACAGTCGTGAGCAGGCCGCTGGTTCCGGCGAGAAACAGCGTACTCCGGCTGTACTGGCCCTGGGGCGTGGTTTCCTTCACGGCGAATCGAATGAGCGCGCCAAACATATAGAGGAACGGGACGAGCTGAAGCACGACAGCCAGCGACAGAAGTTTTTGAAAAGTTTCCTGAACCCCAGCGCCGAGAAAATTCATGAGGACAAGAACAGCGGAAACGACGGCTTGGACGATGAGCGCGGCGTAGGGCGTGGCATAGCTTGGGTGGACCTTGCCGAGCCAGAAGGGCATGTAGGAATCGAGGCCGGCGACGAAGGGAATGCGCGCGGAGCCGCCCATCCACGCGGAACCGATGCCGGCGATGGAGAGGCTGAGCATGAGCGCGAAGGGGACCGTGATCCATGCGACTCCAACGCGGCCCGCCATCTGGCTGACAGCCTGGACGATCCCTTGGAGCACGTTAACGTTCTTGCCGACGGCAATGAGGAGGGTGAGCGTAGCGCCAACATAGAGAGCGCCGGAAAGGACTCCGCCCAACGCGACCGCGCCGGGAAGAGTGCGAGACGGATCTTGAATCTCATCTCCCATGACGGAGGCGAGTTCGAGGCCGACCAGGCCGAAGCAGATCACGCCGAAGGAATTCAGGACGAAGCGTGGGTTAGCGGGAATTTTGAAATCTGCAACAGCGAGCGTGGTGCCGAAGCGCGACCAGATCACCATGCCGAGACCGATGAGGACGGCTGCGGCAATGAATGTTCCGATGGCGCCGAGGTTGTTGATCCACTTGCCGATGCCGAGACCGACGATGTTCAGAACTGTGAGCAGAGCGAGCAGCAGCAGCGATGTGGCGGAGGCGAAGAATTTATTGTCCGCGAGAGCGAGATGGGTGGGACCGAGCACGTAAACGGAGACGCCGACGAAGTAGAGCATGACGGTGGGCACGTAAAGCATATTGTTGGTCCAGTAACACCAGCCGGAGAGGAATCCGTGGAAGTCGCCGAAGACTTCTTTGGCCCAAAGATAGACTCCGCCTTCGCCGGGATAACGATGGGCGAGCTCGATGACGGCGATGCCTTGCGGCCAGAAGAAAAGAAGAAGCGAGACGATCCAGAGCCAGATGGTGACGCCGCCGTTAGCGGCGATGGAGGGGACGACGTTCAAGTTGAAGACGGCGACCACGAAGAGGAGGACGAGATCGCGGCGTCCGAGGGCGCGGATCAGGTGGGGCTGGGTAGCGGGTTGGGCGGTGGTGGACATGGTCAGGGACTAGGGTCTAGGGGCTAGGGGGCAGGGGCTAGCGGTCAGTTGTTGATGCCTGCTCAGGCCGAGTCCTCAAACTGATCCCTGACCCCTACCCCCTGAACCCTTGTTCTAATGCGCCACTGCAACTGGCTCGCTGCGTTCTTGTTGCGCTTTCGCGAGCGAGGCCGCAATGTCATCGAAAGCAGACAGATGCTTGTCGATGTCGGACTCGGTGTGCTGGACGGAAATCGTCCACTGCTCGTCCCACCAGTAGGGTTGCGCCATCACGCCGCGGTTGACCATGGCGAACCAGTAGTGGCGCCAGAGGTCGATATCGATCGTGATCCAATCTCGGTAGTTGCGAATTTCTTTCGGATAAAACATCAGCGCGCCGTTGGCGCCGGCTTGCGCGATGTAGGCTTGCAGTCCGACTTTCGCGATGGTTTTGCGATAGCCGTCGGCGAGTTTCTTGCCGAGTTTATCGACGCGAGCGTAGTTGGCGCGAGTGAGGACTTCGCGGAACGTGGCGAGTCCCGCGGCCATGGAAACCGGGTTGGTGTTGTAGGTGCCGCCGTGGAAGACCTTGTGTTGCGAGATGAGGTCCATCACAGACTTGCTGGCGCCGAAGGCGGCCAGCGGCAGGCCTCCGCCAATGGACTTGGCGAGGCAGATCATGTCGGGATGAACGTCGAAGTATTCGCTGGCGCCGCCCCAGCCGAGTTTGGCGCCGGTTTTTACTTCGTCGAAGATCAGGAGCGCGCCGTTTTTCGTGGCGATTTCGCGGAGACCTTGCAGAAAGCCGGGCTCCGGCATGCAGAGGCCGACGTTCATGAGAATGGGTTCGAGAATGATGGCGGCGATCTCGCCGGGATTTTCTTTGAAGCGGCGCTCGACGGTGGCGAGATCGTTGAAGGTGGCCACGGGCACGTTGGCGATCGCAGATTTCGGCACGCCGAGTCCGCCGGGAACGGAAATGGGATTGTCGATGTCGCCGAAATCAGGCGCGTGTGGCTTGACGCTGACCAGAGCGGAATCATGCAGGCCGTGGTATGCGCCTTCAAATTTAATAATTTTATCGCGGCCGGTGGCGGCGCGGGCCAGGCGGATAGCGTGCATGGTGGCTTCCGTGCCGCTGTTGCCGAAGCGGACCATCTCGACTGGAAAACGGTTGCAGATTTCTTCGGCGAGTTCCCATTCCATGTCGTGCGGCATGCCGAACATAGTGCCGGTGGAAAGACGTTTTTCGACAGCCTTCATCACCGCGGGATGGCAGTGTCCGGCCATGAGCGCGCCAAAAGTCAGGTTGTGATCGATGTATTCGTTGCCATCGAGGTCGCGGAACTTGCTGCCGCTGGCCTCCTTCACGAAGATGGGCCAGGGATCGTAATGGCGATAGTTGCTGGCCACGCCGAGCGGTATGCGTTTGAGATTCTTCTTGTACGCTTCGGCGGATTTGGGCGTGCGGCGCTCGAACGTGTCGAGTTCTTTCTGCAGATCGGGATACATCGAATTACTCCGGGATAACTCAGGCCGCGCCATTTCGGTGAGCGGGCCATTAGAATGCCGGGCGGCGAGCCGCCCGGGGTGCTGACTATTCACATCTTACATGGGCAAACTAAAAGTAAAATTTTAGCGCGAACTGCACCAGGCGAGGGTCTCGGGCTTGTTGAATTTGTCCGAAGGTTGTGTCGCTGAAATTGCCGTCTGGATTCACGAATAAGGTCTTGTTGAACAGATTAAAGATATCGGCACGGAACTGGAAGTACTTGACCTCCGAAATGGGGATGCGTTTGGAAAAAGTTACATCCCACTGATTCAAGCCCGGCCCGCAACAGATGGAACGTGGGGTGGTGGAGAATGTTCCGGGCGCGGAATCGGAAAACTGGCCGGCATTGAGATAGGCATTATTCGGCGATGTCTTTGGATTCAATATCTGGAGCGGGCCCGTGAGCTGCGGTGCGGCAGTCCCGAGAAAGAACAAACTGCTGATGAGTTCGCTGTCGTCGGGATCGGAGAGGCGAATGGGGAATCCGCTCTGGAACTGGACAATGGCGGACATGGCCCAGTCATCCAAGATCTTGCCGGCAGCCCCGTTGTACTTGCGCACGGGAAGATCCCAGTAAAAATTAATCACAAATCGCTGAGCCGAGTTGAAAAGCGACAAGGCGCGACTGGCCTTGTAATCGAAGGGATTCACGGTTTCTTCGAAGCTCGAGGCCCAGTCCAGGGACTTGCTGAAAGTGTATGCGGCCTGGAATTGAAGGCCATGGGAAAAGCGTTTCTCGAGCATGGTTTGGAGCGAGTTATAGGCAGAGGCGGCGATGGTGTCCTCGGCGAATATGTTGGTGAAGATGGGTACGCCGTCCAACGGGCAGCCCTGCCCGATGTTCGTCCCGCTCTGGACGCAATTCGGCGAGGAGTACGGCCTGAGGCCGACCAGTTGCACCGGGGTACCGCCTGCCGCTCCGGTAACGATCGAACCGTTGGGAAGGTGGAAATTGAAACCTTGAGGAACGGTCAGGCCATAGGCATTGTCCTCCGCGAACGGTCCGCACGCACCCATGCCCTGAATGCTAATGATGTCGAGGCAGGTCTGCGGATTGGATGCGTTAATGTCATGCGAAGCCAGCAGGCGGTGTCCTTGGGACCCCACGTAGTTCACCTGCCACAAAACGCCCCGGGCGATCTCACGTTGAACGCTGAAGTTGTACTGCGCGGTGTATTGCGTGCGCATGTGAGGCTGGAAATCCCCGTAGAGAAGGATGGGACGGAAGCTGGCCCAATCTTGAGCCGTGCCCGGTGTTGGATTCAAAATCCCATTGAAAGGGTTGGGATTGACTGTACCGTTTTCTTGAACGAAAGGAGTATTGAAGAAAGTTCCAGGCAAGTAAGTACTGCCCCCAAAGGGAGGCTCGGCGCCGAACTGCTCCAGCACCAGTTGCTCCATGGGGTTGTAGAACAATCCCCAGCCGGTGCGGATGCTGGTTTTGCCGTTGCTGCCAAATAGCTTACCCAGGAAACCATCGGTGAAGTTCGGGCTGTAGGCAAGGCCTATACGCGGGGCAAACGCTTTGTAATAGGTCTGGGTAAGGCCGGCGGCAACGCCCTGGTCGCCGGGAAAAACCAAGCCCGTGGGTTGGACGCCCGCCTCCGCACAGGTAGACACTCCGAAGTTAGTTTGCTCGGTGGGTGTCAGGGTACAAGGGTACTGAGTTGAATTCTGGCCAGGGCGGTAGGTCTGGACGTGGTGAAGAGCATCCGTCAGGGGCGTGTCCAATTCCCAACGGAGCCCGTAGTTCAGGGTCACGTTGGGCTTGAGTTTCCAACTATCCTGAGCGAACAGATACACGCCGGTGTCGCGGATGTTTTCTCGCTGCGCGGAACCTTGCGAGTAGCTGTCGGCCAGTCCGAGCAAATAGTTAGGGTAAGAGTCGGTATTGCCGGCAGAGTTCGTGTAGCCAACGGAATCAGTAGTCGTGCTGTTGAAGGTGAAATCACCACTGACGTTATAGTAGAGGGTTTGATCGAAGCGCGAGCGGCGCACGTCCGCTCCGTATTTCATTGTGTGGCTGCCTTTGACCCCCGTCAAGTTATCGGCCCACTGGAACGTGTTGCCTACCTGAGGGAGTTCTCCCTCCCAGCCATTGCCGATGTTGAAACCGCCGGAGACCCCGACGAAAGGCACACCGGTGCGGTTAGAGGGCAGTCCCGGAGTGATGCCAGCCTGAGCAGCGGGGTAGCTGGAATTGGCGATAAGGGTATTGATGGCACTTGAATCGGAGGTGCCGGTAAAACAGTAGGCGGATACGGCCGATGCGCAAGAAGCAGTTACGGCATTGGTGGATTGGGGGTGCTGGAAGGTAAGCTGGCCTTCCCGCATATAGGTAAAGCGGGCTTCATTGACCAAGGAGTTGGAGATCGTCCAAGAATGGCTCGGATTAAACTGCTGATAGCGCGAACCTACATTCGCACCAAATCCAGGAATATTGGCGCCGGAAGCCTGGAAGTCATAGAAGGGCTGAAAACTTGCGTCGTTGGTGAAGTAGTAATAGAAACTGAAGTTCTGCCGGTCGTTAATGCGATGGTCGAAGCGAAGAGTGAACTGATTCTGAGTATCAGAGCTGGCGGGTACCGCCTGGTAGGTGCCGTTGGGGCGGTTCGCGGAAGGCACAAAGCGAAGCAGATCAACAGCCACCGGATCCATACAGGCAGCGGGAACCTGATTGTCCAGACCGGAGTTGGCAAGGCCCGTAGCAGTGACGGTGAAGATACCAGGCAGCACAGGGCTGTTGGGGTTGGTAGGATCCTGCAGATGTGCTCCGTAAAAAGCGCCGGGAGAAATCGGTGATCCTCCCTGGGTGGCAATGGCCGTCTGACAAGCTGTGCCTCCGCGGGTATTCAACGCCTGCGCAAGAAAAGAATCACTCACCTGCCCGCCGAAATTTACGCCAGGCTGATAGGTAGTGGCCAAAGCCTGTCCGCCAGTTGAAAAGTCCCCATTGAGTTCGGCGGGAGTCGGCACGACAACCGTCTGGCCCGAAATACCTTGGCGAACCCGCCGTCCTTCATAAGACACGAAAAAGAAGGTGCGGTCTTTCTTAATGGGGCCGCCGAAGGTGCCGCCGAACTGGTTCTGATTCTCCAGCGGCTTAATGGTGTTGAAGTAGCCCTGTGCATTCAATACTGTGTTGCGGAAATACTCGTAGACGTCGCCGTGCCACTGATTCGTTCCCGACTTCGTAATAACGTTAACTACGGCGCCGGAGTTGCGGCCGTATTCGGCGTCGAAGGTGTTGCTGATCACGCGGAACTCTTCGATAGCGTCGGGAGTAGGCTGGATAGTCGGCAGGTTGGCGAACTGGTCATTGGCATCGCCACCGTTGACGCTGAAGTTGTTGGCGCGCGTGCGGCCACCGTTTACGGAGACGGCTCCAGCATCGTCGCTGCCATAAAACGTGCTACCGCTGGAGCCTAACTGCGATTGCACACCGGGCTGCAGTTGGAGGAACTGATAAGTGTCGCGCGCGTTGAGCGGCAGCTCGTTGACCGACCGGTTGTTCACCACCGCACCCAACTGCGTGCTGGTGGTATCTACCAGCGGCGCTTCGGAGGTGACGTCGACGACCTCTTGCGCTCCGCCAAGCTGCATCGTCATGTTGAGAGTGATGACCTGGTTGACGTCGAGGGTAATGCTCTTGCGAAGGCCCTTCTTGAACCCCGTTAATTCGAAGCTCAGCGTATAGGTTCCGACGGGAAGGTCGGGGAACCCGTAATCGCCGCTGTCGCTGGTCTGAGCGTCTCGGGCTGCTCCGGTGGCTTCGTTGATGGCGGTAACCTTCACCCCACCTAACACGGCGCCGCTGGGATCGGCGACGCGGCCAAGGATGCGTCCGCCGGTGCCTTGGGCAGGAAGCAATGTAGGGAACAGGAGCGATATCGCGACGGCAAGGCAAACGGTTTCCAGACACATCATGGTCCAGCGGGCTCGCAGTGACGGCATCGAACCTCCAGTCATCTTCTCCAAGCATTCTTCTCCAAGCATCTGGGAGAAATTGTTTTTTCTTTGAAAACGACAGCTTGTGCCCAGCGACAACCTTGCTATAATCCCGTAAGGTTAGAGAAGAGGCACGCGTGCTGTCAAGGAGAAAAACGCATTCTCTCCCATAGAAAACTTTGACGCGCCATTCGGGGAACGATGAGAGCGTCCAGCGCTGAACCCTTTTTGAAGATTGGAGACGTGGCACGGCGGGTGGGGGTTTCGCCGTCCGTGATCCGGTCATGGGAAAGCCTGGGGCTCACGCGTCCACGGCGCACGGAAAGCAAGTACCGGCTGTATACGGCCGACGACGTGAAGCTGCTGAAGCGGGCACGTTTTCTGCGCAAGGTGCGCGGGTTGAACGCGGCGGCGATTGTGGAACTTTTGCGGCGGGAAGGGCGGGCGCGTCCGGCGGCCGACGGAAATACCAGTGCGATCGGTTCGCACTTGCGGCAATTGCGAGTGAAGCGGAAGCTGTCCCTGGCGCAGGTGGCGCGAGCGGTGGGCATCTCGGTGGGATTCCTGAGCGGGCTGGAGCGTTCGCAGATGAGCGGGTCGGTGGGAACGCTGCGCAAGCTGGCGCGGTTTTATAAAACCAACATCCTGGATTTTTTTGACGCGACGGGAGCCAGCAGCCGGCAGGTGCAGCCGGAACACAGAAAAGTGCTGGAAGCCGGACCCGGCGTTCGCATGGAGTTGCTGGCGTGGGGAAACACGGTGATGGAGCCGCATTTGTTTCGGGTTGCGCCGGAGGCGGGCAGCGGCGATTCTTACACCCACGAAGGCGAAGAGTTTATGTACGTGCTGCGCGGGGAACTGACGATTACGCTGGAGAAAGAAGAATACCGGCTCAAGGCCGGGGACAGCTTTTATTTTGAGAGCGCGACGCCGCATCACTGGAAAAATCCGGGGCGCGCGGAGACTTGGGTGTTGTGGGTGAATACGCCGCCGACGTTTTGAGGCGCGGGTTCAGTTAAGTGCGCACTCCGGCGAAGGCAGTCTCAAGCAGTGAAGGAGGAACCATGAAGGTGCGACGCTGGATTCTGCTGTCCCTGCTGACGGCGATTGTGTTCACCGGTTCCTGCACGAAGAAAACGCCCACGCTGAACTTGCTGGTGTGGGAGGGATATGCCGATCCCGCCTTCGTCAAGGGGTTTGAGGAGCAGCATCATTGCAAAGTGTCGGCGTCGTACATGGGATCGAGCGACGAACTGGTGGCCAAGCTGCGCGGCGGCAGCGCCGGGAACTACGACGTGATCTCGCCCTCGAGCGATGTGGCGACGTCGATTGCGGCGGCGGGTCTGGCGGCTCCGCTGGACTTAACGAAGATCCCGAGCTACTCACAACTTTCTCCGCAGCTCACCTCCCTGCCGCTGGTGCACGTAAAAGGCGAGGTATATGGAGTTCCGTTCATGTGGGGTCCGGACCCGCTGCTCTACGACACCACAGCTTTCGCACAGCCGCCGGAAAGCTGGAATGTGCTCTGGGATCCGAAGTATCGCGGAAAGATTTCGGTGTGGGACGATTTGTCGACGATTTATATGGCGGCGCAGGTTTTGGGTTATGACAAGCCCGATCCTTCGCAGCTTTACAACTTGGGTGACGAACAGCTTGAGGCGGTAAAGAAGAAGTTGCTGGAATTGAAACCGAATATCCGCAAGATTTGGTCGACGGGCGGGGAGTTGACGAATCTTTTCCAGAATCATGAAGTGGTAGCCGCCATGGGATGGCCGCTGATGACCAATCAACTGCGCAAGATCAACTTCCCGGTGGGCGAGACGATTCCGAAGGAAAACACAACCGGATGGATCGATCACCTGATGATCACGGCCGGTAGCGAGAATAAGGATTTGGCCTACGAATTCCTCGAGTACATGATCGAGGCGCAGACGCAGAAGAAGGTGACCGATGTGACCGGGTACACGCCGGCGAATCCGCAGGCGGCGCAGTTCATGACTCGGGAGGAAGTGACAAGTCTGCATCTGGACGATGTCGACAACTACCAGAAGCGGCTTTATTTCTGGCAGAATGTGCCGCGGCGCGCCAAGTACAACGAGATTTGGAACGAAGTGAAGGCGGCGCAGTAGAACGCCTGTACAAAAGACAGAAACGGCTCCAAGCCAATGTCTTCCATCACAACGCCGGTAAACATGTCCGCGAACGTCGGCAGTCAGACTGCCCCTCCCACGCTGCTCCGCATTCGCAACGCGGCCAAGAACTTCGGCAAGAACGTGGTGTTGCGGGATATCTCTTTGGATGTGGCCGAAGGCGAATTTCTCACGATCCTGGGTGAAAGCGGGTCGGGGAAGACGACGCTGCTGCGAATCATCGCGGGCTTTGAGAGCGCAAGCGCGGGCGAGGTGTGGATGGGCGAGGAGCGCTTGGATCGCCAGCCCCCTTACCGGCGTCGCGTGAACACTGTGTTCCAGCACTATGCGCTGTTTCCCCATCTCACCGTCGAACAGAACGTGGCTTACGGATTGCGAGTGGCGAAAACGCCCGAGGCTGAGATTGCATCTCGCGTAGCGGAAGCGCTGGAGAAGGTGAAGATGTCGGCGTACGCAAAATCGAAGCCGTCAAAGATCAGCGGAGGGCAGCAGCAACGGATCGCGCTGGCGCGGGCGCTGGTGAATCGTCCGCGGTTGCTGCTGCTGGATGAGCCGCTCTCGGCGCTGGACGCGAATCTACGGCGGCAGATGCAGGTGGAATTAAAATCGCTGCAGCGCGAGGTCGGCATTTCATTCATCTTTGTGACTCACGATCAGGAAGAGGCGATGGTGATGTCGGACCGGATCGCGCTGCTGCGATCGGGGGAACTGGAGCAGGTAGCGACGCCTCGGGAAATTTATGGGCGGCCGGCAACCGCCTATGCGGCGCAATTTATTGGGCACACGAATCTGCTCAAGGGTAGCGTACGGGGAGGCGTGGTGCGCTGCGCTCCCTTGACGTGGCCGGCAGCGCTTCCGGATGGGCCGGCACTGTTCTCGCTGCGGCCAGAGAATATTCGGCTGGCCATTTCGAATACCTCCGTCGCCGGCAGCGTGCGCGTGCGCGGAAAGGTCCGGCACCAGGCATTTCACGGCGCAACGGAGTTGATTCGCGTGGAATGCGGCGAAGGTTTGGTGCTGGTGGTGCGGACTCCGGGCAGCGGCGGAGCGCTGCACGAAGTCGAGTTAGAGTTTTCTCCCGCCGATGCCGTACTCGTGCGCGAATCCCCGGAAAGAATTTGATGTTTTCTCGAGCTTACAAAACGGCGGTCACGTTGCCTCCAGTGTTGTGGGTAACCTTGTTTCTATTCGTTCCGTATTTGCTGATGTTCTGCTACAGCTTCTGGTCGGTCTCGGCGTCGCAGACCATCGTGCACTCGTGGAATCTCGCCAATTACGGCCAACTGCTGCGAGTGGACGTTTACTGGCAGACGCTGCTGCGCTCGATGTGGATCGCGGCGCGGGTAACGATGTTCTCTTTAGTGCTGGGTTATCCGCTCGCGTATTTTCTTTCCTTTTATGCGGGGAAGAAAAAAGATCTGCTGTATCAGTTGGTGATCATCCCGCTGTGGGTCAGCTACCTGGTGCGGGCTTACGCGTGGAAGACGATCCTGGGCTCGGACGGCGTGCTGAATACTTTGCTGCAGTACGTGCACCTGACGAAGCATCCGCTGGAATTTCTGCTTTACAGTCCGTTTGCCGTGGTGTTGACCCTGACTCACATTTACACTCCATTTGCGTTTCTGCCGATCTACGCGGCGCTGGAGCACATTCCACGCAACCTGGTGGAGGCGTCGCACGATCTGGGCGCGACGCCGGGGCAAACGTTCTGGAAAGTGATTTTCCCGCTCTCGATTCCGGGAGTAGTGGCCGGAGCGACGTTTGCCTTCGTGTTAAGCCTGGGCGATTTTCTCGCGCCGCTGCTGTTGGGCGGGCCCAGCGGCATCATGATTTCTAACATTGTAGTCAGCCTGTTTGGCGCGGCTTTCAACTGGCCTCTGGGCGCGGCGATTTCCCTGTGCATGCTGCTGCTGGTGGTGAGCCTGCTGTTTTTCTCCGAACGCCTGGAAAAGAAATGGAGCTTCTCGTGACCGATGCAAAACTTTCCTCGGGTTCACGCTGGCTGCTCTTCCACGCCTTAGCCGTATTCGCGTTCCTCTACTTCCCGATTGCAGTCCTTATTATTTATTCCTTTAACGGAGAAGGCGTGGGCGGATTCCCTCCTCACCATCTGACGCTCGACTGGTATCGCACGCTTTTCGCGGACGGCCCCATCTGGGATTCGGTGCTCAACAGCTTGCAAGTGGCTTTCGCGGCAATGGTGATTTCGCTGACGTTTGGAGTGCCGGCGGCGCTGGCGCTGGAGCGGGCGCAATTTCCGGGGAAGGCGCTGTTCCGGCGGTTGGTGCTCTTGCCGCTGATTCTCCCGGGCATCATCACGGGGCTTTCGCTGCTCATGCTGTTCAACGTAATGGGAACGAAACTCAGCCTGGTAACGATTATTTTGGGACACGGAACTGCATTGATCTCGGTGGCGACCACCGAAGTGTTCGCGGGGCTGCAAAAACTCGATCGGGCGCAGGAAGAGGCGTCTCTCGACCTGGGCGCGAACTACTGGCAGACATTCTGGCGCATCACGGTGCCGAACTTGAAGCTGCCGATTATCGGCGCGGCGCTCCTCATCTTTACGCTTTCCATGGACGAGATTGCGGTCAGCTTCTTCCTGATCGGGCGCGACAACACGCTACCCTTGGAAATCTGGGGAAGGTTGCGGCGCGGCATCACGCCGGAGATCAATGCGGTATCGGCCATTATTTTTGTGTTTTCGCTGGTGGCGATTGTGCTCTGGTATCGACTGCGCATGCGCGGCGAAGGCGGAGCGGATGTGGGTACCGAAATGGTGGAGACTGTGGAAGGGAACGCGGCATGAGCGCGAATCGCAGGGACTTCATCAAGTTTGTGGTTGCAGGAGCGGTGACGGCGGGATGCCCGCTCGATCTTTCGCTGGTGGCGGCGCAAGACGCACGGAAGGCTCACGCTGCCGATGTGGACGGCGAAGACAACCGGATATGCCACCAGGTGAGAGACGGCAAAGTGTTCACGCCGCCTAGAGCTTCGTCGCGGCACGATGTGGTGATTGTCGGCGGCGGCGTGAGCGGACTGGCGGCGGCGTATCGTTTGCAGCACCGGGATTTTCTCTTACTGGAAAAAGAACCGCACTGGGGCGGCAATGCTTATGCCATGGAGTACGAAGGCAGCGTTTATGCGACGGGAACGGCCTTCTTGGCGAAGGACGAATACGCATATCACTTCTCGAAGGAAATTGGGCTCGAGCCGCTGCCCGTCAACAGCCCGGACGCAAGCATCATTCGCGGTGAATTGATCCCGGATACCTGGGGCGGCGGCATCAACAAGCTCCCTTACCCGGCTTCGGTTCGCGAGGGCTTCAAGAAGTTCAAGAAAGAAGTGCTTGCGATCAACGTGGAGAAGCGCGGCAAAGAACTCTACAACAAACCGTTTTCCGATTTCATGAAAGGATATCCAGGAGAAATCAGGCAGTGGTGGGATAGCTACGGCCCCTCCAATTGGGGAGCAGCGAGCGAAGAAACAGCCGCCGGATTGGCCATTCTCGCGCTGCAGGAAATGGTCGAAGAGAGCGAAACGGACGACCGCTATACCTGGCCCGGAGGATTGGGTGCGCTCACGAAAAAGCTGGCGGACATTCTACAGCCGAAATGCAAAGACCGCATGCAGACGGGCGCAACCACCGTAGCCGTCGTCTCCGAGAAAGAAGAAGTGCAGGTGACTTACGTACTGGGTGGCGAATTGAAGACAGTCGCAGCCAAAGCTGTGATCATGGCGACGCCCAAGTTCATTACGCGGCGCATCATCCATGGCATGCCCGACAAACAAAGCGACGCCATGCATCAGATTCGCTATATTCCGTATCCCGTGGTGAATCTGATTTTCGACAAGCCGGTTTTCAATCACGGCTACGACACGTGGTGCCCGGGCAATACTTTTACCGACTTCATTGTCGCGGACTGGGTTATTCACAAGCAAGCGGGCTACCAACAGAAGTTCAACATTCTCAGCTGCTACACGCCGATGAAAGAAGAGGAACGCGGCTACCTCTTGAACGAAATCGGTGCGCGCAAGATCGCGGCCAATGTGCTGGCGGACTTCCAAAAGCTGGCGCCGGGGTTGAATGTCGATCCGGTGGAAGTGCACATTTACCGGCGGGGACATCCTTTATATATGTCTACGCCGGGACTGTACACGCAGGTGCAGCCGCTGGCGCGGCATCCCCTGGATCGCATCTTCTTTGCGAACACGGACTCCGAGGGCCCGGAATCGACCACCAACGAAGGAATCCTTGCGGCACAGCGCGCCGTGAAGGAAGTGGAAGCGCGGCTGGCGGGAAGGCCCATGCCGGAGCAGAAGGCGGTGGCGGGCTAACTTTTTTCTCCGCGTTCCCGTCCTCAAACTATGCGCTCGCAGTTTCGTTTCCCAGCCATGCCGCACGTAAGTGCGATGTAATCTGCTGAAAAGCCTCCACACATAGTAAAGTTATAGATGAGGCATTCATCTGCGGAGCGGCAGTGTTCGCCGATCAATCCGATCGATCAATAAAGGACAAACCATACTTTGAGTTTGAGCATTCGCAACATCGCCATCATCGCGCACGTGGACCACGGCAAGACCACGCTGGTGGACGCCATGCTGCAACAGAGCGGCATTTTTCGCTCCAACGAGCAACACGTCGAACGGGTGATGGATTCGAATGAACTGGAGCGCGAGCGCGGCATCACCATCCTGGCCAAGAACACAGCCATCTTCTATCACGACGTGAAGATCAACATTGTGGATACGCCCGGCCACAGCGACTTTGGCGGCGAAGTGGAGCGCGCCCTGAAGATGGTGGACGGCGTGATGCTGCTGGTGGACGCAAGTGAAGGCCCGCTGCCGCAGACGCGCTATGTACTGAGCAAGGCTCTGGAGGCAAAGCTGCCGCCCATTGTGGTGATCAACAAGATCGACCGGCCGGATGCGCGTCCGCAGGAAGTGCTCAACGAAATCTACGATCTGTTTATCGACCTTGACGCGAAGGAAGACCAGCTCGATTTTCCGGTTCTCTATACGAACGCCAAGGAGGGTACGGCCTCGACGGATATCAGGGGCGGGGGCGACAACCTGCAGCCCCTGTTTGACGCGATTCTGAAGACGACTCCGCTGCCTCAGGGCGACCCAGCCGGGCCGTTGCAGATTCTGGTGGCCAACCTCGATTACAGCGATTTTCTCGGGCGCCTGGCGATCGCGCGCGTGTTTAACGGGACCATGTACACCGGCGAAGACGTGGTCATCGCCAAGCTCGACGGATCGATGCACAAAACCAAGATCACAAAACTGTTTTCCTTCTCGGGACTTAAGCGGACCGACATCACGGAAACCGTGCTGGGCGACATTGTCGCGGTGGCCGGCGTGGAAGGAATCACCATCGGCGAAACCATCACGGACGCGCTGAATCCGGCTCCCTTGCCGCCCATTGTGATCGACGAGCCGACCATCGCGATGACCTTTACGGTGAACACTTCGCCGTTTGCGGGACGCGAAGGAACTTACGTTACGTCACGAAATCTGCGTGAGCGCCTGGCCAAGGAGTTGCTCACCAACGTTTCCCTGCGCGTGGAGGAGATGGGAACCACGGACTCGTTCAAAGTTCTGGGACGCGGCGAACTTCAGCTTTCGATCACCATCGAAATGATGCGGCGTGAGGGCTACGAGCTTATGGTGGGCAAACCGGAGATCGTCACCAAGCGCATCGATGGAAAGCTGATGGAACCGGTGGAGCATCTCACGGTGGACGTGCCGGAAGGATTCGTCGGCGTGGTGATGGAGCAACTGGGATCGCGCAAGGGCGAGGTCACGAATATGCACAACCATGGCTACGGGCGGGTGCGCATCGAGTTCCGCGTGCCCAGCCGCGGACTGATCGGGCTCCGCAGCCAGTTGCTCACCGACACGCGCGGAACGATCGTGATGAATTCGCTCTTCGACGGTTATACAGAGTGGCAAGGGGAAATTCCACACCGGCTTACCGGGGCGTTGATCGCGGACCGTGCAGGCTTGTCGACGGCGTATGCTCTGTGGGGCCTGCAGGAGCGGGGAGAGCTTTTCGTGGGGCCCGGTGTGGAGCTGTACGAAGGGATGATCATCGGCGAGAACGCGAAAGACGACGATTTGGACGTCAACGCGGTGCGGGAGAAGAAGCTTACCAACATGCGGGCTTCAACGGCGGATGAGGCCATCCGCCTGGTACCGTTCCGACAGTTGAACCTGGAGCAGGCAATCGAATTCATCGCGGACGATGAATTCGTGGAAATTACTCCCAAATCCCTGCGGCTGCGGAAAAAAGTTTTGCAATCGAACGGTCGCAAGAAGCGGGCAAAAGAGGCGATGGAAGAGGTGCAATAGCACTAAAAGGAGTCAGGAGCGCTACCGAGATTTTTGAGTCCGGCTTTTCGCAAAGTCTCCGTTAAGCAGACTCGCAGCGCTGCTAGGGTGGCGGTTGTATCCGTAGACCCAGCACGGAACTCTTTTGCCATGATCAAGATCAACCGAACATTCTTTGCGGACAAAAAGGCTGCCTTCTGGATTTCCGGGATCAAACTCTTCGTACTCGTCCAAACGCTTTAGAACCTCGGGATCGTCGGGCAGTTGAAAAACCTGTCCCTCGATGGCCGGCCCAGCATCGTTGAGAACGGCACCGGGATACTCGCCAAGGTCATAGAGCCATCCGCGCACGCGGCCGCGGCCTACGGGGCGCAAACGCCGAATAGTCGGGGCAATTTCTTCCGGCGCAAGTTCCGGCAACAGCGTTCCGTAGGAGAAGAGATAGTGTTTCATCGAATGTCCGCCATCTAAATTTTGGACAGCAGCTTTTTGAGCTGCTCGAATCCCTTTGACTCATTAGAAATATAATCTATTATCGGCTTGTGCTTCTTAAGGCAGCCTAGGTAATACGCAAATAAAGCACTGACATCCTCCTCCTCCAGTTGCCCTGATACCTGAAGGTACGCGACAAGCTCGAAAAAATTAAGATAATCTGTCCATTGTGAACTCTCGTTCGCGACCAGTTCCGCGACGTGGGCATCGCCAGAATCGCAGTCTACAATGTCCCGAATTTCTTTTAATTCTTCTTTCTCGAAAAAACGAGAATAAAGATTCTCCACCCACCGAGCCCGCTCTCTGCGGGCATTGCTCTTGTAGATAAATAAGGCCCAAAATGCGGCCACGAGAGCCGCAAGAAAGGACAAAATCGGAGTAAGCTTGACGAGGGCGTCCAAAGAACACATAGTCAAGATCCAATTCTACACTTAGATAGATGACGGTTTCGTGATGAGGAAGTCAGAAGCGAGTCCTTTGCGCATGTTTCTGGTCCCGTGTAGTTGTGGAACGACGTTCGCCGTCGCGGAAAACTACGACCGCCGCGGAACGGCGTGGGGCCGATACATGATCTGTCCGGGTTGCGGCAAGCGGCACGACCCCAAGAACCGGCTATTACAAGTTGGATATCACCGCGAAGGCTATTGGCAAGTGGACCAATGCTAGCGACGCCGCGAGCCCGGTCATTCCGCACTATTTTGACATGCCCGGTTTGACAAACCTGCTATACTTCTCGCCGCATTCGACTGTTCGCCAGCTCCGGTCTCGATTTTCAGGAAGGTGTCCCCGACCTGCCAGTCCGCCGCATCGAGCTCGCACTTCGACAGCTCAATGCAGAGGCAGATGCGTGAAGAATATTTTTGTCGGTAACTTGAGCTTTAACACATCGGAAGACGAGCTGCGGCAGATGTTCGAACCGTTCGGGCAGGTGGATCGGGTCAGCATCATGACGGATCGCGACACGGGACGCTCGCGCGGGTTCGGCTTCGTAGAAATGGCCAGTAACGAGGACGGCGAAAAAGCCATTACGGCGCTGAATGGCTCGCAGGTGGGCGGGCGCACGCTCAACGTGAATGAGGCGCGCCCCAAGACCGAGCATGCCGGCGGCGGTGGACGCGACCGCGGCGGCCGGGGCGGAGATCGCGGCGGCGACCGTGGTGGCCGCGGCGGTGGTGGCGGCGGCGGACGAGGCCGCTATTAAGAATCCCCAGTTCAGTAGACGCTAGCGATGCTGGTCATGACAGTGGACCTCATTGTGCCGCTCCGCGCTTGAACTTCTGTGCGTAGGAACTCGGCACCGGTGGAGATTGGAGAAGTCTGGTGCGAGCTGCTGGCATCGGGCTTCTTCTGTTGCACTTCCGTGGCACTTTTTCCGTAACAGAAGGCTGACGTTGATGCTTCTCAGCCCACCCATGTAAACTGAAGCTGTTGGTGTGCGCCCGTAGCTCAGTTGGATAGAGCGATTGCCTCCGGAGCAATAGGTCGGGAGTTCGAATCTCTCCGGGCGCACCAGATTTCAGCCACTTGCGCGCTGGCTGATTCTCACTTGTGTTCAGAATGTGATCAATTGGCCTCACTGTGTGCTCCCGCACGGGCAGCCTCGCCAACAGGTTCCTCAGATTCTGGTCGTGTCGTCTTCTCGCACATACTGTCGGACAGGTTCTATTTCTAGGGTCCCGGCGGTCGGTCCACCGCAGCATCAGCTCGCGCGAATTCTGTAAAGGCGCGTGCATCATATAGAAGTATTTTGCCGTCTGCCCTGGCTTCGAACTTAGCGGATCACACGACCTGAGCGGAAAACAGAAGTTTACGCCCCGCCCAGATCAACCGGAAATGTCTCGCGGAGGTCTCTGTGGAGTTAGCCCCAACGAGTCGGAAACCCGCATCACGATTCGCTCCGCCACGGATACCACTGCGCGCTCGACTTCCGGGGAGGGTGGCGCACCCAAGGAAAACCGCTTGCCCTCAATGCCGTAAATCAGCAGGATCGGCGGCAAATGCTTCATGGCGCGCGCCAATTCGACCGCTTCGCGCACGCCGAAAGCATGCGTGGAGCAGGGGAAAATACCTTCAGGCAGCCTGTCAGCGTGGGCGTTCCATACTTGAACTTGACCGGGTGCTCCGGTGGGAGCGGTGGCGTCTACCAGAATGACGCGCTCAGAGCCGGTCCAGCAGTCCATCAAAGAGAAGCTCTCGCCGCTTTGCTCCATGACTTCGACACCAGGAGGTTCGACAGCAAGCGTATGCAGGCGGCGCGCGACAAGCACACCTGCCGCGTCATCCCCGCGGTCGAAGTTGCCGCAGCCAATGATGCGAAGAGGCATGATGCGTAAAGCCATGTCTAGTCGCGCTCCAGATGCAGGCGGAGGAAATGGGTCGCGCAGGAAATGCAGGGATCGTAGTTGCGCACCGCCTGCTCACACTTCCAGGTGATCTCTTCGGCCGGCCGGGTCGAAATCTGGCTGACGAAGTGCCGAAGATCCTCTTCGATGCGTTTCTGATTCTGCGAAGTGGGAGGAACAATCTTCGCCGAGACAATGAGGCCGTCCGCATCGAGCGTGTAGCGATGATAGAGAAGGCCGCGGGGCGCTTCCGTGGCGGCCTGCCCGGTCGAGGCCCGCGCGGGCGTTTGTGCGCGAGGCGCGGGAGGTGGTTCGTAGTCGCGGATCACGCGCAATGCCTCGTGGCAGGCAAAAACCAGCTCGATTGCCCTCACCACGATGCTGCGGAATGGATTGCGGCAAGGTACCTGAAGTCCACAATCGCGTGCTGCCTGTTTTGCCACGTCCGGCAGTTTGTCGAAGTTAAGATTAAAGCGGGCCATCGGGCCGACCATGTAGGAATCGCGGCCGCGCAGGACGGAATGCAGCGCATTCGAGTGCTGCACGTGCTGCTCCGTGAAGTTCTCCTCATACTCAGACGCATCAATGTCAAGCCCACGATTGGATACGATCCGGCCTTCGTTGAACGGATACTCTTCCGGGTGGGACAGAGAGACAAATTCGTAATCCTGCTCGAAATCAGGAAAGTCGAACCCCGAGACCCAGCGGGCTGTGGTCAGCGAGGCGTCGAGAGCCCATTTGAGTTCGTCCACCAGGTCTTGGAGGGCGCTCTTGGAGGGCGCTTTGTAAAAGCCGCCAACTGCGGCGGAAACTGGATGAATTTCCCTGCCGCCCATCAAGCCCACGATTCGGTTGCCGGCTTTCTTCAGGCGCAGGCCTTGCTGCACAGTTGCCTGATGCTCGCGCGCCATCGCGATGGCATCGGGATAGCCTAAGAAATCCGGCGCGTGCAGCATGTAGACGTGAAGCGCATGGCTCTCAATCCATTCTCCGCAGTAGAACAGCCGTCGCAGCAGCCGTACTGCCGGATCGATCCCGACGCCGAGAGCACGCTCGATGGCGTGTACCGCGCTCATCTGATAGGCGATGGGACAGATTCCGCAGATCCGGGCCACAATGTCGGGGAGTTCGGAAAAGTGCCTGCCCCGGAGGAAGGCCTCGAAGAAACGGGGGGCTCGTAGATCTTTAGCTTTACGTCTTGAACCTGATCGCCCTTGAGCTTGACGTAAAGCGCGCCTTCGCCTTCGACGCGGGCTAACACGTCCACCTTGATCGTTCTAGTCTGTTGCTTGCTCACGTCCTCTCACTCTCTTCGCTCGCCTTGCGGAACTGCCAGGCCCAGGCATTGAAGCTGCGGAAAGCGCGAGTGATCTCCGCGTTGTTCTGGCCGAGGATGTGAAGCTGATTGCTGAGCGATGCCGTGTTGGGGCTCTCCATGGGGCCGTAGCAGCCGTAACAACCCCGATCGTAGCTGGGGCACAGCGCGCCGCAACCCGCTTGGGTGGCCGGCCCCAGGCACGCCACACCTTGCGCCACAGCAATGCAGACGTTACCCTTGCGCTTGCACTCCATGCACACACTGTACGTGGGGACGTTCGGTTTGCGCCCCGCCAGCGTGGCCGAAATGAGTTCGATAAGCTGGTGCTTGTTGATGGGGCAGCCGCGCAGTTCGAAATCCACGGGCACGTGTTCGGCGATGGGGGTGGAGAGTTTCAGCGTGTTGATGTATTTCGGGGTTGCGTACACCACGCGAATAAATTCGTCCACATCCTTCCAGTTTCGCAGCGCCTGGATGCCGCCGGCGGTCGCACAGGCCCCAATGGTGACCAACGTCTTGCACTGCCGCCGAACTTCCTGGATGCGTTGGGCGTCGTGGTAGGTGGTAATCGAGCCTTCGACCAATCCGATGTCATAAGGCCCCTTGAGCATGGCACGGGAGGCCTCGGGAAAATACGCAATGTCAAGGGCTGCGGTCACGCCCAGCAGTTCATCTTCAGCGTCGAGCAAACTCAACTGGCAACCGTCGCAGGAAGCAAACTTGAAGACTGCGATCCGGGGCTTGCGTCTGACCTTAGAGCTCATATTTCTCCAATAGCGGCCGCATCCGTTCATAGGAAAAGATGGGGCCGTCCTTGCAGATGAAGTGTGGGCCATACTGACAGTGTCCGCAGAAGCCGACCGCGCACTTCATGTTTCGTTCCATGGAGAGGTAAATACTCTCCCGGGCGAATCCGTAAGTTTCCAGATCGCGGGCGACAAACCGCATCATGATCTCGGGACCGCAGCCGAAGGCCAGTGAGCGCGCAGGTTGCAGCCGCGCATACTTGAACAACGTCGTAACCACGCCCACATGACCGCGCCAGCTCAACCCGCCGTAGTCAACGGTCACCAACACTTGCGTCTCGCGCTGCCGGGCCCAGGCGGCCAGTTCCTTGCGATAGAGCAGGTCGCGGGGACTGCGCGCGCCATAAAGCACCACCAGCCGCCCATATTTTTCGCGGTTATGCAGAACCTCGTAGATCACCGGGCGGAGCGGCGCCAAACCGATTCCACCCGCTATAACAAGAACGTCCCGGCCCTGAGCTTGCTGCACCGGCCAGCCGGTCCCAAATGGACCTCGTACCCCAACCGCTTCGCCCACTTGGCGACTGATCAGCGCTTGGGTGGCCTGACCGACGGAGCGCACGGTGTACACCAGCCGGTCGCGCTCAGCGGGGTCGCCACTGATAGAAATTGGCAACTCGCCGACGCCAAACACCCACAGCATGCTGAACTGTCCCGGCTGGAACCGGCTCCCGCCCGCTCCGTTCAACGGTTCGAGCGTCAGAGTAAAAGTATCGGCAGTCTCCTTGACCACCTGCCGCACGGAATACGGCTGCGGGAGCATGGGGTCGGTCGTAATCGGGTCAATCGGGGCTGCTGTGGCCATCGTTATCGTCCCACTGCGTAAACGTCGAGCAACTGCAGACGCGTCGCCTCCAAACGCTCCTCCATAATGTGGGCAAAGCGTTTCAAAATCTCATAACCGAGATCGTGGTTCTGTTCGCACTTCGTGCGCAAACACTTGCCATCAAGCGCAATCGCGCGCGTGGATTCGAGGGCGTGCGCGTGAAGCTTCCACTGGTAGGGGGGCAGCAACCACGACCAGCCCAGAATCTCTCCCTCGCCCAGAGTCGCCAGCATGATCGGCTTGCGTTGGGGCGCAAAGATCTCCAATGCCACCTTGCCGGCCCGAATCAAATAGAACTCGTTAGCTTCCTCGCCTTCTTTGAAGATGTAGGTGCCCGCGTCGAACCGCACGTTGGAAGCACAGCCGGTGAGCAGGTTGGTGTAATACGACTCGATACCGGCGAAGAAGGGGTGTTCGGCGATGATGTGCTCAAGAGTTTCCATGGCTGCTCTCCTTCGAGGGGGCCGGCGAAGAAGAGGCCGGCAATTCCTGGATGGCGCGAACCTCCTCTGTGATATCAATGCCCACCGGGCACCAGGTAATGCAACGGCCGCAGCCCACGCAGCCCGAACTGCCAAACTGGTCAATCCAGGAGGCCAGTTTGTGGGTCATCCACTGCCGGTACCGCGACTTGGCGGAACTGCGGATACTGCCGCCGTGAATGTAGGAGAAATTCTGCGTGAAACAGGAGTCCCACTTGCGCCAGCGCTCGGCGTGCGTGCCGCTCACGTCGCTGACATCCTCCACGGTCGTGCAGAAACAAGTGGGACAGACCATGGTGCAATTGGCGCAGGTGAGGCAACGCTGGGCGACATTTTCCCAGCGGGGATGATCGAAATTGCTGTAGAGCAAGTCCCGAATGCCGGTGGTGTCCAGGCGGCGTTGAATCTGGGAAGCGGCGCGCTCTACCGCAGCTTCTGCTTCCCGACAGACCGCTTCCGATGCCGCGGATGTCGTCAATTCCGCCAATACCTCCGCACCGGCGGCGCTAGCCGCCTCGATTACAAATTCGTGCCTGTCCGGCCCGACCAATTCCGTGAGAGCCAGATCGTAGGCTCCGCGCACGCGTGGTCCGGTGCCCATGGAGGTGCAAAAGCAGGTTGGCGCCGCTTGCGTGCAATTCACCGCCACGATGAAGATTCCCTCGCGGCGTGCAGCATAGATGGGGTCTCGATAGCGATCGCCCTGCAGGACGCGATCCTGCACGGCGATGGCGGCTAGTTCACAGGCTCGAACCCCCAGGAAGGCACGCCGAGGAGGAGCCGGTTCATTGTTCAAGATGCGGAAGGTATGGCCGCTACGCTCCGCGGTCAGCAGACGAACTTCGGCAGGATGCAGGTATTTCTTCCAGCTTTGAGGACCAACGACATAGCCGAACAGCGCCTTATCGTTGCGGCGCCGCAGACGATAGCGTCCAGCTTCCTGTTCATCCGTCCAGCCCACCGGCAGGTCAGAGATGCCTTCCACCACGTCGTAGACGATCGCTCCGTCGCGCACGACCGGTCCAACAACCTGGTATCCACGATGGTGCAGGGCCGGGACAAGCCTTTCAAGCTGCTCGAGCGTCAGAAGCGCTGGTGCCTGCGTAGCCACTCCCTCAACTCCCGAATCACTAAATTAATTGTAAACCTCGGGAGGAGTCACGCTTCGCCAAATTAGCGCGCCGAAGTATATGCCGCCCGAATTGGCACAGGCCGCAGCCAGGTATCCACGATTGCTGGGCGAGAGCTGCAATCGTTCTGAATTCTAACCTTGCCCGGGACTTCTACTTTATGGGCGGCAGGTACGGAATATATCGAGCAAACAGCCAGCACAGGAAGAACACGACCGGGATGTGAACCATCAACTGCAGCACGCCATATCCCACAATGTCTCTGGCCTTCAATTTCAAAATGCCTAGCAGCGGCAGCATCCAGAAGGGATTGACCAGATTGGGCAGCGCTTCCGACGCGTTGTAGATTTGCACCACCCAGCCCAGATGCACCTGGTGTAGATTCGCGGCCGCCAGCACATACGGCGCTTCGATGACCCACTTGCTGCCGCCGGAGGGGATGAAAACGCCGAGCACCGCGGAATACATCGCGACCAGCAACGGGTAAGTGTTGTGGGTGCTGATGGAAGCGAAGAGCTTCGCCAGCGCATCCGCGATCCCAGTTCCCACAATCATCCCGAAGATTACTGCGTAAAACGGGAACTGGATCAACACGCCGCCGGTGGCTGGGATGCACTCCGCTACGGCGCGCATAAAACGCTTCGGGCGCCAGTGCAATAAAAGTCCAACGGTGATGAACATGAGGTTGTAAGTATTAAGATCCAGCGCCGCCAGTGCGCCTTGCGGTGAAGTGCGGAAAACATCGATCAAATACCAGCAGAGCAGCAGTGCAACCAGAACCGTTAGCAGAGGGCTATATTCCAGCCACTCGCCGGGCTTGCTCCTGACCTCAAGACTGGAGCGGATCGGCTCGTATTCGATGCCGTAGGATTCCGCGGTTCGGGCATTCTCCGGCGACGGTGTCGATAAATAGGCGATCAACACCGAGAGCACGATTAGGACCGCCGTGGTCGCGATGCTTTGCCACAAGAAGAGTGTTTGAGTGAGTGGAATGAGGCCGCTAATGTTGAACAGTGATGGCGGCATGGCGGATTTAGTCGCCATGAGCATGGCGGCGGAAGAAGATAGCCCCATCGCCCAGACGGCTCCCAGCCCTAGATATGCAGCCGCACCAGCGGCGCGGTAGTCCATGCCTTTGACGCGATGAGCCAATTCCCGAACGAAGAGGCCGCTGAAAATCAGGCTCAAGCCCCACGAGATCAGCGAAGTCAGCATGGAGAACAACGCCACCAGGGCGACCGCTCCCCGGGGCGTCTTCGGAATCCCTGCCAGAGCCTGTATCAGGCGATACACGATTGGCGTCGAGGCCACGACATACCCACCCACAATGATCATCACCATCTGCATGGTGAAAGGGACCAGAGTCCAGAAGTTCTTCCCGCCCTGGATGGCCAGTTTGGCGGGACTTTGATGCAGCAAAAGCCCGGCAACAAACACCACCACGATTCCCAGCAGCGCAAAGATCAGCGGATCTGGAAACCAGCGCTCACTCCAATTGGCCAGACCCAGGCCAAAGCGGACGAGGCGCTGTTCCTGAGTTGCCGCGTGCTTCTCTGTTGGCATGTGGATACGATCCTTTCGACAGCGAGACTCTGCGTAGTGACTCGTTCTCACGACCGCAGAGAACAACCGGGCTTGCCGGTCTATGTTCCGTGCCCGGGTCCTGTGCCCGACATTGTAGCGTGTGTTTCGCGCAAGGCAAGAGGGTGAGCCAGCACACAACCTCATCCCGAGGGGTGGTGCCTCCGTTCCAAGTCGTCACACCGGACAACACCACCCGAGGAAATAGCTTGACATCCGGCCTGCGGTAACAGTATTTAGGGGTCTTCATTTTCAGTATCGGTCCAGCGGTCTCAAACTTGTTCCTCGGAGGCTGTCGCAAATGAGAAAATCCGTTTCGCGGTTGATTTTGTTGACTTCTGCCGCTGCCCTGGCCTTATCGGCCATGGCCCAGCAGCAGGGAAACCACTCTCCCAATAACAACCCTCTTGCGCTATTGCTTCAGTCCAAGGGGATTCTGTCTCCCGATGAGGTCGCGACCATCAACCAGGCGTCTTCTCTGGAAGAAGCTAATTCGCGTCTCGCTCAATTACTCGTGGAGAAGGGTCTGATCAGCCAGCAGGAATATACGGCCACGGTCACGCCTGCGAGCTTGGACTCGTCCGGAGTGCGCCTGTCGAACGCCGTGCTTCGCACTTCGAGCGTGTCCCAGCCGTCCGCGGCTGCGTCCTCAACTCCGCCACCTGCCTCGGAGCCGCCTATCATTCCAGCGGTAGCGCCTCTCCGCGTGTTGCCGATCGACGTCCCCAAGCAAGGCGGAATGATTCCGGATCTTCACCTCGGAAGCGGCGCCAATATGAAGCTCTACGGCTTCTATAAAGCCAGCGCCGTCTCCGACACAGCCTCCAGCGGCGGGGCCACCTTCGGCAGCCAGGACTGGCCGCTCCCGCTCCTGCTGGGCGACACTGCCGCCGCTACTCCCACCACCAACCCCCAGGTGCATCTCAAGGCCCGCAGTTTCCGCATTGGTATGCAGACGGAATGGGTTCCCAAGAATTCGGGCTTCACCATCACCGGCCGCGTGGAAGGCGACTTTGAAGGCGACTACACCGACGTCAGCAACCGCAACATCAGCAGCGTTCGCTCCAACCAGTTCTCCCTGCGGCTGGCCTGGATGCGTCTGGACCACAAAATCGGCGACCTGCCCTGGTTCGCACAGTTCGGCCAGGATTGGTCTATACTCGGCTCCTCTACTCTACCCAGCCTTTTTGAAACCACCGGATTGGGCGTGGGCATGGGGTCGCTCTATGAGCGCATTCCACAGTTTAGGACCGGCATACAATTTCACGCCGGTGACCTGAAAATTCAGCCTGAAGTTGCCCTCGTCCTGTCGACGGGGGGCACTTCCGGGCTCACCACGGACCAGCACTTGCGCTTCGGTGACTCCGTCGGCGCCGAGTCTGATCAACCCGGAGTGGAGGCCCGCGTGGTCTTCCAATTCCCAATCAACAAGAGCTGGAGGGGTGTGGCGCCCGCGCAGCTGATTTTCAGCGGCCACCATTCCCGCATGTCCGAACTGATTCCCCACGCGAAAGAGGCTTCAAACACCGTGGTTTGCGAGGCTTTCGGCACGCCATGCACGGTCAGCATCTTTACCAGCGCCACCGTTCCGAATATCGGACTCGACGCCTTCCAATCCTGGGTAGGCGCGACCAACTGCCCCGAGGCGTCCGGGACATGCACTCTGTACAACTTCTTTCCCACCGGCTTGCAGGTGGGCAACCCACAGAACATTTACACCGCTGAGCTTCAGTTGCCCACTCCATGGGTAACCTTCGTCGCCAAGTTCTATCGCGGGAACGACATGCGATTCTTCTTCGGCGGCCAGCTCAACGATGTCTACAGCAACTTGGGCGCGAACGTCGATCCATTCGATGCGAACGGCATTTCCGAAGCCGGACGCGCCATTTTGTTCGGCTGCGCCGGGGCGACTAAAGACCCCGTCTTGGCGAACACCACGGACTGCCCCGGCACTCCGGTTCAGGTAGCTAAACTTCAACCCGTCGGAGGAACCGGCGGATTCGCCGAAATGAGCTTCCCACTCTCGCGTATCTTCCGCGCCAATCCCGAAGGCTCGAATTCCGGATGGATATTCCACCTGGGATGGGGCACGGACCGTGCTAACTACGCAGACGCCGCGCACGCCAACCACCTTGGCCGCACCGACCTCGACACCGCTTCACTCACCTACCGGCTCAACAAGTGGGTGACGTTTGTGCACGAAGCGAGTTACATCGTCACGTTCACCGCCAATAACCACGAGGCCGGCGGCGTGATCACACCGGAATACCTGCAGTTTGGGCCGTCGTTGACCCGGCAGGCGCACAACTGGCGCAACGAGTTCGGACCAGTCTTCACCTTCTGATCCGATTGGTTTGGACCAGCAAGGCAACTCCTGCGGGACCTAAATATCCCGCAGGAGTCGCTCTAATGCAATGCAGTACGGTTGCAGCTTGACCAGGAAACTGAGAACCGAGAACTGAGAACTGCCTTGTGGTAGGATGCGTTCGATTGGGCTGGCAGGATCGGCGGCTACTTGCTTAAACGGAGCGAGTCATGAATACCTTCCCGGTGTTGTTGGCGGCGCTGTGTGTGTACGCCATTGCCTATCGCTATTACAGCGCGTTTATCGCGGCGAAGGCCCTGGCGCTCGACGACCGCCGCATCACTCCGGCGCACACCTACGCGGACCGACATAACTATGTCGCTTCGCCACGATGGGTGCTCTTCGGACATCACTTCGCGGCCATTGCCGGAGCCGGGCCGCTGGTGGGGCCGACTCTGGCGGCGCAGTTCGGTTTTGCCCCGGGCTTCCTTTGGCTGCTGGTCGGAGCCGTCCTGGCCGGGTGCGTGCAGGACTTCACGGTGCTGGTGGCTTCCGTGCGCCATCGCGGCCGCTCGTTAGCGGATGTTGCCCGCACCGAAATCAGTCCCTTCGCCGGCCTCGTGGCGATGATCGCCGTCCTCTTTATTCTTCTGGTCACGCTCGCGGGACTCGGCATTGTAGTAGTCAATGCGCTTTCCAACAGCCCGTGGGGCGTCTTCACCATCGGCATGACCATCCCCATCGCCGTCATCATGGGGTTGTGGATGTTCAAAAGCCATGCCGGAAAAATCACCGTCACCGGCCCCAGCATCTTCGGCGTCGTCCTTTTGATCGGCGGCGTGATCGCCGGCCACTGGGTAGCTCAGACCGGATTTGCATCGGCGCTCACTTTCACGCCCCATCAGATCACCTTTCTCATGGCCATTTACGGTCTGGTGGCTTCGGTGCTTCCCGTCTGGCTGGTACTGGAACCGCGCGATTATCTCTCGACCTACGTCAAGCTGGGCACGATTGCCATTCTGGTCGTGGGCGTTTTCGTGGTTCATCCCAACATCAAGTTCCCCAATTTCACGCAGTTCGTTCATGGCGGCGGACCGATCATCAAAGGAAGTCTGTTCCCATTCCTTTTTGTCACTATCGCCTGTGGCGCGATCTCGGGCTTTCATTCGCTGGTCTCTTCCGGTACCACGCCCAAGATGCTCGACAAAGAAACCAACGCGCGCTTCATCGGCTACGGCGCAATGGTCTGCGAATCGCTCGTAGGCGTGCTGGCTCTCATTGCGGCCTGCTCCCTGAATCCGGGCGACTACTTTGCCATCAACACCACGCCGCAGGTCTTTAGTCATCTGGGCCTGAGCACGGTCAATCTGGATATGTTCTCGCGCGAAGTCGGCGAGCATCTGGCAGGGCGAACGGGAGGCGCGGTTTCACTCGCTGTCGGCATGGCGCAAATCTTCCGCGGCCTGCCGGGGATGGATCGCCTGATGGGCTACTGGTACCACTACGCCATCATGTTTGAAGCTCTTTTCATCCTCACCACGGTGGACACGGGAACCCGTGTGGCCCGCTACGTCCTCCAGGAACTCATGGGCAAAGTGCACAAGCCCTTCGGCAACAGCGCCTGGCTGCCCGGAAATCTTATCACCAGCTTCTTTGTGGTTCTCGGTTGGGGATATCTGATCTACACGGGAAGTATTTCCACGATATGGCCACTGTTCGGCACGGGAAACCAGTTGCTGGCCACCATCGCGCTGTCGGTGACGACCACCTTTCTCATTAACATGGGCAAGCAGAAATATGCCTGGATTACGGCCGTTCCGATGTGCTTCGTGGGCGTGACTACACTTACGGCGGGAGTGCTCTCGATCAAGAACATTTTCTGGCCATTGACCTCCAAGCCAGGTCAGGTGTTTACCGGCTACCTGGATTCGGCGCTGATGGCTATTTTTATTGCGGGCGTGGTTCTCGTC
The DNA here is from genome assembly GCA_963734215.1 of uncultured Acidobacteriaceae bacterium. GTDB lineage: Bacteria > Acidobacteriota > Terriglobia > Terriglobales > Acidobacteriaceae > Sulfotelmatobacter. Next base: position 795,464 of record CAVTGH010000005.1, on the reverse strand, counting down.
GTATTCGATGCGGTGCGGCGTTGGATCGCGGTGCTGAACGGTGCTCCCGCGCCGCAGGAGGCTTTCGGTCCTCCGCTTACCGCGGGCGGCGAGGTGAAGATGGGTTGCTGCTAGAGAACTGCCGATTATCGAAAAGATTGAGCTTGCGGCATCGCCTCGCGTGGCCCAAGCGCTCCAACTCAACCCCCGTAAGGTCCCGTCTCTAGCGGGGCGTCCATTGCGGGTGGCCGGAGAAGAGTCCATTGGCAAAACCGATTTGATAAGCGAGAAGGACTCCGAAGGCCAAACTCACCAAGCCGGAAGCGAATCCCAGCCAATGCGAAAACCTCTCGTTCCTTCCGCCAAAGAAATTGAAGGCAGAGGCGATGCTCATGGTAATCAACATCATGCCTCCTACGGTGCCGGCTCCAAACACGAGCAGGTAGACCATTGCCCAGCGCGGGTTTCGGATGGTGGTGAGAATAAGCAGCGCAACCGCGGCTGAACCAGCCAGTCCGTGAACAATACCAACAACTAGGGGACGCAACTGCTGATAGAGGCCGATCCTGCCAAATAGTCGATCGAGCCAGGTCAGGGGAGTTTGGTGGCTGTGCACATGCGTCTCCGGGGTGTGCCCGTGGGCATGGCTGTGCACATAGTCGCCATGGCTGTGAGCATGGGAATGGATGACATCAGATTCTTTGCCAGCGGGAGCGATGGTGCGCGCCGTGCGCATGAAGCTCGCAATATTCATCGTGCCCAGGATGATCAGCATGAGTCCCACGGAAAACTCCATGGAGAGCCCAATGCGCGCCGGAATCACCACGTCAAACAGGATGATAGCGGAGCCCACGACGAAGATCGTCAGAGTATGGCCAATCCCCCATACAATGCCGGTGACCGCAGCCTTCAGCAGGCTGCGCTGGCGGCTCACGATCGTAGTCACGGCGATCACGTGGTCGGGATCGGTGGCATGCCGCATCCCGAGAAAAAAGCCCACCGCGATAATCGACAGAAAACTGATCATGGACTTGCGATCGCCCCGCTTAGATTACCTCGGCCACGCGCGATTGATCCAACCGCTTCTTGAGGAAATCCAGATACTCGTCCATCCCCTCGCCGCTTTTCGCGGAGAGCTTAAACACTTGCATACCTGGCCGCACCGCCTGGATGTTGCCGTATGCAGCCTGCCAGTCGAACTCAACCGCCGCCGCCAAGTCCATTTTCGTGACCACTGCCACGTCGGCGCTGTTAAAGATCGTCGGGTACTTGAGCGGCTTATCCTCGCCCTCCGTCACCGAGATGAGCACCAGGCGGAGATTCTCGCCAAGATCATAGGACGACGGACAAACCAAGTTGCCCACGTTCTCGATGAAAAGAAAATCAAGCCGGTTGAGGTCCCACTCCTGCAGCGCGTTCTGCACCATCGCCGCTTCGAGATGACACAGCGTTCCGGTGGTGATTTGCTTCACCGGAACCTGGCTGCGCGCCAGCCTTATCGCATCGTTCTCCGTAGCGAGATCCCCAACCAGCGCGGCCACGCGGTAATTCTGCCGCAACAGAGTGAGTGTCTTTTCCAAAAACATGGTCTTGCCCGAGCCGGGACTCGACACCAGGCTCACCACAAACACTCCCGCCGCCTGGAACTGTTCGCGCAGCGCACGCGCGGTCAGATCGTTCTGCTTCAGAACGTTCTTCCGGACTTCGATTAAACGGGGCTGTGATCCCATTCTTCAACCTCCAAAGCAACCATTTCGAGTTCCTTCCCTTGCACAAGATCGCCCGATGGAGTGCCGCACTCCGCGCAACAAAATAATTGCACGGAACTGATAGGACGCTGCATCTGGCAGCTTTGACAAAAGATAAGGACGGGAACATCCTCTACGACCAACCGCGCCCCTTTCAGAGGAGTGCCTTCGCATGCTATCTCAAAAGACCCTAGCAGAGCCTCTTTCACCACGCCCGACAGCGCCCCAAGCTTGAGATGCACCGCGCTGACCCGCACGCCACCCCGGCGGTCTGATTCTTCCTGGGCTGACTCGATAATGCTCATCGCGATGGAAAGTTCGTGCATGGTTATCTATGTGCAGACTGATTTACGTATTGCAATCCACGCGGGCAAATGCCGCCAGGGCTGCCTGCCCCAGGCTGATACCGCCATCGTTGGGCGGAACGGCGTGATTCGTCCATATCTCGATCCCTCCAACGTCAAACAGCCCCTTTAGATCTTTTAAGAGTAACTCATTCTGGAAAACGCCTCCCGAAAGAACCACTGTATCGATATCCCGGTTCTGGCAGATGCTCACCACGGCATCGCGCAGGCCTTGAGCCAGGCCGCACTGGAAAGATCGCGCAATTTCCGCAAGGGACCGCCCGCGAAGCCGGTCACGAATAATGCACTGCAATAACGGACGAAAATCCAATTCCTGCTCCGCCCACGGAAACAGATATGGTTCCGTCGACGCTACACCGCGGGCAAGCTGTTCCAGCCACATCGCCGCTTGGCCTTCAAAAGTAACCTCCCGCGTGAAACCCAGAAGCGCAGCCGCACTATCAAAGAGCCGGCCGACCGAAGTGGTAGGAAAGGTTCTGACATTTTTCTCGACCAAGCCCACAGCCTGCCGGTAGCGCTGTGAAAATGTGAAGGGCGGCGCGGTGAGATCGGGCAAACTCTTCAACTGCGCTAGAAACCCAGCCGCGGCCTGCACTGGATATTGCGCCGCTGCATCCCCACCGGGCAACGAAGCCCCACGCAAGTGTCCGGCACGATCGAAGCCGTCTTTAATACTCCCTACGAAAATCTCTCCGCCCCAGATGCTGCCGTCATCTCCGTAGCCCGTCCCATCGAAGCTAACGCCTACGACATTTTTCTCCCACTCGCCTCGCTCCGCCAGAACAGACGCAATATGAGCGCGGTGATGCTGGACAGCCAGCCCTTGCGGAATTCCCAGAGCCAGGGCATGAGAGCTGCTCGCGTACTGCGGATGAGAATCGTACGCGATCAACAATTCTTCCGGACGAACTTCATACATCGAGATCAGGTCCTGAATCGTTTCTTTGAACGCGCGCAGTGACTGGTAATGCCCCAAATCTCCGATGTGCTGGCTCATAAACGCCTGGCCATCGACAACCAATGTGACTGTGTTTTTCAGGTCGGCGCCCACAGCCAGAATCGGACGCACAGTCGGCAACTTCGCCACGGCGCCCGGAGCATAGCTCCGCGCGCGCCGCACGATAACCGGGCCAAACACTCCATCGCGGGCTACCGAGTCATCCACTCGCCGCGCAATGGGGCGCTCTCCGACCAAGAATGCATCGGCAATTCCGGAAAGACGGTCCAGTGCCTCGTCATCTTCATAGGCAATCGGCTCGCTCGATCGATTTGCGCTGGTCATCACCAGCACTTCCGGCGCACCCGCCGCGAATAGCAAATGATGCAGGGGCGTATACGGCAGCATCACGCCGAGCTCGTCATTTTCGGGAGCAACTTCGGGAGCAACCCGGTTGAGTTCAGCTTTCGCCGGTGCCAACACTATGGGCCGAGCGGCAGACTGCAGCAGCCCTTCGGCTTCGCATGAAAGCTCGACTAACTGGCGGGCAACTTCCAGGTCTCGCGCCATAATCGCAAACGGCTTTTCTTTGCGGAATTTGCGTTCGCGCAAGGCCGCGACCGCGGCGGCATTCGAAGCATCGCACGCCAGATGGTAGCCGCCCAGACCCTTCACGGCCAGGATGCGGCCAGCGTTGAGAAGCAGCACCGCTTTGCGAACGCTCGGCTCGCTTCCATGTACGATTTCACTGCCCTGTTGCAGGTAATAGCCCGGTCCACAAGCAGGGCAAGCAACCGGCTGCGCGTGAAAGCGGCGGTTGCCGGGGTCGCGATATTCCTCGGCGCAGTAGTCGTCGAGTGGCCACTGCTGCATAGTAGTGTTAGCTCTGTCGTAAGGCAGACTGAGTACAACCGTGTAGCGCGGCCCGCAATTGGTGCAGTTGATGTATGGATACCGGTAGCGCCGGTCAGCGGGATCAAACAATTCCTTCAGACACGCCTCGCAGACCGGAAGGTCCGGCGAAATGCGGACGGTGAGCCGCTCGCTGCGTTGGCTCTCACGGATGGTGAACTCACGCAGGCCGAGCGGATCAGCGGGATGGACTTCGATTTCTGTGATGCTGGACGCGGGAGGAGTCTGCGCTTTCAGATCCCGGACAAACGCCAGCAGACTTGGCTCGGACCCCTCCAGAAAAATCTCCACTCCTTCTTCGCCGTTCAATACCCATCCGGCAAGAGTATTGGCGCGGGCCAGGCGATACACAAATGGACGAAAGCCAACCCCTTGCACCACTCCGCGAACTCGAATGGAACAAGCGCTCGGCATCGTTACTCCACATCCACCACGCAACGGCGGCCCTTCCATCTGATCCGAGCCTGACAAATCTTAACAAATGCGCGGAGGGGATCGCCGATCAGCATATCCACAAAACGAAGCCTACGCTTCTAAGCAGTGTTTATAAACCGCGCAGTTGCTGTGCATTTCAAAGCGCAGCCAGCCGCCGTTGCAGCAGCAGGAAGTACAGGGCCAACAGGATGAGCAGAAAACCGTTCACGCCCAGCACCACCGGCGCGGTGAATATGGGAACCAACCATCCCGACAACAGATTGCCCATCGGCATGCCGCCGCGGAACGCGACGTTGTACACGCTCATCACACGGCCACGCATTTCGTTCGTGGTAATCAACTGCACCAGCGAATTCACCGTGGCGAAGACCGCCATCATGGAAGCACCCACCAGCACAAGAAGGCCTCCGCTTAGCGGTACCGACTTGGAAAGAGCAAAAGCGGAAATTCCAGCGCCCAGGCAGATGAGGGCGACGAGCGCAACGCGGCCTTTTCTCTTGAAGTTGCCCGCGCTCGCGATGGTCAGCGATCCGAAGATCGAACCCAGTCCCATGAGCGCCAGCAGATTGCCGTATGTCTCCGGGCCGCGATGGAAGATGTCTTTTACGAATACAGGGATGTAGGTGCGCATGGGCATGCCTAAAGCGGTCATGCAGAAAGCCAACAGGATCAGCGCCTCCATTGAACTCTGTTTGCGGGCGAACTGGATGCCTTGCTTCAGGCTGGCAAACATGGACTCCGTAGTCTTCACCGGCAGAAAGCGGGCGCTAATCATCGAGAGCGAAACGATCGGCGCCAGAAAAGAAAGCGCGTTCAACCCGAAGCACCATTTCTCCCCGAGCTTCGCCAAAGCCTGCCCCGCGAGCGCCGGCCCCACCATGACGGCCACGTTGAACTGGATCGAATTCAGCGCGATGGCGTTCGGCATGTCTTCTTTCTCGACCAACGTTGGAATCAGCGCCTGATAGGCCGGTCCGCCAAAGGCCTGCGCCAAGCCGGAAATGAATGACAGACAAAGAATGTGCCAGACGTGCACTAGATCGGTGGCCACCAGAATGGTAAGGATCCCGGCGGTAGCCATCTGCACATATTGGGAGCCGAGCAAAATCTTCCGGCGCTCCACGCGATCGGCCACCACGCCGCCGATCAGTGAAAACATAAAGATGGGAATCCCGCCCAGGAATTGATCCAGCGCCAGCAAGAAAGCCGAGTGGCTAAGGCGGTAGATCAGCCAGCCTTGCGCCACGATTTGCATCCAGGTGCCGATGCTGGACGTGCAGGCGCCAATCCACATCAGGCGGAAATCGCGGTATTGGAATGCTTTAAAGACTCGGGCAATCAAACTAGGCGTCTCCAGAGGCTCTGGCAGAAGCGTACCACGCGGCTTGGTCAGTTCGACGGCGTCCATTTGGCAACCGGCAGCAGTTCATGAGACGTTGTAGACGGGCGAATGTCAACTGAGGATTCAAGGTTGCGGGAAAACTCATCTGCGATTTCTGTGGAACAAACCAAGTGTTCGATATGAACTACGACGCTATCTTAATTGTTTCTTTCGGCGGACCGGAATCGAAGGAAGACGTGCTTCCATTCCTGGAAAACGTATTGCGCGGACGCAACATTCCGCGCGAGCGCATGTTAACCGTAGCCGAGCACTATTACCACTTCGAGGGCAAAAGCCCCATCAACCAACAAACGCGGGAGCTAATCGCCGTGCTGGAAGCGGAGTTGGAGCGAAACGGAATTAAGCTGCCGGTTTATTGGGGAAACCGCAACTGGCATCCGCTGCTGTCCGAGACTCTACGGAAAATGAAACACGATGGTGTAAAGCGAGCCCTTGGCTTCGTGACCTCGGCTTACAGTTCGTATTCCGGATGCCGGCAGTATCGCGAGGACATCGCGCGCGCGCAAAGCGAAGTTGAGTCGGGCGCGCCGGAAGTGGACAAACTGCGGGCCTTTTTCAACCATCCTTTGTTCTTAGAGGCCACGGTGGAGCGCGTACGCGATGCCCTGCATGCCGTCCCCGCGGACGTGCGCGGCAATGTGCAAATCGTATACCTCGCGCACAGCATTCCCGTTTCCATGGCGAACACCTCTGACTATGTGAAACAACTGGAAGAAGTCCGGCGCTTGGTTTCAGGAGCGATCGAGCAAAAAAACGACACGTTGGTCTATCAAAGCCGCAGCGGCGCTCCGGGGCAGCCGTGGCTTGGGCCGGACATTCTCGAATACCTGCCGCAGGTGAAGGTGCAGAATCTGGCATCGGCTGTGGTACTGGCGCCCATCAGCTTTATCTCCGATCACATGGAAGTGCTGTACGACCTGGACGTTCAAGCGCGGGAGGTATGCGATCAGCTGGCCTTGCCCATGACGCGAGCGAAGACGGTCGGCGTGCATCCAAAGTTCGTCAGCATGATTCGCGAACTGATTCAAGAGCGGACGAATCCGCAGTTGGAACGGCGAGCGATAGGATCTCTGGGTCCGCGGCCGGATGTTTGTGCGGAGGATTGCTGCCCAGCACCGCAGCGGTCGGGGCGACCGGGCTAACCGCAGTGGTCAGTGACCCGTGCTCAGTGGTCAGATCTGACGTTGGAAAAAATACGGATCGGTCTTTGTAAAATCCCTGGAATCAGCTGGTTACGGGTTTCAGTCCGTGCCGAACCTGCCTAAAATATTGGGAATAAATGACTTACCCGCAAAATATTCCGTGCAAAGAACTTAGCCATGCTGGTGTCGGCAAGGTGCCGTGAAATCAAGAGTCCGGCTCGCAAAATATTGAGTTCGCGGGAGTTATCTGGTTGCTATTAAGTTGTCAAATATCCAATGCGTAGAGCAATATTAGGATTGCAGGTTTGAGAGTCGAAGTCAAGGGAATTGTGCGGAATTATGCCTTTGACAAACCAGCCGCTGCTTATAATTGAGACTTGAATCCGTTTCTTGCTCGATCTATCGTGGGCCACATGCGATACGCTTTAGACAGCAACGGCAAGCGAATGAGCGCGAATGAAGCTGTTTTGCGGGACGAGAGGCACGGAACCTGTGAAGAATGCAAGGAACCAGTGAAGGCGCATGAGAGCATGAAAATTGCAAACCACTTCGAGCATCTTCCGGGTCACAAGAAGTGCTCCTTGCGTGCCTACCCCGTTTGATCCTCGCTGTCGACAGAATCACGGCAGACTGGATTTCCCCTTCGAGGAGAAGGAGCGCAACCCGCTACGGAGAAGGTGAAATATACCTTGGAGAATCAGTCCAAGGAGCGTGAGAACGATCATTAGTTGAAAGATGTCAGTGGCGACCTGAACGGGTTCGAGGTCCCTTAGAAGCCGCAGAACTTTTCTTGTCTGAGGGAAAAATACTCCGGGTATACCGAACGCCGCCCCAATCATCATCGAACGGAAGAGAAAGTCCTTTAGAGTTTGATTCATCTATCCATCACTTGAGTCAAAAGCTGGCTTCCGCCGTTCTTGCTTTGGGCACAGATGATCCGGCGGCCTTGGATTACGCCGAGAATCCGTCTCGTCAGATTCCCACCCGCAATCGGTGCAGCTCCAGACGCCTTTAGTCTCCGTATATGCAATTTGCTTGAGTGCCATCAAAGTGCCTTCTTATTTCTGGCTGTGATTCTTCGCTTCTGAGGCTTCTCCGGCGGCTTCACCTTGAGCACGTCCGCTATTACTTCCTTGACGGAGCGGGTGGGCACCAACCCAGACCGGTAAGACATGAGCCTTGACTCCAAGCTCGTGTTCAAAGGACGGCTGCTCTGACGAGAGGTCGATTAGCGGCCTTCGAGGTTCTTGAGCCGGTCTGACAGAGCCTCAACCTCGGTGTCGAGCGCGCGAAGAGCCGCGGCGTGGCTCCGCTGACGCAATTCGACCGGGGATGCCCACTTGTGGAACTCGGTGAGAAGAGTGGTTTCCACCTTCTCTAACCGCTGGCTAATCCACTGTTTGTCTTCTTCGGTTAACACAGCCCGATTATAGGGCAAACGCCCAGTTTGATCTAGACCGAGCTGGGAACTTTGGGGCGTTCGTAGTCCGTCGCTTTCGGGCGGCCCTCGACCAGATGCATGGTGTGGAGAATAGTCTCGATGACGGATTCATTTCCCACGGCTGTATTGATCATCACGTGGTAGAGGGAACGAGTGGGCCAGTCGGCGTCAAAGTAATGTTTGACGAAGGCGATGCGTTCCCGGTCCACCGTGTCGACGAGGTCGTTAGCCTCCGATTCCGTGGAGCCCTCTTGCAGCACGCGGCGTATTTTTTCGGCGCGGGGCGCATAAAGAAAGACATGAAACGCGTCGGGCTGCTCGCGCAGAAAATAGGGAGCGCCGCGGCCGACCACTACCGCATTGCCTTCCTGAGCGATTCTGGCGGCGATTTGTTCCATCATCGCCATCATGCAATCGGTGTCGAAGGTCTGCGCGCTGAGCGGCGAACTGCGCTCATAGCTGCCTCGCCAGAAGGTTTTCGCCAGGCGGTAGAAGCGGCTGTCCATGCGCTCGTCGCAGCGCCTCACTGCGGAATGATCCACATTGGCGAGCCGGGCAATCTCTTCGGTCAGCAGTTGGTCCCAGAGCTTCCAACCCAAACGCTGGGCCAGTTGCGCTGCGATGGCGCCGCCGCCACAGCCGTACTCTCGCTCAATCGTGATGAGACGAAACATGGCTACCTAGCTAGTGTACCGCCATACCGCCGCCGGGTTTGCTTTTTTTCATCAGAAACACCAGCGGGACCATGGCCAGGATGGCCCATGCGAGCAGCCGGAAGTCATCGATGTAGGCGAGCATGGTGGCTTGCCGCTGCGCGGTACCTTCAATCAAAGCGTAGGCTTGCTGGGTGGCAAACGCAGCACTAGAGCCGTGCGCCCGCATGGCCTGCGTAGCGCCATGCAGCATCGATTGGAACGCGGGGTTACTGGCGCTCAGATGACGGGACAAGTCGTTCAGGTGAACCTGACTGCGGCGATCGAGCATGGTGGTGACCAGGGAAATCCCGACACTGCCGCCGATGTTGCGGCCCAGGTTCATCAAGCCAGACGCAGCGTTGTTCTTCTCCCGTGGGAGAAATGCATAGGCGGCGGTATTAATGGGAACGAAAAGAAAGGCCATTCCGGCAGCCTGGAAGACGCGAGCAGTAGCCACAGTCCGGAAATCCATATCCAGATTAAAACCGGTCATGTGGAACAGTGAACTGGAAAGAACAACCAAGCCGAAAAACAGCAGCCAGCGCGGACTGTAGCGCGAGAGCAAGAATCCAACCAGGGGCAGCAGAAGAATGATGGTGAATCCACCCGGCATCAGCGCCAGGCCCGCTCGCTCGGCCGTATATCCGAGCAAGGTCTGCGTGAACAGCGGCAGCAGGAGAGTACTGCCCAAGAGCGCAAACCCCAACATGAACATCAGCAAGTTGGAGATGCCAAACGTGCGTTCGCGGAACAGGTGCAGATCGATAATGGGATCCTTGTGCCTCCACTCCCATAGGACCACGAAGATCAGCGAGGCTGCGGCGATGAGAGAGAGGATCACGATGAAATGAGATTCAAACCAATCTTCACGCTGTCCCTTATCGAGGACAACCTGCAAAGTTCCCAGGCCCAGGGCGACAAAGCCGAGGCCGATGTAGTCGATTTTGGTCTCGCTGAGCTTGCGGCGCTTCATAAAAGGCGGGTCTTGAATGAGCCGCGAGGTAAGCAGCAGGGAAATAATCCCGACTGGAATGTTGATGAAAAAAATCCAGCGCCAGGTGAAGTTGTCGGTGATCCATCCGCCGAGCGTAGGGCCGATGGCGGGCGCCGTCACTACAGCGATGCCGTAGACGGCAAATGCCATGCCGCGTTTTGCGGGAGGGAAAGTATCGGCAAGGATGGCTTGCTCGCTGGGCTGCAGTCCGCCTCCGCCCGCGCCCTGTAGCACGCGGCAAATGATGAGTGTGGCCAGGTTCGGCGCCAATCCGCACAAAAAAGAACTGACGGTGAACAGGGCCACGCAGCCCATGTAGAAGTTCTTGCGGCCCACGATGGAAGAAAGCCAACCGCTCAGGGGAAGCACAATGGCATTGGAGACGAGATAAGAGGTGAGAACCCAGGTGCTTTCATCCTGCCCGGCGGAGAGACTGCCCGCGATGTGCGGCAGCGCCACATTCGCGATCGAGGTGTCGAGCACCTCCATGAAAGTGGCCAGCGTAACCGTGATGGCGATGATCCACGGATTGATCGCGGGACGCCAAACCTCGACATTCTCCAGCGGGGGCGCAGCGGCGCTCATTGCCGGATCCACACCCTGGGTTCGACCGACATGCCGGGCCGCAACGACTGATCTTTGTTCTCTCCAGGATCGAGCACAATCTTGACCGGAATGCGCTGCACGACTTTTACGTAGTTCCCGGTCGCATTCTCCGGCGGCAGGAGGCTGAAACGGGCGCCACTGGCACCGGCGATGCTATCCACCTTGCCCTTATAACTTCTGCCGTTGGCATCGACCTCGATGTCAACCGGCTGGCCCACTTTCATCTTACGCAGCTGGGTCTCCTTGAAGTCGGCGGTGATCCAGACATCGTTGAGAGGAATGATCTTCATCAGTTCCTGGCCGGGAGCTACGTTCTGTCCGACTTCAACAGTGCGGTCGCTGACGACACCCGCAACCGGGGCAATGATTTTGGTGTATTGCAGATTCAATTGCGCCTGATCGAGGTCGGCTTTCTTCTGCTGGGCCGCGGCCAGAGCCGCCGCGGATCTGGAGCGAATGACATCCATCTGTCTCGGGGCGGTCTGGGCATAGCGTAAGTTGGCTTCCGCCTGCGCCAGTTTTCCCTGGGCCTCGATGACTTGCGACTGGGCCGCGTCCGCCATGGCGCGGGCAGCATCCACGGCAGCGGCACTGGCTTTGGCAGCGGCCACGGCCTCATCGTATTGCTGCTGCGAGATCTCCTGCTTATCGACAAGCTGTTTATAGCGCTCCAAGTCGTTCTGCGCTTTCACGTTGTTGGCGGCGGCTTGATCGAGTTGCGCCTTGGCAGCCTCGAACTGCTGCCTGGCAGCGGAGATTCCGGCACGGGCGCTGGCGACATCGGCTTCCGTAGCCGAAACCTGGCTGCTGGTGTTGACCGAAGTGATGGGGACATTCACGCCGGCTCCGGCGGCTGTTGCCTGCGCGTTTTCGAAATCGGCTTTGGCATGCTCGTAGGCAACCTGATAGTCCGCGGGATCGATTTCCACCAGCACTGTGCCCGCCGGCACAGCTTGGTTGTCCAAAACGTTCAACTTGACGACATGGCCGGAAATGCGTGCGCTGATGGAATTGATGTGGCCATCCACCTCGGCATCATCGGTGGATTCGTAACTGGTTACATAGCGGTATACGAAAAACCCAACCACCAGCAGCACGGCCACGGCGATGATGACGGCGATGCGGAAGCCAGAGCCGGCGGTGCGCGAGGGACGAGTGCGGAAGTCTCGTTCCGTAGCCGGCAAGGGCTGGGTGCTGGTTGCGGGCTGATCCGGCGGAGCGGCGGGCGGACTTTGCGTCGTCGGTTCCATAGATTTCGGTTACGGTTGGCCTTTCAAATATCGTTTGACTCCCTGCTCGGCGTCGCCGATAGCGCGCGCCAGTTCCACTTTGGCCAGATTGTGCGCGTAAAGGCTCTGAATGTAACTCTCGTGAGCGGCAGCGACGGTCTCCTGGGCCTGCACCACCTCCAGGTTGTCGGTCACACCGGCGCTGAAACGATCCCGGGATTGCGTCAGGGCCTCTTCCGCGAGTTCAACGGAACTGCGGGCGACCTCGACCTGATCGGCGGCCGAGTTCAAATCCAGCAGTGAGGCACGAACCTCGTAGTCGATGCGGCCGCGAAGATCACCCAGTTGCGAACGCGCCTGCTTCAACTGGGAATCGGCTTCCAGAACATCGCTGTGAACTTTTCCTCCCGCGAAAATGGGAATGTTAAGTCCCCCGTTCACCTGCCAGGTTCCATTGGACTGGCCGGGGGTCACTCCAATGTCGCCGTAGTTGGCGGCGATGTCGAGGGTGGGATAGCGGCCGGCAGCCGCGCCGCGATGCGCCAGTTCCGCGGCCCGGAGCTGGGCCTGCGCCGCCTGATAATCGGCCCGGGAAGCATAGGCGCGTTGCAAGTACACTTCGACCGGCAATGGAGTCAAAGCCTGATACGGGGCTTTCTCGGTCAACAAAAACTCCTGCCCCGGAGCCAGGCCGATGATCCGGGCCAACGACAGCTTCTGCCTGGCAAAATCGTTGCGCGCCGCAATCAGTTGCTGCTGCCGCGTTTGCAGTTCCACTCGAGAGCGCAGGGTATCGATGGCGGGGCTTAGTCCGGCGTTCTGCTGGTCGACCGCTTTGTTGTAGAGAGCCTGGGCATTGGCCACCTGCGCCTCCGTGGTTTCGATCCGGGCGGCGTTGGCAATTGCCAGCAGGTAAGCGTTTCCCACAGCAAGCACAACCAGTTCCCTCGCATCTTTATAGCTGTACTGCGCCGACTTCAGGCGTTCGGAGGCGGCGCGTTCCTCCTCGAAATCCTTGAAGTTGAAAACGGACTGACTGAGCGAGGCGCGCGCATCGAAATAATTGAAGGGACCGATCACCCGAGGAACGGGAAATGGGAAAACGTTGCTCTTGAAGCCTAATGCCGTAAGGCTTTGAGTCTGGACGTCTTCCTGCAACCGAGCCTGAAGGTTAGGCAATAGATTGCTGAGTTCTTTCCATCGCTCGCCCCGCGCCACGATGGTCTGATCGCCGGAGAGCAGCAGACCGAGATTGTTGCGCAGTCCGCGGTCGATGGCGTCTTGGAAAGTTAATTGCAGCACTTCTGGAGTCGCTTTGCCTTCCGGCTCGCTGCCGGTGAATGGACTCTGCGATCCGGGCAAAGAGATGGACGGGGGGGTAGATGTCTGTGCCACAAGGCTGGCCACGGGGAAGAGAATCATCACTGCAAACACCAGGATGCGGGCTGGTTTGGCTGGCAAAAAGGGCATTTCTGGTTCTGACAAAAGTCCCGGTGTGAGCAAACTATCGGGACGGCCTTTCTCAGTCACACATACAGTCTCGATTTGGATTCGTTAAAACCTATGCGCGATGCAAAAACCGTAGCCTGTCACACTTCGTAGAGATGATCGGCTAACCGGTGCCAACGAAGGAATCCCGTACTGCTAACCGGCAAAAGGGATTGTAACGGAAAGCCCGCTACCTTCGACACCTTCGCTCCCAAACCGAGCACCGATAGAGTGATAAAAGCTCCCCCATGCGCCGAATTAACGCTTTGATCGTTGCGATAGGATTGTTCGCGAGTCTGGGGACGCTGCCGTGCGCATCGCAAACCCGAACCCCGCTGGAGCGGAAAGTGATCGAGAGGGTTGCACCCGTTTACCCGCAACTGGCAAAGCGCCTGAACGTTAAGGGCGTGGTGAAAATGGAAATCGTGGTTCGTGCGGATGGGAGCGTTAAGTCCACCAAAGTGATAGGCGGGAATCCTGTGCTGCTCGAATCGGCGAACGATGCGGTACGCAAGTGGAAGTTCGAGACCGCGGCCGAAGAAACCACGGAAGTTGTTCAACTGTCGTTCTTCCCCTAGTCACAACTCAGCCGCCATGTCATCTTCAACCCCAAAGGCCGCAACCAACGCAGTTGACCGTCGCCGTCGGCGGAGCCCACGGTATCGCGGGGACTTCCGAGTCACCGTGAGCCATCTGCTGGGAATCCAGTACCAACGGCTGGAGGGGCACTGCAGGGATTTGTCCAAAGCCGGAATTGGTATTCTCCTGGCGGCGGAGCTGAATGGCGGCGACGTGGTAAACCTTAGTTTCGCGCTTCCGGGATCGGCGCTTCCCTGGGACGTGCGAGCGGTGATCCGCTACCGCCGCGGATGCCAATACGGCTTCGAATTTCTTTCCCTCACCCACGAACAGCAGGTTTCGCTGGAGAGCTACCTGGAAGGCCTGGAACCCATCGACTGAGAGCTTTCCGCGGAAATTCTTACCCGGCCTCCGAAAGATGTCACTTCCGAGGTCCACTGAGGTGACTTAGGTCATCTTGTGGAAGGGTGACCCTAGGTTCAAGCTGAAACCGGACGTCACTGGAATAGGAATAACGGCTGCAAGAACGCGCACTTCCATGACTGACTCGAAGTCTAACGCAGCGGCGGGAACAGACTGGACGGGCCTGTTGGCCGACCCGGACCTGGCACGGAACATTGGAAAGCTGCTGCAGACCTACCGCGATGCGCCGCCGGATCGAAGAGACCAAGCTCTCCTCGCGGCCATGCGCGAGATCAAACAGGCTTCCAGCCCAGCCGCAACCTTAACCCAGGCGGCGAAGGAACCCCAACCGCAGCCGGTGCCTACCACGGCCGCAGCTACTCCTCCGTTTGAGCCCGATATCTTCAGCCCCAACTTGGGGCAAGATCGCCGGCGTCATCCCAGGATCAAGTGTTTTGTGGCCGTGGAGCTGTGCATCGATGACGCGGATGCTCCCATCTGGGGCAATCTCTCCAACACCAGCCTGGGTGGATGCCAGGTGGAAACCGCCACTCGCATTGGCGGCGGCGCCAAGGTGGAAATCGGACTCTGGGTCACGAGCGGCAAAATCTGGGTGAAAGGTTTCGCGCTGAACGGAGTAGTCACTCGCAGTGCGCCCGCCGTGGGAGTGCGCATTCGCTTCTCCGGGATGGAGCCCGCCGAAAAAGAGAATCTCCGCCAATTTCTCAAGTATGTCCAGGAAACCACCAGAGTGTCGACCAGCGAAAGCAACTACCTGCAACTATTAAAATAGCCGGTGTTTTCTCGTTTTTGCCCGCCCTCGCGTTTTCTGCAACTTCCCTTGGTTTTTCACAGATCGGCAAACATTGTTCTGCAGGAAATTGGTACACTCGGTGCGTATCTGAAACCCTTTTCTGTCCTCGGAACTCTAATTAGACTAGCCAGGGAACAACCCAAGTGAAGGCAGAGTTGTCCCTGGGAGGAGCGGGCGTCGCATGGTAGCCAGTGAACAGGCGTTAGTAACCGGCAAGCAACTGGACACGCTGTGCATTAACACCATTCGAACCTTGGCGATTGACGCGGTACAACAGGCCAACAGCGGACATCCCGGCGCGCCCATGGGCCTGGCGCCGGTGACCTACTGCCTGTGGCAGGAATTTCTGCGCTCTGACCCGGAAGATCCGACGTGGTTGAACCGCGACCGCTTTGTGCTCTCGAACGGCCACGCCTCCATGCTGCTCTACGCCATGCTTCATCTTGCGGGCGTGCGCAGAGTCGGCGAGAACGGCGAAGTTCTGAAGGAGCTGGCCGTCCCCATGGAGGAGATAAAACGCTTCCGTCAACTCGGAAGCCGGACGCCTGGGCATCCAGAATCGCACCTCACCACCGGCGTGGAAACTACGACGGGACCGCTCGGCCAGGGCGTAGGAAATAGCTTGGGGATGGCGATCGCGGGCCGCTGGCTGGCTGCGAATTTCAACCGGCCGGAGTTCGAGATTTTCGATTATAACGTCTACGCCCTGTGTTCCGATGGCGATCTGATGGAAGGCATCGGCGGCGAAGCCGCGTCGCTGGCGGGCCATCTGAAGCTTTCGAACCTGTGCTGGATCTATGACCACAACGGCATCACACTCGACGGTCCCGCGAATTGGTCATTCAGCGAAGATGTGGCTACGCGCTTCGTCGGCTATGGCTGGAATGTGACGCGTGTCGCCGATGCCAACGATCTGGAGATGCTGGCGCGGGCTTTTGAAACGTTCCAGAAGACGACGGATCGTCCAACCTTGATTATTGTGGACAGCCACATTGGCTATGGATCGCCGCACAAGCAAGACACGAATGCGGCGCACGGAGAACCGCTGGGCGAGGAAGAAGTACGGTTGACGAAGAAGTTTTACGGCTGGCCGGAGGATGCGAAGTTTCTGGTGCCGGAAGGCGTGCGCGAGCACTTCCGGGATGGAATCGGAAAGCGCGGGCATGACGCGCGGACAAAGTGGGCGAAGCTGTTTGCCGACTACTCGCAGAAATATCCCGAATTAGGCGACGGGCTACATCGTGTGCAGCGCCGCGAACTTCCGAGCGGCTGGGACAAGAACCTGCCCATGTTTCCGGCGGACCCCAAGGGCGTGGCAACACGCGAGAGTTCAGGAAAGGTGCTGAATACGCTGGCACAGAACATTCCGTGGCTCATCGGCGGCTCGGCGGACTTGGCTACTTCGAACAAGACCACGCTCAAATTTGAAGGCGCAGGCGACTTTCAGGCGGGCGAGTACGCGGGCCGCAACCTGCATTTCGGCGTCCGCGAACACGTAATGGGCGCGAGCGTGAATGGGCTCACAGTATGTGGAATCCGCGCCTTTGGCGCGACTTTCTTTAATTTCAGCGACTACATGCGCGCCAGCATCCGGCTCTCCGCGTTGATGGAGATTCCGTCGATTTTCGTTTTCACGCATGATTCGATCGGAGTGGGAGAAGACGGGCCAACCCATCAACCGATTGAACAGCTGGCGTCCTTGCGTGCGATGCCGAATCTGGTTGTGCTTCGTCCGGGAGATGCGAACGAAGTGGTCGAGGCGTGGAAGATCATTGCTCGGTTGCAGCATCAGCCGGCGGCGTTGGTGCTGACGCGGCAAAATCTTCCAACTTTCGACCGCACGAAATACGGCGCGGCCTCCGGCACGGCAAAAGGCGCCTATATTCTGGCCGACGCGCCCAACGGCAAACCGGATGTGATTCTGATGGGTACGGGCAGCGAGGTTTCGCTGTGTGTCGAGGCTTACGAAAAACTCAAGGCGGAGGGCGTACGGGCGCGAGTAGTAAGCATGCCTTCCTGGGAAATCTTTGAACAGCAGGACGCAGCTTACAAAGAGAGCGTTCTGCCGTCTTCGGTGACGGCGCGGGTATCGGTGGAAATGGCGGCCACGTTTGGCTGGGAGCGCTACATCGGGCTGAAGGGACGAAAGATCGGCATGCACCGCTTCGGCGCTTCGGCGCCGCTGAAAGACTTGCTGAAGTTTTTTGGCTTTACCGCGGATGCGGTAGTCGCGGAAGCGCGCAAGGCCATTGCCGAGAAGTAGCTGCAACTGGCGAGCAATGTTTATGCAACCAAGTTTTATCGGACCATGACGGTCCGCTGTCGGTCCAAGGAGAAATCATTATGCCCTCAACTGAAGTTCTGGAAAACACAAAAGCCACGAATCCCCTCAAGGCATTGCTCAGCTACGGACAGTCCACGTGGCTCGACTATATCCGGCGCGATTTGATCACCAGCGGAAAACTGAAACAGATGATTGCCGACGACGGCCTCCGCGGGATGACTTCGAACCCGTCCATCTTCGAGAAGGCGATTGCCGACAGTCATCTATACGACGACATGTTGCAATCGCTGGCTGCGCGGCGTGATCTCGACGCAACCGCCCGGTACGAACAGATTGCGATCCGCGACATTCAAGACGCCGCCGATGCGCTGCAGCCGGTGTATCAGAGTGCGAAATTTCGAGATGGGTTCGTCAGCCTGGAGGTTTCTCCGTTGCTCGCTCTGCAAACCCGGGAGACGATCGACGAAGGCCGCCGTCTGTGGAAGGCCGTGGGCCGCGAGAACGTCATGATAAAGGTTCCGGGCACGGCGGAAGGACTGCCGGCAATTCGCCAACTGATCGGCGAAGGCATCAACGTCAATGTGACTTTGTTGTTCGCACAGGAAGTGTACGAGAAGGTAGCGGGAGCTTACATTGCCGGACTCGAGGACTTGGCGAAGCGCGGCGGGGATCTCAAAAAAATGGCGGGAGTCGCCAGCTTCTTTATCAGCCGCATCGACACCCTGGTGGATTCGCTGATCGACGACAAGCTGAAGACCGCCACGGATGTGCAACAGCAGGCGCTGCTGAAGAGCCTGAAGGGCAAAGTGGCAATTGCCAATGGGAAGTTAACCTACCGGCGCTACCAACGCATCTTCAGCGGTCCGCGATGGGATGCTCTGGCTTCCAAAGGCGCGCAGACCCAGCGCGTGCTGTGGGCAAGCACCAGCACGAAGAATCCCGCATATCGTGACGTGATGTACGTGGAGGAACTGATCGGACCCGACACCGTTGACACGATGCCTCCGGCCACGGTGGATGCGTTTCGCGATCACGGGCGCCTGCGCAACAGCCTCACCGAGGATGTCGACGGAGCGCAAAAGGTGATGGACGATCTGGCAAGAGCCGGCATCTCGATCAACGAGGCGACCACCAAGCTGACGGAGGATGGAGTAAAGCTGTTTGCGGATGCGTTCCTCAAACTGCTGGCCGCCGTGGAAAAAAGCATCGAGCACAAAGGACAGAACGCTTGATCCGCCTGAAATCTTCTCTGCCGGACGCCCTTGCCGCCGCAGTAAAGACAGCCACGAGCGACTGGCAGTCAAGCGGCAAGATGCAACGCCTTTGGGCGCGAGATGCAACGCTATGGACCGGCAGCGACGAGGCGGACTGGCTGGGTTGGTTGGACATTGTCGAAGACCAGATCGCTCATCCCATCGAATTGCGGAACCTGGCTAAGGAGGTCTGGAGCGCGGGTTTCAAAGACGCTCTTCTGCTGGGCATGGGAGGATCGAGTCTGTGCCCGGAAGTACTGACCAAGACTTTCGGCAAAATTGCCGGGTACCCCAATTTGCACGTGCTCGACTCCACCGACCCCGCGCAGGTGAAGGCGTTTGAAAACAAGATCGATGTCGCCCGGACGCTCTTCATTGTTTCGAGCAAGTCGGGCAGCACTCTCGAACCCAACATTTTCAAGCAATACTTCTTCGAGCGTACGAAGCAGACCGTGGGCGCGGATCGGGCCGGCAGCCACTTCATGGCCATCACCGATCCTGGCTCCAAGATGCAGCAGGTAGCGGAAGCGGACCGTTTCCGGCATACTTTCTTTGGCCGTCCTTCGATCGGCGGCCGCTATTCGGCGCTTTCGAACTTCGGCATGGCTCCTGCCGCTGTGATCGGAATCGACACCAAGAAGTTCCTCGACCGTGCGCAGGAAATGGTGAGAGCGTGCGGGCCTACGGTGCCCATCGAGCAAAATCCCGGTGCGGCCCTTGGAATTATTCTGGGCACGGCAGCACAGACTGGCCGCGATAAAGTCACCATCGTCACTTCTCCGGATCTTTCCGACCTCGGCGCATGGCTCGAGCAATTGCTGGCCGAGTCCACGGGTAAGGTGGGAAAGGGCATTGTGCCTGTGGACCGCGAAGAGTTGGCAGCGCCGGAAGTTTACGGCAATGATCGCGTGTTCGCCTACGTGCACACCGATTTTGCAACCGATGTTAAGACGGAAACCAAACTGGCTGCGCTTGAAAAGGCCGGTCACCCGGTGGTGCGGATTTCGATGCCCGACAATTACGACTTGGGGGCGGAATTCTTCCGCTGGGAGATTGCCACCGCGGTTGCCGGTTCCATCATCGGGATCAATGCTTTCAATCAGCCCGATGTCGAAGCCAGCAAGATTGCGACGCGGAATTTGACTTCGAAATACGAGAAGACCGGTTCCCTGCCGGCAGAAAAAGCTATCGCCGAAAACGGCGGCATCAAGCTCTTCACCGACGAGAAGAATGCCGCATACCTAACGCGGGCCGCGGTTGAAGACAAGTCGCTGGGTGGATATTTGAAGGCCCATCTCGGCCGCATCGGTGCCGGTGATTACTTTGCGCTGCTGGGATATATCCAGATGAACGACGAACACGTGAAACAATTGCAGGCGATACGGCTTGCGGTCCGCGACCGGAAGCATGTGGCCACCTGCCTGGGCTTTGGACCTCGTTTTCTGCATTCCACCGGACAGGCGTACAAAGGCGGCCCGAATTCCGGAGTGTTCCTGCAGGTGACTTGCGACGATGCGCTGGAATTGCCGGTGCCCGAACAGAAATACACTTTTGGCGTGGTGAAGGCGGCGCAAGCTCGCGGCGATTTTCAAGTATTAGCCGAGCGCGGACGGCGCGCGCTCCACGTGCATCTGCACGATGTGGAATCGGGCTTGGCGACACTGGCAGCGGCGATACAAAAGGCGCTGGGATAGTTGGGCGGCTACCGCGCGCTGCGTGGGGTAAGGAGCAACACATGCAGTTGGGAATGGTAGGTCTAGGCCGCATGGGCGCGAACATGACGCGGCGCCTGATGCGCGGCGGACATCAACTCGTTGTCTCGGATTTGAGTGCGGATGCCGTGAAGCGCCTTCAGGGCGAAGGCGCCGGCGGTTCGTCGTCGCTGGAAGATCTGGTGGGAAAGCTCACGCCGCCGCGCGCGGTCTGGGTTATGGTTCCTTCAGGCGGCGCCACCGAGCAGACCGTGCAGAAACTCGCGCAGCACATGCAAACCGGCGACGCCATCATCGACGGCGGCAATTCCTATTTCAAGGATGACGTGCGCCGCGCCGGTGAACTCAAAGGCAAAGGCATTCACTACGTGGACGTGGGAACCAGCGGCGGCGTCTGGGGCCTGGATCGCGGGTACTGCATGATGATTGGCGGGCCGAACGAAGCGGTACAGCGGCTCGATCCCATTTTCAAAACTCTGGCGCCAGGAAAGGGCGACATTCCTCGTACTCCGGGCCGGGAAAAACTCGGCGGCACGGCCGAAGAAGGTTATATCCACTGCGGCCCATCGGGTTCCGGCCACTTTGTAAAGATGGTGCACAACGGGATCGAATACGGCATCATGCAGGCTTATGCCGAAGGCTTCGATATTTTCAAGAACGCCACCAGCAAAGAGTTGCCGGAGAATATTCGCTACGACTTGAATCTCCCGGATATCGCCGAAGTCTGGCGGCGCGGCAGTGTCGTCAGTTCGTGGCTGCTCGATCTAACCGCCATGGCGTTGACCGAGAATCCCACGCTAGCCGAATACGAAGGCTACGTGCAGGATTCCGGCGAGGGGCGCTGGACGATCCAGGCCGCAGTCGAAGAAGCCGTGCCCGCCGATGTGCTGACCGCGGCATTGTACGTGCGTTTCCGGTCGCGGCAGCAACACACGTTCGCGGAGAAGATACTCTCTGCCATGCGGCAGAAATTTGGCGGCCACGTGGAAGCTGGGGAAGGGGCTGGCGGCACAGCAACCGAGACTAAGAAAACCGCATAACGCCCCGGGGAGATCGCAAAGGAACCTATGACGGCTCAATTGGCGGAAAAACCCACGGCACCCGCACCGCGCATCGGTAAACAAGGGGACCCTTGTGTGATGGTGATCTTCGGCGCGGCCGGGGATCTGACGGCGCGCCTGTTGATTCCCGCGCTGTACAACCTGGCTCGGGCGGACCTGCTCTCCAAGGAGTTTGCGGTGCTGGGCGTGGCCCGCAAGCCGATGTCGGACGAAGATTTTCGCAAGCGGATCCTCGACGATGTCAAAGAGTACTGCGGCGACTGCATCGATGCCGCAACCTGGGAAAACTTCGCGCGCCGCTTCTATTACTTTGCCGGCGATTTTAGCGACGACCAGCTTTACCCCCAGATCAAAGAGCATCTTGCCCGGATCGACCGCGAATACTCCACCCATCAAAATGTTTTCTATTACCTGGCGACGGCCCCGAGTTTCTTCGGCCCCATCGTTGAAAAGCTCGCTGCCAATGGACTGATGGAGCAAAACAACGATCACTGGCGCCGGGTGATTATCGAGAAGCCGTTCGGTCACGACCTGGAGTCGGCCAAAGCGCTCAACCAGCAGATTCTCAAGCTCGCCGAGGAAAAGCAGATATACCGCATCGACCATTACCTGGGAAAAGAGACCGTGCAAAACATCATGGCGTTCCGCTTTGCCAACGGGATCTTCGAGCCCATCTGGAACCGCCGCTATATCGATCACATACAGATTTCCGTGGCCGAGACCGTAGGTGTGGAAGGCCGCGGCAGCTATTTTGACCACGCGGGATCGCTGCGCGACATGGTGCCCAACCACATCATGCAGCTCATCAGCCTCACCGCCATGGAGCCCCCCATTTCCTTCGAAGCCAATGCCGTGCGCGACGAACAGGCCAAGATTTTGCACGCCATCCAGCCCATCAGCGACGAGGAAGTTCTCAGCCGCTCGGTGCGCGGACAGTACGGCGAGGGCAACTCGGGTGGCGAGCATGTTCCGGCATACCGTTCCGAAGGCGATGTTCCTCCGGATTCGCGCACGGAGACTTTCGTCGCCATGAAACTGCTCATCGACAACTGGCGCTGGGCCGACGTTCCCTTCTATCTCCGCACCGGGAAACGCATGCCGGCACGCAATACACATATCGTGATCCAGTTTCGCCAGGCGCCCTTTGTGCTGTTCCGGGATACCTCGGTCGGACATCTGATGCCAAACCAGTTGGTGCTGCACATTCAGCCGGAGGAAGGCATTTCGCTGCAATTCGCGGCCAAGGTGCCGGGCCCGGTCATGCGCCTGGGAACAGTGGACATGAACTTCGAATATCAGGAATACTTTGGAAAGCAGCCCAGCACCGGCTATGAGCGGCTGCTGCACGATTGCATGATCGGCGACCAGACGCTGTTTCAGCGCGCGGACATGGTGGAGGCGGGCTGGAGCGTGGTAAACCCCATGCTGGATCTTTGGAAGGCGCTGCCCCCGCGGAACTTTCCGAATTACGCTTCCGGTACTTGGGGACCAAAAGAGGCCGACGAACTATTGGAGCGCGATGGCCGGCGCTGGAGGAACTTCGAGAAATGATCCTGGCCGGCGATATTGGAGGAACTAACGCTAGACTAGCTTGTTTTCAACCCCAGAACGGCGATTTGCGTTTGGTTTTCGAGCGCGTGTTTCCCAGCCGCGAGTACAGCGAACTGGGCGAGATTGTCTCCCAGTTTCTGAAGGATTCCGCCGTGCAGCCGGAGGTCGCCTGCTTCGGCATTGCCGGGCCGGTGCGTAACGGGCGCGTGGAGACCTCCAATCTTCCCTGGATCATCGAGCAGTCCCGCCTCGCGAAACAGATTCATCTACCCGCCACTTTGTTGATCAACGATCTCGAAGCCAGCGCCTGGGGCATCGGGGCGCTGAACGCGCAAGATCTGGTATCGCTCAACGCGGTTGCGCCGTCTGTTGGCAATCAGGCGGTCATCGCGCCCGGAACCGGCTTGGGAGAAGCCGGATTGTTCTGGAACGGCAGCCGGCACCAGGTTTTCGCCTGCGAAGGTGGGCACTCGGATTTCGCGCCCCAGGGGGAACTGCAAATCCAGCTGTTGCAATTTCTGGCCAGCCGCTACGGACACGTCAGTTACGAACGCATCCTCTCCGGACCCGGCCTGGTCAACGTGTATGAGTTTCTGGGCACGAAATGTAGTGCTGAAGAGCCTGCCGGATTTGCCGCGCAAGCCGCGCGGGGAGATTCAGCTGCGGCGATTTCCCGTGCCGCCCTGGACGGCACAAATCGGCTGGCGGAAGCCGCGCTCGATCTGTGGCTCTCGGTTTACGGCGCGGAAGCGGGCAATCTGGCTCTCAAGGCCATGGCCACCGGCGGAATGTTTCTCGCCGGAGGAATCTCGCCGAAGATTCTTCCCAAGCTCACCGGCCCGGCGTTCATGCGCGCCTTCCTGGATAAGGGCAGATTGCGTCCGCTTCTGGAGAGCATTTCGGTGCAAGTCATCATCAACGACAAGGCCGGTCTGCTGGGTGCGGCCCGGTGTGCCGCCACGAGGTCCAGCGAGCCGGCGAGGGTATAGTGAGCGCGCCCATCGAGCTGCGCAGACTTGCAACGCCGCAGGATCTTTTTCAAGCGGCCGCCGAGGAGGCCATACTGGCCGCCACCGAGGCAATCGCCCAGCGCGGGCGCTTCGCGATTGCGCTCTCCGGTGGTTCGACTCCCAGGAGTTTGTACACTCTCATCGCGGCGAATGCGAGTTCGAGCCTTCCGTGGCAGCAAGTATTCTTCTTCTGGGGCGACGAACGCCATGTTCCACCGACGGATACGGAAAGCAATTACCGCATGGCGGAAGAAACTCTTCTGTCGAAGGTTCCCATCCCGCCAGCCAATATCTTTCGTGTCCCCGCCGAGGATCCGGATGCTTCCGCCGCGGCCGACGCTTATGAGCAGACTCTGCGGAAGTTTTTCGCCGTGGCGCCGGGCGAATTTCCCCGCTTCGATCTGATCCTGCTGGGCATGGGGCCGGACGGACATACCGCGTCTTTGTTTCCGGAGACAGCGGCCTTGCGGGAGAAATCGCGCCTCGTGGTGGCAAACTGGGTGGAGAAGCTGCATGCCTACCGCATCACGCTCACGTTGCCAGTCCTGAATGCGGCGCGCCGGGTTGCGTTCCTAGTGAGCGGGGCCGACAAGGCGGCGGTTCTACATGAGGTTTTGGAGGGCAACGCTCCGGGCGATAAATACCCCTCCAAACTGATCAGGCCCAGTGGCAAACTAATCTGGTTCCTCGATCGGGCCGCAGCCAGCGAACTGTCGGCATCGGCGTAAGGAAGTCTTCGCACCCCAGCGGGAGCCTATCCACGCCAGCCGCCGATTTCCTTCAGTCCCTTGCCGCGTGCATGTTCGAAGAGCCGCACGCGGTGGCGGGAGTGCTCAAACTCGTGGATGTCCGCCCATACTTCAGCTTGCCAGGGCTTATCGTGAGTAGCGCTCGCGCCGCAGGCGGCGCAACGGGTGTGCAGACTAATGGCGGAAGCTTCCGCCAAAACCGAGCCAGGCAATTCCAGAAAGATGCAGCGAACCTCCTGGATCACCTCGTTTTCATCGAGCAGGTGCTCGTAGCGCAGCAAGTAACTGAATCCCAGCTTGCGGGCCTCGGCTTCGGCTTCGGCACGCGTGTGAAATGGACCATACTCCGCGCGCAACTGCTCGGTAGAATCGCACGCCATCCAGAAGGTCTCTTTGTAGTCCATTGCCGCCCCGCCCTGGGATTGCGGAGCCGGCTCCCTGCCGACGATGAGCCCGCTCGCTTTGGATCGGGATTCCCACTGCAATTTATAGGCCGACAGTGAGAACGAAAAAGTCTATATTTTTCAATACCTTACCCTGGCCTCACGACCGCTGTTGACGGGCTTGACGTAAACCTTTTGCAGAAGTGGGCAAGCCTAAAGCTGCTGCATTCGCTCGGAAACCTCTACCACCCAAAAGCCGAGTGCAGCCCCTTGCAATTGCCCAGATTCGAAAGATGCGGCAGCACGGTCGGAGGGGACTGCCGCTGCATCCGCCTAACTCGCCGCAGCGCGGCCCAAGGCAAAACTCGGACGATCGGAATCTTCCAGCCAGTTCTTTCCACCGTGGCTGGCAACATACATGGCCAACTCGAGTCGGCTCCAGACGCCGAGCTTATCGAAGATACTGCGCAGGTGATTCTTGATCACCTGCTCCGTAGTACCCACGAGTTTGCCAATTTCACGATTCGTAAGCCCCTGCCAAACCAGGTCAGCCACTTGAATTTCTTTCGCAGTCAAACGCTCGCGCGGCATCATAGAACCACTTCCTCCTTATCGTCAAACGCTGCAATCGCCAGCTTCACGCGCTTACGGCCATCCCTGATTCCGGCGCGCAGGAAAAGCGTCCGCAAGTGCTGCTTTACGGTGCGCGGGCTGATGCTCAACTGGCCCGCGATCTCCTTATTGCTGCAACCTTGCACCAATAAGTCGAGCACTTGCTGATCCCTGGGTGTAACCTTCATTCCATTGAGGTCCATCGCGGCAGTTCCTCCTTCGGTCATCCTTGGATATCCTTACTTTCGTTCCGCCTTATCCATTTGCACATTTTTCGCCAAACTTTCGCCTGCCACTTGCGCATTTGTAAGACCTGCATGTGCTTGCACTTAGGGACAAGGGCCGGGTTTTTCAGAAGAACTTTAGAAACTCCATGCTAGGCTTGTTCTTCCCATATCGGGCCGAGGACACGCAAGTAGATGGCTGCCCCACAACTTCGACTGCCCATTTATCCCATTCTCCGGGAAGCAGATGCAGCCCAGCGGTTGCGGCATCCGGGTTGCCCGCCCAGCAGAGATAAAACCATTGTTTACAGACTTTTAATCATGTTCGTAACTCCGCAAACTTATTCGCGAGGTAGGGTGTGAGAACTGCAAGGCTTCACTCGCCAGGTAAGGAAAGCCTGCTTTCCCAATCTGGATACGAATGGGCATCTACCTTTTTCACTCTGGGGCTGCCGATGGCCCCAGTTGCGCCTTCTGCACAGGCGCCGCCCACAGACGTGGAGGTCTCGCCTCTGGCGGTTTGGCGGAGTCTGATCCTCGTCGTCTGTTTTGCGGCTACATCCGCATTTGCCCAAGGCGGCCCGCCCTACTACACCAACGATCCAGGCACGCCCGGCCATCTCAACTGGGAGATCAATCTCGGCTACATGCCATTTTTCTACAGCGATCAGTCCGTCTCCCACACTCCGGACCTCGACATCAACTTCGGCATTGGCGATCGCATCCAGCTCACTTATGAAAACGCCTGGCTTAGGGTTCAAAATCCCTCTTCCAAGACCGCGTATGGCCTGGGTCAATCCAATCCCGGCGTAAAGTGGCGTTTCCTCGACCATGGGGAGTCTGCCCTCCACATCTCCGTTTTCCCTCAGCTCTTCCTCAACAACCCCAACGACGCCGTCCGCCGCGGGATCACTCCGGCCAGCGACGCCTTCCTTCTGCCCTTCGAATTCTCCAAGAAATTTGGCCCGGTCGATGTGGATTACGAGATCGGTTATCAGTTCGTCCATAAAGGACCGGACGGATGGGTCACAGGTCTCGTCATCGGCCACGATTTCACTGCAAAGCTCGAAGGGGACATCGAACTCTATTCTCAAGGAACTTTCCATCCTTCCGCATACCAGCCAACCATCGACTTCGGTGGCCGCTACAAAATCCATAGCCCGGTCATCCTCCTCTTCATGGCGGGACGCAGCCTTGAACCCACGCACAATAATCAGTCGTACTTTCTCGGTTATTTCGGCATTCAATTCCTGCTGCCTCCCAAGTCCTATGGCCGCGAATGACCACCTCAACAGAAATGTGCGGCCCTTACGGAAGTAATTCCTCATGCGGGTTGCTTGGAGGAGGAATTGCACTAGAATAGGCTTGGTTTCCGCGGGGCCACCTCCGCCCACGCAGGCTGGCAGCAAACGCCGCAAGGGAAATTGTGACCGAGCCCAAGAACAAACCAGATCTCGACGAGCAGGCTTTTGCCAAACTGCTGGAAGCGGCCTTCGTGCTCCAGGAGCATAACCGCGAAGTGCGGCAGATGGAGGAGAGCCTGGAGTTGCACAGCGAACAGCTCCGGCAGCAAGAGGCGGATACCCTGGCTGCGCTGCAAAGAAGCAGCCAGCGCCCGGAAGAAAGCTCGCGCCCCGAAAGCGATTACACTCTCACGCTGGCCGAGATTGTCGAAGCCCAGCACCAGATTCAGATTCGTCACCTGGAATCGGACAAGGCCATGGCGGTGATCGCCGAGAGGGTCGCGCGCATCACCAACGCCAGCGGCGCGGCGATTGGGATTCTGGACGGAAAAACCGTTCGCTACCGGGCCGGAGCCGGGGCTCCGGCCCTGCCCTTGGGGAGTGAAGTTCCCTTGGAGACGGCTATTTGCGCCGCCAGCGTGCGCACCGGCCAGGTACTGCGCACGCCGGATGTGGATACGGAATTCTTATTCGATCCGGACTTGTGCCGCGCACGGAAAATCCAATCGCTGATCGCGGTGCCTATCTATCACAATGGCAGCATTGTGGGCGCTCTGGAACTCTATTTCGACAAATTGCGCGGCTTCGTGGAGCAGGACATCCACACCTGCCAACTGATGGCGGGCCTGGTGACGGAAGCGATTGGCCGGGATGCCGAGTCGGCGTTAAAGAAATCCATGGCCGCGGAACGCTCTTCGATGCTGGCCGCAATCGAGAAGCTCAGGCCGAATTTGGCGGTTCTCGCAGAGGATCAAGCTTCTGCGGCCGCCGGCAAGAATTCTGTCGTGAGCGCAGGGAGCGCGGCAGAGAATTTTGTCTGCTGGAAGTGCGGCAGCAAGCTGGTGGGAGAAGAACAGTTTTGCGGCAAGTGTGGCGCTCCGCGGGTTGGCGACAGTGATGACTCCAGCATGCAGCGTAAGCTTGCCTCGGCGTTGCACATGCAACAGGCCAGCCAGGAGGCCCCAGCCGCGCCTCCCAACGGAACCTCGCCTCGGGCGGCAGCAGGCGTGATTGCGGCGCGCGAGAGCACGAAGGCCGCAAACGCTGCGGCAGACGACTCAACGGAGATCGAACCTCTCCAGCCTCAGCCGTTCTCTGCGCCGGGCTTGAACGAGAATGACGCTCTGCCGGGGCCAATAATCGCCGCGAGTTCCGATGAGGATGCGATCCGATCGCTCTTATCCCAGGAGCTGCAGCGCGAGGGAGGCGATCTCGAATCTCCCCCCACCACACTGGCCAAGCTGCAAGATTTCCCGTGGAGTTCGGCGGCGAAAGCCCGGGATTTTCTGGAGGCACTGGGCGAGACACGCTCCCCCAGCGCACTGGCGCGCTTCTGGCGCGCCCGGCGCGGCGATTTTTATCTCGCGGTAGCGGTCATTTTGGTGGTAGCCGTCATTCGCTGGGGCCTATTGTCCGGCCACCCCGTGGGTGCGAATGGGAGTGGCACTGCAGTTTCCGGGAGCGCAACCCGGCGCAAGCCGCCAGCCCCGGACGCCGATCTTTCCATGTTCGACAAGCTCCTGATCAATCTCGGACTGGCCGAGGCTCCCGAAGCTCCGGAATACAAAGGCAATCCTGACACACAGGTGTGGATTGACCTGCACACAGCGCTGTATTACTGTCCCGGTTCCGACCTCTATGGCAAGACTCCTAAAGGCAAGTTCGCCAGCCAGCGCGATGCGCAATTGGACCAGTTCGAACCTGCATCCCGAAAAGCCTGTGACTGATCCCTCCTTTTCCGCCATCATTTTTTCGTGTAAAGCGATTTGACAACCTTAGTTCGCCGGGAGTGCAATCATACCTATCTCTTTTCTTGCGGAGAATAACAGTGGCGCGAGATACAGACGAGTCCAAAGCCAGCACTTTGCCGGATCCAGAGCTCAATCCGCTTCTGAATCCCTTGCTGGCGGCGCACATGGGACGATGGGCGGAAGTGTATTTCACCAGCCCGCCCGAGAAGCGCGGGCAAGCAATCGCCGAGTTACTTCGAGAACTTGAAAAAAATTCCACGTCAGAGTCGGTTTCAGCTCCACCTGCGCATGACGAGAACATCCCTGCAAGGGTAGAGAAACATTCGGAGGAACTTCCGTTACTGAGTTCACTCGCGGCCGCTGACGAGCCTGCTCCCATTTGCGGATCCTGCGGACACACAAACTCAGCGCTGCAGAGATTTTGCGGGATGTGTGGCAAACCCCTAACCAACTCGCCGGAGGGCTACGCATCGCAAGTCGCTGAAGCGGAGCCAATTGCTGCGGTAAGTTGGTGTGAATCCGAATCGCCGCTCGAAGGCGGCCGCGACTGGAGAGAAAAAGAATATGAGGTTGAGTCCACGGCTGATTCCGACTTCGCCGTCGAGGACCACCCGCTCCGATCGTTGCGGGAACAAAGTCCCGAGGACTTCGGCATCTTATCCGAGTATCGGGCTGGGTCTGTTCCCCGCTCTTACAGGATCTATGCCGGAGTAGTTTTGGCGATTCTTCTCACTCTGGTGGCATATATGGCATGGCGTGGCAACGCGGCCTTTTGGAACAGTCGCACTGCGCCGTTAGCGCCGCCACAGGCGGTCCCCAGGCAGCAAACTGAATCACCGGCAGCCACGTCTGCGCCCGAGCAGCGGAGACCGGCAATGAACGCCATGCCGGCCGATGCTCCGGCTTCTCCTTCACCCCAAACCCGCAATTCAACTGCTACGCGTTCACAAGAAGACGAAACGACCGAAGCTGGACCTGCTCCCCAGACGCTCCCGGTGAACTCGCGTTCCTCAACGCTTGGGCTCGATCCAATCGGCTCCGCGGAACTCGCCACGGCGGAGAAATACTTAAATGGCAGCCCTGGTATGGCGCGCGACAGCCAGCAAGCTGCCACCTGGCTGTGGAAGGCCGTGGCCAAACAGAACTTGGCCGCAACCATGCTGTTATCCGATTTGTATCTTCGCGGAGACGGTGTGCCTAAGAGTTGTGACCAGGCTCGTTTGCTATTGGACGCCGCCGCCCGAAAAGGCGGGGCGGCTGCCGCGGAACGCCTCCGTCACTTGGCAGCCTTCGGCTGCCAGTAGAAAGCCGGCACAGAGAAGGTCTCATAGTTTCAGGGTCTCAAGGTTTCAAGCTCTCAAGGCCTCGAGGTTTCAAAGCGCGGCGACGCCGGTAGCCGTTAGGCGGTTCCCGAGGGAAATTGCGCGTTCTGCCTTCGCGACTCGTACCATAGGGCGAGTTCCACCCGATTCCAGAGCCCGAGCTTGTCATAGATCACACGAAGATAATTTTTTACCACGTGCTCGGTCGTGCCGATGGCTTGTGCCACGTCGCGGTTCTTCAGGCCTTGGGCCACTAGCTCGATGACACGGTGTTCTCGCTCGCTCGGGATGCGGTTTCCGTAGCGTTCATGGGGGAACATGATTGCCTCCGATATAAGAGTGTCGCGAGTTTCACTCGCTTGATTCCGTCGTTGATTCCAAAACGGAGAAAAAGCCGGTTAAAATGAGCCTTCACGGTCCTGCGAGCCATCTTGAGCTGTTTGGCAATTTCGGCGTTGTCACAGCCTTGCAAAAGCAATTCGACGATTTCCTTTTCGCGCGGTCCCAGGCGGACGGGCTGCTCGTTCATCACTACCCTACCCCCCCTCGTCTGAATAGGCTCCGCCCCATCACACAACTGGAGTGTTTCCATTTTTTGTAGCATCTACAATGCCATTTTGAGACGGGTGGTTTCTGTGATGAAAGAACAATCATTTCCACAGGCCCTTTTCTTCCGGCTGAAGGCGAAAAATGGCCCGAATCTGGCATCCGTTTGTCGCCCACGGGCCGATCTCTGCCCCAGCCACTCAGGTAAACACCCTAGGTGAAAACTACTGTCCTGGCCCGATAGACCCAGCAGAATTTACACCATCGGGTGAACCGTGCTTTGAGGAATAGGCCTGAGGAATAGGCCTTTTGTTGGCCTGCGTGCATCCCCGGCCAAACAATCCTCGCGTACCGGCAAGGCACGGGACTGAAGCCTCGAAAGTGCTCTACACTGTTGCCTGAGCATGAAACCCTCCTCACGCCCTCAACGTTCCACTCTCGCGATTCGTAGCAGCCCCGCGCTTACGGGAAGACCCTCCAACTTCTGGGCGGTCTGCGCAGGATGCTCCCGATGATCAGGCTTCTCAGTGTGGTTGGTGCGCGCCCGAACTTCATGAAAATCGCGCCCATCGTCGAGGAACTGAAAAAATCCCTCGACGTTGAACACTGTCTGGTACATTCCGGGCAACACTACGATGAACTTCTTTCCGGCAGCTTTTTCGCGGATCTGGGTCTGCCCACGCCGGACGTAAATCTTCAAGCCGGTTCCGGCAGCCACGCGGTGCAAACTGCCGAAATCATGAAGCGCATCGAACCGGTGCTGCTCGATTACCAGCCCCAGATGGTCCTGGTTGTGGGCGACGTAAATTCTACGATCGCCGCGGCACTTACTGCCGTCAAACTGGGAATCGGCGTGGCCCACATCGAAGCCGGGTTGCGCAGCTTCGACATGACCATGCCTGAGGAGATTAACCGGAAGCTTACGGATGCGATCTCCAGCCTGCTATTTGTGACCGAGCAAAGTGGGGTCGAGAATCTGAAACACGAAGGCGTACCGTCGGAGAAAATCTTCCTGGTCGGCAACGTCATGATCGACTGCCTGGTCCGGCACCGCGAACTGGCCGCGAGATCGCCGATCTTGGGTCAGCTTAATTTGGACCAGCTTGGCCTGCTTCAGAATGGCTCCGCCTGCCGGCCCTACGGCGTCCTCACTCTGCACCGGCCCTCCAACGTAGACGATCCCAAAACCTTGCAGGGCATTCTCAGCGCAGTGAGCGCTGTGGCTGCCGAGCTTCCCGTCTTCTTCCCCATTCATCCTCGAACTCGGAAGAATATCGAGAGTTTCGGTTTGCTGCGCTATTTGGCCAGTTCAGGAAGAGGAGACGGCGCCGGAATTGTGCCGCTTGAGCCTCTCGGTTATCTCGATTTCCTCTCCCTCAACGGCCATGCCCGCATTGTCTTCACAGACTCCGGCGGAGTCCAGGAGGAAACCTCGTTCCTGGGCGTGCCGTGCCTCACCTTGCGTGCGAACACGGAACGGCCCGCCACCGTTGAACACGGCACGAATCAAGTCGTAGGAGTGGACCCGGATCGCATTCTCGCCGCCGCTCAATCGATCCTTCACCAACCCGCGCGGCCGTCCCGGCGTCCTCCACTTTGGGATGGCAAAGCCGCACCCAGGATCGTGGCAATCATCCGCGAGTACCTTAAGCACAATTGTCCTGCCTAGACCAGAGTGATCAATCTTGGATTTGCAACGTCACCCTCAGTGACATGGAAACCTGTTACAAAGCTTTTCGCCGCGAGGTCCTCCAGTCAATCCCGCTGGGGGAAAAACGCTTCGGCTTCGAGCGTGAGATCACGGTAGAGATAGCAAGCTGTCCGCCTGTCCATTAGCTAATCCAAGACCCACGGCTAGTTCTTTTGCCGAACGTGCGGCTTCTGATAGGAGGAATTTATTCCCGAGCCGCTCCCGGCAGGCGTGCCAGAAGGCTTTATTTGCGCGCTTTTCGCGGCTCCCGTATTACCGCTCTTCGCTCCCCCGGCCTTAATGCTCTGCCGCTCCAGGCTAGTCAGTTCGGAATTCGTTTTCCCGCTTTTTAGCGATGCACTCGGTGGCGGAGCCGATGAACTGCTGCGCGGCGCAATTGCGGATTTCGGCGTCAGCGGCTTGATCGCGGTCTTAAGGGGGTCCGGCCCCGGCTTGGTGGGTGAGGATCCAACCTTGGAGTTCTGCGCCGTCGCCACACCCATCAGGACTGCCAAGGTTGCGCAAAAAATACCAATCCTGCACTTCGTCATCTGAGAATCTCCGGTTCGGCCGCTCCGTCCCCAGCTTCTATCATTAGACCATGTTTTCGTTCAAGGGGCTGCTCAAAGGTAATCAGCGGCAAGTAACATCCGGCGCCGCCGAAGGCAAGGCCGAACTAGCCTATTGGCGGGGTGGCACGCGGCGCGTGGCTCAAATCCAGCCGAGAACCAGCAGGATGGCAATGACGAAGAGGACCAGCCCCAGGCCATCGATGGGGTCCTAATCCTACAGGCAGCAGATCCCGTAATAAACCGCATCCCGTGGGGGAGAATTTGACCTTCCGAATGCTGAACCTGATTCCCCTCAAGGCTCGGGCCTTCAAATCGCGCTTCGACGTCCGCCCAGAAGGTTGATGACCAAGACCACCACCGCTACCACAAGCAGTAAATGGATTAGGCTTCCCGCTACGTGGAAACTGAAACCCAAAAGCCACAGAACCAGAAGCACAACGAAAATTGTCCAAAGCATGACTATCCCCTCTGTTTTATCCTTGTCTCGCATCTTTCCGCTCAAGCGGAATGCCTCTGAGCGGCTTCCCGCACTCCAAACAACATCGTTGGGATCGCGGGGTGATCAACCCACAGAACGGGCACATCCGTTGTGATCCCTGTTCCTGGGCTGGCGGCTTAAATGCCGTAAGCAGCTTCGCAATTGAATCGACGATGGCCGCAAGCCGTCTACGAAAACGATTGCGGAGCCTCCCATTCGCCATACGCCTTCGCTCTTTCTGCCCACGGCGGAACTGTTTCGTCGCGGAGTAGCAAGCCAATCCCGTCAGCTCCACCATGACAGGCCACGGTGCAAGATTCTGTGCAGGATTGCTCACATTCCGCGACTACTTTCAATCTGCCCCATAGAACCAGTCCATCGTTTTGGGCGACAGAACAGAACTCGGCAATTTAGACCAGCTGTTGCCGGCGGTATAAGCGATCGTGACGCTAGAGACCAGCGTGAGGAAAACATTGGCAAATGGGCCACTGCAAATCGAGACCGGGTAACATCCCAACGTAACCTGTGAAGTAGTGTGCGCGCGCTCCAGCGCTGTGTAATATTGAAAATGATTCGTGCATCTGCTTGAGAACATCCCGCTGGCGCCGCTCACCACCATTCGAATCGGAGGTCCGGCAAAGTATTTCGTCGAGGCCGGCAACGTTGGAGAAGTGCAGGAGGCGGTCGCATTCGCCCGCTCACACGATTTGCCACTGCTCGTGCTGGGCGGTGGAAGCAACCTGGTAGTGGCCGATGCCGGTTGGCCCGGACTGGCCCTGAAAATTGCCGTTCCAGGGATCGAGCAACGCAACGGGCACGATGAAGAGGGCAACATTGTTTTTGATATTGGAGCCGGCGAGTCTTGGGATAAGTTCGTCTCCCGATCGGTAATCGCGCGCTGCGCTGGAGTCGAATGCCTGAGCGGCATTCCGGGCAGCGTAGGCGGCACACCCGTGCAAAATGTCGGAGCCTACGGGCAGGAAGTGTCCGAGACGATCACTTCCGTGCAGGTGCTGGATTTAAAGGATGGCCAGGTGCGCGAACTCGGCCGCGAAGCCTGCGGGTTCGGCTACCGGGCCAGCATCTTCAATACCACGGAGCGCGGACGTTTCATCGTCCTGCGCGTCCGGTACGCGCTCACGCCGGAAGGCAAGCCGGGCATCGGCTATGCCGATCTCAAGCGGCACTTCGCCGGCCGCGAAACCCTGCCGAACCTTGCGGAAACTCGCGAGGCCGTGCGCCACATCCGCGCTTTGAAGGGGATGCTGCTCGTGGCCGGAGATGCGGATTGCCTGAGTGCGGGCTCGTTCTTCAAGAATCCCGTGCTGTCGGAAACACAGCATCAAGATCTGATGCGAAGAGCCGCAGCACGGGGATTGACTGTGCCCAGTTATCCAGCGCTCGAAACCCGCAAAAAGATTTCGGCAGCCTGGCTGGTGGAACGCTCCGGGTTTGCCAAAGGTTATGGCTTTGGCCGTGCCGGCATTTCCAGCAAACACGCGCTGGCCATCGTCAATCGCGGCGGAGCCACGGCCGCAGAAGTTCTCGCTTTGCAAGAACAGATTCAGCATCGAGTCGAAGAAATCTGGGGCGTACACCTGGAACCGGAACCGGTGCTGGTGGGCTTCTGAGGTTCGCTGAGCGGCAATCAAACGGCGCCGCCCCGGTTCGTGACCCCGGTCTTATCGATTGTGACCCCATTGGACGGGGCAGGGTGCAACGATCCGGCTCCGGCGGCGCCTCAAGCTAATCATCGGCAAGTCTTGCCGCCTCTTTAAAGATATCCACAAACATTTTTCGCGTGAGTTTGCCGGTTTGCGTGTTTTGATTCGATGGATGATAAGAGGCTAGTAACACCTTACCGTCGGGTAACCGGTAACTGGCGCCGTGTTTGAAGGGATAACGTTGGAACAGGGATTGCCGCCTGTTAAGGAGCAAGCCCCAGCGTTTCAAGTAGTTCAGATAAGCGTCGAAGCCGATCTTGCCCAGCGCGACCACGACCTTTACCTTTCTTAATCCCTCGATTTCGCGATCGAGAAACGGTGCGCAGTTCGCGAGTTCTCCAGGCGTGGGCTTGTTCGCGGGCGGAGCGCAGCGCACCGCGGCGGTGATGTACAAATCTTTCAGCGTGAGCCCGTCATCGCGATCGGTGGCATTCGACTGGCTAGCGAACCCAGTTTCATGCAACACGGGGAACATGAACTTGCCGGAAGCATCGCCGGTGAATGGGCGTCCAGTGCGGTTGGAGCCGTGCGCGCCGGGAGCCAGCCCCATGACCAGCACGCGAGCGTTGGGATCGCCGAACCCCGGCACGGGCTTGCCCCAATATTCGCAGTCGCGGTAAGCCCGGCGCTTCTCGCGGGCAACCTGCTCGCGATAGGCAACCAGCCGCGGGCAGCGGGTGCAGGCGATGACTTCGCGGTCGAGAACAGACAGCCAGTGGGGCATTGTCGCTTGTTGCTTCTTAGTCGTAGGCATTCCTTCGTACATTTTCCATTGTGATTTTTACGGAGGAACAATCAGAATAGCGGATTCCCGCATCAAGGTTGCAGCTTCGGAACGGCGGCGCGCGCAAGCACCGCCCCCTGGCCATCCAGCACGAACACTTCAGCCGACAGGTCTTTCTGGTAGTCATCCGTCACGGTGAAAGTGATCGTAGTCTTCGGCGAAGTGCAGCCCGTAAGCTGCCGGACTTCCCCGCTCGACGCAAACTCGCTCCACCCAGAATTGCCGGATGCAACCCGCTCAGCGCTCGCCCGGGATCCGGCGGCGGCGGAGTACGTCTGTAAAACCACCTCCACGGCGCCCACCAGATTCTGGCAGCGCATGGGAACGCGAATCTCCCACTCTTTCGCGCGGATCTTCTTCACGCTCGGCCTGTCGGCAAAGACCAGAATCGGCGGATTGCCTCCCGGCGAGGCGTATGTCTCCGGCCAGCGGTGCTCGAACTCAATGCTGGCTACGATGTAAGCGCGATCCAATTCCCGATCGCGCTCCTCCCAGCACGGGTGCATGGCAAAAATGGAAGGCGCAGTCTTGCCTGCACTTTGAGCGTGCAGCAAGTGATGGAGCGCCGGCACGAAGTCGGGGTGATATCCCGCGCGCGCCATCAGCATCAAGCTTTCCAGGTCGGCCTCGACTTCCAGTTGGCGGCAGAAGCGCGCCAGATCGGCGGAGGCCTGCGTCGAATCCCTCCATGCCGCCGAAGGGAGTCCGGGGTCGCCAAGCACAACCAACCCTCCACCTGCGCGCAGCGACTCGTCGTAGAGATAACGCCGCGCCCAATCCCGCCGGACCACGTGCGCCATCTCGTGCGACAGGATCGCCGCCCACAGCCCCGCGCTGCTGCCGGCTATGTCGGCAAGTCCACTCTCCACATAAATCGTTCCATCGGGCGAGGAAAATGCATTGAGCTGCCCGTCTCCGACAATGCGCAGCTCCCACGCGTGCTTCATGCTCCGCGCGCCATGAACCTGCTCCGCGAGTTTCTCGAACACTCGCGGACCTGTGGCATAGCGGCCCTCCGGGACCGTGCTCTGCGCCAGCAGTTCCGGCCGCAACCGCGCGGCAGTCTTCATATCGAGGTTGAATTTATCCGGAACTTCCGGCGTAGCGGGATGTTCCTGGGTTGCCGAAAGAATTGGCAACCAGCAAAGCAGAAGAGTGCAGATAAGGCGGGCCGATTCACAACTTACTCTCACGGGTCACGCTCCCGGGAGAAAGATCCTCTCAACTCGATTATCGCACCTTTCAATTCGGCGGGTGTCAGAAGAACTTTCCACAGTGGACTCTATGAATTCCCCATCGAAATAAATTTGCGGAGGCTGCTTGAGGTTTATGCCTCTGGCGTCGGCATCGGCCTTTTGAACCGGATTACTAGGGTCCCCCCCCTTTTTGCATAATCTTTAGAATCATCGAGTTGGCGGGAAATTCCCGGCAACGTCGGGAGTCTAAAGGACTTAGATACTAGGTTCTTTGGAACCAATGACTTATGGGTGCAACGATACGGGTTCACCCGACCGTGACGGCCTCTACCATGATCGCGCAAGTTTGATGGGCGGCACAAGGTCAGATGTCACACACTGTGGCTGTGGAGATCATTTGAGTGCGGCGCTTTAGGCCGGGACCGACTCCCAACTGGAAGCCCCACTTCTCGCAAAAGAAGCGAGAAATGGGGCACCCCAAATTCTATTCATCCCAGATGTGGGCCAGCCGCCCTATGGCGCGAGAGGCTTAACATGACGACGGAGCCAGTCGACAATCTGAGCAAAGCGAAATTCGTGCCGCTCCATCGAGCCGCTGATGAACTCGTATCCAGCCGCGCCCTCCACTTCGATGTAGAAGCCGTTGCGCCGCAAGAACACATCGGCAGCGGTGAAGGCGATGCGCTTGTTGCCGTCGAGGAAGCCGTGGTTGCTGCCGAGCGATTCCATCAGCGCGGCCGCCTCTTCTTCGAGCGAGTTGTAGTAGCCGGTCTGCGGACGAAAAACGGCGGCCTCAACCGCGCCCTTGTCGCGGACGCCGTGCAGGCCGCCGAACATGTCGATGAGGCGATGCTGCATCTGGTAGACTTCCGCGACCGTCAGGTAGTCCGACATTTACTTGGCGAGACGCCCAAGCAGGTCACGGTTGCCGGCCACCGACTGCTCGAAGGCATCCATCACCTCGCGGCGGACCAGGTGCTGCGACGGAACGACGTTTTTCAGATAGAACTTCAGCGCTTCCTCCAGGACGCGCCGCTGCGATTGGCCGTTACGCTTGGCGACGGCGACGAACTCTTTGTAGAGCTTGGCATCGATCTCGGGAGTGAACTTCTTGGTTGTGGCTGGCATGGCAGGCGCCTCTCGACCTCTATTCTAGCGGATTGGAGCGGTAAATCAAGGTAAATCTTGATTTATCAATACCTACGGCTTATTGTGCCTGCGTTCGTAGTACCCATCCGTCGAAAGCCGCGACGGATGGGGCAACCTCGGTCGTGTGATGGAAGCGTTTAGGTGGGCCAGTCCGCCATGGTTGTTACGTCTTGTCGGGGGCGCGTAGTATGTTGGTAGCGATGCCGCGAAACGGCGCCGCTATAGAGTCTTTCTCCCATTTCCGCTCAGCTGTCTCTCCCGGAGGAGGATATGTTCGACACCTTCGAAAAGGTACTTGACTTCCTCAACCTCTATCCGTCCTACGTGAAATTCGTGGCAGCGGTCACACTGGTTTCGCTCGTCATCCTCGTCTTGATGATGGTGTTTGTGCAGCGACAAAACCCAGAGAGCCGCACCCTGTTCATCAAAGATCTCAATGAATTATGGAAACCACTGGCAGACGACCTTCGCGCTGCGAAGCCGTCGCAGAAGCGTTTAGATCTCCTCGGACTGACGCTCTATTCAGCATGGGGCGAACTCTTGCCATGGATCCAAGAGCCGGACACTAGAGATTGGGAAATCGATATCTATTGTCTTTCGCCAGAGGCGGCACGAGGCCCGCTGAAGGACCTAATTTCCGAAGAATGGGCAAGGGATGCGGAAGATAAGAGCAAAGCAATCCAAGAGTTTCTTCAACAGCATGCCAGCGACTTAGCCTCGCGGAACGTGAAGCTCTCGCTTCATCATTACACCACGTTTCCAGCAGTCCATGGATTCTTGCTCGGGAGCGGAAAGATCTACATGTCGCTCACGCGGTGGTCGCCGCAGACCGGCAAGTTGGAGTACGGTGCGCATCCATACGAGGTGGTTGGCGCAGATGATCAGAGTCCCCGTGCCACAGCCTCCCGCAATGCGTTCATGAATTGGCTCTACCGAGCCAAAAAGGGGTGAGAGCAGCAGCAATTTCCGACCAATCGCTCGATGTCCCAGATCTGGATGTAAGATTCTTCTTCCGACACGCAGTTTTCGGATTCCTCGTTTGACGCTGCTCCCCTCCCGTCTTTACACTCAAGTTAACGCCGTATGAATTCGGTCTGGTTCCGTTTGCTCGACGGAACCTCCGGAGGCGGCGGGTTGTGAAAGGCAAAACGTGAGTCCTACAGAAACCACCGACGCGGCAAAGCTCGACGCAACAAAGACGGAAACGAATAGCAATAGCAAGGACATCAAGCGGGAGATTTCGGTCGAGATCCCGGCTGCGGAAGTTGCGCGCGAGACCGAGTTGCAGATTCAGCGCTATCAGAAGAGTGCGCGGCTGCCGGGCTTTCGCGCGGGACACGTGCCGGCTTCCATTATCAGGCAGCGCTTTGGCGACGGCCTCAAGAACGACGTGGCGGAAGCTTTGATTCCGAAATACTTCCGCCGGGAAGCTGAAAAGCAAGGTCTGATTCCAGTTTCGCAGCCTCGCGTCACCGATCTGCACATGCATGACGGCGAGCCGCTCACGTTCAAGGCTACGTTCGAAGTGCTGCCGGAGGTTCAGGTCGAGGGCTACAAGGATCTGCGGGCTGATAAGCCGGAGATCGTTGTCACCGACGAAGAAGTCGAGCAGGCGCTTACCAGCTTGCGCGAGCAACACGCCACCTACACCAGCGTCGAAGGCCGCGCCCTGGCCGAGGGCGATTTCGCGCAAGCCTCCATGGACGGCAAGCCCAAAGATGGCAAGGATGTCGCGGACGCCAAAGCCAATCCCGTACACATGGACGACGTGCTGATCGAAATCGGCGGCAAGAATACCGTGCCGGAGTTTTCGCGGAACCTCACCGGCGCGTCCTCCGGCGAGGAACGCACCTTCGATGTGAGCTACGCCAAAGACATCTCCGACAAGCGGCTGGCGGGCAAGACTTTTGTTTATACGGTGAAGGTAAACGGCATCAAGCAAAAGAGCCTGCCCGAGCTGAACGATGATTTCGCCAAAGAGCTGGGTGAGTTCACCAGCCTGGATCAGGTGCGCAAGCAGATCCGCGAGAACATGGAAGCGGAAAAGCGCCACGCGGCCGAGCGCGAAGCGAAAGACAAGCTGGTGGCCGAACTGGTGAAGCGCAACGATTTTGAAGTGCCGGAAGCTTTGGTGGACCGCCAGATCGATCTGCGCCTGGAACGCGGTCTGCGGGCACTGGCCGCGCAGGGCATGAAGATGGAAGACTTGAAGAAGATGGACCTGCCCCGGCTTCGCGCCGGCCAGCGGGAGCAGGCGGTGCAGGATGTAAAGTCCTCGTTGCTGCTCGAGCGCATTGCAGACTTGGAAAAAATAGACGTTAGCGGCGAGGAAGTGAACCGGGAACTCGAAGCTCTGGCGAGACAGTCAAAACAAACGTCCGAAGCGGTGCGAGCTCGTTTGACAGAGGATGGGGGCCTCGATAGAATCCGAATGAGAATCCGCAGCGAAAAGACCCTCGATTTTCTTTATCACCAGTCCGCGTAATCATGTAGACAAAGAC
This sequence comes from uncultured Acidobacteriaceae bacterium, assembly GCA_963734215.1. Taxonomy (GTDB): domain Bacteria; phylum Acidobacteriota; class Terriglobia; order Terriglobales; family Acidobacteriaceae; genus Sulfotelmatobacter. The sequence goes on along the minus strand of CAVTGH010000005.1, from coordinate 754,281 downwards.
GCGGGCTCTTTCGACCCTCCCCGAGCAGCGACACGTTATTTCGGGGCGGAGTGTGGCAGGTCCGGTGACAGGTCCGGTAGACAAGTCAGGTTAAATCATGAAACCAAATGATCCGCAAATGATGCTGGTACCGATGGTCATTGAGCAGACCGGGCGGGGCGAACGCGCCTACGATATTTATTCCCGCCTGCTCCGCGACAACATTATTTTCATAGGCACGCCCATTGACGACAACATCGCCAACCTGGTGATTGCCCAAATGTTGTTTCTAGCCCAGGAAGATCCCGAGAAAGATATTCAGCTTTATGTCAACTCGCCGGGCGGCTCGATTACGGCGGGCATGGCGATTTATGACACCATGCAGTATGTAAAGAACGACGTCATGACGCTGTGCGTGGGGCAAGCTGCATCTATGGCGGCCATGCTCTTGGCGGCCGGCGAGCCCAAGAAAAGACTGGCCCTGCCCAATTCGCGTATTCTAATTCACCAACCGTCCATGGGCGGATTGTCGGGTCAAGCCACCGACATCGACATTCACGCCCGCGAAATCCTGCGTATGCGCGAGATTACAAACCAGTTACTCTCCAAGCACACCGGCCAGAAGCTGGATAAAGTGGAGAAGGACGTGGAGCGCGATTTCATCATGAACGCGCAGCAGGCTAAGGAATACGGAATCATAGACGATATCATCTATAAGACCGCAAAAGCGGTAGGATAGGCCTTCGCGCTTGAACCTGCGCACCGGGACCTGGCGCGAAAGCGACGGTAAAAGCGTTGAGTGGGCGGGGGCCCAGCCTCTTGCCGCGAAAAAAACTAAGGAGTAGAGCCGAGTGAAAAACAAGTCGGGCTCCGACGAGATTTTGCGCTGCTCGTTCTGCCACAAGTCGCAGGATGCCGTCGCCAAACTCATTTCTTCGCCCAGCGATTATCCCCGCGCCTATATTTGCGATGAGTGTGTAGCCGTGTGCAATTCCATCCTGGAAGATGACCGCACCGCGACTCCACAAACGGCCGCACCCAATCAACTGCCAAAACCGCAGGAGGTCAAGACCTTCCTCGACGAATACGTCATCGGGCAGGAGCAGACCAAGAAGAAGCTGGCGGTCGCGGTTTACAACCACTACAAGCGCATCTTCATGAACCGCCAGAAGACGGCTACCGACGGCATCGAACTGAGCAAGTCGAACATCTTGCTCATCGGTCCCACGGGAACGGGCAAGACGCTGCTGGCGCAGACTCTGGCCCGCATGCTCGACGTGCCCTTCGCCATTGTCGATGCCACCACCCTCACCGAAGCGGGATACGTGGGCGAGGATGTGGAAAACATAATTCTCAAGCTCCTGCAGGCGGCCGAGGGCGATGTGAGCCGCGCCCAGACCGGCATCATTTATATCGACGAAATCGACAAGATCGGACGCAAGGACGAGAATCCGTCGATTACCCGCGACGTTTCCGGGGAAGGCGTGCAGCAGGCGCTGTTGAAGATTCTGGAAGGAACCATTGCCAACGTTCCGCCGCAGGGCGGACGCAAGCATCCCCACCAGGAATTCACTCCCGTCGATACCACCAACATACTGTTCATCTGCGGCGGAGCGTTCGTCGGCCTGGAAAAGATTATTGGCCGGCGGGTCGGGAGAAAATCCCTTGGCTTCCGCGCCACCGATGAGTCGGACAAGGAAGAGGCCGTCGTCGCACGCAAGCGCAACTTCGAACTGCTCAGCGAGCTGCAGCCGGAGGACTTGATCAAGTTTGGCCTGATTCCCGAGTTCGTCGGGCGCCTGCCGGTGATGGGAATGCTCGAAGATCTGGACGAGTTTGCCCTGATTGAGATCCTCACCCGTCCCAAGAATGCCATCGTCAAGCAATACCAGCGGCTGTTCGAGTTCGAGAATGTGCGGCTCAAGTTCAGCGACGATGCTCTGCGGGCCATCGCCCGCCAGGCCATGGCCCGCAAGGTGGGGGCTCGCGGCCTGCGCATGATTCTGGAAGAACTCATGCTCGACCTGATGTTTAATTTGCCCAGCCAGAAGAAACTAAAAGAGTTCGAACTCACCAGGGAGATGGTCGAGAAACGCAATGCCTCCCTGTCCATGATGGAAAAGGCCGGTTAGGCAGAGGCAAAACAGGAGTAAACTGTTCACTGTGGCAGGTGGACGGAGAACGCGCGCCGGGATTGTCATTGAGCGTTGTCATTCAGCGTTGTCGTTGAGCGTTGTCGTTCGTCGTTGTCATCATCGTTGTCATCATCGTTGTCATCATCGTTAACCCAGGGAGATTGAGTGACCATATCCAAGGAAAAATTCGAGACTAAGAAGCTGCCCATGATGCCCATCCGGGACGTGGTCATCTTTCCCTACATGATGACGCCGTTTGTGGTGGGCCGCGAGTCCAGCGTACGCGCCCTGGAAGAGGCTCTGGCCGCGGACAAGAAGATATTCCTCGCCACCCAGCACGATGCCTCCATCGACGAACCCAAGTCGAATGAAATCTACCAGGTTGGCACCGTCGTCAACATCGTACAGAGCCTCAAGCTGCCCGATGGCAACATCAAAGTTCTGGTGGAAGGCATTGAGCGCGGCCGGCTTCTCCAGGCCACCGACGCCGATGGCTACATGCAGGCTTCAGTTCGCGTTGCTCGCTACCCCGTAGAGATGAACGCCCAGATCGAAGCCGGCATGCAGCGCGTGACTACGCTGTTTGAGCAGTACGTGAAGCTTTGCCAGGCGCTGAACTACGAGACCATGATTTCGGCGGTCCGCATGGAAGATCCGGCGAAGCTCACCGACATCATTGCCGCCAACCTGCAACTTTCCATCGAAGAAAAGCAGGAACTGCTGGAAGTCTTCGATCCTTCCGAGCGCCTGAACCGGATCGCCGACGTGCTCGACGTCGAAATCGAAAAGCTCAACGTGGACCGGACCATCCAGTCGCGGGTGAAGCGGCAGATGGAGAAGGCGCAGAAAGAGTACTACCTCAACGAAAAGATCAAAGCCATTCAGAAGGAGCTGGGCCGCGGCGAGAAGAGCGAGTTCGACGAGCTGAAGAAAAAGGTCGAATCCGCCGGCATGCCGAAAGACGTCAAGGACAAGGCGCTGCAAGAGCTAAAGAAGCTGGAAGCGATGCCGCCCATGTCGGCCGAGTCCACCGTTTCGCGCAACTATCTCGATTGGCTGCTGGCGGTACCCTGGAAGAAGCGCTCCAAGGAAATCCGCAACATCTCGCGCGCTGAAAAAACCCTCAACGAAGACCACTACGGCCTGGAGAAAATCAAGGAGCGCATCCTCGAATTTCTCGCCGTGCGCCAGTTGGTGAAAAATCCCAAAGGCTCGATCCTTTGCTTTGTCGGCCCTCCCGGCGTGGGCAAGACTTCTCTGGGCATGTCGATTGCCAAGGCCACGGGGCGCAAATTCGTTCGCATGTCACTTGGCGGCGTGCGTGACGAGGCGGAAATTCGCGGCCACCGGCGCACCTATATCGGCGCATTGCCCGGCCAGATCATTCAGATGATGAAGAAGGCGGGTACCAAGAACCCGGTCTTCATGCTCGACGAAGTCGATAAGATGTCGATGGACTTCCGCGGCGACCCCTCGGCCGCCCTGCTCGAAGTGCTCGATCCCGAGCAGAACTACATGTTCGTCGACCACTACCTCGACGTCGAATATGACCTCTCGCAGGTTTTTTTCATTGCCACCGCCAATGTCATGCACACCATCCCTCCCGCGCTGCAGGACCGCATGGAAGTGCTGCGGCTGCACGGCTACACCGAGCAGGAGAAAGTTGAGATCGCCAAGCAGTTCCTGGTCAAGAAGCAGATGCTGCAGGCCGGCCTGTCGGAGAAAAACATAAAGTTCACCGACGAGGCGATCATGGGGCTGATTCGCTCCTACACGCGCGAGGCGGGTGTTCGTAACCTGGAGCGCGAAATCGGCAACGTCTGCCGCAAAGTGGCGCGCAAGGTGGTCAAGGAAGGCCAAAACTACACTGTCAGCGTGACCGGAGAGAACGTTACCGACTTTCTGGGTGTCATCAAGTTCCGCGACACGCTGGCGCACGAAAAGAGCGAAGTGGGATTGGTCACCGGCCTGGCTTGGACCGAAGTTGGCGGTTCCATCCTCAGCACCGAAGCCAATGTGGTGGATGGCAAGGGCAAGCTGACGCTGACCGGCAAGCTGGGCGACGTGATGCAGGAGTCAGCCCAGGCCGCTCTGTCCTATGTTCGCTCCAGGGCGCACCGCCTTGGCCTGACTCGCGACTTCTATCGCACGCTGGACCTCCACGTGCATGTTCCGGAAGGAGCCATTCCGAAAGACGGGCCGTCGGCCGGCATTACCATTGCCACTGCGATTGCCAGCGCACTCAGCAAGATTCCGGTGCGGCGCGACCTCGCCATGACCGGGGAGATCACGCTGCGCGGCAAAGTGCTTCCCATCGGCGGCCTGAAGGAAAAACTGCTGGCCGCCCATCGCGCCGGGCTTTTCGAAGTCATCCTGCCGCGTGACAACGAAAAGGATTTGGCCGAGGTTCCCGAAAACCTGCGCAGCGCCATGAAAGTGCATTTCGTCGATACGATGGACCAGGTGCTGCAGATTGCGCTGGAATCGCCTCTGCCGACGATCAGCGAGGAGGAAACCGTGCAGCCGATCGCGCCTCTCACGCCGGACACAGCGGAAGGCCCTGCGGCGCATCAGTAGGGACGCAGTTGCCAGTTGCCAGTACCTAGTTGCCAGTTAAGGTCTGCAAAATTTTTCGTCCAGCCACGAGTATGATCCTACCGTGAAGAGACACGGGGAATCCTGAAGATGTCCACATCGAACCAGGGTCAGATTGCTTTTGAAAATGGTCCGGAGTTGCCCATCGAAGAGGCGCAAACCCGGACCACGGGAATACTCCCTTCGCAGGAAATCGCCAGCCTGATCGCCCGTGGGCACATCTCCGCCGCGCCCGCAATCAACCCCGAACACATCCAACCAGCGAGTCTCGACCTGCGGCTGGGCGACATGGCGCATCGCGTGCGCGCGAGTTTTCTGCCGGGCCCGAATAGCACGGTCGAAGCCAAGATCAAAGAATTGCGGATGACGCGGGTAGATCTGACCGGAGCGCCCGTCTTCGAAAAAGATTGCGTCTACATCATTCCTCTCGTCGAGGAACTGAACTTGCTGGACAATATCTCCGGCAAGGCTAACCCCAAGAGTACGACCGGCCGCCTCGACATTTTCACACGCCTGATCACCGACTACGGCACGGAGTTCGACCATGTGCCGCCGGGATACAAAGGCAAACTCTACGCCGAAGTGGTATCGCGCACGTTTACCGTCGCCATTCGCGCGGGGATGAGGCTAAGCCAGCTCCGGTTTGTGCAAGGCAATCCTGTCTCCGGCGACCGCACGATCAAAGGCTTGGATCAAGAGGAACCGCTGGTCTACATGGACGAAGACAGCCCCGTGAAAGCCCGGCTGCACCGCGGCCTGAGAATCACCGTGAACCTGGAAGCCGCGGAAGCCAGCGAAATCATTGCCTACAAGGCAAAGCGGTATGCTCCGGCAATCGAGTTGGACAAGATTGATTTTTATCCGACGGAGGAATTCTGGGAAGTTCGCCATCAGAATCCAAGCAAGAATCTGATTCTCGAGCCCGGTGATTTCTACATTCTTGCCTCGCGCGAAAGAGTGCGCGTCCCTCCCGAGTTCGCGGCTGAAATGGTTCCCTTTGACCCTTCTGATGGTGAGTTTCGTATTCATTACGCCGGATTCTTCGACCCCGGTTTTGGCTATGGATCGAGCGACATCAAGGGAACCCGCGCCGTGCTTGAAGTTCGCGCCCACGAGGTTCCGTTCCTGATGGAGCACGGTCAGCTTGTGGGCCGTCTGAACTATATGCCTCTGCTGCGCCGTCCCGATAAGATCTACGGCACGAACATAGGATCTTCTTACCAGCATCAGGCACTCACCCTGAGCAAGCAGTTTCGTAAGGGTTGAGCTGCGGCCTTTGGTAGTGTTGGCCTATGACTTGCGGCGCGCTACTTTCGCGACGATCTACCGAGAAAATGGCGTCTTTGGCGACTCGAAGGAGGCAACGTCGTGAGACGAGACTACAAAGCGTTGTGGATGGAATCAATGTCCAAAGTCATGAAGCTGAAGAAGCATGTGCGGAGGCTGCAGGAAGATGTTCGCAGACTTCTTGGCCCCGACCGCGTTAGCTGGCGGCAAACGATGCTCAATCAAAAACCGAGACTCAAGAGGGGGTAGCACCGTGGCAAAGAAGAAGGCAGCAAAGTCCGCCGTTCTAAGCACGGCGGAACTACTTTTCCAGCAACACGGGATTTAAGACACTACCCGGCCTTTCGCCCGCTTGCCAATTTCCGCCGCCCCATAGCACACTAGCGCATGAGGGTTATAGCCCGATTCCTGGCGGCAGCGACTGATGCCGCGCACTTCCCCGCTCCCAGCCTGCCCGAGGTTGCGTTCCTTGGCCGGTCGAATGTGGGCAAGTCCAGCGTGATCAATACGCTGGTGGAGGCCAAGCTGGCCCGCACCAGTTCCACGCCGGGGCGCACGCGCAGCATTAATTTCTTCGAGGTTCGCTGGCCGGGAAAGCCGCAGCCCGAGGTGATCTTCGCCGATCTGCCCGGGTACGGCTACGCCAAGCTCTCGCGCGAGATTTCGCAGGAGTGGCCCAAGTTCATCGAGCCTTACCTCAACGACCGTCCCACGCTGGCCTTGTGCTTGGCGTTGGTGGACGTGAACGTTCCTCCCCAAGCGAGCGACCGCCATCTCTTAGACTTTCTTAATGCCTCGGGCCGCGATTTTCTCCTGATCGCCACCAAGAGCGACCGGCTCTCCAACAATCAGCTGCGCAACGCTTTGAAGAGCCTCAGCGAGGCGTATCCCACAGCCACAGTGATCCCCTTCTCGGCAAAAACTCGGACCGGACGCGACGAGGTGTGGCATAAGATCCGCCGGTCGGTGACGGAATTCCCAGCCGCCGCGTTCCAATCTTGAACTCGTCCCGTTGCGGAAACTGGCCTATCCCTTCGCCGCACACCACACCTCTCGGTTAAGTTTTCCCCTCAAGTGTTCCGATAGAGTCAGACAGAGACTCCCGACGCAGCGAGGCGCGGAGAGAAGCGCAGGTGTGCCTTGAAGCGGAGAGGCGAGTCCGCAGCGAATGCCCGATGAAAACAGCGCCGGCGCGGCGTATCTAGCCGCCTTGAAGCAATCCACGCCGCAAGCCGCCGGCGCCGCGCCGGCGCGCGCGCCCGTCCCGTCATCCGAAAGTCGGGATGAAGGTGCAGCCCCTGCCGGCACGGCGAACTCCGCCCTTAACGAGATGCGCAGAAGCCCTCGATACCGGTGCCAGGGAAGCGCCCGCTTACGTGAGATCGGCAGCGGCGCCGCAACCTGGGCGACTTTCACCGACATCAGCCTGCACGGATGTTATGTGGAAGCGATGTCCACGTTTCGCGTGGGCACAGGACTTGACTTGACGATTGAAGTAAACGGGTACCGGGTAGTGAGCCAGGGAGAGGTACGAGTGGCGTACCCGAACCTTGGCATGGGAATCTGCTTCACCACCATCTCGGTTCAAGATCGCGAGCGCTTGCGCGAACTGCTGCGGTCGCTCTCGCGGCCGTCAGTGATTCTGAGCTCGCGCGCTGCCGCGAACGCTGCTGCGGCGCCTCCCGCGGACCTTTTATCTTCCATTGCAAATCCAGGCGTCGCCTTGCAGGCGATCGTGAAGTTCTTTGACGACCGCCACATGCTGAGCCAGGAGGAGTTTCTCCGGATTCTGCGCAAGAGCCAGAGTTCAGGAAAGTAGGGAGAGCAGTTCTCAGTTCTCAGCGTGCGGTGATTTGACTGCCCAAAGGCTTCTCGCGATTGGTTATGATGAAAGCCTATGGCGCTTTATCTCATCACCGGTATTGGCGGCTTTATTGGATCGTCCCTGGCGCGGGAACTGTTGCAGCGCGGGGAGCAAGTCCGCGGAGTCGATAATTTTTCCACCGGCAAGCGGGAAAACCTCACCCAGATCCTCGGGCAGATTGACTTTCGTGAGGCCGACATCCTCGATCTCGAGGCCATGAGGCTCGCATGTACCGGCGTGGATTACGTTTTACATCAGGCTGCGATCCCGTCGGTTCCGAAATCCGTGCTCGACCCGATCGGAAGCAACCGGGCGAACGTGGACGGAACGGTCAACGTGCTGGTTGCGGCGCGCGATGCCAAGGCGAAGCGGGTGGTCTATGCCGCGTCCTCTTCCGCCTACGGCGATACTCCCACGCTTCCGAAACACGAGCGCATGACACCGGATCCGATTTCGCCGTATGCCGTGGCCAAACTGGCCAGCGAACATTACATGACTTCGTTTTACCGCTGCTACGGATTGCAGACGGTGGCGCTACGCTACTTCAATATTTTCGGGCCGCGGCAGGACCCGTCGTCGCCCTACTCGGGCGTGCTCGCGAAGTTCATCACGCAGATGCTGAACGGAGCGCAGCCCACGATCTTTGGCGACGGCGGGCAGAGCCGGGATTTCACGTACATCGACAATGCCGTCGAAGCCAACCTGCTGGCCTGCAAAGCTCCCGCGGCGCAAGTGGCTGGCAAAGTATTCAACGTGGCGACGGGCCGGCGAGTGACGCTGAACGAGACCTTCAAACTCCTCCAGGGACTCACTTCGTATTCCGGTTCGCCCATCTATGCCGCGGAGCGCGGCGGCGACATCAAACATTCCCTGGCCGATATTTCATTGGCGGAACAGCATCTCGGCTACAAACCTAAAGTAGACTTTGAAACGGGATTGCGACAGACCGTGGAATGGTACCGCCGGAAGTGAGTATTGTGAGCGTAATCGCGATATTTCAACACCTAAACTTCGCGGAGACGTTTGCCGTGGCTCCCGCTGCGTGTGCGTTTCAGGTTTGCAAAGGGCAGCTAGTCGTGGAGAACGATGTTGAGAAGTGAACTGTGAACTTGCAAGCCACTCCCGCCGTCATAGTCGATGAAGCCTAACTTCCTGAACCTGTTCATGAAAAAGCTAACCCGCGACCGCGTTGTGCCTATCATCTCTGCGAGAGTTTCCTGACTCATCTTGGGGATTAGGATCTCGGGTTTACCGTCCTTGCCGAAATGAGCCCGCAACAGCAATATCCGGGCCAGTCTTTTTTCACTGGAATTGAAAAGCTGGTCAACCAAATCCTCTTCGTATCGGATGTTCCGGGTCAGCAAATATGCGACGAACATATCGGAAAACGCGTGTTCCTGGTGAAGCACTTCCATCATGGACTTCCTATCGATTCGCATCACGGAGCAATCGGTCATTGCGGTTGCGGAGCACATGCGGAGAGGCTGCCCTCTAAGGCAACCTTCTCCGAAGAAATCTCCCTCGTTCAGAATGCCGATGGTGGCTTCCTTCCCGGTCTTCGACACAACTGTGAGTTTGACCTTTCCTTTCTGTATATAAAAAACAGCATCGGACGAGTCGCCCTGAACAAAGATCGTCTGCTTTTTGGCAAAAGCTGCGATCTTCCTACCGCCGTCGATGGTCGAAAGGAACGTTTTGGTATCGAATTGGCTGAGTTTCTTGGCCGCTGCCACGAGTGTCATAATTGCCCCCCTCTCAAGGGTTCCGAATGCGCAGAAGGCAACTTCCTAGGATGAAAGATGAATAAATGCGAAAGAAGGGCGAGAACAGCGGCAAGTGTGCGGGCAAACCAGCGATTCCGCCCAGCGAAATAATGATTTCACCGCTTGGTGTCGAAAGTCAATCATTGCTGCCAATACGTTTGCAGAGCCCCTGCGCAAGGTCAGTTAACTACGCGGCGGTCACAGAGGGCGCACGCCGCTGAATCTCTTCGTAGAGCTGCCAGAATTTCTGCACTTCGGCTTCGTTCAGTACTTCTCCCCGAGCCTGCGCGAGCACGCGAGCGAGCGCCTGCTCCAGTTCCTCATCTGTGTAAGCGTCTAGGTCTGTCGTTGGGTCTGTCATTTTCTCCCCTGGTTTCCCCATTGCACCAATATCACATGCCAATGTTGAACGTCTGTCGGGCGTCGCACATACGCAGAAGAGCTTTGTCCGTTCGGCACGCCCGAGACCAATGGATTATCTGAATTAACGACGCGCAGTTTGCGTTTTAGCATCGAGCTGACTCCGTGTTCTCCCGTTTTTTCCATCTAACGCCGCCGTAGTCGGCGAACCCTGGGAGAGAAATTAATTTCAAGGCACTTCGAGCAAGGACACCTAAAAGCAGTATCGTTCGGGAAAACAATGTGGCCGCAGTTTTTGCAGATCAAGCGCCCGTTGGGAAGGACGGTCATTGAGCGGAACTTGTCACCGACTACGCAGTATGGACAACGAACTTCTTTCTGCGCCATTCTTGCTGGCACTCACTGGTGCAAAGCGGTAAGGCCGCGCTCGGTCTCGCGTCGGACATGCCAGTATAGAGGTCTTCGACGCCATCTGAATGTTTGACACCCGACACAAAGTGTAAACGCTATCCGATTGCCGGGGCTCGCGTTGAAATGGATGAGCAGCGGGGGCAAATTGTTAACTGATGTAACCAGGCGATTACACTCAAAACCGGTCAACGATTGATCCCTTGCCCGTGACGTAGTCTGCCGTCTGGAAGCCGGCTGTTACGTTGGTTATCTACGGTGTGATTACGGGCGTGGTTAGATTGGAGGCATGACACTCTCGTCGATGGTAGTTTCGCGCGATTGGCAGGAAGTCAGTGTTCTGGAATGCATTCTCGGCGGCTTGCACATGGATGTCGCCGTCGAGAGCGAACCGCAACGGGCTTTGGCACGGCTCACCAACTCCAAAATCGATGCGCTGATCGTCGATTGCGATCTCAACGGCACAGGACAGTTTTTTCGCGAACTGCGGCAAGAGGTTCCGCGCGCCAGCACGGTACCACTGGTGATCATGGGCGGCCCGCAAGGCCGGCCCGATATGCAGACGACCGGCGCCATGTTCGCCTTCGACAAGCCGATTTCCGTGGAACAGGCCGTGCGTACGCTCTCCGCGGCGCGCAACATGATCCTCGACGGCCGCTTGCGCTACCACCGCGCCGGGCTGGAGGTTCCCGTGACTCTCACGGGACGCCGTAAGAAACGTGTTGGGGCGCAACTCATCAATCTGAGCCAGGGAGGGCTGCAAGTTCGTGTCGATGATGGATTCAACGCGAGCGATCTGTTGCGCGCGTCTTTCGATCTGCCCGGGACGAAGTGCGGCGTGAAGGCCGACGTGGAAGTGGCCTGGTCTGACGACCGGGGAAATGTTGGTATCCGCTTTGCGAAGATCGCGCCGCGGATGCAACACACTTTGCGGCTTTGGCTGGCGCAGCAGTATTTTGCGAACTAGGGGGAGAGCAGTTCTCAGTTCTCAGTTCTCAGTTCTCAGTTCTCAGTTCTCAGTTCTCAGTTCTCAGCTCTCAGCTCTCAGTTCTCAGTGCTCAGTGCTCAGTCGTTGAGATTATGGGAAGCGGCCGGCTTCCCTACCTTCTTCCTGTTCCCAGCCGGACGCGGCTTGCGCTAAGCGAGCGCCCAGGCTCGCTCCCCCAAACACCGCAAACAACGCCCAATAGGCAGCCGCGACAAAGACCGCAGCGGCCGAGGCAGCCGCCAGCGTGAGCGGCCATTCCGGTAGTTCGTGGGTAATCGAGAGAAAAATCAGAGCGAACAAGAGCGTGGCGGCTAGGACCACTAGACTATCCACCAGCCAGGCCAGAGTGCGTGCCGAGAGCGGACGGGAAAGCCAGGGCACTTGCGCATCGGGATCGTAGGCCGGAGCTGCAAGTTCCTCCTCGCGATGCCGGTGCGCTTCTTCTCCAAGGTTGCAGCCCGGCTCCAACCGAATCGCCGGGCGGGGTGCGGCTGAAAGAGTCAGGCCGTCATTTTCCTGCGGCGCATTCTCTTCACGAACAATCGAGACGACGGAAGGCCCGAAGACCGAGCCAGGATGGGCTGACTCCCGCGCGACAGCATCGAGAAGGTTGGAAAAGATCCACTCGTCGATCTGGTGACTGGTACGTGCAGGCAGGTCCAGAAAGCGAATGCCACACTGTCCCGAATCGGTGGACCAACTGACCTGCCCGTAGGTTTCCACGCGCAAGCGAGGAAATCTCAACTCAAAGCGCAAGCGGACGCGCTGTTGCTCGGGCAGTGGAGCGACGGCCTGCACGGCCACACCTTTACTGCTGAGGTTGCGAATGATCCCACCGTTGTCCGGATCAAGGGTAACGTAGGTCAACGCGCGCAGTTCATGCCGATAGTGGGTGCGTGCTTGCCGCGCGGGAAAAGATGCTGCCTGCATACGATCCGCCAGGAAAAGCTCGGACGTGCTCGTTCGTCAGATTCTATTTTCTGGCGGGCGCGGGCTGGCAGTAACTCGGTTGGTTCACGTACAGCACATGCCAAAGTTAGAGACTACGAGCCTTCCTTCTCTCCCAACAGCGCTTCGCCCACGGAGCGCTCCGATGCCAGCCAGACCTTCACGACTTCGAAGACGATCGCCGTGGCATAGGTAACCGCGATCCAGACACAAACCTCTTCGATGGGCAGGCCGGACCATGCGCCGATGAAGAGTCCGATCATTTGACGGTGCTGGAAGTTCCACCAGTTGTAGGGCACGGCCAGAGTCGCTTCCCAGAGCAAGCTGACGAGCAACATAAAGAAAAGCGTGAGGCTGAAGGCGCGCCAGTTGATGAAGCGCCGCGCCACCGGGAAAAAACTCACGGCTGGAAGTAGCGCTCCAGCAACCAGAAATGTGAAGTAGCCGGGGAACCCTGCCTGGTCTTGCGGAAGAGCGCAATGCTTTTTGTAGAACCATGCGGCGCCAATCAAGACCAGGGCGATGATCAGCGAGGTGGGATGAAACTGCAGCAGGCGGCGCATCTTCCGGGCTTCGCCGGGATAGTCCGGCTGATTGTAGGCCGCCAGCCAGAACTCTCCGAGCCACACGTACAGGAGAAGAACCACGAGAAACCCCGTCAGATAGAAAACATATTCTTCGATGGGAACGGGCCTGCCGAGCGCGGGAGCGGGGATGCCCAAGGTTGCGCCAACGTTGGGATAGCAGAAAAACCACTGCGCGAAAACGAAGTCGAGCAGCCAGCCTAGCGGGACAAGAATGACGAGGGTCCACAAGAAAGCGCGCCGCGGAATGCGCAATTCCTCGCTGGGCAAGAACCATCCTGCGATGACCGCGCAAGGGATGATGAACAGCAGAAGGCTCCAGGTGTAGCCGTATGGCGTGGGATTCTGGCTGGTGGGCACCAGCGTTACGGGAGAGTGGACCGTGTGCAGAGTAATGGCCGCGGGAATAACGATCATCGCCAACATCGCGATGACAATCCCGGCGCAGACTGTGGGGCCGGGGATGCGTGGGCCGTGCATAAGAGTTCTCCAGTTCGTTGCAGCGATTGAACTTGAAACGGACTTCGAAACGCAAGGATTCTACGCTTGTTTCGGGAGAACGCTGCCGCAAAGCGCGGCTTGTACGGAAGTTGGAAAATCGGAAGGCACATGCCTTACCAAAGTCCATGGCCGAAAGGGCAGGCCCGCATCATTGCAACTGGGGCAAAACCCCGCTAACTTACAGTTATACCGGCTAAAAACCGGACTGGGAGGCACATCCGGGCGAGTTGGGCAAAGCGGTCAACTACTCAAAGTGGGTAATTGACAATGGCTTGGCTGGACGGCCACACTCGCGACGAGGAACGCAGCTTACCAGCAATGGCAATGGCAACAACTCCAACCAAACCGGCAATCGAAGTTGGCCCTGCGCTGGCGGACGTGCGCGTGCCCTCCTGGCCGCTGGAGCGGAGCGGCGCCGGCGCTTCCTATCAAACTTCTTATCGGGCTTCTTATGAGCGGCAGCAGCAGCCTTCGGGGCGCGATGCCCTGCAGGCGCTCCTGGCATTTTCGGCGCTGCATCAGCAGGTGCGGCAGCGGCGCGCGCTGGCCTCGCGGCGAAACGGATTCGACACAATTGCGCCGGCCGCTGAGTTCGAGCCATCCGAGCAATTCGTTCTCGACGAAGTGCTGCAACTGGTTGCGGAACGGGCCATTGCCATCACCGGAGCCGATGGGTTGGGCATCGCTTTGGCGGAGAACAATGAGATTGTTTTGCGGGCTTCGGCGGGCACGATCAAGCCGGATGTGGGCCAGCGAATCCAGCGCGACTCGGCATTTTCCGGAGCATGTTTCCGCACCGCACAGATTATCCGCTGCGACGACACGGAGACCGATGACCGCGTAAATCTATACGCCTGCCGGCAGCTGGGCGCGCGGTCCATGGTCGCGGTGCCGCTGTGCGGCCGGCGGCGTGTGATCGGATTACTGGAAGCATTCTCGGCCGGGCCCTTCGGCTTCAACGACAGCGACGTGGGCAGTCTGGAATTGCTGGCGGAACTGATTCTTGGAGCTCTCAAGCCCGAGGACGAAGACCGCTTCGCGGAATCGGCCCATGTGGCGGAGACAGAATTGGCTGCCCTCGCGGTTCCGGCGCAACCAGTTCCGCCCATTGAAAACCACCCTTCCGAGAAAGTTTCTGCAGCGGCTGAACCTGTAGCGCAGGTTGTGGACGCGTCCGACATTGCGGCTGCGGTTGTTGAAGAAGCGGCAGCGTTGCCCGTGCCGGATCTCAGCACGGCGACGGACCGAGTTCTTGAAGACACGCCTGCCTTCGAAATAGCTCTGGAGCCTTCCGAGTCTCACCGTCCGGGCATCGTGCTGGTATTGGTGTTGGTCGTGGTCTGTGTGCTGTTGGCCGGCGGTCTGTGGTGGAAGCTGAAGAATGCCCAGTTGAGCACGGTATTGATTCAACCTGAACAGAAGATGAGCGCGAAGCCGCCAGCGATGGCGCAGCAGCCGGCTGCGGATTCGGCCAATTCATCTTCAATTGCCCCATCTTCGGTCACCTCATCTTCTGTTAACCCATCGGGCACAACTCTGGATGGGCCAGCGAATACAGCAGTAAATTCTGCGGGCTCGGCGGATCTGGACTCACCTGCGGAAACCTCCGGCGAAAGCGCCACGCCCCAGGCGCTGTCGAAGCTGCCGCGCATCACCGCGATCCGGCATTGGTCTTCCGCCGATTCCAGCACGGTTGTGCTCGACCTGGAAGATCAGGTGCAATACGAGGCGCATCGCCTGGCGAATCCGGACCGGATTTACTTTGACTTGCACGATACGGCGCTGGCTCCCGCGCTCGCGGGAAAGAGCATCGAGGTCGGCGACGCACTGTTGGCGCGGGTTCGCGTTGCGCAACCCGTCTCCGGCTTGACCCGCGTGGTGCTGGAGACGAAGGGCAACTCGGACTTTTCCGTCAGCCTGGAGCCAAGTCCCTACCGTCTGGTGGTGCAGGTGCGAAAGCTCGGCGCCAACCCCAAGTCTCAGGTAAGTCTCTTCCCCGGGACCGCGGAGGCAGAGCGGGAGAAGATGCCAATCGTCGTTCCTCCGCCCACGCGCGAAGACGCGCAACTGCGGGCGCACGTGCCGAAGATGCGCATCGTGGTGGATGCCGGCCACGGCGGATGGGATTTGGGCACGGTGGGCCGGCGCGGGTTGCTGGAAAAGGACCTGGTGCTGGAGATTGCGCAGAGATTGGGCAAACTGCTGGAGAGCCGCCTGGGCGCGGAAGTAATTCTCACGCGCAACGACGACAATTACATTCCGCTCGACGAGCGCGCCGGGATGGCGAATCAGGCGCAGGCCGATCTGTTCATCTCGGTGCATGCCAACTACAGCGACCTGCCTTCCGCGCGCGGCGTGGAAACTTATTACACGAACTTCTTTTCGGCGCCGAATGCGAAAGACAAAGATGTCAACACGCGATCGGCCAAAACCGAGGGCAAGAATCCGGTGACGGCAGCGCTCTCGGCTGCCGATTTGCACGAAAAGATCGAGCAGTCGCGGCGGCTTGCCGCCAGCGTGCAACGCTCGCTCTACGGAACTTTGTCGGTGCAAAATCCAGGCCTGCGCGACCGCGGCGTGAAAGAAGCGTCCTACGTGGTTCTCACCGAGACCGCGATGCCCGGAATTCTGGCGGAAGTTTCGTTCGTCAGCAGTCCCACCGACGAGCAGAAGCTGCGCAACGACGGCTACCGGGAAGAGATCGCGGAAGCGCTCTACAAGGGCATCGCACGATATGCGGCCGGCTCGCACGGCGTGAAAGTTGCGAGCGCGGCTAAGTAGTACCGAGTACCTAGTACCGAGTACCGAGAAGATCGGGAATGGCACGACTTCAAGTCGTGCCGATTCTTGAACATTTCAGAATTACTTGGCCGGAGCAATCGTGAAGTTGTTCACCAGTGTCTGGCCTGCCTGCAATTGTTCCCCCGTCATCTTCGGAGCCAATTCCTTGAGCGCCTTGTCACTGTGCTTGTAACCGCCCCGCTGCGCGAGGGCGTACCACATGTACGCCTTGGGGTAGTCGGGGACGGTTTCATGAGCAATATGTTCACCCATCAGGAATTGCGCGTGTGGCAAACCGTGCTTTGCCGCCCTCTCAAGAAACGCCAACCCTTGGGCTTCGTTCTTGGGAACATCAAGACCTTTGAAATAGGTTGTCGACAGATCCAATTCCGCCTTGGCATCGCCGTCAGCAGCCTTTTTCAGTAACCCAGCGATCCTCGTATTAGGTCTCCCGTACAAATGGAAGTCGACCTCAACAAAGATCTGGACCGCGACCGGCTCGCCGTCCTTGCGAGCCGGATCGAATCTCCAACCCCGCACCGCTTCGACGGCCTTTTCGTCCAGGCCCATTCCGATCGACGCGATCACCTTGATGTCTCGCGGCTTCCCGTCAGAGCCGACAATGAGCGACAGCACGCAAGTACCCTGGTAGCCGGCCGCGCGCGCCTGTTCTGAGAACTCAGGCTCCGTCTGGTGAATCACTCGGGGAGGAGTAACACCCTTGCCAATCTTGAACGCAGTTCCTGGGCCTGTCTGGTTCTGGGTATCTCCGGGGGGCTGTTCCTGCGCGCTGGCGCAGGAGACCCCCGCGACGACCGTTGCAATGTACAAGGCGAGAGTGATCTTCAAATGCATTAGGAGCGAAGTTTACCAGCGGCCGAAGGACGCTACAATACCCGACCGCCTCCCTGTGGATTTCTTGCAGAAATAAAGTTCGCGGACGGCGTTCCCGGAATCGGTCCCATCCTTCTTCCACAACCCCCGTGTGACATCTAACCTTGCCCCCGCCACCACAATCGCGCAATCATGGTCGAGGCGGTGACGGTGCGCAGAGACCTCATCGCCCCTTTTTGGGCCTCCCTCATCAAGATTTCGGCCTGTAAGTTCTTTGACATCAATATTTTGCCCGCAAGTGATTGTGCCCCATAGATTATTTCGTATTTTCCCCTAAGACGATGATTCCAATATACCGAGGGGGAGGGGTATACCCTGTAAGGCCAAATCGTCCCGTTTCGGGATCGCCGCCGCAAACTTTATTTCAGCGCGGAATCCACAACGTCTGGCAGCTCGCATTCGAATAGACGCAAGAGTGGTCACGCTTCCGGCAAGTTGCACGGGTCCTTCGTCGGGCAAAAACTGCCCTCCTCAGGATGACAACTCGTTTTTGATCCGGGAGATCAGTTTGATGCTGGAACGCCGCCATACTTCTGCAGCCATTTCAACTCTTCACGGACTTTGATTTTGCCGTGCCAGGGATTCTTCGCCAGCTCGTGGCCTTCGCTGGGAAAGATCAGCAGCGCATTCGGAATCCCTAGCGAATAGAGCGCGTGTTCGAGCAAATAATCTTCGAGGACGGCGACGCGGATATCGTCGGCGCCGGCGACCATGTGCGTGGGGGTGCGGACTTTGTCGATTTGGAAAATTGCGGCTTCGTCGTGATAGCGCTGCTGGGCTTCCCAGGGGCGTCCACCGAGGAAGTAGGCGTCGTCGAAAGTGGTATCGTCGTTGCCCCAGTTGCCCACGTGCTCCACCGCGCCCGCGCCGGTGACGGCGGCTTTGAAGCGCGTGGTCTGGGTGATGAGCCAGTTGGTCATGTAGCCGCCGTAACTGTAGCCGCCGACGGTGAGGCGATCGGGATCGGCGATGCCGTCTTTCACCAGAGCATCGACGCCCTCGAGAATGTCCTTGCCCGGGCGCGAGACGATGACGGGAACGATTTGCTGGAGGAACTTGTCGCCGTAGCCGGTGGAGCCGCGGTAGTTGGGCTCGAAGACGAGCCATCCGTTGGTGGCGGCGAGCGCGGCCCATTGATACCAATCGGCCTCGAAGTGGTTGCCGTCGGAGTCGGCGGGGCCGCCGTGAATGAACGTAAACATCGGCAAGTTCTTCGCCTCGAATTTTCCCGGAGGATAAATCAACATGCCTTCGACCGTGGTTCCGTCGTCGGCCTTCCAGCGGTAGGGCTTGCCCTGCGGGAGATCGCGCTCGGTGAAGAGATGGTTGAGAGAGGTGATGGGGCGGGCTTGATCGAGTTTGTCGGCGCCTTCCGCCAGATAGACTTCGGCCGGCTTCTGTAACGACGAATAGACGAAGGCAATGCGCGGAGTATGGGCGGTGGAGGAAAGAATTTCGTAAGTGCCGTCCCAGCCACGCAGTTTGTGCAAGGACTGGCCCGGTTGGGCGACGGAATACATCGCCGCCTCGGTTCCGAGGCGCGCCGAGGCAAGCACAGAGTCAGCCGCGACCGCGTATTGGTCGACCTCGCCGATGAAGTCTTGGCTCCATTGCTCGACCGCGCCGGTTTTGGTATCTACCCAGTAGAGGTGGGGTTGCAGATCGCGATAGGGACCGGTCACGTCTCCGACTTCGACGGTGAAGAAGACGTGGCGATTGTCGTTGGCCCAGCGGGGCCGCGCCTCTTGGGCTTGATTATGCGTAAGCTGGCGGGACTGCGAGGCAGGCTTGGTCTCGCTGCCGGCATTCGCGGGCGAGTCGCCCGCGCCCACACTGGCGAGATTGAGCGCATAAATTTCGTAGTCTTCGAGTTTTTCCTCCCGCTGATTGATCGCGCTGCTGATGAAGGCAAGCTTGCTGCCGTCTGGGGAAGTAGTCAGGTCTTCTACACGCAACGGTGAGGTTGCAATGGCGCGAGCGCCGGGCGTGAGATCGGATTCTTTTTCGGCGTCGCTCTCTTCTTTTTCGGGAAGCTTTGCCGGCGCGGCGGCGTGGCGGGCGAGAGCGGCGGCAAGGTCGAGAGCAAAAATCGTGTCGCCGCGCTCGGCGGTGCGATATTGAACGACATCTTTCCACTGCTTCTTGTAGTCGTCTTTCTGCGCCTTGGTCCACGGGTTGCGAGTGGCAAAGTACAGAGTGCGCGAGTCGGCCGACCAGGAAAAGGTGTGAACTTCTTCTTGACCCTGAGTCAGTGAAATCGACTCGCCTCCCGCGGGAGAAATCACGTAGATCTGATGCACGTCTCCTTTGTCGTCGTCTTTGTCTTTATCTTTGTCTTTATTTTTGTCGTCGCCTGAATCGGAATCTTTTTCGGAAGAAGCCTTGCGCTCGGAGAGGAACGCGATCCAGCGGCCGTCGGGCGACCATTTGGGCTCGGTGTCGTGTCCGGACTGCGTGAGTTGGATCAGGGATCCACCTTTGCCATCGTCGCGGTAGAGCCATAGGTCGTGGCGGAAAATTTGTTGGTCCCAGTCGGCGCGTTCGGTGCCGATTACGACGGACTGGCCGTCGGGCGAGAGAGCGACAGTCGGGTAGCTTACCGAGTTGAAAAATTCGTCGAGAGTCAGCTTGGGTTTGCCGTCGGCAAAGAGGTGCGGGGCGGAACCGAGGACTACGGCCAGAAAGAAAAGACATTTTCGGATTTTCATGAGAGCCCTTGGCGGGAAGTAGGGTTATACAACGACCGCTTTGCAATAAGCAACTTGCAATCGATAACTTGACCGAGAGTCAGGACCAGCATCTCTGCCCTGCAACGCCGGCTGTCATCTAGTGCAGAGGCTCGGCGTTTTTCAGAGCTTCCTCGAGGGCTTGCGAGGGGTGGGCGGCGCCTTGCGCAAGGCGCCAGCCGTCGTCGTAGCAGCGAAAGGCTGCAGTAGAACGGTAGCGGAGATCGGCGGGATAAATGACCGCGCCAACTTCGTTCAGGGGCATCCAGCGCCAAGTGAATTCCACGTCGGCAACGTTGCCTTGCTTGGCGATGCCGGTGATGGCGACTAGTTCGCGCCTCGCGGCCGGGATGCTGAAGGTTGGCCTTTCGGCATCGCCGGGGGCGATCAGAGTTTGAAATGTATCCACGCCGGATGGCGTGAGCGTGAGATCCCAGCAAGGCGGCGGGGCGAGAGCCACGGGGCAAGGGACGCTGGTGGCGGAGATCCAGCCGCGATGTTGAAGTACGAGATAGTCGGGAGAGAGATAGTCCTTGTTGGAAACCACGCTGGTGCGCACCTGAAACGGCTGCGGGGCGCGGAAAGTTTCGGAGCTCGCGATCAGATCGGCGGCGAGGCGGCGGGTGAGGAAATCGCGGGGGGAGCAGGAGGAGAGCAGGAGCAGGGTGCCAATGCAAAGAACGAGGATGGGTTGGTCTCGCATGAACGGACGGGAATCTGGAGTTACCGAAAGAATATCGCCTCCCTCTTTCCGAGTAGGTCTTGCAAAACAGCCTTGAACTCAGGATTGACCTCCCAAAAATACAGCACGCTTGGTCTGGCTGGATTCCCCACTTGACTGCTCACGACCAGGCCCGCTTCGCGTGCCCGCTGAACGGCATCGTTGAATTCCGGATCCTGCCAACAGTGTTTCCGGAGGTCTTCTGCCTCAGTTCTGCCGTGATGCAGGAGAAAATACACCAGGTCTTTGCTTACTTCAGAAAGTTTGCTGACCTTCTTTTCGGCCAGACGTCGGTGGTCGTCGTCGTAGGGCCTGTGTTTTAGCGCGTCCCTTTCAGCCTTCAGACTTTCGATTTCTTGATTTTTTGCCGACCTGAGACTCTCGATTTCTTCGTCCTTCCCCGACCTGACGGCTTCAAGCTCAGCATTAGCTCGTCCGCGCTCGTTACGCCACACTCGATATGAGCTAAACACAGCGCACAGCAAGGCAAGGCAGCCCCAGAGAACCTTCTGGCTGGCACTCGACACCCACAGTGCTAGCGCCGCAAACGGTACGCTGAGCGGGCCACTCATTCCGGTTAGCAAATCGGCAGAGAATGCCTTCAGGTAAGTCCGGAATCTTGTGTCGGGTTCAGGCATAAAACTGCAGACAGAGACGGCGCTTTCAAGTTCCTTGGATTGTAAACAAAACCGACCGCTTGCGCGGCAGGAAAGGGCGGGAGGCGATTTGGCCTTCGAAGCGGGCGGACCAGCGGCCGGGGATTGCGGTGGCACAGTTGGGGCAATGGCCCTCTGGGGTGAGGCGGTAGTTTTTAATTAGGTAGCCGTGGCGCTCGATTACGGTTTCATTGCATTCCGGACAGCGCGTGTCTTCCCAGGGGCCGACCATGCCGGGAAGATTGCCGGCATAGATGTAGCGAAGGCCCGATTGCCGGCCGATTTCGACCGCTTGCAGTAGGTCTTCCACAGTAGTGTCGCGGGGATCGGTCATCTTGTAATCGCCGTGGAAGGCGGTGACGTGCCAGGGAATGTCGGGAGAAATTCCCGCCAGGAATTCGGTGAGGCGGCGCAGTTCGTCGGCTGAGTCGTTGAAGCCGGGGATTAGAAGCGTGACGATCTCGAGCCAGAGTCCCATGGCGTGAATGCGGCGGATGCTCTCGAGGATGGGACCGATGCGGCCACCGAGTTCGTGATAGTGACGGTCGTCAAAACTTTTGAGATCGACTTTGTACAAATCGAGCCAGGGGCGAAGGTATTCGAGAACCTGCGGCGTGCCGTTGCCGTTGGAAACGAATCCGGTGATGAGTCCGGCGGCTTTGGCTTGCTTGAAGACGGCGACTGCCCATTCGCTGGTGATGAGAGGCTCGTTGTAAGTGCTGACCAAAATTTTTGCGCCCTGAGCGATAGCATCGCGCACCAGAAGCTTGGGTGAGGCTTCGAGTGGAGGCGAGACGGCGCTGGGATCGCGCAGAGCTTGCGACGTTACCCAGTTCTGGCAGTAGGAGCAATGCAGATCGCAGCCCAACATGCCGAAGCTATAGGCGAGCGCGCCGGGATGCGCGTGGAAAAAGGGCTTTTTCTCGACGGGGTCGCACTGGGTTCCGGCAGTGTATCCCCAGGGGACATAGAGCGTGCCGCCGCGGTTGTAGCGAACTTTGCAGACGCCGGGCTGGCCTTCGGGGATGGGGCAGCAGTGCCCGCAGGCGAAGCAGCGTAGGCGGTTGTTGCCGAGCTTCTCGTAAAGAGCGGGATCGGCTTCGCGGACTCGCTCGTCGAGAATGGTGCGGAGGGTGGGCACGGACGGACCTCTGCTTTCATTCTACTGCTAGGGAGCGGGGGGCTTTCGGCTTTCGGCTTTCGGCTTTCGGCTTTCTCTAGCGGCCGGGGGCAGGTTTCGTGGGCGATTCGTGGCGCTGGAGCCACTGGTCGGCTTGCTGTTCGATGACCGCGCGTTGAGCAAGCGGCAGACGCACCGCGATAAAAGGCGCGAGAGCCTTGCTGCCCGCGTCTCCGCTGGCACGGGCAAGAACGGTCCAGAAGTAAGCCTGCTCATTGTCTTTCGGCAGGCCGCGTCCGCTGAAGTAAAGCGAGCCTAACTTGGATTGAGCGGGAACGCTGCCGTGCTCCGCGGCCCTGGTAAACCAGCGAGCCGCTTCACTCTCATCCTGTTTGACCGCTTGCTTATCATCGCCCTGGGCATAGAGAAGACCGAGGGCATTTTCGGCAGCCGCATCGCCGCGCTCAGCTAATTCCTTTAGTTGGCTGAGGCTGGCGGAATCTGCGGAAAGTCTCGGTGGCAAGTTTGAAGCGTCCACCGGCGGCTTTGAAGAGGCAAGGACGGTGTGTTCCGCATTTCGTTCGCGGGCCTGAAGCTTTTCCTGAATCCAAGGGGCAAGGATAAAACCGAGGGCCAGCGCGACCGTGGCAGCGGCGGCGATGAGCAGGTAAAGATGAACGCGAGGCAGGCGAATTCCGCCCATGCGGTGCGCATCGTCGGATTCATCCTTTGTCTCCGTCGCTTCTTCCGGCGGGTGAGCAAACAGAACACTGCCCGGCGGCGGGGAGAAAGGTTTTGGCGGCGGAGGCGGGGAGGGAACGTGGGCGCGCGCGGTGCGATTGACCGCAGCCAGAATCGTCTCCGCGAAACGCTGGAGCACAGCGCTGTGGTTTTCGTTGAAAGCGCGGGGTTGTGCAGAAAATACTTCGAGCAGCCCAATCACTTTTTCGCCCATGCGAACCGGAGCCGCAAGCATGGAAAGAATGCCCAGGGCGCGACAACTTTGAAGGTCCACGCGTTCGTCGGTTTCGGTATCGTCACAGCGCAACAATCTGCCGGTGCGTACGCATTCCCCGGAGAAACCCGAACCTACTTGCAGAGTTGCGCCTACGGGCGGGGCGCTGGGGCCGGCGGTGGCCCGGCAGACCATGGTACCGGCGCCTTTCCCTGCAATCGCGATCGCCGCGCCGGAAGCGCGAAGCAGAGAGCGGGAGCGGGCAGCCACCAAGAAAAGAACCGCTTCCAGGTCTGATCCAAGCGATTCAGCTTCTCTTTGGACTGCGGATGCGGCGCTGAGTAAATCGGTATAGTTCTGGCGTACGGAATTCTCCCAATCTTTATCTTTAGACGGCGCGGCGGAAGACTCCGCGTTGGCAGCCGCGGCCAGGGCATTCAGCAACAACCACTCCCGCAGGCGGCGCGCGGGAGGATCCGGAAGCGTTGGAAGGTGGAAACCAACATGGCCGGTTGAGTTTGACCAAACTACACGGGCCGCAGCGGAAATCTCTCCGCCGGCTTCGGCGAGATCCAGACGCAACTCGACGGTCTGATCGACCTGCATGGGCAACGAGCAGTGGATTCCGACGCCGGTCTCGCTGATGTCCGAGACCTCGTAGAGATCGAGCATCGCGCCCTGCGCAGCGCCGCTGAAAGTGGCATACGCGGGCACGTGCACTTTCTGCCGCACACGACCGCGTCGGTTCGGAGATGCAGGCCGTGACATAGGAACGATAGCGGACATGGGGAGGGACCGAGGTCTTGTTTGTACATATTAACCCGAGATTGTGGAAAAGTAGCAGGAAGAAAAATCGGAAGGGCAGGCTCGCGGCAAGTTGCTGAGAACAAAGCTGGCGCGCCTAGACGAACGCCGCGGAAGTCTCAGAATTCTCCCTGGGGGGGTCCTTAGAGCTGGGAGCGCACTTTCAAGAAACGAAATCCCGCTTTACCGCCATCCGGGACTGATGCAGGCTGGAGATGCGGGAGATGGCGGCGACCATCATGCTGGAAAGCAGTTGCATGGTGGCCACGTCGCGCTCGTCGAAGGCGCTGGGAGAGGAGGACAGCACTTCGAACACGCCGAGAGTGCGGCGATAGTAACGCAGAGGAGAGACCAGGATGGAGCGGACTCCCAGGCGGCGGCAACTGGCGAGATCGACGCGCGGGTTGCGTTCGGCGTCGTGGCAGAGCATGACTTCGCCGGTGCGCACGGCTTCGGCGGAGATGCCGGCATCGGTTTGCAAACGGACGCCGAGGTCGGGAGCGGTGCGGCCGGCGCGGGCGCGGCACACGATCTCATCGCCGGCACGCAAAGCGATGGCGGCGCCGGTGGCGCCGGTGAGATGCGGGCGCGTTCCATGATGGCGCTGATGGCTGGCTCAAGATCCAGTTCCGCAGAGTGAATATCGACTTCTTCTCCGGGGTGTACGGCACGGAATCCAGAAACTGGATGAGCGGCGTTGGCAACGCGAAGCTGGCTGCGCAGGACAGTGGAGGGCACGCGAGTCTGATAGTCGGCAACGCTTGAGACCTCCCGGTTGACGAGAGGGTCGGGAACCGTGCGCAGTAAATCGCGGACGAGGCTGTCGAGTTCGGAATCGGTGATGAGGTGAGCCGTCTGCTGATGGCGCAGCGATCCGCCGAGAACGCGGGAAAGGCTGAGCAGAGTGGTATTGCCGCAGGCCAGGCAATACGGCCTGCTATTGGTGCTGATCAGTTCGCACTGGATACAAAATGTGGCGGACTGCAGGGGAACGAAATGAACGTCTTTGAAGGTGGTGCCGTAAACGGTCCTGCTAAACATCTTGCGTATCCCTCAAGAATCCCTCAAGAAAATCCGGTGTCCTAAGGTAAATAAGGATGGGGGAAGGAAGAAGTGGCGGGGGTGGTTCGGGGTGTGGAAAAGTGCGGCTTCGGGCTTCCGGCTGCTTCGTCGGTGGGGACGTGGTATAGTCGTGGACGGCTGATGACCAGACTTCCCCCATCCGTCGGCCATTTCCCGCGCGAGGCAAAAGCATGCAAAAACTGAAGAGAAGTTTGTCGTGTCTTCTGAAATTTCCTGTGGCTGCGCTGATAACGGTCTTGCTGTGCGCGAGCTTTGCGTGGGCGGGTCCGGGTGGGAGAACCATATACTCGTTCCCCGGTGGAAGTAACGCGGCAAATCCCGACGGCAGTATGATTTTCGACAACGGCGGAAGCTTATACGGTGTGGCCGGCGGAGGCGCTAACAACGCTGGGGCCGTTTTTAAGCTGACGCCGTCAGGGACGGGGAGCTGGACCGAAAGCGTGATTTACAGCTTCCTGAATTATTCGGACTATCCGGGGTCGAATATCGTTTTTGACCTAGGTGGGAACCTGTACGGTACGATGCCGGGATCAGGAAGCTGCGGGGCGGTGTATCAGTTGGTCCCGAGTTCGGGTGGTAGCTGGACGCAAAACATCATCTTTAGTTTCAATGACAGCGATACGGAGGGATGCTATCCGGAAAGTATTATCTTCGATCCAGCGACGGGAGACCTCTATGGGATAACCGCGCTGGGTGGCGCATCCAATTCTGGCACGGTTTTTGAGCTGATCCCCGTCGCGGGTGGAGGATGGAATTTCAGTCTGGTCTACAGCTTTTTGGACGATCCGAGCGATGGCCAGGTTCCCTCGGGAGTCCTTACTTTGGACTCATCGGGCAATCTGTATGGGACGGCGGTTTACGGAGGCTCATACAATGCGGGCACAGTATATAAGATTACAAACGGGGCAGACGGTTGGCATGAATCCATACTTTACAATTTCACGGGTGGGTTCAATGGTGGTGCGCCCGAGGCGGGGGTCATTTTCGATCGTCTAGGCAATCTCTACGGCACCTCATACTATAACGGCGGCGACGAGGTGGGAAACGTTTTTAAGCTCACGCCCACAAAAGGGGATTGGGTTATTCACGTCATCCATACTTTTACGGGGGGGCCAGATGGGGGCCAGCCATCCGAGTTCAATCTAGCCATAGACGGCTCAGGCAATCTTTACGGCACGACCGAACTAGGTGGCCTCTACAACTATGGGACCGCATACAAGCTGTCACCGTCAACTGGCGGCAAGTGGAAGGAAAGCGTTCTGCACGCGTTCACGAATGGAGCTGACGGCGGGAACCCCGATTGCGGGTTCGTTTTCGATTCATCCGGCAATCTTTATGGGTTGACGAATAACGGCGGGGCAGACGGCGATGGTGTCGTATTTGAGATTAAGCCGTAAATACAAGTCGTCCGATAAGAGTGTGTGTCATAGTTCTCTTTCGCCCCTTCGGGGCTGGTTCTCATTCCACTTCCGACCCACGGCTTGCGCCGTGGGCTGCATTCTTGCGCCGCTTCGCGGCTGAACAGTGGACGCGTTAATCAACTTTTCGCACCTCCCTCCGGCTATGGCACACACTCGATAGGCAGCAGCAGTGTGCAAGAATTTGCAACCTGAATACAGGCTTCCGCGCTGGTTTTTTAGGGTCTTTTTTCTTTGCCTTCGGGTATTGATTTGGGTAGCCGCGTGAGGTAGACTTACAAAACGTTCGGGGCAGCAAATGCCTTGATACTGGGGGAACTCATGCAGTGGACAGCACCCGCTTTTGAAGAAGTTTGCTTGAATTGCGAAATCAACTCATACGCTAGCGCCAAGCTTTAACCGTCAGCCCTCCCTATCCAATAAACTTCTGCATCGCGCCTAGATAGTTGCGGGCGTGTGTTCGACTGCCTTCCGGTTGTTCCTGCTGACTCTCCTGCGGATTCTCTGCGCTTGTTCCCGCCACGATCACTTTCAGAGTAGTCTTCACGCGCACACCAAAGCAGGCAGCTTGCGGTCGGTGATCTCGCGGCCTGTGTGGGCCTGCCCTGAGCTTGCCGAAAGGGACAGCCGCCGGGACGGCGGCGCTACTAATGCGGATAGCTTCTAGCCGGCTTGGGCGGCGACAAAGCCGCGATCATCTCGCTCCGGATGGGGAATGACTTGGACGCCGTGCTGAAGAGTGCGATCCAGGGCGTCGGCGAGAGCGACGGGAAAGTCCGTGGTGAGAAGATTGATGTCCAGTTGCAGGTTGCGCTGCGAGTACAGCCGGTGGAGTACCATGGCACCCCGGTGCCGGTTGGCGGAACTCACGAGGTCGAGCGATAAAGTCCAGAGCGCCAAGCCATCGTGGGACAGGGCAGCCTGGGACAAAGCAGCTTGGGACAAACCATCAACGGACCTGGCTGCAGTACTCTTGCCCCAATGAAAGGAAACTTCCGGCCGCCGCGGTTGCGTGGCGGCACCAATGCCTCCGAGAGGACACGATTCACCTGGAAAAAGCTTGAACCGAACGTCGAAGCCATCGAAGTCATTGGAGCTGAAGGCAGCTTCCAGGACGCGCCGAATTTGTTCGTAGCCACGGGCCGCCTTTAGCTCTTCTGTGGCACGCCGGATGGCGAGATTATTGATGACAATTTGGCGCTGATCGAAGGTGCGGTGGGCGACGCGAGCCAGTTCCCCCAACTCGAGATAGCCGAGGCGTTGCACTCCGATCCAGATGCCGGTGCCCAGGACAGCAAGAACCAAGCCCAAAGAGCTCCCTGTGGGCCAGAGCAGGAACAAACTGAGCAGCGCGAATACTGCGGACACCCCGTACAGCACAATCACCACTTGGCGGTGCGTAAGTCCGTGCTGCAAAAGCTTGTGATGGATGTGCTCGCGGTCGGCGGTAAATACGGGACGCCCGCTGACCAAGCGCCGCAGGATGGAGAGCGACGTTTCGAGAATGGGCAGGCCGAAAGAAACCACCGGGATAGCGACGGCAACAATCGTGGGCGCCTTTTGGGCTCCCTCGAGGGCGAGCGCGCTGAGCAGGAAGCCAATGAACAGACTGCCGGAATCTCCGAGGAAGATGGTTGCGGGATTGAAGTTGTAGCGCAGAAAGCCGAGGATGGCGCCGGCCAGAGCGATGGTCATCACCGTGACCAGGGAGTATCCGTTCAACAACGCGACCACGAACGCGACCAGGGTGGAGAACAGGGCCGAGCCCGCGGCCAGGCCGTCCAATCCATCGATCAGGTTGAAGGCGTTGGTGATGGCCAAGACCCAAAGAATGGTCAGCGGGAGGCCGACGAACCAAGGCAGTTGATGCTGGCCGAACAGCACAGGAATATTGAGAATGCGCAGGCCACCCATGAAAAGCATGGCAGCGGCGAGAGATTGAACCGCGAACTTGACGTAGGGGCCGACGGGGTGAAGGTCGTCATAGACTCCGAGAAGGAAAACGATCGAAGCCGGCAGCAGGATAGTCGGCAGAGCCCCCAGCGATAAGGCAGAGCGCAGGTGTGGCAGATAATGGCCCATGAGGGCAACTGCGGCCATGCTCAAGGAAAAAGAAAGAAAAATGGCGACGCCGCCCAGGCGCGGCAGAGGGATGGAATGCAGGTGCCTCTCGTTCGAAGGGATGGCCACCCATCCGCGACGGGATGCAACGTCCCGCACATAGCGAGTGAGGACGAACGAGAACAGCAGCGATAAGAAAAAAATCGCAAAAAAAACTACCGTCAACTTCCCCCCTGGGCCAGTGATCACGAATGTCGGCGCGCTATCCCCAATCCGACAGTTAAAGTATTGCAGCAGCCTGGTGCTGCTGGTAGTGAGTTAACGGGTACCGTCTGCGTCGGTATGCGTTTGAGGGTTGTTCGGAATCTATCAGCCTTGGAGGCAAGCTTCAATTCCCCCGCGGTGAAAAATCTGTGGAAAACGAGGACGGTACCGAACATCGTCCGAACAATGAACCATGGGATCGGCGTGGGCGCTGTGCTAAACTTTTCAGCGATCCTTCTTCCACCAGAGGCCAGTGATGCAGTTTGGCAGATTCAGTTTTGCCCGAAGCGGTAGCCTGCTCGGGTTTGTTCTGGTTTTACTTTTCGGTCTGGGATTGAAAACCGCGGCGCAGCAAGCGCCAGCCTCTTCGCCCGCAGAGACGGGGGTACCGGCACTGCCCCCAGCGGAACCGATTTCTCAAGCAGCGCGTGGTAGTGGGTCCGGCAACGGCGGTGCAACGGCTGCCGAGAGCGCCAGTTCAAGAAATTCCGTTACTCCGGCCGATCTGGGTACGCCTTTGGCGAGACTGGGCCCCGGCGATTTGGTGGAGGTTAGCGTCTATAACGTACCGGAACTGTCCACCAAAGCCAGAGTCGGAAATTCAGGAGATGTCTACCTTCCGCTGATCGATTACGTACACATAGGCGATCTCACGGTGGAAGAAGCTCAGGCTCTGATCGAGAAGCGACTGGAAGACGGCGGCTTTGTCCGCGGCGCGCACGTTACCATCTTCCTCGACGAATCTGTCTCCCAGGGAGTAACCATTCTGGGAGAAGTAGTGAAACCTGGCATTTATCCCGTCCTGGGGGACCGCAAGTTGTACGATCTGATCTCTGCAGCGGGAGGCTTTACGGTTTCGGCAGGGCGGAAGGTAAGCATTGTCCGGCAGCACAGCCAGTCTGCGCCGATTACGGTAAACCTTCCGAGGAATCTGGCTGACAACCTGGAAGATAATGTCGAAGTGCGTCCCGGCGACATGATCACAGTACCCCGTGCGCCGATCATTTACGTGGTGGGGGATGTGGGCCGTCCCGCTGGGTTGCTGATAGATAACGGCAGCCTGACCGTGTTGCAGGCGCTGGCACTGGCAGGTGGAACGAACCACACGGCCAAGATGAATGCAGTGCGCATTATCCGCAAAGGCCCCACCGGTATGACTGAGACAAGACTGCCGCTGAAAAAGATGCTGGAAGCGAAGGCTCCCGACATTACGCTGCAGGCAGATGACATTCTGTTTGTGCCGCTCAGCGGAGCCCGAGTGGCGGCGGCACAAACTCTTCAGGCGGCAATCACCGCGACCGTGGGCATAGCCGTGATCGCTGCACACCCGTAAACGAGAGTGGAAAGCTATTTACGCGGCAACTTCTGTTTTGCGATCTTCCGGTAGATTCAGCAAGCTTTCGAGAGCGAGAATATATTTCTCCGCCGTTTGCCGGCGCGAAAACTCGCGCACAATGTATTCCCTGGCGTTTCGTCCGAGTTCTCCACCTTTTCCCCGATTCGCTGCCAGATAAAGAATGGCGTCGACCAGAGCCTCGGAATTCTCCGGCTCGATGGCCAGGCCGCCGCGTGCCTGCTCCAGAATTGTACGGGCTTGCCCGTCTACGCCGAGGATCACCGGCCGCGCGCACGACATGAATTCCAGCATCTTGCTGGGGATCACGGTCTTGAATACGTCGGTTTTCTTGAGCGGAACGAGGCAAACGTCCGACGCGCAAATATAGGCGGGGATTTTTTCGCGGGGCTGCTGGTTGACGAACCTGAGATTGTTTAGACCTTGCTCCCGTGCCAGCGCCATGATGCGCTCTTTTTCCGCGCCTTCACCCAGCACCAAGAAAACAATCTCGGGATGCGTATCCCGCAACCCTGCGGCGGCGGCAATGATGGTGTCGAGCCCGTGAGCCATTCCCATGGTGCCGATGTAGGCGACGACGAACTTCCCCTCCGCGTTCAATTCCCTTCTCAGAGCGGTTTCCGGTTGCGGAGCGAAAAGCTGTGTCTCTACGCCATTCTCGATTACCGAAATTTTCTTACGAGGCACGCCCCAGTGGTTCACCAGGTAATCTTCAAAAGCCGGCGTGACCACGACAATCCGGTCCGCATGGAGATATAAGAAACCGGCGATCTTCGCGAGAGATTTGTGAAGCAAAGAATTACTGTCGCCCATGCCCACAGCGACCAGGGATTCAGGCCAGAGATCGCGAACCTCGAAGACAAAGGGGAGGCGCTTCCATCGCGCCAACCACCAACCGGAGAGTCCGACGAGCAACTGCGGCGAAGATGCGATCACAACGTCAGGCCGCGACAAGAAAAGGCCCGTACTCGCGGCCGATACACAGAACGAACTGTAGTTCAGCATCCTCTCGTACGCCTTCCGGTTAGGAAAAGGGAGAAGCCAGGTGCGAACCACGTTTACCCCGTCAGTTTGCTCGCGGACCACCAAACGCCGGAACTTGCCGCGGTAGTCGAGAGGTACAACGCCGGTGGGATGATTGGGAAACCCCGTCAGGACAGTCACGTTATGCCCCAGGCGGGCCCAATGCCGCGACAACTCCACGGCGCGCGCGGCTGGCGCACCCATCTCCGGCGGAAAATATTGCGAGATGTAAAGAATCTTCATGAAGCCGCGGACAACTGTGACAACTGTTCAGGGAACTGCATTCAGGAAGCTCGATCGAACCCGCTGCCGCCGGCGGCGGCTTCGCCTGTGGAAAGCTCTTTCACGGCGACGGCCTGCCCCAAACATCGTGAGTCCTCCAGCGCGAAGGTGGCCACCATGGTATTCACCACTTCGCGGAACGGGATCGGCGACTCTGCGCCAGTTTGAATGGCAGCGATGAAGGCTTCCCATTCGCCGCGATGGCCCTTGTCCTGGCGCAGAATTGAGCGAACTACGTGTTTCTTTCCACCCCGGACAAGTTCCAGCCGCCGGAAGTCTTCCAGTACCGCCACGTTGCCGCCGCCGAAAACTTCGATTCGCTCCTTGGAATAAGATTTGTCGCCGTTCGCCAGGTAGCCGATGGTACCCAGCGATCCATCGGCAAAGCGCAACGAACATACGACGTTGTCATTGCTGTACTGGCCTGGATTGGGCAGGCTTCGGGTTTCAACTTCAACGGGAGACGAGCCCGTCAGGAAGCAAAGGAGATCTACGAAGTGGCAAACCTCGCCTATAATGCGTCCTCCGCCTTGCACAGGATCATTCAACCAGTGGTCCGCGGGAAGGAAGCCGGCGTTCACGCGATAGTGAAGCGCGAGCGGTTCTCGTACTCCCCGCAAAAAACTCTTGAGTCGGATCGCCAGCGGGGCAAAACGGCGATTGAAGCCAACCATCAACAGACGGCAAAGGGAAGCTGAATCATTATGCGCTGCGGCAATTCCTCTCAACTCTTCTTCATTCAGGCAGAGAGGTTTTTCGCAGAAGACGTGCTTGCCGGATTTGAGGGCGGTGATCACCTGCCCGGCGTGCAGATGATGGCGGGTGGCGACGACAACGGTATCGATCGCCGGATGGTCGAGAATTTCCCGCTCATCCGTGGTGCAGGAACGAAATCCAAATTTCTGCGCTGCGTACCGGGCATGCGAGCCATTGGCCGCGCTCACCGCAACCATATCTACACCGCGAACTCGCTTGAGCGCAGGAAGCATGGTGCCGATAGCGAAGCTCCCCGCCCCAAGAAGTCCGACCTGAACCGGCTTGTGGGCCGCGACGGGCCGATCCGGGCCAGCGATGTCAACGTGGCGCGTATTGTCAGCGTTCTGCGGATACGAGATCAGTACGCCCAGGAATGCATCCTGTGTTTTCCCAGTGATCAAATCATAGGCGGAGTGCGCTCGTGCGATCGGGAAACGATGCGTGATCAACCCATGCAGGTCAAGTTTGCGATCCGCAAGAAGCTTTAGAAAAGCTTCCATGTTCCGGGTTTCGGTCCAACGGACGTAGCCAATGGGATAGTCGATTCCTTTTTGCTCGTACGCTACATCGTAGCGGCCGGGACCGTAGGAGCGGGATACGCGGAAGTCGAGTTCTTTCTCGTAAAAGAATTTGCGAGGGATATCCATGGCAACGGTGCCCACAGCGACGACCACGGCGCGATTCCGGGCCACTGCTCCCGCGAGATCGACAGGATCGTTGCTGGGAGTCTGCGCCGCAATAAGAGCGGAGTCGACGCCGTGCCCAGCCGAGTGCTGAAGACATAAATCGCGAAATCCGGAAGACGAAGTGCTCACGGCATCCGCACCCAGGCGCAAAGCCAGATCCGCGCGCTCGGCGAAGATATCCATTCCGAGGACGCAGCAGCCCGCAGCTTTGAGAATCTGCACTGTGAGTTGACCGAGCAGGCCCAGGCCAATCACGGCAACAATGTCGCCCAGCTTGGCGTCGGCGTTCCGCACACCATGAAGCGCAACGGCTCCGAGCGTGGTGAAGGCAGCTTCATCAAAGCTCACAGCCTCGGAGGGAATTCGCGCGACCAGCAAGCGTGGAACACAAACAAACTCGGCATGCACGGCGTGGCCGGCGCCGGCGCAGGCTACCCGATCTCCAGGGTTGATATCGACAACACCCTCGCCCACAGCGACGACAGTTCCGGCGCTGCTGTATCCCAAAGCACTCGGCTGATCGAGACGGGTGCGGACGGCGGAGATTGTCGATGCCAGTCCGTCGCGGCTGATCTTGCTGAGGACCTCGCGCACAAGATCGGGCCGCATTCTCGCTTTCTGCAGCAGGTTCTTGCCGGCAAATTCGGAGGAAGCCCGCTCCGTGCCCGCGGAAACCAGCGACGCTGCGGTGCGAACGAGCACGCATCCCGCCAGCAGTTTTGGGGCGGGAACGTCCACTACAGTAATTTCCGCATTGCGGGCATCCTGGAAAACTTGTTTCATGTTCTGGGCACGCTCACTGCGGAGGGCTGTGTGGATACGGCATGCGGTCTTTTTGCCGAAAGGTTCCCTCGGAAAATCTCAGATTGGGTTTCTGATCGATCCGCGGATTCGCTCCTCAAAATAACCAACTCACCATCTCCTGATTCAAGCCTGCCAGATTCTAGCCTGCATCGTTGGTCGGTGAGAATTACGGTTGTGAGCCGGACCGGCAATTGCGATCGAATTTGGTAGACGAGGGAAACTGCCGGCCGAAGATCGCCATAGGTGGGCGACTCCCAGCCTAGCAATTGCGTGTCCGCGATCACGGAGCCGGACGTTCGAGCTGTTCCCTGTCATCATCTTTATCTGCTTCCCCCCCCTTATGACCGCCGCACTCCCCGGAACGCTGGCGAGAATACTCCACCGAATTCGCGACTGCCCCGATGCGAACACAGCTTGAAAAGGCGAGTCGGAAAACTCGAACGGCAGATCGGCGGCCAGCCAATGCAAACGCACGTCATGCTCGCCGATTCCATTAATGTCGTCCACGATCACCCAGCCTAAGCCGGCCAGCCACTGAACCATGCGGCGGTGCGTCACGCCAAAACGGCTGTAGCCGTCGTGCTCGCCTTCAAAGCGGTCAGCGCACGGGTTGCCGCGCGAAGAATACAAGCGGCCCGACGCCTGCGCCCAATCGAGCCAGAGAAAGCGGCCGGCCCGGCGCATCTGGTCTTGATGATCGACTGTAACAGTGTTATGGACGGCACTCCCCGCCAATCCATTATTCCACGGTACAGGCCCGTTGTAGAGATATGTTCCGGCATCGCGCGCCAGGTTCATGCCGTTCCACCACAAATCCACGTGCACTTGATCCGCCTGAAAAGGCCGGCGAGTGTAGCGGCCGGCGCGGATCAGCGCCCAGGAATTCTCGTCTCCCAAGCGGAAATAACCGGTTTCAATAGACGGCGGAGCTGGAACATTTTCTTTCACGCACTTTTTCATGCACTCGGGGTTGACGCCGAGCCAGAGCGCAGTTTCATCCCATGGCCCTGGCGGCAGAGCGGGCCGATTCAGAACAGCGGCACCCACCTGAATTAGCGGACGAAAATCGCGATATGAAGCGGCCGCAAGCGGAAGGATCAGACTGCCATCATCGGAACCGTAATTAGGGGCGGACCCGCTTACCGTGTCTACCCACGCGCGCATGAAGTCAAAAGCCGCTTCAGTGCGCGTGTGAATGTCGTCATGGAGCGAGGCATGGTGAAGCTCGGCAAGGCGCAACGTCCACAGAAGTAAGTGCAGGATCATGCGCTGGTAATTGAAGGAGTGCTGCTGGGAAACTCCCTCGGCCGTGATTTGATCGAGAACGGCTTCGTGCAACAGGTGCGCACCAAGATTCCGCCAGACCTGCGCCTCTCTCAATTCCGGATAGAGCGTGCCTGCCGTCCACAGACCGACGGCCTCGCTGATCAGGTGATTGCTGCGTTGGGAGCGCGCGTAGCCAAGGGTCTGCGCGGTGCGCCAGGCATGGGCGGCGATCATGGAAACGAGCAGAGCGACACGTTCGTTCGTCGTCGACGGCGAATGGATGAACGCCTGCAGCGCGAACGACCAGGCAAGTATGCGCAACGAGCACTCTTGCCCGCAAATCCAGAGTGGACCGGCCATGGGCGAACTGTGGCGGGCCCAGTCTTCCATCGCAATCCAAAAAGCCGCGGGAAATTTTTCGTCACCGCTGAGAACATAAGCGCGAATCAACGGATAGACGAACAAGAATCTGGAGGACTCAAGGATAAACTTAAGATCGCCGTAGGCCGGCGATGCAAAACGCATCTGAGTCCAAGGCTGCCGAGGGGAGACAGTCTGACCGGTGACCGGGTTGCGGAACCATTGCGGCGGGAAACCACAGGCGAATGAGAGCTGGCCAAAGAATGGCAGGTGGCCTGCAACTACGCGCCCGGCTTCGGCGAGAATGGACTGTTCCGCTTCGCGCCCGATAATTTTTCTTATGCCCGTTCCCAAGACTTGAGCGTCCGCGAAGAAAAATGGCCGTGTGCCGTCACGGCGTGCGGCCCGCATATCTTCTGCCTTGGCGCCAGGGGCGATCCGTTTCAGGTCCCACGAATCCCAGCCCTGCACGGATCGCATTTTCCACGACATCAAGCCGCTGCCGCGTTGCAGTTCATATTGCAGGCGCAACATGCCATCGCGCATTCCGAAGGTGCGGCCGACTTGCAGCATGGTGTCGATCTTACTCATTCAAACCACTCATTGAGCCCACTCATCGGATCGGCCTCATCGGATTATCCTTGCACGGTCTGCGCAACGGCTGCGCGGCGGTTGTTGGCAAGGCGTTCGGCCGCCCGCGCCTGCAGCCATTCATGCATTACGAAGAATTGATTATCTTTATCGAGATCGGGCTGAGGTTTTGCCGAGATGGTGCCACCATCGAGGGCAGTAACAACTTCTGCGATTTTCTCGACTCCAAAGGCGATAAGCCGGTTGCGCAGATCGCCCAGCGATTCGCACAAGACGGCGTTGGGGAATTCGAATCTTTGAAGAACTGGGCCGGTATCGATTCCCGCATCCATGTAGTGGATTGTGATGCCGACTGGAGCGCGGCTCAGCAACGACCACTCCGGACTGCTCATGCCGCGGATTTCCGGAAGCAAACCAAGGTGCACATTAAGGACCCCAAGCCGGGGTACGTCGAGCAACTGCTTTCGCAGAATGTTGCCACCCGTGAAAATAATCAAATCGGGCAGCCATTCTTTGAGACGTGCAATCGACTCCGGCGCATTCTGGTCCTTGCAGATGTCAACCGGAAAGCCATACCGCGCGGCCACTTCCCGCAGGCTGCGCAAGACTCCATCTCTATTCTTGAGCCAAAGTTCGAGATAGGGATTGTTCACGCGCCGCTGGCCATCGGAGCGATGCGGAATTAGTTTCGCGCGCGCGTAGCTCGCGACCCCTCGCACCCCCAGCTGCCCAAGCTTACGCAGCAACGTTCCGCGGTCGAGGGTCGGGAAAGCGAGGGCGCCGACCGGAACGTGTCCCAACTCGGCCATGCGCACTACCATCGCACATCCCGTTTCGCTGTACAGGCTGGAACTCAAGATTACGATGCGCATGGCAATGCCTTGAATGGAGATGATTGAAATGACTGTGCCAGCCGCCGCTCCAACAGGAGCGCGTCAGCGAAGAACTTGCATCCCCAACTGATGTAGCGCAGCGGCTGGTAGCGGCCCCAAACCGGGTATGACCCGCTGACTCCTCCGGCGATTCCCCGCAGCCCACGCGCTGGAACCAATTGCTTCAGCATCTCGTTCATCTTGAGCGCGGCGTTCAGATAGCGAAGGTCGCCGGTCATCTCAAAAAGGCGCAGCCAGACGCAGGACATCTGCGCATTTCCCGTAAGACACGTGAAGCGCTGCCCGGCTTTGAAATCCGGCTGGTACGCACCGGGCAAATATTTATTGGTTTCGAACTTCCGCAGCAGCAGCCAGGCCGGCTTCGCGACCGCTTGGATGGCGTCGTTCCGCCGCCGCAGAATGGCGCATTCAAGAACGCCTTGAAGCACGTAGGCGATGAAGTGCAGATAGTTGGGATGGCGTCGTAGGTTGATGCCATCGACCCAACCGGTGGGCTTAAAGTGTGACAACACCCAGTCCATATTTTTGTCGGCCGCAAGGCCGTATCGACCGTCGTATTGATGATCTGCGGCGCGTTTAGACAACTCAGCCAGCGCCCACGCAACCATGCTGTAATAGGTGTGAGCCGTGCCTTGATAGGCGCCCGGGCCGGACCACGATCCGTCTGGCTGCTGCGCATGGACCAGCCAATTGCCGGCGGCGATGGCGGCTTCCAAGAGTTCCGGACGGCTTGTCTCCACGTGAGCGCGAACCAGTCCCTGCAGGATTTGCCCGGTGTTGAATACGGACGGTTGCGCTTCGCTGCCGTGCAATCCTCCGGGAAACGCTCCGGTTGGCATTTGCAGAGAAAGCAACCAGCGCGTGGCTTTTTCCGCTGCGGCGGCAGCCCTGTGACCATCGATGCGGCCGTCAGCCATACGCGCAAAATCGTAGAGGGTTG
Source organism: uncultured Acidobacteriaceae bacterium (assembly GCA_963734215.1). Taxonomy (GTDB): domain Bacteria; phylum Acidobacteriota; class Terriglobia; order Terriglobales; family Acidobacteriaceae; genus Sulfotelmatobacter. Next base: position 716,431 of record CAVTGH010000005.1, on the reverse strand, counting down.
GAACGATGTAGCCGGTGACCTCCGGGTAGGATTCCGAATACCCCGTGAGCAAGCTGTAATAGGCCGCAATGCCGCCGTCGGGGCGTTGAGCGTCGAGCATCCAGCGCAGCACGAGGTTCAACATTTCTTTGCTGGCTCGCTTCGCGGTGGTGTAAGAGTACAGATGGCGCTGCTCAGAGGTGATTCGGATTTTGTCGGACACGAGTTTCTGGATCAACGGAAAAACGCGCAGCGGCCAGCATAGCAAGCCTGTCGCTTCGGTCAGCGCCTTAGCGATTTGCGCAGTCGTGGCATTGTCCGTGCCATTGTTCACGCAGTGGCAACCTCGCGTGTTTGACTGAACTCTTCCGCTCTCTGCTGCGCTCCGGCATCGAGGAACATTCGCATCCAGTTCTCCAGAGTGAGGAATTGCCAGATTTGCATCGACCAATCCTCGGCTCCGCTTCTGTGCTCATCCACAAAACGGCGGACGGCTTCCGGACGAAACAAACCGCGCTTGCGGATATTGGTTTCAGAAAGCAGATCGTCCACCATCTCGTGCAAATCGTTGGCCAGCCAGTAGTCGACCGGGGCGGCGAAGCCCGCTTTCGGCTGCCGCAACACTTCGCCGGGAAGAACGTCTTGCATCGCTTTGCGGAAGATGTGTTTCGTAGTGGGGCGGAAAAATCCTCTGAGCTTGAGGTCCGGCGGAATATTCGAAGCGGCAAACTCGGCAAGCTCACGGTCGAGGAATGGAACGCGCACCTCGACCGACGATGCCATGCTCATTTTGTCGTTGTAGTTCAGATTCAGACTGACCATGAAGATCTTGGTGTCGAGATAAAGCATTTGGTTCAGGAAATCCGCGTCGCGCACTGTGTCGAAGGCGGAATGATGGCGCACGGCTGGGTCGCAGCTACGAAGCTGGTTCTGAACATCCGCCGAATACAAACTCATTTTCTGTTCGGCGTCTAGATAGGTGCAATTGCGGATGAAGCGGTCTTCGGGATCGAGCGCAGCACTGCGAGCCATCTTCTTAGCCAGACGCACACTTCCCTTCATGGCCGTGCCTCGCAAACTGGGCAAGGCGTCCAGGCTGGACTCGATTCCGCTCCGCAGAAAACCAGGCATTCTTCGATACGCGCTTGCCCAGCGATGCGCGGCATGTTTGCGGTATCCGGCAAACAGCTCGTCTCCGCCAACGCCAGAAAGCAGCACCGTAGCTTGCTTGTGCGCCTCGCGGCAGACGAGATATGCCGTGATGATGGCGGGATCGGCGGTCGGCTCATCCATATGCCAGGTGAGGCGAGGCAGCAAATCGGCTACGTCCGGCTCGACAACAATCTGCTGGTTCTCGCAACCCAATTGCCGCGCCAGCCGAGCCGGCACGTTCGGATCGTCGAGCGTGGTTTCGCCGACGCGATACTTGCGCGGGAACGTAATCGTATAAGTCCGAACCGGCTGCTTGGTCGCCCGGCACATCATGGCGACGATGCTGGACGAATCCAACCCGGCGCTGAGAAACGCGCCAATCGGAACGTCGCTCACCATCTGCACTTCCACCGATTGCCGAAAGCGCTCGCGAACTTCGCCGGCGAGATCCGCTTCGGAGCGCAGGTAGCACGCATCGGCGCGTGGAAAACTTAAATCCCAATACTGCCGGATCTTCAGTTCGCCGTCGCGAAACGTCGCGCAATGTCCCGCAGGAAGCTTGTAGATTCCGCGGAACATTGTTTTGGGATCCGGAACCCATAGGAAAGTTAAATACTGATGCAACGACTCCAGATCGATCTCCGCGTGAATCTCCGGCACATGGAGCAGGGCTTTCACCTCCGAAGCGAACGCCAGCTTTTTCCCGTGGTGATGGTAGTAGAACGGCTTCACGCCAAAATGATCGCGAGCTAGAAACAACTCGGGCTTGCCCGAGCGCAGGTCGCAGATGGCGAAGGCGAACATGCCTTTGAGCTTTTGAACGCAATCGGCGCCTTCTTGCTCATAAAGGTGGATCACAACTTCCGTGTCCGTGTTGGAAGCAAAATGGTGGCCTTTGCTTTGCAGCTCGCGGCGAAGCTCGGCGAAATTGTAGATTTCGCCGTTGTAGGTGATCCAAACCGTGCGGTCTTCGTTGCACATCGGCATGTGGCCATCGGAGGAAAGATCAAGAATGGCAAGGCGGCGGCTGCCGAGGCCAACGTAGGAACCGTCGGGAGACCTGCGCTCCCACAGGCCGGAATCGTCAGGGCCGCGGTGTGCCTGGACGTGCGTCATGCGGGCGAGCACGTTTTTGTCGCCACAATTCGCGAGTCCGGCAATCCCACACATAACGGGGCCTTCTCCCTTTGCTCTTGGCTCTTTGCGCTTTGCGCTTGGCTTCTAGCTTTTGGCTTTCTTGTGCTCCAGTTCGTAGATCTTCGCTTTCGTGTGAAACATTTGAACCGCCTGAAATCCACAGTAGATCAAGCCCGGCACCCCATCCAGAAATCCCAAGCGCAAGATATAACGATACAGGAAAAGCAGGACGGGAGAGCCCGGAACGGCAAACAGTTTGCGCTTCAACCATCGCCGGCGCTGAGCCTGCGTACCGAAAAGCGCTGGCGGCAGCTCCGTGTCTTCCCCGCGCTGCAGAAGCACGCGCGACTCCCAGTTGGAATATTCGTCATGCTTCTGGATGTAGCGCGAGAGCGATTCCGCATTGTGATGAATGAGCGGATTGCGCAGCCTTGCCGTCGCGCCTTTGACGACGACGTGTTCATGCACTTCCATATCGGCCATGGAAACGTCCTGATCCTTGAGGCGGCATTCAAAGCGTCCATTGCCACGCCGAAATAACGCCAGCTTCCACACGCCGACATCTCCGTAGCGCAGGGCGCGGCCAAGAAACCAGGTACGAAGCAGGATGAAGTAGCCATTGATGGCGGGAGTTTGGATCGACAAATCCCGGCTCGCCGGATTCTGGATTGCCGAACGAATTTCCTCCGCGAGTTCAGGACTGAGAACTTCGTCGGCGTCCAGCAGGAGGATCCAGTCGTGAGCGATGGGCAGTGTATTCATGGCCCATTGCCGCTTCTTGGGCCATCCACCCTGGTAGTGAAACTGCACGACCTGGGCGCCGTGGGACCGCGCGATCTCCACGGTGTCGTCGGTGCTCTGCGAGTCGATCACAAATACTTCGCCGACATCTTTGAGCGCCCGCAAACAGCGAGGGAGATTCTTTGCCTCATTGCGAGCGGCAATGATGACGCTGACCGGAAGTTTGCCGGCAAGCTTAACGTTCGCCACGCTACGAACTTCTTCAACCTTTTCCATTCGACAATCTTTATATTCAGCGATGTCTTGTCCGGCCGACCGCTCAACTCGAAAGGTGCCGCTGGCACCAGCATTGCAATATGTACAACGACCACGGGCGGGACCAGGAAGTACGGCCCGCGATAAAATCTTCCCACACACGCCAAGCCGCTCGTTCACTGATTAGAGTGCCCAAAGCGCCGTCCCCGATCTTGCGCAACGATTCTTCAACGACTGGGCGCAACGCATCCCGCAACCAACGTTCGAACGGCAGAGTGAATCCTCGCTTCGGCCGATGGACGATCTTATCCGGAAGCAGGCCGCCGAGCGCTCTGACGAGCACAGGTTTCGGCGTTTCCGAATCCAGCTTCCACGATCCCGGCAAAGCCAGGATGCGGCGCGCCAGTTGATGGTCGATCAACGGTACGCGCACCTCCAAACCGTGCGCCATGCTCATAAAGTCCGAGTCCCGTAACAGCGTGTTGAGCATATAACAGCGCGCCTCCAGATAGGAAACGCGATTCACCGGGTCCAGGCTCTGAGCGCGGCGCAGGGCCTCAGCCAATGGTTCCTTGGCGCGCGAGAAAGCGGCGGGGCTCGTCTTGGCCGAAGTCAGCAATTCATTCTGCTGCGGTGGCGTGAATAATATGCGCGAAAGAAAGTAAGGGTGGACGATGCTGCCGCTATTCCGGGCGAGGTCCGTCAGCTTACGATTCTGGTCAGTAGCCGGCGCGAGCGCCGCAAAAACATTTACCAGCGGAGTGCGTAGCGCTGCGGGAATGCGCTGCCACACGGTGGCAAATCGTTCCATCCGAGGCACGGTTCGGAAACTGGCGTAGCCGGCAAACATCTCATCGCCACCGAGGCCGGAAAGTGCAACTTTCACACCAGCAGCCCGGGCTCGTTCCGAGACAAAGTAGGTGTTGATCCCGTCTATGGTGGGCAGGTCCATCGCCCGGATGGCGGGAGCGGTCGCGGCAAACAGGTCCGATTGGGAAACCGTGATCTCGTGGTGGTCGGTGCGAAACTGTTGAGCGATGGCGCGGGAATATTCGGCCTCGGAGTAATCCGACTCGCGAAATACAATGGAAAATGTGCTCGGCCGCACTCCGTTTCGACTTAGGATACCGACCAGGCTACTGGAGTCGATGCCACCGGAAAGAAAAACTCCCACCGGCACATCGCTGACCAGTTGCATGCGCGCCGATTCATCGAGCATCTCCGCAATCTGAGTTTCGAGTTCGCGGCGGCTCCCAGCATCGGCAAGGCAAGCGTCGTATTCAGGATCGATCAGATCCCAGTACTCCGTCTGCGTCAACTTCCCGTTTTCCCAGGTGATTGAATGGCCCGCGGGAAGCGCACTCACACCCTCCACTAGAGTGTTTGGGTCGTAAAGCGATCCGAAGGTCAGATAGTTTATGAGGCCCGCGGGATCGATGATGCGCGGCACGAGATCGGTTCCCAGCAGAGTGCGCACCTCGGAAGAAAACATGAAGTAACGATCCGACCGATAGTAATAGAGGGGCTTGATGCCCATGGGATCGCGGGCCACAAACAAGCGATGGCGCCGCGCATCCCAGATGGCGAAGGCAAACATGCCACGAAATTCATCAAGGCATTTTTCGCCCCAGTGGGCATAGGCTTTGAGGATCACTTCCGTGTCGGAAAGACTGATGAAGCGCTGTCCGGCTCGCTCCAATTTTGCGCGAACCTCGCGAAAGTTGTAGACCTCACCGTTGTAGACGATCCAGTTTCCGGTGGCGGGATCGTGCATGGGTTGATGCCCTAGGGGAGACAGGTCGAGGATTGCGAGGCGGCGGTTGCCCAGTCCGATTTCGATTTCTTCAGGCGCGGATTCATGCAGAATAACGGTGCCGCCGTCGTCGGGTCCGCGATGAGCGAGCGACCGAGTTGCGCGCTCCAGCACTTCCGCGGGCACACGCGCGTTGAGGCCTATGATGCCGAAGATTCCGCACATCCGAAACATCGCTCCCTTGGGACTTTGCAAATCATCTTACGTGAAGCATCGGCACGTCTTGTCTTCAGATCGTCTTGTCTTGAGATCGTCTTTTATTCAGATCGCGCCCGGCTTAGCGAGACTGTCGAGCCAAAAGCAATAATTCTTCAACATGCCTGTCCCAACTGAAATCTCGCGAACGCACCAGTCCCATTGCACGCATGGTTGCCTTCTGCTCGTCGGATTCAACGGCTTGAATGATTCGCTCCGCCAGCGCTTCCGGGGAAAAGCGTGGAAAATACAGAGCGGCGTTCCCGCATATCTCCCGGTGCACAGCCAAATCGGACGCAATCACGGGAAGGCCACTCGCCATGGCCTCAACCAGCGGATGGGCAAAGGTTTCGGCATAGGCGGGAGTCGCATAAACATCGCAACTCCGGTACAGATGGTGAAGCGCGGAGTAAGGTACCGCGCCCAACTCAACGACCTCGTCGCTGAGCATGAGCTGCCGCACCAACTGCGCCGCCGTCGCTGCCTGGTAGGTTCCGGGATTGTCCTTTGACGCAAGTTTGCAGGTGAGAATCAGACGGATGGCGCACGGATGCAACTTCTTCTTTAGCATCGCAGCCGCGCGAATCAGAGTCTCAAAATTTCGATAATAATTGTAGTGGCTGACAAACAAAATGCGGACGGCGCCTTCCGTCGCGGCGAGGCGCGCTTGTACGTTTTGGGGCAACGGCGCAGATTCGCTAAAGAAGGCTTCCCGATCGAAGCCATGGTAGATCGACGCCACATCCTTCCCGGTCCATTGCCGCAGTTCGGCGGCAAACGTTCGGCTGGGAGCGACGGTGCAGTCCGCGCGGTACACGGACCATCGGGCGAGTGCACCCTTAACGTTCGTGTCAATCCACAAGCGATAATCGCCTCTCTCGCGCACATCACGCAGAAAGTCCGCCGATGTATATAGCGCGTTCCGGCTGAGAAGGATTTGCGGTACCGGCGAGAAGAAGAGGGCAAAGTTTCCGGTAGACAACAGGACGTTGGCTCGGGAGCGGCGAATCAAGCCTGGAAGGCGAACCTGCTCGTACCAGGATCGTTTGCCGGAACCGCTTGGGTACGATTCCCTCACGACCGTAACTCGGGTCGGTTCCGCGATCTCACCGCGCAGTGCCTCGCCAACCAGCAATGTGGTGCGAACGTCATCCCGAACCGCCAGGCGCGGCAGAACGTTCCGGACGTAGGTGAGGCCTCCTCCTGCACTGGCCGAGAGCGCGTTAATGAACACATGCAGCATTCTTCTTGAGCTAGGTTACTCGACGTGCTAAGCGGAGGAGTCTCGCAACATGTTGCGAAGCATTCTTCGTCGACGGCCCCACCATAGGTCGACCAGTCCCGAATAGCAAAACCGGTATTGCGGCCGAGAATATCTAACTTCGATCTCCCGCCGCCACAGCAAGTGTGGGGAATCGTGACGGCTGTCGACAACTCCAGGGCACGGCGAAAAGCAGAAACGATGATAGCGGCGGATCATCTTCCTGGCGCTCGCATCGATCGCATCGCAATCGAACGTCCAGGCGAATGCGTCGACAGGCTTCCTGGTCCAAGAGGCAAGCTTGCGCGCACTGTCGCCAATCTCCCGTTCCAACGTATCGGGTGAGAGTCCTAGTAACCGTTCATGGGTCAGCGTATGGTTTCCGATCGCGTGGCCTCGATCCGCCAAGTCCGCAACCTGCACGGCGCTCATCGGCTTCCAATCCTCCCATATTTCGTCACCGGGTTTTGAGTCGGGATTAATTCTGGTGCGGTAGAAAGAGAGAGCCTGCTCCGTCGCGGCACATTCAGCGAAGGCGGGCACGACGAAAAAAACACCGCGTCCGCCAAAAGACTCAAGCAGCGGGGCCGCCACGCTGTAGTTGCTCTCCCTGCCGTCGTCGAAGGTAAACAGGAGAAGAGGCTTCGAAGTAGGCTCGGATTCCGGGCTTCGCGCCCAGAGCTTGGCAAACTCCTCCAGACTTGCAATCGTAAAATGTTGGGAGGCAAACTCAAGTTGCTCGCAGAACTGCGCCTGCAATGACGCTGGCGTTTCATGCATTGTCACTACAAGGGCGTGCGCTCGATGCTCAAGCTTTTGAATGTAGAACGCCAGTGAGTCCAGGCGAGCGAGGTTGGCCGCCTGAATGAGTAATGCTCGAGCCTGGCTTCTGAAATTCATTTCGCTTCAGCTGCAAGATTCAGATGAGACCGTCGCCATCTGCCGGTGCCAGGTACCAATCGTGCGTTGGCAACAGGCTAGCCTTGTCGAGAAACCAAGCGGTTGGGGCATCGAAAACGCGCTGCTGAAAACCTCGTTCGCAAAATACTTTCCGCCGGTCTTGATTTTGGCCGCGCAACACCACCGCATCGACCTGGTCCCTATAGCGGGCGACTAACGCCCAGACAATCCGCAACCACTCCTCCACCGGAACTTCGGGATAAACATCGAGCAGGTTGAGAGTGTTGATCTGGCCGCGATATCCCCGGGTTCGTTGGTTCACCGTGACCAGGACTTCCTGGTCCGGCGAGCGGCGGCGAAAGGAAAATACCGCAACGGTTGCATCCCGGCCGGAAAAATAGCGCCAGCGAATGTAGGACAAGTCACGCAGAGCTGTGAGCTTTGCCGAAGGATCGTGAATCGGCAGATGGTTGACTTGTTCGGCAGATGTAAGCGGTTGCAGCGCGTCGGATTCAAAGTCATCAAGCTTCAAGGGCCGGACCAGCGCTGCGAGGTTGGAGACGAGACTGCCGGCCAAGCGTGACAGCCACCCGTTCGAATACCGCCGGTGCGTGAACTCCTCGGCGACAGGAGGCCAGTGCAGCACACCGAAAAATTCGGCGTCCGAATACGGGATGGGAATCGCACCCGCCGCCTTCCACAACGCCGCCGCCTCCGCATTGGCGGAAGTTCCAAAAAGAGGACTCTGGTTTCCGAGGCGGGAATACTGCAAAAAGAGGCGGCCGCCGTGACCGCGATGACGCTCATCAACGTAGAACGAGCTCGATCCCATCAGAACAATTTTATTTCCGTCGAAGCAAAAAGCTTGCGGACTGCACAGGATGCATCCCACGAGTCGATCCGCGGACCACAGGCCAAAGCCCAGCGGATCTTGCGGCTGACGCGCGGGATTTTCAAGCAAGAACCAGCGGAGATGCGCCTCCACCGATTCCCTGGTACGCCCGGACTGGGCCGCAATGAAGCGCGCGACATCGGACAAATCTTTTTCCGAGAGAGCGGCGAGGTCTGCGCTCGGGGTGCGCCGCTGCGGGATTGGCATTCCGGTGGTCATCGCGCAGCTTCCTCGTAAATCCTCAGCAGATTCCGAGCCTGATGTGACAAGGTCAGATTGCCGAGTATGGTCTGCCGGGCGGCTTCGCCGATTCGCGCGCGCAGTTCGGCGTTTCCCAATAGGACTTGCAGTCCCTGGACAAGTTCCTCCAGACCGTCGACCGGAATGAGCCATCCATTAATGCCGTGATGAATAATTTCGTCGATACCCTGGCCCCGGCAAGCGATCGACGGCTTGCCACAGGCCATCGCTTCCAGATAAACACATCCGAGGCCCTCGTAGCGGCTGGGCAAAACAAAAACTGTGCAGTTGCGCATGGCCTCAGCGACCTCGGCGCGGCTTTGTCGCCCGAGAAAATGAACCCGGCCGCCGATGCCCAGATATGCAGCCAAAGCCGCAAAGCGCTCTCGATCCGCGCCTTCCCCGATAATTTGGCATTGCATGTCGGGATACGAATCTTTCAATCTGCCGAAGGCCCTTAGCAAAAGTTCGTGCCCTTTTCCCGCCAACAGATTTCCTACAATCAAAATTGTGGGCGGGCCGTTTGGAGCAGAAGCCGGTGCAAATCGGGCGGGATCAGTTCCGTTATACACAACCTCAGCGGCAACCGCTGCCTCCATTCCGTCGGCCAGCAACTCCCGCACCTTTTCGCTGATACAGATCGCCTTGCGCGCGCTCTCATAGACGCCCAGTGAAGTTTCTCCGCGCCATCGTGCGGCGACTCCATTCTGAAAGCAACGATTGAAAACGTCCAGCCCATGAATAGTAACGACGAACGGAATGTGCAAACGCCGCGACAGGAATGCCGCGGCATGGCCGCAGGGCAGCGCGGCATGGGCGTGGATTACATGCACGGGCGACTGCCGGTGCAATTGCCGGACTCTATGCAAAAGCACCGCACCCAGAAATTTACCCGCGCTCGAAAGTCCGAAGTTTCCGGGCAATTGCGGATAGCGAATCCACTCGGCAGGAGACTGGCGGCTTGACGCTCTTCTCGCATGATAGATGGAATCGACCGCAATCACGGTGGAAGCCACGCCCAGAGCGTTCAGTTCGCGCACTGACTCGGCGACAAAGCAACCGCTTACCTCGTCCCCGTCGGAGGGATAAAAAGGGGTGAGCGTGAGAACGTGCAGCTTTGGGGGTATGCCTTTCTCCACTATTTTCCCAGTGCGATCCGAGGCGAGATGCACAATGTATGAAGTTACCTGCTCTCACTGGCCTGTGTCGAGCGCTGCAGAATCAGTTCCGTAAGGCCGGCTATGGTGACGAAACGCGGATCCTGCAAATCGCGATCGGAAAATTGCATGCCAAACTGCTGCTCGATTTCCGTGACGAATTCCACGACCTCCATCGACGTGAGCCATCCCGCCTCGAAGTAGTCTATGTCGAGCAGGGGCTGGCTCACTGGATTGCCGATCTTTGCCCGGCTCACGAACCAATCCTGGAGCCACGCTTGGACTTGTTCTCTCAAATCGCTACCTCTCAATCGCTACGCAGCGTGCCGGCGATCCGTCGCAGCCCTTCAACTTCAAGGGCAGCACGATGAGTTCCACTTCCGATGCAGTCACGGCTTTGAGGTTGGCAAGGTATTCCACCAGCACCACCTCGGCTCCCAAAAGAATTTTGTGGTTGGGCGAGTCCTTGGGAGTTCCGCGTGAATGAGCCGGGTTATCGGGCGATGGCGTGTCCATGGCGATGAGCCGTACACCTTTCTCGACCAGCCACTTCGCAGCAGCCTCGGAGAGGAATGGATATTCGTTGTAAAACTTCATGTTGCCAAAATATTCGGACCAGCCGGTGCGCAGAATCAAACGCGCTGGAGCCTTGTCCCCTAGCCTTTGCTTGAGATCGGCAATGTCGATTTCTTGCAACGGCCGACAGCCCGTGAAGTCCGCTACTGTGGCCGGGCCGATGAGCACGTCCAAGGGGACTTCATCAATCGTCCTGCCGTTTGGGATGAAGTGACGCGGTGCATCGGCGTGGGTGCCAATGTGCGTTCCCAGAACGAGCTTGCGGGTCTCGCGTCCTTCGATTCCGTGGCGGCCGAGGATCGTGATCTCAACCACGGGATGCCAGTGCGTGGGGAACGTCATCATGCCTTCTTCAATGGGCAGGGACAGATCGATAATTTTCATAGGTGATCTTTAATGCAAAATCGGTGCGCATCAAGCAGTGCGAATTAATCGGCGCAAATCAATCAGCGGGATACTTCTGCGCTCTCGGCCGCCACATTCCGAAGAGGTGAGGTCAAACCCATCTGCAGCTTTTCCGCCACTAACTCGCGAATGCGGGCCTTCTGAATTTTACCGTTCGCGGTTCTGGGCAATTCATCAATCGTGATGTATCGGGCAGGTTGCTGATGCTGTGCCAGATTGCGTTTCGCGTGCGCGACCACGGAGTTCAGAATGGAATCCAGTTCTACGCCTGCCTGAAGTTTCAGAACCGCCACAATGTCCTCCCCGTAGAGTTCGTGCGGGATACTCACTACCGCAACGTCGGAGATGCCCTCGACGCGCATCAACTCTTCTTCTATAGCCGCGGGACTGATGTTTACGCCTCCGCGAATGATGATGTCTTTCTTGCGCCCGGTAATCGAGAGCGAACTAGCAGCGTCAAGACGGCCGACATCGCCGGTCGAAAACCAGACTGAGGCATCCGCATCCAACAAACAGCCATCGGCGTCGAGGTATCCGGCCATTAGATCGGGCGTCAGAATCTGCACTTCTCCATCCGTGCCCGACGCGACAGGTTTTCCTTCATCGTTCACGATTCGTACCGCTACTCCTGGCAGCGCCTCGCCGACGTAACCGTGGCGCCCGAGAATTCCCTGGGAGCGGGCGGTCACAAATAAAGTTTCCGAGAGACCGTAATTTTCAATCAAGCGCACGCCGTAACGGGATTCGAACTCATCCTTCACCTTTAAGGGAAGCGGAGCGAACCCCACAAATGCGTGACGCACCGAGCTGCGGCAAAACTCCTCGCCGGTACGGCCGCGGTCCATTCTTAGCAGGATCGACAACACGGTTGGAGCCATCCACAGCGAATTGATCTTGTTGTTCTTCGCCTTCTCCCAGAAATGCAGGCTCGATCTTGCGTCGAACACGTGATCTACCACCACGCTGGCGCCACACAAAAATGGGAGAACGAGCAGATTGTAAAACCCGCCCATGTAGGCCATCGAAAGCGTCAGATAAAACCGCGAGTTCTCGTCGATTCCCTGAGCGCTGGCGAGGGCCGCGGCGTTGCGGAACATTCGTCCCAGCTTGTGGGCCAATCCTTTAGGTTTCGCCGACGTACCCGACGTGTACATAATCACGACCAGGTCTTCGCCGTCCGCCGTTTCGAGAGGCACGAAAGTTTTGGTCTCTTCGAGCACGTCAATCGTGATTTTGCCGGGTCCGTTCGCGTCGCTGATCGATTCATTTGCCGTAACCAACGTCAGTACCTTGGCGTGGAACTCTCCAACCGATTCCACGTTCGATACATTCGCCACAACGAGAGCCGGCTTGCAACTCGCCAGTATGAATTGGACTTCGCCCTCGCTCAGCGCCGGATTGATGGGGACGATGACCGCTCCGAGATAAATGCAGGCGAAGTAGAGGACCGCCAATTCACAACAGTTCGGAAGCATCACCCCAATACGGTCTCCCTTGCGCAGGCCGCGTGCGCGGAGTTCCGCAGCTAAAGCGCAGGCTTGCCGGTGGAACTCGCCGTAGGTAATTTCACGGCCGGTTACGGCGTCCACCAGAAAGACCTGCCGCTCGCGGCGGGCTACGACATTCAGAATCGTTTCGCGAATCGTCATTGCATCGCCAAGGGAGTGGGTTGGGCGGACTTCATAAGATTAGAAATGGCGACCCAGCGGTCCATCTGGCCGCGATAGGCCTGGCTCGGATCGAGACGCAGAATCGCGCGGCCTGGAATATCGGTTTCGAAACGGGGGAAGTGGCCAGCGGTAATCACGATTCCTTCCGGCAACAGGAGCTGATCAATCGAGGCAGAGTCGGCGGCGCTGGGTGGACAAAGCAGCAGCGCAACGCCAATCCCCAAATCGAAATGCATGCGGTCGGAAAAATCCGCCATCTGCCAACAGTTTTCCGGAGATTCCGCGGGCAGTTCGCCGCGCACGACCACGTTGCTGAAAGTATCGCAGCAATGCCGTAATAGCGTGGTGTGCGGACTTCCGTAAATCATCAGGCAGAAGCCGCCGCAGCGCTGGGCCGCAGTCATGAGAACGTCTTCCATGTAGCCCTCAAACAGGCGCTTCGAACGCACCGGCAGGATTCTCTCCACGCCCACAATCTCTTTCAAAGAAGCGGGCCATTCGGCACTCCATGCACCTCCGTCTTTGTCGTCCAGAAATAACGGAACGCTATTGCCCGTCATCTTCAGAACTTGCTCCAGCACTTCGAACGAACCGTAAACCACTCTGCCCAGCACGACCGGGCCTTCGGCGAGTACGAGGTCCGCCAAAACCAGATCGGGAGAAGGCGATTCCGCGGCCACGAGTTCCAGCACGGGCCGGGCCCGGCGTTTGGCGCAGGTGACAATCATTCCATCCACTAACGACCGCACCGCCGAGAGCGAACTGCTGATGCTGTGCGCGGAGATGCCGGGCACGGAGAACGACGTCAGTATTTCCCGCGCTTTCCCGCTCGTCACTTTGGGCAGGCTGCCGGCCACGCGGTTCAAATTGTCTTCATCCAGATTAACGGGATCGAGTTTGCCCATGGCGACGACGAGCCGGCGCAGTTCGACTCCATGTTTGCGCGCGGCCGCGGCGACCTTGGGTAGGAACGTAGAATGAAACTGGCTGCATCCCATCGCCACCGACATCATGTCGTAAAGCTGCATTTGCGACATGAGTGGGCCCATGAATTCTTCCGCGGCATCCATCACATCGAAGAGGTCGATTCCAGTTGCTACGCCGAGATTATTGAAGACCGCGACGGCGATTTCGGTGGGAACGTTGCCTGCGCTGCGGCCTAATCCGTAGAGCGTAGTGTCGATGAAGGTCGCGCCGCAACGGACGGCTTCCACGCTGTTGGCCACGGCGAACTGGAGGTTGCTGTGTCCGTGAAAACCCAGCTCGCACTGGCAACGTTCGCGCGCGGCGCTGAGATATTTGCGCACATCTTCCGGGAACATGCTGCCCGCGGAGTCGACGCAGTAAACAACATCGGCTCCGGCGGCCGCGCCGGCTCTGGCCCTCTCGCCGAACGCTTCGGGTGAGATGGCGTAAGTCTTCATGAAATTCAGGCACGGCTTCAGCCCTAATTCCTTGGCGAGGGTGAGGTAAGAGAAAGCGTCTTCAATTTCCGGAGCGTTGTAGCCAATGCGGACGAAATCGAGACCGGCGGCGCGCGCGGACTTAAGCTGATCGACGGTGCCGATTCCAGGAATGAAGAAACATCCGATCTGGGCGTTTGGAGCGGCCCGCTTCGCAGCTTCAATCAAACGTTCATCGGAGGCCGGCATCGAGCCTTTGCCGGCCTTGGCGGCGCCCAATCCAACGCCGTGACCCACTTCAATCCAGCGAAAACCAAGCCGCCCCAGAATGCCCGCGAGCACGGCGGTATCGTTTTCGGTGAACTTAAAATCGACGGCGTAACTTCCGTCGCGCAACGTACACTCCAGAATCTCCACTCGCTGGCCGGAGATCCCTTGCGGCATCGGCTGTTTCGCCTGCGACTCTGATGGACCCGCCATCCCTAATTCTCCCAGGCGCTGCTAACGCGCTGACTGTTCATTGATTTGATGGAGTCAGTATATTACCAGTTCCAACTCTGAGCATAGGACTGAGTAGGCCGATCCTCATCGCCCGGCACACCCGAATTCCACGGCTTCTACCACTCCTGCAGCCCATGCGGCGGGCGAGTACGCTGCGATGCGCTCCCGGCTTCTGCCACCCATAGCCACACGCTGTTCGGAATCCTCAGCCAGACGTGCCATGGCGAGGGTAAGTTGGGAGACGTCGCCAGGGGGAACGACAAATCCGTTCCAGCCGTCCTGCACCAGGTCCAACGTACATCCTGCAACGGTTGTGGCCACGACCGGCAGGTTGCAAGCCGTCGCTTCGTTTACGACGAGCCCCCAAGGGTCGCTATGCGTCGGGAAAATGAATGCGTCCGCCAACGCATAAATCTCCGCTAACTCCTCGCGATGTACAAAACCAAGGATTTGGATGGTTCCGGGTGAGATCTTCAAAGCTCGCTCAACCAGCTTGGCATGGCCCGACCCGTCTCCAACAAACACTAATCCAACTTTGGAGCGGATCTCGGCTTTCAGTTGGGCATAGGCTTCCAGAAGTTCAAAAACTCCCTTCGTTGTTACCAGCCGGCCGACGTAAAGAAAATATCGCGGAGGGAGACTATGGCGGGCGCGCACCTGAGATTCATCTCCGCGCGCCGCTTGTGCCAATCGCGAAAATAGGGGAACGTCAACGGCGTTTGGCGCTGTAAAGATCCGCTGTTCGGCGACGCCAAGATGCTTCAAATAGTTGAGCGACGATTTCCCGGGAACAACGAATGCCGCGCACAAATTAAGAAAGCGCTTCTTCGTGAATTCGACGAGGCGATAACTTCGTCGCCGGTCGAAGGCCGTACTTTCTGACCAGAGCAGTAAGGGTATTCGATGTTTTCTCGCCCAAGATGCGGCTGACCAAGAGGCCGGGTAGTTGTATCCGCCACACAATACGACATCGGGCTTGAAGCGGTTCAGGGCCGATTGCACTCCACAGTTGAACAAGATGTTATACCGGCCCAGACGCTGCCGCCAGGACGGAAGCACCTCATAGCGAAATCTGATTTCGTCTTTATACACGCGCCACTGGCGCAGCGTGGGATCGTTCTCGGATAGAAAAACAACCTGCAGGTCAATTTCCTGACGTTGCGCCAACGCATTGAAAACGGGAATGCGGTAAGGCGCGATGATTTCGGTAACGATGACCAGCTTGGAGGTCACGCGACCGGCTCCCGCAAATCCTTCTGTGAAGCTGCCAGACGCGTAAAGATTGTTTCCCACTGGCGGGTGATTACGTCCCAACTGAAACGAGCCGCATGAGAATGGCCGGCCTTCCCCAGCTTTAGACGCAAGTCAGGATCCGCGAGGAGTTGCGCCAGGCGTGTCATTATCGCGTCATCCTCGCCAACAAGGAAGCCCGTGGTGCCGTCGATGACGGATTCAGGTTCGTAATCCTTGCGCGCAATCACCGGCAAACCACTCGCCGCCGCTTCCATCAACACCCTGGGCGATCCTTCCCATCGCGAAGGAAACATGAAAATATCTGCCCTTCGAAATTCTTCACGAATCGCCGTCCGCCCCAGTGTGCCGAGCATGGTTACATTCGCCGAAGCTTTGGCGCGGTCACGCAGCTCTGGCCCCATGACGCCATCGCCCACTAGAACAAAGTCGGCCTGGGGATACTGTTGCGCCGCGTCGAGAACAACTTGCGGCCCCTTGAAAGCACGAAGCGCTCCCACAAACAACACGCGCGGCCTGGGATTTGCCGGTCGGTTCCAGTCGGGGGTAAAGAATTCGGTATCCACTCCGGTTGGAATCACTTCACTTGGCAGACCGTAATTCGTTTCCAGGCTGCGCTTGACCATGGCGGAGTTGCTGAACAGAAAATCGCAACGAAGAACGGTCTCCTCGGCAAGGCGGATCGTCTGCGGAGTAATCGTCTCATCCCGCCAGTCGGTCTGCGATTCGATTGTACCTATGATCACGCAACGATTTCGCTGAAAAGACCGCAGCTTCAAATACCATCGGCTGGCCGGCGATGCCTTGAGATAGAACACAATATCCTGCCTCCCGAACAGGAACTGCGCGAGGATCGGAATCGTTTGTAGCCGGCGTGGAAGCTGAATCAGTCGCGTGTTCGGCCGAGCGAGGATTTGCGGCGCGGAAATGCCGCGCACAAACATGGTGACGAAAAAGCGGTCCGGGTCGAGGCGGCTAACGATCTCCCGCGCATTGATCATTTGGGCGTTCGTGAGGGCCTCATCCGCGAAGGAGTTGACCAGGATCTTAATATTGCCCGGCTTCATTTCGGTTTTATCACCCGACTCGGCTCGGATCTGCCTGAGCAGCAGCGCGCGCACTGGCTTGGGGTAAGGCGTTTGTCAGACGGTGGCGGATCTCGCGCAATCTTGTGCGCAAGTACGTTTCCGAATTTCGTTGGCGGGCAGAGTCTCGCAGATGTGCAAGCGCGGTCTCGAGCAAGCGCCGCCGCTCCGCCTTTGCGGCTTCCCGAGGTAATGGCGATCGCTCTCCCGGATCGGTTGCCAGATCGAAGAAATCCTCTTGATGCGTATCGAAGTTCAGTACCAGCTTGTATCGCGCTTCGCGGATCGCGAGCAGGCGAGGGCCGCAGCGTTGGTCGGGGCGAAAAGGATTTTTGCAACCGGCTACACACTCCGCAATTGCCGGTTCGCTCCACGCGGTGCCATCTCGAATCTGCGTCCAGTAGCTTTGTCCTTGAAAATCGGCGGGGACCGGCGAGCCCGCGGCCGCGAGCAGAGTCGGCGCAAGATGGAGCAGGCTGAAGGGATTATTGCAGACCATTTGTTTTGCCGCTCCCGGCACGCGAAGCAGCAGCGGGACGTGAATCAGTTCTTCCGTCAACGATGGCGCATGGTAGCGGCCATCATGCTCCAGAAACTCTTCACCGTGATCCGCGGTAAATGCGAAGATGCAATTCTGCCAGAGTTTGAACCGGCGCAGAGCCTCGGTGAGTTGCGATAATTGGGCATCCACCCAACGGATGCCAGCATCGTACATGGCAGTGACTTCGCCGTGGTAACGGCGGAGACGCTTACTGCCAATATCGGATCGATTCCAGGACTCGTTCAAATAACGCGCGCGCGCGGCGTTCAGTCCGCTCCCTCCTAAGCTTTCCAGCGCTTCCTCGGTCGGATAATAGGGGGAATGCGGATCCATGAAGTGCAACCACAGAAAGAAAGGCTTCTCTCCCACGGAGGCGAGCCAGGTTCGCACCTGGTCGACGAGCACATCGGCTGCCGGGAAGCGACGCAGCATATCGAGCGATTGAGGCGCCAGCGCCGCCCGGCGCTGGCAGTATTGAAAATAGAGTTCGTCATAAACGGCGCTCACGCCGGGGATTTTATGACTGACGGTGGCCAAGGCGCGGTTTAAATTCCCTGCCCAGCCCGTAGGGATCGACGAATGATTGTTGGAATCGGAGAGTGGAGCTAGATCGCGATCCAGAAAATCGCGAAACGTATCGAAGCCAAGACCGTAGCCAAACTGCGCGGACAAATATGGGTTGCCCGCGCCGAAAAAGGCCGTCGCGTATCCATCCTGCTTGAATGCTGAAGCTAAATTTGTTTCCTCGGCTCCCAAGCCCAGTACTTCGCGCCCCAAGGCCAGCGGATAACGCGATGCCAGCATCGCGGGAAACGAATAGTACGTGGGAACGCCTGCCACAATGGCGGTGGGAAAGACGAAACTTTCACTTTCCTTGGCCAGTACATCCAGGAAGGGAGTGGTGGGGCGGCGATAGCCCATGAAGCCGCAGTGATCCGCGCGCAAGCAGTCAACGGTGACCAGCACCACCGATTTTCGATGTGCCATCTATACTCTCCCCGCGTCTACAACCGCGCCGCTCTTGAACGTCCGCTTCGTCACCTGGACGCGCACCGCAGCCTGGGTGGATTCGAAGCTGCCCTTATCCACTAAGTCGTACAGGTCTTCGTCGCGAACGTACAACAGATCCGGATGCTTCAATTCCAGAGCGCCCAGAAACTGATGGAGGAGGCTTAAGGTGCGGCTGCGAAAATCCTTGAGCGTGGAATGGAAGTTGAGGGAATGAACCGAGACGATTGCGGGGATGCCGCGCGCAAAGCTCTCTTCTGCGATTTGCACACATGCGTCCACGGAAAACTCCCGCGCGGCGGAAGGCTCGAAATCCATGGTGCGGTAGAGATGCAAGATGCTCTCTGTTTCGCCGTTGGCCTCAAAGTGGGGCGGCGTGGCGTGCCCGGGTCCATTCTGTGCCACTTGAATGCCGTGCTTCGCCCACGCACGATGCGTGCTGTTGTTCGCGCGATAGCCGGGAGCGCAAGCGGAACGCGGAGACTTCTTGAACAATTCGGCAAAAATCTTTACCGCATCCTCAACCAGGACCTCTTGCAGTTCTGAACTCAGGAAGGATTCCAGGCCGTTCGGTCCGGGATCCGAGTATTCGAATCCGATCCACGGCATGCGCCAGTGAATATACGGAACACCCGCCTTCCACAAAGTTCGCAGAAGAGTGCCTCGCTCTCCCGGATCATCCATGTACCGTTCGGCGGCGGGCCGGCAGAAGTGCGTGGTGCCGTGCAGCGCCGGCGACAATACACCGGCGGCGATCCCTTGCCGGTAGGCCTCGAACAGGCCCGGCCGGTTCCAACCTTCAGGCAGTCCTTCGGTCAGCGCGCGAAGATGGATCTGGCGAAAATTACCGGCACTCATTTTCGCAAAATCGAGGTTGGCCAAAATGAAATTCATTCCCAGGCAAGCAGGCCGACCCACCGAATCGCGGTGGCGATTCAGCAAACCAACGATGGCTTCAACATCCTGTGCCGTCTCCAGACTGTAGAAGTCGTAGTTGCGCTCGCCGAGGTTCACGCCCGCATTGCGCAGCTCTTCCCAGCCTTCGCGGTCGCGCACGCCAACCCTTCCCCAGTCATCGCTCTGAAGAACAACCAACGGGCGTCCGAACGCGAAGCCCTCGATGGGGACGAGCGATCGTCCGCGCCGCCAGGCTTTGCGAAGAATATTTTGCACAAAACTGGTCATACTGTCGGACTTGAAATCAATTGCTCACTTTTGGCCGGTGCGGTTTTAAAGAGCTCGCCGTTTACAGATATTCACAGGTAGCCCAGATCTTTAAGTCTCTGCTCCACCGCGGCCTGCTCAGCCTGATCCAGTTCAACCGTATCGCCACGCACTAACTCTCGCAGCAGAAAGGCTACGAGTTCGTCCAGGCTGCCAAACTTGCCGGCAAATTTCTTCTCCGCGGCGGCGCACAAGTCTTCGGGGAGCCGAATTTCACGCGATTCGCTCATGAAGCACCCGTTCGACTCATTTTTGGGCCAGGGCACTATAGTTGCCTGTAACCTGATCGTTGTTCGAAATGCCGGCTTTCTCTAAGCCTGCGCCAACCAGATTCAGAGCTGGCACGACAGTGTGGTGCAGAATCTGCCGCATGAATCCGTACCTCGCAAAAATACTAAGGGAGCAAGCGTTCAATCGCAGAATACCGCCGATGCTGGTAACTTCGGGCACGATTTCGATTTTGGAGAATGGGGCCAGAACGAACTTCAAACCGGCTGGCAGATAGCGCCAGTGCTCCTCCGGCACTGCGCGCGGGCAAACGGCGGCGACGCTCATCATCAAATGTCCGCCTAGCTTCAGGATTCGATGGATTTCAGCCGCAGCAACACGCGGTTCAGGGAAATACTCGAAAACTCCGGTTGCCAGCACCAGGTCGAACGTATCGGCCTTGAAGGGAAGTTGTTCTCCAGTGCCAAGCACGTCCACGAGCGGCGTACTCAGGACATCCAGCGCGACATAGCGCTGGATACGGTGCTGAATCAGCGGACGGTAGGGCTGGTACCGGCCACCGATATCCAGGACCATGAGCCGGTCTCCTGGAACACTCTCCATCCATTTGTTGAGTATCAGTCTGCGCCGGTGCAGGACTAGATAGTTAGGATTTGTGATGGACGGATAGAGCCGGGCGTTAGCAATCTTCAGCAGCTCTGCGCGCCAGTATTTATCTTCCATTTAGCCTCAAGCACTTGGCCTCAAGCACGGGGAAAACAATTGCGAACTCTGGACCAGATTGCCTCGGCGATTAGACGGTCGTCGGCATCAAGGCCAGAGAAAAGAACGGCGCCCAAGAAGAAGACGTAGACGAGCACAGTGCTGAGAACCAATACCGCGATGTCTGCCCCGACCGATCGCAGCCCGATCCTGAGGCCAATGGTAGCGGCGAAAGCCACGGCAGTGGGCAAGGCCAGACCCCAATAGCTACGATTGTATGGAAACAATCCCAAAGTCTTCTTGACCTCCAGAAGGAGCCAGGCATTCGAACCCGCATTACCGAGTGCCGCAGCAAGGGCGGCTCCGGCGATGCCCCACCGAGGTACCAGGAGCAGGCACAGGGTCACGGTGACCACCGCCATGACCAGCTGAATTCTGACCAATCTCTTCTCGTTTCCGGACATCAGAAGAAGGTATCCGACAGACCCTGTGGCGCAGTTCACCAGTTGCCCGGCAGCTCCGATCACTAGGATAACCCAGCCCGCCTCGAAGTCATGTCCGAAGATGCGCATCAGAACCCGTGAGAACACGATGACCACCGCAACCAGCGGCAAGGTCAGTCCCACGACCCATTTGGTCAAGGTCTGAAACAGACGGTTTAGAAGCGCCACTTCACCGCGCGCGTGCAGGTCGGCGATAGTTGGAGAGAATATCTGGTTCACGGACTGCAGCACGATGGGAACAAAAGCGACAACTGTTGCCGCAACGGCATAAACCCCAACCGAGCGGGCATTCAGGTAAAACCCTAGAACAATTTTATCGGTTTGCCCGTATAGGAAACCCATAATGTCCATGGCAAAAGCTGCTGCGGCAAAAGAAAACATCTCCCGCGGCGGATAGCTGATGGGTTTCATCGCAAAACGAGCCGGGAGAGGAGTGAGCCGGTATGTCGTCCAAACCAGCAGGATGAGCACCACGATTGCGCTGGCAACTTGGGCAAAGATGTATCCCCAAAGCCCCGTCCTCAGAGTGAGCAGGATCACGGTAAAAAGTATGCTCAGCAAAACTCCTGCGAAGTTCGTAATGATCGTTCTCTTTGCCACTTGCTTGTAACCGGTCAGGAGTTGGGCAAAGAACGTTGTTAACGCCCCCAGGAAGAGAATTAAGGCAAAAAGGCCAAGGTATCCCGCCAAAGCTGGAGTGTGATAGAGGTTGATCGACACCCAGTGACGCATTAATACGACGCACCCAGCCAGCGCTCCGTTTACGCCAGCCAGGATCAGGACACTCCATGCCATAAATGCCCGCAGGTCCTCCATGCGGCCTGTGCTGAGGTAAGCTGCCGGAAAGCGTGACGCAGCCCACGTCAAGCCCAATCCGCCAAATATGCCCGCCAGGCCCGCGACCGTCATTCCCAGGGCGTATATTCCGAGGGCCTCCGCTCCCAGCACGCGGGCGAGGTAGACCTTGAAGATGTAACCGAAGACGGCTGCAAAGACGGTTCCCGCGAAGGCGATTCCGGATTGCCGCGAAATGCGGCCCATCTCGGTGCGGAAGTTCAACTTCTCCGGAGCTGTGGAGGAAATCCCGGCTGCCGGCTCGCCCTGAGTCATCGCGCCGCTGCCAGCGCCGGTTTGTAGTTCAGATAACAAATTCCCTCAGCCGCTCCCACGGCGCGAAGCCGGACGCGCGAACGCCACTCCGAGCCGGTCCCAGCTCTGCAGCGAACGTCTCTGCGGACTGGCTCTGCAACGAAGCGTCTTAAGAATTGCGATGCATCAGTCTAAATGTTTTTTGGCTCGGGGTGTGGCGTCTCGATCCGGCTGTATTCGGCGCAGCACGCGGCGGACCGCCGACTCCACCCTCGGCGATTGTTTCAGGGCGCTGGCCACGCGATACCTCACCATTTCCCGCAGATGCCGGCCCAACGATCTGGTCACGGTGGCGTAGAGCGTCTGGCGAGTGCTGTTGCCAAATCGTTCCTTGTAGCCTTCCGCGCCGAGGCCAAGATCGACTAGGTTCATTCCAACCATATCGCAGGCTTCGAGCACGATCCGCGAAAGCAGGCAGTAGCCTGGGGAGTGCTCCTCCCAGCCGCTATCGAAAGTGGGCTGGTACCAAAACCAACTTCCGCAGAATTGGAAACCGTAGTTCCATGCGACGGGACGGTCCGCGATCTTCAGCAGGCTCAAGGTGACCACTCCGCTGCCGTCGAATCTATTCGCGAGTTCTTCCAGGAAGAGCCGCCGTTCGGGAGTAGCCAGACTGCTGACGCGCTCCGTAGCCAGAAAGCGCGCCACATGGGCATCGGCGAACGCCGGCAAGGCCGCTTGAATTTGCTCCCAGGACTGCAGATGAGCAAAGGTCACCGGCCCATCACGCTCCAACGCGCGCAAATAGCGGCGGACCTTTTTCTTGCCTGCGAGAGCATTTTTCAACTCCAGACGCGTTTCTCCGGAGTGCAAATTTACCTGGGCGCACAAATATGCCGGCCGCAGGTAAACGTGAAAGCCCCGCTTTCGAGCTTCATCGCGTAGGGCTTCTGGTGTTTGCGAGTCGGCGGGAAGATTGGCCAGTGCAATGGACGCCGCCGTGTGTTTTCGCAGCTCCGCGAAAACGGCATCGACGAACTCTCTACGCCGCTGCGGCGCGCTCAGGAAGTCGCAATAGTCCGCCGTAGTGGCGGCGAGAAAACCTATATTTGTCTCAGCCGGATCCGTGGCCAGCGATGCCACGCCGAGCAAGTCATCTCCCTCGTAACCCAGGAGCAACAACGGTTTCAGGGAAGCCCGGTACGCCGACTGTACGGCAAGAGCCCACTCGCAGGTGTAAAACACTTGCGGCCGGTCGGTTTGCGAAGCAACCGCATTCCACTGGCGGCGTAGTTCAAGATCTTCAGGAATTTCCCTGTGCAGGACGATGCGCAAGACTCACTTCTCTCCCGTGGCTTCGAACGTTGCTGAGGACGTTGCCTCGGACTTGGAGAATACATAGTAGTACCAATCGGTCATAGAGCGGCGATCGTCCCGCACGAAAGTTCGGATCTAGGTTGGGATGAGGCTTGGTGTCGGCCATCGGCGATCAGGCGCGATAGTTCCGTTGTGGCCGCTAAGCGGTATCGCCGGAGAGGCGCGACCGAAAATCGCGGTGAAAGCCCGAGACATGCGCTTCGAATTCGGACAAATTCATATCCGCGGTCACATGCACTCTGGGCAGCGCAAATCTCGGCAACTGCGCGCCGAAGCCGCCGCTCACGTTCATGAATGCGCACTGGAAGCCGGCTTGCTCCGCCATTTGCATTTCTCTGCCGGTCACCGAGGCGGGATCGCCAAACGGGTAAGCCAGCGCCCACACCGGTTTTCCAACGGCATTCTCCAGCACACCGCGGCTCTCTGAAATCTCCCGCCAGGCCTCGTCGGAAGTTTGTAGCGACAGGATGGGATGGTTCAAGGTATGGGATCCAATGCTCATTCCCAAGCCCACAAGCTGCCGCAACTCATCCGCGGTGAGCAGCGAAAAGCGCTGGCGCTGAGGCTCATCGTTCCAGCATCCGGCGTTCCACCCGTCCGGCAAACCGAATTCGACCCGCGCCGCTTCGATAAAACGGACTCTCGCCCCCTGGCCGTGCCGGGACAATTTTTTTAGCAGATTCCACCAAGCCAACCTTCTCCGCGCCCGATCTCCCAACTCCACACTCACTCCGGGGAAATCGAAAGTGTAATTTCCCGCGGGCGCGGCCAGCATCAAAAGGTAAAGTTCTTCATACCACAACATCTGTGCGCTTTCCGCGACCGAAGCACCCAGCACGAAGAACAGGCACGTCAAGTCTTCCTCCCTCAGAATCGGCGCCATACCGGTGAGCCCATTGCGCAGTCCATCGTCGCAGGTAAGAAGGATAGCCAGTTCAGGCAGGGCTTTCCCATCGACGACCCAGTCGCGCACCTGCTCGGGCGACACCACGTGGTAGCACTCTTTCAACAGCCGAAGCTGGCTGCGAAGGTTTTCGGCAGTCACCAGGCTGCCGTCCTGCTGGGGATCGGAAATTCGGTAACCTTCGGGCAGAACGCCGTGGTAAGTGATGGCGCAGAAACTCCCGCCATTCGCACGGCGGCGCAGGTATCCGGAGTTGGCCAACCACGGATACACCACACGCTTCAAAATCGGGCTCACTGCCAGCACCTCATGATCGGACCACGAATTCCCAGCGCAGAGGAGTACCACGTTTGATGCCCTGCGCCGCGCTCTTGCCCAATACATCCTTCAAATGCCGCGTGTGCAGCCCGTTTCCGGGCCGAATCGAACGCACATTCTCCGCCGTGAATACCTCACCCAGCTTCACATCTTCCACCACGAACAAGGAGCGGCGAAAGGCGCGGCTGGCTTGTTCGTTGCCGCTCAGGCCAAAATGCACTTCCCCAAGAGCCTTTTCCGCGGTTCGCACCGCATCCACCATGGCTTTGAATTCATGCGGCTCAAGCGAGAACGCGCTATCCGGCACTGGAATTGAGCGCGACAGCGTCAAATGTTTTTCGATGATGCAGGCGCCCAGCGCAACCGCGGCCACTGGCACCGCGATTCCCATGGTGTGGTCGGACAATCCCACAGGCACTCCGAATCGCCGCGCCAACTCCGGAATGGTCCGCAGATTCATCTCTTCCGGAAGCGCCGGATAAGCGCTGGTACACTTCAGCAGCGCAATCTGAGCCGCGCCTGCCACGCGGGCGCTCTCCACGGCCTCCTCGATCTCCGCCACGGTCGCCATGCCCGTGGACATAATCAACGGCTTGCCAGTGCGCGCCATTTTCTGGATGAGAGGAATGTCCACCAGTTCGAACGAGGCGACTTTGTGGGCGGGTACATTCATCCGCTCCAGGAAATCCACCGCCGTCGAATCAAAAGCGCTGGAAAAACAATCCATGCCCAGATCTTCCGCCAGCTTTTTGAGCCTGGGTTGCCACTCCCAGGGCATGTAAGCTTCGGCGTAGAGATCATGCAGCGTTCGCCCATCCCACAGTGTCCCGCCGCTGACGCGGAATTCCTCCCGGTCGCTGGCGAGGGTAATCGTGTCCGGCGTGTAGGTCTGAAGTTTGACAGCGTCCGCACCCGCGTCTTTAGCTGCACGGACAATGCGGGCAGCCTGCTCGTAGTCCTGATTGTGATTGGCGGAAAGCTCGGCCACAATATATGCGGGATATCCCACGCCGATTAATCGGTCGCCAACTTTGATGGAACTCGTCATGCGCCCGCGACTTCCTCCTTCCCGCAAAGCCGCGCTTCCGCCGGCCGCAGCGCCGCCTTCCGTCCACTTCGCAGGATCTCCAACGAACCGCCGCCTTCATTGAATATCAGATCGATCGCCGATGCATGTGACGAAAAAGGCGGAAACTGCTGGCCGTACAGTGGGTGCTCGTAGTGCTGAAAGATGACCTCGATTCCGGCGGCGGAAAATTGAGGTATGTCGTCCAGCAGATAGTCCGCAGAACCGAGCGCGGAAAGATAGGAATCCGCACTCAACCCCCGGCAGAGATTCAGAAGAAGTTCGGAACGGCAGCCTTCCTGATGAATTTCGGAAGAACGAAGCAGTGGTGTCGTAACTCCGAGCGCCCGGCACAACCATTGAATGAGCTGGACGTTTAGATCTGCCAACCGCGTTCCGGCCATGGAGGTTTCGAGAATCTGGGCGAGCTCGGCAAAATATCGCGCGAAGAAGGGAGCTCGCCGGTAACTCGTTTCGATCGAACGCAGATGCTTGCGGGCAAAATAAGGACTTTCGATTTGAACATCCTTGATCCTTTGCTCGAATCGCCCCTTGACCACCACCGGAACGGTGAGAAACGACAATCCCCCTGGAACTTTAATCCGGTTTCGTTGCTGCCACGACCTCTTCTCAAACTGCACCGTGTCCAGGAACACAAAAGTATCGACTTGATCGATCAAATCAAGATAGCCAAGCCACGGAAGATAAGTAGGTTGAGAGATAGCGACCCTCATGTTCTGGTCTTCCTCAGGACCCAACGCTCGGCAACTTTCTCGAAACCGAGCAACGTCCACAGCGCCGCCGCGCCGCGATTGTTTTCCATGATTTCCAGCTGCACCTTGGAAGGCGCGTGGCTCCGCAGTTGGTCGATCACCTGCTGAGCGCAAGCGCGTGCGAGGCCCTGCCGCCGAAACCCCGGCGAAATGTACAGTTCATATACCACTCCGCTTCGCCGTGGCAGGAAGACGTGGTCCTCCGTGCCAAACAAAACGAACCCTGCACGGCGTCCTCCCGCTACAACCCATCGGAGATACAGCCGCGGATTTTCCAGAATGCGATCGAAGTACTGCTGCCTCCAGTCCTCCTGCGGAACGAAACTTGGATTGAGTTCGCGGAAGTGCCGCTCTGCCATTTCCAGAAAAGCCTCGCGATCCGCCGGCGGTATTGTTTCCAGAGTCGCCGCGGCTAATTGCGGACTTCGTGCGTGATCAACAGATCGCATATCCGGCTTGCACCCCTCCCATCTACTCGGTCACGGCCCAACTCAGACATTCGGCGCCGGCGGTCGGTGGATCTGGCCAATTCCGCGATTGCCGCACCCAGCGACGCCGGATCGAAACTCTCCGGGGGCCCCAAATCCTGCACCACGCCTTGCCATCCAAGGTCAGAAACGATCGCACTCTGCACTATATTTCTGGCATAGCTCAACACCGGACAGCCCATGAACAGCAACTCCCAGAGGCTACCACCAGCGGCGCCAAGGGCCACATCGGCCCAGGCCATCAACTCTGGCATATCGGTGGCGTTGCGGCGCAGACCAATGAACCGTCCGCTCTCCGAGATCCTCTGCTCCAACGACTCAAGATGTGGATTGCTGCCTCCAACCACAACCGTGGCCTCCAGTCCTGCGACTCCAGCCTGCGTGAGTGCCTCGATGGCCTTTAAAGTGATGTTGTCAGGATCACTGCCCCCCATCGTGATCAGAATCTTTCGGCCGAGATCGGGGATTTCTCGCACCCACTCGCGCCACGGATTGAATTCTCGCCGCAATAGGACATAGCGCGAACCCAGCAGAAGCCGGGTGTAAGGTTCGCAGTCGGGATACAAATTCTTGTGGGCGTTTGCATTCTGATTCAGCACTACATCGGCGGCATAGGGGCCGGCTCGCCCGTTGTCGTCCACGAAAAGAACTTGCAGCCCCGCTGCTTTTAATTCCCGCTGATAGTCCGCGTCAAAGTGATAACCGTCTACCACAACCCAAGCCGCGGCACGCTGGCTCGCCAATTCGGCGACGCATCTGGCGTCTTCGCGGCTTCCGGCTAAAGCTTCCACGGGAACGACGTTCATCTCTTCCGAAAACAGGCGTTCGCGCATGGATGGCAACGGTTCCACCATCGCAAATACTACCGTGCCTCCCGAATCCTGCCAGGCTTGCGCCAGCGCGAGACATCGCATTACGTGCCCCGTTCCCATGGCTACAGTGGCGTCAGCCCGGATTAGAAGCGTTTCTTCAGGCACGCCGTTGCTCCTGCCATTCTCCGCACATCAGCGCACCGCCGTCGTGTACGCTTTGCTCGATGTGGTCAACAGCTGCCGCAAGCGTCCAGCCGCCGCGGGCCGCCAGCAGTTTTCCGGTGCGTCCGGGCTGGTTGGATTCTCTTGCAGGTACTCGGGAATTCTCTTGATCTCGCTTGGATCGTTGAGTCCAATGCCCACCCCGAAGCGAATGAATTGCTCCACATATCCATAGGGCGAAAAATCCAGCCATTTGCATAGAAAGCATGGAATCCCGCGAACCGCGCATTCCATCGCTACCGTGGAAAGTATCGTGATCCCGAACCAGGCTTTGGCCAGAAGATCTTCCGTGAGCGGGCCGCTCACCATGACGGTGGCTCCTCTTTGCTCGATGGAAAGTATCCGGGCCAGCATGCCGGCGCGCTCGCGTTCACTTTCCACCGGATGCAACTTCACCACCAGTTTGCGGCCAGTCGCCAGCGCCAAATCTGCGAGTGGCGGCAAAATATCGCGATAGAATTCTTCCTGCCGTCCTCCCGCAATATCGCAAGGCTCCGAGAAGAAGATGAGGTAGGGGTGAAACTCCTGCGGATTCGACTGGCCGAGAGCGGTCCAATCCGCCGGCAGCACCGGCGCGCCGATCTCGATTTTCTCCCGGGGCACTCCACACCTTCGCACCAGATAATCTTCCTCCATCTTTCCTTTCACCCAAATGACATCTGCGTAGCTCCGCTTGAAGGGGTAGCGGCCATCCAGGGCGCCGTGATGGCAGGCAATATTGGGCAGGCCCCGGGCCTGCGCCAACAGCAGCGGGATTCGAGTGTAAGGATTGCTGTCGTCCGCGCACAATACGGCCTGAATCGGTTCGCTATCCAGAACATTGCGCCAGGCGTCGCGAACTTCCAGACCGCGCCGGAAACGCTGCGGAAAACTTTCCAGATATCCCAGGCGGTCCAGAATCTGGAATTCCGAAGTTCCGCCGAGTTCTTTCAGCAGCGACCGCCATCGGCTTTCCATTTCCGCATTCTCGGCGCTGCGATCACGCACCGAGGCATACAAAGACAGCCAGGCGGCCGCCATATTCCGCGGCGGATTTTGCACCCAGCCACTGCGCCGCGTGGCGACCAACAGAAAGTTTTCGTCCGGAAAGGTGTTCGCATAGGCAATGCCGGTGCGTGACACATTCACGTACGCGGTGGGAAGCAACACCGCGGGATGTTGCAAGGGCTGTGGCCTTCGGGTAAGGCGTCCGCGGAACTGGTACCCGGCATCGTATTTATCCCAGAAAACATCGATCATTTGCGGTGCGGAAAGTTTGTTGGAAACGCGGACGTAGTGCCCCAGACCTCCCTTTTGGGCGCCGCGCCGCAAAGGAAAAACATGAATGCGCACAGCCAGCAGGGATTGCAAAAGACTGGCATGAAGACCGGGCCGCGAAATATACACTTCATCGCCCGAGGCAACCGTCTGCGCGAAGCGCTGCAGCAGGATGAACGTCTCCATTTCCCCGTGCAGCAGGATCGACATGATTTCCCACCAGTCCAGTCCCTGCCGGTCGACCAGACGCCCGCATCCTTCGCCCAGTACCTCGCGCACCCGCAGGAAATCGTCGGAACCGCTGCGCAGAAAACTCAGAGTCGTAACCGGGCAGTGGAAGCGGCGCTGCCAGCGTTCGTAGGTGTTCACTCCTCCGAGTCCAACATCCACGATCCGGTCCCAGGCAAGATCCGCCCACGGACTTTTTTCCGGATCGTCTTCGGGATGTATGAGCAGAATCTTCATGACTGATAGGCGTCACGCGGCGAAGCGGCGATGATCGTACCGTCAACCTGCGTGCAGCGCCTTCGGTTCAACCGATGCATTGATCGCAGCCAGTTCCGGCTCGCGTTCCAGCAGCTTCACTACATCGCTCCATAGAAAGCCTTCGCTTGCAAAGCGAGCATAAACGGCACGGACAAATTCCAAGTCCTGCGCAGTATCTACCGTCCAACGGCACGCGCTATAGTCCCGGTCCGCGGTGACGGAGAGAACCCTGAACTTTCCTGGAGTTTCGTAAAGATAGGGAGTCACGTGAGAGCGCTCATAGGGTTGGCGGGCCTCGTGCCACGCCAGCTCCAGCGCCTGGAAGGCGATGACTTCGGTATCGAGCCCGCGCGGATATGTACGGACCACGCCATTCGAGGCGTAGTCCGGCCGTTCCACCAAAAACGCTTGCACCGTCTTATCGATGATCCGCGGATCAATCAGGGGACAGTCGGAAGTAATGCGCACCACGGCTTGGGCATCGTGCTGGAGTGCCGCGCGCTGGTAGCGATCGAGAACGTCGTCTTCGCTGCCGCGAAAACATGCCACCCCCAGCTCGCGGCAAAAAGCGACGATGGCGGAGTCGGCAGGCTGAGTGGTTGTGGCAACGACGACCTCGTCCAACGTGGTGGCGGCTCGCGTCCGCTGAACCACGTGCCAAAGCATGGGGTGGCCGTGAATGTCGGCTAACACTTTGCCGGGAAGACGAGTGGACCCAGTCCGGGCCTGGATGATGGCCACCACTTTCGGATGTTCGCGCTCGCGCTTCATGCTGTCACAGTCTACATCTGAATTCTTGAACAGACGGCCAGGTTCCGGAAGAGCCTGGCGGGAGCGAAGGCCGTCAGCGGGTGTAGCCATCTATGACTTTGCAAACCGCCCGGACCACATCCCCCACATCATCCTCCGTCATTCCGTGAAACATCGGGAGGCTGATCAATCGCCGGTAAGCATCCTCGGCGACGGGATACTCCCCTACGCGGTGGCCGAAACGATCGCGATAGTAGGGATGGAGATGCACGGGAATGTAGTGAACGTTCACCCCGATATTCTCCGCGCGCAGCGCGCGGAATATCCGGCCCCGGTCCGCCGTTAATCTTTCGAGATTGAGCCGGATGGGGTAGAGATGCCAGGCCGGGTTCACGCCAGCTCGAACCCCCGGCAGCGCAATTCCCGCAACATCGCGAAATGCGGCGGCATAGCGAGCCGCGATCTCACGCCGGCGCGACAAATTTTTCTCCAGCCTGTTCAGTTGCGATAGACCCAGCGCGCACGCAATATCGGTGAGCCGGTAGTTGAAGCCAAGCAAAACCATTTCGTAGTGCCACTGCCCTTCAGTCTGGCGCTGGCGGGCGTCGCTCGATATGCCGTGATTTCGAAACCGCCGCAGGGTTTCGGCGAAATCGGCGCGGCCGGTGGTCACCATGCCGCCTTCGCCCGTGGCAAGGTGTTTCACCGGGTGAAAGCTGAAGACAGTCATATCGGCAATGCTGCCGGTGCGGCGACCCTGGTATTCCGCGCCCAGTGCGTGGCAGGCATCTTCGATCACGATCAATCCGTGGCGAGCCGCCAATTCCTGGATCGCATCCAGGTCGGCGGGATGCCCCGCATAATCCACGGGAAGCACGGCCCGCGTGCGTGAAGTGACTCGTGCCGCGGCCAGCTCCGGATCCAGGTTCAGAGTATCGGAGCTGACATCGGCAAAAACTGGAGCCGCTCCCTGATACAACACGCAGTTCGCCGTGGCCGCAAACGTCATGGGCGTGGTGATGGCTTCATCCCCCGGCTTGAGCCCGGCGGCGAACGCTGCGCCATGCAAAGCGGCCGTACCGGAACTGAAGCTGACCGCATGCTTCGCTCCAACCCAAGCCGCGAAGGCCTCCTCAAACTCCGCGACCTTGGGCCCGGTGGTGAGCCAGTCCGAGCGCAGTACGTTCACCACGGCTTGAATATCATCTTCGCCAATCGACTGGCGTCCGTAAGGAAGCAGCGTCTTCCGCACCGGAGTTCCTCCATCGATGGCAAGCACTTCGCGGGTCATGGGCAGCACGGGCATGGCATTCGTTTACGCTGGCGTTCCGGTTCCTGGTTCTGGCTCGAGATTTCGGTTGAGCGGCAACATCTAGACCGCCACCGGCGACTTGGCCGCGGCTCCGGGCTCAATCAGTTCCTGAAGTTGCTCGTTGGTGAGCCACTGTTCATTGCTGTCGCTGGTGTAACGAAAACCCTGCGGCAACTCCCGGGCATGGACCCAGTTCGCTCTTTTCCACCACGGGAACGAGGGCTGGATGATATACATGTCATCCAATTCCACCGCGTTGCGCGCTTCATCTTCCGAAAGCAGCACTTCGTGCAGCTTTTCCCCGGGCCGAATGCCGATGTATTCCACCACGCATCCCGGAGCCACCGCCTCGGCGAGATCGACCAACCGCATGCTGGGAATCTTGGGCACGAAGATTTCACCGCCGTGCATCTGCTCAATGGCGCGAACCACGAAGCGGACGCCCTGTTCCAGAGTCAGCCAGAAACGGGTCATGCGAGGATCGGTGATGGTAATCGTGCCGCGTTTGCGCTGCTCCAGGAATACCGGGATGACACTGCCGCGGCTGCCGACCACGTTGCCATACCTGGCGCAGCTGAAGCGAGTTTCTCGCGCGCCCGCATAGGCGTTGGCCTGCACAAATACTTTTTCGGCGCACAGCTTGGTGGCGCCGTACAAGTTCACCGGATTCACGGCTTTGTCGGTGCTGAGAGCCAGCACGCGCTGAACTCCCTGGTCGATGGCCGCGTCGATCACGTTGCGGCCGCCCATGATGTTGGTCTGAATCGCCTCGAACGGATTGTATTCGCAAGCCGGAACCTGCTTCAACGCGGCCGCGTGAACCACCACCGTGATGCCCGAGAAAGCGCGCTGCAGGCGGGCCGCATCGCGCACATCGCCGATAAAATAGCGCAGGCTGGCGTGGTCGAAGCCCGCGGCACGCATGTCATGCTGCTTCAACTCGTCGCGGCTCAAGATGACCAGCCGCCGGGGGTGATATTCCCGCAGCATGATCTCGACGAACTTCTTCCCGAACGAACCCGTCCCGCCTGTAACCAGCACTTCCTGTTCCGCCCAATTCATCGAGCCTGCCTCAGCCATCTGGTCTGCTCTTCTCTCTTTGCCGTTCTGCGGCGGTCGCTGACGATTGCAACGTAGTATAGCGGAGTTTCCGGCATCGGCGTGAACCGTGCGCTGTTGCACCAGAAGCGCTGCTTTTCGATGGCAGTGGTCTACTGACCCATTGCCGTTTCGATTCGCCAATTGTTTTCGGCGAAAGCAATGTTAGAATAACCGCGAAACCGACACATACGATTCTGAGAGCATTCGGCGGCGATGAACCAGCCATCGAGCCGCCGGCTTTTGGGGTTGCGGGTGAAGTGCGCGCCCGTTACGCTGAAACGCGGAAGAAATTTGTCGAGGAGAGTGCATGGATTCCGGACCGCTGGTACAGGCCAACGCCCCAATCGTTCACGAAATGCAGCCGCTGGGCGCAGATTTGGGGAGATCCGGCCCGCGCGTCTACCCCGAGATTCTTTCTCAGGAATCGGCCCTGGGCGAATATGTTCGAGTCCTGGTAAAACGCAAGTGGACGGTTCTGGCCTGCCTGGTCACGATCTTCACTTTAGTCGCCGTCGCCAGCCTCAAGATGACGCCGGTCTATGAGGCCAGCGGCAGCATCGCCATCAACAAGCCGGATTCCGGACTGGTCAACTTTAATAACTCTCCGACTTTCAGCGTCGACTATTACGATCCCACGGAAATGGAAACCGAGGTAAAAATCCTGCAGAGCGACCTTCTCGCTCTGCAGGTGGTGAAGGAACTGGCCCTGGACCGGCGGCCGGAGTTCGGCGGGAAGACGGCAGCCCTGCCTTCCACGCTCGACCTCGCTCCCGACCCCTTGCAGGCTGATGCCGGACGCACAACTTCCTTGCTCTCGTCCTTTCGAAGCAATTTGAGGGTATCGCTCGCTCCCAACACGCACATCATCGAAGTGCACTACCGCAGTCCCGACAAGGAGCTGGCCGCCAGCGTAGTCCAGACTTTGATGACCACCTACACGGAAAACAACTTTAAGTCGCGTTTCGATTCCACCATGCAGGCCTCAGATTGGCTCTCCAAGCAACTCGTGGACCTGCAGATGAAGGTGGAGACCTCCCAGGAAAAGCTGGTGCGCTACCAGAAAGAGCATGAAATTCTGGGCATCGACGACAAGCAGAACATCACCACCGCGAAGCTGGATGAGTTGAACAAAGCCTTGACCACCGCGGAGTCCGAGCGCATGGACAAGGAATCCGTGTACCGCCTGGTGCAAGCGGGCGATACCGAGACCATCGCTTCCGCAGCCAGTGTGTTGGACGCCGCCGGAACCTCGGTCCAGTCCGCATCCACGCTGCTGGAAAGTCTCCGCGCCAAAGAGGCCGAACTGAAAATTCAAGCCGCCGATCTGAACACGCAGTTTGGGCCGTCTTACCCCAAACTAGCGCAAATCAACAACCAGCTGAGAGAGATCGACGCGCAGCTTCTGACGGAAACCAGGAAGGTCAGCGGCAAGATCAAGGGGCAGTACATGGCGGCCTTGCAGCGGGAAAACATGCTGCACGACGCCCTGGAAAAACAGAAGCAGGAAGCCAACAAACTCAACGAGAGCGCCATCGAGTACAGTCTGCTGAAACGCGATCTTGACACCAACCGCCAGCTCTACGAAGGACTGCTGCAGAAGCTGAAGGAGGCCGGGGTTTCGGCGGGGCTTCGCTCCAACAATTTCCGTATTGTCGACTCAGCCCGCGTGCCCACCGCGCCCATCGAGCCCAACATTCCACGCAATCTTTCTTTCGCTTTCATGCTGGGTCTAACCTCCGGCGTGGGACTTGCCTTCCTGCTGGAGGGATTGGACAACACCGTGCGCACCACCGAGCAGGCGCAAATGATTTCCGGCCTGCCACCCCTGGGCATGATTCCACTCGGGTCGAGGACGGCGCGCGACGGCGCCAGCGGAAAACGCCTGGTGATCGCCACCTCCAAGGAGGCCGTGGAACTGATC
This sequence comes from uncultured Acidobacteriaceae bacterium, assembly GCA_963734215.1. GTDB lineage: Bacteria > Acidobacteriota > Terriglobia > Terriglobales > Acidobacteriaceae > Sulfotelmatobacter. The sequence goes on along the minus strand of CAVTGH010000005.1, from coordinate 681,736 downwards.
ACGCAGGTGAGGCCGCAATCGCAGATGGCGGAGTCTTATCGCGCCCTGCGAACCTCGCTGCTGCTTTCCAACCTGGGCGCGCCTCCCAGAGTGATCATGGTGACCAGCGCGCTTCCCCAGGAAGGCAAGACCACCACCAGCATTAATTGCGCGGTGGTGCTGGCGCAGAAAGGTATTCGCGTCCTGCTCATTGACGCCGACCTTCGCCGGCCCAGCATCCACAAGACCCTGGGCATGGGCCCCCGCAGCGGTCTCAGCAATGTGCTGACTGGAAGCGCGACCTTGGAACAAGCGATCACGCGCTCTCCCATTCTTCCGAATCTGGATGTATTGCCAGCGGGAACGCCGCCGCCCAATCCCGCCGAGTTGCTGGCTTCCACGAACATGCGCGACATGTTGCAGGAATTGCGCGGACACTACGATCACATCGTGGTGGATACGCCTCCCACTTTATCGGTGACCGATGCGGTAGTCCTGTCGCCAAGAGCCGATGCTATCGTGTTGGTTATCCGTTCGGGACACACCACGAAGCAGGCGTTGCGCCGCTCCCGCGATATTCTGATGCAGGTGAATGCCAAGGTCTCGGGCGTGCTTCTAAACGCCGTCGACCTGAGTTCGCCCGATTACTATTATTACTATGAGTATCAGGGCAAATACGCCGGCTACTATCGCAACGAGGGCTCGCACGGCCACGACGACGACGACGGCGAGGAGACTCCCGAGGCATCGCCCAACAGCGCGTAGCCAGGAATATCGCTCTCCCTGATTGCGCTTCTGACTGGGAAACTCTGACTGGGAAACATTCCCTGGGAAACATGGAAATACCCCTTAATTCTGCCTGGCGGAAACGGCTTCTCATTGGCGCGGCGGCGGCTCTGTGTCTTGTCTACCTTCTTGTGGCAGGACGTTTGTTTGCCGGATCTTTGTTCGCGGAAAAACCCGAGTTCGCGAGTCTGCAATGGGCGGTACGTTTCGACCCCTGGGATGCCGACTACCGCGATCATCTTGGCCGTTATTACTCTCTCGTCGCCAGAGATCCGGGAGCATCCATCGAGCCTTACCGCGCCGCGGTGCAACTCGATCCGCATTCCGCCCGTTACTGGTTCGATCTAGCCTCGGCCTATCAGGTGCTGGGAGACGTTTCGAACCAGACCTGGGCGTTGGAACACGCCATTCATGCCGATCCCACCACACCCGATGTCGCGTGGGAGGCGGCAAACTTTTTTCTGGTGCAGGGCGACGACGAGAAAGCGCTCCGCGAATTTCGCGTGGTTCTGCAGAACGAACCAACGCTGGCGGATCCCGCCATTCAATTCTGCTGGCGGATCAATCCGGATGCCGAAGTGCTTTTGCGCGATGTGGTGCCTGCGCGCTCCGAAGCTTATATCGCGTTTCTCAATCTGCTGATGCAAAAACAGGAGACGGCGGCCGCGGCCAAGGTCTGGGCGGCCCTGATGGCGACGCCGCAGACTTTCGAACTCCGCTACGTCTACGAGTATCTCCAATACCTGTTCAACCACAAGGACGTGGATCAAGCGCGCCTGGTATGGCAACAAGCGGCTCCACGTTTCGGACTTTCCGCTTACGTACCCTCGGGGCACAATTTGATTGTGAACGGGGATTTCAGCCTGGACGTTCTGAACGGCGGCTTCGATTGGCAGTACGAGAAACAGCAGAGCGTTACTCTCACTTTGGATCCCAGCGATTTCCATGGCGGCCACCGGTCGCTGATGATCACTTTTGATGGACCGGGAGTGACCGATGCCGGCATTCGCCAGTTCGTCGCGGTGCAGCCCAACACCATCTACCAGTTCTCCGCATACTATAAAAACGGGGAAATCGAGGGCGCCGGCGGCCCGCACTTCACACTGCAGGATGCATATACCCGGGAAGTCTTGTATGACAGCGACGAATTGAAAGAGGCGGGCTTCTGGAAGTCTGCCACGGGAGAATTCACCACCGGGGCCGATACAAAACTGCTGGTGCTGCACGTTCGGCGCCTGCCGGAAGGAAGTCCGATTCGTGGTAAGCTCTGGGTCGACGATTTCCGCCTAACCCCGAAGCGGCAGTAACCTCCCGAATGGGATGCATTCATTCTAATGAGCGCCGCCAACATTACCGAAATCCATCGCCGTGAACGCTCGGCGCAAGCCGATAACGCGCTGTTGTACGGAATCTTCGGCCTCCTCTTGTTTGGACCAGTCGCCTTCGGCGCAGTGGAGCCGTGGTCGATCTTCGTGGTCGAGGCCGGTTCCGTGGCCCTGTTTCTGTTGTGGATCGGCAAGCAGATCCTGGATGGAGAAATGAAGGTCCAGTGGAATTCCTTGTTTGTTCCCATGGGGGTATTCGGCGCCCTCATCGCGGCACAACTGATCTTCCGCATGACCGCGTATCCGCACGGGACCGTATCACTCGCGCTGCTGTACTTTGCTTACGGGATGCTGTGCTTTCTTGCGGGGCAAACGCTGCTCCGCGGTGACCAAGCGCGCAAACTGGCGTTGATCTTCTCGGTGTATGGAGCCGCGCTGGCCGGCTTCGCACTGCTGCAGGGCATCTCCTCCAACGGCAAGCTGTACTGGATTCGGCAGCCGCGCATGGGCGGCTGGATCTACGGGCCCTACGTAAACCACAACCACTATGCCGGATTGATGGAAATGCTGGTGCCCATTCCGCTAATCGTTTCTCTGACGCGTCTGGCGCCTCCCAAGGTCCGGGCGGTGGCTGCGGCGGCGGCAGCGGTGATGGTGGGAACGATTTTTCTTTCCGGATCGCGCGGCGGCATGTTCGCGATTTTTGCCGAGTTCATCCTCCTGGCGGCGTTGCTGGTCAGGCAGAAGCGCAGCCTGCGCACGGCCATCGGCATCGGGGTCTTTCTTGCCATTGTTGTCGGACTGCTGGTGTGGATCGGCGGCTCCGAACTGAGCCAGCGAATTGCAACTGCGGGACCGGGACACTCAGAACTTTCCGGCGACATTCGCACCTACATCAACCGCGACGGCCTGCGCATGTTCCTGAAGAAGCCTGTCCTCGGTTGGGGCCTGGGAACATTCCCGATCGTGTATCCGCAATTCCGCACCTTCTACACCAACTTCTTTGTTAACGAAGCGCACAACGATTACTTGCAACTGCTGGTGGAGATGGGCCTGCTCGGGTTTGCGACCATGGTCTGGTTTGTAGTGACGATCTACACCAGGGCCATGAGGAAAATCGGCAACTGGCCCAGTGAGATCAGCGGCGCGGTGACGTTGGCTTGTATGCTCGGCTTGAGCGGCATCCTGGTGCACAGCGCGGTCGACTTCAACCTGCAGATTCCGGCCAATGCGGCTCTGTTTTATGTGCTGTGCATGATCGCGGCTTCGGAACCATTTGCCAAGCCCGCCCGCAAACGCCGCGTGGCGCGCAGCAAACCTCCGGAAGAAGCGTTGGACCCGCGAGAGACTCTGCAGCAACCCGCTACGAACTTCTGAAGTCTGGCTCTACTTCCCCGCCGCATTTTCCGCAAGGGCTTCGCGGAGCAGCATTTTGATATAGGTTTGGTACCCTACACCCTTGCGGGCAGCCAACCGGCGCGCCGTTTCCAAGTCTTGCTTCGGAATGCGCAAGGTGACAGGTTGGGAGGGTTCTGAGCGCTGCGCCAGGTTACTTAGCGTAAGCGGCTTCCTCTGTTTCATCCGCCGCCGGATTTCAGCTTCGATCTCTGTGCGATGCGTGTCCCACCACGCTGCTTCTTCGGCCTCGCTGGAAAACTTCGGAACCGCGACTTGTTTCATTTTCGCTTTTGCCATATTACTCCGGCCCCCGCTCCCTGGGAAATAATTCCGCCGTTTCTTTGTCTGCGGCCCAGCCTGTGATCGGACGCATGGTTTCGTCCCGGACCGCAGACACGATGTTCAAGATTCGGCCCAGGAGGGATTCTGCAGCGGCCTGCCTCCAACCTCCGAGTTGCCTGTTCTAGCCGGCGTTAAAGAAAAAACCCCCGCTGCCGATGGCTATAGAGGCAACGTTGGAGGCCCTAATGAGACGCCGTGCTGCGGTGCTTGCGCTGGTAGTTCTATCTGCGGAAACTGCTCTTCTCGCTCAGAATGCTGTCAGCCAGCAAGCTGTGTCCCAGCAGGCGGCAGCCCAGGGGGCCGAACAGCAGTCCTCCCCAAGCTACCTCCCGCACCCTTTCGTCTACGCTGGCACTGAATTAATGGGAGCCGGCTACGCACCTTTGGCCGGGGATGTGGGTGGAGGTCTGAGGATCGACTCGCGGCATTTTCTAGCTTCCGCAGAGGGCTCATACGACAATGGCCACAAGACGAACGACAACGACCAGCCCAACCCGAGCGGGCACGACCGGGGGCTGGTCGGCACCTCTTATTTTCGGTTCTCGTCTGGGTGGTTCTTAGGGGCAGGGGCTCGATGGAGCCAGCTTTCAACAACCAACTACGCCAAGTCGGCGTGGCGGCCTACGTTCGGCGGGGGCAAAGATTATTTCCATCGGGAATGCAGCGTGGAAAATTGCGCGGCCGATTTTTCCTTTCGCTTGGGCGTCGACTATGTGTTGCCTGGAGCTGACCACTCAAACGCGGTTCAAGGCCCCCTGATCAGCTTTTACATGCCCTCTCCGTCAGCAAAGGGCCATTTCTTCTTTCGCCTAAGTCAGGGAATATACGAATTTCATGAGACGGTAACGGAACCCTCAAATTTGACGCTAACCCGGCAACAGATTGGCGACCGGTCGGTCACCTCATTTTGCGAGTTAACCCTCATGTATAGGTTCTAGCTCGATCAGCATCCTAAGCGGATCGGCGCAGCATCTCGGCCTCGATCCCAACCTGGCTCCCCGAGGGAGGCATTTTGAGACCCGGCAAGTAGCCCTCCCGAGCGAGACCACGCGTTGCACTCTGCAGGCCCCACTTCCTGCTTTCCAGCTTATCCAGAACCTCTGCGACCAGCCGCCTGCGACCTCCGTACCATTGTGGGGGCATCTGGAACACGAGTTCCCAGATTGGGTTCAGATCTAGCTGGCTAATCTTGCGGAACCAAGGGCCGATCTGACTCCACCTCTTTACGTCGGGCGCAATCGCTTGTGGTGAAGGAGTGGACGCGGAGGTCGAACCTAGGAACATTTGCCAATCCCCACCGGCCAAGCCCCCGCCGCCCATCAGGGTGAGCTCGACCCGGCCAGTGACCTCGCTGAAAGCCGAGGACCACCGCCTGGTTGCCAGTTTAAGCGTCCAGATGTCGAGGACTAGAGCGCCCAGCAGCTGCCGCGAGCTTCGCGGGCTTAGGTGCTGATCGTGAAGGGGCAAGGCATCCACCGCAGACGGGGCGTGGTAACGAAATCCGACACACAATTCCGGGGCGCGCTTCGACGAGAGGTGATCCCGCCCGGGCCGCGCGTCCCGGTTGCGGTTTAGTAGTACCTGCTCGACTACGACCACAGCGGCCTCGGGCACTGCCAGACCTAGGAGCCTCGATAGGCGGTTGCAAATCATTTCTGTCGCCGGTACAGTCTCGCTATCGAATCCAGTCGGAACGGTGACGACGTAGCTGAACCCGTCGCGCCCCACCACCAAATGGTATCCCCAGATGTTACCCACCGGGCGGATGTATCGCTCCGCCTCGACTGTTACCATCGAAGCAGACTGACGGGCCTTTGGCCACTTAGCGTTCGCGTACAGATCTTTCTGCAGTTCCCAACATTGATACACGATTACTGATTCGATGAGGCGGTTTTCGAGGGAAGCCGGCAGGTGGCGATAAACGTCCCTTATTCGATCCCTCAGCCGAAGAGCATGTCCAGCGAACGACGCCGCAGTTTCTTCATGCGGCAGAACAATTCCCCCGCCCGGTATTTCCCTCCTCATCCAATCGAACCATTCAGATATTTCTACTATCCCTAGAGCCCGCTCGATACCACCCGGAAACATCATCGCTCCCCCTCCGAAGGCAAAAAAGTCATTGCGACGCGCCTTAGCGCACGGTGCTAACTCGGGCCGCATGCTGTCGGCGGCGAAGACTGCTCGGAGAGGAAAAGAGCTTTGGAGGGCCCTAGCCACATCTGCGTCTGCTGACTCCACGACATTACCGCCCAAGTAAACGCTTGTATGTGTCATCCGTCACATCGGCGCTGTGGAAATCCCTGCCCGTCAGGGCGATGGGCCGCTTTCCGCTGGGACTGCGCTCATGGGCGCGATGGGCTCGCGGTGCTGGGGCTGCTGTCAAAGCAGAGGATCTTGGCCACGGATTCCCACAGAGCGGGCTAGGGTGCCGAGGGGCTGGCCGGGGTACTACCTTGAGTAAGAACCCAAATACCGACGCCGCCGATTATTGCCGCACCCACGCCGATGGCGACGGGAGAACTCAACACGCCGCCACCAGCCGCCGGAGCGGCGCCCGCGGCACGCTTCTTCTTTTTCTTCTTGTCCTTGTCCGTGTCCGTATCTGCCGATTTATCGGCTTGATCGGACTGCTCGTCGCGCGTGGTTTGTTGGCCCTGCGGAAGGGTGACCGTGCCGTTGTCATCGGTGATGGTGAGATCGCCTTTGTTCGCCGCGATCCTTACCGTGCCGTCCACGTCAGTTACATCGAATTCGGTCCAGGCGTTGGAGGCTGGTGCGACACGCACATCGCCGGCGGTGGTCGCCACGCCTTTCGAGGTGGCGACGGCCACCGCGCCGTGCTCCACCTTCAAGAACGAGCCTTCAAACTGCACCAGGGAGTCACCGAGCACGGTAATGCTGGAACCGGGAGCGTTGATATTGGCTCCGGAATCAGAGCGGGTTTGAACCAGATCGCCAGTGAAGATTGCCGAAGAGGCAGGGACGTGGGCTCCGTTCAACCAAGCCGCGCCATGGGTATATAGCATGGCCGCGCCAGAATCGGCGGCAAACAATGAAGCTGGAAAACTCAGCAGTAGCACGCAACTTACCATCCTGCGGAAGGCAGCTATGCCCATCCCACGCTCCGTTAATAACTAAGTTGATGACTGTTAACGCATCCTACCCTCCAAAGTTCTTGGCCGTCAATGCCTTTTGTGCTTGGAAATCGGCCTAACGGTGGAAAACTTTTTCGGCGCGCTGCCGGGAGTGCGAAGCGTCGCTGCCAATGAGGTTCTAATTCTTCACCACAGAGGCACAGAGACACAGAGAAAATCTATGGTTTTCTTGTCTCGCCTTTGTTTTCTCTGGGTCTCTGTGCCTCTGTGGTGAAAAGCCTTTTGGCTGGATCAACGCCATTGGTCAACGACCTTCCACCAGATCAGGCGCAGCCATTCATCCACAAAGGTTTTTGCCCACTGGCGGTGGGTCCACCATTGACCGCCGAAGGCCTCGTCGTTGCGCGCGGCCGCGACCGAATATTCATGTCCGGGGATTTCCCGCCGGAAAACGTCCAGGGCGCGGCGGGTGTGAAAATCCGAGGTCACGATCAGCACGCTCTTCGCCTTGGCGCCTTCGCGCTGCAGGCATTTCTCGGCGTCTTTGGATTCGTCTTTGGTCGAGAGTCCGTCGATGGGGCAAACGGTGACCGACGCCGCCTGCGGCAGATCCTGGACGTAGTTCTGCGCCAACTCAATCTGCGTGAATTTGTAGAGCTTCGCTTTGGTGGGAACATCCAGCACGATGCGGCGTCCGTAGCCCTGGCCCAGAAGTTCCAGAGCGCGCTGCGGACGGCGGTCGGTTTCCCCGGCCAGCACCAGGATCACATCGGAGCGGCGTGGCGCGTCTACGATCAAGAAGTTGCCGGCCTTCGCCGCCAACCCCACCGATAATCCCGCGAGCAATATGAAAGCTGCCAACCACACGTATTTGCCTGGTCTCTTCATAGGTTCCCCAATAAGTTCCCAATTTTGGACGACGGACTCAAATTCAGTTGCCATTCGGTACGCCTGAGCGCCGCGCCTCTCGGCGGTTGCGTGCTAGAATCGAAACGAAATCGCCACTCGAATTGAACCTTAGTCAGATCCCTTTTCGCCACCAATGACCAATCAGTCGGCCGCAAATCGTACCGTCGATGCAACGAAGAATAAGATCGAGCAGCGCCAGGCGCGCGTTGGAATTATCGGCCTGGGTTACGTGGGACTGCCGCTGGCTCTGCTGTTTACCGAACAAAAGTTCTCCGTCAGCGGCTTCGACATCGATCAGCGCAAGGTCGACACTCTCGGGCAGGGCGGCTCTTACATCTACCGCATCAGCGCGGAAGAAATCCAGGCGGCCAAAGCGAAGGGTTTCTCCGCAACCTCCGACTACGCGCGGCTGGAGGAGATGGACGCCGTCATCATCTGCGTGCCTACGCCTCTCAATCAATACCATGAACCCGACCTCAGCTACATCACCGATACCACGCACGCCATCGCCCCACATCTGCAGCCCGGGCAGTTGGTAGTGCTGGAGAGTACAACTTACCCGGGCACGACCGAAGAAGTGATGGTGCCGATTCTGGAGAAAGAAAACAAGCTGGGGTTGAAGGCTGCCCGCGGCGTTTCCGGCGCGCAAAAAGAATTCTTTGTGGCTTTCTCTCCGGAGCGTGAAGATCCGGGCAACACCACGGTGGCGCGCCGCGACATTCCCAAGGTGGTGGGAGGGGTGAATCCGCAGGCCTCGGAGTTGGCGGGAGCTTTGTACGGATCGATCTTCCAGCGCATCGTTCCTGTCTCCTCGCCAGCCGCGGCCGAGATGACGAAATTGCTGGAGAATATCTACCGCTGCGTCAACATCGCGCTAGTCAATGAACTGAAGATGCTTTGCCTGCGCATGGGTCTGGACATCTGGGAAGTCATCGACGCGGCTTCCACGAAACCTTTCGGCTTTCATCCTTTCTATCCCGGACCGGGCTTGGGCGGACATTGTATCCCGGTCGATCCTTTTTACCTGTCTTGGAAGGCGAAAGAATGGGACTTCCGCACGCGCTTCATCGAACTGGCGGGAGAGATCAACACCAACATGCCTTATCACGTGCTGGCATCGATCGGCGGAGCGCTAAACGGTCACAAGAAATCCCTGAACGGATCGCGCGTGCTCATTCTCGGCGTGGCCTACAAAAGAGATATCGACGACCTGCGCGAGTCTCCAGCCCTAACCATCATCGAACTGCTGCAAAAGGAAGGAGCCTTGGTCAGCTATCACGATCCCTACTTCCCTTTTATCGGGAAAGGACGCAAGTACGACTTGCAGATGAAACGTTCGGAACTGGAGAAACTGGGGGAGTACGATTGCGTCGTGATCGTCACGGATCACTCCGACTATGATTACCGCCGCATCGTGGGCGAAGCCCAGTTGGTGGTAGACACGCGGAACGCGACCAAGGGGATTGAGAGTCCTAAAGTTGTGCGCTGCTGAATTATCCACAGCCCAAGTACTCCTGTCCGGCCCAGGAAGTAAAAGGCGCATCGAGAATGTAAAATTTTTTCTCTATGCTCGCCCGGCCGGGGCCTAGTCGTCCGTCGTGCCTGGGGCAAGTGGTTGATGGATAAGCAGTTATGAATTCAGTTTGCCGGCGAGAACGGCCTTCGCCGTGCATAATTTGGCTGTGTGGTAGTAGACTTAGGTCTCTGCGGCTCTGGCAATGCAGAGGTCATTTTTCGCAAAGAGAAACTTTCAAGCCAGCAAGGGTGTTTCAACATTGGTCGAGTAAACGCGGTCATGGGATATTCTGCTCCTCAACAGGTTCCGTTCTCGTTGCTCCCGAAGACGAGGACTCCCTGGACGGAATTCGTGTTCAGCACTGGGACGCAGGCCTGCCTGGTCGCGTTTCTGGTATGGATGCGAATGCTGCATCCAGGAATTGTTTCCGCTCCCGAGCACACGTTCCGTTCGGTTCGGCTGGTGAGCACTCCGGTTCCGGTCAATCATCAGCCGCAACCGTTGCGCCCGATGCCAAAGCCAGTATTCGTCGCGAATCTCGATCCTCCGGACAACGCTCTACGCCTGCCCGCACCGCAACCGAGAACGGTAAAACTGGAAGACACTCCCGCTCCCACGGTCAGCATCGCGCAAAAGAAGTTGGACCCGCTCCCGCTCAACTCAGCGCCGGTGATTCCTAAAGTAGTGGCAACGAACGTATTCTCCACCGGCAGCTCGGCTGCGCCCACCATCGCGCGCGCTCCGTCGCAGGTACAGACCGGAGGCTTTGGCGATCCCAATGGAATTCCGGCCCACGCCAATCAAGGGAAAGCCGTGAATGTGGCCGCTCTTGGATCGTTCGATCTCCCTTCGGGCGGAGGCTACGGCAACGGGCGCGGCGGCGCCAAGGGAGTGCGCGGCGTGGTGGCAAGCACCGGTTTTGGCGGTGGCACAGCCACTGGCGATAATCGTCCGCGGGCTTCGGCAGCGCAAAACACGGTTCAGCAAAGTGGGTTTGGCGATGCCGATGTTCCCGCTCCACCCGCCGTGCGCTCTCGTCCGGCGGAAGCGGCCAAACCCGGAGTGCCGGCTGAGATTCTTTCGAAACCCACTCCGGCCTACACTCAGGAAGCCCGCAGCCTGCGGATTGAAGGCGAAGTTCTTCTGGAAGTAGTCTTGGAGGCCTCGGGCGGCTTGCGCGTCTTGCGCGTGATGCACGGATTGGGTCACGGCCTCGATGACAACGCGGTAAGAGCAGCCGAACAGATTCGTTTTAAGCCGGCGATGAAAAATGGCCAACCTGCCGATTCCACCGTCGTCTTGCATATTATTTTTCAGTTGGCATGAGTTACTCCCGAAGGTTTTTATGCGCATTTTGCAGGTAGGTTTGCTTTCGCTCTGGTTCGTATTGGTGTCGTCTTTTCCGGCGCTTTCGCAGGACTCCGCGCCTTCCGCGCCGCAAATGACGCCGCAGGACCCGGCCGGGCAAAGCAGAGGACTGCTTGCCGCACCGCCGCCCGCGTCTTTCAATGACGTGATGGACCGCGTGATCCAGCGGGAGCATCTCTTCCTGGCGCAGATGCGCCACATGCGTCCCATGGTCGAGACCTACCTGCAGGATCTCAAATCCGATAGCAACGGGAACGCCTATCCGGTTAAAGACCAGTATTTTCTCGGCCGCCTGGATATGAGCGACGGCCCCGAAGATACGTCATTCATAGGCCAGCCCGGTTTCGGTCACCGCATGCTGAACCATCTTACCGGCCTCTACGCCATGCACTTCCTGCCCTTGGGTTTCGCGCAGATGGTGGTGCTGGATACCGATTTTCAGAAGAAGTATTACGATTTCACCTTTGTGCGCCGCGAGTTTCTGGGAGAAATGCGCTGCCTGGTGATCGATGTTCAACCCAAGGAAAGCGCGCCTCCGGGACGTTTCCTGGGACGCATTTGGGTCGAGGATCAGGACTACAACGTGGTTCGCTTCAACGGAACTTACTATCCCCATCCCAAAACCAGCTTCTATTTGCACTTCGACAGTTGGCGGCTCAACATGCGTCCCGGAGCGTGGTTGCCCGCTTATATTTACAGCGAAGAATCGGACATGAAGACGACTCTCGGCCACGCTTTGCGCTTCCGGGCGCAGACCCACCTTTGGGGATATGACCTGAAAGGCCTAAACAAGAATGCCGAGTTCACTCAGATTCTGGTGGACTCTCCACAGTCGGTAAAAGATCAGAGCGACACGGCCGCGGACGCGACTCCCGTAGTCGCGGAGCGGATGTGGGAGCGCCAGGCCGAAGACAACGCAGTGGAGCGCCTTCAGAAAATCGGCTTGCTGGCGCCTTCCGGCGACGTGGATAAGATTCTGCTGACCGTGGTTAACAACCTGTTAGTGACCAATAATATCGATCTGCAATCGGACGTTCGCTGCCGCGTCCTGCTCACGTCTCCTTTGGAATCGTTCACCATCGGCCACACCATCGTCATCAGCCGTGGCCTGCTGGATGTGCTCCCCGACGAGGCCTCGCTGGCTATGGTCCTCGCCCATGAACTCAGCCACATCATTCTAGGACATCCGTCCGATACCAAGCTGGCGTTCAACGACCGAATGTTTTTTCCGGATGAAGATTCGTTCCAGCGCCTGGATTTCAAACGCCGGCCTGCCGACGAAGAAGCTGCCGACACCAAGGCTTTGGAATTGCTGAAGAATTCTCCCTACAAAGACAAACTGGGAAGCGCGGGGTTGTTCCTGAAGGCCTTGCAGCAGAGCGCTCCCGAACTGCCCAATCTGATTCGCCCGCACCTGGGCAACAGTATGGCGAACAGCAAGAGCATACGGATGTCGGCGCTGCTGGCGGCCGCACCACAACTGGAACCGCAGCGTATCGATCAGATCGCAGCGCTTCCGCTCGGTGGACGCATCAAGCTCGATCCGTGGACCGACCAAGTGGAACTCGCGAAGGCCAAGCCGGTAGCTCTGGCCTCGGCTCGAGAGAAAATGCCCTTCGCGCTCACGCCATTCTTCCCCTACCTCACCAGACTCACCGCTGCCGGCAGCGAGAAAGTTGCGCTTACTGCTCCGGTGCCAAAGTGAATCGTCGCAAAGTAAGTCCAGGAATTTAATCGTTAGCGATCGCAGCAAATTCAGTGTCACGCCGGGGCGGCGTGTTGCGAGCATTATCTATTCACTCGCTCACTTCGTTCTTACTGGATGGCGCTGCCAACTTGCGAGAACACATTGTTGGCGTTCGAGCCGATGAGCCGGACGGTGCCAACCACGATCACCAGAATCACGGCCAGCATTACCGCATACTCCGCGATATCCTGCCCTTGCTCATCTTTCCAAATATCTTTCCAAATGTTTTGTAGCATTCTTGCCACGGGCTCCGTCTCCTTCGTTCGGTATCAACCCTTTTTGCTCGAATAGGGAAAATCATTACATCCAATATTGAAACCCTTTGACCGGATCAATTCCTATCCCGAGGCTGGTCTTGAATTCAATGATAGGTGGAGGGGCGGAGCCTGCCAATGGCCCGTAAGTGCTACTACGCCGTTTGAATGAAGATTTCTAACTTATTGTCAGAATTATGGTTAAACAATGCTTTTTAAGGGCAGCGCCTGATTCACGGCGAACAGCGCCAACTCCAGCCGGGTCGACACTCCCAGCTTGTCGAAAATGTTGCTCAAGTGGTGTTTGACGGTGTCTTCACTGATCTTGAAGTACTCCGCAATTTCTTTATTCGAAAATCCCGCCACCACGGCGGACACAATCTCCAGCTCGCGCGGGGTCAGGCCAAATTTCCGCTGCCGGGCTTCGTCGCTGGAGGACTGCACCAGAGTCCGCAGGTATTGCACCAGGTTGGAAACGCTCTCGCGGCCCACCCAGTATTCGCCTGACATCACGGTCTGGATCGCTTTGAGCAGCAGTTGAGTGGCGGAATCTTTGAGCACGACGCCGCGCGCGCCTAATTGCAGAGCCTCCACAATCTGAGCTTTTTCCGCCGCCGCCGTCAGCAGAATTACCCGGACAGGAGTTGAATTCACCCCCGCGCCCAAATCGCGCAAGGCCTCCAGCCCCGGATGTTTGGGCATGGCGAGATCCAGCAGGAGAATGTCAGGCTTCAACTGCCGCGCCAGTTTCACGGCTTCGGCGCCGTCGGAGGCCTCGCCCACCACTGTCAGGTTCGGTTCCGCTTCCAGCAGCCGCCGCAGACCATCGCGGAATATCGGATGGTCGTCGGCAATCACGATACGAATGGGTTGTGACTTCTTAAGGTTCATCGGAAACTTCTCCACCTCTCGGAACTTTGATTTCCAAGCGCGTTCCCAGACCGGGATTCGATTCTACCGTGAGTGCGCCGGCAATTAAACGGACTCGTTCCTTAATGATCGTCGGCCCCTTGCCCATCTGGTCCAGTTGGTCCTGGGTGAGGCGGCCAGAAAAGGGGAATCCCCTGCCGTCATCCTCCATCGTCAGGTTCCACTGGCTGGAATTCGATCCCAGCCTCACCAGTGCGTGACGTGCGCGGCTGTGCTTGCGCACGTTGACCAGCCCCTCCTGCACAATCCGTAACAGCTCCCGGCAAATCTTCTCCGGCATTTCCAGTTTCTCGATGTCGGTTACAAAACGCGCGGAAATTCCGGTTTCGCGTTCGAACCGTTCCACCGTGTCCGTCACCACGCTCAGGAATTTGCGCGAGTCCACGTCAATCGACTTCATCTGCTGCATCAGTTCCCGCAACTTCAGAACTTCCTCGCGCAGCAGGCCCTGGATGCGGCCCAGTTCGCCGCTCACCACGGCCGGAGTGGTCTCCGCCTGACGCTTTAGAACATCCACCTGCATTTCTACCGCGATCAGCGACTGCACCGCTCCATCGTGCAGTTCTCTGGCGAAGCGCGCGCGCTCCGCTGCTCCCGCCCGGCGCCGCAGCCGATGCAGGAGATAAACGTTGTAGACTGCCGGCCCCACCTGGCGGGCTAAATCCAGCAGAGAACGCAGTTCCTCCTGCGTATCTCCCCGCCACACTGGCTCAAACACAAAAACTCGCCCCCGCCATTCGGTTCCGAAGACGAAGGAAATGGCAATCAGAGACTGGAAGGGTCGCCGCTGCTTCAATTGCACCAGTGGCTCGGCGGAGGGCGCGGGCAACTGGTTTCCCTCACGATCCAGCGCGACCACAAACCAGCGATCTCCTTTGTTTGCGGCGTAACACACCTCGCCTGGAAAATCCTCCAGGTAAATCTTCGCCTCTCGCGGGGCGGAATCCAGCCAGGCAAAATCGGAGCTCTCTCCTTTGCCGTTGCGCAATTCGCCCAAAAACCTTCTCTGGCTGTGAACCTCCTGCGCAGCGAACACCAGCTGCGCCGCACTGTACATGCCGAGGACTTCCCGGCTGATCTGCTGCAGCGTTCCCGTCAGCCCGGCTTCCACCCGCACCTTGGCCAACATGCGGGTCACGCCCGCCTTTTCCGTCCGCAAGCGCTTCTGCTGCTCCGCCAGGTAGCCCAGCAGCAATCCCATCACCAGCAAATACACCGACAACATGAACAGACGCTTGGGCTCGAACTCGTTTATGTTGACCCGTAGACCCGCCAAGATATGCCAGGGCAGGCTACCCTCGCGAATTGCCCACACATGCAGCAGCACGAAGCTCTCGATCCAAAGCAAAGCCACTTCGGCTGCCGCCGTGCTCAGCGTTTCCCATAGCCCCCACCGGTAGGCTGATGCCGCGAGAACAAAAAAGAAGAAAAGAAAAAACGGGCTTCGCGGTCCTTCGGCAAATATCGAGATGAACGCCGGCCATACGATATCCACGGAATGGACAAGGAGGCGAAACGCCGCCGTCGATTGTTGTTTTCGCCGCAAAAGCGTCATCACCAGCACGCCATGGACGAGGTAAAGGCCCAGTAGAGCGTAGGCCACTGGCGCGTGTCCCAACTGCGTAGGATCCATGTAAATGGCAGCCAGAGCCGAAACGGCCAGAAATACGCGCGCGGTCGCCAGCCATCGCTCGGTCCGGCGAACTTCGCTGGGGTCGGCGGAAGCCTGCGGCCTACCGAAGAAACGGTGGTTGGCGTCTCTGCGCAATCGAGTCACTTCCTGGTGGAGAGCGGATTTTCCCAGGTTAATTGAGATTGTCTCGCATATTATTGATAAGAAAGATCGAGAGCAAGCAAAACTTTATGCGGGTGATGGCTCAGGCACCCTCACGCTGGTTCGGGAATGACCTCCGATGGATTACTTAGGTAACCCAAGATTTCTCTAATCCCAGTCTAAAATGGCTGCGAGGACTATCTTCTTTGCGCGCATACTCCAAGCTCTGGACTGGGGTGGTCGCCGCCTGCATGGCGTCCCTGGTCCTGGCTGCGCTCATCCTGCCTCGATCGTTTGCGCTCACCGCCTTAAGCGATTGGATTCAGTGCATCCTGCTGCTTTCCGGCGCGCTGGCGCTCATCCCGAACGCCTTGCGGTCGCGTGGGCGCTTGCGGGTATTCTGGGCGCTGCTGGCCACTGGTGTGGCCTTCTGGTTTTCCTACCAGGCGATGTGGACCTACTTTGAAGTCTGGCTGCGCACCGATGTTCCTGACTTGTGCGCCGGCGACATCATTCTTTTTCTCCATATCGTTCCCATGATGGCCGCTCTGGCGGTGCGTCCGCACGCCCCTCAGGATGAGTATTCCCCGCGTCTGCGGCGCCTCGATTTTGCTTTGATGATGGTCTGGTGGATGTATCTCTACGTCTTCGCCGTGATGGCCTGGCAATACGTCGTCGCCAATGTCACGGCCTATGGCAACAATTTGAATCTGCTGTACCTCATCGAGAAACTGGCCTTTCTTAGCGCCTTGTTTGTGGCCTGGGTAAACAGCAAGGGCGGCTGGAAGACCTTTTATGCCAATCTATTTGGCGCCAGCTTGACCTACGCCGCCAGTTCCTATTTCGCCAATTGGGCCCTGGGCCGTCACGTCTATTACAGCGGAAGTCTGTATGACATTCCCCTGGCGGTCTCGATGACCTGGATCACAGTGATCGGTTTATGGCCGCACGAAGACCAGCCCCAGAACGGCGCCCGATCCAGCTCCGCATCGCATGGCGTCTGGCTGGCCAGAGTGGGCATGATTACAGTCTTTTCTCTTCCGCTGTTTGCCGCGTGGGCTCTGTTGGAACCGGCAATTCCGCCCCGCATCCGTTGGTTCCGGCTGGTCCTCACTCTGGCGGCCGCGCTTTTTATGGGCATCCTGGTTTTCGTGCGCCAACGTTTGCTCGACCGCGAATTGCTCCGGTTGCTGAACCAATCGCGAGAGTCCTTCGCCAATCTGAAACGGTTGCAGGCGCAAATCACCGAATCCGAAAAACTTGCCTCCATCGGCCAACTGGTGGGGGGCGCGGCCCACGAACTGAATAATCCCATCGCCGCCATGCTGGGCTATTCCGATCTGCTCCAGAGTACGCCCCTCAACCCGGAGCAGCAGGAACTGGCGGCAAGAATCGGCCAGCATGTCCGGCGCACCAAGTCGCTGGTGGCCAGCCTGCTCAGTTTTGCCAAACAAGGCCCCGCTGCCATGGCTCCCGTAGATCTCCACACGGTCCTGCGAACCGCCGTCAAACTCTCTCAACCGGTTTGGCAGGCCCTCAAAATCGAAGTGCACACCGACCTGCAGGCTGACATGCCGGCCGTTCTGGGAGACTCCAACCAGTTGCTCCAGGTGTTTGTGCAAATCATCCACAATGCGTCGCACTCGGCCGATCAGCGCGGCACTCGAACCCTCACCCTGGCGGCGGAACATAAAGAAGGCGTTGCTGTCATCAAGATCTTTGACGGTAGCCTGGCTGGCGGCCCGCTCACGACCCCATTCACGAACCCATTCGCCGGCCAAGACCAGAGCCTCGAAAACCACGCTCCGGATGCGGGTTCGCCTCAGCCCCTGTCGGGTATGGGCCTGAGCGGATGTCAGGGCATACTGCAGCAGCATCAGGGAAAGATTTCCTGGCAGAACAACCAGAACGCAGGTAGTACGATCTGTGTCGAACTCCCGGTTATCCCTGCGGCGCCGGAGAAATCGCCTGCAGCTGGGGTTCCGGCGATGTGGCAACCTCAACCGTTCGCTTAAGCTGGCCGCAGGCGGCGTAGATGTCCCGGCCCCGCGGTCGCCTCACAAACGCCGGAATCCCCGCATGGCGCAAAGTCTTTTGAAACGCCGCCACCCGCTCATCGCTGGGAGTTGTGAAGTCAATTCCCGGCCCCGGGTTCAGCGCGATCAGATTGACCTTGCAGCGCAGCCCGCGCAGCAACTCGGCGACTTCCTTCGCATTCTCGGGCTCGTCGTTCACCCCGCCCAGCAGCACGTACTCGAACGTGATCCACTCCCGCGTACGCAGCGGAAACTCCCTCGCGGCCGCGATCAGCATTTCCAGATTCCATTTCTTGTTCAGCGGCATCAGACGCGTACGCAGCGCATCATTCGATGCGTTCAGGGAAATCGCCAGCTTCGGCCGGATCGCTTCCCCGCCAAAGTCGTAGATGCGCGGCACGATCCCCGCCGTCGATACCGTCATCCGCCTCTCCGCAATACCCACGCACTCCACCAGCAGCCGCCCTGCCTTCACGAAATTTTCGTAGTTCAAGAACGGCTCGCCCATACCCATGAAAACCAGGTTGATGCGATCCTCGGGCGGCGAAACTTTCTGATCTTTCAGCACCGCGCAAACCTGTCCGACGATCTCGCCCGCCGTCAGGTTGCGCTTCACTCCCAGCAAGGCCGTCAGGCAGAACTGGCAGTCCACGGCGCATCCCACTTGGCTGGAAATGCAGATCGTGGATCGGCCCCACTTGCGAGTCGCTTCTGCTTCCGCCAACTCCCCAGCCTCGCTCCCATCCCCCGCTTCCCCGCCGTCGCCCTCGGGCATCCACACCGTTTCCACACTCTGCCCGTCGGCGAACGCGATCAGATACCGCACCGTGCCGTCCTGCGACACAAATTTATTCTCGATCCGCGCCGCCCCCACCGTCACCCCGTTGTGCTCCAGCCGCTCGCGGAACTCCAACGGCAGTGTGGAAATCTCTTCGAGCGATTCCACACGCTGGCGGTACACCGCGTCCATGATCTGTTTGGCGCGATAGCTGGGCGCACCCGCTTCGCTCACCAAGGCGATGAACTCCTCGCGGTCCAGTCCGAGCAGCGACGATGTCGTAGATTCAGTCATTAGCTAGGAAATCCGCTCCCGACACCTATGAGGACGGCTGCAACCTACTGATTCTAAATAACTAACCATCTTATTGTCCCATAACCGGCCCGGCCCTGCCAGATGTGTAAGAATAGTCAGGTACGTCCGGGGCAGTTCCGCATCGAACAAAGAGCGTTGCCCCCTGGAAGTTCGACCGAACGTTCGGCCCAAGACATCGACATGGTAAAAGAAGTTCGCAATATTCGCCGCCAGGTATTACCCCACGGCCTCACCGTGATCACCGAGCAGATGGAGCACATCCGCTCGGCTTCCATCGGCATTTGGCTGGAGACCGGCTCGCGCGACGAAACGCCGCAAGCGAACGGCATCTCCCACTTTATCGAGCACATGGTCTTCAAAGGGACCAAGCACCGCACCGCCGAAGAGATTGCCCGCCAAGTTGACTCCATCGGCGGCAACATGGACGCATTCACATCCAAGGAGTGCATCTGCTTCAACGTCAAGGTGCTCGACGAGCACGTTCCAGTCGCGCTCGAAATTCTCTGCGACCTGGTGCTGTATCCCGTATTTGATGCCCAGGACATCGCCCGCGAACGCGGCGTGATCCTCGAAGAGATCAAGATGGACGAAGACAATCCCGATTACCTCGTCCACGAAATCTTCACCCAGAACTTCTGGAAAGATCATCCTCTCGGCAAGCCGATCTTAGGCACCAAAGAAACGGTAAAGAAGTTCGAGCGCCAGGCCGTGCTCGATACATATTCTCACCGCTTTGCGCCCGGCAACATCATCGTAGCCGCCGCCGGACACCTCGACCACGAGCGCTTCGTCGATCTAGTCGTCAAACACTTCGAACACCTGAATCCTGCGCAAAACGGATTCCACTCGGCCACGCCCAAGATCGTCCCCCGCATCGTGCTGCGCAACAAGAAGGCGCTCGAACAGGTGCAGCTTTGCATCGGCGTGCCGGCGTATCCCATCGCTCACGAGAAGCGCCATGCCAGCTACATTCTCAACACGCTGCTCGGCGGAGGCATGAGTTCGCGCCTGTTCCAGAATATCCGCGAGCGCCAGGGCCTCGCCTACTCCATTTACAGCGACCTCAACCCCTACCGCGATACGGGATGCATGGCCGTCTACGCCGGCACTTCGCTGGCCTCGGCGGCGAAGGTGGTCCAGTCGGTGATCGGCGAATTTCGCAATTTGAAAAACGATCCGGTGCCCGAAGAAGAATTGCGCCGCTCCAAAGATCAGCTTAAAGGCAGCCTGATGCTCTCGCTCGAATCGAGCACAGCCCGCATGTCCAACCTGGCCCGCCAGGAAATGTACTTCGACCACTTCCAGGATCTCGACGAACTCATCGAAAAAATCGAAGCCGTCACCGCCGACGACCTGCAAAGCCTGGCCCAGGAATTCTTCAAGACAGAATCCATCGCCATAACGGCGCTCGGCAATCTGAGCGGACTGAAGATCAGCCGCGACCAGCTCACCTGCTGAGGGGTTGTAACTTTCTCGCACCCGGTACATCCCATATCAGCCTGCAGGCTCAAACCTGCCGGACGACCTAACTCGATACTCACCTCAAGGAGAAAACTATGAAAAAGATTTTCGGCAGTTTCGCGCTTGCCTGTATTTTGACGGCCTCGATGTCAGCCTTCGCCCAGTCCAGCAGCCAGGATTCGATGAAGCAAGACAGCGCCAAGCAAGACACGATGAAAAAAGACGACTCGATGAAAAACGATTCGATAAAAAAGGACGACACGAAGAACACCAAGAAGGCCAAGACGGCGAAGAAAGACACGATGAAGAAGGACGACAGCATGAAGAAAGATGACAAGAAGAAAGACGACACCATGAAGAACGACCAGATGAAGCCGAACTAGTCGTCCAACCTCCGCCTTGCAGGGCCTGTCATCCCGAGCGAAGCGAGGGACCTTGGTTTTCGCCTGCGCTATCGATACTGCAAGCAAACACCGAGATCCCTCGCTTTGCTCGGGATGACAGGCCCACAACGCAGTCCTAACGCCCCGCCGTACTCAGCACTTCCTCCGGCTCATCTTCCGCCTCCATGCTGGCGCTATCACTCTCGGGCTGCCCCGTTAACCCCGTCTTCAGATATTGCCGCAGGCAGCGCGTGCACGGAACATAACCATCCTGCATCGCTTCCTTCGCCGTCATCGTGCGCTGGGTAGCCTTGTCGTGGATGAAAGGGCATCCCGCCACGTGAAAGACCCTTGATCCCGCCGAGACCACCACCTGCATGTCAGGAGGAATGTTATTGCCCGGCACTGCATGTTGCGACTTAATGAAGTTCTTGAACGAAAGAGAGTTCGTCAACAGCACGCTTCCCGCGATCAAAGCCAGTGCCGCTACCGGCACCAGCCACGCCGACCAACTCGACCAGCGCGGTGCACCCGACACTGCGTTCTTCGCCAGGCGCTTCTCCAGCCGGCGGCTAAAACCGGCGGGCACTTCCAACATGCGCTCATCGCCATAAAGCCGGACCACATTCCGCGTTCCCGCCAGCACCGAAGCGCAGCGCTTGCAGGTGCGAAAATGCTCGTCCATCGTAGAGCGCAGCGCCGCGTCCACGTCGCCATCGACGTAATTGGAAATCTCGCGCCACACCCGTTCGCAGTTCAACATTTTCTGGTTCGGCGTATTCTGGTTCACTACCATGGCTTGTTTCCCTTCTCGAATGGCAGGCGGCTGAACCAGCCTTGCTCCCATCCGGCGGCCAGCAGATCGCGCAGCATCAGCCGCGCGCGCAACAGCCGCGTCTTCACCGAAGCAACCGTTATGCCCAGTGCCTCGGCCGTTTCCTGGATGTTCAGTTGCTCCATATCGCGGAGCATGAAGACCTCGCGATATTTGCGATCGAGCGTGCCTAGCGCCTCGGCCAGCCGCTGCCGCACTTCCTTGCGTTCCAGCGCTTCGGAGGGAATCTCGCGCCAGTCGGCGAAATCGCGGGGCGCGTAGTCGGTTTCTTCTTCACGGTGATCGTCGATGCCTTCCATGGGCACAGTTCGCTCCCTTCGCCGGCGCATCAGGGCTTCGTTCACCGTGATCTGGATCAGCCACGTGCTGAAGCGAGCCTCGGCGCGGAATTGCCGGATATTCGCAAACGCCTTCAACATCGCCTCCTGGGCTGCGTCCTCGGCATCGTGCTCGTTGCGCAGAATGGCGAGCGCCGCGGCGTAGACCCGCCGTTCATAGGGCCGGACTAACTCGTAGAACAATTCATGCTGGCCGCGCTGCACGGCCAGAATCAGTTCCCGCTCTCGCGCGATGGTTTCGGTACCTTCGGCAATCGTGTTCAAGGGCTTCCGATCTCAACTTTTCTCGCCCGGTCCCCGACTGAGGCCCAGGTGCAGAGGGCATAGCAGCCCCGTTGCAAGATGCTCCAGAAGAGCGCGCTCGCGCTCGTCGGCAACTTCTATGTATTGAAACGTGCAGCCATTACGAAGTCGTCCACCCACGCCTTCCAGATGACCCCTCACAAAGGAAGATTGGCCGCAAAGGTGATTGTTGAGGCGTTGTTTGATGCCTTTCGCTCCGCGGGGAGTCCTGCCTACATGCAGCACGATTCCGCAATTGTCCCGAATGACGTAAACGCCCCGCTCCTCAGTAGCGTCTGGAGGCGCTCCCGATCTTGGAAAGGCTTTCCGAGGCCGGCGGCTCAGCGCTCGGAACAACCGATTGATGCTGACACCCTCTTCCTTCTGCGTCATCTAGCTCACCTCAGTAGTCCGGGTCTTTCTTCCACCCCGTCAGCATGGAAACAAAATTATTCCAGCCGTGCAGGATGACCATCACCAGATGCCCCAGCACAAAAAATAAAATTGCCCACATCACTGCGAAGTGCCAGATGCGCGCATAGTGAAATCCTCCCATCATCCAGGCGAGCCAGGAGAACTGAATCGGCTTCCACACGGCGAGGCCGGTAACCACCGACAGAACGCCCAGCCCAATCACGGTGGTGTAAGCGTGCTTCTGCAGCGGGTTGTAAGCTTCGCGAACCGGCGGCTTCGGACCGAAAAAGAAATAGTGCTTCACCATGGGCCAGACGCCGGGAACGTCACGCGGCACAAATAAGACCTGGCGATAATTGCCGCTGAAAAGCTGGTAGCCCAGATAGACCAAGCCGGTGGCGATGTAGATCCATACGAAGGTGAGGTGCCACTGCAACCCGCCGCCCAGCCAGCCGCCGATGGCGAACGCCCGCGGCCAGTGCAGCAAGTCCTTCTGCGGAATCTTGGCGCCGAAGCTGGGGAAGGCGCGGAAAATCTGCAGGCCGCTGCCCACCATCACAAACAGCGCGACCGCATTGATCCAGTGGCAGAGCCGCACAAGAAATGGATGCTCGTAGACAGCGCGCGCCACGACGACCGGCGCTTCATCTTCGCCGTTGTTATCCTTGCCCTTAACCTTCGCCTGGATGACTTCGATGGCGCCACCGCTCATGTAGAGACCTCCCGATAGTAGCGCCGCCGTCCCGGCGGCTGTTGTGGCGGCGTCTCGCCCCCACTGCCGAAAGCCGGCGGGACGCCGGCGCTACAACTACAGCCCGTAAAACCACGAATAGCCCTGGTCTTCCCAGTAGCCGACTCTGTTGAGCACGTGCGTGACTTTCAAATCCGTCAAATATTTCGCTTGCTTATAGCCAACCTTGGTAGGGATAGTTAAACGCAGCGGCGCGCCGTGCGCGCGCGTGAGCGGCTGCTCGTACATTTCATAACAGAGCAGAGTCTGGGGATGCAGCGCGGTCGCCATGTCGAGCGATTCGTAATAATCGTCGGCGCAATTCACCGTGATAAAGCGCGCGGTGGGATCGGCGCCGATAAGTTGCAGGAAGTCGGAAAGCCGCGCGCCGCCGAAGCGTCCAATCACGTCCCAGCCTTCCACGCAAATGTGGCGCGTATTCTGGCGAAAACGAGGCAGGGCCTGCACCTGCGCAAGCGTGTATTCCCCGGGTTTCTGTACCGCGCCGCTGACAGTCAACGTCCAGTTCTCGAAGATCACTCCAGGATCGTCGACGTCGTAGCCGTTGATGGGAAACTTCGCAAAGGGAGTGAGGTCGGCATTGTCGAAAGTCGTCGCCAGATGGCCGGAGCGGAACAGCCGCTCCGAAGCCCAGTCGCTGAAGCCCAGTCCCTTCTTCAGCAATCCTTCCTGCCACTTCGGAACGGCGAACGCGGCCAGAGCCAGCACCGGCGTCAGCTTGAGCAATTCGCGCCGGCTGACTTGCCGGAATTTCTTCTCATCCATCTTGCCATCGTTTATCTCGCGATCAGTGTTCTTCATGAAGGTGCCTTCCAGACTACGCCCGCCCGCAGCTATGGGATTCCCGAACTCCCTGAAAGTTTCGCGCCCGGCCCAGTTTGAGAATCATAGCGCGCCGGAGAGCAATCCCGACGCACCTTTTGCTGGCCTTTAATACGTTTTCAAGGCATACTAGCGGAACGGCGAACCTCCCAGGAAGCGGGCCTGATTCAGCAGTCCAGAAATCAACCGCCCCAAATACGGAAGCCCAGGTTTCTGCATGTCGATTCTGAAGACCATCGTGCCCAAACCCTGCCGCACCTTGTCAAGGCCACTGCGAAGAAGGTCGCCCGAGGATCCCCGGCAGCGGTCACTGATGGTGGGATCGCTCACTCTGCTTCTGCTGGCTCTGAGCATCGTGCTCTGGCATGACCGCGATTTCTGGTTTCCGGATTCTCCGGAAGTGAATATCGATCGGCCGGTTGAGAGTTCGCCGGCCGCAAAGGTGGCGCCAGCACCGGAGGCCGCGACAGTCGTCAAACAGGCACCCACGGCGAAGCCAGCGCATAAAGCTCGACATGCTTCGCTAAAAAATGGTCCGGTGAAAACCGACGCCGCGAACCCGCCGGCTGCGCCAGCCTTACAAACTCCGCCGCCGGTGGTAATGACCAGCCGCACAGTCCTGCCTCCTCTGGAAGTGGAAGTAGTGGCCGGCGACACGCATCGCGTAGTCCGGCCCGGCAACAATTCCCTGCATGTGGACTTGCACCCGGGCACACCGCCGGAGCCCGCCATGGATGCGGCCGCCACCACCGATACCGAGACTGCGGCCAATGTCACCAGTAACGCCGCCGAGCGCGTGCAGATGTCCGCCGATACCAGCGAAATCGTGACCAGCCCGGTGAAACCAAGCTACCCGCTGCTGGCGCGGCAGATGAAGGTGCAGGGCTCGGTAATTCTGCAGGCTTTGATCGGCAAGGATGGAATCATTCAGAGCCTGCGCGTGGTGAGCGGACCGCACATTCTGGCCTCCGCCGCCCAGGACGCCGTCCGCCAATGGCACTTCAAGCCCCACATGGAAGGCGCCGAAGCCGTCGAAACCCAGGCCAAGATCACGGTCAACTTCACCATTTCGACCAACTAGAGTCGGTCTTGGGTCCCAGGCATTAGCCCCCAAATAACGAACGCCCCGATCTCTTGCGAGATCAGGGCGCCCGGGCAGCCCTCCCCCAGAACTGCTCACCCATAAAGCTAAATGTTCGGTGAAATTCTGCCTATGGCACTCTGGTGCTATCCCCCTACCCCAAAGTGCTACCGGGCTAAGTCCTTGACGTTGCCGCGCTTTAGCGGACAAGCCCCGTGAAATTCCGGCGTTTCCGAAACCTTAAGTCGGAAAGCTTCTTCGCCGATGGACACAGCAGCAACCAGCTCTGCGAAACCAACATGCCACCCTTTCGAGATCCCAAGATTTACCGCGACATCCTCGATGGTTTACAAATCGGCGTGAGCGTGCTCGATCTGCACAAGAAAATCGTCTTCTGGAGCGACGGCGCCGAAAACATGACGGGCTATGCGCGCATCGATGTGCTCGGCCATTCCTGCGCGGAAAACATTCTTCTGCATTGCAACCACAGCAGTTGTGAAATGTGCGCCGGAAAATGCCCCATGGCGGCCGCGCTGCACGGCGCCAAACCGGTGGAAGCCATGAGTTCGATTCATCACCGGTCCGGCCATTGGATTCCGGTACACACCTGGGCCATTCCACTGCGCGATGAGCACGGCTCCATCATCGGCATCATCCAGACTTTCGAAAGCGAGTTTGCCGTCAACGGTCCCAACCCGAACGACCGGAGCATGAAAGAACGCGGCTGCCTGGATTCCGCAACCGAATTGCCCAACCACGCGATGATGCAGTCGCACTTGCGGGAGATGCTGGGGACATTCGCCGAGCTTCACATTCCCTTCGGTGTGCTTTGTCTGGAGGTGCAGGAACTCAGCCAGTTCCGCGCCCGGTACGGGCAGGAGGCGGCTGCGTCCATGCTGCGGGTGCTGGCGCGCACCTTGAGGAACACGATATGGCCAATGGACTTGGTCGGGCGCTGGAGTGAAAACCGATTTTTGGTGATCTTGAACGGTTGCGGCGAAGAAGCGCTGCAAGCGGTGGGCGAGCGCATGTTGAGAATGACGGCGCGTGCCACGATTGAATGGTGGGGGGAGGAATTGTCGGTGGCGATTTTGACCGGGAGCGCCGCGGCTATGGCGGGCGATACCATCGAATCGCTTTTGCTGCGGATCCAGGACGCGCTCCGGAGAAACGGAGCCGCATCGCCGGTCCGCGCCGCGGCGGCCGCGGGCATCAATCCATCGTCGACGAGTTGAGTTTAACGAGTTAATCATGTTCGCGATTATCGGCATTGTCGTGGTTTTCGGCTGCGTCGTGGGCGGCTATCTGATGGAGCACGGCAATCTCCGCGTCCTCCTCCAGCCGGCGGAACTGCTGACCATCGGCGGAGCCGCCATTGGCACCATCCTCATCGCCAATCCGCTTCATATTCTCAAGCAAATTGCCGGGGGAATCGGCGGCGTCTTCGGCGGTTCCAAGTACACCAAACAGGCTTACATCGATTCTCTGAAAATGATGTATGAGTTGCTGAACAAGGCCCGCAAAGACGGACTGATGGCCCTGGAGAACGATGTCGAAGAGCCCGACAAAAGCCCCCTCTTTGCCAAGAGTCCCGCGGTTCTCAAGAGCCATCACACCCGCGACTTCGTGTGCGATTCGCTGCGCATGGCCATCACCGGCGTGGATGCTTTCGACCTGGACCAGATGCTGGACCTGGATCTGGAGGTTCACCACCATGATGCCGAGCAGCCCACCGCAGCTCTCACCAGCGTCGCTGACTCCTTGCCGGGTCTGGGCATTGTCGCCGCCGTGCTGGGCATCGTGATTACCATGAGCGCGATGGGTGGGCCTCCGGAAGAGATTGGGAGAAAGGTGGCGGCAGCGCTGGTGGGGACGTTTCTGGGCATCTTGTTGTGCTACGGCCTGGTTGGTCCCATCGCCGCCAACATGGTCAAACTTGCCGATGACGAACATGCCTACCTATATGTGTTGCGCGTTCTGATTGTCTCTTTTCTAAAAGGCACCGCACCCATCATGGCGGTAGAAGTGGCGCGGCGCGCGGTTCCGGGCCATGTGCGGCCCTCGTTCAAAGAAGTGGAAGCGGCCTGCCGCAACCGGGCGGTAGCCGAAGATACGGGGGGAGCGGCCGAAGCCGAACCTGCAGCGGCCGTCGAATAGAGTTTCCGGCATTTGGCCCCTTATGGAAAAGAATCGTCCCATCGTCATCCTCAAGAAAAAGGGTGGACACGGCGGCCATCACGGCGGCGCATGGAAAGTCGCTTATGCCGATTTCGTCACCGCCATGATGTCTTTATTCATTGTCCTGTGGCTGCTCAGCAGCAGTAAGCCGGTTCAGGAAGCGGTGGGCGGCTACTTCCGGGATCCCTTGGGCACTGCCAATAAGAAGGGAGCGAACATGCCCGGCGCGGGCGAGAACTTTATCATAACCAAAGACGATATGCCCAAGCTCAAGGATCAGCTCGAACTGAGAATCCAGCAGATGAAGGACTTCGAAAAACTCAAAAGCCACGTCGAGATGACCGTCACTAGCGAGGGCCTGCGCATCGAACTTATGGAAGGCGCTTCCGGAACTTTCTTCGACAGTGGCAGTTCCAAGCTCAACAGCGACGGGCGCGAGCTGCTGGTCACGCTGGCGCAGGAACTGGGCAAGTTGCCGAACAAGCTGTCGATCGAAGGCCATACTGACGCCAAGCCCTATGCGGCCACGGGAAGTTACAGCAACTGGGAGCTTTCGAGCGATCGCGCCAACGCCGCCCGCCGCCTGATGCAAGCCAACGGAGTAGGGGCGGGCCAGGTCACCCAGGTCCGCGGATTTGCCGATCAGCGGCTGCGCAAGCCCGATAATCCCCTCGACCCCTCCAACCGCCGC
Organism: uncultured Acidobacteriaceae bacterium; assembly: GCA_963734215.1. Lineage (GTDB taxonomy): Bacteria > Acidobacteriota > Terriglobia > Terriglobales > Acidobacteriaceae > Sulfotelmatobacter. Next base: position 653,948 of record CAVTGH010000005.1, on the reverse strand, counting down.
ATTTCGCTCATCGTGCAATACATCGTGAAAAATGACGACGAGGAAAAGGCGAAACCGCCTGCCGGAGCCGAAAAGAAGCCCTACGAAAAAAGCTTGACACCGCCGGCGGAAAATTCCGGCAAGAAAGAATGATCTCCTTTCGGTTATTCACGATCCTGCGAACCGCGCTCTCAGGCGACCGGAGTTCCTCGCCACCGATAAATGTCCCGGCTCGTAACCGGAATGCCCAAGAGCTTTAAATGGAAGAAGAGTTGGTATTTGTGATTAATCAGGTGCTCGAGATTTCCCAGCAACAGCGTGACCAACGGCTCCCCTTGAGGAACAAACACTGACGGGACGAGCCGGCTCAAATCATTATCCGTACACAAATCAAAGCCTCGTGCGATATGCGCTGAGTACTCTCGGATGCGGCTGAGCGCCTCTTCCGGCCCGCAGAAGTGGTTTACCGGCGATGACTGCAACTCCGGGAAATCTGCGAGCTGCCGGGGGAATACGGCATGGAATACCGCACAGAATCCGGCCATGCAGTCCAGTAAGTGCCCCAGCAAATGGCCCACATCCGTCGAGCCTTGTGGCAGCCGCGGATCCCATCCGATCTTGTCGGCAGGAACCAATCGAATCAGATGCTCGGTGCGCTCAATCTGTTCGCGGAGCTTTAGTTGTATAGACTCAACAATGGGTTCCATCCCGCGCAAGCAAACTCCCGTGTCCCTTGAGGAATAATTGTTGATCGTAATGCATCTGCTTTCCGCCTTGAAACAACTTTACAATCCCGTTCGCTCTGCCTCGAAGCCCACCCTGTATAATCGCCAGTTTGATCTTTCCCCTCAGGAGACTCCTGCATGAAGAAGTTTGTGCGTCTGCTCTGCCTGTTGTCTGCGATGGCCGCGGTTGCAAATTTGTGGTCCCAGGAAAAAGACAAAGTCGATCTGGAAACTATAGGCCGAATCCGCTACGAAGGCTTTCATAACTCCAAGGTGATGGATTACGCCACGGGATTGATGGACTCGATCGGCGAGCGCCTCACTGGTTCCCCCAACATGAAGCGCGCCAATGAATGGACGCGCGACCAGCTCACCGCGATGGGCCTCTCCAATGCGCATCTTGAGCCCTGGGGACCGTTCGGCCGCGGCTGGGCCAACCAATATGTCAACGTGCGCATGACCGAGCCCGACATCGTGACGCTCATTGCCTATCCCAAGGCATGGACTCCCGGCACCAACGGCGCGGTGCAGGGCAAATGCATTCGCGTGAACATTGAAGACAAAAAAGATTTCGACAAATATAAAGGCAAGTTGGCGGGCATGATTGTAATCTTCGGGCCCGACATTGAGGTGAAACCGATCACCGAAGCGCCTTACAAGCGCTTGAGCGACGACGACCTCTCGAAGCTCGCCGACTACCAGATTTCCGGCGACCGTTCCGCCTTCCGCGCCGACTTCGCGAAACGCCAGCAACTTGCCAAAGACTTGAACCAGTTCTTCGCCGACGAAAAAGTTCTGGCCGTCATCGACCACAGCCCCCAAACTTCAGGCGGCGGCACGGTATTCGTGCAGTCGGGAGGATCCTTCAAGCCCGGCGAGACCACCACGGTCCCTCAGCTCACCATGGCGATCGAGTACTGGACCCGCATCGCGCGCCTGCTCCAGCAAAAGAAAGAAGTCTCCCTCGAACTGAACGTCAACAACACTTTTTACGACGACGATCCGATGCAGTACGACACCATCGCCGAGATTCCCGGCACCGACAAGAAAGACGAAGTCGTAATGCTCGGCGCACACCTCGATTCCTGGCACGCCGGCACCGGAGCAACCGACAACGGCGCCGGAACCATCGTCATGATGGAAGCGGTTCGCATCCTGAAGGCGCTCGACATCAAGCCCCGGCGCACCATCCGCATCGGCTTGTGGAGCGGTGAAGAAGAAGGCCTGCTCGGCTCGCAAAGTTACGTCGAGCATCATTTCGGCGCCCGTCCGCCTATGGATGCTCCTGGAATGAAAGGCATGCCCACCCTGCTGCGCCGCGAAGCCGGAGAAGTCACGGTGAAGCCCGAGCAGGCCAAAGTCTCCGTCTATTTCAACATGGATAACGGCACCGGCAAAATTCGCGGCGTGCATCTTCAGGAGAACGCAGCGGTCGCTCCCATCTTTGAAGCCTGGATGAAGCCCTTCAAAGACCTCGGCATGACCACACTCACCATGCGCAACACCGGCGGCACCGACCATCAATCCTTCGATGCGGTCGGAATTCCGGGATTTCAGTTCATTCAGGATCCCATCGAGTACCTCACACGCACGCACCATTCCAACATGGATGTCTACGATCGCCTGCAGCCGGAAGATCTCAAGCAAATGGCGGTCATCGTCGCCGGCTTTGTTTATGACGCGGCCATGCGTGACCAGATGCTGCCCCGCAAGCCCATCGAAAAAGCGCTACCGAGAGCGCCGGAGAAAAAGGAAGAGTAAATACCCTGTGTGAAAAATAAGCCCGCCAGCCTGAGGTCCAACCGGCAATCCCGATTGGACCTTGGAATTGGCGGTGTGAGAAGATTTCGCATACAGTTAGGTGCGTCGCTCTTCGACCCATGGTTCCCACCCATTTTGTCCCTCGCCTCCAGCGGCCTGTCCGCTTAGGCGGAGCCTCGTGGCTAACTCTTTCGCTGCGGTCCGGTCCAACATACGGGAGGATTTGAGGCCTTGAACATCCGGGAGGTATTACGGCAGACCGCCGGTTCCATCGCGGCTCACAAGCTGCGGAGCTTCCTGACGATGTTCGGTATCATCTGGGGTATCACTTCCGTCATTCTGCTGGTCGGCCTGGGCAAGGGATTCAGCCGCGATCAGAAAGAACGGCTGAAGACAATCGGCGTCGATCTGGCTATCATCTGGGGCGGACGCACCAGTGAACAAGCGGGAGGATACGCTGCCGGCCGCCCGGTTCGCCTCTCCATCGGCGATGCCTACCTGATCAAGCAGGAAGCCTATCTGATCAAGACCGTCAGCCCGGAACTGCGGCGAAGCGTTGCGGAAGTGAGCCGCTACAATGCCGCATCTCGTCCCGTGCGTGGGGTATGGCCCGACTACCAGCGCTTCCGCTCGCTCCATGTGGGGGAAGGCCGATTGATGAGTGACGATGACGAAAAGGAAGGGCGTCGGGTGGTTGTCCTGGGCGTGGAGTCCCGCGACCAGTTGTTCTCCGGCAAGCCCGCCGTCGGTGAGACGCTGACGATGAATGGCTCACCATACACAGTGATCGGTGTGCTCGAGAAAAAGAAGCAGAATGGCAGTTACGGAAGCGGGCCTGACAACACGCAGCTTTTTGTTCCTTACGCATCGATGGCTCGCGATTTCCCTCCCCCGGAAGAGCCGGGCATCTTCAAGGGATGGATCAACAACCTGGTCGTTGAAGTCGCTGATCCCGAGCATCATGAAGACGCCATGCGGCAGCTTTATCGGATTCTGGGGCGCGAGCACCACTTCGATCCCGCCGACAAGGATGCGCTCTTTATCTGGGACACTCTGGAAGGGTCGAAGCTGGTGGAGCGAATCTTCGACATCATGACCATTTTTTTTGGCGTGGTAGCCTTGACCACGCTCATGCTCGGCGGCATCGGGGTCATGAACATCATGCTGGTCGTGGTCACCGAGCGTACGCGCGAGATTGGCGTGCGAAAATCTTTGGGGGCAACGGCTAACGACATTCGCAACCAGTTTTTCGCCGAATCAGCCGCGCTCATGCTGGTCAGCGGAGGCATCGGTCTCGGCATCGGCGTTGGGGTTTGCCTTGGCATGAACCAACTGCCGCTGCCGGATTTTGTTCCGCATCCCGTGATTTCTCCGCTGGCGATTGTCGCCTCGCTGTTGACGTTGGGATTCATCACCGTGGGTGCGGGAATGTATCCCGCGCAGCGCGCGGCAGCGCTTACTCCGATCGAGTGTCTGCGCCAGGAATAATTACGGAAGAATAGCCATGCAGCTAAAGGAACTGATCCTGCAAAGCTGGGATGCTCTCACCCGCCACCGTCTTCGCTCCATCCTCACCATGATGGGCATCGTGTGGGGGCTGACCACGGTGGTGCTCCTGCTCGGCTACGGAGAAAGCGTAAGCGCGGGTGTGCTCAACGCATTCCTCGGCATCGGCAACAACGTCATTATGATTTGGGAGGGGCAGACCAGCATGCAGGCCGGGGGACAGCGCGCCGGCAAGCGCATCCATTTCAAGTACGAGGACGTTCAGGCCATCCGCGACGAAGCTCCCCTGGTTCGTCTGGTGAGCGCGGAATGGGACGATGGTTACGCCTACAAGTATGGTGACAAAGTAATCTCCGTCTCAACCAAGGCCGTGCAGTATCCGTATCGCGAAATGCGCAAGCTGAATATCGCGGAAGGCTGTTACTTCGAGGAGAGCGACTTCAGCGAGCACCGTCACGTTCTTATCTTTGGGCCCAACGCGGCCAAGAAGGTTTTCGGCGGCCGCGATCCCGTTGGCGAGCACGTCACCATCAACGGGGAAACCTGGGATGTGATCGGCCTGCTCCAGCTTAAGATCCAGGACTCGTCCAACAACGGTCCCGACAATGAGAACGTGTTCATGCCTTTCGAAAGCATGAGCGATGTGAATGACAAGCGCGATCCGGAAATGATTGTGTTTCAGGCGGTCACGCCGCTGCTGCACAAGGCAGCCCTGGCGCAGGTCAGGGAAGTGCTGGCCCGGCGCCACAATTTCAATCCCAAGGATGACAAATCCACTCCCGAATGGGACACGGTGGATGACGTCAAGGACATTGAGCAGTTTGGCATCGCGCTGCGGATCATCCTCGGGTTCGTGGGGGCACTCACGCTCGGAGTCGGCGGCGTGGGCGTGATGAATATTATGCTGGTGAGCGTCACCGAGCGCACCAAAGAGGTGGGTTTACGCAAGGCGCTCGGCGCGCGCAAGCGCGACATTGCGCTTCAGTTCCTGGTGGAGGCTCTGGTGCTCACTTTCGTCGCCGGTGCGGTGGGGATGCTGGTTTCGATTCTTCTGGCGCACGCCATTCCACCCATGCCGCTCTATTCCGATATGTATAAAACAGCCAATCACGAGGGCGACATCTTCCTGAAGACGAACTTCAGCGTGATGCTGACCGCATTCCTGATTCTCACCTTCGTCGGCGTGGTGGCGGGAACGTGGCCCGCCTTGAAGGCCGCCCGCATGGAACCGGTGGAGGCTCTCCGGTACGAGTAAACCGAACAGAAACACCCACTGCCGCAAATGATTCGCGGATATTTCCCCTGGGGGCCTGCGGCGTCACGGACATTCGTCAGTTCCTCTTTCGACCGACATGGCGACATTACGCCACATCGGCGCGGGACATTTACATTTGCTCGGCATCCACTCCGCCCGGTGGAGGCATGGCATGTGTGGCTATCACGCGGCGAAGATGGCCTTGTCGAGGCTGGGGAAGCGGAAGGCGTGAACGCGAAGCACCTCTGTGGGAGCCCCGGCATCGGTAGCGGGCTGAACGTAGGCCCTTTCGCAAAGAAGAATCCACATCAAGGTGGTGATGTCGCGGCCCGTTGAACGCTAATGCCTGGGTACGCTAGTTGTGAATATTTTTTCATCCGAAATTCACACCAGCTTCAACTTTCCGTAACTTAGCGCGCGTTAGGATTATTGGTTGTAGTGCTCGCCTGGGGCGAACCTGTCTTCACCCCTGCGCGGCAAATTCAGCACCGCACTCCGCCGGCGACGCTGTGCCGCCATAGCTCTTAACCCCGGCCAACACCGCGGCCGGCATCAACGGCGCAGGCCCAGCACCGGGAATCGGCCTGAATTCTTTTTATGGTCCATGGCTGGAGAGGATCGACGTTGGCTTGGCGCGCAGCTTCGAAATCCGCGAAGGCAAGGAACTGGAATTTCAGGCGCAGGCATTCAACCTGTTCAATCATCCCAACTATTACGTCCAGAACGGCCTTCTCCGGGTATTGCAGTTTTCCGTGAGATTCACGTTCTAGGCTGGCTAATCGTGAGAATTCTGGTCATCGAAGACGAAGCCAAGACCGCCAAGTTCCTGAAGAAGGGACTTGGGGAGGCAGGTTTCGTCGTCGATGTCGCCGGAGATGGATGGGATGGGTTGCACCTCGCGCAGGAATTGCAGTTCGATCTCGTCATTCTCGACGTGATGCTCCCAGGGCTGGATGGCTGGCAGGTTCTCACTCGCTTGCGCCAGGAAGGCCGGCGCGCGCTGGTGCTTTTTCTGACCGCTCGCGATGCCGTCCACGAGCGGGTACGAGGGTTCGAACTGGGCGCGGACGACTATCTGGTAAAACCGTTCGCCTTTTCCGAATTGCTGGCACGCGTGCGATCGCTGCTGCGCCGTGGGCCTCCGCGCGCGCCAGAGACGCTGCGGCTGGCCGACCTTGAAATCGACTTATTGCGCCAGCGTGCCACGCGCGCCGGTCAGCGGTTGGAGCTGACTTCCAAAGAGTTCCTTCTTTTATCCCTCCTGGCGCGGCGCGCGGGCGAGGTGCTATCGCGAACCCTGATCGCCGAAGCGGTCTGGGACATGAACTTCGACAGCGACACCAATGTCGTGGATGTCAATGTGCGCAGGCTGCGCGGCAAGGTGGACGATCCTTTCCCGCTCAAATTGATCCATACCGTTCGGGGCGCCGGCTATGTCCTGGAATCCGACTAGTGGACTTGCGAAGGTCTCCCGCTTGTGGGGAACTTTGGCCTTCCGGTTAACGGCCGGCTATGCGCTTGCAGGCTTGTTTCTGGTGTTCTTCGCCACAGCCAGTCTTTACTTGGTGCTGGTGAGCGAACTGGAGAAAAGCACCGATTTGTTCCTCGCGGACAAGGTGCACGTGCTCCGCACCATGTTGCGGGAGAGGCCCGGCGACTGGGACGCACTGCGGGAGGAAGTTGAGCTGGAATCGGCCGCGCGGCGATACGAGCAATTCTATATTCGCCTGCTGGATGAACGAAACACACCACTGTTGATGACGCCAGGCATGGCGGATCAATTGGACCTGGCGCAATTAGCCAGTCAAACCCAAAACCGCCCTGACCGCACCATTCGGATGAAAGGCAGGGACGGTCGAGCCTTCCGGGTGACCAGCGCGTCGGCCCCGGTCGGTTCCCCTGCAACTCATACCACACAAATCGACACCATTCAGATTGCGATCGATATCTCGCAAAAAGAGGCGTTGCTGGCACGCTATCGGTTTTGGTTCTGGGCCATTGTGCTGGCGACCTTCGCCATTTTTCCATTGGTCGGGTACCAGATTGCACGGCACGGTATTCGTCCGGTGGAGGAAATGGCAACCACCGCGCGCCACATCAGTTCGACGAACCTGCGGGAACGCATTCTTCCGGAAGGATATCCGTTCGAGCTGGCATCCCTGGCCAGTACCTTCAACCAAATGCTGGACCGCCTGGAAGAGTCCTTCGAGCGCATTTCGAGATTCTCGGCGGACATTGCGCACGACCTGCGCACGCCGGTGAATAACATTCGCGGCGAAGCCGAAGTTGCCCTGGCCCGCGCGCGCAGCGCCGAGGAATATCGCGATGTGATCGAGTCCAGCCTCGAAGAAGCGGTGCGACTATCGGATCTCATCGGCGACCTCCTGTTTCTGGCACGTGCGGAGAGCCCATTGACCCATTTGCGCCGCGAGCGGGTGGATGTGGGCGAATTGCTGGGCGGAGTGCGGGAATATTACGAAGCCTCGGCTGCGGACGGCGGAGTCTCGCTCACTACCAACGTCGCTGACCATCCGGTCATTGCCCAATTGGACCGCACGCTCTTGCAGAGGGCAGTGGGCAACCTGGTCTCGAATGCCCTGGCCCACACGCCACCCGGCGGAGCAGTTGTGTTGGAGACGGGCGTTGATTTTTCGAAAGTCGATTCTTCGAACAAGGATTTTTCGAATAAGGATTTTTCCACGGTGCGCATCGAAGTCTCCGATACCGGCGTCGGCATTCCAGCGGAAGCCCTGCCGCGGGTTTTTGACCGCTTCTTCCGCGTCGACTCGTCTCGTTCCCAGGGTTCTGGGGGCACCGGCTTGGGGCTGGCGATCGTTCAAAGCATTGCTCTGCTTCACGGGGGCAATGTGGAGATTTCGAGCCAGCCGGGACAGGGCACCCGGGTCACGCTGCAGATGCCGGTGTCTTCCTCTTCCTCGTACGCAAGATGACAAAAACGTAATCTTCACGTAATCCTGGCGTCAACCCTGCGCTGCGATGATGGTATCCCCTGGGCATAGAACCAGGAAGAGGAGCGTAATGTCCCCAAAATCTAGCAATAAGTCTTCGATGAGGCGTCTGCCTCTGTTCGTCGGTCTGCTGGTAGCCGCTCTGAGCGTTTCGGCGCTCGGGCAGTCCACAGAGTTTCCGACTTACCAGGTAGGCGAGAATACGAGCGCAAGCACGGGCCCGACCTACTCGGCGCCCTTGACCGACCCATGGGTCCTCGGCAGTGGCCAGATCATCACCCCCGCCGGCACCCAGGTCTACCTCAGCACCACGACCCGGGCCAAGGCCATCGCACTCAATCCCTTGGGCAACGGAACCGCCGCCGTCCTTCAGATGGGCGCCCCACAGTCCGTCTCGATCTTCTGCGTCGCCGCCGCCGGCTGCGACAGCGGGACCTACACCCAAGGCCAGGTCATGCAGAACTATTCACCGACGCTCGGCAACCACAGCGGCAGCTCCATGGGCATCACCTATACGCCGAACGGCGCGTACCTACTCTTTAGTGAAGACGGTGGCTACGGGCCAGCCTACGTTGCCATCGCCAACGTCAATCCGGCGACAGGTTTGCTCTCGAACTACACCCAAGTCGGCGTTCCGCTCGACGTCAACGGCGGCGGCTATCTGACCAACGTTAGCTGCTATCCCTGGGTCGCTCCGTTCAACACTGCCTCGACACCCCCGTCCGGCAGCCCTCCGGGGACCACCGGCAGCATTGAAATCCCCTGCGGCCAGACCGTCTCGCTTGTATCGGATGGTGCACCCACCTCCTATCCGATGGGCATCGCGGTCACGCCGAGTGGCAATACCGCTTACGTGGTGCTGGACAACAACGACACCATCACCAGCATCAACCTGACGGGAACCCCGGTGGCAGGGTCCGGAACTCCGCGTCGGTCAGGTCCCGAACAACATCGTGATCTCGGCGGACGGTACCACCGCCTACGTTGCCAACGAGGCTGGAAAGGTTCCCACCGCGAGCAGCTTCCAGGGATACTCGAACGGTACCCCGGTCGTCGCTGTCTATCCGACTGGCGCGACGGGCGACGGCACCATTTCCGTCGTGAACCTGTCCACGTTCAAGGTCACCAAGACCATCACGGTCGGTTTGCACCCAACGGGTATGGCCTTCTGGACCAGTGGGGGAACCACTTACCTGTTGGTCACTAATGCCTATGACGACACGATCTCGGTGATCAACACCACCACCAATACGGTCTCGTCGACGATTAAGCTTGACCCCTTCTTCGTTGGGCTGGGGGTCAAAGTGCCCAAAAACCTCGTCACTGTCGTGGGGCCAAACGCGATCGCCGTCGACAATTCAAACAATGCCTACGTGGCGCTCTACAATGCCAATGCGGTTGCCGTAATAGACCTGAACACCTCCGTTGTTCAGGGCCTGATTCCCGTCGGCTATGCGCCGAGCTCGGTCGTGTTCGACGCGACGGACGGTGAGCTGCTCGTTGCCAACGACAAGGGCCTCGGCACCGATGGCTACGGCGTGGCGCCGCCTCCGACGAATACGTTCGAAAATTCGTACGCCAAAGAATTCGGCGTGTACGACTTTAACACCCACCAGGACCTCGGCACCGTGAGCATCATTCCCATTGCGAGCTTGAACCTGCCGGCGATGACGACGCAGGTCACTCAGAACAACCACTGGGATCTCACGGCAAATATCGAATCTGCCTCCGGTGGCAGCAAGACCGCTGCGCCGGTCGCGATCCCGGCTAAGATCGGCTCGCCTTCGCTGATCAAGCACGTCTTCCTGATCATCCGTGAAAACCGCACCTACGATCAGATCCTGGGCGACGTGGCTGCCGGCAACGGCGACGCCTCCCTGGCAACCTTCGGCGACAACTCGACCTACACACCTTACCCCGTCGTAACACCCAACGCGCACTTGATCGTGCAGCGCTTCCCGCTGCTGGACAACTACTACAACCCGAGCCGCCAGTCGGCTGACGGTCACAACTGGATCACGCAGGCTCTGGCTCCTTACTCCGACGACATCCAGTCGCCGGACTGGCTACGCGACTACCCCTCTAACGGCGGCGAGGCGCTCGCCTACCAGAAGGCCGGCCACCTGTGGGATCAGGCTGTAAAGTACAAAGTCTCGTTTAAGAACTACGGCGAGTACATCGAGTACAACTCGTTCCTGCAGCCGGGCGGCTCGACCGCCGAGCCGCTGTGGATCGACTTCTACAACGACATCACCTGTTACGAGGCTGGCGACGAGCCCCAGCTCTACAACTACAACACGGTAGCATCGCACTCCCCGCTGCCGAACCTGATGAACAACACGTACCAGACCTACCCACAATTCGACTTGGGCATCCCCGACCAGTTCCGCTTCGATATCTGGAATGAGGACTTCCAGGCGGACGTTACGGCCGGTACGGTTCCCCAGTTGGAGATGATGTGGATCAGCTCCGACCACACCGGCGGCCCTCCGAACGCGGCTGCCATGCAGGCCGACAACGATCTGGCTCTTGGCCGCTTTGTCGACGCCATCAGCCACAGCTCGATTTGGTCCTCTTCGGCGATCTTCGTCACCGAAGACGACGCGCAGACCGGCGTCGACCACGTCGACGGTCACCGCAGCCCGGGCTATATCATTAGCCCGTTCGTCATCCAGAGCACCGGTGGTTCGACCTACGTTGACAGCACCTTCTACACGCAGGTCAACATGACTCGCACGATTGAGCAGATTCTCGGCATTGAGCCCATGAACCAGTCCGATCTCGTGGCCTCGCCGATGGCGACGGTCTTCCTCGATGCTCCACCGGCGGACAACTTCCTGCCGTGGACACACGTGGGAGCGGGAGTGCCGCTGACCTATGGTGTTAGCCAGAGTCCAACCCAGACCTTGCCTGCCTCGTGTTCTGGGGCGGTCAGGAAAGCTCAGTTCACCAACAAGGCTCAGCCCACCAGGAAAAAAGAGAGCCCCGCGGTTAAGGCTCTGAGGGCTGGCTGGATGCAGAAGAAGGCGGAGATCTTCGCTGGCAATTATCACAGGCCAGACGTCGAAGACTCGGACACCGTCAACCACCTGAACTGGTACGAATCCACCAGCTTTACTCGCCCCTACCCCGGCGAGAGCAAGGTTCGCCCCGCGAGCGACTTCAATCGCGCGGCACCTACCAAGGCTGACGACGACGACTAAAACACGTATCGATAGCAACGGCCCTTTCCCCGGTGGGAGAGGGCTTTTTTGTTCGCATCTGGATACTGATCTGAACGCGTGACCTTGCGTATTCATGTTACTTGCAAGGCGTTAACACCAACTACCGAACAAGAGGTGGCCGGCATTCACTCGCGCGGACCAGCCGTAGGCCATTCGACGACACGGATACTCCCATCGGGTTCGCGCTCGATCGTCGGAGCATACAGTCCCACGAATTGACGGCGCCACCACAAACCTTGAGTCCGTTTTTCGGACATTGCCGTGAACCAATATTGCCAAATCGCAGCGCGCACCTCGCGTGGTGGCCCATGCGGAAAAGGATTCTTCGCAAAGAGATTGAGAACGTCGCTGTCATTCGAGAGCAGCCGGACCTCGGTTTGAGGCACAATCGGATAGTCCCGCCACGAGCCTAGCGAAGCAAACCACAGGTTCCAGTCGAATCGCGGCTGATAGGGCGCGTAAATCCCAGGTGGCGCACTCAGGTCCTGAGGCTTATAGCGAAACGGATATGCCACCCAGGTTTTTCCATCTTCGGAACCCTGGAACTCGATCTCGTATCGGCCCCTGGTCATGATGCCAAACAGCCCGTATCGATTAGCGATCCGAAAAGGCTCAAGCGCCTCCACCGGCGCGGTTGGCAGCGGCAGCGCAAAGAACATCCAGATCAACTCCACTGTCGTGGCATAGAAAATCCAACTAAGTACGATTCCGATCAGAGATAGTTTCACCATCTTGAGAGACTCACGAAAGCCACCCGAAGTCCGCATTTGGCTTTGCTGAGTCAGTTCCAGGATTGTCGGAACCGCTGGCGCATCATGGCATTCGGTTTCAAAAGCCTTCGGCTTACTCTCGGTAGCTTTGGCCGGGCCCACGCTGAAACACTTTTTCCATCCTTGCGGTAAGAAACGCCGCAGAAAGCGATCGTCCAGCAAGAGGAATCCCAACGTCAGGACAAGATAGTTTAGAAACGTGTAGTTGGCGCTGAGAATAACGCCCAGTTCCCAGGGAGTCACGATCAAGAAACACACGATGCGCCAGCGTCTCGGCAGAAACCACATCCAAACCAAAACCAGTTCGAGCGCCAGCGTCGCAAAAACAGCTGAAGCATGGAACCAGTGCGGCAGATGCTGCAGGTACCAGCCGATCCACGTCGGCAGCGGACCGTTCTGGTAGTACTCGTCCATGGCTGTAAAGTTGCGCCACTCGGGATCTCCACCGATGATCTTTGCAACCCCGGACTCGAAGTAGATGCGAAACCATTCCCATTGCAGCAGGAACAAACTGGCGCGCGATGCCGGCGATGCCAACCCAAAGCCCGGGCGTAATCCGGGTGGAGCAAAGAAAAGCGCAATGAATCCCGCTTCGAGCAGCATGCCGTCCGATTGATAACTGGAAAAGTCTTGCGCCGCGCTCACGAACGAAAGGAAGCACAGAAAACAGATCGTCAGCATTCCGCGCGGCCACGCATTCAGAACCAACAGGAGTGACGCGCCCATGCCCACCCAGCACAGGGCGGTCAGCATGTGCGGGCCGCTCGCAAGCCAAAGCAAGGTGGGCGCAAACCATAGGCCGCGGCCGTAGCCGAAGGAATGCGCCACTGCTCGCAGATATTCGTTTGCCGGCAGAATCCCATCCGGCCCGATGAGGCCACGGATCTGAAACACAAGCGAGAAGAAGGCGGAGAAATAAATACAACCAAGTGCCCGCAGGAAGAGCCAGCGCGGAATCAGGCGGTCAAATGCGCCATGCTCCGAATCAAACAGCCAGCGGACGGCGGCCGGAACCCAGTCCATGAGCGTCAGTAATTATAGCGGTCTGAAAGGACCGGGGGCTGCTGGCGTGCCGCAATGCTGCCGAGTCCGTGATTTGGCAGCGCTGGGCGAAACCCCGGCCCCTTCAGAACGACCAGTCTGCCGGCGGATTTTCGATCTCCCAGAAGTCGCTCGCCGGGCTGTCGAACTCAAGTCCCAGCAACCACGAGGCACCCTCGACTAGCGAAATCGAGAGCACTATTCTGGCCTGCTTACTCCGCCCACTGGCGATCAGTTCCACCATCACCCGCGTTTCCTTTTCCAGCCGCTCACTGACGATGACACCGCATCCATGTGCGTTGACGACTACCGTCCGGTATTTCCCGGAAGAGTTGCGTGCAGGATCAAGGCTGGTGATCACAACCGGAATCTGCCGTGACAGGCGTGTGCTACGCCTGGCGTCGTTCTTGTGCCTGTCCGGCGCGGTCCCTTCGCTTGGATTCAAAGCGTGCCGTCCTCCGGAGTACATACTAAGGACTGCTGAAGAGATGGCACGTTTCCGCGTGTACATTTACGAAAACCGAACAACCCCAGTCCGAGAGGCGCGTATCGGTCCTTGTTGAACCGTGCTTTCGGGAGACCGTGGCGGCGACCCGTTACGTGAGCGCCTTCTTCAGAAACTTGAGCGTTCGCTCCCACGCCGTCTTGGCACATGCTGGGTCGTACACTTCGGGGCGGGCTTCGTTCATGAAGGCGTGATGCGCCTCGTAGCGATAGATCTCGAACTCTGATTTCGAATGCTTCAGCGCGGCCTCGAGGTCGTTCACCTTGGCGGGCGTGCACCAGTCGTCCTTGTTCGCGAAGTGGCCAATAAGGGGAATCGTGATTTTCTTCAAATCGGCGGCCTCGAGGGACGGAATGCCATAGAAGCAGGCGCCAGCGTCCATCTCCGGCACCCGGACAGCCGATAGGATAGTCAGCGCCCCACCCAGGCAGAACCCGCCCACGGCCACCTTCTTCGAGGATTGTTTTAGGTACTGCACCGCGCCGCGGATGTCTTGACCGGCGGCATCGGGGAAGTTGAGGTTCGCCATCAGGTGGTTTGCTTCGTCGGCGGCCGTGGTGACCTTGCCGCGGTACAAGTCAGGCACGAGCGCCCGATAGCCGCCTTCGGCGAGCCGATCCGCGGTCCTTTTAATCTGATCGTTGAGCCCCCACCATTCCTGGATAACCACAAAGCCGGATGCGCTTGATCCTGCTTTGGGAGATGCCAGATAGCCGGGGCAGGTCTTTCCGTCCGGTCGCTTGAACTGAATTATCTCGCCCATCGGATTCCTCCACAGGATGCGGGACTGCCAGCCTCATACTATAACTTTGCGGCTTTTTTCGCCGGGGGATGCCGTTTCAGCTGTTTTGATTTGAAAGGAACAAGCGGAAGACCTGCGATGAAGCTAGTCAGCCCGCTTGCTGCTCGCTCGCCGGGGCTTGGGCTTCGGCTTGTTCTTGGCCCTGAGATTGAGCGCCACGGCAGCGCGGATGAGCTCCTTCAAGGCCGCCTCATCGATCTTGTCGCCTTCGTGGATGTCGATGGCGCGCCTGACATTCCCCTCGAGGCTGGAGTTGAATAGACCCGAAGGATCCTTCAACGCAGCTCCCTTGGCAAATGTCATCTTGACGACGTTCTTGTACGTCTCTCCCGTGCAGACGATGCCGCCGTGGGAAAAGACGGGAGTCCCCGGCGTTGTCGCCCTGACCCACTTCAACTCTTCGGCGATCTCAGGGTCTGCCTCGTGTATGATTTCGCGCACTTTCGCCAGCGTCTTCCCGCGCCAGTCCCCAAGTTCCTTGATCTTCATGTCGATGAATGCAGAGGCAGATTCCATCGGGAACCTCCTTTCATGTACACCTCCAACTCTCGCACCTAATTTAGCTGCGCTCAGCCTAACCCGCAACCTCCGCCGATCGCTGTGCAACAGAAGCTCATGCGGCACTCGGACATTCGGACCACCATGAACATCTACGGCTCTGTGGTAACCGCTGAGATGGAAAAAGCCGGCTCCAGGTAGTGGGACTTGCCCTGAGATCGGTCAAACTGATTTGCGAGTGATTTGCGCCGACGTAGGCCATTGAAACAATGGCTCCTCAGGTAGGACTCGAACCTACAACCCTCCGGTTAACAGCCGGATGCTCTGCCATTGAGCTACTGAGGAGTGTGGCGAAGCGCGCGCAGCGCGCTTTTGCTGTTCGCAGTTATCATAACATCTGGCGGCGAAGGCGCAAACAGCTGCGCGGGCTGCATGGATGTGGCGCGGCGGGTCGATTGCTGGAAGTGGGTACTGATCTAACACGCATTTAGATCAGTACCTGGAAGTGCGTGCTGGCGCGGGGCGCGTGCTTTTTTGGTAGGCTAGTGCGGTTGCTTGAAGCGGACGGATCGGCGACGAGTCGCGCGGCGGGCGCCGCTTAGATTGACTGCGAGGTGATTATGGGTGGAGGGTTGCGTTTGATCTCGATTGTGGCTTTCCTGTTTCTTTTCGCGGCTGCGGTTTATGCGGGCGACGATGAGAAGGCTTCGGTGCCGTCAGTGCCTTCAACTCCTCCCAAGGCCGAGAAGCGTCCGCTGGAAGAGACGCTTCACGGAGTGAAGATCGTCGATAACTACCGGTGGCTGGAGGATGGAAAAAGTCCGGAGACCGAGAAGTGGGTGGCGGAAGAGATGGCCTATACGCGGGCTGTGCTCGATCCGCTGCCGGGGCGCGAAGCGATCCATAAACGGCTGACGGAATTGTTGAGCATCGGCAGCATCGGCGCGCCGCAGATTGGCGGGAAATATTATTTCTACACGCGACGGGAGGGGATGCAGAACCAGCCCGTGCTTTATGTGCGCGAAGGTGTGGACGGAAAAGACCGCGTTCTGGTGGATGCCAATCAACTGGCGGCGGATGGAACGATCGCTCTCGATTGGTACCAGCCTTCGGAAAATGGAAAGTATCTGGCCTACGGTACGTCGCCGAGCGGCTCGGAGATGAGCACGCTGCACATTATCGAAACCAGGACAGGCAAGGCTCTTCCCGATACGATTGAGCGCACGCGCGCCGCCAGCATTGCGTGGACGCTCGACAACTCTGGCTTTTATTACACGCGCTATCCGCGGAAGGGTGACGTGGCGGAAGGGCAGGAGGTGTACAACCGGCATGTGTTCTATCACGAACTCGGCGCCGATCCCACAACCGATCCGCTGATTTTCGGCGAGGGGCGCGATGCCGAGGACTGGCCGAATGTGGATCTCGACAACGATGGCCGCTTACTGTTGATCACGGTCGAGGAAGGCTGGACCAAGACCGAGCTGTTCTTAATGGATCTGAAAAAGCGCACGCCACCCACGCGCATCACTACCGGCAAGAATTTTCTCTATGGCGGGACGGTGTACAACGGAAGGCTTTACATCGTTACCAATGAAGATGCCCCGCGTTACCGCGTATTTGTGGCCGAAGCCGGCGACTATGAACGCGACGATTGGAAAGAAATCATTCCGCAGACGGACGCGGTTTTGCAGGGCGCAGCGGTCTGGGGCGGAAAGCTGTTCGCGCAGTATGAGCAGAATGCCAGCTCGCAGTTGAAGATTTTCGATCTGAATGGAACGAAGCTCCACGACCTTGCTCTTCCCGCGATCGGCACGGTTTTCGCCTCGGACGGGAAATGGGACCGCGACGAGATCTTTTACGGCTTCCAGTCGTTTACTTTCGCGCCCACGATTTATCGTTACGACCTGAAGACGGGCACGACTTCGCAGTGGGCCAAGGTGGACGCGCCTTCGATCGATCCGGCGGCTTATGACGTTGAGCAGGAGTGGTACCACTCGAAGGATGGCACGCGGGTGCCCATGTTCATCGTCGACAAAAAGGGGTTGAAGAAAGACGGCCACAATCCCACGCTGCTCACAGGATATGGCGGGTTCAACGCAAGTTCGACTCCGGCTTTCAATCGCAACACATATTTATGGATGGAGCATGGCGGGGTTTACGCGGTGGCGAATTTGCGCGGCGGGGCGGAGTTTGGAGAGGACTGGCATCGCGCCGGAATGCTGGGCAACAAGCAGAATGTTTTTGACGACATGATTGCAGCCGCGGAACATTTGATCGCGGAAAAGTATACGGACAAGGATCATCTGGCCATTCAGGGAGGGTCGAATGGCGGGCTGCTGATGGGGGCGATGATCACGCAGCGTCCTGACCTGTTTCGCGCCGTGGTGTGCCAGGTTCCGCTGCTCGACATGCTGCGCTATCAGAACTTCCAGATTGCCAAGCTGTGGGTTCCGGAGTATGGGAGTGCCGACGATCCCGAGCAGTTCAAGTGGCTCTATGCTTATTCGCCGTATCACCACGTGAAGCCGGGAACGGAATATCCCGCGATCTTGTTCATGACGGCGGACACGGATACGCGCGTCGATCCCATGCACGCGAAGAAGATGGCGGCTCTCATGCAAGACGAAGCGAAGAATGGGGCAAGTAAGACGCGTCCGATATTGTTGCGGATTGAAACTAAGGCGGGGCATGGGGCGGGGAAACCGGTGACCAAGCAGATCGAGGAGTTGACGGATGTTTATTCGTTTTTGTTTTGGCAGTTGGGGGTGAAGGAGTAGGGAATTGGCAATGTCGTGGCCGAAGTTTGGAGCCCCGTCAGGTCCGACCTAGCCTCGCTTGACTGTGAGGTGTAGGCTTTGTATGTTCCTCACAACAGGAGGGCTGTCCTCTCGTGGCAGACAAACATCCATATATTTCCGGCACCGGAGCAATAACCGGCGCGCTCAACCACTTCCGTAAGACCTTCCCTTCGACTGTCACAGCGGAGACTCTAAAGAAGCTCGGATTGGCTCCGAACAACGAGAGCTATGTAATCAACATCCTCCGCTTCATCGGCGTCATCGACAAAGAAGGCAATAGCACGCCGGAGGGCGCGGCGGTCTTTACCAAACACAGCAACGAGGAGTTCCAAAAGGCCTTCGAAGGGCTGGTGAAGAATGCGTACGCGGAACTCTTCAAACTGCATGGCGGCGACACTTGGGCGCTGGATGAGGACGGCCTAATTTCGTTTTTCCGCGGCTCTGATAAAACGAGCGATCTTGTGGGCCGGAGACAGGCTTCAACGTTTCGCGTTCTATCAAGCTTCGCCGGCCACGGCGAGATGCCGAGCAAAGCGCCGAGTGGGCCAAAGAACGCCGCTCCAAAAACGAAGCCTGCAAGAGCGACGGCCGCAAAACCTGCCGCTGAGAAAGAGCACGGGATAGAGGGTGAAGGCTCCAGAGGCGGAAAGGGGGCGGGCGGGACTTTGGCTTGAGTGTCCGAATCGAGGTTAACTTGCCAGCGGCGGGGGACCAGGAAACTTACGACCGAATCTTCCGTAGCATCCGGGAGAATTTGCTGAATGGCAAGTGACTTTCAGCGATTCGAAACGATCGCGCGGAAGGTCATTGCCATCCCGGCACGGGAGGCGGAGCCGTCGCTCCACCCCTTCGACTCGCGAAACGTCCATCCGCAGTTACCTCCGAAGGTGAAAAAGCTGTTCGATGACGGTCACTTCGCTGAGTTGACTTACCACGCGTTCAAATTTCTAGACAAGAGGGTCGAAAAATATTCGGGTTTGTCTGACTCGGGCTTTAGCTTGATGATGGACGCATTCAATTGCAAAAGTCCGAAAATCCAATTGACTCCTCTCGGTAGTCAGAGCGAGCAGGACGAGCAGGAGGGGTATCGATTCATTTTCGCGGGCGGCGTGAAGGCCATTCGCAATCCGCGTGCCCATGAATTTGAGGTCGTGGATGATCCTGACACCTGCCTGGATCACCTGAGCTTTGTATCGCTCCTACTGCGAAGGCTTGAGCAGTCTGGATTTATTTGAACTTGGGCGAGTGGCATCTTTCTTCTTGCACGGCTAGCAGCGTGGGCTGCATTCTGCCGCCGCTCCCCGGCTGGGGTGGGGTGGGCGCTTTACGGTATGCTTGAAGGCATGCCCTGATACGAGTCTCCCCAACGGCAAAGGCAACAACTAAGGTCAGAGGCAACGGACAGGAGTGGCCGTTCCACAAAAGCAACGTCAAAGGCAGCGGGCGTGGGCGCCCGCTCTACACGTGCTCAGGGCTGCGCCTGCATGTAGGCCCTGAGTATGGCGTTGATGCGGGTCTGATACCCGCGCTGCTGGCGGAACCAGCGGAGCAGGTCGGCGTCAAGGCGCATGGTCACGATTTCTTTAGGCACCGGCATGACAACCTTGGCGTTTTTCCAGAAGGCTTCGTCGGTGGGGTGAGCGTCGGGGTCGGCAAGAATTCCACGGCGTATTTCGGCTGGCGTCATGCGGCGCAGCCGTTCCCAGTCCGTACCACTCGTGCCCTTGCGAAGGGACCCGTCAGCCTTCGATGTTTTGCCAATACCGCCGTCTCTCGTGCGGCTCCGAGCGCCACGCCGAGATGATACGCCTCTCGTCATTTTCTCTGTCGGCATAAATTACCGTCATTTCCAACCCGTTCACCAGCCCGATGGCATAGACTCGATCCTCGCCGTAGCTGAATCGGTCATCCGGGCTTTCGAGGGTCGGGCCTTCGAAAATCCGAACCGCGTCTTCGAAGGCAATTCCACGCAACTCGCGGTTGCGGCGATTTTTTTGTTCGTCCCAAGTGTAGCGCATAAGGGGTATTTACACAATGTAAATATCAGCAAAGGGGTGGTGGGAAGCCCCCAACAATTATGGATGGCCTGAATCCCGGTCTCACTCTTCTCAGCGCGATCTTTCGCTCCCTCCTTCCCGTTTGGGGCCACTGACTGTGGAACAGAGGCAAGGGCGGCGGACGGGGGCCGTCCGTTCGACGCGGGCGGTTTTTCTGCCGTGCCTGACGGGACTCGGTTCCTCTTTGTCTGCTGCTTACCCACGGCTTGCGCCGTGGGCTGCATTCTGCCGCCGCTTCGCGGCTGGGGTGTGGTCGGCGCTTTTCGGTATGCCTGAAGGCATGCCCTGATACGAGTCTCCCCAAGGTCAAAGGCAAAATCAACGTCAAAGGCAACGGACAGGAGTGTCCGTTCCACACGGGCCGAGGTGCGCCGGCGGACAGCAGGTTCCTCGCCGTTCTCGCCGCTTCGCGGCTGCGAAAGGCTCGGAATGACAAGCAAGATCAAAGGCAGGATCAAGAGCAGGATCAAAAGCAAGATCAAAAGCAAGATCAAAAACAACGTCAAAGGCAACGGACAAGCCTGCCCTGAGCTTGCCGAAGGGAGTGTCCGTTCCACACGGTATTTCCCCTTGTGGAAAACAGTCGAAAATAAGTGGCGGGATGACCTGGACTTTGGTTGACGGGCGGGGAATATTGGAAGTATTGGGGGAAAATTTTGTCGATTTCAGGCGGCGCGGGGTCAACTTGGCGCGCGCGGCGTGGGAGGGGTGTTTATGGCGGTGGATTGCGGCGGGGACGGTGGTGCGGTTGGGGGATTTATTCCGTGGATTATGGCGGTGGCGGAGGAGACGGGGGATGCGTGGTGGGAGCGGAGGAAGAGGAATCCGAAGCGGATGGGGGAGTTGTCACAGGCGGCGTTTTTGCTGAAGGCTCAGAGTTTGGGAATTGGGCTGGCGCTGCCCTGGGGCGACAGCGAGAAGTATGACTTCATTGTGTGGGCGGGACGGGGCGGGCGGCTGTTGCGGGTGCAGGTGAAGGCTACGGGGAGGTTGAACGGTGGGGGGTATGACGTTCCAGCCGGTTTACTCGACGCGGGGCGAGGGGAAAAAGACTTATACGGCGGAGGATATCGATGTGCTGGCGGCGCACGTCGTCCTGGAGGGGAGGGATGTTTGGTATCTGCTGCCGATTGAGGCGTTTGCGGGGGTGAAGAGTTTGAGATTTTTCCCGGATTTGAAGGGGAAGAATCCGCGGTGGGAGGGCTATCGGGAGGCTTGGGAGTGGTTGGGATTGGGGGCGGATGGCTGTGGGAGGGGCGGGAAGGGGCGGTGAGTTGGGTTTGGTGGGGGGAGTTTTCGGGGAGATCCCGCCATGGGACGGGTACCTGAAACGGCACGCGGCGGAAAGTCGCGGCAGGTAAAGATGCGTAAAAGATGTTGACGTCTTCCCCGTTTCCCGGTAGAGTATCTTGTTCCGCGGACATCCGAGGTCTCCAGGTTGGTTTCTGAGTACCTCCACCAGCGAGTCCAAATCAGGAAAAATGAGCATCTTTGGAGTCCGGTCGCGCATCTATCTTGGGTAGGAATTGCGCTAACTCCTTTACAATCTTAGCGGAATCAGTGGGTTAGGACGGGGTCGGGGTTCTGGCCAGTTTCCTGGGAACAAGGGCGAAGGCGACATGCCCACTACTTAATAAGGAAGGAGTATTACACACATGAGATCCGATCGTGTGTTTGAGGCTTTACAAACGTTACGGAATCGTTATATGCTCTGTCAGCTCGCCTCCAAGGCCACGCGGAAGTTCCATCGGCCCAGCACCAGAATCCAGGAAACGATGAATGGTGTGTTGGACCGGATCGCGGGCGCGGAGCGGCAGGAAGTACTGTCGGAGCCGGAGAATTTTGCTGAGGCACAACGGCGGGCTGCGTAAAGCAGCCCTGTCCGCCTGCCCTGTTTGTTTTTGTCTTTCCTGAATACCCTCCTTTGAAAATCTCCCGAAGACACTAAGGAATACGTTTTAGTGCACGGGTTTAGGTGAATCATGACCATCGCTGAACTGAAAGAAAAGAACATCACCGAGCTGACCAAGATCGCAAGGACCTTGGAGCTGCCCGGCGCCAGCGGACTGCGCAAGCAGGACCTCATCTTCAAAATCCTGCAGGCGCAGAGCGAAAAAGAAGGACACATCTTTGCCGAGGGCGTGCTGGAAATCCTGCCCGATGGCTACGGTTTCCTGCGCTCGCCGGACTACAACTACCTGCCGGGGCCGGACGACATCTATGTATCGCCGTCGCAAATCCGCAAGTTCGACCTGAAAACGGGCGATACCATTAGCGGGCAGGTGCGGCCGCCGCACGAGGGCGAGAAGTATTTCGCGCTGGTGAAGATCGAGGCGGTGAACTTTGAGTCGCCCGACGAGGCGCGCAACAAGATTCTGTTCGATAATTTGACGCCGCTGTATCCGCAGGAGCGCATCAAGCTGGAGACCACGCGGGAGAACTCCAGCGCGCGGGTGATGGATTTGCTGACGCCGCTGGGCAAGGGACAGCGCGGGTTGATTGTTTCTCCGCCGCGCGCCGGCAAGACCATGCTGCTGCAGAATGTGGCGAACTCGATTACGACGAACCATCCGGAAGTGGTGCTGATGGTGCTGCTGATCGATGAGCGTCCGGAAGAAGTTACGGACATGCAGCGGTCGGTGAAGGGCGAGGTGATTTCTTCGACCTTCGATGAGCCTGCGGCGCGGCACGTACAGGTCGCGGAGATGGTGATCGAAAAGGCGAAGCGGCTGGTCGAACACAAGCGCGATGTGGTGATTCTGCTGGATTCGATCACGCGGTTGGCGCGAGCTTATAACACGATTGTGCCGCCTTCGGGCAAAGTGCTTTCCGGCGGCGTGGATTCGAACGCGCTGCAGAGGCCGAAGCGGTTCTTCGGGTCGGCGCGCAATATTGAAGAAGGCGGATCGCTAACCATCATCGCTACAGCGTTGATCGATACCGGCTCGCGCATGGATGACGTGATTTTTGAAGAGTTCAAGGGCACGGGCAACTCGGAAATCATCCTGGAGCGCAAACTGGTGGATAAGCGCGTGTTCCCGGCCATCGACATTCAGCGTTCGGGCACGCGCAAGGAAGAGTTGCTGATTCCGCGGGAAGACTTGACGCGGATCTGGGTGCTGCGCAAAGTGTTGAACCCGCTGTCTCCGGTGGAAGCGATGGAGTTGCTGATCGACAAGCTGAACAAGACCAAGTCGAATGGGGAGTTCTTGTCGAACATGAGCTCGTTGTAACGATTCGAGTGGCCGGCTTCCTGGGTGGAGCCGGCAGATTCAGCTTGATTTGAAATCTCTTTCTCTCGCCAATTTGTGCAGCCTTACTTGACCCGTTCGAGAACAAACCTCAGCGGCTAAAGCCGAAGCCGATTTCGCGGGATCTGTGGCACGACTGAAGTCGTGCCCTTTCCGGTCAGTACCGGCCCCGACCCGGTAACCCTTTTCGGCATTTTTCCGCAGGTCTTTATCCCGAACATTTCCCGTTGTTGTCCCCGCCGAAAGTGTCATACTTCTAGGAACGGGCAGGCAGGTTCGCGCCTGTTTTCGAGGTACATCGTGCGATCCCAACGAATTGTTTGGACACTTTTTATCGGTTTGCTGTTCGCGATTCCCAGCTATACGCAAACCCAAACCCCTAGGCCGCCGAGAGGGGATCTGAGTACGGCGCCCGCTGATGACGACGATGCCCGGGATCGCATCGCTCGCGACATGGCCAAGAAAGCCAACCTGGAACGGCAGGCCGCGCTCAAAACCGATACCGACAAGCTCTTCAAGCTGGCGACGGAACTGAAAGAGTCCGTGGAAAAGTCGAACGAGAACGTGCTTTCGCTCGACGTGCTGAAGAAGGCCGAGGAAATCGAGAAGCTGGCGCACAGCGTGAAGGAGAAAATGAAAGGGCCGAACTGAGGGGAATTGAGTAATTGGGTAATCGGGTAATTGTGTAATTGAAAATCCTCAACGGCCCGAGTAAACGAAAACGCCATCCGGATTTTGCCGGATGGCGTTTGCTTGTCTGGCGAGGCTTCTGCCTTATCTTAAACACCGGGCTGCGCCCGGCGGACAGCCGAGGGTGGCTGTCCCCACATTCACCATCTATGATCGACAGCCGGCGGGACGCCGGCGCTACTTACTCGGCGTTGCCGCTGCGAATTCTCATGCCGTAG
This sequence comes from uncultured Acidobacteriaceae bacterium, assembly GCA_963734215.1. Classification (GTDB taxonomy): domain Bacteria; phylum Acidobacteriota; class Terriglobia; order Terriglobales; family Acidobacteriaceae; genus Sulfotelmatobacter. The sequence goes on along the minus strand of CAVTGH010000005.1, from coordinate 629,899 downwards.
AAGGAACGGTAGACGAAGGTGAAGGAGACCAGGAAGAACACCAGTGCCAGCACATTGGTGATCATCGGGCCCTGGTCGTGAGCCAAGGTTACCGCCAACTCAACTGCCAGCAGGCCGAAGAGTGTGGTGAACTTGATCACCGGGTTCAGAGCCACCGACGACGTATCCTTGAACGGATCGCCGACGGTATCGCCGATGACGGTGGCATCGTGCAGCGGAGTTCCCTTCTGCTTCATTTCGACTTCGACGATCTTCTTGGCGTTGTCCCAGGCGGCGCCGGCGTTGGCCATGAAGATGGCCTGGTAGAGGCCGAAGACGGCAATGGAGATGAGATAGCCGACGAAGAAGAACGGCTCCACGAAGGCGAAGGCCAGCGTCCCGAAGAATACGGCGATGAAGATGTTCAACATGCCCTTCTGCGCATATTTTGTGCAGATCTCCACTACCTTTTTGCTGTCCTCGACGGAGGCTTTTTCCACGCCTTCGAGTTTGATGTTGGCTTTGATGAACTCGACCGCGCGGTAAGCGCCGGTGGTGACGGCTTGCGTGGATGCGCCGGTGAACCAGTAAATCATGGCGCCGCCGGTAATCAATCCGAGGAAGAATGGAGCGTGCAGCAGCGAGAGCTTGTCGACGTTTTGGGTAAGGCCGCTGGTCAGAGCCATGATGATGGAGAAAATCATGGTGGTGGCGCCTACCACGGCGGTGCCGATCAGCACTGGTTTCGCGGTGGCTTTGAAGGTGTTGCCCGCGCCGTCATTGGCTTCGAGCAGGTGCTTGGCGCGCTCGAAGTTGACCCCCATGTTGAAGTCCTTCTTGACTTCGGCTTCGACGTTTGGCACCTGCTCGATGAGAGAAAGTTCGTAAACCGATTGAGCATTGTCGGTTACCGGGCCGTAGGAATCGACGGCGATGGTTACGGGGCCCATACCCAGGAAGCCGAAGGCCACGAGTCCGAAGGCGAAAACCGCGGGAGCCAGCATGGTAGCTGCCGCTGCCAAGCCCATCGTGCTCATGAAGTAGGCGATGGACATGAGAAACATCATCGAGAGCCCAAGGTAGTAACCGGAGAAGTTGCCAGCCACGAATCCGGACAAAATTCCGAGCGACGCCCCGCCTTCCTCCGCCGAAATGACTACTTCCCTTACGTGCCGGGAATGAACCGAAGTGAAAACCTTCACCAGTTCGGGGATGATGGCCCCGGCCAACGTGCCGCAGGAGATGATCGTGGCCAGCTTCCACCACTGCGTGTCATCGCCGCCGAGGGCGGGGATGATGTAGTAGGAGACCAGATACGTCAGGCCGATCGAGACGATCGAGGTGAGCCATACCAAAGAGGTGAGCGGAGTTTCGAAATTCATTTCGTCGGCATTACCGAAACGGCCCTTGGCGATGACCGCGTTGAGGAAATAGGAAACCGAGCTGGCGACCAGCATCATGACGCGCATGACGAAGATCCAGACCAGCAACTGCACCTGCACGCTGGGGTTCTTCACGCCGAGAAGAATGAAAGTGATGAGCGCGACGCCGGTGACGCCGTAGGTTTCGAAACCGTCGGCGGAGGGTCCGACGGAGTCGCCGGCGTTGTCGCCGGTGCAATCGGCGATGACGCCGGGGTTGCGGGCATCGTCTTCCTTAATCTTGAAGACGATCTTCATCAGGTCGGAGCCGATATCGGCGATCTTGGTGAAGATGCCGCCAGCGATACGCAGCGCGGCCGCGCCCAGGGATTCTCCGATGGCGAATCCGATGAAGCAGGGGCCGGCGTAGTCGCCGGGAACGAAGAGCAAAATGATGAGCATGATGAGCAGCTCGACGCTGATCAGCATCATCCCGATGCTCATGCCGGCTTCGAGCGGAATTTGATAGACGGGAAACGGCTTGCCGGGGAGAGATGCGAACGCGGTGCGCGAGTTGGCGAAGGTGTTCACGCGGATGCCGAACCAGGCCACGCCGTAGCTGCCCCCGATCCCGACCAGACTGAAACCCAGAATAATGGCGACGCGCATGGCTTCCATGTGCTGGAGCACGCCGAAGTAAAGCAGAATGATGACCGCGATGAAGGCCCACAGGAACAGGATGAATTTGCCCTGAGTGACGAGATAGGTTTTGCAGGTCTCGTAGATGAGTTCGGAGATCTCGCGCATGCAGCGGTGCACCGGCAGGTTCTTAAGGCGCATGTAGATGACCATGCCGAAACCGAGCCCGAACAGGCAGAACAGGATGCCGATCATTAACAGGCGATGGCCGTCGATGGCGCCGTTCAGGAAGCTGACCGAAGAAAGGTCAGGCAGTTTGAGCGAGGCTTCGCCGCCGGCGCTTTCGCCGGCAGGTTGAGCCAGGGCCGAAGCGGCGCCGACGGTAAGCAGCGTGGCCAGGGCCAGAGATGTTTTCAGGAAACCGGTTACCACGCAACGTCCTTGGAACGCAGCATTGGCGAGCCAGGTGCGCATAATGAGTCCTCCACAATGAGTCGGTTTTTAGGAATATACGAACGTGTTTTGAGACCGCCCTTCCGGCGAAGCGTTCCCGTCCGAGCACGCCCGGAGCAGGTTACGGAGACATTCGCCGGATTCCGAACACGCTTCCACCGCAAAACCTAAACGGAGTGTTGGAGCTTGGCCGCGTCGGAGCCTGCGCTCGGCCCGGCCGGAACATTAGAATGCCGCTCCGAACGGACGAGTGCAAAACGGGCATTTATAACATGTTGCAACGACAGGGGTCAATCGTGAACCGTGGTAGGCGCGGGACGCGGCATATTCCGGCGCAGACATGCGCGATCCATGGGCTCCTACAGCATTCCCTGGTGAAGGCATGCTCTGATACGAAGCCATTGGGCTAGGTCCAGTAGGTGCGGTCGAGCGAGCGGTATTGGATAGCTTCGGCAATGTGTTTGGGCTCAAGCGTCGCGGTCTCTTCGATGTCGGCGATGGTGCGGGCGACTTTCAGGATGCGGTCGTGGGCGCGGGCGCTGAGTCCCTGCTGAGTCATGGCGCGCTCCAGCAGGCGCTCGCAGTCGGCGGAGAGATCGCAGAAGGCGCGAATGTGGCGAGATGACATTTGGGCGTTGCAGTAGATTTTTTCGCGGGAGGAAGCGAAGCGTTCGAGTTGTTTTTGCCGCGTGCGAATGACGCGTTCGCGAATCTTCGCGGAACACTCCGGTTCGTTGGTGGAGCGCATCTCTTTGTAGTTTACGGCGGGCACGTCGATGTGAATGTCGATGCGATCCATGAGCGGGCCGGAGATTTTCGAAATGTAGCGCTGGATCATGGGAGTGGTGCATTGGCACTCGCGGGTGCGGTCGTTGCGAAAGCCACAGGGACAGGGATTCATGGCCGCGGCCAGCATGAAGCGCGCGGGAAACATCAGCGACATGGCGGCGCGGGAGATGGTGACCGTGCCATCTTCGAGAGGCTGGCGCAGGACTTCGAGGACGTTGCGGGGAAACTCGGGGAGCTCATCGAGGAAGAGCAGTCCATTGTGAGATAGAGAAACCTCGCCGGGGCGCGGGATTGCGCCGCCACCAATCAGTCCCGCATCGGAAATGGTGTGATGCGGCGAGCGATAGGGGCGCTTGCCGACGAGGCCGCTGCCGGGGTCGAGCACTCCGGCGACGCTGTGGATTTTGGTGGTCTCCAGCGCTTCTTCAAAGGTGAGCGGAGGGAGGATGCTGGGCATGCGCTTGGCCAGCATGGTTTTGCCGGAGCCGGGCGGGCCGATCATTAATATGTTATGGCCTCCGGCGCAGGAGATTTCGATGGCGCGCTTGGCGGTTTGCTGGCCGCGGACATCTTTGAAGTCGACCAGAAATTCTTGTGATTCGCGCAGCAGGACGTCGCCATCGGCTTTCAGCGGGACGATTCCGTTGCCGGAGTTCACGAAGTGGATCACGTCCAGCAGCGAACGCACGGGGTAAACGTCGACTCCTCCGACCATGGCGGCTTCGCGGGCGTTGGCTTCGGGAACGACTAGGCGGGAAATTTTCCGGCCGCGAGCTTCGAGGGCAATCGGGAGCGTGCCACGAATGCCGCGGACGCCGCCATCGAGCGAAAGCTCCCCGACGAACAAGCAGTCGGCGATTTCCTTCTTTGTCAGGCCGCCGTAGGCGCCGACGATGCCGAGCGCCATGGGCAGGTCGAAGCCGGAGCCTTCCTTCTTAATATCCGCGGGGGCCAGATTGATGGTGATGTGGGTGGGAGGAATATCGTAACCGCAGTTCTTCAGCGCGGCGCGGACCCGGTCGCGGCTCTCGCGCACGGCGGCATCGGGCAAGCCGACGGTGTGGAAGTGGTCCTGGTCGGTCTTGATGCCGGAGCAGTCGACTTCCACCTGAATGATGTTGGCGTCGATGCCATAGACGGCGGCGCTGAGGGTCTTGTAGAGCATCAGGGATACGGGGATTCGCGCGCCTGAATCGGCACACGAGGGCCCGATCCGGGGAATATCTAGGATAGGTGCGCGGGGGCGAGTGCCGCAGTGACGGATGTCACTGGGTGAGGCTGTGGAAAACTCGCGAGACGAGCCAGCCGAATCACGAGCCGGTGTGATGGGAGAAGTCTTTTGCGCAAATGGAACCGACGTACCTAGTTCTCCAACAACAACCGGTTGTCCAGTCCCGGCTGGGGCAGTAGGATGATTTGAGCAATGAACCGTTTTTCCGCTTCGCAACGGGAAAACGATTGAGTTCCTCATTATGCAGTCCTCTTCCGGCAGTCTTCGACCCGCCCGCCCTCCGCAGAAGCTTGAGCGCGAAGAATCTCAGCTTTGGCGATTGATTCTTTTGTTCATGGTTCTGTTGGCGACGGGGTTTACCTACTTCGCCTGGGAACAACTGAGAGCTTTGCCTTACCACCTTGGCCCCATTGCGGTGGGCGTACCGGTGCTCTCGGTCCTCTTAGCTGTGTACGCTTACGGGCGGCGGAAGGAAGTTGGCGAGCTCAAGTTGTTGCTTCAGGATTTGCAGGACCACGTAGGCGCAGCGCCCTCCGAAGAGCAACTCGATCAACTGAACGAGCTGATTGCGCGCTCCCAGCGCAGCTTCAAGGAACTGATCGATTCTTTTGACGATGCCGCTTGCGCCGTGGCCCTGGACGGCACCCTGCGCACGGTGAACAAAAGCGTCAGCGAGCTGGCCGGGCTTCCTTACACCGCAATTGTGGGGCACAAGTACTTCGAATTTCTCGAAGAACCGGCCCGCGCCAACCTGGAAGCCGGGCTCACGCGCTTTCTGGAGAAGAGACACTGGGCGGGTACCGTGCGCGTCCGTTTCAAGAACAACAGCCGGCCGCTTTATTTCGACTGCGTACTCAATGCCATCATCAAGAGCGGCGAAGTAGTTGGGGCCAGCGTTCTGGGGCGCGACGTCACCGGGCGGCACGAGAAAGAGCTGCGCTTCACGGAGCTTTTCGAGACATTGCAGGAAGGCGCGTATTTCAGTACGCCGGAGGGCGCGCTGCTCGATGCCAATCCGGCGCTGGTGAGTATTCTGGGGTATGCGACCAAACAAGAGTTGCTCGCGCTTAATCCGAGCCGGCTGAACATCGACCCCGAACAGCCGCCGATTCTTGGCCGAGCTCCCGACGATCGCGGCGGCGTGCGCGCAAGGGAGATTACGCTCCGGAAAAAGGATGGGGCTACCGCGGTTTTTCTCGAATCCTCCCGCGCGGTGTGGGATGCCGCGGGCAAGCTGATTCGCTACCAGGGTACGCTGGTCGACGTAACGGAGCGGCGCAAACTGGAACGGCAGCTCGCACTGCAGGAAGAATTTCGCCGGCGGCTGCTGGAGAGTTTTCCCGATCTTATCTTAGTAGTCGATTTGGAAGAACGCTTCACCTTCGTGAGTTCGCGGGTGCGCGACCTGCTGGGATGTCAACCCGAGGACTTGTTAGGCAAGAAGATATCCGAAACCCAGGCTCGTTCGCCGGAACTGGAAACGCTGTACCACGACGTCGCTTCCAGCCACACGATTTTTGGATCGGCGGAATATGGCGCCCGGCATCGCGATGGAAGCGGACGGACGATGCGCGCCTCCGCCAGCCAGTTCTTCGACGCCGATTCCAAACTCGCGGGAGTGATCGTTTCCGTCCGCGACATCACCACGGAAAAAAAGTTCGAGCAGCAGGTGGTGCAGAGTGAGCGCCTGGCCGCCATGGGGGCAATGATCGGCGGCGTTGCCCACGAGTTGAACAATCCCCTCACCAGCATCCTGGGCGTAAGTGAACTTCTGCAGGACAGTCAGACCACCGACGCGGCGCGGAAGCAGATCGCCATACTGCAGCAGCAGGCGCGCCGCGCCGCGGAGATCGTTCACAACCTGACTTATTTCTCGACTCCGCCGATGCCGGGCAAGACTCGCGTCAACCTCGGGGAAGTCGTGGAACGCACGCTCAATCTGCACGCCTACTCGCTGCGGAAGAACAACATCACCGTGGACTTCGTTCGTGAGCCCAGGTTGCCCTACGTGCAGGGCGACCCGCACCAACTGATGCAGGTTTTCCTGAATTTGGTCCTGAACGCGGAACATGCGATTCGCGAGGCGCGCGACCGGGGAACGCTGCGCATCCGCCTGGGAACGGGCGATAGTTCAGTTTGGGCCAGCTTTTTGGACGACGGCCCGGGAATCCCACCCGACATTTTGGCCAATATCTTCGATCCGTTCTACACGACGAAGCGGCCGGGTCGAGGGACGGGCCTTGGGCTCAGCATTTGCAAATCCGTGATGAAAGAACACAACGGCGCGGTCGAAGCCGCGAACGCGCCCGGAGGTGGAGCGGTGTTCACCGTTACGCTGCCGGCGGCTGGCAATTCGAACTAGGCGGCTCCCGGCGTCTGGAAAACCTCGCATGAACAGCTCGCCTATAATCCGGAAGCCGGGCGCGCCGATTTTCTAGTCCCTCTCGACTGCCATCGCGACGGCGTTGCCCCCACCGAGGCAGAGCGCGGCAATTCCGCGCTTCACATTGCGGCGCGCCATCTCATAGATTAGAGTCACCAGCACGCGCGCTCCGCTGGCTCCGATGGGGTGCCCGATGGCCACGGCGCCGCCATTCACGTTGACCTTGTTTGGATCGAGCCCAAGCTCGCGCATCACGCCCAGCGCCTGCACCGAGAAAGCTTCGTTGAGTTCGTAGAGGTCAACATCTTCATTCTTCCATCCGGTCTTCTCCCAGATCTTTCGCACCGCATCGACGGGCGCCATCATGACCCATTTGGGTTCCACGCCGCTGGTGGCCTGCGCCATGATTCGGACCATGGGCTGCGCGCCAAGTTGTTTCGCCCGGCGCGCGCTGGTCACCACTACGGCCGCGGCTCCGTCGTTCACTCCCGGCGCATTGCCGGCGGTCACGGTGCCATCTTTCTTAAACGCCGGCTTCAACGAACGCAAAACCTCAATGGTCGTATCCTCGCGCGGGGACTCATCCTTCTCGAAGAACACGGGGGTCGCACCCTTCTTCTTCGCTGGAATTTCCACCGGCACGATCTGCGATTTGAACCGGCACTCCTTCATCGCGGCGACCGCCTTGCGATGAGAGTTCACCGCAAACTCGTCCTGCTCTTCGCGAGTGATGCCGTACTTCTCGGCCACGTTCTCGCCGGTGATGCCCATGTGATAGTCGTTGTAAATATCCCAGAGGCCATCGTGCACCATGGAATCGATCACCTGTCCGTTTCCGAGGCGGTATCCTTTGCGCGCTTGCGGCAGCAGGTAAGGAGCGTTGGTCATGGATTCCATGCCGCCCGCCACCACAATGGAACTGTTTCCGGTTTGCACCGCTTGCGCTGCCAGCGCTACCGCTTTTAATCCGGAACCGCAAACTTTGTTGATTGTCATGGCACCTGTTGCGGACGACAATCCTGCGAAGATAGCAGCCTGCCGCGCCGGATTTTGTCCCAGGCCGGCAGGGAGGACGTTGCCCATAATGCATTCGTCAACCTGATCGGAGTTCACTCCGGCGCGCTTGACCGCTTCGCGCACCACCACCGCGCCCAACTGCGGAGCGCTTAAATCGGTGAGGCCTCCCTGGAATTTTCCCACCGCCGTACGACAACCGGAAATGATGACAACATCATCGAAAGCCGCCATGGATCATGCTCCCGCGAAGATTTCGCAACTTCATTATAGACGCAGCGGCGAACGGAAACGATAAACCTCTGCGACATGATTGCATCGCGGTTCGCTCGCTCTCCACGCGATGCATCAAACACGATGTAGAGGATCGACGTTGGGCCTCGACCCCTGCGATTGCATGGCCGCGAACGTGTTTTGCGGTTGCGACATTGAGATTTTCTGTTTCACTCGGATCCTTCTGTGACTTTGGTACAGCATCGCTCGCTACCATGCATGCATTTTTTTCTTGACTTCATTTTTTATTAACTCTATACAATCAATTAGTTGCAACAAAACGTGGTTGCAGATTTTTCCATGAAAAATGGAAGGGAGAATAGAACCAATGGCAACGAAGAAAAAGGCAAAGAAGAAAAAAAAGCATTAAGAAAGTCAGTACAAAGTCAAATGGGGGACGCTGAAAGCGTCCCCTAAGTTTTTGGTAGCGGAAGTTGTAGATGCTCAATCCAGCGGCTTTCCCGCACTCTTCGCAACATTCGAGGCAACACTTGGAGCGTGTTTTTCGCGGGCTGGGCATAATCCACGGAACGCGCAGAAGTTGCAGTGAAAATCGATCTTTGCCTCGAAGTCTCCCGAGGCAATGCCGCGCGCCACCGCCTGCACTCGTTGTCGCGCCTCCTCCAATTGAAACTCCGCCCGCTTGGAGAACACTGCAACGTTCCCTTCGAGATTATGGAAAATTAATTCTCCGACGCGGTATCCCCATTTCTCTTGCGCAGCCAGGGCGTAGATGGAAAGCTGCAGGCTCTCGTCCGCGTCTTCCTGCGATCGAGCCTTGCCGGTTTTGTAGTCCACAATGGCAACGTTTCCGTCGGCCATGCGATCCATGCGATCGATGCGCCCGGCGACCTTGGTTCCAGCAATCTGCACGTCAAACCATTCTTCCGTGTGCAAAACTTCAGGCGGGGGCGTTGAACGCATTCCAGCCAGAAAAGCGTTCAACTGCTCCAGCCCCTGCTTCAGGTACAAATCACGCTGATAGTCGTCCTGGATTCCAGATGCGGCCAGATCCTCGCGAAACAGCTGCAGCAATTCATCGTCGGTCTTGGTCCGGCCCAAACGCACGGAATCATAATAGGTGCGCAGCACGCGGTGCATGGCGGCGCCGTACTGCACGGCTGCGTGGACCTGCCGCGACAACTTCCACTCGCGTTCAAACTTGAATTGCAGAGGACAAGTCTCATAAGTCTCGACCGCCGTGGCACTCAACCGAGCGCCCAGCCCTTCGATTGCCGGGAGTTCAAGCCACGCGGGCAAGCGGGAGCCTTCGAGGTGAGCCGTATCTGCCGCCGCGGCGATCTCAATGAGTTCCGGTTGCGAAGGCAACGCCGGCCGCGCCCGCAGCCACGGATGCAGTCCAGCATTGCCAATCAGTTCGCGCATCAGTCCTGCCGGTGTCTTGTCGCGGCCGATTCCCTGCTTTCCATAGAGGTGCAGTGAATCCTTGGCCCGAGTCATGGCGACATAAAAAAGCCGGCGCTCTTCCTGGTCATGCAGTGTTTTGTCGTCGTCTGCCGCAGCCGAGTCTGGATCGCGCAACTCTCTCGGAAACTCCACCAGAGTCTCCCGGTAACTTGCGGGAAACTGGCCTTTGTTGGCACGCAGAACAAAAACATGGGCGAACTCAAGACCTTTGGCTCCGTGCGCGGTCATCAGGCGCACGGCATCCTCGCTCTCCTTCGACGCCAACGGGATCACTCCACCCGCTTCACGAAAGTAGCTTAGATACTCGATCCATTCGCCCAGTTCTTTGGTTTGCGTGGTGCGCTTGTTCTCCCAGTCCCCGGCAAACTTCAGAGCTGCCTGCAGGACCGCGGAATTGAGATCGAGACCGAATTTTTTCCCGATCAGCTGCAGAGCCGCGCGCGTCTTCGAATTCTTCTGGCTGACTTCGTCGCGCGCCTGGCGCACGCATTGCAACACTGCCGCACCGCCGGCTACTCCGTCCAGCACGGTTGCGAGCGGAATCACCACGCCCTCCTTCGAATCCCTCGCGATGGCACGGAGCGCAGCTCGAAGCTGTTCCGGATCCACATCGAACTGCGGCAAGGCCGCCACTCGAAATAGACTGGCATCGGATCGCATATCCACCACGGCAGCGACGCAGGCAAACAAGTCCCGCACTTCGGGCGTATCGCTTACGTCCATGTTCTCGATGGAGAAAGGAATTCCGCGCTCGGCCAGTTGCTGCACTACGTCATCCCGGTGCACGTGCGACCGGTACAGGATGCCGAAGTCTTTCCATTGGCAACGCGATCGCCGCCTCGCCTCTTCGATAATGCGGACTACATCGGGCGCTTCTGCATCCTTGCCGGCAAACGAAATTGCTTCCACAGGGGAGGCGGGCAGAGTTCTTCCTTCCTTCTTCGCTTCTTCCTCCCGGGCTGACTGCAGGGGAGTGCGCCGGTAGTCGAACGCGGCGGGCACGCCGGCTCGAAACACGGGAGGATTTTTGTTGACGACAGCGAAGGCGCACTGAAGAATCGGAGTGGTCGAACGCCGGTTCTTGCCCAGGACCACCAGCTTGGTCTGCGGGAAATGCCTGCGGAAAAGATGAAACGCGGCGCTGGATGCTCCACGGAAACGGTAGATGGCCTGGTCGGGATCACCGACGGCAAAGACGTTCGCATCATCTCCCGCCAGCGCAGCCAGAATCTTGATCTGAGCGAAGTTGGCGTCCTGAAATTCGTCCACCAAAATAAAGCGGGCGCGCTCCTCGGCGAGGAGATTCTCGTCGCTCGCGAGCAAGTCGTGCGCCCGCGTGATCATGTGAGCGAATGTGCCCAGGTTTTCCTCCCGCAGCCAGCCCTCGGTGGTGGCGAAGACGCGGGCAATTTCCTGGCAACGTGCAATCACCTCGGCGTCGCTCAACTGATCTTTCGACTTCGCAACCCGGGGAACGGAGGATTCGCCGCGCTCCAAACGTGCAACATAGGCCGCGTATTGTTCCGGCGTTACCAGTTCGTCGTGACAGCGGCTGAGGAATTTCAGCAGATCGTCGAGGAACTGTCCCACGTTTGCCGCCCGGATGTAGTGCTCCAGACGAAGCTCGTGAACTCTTTTGCGGAGATAGATCCAAAGATCTTTTTCGTCGAGCACGCCAAAGTCTTTGCCGGCCCGCTTCAGCAAGCTGAAGCAATAATCGTGAAACGTGGCCGAATGAATTTTCTCGCCGAGCAGCGCGCGCACCCGGTCGCGCATCTCGCCGGTAGCGGCCACCGTGTAGGTGAGGGCGAGAATTTGCTCCGGCTTCGCGTGCCCCTGCTGGACAAGCCGGGCAATGCGATGGATGAGGACCGAAGTTTTCCCCGTGCCAGCCCCGGCTACGACCAGCATTGGCCCGCGAACGTGTTCGATCGCTGCGCGCTGGCGATCATCCGGGAGAAATGGATGAGATCTTGATTTGGGGACCGCCATTCGGGCTCAGAATACCACCCCGTTCGGCAACGCGCAGGGAATGAGTGTAGGCAAACTCAGAACGAGAACAGGGCGGAGGCCACGACCGCGGTGGCGGCTATGGCGGCGGTTTCGGCGCGGAGAATGGTGTTTCCTAGTGACGCCGAAATCCATCCGGCTTGTTGAAACGCTTGCAATTCGTCTTCCGTCCAGCCGCCCTCGGGACCAACCGCCAAAGTAATTCCACCGTCCTCCGCCTCGGGCTGCAAAACATCGCGAAGCAAGGTTCGCTCTTCCGATTCCGCCAGGACGATTCGCCAGCCTTCGAGAATCTTTAACGCGTCGGAGAGTTTGATGGGCGCGGCAATCTCCGGGGGCGCGGAGCGGCGGGATTGTTCGGCTGCTTGCCGGGCAATGCGCTGCCACCGGTCAACTCGTTTCGACGAGGCTGCGGCCAGATGCGAATCCGTGCGCCGAGCAATCACGGGAACAATCCGCGAGACGCCAAGCTCCGTGCATTTCTCAATCGCCCACTCCATGCGATCGAACTTGAACACCGCGAGAACCAGAGTAATCTGTGCCAGGTCTGCGCCGGAAATTTCCTCGCCCAACTCGAACTCGACACGGCCGTCTTTCATCGAAGTGATCCGCCCGCGACGAACGGCTTGCCCGGTGGCGATATCGAAGTCTTGTCCGATGCGGGCCCTCAGGACGCTGATCAAATGATCCGCATGGCTGCCAATGAGGGCGGCGCGATCTCCGGAGACTTCGTCGGCAATCCAACGGCGGCGCGTCATGAGGTCAGTTCTCAGTTCTCAGTTCTCAGTTCTCAGAGAAAGCAAACCTTACAGGCGCGGGATTGTCAACATTCCCGGCGAATTTTAATTTGCGCACGATTGGGTTTGGTTTTGCTGAGAACTGAGAACTGGGAACTGAGAACTTCTTCTACCCGAACATATCTTTCACTTTGCCTAGCAGTGACCGCATCAGGGGCTGATTGTCGACCTTCGCAGTGGTCTCCAGTTCCTGCAGCAGCTCTTTCTGATGTTTGCTCAGCTTGGTTGGAATTTGTACCCGCACTTCCACATACAGATCGCCCTTGCCGTGGCCGTTGAGCACGGGCACGCCTTTGTTGCGAATGCGAAAGGTGGTGCCGGGCTGCGTTCCATCGGGAATCTTGAGCATGTGCTCGCCTTCCAGCGTGGGCACGCGAATCTCCGCGCCCATCGCCGCTTGCGTCACCGACAGCGGGACGGCGCAGTGCAAATCATTCCCTTCCCGCACAAAAAATGGATGCTCCTTCACATGCAGCACAACGTAGAGATCGCCGGCCGGCCCGCCGAAAGGCCCAGCCTCGCCCCCACCCGTAAACCGAATGCGCGTGCCGTCTTCCACGCCGGCCGGAATCTTCGTATCGACTGAGCGTTGGCGCAGAAGCCGGCCTTCGCCCTTGCACTTCGGGCAGGGATCGGTAATCACGCTGCCGGTTCCCTGACACGCGGGACACGTTCGCGCAATGCTGAAAAAGCCCTGCTGATAACGCACCTGGCCGCGGCCGGCGCACGAGCGGCAGGTGGTGGGACCTTTGCCGGGCGCCGTTCCGGAACCGTGGCAGTCCTCGCAGGCCTCGTGACGGCGCACCATGACGCGCGTCTCCGTACCAAATGCCGCTTCTTCAAACTCGATGGTTAGGTCCTCGCGCAAATCGGCGCCGCGCTGCACCCGGGTGCGGCGGCGCCCGCCGCCTCCGAGCGCATCTCCGAAACCAAAGAACTCGCCAAAGATTTCGCCGAAGTCCTGGAACACTGTGGGGTCAAAACCCGCTCCGGGCCCGGTCGCGCCGCCGACTCCGGCATGGCCATAGCGGTCGTAGAGAGACCGTTTTTCGGAGTCGGCCAGTATCGCGTAGGCCTCCGTCACTTCCTTGAAACGCTCTTCCGCATCCGGATTGTTCGGATTGCGATCGGGATGGTGCTGCATGGCGAGCTTGCGATAAGCGCTCTTCAGTTCAACTTCGGTCACCGTGCGGCTCACGCCCAGCACTTCGTAATAGTCGCGTTTTGCGTTCGTAGCCAGAATTAACGCCTTTCCTTCATGAAAAATACAACTAGGGTTGGAAAACTACTTCCCGGGATTCCTGGCAACCTTCACCATGGCAGGCCGCAGCAGCCGGTCCTTAAACTTGTAGCCACGCTGCAACTCCTCGATCACCTGGTGATCGGGAGCGTCGGTGGTGTTGACCATCTCGATGGCCTCGTGATAGTGCGGATCAAACGGTTCACCCTTGGCGGCAATGGCCTGCACCGACATTTTCCCCAGCGCGGTCTGCAGTTGCTTATAGATCAGATCCACTCCGCTGCGGAACTCCGCGGCATCCGATTTCACCTGGAGCGCACGCTCCAAGCTATCGACCACCGGCAGCAAAGACTTGATGGCATCGGCCGCGGCGTAATCGCGAAACTCCTGCTGTTCTTTGACTGTCCGCCGGCGCGCATTTTCAAACTCGGCCTGCATCCGAGCCAGCCGGTCGAGCAATGAGTCGCGCTCGGCCTTCACTTTTTGCAGCTCCGAATCCGGTGAAGCTGCCTCCAGGCGCGGCGCCGTTTCCGTGGCGTTCTCGGCTACGCCTCCGGCACTGGATGCCGGCAGTTCATGCTCCAAATCCAAATCTGCGTTTTCTACTTCCGGTCTACCGTTGGCTTTCCCCATAAAAAACTATGATTACTCCGATTCGTTCAGAATTCTGTCAAAGAGGCGCGCGATGTAGGAAACGGCGGTCATGGTGTGCTGGTAGTCCATGCGCGTGGGGCCGATCACCGCCAGCGATCCGAACATATCGGTTCCCGAGCGCGCGGGAGCTCCGATCAGCACAAAGTTCTGCATGGAAGGCAGCGCATCATCCAATCCAATTACAACCCGCACCGCCTCCTGCTTCACGTCGAGATACGCTCCAAGGAGTTGCGCAACTTTTTCTTTCTCCTCCAGAGTCTTCAGAAGCTCCTGCAAACGTTGGCGATCTTCCTGGCCGGTCACCAGATTGGCGGCGCCTTCCACAAAGACCACCTGAGTCCCCGCTTCCGCGGCCAGCGCGCCTTGTTTATAAAGCTGCTCGATGGAATTCATCAGGCGGTCATATTCGCTGCGCTCCTGTTCGATTCTCCGTGAGAGTTCGGCGCGCATCGATTCCATGGTCCATCCGCGAAAGTTTTCGTTGATGTAGCGCGCGGCAAGATCCAGTTCGGATTGCGGCAGGTCGAGCCGCAACACGCGGTCGCGCACCAACCCCGAGCGCGTCACTAGGACAGCCAACACTTTCTGATCACCCAGGCGCGAAAAGTACACATGCTCCAGCGCATTCTTGATGCCGCTCGAGGCCACGGTGATGCCCACGTTCCTCGAAATCAGCGATAGCACGTGCGAGGTGCGCTCCATGAACTCCTGCACGTCGCTAATGCCCGCGAGCGAGTCGGAAATCATGCTCTCTTCCTGCGGCGCCAGCTTCGCAGTTCCAGAGATCTGCTCGACGTAGTAGCGATAGGCTTCGGTGGTCGGAATGCGTCCCGAGGAAGTGTGCGTCTGTTCGAGGAATCCCGCCTCCGACAAATCAGCCATCACGTTGCGGATGGTCGCAGGGCTAAGGCCTTCGCGGTTCGAGCGCGACAGCGTGCGCGATCCCACCGGCTCGCCCGTGGAAATGAAAGTTTCCACAAGCGCGGTGAGCACTTCGCGTTCCCGCTTGCCGATATTGGGATCAGAGGGCATTTCGTGCTAAAGGGCTTTTCCAGGCTTGCGGTCCGCGCAGCGCGTCCGCCTAAGTATTTTAGATGCAAAAACTTAGCTTCAGACGCAAACAGCGCTTCCTGCTTGGATTCTAGGAATGCGCCACTGTCCTGTCAAGGAGGCTGGTGAGCAGGGTGATGTCAAGCTGCCTGTGTAAATAGGTTGAGGGTGCGGGTTTTCCATTCCAGGTTGAATCTCTGGAAGATGGAGTAGAGGATGCGGTCGACACTGGCTACATTCACAAAACAAACCATGGGCCGGGTGCGGCGGCGCACTTCGACGAAGCAGCGCTCGATCACGTTGGTGGTGCGCAGCTTCTTACGCAGGTGCGGGGGGAAAGCGAACGCCGAAAGCAGTTCCGGCAGATCGCGCTCCAACTGGCGCACCATGGGACCGTACTTCCCGCGCCAACGGGCGCGGAAGGCGCGAAAAGCGGCTTCGGCCTGAGCGCGGCTTTCGGCCAAATAAATCGCCTGCGCTCCCGCTTTCACGTTGTCGTAGTCGGCCTTCTTCACTTTCTCCAGAATGTTGCGCATCTTGTGGGCCCAGCAGCGCTGATGCCGCACTCGCGGATAGACGGTGCGGATCGCCGCCGCCAGTCCGGGACAGCCGTCGGTGACGATCAGGCCCAGCGCCTTGCCCTCCAGCCCGCGCCGATACATATCCTCCAGCAGCCCTTCCCAGTCCGCTTGACTCTCGCCCTGACTCCGCAAAAACGCCAGCAGATGGCGGGTGCCGTCACGCCGCACTCCGTAGGCCACCAGCATCTGCACCCGCTTGCGCCCCGCCGGACGCCGCACCCGCAAGCTCACTCCGTCCAAAAACAGATACGCGTAGTTGTCTTCCAACCGCGCCTGGTGGAACTGGCGCACCACTCCGTCCAGATCCCGCGTCAGCTTCGACACCGTCTGCGGGCTCACCACCTCTTCGGTCACCGTGGCCACCACCCGCCCCACTTGCCGCGTCGAGATGCCGCGCAGAAACGCCTCCCGAATCAGCATCGACACATCTTCGGCGCGCCGCTGAAAAGGTTCCAGCCCTCGCGGCAGAAAACTCTTCCCTCGGGTGCGCGCCACGCGCAGCCGGATCGTCCCCAACCGAGTCACGAAATCCCGTTCGTAGTAGCCGTTGCGATAGGGCTGCCGCCGGCTGCGCCGCCGCTGATACACTTCGCGCACCGCATACCGGTCCCGCTCCCGCCGCGAATCCGCCTCCAAACGCTCTTTCCACAGCCGCTTCGTCTCTCCGTACACATCCCCCCAGAAACTCTCTCTCATCTCCGCCAGAAAATGTTGGTAATGCTCCGTGATTGGGATTATCTTCGCCATCGGGTGTAGGTCTCCTTTCCAGGAACGGCTTTAGCTTGTGAGGCCAAAGCCAACTTACACCCTCTCGCTTTTACACAATCAAAGTTACGTCACCGGTGAGCAGGCGTGGGCCGCTCTTCTATGTACCCGTGACACGACCGGAACGGGGCCCCTCTTCGGTCGTGAGTGCTATCTGCCTGGTTTCGACAACAATGCCTCAATACATCCCGGTACCCCGGTTTGCCGCTTCGCACCCGGTGGGGTTAAGCTCATAAATGGTTGGGTAATATGTCAGTTTTCCCCCTCTCAGATTCGCACCCTCAAGCAATATCTACTAATTGCCGTCTGGGGGCTTTACTCCTGGTAGCAGCTCTGACGTTGGCTTGCGGCTCGGGCGGGGGTTCAACGAACGCGGTGGCACCCACGATTGTGACGCAGCCTGCTAACCAGAAGACGACGGTCGGGCTGACGGCAACATTTACTGTAAACGCCGCCGGTACCGGTCCTCTTCAGTATCAGTGGAGTAAGAACGGAACGGCGGTCCCCGGAGCCAGCGGCGCTTCCTACACCACGCCGGCTGCCGCACCCGCCGATAACGGCGCGAATTTCACGGTTATTGTCACCAATGCGATTAGCTCGGCGACAAGCAATCCTGCGTCGCTTACCGTTGGTCCCCGAGTCCCCAAGCCCGGCGACTGGCGCTTCCAAGCATTGGATCTTCCTGCCTTCGTTCCCGTCGTTGCAACCTTTCTGCTAGGTGGGATGGGAGTTTCGTATCCCAACGCGATTGGAACGCCGCTGTGGATTGGCGCGGCTCCAGGCATTTGCAGCCCTGGAATTGTGGACGACTGTGCGTGGGGTTATTCAGTGTATGGCGAACCTGCGGGCGGGTCTGGAATTTCCGCCTACTACCTGTCGGATTCATTCACCAATCTCGACGCCGACTTGCAGGCTCTGGCCACGCCGAACAACGTGATCACTTCACTCGATCTGGAGCCCGCGAACGCTGTGTTCGCCGTCTCTTGGTTGCAAACCAGCGCCGCAGGTGGATTCAGCGCTATCTCCCAATTGGTCGATCCTGCGGACGTCCAAGCCGTGGCTTCGCAGCTGGGAGGACAGAGCCAAGTGGTCACTGCGTTAACGTTTAACGCTGGCCAAGTGCAGATTTTGTCTTATGGCTGGCAGGGCGACACGACCACAATCTACGAGGCCAAAGCGGTCGCCGCCACTGGCGACAACTTCATCACCGAGGCCACGAGTCTGGCTGCGGCCGGTTATATCATCACTGCACTGGGAGGCGACCCGACCGACGGTCTCATCTTCGTAGGTACGCGTGTCCAAGGGGACACTATGTCCCGTCCCATCCAGTTTGTCACGCCGTCTGGAACGCAGGGACAACTCGACAAAACCGTACAATTTACCACCCAGGAACTCGTTACCTCAGGCGGCCAGAACTGGATCAATCAACAATAGGGTGGGAGTCCTTTCCGGCTGAGACATCAGAAACATCTGGCGAATGTTCTCGAAAACTGCATTGCGAGGGTCGGCGAAGGTAGGGGCCCGGAATTCGTGCCAATGCTAAGGAGCCACCTTCAAGAATGGCACTGCCAGGATGGTTGTTGCAAAATCGCCATTACACTCACAGTGCCGGAATCGGCTCACTGTGGCGATTGGTCGGCGATACTTAGTGGCCACGACCGGCGAGGAGACGAAATTGATTTTGTCACAACCCGAGACTTACCGCGCCTTTGAGAACCATTCTTCGAACCACTCGAGACAGCGCAGCGAGTAATCGCGAGCGTCGGCGGGCTGGATGAACAAGTGTCCTTCGTTCGGATAGACCACCAACTTTGTAGGCACGCGCAGGGTTGTGAGCGCGTGCCACCATTCGACCGACTGCTCCATGGGGACTTCGCCATCGCGGTCGCCCACAAGAATCAGGGTCGGGGTCTTCACCGCTTTGACGAAGTGCATAGGGTCGCTCTTGGCGTAGACGGCAGCATCGTCATACACCGATGCGCCGAAGAATGGAATCATCCATTCGTCGATGTCGTTGAGGCCGTAGTAGCTGAGCCAATCGGAAAGGCCGGCGCCGGCGACTGCGGCGGCGAAACGCTGCGTCTGGGTCTCGGCCCACATGGTCATATATCCGCCGTAGCTGTGGCCGCGAATGGCGATGCGTTTGGGGTCGATGGGGTACTGCTCGGCAATCGCATCCGCCCCGGCCATAATGTCGCGATAATCCCCGCCGCCGAAATCCTTCACGTTGCCTTGGGTGAAGGCTTCTCCCTGACCGTAACTGCCGCGCGGATTGGGGCAGAGCGCGAAGTAGCCCATCGCCGATTGCGGACCCATGTAACTCTCGTCCCAGTTCGAGGTGCATGCCCACGAAGGCCCTCCGTGCACGTTGACTACCAGGGGATAAGTTTTGCCGGAAGCGAAATCCTTAGGCAGCATCAACCACCCTTGCACCCGCGTCGTACCATTCATCCAATGCACATTGCGCATCTCGCCCCATGTTGCTTTAACTCCAGCGTTCAGGTTGGTGAACCGCTTCCATTGGCCAATCGGCCCCGCCCAGACCTCCGGTGGAGCGCTCGCCGATTGCCGTGCAATTGCGGTGACCGATCCATCGCGCGAGAACGAGCCGCCCGGCACCCACGCATCGCTGGTGGTGGCGGCTAACCCTTCGCCCGTCCACAGCGACTGCACCGCACTGCTGCTGACGCTCACGGTGGCGAAGCCGGAGTTCCCGTCAACGTTTTGGGCGAAGGCGATGACGTCCGGAGACGTCCACGCCAGCGCAGAAGGAGATGTCTTGCTGTTGGGGGTGAGATTCCGCGCGGCGCCTCCCGCGATCGGGACGATCAGGATCTCGCCCCCATTGAGGCCCGCATCGCTCATCAGTCCTTCAATGAACGCCACATTCTTTCCGTCGGGAGAGACGAGCGGGCTGGCGATTTGCAGCGTGGGCTGGTAAAGCTCACGCATCTCGCCGGTCTGCGCATTCACCCGATAGAGACGCGCGATCCACCAGTTGGCATCGCCGGAACCATGCGCCGCGGTTACCGCCCAGGCTTGGCTGTCAGGAGTCCAGTCGTACTCGTAGACATAGACATCGGGGGGCGTGACCTGCGTCAGATGATCCGTACTCAAATCGACGGTCGCAATACGCTGCTCATAAATCTTCTGGTCGATGACTCCCGCCAGCGGCGTCATGGGTTGCAGCGGTCCGGCGACGCGCGGCATCCCCTCAATGAATAGGAACGCGAGCTTCGACCCGTCGGGCGAGAAGCGCGGGGCCTCGACATAGCCCTTCAGTTCGGCACGCTTCAGCAATGTGCCGCCGTCGGCCGCCGCGGTCCAGACTTGAGCGGCGGGAGCGTCACCGGGAAGGTCGGCAATGAAGGCGACGCGTTTACTATCGGCGGACCAAGCCACGTCGCGCAGCGGAAGGCTGTCTTCCACGGCGATCGTGTGAGAAGAGCCGCCCGTAGCCGGGACCACCGCCAGTTCTCCATTCACAATATAGGCGACTTGCTTTCCGTCGGGAGAGATGGCAACTTGATCGATCTTCTTGGCGTGCGGCATGGCATCAAGCACAGCGGCGGCACGAGACGGCGCAGCAGGCGTGTCTTGCGCAAAAACAGAAGCGCAGATGAGCAGGGATGCGACGGCGCAAAAAAGCGCCGAACAAAGTTCTGAACGTCGTTCTGAACGTCGTTCTGAACAACGTTCTGAAAAACGGGAGCTTGGATTCGTTCGCGGATTCATGGAGGTAGGAGTATACCCGACCGGAATCTCCGCTCGCATCTTCCCTTGCCCAGCCATCTCCGCGTATCCTCAACGTCGGTATAGCGAAAGCTTTCGATGAAATCCAATCCTCACATCGCAGTCGTCGGAGCCGGAGCCTTCGGGGGCTGGACTGCTCTTCATCTTCTCGAGCGCGGAGCCCGCGTCACTTTACTCGACGCATGGGGCCCGGGCAACTCGCGCGCGTCTTCTGGCGGCGAAACCCGCATCATGCGCGGGACCTATGGCCCCGATCAGCCCTACACCAAGCTCGCCGCCCGCTCCTTCAAGCTGTGGCGGAAATATGAACGGCGCTGGAAGCGCCAGTTCCTCCACCGCACCGGCGTTCTCTGGATGGTCAGCAGCCGCGACGACGCCTTCGAGCGGGGTTCGCTGGCCATGCTTCGCGACGCTCGCATTAAGTTTCAGGAATTTTCCACGCTGGAGATGAAAAAGCGCTGGCCGCAAATCAACTTCGACGATGTCCACTGGGGAATCTTCGAGCCGGAGTGCGGATACCTCGATGCCCGCGCCAGTTGCCAGGCCGTGGTCGACGCATTTATCCACGAAGGCGGCACGTACCGGCAACTTGCCGTTTCGTCCGCCGGGTTGGAACATGCGCCTTTACGCAGCCCGATTCTCTCCGACGGCTCGCGGCTTAAAGCTGATTACTATGTTTTCGCGTGCGGGCCGTGGCTCGGCCAACTGTTTCCTGAAACTCTCGGCAGGTTCATTCGCCCCACCAAGCAGGACATTTTTTTCTTCGGTCCGCCTGCAGGAGATTCGCGCTTCACCGACGCGCATCTTCCCGTGTGGGGCGACCACGGCGAACGATTCTTTTACGGCATTCCGGGAGGAGATCATCGTGGCTTCAAGGTCGCCGATGACACGCGCGGTCCGTCGTTCGATCCGACATGCGGCGAGCGCGTTGTCACCCAGACTACGCTGAAGCGCGTTCGCGAATATGTCGCTTTCCGATTTCCTGCGTTGAAAGACGCTCCGCTGATCGAGACGCGCGTCTGCCAATACGAGCAGACTCCGGACAGCAACTTCATTTTGGATCGCCATCCTCGAATGGATAACGTCTGGCTGCTCGGCGGCGGCTCGGGCCATGGGTTCAAACACGGGCCTGCGCTCGGGGCGACGATGGCAGACTTGATTCTTCAAGATGGTGATGCAGATGAATCGTGGAGCTTATCGCGTTTCTCAGAGCGAAAGGCAAAGTAAAAATTACAGGCATCCAGCCACTAGAGAATTACTCTGTGCTCCTCTGTGTCCCCTGTGGTAAAGGTTTTCCGCTACTGAATCGAAATCACGCTTGCACCTTCGCCGGCCTTGATCTCTGCCACGCGCGCAGCGACTCTCCGCGCGAATTCGAAGATCGACTTGGCATGTGGCGAATTTTCTCCTTCCAGCACCACGGGCGTGCCGCCGTCCCCGGACTTGCGTACTTCGGGATCAAGCGCGATGTTTCCCAGAAACGAGATGCCGAACTGCTTCGCCATATTTTCGGCGCCGCCGCGCGAAAAGATATCAACTTCATGGCTGCAGTGCGGGCACACAAAATAGCTCATGTTTTCGACCACGCCGATCAAATCCACTTTCATCTGGCGGAACATTTCGATGGCTTTGCGCGCATCTTGCAGAGATACGTCGGAGGGCGTCGAAACCACCACCGCGCCCGTCAGCGGAACGTTCTGCACCAGCGACAGCGCGATATCGCCCGTGCCCGGCGGCAGGTCGACGATCATGTAGTCGAGATGTCCCCACTCCACCATGCCCAGAAACTGCTTCACGATCTGGTGCAGCATGGGACCGCGCCAGATAATAGGCTTGTCCCCGGGATTGAGAAACCCCACCGAGATTACCTTCAGCCCAAACGCCTGCAGCGGCTCAATGCGGTTTTCCCCCACCATCTTCGGCTGTCCACTCACACCCAGCATCAGCGGGACGTTCGGCCCATACACGTCGGCGTCGAGCAGGCCGACTTTGTGGCCCATCTTCGCCATAGCGACGGCGAGATTCACCGCCAGCGTGGTCTTACCCACGCCGCCTTTGCCGGAACCGACGGCAATGATGGCATCGACTCCAGGCAACGGTTGCGGCCCCTGTGCAGGCTGGCCGGGATGAGCAGGCATATGTGCGTTCAAGGGGTCACACTCCAAGGCTGAGCTGCGGTGATGAGACAGAACCCAAGCCCGATTATACAGGCGAAGGTGAACCTCGGGCTGTCGGCCAAGTCGCAGAGCTACCGGCCGACTGCGCCCGACGGACGGGGCGGGGCATTTCCCAGTCCCAGTTATTCCGCATTTCTCAAATCAGGTTGGCGTGAATGCCAAGGCCCTCGGCGGCCGTACGAAGTCGCTTATCTCTTGTCCACAGAAGCGTGGACGAATTGACAAAGACAGAGGCTATTAAGTGTGCGTCGGTTAGCCCGATGCCGAGGCTGTACAAACGACGGGCCTCAATCGTTAACCGCACTTCGCTCAATTGCGCCACTCGCACCTGTGGCAACAAGTCCAGCAGTGCCAGCGTCTTGGTGCGCTGTTTCAGCGAACCCAAGGCAAGTTCCGCGATGATGAACGGATGGATCACAATGTTCCCCTGGCTAAGGAGCTTGCGCATTTCTTTGCTCCCGGAACGAAGGTGGTCAATCCAGATGGACGTATCCGCGAGAATCAAATCGGCCGCCGCCTGCGGCGTGGAATGTTCTTCAATCCCGGCATTGTGCCTCCCAGGGACGCCAATCTGCGAGCGCTTTCCCGCTCGATGAGGGCTTTGAGTGCTTCACGAATCAACGCCGTTTTCTCCGCCACGCCGGTGAACTCCTGGGCGGTGCGTACGAGGTCATCATCAAGCGCAAGGGTTGTTCTCATAAGAACTCCAGGCACTGATTATAGCATCAAATGATGCCGCTTTGTATGCTTTCCCACTGTCGGAAAGGAAGGGGCCGCGGTCACAACCGTGCAGATTACCGTTTCGCCTTGCGCCGCCGTTCCAGTTCAGAGCGCCGGATCTCGCGGCGCCGCCCGGCATCGTCATAGCGACGCCGCTGTTCGTCGGTCTCGGGAATCACGGGCGCCACTTTCAGGCGGTTTCCATTGGCGTCCACCGCCACGAACGTCAGGTGGGCCGAAGCCACGTGCAGCACCCTATCGGCCAAATAATTCTCTACGAAAACCTTCACGCCGACTTCCATCGACGTTTGAAAGACCCGGTTCACCGAAGACTTCAGAATCACCAGATCGCCCACCCTCACCGGCACCAGAAAGTCGATGTGATCCACCGAGGCCGTCACCGCGTAGGCCCGCGAATGCCGGTGAGCTGCCATCGCGCCCGCCAGATCGATCCAGTGCATCAAGCGCCCGCCCAGCAGGGCGGCCAGTGGGTTGGCATCGTTGGGCAAAACAATCTCCGCCATCTCCGATTGCGAGTCGCGCACCGGGCGTGGCGCCAGCGGCATCTCTTCGTTCATAATCCTATTCATCCTCTGTCAAAGCCCGCTCATCGTGAACTTGCGATCAACTCGCCACGGCCGGGATCACTTCCTGCTTCTTTCTTTTCTCAAGATACGATGCCAGAAAACACTCCGCCATCCGCTGCAGGCGGCTGTCGCGATGCGGCTGTTCCCAGCGCGCCTCCACTGCATCGAACTCGAGCGCCCCGTGCTCCGCTGGACGGTGCTCGCGCTCGCAAACATAGCGAACCTGAATGCGCCTGCCAGGAGTATTCTTCTCGTCACCGCAGGCGGTCCTGGCCGCGAACCGGATCGAATCCCACTTGCGATCCCTGGGCAACCGGCCACAGCCTTCCGCGTAGCCAAGGTTGCAGAACTCGCGGAGCTCTTCCGGCGAGGGAGCATCCCCGTCATGTCCGGGTGCCGTGCAGTGGCCGCTCCAACCGCATCCCAGCGGAAGCCGGCTCGCATGCAGCCACGCCCCGTTCTCCAGTTTCTCCGCCGGCATGAAAAACGGACACGCCACCGCCAGACTCCCGCAGAAGATGAAATTTTCAGGACCGACCATTCTACTCATCCCGAGTAGCACAAGCCAATTCCTTGTGATCCAGGGTGATGTCAAGCTGCCTGTGTAAATAGGTTGAGGGTGCGGGTTTTCCATTCCAGGTTGAATCTCTGGAAGATGGAGTAGAGGATGCGGTCGACACTGGCTACATTCACAAAACAAACCATGGGCCGGGTGCGGCGGCGCACTTCGACGAAGCAGCGCTCGATCACGTTGGTGGTGCGCAGCTTCTTACGCAGGTGCGGGGGGAAAGCGAACGCCGAAAGCAGTTCCGGCAGATCGCGCTCCAACTGGCGCACCATGGGACCGTACTTCCCGCGCCAACGGGCGCGGAAGGCGCGAAAAGCGGCTTCGGCCTGAGCGCGGCTTTCGGCCAAATAAATCGCCTGCGCTCCCGCTTTCACGTTGTCGTAGTCGGCCTTCTTCACTTTCTCCAGAATGTTGCGCATCTTGTGGGCCCAGCAGCGCTGATGCCGCACTCGCGGATAGACGGTGCGGATCGCCGCCGCCAGTCCGGGACAGCCGTCGGTGACGATCAGGCCCAGCGCCTTGCCCTCCAGCCCGCGCCGATACATATCCTCCAGCAGCCCTTCCCAGTCCGCTTGACTCTCGCCCTGACTCCGCAAAAACGCCAGCAGATGGCGGGTGCCGTCACGCCGCACTCCGTAGGCCACCAGCATCTGCACCCGCTTGCGCCCCGCCGGACGCCGCACCCGCAAGCTCACTCCGTCCAAAAACAGATACGCGTAGTTGTCTTCCAACCGCGCCTGGTGGAACTGGCGCACCACTCCGTCCAGATCCCGCGTCAGCTTCGACACCGTCTGCGGGCTCACCACCTCTTCGGTCACCGTGGCCACCACCCGCCCCACTTGCCGCGTCGAGATGCCGCGCAGAAACGCCTCCCGAATCAGCATCGACACATCTTCGGCGCGCCGCTGAAAAGGTTCCAGCCCTCGCGGCAGAAAACTCTTCCCTCGGGTGCGCGCCACGCGCAGCCGGATCGTCCCCAACCGAGTCACGAAATCCCGTTCGTAGTAGCCGTTGCGATAGGGCTGCCGCCGGCTGCGCCGCCGCTGATACACTTCGCGCACCGCATACCGGTCCCGCTCCCGCCGCGAATCCGCCTCCAAACGCTCTTTCCACAGCCGCTTCGTCTCTCCGTACACATCCCCCCAGAAACTCTCTCTCATCTCCGCCAGAAAATGTTGGTAATGCTCCGTGATTGGGATTATCTTCGCCATCGGGTGTAGGTCTCCTTTCCAGGAACGGCTTTAGCTTGTGAGGCCAAAGCCAACTTACACCCTCTCGCTTTTACACAATCAAAGTTACGTCACCGTGATCCAGCGAAGTAGCGGTTTGTAGTAACCTCGTTTCAACTGACATCTGAGAACCGGGAACTGAGAACTGCTTATGGACCGCATCGCCGCCCTCAACGAGATCCTCACACAGAACCCGGAGGATACCTTCGCCCGCTACGGCCTGGCGATGGAATATTCCAAGCAGGGCGACCTGGATCGCTCGCTGGCGGAATTCTCCATCTTGCTGAGGGCCAATCCCGACTACACTCCCGGCTATTTCATGGCCGCACAAACGCTGGTGCGCGCGGACCGAAGCGGAGAAGCGAAGACGATGCTCACAGAAGGCATCGCCTCCGCCCGCCGCACCGGCAACCTGCACGCTCAGGGCGAGATGGAAGCCATGCTGGCGGAGCTGGGATAGACATTGCCGATTGTCGATTTGCAATTGCCAGCTTGTCACCAATCGGCAATTGGAAATCGACGATGGTTCACCCGGCCATCCTTCCCATCGCCCACTCGACCAGTCCAGGAAAGTGCTGATAAATCTTCACTGGCGCGTGCATCGTCCACGGTACGATCACTTCCCGCTTCCGCTTCAAATATCCCTGCAGCGTAGCCCGCGCCACACGCTCAGCGGTGATTCCCTTCACCGAACCGGGCCGTACTTTTTTTCGTTCGTTGCCCAGAACTACATTCTCGCTGAAGTTCGTGCGGACGTATCCCGGACAAACCGTCAGCACATGGATTCCATCCTTCTTCAGTTCCACGCCCGCCGCCTTACCGATGGCATTCATGGCAAATTTGGTCGCACTGTAAGCCGCGTGAAACGGTAACGGGATGTGTCCCGCCGCGCTCGAGATATTGACGATCGTCCCCCCGCCCTGCTGCCGCAGCACCGGAATCACCGCCTGCATCGCCGCGACCGCTCCAAAGAAATTCGTCTCGAACATTTCTCGGCACGCCGCCATGTCCATCTGCGCCACCGAATCCAGCAGCCCGTGCCCCGCGTTGTTCACCCAAACGTCGATCTTCTTGAAATGATGCAGCGTCAGCCCGATGGCGCGGTCGATCTCCTCGCGATGGCGCACATCGCAAGCCATCGCCAGAGTCCGCTCGCCATGCCCCACGCGCCCGCGCGCCGCTTCCACGCGGCCGGCGTCGCGCGACAGCATTACCACGCTCGCCCCATGATCGGCAAAAATCTTCGCAATCGCTTCCCCGATGCCCATGGAAGCGCCCGTCACCACCACAATTTTCCCAGTGAGTTCCATACCGCGCTTTTATTCCTCCGCAACTTGTGAAGTCAAGCTCTGCGGTACAATCAGGAGCAGCGAACTCGTTTTCTTGCCGATCGCCACGTGCCACCGGAGACCGCTTGGACGCCCTCATCCCCCTGTTCCCGCTCGACGTTGTCCTGTTCCCCGGCACTCCGCTGCCCTTGCACATCTTCGAACCGCGCTACAAGGAAATGATTGGCGAATGTCTGGCCCAGCATCGCCACTTCGGCGTCGTGCGCGCCGTCGAGCAGGGACTGGCGGAAGTGGGATGCACCGCCGAAATCGTCACCGTTGTGAAAGAATATCCTGACGGTCGCCTCGACCTCGTCACTGAGGGCCGCAAGCGTTTCGAACTCGTGCGGGTCAACCAGGAGCGTTCCTTCCTCCGCGCCGAGGTTCTCATGATCGACGACGAACCCGGGACCCCGTCGCAGGAGGACAGCGCCCGCGCCGTCCAGTTGCACTCCGAACTTCTGGCCATCGCGGGCGCGCGGCAGGATCTCTCCGCCGCCGACCCAGCTCTGCTCTCTTTTTATCTTGCCGGCTCCCTGCCCCTCGATCTGGATTTCAAACAAAAATTGATCGCACTGCGTTCCGAGCCCGAACGCCTTACTTTGCTGATCACTTATCTCGAAACCATCATTCCGAACCTGCATCGGGCCAATCGCGCCCGCGAAAAGGCCGGCGGCAACGGCCACGTGCATTAGAGGCGTCGTTGGTCGTTAGTCGTCGGTCGTTGGCCTTCTCAACGCGCTTCATGAGATAGAAGTTATCTGTCTCCGACCACCTGACGAAAAATCGACCGACGGCCCGCTGCCTTCGGCCAACGACCGACGACTAACGACCAACGACGCTTCTCCAACCCGCGTATAATTCAGAGAAGCATTTTCTCCGGGGGTTCTTCATGAGTCTTCCTCGCACGCTCGGCGAACTGCGCCACAGTGATTTCTCCGAAAATCGTTTGCGCACCCGCCGTGTGAAAGACGAACTCCGCGAGAATCTCATCGCCCGCTTGCGTCACCACGATGACGCCAGCGTCTTTCCCGGCATCGTCGGATACGACGACACGGTCGTGCCCCAAATCGTGAACGCCATTCTCTCGCGGCACAATTTCATTCTTCTCGGCCTGCGCGGCCAGGCCAAAAGCCGCATCCTGCGGGCCTTGACGACGTTGCTCGATCCTCACATGCCCTACCTCGCCGGCTGTGAGATTCGCGACAATCCCTACGCTCCGATCTGCCGCCGGTGCCGCGAAGAAATCGCGCGCCTGGGCGATGCCACGCCCGTCGCCTATCTCACTCCCGACGATCGCTACGTGGAAAAACTGGCCACGCCCGATGTCACCATCGCCGACCTCATCGGCGACATCGATCCCATCAAAGCGGCGCGCGGCGGCCACGAACTCTCCAGCGAGTTCACCGTTCACTACGGCCTGCTGCCCCGCGCCAATCGCGGCATCTTCGCCGTGAACGAACTTCCCGACCTCGCGGGAAAAATTCAGGTTGGCCTGTTCAACATCATGCAGGAAGGCGATGTGCAGATCAAGGGCTATCCCATCCGCCTGCCGCTCGATCTCGCCATCGTGTTCAGCGCGAATCCCGAAGACTATACGGCTCGCGGCAAGATCATCACGCCGCTCAAAGACCGCATCGGCTCCGAGATTCGCACCCACTATCCCGCAACCGTGGATGAAGGCATCGCCATTACCGCGCAGGAAGCCTGGACCAGCCGCCGCACTCCCGGCGAAGCGCAGGCCTTGCACCTGCCCACCTACATTCAGGAAGTGATCGAGCGCATCGCCTTCGCCGCCCGCGAAGATAAGAAAATCGATAAGCGCTCCGGCGTGAGCCAGCGCCTGCCTATCTCCGCGATGGAGAATGTAATCTCGAACGCGGAGCGCCGCGCCCTGCGCAACGACGAAAAGCTCGTCGTGCCCCGCATCAGCGACGTCTATGCCGCGCTGCCAGCCATCACCGGCAAACTCGAACTCGAATACGAAGGCGAGATGAAAGGCGCGGACCTCGTCAGCCGTGAACTAATCCGTGCCGCCATCGCCAAAACTTACGACCAATATTTCACCGGCGCCAACGTGCAGCAGATCGTGCAGTGGTTCGACCTGGGCGGCGAAATTCAGTTGAGCGATTCCGTATCCGCTCTCGAAGCTTTGGAAAATCTGAAAGAAATTCAAGGCTTGGTGGAGAAACTCGGGCCGCTCGGCGTCTCGCAGAAGGAAAGCCCCGAGCAGCAGGTCTCCGCCGCCGAATTCATTCTGGAAGGCCTGCACGCCCACAAGCGCATCGGCCGCAGCGAGGAGCGAGTTTTCAAAGCCGGGGAGAAAAAACCCGAACCGCAGCGCGAAAAGAATTTCGAGAAAGAAGAGCCGCCGTACCGGCAGAGAAGACAGTTTAACTAGGGGGCAGGGGTTAGGGATTAGGGGCTAGAAGCTGGCCACCGATCCCTAACCCCTAGTCCCTAAACCCTGCTCCCATGAAACGCATCCGCTACTCCAAATACGTGCCCGACCCGGCGAGTGAGATGAGCATGGAAGACCTGCTCGGCGCGCTCTCCGATTACCTGCTGCAGAGCGGGTTCCAGAGCGACATGTGGTACGAAATGCCCGAGGGCGAGCAGACCCTCGACGATCTTCGCCGCGCCATCGAGCAGGCCTTGATGGAGGGCGACGCCTTCGACGACGAGATGCGCCAGCGGCTTGAGCAAATGGCGGCGGACGGGCAACTCGACGAACTGATCGAAAAGCTGATCGAGCGCATGCAGCAAGAGGATTACATCTCAATCGATCGTCCATACGAAGATCAGCCGTCCGATCCCTCGCGCGCCTCCAGCGTCGGCGGGCAAGTCGGCGAAAACGCGCCACAGGCAAAATTTGAAATCACCGACAAGAGTCTCGACTTCCTCGGCTTCAAATCTCTGCGGAACCTGCTCGGCTCGCTGGGTAAATCGAGCTTTGGACGCCACGACACGCGCGATCTGGCCACCGGCATCGAAGCCAGCGGGTCTTCTAGAACCTATGAGTTCGGCGACGCTCTCAACCTCGACATTACCGCCACGCTCTCCAGCGCCATCCAGCGCGAAGGCCTCACCCTGCCGCTCAACATCGAATACCGCGACCTGCAAGTCCACCAGTGCGAGTACCAATCCTCCTGCGCCACGGTCTTGATGCTAGATTGCTCGCACTCGATGATTCTCTACGGCGAAGACCGCTTCACTCCGGCAAAAAAAGTTGCCATGGCGCTCTCCCACCTCATCCGCACGCAGTATCCCGGCGACTCGCTCTCGCTCGTCCTCTTCCACGACTCCGCCGAAGAAGTCCCGCTCTCACAGCTCGCCCGCGTCAAGGTCGGCCCCTATTACACCAACACGCGCGAAGGCCTGCGCCTCGCCCAGCGGATTTTGCAGCGGCAAAGAAAAGACATGAAGCAGATTGTCATGATCACCGACGGCAAACCCTCCGCTCTCACTCTCGAAGACGGACGCATCTACAAAAACGCCTTCGGCCTCGACCCGCTCGTTGTCAGCCAGACGCTCGAAGAAGTCTCGAAGTGCAAGCGCGCCGGGGTGCTGATCAACACCTTCATGCTTGCGTCAGATTACGGATTGGTGCAGTTCGTCCAGAAAGTAACCGAGATGTGCCGCGGGAAGGCTTACTTCACTACGCCCTACACGCTGGGGCAGTATCTGCTGATGGATTACATGTCGAGGAAGACCAAGACGATTCACTAAGTGCTTCCATCGTGACTTAAGAGTGAGTAAGGTAGATCCGGCTATATGATCCCGTTCCTCTTAACATATACGCCGGCATTCCTTCTGGCGCCGTTGCTCTGGGCCATCCTACGCAGGCGCGCATACAAGGTGTGCCCGTGCTTTTTTGCCTATGTAGCATTCGGAGTAGTCGCGAGCGTGGCGCGGTTCGTGGCTCATAATTACCCACGCCCTTACTTCGCGACTTATTGGATCACTGACGCGGTCTTCTGCATTCTTAGCATCTTCGCGGTGTATGAAGTGCTTAGCACCGTCTTCGGAAGCCTGCCCTGTGGCCAGTGGATCCGCTTCATATTTCCGGTCATCCTCCTCGTGAGCATCGCGCTGAGCATGGCCCACGCACAGGCCGTCCAGCCGCAGGGCTTACGCTACTACATTCTCGCAGGCGAAATTGCGGTCCGGATGGTGCAGGTGCTCGTCTTCGTTGGAACGGTGTTGGCTGTCCCGCTCCTCGGCCTGTCGTGGCCGCGATATTCCCTTGGCGTGGCCTCGGGTTTTGGCTTCTACGCCACGGTCATGCTGCTCACCACAACCAGATTCTTGGATCTTGGAACAAGATTCAGATCCGCGTTCAGCGTGACCTCACTAACGTCGTACTCGGTTGCCATGTTAATTTGGATTTGGTTTTTCGCCCGCCCTCAGCCCGAAAAACGTCTCCCCTTGCTTCCCCGGTTAGACTTGTTTCCCGGAAGACGCCCTCCCGTGGACGATGCCCGTGATGCTCGCCCTAACCTTCGGCACCCGCTGGCGGCAGGCGGCCTACGCTCTCTGCTCGGGGCCGACGCGCCGGGACGCGACGCCTAGGCCGAGCCCCGTCCAACAGGGCCGCTCCGTTAGTAAAATGGTTCGAAACTTGCTTCCCCGATTAAACTGTTTCCCCTGGGGTATTTCCCCACACAAAGGATAAACACAAATGAAACGCTTCCTCGCAGTCGCGCTGTTGCTGTTATCGTTCGCCTCGGCAGCATTCGCCGACGGGTCGGAGCTCCCACCCGCTGGGAGTGTGGCCAAACCGCTCGCGGGGAAAATCGCGGCCTAAGCGAAATTACTCTCGAAAACCGGGGGCAGATGAGATAAGCTGCTCCCGGCTACATGAACCTTCTCCTTCGGTACATCCCGCTGGGCCTTCTGGCTCTATTGCTCTTCCTATTGGTCCGGAGGCGCGCGTACAAAGTGTGCCCGTGGTTCTTTGCCTACGTGGCATTCGCAGTGGCTGCGGATATGGCGAGGTTCGCGACGCATAACCACGCGCACTCTCTCTTCGCCACCTATTGGATCACCGAGGCAGGCTACGACGTTCTCGGAATCCTAGTGATGTATGAATTGATTCGCACAGTTCTAAGAAACCTAGCCCGCACCAGGTGGGCCCGCCTGATTTTTCCCACGGCCCTTATCCTGGGCATCGGCCTGAGCCTGGCCCGCGCTCATGCGTCTCCGCCGCAGTTTAGCGGCCTCTACTACTACATCGTCGTTGGCGAAATTGCCGTCCGCTGCGTGCAGGTGCTTATCTTCGTTGCCACGGTGGTAATCGTCCTGGTCCTTGGCCTGCGCTGGCGGCAATATCCATTTGGCATTGCCACCGGCTTCGGGCTCTATTCCGTGGTGGCGTTGCTGATGACCACGAAATTTTCGGATTTTGGAACAAGATTCAGATTTTTGTGGGGCTGGTCCTTACTTGTGGCATACTCTCTTGCCGTAATGATTTGGATTTGGTTTTTCAGCGCGCCACAAAAACCCGAGACTCCGAATCCGAATCTGCCGACCCCTTCCCCGGAAGCTTTTAAGGAATACCAGGCCATGCTGGAGCGGTACCTGAATTCGATACGGAGGATACGTTAGCCATGTTCTCCATGATATTGATGTGGATGCTCGTCGCCATGGGCGTGCTGGGGCTGATTTTTGTGTTGTATTGCGCGTGGCGGGGCGTTCCCATGCGCGATATCGACGATGTGGTGCATTTCCTGTATCCCGTGGACTTGTCGCTGGTGGATTCGCTGCTCGATCCCGCGGCCGATTTTGCCTTGCGCTGGAGCTTGAGTCCGCGCAGCTTCCGCGCGGCGCAGCGCCGGCGCATGCGCATCTATCGGGAGCTGCTGTTGCGCATGTCCCATAATTCCATGGTTCTTGTCGAGTTTGGCAACGCCCTGTGTGTGGAGGATGGCTGCAACTCCGAATTCGGTTCCGAGCTGCAGGATGCAGCCATCAAGACCCGCCTGTATACCGGGTCCGCGCGGCTGAGGATTCGCACCTGGTTATTGCTTCCTTATGCTTTCGGAATCATCCCCACGCCCGATCTAGCCCGCCTGCGCAAAGCCGCCGACCTCGACGGCCCCAAGACCTACGACGAACTCAGAACGGCAGCCGCGGCCGCATTCGCCCAGCTCCAGCCCGCCGAGATCGAGGCCTTGACCCGCAACCTGTGACGTATCGTTTCCGCAGTTTTGGGGGCGGTCGCACCCGCCTCGCTGTGAAGCCACAGCTAGAACCTTCACTCACTCGCTTCGCGCGCACAATTCCTGATACGCTTTCATAGCCCCATGGCAAACTGCATTCGATGTGGCCGCCAGCTTCCCGGCTTGTCCTTTGGCAAGAAGATTTGCCAGTGGTGCGTGCGGCATGAAGCGTATCAGCGTGGCGAACTCGCCGACGATGCGCCGCAGCCCGTCATGCCCACTCCCTGGGTACGCAGTGAATCCAGCGTGGGCCTCACGCAGGTGATCTTCGGCATCAACGTTGCCGTATTCCTGGGCATGGCGCTGGCCGGTTCCACCATCATGGACTTCTCTCCTCAAGAGACCATCCTGTGGGGCGCAAACTTCGGACCATACACACTGTCGGGCGAATGGTGGCGGCTGCTGACGTGCGTGTTCGTTCACGGCGGCATCATCCACATCGCTTTCAACATGTGGTGCCTGTGGAACCTCGGCGCGTTGTGCGAATCGCTCTACGGACGCTGGACCTACGCCGCCATCTATCTCATTTGCGGTGTGGGCGCCAGTCTCACCAGCGTCATGTGGCATCCGGGCACACCCAGCGTCGGCGCTTCTGGAGCCATCTTCGGCCTCGCCGGCGCACTTATCGCCGCATTCAAGTTAGGCGAGTTCTCTGTGCCGCGCGCCGCGCTCTCCGGCACGCTGCGCAGCCTGGCGATGTTTGTTATCTACAACCTCATCTTCGGAGCGGCAATCGGCACCACCGACAACGCTGCGCACATCGGCGGCCTGGTCACTGGATTGACCCTCGGCGCGCTCATCGCCCTCATCGCGCCACAACACGACCACGACCTGCGCCGCGTTGCCATTTTTGTTGCCGCGGCTCTCGTGCTCGCCGGCGGGGCGATGGAGTTGGCGCACTATCACGGCTTGCCGCTGCGCCTGGGACGAGCCAGTTTTTTCGACGACAACCAGTCCAGCAGCGCCGTCGCCCGACTGGAGAAGATCGTCAAGCAGCGCCCCGATCTTGTCCCTGCACATTTCGATCTGGCGCAAGCTTATTTCAACCAAGGTGAGTACAGTCGGGCGGAAACGGAACTCAAGCGCGTGCTCGAACTCCAGCCGCAACACGCCGGCGCCCGCTCTCTATTGGGGATGGTGTACTTGAACCAGAATCGTCCGCAGGACGCGAAGGACACTTTCACCCAGCTGCTTACTCAAGATGCGAACAACGCCGAGGCTCACTACGGCCTTGGCCTGGCGCTCGCCGCCGAAGAAAATCATCCGGCGGCCATCGAAGAATACAAAACCGCCGCGTGTCTCGATCCGCAGTCAGGAGGCGTTTACTACAACCTCGGCGTCTCGTATGCCAAGCTGCACCAATACGACGAGGCGATCGGCGCCTACCTCAAAGAAAAACAACAAAGTGGCGATGACGCCGAATTGGAGACCGCCCTCGCCAGCGCTTACCAAGCTAAAGGCCAGTCGCAACAAGCTCAGGAAGCAAGAAGCAAGGCGGCGCAACTGAAGGGCGCGCAATAGATAGATAAATGTCGATATGTAAACGGTGCGATGGAATCGCCGTGTTTCGAAGACTATTCCTCGGCACTCGCCAAGCCGGTACTCAGGGCTAGCTCTTCAACTCCCCCACAGCCCGCCACGCCTGATTGATCGCCTCATCTGTGTAGGCGTAAGCCCCCGCATCCGCGTTGGCGATTGCGATGCGCCCGAAAGTTTTCCGCGCCACTTCGCACGGAGTCTCGCCGCCCTCCAGCCAGAACGAATCGAACAGCGAGTTGTATTCGTAGGCGTAACCATGCGGCCAGCGGTTCACCGTGATCGCGGCAATGTCCCGGGCGGGATCGAACCCTCCCGCGCCGAGCATCCGGGCAAGCTGGCCGCGGATATTGCGCTCCATGGTCTCAAACGACGTTTCGAACAATTCAATGCGGCCCAGAGTATGCTGCTCGCGCGACGGCCGGCCGGGCTGGCATGGAGTCTTCATCATGTGAACCACGATCGGCTCCTCCGGCTTGCGGGCGCACTCATAGCCGCCAATGCTTACCGCCAGGTCGAGGCCGACTCGCGTGTGATAGCAGCCCGGCGCATAGACCGCATTCGTGTTCAACTTCTGAAACGGCGTCCAGTTGCGCAGCGCAACGTTGGTATAGAGCAACGGAACTTTCTGCGCGGAGGCTAAAGCCTCGCGCTGCTTCTGGGGCAGCTCTTCGCAGATGTATGGAATGACCACATGCCAGCAAGCCAGGATGCAGTTCTTCGCCTTCGCCGTACACACTTTGCCGCCGCGCGCGTACGCCACTTCCACTTCTTTTGCCGTGGCAGGGTCGCCCACATGTTCTACGCGCACCCCAGTGCTGTTCAAGCGGATCTTTACCGGCGATGCAGCCGAATCCAGCTGGGAATAATTCGCCTTCGCCAGAACCACGTCTGTGGCGGAGTTTCCGGGAATCGCATCGGGAATCAGCTTGCGCACGAGAAGCCGCGCGATGGCCGCGTTGCCATCGGGAAAGTGAAAGAAATATTTTTCCGCTTCTTCATTTGGAATCGCGTCGCGATTCATTCCCTTGCCCGGCGCGGGATCGAGCTTCATGCCTGCGAAACCTGGCAGGTCGAATCCCCATGCGTCCTGCGCCGGAACCGCATCGATTCCCAAACCAAACAGGGGCTGCGGCACGGCTTGAAAGAGCTTCACAACGTCCTCGTGAACTTTAACAACGTCCCTGAGGAAGCTGGCATAGCTCATGCGCGCGAGCTTGGCTTTTTTCTCCGCGGAAGTGAGGCCCGGAAAGTAATCACGCTGGTCGCGAAGCAGGCGCTCGAAATCGGCCTTGGCTTGCGGCGCAATCGGAGCTTCCGCCAGCATTTGCTTCCAGGAGCGCTCATCGGAATTGGCGTAATCTTTTTCGCCGCCACCGAACGAGGAAGGGCTGGTCACCAGCCGGTCTGCGCCGAAAGTTTCCTTATCGAAAAAGATTTTCGGACGCAAACCCAGCGAGCGATACAACTTCGCGTCGTGATATTTAGGATACGAAGCTACATCGATGCCCAACTCTTCGATCAGCGCGCGGGCTTCCCGGCTGTAAGGCGCGGGGCTCTCAATCGAATAGGTGCCGCCAAAGCCCAGGCGGAAGGCGTTGCCTACGCGAAACTCGTTGCGCTTGGCGTGCCCGCCAAAATCATCGTGATTGTCGAGGATGAGAATGCGCGCATTCGCGCCCGCGAGCTTGCGGTAAAAATGCGCAGCGGAGAGGCCGCTGAGGCCGCCGCCCACGACGATGAGGTCATAGTTCTCGCCGGTGTCTTGCGGCGTGCCGGCTGCGTCCCAGAAAGTGCCGTCACGCAGCGAGTGCGCGGCATCGAATGACCCGGGATGGCTGCCACGTAGTCCGGTTAACGCGGGAGGATAGTAGGCTGGCGACTTCTCGGGATCGCCAGCGGCGAACAGATGCCACGGCATCATGGCAGCGCCAGCGGTGACGGCCACGCCGTTGAGGAAATCACGGCGCGTGATGTTACGTTTCATTCCCAGTTGGCGGTCGAGTTGGTCGGTCATCTTTCGTCTGATTGGGCGTCTGATCGGGCCCCTGAATTCTAGCCGTCGGCTTTCTTGACTGCCAGTTCCGCGCCTTGGAATCCGATGCGGCTGTGGGTGCCGTCGCAGAAAGGCTTATTGACCGAGCCTCCGCAGCGGCAGAGAGAAAATGCGGGCTTGCCGGTGAGGTCGTACGCGGTTCCGTTGGCGTTGACGAGTTCAACCGAACCTTCGGGAGCTTCCACGCGGAAGGGGCCATTGGGGCGGATTGTGATTTTTACCTGAGCCATGACTTTGATTCCTCCAACCTTACGGGTTTCTAGTAAGGATAAAAAGATAACACTAAGCGGGGGCGCGTGTCGCGGGGGCAGGATTGACTTGGGGAAAGCTACCAGTTAGGAGTCCGAACCCAAGATCCTCGCTAGGGATTTTGTTTCAGGAGTATGATATGCGGTTATGGGCGACATCTTGCGCAGGAAACAGAGGATTCGAGCTTATTTGCAGGCTAAGGAAGCGAGGACGGCGGCTCGTGCAGCGGGAGTTTCCCGCGCGGCGGACTCGTCGGCGCAACATCCTTTGCTCGCGTTGCAGCGTTCCATCGGCAATCGGGCGTTGCTGCGACTGCTTCAGCGGCAGCATCTGGCCGTGCCGGAAAATAGCCCCGAGCGTGACCCGGGCCAAAGGACTGCATCGCAAGCGACGATGCTCGCACGCTCGCGGGGCGGAGACTTCTCTCGAACCTCCAACCTCTCCGGCCGCGGTTTGCTGCTCACGCGCGAGCTATCCCATGTGCTCCGGCAAGCGCAGACGAGGCCTGTGCTGCAGAGAAATATTGTCGTCGGAGGCAACCCTTACACGCCAACGGCAGAGTACTACGATCACCTCACCCACAATTTCGGCCCGGCCATGAAGGAATTTGTCCAGCAGATGGACAATGGAGGGAAGCCTCCGACTTTCACCTTCAGCAGCTATGAACAAATGGGTAACGAGGTTCGCATTAGGGCCAATGCTATTAAGGGCATTGAAGAGGTTCACAAGGGATGTTGCGCCTATTACGACAGCGCCAATCCGCCCTATCTGAACAGCACCTACTGGGATCACATCGGTTCCGGAGTGAATTTCAAGCTCAAAGCGCCACTTCCGTCCGGGAAGAAGCCTTCGGACGCGATTGAAGCAATCTTCGCGCCGGGGGCCGGCACTCGCTTGGAATGCATGTCGATGACAGTTGCCATCCAATATTTTGCGATGCTAAAGGGCTTGGGTGCGGCTAAGTTCAACGCCAAGTTTCCGGCGGGAATCGAGATATCGGCGGTGTCCGCTCAGCCTTTGTGGGTTGCGCCCGACAAGAAATACAACCTCATCACCGTTTCCAGCAAGTCCGAAATCCTTCCGGGAGACTGGGTGTACTTCAAGAACTTCAAGGATTACACAACGAGGGTGCCCGGGGGCTATTGGCAAGGTGAAAATGCGATTTGCCTCGGCGGCGGCAAATTTCGAGGTTTTGGAGTGGCCGAGAGGACCGAGACCGAACTGAACCGGGAGTTGGTCGACCGGTACAATAACGAAGCGACTCCTCATCTCACCAAAACGGTGGATGATCTTATTCACGACGGCGGCGGTCTGCTGTTGAGTCCGGTTATAAGGCCAATTATTTCAACGGTTGCACCCTAAGCTAGCGCCGGCGCACGCTCGGCGCGGCGATGACCCGGAAGGATCGAGTCCGTGAATCGTCTGCAGGATCCGCTTTTTGTCGAGGAAGAGGTTCCAATTCCTGACCAGGCCGCTCACCGATGCGGCGTAAAGTCGGTGACTGGGTTTACTTCCGCTATCGTCAACGAAGTGGCATCCCCGAATCGCTTCAAAAGCTGTCTGCTAACGTATGACAAGCAGGGAAACAAAACTCTCCACCAACAATTCGACCGAGACGGCAAACTGATCCACGAGTGGTTCTACGATGGTGAGGGTAAGCTCGTCCAGGAAATCGCTTATGAAGGATCGGGCAAGGTCGATTGGCGGTTCGACGTTGCATACGACAATCGCGGCTGGAAAGAAAAGCGGATGTACTCCGCGCCCGACAGGCTGCACTACACGATTGTTGCGGATCGCGATGCCGGCGGCACGCTCTGGCGAGCAACCTACTCTAATCCAACCGGCGAGACGATTCGGTCAGATTCCTACCTGTACGATTCCCGCGGCCTGCTGGAACGGGTGGACATGGGGCACATGGGCGAGCGTCTTTACGAATACGACAGCCACGAGAGACTGCAGAGGAAGACCGTGAATCTACCCGGCGCAAGCGCTTATGGAGAAGTATACGAGTTTGAGTATGACGACCGCGACCTTCTCACCCACATAACCCGTCTGCACTTCAGCGCAACTTTGCTTGACTTTACTTTTTTCTGAACATGCGCGGCGCGGTGGCGCACGAATTCACCGGTTGACGCCAAGGCTTCATGCCGACTGCGACTATGCCCCGAGCAGGAATCCGGGTTCAGGCGGCGAGGGAATCGGCGGAGACGAGGCTGCGGTAGAGCTCGAGGTAGTCGTCAATCATGCGCTTGGCGGTGAAGCGGGCGCGGGCACGGGCGAAGGCGCGGTCGGCATAGGCCTGGCGCAGGGCGCGGTCGGAGTCGAGATTGCGCAGGATTGTGGCAAGGCTGCCGGCGTCGTTGGTGCGGAAATAAAGGGCAGCGTCGCCCCAGAATTCGCGGTAGGTGGGAATATCGTTGGCGACGATGGCGCAGCGGGAGAAAGCGGCGTCGAGCGGCGCCATGCCCAGCGGCTCGTAGCGCGGCGTGGCGGCGTAGACGGCGGCACGGCTGTAGAGGGCGCGCAGTTGAGCGTCGGTCTGGGGGCCGCGGATGGCGAGAGTGGCCTGGCTGGTGGAGACTTTGACGTCGGCGCGAATGGGAATGCGCGGAACCGGCACCGTTTGCTCCGCGCCTACGATGCATACCGGGAACGGATAGGAGTGTTGCGTCAGCAGGAAGACCTGTTTGCCGGCATCGATGAGGCGGCCGACGGAGAGCACGGAGTCGTCCTTGCTGGTGTAAGGATTGAAGAAGATAGGATTGCGTCCGGGATAGATGACGGCTTCACGGCGTGGGCGGGTGTAGGTTGAGCGAATCGTGCCGAGCATCCAGGCCGAGGGCGCGACTACGGCATCGGCGGCGGCGATGCCGCGGATTACGGTATCGCGATACCACTTGAGCCAGGGCGTGGGCTGCGGCGTGCAGCCTTGCACGGCTTGCGCCCAACTGATGAGATCGCCGTGGGCCATGATCACGCGGGGAACATCGACGTGAAGATCGCCATGGCAGAACTGGTGGAGATGGAGCACGTCAGGCTGGACTTCGCGTACCAGGGCCGCGAGGAATTCCGCCGACTCCGGCAGGTCCTGTGGAGCTTCGTCCATCCACTCCAGGCGGAATGCCGTGGGGCGGTATTCGAGGCCGTGGAGGAGATCCATCCACGCGGTCTGGTCGGGAAGTGGGATCTCGCCGAAGCTGACCAAGGTGACGCGCGCGCCACGGGTGACCAATCCCGTGACCAGTTCGCGGGTGTAGGTCCAGGAGCCGGACATGGTATCGGCAGTGATCAGAACGTGCAAAAGGCCTCCGTCGTGCGGGATGCCGCGGTGGTGGCGGAATCCGGCGACCGCGCTGCCTATTCTAGTGCGAATGGGGTGAGGCCGGAAATGTTTTTTCCGATGGTAGGAATCCGCAAGGCTTTAGGGCGCGGCCGGAACCGCCAAGGGGGACGTTCCCGGAGCAACGCATCAGTTCGCTGCCAGCCTCAGCCGCATTTCGCGGGCGAGGCTGTCAACGGCGCGGATTTTTTCCGCCGCAGGGCTGGGGACACCGGGAATGGACATAGCCAATTCGCAGGAAAGCAGCATGGAGGTAAGGCTCTCACACATCTCGCTGCGAAGCTGTTGCTGGACCGCGCGGCGCGCCTGAGTCTCCTCGCGCTCACGGCGGTGCAAAGCCGAGCGAACCTCGCGCAGCAAGCGCTCCATGCCACTGACCGCGAAGTTGAGGTAGACGGGAAAGGCGGTGCCCAGGTGTTCGAGCACCTGGTCGCTTTCGGCGGGCTCGTTTTCCAGCAGAAATTGGTCGATGACCACCGCGGAGTAGGCCTGTTCCCGCAGCCGGGCCAAGGCTTGCTGTAGATTTTCAGCCCAATGGGTTTCACTGCCAGTGGACTCTTTGAGAGTAGCGGCGCACTCTAGACCGCGTGCTGAAGGTGTTATGAGTAAGATCATATCTGTTCGATAGCACGCGAACCGCCACAAACGTCTTCATTGAAAATACGGGGGTTATGCAGCGCTACACGAGTTCGCCGTTCCCATTGCGGACCACACCAGGGTCCAAATTCATTTCATAATTGAACCCCTTTCTGGAAGCACGGCTGTTAGGCTTGTGCCGCGTAGTCCTTCAGCTTGCGATACAGAGTTGTCTTGCCGATGCCGAGCAGGCGCGCAGCCTGCAACTTGTCGCCGTTCAACTCCGCAATGGCGCTGAGGATGGTCTGTTTCTCCAACAGAGCCATGGGAACGATTTTGTTTTGACTGTGCCCGTTCCCAGGGACCGCCACGGTGATCGCGGTACTGGCAATGGCCGGCGGGAGGTCGGGAACATGGATCACCGGTCCGCTGGTAAAGGCGCAGGTGCGCTCCAGACAGTTTTCCAGCTCACGCACGTTACCCGGCCAGTCATAGGCCAGCAAGACCTTCAGGGCTTCGTCATTGAGAGTTCTTTCCTGCGCCGAGGCGCGCGAGGCACGCTCCATGAAATGGGCGATGAGCAGAGGGATATCCTCGCGGCGCTCGCGCAGCGGCGGGATGCGGAGGCTAAGCACGTTGAGGCGGAAATAAAGATCGCGGCGGAAGGCGCCTTCGGTCACAGCCTGCTCCAGGTCGCGGTTGGTGGCGGCCAGGATGCGGACGTTGATAGGAACGCGGCGCGTGCTGCCGACGGGGCGAATCTCTTTTTCCTGGATGGCGCGCAGAAGCTTCGATTGAAGATCGACTGGAAGCTCTCCTACTTCGTCGAGAAATATGGTTCCACCTTCGGCGATGGCCAGCAGCCCGTCCTTCGCTTGGTTGGCGCCGGTAAACGCGCCGCGCACATATCCGAACAGTTCACTCTCGATCAGCGTGGGCACAAGCGAGCCACAGTCGACGGGAATGAAGGGCTTGTCGCGAAAAGGCCCGGAGTAGTGGATGGAGCGGGCGACCATTTCCTTGCCGGTACCGCTCTCACCCAAAATCAACACGGGATGGGAACTGTTGGCCGCCTTGGCAATGATGCGGTACAGCTTTTCCATCTCCGGGGAGCGGCCGACGAGGCCGCCATAGCCCTGTTTGGACTTCAGCTTTTCGCGCAAGATTCGGTTTTCCGTCTTCAGTTTGAGATGGTTGGACACGCGCTCGAGCAAGAGCTTGAGTTCGTCGATGCTGAAGGGTTTGGTGACGTATTCGTAAGCGCCCTGCTTCATGGCCTGCACGGCCGACTGCACCGTGCCGTAGCCGGTGACCACGATCACGAGAGCTTCCGGCCGCAGGGCTTTGATCTGGCGGAGCGCCTCCAGACCGCTGGCCCCGGGCAGCCGCAGATCGAGCAGAACGGCATCGATGGTTTGGGTTTGCAGCAAGCGGTAGGCATGCTCGGCGGAATCGGCGACATGGGCCATGAAGCCCAGCGAGAGTGCGACTTCGCGGCAGGCTTCCCGGATGGATCGTTCGTCGTCGACGATGAGGAGGTTGAGAAAATTGGCGGCCATGATTTGAGGAGTGGCGATCGAGGGACTGACGGCTGCTGATGTCATAAGAGTGATTCCTTCTTCATTTCTTGGGATGGCGTTGCTGATGGATCGGAATGTGGACGGGCTGAGTCCGGCAGCTCTGCATCGGTGGACTGGAATGTCCGGGGGATCAGGATCATGACTTGCGTCCCACGGCCCGGTTCGCTTGTTACATGAATCAGTCCGCGGTTTGTGGTAACGATGCTGCGGACGGTGGTGAGTCCCAAACCAGTGCCTTGGCCGGCGTTCTTGGTGGTAAAAAAAGGCTCGAAGAGGCGCTGGCGTGTTTTCGCGTCCATGCCGCGGCCGTTGTCGCCGACCACGAGCAGAACGCAGGGGAAGGTGGCGCCAGGCTTTTCCACCCCGGACCCGGTTACGGTTTGGAACTTACAGTTGCTGGTCTCAACCACAATGCGGCCGCCGGCAGGCATCGCATCGCGGGCATTGAGAACCAGGTTGAGGAGGATCTGCTGGGCCTGGGCCTGGTCGATCTTGATTGGACCCAAATCCGGATCGAGACGGAGTTCGAGCGAAATGTTCTCGCCGATAAGACGGGTGAGCAGATGCTGCATGGCATGGACAATTTGGTTAAGGGACAAGGCACGGACCTGAGTGGCTTGCGGCCGGGCGAAAACGAGCAACTGCCCGACCAGCCCAGCGGCTTGCATAACGGCGGAGCGAATCTCGCCAGCGTAGCGATGTCGAAGGTCACGCACATCCAAAGTCGAGAGCAAGAGATCGCAGTACAGCATCACGCCGGTCAGCAGGTTGTTGAAGTCATGCACCACGCCGCCTGCCAGCCGGCCGACGGCCTCCCAGCGCTGACTCTGGAGCAGGCTTTCCTCTACAGGACCGACATCGTAGTTGCGGTCGGCGATAAGCAGCGCATGGGTGGGTTCCTCCACAAACCCAGGCAGGCGCCATGCGGTCCAGTTGGTGACTGCGAGCCCGAGCGCAGCGTTGCAGCCTT
Organism: uncultured Acidobacteriaceae bacterium; assembly: GCA_963734215.1. Classification (GTDB taxonomy): domain Bacteria; phylum Acidobacteriota; class Terriglobia; order Terriglobales; family Acidobacteriaceae; genus Sulfotelmatobacter. Next base: position 586,362 of record CAVTGH010000005.1, on the reverse strand, counting down.
CCCTATTGCGGCCTTCTATGCGGATGCTGTCGCGGGTGCAATCGAACAACTCGCTCAAACGCAACTCGGTTGTATGGCGGTCTTGGGGAGAAACCAAATCGCAAAGCCGGAATGAGCGCTTATTCCTGAGCTCAAGTTCCAGGGCCTGCTCGAACGCGGGATTCATCTCGACAATCACTCCCTGCCGGTTGCAGCGGGCTGCGGCCACGGGAGCGTGTTCGAAGATGGAACGGAAACCCGTTCCGGCGTTCTCCGCCTCCGAGAAATCCGACCGCGGAAATGGCGTGGCAGCGTTCATAATTGATACTTTGCCGCAGGAGGAGTGCTGCAAGGAACCCCGAGATGGCTCGCTGATACTTCGGTGTTCCCGAAATGGGAGCGGCCGGTCTGGATCGTAATCCACTTCTCCTGTTTTCGATCCCACTATAGGAGGCCCAATCTGACACTGCGAAGGGCAGATGTCACTCAAATCGGGACTGAAGCTGTGGAAAACGCCGGAAGAAGCTGTTGATTGTTGGGCTTAGCGGAAAACAATTAAAACATCTCATGCCTACGCGAGTTAGGGATTCAGCGGATTATGGGCTGGAAGCGCCGGAATACTGGCGATCAGCAATCGAGTTCGGACCCGTGAGGACAACCGGAGCCGTGAGCCGGAACGTCAGGCGGCGTCCTTTCAGCACAAGAAAGTCGTTGGACCCTGAGACTGACCCGCCGCCACCCGGCGAAGCGCTAGATTGCAAGGTTCCTTGGGCAAACAGGCTTGAGGTCTGAAGCGGGAGTACTCTGCCATCGACGGTGATTGTGTTCAGACTGAGCCGAACATATCCCGGATCCGGACTCAAACCAGGCCGGGGTGCAGCCGCTTGAACAAATTCAACCCGTCCGCGCACTGGGGTGCCGCGTTCGATTAATATATCGCCGTCAATGCTGAGTGGCCCGGTCACGGCTGTAAATGCGTCCCCCGCACGAACCCGCGTGATGGCGAGTGACCTCTCCAGTTGGACAGTGATGAGTGTGCCGACGGGCAAGCTGCGCTGCAATGGGCTACGGAAGGGCGCGCCGCTTTCCGACCTGGGATCGAGTGGAACCTCCGGCCGGACGCTGTCGTCCGATGCATGATCGGGGCTTTGGTGGAACGGGGGCTTTTGCTCACCCGCCGAAGAGTTCGCATCCCCATTCGGGCGATGGAAAACACCGGGCCGTGCGCATCCCTGACTGATGCCCACTGCCAGACAGAGCGTGAGCCATGCGGACTTGGAAGAATATCTAGCCACGCTAATTATGGTTGCTCGATCCTCTGTCTCGGGCTAGTGGCAAGTGAAATACCAGTTCCAGATAATGGAATCAAGCACATACGGACCTCATAAGCAGCCGGCCGTGTAGAAACTGCAGGTTTCACGCTCGGGACATCCGTGCACCCCGTTAGGGGCTGTCGCAGAAGTGGTACAGTTCAGGGCGAACCACGATGATTTTTCTCGAAACAGAACGACTGCTTTTCCGGTCGCACGAAGCGGAGGACGAGGCCGATTTTGTCCAAATGCAGAGCGACCCCGAGGTTCGTCGTTACTGTGGGCGGGCAAGCGTGGCCTTTGGAAAAAGCTCAGCATCGGTTCCGGAATGAATATCTCGGTCGGCCGACCGAAACTTACGGGCTGTGGGCAACGATTCTGAAGGCAGAAGAGAAATACATCGGATGCTGTGGCTTGCGCGGTGCCAAGGATGGGCTGGAGGTATATCTCGGCTACTTTCTAGCCCAGCCCTACTGGGGTCGAGGGTTCGCTTCGGAGGCTTCGAAAGCCTTTATCAACGTCGCATTTAACCGCCTGGGTCTGCGTCGTCTTTTTGCGGATGTCGAGCAGGGACATGCCGTGTCGGAGCACATTTTACGGAAGTTCGGGTTCGCGTTCGTCGGCCGGGAAGAGATTCCAAATAGCGGTCGCGTGATACTTCTCTACGAACTTTCGAGAACCGAGCGGGGGCATAGCGCACTTCGCAATAATTGACCATACGCTAGAGGCTTGGCGAGAAACACCATCGCTCCCGCAAAGAAAATCGCGGAGGACGATGGCGTCCTCCGCGAAAGTTTTTCCGGCCTTACCGGTACGCCGTTACGGCTTCTTGGTGCTCTTCTTCGGCGCTGGCTTGGCCACTTTCTTCTTGGCCTCGCCCTCCCTGCCGCCGATCAGCGTCAAGGCATCCGCGGCGTTGAACGGGTATTGGCGGACCGATGTTTGACCGGTCGTGCTCAAGGTGACGTCCACCCGGCGATTGCTCGCCATCCTGATCGTCACAATGTTCTTGAGAACCCTCGCCCGCTCTTCCGAAGTCAGTTCGGGGTTGCTATCCACCTCACCCTTCACCTCGTCATCGGTCAGGTTGTGTTCCTTGCCGAACGCCTTGGTGTCGATGTTGGCCTCGGGAACGCCCTGTTCGATGAGGAAGCTCTTGGTACGGTTCACACGGCGCTCGGAGAGCGCTTGATTGTATTCCACGGAGCCGCGCATATCGGCGTGGCCTCCAAGAATCAATTTCGCATCCGGCTTGCTTTCGAGATACTTCTTGAAGTCGTCAGCCAGCGAGATCAACGTCTTCTGTTGACTGGCCAGCAGACCGCCTTTGGGATTTGCAACCTTCGGGTAGTCAACCACAAAGTAAATGCTGTGCAACGAGAGCCGGGCTTCCAGTCGCGCGATCTCTGGATTGACCGGCGGCGGTGGCGGGTTCTCAATCATCACCTGCGTGGAGGCTTGAGCGGTCAGGCCGCGCGTGTCGGTACAGGTAGCACCGACCGTAATCGCACCCGGCGATGCGCCTGCGGTATTGAGCGTGGCCGAGCTGCCGCTTCCGGAGACGGTGCCGCCGCTCGCGGTCCAACTGGCTACAGAGACCGGAACGCCGTCGGGGCTGGTGCAGTTGGCTGACAAGCTTACGGTTCCACCGGCCTGCAGGCTGGTCGGGTTGGCGGAAAGAGACATGGTGGGCGGGTTCTTCGGCGGCAACGGCTTAATCGTGTAGTTCGCCGAGCAACTCGCCACATTATTGGTCTTAGCTTTCGCATCCGTCACGTGAGCCGTGACGGCGTAGCTGCCGGGAGCCGCGTTCGTCGTGTCGATCTGCGCGGTCGTGTCTTTGCCGGTAACCTGGCCTCCGTTGCCGCTCCAGGCATACGTGACCGTGTGCTTGGGATTGAAGTTGCTGGCAGTAACCGTTGCCGTGATCGGCTCACCTACCATTACTTCGGCTGGCTGCACGGAGCAACTCGCGGCCGGCGTAACCTCGGGCGCGCCACCCCAACTGAAAACGAAACCAGTGCGCAGGCGGGCGCCATCAAACCCCACACGCTGCAGGTTGGGGGTATCCAGCGCAGCGGCAAATTGGGAATAGTTGTGCTTTCCCCAGACGAAGTCGGCTTCGAACAAGCGGAACGCGAACCACTTTCTGATGGGCAAATCCATGCCACCGCCCAGGATCGCTCCTATTCCATTCTGCGCGTTGAGACCGCTCACCGATACTCGATTTAGACCGATCAGAGTGTGCAAGAAATAATTCGCACCGTCCGTCCGCCACATCAAGCGCGGCCCGACTGATCCGGTGGTCTCGTAATTGCAGTTACACCAGTTCTGACCGAAGTCCGCTTCTAAACCCCAATGCTGGTCGAAGTTGTACGTGAGGGCGCTGCCAAATCCCTTAGGCATATCCGGGATATTGTAGGGAGTGGGATTGTTGTAATCGCCGAAAGCCGCGGGCACCGTGCCGCCGGGATGCAGCCATTGATATCCCGCAAACAAATCCCACTTGGGATTCGAGTCGCTCTGCGCGAACGCAGGGCTCGAAATGAGTGATACTGCGAGAACAACCGACAGGCCGATGATCGCACGACCCTTGCTGAACTCAGAACGAAGTGACATTACCTTCCTCCATATATCGACACGCGGTATACCTTCGCTTCAGGTCCGACAGCCGCGTCAAAACGTATTACAGAATTGCTAGCCAATAGCTCCAGTCGGTCCCTATTCTTGGCACCCGTTTTTGGGGACCGGCAATTCTAACTCACAGCAATCTCAAAGCGAAAATCATGCTTTTCCCGCCTGCCCGGTAGTGGACCAGCCTCACGCTGATCTCACTACCGAATACCTCATGGACAGGGTGGTACATTCACCTGGTTGTCGTCCAATGTGACTCCGCCCGTCCGGGCCAGCGCGTCGCCATTCAGCGTCGCGCCGGTGGTAAGCGTGATGGACGCCTGAGCCATAATGATTCCTTCGAAAATTGTGTTGGTTCCAAGGGTCGCCGAACTGCCGACCTGCCAGAACACGTTTTGAGGCAGGGCACCGCCTTCCATGATGATTTGGCTATTACCGGCCGCCGTCGTCAATGTGGACCCGATTTGGAAGATATAAACACCATCGCCGTTGAGTTTAAGGTCCCCGGTTATTCCCAGCGAGGACGCCGTCGTATAAACGCCGGGAGTGAGTTCTTCCCCTCCTATATCTCCGGGGAGGGACTCCCCTGGAGGTTGTGCCGCGGCGTAGTCATACGCTATGGTCAACTGATTCTGGGCCGTCGCGGCAGTCGCATCGCCCGCGTCGTACGAAGCCGCTGTTCCGTCTCCTCCCTCAGGAGTAAATCCACTGATCGCAGTCCCTGGCGACACGCCAACTTCCCCGGTAACGTGGGTCGGAGTGGCGGTATTGCTGACTGCGGAGCCGGCCAGGACTCCGAAGGTGCAGACCGTCGATCCAATGGGTACGCCACATCCCGTGCCAGATGGAGTGAAGATCAAAGAAACATTACTTGCTAGTGGAGTACCAGCGAGATCCTCGGCGCCCGTGGTAATTTCGGCGGTGTAGGAGGTGCCCACTGTGAGGCCGGGAGGGCTTGGTGTAAAGGTCGCGACATAGCTTGACGGATCGTAGGTAACTGTTCCTGGCACTGCCGCCCCACCCGTTATCGTCAAGGTAAAGGTTGTTTCGGGACTTTGGATGATCGTACTAGGAATCATCGCCTCGTTGAAGGTGGCAAGAACTAGGGCGCTGGAACAGTTGCCGGCCGTTAAAATCACAGTGGGCGCAGCACACGCTGCAGCAGCGGTTGTGAAGCTCCATACCGTGTTACTCGCCAACGCATTGCCGTTGAGGTTCTGGGCCCCCGTGGTAATGGTGGCGGTATACGTGGTGCTCACTGTGAGGCCGGGAGAGCTTGGTGTGAAGGTCGCGGTTGACCCAGTGTAGGTAACCACTCCTGGCACTGCCACGGGAGGAGTGCCCGTTGTCAGAGTAAAGGTCGTGGTATTGATCGTGGAAGCAAGCATCGCTTCGCTGAAGGTGGCGGTCACTGCCGTGCTGGGACATATACCGGCAGTGAGAACAGGGGTGTGGGAAATCACGGTGGGCGGAGCACATGCTTCGCTAGAGGTCGTGAAGCTCCATACACGGTTACTGGCTAGCGCAACGCCAGACGCGTCTGTGGCTCCGGTCGTAATGGTGGCGGTATAGCTGGTGCTCAGTGCGAGGCCGGGGGCGTTTGGTGTAAAGGTAAAAATTGTGTTGGTCGGATCGGAGGTAATTACTCCTGCCACTGCCACGGCCGGAGTGCCCGCTGTCAACGTAAAGGTCGTGCTATTGATCGTCGCGGGATTCATCGCCGCGCTGAAAGTGGCGGTCACTGCCGCGCTCGGACAGACGCCCATCGCAGCGCTAAGAGGGGACACGGAAATCACTGTAGGCGCGGGTAAGACGGGGCTGGCGCCGGGGCTGCAGCATCCGGGGCTGAAGATGAGCAGTAGGAGTGCTATGGACCAAATCGCGCAATTGCTGTATCTACGCATGAGCGTCATCCTTCTTCCTCTCGGCTTTACTGCGCCGCACAGTAGGAATCAAAAGAGCCTTGCAATTTTGCAAAAATTCTAGCGAGTCAGACCGCAGCGATTCTGTTCAAAATTGCTCACATTTACATTCAAAGATGACATCGATCACACGGATGTGTGATGCATACCGTCATCCTTACTTCCTCTCGGCTTCACTCCTGCCCCGATTGCGCGGGCTCTGTTTTGCAAACTAACTTAAGTGCCTTTAGGGGCTGCATTCCTGGATTGATGGCACAGGCATGGATTGCCGGAGGCTCGGCGCAACGCAAGACCAGCAGCTAATTCCGCAGTTGAACTGCTGAACTTATGGTACTCTTCGACTCGTTACGCTCGCGCAGGGCGGGCTCAAGGACTGAAGTTGTGTCCTTTCCGGTGTGGAAGTTCAAACTCAGCCTAGAGGCAAAAAGCAACGAGTACGAACCCAGGGATGAACCACGAAAAAATATTAATCGTTGAAGATGAAGAGAACGAGCGCACCGGCCTCGCTGAACTGGTGTCGTCTTGGGGATATCGCGCCGAAACCGCTCGCGATGGCCATGAAGGTCTGGAGAAAGCGATGCAATGGACTCCTTCCATCGTCATTACAGACCTCAAGATGCCGCGCATGGGTGGCATCGAACTGCTGGAGCGGCTGGCCGAGCAGACTCAGGCCATGGCGGTGATCCTGGTAACGGCGCAAGGGACCATCGACAGCGCGGTTCAGGCCATGCGCTTGGGAGCCTATGACTACATCACCAAACCCATCGACACCCACCGCCTGCGCGCGATGCTGCAGAATGCGTCGGCTCTGCTGGGCACCCGCGCCGAACTGGAGAGTACTCGCCGGAAGCTGCGGGATACCGGATCTTTGGGGCAACTGCGGGGCACGTCGCGCAAGATGCAGGAGATCTTCCGCCTGATCGAACTGGTCGCTCCCAGCACGGCGTCGGTGCTGATTACGGGAGCGAGTGGCACGGGCAAAGAGCTGGTGGCTCGCACCGTCCATCAACTCAGTCCCCGGCGGGAGCGGCCTTTCGTCGCGATCAACTGCGCTGCCATTCCCGAAACCCTGATGGAAAGCGAAATCTTCGGCCACGAGAAAGGCGCCTTCACCGGCGCTCTGGAGCGGCGCACGGGATGCTTCGAGTTGGCCGAAGGGGGCACGATCTTGCTCGACGAAATCGGGGAAATGCCCGTGGGCACACAGGCTAAACTGCTGCGTGTGCTCGAGGATCACAAGTTGCGCCGTCTGGGCAGTAAAGTGGAAACCACCGTGGATGTGCGCGTGCTTGCCTCTACCAACAAGGTTCCGGACGATGCGGTGGCATCGGGAGAATTGCGCAGCGATCTGTACTACCGGCTCAACGTCTTCAACATCCACATGCCTCCGCTGCGGGAGCACAAGGAAGACATTCCCGACCTGGTGCAGCTTCTGGTTAACGAGATGAGCGCGAAGCACACCCGCAAAGTTGCCGCCGTCAGCGAAGCGGTGATGAATCTGTTCAACAACTATACCTGGCCGGGAAATGTCCGCGAACTGCGCAACACGATCGAGCGCGCGGTGATTGTCTGCGACAGCAGCATGATTGAGACGAAACATCTGCCTCCCGGATTTGGCCATGCCATCCTGCGCACCAGCGCCCATGATCCCGATGCAATCCGCCTGGGCGTGGGCACCACGGTGGGTGAGGCGGAAAAAATGCTCATCCTCAAAACCCTGGAGTCCACCAGCAACAACAAGACGCGGGCTGCGGAAATTCTGGGTATCAGCTTGAAAACCCTTCATAATAAGCTCAAGGAGTACGGCAGCAGCGCGGCGGAGGCGGATCCAGCTAAAGAGGAGAGCCCCAATGGTCAGTGATCAGTGTGGATTGATAAGCATAGGATTTTCCTACTAATTCAGCGGCCGCTTCCCGCCGCGCCGCTTCAACTGGCCGCTGGCAACCGGCAACTGGCAACTGTTTTCTCATGCGACGTAAAGCCATTATCGTGTTCGCCATCACCCTCATGGTGACCGCGATGGTCACTGCCTTCTCCTATCTTTACATCTCCCAGATTCTTCGCCAGCGGATCAATAGCACTTACGAAGGCGCCTACCGCCTGACCCGGCAACTTGCTTACTTCGCCGCGAATGATCTGCCGGATGTGAGCAGCACCCGCATCGACACCGACAATCCCGCGGCGGTGCGGAGGGCGCTGGCCGAGTATCTGCCGATGGATACCAACCTCTTGAACAATCTTGAATCGGATAAGGACTACTGGCCTTACGTCTACGATGTCTCGATCTTGGATGCGGAGGGCAAGGCTCTGCTCCACACGCGTCCCCAGTTGGTGGGCAAGCAGGTTGCCCAACGGCCGGATTTTCACGCTGTCGCGACAGCTCGCTTCCGGGAACAACTCCGTCTGGTGTACGAAGTGCCGGTAGTCTACGACGTGAGTTGTCCGCTGGAGCTCAACGGAGAACCTTTTGGCACCATCCGCATCGGGGTTTCAACGACCCTGCTCAAGAGTGAAATTACGCCTCGCCTGCTGCACGCTCTCTATTTTTCATTTGCATCAATTTTCGTTTCTCTCTTGCTCGCCGCCGGCATCTCCAATCTCGCTCTCGGCCCACTGAAGAAGATCAGCCGCAACCTCGATAGCGTCAGTTCGGGAGCAACCGAGGCGCTCTCGGGAAAGGAATCGGAGCACGATGAATTCGGACTGGTCACGCTGAAGATCGCCCACCTGGGCCGGCAGATGCGCGACACCAGGGAAATTTTTTCCGCGCTGAAAGACAACGTCGACCAGCTCATGTCCAAACTGCAGGACGGGCTGATGCTGTTCACTCGAGAATCGCAGGTGGTGCTGGTAAGCGCTCCGGTAGAGCGCTTCCTGGGCAGGCCTCGCGGAGAATTGTTAGGTAAGACCGCGCGAGAAATTTTCTCCCGCGATTCTCCCTTGGGGACTCTGGTGCTCGACGCTTTCGAGCGCAAAGGTCCGCTCACGCCACGGGAGTTTAGCGCTGCCGGTGGCAGACGGGTGCAGGTTTCCTTGGATTTCGTTCAGGAAAAGGGCACCCAGATCGGCGCGCTCCTTATCATGCGGGACGCCGAATCGGTGCAGCGCATCGGGGACGAAATCGAAATGTCCCGCCGCCTGTCGGCCAGCGGACGGGTCACCGGCGGCGTGGCCCATGAGGTCAAGAATCCCATCAACGCGATCGTACTCCACTTGCAGCTGCTGCAGAACAAGCTGGCGCAATTGGATCCCGACACCCGCCGCCATATGGACATCATCGGGAGCGAGATTCAGCGGCTCGATCGCGTAGTGCAAACCCTGGTTGACTTCATGCGCGCCCGCGAGTTGCACCTGGTGGAAGTGGACCTCCGCCGTTTGCTCGAGGATGTGGTGCTGCTCGCCGCTCCGGACGCGGAGCGTCATGGCGTCAACATTCAGCGCGACCTGCCCGCGGAGCCGCTGCCCATCAAGGTGGACCTCGATTTGATGAAGCAGGCCCTGCTCAACGTGGTGCTCAACGGAGTGCAGGCTATGCCCCAGGGCGGCCCACTCACCATCTCGGCGCGCCATGACGGCAGCGTGGCCGTGGCGGAGATCTGCGATAGGGGCATTGGCATTCATGAAGATATGCGCGATAAGATTTTCGAGCTCTACTTCACCACCAAAAAAGACGGCAATGGCATCGGTCTGGCACAGACTTATCAAATCCTGCAATGGCATTACGGTTCGGTGGAATTCGAATCGACGGAAGGCGAGGGGACGACGTTCCGGTTCCGGATTCCGCTGGCTGCTTCGTGTCTGCCCTCCGAACCCGAGGCTGCCGCCCGCCTGGAAGCGTAATTGACGAAGCGTGACGACGGAGCGTGATGACGAAATCGGGAACTTGCCTTAACGCGCAACGCCCCGGGGCGTAAACTTGAAACAGTTAGCCACCCATAGGATTGAATATGACCCCGGCCGCAATGCTCGTGGTTTGTCTGCTGGGCCTGGGTAGTCCGGGCTCTCGGCCGGCCGTGCGCGCGTCGGCGGCTCAGGATCAGGGCAACGCCGCCGCATCTCAACCCCAGGCGCAGCCTGCGCAAACCGCAGGTCCTGCGCCCGCCCCTCCTGCCCCGCAGCCGCAGAATTCTACCAGTCAAGCCAAACCATCTCCCAAGCACCAAGCTCATCCCAAGAAAACCGGCACTCCGGATTGCTCAAACTCCGCAACTCCGCTGAACCCGGCAGTCGGCGGCAATTCAACTGATTCAACGAACGCTGGTTCGGCGAATGCTGGTTCACCCGATGCTGCTTCTCCCGCTGCGAAACCCTGCCCGCCTCCGAAAGTAGTAATCAGAAACGGAGGATCGGAAGAGCCCACCGTACAGCTCAAAGGGGGAACTACTACGGAACAGGCATCGCAACAGCGCTCCACCACCGAACAGCTCACCGCCGCAACCGAGGAGAACCTGAAGAAGATTGCGGGACGCCAACTTACGCCCAGCCAGCAGGAGATGGTGGATCAAGTCAAGCAATTCACGGCGCAGTCCAAGGAAGCTCTCGCTGCCGGCGACCTGGAGCGGGGACATAATCTCGCGGTGAAGGCGCGCTTGCTTTCTGACGAGTTGGTGAAACCTTGAATGGGAAGGCCCTGCCTGCCGATGTGTGCTTGCTTGTGAAATCCCTCCTGTGAATTTCTGACGCTAATAAATCTGAGTGCTACGCGCTGTGCGGTGCCGCGCAGGATTGCTGCTTTCATTCGTTTGGGGGGCCCCCCACCCTGCTCCACCCCTGAAAATCCTTCTGGGCGCGGGGTTTGAAAAAACGTGTCTGCAAAATACGTCTTCCAAAGGAGTTAGGGGTAAAATACGTCCGATAAAGGACTTGGGCCGACTTAGGTCCGTTTCTCTCCCGGCTGTATTCACCGTCAGTGCTTCGACAATGATGGGCTGATTTTTGATTGAGGGCAAGGTTAGATGTCACAGTGGGGCTGTGGATTCCGCGAGCGTGGCGGCCCAGTGCGCAGTCCCAGCCTGTGGCATGGAACGCGAAAGGATGGACCGCGCTCGTTTCGCGAAGTGGGGAACGCCCCGTCTGTCCCCGGTTTCCCACCCGGTTTCCCCAGTAAAGGAAATTGGCGCGGCGTCCTAGCCGTTGGACATAAAATACCCCTCCAAGTTCTTGTCCACTTCGGCGCAATACGTCATTGCTAACTGACCTTCTTCCTTGCTGACCAAGCGCGAGTGGAAAATCTCGTTACGAACGTGAATGATCCTCTCCAGCCTAAGACTCAGCCATTCCTTATTGTTGAAAACCGGGCTAAACATGTCCCACTCTTCAAACATCAGATGCAATAGTTGTTTCATATAAAGAAAGTCAATAAACTCGGCAGCCGTCGCACCGTCACCACGACTCTTTTGCATTCGCTGTAGGCAAAGCCCATGATCTCGCGAACCAATTATGGCCTCAAATCGTTGGTGGACCGCGGTTGCCGTCCCAAATTTCTTGTCGTACATGTGCCGAACAAGCCGGCGAAGCCGTTTCTCAAGTCGTATGACTGCTAGGGAAAGATCATCGCTGCTGTCTCCCTTTTCTTGTGGTCCGACCTGTGAGCGTTGCCGGTAGGAAAGAGCAAAAGCTGCAGCGATGAGCAACTCTACGACCTGATCGACGCTCACTGGATGCTCACAAAACCATTCCTCGATTTCATGCTCCTTTGTGAAAGGTTTCAGCCCATCTCGCCCGCGCTTTGTGTTACCAATCAATGCCAACATAGTACTTGCGCCTACGGCTCCGCCGGCACTGTGATCCTCGGACTGGTCGCTAATTTGCTCGCCAAGATTCTTCAGCATACCCGCTAGTTCAATCACACAGATCGCCGCCTCAGGGGCCTTCTTACTATCGGTGATCCTGCTGCGAGGGCTTAACATGCGGCTCAGTTCACGGAGCTTTGTGATGCGCTGCAATACATACCTGTAATCATAGTCTCTCGTCTCATATCGCAAGTCCGTGATTATGAGGTCTGCGAAACTGCGATCAATACCCACCCGTCCGGCGTCTTGGTCAAGGAAAGCCTTGTTCATCCGCACCCCGATGATTGCTCTGCGAAGGCCGTAGATTAATTCCGGTTGGACAAACCTAACTACAAGCGCGACTAGGAGTATGGCACAGATAGCTATCAGGTATATGATCACTGTTTATGAACCCTGCAACAATGCTTTAACGAGGCTGTCGATCATTCCGGGATCGAACAACGTGATTTTATCAAAATACGACCACTTGACACGCGGATGTCGATCTTGGAGATCTGTAAACTTATCGAGCACCTCGTCGAGGCGAACGACGCTGAGGAAAGCTACTGATTTAACCCCTTGCTCTGCCGCTTTGTCCGCCAGCAAAATGCCCAAATCCATTCTTAACGCGCCGCTGTCAAGGCCATGCGGTAGAATGGTATCAACAAGTAGGGCCGGGATGTGCGGAACGCGGGATTCGGCAAGCCTCTCTATTGCTTCAGAGTACGAGACTACTTTGATTAGGCTAAAGTCGCCCTTCCGAATCAACCGTCGCCCAAGCGGTTCGAGTACTTCATCACCATCATCATCTGCCCACAGAAGTTGAATCATAATCGTCTTCTCCGCGCGGAAAGTCTACTTATACGGAAAGATAAGGTCTACGGTAGTCTTGTAAGTGGGACCTTTGGAAGCTTCTGCATGAACTTCTTCTGAGCGTAGTCGGATTTCTCCGTGATGGAGTTGCATGATTTTCACAGCCTCGGATAGGCCGATACCTGCACCGATGGGAACTTCCCCTAATGCCTGTAGGCCACGGAAACCGGGCCTGAATGCCGCGGAATGCTCCTCCTTAGTTAGGCCTAAGCCATAGTTCTCCACAACAAGTGCAAAACGGCGCTCTCGAAAACCCGGATCATGCGGGACCTTCGCCCGAATTTTGATTGTCCGCTGCACTCCTGGAATTGAGTGGTAAGAATATTTGATGGCATTGTTGAGGACATTGTGCAGAAGTCGCCGGATCTCCATTTCGATGCCGTGTATGGACGGCAATGCATCGATGCCCACCACATCAAGAGCAATTTGCTTCCTGGACGCGGGTAATTTGTACAATTCAACCATATCTAGGACAACCGATAGGAGGTTGACGACGGTAAATCTAGGCCGCATTACATCTTTGTAGCGAGTTTCACTATGATACGAAAGAAAATTGCGCACCACAAACAGACCCAGCTGACATTCAGCGAGGAGGCGGCGGTGCGCCGTAGTCAAATGTTTCAGCGCTTCGACCGCTTTCCCTGGTTCCGTTACGTCGCCTAGAAGATCACCAATATCCTCGGCTAAGAGTCCCGCACCAAGCATCATGAGACTAAGCTCATGGGCCATGTTGATGGCCTGAACATGGGAGGAAACAGTTGCGTTAAACAGGCCCTGGAGGATCACCACGATGGCATCCATTAGCGTGGCGTCTGATGTATCAAGTATGTCCAACCGGTGGTCTTGGGAATGGGCTTCGCTCAATCGGTTGCCGAGGTCAACGTCAATTTGCGAAATAGATTCGATAATTGCGTGTCGCCGCCGCATAGCTTCAGGGGCAGTCGACGGCTTCGCGCCAAACAAGATAGTCAACGAGCCAGCACAGCCGGTATCGATCTCCCGACGTCCGCTAATCATGCCTGCATGGCAATACTGGACTCGATCTGCGATGTCCGGCTCGACCCTTGATGCTCGGCGAGAAGCATCATGTCTACAGCGCGCAGCAGTCTCTTTCGACCCTAACATCACCGCGCAGAATGGAGGCATCGTCTCGTTGGAGGACTCAAAAACAAGGCTTTCACCGATGTGGGCAAAAATTGGCAGTTGCGTTGCTTTTGAAAAAGCCTCTAGAATCGCCTCAACTACTGGCCAAATCCGCACGAACTCTTGTATAGCAGAGTCGTCCGCCGCGACACGCTTCAAGGCCGTCTTTAGTTCGAATGTGGGCATTTTTTCTGAATCATTCGCAAGAGCCGGTCGGTTTGTCGGAGCTCCTCAGGGGGCATGTCTAAATGCGCCCGAAATTCGCTTTTAAGGGCTTGATCGTTAACGACAGGGCAAAAATAGCTCAGATCCCAATCACTTATGTTTTGAGGCTCAAAGTTAATAGCCGTCAAAAGGTAAAATCCTGCCGCACGGACATCATCAATCGCACTTTGCCGTGCCTTGCGCCGGAGTCCAGCTGCGACAGAAAACGCTTGAGCAGCAGTGACAAAAGTTGGCGGCACAAAGGGCCCCGTCCAGTTACACTGCATTAGGAGTCGTGCCCTTTTCTCAAGCTCCCCTGCCAATGCCTCAGGACTAGCGGCTATTGCTTCAAATATCTCGGGTGATTTGCTCACGTATGTGTCGTATCGAGATCCGATGCGGACCAGCAAGTCAGCCTCGTTATTGGTTTTTCTCTTTTCTTCAAATGAACAGTTCATGAAACCTTTTGCAGCTCTATCATACTCATCGACAGCCTTAACTTCGCAGTCATGAAGATCTGCACACAGCTCGGTGAGAACGGACGATTTTTCAGCCATGCTGTTTGACATGAAAATGTCGAGCACTTCGGCATACACGGTCCCCCTCCCATTGGCAGCAGCTGAACGATATCCCGACATAGAATTTGTAGGCTCAAACGAATCGAGATTTTCCGCCTTTTCGAACGTTCGATAAGCTTGAACGAGGAGCGGTGGCTCGTGTCTGACTGTAAATAGCCGCACATAAACACGACCGAGCAGTATGTTCATGAGGGCCAGAGTTTTCTTTGCACGCACGGTTTGCTTCGCCGTCGACATGGGACAGGTCTCGAGTAACTGCTCCAAAGACCGGCTATGGAGAATGAGTATTTCGCTCCACGTCCTTTCCTCGTTTGATAGGTACAACTCGTCGAGCATCTTGTCCAGGCAAGCACCCGGACTGCGAATGTCTGAATCGGCCGGCACTTCTCCGAAGGTTGCATGCCAATCCGATTTAACCACTCGGTACCGCTCCCACTCAGAATGTGTCATCGGGCTGTGCTCGACAAGTTCCTCAGCTTCGTATAACCAGCGCTCATAGTCGTGCTCCACGATTTGCCGGCGTTGAAAGGCTTCGATCTCGTAGGCAACGCCGTAAGCGACCGCTGCGGCAAGGAGGACAATCAGGAAAAAGGACGCCCACCTATGCGCTATACACCATTCGCCGGCCGCTAAGGCTCGATCAATCAGGTTGATTAGAGCGTTGGCGAAAAGTTCCCCGAACCAGAGCCTGGCAGGTTTTACCAAAGAAAGACATGCGTAGATCATTAACGGAACGGCAAGAATGGGTG
Organism: uncultured Acidobacteriaceae bacterium; assembly: GCA_963734215.1. GTDB lineage: Bacteria > Acidobacteriota > Terriglobia > Terriglobales > Acidobacteriaceae > Sulfotelmatobacter. Next base: position 571,199 of record CAVTGH010000005.1, on the reverse strand, counting down.
TGGCACTGTCTGAAGCTATACCGGGATCGATTCGTTTGAGGGTGACTTGGTAAAGAGTCTGCCAAAGTTTCGGGGCTTGGCCAACAGAAAACTCTGCTAGTCCACTTATCCAACATAGGACGGTTCCAAACGCCACCGCGACGCCGAGGGCCCAGTACCCATTATTCGAGTACTTTTCCAGCGATTCTGCTCTGGCGAACGGGCGAGCCACGTTCATTGCTACGGTCTCAAGCAGATCCAGGAGAATTCTGTGAGGGCCGCGTGGCCATCTTGAAGGACCGTTCAAACTATCAGGACCCTTTCCTTTGCGTTTCATCACCCTCATTATGGTTCATCTCTGCAAGTCTGATAGAACCTAAACCGACGCGGCACTTATTCTAGTCGAAACTAAATCGCTAGCGGTAATGCGCGGACAGACGGACGTTCCCCATTTTCCGTCCAATCTGGGAGTGGAGCGGATTCCAATCCAAGATAGGTTGCAAAAGTTCGCCGGCTGCAACTCACTTCCCTTTCGCTCTTGCCGCGTTCACCTTGTTCAGCAGATCCTGCGACATGGCTTGGACTGGACCGGCAATCTTCACGGCTTCGGTTAAAACATCGCGCGCTTCGCTTATCTTGTTGAGCTTGGCGTAGGCAAAACCCAGACGGTAGAGCGCGACGGAGTATTGCTGATCGTCTTGTCCCTTGAGCAAGGCAACGGCGGACTTCAATTCCGGAATGGATGCAGCCGTTTTGTCTTGCTTGATGTAGGCGTAGCCAACGATTGAATGCGCCACTCCCGCCGAGAGTTTGCGCGATTTGTCGGCGTCCGGATCGTCCGCCTTGGCGACCGTAATCGCCTTCTGCGCGTAGGTAACGGCTTTGGCAAGGCTGCCGGGCTTGGGATCGTCGACGTAAGAGCCAGCCAGCAGCAACAAGGCAGGCAGCGAGTTGGGATTCGCCGCCAGCGTTTTCTCTCCATAGGCGAAAAGGCGCGCCTGATCGTTCAACTGGCCGGGGCCGAGCGTATACATGGCGTAGCTGGAAACTTGATCCTGAAACACGGAGGCGGGAAACGCGGCGGAGTAGGCCTCGATCTCGGCCATCCGGCTCTTGGCGTTGTCCTCGCTGGCGATGACATTGAATCCCGCCGACTCGAGAAAATTGCAGCTGTTTTTGGCCGCGCTCTTGTCTTCGGCGACCTGGCGCTTGAACTCGTCGTCGCTCATGCCCTCGGGCTTGGGTTGCCTTTCTATGGAGCCGCAAACTGCGCCGCCCTTCGCCGCGTAATCCATTAACTTGGCATTGTCCTTGGCCTGCTGCGCGATGCTGGCCTGGGAGACGAGGATATCGAGATTGCGCGGAGCGCCGGCCAGCGCTTTGTCTCCATACTCCAGCGCTTTGTTCAAGTCGCCCGTGGCCTGGTAGGCCTGCGAAATCTGCCAGTCTCCATAGGCCACGGCCGCCGGGTTCGACGAATACTTCTGCACAAAGTCCTGATACATGGCGAGCTTCTTGGCCGCGTCCGGCTCGTTCGAGATGGCCTGCAGATCGTGGTCCTCGGGCGTGCCTGCGGGAATCACAATTTTTTCGGTTTGTGCGGCAGCTTGCGCCCCGAGGAAGGACAGAACGATAACCAGCACCAGCGACCCTGCGTAGCGTTTCATCGGCCACCTCCGCCGCTAGAAAGCGGTGGGATCTCAGTTCCAACAGCAGGCGAATCCTAGCGCCGAATGCAGCTGCGCGCAAGGGCTGGACGCACACGGCGGTTCCGGGCGATGAACAGTACCCTCGGGAACTCTTGCAGCGCAAGATTTCGCGGCATGGGTTGAAACGAAAGGCGCATTTCCGACACAATGATACTGAGGACCATCTGAGAAAGGAGCACCTTAGAATGCCGAACTATCGATTTGGAAAGCATCCGCCGAAGAATGACTACCGTACATTGCGTTTCAGTAACTATGCGACTTCTGCCCTGGCTGCGCCGCCTGCCACCTTCAACGTCCTAACCAGCGTGTACAAGGAGCTGAAGACCAGCGACCCGACCAAGCTGTTCCCCATGGACGGCAACGACACACTGGGAGACTGCACGATTGCAGCCCTGGCGCACGCGGACACAACCTTCAGTGGGCTGGTGGGCAAGAAAAAGATCATGTCCAAAGCGAACGCGGTGAAGTTGTACACGCACTTGACCGGCGGCGTGGACAGCGGCCTGAACGAACTCGATGTGCTGAATTACTGGCGGCAGAATGCGGTCTCCGGAGACGAGATCATCACTTACGTTAAGCTCGATCCCAAGAATCACACCCATGTGCAGCAGGCGATCCAACTTTTTGGCGGAGTTTACCTGGGCTTCCAGGTGCAGCAGAATTGCCAGCAGGAGTTCGACGCTCACCAGCCCTGGACGCCGGGCACGCTGACCAACGATGGCCACGCGGTCTATGCCGTAGCCTATGACCAGAACGGCGTGACGGTGCTGACCTGGGGAAATACTCAGCAAGCCACGTGGGCCTGGTGGGATGAGTGCGTCGACGAGGCCTACGCGATCCTGCCGCCGGAGGCGAAGAGTCCTGGCTTTGCTCCAGGTTTCGACATGGCGCAACTGCAAGCTGACCTTGCACTAGTGGCAGACTGAGTCAGTGGCCGGCCGGTAGTGGGTCAGTCTGATGCCCCCCTCCGGCCGGCCAGATTGATCGCAAAGATTGGCCCAGCGGGTGTACACTGCGTCCGTTTCCTAAGCGCCGATGTGCGGAGGAGCTTATGCATCTGAACCGGAGCAGGATCTGGCTGGGCGGTTTGGCTGGAGGCGTGGTCTGGAACCTGTGGAGCTTTCTTGTGTACCGTCACATCACCGGGGCGCGCTACGTGGTCGCCCAGAATTCCGGGCTGTTCCTGAAAACGCCGCGCTATCCCTTCTTTGTGGGCCAATGGATCGTGCTCTTGTTTATTCTGGCGATCGCGGTCGCGCATCTCTACGCCTGGGCACGTCAAGGGCTAGGACCCGGTCCCGGCACAGCGCTGAAAATCGGCTTCCTGGCGGGTTTCTTCGCCGGCTTTCCGGAAAACTTCGCGCAGGCCACATGGTCCGCCGTCGGCCGCGCGCTTCCATTTGGCTGGATGGTCGAAATGTGGCTGGGCGCCATCCTGGCCGCGCTGGTCGCGGGCTGGCTGTACAAGGACAAAGACTAGGAGCGTTTAAGATCTCCGGTCATGAAGCATCTGGCGATGGTTTCTGCGCTGTTGAGTTCGCTGCTGCCGGCTGCGGGTTTCGCTCAGGCTCCGGCTGGAGGCTGGCTGCCGGTCAATCTTGGCAATCTCTGCGTGACCGAAGGCGCGATTGAGAAAGCGGAGGGCGGCCGTCTGTCAGTGAACGCTCCGAAAATGCGCGCCTATGTCAACGCGTGGACGTCGCAATCGGTGGAAGTGCGCTTCACCTACCTCGGCCCCACGCGTAACGAGTCAGCCTTGGGCTCGGGCGAAATGCGCCGCCAGTTTGGGCTGAAGCTGCGCGCCCAGGATCCGTGCAACCTGGTTTATGCGATGTGGCGCATCGATCTGGAATCGAAGCTGGTGGTATCGGTGAAGAGAAACCCCAATGCGCACACCAGCGCGGAATGCGGCAACCATGGGTACGAAAACATTAAGCCCCGGAAGGCTTCCGCTGTGCCTCGGCTGCGGACCGGCGAGTCCCACACTCTTCGCGCTGAAATGAAGAAAGAGCACTTGAAGATATTCGTGGATAACCTGGAGGTCTGGGACGGAGACGTTGGATCGGACGCCGCCGCACTCGAAGGCCCGGTGGGAATTCGCTCCGACAATGCGCGGCTGGAATTCGACCTCAAGGCCGGCCAATACGAGGGCGTTCATCCTAACATCTTGAAAGCTTGCCAGAGCGGCGCTGCGGCTTCGGATTGACACGCACCTCTACTTCGCCGGCTCCACGAAAACCGCCGTGCCGTAGGCCAGCACTTCGGTGACGCCCTGCATCACCTCCGTCGCATCATAGCGCGCGCCCACCACGGCGTTGCCGCCCAGTTCGGCCGCGTGCCGCAGCATCAGGTCGAAGGCTTCGGCGCGCGTCTTCTCGCACAAGTTGGTAAGCAGCGTAATGTTGCCGCCAACCAGGGTCTGCAATCCAGCACCGATCGTGCCAAAGATCGACCGTGAGCGCACCACAATGCCGCGCACCACTCCCAGCGTGCGCGTCACGCGGAACCCATCCAGCTCGAACTGCGTTGTGACCATATTGTGCGCCACCATCCGCCCACCGCCTGTGTAGCTGGTTGCCATCGCCGTTCCTTTCTGAATCCGCCTGCGCCTGAATTGCGGAGCACTAACTATAGCGCGAATGTCCCAAGGGATGAATTGCCAAATTTGCGATTGCACTCACTCCAGCGCGGCCGTGATGAAGAATTCCTGCGACGACGTGTCGTACTCCACGCGCAGCACATTGGGCTTGCAGCAGACCTGGCAGTCTTCGACGTAGCTCTGCCGCCGTCCCGCGGTCTCATCCACGGTGGTGGAGTTCCACTCGCCACAACCCGCACATTGAAAACCCGCCTCCATGCTGAAGTTCCTTCCAACAACTTAGCCCTATAATGGCCGGGCTGTCATTTTCGCGTTTGGAGGCATCATGATCTCGCGGCGACAGTTTCTCGAAGTGGGCGGAGCAGCGGCAGGAGTCGCCGCGGTGTCTCCTCGCTTGCTGGCATCTGCCGCTGCAAGGGACGAAAAGCCCAACGATTCTTCTCTTCCCCCATCTCTGGCGCGGTTAGAGTCGCGGAAAGGTGAAGCCAGTCCCATCACGCTCGAGGAACGATCCGCGCGCCTGGAACGCGCTCGCGGCTTGATGAGCGAGAACGCACTCGACGCCATGGTGCTCATGAGTGGCACGTCGCTGAATTATTTCACCGGTATCCGCTGGTGGGGTGGTGAGCGTATGTTCGCGCTGGTGCTGCCAGCGAAAGGTGCCGCGTTTTATGTCTGCCCGGCTTTTGAGGAAGGCCGGGCACGCGAGCAGATCGCCCACGCTCCTGACGGCGAGCACTCCGATGTGCGCACCTGGCAGGAGGACGAAAGCCCGTACCGTCTGGTTGCACAGGGATTGAAAAATAGCGGCATCGCCACGGGCAAATTGGGGATTGAAGAAACCGTGCGCTTCTTCTTCGCCGACGGCATTGCCAAAGTCGCGCCGCAGTTCACGCTGGCCAGCGCCACGCCCGTCACTGCCGGTTGCCGCATGATCAAGAGCGCTCATGAGATCGCGCTGATGCGTCTGGCGGCGCAGGTGACGCTCGCCGCCTACGAAGCGGTTTATCACGCGTTGCGCGATGGCATGACGCAACAGCAAGTAGAAAATTTAATTGCGGCGGCTTACGGACAATTAGGCTTCCCCGGCGAAGCCAGCGTGGAAGTGGACGAATACACCTCCTACCCGCATGGATCGACCACACCGCAAGTGATCCGCGAAGGTTCGATCGTCATGATTGACGACGGCTGCACCGTAGAGGGATATCAATCCGACATCACGCGCACATTCGTGTTGGGCAAGGTCCCGGAAAAAGCCGGGGACAAGATGAAAAAAGTGTTCGACATCGTACACAGAGCACAGGCGGCCGCGCTCGCTGCGGCGCGCCCGGGAGTGGAATGTGGCGCAATCGATGCGGCCGCACGCAAGGTAATTACCGACGCGGGCTACGGGCCCGACTACAAATACTTTGCCCACCGCCTAGGCCATGGCATGGGCATGGATGGGCACGAGTGGCCTTATCTGGTGCGCGGCAACACGACGAAACTCGCGGCTAATATGACCACCAGCAACGAGCCCGGCATCTACATTCGCGGAGAATTCGGCATCCGCCTCGAAGACGACATGCACGTCACGGAAAACGGCGCGGAGCTGTTCACGCCGCAGAGCCTGTCGCTGGAAGATCCGTTTGGGAAGGCATCGTGAAGTTATCATGCGATTTCACTCTACGATCGAGTCAGTCCAGAATGGTGAGATTACGCAGCTCGCGATCGTCGAGTGTTTTGTCGCGGTCGCAATTTACATCGGCATCGGAGTTTACTTCAGGACGTTCGGTCTTCTTGCTGCAGCGGTAGCGCTTGCGCCGATGACGCTCCTTCGCACCGATGCTTCCACTAGCTGGGGGCTCGAGAAACACGAAAAGACATTCGGTCTGCTGACCGAACGCATTCTTACGACGCCTGAGTGGTCTGACTCCGTCAGGGGGATACTCCTTGTTTGGGTCGCACTGCCAGTGTCCGCAATTCTCGGCATAGCGATCAGGGCAACGGCGATGATTTACTGGGCTGTCCGAAGCCCTCTCAACACCCTTCGAGCGATGCCACTGAATTGGCTTCGTCAAAGCTTTTGCACTGATCTGTTTTATCCCCCCGAGATCGTTCCCCTTGAAACGCTCCACCGGGGCGAGTATGTCGTTCCGACCTTCGAATTCCTTTTGAAGGCGACGCGGAGGGGTCTGGCTTACCAGGAAGATAGGCTGGCCCGAAGGCGAAAGATGCTGCTCGATGGCCAAGTGAAGCCTCTTTCGGCGAGACTGCTGTTGACGAATCTGAGATTGGCACGGATCCTTGCCGCGGTGGTTGGATTTTCAGTCGTCGTTGGCCCGTTTGCCCTGCTCGGCTTCCTGCCCTCGCTGCTTTATCGCCTTTCTTTCAAGGCGACTTCGTTAGCATATGCCCCTTTCGTTTGGGTCGCCCACGCCACGCTTCGAACTCCGGACTCCGCCAGGCTTCGCCTGGAGAGAATCACGAAAGGTGAGCTAGAGAAGACGCGACGCTGGGTGTCTGGGCTGGTTGCGACCGCGCTGGTTGCGAAGTTCGCCCTGTCCCATGGTTGGATCGACGTAACGACTGCCCTAGCGAAGTTTCCTAGCAGAAGGTTTGTGGAGAGTCTTCTCGTTCCTAATGTTTGGCCCTGGTGGCAGGTCACACTGGGCATCGATGCGCTCGTGACCTTCTGTCTTCTTTACTACGCCGACGCGGCGCTGGCTCGCCTGGAGGGCGAAGGCGCATGGCGAGAGGAAACGATCACGAAAACTATCTCAACCGCTTCCTTCTTTCGAGCATCTCTGGGCATCGTCACGATGTCACACTTCTTCTACGTAGCACTCACGACCGTAGCCGCAGGCCACGTTAAGTTACCCACCCTCTAGCCTCTAATCTATCTCGACGGCACCACCTGCAAATTGTTGGTCACCGAAAAGATGCCGGGGACGCTGTTGGCGCGAAGGCCGGCCAGATTCTTGTCGGATTCGTTATCCACCACGCCTTCCAAGGTGACCCGGCCACTCTTCACGATGATCCGAATCGGCTTCTGCACGCCGAGGGCGTATTTCTCCAGCGCCGGGTAGCCATAGATCGTGCGATACAAACGATGGCGCAGGCGATCGTCCATGGGCGACGGAGGGAGTACGTCGATCTGGTTATCCACCTTCTCGACGCCTTCAATATGCTTCACCACATTCTCGGCATCGGATTTAAGCGTAGGCCGCACCACCTCGCCGAGCAGCGTGACGTTGTAACCATCCACTTTGAAAGCGATGTAATCGAACACACTAAAGTAGGGAAGCATGAGAAGTTCGTGGCGAACTTCCTTGATGATGTGTTCTTGAGCCTTGGCTGTAGGCTGCTCGCGATCCTGCGCGAAGCCCAACGCTGCGAAGGCTAACAGAGTAACCACAACCACCCACTTACGCTTCATAACTGTCTCTCCTTACTCGAAAGTTCCGCAGGCATTGCGATAAGCTTACTGCAACACGTCCTGTACGGAAGCCTCCGCCAGCGAGGAAACTTTCGCTTGCTCCGAACCCGCATCGGTGTTATTCCTCACTCTGTTTAGATGCAGATCCGGAATCCAGAGAACTTTGGGGCGAGAAGGTTGTATCGAGAAACGAAACCGTGCACTTGACCCCGGGACATTCCATTGCCTGAGCCAGACGCGGACCGCGACGCGCTGAACCGGATTTCATTCGTCTCCTCCGGCGTGTCGATCGCCGAGGCCGAAGATCCCAGCCGGCCCAAGCGTGTGCTGGGCTTCCGCGATCTGGTTTTGTTTTACGTGGTCACCGGCATCAGCTTGCGCTGGATCGCCACCGCCGCGGCGGCCGGCCCCAGTTCCATCGTCATCTGGATCGGCGCCTGGCTCTGCTTCTACACGCCTCTCGCACTCTCCGTGCTGGAACTTTCCTCGCGTTATCCCAGCGAGGGCGGCCTCTACGTTTGGAGCAAGCGCGCCTTCGGAGACTTCTCCGGCTTCATGTCCGCCTGGACATACTGGACCAGCAACCTCCCGTACTTCCCTGCCGTCCTCTACTTCGCCGCCAGCAACATTCTTTTCATGCGGCAGAACGCGTGGGCGCACCTCTCGAATAACGCCACGTTCTACATCGTCTTTTCCCTCCTCACGTTGAGCGTTGCCACGCTGATGAACATCGTCGGCCTCAACGTCGGCAAGTGGCTGCACAACGTGGGCGCGCTCGCCATGTGGATTCCGGTGGGCATCGTCATCGTGATGGGATTGATTGCCTGGCATCGCTACGGCTCGGCCACGCCGTTCACGCTGCACTCGATGACGCCCAGCGTGCATTTCAACGACATTATTTTCTGGTCGGTACTGACGTTCGCCTTCGGCGGATGCGAGACTGCTTCCTTCATGGGAGAAGAAATCAAGAATCCGCGGCGCTCGATTCCGTTCGCTCTGCTCTTCGGCGGCGTGACCGTGACCCTCTGCTACATTCTGGGCACGGCGTGCGTACTGCTGGCATTGCCCTCGGGCGAAGTCAGCAGCCTGCAAGGACTGGTGCAGGCCATCTCGAAAACCGCATCCCGCGTGGGTTTTCCCGGAGTCTTGCCGGTAGCCGCGTTCCTGATCGCGCTCAGCAACATCGGCGCAGCCGGAGCCTACCTCGCCGCCGTAGCCCGCTTGCCTTTCGTCGCCGGAATCGACCGATTCCTTCCGCCGGCCTTCGGCGCGCTGCACCCTCGCTGGAAAACTCCGTGGGTGGCATTGCTCACCCAGTTTGTCCTCGGCGTGGTTTTCATTTTTCTGGGACAAGCCGGAACCAGCGTCAAAGGCGCTTACGATGTGCTGGTCAGCATGGGCGTAATCGTCTACTTCATTCCTTACTTGTACCTGTTTGCCGCCATGATCAAGCTACAGCGCGAGCCCGCCGGGCCGGAAGTAATCCGCGTGCCGGGAGGATGCACGATCGCGAAGCTGGTTGCAGCGCTCGGATTTGTCACCACCACGCTGACGATTGTTTTGTCTCTGATCCCGCAGCCGGACGAGCCCAACAAGCCGCTGGCGCTCTTCAAGATCGCTGGCGGAACCGGAGCGCTGGTGCTCGTGGGAGTTGGGATTTATCTGGCAGGAAAAAGAAGAGCGGCAAAGCCCGTCTAGAAAAGTGATTGGAGCTTGGTAAAAATCATGTGGGGAAAGCCGCCCTCGGCTGTCCGCCGGTCGCACTCCGGCTAGCTAGTCGGGGTTTGCACTGCCTTTCGGAAGCTGGGGGCGGTTGCTCATGTTACAATGATTACAATAGTTACACTTCTCGTAGATTGCCATGAGATCTAATCGTTCAACGGTCATCAGCATGCGCCTGCCGGCGGCGAGCGGAAAACGTCTCAAGCGCATGGCCCACCGGCATGGATGGACCGCTAGTGACGCCAGCGCCCGCCTGGTGGAGGAAGGCCTGCGCCGCTCCGAATTTGGCTTCATCGACTTTCGAGATTCGCCCGCCGGCCGCCAAGCCTGCCTGCAAGGCAGCACGCTCGCAGTATGGGAACTCATGCTGCTCGTCGAGCGTTACCGGAAGGATGTGTCGGCTGTCGCCCGGCATCTCAACTGGCCGCAAGCCAAGGTCCAGGCAGCTGTCAACTACGCGGCGGCGTTTCCCGAGGAAGTCGCTGAGGCAATCGCGGACAATGAGGCGATGGATTTTGAAGCGCTGAAGCGCATGCTGCCGCAAGCGGCGGAGTTCGTTTCCAAGAAGGCGGCGAAGAACCAACATGCTCGCGCTCCTTCTCGATGAGCACATCTCACCGGCCGTAGGCAACGGTCTGCGCCGCCGCAATCGCGCCATGGAAATTCGCTGCATAGTGGAATGGGAAAATGGCCGTTTCCTGGGACTGGACGACCACGCCTGTTTACGAGAAGCCGCCGCCCAGGGATTAACGCTCGTTACTTATGACCGCAGGACGATTCCTCCCCTGCTCAAAACGTGGGCAGAAGAAGGGCTAACCCACGCCGGCGTGGTTTTCGTGGACGAGAAAACAATTTCGCCCGCCGATATCGGCGCTTTGGTTTGGGCCTTGACCAGCCTGGTAAGAGAGACTGGGCATTGGGACTGGACGAATAGAATCTATTTCCTGCGGCGCTGATGCAAACTGATTGGAAACAATCATGTGGGAACAGCCGCCCTCGGCTGTCCGCCGGGCAAAACCCGGCGAGCCCGCACACCTACACCGGCGTCGCCGTCTTCCGCGCCGGATTAAAGAACGGCAGCCCCCTCACCTTAACATTCGTCTTCAGCCGGATTGCCTCGATCGTGATCTCCATCTGCAGTTGCGTGCCCAGCTTCGAATGCTCGGTCTCAACGCTGGCCAGCCCAATCATCTTTTTCAAGATCGGCGACCAACTAGTAGTTGTCGCTTTGCCGACTTGCTTTTCTCCGGAATACAAAGGCACGGCCACGCGTGATGCTTGGCTCGGCGCAGCCGGCGTGAGGCCATAGCGTTCATACAGCGCCTCGACATCGGTCCAATCCACTTCGACGCCGACGAGTTGCCGCGCCACGCCATTCTTCGCGTCCTGCTCCAGCGCCCGCTTGCCAATAAAATTCTCTTTCTCCAGATGCACCATCTTGGCAAAGCCCAGCTCATACGGAGAATACTTTTGTGAAGGAATCAGCGCCTTCTTCGAACTGCTGTAATCCACTTCAATCAGCAACAGTCCCGCTTCCACGCGCGCCACATCCAGCGCCAACATACCCGCCGCGTGCAGATCAAACTGCTTGCCCTTTTCCGCCAGCGCATCCCAAACCTTTACGGCGTCGTTGGCTTCTTTTAGTGGCACCCAGATTTCATATCCCAAGTCGCCGGTATATCCAGTCCGCGAAATGTCCACGGGTATGCCCGCAATCTTTCCGTGCGTCACGCGAAAATACTTCAGGTTCGCGATATCCGCATCGGCCACCGTCTTGAGCAGCTTGGCCGAGGTCGGCCCTTGCAGCGCCAGCGCTGCAACTTTTTCGGAGATGTCCTCGACCTGCACATCCATGTTCAAGCCATTCTGCCGGAACCAGCGCAGGCTGGGGTCGGCAGCGGTCCAGCGATAAACATTCTCTTCCAGCCGCGAAATCGTTCCGTCGTCGATGACCTTGCCTTCTTCATCGCACCAGCAGCAGTAAATCACCTGCCCCACTTTCACCTTATTAATGTCGCGCGTGATCACACGGTTCACCAGCCGCGTCGCGTCTTTGCCCGTGACCAGATATTTGTAGAGCGGCGAGATGTCGATCAGCGCCGCCGCATTGCGGATGGCGTTGTACTCGTGCTCGTGATGCACCTCATACACGCTGACCGTGTAATATCCCGACCACTCGCGGTAGTTCAGGCTGTGGCAAAGCGGAAAAGTTCTCTCGTGAAACGCAGTTCCTATGGGCAATGGATTAGCCTCGAAAAGGATTAGGTCGAAGCCAGATTATATGACCCGCACGTTCGATGGGCAAACTCAGTGCGCGAGACCCTTCGCATACTTCTCGTACTGGCTAGCGCGATCAGCCAACTGCATCTTCGTAGCGGCGTCGCGAAGTGCCAGCCAAAACTCGGCACTAACCACGTTGTGCTCGCCGTAATGCTCAAGCATGTCACATGCCAGTTCCAGCTCAGTATGATCCAGAAACCCTCCGAACTCGCGGATAGCTGGGTCGCCGTCCGCGCTGCTGGGGAGCATGCTTCGCGCCCGAGTAAGATCCGCCTCAATCAGGGCCCAGAGCTTGGGGAGTTCCATAGAGGGATTGTAGCTCCCTTCGGAAGCCGCCAATGACTTTCAGTCGCGGCCTGCTCAAATCTACAGACAAAATCCCACATTCCCGATAGAATGGCGCTTCGACCTTAGCTATGCGCTCACTGATGCCAATCTTGTCCAATGTCCTCCGCAGCTGGAGCGTCCTACCCAGCGGTCTCTAATACGCGGCCCCCAAAACTGCGCTATCGTGTTCTCATCCGTTTTCCACAACAGCAAGCTAACAGCTAAAGGCTAAGAGCTTATGGCTAATTCATACGACGTAATCGTAATCGGTGGCGGCCACAACGGCCTGGTCAATGCCGCCTACCTGGCGCGCGCTGGAAAGAAAGTTCTGGTGCTCGAGCGCCGCCACATTCTCGGTGGCTCGGCCTGCACCGAGGAAATTTTCCCCGGCTTCAAGTTCTCGGTTTGTTCCTACGTTGTGTCGCTGCTGCGACCGGAAATTATCCGCGACCTCGATCTCCCGCGCCACGGCCTGGAAATCCTCCCGCTCGACGGCACTTTCACTCCCATGCCCAGCGGCGATTACCTCTGGCGCGTGAACGACCACGGTAAAACCCACCGCGAGATCGCCCGCCACTCCCGCATCGACGCCGAAGCCTACGACGAATTCGGTAAAGCCATGCAAGCCATGTGCCGCTTCGTGAAGCCCATCCTCAGCATGGTGCCTCCCGACCCTAACACGCTCAATCCCCGGGAACTGATGAAGCTGCTTTTCATCGGCCGCCGTTTCCAGGGCATGTCGAGCAACGACAAGTACAACCAAGTCCAGCTCATGACCATGAGCGCCATTAATTTTCTAGATCAATGGTTCGAGACCGAACGTCCTCAAAGCAACGATGTCAGCGTCGGGAATTATCGGGACGTTCCTCGGCGTGCGCTCTCCCGGCACCGCCTATGTTCTGCTCCACCACTACATGGGAGAAATCGACGGCGCATTCCGAGCCTGGGGATTCGCGCGCGGCGGCACCGGTGCAATTTCCAACGCCATCGGCGACGCGGCCCGCGAAGCTGGCGCAGAAATTCGCACCCAGGCCGCCATCGCGAAAATCATCGTGAAAGACGGCAAAGCCAAAGGCGTCGTGCTCGCCAACGGCGACGAAATCTATGCCGACACAATTTCTTCGAGCGTCGATCCGCGGCTCACCTTCAACAAATTCATCGAGGCCGAGCATCTTCCCGCCGACTTTCTCGAAGACATCAACCGCTTCAAATACCGCGGATCTTCGGGCAAAGTGAACATGGCGCTCGACGCGCTGCCGAACTTCAAGTGCATGCCTGGACCGGGGCCCATCTCCGCGGCGCGATGTCCATTTCACCGTCAGTCGAATACATGGAGCGCGCCTACGACGACGCCAAATACGGCAATTTTTCGCGCCGCCCCTATATTGATATGGTGATCCCCTCGCTCACCGATCCCTCGGTCGCGCCGCCGGGCAAGCACGTGCTCTCCTGCTTCGTGCAGTACGCGCCTTACAAGCTGCGCCCCGGCTTGAACTGGGACGACCAGAAAGAGGCCTTCGGCGATACCGTCGTCAACACCATCGCCGAGTACGCGCCCAACATCAAAGACATAATCCTGCACCGGCAAGTCATCACTCCGCTCGATCTCGAACGCGAATGGGGACTGAGCGAGGGCAACATCTTCCAGGGCGAACTTTCGCTGGAGCAGCTTTTCTTCCTGCGCCCAGCGCCGGGTTACGCGCGCTTCCGCACGCCCATTCAGAATCTCTACATGTGCGGTTCGGCAACACATCCCGGCGGCGGCATCATGGGCGCGCCTGGACGACTTGCAGCTCTGGAAATTTTGAAAGACAAGGGAGCGGCCTAACATGCCCGAGAATAAATCCGACCGGCGCGACATCGTCATCATCGGCGGCGGCCACAATGGGCTGGTAACCGCGTTCTACCTGGCCAAAGCGGGATTCAAACCGTTGGTACTCGAGCGCCGCGCCCAGGTCGGCGGCGCGGCCATTACCGATGAATTTCATCCCGGCTTCCGTTGTTCCACGCTGGCCCACACCGCTGGCCCCATTCGTCCGGACATCGTCCGTGACATGCAACTGGAAAAGCATGGCCTGAGGCTGATCACGCCGGAGACTTGCGTCACCGCGCTCTCGCCCGATGGCCGCGCCCTTTCGCTCTATCAGGACGAAAACAAATCCGCGCAACAAATTGCCGCCTTCTCGCAAAAGGACGCGGCCAAGTATCCCGAGTTCGCGAAATCTTTAGCAAAGATCGGCAAAGTAATGGCGGAAGCGCTCGCCACTACGCCGCCCGATATTGACCACCCCAGCGGCGGCGATCTTTGGAGCATGTTGAAGACCGGCCGCGCTCTTCGCAACCTCGGCAAGCGGGATATGTACCGCGTCCTACGGTGGGGTCCGATGGCCGTGGCCGATCTGGTGGCGGAATATTTCGAAACCGAATTATTGCGCTCAGTCATCGCGGCTCGCGGAGTTTTCGGAACCTTCCGCGGACCATGGTCAGCGGGCAGCAGCCTGCAGTTGCTGATCCGCGCGGCGGGCGATTCTCATCCCGCCGGCTCTGCCTTCTTCGCCGCCGGTGGCATGGGCGCGCTCACGCAAGCGATGGCCTCCGCTGCGCAAGCCGCAGGCGTCGAGATTCGCACCGCAGCCGAGGTCATCGAGATCCGCGTGAAAGACGGCGCTGCCGTAGGCGTACTGCTCGGCACCGGCGAAGAAATCGCCGCCAAGGCTGTTATCTCAAACGCCGACCCCAAACGCACCCTGCTCAAGCTCACCGACCCCATGCATCTTTCTCCCGACTTCGTGCAAAAGCTGCAGCATTATCGCGGCAATGGCACGGTCGCGAAGGTCAACCTCGCGCTCTCCGCCCTGCCGACTTTCACCGCCTTGAAAAACGGCGACGGCGCCGCGCTTAAGGGACGCATCCACATCGGCCCCGAGATCGATTATCTCGAGCGCGCTTTCGACGAATGCAAGTACGGCAATTTCTCGCGCCAGCCTTATCTCGAAGCCACGATCCCGTCGCTGACCGATCCCACGCTCGCGCCCGAAGGCAAGCAAGTGATGTCAATCTACATGCAGTACGCGCCCTACAAATTGAAAGGCGATTGGGAAGACCAGCGCAAATCCCTCGGCCAAACAGTAGTCCAGACCCTCGCACAGTACGCGCCTGATCTTCCCGCGATGATCCTGACCCACCAGATTATTACCCCGCTGGATCTCGAAGACATCTATGGATTAACCGGCGGCCAGATCTTCCACGGCGATCTTGCTCTCGACCAGTTCTTCACCATGCGTCCTCTGCTCGACTGGGCGCGCTACCGCACGCCGATTGAAAACCTGTATCTTTGCGGCAGCGGCACGCACCCCGGCGCAGGTTTAACCGGAGGCTCGGGAGCGAACGCGGCGAGAGAGATTGTTGGATACCTAAAGAAGCGATAAACGACCTTTGTTCCTCTGCGGGCTTATGGTATTCTCCCACCCCAGACGTTCTTCCGGCGGGCATTCTCATGAAGCAAAAGCTCGGGCTTCTGGTCCTCGCGCTATTAGTTGTGACAACGTTCATATTCTGGTCACGAAGGTGGGACAATCCTGCGTTGGAACAACTGCCTGAACCTGCGAAAGGCGAAATCGTCTATCGAGATCGTCCGATACAAATTGAGATCAAGTGCATTTGCCCTACCGCTCTCATCGAGTCCAAGAAGACCTACATCACGTTCAATGTGAGTCTAAAATGGGTCTATTCGCCGCCTGAAGGGCCTCGTGAGCTACTTTACGCCTACGTTGACGTTGGGGGCGCAACAGTCGAACCGGCCGGCATGACTGCGGTAGCAGACACAGGGGAGTTAAAAAACGGGACCGCTCAAAGCATGTCCTTGGCTATTACTCCCGGCGCGTCAGGGCCTTCTCAAATTACGTTTCACTTTGAACATTATGTGGGTGAGCAATTAGCCGCTCCCCTCGGCACCGTTTCGACGCCGATCGACGTACGGCCTAGTTTTGCACGCTCTGTGGCGCCATACGCCTATTCGTGCCTCGTGTTCCTCTGTGTTGGCGGCATCGTCGCTTGGTTGGATGTGAGGCAGCGCCGGTTGAAGGATCAGACGCTCAAACAGGTCGAAGACGCGAAAAATCAATGGGAAAAGGCTCAAGTAAAATTGGAAGCTTATTTTGACGCAAATTTATTCCAAGTCGGCCTCGTTTTTTGGGTTGCAGTCACTGTTATGGCTGTGGGCTTCGGCTTCGTGCTCTGGGGAGTCCTCGTCTCCGTCCGCCAGCCAGCGACCCTGACCTCCACATCAGGCGTCTCTGTGTTGTCGGGTATCATCACCGAGTTTATTGGCGCAACGTTCATGGTTATCTATCGCTCTACGGTTGCACAGGCGAACGAGTTTGTCAGTGTGCTAGAGCGGATCAGCAGGGTGGGGATTGCGATGCAGGTTCTGAATTCCATCTCAGAGACTGGGAACGCGGTCAAGGACGAGGCGCGCGCCCACGTCGCCTCCTCCCTTATCGATGCGAAGTTTACCATCTCACAGCCAAATAGCGCACTCAATGCTGACGACGCAAGGCGGAGCAAATAGCTCCTCTGTTCGGCTTCGGGCAACCAGCATGAAATCCTCCGCCATCCTCCTCATCTCCTGCCCCGACCAGAAGGGCGAAGTCGCCACCATCGCCGACTTCGTCTACCGCCACAACGGCAACATCCTGCACGCCGACGAGCACGCCGACGAGGAATCCGGACTCTTCCTGATGCGCGTCGAGTTCGATCCCAAAGATTTCGACATCGACCTCACCGACAAAAACCTCGCCGACTTCACCGAATATTTCTCTCCCATTGCCGAGAAATTCCAGATGAACTGGCGGCTGGCACAGTCCTCGCATCGCCCGCGCATGATCATCCTGGTTTCGAAATACGACCATTGCCTCGTCGATCTCCTCTATCGCCACCAGAGCGGCGAACTCGCGTGCGAGATCCCGCTGATCGTCTCCAACCACCCCGACAACCAACCCATCGCCGACTTCTACAAAATCCCTTACACCGTCGTCTCCATCACAAAAGACGACAAGCGCCAGGCCGAAGAAAAAATTCAGTCGCTGATTGAAGACCACAAGGCCGATTTCATGGTGCTCGCCCGCTACATGCAAATTCTCTCCAACGACTTTGCCAACCGCTATCCCCAGCGCATCATCAACATCCACCATTCGTTTCTTCCCGCCTTCATCGGCGCACGGCCGTACCATCAGGCCTTCGAGCGCGGCGTAAAACTGATCGGGGCAACCAGCCACTACGTCACCGAGGTCCTCGACGATGGCCCCATCATCGAGCAAGACGTGGTCCGCGTCTCGCACCGCGATACCGTCGAAGACCTCATCCGCAAAGGCCGGGACCTGGAGAAAGTCGTACTCTCCCGCGCCGTCCGTTGGCACGTCGAAAACCGCGTTCTTCTTTATGGCAATAAGACCGTGGTTTTTTGAGAAAGCCTTCTGAGAAAGCCTTCTGAACCGCGCTCTGAGAAAGCACTATGAACGGACCTTCCGAACGCCCGCCCGGCGCGGAAGTTCATGCACCTCCGGAAAATCGTAGTCCGGCGCTTAACGGTGTCACTCCGGTGGTAACTTGCGTCACTGGTGACTTTCGTCTTTACTTAAACAGCAGTAAAGAATTTCTCCCAACCGACGGGGAGAATCTCGCTCGCGGAGCGTTTCTTGGCCGAGGACCTTAAGTTCGAGTTGTCCATCCTGGCAACAGTCCAGGGTTTTTACCAGAAATTGATGCGAGACTCACTCGGAGGCGATGTGCCTATACCGAGCGGGCTCGACGAAGTTTCGCTCCGTCATTCCGAGGAAAATCTTCCCGAAACTCTTTCCCGCATGTATCGCTGGCTGCATTTGCTCGACATGGCGATCACCCCGGCCATGCTGCGGCAGGCGCTCACGCCTGATACGGATTCGGAAGTCGCCGAGGCCCTGCTGCGCTACTTTGTGCGGCGCCGCGAGCCGAGCGAGATTAACCGCGACAAAACCGATCTTATTTCAACTTTTCTCTACCGCCATCCCCGCGTCCAGGGCCAGTGGCAGCAGCAAGGCTATGGATTGGACGGCGCATTGCCTCTTTCTCCCTTCGAAATTGCCCTGATCGAAATTCTGGCCGATACGGATGTGCCCTCGCTTCCCGAAGAGCACGTGCAGTTGCTGCGCAACTTCGATCCGTTGCGCGAGGAGATTGCCCGCTACCGCGATTTCAACTCGCTCATCGACTCCGGCATCGTCTCGCGCGTGCGCGAGTTGAAGCGCTGGCTGGATTCTTCGTTCTATCATCCCGGCGTGCTGGCCACCGTCGCCGCTCACAACGCCGCGTTTGGCGCCCGGTTTGACGAACTGTTCACCAAAGCCCTGGGAGAGATTAAACAATTCGCGCAAGCCCTCGACGAAATGGGCGGCAGCATCCTGAGCACGGTCAACGGTGTGGAAGTCACGGTGGAACACGTGGCCGCGATCGGGCAAGAAGAAATGCTCCAGGCAGATTACGGCGGCGCTCTGGAAAAATTCCGCCGCGTGTCGAAATTAAAAAAGGAGCTCGACCGGCGCCCGCCCATTCGCAAGTCATTGCTCGCGCCCTCGGCTGGCCGTGGCATATCGTCCTCCGGTGGTGCGGCCGCTGGCGCCAAGGCCGCCCGGGTGGCGGCTGCCAAAGTTCCCGCGCCGGCTCGGGCATTTCAGCCGCCGGTCATCACCGCGCAGCAAATCTCCTCCGAAGAAGGCAAACTGCGCCGCGTCGAGGAATCGATCCGCGTCTTTGTCCGCGTGGCCGATCCCAAGTACCGCCAGATCGTCCCCATGCGCTTCTTCAACCTGACGCTAACCGCGCCCGAAGCCGAAGCCTACAACGCCGGCTTCCTCGAGGAGAAAAGCCTGCGCGCCGATATCGCCCGCAGCCTGATACGCCTGGTTTCCTGTGTGGCGCGCGTCAACACGGAACTGGAAGAACTCAAACGCAGCCAGAGCATGTCCTCGCTGTGGAAGTTGCACGCCGACGCGCTGGTAGTCCTGCTCGACATCGCCAGCACCGCCACCGAGGACGCCGCTGGCGTTGCCAAGATGGCCGAAAACAGCGACGCCGGAGCATCGGCCAAAGCCATCCACGAAACCTTGCAGAAACTGCGCAACCGCTGCGATCTGGCGGTGAAGGCGCTGGCGCATCCGGGCAGCTAGAAGCAGTTCTCAGTTCTCGGTTCCGCGCGTATGATTGACCACATCGGGTCCCGTCCGGACAACCTGAAAGCTACCGGGGCTGCGAAACTCCATTTGTTTAAGAAGTTAGGAGTCTCCCTTGAAGTGGACTATGTGGCTGCTAGCCTTGGTAAGCGCGCTATCGACTTCGGCCATTTCCCGGAACCCGGCAGCGCCGCTTATCACCGGGGCGATCGACGAAGCGAAAGTCGTTACCCTCCACGGCAACGTGCACCCGCTGGCGCAGGCACGCTTCGATCTGGGCCCAGTCCCCGATTCATTCCCCGCCTCGCGAATGGTGATGCTGTTACAGCGTTCGCCGGAGCGCGAAGCGGCTCTGCAGCAATTTCTGCAAGACGCACACAGGCCGGGATCTCCTACTTTTCACAAATGGATCAAGCCCGATCAATTTGGCGAACTGTACGGACTTTCCGATTCCGAGATCGCTACGGTCTCTGGCTGGCTGCAAGAGCATGGATTCGCGGTCAGCCGAATCAATCGAGCCAAGACAGCAATCGAGTTTTCGGGCACCGCCGGCGGAGTGCGCTCCGCGTTCCACACGCAAATCCACGCTTACCTCGTGAACGGCCAGCAGCATTACGCCAATGATGTCGATCCGCAGATCCCGGCAGCGCTGGCGCCGGTGATTGCGGGCATCACTCCGATCAACGACTTTCGTCCGAAGTCTTACATAAGAAATTTTGGCAAGGCGGTCTACGACAGCAAGAATAAGAAATTTGTTCCGGACTGGACTTTTCCTGCAGGTCAGTACTTGTTGGAATTGGCACCTGGCGACTTCGCTCTTCAATACGACCTCGGTCCGCTTTATGCAGCGGGTATTACGGGCAGCGGCATCACCATCGGGCTAATTGGCGCATCCAACGTTGATCCGACGGTTGTGGCTACTTATCGCTCGTTCTTTGGGTTGCCGGCGAACCCGCTCAACGTCGTGATTGACGGAACTGATCCGGGAGAAAACGACGCCGTCGTTGAGTCGTATCTGGATGTCGAACTCAGTGGCGCTGTCGCCCCGGGAGCAACCATCAACCTATATACCGCGGCCGACACCTCGGTGCAATCTGGATTGCTTCTGGCCGCGCAGCGAGCGGTGGATGATGATCAAGCCTCCATCCTCAGCACGAGCTACGGTGAGTGTGAACAGGATTTGGGATCGGCAGGAAACCAGTTCTGGTACTCCTTGTGGGAGCAGGCGGCGGCGCAAGGGCAGACCTCGTTCGTTTCGGCCGGGGACGGCGGCCCGGCAGGCTGCGACGACTTCGACAACGACCAGCCGGCGCAGTACGGGATTGCCATGAACGGGTTCAGTTCGACTCCCTGGAACGTTTCTGTGGGGGGCACCGACTTCTATTACAGCAGCTACAACGGAAATTCGTCCGCACAGCAAACGCAGCTGCAGACTTACTGGGACACGGTCGCGACTATTTTCCCTACGACGTCTCTTCTGCAACCTGTGCCGGAGCAACCGTGGAATGATCCGTTCGGGCTGAATCTTGCGAGTGGCGGCGTCTATAACCCCAACACTCCGGACATCGTTGCCGGAAGTGGCGGACCGAGCAATTGCGCGAGCGGGACCGACGCCTCCGATGGCACTTACAGTTCGTGCTCGGCCGGATATCCCAAGCCCTCATGGCAGACGGGACAAGGTGTTCCCAACGATGGAGTCCGTGATCTTCCGGATGTATCGCTGTTTGCCGCGGCCGGGGAGAACGACACTGCTTATCCCTTCTGCGTGGAGGAGGGGGACTGCGTGGTTTCCGATGGCGATCTGACCATTGGAATTGTGGGGGGCACCTCGGCATCTTCGCCTGCGATGGCGGGCATTCTGGCGTTGATCGAACAGAAATATGGGCCGCAGGGACA
This sequence comes from uncultured Acidobacteriaceae bacterium, assembly GCA_963734215.1. GTDB lineage: Bacteria > Acidobacteriota > Terriglobia > Terriglobales > Acidobacteriaceae > Sulfotelmatobacter. Next base: position 550,064 of record CAVTGH010000005.1, on the reverse strand, counting down.
GGCGAACTACATCCTCTACCCCCTCGCAGCGCAGCACCCTTCCGCATTTCACGACATCACGACTGGGAGCAACATCGTGCCGTGCCAGCCGGACACGCTGAATTGCACTTTGAGCACGGCCACAGACAACACAAAGGGCTATTACACGTTCGGATTCTATGCAGGCCCAGGATACGACCTGGCGACTGGCTTGGGCAGTGTGGATGCGAATCAGCTGTTCAACAACTGGAACGCGCTTAGTTTTAAGTCAACCTCGACAAACCTCGGCCTCAGCCAGACCAGCTTCACGCATGGCACTCCGGTTACGGTAAACGTCGGTGTAACTGGGAGCGGTGGGACTCCTTCCGGGGGTGTGTCCCTGGTTACGACCGCAACTCCACAGAACAATGAGGGACTAAAGCTGTTAACCCTGCAAAGCGGAACGGCAAGCGCCAGCGTGAACAGTCTTCCCGGAGGCCAATATAAGGTGAGCGCGCGCTACGGTGGAGATAGTGTTTTCGCCTCCAGCACTTCCAATCCAGTATCGGTGAATGTCGCGCCGGAAGCGAGCAACCTGTCGTTGTTTGGAAGTTGGTACTCGTATAACAGCAACACTACGGGTGTTCTCACAAACGGGGGAAGCTACCCTGTCGGTACTTCGATCGCGGTCGAGGCGCAGGCGGTGGGAGTAAATGCGCCCGCGGGATCAACCGACGGCATCGCGACGGGCACCGTCACGTTTACGGATGCGGCGAGCACAGGTACGGTGAGTTCCGGACCGCTAAATATGGGAACGGCCAGCACGGCGCAGTGGGTGTTGACTACCTTTAGTGTTGGCAGTCACAGCCTAAGCGCCAGCTATTCGGGAGACCCCAGTTTCAACACGTCCTCCAGTTCGACGCCGCTGAATTTCACCGTCACTAAGGGTATCCCCGGCGCTCAGCTGTGGACAGGCTCTTCTACGATCGCGCGCGGTCAGAGCGTTATGCTCCAGTTCATCGTTGGTGACAGCGTCGCTCCCCCGCCCACGGGTACGGCAACCTTCTATTCCGGAAACACCGTTCTGGGAACCGCTACGGTTGCCCAATCGACACTTACCTGGCCCTACATCAATTCCGCGGCGATCTTGAACGTGACGAACTTGGCGGTGGGAACGGACACCATCACAGCGCAGTATAGCGGCGACTCGAATTACGAAGCCGCGACCTCCAATCCCGTACAGGTCACCGTGACGCAGCAGCCGGCAGGGATTCTTACTGCCACCGCAAACGCGCCCTCGCTGCTTCCGACGAAGGACCTGATTGTCACTGCCAATGTTGCGGGCGTGAGCGGACTGCCTGCTCCGACCGGATCCATCGGTTTCTATGCTTATGGACCCGGCGGAAGTTGGAGCGCTAGCTGTACCTTGGTGAATGGTTCTTGCAGCTTTGACTTTTCGGCCCCGTACTGGAGCCCCGGCACCGTTACCGTGGACGTGAGCTACAGCGGAGATACGACCTACGCTGGGAGCAGCATTGTAGTTCCTGTAACGATGCTGAACATGTTCACCATAACAGCGGCGAGTTCTGTTTCGTTTGCAGCGGGCGCGACCACGGGCAACACTGCAACGCTCACGGTGACGCCGGCTAACGGATTTACCGGTCCAGTCTACTTTGCGTGCACGATCGCATATTATCCGCCAGGAGCGCAGCATCTTCCCACCTGCTCGGTTCCGGCATCGGTGAATGTGACGAGCGCAACGGCGGTGGCCTCCGCCATGACGATTAGCTCGACGGGACCGACGACGGTTTCGCGTGCTGAAAAAATCAAAAGTCCGCGGTGGCTTGCGGCGCAACTTACTTTCGTTGCCGGGATTCTCGTAGTTGGGTTGCCGCTGCGGAGGCGCGTTCGTCTCCACAGGACTGCTCTGTGCTTGCTGATTATGCTGGTGGGGAGCATGGCCTTGATGAGCTGTGGCGGCGGTAGTGGGAGCGGTGGAGGTGGCCATACGATTCCCGGCACAACCCCTGGGACCTACAAATTTATGGTCGACGGCGCCTACACGCCGAACGTCAGTCTCACTAGTGAGCCATTTTTTTTCAGTACGCCACAGGTGTTCGTGGTGAACGTGAATATCCAGTAAGCGGATGGAGTGGGTTGGAAAACGCCGGCTTTCGGGGCCGCGCCGACCCGATGTCCGTGCCTCTGGACGGCACGGCTGAAGCCGTGCCCTTCCCGAACCAATTCACGTGAACCAATTCAGCAGCTCAGTTAATATCGAACTGCTCCTGATGCAGCGCCGGATCGCTCTTCACGATGATGGTACGCTTGGTCAGTTCTTCCATTTCGTTCAGCAGGCGGCCGTTGTTGGCTTTCAACTCCTTGGCCACGTCCGGATGTACGCGCAGCATCACGTCTTCGTGCTCCAGATGCTTGGCGATTTTGCGCATCTCGACGTAAATCTCGTTGCAGATCGTGGTTATTGATTTCACGTAACCCGTCGATTGGCAGTAGGGACAAGGCGCGCCGATGGTGCGTTCGAGCGATTGCTTCACCCGTTTGCGGGTAATGGCGACCAGGCCGAAATCGTTGAACTGCAGCACCTTGGAGGGCGCGCGGTCACGGAGCAGTTCTTCCTCCAGCGCCTGCATCACGCGTTGCCGGTTGCGGCGCTCATCCATATCGATGAAGTCGATGATGATGATGCCGCCCAGATCGCGCAGCCGAACCTGCCGCACAATCTCCTTGACCGCGTCCACATTGGTTTTGACGATGGTATCTTCCAGCCGCGTGGTCTTGCCCACATACTTGCCGGTGTTGATGTCGATGGCCACCAGCGCCTCGGTCTGGTTGATCACGATGTAGCCGCCGCTCTTCAGCCACACCTTCGACTTGAGCGCCTTGTTCATCTCCTCGGCCAAGCCGAACTGCTCGAACAGCGGAGTCTCCTTGGTGTAGAGCTTCACCCGCTTCACCAGCCCTGGCTGGAAGCGATTGAAGAAGCGCAGAATGCGTTCGTACTCCGGCTCGGTATCAACCCAGATCACGGAAAAGTCGGAGGTCACCTGGTCGCGCAGAACGCGCTCCACTACGTTGAGATCGTGATAGATCAGCGCCGGCGGCTTGGACGCCTCGGCACGCGTCTTGATGTCGTTCCACAGGCCTTTCAGGAAGCGAATGTCCGCCCGCAACTCTTCTTCACTCGCGCTCTGCGCGGCGGTGCGCACGATGAAGCCGCCCTGGCCATTATCGCGCTCGCTCACCACGATGCGCTTCAGCCGCTGGCGCTCCTCGTCCGACGCGATCTTGCGGGAAACTCCGGTATGGTTCACGGTCGGCATGTAGACCAGGAAACGTCCCGGCAGCGCGATGTGGCTGGTGATGCGCGCGCCTTTCTTGCCGATGGGCTCCTTGGCAATCTGCACCAGAATTTCCTGGCCTTCCTTGAGCAAATCGCTGATCTTGGGAACTTCCTGTGACGACTGGCGGCGCGGGAAGCGGCGCCCGCCACCCCGGCGTCCGCCGCGCTGGCGGTCAAAACCAGGCCGCGGACGCGGCGCACGCTGTGTGTAACCTGCGGTCCCGGCCGGAGCACGGACCTCCGCCCGCGCATCCAGCACAACGCCGCCGGCTTCGGCGTCGAGCAACGCTTCCGCTTGCGCTTGCGCCTCTTCCAGTTCCAATTCCTCGGAGTCTTCCTCGCCCTCCGCCGCAGCGCCTTCCACGGGCGCAACGCCGGACTCCGCCAACGACGTCATGTGGATCTCATCTACCGTCTCGCGGACATCGGAAAACTCGCTCGGCCCAGGCTCCGCACCGTGCTGGCCTGCCGCCCGCGTCTCCTCTTCAAACTCTTCATAGCCCTCATCGGACGCTTGTTCGTAGGGGACTTGATCCGCTTCCTCGTCGTCGATGGTCTCTTCCTCCAGCGTCCCTGGAGAGGCGAAAGCCGCGACCGGCCGCGCAGCCGCCGCCTGATGGGAATGCTCGGAAACAGCGACTATCTCCTCATCTTCTTCGAAGACTTCTTGAACCGTCTGGCTCGATTCCGGAGACGCGGCGGCAGCATCCGCACTGTCCACATCCCGCCGGTGAAATTCGCGATTCCAGTCCACGGAAGTTGCAGCGGACTCTACGGGTTTCTGCAAAACAGGCTGCGTAGCTTCGCGCTGCTCAGGCTGCGGCGCGCCGGCTGCGGCGAAGATCGGCTCGTCCTCCGGAAACGTAGCGGCGATCGGCGCGGCTGGTTCAATACTCGATTCGGCAGCGGGCCCGGAGGCTCTCTCCTGCCGCGAACGCGGCTCCTGTGCCGCAGGCGGCTGCGCCAATCCGCGGTACTTGGAAATCGATTCCCCGGGAAGCAGTATCGGCTGGTATCCCGCCGGCGGCCCAAACTGCTGGGTTCTTCGTGGTTCCATGAGACGAGGCATCGCAGGCGGAGGCGCACTCTCAACCGCGGGCGCTGCCAACTGGGGCTCCGCAGCACGGTCACGCCCATCGCCGCGTCCATCGCGACGCCCGCCACGGCGGCGCCGGCGTCCCCGCCAGCCTCCGCGTTCGCGCTCTTGAGAATCTCTTCCTGCGGAAGGCTCCGGCGCAGCGGCAGCGGCTATCGGCGGCTGGATGTCCCCCTGTTCTTCCGCCCCTTCGAGATCCCGGCTCGTCGTAGCGTCGGACCTTGTTTCCATTTCGGCCGCTTCCGTTCCGCCGTTCCCTTCCACGCCGGAAGGTGCGTCCTCGGCACGAGCCGGCTGCACCCGCAGATCCTGCACCCCACGATTCGCCGGCACGATGTCGGTTACATCCTCGTCGTGCTCTTCCAACTCCATAAAGTCGGAAACGTACAGGAAGGCATCGCGCTCCAGGCCGATATCGACGAAGGCCGATTGCATGCCAGGGAGCACCCGGGTCACGCGGCCTTTGTAAATAGACCCCGCCAGGGTGTATTCATTTTCGCGCTCGAGGTAGATTTCCGCGAGCAGATCGTCTTCTACCAGCCCCACCTTGGTCTCGTGAGGCGTGGAAGAAACAAACAACTCTTTATTCATGGACACTCCGGTCCCGCCCCGACTAATCTCAGAAAGCCGGGCGGGCTTCACCGGGCGAAGCGAGGAAGGAAACGGGAGGATCGAGCGTCGCGATGCTGGCCCCGGATAAGGGACGGCTGGGGCCCGGGAGGTTGCTCCCCGGCCAAATCCGCTGCACAAGCTTGGGTATCTTCTGCACTGTTCGCATTTCGTCTGCCGGGTTTGTGACCGCACTCTCTGACCGTTTCCGGTCGGGGGGCCGTTTCCCTGCCAGCAGCTTTATGGCTTCAATCCTGCCCGGCCTTCTCCTGCTCGACTGGCCGGTGAAATGCCCCCTTTACGCGAGGGCGATCGATATTTTTGGGGCTGCGCCTACCGAGCGCAGCGATTGCTCCCTGCCGTCTTCCCGGTTCCTACCTCATGAACCCTTAGCTGGCTCACCCAATCTTGGTTAACCAATCTTAGTTAGCCCAGCTAATTCACAAAGCGGCGCATACGAACATTCATTACCATCCCCAGCGCCAGGAACATGAACAAAACCGAAGACCCACCGTAACTCATCAGCGGCAGAGGTATTCCGGTGACCGGCATAAAACCGACCACCATGCCGACATTGACCAGGATATGGAAGCTAAGCACAGCCACCACACCCATCACTACGAACGTGCCAGCGCGGTCGGGCGCTGTTTGCGCGTTCTGCGTCAAACGCATCAGCACTATGAAGTATAACAGCAGAACCCCGAGCGCGCCCACGAATCCATGCTCCTCGGAAAATGCCGCGAAAATAAAGTCCGTTTGTGGAACTGGCAGGAAAGCCCCGTGTGTTTGCGAGCCTTTCCCGCCCCACAACCCTCCAGAACCCACGGCAATCTTGGATTGCTCAACTTGGTACCCCGTGCCTTGCGGATCGTCTTCCGGATGCTGAAAGCTGGTGAGCCGCTGTTTCTGATAGCCCTTGAGCACGTGAATCTGGGGGACGAAAAATACCGCGCCTACCCCCACGCCCGCCAGAACGGCCACCAACAAGCCTTGCTTCCACTGCATTCCGCCCAGGAAGACTCCCATGACTGCGATAGGAATGTAAGTGAGAGCGGTCCCCAGGTCAGGTTGCTTCAACACCAGCAGCATTGGAATCGCTACGATGGCTCCGGCTTTCATAAAATCCGGCCAGGAAAGTTCGCGGTGCCGCAAATCCGCAAAAAATTTCGCCATCGCGAGAATGAGGATCAGCTTTACCCATTCGGAGGGCTGAAAGTGATTGCCGCCGGGCATTTTGATCCAGCGCTTCGCTCCCAGGTACTTTTGCCCAAACAGCAACACGCCAATCAGCGAGGCAACCGCTGCGATGTAAAACCAATGGATCCGATCGAGCAGCGCCTGGTAATTGACCAGGCTGATCAGAAACATCATCCCCACGCCAGCCAAAACCCAGTAAATCTGCTTGATGTGCGACCCCACGAACTTGGTGTGCATGGTGGCGCTGCGGATCTCCATCACGCCCAGACCGCAGATCATGAGCACGAAGACCAGCAGCAGCCAGTCAAAATCGCGATATGAAACGTAACGTGACATCGGAAACCAGTTCTCAGTTCTCGGTTCTCAGTCGTAGCGCCGGCGTCTCGCCGGCTGTCGCGAGGGCATCGCGCCCTCGCCTTTCGCTCACTAGTTAGCTACCACCATCCCCGGCGCGGCGGTCGCCAAGGCCAACGGCTTCTTCGGCAACTTCAGCAAGAAGCGTCCACCTTTCAGCTTGTCGCCTTCGGGCGCTGTCCACAGAGCGCCCATGTCAACCTTGCCATCGCCCTTCGGCGCATTCACCATCTTGTTGGGGGCGCGCCGCTGCTTGTCTACATAAGCCTTCAGCACCTGGGTCGCCAACCGCGCCGCCAACTTACCGTGCTCTCCGCCCTCGAACAGCACGCAAACAATCACGTCGGGATTACGCCGCGGCGTGAAGCCCACGAACCATCCATTCTGCGCGAGATCCTCGGCGTTCTTGAACTTGGCACGGGTGGCCAGCGAAACGATCTGTGCCGATCCCGTCTTTCCCGCTATATCAATCCCGGCAACATGCGCCGAAGGAGCAGTGCCCTCCGGCAGCAAAACTCGCGACATCGCATCGGTAATGAAGGTCCACCCGTTCGGATCGATCGGAATATTCTTCGTTTCCGTAACGTGGCTTGTCTCGACATATCCGCTGGGCAGCTCCTGCGGATCGACGACGTGGGGAACAACCATGCGGCCGCCCATGGAGATCGCGGCAACCGCGCGCATCAATTGCACCGGTGTGATTGCCACCGCGCCCTGGCCGATGCCCACCGAAATCGTTTCCCCGGCGAACCACTTCTGCTTGAAGTTCTTAATCTTCCACTCTTCCGAGGGCATCACGCCGCTCACTTCGTTGGGCAGGTCGATGCCGGTCTTTTGTCCCAGGCCGAAAGCGGTAGCGTATTTGGCAATGCGATCGATGCCTAACTTTTCCGCCAGCGTATAAAAAAATACGTCGCAAGACTGATAGATGGCTTTCTCCAGTGTGACGGGACCATGCCCGCCTTTCACCCAGCAGCCGAACCGGCGTCCGTAGAACTCCGCGCCGCCGGTGCAGTTCACGTGCAGATCCTGTGCAATTCCTTCCTGCCAGCCCGCGACCGACATGATGACTTTGAAGGTCGAACCCGGCGCCAGCTGCGCCTGAATCGCTTTGTTGAGCAGCGGCTTGTCGGGATCGGTTACCAGCTTGTTCCATTCGTCGCGCGAGACGCGCACCGCGAAATCGTTGGGATCGAAGGTCGGCCGGCTCACCATCGCCAGGATTTCTCCGGTCCGCGGGTCCATCGCCACAATCGCTCCGTTCTTCCCCTCCAGCGCTTCCTCGGCGGCGATCTGCAAGTCGATGTCGATGGTCAGCTTCAATTGTTTTCCAGGAATCGCCTCCGTTTCCCCCAGCACTCCCACTTCCCGCCCATGGCTGTTCACCACCTCGCGGCGCGCTCCGTTCTTTCCCATCAAGGCGTTGTTGTACTGCCGCTCCACGCCCGAAACTCCCACCACGTCGCCGGGGTTATACAGCTCGAACTGGGGCTGGTTGAGCATGTCTTCCGTCACTTCGCCCACATAGCCGATCAGGTGCGCCATGAAGCCGTTGCGCGGATACAGCCGCCGGTGCGCCATGATCGTATCCAGTTCCGGCAGTTCGTTGCGATGCGCATCGATGAATGCCAGCTCGTCCGGCGTGATGTCTTCTTTCAAGAAAATCGGCTGATACTGCGGCATGGAGGCAAAGTGGCGGATCCTGGCGCGCACTTCATCCGCATCCAGGTGCAGCCCCTGCGCGATCAGGTCGGCGTCGGCGTTCAAGTCGTGCGCCGTGTCGCGCAGCAGCAGCGCCGAGAACGACGGATAGTTGTCGACGATAACGCGCCCTTCGCGGTCCAGAATTTTGCCGCGGGGCGCGAGGATGGGCACATTGCGGATGCGGTTCTTTTCCGCCGCCGAGGCATAGTAACCGCTCTCCATTACCTGCAGCTTCCAAAGTCCGTAAGCCAGCACAAGAAAGATGGCCAGGATCATGTACTGCGCCGCCGTCAGGCGGATTGCCGATACTTTTTCGTCACGTCCGAACATCAGTCAGTTGCCAGTGGCCAGTTGCCAGTTGCCAGTCAAACGCTCGTGCGAGTTTGTCTGGTCCGCAGGAAGTCACAGCCTCGCAGAATTGAATGTATGGGAGCTTTCAGATTCATTGTAATCCGTGCGGAAGCCTGGGCACTGCCGAGGTGGGTAACGGAAGTCACGGCCTGCGCCGATTCGCTGGCAACTGACCACTGGCAACTGGCAGCTGCTTCACGTTCTCTGCTTAAACTTATCCAGCATAAAGTACAGTCCCACCCCGAGGACCGCATTGGCCAGGCCAGCCAGCATTCCGCGGCCCCAGCTCCAGTTCAGCGTCATGTTGGCCATGCCACGCGCCACCGTGAAGTAAACCGCCGCGTGCACCAGATAAAATCCCAGCGTCACCAGCAGCCGCGCCCCGGCGTTCTCCACGTCCAGCTTCGCGCCCAGCGACGATGCCCCGTAACCCACCACCGTCTTGGCAATCCCATAAATCCCAATCGGATACGGACCCAGCATGTCCTGCGCCAGTCCAATCGCCGCTCCCGTCAGCAGCCCGGAAATCGGATTGCGCCTCGCCATGGCAAAAAAGATCGTTACCAATAAGGGCAGGTCGAAGATGGAAAAAAATGGAAACCGTCTCGGCAAAAACGCCTGCAGGAATAGCCCTAGTAACGGCACGCCCACCGTCACCGGAATGCTGAACCGGTAAACCTCAATCTGCTCCCCCGAGGTGTAAGTGATGGGCACGCTAGTGGGGATCGTCTTCCGTTGCGGGAGCTTGAGGATTGAGAGGATTGGGCTGCGAGCCGGGAGACTTGGGCTGCGCCGCATCGGGCTTCGCCGGCGAGTCTGCGGGATTCGATCCCGCCGCGTTCCCGGCACTGCCGCTGGCTGCTGAATCGCCGGAAGCCGCCGTTGGAACCGCTTGCTTCGGAGCTTGGCCTGCCGTTGGCTGCGCGTTACCGGAAACACCGTGAGCGCTGCCCGCGCTCGCAGCCTTCGCGCCGCTTGGAGCCACCGCCGTCGAACCGCCGCCTGGCGCCTTGGTGATCGATGGCGTCGCCGCATGTTGGACACCCGCGGGTTTGGCCGAACCTGGTGCCGGAGCCGGAGTCGGCTCCTTAGCGCCCGCGCTTGTTCCCAGCCCAGGCGCGCCACTCGTGCCGCTTCCCGCCGGAGTGGCGCCCGCCGCTCCCGCAGCCGCCGGCTTGTCCGGCACCGACGGCAACCGTTGCGCCAGAATATCGGCAGCGCGGACTCTGCCTCCGCTTTCCACCGCCGCACTCTGTTCTTGCTTTTCCGTCACCACCAGCACTTCTTCCAGCCGGCTCAAATCGGCCGCCGGCTTCACCTCAATGTGTAAAAACATTTCCCGCCCCGGGCTCACTCTGGTCACCGTCCCCACCGGCAGGCCCTTGGGAAATATCTGTTCGCCGCCGCTGCTCAGCACCGTTTCTCCGGACTCGACTTTCTCGTCGCTCATCACCCGTTCCAAAATCACCGCCCCGTCAGGAGTTCCTTTCAGCACGCCCTGCAACCGCGACTTCTCCAGCATCGCCCCCACGCCGCTGGTCTGATCGTTGATCAGCAGCACCAGAGAAGTCGAAGGATATGCGATCCACACCTTGCCCACGATGCCGCCCGCCGTAATCACGGCCATGTCGGGCTTAATGCCCTCGTTCGAACCCTTGTCGATATAAATGGACCGGGAAAGATCCGTCCCACTCGACCCAATCACCTGCGCAGGCACGGTCTTGGAGATGAACTGCTCTTTAAAGGCCAGCAGAGACTGCAAGCGGTGCGCTTGCTCCGCGTCTTCGCTTAAACGCACCTGCTCCAGGCGTATCTGATCGATCTCCTGCTTAAGCTGGCGGTTTTCCGCCCGCACCCCGCGCAGGAAGAAATAGCTGTGCCAGAGGTTGCTGCCGCCGTTCTGCGCCCACACCAGCGCGCGCTCGAATGGAGTGATTACATCCACCGCCCAGATGCGGATCAGCCGCGCGTTCCCCGCGTCCGCACCGCGCTTGACCTGCACCGCCAGTCCCAGCACTTGCAGAAACAACACTCCCACCAGAATGGTCAGGTTGCGGTAACGGCCAAATACGGATTCCATAACGTCAGGGATCAGGGGTCAGGGGTCAGGGCTTAGGGATCAGGGAACTCGCTTCAGATTCATTCCTCTCCGACCGGTCCCTAATCCCTAGCCCCTAGTCCCTATTCAATCGATATCTTCCGCAGCAGCTTGAAGTCGCTGAGCATCTTGCCCGTGCCCAGCACCACGCTGCACAGCGGATCGTCGGCGATGGAAACCGGCAGCCCGGTTTCTTCGCGAATGCGCTTGTCCAGATTCTTCAGCAGCGCCCCGCCACCCGTCAGCACAATGCCGCGGTCGCTGATGTCGGCCGAAAGCTCCGGCGGGGTCCGCTCCAGCGCCACGCGAATCGCATTCATGATGGTCGATACGCACTCGCTCAACGCCTCGCGGATCTCGCCATCATCCACCGTAATCGTCTTGGGCACGCCTTCGATCAAGTTCCGGCCCTTGATTTCCATCGTCATCGGCTTGTCGAGCTGGTGAGCCGATCCAATCTCCATTTTAATCTGCTCGGCCGTGCGCTCGCCGATCAGCAGGTTATATTTCCGCTTCAGGTAATTCATGATGGCTTCGTCCATCTGGTTCCCCGCCATCCGCACCGAACGCGAGTACACGATGCCGCTCAAAGAAATTACGGCGATATCGGTTGTACCCCCGCCAATGTCCACCACCATATTCCCGCTCGGCTCCGTGATCGGCAGTCCCGCTCCAATCGCCGCCACCATGGCCTGCTCCACCAGATGCACTTCACTCGCCTTGGCACGATACGCCGAGTCCATGACCGCGCGCTTTTCCACCTGCGTGATCTCCGAAGGCACTCCAATCACAATCCGCGGATGCACCAGCATCTTCCGGTTGTGCGCCTTCTGGATGAAATAGTTCAACATCTTCTCGGTGACTTTGAAGTCGGCGATCACGCCGTCCTTCATGGGCTTGATGGCGACAATGTTGCCGGGCGTGCGCCCCAGCATCTCTTTCGCCTCTTTGCCCACGGCCTCCACTTCGCCGGTGTTTTTGTTGATGGCGACAATCGAAGGCTCGTTCACCACAATGCCCTTGCCGCGCGCATACACCAACGTGTTGGCCGTCCCCAGATCGATCGCCAGATCGCTCGAGAACAGGCTGAATAAAGACCTGAGGTTATGGGAACGTGATGAATGAAACCCGTTGTTTGACATGACGAGCTCTTCTCTCGGTATTGACCTGTTCGAACCGCTCTGTTTCCGGGCGAACCCGGATTGTGCCGACTCACTGAATAATAATTTTCTTCTGCTGTGTATTCACTCCGCCCTGAGACGTCTGCGCCGTTACCGTAATCACCGCTTCTCCGGTGGCCAGCGGCGGCGTAAAGTAATGGAACGTGCCATCGGTGGAGATCATCGGCACCTCGCGCCCGTTTACCATTACTCGCGCCCCAATCTGCGTCTTCCCGGTAACTTCAATCACATGTCCGTGCTGAATGAAGGGATCCAGTTCCAGGTCGATGGCTTCGTTCTGCTTTCCCTTGGGAATAATCGTGAAGCGATTTTTCTCGCTCTCCACCGACTCTTTTCCCGACGCTTCGTACGACTGTACCTCCCAGTAGTACGCACCTTCGCCCAGGCTTGTAACCGTAACGTCCGCGGTGTCCACTCTCTTATCTACCAGTGTAGAGGAAAAGTAAGGATTTCTCGATATACGAAGCCGGTAACCCGCCGCGTTCGCCATCGGCGTCCAGGAAAACTCCACATCCTTGGTCGTCTCTTCCGAGGTAAAAATCGGCGCCATGTTCGCGGGAGAAATCGGCGTCGGCGGACCCGTGCCCTTCGCCTTCTCCATGTGCGCTTCTTCCTGCCGGAAACTTACTTTCTCCCAGTTGGCCAACTGCACGGTTTCTCCCTTACGTGTAACTTCGCCGGCGCCCTTCTTCATCAGGATCTCGTGCTGATCCGTCTTGGGATCGTTGTGCACCTGCGCCGCCGATTCCGGAGCCAGCGATGCCGTCGCTCCCGCCACGATCACCTGCGATTTCGAGCCCTGGGAATAAGTCGCCGTCGAAAGATCCACCGTTCCCGTACTCACCGCCACGGCCACGTTGGTTTGCTGCTGATCGTTGGCCGAGTTTTCTTCAATCACGATCAGCGAATCCTGTTTCACGGTATAGCTGGTGCCGTCATTAAATACCACCTTCGCCATGCCTTCGGATCCGGTTTGCACCACGTCCCCTTTATCCAACGGGACGTTGTAATCCGCCGCCAGCCAGCTATTGCTGCTGCCCTTCTTCACCCGCACCGTGCCGTCGAGTGCCGTAAAGTGCGCTTGCTGCGCCGTGGACATGCCGCTGCCCACGGGCGGCGCCATCCCCGCCACCCGCTCCAAAGCTTTGTTGGCCACGTTGCCGGCCGCCTTGATGCTGTTCTCGGTGAATTGCGGAAAGGTCAGCCGCATCCCCGCCAGAAACAGCAGCGCCCCGGCGAGGATCAGCAAGGCCACGCTGCGGTACGTGACCGTTGTCCATGCGATGTGGATGCCCGGTTTGCGAGTCGGCGAAGACACGTGGACCAAAAACCTTATTCAAGCCTTTTGAATATGCGGTAGTTTCAACGTTACCACAAGACTATCGGCATAAAATAAGGGTAATCAACAAGGAACGTTACCTTCGTTTGGCCAGGCGGAATCACATGTGGGGACAGCGACCCCTAGCCTGCCCTGAGCGGAGTCGAAGGGGCTGTCCGCCGGCGAAGCCCGGCAGCACAAAATGCGGTGTACCTTTTCCCGCTTCGGCCTGTGGAAAAAGTCAGGTTGACATAAGACGATTCGTCATTAATACTGCGTTCGTTCGGTCACCGCATCCCTTCCCTCGCGGCGTTACACGACCGAACATGCTTTAGACCCCAGGGAGTTCTCCGCCATCAGGTTTCGTGGATTTCTGACCTAGGAGGTTCCAATGCGAACAAAGCAAGTGAGTCTTATCTTTTCGCTCATGCTGGCGATCTGCCTTTGCTTCACAGCATCGGCGCAGCAGGCAGGCAGAATCGAATCCATGAAACTGCTCACGCCCTACGTGGGCTGGGCCGCGACGAATACGAAGCTCTTCTGGACGACCGAAGGCGGCGCAAACTGGAAAGACATCACGCCCAAGTCGAGCCATAAGCACCAGAACGTCTCCTCGGTTTTCTTCCTCGACGCCTCAACGGGATGGGTCCTGTTGAAATGCAGCGACGACAAGGATGTCGTTGCCGATCAGGGCTGCTGGGTCCTCGCCTCTACAACGGACGCTGGCGGCGACTGGACGACCGGACAGGAGAAGATCGTTCTTCCTGCCTTCTTCACAAGGGGATATCTGGAACAGACAACGGGTTTTTCTGGCCGCAGCTGGCTCCAGTTCTTAGACCCGCAGCATGGCTGGGCGCTGTTGGACATCGCCACCCACGCTGGGGTTCCCAGCGCCGGAGAAATGCTTCGAACCACGGACGGAGGCAAAACGTGGCGACCGACCAAAGAGGTCCCGATGCCGGATCACTTCCGGTTTGTAACCACTACCGAAGGGTGGATCGCCGGAGGGGACGACGGCGACCTCTTCGTAACGCGTAACGGGGGCGACTCCTGGGTAAAGGTTGAGACACCAGACGCGACCGGGATCGGCGAACATTTCGGAGGAGATTACGGACTTCCAGCGTTCGAGAGCGAGCGGGAAGGCTCCGTTTGGGTTCAATACTCCACCGGCCCCACGGAGGGCCCGAACCAATCGGCCCTCGTACTATTCGTGACCAATGACGGCGGCGGAACCTGGAAGCAAGGCCGCGCAATGACCGCGCTCCCGGCCATCAACCATGCCCAGATCGTCGGTGGCGCTCTTGTCGCCGCACACAGCGAGATAAAACAGCAAGACCAAGCCGACAAGGCCTGTGCGGAACGGAGTGTTGCGCTCCTGATCGTTAGCATGGGGCCAGACCAGACACGCACGACTAACGAGGCACGGCTCCCAATTCGCGACGGTGCTGTTTTGCAGCTGACGTTCCTTAGCCCCGAGACCGGGTGGGCTAACATTTCAGGCCGACTATTCGCCTCCCGTGACGCGGGAAAAGAGTGGGCTGAGATCACGCCCGGTGGGGCGCCTCCCCAGCCGCCGTCGGTATGCGTCCCCGTCAACCTCCCTCGTCCAGCGACGAGGAACAGGTCCGCAGTAGGTGGCGTTTCACCGGCGCAACCTTCGTCGGAAAGCAACGTCAGCGCCCACCTTGGATTCGACATTACTCGTTCGCCCTGCCCGAGCGGGATATCAAAGTGCAGCTACTCCCAGAGCCTTACAGTGATGCAGGCATGGATGAACTCGAGTCCCTATTACGATACGAGCGTTTACCTGCCGGGGTCGCCCAATCGCGGAACCGATCAAGCACTGACCCAAGCGTGGGTACAGGGAGCGGTACAGCAAGGTTGGGGGCTAATCCCGATATGGTTCGGGCCGCAGCGCCCCTGCGCCTGCTACTACGTGAAGGGCCAGTGCACGCAATTCCCCACGGTCTACAGCTCGAATCCCTACAGCGACGGCACCACTGCAGCGGATAAAGCCGTCTCAAGCGCGCAGGCGCTCGGCCTTTCGACTCTTGTCACCTACGCCAACGTCGAGAACTATTATGTCTCCGGCCTTTGCACAGCAGCCCAGCGGAAAGCTGCAGGGCAGGCGGTCCGATCCTATGTCCAGGGATGGGTCACGGGGCTTCACGCAATGGGATACTCATCGGGAGCAGGCGTCTACGCCAACCCAGTACCCATCGCCACGGATATATCGGTCGTGTCGCCGAAGCCCGACAACATTTGGATTGCCCAAGCCAACGGACAAGTGACTATATGGAACGTTGGCACGAGCTACGGCATGACGGACAGCATGTGGCCAAACAATCAGAGGATCCATCAGTTCCTCATCGACCAAGCGGCGGTGACTTGGGGTGGAACTCCGCTGCAGATCGACGACGATATCGACAACGCGCCGATAGCTTATGCCAACAAC
This sequence comes from uncultured Acidobacteriaceae bacterium, assembly GCA_963734215.1. Taxonomy (GTDB): domain Bacteria; phylum Acidobacteriota; class Terriglobia; order Terriglobales; family Acidobacteriaceae; genus Sulfotelmatobacter. The sequence continues at coordinate 534,382 of CAVTGH010000005.1, read as the reverse complement.
GGCTCCAAGGATTTCTCCACGTACAGCACTAGCAGCTTTTCCTACCCCGGCTCCTGTGTGACCTACTCATACGGAATCAACGACGTATGGGGCGGCGCTTTTATTAACGGCAGCGGAGAGACGGGCCAGATTGTTGGCGAATACCTGGACTGCAATTACCATGCCCACTCGTTCTTGCTTGACGGCATCCAATATAGCAACATCGATTATCCGGGATCGGTCTGGAGTGCTGCATACGGCATCAACAACCTCGGCCAGATTGTCGGCACATGGGAGGATGCGAACTATTGCGACCACGGATTTCTTCTCAGCGGTGGCACGTATACATCCATTGACAACCCTAACGCGGTCTGTCCTGCTGGGGGATTCGGGGGAACCTCAATTTTGGGAATCAACGACGCCGGCCAGATGACGGGCGACTATTACCTCGCCGACGTAGGAAGTCAGAGCTTCGTCTACTACGGCCCAAAATTCTATCCAACCACTACTTTCGCCGGCGTCTGCTGCACTGAGGCAAACGGCATCAATGGTGACGCCACCATCGCAGGAACCTATAGCAACAATGGAACACAAACCGGCTTTTGGGAGCCTGCCACGCCGCCTACCTGGGCCGGAACCCCTGATTCGTATCTCGACGCCGCCGGAGCCTGGACACTTGGCGAAAGCATTAACAACAACGGAGATATCGGCGGCTACTACGAGGTCTCATACGAAGACGACTACGCACTGTTGTTCACAGACGGCGTGCAGCTCATCTCGTTTCAATATCCGCCGGACTATGACACCTATGGGTATGGGTTTAACGATTTCGGCCAGATGGTGGGTTACTATTCTCTGCCCTACGGCGGAGGGACTTACGGGTACGTAGCCACGCTGCAGCCGTAGTTGCGAAGGTGAATTCGAAGTGGTGTGAGGGCCGTCCTCAACACTCGCCTTGCATCTGTTACCCTGATCTTCCCATGGCTAGCGCAGCCACTTCTCACCCGTCTGCCGACGATCACCAAATACCGCTCCTCGCCTCCGGCCTCACCCTCATCTGGCTCATCGCCCTCGCCAAACTCCTCTTCCACATCTACTTCAACAACCGCTACGGCTACTTTCGCGACGAGTTCAACTACATCGCCTGCGGCGACCACCTCGCCTGGGGATACGTCGACCAGCCTCCGCTCATCCCTTTTCTGATCCACATCTGCCGCGCCATCCTCGGAGACTCTCTCCGCAGCATCCGTTTCATTCCCGCGGTCGCATCATCTCTCCTCGTAGTCCAAACCGCCGTCCTCGCCCGCGAATTCGGCGGACGCCGCTTCGCCCTGCTCCTCAGCGCCGTCACCATCGTCATCGCCCCACAATATCTTTCCAACGGAAGCCTGCTCGGCACCAACTGCCTCGAACCCAACCTCTGGATGGGCTGCGCCTACTTCGCCATCCTCGCCATCAAGCGCGCCGGGACTGAAAATGCCCCTCGCTATTGGCTATGGTTCGGCGTGGTCGCCGGCATCGGCCTGCAGGAAAAATATTCCATCGCCGTCTTCGGCTTCGGCATGGTCGTCGGCCTTCTGCTGACCGCGCAGCGCCGCGTCTTCCTCAATCCCTGGATTTGGCTCGGCGGTGTGGCCGCCTTCCTGATTTTCCTGCCCAATCTGCTGTGGAACATTCACTACCACTGGCCCTTCGTCCAACTGATGCGCAACATCCGCGCCGAGGGCCGCGACGTCATTCTCCCCCTGCCGCAATATTTCCTCCAGCAGACATTCCTGGTCGATCCCATCGCTGCCCCCATCTGGCTCACGGGATTATTTGCCCTGTTATTCTCCTCGCGACTGAAGCCTTACCGCGCCTTCGGCTGGTGCTACCTGGTCTGCTTCACCGTCTTCTTTATTCTTCACGGCAAGAACTACTATCTCGCTCCCGTATATCCCATGCTGCTGGCCGCGGGCGCCGTCGTAATCGCATCCGCCATCGATGGGAAACAAAGTGAAACGCCGCAAGGCGCTCGCCCGCGCCGTGGCTGGCTGAAGCCGGTCATCGTAATCGTCCTCCTAGCCGACGGCGCCCATCTCGCACCTGTGACCGTGCCCATTCTTTCTCCCGACGGCTTTATCGCCTACGCGAAACATCTCCCCTTCAAGCTGCCGGTCATGGAACACAGCCACGCCCGCGCTGCGCTGCCGCAGTGGTACTCCGACCAATTCGGCTGGGAAGAGATCGTCTCCGAAACGGCCTTAGCCTGGAACCGGCTCCCGGCCGAAGACCGCAAAGACGAAGCCTGCGCCATCTTCGCCCAGGACTACGGCCAGGCCGGCGCCATCGACTTTCTCGGCCGCCGCTACGGTCTGCCCCGCTCGCTCAGCGGCCATCAAACTTGGTTTCTCTGGGGACCGCGCGGCTACTCCGGCAACTGCCTGATCGTCCTCGACGATCAGAGAAAGCGGTTGGAAGATCTCTTCGATGACGTCGAATACGTCGGCACCTCTGCAGACAGTCCCTACGCCCTGGAAAAACAAATCAACGTCTACATCTGCCGTGGCGCGAAATTCGGCACTCTCGCCCAGGTCTGGCCGCAACTAAAACGCTGGCGCTAGAGCGGTTTCATGTGGGAACAGCCGCCTAAGCCTTCCCTGAGCGCAGCCGAGCCGCTCTCTGTTAATTTTCCGTTAAATTCGCCCCATTCAATTGACCGCGCCACAGCGTGGCATTACCCTGCGAGCCTATGAGCCCAGCCGATCTCGACCAACTGCGTCTCGCCTATAAGAAAGCTACCGACGAATGGGTGGACACCATTCGCGCCGAGGAAGCCCTGGCCACTCCCGACCATTCCATGATCGCCTGGGAGAAATGGGACGCCGCCCACTTCCTCGAACACGACGCCCACACCAAATTCACCGAAGCCCGCGAAGCCTACAAAGACGCTCTCCGCGCCGTAAACATCGGCATCTAACTCTGATTCAAGATGTCAACGTTCTCCAGTCGGTCGGACACCAACCCCTGGAATGCACAGCCGCAGGCAGTTTGGAACCGAAGCGACTAACCGGAAGCCGGAAGCCGAGAGCCGGAGGCCGCACTCAAATAGCGTTCACGAATGAATTCACCAATCGAAGCGTAAGCCCGGCTCAGCGTCCCCTCATCCGGCAAAAACACAATGCGGAAATGCTGCGTCCCAGGCTTCTGGCCAAATCCCGACCCATGCACAACCATCACATGCTTCTGGCGAATGAGTTCCTTGACGAAGACTTCATCGCTCTCGGGAATCCCGCCGTTGGGAATATGGAGGCGCGGGAAAGCGTAGAACGCCCCGCGCGGCGCAACGCAACTCACGCACGGCGTCGCTTCGCACCACCTCTGCGTAAGATCGCGCCGCGAGCGCAGCTTGCGCCGCACTTCCACCAGATGATCCTGCGGCCCTTCGAGCGCCGGCTTGATGGCATACTGCTCCGGATGATTGGCGCACAACCGCGCCCGCAGCAGCCGGTGAATGCCTTCGGTATAAGCCTTCATCGCCGCAGCGTCGCCGGAGACAATGCCCCAGCCAATGCGCCATCCCGGAACCAGATAGTTCTTCGACATCCCGCCAAAAGTAATGCAAGGCACATCGGGCGCAACCGCGGCAAACGCAATGTGCGGCGTTCCATCGAGAATCAGCTTGTCGTAGATCTCGTCCGAGAACACCACCAGATTATGCCGCCGTGCGATCTCGGCAACCTGCTCCAGCATCTGCCGCGAGCACAGCGAGCCCGTAGGATTGTTGGGATTGATCAGCACGATTCCTCGGCTGTGCGGCGTCAGCTTGCGCTCAATGTCAGCCAGTTCCGGTTGCCACGCATCCTCTTCGTTCAGGTCGTAAGGGTTAAGCGCGATGCCCAACTTGCACAGTACCGCCGAGTACAGCGGATAGTCCGGCTTCGGCGTGAGAACATCTTCGCCAGGATTCACCAGCGCGCTGATGCACAGATCGACAGTCTCACTCACCCCCGAAGTCACGAAGACATCCCGCACCGTCGCCATGCCCTTGCGCAAGGCCTCGCCGCGAATCGCCTCAATCGCTTCCGGAATCCCCGGAGACGGCGCATAGCCATTCTTCCCGTCGCGCATCGCCTTATAAACGGCTTCGATAATGTGCGCCGGGGTCTGGAAGTCGAAGCTGAGCGGATCGCCAATGTTCAGCGGCAGAACCTTGTGTCCCTGCTGAATCACTTCGTCGGCTACGCAAGCCAGATCGCGAATGGCATAGCGGACATTGTCGAGCCGCCTGGCGGCGCTGATTTCGTGGGCAGTGACAGTCGTAACTGGATTCATAAAAGCCTTGCCGCAGCCGGCGTGCAGACCGCGTCCCGTTGTTCAGAATACAAGAGGAATTCTAACTGCTGCGGCCAAAGCGTGCAGAGAAAACTGGTGCTTGATTGTCAGTGCGGGTTGAAATTCAGCGTCACGTTCTCGACAGTTTGCGTTGCGGCGGGCGCAAACTTCCACTTCATCACCGCGGTCGCCGCGCTCTCCGCAAGAATGGGATTACCGCCCAAAATGTCAACATTGCTCACGGTCCCGTTGGCCAGCACGGTGGCCCTCAGCCGAACAACGCCCCCGATTTGAGCACGCTTGAGTATCTCTGAATACTGAGGTTTTACGGAAACAAGCACCTTGCGAGGCCTCGGAGCATTCTGGGCGAGCGAAGCGAGCCCGAATCCACCCATGAAGCTGAGCGCCAGCGTCAGAGACGCCGTTGCAAGACTTCGCTTAAAGCCTCCAGGGGGTTGAAAAACGAAATTGCGGTTGGACAACAACTGGACCTGAGCGCCGAAACAGAAACAGATTGAATGCTAAAGGATGACGGTAGGTCACAGAAGTTTTGCGCACAAGATTACCAAGGTATGCAACAGCGTCCATTCGTGCCTCACTTCCCGAGCCAGCAGAACGCGGCCGCAACGACAAACCGCGCTCTACCGGCGGGAACCGATTCCGAAGCTGAAGACTACTCGCTCTTCGCCGGATCCGGTCTTACTTCGCCGATGCCACCAGCGCATCGATCAAGTTCGGCCCATTCGGGCTGCCCCATCCAGTCACCAGATCGTAACCAATCACGGCCTTATACCCGCCATTGCTCCCGCTGACGATGTCGTGGAAGTCGCTGTCGTAGCTCGATCCCACGCCAAGCGCGTAGAGCGCGGGGTTGAGGAACCCAAGAGCCGATCCGCCGCTGGCAACCGCTTGCTGATTCGCCATCGCCGTGTATCCGGCCCATTGCGGCGCGGCGTAGCTGGTCCCGCCGTTGCCGCCAAAACAGCCGCCGTCGTAGCAGCTATATTGGTTGGTATTCGCCTCCGCGGCCACATCCGGATAATTGCGCAACGTGGTCGAGCCGTGATTCGACGAGTTGATGACGCCGGGCAGTTGTTGATAGGGGGGAATCGGAATCCCGTTCTTGGAAGGCGCGCCCGCGCTGCCGCTCCATCCCGTTTCCGACTTCCATGACCCACCTGGACCATTGGTCGTCAAATCCGTGCCGCCGACCGCCATCACATAAGGATCATCCGCCGGCCACACCACGTCCCCCGGAGTACCCGAACCGTCGTCGCCCGTGGCAACGAATAACGTCTGGCCCTGTGCCATGAACTCCTCGAAGATCGGGTCCAGGACGCTTTCGTTGTCGCTCCATCCCCACGAGCAACTCAGCTGCTTCGACGTATTGTCCGACGCCATCTTGGCAAAGATGGAGGCATCGCTGCTTCCCACATAAACCACCACCTGGCTCAGGCCGGGAGCCATCGAGATTGCCATCTCGATGTCCAATGCCTGTTCGCTGTCGTCACAGCTTTGCGGTGGGCATCTCAAGTTCGCGCCATTCACCGATACGCCCTTGACCGGAACTTTGAGCGGTTCCTTCACTTTCTTGAAGAAATTGATGACATCGCTGAGCTGGTATCCGGCCAACTCAAATAGTCCAACCGACTGGCCCGCGCCGTCGAGCGGACCGGAGCCATAGTAGGCAGCCCGCATATCGCTGCCAATAAAATCCCCGCCCGGACCGGAGCCCGTGGTTTTCCCGGCGCCATGTGGCGGTTGAGAGCCTCGGATGTTCTTGGCGTGAGGCAGGGTGAAGTTATCCAGGCCGGAAATGTGCAACAGCGGCACTTCGAGATCCACCGTCGGCTCGCGGTCCGGCGCATAGAATGTGCGGCTCTCGGTGGGATGCTGATAGACGCCCAGAGTCACATGGAACGCGCTCTCAATATTTGCCGCCGGACCTTCGACATCGAGGACCATGCGATTCTCGGCAGTATCGATCACCGCCAAGCTGTTGGCCTTCGCGAAACCTTGCACCGCCGCATAGTCGGCCTCAGACGGACCAAATCGCACGGTAAATTCCTGCACGCTAAGATAGTGGTGGAAGTTGGAACTTTGCGGATCGTAGAGTTGCTGCAACAGGTCGTCGAGCTCGGCTTGATTGCGCAACGGCAAAGAGAGCGCAAGACTCAGTCGCTGCGTGCCCGGAAGATGCCCCACCAACGGCGCGACTCCGCTGGCGACAGCGGCAGGAACATGGGTTGTCATGGTGGCGCGCTGCTCGGCCTGCACCGTAGCTGCGAAGAAAAATGTGGATGCGCACAATACGGCGGCAAGCCGCTGCAAGGTGGTTCCTGGGATCGTCTTCATTTGGTCATCTCCCCACAGGCTTGGTACTTTACAACGCAACGGGGACGGTGAACAAGCGGAATTCTGGCGGAATCCTAGGTCCGGATGCCGGGATCGGGCTCGCTGACAAGAACAAGACAGCGGCGCCAGGCGATTCACTGGTAACTCATTTGGGCACCGGGCCGGCGAGGCCCGCATAATTAAAATTCAGCATGTACGCTTTGAGGTCAAGAGCGTAATACAAGTCCCAAACAAGGCTCCCCGGAAGTGTCGCGCTGTCGAGAAGGTGCCCCAGGGCCGCCCGGAGGGCTGGCGCTCGATGCCTTCCTTGGTCCTGCACGGAGCGAGGCTATTGCAGGGAGCGCTGGGGCCGACCTTGTCACCTCCTGCATTGCGTTACACTATGACTACTTTGTCTGTGGGTGACTTAGATGAAATTATTTGCGCTAAGTGATCTTCACTTAGGCTATGAAGATAACCGGCGGGTCATAGCGGAGATCGTGCCACGTCCCGACGACTGGTTGATCCTGGCCGGGGATATTGGAGAAACTGCATCTCATCTTGAATTCGCATTTAGCATCTTAGCTCCTCGTTTCCGGCGCTTAGTGTGGGTTCCAGGCAATCATGAGCTGTGGACGCTCCCGTCAAATCGCCGTGAAGCCCGAGGACTATATAAGTATGAGCAGTTGGTCGCCTTGTGCCGCTCTTACAATGTATTAACGCCCGAGGATCCTTACCCTGTTATTACTGCTGGCGAGCAAAAAGTGCGGATAGCTCCTTTGTTTCTGCTGTACGATTACAGCTTTCGTCCCAGCCATGTTCCGCGCGAGGAAGCGGTAGGTTGGGCGCTGGAGGCGGGCACTCACTGCATGGATGAGGAACTTCTGCATCCCGACCCGTACTCTGGGATTGCCGAGTGGTGCCACGCTCGATGCGCTTTGACTGAGGCGCGACTGGAGAGTTGTAATGATGGCCTGCCGCTTGTATTAATTAACCACTTTCCATTGCGGGAGGATCTGGTTCGGGTAGCAATACCGCGGTTTTCCATCTGGTGTGGAACAAGGCTTAGTGAAGATTGGCATCTGCGTTTTAACGCGACGGTAGTCGTGTCTGGTCACCTCCACGTCCGCTCGACTACGCATCGCGACGGCACTCGTTTCGAGGAAGTCTCGCTGGGCTACCCGACGGAGTGGAGAAGGAGGTCAACTAGCCCAATTGGTTGTGTGCGAGAGATCCTGCCCGGAACTCCGGCCTCAGTAAGGCTTCCGCACCTGCTGAGGCCAGCTTAGCCGAAACAGACGCGCTCGGAAATTAATCCACTCTGTCGATCTGCGCCTTCTGCAGCGTGTCCGAGTAATCCACGTACACCGACTTCCACTCGGTGTAGAAATCAATCGCGCCGATGCCGCCTTCGCGGTGTCCGTTGCCAGTGGCTTTGGTGCCGCCGAAGGGCAGGTGTACTTCCGCGCCAATAGTGGGCGCGTTGATGTAAGTGATGCCGGCGTAGAGGTCGCGAATGGCGGCGAAGGCCTTGTTTACGTCTTTGGTGTAGAGCGCGGAGGAGAGCCCATATTCGATGCCGTTGGCAATCTCGATGGCGTCTTCCAGATCGTCGCAAGGAATGATCGAAACGACGGGGCCAAAGATTTCTTCCTGCGCGATGCGCATTTTGGGATCCACGTCGGTGAACACAGTCGGCTCCATGAACCAGCCGTATCGGTAATCGCCCTGGTCGAGACGATTGCCGCCACACATCAGCTTCGCGCCTTCGTTCTGGCCGATCTCGACGTAGCTGAGGTCGGTCTGCAGTTGTTTTTCGTTGATGGCCGGTCCCATCTCGACCGTTTCATCGAGTCCGTTGCCGACTTTCAGTTTCTTCGCGCGCGCTACGTAGCGGTCGACGAACTCCTGGTAGACGCCCTTCTGCACGATGATGCGGCTGGTCGCGGTGCAGCGCTGGCCGGTGGTGCCGAATCCGCCCCAGAGCCCGCCTTCGATGGCAAGATCAAGGTTCGCGTCGTCGAGCACGATCATGGGATTCTTGCCGCCGAGTTCGAGCGAGCAGTGTTTGAAACTCTTGGCGGCGATGCCGCCCACAATGCGGCCGACGGCGGAAGATCCAGTCAGCGAGATGGCGCGCACGTCGGGGTGTTCGGCGAGCGGAGTGCCTACGTCGGCGCCGAAGCCGGTCACGATGTTGACCACGCCTTTCGGAATGCCGGCGTCGGTGAACGCGCGGACCAGATTAAAGGTGGAGAGCGGAGTATCCTGCGCGGGCTTGATGACGCAGGTATTGCCGCAGACCACGGCGGGCAGCAGCTTCCAGGAAGAAATAGCCATGGGGAAATTCCACGGCGTAATCATGCCGCAGACGCCGATGGGCTGGCGGATCGCCATGGCGAATTTGTTGGGCAGCTCGGAGGGAACGGTGGGGCCGAACAGGCGGCGGCCTTCGCCGGCATTGTAGTAAGCGGCGTCGATTGCCTCCTGCACGTCGCCGCGAGTCTCCTTGAGGACTTTGCCCATTTCGCGGGTCATGTCGCGGGCGTGGTCTTCTTTGCGTCCGATGAGGATTTCGGCGGCGCGGAAAACCATTTCGGCTCGCCGCGGCGCGGGCACCAGCCGCCACTTGGCGAACGCGCGTTTGGCGGCGTCCACGGCGGCGTCAACATCGGCCTTGGCCGATTTCTGAAAGATGCCGACCACGTCGCGCGTATCGGCGGGATTGCGGTTTTCGAAAGTTTCTCCGGTTGAGGATTCCGCCCACTCGCCGTCGATGAAATTCTTGAGGATCTTGGTCGGAGTGTGACTGAGAGTGGCGGGGGACGCGAGTGTGTCGGTTGCCATGATTGCTCCTTATGAATGCCTGAATATTGATGCTACAGCGGGCATTGCAGGTGCGGCAAGGAGTTCGGCTTCCGGCTACTCTGGGTTGTGGATTTCACCTCCGAATATTTTTCGTGGGCCTGGAGTGGGACTTCAGTCGGTTGAATCATTTCGTGGTTTTTGTCTTGGGAAAGTAGCGTATCCGCCCCCTCCCCCTAAAACCAAAATCCCTGGAATCATCGGTTTAGCGGGGTAGTAACTACTTTGAGTGACCCAAAATACGGCTTACCCTGCGCCTGTGCTAGGGAATGCCTTCTCCGCTCTGCCTACCCGCTCCCGAGCGCTCTTCTGCCGAGTTCAGCCAGAACGGCATTTTCAAGAGTCATGATGACGTTCAAAGTCTGCATCAAAAACGCCCAGAGCATATCGCGTACATCCGCGAATTGGAACGTCGGTCCTTCGTCGAACAATACCGTAACGGCGACCTTTCCCTTGTTCTTAACATGCCAACCGAGTTCAATAGGGACGTAGTAAGGCGGCTTTTGAGCGGTTCCCCATGTGGCTCCCTTCACAACTTTCCCATGCTCATCTTCCACTTCGATGCCTTGGGTAGAGCCGAATTCGATGACGGGCAAGAGAAGGCGGTGTTTGTCATCAATGTCCAAGATGTGAATGCCCCAGACAGAGCCGTTCCCTCCCTCGTAAGGCTTTATATGGTTGAGAATGTAATCGAAAAGAACGGGCGCGGCGCTGTCTATTTTAACCCCACGAAGCGCAGCTTCCACCTTGTCTCGTACAGGAAAGATGGGGAATTTGGTTTGATTGTTGATGCTCGCAGGGCAGAGTTTAGTCAAAACAGACATCCATGCGTGATCGAGAGCGCAATGGAGATTGTGGACGGCATCTCCAAGGATCAAGGCGATATCGTCAATGATCTTATCCCGGTCACGGAGGTCATGCTTCAGCACTTCATTTCCTCCGCTCGGATTTATCTCGACCGTAGCCGTGTAACTATTTGGCAGAGCGGAAATGATGGATTCCAATTCAGCGATGTGATGCTTGGTCCGGTCGATTTTCAGGCGGGCGCTATGGAATGCGTCTGACATAAAAAATGAAGCCACGGCTCCCACCGTGGCCCGATACTGCGCGTATCCTCTACGCGCACATTAGCGCAGAGGGAATCCCTTGTCAAATCCTGCGGTAGCGATAGAGCAAGTCAGTTTAGTTTGTCAGTGGGGGGAGGCTCTGATAGATGAAATTCGTAAGCCGTCTGTTTCGCCAGTTCGTCTATCTTCTTCCGTGACTCCGCAAAATGCTCCTGAACTCGTTTCCGAATTGCGGGATCATTCTTAGCATTCGCCAGTGCGGTCTCTAGTTGAGATTCCGTCAAGATACCGTGGTCTAGGATGAAATTACGGCAGCATGTGTCCTCGATCCACAAATCCTCCATCGCGGCATGGAGTCTCGCAACCATAGATGTAAGCATTTCAAAGTACATAGCGCCGTGAATTATACGCTACTTAGATTTGCGCCAAGAACTCATCTAGCGAATCCGACCGGGCCGCAATCTCGCTCACTTCCACAAGCCAAGCATGGAAGTCAGAGGCATCGCAAAGTTGCCCGGTGGATAGTCGGGCCGTGTACATCCGTTCCGCGAGGAGCCGCACAAATAGGGCCAGTTCCGGCATTGGGAGACTGCAGTCTAACAGACACCTAACATCCTATCAGATTCCTTGATGTCTAACGGATTGCCTGTGACGATTGCACATGGCCGGAAAGAGAACGCTATCGGTGACGGTAAAGATGTCGGAAGAGGATTTGTCGCACTTAATGAAGGCCGCCGGGAAGGTCTGGCCGGGGGCCATCTTAACCCGCTCGGGGATCGTTCTCGCGTTGGCAAAAATGGGAGCAGACAAGGTACTCAAGAAATCTATATGATGAGCGTATGAAGTCAAGACTTGATCCACAAACTACGCCAGAGCAAAAATTCGCGCGTTTCCAGAATGCACTTCGCAGCGTTCTGACGGTATCGAAGGACGAGTTAAACCAGAGGCTTGCGGATGCTGAGAAAATACGACGCCAGGTAAAACGAAAACCCGGCCCTAAGCCGGGTTCTTCCGTTTCGGGCCGCGTTGCCGATAGTAAGGCTTAGAACGGTATTTCCTTGTCCTTGCCCGTGAGTTCGGCGAACGTGAGACGCTTCCCGGCAACCTGTGAGAGTGCCAGCAGAAAGCGGTCTGAGTCTGTCAGCGGATTGTCTTTCGTGGCGCGGTTATTGTAGCGGAAAACCTGCTCGTCGATATAGCGTTCCAAGTGGAATGGCTCTACGCAAACGTAAGTCCCTTTCAGATTCCGTTTCAGCAGACTCCAAAAATTTTCCAGCCCGTTCGTGTGGACCTTGCCGCGCACATAGGTTTCTGAGTGGTCTACAATTTCGTGGATATATTTCCAATTCAAATTGTTGTAAGGAACGGCGTTGTCGGTATAGACCTTAGAGCCGTATTTTACGTTTTTCATAATAGCGGTCTGCAAGACTTCGCGCTTAGTGTTCGGCACTACTTGCGCTCGAATCTTGCGCTCATCCCGGTCAAGCATTCCTACTACGATTGCCTTGCCCGTTGCGCCGCCAGTGTGACCGCTCTGGGCTGCGAATCGTTCCCGTCGATCCCGATGCATGTTCTTAACTTTGCCTCCGACAAACGTCTCATCCACTTCCACTCCGCTGCCGTCCTTCCCGCCTAGCTTGTAGCCAAGATCAGGTGCCTTGAGTGCGAGTCTCAGCCGTTGCAGCATAAACCACGCGGTTTTCTGCGAGACTCCAAGGGCGCGATGCAACTCCCAGCTCGAAATCCCATTCTTACAGCTAACCAGCATCCACATAGCGGGAAGCCATTTCTGCAAAGAGATAGGCGAATCCTCAAAGATCGTGAATTTCTTGACGGAGAACTGATTCCGGCAAGAGCGGCACTTCCAGCGCTTGGCAGCCTTAAGGTAGTAAGGATCTTTCGCATCTTCCCCGACGCAGTAAGGGCACCGTGGGCCGTCAGGCCAGCGCATGAGCGCTACCGCGTCAATGCAGGTTTGTTCATCGCTAAAGTACTGAATCGCTTCCTGTAAGGTCTGCGGAATGCCGCTGACGTTTTCCATGCTCAAAATATAGCAAATTGGCGTGGGTAAGTCAAGTTAATTATTGCCTTTAGCGGGAAATTCCCGGCAAAGGCCTGATGTCAAAGAACTTAGGTACTAAGCTCTGGACAACAAAGAACTTAAAGCGGGGACAATTTGCGTTCACCCGACCCGTTGCGGCTTCCACCATGATCGCGCGATTTAGGATACAAGGGCAAGGTTAGATGTCACAGTGGGGCTGTGGATTTTCGATGCCGTGATTTCAGACTTGGAAAAGGCTTAGCTGGACACAGTGGTGTAATCCCACCCTTCCAAGAGCGAAGGGTGGGGCACCCGGCGACGTAGTAGCGGTGCAGGTTGGTCGGCATTGGAACGATGTATCAGGAACGCGACGATTTCGCTGTGACCGATGAACATGCCAGGGAGAGTTCGCCGCAGCCCACCCGTGAAACTGCCACGGGTGGGGCATCCCGTGCCGTGCTAGAGTACGGCTGGGCCAGCCCCCTCCTTTACGCGATAGACGGCGATGTAGGGCAGGGGCGGGAATAAGAGTTCTCGGGTTCCTTCCTCGCATCCGGCACGGCCAGCGTGGCGCTGCTCTATTACTGATAATTCTGAACCTGAGGCTATTCTCTGCCTCGCAAAATCGCGGCCATTACACGCGGGCTGCGGCGTCCGTGCATTACGGCCACTACCCACAGGGGCTTTTCGTCTGGCGCATAGGCGATCAGATATTCGCGCACCAGGGTGAACCGCAGGGGCCGAGAAGTAAGATCCGGGCGTTTGTGACCCTGTTTTGGGAAAGACAGCAGCTTATCGACGGCGGCCAGGATTTCCGCAATTAACCTATCGGCGGCAGTGGGATTACTCCCGGCAATGAATTCCCAAATCTCGTCAAGATCAACGACGGCTTCCGGGTGGAAATCGTAGCCCGTCATTTCTTACGGCTGGTATCACGGCTGGAACCCGGCGTGGAACGGCGGGCGGCGCTCTTCTCGCGGAAGTGAACGGCGACCTCGTCGCCAGGGATAGGCCTCACCCTGCCGCTCTTCAGGTCGTCATAGCGGCTATTGAGCATCTCCCGCGTTTGGGTCAGCTCTTCGAAGTACGCGGCCACGGCGTCCTCGATCAACTCGTCGGGGCCGCGCCCGGTTTCCGTCACCCAGCGGTCTATCTTGGCCTGAATTTCTGGATTGTTTACGCGCACATCCATACTCTCAAGATACGGGAAAAACAGGCTTGGCGGCAATCGGAAAAACCTGGAGCCGGGGACATTCGCGGCGGGGCACCGGGCACGACAGCAGGTTCCTCCACTCCGCCGTCGCTGGCGCTCCGACTCCGGCCGGAATGACAAACTATGGTAGCCACCTCTAAAGATCAAATAATTAAAAGGTAATGGGCGGGCTTCGTGGCTATGGTATAATGACCATGATCGGAAGGATATCCCACCATGAAAAAGATGGCGGCGGGAGCGTTCAAAGTCCATTGTCTGGCAATCATGGATGAGGTTCAGTCCAAGCGCCAAGCTGTGCTGATCACCAAGCGCGGCAAACCGGTAGCCAAGCTTGTTCCAGCCGACGAAGATGCCGACGATTTCTACGATTTCTTTGCTGGCAAGGGCACGATCACAGGCGACGTTGTCGCGCCCGCGTTTTCTCCCGAGGAATGGGGCGATCTATATTGATCCTATTGGACACCCACGTTGTTATCTGGATCGCCATGGACCCGGCCAAGATCTCGAAGAACGCCAGGAGCGCCCTGGACGAGGCGCGGCAAGGCGACAGCGGGATCGCCGTTTCGGATATGACGCTCCTGGAGTTGGCCAGACTCTCCAGTATCGGAAAAGTTCACTTCAGTACCGGGCTCGGAGCGTTTTTGTCTGAACTGGAACTGCGTTTTATCGTCTTGCCAATGAACAATCGTATCTGTGTACAGGCTTTTGATCTCCCGGCCTCATATCCGAAGGACCCGGCAGATCGAATCATCGGAGCTACTGCCTTGGTGGAAGGCATTCCGCTGGTTACGGCTGACCGGCAGATCCGCAATTCACGTGCGCTGCCTACTATTTGGTGAGCAGACGTCGCCTTCGAGTTCTGTTGAGACTCAAACCAAAACCAAGGTCCCTCGCTACACTCGGGATGACAGTGCTGCCCAGATGACAGTGTCGGCCAGACGACAGTGCCGGCCCATGGGCGCTCCGCTTTCTCTTTCCCCCCGAATCTGCTTAAATCAAACGAAGACACGGCGGCAGCGCCGGTGTTTCTACAATCGTGGTCGACATTCACTCGCACATTCTTCCGGAAGTAGACGACGGATCGAAGTCCTGGGAAACCTCCGTCGCCATGTGCCGCATGGCCGCGGCTGACGGCATTACACACCAGGTGGCCACGCCTCATGCCAACGACCGCTACCACTACGATCGCCCTTATCTTCAGGGACTGGTGGCGCACTTGCAGCAGCTCGTGGGCACTGCGCTCACCCTGAGCCTGGGTTGCGACTTCCATCTCTCCTACGACAATCTGCAGGACGTGCTGGCCAATCCCGCGCGCTACACCATCGAAGGCTCGCATTACATGCTGGTGGAGCTGAGCAACTACAGCGTCCCGCAGCAGATTACGGACTGTTTTATGAAGCTGGGCGACTGCGGCATCACCGCGGTGATCACGCACCCGGAACGCAATCCGATTCTGCGCGAGAGTCCGCAGCGCGTGGTGGAGTGGGCCGAGCAAGGCTGCGTCATCCAGATGACCGGCTCCGCGCTCACCGGATTCTGGGGTGAACGGGTGCGCCGCGTGGCCCACTGGCTGCTCGAACACGACGCGGTCCACGTGCTGGCCACGGATGCGCACGATACGGAGAAGCGTGTCCCCGTGCTCTCCACGGCTCGCGACGCCGCAGCCGAAATCTGCGGCGAAGAAGTTGCGGATGCTCTGGTCGAGGGCAACCCGCAGGCTATCGTGAACTCGCGGCCTCTGCCTTATTTTCCACGGCCTGTGATGGGCGGCTACCGGAGGACGCCTGGGGCGTAGCGGCAGTTAGCAGTTAGCAGTTAGCACTTAGCAATTGGCGCTTAGCAATTGGCCGCTCTCGGAGCGTTTCGTTGGAAGAATCCGCAGACATCTAAGAGTTCGCCGGAAGCAGGCGGAAAACGGGACTGGCTAAATGCTAATTGCCAACTGCTAATTGCTGAATCACCTCACTGCGGACCCGATGGATCGTGATTGGACGACGCGGCTGGGGCGGGATCAACGGGCGCAGTTGGGTTCGTACTCACACGCGCTCCGGGATCGGCGCTGTGCGCGACTGGGCTCTGCGTTGAAGAAGTTGCGGCCACGGCATGGGACACATCCGGCCCGGTACTCATGGCGCTCTCCGGATTCAGCAGATGGTCGTGGCTCGGCCCCAGCCCCAGGCTGATGAGAGCCCGGGAGTCAGGCACCTGCTTCGATTGCCAGCCGTGATCGGCCTGGTAGCGGCGCATGGCGTCTTCGCTGGCCTGATTCCAGGTTCCCGCCGGCGTGCCGGTCATATAATGTTCGCGGATGAGCGCTGCCTGAATCGCCTCGGCGCGTTCGGAGTCAATCTTCTGCTGGCCGCGCGCGGTCATCCTTTTCCTGGAACTTTTTCGCGAACTGGCGTGCGCAGTCTTACTGTTATGAGCGGCGGTTGTGTTCGATTTCGGGCGATTACCGGCCGCGGGATGCGACGCAGGATGATGCGTGGCAGTACTGGCTTTCGCCGTGGCGGATGAGCTTGCTCCCGGCCCTGCCGCGGCTGCCTTCGAGTGGGTCTCGGAATTCGCCGCCGCCGCGGCGCCGGTCTGCTTGCTGCCGGCAGAGGTTGTGCCGCTCGAAGCCGCGTTCTGCGCGGCCGCTTTGCCCTGCCAGATACAAATAGACACCGCCAGAACGCAGGCTGCGCCCAACCATCCGCTCACGGCTTTCGCGCGATGTTCTTCCAACGGTTGACCCTCAAGTTTTCGTCCAGCGACCGGACTTGGTGACCCGGCGCCAGAAACATAACCCAAACAGAAGTGGCACTGCAATCATCCCCTATCGGATAACGCAATGCCAGTTCCCGTCGGCTAGCCGCAGGTTACGGAAGTGTGCCCGGCACGAAGATGGTTCCATCCTGCCGCGTCGAACCCCGCGGGCGCACCAGGAACACCACGTCCTGACCGCTCTTCAGGCTGGACTCCACCTTGGCAAAATCGGCTTCGCTGTTCACCGGCTGTTTGTTGACTTCCAGAATCACGTCGCCGCGGCCCAGATTGATGTCGTCGGCAAACGATCCCGGCTTCACATCCTGCACGATGACGCCTTTGCCTGCCGGCATATCGAGGCGCTCGGCCATCTCCGGTGTGAGTTTGCGCACCGTGATCCCGAACTTGCTCTGCTTGGGCGTGCCCTCGTCGTTGCCGCCCTCGTCTTCGTTCAGGCGCGCCGCAAACAGTTTGGCGCGGTCCGCGATGGTCACGCTCGTATCCTGCTGCTTGCCGTTGCGCACGAAACCGAGTTGTACTTTCGATCCCGGCTTGCGCGCCGCGATGTCAGCCACCAACTCCGCCCCCTTCGTCACTTTCCTGCCGTCGACGGTGGTGATGGTGTCGCCCACTTTCAAGCCCGCCTGATCGGCCGGGCTGCAGGCACAACGTCCGACACCGTCACGCCCGTGCCGTTGCCGTAAACCCGCGTGATGGCCGGATTCTCGACCGCGTCAAACTTGATGCCGATGGAGCCGCGGGCCACGCGGTGTTCGGGACCGATGAGCTGGTTGTAAACCTGCACCACGGTGTTGGAGGGCAGCGAGAAGCCCAGGCCGGCATAGGAATTGGTCTCGCTCAAAATGGCGGTGTTGATGCCAATCACTTCGCCATCCATATTGACCAGCGGCCCGCCTGAATTCCCCGGATTAATCGCAGCGTCGGTCTGAATGAACGACTGGAACTGCCGCAGGGGCACAATGTCCCGGCCTTTCGCGGAAACAATACCAGCGGTCACTGTGCCCACCTGGTTGAACGGACTGCCGATGGCCAGCACCCAGTCACCCACCTCCATGCCGTCGGAGTTGCCCATCTTGGCCGCAGGCACGGGACGGTCCAGGTCAATCTTGATGACCGCCAGATCGGTCTCCTCATCTTCGCCGATCACTTTGGCTTCGTGCTGCACGCCCGGCGGATCGTCCTGCAGCCGCACGCGGATGCGATCCGCCTTATCCACCACATGGCGGTTGGTGACGATGTATCCCTTCGGATCGACGATCACCCCCGAACCGAGCGATCGCTCGCGAATGGCGGCATCACCGTTGGGGCCGCCTTGGCCGCCGAAGAAGCGGTTGAAGAAGTCATCCATGCCGTTGCCGCCGCCACCGTTTTCGTCGTCATCGGGACTCTGCCCGCCCCTGCGCCGATGCGGATTCTTTATGGTCGACTCCGTGTTGATGTTGACCACGCACGGCCCCAACTCCTTGGCGATATGCGAGAACACGCTGGAAAGCTGCTTGGGTGAAGGCACCGTCAGCGGAGTCGCGTCGGAAGACTTCTGCCCTTCCTTGCCCTTCACTCCGTAAGAGACCACCGAACCGATCAAAATACCCAGAGCCAGCGTAGCCACAATGCTGAACGAATAGACCCAGCGATGCGCTTTCAAGCGCACCCAAAATGCCCGCGAATCCATATACCACTTTCCTCCGAGAACGATAAACGCTCTTAATTATACCCGTTTGCAAAGCTCACGACACCAGACGCTAAGATGCCTTCTCACGATCCGTGAAACGACAAATCTTGGACGCAAGAATCTGGAGGTTCGTACGTGAGACAAAGGAATTGCAACTCGGAGGAGCAACTTCAGTTGAGGGTAGATTTTGTTCGGGACGATTCGGACTCCGCCAGAGCGAACGCTTGGAAAGAAACTCTTCAGCAGAAAAACAAGAAAGCACTCAACGAACACATAAGCACATGTGGGCGTGCGAATACGCTAAAGCGACCTTACCGCAGTCACCCAACTTTTACTTTGATCATGTTGCCCTGAAGCATAGATTGCACCTTCAATATAATACCTCCAACTCCCCCTCCCCGCAAGTCCCCACTGCCTACACTTTTGTCCCCCGCGTTACTAGGTTGACAGCAAAGGGTTTATTCGCGTCCAAGGCCCGCCCCGTCCAACCCACTTTGGCCAGCCCCGGATGCGGCGGCTTATAGTTGGTCAGATCCTTTTCATTCATCCGGCGCCCCAGATCGCTTGGCTTTTGCAGCTCGAACTCCAAATCGCTATACGCCGGGGGAACGTACAAAACCAGGTCGATCTGCTCCACCGAGTCAGCCGCCCTCGTCGCCTGAAAGGAGAGTTCATCCCGGCCCTTGGTCTTGAGCTCCAGCAGCGCTCCAGGAATCAAGTCCTGAAATCTAAGTGTATACGGACTCGGCGATGCCTGACTCAACACCGGATTAAACGATAAAAGGAGTTGCCTCTCCTTACTCACTCCCGGATCCTTCATTGGCAGACAAATCACCTCGACCGGACCTGTGTCGCTGAATACCTCCCATGACGTCTTCGTCTCGTCGATGGTATCTCCCTCCGTGGTTTGCGTGATCGCGATCCGGAAGCAGTAGATCGGCTCGCTCAGCGTACAGAACGTCGTCGAATAAGTAACGATATCCGGATCCTCATTCCCTTCGAGCAGCGAATTGGCTACCACCTCGACGCTGCAATGCCTGTAGTGCAGGTTGTTCCTTTGATGCTGCGTCTTGTAGATCTGCCCCAACTTTTGCATCATCGTCTGGTTCTGCTCGTCCCAGTTGACCACGATGCTCTTCTTTTTTTCTTTTGCCACAAATTGGGTGAAGAAATCTTCGGCTTCCTTCCGCAATGCTCCGTAGGCCGGACTCTTCAGAAACTCCATGGCCGCTACAAAATCGAAGGTGCCCACCAGCGTATCGATGCTGAAAATCGAATCCCGCCGCCCCAATCTCGCCTGCTCCATGGAATTATCGATCGCGCTGTCCAGCAAGCCCATGGAGAAGGCCATCAGGCTGGTCGGATCGGTGGGCCGGCGCGGCTTGAAGGAAATACCCACGATCTCTCCATCCGCCTTCGATCCCTGTCCCAACTCCTCCCATGGAAAATTGTTGCAGATGCCTCCGTCCACAATTCGCGGGTTCGGCCTTTTCCAACCGCGAAAGCAAAACGGAATGCCGGCCGAGTTCAGCAGCGCATTCACGATGAACTCATCATCGCTCGCAATCACCCTCCGGCCATCCGCCAGGTTGGAAGAAACAATCAACACCTTTATCCCATACTCGCTTGCAAAGTCGCCCACGCGCCTCGCCTTGGTCTCTACGAATAATCCTTCCAACTCTCGCTTCAACTCTTCCTCATCCCAGAATGGAGACCCGCTGAATAGATGGCGTGCCATTTTCAACCGCCCCGGCGGCTCGAACATGCGAACCAGCCTTTCCCCCAAACCCGCCACCAATTGCTTGCGGAATCCTTCAATGCTGACGCCGGCGGCGAATAGCGAACCGGCGATCGCTCCTGCCGAAGTTCCCGCAATCTTCGTAACTTTCAACACCCCTTTCTGCTGCAGAGATTGCACCGCTTCCATCGCTGCCAGCAAGCAACAGACCTTAGCTCCGCCCCCTTGGATGGCTAACTGAATTTCTTTCATCGGCATACTCCTTACCGAACATGTCCCACAGAGGCTTGCATTTATCACAATGCTCTTGGATTTGCAATCAGAAATGGTAGAGGAGGGCGGGACTTCCGTGGAAGGAGCTAGCTACTTCCCTTCGTAAACCGTCTTCCCGCCCACCACCGTGCGCAGCACCTTGGTCACCAGCACTTTTTCCGCCGAGGACGCCGTCACATCGCGGTCGAGCACAATGAAATCCGCAAGCATTCCCGGCGCCAGCTTGCCCTTTTCTTTCTCTTCGAACTCGGCAAAAGCGGAACCGGTGGTGTAGGCCGCAATAGCCTGATCCATGGTCAGCTTCTGCTCGGGGAAAAATTCCTGCTTGCCGTTCTCGCTCTTGCGCGTGACGGCCGCATACAGTCCGCGGCACGGCGTTACCGGCTCAACCGGATAGTCCGTGCCAAAAGCCAGCGTCACCCCCTTATTCAGAAACCCCGCCCAAGCGTAAGAAGTTGCGGCCCGCTTCGGCCCCAGCCGGTCGTTTGCCCAGCGCATGTCGGTGAGCACGTGGCTCGGCTGCATCGAAGCGATCACCTTCAATTCCTTGAAGCGCGCAATCTGCGCGGGCCTGGTCACCTGCGCATGTTCGATGCGCAGCCGGAAATCGTCGCCGCCGTTAGCCGCCTTCACTTTCTGCTCCCGCGCCGCCTTCTCGGCTTCGGCAAAGGCGTCGAGCGCCATCTGTACGCCCTTATCGCCAATCGCGTGAAATCCCAGTTGGAAGCCCGCCAGCACGCGCTCTTTGGCCATGTCGTTCAGCTTCGCCGCCTCATAGCGCGGCAAGCCGGAATTCTTCGGATCATCCGCATACGGCTCCAGCAGCGCCGCCGTATGCCCGCCCAGCGAGCCATCCATGAAGCCCTTCAGCATCCCCGTGTGCAGCATCAAATCCGACTGCGGATGCGAATCGCGCCTGGTCTTCAGATCGTCGATGGAATCGTCAAAGGGCAGCCATTCGGAAATGCGCGCCGTCAGCTTGCCATCTTTTTCGAGTTCCTCGTAAATCTGAAAATTCTCCCAGTCCGGCGAATAATCCTGCGCCGAAGTCACGCCATGCTCGGCAAGATCAGCCAGCGCAACCTCAATTCCGTGCCGACGTATTTCGTGCGTGGGCTGAGGAATTACCGCGCATACGGCCCTCTGCGCAGTGTCGCGCAAAATCCCTGTGGGCTGCGCGTTGGCATCGCGGTCAATCTGCCCGCCTTCGGGATCGCGGCTGGCAATGGTGATGCTCGCCAACTGCAGCGCCCGCGTGTTAGCCACGGCCAGGTGGCCATCCACGCGATCCAGAAACACCGGATGCCCGCCCGAAACCTCATCCAGATCCCAGCGGCTGGGCAAAGCCGTCACCGGCCACATGGTCTCATCCCATCCCCCGCCCAGAATCCATTCGCCCGGCTTGGCCGTTTCCACCTTGGCCCCCACGCGCTGGCGGAATTCCTCCAGCGTCTTCACTCCGGTCAGGTCCACACTCAACTTCTGCAGCCCGGCATCGGCCAGATGAAGGTGCGCGTCGTTAAATCCCGGCATGACGAAGTGCCCGCCCAGATCGACGACCTGCGTTTGCGGACCCTTCAGCTTTTGTATATCCACATTCTTGCCCACCGCTTGAATGCGATCCCCGCGCACCGCGATGGCCTCCTCGCGCAGGATCGAACTGAATTCCGCATTCGAGGGCACGCCGGTGTAAACATTCGCGTCGATGAAAATAATATCGGCCTTCGGCCCGGTCGCAGCCGCCGTTTGACCGGGCGCCGGATTCTGCGCCTGTAAGAACAAAGATGCGAAGCAACAGACGACCACAACGAAACCCGGGTGCCCCATCCTTCGCGTTCTTTGCCAAAGAGCCTGCCCTGAGCCTGTCGAAGGAGCCTGCCCTGAGCCTGTCGAAGGGTGGGATTCCAGTACCGCGTGAAGGCTTTCTGTGGCGCAGCGCTTTAGCGCCGCGAATAGAGACTTCTTTTTGCGAGGGGCTTTAGCCCCCGAGGCCGCGAATCTCCTCATCATTCCCCCGCTCCCGCCAGCGCCAGCAGCGTCAGTAGAATCCGCTTCAGCCCCAGCTCGCGTCCGTTGCTGTCAAACCACTCCTGCAAAGTGTGCGCCCCACCGCCCAAACCGCCGCCACCGATGGCAACGGCCTCCAGCCCCAGGGACATCGGAATGTTCGCGTCCGTCGACGCCCGCTGCACCTGCGCCGCATTGTTCAACTGCGCGTCGACCGCCCGTATCACATGCAGAATCCGCGCTCCCACCGCCAACTCTCCCGCCGGGCGGTTGCCGATCGCCACCACTTCGCAATTCACTCCCGAAGGCCGCTTCTGCGCCGAGGACCGCATCTCCGCCGCCAGCGTTTCGTCTTCCACCGCGCGATTCAGCGCCAGCCGCAACGTTTGCTCCAGCCGCTCCATCTCAGCCATCGAAGTCGAGCGGATGTCCACCTTCATGCTGGCCGACTCCGGAATCGAATTCACCGACGTTCCCCCGCGAATCACTCCAACATTGAAAGTCGTCTTCGGCGTCGTAGGCACCGGCGCTGCGGTAAATGTATCGATCGCCTTGGCCAGAATCACAATGGGATTAGGCGAACCGAAATCGCTCCACGAATGCCCGCCCGGGCCGCGCACAATCACTTCAAACCGTCGGCTGCCCAGGGCCTCGGCCACAATCGTATCCGCGCCCGCGCCGTCGAGCACCACGCTGTAAGCGATCGAATCCTTCCAGCGCGGCGTGGAAAAAATGTGCCGCATGCCGCGCAGGTCCCCCTCGCCCTCTTCGCCCACGTTGCCGATAAACACAAACGGCAGCGCGTGCCGCAGCCGCACCGAGCGCAGCAGCGCCGCAATCGCCAGCATCGCCGTAACGCCCGCTCCGTTGTCGGAAACTCCCGGCCCATACAGCCGGCTGCCCTGCTGCCGGATATTCAGCGGCGTGCCTGCCGGAAACACGGTATCGATGTGCGCGCTCAACGCCACGTGGCGCCGCCCGAGTCCAGATCCCATAAACCCGGGATGAACTCCAAACACATTCCCCACGTCGTCGATGCGAACATCGTCGAGGGCGACTTCGCGAAAGCGCTCCGCCAGCCACGCCCCGCGCGCCGACTCGCCGAACGGAGGCGCCGGAATCCGCGCCATCTCCATCTGCCACTGCGCCAGTTGCGGCTCCAGCGTGCGCAGCCAGTTGAACGCCGACCGCACCTCCGGCGACGCCGCCAGCCGCGCCACATCCTGCTGCACCGTAGGCGCAACGTCCGGCAAATCCGCGCGCGGAGGAATGGGGCTCATGGGAAGTATTGCGTCATCTTACAACGCTTGGGAAGAGTTGGGGATTACCTAGGACGGGAACCGGCATCACGGGAGGGTAGCGATTTTAGGCCCACTGTGCATCGAGGCGGCCCAACTTGGAGCAATCCGAAATCACAGAAGTTTGCGTATTGTTAAGCCCATTGAAAATCTCAATGATCCGCGTGCCGCTCAGTCGCATAACATCGCCCCTAGGAGAATACTGCTGAAGAAGCTCCTGAGAGACCTGCCGAATGGCTGGGAGCTGATTGTCAACTATTTTCTTCGTTTCTTCGTACAGGCGGGAGTAAGTACATCCTCTTTCGTGCTCGGGTATCTCCTGCAAATATTTGTGGATTGCCCGGTTGTCTTCTTCCCAAGCATCCAAACGAATCTCGAACGATCTCACCGTGATGTCCAGATCAAGCTTCCAACCTCGGTCAGCGAACGCCGAATGAAGGCGGAACTGCGCCAGTTGACCGGCAATGAGGACTTGAATGCTCATCTCCGTCTCTTTACGCGGGCCGGGACCGTCTTTCTGACAGACGAAGGCGCGTCCATAACACGGCTGGGGAACGCCGGCCACTGTTCTGCCAGCTGGATAAAGCTCAATCCCTTGTTGTAGCGGGCCTACTCCGAGATACGTCGCGACATTAGCATGGCCAGACTCGTGATTCGCATCCTCTACTAGGGCTTCGTAAGTTAGCTTACCGCTAATGAGATCAATCAAGATTAATTTCTCCGCACAAACATCTGGGTCCCACTGACCGCAGGGGGTCGCGACTCCGGGATGATTTCGGTAGTCCACTATTTTGATTTCGCTGCCATTCGCCTATCCCGCCAGTACATTGCACCAATGGCTGGCAAGAGAAGTACGATGTTTATAAGCAATGTTGACGGCGTCGTAAACGGGTTATACATA
The DNA here is from genome assembly GCA_963734215.1 of uncultured Acidobacteriaceae bacterium. Taxonomy (GTDB): domain Bacteria; phylum Acidobacteriota; class Terriglobia; order Terriglobales; family Acidobacteriaceae; genus Sulfotelmatobacter. The sequence goes on along the minus strand of CAVTGH010000005.1, from coordinate 509,911 downwards.
TCCGTGAACCGCATCCATCCGGCCCATAAGGTTCTCGCGTGCACAAAGACGCTGATGATGACAGCAACATTTACAAGAAAGACTAGCGAGATCCAACTGTCGATGAACCATGTAAGAGCCTTATTCACGTTTCGCCCCGCATGACCGACACTCGGCTACTAGAACAACATTGTATTTCACGCGTGAAAGGGATTCTTCGACCTCGTGATGTCTTCGCACCGCCGCGACTTGTTTCTTCGTGGCTGGACCTCTTGGACGCGATATCGGAATTCAAAGTTGTAACACTTTCCCTTGACAACCCTCTGCGTTTGCGGGTACACATCTCTTGGCTTTGGTGTTGCCTTAAGGATCAAGCTCTTTAAGGTGTACACCATGCTCAGAAGCCGTAGCCGCTTAGGGAAAAGCCACCGCTCCCTGCCGCGCAAAGTTCGCACGTTGATTGGGGAAGTCCTTGCGATTATCACCGACTTGGAGGTATTGCTTCTTCACGTCGCCCTTTTTGTCATTCTCTTGCTCGAAGTGTGGCGATATCTGTCGTCACTGACCCAAGGCGGCACGTTCTGATGCGCCGAGTCTCCCTATCCCAGATGGATCTCTACGTCCGCTCGCTGTTCCACCGCAGCCACCAGCTTCTTCGTCGCCGGAACCTCAATCCCATGTCGTCGTGCCCCGCGCAGGATCGGCCCTGCAATCGCCTCCAACTCCGGAGGATTGTGGCGCTCAACATCTTTCTGCATGGAGCTGCGCATGTCTTCCGGCATCTTCATCACCCCGGCAATCACCGCCTCCGCATCAACTTTTGCGCCCTCTGCGACGGCGACGGCACACGCCTCCCGCAGACAGGCCAATCCCAGCGGCCCCCAAGTGGGATCGGAGAGGATCTCGCCGGTGGTTTTATCGGAGGCGGTCGTGGTCAGCGCAAACGGCGCGAGAAAGACCAGCTTGCCCCACATCAGCGTGGGCTCGTCGTCGATGAAGCGGCATTCGAAGCCGACATGTTGAAGCTGATCGAGCGTTTCCGCGAGCAGCGCCCGCCCAGCCGAAGCAACATTCAGCCGCGCAAACGGCGAGCGATGGACGATGTGCCCCGGACTCACCCGCTCCGTCTCGCCCGCAATCGTCGCCGGAATCACGCGGCCAGAGCCGTATCTGGCGCGGAGCAACGCCACATGGTCGATTCCGTTGAGCAGAGGAACGATGGCCCCAACCGCCTCAGGATTTCTGAAAGCCGTCAGCGCCGCTTCCAACTGCGTAGCCTTCACCGTAAGCCATAGCACATCCACGGCAGGCACTTCCGCAGCCACGGCAACATCGACAGCAAAATTGCCGAACGGACTTTCCAACCGAAGCTGTTTCGGATACGTGTCAAGCGCCTCCCGCCTAACCACCAGCGTGACGGAGGCTCCGGCGTGCGCCAAACAAGCGCCGACCAAGCCGCCAACGCCGCCCGCTCCCAGAATCGCATGTCTCATTTTTTCGGGCATAAGATTTCAACTTTGTTTCGAGACCGCCGCCGGCAGGCACTCCACAACCTCGGCATCGCTCAACGTGTGGTCGCTCGCCTTCGCGCGTTGATAAATGCGTTCCACCAATTCCTCGGTAGCCGGAATGCCGCGCCGCTCCAGCCAGAACAGCACATTCGACTTCCCGCTCATCGGACCGATATCGATGATCTGCTCCAGCCCAAACACATGCGAAGGCACGCCGGAGTAAACCGTGTTGGCGAGCACCACGTCGTTCTTGTGATACGCCTTGATGATCGCCGCGGCGTGCACGCCCGTGGCCGTGCGAAATGCATCGTCGCCCACCACCGGATAATTTGCCGGAATCGGCACGCCCGTGGCCCGCGAAACCGCCTGGCAATAATGCTTCAGCTTGGTCAGGTCCTGCTCGGCCCACGGCGCAATGCCCATCAGCTTCAGATTCACCAGCATCTGGTCGATCTGCGTATTGCCCACGCGCTCGCCCAGGCCGATGGCGCACGCATGCACGCAATTCGCGCCCGCGATCACCGCCGCCATCGAGTTGGCAATCGCCAGCCCGCGATCGCTGTGCCCGTGCCAGTCCACGCGAATCTTCTCGCCGGAAGGTTTCACCACTTCCTCGATCACAAACCGCACCAGCGCCAGCGCGCCCATCGGCGTAGCGTGCCCCGCTGTGTCGCAGATCACAATCGCCCGCGCGCCGCAACGGATCGCCGTTGAATAGAGCCGCTTCACCGTCTCCGGATCGCAGCGGCTGGTATCCTCGGTCACGTACATCGCGTCCAAGCCGAGCGAAACCGCATACTTCACGGCCTTCTCGGTAGTCCGCAAAAGAAAATCGTCCGACCAGCCTTCCGTAAATCGGCGAATGGGACTGGATCCGATAAACATCGCAGCCTCGATCGCCAGCCCCGTTTTCTGCACGATCTCGCCAATCGGACGGATATCGTTCTCCACTGTCCGCGCCGCGCAGTTGGCGCGAATCTTCATCTTGTGCGCCACGATTTCCCGCGCCAGCGCCGTCACATGCTCTACCGCGCGCTCTCCCGCGCCCGGCAGTCCGAGAGCGAGCGAGTCGATCCCCAGCGCCTCCATCAGATGAAGAATCTCAATCTTCTCGGGAATCGAAGGATCGCGCACCGAAGGCGACTGCAGTCCATCGCGCAGGCTCTCATCGTTAAGCAACACCGGCCCCGGCGGCTTCAGCCCCGGCGGATGATTCTTGTTCCAGTCGTAGATGAGTTCGGAAGTGTTCATGGGCGAGTAGCGAGAAGCGAGTACCGAGTACCTAGTACCTAGTACCGAGTCAACCTGCGCTTCTTTCTGGCTCGATACTAGGTACTAGGTACTCGCACCTACTTCTCTTTCGGCGGCAACGTCAGCCCGAACACCGAAATCATTCCCTGCCCCGCGACGTTCACCTTCGCCTCCGCGGGATTCGGCAAATACAGCGTCTGGCAATGCTCGCAGCGGTAAACCTCGGCATCCGGCCCCCAGGCTTTTTCCGCGTCGCCGCAGGCCCGCTCAATCACGTCCTTGGTATAGAACCAGCGCTTCAAATGGCCACCGCAAAATTTGCCTTTTTCGTTTTTCTCGTTGCAGGCGCGTTGCCCGGCCTTCTTGATTTTGACCTTATGATGCGGAAGCTGCGCCGGAGTCGGCGGAGTTGCAGTCGTGATTTCGCCAGTCGCCAAAGCACTCACCCTCGTTCACGCGGCGCTCGCGCCGCCAGATTCAGCCTTACGAGCGTCATTGTACTCGAACCCGAAAGCCGAACCCAACCCCGCTACCGCTCTTATCACCCTCTGTCATGCTGAGCGAAGTAGGATCGTCCAAAGGACGATCCTGCGCAGTCGAAGCATCCCTACCCGCAGTCACGCACCCTAGGCTTTATAGGCCCTTCCCCGACAAACTCAGAGACTCGCTGCTATACTCGCCCGTACACCGTTACACCGGGCCCCGGACATCATTCGAGGCAAGCAGTGAAGAAGTGGACCGTCACAATTCTCGCGGCGCTAGCCACCTTAGCCCTGGCTCTCACGGCCCACTGGTGGGCGCCGTGGCTCTTATCGTTCGCGACTACCAACAAAGACGACATCGAACATCTCAATACTCTCGCCGAGTTAATCTCCAAGCTCGTGATGTGGCCCGTGACCGCCCTTCTTTTCGTTATTGGACTCTGGCAGAGGAAGAAGGAATCGGAAGGTAAGCAGCGGTTGGAGGTAAAGGCGAGCATAGTTGCTCAGGGCAATGTCTCCGTAGGCGGTGACGCAGTTGCCGGAAACAAGAGCGTTGCCATCCAAGGCGACGCCGTATCTGGCGACAAGATCGTCTACGAGAGTACCCCGACCGTTCTCCCATCACCTCACCAGCTCCCACCCCCGCCCGCCGACTTCACCGGACGCACCGCCGAACTCGCCGAACTCCGCGCCGCCATCGAAAAAGGCGGCATCCACATCTCCGGACTCCAGGGCCAGGGCGGAGTCGGCAAAACCGCCCTAGCTCTCAAACTCGCCGCCGAACTCGCCCCCAACTTCCCCGACGCCCAAATCTACCTCGACCTCAAGGGCGTCAGCGAAAAACCCCTCACCGCCGCCGAAGCCATGTCCCACGTCCTCCGCACCTTCCATCCCGAAGCCAAGCTCCCCGAAAAAGAAGAAGACCTCCACGCACTGTATCTGTCCGTCCTCCACAACAAGCGCGCCCTGCTGCTGACGGACAACGCTAAAGACGCCGCCCAAGTAAAGCCCCTCACTCCGCCAGCAGGTTGCACGCTTCTAGTGACATCTCGCCAGCACTTCGCGTTGCCCGGTCTGCAGGCGAAGAATCTTGAGACTCTTCCGCCGCCAGACGCGAACGATCTGCTTCTCCGGATCGCACCCCGTATCAAAGGCGAGGCCGAGAATATCGCGAGGCTGTGCGGTTACCTGCCTCAAGCGCTACGGCTGGCGGCGTCGGCGATCGCCGTGCGCGTAAATCTAGATCCGCGCGAATACGCAAAGCAGTTTGCGGATGAGAAAAAACGCCTGGAATTGTTGGTCGGGGAAGACGAGAGCGTCGCGGCCTCCATTACCCTGAGCTACAACCTGCTCGATGCCGAAACACAAGAGCGCTGGCGCATGTTGGCTGTCTTCCCCGATACATTTAACTCACCCGCCGCCGCAGCGGTCTGGGAGATCGAAACCGACGCTGCTCAGGACACCCTAAGCCGCCTGCTACAGTACTCGACCCTCCAGTGGAACGACGAGACGAATCGGTACCGCCTGCACGACCTCATGCGCGATTTTGGCCGCCGACTATTGACACCTGACGAGTCCGATGTGGCCGCCCGTCGCCATGCCACCCACTACGGGGGCGTGCTTTCGGCAGCGGACGATCTGTACCTGAAGGGCGGAGACTCAACTATGCGCGGCCTCGCCCTCTTTGACCTTGAGTGGGGAAACGTCCGGGCCGGGCAGGCATGGGCGGCGGCGCACGCCGCAAGGGACAGCGAAGCCGCAAGATTGTGCAGCGGCTATCCTAATTGGGGAATCTACGCCCTTAACCTGCGTCAAAGTCCCAGGGACCGGATCCGCTGGCACGAGGCGGGACTTGTCGTCGCCCGGCAGCTGCAGGACCGGGCGAAGGAGGGTTTGCACTTAATGAACCTGGGCCACGCATATGACTCGTCAGGCGATGGCCGCCGCGCCATCGAGTACTACGAGGAGGCCCTACCGATCATCCGCGAATTAGGCAAACGCCGAAGCGAAGGACAGGCGCTGACCGGCCTAGGCAACGCGTACCACACCTTGGGCAACTACCGCCGCGCCATCGAGTATTACGAGCAGCACTTGGCCATCGCCCGCGAAATCGCCGAACGCCGGGGGGAAGCCGACGCGCTGGGCAACCTAGGCACTGCCTACTACTCCCTGGGCGACTTCCGCCGCGCCATCGAGTACTACGAGAAAGCACTGGTGATCGACCGCGAGATCGGAGACCTGCAGGGCGAGGGCATCGATCTGTCGAACATGAGCACGACCCTGTACAATCTCGGCGACCGAAAAAAGGCCATCGAACACGCCGAAGCCGCGCTCAAGATCTTCGAGGAAATCGAATCCCCAAACGCCGCGAAGGTCAGGAAGCAACTCGACATCTGGAGAAACGGCTGACCCGCAAGCCCCATTCCCCATGATTTGTCATTCCGACCCCTTCGCAGCCGCGATCAGCGGCGAGGAGGGCGAGGAATCTGCTGTCTGCTCCGCCGCCACAGCCCACGTGTTCAATCTCTTTCGTCTGACCCTTCGCACCGAACAGGACTTTGCAAGCTCTCTTTGTGATGCGAAAATGAATTACATGAAACACGCCTCGGTCCGCGACCTGCGCTACGGATTCAAGAAGATCGAGCGCCTTCTGCACCGGGGCGAAGAGATCCAAATTACCAAGCACCGGCGCGTCATCGCGCGCTTGGTGCCCGAAGGCACCGAAGCCGCAAAGAAGACCCCCGATTTCATGGCACGGTTGCGCACTATCTACGGAGACAAGACCCTGGCCGTTAGCGGTGCCGAACTGATCTCCTCCGACCGGGGCCGCTATTGAAGGTTCGGGCAGCGGTGGCGGGCAAAGGGATGCCCTTCGGCTTCGCTCAGGGCAGGCTTTCGACTTCGTAGGATCGTCTTACAGACGATCCCACTCCGCTCAGCATGACAGAGCTATAGAGATTGCGGCTCCTTGGGCAGTCAAACCACCCGCAACTTTTTTCCCCCTCCCCACTTGACTTCCGGTCAAATCCTTGTAATAACTAATCCGTCCTTCCGGACGGGTTTGGGGGTGTGTCTGTTTGGCGGAAATTCGACTGCAAGAGGGTGAATCCCTCGAAAACGCACTGCGCCGATTCAAGCGCAAAGTGCAGCAGGAAGACATTATCAAAGAGGTCAAGCGCCACTCCTTTTACTTGAAACCCGGCGAGAAGAAACGCGTAAAGGCCGCGCTGGCTCGGAAGCGCGCCCGCAAAAAAGTTCGCAAAGAGCAAGATTGAAGCAGTTGGTTTGAAGGAGAGAGCAAGACATAAGCAGTAAAGGGTTGCCCCGTCCCGGGGCGGCCCTGCTCCGTCTGCCCCCACCAGATGGAGTTGCAAGAGGGATCGATCACTACTCATCGTTTCATTCGGCATTAAAGCAAGAAAGCTGTATCCACGCCCGGTTCCAGGTGCGTGGCGGGCCGAGTCCAGGGGCAGTTTGAGGGGGTTGTACACAACCTGTTTTGTTCTGCGCCACCGCCTTCCCCGCGTGTGGCCGGCGCAAAGCGGGCATAAGGAGCCATCCTCAATGGAATTTCAGGATAAGGTACTGGCCTGCATCGACTGCGGCGCCGAGTTTCTCTTTACCGCCGGGGAACAACTGTTTTTCCGCGACAAACAGTTCAAGAACGAACCCAAGCGCTGCAAGACCTGCAAGTCCAAGCGGGTGTCCGTAGTCGCCGCGCCGCAAACCCGCACCGCGCACCACTCCTCCCGTGTCGAAACTCGGGCGACCTGCTCCCAGTGCGGCAAGCAGACCACCGTCCCTTTCCGGCCAACCCAGGGACGGCCCATCTTCTGCCGTGAATGCTTCACGCAGAAGCGAAACATGGCCACCGCCTGACCGCCTCGTCTTCCCCCCGATGGCGGCGCGACCGGCCCGATCTGCGGCTTCGGCGGCAGTGTGTCCGCAGGAATCCGCCACTTGCGTTACGATAATTCCGTGCCCACCTACCACGTGGAAAACTTCGGATGCCGCGCCACCCAAGCCGACGGCGCAGCCCTCGAACGCCAGTTCCAAGCCCGCGGCCTCGCTCCAGCGCCCGCCGCGCAGGCCGACCTTGTGATTTTGAACTCGTGCACCGTCACGAATTCCGCCGATCAGGATGCCCGCGCCGCCATCCGCCGCGTGCAGCGCCAGAATCCGCTGGCCAGGATTATCGTCACTGGATGCTACGCCCAGCGCGCTCCGGAAGAAATCGCCGCCCTGCCCGGCGTCACGGCCGTGGTCGGCAACTCGCACAAGCATCAACTTGCCGAACTCGTGCTCGGCAAAAATTTCCGCCCGAGCAGGACATTCCTCCCGGTCTCGGCTCTTACTGAGAACCGGGAACTGAGAACTGAGAACTGCACCTCAGAGAACTCGATCTTCGTTTCCGACATCTTCGCCCACACCGAACTGCTTGCCGCTCCCGTCTTCGAATCCGCCCGCGGCGCCGGTTCTCACCAGAACGATCGCACCCGCCCCAACCTCAAAGTTCAGGACGGCTGCGACAACCGCTGCTCCTTCTGCGTGATCCCCAGTGTCCGCGGCCAGAGCCGCTCGTTGCCTTTGCCCCAAGTCATTCGCGAGATGAACCTGCTGGTCGCCGCGGGTTATCGCGAAGTGGTGATCAGCGGCATCAACCTCGGCCGCTGGGGACGCGACCTGGCTGCCAGCGGTCAGATCTCAGTCCCCACCGGGTTCCGGCTTCCGGAAGCCGGAACTCGGAAGCCGAATTTCGAGTCTCTCCTCCGCGCCATCCTCGCCGAAACTGAACTCGAAAAACTCCGCATCTCCTCCGTCGAACCGATGGACTGGTCCCGTGATCTCATCGCGCTCGTCGCCTCATCCCCGCGCATCGCCAAGCACGCGCATGTGCCGCTGCAATCCGGCAGCGACGCGGTGTTGCGCCGCATGCATCGCAAATATCGTCCCTGGCATTATCGCGAGAAGATCGAAAAGATTCGCGCCGCCATGCCCACCGCCGCCATCGGCGCCGACGTCATGGTCGGATTCCCCGGCGAGACTGACGCCGAATTCGAATCCACGCGCCGCCTCATCGCAGACCTGCCCTTCACTTATCTGCACGTTTTCACCTACTCCGCGCGCCCCGGCACGCCCGCTGCGGCTATGCCGAATCAAGTCCCGGTCCATGTCGCCCACGAACGCAATAAGATACTGCGCGACCTCGCCGCCTCGAAGAAGCTCGCCTTCATGCAGTCGTTCGTGGGCAAGTCACTCGACGCCATCACTCTCAGCGTGGTTCATAACCGTCCCGAGGGAGAGTTCACCGAAGCCCTTACCGACAACTATCAGAAGCTGTATCTGAAGGGACGCCACGAGGCGAACCAATGGGTCACCGCCCACGTCGCGGGAGTAGAAGACGGGGCATTCCTGGGAAGCCTGTCAGTGCCGGCAGACCCGCCAATAGAACTCGCCTCGTAACCCTTCCCGGAGAAACGAACACCCTCGGGATACGACCACTCCGTCTCCCTCCGCCCGAAGGGGTCTACCGTGCAGCTTTCCCGGCATTGAGAGTTCTGAGGACCTAGACTCGCATTAGCTCTCAGAATAATATTATCTTATAGCCAATTGTAAAATTACTAAACTTAGCTACGCTGCTTGCCCGCCTTGGGGTGGGCTTTTCCCATCTGTTCTTCTTAGAAACTCCTGAGATGGAGAAACCCTCCACCCTAAAGTGCATCTGAGATCGGAACATTCTTCGCGGACCTGGCAGCACTACTGTGACCTGTGCCGCCTTACGAAAGCCAGTTATAAACGGACGATGCGGTTCCATGCCAAAAGCGCCCTGTTATTCTTTCTGCTCTGCCTGCTGGCCGTCCCGGCCGCGCCGGCACAAGAGAGTCAGCACAAGCGGACTGGGCCCCGCCCGCTGACCCGGCATGAGGGCTTGGCGATTGTTCGTGCCGCACTGCGCTCCCGCCATCACGCGGCCGACTGCTCTCACCTGGTCCACGCCCTCTTTGAGCGCGCCGGCTTCCCTTATGAGTACGCCCCCTCTTCCGACCTCTACGCAGGGATTGACGAATTCCGCCGAGTGGCAAATCCGCAACCCGGCGACTTGGCCGTCTGGCGCAGACATGCCGGGATCGTGGTCAATCCCGCCCAGCATTCTTTTTTCAGCATGCTAAGTTCAGGCCCCGGAGTCGATTCCTACGATTCGCCCTATTGGAGACAGCGGGGACACCCCCGTTTCTATCGCTACGTCGAGCAGGTTCCAGGCGGCGTCCTCTCCAGTTCAATCCGGATCGCGAGCCTGAAGCCCTGAGTCTTTCCTGCTATCCCGTCTGCGCGTGCCCCGTCCTTGTCTCTCCGTTCTTTGGAGAGACAGAGCCTGCCCTGAGCGAAGCCGAAGGGGCGGGGACTTTGACCTTGACGCAGGAATTGCGGCGTAAGCCTAAATGGCCGAGCACGAAGCCGAAGCGGACCGAGGGACCCGGCGTTGAAATAGCAGGAAAGGCTGGGCCAGCCGCCATGTAACGGCAACAGGCCCGATGTTCGCCGCGCCAGGGTTGCTCCTAGTTCAGCGAGAATCCCGATGCCGGGAGCAGCACAAAGGAGCAACCGGTGTACTCGTAGCATCCGAGAATCCCGCGTCTCACGAAATGCGTGGGAAAGTCACCCGGCGCGGGAAAATTGAAATCAATACCCTTCAGCTGTTTTCCTTGAGGTTTCATCTTGTCCGACCCCTTGATAAACTTCACATCCTCAACCTTGAACGTCTTGCTCTTCCCGTCCGACGCCAGCAGGACAAAAAACTCGGCACTCTCCGTCCCAGGCAGGAATCGCGCCAGCTTGAAGGTGCGCTCACGGATGGCCACGTCGGAGGCGTCTCCAGCGCTCGTCAACTTCGTTGCTCCGCCGGTTAAGTGATCCAGCCGCTTCTGCGCCTCGTCCATCTCAGTTTTATATTGGCTCAGCGCCAACTGTTCCGACATCGGCATGCGATATACCGCCAGGCGACACATCTGGATGGCGGATCCGGTTCTGTGCAGCCGCTCGTAAACGTGACAGAGGTGACCGGCCACCACCCCGTCCTGCGTCAGCTTCCACGCTGCCCGCAAGTAGTCCTCCGCCTGATCCAGATTTGACATCCGGTCGTTCACCCAGCCCAGCGTGTCCCAGTATGCAGCCAGCTTCTGGATCTTCCTTAGATCCTCGACCTTCAGATCAGGCAACGTGATCTTTTGCGATTCCTCTTCCGCTGCGCGCACAGCTTTCTCCGCGTAGTCCAATGCCACGGGCAGGTTCAAGTCCGCGTTAGCCATCTGGTAGGCTACGTCGTTGAAGGTGCTCCCCTCCGGGTCTACATCAGCGAGCTTGCCGAACGCTGCTCCTGCCTTCTCGCGTTCCCCCGCCAGCAGGTATGCCGAACCCAGACGCGCTTGAATGCCTGGCCGATTTCCGTTGGCTTTCAGTGCCGCCTCATACACCGTCTCTGCCTCAGAGTATCGCTTCAACTGCAACAGACATGTTCCAAGATTCTCCGTGCCATCCAGATCGTCCGGGTGAGCCTTCACATAGTCCTGCCACACTGGAACCGCATCCTCGAACTGCGAACCCGCCATCAGACTCGAACCCAGGGCCTTAGGGATAGCTGGTTGCGCCGGGGCGCTGGCAATGGCCTTCTGAAACGCGTCGATCCCGGCATCCTTTTGCTTCTGCATGAGCAGCAGGCTTCCGAGCATCACCCAGGCTCGCGTGAATTTCGGATCCACTGACACTGCACGATATAAAGAGGACACAGCACTCTGTGAGTCGTGCTTGGCGATCTCGTCCCGTGCCTCGGCTTCCAGTCGATTCGCGTCGGAAGAATTGCTCTCGGGCAGTTCCCAAAGAGCGCGTACGGAGGGAGGAATCGCTGCGAGAGCCGGAGCATTCGGTACGCCCGAAATGTTCGGGATATTCGGCGTGCTGAGAGACGACGTCTGCACATATTGGTTCACATCGTTCTGTAGGTTCTTGAGGAAGCTTCGATAATCTTCAAACTCGGAGGCCGGAACTTCATGCAGCTTAATCAACAACCGGCGTTTCGCAATGAGGATATTCTGATCCTTGGAAGTGGTGTACATGTAGGAGGCGTGATATTCGGCGAAGTCGTACTTCAAATCCACATTGGACGGCAGCTGAGGTTTGAAGCCCTGCGGAAGTTCTACTGTGGAATCTGAAATCGTCTCCAGGGAAACTCCGAGCCAGATCGGATACTTTGCATCGTCTCTGAGCGATGGCATGAAAAACGGTAGTCCGGGTACGGTAAAGTAATGACCGCTCTTCCACTCGGGATAGTCCTTGCGGTTGTAGGAATAAGAAAAGTGAAATGGTTCGCCGATCACTTCGGGCGTACTCGCACTGACGTCGCTCACGGTGCCCGAATAACCGAGTTGGTAGGAAATCTGCTGCACCAAGTCCTTCCACTGGGGTTGCGGCACCTGGCGAAAGGCCGCGCGCATCAAGACTTCGCTTTCTCCTCGGGTCGTGTCCTCAACCTTCGCGTCGAACGTGCCGTCGCCGGTGAGCCGGCCATCAATTCGGAAGGCTTGAGTACTGGGGAAAGGCGGATCAGCGGGCGTGGTCATTAGCTGTATCGACTTGTCTCCCAACATAACCAACGCCTGCTTGTCGCGCAGACGCGTAACCAGATAGCCTAAGGGCGCAACCTCTATGGTGGTGTCGAGCCAGAGAGTTTCTTTGTCCTTGCTCTGCGGCAGATAGCCGATGATGTGGTCGAATTGCGCCGGCGACGGAACGTCAGGATCGAGCTTCCAGGTCGAACTAATGAGCGCAGGATAGAGCGTAATTCCGGAAGCTTGCAGTAGAGAAGCCAGCAAGGTGTGCTTGTCCTTGCAGTCGCCGTAGTTGTTGCTGAGGACATCATCGGCTGCGTGCGGCTGATATCGTCCGATGCCGAAGGCGATTCCAATGTAGCGATACTGTATGCTCACGAAGCTGTACAGGGCGCGCAGCTTGGCGGCATCATCCGTCATGCCCTTGGTGAGTTCCGCCGCTTTGGCGCGGATGGCGGCGGTTGGTTCAACACGGTCCTTTTGCAGGCTCCAGTACCAGCGGCCCACCTCTTCCCAGCTTTGAAAGCTGCTGATTTGGACGTCAGGCGGGGGAAGTCGGCCGAGCGCTGCTTCAGTTTCTTTTTTCTGGTCGCTCCCGGGTTCCTTGGTGTTTTGCAGCTTGGAGTAAGTCCAGGCATAGATGCGGGAACCCGCCTCCGTGGCGACGGTCTCTGTGGCTTGCAGTCCCTTCACCCTGACCGCTCGCTCGCTTGGCACCTTGATTTCCAGCCGCTCATCAAGCACGATGCCGTCGTGCTGAAAGTTGTATTGGAACCAGAACTGCCCAGGAATTAGCGGCTTGGTAGTGTGCCAGTGCGCCTCGTATTCGAGAATGTCGCCCTTGCTCAGTCCCTTGACCGCAACATGTTTTTCCCGCAGGTCGCTGTAGAAAGGTGCACTGCGGGTGATTTCAGCGTCCAGATCCTGGACGTTGTCGGGCGGCGTAATCAGGGTGCTGCCGTCGGCCTTGCGGACTCGCACGTAATCGACTTCTACCGTCTGCGTTGCGGACTGAAAAGGAAAGGTCAGCAGGCCCCACTGTTTCACGCCGGCATCAGTTTGGACACGTACGCGGCTGATCTGCTCACGGGTAGAGTTGCCGTCGTTGTCGAAGGCAACCTTGGTCGACAACTCGTCAATAACTGCGGCCTCTTGCGAATAATCGTCCTTGGCAGGAGCGTGCGGCGGCGATGTTTGCGCGCGGCCTGCCGATAACGCGGCCAGCACAACAGCAACAGAAAGAACACACCAACGACCGATCATAGCTTGCCTGTATTTATCCTCCGTCCGCGAAAAAAAGGCAAGCCAGAAAGATGGGACAGGGGGCTGGCCGACCTGTGCGCTACCACGAATGAGGCTGCGCCATCCGTCGCGGTTTTCGACGGATGGGTACGACGGACGCTTGCAGAGACCAATCGAGCTGCTCGCGATCTGAATCGCGCCGTCAAGCACGTCGGGTGCATAATCCAACTACTAGCGTGGCAGCACCTTGAAAAAAAGGCGACGACGTAAATGACGTAATTCGAGAAGAGAGCAGCCGGGGCAGAAAGCGGCCGATCGACACTGACGCCATCCGGGCACAATCTGAGAGAAACGCAGCGGTGTTGCAGATATTCCGGCACGGCACACGAGAAGACCTGCACCGCCTTCTGAAAACGTGGAATTATCCGAACGAAGAAATCGAGGCCGCGCTTAAGGCCTACGACGCTGCACTTGCGCAGCAATCCTTTTAGTTTCGGCGTCCGCCTTCGCGCGCGCCGCGGGAGTCATTTTGGCCGCGCGTACGTTGATTTCACTTGCGATGCGCTCCGCCAACTCTTCGAGTTGATCTTCCTGCGGGCGCTTCAGTTTGGCTACGGCCATCGGAGGTCCCTTCTTCTGGCGGTGATTCTACCACCTTAATTGTCGCTTGAAGAATTGGATGATGCAAGACTGCCTTTAGTAACATTCAGGTCGGAGATGTTATAATTTCCTATTCCCAGTCGCTTAGAGCGCGGAGGACCGTATCGACAAACGTTTTATCCGAACCAATGACCGTATTCGAGCGCGCGAAATTCGCGTGATCGGCGATGAAGGCGAACAGATTGGCGTGATGTCCCCGTTCGAAGCGCTCCGCTTGGCCCGCAGCAAGAATCTGGATCTGGTCGAGATTTCACCCACCGCTCAGCCTCCCGTGTGCCGCATCATGGACTACGGGAAATATTTGTATCAGCAGGAAAAGAAAGAGCGCGAAGCGAAGAAGCACCAGAAGACGATCACGGTGAAAGAGGTCAAGTTCCGCATCAATGTGGACGACCACGATTACGAGACCAAAAGGAATCATGTGCTGCGGTTCCTCGACGACGGCGATAAAGTAAAGGCCACGATATTTTTTCGCGGCCGCGAAATGACGCGAACGGGGTTAGGGCGTCAAATCCTGGAGCGGCTGATTAAGGACGTGGAACCGCAGAGCATTGTGGAGTTCCGCCCCCGCCAGGAGGGCAATACACTTCATGCAATCCTGGCGCCGAAGAAATCGGCGGCGGAACGCGAAAAGGAAAGAGAGAAAGAAGCCAAGGCAAAAGCGAAGGCTGAAAGACAGGAAAAGATGCTGCAGGAAAAGCTGGCGCAGGCAAAACTGGCGCCGGAGAAGAAAGAGGGGCAGCCAGCAGCGGCGGCAGCCGCGGCGGCGGAAACTCCGAATCCTGGTTCACAGGCCTAAAGTTCGCAGGCCTAAGATCTCAGGGCTAGTTCGCAGGCATGGCCCGCTTCCCCGAGCAGTTTCGCGATTGGACGAGGATAGCGCGGGTCGTGCCAACGATTCCAGAGCAACTGAATACTAGAATTTGAATACGAGAGCTGACGGCTGGGAACTGGCGGCTGGCGGCTGATTCCGAGGAACTTATCGAGGAAATATGCCGAAATTGAAAACGCACAAGGGCGCGTCCAAGCGCTTCAAGAAAACCGCCACCGGCAAAGTGAAGCGGGGACATTCGGGCCTGCGCCACATGCTGACGTCCAAGGCCCACAAACGCAAACGCAAGTTGGGAACGGCCACGCTGGTAAGCGACGGCGATCTCCGCAAAGTGAAGCGGATGATTCCGTATCAGTAGGAGCAGGGATTAGGGGCCAGGGGCTAGGGATCAGTGAGCCCCTATCCCCTAAACCCTAGCCCTTGCAAGGCGCGTGAAGAGGCCAGAGATCGCCGCAACGGCGATTCGTCCTTGCCTCCAGCCGCCGGTACATAGAAAGTAAAAAGGAGAAAACCATGCCTCGTGTAAAACGCGGAACCAAACGCCGCGCCAAGCGCAAGAAGATATTAGATCGAGCGAGCGGCTACTTCCTCACCAAATCGAAACTCTACCGCTCCGCAAAAGAGGCCGTCGAACGTGGCCTGAAGTTCGCTTATTCGGGACGGAAGCAGCGGAAGCGGCAGTACCGGTCGCTGTGGATTGTGCGGATCGGGGCGGCGGCCAAGCTGAACGGGCTGAGCTATAACCAGTTCATCCACGGGCTGAAGAAAGCCGGAGTGGAACTGGACCGCAAGATTCTGGCAGACCTGGCGGTGCGGGACGCGGCGGCGTTTAAGACGCTGGTGGAACAGGCCAAGGGCGCGCTGGCGTAGGATCGCACTCAGCATTCAGCACTCAGCATTCAGTCAAGCCAGTTGTCATTCCGAGCCGCTCGCAGCCGCGTAACGCGCGGGGAGAGCGAGCGAGGAATCTGCTTTTTTGCTCGTGGCAAGAGAGCAGCAGATTCCTCACCGCTGAAGCGGTTCGGAATGACAAAACCTGGAAGTCCTCGGGAACAATGGCATACACCGTTTCTAAATTGACGGATTATTCGGCGGCGTCGCTGGAAAAGGCTGCTGCAGGATGCATTCGTGCGTGCGCCGACGAAGCGGCTGCGGTTCGCAACGATGCGGAGCTGAAGGCGTTTCGCGACCGGTGGATGGCACGCAAGAACGGAATCCTGACGCAGATAAACGATTTGTGGTTGAAGGGTGCGCCCAAGAATGCGAAGCGCGAGGCGGGCATCCGCGTTAATGATCTCAAGTTGCGGATTCAGGAAATTGTGGAGGGCGCGCATGTTTCCCGCGTCGAAGGTTCCGCCGCAGGGGAACGAGTTGACATTACCCTTCCCGGCGTCCGCCGTCCGATTGGCGCAGAGCATCCCGTGATCAAGACGACGAACGAGATGGTTCGTGTGTTTCAGAAGCTTGGTTATTCCGTGGCAGATGGGCCGGTGGTGGAGACGGATTATTACAACTTCGAGGCTTTGAATTTTCCGCCGAATCATCCGGCGCGGGATACGCAGGATACTTTGTTTATCGCGGGGCAGCAGGGGAAGCCGCAGCGGGAGCGGTTGCTGCTGCGGACGCATACTTCTCCGGTGCAGATTCGGACGATGGAGAAGATGCGGCCGCCGATCCGCATTGTGATTCCAGGGGCGGTGCATCGCAACGATCCTCCGGATGCGAGCCACTCACCGATGTTTCATCAGATCGAAGGCCTGGCCGTTGACACCAACATCACATTCGGCGATTTGAAGGGGACGCTCGATCACGCGATGAAGGAATTTTTCGGGTCGAGCGTGAAGACTAGCTTTCGTCCGTCGTTTTTTCCTTTCACCGAGCCGAGCGCGGAGATGTTTGTTTCTTGCTTCATCTGCGGCGGCAGCGGGAAACGCGGGAGCGATCCGTGCCGTCCATGCAAGCAGACGGGATGGATTGAGATTCTGGGCTGCGGCATGGTCGATCCGAATGTGTTTGAGTTTGTGAAGGACAACGGATATGACCCGAAGAAAGTTTCAGGCTTCGCCTTTGGCATGGGCGCGGACCGGATCGCGTTGTTGAAGTACGGGGTGGACGATCTGCAGTTGTTTTTTCAGGGGGACGTGAGGTTTTTGCAGCAGTTTGCGTGAGGTCGTTGGTGGTTAGTCGAGAAATGCGGGGCAGGGATTGAAAGCGCGACCGTCGCATGGGTCGCGGGAACGCGGGCGAGGACGCCCGCGTGACAGCCGGCGGGACGCCGGCGCTACACTATGAAACTTTCTCCACAGTGGGTGCGCGACTTCGTTGATCTCAAAGTCGACGACCGGCGGCTGGCTGAGGATTTGACTGCGGCGGGGATTGCGGTCGAGGGGATTAGCGGGTCGGGTGCTGACACCGTTTTTGAGATGGAGATTGGGACGAATCGTCCCGATGCCATGAATCATTACGGTGTGGCGCGGGAAGCGGCGGCGATTTATGACTTGCCGTTGAGGCAGTTGTCAGTTGCCAGTGGCCAGTGGCCAGTCAAACCATCTCACGACGCGCCTTTTCCTATCACTGTTGAGGAGCCTCAGTTGTGTCCCCGTTTTTCTGCGCGAGTGATTTGTGGAACTCGGATCAAGCCTTCGCCTGAGAAAATTGCGCATCGTTTGCAACTGCTCGAGCAGCGGCCCATCAGTAACGCCGTCGATGCGACTAACTACGTCTTGTGGGAGATGGGCAAGCCCACGCACGTCTTCGATACGGATTTGCTGGAGGGCGAGCGGCTGATTATTCGGCACGCAAAGGACGGAGAGAAGCTGAAGACGCTGGATGGTGTGGAACGCACGCTTACTTCTGAAGATCTGGTGGTCGCCGATGCTAAGAAGCCCGTCGGGCTCGCCGGTGTCATGGGCGGGTTCGACACTATTATCACCGAGAAGACGCGGAATATTTTGATCGAATCGGCGTGGTGGGATCCGGTGACCGTGCGTAAGACTTCGCGGCGGCACGGCCTTCACACCGACGCTTCGCACCGGTTCGAGCGCGGGGCGGATTTCGAGTCGACAATTTTGTCGTGCGATCTGGTGGCGGCTCTGATACTGGAATCGGGCGGCGGAAAATTGGTTGGCGACGCGATCGAGGTGGTGTCGAGACACATCGACCAGGCGCCGGTGGTGCTGCACCTTTCCGAGGTGCAGCGCATTCTGGGCGGAAATCTGGAGGCGGGAGAGATTTTCCGCATCCTGAAAAAACTTGGGTTCGGCGTGATTCCCGAGGGTCAGGCCGACGCGCGGTTCCGGGTACAGATTCCGAGTTGGCGGCTGGATGTGGAGCGCGAGATCGATGTAATCGAAGAAATCGCGCGGCTGCATGGCTACGACAAGTTCGAAAATACTCTGCCGAACTACAGCGGCGCGGTGGTGGAGCTGCCGCACGCGGCCATGGACGCCACTTTGCGCCGGCGGGCTTTGGCGCTGGGATATAACGAAGCGGTTTCGCTGACGTTTATTTCCCATGCGGACGCGGAGAGATTTTCTTCGGCAAAAGTGCTGGAACTGGAGAATCCGCTGAGTGAGGAAGCATCGGTGATGCGGACATCGATGGCGCCGGGCATGCTCGACATGCTGGCGTGGAACTTGAATCGCGATTCGGAAAGCGTGCGGCTGTTCGAGATGGGCCGGGTCTACGAAATGCGAGGCGGGCAGCGGGTTGAGCCGGCGCGCGCGTGCCTGGGCGCAACTCTGGCGGCGGTGAGGAGTTCGCTGCCGCTGGGTGGAGCGCTGGATGTCAGCCAGGGTGAACACGCCGCGGCGGCGGAGGCGTTCCGAGCGTTCAAGGGCGACGTGGAGAATCTGCTGGCTGCATTTGCATCCAGTGAGGTGAGTTTCGATCGGGAGACGGCGGAGTATTTTCATCCGGGACGATCGGCGCGGGCGCTAATGGACGGGGCGGTGGTGGCTCAGTTCGGACAGATTGCCGAAAGCGTGAAGGCGGAGCGGAAGTTGCGGCAGGATGTTTTTCTGGCCGAGCTTGACCTGGAGCACTTGCATGCGCGCGGGCTGCGGACGGTGAGGTTTGCGCCGCTGGGGAGGTATCCAGCGGTCGAGCGGGATTTTTCGTTTGTGTTTTCCGACGAGGTGGAGTTTGAGGCGATGCGGCGTGCGGTGATGGGGCTCGCCATTCCTGAGATACGTGAATTCAAGCCCGTCGAGATTTTTCGGGGCGGGTCGATCGAGCCGGGACACTATTCGATTCTGTTGCGGGCAAAGCTGCAATCCGCCGAGGAGACGTTACGAGACGACGTTCAGATTGTGTACTGGTCTGAGAAGATAGTCGGGGCACTGAAACAAGTCGGGGGAGTGCAGCGGGCGTAGGTGTAGAAACTCCTTTCGAGGTTTGCGGCAGCACATACCGGCAAGGGATCCTTCGACTACGCATTTGCTTTCGCTTCGCGAAAGCAAATGCTTCGCTCAGGATGACAGATCATACTTGACCTCTTGTGCTAATCTGCCAGCTATGGCGGACGTATCTTCAACTCTATCCCATCAGAACAAACATTTTCTTAGCGATAAGGCTTCGCACTTTACCGAGTCGGTGATCCGGGAGATGACCCGGCAGGCGACGATGTATGGCGCGGTGAATCTGGCGCAGGGGTTTCCGGATTTCGCGGCTCCGGCGGAGGTCAAGCAGGCGGCGCGGGCGGCGATTGACAGCGATGTGAATCAGTACGCCATCACGTGGGGCGCGAAGAATCTGCGCAACGCGATTGCGCGGCAGATGAGGGTGTGGCAAGGGATTGCGGTCGATCCGGAAAAAGAGGTTACGGTGTGCTGCGGGTGTACCGAGGCGATGATTTCGACTCTGCTCGCGGTGTGCAACGCGGGCGACGAAGTGGTGATCTTCGAGCCGTTTTATGAAAACTACGGTCCGGATGCGGTGCTGAGCGGGGCGCGGCCGCGGTTTGTGAAATTGCGTCCGCCGGTGGGCGGCGGGGGCGAGTGGACTTTCGACGAGAAAGAATTGCGCGCGGCGTTCGATAAGCACACCAAAGCCATCATTGTGAATACGCCAAACAATCCCACGGGCAAGGTTTTTACGCGGGCGGAACTGGAACTGATTCGCGATCTGTGCGTGGAGTTCGATGTGCTGGCGATTACGGACGAAATTTACGAACACATTTTGTATGACGGGACCGAGCACATTTCGATGGCAGCGCTGGAGGGGATGCGGGAGCGGACGGTGACGATCAGCGGGATGTCGAAGACCTACAGCGTGACGGGATGGCGCGTGGGATGGGCGGTGGGGCCGGAGAAGATCACGAATGCGATCCGGAAGGTACACGATTTCTTGACGGTGGGCGCGCCAGCGCCGCTGCAGGAAGCGGGCGCGGCGGCGCTAAGTTTGCCGGCGGAATATTACGCCCAACTGGCGGAAGGCTACCGGGTTCGGCGGGATCATTTGATTCCGGCGCTGGAGGCGGCGGGGTTTCAGTGTTTTCCGCCGCGGGGAGCGTATTACGTGATGACGGATATTTCGGGGTTTGGGTTTGACGATGACGTGGAGTTTGCGAAGTATCTGGTCAGGGACATTCAAGTGGCGGCGGTGCCGGGGTCGAGTTTTTATCGGGACGCGCGGGACGGGGCGCGGCAGGTGCGCTTTGCGTTCTGCAAAAAGTTGGAGACGCTGGATGCGGCAGGGGAGAAGTTGGGGAACTTGCGGGCGCGGAAGTAAGGCTGTCGAGAAGATTTCTGCGAACGGGGGGCCTCGCTGCGCTAGGAGGACAGCCGCGGGCCTGCCCTGAGCTTGTCGAAGGGGCGGCTGTCCTCACCTGAATTCGTCGGCTGCAGTCTTACTTCGTGATCACCCCGCAGGCGATACGGTCGCCGGAGTTGCCGGAGGGATCGGTCTTGTAGTCGTCGGCCTTGGCGTGGATGACGATCGCGGTGCCGCCGTTGCCGAACAGCGAGTGCGATCCCTCGCCGAGAGTTACCTCTTTGTCTTCCACGGTGACATCCACTTTGCCCTGGGCGTTGACCGTGAAGTTCTTCATGTCGCCGGCGTGATGGCCTTCCGGATTTTCGAATCCGTGTTTCTTGCCTTCGGGATTGAAATGCGGGCCCGAGGATTTGAAATCGGGGGGATCGCACTTGGGGTTCTGATGGAAGTGCACGGCGTGCTCGCCGGGCGGCAGATCGTGCAGGTGAAGCTTGAGGCTGACACCGGATCCCTGCGGCATGACGATGATCGAGCCTACGTCTTTTCCTTGAGCGTCCTTGAGTTCGACCTTGGTCTTGGCTGCGCTGGGAAGAGCGAAAACAATCAGAGCGACAGCCGCAGCTAGCGTGGGGAGGGTTATATGTTTCATGCGGGGAATTATAGCTAAATTCGCGCCGACGAGGGTGCTCGATCCACAGGGAGGTGGAGTATACTGCGGGAAAGTTTTAAATTTCTTTGGGGAAAAGTGCACTTATGGCTGTGGATGCGGTGGAGCAGGTAACGGAGCAGGTTCCGGCGGACGATTTTCAGGCGCTGGAAGAGAAAATTTATCGGACGATTGAGATGTACAAGTCGGCGCGGCAGGCGCAGGCTGCGGCGGAACGCGATGCGCAACGGGTACGGCAGCAACTGGAAGAGCGCGAGGAGCAGTTGGTTACCCTCAAGCGTGAGGCGGTGCAGTTGCGGAAAGAGCGGGAAGAGATCCGCGGGCGGGTGGAGAAGATGCTGGAGCAGATTGAGTCGATTGCGGAGGAGCGGGCGAGCTAGGAGAGTCGGCTTCCGGGGTCCGGCTTCCGGTTTAGAACATTTAAGGTTAGCACTATGGCAACGGCGGCTAAGGACTCGACCATGAAGGACGCGCAAAATGGCAGCGTGCGGGTGGAGATTTTCGATCAAGCGTATAACCTGCGGGGGTCGAATCCAGAATACATTCTGAAGCTGGCGGAGTATGTGGACGCGAAGATGCGGGCGGTGGCCGAGGCTACGAATACGGTCGATACGGTGCGGCTGGCCGTGCTGGCGGCGCTGAATATTGCCGACGAGTATCATCTGTTGAAGCGGCAACAGGAGAGCGGGGCAACCGATTATCAGAAGCGGGCACATCTATTAGCAGATGCGCTGGATGAAGTGTTGGGCGAGAACCGCAAGGCGGGATAGCCCCTCCGGCTCCGCTCAGAGCAGGCTGGGACGGGCCACGGTACATCTTCCTCTGCGGTTTGGCGCTGCCGACCGGCGGCGTTGTCGCGCGAGGCGACTTTCCATAGCCTTATCCAATGTGGTTTACAAGCATCTGACCTGTCCCCGTGATTACTTTGGTTGCAAGTGTTCTGCCAACTATTTGCGATTACCCTATTGCTAATTTGCCGGGAGTTCTCCTAGCATCACAGGTGAAAGCCGGCCTGCGGGGTTGGTGATGACGGTAACCGATTTTTGAACCAATGCTGAATGAACGGGGACTCGACTCGAACTAGGATCCGGTGTGCGACGCTCCGCCATGCGGAGATGCCTAAAGGGTCTCGGCGGGTTCCCACGTCTACCGACGGGTTCATTCTCGGCCCGTCACACGGCACAGTGGGTCGGCTTGATTTTTGGCTCGGACTCTTCATTCATTGGAGTTCGCAGTAAAGGTGGATCTCGTGCTCCCCGCTGAGCCTGCCTTGCTGTACGCTTCTCGCGGGCGAGTCGCCCGCGACCACACTGGCAGTTCCTGCTAGACTGAGTTGGAACAAGATTTCCAGTTCCTGCATCCAACTTAACTGTGTATCCACAACTATTGCATTTCGGGCGGTTTTTCCTGCCAACTTACGGCTTCCTGGTTTCCATGGGAGTGCTGATCGGGCTGTGGATCAGCGTGCGCAATTCCGAGCGGCTGGGGATTGACGGCGAGAAGGCTTGGAACCTGGGCATCCTTGTCGTGCTGTGCGGGATTATCGGCGCGAAGGTTCTCTACGTCATCAATGAATGGAGCTATTACTCGGCGCATCCAGCGGAGATTTTCAGCGTCACCACGCTGCAAGCTGGGGGAGTTTTTTCTGGCGGATTGATTGCGGCACTTGCGGCGGCGGCGTGGTATGTGCGCAAGCATCACATGCCCGCGCTTGGGACCTGCGACGCGTTTGCGCCGGGGCTGGCGCTGGGACACGCGATTGGGCGGATTGGATGCTTCGCGGCAGGATGCTGCTACGGGAAAGAGACGCATCATTTCTGGGGCGTGGTGTTTCGCAATCCGCTGGCGAATCAGATTACGGGAACTCCGCTGAATGTGCCGCTGGAGCCGACGCAGTTGTTCGAGTCGGCGGTTGAGCTGGCGAATTTCTTCTTTCTGATGTGGCTGCTGAAGCGCAGGAAATTTGATGGGCAGATATTTGGCGCATTCATGTTCATCTATGGCGTGGCGCGGTTCTTTCTGGAATATTTGCGGGACGATCCGGGGCGCGGGTCGGTGTTTGGCGGGGCGATGACCGGGACGCAGTTGATAGCGATTGGGCTGGTGATCGGCGGCGGGTTCATTTGGTGGCTAAGGCCGGGAAGTAAGAATATGGCGGCGCAGGCGGTGGGAGCTACGCGATAGCCGGCCTCGATCTAGTGCAGTAAGGAGACTAAATTCAATGTCTACTCATCTGGGCTTCGGAATCGCGCGTTGTGCCTCAAACCAAATGCTGTGCGAGGTTTGCGGGGAGTATGTTCCGTGGTCATGCAAGGCCAAGAACTTCGGAGCGTGCAACTGCCCCGATCTCGAACTGCGCTGGCAGCTCTTGGGGGCGTGGAAGAGGGTTGAGCATACTCCATGGAATACCCCGAGACGACCCTACGAGCCAGACTACTCAAAGTACATGCGGCACAAGAGGCGAGATGGCGAGGCTAGTTTCCGTGCGGAAGTAGAGGCACGTTATTTGGACCTGAGGGGAAAGAGCGGGAGATCCGCCGCTTTGTGTGACGTCATTAACCAAGTGTGCGACGAGTGGAACTCCCGCAGAATATCAATTACCGAGCCCAGATTTGCCTCCTCGGAGCATTCGGACTGGAATCCACGCGAAGATCTGCCGTCATTTTAAAGTGAGGGCGAGTTCTCACGACGGTTACTCCTCGATTCCATAGTTTCGCTCCCTTTTTTAGTGTGTTTTCGCAATGTCGGAGACATTTCCCATTCTCATTCCCGTCGCACCGGTAGACTCCGGCAAGCGCCTCGACCAATTCCTCGCCACGCGCCTAGAAACCGTGAGCCGGGCACGGGTGCAGGAGATGATCAGCGTGGGCAAGGTGCTGGTGAACGATGCGCCAGCGAAGGCCTCGCTGAAGCTGCGTGGCGGGGAACGCATCAGTGTACTGGGCGAGGCGCAGCGGGCGCCTCTCAAGGCTATCGCCGAGGAGATTCCGCTCGACATTGTTTATGAGGATGACGATCTCGCCGTGATCGACAAGCCGGCGGGAATGATGGTTCATGCGGGGGCGGGGGCTACCGACGATGCGCGCAATCGCGGGACGCTGGTGAATGCGCTGCTGCATCATCTGGGGAGTTTGTCGGGGGTGGGTGGGGCGTTGCGGCCGGGGATTGTGCATCGTCTGGATAAAGAGACCAGCGGGCTGATCGTGGTGGCGAAAAACGATGAGGCGCATCGCAAGCTGAGCGCGCAGTTTGCGGCGCGGGAAGTGAAGAAGAAATATGTGGCGCTGGCGCATGGCTGGGTGAAGAAAGATTCGGGAACGCTGGCGCAGAGCATCAGCCGCGACCGGGTTCGGCGCACGCGCATGACGACGCGACTCGAGGGCGGACGCGCGGCGGTGACGCATTATCGCGTGGTGCGGCGGTTGGATACGAAGTTTGGGAAGTTTACGTTGCTGGACCTGAAGATCGATACCGGGCGAACGCACCAGATTCGGGTGCATGTGGCGGCAATGGGGCATCCGGTGGTTGGGGATACCGTGTATGGGGCGCCGAAGCAGGCACGAGGGAAAAATGCGGTGATCGGGTTGGCGCGAAATTTTCTGCATGCGGCGGAGTTGGAGTTCCGGCATCCGCGAACCGGGGAGACGATTGCGCTGAAGAGCCAGTTGCCGGAGGAGTTGCGGGAGTTTCTAACGAAGCTGGAGGCGGAATAGGAATGACGCCGATGCCACCGGTTGCGGATATAATAAACAACAAAATGGGGGTAACTTTACGAGACGTATCTTCCCAAGAAATTCCGCCGTGGCGTGGGCGGCGATTCTGCTGCTGGCGGGAGTTTGCAAGGCCGGCGTGGCGCAGGCGGGAACGTCGCCTGCGGCGGCTTCGCAGGCTTCATCCCAGTCTCCCCAGCAGTCTTCGTCTCAGCCTCCCCAGCAGTCTCCATCGCAGGCGTCGGCACCAGCAGCCGCGACCGCGCAAACGCCGCAGAAATCTGCCGAGCGGACTGCCGACGATCCGGGAGCGGACACGGGAGACATCACGAAAATCAGGGTGGGCATCAACGAAGTGAATGTGGTGTTCACGGTGACGGACAAGCACGGCAAGCGAGTCACGGACCTGAAAGAGGCAGACTTCCGCATTGTGGATGACGCCAAGCCCGCGGCCGAGATCCGAAGCTTCCACGCGGAAACGAATTTGCCGTTGCAGGTGGGTTTGCTGATCGATGCCAGCAGTTCGGTGCGGGACCGGTTCAAGTTCGAGCAGGAATCGGCGGTCGAGTTTTTGAACCAGACGGTGCGCAAGCGTTACGACCTGGCATTTATCGTGGGATTCGATGTGACGCCGGAGGTGACGCAGGATTTCACCGATGACACGGAAAAACTGGCGCAGGGAGTCCGCGAACTGCGGCCCGGAGGCGGGACTGCGCTGTACGATGCGGTGTACTACGCCTGCCGCGACAAGCTTTTGAAGGAACCGCACAACGGACCGGTGCGCCGGGCGATTATTCTGCTGAGCGATGGAGAAGACAACCAAAGCCACGTGACGCGCGAGGAAGCGATCGAAATGGCGCAGCGCGCGGAGGCCATCATCTACACCATCAGCACGAACGTGAGCGGCACCAAGGGAGCGGGCGACAAGGTGCTCGAACGGATGGCCGACGCTACCGGCGGCCGGGCGTTTTTCCCCTTCCAGATTCGCGAAGTGTCGAACGCGTTCGCCGAGATTCAGGATGAGTTGCGCAGCCAGTATGCCGTGTCTTATAAGCCCGCGGACTTCAAGTCAGACGGTCACTTTCGCACGATTGAGATTGTGGCCAGTGACCGCAAGAATTACCGGGTGAGAGCGCGGCGGGGGTATTACGCGCCGGTGGCGCAGTAGGAACCGGCTTCCAGCTTCCGGCAATCGGCTTCTAGCTTCCCGCTTGGGTCAGCCAAGTCTTCGCTCACGAGCAACAAAGAATGCCGGGATACTCGGGGACACCACTTCCGAAAAAATTGGGGATCAAGGCGGGGTTTCGCGTGCGGTTGGCGAACGCTCCGACGGAGGTGCGCGCGGAATTGTCCGAGGCGTTGGCGGAGTGCAGCGTTGTGAAGCAGGCTGCCGCGCTGGATTTCGCCATGCTGTTCACTCAGGCCCGCGCGCAGTTGACGAAGGAATTCTCGCGGATGGCACGACTGCTGGCGCCGGCCGGGATGCTGTGGGTGAGTTGGCCGAAAAAAAGTTCGGGTGTCGCGACGGACTTGGACGGAAATGTGGTGCGCAGGATTGGACTCGACGCGGGACTGGTGGACGTGAAGGTCTGCGCGGTGACGGAAATTTGGTCGGGACTGAAGTTTGTGCGGCGGGTAAAGGATCGGTAGCGCCGAAAACCGGCTTCCGGGTTAGATGTTTTCGGAAAAGCACTCCGTTGAAGCAATGAGGAGACACGATGGTGCGGGTGGGACTGATTGGATTTGGAATGGCGGGTCAGGCGTTTCACGCGCCGGTGATCATGGGCGTACAGGGGATGGAATTGGCTTGCATTCTGGAGCGCAGGGGAACGCGGGCGCGGGAAAAATATCCTGAAGTGCGGGTGGCGCGGACGCTGGATGAATTGCTGGCTGACAAAGAAATTCGGCTCTGCGTGGTCGCGACGCCGAACGATTCGCATTTCGAACTGGCGCACGCTTGTCTATTGGCGGAGCGGGATGTGGCGGTGGACAAGCCATTTGCGCCGACGCTGGCGGAGTCCGAGGAGTTGGTGCGGCTGGCAAAGGAGCGCGGGCGATTGATCACTGTCTATCAGGACCGGCGCTGGGACGGTGACTTTGGCACGGTGAAGAAGATGGTGCAGTCGGGGCGCTTAGGGACGATCGTTGAATATGAATGTCGCTATGACCGCTTTCGTCTGGAGCCGAAGGCGAATGCCTGGCGGGAAAAAGCGGATCAGCCGGGAGCAGGCGTGTTGTTCGATCTGGGGCCGCATGTAATCGATCAGGCGCTGGTGCTGTTTGGCGAGCCGCGGTCGATTACGGCGTCGGCGTTCTGCCAGCGCCAAACATCTCAAGTGGATGATTCGTTCGATGTATGCCTGGAGTATCCAAGCTCGGGAGCTGGGCTGCGGGCTGGGCTGCGAGTGATGTTGCGCGCGCGCATCGTCGCCTATGCACCGGGGCCACACTTTCTGATTCATGGAACAAAGGGATCGTTCGTGAAGTATGGAATGGATCCGCAGGAGGCGCGGCTGCGAGGAGAGAATTGTCCGCGTGGCAAGGATTGGGGCGCGGACTGGGGTGAAGATGCGGAAGAATTGTGGGGGACGCTGAGTCTGGTGGGCGAACCGAGTGTGAAGGTGAAGACGGAGCGCGGCGATTATCGCGGGTTTTACGCGAATGTGCGGGATGCAATCGAAACGACAGCGCCGTTGGACGTTACGCCAGAGCAGGCGCTGCGCACGATGCGGGCGGTGGTGCTGGCGCACAAGAGCAGCCGCGAGCGGCGGACAGTGGAGTGGGGAGAAGCGGCGGAGTGAGCGTAAACGCGATGTTTCGCCAACACTAAGAAGACTCACCTCCGCAGCGCGCCGAGCCCCATTGCCTTGGTGGCCCCGGGATAGCTTTCAGATGAGGCCCTTGCGGATTCTCAAAAGGAACTCCTCGGCATCGGCATGCGCCCTCTCCATGATCCGCGGATCGTTTCTGTGTTCGATTCCCGTCTCATGAAGCACAAGTTCCACTGCGACCTTCGGTTTGTATCCTCGCTTTATGAGCATCCGGGCGCGCTCTGCGAAAGCGATGTCGGCCTCCCGCCCGGTTACTTGCTTCGCTTCAGAAAAGCCGGCCTCACATTTGTGCTCGCGAAACTTCACGGCGGCTAGGCGGTCGTAAGCAGCCATGCCCTCTTCCCCACTAAGCAGCGTGGGAACGGGGAATTTCCATCGACAATTCGAGCAGGCCCATCCTTTTGCGTCGCCCTCCATCCGGATCAACGAGCGCTCCATATCCGCCCCCTCAGCGAACTACCGGAATCGTTACTGCCATGATATAGCGCACCGTCGCCGGGAGTCATTGGGGCGACTAACCGATGCAAACAGCGATTGCCCCAACTGAGAATCACTGGGTAGTTGCGAAGTTTCAACCGTAGTTGTTGAGCGGGAAGCAGGAAGGCAAGACCAGGCCAGGAAATCCTTCGGCTTCGCCCGGGAAGTTCCGCTCCACACAGGCCTGCGCCGCATGAACCGGCTCTGCACTTGCATCACGTCGGCAGGACCGCTTCCCGGCGCGGACTCCTGGCTGGCGGTACTGGTGGCAGCGAGAAGGCCGCAGTGCCGCGCATTACGTTCTGCAGCGCGGACTGGAACCTCTCCATTTCTTCCTGCGTGCCGACGGTGATGCGGACGCAGGTGGGCATGATTGGCCAGATGCGCCCGATGAAAACATTTTGCTGGGCCATGGCGTCGATTACCTGCTTGCCGGGACGCTTGGTATCGAGCAGGAAGCAGTTTGATTCGGAGGGAATGTAAGAGTAGCCGTTGCGGTCGAGCCAGTGAAAAGTTTCCTGGCGGACGGCGGCGTTGATGCGCCTGCGTTCGGGGAGCATGCTCGGGTCTTTGAGGCTGGCGGAGGCAGCTGCAACCGCGGTGATGGGCATGAAGTTCCAGCCGGAGCGGTCCGTGATTTTTTCCAGCAAGTCGGGGCGGGCGATGGCGAATCCGCAGCGCAGTCCGGCCATCCCGTAGGTTTTCGAAAACGTGCGGAGCACCACAACATCCTTTCCAGCCTTGACGAAATCGAGCGTGGAGGGCGCGTCGCAAAAATGGATGTAGGCTTCGTCGACCATCACGATGGATCCCTTGGGTTTGTTTTCGACCAGGTATTCGAGATCGGAGTGCGGCGTGAGCGTGCCGGTGGGATTGTTGGGATTGCAAATGTAGAAGAGGCCGGCGTCGGGCGCGGCGGCGATCATAGCCTTGACATCGTGAGCGTAAGTTTTCGTTAGCGGAATTTTCACGATGCGGGCCTCGGTAGCGGCGGCCGCCATCATGCCAGCTTCGTATCCGGGATCGGCGGTGACGTAGCTTTTCTGTGGCGAAGTGAAAGCGACCACGCCGAAGCGCAGCGGCGGGGTGGAACCGGGGAAGATGCGGACGCCGTCTGGGTTGAGTCCTTCCTGCTGGGAGAAGGTGTGGACGAGGTCTTCGGTGAGGTTATCGAGATAGCGCCCGCCGAGAGGAATGGTGGCGGAAATGGCGTCGCGCGCCGATTGGCAGGGGCCGAGGGGATTCTCGTTGGAATCGATCATGACGGCGTCCTTGGAGAATGGAGCCCTGTGGCGGGCCGCGGCGGCGAGCATGGGCTCGGTCACAATCTGGAAGGCTGCGGCGGCGGCGGAGAGTTGCAGAAATGAACGGCGGGAAAAAGGCGAGACATTTCGAGATGGCACGGCGAGCCTCCGGTTCATGTGTAAACATCAGGTCATAACCCTATCACTCCGTCAGATTATAGATAAGCCCATTGGGATCTCTGGTGATGTCAAGCTGCCTGTGTAAATAGGTTGAGGGTGCGGGTTTTCCATTCCAGGTTGAATCTCTGGAAGATGGAGTAGAGGATGCGGTTGACACTGGCTACATTCACAAAACAAACCATGGGCCGGGTGCGGCGGCGCACTTCGACGAAGCAGCGCTCGATCACGTTGGTGGTGCGCAGCTTCTTACGCAGGTGCGGGGGGAAAGCGAACGCCGAAAGCAGTTCCGGCAGATCGCGCTCCAACTGGCGCACCATGGGACCGTACTTCCCGCGCCAACGGGCGCGGAAGGCGCGAAAAGCGGCTTCGGCCTGAGCGCGGCTTTCGGCCAAATAAATCGCCTGCGCTCCCGCTTTCACGTTGTCGTAGTCGGCCTTCTTCACTTTCTCCAGAATGTTGCGCATCTTGTGGGCCCAGCAGCGCTGATGCCGCACTCGCGGATAGACGGTGCGGATCGCCGCCGCCAGTCCGGGACAGCCGTCGGTGACGATCAGGCCCAGCGCCTTGCCCTCCAGCCCGCGCCGATACATATCCTCCAGCAGCCCTTCCCAGTCCGCTTGACTCTCGCCCTGACTCCGCAAAAACGCCAGCAGATGGCGGGTGCCGTCACGCCGCACTCCGTAGGCCACCAGCATCTGCACCCGCTTGCGCCCCGCCGGACGCCGCACCCGCAAGCTCACTCCGTCCAAAAACAGATACGCGTAGTTGTCTTCCAACCGCGCCTGGTGGAACTGGCGCACCACTCCGTCCAGATCCCGCGTCAGCTTCGACACCGTCTGCGGGCTCACCACCTCTTCGGTCACCGTGGCCACCACCCGCCCCACTTGCCGCGTCGAGATGCCGCGCAGAAACGCCTCCCGAATCAGCATCGACACATCTTCGGCGCGCCGCTGAAAAGGTTCCAGCCCTCGCGGCAGAAAACTCTTCCCTCGGGTGCGCGCCACGCGCAGCCGGATCGTCCCCAACCGAGTCACGAAATCCCGTTCGTAGTAGCCGTTGCGATAGGGCTGCCGCCGGCTGCGCCGCCGCTGATACACTTCGCGCACCGCATACCGGTCCCGCTCCCGCCGCGAATCCGCCTCCAAACGCTCTTTCCACAGCCGCTTCGTCTCTCCGTACACATCCCCCCAGAAACTCTCTCTCATCTCCGCCAGAAAATGTTGGTAATGCTCCGTGATTGGGATTATCTTCGCCATCGGGTGTAGGTCTCCTTTCCAGGAACGGCTTTAGCTTGTGAGGCCAAAGCCAACTTACACCCTCTCGCTTTTACACAATCAAAGTTACGTCACCGTCTCTGACGTAACATCTTGGGAAATCAGGCTCGTCCTTAATCACTTGGCAGCCCTTTTTCTTAAGATTTGCTTTGGCTTCCTTAACGCTTTTGACGGTCACTTCCAGAACAGGTCCAAGAGCAGGACCGCGCTCAATAAAAAAATTGATGTTTTTTCCGTGGAGGCTGACCATATTTGATTTCTTGCCGGTAATCTCAAAGCCGAGTTCCTTGACGTAGAACTCAGCCGCCTTCAATGGGTCTTCGGCTTGGATCAAAATGTCTGTGCCAAATGTATTTGCCATGAGCTTCCCCGAATCAACGGACAGAAGTGTCTGTCCTACGCTACTCCTGCTGGTCGCGCGCAGTGGCGTAGTATCCGGCGCGGGATTGAATTTTGTAGTCCTGCTTATTCTTGATTTGCAGTTTGCGGTAGGTGCCGTCGAATTTGGTGTTGGTCGAGGTGTAGCCGATGTTGTACTGGCTGCGCAATTCGGCGGCGATCTGGTCAAACGCCTCTCTCAGTTTATCGAACTTGT
This sequence comes from uncultured Acidobacteriaceae bacterium, assembly GCA_963734215.1. Classification (GTDB taxonomy): domain Bacteria; phylum Acidobacteriota; class Terriglobia; order Terriglobales; family Acidobacteriaceae; genus Sulfotelmatobacter. Next base: position 478,658 of record CAVTGH010000005.1, on the reverse strand, counting down.
TGCCTACGTTGATCACCCGGCCTCCAGTGGGCTCGGTGAGCCGGTGCATTTCGCTTTCGCCCGAATAGCTCATGCCCGAGCTGTAATACATGCCGCGGTCGGCGCAGAGCAGGACGTAGACAATGGCATCGGCTCTCTGTGCGGCCTCAATGGCGTCTTTGATTTTGAGCCGGCTGCCTTCGTCCTCACCGTCGGTGAGAAGAATCATGGCCTTGCGTCCCACTTCCTTGGCCAGCATGTCGTGTGCAGAAAGATAAACCGCATCGTAAAGCACAGTGCCGGGCGTGTTGTGGGTGGGGACGGGCCCTTGTCCCAAGCCGGGTATGCCGCTGCCTCCACTGACGACACCGCTTTGGATTTTTACTTTATTCAGTGCGGCTTGCAGGCGGTGAACGTCGCGAGTGTAGTCTTGTATCAGCTCGGATTCGACGTTGAAATCGATCACGAAAGCCTCGTCTTTATCGGTGAGCACCTGGCGCAGGAATGCTCCTCCGACTTCTTTCTCCATGTCCAGGACCCTCAACTGGCTGCCAGATGAATCGATGAGGATGCCGAGAGTGAGCGGCAAATTCGATTCGGCGGCAAAGTACTTGATGGTTTGCGGCTTGCCGTCCTCGAAGACTTCGAAGTCATCTTTGGTCTGATTGGGGATCAAGGCGCCATGCTTGTCCTTGACGTTGAAGAAAACTCCGACCACGTTGACGTTGACCTTGAGCGTCTGATCCGACTTCTCGGTATCGGATTGCTGCGCGCCGGCCGGCTGGGAGGGATTGGAATTCTGGGCAAGGGCAGGCGGAACCACGCCCGACACGGCTCCCAGCAAAAACAGGATAGAGGCAGCGGCCAGGGCGGGTAGAAATCTTTGGTAAGCGGATATTTTGGACATAAATGATTCCCTCGCGGGGTTTTTGTTAGTCTAATCCTGAACGTTAGATGCACCAAATGGGTAGGTTCAAGCATCCCAAGTTAGTGTAGGGTGGTTTTATTTCCTGGCGGGCGAAATTCGCCCCGGCTGTGGGCGGCGTAGCCTCCGACCGGGCAAATGCTGTGGCTTTGGGATGACGGTTTTTGAAGGGAACGGAAGGTGAGTGTGAGGAACGAAACCGCGGCTCAGAAAAGAACCCGTACCGTCGTGGCCCCTTGGCTGGCCACCGCTCTTCTCATGGCATGTCTCGGCGGATACTTCGGCGTGGGCGTTCCGGAAATCTCGGCACAGTCCTCAGGGAGCCAGGCGCAGCCAGCACCGCCGTCACAGGCCCAGCCAACCCAAACTCAGCCGGCGCAGGATGCCGATATCCCAGATGCGCCGACGGTGCAGCCATCCGCGGCGCCGCCAGAGCCACCGCCAATTCCCAAGCCGGAAGAAAAGAAGCCCGTCGATAGAAACCCGTGGACGAACCAGCCGGCCAACCAGCCGGCCGCGCCGAGCGCCGCCCCCAGGGAAGACACTTCCCCGCCACCACCGATGCCTCCAGTTAAGACCGTACCGCCGGGCACTTCGGCCAAACCGGGTCCGAGTGCGCAGGAACAGCTTTATACATTCGTGGTGCATACCAATTTTGTGCAGGTTCCGGTCACGGTCATGGACCGGGAAGGTCGAACCGTGGGCGGATTGCTGCCCACGGACTTTATCGTGAAAGAAAACGGGACAATCCAGAAGTTGAGCTATTTCACCGCCGATCCGTTCGCGCTTTCGGTCGCGATCGTGATTGACCTGGGCATGCCGGATGCGGCGGTGCAAAAGGTGAACCAGACGTTCTCGGCGCTGGTGGGAGCCTTTGCTCCGTATGACGAAGTGGCGCTTTATACCTACAGCAGCACGGTGAGCGAAGTCAGCGACTTCACGGCGGCGACGCAGAAGCTGACTGCGCTGTTGAACCGGATGAAAACGGAGCGTGGGCACGAGAACGGCGTTCCGGTGATGAGCGGTCCGCTGGCGCCAAATGGACCTATTATCAACGGTATTCCCGTCGGCAGTCCCACTCAGCCGGTATATACGCCGCCCAAAGAATCGCACGTTTTGAACGATGCCATTCTGCGGGCCGCGCTCGATCTCCGCAAGCGCGACCGCAGGTGGCGCAAGATCATCCTTGTGATCAGCAACGGCCGCGAGTATGGCAGCCAGGCCAGCTACAGCGACGTGAAGAAGGTGCTGCTCTCCAATGAGATCGAGGTGAAGGCCGTGGACATAGACAGCGCGGCGCTGCCGGTGTACGACAAGCTGGACCGGCTGCACCTGCCCAAGCAGGGGTACGACGACATTCTGCCGAAATATGTGTCGGCCACGGGCGGATTGCCGGTTTATCGGGAGCTTACCCAGAGCGCGATTGAAGAGATTTACGGCCAGGCCATGAGCGACGCGCGCAACCAGTACACGCTCGGCTACACGCCTACCCCGCCAAAGACACCGACAGCGAGAGCCTACCACAGCATCGAGGTGCTGGTGACCCGGCCGCATTTGAAGATCTACGCCAAGGATGGATATTATCCAGCGCTGCCGGTGGCGCGGTAGGCATTACTGATTATTAATTTGCTGATTTGCTGGTTAAAAGCCGCTCGAATGGGACTCGGGGCAATCGGCAGTCAGGAAATCAGCAATCAGCAATCAACAATTCCGCGGTGTTTTCCGGCCTCCCGGCACCGTCCCCGGCAGGCGTCACCTGAGTAACCTGCTTTCCATCCCGCTCGTGTGATATAAAAGCCCGAGTCCCCAAAGGGAATATTCTTGCGCCGGGAAGCGCCCGCAAGGGTGTGCAGCCAGCGCTTTCTTGAGGAAAGCCTTGAGTTTCATCAACTTCGCAGCCCGCGAGATCAATTGCAAAATCGTGTACTACGGCGCCGGACTGGGCGGCAAAACCACGAACCTGCAGGTGATCTACCAGAAGACCGCGGAACAGCAGAAGGGCAAAATGATTTCGCTCGCCACCGAAACCGAGCGCACCCTGTTCTTCGATTTCCTGCCGCTCGACCTGGGCTCGGTACGCGGCTTCAAGACCCGAATCCATCTTTACACCGTGCCCGGGCAGGTCTTCTATGACGCCAGCCGCAAGCTGATTCTGCGCGGCGTGGATGGCATCGTCTTTGTGGCCGACTCGCAAGAGCAGCGCATGGACGCCAACGTGGAAGCGCTCGATAACCTGATGTCGAACCTGAAAGAGCACGGCTACGACTTCAACAAAATTCCCTACGTGCTGCAACTCAACAAGCGGGACCTGCCAAATATTTTGCCAGTGGATTTACTCGCCACCGAGCTTCGCAGAAAAAACGAGGCCATGATTGAGGCGGTGGCGTTTCAGGGCACGGGCGTGTTCGAGACCCTGAAAGAAATCGCCAAGCAAGTGCTCACGGAGTTGAAGGCCGGCGGATAGGGGTTGATCCTCTGCGTTTTTTCATTTGCGTCTTTCAGAAGAAGAAAATGATATCTCCCGCGGCCGTAAGCTGGCTCTTCTTGGTGCCGTTCTGGTAAACCGGAGCATCGTAGGAGTGCTCGTACCGGACCTCAGGCCGGAACAGAACCGTGGTCCCGACCCAATGTCCCCACCCGAACAGGTGCTCCGTGTAACGCGTCTTGGTTCCCGTGCGCTGGCCAACGATGTCGTCGAAATACTCGTTCCGAATCGTGATGTAATTATGCGCCCCAAACTGCCGCTCCAGGTAATTCACGATGGCCCATTCCGGGGCGTAGCAAGTGAAAGCGGTATGGCTGCTGCAGAAGGCTCCGTTGTCGTTGGTCTCCGGCTGTATGGGATCGACCGGCGGCAAATTCGAACCCGGAGGCGGATTGTACGCCAGGTTGGGCACCTGCTTCATCCACTGGTACCAGCTCTCCGTTGACAAGTGCCAATTCTTGTCGATCACGTGGTACCAGGTCAGGTAGTAAGCCTGCAGGTTGTTGTAGGCATACTGCCCGCTGTCTTTCCCCAGGTTGGTCTCGTTGTCGCAGAAATAGAGATTATCCCGGGTGGTCCGCCAGGAATACTGCACACACCAATTGAGCGTGAGCTTCGCATCCGTCAAATTCCAGGGCGCCGTTTCGCAGCCCGGCGAAAGGCCTATTTGAGTTGTCCAATGCGAGTTGATCCTGGTCGTCGCGTTAATCCCGGTTTGGGTGTAGCAGTCAAAGGTATAGAGCAACGAATGGCTGTAGGTATAGTTGTTGGGCGCCAGCTGCGCTTCAATGTCGGGCAGAGAAATGTAGCGCCCGATGCGAAGGTCCGTGCCCTCGCCGAGGTGGGGGAAATACATATCCAGATACATCATCACCGGATCGAAGCCATACTCTTTCCCCGGAGGATGCCCGAGCAATTGCTGGCTGAAATAGCCCTTGGCCGTGGTGAAACGGTAGTCCAGACCCCACAGCCCGGAAAGCCGGAATCCCCAATCGAAATGCTCGGTTTGCACCGTGTCCGGCTCGCGCTCAATGTAGAGCACTTCCTGATCGGGTTCGATCGCGTTCGGCACTTCGTCGTAAGCCGTAGGGAAATTGTCGTACTTCCCCGCCGACGGATTTACTCCACCCTTCGAGGTGCTGTAATTCGCACCGACATTCAGCCAGCCGTAAATCTGAATCTTGCTCTTCTTCCAGAAGTCGCCGTCAGGCCCTGCCCACAGCGCTGTCATCCAAGGCCCCGCTTGCGTCCAGGGCTGTCCAATCGTCACTGTGCCTCCAATCGGCCAAGTGGAAAAAGGAAACGGTGGCCCATTCACCGGCGCCGGATCCCCGCGGAACGCGGGCGCAGGCGCGGCCGCAGCCGCAACCGCTGCCAGGGGCTTCCAGTCCTCGGCATAGGTCTTGAAAAGCCGGCGGAAGAAGCTGCCTTGGTCCGGTCGCGTGTTGAGCCCTGGGCCGGCGGGACTTGCGTCAGTCGCCGGGGCTTGCGTCGCAGCCAATGCCTCACCGCCGTTTTCAGACGCAACCGTTTGCGGCGTTGGACGCACTGCGGCGATTGGAGCGCTGCTCGGAGATTCTTCGGGCTTCGATTGGCCGTAAGCCGCCGGGCAGCGCAATGCAAGCGAACCCAGAAGTGCGAGAGAAAAAAATGTCTTGGCGGAGATCAAATGACTTGCACCTTCCCGATAGCTTCGAAATCGTCAACCGGAAAAAGCGTAGCTGGCGCGGCATAAGGAAGCCGTAAGGTTTGCCGCAGAAATTCCTATTGTTCCCACAAGTTTTTTCGCTTGTGAGGCGTTTCCCGATCCGGTTGCTCCCCTGCGGCCGCGCGCTCCGCAATTCGTCTAGAACAGCAGCCGTATACTACTCGCAAGTCATGCGAGCGTTCGCCGAGAGAGGAGCGGCGCGAAGATAGCGTTTCTGGCCTACGAGAAGTCGCTGGAAGGCAAGCCGCGTCCCGCTGACATTGCTGGCTTCACCCCGGAGCAACAGTTTTATATTGCGTGGGGACAATTCCGTGGCGACGAGACCCGCATTGAGGCGCAGCGCCTGATGATCCAGACCGATCCGCATCCTATCGCGAAGTATCGCGTGATCGGACCGTTATCGAACCTGCCGGAGTTTCAGAAAGTGTGGAGCTGCAAAGCAGATGCTGCAATGGTACGACCGGAGGGAAAGCGGTGTGAAGTTTGGTGAGGCCTTTTTTTCGCACCGGGCGCCGAAATTTCCGCGCTAGGAGGAAGAAGCTCGCGAGATGCGGTCCAGCGAGTTTCTAAATCCGAACGAGCTTATTTGCTCTCCGCGGATCTTTCAGCAGATGGCCACCTAAGAACGCGCGCCTAGTTATGGGATGGATCGACCTGCGCTACGTACTGCCCTAAGTTCAGTAGCGTCATTTCAACAGAGTGCCGGATTTGGCCCGCTCGAGCCACGTCCGCCGCATACCTTCCCCCAGCTGAGGCTTGATTTGATCCCGAATTCCCGATCCCGGAAGCAGGTATGGCGACCTCTCGAGGCCGTCACACTCCTGGCCGATATTACTAGGGTAAGCTCGCGTCCAGGGGAAAGCATGAGCCTGAAAACGAAATTCCGCCTAATAGCGGCCGTTTCCGCCGCCGGGTTAATGGCCGTGGCCGGCTTTTGGATCAAGGAGCAACACTCAGCACTACTGTTGGGGAAGCAGCAACAAACCAAGAAGCTGGTCGAGGTGCCCTACTCCCTTATCGAGCGGCAATATCAACTGGAGACGGAAGGGAAGATTGACCGGGCCGAGGCTCAACGAAGGGTGATTGAAGCCGTTCGGGCCATGCGCTACGACGGCAGCAACTATTTCTTCATCCATGACGAACATCCGACGATGATCATGCATCCCATGAGCCCCAAGTTGGATGGCACCGATCTCTCTTCCTTAAGAGATCCCTCGGGAAAAGCAGTCTTCGTTGAATTTGTCAAAGCGGCGCAGAATCCGGATGGCGCCTACGTCTACTATCTATGGCCGAGGCCAGGCGCCGAGAAGCCCGTCGCCAAACTCTCCTTCGTCAAACGGTTCGCCCCCTGGGGCTGGGTGATTGGGACGGGCATCTACATTGACGACGTGGATTCGGCTTGGCGGAAGAGCGCCCTCAAGGCCGGAGGGGTCGCTTTGGCTTGCCTGATCCCTCTGCTGGCGGTGCTGATCACCACTACCCGTTCCATCTTCCTGCGTTTGTGTGAAATTGTGAACCGGGTCAAGGACGTAGCCGAGGGGGATCTGACCGGGAGAACCGAGATTACCTCCCACGACGAAATTGGAGATCTGGCGAAGTGGTTCAACGTCGCCACCGGCCGGTTGGACGAGATGATCCGCGCGATCTCGCAGACCGCCCTTCAGGTAACCGGTGCCAGCGAGGAAATGGATGCCGCCGGCCAGCAGATCACCGCCAACTCCGAGGAAACTTCGGCCCAGGCGAACATGGTCTCGCAAGCCGCAGAGCGCGTCAGCCAGAACCTCCAAACCGTGGCCACCGGCGCCGAGAAGATGGGCGCCAGCATCAAGGAAATCGCCAAGAACGCCACCGAAGCCGCCAAGGCCGCCACCTCGGCTGTTCATGTCGCCGCAGCCACCACCTCCACCGTTTCCAAGCTGGGTGATTCCTCCACTCAGATCGGCCAGGTCATTAAAGTCATCACGTCGATCGCGCAGCAGACCAACCTGTTGGCTTTGAACGCCACCATTGAAGCCGCCCGCGCCGGAGAAGCGGGCAAGGGCTTCGCTGTGGTGGCCAACGAAGTGAAGGAACTGGCGAAGGAAACCGCCAAGGCCACGGAGGACATCGGCGGCAAAATCGCGGCCATCCAGACGGACACCAAAGCGGCTGTGGATGCTATCGCATCGATCAGCGCGGTGATCAACCAGGTCAACGATATCTCCAGCACCATCGCGACCGCGGTGGAAGAACAGAACGCGACCACCAACGAGATGTCGCGCAACGTCAGTGAAGCGGCGCGCAGCAGCGGCGAAATCACCAGCAATATCGCGGGTGTGGCAGAGGCGGCACGGGGCACGGCACAAGGCGCCACCGACACCCAGCGAGCCTCACAGCGTCTGGTGGAGACGTCCGCACTGCTACGCCGGCTGGTCGACCAATTCATGGTCGGGCGCCTCGATCCGCGGGTCAATGCAGCGCTCCCGGTGCGCGTAACCGGGGCCGACGCTCACGGTCGCGCTCTGGATCAAGAAGTGATGACCGCCAATATCAGCCGTCGCGGTGCGCTGTTGAGGGGCGTCCATGGGATTCTCAGGCCGGGTGGCGTAATTTCTCTCGGCCGCTTGGGCAGGGAGGAACGCTTCCGAATCGCTTGGATAGGGAAAGAAAACACTTCGGAGGCAGGCGAGGCGGGAGTGACCTCGGTCGATTCGCAAACCTCGCTTTGGGACGATGTGCTCGCAACCATGGCGCCGTCAGGGCGCGAGGAAACCGGTTCGTCAGCAGCGAAGCGGCAGAGCAGGGCCGCGCGCGCGGGAGCATAACTGGATCGTCAAACAGAACCCTACGGAAGGTCGGTCACTGCACTGCCCGGGTCTGGCCACTCGGCCTTGCCAAATCTTTGCAAAAAACCACGGCGCGACCCTATGAAAAAAAGGCGCCGGATTTTTTCCGGCGCCAGGAGGAAGAGGCTCGCGAGATGCGGTCCAGCGAGCCTGTAAATCCGAACGAACTTATTTGCTCTCCGCGATGGGGCCGGCCCCCGCCGGGTCTACGCCTGGTTCTTAACGGACATGGGCCGGGTTTGCAGGAAGCTGGTGATCAGTGCGCTGTTTATTTGCAAGCCGCCGTTGTAACTGACGAGGCCCCTCCTTTTGAACCCATTCATAAACTGGCTTACCCTTGCCCGGGTGGTACCGACCATCTCCGCCAGGGTTGATTGGCTCACCTTCAGGGGGAACTCCGGCTTGGATTCCTTGGTGATTTGCCCAAACAGCAATAGAACCCGTGCCAGCCGCCTTTCGCTGAAATTGAAGAATTGATCTATCAGGTCTTCTTCCATTCGAATAATCCGGGAGAGCAGATATTCAACAAACACCGTTGCAAACTTCGGGTCTCGCTTGAGCGTGCGAATCGTGCTCTCCTTTCGCAGTCGAGCGATAGAGGACGGCCCGATTGATCTCGCCGTGCAAATCCGCAGAGATTGCCCTCCCAGACAGCCTTCGCCAAAAAAGCTGCCTCGCTGCAGGAAAGCGATTATAGCTTTCTTGCGACGCGTGGAAACCGCCGTGAGCTTCACCATGCCGCTCTGGATATAGAAAACAGAGTCAGCGGGATCCCCTTGCGCAAAGACGACCTCTTTGTCTCGGTAGCTGCGAACAGTCATCCCAGCCCGGAACTTTTTGCGGAGAATTGTCGCACTGAAACCGGGAGTACGTTTACTCGCCATTCAGGTCTGCGATGGCAATCGTACTCAGCAAGAGTCAACTCGTCTAGATGTTCAAAATTGACCACAACCGCAACGACTCTGGACGAGGGTCGGGAGGACTCCGAGCATCGCCGGTGAACAAAAAAAGGCGCCGGAGATTTCCGGCGCTAGGAGGAAGACGCTCGCGAGATGCGGTCTGGCGAGTTTCTAAATCCGAAAGAACTTATTTGCTCTCCGCGATCGGGCTTGCGCCGTAATCGCTGCGGCGATTGTTGACCGCCGTACGAGCCGCGCGCGCGGCCGGCATGTTGGCGGCGGCTCCATAGCGCTCCAGCAGAATCGGCGCCATGGTGTTTTCCGCTTCCTTCACGAAGATCATCTGGGTCTCCGAAGCCATATCGACGCGCACAAAGTCGCCCAGCTTTACTTGGCTGGTAGCAACCAGATTGGCCAGAGGAAAAACCAAATGCCGCTCGATCGCGCGCTTCAGATGGCGCGCGCCGTAACGCGGGTCCGTGCCTTCCTTCAGCAGGAACTGCTTCACTCCCGCCGTGCAATTGAACACGAATTGATTCGCGCCGGCCGCCATCAGCACGCGCTGCTGCACCATGCCGAGTTCGATCTCCAGAATCTGCGCCAGATGCTCGTCCCGCAGCGTCTTGAACACGACGGTCTTGTCGATGCGGTTCATGAACTCCGGCGTGAACTTGCGGCGAGCCGCTTCCACGGCCGTGCGCTGAATCTTGTCGTCGAAATTGTTGTCGACCTCCACCGCCTTGGGCGCAAAACCAAAACCGCCGTCCACCAGATTGGTCATCTCGCTGGCCCCCAGGTTCGAGGTCAGGATGATGATGCACTGCGAAAGATCGACGCGGCGATTGTCGCCGAGCGTGAGCGTCGCTTTGTCCAGAATTCCGAGGAGCAGTTGCCACAGCGAGTCCGAAGCCTTTTCGATTTCGTCAAACAGCAGAATCGAGAGCTTCAGTTTCTCGGTGAACCACTGATTCAACGCTTCCTGCGTCAGCAGCGGATGAGTCTCGCGATGCCCGAGGTATCCCGGAGGCGAACCGATCAGCTTCGCAATCTCATGCGAGTGTTGAAACTCGGCGCAATCGATCTTGATGCAGGCGTGCGAATCGCCGAACAGCGCCTCCGCCATGGCTTCCACCACACGCGTCTTCCCCGAGCCGGTCGGCCCCAGAAAAAGCAGGTTGCCCACCGGACGCCCCGGAGCGTTCAGGCCCGCCAAAAACATCTGGTAAATCTCCGCGACCTTTTCGACAGCCTGGTCCTGGCCCACGATCTTGCGGCGCAGGGCGGCTTCAAACTCTCCAGCATCGTTGCTGCGGCGGTTCGGATCCAGCACGGTTGCGAGGTTCGTTCTCATAAATTAATTGTCCGGCTTGCGCCGGGCGTTTCGTCCCTTTTCCAGGCCGTATCCTCGGCCTTTTGCCTGCGTTTCCCCGGACCCACCAGGCCATTCTTCGCGACTTCCCACATTCCCAGGATGACAAATTCTGTCATTTGGAACCAATCGCTGGCCAGGCCAGATTGCGCGTCCCTGGTGCCTTACGAATAAGCAAGCCGCTGGCCACGGTCGAGCGCTGGATTGTGGAAGCGAAAAGCCTCTATCGGAAGGAGTTACATACCCGGCCACGAGATTAGAACAGAGGCCGGTGAAAAGTTAAAGAGGCGCAAGAGAAATAATTTGCGCATAAGGGAAGGGACTGTCCCGGCCACTGAAGCTGGCCGCCCCGCCACGGCCCAACCCGCTCTACCCTGTGCTCCCCCTATGACCCCTGTGTTAAACTTTTTTCCCTTCCCGCAAGCCCATACAATAGGGAGATGACCGCTGGTAATCTAGCGGCTCTTGCCGGCTGCGGAATAGCATCGCGATTAGGGCGTTCTCGGAGGATTTCTTGCGTCGCTCGTCAATTCTCACCATCTCGGCGATTTCTTGCCTTCTGTTTGGCGTGGCCGCCGTGCGGCTGAACCCGCGGTTCTCTTCGGCTCAGGCAGCCCAGCATCAGGCCGCGCAACCAATGCCGGCCGCCGCAACGCCGCAAGCCGCGCAGCTCCAGCCGATCAGCGCAACGATCTCACCCATGAAGCCCGCGGATATCCCTTCTCTGCAGCCTTCCGCGGCTGCAACGCTCTACACTGCGAAGCGCGGAGACACCATCCCCGCCCTCGCCCACCAATATTTAAAGAACACTTCTTACCTCACGTCCTCCGAACTCGCCGAAGCGATCCGCGCAGTAAACGGGAACCGCTCCGGCAACATATTAAAGGCCGGAGAGCAGATCGCCATCCCCGGAATTCTTCCCGCGCCCGTCGTCGAACACACCGTTCCCGTGGCCAGAGACTTTGAAGTCCGCGCCATCTACCTCACCGGCATCATGGCGGCCAGCGACCACGGACTCCGCATCATCCGCCGCTGGCGCGAAGTCGGCGGCAACGCCGTGGTCTTCGATATCAAGGACTCCGACGGCAGCGTCAACATTCCCTTCGAGCATCCGCTGCTCGGCAAGCACCAGGTTTATATCCACGACCTGCCAAAGTTCGTCCACTTCCTGCATTCCGAAAACATGCACGCCATTGCCCGCATCGCTATCTTCCGCGACGAGCGCATGGTCGTTGCCCATCCCGAACTCGCCGTGCAGTCGAAGAAAACGAAAGAGCCCTGGCGCGAGAACGGCAAGCTGGTCTGGACCGATCCTTCTAATCCGAAGGTGCAGGAATATGACATCGCGCTCGCCAAATTCGTGGCGCAATCCGGAGCCGACGAGATTCAGTTCGACTACGTGCGCTTCCCTGCCGAAGGCGATCAGAAAGACGCCAGCTTCTTCTACCAAAACGCGTCTGCGGACCACGGCGCGACGGATGCCTCGTCCGCGCAAGCATCAACGATCTCAGGCAACAGCTCCTGTGGAGGTTCCGCCTCGCTCCGCTCCGGCGGGACGGGCGAGTCGCCCGTCGCCACACGGGCGGGGGTCACCGCAAAGGGCGTGGCCTGCAAAACGCAAGTCCACCACGAAATGCAGCGCACGGACGTGATCACCGACTTCCTGAAAAAAGCCTACGCCGAGCTGCATCCCACCGGCGTGCTGTTCTCACTCGATGTCTTCGGCGTGATGGCCTGGCAGCGCCCCGTCGATCTCGCGCACACCGGGCAGGACATCGTGGGCATGGCGAAATACTGCGACGTGCTCTCGCCCATGATCTATCCCTCGCACTTCTTCGGCATGGACAACATCGCCCATCCCGGCGACGCCCCCGAGCACTTTATTAGCGAATCCATGCAGCGTTTCGAGCTGATCACCAAAGGCAGTGGCGTGGTAATCCGCCCCTGGCTGCAAGCCTTCCACTGGCGCACCAAAACCTATTCCCCCGAGTACATCAAAGTGCAAGTCGCTACCGCAAAAGAAAAAGGCGGCATCGGCTTCTTGTTCTGGAACGCCGCCAACGACTACAGCAAACCCTACGCCGCCATGCCCGAAATGCGCGCCGCAGATTTGAAAGAGGGATCGAAAGAAAAAGCCAAATTCTTCCGCGGCGACGAACTGCCGGGCGCGACGGTGAAGGCAAGCCTGACACCAGTCCCGGCACCAGCGACTCCGGAAACCGGAAGCCACTAAAAAACTCATGCGGGGACAGCCGTATCGGGCCGCTGGCCTCGCGGGATCGCCGGTTGCCGGCAGCCAAAGCTACCGCCTCGCTGCGGCGAGCGCCCGCTTCCCCGCGATGGCTTCGCAGAGATCTTCCTCCAAGGTTGCCAAATCCGCCGTGCTGTCCAGCACCAGGTCGGCGTAGCGCTTACTCGGCAGCAAGTACTGCCGCGCCGCCGGCAACACGGTATTCTGGTATTGCCACCGGATCAGCTCCACCGGACGCTGGCGCTCGGTGATGTCCCGCACCCTGCGGCGAAGGAAGCAGACCTCGTCGGGAGCTTCCAGGTAGATGGATAGATCGAAGTACGGCCGCAGTTCCGCAAAATGCAAAGCCAGGATGCCTTCCACGATCAGCAGCGGCGTGGCGGGAATGTGCTCGGTCCGTCCGCTCACCCGAAGATGCTGCGCGAAGTCGCAGATGGGAACCTCGATGGCCCTGCCGGCGGCGTAGTTGCAGATATGGCTCTGCAGCAGTTCCACTTCGATTGCGCCGGGCTCGTCGTAGTTCTGCTTGGCTCGTTCCTCCAGCGGGAGATCGCTCCTTACCACGCTGTAGCTTTCCATCGAGATCGCGTGCCCGTTCAGACGAGCCGCCACCCGCCTGGCCACCGTCGACTTCCCGCTGCCCGACGGTCCCGCCAGTCCGAGGATGAACACCTTTCCCTGCATCGGCGTATTGGAGTCCTACCTAACGGTATCGGACATCCCGAAGAATCTCTTTATCCCTCCGCGCAGCCGCTGGACCGGTTCAACCCCGCCCGTTCGGAATGACAAAACTTTAAGGTTTGCACCGAAGGACACGCAACGTCACCCGTCACACCCAAACTGTGCAAAACTCCTTGCCGTCCCGACGCCCAGCGCCCACCACTCCTTGTCATTCCGACGCGCGAGCGAAGCCTCTCTCCTTGTCATTCCGACGCCTGAGCGAAGCGAAGAAAGGAGGAATCTGCTGTCCCAGCCGCAGGCAGTGAGCCCCACCCCCGCTCCGTGCCGCCTCAGCACCACCACGAAAGTGCTTGGCGTTTCCTCCGGCACAGGAGTAAAAAGGAACCCGACTGTGAGGGGGCCACGGCTACGCCGTGGCCTTTTCTTTCCCCAAGATTTGGGGATCGCTAAGGTATACGGGGAAAACGGCCACTTTCCGAGCAGAACACGAGAGAGGTGGAATGTGAGCGAAGAGGCAGGCGTTGGAGGAGAGAGTAGCCTAGGTCCGCATATTGCCGAATACGAAGCCCTGATGACCAGGAATACTTACTGGACGACGATTCAGTTTTCAGTCGCTCCCGCGATTGCGATTTACCTGACGCTCTTGATAACGGCTTGGGAAGCTATAAAGATCATCAATCCGACAGCCGATGCGCGCGTGTACGAAAAGCACCTCCTATGGCTCTCACTCCTCGGAGCCGAGTTATTCGTCCTCGCCGGATATAACTGTCTCTACGAGGTTTACAACAATGTCAGGTATGTGGAAACACATCTCCGGCCCGAGGTCAACAAACTGGTTGCTTCGCCGCGGTATTGGACCTACGAGAAGTATCTGGAAGGCCAGCGCGGGATCTCGTTTCTCGTAGTGGAGTGTTGGGCGTCTGCGGCTGTGCTTGTTGCGGAAGGCGTGATCGCCGTGAAGGAACTTCCTTGGAAAGGGACGGACTACGCATGGTTCGCGGCGACCGTAGGCATTGCGGTCTTTGTGGCACTGCAAAACGTGAATGTGACAAGAATGAGACTACGCCACTTTCGTTAACGCCCGACGGCGAATCCTGAGGGCGCCGTTAGGCACACAGAGTAAGCTGGGAGATTCAATGCCTCCATCCGAAAAGGTCAACCGGATCGTCTGGATTAAGTCGGGCGGTCGCTGCACGATCTGCCGAGAGATCCTCTGCATAGCAGGTGCCTCACCTGAACTATCCCATCTCATTGGGGACGTTGGACACATAGTTGCCGAAGAAGAAAACGGCCCGCGGGGTCGCTCGACGCTAACGCCCGAACAGAGGAACGCAGAATCCAACCTTCTCCTGCTGTGTAAGCCTCATCACAAATTGATCGACGACGATCCAACCACGTACACCGTCGAAATGCTCGGCCGCGCGAGACTAGCCCACGAGGAGTGGGTGCGGTCGAGCCTGTCCACTTACCCCGTTTGGGATACGAAGCTTTTTCAGCTGTATTACATCAACGTGCCGAGACTCTCTCTGCTCGCATCGCTGCAGGGAATCAGCCTTGACCTCTCCAGATACGGTCGGATTGATGCGCTGCATGAACTAGGATGGGAGATCAACGGCCTCATGGCCGGATTCAAGAAGGTGCTCCAGACTGTGCAGCTCAAGGCAATCCCGTTGGATTCGGCGATTCAGCGAGAAGACGTGAAGGGCATGCTCGTAAGCTTTAACCGAGCCTTCAGAACGAAAAACATAGTGCTTCCGAGCCCCGGACAGAGTTTTCAGACACTCTTCACCGGCGACCTCAAGAAAGACCCACACATATACTGGAAGGCCGATGGTCGCGAGGTCATAATGAACATCGATCGGCGATGGATTACGGCCACCACGGCGTTTGTACAGTTCCACCCAAGCAGCGGCCAGAATAATTTTGCTGGTTTGGGCTTCGTGAACGGCTTTGACCCCCGCGCCAAAATCATGAACGTCACCCCCTACGTGATCGGCCTGCCGTCTAATCCCTTCATGGAGGAGTTCTACGCCGCACTCTCGCGCGAGTCACCACGGAGCTTGGATTAGAGTTACGGCGACCGTTAACGCGCTAGGGGATCGGCCTGCTCACTCTGCCCAAATCGGTTTTTTCCACAGGCCCTATGTGACATCTGACCTTGCACCCCCTCCTTAAACTGGTAGTAGTATGTTTACCCGCCCAAGAGGGCTCCCCGAACACGTCTCACGTGCACCTCCGGCTCCCTCAGGGGCTAAAGCCCGCGTCTTTATTGGGCCTGGACGGCACGACTGAAGTCGTGCCCTTCCCGAAACCATTTATGAATTACAAGTGAGGTGTGAATTTTGGGAAAGCATCGCGACAAAACTCCGGCTACCGGAATGGAAGTATTTAAGACCTACAAGCAGCGCGGGGAGTGGGTGGAGTTGCTGTTTATGACGCGCGCGGCCAAGCGTGGATACGTTGTGTCGAAGCCCTGGGGAGACTCCGCCCGCTACGACGTGGGGATCGAACAGGACGGGCGATTCAAGCGGGTGCAGGTGAAGGGCACCGACTGCCGAAAGTGGGATGGCTACGTCTGCGTTCTGTCCGGCGGCAGGAGAAAGGCATATACCTTTAAACAGATCGATTATTTTGCCATCTATCTGCTGGAGGAGGACCTTTGGTATATCTTCCCGGCGAAGAGGCTGGCGGGACAAAGCTCGGTGATGCTGAGCCCGCGTCGCAGGAAAAATCCGCATGAGCGCTACAGAGAAGCCTGGGAATTGCTCGATTCGCGAAAACGCGTCTCGGTTCGAGCGGCGGAGGCAGCCGGTAAGATCCCCCGCAAACACAGACGCGCCAGCCGCAACGACGCGCCCAGCGATCTGCCAAGGGAATAGGACGGGAGGCGCCCGGCGAGCCCTGTGCAAATCGCCTCGGGTATAATGTCCTGTAACGTTGGTTTGGGTTGTGCCTCGCTTCCAAGCGATGCCAGGGCGAACGATTCAGCCTCGTTACAGATCACATAGCTGCTAAGGAGTTCCGCATGGCAATCCAGAAGGTCGAAAGCATCTGGCACAACGGCAAGCTCATCCCCTGGGATGAAGCCACGATTCATGTGATGTCGCACGTCATCCACTACGGCTCCTCGGTATTCGAGGGGATCCGCTGCTACGCGCCGCAGTCGCGCCCCGCGATCTTCCGCGCGACCGAGCACATGCAGCGCCTGCTCGATTCCGCCAAGGTCTACCGCATCGACGTGGGCTACACGCGCGAGCAATTGGTGAGAGCCATGCTCGAAACCGTTGCCAGCAACGGCGCGTGGCCGTGCTACGTGCGGCCCATCGTTCTGCGGGGGTCCGGCGAAATGGGAGTGAGCCCGTTAAACTCGTCCGTCGAAGTCTACATCATCAATTATCCGTGGGGGAAATATCTGGGCGGCGAGGACGATGGTTGCGACGTTTGCGTTTCGTCGTGGACGCGGATCGCGCCCAACACTTTGCCCACCATGGCCAAGGCCGGCGCCAATTACATGAACTCGCAGCTCATCAAGATGGAAGCCATCGTGAACGGCTACTCCGAAGGCATCGCGCTCGACATAAACGGATTCGTCAGCGAAGGCTCGGGCGAGAACGTATTCATCGTGCATCGCGAGAAGCTGATCACCGCGCCGCTCGGCAATTCGGTGCTGCCCGGCATCACCCGCGATTCCGTGCTGCAGATCGCGCACGACCTGGGCATTCCCATCGTGGAGCAGATGATTCCCCGCGAGATGCTCTACATCGCCGACGAAGCCTTCTTCACCGGCACGGCCGCCGAGGTTACCCCGATCCGTTCGGTCGACAAGATCAAAGTGGGCAAAGGCGGGATGGGCCCCATCACCAAGGCGATCCAGAAGGAGTTCTACGCCATCGTGCGCGGCGAGAAAGCCGATCGCCACGGCTGGCTGACTCCGGTTCCCGTGGGCAGCAAGCAGCCGGTCGGCGTATAATCCCGTTGCCTCAGGAGGAGGATTACATGACCACTCAACAAGCTCCTACCCCGGAGTTCGCCCTCGGCTACCGGCAGCTCATGCTCGATGGCCTCGGCCGCGAACTGGAAATCACCAAGAGAGTTATCGGCGCAATTCCCGACTCCAAGTCGGATTATCGTCCCGATCCCAACGCGCGCAGCGCCTGGGAACTGGCCTGGCATCTGGCCAATACTGACGTTCAGTTCCTGACCGGAATCGCAGACCTGAACTTCAGCATGCCGTCTCCGAAGCCTGAAGACAAGCCCAAGAGCGCGGCCGAACTGGTCAACTGGTATGACACACATTTCAAGAGCGCCAAAGACCGGGTTGCCGCGCTCACCGCCGATCAATTGCTCACGCCCGTCAACTTCATGGGTATATTCAATTTTCCGGCAGTCTTCTATCTGGGCTTTCTCAACAATCACTCCATCCACCATCGCGGGGAGCTGGCCACGTATCTGCGTCCTATGGGATCGAAGGTTCCGTCGATCTACGGAGGCAGCTTCGACGAACCCTTTCAAATGCCGGCCCCAGCCGAGAGCGCTGCGTAATCGCTTTGCAAGTGTCAAAAGCCGCCCGCCAAAACGGGCGGCCTTTTTATTGGACCGAGCCAACGAACTCGCGTCGGCCGGGCTATTCCGCGCTGCCGGGAACCGCGGCGGCAGCCGCGTCGAACCCAATTTTGCTGTGCGTTCCATCGCAGAATGGCTTGTTTGTGGAAGCGCCGCACCGGCAGAGCGCTATCTTTTCGCCCGCCTCAATCTTATTACCGCTTGCATCGAGCAGGCTGACCTTTCCGGTTACCAGGTAGGGACCTTTGGGCAAAATCTGAATCGTTGGATCCGGCATTGCTTTCTCCTTGATGATTGGTTTAGGTGAAACAACTCTCTCCTGCGATTACCTCCGGCGGGAGTCGATACTCCACGGCCCTGACCCCAGCTGCGAGATCAGCAGTGCGCCGCCCAGCATCGACACATTCTTCATAAACATGATGAGTTGCATCTGATGCATCATCGGGTCGGTTACGGCCCAGAAGTTGTGCATCATTGGCGTAACTCCGGCCAGGAACAGAACGATCAGCCACGCGCCCAGCTTGGCTCTGTAGCCCAGCAGGATGGAGACGCCGCCAAACAACGCCAGCGCGCCCGAAATAGGCACCGCAACCGACGCCAACGGCACGCCTTGCGACGCCGCATAACCGATGGTCTCACTCAAGAAGTGCCGCGGTCCGGACATCAGAAAGATGAGCACGAACAGGAAGCGGCCCAACAGGACGATGGGGCCCGATCCATCCAGCGGCACACCAGCCGCCTGCGGCCGGCTGGGAATGGTTGAACTATTGGTTGCCATTTGGTTTCTCCTTCGAATGTTGATTGAAATCGTTGCTGTTAAGTTTGTTATCCGGCGATGCCGGCAGACGCACCTGCCGCCTGCTGAAGTTGCGCAAAAGCGGCTGCGCGCGAAGGTTCCGCGAGTTCTCCCGGTTTCTGATTCTCGGCATGGATAAACGTAACGTCGGTCAATCCAATGAATCCCAGGATGTGCCGCAAATACGGCTCCTGATGATCGTACTGAGCGGTGGGTGTACCGGGGCGGAACGATCCCCCGCGCGAGGTGAGGACCACAACTTTCTTTCCTTTCAGAACGCCTTCTGTACCGTTCGGCCCCCAAAGAACCGTCCGTCCGGCGCGCACGATCTGGTCGATCCATGCTTTCAGCGGAGCGGAAATCGTAAGGTTGTGCATGGGCGCGCCGATGACGATCGTGTCCGCGGCCAGCAGTTCATCCACCAAGGCATCGGAAATGGAAAGTGTTTCCCGTTGCGCCGGAGTCAGATTCGCCAGGTCTGCGTAGGCGGCGACTATCCACTCATCGGTAATGGGTGGAAGCTGAGTTGCCGCCAGGTCGCGCTCAATGACTTCTCCCGCGGGATTTTGCTTTTTCCAGGTTTCTACAAATTTTTCCGTAAGCTGGCGTGAGACTGAGTTCCGCCGAGCGCTGGAATCAATGCGAAGTAGTTTCATAAGATCCTCCGGCTTTCAGTAGCGTTAGATAAGGGGCTCGCCGTTTTGGTTACAATAAATAACTATCAGCTCTTTACCTAGTAGGAACTTTATAGTAACTTAGTATCGATATGCCCCCACGACGGTCGACTCAATCCCCGTCTCCCTGCGCCATCGGCGGGATGCTGGAGCTGCTCACGCGGCCCTGGACGCTGCACATTCTGTGGGCGCTCAGCAATAACGGCCCGCTGCGCTTCGGCGTTCTGCGGCGGCAGGTGGAAGGCATTTCCGCCCGCGTTCTCACCGAACGGCTGCGCACCCTGGAAGGGGCACGGTTCATTTTCCGCCACTACGAGCCAACCATCCCTCCGGCCGTCACCTACGGCATCACCGACCGCATGAAGGATATCCAGAAGGTGCTGCATCAGATCGAGGGGCTGTCGGGGAAGTGGCAGGGCGAAGGTAAGCCCGTCGCGAGCGCGCACTCGGCTCGAACGCCGGATTCGCATTGAACTCCGCGGATGTGAAGATCCTCATCCTGACGCACCGAAGGCAGTGTCCTGACGCAGACCACAGGCCGTTACCTAGGTCATCTTGGGGAAGGTGACGATTCGGTCCATCATAGGCAGAGCTTGTGAGGCAGAGCGCCTCCCCGGGAAAGCCTTCGAATGAATATTGACGATCTGCTGCGGATTGCGACGGAACGCAAAGCCTCCGACTTGCATTTGAAGGTGGGGAACTATCCTCACCTGCGCGTTGACGGCGAACTGGTGCCGTTGACCGACCAGCCGCGCGTGAGCGCCGAAGATATGCTCAACATGGCGTTCAGCATGATGTCGGCGCGGCAAAAGCAGAAATTCAAAGAGACCACGGAAATCGACATGGCCTACGGCGTGGCCGGGCTGGGGCGATTTCGTGTGAACATCTTCCAGCAGCGCGGCAACGTGGGACTGGTGCTGCGCGTCATTCCCACCAAGATTCGCGCGCTGGATGAGCTGTTTCTGCCCAAGGTGGTGGAACAGATTTGCGAAATGCCGCGCGGACTGGTGCTGGTGACGGGCGTGACCGGCTCCGGTAAGTCGACGACGCTGGCTGCGATGGTGGATCGAGTCAACTCCAGCCGCGCCGAACACATCATCACCATTGAGGACCCAATAGAATTTCTGCATCGCGACAAAAAAGGCTACGTCAACCAGCGCGAGATCGGCGTGGATACGCCTTCGTTCAGCGCGGCCCTGCGCGCATCTCTCCGCCAGGACCCGGACGTGATTCTGGTCGGCGAAATGCGAGACTTGGAAACGATACAGACGGCGCTGCACGCGGCGGAAACCGGCCACATGGTTTTCTCCACCTTGCACACGCTGGATGCGGTGGAAACCGTTAACCGCATCATCTCTATTTTTCCGCCGCCCGAACAGAAGCAGATTCGGCTGCAGGTGGCGGCAGTGCTGCGCGCCATCGTCAGCCAGCGCCTGGTTCGGCGCTGCGATGGCGACGGACGTGTGCCCGCGGTCGAGGTCATGATCAACACGGCCTTCATCCGGGAATGCGTGCTGGTGCCGGAAAAGACGCGCTCCATTCGTGACGCGATTGCGGCCGGCACGTCGCAATACGGCATGCAGACGTTTGACCAGTCGTTGTGGGATCTGTTCCAGGCGGGACTGGTTGCCTACGAAACCGCGCTGGAGAACGCTTCCAACGCCGACGACTTCAAGCTCCGCATGCAGGGCATTGCATCGACCGCCGACATTTCGCGGCAGTCCATGCAGTCGGCCGGCTTCGGAGGACGCTGAAAGTCGGCTTCCGCTTTCCGGCTTCCGGACGCCGTTTCCTATTCCCCATCCCCTATCCCCTTTTCCCTCGTCATCAAATTGCGCTATTGTTAGCGCATGGCGTTCCCGCGGCCAAAGAAGAAGTCGTACTCCGAAGATGAACTGTACGAATACGCCGTGGGAGCGCTGGCCCGCCGCATGCGCACGGTTGCGGAGCTGAAGCGCTTATTCCGCGCGCGGGTAGACGATGCCGAATCGGAGTATGGAAAGACGCTGATCGAGCTGGTGATCCGGCGGCTCAAGGATCGTGGCTACTTAAACGATTCGCAGTACGCCGCCTACTTCTCTTCGCTGCGCCGCGACAATCAAAAGTTCGGACGCAGGCGCGTGGTCACCGATCTGAAAGTGAAGGGCGTGCACGGGGACGTGATCGAAAAAGCCGTGGACGCGGCTTATGAGGGCGTAAGCGAAGAACAGCAGGCTCGCGAATACCTGCGGCGAAAGCGCATGACGAAACCCAAAGACAAGGATCAGAAGGCGACGGCGCGCATTTTCCGTCAATTGGCTCGCGCGGGGTTCAGCACAAAGACAATTTTTACTATACTGAAGAACTGGGATGTGGATGACGAGACGTTGAGCGCGTTAGAGAGCGAGATCGCTTGAGCGCCCACGACAAGAAAGCTGTGAGCCTCGCCACGGAGGTCTTCAATGAGGATGTTTTGTGTTGTGCTAGCGCTCCTTGGCATGGCGCGAACCTGCGCAGCCCAAACGGGTGCGGCCAGCCACCAAGTATTCGAAGTAAAGATTAAGAAAGACGTTCTCCAAGACCTTGTGCGCAGCGGCGAGGCGTCCGGGTTAAAAGGTCTTGTTCTGCCGCAGTTCCGCATTTACAACCGCAAAGGACAACAAGTGGCTGACCTCGGAGGCCGCGTGGGCGATGACTTCAAAGAGAGGGTTGAGGCCGCCCTGAAGCATCCCTCGCCGACCAGCAGCGACAAAACGCTGAGCTGGGAAGTGGAACGCATCGCCGACACCGCCGACACCAGTTTCGCAGACGCGGATTTCACATTCGTCGTTTACTGGGCGGAATGGTGCAAGCCCTGTGAGGCGGAACGGAAGCTGATGATAGAAATCCTGAACTCCCATCCAGAGTTGAACGTCAACGTATTGCATGTGGAAGCTGATCCAGTGAAGGCGTTTCCAGACTCTCACATAGTCAAGCCCGGGTCGTAGAGACAGTCGCGGACGGCCGGCGTTGGCGCGGGAATTGCGCGTTTCGGTCACGTAGGAAGCCACACTCCACTTGGCAAGAGCTGCCTCGTTGATGCATACTCCTAGACCAATCCCCACACCATTTCTCAGGAGGCACTATGAAATTCGCTTTGAAGGCAATTCTCGCGGCTGTGTTGCTCAGTGCAGTGCCGGTGGCGCTGGCTCAGGACGCGGCTACCGACGTGAAGAAGGGCGCAGAGGACACCGGCAAGGAAACCAAGAAAGTCGCCAAAGACACCGCGAAAGGCACCGAAAAGGCCGCCGATAAAACCGGCGCCGCAACCGAAAAGGCCGCGAAGACAACCGGGCACGCCACCAAGGTAGCGGCGAAAGACACCGCCAAGGGCACAGAAAAAGTTGCCGACAAGACTGGCCACGAAACTAAAGTAGTGGCCAAGGACACGGCCAAAGGCACCGAGAAAGTTGCCGAGAAGACCGGCCACGAAACCAAAGTGGTCGCCAAGGACACGGCGAAAGGTACCGAGAAGGTTGCCAAGAAGACCGGCAGCGCCGTGAAGACAGGCGCCGAGGACACCGGACACGAGATGAAGAAGGCCGGAGAGAAAATCGAAGATAAGCCGAAGCCGCAGTAACACCTGCACAGTTCTTCGATTGAAGGGCCGTACAGCCAATGTGCGGCCCTCAAACATCCTTGTCATTCCGAGGAGCGAAGCGACGAGGAATCTGCTTCCCGCCTGCGCTGCCACTGACGCGCGCCTCGCGCCTGCCCCCACACGCCCAATGCTAGAATAAATTCTAGCTCCCATCATGCCCACTGGCTCCGACATCCGCCGCAAGTTTCTCGACTTCTTTGTGCAGAAGGGGCACAAGGAGGTGCATTCGTCGTCGCTGGTGCCGGCGAACGATCCCACGCTGCTGTTCACCAACGCGGGCATGAATCAGTTCAAAGACGTTTTTCTGGGGCTGGAGAAACGCGACTACTCCCGCGCCACCACTTCGCAGAAGTGCGTGCGCGCCGGCGGCAAGCATAACGATTTGGAGAACGTCGGCTTCACCAACCGGCATCACACTTTTTTTGAGATGCTGGGGAATTTTTCCTTTGGCGATTACTTTAAGAAGGATGCCATCGCTTACGCTTGGGAGCTGATTACTTCGAAGGAGTGGTTTGGGATCGACAGGAGCAAGCTGTATGTGACGATCTTCAAAGGCGAAGCTGGCGTCGGGCGCGATATCGAAGCCTACGACCTGTGGGTTGCGCAGGGCGTGCCCAAAGATCGAATCTTTGAGATGGGGCTTAAGGATAATTTCTGGCAGATGGGCGACACCGGCCCCTGTGGCCCCTGCAGCGAGATTCATTACGACATGGGTGCGACAGCGTCGGATCAGGGGCACACGGATTGCGCGTTTCCCTGCGATTGCGGACGGTATGTCGAGATTTGGAATTTGGTGTTCATGCAGTTTGACCGCGATTCGAGCGGGAAGCTGAATCCGTTGCCCAAGCCGTCGATTGATACAGGGATGGGGTTGGAGCGGGTCACAGCGGTGCTGCAGGGCGTGATTTCGAATTATGAGACGGATTTGTTTAGGCCGCTGCTTGATAGAGCAAGCCAGCTTACGGGAAGAAGACATTTCGGAAGAACAGACTTGCCGAGCGCCGCTTTGACGGTCCCGCAAATGATGCAGCAGAACGCTTCGCTGAGAATCATCGCGGACCACTCACGCGCTGCGACCTTCCTCATCTCTGACGGCGTACTTCCGGCCAACGACGGTCGCGGCTATGTCCTACGCAAAATTATAAGACGGGCGATTACGCACGGGCGGCTCCTTGGACAGAATGAGCTGTTCCTCCACCAGATGATCTTCGCGGTGAAAAATCTTATGGAGGACGCCTACCCGGAGCTTCGGGAGACGGTGGGACGAGTCTCGAGGGTAGTGGCCATCGAGGAGGATCGATTTGGACACACCATGGCGGTTGGGCTAAGAGAGCTTGAAAGGATTGTGAAGGGACCAGCTACGAGTGCGAAGTCGATTTTGGTTGAGGAGTTAATCGCGGATAGACCGGGACATAAGTCGGAGCTAGAGCACGCTTTCAGCTCAGCTAGACGCGAGCTCGACGACCAAATCTTTCTGCGCGCCGCCGCGGTGTTGACTCCCGGTGAGCGCTATCACAAGCTCGTGCAGCATTGGGCGAACGCAGATCGTCTTCGGGCAACAATGCTAGGAGGGTCCGACGCCTTCAAGCTGTACGACACATACGGCTTGCCGCTCGATTTCATCCAGGATGCCCTACGCGATCAGGGTGTTCATTTTGATCAGCAGGGATTCGAGGCTTCGCTGCTAATCCAGCGGAATCTTGCTCGCGCGTCCTGGAAAGGCGCAGCCAAGCAGACAGCGAATCCCGCCTATCAGCAACTCCCGAAATCGATCTTCGAAGGCTATCGCCAGACCCGCTCTGACGGCTGCGAAGTGCTGGCCATCGTTCACAACGGCCAGGGAGCGCGGGAACTCAAGGCTGGCGACTCCGGCGAAGTCATTCTTGATCACACGCCGTTCTATGCCGGATCCGGCGGGCAGGTGGGCGACAAAGGATGGCTTCACTCGGACGATCACAATACTGTCGTCGCCGAGGTCACGGGATGCTATTCGCCGATTCAGGGTGTGCGTGCGCATCAGGTCGTTGCGAAACAGACGCTGCGCATGGGCGACAAGGTCGATGCGGTGGTGAATGCTGACGTTCGCCAGTCCACCATGCGCAATCACACGGCTACGCATCTGCTTCATGCCGGGTTGCGCGAAGTTTTGGGGAAGCATGTGAAACAGGCAGGGTCGCTGGTGGCGCCGAATCATCTGCGCTTTGATTTTTCGCACTTCACCGCGGTCGAGGACGAAGAGTTGCAGGACATCGAGGACATCATCAACAAGGAAGTGCTGCGCAACCAGATCGTCGAGACCATCACCGACGTTCCTATCGATGAGGCGATTAGCCAGTATCACGCGATGGCGTTGTTCGGCGAAAAGTATGGCGACAAGGTGCGCGTGGTGCGGATTGGCGATTTCTCGACCGAGCTTTGCGGCGGCACGCACACGGGCGCGACCGGCGAAATTGGGCTGATCAAGATTTTGAAGGAAGGCAGCGTGTCGTCGGGCGTGCGGAGAGTGGAGGCGATCACGGGGTTGGGATCGCTGGCGCATTTCCGTAAGGATCATGAGTTAGAACAGGTGGTGTCAACTTTTGCCAATCCCACCCCTTCGGCTCGCTCAGGGCAGGCTTTTGCGCACAAACCGCGCAAAGATGGGGCACCCTCTTCCGAGGAAACTTCCGCCCACGCGGAAACGGTATCTCCTGCCGAGGCGCTGAAGGCCGAGATCGAAAAGAAGGATGCGGAGATCAAGCGGCTGACGCGCGAGCTCGATCAGGCGCGGATGAAGTCAGCATCGTCGAGCACGGCGAACATCGGCGACAAAGTGAAAGATGTGAAAGGCGTGAAGGTTCTCACGCATCGCGTGGACAACCTGGAGCGGGCACAGATGCGCACGCTGGTCGATCAACTGCGCGAGAAGATTGGCTCGGGCGTGGTTGTGTTGGGGTCGGCCTCGAACGGCACCGTGTCGCTGATCGTCGGCGTGACTAAAGATTTGACCGGCAGAGTTCAGGCTGGCAAGGTGATTGGGCCCGTGGCGCAGAAGGTTGGCGGCAAGGGCGGAGGGCGTCCCGATCTGGCCGAGGCCGGCGGGAAAGACGCAGCCGCGCTGGATGCCGCGCTGGACGGGGCTTACGCGGTGGTGGAGTCGCTGCTGGGCTAGGATTGTCGTTAGTCGTTAGCGGTTAGCCAACACCCGACCATTCCGTTTCAAGTTTAACTTCTCCACTTCAACGTAACTGGTCCCGCCATGGGATGCTGCATCTCGCCGCCGGTGCGTTTGGCTTCGAGATGCGCGGCCTTCAGTTGGAAATACCATTTCGCGGGACGGTCGGCGTCATCGATCAGCATGAGGTGCGGATTGTGCTTCAGGCCTTCGGCCTGCAGTTCCATGGTGCGGCGGTCCTGTTCGACGAATTTGGCGAAGACGAACTTCAGCAACTCCGGGCCGAAGGGCAGCCAGCGGAAGATGTTCCAGGCGGCGACCACGTCGATGCGGCATTGATTGCGCGTGATGGGCGTCACCGTGGTGAGCGACGAGAACCAGTACTTCCCTGCCCGGATGACTTCTCTGCGCAGATTCGGCAGAGTAAAGTCGATCGTCGTCGTTATGGAATCGGCTGCGGCATAGAGGCGCAGTAGCTTGTAGGGCGCGGAGTTTGAGCTGGGCGTGTGCGCGCTCATGCGGAAGCCGTTGGGGATCGGCTCAAAGTTTTTCTTCTTCTCGTGGATGCTGTGGCGGCTGCGCCACCACCACGCCTGGTGGACGAACGGGCCG
The DNA here is from genome assembly GCA_963734215.1 of uncultured Acidobacteriaceae bacterium. Lineage (GTDB taxonomy): Bacteria > Acidobacteriota > Terriglobia > Terriglobales > Acidobacteriaceae > Sulfotelmatobacter. Next base: position 452,118 of record CAVTGH010000005.1, on the reverse strand, counting down.
TGCGCAGGATCCATGAGTCCGATAATGCCGTGATCGATGCTGACCGGCATGTCCGCGGTGAGGTAGGCGAGTTTGTAGTTCTCGCTAAACTTCTCAATCTGCGGCGCGGGCTCGGGAGCCTCCTCCGGCTCGCTGAATCCCGCACCCTGCGGGCTGGGGTCGGGCATATAAACCCAGATAAAATCATCCTGCTCTTCGCAGGGATAGCTGCCGGCGTAGATGCGCTCTACTTTCAGATTCTGGTCCGCGGTAAGTGAGGGGATGAGCTGGCACTGGCCGTTGTGGGCGTCGAACGTCCAGCCGTGGTAAGGGCATTCCACATTTTCTCCGTCAAACCGGCCGCCGTTAAGCGGCATGCCGCGGTGGGGGCAGGCATCACGCAACGCAAACGGATGGCCCACGCGATCGCGTCCGACGACGAGCGGAATTTCAAGCAGCATGGCTTTGTGAAGTCGGTTACGTTGAACGCGGCCGGCGGGAAGAGCACGATACCAGAAGCCGGTGAGCATGAGCGAGTCAGGCGTCTGGCGTTGAGGAGGGTCGAGTTCGGGCATAGGGAAATTGTCGATGGCTGATTTCCTGATTGTCGATTGAACCCAATATGCTAGCATTCGCAGAACTTTCCAGCGCGGACGGAATTATCCGGAGGAAACCGCCATGGAGTTTATCGGCCATTTTCGCAGGCTTACGCCGCTGCAGCGGAACACTTTCACCGCCTGTTTCCTGGGCTGGTCGCTGGACGCTTTTGATTTCTTCATTCTCACCTTTTGCGTTAGTGCCATCGCCACGCAATTCCAGACACAGGTTTCGGCCGTGGTAGAAGCGATTTTCTGGACGCTGGCGATGCGTCCGGTGGGCGCATTTCTTTTCGGATTGATGGCCGACCGCTACGGGCGGCGGGTCACGCTGATGGTGGATATCATCGCCTACTCGGTGTTTGAACTCGCGTCCGCCTTCGCACCTTCCCTGAAAGTCTTCCTTATCACAAGGGCATTGTTCGGGATCGCGATGGGAGGGGAATGGGGCGTGGGCGCGGCCCTGGCTTTTGAAACGCTACCGGCGGAGGGTCGCGGATTTTTCTCGGGACTATTGCAGGAAGGCTACGCTGCAGGCTATCTGATGGCGGCCTTAGTGTACGGGACGGCGTTCCACTTCGTAGGCTGGCGCGGAATGTTTGTGATCGGGGCGCTGCCCGCGTTTCTGGTGATTTACATTCGCACGAAAGTGAACGAATCCCCGGCGTGGCTGCAAGGCCAGGTATGGAGGAAAGCGGAGAGCCGGCTGGGAAAGGATATCCTGACGTATGTGGGAACTTTCATTTTCCTGGTTGTGCTGATGTTCAGTTTCACTTCGCTCAGTCACGGAACGCAGGATCTTTATCCTACGTTTTTGCAGAAAGACCATCACTTTGCTCCGCAGACAGTGGGGTTGATCGCCATCATCGCCAACTTTGGCGCCCTGCTGGGCGGGATTCTTTTTGGGGCATGGTCGGAAAAAATCGGCCGCCGCCGGGCGATTGTGATCGCTGCCCTATTGACGATTCCGGTCATTCCGCTGTGGGCCTACTCCCATACCGTGCTCACGCTGGCCTTGGGCGGCTTTCTGATGCAATTCATGGTGCAGGGCGCGTGGGGCGTCATCCCGGCGCACTTGAATGAACTCTCGCCGCCTGCCGTCCGAGGAACCTTTCCCGGTTTCGCCTACCAGGTCGGAAACTTCCTTTCTTCCTGGAACGGGGTCAAACAAGCCAAGCTGGCCGAACAGCGTTTCGGGGGAGTATTCGCGCCCGTTCTAGCCTGGACGGTCCTGATCGTGGCGCTTCTCGTAGCGGTGATCACGGGAAGCGGGCGGGAACGCAGAGGTGCGGACCTGTCGAATACCTCCGGGCGGGCTTAAAGCAGGGAGGCAGCGGCTTCTTGGGGTTCTGTGCAGCAAATCGATATTCTAGGGTGTGCAAGATTTGGCATATCCGGTTAGTGAACTGCGCGATACTGGCACGAGAGTAGCATTGTCTTGGGGAGACTCCTGTGGTACGGTAGGTTAAATTTCACGCCTTCGTAAAATACTTTTCAAGGGCCCTTTGACGTTAGTTTGCGCGATTGCGTGTGGAGGAGTAGCGCCACTATGAAAGAAACAATGGATCCGGCTTCGGCCAAGCCCACAGGTGACGAGGATAATTTTGCCAATCGCAAATTGATCCGTCCGGCCTTGCCGCGCGTGGATCACAACCACAGCAACCACAACTCCAACCATAATCCCGGCCACGTGCAGGGGGCCGAGCGCCGGGACCGGCACGAGCGTCCGGAGCGAGGTCCGGAGCGGGGGCAGGATCGCGGATTCGACCGCGGCGAGCGTCCCGGGGGCGCAGGCGGCGGGCGAAAAACGGCTCCGCCGGAGCAGACCAACGCCGAGAATTTTTACTATCAAAAGCAGATGCAGTCGCGGACGCCAATGGTAATCGTGCTGCGCGACGGCGAGGAAGTGCACGGCATCATCGAGTGGTACGACAAAACCTGCATCAAGGTGGTCCGCGAGGACGGCGGACCGAACCTTATGATTTACAAGCCCGCGATTAAGTACATGTTCAAGGAAGAAGAGAGCGGACGGTAGGAATTGAGCAATTGAGTGATCGGGTCATTGAGTCATTTAAGATCGAATTGAGGAACATTCCTCGTTCTTCCAATCACTCAATGACTCAATGATTCAATCGCTCAATGGGTTTACGGTACAGATGCTCCCGTTGACAATCTCCCTTATCTCCCATAGCATCAATCACTTGAAGCATAATCCTGACACCGTACCCGGGAGCCGTTCGTGATTAAGCTCGACATTATCAACGAAGTTGTGGCCAGAACCGGCATCACCAAGACCAAGGCTGAGTTGGCGGTGGAAACCGTCTTTGACAGCATGAAGAATACGCTGGCCCGCGGCCAGCGTATTGAGCTGCGAGGATTTGGCGTGTTTAACGTGCGCCCGCGCAAGACCGGCATTGGACGCAACCCGCGCACCGGCGCCGAAGTATCGATTCCTCCGGGCAAAGCCGTGCGCTTCAAACCTGGCAAGGAACTGCAGTCGATTGATTGAGGTCAGTACCGAGTACCTGGTACCGAGGAAGATCCGTTCGAGCTGCCGCCCGCATATTCTCCGGCTTTTATCTGATCTCTGAATTTCTTTCCAGTTCTCGGTTCTGGCCTGCACCTTGTTTTTTCCAGGTACTAGGTGCTCGGTACTAGGTACTCCTTCTCGTAGTAGCATCTAACCAAGGGCCTTGATGGACTCGCGAGGCCGAGAATCGCATGTCGGAACCTACTCCTCCCACAGTTTCCTCCACGCTCGAATACTTCCGGCCCTTGCCGGAGTGGGCGCCGAGTCCGCCAAAGCCGCGCTACTGGCTGCATCTCTTGCTGCTGCTGGCCACTTGCTTTACCACACTGGTGATGGGCGCGCGCATGGAATACAACTTCCAGCACGGCCAGCCGGCGCTCTCCGTAAACGACGACTCAGTGCCGTTTTTCCCCGCTAGTTGGGCGTTCTCCCATCCCGCGCGCCTGCTGGGCGGCGTGCCCTTCATGGCCACGTTGATGCTGTTTTTCCTGGCCCACGAAATGGGCCATTACTTATACTGCCGCCGCTATGGCGTTTACGCGACGCTGCCTTTCTTCATCCCCGTGCCCACTCCGATCGGGACGATGGGAGCGGTTATTCTCATCCGCTCCCGGATTCGCTCCCGCACCGCATTGTTCGACATCGGGATTGCCGGACCCATCGCGGGGTTCGTGGTCGCCGTGGCGGTACTGGTATTTTCTCTGGCGTGGTCGAAGCCGATGCACCCCGGCCTTGGCCAGGCCGAGTACGAACTCGGATATCCACTGATTTTTCAGGTTGCACATCGATTGCTGGCGTCGACAGGCCTGATCCACGGGGCAGCGGCCCTGCCACTTGACCGCGTGCTGCTGCACCCCACGGCGATTGCTGCCTGGGTGGGAATGCTGGCCACGTCGCTAAACTTGCTGCCCGGCGGGCAGCTCGATGGCGGTCATATTATTTTTTCAATCGCCCCGCAGGCGCACAAAATCGTGTCGCGGTTGACCATTCTGATTTTGCTGCCCATGGCGTACTACCTATGGACAGGATGGTTCTTGTGGGCGATCCTTTTGCAAGTGAGCAGCCTGCGTCATCCGCAAGTGGCCGAGTGGCCGAGGGTTTCGGGCGGACGAGTGTGGCTGGCCCTCTTTGCTCTGCTCATGCTGGCGCTCACGCTGACCCCGGCGCCTCTGGCGCACTCGTCTTTGCCCGAAGTCATACGGCAGTTCCGGGGACGGTAGGGAATTGCGGATTCTTGATTGTTGATTTGTCGATTGTCACCTCTCCGCCCGGTGACCACGCAGAAGACAGAAGCGTCCAAAAGCCCCTCCCAGCGACTCGCCCACAAGGCCATCTCTCTCGTATACTCCTTTATTCAATCGTTTTAATTGACGGACTTGAGGTGCTCTTACTTTGAAAAAGACAGCCGCTTGCCTGGCGTTCCTGCTGGGATGTTTCTCTTCCGCATACACTTGCTCGGCGCAAACCATCGCAGTTGACATCTCTCATCCCACCAACCATTTCGTCCCCAAGGAAACGCTGGGGGCCGGCGTGGACCGCATCGCGGTGGACGCGATCGACAAGGATCTGCTGCAGCCAACGCTGGAGAAGACGCTGGCTTCGGGCTGGCAGCCGGTTACTTATCGGCAGAACACCGAACTCGCCATCGAAGCGTGGCATTGGAATCCGCAAGGAACATGGAGTGATGGGAGCGATGCAAACGGCAAAGGATATTTCACCGGCTCGGCGACTCCCACGGAAATGCTTCGCTACTCGTACGGGTATGCGTTGCCGCGCCGCGGAACCACGCGCAACGACGGCACCGACAACGTGGGATTTTCGCGCCTGACCGATGGCGATGTGAACACTTTCTGGAAAAGCAATCCGTATCTCACCCAGCGATTCACCGGGGAGAGCGACGCGCTGCATCCGCAGTGGGTGGTGATGGACCTAGCGCAAGTGCAGCAGGTCAACAGCATCCGCATCGCGTGGGGGGAACCGTACGCCCGCCATTATCTCGTGCAGTACTGGACGGGCGACGATCCTATCAAAGCAGTGACCCGTGGAGTCTGGCAGACGTTTCCGCAAGGAACTGTTACAGATGGAAAAGGCAAGACCGAGACGATTCGCTTGAGCGGCAGTCCCATGGCGGTGCGATTCTTGCGGATATGGATGACGGAATCGTCGAACACCTGTGACGCCGATGGGTCCGGCGATCCCCGGAATTGCGTAGGCTATTCGATTCGCGAACTGTACCTCGGCACCGCGACGGAAGACGGCGCGTTTCACGACATCCTGCGGCACACGCCGGATCAGGAGCAGACGACAACTTATGGTTCGTCGGTCGACCCGTGGCATCAGCCGTCGGATCTGGGATCGACCAAGCAGGCGCAGATGGGATTCGATCTGTTCTTCACCAGCGGCATAACGCGCGGACTGCCGGCCATGATGCCGATCGCCATGCTGTACGACACTCCCGATAACGCAGCGGCGGAGATTGCCTATCTGGAGAAGCGCGGTTATCCGGTTTCTTACGTCGAGATGGGCGAGGAAGCCGATGGCCAATACATGTTGCCGGAAGACTATGCCGCGCTTTACCTGCAGTGGGCCACGGCCATTCATCGCGTGGACCCAGCGCTGAAGCTGGGCGGGCCGTCGTTTACGGGTGAAAACAAAGACATCGAAGTCTGGCCGGACGCAAACGGAAAAGTTTCATGGACAGGACGCTTCGTCGATTATCTGAAACAACACGCACGCATGAACGATCTGGCATTTTTCTCGTTTGAGCATTATCCGTACGACCCCTGCAGAATACCGTGGGGCATGCTCTACGACGAACCGGAGTTGGTGAGCCATATCATGCAGGTGTGGCATGAGGATGGAATTCCAGCGGACATGCCTATGTTTATCACGGAGGGAAATCTCTCGTCGGGCGCCAGCGAAACTTATCAGGATATTTTCGCGGGAGTCTGGCTGGCGGATTACATTGGATCGTTTTTGAACACGGGAGGCAAGGGCGTTTACTTCTTCCATTACTTACCATTGCAAATGGAGCCGGGTTGCAACAGCTCTCCGGGAACATTTGGAATGTTCACCGTCGATGCCAATTATCAGATTCAACAGCCGCTGGCGCAGTTTTTTGTGGCGCAGCTGATCAATCTGGAGTGGGTGCAACCCGGCGGCAGCGATCATCAGGTGTTCCCCGCGAAGAGCGATGTGGAGGATGTCGCCGGCCATGAATTAGTGACGGCGTACGCGGTGAAGCGTCCCGATGGAAATTGGGCGGTGATGGCGGTGAATCGGGATCAGCAGAACGCGCACCGGGTGCGGATTGCGTTCGACGGTCCGGTGGAGAAAGAGAGCAGCTTCGCCGGGCCGGTGGAGGTTTCAACTTTCGGCAGCGCGCAATATCAATGGCGTCCGGCGCAGACGCGATTCATGGCTCACGCCGAGAATAGCGGGCAACCGACCATAGTGGCCACGGCCAAGGGCACAGCTGATCCCGACGGGCCGGTTCTTCACGCCAAGCTAACCGCGGAGAAGGACACGTTGTACGAGCTGCCCGCGGCGTCGGTGGTGGTAGTTCGAGGCAGGATCGGCGGGCAATGAATCGATGCCGCTGCGGAATCTCTCGGTGAGACTTAGCCGCGCCGTCACTTCGCCTTGGGTGGGCGAGTGAGCGGCGGAACAGTTCGTTGCTGCTCGGAGTGTTCCATTAGCTCCGCTAGTCGTTTCAATCGTGTATCCTCTTTTTTCGCGCTGATGATCCAGAAACTGCAAGTTCTTCGATACCAGGGAGCCTGGGCTTGGAAGAATTTCCACGCGGCTTCGCGCGCACGAAACTTGCGCTCGTATGCTGTCGGAAGCTTCGCACCCTTTCTCTGCTCGTAGGAATATATCTTCGACCGCTTTTCGTCGCGTTTCTGAAAAGCTGCCAGGCCGGCAGGGTGCATCAATCCCATGGCCGAAAGCTCTGTAGCGCGCTTCACGTTTACTGCACTCCAGATGCTGCGCGGTTTCCGCGGCGTAAATCGAATCTTGTAGCTGATGTCGTCGATACTCTTGCGAACGCCATCGATCCAGCCAAAGCACAGCGCGCCGTCCACCGCCTCTGGCCAGCTGATGCTGGGCCGTCTAGAATTCCGCTTGTAGAGGCCAACCCAAAGTTCCTGAGTCTCGGCGTGATGCTCCTCGAGCCACGCACGCCACTCCGATGGCGACGGAAAGAAATGAAGCCTCAAGGTCATACGGCAAGATTATCTCCGAACAATTATTCACATTAACCAAAGCGCATCTACATCCACAATCACCTGGGTTCGCGGAATTTTCCGCGCCGCTGCATAGGCCAGCATGGCGCGCAGCGTGGCGTTCAGCTTTTCGCGGCTGGGCGACTTCAGCACGAAATGATAGCGATAATCGCGCTTCAGCCGCATAATCGGAGCGACCGCCGGACCTAGCACGCGCACGCCTTCGTGCCGGTTTTGTTCGAACCACTTTCCCAGCGTGCCCGACCACTGCAGCGCCTCATCAAGCTTGGCGCTGCGGATGAGCACATTGGCCAGCGCGGAGTACGGCGGATAGTGCATCCAACTGCGGAAGCGCAATTCTTTTTCGTAGAATCCGGCGAAATCGTGGCGGGCCGCGTATTGCACGGCGTAATGATCCTGAAAATAAGTTTGCAGAACGACCTTGCCGGGAGATTGGCCGCGCCCAGCACGCCCGGCAACTTGGGTGAGCAACTGGAAGGTGCGCTCGGCGGCGCGGAAGTCGGGCAGTCCCAGCGCGCTATCGGCTCCGATAACGCCGACCAGGGTAACGCCGTGAATGTCATGACCTTTGGCAATCATCTGCGTGCCGACAAGCAAATCGAGTTCGCCTTCGTTCAGCGCGTTCAGCGTGCGCTCGAAATCTTCGTGTCCACGGACAGTATCGCGGTCTAGGCGCGCGATGCGAGCCTGCGGAAACATTCCGTGCAGTAGCTCTTCCAGCTTCTCCGAGCCGGTACCGAGAAAATACACATACTCGCTGCCGCAATGGACGCAGGCTTTGGGCACGGGCGCGGTGTAGCCGCAGTAGTGGCAAATCATTTTGTGCTCGCGCTTGTGATGCGTCATGGCGATGGCACAGTTCTGGCATTCCAGAGTTTTGCCGCAGGTGCGGCACAGCACTACGGGAGAATATCCGCGCCGGTTGAGCAGCACCATGACTTGCTCTCTGCGCTCGAACCGTTCTTTGATCTCCGCCGCCAGCTTGCGCGAGATGACCTGCTCGTGGCCGGTTTCCTGGAATTCCTGGCGCATGTCGATGATCTCGACCTCCGGCAGAGGACGCTGCTCCACGCGGTCGGGTAACTCGACCAGCACATATTTATTCTTCTTCGCGTTGAAATATGATTCCAGCGATGGCGTAGCCGAACCCAGCACCACGGCAGCATTCGCCATCTTGGCACGCATCACCGCGATGTCGCGGGCATGGTAGCGCGGCGTCTCCTCTTGTTTGTAGGAGGAGTCATGTTCTTCGTCGACGATGATGAGCGCGAGATCGGCGACCGGCGCGAAGACCGCGGAGCGCGTGCCCACGACCATGCGCGCATCCCCACTTTTGATGCGGTGCCACTGCTGCGCGCGCTCTTTATCGGAGAGCGCAGAGTGCAGGATGGCGACTTCATCCCCGAAGATCTGATGTAGGTCGGCGGCAACCGCGGGCGTGAGGCCAATTTCCGGCACCAGGAGAATTGCCGAGCGGCCGGCTTCGAGCACCGCCCGCATGCCCGCGAGATAGACGGCGGTTTTGCCGGAACCGGTGACGCCGTGCAGAAGCATGCCGGAAAATTTTCGCGCGTCGACCGCTTCCCGCAGGCGGTTCAGTGCGGCTTGTTGCGCCGAATTGAAATCGAATTCGAATGTCAAAGGCCGCGGCTTGCTGCGCGAGACGGAGAAATCCGCAGGCGCTTCGACGATTTCAATCAGACCGCGTCTCGCCAGCGTGCTGAGAGTCGTTCGTGGAACTTCCAGCGCTTGCAAGGTCTCCACGGGAACGCGGCCGCCCGAGGCGGCGAGTGTTTCGACCAGCAATCGCTGGTTGTCGTTCAGCTTGGCGTCGGCGGACTTGAGAAGCGCAATCCTGATCGTCCGTGTGGCGTCGCGCGCGGCCGAGACGTCTTCGCGCACCAGCCACTTCTTTCGCACCATCCCGCTCAAGATTAATTTCGAAACGCGAGTGGCAGAACGCAGAGTTTCTTCACGGACCTGAACTGTGTCTCCAGGCGCAGGCTCTTGCGCAGCCAGATAATCGAGCACGCGGAATTCGGCAGCTTGCTCTTCCGGCCTCAGGCGCGCACGCGCGGACGATCCCGACATTCCCGCCAAATGCAGCGCCAGCTGTCCGTCTGCAGTAATGCGGTAAGCGATGGCGCGTTTGAACTCCGCGCTCAGCGGCAGCATGGTGCGGAAGACTTCGCCGAGCGGGGCAAGATAGTAGCCGGCAATCCAGCGGCCGAGGTGCAGCAGTTGATCGTCGAGCACCGGCGTGGCGTCGAGCACGCTGAGAACGGACTTGATTGGGAGGGACGGCTTGTGGTCGTGCAGTTCCACCACGATGCCACTCAAACGCTGCTGGCGGAAGGGCACAAGTACGCGGCCGCCAACCACTGGAGTGGCCTCGGCGGGCACACGGTAGGTGAAGACCATGTCAAGCGGTACGGGCAGGGCAACGTCGCAGAACTCGGGCATTGATTGGAAGGATAACCTAGAGAACTCCCATCGAGGCTAGCACCGGTAAAGCGCATAGGGATCCTTCGCTTCGCTCTGGATGAAAGTTCATCTTAACGAAGGCATCGCTACTCGGCCGCTTTTTTTGGAGGCACGATGCCCAAATACTTCATCACCATCTGCAAATCCTTCCAGGCCTCAGCCTTCTGCCGCGGATCGCGCAGCAGGAACGCCGGGTGGTACGTGACGGCCAAGCGCGCGCCAGCCCATGCAGGATCGCTTCCGGCCGGTTTGAAGTCGTACCAGCGGCCGCGCAGTTCGGTCATGGGGGCGTTGATCGCCAGCAGGTTTTTTGCCGCGGTCGCGCCCAGAGCAACAATCGCCTTGGGCTTGACCACCGCGATCTGCCGCATGAGAAACGGCGAGCAGGTTTCGCACTCGTCGCGCTCCGGCTGGCGGTTGCCCGGTGGACGGCACTTTACTATATTCGCGATGTAAACATCCTCGCGCCGCAAGCCCATCGCCTTGATCATATTGTTGAGCAACTGGCCCGCGCGGCCAACGAAAGGCTTTCCCTGCGTGTCTTCGTCGGCGCCGGGGCCTTCACCCACAAACATCAAATCGGCGCGCGCATTGCCCACTCCGAAAACGATCTGCTTGCGGCCCTGCTTGTGCAGCTTGCAACGAGTGCAGTCGCCGAGGTCCTCGCGAATCAACTTGAGCGCCGCCACAGGGTCGGAGATGCCAGACTCCGGCTTGGGCGTCACGATTTCGAAGATGTTTTCCTCAGCGGCGGTGGATTTTCTTGCGGTCATTTCCTCTCGCAATTCTGACTGGGATCCCGAGAACAATAGTGAAGACAAAGATGCTGGACCTAATTCGGCAGCGGCTGAGTCGATCTCCGCCGGTTGAGAAAGCTGTGGCTCGTGCCGGTAGAAATCGTAGATGCCCATCTCATGGCAGTAACGAACGCGCTCGGCGAGAGCGCGCCGCAATTCCGGATCAAGAGTACGGGGCATTGGTTTCTCGATTGTAATGCAGGAGGGAGAACCTTGTTCAGGCTTTCACCGGCGACTTGCGCCGCTGGCGAAGGTGGACGGCCTGATCGAGCACGCGCTGAGCCACTTCCCATTTCGTTGTTTCGGGAACTTCGACGACCTCGTCGTGCGTGATGATGGTCACTTCGTTTCGATCGGAGTCGAAGCCGATGCCCTCGCGGGAAACGTCGTTGACCACGATGGCATCGAGTTGTTTGGCTGCAAGCTTGCGCCGCGCGTTTTCGAGGACGTTCTCGGTCTCCGCGGCGAAGCCCACAATAATCTGCGTCTGCTTTCGCAGGGAGATTTCTTTGAGAATATCGGCGGTCGGTTCAAGTTCCAGCGTGATCGGCCCTTTGCGTTTTATCTTTTGCGGTGAAGCTGACTTCGCCCGGTAATCGGAGACGGCCGCAGTCTTGATCACGATGGTGGCCTGCGGCAACAAGTTCAGTACGGCATCGCGCATTTGTTCAGCCGATTCCACGCGCGTGACCTCAGCCGCTCCCGGCGGAGTCAGCGCCGTGGGCCCGCTGACCAGCAGCACGCGCGCTCCGCGGCGCAAGGCGGCTTCGGCCATGGCGTACCCCATGCGTCCGCTGGAGCGGTTGGTGAGGTAGCGCACCGGGTCGATTTTCTCGCGTGTGGGTCCGGCAGTGATCAACACGGTTTCACCAGCAAGATCCTGCGACGCGCCCAGCGCTTCCAGAACCGCCGCGACGATGGCTTCATTCTCGGCCAGACGTCCGGCCCCGGTCATGCCGCACGCCAGATAGCCTGAGCCGGGTTCGACGATCTTCACGCCGCGCCGGCGCAGGATGTCCAGATTCGCCTGCGTCGCCGGATGATTCCACATGTTCACGTTCATCGCCGGCGCCACCACCACCGGCGCAGTGGTCGCGAGATACAGCGTGGTGAGGAAGTCGCTGGCAATGCCTTGCGCGAAGTGCGCCAGGGCGTCGGCGGTGGCGGGCGCGACCAGCAAAGCGTCAATCGACTGCGCCACGGCGATGTGCTCAATCGCGGAATCGATGTTGGCGGCGTGCTCTTCCCCGGCCGGAAACATTTCCGTAATCACTTTTTCACCGGAGAGCGCGGCGAAGGTAAGCGGACGAACGAACTCCTGAGCGGCGCGCGTCATGATGACTTGCACGCGAATGCCGCGGTCTTGCAGCAGGCGAACGATCTCGGCCGCTTTATAGGCCGCGATGCCGCCCGTCACTCCGAGAGCAACTTTCATAGTTGTCGAAGTATCGCTCTCCACGGCGACGCCTTAGGCGTCGTGCCCGAAGGCCTGATCCAGGGCTTCGGCGGCCTGCTCGGCGGCGCTGCGAGTTTCCGGAATCTCCCACTTCACCTTGCCTGCCCGAATCTCGTCTTGCGCAATACGGCAGGGTTTGCGCGAATTGGTCTGGACCACCGGCGGGGCTCCCGATTGCAGTTGGCGGGCGCGCCGGGCGGCGACCAGAATGTAACGATAGTTGCTGTCGAAGCCTTCGATCAATTTCATGGATTCTCTCCCTTTGTATCGGGACACAAGATTTTGATTGCCGAAAGTTTATGCGCTGCGTTCTTCGCCAGCGAAGCCAAATACTCTCCTATTTTCCCACGAAATTCAACCTTACGGGGCCACCAGCCGTTCAATATGGTTACCGAGGACTATCCCCTCCTGGAAGAGCCGGAACAGCAAACGAGGCCAGAATCGGCTGCAAGCGCTCGCGGACATTGGCCAGGCGGCAGCAATCTCCCAAGGCTGCGATTTTTGTTTCCTCCTCCGAGAGCGCCCGCCCGGCGCGCAGCAGGCGTTCGCCGCGCACGATGGCCTGCAATATCTCGATCGAATCCTCCAGCCGGTCGTTTACCAGAATGTAGTTATATCGCCCGTAATTCTCGATTTCACGGCTCGCCGTAACCAGCCGCCGCTGGATCACTTCTTCGCGGTCTTCGCTGCGCTTGCGCAAGCGTTCTTCCAGAGTCCTGCGATCCGGAGGCAGGATGAAGATGCTGATGGCGTCCGGCAGTTTGCTCTGAATCTGCGCGGCGCCTTGCACGTCGATGTCGAGCAAAAGGTCGCGGCCATTCTGTTCTGCCTCGTGCAGGAACCGGCGCGCTGTGCCGTAGTAGTTGCCAAAAACCTTGGCGTGTTCGAGGAACTCATCGCCAAGCACCATCAACTCGAAGTCGAGGCGCGAGACGAAGTAATACTGCTTCCCGTTCGTCTCGCTGCCGCGGGGAGCTCGCGTGGTGTAGGAAATGGAAAACTCCAGATTGGGCACCGACTTCAGCAGTTCGTTGACCAGCGTCGACTTGCCCGAACCGGACGGTGCCGAGATGAGGTACACGATGGGCTTGTGGTCTGGAGAAATCATTCCAGGTTCTGCACCTGCTCGCGCGATTTTTCAATCTCCGCCTTCATGCTGAGTCCAGCTTCCGTAATTTTCAGCGCCTCGCCAGCCAGACCGGAGGTCTTCGAGAGCATCGTGTTGGCTTCGCGGTTCATTTCCTGCAGCAGGAAGTCCAGCTTCTTGCCCACCTCGCCACGTTCGTCGAGAAATCCCAGGAAATGCTGGATGTGGTTTTCCAGGCGGACGATTTCTTCCTGAACGTCGCTGCGGTCGACCAGGAGCGCGGCTTCCTGCAGCACCCGTTCCTTGTCAGGACTGGACCCCAGCAGTTCCTGAAGCCGCGACCGCAGCCGTTCCAGGTAGCTCTGCAACATCGTGCGCCGGTATTGCTGCACAATGTTGACCGCTTCGCGCAGGTGCGCCATCCGTTCGCGAAGTTCGCGCTCAATGCTGCGGCCTTCCTGCTCCCGCATCTGATTCAGCCGATCCAGCGCCTCGCCCACGGCCGCCATCACCGCCGACTCCAACGCTCCATCGACAGCGTTGCCTGCGGAATCGAGCGCACCGGGGAGGCGCAGGATGGTGTTGAGATCGGGCTCGGCGGGCACGGAAAATTCGCTGGCCGCGGCCCGAAAAGCCGCGATGTAAGCGCTTACCAGGGGCCGGTTCAGCGCCAAAGTCTCGTTGCTCCCGCGCTCCAGGCTGAGCGTGACTTCCACGTGGCCGCGGGCAATTTTTTCTTTCAGCAGCCGGCGGAGTTGCATCTCGATCGAGTCGGAGCCCGAGGGCAAACGAAAATGCAAATCGAGAAAACGGTGGTTCACCGATTTCAACGAGAGTGCGAAGGCGAGGCGTCCGTTGCCCTGAGCAGAGGACGGCATGGACGACGGCCCGCTTGCTTGCGGACCAGCGCTTAGTTCCCTCTGGCTTATCAGTTCGCCTTTGACCTGCGCAAAACCCGTCATGGAACGGAGCGGCATAAGTAGTTTCCCAAATTTCGCATCGCCAACGTCAGCTGGGTTGCGCCGACTCCAGTTTCTGCTCGAAATCGGCGAACTGCAACTCGTACAAGCGCCGGTAGGTCCCCAACTTCGTCATCAAGTCCTCATGAGTACCAATATCGGCAATGGCCCCATTTTCGATTACCACAATGCGGTCGGCGCGGCGCACGGTCGAGAGCCGGTGCGCAATCACAAACACGGTGCGGCCGCTCATAAGATTATGCAGCGCCGACTGCACTAACGCCTCCGATTCGCTGTCGAGAGCCGATGTGGCCTCGTCCAGAATCAGGATGGGCGCATTCTTCAAGATGGCGCGGGCAATGGCGATGCGTTGCCGCTCTCCGCCGGAAAGCCGCACGCCCCGCTCGCCGATCACCTCATCGTATCCCGCGGGCAGCGCCCGGATGAAGTCGTGCGCCAGGGCAGCCCGGGCCGCGGCCTCCACCTCTTTCATGGACACGTACGGCTGGCCGTAGGCAATATTGTTGCGAACCGTGTCGTTAAACAGGACGGTCTCCTGCGTGACGATTCCGACTTGCTCCCGCAATGAAGCCAGGGTCACATCGCGCACATCGTTCCCGTCGATCAATAAACGCCCTTGCGTCGCATCGAAGAAGCGCGGAATCAGATGAACCAGCGTGCTCTTGCCCGAACCGCTGGATCCGACGATCGCCACGACTTCTCCGCGGCGGACTTCAAGGTTGATATCGTGCAGCACCCGAGCGTCTGCGTCCTCAGTGCCATAGGTGAAGCTGACACGATCGAATTGGACATTCTTTGAGAATGGAGGCAAACGCCTGGCATGCGGCTTTTCGCGGACGTCATCTTCTATGTCCATGAACTTGAAGATTTCACTCGATGCGCCCAGGGCCTGCTGAAAGTTGTTGTTGAAGAGAGCAAACTTGCGCACCGGGTTGTAGAGGCTGAACACCGCCGTAATGAAAGCCACGAAAATTCCCGGCGTCATTTCGCCGTGCTTAACCTGCTCGCGGCCTAGGTTCAATAGAAGAGCGATTCCGATGACGCCAAAAATATCCATCAGGGGCGAACTGATCGCCGTGGCCGCAACCGAACGCAGGTTCGCCCGGAAGAGGCGGCGCGCCGCGCCGCGAAAGCGGGAAATCTCCCACTTCTCGCTGTTGAAGGCCTTCACAATACGGTTGCCGGTAATGGTTTCGTGCAGAATATTCTGGATCTCCGCAAGTTTGTCCTGCCCCTGCCGCGTCGTAGTGCGCACACGGGTGCCGATTTTACGCGAGGAGTAAACAATCACGGGGACGAACAGCAACAGCACCCAGGCAAGTCTCCCGCCCAGCACCACAACCACGGCGGCCACGGAAAGAAATGTGAAGAACTGCTGCAGGAATTCCGCCAACACGGTGGACATGGCATACTGCACCCGCTCGATGTCGTTGACGATGGCGGAGAGCAACGTTCCCGTCGTGTGTTTGGAAAAGAATGCCGCCGACCGGCGCAGGATGGCGTTGTAGAGGTCGTCGCGCAGATCGGTGATCATGCCGAAGCCGGCGTGGTTCACCAGATACGTACCCGTGTAATCGAAAATTCCCTTGAGGATGGTGGAGCCGATCAAAGCCACCGCAACCATGGTCCACGCATTGGTAAAACGGGAAGGCACCAACTGCTGCAGATAAACCGCGTGGTGCGTAACCGGAATCACAAACAGTTGAATGTCCTTCGATCCGGTAGCGGGATTCAACACCCGGTCGAAGATTGGGCGAATCAACAAAAACTTGAACGCGTCAAGCGCTCCCACCAATGCCATGAGCGCCACGGAACACAGGATCTGCCACCAGTACGGGAGCGCATAGCGAATGAGGCGCATCAGTTGGCGCATACGGCTCCGAGCAGGCCGCAGTGGCTTACTGGCGGTGGCATAGATATCGGATGCAAGGGCTTATTTTACTGCGGTCGTTGGTCGTTTGTCGTTGGCCGTTTGCCCGAAGGCCGTCAGCGGTTGTATTTGGGGCGGCCAACGACCAAGACCAACGGCGGTTTCTTACTTCGGCATGTCCCGATGCACCACCTTTACGCGGTATCCGGCCTTGTGCAGGCGCTTGCCGACCTCTTCGGCGATCATCACGGACCGGTGCTGGCCGCCAGTGCAGCCAAAACTGATGGTGAGGTAACTCTTGCCCTCGTGAATATAGTGCGGCAGAAGGTAAACCAGCAGATCGGAAATGCGCAGAATGAACTCCTGCGTCTGCGGAAATGACCGGATGTACTTGGCCACGCGCGGATGGCGGCCGGTAAGCGGCCGGAATTCCGGCACGAAATGCGGGTTGGGTAGGAAACGAACATCGAAGACCAGATCGGCCTCTTCGGGTACGCCGTGGCGGAAGCCGAAACTCACGCAGGAAACCAGAATGCTTTTCTCCGTCGCCTGCTCGCGGAAACGCTCCGTGATGTGGGCGCGCAATTCGTGCACATTAAACTTCGACGTGTCGATGACGATATCGGCCAAGGCGCGGATGCTGGCCAGGTGGCGCCGTTCGGCCTTGATTGAGGCGTTGACCGGCGCGTCGGTGCCCAAGGGATGCGGCCGGCGCGTCTCGCTGAACCGCCGCAGCAACGCGGCGTCGGAGGCTTCGAGGAACGCGACCTTGGTCGGAATCATGCGCCGCACGGCTTTCAGAATGCCCGGCAGTTGTTCGAGTTTGGAGCCTTCGCGCACATCCACCACCAGCGCGGTGCGGCGGATCTCACTCGACTGCAACGCCATCTCCGCGAAGCGCGGAATCAGTTCGACAGGAAGGTTGTCAACGCAGTAGTAGCCCAAATCCTCAAAAGCCTTCAGCACGGACGCTTTGCCCGAACCGCTCATCCCCGTGACGATGACCAGCTCCGGAGCATGCGGGGCGTCATGCGCGATGGACCCAGCCGCTTTCTTCCCTTTGGGCGGGCCTTTGCGCGGGGGTTTCTCGCGCTTCCCGGACGCAGGCGATTTCCGAGGCGTCATGCTCTGGATAGTAGCATCGCAGACGGCACCCATGGGAGAGACGCGGAGTGCTCCTCCTTGGAGTCCCGGTCGCCAGCATAGAGGGAGCCCATCTTCCACTGCCGATTTGTCTAAGACCGCTCAGGAAGGTAAGCTAGGTCGCGATGAAGAAATTTCAGGAACTCACCGAACGCGAAGTACTGGCCCTGGCCATTACTCTGGAAGAAGAAGACGAGCGAGTGTACTCGGATTTTGCCGAAGGGCTGCGGCAGGATTATCCCGCGTCCGCGGCCATGTTCGAAGGCATGCGCGAAGAGGAATCGGGACATCGCAGACGATTGATCGAGCTCTACCGCCAAAAATTTGGCGAGCACATTCCCTTGATCCGCCGCCAGGACGTGCGCGGATTCGTGGAGCGTGCGGCCCTTTGGTTGATTCGCCCTCTGCGCATCGACGCAGTCCGCAAGGAAGCCGCCACGATGGAAGTGGAGACGCGGCGGTTTTACGAAAAAGCCGCGGCCCTCACGCAGGACGCCAGTATCCGGCAACTTCTAGACGATCTTGCCACCGAAGAACGCGAGCACGAACATCGTGCCCAGGAACTCGACGCCGAGAAGCTGCCCACCGGTGTGAAGGCCGACGAAGAGCGCGCTCAGCGCCGCCTCTTCGTCTTGCAGATTGTGCAGCCGGGTCTCGCCGGACTGATGGACGGTTCGGTTTCCACGCTGGCGCCGGTCTTCGCGGCCGCGTTCGCCACGCACAACTCCAATGACGCATTCCTGGTGGGCCTCGCCGCCTCTGCCGGCGCCGGCATCAGCATGGGATTTGCCGAAGCGCTCTCCGATGACGGCAGCCTGACCGGGCGCGGACATCCCTGGGTACGCGGCTTGATCTGTGGCGCCATGACTGCGCTGGGCGGCATCGGCCACACGCTGCCGTTTGTGCTGAAGGACTTTCGCGTGGCGCTGTGGGCCGCGGGCGCCGTGGTGCTCGTGGAACTGGGAGTTATCACCTGGATTCGCCACCGTTACATGGATAGTCCGTGGGTGTCCGCTGCGCTTCAAGTTGGTCTGGGCGGAGTGCTGGTGTTCATCACCGGCGCGCTCATCGGGAACTCGTGACAAGAGCAGTTAGCAGTTAGCAGTTGGCAATTAGCCATTAGCATTTAGCCATTTCGGGTTTGTGGTGGCTAATTGCTAGGTGCTAATTGCTGACTGCTGAAGTCACGGCTGCGTGTCCAGCGGATGCCTGCTCTTTTCGTAGAACTCGTTCTGCAGCTTAAGACTGGCGTCATCCGCTTTCACGGCGCGAATGACCTTCACCACCGCATCGATCCACCAATCCATTTGATACTTGCCCAGCTCCTGCGTCGCGGCGGAGCCATCGCCGGAATAGTGATTGGGAAAGCGCGCGTACCACCAGATGCCGGTGTAAACGTCTTCGGGAAGGTTCTGGCGGTGCTGGTCGGCGCCGGACTCGCTCGGGGCGCGGTCGAGGTGCACCGTGTCGGGGCGCGAGATCATCATCTTCGAAGTTTCGCTTTCGCCGGCGTGCATGTCGATCGAAGTCTTCTTCGCCGGGCCTCCCGAAGATGGCGTGCGTTCATCGAAAACGTAGACCACGTAGTCGTGCGGCTTATCCAGTTGCGACTGCGCAAAGAACGGCAGCAAATGTTCATTGCCGCCGTGGCCGTTGACGATGATCACTTTCTTGCACCCGTTGCGGGCCATCTCGTCGGTGGTTTCCTGCAACAGCGCAAGTTGCATGTCGCGGCTGTAAGCCATGGTTCCGGGTTCATGGCGGGCCTCGGCAATTTGTCCGAAATAATATTCCGGAAAGACGACCGCATATTCTTTCTCGGCGGCGTGCAGCGCGGCATAACGCACATCCAGCAGATCGGTGCCCAGCGGCAGATGCGGCCCGTGCTTCTCCAGGATGCCGAAGGGCAGCAGGCACGTCCCTTGCGAACGGTGAATGCCTTCGCGGAAGTCGGCCGCGGTAAGTTCTTCCCAGTGGACCGAAAGCTTGGATTGTGACGAACTCGCTTGCGCCTGCGCGAGATGCGAAACGCTTAGTATCGTTAAAAGTAAAAGCAGGACGGAAAAAATTGTGGAGCGCGTGCTGTTCGTCATCACATTCCCTCGCCGGCGAATTCTAGCACGCGAAATGCCTGTACTGAAACGTATCACTAGGCGCAATCAAGCCACGGCAGCAGAAATCTTGCGAAGCGCCGGCAGTGATCTTCAAGCCTTTTCCAAAGCCAGCGCGAAGGCGTCCAGCGACAAAGACCGCAGTAGATTGCGCCGCATACCGCGCTCCACCTCGGCTAACCGGTCGGAAGCGGTGGTGATCCAATCGAAATCGGCAGCTTCCGCCAGCCTCGTAAGTTCGCCTTGAATGTCAGTATTGTGAACCAGTTCCTGTGCCCCCGACCCTAGAAACATCAGGTCGCGCAGCAGCGAATACAGCGTGCGAAGAAGTTGTTCCGTCTTTTCCCGCCCCTCGGCGCCAGGGCGATACGATTCCGTGATCTTAAATAGCTGCGTGTGCTCGCCTCCCAGCAGCGCGGAGTTGAGCATCGCCAACGCGTTGCCGCGAGCGGCTACATACGTATCCACATCGAACGTGCGAGCGCGGCCCAGCGCGCCTTCGCTCAGTCTGGCCACCAGCGCACGCTGCTGCGGCTTCCACTCCGGCCGATGTTTCGCCAGGTAACCCTCCACATCCTCCACCGGCACGGCAGTGAGGGAAAAGACCATCGATCGCGATCGAATCGTAGGCAGCAGCTCGCCCGGATTTTCCGAGAGCAGAAAAATCGTGGCGAACTCCGGCGGCTCTTCCAGAACTTTGAGCAGAGAATTCGCCGCCTCTTTCATGAACGCCGAATCGGTGAAAATATAAACTCGCTCCCGAGCTTCCGACGGCCGGTAGTAGATCGTCTCGATCACCCGCCGCACCTGATCCACTTTGATCATCATCTGCGGAGGATCGGGGGGGATGATCAGCACATCCGGGTGAGTCTGCACGAAGAGTCGTGTCTCTTTCTTGTCGGTCTCACGCAGTCCTTCCCGCGTCTCCACCGCTTCGGCAAACCGCGCATCGAGATCGGCCGCCTGCGCGATGCGGCGGCAGTTCGTGCATTCGCCGCAGAAGTCGGGAAGACCATCCGTCCCAGTCGGCGCCAGGCAGTTCAGCGCCTGCGCCAGCATGAGCGCCAGCGTGTATTTGCCCGCCCCCCGTGCGCCCGCAAGAATCACCGCATGTGGAAAGCGTTTCCGTGCCAGCATGTCGCGCAGGCGATGAACTGTTTCGGCGTTGCCGTGAAAATCGGAAAAGCTCATGAGCGTGGATCTGATTCCCGGCGCGATTCCTCGCGGCGCTCGGCGATCAGCTCGTCAACCAAGGAAACAGTCGGAGGGACGCCCTTCCGCACCAGTTGCTGAGCCTTGGCCAACTGCTCACGAAGAGTGGCCCTTCGCTGTTTACGGTCCTCTTCGACGGTAGTGCGGCGTTCTTTCATATCCAAGACATCGACCAAGGACGGGCACTTTGTTAGCGCCACCAACACTGAGGGTGCCCCACCCTTGCGTAGGGTGGGCAGTGCTGAGGCTGCACTGAAGGCTCTCCTCAAGGGTGTACGCTCGGCGGCGCGAGTGTCTCTGCCGTCTAAGCTATTTTCCGCCGGTCCGCTTACCTGTACCAGCGCCCTTTGAGTAAGTATCCCTTTTCAAGGGCCTGCGTTGTGGTAAAGACATCCCCGGTGCACCCGCCGACCTCGCTGTCCTAGCCACCGGCGGCATCTTGAGCTTTGGCTTCTTGCCAGTCTTCATCCCACGTTTGCCGTAGCCCTTCGTTCTGTTCATACAGCTAAAGTCTACACCCCAACACCTTGGGGCTAAAGCCGGCAAAATGGCCGAGTTGGGCAGCCCGCCAGGAAAGGTTTAGCGCGGTGCAGGCAGTGCTAAAATTAGCTCTATGGACGTTGGAACAGTTTTTCAAGAGGACGGCCTGTACAAGCTTCTCGTGAAACTAGGCGATGACGGCTGGCCACAGGTGAGACCGTTTCCATCATTTGCTGAAATGCTTGAGAGCCTGCAGACGGTTGGATTGCCGTTAGGTGAGCTCGTGGAGTTTTGTTCTCGCGGGCTTAAATCTAAGGGTAAGCTGGCGCAGCTTCCAGGTCGCATCCAAGACTGGGCAACTTACTTAGCACAAGGGTGAGCTTTGTACCACTCCGCCCCCTGTTCCAAGTTCCAGGCCCGTTCACGGATGCTACCCTCGACATCGCCGGATGCTTCGTCAAGGGAAGTCATTGCGTCGATAATCGATTCGGCAGTTTTGGTTCGGTTCAGCTTAGAACTGCACTGGACAAAATCGCCGAAAAGGGAACGTCGTTCCAGTCTCAAAGAGAACAGGACGTTGACCATTCTTGATGCTGCGGGAGTTTGCGGGGCGTTAGCTAGTTCCCGCGTTTGCCGCTCTATGTGGTCCCAACCGATTTCGTCCTCAGCCTCAAAGCCACAAAGTCTGATCGCCGTGCTGTGTGTCCTGTGGGCCCGCTCCGAGGCGGCGAGCGCGTTGCGCAGAGCTGCAAGGGGATCGCCCGCGTAGGCATAAGACGCCGCGCCTAGGAGAATCGCTGCGAGCAGAAAGGGTTTCATGGGTCAAGAGTATAGCCCAGGCTCGGTGAGGTCACACATTTCTTCCCGCCAGCCTCAACTTTCGCCCTACAGCGTCCATAATCCGCCCATGTGTCTGCGCCGGTGTGCCGCTCGCATCCGCCATCGTGACGCGCTGCGGCTCTCTTGCCGCAATCGCCCGATAGCCCTCATGCACGCGGGCGAAGAAAGCGCGAGTCTGCTGCTCGAAGCGGTTTTCGTCGGAATGATGTTTGCCCGAATTCATTCCAGCACCATGGGAAGCACGCCGTCGGCCGCCTGGGCGATGCGGCGGCAGTTCGCGCATTGCCCGCAGAAGTCCGGCAGACCATCCGTCTCAATCGGCGCCAGGCAGTTCAGCGCCTGCGCCAGCATCAGCGCCAGCGTGTATTTGCCCGCCCCACGCGCGCCCGAAAGAATCACCGCATGGGGAAAGCGGTTCCGCGCCAGCATATCGCGCAGGCGACGGACGGTTTCGGTGTTGCCGTGAAAATCAGAGAAGCTCATCGGTATGGATCGCGATTCTATTAACGCCGTGCGGCCCCTACGGCGATCGCTCCCTTAGCCAGCAGCGCCAACACTGAGGGTGCCCCACCCTTGCGTTTTTGAGGCTGTTACGAAACTCAGTTGGATTAGGGTTGCGCCTGGGGACGTGAGGACAGCGTGCATGGCTTTGGACGAAGGATGGCTCAGATAGTCGCGAGAGCTGCCCTCAATGCCGCTCCGCCCATGAGCGTCAGCATGCGTTTGAGGTTGTAAGCCATCACCGCCAAGCTCATCTCGGTCCGAGTTCCTTCCAGTCCGCGCAAGAGGAAACGCGGGTGGCCGAAGATGACGTACTTGAGAATTGCGAAAGGATGCTCTACGGTGCATCGTCGCAGTTGCATCGCCGCCGGAGTGGCGCGTTGCTGCATGCGCTGCAAGGCCCCTTCATGCACGTGCCGGCGAACAATGCGGCGTGAGCTTACCGTGCACTGCGGCTTAAGAGCGCAGGCTCCGCATACTTCGGGACGAGCGATATAGGTGATCGCGCGCCCGTTCCGGCCGTCACTGCGTAAGCTGTGTCCTGCGGGGCAGAGCATCGTGTTGCTCTGCTCCTGGTAGTGGAAAGCGGTGCGATCGAACAGCTTGCCGTCGCCTCGAGCATTCACTCCCCGATGGGCTGGCACGTGCGGCAAAATGCCTTTGCTTTCGCAGGCTGCGGCCTGCTCCCCGTTGGAATAACCGGCATCGGCCAGCACATGGATCGGTGTCGAGGGCGCGCCCACGGCTTGCTGTGCGGCTTCGGCCATGGGCAACAAACTGCGCGTGTCATTGGCCTCGTCGCTCACCTGTTGGGCCACGATCAGGCCGTGCTCGGCATCCACTGCGGTCTGCACGTTATAGGCGGGCAGCATCCCCTGCGCCGTTTTCATGAAGCCGGCTTCCGGCTCGGGGTGAAGGCGCAGTTTCTCCAGAGCCGCCGCGACCGCACTGTTCTCCACCGTCGGTTCGTCTTCCCGGTCGGCGCTTTCCAAACTTTCCAGATACCGTTCCATGGCGGCCCGCTCGTGCACGCTGCTGACACTGCTCGCCGCCCGAAACTTCGAGCCGTCGATGGCAATCCATTCTCCGCGTATCAGCCCCACCGATCGCGCGAACTTCACTAACTCGGCGCCCGCCTGCGTCACCGCCTGGCGATGCATCCGGCGAAACTCGGCAATGCTTTTGTGATCCGGACAAAGCCGTCCCAGCAGCCACATCAACTCCACATTGCGCCGGCACTCGCTTTCCAAACGTCGCGAGGAACGAATCTGTTGCAGATAGCCATACAGATACAACTTCAGCAAGTCTCGCGGATCGTATCCCGGACGCCCCGTCTCGGCCGCTTCCGCCCGTGCGAATCCCAGTTTCTGCATGCCGAGCCGGTCCACGAAAGCATCGATGACCCGGCAGAAATGGTCTTCGGGAATCAATTCCTCCAAGGTGACCGGAAACAGCGTCCCCTGCGCTCGCGCATCCCCTTCGATGAATCCCATGCGTTGCCCTCACTCCCGCAATCGCATCTTGCCACCAATGCCGTTTCTCCGCTAGTAGTTTCGTAACAGCCTCTTTTTTGCAAGGGTGGGAATTGCCGAGGTACACACGAAGGGCCTACTTTCCCGCCTCGGCCACCTCGCCGTTCAAGCCGGAGTCGAGCTGATTCACTAGTTTCGTATTGTTAACCAGGGCCTGGCGCAGAATTTCTGCTTGCTGTTTGGCGGTGGCCCAATCTTGTTTTTCCACTGCTTCGGTTAATCCCGGCAACTCCAGGTGAGCGTAGGTGAAGCGCGCGCCGTAGAGAATGTGTTTGAACCAGGGACGGCCGGGGATGCCGTCAGGGTTGAGCCAATTGCGTTCGACCTGCATCATGCCGTGGTTGATGGCTGCGGCGAGGTTGGGATCGATTGCGCCGGAGGCTAAGGCGTGGGTTGCGGAATCGTCCAGGCGCTTGCCGGCGGCTTCGAAGTTGTCGATGGCATCGAGCACGGGTTTGAGATCCAGTTGGCTCATGTCATTTCTGGATGCCATGCCTTTCGCCATATCATTCACGAACTGGCGAATGTTGGCGCCATAGCTCGCGAAATCGAAGGGCAGCAGGTCGGCGTTGGCAAGACGCAGGGCCAGCACTCCCCACAACTGGGACATCAGCGTGTGATAGCGGTAGCCGGGATCGCCGAAGTGGTTCATCCAGAAAAAGTCGTCGTAGGCCGAATGGTAAACGCCATAGGGACCGTCGAATTGCAGGCCGAGGACGGGCATGCCCACGAAGTTGAGGAACACGGTGTGGTCGGAGCCGCTGCCGATGCGGGTATCGGCCAGATTGGAATCGGTAAGCTTCAGGTCGCTGACTTCTTCAGGCTGTTTGGACTCATGCCGCTCGCGCGTGGATGATTCCTTCCACGCTTCGTACAAAGTTTTGCCGGAAGGATCCTGCAGCGTGTGCGTGGTCTCCACCAGCATGGGCGCAAGCGACGCCACTGCCTGGCCATGGAAGTTTGGGCCGGAGGTGGCCCAATCGACGTTGATGTAGGCGACCGCTTTTTGGCGCAACTCGTCGGCAAACTGCTCTCCCCATTCGGTGGAACCGGTGAGGCCGACTTCTTCTCCGTCCCAACTGCAGAAGACGAGCGTCCGCCGCGGACGCGTTCCGGCTCTGGCCAACCTTCCCAGAGCCCGAGTCAGTTCCATCATCGAAGCGGTGCCGCTGCTGGGGTTGACGCCGCCGAAGACCCAGGCATCGCGGTGATTGCCGAGCACGATCCACTCGTCGGGCAACTGCGCGCCACGAATGCGGCCTTCGACCACGTAGTAAGGCTGAGTGGAGTTGTCCATTTCGATTTTCACGTGCACTCGCACGCGCTTGCCGCCAAGGTGATATTTAATCGGCAGTCCGCCCTGCCAGTCGTCGGGAGCAATGGGGCCGTCCATGTTGGCGAGCAGCGGCTTGGCGTCGTGCCACGAGAGGGGCAGCGCCATGATCTTCGGGATCGAAACTGCTTCCTCGACGGGAATGCGCTTTGCGCCGGGAACGGAGGCCCATCCCGGAGTCAGCGGATCGCCGGGCACCATAAAGTCGTAGGTGATAGCTCCGCGCTGAATGTGATACTCCGGGCCCCACGGGCCGTTGGGAACGACCTTCCCCTTCTTGTATCCGTCCTCGGCGGGATCGCTGTAGATAAGAATGGCGGCGGCGCCTTCGCGTTCGGCGGTGAGCGCCTTGAATCCGCGGTAGCTGTAGGGATTCGAGTAGCGGACGAGGACGACCTTGCCCTTGACGTCGATGCCTTGCTTGCGGAGAAGGTCGTAGTCTTCTGGATTGCCGCTGTGGGCGTAGACAAGCGGGGCCGTTACTTCACCGGACGCGGACATGCCGCTCCACGCCGAACTTATGCTTTTGTTCTTCAAGTCGGGATCGCCGGGGACGGGCATTTCGCGCAGGCTGGCGCGGTAATGCACGGGCGCGACCATTTCTAGCGACGTGAACTTTGGATTGGAGCCGTAAACGTCGTAGCGGCGGATGACAACGTCCTCAAGACCTTCGTTTCGCCATTCGTCGGCGATGTAGCGCGCCAGTTCATTGTTGCGCACGGAGCCGGCGACGTGCGGTTCGGAGGTAAAGATATGATGCTGCCGGCGCTCTTCGTCGGGGGAGGGAATGGCTTTGAATTTGTTTTCGATCTCGGTCTCGTGAGCGGCGGATTCGGCCGTGAATCCGAGGATGGAAATCTGAGTCTGGGTCTGGGCAAACAACGGCAAGTAAAGCGCGAGCGCCAGGAAAATTATGGCGCTCGCGCCTGACCGCATACGCCGGGGAAAGCTCATGATCGGCATCTCCTCGCAATACGAGTAAATGCAACCGCGACGACGTAACTTTGGTCGAACGCTATTTTGCTCTGTAGATCTCCGTCAGCAAATCTGGCTTCGATTCATCGCGCACCAGGTGCGGATAGCGCTCGCCGCCGTGATAATCGAGTTTGTAAGTTTTGTAGTAGTCGCTGTTCTCCACCAGCAGTTCGAGCTGAGAGGTGCCGCCCTTGCTGGCTTTGACCGCGTCGCGCAACACTTCTGGCGAGTATTGGCGGCCATTCACCGCGATCAGCATCATGCCGGGGCCGATTCCGGCCGCCGCCGCGGGCATGCCCTCGGTGGTGTCGGTGATGGTGCCATCTTCGCGCAGGTTGATCCCGATCGAATACTTTACGTTGACGAAACGCGAGGTGCACTCCCCGCCGCATTCGATTTCGGAGGGAAATTCGTCGTAGACCAGCTTCCATCCGCTGCCTTCGATTCCCCCCAGCGGCGCGCCGGGACCGTGATTGGTGAGACGCTCGGTCCAGAAGCCGCGCCAGTCGTAAGCTACGACTTGATTCAAGGTGGAGACTACGTCATCGAAAGTGTAAGTCTTCACCATGGGCCCCGTGCTGGGAGCGCCGTGGAAGAGCTTGCAGAAATCGTCGAGGGTTTTCGCACCCTTGCTTTGCTGGCGGATGATGACATCGACCCACAGCCAGTTCAACGTGTCCTCATCGTAGAAATCCACTGACCGGCGCCAGGATTGCCAGGCCTGCGGAGAGAAATAAAGTTGCGGAGCGGCGTCCGCGGTGTCTTGCAAGTTGCGCCAGGTTCGCCCCGGAGTGTGATCGAGAGCGGCGGCGGTTAAAGCCAGGTCTTCCCGCGCCTGCGCGGGAGTGAGCAATGCGCTGCGGGCCGTGAGCACCGTGCCCAGATAATTCGTCAGTCCTTCGTACACCCAGAGCAGATCGTCTTGCATGGGCTGCTGATAGTCCGGCGTGGTGAGGTCCGCGGGGCGGCGATATTTTCCATTCCACGAATGCACGTACTCGTGGGGGAGCAGGCTCGCCGACAATTTGCGGGCGTTTTCGTCGACCAGGCCGCGCTCCGCGACGCGGCTGTCATCGGATTCGTGGTGCTCCAGACCGAAGTGTGCGACGTGATCGCTCAAGCTGTACAGGAAGTGGTAATCGCGATAGTGGTGCGCGCCGAAAAGCTTGTTTGCCTGTTCGACCAAATTCTTGTAATGCTCCCACACTTCCTGCGGCGGCTCGAGCGCGGCGGCGCTATCGGCGGCAACATCCATCTCGACCAGCGGGTCGTCGGCCAGCTTCACCACCTTGAGGAATTCTCCGGTGATCACCGGCGAATCGACCAGCGTGGTGAGCGAACTGGGCTGAAATGTGATCTGCGTCTCGCCCTTATCGCCAGTCGTCGAGGCAATCGGCAGAGGCGTTCCGTATTTCCAATTGGCGGGAAGCTTCAAAGTGGCCACATAGGTCAGATCGTCGGACTTCCAGCCCTTGGGATAAAGCAAAACCTGATTCCAACTGATCACTGCCATTTTGTCGGTGGCGGAAGAGCCGGCGGAGAAGCCGCCTTCGAAGGTCGCGGGAGAAAGAAAATCCAATTCCGCATTTACTTCCGTCTCACCGGCTGGAACGTTGACGTGGATGGTGAAGCCGTCGAGCAGATCGCGGCGCCACTTCAGGGTCTTCCCGCTGGCGGTGAATTTGAGTCCCGCCAGGTCGATCACGGGGCCGTCGGGCGCGTGCTCGCCGGGAATCCATTTCGGGTAATAGAGCGTTAGGTCCCCTGCGCTGGCGGGAATTCTCAGCTTGGCATGAAAGATTTTTCGCGGAGCGGTCGTGGCGTCGACAAAAATGGTTACGGTCGGCGGCGTCGCCGGCCAACTCAAAAGAGCAAAGAAAAAGACAAGACAGACCGCTCCCAAGATTCTTGAGAGTTTCATTCGTAAAGCCCCCTGGGTCCGATGGATTAAATTCTACTCGACGGAATTCTAGATTCTAGCAGCCGCAACCGCAGCAGTACAGGGACGCACCAGCGCTGCTATCATTTCCACCATGCCACGGCGCGGAAAATTCATCACCTTCGAAGGACTCGACGGCACCGGCAAGAGCACGCAGATGCACAAGCTGGCTGCCGCTCTGCGCGCGGCCGGGCATAAGGTCGTCGAAACCCGCGAACCCGGCGGAACGGCAACCGGCGAGAAGATTCGCCGCGTGTTGCTTGACTCGGCTACGGAAGGCCTCTCGCCGTTGGCCGAGATGGCTTTGATGTTCGCTTCGCGGGCGCAGCACATTGCCGAGGTGATCCAACCGGCGCTCGATCACGGCGAGATTGTCCTTTGTGATCGCTTCACCGATTCCACCGAAGCCTACCAGGGCAGCGGCCGCAAGCTGGGCAGCGAGGCCGTCCTCAAGCTGCACCGCGCCCTTTGTGGAGACTTGCAGCCCGATTTGACGATCCTGCTCGATTCCGATCCCGCGATGAGCGTGGGCCGCGCCCGCCGCCGCAACCGCCGCGCCGCCGACCATGCCGCCAAGACTGCGGGCAAACACGCCGACGAGAACCGCTTCGAGCAGCAGACTCGATCTTTTTTCGCCCGCGTGCGGGAAGGCTACATGGCCATCGCCGCCCGCGAGCCGCACCGCGTCGTTGCAGTAGATGCCAGCGGCCCCCCCGCGCAGACGCATCAGCGAATTGTGGAAGTTGTCGGCCGCAAGCTGAAGCTGGCGCGAAACGCCTGATAGAAGCGGCCTTTCCCACCCTGTCATCCTGAGCGAAGCCGAGAGATTCGCTTCGCGAATCTCTCAGCGCAGTCGAAGGATCCCTATGCCCTCACCGGCTCCATCAAGAGAACTGAATTTTGGGCGGAGAGGCGGCAGGCGACCATCGGATTCCAGCCCCGAAGGGCCGGCACTGAGTAGGGCTAGGGACTGATCTCGTCTTCCCATTCACGATGGAACTGAGCATTCTGTAGAGCGCTGGCATGCTCGATCCGGGCCCACTGTCGGATTCTGCGCAAATCGTGGTTAAAGAACCTTCTTGCGTCCTGCGCCTCTGACTCGTGCGCTCCCGAGATGTCTCCCATGTACACCTGGAAGGAGTGAACGCCGGCGCAGAACTCGCTGAATGTACGGTCGTCGTCCTCGAAACGCGAGAGCACCCATGCCGTCAATTCGGGAACTGCCGGTTGACCGTCAGCGCCGAAGTGTGGACGTGGGAGGTGCCGAGCAATCTTCCTCGCCCCTTCGACGCCGGCCCCTTCCAGCCACGCGGTTACAATACTCAGCGGCAGCGCTGTGAAGAGCGGGAACTTCGATATAAAGAAATCGACGCCGGTGGCGGGATCAAGCATCGCCGCACCGACGGCGGCCATGACTTCTTCCGGGTATTCGCGAGCCCAGTTTGAGAGGAGGTTTATCGCTGTGTCTTTCATTTCAAAGCTCTCGCCGACGAGGGCCTTGCATCCCAGAGCAACGGCTAGGCGCGGATTATCGGGAGCCAATTTGTTCAGTACTTGACCCCACCAGAACGACTCCCGGCTTGGATGGTCCGTGAATACCACGAGGGCGTTCCAAACCAGATTTGCGTTCGCTGAAAGCAACTCATGGAGCTGCCCAGCATGGAATTGTGCGCCGAGAAAGTCCATGAGCACGTCGGAGCAGAGATCCTCTTCTTGTTCCGCTCTGGGTGTGAGGATTTCTAGGGCCTTCAGAACTTGGGCTATTGAAGTTCGCTCGGTGCCAACCCAGTGCGTGAAATTTCGGAGATGGTAGGCGGGCAGCCGCCCCGTGTTTATAAGTTGCAGCGTTCGCTCGAATACGCGAACGGGCCCGCCTCCCGCGAGCGCAATCTGAAAAGAGAATATCGGGTCCTTCTCCTCCCAAACATCAAGTTTCTCGTTGACCACGCTGGGGTCCCCGCGCCCGACTTGTATGAGCGCCGCGATATAGCCGCGGGCGAAGCCAGTTTCTCGTCCCGCAGAATGCGCCAAGATGAAGTCGAGGTACTTGCACTGGCTGTCGATGCTTCCCAGAGAATAGCCAAATTGGAATGAACTCCTCGCCTCCGGAGAAGTCAGCCAGTCAATCTCCGCGCTGAGGGCCTTTTCGTCGATGAGAAACCGCGAAGCAATGGGCTGCAGTTGGGACTGCCATTCATTCTCTCGCCCGAAATAGTCTATGGATTGGGCACCAACGGCTTCCACAAGGCGTCCGCGCAGGGTTTGCGGCTCCAGTTCTTCGACCCAGGCTCGCAGTTTCTGCGCGTACTCGTCGCTAAAGTTCACCCCGTTCGCGTCCTTGGCCCACGCTGCCCAGCGCTTCAGCTTACCAACCAGAAGAGCGCGGTCGTGCTCGTCGAGGCCGGAGGCCGCAACAATCGGTTTGATCTGGTCGATCCACCGCAATCGGACAAGGTACTCAATGTCGCTGAGCAGGGTCGCCTTCGCCTTGCGCGCCAATGATTCCAGTGGATGCCGGCTCGCCTGCTCGATGAACCGGAGGCATATCGGGAGTAGTTCTGGAAACTCGCTTGGGGAGGGCCGCCAATTCGCTGGTACGATTCGTCCGCCAAGAACGGCGGGCCCGAGCGTTCGGGAGCCGTGAAAATCAAGGATCTTTTCGAGGGCACCCGCGATCAAGTCCCCGTCGCCGGCACTTGCTTCCGTGACCCGTTTCCGTAGAACTTCCAGCCTCGCCGACATCGGGAGAGAAGTTCCCGACAGTTCCATCCGAAATAGCCTCTGCCAAGTCTTCGTCGCGTTGTTGCCAATGTCTGGTTCGCTCTCATGTCTGGCGAGCCTGTAGAGAACGTCTTCGCAGTCGGGAAAGAATTCCGCGAATTGGACAAAGCCCTCAGCCAGCCAAACAAGCTGGCGGCGGGGTCCCCAGGATCCTCGCGTGTACTCAGGGGGCCGTGTCAGCTCTTCGTGGCTTGCGGACCCGACGATCTCCCTCAAACGGGGAAGATATTGCTCCGGGTCGGTCTCTATCAACCGGATTAGCCGATTGACCAGATTGAGGTTGACCAAATCCCGGGCTGAGAAAGAATCGGCGAATCGGCGAAAAAATTTCTGTACAGTGTTCCGCACCTCCACGCTACGTCCCTCAGATACCCGCCGCAGGAAGCCCTCTTGAATTTCCTCGGGAACCCTAGCCAAGAATTCGTTCTCCCTGCCCTCCGCCCATCGTTTCCAGGCAGCCTCGAAGGCAATCATAGCGATGATTTCCGGCGTCACGCGGTAATAGAGCTCGCCTCTTTCGACGAAGCCAGGGGCGTCCTTGATTGCAGCAAGATGCTGTTCAACGTCGTGCCGATCTGTGTGCGTCAATTCGCAAATTTTGTCGAGTTGGGTCGGTGCTTCGCCTTTGCGCTTAACGCGCTTCAGCAATGCGACAGCTTCAAGCGCCCGCGCCCTATCTTCGTTGCCCAGTCGGTCCCGATAATAATCGTTGATGTGGCCAACAATCGGGGAGATGTTCCCAGCCTGCCTGATCGCGTCGTCGTAGTGGCAACACATATCGACCGCTATTCTCACAAATCCTTCCGAAAGCTCGGCGTAGGCGCGTAGCCGGTCACCCGGGATTCCGGGAAAATTTGTTTCGAGGATTTTCTGTAGCTCCAGTTGGTTCGGCTTGCGAACCTCCAGCTCCGGCGTCGCACTTGCAGGGCGCTCAACGGAGTTGTCAATCGAGATGCACCTGATGTGCTGTCCGTGTCCGGCTAATTTGCGCGACAGCATGACGCGTGTCGATAGCGAGCACTCGTCGGCCACGATAACGGCCCGCGATGTGGCGTCATTGACGAGGGTCGTCAGCAGGTCCTCAAGTCCGTCCTCGTCATCGGAGTAGAGGACCAGGCTGCTGACCCCCGGCTGCCGTCGCAGTGATTCGTAGACCGTCCGCGTCTTCCCCACACCGGACTGGCCGTGTAACGGGAGCACGGCGTCCTTGAGAGGAGAGGCGAAATCGACGTGGGCCAGAATCATGGCCTTTGTGCTCTCGAAGCCGCCGTACGGAACGAATTTAACAGTTGTCCTAGTGACCGTTTCGGCCCAGCGATCAAACAGGGTGCAGGTCCCGAAGAGCTCGGGACGGTAGTTTTTTACCAACGCCGCGTATGAATTCGCTACTACGGTGATGTCGTCGATGCTAAGAACCTTCGGGATCGGTGCCAAGGCATTAATGCTTCGGATGCCATTCTTGAGTGCGTCCTGGAGAGAGCTCTTCTTCTCATCTGTGAGGTGGTCGCAGATGCACAATCGATAGGCGTCGCCATCCTCGGTACACTTCTTTGCATGCGGCTTGTTGACTTCCTTCGTGACGTTCTGCCGGCCCGACGTTCGTCTCGTCTGCCGCTTTGAACTGCCAAATGCTGGGCGTCTCGAAGTAGCCAAACGGATCGTCCGGAATCCCGCGCCCGACTCGTGTGTCCACGCCTCCATCCGCGATATCGGTGCGCAAGGTTGTTGACACCTCGGATTGAGGCACGCCGTGAGTCCAGCACGTTACTCGTATGGCTTCGTTGCAGAAACGCACAAACTCCTTACCGCCAGGCTGGCGGAATAGCTGAATGAGTTCCAGTTCGTCCAGTTTCATGATCCACACTCAGGAACCTACCGCCTTCACTCTGGGGCAATTGAAAAAGGCCACGGCGCGCCCTGACCCTTCACAGTACGTCTCCAAACCTCTACGTGGGTTTAGATCATGCTAGCACTCAGGTGCCAACATTCATCCGGCCCTTTCGCAAATATCGCCCCGGGGTGTGATATCTAACCTTGCCATCCACAGCCCCCTCAGCCGACCATGGAGGCGGAGGCTATCTCGCCATGTGGTGCCAGTGGTGCATCACAGCGCAACTAAGATGACCCAGGACAAAAGAGAAGACTGCAATGAGAACCACCTTGAGCGTTGGATTCATCAGGCAAGATTAATTAAGAGGGCATCGGTGTCAAGCGAAAATCGTCATCTAAGTCCTGCGGGAGCAAGATCTTACCCGCAAGTAATTGATTCCAGGAGATTATTTCGCGTTTTCTCGCCAACGTGATGATTCCAATAGCTTGGGAGAAGGTAGGGTATATCCCCGATCTGCAGCCGGCGATCACTTCGGAGAATGTCAGTCGAACTCGAAAGCTTCCTGCTCCATCGGATTACTCCACACAGGAGCAAACGACTGCCGATGCAGCGGCGTCGGACCGTACTCCAGCAGCGCCGCCAGATGCTGCGGCGTGCTGTAGCCTTTGTGCGAAGCCAGTCCGTACTCGGGGAACACCGCGTCCCACTCGCACATCATGCGGTCGCGCTCCACCTTGGCCAGAATCGAGGCCGCCGCAATCGAGGCCGAAAGCGCGTCCCCATGAATGATCGCTTCTTGCGGCAAATCGCAATCCAGCCGCACCGCATCGATCAGCAAATGATCGGCCGCAGGCTGCAGCCGCATCACCGCTTCGCGCATGGCCAGCCGCGAGGCCTGGTAAATGTTGATCTGGTCGATGCGCGCCGCATCCACCGCCGCAACCGCCCAGGCGATGGCATGTTCGCGAATGCGCGGCGCCAGCAGCTCGCGGCGCTCCGCCAGCAGCAGCTTGGAGTCGCGCAAGCCGCGAATGCGGTACGCGGGATCGAGAATCACCGCCGCGGCCACCACCGGCCCGAACAAAGATCCGCGCCCCACCTCGTCCACTCCCGCCACCATGGCCGCCCCTGCCGCCCACGCATTTTTTTCATAACGCAGCGTGCAACGCAGCTTTTTCAGCAGCCGCAATTTTGCCGCTGCCGGAGAAAGAGAAAATTCGGACGCGATCTTCGCAATACTCGGCATGGAAGAAGAGTGTTGTCCACCATCTTCCCTTGCCAGCGGAGGTTCCCGCAAGTCAGAAAACAAGAAACCTCACAAACAGTTTCCTGCCCTAATGCGCGACACGCCACTTCCGGCTCATGCCTCCGCCGCAAGGTAACGCCGCACGGTAACCACTACTTTGATTACGAGCGTACATTGTCCACTCGGACATGTACTGCTATGTTCGCAACAGATCGCGCTTACGCGAGGAGCTGTTGTGAACGACGAAGCCATCCAG
This sequence comes from uncultured Acidobacteriaceae bacterium, assembly GCA_963734215.1. Classification (GTDB taxonomy): domain Bacteria; phylum Acidobacteriota; class Terriglobia; order Terriglobales; family Acidobacteriaceae; genus Sulfotelmatobacter. The sequence goes on along the minus strand of CAVTGH010000005.1, from coordinate 417,912 downwards.
CCGCGGCAAGATGCTGCGCCAGTCGAGAAGCTAGTCCACCTGGCGCTGCCGGTTCGTCTCACCCACATGCAGAACGGCGAGCGCAGCGTGCTGGAGATGGCCTGCACTTATGACATCCATCCCCGAGGCGCGCGCTTGCTCAGCTTCCACGATGTGACCGTCGGAGACTTGATCACAGTCGAACGCGGACGCCACAAGTCCGTCTGCCAGGTAGTCTGGGCGGCGGATCCCAACTCCCCGCTGCGCGGCCAGTTCACGGTGGAATGCGTCGAGGGCACACGAACTCCGTGGGAAGAAGAGCTGCGGCACGTGCAGGAGCAGTATCTGCCCATCATCCCGGATGGTCCAAAGAAGCGGTCCGCGATGAATACCTTCGGACGAGCCGACCAAAACCGGCGGCGCAGCCCGCGATTCCATGTCGAAGGAGGGGCCGACCTGCTGCAGATCGGCGGACGGTTCAGCATGGAAGGCCGCGTGGAAGAGATTTCGGAATACGGCTGCCTGATTAGCGCCAGCGATCTGCTCCCGCCTGGCACCGGCCTCAGGCTGGCTTTGAATATTTACGACGTGTGCGTCGCGCTGAAAGGCAACGTGAAATATGCCGCCCAGAACCGCGCCATAGGCGTGGAGTTTCAGGAGATCCGCCAGGGCGACCGTCCCCTGCTCGATTATGTTTTGAACCAGGTGAAGAAGAAGCGCAGGCAGGACTTCGCCGACCTGGAAGTTATCACAGAGCCTTTGGCAACCGTTGCGGGATAGAGCCTTTCAACCCGCAGCGCGTCCCTTGCCGGCACGCGCCGCAAAGGACATTCGAATCCTATTCGACGTCACGCAGGCGTGCCGCTTTGCCTTTGAGGCCGCGCAGATAATACAGTTTGGCGCGGCGAACTTTGGACGAGCGCAGCAGATCGACCTTGTCGATTACTTTCGAGTGGATGGGGAAAATGCGCTCCACACCCTGGCCAAAGCTGATTTTGCGGACGGTGAAGCTCGCCTGCGGTCCGTTGTCGCGCTTGATCACCACGCCTTCAAACGCCTGCAAGCGCTCCTTGTCGCCTTCTTTGATCTTCACGTGAACGCGAACGGTGTCGCCCGGGTGGAATGCGGGAATGTCCGTGCGTTGCGTTTTCGCCAGTAACTTTTCGATAATAAGGTTCGACATGATGGTTAGTCCTTCTGAATTCTGCTTCTGAAATTCCGATCCTGAAGTCCTGGATCTGTTATTTATCGATCCCCTCACGCTTGATGGCTAAGAGATACTTCTTGTCCTGTTCGCTTAGCGCCGCGCCCTCCAGCAAGTCGGGACGATTGCGGAAAGTCTTTTCGAGCGCCCGCTGACGCCGCCAGCGCCGAATTTCTTCGTGGTTGCCGGACATCAGCGCTTCCGGCACCGCCATCCCGCGAAACTCCGCGGGCCGCGTGTAGTGCGGATAATCCAGCAATCCATTCGACCCGCAAGTCGAATCCGCACCGCCCAGGCTTTTCGCCTTCACGTCAACCGTAAACGATTCCTGCTGGGTTGACGCCTCGTTCCCCAGCGCTCCAGGAAGCAACCGCATAACCGCTTCCACAATCACGGCCGCGGCCATTTCCCCGCCGCTCAGAACATAGTCGCCGATGGAAAGTTCGCGGTCGGCAAGAAAATCCGCGACACGCTCATCCACCCCTTCGTACCGGCCGCAAACTAAAACGATGCGGTCCAGCAGCGCCAACTCTGCAGCAACCTTCTGACTAAACCGCTGTCCCTGCGCCGAGAGCAACACTACCGACTGCTTCGCGCGTCCCGCGAGGCGCTCGTCGCGAGGTGCAGCTCCCAGCGACTCCAAACACTCAAAGAGCGGTTCCGGCTTCAGCACCATGCCTTCGCCGCCGCCGAAAGGGCGGTCGTCCACGGTGCGGTGACGATCGTGGGTAAACTCCCGCAGATCGTGGACTTGAATTTTCGCCAAGCCCATCTCTTGAGCTCGGCGCGTGATGCCGTAATCGAGTGGCCCGCGAAAAAAGTCCGGGAAGATCGTGACTATGTCGGCCTTCATCGCGGATCCAAAATCAGTTCTCAGTTCTCAGTTCTCAGTTCTCAGTTCTCAGTAAAGACTTCGATCTGCGTCTTTTTCTGTCAATGCTTTTTTCTCTTCGCCGGCTGCGCTTGTTCCCGTTTCTCTTCTGCCGTGAGCGGAGCGTTCACTTCCAGCAGGCCTTCGGGCAGATTCATGCGCACTTGCTTCCGCTCCACATCCACGCTGTCGAGATACGCCTCAGCGAAGGGGATTTCCACCAGCCGCGCCGCCTCGCGCACAATCAATAGCGGCGCTTCGCCCGCGCCAAACTGCACGTCTTCAATCGGTCCGATCTCGCGGCCGTGGTCAAGCACCGCACAACCTACCAGGTCGCTGACATAGTTCCAGCCCGCTTGCAGCTCCGAACGCTGGCTGCGCGGTACTTGCAATTCGCATCCGACCAGCGTCTCGGCTTCGGAAATGGAATCCACTCCGGCGAACTTCAGAACCAGCAGCCCTTTGTGCGGCCAGAGTTCTTTCACTTCCAGTTCGCGCCGCGGCTGGTTCGGCTCCCGGGGCAGCGCCAGCAGCTTCATGCCGGCGGCGAATCGTTCGGGAACATTGCTGTAAATCTCGCTCGCAACTTCGCCGCGGCGGCCCTGCGTTTTCACCACGCGGGCCAGCGTAATGAACTCACCGCTTGTTTCAGGATCGCGAATGGTCCGGTTCCCTGCCCCGTTCCCTCAGGGGCTGAAGCCCGCATCCTCGTTGCTCGGTAGCGGCGCGGCTGAAGCCGCGCCCTTTCAAAACGATCTGCGGCCAGTTCCAGCCTGCGCTCTGCTAGTCGATCACTTCCAGCGTGTAGCGCTTACGGGCTCGAACTCCCGCGGCGCTCAAAAGCGTGCGCAGGGCGCGGACATTGCGCCCTTGCCGGCCGATGATTTTGCCTACGTCCCCTTCGGCGACTTCCAGTTCGATCACGTCGCCATCGAGATGGTCCACAAAGACCCGATCGGGCGCATCGACGATCCACTTCGCAATCTGCTCAATGAGAGCGCGAACATCTCCAGTCGGTTCAGTCATGGTGTTTGCTTAGGCCGCCGGAACTGCCGGGGCGGCCGGGGGCTTGGAGAAGAGCTTGCCCACCCTCTCCGACATCTGCGCGCCCTTCGACACCCAATAGTCCACGCGGTCGCGCTTGAAATCCACGCTGGCGGGGTTGGTTCGAGGGTTGTACGTCCCCACAACTTCCACCGGCCGGCCGTTGCGGGCGCGCGCCTTCTCAATCACCACAATGCGGTAATGCGGTTGTTTGCGCGCACCCATGCGCGACAGTCGAATCATTAACACTGATGTATATCCTTGTTCCGGAAGCGTCCGGCGAGGTCAAGACAAACACTTATTATGCCGGAGGTTAGCGGGAATGGCAAGGGCGGAACACCCGGGGGTGACGTAACTTTGATTGTGTAAAAGCGAGAGGGTGTAAGTTGGCTTTGGCCTCACAAGCTAAAGCCGTTCCTGGAAAGGAGACCTACACCCGATGGCGAAGATAATCCCAATCACGGAGCATTACCAACATTTTCTGGCGGAGATGAGAGAGAGTTTCTGGGGGGATGTGTACGGAGAGACGAAGCGGCTGTGGAAAGAGCGTTTGGAGGCGGATTCGCGGCGGGAGCGGGACCGGTATGCGGTGCGCGAAGTGTATCAGCGGCGGCGCAGCCGGCGGCAGCCCTATCGCAACGGCTACTACGAACGGGATTTCGTGACTCGGTTGGGGACGATCCGGCTGCGCGTGGCGCGCACCCGAGGGAAGAGTTTTCTGCCGCGAGGGCTGGAACCTTTTCAGCGGCGCGCCGAAGATGTGTCGATGCTGATTCGGGAGGCGTTTCTGCGCGGCATCTCGACGCGGCAAGTGGGGCGGGTGGTGGCCACGGTGACCGAAGAGGTGGTGAGCCCGCAGACGGTGTCGAAGCTGACGCGGGATCTGGACGGAGTGGTGCGCCAGTTCCACCAGGCGCGGTTGGAAGACAACTACGCGTATCTGTTTTTGGACGGAGTGAGCTTGCGGGTGCGGCGTCCGGCGGGGCGCAAGCGGGTGCAGATGCTGGTGGCCTACGGAGTGCGGCGTGACGGCACCCGCCATCTGCTGGCGTTTTTGCGGAGTCAGGGCGAGAGTCAAGCGGACTGGGAAGGGCTGCTGGAGGATATGTATCGGCGCGGGCTGGAGGGCAAGGCGCTGGGCCTGATCGTCACCGACGGCTGTCCCGGACTGGCGGCGGCGATCCGCACCGTCTATCCGCGAGTGCGGCATCAGCGCTGCTGGGCCCACAAGATGCGCAACATTCTGGAGAAAGTGAAGAAGGCCGACTACGACAACGTGAAAGCGGGAGCGCAGGCGATTTATTTGGCCGAAAGCCGCGCTCAGGCCGAAGCCGCTTTTCGCGCCTTCCGCGCCCGTTGGCGCGGGAAGTACGGTCCCATGGTGCGCCAGTTGGAGCGCGATCTGCCGGAACTGCTTTCGGCGTTCGCTTTCCCCCCGCACCTGCGTAAGAAGCTGCGCACCACCAACGTGATCGAGCGCTGCTTCGTCGAAGTGCGCCGCCGCACCCGGCCCATGGTTTGTTTTGTGAATGTAGCCAGTGTCGACCGCATCCTCTACTCCATCTTCCAGAGATTCAACCTGGAATGGAAAACCCGCACCCTCAACCTATTTACACAGGCAGCTTGACATCACCACACCCGGGGTAGTGGACCAGTTTCAATTTGCAAAACGAAACTGGTCCACTACCACGACAGGAGGCGCGGCGAGCACAAGAAACAAAACCCCGAGCCATATTCAGCCCGGGGCGTTAACCTGTCCAGTTACATAACGATTATCGGCAACTGCGATACTGAAGTCAAGGTTACTTGAGGAGGTCCCCTGTCCGGAACCTCCTCGCCAGCTTTCCCTACCAGAACCGGGAAAGCGGTGGACCCGGCGGGACTCGAACCCGCACCTTTTAACTGGACAGGTTAACGTGCTGCCATTACACCACGGGCCCTGAACCGACCGTACGAGCGCGCCCCTAGGGTACACAAGTTCGCTCGTCACAATGTTCGTCATAATGAGAACTGGATTCCGGATATGAAACCGCTGGCTCGGATTGAGCGCTAAAGCGAGGTCTGTGGGACTTGCCCTTCCAGCATCTTCCCCCGCCCTGCTAGACTCAGACGTTTGGAGGTGACTTGCAGGCAGTCTACATTCTCTCCGCGGTACGCACGCCGATTGGGAAGTTCGGCGGATCGCTGGCTTCGCTGACGGCGGCTGACATGGGGGTGGTCGCTGCCAAGGCTGCGATCGAGCGGGCTCGGATCCAGCCGGAGCAAGTGGAAGAAACCATCTTCGGCAATGCGCGGCAGGCAGGTGGCGGGCCGAATCCGGCGCGGCAGATTTCCATTCACAGCGGCGTGCCGCAGGAAGTGCCGGCATTCACGGTGAACAAAGCGTGCGCCTCGGGAATGAAGTCCATTGCGCTGGCTTATCAGTCCATTCTTCTCGGCGATGCGAGCTGCATTCTGGCGGGCGGCACAGAGTCGATGTCGCGGCTTCCTTATTATCTCGAAGCGCGTTGGGGATATCGGTTAGGCAACCAGGAACTGGTCGATGGCATGTATCGCGATGGGTTCTTCTGTCCCCTGGCGAAGATGGTGATGGGCGAAACCGCCGAAGTGCTCGCCGGGCATTATAAGATTTCGCGCGAGGAGCAGGACGAATATGCGCTGGCGTCGCAAACCCGCGCCGCGCGGGCGATTGCCGCTGGACGATTCGACGCCGAAGTTGTCCCGGTCACGATTGAAGGGAAGAAAGGCACGACTACGTTTAACCGCGACGAACACCCGTTTCCGGACGTGAGCATGGAAAAGCTGGGCAAGCTGGCTCCGGCATTTTCGAAAACGGGGACGGTTACGGCGGGAAATTCCTCGGGAATCACCGATGGCGCTGCCGCGGTACTTGTGGCGAACGAACATTTCGTGAAGAAAAACAACCTGAAGCCGCTGGCGCGTATCTCGGCAATGACCTCGGCGGGAGTGGACCCGCGCACCATGGGGATTGGTCCCGTCCCGGCCTTGCGCAAGCTGGAAGAAAAGCACAACCTCAAGCTGCACGATTTCGGACTGATCGAACTGAACGAAGCCTTCGCGGCGCAGGTGATCGCCTGCGACCGCGAATTGAACTTCAACCGCGACAAGCTCAACGTGAACGGCGGAGCGATCGCGATTGGGCATCCGATCGGCTGTACTGGCACGCGAATCATAGCGACGTTGTTGCACGAGATGCTCAAACGCAACACGAAGCGTGGCGTGGCCACGCTTTGCATCAGCGGCGGAATGGGCATGGCATTGGCGCTGGAAAGTGTCACATGAGCGGTGAGGGATTTGTTCTGTGTGCCATTAATTTCGCGGTGCTGTGAATGCCCCGGCGACTTCTGCTATGCTTCTATCGCTCTTCCCCGGGGCGCGCCCCGCGCGCTGGTTGCTTTCCAGATGCGAAATAAAGGAGACTCAAATGCTTCGATGGACTGCCCGTATTTCGTGTTTCTTTGCTCTCGTGCTCGCTGCCAGCTTCGTTCTAGCGCAGGTGGAATTCTCCGCCGAGATCGTTGACTTGCAAAAGCCGGGCACGCCGACCCAAGGCAAAATCTACTTCGCCAAGGACAAAATGCGTATCGAGTCGCAAGCCAGCACTCGTACGGGAGGCGCGGTCATTGTGAATTTCGCGACCCAGACGTCCATGGTTCTGATGGCCCAGCGGCACATGTATATGGAGATGCCTGCGCAGTCTCAAAGCCAGCGGATGGGATATACCGCCGCTTTCTTCCAGACTGGCGATGTCGAGAACGCATGCGGCGACTGGCAGAAGATGGGGCACCAGGGCAGCAGTTGCCACAAGGTGGGCAGTGAGACCGTCAACGGCCGCAGCACGGTGAAATACGAGACCACCAATGCCAGCGGCGACGTCAGCCACTTCTGGCTCGATCCCAAATTGCGCTTTCCAGTGAAGTGGGACGGGAAGAACAACGGCGGAGAATTGCGCAATATTCAAGAAGGTGCGCAACCGGCCAGCCTGTTCGAGGCGCCTGCCGGCTTCACTAAGATGGAGATGCCGGGCGGCATGATGCAGCAACCGCACTGAAGGGCGGACAGCGCCATCCTCCCGCGCGTTGACGCCAGCAAAACGCGGTCGCTATACTTTTTGAAGAGACTCACTCTCAGGAGACTGAATGACCCTTTCCGCGGTAATCGTGGACGATGAGCAACTCGCCCGCGATGAACTCGCCTACCTGCTGAAAAGCGCCGGCGACGTGAATGTTGTGGCCCAGGGAAAAAACGGCTTGGAGGCGATCAGCCTCATCAAAGAGCACAGTCCCGACCTCGTTTTCCTCGATGTCCAGATGCCCGGACTCGACGGCTTTGCCGTAATCAAGAAACTTCTCGACAAAAAAATCCCGTTGCCCAGGATCGTCTTCGCCACGGCGTTCGACCAGTATGCGGTAAAGGCGTTCGAGGTCAATGCGGTGGATTATCTGCTGAAGCCGTTCGACAAGAAACGCGTGGCGCAGTCGGTACAGAAAGCCCGCAGCCAGCAGGAAGCGGAGGGATTGCCGGCGGAGAAAATCGACACGCTGGTGCGGATGCTGCAGGCGCCGAAGCCGCAGAGTTCGAAAATCCTGCTGAAGGCGGTAGGGCGAATGTTTCTGGTGGACCAGAAGGATATCTGCTACGCCTCGATCGAAGACGGGGTGATCACAGTGGTGACGGCGGGCTCAACCGGCATGGAAGGGCATTCCAACTGCCGTACTTTGGAGGAACTACTGGCCAGCCTGGACCCGGGCCTGTTCTGGCGGGCTCACCGTTCCTACCTGGTGAACATCAATCGAATTCGCGAAGTCGTGCCCTGGTTCAAGAGCTCGTACCAGTTGCGCATGGACGATAAGAGGCAAAGCGAAATTCCAGTCAGCCGCGCTCAAACCAAGCGGCTGCGAGAGCTTTTCGGGCTCTGAGTTCCGTGGCCCTGCATTTTGGCTTCGCTTCGATTCTTCGGTCGGCCTGCCGGGGGGCGAAGGTTACACCGCCAGAGCCTCTAACCCGCTGCGGTCGCGAATCACCAGCGTCGCTCCCTCGATCCGGATCAGCCTCTTTTTCTTCAGATTACTTAGCAATCTCGTGACCGTCTCGCGCGACGACCCAATTCTTTGGGCCATCTCTTCATGGGTCATGGCGGACCGCACGCGTTGTTCGTCCGATTTGGGGCTCACTTGCGGCGCACAGGATAATAGCAGTTTGGCGAGTTTTCCCGATGACGAACGGGCCAGAACCAGGTCATGGATGTCGCGATGTGCGCCTTGGACTTCACGGCTAAGGGACTGGGCGGCATGCACGCCCACTTCACTCTGGGTCTGCAGCAGGGTCAACAGGTCCTGGCGGCCGATAAAATTCAACTGGCACGGCGAAGAGGTTTCGGCGGTCATTTCGTAGTTTGTGCCAGACACAGCGGCGCTCAACCCCAACACCTCTCCGGCCTCGGCCTGCTTGAGGATCAGCACTTTGCCCTCTTTCGAGGTCTTCGACAGCTTCACTTTGCCAGAGCAAACAACATACACGCCACGCGGGGTTTGCCCCTCTACGAACAGCACGGCCCCGGAAGGCATCACGCTGTGGTAACTGGCGCCGTCCACCGATCTCAGCACCGCCGGCGAAAAACGACAAAAGAAGCCATCGCAGCTGGCTTTGCAACCCATGCAACTCTCGATCACGTCGAGACCATAGGGAGTCCTCATACCTGCCTCCTTGGTGGAAATCGGCCGGCCTTTGTACTCCGTGCCGTTGTCTTCTTGAGCTTGTGGCCTCGGCCGTTGCGAATGCTCCAGCAGGGACAGGGCGTGGGCCCGTGTATCCTGGTGCGAACAACGCGCGGCGGCAATGACTTCCCATGCCGCACTGGGATCGGCACGCTGTTCCCACTCCACTTGGCAGGCAAACAAGTACAGAGGATCGATCTCTTCCGAGCCAACCGTGCTTGGAACGTGTTCGAGCCTGTGTTCCGGGATGGCCGCAGCCGCAAAGTCAAGTACGCGGGATGCCCAATGTTCCTCGGAAGCCAGCGGGCGCCCGCGCCAAAGCTGGCCGCGCTTCAAGGAGGTGCTGGCTCGCTCCGGCAGCAAGCGAACTAGATTCGGTGGATAGTTTCTGGCCAGTAACATGGTTCACGCCCCAGTGCGAGCCCATAACGACGAAATTGCGGTTCGTACTCTTTGCCTTCGGGAAAACTTTTGTTGGATTCCTTTAGTTTTCCCGATGAAGGCGGTTCCTTTGCACTTGTCGTTCCAGAATGGTTTACCGCTGAGAGGCTTCTAAGTCACAGACAGGAAACAGGTCTAGAGAATGAGCGTAGCGTGCCGGACCGCTCCGCTGCCGACCAGTCGGCAATCTGTGGAAAAATCGGCACATCGAACAGCTATCTCTCCGGTCGATCAAGGTCTACTCGGATTTTGGATCGGAGTAATCCTGGCGGGTAATCCCGAGCCGCTCCATCTTCGACTGCAGCGTGGTGCGCTTAATACCGAGACGACGGGCTGCTCCGTGGCGGCCGGAGATGATTCCCCCACACTCCCGCAGTACCCGGATGATGTGTTCCCTTTCCGTGCTTTCGAGCGAGCGATCTACGGCGCCTGGGCTGTCTGCCCGAAGCTCAGCCAGCGGTGCTTGCAACGCCGTTCCTTCCGAGAGAATGACCGAGCGCTCAATGAAGTTTTCCAACTCCCTTACGTTGCCCGCCCAATTCCAATTGATCAGAGCGTTCATGGTCTCGCTGGGGACTGTCTCAATGACACGACCCATCTTGGCGGCAAATTTTCGAATAAAGTATCGGACCAGGACGGGAATATCCTCGCGCCGCTCCCGCAGAGGAGGCATTCGAATCGGGAAGACGTTCAGGCGGTAGAACAGGTCACTGCGAAAATGTTTCTCGGCTACACTCTTGGCCAAATCCCGATTAGTCGCCGCGATCAGCCGCAAATCCACCTTGATAGTCTTAGTCCCACCCAGCCTTTCGAACTCATGGTCCTGCAAGACCCGGAGCAGCTTGGGCTGCACCTCGGAAGAGATCTCACCGATCTCGTCCAAAAACAAAGTACCCGTATCCGCCAGTTCCAAGCGTCCAACCTTTTGCCGGACCGCCCCGGTGAATGCGCCCTTTTCGTGGCCGAACAATTCGCTTTCCAGCAGCCCCGTAGGTATGGCCGCGCAATTCAGGGTTACAAAGGGTTTATCCCTGCGCTTGCCGGCCTGGTGGAGAGCACGCGCGATCAGGCCCTTGCCCGTTCCAGTTTCCCCTAACAGCAGTACTGTGGCATCACTGTCTGCGACGATGGCCACCTGATCGAGTACCTTCCGCAGGGCCGGACTCTCGCCGGCGATTCCTTCAAAATGAAGTGGAGTGCGGGTCTCGTCTTCGAGATACCTTTTCTCCTGGCCCAGCCGGCTTCTGAGCAGCTTGACCTCGCGGGCCGTTCCAGCGTTTTCCAAAGCGATCGCCAGTTGAGCTGCTACCTGGTTCAGAAGCGTCAGGTCATCCGTCTTGAAGGCATCTACCCGAGTGCTGCCGAGCACCAATACTCCCAGCGGTCCTTTTGGACGGATCAACGGGACACAGCACAACGATTGCAGCCCCTCGGTCAACAGATGATCCGTAAGGCCGGACTTGTACCCGTGCATATCTTTCTTGTCGAGGATCAAAGGGGCGCGGTCTTGGAAGGCCTTGCCCCCGGGATCTTTCGGCGCGTTGGCTTCGGCGCCGGGACTTCGGCTCTTCCGCAGTGGAAAATCCATCGCCTGCCGGACCAACTGCCCGCTCTTTTCGTCGCGCAAGGAGAGAGCGGCATATTCCTGGCGCAACACCCGGCGAAGGTAGGCAGACAAATAGGGAAAAATCTCGCGGACGTCCCATTTTACGGCCAGCAAGCGTCCTACCTCTTCCATCACTTGCGCGCGCTTTCTCTCCGCTCTCAAATTCTCGGAAACGCTACGGAGCGATTCTTCGAGTTTCTTTTGCCCCGTGATCTCGACCACCACTCCGCCGATTTGAGTAACCTTGCCCGTCGCATCCTTGATGGGAATGAAATGCAACTTCCAGTGGCCGACTTCGGTCCGGGTGGGCAGCATGGAGCTGATTTCGAGGTCCAAGACGGGTTGCCCAGTTGCGAGCACATGCTGGTACTGCGGCTCAACCAGCTCGGCAAGATCACCCAGCACCTCGCGGACGCTCTTTCCTAAATGCGCCTCCGCCGATAAGCCATTTATCTCCGCGAGCGTCTTGTTGATCGCGATATAGCGGAAGTCGGTGTCCAAAATGCCAAGACCCACCTTGGACGCGCTGAAAAAAACAGTCAATAACTGTTCCGACTCGGCAAGAGCTTCAAACGAAACGGGATTGCCGAGGGAGGAAGATTCAGAGGCCATCCCGACTAGGGGGACCAAAGCGCGAAGCAGATCAGCCAGCTCACGACGAGAGTCCAGCCGTGCATGAGAGGGGCGAGCATCCGGTTCCGGATCCGGAGCGGTTAAGAGGTACACTGCAACTACTCCTAGCGACCGCTCCCCCTCAAAAGCGGACCGCACAACTTGGCCAGAATGATCACATTATAAGCGCATATCTCGAGCGGACAATCATTTTTGTTTGCGTGTTCGGTTTTACGAACAGACTCTTCCTAAGATGATCGAAACCAGGGGAAACCTTCGACAACCCCCTCCCACAAAGTCAGAAGGTAAATGGGGACGGCTGCCTAATCCATTGTGCGTTGGTATGGGTGCCTTTACCTTGGTAAAGGTGAGCTTAACGAAGGTTTATCGCTTTTGATCTTTATGGTTTTGAACCAGGAATACCAATCTTCTCCGCCATCCTCACCAACTCTGGCAGCGAGTCTGCGCCCATCTTTTTCATGAGCTGGCTGCGATGGACCTTTACCGTCGCTTCGGTGGTTCCGATTTCAGCGGCGACTTGCTTATTAAGCAGACCTGAAACCACCAGGGGCAGCACTTCGCGCTCGCGGGGCGTCAGCGATTCGAGCCGATCCCGGAGCATGGCAGTCTCGGCCTGGCGTTGCCGCCGGACGCGGTCCCTCTCCAAACCCACCTGAATCGCATCCAGCAAATCCTGGTCGCGGAAAGGCTTGGTCAGGAATTCGACGGCTCCCGCTTTCATGGCCCGCACCGACATGGGGATATCCCCGTGGCCGGTTATAAAGATGATCGGAATGTGAATATTGGCCTCAGCCAACTCGCGCTGAAGATCGAGCCCGCTTTCCCCGGGCAACCTGACATCAAGGACCAGGCAACTCGGCGCATCCGGTCGGTTCGCTTGCAGAAATTCGCGTGGCGAGCCGAAGAGTTCGACTCTTAGGCCCACTGAGCGGATCAGGCTCTTAAGCGCATCGCGGATCGATGCATCATCATCCACGACGAACACGGTACTAGGCGGCTCGCTCATCTGACGCGTCTGCCTTTGGCACGGTGAATTGAAAAACTACCCCGTGTGAAGACCCGTGAGTAAACCACAAACGGCCGCCATGAGCCTCGACGATGGAACGGCCAACCGATAGTCCCATACCGATGCCCTGGGGCTTGGTGGTGAAGAATGGTTCGAAGATGTGGTCTGCCTGCTCGGGATCGACTCCTTCTCCCGAATCATGAACCTGGATGAGCACGCCATCCGGGTGCTGTGCCGACTTGATGAGCAACTCCCGCGGCCGGTCGGTAATCGTGCTCATCGCATCGACGCCGTTCAGGATCACGTTCAACAGAACCTGCTGTAACTGAATGCGATCCCCGAGCACATTGGGAACATCCGGCGCCAAATCTGTCTGAACCACAACACCGCCCCGCAGAAGTTCGTTGCTGGCCAGAATCAGCACTTCCTGGATCACCGCATTCAGGTCAAGTCGCTCCATCTGAGGTGGGCCTTTTTGCAGGAGCGCGCGAATTCTCCGGATTACGTTGCTGGCCCGAGTCACCTCCCGGACGGTCCTGTCGATGGCTTCCCGAGCCTCCCCCAGATTAGGGGGTTGTCCAGCCAACCAGCGCAGCGATGCACTTGCATTCGTGACCACAGCCCCAAGCGGCTGGTTGACCTCATGAGCAATGGCAGCGGTCAGCTCTCCTATGGCAACCACGCGGGACACGCGGGCGAGATCCTCCTGTGCCCGACGCAAATGCTCTTCGGCCCGCCTCTGCTCGGTCACGTCAATACAGGAGCCAATGTAACCAGCAAAAGACCCATCCGGATTGAATCGTGGCACCCCGATGTCGAGAACCAATCGAAATTCGCCGTCGTGCCGTCGGAGGCGATACTGCATCCGGAACGCCTCGCGGCGATCGAAGGCCTGAATATATGTAGTCTTGCATCTCCGCAAGTCCTCTGGGTGGACGCCCTCCGCCCAGCCATTGCCAAGTTCTTGCTCAAGGGACCGGCCGGTAAAGTCCAGCCAGGGCTTGTTGAAGTAAGTGCAGAGCTTGTCGGTCCCCGCCATCCAGATCATTACTGGAGCTGTGTTTGCAACGAGGCGAAAGCGCTCTTCGCTCTCGCGCAGCTGAACTTCGCTTTTCTTTCTTCGCTTCCGCTGCCAGAGCAACCCGAAAATGAGTAGGGCCTCGGCGAACATCACAGCGATGCCGAGGATGATGTACTGTTTGTAAGCTTCCCAGACGGTGGGCTGTCGATTCAGCACGATGCTGCCGGGGGGAAGGTTCTTTTCGTTCATCCCCCAGCGCTTGAGTGCCCGCCAGTCGAACATGTAGGCGTGGTTGCTCGTGACGACGGGGATGTTCTGAGGATTCTCGCCGTTGAGAACCCGCACAGCCATCTCTGCTGCGACGCGACCATCGTCGGCCCAGTTCACCAGATCGCCACCCACTGTTCCCGCCCTAAGATCCACATCGTCCATTACGAAGACAGGAGCATTCGCAGCACTGGCGACCATCGGTATCGATTGAGCTGAATCGACAAAGCGGGCTCCCGCTGCATCTTGCGTGATTGCAGTGTGATAGACAATCGTATCGTTGGGTAGCTGCTTGAGCCTCTCAAGCAGTGCGGGCATGGTCAAGTCGAAAAGATACGTGAATTCAAGCTTCGATTCGTAGTTGTGGAAACTCTGCTTAGCGATGGCTTCGAATCCTTCGTCAAACTTACCCACTCCACCGATGACTACCACGTGCTTGGTGCTGGGAAGCAGGTGCAACGCCGCATTCAGGGTTCCCTCGGGGTGTAACTGGGCCAAAACACCAGTAAAAGGCATGCCGTGCCTTAGCTGGTCCGGAATTTCACCCCAAACTCCGCAGAAGATAATCGGGGCACCCTGGAACGTGTCGTACAGCTTGGCGATGAACTTCAGGGACGCTGGCCCGGCGGCAATGATCACGTCGGGCTTGCTGGCTGAGTATTTTTGAATAATGTTTTCTCGAAACCTGTCTTGGGAAACTCGGTCTGGGAATAGGGTGAAATCCAGGCTTTCCTCGTAGAGCTCGATCTGGTACGGAGATTTTTGTAGACCAGCGAGGACTGCCTGATCGATTTCAGCGAAGCCGGGTGACGAGATAACGCCGAGGTCGTTAATAATGAGCACGCGCCGGACTTCCCTCATTGGCGACACTGCGGTTGACCGCGACGCCAGCAAGGCCACAGCAATAACAGAAAGGATGAGCGTGCGCCCCGCCGCTCTCACGGATTCCGAGAAGTGGGAGTGGCCGGGATTGCACCGACCGACGCCCCAAGACCGGCCGGGGATCTGCTCCCCCAGATAGGGCACTTCGACAGAAACGCGGGCGCTACAGTGACGGGCGAACCAACCCGTCATCTCCAGCGGCGCCCTGGAGCGCTGCGCATCGAGTTCTAAGCGTGGCAAACTTAATAAGGGGTACATACCCGCACTCCTGCGGCTCCTCCCCCTCGTGAAGAGCACGCCATACCCACCCACAAATTCTTGGTCGCATTATAAGCATAAGTTGGGCTGGAATATCGCCTATTTTTTCTCGCTTCGTTGTTTGTAACTCGATCCATCGTGGGCCGGGAGTTTGCCCAGACCTCTCCATCTCCTCCGAGGTCTTGCCGCGTCCAAAAGGCATATTGATGGAGGGCTATAATCAACTTATGGCTCGGGGCTGGGAAAGCAAGTCGCTTGAGGCGCAACAGGACGAGGCGGCCGGGAGATCCGCCTCCGCAAAGCCGCGCCTGACGCGGGAACAGGCGGCCAGGCTGCGAGAACACGAAAGCCTTCGCCTCTCTCTTAGAAATATAGTTGAACGGCTTGAGCGCAGCCAGAACTCCCGGCATTGCGAGATGCTGCAACAAGCTAAGGCCGACTTGGAGCGGAAGATCGAGGAACTCGGCTCCTAGAGGTTCGGCCATCAGACCAGTTGGTCCGCTGGACCACTGGTTTCATTCCGCTTCTAGAGCAGAGGCTTCGCGAAGGTGGTTATTTCACTGGTTTCGTCTCTGCTTTGCTTTCGCCGGACTACCCCTTGTAAGCCCTGACGTATAATTAATGTTTCCATGAAAGCCTACGTCTACGTTTCGCTCAAGAAGAGTGTCCTCGACCCTCAAGGCAAGACCATCCAGGGCGCGCTCAAGAAGATGGGCTACAAAGGCCTGGAAGAAGTCCGCCAGGGAAAGTATTTCGAGCTCACACTCGATGGCGAACTAAGCCGCGAAGAGGCGCAAACCGAAGTCGAGCGCATTGCCCGCGAAGTCCTCACCAATCCGGTCATTGAAGAGTTTCGCTGCTCCCTCGCAGACTGAACTTCTGGAGTTCCCGCATGTGTGGCATTGTTGGTTACGTCGGCAAGAAACAGGTGGTTCCGATCATCCTCGAAGGTTTGCGGCGGCTCGAGTATCGCGGCTATGACTCGGCGGGAATTGCCGTTGCCGGCAATGGAGACAAGCTGCAGATCCGCCGCGCCGAAGGCAAACTGCGCAATCTGGAAGAAGCCATCCGGCTCAATCCGCTCGACGGCACCTACGGCATCGGCCACACCCGCTGGGCCACCCACGGCCGCCCCACCGAGGAAAACGCGCATCCCCATCGCGACTGCACCGGCAAGATCGTCGTGGTACACAACGGCATCGTCGAGAACTATCTCAGCTTGAAGAAGAAGCTGCTCGAAGACGGCCACAAGTTCTCCACCGAGACCGATACTGAAGTCATCGCTCACCTGATCGAAAAGCATCTTCTCAAAACTGGGAACGGCCACCACCCCACTCTCGAAGATGCGGTCCGCCGTACTGTGAAGGAACTCAGCGGAGTCTTCGCTCTGGCCGTTATTTCCGTCGACGAGCCCAATAAAATTGTCGCCGCGCGCAATGGCCCTCCTCTGGTGGTTGGCCTGGGCAACGACGAATATTTTGTCGCCTCCGACGTTCCTGCGATTCTCTATCACACGCGCGACATTTTCTTTCTCGCCGATGGCGACCTCGCCGTGGTCACTCCCGCGGGCGTGGAACTGACGGATTTCGATGGAAAACCCATCCAGCGCCAGGTGCAGCACGTCACCTGGGACCCGATCATGGCGGAAAAAGGCGGCTTCAAGCACTTCATGCTCAAGGAAATTTATGAGCAGCCGCGCGCCGTCCGCGACACCACCTTAGGACGCGTTTCCCTCGACACAGGCCGCATCTTTCTCGACGAGATGCAACTCGGCGAGTCCGAATTCCGCGCCGCGCTAAAGATCAACATCGTCGCCTGCGGCACCAGTTGGCATGCCGGGCAAGCCGGCAAGTTCATGATCGAGAGTTTCGCCCGCGTCCCGGTCGAGGTCGATTACGCCAGTGAATGGCGCTATCGCGACCCCATCGTCGGCGAGGACACCATCACGCTTGTGATCTCGCAGTCCGGCGAAACCGCCGACACCATCGCCGCTCAGCGCGAGGCCAAAGCCAAGGGCTCGCACACTCTCGCCATCTGCAACGTGGTCGGCTCCATGATCACTCGCGAAGCCGCCGGAACCATTTACACGCACGCCGGGCCCGAGATCGGCGTAGCATCCACCAAGGCCTTCACCTGCCAGCTCACCGCTCTCTATCTCTTCGCGCTTTATCTAGCACAAGTGCGGGGCGCTATGACCGCCGAACAGATCCGCACCGCAGCGCAGGAACTTACGCTCATCCCCGGCAAGCTGGAAAGCATCCTTATCCACGACGAAGCCTGTGAAGATCTGGCCAAGCGATTCCAGCGCGCCCAGGATTTCCTCTTCCTCGGCCGCGGCATTCACTACCCCATCGCGCTCGAAGGCGCGTTGAAGCTCAAAGAAATTTCCTACATCCATGCCGAGGGATACCCTGCCGGCGAAATGAAGCACGGCCCCAACGCCCTCATCGACGAGAATCTCCCCGTAGTGATCGTCGCCACGAGGGATGTAAACAATCCCGACTCGATGGTGCGCTATGAAAAGACGATGTCAAACCTGAAGGAAGTGAAAGCGCGTTCCGGCGTCGTGATTGCGCTCGCCACCGAAGGCGACGAAGAAATCAAGGAAGCCGCCGATCACGTCCTCTACGTTCCCGCCGCGCCGGAAGAACTCTCGCCGATTCTGGAAATCGTTCCCCTCCAATTGCTGGCCTATCACATCGCGGTGCGAAGAGGATGCGATGTGGATCAGCCCAGGAATCTGGCCAAGTCGGTCACGGTGGAGTAAGTCATAGTGGCAACACGTCGGTCAATCAGACCGCTGGGAGAGATTGACCGTCCCTTTTGGTCATATGGACCACCGCTGTCCATAGGCGATTATGGAACCGTTCGACTGGTGGCTGGCTCTCTCGGTGAAGCTTGCAACGATGCAGTCTTCGTCTGTTGTGTATCGGATGACAAGTTCCCGGCTTTCCTAACACCTGTGTTCAAGAAGCACTTCTTCGAAAGGGCAGCCTGTACGGAATGCCGGCGACCAATGACTGCGCCCTGTTTTCTTAGCTTGCGCGGGCCTAGACGGGGCGGGAGCGTTCGGTATTCCTATCTGGCCTGCGAATGCGGTCATCCCGTATGGCGCTCTGATCCTGGTGTGCTCCTGACTGCCGGAACGGCGATGGGCAGAGCTATTGTTTCTTGGCGCCGCAGACAGCGAGTTAAGGCTGCTAAAGGCAAGCACAGCTCGGAGGAAATACAAGAGATTCTTGAAATTCAAAGAGGTCGCTGCTTCTACTGCAACTCCAAATTCACAGACGGACTCAGGTGCGAAAGAGATCACTTGTTATCGATAGCAGGCGGTGGAGCGAATTGGGCGCTCAACATTGTCTTGGCATGTAAGAGCTGCAACTCACGGCGCTGCGACATACCATTTCGCACTTACTGCAAGCTTTTGAGTCCTACCCAGAACAGAAGGATGTTAGTGTGCCTCCGCAAAAGGCTCATGGCCCTAGATCCCAGTAATTTGCCCTACGAGGCTCTGGCTGCTTTCAACTCCGCGCTTGCTGAGCACGATCCTCGACACTGGCGATATCTCGATATTCAGCACCGTCACTCGAAGCGTCGTGAATATGCCACCAGAAATCGGTTGTTCCCGGGGTCGGTAAGTCTAATCTTGAAAGGGGCACGCGCAGATTAGGGATCACCGCAGCTCATATCTCAGCGACTTCCACATCGGTGTGCTTGAAGTCGTTCCCTTTAAACAGCAGCGGCTCGTCCATCTCCTTTGCCAGCGCGTAAGCAAAGCAATCCCCCAGGTTGAGCCCAGCTTTGTGCCTGCCCTTGCCGAAATCGCGATAGGCCTGGCGGGCAAGCTCGGCTTGCCTTGCGGTGACTGGCTCGACCAACATCTGTGCATCGCGAACTAGGCCGTCAAACCGGCGGCTAAGCAAAGGATTCCGGTCATTGTCGGCAACGACTGCAGCCTCCACATAGGTAACCGCAGAGATACGGCGGATCGGCGCCTCCTGCAAAGCTTCTGCCATCGCGGCGGCATCGGGCTCATCCCGCAGAATTGCGATGATCGTCGATGAATCGACAATCATTTGAGCCCCTTCGGGAGTCCCTTTTCGTCGTACAACAATTCCTCGATCGAGACGTATGGTTTCTTCCAAAGAGGGCCGCTCTCGCGCGCGATCTTCATCAGTTTCTCCGCCATGCCCTTCTTCGATTTGCTACGCACGCGCTCCAGCCGCTCCCGAATCGCCTCACTCACCGCAACCGTCATGCTCTCCCCGGTGGCGCGCGCTAATTCCTGCGCCAACCGGTGGGTCTTTTCGTTTTTTATATTGAGACTCATCGAGTCCACCGTTCTACCTTTGGCGTCTACCATTCTACCACATGGGAAAGCATGGCTATTACGAGCGATAACGCCGCCACCCCTGCGCCCCAAGCGGCAAACGCCGCATCCACCACCCACGCCGGCGCCGCCCCCACTCTCCGCAGCAAGAACGGCAGAAAATTCCACGTCGTAATGTGAACGTAATCCCATGCATCCTGCGTCATCGACCCGTTGGTCAGTCCCCACGCGTCCATCTTGCCCAGCGCAAATGCCGCGATGTTCTTGAAGCGCAGCGCGATTACGAACGTGGGATGCCCCAGCGTCTCCATCTGATAAATCTCCAGCGGCAGCCAGAACGCCAGCGAAGCCAGTTGAATAATGAGGCTGGCCGCAATGATCACGATTGCCCCGCCCCAGATCCATGCGCTCAAACTCTCGCGATGTCGTAGCAACAAGGGCACGGCCAACAACGCCACCAGTTCCACCGAGGTCGAAACGTAACGATCGCCCCAGGCAAAATCCCCCGTCCAGTAGGTATACCTGGCATACAGGCTGATGTAGGCAGGCAGCAGCATAAGCGAGGCCACGCCATACGCGCGGACTTCCGGCGACAAGCGCTTCCACAGCAGGGCTAGCAGCAGAATCGCCGGCACTAGCAGAGGATCGAAAAGAAAAATCGATTTCTCCGGCTTGAACAGCGCCCCCCAAAAACCTTCGTGAAAAGGAGTGGTCCAGGGGAAATTCGCCGGCAGCGTTGGATCCAGCGACCGCAGATTCTTGCCGTACAGCGACGCGTACGTGTTGGTAAACGAGCCAAAACGGCAGAACTGGTAAAGCCGATCAAGCAGCAAGAAAAACGCATATACCGGTGTCACGACCTTGCTGTAAGCCACGAACCGCTGCCAGAGTTCACCTCCTCGCACTCGTTCAAACCAGAGCACAAGAAAAAGAAAAACACCTGCCGCCACCAGATCGAGGCCTGTGGTCAGCCGCGTAAGCAGGTTCAGGCCAAGCGCGCCGCTACCCACCAACAGGGCTCGCTTGCTTCCCGTGCGCAGCCATTCATATTGAAAACAAAATCCGGCCAGTGTCAGAAGCATGATGTAGTTGTTCTCCATCATGTTCTGGGTGTAATGCAGGTGCGTCGTGCAAAACATCAGCGCCAGCAGACCGAGCACGGATTCCCGCACACTGAATCGCAACTGGCGAAGCAGGCGAAAGCCCACCAGCGCCGTAAGTACATTTACGAGAATGCTTGTGCAGTAACTGACCACGATGCTGCGCACCGCGGGATCGTCGCGATAGCCGGAAAAGACTTGCCACTGCGCAATCCACGTACCCAACAAGTCGGCGGGGAGCATAAGCAAGGACTGTCCAATGCCGTACCAGCTATAGAGCTGCCCTCCGCGGCCGTGCAGGCCGAACTCGGGATAATCGTTGGGAAAAACCTGCGGTTCGGAAGTCCACAGCCAGTGCGTGGTCTGCAGGCGGTGCGTGGTGTCGGCTGTGCCAAGTTCGCCCGATTGCACGACGAACGCAAGAAGGCCCGCCGTCAAACACAGCAGCACCAGCGGATCAGCCAGCCAACGATGGAGGCGCGAGGTCATCGTTTGGATGGTAATACACTGGGCTCCCGGCTCTTGGACGTGGAGATCTGAGATCCCCGTCCCAGGACGCTTTTACTTCAAACCAACTCCATAGAAATAGTTGTAGCTGCCTCCGGAACCCCACGGCAGATTGGCGCTGAAGGAAGAAAACAGCATCGCCTCGCCCATGAAGGCGACGAACACCTCCTGCTGCACCCCGTTGTTGGTCACTTCGAAGGTGAAGAGGCCATTGCAGGGATCGTTCAGTTCAGCGGAGTTGCCGGAAGCATAAAGGTACGAAGTATTGGCCACCGGAATGAGCGCGCCCTGAGCCATCGTGTTGCCTTGGGCGCCGCTCACCGTGACTTGGCCGCCGGCCGTGACCACCAGCGTCGCGCTGCCCAGGCTGGGCGTTCCTGTCTCCACGTTGCCCGCTCCCGTGCTGGCGCCAGTTTTCTTGTAGTAGATGGCACTATATGTTCCTGCAGACGAGGCATCAAAGCTCGCGCTCGCGGCTTTCTTCAGACCCAGGATGGCTCCGTTGGGCGTGTCCACCGCGAAGATCCCGTTCGCCGTGCCGAACACGTAGTCGAAGACACCGCTATTGCCGGGGTCCGGAATCTTGAGAAATGTGCCCGAGGCGTCGAGTTGCGCCTGCGCCATGTCGAGAGCGTTCGAGTTGAAGGGACTGTTGTTATCGCTATTGAGCGCTCCGTAGGGCCAATAGGAGGAAGTCGTTCCCGTCCCCTGTGCGTTGATGGTAACGGAGCCGACTGAAACGCCTCCGGAAGAGGTGCGGAACTGCATGTAGTTGTAGGATTGCCCCTCGAACGTGGCCAGCGAAATCGGACCGCTCTCCACGGCCGTGATGAGCGCTGGAGTATTCGAGCTTGGCCCGGTTTTGGCGGCTTGAATAACCATGGCGTAGTTTGGCACTTCGTAGGCGGCAACCAGGTTGCCTGTGGGATCGTTCAATGCGTACATGCCATCGGAGTCCACCGTGTAAGGGACAGTTCCGCTCGTGCTGTTGGAGACGTTTGTGTATGCGACGGTTTGCGCGCTTGAGTCGATGGTAATGGTCATAAAATCGCCCACCGATGCCGTGCCATGATAGACCCGCGAGGCGGGCGCTGCCACGGTTGTGCGCGGAGTCGAGCTGCAGCTAGCCAGCAGAAACAGAGTAAGCAACACGGAGGTGGTAATCGTTCGCATAAGAGAATCCTCGTTGCGCACAGGTGGGCGCATTACAGAACAGTTCGGCCGCACGGGCAGGAGGCATTAGGCCAACACTCGCAAAACGCAATCCTAGGTAATCTCCCTGGGCTCATGCTGAGTTACGCTCCGGAACAAACTTCGTTCCGAAGCGGTAGACTGTATGGGAAAAATCATGCCCCCGTGCTCATCCTGTGGTACCGACGTACCGGCAACCGGACGCTTCTGCTCGGCCTGCGGAGCGCCTGCCGGCAACATGGACGACCTGGCCACGCTAGACTTCGCAACGGCAACTTCGCCGCTGCTGCAGCGGCGCGCTTCCGCAACTTCGTCGCGGCCCTTCAGTTCCACCGAATATTTGAGCGAAGGCCGCTTTCTTCCCGGGCGCTTGATCGCCAGCCGTTACCGCATCATCGCGCTGCTGGGGAAAGGCGGTATGGGTGAGGTGTACCGCGCCGATGATCTCACGCTCGGCCAACAGGTGGCTCTCAAATTCTTGCCCGATGAAGCGGCACGCGATCAAGCTCTGCTGGAACGTTTCAAGAATGAAGTGCGGATTGCCCGGCGCGTTTCTCATCCCAACGTTTGCCGCGTCTACGACGTTGGCGATGTCGAGGGCCACACCTTCTTCACCATGGAATATGTGGATGGAGAAGATTTGGCCTCGCTGCTGCGGCGCATCGGCCGTCTGCCCGAAGATAAGGCTCTCGATATCGCGCGCCAGATCTGCGCCGGATTGGCCGCCGCTCATGCCAAGGGCGTTCTCCATCGCGACTTGAAGCCCGCCAACATTATGCTGGATGGGCGTGGGCAGGTGGTGATCACCGATTTCGGTCTGGCTGGAGTCGCCGACCAGATTCAGGGCGCCGAGGTTCGCAGCGGAACTCCAGCCTACATGGCGCCGGAGCAGTTAGCCGGAAAAGAAGTAAGCACGCGCAGCGATATTTATTCCCTGGGGCTGGTGTTGTACGAAGTTTTCACCGGCAAGCGCGCTTTCTCGGAGAAACCCGCAGAGACAAATGACACGCACGGCGATCGAACTCCGAGCCGGCCTTCGTCGGTGGTCAGGGATCTCAATCCGGTGATTGAGCGCGTCATCCTTCGCTGTCTGGAGACGGAGCCCTCGGCACGGCCGGCTACGGTTCTCAGTGTGGCTGCAGCTCTGCCCGGCGGCGATCCTCTGGCCGCGGCGCTGGCGGCGGGGGAGACGCCTTCGCCGCAGATGGTGGCGGCATCCGGCGAAACCGCTGGATTGCGCCCGCGAATCGCCGTCGCCTGTTTTGCCGCGGTACTGCTCACTTTGGGGCTGGTCACTTATCTAGCCATCCACTACAGCGCGCTGGAGAAGATGCGGCTGGAGCTGACGCCGGAAGTGCTCACCCAGAAGGCGCGAGAGATCATTGCGCGGCTGGGATATCCGGAACGGCCTTTGGATAGCGCGTCCGGTCTGCAGAACGACAGCGACTTCCAGGACTACGTGGAGAAGAACGACAAGCCGCGCCCGAACTGGGATGCGGTGCTGGCGGCTCGGCCTTCCATGCTTCGCTTTTGGTACCGGCAGAGTCCCGACGACATGGTGGCGGAGGATTTTCACGGTGAGTTGCTGAACCCTGGAATCGTCACCCGAGACGATCCTCCGGCGACGCTTTCGGGGATGATCAATGTCGAACTGGATCCGCAGGGACGGCTCACTTATTTGCAGGCGATCCCGCCGCAGAAGCAGAGTTCGAGTGCGCAGCCGGCGGGGTTCGACTGGAACGTTCTGTTCGGCGCGTCGGGACTTGATCCGGCGCAACTGCAGAAGGCGGAGCCGGCGTGGAATTCACTGGCCGCTGCGGACACGCGCATGGCTTGGACGGGAACTTGGCCGGGAACGGCGCGGCCGCTGCGCGTGGAGGCGGCCGCGTGGCAGGGCAAGCCGGTCTTCTTCGCGCTCATTGGCGAGTGGACCAAACCGGAGCGCATGAAGAGTACGGAGGATTCGACCGGAAAGAAAGCGCAGCAGGTCCTGGGAATCGTATTGTTCTTATCTTTGTTCGGTGGGGCCATTCATTTGGCGCGGCAGAATTATCGCCAGGGGTGAGGGGATCGCGCAGGCGCTTTCCGCCTGGCTGCGGTGATGTTTGCACTGGAGATACTGTTGTGGCTTTGCCGCGAACATTTTGTTCCCGGCATCGCCACGCTCGGCGTGTTCGTGCTTGCGGTCAGCACTGCGCTGTTTGTTTCCGGGATGACTTGGATGATGTATCTTGCGCTCGAACCCTGGGTGCGGCGGCGCTGGCCGCAGACCATTATTTCCTGGAGCCGGCTGCTGTCGGGACAGTTCCGCGATCCGCTGGTGGGGCGCGACATTTTGTTTGGCGTGATGCTGGGCGTGCTGTGGATTCTGATTTTCCAGATTCGTTATATCCCGATGACGCACCTGGGAGCGGCACCCGTCAGCGCGCAGACGGAATATCTGGCGGGCGGGCGCGAGGCGCTGGGCGCGTGGCTGATGCAGATTCCGGCCGCGATTCTGGGAACGCTGCAGTTCTTCTTTATTCTGCTCGGACTGAAAGTCCTGCTGCGCAAAGAGTGGCTGGCCGCCATAGCGTTCGTTGCCATCTTTGCGCTGTTTCAGGGACTTACCTCCTCTTACGTAACGGTGGAGCTGCCCGCCTGGATTCTGATTTACTCCGTCGCCGTGCTAATCGTCTTCCGCTTCGGGCTGATCCCGCTGGCTTGCGCGATCTTCACCATCGACATGCTTTCTAACGTGCCGTTCACCGCCGATCTCTCGGCCTGGTATATGACGACCTCCATTCTGGCGCTGCTCAGCGTGGTGGCGCTGGCGGGCTGGGGCTTCTACCACTCGCTGGGCGGAGAGCCGTTGTGGAGGCCGGAGATCGAGTGACCCAGTTGCCGGTTGCCAGTTTCCAAGTTCCACGTTTCCGGTTCCGTTCCCAGCCTCCGTTTCCAGCTCTCAAAATCTATTTCCCTGTTCTCGGTTGACGACTGTGGGACACGGGCGCTGGTTCGGAAATATCTCCTTCCTGCTTCGGGAAAATGGCGGTTGACTGAGTTGTAACTGGGGGGTATGCCCCCCTCTCCCTGGTCTATTGGAATCACCATGTTGCGGTGAAAATGATGAAAAATCTTAGAGCCGCAACAACTTGCGGGCAAGATATAGATTGCAAAGGGCGTACCTTGGTGTCGAACGACTAAAAAGTGGTGATCCGACACTGCCTCCGGGCACATGATCGGTTATTGGGGCTGTGGACGACAAGGTTAGATGTCACAGAGATGTGAAGCCCAGTATGGTTTCATAGTTGCGCATATTAGATGTTGACATTAGCTATGCTACCGAGCTAAGATTCGGAGTCCTAGAGGGTGAAGATGTCATACATTAAGCCCGAAGAAGTGCTATCCCCCAAGAGCCGTGTCCGCAGCGTCGTGGAGGTGATCCACGATCCCGGAGCGGATCGAATGAGCGTGGCGAGAATCCTGTGGGATGACGAGGAAGTGATTGCCACGCGCTGGAACGGCAATGCGGAGCAGCCGTTGGGTAATCCGGTTTCGCGGGGACACGCCACCTGGTTTGTGGTCGACGGATACGCTGCGACGAGCGTTGAGCAGGCCGCGCGCGCGGCGGCCGAGGCGTCGCCGAACGGTCTGGTCGCGCAGTACCGGGCGATGGCCGGGGACGCGGAACGCGAGCGCGAGGCCGAAGAGTGGACCGAGGGCTTAATCGGCGATGCACCCGCGCAGGAGTGAAGTTTGGTGGGTCTCGTTCGACCCGTCGCTGGGTGGCGAGATCCGGAAGACGCGGCCGGCGATTATTCTCAGCAATGATGCCGCGAACACGGCGCTCAACCGCGTGATTGTCGTTCCCATTACAAGCCAGGTAGCCAAGGTCTATCCCGGGGAAGCGCTGGTGACCGTCAACGGCGAGCCGCGCAAGGCGATGGCCGACCAGATCATGACCGCCTCGAAGCAGAGATTAAGGAGCAAGCTCGGGAGTTTGTCGCGGGCTGACATGACGGCGGTGGAGAATGCTGTGTTGATGCAGGTGGGAATGCGGCGGTGAAGGTGCGCCCTAAAACTGATCACTGACAATCCTGGAATCTGCCCGAAATGACGCAGATTGTCGGTCAGTAGGTTGTAGCCAAGCGATAGTGCTGTGGCTCCGATCAACAGATCCACGAACGGAATCACTACGCCCCGGCTTTGCTGTTCCCCGTCGAGTTGGCCAGCCAACAGTGCTGTTTCTTTCGTGTACGGATACACGGTCACGTCGGCCAGCAGTTCCTTGATGAACGTTTCGCGGCGGAGCCGTGTCTCTTGGGTCTGGGCACGATAGATGCCGTGGACGAGTTCCGTCAGGCCGATCGCAGAAAGCGCGGCTTCTTGATCGCCCGTCTTCGTTACGATTTTCTCGATCAGCCGCTCGACCGTGTCGCCGCGCCGTTCGGCGGCGATCACTACGCTGGAGTCGAGGATTAGTCCCATGCGGGCGGGTCTAACGGCTCACGATGGCTGGCAATCGCCGCTTCAACATCGCGGGCAAAGTCCGCGTCCATTGTGGCTGTAGAGCCATGTTCCCTGGCCAGACGCAGAGACTCGGAAAGCAATCTGACATGCGGTTCGGCGGGACGGACCACGGCTATGGGCAGCTTATCGCTTTCGATCACGACTTCCGCGCCGGCGCGCACCCGTTCCAGCAGCTTGCCGAAGTCGCTGGCGGCTTCGGCTTCCGAAATGTGGATCACATGGTCAGCCATGATGTGATTATACCGGGCCGGTCAATGCGGAGAGGGGTTAAGGTTCGAGCAAGCGGAGCAGCACTTCCTCGACGCTGCTGGAGCCCGTGGCTTGGAGTTGCTTTCGGATTCTGGCCTCCAAGGATGCGTCGCGGATTTCGATGGTCATGGTTGGCTCCTTGGGTTTAAGGGTACGGGAAAGAGTGGAGTGAATCAACAAAGTCCCAGAGGGATGGGCCGTGGAATCCCACGTTTCGCAAGGGAAGCGAGAAGTGGGCACCCGGCGGCGTCGCTCATGCGCTCGGAATACTTGCCACATTTTCTCGGCGGAAGGCACTCCCGTATTCTGAGCTCGTGAAGCGAAAGCGGTCTATGAACGTTTCACGGAGCACTCCTGAATACGTTCTCTCGAAGCTGACGAATACCGGCCCCGTGCATCTCTCTCCCATTATGTGTTCCGCGGCCTCCCGCTTGTGCTGGGATATCTTTGCTCTTGCGATGGCGTAAAGAATCACCCAAGCCGCTACACAAAAAATAACCGAATACACATCCTCTATATTTCCCCCCAACACGTGCCTACTGGATAGGGCTGACCACGACACCAGCGCCACAAGCACAACTCCAGCCGCGCAGCCAGCCCCATATCGATCAAATTCGTACCCAGCCTCTTGGTGCACCTTGCAGAAATAGCACGACGGCACATAGTGCACTGAGGTCCTGGTCCGATGATCTTCAAATTTCTTGTGGACGATCTCAATTTCAGTGTCAGGTTGCTTCCCGCAGCAGGCGCAGACTTGTGGCCAGAGCGGCTTCGGTTGATTCTTCAGCCACACCGCGATAGAGCCGCCCCGAGCTCTAGTCTCAAGCCTCGCAGGTGGCGCGGGCGGAGTTGGTACTAGGGCAAGTTGACCGCAGTGTGGGCAAATCACTTCACTTCCGGTAGCCGAATGGAGGGCGGACACTGTCTCGGAGCAGCGCGGACAATGGAATTCGAACATGAGCCTCCCAGGAAGTGCCGCACAATCA
This sequence comes from uncultured Acidobacteriaceae bacterium, assembly GCA_963734215.1. Taxonomy (GTDB): domain Bacteria; phylum Acidobacteriota; class Terriglobia; order Terriglobales; family Acidobacteriaceae; genus Sulfotelmatobacter. The sequence goes on along the minus strand of CAVTGH010000005.1, from coordinate 390,087 downwards.
TAAATGAGGATGTCTACGTTGCGGTGCCCCGGGGCGCCCCGCTCGGCGGCAACGGCCTGTCCGAAAACCTTAATTGCTTATTTCTCTTTTTCTCTCAGGATCAGGTAATTTATTCCCCTCCCGGAGTCCGAGCATGACCAGTGCGTCTAGTTCGATCCCGCAACCTTGGATACTCCAAGCGCATCTAAAGCTTGACAACATCCCACTCAGGTCTTAGCATGGGAGCGTTGGCAATCATAAGCGCATTGATTACAAAGCACTTATTTGCATCACGAAAGACAACAGGAGACGATTATGGCCAAGATTATCGGAATTGACCTTGGAACCACCAATTCTTGCGTGGCGGTGATGGAGGGCGGCGAGCCCAAAGTGATCGCTAATGAAGAAGGAGGGCGGACTACTCCGTCCGTGGTTGGGTTTACCAAGACTGGAGAACGGTTGGTGGGGCAGGTGGCGAAGCGGCAGGCCATCACCAATCCGGAGAACACGGTTTATTCGATCAAGCGCTTTATGGGGCGGCGCTACAACGAAGTGCAGGAAGAGATCAAGATGGTGCCCTATAAGGTGGTGCAGTCGGGCGACCACGTGGCGGTGCTGGCGCAGGGCAAGGAGTACACGCCTCCGCAGATTTCGGCGCTGATTTTGCAGAAGCTGAAGAAGGCGGCGGAAGACTATCTCGGCGAAAAAGTGACTGAGGCGGTGATCACGGTGCCGGCCTACTTTAACGACGCGCAGCGGCAGGCTACGAAAGATGCCGGGCAGATTGCCGGGCTGGAAGTGAAGCGCATTATCAACGAGCCTACGGCGGCGGCGCTGGCGTATGGGCTCGACAAAACGAAAGACGAGATGATTGCGGTCTACGACTTCGGCGGGGGAACGTTTGACATCTCGGTGCTGGAAGTGGGCGAGGGCGTGATTGAGGTGAAGGCCACCAATGGCGACACGCACCTGGGCGGCGACAACCTGGATCAGCGGATCGTCGACTGGTTGATCGATGAGTTCAAGAAGGATGAAGGTCTCGACCTGCGCGGCAAGGGCAACGAGATGGCGTTGCAGCGCCTGCGCGACGCGGCCGAGCGGGCGAAGATTGAGCTTTCGACCACGATGGAGCACGAGATCAATCTGCCGTTCATTACGGCGGATGCGGCTGGGCCGAAGCATCTGGTGAAGAAGCTGACGCGGGCCAAGCTGGAGTCGATGGTGGAAGACATCATTCAGCGCTCGGTGGGTCCGTGCAAGCAGTGCTTGAAGGATGCGGGCGTGGATGCCAGCAAGATTCAGGAAGTGGTGCTGGTGGGCGGACAGACGCGCATGCCGCGCATTCAGGCGCTGGTGAAAGAGCTGTTTGGGCGCGAAGGCCACAAGGGAGTGAATCCTGACGAAGTTGTGGCAGTCGGTGCGGCGATCCAGGGCGGCGTGCTGGGCGGCGAAGTGAAAGACCTGCTACTGCTGGACGTGACTCCGCTGTCGCTGTCGATTGAAACGCTGGGCGGCGTGGCGACGGCGATGATCCCGCGCAACACGACCATTCCGACCAAGAAGACGGAAACGTTCTCGACGGCGGCTGATAATCAGACGTCGGTTGAGGTGCATGTGCTGCAGGGCGAGCGTCCGCTGGCGGCGCAGAATAGGACCCTGGGGAAGTTTCATCTGACCGGGATTCCGACCGCTCCGCGGGGCGTGCCGCAGATTGAGGTGACGTTCGACATTGACGCCAACGGCATCCTGAACGTGACCGCGAAAGATACGGCCACGCAGAAGGACCAGAAGATTACGATCACGTCGTCTTCGGGGTTGTCGAAGGAAGAGGTCGAACGCATGGCCAAAGAAGCCGATGCGCATGCGGCCGAGGACAAGGCGCAGCGCGACGCCATCGAGGCCAAGAACCAGCTCGACAGCATGGTGTACAACGTCGAGAAGATGCTGCGCGAGAACGGGGACAAGATCTCCGGCTCGGAGCGCGGCGAGGTGGAAAATGCGGTGGCCGATGCCAAGAAGGCGCTGGAATCGAACGACAAGGCGCAGATGGACAAGGCTCGCGAGGCGCTGACCAAGGCTTCGCACAAGCTGGCCGAGGAAATGTATAAGGCGGCCCAGGCAAAGGGTCCGGCGGCGGGTGCTCCGGGCGCTGGTCCGACGGATGGGGCGGGCGCGGCTCCGGGCGCAAACGGCGGCGGTCAGAAGAAAGACGAAGGCGTGATTGACGCTGAGTACGTGGACGTGGAGGACAAGAAGTAACGACGAAAGAAATCGGCCACGGATTTGCACGGATCGACACGGATTTAAGATCAATCTGTGAAATCCGCGTGATCCGTGGCTAAGTTTTTGTGCCAGTATTGCTTATGGCCACTGCTACCAAGAAAGACTATTACGAGATCCTCGGCGTGAAGAAGTCCGCGTCCGCGGAGGACATTCGCAAGGCGTTTCGCAAGCTGGCGCGCAAGTACCATCCTGACGTTAATCCCGGGGACAAGTCGGCGGAGGAGAAGTTCAAGACGCTCTCCGAGGCGAACGACGTCCTGAGTGATCCCAAGAAGCGCAAGATTTACGACCAGGTCGGATTCTATTCGGACAATATCGATCCGGCGACGGCCGAGGCGTATGCGCGGGGCGGGGGGACGGGCGGATTTGCCGGAGGCGCGCCGGGAGGATTTGCCGGCGGCGGTGCGGGCGGGCAGGGCGTTCCTTTTGATTTCGGCGGGTTTGACTTCTCGGATCTGGTGGATAGTGCTGGGCGAGGCAGGCGAAGCGGCGGTAGTGGTGGATTCAAGGACATCTTCTCGGGAATCTTCGGCGGGGGTCGGGGAGCGGCCGCGGCTGAGGCAGGGCCCGAAGCGGGCAGCGACCTTGAATATCAGGTGAACGTGCCGTTCTGGACGGCGATCCGCGGCGGCGTGATGCGGCTCAACATTACGCGCCAGGACGTTTGCTCCAACTGCCACGGACAGGGTTACATTGAGGCGCCGGGCAAGTGTCCGGAGTGCGACGGCACGGGGCAGATCACGCAGACGGGCGGGCGGATGAAGTTCAATGTGCCGTGCCCGCGCTGCCAGGGGACGGGCAAGAACATTTCTACTTGTCCCACATGCCATGGCGAGGGGACGGTGAGCCGGAGTGAACCGCTGGAAGTGCGGATCAAGGCGGGGACGAGGGATGGGCAGCGCATCCGGCTGGCGGGCAAGGGCAATGCTGGGCCGCACGGCGGCGTGGCTGGCGACTTATATGTGATCATCCGGATCGAGGAGCATCCTATCTTCCGGCGTGACGGGGACGACATCTACTTGAGGGTGCCAGCCAGCGTAGCCGAGGCCTCGTTGGGGGCAAAGATTGAAGTTCCGACCATCGATGGGCGGGCGCTGCTGAAGATCCCTCCAGGAACGCAGTCGGGACAGAAGCTGCGCTTGCGCGAGAAGGGCGTGCCTTCGGCTACGAAGGAGGGAGTGCGCGGGGATGAGATCGTCGAGGTCACGGTGACCGTGCCCATGCCGCGGGACGAGCGCACCAAGGAACTTCTGAAAGAGTTGGCTAAGCTGAATCCGGAAGACCCGCGGGAAGAACTTTGGAAGAAAGTGTAGCCCTGCCCGCCAGTTTCAGATTGGAACCCGCCTCAAAATCTTTACCACAGAGGACACAGGGGATCACAGGGTAAACCTAATAAATTGTGATATGCAGATGGGATGGCTGCATTACCATCCTTACCATCCTCTTTTCGATCGCTTCGGGTCAATCAGGTTTCGGGTGCGATCGTGTCCTCTGCGATGCACGTTCACGCTATCCTCGGGCCTGGGTTGCTGGAAAGCGCTTACCAAGCTTGTCTTAGTCATGAACTGAGAAAGCGCGGACTCGAAGTGGCTAGCCAGGTCGGGCTGCCGGTGGTTTACGACGGCGAAAAGATCGAACTCGGGTATCGGATGGATTTAGTCGTCGAAAACGTGGTCATCGTCGAAGTGAAGTGCGTGGAAGCAATCCATCCCGTTCACCAAGCCCAGCTTTTATCCTATATGCGGCTGAGCGGGATAGGAGTCGGTCTGCTTATCAATTTCTACGTCGCACACTTGCGGGACGGAATCAGGCGAATGGTCGACGGCAAGAACTGGGAGAAATGAGGAGTCGCCTTACCCAGTGTTCCTCTGTGTCCCCTGTGGTTAAGATTCTCGGGCATTACCTCCGTACCTGACCTTCTTGACAAAAATTTTTCGAAAATAACTTAAAAATATCTTGCATCTGTGGAAATTTCCCGTAATCTCTAACTGCGAACTAACTCCAGCGCGATTTCTGGAATCTAACCAAACCAGAGAGCTCGAGCAGAAACCAGCCCGCTGCGAGTAGCTGAGAGTGAGTCGCTTGAGGAGGAAGCCATAGAAATTGGCAACAGCTAGCGCCCCGCGTCAACAACTCGAAAACCCCCAACCTCTCGCCGCCATACCCAACCGGAAAAAGTTTGTCCGCCTCACGCTGTGGCCCCTGGTCGCCGCTACGTTCTTTATGGTGTCGGGCGGAACCTATGGCACGGAAGATATTGTGCACGGCGCCGGATATGGACGCGCGATTCTGATTCTGCTGCTCACCCCGCTGCTCTGGAGCCTGCCGACGGCCTTCATGATCGGCGAACTTTCCAGCGCGCTGCCTTATGAAGGCGGCTACTACGCCTGGGTGCGGCGGGCCATGGGCAACTTCTGGGGTTTTCAGGAAGCCTGGCTGTCGCTGGTCGCGTCCATTTTCGATATGGCGATTTATCCCACGCTGTTCGTAGCCTACCTGACCCGCATGTTCCCGTGGTTCCAGCAGGGAAATCGCGGATGGTGGGTTGCGCTGGCGGTGGTGATTGCCTGCGCGGCGCTGAATATTGCCGGCGTGAAGGTGGTGTCGCTGACCTCGCTGTGGCTGTTCGTTGCCTTGTCGGCGCCGTTTGTGGCGATTGTGATGCTGGCTCCGTTCAAGCTGGGAGCGCTGGCCAACGCCGTGACCAAGCCAACCACCTCGACCGTGGACATCCTCGGCGGGCTTCTGATCTGCATGTGGAATTACATGGGATGGGACAACGCCTCGACCATCGCCACGGAAGTAGAGCGGCCGCAGCGGACGTATCCGCGGGCCATGCTGGTTGCGGTCTGCATCGTGGCCTTGAGCTACGTGCTTCCCTTCGCAGCCATGTGGATGACCGGGCTGAAGGCGACCGCGTGGGAGACTGGCTCGTGGGCTGACATCGCCGGCTTGCTAGGCGGACCGCTGCTGCGCATCGGCGTGGTGCTCGGCGGGATTATCAGTGCGTTTGGCATGTTTAACGCTTTAGTGATGAGCTACTCCCGTTTGCCGCTGGCCATGGCGCAGGACGGGATGCTGCCGGGCGTCTTTGCCAAGCTGCAGAAGAAATCGCGTGCGCCCTGGGTTGCGATTATCGCGCTGGCGATGGGGTGGGCGATGTGCCTTGGCCTGGGCTTTGCCCGGCTGGTGACGCTCGACATTCTTCTTTATGGTTTCAGCCTGATGCTGGAATTCGTGGCGCTGGCCGTCTTGCGCTTCCGCGAGCCGGGTCTGGCGCGCCCGTTCCGTGTTCCTGGCGGATTGTTTGGGGCGATCGCGATCGGTATTCCGCCCATGCTGCTGCTGGGCTTTTCCATCATCCGCAGCGAGCACGAGCAGGTGTGGAACATGAGCTCGTTCGCGTTTGGCATGATCCTGATCGCGGCGGGGGTTGTAGCTTATGCCGTCAATCATTTATTGAAACCGCAAGGGTGGGCTCCGGCTGAACAGAAGGCTGAACCCGCGGCGTAGCGAATTTAGCGGCCACGGATTCACGCGGATGAGCACGGATTTGGCTTTTTTGATCCGTGGGAATCTGTGGTGATCCGTGGCCGACTGTTTTTGTTGTAAATTGAGCTGTGTAGCGGGCGTCTGAGCCGGCTGCGAAACCCTGAGGGGAATGAAGGATCGTTCGAGCGATGACCAAGCGTAAATCCAAGGGCGCGTACATGATCTCGGCGGTAGCTGAGATGTATGACATACATCCTCAGACTTTGCGGCTTTATGAACGCGAGGGGCTACTGAAGCCGTCGCGCACCGAGGGCAACACCCGCCTTTACACGGACGAAGACCTGCAGCGGCTGGAGTTCATCCTCACACTGGCCCGCGATCTGTCAGTGAACATCAGCGGCATGGCAATCATTCTGCAAATGCGGGAGCGCATGGAAGAGATGCAGCGGCAGATCCAGGAGTTTGTGCAGTATATCCAGCAGGAAGTGTTGACCCGCGCGAACGCCGCTGCGGACCCGGCGAAGGGCGCGATTGTGCCGGTGCGGAGATCGATGTTAGCCACGACTTTGCAAGCGACAGGCAAAAAGCGGTGAGGGCGGCAGTTGGCAATTGGTAATTAGCAATTGGCAATCAGCAGGTGCACGTGGGCTAATTGCCAATTGCTAACTGCCAACCGCCGCCTCCGCGTATTATATGGAGTTCCTCGGCACCCGCCTGGCTGAGTGCCGAATGCTGAGTGCCGATGCTTCCCTTCAAGCTGATCTACAGCGACGGCTACTACCTGCCCATCGGCGCGCATGTCTTTCCTGCCGAGAAATACCGGAGCGTCCGCAAACGGCTGCTGGCGAGTGCGGTGGCCGAGGCGAGCGACTTTTTGGAGCCTGAACCGGCCACCGACGACGACATCCTGCTGGTGCACACGCCCGAGTATGTCGGCAAGCTGGCGACCGGCACCCTCAGCCCACAGGAAGAATTAGAGCTGGAGGTGCCTTTCTCGCACAAATTGGTGGAGGCGTTCTGGCTGGCGGCCGGGGGTTCGATACTGGCGGCGCGGCAGGCGTTGGCGGATGGCGTTTCGGTCAGCCTGGGTGGCGGGTTTCATCATGCTTTCCCGGACCACGGCGAGGGATTCTGCATGATTCATGACGTTGCCGTAGCCATCCGTCGGCTGCAGCGCGATGGAAAGATTCGCACTGCGATGACCGTGGATTGCGACGTTCACCAAGGCAACGGCACGGCGGTGATTTTTGCCGGGAAGCGCGCGCCGGGCGATCCGCTGCCGTCCGGATCGGGCTCGGCGTTGGTCATGCAGGGAGTCCGACGGCGCAACGCGAATGCCGGGGACGTCTTCACCATCTCGCTGCACCAGCATAATAATTATCCGCTGTGGAAGCCGCCGTCCTCCATCGACGTGGACTTGCCCGATGGGATTGGAGACACCGATTACCTGGCATGGCTCGACAATGCGCTGAGCTCCGGGCTGCGGCAGTGCGCGCCGGATTTGCTGTGTTATCTGGCGGGCGCCGATCCTTATAAGGAAGACCAACTGGGCGGCCTTTCTCTGACCATCGAGGGATTGAAGAAGCGCGACGAACTCGTGTACCGCGTGGCACGGGCGCGAGGAATTCCCGTGATGGTGACTTTTGCCGGCGGCTACGCGCAGGAGGTTGAGGACACGGTGACCATTCACTGCAACACGGTGATCGCGGCAAAGGAAGTGTTCGGGTAAAGGAGGACCCCAAACGGCTGTGGGGGAAGGCCCCCGAATTGCAGGTAAACTACCGGAGTCCCTATGCCTGACTATAAGTGGAAACCGATCGAACCCCTGTCTGACGACGAGAGAAAAATTGACCTCGCAGCCATGCGGCCTCTATACGAGAGTTGGCGAGCATCGAAGACTCGCCTTCAGGAGTCGAGCCAAGCGCAGCTGGCCGAATTCAACAGGCGTCTGATCCGCCGTTTGAGTGTCGAGACCGGCATCTTGGAACGCATCTACGACTTGGACCGGGGGACAACTGAAGCCTTAGTTGCTCATGGGTTCGCCGAGGACTTGGTCTCCCACGCGAGCACCAACATTGAACCTTCGCGACTCATTGACATCCTCCGCGACCAGGAAGCGGCAATCCAACTGGTCATGGACTGCGTCGCAAGCAACCGGATGTTGAGCAAGAACTTCATTCACGAACTGCACACTATTCTGACGAGGCATCAGGAAACAAGCGCCGCTATTGATCAATTTGGCAATCGGCGTGAGATTCCTCTGCTTAAGGGAAAATTCAAAGAGCAACCCAACAACCCCAAGCGCCCCGACGGGACAATTCATGAGTACTGCCCACCGGTTCACGTTGACACCGAAGTAGAAAATCTTCTGAAGTGGCTGTCTGAATACGGTCAGGATGACCCAGTCATCGTTTCCGCCTGGTTTCACCATCGCTTTACTCAGATCCATCCGTACCAGGATGGAAATGGACGAGTAGCGCGTGCCCTGACGACGCTGATTCTTCTTCGGGCAGGTTTGCTTCCCCTAGTCGTTGACCGGGATCTCAGGGTCAAATACATCGGTGCCTTGGAGTCCGCCGATAACGGGGAACTCTCCGGACTGGCGGAGATATTTGCGCAACTCGAACGAAATGCCATTCTTCAGGCACTCAGCGTGGATGCCGATGCTGAGATTTCGCACCAAAAAAGCCTGACGTCCGCTGTCATCGGAAGCCTTGCCGATAAATTCGGCAAACGCCGGGTCCAGAAATTGGCTGAGCTTCGTCAGGTCAACTCAGTGGCGCTCGAACTCAGGGCAAGAGTCCGGACCGTGCTGGAGCGGGCATTCTCGGAGGTCGAACCGACTCTTAGAGAGGTGGGGGATCCAGAAATTTGGTTCTTAGACGGAGGGCCGGATCGCGGAAATGAATATTACTATAAATTTGAAGTTGTGCAATCGGCGAAGGAGGCAGCCAAGTTCGCGAATTTCGCAGAGGATCACTATTTCAGTAGGGGCTCAATAAAGGTAAACCGGGAGCGCCTTGATTTCGTCGTGTCATTTCATCACGTTGGGCGTGAACTAACTGGCATCATGGAAGCGACCGCCTTTTCAAAACTGGTCTCCTACGAGAATTCGGATGACCGTGACTCTGAGTCGGAGAGGTTCTCTGTGTGTTCGATCGAGCCCTTCGTGTTTACCAACAAGACAAAAGTGAGCGAGATTGGGGACGCATTCGACAGATGGCTTGACGCCGCTCTCGCCATTGCGGTCAAGGAGTATGGAGACCAGTTGTGATCCCTTTGTCCTTATCACCTCCGCTCAGCAAACGATAGAATAACCTTTCAATAGCCTATGTTCGAGAATCTTCAGGAAAAACTGCAGCGCGCGTTCAAGAGCCTTCGCGGCCAGGCCCGGCTGAGCGAGGAAAACATTGCCGAGGCGCTGCGCGAAATCCGGCTGGCCCTGCTCGAAGCCGACGTCAATTTCAAAGTGGTCAAAGAGTTGATTGACCGCATCCAGGCCAAGGCCGTGGGCCAGGAAGTGCTGACCGCGCTTTCTCCGGGCGAGCAGGTCATCAAGATCGTGCGCGACGAACTGGTCGAGACTCTCGGCAAGGACACGGCGCGCATGAAGTTCGCGTCGCAGCCGCCCACGGTTGTGCTCATGGCCGGACTGCAGGGTTCCGGCAAGACCACCACTTCGGGCAAGCTGGCGAACTGGTTTAAGACCGGCGGGCATCGTCCCCTGCTGGTTTCGGTGGACGTATACCGCCCGGCGGCGCGCGAGCAGTTGAAAATTGTGGCGCAGGCCGTCAAGGCGCAGATTTACGAAGGCGAAGTGGGCGAGGCGAACACGCCTGCGCAACTTACACAAGCGGTGGAGCGGCTGGTAAAGGAAGCGCGCCGCGAAGCCATCGTCTCGGGCTGCGACGTGCTGATCGTCGATACCGCCGGCCGTCTGCACATCGACGACGATCTGATGAACGAGATGCAGTCGCTGAAGAAGCTGCTGAATCCCTCGGAAATTTTGTTCGTCGCCGACGCTATGACCGGACAGGACGCGGTGCGCTCCGCGGACGAGTTCCACAAGAAGCTCTCGCTCACCGGCGTCATCCTCACCAAGATGGATGGCGACGCCCGCGGCGGCGCGGCGCTTTCCATCCGGCAGGTTACGGGGCAGCCCATCAAGTTCATCGGCGTGGGTGAGAAATACGATGCGCTGGAGCCGTTCCATCCCGACCGCATCGTGTCGCGCATTCTCGGCATGGGCGACATTCTTTCGCTGATCGAGCGCGCCGAATCGCAGATCGACAAGAAAAAGGCGCAGGAGATGGCCAGCAAGGCCCTCAGCGGCGATGGCTTCTCGCTGGAAGACTTTCGCGACCAGTTGCGGCAAGTGAAAAAGATGGGCTCGATCAAAAGCCTGATTGGCATGATGCCGAGCATCGGGCCGTTCTCCGGCCTGCAGAAAGCCGCCGACAGCGTGGACGAAAAACAGATCAACCGCGTGGAGGCCATCATCAACTCGATGACGGTGCACGAGCGCAACCATCACGAAGTGATCAACGGCAGCCGCCGCAAACGCATCTCCCGCGGCTCCGGCACCACCGTGCAAGAAGTGAACAACCTGCTCCGCCAATACGCGCAGATGAAGAAGATGTTCAAACAGATGGGCAAGCCCAGCTTCGCGCGAAGGATGGCAGGGATGAAGCTGCCGGGAATGTAGGGAAAGTCCGTTGCCAGCTGCCGGTTGCCAGTTGCCAGCGAAAACTGGAACTGGTAGCAGTTGAACTTCTGGCAACTGATGGCTGGCAACTGGCGGCTGCTTCTATGAAATGGCGCTCCCTCGAAGAATCGTCTCCCGAAACTGAGATTCGTTCTCTGCGCGAAATCTTTGCCGAGCGCAAGGAACTGATTGCGAGGTACGTTCCGGCGGAGACGCAGGCGATTCATGCTCGGGCCGTGGCGTCGCTGAAGCAAGAACACGTAGCCGCGAATGTTCTGCCCGTCGGCGCGAAGATTCCGGAGTTCACGCTCCAGGATCACGACGGCAAGAGCATCTCTTCCTCCGATTTGCTCGCCAAAGGCCGCCTCGTGCTCTCTTTCATCCGCGGGCGCTGGTGCCCGTTCTGCGTTGGTCAGATGGAGGCCATGAACCTCGTCATGCCAGAGATCGAGCAGGCTGGCGCTACCTTCGCAGCCATTTCTCCGCAGACCGTGAAGCAATCATTCTTCATGCGCGACCAGCACAAGCTGCTCTTCCCGTTGCTCTCCGATGCCGGCAACAAGGTGGCGCGGCAGTTCGGACTAACCTACCACGTCCCCGATGAACAGCGTGCAGTCTATCAACGTGCGTTCGTCAACCTGCCTTTCGTCAACGGAGACGACAGTTGGGAGTTGCCGATTCCCGCGACCTACATCATCGACTTGGATGGCTCCGTGCTCTACGCTTCCGCCAACGAAGATTACACGGAGCGGCCCGAGCCTGAGGAAATCGTGCGCTTTCTCAGTGCAACCCTCAGGGGCTAAAGCCAAATTCTTTCTGCGGCAACCTACAGCACGACTGAAGTCGTGCCCTTCCCGATCCACTTGAGAAAGATGTCAACACTGTCTGAATTCGCAGCTTTCGGTACACTGAATAGTCCGAGACTGGCAACTGACAACTGGCAGCTGGCAACTGTTTTCATGAACTATATCTACGGCATCAACGCTGTCACCGAGGCTCTTAAGGCGCGAGGACGGGCATTTCAGTGGGTTGGCATGGCGAAGGAGCGGCACGACATTCGTCTGCAGCGGATGATCGAAGACTGCCGGCGGCTCGGCGTGCCGGTGCGCTTCCTGCTGCGGACGGAACTCGACCACATGGCGGGCAACGCGGCTCACCAGGGAGTAGTGGCCGTCACCTCGGCCAAACAATACAGCGATCTCGACGACGTGGTCGGCGCCAAACGCGGACGCTATTCCTTCGTCATCGTACTCGATGGCGTGGAAGATCCGCACAATTTGGGCGCGCTTTTGCGCACCGCCGACGCGGCGGGTGCCGATGGGGTAGTCATTCCTGAGCGCCGCGCCGCGCCCGTGACGGGGACAGTCACGAAAGCCTCGGCCGGGGCCAGCGAGTATTTGCCCATCGCGAGAGTAACGAATATCGCCCGCACCGTGGAAGAACTGAAAGAGCGCAATATTTGGACTGTCGGCCTCGACGAACGCGGCCAGCAGACTTACGATGCCCTCGACTACAACATGGATTGCGCGCTGGTTCTGGGTGCTGAAGGCAAGGGACTGCACGACCTGGTGAAGAAGAAGTGCGATTTTCTGGTCGCGATTCCGATGCTGGGGAAAGTGCCATCGCTGAACGTGTCGGTCGCGGGAGCGGTGGTGATGTACGAGATCGTGCGGCAGCGGCGCACGCGGAACACCTCGCAAAACAAGGACGCGGCCTCGGGTGCGAAATGAAGTTGCTCACCCTATGTTTTTGTTTCTTCTGTGTTCTCTGTGCCTCGGTGGTGGATGCGTTTTCTCTCGACCGCGAGGCTTTCACCTTCGCCAGCTACGACCTGAATGTCCGCGTGGAGCCCGACCAGCGGCGGTTGGGAGTTCGAGGCAAGGTCACTCTCCGGAATGATTCGCAAACGGCGCAAAAGATCGCCGTGCTGCAGATTTCTTCTTCCCTGAGCTGGCTGTCGATCAAAGCCGCCGGCAAGCTATTGCAGTTTGTCGCCCAGCCCTATACCTCCGACATTGACCACACCGGGACGCTTTCCGAAGCTATTGTGACCTTGCCGGAGGCGGTCGCACCCAAGGGCACCATTGAGTTGGAGATCGCCTACGAAGGCGTAATCGTGCTCGATGCGACGCGGCTCACGCGGATCGGAGCGCCCGAAGCGGAGGCGAACAGTTCCGACTGGGACCAGATCAGTACGAAATTTACAGCGGTGCGAGGAGTGGGGTATGTGGCTTGGTATCCGATAGCTACCGAGGCGGTGGACATAACAGAGGGTAAGGACCTGTTCGAGGTTCTGGGTAGATGGAAGACGCGTGAAGCCGCTTCCACCATGCGTTTGCAAGTTGCAATGCCGAACGATGAAGGGGAAGCTCCGGAGCTTGTAGTCAATGCAACAACGTGCCCGATAGCGCACGAAGTGCAACATCAGTTCGTGGCAGATTGCACATACCGCTCGCTGGGGTCGCTGGTTCCGACGTTTGTGATTGCCGACTATGAGATCGTGGAGCGGCCGGCGATCGCAGTCCACTTCCTGCATGGCCACGACACGTCTGCGACAAACTACGCCGACGCCGCGGAAAAGGTGATTTCCCTCATCACCGAGTGGTTCGGCACTCCACGAAATAAGGCGGAGACCGCGGAACTTGAGGATCCGAACGCCGCTCCCTTCGAGAGCGGATCGCTGTTGCTGACGCCGTCGAGCAATTTGGATGCGAAAGGCGCGGGACTGATCGCCGCGCACCAATTGTCGCACGCGGCTTTTTTTCCCCCGCGGCCCTGGATCAACGAAGGCCTCGCGCACTTTGCGCAGGCGCTCTACGTGGAACATCAGAGCGGACGCCAGGCTGCGCTGGACTACATAGCACTGCACAGTTCCGGCTTCGTCGCGGCTGAGAAACAGACAACCGCACCTAAGCCTGAGGATGAGGTAGCACGGTCTTTAGTCAACACAGCCGATGAGGAGCTCTACCGCAGCAAAGCTATGTGCGTGTGGTGGATGCTGCGCGAGATGGTCGGCGAGCCGGCGCTGAAAAAGGCTCTTGCGCAGTACCACGCAGAGCAGGACAAGGAACCTTCTTATATGCAGCGATTGATCCAGGCGCAGACGCAGAAAGATCTGGAGTGGTTCTTCGACGACTGGGTGTACCGCGACCGCGGCCTGCCGGATTTCAAGGTGGAATCCGCGTTTCCGCGCAAGACGATGACCGACGAATACCTTGTGACAGTGACGGTGGCGAATCTCGGGCGGGCGGGCGCTGAGGTTCCGGTCACGGTGAAGTATGCCGGCGGAGAGGTGACGAACCGCCTGGTGGTGCGCGGCAATAGCAAGGGCGTGATTCGAGTGGAGATCTCGAGGCCGCCGGAGGAAGTCGTGGTCAACGACGGCAGCGTGCCGGAGAGCGATACGACGAACAACACGTTCAAGATCGAGGCCAGCGATGCGGCGAAGTGATTGCCGCTCCGATACGAAACCCTTGACTGACAGCCGCAAGCAGTGCACAGGTCCTTCGCTCCGCTCAGGACGACAACGTATCGTTGGTGAATCTCGCCATGGCATCCAGCTTCGCCACGGCCGCACCGGAGTCGATTGATTGCACCGCGAGCGGTATAGCCTGCGCCAGATGATCGGCGCGCCCCGCGGCCACCAGCGCGGCTGCGGAGTTCAACAAAACCACATCGCGGCGCGGAGATTTCTCTCCACCCAATACCCCTCGAACGATGGCCGCGTTTTCGGGCGCATCCCCGCCAGAAATGTCTGCGAGCGTGGCTCGCTTCATGCCGAACTCTTCCGGATCGACTTCATAAGTCCACACGGAACCGTCGCGCGCTTCGGCCACGCGGGTTGGGCCGGTGATGGTGATCTCGTCGAGCCCGTCGAGGCCATGCACCACGAGCGCCCGATGCAGGCCCAACATGCTGAGCGCCTCGGCGAGCTTTTCGACCATATCGAGCGCGTACACGCCCACGACTTGTCCTGAAGCGCGCGCGGGATTGGTGAGCGGGCCGAGCAGGTTGAACATGGTGCGCAAGCGAAGCTCCCGCCGCACTTTTTGCACTTGCTTCATGGAGGAATGCAGATCGGGGGCGTACAGAAAACAGATTCCGATTTCGCGCAGGCATTGAGCCGCGCGTTCGGGAGTCAACTGGATGTTCACGCCCAGCGCCTCCATCACGTCTGCCGAGCCGCACTTCGAGCTGATGCTGCGGTTGCCGTGCTTGGCTACGCGCACGCCGGCTCCCGCGGTCACGAACGCTGTGGCTGTTGAAATGTTGAAAGTTCCGGCGGCATCGCCGCCGGTACCGCTGGTGTCCACGAGAGATGACTCGGCCAGCGCGTCGCGGCCTGTGCCGCTTAGGTCGAGTGCGCTCGGTGCGGGAGCGCCAGCGAATGAAATGGGCAAAGGCGTGGCCGCGGCGCGGATCGCTTCTGCGAAGCCGACAATCTCTTCGACCGTTTCGCCTTTCATGCGCAGAGCCACGAGCAGCGCGGAGATCTGCGCGTCGGTGCAGTTTCCTGCTAGCACTTCCGCCATCACTTCACGAGCTTCCGCGCGCGCCAGCGATTGGCCGTGATTGGCGATGCGATGGAGGGCGTCGAGGATCATGTGCACGCGGAGCTTGTCCGAGCCGACAAAACTTTACTCGAATTGACCAACTCTTTACCACTTTTCCGAGGGAATGGTGTTCCTATGAGTGTACACAGACTGATTCCCCGAGGGGGCCAGATAGAACTGATCGAGCATTAGTACACAACAGGCTTGGAGGAAAATCATGAAAGGCGCCCTCATCGCACTGCTTCTTGCGGCATCGGCGTTCGCTCAGGCACCGTCTGGCGTCGCGACATCGGCCTGCGGTCCCAAGAGTGGCAGCTTCCAAGTGACGCTGGATAAGTCCCAACACACGCTGGCCGAGCCCGAACCGGGGAAGGCGCTGGTTTACTTCATTCAAGAAAAAGGTTCGGATGCCTTCGCCGTGACAACCAAGATCGGGATCGACGGAGCATGGGTGGGAGCAAACAAGAATAGCTCCTATTTCGCCGTGTCCGTAGAGCCGGGAGAGCATCATGTGTGTACGAACGTACAGTCCTTTCGCGGGCATCCCGTGGGGCTCGTGCATTTCATGGCGGAGGCAGGAAAGGTTTATTACTTCGATGCGCGGGTCGTCTACGGAGAAGGAGCCGATTTGTATTTCTTTCTTGGCGCGGTCGACAGCGACCAGGCTAGGTATCTGATTGACTCCCTTTCGCTGAGCGTGTCGACGTTGCCGACACCGAAGAAGTGAGGAGCGACGGGGCGGCGGTCGAGACTTCGCTCGACCGGACAGCCGAAGGCGGCTGTCCCCGCATGAGCATTTCCCAAAGCAGCTCCGCAAACTGAGGTCCTACCGTTTGCTCTAATCCGTTCCCATTCTATAAAATTGAAGGTTTGCTGCCCGCAGTCGATAGCCGCAAGCAGGTTCCTTCCGATTCTTAGCTAACGAGCGAAGCGCGATTATGAAAATCCATGAGTACCAGGCAAAAGGAATTCTTAAGAAGTATGGTGTGACCGTGCCGCGCGGGACGATGGCCACTTCGCGCGAGGAAGCCGATTCCGCCGCCAAGGAATTATTCAGCGCCGGAGCGGCTGGAGTGGTGGTGAAGGCGCAGATTCATGCGGGCGGGCGCGGCAAGGGCGGAGGCGTGAAGATCGCCAAGTCCGCCAATGAGGCGGGAGACATCGCCGGCAAGATGCTGGGGATGAGGTTGGTCACGCATCAGACGGGCCCTGAAGGGCGGATTGTGCGTCGGCTGCTGATCGAAGAGACTCTGCCTATCGAAAAAGAGTTGTATCTGGGGATTCTTGTGGACCGCGCGGAGGGCAAGCCGGTTTTCATGGCCTCGGCCGCCGGAGGAATGGAAATCGAGCAGGTGGCGGCGGAAAATCCCGATGCCATCCTGAAGCAGCACATCGATCCCGGCATGGGGCTGGAAGGGTTTCAAGCTCGCAAGATGGCTTTCAAGCTTGGGCTTAGCGCGAAACAGATCAATCCGGCGGTGCAATTTCTTTCCAATCTTTATAAGGCGTTTCTCGACACGGATGCTTCGCTGGTCGAGATCAATCCCTTCATCACCACCACCGATGGCCGGCTCTTTGCGCTCGACGCCAAGTTGACCTTCGACGACAACGCGCTGTTCCGCCATCCCGATATTCGCGAACTGCGCGATATTACCGAGGAAGATCCGCTGGAGGTCGAGGCTTCGAAATATAGTTTGAACTACATCAAGCTCGATGGCAGCGTGGGCTGCATGGTGAACGGCGCCGGACTGGCCATGGCCACGATGGATATCATCAAGTACGCCGGCGGCATGCCCGCGAACTTTCTTGACGTGGGCGGCGGCGCGAGTGCCGAGCAGGTTGCGCACGCGTTCGAGATCCTGCTCAGCGACAAGAACGTGAAAGCGGTGCTGATTAATATTTTTGGCGGCATTCTGCGCGTGGATACGCTGGCGACGGGAGTGGTGGAAGCCGCGGGGAACACCAACATCACGCTTCCCGTGGTGCTGCGGCTGGAAGGCACGAATGTGGAAGAGGGCAAGAAGATCCTGATGAACTCCGGGTTCAATTTCGTCGTGACCGACACCATGAAAGATGCAGCCGACAAGGTGGTGGCCGCGGCGCGGGGGGTTAGGGCGTAACCGAATGGCGGCAAGGGCATTGAGGACTCATAACTTATGGCAATCCTGGTTAATAAAGAAACGCGCTTGATTGTGCAGGGCTTGACGGGACGCGAGGGCACCTTCCATGCCAAGGCCTGTGCGGCTTATGGAACGCAGGTGGTGGGCGGAGTGACGCCCGGCAAGGGCGGCACCACGCACGAGGGCTGGCCGATCTTCAACACTGTGCACGAAGCCGTCGAAAAGACCGGCGCTGACACGACTGTGATTTTTGTTCCTCCGCCGTTTGCAGCCGACGCGATCATGGAGGCAGCCGACGCCGAACTCGACCTCATCGTCTGCATCACCGAAGGCATTCCCACGCTTGACATGGTCAAGGCTTGGGAATTCCTGCAGGACCGGCGTTCACGGCTGATTGGGCCAAACTGCCCCGGCATCATTTCGCCCGGCAAATGCAAGATCGGAATTATGCCCGGGTCGATCCATAAAGAAGGTTCGATCGGCATTGTGTCGCGCTCGGGCACGCTCACTTATGAAGCGGTGCATCAGCTTACGCAGCGCGGCATTGGACAGTTGACCGCCATAGGAATTGGCGGCGATCCGATTATTGGAACCAACTTCCTGGATGCGCTCGACCTGTTCAATCGCGATCCGGAAACCGAAGCTGTGATCATGATTGGGGAAATCGGTGGCGATGCCGAGGAAACCGCGGCGGAATTTGTGAAGACTCACATGAAGAAGCCGGTGGTCGGCTTCATCGCCGGGCAGACGGCGCCTCCGGGACGCCGTATGGGCCATGCGGGAGCGATCATTTCCGGCGGCAAAGGAACGGCCGCGGAGAAGATCAAAGCCATGGAAGCGGCGGGAATTCGCGTGGCAAAATCTCCAGCGGACATCGGGGAAACCCTTGTGGCGGCGCTGGGAGTGAAGGTCTAGTATCGAGTAGCCAGTACCTAGTACCGAGAAAGGCAAACCACTAAGAACTGACGACCAACGACCAACTATGAAGACTCTGCAACGCACTCTTACTATCGTGAAACCTGACGCCGTCGCCAAGAATGCGGTCGGCGACATCATTGAACAGTTCGAGAAGAATGGCTTCCACATTCTCGCCATGAAGATGCTGGAAATCTCCAAGTATCAGGCGGAGCAGTTTTACGCGGTTCATGCGAGCCGGCCATTCTATAACTCGCTCACCGATTTCATGTCGAGCGGACCGATTGTCGTTCTGGCTCTGGAAAAAGAAAATGCCATTGCCGATTTGCGCAAGCTGATGGGCGCCACCAACCCTGCGAACGCCGAGGAAGGCACGATCCGCAAGAAGTGGGCTTCGAGCATCGAGCACAACGCCATTCACGGTTCCGATGCCGAGGATACGGCGCGTTTCGAATTGAGTTTTTTCTTCGCGGGATACGAGCTGGCGAAGTAAAGTTCTCGGTTCTCAGTTCTCAGTAACAGACCACGGAACTGGGGTTGAGTGGCATTTACTGAGAACTGGGAACTGAGAACTGTTCATGCCGATGGTTCAAATCACGATGCTGCAAGGGCGCTCCGCCGAGCAGAAGCGGAAGATCGCGAAACGTGTCACCGACGTACTGGTCGAAGAAGCCGGAGCACGGCGCGAAGCCATCATCGTGGCTTTCCATGAAGTGTCGAAGGAAAGCTACGCGTCGGGTGGCGAGTTGATGGTGGACAAAGGGAAGTGACAAACCAGAGCGGGCGAGCCGCCCGCTCCCACACAAGCTACCCCA
This sequence comes from uncultured Acidobacteriaceae bacterium, assembly GCA_963734215.1. GTDB lineage: Bacteria > Acidobacteriota > Terriglobia > Terriglobales > Acidobacteriaceae > Sulfotelmatobacter. The sequence continues at coordinate 371,225 of CAVTGH010000005.1, read as the reverse complement.
GCGGCTCGTACAGGTGGCCTTCCACGCGGTCTGCGACTCTAGGCAGATCCTTGCGCGCGTACTGCAAAAAGTGCGGCGCGGTGCGGTGGGCTTCGAGCGCGGCGTCGTCCTTATATTGCTCATAGATGAAGAAACGCCGCGGCTCGGTCTTGTGCCGGTGGACCTGATACATTGAGCACCCCGGCTCCTTGCGGGATTCATCGGTGAGCTTTGCAAACAGCGCAGTGACTTCGGCTTCACGACCAACCTTCGCCATCCAAGTTACCGCCAAAGCCACCATCGTGCGCTCCTTGCGTAAGTTAGTAAGTAGTCTTAGTGCCCGACTAATAGGAAGTCAATTCTATTTCCGGGATGAGGCTGTCTTCAACTCATTCGTGAATTCGTCCATAAAGATTACTTGATCCCGGTCTGGGCCGGTTGAGACCAGGCCGACCTTCGCTCCGGTCTCTTTCTCCACAAACGCCAGGTAATCGCGAGCCGGCTTGGGTAGCTGGTCGAACCGGGTGACACCTTGTGTGGAAGTCCGCCACCCGGGCAGCTTCCGATAAATGCACTCCAGCTTGTCATAACCGCTGGCTTGAGCGGGGATTTCCATGGTCTCCTTTCCATCGACGACGTAGCCTACGCAGACCGGAATCTCCGCCAGCTCGTCGAGCACATCGAGCTTGGTCACTACCAACCAGCAGATGCCGTTAATCATGCCAGCGTAGCGCAGCAGGGGCAAGTCGAGCCAGCCGGTGCGCCGCGGACGACCCGTAACCGCGCCAAACTCGCTGCCGCGTTTCCGAAGTTGCCCGCCTAAGTCACCTTTCTCTTCGCTGGGAAACGGACCTTCTCCGACCCGCGTGCAATATGCCTTGGTGAGCCCGATCACGGACTCGATCGCATTCGGCGCGACCCCGGTGCCGATCGCCGCGCCGCCGGAAGTCGCGCTGGAAGAAGTCACGAAGGGATAAGTGCCATGGTCGATGTCGAGCATAGTACCCTGCGCGCCTTCAAACAGGATGGACTCACCGCTGGCCAGCGCCTGGTTCAGCAGGACCGCTGTGTCACACACGAATGGCGCGATCTGCTCGGCGGCGTGCGCGTACTCGGCGTACATTTTGTCGGCGTCGAGCGGTTCGGAATTAAAGAGCGCGTGCGCAATCATGTTTTTCTCGTGCACCGCATTTTCGATGTGTTTCTTCAGCAGCTGCAGATCGAGCAGATCGGCAACCCGCAGGCCGCGGCGGCCCATTTTGTCTTCGTAGGCCGGACCGATGCCGCGCGAAGTTGTGCCAATCTTCACGCGTCCGGGGGCGTTCTCCGCCGCCAGTTCGATCATGCGATGGTAGGGCAGAATCACCTGCGCGCGGTTCGAGACAAAAAGATTTCCATCGATCCTCACGCCCGCGTCGCGCAGCGCGCCCACTTCCTTCAGAAAGGCCATGGGGTCGAGCACTACGCCGTTGCCAATCACGCTGCGGCACGCCTCCCGCAACACTCCACAGGGAACCAGTTGCAGCACGAACTTCTTGCCGTTGATGATGACGGTGTGGCCGGCATTATGGCCGCCGGCGTAACGGGCCACAACGGAGAAACTCTCCGACAGCACGTCGACGATCTTGCCTTTGCCCTCGTCGCCCCACTGGGCGCCGACAATCACCGCGGTCTTGCCTCGTTTCAATGCCAACTCCGTCACAGGGATTCCCGGACGCATAGCTGCGCCGCGCGTATGTATGAACACCGGGTCGCACACTTCTTGCCCCGCGGCAAATACTTAAAGGCTTATGGGATGAAAGCGGAGAAGATGTGTACGGAGTATCTTATCGCGCCCGCGCGGCGGATGGCAACGCTGGCGGCGGGCCGGGTACGGGGTCAGTTTCAATTTCCACAGGACGGTAGGACGATAGCCCTCAAGCCGTGCCTTTCACGTCGGCCTTGCCGATGGTCGTTAGGAATCTCGTTTCACCGGGTCACGAATTTCCATGCCACAACGGCCAGAAAAATGACTATTCCGGCCAAATACGCCCAGCCTCGCCCCTTTTGGAGTTTTTCATGGTCTATCATGAGATACCTCACCTAACCCATCATGCCACGCGGGCTATGAGTATTCAAACTGACCCGGAACCTGCGGCCGGAAACGTCAGCTCTCCGGTAAGATAGACAGGAGAGAATTGCCTGCATGAGGAGGCCCATCTTGAAAAAGGTCTTTCATTTCGACGCTCCGCGGGAGAAGTATCATTGCGACGCGGCCATCCTCTGGTGCTTTGATAACCGATTTGAGCTGGGATTCCGGAAGTTCCTCAAGCGCATCGGCGTGGTCAATTCCGACCCCATCAAAATCGCCGGCGGCGCCAAGTGCCTGGCCTCGCCGGAGCACGAGGCGGACCGTGAGTTTGTCCTGGAACAGATTCGTAAGTCCACGCGCCTGCACGGCACCAGGCGAGTGATCCTGATGGTGCACTCCGATTGCGGCGCCTATGGCGGCCTGGCCGGCGGCTTCGGCGGCGACGCTCGAGCTGAAGCCGCACAATCACCAACGCGAACTGGCTGGCGCCGCCGCGAATCTACTGGAGGCAATTCCTGGAATCGAAGTGCAGGGTTACTTCGTCGATTTTGAGGGCATCTGGGATGCCGAACTAGCAAGGGCACAACCACTGGAAGAACGGCCGGTAGCTTGACGCCGAATCGTTGAATCCAGCATCACAACTCCATGCCCAAGTTTGAGAAGCACATCTTCGTATGCGGCAACCAGCGCCCTCCGGGAAATCCGCGGGGATGCTGCGATCCCAGCGGCCAGGCGAAGCTGCAGAAGCTATTCAAACTGAAACTGGCCGAACGCGGCCTCAAAGGCAAAGTGCGGGCAAACCAGGCTGGCTGTCTCGATCAATGCGAGCACGGCCCGAACCTCGTGGTCTATCCGGACGCCGTTTGGTATGGACACGTCACCGAGGCCGATGTCGATGAGATCATCGAATCGCATATCATCGGCGGCAAGCCGGTCGAGCGCCTCATGCTGGCCGACGGCTGCCTGAATACGACCACGTGTGAACACCGGAAGACCAGTGGCTAGCGATGAACAGAAAGTGCTCGAATCCGAATGGCAAACCTTGATCAAGGCGCGCTTCCCAATTCCATCGCCGAATGGGTAATCGCTCTCTTCGATGAGCTGCACGATCCGCAAGTGCTCGAAGTTGTGCTCGAGCCTGGCGTTCGCCACGCGGTCGTAGAATGCCGAGGCGCCGCAGGAACGCTCCGCGAGCGTGTACTCCCGTCACTCTTAGTCCCGGCTGTGCTCGCAAAAATGAAGAAGTTGGCGAGACTCGACGTGGCCGAACGGAGCCACTTGCAGTGCGGCAACGTGCGATTGCTCGACTTTCACGGCAGCAGCGCCGAATTTGAGGTTGCGACTCGCCCCGCTGGACACAGCGAGACACTGACCCTGCGCCGTCTATGAGCCCAGCGGCCAGAAAATCAATTAGGACGACGCTGCGGAAGATGCCAGTGCGGCTGGGTGCTTGACTGGCAACTGGAAGCTGGCAACTGTTTCTATGGTAGGCGCGGCAGGAATCGAACCTGCAACCACCGGATTAGAAATCCGGTGCTCTATCCATTTGAGCTACGCGCCCGTGAGTACAGGATGCCATCCAACCCACTAAGAATACATTAGTTAATCGCTGCACTGGATGCAACGGGAGTATCGTCAGTTCGCACTGGGTTAGGTGCAGCTATGCCACATCATTGCCAGGAGGCAGTCTATGAAGAACATCCAAATCGAGCCGGAACAGAACTGAATCATAACTGAACCATATAGTTTGGCCCCCTCGCTCTGCCCCCTCGGTCTGACATTTCCGCTGCATGGCAGAAAAGCCAGGAGTTTTTTGGGATTCGAAAATGGCAGCCATCGTACACCGCTTTCGGCTCCTGGAGCCTGGGACAAAAAATGGCGGTCGCGCCGGTTGCAATTTCAAGTTATCATTTCAGAGAAATCGGTACTGTACCCCTGGCTAGAATGCGGAAACGGTGACCGATCATTTGGGGGAATCATGGCGATCAACGTTGTGCCGACACGTGACGGAAGCGACGACTCCCTGCGCTTTCAACCAATGGAGCGCTTAAAAGTTTATTCGTTCGGAGCGACTGTAATGTTTGCATCGTTTGGGATGGGGGAGGCGGTCTACCGGCTTTTGTTTTCAGAGTTTGACGGTGCGACCGATCGCATTCCGATCGAGGCTTTGTTCGGTTTGGTTTTTGCCTGGCTCGCCACTAAGTTCGTTGGTGACGTTTACCGGAATCGGAAGCAGAGGAGCGCCAAGCTTAACTTCATTTATGCTCGGAATCATCAAATCCGAGGGGCTCTGGAAGCAATCACTCCGTTGGCCCACCCGGTGAAAAACCAGCAGTCGATCCGAGTCATCCGCGAAGAGGTGGATAGGATTGACTGGGCGTTGAAGGAGATCTTGCCGCGCTAAGCTTCCCGGGGGGTCTGGATAGAACTCCGCGTCGCGTGGTAGGGATTCAGCCCAAAGGCGCTGAAACCCATTCCAAGCGAAAGCGCTCTTCCTCGATCCCGAAATCCGCGAGGTGCGCCGCGCGGGCACCTAGAAGTCGAAGCGCAACCCGAATTCGGCTTCGCGCGGGGCGCCGACCGCGAACACGCCGCTGCCGCGTCCGATGCGGTAAGTGTTGGTTGCGTCGTTAACGCCAGATGCGGTTCCGTTGATGGTTCCGGGCCCTCCCGTTAGACCGGTGGCAGATGTTGGCCCCAGCGCTCCGTAATTCACGAAGTTAAAGACGTTGAAGAACGAAATGCTAGGCAAAATAGTCAAGCGTTCACGGAACTTGAAGGGCCAGCTCAGGATCGTGTCGACGTCTTTGTAGTAGCCGTTCCCAGCATTGTTAGCGGGCGGCGCCTGGATCGAAGGAATAACCGCTCCCAGAGTGACCAGCTGAGCTTGCGTGAATAAACCGGCTGTGACCAGCGCCTGACCGGCTGGCGTGAGGGTACTCCCGTTCCCGTAGGTGTTGTTGAAGTTTGCGATGTAGTTGTTCAGGCCACCGCGCGACACCGAGCGCATGAATGTTCCGGGGTGGCCGATGCCAGTGGCGGCAGAGTTCAGGAAATCTCCGATCGTCTGACCATCGCCAGTCAGGTTGGAGCGGAAGATTTCTCCCACGGTTCCTTGCGTAGGCAATCTGAGATCGGAGGGCTGAGGCGAGGCAATGCCGCCGATCAGGCTGAGGCGGGGACCTGCAGCAGGCCCTCGACCGCATCGATCAATGGGCCCGAAAGGGTCTCTAGCCGCGCGGCACGTGTTGGAAAGATGCTTGTTCGTTTTCCGTGAAAAATTAAACAGGATAGCCTGACGCGGCCGTGCTTTCATATAGAATAGGGGGGACCCGTAGCCCTTCGGTGTCAGCCGACGACCTTTCAACGGCAAGCCCCCCGCGTGGGAGAACACCTGGCAGGACACAGTCACCAACACAACCACTACAATAAAGACCCTATCGATCACGGGCCCCCCCTGTCCCTCTTTGGTCGCGCCCTGCGTCCCGAACTACAGTGAGCCGAGTCAATTCGCCATTTACGAGGACAACCTCTACGGAACGTTCATGTTTTGGCCGAACCCCTATTTCAGCCTATCGGTGACGCCGGCCACACAAACAGTTACGGCAGGAGGGAGCACCACCTACACAATCCCAACTGCCGCGAACGCCGGCTACACCGGAACTTTAACCTCCTTCGACGTAACGGGGTTGCCCACGGGCGCTACCTGGACCTTTACCCCGAGCACAGGTGCCGTGGGCTTCACGTCAACGTTGAAGGTTGCCACCACGACCTCAACCCCGGCGGGAACCTACCCGCTCACTATCAGCGCGACCGACGGGTCACTGACCTATTACGCCTGTGTATCCGCCTGCGTATCAGCAACTCAGCCATATGCCACCCTAGTTGTGAGCGCGTCGCCGGGCTTCTCGATCGCAGCCTCGCCGAGCTCGCAAACGATTGGGATCAGCGCCAGCACCTCCTACTCGGTGACCACCACGGCCACAAACGGCTTCACCGGCGTCGTGGACTTGAACGTGACCGGCATACCCTCCAACTCATCGTGGAGCTTCAGTCCGGAGACGATCACTGGATCTGGTTCTTCGACCCTGACCATAACCACAACCGGGAACACTCCGCCTGGGACATATTCGCTTACTATTACGGGGACCAGCGGAAGCCTGGTCGAGACCACGACAGCCACCCTCGTTGTGACGGGAGCCAACTTCATCTTGTCAGCAACGCCCGAGGGCCAATCCATCAATGCAGGCGGCGCTGCGACTTACACAGTGACAACCACAGTGTTGAGCGGATTCGATGGCGTTGTGGCTCTGAGCCTACCCGGACTGCCTTCGGGCGCCTCGGCAGCGTTCAACCCAACTTCGATTACCGGTGCCGGTACCTCGACCCTGACCATAACCACAACCACCTCAACCGCAGCCGGGGACTATCCCCTCTCCGTCACTGGAACCAGCGGAAACTTGATCGAAACTGCCCCTATCGACCTGGAGGTGAATAACTAATCGCCGACAGGTAGGCCGCCCGAGTTGTAGGTGCCTGCCGAGGATGTCCTGACCGTGACAAGTTGCCCGGTAGCGCGGGACTTGATCGTGATGGTCGCCCCGGGCACGACCGCGTTGGTCTGATCGGTGACCGTCCCTTGAATGCTGCCCTGGCTGACGGTGGTCTGGGCGAGCGAAGAAAAAGACAATGACGACACCAATAGCGCTCCGAACACAGCCTTTGAAAACAGGCAGGAGAAGTTCCCGTGTAGACGGCGGAGATCCCAAGCAGACATGAAGCGCCCTTTCCGGTTTTTCAACGAGTTTCCAGAATGCCCAGCAGGTATAAGAGTATCTTCAATTCCTAACAATACCGCTTCCATGTAGAGGCATCCTCGGGCAAGTTCTCGTCGATGTGTTGGCATAGATCGACCCGCAATTCACCGGAATTCGCTTTTTGGAGTTCCGACGCCCGAGAGTATACACCCGTCTGCCTCTAACCCACTGCGGTGCGGCGTTGGTCCTCGGGCACAGGACAAACCCGCAACGGGGGCCGTGCCGCTACAGGGCAATAGGGATGCGGGCCTCAGCCCGATTTCACGAAGTCAGCCGGAAAAGCGGAAGCAACAATGCCGCGTCTCGGCTGTTTCGAGTGGTACAATGCCTCGGCAGTTATTACACAACTCCCAAAATATGCTGCTGCAATCAAGGAGTAGAAGATGAACAAGCGTTCCTCTCTTTTATTGCCTGTTGGCATGATTCTTATACCTGCAAGATTTCGGGAGACTGACCTGTAACACCATGACCGAGGACCAGGAGGACGTTTTCATGAAACGCACGATTGTTATCGCAGTCTGGCTGCTTAGCGTAGCTCTGCCGGCATCCCTGATGGCCAAGCAAAAGGCCGCCCTCGTGGACATGAAGGGCATGAACCGCGTTTTTCTCGGATGGGTCGACATTAGCCCCGACGACTATCATCACCAGGGTTATTCCTCCCGGGAACAGTATCTTGCCGTGATCAACCACGCGAACACCGCATTTCAGGAAACCTGCCAATCGAAGGCCCTTTCCGGACGGACGATGACCGCGGCCAAAAGCCGGGACGACGAAAGCACTGCGGGCAACGACCTTTACGTCAAATTTTCCGATGTGGCTTATGACCACAAATATCGCCTACACCTCTCAGTTCATTTCATCGACCTGAAAACCAACACAGAAGTTGGATCGATTCCACTGAGGATCTACAAGGCACATCTCTGCGGCCTTGAGGGTTGCATGATCAAGGAACTGGACCAGGTGAGCGAAGAATTGCAGAAGGAGTTTGCCGGCGGAAAATAGATAACGGAGATGTCTTATGAAACGGTTAGTCGCTGCGGCGGCATTGCTGTTGCTCTGTATTTCTTTCCCGCTCCCCTCTCTGGCGGTGCGCCACAAAGTACCGCGCTACCTGACCAAGGAATCGACGGTTGACATGAGTAAGATGAACCACATCTTTCTTGGTTGGGTCGATTTGGGTCCCGACGAGTGGGCGTTCCACGGCTACGACACCAAAACCGAATGGACCGACATCATTGATTCTCTGAACGCCGTGTTTTCACGGAGTTTGCAAGTGACATACTTGCCTGGTCGAACCATTACCGCGGCCAAGGACAAGGGAGACGAGAACGCGGCGGGAAACGACCTCTATATCAAGTTTTCGGATGTCCGGGTCGACTACGATAACTATCACTTGATTCTTTCCATGCATTTCATCGACCCAAGAACCAATGCCGAAATTGCATCGATCCCCACAAGACCTTATTACGGAAACGATTGGGGTCTCAAAAACTACCTGAAGGCGGCATTGGACGAAGTAGGCACCAAGCTGGAGGTGGAAGTTACGGGGGAGTTGCAAGGGAAAAAGAAGAGGTAGGCGACCGGATCGCGTCTCTGCGTTGCCCCGGCTCCCTGTCCCGATGCTAAAATGACTCTCCGCTTCCCCTAGCGTCTCCAGGGCCCGGGACACCCAATATGGCGAGGTCCGCGATCTTTTTCTTCTTGTTTCTTGCGACCAACGCCTCCTTGGCCCTTCTGTATCCTTTCACCCTTTCGCGGTTCCTGCTCGCGGCTTTGCTTTACGCGGTGGGCACGTTGCTCATGCTCTACCTGTTGTTTCATCCGCGCAACCAGTGGCTGGTTGCCAACCGCTCGCGGGTGGATGGCGCGGGTTGCGTGGCCCTGACTTTCGACGACGGCCCCAACCCCGTGGATACGCCCAAATTACTCGACCTGCTTCGGGAGAAAGGGGTGAAGGCAACGTTCTTTGTGGTGGGGAAGCGCGCCGACCAGTATCCGGAAATCGTGCGCCGCGCCTGGGCAGAAGGCCACCTGGTAGCCAACCACACCTGGTCGCACCATTCTTTATTTTGTTTTCTCATGCCTTGGCGTCTCCGGGCCGAGATCGAGCGCGGCGCGGAGAGCGTCCGCCGCAGTTGTGGTTTCCGTCCGCGTTTTTTCCGCTCGCCGGTGGGCCAGCGTCACCCGCTTCTGGGGCCCTATCTCAAGGATGCGGGACTGGAATATGTTTCTTGGACCATTCGGACGCGCGACACACTCACTGCCAATTCCAGCGTTCTTGCCCAGCGCATCCTGGACAAAGCGGCCAGCGGGGACATCATCCTGCTGCACGATCATTTGCCGGCGGGGGCGGATGTCATGCTGGAAGCCTTGCCGCGGGTCATCGATGAGCTCAGGAAACGAGGATTCGAATTTGTCCTGGCCGGCCCGCGTGAGGATGCCGGGGGCGGAACACTGGCCAGGTCAGCGGGCTAATCCGAGAGCCGAGACCAAAGCCAGAAAGGCGCGGCTGGCGGACCCAACCGGGTCGAGCATGACTCTGCGGCGTTCCAGCATGGCGGCCACCGGCTGTCCCCTGAAGCTCGCAATTTGCCGATAGCGGGAAATAAAAAATAGCACCCGCAAGAAGAGCTTCCAATTGAGCGGCGCAAAGTACTCGGGCGTAAGGAAAGGCACCGAACGGCCATCCTTCACTTCGGCGATAAAGTCCCTGAAAGATGCGGCCTGCGACAGGGAGATGACGGAACTGGCGACCAGGAGATGGCTGTCCCCTCCGCCAACCACCGGCTTGCGCCACTCGCGTGCCAGTTCCAGAACGCGGTCGTTCTCCTCACGCCGCCGCATTCCGTTTACTTCGAGGGCATGAATCGCCCAACCGTAGCGGCTGAGCAGGTTCGTGATGGGGATTGTCTCCGGTCCCCGCCCCCAAAAGACGAGGGGGTGGTTCAAGACGACCAGGCAACCGCTGGACGCGAGGGTTTCAAACAATTCGTCGTGGCGTCCACCCCGCGCGGCCGATTGAATTCGAATGTGCGTTTCATCGGTTTCACTCTCGGGCATGCCGCTGACTCCAAGGTGGAATAAGTGCCCCTCGTACCAGAGCGACAATTCCTCGCTGATTGCGATGCGGCCCCTAAGATCGGGACGGCCCCGTAGCAGAGCGAGGCTGCCGGCGAATTCATCGTGATCGGTGATGGCCAGGTGAACCCCGTTGAAGCCCCAACGGGCCGCCGCTGCGGACTCCATCTGATAAACGTCTTCGGATGTGTACGGCGGGTTGTACGTTATGTCTGCGTAATTCAGGCCAGACACACCATCGAGACCGAACGCCCTCTGCAGCACTCCACTCCAGGGGCGCATGAAGGCCAGCTTGACTACCTGGTTCAGTGCCGCCAAATTCTCCACCGAGTGGCACGAGTGGTTGTGCATGGAAACCGCATAACCGAATTCGCGGTCCGGTTGCGGACACTCGCGGTAGGCGTAGTTCTCAATCACCCATGCGGAACGGCGCCTCATCGTGTTCTGAGCAGATGCTCATGACGAATCGCCACCAGCGCAGTTTCACTGGCGGTGGCACTTTCCAGCCGAACTCCCAGCGGAAGACTTTGACCCTCGACCAGTACCATCCACTTTGTCCTCTTGTCCCGCTTGGTTTTCCCGATTGCGAGGCCCCTTTTTTTGCCGGAGCGAAGCTTAGGATACATAGGCGCTACGAACAATGCCACCACAAAAAATACCGACTGCGGCGACTTCAAGTCGTGCAGCCCAGGCGCAAGAAGAAGTTGTCGCGGAAGAATGCGATCTGATACTCTTCTGCCAACCGGGTGACGGGCTGGGCGGTTGTTCTCGCTAGCGCTGGCCACCTTCGCGAGACCCAAGGGGGATTGGGCGTGCTGTATACCATCGATTCTTCAACGCAAAAACCACAAAGCGACCTCCTGGCGAAGATGTCGAAATGCCGCCGCGTTCTGTTGATCGAGGCCAACGATCAGCGGCGCTGGATCGGCGGCCTCGTCGCGCCCGAGGTTCACATCCCTCCGATCGGGCTCATGTACGTCGCCAGCAGCGCGCGGCTGCACAATCCGGACGTACGCGTTGAAATCCTTGAAACGTCGTTGGACGGGCGATCGGACGAAGCTCTGGTGACGAAGCTCCTGGAGTATCGCCCCGACCTCGTTGGTATACGCAGCATCAGCCTGTTCGAGGATGAGCTCAAGCGTGTTGCCGGTGTGATCAGGAACGTCCTCGAACGTCCCGATCGTGGCTGGCGGCCCAATAGCCACCGCCAGGCGCGGAGCCATTCTCCAAGCCATCCCCGCGATCGATCTGCTGGTGGTGGGCGAGGGCGAGTTGACGTTTTCCCGTCTCCTCTCCGGCACCGCAACCAACGGGCTGGTTTTACGGCATGGCAGCCAGATTGTCGACTTGGGCGACGGCGATGTCGCCGACAACCTGGACGAACTGCCGTTCCCGGACTACGGCCTGATCGATCTGGGCCGGTACGAAGAGCACTTGAGTTATGCCTATAACCACCGGCGGCAAGGCGTCCTGCTCACCAGCCGGGGTTGTCCGTTCTTATGCACTTACTGCAATACATTTGCCGGCAAGACGGCCCGGCTGCGTTCCGCCGAGAACGTGATCGCCGAGATGGAACAGATGTCGCGCAACCATGCCATAGAGGACTTCTACGTGGTCGATGACATATTCAATATGGACCGCAAGCGTACTGAGGCGGTGTTTCGCATGATTATCCGCCTGCGCAAGAATTGGCGCCTCTATTTCGTGAATGGGTTGCGGGCGGACATCATGACGCGCGAACTGGTGGACCTGATGGCCGATGCCGGAACGGTCTGGGTTACGTACGCGGTCGAATCCGGAAGTCCGCGCATTCAAAGGCTGGTCAAGAAAAATATGCGCCTGGAGAAGGCCGCGGAGATCATTAACTACTCCCAGGACCGCGGGCTGGTCGTCAACGTGAACACCATGTACGGCTTTCCCACGGAGACCGCCGCCGATGCCCAGCAGACACTCGACTACTTGGCCCGCTTGCACATGCCGTCGCTCCTTCCTTACCATTTTTGTCTACGAGGATACGATGGATGCGAAATCGTCGGCCAGGCGGCGGAAGCCGGCTGGGATACCAGCGCCTTCCTGGCGGATGGTGCGCTGTCCTATCACGACATGCCCAGGGGAACTGCTACGTTTCCGAAGAGCGAGATGATGAATCACCTGATCGAGTATCATACGCGGTTCGGCATGCGTAACCAGCAGCATCTGCTCCGGTCGATGGACGTTCTAAGAGAAAACGGATACACGGATTGTGATCTGGTAGATATGTACAGCGTTCTTCAAAATCGTCCTTTCCATCATGTGGATGAAATTGTGGCCGGCTCAACGCCGAGCGCCAAGGCAGGGCTTGCTTATCCGGTGGTTTCGCAAACCGCCAGCTCTAGCTAAGCTGCCTGCTTCGCGGTGCAAAGGTAATCACTGTTGAGCAGTAAACTTGTGGCTGCGGATTCTCCGGTGTGTGTTACAAAGTTGCTTTCCGTGGATTTCACGCCAGGAAAAGCGCGTGATCAAGTTGCGGCATCAAGCTGCTAGAGGAAATTTGGGAAATGCATAAGCCCATCAAATACCTTGAAAAGGCGATGTCAATCGCTGCGAATGGGGCGTGGCAGATATTTTGTTTGAGTAACGATCTCGTTCCCGAGAATCCGTCCTTCACGCCCAAGTGGTCCGACAGGCCGCTGCTGAAGTCCCGTGAAAAGTCGAAGCCGCCCCTGGGATGGCCGCGGGAAACCGATTCGTTATGCCCCCGCTGCGTGCCGGAGATCCGCCAACGAATCGTCGATGGCAAACAAGATTACCGCGTCCTGTTGAGCGAGAGGCCCGGCGAAATCAAGGCGCGCATCATCGAGCGGGACGGCAGAATCCTGATGGTCAAGGACTGCCCTTTGCATGGACATTTCGAAGATGTCATATCCATCGATCCGGCCTTCTTCCGGCATCTGGAGGAGACCTTCCCCGGCCGGGACATCCGCGCTCATAACGACGAAAAATTGCACAACCACGGCAGCAGCACCATCAAGCACGGGCGCGGGTCGGTGCTGACGATCGACCTGACCAACCGGTGCAACATGATGTGCGACCCCTGTTTCATGGACGCCAACCAGGTGGGGTTCGTACACGAGCTTACCTGGGACGACATCAAGACGCTGCTCGACAACGCATTCTCAATCAAGCCGCGGCGCCAGATGTCTGTGCAGTTCTCGGGTGGCGAGCCGACCATGTCCCCCTACTTTCTGGACGCCATTCGCTACGCCCGCCAACTCGGCTACGACAGCGTGCAGGCGGCTACCAACGGCATCGAGTTCGCCAAGAGCCCGGTGTTCGCCCGGCAGGCCGCGGAAGCGGGTTTGCGCTACGCCTATCTCCAATTCGACGGTATCGGCAACCCCGCTAATTCCCACCGTAACGTCGGGAATCTGTTCGACGTGAAGCTGCGGGCGATTGAGAACCTGCACTCCAACGGCGTGGAAATCGTGCTGGTGACAACCGTGGTCAATGGGATCAACAACGAGCAGGTGGGGCGCGTCGTGCAATTCGCGCTCGACAACCCGGACAAGGTCGCCATGGTGTCGTTCCAGCCCGTCTCTTTCACGGGCCGCGACGAAGCCGTAACCGACGAACGCCGCAGGGCGCAACGCTACACGCTCTCGCACCTGGCACACGATTTGAAGGGGCAGTTGAACATTGGCGAGCCCGCCCGCGACTGGTTCCCACTATCGTTCCTGAGCACGTTTTCGGACTGGGCGGACCTGATGCACGGGCCCGAAGCCCCCTGGGGCCAGGTAGCCTGTAGCTGCCATCCTAACTGTGGTATCGGGATGGCCATACTGGTTGACAAGGAGACGCGCGAGGCGGTCCCAGTGACTGAGTTCCTGGACGCCGAACGGTTCGCCAAGGACATTGCGAGGATCAACGATTGGGCTCGCAGCAAGTGGATGTCAATCGCCGGGATGGCGTTGGCGCTGGCGCGGAATTACGACGCATTCCGGACGCCCACCCATTTTCGCTGTGTCGATATGTTGAGGAAGATCGACAAGGGCCTGGGCGCGACGGGACGCAACTACGGCAACGTCTCGGGCAGCCGGACGATGGCCGACATCCTGCACCGCCGGCGCGACCGCTGGAACCTGCTGTTCGTTGCGGGCATGTGGTTCCAGGACCTGTTCAATTACGATTTCCGGAGGACTGAGCAGTGCATCATCCCGTACGCCACGCAAGAGGGTGAGATTTCCTTTTGCGCTTACAACACCGGGATGGGTTGGCGGAACATCATCGAGAAAATGCACATGACCGCCAGCTTGACCAAGTGGTACGAGGAGCACGGCCGGCACGAGATTTTCGCCGGTGGCAAGAGCGTGAAGCTCAGCAGCACCGAGCATCATCTGGTCTTGAAGGATGAGATTGTCACCAATGAAGTCCAGCACGACCTGGAGCAACTCGGCATCGCCAAGAACGCCCGCGAGGAGAAGCTGCGGGCGCGGGACGAACGGCTTAGGCTGGAGGAAGAAGAGAACATCCGCATGGCCAAGCTCTACCGCGAGTTCGTACTGAAAGAACAACCCGCCCCCAAGCTGGTACAGATCGGGGTGCAAGCCACGGCGCCGCCCGCCGAAGCCGACCGGGAACCTGTGGGAAGCGGAGATTAATTCGAACTGGGATCACGGGGCATGCAGGGCGCGTGTGGGGCCGGTTTCGCTGGATGGTTCGGAAACCGGCGTCAACCCTCTCGGCCTTAGGATCTTTGTCTCTTTCAAATAGGCCTGGGAATCCATCATTAGTTGGGTGCGCGCCAGAATCTGTGCCAGGCGTGGAATATCGCGAAGCCTGACCTCTTTGAGCCACTGCCACCACTTCTTCTTTCCTGCGAGGTTGAGAACGCTGCGCCGCCACGACTCACAATACAGATCGAAGAAGCGCTCTACGGGGAGGCGCGGTTGCCAAAGCAGGTGATGCAGGTCGTAGTGGCGCCAGTCGAATACCTCGATCCTTCGCTGGCTTTTTTCGAAGTAGTAAGTACCGGGCAACGGCGTCAGAATGGTAAATCCCACGCGATACAGCTGGTGCTCGTCAAGGAAATCCCACAGGCCGGCAAAATCCGCCTCGGTAAAATCCGGATCGACGATGAAATTCCCCGTGACCCCAAATCCGAGTTCGCGGGCAATGCGGACGGCCTCCACGGTCTTGTTTATGTCGGCCTCCTTGTTCAGCGAGCTGAGGCCTGGGCTGGTGTGGGACTCTAGGCCGAAGAAAATGTCGAAAGTTTTCGCCAGCGGGCGCCAGAGCCGCAATAGGTCCGCATTTTCCGTTACCAGATCGGCGCGGGTTTGCACCAGCATCCAGTTCTTGCGCTGCTTGGAACAAAGCAGAGTGTGTCCCAATTCTTCGCTGCGTTTGCGGTCGGCCCAGAACAGATCGTCGACGATGAAGAGGTTGCGTCCTGTAACCTCGAAGTCGGCGCGTACCTGATCGGGCGCATGGCAGCGATAGGTTCGCTTATAGAGTTGCCACACCGAACAAAAATTGCACCGATAGGAGCAGCCGCGGGCCGTTTCCATGGTCCAGACGGGCATGTAATTCAGGCAGCAGTAGCGCTTCTGGTAGCGGGTTACGGCTGACCGGTCCGGAAGGGGCATCCGGGCCAAATCCAGCCAGGGCGCCGGACGGACGGTAGTGGCCTGAAACCGCCCGTCTCCCTTGGGAAGCAGCAGCGACGGAACCGTGTCCAGCGGCCAGCCGCTGGCGATGGCGTCGCACAAAGCCGGCATCAGGGTCTCGCCTTCGCCGATGCAAATCGCGTCCACGGAGCGGTTGAGATCCACGGCTTTAGGATACGCAGACACGGCGTGGCCCCCGAGGGCGACAAAAATTCCAGTGTCGTGCTTTTTGATCTGGTCGGCGAGCCGGAGCGCGGCTGGCGCCTCCAGTATGTGCAGGCAGGAGATGGCGACCAAGTCGGGCTGCCACTGGCGCAGAATTGCGGCGATCCCGCGGCGCTCGAAACGCATGTCCGCCAGCATGACGGAATGACCCGCCGGGCGCAACGCCGCCGCCAGGTACATGAGACCCAATGGTTCGGTTTGAAAGAAAGGGCCCAGCCCGAACTGATCGGCTTCCGGGCAGGGCCTCACCAGCAGTATTCGCACCGCCTACCTCCCGGCCATCAGCGCTGGCAGCAGCCCAGCCCCGACGCACATCCGCGAAAATTCAACGACCGGGCTCATTGCGTTTGCGGCGATGCGATGCTAACAAGTGTATTCCCCGATTCCGCTTGGACCACGGGTTGCTCCTTGGGAAGCAAGGAGGCACGTACGGCGGATGCTGGTTCAGGCTGGCGCTCGGCCGCGCGCGGCATGTCCAGCAGCTTGCGCCAAGCGAAGCCCAAACGCCGCTTGAGCAGGGAACGGCGGGTCTCGCGAAATGGGTCGTCCGAGGTTCCATACACCGGATGGTAGCTGTCCGTCCTCTCCAAGCCCGGGACTTCGATGCCGAAATCGTTGAGCTGCATGAAGTGCCGCATTTGCAGCTTGTAGCGGCCCTCAACCCCGAACAGCAGCTCCAGCATGCGCTCGTTCAACCAGATGATATGGCGCAGGGCGAACACCCACAAATAAGTGTAGCCCTGGAAGAACCTCCAATCACCCTTGGTGGGCCACCACATTCCGATGATCTCGCGGCGAATCTTCCAGCGGGCGAAGCTGAGTTCTTCCGGCGACAACGCGGAAGTGCGCACGTTGGTGAAGTAGCCGTCATACCAGCGGAAGTCGGATAGGTTCTGGATCTGACCGGCGCGGAGCATGTTATCGCGCAAAGGGGTCTTCGGATAAGGGGTCATGATCTGGTCCATGATGCTACTGACGCCCTGCTCCTTGATGAAGCGGTAGTTCTCGCGCATGCTCTCCGGGTCGTCGTCCGGGAGCCCGTTGATGAGACCCGCAATCACGACTATGTTCTCCTTCTGCAACTCGGCAATGGCCTTCTTGATGGCCGGGAGGGTATTGGGCTTTTTCATGGCCCGCAAGTTTTTCGTGGAGGCGTTTTCGATGCCCAGGAAGATCGAGACGAAACCGGCCTTAGGCAATTTCTTGATGACGTGCGGGCGTTGGGAGAAGCCGATGACGGTAGCCTGCGTGGTGAACCGCAGATTCTTCAGCTTGAGCGAGATCACACCATCGATCAGTTGCTCGAAACGATCCATGTTCTGGGTGATATTGTCGTCGGTGCAAAAGATATGGCGGGCGCCCCGGCTGTAGGCGTCCTCGATATCGGCCAGCACGCGTTCGAGCGGGTACTGCCGGATTGAGCTGCCATACATTTGATGGATGCTGCAGAAGTTACAGTGGTAGAGGCAGCCGCGGGAAGTCTCGATAACGTCGGCCCGGCGGAAATACATGTGGAAGTTCTTGACGATGCGCTTATCGCGTGCGGGAAGCTTGATCCTGGTCACATCTTCCAGCGGACGAGGCGCGTTGTGATGAAACTGGCGGTGTTCGGTCTTATAGGACACGCCCAAAACGTCGTCGAGCCCGCGACCCTGCGCATCGAGCGAGTCCAACAGCTCGCCGAAGCTGAAGTCGCCCTCGCCCCGCACTATGAAGTCCCAGTAGTCGGCCCCCGGCGATCCCTCGATGGTGTCGTAGGATAGGGTGGCGTGGTAGCCGCCGAGCGCCGTTTTTATGCGGGGATCGAACTGCTTCGTGAGGTACGCCATCCGGAGGTTGCAGTCGTACTGAAAGGCCATCCCGGAAAAGCCCACCACGTCCGGGCGCTCGTTGCGCAATGTTTCCATCAGAATCGGAATGGCGCGCTTGCGGGTGGGCGCTAAGTCCAGGACTTTTACGTCGTGGTTGTCGATCTGCGCGGCAATGGTCGCCAAAGCCACTGATGGAGGTTCCCACTGCCTTCGTGGGACCCAAGGTGACGTGGCGGGACATTGCACGAGCAGTGCCTTCATGTCTGCATCCTTTCAGTCGCGACAGGTTACTCCAATTTGAGGATGGATTGCAAGACTTGGAATTGGCCGATGGTGTCCCCAATAACGTGTTTAAGACACTACCAATTGGCCTCGAATTGGGGGTCGGGCTAATGAGGGTAATAATTTACTTGACTCGACTTCGGCTTCGGACGGCTCTGAATTTGTGTTTGTCATCTTTTTCCTCGCATTGTTAACCATCGCGGGCTGTCAGGAATGCACTGACGAATGCAGTGGTGTCCGCGAAGTAGTTCGGGTAAGCACTTTTCAGTTCCGCTATCGAATCCACAGACACTAGCACAACTTGCGTGCTCGGCGCATCGCGTATCGGTTGCTCGGCATTCACGTATTCATCGAACGCCCGGAGGTTGTCTTCCTTTTTGAAAGCCTTGATTGTGGTTTCCTTTTTGGGGTCAAGCTGCAAGAGAAACCAATACGGCTCCGGCGTGATCTTCTCTGTCTCCCTTTGAAAATTAGTTAGTGCCTCGAAGGCCTTGATCGCATTTGTCCAGGTGAGAAGCGTTTGCACAACGTGCAATTCTTCTCCGAGGCCGCGCACCTTTTCAAGCATGACTTGCTCGCTTTCGGGAGTGCCGGGAGCAATCGGTTGCCCTTCCCTGAATGCAATCGCACTCGCCATCAGCAAGAAAAATCGCCGCCACTTTGTAAGATACTCCTTCGGTCTTAAAAGCATAGAGCCAGCTTTGCGCCGAAGTTCCATCTGCGTGAACGTCTCCACAGTTTCAAGGGCAGTGGCCCATGCGTGCTGCAACTGGGAGCGGATTTGAATCTCGATTCTCTGATTGTCGAAAACCCGATACTGCTCCGATTCGCTCTTGTACTTGTAAACCAGATGAATGCTGCGATAGCCGTCGTCCTTCGGTTGCGCTATGTAGTCGTTCGCTCTGACAAACTCAGACCCTAGGCGACGTTTGCCGTACATCTCCATCAGGGCAAACACGTCCGACATCCCCGGCATGATGGCCCGACATCCCCCGATGTCTTGTATCTGTGACAGCTTCAGATGGCGAAATTGATTGTCCCTCAATTTGCGGCTGATAGATGGCAGGCGCTTGATTCGCTGTGCAACAATGGCGTGTCCGCTGATGCGTTTCGCACGCTTCTCTAAGGTCTTGCGAATCACGTAGAGTGGCAAGTTGTGTGAAGCTCGCCAGTTATTGACTACGTCCATTGCATCCAATTCGTCGTTGCCGATGACGCGTATATTCGCAGAAAGCCAGTGAAGTGCTGGCGGATTAGCGAGGAATTCGCCAGCCGCGTCAACCTGCTTTCTGCTGTAACGCGGAGCCGACCAGGCCATAGTCTCCCATAGGATCAGTTCTTGATTTTCCGCTATTATCATTGGTCAAAGCCCTGGGCGAGTCAAATCAATTATTGCCCTAATGAGCGCCAGGGACAGTTACAATTTAAGTCTTTAGTGCTCGGATTTTGGCTTAATATTACGACGGTTGCGGTATGCGAACCTGCGCGCTAATTCCGGCATTCAACGAAGCCCGTTACATCGCTGATGTAGTCAAGGGGGCTAAACAGCATGTTGAAACGGTCGTCGTGATTGACGATGGTTCCGGCGACGAAACGGCGCAAGTGGCCCGGGCTGCCGGAGCTACTTGTTTGCAATCGCCAAGGAATTGCGGCAAGGCCTCGGCCCTGCGGGCGGGCATCGAATTTGCGCGCGCGCAGAACTTTACGCACGCGATCACCTTGGATGGCGACGGTCAGCACTTGCCGGAAGATATCCCGGTCATGCTTCGGGTCGCGGAAGAGAGCGGAGCGGACCTGGTCATTGGGGCGCGCTTCTTCGACCGGGCTCTCATGCCACGCGCCCGTTATTATTCCAACACGATTGGCAGCCGGATAGCCTCGTTGCTCGTGGGCCGCGAGATCCGCGACAGCCAGAGCGGATTCCGGCTGTTCCGGTTGGATAAGCTCAGCGGTACCAAGCTGCGAAGCCGGTTCTACGAATTAGAGATGGAAATCCTGATCAAGATGGCGCGGTCCGGCTGCACCATTGCGCACGCTCCGATTCGCATGGTCTATGACGGTGGCCAGGCGCGTTCCAAGATGAAGCCGGTGCGAGACACGGTGCGTGTCTGCCTCTGGTCGCTCGCATTTCGTTTTCTGGGAGCGTGACATGAGCTGGCGGCGCAGATTATGCTCTCTCCTTGTTTTCTTGATTTTTCCGGGAATGCTGGCTGCCCAGTCCGACGATCTGCTGAACCGCATTTGGGACGGCGTTCAGCAAGCGCAGAGGAAATACACGAGCGGCTGCGGGACCATCACCGAAACGCGCACCTCCATCCTGATGGTGAAGCCCATGGTGCTCCGCGGCAAGTTTTGCGCCGAGGGCACCGCTCGATTCGCACTGGAGTATTTCGAACCGGCTCCGTTGCGCATTCGCTTCAACGAGAACTACCTCAACGTTACGGCCGGCGGCAAGACCGAAGTCATGGAAGTCGGAAGCAGCGTTCGCCGTGCCCAGTCCTATTTCAGCCGGGAGAACTCGATCGGAAACCTGAAGAAGAACTTCACCATCACCGTGCAAGAGAACAGCCAGGATTACGAAATGAAGCTGGTTCCGCGATCGGATGCTTTTCGCCGCAGGCTGAATTACCTTGTAGTGAAGCTGGACAAACGGGACTTCCTGCTCCGCTCGCTGGAAGTGGACGGCAAGAACGGTGTCAACAGTGTATTCGTCATAGACGTAAGCTCGGTGAACCCGAAGATACCGGCGGAAACGTTTGAGGTATACAAACCAAGGTGATGGAGCGAAGTGAAATCGAGAGGCTGATTCCTCATCGCCCTCCGTTTTTGTGGATCGACCGGGTGGAGGAACTGGAGCCGGGAGTCCGGTGTGTTGCGGTGCGGTTCGTCGATCCGGCGGACCCGATTTTTGCCGGACATTTTCCCGCCAAGCCCATTCTGCCGGGCGTTCTCCTGATCGAAGCGATGGCCCAGACCGCGGGAGTGATGATGGGATCGGACGCTTCGCAAGGTGCTGCCAGGAGTGGAGCAGGAGTGGCGCTGCTGGCGGCTGTAAACCATTTCAAGTTTCTCAAGCCCGTGACTCCTGGACAGGAACTGCGGATTGAAACCAAAAAGCTGACCGACGCCGGGAAGATGGCTTACATCGGCGGCACGGTATGGGTGGACGGGGAGATGGTGGCCAGCGGCGAGTTGTCGGTGGTGTCGGCCTGATGCGCGAGCGAAGGACCGGGCGGACAATGGCGAAGGCCATTAGGTGATCGGGAAATTCCAGACTCGCGTGCGGCAGTTCGCAACCACCTTGCTGAAGGAGGGCCTTGACCCCGGCCGGGCTGCCGCAGCCGTGTTCCTCGGGATCTTCATCGGCATCGTTCCCATCTACGGGTTTCAAACCCTTGCGGCAGTGGGCGTGGCTTTGTTCTTCAAGCTTAACAAGCCGCTGACCGTCGCCGGCACTTTCATTAACAATCCGCTGCTGCAGCCTCTGATTATCGTGGCCTCGGTGGAACTTGGGTATTTTCTCCGCAGCGGCTCGTTCCGGCCATTTCATCTGTCGGCCCTGGCCGGTCCGCACATGAAGGAAGAGCTTCTGGGCTGGGTGATTGGCAGCGTGGCACTAGGGATACTCGCGGGCGGAGTTGGGGCGGCGATTACCGCTGTTGTGATCCAGCTTAACGCGCCCACCAATCCAGGATTGCGGGACCGCGTTCGGTTTGTGAAGGGGCTGTTCGCCCGATGCGCGTGGACCGACCGCGGGTTCGTCCAGTGGAAGCTGCGGCTTGATCGGATCTTTGGATTGCTTGCCGCCGAAGACCTGGGATCGGGGACGGTAGTGGATCTTGGCTGCGGCTACGGCATGGCTCTCAGTCTTGCGGCTTTCGGTGACAGCAGCCGGCGCCTGGTGGGCTGCGACTTGGATGCGCATCGCATCGCGGTCGCTCGCCACGCCCTCAAGGCGCTGAATGCAGACCTGAGGGTTGCGGACGTTCGTCGTCTCGATCTTCCGCCGGCCGGTTTGATTCTTATTCTGGATGTCTTGCAGTATCTGCCTGCCGAGGAGCAACTGGCCTTGCTGAAACGGTGCTGTTCGGCGCTCGCGCCCCAGGGCAGGCTGATCTTCCGGGTCCACGATCGCGAATGCGGCCTGTGGTCTACAATCACCCTGGCTTTTGACCGGCTGGTGTTCGCCTGCGGGCGCGCCGGAGTGCGGCCTTTGATGCTTCCGGCCGCCGAGTACCTTAATGTGCTGGAGAACGCCAGCATGCAGGTGGAAGAGCGCCGGTTCCGAAATCACCTGCCTCTGGCTCATATTCTATTCATCGCGAAAAAACCGTTGGCTGAGGCCGCGCCATGATGGTCCGTTTCATGCGCATGGTGGGCCGCCTGGTCGTAGGTCATCCGGGGTTGGTAACGGCCATTAGCCTGGTCCTGACCTTGTTGTTTTATGCCAACATCCACAACCTGCGCACCGGTACCGACCTGACGGACTTATTTGGGAATCGCGACCCGCAATGGCGGGCTGCTAGCCAGATCGGCAAAGAGCTGGGTTATGGCAACCAGCTCTTCGTGCTGGTCGAGGCCCCAGAGGGAGGAACGGACACCACTGGCGAGATGGAGGAAATGGCCGGCCGTCTCACTGCCGACATGCTAACCAGCGGGCTGTTCCTGCATGCGCGCTGCGGCTTGCAGGAACAAGAACTGCTCAACATGGTGCGGTACTTTACCTGGAACTTTCCGTCATTCGCCCTGCCAGAGCAAACGGAAGATCTGAAGCGGCGGCTGGATCCGCGACAGATTCATCGAACCGTTCGCCGCGCCGTAACCGAACTGGTCACGCCGTTCTCATCTTTAGGAACGAATTACCTCGTGGCCGATCCTCTGGGTCTCATGGAAGTGGCGGCGCACAACAGCCGGGGGTTCTCGCAATTCGCCAGTTTCGACCTGACCTGGGGATCCGGGAACCGGTTCTTCAGTAAGGACCACAAGGCGCTGCTTATCATTGCCGAGCCTCGCCAGCCGGCCGTGGACTACAAGTTCGCCGCGCAGGTCGTGCAGTGGACACGGGAGCACATCCAGTCGATGAGCGCGGAACCGGACTTCCGGGATTCCGGTGTGCGGGCCACCGCGGCCGGCGCTTACGTTTACGCGGAGCAGGAGCACAAGTTCATCGAAACGAATATTCGCCGGATTTCCCTCATTTCGATCGTGGGCAATCTGCTGTTATGCCTGCTGATCTATCCCAGAATTCCGCTGCTGCTTTTGTCGCTGTTGCCCGCCGGCCTGGGTATTCTATGGACTACGGGCGTAGCAAGTTTCTATCCGGGGGAAGTAAATCTCATCAGCCTGTCCTTTATTGCGATCCTGGCGGGACTGGGAGACGACCAAGTCGTACATTTCTTCAACCGGGTGCCGCAGGAATGGGCAAAGGGCGGCACGCTGGATGCGGCCGTGCTGCGCACCTTTGAAACCACCGGGCTTAGCGTCATCTTCTGCATCGTAACGGCGGCAACAGCCACGGCCTCACTGGCCACCTCCAGTTTCAAGGCGTTGGCGGAGTTCGGGTTCATCCTCACCGTCGGAATGTTCATGATGATGTTCCACACTCTCTTGACTGTTCCCGCGCTCATGGGGCTATGGTGGCGGTTCTCCAAGCCGCGCGCGCCGGAGACCATTACCTTCCGCTTGCTTCCCTGGATGGCGCGGAAATCCGTCGATTTTGTGGGCCGGCACGCCCGCCTCGTCGTCGCCTTGGCGCTGGGAATGTTCCTGCTGTCATTATTATTTCTACCTGCCGTCAAACTCGGAGGGCGCTTCGAGATCAGCGCTGGCGATGCCGACAACCCCGCCGTGGCCGCGCAGAACCGGCTTTCCGCAAGGTTTGGCATTGAGGGCAGTCCAAGTGTGCTCTTGATCGCCGGCGGCCAGGAGGAAGTACTGCGCAGGGCCGAAGAATTGACGGCCGGTCTGGGAGCCTATCGGCAACGCGGCGTCCTCAAGTCCATCTTCTCCCCCACGGCCCTGCTTCCCTCGGCCCGAACGCAGAGCGGACGAGCCAGTTCGCTGGCGGACGTCAATCTCGCGGCCTCCGCCCGCGCCCTTGAGGATTCGCTCCGCGAGAATGGCTTTCGAATCGAGCCGCACCAGCCCTTTATAAACCGGCTGCGAAAGCTGGGACAGAGCGCTGACCCGATTACCCTGGAAAAGGCCGCCGAATTCCTGCCGCCGGGGCTGCTGGACAACAGCATTCGCAAAACCAAAGACGGCAGCTACGTCGCGGCCATCGCCTTCTATGCTACCGATCCCGATGCTACCCAGGTTATTCCGGAGAGTGTCCTCGAGTCCTGGCGGAATCAATTTGGTCCGTTCGTGGAGTTCTCCTTCGACAAGATGAACCGGGACATGCAGAGCCAAGTCCTTCACGACAGCCGCAGGGCATTGGTGTGGACCGCGGCTGCCATCGTTCTGATTGTCTATCTCTGTTTCCGCAACCTCCGCGTGTCGCTCCTCGTATTGATGCCGATCCTATTCGCCATCGTCGTAACTTTCGGGCTGTTGCTGCTGGTGAGACACCGCTTCAGTTTCATGTCCATTACGGCGATTCCCCTCATCATCGGCATCGGGATCGATAATGGCATCCATTTGGTCCGCCGTTACCTGGAGAACGAGCGCCTCGGGATTCTGGTGATCGCGAAGGCTTCGGGCGCGGCGCTCATTCAATCGAACCTGACTACGATCGTCGGTTTCGGGGCACTGATGGCATCGAGTTTCGCGCCGCTGGCCGAGATGGGTCTCGTGACCTCATTGGGCGTGGCTCTGGCACTGGCCGGCGGCCTCTGGTTGGTTCCCGCTGTCATTCTCTTAGGGGAAGGCGCAGGAGCGGCCCAACTGAACGAGTCCCCGGATGCCGCACAGTAATGGACAATACGAGCGGCGGACAACGAGCGGCGGGTGATCGGGATTGAGGGCTTCACTCAGTACTTGGTACGGTACGGGTCGGCTGCATATATTCGGCTGCATGTATTTGGTTATACTTGCACCTTATGAACGCGCGCAGTTACAATCTTCGCCGCCTCAAGCGATGCATCATCCAGTGTGTCACTACCGACGGGCAATTGGTTCCATTCTGCAGTTACAATGCAGACGCCAGACTCCGCAGCTCTGAAGAATCGGTCCGCCTGTCAACTTAAGATAAAGCACGAAAGGCATCATTGGTTCTTAATTTATAGGAGGTTCACAATGAAAAAACAACTTTCGCAGCTTTGCACAAAACGCATCCAACGCGCTGTCACCGTAAGGGGATTGGGACTGATGCTACTGGCACTTGGCCTCATCTGTGCTTCCCTGCCGGCAAACGCAAGAAAAAAGGAGAAGCCGAAAAACCCACAAGACCCATACGTCACCGCCGAACAGGAAACCCCACCCGCAGTTAACTCTGCAGACTTGGCCTATCGCGGAATCCTGTTCGAGAGCTGCACGATTCCTCCAAAATGGGAGAAGCGCGCGAGAACGCTCGTGGACGACACTACGGACCATGCGAGAAGCCGCTTGGACCAAACAAAAGCTTTCAAGAAAATCGGAGTTGTGCAGGATACCGCGCCAGAAGAGCCCTATTTGGTGGTCAAGTGTGCGCTCAAGGATTATCGACTGAGGGGCGTGGGAAGCAAGGTCATGCTAGGCGTCGCGGGGGGCAGTGATTACATTATTCTGACTTTGCAGGTCAATGACGGGAAGAGCGGGACGATGCAATTTCAACGTGAGGTTTCGACGGAGAACAATGCCTTCGTTGCGACCTTCTCAAATAGCGAGGGTAATCTTGCGAGGTACGTCGGTAATTACATTGGCGACTACCTCGCCCTACGTGCTCGGACGGACAAGGGAGTGAATGTTCTTCCTCTCGGCGATGGGGAACAGGGGGGCACGGCGCCGGCAAAATGAAAATAAGTTCGGAATCAAACAGACACGGTCGTGCGTGAGCGGTCGTGTGCATGACTGGAGCATTTCACCGCAGGACACAGGCAGAGGTGGCCAGAATCAATGAGCTGTGCACTGAGCACCACGGCTTCAGGTGTTTTCAATCGCCTATCCGAGGTTGCAATTCATAAACGGTCAGGTCATTTTTTCCTCTTCGCCCTCTGCGCCCTCTGCGGAGGTATGCTCATGCCTATAGCGGCGCAAGCCGGTTTACCCAAGGCTGCCAGCTCCATTCCCACGGACCGGGGTCTCGGTGCGGGCTTGAAGGCGGCTGAACAGTGCGAATTCCCCGGCAAATTGATCGTGCTGCCGCCGCTATCTTTCCAGTTCGCTGGTGACGAAAGCCCCGCCAGCCTTTTCGAAGAGCAAGCGCAAGCCGTCCAGAACATGCCCGAGGGATCCGAGGTCTGGCTGCATGTGGTCGTGGGAGCCGGTTCTCTTACGGGCAAGGAGTCCGAGAAGCAGATTACCGAACGGGTTGACGCGTTCCTGAAACCGGCGCCTCTCTCGGCGCCCGCAGTGCGCGGAGTTATTGTGGAAATCGAGGAACCGCTGGCGGCTCCCGATCTGTTCGCGTTCGGGCTGCTGCGCCTGGCGGTCACCGCCAAGGCCAGTCAGACCGGCTTGCGGCTTGCGTTTGCTTTCCAGCCCGGGTTTGTCGGCCGGCACGGCGATATTGTAAAGCGGCTTGCCACCTATTCCGATCTGCTGGGAACGACCTATTCCGAGGGCTGGCGCCAGGATGCTGCGTGGATTGCCGAGCAGGCGCTGAATAAGCCCCTCATCCTCAAGTTAGACGCCGGGACATCCGCGGGAACCACGCCGCTGTTGACGGCGACGCTCGCGGCCAGCGGCACCTCCGTCGAAATCGTCTGGTCGGAACCCCCAGACAGCAAGGCCGCGAGCCGGGTCTGCGCACTGAACAGCTTCATGGCGCATTACATCACCGGCAACATGTTCCCCTCGGATTCCACAGCCTCGCACTTCAGTGTCGCGGTGGATGGCCTGGGGAACGATGAGCACCGGTGGTTCGGCGGCGGGCAGTCGCCGGATCTTGTGATTGTGGCGCGCGCGAATGGGAACCCCGCCCACGCAAAGACGGTCGAGCTCCAGGGTACTATCTCAGGGCAATTCGAGATCCAGTGGTACGACCCCGCGACTGGCGACCGGCTTCCGGCAGGCGAACCGGCGAAGACCGGCAAGGGCTTGGTGCAGACATGCGCTTGCACCAGCGAGTATGCCTTGATTTACATCCACCAACAGAGTGACGCCGAGACGTTGTATAACACGGTGGAAGTTAAGAGCGGGATCGAGCTTAAGGTCGAGGAAATCATTGCCCGCTGGCAACAATACCGCGAAGCGCAGAAACAGAAGCTGGAAAACTATCTGGCCTCCAGTTTCATGAGCCTGCACTTTGAAGGCACCAATCTGGGGCCGGGGTTCGACGTCTCCATGCAGCTCAAGCAGTTTTTCAACCGCACCGGCCAGATGGAACTCGCCCAAAAGGAGCTTTACGTCAACGGCGTGAAGTTCGGCAAGAACCACGAGTTTCCGCTGCCGCAAATCGAGCCGGAGAAGGTCCTGACCCAGCCCCTCGAATTGAAGCTCAACGAGCGCTACGAATACAAGCTGCTAGGCACGGAACAAGTCAACGGCGCCCTGTGTTATGTGGTCGGAGTTGAGCCCAAGGTGCGGGACGAGGCGCTTTACAGCGGCAAAGTGTGGATTGACGGCACTACCTTTCGCGAGGTGAAACAGTACCTGAGTCAGCGCGGCGCGAAGAGCAACGTCCTGGTTAACGTCGAGACGCAGAATTTCGAGTTGGTCGCCGATGGCAAGGGCAATCAGTTCAACTTGCTGCGATCGATCTCGGCACAGCAGTTGTTGAATGCGGCGGGGCGCGATTTTGTGCTGCAGAGGACGGTGCAGTTCTCCGACTACGTCATCAACACTCCGCAATTCAGCGGCGCCCTCGCGGCCGAGCATAGTTCCCAGGACCCCATGTACCGCAACACCGACCGGGGACTGCAGCCGCTGGAAAAGAAAGGCAACGATCGCGTTTTGGTGGAGAACAGCGGGAAGCGCATAAGGTCTCTCATTGGCGGAGCCATGTACGAAGGCACGTTCAACTTTCCCATTCCGTTTCTCGGCATCAGCATTGCCGATTTCGATTTTCGGAACACCGGCGCCCAGCTTTCGACTTTCTTCGCCGGGCCCATCCTGGTCTCCGACCTCTCGAAGCAGTACCGGCCCAAGTTCCGCCTGGCGGTGGATTTGGCGCTTACCGGGCTACCCGGCGAGAACCGCATGTACAGCGGCAACACGGAATTGGTGCAAGGCGAGGTATGGACATGGGAGCAAACCACCGGCCTGCGAGCTTCGTGGCAAGCCACCACCCATCTCAGCCTGACGGCGAACACTTACTTCGCCTATGATAACTTCCTCAGGACCAGCTCCGCGGACGAGCAATACGAACTGCCACGCAACGGCCTGACCGTGCTTCCGGGCGTCGAAATAAAGTACACCCGAAAAGGTTATGTCTTCGACGCGCAGGGGACACGCGGCGAGCGCATCGACTGGAGGCCGTTCGGCTGCGCTTCGCTGGCCCAGCAGCCGGCCGGATGTGGTTCTACGTTGCCAAACCCGCCGCCGCAAAACACCTTATTGGTGCAGCCTCCGCAAAACGCATACACGCTCTACAACGCCGATTTCAACAAGGATTACTACATAGGAAAGTTCACCAAGGGCGGATGGGATCTTTCCTACTGGGGCGGAGATCAACTGGATCGCTTCTCCCGTTACTTCCCCTCGTTTTTTTCGGCGCCGCGGCTGCACGGCATTCCCAGCGGTACGGACTCTTTTGACGCCATCGCCATGGCCAACTTCCACTACGGTTTCAACGTGATGGACTTCATGAAGATCGATGGGATGTACAGCTATGCGCGCGCGCGCAACCTGGAGGAGTCTTTCCAATTCCGCAAGTTTGACGGCTTCGAGGTTAACTTCAACACCCCCGGTCCCAAGGGCATCCTGGTGCAAGGCACAGTTTCCTATGCGCTGGACGGGAATATCGCGCGCTATAACTCCCGTTGGGGAGCTTATATTTTGATCTTCAAGCCGTTGCACTAAATCGAGCATAATGGCTGAAATACGGCTGGAAGATCGGGAACCCGCAGTGAAGACCGCATTAGTGACGGGCGCCTCGGGGATCATCGGCAGCGCCATCGCGCAAGCTCTGGGAAGCGCGGGGTTCCGCGTAGCCGTGCACTATCGTCACGCGAAAGAGTCCGCGGCCGAGGTGGTCGAGCGCATCGCCGCCGCCGGTGGAAAGGCTCTGGCTGTGGAAGCCGATCTCTCCCACAATGCGAGTGTAGCGCCGATGTTCGATCGCATCGAACAACAATATGGTCCGGTCGATTACCTGGTAAATAACGCGGCCATCAACCGCGATGTCCTGTTGGCCTTTATGTCCGAGGAGCAGTGGGATGAAGTGATCGGCACCAATCTGCGCGGCACGTATTTGTGTTCGCGGTTGGCCTTGCCGGGCATGATGCGCCAGGGCAGCGGAGCCATTTGCAATATCGTGTCGCCCAGCGGAGTTCGCGGCCAAGCCGGCCAGTGCAACTACTCGGCTTCCAAGGGCGGCATTATCGCCTTCACCAGGGCGCTTGCCCGCGAGGTGGGGTCCTTCAATATCCGGGTCAACGCAGTCTGCCCGGGCGTGATCCCCAGCCCCATGTCCGCCAAATACATCGAGAAAGAGGAGAAACGGCTGCTTTCCGAAATTCCTTTGGGGCGTTTTGGCAAGCCCGAAGAGGTGGCTGCGCTGGCGGTGTTTTTGGCGTCTCCAGAGGCAAGCTACATCACCGGACAGGTAATCGCGGTCGATGGCGGCTTGCTTTAGTTTAACCTCGGGTAGTGTCTGAAAGGTGCGTTGGCCCCTATTTCTTGGGAGGTGGCTTGAGCCATCCCACTTCCGAGAAGAGCTCGAACATTTTATCTAGCAATTCTGGATTGTTTCGATCAGCATTCCACTGTGCTGGAATCTGTCCCAAAGGGCCATTCATTACGCGCACAAACCTTTGGAGGGGCGTCTCTGGGAGGTCGGCTGATTCGAAATCGGAAGCACGGCGGCGGATCGCTGTGGGCTGCATAACAATGCTAGGTTCTTCGCCCGGTCCTTCGTCAATGATGTTCGTGATAGTTCCGTGAATCACTGGCGGAACGTTGTTGAGATAAACCTTTTGACCTTTTTGGAAAGGCATAGTCCATCACTCCATAAGAGAAGGCCCCAGCTTCCATCTGGGGCCGTCGAACACTTAAAACTCGCGTCGGAGCGCACTTTGATTTTACCACCATGCTAGAATTTACAAACCAAGGGAGCGTTGGGCGCTCCCCTGATCTACCGCTCTCCTGCTTACTTTGCTCGCGCCGTGGTGGGCCTCTGTTTCGCACTCTTCTGCTTTTCATGAGTTATCCCCTTTCAATTTGAGAGCCTAAGCCAGCCCGTTGAGCGGGATGCAAGAGCGGGAGCGCGGGCAAAAAACACGGGAGAGTACGGGAATATACGGGAAAGTGCGGGAACCCTAGCGATTAGATTTCTTCAGGAGTTCTAAGAAAGCGTCCGCTTCCATTGAGAGTATGCGATTAAATGCGGCGTTTGCAGCCCGATTACCGGAGGAACCTCGTTGAAATCGCTCAAATTCTGTTGCGTCTCGATAGCCCGCTGTGAGCCAAATCTTCTTACGAGTGATCTTTGTCCCTGAGTCGGCCATCTTTAGGATGAACTTCTCGATACGCTCCCTGTTGCTGAGTGTAATTTCCTTTGGATTCGTCGTGACCGTCTTGCTGGGAGGAGCGGGGGAACCCGTCGCTTTCGGCGCGATTCTAACGGCTCGCGCCTTGGCTGCCAGATGCTCTTTGACGGTTTGTCGTACTTCAGCCTGAAAAAAGTCCCAATGTTCCGCGCCGCTGATCCCAACAAGGCCGACGACAGATTCAATCGTTTTCTCTGTTACGTCTCGAATCCATTCCGGGTGATAGCTGGGCAGCGATTTGTAGTGCTCGATCTGTACATCGAGTGATTCCACGACACAGGTTCGCAAAATTCGCACTGCTTTTTCCGCATTGAAGTATCTGGTGTCGCCGCAACGATGTAGGGAAAGACGCGCGTATTCTTCAACATCCTCTACTTCGCCGAGTACTTTCAGTGATAGCGGCGGTAATGGTGGAGGAAATATTCTTCTCTTCATCGCGCACTTGCATGGGGCGCGACGAAGGGCTTACGATTGAAGTGTCTAGGCTCAATCGAAAATGCCCCGGCCTCGCGCCGGGCTTTTCATTCTCCCGACACATTGTATTCCGAAGGACTGCATAGTTGCTGCGAGTGTGAACCATGAAGGCCAAGAAGTTTGTCGCTGTGGTAGGAGATCGGAACTCCGGTAAGAGCACAATTATTCAGGCGTTAACCGGGTGTAGAACGAACGCCTCTAAGCGGATGATTGATCTCGTAACTAAGAAATGGATTTACGTCGTAGCCGCTTCGCCCCAAGAGACAGGCATGAAGAGGGCAACGCTGGCGGGCATCCTGAGGAAGGTTGCAAATAGCCCAAACTGTCTGGGGCTTGTGATCGCCCTGCAGCCGTCGCGCCCGAGGAAGCGGCTTTCGATCAAGGACGTTCTTAGAGAGGCCGTTAAGCGCAAAGCAGCAGACGAGTACCATCTCTTTGCGATTTCTCATCCATACAATGAGGGCGGTAGGAGAGTCGGTACTGACGAGATTGAGCAACGTTTCAGAGATGCCGTCCCTGGCGTTCGGCCACATCTCCGGTCACTGGATGGCAGGCGCTTCGCTTATATGAATGCCACGATAATTAGTAACAGTATCGGCTGGTTTTGAAGCTGCCTTAAGAGTTTTCCACCAACGCACTTTTCAGACGCTACCTAACCTCGGCTGGCCGCCTTAGGCGGTGAGCTTTGTGCTATGCTGTGCTGCTGCAAATAAATCAGATGGCGAGCGTTAAGGAACAACTCAAGCCGATTATTCTGAAGAGCTTGCGGATCACCGACTTGACCCCGGAGGATCTGCGCGACGATCAGCCGCTGCTCGGTGGCGAGCTGGAAGTCGATTCCATCGATATCCTTCAACTCGTTCTTGAGATTGAGAGGCACTTCGGTATTAAGCTGGTGCACGCCAAGTTCGACCAGAAACACCTGGAAAGTGTCGACGCTTTGGCGGCGATCATCGAATCCAAAATGGCAGCGGCAGGAACCTGACACTACATCCCCCGGCAGGCAATCCCACGGTGTCCAAGCACGACACATGTACGGCGTTCAGCCCGAGGTACCCACCGGTCGCCTCGAACCGAGGGACATAGGAGGAACATGAGAACCAACGCCACGATCCTACTGGGGCTGGGGATCTACGCTGTGGCGTTCGCACAGGACGCTAAGCCGCCAGCAGAAGCCAAGCCAACGCACCCGTGCCTAGCTGTTTCTACCACTAGCCCTGAGGGGCAGTCGGGCCAGGGTCCGTTTCGGACTTTCTTCTATTACCTTGAGTCCAGCGATCTTTCTGTCAAAGACATTAAGGGCTACTACAAGAAAAAAGACCTTGAGAGGCTAGAGAGTAGGGGTGTGAGAATCATCGTTACCACCAAGGAAGCCGTGTCGGTACGGCAGAGCGAGACGCAGACGAACACTAAGTCCGGCAACGAGACCAATTCCTCCGCCAGAACCCAAGCCTCGGCTGGCTGCAGCTGAACTCGCCGCCCTTGACGACGCGGATTGCACTCTCCGCTCCATCGGGTATAGCGACATGCAGATCGTTCCCCTGTACTCGGTGTTGAAGAGGAAAGTGATTCACAATGCGGGCGACCTCATGACGGC
Organism: uncultured Acidobacteriaceae bacterium; assembly: GCA_963734215.1. Taxonomy (GTDB): domain Bacteria; phylum Acidobacteriota; class Terriglobia; order Terriglobales; family Acidobacteriaceae; genus Sulfotelmatobacter. The sequence continues at coordinate 338,458 of CAVTGH010000005.1, read as the reverse complement.
AGGCAAAAATTGACGCGCTGGTATCAGCACCGCTTTCACAACATCACGGCTCAGCGAATTATATTTGGCACCATACCGTGGCTGCCACGCTTCCTCCATCCCCCCATCGCAGCGGTAACGGCGTTGATCTTCTTCCTCATGTTGAAGCGGGAGCACCAGGCAGTAGCCCGCAATCTGCGCCGGGTCTCGGGCAAGCGCGGTTTCGCACTACAATGGAAGGTTTATAAAGTCTTCTATTCGTTCTGCGACCTCATGGTTTCCTATTGCTACGTCCCCCGGGCCACACATTCCCAACTGCTCTCCATGCTGGTGGACCAGGAACGTGGCAGCGCCAAGATCGACCAATGCCTGGCCGCGGGCAATGGGCTCATCGTGTGGACGGCACATCTGGGGAATTGGGAATTGGCCTCGCGCCTGCTTGAAATGCACGGCCGCCCAGTCAACGTGGCGCGGGTGGTCGAGGACAAGCCGGCGGAGATCATGCTGCGGAATTTGATGGCCAGCGAACGGCTCAAAATTGTGGATCTTAGAGGCGGCGTGCAGGCCACGATAGAACTCTTGCAGGCCTTGCGTCGAAACGAGATCGTGGCCATGCAGGGGGACCGCGTCTATCAGCGTCATAGTGCCGAGGTCCCGTTTTTTTCGCAACCCACTGCCTTTCCGCTGGGCCCCTTCCTGCTTTCGCAGGTCTCGGGCGCCCCGGTGCTGCCGGGCTTCGTGATTCGCGAAGGTTGGCTGCGTTACCGCCCTCAAATGGGCGATCCGATCCCTCCGGTCCCATCCGGTGACCGCGACGCCGGACTGCAAAACGGTTTGTGCCAAGCCGTCCGGTTCCTGGAAAAAACGTTGACGACCCATTACGATCAGTGGTTGAATTTTTTTGACTTCTGGCCGGTTGCCTCCCGTGACTGATACCCGGAAAACCATCGTCGTTACCAGTGTCGGCGTGGTCAGCCCCTATGGCATCGGCCTGGACTGCCTGCAGGCAGGCCTGTTATCGGGCAAGTGCTGTCTGGCGCCCACGAAGGACTTTTATCCCGGCTTCGCAGGCACGACTGCCCAGGTCTGCGGATTTCCGCTTCCGGCGGAAGGCTCCAGCTCTCGATACTCCCGCAGCGATCGACTCGCGACGGTGGCGGCTCGAGATGCGGTAGCGGATTTCGATTGCGAGAGCGCTGCCTTCCGGGAGAGCGGCGTCGTCATGGCCAGCACGGTCGCGGGCTTGAGCGAGATCGATCCAGAAATCGCTCGGGATCCGGCCGCTTGGTATCGGCGCGGCGGTCTGTTGCGCGCCGCCTCTTATCCGGTGGCGCATGTTGCCGACGCCGTGGGCGACGACTTGGGCGTTCACGGACCACGCTGTGGCGTCTCTGCGGCTTGCGCTTCGGGAGCGATGGCGATCGCGATCGCCGCCAACCTGCTGGTCGACGGAGTCGCGCCCATGATCCTGGCAGGGGGCAGTGACGCACTGTGCCCGTTCACGCTGAGCGGGTTCAACTCCCTGCAGGCGCTGGACCCCGACCCCTGCCGGCCTTTTGACCAGAATCGCAAGGGGCTCAACCTGGGCGAAGGCGCCGCAGTGCTCGTGCTTGAAACCCTCGCCGGGGCTGCGGCGCGTAATGCCAACGTTCTGGCCGTATTGCGTGGATGGGCCATGACTAACGACGCGTTTCATTCCACCGCGCCACAGAAACAGGGAAACGGCTTGGCGGATTGCATGTGCCTTTCCATGGAAATGGCGGAGGCCGGCTGCGATGAGATCGGCTATGTGAACGCCCACGGCACGGGCACCCCCCTGAACGATATTGCCGAGGCTAACGCCTACGAGACCGCCTTCCGGAAACGCAGCTGTCCCGTTCCCGTATCTTCGACAAAGTCTTATTTCGGACACTGTCTGGGCGCTGCTGGCGCGTTGGAAGCGGCCGTCGCGATCACCGCCGTTCGTTGCGGCGTACTGTTCCCAACGCTGCGGTTGACCGACCCCATCGAGGGCCCGAGTGTGAACTGGCTCCGGGGAGAAGTTCGACGCCAGGCGCTACCGCTGGCAATGTCGGTTTCCGCTGGGTTTGGTGGCAGCAACACGTCGCTCATATTCGGAAGCGGCCGCTCATGACTCCGAGTTTGCCAACAATAACCGGCACAGGTTCAGTGAGTCCCTACGGTCCGCTCGCCGGACTAATCCCACAGTGTCCTTTGGAACCCCAACCCATCACCGCATGGACAACCGTTGGACTGCGGCGAGCGTTTCTCGTGAAGCCATTTCGCCCCGCCAGCCTCGTGCCGGGCCTGAAGATCAGGCGTCTGGATCGCCTGTCGGCGTGGGCTTTGGTAGCTTCGTCCCTGGCCATTCAGGATGCTGGGATCGACCTGAGCCGGGTGGACCGATCCCGGGTTGCGGTGGTCCTCGCCACCGGCTTCGGCTGTGTTGAACTCACGGAAGCTTTCTACCAAAGCGCTGCCGCAAATGGTTGGTCGGGAACCGATCCCAGCCCCTTCCCCGAGGGGCTCGCCAACGCTCCGGCCAGTCATGTGGCTTTGTTTCATGGCCTGCGAGGGCCTAATATCACGGTCGGCAGCAAGGGCTTTGCGGGCGAGAGCGCATTGATCCAAGCCGCTTCCCTGCTCCGCCACGGGCAGGCTGACTTGGCCGTCGTCGTTGCGGGCGACACGCTCACCCGCCCCATCTACGAATGGTACGAGACGGCAGGTCTATTGTCGCCAGCCTGCTACAACTCGGAGCCGCTGCCGGAAAGCGGCGGCTTTGTGCCCAGCGAAGGGATAGCCGCGTTGGTAGTGGAACCGGAGGGCCGCCGGGAAGTGCGCTCCTATGCCCATCTCCGCTCCGGCTGCTGGGCGGCAGGCGGACAGCCGGTTGAAACCATCCGCCAGATGCTGGGCGGTTCCGTCCCGAGTCTTACCATTTGTGCCGGTAATGGCGCGCCTTGCGCCACCAGTTCTACAACCGCCCTGGCCCGCGCGATTGCCGGACACGGTGCGGCCATCGTCCCCCCTCAGGGCGTGGCTGCGGGTCTTGCCGATAGCGGCGCTATTCTCCACTTAATCCTGGCCTTGAGCAGCCGGCCACCGAGCGGGCAGGCTCTCCTGTTAGGAACATCCGGCGATAGTGGTTTTGCGGCGCTGCTGCTGGAGTTGCCGTGAACATGAATGTGCGAATTGCATCCGCGGCGTACGCCGTTCCGCCCGACGAGGAGGCCGTGGAAGCGGTCTTGGAGCGGGAACGAGATCGAGTGGAGAAAACGCTCGCTCCGCTGAGCCCGGGAGCGCGACAAAAGGCCGCGGAAGGTCTCGGACTATGTCGCGTCCGTGTATGCGGCGGCAAGCAACCCTATGACTTAGTTCTCGAAGCCGCTTCAACGGCGATAGCGGAAGCTGGGATTGCGGCGGGAGACATCAATCTGATCTTGGATTACAGCACTTTCCCCGGAGAGAACGCGCAGTATCTCTCCTTCGCCCACAAACTCAGCGCCGAACTTGGAGCCGAAACTTCGCTGAACTTGAGTTTCAAAACCGGCGGCTGCGGGGCGCTTCACCTCGCCATGAAGACGGCGCTGGGTTGGATGAGCACCGATGAAAGCATTCAGACCGCCCTGCTGGTGACGGGCGACACCGCGCCTCACGGCAACCGCTCACTGCTTCCAGTTACCGTGCAAGGCGACGCCGGGAGTGCCGTTATTCTGCGCCGCCACGGCGCCGAAGGCCCTTTGCTGCTGGGCGTCGAAGCCCTGACGCTCGGCCATCTGCACGAGGCCATTGCCTTAGTCAAGGTGAACGACCGCCTCGAGATTAAGGTCGATGCTTTATGCATTGAAAACGAGGTGATGCCGATCTACTATTTGAACCTGCTCCGGCTGGTGCAAAAAGTTCTGGCGGCCTCTTCGCTGACCTTGAGTGATGTTGACCATTTCATCTATTCCAACATCAGCCAGCGGGATCGCGACGGCTTCCGCAGGATGGTGGGACTGCCCGAGGGCGGCCTGCCGCCAACTCCCATGGCGGAATATGGTCACACCTTTGCGAGCGATCTCGTCATCAATTATGTGCATCTGCGGCGCGAGGGCCGAATTCGTCCCGGGCAATTGTTGTTATTCGCTTCCGCGGGGATCGGTTTCACCTGGGGGGTGACGCTTGCCCGAGCCTGAAAAAGCGGAATCGCGGAGGTATTAAACCATGGACATCAAGACGGAAGTCCGGCAGTTCATAGCTGAAAATGTTTTTCTAGGTGTGCACCAGACAACTATCGAAGACTCAACCCCGCTCGTCACCGGCGGGCTGATCGACTCGATCGGCATGGTCGGCCTCGTCGCTTTTCTCGAAAGGCACTTCGCCGTCGAATTCATGCCGAGAGAAATCGACGCGCATAGCATGGATAGCCTGAACTCGATCGAAGAGCTGATCCGCAAGAAACTGGCCAGCCAGGGCGCCGGCGCCGCTACCGGTAGCGCACAGCAAATTCCGTGAGGTGTCGCCTTGTTGAACCGTTGGAGAATACGGGGACTGGCAGTGACCGCAATGTTGCTCCTGCCCGCCTGCCGGCAACACAAGGAGGCGTTTGAAAAGGCGCCGCTCGCCCCCGGCCAGGTCGAGGTGGTGCGCCTCTCGGAGCGCACCAACCTCGCCGTGGAACGGGTTCGTTTCTGGTCCAACGAAATGAACGAGCCCCGCTTTTTCCTGGCCCTCGTGCCAAAGACGTTACCCAAGACGCAGGTTGCCCCCTCTGAGGTATTCATCTTGAATCACGGTTGGTGGGACCGGCCAGAGGACCTGTTGCAATCTCTCAAAGTGGACCAGGTGTACGACGAGATGCTGGGCCGGGGCGAGGTGCGGCCCGCGATCATGGTCCTGCCCGACGTTCGCTTCAGCAGTTTTTACCGGCAGTACTCGGATCGCTTCCCATACCCTAACTATCTGACCCTTGTGGCGGAGGAAGTGGCGGGAACGGTCTCACGCCGCTATGCCATCCCTTTCGAACGCCGGCGTTGGGCCATCGGCGGCTTCTCCTTCGGCGGTTATCTGTCGCTGGATGTGGGACGGCGCTATCCCGGCAGGTTCGCCAGCGTCAGCGTGGTAAGTGGTCTCGTCGATAAACAGTGGAGCTTCTGGCCATCGCAACCTCCCCCGCCTGGGCCTCTCGATTCCAAGGGCCGGGGCAAGCAGACAATCGTGGTGCCCGGCCCTATTCCCAGACTTTTCCTGGCCTGTGGATCGAATGATCGTCTTTTCGCCACAATGCGGGACTTGCACCAGGAGCTAACGGATCTCGGTATCCCGCATGTATGGTCGAGTGGACCGGGTGGGCACACTTGGAAGTACTGGTCTTCGGTCCTGCCGCTGATGTTGAGATTCCATCTGGCTAGGGAACAAAGTCAGGTTGAGGCCAAATGAGAGCGGTAATTTACTTGACAGAGCCAGTGAGGCGCCGTGGGCTGGCCCAGGCGACGTATTTCCCCGAGCGAGCACGAACTGGATGCCCCACCCGTGGCGGTTTCACGGGTGGGCCGCGATGCCGATGGGCTCACGAGATTTTGCGTATGCGAAGCTCTGCCTTTCGGGTCTCATTGACCAGAACTGGGCCGCGTTCGTCATAGGCGTAATGTCGGAAGCTGCTCCACAGCCATTGCTCGGGCTCCAGAACTAAACCGCGCTGGACGGGGTTGCGGTGCATGTAGCGCAGCTTTTCCACGCGTTTCTTCTCGGTAAAGACAACGAAATCGTAGAAGCGGCGTTGCCAAACGTGTCCTACGGCGACGGGTGTACTCCAAAGAGCGTCTGTCTGGGCACCGGTTTTAGCGCGAAGTTCGCGCAGCAGCCGATGGGCGAAGGTTTGTTTCAAAGCGGCCAGCACCTGTGAAGGATTTCCGCGCTCCGGCTCGCTTACAAGAAGGTGGACATGCTCAGGCATGACCACGTAACCGACAACTACAAATTGATGGCGCTGGCGGACCTGCTCCATGACCTCGAGGAAGAGATCGCGAGAGCGGGGTGCGCCCAGAAGCGGACGGCGCTGATAGCAACTTGTAGTAATAAAGTGGGAGTATCCAGCGCCGCAGTAGCGGTGCAGGCTTGTCGGCATTGAAACGATGTAACAGGAACGCGACGATTTAGCTGTGACCAATGAACATACAGGGAGAGTTCGCAGCGGCCCACCCGTGAAACCGCCACGGGTGGGGCATCCCGAGCCGTGTTAGAGCACGGCTGGGCCAGCCCCCAAAAACCCTCACTCCTCAGCCCGGTGCGGACTCGCCACCCTGGGTTATACTTCGGCCTCATGAGACACCTTCTAATCACGGCGGCTCTCTTAAGTGCGGCCTTGTGTGCCTACGCTGGCGACCCACCCTCAGCTCTACGCAACGCACTGGCAGCCTTGGAGCACGCCCACAAGACGCACAGCGCAGCGATGAAACTTTGCGGATCTGGGACTGAGAGTGAAATCGGCTGGGACCACATAGAACAGCAAACGCGGGAATTAACCCAGGCCCCGCAGACACCCGCTGCGTCAAGAATGGTTGACGTTTTGTTTTCCCTGAGGGTGGAACGACGTGCTCTCCTCGGCGATTTTGTCCACTGCAGCTCCAAGCTGAGCCGAACCAAAACCTCCGTATCCATTATCGATGCGATGAATTCCCTAGACGAAGCCGCTGACGACGTGGAAGATAGCATCCGTGACCGGGCGTGGAGCCTGGAGCAAGGGGCGGAGTGGTACAAGGCCCACCGTTGCCCCAACTAAAGGCGACTCGCTGCCTCGCAGTGCTACCCTAGCGCTAAGGGAGGCACCATGCGCGACATCGTTAACACCGTCGGGGTCTGGAGCGGCATCGTCGGCACCCTCATCGGGCTGCCCACCTTGGGGCTGACCTATTGGCAGGTTTACAAAGCACGCAAAGAGGCCGCTGTGGCACGGGAGAGGGGTGCCTGTGAGGGGCACGTCATGTTCATCAATAATCGTGACCGCGTTGGCGTAAATGATGTGCCGTTCAAGGACATGCTGTTCCTACCTCGCGTTGGCGAGATTGTCATGCTGCCCGGCACAATCGAGGGCAGCGCGCTGTACCGTGTTCTTGAGGTTCGCCACCACTACTTCGCCGAGCCAGTCGGGGATAGTCCCTTTGAGCTGGACGACGATGCCCGCACCGCGAACGTAAGGATAGGCGTAGAACCCGTTCGGTGACCTAGGCTGTGGGCGTTCGCACTTCGATCGGCGCTGGCCCGAAAAGCACGAACCCAGAAATAGGCCCACACGCCGGACAACGCGTCGCGTACGCCGCGTGCGGTCCAAACAGCCTCACGGCCAAAGTGGTCTTCTTGCAAATCGGGCACTGAATGTTCACTTGCATGGCTGCATCTCCCTTAAAACCGATTGTATCCTCGCCCGGCCCTCACGAGCATTTATCACGAGCATCCGCTGGAGTATCATGCGGTGTCGCATTGACCTCCGCCGCTCCATCTCGCCTCGCATACATCGACTGGATGCGTGGCCTCGCCTGCGTCCTGATGTTCCAGACGCATTGCTACGATTCCTGGCTCAGCCCCGCTGCGCGCCAGAGCAAGTTCTTCATGTACTCGCAACTGGGAGGAACCTTCCCCGCCCCTCTATTTCTGTTTCTGGCGGGCATTTCGTTCGCGCTGGTAACCGAAAAGCTGTGGAAGAAAAATCTGCCGCCCGCGCAAATCGCCCGCGCCACCATCCGCCGCGGCGCGGAGATATTTGCCTTTGGACTTCTCTTTCGCCTGCAGGAATACGCCATCGCCTGGGGCTGGGCGCCGCTCAGCGACCTGCTGCGCGTGGATGTGCTCAACACCATCGGCCTCTCGATGATGCTCATGGGCGTGCTCTGTTGGGCCGTGCTGTCCCTGCACCGTGGAGCGCAGGGCAGGCTCGCTCTGGTGCTCGCTTCGGCAGGAACGGCTCTGCTGATTTCTCTTCTCACGCCACCGATTTGGACAACGTGGAGGCCGAACCGGCTGCCGTGGCCGCTGGAATCCTACCTCAACGGCGTACACAACCTGGGCACGCCGCAGGCCTGGCTCTTCCCAATTTTTCCCTGGAGCGCCTTCGCTTTCGCGGGATTGGCCACGGGATTTATTTTGCAAAGCGAGTGGGCGCGCAAACGCGAAGCCCTGACTTTCTGTTTGGCGGGTATTGCAGGATTAATTTTCGTTGCAGCCGCTCGCTGGCTCGATGCTCAGCCGTGGCAGCTTTACGCGGTCTATGACTACTGGCACACCAGCCCGAACTTCTGGCTGATCCGCGTGGGCATGCTGCTCGTGATTCTGACGGCGAGTTATGCTTGGTGCCGCTGGGGTTTCGGACAAAAGCCCGCGGGGCATTGGGGATTCAGTCCTCTCATTCAGCTAGGACAGGCTTCCCTGCTGGTCTACTGGGTACACATCGAATTCGTGTACGGACGTTTCTCGATCCTGCCCAAACACACCCAGAGCATCCGGAGCGCATCCCTGGGATTGCTGACAATCTTTCTCGCCATGCTCATTCTCGCGTTTCTGCGGACGCGGCTCAAGGGACACGGCACCCAGGTCCTAACTTGGTTCCGAAGTCCCGCCCGCGCCAACTGAGACACACTCTTGTCGTCCCGAGCAAAGCGAGGGATCTTGGTTCCTGCTTGCACCACCTGTCTCGGTGCTTCCGGCAAACACCCAGATCCCTCGCTTCGCTCGGGATGACAGTTCGTAAAGGGATACGCACTGAAGCGTGGCGCTACCGAAACCGCTTCGCAAACTCAACCACTTCGCGCTCCGCCCACCGCCCATCGTAGGTCGAATCCCCGTAGGTCGAATCGAGGTCGCGTTCGCCCACAAACGCGCAGTGGCCGCCATCCTCGGTTTCGATATAAGTAATGTTGCGGTTGGCGAGGAGTTTCTGCCGCGTCTCCGGCACGATGCGGACGAACGGATCGTTGGCCGCGTGGATCACCAGTGCAGGACGCGCGATGCGGTCGACCACATGGGCGGCGGCGGCGCGGTCGTAGTAATCGTCGGCCCCGGTGAAACCGCAGTAGTACGCCGTTACCCGGTCGTCGAATTCGCGCAGGGTTTTGACTCCGCGGAGACGCGAAGCGTCATAGGCGCTTGGAAACAGCTTCACCTTGCGGCGAAAGCGCCGGAACAATTGCAGCAGAAAATAGTATTCGTAGATCCAATTGGCGGGTTCGTGCAGCGCGTCGGCCCCGGCCGCCAGATTCACCGCCGGACACACCGCCGCCACTCCGCGAAATTCCTCCGGTCCTTTGTTGCCCCACTCCCCCGCCAGCTTCAGAACCAGATTGCCGCCCATGGAAAAACCAACCAGCACGAAAGCGGAAACTCCGTCGCGCTCGACCAGGTTGCGCGCCACCGCGGCCACGTCCGCGGAACGGCCGGAGTTGTAAAGCGTGGGCGCACAGTGATCCATGCCGCCGCAGTTGCGCTGGTTCATGCGCACCACGTTCATGCCCGCGGCCAGGCCGCTGCGGGCGATGCCCAGCATGTATTGCGATTCGCTCGATCCCTCGAGGCCATGCACCACAATCAGAGTCAGCGGGCTGCGCCGGTCCGCCTGCCAGTGACAGTGGCAGAGCACGGGGACGCCGGGTTCTACTTCGATGAGACGCCGCTCGGCCGGTGGCAGATGGATTCGGCGCGAGAGAAAGAAGGCGGCGAGAGTTTGCACATGTCCGCCCCGCAGCCAGCGATGCGGACGAAAAGCGGGACGCGGAGACGGCGGCTTCACCGCCACGCCGCCGTTGAAGATCGTTTCCGGACTTCTTTCCGAACTAGGAGATCGAAGGCTCAATCCGCTCCAGTTTGCGAAGTTCGTGCAAATTGATTCTAATAGGAGCAGTCCGCTGCACGGGAGTAATCGACATGCCGATTTTTGAATACATCTGCCAGGAATGTCAGCACGAGTTTGAAACCTTGATCTTCGGCCGCGACAAGGCGAAGTGCCCCAAGTGCCAAAGCAAAAAGTTAAGCCCACAGCTTAGCGTTTTCGCTGTCTCCGCGAAGGGATCGGCTGGCGCGTCGGCTTCTACCGGTGCTTGCGGTTCCTGCGGCGATCCCCGCGGTCCGGGCGCCTGTTCTCTCGGCGACCTCGACTAGTCTGGAGCTACGCAGGATTACCTCCCAGCTTCGCCCAACAAACTTTCGGCACGCTCTCGCCTGTGACTGTGGTTACCTTTGTTTACCCGCCAGTCCCGCCTACCATCCCTTGAACTCGCTTTGAGCCCAAGGAGATTGCCATGGACCGGCGCCGGCAGTCGCGTGTCTTCGTCGACCTTCCCGTACAAATCTGGGGCATGGACAGTAATTCCCGCCCGTTTATTCAGCCCGCCAGCCTGCGTACCATCAGCGGCCGCGGCGCTACTCTGCAGTGCGTGGACGCTCGATTGAAGCCGGGAGACCTGGTCGACGTTTTGTATGAAGGAACGAAAGCTCAATTCCGCATCGTGTGGTGCGGCAAGCCCGGGACGGAACTGGCCGGTGAAGTGGGAGTCGAGAGCCTTTCCCCAGAAGTCACGCTGTGGGACGTTCAACCCAGTGCGCTGCGCGGCGGCTGCGGGCCGGGGGTAGGAACGCAGGAGCAGGATTATGATCTCTCCGTTCTCTCAGCTGATGGACATTGCGGTTGAATCTCACTTCAGAAAAGATCCAAGCGGACGGCTAGTTTTTATTCCTTTTGGCCTCAAGAAGAAATGCTACTTCGTTGAGTCGAGGTCTGACGAAGACAAAATCAGAGCATTTGTCAGAATGTATCGGAGTGCCACACAGCTGATTTCCTTGATTGCAATTCCAGGCGCTTACCTTCCTGGAATGTTTCTGGATATCTACGCCGGGTTGAGTCCCAAGGGTCACAGAATGGCGATTGCGATTGGAATCCCTTTCTTCGTCTACCTGGCTTTCATTGCATTGACGTTGATGATCTGGGGTGTTTACAAGAAAGCAGTTCCGAGCGTAACTGCTTCACTCAGCGAAGTCGGACCTGAGCTTAAAGGTCAGCTAATCGCCCCTCCCCAGTCACGGCGGGTACAACGCGTGGCGATCGGGATTGCTCTCGCCTGTATGGGTCTTGGCATCTTGATTCTCTTTGCCGTCTCTTCCCGGCCTCATTCTCGCGTGATACAACGCGCTCCTTCCACCGTGTGCCCTCAAAGCAACAGCGTAACTATCTCACCTGCAGAGTTAGCCTTGTCGAAGTGGATCGCAAAATAAACGTGGGGAACCATCCGATGTAATTCTTGAGAGGAAAAAGCGGGGAGGGCGGGGAAGGGCTGAAACCCGCATCGACCCGGCGGGCCATTTGCAGTATCAAGTAGACGCGCTGCGAACGCAAGCAGAAAGCGCATTGTTAGAGGACAATACTCGCGGAGTTGCAGGATCTTTCACACTTGCCGCCCGCAAATCATGCAAAAGTTGCAAGTTCTGTCATCTTCGATCGAGTGAGTGCTCACTAGATTCATCAGCAAAGACCCACGAGTAAGATCCGCAGGTTCTCGCGAAATTACCTCCCGCATCAACCTCAGGCTGTAAACTCACGAGAGATGCAAGTCAAGATTCTTGGTTCTGCGGCCGGAGGAGCGTTTCCGCAATGGAATTGCTCCTGCGCAAATTGCCGGGCCGTAAGAGCCAGCACATTCCACGGCAAGCCGCGCATGCAAACGCAGGTTGCCATCACCGAGGACGGCGGCTCATGGTTTCTGCTGGGCGCGTCTCCCGACCTGCGAGTGCAAATCGAGGCCTCGCCCGAGTTGCATCCGCGCGCGGGCGTGCGCCAGTCGCCAATCGCAGGCTTGGCGCTGGCCAACGCCGACCTCGACCACGTCCTCGGGCTGCTCCTGCTGCGCGAACTTCAGCCGCTGCGCGTTCATGCCACCGCTTCCGTTCGCCGCATTCTCCGCGAGGATAATTCGATGTTCGGCATGTTGCAGCGCATCCCCAATCAAACCGCGTGGACCGACTTTGAGTCCGGCAAGGAATTTCATCTGTGCAACGCCCAAGGTGAAGACTCCGGCCTGCGCTGCTGTGCGTGGTCGTTGAGCACCCACTACCCCGCCTACGTCACCGCAGATCGGCAGTCGCAACTCGCGCCTGGTGAAGCTTCGCTCGGCTTCTTCATCAATTCGCCTTCCGGCGGGCGCTTGGCCTACATGCCGGCCGTTCCTCATGTGGATGAAGCGTTACTGGAACAACTCGATGCCTGCGGCGTCCTGCTCTTCGACGGCACCTTCTGGAGCGACGGCGAACTGATTCGCGTGCAAGGCAGCGGGCAAACCGCTCTGCAGATGGGACACATTCCGGTCGAAAATATTCTGGCGAAGTTGGCGGGACTGCGCCGCCCGCGTAAAATATTCCTGCATATCAATAACACCAATCCCATGCTGGACGAGGCGAGTTCTCAATATCGCCAGGTGCGGGGGGCAGGCTGGGAGATCGCGGAGGATGGATGGCAGTTCAAAATGTAGAAACCGAAACAGCGTTGCAACCCGCCCCCCTGCTGTCGCTCGACGAGTTACGCGCCGTATTGCAGGCCACCGGCGAGGAGCGCTATCACCATAAGCATCCGTTCCATTTGTTGATGCACGAAGGCAAGCTCAGCCGCGGACAACTGCAGGCCTGGGCGCTGAACCGCTACTACTATCAAAGCATCATCCCCATCAAGGATTCGATCATTCTTTCGCGCGGTCCCGACCCGGTCTTCCGCCGCGCCTGGCGCAAGCGCGTGGTCGATCACGATGGCGACGCCACCAGCGAAGGCGGTATCAAGCGCTGGGTAAAGCTGGCGGAAGCCACGGGCCTCGATGCGGCACAGGTGCGCGCCGGCAAAGGAATTCTTCCGGCGACTCGTTTTGCAGTGAACGAATATTTGAATATCGTTCGCAGCCGGTCACTGCTGGAGGCGGTCGCCTCTTCGCTGACGGAATTGTTTTCCCCCAAGCTGATCACCTTGCGTGTGGATAAGTTGCGCCAGCACTATCCCTGGCTGGCGAACGGTCTGGATTATTTCGAAGCCAGACTGTATCAGGCGCCGGAGGATTCGCAGTTCGCGGTGAACTATGTCTACGACAACGCGAAAACCCGGGCCGAGCAGGAGTTGGTGATCCAGGCCCTGCGCGACAAGTGCGACATTCTATGGGCGCAGCTCGACGCACTCTACTTCGCCTACGTCCAGCCCGGATGGCCGCCGCCCGGCGCGTTCCGGATAGAGGCCAGCTAACGTGAATCAGAGATGCAACCCAAAACTCTGTCATTCCGACCGGAGCATTGCGATTGGCTTCATCAATCGCAATGCGGAGCGGAGGAACCTGCTTTTGTTTGCAGCGGATCGCACTCAGGGCACAGGCCGCTAACATGCCCCCTCCCGAAGATTCCAGCCAGCCACGCCTGGCAACCGGCTGCCGCTGGGGTGCCGAGAACAACACAGGCGAAGAACGCGTAGTATTGTTCCCCGAAGGCGCAATCAAGCTGCAAGGCACGGGCCGGCAAGTACTCGAACGCTGCGACGGCCAACGCACCTTCGCAGAAATCATCGCAGAATTGCAAGCCCAGTTCAGCGTCGCCGATCCCGCCAAGATTCGCGCCGACATCAGCCAGTTCCTAGAGCAACTGCGGCACAAGCGGATCGTGGACTATTAGAGGAGATCCGCAATTGCCTACCCCGCCACAAAACTGTCATCCCGACCGGAGCTTCCCATTCCCGAAGGGAATGGGAAGCGGAGTGGAGGGAGCTGCTGTTCTTCAGCGGGCTACATAAAGGGCACGAATCCCGTCAGACCCTTAGCTGAGAAGCCTGTTCACTCAAATCAGCAATACGAAGCAACGTCGAACGAATCTCGTCGGTCAAGACTATGACTCGTTCGGAGCCCTCCTCGGATTTGTAAACTCGGTTCCCGCCAGCGGGAGTGTAGTACCTCACATCCACTGTCGGGAGTTGGCATTCAAACACTATGTATTCCGGCGAGGCGCGCAGGCTCGCCCCCAGCTCACCAGGAAACGCCCGTGCCAGCGTTCTCGCTTCCGCCTCCAAAAGTGCAAGCGAGGTCTCAGCTTCTTTTCTTTGCCTGATAATAGCGTCTTTCCGTTCGTCGCTCATAAAGCACCCTCCTTCAAGAGAAGCGTACTACGAAGGCGTTCTCGCCCCAAGTCGGGCGGCACAAGAGTTCTCCAGCCCTCAGCATTTTGTTTCTAGGCAGAGCCGCTGCTACCCCTTCGACATCCCATTTTCGAGGCCTTCGCCGCCTGAACTATGGACTTGAGGAATATCCCATCCACTTTTGCCGCTCGCCCTTCCCGGTCCAGGCCATACCACTGTCGATTGTCAATGCGGAAGTGAAGGGAGTGTTTTCGATATCCATCGATGAAGACCGTTCCGAGATACAGATTTCCCTTGTTATCATTAGTAAATTCCGCCCTCGGAACGCCGCATAGCCCATTGAAGTCGCACAGCGCCAACCTCGGCACAAGAACGGCGAAGAGCCCACGAATCTCTTCGCCAACGTTGGCTGTGACGAGAGCCCGAACGTGCCCCATGGTCCTCACTGAAATCGGGGAACTGCCTGATTCCCAGCGGGCCACAGATGTTTGCGTAGTTCCCATTGCTGCCGCTAGCTGAGCTTGTGTGAGTCCAAGGAACTCCCTGTACAGCTTCAACTGCTGGAGCGGGCTCAGGTCCTTCTGTGGGGCAGCAATGAGGCAATCGAGAATGTGCATGCTGCGATTATTACACAATGACATTACGTAGCGCAAGTACGTGGCGTAATAATTCTGCATGCCTCCGTTCCCGTGTAGCCAACCAGGTAAGGAGCCAATGGCGCTGGCACGCCATGGTCAAAGAGAATGAGCATCTCGGGGGGACGCGCTTACCGTCTGTGCGGGAACCGGTGCGGCAAGGCTGCGAGCGGCGAACTGCAAGACCTCGATCACCTGCTCTTTCGAGATGTCAAACCATTCCGTGATCTCATCAACAGTCGCGCCAGCCTCAAGGTTCTCGAACACAGCGGAAACCGGCATGCGCGTATCGCGAAACACCCACGCTCCGCTTAGCCTCCCCGGCACGCTTTCCACGGCTGGGCATTGCGACCAATCGAGAGCTGCCATGTCCTCACCTCCGCTCAATCTTAAACCTTTTACCACGGCTTGAAGGACCTACGCCAGTTGCTCCCATCCCACATCCAGCGCAGCGCCCAGCTTCTTCCATGTGCTGACAGACCCCGTCTTGCGCTTGGTCTCAATCGCCGCGATCAAAGCGCGCGATACCTTCGATTTCTTTGCCAGCCGCTCTTGGGTGAACTTCCGGTGCTCGCGCCAAATGCGGAGAGGGGCTTCCCCCTTCAGCCTGCGCTCGGTCATCTCCAGCGGTATGAGCTCGTCCTCGCCATCCTCAAGACGCGACTTTGCCGCATCGTATGCCTTCACGTCGGCAAGCATTTCCGCATCTTCCATCAGCTTCCCAAGTTGTTTCACCGGAATCACAGCGAATTCCCTGCCCTTGCGGGTAATAGTTTCGATACGCATCAATAGATTCCTCCTCTTGCTCCCACTTCCAAAGCCCATAACTCAAGAAGGTCGTCGTGCAGCTCATAGATCACGCGCCAATCGCCAACTCTCAGCCGGTAGCCATCGCGTCCCTGAAGCTTGGTCACGTTGTTGTGCCTGGTATAGGGATCGGCGGCAACTTCTTTGATCTTCCCCACAATCCGCCTCTGCCAGTTCACCGGAAGCCGGGAAAGCGATCGAGCGAAGGATCTTGTGGTGACCACCGAGTACACCACTCAAATTGTTACTCTAAGAAACAACGCGGTCAAGCGGAAAATGTGACCCGTGGTAACAATATTCCACTGACAGATGGGAGTCTTCGGCCGTGCGGCCTTGCGCCGTTCCCAAGGGCCGGGGATTTCTGTCTGCCCGAGGAATCCACAAGCCCGTTGTGACATCTGACCTTGCCTTCCACTCGAAATCAGGCCATGATGGTCAAGGCGAAGCAGTTTAGTCAGCGCGGAGGGCAGTTGCCGTAAGTCCTTTGTTGCCTAGATTTTGCATCTAAGTTATTTGCAATCTAGCTTTTGCACAGATTTTTTGCGGGGCACATGCGCCGCGCCCGCATGTTTAGAGGATTTGCGAAAATATGGTGGGAGGGGGCCTCCCCAGACAAACCGGGCTTTCGAACCCAGAATCGAGCCATGCAAAGCGCTTACGCCGCATCGCTGACGAAATTATTTCAGGCAGAAATCCACAGGGTGATTCCACCGCACCACCGATGATTCCCAACCCGCTCGCTCTCATCGCCGAGATCACGCACCGCTGCCCGTTGCACTGCGTCTATTGCTCCAATCCGCTGGAGCTGGCTGCGGTAAGTTCGGAGCTTTCCTGCGAAGAGTGGATCGACGTTTTCCAGCAGGCGGGCAAGCTCGGGATGCTGCATGCGCACTTCACCGGCGGCGAACCACTGGCGCGTCCCGATCTGACGGAACTCATCGCCGGTGCGCGCGCCGCCGGTCTTTACACCAATCTCATCACATCGGGCATCGGGCTGGCTGAAACACGATTGCAGGCGTTGGTCGATGCGGGGCTCGATCACATCCAGATCAGTTTTCAGGATTCGCGCGAGGACTCCGCCAACTGGATTGCCGGAGCCAAAGCGCACGCGCACAAGATCGAATTGTCGCGCCTGATTCGCCGCCACAAGATCGCGTTCACCGTGAATCTTGTCATACACCGGCAGAACATCGACCACCTCGAAGAGATGATCGCTTTCATCGAGCAGCTCGCGCCCGAGCGCATGGAGATTGCCCACACGCAATATTACGGCTGGGCTTTGCGGAACCGGGCTGCTCTGCTTCCCACGCGGGCGCAATTGGAGAAAGCCGTGGAAGCCGTGGCCGCCGCGGAAAAGCGCGTGGCCGGACACATTCGCATCGATTCGGTCGTCCCCGACTACTACGCGCGCTATCCCAAGTCCTGCATGGGAGGGTGGGGACGTAGATTGATGCTCATCAATCCATCTGGCAAAGTTCTTCCTTGTCACGCCGCGGAGGTGATTCCCGGCATCGAGTTCGAAAACGTCCGGAAGCAAAGCCTGGGATTCATCTGGCAGCAGTCTTCTTCCTTCCAGCGTTTTCGCGGAGAAGAATGGATGCCGGAACCATGCCGCAGTTGCGATAAGCGCGCGGAAGATTTTGGCGGATGCCGCTGCCAGGCTCTGTTGCTCACCGGCGACGCGGCCGCCACGGATCCTGCCTGCTCCCTGGCGCCGGCGCATCGCATCGTCGAAGGAGCGTTGGTGGAAGCAAACTCCGGCGCCGCCGTTTCGCAGCCCGTTTCAGCCGGCTCGTTCGTGCAATTGCAGCAGCGTGCGGGTGAACTTTGGAGTTATCGCACGAATCCTGAGTAGGTCCGACGCACAAGAGTTCGCGGGGTAAACCTGGAACCTCACTTCTCCTCCTACCAGCGGACGCCGATCGTAATCGGACGCGTATCGGTTGTAATGTTGTTGCGCGATCCGTGCGTGAGGCGGTATTCGACATAGAGTTCGACGCCGCTCGGCATCTTGCGTGTCACGCCGCCGCCAATGTTGTAACCGAATTCATTCACGTTGGAATTGACGAAGCTGCCGCTGAGAGGAATGCTGGCGTTTGGGCACGCGCCCCACCATTCAAAGAACGGATTGCACCCCGAACCTGGGACGGCTGTGTCGGAACTGAGGGTTCCGAAGCGATGATAAAAGCCCGGACCGAGTAGGACGTATCCGCCGTACGTTTTGGTGACGGGAATGTTGATGACCGGGTCGAGCGTGAGGGCGAGCAGATAACTGGTAGCGCTTCCGGCCTGGGCCAGTTGCAGAGAAGAATCGCGCAGCGGCAGGTCGGCAAAGATAAAGTCGGCGCGAAGCCCTAGGTATTTGTTCGCGTTGCGAGCCACGCCGGCCGTGGCCACAGGGCCTCCGCCTCTCACGAACGTGCGCGTTGTGCCGCTATCCAAGTTGGCGCCGAAGCCGACGTTGTAGTTCCAGTTTTTGTAGTCCTTGGGTTTGGCTTTCCGCCGTGTAGATTCTTCCTCGGCGGGCTCCTGACCGCTCGAAGGTTGCTGTGCGGCAGGTTGCTGTGCGGCGGGTGGTTGCGCCGCGGGGGCCGGCGCCGCTGGAGATTGTCCGGCGGGCGTGGTCTGGGCGAATGCTTGCGCCCCCGGCAGAATCGTCAAAAGCAACAGTATCAGCGCACTGGCAGTCGCGAACTTTCCAATCATCCATTCTCCTCCCATAACCGGGCGTGGTGGCGGACCGTAGCGCTCGGCATGAAGAGGCGAGAGGCGCCGTCAGTAAAGGTTCCGCTTGTGATTCCTCGCAGGAAGGCATTGGCCTTGGTTGCGGCGGGATCGCATTATATTACCAACTTTGATGCTGGTTCTGCGCGGCATGCCGCCTGAGGCGGCGGAGTTTGCCGAAGCCACGCGATCTCACAGGCTGCGGGTCAGGGCTTCGATCTCGGCGGGCTGGAGCTGCGCAAACGCTTCCGCGGCGGCTGTTCTGAGTTCGCCGTAGACTTCGGGGCCATCAAGGCTGCCGGCTTTGCGCAGGCGGGAAAGATCGGGCGTGGGCATGATTCCAAAAGCGTTCGGAAGCAATAACCAGATACGCAGCCTTAGCCGGGCCGAGCTGGAATAGAGCCGGACCTTGATGATCGCTTGCCGCAGCTTGGAATCGAGTCCGGGGGTGGGGTCGAAGTTGCCGAGCAGAGTATTTTCGAAATCGGCGAGAACCGCGGAATTGTGCGACATGCGCTGGACCAACTCCCGGTATAGGAGCATGCGCCGGCGCTGCTCGGCGCGGAAGGCGCGCCGGCTCAGATTCCAGCGCAATTCGAAATCGGCGGCGGGATCGAGCAGCGACAGGAGCAGGGGCCAGTTGAACGGGATACAAGAAATGAACCACGTCGCTTTGATTGAGCTTGGGAACGCGGGTACGGGTTTGGTTCCAGGCGCAATGCAGGATATAAGTCAGCGCCATGACGCTCGCGGTGACGATCAGCCAGGTCACAATAGGCAAATACATGGCTAGCGATTCCTCCGTAACACGCCCAGATATTGCTCCAGGACGGCGATATAGCGCGCTACCAGTTCGGGATCCGGGGGAGGTTCTTCCATTTGCGGCACACTGAAAAAACCGATCCAAATCAATACGGCCAAAGAGTATGCCACAACCGAGACCGCGTTCCACAAAAAGATGAATCCTGTTCCAAAATCCGAAAGCTTGATCGTGTTCAGCAGGGCTACCGTGGAATAGAAACCAAACCCCGCAGCAATGCCAAGGGGATACTGGCGCCAGCGGAAGCCAAAAAACGCGATGAACGCCACCAGTCCAACGAAGACGAGCACTTGCACGAACCGCACGGCAATTTCGCCAGTGACGATCCAAAGCAGAAGGCGGCCGTGGACCCCGTGGACCTGCGGAGGAACCACATATATTCTCCAGAGGCTCAGGCCGACGCCGACGGCCACCACGGAGGGAAAAATCAGGTGCGTCCACCAAATGTCTGCCAGGTCACGCAGAACCTTGCGCAGCAGTTCGTACATCGCCAAAGCTCCAAGGAGCGCGTAGCCAGCGTCGGTAAGCCAGTAGGTCCAAAAATAGAGCGAATGATGGCCTCGAGTCACGAACCGCGTTATGTCGGCGGCAAACCCGAAGGCTACGTAAGCAAAAAAGTAGGGGAACGTCCGATACGTTCCCCTCCTAACCAGTAGACATAGCAACAGCAGCAGCAGCGGCGTTCCGAGGTACCAGAGGAGATCGCTCATGGCCGGAAACATCTTACCCCAAAGCCGCTGCGGCATCGAGGCTGATTTTCGTTGCCCCTACGGTTTGGGGCCCGCGGGCCGGTTGGACGTCTGTGAATCCGGGGGTCCAGCGCCGTTTCCCTCGGCCAAAGCTCCCGACGCGCACGACAAAAGTAACAACACCACTGCAAGTATCCGCTTCATTCTATTCTCCTTAGTTGTTGTAGTTATTGGGGAAGCGCCGAAGCGCCTAGGCGAACAGTTTAGTCCCAGCGTGCAAGCTGATGAGGTTTTTAGCGGCTGAGTGGTCGAAATTCGAACGGCGGTGGCTGGGTTGGGGCTTCAGACGCCATTCGACGGGATACCAGATCGGAATCCGGAGGAAGCTCTTCAACTTCCGGCAGAAAAAGGAACCCGATCCAAATCAACACGGCGAAAGAGTAAGCCACAATTGAGATCACGTTCCACAAGAAGGTAAAGCTCCTTCCAACATCCGAGAGCTTGGTGGTGATCAGCAGGGCAACCGCCGCGTAGAGCCCAAACCCCACGGATATGCCGAGGGCATACTGCCGCCAGCGCAGGCCGTAAAACAGCGCCAACGCCGCTAATACCCCCAGTCCGATGAAGGTGAGCACCTGCACGTACCGCACAGCGATTTCTCCAGTCACGATCCAGATCAGCAGCCGGCCCTGGAGTCGCGGAGGAACCTTATACAAATGCCAGAGACTCAAGCCCACTCCTATGACAACGACGGCGGGAAAGACCAAGTGCCTCCACCAAATGTGTGCGAAGCCGCGCAGCGCCTTGCGCAGTATTTCGTACATCGCCAAAGCCCCCAGGAGCGCATAGCCAACATCGGTGAGCCAGTACACCCAGAAATAGACTGAGTGGTGGTTCCGGGTAAAGAACCGCATTGCGCTGGCGGCCACCGAAAAGACCACGTAGGCAAAGAAGTACGGAAACGTGCGGTGCTCACCGCGCCTCACCAGTAGACACAGCAACAGCAGGATCAGGGGCGTCGGAATGTACCAGACGAGGTCGCCCATATGGCCGGAAATATCTTACCCCAGATAGCTACGGCCTTGGAACCGATTCTCGATAGCTCCCTGGCCTGTCGGCGTTCCGCGCCTGCAAAGGGCTGCTCGCACGTATGATAAAACTAAGCTTCCGTCTTCGAGAGCAAAGCCGTGCCCAACACTCCGCCAGCGCCGGACGCCAACTCTGCCCCTACCACCGGGGATCGCGCTCCCGCGCGCCGGATTGCGCTGGTAGGCTTCGGGACCGTGGGCCGCGCCGTGGCCAAGATTCTCTGCGAGCGCGGCGATGGGGCGCTTCGCCTCACCCACATCTGCAACCGGAACGTCGAGCGCAAGAAGCAGCCTTGGGTACCGAATGACGTGATCTGGGCTGAAGATTTCCACGCCATTCTCAACTCCGATGCCGACATCGTCATTGAACTGATCGGCGGTCTCCACCCGGCAGAGGATCTTGTGCGTGGCGCCTTGACTGCAGGCAAGTCGGTGGTGACGGCGAACAAGCAGCTCATCGCCCGCCATGGCCCGGACTTGCTAAAGCTGGCGAGCGAGAACGGCTGCCAGCTTGAGTTTGGGGCGTCCGTCGCCGGCGGCGTTCCCGTTCTCCCCGCGCTGCGCACCGGGCTTTGCGGAGACCGGCTGCACGGCATTGCGGGCATTCTGAACGGCACTTGCAATTACATTCTCAGCCGCATTGAGACCGACCGCATTCCCTTCAGCGAGGCTCTGGAAGAAGCGCAAGCCCGCGGCTATGCCGAAGCCGACGCCAGCGAAGACCTCGACGGCGGCGATGCCCGTGCCAAGCTTTCCATTCTGGCACTGGCCGGGCTGCGAGTTCGGGTTTCTCCGGGAGACATTCGTGCCCGCACCATTCGCCCCATCGATGCAGTCGATTTCGATTACGCCGCCGAACTGGGCTGCACCATCCGGCAAATCTCGCGCGCCGATTTGAAAGGGACGACGCTGTTTGCCGAGGTCGGCCCCAGCCTGGTTCCGGCATCGTCGCCCTTCGGACGCGTGCAGAGAAATCTGAATCTGGTTTTGACATCGGGAGAATACGGCGGCGACATGGCTTTCCTGGGCGCGGGCGCGGGAGGAGATCCTACCGCCGTTGCAGTAGTCTCGGATTTGATGTTTGTGGCGGAAAAACTTTCGGCTGGACCGCGGGCCCACCGACCGCTGCAGCTGGCATCGCCAGAAGTGAGCTGCGATTTTGAAACGCCCTGGTATCTGCGCTTTCTGGTGAAGGACCAGCCGGGCATTATCGCGGGGCTGGCGGCGATTCTCTCGGCTCATCAACTGAATATCGATGCGGTGCTGCAGAAGCCCGGCTTCGACAAAAACTCGCTGCCGTTCGTGATCACGCTGGAGCCTTGCCGCGATTCGCAACTGCACCCTGCGCTGCAGGAAATGTCTGCGCTGCCTTTCGCGCTTCGCCCGTGCCTCTGCCTGCCGATCCTGCGCTAGGCGCTGGCTTTATTCCAGAAGGGATTCTTCAGCCCCGCGGGCGCGAGAGCGCTGTTGGTCTTGGCTTCCGTGCCGGAGTCGTCCGAGATTTTCTCATCCAGCAAACGAGACGAAGGCGCATGAATATCTTCCTGGCAATAGGAAGGCATCGTAGGAGAAGGATATTCTGATTTCATCGGGCAACCTCCACAGGGTTTATGATCTAGATTCATTGGAACACTTGGACGACGATCCGCAGGCCGCAAAATCTCGATACGTCGCATCGAAAAATCAGCAGCCGGATAATTCGCGCCTTTGGCTTTACTTTGAGCACCCGGCAAGACTGCTAGGATGAAGTCGCGTAACGGCCTTAGAAATTCATAAAATCATCCTCAAGGAAGACCTTTCATGAAATACCGCAAGCTGGGCCGCACCGGCTTTCAAGTCAGCGACATCGCCTATGGACTCTGGGGCATGAGCGGCTGGAGCGGCTCCGACGACCAGCAGTCGCTCGATTCGCTGCAACTCTCCGTTGACTCGGGTTGTAACTTCTTCGACACCGCCTGGGCCTATGGCGAGGGCAAGAGCGATGGCCTGCTCGGCGAAACCATTGCGCGCAACTCCAAAAAGCGCTTGTATGCCGCTTCGAAAATTCCTCCGGCCAACGGACAATGGCCTGCCCTCCCGAAATACAAATACAGAGAAGTATTTTCCGCGGAACACGTTTTCAAGTATGCAGACCTGATTCGCAAGAAACTGCGTGTTGACTCCATCGACCTGCTGCAGTTCCATGTCTGGGATGACAGTTGGACTGACGAACCGGAATTCCGCTCCACGGTGGAGAAGTTGAAAGACGGTGGCTGGATTCGCTACTTCGGGCTCAGCCTGAATCGCTGGGAGCCGGAGAACGGCATCAAGGCGCTGCACACCGGGCTGGTCGACGTGGTGCAGGTGATCTACAACATTTTCGATCAGGCGCCCGAGGACAAATTGTTTCCCCTCTGCCAGGAACTCAACGTGGGCGTGATCGCCCGCGTACCCCTCGACGAAGGCAGCCTGGGCGGGAAGATGACGCTCGAAACCCGTTTCCCGAAAGACGATTGGCGCTCCCTCTACTTTGGGCCGGAAAATCTGGCGAATACGATTCGGCGCGTCGAGAAGCTGAAGAAAATCCTGCCCGCAGGCATGACGCTTCCGGAAATGTCGCTGCGCTTTATTCTTTCCCATCCCGCGGTAAGCACAACGATCGTCGGCATGCGAAACCCGGAGCACGTGCGCCAGAACATCGCCGCCAGTGACGCCGGCCTGCTCGACTCTCGTCTTCTAGCGGAATTGAAAAAGCATCGCTGGGACCGCAAGCCGCAACGCTGGTCGGATTGAGGTCGTTGTCAGGCTTTTTGTACCTACGTGGTCGAATTCGGCTGCGGGTTAGTTTCCGAGTTGGGGACAATACGGCCAGAATCGCCGAAGGCTGCCTTTATTTGCCAGCCTCGCCGCTTACGCCGGGCAAAATTTCCAACTGGACCTTTTCAGCGTCCTTCAGTTCCTGCGTCGGCGAGACACGTGAGAGTTCATCTTCGGGATTAAATCCCAACTGCGGTCGTAGCACTATGCGGATGCATTTCTGCTTTGTTGTGCCAGCCTTGGCAGCGCCATGAAAAGCCATGACGAGGGACCCTCTGAGCAGCGCTCCGTATTGCTTTAGGACCTTCTTGTTAATCAGCCACTCCACAGCACACGCCTGGGAGTCGCTATCGAGGAATTGATATATAAACCAGTTAGTCCTTCTCCATTTTCCTCGCGCGTCAAGCGAGTTGGATAGTGCCGAGAAGGCTTTGGTTATCATGCCGGGATATATTTCCTCAGCCGTCTTGGCTCCAGCTTTCACAAAATCAATTACACCGCTCCGATGCTTGTGCAACCATGTCTGTGTGTCTCTGGAGGGCGGCAGGACATTCAGGTTTGTGGCGACACATGTGTACGCAATTCCCGAATCTCCAGGCAAAATGAGCAGCTGAACAGCCACCGCAGTCCCTTTAGTAAGGGCTTTCTGCCAATTCCACCAAAGCTTGCCAGGCTCCGGGCCGGGGAGGTTTGGGAGCGAAACTCCGAAGACCCAGTCGTAACGATAGACGCGGTAATTCTTATCACCTGCGACATCGACTGATAATGGAGATATTTCTGGGGATGTATCGCCCATCAGGCCGATGTACCAGCGCAGAATTTTTCTCCCCTCCTTGTACTCCCCGCGTGATGGTGAATCGGCTGCAATTGTGATTTTCTCGTGAGGAGGGCCGTATTGCAGAACACTGCAATCTGCGGTGTAAAAATCATCGACCGCAACATCAAGTATCCGTTCGATTGACGAAACTGACACTGTCCCCTCTTAACTACGGCAACTGCTGAGCGTGCGCATGCACGATGAGACTTCGTCTCCGTTCGCGTTCGTTCATTCAACCAGTCGAGCCCTGACTCCAGCGAACTGCTTTTCCGAGATCTGAATCACATTAAACCACATCTTACCGGCCCAACGAATGCCCCGCATGCACATCTCTGGAACCGCGAGTACCAGAGCCATGTGCAAGTAAGCATTAATCCCATCCCGAGCGACGGGCAATCGGGAAGCTGACCCGCCACTAAGAATCCAAGCTGATTGCCACCCTACGACCTCTGGTAGTAGCTCGCGCCGCAGTCTAATCTCGCTTCCGTCCAGAAGCATGAAAAAGAATTCACCCAAGCCCGCATTCGCACTAACGCTGTTCGCCATCCTGCTAACGGCGACCCTCCAAGCCCAGAACCCGCGCGGATCGTTGCGCGGCACGGTGCAAGATGCCACGGGCGCCCGCATCTCCTCCGCGAAAATCGTTGCGCAACTATCTGGCTCTTCCATTCAACGCGAGGCCCCCAGCGAGGACCGAGGCGAGTTTCGTCTCGACGATCTTCTGCCCGGCAACTACCGCATCACGATAAGTGCTGTGGGCTTCGCTCCGGCACAGGCGGAGGTCTCGATCGCCGTTGCCACCGTCCGCGAGATTACGGTCACGATGAAACCTGCGGCGACCTCGCAAACTGTCAACGTGCAGGGAAGCTCTTCCTCGATTACAACCGAAACGATTGACACCTCGAGCGCGGTGCGCGGAGGGGTAGTGGGCAGCCAGGACCTGGAAACTCTGCCGCTTCCGGTGCGAAGTTTCGCCAATATTGCTTATCTCGTGCCCGGGACCGAGCCCGTCGAGCCTTCCGACCCCACCAAGGCGCGCATCACCGCAGTCTCGACCGGCGGAAGCTCTGGCCTGAATAACGAGCTATCGGTCGATGGCGCGGAAAACTCCGATGACTGGATCGGCGGCTTCCTGCAAAACTTTTCGCCCGATGGCATTCAGGAATTTGCCGTGCGCACGTCGAACGAAGACGCCGACACCGGTTGGACCACGGCCGGGTCGGTGGTGATCACCACTAAGCGCGGGAGCAACGAATGGCACGGGAGCGGGGCGTTTTATGACCGCGAAGCCGCGCTGAATGCGCGCTTTCCCATCGAGAATCCGGCGGAAACATGTACGAACGGAGTTTGCGTTAACAACCCGAAGCAGCCGTTCTCCCGCCAGAACTATATTGGAACTTTCGGCGGTCCCGTCGCAAGAAACAAGGTCTGGTTCTTCACTTCATTCGAGGACGTGCACGAGGACGCGAGCATCGCCTACAGCCCCGCCAGCATTACGCAATTTGACGCGCTCGCACAATTGGCGTCAGAGGGATTGATCGCCGGCGTTCCATCGATCGCCGTCCCCGCCACCGTTCCGATTCCCTTTCGCGACTACCTCGGCTCGCTGCGCTTTGACTGGGCACAATCGTCGAAATCGAATTGGTTCCTGCGCACGTCGGAAGACAGCTATCTCACGCACAACGCCTTGGTGCAGCAGGGCACATTGCCATCGACTGGTCTGATTACGCACAACAATTACTGGAATGTGGCGCTCAGCAATACCTATACTTTCAATTCAACCTGGCTGGGCAATCTGGTTCTCGATGCCAGCTTGTTGCATCTCACGCAGACTCGGAACTCGAATCTGGGCTTCGCGCTGGCCTTCCCCTTCAGTTCCACGGCGCTGACCATTTCCGGTTTCGAAACTTTCGGCGACAACCAATTCGCTACTCCCATTACTCTTTTCCCCGACCTGCGCAATCAGGAGAAATACCAATTCCGCTACGACCTGAGCCACGTTGTGCGTGACCATGCACTCAAGTTCGGAGTCGACTTCATTCACGAACCGGTGCTGAGCGGGGCGTTTGCCTCTACGGCTGAGACTCTCGCCAAGTATGTCAATAATCCGACCTATTACATACAGAACCCCGGCGTCTTCGGGACCTTTGCGCCAAAGTGTTTAGGCATAGCCGCTTCCGACGGCTCAACTTGCTCTTATAATCCCGGGGGTAGCGGCGCGTTTTCGCAGAACGTTCAGCGTCTCGCGTTTTACGCCGAGGACTCATGGCGAGTCTCGCACCAGCTCACGTTCAACTACGGCTTGCGCTATCAGACGACGTGGGGGCTATTCATAGGTTCGGGGCGAAGTGAAGCCGATAACGCCGCGTATGTGACGCTGCAGGCGTTGCAGATTCCGACTGTGCCCAGCGTACCGCAAGATTACCGCAAGCAGATTGCGCCTCGCCTCGGGGTCGCTTACTCTCCCGGCAGCAGCGGCAAGACCGTAATTCGGGCCGGTTTTGGCCTCTACTACGACGATCTGGCGCAGAACGGATGGGCGACTGCATTCCAGGGTCTCAACAACCCGAACTTCACGCCGACGTGCAGCCTTACCGGAGTCCCCGGAACGTATTCGCTCCTCGGCTCGGGCTGCCTGGCGGGTGGCCTTGGGCCTTTAGCGCCTGTTCCAACTCCCGCTAACACAGTCACCGGTAATCTGGTCGGCTCCCCTTACAAAACGCCCTACGCCATTCACACTACCGGCGGCGTACAGCACGCTTTCAACGAACATTGGCTGATGAGCGCCGATTACGTACACGAGCAAGGCAATCACGGATACCGCGGCTTCCCCTACAGCAGCGGGACAAATCTGTTCACTCCACTAATTCCCACGACAGACCCAAACTATGCCACCGATCAGGCGGACGTGGTGCCCAATGTCAACGTGTTCGAATCGGACAATCGTTCCAGCTACAACGGGCTGATGCTGCACCTGCAAGGCAATATGCGCCCCTTCAATCTAGTCGCGAACTACCAGCTCGCCAAGGCACAGACCTGGGGATGCCTGCTGGGCGAACTGTTTGACTATGTGGATGGCGTCTGCCCACAAGAACCCGGCCAACCAAATGCCGGATTCCTGAATGCTTTCGGGCCAGGCGACTACGGCCCCTCTGGCGAGGATGTTCGCCATCGCTTCGTTCTGGCGGGCACGCTGCACCTCCCCGGCGGATTCGAATTGAGCACCATCAATCAGGTCGAGAGCGCGCGCCCCATCACAATCACCAATGCCAACAACACCGACCGTATTTACGTTCAGTTCAGCGGCGCGTCGCAGCCGTCCTATACCAGCCTGGACGAATTCCGCGGCACGCCTTACATCCAGTCAGACCTGCGCGTCACGCGCCCTTTCAAAATCAACGAGCGCTGGCAGATTGACCCTTTCATCGAGTTCTTCAACCTCTTCAACCGTAACAATCCCGGCGCGAACTACGCGGTCAATGTGGTCCAGCTCCCGATTCCGCAGGCCCAGATGATGCCAAATTCACAAGGCATCACCAATGTCACCACTATTTGCACGGTTGCGGACTGCTCTCAAACCGCGCCCCTCACCAGCCTGAAGCAGCTTGAGATACCCGAGGGCGCCTTGGGGGATTTCTTCGGCCCCGGCACGACGGTAGGCATTCCATTCGCGGCACAGTTGGGCGTGCGGGTGACGTTCTAGAAGTACCGACAGAATATCCCGTCAGTCGAAGTCAATTTTCTCGAAGCCCAAGCCCTGCAACAGACTGCTGATGGTCAAAGTCGCATTTTGCTGGGCATTTCGCAAAATGCCATCGGCCAAGGCGGCCTCTTGCAGTTGACGTTCCGCCTCCTGGCGCACTTGCGTTTCCAGATTCGGGTCGGTAGATACGAGCAGTCCAGTTTGCCTGGAATAGACCCGGGTCTTCGCGCTGTCGATCCGGGTCCTGAACACCTGCGCCGCGGGCAGATGCAGGCGAACCTGCTTGCCATCCACTCTGACATCGCCCGGCTTCAGATTCGAGAAATCGATGCCGGCGACAACTTCGCCGTGCACCATCATTAAGAGCCGATCCCCAGCCAGAAAATCCGGGAAGATGGGGTTCTCCTTCGCGCCAGTGACCAACTTGTCCATGGTGTAAACCACGGTCTCCAGCCGCTGCAATCGCTGAATACGATCGACCACGGTGGGCTGGCTTACATC
Source organism: uncultured Acidobacteriaceae bacterium (assembly GCA_963734215.1). Taxonomy (GTDB): domain Bacteria; phylum Acidobacteriota; class Terriglobia; order Terriglobales; family Acidobacteriaceae; genus Sulfotelmatobacter. The sequence goes on along the minus strand of CAVTGH010000005.1, from coordinate 309,780 downwards.
GATGCTGAGGGTTCTGCCCGTCACAGCCGACCACATGTGGCTCAACAGAGCTCGCCCTGAAGTTCGCGACAGCATCAGCCATCCTATCGAGCCGACACACAGTACCCCGAGGGACAGCCCGATGATGAGAGCAAGAAAGAAACCCGCCTTAGAAGATCGAGCAGGCATAGGAGAGTGCGGGCCCGCGTCGGAATCGTGAGGCATGCTGCAAGATTATCACCAGGCAGGCGGCGGATCAGGGGAGCGATTACCTCTTGCACGCAGGAGCAAAACGACCGGTCGCTGGCCGCCTATGATCCGACACGCGATACTCCTATCGCACCAGCCATTCGGTCGCCGCGTGCACCCGCACCAGCAGCTCGCTGTAAGTCACGGCTACGGTGGCCACCACGGCAGCAGCCGCGAACAGCACATATCCCAATGAATATCTCTGCGCAGGACTCTGCCTCCGTTCCGTCCACGCGATCAACCGCGCGACGCGCGCATTCACGGACTCCGCCGGGCTGTGGACCAAGGCCGTGGTCAGCTCGACGGACGGCGCCAGCGGAGACAAACGCGACAACTTGATCACGGCGGCAGCCAGATCCAGAGCTTCGGAAGGGCTGGAGACTGCAGCATCGTCGGCGGCCATTTCAGTAGCTTCGCGCCATGCGCTCTCGAATTGCGCCATCGCTGGAAATGCCACCAGGCGCAGAAGCAGCTTCCTCAGGTTGTCGCGCCGCCGGACGTGCACGACTTCATGCCGCAGCGCGCTCAATAATTCCCGCTCGGTCAGCACAAACTCCGCTGCGCCCGATAACCAAACCGTAGGCCGCAGAATACCCGCTGCGGTGAGCGGCGGCGCAGCGGCCGCAGTCCACAAAACCGAGACTGCCTGCCGCGAATTAATCGGGCTCGAACCGATCACGCGTGCTTGGCGCGACCAGCGCGCGACGGTTCGCGAAGCACACACCAATGCCTGCGCGGCGTTCCACACTCCCGCCAGCACGACGGCCATCCCGCATAAGCCCAGCACCACGAGGGCAGTGCCCATGGGTTCTTCCACGGCACGTGGTTCGAGCAAGAGGAACGAGGGCACGGCAAAGGCCAGAGTCACTCCAGTGGCGGCAACAAACGGGATCATGCGCAGAGCGAAAAGCAAGTCAGCGCAGCGCCTAGCGGGGCACTGCTGGCCGTATCGCCACAAGCTGCGCCATGCAAGGCAGACCGCAAGGGACAAAGCGCCGTACACGATGAAGAAAATGGACAAAGAGACTGCGATCCCGCGGAAAGCGAACATTACGGAGTCTCCTTCCGGCCGGGTTCGCGATGGGACGTTTCGCGTTGGGACGTTTCGCGTTGAACCAGTTCGCGGCGTTTGCGTTCCACCAGTTTCCGCAGATCGTCGAGCAACTGGGCATCGCGCTCGCCCAGGATTTCCACCAGAAACGATAGAGGCAGCGACGAAGCCGGACTGGCGTCCAGCAGTTGGCGAAAAGCCTGGCCTGCCGCCTCCCGGTGCAACTCCTCGCGGCTAAACCGCGGAGCGTAGCGGAACGCCCTGCCCTCCTCGGCTCGCGTTAGAAGACCCTTTTTGAAAAGCCGGTCCAGCGTGGTCATCACCGTGGTATAGGCCAGATCCTGGTAGCCGTCTTCGACCAACTCGCGGACGGTGGCGCTGCCCCGCGCCCATAGCGCGTTGAGCATACGCTGCTCGAGCGGCCCAAGATGTCCCCCAGAGTTGCGAGATTGATGGGAAATCCGGTTCATGCGCCTGCCGTGGAATGCTCGCTGCTACTCTATCACGCGCATATTACACGGAAGCCTGAAAACGAAGGGCTTTCACCGCCGAGCACGGCTTCTTCAAAAACCCGAGCGTCCTCTGCGTTGAATAGGTTTTCAGGCCGCTCCCTCCCTGCTCTTCGCGGTCACATCTTCTATCGCCAGCAGGATGAACGGGTGGCCCTTTTGCAGTTCCACCCGGCTGGCGTTGAGCAGCATGTCTCGCGGCCCGAGGCCGGGGAAATCATGGCTCATGGCGAAATCGTCCACGCGGGAATTTCGCGGGACGACTTCCTCCAGCAAATGGCGCAACTGCGGGATGTTCCATTGGCCATTGCCCAGCTCGTAGATCAGCCGATTCTCGGTTTCTTCCTGAGACACGCCGAAAGCCCGGTAGAAAGCCGGGTTGGCGACGGTAACTCGCAAGTCGCCGGCCAACACGAGCGTCGGCATTCTGGCATTCTCGATCACCGCGTCGGCGTACTCGCGGGTCTGGATCACCATGCGTTTCAGGGCGTCAATGTTCTGCAGGCTGATCACCGCGCCTTCAATCTTGTGGTCCCAGGTTTCGTAGGGCCGGATGTGCAGCACGTGCCACACGCCTTCTTTGGTGCGGACCTCACGCTGCTGCGGCTTGGTGAGTTCGATGACTTCCCGGACCGTCGGCTCCATGTCCTGCAAGTCCAGATTGGGCCGGATCTGGCCCAGGCGCCGGCCCACATCGCTGGGCAGCAGGTTCAGTATTTTTTGCGCGGGCGGACTGAAACGGCGAATGCACAAGTCGCGGCTCACCAGCACGACCGGAATGTCGACCTGGCTCAGCAGGTTAAGCAGATCGTTATTGGCCGAACTCAATTCGGCATTGCGATTCTGCATCTCTTCGTTCAGGGTAGTGAGTTCTTCGTTGGTGGATTGCAACTCCTCCTTTGCGGTCTCCAGTTCTTCGTTGGTGCTCTGCAACTCTTCGTTGGCCGATAAAACTTCCTCGTTAACCGATTTGAATTCCTCCAAAGTGGTCTCATGGTCTTCGATCAGCGACCCCAACTGCGACCGCAATTGTGCCATTTCACGTTTCAAGTTCTCGTTCTGCCGTAAGGCGGGAAGGTCTGCTTTTCTCGCTTTGCCAGGTTGGTCTTTGCGTGCTGGGAGCGGAGGCACCTGGACCCGGTCCCGGAACACGACCACATAATAGCGTTCCTGGGAGGCTTGCCGGCGCAGGGGAAGCACTTCCAGATCCACCTCCCGCACCCTCCCCTCCGATTGAACTGGCACGCCTTCCTTGCGCACGGCCTCATTGCTTTTCTTGGCCGTGCCCAAGGCCGCCCGCAGGTCCACCATCAGGCCTTCGCGAGCCATCTTGGACAAGTTAAAGGTGGGATGCCCGGCGGCCGGTTCCAGGTAAGGTCCAGTTTTCCCCTGGAACTGCACAATGTCCATTTGATCGTTGACCACCACGCTGGCGGGAACAAACCGGTCGATGAGCAGTTGTTCCACTTCGTTCTCCACGGTAAAAGGAGCGGGCAATAGCCTGCCGGTCCTGGCGTCTTCGATTCTGCGCGGAGAATAATCCGTGCTCGCGAAATATGTGGCCAGCCGCGCTGTGGTCTTGCGCTTCTGATAGATCTTGTCCTTCTTATCCACCAGGGCGAAGTGGTCGGCGAAGCCCCCCAGACTCTCCGCCTCGCCCAGCATCAGGTAGCCGCTAGGCTTGAGGGAGTAATGCAAGGTCGGGATAACGCGACGCTGCAACACGGGGCCAAGATAGATGAGCAGGTTGCGGCAGCTCACCAGATCCAGATTGGAGAAAGGCGGATCTTTCACCAGGTTTTGCTTGGCGAAGATGCACATGTCGCGAACCGACTTGTTGACCTGATACCCGCCCTCCTGGTGCACAAAAAATCTCTTCAAGCGCTCCGCCGAAATCTCCGCCACGGAGGCTTCCGGGTAGATGCCAGCGCGGGCGCGCTCCAGCGCCGTCTCGCTGATGTCGGTGGCAAAAATCTGGATGGCCATGGCGGCCTGCGAGATATTCCGGGTGTGGCTCCAAAGATATTCCAGCAGGGTGATGGCAATCGAATAGGCCTCCTCGCCGGTGGAGCAGCCGGCGACCCAAACCCGGATGGGATTATCCGGCTTGCGGCCCTCAAACAGAGCGGGGTAAACATACTTGCGCAAGGCCAGGAACGCTTCCGGCTCGCGGAAAAATCCAGTCACGTGGATCAACAAGTCCTGGTAAAGTTGGTCGAGTTCTTCCGGCTTCCTCCCAATCAGGCGCAGGTAGTCCTTGAGCTTCTCGATCTTGTGCACAACCATGCGCCGGCGGATGCGGCGCTGCAGGGTGGTGTGCTTGTAGTTGGTGAAGTCCACTCCGGTGGAGTCCCGTAGAAGCCCGAAAAGCGTATCCAAGTCGGCGCCCACCATCCCCTTGAACTCATCCTTTCCCTCCAACAGAACGCGGGTGACGTAAGGATGCTGGCTGATTCCACCCAACTCGCGGGCAATGTCCTTGGGAGTGAGGATGAAGTCGATGACGCCAGCGTTGACGGCGTTGCGCGGCATGCTGTCGTACTTGGCCGACTCTTCATCCTGGGCAAAGGTGAGACCTCCGGCGGCCTTGATGGCGCGGCAGCCTTCGGTTCCATCCGAAGCCGTGCCCGACAAGACTACGCCGACAGCCCGTTGCCCAACTCTTTCCGCCAGGGAACGGAAGAAATTGTCGATGGGCATGTGTTGCCCGTGGACCAGCAGCCGCGGCCCCAACTGCAGCGCGCCGTCCTTGATCAGCATGTTCGTGTTTGCTGGAATCACATAGACGTGGTCCGGCTGCACCACACAGCCATCGGTGACTTCTATGACGGGAAGTCTGGTGGCCCGCGCCAGAATCTCCGGCAGCCCGCTTTCATGTTTGGGATCGAGGTGCTGCAGCAGCACGTATGCCATGCCAGTCTTTTCCGGCAGGTTGCGCAGCAGCTCGGTAAAGGCTTCCAAGCCGCCAGCCGATGCTCCAATGCCAACGATGGGGATCGGCCCAGAAACCATCTTGATCTCTTTCCCGGCTGTGGCTTTGCGACTTAATTTGACTTGCTTGCGTGGAGTACTGCTCATGGGGCTCCTGTGGAAACGGAAATCTCAAGGAGCGAGGGTCCGTAAATCGATTGCACTTTCGTCCTGATCGGCTAGGCGACGCGCAGCCGCGCCAGACAGACGTGAAAATTCTAGTCTCGGGTGCTCCGATGGTCAACGAATGTAGAAACATAATGCAGTTCGTTTCCCAATATGGGAAAGATGGGTGTGCCGACCTGGTGAGAAGCTGTCGGTGGAAGAACCGTTACATCTCCGCCGTCACCTCTCTGTGGATATGCAGCAACTCGTTTGCTGACGAAGGGGAGACGTTGGCGGCATAGCGCGGAGGGAAACTCTGGGGTGGGAAACGGGAATCGAACCCGCAACCGTCGGAGCCACAGTCCGGTGCTCTGCCAGTTGAGCTATTCCCACCGCCGCCCTCATTATAGCAACTTCGATGACAGCAACTGCACTCCCCTCACGTCCGAAGCGAGCGACCCCTTATACCCGTGGTAACAAAGATTGGAGACGTGAATGGCCCCCCCGCCTGCTCCCGAATCGTCTAGGCTCTCTTCCAATCCGCGAGTGCTCTCAAGAGCGGCTCGATGTACGCACTTCGCCCGTGCAATCGTCGTACAATCATCACAATTACTGCATTAAGGCTAGGCATTGATTTTGAATCTAAGAGAAGAGCTACTGCAGGCTCACAGCGAAGGGAAGTTCCTCGACGCCGTTTTCAAGTGCTCGCTGGGGACTGGTGACCGCCGCGCTGAGGTCTCTTCTGAACTGGCGGCACTGCACAATGAAGGCCTGGTAGATATCGTTGCCGCCTTCGAGGCGCTCAAAAAAGATTCGACCTCTCAGCCAGATTTCTTCCTAACACGGCACATTTTCGAAACTGCACTCCCACAGATTTCCGCAGCCACACCGGCCGTTATGCGGTGTGTGCTACACCTGGTCAGGGAAGCTGGTCAGGATCTTGCTGCAGGCACGATTATAGAAAGCTACATACGCTTCTGCGAGCGATCCCAGACTCGCCCTTATGACGCAGTAAAGCAGATTGAAAACGAGCCGGCTGCCTTCGCCGTACTCCTACCAAGCACGATTGCTGCCGGCGCGACCTTCGATGCCGAACATTTTGCGGATGAAGCGATTCGATTTTGCGGCGGCAATAGTCTCGAGCTCAGACAGCAGGCATTGATTTCTTTTGGACAATGCATCGCCCGATCAGGGAGGACCAGTATTTCGGAAAAGATCTTCGTCGCCATTGAAGAAGCCGTAGCGGAAAGCGAAGACGATCATGTCCTGGCAGCAGCAATCATTGGGGCATTCTCGTTATTTGATCACGACCGATCTAATGAGCGCCGGACCCTCACCGTGATTGCGCAAGCGCTGCAGAAGGGGCAGCAATTAGCGATCCATGCTGGCTCAGAGCTGTTCGGATTCCACTCAAACAAATTAACCCGCAGTTTCATTGAGGTGTTGTTGCCACACCTCCGGAGAGTCCCTCCGGAGAATGTCGGGACGATAAGGAATATAGACTTCGGCATCGCGCAGCTACTGAAAACCGAGAATGCTTCTCTGGCGGTGTCGCTCCTCGAGGAACTGTTAGCTAATAATCCTGACAAGCTAATGGCGGAGAACTTCCCGACCGGCATTAATTCGATCCGCGCCGACACTGAGCTGTCTGCGAAGGTTATCACTCGTTGGCTGTACAACGGCGCGCGGGCGCTGTGCAAAGCTGTGCACGACATCGTAGAGGGACCAGCCCAACGGACGCTTCTGCTTAAATCCGATCCGTCGGAGCTGGCACCCGGGGAACCGTTGGCGTTTCTGTTTGTGGCACGCAAAGCAGTTGGTTACCTGTTCTTTAATCCCGTGAGCGCGGCATCGTTTCTGATCTCGCTAATGCATCACATAGACGACGGTGGTGTACTAGACGAGCTGAGCTCACTTCTTTTCAATCCGCTCCTTCTTGACTTCACCGGCACGCTCCGAGAGTACCTGGTCAAAACGTCCCAGGCGGAAGCCCCAGGCGTCAAGGAAAGAGTTGAGAAAGCGATACAACAGCTCGACGAATATCTTTCGAACCTGTCGTCAGTTGGGGACCTTCCAGATCTCCACCCCAGCGAGGCCCAACGGGAAGCCTATTACCGTCACTTCTCGCAACAGGTCTCCGAGTCATTCAAGAAAGCACAGGCGAAGTCAGCATTCCTGAACCTTGTCTCTAGATCAGTCGTACTCCATGGCACCCGATCTATTCACTACGTTTACGGCCAAGACGGGTCATCAAAGCGCATGGACATGGAATTTCGCAAAGTCGGCACCGAAATGGAAGTGCCTCGGCTGAGCCATCTTGATCCATTTGGGCTGGATTACATGCTGCGGGTCTTCAGGGTGGAGCAGCGAATCAGATGAAGCTCATTATCCGCGAATATCTTGCTTCCTTACGTGAACGCGGGGAATTAGATGCCATTCTCCCGGATCTCCTCAGCCAGTTAGGCCTGAACGTCTATTCTCGTCCGGCGAGAGGAACTCGCCAGGACGGCGTAGATGTAGGCGCCGTGGGCAGTCTCAGCGGCGGAGCGGAGAAGGTTTATCTTTTTTGCATCAAGGCTGGGGATTTGACACGAAAGGAATGGGGCGGCGATGCCGTTCAGTCGCTTCGGCCATCGCTGAATGAAATTCTCGATGCGTATATACCTAACCGCATCCCAGTAGAGCATCGCGGAAAAGAGGTCGCGATTTGTATAACGATCGGAGGGGATGTTCAGGAGCAAGTACGTCCTGACCTGACGGGATTCATATCCCAGAATACGACGCCGACTGTCAGCTTCGAAGAATGGAATGGGGATAGGCTCGCATCCCTAATCGAGTCAAGTTTTCTCCGCGAAGACCTTTTGCCGAGCGGAGCCCGTCCGCAGCTTAGAAAAGCTCTTGCGCTTCTCGACGAACCCGATGCAGCATATCGCCACTTTGCTGCCCTTCTTCAGCTTTTGTCCGGTGCCACAGGCAAAAGTGCCGATCGTGTAAGAGCAATTCGCCAAATCAGCATCTGTTTGTGGATTCTGTTTGGGTGGGCGCGAGAGAGCAAGAACATGGAGGCAGTATATCGGTCGGGCGAACTAGCCGTGCTGCATGCTTGGAACATCCTAAGGGAATTTGCGGGAACTGATAATAGGGCCACCGATGCCTCCTTAACTGCGTTTCACTCCGTTTTTCAGGCGTATCAGGAGATCTCTGCGCAATTTCTCAGCACCGTTCTACCGCACGTCAACAAACTCCACGGTCTATCTAGCGCAGTTCGTGGCTCATCCGGCCTCGACGTAAACCTGAAGATGTTCGACTTGCTTGGTAGGATGGCTGTGGCCGGCTTGTGGTCGTATTGGGGCGCAACCCTGTTTGCAGAGGGAGAACAGAAGGAAAGAAATGAAGCATTTGCGGAAGTTGCATCCCACGCGTTGTCGGTGAAGGCGCTGATTTCAAACAATCCAGTGTTGTTGATGCCAGCGAAAGACAGTCAAGTGACTGATATATCGATCGCCCTATTGCTTTTGGTTCTCAACAAAAACGATCACGCCAGCATTCGCAACTGGCTCGGAGAGATGAGCGATCGTGCCACGTTCGCGTTGTCTATCAACGGTCAATATCCGTGTATTCTGGAGTCATATAGCGACCTATTGGTGCACCCAAAACCAGGTGACGCTGAATATCGCAAGAACGTCACTAGTGCCAGCGTTCTATATCCGGCCATTGCTATGTTTGCAGCATTTGTGGGCGATGGAGACACGTACGACAAAGTCGCGAATCTCAGGAAGGAGCATCTGCCCCACTGTAATTTTCAGTTGTGGTATCCAGATGACAACTCTGAGGATCGCCTATATACCAACCGAGATTCTCACGGGGCGACGTTGTCAGATCTCCGAGTCAATCTCCCGAAAGAAGAGTTCCTGAAACAAGTTTTCACCGAATGTGAACATTCACCCCAGCTTTTTCAACTGTCGGCTTTTGTCTTACATTATTGGCCCATAATTATTGTCGCGTGCCGCCACTATTGTCTTCCTCTCCCGATTCATTTTTTGAAGATCGTACAAGAGCCGAAAGGCGCAACTGGTGCGGGTGAGAACGAGGGCCGGCCGTCTCCTGCCGGGCAACCCCCTGAAACATTTCCACAACCCCAATGTGACATCTAACCTTGTCCACAGCCCGTCACTTGCGCAATCATGGTCGAGGCCGTGACGGTTGGCACAAGCCAAATCGTCACGCCTCTAAGTCATTAATTTGAAATAACTTAGCACCTAAGTTCTTTGAAATCCCGACCTTGCGGGGAATTTTCTGCTAACACGACGATTCCAGAGATTTTGGAAAATGGCGGGAGGGGGCTATCGAACCGATTTTCGACCGATTTTCAGCCCAGAGCGAGCCATCCACCGTCGGCCACGACAAAGCCCCAAACTTTATTTTCAGCCCAAGATCCACGGCGCGATACCGCGGACCCTGCTCAGGAAGTTCATCCCCGCCCGACGCCCACGTATTCAAACCCCATGGCGCGCAAGCGCACGGAATCCAGCAGGTTCTTAGTATCCACGATGATGGGTTTCTTGAGCAGATGCTTGATACGGTCAAAGTCGAGAGCGCGGAATTCGGGCCAGCCCGTGCCCACTACCAGCGCGTCCATGCCTTCCGCCGCCGCATAAGCCGATTCGCAGTAGCGCACCGATCCGTTCAGCCGGATTTTGGCATCGGCGAGTGCCACAGGATCATAAGCCCGCACGCGCGCGCCTTTCGCGACCAGCGTTTCGGCCAAGCGCACTGCGGACGAACCTGCCACGGAGTTCGTGTTCGGCTTGAACGCCAGACCCAGAATTCCCACGTCTTTGTTCTCGACCGAATTCAAAGCCAGGGCGATCTTGTTGACGAGGCGATCGGCCAGCGTATGGTTCACTTCCCGCGCCGCGCTCAGCACTCTCAGAGGCAGGCCGTTAGCCAGCGCCAACTGCGCCAGCGAATCCATGTCCGACTCGGCGAACACGCCGCCCATGCCCGCTCCCGGCTGCAGGCAGCGCGGAGCGATCTTCTTATCGAGGCCGAGCGCTAGCGCCAGGTTCACCGCGTCGGCGCCTACGCGCTCGCACAGCGCGGCCACTTCGTTGATGAAAGAAATTTTCGTGGCTACAAACGCTGTGGCCGATTCCCGCACCAGTTCGGCCGTGGCCTGGTTGGTCACGATCACGGGCACGCCGCGCATCACCAGGGGATGGAAAATCTGTTTGAGAATCTGCACCGCTTCGTTGGAAGTGGACCCCAGAATCAGACGGTCCGGCCAATTGAAGTCCTCCACGGCGCAACCGTCCGTGAAAAACATGGGCTGGGAAACAATCGTCCCCTGCAGGCCCGCATCCTTCAAGCTCTTCTCTAAAGCCGAGGCCGTGCCGACGGCTACCGGAGTGACGATGGTCAGAATCGGCGGCTTCGGCGCCAGCCGCGCAATGCGCATCACCACGTCGCTCAGATTCTCGGCACCGTCTTCCGCCAGAAAAATGACTTGCGCCTTACGCGCAAAAGATTCGATATCGGTGGAGTACGCCAGCCGTCCGGCGCGCACATTTCGCCGGATGATTTCTTTCAGATTCTTTTCAAAAAATGGAATGTTGCCCTGGGCCATCTCGACCATGCGCGAGCGGTCGGGATGACAGCAGGAAACCGGAGTGCCAAAATCCGCCAGGCAGGCTGAAATCACCGTTCCTAGAAAACCCGATCCGTAAACCCCGATCTGCATTTTCTGCCCCCTGGGCTGTTCTGAAACCCACGCCCGAAGCGGCTGCCGGCGCGGATATCGCAACTTCCCTGTCTTTATTGTTTACAGTGCGCTCCACCACCGCGCAATGCACGGGAGGGAAATGTACCAGGGGCCATGTGAGCCCGGCGGGGGTAACGTAACGATAGGTAATCTGAGCGAGGTTACGGTGCAACCAGGGTACCACCGAGGGGTACCGGGGCCAGGTCGACCCAGCAGTTCTGCGCGTTTTCCCGCACAAAGGTCAGGCGGTCGAGCAGGATACGGCGGCTGCCCGAATATTGCCGCCAGCGTTCGCGGGCAATCTCCAAAGCTTGCTGCGCCGCTTGCACGGTTGGCATTTTCACGATCGTGAGATGAGGAATGTAAGGCCACTCTTCGGCAAAGGCCAGGGCCTGCGTGTTTAGCTGGCCGTGCAGCTCACACAGACGCGACGCGGCATGAGCCACGCGGATGTAAACCGTGGGCGTAGTGGGAACAAAGCTTTCCATGCCGTCCAACGTCACTTCAAAGGGTTCGGCCTGGCCGCAGATCCCGGCCAGTACCTGCAGCGCCGCGTTCTCCGTGCCTTGCAGAGGCCGCGGCGGCAGAAGGGTGAGATGGGCCGCGAGATGGGGCAACGCGGGATGCAGCTCCCGCCGGAGGTTCTCGACGAACTCTCCTACAGGACTTTTCACGTACGCGACTAACGCATACCGCAGGCTCGGCATATACAGAGAAAAATTATAGCGCGTTCCGTCGTTTATAATCGGGACAGCCGTTGATTCGGAAGAGTCATCGAGGTTAACAAAGTCGGGGCGTAGCGCAGCCTGGTAGCGCACCTGCCTTGGGCGCAGGGGGTCCGCGGTTCAAATCCGCGCGCCCCGACCAATTTGTATTCATCTGTTTCGCCCTTCAGAGAGATTCATGGAACTATGACCGCCGCTCCGTCGATGGCGTCATTCTTGACGGTGAGGTAGGGCCTAGTTACCCAGGAACTGTGCCACCAGACGGCCTCAATGAGCCGATGCGGTGATTGGGTATAAGTCGGATACCAACCACCACCGTTTCCGTTCTGAGGCGGCCTTTTTATCGCGATTGCCAACGCCTCGGATTACGCCTGCCGTGGAAGCAAGCAATTACCATAACCCGATTCTCCTGAACCTCGAAGAATATTCCATAGGGAAAGCGCCGCACTCCGCACGGCGACGACCCCGGTAGATGGCAGGAAATTGCAATGGATGTTCCGCTATCGCTTCAACTGTGGCCTCGACCGCCAGTGCGAAACGCTCCCCAAGCTCCGGGCGTATGTTGTCATACCATGCCCGCGCTTCCTGCAAATCCTCATTCGCCTCTGGTATCCAGACAACCGGGAGTGTCACGGTTTCTTAAACAGGCCCGCCCTGACTTGCTGCCACGGGATGACATCGGAAGGGTTTTGCTCATTACGAGCGATGCGGTAATCAAGCTCCGCCCGTTGCGCGTCCGTCAGTGATATTGCGTCCGCTTCCAGGCTTTCCCAGACCGTATCAAGCAGTTCCGCCTTCTCCGCAGGGGAGAGGCTGTTTATCTGCTCTCGCAAATCGCTCATATGCCTATAACCTAGCGCGGTTTTCCTGTTCAGGCAAGCGTACCTCTAGCTGCAAACTAGGAATTCTTCCGGGGTTTTGGGGTTGCTTTTTTCTTTCCGACCAATTTGGGCAGCTTCCCGCCATGCAAAGCCAGCGTCAGCTCGTCGTAATTGTGCAGAGCGCTGAGCGCCTTTTGTACCCGAGACTGAGCGCGAGCGCCCTTCCGACGCGACAGGTGCGGATACGTCCCCACGATACTCTTGTAAGTCTGGTCTCCAAGTGAAAAGCGCTCCCATTGTGCGGTCGCACAACGCGTCGGCAATCTCGGACGAAACAGAGAGCCTTACGGTGGAGAGCAGCACAGGCTTGTGTTGGTTCAGAATTTTTGCATATGTCTCAATGGCGTACTCACCGGCAATAAACACAAAGGAGGAAATATCGCTGGGCGGCAGGAAATGATGATTGCAGGACACGCCGTCTTCTCCGACGCGCAGGCCGCTGCCAATCTTCAACCCTTTGGTTCCCCCGTATGCCCCAGAAGTTAAACGCCTGGGTCGAGTCGCCACGTCTCACCTTGAGATACAGGGCCTCAATGATGTGGCCGCGCTTGCCAGTTGCATAAAGCATGGCCCGAAAAAAAATCTTGGGCTGTCCATCTTCATGCAGAAAGCCAACGAGCATTGGCTGCGTCATCCCAAGATTGCCGCGCCTTATGAGAGTGAGATAGAACACCGTGGCGGATAGCAGGAGGGATACGACCGAGATGAGAAGAGGAATTGTTGCCATACCCGCGATAATGTCCTTTTTCACCCGCTTTGACAAATCGGCGATAGGTTTACGGGACGATAACGGCCGCTCCGTCGATGGCGTCAGTCTTGACGGCAGCCAGCGCTTCGTTAGCTTGTTCCAGAGAAAACACCGTCACCTTTGGTTGCAGCCGGATGTCGGCAGCGATCTTGAGAAAATCTCGAGCGTCGGACCGAGTCATGTTGGCGACGCTGCGGATCTGGCGCTCGCCCCACAAAAGGCGGTCGTAGTCGAACTCGGGAATTCGATCAAGATGGATCGCGTTGATCGCAACCACGCCGCCTTTGCGCAAGCTGGCGAGCGCGGCGATCACCACGTCCCCGCTGGGCGCAAAGGTTACCGCACGGTCGAGTTCGACGGGCGGCTTCTCCGTTTCAGAGCCCACCCACTTGGCGCCTAAAGATTCAGCTAGCTGACGATGCGAAGCGCCGCGGGTCGAGACATACACCTCGCAGTTCCACGAGTGCAGAACGGCGATCGCCAGATGCGCCGACGCACCGAACCCGAAGAGTCCAACCCGGTCGCCCGGTTCAACTCCGGCCACGCGCAGGCTGCGAAAGCCAATGATGCCCGCGCACAGAAGAGGCGCGGCGTGAAGATCGTCCAGTTGCGGCGGAAGCTTAAACACAAAATCGCCGCGCGCCACAGCATACTCGGCATAGCCGCCATCGACGGTGTATCCGGTGGAGACCGGCAAGTCACAAAGATTTTCGAGTCCGCGACGGCAGTACGGGCAATCCCCGTCTACTCCTCCAATCCAGGAGACACCCGCGCGCGTGCCCAGCGGCAACTCGGCTGTTGCGCCGTCGACAACATCCCCGACGATTTGGTGGCCGGGGATGAGTGGCTGCTTTCGCGGCGGCAACTCGCCCTCCACGATGTGGAGATCGGTGCGGCAGACGCCGCAAGCGCGAACCCGAAGCAGGACTTCACCGGCGGCCAGCTTAGGCTTGGGAGTTTCTTCGATCTGAAGAGAGCGTTTCGCGGTTCTTAGGATGGCGGCTTTCAAGGCTTGCTCCTGCGAGTGCGAGGCTATGGCTGCTCACACTTATTCAGTCACAGGATACCGCGTCACAGGATGCCGCCGGGATTTCACCGTGCTCAACGCTTCTTGTTTCTCCTGTGTTTAGGCGGAGAAGCGGAAGCGCCGTGGTCACGCCAACCCTTTCTCGGGCTCACGGATTGCTTCGGCCAGCTCATTCAGAAACATCGCGGCGCGAGCCCCGTCGGCGGCGCGATGATCGCAGGAAAGAGTCAGCGTCATCATGGGCCGGACCGCGGGTTTGCCTTCGACAGCGACCACACGGTCGGCAATTCTGCCGACCGCGAGGATTGCCGCTTGCGGTGGAGTGATGATCGCGCTGAACTGATCCACGCCGTACATGCCGAGGTTGCTGATGGTAAAAGTGGCATCGGCGATGTCGGCAGGGCGCAGCTTCCCTGTCCGCGCCCGCTCGGCCACATCGCGACGCTGCTGGGCAATCTCAGGCAAGCCCGCAGTATGCGCGTTGGGAATTACCGCCGCGACTACGCCGTCGTTTACGGCAATAGCCACTCCCATATTCACATAGTCGTGAAGACGAATGCCTTCCGCGGTCCAGCTGGAATTCAATCGCGGATGTTTGAGCAGCGCGCGCGACACCAGCGCGACCAGCAGATCCGTATGCGTGATACGAATGTTGTGCGTGCGCTCGATCTCCGGAGCGAGCTTTTCACGGTATTCGTTTAGCGGGCCAGCTTCGATTTCACGCGTAACGAAGAAGTGAGGAACGGTGGTCCAACTCTGCGTGGTGCGCTCCGCCATCAGGCGGCCGAGAGTGCTCGGAACATCCACATTGGATGATTTTGCCGGCGCCGCGGCCGCACTCGATGCGACGGGCACAGACGCTGCTTGTACGTCCGACGCAAGAATCTCTCCGCCGGGACCACTGCCGCGCACAGTGGCAATCTCCACGCCCAATTCTTTCGCAAGGCGACGCGCCTTCGGAGAAATTCTCGCGCCATGCGCGGCGGAAGGCTCAGGAGCGTCCCCCGCAACCGGCGCGGCATGTGATTCTGTTTTCCCTCGGGCTGCGGGAGCAGTTATGGAGAACCCGTTTCCCGTAGGAGGCTTCTCGCCCGGAGCCACGATCCAGGCGATGGTCTGCCCCACGGGAATGTCTGCCCCGGCCTGCGCCAAGATTCCGGCGAGGATGCCGTCGGCGGGCGCTTCCACTTCGAGCACGGCTTTGTCGGTTTCTATTTCGAGAAGCGGCTCGCCTTTGGTGACGCGGTCGCCTTCCTGCTTCCGCCAGGCGATGAGCTTGCCGGTTTCCTGCGCCATTTCGAGGGCGGGCATTACCACGCTGAAGGCCATAGTTTATTGGGGAAGGGCGCTTGCTATGGCCTTCAGCCCGAAACTCCCACCCGCTCAGTTTTCGCGCTGGCTTCGATCATATCGAGCACTTTCACGCTGGGGGGAGCTTCAGTTTCTCGCGTGGTGGGCAGCGGTCCGTTGACCGTGAAATAATGAGCGCCCGCCACCAGAAGCTCCTCCGCCGGAAAACGTGTGATTACTTCATGTCCCGTCGGAGTGACGACGATTTCTTCTTCAATGCGCGCCGCGCTCCAGCCGTCAGTCGAGGGCCAGAAGGTTTCGAGCGCGAACACCATGCCCGGCTCGATTGTGACGGGATGGTCGAACGAAACCAGGCGGCTGATCACCGGCTTCTCCCAAATCGCGAGGCCGATGCCGTGTCCGTATTGCAACGCGAAACAAGATTCTTCGTTGGGGAAACCGAATTCTTCCGCCTTCGGCCATACCGCTGCAATCTCCGCTGTGGTGCGGCCCGGACGCACCAGTTCGATGGCCGCATCGAGATAGTCGCGGCAGCGTTTGTAGGCGTCGACCATCGCGTGCGAAGCGTAGCCGACGGTGAAGCAGCGGTAGTAGCAGGTGCGATATCCCATGTAAGAATGCAGAATGTCGTAGTAGACGGGATCGCCCGGCCGCAGCACGCGATCGGAGAACACATGCGGATGCGGATTGCAGCGTTCGCCCGAAATCGCATTCACCGCCTCGACATACTCCGAACCGAGATCGTAGAGCACCTTGCTTACCAGGCCGACCGCTTCGTTCTCGCGCAGGCCGGGCTTCATCGCGCGGTAGAGTTCGTCGTAGGCGGCGTCGACCATCATGGCGGAAGTGTTCAGCAGAGAGATTTCGTCCTGCGTCTTGATGACGCGGGCATTGGACATAAGCTGCTGGCCGTCAACCACCTTGATGCCTTCGCGTTGCAGCGCGAACAGCACCGGCAGTTCGATGATGTCGATGCCGACCGGCTCCTTGTGCAGGCCGCGCATTTCGAGTTCGATGCGAATCTTTTTCGCCACGTCTTCGGCGCGCCCCATCTCTGGAGTCATGGCGCCACGCAACATCGAAATTCCTGCGCGCGATCGCTCCCCGAGCCACGGACAATTTAATTGATGATGCTTGGCGGCGGATCCGAAGTCCCACAGGATCGGCTCGTCGTTCTGCGGCAGCAGCGTGAAGCGGTTGCACTTGTCCTGGGCCCACGAGCCGATATGCGTGGAGGTCAGGTAGCGCACGTTGTTCATGTCGAAACAAAGCAGCGCGCCCATCTCGGACTTCGCCAGCAGAGCCTTGGCCTTCGCCAAACGCTCGCGGCGCAAGCGATCGAAATCGATCCGCTGTTCCCAATCCACCGCCATGGTTCCATGAGTTTTTAACGCCATAAGAACCTCCTGTGTTCGTAGCGCCGCCGTCTCGGCGGCTGTCCGGCGGGCGTCTCGCCCGACGGTGCGAGGGCGAGACGCCCTCGCGACAGCCGGCAGGATGCCGGCGCTACCTTTTACCGCACAATACTCTCGCCGCGTCGAATACGGTTTGCTCCGTCGGGACCGTTACGTCTTCGAGCGGCGGAGAGAACGGAATCGGCACGTGCATCGCGCCCATTCGCTTCACCGGCGCGTCCAAATCGTAGAATGCGCCTTCGGCGATCACGGCGGCAAGCTCCGCGGTGACGCCGTAGCGGCCGTAGCCTTCATCCAGCACAATCACTCGCGAGGTCTTCTTCGCTGAGTCGATCAAAGTTTTTTCATCCAGCGGCCACGTCGTGCGCGGATCGACCACTTCTGCGCTGATGCCTTCTCTCTCCAGCAGAATCGCCGCGCCCAGCGCAACTTGCACCATGCTGCTGGTGGCGACCAGAGTGATGTCATCGCCGGCGCGCTTCACATCCGCCACGCCCAGAGGGATCGTATAATCCTCCTCCGGAACCGGACCCTTCAGCTTGTACATCATCTTGTCTTCAAAGAAGACCACGGGGTTCTCATCGCGGATGGCCGTTTTCAGCAGGCCTTTCGCGTCATAGGGCGTCGAGGGCAGGACTACTTTTAATCCCGGCACGTGGCTGAACCAGGCGTGCAGCGATTGCGAGTGTTGCGCGGCCGAGCGACGGGTCGCGCCCAGCGTGGTGCGCATCACCATCGGAACTCTCCAGTGCCCCCCCGACATGTAATGGACTTTGGCGGCCTGGTTAACCATCTGATCCATGGTGAGAGTGATGAAGTCGCCGAACATGATGTCGACCACCGGACGCAGGCCGGTCATCGCCGCGCCCACAGCCACGCCCGTGAATCCGGCTTCAGAGATTGGAGTGTCGACAACGCGCTGGGCGCCGAATTCTTCGACCAATCCGGAGAGGACTTTGAATGCCGTGCCTGCTTCGGCCACATCCTCGCCGAAGATGCAGACGTGGGAGTCGCGGCGCATTTCCTCGGCCAGCGCCTCGCGCACCGCTTGCGCAAATGTCAGCTCGCGTTCAGGCATAGACGTGTTTCCCCACTTCGTCCACGTTGGGATAGGGCGCGGCAATCGCGAAGTTCACGGCCGCCTCCATCACGGTGCGCACTTCGGACCAAATTCGATCGAGGGCTGCGGCGTCGGCATAGCCTTGCTCGAGCAACCACGTCGACAAAACCTTGATGGGATCGCGGTCCGCCTTCCAGTGTTGCTCCTCCTGCTTGGAACGGTAGTATTCGCGATTGATGTCGCCCACGTGATGTCCGCTGTAACGGTAGGTATCGCACTGCAGGAACGCAGGTCCGGCTCCGGCGCGGGCGCGTTTTACCAGACGCGTCGCGACTTCGTGAACCGCGCGCACGTCCTGCCCGTCTACACTCGCGGCTTCGATGCCGAAAGCGGTGGCGCGGCCTAGAATGCTGCCCGCTGTGGTCTCGGCGTAGTGCGTGTACTCGTTGTATTGATTGTTTTCGCAAACGTAAATCACGGGCAGCTTCCACAACTGCGCCAGGTTCATCGCTTCGTAGAGAGATCCCTGGCCGAGCGCGCCTTCTCCGAAAAAGCAGACTGCAACGCGATCCGTGCCCAGGGCTCTGGCGGAGAAAGCCGCGCCCGTGGCGATGCCCACGCTGCCGCCGACGATGGCGTTCGCGCCGAGGTTGCCAGTGGCGGGATCGGCAATGTGCATCGATCCGCCTTTTCCACGGCAATAACCGGCTTCTTTTCCGAGCAATTCGGCGAACATGCGGTCCGGCGATGCGCCCTTGGCCAGGCAATGTCCGTGGCCCCGGTGCGTGCTGGTGATGTAGTCGTCGATGCGCAGGGCCTCGCAGATGCCCACAGCTACGGCTTCCTCGCCGCTATACAAGTGGGCCAGCCCCGGCATGAGTGCGCGCGTGTAGACCTCATTCACCTGCTCTTCAAACAGGCGGATGCTCACCATCTGGCGATAGGCGCGCAGCCACTTTTCTTTTTCCGCGGCGGTTTCGCGGCCAGCTTCGGGCTTGGAGGTAGCGGTCGTCATTTCCTCCTACCTCCCGCGGTGACCGGAGTCGTCACTCCTGACATAGCAGCCAGCACATCGAACATGCAGGCGAAATCGTATTTCGTCCAGCCCATGCCGCGAGCGGCCGTCAAAATCTCATTACTCACTGCGGTGGTGGGCAGGGGCACGTCTAGCTGGCGTCCTAAATCCATCGCCAGCACCATATCCTTCTGCATCATGTTGACGTCGAACCAGGCCTCTTCCGGCTGCTGGAGAACGAATGGTCCACGATACTGAATCATGGGCGACGCCACCGCGCTGTGGGTGAGCACATCGACTGCCGTTTCCCGTGCGATTCCGCTTTTCTCGGCCAGCAGCACTCCCTCTGAAAACGCCAGCATCTGCACGGCGAGGCTTAGATTCACCGCAATCTTCATTGCCAGCGCCAGACCATTGTCGCCAACATGTGTAACCTTTGGCCCGATGTCGAGCAGGAGCGGTTTGATTTTGTCGAAGGTCTCGCGGCGTCCGCCGACCATCACCGAGAGCTTGCCTTCCTGCAACGTAATCACGCTGCCGCTTACTGGCGAGTCAACCATGTCGGCGCCGCGTTCGCGCACTTTCGCCGCCAGCGCGCGGCTCACGTTAGGACTTACCGTGCTCATGTCAATGAAAATTCTGCCCGCGCTTAAGCCCGCCAGCATTCCGTCCGGGCCCTCGGTGATGGCCGCGATGGCGGCGGCGTTGGTAACCATGGCGAAGGTGAAATCGGAAGCGCTCGCGACCGCCCGTGGCGAGTCGGCCCACAGCATTCCTTTTTCAACCAGCCACTGCGCCTTGGCGCGCGTGCGGTTGTAGCCGGTCACGGCGTGACCTTTGCTGAGCAGCCGGTTGACCATCTGGCTGCCCATGACTCCCAGACCGATAAACCCGAGTTTCGCCATCCCTCCGAACCTCCGAAGTCCAATGCAAACCGTAATCCTAACCCGGTGCGAACTCTACGAAGTGATTTTGGAACCCACTGGCGCCTGCTTTCCCCGTGACGAAGACGGAATGCCGGAAGGCGCTTTCGAGTCTTCCCGCACTTGCTCGAGATGCGAGCGCATCGCGCTCCGGGCCATGTCGGGGTCGTGGCGCTCGACCGCTTCGAGAATGCGCTTGTGATGAATCTGTCCGCGCTGCGGTCCACCTTCCACGTTGAAGATTTTTATGCGCTGTTCGCGCAGCAATCCCACAATGGAATCGATCAGGGAGAGAATCAGTGGATTCGCGGCCGCTTCCGCCAGCGCTAAATGAAAATCAAGATCGGCTTCGATGTAGGCCTCGGGATCTCTCTGCGCGCGGTCCATCACGGCAACGGCCTCGCGCATCGCCACGATCTCGGGTTCCTGAATGCGCGCCGCAGCCAGAGCGGCAATGCCCGGCTCCAGGATCAGGCGGAGTTCCGCCAAATGCGGCGAGCCTTCCTGCTGGCCGATCTTCACCATGAGATCGAACGATTGGCGGGCCGCCTGCGACGTTCCGTCAGTAATGAACGTGCCCCGGCCGGAGTAGGCTTCCACCAGCCCTTTTTCGCGGAGGGTCTTGACCGCCTCGCGCACGGCTGTACGGCTCACGCCGAGACTTTGCGCCAACTCGCGTTCGGCCGGAAGCTGGTCGCCAGGTTTTAACGTCCCCTTGAGCACCGATTCTTCGATCTGTTGAACGATCTGCTCGTACAGGCGCGAAGTTCGCACGACTTTATACACAGGGTTTTCTCCCGCACGAACCAGTTTGGGGGAACTGGGGATGGTCTGGCTACTATACCGCAGGTCCAGCGGTTGCGGTGCGGTTTCTCGGGCGTTAGAGCCGGGAGTAAGCATCTGCGGTCTCTAGGTACAGTGGTATGACCAACAACCATACCACCGCGCCCCTTAGCCATGCAAGACTTCTTCAAGTTTCGGTACTGGTGCCGTTTGATTGTCATTCCGAACAAGCGTTCCTTTGCGCCTTGAGGAATCTGGGCGAGCCGCACGAAGCATCTTTGCGAACCCAATAATCGCGCGTTTGGGCTTCGCTTCCTTATCAAACTGGCGCCACTACCTCAGTTTTCCACAATTTTCAGGATCTTTGTGTGAGGTAAATAGAGTGTTTGGGTGGGCTGATCAACGAGGCTCCTGCACCCCGATTTGGCCCCGTTCTCCAGCGAATTTCCTTGACTTCATTCCCGCTGCAATGGTATGGCTGTCGGACCAGACAAACGGAGGGTTTCATGAACATCCGATGCACCGCCATGTCCGCGGGTCACCCCAGCCTCATCGCTACTCGACTCGGTGTCCTCTTTGTTCTCCTATCCGCTCTCTGTCTGCCTGGTCTGGCTCAGTCTACTGCTGGCCGCGTGCTGGGCAGCGTTTCCGACCAGAGTGGCGCCGCCGTTGCGGGAGCAAGTGTGGTGGTCGCCGATGTTCAGCGCGGCACTTCGCGAACCCTCACGACCGACGAGGCTGGAGCCTACGTTGCCGCCGACCTCACTCCGGGAACGTACAAGATTCACGTGGAGGCGAAGGGTTTCAAGACCGTGGAGCGGCCAAACGTTGTCATCGAAGTGGCCACGGACGTCCGTGCCGATTTCTCGCTCCAGCCCGGAAATGTTTCTGAAGTCGTGACCGTTACCGAAGAAGTTCCCTTGGTCAACACGACCTCGGCCACCCTGGGAGGCACGCTGAGCAACGAGGAAATTAACGACCTCCCGCTGAGCGGCCGGAACTATGAAAACCTGCTGCAGCTTCGCCCGGGCGTGATGCGTTATCCCGGCGGCGGATTCTCCACCACCAGCGCCAATGGCCTGCGCGCGGAAGATAACGCCTACTTCGTTGAAGGTCTATTCAACAGTGAGCCCTACTCCGGGCAGGCAATCATTAACGGGTCAGGAATCGCAGGCGACTCGGCGACTATTCTGCCCATTGACGCGATTCAGGAATTCAATCTGCAGCAAAACGTACCCGCCGAGTACGGTTGGAAACCGGGCGCGGTCGTCAACGTGGGACTAAAGTCCGGCACCAACCGCGTGCATGGCACCGCGTTTGGTTTTGGCCGCGACGGAGTAATGGACGCGCGGAACTATTTCAATGATAACCCAAATCCCAAATTGACCCGCACTCTGGAGCAGTTTGGCGGCAGCCTGGGCGGTGCGATCATCAAGGACAAGGCGTTCTTCTTTGGGGCCTATGAAGGTCAACGCTATAACGTGGGCAACTCCTACGGAGGCGTGACCACTCCCTCGACGATGCACATGGCGCCGAATGGAACCTGTTCCTTCGGCTTTGCCGGCGACTGCGCCGACAGCATCCCGGACGTGATCGCGGATATCACAGAACCGTCTGCGGTGGCGGCTGGGGTCATCGTAAGCCCCGCGAGCCTGCTGGTCGCAGGCTGCACCGGTTCAGGAGCATCGATCACCTGCAACGGCACCGGGTTTCCAACGAACAATCAGACCAATGTTGGCACGGCCCTCACCGCCACCAATGCAATTACAATCCCCAACGGATTTAATAACGTCGTCCACGTCGACAACGCTATCGGCAAAGTGGACTACAAGCTAAACGAGCGAAACAGCATCAGCGGGATGTATTTTTTTGGAAACAACTCTGGGACCGTCGAAGATTTCTCCGAACTGCAGCAGAAGTGGCTCTCCGATATTCATACCCGAGCGCAGGTGGTGGGCGGCAGCTGGATTTGGACTCCCACCGCCCGCATGGTGAACGAGGCGCGGGTTGGCTACAACCGGCTCTATCAGCCCACTCTGCCGGCCGACCTCAACACACCCGTCTCCGACTACGGTTTGGATACAGGCGTAACCGGACCCAATACGGGAGGCCTGCCCCGCATCGGTTTCGGTGGTTACTTCACTACACTGGGTGGCTTCAAATGGCCGAAATTCCAGGGTCCGGATTCGATCACGCAGGTCGTGGATCACATCTCGTACACTGCGGGCAAGCACGCCCTAAAATTCGGCGGCGAACTCCACTACAACAAGGTCAAGAACGCCTCGTATGGCAATGCCCGAGGCAGCGTCAATTTCCTGGGCGGCGTTGTGAGCGGGACCCCCTCACCCGCCGGTTCGAGCCCACTCGAAGACTTCTTTGCCGGCGCGCCGCTTAAGTCAACCGTAGAGGTGGGAAATCCGACCCTGCAGCTGCACAACTGGGCGTATGCAGGGTTTTTCCAGGATGACTGGCGGGCCACTAAGAATCTGACCGTGAACTTTGGCGTTCGCTACGAGTTCAGCAGTGTGCCCCAGGAAGCTAACAATCTGCTGGGGAACTTTGATCCGAACCTGGGCATGGTGCAGGTGGGACATCAGATCGGCAGCCTGTATAACCCGGATCATAAGAACTTTGGTCCCCGCTTCGGCTTTGCATGGGATATCGGCGGGAACGGGCGGACCGTGGTGCGCGGCGGCGGTGGATTGATCTACGAGACGGTGAACTGGCAGTCGTTCGTCGCGTTCAACAATGCCTTCGGTCCGGGCAGCGTTCCGACGGGAGCCCCGATCGACGCCGCGGGAGATACATCCGGGGGCACAATTACAACCAGTAACGTCACCTACAAGAATATCGCAAATTACCCTCTTACCTGGGACGCGGTGAACGGGCCGCTTTATGGCAGCAGCACAGTCAATTGCTTCAAGAGTCCGTGCCCCATCATGACGGTGGATCAAAATCTCACCACACCCTATGTGTGGAACTGGACCTTGAACTTGCAGCATGCCTTTACTGCCAATCTGTCGTTGGAAGCGGCTTACGTGGGCAATCATGGGTCGAACCTGACGGGAATTCGGGATATTAACCAGCCGCCGGTGGGATCGGGATGGAC
This sequence comes from uncultured Acidobacteriaceae bacterium, assembly GCA_963734215.1. Classification (GTDB taxonomy): domain Bacteria; phylum Acidobacteriota; class Terriglobia; order Terriglobales; family Acidobacteriaceae; genus Sulfotelmatobacter. Next base: position 286,159 of record CAVTGH010000005.1, on the reverse strand, counting down.
GACGAATCAACCCGGCTCTGCTGGAACTCTAACCGCGTGCCTCGCCAGCGCTCCCGCCTACAGCAATTGCGCTGTCGACTCTGGGTATGAGACGAGCAATGAGCCTTTCAATGCGAAGTTCTCCTACCTGGCCAACATCTTCCAGATGGGAAACGTCTATCGCTCGAACTACAACGGATTGCAAGTCACGCTGAACGCGCGCAACTATCACGGCCTGAGCATGGTAGCGGGTTACACGTATTCGCACGCGCTCGATGATGTGGGCGCGAACTGGGATTTCGGCTACGGCTCGGGCTTGCCCCAGAACGCTCACAACGTCGCCGCCGAGTATGCCAACAGCGACTTCGATATTCGCCAGCGGCTCACGGTTTCACTTACTTACGCGATTCCGGGACGGAAAGGTTTCGGGCAAATGCGGGAAGGCTGGGAGATCAACTCGATCATCACGCTGGAGAGCCCGCAGTTCTGGGGGCCGATGGACGAGGGGACTGACGCAGCCGGCGTTGGTCCCTTACCGGTGAGTCCGCCCGCCAACAGCCCGATTCGGTGGAGCTTCTATGGCAAGACCTCAGACTTTAAGTCTGAACCAGGTGTGGCTGGGATCCCCCATTTCCCGAACTCTGCTGCGCCAATCCCCGCATCCTGTCTGTCGCAGGCGTTGGCAGTCGACGGCGGAACTCCTGGTCCGTCAACCGCGTCTCTGAATCTGTTTGGCTGCTACGCCAATGGCAGTTCCGTTATGATTCCGCCGCCATTGGGCCAGTTTGGAAACATGGGCCGGAATATGTTCGAGGACACCGGCTTCAGGAACCTCGATTTCTCGCTGGCCAAGAATTTCCATTTCGGAGAAACCATGCGGCTCCAAGCCCGCGCCGAGTTCTTCAACATTTTTAACCATCCGAACTTCGCCAATCCTTATGGCGGTCAGAATGGATTTGGCTTGAATGACCCGTCAGTTCGTCCTTTTGGTTGCGGGTGCGCCACGCCGGACATCGCTGCCGCTAACCCCGCCGTCGGTTCAGGCGGGCCGCGCTCCGTGCAGTTGGGATTGAAATTCACGTTCTAGACGTGGCGTTAGGTTTGAGGGGGCGAAAGAAAGCCGGACGCAGTTCCGTCCGGCCTTTCTTTCGTAAACTGCTCGTCAGATAGCGAGCGAAAAGAAGAGGGCCAAGCATGAAAATAAGAAATCATCTTTATTCTGCAGCTCTTTTGTTGGTTTTCTTCGCACTCATTTCTGCCGGCGCTTCCGCCCAATCTGCACAAAAAGAAGAACGTCGCGAGCGCACCATCGACGAGATCCGGGTCGAAGCCATTCACCGTGCAGAAGTCGGCCAGTATCCGCTGATCGGTCTCGACGCTGGCGACGTGAAGGAAGCTTTCGAGAACATCCACACCAGCGATAAAGATGAGTGGGCTGCGGCATTTATGCACGTGGCCGATCGCTATTTCAACGAAGCGAAGTCGCTGGAAAAATCAGATCCCGCCAAGGCGAACGCCGATTACATCCGGGCGTGGCGGCTCTATTCGTTCGGACGCTGGCCCATTCCGGCATCTCCGGGCAAACAGCGGTCGTACGAAAAGGCTCTCGAAGCGTTTCTTGCCCACGCGCGTTTCTTCGATCCGCCGCTCGAGGTCGTGCATATTCCTTTCGAAGGCAAGGAAATCATCGGCTACCTGCGCTTGCCGAAGAATGCGAAGGGTCCGGTGCCGCTGGTGATCGCCGTGAATGGCTTGGATAGCCGCAAGGAAGATCTGACGGAAAGTTTCGGCGCGATTCTTCCCTTCGGAATCGGCTATCTTGCGGTCGACGGCCCGGGCACCGGACAGGCGCCAATCAAAGTCAGCGAAACTTCCGAGCGCCTGCTCTCGCGCGTGCTGGACTACGCGCAATCGCGGCCGGAGATCGATAAAAACCGCATCGCCATGCACGGCGTGAGTTGGGGAGCATATTGGGCCACAAAGATGGCGATCGTCGAGCGCGCCCGGCTGCGTGGCGCGAGCGCTCAGTCTCCGCCCGTAGACCGGTTCTTTCAGAAAGATTTTCTTATGAACTCGCTGCTCGGCAATCGCGAATACTTATTCGATCAGGTGCCCGCGCTGATGAACATTCTGGAAGGCGTCCACACGCTCGATGAAATGGGAGATTATCTGCCCAAGATGTCGCTCGTGCATCAGGGACTTCTGGGCAAGCCGATGGCGCCCATGCTCATTCTTGCAGGCGTTCTCGACACCCAGGTTCCCATCGAGGACGAATATCTGCTGCTGAGCAAAGGCGACGTGCCGAAAGAAGCCTGGATTAATCCTCACGGGGGACATCTAGGCCGGCAGGTAGGAGTGTGGCCCGATCCTCTGATCTTCAAGCAGGTGATTATTCCGTGGCTGGTGAAGACGCTGCAGGCTCCGGCAGACTAGAGGTTCCCCGCCGGAGAGCTAGCCTCCAATGTCTGAATGTCCATTCCGGCACCAGCGTCCCTTTAGTAACCATTCCTCCTGCACATTTTTTGTTGCATTTAACATTAGTGAAATATCTTTCCAGTAACCTGTTTGCAGGAGATCGCCGCCATGAGCGCAGCGCGCGTTTCAAAATCTCTGCCACTGCAGGTGGCCGCGGTCTGCTTCCGCAGGCGGGGGACGGCGGTGGAGTTCCTGCTGGTAAACACCAACGGCGGCAATAAGTGGACGTTCCCAAAAGGATCGCCCGAGGCGCGGCTATCGCACAGCCAGGCTGCCGAACGCGAAGCCGCGGAGGAAGCCGGCGCTCTCGGCACCATCGAGCCTCGCCACTTTCATCTCTACATCCATTCCAAGGGCGTGTTCTGGCAGCCGGGCGGCGTGCAGGAATTTGTGGTGAAAGCCTTCTTGATGGAGGTTCACGAGTTGCGCCGGCCCGATGAGCCGATGCGTCATCCCACCTGGTTCAGTCCGGAAGAGGCTCGGCGGCGGCTGGCCAAAGGCCGCGAAGTGAAGTACGCGCATGAAATGGAAGCTGTGATCGATCGCGCCCTCGAACGCATCGAATTCCACAGCGCCCTGTGGGGAACATACCCTGGATCCCGCAACGCCCGCGCCGCCGCGCATTCCTGAGAGCAGGTTCCTTCCCATGCCCAACAGCCCATTGGGTAGCAACAGGGCGTGGCTCCGTCGGTCGAGTCACCAACAATACTGGTCTCCCGGTGGGTCTATAATCCCCACCGAGGCGGAGACGGCAATATGAAAGTATTCTTGGGCTGGTCCGGCGAGACGAGCAAGAAGGTAGCACTCGCCCTGCACGGTTGGATTCCTAGGGTGATCCAGTCCGTTAAGCCATATATATCGTCAGAAGATATTGCGAAAGGGGCGCGCTGGGCTGCCGAAATCGCAAAGGAGCTTCAGACGTGTAACTACGGCATCATCTGCATTACAGACGAAAATGCAGACTCTCCCTGGATCAACTTTGAAGGCGGGGCGCTGTCGAGGGAGATCGAGAAGACCTACGTGACTCCTTTTTTGTTCAATCTGAGGCCCGCCGAAGTCCAGGGACCGCTTGCGCTGTTTCAGTCTGTGATCAACGAGAAAGATGACATTTTGAAGTTGGTAGAAAGTATAAACGGCAGGCAGGAAACCGAACAGCGACTCGAAAGAGACGTGCTGAGAGAAACGTTTGAGATGCGCTGGCCGAAGCTCAAGGAAGAATTGACTAAGATTAGTCGGGAAGACACCCAGACGCAGTCTCGGCCAAAGCGTGACCTGCGAGAGATCCTAGAGGAACTGTTGGAGCGCGCCCGGATGCAACAGAGCGAGATGGGTCTTCGCTGGGACGATAATGCTACTAGACAAAAGATACAAGCCCAGGACCAAATAAATCGAATCACCCAATTGACCGGCCTCGTGACTGCCCTTGCGAGGAATGTTGAGAATCTCTACACCGTAACAGATCGAATCAACGCAGTTCTGGGGCCGAATGCGCCGCGGTCGCTCGGCTCGCTTCTCGGCCCCCTGCCGTACGAGCCTTCAACCAATGCGTTTGCTAGCCTCCTCGGAGGAAAGCCGCCATCTGAGCCCAGAAGTCCCAACCTGGTTGGAGCAAAGCAGGACACGGCCAAATCTCCCGACGAGAAGAAGTAGCGTCGCTCGATCGATGTGTCCGGGCGTCCTCTTCAGCAAATCCAGCCTTTTATGAGACGATGAATCCAGCCCATGATCCAGCTCTCTGGCGCCGGAAAACGCTTCGGCCACAAACTTCTTTTTGAAAATACCGACTGGCTCATCACGCCCCGCGACCGCGTTGGACTGGTGGGCGCGAACGGCACCGGCAAGTCCACGTTGATGAAAGTCCTAGCTGGGCTGGACACGCTCGACTACGGCTCGCTGATCGTGGCCAAAGGCACGACCGCCGGATATCTGCCGCAGGATGGGCTCTCGCTTTCCGGCCGCACGGTGTTTGCGGAATGCATGGCGGTGTTCCGCGAACTCCACGCCATGGAGCGAGAACTGGAAACGCTCACCCACCAAATCTCCGAACTCGACCATACAAGCGCGGAGTATGCCGACGTGGCCGACCGCTATCACAGCCTGGAGCACGAGTTCCGCACCCGCGATGGCTACTCGATTGAAGCCGAGGTGGGACGCGTATTGATGGGGCTGGGTTTTCGTAAAGAAGACTGGGAGCGGCAGACCGACGAATTCTCCGGCGGCTGGCAGATGCGGCTGGCGCTGGCCAAGCTCCTGCTGCAGAAGCCGAATCTGCTGCTGCTGGACGAACCCACAAACCATCTTGACCTGGAAGCGCGCAACTGGTTGGAAGAATATCTGCACGATTATCCCTACGCGTTGGTGCTCATTTCGCACGATCGATATTTTCTCGACGTGACGGTGAACAAGATCGCGGAAATCTGGAACAAGCGCTTCTGGTTTTACACCGGAAACTACGACAAATTTCTTACGCAGAAGACACAGCGCAACGAGCAGTTGCAGGCCGCCTACCGCAACCAGCGCGACCGCATCGAACAACTGGAAGTATTTATCAACCGCTTTCGCTACCAGGCCACCAAGGCCAAGCAGGTGCAGAGCCGGATCAAGGAACTGGAAAAGATCGAGCGCATCGAAGTTCCGCCGGAAGAAAAGACGATCCACTTTTCGTTTCCGCAACCCAAGCCCAGCGGCCGCATCGTAGCGGAGTTCGAGGGCGTGGCTAAGACTTACCCCGGGAGAAATTCCCCAGGAGCGAACAGCGGCGAAAAGGAGGTTTTCCGGGACGTTAGTTTCCTGATCGAGAAAGGCGACCGCATCGCGCTGGTCGGCGTAAATGGAGCGGGCAAATCCACGCTGATCAAGCTGCTCGCGGGCACGGAATTGCCGACGCAGGGCGAATTGCGCCTCGGCCATAACGCGCAAGCCGATTACTTTGCGCAAGATCAATACAAAGAACTCAACCAGGACGCGCGCATACTCGACGATCTCGGCGCGGCGTCTCCGCGCTCCACGCAGACCGAACTGCGCAGCCTGCTGGGCTGCTTTCTGTTTTCCGAAGACGACGTATTCAAGAAGATCGGAGTCCTCTCCGGCGGCGAGCGCGGGCGCTATGCCCTGCTGCGCCTGCTGCTGCATCCGGCGAATTTCCTGCTGCTCGATGAGCCCACCAACCACCTTGATCTCCGCGCGAAAGACGTCCTGCTGAATGCGCTCATGGAATATACCGGCACGGTGGTCTTTGTCTCGCACGATCGTTACTTCATCGACAAACTGGCCACTCGGGTCTTCGAAATCGGAGACGGAAAAATTGAGGTCTATCCCGGCAATTATGAAGACTATCTCTGGCGCAAACAAGGCGGGAGCGCGAAGCAGAATGAGGCCATCCGCCAGCAATTGAAAATGGTCGAGCCTGCGCCAGAGGCGCCGGCAAACGGCAATCAGGCCGCAGTAAACATCGCTCCCGCAGCGGCTAAGGCAAAGCGCCTGAATCCCATCAAACGCAAGCAGATGGAAGATCGCATCCATGAGTTGGAGGCGGAAATCAGCCGCGCCGAGACTGTGATCGCGGAATGCGAAACGGCGCTGCAGAACTTCGTCAGCGCCGCCGAGAGCCTACGCCAGTCTCAGGAACTCGACCAGCACAAAGCCGCCCACGCCGCCTTCATCAAAGAATGGGAAGATCTCAGCCAGTCTCTGCCAGAAGCCGACTAAACGGTCCAGCCTTCCCGCCGCAACCGTACAGCCTCTTCCGTAATCTGAGAGATTACTTACTTCTGTGCGATAGTCTGATTGGCCCAACGGAACGAATCCTCCGGAGGCCCAAAATTCCAGAGACCACCTGCATCGATCGGCGCCGCCAGAGCCTGCCCTGAGCTGGGCGAAGGGACGCGCCGCGCGCGGGAAAACAAGGAAGGTCGCATGCTGCAGCCCTCAGAGTACTCGTACAGCGGGAAGTCCAACCCGCCAGCCTCCACCCCAAACTCTCTCAATCCAGTCAAAACCGTCAGCGCTCCCATTGAGCAGGCCACCATCGGCCGCACGCTCGTCATCAAGGGCGAAATCAGTGGTGCGGAGGCGCTCTATATCGATGGCCGCATCGAAGGCAAAATTACTCTTTCGGATAACCGCGTTACCGTCGGCCGCAACGGCACGGTACAGGCCGACATCACCGCCCGCGAGATTGTGGTGATGGGCAAGGTGACCGGCAACCTCGAGTGCAGCGACCGCGTGGATATTCGCAGCGAAGGCGTGGTCAACGGCAACGTTTCGACCGTCCGCATCATCGTGGAAGATGGCGCAGTGCTCAAGGGCGGCGTCGAGGTGAAGAGCGGCGGAAACCGGCAACAGACTCAGGCCCAGCCGCCGAAGGCCGTGGCAGCAACCGCCGGCGCATAAGCAGAGATCAGGGGCTAGGGATCGGGGGCTAGGGACCGAGGGTCAGTGGCCAGTACCCGGCCGACAAGAGTGCAACAATTCTCCCGACTCGCTCGTGGTTGGATACTGCCCCCTGCCCCCTAATCCCTGATCCCTAGCTCTATTTCTTCTCTTTTGTCTTCAAATCCAGCGCTGCCGAATTCATGCAATACCGGAGCCCGGTCGGCGCGGGTCCATCTTCAAACACATGCCCCAGATGAGCGCCACAGCCAGCGCAACGGGCCTCGGTGCGAACCATCCCGTAACCGCGGTCCTTGTGCTCCTCGACTTTGCCCTCGTCCGCCGGTTTGAAAAAGCTCGGCCACCCGGTTCCGGAATCGAATTTCGTGGAGGAGTCGAACAACGGCTCCCCGCAGCAAACACAGTGGTACGTCCCCGCGTCCTTTGTCTTCCAGTACTTGCCGGTAAAGGCCGGCTCCGTTCCCGCCTCGCGCGTCACGTGATATTGCTCCGGAGTAAGCTGTTGCTTCCACTCCGCTTCGCTCTTTGCCATTTTCTCGACCATAGAATGTATGCCCCTGAGTCAGTAGTCCAGTAGTCTGCGGAGAGTAAAGCCCAGAATACAAAATGCGCCCAAGTCTTACTGACCACTGATCACTGGACCCTGACCACCGTTCCTTAGATGTTCCGTGGCCGGAAAAGTGGCGGCTTTCAGTTTTCCACAGCCTCACCCTGTGACATCCGTCACAACCGTTTGGTGACATCTAACCTTGTCAGAACCTGACCCACAGCCAAGTATGGTTGAAACGTCTGCGAGTCCCTCCGGCTCGGGTGTCCCCCCTCAAGAGGCACCCGGGCCTTTACGTTCAGTCCGCCGCTTCCCCAATCGTGCGGTACTTTCCCCGGAAAAACAGCAAAGGGTCGCCCAGGCGGACCACAACGTCCTCCACTTCCGCGATGAAGATGGTATGGTCGCCCGCATCCTGCGTCGACTTCAGCCTGCATTCCAAATATGCCAGCGCTCCGTGCAGTACGGGAGTGCCGCGCTCCGTGCGGTCAAAGCGCGCCCCAGTTTCCGCCTCGGCCTCCTCGTGAGTACGTATTGGCCGGGCGTAGTATTCGGAAATCACCCTTTGCTGCTCCGCCAGAATGTTGATTCCGAAGCGCTTCTTGGCGTGCAGATGGGCATGAGTGCTGGCGCTGTGGTCCACGCACACCAGCAGCAGCAGGGGGTCGAGCGACACGGAAGCAAAAGCGTTCGCAGTCATGCCATGGACCTCGCCCTCCAGATCCACGGTGATGATAGTCACCCCGGTGGCAAAGCATCCGATCGCTTTTCGAAATTCGGCTGGACTGAGGCTCATAGTGCGAGCGGTCTTGAAGCGGCGACTGCCTACATTATCACGGCAGTGGCCCGTCGGGATGAATGAGCGTAATCGCCCGTTTTTCATCAGCAATCCATGCACCGGCCTTGGAGGAAGTTGGAACTAGGGTAAACTCCAATCAAGATTCGACAAGGGCTGGCTCTCAGCTCACTTGGCGCTCAATCTTCGGACCGCAAACGCGATAAGGGCACCAATGATGCCGGAAACCACTGACGTTATGGCGGCAACCTCGATCTTCTCTTTGTTTCGCTTGAACCAGCTCCCTTCACGCTCGCTGAAATGCTTTAAAATGACGACAGATTTCGAGGTCCCCTCAAAGAAATATAAAACCGCGGGAACTAGCGGCGCTAGTCCTATAGGGATATCGAGTGCGAAGTCCCTAAACGTCGCGTGAACGGCCGCCAGCCAAACCAAAATCGTGCCTAATAATAGCCACCATCTGTTTCTGTAGGTCCACCTGGCGCGTCGGGCAAAGATTTGTCGGATCTGCTCCTGCGTCCACACTTTGCGCTTCAAATCTTCGCCAACATAAATCCATGCATTGCCGCGTGTTATATGCAACCGCGTGTAACTGTTCCATACAACCTCCATCTCGAAATCCTTTGTCTGGCCACCGATCTTGTGAAGGTCCTCTAGGCTGTCACACTCCCGGTCGCCAACGGTAAATTCCAGCCTGGGAGAAAAGGTTTGGTCCTCGATCTTGTGAAGGTCCCCTCCCTTGTCCGGACTATCCAGTTCTGGGGTGTCAGGCCTGAGCCTCAGGCTGCGATAGCGATGTTCCAATAAGTCATGCCCGCGGCGTTGCACTAAGTCACGCCTGAGGGCTTCAATATCAGGCTTGAGGGCTTCAATGATCTCCTCAAGATCGTCGAGATAAAGGATTGCAGGCGGCAGTTTGATATCGGGAACCGACACTTTCCTTCTGATCGCCATAGAGGTGCACTTTACCCTAGTCTGATAATGCCCTGCAATATCACGGACTTTGCACGCTCCTTTTGTCTTTTCCGGTAGACAAGCGATGAAAATCAAGATGTTCCACACAGGTGTTTATCGTTCCTGCCTAGAGGCTTTGAGGGAGGTGCTAACGACACGTTAGCTGATGGCAAACCGCCATTTCACTCATTGGCCCACCATCGAACGGGGTCTTAAGTGCTATCGCCTGGTTTCGTTCAAATGAGAAAACCCTATTGCCTGGCCACTGGACACCGACCACCGACCTCTGATGTATGATTCGATGCATCCGCATGCCCGCGGAACCGAGCACTGTGACTCCGACCGCCATCAGAACGGCCGCCCCAGCGCACCACTCGTCCTGTGGGGCAGAACTCGCCGATCTGCAGCCTGGATCGCCCATCTCGCGCGAACTGGCCATGAGCCTGATCCGCTGCAGCCACAGCGATCTTCCGGCGCTGCTCGCCGCGGCCCGCGCCGCAAAAGAAAACTTCAGGCCCGGCGTGATCACCTATTCGCGGAAGATTTTCCTGCCGCTGACCAATCTCTGCCGCGACTACTGCGGCTACTGCACCTTCCGCCGCGATCCGGGAGAACCCGGCGCGCACACCATGACTCCCGAAGAAGTTCTTACCGTCGCCCGGGCCGGCGAAAAGCTGGGATGCACCGAAGCTCTCTTCAGCCTCGGCGACAAGCCGGAACTGCTGTTTCCCGAGATGCGGCACACGCTGCGGCATCTGGGCTATAAGTCCACGCTGCATTACCTGGAAGCCATGTGCGAACTGGTTCTGCGCGAGACCAGCTTGCTGCCGCATCCGAATCCCGGCCTGCTCAGCGCCGAATGGATCGCCCGTCTGGCCGCTGTCTCGCCCAGCATGGGCCTCATGCTTGAAACCACGAACCGCGCGCTGCTGGCCCCCGGCGCGGCCCATGATAACGCTCCCGACAAAGTCCCGGCCAAGCGCCTGCGCACCATCGCAGAGGCCGGAAAGCAGGGCGTCCCATTCACAACTGGCCTGCTGATCGGCATCGGCGAAACGCCCGAAGACCGCGTCGACACGCTGCTCGCCATCCGCGATCTGCATGAGCACTATGGCCACATCCAGGAAGTGATCGTTCAGAATTTCCGCGCCAAGCCCGCCATCCCCATGGCTCACACCCCCGAGCCCGGTCAAGCTGAAATGCTCCGCACCATAGCGGTAGCTCGTTTGCTAATGCCCAACGTCAATATCCAGGCGCCTCCCAACCTGAATGCGCCGTATTATGAGGAGTTGTTGGATGCCGGCATCAACGACTGGGGAGGAATTTCACCCCTGACTCCCGACTACATCAATCCCGAGAAACCCTGGCCGCATCTGGAGCAACTGCGCCTGCGCACTGAAGCGCGGGGACTCCAGTTGCGCCAGCGCTTGCCCGCCTATCCCGAGTTTTTGCCCGCGCTCATGTCGCGATCTGGAGTGCTTGCGGAAAGACTTCAAACTGCCCGCGACGGTGAAGGTCTCGCCAAGGAAATGAGGGCAGCATGATCTGTGTGCTCACCGGCGGCACCGGCGGCGCCAAGTTTGTCGATGGTTTGCGGCAGGTCATCCCTCCGGAAGAAATCACGCTGGTCGTCAACACCGGTGACGACTTGCTGTGGTGGGGACTTTACGTTTCCCCGGATATCGACTCCATCACCTACGTTCTCTCCGGCCTGCTCAGCCGCGAGCGGGGCTGGGGTGTGAAGGGCGATACTTTTCTCTGCCTGCAAGCCATAGGGCAACTCGGCGAGCCTACGTGGTTCCATACGGGCGACCGCGACCTGGCGGTACACCTGCTGCGTTCGCGCCTGTTGGCGGAGGGCAAGACGCTTTCCGAAGCCACGTTGACGATTTGCGACAAGCTCGGCGTGAAGGCGCGCATCCTGCCCATGAGCGATTCCCGCGTGGAGACTCGCGTGGATACGCCTTCCGGCGAGTTCAGTTTCGAAGAATATTTCGTGCAGCGCTGGTATCAGGATCCGGTGAACTCGGTTCGTTTCGCCGGTGCCTCCGACGCCGAGCCCGCGCCGGGAGTAATCGAAGCCATTGTTTCCGCCGACGCTGTCATCGTCGCTCCCAGCAATCCCATCACCAGCATCGGGCCAATTCTGGCCGTGCCGGGAATCCGTGACGCTCTGCTGCGCACGCGCGGCAAAATTGCAGCCGTCAGTCCGATCGTCGGAAACGCCGCCGTGGCCGGCCCTGCGGGCATTCTAATGGCCGCGCAGGGACTGCCTTGCTCCATCGCGGGCGTGGCCAGGGCTTACGAGGATTTTCTCGACCTCCTTGTTTGCGACACCCGCGATGCCCGCGCCGCCGAAGCTCTGCGCGGGAACGGCTTGCGAGTGCAGTGTACGCAAACCCTCATGCGCTCCGCCGAAGACAAGGCTGCGCTCGCCCGGACTGTTCTCTCTTTAACCATAAGCGGCCTGCTTTCTGAACAACCCACAACCCGCGCCGCCGACCAGCCGTGATCCTCATCCCGGTCAAAAATTTGGCGGCGGCCAAGCAGCGGCTCGCCGCCGTGCTCGATCAGCCCGCGCGCACGGAATTGGCCCAAGCCATGCTGCATGATGTGGTGGCCACCCTGGCCGCGTGGCCGCGCCGTCCCGCCTGCACGCTCGTGACCGGCGACCCGTTTGCCATCGAACTCGCGCGGCAGTACGATTTCGAAATCATTCCGGACCGCGAGAACCCCGGAGAAACCGGCGCCATCGACATGGCTACGCGCCTCTGCGAAGCACGCGGCATCGACAGCACGCTCGTCATTCCCGCGGATATTCCTCTGATTCAGGCGAGCGAGCTCGACCAGATCCTCGCACACGCTCCCGCTGAAGGCACGGTGCTGGCGCCCGCCGCCGACGGACGTGGAACCAACGCCGTCTTCCGCCGTCCCGCGAATTTGTTCCCCTTGCGCTTCGGTAACGACAGCTTCAAACTGCACCTCGCCGCCGCGAAGGCCACCGGCAAGCCTTGCGAGGTATTGCAACTTCCGGGCATCGCGCTCGACGTGGACAATCCCGAGGACTTGCGGCGGCTTCTCGCGCATCCCGGCGAAACCCGCTCCCAGAGCCTGATTCGCCGGTGGGCACTCGGCGGCCTGCTTGCTGCAGGAACGGAGAGCTTGTGAGCGAGGCTCGCCGCACCGCCCGTAAGCCCGTCACGCAGCGCCGAAAGAAACAACCCCCGCTCCCTTCGCCGCCAGACCTGCGTATCATCCCGATTCTCCTAGCCGACGAAATCAGACCCGGCGATTCCATCGCCGAAAAACTGCTGCAATCGTTGAGGCAACACACGCTCACATTCGAACCGGGCGACATTCTCGTCGTAAAACACAAGATCGTTTCGAAATCGGAAGGCGCCGTCGTCGACCTCGCAACCATCGAGCCTTCGGCCGAATCCGTCGCCTGGGCAAAACAATACCAGCTCGATGCCCGCGTCATCGAACTCGCCTTGCGCGAGAGCCGCGCTGTCATCCGCCGCAAGAACGGCGTTCTCATTACCGAGACGCGGCATGGCTTCATCTGCGCCAACAGCGGCGTGGACGTCTCCAACGTTAATGGCGGCCGCCACGCCCTGCTGCTCCCCGCCGATCCCGACCGTTCCGCTCGCAAACTTCATCGCGAACTCAAGAAACGCACTGCGCTCCCTATCCCCGTGCTCATTACTGACACCTCCGGCCGCCCCTGGCGCGAAGGTCTGGTCGATTTCTGCATCGGCATCGCGGGCATGAAAGCGCTGCGTGATGATCGCGGGCGCCGCGATCCGCACGGCTACACTCTGCACGCCAGCCTCGAAGCCGTTGCCGACGAACTGGCCTGCGCCGCCGCGCTGGTTTGCGGCAAGCTCAACCGCACCCCGGCCTGCATCATTCGCGGATTCTCGTACGAACCAGCCCGCGGACGTACTCGCGACCTGCTGCGCCCCGCAGCCCTCGACTTGTTCCGCTAAAGCCCTCGCCAAGGGCCTGCCTCGAGGAGTAATTTGGGAGGGCAATAATTTTGGAGGATTCGTGACCCGGCAGCTCTCAATCTCGGAATTGGAAAACTTCCCTTCTCTCGATTGGTCCGATGTCGCACTGCAAATCACTCCCGCCGTGCGCTCTTCCCTGGAGCGAATTCTCGAAACCCAACACGGCAAAGCGATTCCGCTGGATGCAGCATACGGACTGGCTCATGCTGAAGGCGACGATCTGCTCGGCTTGCTGGCCGCAGCAAACCTGCTGCGCGCTGAACTCTCGGGTAATCTCGTCACCTACGTGGTGAATCGCAACATCAATTTCACCAACATTTGTTTTGTTGGCTGCAAATTCTGCGCCTTCAGCCGTGGTCCGCGCGAGTCCGATACATATTTCCTCGATCCCGATCAAGTCGCGCAGAAAGCCGTCGAAGCCTGGCAACTCGGCGCCACCGAGGTCTGCATCCAGGGTGGCCTGCCGCACGGCCTGCCTCCGTTTTACTATCGCGACATTCTGCGCGCGGTGAAGAGCGCGGTGCCCGGGATGCACATCCACGCCTTCTCGCCCATGGAAATCGTCTACGGCGTCGAACTCACCGGCATGAAGCTCGCCGATTATCTTTCGATGCTGCGCGACAACGGCCTGGGCACGCTGCCCGGCACCGCTGCGGAAATTCTTGACGACGAAGTCCGGCACATTCTTTCGGCCAACAAGCTCACCACCAAGCAGTGGATCGAAGTAATCCGCACCGCCCACCGCTGCGGCATCCGCTCCACTTCGACCATGATGTACGGCCACACCGAGACACCGGAGCACTGGGTCCGGCAGATGCTCCTCTTGCGCGAAATTCAGGATGAAACCGCAGGCTTCACCGAATTCGTTCCGCTCGGCTTCGTCCACCAGAACACGCTGCTGTTTCAACAGGGATTGTCTCGGCCCGGGCCCACGCTTGCCGAGCATCTCAAAGTTCATGCGCTCGCACGCTTGCTGCTCGCTGGCTCCATCAACAACATCCAGGTTTCATGGGTCAAGCTCAACCGGCGTCTTTCGCAACTCTGCCTGCATGCCGGCGCCAATGATTACGGCGGCACGCTGATGGAAGAAAACATTTCGCGCGAAGCCGGAGCCACGGCTGGCCAATACACCAGTCCGGAGGACTTTCAGTCGCTGATTCTGGAGGTGGGCCGCATCCCCGCCGAGCGCAATACAACGTACTCGCGCATCAACCTCAAGCTGCCGCTGGAAGAGTTCACCGCGGAAGAAACCTTGGAGCCGGAATTTGCATGAGCGACGCCTCGCGCCCCATCGCCCTCCTGGGAGGTACCGGCCCCGCAGGCATGGGTCTCGCCCTGCGTTGGGCGCGCGCCGGAGAAACCATCCTCATCGGCTCGCGCGATGCCCAGCGCGCGCAAGAGGCCGCCGACAAGATCAAGCAGAAAGCTGGAGATCAAGCCCGCGTCTCCGGCATGGAAAATAGCGCCGCCTGCGCCACCGCGGATCTTCTCGTGCTCACTGTCCCCTTCGAGGGCCAAGCTGCGCTGCTCAAGCAACTCAAGCCCGCGATTCGCCCCGGCAGCGTTCTCATCGACGCCACCGTCGCGCTTGCTGCCGGAGTCGGCGGACGCGCATCCCGCACCCTCGGCGTCTGGCAAGGCTCAGCCGCGCAGCAGGCCGCGGAACTCGTGCCTAAGGGAGTGAGCGTGGCCGCCGCGTTCCACAACCTTTCGGCGGACGTTCTCAACGGAGACGAGGCTCTCGACTGCGACGTGATCGTCTGCAGCGACGACCCCAATGCACTTCAACTCACGCGCACGCTCGCCGCCAAAATTCCTGGCGTCCGCGCCATCGACGGCGGCAAGCTGGAGAACGCCCGCACCCTCGAGCAGATCACCGCCCTGCTCATCGGCCTGAACATTCGCCACAAAGGCCACGGCGGCATCCGCATCACCGGATTGCCGCCGGAAGCCTACAAGTAATTCATTTCGCTCGAACCTAGAACGAATACTTCAACGAGAACTGAATCAGCCGCGGCGTGCCCACGGTTGACGTAATTGGTGCAGACCCGCCAGCAGACGAAACCGCAGCCAATGCCGGGATCTGGAACGACGGATGATTGAACAGATTGAAGAAGTCAGTCCGGAATCGCAGACTCTGCCGTTCGCCCAGCCTGAATGTCTTGTCCAGCGTGAAATCCACGTTCTTCTGCGGCGGCCCGATAATGCAGTTGCGCGGCGTGTTACCGTAAACCGTTGCGTCACTCGGAAAGCCGTTGGAAAGCGTCGGCGCCGACGGGTCGGGCGTGTATGCCGCTGGATTCACCCAGTTGGCCAGCCGCGATTCTGGACTACCCTGGCTCGGCGCATTGCCACAACTGTAACCCGGAGCGAACGTCGCGGTCGACGACGGGGTGCTGGCCAGGGCGTAGGCAGTGCCTCCAGCCGGGTCATAAACTGTAATCGGCGCCCCGGATTGTAACACCACCACGCCGCTGGCTTCCCAGCCGCCCAGCGCGCCTTTGGTGAAGCCGCTGGCGCTCCCGAAGAAGGGCAGTTGGTAGACGGCGCTGGTCACGAAGCGCTGCCGCCGGTCGAAATCGGAGAGGCCACGAGAGTCGCGCGCATTGTTTTGATCGTTGACCCGCGTAAGGAACGCCACAGAGGCGGTGGAAACATCATCAATTGATTTGGACCAGGTATAGGCACTTTGGAAATACAGCCCCTTGCCAAAGCGGTGCGCCAAGGTAGCCTGCAAAGCACTGTAATGCGAATCGGAGTTCGGCGCGAAGTCTTCAAAATCGCCGGGAGCGATGCCGATATAGGGCGCACGGAGGGAAGCATTCTCCACGGTCGTGTTGACGATTGAGCATGACACGGGCGGGATCTGTGCCTGCAGATTGGCGCAGCCCTGTCCCGGAATGACGATTGGATTCTGCACTGTGGCTACGTTTCCTTGATCAGGGTCGTAGGTCGAGCGCAGGCGGCTGCCTTTGGTGCCTACATAGCCGAGTTCAGCGAACCAATCCCGCCCCAGTTCTCTCTGAATCGTGAAGTTCCACTGCTGCGTGGTACCGACAACCCAGTGCAATGGCACAGCGAGTTGAATCAATCCATTCACATTGCCGCTGAAAGGTCCCCCGCAGGCCGTACCAATTCCAGTAGAACCGTTCCCCAGTTTGCAGGAAGCGACGACGCCGCCTTGCAGAATTGCAGCCGTGGGCACGTACGTCTGAGTTGGATTGGCGCCCAGCTCCGGAATGCCGTTGGGAAATGCAGCACTCGCCGCAAACAGGTTCCTCAAGCTGTTCGCTCCCGGAAGAAAGCCCACCAGAAACGGATAAGTCGGAGGAACAATCGCGAGATTGTCGACCGCTCCCAGATCCTCGCGAACGCTGTAAATGCCATAGCCTCCGCGAATCGACGTGGTGTGATGTCCGCCGAGGTCGTAAGCAAAACCAATGCGCGGCTCCCAGACTGTGGCGTACTCATTGTTGAGGCCGGCTGGATTCAGCGTCCCGCTGATGCCGGTGAGTCCGAACTTGCTGATGCACTTCGGATAGACATAAGGTTGTCCGGTCGTGATCGCCAGATTTGGATCGGTGTTACCGGTGTGGCAAAGCGTGTCGTAGGGTGCTCCGAGAAACTCGTTTCGGAGGCCCAGGTTGAGAGTGAGTGTCTTGCTGGCCCGGTAGTCATCCTGTCCGAACCAAGCGTAGCCGGGAATGCGGTAGTCGTGGTTGCCGAGGCCGCCGCCGCCCTCGCCCAACAGCGGTGCGCCAGCCAGAAAACTCTGGAAGTCCGAGCCGAATCCGGTAGCGTTCGAAACGAAAAATATCAGCCCATTGTCTGCAATGGGCAAGCTGCGGCGCATGGCAACGCGGTCAATCTCGCCGCCAAAGCGCAGTTGATGCGGCCCATGGGTCAAGCTCACCGTGTCGACCCAGGTGTAGTTGTCAGAAAGTGCGGACTGCAACTGTGTGGGGTAGGCCCCGAAGGCAAAGGTATCAAACTGAAGCCGATAAATATTGGGATCTCCGGCTTGTCCGTTCACTCCGGTAGCAGTGGGCAGGTTGATGTCGGCCTGTACGTTAGTGATGGGCGGCTGGTTGTTCAGTTTGTCGCTGATGATGTTGACGCCGAAGCGGAATTCGTTGATCAGGCTGTTGTTGAATACGTGCGTTTCAGTGATGCTGCCGAAACGGCTATGCAGAGGAATGTCCAAGGGGAAATTCAAATTGTTTACGCCGGGCTGACCGCCGGTTTGAATGCCGTATGAATCGGCGCCGAAAGGCTCGAAGGTATCCGAATTAGACCAGAAAAAGCGCTCGGAAAGACGGTCTTTACCGCCACGGAATTCGCGGTCCCAGTTCAGAGTGAACTGGTTGTCGCTGAACTTTCCGGGATTGGAGATAACCAGTGGTCCGTAATTTACCGCCGAACTGCAGTTGCCAGTGGCAGCATTGAAGGTCTGCGTGGCTCCCGCAGTTCCCGGAACCGTGGGATAGAGCAAGCCGCCCCCAAACTGGTTCCCCGGCGCGTTTAGCAGTGCAAGCGCAACCGGGTCAATGGCCGTCAGGTTGATTGCGGGGCAGCCGGGAACAGCTGGACTGCTGAACACCGACTCGAGGTTCCCGGCCGAGCGGTCAGCCGGCACGACGGGAACCATCGTGTTGATGTAGGTCCCAGGCGAGTCGCCGCTGCGCTGCCGCGTGCCTTGAAGATTGAAATAGAAGTACCCAAACTTGGCCTCGGAGCCGATCGGCCCGCCAAAATCGCCGCCGAAAATGTTCTGCTTGACCTGCACCTTGCCCAGGAAGTAATCGTCAGCGTCGAGGTCCGTATTGCGGAAGTACTCCCAAAGATCGCCGTGGAAGTGGTTGGTTCCGCTCTTGAGAGTCGCGTTGATGTTGCCGCCGCCGTTGCGACCCTGGGTGGCGTCGTAGAGGCTGGTGCTTACCTTGAATTCCTCAATCGCGTCCGGGCTGGGCAGAGGAGTAAAAGTTAACTCGCCAAAGGCGTAGTCGGCAACGGTGATGCCGTCGATAAGATAATTGTTGTTGTCCTCTCTGCCGCCGTTCACGTGGATGTAAACAGCGCCCCGTCCGAGTTGTGCAGCAGCGTTTAAATCGGAAGACGCGCCTGTAGAGAGCGTCAGCAACTGCTGAAAGTTTCTCGTAGCCAGCGGAAGATCGGTAATCGTCTGCGCCCCCAGCGATTGCCCGGTGGTGGCGTCCGTGGTATTGACTTGCTCCACCTGGGACTGCACTTCCACCACTTCCTTCACCGTGCTCACTTTCACCACCGCGGTCATACGCGTGGTTTCCGTAATGCGTACCACCACGCCGGGGATCTTGGTCGCGGGAAAGCCTGCCGCGTCAACCTCAACGGTGTACGTCCCGACGGGCAACAACGTGGCCGTGAACAAACCGGACGCGTCCGTCGTCAGCTGCCGCAGCACCTCGCCCGTGGCCTCGCTCTTGACGCTCACCTTGGCGTTGGCGATTACCGCTCCAGTTGCGTCTTGCACCACCCCGCCGATGGCGCCCGTTGCGCCGCCTTGCGCAAATATCATTCCCGTAAATACCGCCAGAAAAAGACCCGATGCCATCAACTTGCGAAGTGAACTCATCTTGCCCTCCAATTGAACGAATCGTCCGTTGCTCACTCGCCTCGAACGGCGGGACAATGGCGAGCGTAAACGCTGCGAAAAGGTACCAGCGGATATATCACGATTCCGCGCCGGTATTCAAGAAATATGAGGGTCGGCGAGAACGCACAGGATGAATTGGCTCAATTGAAATTCACGATTAGCTTTGTGAGGTGGATCACTGCAATTGCGGCGGTTGTTCTGATAGGCAAGACGGGGTTAAGGCTCGAAGCACAACCTAGTCTTGCACCGCCTGCGCCGTCATCTCCGAGGGCTCGCCGCCGGCTGCAGCCTGGGCCACGATCAAGCGGCGCGCTTCCACGCGAATCTTCGGCAGTTGAAACCAGAACCAGCCCGCGCCCGCCACTGACGCCATGCCGCCGATCCCCACGGCGACTTGAGCGCCCAGCCGGTCAGCCACAGCGCCACCGAGCAGCGCTCCAATGGGAGCCATCCCCATGAACATCATCGAGTAGACCGCCATCACCCGTCCCCGCAGCGCGTCCGGCACCATCACTTGAATCAGCGTGTTCGAGCAAGCCATCTGCAGCATCATGCAATATCCCACGGGCAGCAGCAAAATCACGGAAACCCAGAACCGGTGCGAGAGCGAAAACACAACCAGGCTCGCTCCAAACCCGGCGCAGCACAGCGCCACCCAGCGCCCCAGGCCCTTCACTCCTTCGCGAAACGCTAGAGTAAGCGCGCCCAACAGCGCTCCTATTCCGGTAGCGCCCATCAGGATTCCCAATCCCCGCGCCCCCCCGTGCAAAATCTTGTCGGCAAAAATCGGCATCAGCACCACGTAGGGCATTCCCACCAGACTCACCAGTCCCAGCAGCAGCAGCAATGCCCGGATCGGCGCGGTCCGGTTGACGAAACGGAATCCCTCCAACATGTGTTCCAACGGCGATGCGAAGGCGGCGCGCGCCGGGCTATGCACTTTCATCAGCAGCAAACCAATAATCACGGCGATGTAGCTCACCGCGTTGGCGAAAAAGCACCAGCCTTCGCCGATCTTCGCCACCAGAATTCCGGCGATCGCCGGACCGATCACGCGCGCGCCGTTGAACATGGAAGAATTCAGCGCGATCGCGTTCATCAAGTCGTCCTTGCCAACCATGTCCACCAGAAACGATTGCCGCCCCGGAATGTCGAATGCATTGACCACACCCAGAAAGCTCGCCAGCACAAATACATGCCAGACGTGAATTTTCCCAGATAAGGTCAGTGCGGCCAGAACAAAGGCCAGCAGCATCGCCGCCACTTGCGTCCCAATCACGATGTGGCGCCGGTTGTAGCGATCGGCTGTGATCCCACCCAACGGCGCAAAAAGAAACACGGGGATCTGGCTGGCGAACCCCACCGAACCCAGCAGCAGAGCCGAGCCGGTCAGCCGGTAGACCAGCCACGATTGCGCCACGCTCTGCATCCAGGTGCCGATCAGAGATATCAGCTGGCCACTAAAGAAGAGCTGAAAGTTGCGATGCCGCAGCGCGCGCCCCGCCGCTTGCCAGCGCGATCCTTGCACGGCTGCAGCTTCCACGCCGCCCGCCGCCGAACTCGCCTGGATTGGGATTCTTGATTCGGACACGTTCGCTTCTTTGGATGACCCTAACTGCTCTTTCGATCACTATAACTTGAATGCCCCTCGCATTTTTCATTGAGTGAGCCCAGCGCGGACTATCCAGAATCTAAAATAAACAATATTGGTCCGCTCTTAAATACGGGAAGAGTTTCCGCGCACGATGCCGCGGCGAATTTTTGACTTCCCAGACGGGCCGGACTACGCTACAGTGGCAATTGCTCGTCTCCCCGGCGATTCTCTAAGGAAGGCACACGACCATGACGAATCCACCGGTTGGTGTTGAACGCCGCATTGGACAGCGCTTCGCTTTTAACCTTCCAGTCTCCTTGCGCGATGTTTCGACCGCCGCCGAAGGACTGGGATTTACCCAGGATCTAAGCTCCCGCGGAGCATTTCTGTTCACCGATATGGCGCTGTGCGAAGGCGCGGATATCGAACTCACCTTGCGGATGCCCTCCGAGATCACCCTTGGCGAAAGCATGCGGGTTCGTTGCCGGAGCAGGGTTCTGCGCATCGTGAAGTCGTCGGATAAAAGTTGGAAACTGCCTGCCGCAAGCGAAACCCAGTCCACAGAAACAAAGTCAACGGAAACTAAGATTGGCGTAGCCGTCTGCCTGAAAGGCTACGAATACCTTCCCGAACCCGAGGACGGCTCCGCAGATTTCCGGAGGATTTCGGCCCTGCACAGCACCGTCGAGCCGGAGCGCAGCGCCACCACCGCACCGGCTCCGCGGCCCGCGGTCCACTAACAGGTTCTTCACGATCCGCTGAAGGTCCTAATGAAGACTTGGATCGGGAAAGCTTCACCCATCGCAGTCGCCAGAAAATCCCAGTCCGGGCTGACCCTCCCATACTTTAGTTCTTCATCTTCCGTCTCAGTCCTTTTCAATCTCGCCGGCTTGGCTTAGAATGCTCTCACTGGTGCGGACTCGTTTGGAGAGCATTCCTGCTGTGCGTCTCTCGCGGCGTTCTTCTGTCTCGCAGGTGCTGCTCCTACGTCTCCGCGCGAATTGTGTACTTGCACTCGCTCGGTCGATTACCTAGGTCACTTGGCGAAGCGTACTCTCTCTTTCTAACATGCAAACACCAAGAGAAATCAGCGAGAACCGCGCCATGCATGGGATCGCCGTAGCCCTCCTGACCGAAGACCGCGAACACTTATCGGAGTTGCAGCGCCGGGTAGAGGCTACGCGCCTGGCTCGGGCGGTTTTCAGCAACGTCGGCTTTCCTACCGGACCGACCGACTCGATCCTGCGCCAGATTCAGGATTTGCGGGCCGAGGTCGTCGTCATTGATATCTCTGCGGAGAATCCTCAAGCCGCCATCCGGGCCATAGAACTTATTCAAGCCAACACTTTGCAGCTGGCAATTTTTGCCAATGGCACCATGCAGCAGCCCACTACGATTGTAGCCAGCATGCGCGCCGGAGCCGGGGAATATCTGGATGACAGCGCCGGCTCGGAAGCCCTTCTCGAAGCCCTGACCCGTTTCAGTTCCAACCGCACGCGCACGCGTGGCGGAGCGGGCAAAGCCCGCATCTTCACCTTTCTCAGCGCCAAGGGGGGCGCTGGAGCCACAACGGCTGCGGTCAATACCGCCGTCGCCCTGCAGCTAGCCTACGGCAACACCGTTCTAGTGGACTTTGCGCCCGTCGGTCATGCTCAACTTCATCTCAACCTGCGCCCCAGCTTTGGAGTACCCGACGCGCTGGAGAACCTGCATCGCCTCGACGCCTCTCTGCTCGAAGGCCTGATGACCACTTCCAAAGATGGCTTGCATCTTCTCGCCGGCCCGCAGCAACCCTATCCCTCCGTTCCCACTCCGGCCGAATTGGCCCGGCTGTTCGACTTGCTGTCGAATCATTATCGCTACGTCGTCGTCGATGCCTCCAGCCGCCTCGATGCCACTACGCGCCTGCTCTCCGACCTCTCCAATGCCGTGCTTATGATCGCCCAAACTGACGTCGTGTCGCTGTGGAGCGCAGGCCGCATTCATGCCTTCCTCGAAGAAGGCACGGCCCGCAACCGGCTGCGCATGGTTTTGAATCGGCATAAGAAAATTCCGGGCTTTACCGACGAAGATATCGCACGCGCCACTCGCTGCAAGGTGCTGTGGAAGATTCCCAACGCGTTTCACGCCATCTCGTCCGCCATCGAGCAGGGCACGCCTGCGGTTCTGCAGGAAGGCCAGGAAGTCAGCCGCTCATTCCGCGCACTGGCAGCCGCTTTAGCCGATGCCTCTCCCACCGCCGAAGGCGGACTCGATCTGGTCTACGAGCAGGAAAAGGCCGACACCAAGAAGAAAGCTCCTGGCCGCCTGGTCATCACCCCCGCCCGCGCCGGGCAGTAGGTTCGAGCGTCCGCTGCGGGCTGTGGATTTCTGCGCGTAATAATTTTGAGTGCCATCTCCTTGAGTGCGCCGCTGCGGGGCGCGATTTGCGTTCGTTTGGGGGGGCCCCCACCTACCCAAACCCCTGAAAATCCTGCTGGGCGCGGGGTTTGAAAAAACGTGTCTGCAAAATACGTCTTCTAAAGGAGTTAGGGGTAAAATACCTCAAATAAAGGACTTAGGCCGACTTAGGCCCGTTTCTCTCCCGGCTGTATTTACCGTCAGTGCTTCGACAATGATGGGCTGATTTTTGATTGAGGGCAAGGTTAGATGTCACATCAGGCTGTGGATTTCGTCGGCGGGCGCCTTTGCCGATCTGCTCTTTCGCGACAGGGGATACTTGTCGCCCGTCTCCCCTGGCCCATACGGCATCGTGTCCCACCCGCCGAAAATCGCGGCGGGATGGTGCAGCCTCGGTCGTGATGGCGCATGGGCCAGCCCCCGGATGGTCTTGAATCGCTACAAGAAAATTCCCGGCTTTACCGACGAAGACATCGAACGGGCGACTCGCTGCAAGGTGCTGTGGAAGGTTCCCAACGCGTTTCAGGCCATCTCGCCCGCCATCGATCACGGCACGCCCGTGGTTTTGCAGGAAGGCCAGGAAGTCAGCCGCTCGTTCCGCGCACTGGCAGCCGCTTTAGCCGACGCATCTCCTACAGCCGAAGGCGGACTCGATCTTGTCTACGCCCAGGAAAAGACCGAGAGCAAGAAGAAATCTCCTAGCCGTCTCGTCGTCTCACCTGCCCGCGCTGGGCAGTAGGTTCGAGGGCCCACTGGGTTGTGGATTTCCGCCCGTAATAATTGTGTGTCATCTCCTTTGAGTGCGCTGCTGCGGGGCGCGATCTGACTTCTGATTCAGTTCTCAGTTCTCGGCGTAGCGGCGGACGCTGGCTGGGAAATATTTTCTTGCGGCTTGGGGAAAATGGGGCGTTTCTTTCCTGCCGCGCGGGGGTGCCAGCCCCAAGGGCTGGCGCAGTTCGCCACGTTTGTGCCTAGTTATTCACCTCGAGATCGATCGGGGCGGTCTGGACTATGCTTCGGCTGGTTCCAGTGATGGAGAGCGGATAGTCTCCGGCCGGAGTTGATGTTTGTGTGGTTATCGTCAGCGTCGAGGAGCCGGCCCCCGTAATCGTGGTCGGGTTGAACGCGTACGAAGCGCCGGATGGCAAAGAACTGAGGGTCAGCGTGACAACGCCGTCGAAGCCGCTTAACACGGTGGTTGTCACGGTGTAAGCCGCGCTCCCGCCCGCATTAATGGATTGAATCTCGGGCGTCGCCGATAGGGTGAAGTTCGCTCCCGTTACGACGAGCATCGCTGTCGTGGTCTCGGTGAGGCTTCCGCTGGTCCCCGTAATGGTAAGCAAATAGGTTCCGGGCGGAGTATTCCCGGTTGTGGTTATCGTCAGCGTCGAAGAGCCAGAGCCGGTGATTGTTTCCGGACTAAAGCCCGCCGAGACATTGGAAGGCAGCCCAGTCACGTTGAGATCCACGACTCCGGTGAAGCCGTTCGTGGCCGTGGTCGTCACCGTATAGGTTGTGCCCGCGCCGACTCCAATCGTTTGAGTACCTGGAGAGGCAGCGACAGAGAAGCCCGGAGACGCGCTTACTACCAGTGTGGCATAAGGCTGAGTCGCCGATAAGCAGGCGTCTGCACAAGCGTAGTAGGTCAGCGATCCGTCGGTCGCACTGATCGCGAGCGGGTAGGTTCCCGCCGGGGTTGAGGTCGCAGTGCTGACCGTTAACGTCGACGTGAAGCCGGGGACACCCGAACTCGGGCTAAAGCCAGCCGTAGCGCCCGAAGGCAATCCAGTGACGCTGAAGGACTTTAAGGTTCCCGTATAGCCCGCATTTGCCGCACTGGGAATCGAATAGGTGGTCACCCCTCCCGCTTTAACTGTTTGCGTGGCAGGCGCAACCGATCCGATCGTGAAGTATGCGACAGGCCAGAACATGAATGTTCCGTAGAGGTTGTCCTGGTAGACCGCAAATGTTGCCGGTTGCGAGTACAGTGGGGTGCAGGGCTCGGTCGGGGATGGACAGGGCGGCCCGGTGATGGTGGCGATGTCCGTTTGCGTGTTGGTGTGAGTGACTGTGTTTTGCCAGGAATCTATCCACGTGTCAGTCCAGCTCTGTTTGATGTCGAGCTGAAGCTCTTGCCAAAAGAAAGTCGCGTTGAATTTTTCTTCAAGTCCGAAGGTCTGCGCATAGGTGTTCGTCCCGCCTTGGCTTTGTGAGGTCGTGCTCGAATATTGTTGGTTGTAGATCTCGGTCTCGCCCTTTGTGCTGCCTGGCCCTGCTTGAGGATAAGGAAAGTCCGACGTGGCGCCGTAGGCGAGAGTGAACCGTTCGTCCGTAGTGGTGGGAGGGGTTACACCCGGCTCTAGCGTTACAAGATACCCAGGGTTCGGACAAAATGGATCTGCCTTGCATATGTACGCTAGGTCGGCGGCGTTGATCGCCGCGCTTTGTCCGGAACCAAAAGTTTCTGTCGCTGTCCAATAGCGTGATAGCTCGCCCGCATCTTCAGGGTCACAGGTGGGATCGGTTGCATAGCAGGGAGAACCGCTGGCTGTCTTAAAGTCGCCGTTCAGGTTGCCGACTTTCACGGGCCACACGTCGGGGATGTGCAGCGGGTAATTGTAATCGTACCCATAGCCGTTCCAGAAGAGACACGTCTTACTGCCGGTACAGCCGCTGTTGCCAGTGGGAACAATGGTAAAAAGCGCTACAGGATTCAGCCATACCCAGACAATGTCGTAGTCGTGATCTACTGGCATGTAGACGTTCGGAGTTCCTGGCGTATTCAGTTGTATGGTTGTCTGTTTGCTGGCAGTGATTGTGGTCGATGAATTTGACGCTTGTGTCCACGACTGGCTCTCACTACCCGTGACCGCTACTCCGCCCCCAAAGCCGAACATGTTCCCTCCCGAACTGCCCTGACTGCTGCAGGTCGCCGATCCGGTAGCACCGCAAACCGAGATGCTGTAGGTGAAGTTGTTGGAGAACGAGCTGCTATTTGTGGCGGTGTTGCCGACAAAATTGGTGTCGGCGTAGGAGACGGAGCTATTCGTGTTGCCTCCCGGCGGCGCATAGGTTACACCCATGATTTTGTACTTGGGGTTGAGGTACCCGCTCGCTGCCTCGATCGACCCGGAGCCCCCTGTGGCCGCTAGGAAGTAAAGGCCATCACTCGACCACTCGTTCGCGCTAAATGCGCTAAAAGAATTTTTGCACTGATTGCCAATTCGAAACCAGTTGTCCTCGGTAATGGTGTCCTCGGGGAAGGTGTGCGCCCCACCTGAAGGATCCGTGAATGTCCAAGCATAATAGGTTGTAACGCTCGTTCCACAAGGGCCGTTAGAAGACTGAGTGGTGACGGTGTTGGTTAGTTTCCCGGGGATCGCCTGAGCGGTCGCCAAGGAAACGCCAGCTGTGAGTGTTAGCACGAGTAGGGTGAGGCCCTCACGCGAAAGCGTCTTTCTCATGGAATTGTTCCTCCTAGGGTCAGGGACTTAGGGACCGGTAAACGCAGGTGCACCCCCTTAATTCGGAGAACCTGCGAGAGACAAAGAGAGCTTCTATCCCCACGGGATTATCCCCCAGGTTTCAGAGAATAGATACAGGTATTTTCGCGGGTGGCCCCGATCACCGGCGGTGGGGGGCTGGCTGTGATCTTTCCGAGCAACACCGGAGATAAACCGGGGACAGACGGGACGTTCCCCTTTTTCCTTGTCCGGAGATGTTAGGACTGCGGGGGCTGGCTCACCCCTGCGCTCACGATGCTTGAGGCTGCCCTAACCGTCGCGCTCTCGGTTGCGGTGGCGCTAAATCCCCTAAGCCTTCGCGGCTTTCTTCTTCTCCAACGCGGCGTAGATGGCGGGGTCGGTGCAGATTTCGTAGTAGGTACGGTCGGTCCAGCCTTGGATGGAGAAGTCTTCGGCATTCACTTTGGGGATGCGGCTTTCGCGGACGACGATTTTGCGGAAGATGTCGCGGTCGACGGGGACGGTGCCGCTGGAGAGGCGGTATTCGCCTTTATTGGAGGCGAGCGATGGCGGCATCTTCACCGTGAGCGGGACCAGCGAGATTTCCTGCGCCAGCTTGCGGAAGGCGGCCTGGTTCATGCGAATGCCGCCCAAGTTGTAGCTGAGGACGGCCTCCTCGCTCGGTTGGTTCGCGGAATTGGCCTGGTCCGAAGAGGAGTGGGCGGGCTGGAAGACATAGACGTGGAACGGACCGGCCTGCGATTCCATAACCTTGCGGGCGCGCTTGTTGCAGGAGGAAAGGCGGTCGCTCTCGTTGAGGGCTTCGGAGATCATAATCTGGTGCTCGCCATCCATCAGATAGAGCGGGGCGGATTCCTGCAGAGTGATGCCGATGCCCAGCTCGAGTCCCGGCATGCCGGAACGCTGCACTAATTCGTTGTAGCCGCGGACGATTTCGATGATCTCACGGGCGAGCACGCAGGCTCGGCTGACGGCGAGCGAGGGCTCGCCTTCGCTCTCGAGGATGGCGAGGATGATGGCATCGCCCTCGAGAAAAACTTTTTGCGCTCCGTACTTGCCGAGCAGCTTGTTCACCGGATCGTAAAAATTCAGGCTGAAGTAGGATGCGGGATTGAGTCCCTTTTCCATGAGAGTACGGGTGAGGCGGGTGGAGTCGCGAACGTCGGCTTTGATGACTACGTGCCGCAGGATGCGATCTTTCTCGGGCTGCTCGGGTTGCTCATCGGAGAGAAGGAATTCGTAGAGCGTGCCGTTCATGCGGGAAAGCTCGCGCAGCTTGTCGGTGGCGACCAGGTTTACGGAGTCGAGGGCGGCGTTGAGGGTTTCCAATCGGCGGAGATCGCGGTGGTAGAGGGAGAAATCCTGCAGGAAGCGGGCGGCGACTTTGGCGCGCTCGGCGCCGCGGCAAGCAGCGACCTTGGCAACGGCGGCGTACAGGCTGGCGGGTGAAAGCTTGCCGTGCTCCTGGATCATGCGCTCCACGCGGTCGCATTCGAGGCGCGAGATAAGGGCGTTCTTCAATTGCTGGGGATTGATGCGGGGCGCGTACTCGCCGAGCAAAGGCACGGTGTGGTATGAAGCGATGACGCACTCCATCACCTGCTCGTCTTCGAGCAGGCGCACCCACTTTGCCAGGCGCTCTTGCTGGGCCACGCCTTCGGGCGTGGAATCATCGGGAGTGCCTGTGCCGACCAGGGCGCGAGCGTTCTCGGGAGCGCAGAGCCAGGAATCGATGGTCTCGGTGGTGGTTTCTTCGCCGTAGAGCGAGCGGATGAAAGCCCAGACCACATCTTGCAGGCGGGGATAGCGGTCAGGATCGCGATCCCAGTTGCCGACCATGACGTAGTGCTCGGCGCAGAGGTAGTCGTCGCGGCCATCTTCGGAAAACGCCAGACGGTTGATGAACAAGCCGTAGCTGCCGAGGCTGGCGCTGCCGGGCTGTGCGGCTTTCGACTCGCCGGCCTTCGCTTCTCCGAAAAACGAGCGCCGGGTGCGCGCCAGAGTTTCTTTTTCGATGGCGCGCAGGGTCTCGAACAGTTCTTGTCCCGTTCTGCGCAGGATGATTTTTTTGCGCACCTGGAAGGCGGCGACGCGCTCACGATACTCGACCGCTTTGCCCTGGCGCATGCCCTCGTAGCTTTTGAGCAGAACGCGGCAGCGCTCGAGCAGTTGCGCGAACTGCTGGGACATTTCGTTGCGGAGAAACTTGGTGATGGCCAAGCGCGCCAGGAGGTCGACGGAAATGTTTTCTTCCTTCTTGGCGCGATTCAGGGCTGCCAGATGGAGTTCGGCCAGCAGCAGCTTCCAGTCGGATTTTTCCGTTGCGTTGCGATTTGGACGAGCCGCGGCGGCGGTTCTTACCCACGACGGCGCCTGGTTTTTCTGCGGAGCCTCGGCCGCCAGCAGGCCTTCCAACTCGCCGTGGCGCACGATTAGGCGCATGATCTGCGCCCGCGCCGCATCCAGCAGGCGAGGACTCAGCGCGACATCGTGGCGCAGGTTATCGACGCCGACCGCCAAACCTTCGAGCGCGATTGAGGGCGTGGCCGCAACCAACTCCGGCAGCGCCAGTTTTTCTGGCTCTTTGCCGAGGCGGAAGATGGGAAATCGCGGCATTCAGGGACGGTCCAGAATTGTTGGAACTTACTGATTACACATGTACATATCGAGGCTAGCATGGGTGGCACGGGGGCTAAAGTTACCGAGGTTATGAGGCTGGCCTCCGGCTTTTAGTTGGATGGCATTCGTTTGTCCGCCGAACGGCTCGGGAAGAACAGTTTTTGTTTGACAAGTCAAACATTTTGCAACACGCTGCCAAGTATGGTAGACCCGCGAATCAGACGTCTTTTGGATGCTTATCCAGCCATCTTTCTCGCCTGCCATCGTCAACATGTGCGGGAGGACGAAGCTGGAAAGGCTGTCACTGAGCGCCAAGCCAGTGTCCTGAATCATTTGCATGCCACGCGCCCGACAACTCTGTCTAAGCTGGCCGAACACATGGGCGTGGGCCGGTCGACGATGAGCATCACGGTGGCACGATTGGTGCGCGGAGGATACATCTCAAGCAACCGGGACAAGAACGACGCGCGATGTATCGGCTTGACCTTGACGCCAACTGGAGTCCGGGTCAAGGACCAAAACACAGTTCTTGAACCAGAACTGGTGAGAGCGATGTTTCGTTCAATGCCCGCCAGAGAGTTGGAAACTGCGCTACAAGGCATCGAGTGCCTGGCGAAATACGCCAAGATCATGCTTCGCCAACGAAAGAGAGGGCGTGACGAATGAGAATCCTGCCGATTTTAGCCGCCGGCGTTGTCCTGATAATCCTTGCCGTCGTTGTGACCGGTTCGTTGTTGCCGAAACGGCATGTTGTGTCGCGGAGCGCCTCCTATCGAGCGACGCCGGAACACCTTTTTTCCCTAATCGCAGGCCCGCAAAATTGGCGGCCAGACGTTCTTCGTTGCGAAGCTGCTCCCGACGCCAATGGCCGCGAGTTGATGCGCGAAACCACGCGTGGCGGTGAAACAGTCACCTATGAGCTGTTGGATCGGGTACCCGCCAAGTCATTAACGCGCCGCATCGCCACCGAGAACCTGCCCTACTCCGGCGCGTGGACTTACTCGCTGCAGCCGGACGGCGAAATCACCGTCGTCCGGATCACGGAAGACGGCCAGGTCTACAACCCGGTGTTCCGGTTCATGTCGCGCTTTGTTCTTGGGCATACGCGCACCATGGACGCTTACCTGCGTGCATTGGGTAAAGCCACCGGACAGGAAGTTGAAATCAAAGACTAGAAGCTGTCTCATAAATGAACGGGGGGGAAGGCTCCGATGCCCTCAGAGGCTAAAGCCCTGGTCTTTATTGGCGCTGAGACGGCACGACTGAAGTCGTGCCCTTCCCGACCCCATTTATGAGACAGCCTCTAGCCGTCCATCACTGGCTCTTCGCGCGCGCCGCTTCGAACTCGTCGCCCTTCTGCCAACCGATTAAGCGCGAGAGGCTTGCCGCTTCCCAGGCAAGAGCGAAGCCGAAGCGGGCCACGGCTGCATCGCCGACGAAGTCCATTTCCGGATGGTACTCGTCGCTGGGCTGGCGATAACGCTTTTCCGTGTATTCCTTGTCCTGCGCGAGGCCCCAAGCCTCGTCGTGGCCTTTGAACTTCATGCCTTCGTTGATCGAGAAGGATGGAATGCCGACGCGCGCCAGACTGAAATGATCGGAGCGGTAGAAGTGTCCGGCTTCGGGGCGCGCGTCGGGACGGATTGCCAGCCGGAATTCCTTGGCGGTTGCCTGCACCCAGGGATAGAAAGTTGTCCGCTCCGCGCCTGAAACTTCAACTTCTTCCGGCGCTCCTATGGGCTGCACGTCGTCGTAATTTAGATCGAGCGCAATCTTGCCTGCTGGAATCGGCGGATGCTTGCCCAGATACTCCGAGCCCAGCAGTCCCTGCTCCTCCGCCGTGACTGCGGCGAAAATAATCGAGCGCCCGGGACGATCCTTCGCTACGCTGAACGAGCGCGCCAACTCGAGCAGAATGCCGCAGCCGGTAGCATTGTCGGCAGCGCCGTTGTAGATGTTGTCGCCCGGCATGTCGGGACGAATGCCAAGATGATCGTAGTGCGCCGTGAACACCACCGCTTCGTCTTTTCGATAGCGGTTGGAGCCGGGCAGCATCGCCAGCACGTTGTTCGACTCGAAATTCCGCACCTTGCTGACCATGTGCGCTTTCAACTTCGCGCCCAGGTTCATGGGGCGAAACTCGCGCGTGCGCGCATCCGCCATCATCTTGTCGAGATCCATGCCGGAAGCGGCGGTCAGCTTCTTCGCCACATCCAACTGCACCCACGACGCAACTTTCAGCGCCGGGCCCTCCAGCTTCAAATAGGATTTCTCTCCCGAGTTCGAGTTCCGCACTACTTCCCAGGGGTAACTTGCCATGTCTTCGCGATGAATGAGAATCACGCCCACCGCGCCCTTGCGCGCGGCTTCTTCGTATTTGTAAGTCCAGCGGCCGTAGTAGGTGAGCGCCTTGCCTTTGAAGAATTTCGGATCGTCCGAGGGCGGCTCATTCACCAGCATGAGCAGCACTTTGCCGCGCACGTCCATGCCTTTGTAGTCGTCCCAGTTGTATTCCGGGGCTTCGATACCGTACCCCACGTAGACGATTTCGGCGTCCACATCGGACTGCGCTTGCTGGGTTTGATCGTAGGCGACGTAGTCGTCGAGCGGTTTCAGATTCATGGCCGCGCCGTGCTTCGGCAGCAGAGAGAACTGGGTTTCCGCGAGCGTGGTAATTCCCACCAGCGGCACCTTCTGCAGGTAGGAAGCGTTGTCGCCGGCCGGTTTCAATCCATACTCGGCAAACTGCGTAGCCATGTATTCGGCGGCGATGCCGCCGCGCTGGCCGGTGCCGCGGCCTTCCAGCAGATCGTGAGAGAGAAAGCGGACATGCCAGCGAATGTGTTCGGGATTAATGGTTTCCATGGCGGCGAAGGCGGCGGAGGGCAGGCGTACAGAAACTGCTTCGCGCCTGGCCGCCAGCGGCGCGGGAGGGGGCGCAGCGCCACTTTCCGCCCATACCACCAAGCTTAGAGCGGCGATCACGCCGGCAAGAATACTTCTTCTTACGATTGCTTGCATAGATCAGTCTTCTCCCCCGACGAAGAGCGTATCGGCGCAGGAATTATGGCCAGGAATGCTTATTGTTGAGACTGAAGGAATTGTAACGGAGAAGAAGAGTTTGGTTGTAAGGAAGTGGCTGGCGTTTCGTGCACGGCAGGTCACTCGACGCCAGGACCTTCAGGTCAGTGGCGGGCTGCACCAGCGACGGTTGCCTTCACTTTTCCCGGCAGAGTTCGTGTTTGTCAGGCGTCCCGCGACCGCGGGATCAGTTTTTCGAGCCTCAACCGGCGCGGAAGTCGCGCACGTCTTCGCCCGGCTGGAACACGGCAGCGGGTGCGATCTTTCCCGCCTCGGCCATCTTGCGGTTGATCTCCGAGAACTTGGCTTTCACCCAGCCGACGCTGGAAACTTCGATTTCGCCGTCCTGCGCGATCCAGAAGATGGTGGGGACGTTGGTCAGGCCGTAGGCGTTCGAGACGGGATACTTGTGGGTGTCATCGAGCAGCACGGGGAAGGTTACGCCGAATTCTTTGGTGAAGGCTGCCGTCTCTCGCGGATCGTTCTGCGACACGCCGACGATTCTGACGCCCTGGTGTCCGTACGCCCGCTCCAAGCGCTCGAGGAACGGAAACGCGTACTGGCATGTGGGACAGGAAACCTTGAAGAATGCCAGCACCACCGGGCCGTGCGCCAACTCATCGCGCAGCACAAAGCGCCTGCCATCCATCGCTCTCAATTCGAAGTCGGGGGCTTTGGTGCCCGCGGTCAGTGCTGCCATCGGTAGTCCTCCGGTTGGTTTTCAGGATGTTTCGCGGCCAGAGCATATTTACGAGCACTGACCTGGTTTTATTTTAGATGATGCGGGACCTAGTCAGAGGATCTGTGCTTTCCGCAGAATCTTTCGTGCGAGCCCCGTGAGCGCCAGTTGCCTTAGCCGACCCAACGAAATCCATTTTCCTTTAATGGGCGGTGGTGCAGCGTCGCGCCACACCTGCACCGTGTAATCCGTCACGGTGATGGAATGCCGCAGGGTGAACGACGGGCTGGCAGCGCCGTGCGTTTTTGCGTCGGGCATGATTGCGTCATTCATTCTTGCCAGTTCCGGCAATTCCCACATACCGGGCATCAGCGATGCGTCGGGTGACCGCTGGACCAGAAAAATCTCTCGTTTGCGGCAGTGGAGTGAGTAGTGAATCTGGCGTTTCAGTTGCGGCTGACTTTTCGCCTGCGCCGCCAACTCCCCGCGCGTGGCGCAGAGCTCGATCACAGGGCAGGTCAAGCACAGCGGCGCTCTCGGCGTGCACACGGTGGCGCCCAACTCCATCAAGGCCTGATTGAAGTCGCCGGAGCGCTTCGCATCCAGCAAGCGATTTGCGGTTAGCCACAATTCTTCCCCCGCAAGCCGTTTGCCCGCTAGGCGCTGCAGCACGCGCTGGACGTTGCCATCGACCACCGCGACCGGCTCGGCAAAAGTGATGCTGGCGATGGCGGCGGCGGTGTAGCGGCCAATGCCGGGGAGGGCACGCAAGCTTTCCTCGGTCGCCGGGAATTTTCCGCCATGTTCGCGAACGATCACTTTTGCCGCAGCATGCAACATGCGTGCGCGCCGGTAATATCCCAGACCGCTCCAGGCCGCTAGCACGCTGGCCTCGCGGGCCGCGGCTAGTTTTTCCACCGTGGGAAAGCGCCGCAGGAATTCGTGATAATGCTCGATCACCGCCGCTACGCGGGTCTGCTGCAGCATGATTTCGGAAAGCCACACGCGGTAGGGATCGCGGTTGGCGCGCCAAGGCAGGTCGCGTGCGTGAGAACCATACCAGGCGAGTAGGCTTTTACGAAAGCGCCGCTGCTGGGGTCGTGTCACCGAGGGAGGCCGCGAGAATCCTCGTAGAGTTCCTCGCGCGTCCAGCCCCGATTCTCGCGGGTAACGCGAGTGCCCTTAGCCTTTGCTTCGCTCAGTTGGTCGGCTTGGAGTTCATCCAGCCATTTTGTATTGGCATCGAACAGCGCCAGTCGTTCCTCTGCACTTAGACGCAGCCCAGCTTTGGCTTTGCGGCGCGCCAGCTCAGCTCGGCTGCTATCGCCCGTTGAGGTCCCCTTAGACATAGTCCTTACTTTATCAAGGACTTGAATCCCCGCTAAACGGTAAGCGCCCCGCTCGCCCTTGACAAATTCCATCTTACTCCGCGTCCTTTCCTCATATTCCGGCGAAAGGGTAATAAACGGGTTGCGAGGCAGCGCAACAATCAATTGACCCCGCGCTCCAAACCACGAAATAATAGCGGAGATCGGTATCCGCAAGAACTGCGTGAGGTGGTTCACGCCCAGCAGCAGCGAGGAGCATTATGAACGACTTCAACCGCAAGGTGGAAGACGCGTCGGCGCGCGTCAGCAAGACGGTCGCCGAGGCCGCCGAGAAGATCGAGAAAGAGATTCCGGAGTTCATCAAATACCTGAACGACGAAGTAGTGCCCGCAGTGCGGCAGCACTCGACGAAAGCCCTGCGCGTGGCCTCGGAGAAACTTTCCGAATTCGCCGACTACATGGAGAAACACCCACATCCTCCGAAGTAGGCTGCTTGGACGCAACCCAAAATTCCCGCAAGCAACGACGGCGCGCCGAATTCGTCCTCCGCGCCATCGTTTCGATTCTTCCGCTTACGATGTTGCTGGCCTTACTTCCAGGCTGCGGGCGTCCCAAGCAGGCACCCGTGGATGTGCCGCCACCGCCAGCCTCGACACCAGAACCTTCCCCGACCGAATCGGCGTCTCGCCCCGAGGGCGCCGCGAAGAATGACCGCTTGCCGGGCAGCGAGGAAAATGATGCCGCCCTGGCCGAGCCTACCATTCCGGCCGATGCCACGCCGATTGCCACGGAAACCGGGCGGGCAAGCTGGTACGGCCCGCCGTATCACAATCGCGTGGGATCGAACGGCGAAGTCTACAACATGCATGCCATGACGGCGGCGCACCGAACCCTGCCGCTGGGCGCGATCGTGCGGGTCACGAATCTCACGACCGGGCACACGGCGCTGGTGCGCATCACCGATCGGGGACCGTTCATCCCCGGACGCATTCTTGATTTGTCATTGGCCGCGGCGCGCAAGCTCGATGTTTACCTGCCCGGGGTTGCGGAGGTGAAAGTGGAAGTGATGCAGACCCCCGCTCCGCTGGAGACGGGGGGAAAGTGGGCGGTGCAGATTGGCGGGTTTCCGCGTGAACGGGAGGCTAACGAACTCGCTGACCATCTCACGCGGCGCTACCGCACGGCGAAGGTGCTGCGCTTCGCCAGTCCGGCGGGCGATTGGTGGGTGCGGGTACGCTTGCTCGACGACGACCGCGAGCGGGCGCGGCAACTGGCTGCGGAAACTGAAACGACTGAGGGCGCGGTTTTTCTGGTGAGACTGGATTAGGGGTCAGGGGTCAGGGGTCAGGGGCGGTGCCCCCTCGGCAGATGAGCTGGCCCCTGATGACTGGCCACCTTCGCACGCTGCAAGGCATGCTATGCTCACGCCGGAGTCTTCCCATGACGCCTCTCCCGACCGCAGAAGTTATTCCGCGCAGCGCACGCCTGCGCGGCGTAAAGATGATCGCGGGCGCGGCGGCTTTATACCTGGTGCTGCGCCTGGTGGGGTTTCACAGGCTGTTCGAGAACGATGCGGAGGGAATTGGCACGCTGCTCCAGATCATCGGCACGCTCTACAGCGTGGTCTATGCATTCGCTATCTACGTAATCTGGGGACAATTTACTTCGGTCGAAAATGAGATCGTGAAAGAGTCCGGAGCGTTGAAGGACCTGCTGGTTTTCAGCCAGCGGCTGAAAGAGACAGTGCGCGAACCTATCGTGCGGGCGGTGAAGACTTATGCCCGAGGAGTTGCGGAGACAGAATGGAACGCGCTATCGGCGGGTGAGGAGACTGCGAAGACGGACAAATTATTTGTCGCAGTCATTTCGAGTGTGACCGATGTGAAGACGGAGGACGATACCGAACGCATCCTCTACCAGCAACTGCTTCATATTACGAATCAGGCAAGCTCCCATCGCGATGAACGGCTTGCACTGAGCGCAAAGCGAATGCCGGGAACGCTGCTGAGGTTTGTCACGCTCACGGCGTCCATGATTCTGCTTTTGCTTTTCTTTTTTCCGTTCCGCAACGTTGCACTTGGCCTGGTGTCGGTAGCGATTACGACCATGCTTCTGTTCTTCGCCCACTTCGTGCTAACGGACCTGGACAATCCCTTCGAAGGCACGTGGAACGTAGGCTCGGATCCCTTCGCCGAACTGGTCACGAAGTTCCGGTAACGACTCCCCGCTGGCAATGCCCCGCCTCAAGTGTTATGGTTTTTGCAAAGGTGACCAAGCGATGACCGACCCCAGCAGCAACTGCCTTTTCTGCCGCATTCTGCGCGGCGAGATTCCCGCCAAGAAAGTTTATGAAGATGAGCACGTGTTCGGGTTCGAAGACGTCAGCCCAAAGGCTCCAACGCATGTGCTGGTGATCCCGAAGAAACATTTTGCGGGGTTGAAAGAGGCGCAGGCTGGGGACGCCGAACTGATTGGCCGATGCCACCTCGCGGCGGCCGAGATCGCGCGCCAGCGAAACATCGAACAAGGATACCGGACGGTAGTCAACGTGGGGCCGGGGGCCGGACAGTCGGTATTCCATCTGCACGTGCATCTGCTGGGAGGACGATCGCTGGCGTGGCCTCCGGGGTAGGAGCAGTTCTCAGGGCCCGGCTTCTAGTTCCAGATGTACCGGGGCGACAGTTTCACCATTTCCAGTCTTCACCGTCAAAGGTATTCGGCGAGACTGGATCGAAGATCGTCTCTTGCCCCACCGGATGCGATGCGGCAAATGCCTGCTTCCATCCATCGCGCGGAGCGCGATGAGCGCCTTGGGGTGCGGATGCCGTGCGAGTTACCGATGCGAGTAATTTCCAATCGCATATGCCCAGTTTCTTATGCAGGGCTTGCGCCGAACACCTGCTTCGGTTCAACTCCAGGCGGGAGTTTGTGGATTACCTTCATTTCGCGAATAGCAATCTCGGAGATTGGCTTGCCGTCTTTTTCCAGCCATACGCGAATCTTGTACGTCCCTTGTTGCCCGATAGGGAAGCCGAGTATGTTTTGGTGATTTCTGTGAATGCCCGCACTGTTGAAAACAAATCGTAGCCTCCCTTTGATGGGAGCCACACTGCCATCAGGAAATTGCACTTCTAGTATCTGATCCGCCGCATCGACCGTTGCAATTTCGTCCTCTTCAACTTTCCATTCGGAAAAAACAGCCCACTGGTGATAGGTGACGGTCTCTTTTGGCACCTCGACAATTTCTTCTCCTTGCGATACGGAAATGTTGATGTGTTCAAACAAGGCGATAAGACTGGGCATCCCATCGCGATCTACTATGACTTTTTCGCAAGGGAGCAGTGTGACCAGACGCGGCATGGATTTATGCCTCACGAAAGCTAAGTAGACCGGGCGTTGACCGCTCGCTCGACACACCCATCTTTACGCCGTAGCCCACCGTCAACAGTTGCGCTTGCGCATTCCAGCCTTGCGGCGGCACTCCGAAAAACCATCGCATTCCATTATGAATCCATACGATGCGCAACTCGTCCCATGTGAATTGCGCGTCATCGTTGCCGAACTCTGTTCCGCAGCAAGGGCAAATATGGTAGTCGCGCGGAGGGTATAGCAGATTCGGGAACCAGCAAACTGGACAGGTATTCATTTTTACATGATCCTAGCGCACTCAAAGCCGAAAAACCCGACTGGTCCGCCCCTACGTGCAACCAATCGTACCGACGCAGGATAAAACGTTCTGATGCAGTTGTTCTGCAAACACAATACACCAAAATGCCGATTGCTGGAGTCGAATCTTAGGTAATCAATTAAATTCGGGCGAGTACAATCTTTGGTTGTCGTGTTCATCGGACCAGCCAAGAATCCATCGGCTAGAGCCTCATAATCAGCCTCAGTAGCGGCACCGACCTCAGCGCCGTGTCTGGCGAAGTGAATAACCAATTCAAATGCGTTCGCGAACGGCACGGCAGAATAATACATTGTGACTATGCCGAAGTCGAAAACGAAAATCACGCGGAACAGAGTCTTCAAGGTTGCTCTGAGGCGGTCCTACGAGTCTCGAAATCCGATCTGGTCAACCTATTAGCCCAAGAGAGACTCGCTAGTCAGTGCAAACCTAAGCGCGGACCTAGACCGAAACATTCCTAGCCTTCCGATGGACAAGGTACCTACTGCACCGTCGGATTCTCGTCTTCCGGCGCTCCGTGGCGGCGCAGCAACTGCGGCAGGTTCTGGGAGAAGGCCGAACGGGGCAGAACCATGTCGCATCCCACTTCGTGCGCCTTCTGCTTCAGGTCGCCCTGCACGTGAGAAAGAAATCCGATGATGGAGGTTCCCTTCTTCAGCTTGCTCTTCAATTTCGGGATGAGCGTGAGCGGCTTGGCATTGGCGTTGTTGAGATCGAAGATGATGAGCGACGGCTTCTCTTCGCCGTTCTGCTGCATGCGCTCGGCCAGGTCTTTATCGTTCTTGGCGAACTCGACTTTGACGTTGAGCTTGCGCGCGGTCTCTTGAATCTTGGCCGCGAAGAAAAGATCGTCGACGAAGGCAAAGATGCGCGAGTTGGAATCTTCGCGCAATGCGGGCAGAGGCTCGGGATCGGCCGGCGCGAAGGGGGCGGCGAAGCCCGGACGAGAACCGCGACGCGCGCCCTGGCCATTGTTGCCATTGCCGGCCAATGCCGCGCGATAACTGTGGTCCATGGGAGCGGTGTAAATGCCGTCCTGATTGTGCCGCGCCTGGCTGGGTCCGGTGGGGCGGGCTCCGCGGGCATTGTTTGGACGGCGTCCGCGACGCCGCCGGTTTCTGCCTCCGCCACCGGAGGGTCTTGCTGGTCCTGCGTTCATAGTCCTCTCAGAACTGCTGTGCCGGGAGTTTGATCCGGTGCAGTGTTGCAAAACTCAACTCTTTCAGATTCCCCAATTTCAGATTCCAAGATTTCAGGTTCCCCATTGGTTGCGGCGGGCTCTGCCAATGTTGGCGCACCGCCAACCTTTCCGCCAAGGGTTATCAGCCTGGCTAGCAGCCGCCCGTCATTCAGCACGTGCCGCGAGGAACACGACCGCTCTTCATGCGGAACTGCGGGCCGGGAACACAATCGTCAAACGTAATCGTTATCAACCGCCATCTGGTGAAGCAGCTTCGTATTGGCGAAAAATATAAATGTCTGCGTATCGGTTATCCGTTGTCGGATCCATCGCGCCGCCGGGAACGGCCTGGGACGCGGAAGGCCTACGCGGGAACGAGGCCAATGAGAACAAGCTAATGGTACTCGTCCGGATGCGGGCACGCAAGTGGCAAAGTGGAGGGGTTTTGCACAAGAGGACATTGCCGGAAGTTTGGCAGCGGCGTCCGGCGTTCGGCTTCTGGCTTCCGGTGGATCTGATTTACCCGCGGAAGCGCGGAGGTGGGTGCCGAATGCCCGAAGCCGGACTCATGCACCGCTGGAGACTTCGCGGGCCCACTGCTGAGCTTGCCAATAGAGAGCGGCGACGATATCGGCGTCGACCTGAAGGCTGTCACAAATGCTGCGGGCACCTTCCCACTCGCCGCTTTCGTGCGCCAGCATGAGCTGGTAAATGGGGCGCAATAAACCAGGCTCGCTGCGGAGAACCGCCTTGGTTTCCGAGTCCAGCGGGATCTTCTCCAGAATTTCGGCGATGGGCATTTCCAGCATGACATCGAGCATGGAGAGCAGGCCCAGCAGGAAGAGATCGGATTCGCCATGCCGCGCCAGTGGCGACAGCAACTCGCCGAAGCGGGCGCGAACCAGGGCACAGAGTACGAGATCGCTGGTTTTATCCTGGCCGGCGCCAACTACCGCGATCAGGCGTACCCAGCGGCGCACCTCGCGGTCGCCGAGAATCGCGAGGGCATGGCGCACGGAATGAATTTCATTCCTGAATCCAAACCGGGCCGAGTTCATGTAGCGCAGCAGCCGGTAGCAGATGGAAGCTTCGGTCTTAATCAGTTTGTCGAGCTCGGGCACGTCAAGGTCGGGCCGGGAGACGGCCTGCAGCATTCGCACGTAATTCAGGGCGTTGGCCGGAACGTCGTGCGTGGTCATCATTTCCGGACGGCGAAGGAAGTAGCCCTGAAAGTAAACAAAGCCTTGATCCCGGGCGGAGACGAACTCCGCGTGGTTCTCGACCTTTTCCGCCAGCATGCGGCAGCGCCAGGGGCCGTGCTTTTTTACCAATGCCGCGCGTTGCTCGAGTGTGGTGAGCCTGAGATCGACCTTGAGGATGTCGGCCATTTCGGCCAGCGGCTCCCGTGGATCGTTGCTGACGAAGTCGTCGAGCGCGATCAGGTATCCGGCTTCTTTGAGGCGCTGGCAGGCAGTCATCACCTCGGCATCGACGGGGACGGTCTCGAGAATCTCAACCACGGTGGAGTGCGAGGGCAGCAGCGTGACCAGGCCGCCGATCAAAGTTTCGCGGGTGCAGTTTAGAAACGCGCGGCGGCCATCGCAGAGAACGTCGAGGCCAACCAGCAGAGAACTATCCAGGGTGGAGCGAGAGGCGATGTCGGGATCGACATCGTGAAACACGTTCTCCATGTCGTCGCGAAACAGAAGCTCGTAGCCAAATACTTTTTCGTCACGGTCAAAGATGGGTTGGCGAGCCACATAACGCAGCTTGATGCCCTTGGGGCCCTCGCGGGCAGGGGCAGACGCGGAGGAATTCGGCACAATTTACTCATCGGCAGGATGGGTGAAAAACTCCAGTGCCGCGGACAGAACCGGAGATTGACGCAGGACGCGAAGGCTCCGGTACCCGACTAATCTATGCTGGCCTACGTGGGCAATTATTTGCCGGGGGATGGCGCTTCCCGGATTGGTCTTCCGGCGCGGAATAGTGGCGTCGATCACGCGCGGGCTGCTTACGAGACCATTAGCATAGACCCTAGGGGCTTGTCTGTGTTTTCGGGACGAACATTTTCGGGACGGGGCACGCAGGCGGCGCTTCGCGTTTTGGACTGGCTGGCAGCGCACACTCTGCCCCCGGATAATGCTCCCGCTCACCAGCGCATGGGGCGCCAGGGCGAGGAAGCGGCTTACTTCCATCTGAGGAAATTGGGCTACACGATGGTGGCGCGAAATTTTCGTTCGCCGCGTTGCCGAGGGGAGATTGACCTGATCGGCTGGGAGAAGGATATTCTTTGTTTTGTGGAGGTTAAAACGCGGAGCACGCGCGACGTGAAGCCCGGAGAAGCGGCCGTGGACCGGCACAAACGGCGCGAGGTGGCCGCGGTGGTACGAGAGTACCTGCGGCGCTTTCCACCTTCGTGCCAGTGGCGCTTCGATGTAGTAAGCGTATACTATGGCCATTCAAAGGCCAGCCAGCCGCAGATTGAAGTATTTCGTAATTCCTCCCTGACGGCTTAGAATAACGATTTGGCTATCCTAATCGATGAGGTTGCGTGAGTGCCTGAACTCAGAAAAGATCCCATTGTTGGCCGGTGGGTAATTATTTCGACCGATCGCGCGAAGCGTCCCACGGATTTCGCCCGGGAAAACGTAAAGTTGAAGGGCGGCTTTTGCCCCTTTTGCTACGGGAACGAGAGCAAGACGCCGCCTGAGATTCAGGCCTACCGTCCAGGATCGAATGGCGGACCAACCTCGCAGCGGGATACCCCGGGATGGACGGTGCGCGTGGTGCCCAACAAGTTTCCGGCCTTGGGCATCGAAGGTACGCTGAACCGCCAGGCCGAGGGCATGTTCGACCGAATGAACGGCATTGGGGCGCACGAAGTGATTATCGAGACGCCCGACCACAACGCCAGCCTGGCGACGCTGCCTCCCAAGCGGATTGAAGATGTGCTGTGGACGTTTCGGGACCGCATCCTCGATCTGAAAAAAGATCGCCGGTTCAAATACATTCTGCTGTTCAAGAACCACGGTGAGGCGGCGGGGGCGTCACTGGAACATGCGCACTCGCAGCTGATCGCGCTGCCGATTTTGCCCATCAACGTGGTGCAGGAGCTGGAAGGCGCGAAGCAGTACTTTTTATATAAGGAGCGTTGCGTGTTTTGCGACATCATCCGGCAGGAAACGGAAAACGGAAGCCGCGTGGTGGCCGAGAACGAGAACTTCCTCACCATCGCGCCTTACGCGCCGCGCTTTCCGTTTGAAACGTGGATTCTGCCCAAGCAGCACGAGTCAGCGTTCGAGAACTCGTCCTCGCACATGTTCGAGAACCTGGCCAAGGCGCTGAAGACGCTGCTGATCAAGGCCGACCGCGTGCTGGATAATCCGCCTTACAATCTGGTGATCCACACCTCGCCGGCGCAGGATCCCACCAACGATCACTATCACTGGCACATGGAGTTCATGCCGAAGCTGACCAAGACGGCGGGATTCGAGTGGGGCACGGGTTTCTACATCAATCCCACACCGCCAGAAGAAGCGGCTAAATTTCTGCGCGAAGCCAGCGTGGAAGAACCGGTTCCGGCGACGGTGGGATAGATCGACCATTTACCCCATGAAAAGAGGGCACGGCTAGAGCGCCGTGCCCTTTGCAGTTGATCGGAGAGAGATGCTGATGGCCGCGGGGAAAGGCTTTGTAAGTTTCCGCAGGAACAGCAGCGAAGCAAGGGTAAGCCTGGCCAGGGCGCGAATTGTCACGAAAATGTAAAAAGATTTTGGGGCCCGAACGCGCCTAGCCCTGAGTACGGTCCTGGAATTCTTCGTGCCACGCCATCTGAATGGCTTCGAGCTTGCCTTCGTTGGAAGCTTTAGGATCGCCTTGGAAATCGGGCAGTTCGGTCACGAAGCGATGCAGGTCGGTGAAGCGGACGGTGAGCGGGTCGAGCTCGGGATGAACTTCGGAGAGCAGGATGCCGATGTCTTCGGCGTCGTCCCAGGTAAGAGATTTAGGCATGGCTTCCTCGAAAAGCTGGCGCTGGAATTAGCACTTAGCAATCAGCACTTAGCATTTAGCCCCCAAACTTTCTCGCCAACATCACCATCTGCCAAAGAGGGCTGAATGCTAATTGCTGAGTGCTAATTGCTTAATGGTGCTCTTCCGAAATGTAATTTCTGTTCCAGGCTGGGATCTCGACCACTACCTTACCCGGCTTTGCGATCTGCACCTGACAGCCGAGACGCGAGTTTAACTGCAAATCGGCCGCCATGTCGAGGCGGTCGGCTTCGTCGTCGTCCATGGGCGAAAGATTTTCGGCGCCTTCTTTGATCCAGACGTGGCAGGTGGTGCAGGCGCAATTGCCGCCGCAGGCGTGGTCGAGTGGAACTCCGAAGTTGAGGGCGATGTCGAGAATCGACTCTTCCTTGCCGTGATCTTCATAAGGCAGTTTGCCGTGCTCGAACTGCACGGTCTTGCCTTCGGGCAGGAACGTGAGTTGAACCGTGTTTTCGC
Source organism: uncultured Acidobacteriaceae bacterium (assembly GCA_963734215.1). Taxonomy (GTDB): domain Bacteria; phylum Acidobacteriota; class Terriglobia; order Terriglobales; family Acidobacteriaceae; genus Sulfotelmatobacter. The sequence continues at coordinate 242,814 of CAVTGH010000005.1, read as the reverse complement.
CGGGAGCTTCTTCGGTGGCTGTGCCGGCGCCTTGCGATTTTTCTTCTGCCATAACTGCTCCTTCCGATACTCTTCAGCTTCGTCGTCGCTCACGCAGCGAGGGCGAGACGCCCCCGCGACAGCCGGCGAGGCGCCGGCGCTACTTATTCAAACTCCGCTTTTGCCATGGGATGTGGCGCCGTGGGGCCTTCGCCCATGTCGGCTTCGTCCATGGTCTTGCCTTTTAGCGCGACGGAGACGGCGCTATCCATCATTAACTCGGCCAGGCGCGTTGTGCCTTGGTTGAGCGCGTCGATAGCTTTGCGGATGGCTTGGTAATCGTCTTCGACCTTCACCGCGATCAAGGCCTTCTCCATTTTCGCAATCTTCTTCTTTTCGTCGGTGGTGAGGTGGCCCCACGCCGGAGTCTTCTTGCCTTTGTCGAGTGCAGCGAGGATGGTTGCGGCTTCGTTGCGCGCTTCGATTATCTGGCGCTGCCGGAAGTCTTCTTCCGCGCTGTCGAAAGAATCCAGGATCATGCCCTCGACCTGTTCATCGGTGAGGCCGTAGCTGGGTTGAACTTGAATTTCCGACTCTTTGCCGCTGCGCTGCTCGCGTGCCGAGACGTGGAGAATTCCGTTCGCGTCGATGAGGAACTTGACCTCGATGCGTGCCATTCCCGCGGCCATCGGCGGAATACCCTTGAGATCGAAGCGGGCCAGCGAGCGGCAATCCTTCGCCAGTTCGCGTTCGCCTTGCAGCACATGTATAGCAACGTTGGCCTGGCCGTCAACTTGCGTGGTGTAGAACTGCGTGGCCGACGCGGGGATGGTCGAGTTGCGCAGGATAATTTTGTCGGTGACGCCGCCCGCGACTTCGATGCCGAGCGACAGAGGAGTGACATCGAGCAGCAGCATGTTCTCGGTGGCTACGGAGCCGCCGCCGAGAATGTTGGCTTGCACGGCCGCGCCGAGGGCAACCACTTCATCGGGATTCAAATCAGTGTGGGGCTCGCGGCGAAACAGCTCTTTCACAAGAGCGCGAACTTTAGGGATGCGCGTGGAACCGCCGACGAGGACTACTTCGTCAATTTGTTCGGGCTTGAGGCCGGCATCTTTCAGCGCTTGCTTGCAGGGGCCGACGGTGCGGTCGATGATGGGCTGGATAAGTTGTTCGAACTGCTCACGCGTGATCTCGCGGAGATAGCGCTTGCCGCCGGGCAATTCAACATCGACTTTGACCGCGGGCTGCGACGAGAGCGCGATTTTGGCCTCGATGACGGCTTTGCGGATGGCTTGCACGGCTTCGGCGTTGCGGCGGAGGTCGTTATTCCGAAGATCGAGGCCGAGGTCGCCAAGAGTGTCGTCGAGGGCGATGGTGATCAGCAGATTGTCGATGTCGTCGCCGCCGAGATGCGTGTCGCCGTTGGTGGCGATGACTTCGAAGATGCCGTCGTGCAGCTTGAGAATGGAGATGTCGAAGGTGCCACCACCGAGGTCGTAGACGGCGACGATGCCGTTCTGCTTCTTGTCGAGGCCGTAGGCTAGCGACGCGGCGGTTGGTTCGTTGACCAGCCGCAGAACTTCGAGGCCGGCGATCCGGCCTGCGTCTTTTGTGGCCTGGCGCTGCGCGTCGTTGAAATACGCAGGCACGGTGATGACAGCCTTCGTGACTTGAGCTCCGAAGAAGCGCTCGGCGTTGCGCTTGAGCTGGCGGAGAATCAGAGCCGAGATTTCTGGCGGGGTGAAGGTCTTTTCACCCAGCTTGATGCGCAGGACTTCTCCGGCTTGCAGATCTTCGGCGAGGCGAAACGGGAAGAACTTCAATTCCTCCTGGATGTCGTCAACGCCGCGTCCCATAAGGCGTTTGATCGAGTAGACGGCTCGCTCCGGCGTCTCGGCCAAATACTTACGCGCCGCGTTGCCGATGACGGGCTGGTTGTTTTCGTCGAGCGCCACGACCGAAGGCACAAGATTCAAACCATCGTCGCCGGGAATCACGACAGGGCTCTCCCCTTGCATGAAGGCCACGAGAGAATTCGTGGTGCCCAGGTCGATGCCGACGATGCGATCAGTAGTCATTTTGTGATTTTGCGATTGTGTGATTGGGCAATTGAAAACCTTACGCTTTTCAATTGCACAATCGCCCGATCGCCCAATTGCTCAATTCTCTAAAACTTCGCTCACATCCCGCACCAAGTTGCGGATGTAGTTGCGGCGGTTCAGCACGTCCACCATTTTGTCGCGTTCCTGCTTGCGCTCTTCTTCGGAGACGGGCTGACCGTTCTGTTCACGCTGGATCATCCCATCCCACATCTTCCAGTTCTCCCGAAGCTCGCGCAGGAGCGCTTCCTGCTTTTCTTCGAGTTCGAGCTTCTGCCGGCCGATTTCTTCGATCAGGGCGGGATCGTCCTCACCCATCTTTTTCTGCATGCGGAGTTCTTCGAGCTGCATGTTCAACTCAAAAACTTCCTCCAGCAAATCGGGGGGGACGATCTGCTTCTTAACTTGTCCGCTAGAGCGCGCCTGCTCCGTCGCCGACTTCGATTGCTCTTCCAGTTCCACACCTTCCAGCTTCAAAAGATACTGAGTACGCTTGATGGGATCTTTCAAGGTGCGATGAGCGTCGTTAAGCAAGGAACTTTTTTGCAGGCTCCACTCCTGCTCCCGACTGCCGGCGCGGGCATTGATATCGGGATGCAGCTTGCGGCTCAGCTCGTAAAAATCCTTGTCCAGCGTGGCGACATCGAGATTCAACTTGCGCGGCAGGCCGAAGAATGTGAAGTAGTCCACCGGGGCCGGAGGCTGGACCTTGCCGCAAGCCTCGCAGAAGTGCACAGCGCGCATGGTGCCGCACGACCAGCAGGTCTGAGTTTCCTCAGGAGCGGGCTTCGCGGTAATCGTGGTTAGATTCGTCATAGCTTCTGAACAACATCTCCGCGAGCGACCCTGCGGCGTGTGCAGTGACTTCGTGGTGAGCTTTCTCGGACAGGAGTGTCCGAGCCACACAGGCAATGCCACACGAGCAAACCTCAAGCCGAGAACGAAGTCCCGCAGCCGCACGACTTGGTGGCCTGGGGATTCACGAAGACGAATCCCTGCTGCATCAGCGTTTCCTGGTAATCGAGGATCATGCCGTGCAGGTAGATAAACGACTTGGGATCGACGAATACGCGGACATTACCGAACTGGAAGATGCGGTCGCGTTCGCGGGGCTGCGTATCGAAACGGACGTTATAGCTTAGGCCGGAACAACCGCCGCCCTGCACGCCCAGGCGCAATCCGCCCTGCTCGGGCGAAATGCCTTCCTTGGCCATCGCACTCCGCACCTTAGCCAGAGCTTTTTCGGTAACCTGAATGCCCTTGGCTGGCGCGGATGGCGATGATTGCGCGGTTTGTTCGGTTGCCGTTGTCATTCGAATTCCTGACGCAGTGACTCAGCGGCTAAAGCCGCCACGGATACGTGGCCTTTTCCGGCGCGGCTGAAGCCGCGCCCTTTCAAGTCTCAGCCGCACGCGCCGAGCTACTGCGCTACCGCGGAGGTAACCGGCTTGGCGCTCTCCTGCTTTTTCTTCCAGTCGCCGATGGCAGCGCGGATGGCGTCCTCGGCCAGCACGGAGCAATGGATCTTCACGGGAGGAAGCGATAGCTCCTTCACGATATCCATGTTCTTGATGGTGAGGGCTTCGTCCACGGTCTTGCCCTTGACCCACTCCGTGGCCAATGAAGACGAGGCGATCGCGGAGCCGCAGCCGAAGGTCTTGAACTTGGCTTCTTCAATCACGTTGGTGTCGCGATTGACCTTGATCTGCAGCTTCATGACGTCGCCGCACTCGGGTGCGCCGACCAAGCCGGTGCCCACGTCTGCGCTGTTCTTGTCCATCGAGCCGACGTTCCGGGGATTGTTATAGTGGTCGATTACTTTATCGCTGTATGACATGTTTTCTCCAGGTTTCAAAGTTTCAAGGTTTCAATGATTCAAGCTCCAGAGCTTCAAGGACTTTGAAACCTTGAAACTCTGAAACCTGATCTCGCTTACTCTCCCGCCCACTTCACGTCCTTCAAGTTGATGCCTTCCTTCGCCATTTCGTAGAGCGGAGAAAGCTCGCGCAGGCGCTCGACGGTTTCGATGACGCGGTCGGCCACGTAATCGACTTCGGCGGCGGTGTTGAAGCGGCCGATGCCGAAACGAATCGAACTATGCGCCAGGTCGTCGCCGGTGCCGAGAGCCTTCAATACATAAGATGGTTCCAGAGTCGCGGAGGTGCAGGCCGAACCGCTGGAAACCGCGATATCGTTGATGCCCATCAGCAGCGACTCGCCTTCCACGTAGGCAAAACTGATGTTCAAGTTGCCCGGCAGGCGATGCTCCATGGAGCCGTTGATGTAAGTCTCATCCAGACGGCTCATGATGCGGTCGCGCAGGCGATCACGCAGTGCCCCCAACTGAACGGCTTCGCGAGCCATTTCCTCCGCAGCGATGGCGCATGCTTTGCCCAGGCCGACAATGCCGGCGACGTTGAGCGTGCCGGAGCGCATGCCGCGCTCGTGGCCTCCGCCATCGATAATGGCGGAAATCTGCACTCGCGGATTCTTGCGGCGGACATACAATGCGCCCACGCCCTTCGGCCCGTACATCTTGTGCCCGGAGATCGACATCACGTCGATATTCTGCTTGTTCACATCCACGGGAATCTTGCCCACTGCTTGCGTGGCGTCGGTGTGGAAGATAATGCCGCGTTCGCGGCACAGCTTGCCGATCTCAGCAAAGGGCTGCAGCACGCCGATTTCGTTGTTCGCGGCCATGATGGTCACCAGGATGGTTTTGTCATCCATGGCGCGTTTGAGGTCGTCGAGATCGATCAAGCCATCTTTCTGTACCGGCAGGTAGGTGACGCGATAGCCGTATTTCTCCAGGCGCTTGCAAGTATCGAGCACGGCCTTGTGCTCGGTTACCGCAGTGATAATGTGGTTGCCCTTTTCGCGATACATCTCGGCCACACCCTTGATGGCGAGGTTGTCGCTTTCGGTGGCGCCGGAGGTGAAAATGATTTCCTTGGTGGTAGCGCCGATCAGCTTGGCGATGCGTTCGCGAGCCGTTTCCACGCCTTCCTCCGCAGCCCAGCCAAACGAGTGATTACGGCTAGCCGAGTTGCCGAACTTCTCCATGAAATAGGGCAACATTTCTTCCAACACGCGCGCATCCATCGGGGTGGTAGCGTGGTTGTCCATATAGATCGGCAGCTTCACTCCTTCGGGAGCGGCGTGCTGCGTCACCGGAAGTTGCTGGGGGACTTTTACATCCGTGCTCATAATTGCTTCTCCTACCAGATTTAAATCCCAGGTTAAGTTCTACTATTTCGAGCTTTTCGTGCCGCTCAGACGATCGTCACCAACTCGACCGGCTTGAGAGTGGCACTCTGAGCCGCTTCCGGCTCTTCCCTCATGTGCGAAATCTTGATGCGCTTCAGCACGGCTTCGATGCTCTCATTTACCTTGCGCAGCGGCTCGCGAATGTTGCAACGGTCGCTTTGACCGCACTCCCCGCGAACGGTGACGCAGGAGGTGATGAACAGCGGGCCATCGATGGCCTGAATCACCTCGAAAGCGGAAATGGTGTGCGCGGCGCGCGCCAGCCGATAGCCGCCATTTGTTCCGTGCTGCGAGTGCAACAGGCCGGCCTTTGCCAGCCTTTGCAGAATCTTGGCCAAAGCCTCGGGCGGGATGCCGAAAGAGTCCGCAACATCCTTCGCGCTGGCGCTACGCGTCCCCTCGTGAGCGTGGTCGGCCAGGTGCTTCATCGCCATCAACGCGTAATCCGCTTTTTTGGTGAGCTTGAGCATGTGGTCCCTGCGCCAGATCGCTTTTGCAAACTCCGACTGATTAAGTCGGCATTAATTGCGACCTTTTCTGTCGTAGTTCATTCTACCTCCAAACTCCGAAATGATGCAAGACCTTCCAGTCAGCAGGGAGAACTGGAGCCGAATGGTAACTATTAGCGACTGAACGGCTTAGGCTCGGCGACTGATTTGGTCGGAAATTGCGAGGTTTCAAGGTTCTTCAAAGTTTCAGAGGTTTCAGAGTTTTAAGGTTTTTGGGGTTCCTCAAGGTTTCAAGTTTTGAAACCTCGAAACTTTGAAACCTGGCGGCCTTGCAGAAATTCACATCTGGGGGCTTGACAACTGGCTAAGCAGGGATAGAATACCGGGAAATTCCCGCGAATCGATCCCTCCGGTATTTGACGAGGTTGACGCTTCCGGATTTATGACCTCAAAGCCGTTCTTCCCGCCTCAAGACGCCAGCAGACGCCCCTGCAAACATCCGCGCGTGCAAATCGTGAGCCGCGATGAAGAGGCCGAATTCGTGGAATGCCTGGAGTGCCGCGAAATCTTCGAATCCAGCGAACTGAAGGACATGAGCATTGAGGAAAGCGTCGAGAGCGAAGCTCAGGATTCCTAAGATGACTGCCGCGAAGTTAGCCGGTAACGCGATAGTAACCGGGCTTACGCGATTCCTGCTTGTTCGTGGAGGAAGCGCCCTGCTAGTCTGCGGGCCAGGGGCGTGCATTCCGCACGCTGCAAACTCATGCCTGCCGTAGCGCTGGTAGTCGACGACTCCATGCTCATCCGCTACACCGTGTGCCGCTCTCTGGAAGAGCGCGGCTTTGCGGTGGAGTCCGCCACCAACGGCGTGGAGGCTTTGGAGATTCTTGCGCGCGTGCAGCCGGACTTGATTGTTACCGACATGGAGATGCCGAAGATGACGGGCAGCGAACTGATTACTGCCCTGAAGAAGAACCCGGAGACCGCTAACATTCCCGTCATTATTGTTGCCTGCCGCGCCAGCGGCTTCGATGAGAAAGAAAATCGCGCCAACTTCGCCATCTACAAAGATATTGACATTCAAAGCCAGCTCGAAAAAGCGCTGGACGCGGTGATGGGGAAAAACCACGGGCAGGGAGCGGAAAAGTAGGCGGATCTTTACTCTTGAATCTTGGCGTTCAGCCCTTGGCCTTTCCCGTGCAGCGTAACTGCCGACTATCGCAAGAGAAGACTGGCCTCGGCTGAAAAATCCATGGCGGCAAAATCTTTCGCCAAGAACTTTGGATAGGCGGCGGCGGCAATCATGGCGGCGTTGTCGGTGGAAAGCGACCGCGACGGAAAATACACACGCAGACCTTCCTGAGCGCCATCCCGTTCGAATGTCTTCCGCAATTCGCCGTTTGCCGCCACTCCGCCCGTGACGAAAAGCGTCGGCGATTCATAAGCGCGGGCCGCGGCCAGAGTTTTTCCCACCAGATCTTCTACGATCGCGCGCTGAAACGAAGCGACCAGATCGAGAGTCTGCCGATCACAATTCGCCAGGTAATCTTCGAGCTTAGGCTTCGCAATGTTCGCGAGAGCTCTGCGGCGAATTTCGATGGAATCGCGCATGCCGTGAACTTCAACGTAGCGCAGCACGGCAGTCTTGATGCCGCTGTAGGAAAAGTCGAAGCGCGGACGATCCGTGTCCACTTCTTTCTGTGCCTTCCGGTCACGGCGATCGCGGTGTTTGATTTGTGATGACTGGAATCTCACAGCCTCGGGGTCGCCATGCGGGGCAAGCCGGTCAATGATCGGGCCGCCGGGATACCCCAAGCCAATCAGCTTTGCGACTTTATCGAAAGCTTCACCGGCTGCGTCGTCGCGAGTGTGGCCTATATTCTCGTAGGTCCAAGCGTCGTTCTTCTGCGCGGCAAGATAGAGGTGGGTGTGTCCTCCGGATACAACCAGGGCAAGCACGGGAAACTGCAACTCATGATTGCCCTTCTGGCGCTCTTCCAGCAGAACAGCATGGATGTGGCCTTCGAGATGGTTGACCGCAATCAGCGGCTTGTCGAGGGCAAAGGCCAGAGCCTTGGCATAGCTGATCCCAACCAGCAGCGCTCCGGCGAGGCCGGGACCTTGCGTGACTGCGATCGCGTCGACCGAGTAGTAAGTCTGGTTGGCGTCAGCCAAAGCTTGGCGCACGACGGGAACGATCGCTTTCAAATGCTCACGCGATGCCAACTCGGGCACCACGCCGCCATAAGGCTGATGGATCGCGATCTGGGAGGCCACCACGTTCGAGATCAGTTGCTCTCCCGAACGCACCACAGCCGCGGCAGTTTCGTCGCAGGAGCTTTCGATGCCGAGGATGTAAGCGGAGGGCATGGGGATATAGTATTCCACGTCATACCAAGATCCCCCCTGGAAACGCCCAGCCGTTGATATGCTCTCCTACTGGGTGATTTCGAACACTACTCCCGCTTGTGTACTCGAACCACCGGAGGGCGTGGTGCCATACAGATTTCCCTTTGAGTCCAAAACCAGATTTGAGGAGGGGTGGGTGCCGTCCCCGCCAGTCGATGAGAAACGATGAAGCACAGTTTCTGTCCAAGCTCCGTCGGAACCGGGCGTCAGTTTGAAAACTGTTCCGTAATGTTGGCCTCCCGAGTAGGTGGTGCCGTAAAGATTGCCCTGCTTGTCAAAGATCAGCCCCGAATAAGCAAAGGCACCGTCGAAGCCGCCAGTGAAAGAGTGCAGCGTCTTCCCCGTCCACACCCCGTTCGATCCATGGGTGAGCTCAAAGGCGGTCAGTTCCGATGTTCCGAAAGCATTGCCGGCACTGTCGAAGAGGACGCCGCCGAATGGGCTTATTCCGTTTACGCCGTTGAACGAGAAGATTACCTTCTCCGTCCAATTGCCGCCTGAACCCGGCGTGAGTTCGAAAATACTTCCATAATCATCCGGGCCGGCCGCATAGGTCGTTCCATAAAGCCTGCCAACCTGATCCATGACTAATGCACCCGAGGGAAATGCACCGTCATTCCCGTTGAAGCTGTGAAGAACCTTCTCGGTCCAGGTGCCGTTCGATCCCGGAGATAGCTCGAAGACGGCACCGGAATAATTGGCACCCCCTTGCGCATTTCCGTATAGGTTCCCAGCCTGGTCCTGGATCAGGCTGTTAGCGGGAAAGAGTGCGTCGCTAAAGCCGGAGCTTCCGAAGCTACAAAGAATCGTCTCCGCCCATGTTCCACCTGCCCCAGGTATGAGTTCGAAGACAGTTCCCCAGTTATAGAAGCCGCCCTGCGAAGTCGTTCCGTATAAGTTGCCCTTACTGTCGAAGATCAGCCCCGCGTCTGGATACTCGCCGTCCTGCCCTCCAGTGAAATTGTAGAGGATCTTCTCGGTCCAAGTTCCGCCTGATCCCGGGCTCAGTTCAAAGACTGTGCCCGCCTGATCTGTACCCCCGAAATAGGTTGTGCCGTACAGGTTACCTTCACTGTCGAAAATCAAACTGCCCTCTGGACCGTACCCATCGGGCTGTCCCGCAAAGGTATATAGAATTTTTTCCCCTGCCCAGCTATGGTTCGCGAGGGCGAATGTCACTCCCAATATTGCGACTAGTTTATAAATATTTTGTTCCAAGGCTTTGCGCATAGTTACCAATCCTCTGATTCTTCCAGCACTCCGGAAGGGATCGATCGAAGTTGTCAGGGCCTAAGCACCCTTTATGATCTCAACCATTCAAAGCCGGGGAAGATTTGATCCATCGGAGAGCCGGAATCTACAAGCCGCGAAAGTATGTCATGGAGGATAGTGTTGGTCAACAGCTAAGTTGGAAGTTACAGCCAGCCTTTAGTCCTCGCAATCCTGGCGGCTTCGACGCGGTTGCTGGCGCCCATTTTGCTGATGGCTTCGGAGAGATAATTCCGCACGGTGCCTTCAGAGAGGCCTAGTTGTTCGGCGATGTCTCCGCTCTGCATGCCTTCGCCGGCCAAACGCAGAACCTGGGCTCGCGGTCAGTGAGCGGATCCATCTCGGCCCTGGCCTCGGTGGCGAGATTGGGGTGGATGGCGTGCAGTCCCTGAAGGCAAAATAGGTGACGAAATGCGTTTTCAAAAACAAGTAGGCTGATAGCCCGAAACAGCAGTTTTTGCAATTTTCGTCCAGGCTTGTTACGAAATCCGAACATGACGGGGACATGGGGCCGAAAGGGGCTATGAAGGATCGTTTTCAGGTGAGCAAGCTAAGCACACAATTTACCAGTATTTATGCGGGTGGGAGCTTGTTCGGAATTCGTAACAAGATCGACGAGAACAAAATTTATCGAGAATTCATGACAAAGAGAGCGCTTCCTGCTATGATTACGGCCAATTTAGATAAGTCCCTCAGTTCAATGGAGGCCAGCCATGCTCCCAGCCGGTAAGAGTCTTCGTACCCTTCGGGAAAAGCTCGGCTTGACGATGCGCGACATCGAGACTTCCAGTGCGCGCATGGCCGAGAAGTATCGCAACGAGGAGTTCTCAATTCCTCCCAGCCGCCTTTCGGACATTGAGACCAAAGGCGTTTTGCCCAGTATTTTTCGCATGTACACGCTGGCCGTAATCTACCGCCGCGATCTGCGGGAACTACTGGCTTGGTATGGCGTGGACATGAACAACATGACGGCGGACCTCGGCATGATTGCCCCGCCGCGGTCGCATGTCTCGGAGACTCTCAAAGGATTGTCTGCCGTGCAAATGCCGATCCGCATGGATCCTGGCTTTGATGAGAAACGCACCAGCAATCTGGGACGCATGGTGGAGCGGTGGGGGTTGGTGCCGCTGGCCTATCTGGCGCAATTCGCCCACAGCGACTTCACCTACGGTTACATCGGCCACCAGGATTTCACTATGTACCCGATTCTTCCGCCGGGCAGCTTCATCCAGGTCGATGAGGAAAGGAATAAGGTGGTGGAGGGAACCTGGCGGTCGGAGTATGAACGCCCCATCTACTTCGTGGAAACTCGCGACGGGCACACCTGCTGCTGGTGCAGCATGAGCCGCGACGGCGAAGACCTGATCCTGCAGCCTCATCCGCTCTCACCGGTTCAGGTGCGAATGCTGCGCCATCCGCAGGAAGCCGAAATCATCGGGCAGGTGGTGGGAGTGGCGATGAAGCTGACGGAGTGGCAGGCTTTCGGTTCTTCTCCAAGCTCGAAAGGGCAATCAGCACTGAATTAAGATGGCTGGCGGAAACGGCGTCTGGCGGCGAAGGCAGTAAATCGTCGAACTGTTCGCGCATCTCCGCCAGATAAGCTCCTGTGTTTTCCTGGCCGGCTTGATTCGACTCGCGCAAATCCTCCACCAAGCCTGAGATCGGCGTGCGCAGCACCGTGGACAATGCTTCTGTGTGAGCTGCCCTTAGAGCGCGGTCTGACGCCTCCTCCCCATGCAGCAGCGACATGCCCCAGTGCTGGTACCCGCCCTCGCGGCGGCGCAGAGAGCCTAGGTAAGCCAGTTTCGCCAGCAGCCCGGAAATAGCGGCCAGCGTGGTTTCCCGCAGATCTTGGAGAGCGGATTTAAGCGTCATCGGCTTGTTTGAAATTCTCAACAATCAGCGGCTTGGAGGACCTTGCTGCGCGCCGACGCAATCCTAAAAATACCACGGGCCTACGACGGCAACAAAGAGAAAACGACCAATGTGGCGGGACTTCCGCTCCCAACGGTAACTACTTTCTTGCGGCTCCGGAGGGGGCGCGGTATAGTGCCAAGCGACGGCCATGCTGCAGCCGCATTCATTTTTGTGGCACTACCTTTGGCTCGGACCGCATGTTCTGCAGGCGGTGCTTGCGGTGCTTCTTTGGCGGCGTGGGATTCACAGACAGTTCCCCTTCTTTTTTGCTTACCTCGTCTACGAAGCGAGCGAGGAGATCACGCTTTGGACGATGGATGTGGTGCCTCTGTCATGGGTGAGCGCTTTGGCCTGGTGGCGTGCGTTCTTCGCGGGGGCAGCAATTGAGGAACTACTGAAACTTGCAGTCATTTGGGAATTGCTTGCTCATTTTGTCCGTCCCCGGCCAGCCGAGGCAAAACTGGGCAAGCGGTTGATCAGCTCGACGGGCGCGGTTCTGGTGATGCTTGCAGTCCTGGCTGCTCATTACACCCCGATGGTCCATTGGCAGCTCATGTTGATTTCCTACGCCCACGTTTTCCTGATGGCAGCCTACATAGTCCTGTCAGGTCTCATGCTGGTCCTGTTCCTGTTTGCCGCATATCGTAAGATGACTTGGGACTGGCGAGCTCTCGGAATTGCTCTTGGTTTTGCCATCGTCTGGTGTGAACACCTGGCCACGTGGTCGCTCACAGCCCATGGGCTCGCTGCCGGTAGGGCTTATCTCCTTGACTTCCTCAACATGGGAACTTACCACGTGTGCGTCCTGATCTGGTTCTATTATCTGCTCTCACCGGCTCGCGCTAGCGCAGCCGTAGCCAACGCACCAGCCGTCTCTAAGACGACAGGAGACGAGCACGATGGCACGTCCGACTGGAGGCTGCGGTGGGCGTGGCTTCTATCGAAAAGCTGATTTTTGAGATTGCTTGTTACGAATTCCGAACAGCTAAGAGCCTATTTTGGCCCGTCCAACAGGGCAGAAAGGATGAAAATATCACGGTTCGCTTTTCAAAACAAGGAGAAAATAACCGTGAAACGTATGCTACTTGTCGCGGCGGTAGCCCTAATGTTCCTCAACACTTTGGCAGTCCCAACAGTTGCCCATGCTGATGGGAACGTCTCGTCCCCAGGCGGCGGCGCCAAGCCGTAGGGTTTAAGCCGTATTACGAAAACCGGACAAGACTAGCATTGTTCTTGCCGCTTGCAGCGGGTCGCGGTATAGTGCGTAGCTACGGCCATGCTACAGCCGCATTCAATTCTTTGGCACTACCTCTGGCTCGGCCCGAACGTGCTGCAGGCCGCGCTCGCCATGCTCCTCTGGCGGCTCGGACTTCATCGGCAGTTCCCCGTTTTCTTCGCCTATCTCAGCCTTGGAGCGACGGAGCAGTTTATCCTTTACGGGATGGACATTCTCCCCTCGGTTAGCGGTGAAACCTACTGGTTCGCTTCCTCGGTCGGCTCAATTGTTGAAGCGGCCCTTGTGGTCGGAGTAATTGGAGAATTGCTCTTTCACCTACTCCGCTCACGCCCTGCCATCGCCAAAGATGGCGTTCGCCTGATTAGCGGCGCGGGCGCGCTTCTAGTATTGCTTGCGACTATGGCCGCAGCGTACACGCTGATAGTCCACCGCCAGCCCGTCCTCGTTTCTCGCGCCTATGTTCTGCTGCAGAGTTCGTACCTGGTCGATTGTGGGCTGGCCGTGTTCCTGTTTCTATTCGCCGCATATCAGGGTTTGACTTGGGCCAGACGAGACTTCGGAGTCGTCTTGGGCTTTGGCATCGTTTGGTGCGAGCATATGGCTGCGTGGGCCGTCATCGCTAACGGGGCATTAGCCTCTAGGAACTATCTTCTCGATTTCCTCAACATGGCCACGTATCACGTCTGCGTCCTGATTTGGTTTTACTTCCTCCTCGTCCCCCAGAAGAGTGCCACTACGTCTGCGGAGCCGTTGCCTGAAAACAATCTGGCAATCTGGAACCGGGAACTGGAGCGTTTACTGCAAAAGTGAATCTGGCCCTCATCATCGTCATTTCCGCCACGCTTGCACTCGGCACTATTTTGTACCTGGCCGCAGGGCAAAGCCGGCGGGCCAAGCGCAGCGCCAACCTGGCCGCAACCATCTGTCCCATTGACATCGTGGCCTTCCGCAATTTAATCGACCCCGCCGAGGACGAATACCTGCGCCGCTGCCTGCCGCCGGCTCAGTTTCGCAGGGTCCGCCGGGTGCGCCTGCGCGCCATGGCGGCGTACGTTCAAGTCGCGGGAAGAAATGCAAATGTGCTGGTGCGTGCAGGCGAGTTGGCTGTGGCCAGCGGCGATCCGCGAGTTGCCGAAGCCGCGCACGCACTGGTGAATGACGCGCTGCTGCTCCGGCGCAATACTACCGTCGCTCTGGCGCGGATTTACCTGGCATTGGCGTGGCCTAACTCCGAGTTCGCCGCAGTGCGGGTGGTCGACCGTTACGAACGGCTGAGCGGCTCGGCCATGCTGTTGGGCCGGCTGCAGAATCCTGCCGCGGCCGTTCGCCTGTCCGCCCGGAGTTGATTGTGACGTAAGCACAGCGGCGACACCGTGTCTGCTCAATTCTGCCTCTGCGGCAGCGAAACTCTCGGGGTAACTTACACACTACCCCCGATCGTTCTGCCTTGTTTTCGCTGCCCCTTCTGGTGTAAAACCAGCGGGGCTTGTCATCCCAGGAAATCTTGTGCGTATTTCGGCCACCCACCGTTGGAGTTGTTTCTGCCGCCACTTCAAAGTGCCGGAGTCAAGGGAGACTCTATGATCCGCATCAGTACGATCCGCACGATCACGATCCGCAGCGCAAAAATTTTCTCCGTCTCCAGGCTCGTCCTGCCAACGCTCGTCCTGCTGCTTTGCCCCCTCGCATTCGGCCAGGGCGGGGTAGCTACCGGTGACTTGCACGTCACCGTGAAAGACCCCAAGGGCAGCCTGGTGACCAACGCCACGGTCACGGTAAGCGATGTTGCCAAAGGCCTGGCACGCATCGCCACCGGCGACGGCGAGGGCGGCTACAGTGCCCGGCTCCTGCCCCCGGGAACTTATACCGTCATCGTGCAAGCGGCGGGCTTCGCCAAGATCGAAGAGCGGGATGTGAGCATCACCGTGGGCGGCCAGGTGGAGCTTCCAATCGCGCTCACTGTAGCCACGGGTAAAGAAGTAGTAGAGGTGAGTTCCCGGGCAGAATTAGTGGAAACCTCGCGCACCTCGACCACCGACACGATCGGGCAGCGGCGCATCGACAATCTGCCGATCAACGGTCGCAACTACATAAATTTCACGCTGACCGATTCGCAGGTGGAACGCGACAGCGCCCCGAACACCGGGGCCGCGCCCACTTCAGGCCTCAACATGAGCGGCCAGCGCGCGCGCGCGAACCTGGTGAATGTGGATGGCGCCGACGCCACCGACAACGCAGTGAACGGCGTCCGCTCCACCGTGTCCCAGGAAGCCGTGCAGGAGTTCCAGATCATCACCAACAATTACGCCCCTGAGTACGGGCGCGCTTCCGGCGGCGTGGTGAACATCATCACACGCTCGGGATCGAACGATTTCCACGGCAACGTCTACGGCTACCTGCGCAACCGGAATTTTCAAGCGGTGAACCCGTTCAGCACGGTTTCGAATCCCGCTTACACGCGAGTGCAGGCAGGCGCAGCTTTCGGCGGACCGATCAAGAAAGATAAAACGTATTACTTTTTCTCCTATGAAGTTACGCGGCGGCACGAGACGGGATTCTCTGACATTGCTCCAGCAAATAACCTGTCGTACTACCAACTGCAGAATTTCGACACGTCCACAACCGCGGGCGGAGGCATCTTTCCGAACCTGGGCACAATTCAGGTAACGAGCGATCAGGCTAACTTCCTCGGGCCCGGGCTGGCCCAGATCGCGGCCACAGACCCGGCCTTGTTCGGGGCTCTGGCCCCAAACGTGGTGCCTTACGAATTCCTGGCCGGCGCTTCGTCGGGCATGGCTCTCACCGGAGCGTGGCCTCTTGGTTTTACCGGCGGCCTACCGGGAATCGGGGGCTTCCCAACGACCTGCTCGACCCCACCCTGCTTCGTGCCAACGTCCTACCAGACGATTGGATCCCAGGCCGGCAATTTTCCTGTGTTTGAGGGTACGAGCCTCTATTCGTTCCGCCTCGATCACAATATCAATACAAACAATCGCCTGACGCTACGCGCGAACGTAAGCCCGAGCACGGTTACCGGAATCGAAGTAAGTGGCCAGGACCAGCCTTTCGGGCAGAACGCGTACTCTCGCACTTCCGAACAAACCTACCGCGACGTAGCCGGAGTCCTGAAAGACACCTGGACCATCGGCAACAGCAAGGTAAACGAATTCACCTTTCAATACGCGCGCCGCGGATTGTCATATTTCTACAATACGGCGATCCCCGGTGGATCGGACCCAGCGGTCAACATTCCCGGCTTCGCCTATTTCGGCCGCGAACCTTACTCCTACATCCAGCGCGTGGAGCAACGCTACCAGTTCACCGACAATTTTTCCTGGACCATCCGCCGTCACGATACTAAGTTCGGAGTGGATTTCAACTACATTCCGACCACCGCCACCTTTACCGTGAACTATGGCGGTGTGTACGACGTCAGCTCCATCGCGGCTTTCCCCGCACCGTTCCCGTTGCTTAATGCCATTCAGGCTTATGGGGCCGGCTTGCCGGGAGACTTCATCCAAGGAATCGGCAACCCGCATGACTCGTTCCCCAACAAGCCGTTGGGAGTCTTTTGGCAGGATTCGTGGCGGGTCCGTCCGAACTTCACTTTGAACTACGGCGTTCGCTACGACATCGAGTTTCCACCGCAGTTCAAGTCTCCGACACCGCTCGCTTTAGCCGGATATAACTATCTGGGATTGCAGAAGGGCATTCAGACCGCCGCGCACAACGTACAACCCCGCATCGGCATGGCGTGGGATCCGAAAGGCGACGGCAAGACCGTGGTTCGAGCGTCCTATGGAATGTTCTATGACCATCCGCTGCTGGGGCTTTACTTCCTGGGCGATGCGTCGGACGCGTCCACGAGTGACCAGTTAGTATTTGCGGGCACTGGACTCTGCACCGGTGCGGGAAACCCAGCGAATCTGAATGCATTCCCGATTTTCCAGGGTCTGATGAACCAACCGCAATGCGCGCCATCATTATCTCCGACGGCAAATGCCAACCTTGGCTATCTTCCCAACCAGCAGCAGTTCAATGCATCGCAGACTAACTCCGTTTTCCTGGACCAGAACTACTTAAACCCTTCCACCTTCCTGCCGCTTGCGTTCCAGCCCTTTGGATATCCACAAGCCAAGAATTTCGTTTACGCCTACTCCCAGCAGGCCAACTTCAGCATCGAGAAAGACCTGGGAGACGGCTTCACCTTCAACCTGGCTTACAACTTCAATGGCGGACGCCATATCAACCGGCCCATCAACGCCGACGCTATCCGCGGCGATTTGATGATCACAAACTTTGAGGCGGCCTCCGCAGCCGCAATTGCAGCAGGCCAAACCCCTCCCGCGAGTCCGTTCACTGTCAGCGGCTGCGGAATCAGCCCCACGGGTACGCCGTGGGTCGATTCTTCTCTGATGAATTTCTTCCGGCCGTCCGGCTTAAATCCATCGATTGCCGGCGCCTACCTTGCCGCTGGTGGAGCTGCGTGCGTGGGCCTCGCCACAACCATTCTGCAAAGCTTGGCAAGCCAGGGATTCAATGCCAACTGCGATCCCGCAACGGGCTTGACCAACTGCATCCCCTTCAGCGACATGGACGCCAATTACTCGAATGGCAGTTCCGTCTATCACGGTCTCAGCGCCAATCTGCGCAAACGATTCAATCGGCACTACGAATTTCTTGCCTCCTACACGTGGTCCCACGCCATCGACGACTCGACTGATCTGCAAGCGACACTCACGCCGCAGGATAGCTACTATCCCTCGGCTGACCGCTCCACCTCATTGTTCGATCAGCGTCATCGTTTCGTTTTCAGCGGCGTCTATCAGTCGGGCAAACTCGGCGGCAGCGGTTTCGCCAGCAAGTTCTTCGGCAACTGGACCCTGGCTCCTTTGATTGAGTTCGGCTCCGGAAGGCCTTTCAACATCATTACGGGTAACGACGACAACTTGCAGTTATCGGTTTTGACGGGACGGCCAAACACGTTCGTCAACCCGGGATGCACGGCGCTTGGGTATCCCGCCGTGACTTCGAAGTACTCGCCCACTGGAGTATTCCAGGAGCCCTGCGGCGCCGACTTCAACGGCACGCTCCGGTCCCTCGACGGCAATCTGGGCCGGAACGCTGGGATTCAGCCTTGGACCGTATTCGACGATTTGCGCGTCTCCAAGCGCATCTATTTCAACGAGCGCTTTAACATGGACTTGATCGCCGACATGTTCAACATCGCCAACCGGTACAACGTCGCCGCTGTGAGCCCGCTGTTTACCAACGCGGGCCAGGCCACTGCCGCTTACGATCCGCGGCAGTTCCAGTTTGCGTTGAAGTTTAACTGGTAGGTCTTCCCGCTTTATCGGCCATCGGCTGGATTCCGTGATTCCACGGAGTCCAGCCGATGAACTGCTGCAGATCGCGCTACGAAAGCCCGAAGCGGCAGCCCCAGCCGCTTACCGGGTGCTACACTTTCCCTTCACCCATCCTTGGCGCTTGCCCGGAGTTCGTTTCCCCATGTTCCAAAATATGTCCCAGCCCCATACACCCACGCCGCGGACCCGTCTGGTCCGCGAAGCCGAACGAGCTGTTTATGATCGTGAAGCCGCGTATCGTATTCTCGACGAAGGCTTCCTTTGCCACGTTGGATTCGTCGCCGACGGCCAGCCTTTTGTGATTCCCACTTCCTACGGCCGCAAAGACGACTGCTTGTATATTCACGGCTCCGCCGCCAGCCGCATGTTGCGGCAGATGAAAGACGGCGTCCCGGTCTGCATTACGGTTACGTTGCTCGATGGGCTCGTGCTGGCGCGCTCCATTTTCAATCACTCCATGAACTACCGCTCGGTGGTTGTCCTCGGAAATGCGACTCTGGTGGATGATCCGGAGGAAAAACTCGCGGCCTTGCACCTTCTTTCCGAGCACATCATTCCCGGCCGTTGGGCCGATGTACGCCAGCCTAATGAGCGCGAACTCAAGGCAACGTCGGTACTGCGCGTGCCGATTGAAGAATTCTCTTCCAAGGTCCGAGTCGGTCCGCCCATCGACGATGAGGAAGATTATTCCTTCCTCACCTGGGCGGGAGTGGTGCCGCTGGAAATGAAGGCCGGGACGCCGGTTGACGATCCGCGTCTTGATCCGGCGCGGGAAGTTCCGGATTACGCGCGGCACTACACACGAAAGCGGTAAACGGAAAAGTGTTCGACTCCGGAAGTAAAGAATGCTATCCTTACTGTAAGGATTAATAGTAAAGATGAAAAACTCCAGCACAGTCAGCAGCAAAGGCCAGATCACCGTTCCGCAAGGGATCCGTAAACGCCTCGGGTTGAAAGTCGGCGACCGCGTCGAGTTTGTGGTGGAGGAAGGTCGCACCGTGATCCGGCCCGCCCGCTCGGAAGCCAACCCCTTCGAAAAGTTTATCGGAATTTTGGGCCCGTTCCCCGGCGGCGAAGAGGGGATAAAGGCCTGGATCGACGATATGCGCAGCGATAAAGATTACGAATGAGGACGGCCCTTGATACCAACATATTATCCCTATTTTGGTCGGGAGGATCTTTGGCAGCCACGATTGCCGCTCAATTGTCGAAACTTCGCGCGGAGGGGGCGCTGGTAGTAAGCGCGCCAGTCTTCGTCGAGCTTTCGGCCATTCCCACAGGCGATCCGCAGCGAGTTCAGAAATTGCTGGGGGAGATGAGCATCGCCGTCGATTTCGACCTAGGAGAAGATGTCTGGCAATTAGCCGCAAAAAGCTTCGCGGCTTATGCCATTCGACGGCGCCGTTCCGGAGGAGGCTCGCCAAAGCGTCTGCCGCCGGACTTCGTAATCGCGTCGCACGCGCAGTTGCAGGCCGACAGGCTCATGACCCGCGATGCCAACCGTTATGCTGTGGACTTTCCGAATCTTCGCCTGATTTAAAATCTATAAGGAATGCGCTTAGCGACTGTTCATAATTAATGCCTCGCCCCTTACGGGATCAGCAGCAGCTTGCCCGCCATCTTGCGGGCTTCCATGTCGCGGTGCGCTTGCGGCGCGTCTGCCAGCGGATACGTCTTGGCAATCCGTAGTTTGAGCTTGCCCTCCGCGATCATGCCGAAGAGCGCGCTGGTGCGGGCCAGCAGTTCCTCGCGGGTAGCGGTGAAGTGCGCCAGCGTGGTGCGCGCCATGTAGAGCGACCCTTTCTCCGAAAGCCTCGCCGGATCTACCGGCAGCACCGGCCCGCTCGACATGCCGTAAAGCACAAGCATCCCGCGCAGGCGCATGACGTTCAGGTTTTTGTCAAAAGTCGCCTTGCCCACTCCGTCGTACACCACTTCGACGCCCTGGCCATCCGTCAGGCGCTTCACTTCGGCTTCAAAATCGTGCTGAGTGAATACGATCACTTCATCCGCGCCCGCCTCGCGCGCCAGCCGGGCCTTCTCCTCACTCGAAGCCGTGCCAATCACACGCGCGCCGACCGCGCGCGCCATCTGCACCAGCAACAGCCCGACTCCGCCCGCCGCTGCGTGTACCAGAGCCGTTTCGCCCGCCTTCAGCCGGTGCGCGTCGTTCACCAGATAGTGAGCGGTCAGGCCATGGATCATCGACGCGGCAGCCTGTTCATCGCTGATCGACGCCGGCACGGGCACAAGATGCTCCTCGGGCGACACCACGAACTCGGCGTACGATCCCAACACACCGCTCCACGCCACACGGTCGCCCACTTTCACCGTTTTGGCCTGCGCGCCCACCGCGGTCACCACCCCCGCGCCTTCCTGACCGGGGATGAACGGCAGCGGCGTGCGGAACCTGCCATCGCGGAAGTAGCCATCAATCGAGTTCACCCCCGCCACTGAAACCTTCACCACCGCTTCGGCAGGCTTCGGCTGCGGAACCGGAACCTCCGCAAGCTCCATCACCTCCGGCCCGCCCGTGCGTTGCACGCGGATTGCTTTCATGGGTGTTCCTCGTGGCTGCGACTGCTCAACACGCTTAGGATAGCAATCAATTTTGGTTGGAAACCTGACGCTTTAGCTTAGGGTATCAGTAGCAGCTTCCCTGTCGTCTTCCGTCCTTCCAAGTCACGATGCGCCTGCTGCGCCTCGGCCAGTGGATACGTATGCTCGATGCGCAGCTTGAGCTTTCCCGCGGCCATCATGCCAAACACCGCACCTGATCGCGCCACTAAGTCTTCCCGGGTCGAGATGTAATTCCCCAGCGATGGCCTGGTCACAAACAGCGAACCCTTCTGCGTCAGATTGATTAGATCAAACGGAGGCACCGCCCCGCTCGATCCGCCAAACAGCACCATCATTCCGCGCGGCCGCAGGATGTTGAGCCCTTTGTCGAACGTCGTCTTGCCCACCGAATCATAGACAACATCCACGCCTTTGCCACCGGTAAAGCGCTTGGTCTCGGACTCGAAATCGGCTTGCGTGTAGAGGATAACTTCATCCGCACCCGCATCGCGCGCCAACTTCGCCTTCTCCTCGGTGGAAACCGTAGCGATCACCCGCGCGCCGATATTGTGCGCCATCTGCACCAGGAGCAGTCCCACGCCACCCGCCGCCGCGTGAACTAACGCCGTTTCGCCGTGCTTCAGCGGATACGTATCGTGCGACAGATAGTGTGCCGTCATCCCCTGCAACATCGCAGCCGCGGCCTGATGGTCGCTGACTCCCTGCGGAATCGGTACCAACCGGTCCGCCGGCACCGCGGCATACTCCGCATACGCCCCCAGCAGCGCGGTCCAGGCCACACGATTTCCCACCTTCACGGACTTCACTTCCGCGCCCACATTCGTTACCACGCCCGCGCCCTCCTGCCCCAGAACGAACGGCAGCGGCGCCTTGTACCGCCCCTCGCGGTTGTAGACATCGATAAAGTTCACTCCGGAGGCAGCCAGCTTGACCACCGCCTCATTGGCCTTTGGCTGTGGAACCGCCAACTCCACCACTTCCATCGCTTCCGGGCCACCGACTTGTTTGACTTGAATGGCTTTCATGCTTGCCTTGGATTCCATTCCCAGGACAAAAGATTCCGGATCGAGGTCCCTCGTTCTCAGTCCTCAGTTCTCAGCTCCCAGAAAGGTGTCCGTACACTTGGCACACGTTGCTAGGTGCACTGGCAAGTACCGTGACAGGGCTATTGATTTGCTGCTTCAGCCTTCCGTCTAGATTCCAAGGTGTCAGTCATTCGGGAATCAAACTGTTCGCATGGCACCCACTGCGGGCCAGTGTTAGTACTGCCTCCGTTCTTAAATCTGATTGGAGCCAAGTACAGAAGGGATTGACATGGAATTCCCCTTGCAATGATGTCGCCGAATCCATTGCCATAGCTCGTGCTTCCTTGCTCTATGGTGAAAAACTGCTCTCCCCTGCCAATAGCGTCCCAGTCGGGCTGAGTCATGCTTGGAATCGGAAGAATGTTGGTGGATTGTTCTCCACCATTTGCAACCGACTGCAATGGTTCTGGAGGAAACTCTATTGGAGCAGGCTTCGCGATCAGGCGCTTAGCCGGCCACTCCTTACGGGTGACAATACATCTAGCAGTAACATTCTCTGCGATTACGCGTCCGTGATTCTCGGTGCGGAGAGTCATTCCGTCGCTGTCAACGCTGAATTGAAACGAAACTATCGCCGCTTGGGTACCTTTAACGCCTTGCCGGGTCAGATCGAGAGATTTCTTAGTTACGCACCACAGCAGGATATTTATCCCGAGGAGGCCCAGAGCTATGAAGGTAGCCCCATATTCAAGTTTCCTTTTCCATGGTGGGGTCTCGTGTTCGCACCTGCAGGTTATCGTCTGGGATACTGGGGCTACTCGATGCTCCGTGGTAATCGGCGCGTCAGGCTTGCTGAGCCTGTCTTCTGGTTTGGGACTATAGTCGGGATGTACGGTTTTTTTTGTATCTTGCTTCACATGTGAGCGCCATGCGAAAAACCATAGAGAACCTAGAAGGCCCAGAAGCGACAAAGAGATTTGAAGAGGGGATGCGGGCTCTTTTTCAGGTGCCAAAGGTCCCTCCAAAAAGAGGAAGCAGCAGGATAAACCTAGTGCTTCCGTGAAGAAACCAAAAACTTCCGACAAGGACTAGAAGGGAAGGTGTTGTTTTTGCTGAGAACTGAGAATTGGGAACTGAGAACTGCCCCTCTGCTACACTTGCCACTCCCCTGCAAGGAGCCCTTTGTCATGGCCGAAAAGAAGCCCCAGACTTTCGCCAATCACACGCGCGTGGATCCGCTGTTTCACCGTTTCGTATTTCCGGTCTTCGCCCTGTCCGCCATTGGTGGCGTAATCCATTTCCTCTGGCACCCCAGCTTCCACTCAGGGTCGTTTTTTGTGATCTCAGTGGCTGCGGTAATCGCCGTGCTTAAGATTAGGACGTATGCTGTCAAGGTGCAAGACCGCGTAATTCGCCTGGAAGAACGGCTGCGCCTGGCCACATTGTTGCCCGAACCGTTGCGCACGCGCATCCCGGAATTGACTGAAGGCCAGCTCATCGCGTTGCGCTTCGCTTCAGATGCAGAGGCGCCCAAGCTGGCCGAGCGGGCGCTCAACGAAAAGCTTTCCCCAGCGGATATCAAGAAGGCGATCCAGACCTGGCGGCCAGACTACTGGCGGGTCTGACACCAGTCACCGGCGGGGCGAGCAGCCGGCTGACTGATCGATTCTCTTCAGACCTGTTCCTCAGGTTCGCCGTCTGAGTATTGAGCCTTCGGGTAACCACACCCCGGTGCCTAAGGTAATGAACGCGGCCCGTTTTCGGCGTTGACCCGGACGAGACCGCAAGATACGATTTTTGATAGAATTCATCGGACTTCAACGCCGGGGAGCAATCCGCATCTCATAGAGAAATATGCAAGTTGTCAAACTCCCAATGCGGGTCGCAGTGCTGGCCGGACTGGCTTTGACAGGTTCCTCCTGCCAGACCGCGCAGAAACCGGTTTCCCTGCTGCCCGCCAAGACGGCCCCAGCTATAACGTCCTCCGCTCCGGCACAGGCTCCGCAGCAGACTCAGGCCGCCGCGCCCCAGGCAGACACCCAGACCCAGGCTCAGGCTGCTGCTGCCGAGTCCAAGCCCGAGTCAGCATCCCCGGCGGCTTCCGATCCGGTCGGCGTTCTAGTCGCCAGCGTAGAGAAGGAATATCAGGCCGGATTAGCGAACTATCAGGCAGGCCACGCAGACGCCGCCAAGCAGAATTTCGATCGTGCCTTCAATGCATTGCTTGAAAGCAAACTGGATGTCCGCTCCGATGATCGACTGGAAAAGGAATTTGACCGTATCACCGAAGGCGTCAACCACCTGGACCTGGGTGACTTTGTCTCCGACTCGGAAGCGCAGCAGTCAGAACCGGCGCCCATCGATGAAACCAACGGCATCACGCCGTCCGCAGACCCCAACGTGCGGGCAAAGGCGCAGGCCGAGATCAAGTCGACCCATTCCGACCTGCCGCTCATGATGACCGACCAGGTCGCCGGATACATCAGCTATTTCGCCAACCGTGGACGTGGCAACTTCGAGCGCGCCTTCGCCCGCTCCGGCCGCTATCACGACATGATGGTTTCCATCCTCAGGCAGGAAGGCGTCCCGCAGGATCTGATCTACCTGGCACAGGCCGAATCCGGATTCCAGCCGACCGCCGTGTCTCGAGCGGGTGCCCGCGGTATCTGGCAATTCATGGGCAGCCGCGCTAAGGGTTACGGCCTGCAGCGTAGCATGTGGGTCGATGATCGGCAGGATCCCGAGAAATCCACCCGCGCCGCCGCCCGCCACCTGAGAGATCTTTATGCCCAGTTCGGGGACTGGTATCTTGCCATGGCCGCCTATAACTCCGGCCCCGGCACGGTGCAAGCCGCAGTCAAGCGCACCGGCTACGCCGACTTCTGGGAGCTTTACCGGCGCAACGTTCTGCCCAAGGAAACCCGCAACTACGTTCCCATCATCTTGGCCGTGACTATCGTGACCAAGAATCTGTCGCAGTACGGTTTTGACGACGTCTCAATGGATGAACCTACGGCTTTCGACGCCGTAACCGTCAACTATCCGGTGGATTTGCGCCTCGTGGCCGATTGTGTGGACGCGACTCCCGCGCAGCTGCAGCAGCTGAACCCCAGCCTTTTGCGGCTAAGCACGCCAAAAGAGGGCGCTTTCGAACTCCATCTGCCCGCCGGGACCAAACAGCAATACCAGACGGCCATTGCCGCCATCCCAGCCGGCATGCGCTTGTGGTGGCGCTACCCGGCAGTTCATTCCGGCGACACCCTCGCTTCTCTGGCGCGCGCCTACCATACCACTGCTAAGTCAATCGCCGAAGCTAACCAGCTCGACGGCACAGCGCTCCAGACCGATGCCAAGCTAATTATTCCGGTTGCGCCCGGCAAACACTCGGTCAGCGATACGGCCACCTACGCTCATCGGATTACACGTTACAAAGTCCGCAAGGGCGACACGGTTCAGACCGTCGCCGAGAACTTCGGCGTTTCCGCGCAGATGATCCGGCGTTGGAACGGCCTGCGTGGCGACAGCTTGCATGGACGAACGGTGGTCGCCCTGCACCTGCCGGTCACGCCCACGGGCGAACCCTCCAGCGCCTCTAGCAATCCGGTCAAACGCACCCGGAAGACATCCCAGACGGCCAGCGCCAAAGTTCCCCCTGGAAAGTCGGCGGTTGCAAAAATCGAGAACGAAGGCGCCTCGGAGCAGGCCGGCGTGCTCCACCACAAGGTGAAGTCCGGCGAAACCTTGTATTCCATTGCCGCCACATACAAAACCACCGTTGCCGCCCTCAAGCGCAATAACCAGAACGTCGCCATTCTGCGCCCCGGCATGATCCTCATCGTGCAGCAAAGCCGGTAAGGGCAAGCCAGCCGTTCCAAAACGGTCGGCTGCGGCGTCCTTACGCCACACGCTCGACTGTGAGCCCACTGCCGGCCCTTGACCAACTTCTTTGCTGGCGCGTGTCGAATCTTCTTCCATTCCCTCGCTCCCTGTGGTAACAGGATAGGACAGGCTCATGTGACTACGGCCCTTGCAGCCTGCACCAAACGTCGTGCTATAATCGCGCGCCGTTCCAGCATAAAGTTTTTTGGTGGTCTTTTAATTTCCCGTGCCCGGCAACCTTGCGTGGCTTTTGCGCCAGGAGCCAAAATTAAGATCAGGAGGAGCAATGACGTTCTACGATCCCACACTCTACGGACGTGATGAAGAAGAGGAATTCGGCGATAGCGGCGCCTACAGCGAGTCGCTCGAAGAAGATTTTGAAGAGGAAGAGGAGGAAGAGGAAGAAGCTGGCACGCCGGAACCGGTGGTGAGCGAGCCGGTGACGTCCGCTCCTCTGCCTCCCGCACCCAAACCCGCTGCTCCCGCTGGCGGAGGCCCGAAGAAGCCACCGGCCAAGAAGAAAGCACCAGCGAAGAAGGCGCCTGCTAAGAAAAAAGCGCCCGCAAAGCCGGCCAAGAAAAAAGCCGCAAAGAAGCCCGCGAAAAAGAAGGCGGCCAAGAAACCAGCAAAGAAGAAAGCCAAGAAAGGCCGCCGGTAGAACATTCGCCGGCCTAAAACCAAAACCGCGGCCTGCAAGCCGCGGTTGTTTTTCTTGCCCATGCTGTCACTCGGTTTGCTCGGAATGCGGAACTCACCGCACCGAGTTGAAAAGGCGGGCCAAAGCCGCGGCGGCGATCATAGGGAAGTCCGGCACTCGGCACTCGCTACTTCTTCCCCTCCACCGCCGCCCGACACTTCCCGTACAGCTCCAGCAAATGCGCCGCGTAGTCCTCGGGCTTCGCCGCTGAACCTGTGCCCTGAAACCCCACGCCGGACGATGTTGTTCGCCCATACCCTGTGGTCATCGCGATAAACTTCATCAGATCGAGCGCGATGTCCTCGTCGCGGCGCGCGCTCGCATGCAAAGGTGCTCCTTCTTCCATAAGTCCTTCTCCTGAACCGGAAATATAAGGGATTTTTTCTTCGAACTCTTCGTCTTCCATGCTGCTGAAAGGTTTCACAAAATTACTCCGCAGAAGATGATAGCAGCCCCAAAGCGTCACGTCGCGCCGCTTCCCGGACGCTGGCCGGATGCCACAATGTCTGGGCTTTCCGTCAGGCCGTCGACTATCCATGCTCAAACGCCCGTTGGCAATTGAAAATCCACGCGCCCCGTGCGCCGCAGCCGTGCCATCAGCCACACCGAAGCCACTAACAAAAATGGAGAAGAATAGAATCCCGGCGCCGGACGGGGAAATGTCACCGCAGCCACCGTGTGCCCCAGAACCGAGAACAGCGTGTGCCCCATGCCATTCAGAAACATGAGAAGGGCAAAAACCCACGCCAGCGGCCGCAATCCGCGCATCCCGCGGGCCGCCACCGGAGTCAGGCAGAACAGCAGTCCACAACCCACGATCAGCCCAGCCAGCCACTCTCCAAACCCGAACGTGGGCATCGGAAACCAACTCCAGCGCTCCCGCAAGGTGATTACGGTGGGGTTATACACGGCAAGGAAACCGGTCGTGGCTTCGTCAAAGATGTGCAGCGCGAACGCCACGCACAGCGCAAACCACGCACTGCCAAAACCCGACGCTGAAAGTGCAGGGGGTGCTTGCCTCATTGGAATCGCCCGTCACACAAATTCTCAACGCCAGACGGACGATTGGCAATCGCAAATCCGCCCTTCGATAGCACACCGAAGTGCCGGGCAACCGCAGTGAAGCCGGTTACCGCGCCACTTCACTCATCAGCGCCAGCAAGTTCCCCTCGGAATCGCGGAAGAACGTCATCCACAAATCGTGGGTTGGCATTCTCACAATGGTGTGCGGCTCGTCCTCGAACTGCACTCCGCTCTCTTTCAGCTTCCCGTATGCCGCCCGAATATCCGGCACGGCAAAATACAGGACCGAACTGGGATGATCGAACTCGGGCTTCTCCGCCCGGTCCAGCATCAACCGCACCCCGCCGCAGTCGAAAAACGCCAGCCCGGGCGGCGCCTTGAAAAGCAGTTGGAGCCCCAGCTTGTCCTGATAAAAAGCCGCCGCGCGTTCCACATCTTTGGCGTTGATGGCGATCTGGCCGAGGCGGGTAATCCCGATTCCGGTTGCAGTTGCGTCCACTGTCTTGACCTCCAGAGCTGAGTCAGTTGGCTTGACTAACTATATCCGATGGCCCTAACGTGGCCTAGGACATAGGGTCGCCTCAGGAGTGGTGCTCGCAGTGACCCCGTTGCCTTTCGTGGGAAACTTTCTCAGCTATCTAGGGTTGTGACACTCTAGAAGGCATTCCACTTGGCGATTTCATGAGTCTCTCTGCCACCAGCATGCACTTCATGGAGAAGCTTGTGCCGACCAACACGCTTGAAACCCCCGCCCAACTCTTCGTCGCGATTGCACTCTCATTGGCTGCAGCCTCTTGCGGCACAAACGCACCTCCGGTCATCTGCGCCCTCCCCGCCAGTCCCAGCAGTAGTGGTACCTGCACGTGCGGCTCGGGAACAGCCGCCTGCCCCGTCCAACCCGGTCCCGAATTCCTTTACGCCACCACCATCGGTGGCCAGATTCTGGCCTTCAGCATTGATCCCAACAACAACGGAGCGCTAACCCCGATTGGCTCGGTGTCCGGTCCCTCCATAAGCCTCGGCCTCACCTCCGTGAGCAACCAGTTCCTATACGCCTCCGACACCCACAACGCTCAAATCGATGGCTTCTCCATCAACCAAACAACCGGAGCGCTCACCGCCCTCGCGGGATCTCCCTTCTCTACCGGAACTCTCAGTCTTCCGGGGGTTCTGGCGTCGCCCCCGGGGGATCTGGCCTCGTCCCCGGGAAGTAGTCTTCTGTACGCCGCCGACTCCGGCACGATCGACATGTTCACCATAAACGCAGGCGGAGTGCCTACAGCGCTTTCCGGATCTCCCTACGTTCCGGAAGCCGGTTTCGCTATCGTGGTCGATCCTTCCGGCAGATACTTCTACGCTTCAGACGACGATCCCCCGGGCGGCGTCTTCGCCTTCACGACTGATTCCGCAGGAGCGCTGGCCCCAATACCTGATTCGCCGTTTACCATTCCGGGGCAAACTGTTGCCGACAGCCTGCCCATAGGCATTGTCGATACCGGTTCCTACGTTTACGCCGCTCTCTCCCAAACCAACCAGATCGCCGCGTTTTCCATCGCGAGCGTTGCCGGCGCACTCACCGGCGCCCTCGCGCCCGTGCCCAATTCACCTTTCCCAGCGGGAACAGCTCCAACCGCGGTGGTCGTGGCCGGCAACTTCCTCTACGCGATCAACTCTTCAAACGGCAGCATCTCGTCAGACGGGACCATCTCAGGCTACAGCATCAATTCCAGCAACGGCATGCTGACCCCACTTTCGGGCTCCCCTTTCGCCATTGTCGGCTTCTCCCTGGCCACAGATTACCTCGGCCAACATCTCTACGTTTCCGGACTCACGGGCATCCAGGCATTCAGCATCGATTTCACCAGTGGCGCGCTTACTCCCGTGTCCGGTTCGCCGTTCCCTGCCTTCGGCGCCACGCTCTTGACCGTGGTCCAGATCCCTCCGCCGTAGCCTTGGTTCGTTTTTCGTATAACCGCAAGCTCTCCGCTTGCGCCTGGGTGCATACCTTCCCCGTTCCGGTTTAGAATGTCAGCCCGTGGGTCAAATGAAAGCGAGAACGATCATGCGCAAATTGTGGATTCTTTTTGCCGCCTGTCTGCTTGCCAGCGGCCTGGCCACCGCTCAGGACCAGGATTTCAGCAAGGTCCAGATGAAGGTCTCGAAAGTGGCGGGCAATGTCTACATTCTGATGGGTGCGGGGGGAAACATTGGAGCGTCGGTCGGCGACGACGGCATCGTCATCGTCGACGACCAGTACGCCCCGCTCGCCGATAAGATTCAGGCCGCGCTGAAAGGCATCACCGACAAACCCGTGCGTTTCATCATCAACACGCACTATCATCCCGATCACACGGGCGGGAACGAATACTTCCAGAAGCAAGCTCCCATCATTGCGCAAGATAACGTTCGCAAGCGCCTGGAGAGCGGCGGAGGCGGCGGCAACGGCGGCTCAATCCATATGGACATGAAACCCGCGCCGCACGACGCGCTGCCTATCGTCACCTTCGATCACGACGTGACCGTGCACCTGAACGGCGAAGACATTCGCGCACTCTATTTTCCCGCCGGACACACCGACGGCGACTCCATCATCTTTTTTCCCCACTCGAACGTCGTACACATGGGCGACGATTTCGTCACCTACGGCTTTCCCTTCATCGATGTCGAGAGCGGCGGCAGCATCAATGGCATGATCGATGCGGTGCAGCAAGTCATCTCGCAACTGCCGCCAGATGTTAAGGTCATTCCAGGACATGGGCCGGTCTCGAGCCTCGACGACGTGCGCGCCTATCTTGGCATGCTGAAGGAAACGCGCGACGCGGTGCAGAGGGCGTTGCAAGACGGCAAGACGCTCGATCAGATGAAGCAGGCGAAGCTGCTGGACCCGTGGAAAAAGTATTCCGGAGACTTCGTCAACGAAGATGTGTTTCTGGAGACTTTGTACAATTCGCTGACCGGGCAGAAGACCGGAAAGTTGATCAAGCATAATTAATAGATCGCAGACTGTATATTCGTTGAGGAGCCTCATTCTACTTTGCGTCTGACCCGCCGTGAATTTGCACAGTCTATCCTCGCCGCTGGCGCGGCAGCCGCTCTGCCCGCCGGGCTGTTCTCGGCGTGCAGTGTGTCGAATGCCGCGCGCACCGCGAACTCCAGGCCGCTTTCCAGTCCCCATAGCCAGTTCGATACTTTTTCCGAGGTTCCGTTTCCCAAGAATTTTTTCTGGGGCACGGCCACCGCCGCGTATCAGATCGAAGGCGCGTGGAAAGAAGACGGCAAGGGCGAATCGATCTGGGACCGCTTCGCGCACACTCCGGGCAAAGTCAGGAACGCCGACACCGGCGACGTGGCCTGCGATTCCTATCATCGCTGGCGCGAAGACATCGCGCTCATGCGGGCGATGAATTTGAACAGCTACCGTTTCTCCATTTCCTGGCCACGCATTCAGCCCTTGGGCTCCGGGCCGGCAAATTCCAAAGGCGTCGATTATTACAGCCGGCTCGTCGATGCCTTGCTGGAAGCCCGAATCCGCCCATTTGTCACGCTCTACCACTGGGACTTGCCGCAAGCTTTGGAAGATGCCGGCGGCTGGCCTAATCGCGATACCGCATCCCGCTTTGCCGACTACGTGGAACTTGTGGCGCGTGTCTTGGGCGATCGCGTTTCCGATTGGATGCTGTTCAACGAACCCTTAGCCTTCACCTACAAGGGTTATCTGGAAGGCACGCACGCTCCCGGACGCGAAAGCCTCTTCGATTTCCTCCGCGCGTCGCATACGGTGAACCTGGCGCAAGGCGCGGGATTTCGAGCGTTGAAAGCGGCTCGTCCCTCCGCGCGGGTGGGAACCGCATTCAGCATGTCATCGTGTGAGGCGGCTACAAACTCTGAAGAAGACAAACTGGCGGCGGAGCGCGCTCACGCCATCACCAACGTCTGGTTCTTGGAACCAGCCATCAACGGCCGCTATCCCGAAGCGCTTGCGTTTCTCTCGGACACTGTCATGGGCATCAAGTCCGGCGACCTCGATAAGATGCGGGCGCCGCTGGATTTCATCGGCATCAACCTCTACTACCGCACCATTGCGTCCGCGCCCACTGCCATAGAGCGGCTGTCCCACGTCCAGCAATGGCTTTTCCCGGTAAAGATGGTGGCAGGTGAGCAAGGTCCGAAAACTGATATTGGTTGGGAGGTTTGGCCGCAGGCGCTGTACGACATGGTCATGCGCATCACGCGCGACTTCGACCGTCCGCAGATTGAGATTACCGAAAGCGGGTGCGCGTACAACGACGGCCCCGACTCGAACGGCGTGATTCGCGATCCGCGTCGCATCGAGTACCATCGGCAATATCTGCAAGCGCTCGCGCGCGCCATCGCCGATGGCGCGGACGTTCGCGGCTACCATGCGTGGACTCTGCTCGACAACTTCGAGTGGGCGGAAGGTTTCAGCCAGCGCTTCGGCCTGGCCTACGTGGATTTCAAGACGCAGCAACGAACCATCAAAGAATCAGGACGATGGTACGCGAAAGTGGCTGCGGAGAATCGTGTAGGACCGGGTCGGAGTCTGCCCTAAGTGCAGTCGAAGGGACGCTGTTTCCTTACTTCACGCCCGCAGGGTCTGACAGCTTAAGACGATCTCGCTCCTCCGCAAGCTTCCTCTGCAGAGCGGGATTCACCAGCGACACGGGCACGTCCATGTCTCCAACTTTGAACTCGGTGGGTTCGAAAGTGGCATACCCATCCTTCTGACCCATGTGCCCGGAAATTGTGACCCAGACGTCTTTCCCCGCAATCTCTGTCAGAAAATGCCCGTGAACGAGATCCCCGTCGTAATCGACTTTCTGATCTTTGATATTGGGAGTTCCGCCGCCCACGTCCGAGTCCGGAGACAGCGCTGCCGCTCCACTCGCACCCGCTCCCAGAATTTGGCTAATGGCAGCGCCAATCCCGTCAGAATTGGAATGCGCTTCAGCTTTCGGGCTCTGCGGTGCGGAAGAATTCTGGCCAAGCTGGGGCGCTGCGGAATATCCGCCGCTGGTCTGTGACTGTTGCATTGGCTGAGTTTGTCTCGCCCCCGGCTCAGGCCGATCCACGTTCGGGCTGCTGGATCCGGCGTTGAATGATTGAGCGTTGGCTGCAACTCCGGCCGGAGCTTGCGGCTGCGCCACCGGAACTGGCTTTTTCAATACCAGAGCGATGGCCACAACCAAGGCCACCAGCGTCGCAATGCTGATGATGCGGTCAAGCTTGATTTTCATGGTAGCTCGCGAACGGTCAGCCTCGGACAGAAAGGCCCGGCATCATCATATCGAGTGCCGGGCCCGGGAATCAGATTGCGGAAGTCACGAGGAGAAGATGGTACTTAAGTCACATTGAGCGTGTAGGACCGGGTCTCTGACCCGGTCATGCGGCCGCAAGGCCGCTAGGTCTCACTCTAGCTTT
The DNA here is from genome assembly GCA_963734215.1 of uncultured Acidobacteriaceae bacterium. Classification (GTDB taxonomy): domain Bacteria; phylum Acidobacteriota; class Terriglobia; order Terriglobales; family Acidobacteriaceae; genus Sulfotelmatobacter. The sequence goes on along the minus strand of CAVTGH010000005.1, from coordinate 210,173 downwards.
TTGGTCAGCAACTCATTCACCAGTTGCGGATTGGCCTGCCCTTTGGACGCTTTCATGACCTGCCCGACGAAGAATCCGACCATGGTCTTCTTGCCGGCACGGTATTGCTCAAGCTGCTTGGGATTCGCGGCGATGATTTCGTCGATGATCTTTTCCAGCGCCGACGTGTCTGACGATTGCTGCGGCCGTCCCTCTTCGTCGTAGACCTCGGGGAAATCTTTGTTGCGCGCGAAACAAAGGTCGTAAAGATCCTTGAGCATTTTGCCGGAGATGGCGCCGCTCTCCACGAGATCGGCCGACGCCGCCACGCCTTCCATCGAAATCGGAGACTGCTCAATCTCCGCGCCCTTGGCCTTGAGCCGGCCCATCAGTTCGCTCTGCACCAGGTTCGCAACCCGCTTGGGATTCTTCGCGGCCTTCGCTGCGGCTTCGAACTGATCGGCAAGAGATTTCGAAACCGTCAGCACCTGCGCGTCGTACTCGGTGATGATGTATTCCTTCACCATGCGCGCGCGCCGCGCTTCCGGCAGCTCGGGCAAGGTCTTCGCGATCTCGGTTTTCCACTTTTCGTCGACCACTAACGGCAGCAGGTCGGGCTCGGGAAAGTAGCGATAGTCGTGCGCTTGCTCCTTCGAGCGCATGCTGTAAGTCTTGCCTTCGTGCGCGTTGTAAAGACGGGTTTCCTGCGTGATTTTGCCGCCGCCGTCGATCACTTCGATCTGGCGCGCGATCTCGTAAATCAGCGCCTCGCGGATGAAGCGAAACGAGTTCACGTTCTTGATTTCGGTTTTCGTGCCTAACCCTTTCTGGCCGCGCGGGCGCACGCTCACGTTGGCGTCGCAGCGCAGCGAACCCTCCTCCATGTTGCAGTCGCTGACGCCGGTGTAGAGGATGATTTCCTTCAGCCGGGTGAGATACTCGTAAGCCTCGTCGGGCGTGGCGATATCGGGCTCGCTGACAATCTCGATCAGCGGCACGCCGGTGCGGTTGAGGTCGATCGCAGTTTTTTCCGCCGCGTCCGGAAAGCCTTCGTGCAGGCTCTTACCCGCGTCTTCTTCGAGATGCACGCGGGTGATCCCGATCTTCTTTCGGTCACCACCAACTGCGATGAATCCATGCTCGGCCAGCGGCTTGTCGTATTGCGAAATCTGGTAGCCCTTGGGCAGGTCGGGATAGAAGTAGTTCTTGCGCGCGAAGATCGACGTTTCATTAATGCGGCAATTCAGGGCCATAGCGGCCAGCGTGGCGAACTCGACCGCCTTCCGGTTCAGCACCGGCAAAGCTCCGGGCATGCCCAGGCACACGGGGCAAACATTTGTGTTGGGCGGAGCGCCGAAGCGGGTGGAGCAGGAGCAGAAAATCTTCGTCGCCGTCAAAAGTTGACCGTGTACTTCGAGGCCAATTACCGGTTCGTAGGTTGTGTGAGCAGGGACGGAAGTGTCTACAGAGGTCGGCATATCGAGTGATTATACGGCTCGCGCGCGCCGGATTTCTGAAGCCGTCGAGTTAATCGCCCAGTAGCTTCTCGGCAGCTGCCGCAACCGCATCGCTTCCAATCGCCAGCAACGCATCGTCTGGCTCGGCTCGGCGTGTGTGCGTAGTCAAACTCTCTGGACTGCGCAGCACAATGCTGCGCGTTCCGTAAGGCCCGTTGCGCGCCGGGTCCGTTGGCCCATAGATCCCCACCACCGGAACTCGCAACGCCGCCGCCAGATGCAGCGGCCCGGTGTCGCCGCCAATAAACAGCCGCGCGCGCCGCGTCAACGCAATCAATTCCGTGATCGAACCGCTCGTGGGTTTCGCCGTGCCTCCGCTCGCGGCCAACACCGCGCGGAACAGATCTTCTTCGCCGGGACCGCAGTTGATCAGCGGGCATATGCCCATGCCCGCAAGCCTGCGCGCCACTTCGCCGTATCGCTCTGCCGGCCATCGCTTCGCGCCCCAGCCCGCACCCGGATTCAAAATGGCGAACTCTCCAATGCCGCGTTGCGCAAGGTCTTGGCCGACCTGTGCCTCGGCTTGAGGATCGTTAGGAAGCTGGCAAGAAATGTCGCTCGCCGACAACTTCATTTGCCGTCCGGTAATCGCCTCGGCGATAGAAAGATTCTGCTCAATCACATGCCTGCCCTGCGCCACCGCCTTCCGCGTGTACCAAAGGGCCGCCGGAGCCTCGCGCGGCTCCGCCGCTCCGTAAACCACGCGCGCTCCGGACCACCGCGCCAGCACGGCTGACCGCATCGCGCCCTGCAGATCGACCGCTACGTCATAGTACGCCGCGCGCACATCGTTCCAAACCGTGGCGATGCCCTGCAAAGTCGAAATCGAAAATAGCGATTTCCCCCAACCCTTTAGATTGACGGTGTGAACTTCATCCACCAGCGGCCGCAGTGGAGACCGGGGGCCGCGGCGCGGCGTTCCCGGCGCGCACAGCAGTTCGGCCCAGCGCTCTTCAATCTGCCAGCCGATGAACGCCTGAGGAAACGATTGCCGCAATGCGTAAACCGCAGGCAGCGTGTGGATCACATCTCCCATGGCGCTCAGCCGCACCACCAGCAGTCGTGCAATTTTTCTCGGTGGCGCATTATCGAGGCTCTCAGATTCGCCACTCATGGATTCAAGACTCATCGTCTCGAAACTCACGGTTTCTCCGGCGTGATCCGCGAGCGAATAATCTCGCTGGTGGAATGGTCCTTTGGATCGCCAACGATCGCCACGCGCCCGCCATATTCGGCCACCGTATCGCGCTCGGGGACAGTCTCCGCCGTATAGTCGGTGCCCTTGGCCTGGATATCCGGACGAATCTCGCGAATAAGCGAGCGCACGTCGATCTCGGAGAAAATCACAACCGCATCCACATCGGCCAGCGCCGCAATAATTTCGGCGCGCTCCCCCGCCGGCATGATGGGACGGCCCTCGCCCTTGAGCGCGCGCACCGATTTGTCGGAATTGATGGCCACCACCAGCTTGCCACCCAACTCCTTGGCTCCGCGCAGATAGCGCACGTGTCCGACGTGCAGCAAATCGAAATTGCCGTTGGCCAGCACGATGCGCTCGCCGGCGCGCCGCCACTGCTCCACGCGCTCGCCAAGTTCGCGCCGCCCCAGAATTTTGTCGTTTTCCATCGTGACTATTTCAAATCAGTGCGCCCTTGTCGAAGGCGGAGCGTGGTCAATCGCCCGCAGCAGTTCCTCGCGCGAGACGGTTGCCGTGCCGCGCTTCATCACCACAATCCCGCCCGCGTAGTTGGCCAATTGCGCCGCCTCTTCCGTGCTGGCCCCGGCCGCCAGGGCCGCGCTGAACGCCGCAATCACCGTATCGCCCGCACCCGTTACATCGGCAACTTCGTCAGAGCCAAAAATCGGAATGTCGACCGGCGCCCGCCCCTGATCGAAAGCCACCATGCCGTCCCGTCCGCGCGTGATCAGCAGCGACTGCAGCTTCATCCGTTCCATAATCTGCTGTCCGGCCTGAGCAACCTTCTCCCAACTCTGCCCAATGCGCATGCCTAGCGCCGCTTCCACTTCGGGCTCGTTCGGAGTCGCGGCCGTGGCGCCGGAATATTCCAGCAGCCGATATCGCGAATCGAGGATCAGGGGCACCAGCACAACCCTTCGCCGTCCAGTCTGCCGCAACGCATTCACAATCGCCGGACTCGCCGACCCATATCCGTAGTCGGAAACCAGCAGCGCGTCCGAGGCATGCACATATTCTCGCGCCGCCAGGAATAGCTCGCGGGTCAGGTGCTGGTTCGGAGGATTCTCGGGTTCGCGATCCACGCGCACCACCTGCTGGCGTGTGTTGTGCGCCATGCCCGCAAGAATGCGCGTCTTCGTGACCGTCGTATAACTCTTATCCTTCAGCACGCCACTGATCGGAATGTGTTTGTGGCGAAAAAACTTCAGCAGCATCCGTCCCGGCTCGTCGTCGCCAATGGCGCCGACCGGCAGCACGTTCACTCCCAGGTCCGCGAGATTGTTGACCGCGTTCGCGCCCCCGCCGGGCACCAGGGTGCGCTCGCGATGCTTCAAGATGAGCACGGGAGCCTCGCGCGACACCCGCGAGATTTCTCCAAACACAAATTCATCGGCCACCAGATCCCCCAGCACCGTAATGGTGACCTTGGGGAACGCTTCAACAATCTTCCGTAGCCGCTCGGCCTCTTTCAGATGCTTCGTCATCGCAGTTCCAGTTGCCGCTTCCGGCATTTTCTCACGAGCGCCGCCGCCGCTCCTTGATCACGCGCAGCATGGTATCCACAGCGTTAGCCGCGTCGGCCAGCTCCATCTTGACAGGGATGACCGCCAGCGACGCGAGTGCCGCAAGATATCCGCCCAGGTTAACCGCATCTTTTTCGGTGGTGACGAAGCCGCCGCCCTCACTGCGCCGCCGGAGTTGCAACAAATCGCGAATGTCTTTTTCCGTGTAGGCGTGATGATCGCGGAAAAACGCCTGGGCTGCGGGATCGATGCCCGCAGCTCGCAACTGCAGCAAAAAATTCTGCGGCCGCGCGATGCCGCAGAACACCACAGGCCGCGGCGGAATGTTTTGCGTAACAATGCCCCGCCGCGCCCGCCAGACCGCCTTACCCTCCAGCCGAAAAGATTCCGGCGCAGCTCCACTGGTCAGCACCACGGCATCCGCACGTTGCAGCGAATGCAGAGGCTCTCGCAGCCTGCCCACGGGAAGCAACCGATCCCGTGCATCCTCCGGCGTCACCAGTACGATATCGAAATCGCGCGCCAGCCCACGGTGCTGAAACCCATCATCCAGCAAATGAATCTGCGCACCGAATCGCGCCTCCGCCAACCGGCCCGCCTCATAGCGGTCCTCGCCCACCACCACCGGCACTTGCAGGCGCCTAGCAATCAGCAAAGGCTCATCGCCAAAATCCCGCGGCAGCCCTGCGGGATCCACCTGCATCGCTCCACGCGTCCTGCGCCCGTAGCCGCGCGAAAGCACGTCGAATCGGACTCCACGCGCCTTCAACAACTCGCCCAACAAAATAACAAACGGAGTTTTCCCCGAGCCTCCGGCCGAAACGTTTCCCACGCTGATCACCGGCCCCTGCAGAGCCCGCGAACGAAACCATCGACGGTCGTAAACCCCATTGCGCGCCCCGACCACCGCACCGTAGATGGCTGCCAGAGGATTCAAATTCATAACCGCGCCAGCAACCGCTGCAGTTCGTCGGCAGTCCGCGCCGTCGCGCCAATCTGCGAGCGCATGGTTTCGGCGGCGCGCTGTCCTAAGGCGATTCGCTCCGCATTGTTGGCCAATAACTCCAAGAACACCAGCGGCAACTCCGCCGGACCGACGATCCGCACCGCCTCCCGGCTCTGGAACAGACTCACGATATCGCGGAAATTTTCCGTGTGATTCCCCACCACCGTGGCCACGCCATGCTGCGCCGGTTCGATAATGTTGTGTCCGCCGCGTGGCACCAGGCTTCCCCCCACAAAAGCAACGTCGGCGAGCGCATACAGCGCGGCCAATTCTCCGATTGTATCCAGCAGAAAAACCCCGCCGGCCAAAGCTTCGCCATTCCACCCAGATCGCCGGCGGAAGCGAATCGACATCTGCTCGAGCAGCGCCGCCACGGCGGGAAACCGCTCCGGATGCCGGGGCGCAAGAATCATCACCGCCCGCGGATACTGAATCAGCACCTTCTCAAATGCCTTCAGCAGCAGCGCCTCTTCTCCCTCCGCCGTGCTGCCACAAACCAGCACCGGCCCGGCTCCGGCCTGGGCCATCGTCGCGCGCAGGCTCTCCACAATCGCCGGCCATGCGGTCGCCGGAACATCGAATTTCAAATTTCCCGCAACCCGCACTCGTTCCGCGCTGGCCCCAATATCTCGCAGCCGTGCGGCATCTTCGGGCGTTTGCGCCAGGAACAGATCCACGTGGGCCAGCAACCTGCGAAGCAATCCGCGGAATCGCCGGTACCTCGGCCACGACCGGTCCGAGATGCGCGCATTCACCACCGCGATCCGCGCGCCGCTGGCCTGCGCCAGCCGCATAAAGTTGGGCCAGAATTCGGTCTCCGCCACCACCACCATTTGCGGCCGCAGCGCCCGCAAGTAAGGACGAACCGCGAACGCGAAATCCATCGGAAAATAAAACACATTGGCCTCGCCAAACCGTTTGCGGGCCAGCCCCTGACCGGTATCGGTGGTGGTTGAAACGAAGATCCTATGCTGCAGGAATCGCCGCCGAAGCTCCTCCACCAATCCCGCAACCGCCAGTACTTCCCCTACGGAAACGGCGTGAACCCAAATCACCGGCTCCTGTTCTCCCGGCAACCGAAGCCGCGATGGCACCCGCCCCATCCGCTCCGCGAAGCCCTTGCGGTACTTCCCATGGCGCGCCATCTGGAACAGCCAGTAGGGTAGGCTCGCCAGCACACCCACCGCCAGCGCCACGCTGTAGAAGAAGCTGTAAAGAGAAGAGATCAATTCCAGCCATTCTAAACAAACCCCATCCGAGTTCTAAATAACCACCAAGGACACCGCGTTAGATCTGCACTGTGAACCTCATGTGGTGAAGATTTGAGGACCTGAGACTCTCGCTACGAAACGAATCACGTAACCCTCTATAATCGGACTCATGAGGTCGCTGCTGAGGTTGTCGTTTCCCCGCGTTCTGCTCGTCCTAGGCGCGGTCGCAGCCTTCGCCGTTTCCCTGGCCGCCAAAGATTTCGTGAAGCCCGTAGCCCAGCCCGCGAAAACCTACCCCGCGCACGACGACCACACCGCCGACAAAGTCGCCATCGCCGCCGACCCCTACGACAATCCCGACAAGGCGAAGATTTTCTCCGTGAACTTTCACGAGCACGGATTCCTTCCCATCTTTTTCGTGGTCACCAACGACGGCGACCAGCCCATCTCCATCGCCAACATGCAGGTGACGCTGACCACAGCCAACCGCGCCAAGCTCACGCCCACCACGCCCGAAGATATCTTCCGCCGCCTCACTAATCCCCAGGCCAACACCAACCCGGCCACTCCGCTGCCCTTTCCCGTCCCGCACAAAAAAGTAAAAGGCATGCTCAGCCAGAAAGAACGGGACGAGATCGAATCCTCGCAATTCGCCGCCAAAGCCGTCGAACCCCACACTACGCAATCCGGATTCTTCTTCTTCGATATAGAAGGCGTCTCCGCGCCCCTGCCCGGCGCGCACCTCTACGTCACCGGCGTCGACGACGCCAAAGGCGCCGAACTGATGTACTTCGAAATCCCGCTGGGGAAGTGATCGTCCCCACAGAGCCCGCCCACTGGCACGCAAGAGCTATTTACACCAGCAAACTCGCAGTCTACCTTTGCGCTCGTCCTCCAGTGTTGGAATTTCCGTTTGACGGCTGGATGACGTAAGGAGCAAGAGAGACGATGGGCAAGATGAACGGATGGATTTTCTGGGCCTCTCTGGCCTGCCTCGGGGCGGGGTTGCTGGGGGCGGCACAAGCTTCCACGTCGAAAGACGCGCAGGACCAGTTGAATACGTTGTTGCTGGGGAAAGACGTAAGAGCTCTGGTGGATCTGCCCGCCTACAAGGACGGCGTGGACGTGTACTACCTGGCTCCCTCGAACAAGCGCGCCGACGAGCGCGGAGTCGATTTGGCCGAGATGACCAAGTGGCTCAAGGAAAAGGGAGTGGGCGTGGAGCGCGACGAATGGGTGACCATTACCAATGTCAAGATCGACAGCGACAAGGTCGAGATTCATCTCGAAGGCGGCGGCGAGGGACGCCGCGGCAGCAACCACGCCAACAAAGTCGGGGCGTCGTATAAACGCGCCGGAGGCTCGCGCCTGAATCTGAAGTATCAGAAAGACCTCAACGACACCGACATCGCCCCGCAAAACATCCTGCGCTTCATGTCCAGACTGCTGGACGTGAGCCGCATCGAGCAGAAGATCGAGGAAAAGGCCATGCCCGCCGACCTTCGCGCCGCCATCGAAGCCCACACCGTGGTGGAGAACATGACCTACGAAATGGTGCTGATGAGCTTCGGCGATCCCGACCAGAAGAAGGTGGATGACGTGGACAATACGAATCTGCGCGAGACCTGGTTCTACCTGAAGAACGGCCACCGGTGGGTCGTGCACTTCGAGAACGGCAAGGTAACGAAGACGCAGGTGTTCTGAGACCGCCAGTCTCCCGGACCTACTCGCTCGCCAGCAGAACGTCAGGATGTTTGTCGGCGATGGCGAGCAGCTTCAATGTCGCCTCGCGCGGACGGCGCACTCCCTGCTCCCAGCTTTCCACCGCATTGACGCTGACATTAATAATACGCGCGAAGCCCGCCTGGCTCACGTTGAACGATTGCCGGATCGCGCGAATCTGGCCCGGGGTTAGCGGTTTGGGAGGAGGCGGCAACTGGCTGACGCGCAAGCCAGTCGCCTTGCCCTGTTGATAATCCAAAGCCTCCGACAAGGCCTGCTTCAGATCGCCAAAAATCCGGACTTCCTTTTTCTTTGCTCCCTTAATTTTCATTACAGCCACGATCCCCCTCTGGATTTCTTGATTTCGCTTACCCACGCGCGCAGCACCTTGCGCTCATCGCCCGATAGGTCTTCTTGCTCGTCCTTGTCCAACAAATACAGCAGATGAATCTGGCTCTGATCTTCGAGATGCAAGAACAGATATCGGAATCCGCCTCGTTTTCCCTTACTGCGTGCAGGATTCGAACATCGCGCCTTGCGTATCCCTCCCAAGCCCTGCATCAAGTCTCCACGAGCCGGATTCTTGAGCAGATCGGTTTGAATCGAGTTAAGGACATCGAGAGCTGACGCTCCGGCCAGTTGGTGCAGTCGCCTGGTGAAAGCTCTCGACTCGATGTATACCACTACGTGGTATATACCACGTAGTAAGAGTCCAGTCAAACGTTTGTCTACTCGAATGCCGAAACAAGGACCACCGCTGCCCTGCCAACAACGCTCCAGAATTCCCTTGACTTCAATCCTCAAAGCTGCAATCGCTTGGCCATGAGATAGTTGAGAGCACGCATGGCTGAGTGGTCACAAATCGCGCGCCGCATCCGCGTACCGCTGGGATTCCTTTTCGCCGTACTCTATTTCTGGCTGGCGCGGCCCACCGGGCGCTCCCTGGCTCTGGGAGCGATCATGGTTGCCCCGGGGCTTCTGATTCGGGCGCTGGCTTCCGGCCACGTGCGCAAGAACGAATCTCTCGCCACTTCAGGTCCGTACGCTTACACGCGCAACCCGCTTTACCTGGGATCGCTGCTGATCGGACTGGGATTCGCGGCAGCGGCGCGCAGTTGGTGGGTGGGCATCGCTCTCGTCGTAATGTTCTTCGCCATCTATCTTCCCGTCATCCACGACGAAGAGGCATTTCTGCGGCAGAAGTTCCCCGAGTTCGACGACTACGCGCGCCAGGTACCGAGAATGTTCCCGCGCCTGGTTCGCGCCGCAAACTCTTTGAGCGAAGCTCCCGCCGGATTTTCTTTGGATTTGTACCTGAAGCATCGCGAGTACAACGCGCTGCTGGGAGCGCTCGCCATGATGGCCGCGCTGCTGGTCAAGATGGCCCTTCTCAGGTTGCCTAAGATGTAAACCAGGATCCAGCAAGCGTTCTCATCTCGAAAACAGCTTTTTGGCCTCCCTGGCGGCCCGCATGATGCGAGGGAAGCGCTCGCTGGCTATCAGCTTCGCGATCTTCCCCGGAGCGAATTGATTTTGCAAGCCGATGTCGCCGTATTGTCCGGTCAGGTCGACGAAGGCAAATTGGGGATGCTCATTCTCTCGGAGACCAGGTTTCTGGAGACAGAACTGCGCATGGGGCAAAGCGTAGACTATCGCGCCCACAGCTTCGGCGAAGTACACGGCAAATGGGAATACGAGGGTGGGCTCAAAACTGGTCTTGTGCTCCCAGACGGATCGAGTAAAGTCGTCTCCGCCAAGAAAGCCCCCGGTGCGCACTTTGGGGTACATACGAATCAAATCGATTGCGATTCCCTTCAGAGTGTGATCGGCGTCGATGTATGCCAGATCCAATTCACCGTCGGCTATCTGGCCGATGACCTCGGTCGTTTTCCCCCGCAAGATAGTTCTCTTGGCGGCGGCAAAGTCCGTCTTCGCTCTTGCTTCGTTGAAGAACTCACTTAACACGGAGTCATCGTGGTTTGCCGGCTTGTTCCAGTCGGTTAAGTGTCTCCATGGGTCGACCATGTAATAGCGGGACAAGCCCTCGCAATGCCGCAGGATTTCAGCCGCGAAATCCCCGCGGTACACGCCTACTTCAGCCATGCACCGCACTTCAACGGCATTTACGAATTCGATCCAGAATTCCTCCCGGGACTGCGATTTGGAGATGCACTTCTTGAAAAGTTGTTCCACGGAATCGGAGGCGTTAGAGGCAGCAACCGCGATCTGATTACTGTTCGCCAGTGATTGGTTACGCATGATTTCGGGCTTTAGTCCTTCGCTTCGCTCAGTGCGGTCAGTGGGATTACTTCTGCGCCACCAGTTCCCTTGCTCGGCTAAGCTCTGGCCGGGTGGAGTTTGATCCGTCGCAGATTTTCAGCAACAACGCATAGTATTCCGTGGCGTCGCTTGGCTTGCCGGCGGCTTCGGCGGCGCGGGCGGCGCCGTAGAGGCCGTCGAAGCGGTTGGGATGCAGCTTCAAATCCGTCTGGTATTCGGCCAGGGCCTGTTCCGGGCGCTTGGCTTCGAGCAGGATGTCGGCGATCATTTCTCGGGCGGGAGCGCCGTCCGGTTCGTCACCCATTGCATCCTCTTTGTCGGCTATCGGACGCAGCGCTTCTACGGCATCATCGTACTTGCCTTGGGCGAAGGCCAGCCAGGCCTCGGCCTCTTTGCGATCACCTTCCACCGCGTCGGCAAACTCTGACTTCTCGGCCACCCGCTTCTTGTAAATGCGCTCAATCTCTGCAATATCCTTGCGCACGTCGTCGGTCTTGTGCAGATGGGCCGATCCGACCGCACGCGCCCAGAAAATCATTGAATATTCCGCGGTGCCCGCAACGTCGATGGGAGGCAGCGCTGCCGCAGCAGCCCAATCATGCATCTCGATCGGATACAGGGCGCTGAGATGCGCCAGAGTCGCCGCGTGCGGGTCGTATCCCTTGCCATACATATCGTCTTTCTTGTCGGGCATGGCACGGATCTCCTCGATCAGCGCTTTCGCGTCGTTGTCGCGTCCGCTTTGCATGTAGGCGTAGAAGAGAAAATCCATGGCGTGGAACTGGTGGCCTTCGCCGCCCATGTGCATGGCTGCGGTCTTGCGCGTGGCGGCGATGGAGGCGAGGTTGGAGTTGATGTCGTCCTGCCATAGGCCCACGCGGGCGAAGATGTGCGAAGGCATGTGCAAGGCGTGCGGGGCTGCGGGCGCGATCTGCGCGTAACGGCGAGCGGCAGGCAGGCCGAGCTGCGCCAGTTGCGGCTTGTCGTAGCTGTGGATGAGGTAATGCGCTACCCCGGGATGGTCGGGATCCGTGGCAAACAGCTTTTCCAGGATCGCCGCCGCCTGCTTGCGATTGGCGAAAGTTGTATCGTCGTGCGGTTCGGAGGCGAGCAGCGATAGCGCATAGAACACAGCGGCTTCGTGATCGTCAGGGTAGGTCTCGTACACCTTCTTCATCGCGCCGGAGTAAGCCTTGGCGCGAGCTTCGTGATTAAGCTTTTTCGAGTCGCTGTAGAAGGCGGCGATGGCCGCGATATAGGCCTTCTCGCGCGGAGTGGCTGGGCCGTCCGTGGTATTGGCCTGGTGAACTTCGTCAAGCCCGCGCTGGATGACCTTCTTGTCGGGTTCGTTCCACAGCTGATGCCACAGGCTCATGGCCACGCCCCAATGCGCCATGACGCAGTGTGGATCGTCCACGGCAATCTGGGTGAATTCTTTTTCCGCCTCTTCGTACCAGAAGGAGTGCAGCAAAGCCACGCCGCGTTCGAAGGGCTTCCGCACATCAGGCGCGCAGGAAACCGGGAAGGTGACCGTGCCCAGCTGGGCGGCGGTTAAGTCTTCATGGTGCTGGTGGGTTTGGTCGTCGTCGGCAAAGGCAATGCCGGCGCAGGTGGCAAATGCTAGAAGAGAAGAAAAGACCAGTGTGCAGGCGATGCGTTTCATAGGAACCCCACTGATAGGCGAGTTTAACCGCGCGGGAAGCAAGGGTCAAACGCTGCCTGAGGAGAGCTTAGGCGACGACGCACGTGGCGCCGTTGATGGATAATGCAATTGCGGTGATTTCTAAAACGCGTCCGGCGGCAGGACGCGCAATCATGCCGCGCCATCGGAACTGTACAACTCCGCCATGGTCACCTGGTCGGTTGCCCCGACCTTGCGCAACATGCGATGCACGTGGTTCTTCACCGTCTGCTCGGACAGATTCAGCCGGGCCGCGACCTCTTTGTTGGTGAGGCCCTCACGAATCAATCGCGCCAGTTGTTGCTGTCTCGGACTGAAGTCCGGGATCTTCTTCACGCGCACGCCAGGCAGACTCATCGATGGATTAGCTACAAAACGGAAGAGTGGAACCGACAGCGAGGGTGGGCATACGGCTTCACCCGCAGCCACGTCTCGAATGGCGCGCCACACTTCCAGTGCGGAAGCATCCGTCAGGACGTAGCCCAGCACGCCTTCCTGCACCATCCGCAGAAAAATGCCTTCGTCCGCCTCCATGCCAACCATCACCACGCCAATTCCCGGTCTGGCATCCAGCAGGCGGCCGACAACTCGATCCTGAGACAAGGCCTTCGAAACCGAATCGAGCACCACGATGTTCGGCTCCGTGGTAAGAACCTGCCGGAGAATTTCTGGAGAATATGGTGCGCTGCCGACGATAAGGATGTCGTTCTTCTTCGACAGCAGCCGGATAAGCGCTTCGCGCAACAGGCGGTTTTCAGCGAGCAGGAAAACCGCAACCACACCTTCGGGAGGGGTGCTCCTCACTGCTAGTACCATACCCAACTATTTCCCAAGGCCAACAACTGCCCGTCCGCAGCGAATGGCCCAGGGTTTACCTTTCTGAACATCCCGCTCTAAAAGCCGGACTGTCCCACTTGCCCCCTCAGACAAGTGCCGCACAAGCGCAGCAATTATCTCACGTCGTCCGTGACATTCTCAACGAATAATCGAAACCGTCCAATCAGATTTTCCGCAACCGCGCGGTCTGTCCGGGCGGTCAATAAACATGCCAACCCGGAAGAACGAGTAAAGCTCCGCCCTATGCAAGAAGATCGCACGCGCAATGGCTTTGGCGGGGAGGGAGCCTCGCCACATTGTATCTGGTGGCCAGAAGCTGGCGGCTACGGGCCAAGAACTCAGGTTGTGACCGACTCCTGAATTTTCACTACCTGCGCCTTCGTCGCAGCGCCCATAGCCGCCAGTTCCATCTCATCGGAGCGATCTTCATCCACTGGGGTCAATGCCAGATCCATATAGTTGCGGGCGTTGGGATCGCGCTTCAGGCGCCGGCGGAAAACGCCGTAGCGCAACACCAGCGCTGCCAGCTTGACATGCTTGTACAGGAGATCGAAAACGTAGCGCGGATAAAACAGCCACGCGCTCTCGACCGGAAGCGTGGGACGTTGGTCCTTGCGGTACTTGCGGCGCAGGTAACCGCCTTCGAGCGGATCAATTTTTTCCAGCGCCACCATGGCGTAGTACCAGAGCAGCAAGAACGTCATGTTGCCGGCGTTGCTGGCGGTGGCCACGGAGCGGCGCATCACCGTCTTCAGGTGTTCAGGGGAATAGAAAGCTGCCCAGGAATCATGATAAAGCTTCTGCCACTGCTCGGGCGACATGGTGGAGTGGGTTGTGGTCACGTGTTCGAGATCGTACTTGTTCAGATCGGGATCGAGATACGCGCCGGCCTTGTGTAGTTTTTGGTGATCCTCGGAGCCGGGCAGAGGAGTGAGGCAGTGCGGTTCCAGCAGATCGATGGGCAGCTCGCGCTGGATGATTTCAATGTCGCGCAGCACCGATTCGGGAGTGTCCGAGGGGAATCCGACGATGTAGCCGGCGAAAACCGTCACGCCAGCCTTTTTCCACTCCAGCAGCATCCTGCGGTACTCGGCCACTTTGTTCTGCTTTTTCCTGGCTCCGAGCAACGCGCCGGGATTAATGCTTTCAAGGCCGATGAATACGCGGGCCACACCGGCGCGGCCCGCCTTCTCGATGAAATGCGGAAGGCGGTGGCACATGGTATCCACCTGAATCACGAACTTGATGTTCAGATTCTCTTGCCCGCGCATGGCGATCAGGCGGTCAAACACCTTTTCCCAGTCGGTGTTGCGGGCGAAATTGTCGTCGGTGATAAAGAAGCGGTTGATGCCCTGGGCCAGGTTGCTGCGGACGATCTGCTCGATATCGTCAGCGGAGCGGCGGCGCGATTTGCGTCCTTGCACGTTGATGATGGTGCAGAACGAGCATAAAAAGGGACATCCGCGGCCGGCATCGAATGTTGTGATCTTGCCGCCGGTGCGCTTCACGCGGGTGGCGGGAAGAATCGGCATGGGCGCGCCTTCGAGGGATGGCAGGTCGGCCATGTAGTTGTAGAGCGGCCTCAAAGTGCCGTTCCAGGCGTCGCGCAGCACCAGTTCGAGGCGGCCTTCGGCTTCACCGGCGAACAATGAGATGCCGAGATCCATGGCCTCTTTGAGTTCAGGCGGTAAATCGGGCAACATCGACAGGCAGCCGGAGACGTGGAAGCCTCCGATGCACACCGGGACACCGGCCGCGCGCAGCGGACGCGCCAGATCCATAGCGTGGGGAAACTGGTTCGACTGCACTCCGACCAAAGCCACCATGCCGCGTCCGCCTCGCAACTGGCGCGCAATGCGCGCGGGCTTGATGCGGGTATTGGTTTCGTCGTAGGCGCTGACTACGATGTCGACCTCATCGCCCAGCACGCGGCGCTCTTTGCAATCCAGCGCCAAGCCGTTGAGTACGGCGAGCGTATTGGAAGGAATGGCGGAACGGAACCACTGGATGACATAGCCGTCGTCGTCATAGTGCGACGGCTTGATCAGCACCAGCGAGAATTTTCCCGGCGACCGCCCCAAGGAAGCCATGCCAACCCTTTCCGCTCTTTTTCGCCAATCGGCTTTGAAGGAGAATATCATGGCTGGCAGCACCGGGAGCCCAGTTAACCCGGTAAAATGGGGGTCAAGACAGAGCGGCCTGCCACGAAACATTGCTATGTAGGGTGGCGTACAAAGCTAGGTTCTGCTACACTTCGCCACAATTGGACTTGGGGTGTGTCAGGGCCACTTGGCGTGCCTTCTATGCTTCTGGGGAGCAGCCGGAAATGGAATCCACGCAGATACACCAATTTACCAAGCCCGCGGGGGAGTAGCCATGGAATTGCACCCTGGGCCAGAGCAGCGCCACGTTTCAGAGGCGAGTCGAGCGGAGTTGGACCCGATCCGGCGCGCCCTGCAGGAAAACGAAGATTGGTATCAGGATCTGGTCGTGCACAGCCATGATTTGCTGTGCATCCACGACCTTGCCGGCCGGCTTCTGTCGGTCAATCCCGCGCCAGCTCGCATCCTGGGCTATAGCGAGGAAGAACTCCTGCAGATTCCCATGCGGGAGATTATCGTTCCCGAATTTCGCCCCCAGTTTGACGCTTACCTGAGCCAGATGGCGCGAGTCGGCGAGTCGCGCGGCTTCATGGCCGTGATGACGCGGTCAGGCGAGCGCCGAATCTGGCATTACCACAACACATTGCGGACCGAGGGCGTAGCTTCTCCGATTGTGCGCGGCATCGCCCGCGACGTCACCGAACAAAGGGAAACGGAGAAACTGCTGCGCGAAGTGGGCGAGCGTCTACTTTCCAAGCTCCGCGAAGGCGAGCGCACCATCCGGGAACTGAAGCTGTTCCGAACCCTGGTGGACCAGAGCAACGATTCCATCAAAGTTATCGATCCGGAAACGCTGCGCTTTCTCGATGTGAATGAGAAAGCCTGCTCGGAGCTGGGCTACAGCCGCGAACAACTTCTGTCTCTGACAGTTTTCGATATCGATCCCGCGGTTACCGAGTCGTCGGCTGCGAAAGTTAAAGAGGAGTGGCGGGAATCGGGATTCATCGTGATGGAAACCCTCCACCGGCGAAGGAACGGGTCGACTTTTCCCGTGGAAGTCAGCATGAGGCGGGTCCGGTTGGACCGGGATTATATTGTTGCCATCTCCCGTGACATCACCGAGCGCAAGCAGGCGGAAGAGGCGTTACGCGAGAGTGAGGCTCGCGCACGCGCCAAGTCGAAGGAACTGGAGACGATACTCGACACCGTGCCTGTAGCGGTCTTCATCGCCCGCGATGTTGATTGCAAATACGTGACTACAAACCGGACAGGCTACGAACAGCTTCGTCTGCCCAGCGGTGCCAACATCTCAAAGAGCCCCCTCCCAGGGGAACGGCCCTGGGCCCGACTCATGCGGGATGGCGTCGAGGTCCCTATTGAAGAGTTGCCCATGGAGCGGGCCGCGGCGACCGCCCGCCCGGTATATGGCGTTCCCTTGTCGTTGGTCTTCGAGGATGGCACGGAACGGCATATGGTGTCCAACGCCGTCCCGCTGCTGGGCGAGGATGGGAGGCCTACCGGAGTCGTGGGCGCTTTGATCGATGTCACCGAACGCAAACGAGCCGAAGATGCGGTGCGAGAGCGGGAGAGAACTCAAAAGCTCATCCTCGACCATCTCCCGGTTGGAATCATCTTATCGTCAGTAGGCGAAGAGAAGGCGCTCTATCAGAATCCAAAATTCCTCGAACTCTTTGGATATTCGATTGAGCGGTTCCCGACGGTGGCGGAGTGGTGGCCTTTGGCGTATCCCGACCCTGTATATCGAGAATGGGTTTCCCAGGAGTGGCAAAGGCGCATGGCCGAGGCGGCCAGAACTCAAGGCGAGATTGAGCCCATGGAGGTTACGATCACGTGCCACGATGGGACCAAGAAGTATGTGCGGGTTCTTGCCCAGGTGATCGGCGATCGCAACTTCATCACTTTTATTGATTTGAGCGAGCGCAAGCAGGCGGAGCAAGCTCTGAAGAAGTCGGAAGAGAAGTTCTCGAAGGCTTTCCGGCAAAGCCCAACGTCAATCACGTTGACGACCATCAAAGAGCATCGTTACATCGAGGTTAACGAGACGTTTGAGCGCATGACCGGCTGGCGGCGTGACGAGGTCATCGGACGCATGCCGTTCGACATTGGGCTGTGGGTGAATCCGGACCAAAGGGTGGAACTGGCAAAGCAGCTTCTGGCCGAGGGCTGTCTGCGTGACGTGGAGGCTGGCTTTCGCAAGAAGGACGGCGCTATTCGCGTCGGTTTAGTAACGGCGGAAGTGATCGAGCTGAATGGTGAGCCTTGCGCGATTGCCGCGTTTGCTGACATCACCGACCGCATGCAGGCCGAAGAGGCGCTGCGGCGCAGCGAGGAGAATTACAGAAACTTTGTCTCCCAGAGTTCGGAAGGTATCTTTCGGCAGGACCTGGATAACCCTGTCCCCGTTGATCTGCCGGAAGACGAATTGGTTCATCACATCCTCTATGACTCCTACCTGGCGGAGTGCAACGAGGCCATCGTCAAGATGTACGGTCTCAGTTCAGTGCGGGAATTCGTGGGCAAGCGTTTGACAGAAATGCTGTCGCCCGAGGATCCGCGCAATATCGAACTGACCCGGGACTACATCCGCTCGGGCTTTCGGGTGCTGGACCGGGAGTCGCATGAAGTCGATGTTCATGGCAACCCCAAGGTGTTTCGCAACAGCATGATCGGCATTGTGGAGAACGGGAAGCTGGTGCGCACCTGGGGCATCCAGAGGGACGTCACGGAGAAAGTGAAGTTGGAGGAAGCGTGCCGGAAGGCCGAAGAAGCGTTGCGCGAGAACGTAGCCAGACTGCAAATCGTTAGCGAGGAGCTTCGGGTAGCCAAGGAGAAACTTTCCGAAGAAAAGCTTTACCTGGAACAGGCCATCGACACCGAACTGGGATTCGGGGAAATTATCGGGCGCAGCGGCGCGTTGAAAGAAGTCATGGAAAAGGTGGCCAAGGTGGCTCCCAGCGACGCCACGGTGCTGCTGCTGGGCGAAACGGGCACGGGCAAGGAATTGGTGGCGCGCGCCATCCACGGCATGAGCGAGCGCAAGGACAGCACCTTCATCAAACTGAACTGCGCCGCCATCCCCTCGGGCCTGCTGGAAAGCGAGTTATTCGGCCACGAGAAAGGTGCTTTCACCGGCGCCATCGCCAAGAAGCTGGGCCGACTCGAACTGGCCGACCGCGGTACTCTGTTTTTGGATGAAATCGGAGAGATTCCCCTGGACTTGCAGCCCAAGCTGCTGCGCGTGCTGCAGGACCAGGAGTTCGAACGGCTGGGCGGCACGCAGACTTTGAAGGTCGACTTCCGTCTGGTGGCTGCCACCAACCGGGACTTGAGGCACAGCGTGAACCAGCGGGAGTTTCGCGGCGATCTGTATTACCGCCTCAACGTGTTTCCGATTCGCATGCCCCCATTGCGGGAGCGGCGGGACGACATCCCGCTTCTCATCGAGCACTTTGTCCGGAAATATGCGGGCCGCATGAACAAGTCCATCCTCAGCGTCCCGGCAAAAACCATGGAGACGCTGGTGCAGTGGGCGTGGCCGGGGAATATCCGCGAACTGGAGAACTTCGTGGAACGTTCGGTCATCCTCACTCCGGGCTCGGTTTTGCAGGCGCCGTTGTCCGAACTCCATACTGAACCTGACAGAAACGAGAACGAAACGCTCCGGGAAAAGGAGCGCGAACGCATTATTCGCGTCCTGCGCGAGTGCAACGGTCAGCTAGGCGGGCCCAACGGCGCAGCGGCACGCCTCGGCTTGAAACGCACCACGCTCCAGTCCAAGCTCACCCAGTTGCGCATCAAACCCAAAGATTATCGCAAATGAACTGGCGGCAGCAGCCCTGAGACCACCTCCCGGCTAGACGGTGCAAGTGTTTCAACCTTCGTACGCGTATCCTGCAATTCAGCCCGGACTCCTCCCCAACACAAAAAAGCCCTTCGCTTGCGCGAAAGGCTTTTGGGGGGGAAGGACTTGGGCGAGGCGCCCTTGGTCCAACCGGATCGATTCCAGCTACTTCGGTTGCTGTTGCCGGTCGGGAGTGGCGGCTGGAGCGGCAGAACCGCTCGAGGCCAACTGCTCCAGATCATTCTTCAGCAGGCTGATTTCCACGCGCCCGCCGCTGATGTGCTTGGTCTTCGCATCCTCATCGGCTACGGGGGCGTTGCCCATGCCTACGAGGTAGATCCGGTAGACCGGAATCTCGTTATTCAGAACCATGTAGCGCACAACCGATTCGGCCATCTTCTGCGAATTCGTAATCGCGGTCTGGCCCTTGCCGGAAGCGAAGCCCTGCACTTCGATGATGTAGCCGTGCTGGCCCTTCACTCCATTCGCCATCTCATCCAGAGCGTCTTTGGCGTTCTTGCTCAGCACGGTCTGGCCGGGCTTGAAGCGAATTTCAGTCTGGTTCGAAGCCTTGTACTGGTCAATGTTGCCTACGACTGTTTCAACCGTCTGGATGCGGGTGGCGGCCTGTTGCGCGCTCTGCTGGGCCATGGTGGCCTTGTTGCCGGCATCGATGGCGTGCTGGTCGGCCTCATTGGCCTTGTCTGAGGCCAGCTTGATACCAGCCTGGGCGCGTGCATCGGTGTCCTTGATCGCTTTACTGTTCGCCGCGGTCAGATCGTCGAGCTCATTGACGCGGTCGCGGATGGGATCGGTCTGGCGCTTCACATAGTTCTTGCGGGCGAAGGGATTTACACGTCCCCAGAAGCCCTCGCGGCTCGGCGGCTGCAGAGGCTGCTTGCCGGTGCCGGTGGCGCTATCGGTCAACGGTGCCGGCTGCGAGGCGGCCGGCTGGTTGGACTGAGCTTGAGAAGACGAAGACTGCGCGAAGACCGGAAAGGCAAGCACGGCGGCCAACAGCAAAGTTACGAGCGTACGGCTATTCATAAGAACCTTCCTCCATTTTGGGGGAGCGTTTGGGGGCTCCACTCCAGCCCGCCAAGACGGGCGTGTTGCGTGATTTTTGCTTGCGTCCCCTGGAACTACTTGGTATGCGCTGACGCAACGCACACTTGAAAATCTCAAAACTTAGGCACCGCAAACATTACGGCGCGCCTGCTATTCCTCTTACAGGTCTAATGCCAAAACGGGCTTTCGGGTTGAAGCGCTAAATGCTTGATATCTAAAGACTATTGTACCCTGTCTTGACAGGGGAGGGTGGTCTGCAGGGGTTGCGCAAGGTAATTTTGGCAAACCTGATATAAAAACTGCGTGGAACAGCAAGCCTCAGGAGGAAGACAGGGTAGAAAGTGAGGCCTCACCCTCGGACTTGGGGTTTACCTCTCGCCGCAATGTTTTTCGTACTGCTCGATGATGAAATGATCGGTCATGCCGGCGATGTAATCGCAGACTACGCGGGGCAGCGTTTCCTGCGCGGCTTTCTCCTGGTAATAGTGCGGCAGGGCTGATGGGTTCTCCATCCAAAAGGCGAACATCTCGGTGACGATGCGCTCAGCATCGTCTTTCTCTCCCGCCAGGGACGGGCTGTAATAGAGATTCTCGTACAGAAAGTCTCTGATCTGCTTGCGCTCCGCTTCCACCTCGGGGCTGAACGAGGCCAGTCGCTCTTTGTGCAGACAAACATCCGCCAGAGTTTCGATTCCGGCCTGCTTCAGCCGCGCTTGCGTGCTGGTGATCAGATCGCTCGCCATACGATTGAATACGCGCTTGAGAGTCTCGTTGAATTGCAGCTTCTCCGGCGCGTCAGGATAAATCTGTTCGACTTCGCGAAAGAAAAGTTCGAAGACCGGCGCGCCGGTGCGGATTTGCTCGAGCGTCAGCAGATGGGCTTCGTAGCCGTCGTCTAGGTCGGCGGTGTTGTAGCCGATTTCGTCGGTCAGATCGACGAGTTGAGCTTCGAGCGGAGGACGCTGGTCGAGCAGATACTCTGCCAATTCCGGGTGCCTCGCCGCATCGTAATCGCGCGAATGCTTGATGATGCCCTCGCGCACTTCGAACGTCAGGTTCAGACCGCGAAAGGCGGCATAACGCTGCTCAAAGTCTTCTACGATGCGCAAAGCATGCAGGTTATGGTCGAAGAACAGGCCGTGGGCGCGCATGACGGCATTGAGCGCTTTTTCTCCGGCGTGGCCGAATGGAGGATGGCCCAGGTCATGCACCAGGGCGAGGGCTTCGGCCAGATCTACATTCAGCGCCAGCGCGCCCGCGACCGTGCGCGTGATCTGCGCCACTTCGATGGTGTGAGTGAGGCGGTTGCGGAAGTGGTCGGAATAGCGGCGCGTGAAAACCTGGGTCTTGGCTTCCAGCCGGCGAAAAGCGCGGGCATGGATGACGCGATCACGATCACGCTGGAAGTCGTTGCGATAAGGATGAGGCGGTTCAGGGAAGCGGCGTCCGCGGGAATGCTCCACCTGCACCGCGTAGCCGGCCAGCATGTTGGAAGTTTAACAGAGTGGTAGTACCGAGCACCTAGTACCGAGTCGCGAGTCAAAAGCAAAATCGCCAGCGGCCCGGATTGTGTTGCTCGGTACTAGGTACTCGGTGCCCGGTACTTACTGATTCTGCGATTCTTCTTTGGCCAGGCGGACTTTGGCGGCGTCGAGTTTTTTCTGCGTCGCTACGAGCAGGTCGCTGTCGATTTCCGCCGGTACGGTCTTGTTCCACTCTTCCACGGCGCGCTCCCAGTGGGCGGCGGCCAGCTTCAGGCGCCCCGTTTTCTGGAAAAGATCGCCCAAGTGATCCTGAACGGTGGGGTCGGAACTCATGCGCAAGGAGGCCTTGTTCAGATTCTCTTCGGCGAGATCGTACTTGCCCAGTTTGAAGTAGACCCATCCCAGAGAATCCAGATAAGCCCCATTGGTGGGATCCAGGCTCACGGCCAGCTTGATCTGATCGAGGGACTCTTCGAGTTGGACGCCGCGATCGGCGTTCATGTAGCCGAGATAATTCAGAGTTACGGCGCTTTGCGGGTTGACGGTAAGCACCTTCTTGAATTCCGCTTCAGCGTCGTCGTATTTCTTTTCATGCTCGTAAGTGTCGCCGCGCAAGAAGTGAATATATTCCTTGTCTTCGGCCTTGGTGGAAAGTTGCTCCGCTTTGTTGAGGGACTCCTCGGCATCGCTCCAGCGTTTCAGGCGCGTGTACATGATCGCCAGGCGGACGTAGACCTCGCGGTCGTCCGGTTTGCCTTTCAGCATGGAGCGCACGTCGGCGAGCGGCTTGTCAGGATCGCTGGTATCGGCGAGTTGGGCGTCGAGCACCATGCGAAGCTCGCGGTCGTCCGGCATCTTTTGCACGGCCTCTTTGGCGGCGGCGGTAGCCTGCGGCCATTGCTTGGCTTCACGGTAGGTATCGATGACGTCCTGATAACCGGTTTTGGCATTGTCATCGCCGAGCGGGATCATTTTGCGGAAAGCTTCCACGGCGGCCTGATAGTTTTCCTGGTCGCGGTAGACCATCCCGAGGCGTTCGATGAAGATTCCCCGATTGTTGCGGTCGGATTGGGAGTAACTGCTGTCAGGCTTCTCGGTTTTCTTGAGCAGATCCTGCAGAATCTTTATGGCTTCGTCGTAGCGCGCCTGGGCCTCATAAACCACGGCTATGTTGTAAGGCACTTCCAGCGCATCGGGGACCATGGCTTCGGCTTTTTTCAGATCATCAAGGGCCTCATCGTACTTGCCCTGGCGGCGATAAATCTCCGACATGCGGAGATAGGTCTGCGCATCCTCGGGATTGGCGTCGGCAATCACTTTGTACTGCTCGAGCGCGGCATCGATCTGGCCATCGTTCAGAAGATTTTCGGCCAGGCCGCGAATGGCGTCGAGATTGTCGCGATCCAACTGGATGGCGTGTTTGTAGGCGTCGATTGCGCTCTTGTAATCCTTGCGCTGCTCGTAAGTCGCGCCCAGCGCGGCATACAGCTTGCCGGAGCGTCCCGTATCGGGGACCGAACTGAGCACCTGCAGGGCGCGCGTAGTGTCGCCTTCGTCGCTGTAAAGCAGGGAAAGAGTGGTGACGGCTTCTTCGGAATCAGGATCGAGCTTGACCGCGGTCTTGAGTTCGTTCTCCGCCTTCTGCGAATCGTTGTCGAGGCGGTAGAGGCGGCCGAGCAGAAGGTGGTCGTCCACATTGTTGGGTTCGATCTTGACGATCTGTTCGTACTGTTCGATGGCCAGCTTGAGCACGTTCTCGGAGCCGTTGCCGTTGCCGGGCATATCGCCGAGAGAGCGCAGATAGATGCGGCCCAGCAGCTTGTGGGCTTCCAGATTGTTGGGATCGCGCTTGATGATGTCTTGCGCTTCGAGCACCGCATCGCGGATGCGTCCAGTCTTCACATAGAGTTCGGCCAGGCCGGAGGTCAGAAATTCGGAAGACGGGTCGGCCTCGATGGCTAGCCGGTATTCCTCCATGGCCTTATTCGCCAACTCACTGCGGCCGTAAGCGGTGACCTGCTCTTCGTACAAGTGCGCCAGCGTGTAGTGGTAGTAAGCGGCGGCGTGATCCACTTTGTGGGGCGAAGCCTGCGCCGGTTTGGACTCTGCGGGCTTGGACTCAGCCGGAGCGGAGGGACTGGTTTGCGCGGATGCGACCGCTGCAAGCAACGAGAACATTAAGGCTGCGCGAAAAATTCGATTCATGCTTGACCTGAAGACGCTGGACTTGATTCCGCTGGACTGATTCTATTTGAGCTGAACGCACTTCCTGAAACCATACCCATTGGATGCAAAACCGCCGACGGCGGGGTGCTTTTAATTCTAACCTGTCACGCGTCCGATGGGGAAAAACAGTGCAGGCAGGTTGGCGGAGTCGAAGCCCGAAAGTACAGGGACCGCGGGACTTGCACAAGGCGATTGTCAAGTTTGGTAAAGGCAGAAATCGTTCAATAATCGCTAATGCCGAAAGTGGCGCACTCCGGTGAACAGCATGGCGAGCCCCAGGCGGTCGGCGGCTGCGATGACCTCGGGATCGCGCTGCGACCCTCCGGGTTGAATGATGGCGGTTGCTCCGGCCTTGGCAATTTCCTCGACGCCGTCGGGGAAAGGAAAGAACGCATCGGAAGCGGCGACAGTTCCCTTCAGCGGCAGTTGCGCTTTCATGGCGCCGAACTTGGCGGAATCGACGCGGCTCATCTGGCCGGCGCCGACGCCAACGGTTTGCCCGTCGCGGGCGTAGACGATGGCATTGGATTTGACGTGCTTGCACACTTTCCACGCGAATAACATTGCGCGATTCTCTTCAGGCGTGGGGCTGCGCTGGGTGACGACTTTGAGGTCGACATCCTGCAAGGGGCGAGAGTCGGCGTCCTGCAAGAGGATTCCACCGGAAATATTCTTTAGAACCCACTTTTGCGGCGCGGCCGCGACTTCCACCAGACGGAGATTTTTCTTGGAGGCGAAGCGGGCTTTCGCGGCTTCGTCGAACGCGGGAGCGGCGATTACTTCGAGGAAGAGCTTGTGCATTTCTTCGGCGGCTTCGGCGTCGATGGGACGGTTCACCCCAATCACGCCGCCAAACGCCGAGACGGGATCGCATTCGAGCGCCCGCTTGTAGGCCTCGGCGAGAGTCTTGCCCGTGGCTGTGCCGCAGGGATTGGTGTGCTTGATGATGGCGCACACAGGTTCGTCGAATTCCTGCGCGAGATCCCATGCCGCCTGCAGGTCGACGATGTTGTTGTAGGAAAGTTCTTTGCCCTGAAGCTGGCGGGCGTTGGCCACGCCCACGGCGGAGGCGTCGGAATACATGGCAGCCTTCTGGTGCGGATTTTCGCCGTAACGCAGGTCGAGAGCTTTCTGGAATGACAGGCGCAGGGTTTGCGGAAAGGCTTCGTCTTTCTTTTGCGGCGGCAAACGAAAATCCGCAGGAATAGAGATGCGATCAAGAGTGGACGCGATGGCGGAATCATAGGCGGCGGTGGTGGCAAAGGCTTTCTGCGCCAGACGCCACTTGGTTTCGAGCGAGAGCGCGCCGCCGGAGCGGGCGAGTTCTTCGGCAATGGCCTGATAGTCGGCCGGCGAAGTGACGACGGCGACATCGTGAAAATTCTTGGCGGCGGAGCGGATCATGGATGGCCCGCCGATGTCGATGTTTTCGATCAACTCTTCGAAAGCTACGCCGGGCTTGGCGGCGGTTTTTTCGAAGGCATAGAGATTGACGACAACCATGTCGATCGGCAGGATGCCGTGCTCGGCCACGGCTGCGGTGTGCGCGGGATTCTCGCGGCGATGGAGGATGCCTCCGTGCACTTTGGGATGCAGCGTCTTCACCCGGCCATCGAGCATTTCAGGAAAGCCGGTGAGTTCGGAGATGTCTTTGACCGGGACGCCGGAATCGCGCAGCAGCTTGGCGGTGCCTCCGGTAGAGATGAGTTCGATGCCGAGGCTGGAGAGCTGGCGGGCGAAGTCCACGAGGCCGGTTTTGTCGGTGACGCTGAGGATGGCGCGCTGAATCTTGGGAGTGCGGGAAGACATGATCGGCCTCGGGTATGAAGGATGAGTGGGTGGCGACCGAAGATTCTATCAGCAAAACGCGTCGTGGTTCGTTAGCGGCGCAGATGTATGACTGGCGTCCGTGGTTGAGCTGCGGAGGCGAATACTTTCAAAAAGGGATGGCAAACGACTAACGACCAACGACCGCCCCTATGCTTTCGCCTTAGCCTTCAACTTGACATGCCCGTCGGTGAGTTCGACGGAGAACTCCACGTCCTGGCAGTGGTACCGCTTGCGGATCTCTGCGCTCTTCTTCTGCACGAAGGTGGAGAAGGAATCGAGGTTGCCGGAGACATTCTCTCCTGCTTTTTTCTTGGCCGCAACCAGAGTGTTGTACAGGCGTTCCACCTGTTCGCGCTCAGTTTTGTCGGCGGTGCTGTGCAAGGTGAACGGCTGCGACGTAAATGCCGGCGCCGCCGCCGCGGCAGTCCCATGACTTAAACCATAGACCGGGTTGTGGTGGGGCTTGTGCTCCTCTTCAGGGCGTACTCCCTGCACGCCAAGTAGCGCATCCTGCGGGCGGCGATAACCTTCTTCACGGACTCGTGACTTCTTGCGCCACAGATCACTATAGATGGCGTAGCGTTGGGCCATTTCGTTGTAGCGGAAGCGCTGGGAGAAGCTCATGCGGCCGCCGTCGGAAAATTTGCGCAGCAGGGAGAGCACCTTCCACTCGATATCGGTGGGAGGCCGTTTCGTCGGGTTGCTGAAGTAAACCTCGTACTCGATCTTCAGCCGCCGCAGTTGCGTCTCGAGCACGTTCAGTTCTTCATCGGTGGTCACGGGAGATCTCCAAGTCAACAGTGTAGTGAGAAGGCGAGATGGCGGCGAGGTACCCGGTGGTCACCGGAGGTCATGGTACGAAAGTACCTGCTGTCAGCTCTCAGCTATCAGCAAGAAACAGATTCGTGGAGGACGCTGGTGCTTGGAAGCCTGGATGGGAGTTGCTGCGACGTAGGCTTCTCGATTCGAGCTGGGGGCTGAAAGCTGACAGCTTTATTTCGAATTCGACGCCATCTTTTTCACCATGGCCAGAACCAGCTTGCGGTCGCTTTCGTTCAGGTTAGTGGCGTAGCGGCGCACCTGGCTGAGGAAGCGGACTTCGTCATCGGAGAGTTGCGGCAGTCCCTTGGAGCCGTTGCTGTGGCCGGATTCGGAAAAGAACTGCGAGAGCGCAATCTCCATGGCCCCGGCTATTTTCGAAAGCGTGTCGAGCGAAGGGATGGTATGGCCGTTTTCTACGCGCGACAGGTAGCAGCGCAGCAGGCCCGTGCGCTTCTCGATGTCTCCCTGAGACATGCCCTTTTGCAGCCGGTAGTTTCTAATGGTCTCGCCGATGTTGATGGTCGGAAGCATTGCAGGATGCGACATAGTAACCAGATCGGCATCTTCTGGCAAGTGGAAATTAGTGCCATGTCAAAACCTATTGTAAATTAGGGCTTGACAAGGCTGAAAATCCTTATCTTTAAACAGCGTACAAGAAACAAGCGGTTCCCCAAACTGGAGTCGCGCAACACACCATCGGTCTATTTTTTCAAGTTTTCCGCGAAGAAGCTGACCGTGCGCCTCCAGGCGTCGGCGGCATCGTCGGCGCGGAAACCGCCTTTGTTATTCGGATTTTCGAAGGCATGGCCCGCGTCGTCGTAGATCTTGATGTCGATTTTCTTGCCCGCCTGCTTCATCATGCCCTCGAATTTGTGCACGTCATCGGGCGCGATGCCTTGATCCTGGCCACCGAACAATCCGAGGATGGGAGCGTTGATTTTCTTGATGGCCTCGGGGTCGGTGGCAAGATGGCCGTAGTTAATTACGTCGGCGGCGAGCGTCGGCTCGTCGAGCGCAACGTCGAGCGCGTAGCCGCCGCCCATGCACCAGCCGATCGCGCCAATGCGGTCTTTCTTGACGTTGGGCTGCGACTGCAGGAATGCAAAAGCCGCGTGCAAGTCGCGTTTGGCACGGTCTTCGGGGACGCCGCGCATGATTTCATGGGCCGTCTCGGGCGTGGTGGCCACTTTGCCGCGATACAAATCAATGGCAAGAGTGACATAGCCCTGGTCCGCCAGCTTGGAAGCCTGGTCCTTCACCCAGTCGTTCAGGCCCCACCACTCATGGATGACGATGAGCGAGGGAAATGGCCCCTTGCCACCCGGGGTGTAGAGCACGCCTTGCACGGTTTCGTCGCCGCTTTTGTAAGAGACGGTTTTGCCGTCGGCAGCGAAGGAGGCGGAGGCAAGGAGGGCAACAGACAGCAGCAAGTTGATTATCTTCATGGCTTCAGGCCTTTCGAACAGCGCAATCACAACTCCAATTCCATGTACATTGCACCCGCCATCGGGTTCGGGCGATAGGGAGCGACCTCTTTGAACCCGAGCTTGCGATACAGTCCAACCGCATCTTTCATCACCGGCTCGACGGTGTCAAGGCGCATTTGTCGATAGCCGATTTGGCGCGCCTCCGCGATGATGCGCTCGGCCAGGACGCGCCCCAAACCCTTGCCGCGAAATTGCGGACGCAAATACAGCCGCTTCATCTCGCAGACGGTCACGTCTAACGTGTGCAGCGCCACGCAGCCCGCGAGTCGGCTCTCGCATTCTACTAGCAGCAACCGGCCTTCCGGCGGCGCATAGTCTCCGGGAAGTCCGGCCAGTTCTTTGTCGAAGTTTTGAAAGCAGAGGCTGAAGCCGAGGGACTGTGCGTACTCCAGAAATAATTCGCGGGCTTGCGCGATCTGGGTGGGCGATTCGGCTTGAGCAAACATCAAACCCTTTACCACAGAGTGCACAGAGGGCACAGGGTAATTCGAAGGCATTGTGTGCTTATCTTGCATTTACCCAGTGATCCTCTGTGACCTCTGTGGTTAAGGTGCTTTTTCCTACCCCATCAGCATCCCGCCGTTCACGTTCAGCACGTGGCCGGTAATGTAGGAAGCCTCTTCCGACGCGAGAAAGACCACGGCATTTGCCACATCGGCGGGCGAGCCAACACGGCCGAGCGGAATCTGTTTGGCGGCGGTTTGCTTGAACTCTTCGCCGAGCGCCTCCGTCATGGCGGTTTCGATGAAACCGGGAGCCACGGCGTTGCAAGTAATGTTGCGCGATCCCAGTTCGCGCGCGATGGCCATGGTTAGTCCGATCAGCCCGGCCTTCGACGCGGAGTAGTTCGCCTGCCCCGCCTGCCCCATCTGGCCGAAGACGCTGGCGATGTTGATGATACGTCCCCAGCGCTGCTTGAGCATGGAGCTGGAGACCTGCTGGATGCATAGATACGCCGAGGTGAGATTGGTTTGCAGCACGGCATCCCAGTCGGCGCGCTTCATGCGCATGACGAGCTGGTCGCGCGTGATGCCGGCGTTGTTCACCAGAATGTCGATCTTGCCGAACTGCGCGATGGCCGCTTTGATCGCGGACTTCAGTTGCTCTTCGTTGGTGACGTCGAGAGGGAAGGCTGCGGCCTTGCCGCCCGCGGCGGTGATTTCGTTCACCAGTTCGTTCAGCTTCTCCTGATTGCGTGCGGCGACGGCTACGGCCGCGCCTGTTGTGGCGAGCTTCAGTGCGCAGGCCCGTCCAATGCCTTGCGACGCGCCTGTGACGAACGCCACCCGTCCTGAAAGGGACATGAGGATTCTCCCGATACCTGCTGCTAGTCTCAATTAAGAAGTCTTTAGGCTGGAACGTGAGATTATACCCGCCTCCGTTGGTATTCGTTGGGCGACAGCGGCCGGACAGGAATGCCAAATGCCGGAAGGGTGCCAGTATCATTTCTCTAACGGATTGCGCATCGTCCTTCCGCCGATTAACATTCGAACACTCCCATGTCTCACACGACCAACGAAATGATCAGCCTGCCCGAGCTACACAATCAGAAATCTTCCATATCAGATTCGGTTTCGACCGGCTCGGGGCACCGTTCTCCCCAGAGGGCTTCGGCTGCGGAAAACTCTTCGGCTCCTCAACAATTACAGGACGGAGCGCGGGATCATGCGCCTTCCACCGAAGTCTTCGCGGTTTACGGCGTTGAGCCGGAGATCCAGGCCTATGCCATGGCCAAGTATTCGCGTTCGGCGCTGTCGATGAAGGAGTCGCTGCGCGAGATCAATCAGCAGAAAGCGGAAAAGTTTCTCAACACGTTTTACTTCCAGTACGGCCACCGCTCGATTGCCGACCTGGCGCACATCGCGCTGGCCGTCGAGAGGCTGTCGATTCTTGCTGCGATTGAACTCGTCGACGAACAGCGCTGGGACGGCCAGGAGCGCTCGACCCGCTATCAGGATTTCAAGAAGAGCGGCTATTACATCCCCGACTTCGGCGCCGACGACGAAGCCCGCAAGCTCTACCGCGAGACGCTGGATAGTCTGTTTGCGGAATATGACGCGCTCTCTGCGCACATGACGCGGCACCTGATCGGCATCACGCCCAAGCCTGCCGACATGAAGCAGGAAGCGTACGAGCGCACGCTGAAGGCGCGGGCCTTCGACATAACGCGCTACCTGCTGCCGCTGGCCACGAACACTTCGTTAGGCGAGATCGTCAACGCGCGCACGCTGGAAACGCAGGTGGCGCACCTGCTCTCGCACACGCATAAGGAAATGAGAGTTCTCGGCGAGTCGCTGAAGAAGGCGGCAACGTCGGCGGCTTACAACGTGAATGCCGAGTCTTTGCGGAAATTAGTAGAGGAGATTCGGGCCGTTAGTCAGGAGCTGGGCGCGCGAGCCGAGCAGGAATTGCTGCATGAAGTTCGAGTCGCTCCCACGCTGGTGAAGTATGCGGACCCGAATCCGTATGAAATGGAGACGCGGCGTGAACTGCGGCAGGCGGCGCGTGAGCTGATGAAGAGCGAGCAGCTTGCGCCGTCGAAGGCCATCGTCGACCTGCTCGACGAAGAGCCGCTCGAAGTCGAGATCGCGACCACTTTGCTGTACGAGCACTGCCACTTTTCCTACCGCCAGGTGCGACAGGCGCTGCAGGTTTCGGGCGAAAGATTCCGGCGCGAGATCATCGACCTTGGCCTGCGGCATCGCGGCAAGCACGACGAAATGCTGCGCGGCTTCCGCGCCGGTCAGCAGTTCCGCTTCGACATCCTCATGGATACCGGCGGCTTCCGCGACATGCACCGTCACCGCCGCTGCATCCAGGTCATGCAGGGGTTCACCACGCAGCACGGTTACGAGATGCTGCTCGATCTGGATGACGCGGGCGTGAGCGGCCGCTTCGACGCCGCCATGCGCCGCACACAATCGGCGATAGAGAAGCTGGCTGCGCGCAACACGCCCGATGCCGAAGAAAATTCGCAGTACGCGATTCCGCTCGCCTATCGCAAGCGCGCCCTCTTCAAAATGGACTTCGCCGAGGCCGTCTACATCTCCGAACTGCGCACCACGCCCGCCGGACATGTTTCCTACCGCAACGTGGCTTATGCGATGTATGAGGCCGTGGCGCGGAAGTATCCCGCGCTGGCCAAGTATTTCCGCGTACACGATGTGACGGCGCCGGTGGACTTGCTGCAGAGGTGAGCAACTGTTTTTGTGGAGGGGCGGACGCCTTCGTCCGCCCAGCCCGCGGTGGGCTTGGCGGTAAAGGCAAGAGGTAGTTACATTTGCCTATACATTTGACTACCCTAGTCGATTATCATGTTCTTGCAGTTCCACGGCTTTGATCGGGATCGAGGCAGCAGCAGGGCGAAGTGCCAGAAGCACGGGCTTTCCATTGCACTGATCGAAAGCTTGTTCGCCCGGCCTCTTGCCATCGTTCCCAGCGCGACTGATTCGCAAGAGGAAAAGCCGCTTCTGCGCTGTGGGCCAAACTGGCAATGGACGGAGAGTATTTCTTGTGTTCACGCTGCGGCGCAAGGGCGATAAGCAACTGATCAAGATCAGGCCGATCAGTGCGCGTTACATGCACAAAAAGGAGATCGAATCCTATGAAAAAGAAAATCCCGGCGTTTAAGAGCGCCCGCGCGGCGGCGGCCTTTGTCGACAAGGCCGACTTGTCACAATATGACCTCTCGGGCGCACAGACGGTACGCTTCGAGATGAAGCGCAAGGACAAATCAATCAATTTGCGCCTGCCCGAAGAACTTTATGATGCTGTGCGCCAGCGCGCCTCCCGCGCAGGATTGCCGTATCAGCGCTTCATCCGCCTGGCGCTGGAAAATGCGATTGCGACGCGGAAGTAGAGCCGATGACTTGCGAGAGGTTGTGAGCTGGTGACGCGGAAGTATTCGGCGCTGGCCAAATCTTTTCACATGCGCAAATGTAATCGTGCGGGGTGGATCGCTGCAGAGGCAGATGGGACGGCCCGCTTCTGGCCGGCCTCAGTGCGACGCCAACGTCACGACGCGCGCACTGAGCGATAGCGCCTTCTCAATGATGTCTACCGGGATCCCCTTCCCCAACAGAGCCGCTCGAATCTGATCATTGCTCATTGCGTCGCGCATCATATCAATAATGCCCTTGACCGAACGTACCTGGAGTTCGGCGATCTGCGGTATCTTCGTCCGAAGTGAGTTGAGATCGACTCGAACGTTTCGCTCGCGCTTCTTCGCGTCCAGGACTTCGCCCACGCTAGTCGCGATACCCCCGGTCATCCGTTTCGCTTCTTCAAATGTCTCATGTCTCGAAGAGAGCCAGTCTCCCCCGTTTTGGTAATAGATTGACACCATTATTCCGACCCGCCAGGTCATCATGTTCGCGATCAGATAGTCCAAGGCAGCTCCAATCGCACCCCCGAGTACTGGAACGCATAAGGAAGCCATGATGCCTAAGCCCGCCTCCGTTAAGAGTTCCCCGCCAATCTGCATTATGAACTCAGTGCCAAACTCGGAGGCGACATCCAGAAATCCGGTCTGAAGCGCCGCGTTCTTGAGAACCCCACGAACCTGCTCGATATTTTGACTTATGTAATCTTCATCGACTGTGTATACCGCTGCCAGGTCCCGGGCCATGGGCTGGTAAATAATTGGCGACTGAGCAGCGATAGCTGCAATAAGCGCAGGAATCGCAGCGCCTGGCAGCAAGCCAGCCAATCCTACTGCGACGTCCATGCCAGCGTGGAGCCGCGAGTAGGACTGGATGATCTCCTGCGCCCGCGCATTGCGATCCTCGAGGTGCATCAGGGTCGTGGCAAGGGATAACTCTTCGTATTGCTGAGTGTCGGACATCGGGCCTCACTTTGGGAACTTGAGTCCTTTTAACGATTGCTTGGTAATAAACGTTGACGTATGCTGAACAGCTTTTCCACCGTGAAACCAAAGCCTGGGCGTGAGGTTAGCTGCGTGCTTCGCAGCCTTGTGCGTGTGCGGCACCAAGCGGGAAAGAACTCGAAACAGATGGTGAATCATGCAGTTTCCACGGTGGCTGAGCCGGGTCCAAGTAGAAAATCGAACCAGCATGAACATAGCATCCTCGTTCTCGTCTCAGAAGGTTACCGTGGTACCCGCGGCCCGCCGTTCTTCACTCGTCACTTATATCCATATATGCTGTCTGCAGGCGTGGCGCGCTCTGTAGCGGTTCTCGACTTAATTCTTGATCCTTCAACTCTCGGTAGCTAGAATTTTGCTTCAGAGCCCACCATGCCGCGCACCGTCAAGATCGCTCCCGAAATCGACGCTAAGCTCTACGAAGAACTCGTCTCCGTGGCCAAGGAGAACGGGCAGTCGCAGCGTTTTGTGCTGGAGCGGGCGCTGGAGCACTACATGCACAATGTGGTCCCTTCGCAGCGCACAGTGAGGCCTGAGATGATGGCTGCCTATCGCCGCTCCAATGAAAAGTATCGTGAGCTATGCAAGCATGTCTCTGTTCCCCTTGAAAGCTAATCGCGCACCTCTGTCATCCTGAGGCAGCGGAGACCTCGGCTTTGCCGAGGTCTCCCAACGAAGGACCTATGCATCTGGCTGGCGTCACTGATGCTGCCGGCAAATGCATAGGTCCTTCGGTCCGCAAAAAGCGCGGCCCTCAGGATGACAAATCAAGGAGTGCTTGCCCGTTTCGGAACGATTTCCACTATTTATTACAAGATTCGCCTTTTATTCGCTTCGATCTGTATGTATAATCCGGCCAGATTAGTTTTGCACTTTTATAAGGAGCCACACTCCCATGGCGGATGAACGGGGCAAGGCGATTGAGTTGGCGTTTGCGCAGATTGAAAAGCAGTTTGGCAAGGGGTCGATCATGCGGCTGGGGTCGAAGGAGGCGATCGTCCCCATCGCGGTGATCTCGACCGGATCAATCTCATTCGACGCGGCGCTGGGCGTGGGCGGGTTTCCGCGCGGGCGCGTCATCGAAGTGTTTGGGCCGGAGTCTTCCGGCAAGACCACCATCACTCTGCAAGTAATTGCCGAGGCGCAGAAGACCGGCGGCATGGCCGCATTCGTCGATGCCGAGCATGCGCTCGATCCCGGCTACGCCAAAAAACTGGGCGTCGATGTGGATAACCTGCTGGTTTCGCAACCGGACTACGGCGAGCAGGCGCTCGAAATCACGGAGGCGCTGGTGCGCTCGAACGCCATCGACGTGCTGGTTGTGGACTCCGTGGCAGCGCTGGTGCCCAAGGCCGAACTCGACGGCGAAATGGGAGACAGCCACATGGGCCTGCAGGCGAGGCTGATGTCGCAGGCGCTGCGCAAGCTGACGGGAACGGTTTCCAAGTCGCGCACCTGCCTGATCTTTATCAATCAAATACGAGAGAAGATTGGCGTGATGTTCGGCAATCCGGAGACCACCACGGGCGGACGCGCGCTGAAGTTCTATTCGTCGGTGCGCGTGGATATCCGCCGCATCGCAGCCATCAAAGACGGCGACGTGGTCACCGGCTCGCGCACTCGCGTGAAAGTCGTAAAGAACAAGGTGGCTGCGCCGTTCCGCGAAGCCGAGTTCGACATTCTTTACGGCGAAGGCATTTCGCGCGAAGGCGATCTGATCGACATCGCGGTGAACAACAATATTCTCGAAAAGTCCGGCTCGTGGTTCAGCTACAAGGGCGAGCGCATCGGCCAGGGCCGCGAAAACGCCCGCCAGTTCCTCAAAGACAACAAAGACACCATGGCCAAGCTCGACGCGGAAGTGCGCAAGGCGCTGGGATTGATTGCGCCTCCCGGGCATGCGTCACC
This sequence comes from uncultured Acidobacteriaceae bacterium, assembly GCA_963734215.1. Classification (GTDB taxonomy): domain Bacteria; phylum Acidobacteriota; class Terriglobia; order Terriglobales; family Acidobacteriaceae; genus Sulfotelmatobacter. Next base: position 175,548 of record CAVTGH010000005.1, on the reverse strand, counting down.
CGTTACCGGAGCGGGGCAACCTACGGCGCAAGGTGCACGGGTCACAACCATGCCGAGTGCTGCTCCCGAGACGGCCAGAGTGCCGGTCGCGGCGAAAAGGTAGACTTCCTAAGTCTTGTCATCCCGAGCGAAGTGAGGGACCCTGGTTTCTGCTCATAGCGTAAATCACTGCCTGCGCAAGCAAACACCAAGGTCCCTCGCTCCGCTCGGGATGACATTTTGAAGGGAGGGAGGAATGAGCGAAGAACGACGCTACTTCGTGTACATCATGGCGAATGCGTCAAAAAGGCTTTACACGGGCATGACCAACAGCATTCGCCGCCGGGTGCGGGAGCATAAGCTGAAGCTGACACCCGGTTTTGCGACGAACTACAACATCACCCGGCTTGTCTATTTCGAGAGCTTCGAAGACGTTCGGAATGCGATTGAGCGCGAGAAGCAGATCAAAGCTTGGACTCGCGCCAAGCGGGTTGCGCTGGTCGAATCGTCTAATCCTAAGTGGGATGACTTGTCGCGCGAGTGGGATCAGCCCCAGACGTTCCGTTTCACGCCGAAGGTCGCGTAAGAAGTGATGGCCCGACTGTACACATGCACTGCAAACGGAAACCAAGATCCCTCGCTTCGCTCGGGATGACAAACCCCCTAGAAGGTCCCGCTCGGAATTGCCATCTCGACTCCCACCCGCTTAGAATCTTCTATTCAGCACCGCGGCTTCCTGCGAGGACCATTGAGCAAAGTCAGCGCCCTCTATCCCGGTTCGTTCGATCCGCCCACCAACGGGCACCTCGACCTGATTGAGCGGGGCGCCAAGATTTTTGAAGAACTGGTGGTGGGCATTCTCCGGAATTCGGAAAAGAGCCCGATGTTCAGCCTGGCGGAGCGGCTGGAGATGCTGAAAACGCTCACCGCCCATTTGAAAAATGTGCGCATCGAAGCCTTTCACGGGCTCATGGTCGAATACGCCAAGTCGATTGACGCCTCCTGCGTGTTGCGCGGCATTCGGGCCGTGAGCGATTACGAATATGAATTGCAGATGGCCCTCATGAACCGCAAACTTGAACCCACGCTCGAGACCGTCTTCATGATGCCGGCGGACAAGTACTCCTACGTCAGCTCGCGCCTGGTGCGCGAAGTGGCGCAGATCGGCGGCCCAGTGAAGGGTCTCGTCCCAGAAGTGGTCGAGCAGAAGCTGCGCGAAAAGCTTGAGCCCGCCTACAAGTTCCACGACGAGATGCAAGAGGCCACGGCCCTCGCCGCCAGTGGAAAAGCAAAGAAAAGGAAAAAGAAATCATGACTACGGCAGCCACGGATGCGCTCCGGCTTACCGACCGGATCAACCGCATTGAGCCCTCAGCCACGATGGCAGTCGTGGCCGAGGCTGACAAACTGCGCGCGCAGGGTATCGACGTTCGTAGACTTTGGCGCCGGTGAGCCGCATTTCGCCACGCCGCAACACATCAAGGACGCAGCCATCGCCGCCATTCAGGGCAACTTCACCAAGTACACTGCCGTCCCGGGCACGCCCGAGTTGCGCGACGCGATTGTGCACCGTCATGCGGTGGATTTCGATTCCGATTACCGCCGCGAAGAGGCCATCGCCTCGACCGGCGGCAAGAACGCCCTGTTCAACGCAATTCAGGTGCTGGTGGATCATGGCGACGAAGTGATTTTGCCGGTGCCTTATTGGGTTTCGTTCAAGGATATCGTGCGCTATGCCGGCGGCGAGTGCGTGCTGCTGCACTCGGACGAGTCGCAAGGCTTCCGGGTTACGGCGGAGATGGTCACCCGGCTGATCACGCCGCGGACCAAGGTCATCATTCTGAATTCACCCTCGAATCCGTCAGGCGCGGTGATGAGCGCGGAGGATCTCACGGAAGTTGTCCGACTGGCGCACGAGCGCGGAATCTGGGTACTCTCCGACGAATGTTACGTCTATTTGAATTACACCGGCAAGAATTTTTCGGTGGGATCGCTGCGCGAGTTCAAAGAGCGCATCGTCGTGCTGGGCTCGCTCTCGAAAACTTACGCCATGACGGGCTGGCGCCTCGGTTACGCGCTCGGTCCGGCAGCGGTGGTGAGCGCGATGTCGAAGTTGCAAAGCCAGTCCACTTCGAATCCAACGTCGATTGTGCAGAAGGCGGCCGTAGCGGCGCTCAAGGGACCGCAGGAGTGCGTCGAGCAAATGCGGCTTGAATATATCGAACTCCGCGATCACGTCGTGAAAGGCTTGCGCTCGATTCCGGGCGTGGCCTGCACGCTGCCGCAAGGCGCGTTCTATGCCTATCCCAACATCTCTGCATTTCTGGAACGCGGCAACGTGAAATCGGCGTCGGACGTGGCGGGCAGGTTGTTGAGGGAAGCGCACGTGGCTACCGTGCCGGGAGAAGGATTCGGCACCGGCGAGCATATCCGTGTCTCCTACGCGACTTCGAAGGCGGAGTTGGATCGCGGGCTGGAACGCATGCGGAAGTTTTTTGCCGCGCTATAGTCGATTCAGATGGATTGATGCGCGGTTGATGGTTAGGCTCGGCTGAGGCCGTCCGTTCGCGAACGGCCTTTTTTATCTCGAAATGCTTCATGGGCAATCTATATCCACTGTTGTTGCTTCCGGCATTCGATCCGCGCCCCTGGGGCACACACGATCTGTCGCCGATTTATCCCAATCGCAAGTTCGAGGAAAAGATTGGCGAAGCCTGGCTTACTGGCGACGATTGCAAAGTAGCCAACGGTCCGCTGACCGGGCAGACGCTGGCACAACTCGGCGAGCGGTATCAGCGGGAGCTTGTCGGCGACGCCGCCCGCGATCCCCGGCGGTTTCCCTTGCTGCTGAAGTTTCTCTTCCCGCATGAGAAACTCTCGGTGCAGGTTCATCCCGATGACGCGCAAGCCCGCCGCGTAGGCCAGCCCTGGGGCAAAACCGAGTGCTGGTATGTGGCGCATGCCAAGCCGGGGTCGCAAATCGCATTGGGATTGAAACCGGGCATCACTGTCGCACAGCTGGAACAAGCGATTCAGGAAAAGCGCGCCGAAGAGTTGCTGAACTGGCTCAACGTCTTCACCGGCGACATGATTTATGTTGCGGGAGGAACCGTGCACACGCTCGGGCCCGGCTCGGTGATTGTCGAGACGCAACAGCAGTCGGACACGACTTACCGCCTATATGATTACGGACGGCCTCGCGAACTCCATCTGAAAGAAGGACTGGCTGCGGTGAAGTTGCAGGTGGCTTCCGGAAAAGTTGTGCGGCCGGCGCCGCAACTTCGCGGCAGCAACAACCGGCAGGCTGCGCTGGTGGCCGCTCCTTATTTCGTCGTCGATATGTTTGAGATAAAGCACGCGCAGGAACTGAGCACGCGCGACGACTCGGGCAGGAGTTCCGCGCAAATTCTGGTGGCCATGGAGGGATGCGGCAGAGTGGAAGCGGGCGGATCGGAACCCGTCACTTTGACTAAGGGCGATGCGGTAGTAGTCCCGGCATCGGTGGAGAGTTTCACCGTGCGCCCCCAGTGGACGCTGGAATTTCTGAGAGCGCGCGTTCCCGGGGCCGCGTTGCCCGAACCAGAAACGCGAATGTAAGAATTAAAGGAGTGGAACCTAAATTTGGCTAAGAACCCAAACTTCTATCCCGTGATTCTCGCTGGCGGCCGCGGCACGCGCTTCTGGCCCTTGAGCCGGAAGAAACGTGCCAAGCAGTTGCTCGCGCTGGATGGCAAGCAAACCATGATCCAGCAGACGGTGGCACGCATGCTGCCGTTGGCTTCGCCAAAACAGTTTTGGATCATCACCAATGAAGATCTGCGTCCCGTGATCTTGAAGCAGCTTCCAAAGCTCACGAAGGCGCAAGCGATTGCCGAGCCCGTGGGACGCAACACCGCGCCCGCGATCGGCCTCGCGGCTTTCCTTCTGCTGCGCGAGCATCCCGGTGCGATCATTGGAATGTTCCCCTCCGACCATGTGATTGCCCATGAACAAAGTTATCGTGCAACCATCGAACGTGGCGTGGAAATCGCGGCCGCGGGGGAAAACATTGTGGTTCTCGGCATTCAGCCGAACCGTGCGGAAACCGGATACGGCTACATTGAAGCGGGAAGCGTTTCCAGTGGCGATGCCCTGTGCGTGCGCCGCTTCACCGAGAAGCCCGACGTGGAGAAAGCCGCCGCGTTTGTGGCTGCGGGGAACTATTTCTGGAACAGTGGCATGTTTTTATGGAGCGCCCGCACGCTGGCCAACGCTCTGCGCGAGCATCTTCCCAAGACTGCGCCGCTGCTGGAAGAAATCGCCGCGGCTTTCGGCACCCGCCAGTTTGCGATGACTTTTCGCAGGCTGTATCCCAAGTGCGAGAACATCAGCGTCGATTACGCCATTCTGGAACCGCGTTCGGCAAAGGGCGAGCGGGAGGGTAACATTTTTTGCCTGCCTGCGGATTTCGGCTGGAACGACCTCGGTTCCTGGACCGCGCTGCACGAGCATCACACGGCAAAGAGCAGTCCGCTTGAGGGCAACATCATTCATGGCGCGGGCACGTTCGCGCTGAACGCTCATGGTAACTACGTGCATGCACCGGGCAAGTTTGTTGCGGCCGTGGGCGTCAGCGACCTGGTGGTGGTCGATACCCGGGACGCTTTGCTGATCACGACCCGCCAGCACGCGCAGGACGTTGGTAAGGTGGTGAAGTATCTGGATGAGAAGAAGCTGCACAAGCTGACATAGTTTCCGGTTTCCAGTTTCTAGTTTCCGGTTCCAGTATTCAGCGGCACTTCTCAGTTCAGGTCACTAGAAACTGGAAACTAGAAACCGGAAACTGGCAACAATGGCTCAAGAAATCAAGTTCGGAACCGACGGGTGGCGCGGCATTATCGCCGACGACTTCACGTTCGACAACGTGCGTCGAGTCGCAGGCGCGATTGCTTCCTACGTATTGAAATACGAGGACGCCCAACGCGGAATCTTCGTCGGCTATGACACGCGTTTCGCGTCACAAAGCGCGGCGCAAGCGGCGGCGGAAGTGATCGCCGCCGCCGGCGTCCCGGTAAAGCTGGCCAATGATTACACGCCCACCCCCGCTGTGTCCTACGCGGTGAAAGACAAGAACGCAGCAGGAGGAGTGATGGTTACCTCCAGCCACAATCCGTGGAACTGGAACGGAGTGAAGTTCAAGGGGAAGTTTGGCGGCTCCGCGACTCCGGGAATCATGAAAAAGGTGGAAGAAGAGCTGCGCCTAGGCGCTATGCCGCAAAACGCGAAAGCGAGCCTCGAAGAAGTTGATCTCAAAACATCTTACATCGCCGCCGTTTGCCGTTTTGCCGACCTGGATCTCATCGGCAAAGCCAGGTTCAAGGTCGCGATCGACTCGATGTACGGCTCCGGCCGCGGCATTCTTGCCGGAATTTTCCGCGAACGTGGGCTTCAGCACATCGCGATTCGCCAGGAAGTGAATCCTCTTTTCCCGGGCATCAATCCCGAGCCCATCGAACCGCACATCGCTCTGCTGCAGCAAACTGTGGTGAACGAGAAGTGCGATGCCGGTCTGGCCACCGACGGCGATGCCGACCGCATCGGTGCGGTCGCGGAGGACGGCAGCTTCGTGGACTCGCACAAAATCTTCTGCGTGCTGCTGCGCTGGCTGCTCGAGCACAAAAAGTGGCCGGGGGACGTGGTGCGCGCCTTCAACACAACCCGCATGCTCGACCGCATCGCCGCCAAGTATGGACGCAAGCTTTACGAAACGCCGATCGGATTCAAGTACATCGCGGATTTGATGATGGAGCACGATATCCTGATCGGCGGGGAGGAGTCGGGCGGGATCGGTTATTCACGATTTCTGCCGGAACGCGATGGGGTGCTGAATTGCCTGCTGTTGGCCAACGTCATGGCGGAGGAAGGCAAGCCGCTGGGCCAACTGGTTGCGGACCTGCAACGCGAGTTCGGTCCGCACTATTACGGCAGGCGCGATCTGCACATTGCGGAAGAGATCAAGCAGAACGCAATTCAGCGGGCGCGGGCCGAAAGCACGCTGAGCCTGGGACGCTATCGCGTGCTGAAGAAAGAAAATCTCGACGGCATCAAGTTTTTTCTGGATGCGCCGACGAATGGCAAAGGAGCGGAAGCGTGGATTCTGTTTCGCGCTTCCGGAACGGAACCGCTGCTGCGCGCGTACGCCGAGGCCGCGTCCCCGGAGTTGGTGAACGAAATCCTGGCATCCGCAGAGAATTTTGTTAGAAGCGGCTAGTCAACCGTTAATCGGCCCGCAGGCCACATGGAAACAACGGTAATGCGATACTTCTAACTAAACATGACTTTCGCTGGAAGCACACCCCCGACTCCAGAGGACTCGCCTGAGGCGCGGCGTTACAATCGGATCCACCGCTGGCTGGGAGTCGCCGATTTCGCCGTTGGCTCCGCTTTCCTTATCCTCCTGCTGATCACAGGCTGGACGGGCTGGCTGCGCGACCTCGCCCTGCGCCGCGGATTCCAAAACTACACGCTGGCAGTCTTCCTATACTTGTTCTTCCTGCTTCTGATCGGCAAGGTCCTGGCCTTGGGCCTTGACTACTACGGATTCCGGCTGGAGCGCAGGTTTCAACTTTCCACGCAAAAAACTCGCTCGTGGCTGTGGGATGAAGCTAAGGGCTTTCTGGTGGGACTGGTGCTGGCAGGGATCGTCGTGGAGTTGCTGTATTTCATGATTCGGCAATCTCCGCAGCATTGGTGGCTGATCACGTGGGCCCTGTTCATGGGGCTGTTCATCCTATTAGCCCAGCTCGCGCCGGTTGTGCTGTTTCCCATCTTCTACAAGTTCGAGCCGCTGGACAACGAAGATCTGCGGCGGCGGCTGGTGCAACTGGGCGAGCGGGCGGGGACGCGGGTGCGCGGAGTCTATCGCTGGAAGCTTTCGGAAAAAAGCAAGAAAGCGAATGCGGCCCTGACCGGACTCGGCAGCACGCGGCGGATCATCCTCGCCGATACTTTGCTGGACAATTACGCACCCGAAGAAATTGAAGCGGTGCTGGCGCATGAACTCGGCCATCACGTTCACCGGCACATTCTGAAGAGCATTCTGGTACAGGCCGGAGTTACTTTGTTGGGCTTCTGGGTGGCGAACTTTGTGCTTCACTATGCGGTCGATCATCACATGTTCGAGGAGCTTTCCGATTTCGCCAACCTGCCCTTGCTGGCCCTTACCGCGACGGCGCTTTCCCTTCTGCTGATGCCCGCTTTAAATGCCTACTCCCGCTACCACGAGCGGCAGGCCGACCGCTACGCCTTTGAATCGATCGCCAGCGTGGGCCCGTTCATTTCGTCGATGAACAAGCTGGCGCAGCAGAACCTCGCGGAGCGAATCCCTTCGAAGTGGATTGAATTGTTATTCCACTCGCATCCCGCAATCTCAAGGCGAGTGGCGGCCGCGGAAGAGTGGGGCCGCGCGCAGAACCAAACTCAGCGCGGGTGAGACGACAAGAATGAGCCCACAACGAAATCAGCGTTTGCGCAGAATTTCCGCGACGCGCCGCAGATCCTCTTCCGTATCGACGCCCACGGAATCGTAGGGCGTTTCGCCCACATAGATTGGGATTCCATTTTCCAGAAAACGCAGTTGTTCCAGCCGTTCACTTTTTTCCAGCGTGGATTCCGGCTGGCTCACAAAAAAATCGAGCGCTGGTTTCCGGTAGGCATAGAGGCCGAGATGTTTGAAGTAGCGCGGGCGGGTACCGTCGCGGTCGAAGGGAATCGTAGCGCGGGAAAAATAGAGAGCGCGGCCGTCCGCGGCGGTCACGACTTTGTTTGCGTTCGGGTTGCTGACCTCTTCCGGCGGGCAGAGAGTCTTTACGGTCCCCACTTGAACCTGCGGATCTTTCATTACATCGAGCAGGGTGACAATTTGCTCCGTGCGCACGAGCGGTTCATCGCCCTGAACGTTGACATAAACATCCCCCGGGATCGAGTTTGAGACTTCATGCACGCGTTCGGTACCGCTGCGGTGAGTGGGTGAAGTGAGGCGCGCGTTCCAACCGAACTGGCGGCAGACCGCCATGATTTCTTCCGAATCCGTAGCCACGATCACGTCGGCAAGCAGCGGCGATGAGCGTACCGCCTCGTACACCCACCCAACCAGGGGCTTCCCGGCAATTTCGCGCAACATCTTGCGCGGCAGCCGAGTGGAGGCAAGCCGAGCGGGGATCACAGCAAGGGCTTTCATGTGAACCCAGTTTCCAGTTTCCTGCCGGCACTTGGCAAGTGTCGAATCGGTGAATGGAATCGGGGTCGCTGTTTGACACGTTTTTACAGGCGCTCTTAGAATGAAGAAATGGGCGTGGCGTGCCGCTCCGGTTCGTTGTGTCCAAAGCAGCGGATTTCCTGGGGGTACGACCAGTCCCTCTCGTTGCGTTTCCCCAACTGGATGGCGGCGTAGCTCAGGTGGCTAGAGCGACGGTCTCATAATCCGTAGGTCCGTGGTTCGAGTCCACGCGCCGCCACCAATCCCATCGCGAGAAGTTTGTCGCACCTTTTCGATGAACTTCGCCCACGTTCTTCGTCCAAAAACCGGCTTAATCCCTCCCATTTACGTATTACCGAAGTTTACGGCTCGGCCTCCAAATCATTGTTACCAAATCGGTTGGCTCTTATCCTTGAAGGTGGGATCTTGCCCGCTGGCGGCAGCAGCGGTGCGATGACCTGTGCATAATGTCCGCTAGCACCAACTCGTGGAGAGGCCTGCCCATCGGAGCCCAGGCCTTTGTGGCTCTGGTAATTGCCGCGGGCACGGCGTGCCTGCTGCAGGGCACCATCCACTCGAGCAGCAAGAACATTGCGGAATTCATCTGTTATCTGGGCATCGCAATCCTGGCGTCGCGGTTGCGCGTCACTCTGCCCGGCATCACCGGGACGCTTTCCGTGAACTTCCTGTTTATTTTGGTGGGGATCGCGGAACTGGGCTATTCCGAGGCGCTTACTTTGGGTGCGGTCGCCATGGTGGCTCAGAGTCTGTACCCAGGCCGGCCCACCGCCATCCAGTTGACCTTCAACGTTTGTGCAGGCTCTCTCTCGACCGCTCTGGCCTATTTCGTCTATCACAGCCCTCTGTGCAACCAACTGATCGGCAGCCGTCCGCTGATTCTGTGCTTGACCGCTTCGATCTACTTCATCGTCAATGCGGGGTGCATCGCCGCTGTGATTTCGTTCAGCGAAGGCAAGCCGCTGCGGACGATTCTGGTGGATTGTTACTTCTGGTCTTTCCCTTATTACCTGGTCGGGGCTGGAATCGCGGGCGCGATTTCGTGGTTTAATCGCACGTTCAACTGGGAAACTTCGCTGCTTTTTGTCCCCGGCATCTATCTCATCTATCGCTCCTACCGGCTCTATCTGGGAAAATTGGAAGATGAAAAGCGGCACGTTGAAGAGATGGCGAATCTGCATCTGCGAACCATTGAGGCCCTGGCCTTGGCCATTGAAGCCAAAGACCAGACCACCCACGATCATCTGCAAAGGGTTCGCATTTACGCCATCGAGGTAGCCAAGGAACTGGGCATCAAGGGCGCCGAGTTGGAGGCCCTTAACGCCGCCGCGCTGTTGCATGACATCGGCAAGCTGGCCGTGCCTGAACATATCATCTCCAAACCCGGCCGGCTGACTCCGGAAGAGTTCGAGAAGATGAAAATTCACACTGTGGTGGGCGCGGAAATTCTGGAACGCGTTCGCTTCCCTTACCCGGTGGTGCCGATTGTGCGCGCCCACCATGAGAAATGGGATGGATCGGGTTATCCCTTCGGATTGAAAGGCACGGAGATTCCCATTGGCGCGCGCATTCTTTCCGCGGTTGACTATCTGGATGCCTTGGCCTCCGACCGGCAATACCGGCGAGCCATGCCGCTGGATGACGTAATGCGGCGGCTCGGGACAGAGGCGGGGAAATCATTTGATCCGAAGGTGGTGGAGGTCCTCAAGAGGCGTTACATGTCTTTGGAGAATCTGGCCCAGGCAAGATCGGCGGAAGATGACAACTCGGCACTCTCCGCCGGGATCAAGATTACGCGCGGACCGGCGCCCGCGGCGGGGTTCGAAAGCGCGGGCGTTTCGGATGCGCCGGGGCGGGAAGCGAATTTCCTTTCTTCCATCGCGGCGGCGCGCCAGGAGGCTCAGTCTATGTTTGAACTGAGCCAGGATCTGGGCGCGTCTTTGAGTCTGGGTGAAACTCTCTCCGTCTTCTCAGTAAAACTGAAACCGATGGTTCCGTACGACGCCATCGCCATCTATATCCAGCATGGCGATGAGTTGATCCCAGAGTATGTAAACGGCGACAACTACCGCCTGTTTGCCTCTCTGCGGATTCCCGTGGGCGACGGGCTCTCCGGCTGGGTCGCGCAGAACAAGAAACCGATTGTGAACGGCAACCCCTCGGTAGAACCGGGATACCTGAACGATCCCGCCAAGTTCAGCACCCTGCGTTCAGCTCTGGCTTTGCCTCTGGAGGGCGTGAGTGGTGTAATCGGCGTTCTGGCCCTTTACCGCGCCGAGAAAGACGCCTTTACGTCTGACCACCTGCGCATTCTTCTGGCGGTGAGCGGGAAGATGGCTCTAGCCATCGAAAACGCCCTCAAATATCAGCAGGCCGAAAGCTCCGCCACCACCGACTATCTTACCGGTCTGCCCAATGCCCGGTCGCTGTTCCTGCAACTCGACCACGAACTGGCCCGCTGCAAGCGCGACAATGCTTCGCTCACGTTAATGGTTTGCGACATGAACGGTTTCAAGAAGATCAACGACCGCTTCGGGCATCTGGAAGGGAATCGGGTGTTGTGCTTGTTTGCCCAGGCTTTGAAAGACAGTTGCCGCGAGTATGACTATGTCGCCCGCATGGGCGGGGACGAATTTGTGGTGATTGCTCCCGGTCTGGCCGCCGACGCCGCCGCCAAGAAGGTGGAGCAGATTCGGCCCCTCGCCCAGCAGGCAGGCTTCGACGTTTGCGGAGAAGACATTCTCTCGTTGAGCGTGGGACTGGCTGTGTCCCCGGACGATGGCAATGACGCCGAGCAGATGCTTACCCAGGCGGATCGCCGCATGTATCTGGAGAAGCAAAAACTGCCCGTGCAGAAGGATCAGCGGCTGCACACCCGGATGAAATGCCGGCTTACCATCGAATTGCATCCTCAGGCCGGCGCCGGACCCATCTTCGGCAATCTAATCGACGTCAGCCTGGGTGGTTGCTATGTGGAAACCAGCGCCATCCTGACCCCAGGCTCCAATGTGAAAGTGGTCTTCTCCGTCGAAAACGGCGATCTGAGCGCGGAAGGCAGCGTCGCCAGAATCCATCCCGGGTCCGGAGTGGCAGTGCAATTCAAGGAGATGAGCCGCGAGTCTCGGGAAAAAATGTACCGCATCCTGGAGTTCGTTCAGAGCACCACCACGCTCTACAACGACCGCTACCTGCAGAAGATTCGCAACCGCTGATCGGCCTGGCACCTGCCGCCGCTTGAAGCCCGCCCCTGCCGCCCTTACACTCAACACATGCAGGTCCACGTTCACGGCGGGGCCGGTCCCAAGCGAGTGCTGAAGATCGCGCTGGGCGTAACCCTGGCCTACATCGTGCTGCTGGTCGTAGCCGGCATTCGCGCCCACTCGCTGGCCCTGCTCTCCGAGGCTGGACATAACCTCTCGGATTTTCTGGCTTTGCTGCTGTCTCTGGTTGCGGTCTATTTGCAGTCGCGTCCGGCTAGTTCCACCAAGACCTACGGTTACCATCGTGCCGGAGTTTTGGCGGCGCTGGTCAATGCCGTCTCGCTGGTTGCGGTTTCGTTCTTCATCTTTTACGAAGCATTCCACCGCCTGCAGCATCCCGAGCACGTTCAGGCATCGGTGATGATGTGGGTCGCGGCTGCGGGCGTGGCGATGAATGGAGTAATCGCGCTGCTGCTTTACCGCTCCGGTGGCAACGTCAACATCCGCAGCGCGTTGCTGCATGAAGTCGGCGACACGTTTTCAACGGCTGCCGTGATCGTCGGAGGCTGGGCCATCCTGGCCACGGGCGATTACTGGATCGATTCCGCGCTCTCCTTCGGAATCGGCGTGCTGATCCTGTGGTCAGGCCTCGGCATAGTCCGCGAGACGCTGAACATTTTGCTCGAAGGCACGCCCCGCGGCATGAAGCTCGAACTGGTCGAGACCGCCATCCGCTCCATCGAGGGTGTCAACGACGTGCACGATCTTCACGTCTGGAGCATCGGATCGGAAACCCACGCGCTCTCCTGCCACATCTCGATCGCAGACATTCCTCCCTCGGTCAGCGAGCGCATCCTGCGCGACGTAAAAGACCGCCTGCACCACCGCTTCCGCATCGACCACACCACCATCCAGTTCGAGCACGTGGAATGCGAAGTGGCACATGGCTGCGTGATGCCGGTGGGCGAGAGCGAAGCGCATCACCACCCTAGCCACTGACACCATAAGCCATCTCAGCGCTCCCCGCCTGTGGTACCCTAGTCATGGTGCGTTCCAGCCGCCCGGAGCATCTAATCGTCGTGCGCCCTCTGCGAAATCTCGTGCGTTTCCTGGTGGCCGTGCAGCTTCTGCCCGCGCTTGAAAGTGGCGAAGAAACCCTGGTCGGCGGGCAGGCTGTGCTCGAAGGCGTGATGATGCGTTCTCCTCATGCCTGGGCGATTGCTTGCCGCAAACCCTCGGGCGAAATGGTCACCCTGAGCCAGCCCCTCGATCGTCCCTCGGAAAAGCATAAGTGGATGGCTTGGCCCATCGTGCGCGGCGTGATGACGCTCGGTTACGCCATGTCGCTCGGCTACCGCGCACTGCGCTTCTCGGCCAATGTTGCTATCGAAGATGTGATGCAAAGCGAGAATGCTCATGTGGAGACAGCCGCCCTTCAGCAGGCTCAGGGCAGGCTCCCGGCTGTCCCGCCGAAGCGAAGCGAGGCGGAACCCATCCAAGCGCAGCAATCCTCCGAGACCCGGGAAAAAGCCGCCACCATCAGCGGATGGCTGGCGGCCGGCAACGTCGTCATCTCCCTGGCGTTCTTCATCTTCATGTACAAGTACCTGCCGCTGCTGGCGGCCACGGAATTCAAGAAGTTTAATCCCGCGCTCGGCGGCCAGATTGTGTTCAACCTGGTCGACGGCGCAGTGCGTTTGATCCTGTTCCTTCTGTTCATCTGGGGCGTTTCGCTGTTCCCGGACATTCGCCGCGTCTACCAGTATCACGGCGCCGAGCACAAGACTGTATTTGCTTTCGAGAACGGCGATCGGCTCGAAACCGCGGCTGTACAGAAATATTCGACGTTCCATCCGCGCTGCGGCACCAGCTTCCTGATGACTGTGATGCTGATCTCGATTGGCTTCTACATGCTGGTTCCGTTCACCACATTCTGGGCTCGCTTCGCCTCGCGCATCGCGCTGCTGCCGGTGATCGCCGGTGTGTCTTACGAAATCATCCGTTTCGCCGCCAAACATCGCGGCTCGCTGTTCGCCTTGATGACCGCTCCCGGCCTCTGGCTGCAGCGCATCACCACGCAGCCTCCATCCGACGAGCAGGCGCAGTGCGCCATCGTCGCCCTCGACCACGCCATGGCTCTGGAAAAAGAGAACGGCGGCGAACTGGTGATCGCCTAGGGTTCCCAACCCGGGAAACCGTCGTTGGTCGCTCGTCGTTAGTCGTTAGCCCCTCATAGCTCATGCAGTACAGTTTCTTGAGAGGTTCTAACATGTCAGCATCCTTCAAGGATTTGCGCGTCTGGCAGGAAGCGATGAAATTTGCAGTCGAAGTCTATCGAGCAACAGAGCAGTTTCCCCGGCACGAGTTGTACGGCCTGAGTCAGCAACTGCGGCGGGCAGCGGTATCGGTTCCGAGCAATATTGCCGAAGGCAAAGGCCACCGCTCCGACGGAGAATTTGGACGTTTTCTCCTCCATGCGCGAGGATCGCTCTTGGAAGTGCAAACACAGATTATGATTGCAAGGGAATTACAATACATAAGCACGGAAGAAGCGCAGCGGCTACTGGCGTCGGCAGACGTCATAGGCCGAAGCCTGAATAGCCTAATTAACTCGTTGCGTGAGAAAGCCGCATGAAGCAAAGGGCTAACGACTAACGACCAGCGACTAACGACTATGTTTGAACGCTTGGACCAAATCGAAGCCCGTTACGAAGAGCTGACCCAGGCTCTCGCTTCGCCGGATATCGTCAACGATTCGGCGAAATACCAGAAGACCGCCAAGGCGCACAGCGAAATCGCGCCGGTGGTCGAGAAGTATCGCGAATACAAGGATCTCACGCGGGGCATAGCCGAAAGTAAAGCCATGCTCGCCGAGGAAAAAGATCCCGAGATGCGCGCCTACGCTCAGGAAGAACTGAACAAACTGGAGCCCCGCGTCGCGGCCGTCGAAGAAGAACTGAAAGTTCTGTTGCTGCCGAAAGATCCCAACGACGAGAAAAACATCATCCTCGAGATCCGCGCCGGCACGGGCGGGGACGAAGCCACGCTTTTCGCCGCCGAAATCTTCCGCATGTACACGCGCTTCGCGGAAACTCAGCGCTGGAAGGTTGAAATCCTCTCTTCTTCGGAGTCGTCAGCAGGAGGCCTGAAAGAAGTTATCGCGATTATCGAAGGGAACCGCGTTTTTTCCCAGTTGAAGTATGAAAGCGGCGTGCACCGCGTGCAGCGCGTTCCCGCGACCGAGCAGCAGGGCCGCGTCCACACCTCCGCCGTCACGGTCGCCGTGCTTCCCGAAGCGGAAGACGTGGACATCAAGATCGAAGCCAAAGACCTGCGCATCGACACCTTCTGTTCCTCCGGTCCGGGCGGACAATCGGTGAATACGACCTACTCGGCGGTCCGCATTACTCACATTCCCACCAACACGGTGGTGAGCTGCCAGGACGAGAAATCTCAAATCAAGAACCGCGAGAAAGGAATGCGCGTGCTGCGCTCCCGCCTCTACGAAATCGAAATGGAAAAACAACAGCAGGCGCTGGCCAAGGAGCGCAAGGCCATGGTCGGTTCCGGCGATCGCAGCGAGAAGATTCGTACCTATAACTTTCCGCAAAACCGCGTCACCGACCACCGCATCGGTTTCACCCTGCACCAGCTTGAACAAGTGATGGATGGCAAACTCCAGCCGCTGATCGAAGCTCTTACCACGCACTACCAGGCCGAGAAGCTGAAGCAGGAAACTGCTAGCTTCGTTTAGGAGTCGCGAACAAAATCAAATCGGAGGCTTTTCTCTAGCGGGACGAAACATGAGCGATTTGCATTCGACCGTTTCTTCCATCCTCACCGAAGGCTATATGAAGAACGCCGCCCGAGTCCGTCAACTGGCTGCGCCATTGACTAACGCCCAGTTCTGGCAAAAGCCCTTCCCTTTTGGCAACAGCTTCGGCCACCTGGTCCTGCATCTCACCGGCAACTTGAACTACTACATCGGCGCGCAGATTGCGAAGACCGGCTACGTCCGCGACCGCCCGCGCGAGTTTAATGACCCGAATCCGCCCACGAAGGACGAAGCCCTCAAATGCTTTGACGACGCTGTTGCGTTGGTGCTCGCAACCGTGCGCGCTCAGTCGGCGGAAGACTGGTCCGCGGAATACTCAGGAGTCGGAACCGATGCCAGAAATCGACTTGAGATGGTCATGCAATGCGCCGCCCACATGCAGCACCACATCGGCCAGATGATTTACCTGGGCTATGAGTTAGGGCGGCAAGCAAGACAAACCCGAGCTAACAAACCGTTGCCATGATTTTTGTTTTCTCTGTGCCTCCGTGCCTCTGTGGTGAAATAGTCTTGTGCAACTGAAGCAAGCCCTCGCTTCTGCGACCGCCCGCCTGACTGCGGAACACGTTCCTTCCCCGCGCATGAACGCGGAGCTTCTCTTGATGTTCATCCTCAACTGCGAGCGTGCCTACCTCTACGCCCATCCCGAGCGCGAACTCAACGCCGACGAAGCAAATTGCTACGACGCCGCGCTGGCCGAGCGCGCCCGCGGCGTTCCCGCGCAGTACATTACGGGCCATCAGGAATTCTGGGGCATGGATTTCATCGTCTCGCCCGCCGTGCTGATCCCGCGCCCCGAAACCGAGCATGTGGTCGAAACCGTGCTGGAATTGCAGTCGTCGGCGGTCGGGGCGTCCGGAAGCCGGAAGCCGGAAGCCGAAAGCCGAATCCTCGACGTCGGCACCGGCTCGGCTTGCATCGCGCTGGCGCTCGCTAAAGAATTGCCGGACGCCGAAATCCACGCGACCGATATCTCTGCTGCCGCTCTCGAAATCGCCCGCGCCAATGCCGCCCGCCATCAACTCCAATCCCGCATCCATTTCCGCGAAGCCGACCTGCTCACAGGATTCGAGAGCAACTCTTTCGACTTCATCGTTTCCAACCCTCCCTACGTCGGCGAATCGGAAGAAGATCAAGTCCAACTCGAAGTCCGCAAGTTTGAGCCGCGCAACGCCGTCTTTGCCGGCCCAACCGGAGTGGAGGTGATCGCGCGTCTGATTCCGCAAGCCCACACAGCGCTCAAGCCCGGCGGCTGGCTGGTCATGGAAATCAGCCGAACGATTTCAGAGGAAGTCGGACAACTGCTGCGGGATTGGAATGAAGTTCGGATTAGGCCGGATCTTCAATCGATCCCCCGCGTGGCGCAAGCGCGGAAATAGCAACCTGGGACAGCATGCGGCGGTTTCACGCAGTTGTCTTTCTTGGCGTCCTTCGCGCAATCCTGGCGTACTTGGCGGTTTAGCTTCCGTTCTTGACCTACCTCCGCACGCTCACCGGCAATATCTCATCCACGTCCACAATGTTGGTAGGATATTTGCCGGTATAGCAGGCCGAGCAATAAGAAGTTTTCTCCCCGTCGCCGCAAGCCTTCTTGAGCCCTTCCAGTGAAAGGTAAGCCAGCGAATCGGCGCGGATGTACTGGCGGATTTCATCGATCGATTTATTGGCGGCGATCAGTTGATTTTTCGAAGGCGTATCCACGCCGTAGTAGCAGGGCGAGATGGTCGGCGGACAAGAAATCCGCATGTGGACTTCCTTCGCTCCCGCGTTCCGAATCATGCGCACGATTTTGCGGCTGGTGGTGCCGCGCACAATCGAATCGTCAACCAGCACCACGCGCTTGCCTTCCAGAAGTGACCGCACCGGATTCAGCTTCAGCTTTACCCCAAAATCGCGCACGCTCTGGCTCGGTTCGATAAACGTGCGTCCCACGTAGTGATTCCGGATCAGGCCAAAGCGAAACGGAATCCCACTTTCCGACGCAAAGCCTACCGCCGCAGTCACGCCCGAATCCGGCACAGGGGCCACCACGTCGGCCTCTACCGGTGCCTCGCGCGCCAACTGCCGTCCCAGCTCTTCGCGGCTGGTCTGCACCGCGCGGCCAAACACTATGCTGTCGGGGCGCGAAAAATACACGTGCTCGAAAATGCAACTCGACTGCGGCACTGCCGTCGAATAAAAACGCGAGGTGATGCCTTCCGGTCCAACCACGATCAACTCGCCGGGCTTTACATCGCGCTCGTAGGTGGCGCCGATCAGATCGAAGGCACAGGTCTCCGACGCGAAGACGATGGTGTCGCGCTTCTGGCCTTCGAGCGCCGGAATGCGTCCCATGGCCAGCGGCCGGAAGCCGCGCGGATCGCGCGCCGCTATGATCCGGTCCGGACTCATCAGCACCAGCGAAAACGCGCCTTCCACGCGCTGCAGGGCGTCCGCGATGGCCTCGGGCAGAGTGTGTTCCCGCGAAAGCGCGATCAGGTGAACGATCACCTCGGTATCGCTGTTGGTCTGAAAAATCGACCCCTGGCCCTCCAGCCGGCTGCGAACCTCCGCCGCGTTTACCAGATTGCCGTTATGCGCCACCGCAATCGACCCCTTATTCGATCCCACCAGAATCGGCTGCGCGTTCAGCAGCGCCGAATCGCCCGCGGTCGAATAGCGCGTGTGACCGATAGCCAGCGTGCCCCGTATCTTAGAGAGAACATCCTCGGTAAAAATGTCGGCGACCAGGCCCATCGCCTTGTGCACGCGCGAAGTCAGCCCATCGGAGGTAACAATCCCCGCCGACTCCTGCCCTCGATGCTGCAACGCATGAAGTCCCAGGTAAGCGAGCTTCTCCGCCTCTGGATGGGCAAAGACCGCCACCACGCCGCACTCGTCGTGAAATTTATCGGAAATCTGCATTTAGTCCTTAGCCTTTAGCTCTTAACTCAAAACCACAGCCAATGCGCGGCAGCTATTCTCGGCGAACTCTGCGGCCATTCGCCGCGATCCCTGCGATTCAGGACCTTCAATCCGCAGCCACAGCCTCCACCTCAGCACGCAGCGCGAACTCCAAAGCACTTTCATAGGCAATGCTCAACTCAGAAACTGACGCAGACACAACCACCTGGCTGGCAACGGAAATTTCCAGCCGCTCCGGAATCGTTTGTCCCAGCAAGTCCACGGCGATTCCGTGTTGCCCCACCATCTGTTGGATCCGCGCCACGTTATCCGGGTCGCACGAGAGCACAACGCGGCTTGCATCTTCGCCAAACAGCACAAACTCCGTAGGGAGTCCGTTCGACGCGAGATTCACGCATACGCCCACACCTTTGGCAAACGTTTTCTCCGCCAGCGCCACGGCTAGTCCGCCGTCCGAACAGTCATGCACCGATTCCACCAAGCCTTGCTGAATCAACTCGATGACGGTTTTCTGCAACGCAGCCTCTTTCTCCAAATCGAGTTCTGGCGGATATCCCCACAACGCGCCCAGAATTTCCTTTGCGTACTCCGACGACCCGAACTCATTCTCTACATCGGTGATATCGGCTGCCTCGCCGGCGCGCAATAGCACGATCGTGCGTCCCATGGCGGCGAAATGCATCTTCGCGGTTTTGCGCACATCGTCGAGAATCCCCACCACTCCGAGCACCGGCGTGGGATAAATGCCTTCGCCCAGCGTTTCGTTGTAGAAGCTGACGTTGCCGCCGGTGATGGGAATCTCCAACTCCTCGCAGGCTTTGGTAATTCCATCGATGGTTTGCGAGAACTGCCACATGATGTGCGGCTTCTCGGGATTGCCGAAGTTGAGGCAATTGGTCGCGCCCACGGGAGCCGCTCCCGAACACGCCACCTTTCGCGCGGCTTCGGCGACGGCATGCATCGCACCCAGCCGCGGATCGAGATAACACCAGCGGCTGTTGCCATCGAGCGCCATCGCCAGCCCGCGCTGTGGTTCGCCTGGATTTGGATTCTTGATGCGAATTACGCCCGCGTCGCCCGCACCCGGCGCTGCGACGGTGTTGGTCTGCACCATGTGATCGTATTGCTGCCACACCCAGCGCTTGCCGCAGATGTTCGGGCTGGCCAGAAGCCGCTTCAGATCTTGCGTGAAGTCGCTGCTGCCGTCGAGCTGAATATGCTCCGGCATTTCGCGCGGCACTGGCGGCTCCCACCGCGCCAGCGGACGTTTGTACACGGGCGCTTCGTCGGTGAGCGCCTGATTCGGAATCTCGGCGACGACTTCGCCGTGCTGCCGCACGCGCAACTTGTTATCGGTTGTAACCTTTCCGACCTCCACCGCATCGAGTCCCCACTTTTCAAATACGCGGAAGACTTCCCCTTCCCGATCTTTCTGTGCCACTAGCAGCATGCGCTCCTGTGACTCGCTCAGCATGATTTCGTAGGGAGTCATGCCAGTTTCGCGTTGCGGCACGCGGTCGAGCTCAATCTCGATGCCGACGCCGCCGCGGCCGCCCATCTCGCAGGTAGAGCAGGTCAGTCCCGCAGCGCCCATATCCTGAATGCCGACAATCGCTCCAGTCTTCATGGCTTCGAGGCAGGCTTCGAGCAGCAGCTTCTCCAGGAACGGATCGCCCACCTGCACATTCGGGCGCTTCGCTTCCGAGGCTTCACTGAATTCCTCGCTGGCCATCGTTGCGCCGTGGATGCCGTCGCGTCCGGTCTTGGCGCCCACGTAGATGACCGGATTGCCTTCGCCGGCGGCACGCGCGTAAAAAATTTCATCCTTGCGGACCAGGCCCATCGCGAAAGCGTTCACCAGCGGGTTGCCGGAATAGCACGGCTCGAACTTCGTCTCGCCGCCGAGGTTGGGCACGCCGAAGCAGTTGCCATAAGAAGCGACGCCGCTGACCACGCCTTCGAGAATGGAATGATTTTTGTGGATTTCAGACTGCGTTGCTACAGCTTGTCTGGGGACAGCCGCCTCGGCTGTCCGTTGCACCCGGGTGATCGGCCCAAAGCGCAGAGAATCCATTACTGCGACCGGTCTCGCACCCATAGTGAAAATGTCGCGCAGGATTCCGCCTACGCCGGTGGTTGCGCCCTGAAACGGCTCGATGAACGACGGATGATTGTGCGACTCAATTTTGAAAGCGCAAGCCCAGCCGTCGCCGATGTCGATGATGCCGGCATTCTCTCCCGGCCCCTGCAGCACGCGCTTGCTGCGCGTGGGCAGGCGCTTCAGGTGCACGCGCGACGATTTGTAGGAGCAATGCTCGCTCCACATCACGCGGAAGATGCCAAGTTCGGTGAGCGTGGGCTCGCGCTCACCGAGAAGCTGCTTGATCTTTTCGTATTCGTCGGAAGTGAGGCCGTGCTGCCGGAGGATCTCCAGAGAAATGGCAGAAGTCGTGGAGGTGGTCATGGGGATTTTCTATTGTCGCACTTAGCGGGGCGGCTGGGTAGGGCAACCGCCATTCTCTGCCGCCGGGAATCTCCTGGCCACAACCACTGGCTATACTGGTTGCGGTGACAATGAAATCTATTATTGTAGGAACGGCGGGCCATATCGACCACGGCAAGACGGCGCTAGTTAGGGCGTTAACCGGGATAGACGCTGACCGGTTGGAGGAAGAGAAGCGGCGAGGCATCACGATTGACCTCGGCTTTGCGCACATGGACTTGCCCGCGCCCAACGGCGAGATACTGCGGCTGGGCTTTGTCGATGTTCCCGGGCACGAACGTTTTGTACGCAACATGTTGGCAGGCGTGGGCGGAATTGATCTGGTGCTGCTGGTGATTGCGGCGGATGAGGCGATCAAACCGCAAACCCGCGAGCACTTCGACATCCTGCAGTTGCTGGGCGTGCAGCGTGGCATTACCGTGCTGACCAAATCTGACGCCGTTGACACCGATACGCTTGAGGTCGTCCGCTTGGAGGCGGAAGAGTTTCTGCGCGGGACATTTCTAGAAACGCCGGAATCCCCGGTCCTCGCCGTGAGTTCTTTGACCGGCGCTGGCCTGGATGAGCTGAAGCAGGCGATGGTTGCAGTGGCCGCCGAGGCGCAGCCACGGGATTCGCGAGCCATCGTCCGGCTCCCAGTTGACCGCGTGTTCACCATGAAAGGTTTTGGGACGGTGGTGACGGGAACACTGGTGGCGGGAACTATACATCCCGAGGACGAACTGGAGGTTTTCCCATCCGGGCGGCGCGTGCGCGTGCGTGGCGTGCAAGTGCATGGGCAAACGGCGGAGGCGGCCGTTGCTGGACAACGCACCGCGCTGAATCTCGCGGGCGCGAGTACGGAAGACGTGTCGCGCGGCATGACCCTGGCGCCCCCGAAGCTGTTTGAAACCACTCGCAGGGCGGACGTTTCGTTGCGTCTGCTGGCTTCCGCGCCTCACGCCTTGAAAAACCGCACGCGCGTGCACTTCCATTCGTACACCATGGAAACGGTGGCCGAGGTTGTGCTGCACGGGACGAAGCAGATTGCTCCAGGCGAACTGGCGTTTGCCCGGTTGAAGCTGCCGAAAGCGGCGTTGCTTTTGCCGGGGGATCGATTCATCATCCGGCAGTTTTCGCCGGTAGCAACGATCGGGGGCGGAATTATTCTGGACGCAGCGCCGATTCCGCGCATGCCGGGGCAAATCGATTTCCTGAAAGTGCTGGCGGAAGGCAATGCCGAAGCCGTTCTGAAAGCCAGAATCGCGCGCCGGCATCATCAAGGAATCTCGATGTCGCGGCTTGTGCTCGAAACTGGCTGCGCAAGGCCTGTGCTCGAAATACGGCTGCAGGAACTGGTGCGAACGGGTGCGGCGGTACGCGCCGGAGAAATGTTCCTGCATACGCCTGCATTCGAAACCTTAAAGTCGCGCATCGTCGGCGCAGTAGACAATTTTCATAAGAAGAATCCTCTGGTCGGGGGAATCAGCAAAGAAGAATTGCGCGCGCAGGTAGACGCGACCTTGGATGTCTTTGAGCCAGTCGCAGCCATGCTGATCCGGGAGAAGAAGATCGAGGTGGTGGGCGACCTTGTGCGCTTGCCCGGTTGCGGCGTAGTGATGAAAGATGAAGAAGCCGAATCCAGAAAGAAAATCGAAGACGCGTTTGCCTCGGCGGGCCTGAAGGTGCCCGCTCTGCAAGAAGTGATCGCCGGGCTGGAGATCGACAAGGTGCGGGCGCAGAAAATTGTCACGCTGCTGTTGCGGGACAAGGTGTTGATCAAGGTTTCCGGCGAACTGGTCTTTCATCGGAGCGCGCTGGAAGTGTTGCGCCGGAGTTTGGCCGCCTACAAAGTGAAGTCGGCGGCCATTGATGTCGCCAAGTTCAAGGAACTGACCGGAGTCAGCCGCAAGTATGCGATTCCACTGCTGGAGTATCTTGATCGTGAGCGAGTAACGCGGCGCGTGGGCGATGCGCGCGAGATTCTGTAAGAATTGGGCCATCGGGCGATTTGTGATTGAGCGATTGAAAAGCCAAACCCAATCGCCCAATGACCCGATTGCACAATCGCTCACTTCTCTAGATTTTTTCTTCCGGAAACTCCAGTTCCAATCCCAACGGATCGGTTATGCGGTTGGTGAGATTGGCAAGGCCCGCGAGCATGTGCAGGTCGACGATCTCAGGGTCGGAAAAGTGCTTCTTCAGTCCGTCAAAGTCGGCTTCCGTAATTTCGCGCGGGGCACGCGTCAGTTTCTCGACGTAAACCAGCGCCGCCCGCTCCTTCTCGCCATAGCCTGAATAATCTCCTGCCTTGAGCGCCGTCCACTCTCCGGCGGTGAGACCGGCACGTTTGGACGACGCGACGTGGTGTTGCGTGCAGTAGCGGCATCCATTGATGAGTGAAATGCGGAGATAGATAAGCTCATACAACTTGCGGTCCAGGGATCGTCCCACGCTGGCATAGAAGTTTAGAAAATTCTTAAGCATCTCGGGACGATGGGCCAGCGCCTTCTGCACGTTGCCAGGTTTGCCGCGAAGGGTCGTGTCGTAAATTTCGCGCAATTCCGGAGAGGCGGTTTCCGGGGCAATCAAGCTAATCCGTGCCATCGGGTCCTCCAAGATCGTAAACAGATTTCACCCATGATAGATGAATCGTGGATTCCACGCGACGAAGCGTTATGCGCGCTGCCTGCCGCACTACAGAAAACCATCGCGAATGCCGATATCTCCTAACGGGCCTATCCCGTGAAAACTACTGGTTTTGTCGTTATCCTGGTTTGCTCGGCACTGTTGTTCGCCGCGGCACAGAATAGTACGGATGAGGGTGCGGTGACGAAGGTTCTTGCCTTGGAATACGCCTGGAACCAAGCCGCGGAACGGAAGGATACCAAAGCGCTGGATGCAATCCTCGACAATTCCATGGTGTACGTGGACTACTACGGCATTCTCAGGACCAAAGCTGAGTTTCTGGCGTGGATAAAATCGACAAACTTGCATCCGCAGCAGGAGGTAACCCAGTCGATGACGGCGCACATGTTTGGCAGCACGGTGGTGGTCACCGGAGTCTACGTTACCAAGGGCGTCGAAAATGGAAAACCTTATGTGCGGCGCGCCCGCTTCGTCGATGCCTGGACGTTCAAAGACGGGAACTGGCTGTGCGTGGTGAGCCAGTCGACTCCGATCCTGCATTGAAGGTGGGCCCTGGCCTCTGGTTGCAGTGCGTTGTTTTTCGTTTCCGCGCCGTGCGCGAGGAGTAGAAGCTGAGATGTGGAAGCTGCTCACGATTTTTCTGCTGTTGGCGCCTCGACTGAGCGCTCAGGCTGCAAGCGCGCCCGATGGCGACCGCGGCAGAATCCTCTCCCTGGAGAACGCCTGGAACCAGGCCGTCCAGCAACAGGACACGAAGGCGCTCGGTCCTCTGCTGGCTGAAGAGTTGATCTATATCGACTACGACGGCGCCGAGATGAACAAGGCACAGTACCTGGCCAGCCTGAACGCGACCGCGCTCCATTTCGAGCACATTGTGAGCGAATCCATGCGGGTGCAGTCCTACGGACAGAGCGCGGTGGTGGTCGGCGTATATCTCGAAAAAGGCACAAAAAATGGCAAGCCGTATTTGCACCGCGAGCGCTTCGTCAACACCTGGATCAATCGAAAGGGCGCCTGGATGTGCGTCGCCAGCCAGTCGACATTGATCCTGCACTGACGGGGGAGCGCTGGGGAGTGCCTTGCCGCGGCTCCAATATACACTTGTAAGCTGCTAGTGCCGATCCTGCACGGAAACCCTGGAGTGGCGTTGCAAATCATGAAAGCTGTGGTCAGAATTATCGGCGCTGGACTGGCCGGGTCGGAAGCCGCGTGGCAGTGTGCGCGGCGCGGCGTGCAGGTCGAGTTGTTCGAAATGCGGCCGGTGCGGTCAACCCCGGCACATCAGACCGCGGATTTCGCCGAACTGGTGTGCTCGAACTCGCTGAAGTCGGACAGCGAGAATACAGCTCCGTGGCTGCTCAAGGAAGAAATGCGGCGGGCGGGGTCGCTGCTGCTGCAAGTTGCGCGGCTGTGCGCGGTTCCGGCGGGGCATGCGTTGGCAGTAGATCGAGTGGCATTTGCGGCGAAGGTGACTGAAGCGGTTGCGCGCGAAGCACGGATTACCGTGCGCCGGGAAGAGGCGACTTTCGTTGAAGAAACGGATGAGAACTGCGTCACGATTGTCGCCACGGGACCGCTGACTTCCGACATGGCGGCCGCGGAGATTGCTCGCTTGAGCCAGACGGCGGAAGAGTCAAAACCCGGGGCGGAAGCCCCCGCCCCACACACCCCGCACCTGTATTTTTACGATTCGATCAGCCCGATTGTAGACGCGGATTCGATTGACATGTCGCTGGTATATATGGCCGCGCGGTATGACAAAGGTTCGGCGGACTACATCAACTGTCCCATGACGCGTGAGCAGTATGATCGCTTTTACGATGGGCTTTTGGCGGCCCAGTCGGTGGAGGAGCGCGATTGGGAGAAGTTGAATTACTTCGAGAGCTGCCTGCCCATTGAAGAGATCGCGCGCCGCGGGCGGGATACGCTGCGCTTTGGACCGATGAAGCCGGTGGGCCTGAAAGATCCGCGCACCGGACGGATGCCCTATGCGGTGGTGCAGTTGCGCCAGGAAAATCTGCGCGCGGATTCCTATAACCTGGTGGGCTTTCAGAACCATTTGAAGTTCGGAGAACAAGCCCGCGTGCTGCGCCTGATCCCGGGGCTGGAGAATGCGCGGTTTCTCCGTTATGGCCAGATTCATCGCAATACGTATATCAACGGGCCCGCGCTGCTGCGGGAGACGCTGCAGATGAAGGCGCATCCGCGAGTGTTGTTTGCGGGACAAATTTGCGGCGTGGAAGGCTATGTGGAGTCGATTGCAACCGGGCTGATGGCGGGAATGCACGCCGCGGCTCTGGTTCGCGGAGATGAGCCGGTGCCGCCGCCGCGCGCTTCGGCGTTCGGATCGCTGACGCATTATGTCACGCACGCCGACGCGAAGAACTTCCAGCCGGCGAATATCACATTCGATCTTTTGCCTGCTCTCGAGGAGAAAATCCGCGATCGCAAGCAACGGCACAAGGTGCAGTGCGAACTGGCGCTTTCGGCCTTCGAAGGCTGGATGGAGCGGGTTGGCATTACGACGGGGAAATCTGAAGGTTCGTAGAGCGGCTCTGCGCAACTCCTCAAATTCGGTCCTCAGAATGCGCAGAAAGAGCCGCTCCGCGGCCATTGTTTTAACTTCTGGCGGAGACTTTGCTGATCATGATCCTGGGTGGCGCCATTGGCGTGGCCCTCTCTTATGTGATCGCCTGGGCCGTCGGGACGCTGCCCATGATGGGACCGCTGTTCGAGGACGATTCCGGGCAGGGCGATATTCACTTGCGGATTTCGATGATGACGGTCCTGCTTTCCAGCGCGGTCCTGCTCGTGGTGGGCGTGATCAGCGGACTGGTCCCGGCCTTGCGGGCGTCGAAGCTGGAGCCAGTGGAAGCGCTACGGTATGAGTGAAAGAAAGTCAGAATTCAGAAGTAAAAATGCAGAAGTAGAATCGGGATGATTGCAGGCTTCCGAGTTTTTGCTTCTGCATTTTGACTTCTTACTTTTGACTTTTGCTTCCGTTTCCCCGAATTGATTTGATCCGCGGCACGATTCGCGGTACCTTGCTGCTGAGTCATTCCTAGCCCGAGGTGCGCTTTGCCGATCTCCGCCGTGGACACGATCCCTCTCGCGTTTCAGCACAGCAAACAACAACTCTTCCAGCCTTTCCGGTTCTGGCAGTGGACCAGGCTCGCGGTAGTCGGACTACTGGCCGGGGAATTGGGCTCTGGCAGCGGTTTCAACCGCTCCACCTTCAACCTTCCCCAACATTCCGGAACCTCACGGCACTTCCTCGATAATCCTGGTTCCGCGGGAAGTGGATTTTCTGGAATTGATCCCATACTCCTGGCCGGCTTGATCGCAGTCCTCGTCATCGCTGCGCTCGCATTGGGCATCATTCTCATGTACATCAGCAGTGTGATGCGCTTCGTTTTGTTCGACAGCGTCATCGCCAAAGAATGCCACATCCGGCAGGGCTGGAGCCGCAGGCAAAGCGAGGGATGGCGATACTTCTTGTGGCACTTGCTTTTTCTTCTGGCTACGTTTGCCGGCCTTCTCGTGCTGGTTGTTATCCCTGCAGGCTTTGCATTCGCGGTGGGATGGTTCAGGGAACCGAAAGAGCATGTGGTCGCGCTGGTGTTAGGCGGAATCGTTCTTATCTTCGCGCTGCTGGTTTTTGTCGTGGCCATGGCGGTCATCTCTGTGTTGACGAAGGATTTTGTGGTGCCGCAAATGGCTCTGGAAGGCATCGACGCGATCGAAGGGTGGCGGCGGCTATGGCCCATGATCGAAGCCGAGAAGGGCGCATACGCCGGCTACATCGGAATGAAGATCGTGATGGCGATTGGCGCTGGAATTGTGGTTGGCATAGCGACCTTGATCCTGGGATTAATCGTCGCGATACCAACCGTGGGACTGAGCATCATTGCCGTCCTGACGGGCAAAACCGCCGGGCTCACCTGGAATGTTTATACGATTACGCTCGCGGTCGTGGTCGGGAGCGTTCTGCTGGCGGGTTTTCTATATCTGATCGCACTGATTTCTGTGCCGGTCATCGTTTTCTTTCCCGCGTATTCGATTTATTTTTTGGCCGCGCGCTATCCGGCGCTGGGCGCGATGCTCTATCCGTCCGCACACCAACCCATGACCCCGCTCTACAACCCCTCGGAACAACCGCCGCCGCTGCCGCCCACCCCTGAGCCTGCGGGATGAGGCGGACCGTATTTCGCGCCTGCGCGGCAACGGCAACTCTATTCCTGCGGATTCTTGGGCTTCGCGCCGTTGCCGTGTGGCCATGAGAAACGGCGGCCGATTATGCATTTGACGAGCAAGTGATCGGTGGATCGAGTCGCGCCAACGCCCACGCCGAAATTGAACTCCCACTGCGGGCCGAAGTCGACATCGATCGCGGGAAAGAACTGCTGTTGCTGATCTTTGAGCGCGTCGAATCCCGTGAGTGAACCGTAGGACGCGTAGTATTCCAGCCCGCCCGCAATCTTCCTGGTGAAATCGTAGCTGAACTTCGCGTTGGGGGAAAATGTTACCCCCTGGTTCACGCTCTGCCCGTGCCAGGAGCGCTCCAGCGCCGGATTGAGCGCCCAATACCAGCGGCCGATTTTCTCGTCAACGATGGGGCGGATTTCCCACGTCCACGTATCCGGCGAGAACGCGGCCCGCTGGTAGCCAATCTCGGTCGACAAACTCACGCCCACGGGCCAGTGCCACGAGTCAGGCACGCGCACGCGCGGGCGAATGTGGTCGCCCACCCATTGCCACCCATCGTCCGGCTGAATGCTGGTGAAAACGTAGAAACCAACCTCAGCCCAGTCGTTGATTCCCTGCGTGATTTCCAGCGTCTCGTGCTCGGCATGATTCGACGGGAGGACTCCTTCCTGCACCGTCTTGCTGCCCTCGACGGTGAAATTGGAATGAATTTCGAACATGGTCGACCGGGGAGCGACCGTGTTGACGCCGTAGACCTGGATTTCGTAATTGCCTTGGGCGCGCGCGGGCGGAGCGAGAGCCAAAGTAAAGACCAGTGCGGCGAGTACTGCAAGGATCGCGCTTCGCAAGATGCGCTCCATAGTCACGTTGTTTTCCAGGCCGCCATCCTCCGCCGCGCTACCGTGGTTCCATGATGCACGGTTGGCGCGAGAACGCGCAACAAGCGACCCTCACCCTGTTTGTCATTCCTTATTCATAAGGCTGTCATTCATAAGGCTGTCATTCCGAGCGAAGCGAGGAATCTTGGTTTCGCTGGCGCCCAGCACACTGCATACAAGACCGGGAACTCTCGCACCGACACAGGTGTCTGATGTTGCAGACACGCGCGTGCCAAAGAGAAAAAGAGAAGCTGAGGAGCTTTCTATGTCGTTCTCAATGGCAGGCGGAGGTGCGCGCGGTCCCGAGATTAACGTCACGCCGCTGATCGATGTGCTGCTGACCCTGATCATCGTGTTCATGGTCGTGGTGTCGATGGACAAGGAGCAGGGAGAGACTGCGCAAATTCCGCAGCCGGATCAAAGGCAAACGCAGAACGTTTCACAGCCACGCACGGTCGTCATTCAGGTGGTGTGGACGAAGGAAGATCAGCCGCCGACCGTGAAGATCAATCGGGACGACGTGCGCTGGGAAGACCTGGAGACGCGCCTCGCAAAGATTTACTTGACCCGCGCAGAGAAAGTAGTCTTCGTCCGCGGCGATGCTGACGTCGATTTCCAGTACGTGGCCGACGTGATCGACGTGGCCCACCACGCAGGCGTGGACCGCGTGGGACTGCTCACAATGGATCGGGAGGTTGCGGGGGAATAGGGGCGATGAAGCGAGATTTCGTTGGCTATGGAACGGAGGCCCGATACAATATAACTATGGTCGCCTGGCAGGATTTCTTCGAGGGCAAGCCGAGTATATGCGGCGGAGAAGTCTGTGCCGCCGGCACTCGAATCCCTGTGACTGTGATTCTCGACAGCCTCGCTGAGGGCTCGACGAAAGAAGAGATTCTCCGCAGCTATCCTTCGCTCAAACCGGCGCATATCGACGCCGCTCTGGCCTACCGCCAGCTAACTCGGCCTAATTCCTCGCGCGATTCTTAATCCAGATCGGCGTCCCCAAGAATCCGAAAGCCTTCCGGATCTGATTTTCCAGAAATCGCTGATAAGAAAAGTGCAGCTTCACCGCCCGATTGGTGAAGAGCACAAACGTCGGCGGAGCAACCGAGGCCTGCGTCATGTAGAGAATTTTCACGCGCGAGCGCATGGGGACTGAGGCCCGCTCGAAATCCACAGTTTCGATGAAGCGGTTCATGGCCGACGTAGGGATGCGCTTGCGGCGCTCGGTGGCCACCCGTTCGAGCAGCGGGAAGATTTTCTCCGTGCCTTTGCCCGTATTGGCTGAAATAAAAACGATGGGCGCGTAATTCAGGAACTTGAGATCGTGGCGCAGGCGCTCTTCATAGGTGTCCCGGTCGCCGGGTCGCTTGCTTTCCCGCATGCGCATGGCTTTCGACGGCCTGCCGGCTTTTAGCTCGCCGCTGACGACAAGGTCCCACTTATTGACGACGATGATCATCGAGCGTCCGCTCTCATGAGCATAGCCGGCAATGGCGGCGTCGAGTTGGCTCACGCCTTCGGTGGCGTCGATCACCAGCAGCGCAATATCGGCGCCTTCCAGATGCTTGCGTGCCATTACCACGGAAAGCTTTTCCGCCATCAGGTGAGTCTTGCCCTTGCGGCGGATGCCAGCAGTGTCGATGAAGCGAAAGCGGCGGCCATTGTGTTCGACAATTTCGTCAACCGCATCGCGCGTAGTCCCGGGGATGGGCGAAACGATGGCCCGGTCGGAGCCCGTCAGGCAATTCAGCAGCGTGGATTTGCCCACGTTGGGGTGCCCGATGATGGCAACCTTGGTTTCGTAAACGGGGGCGATCTCTACGTCGTCAGTAGTTCCGTCAGCCTCCGCTGTCTCGCTTGCCATCTTTTCGTCAGCGATCTCAGCGTGCTCGGCGGTAGACTTTTCTTCAGCCGGCAGGATTTCTAAAACAGCATCCAGCAGATCGTCGATCCCGCGCCCATGTTCCGCCGAGATGGGGAACATCTGTTTGATTCCCAGTCGATGGAACTCGTCAACAATGGACGCTTGCTTTTCGGAATCGGCCTTGTTGACCGCCAGAAACAGCGGACGCCCAGTCTTGCGCAGCAGGCGAACCAACTCGAAATCGGGCCCGGCAAGTTCGGCGCGGCCGTCAACCACCATGACGATCGCAGCGGCTTCATCGAACGCAACCCGGGCTTGGCGAAAAATCTCCGATGGAATGAAATCTTTTTCTTCGGGGAGAATCCCGCCGGTGTCGATAATGCGCATGCGGCGTCCGCGCCATTCCGCGTCGCCGTAGAGGCGGTCGCGCGTGATGCCGGGCTCGTCGCCGACGATGGCTCGCCGCGAACCGACGATTCGGTTGAACAGCGTGGATTTTCCTACGTTGGGCCGGCCCACGATGGCAAGCGTGGGAACGCCGGCTGCGGTAGTGGCGAGCGTGCTGGTCGAATTGTAAGTGGGTTGAGTCAAAATAAGTCTTAATGTGGGGACAGCCGCCCCTTCGACCTCGCTCAGGGCAAGCTCTCGACTGTCCTTTGGATCGTCTGACCCAATGGTGTCCCGCCGCGTGATGGCCCGGAACTCGTATTATAGAGACTTCCGTGACTTTGAGTTCCCAGCCCGCGTCTTCCGCGCCGCCTCCGCGCTCCGCACCCAGCGGAAAGGACGCGTCTCTCTATCAGTTTTTTACTCCGGGCGGAGTCCTCGCGCGCACGCATCCCGCCTATGAATTCCGCCGCGGGCAGTTGCAAATGGCGCAGGCGGTCGAGCAGGCGTTGGAAGAAAAGCGGCATTTGATTGTAGAAGCCGGCACCGGCACGGGCAAAACGCTGGCATATCTGCTGCCGGTGATCCGCTCGGGCAAGCGCGTGATCATCTCGACCGGCACGAAGAATCTGCAGGAACAACTTTTCTACAAAGACATTCCATTCCTGGAGCAGGCGTTGTGTGGTGAACCGGCCTCCGGCGACGAAAGTTCGAACCGGCGGCTTTCGGTTTGCTACATGAAGGGCCGCAATAATTATCTGTGCCGCAAGAAACTCTACGACCTTACCGATCAGCCCGTGCTCAGCGGGTTGGAGGAGATCGAGCAATATCGCGCGATTGCCGCCTGGGAGAAAACGACCGGGACCGGCGACCGCGCGGAACTTGCCGAACTTCCCGAAGCCAGCGCGCTCTGGCACAAGCTTGATGCGCGCTCCGAGGCGTGCATCGGACAGAAGTGCAGCGAGTGGGAGCGCTGCTTCATCACCGAAATGCGCCGGCGTGGGATGGAGAGCGACATCATTATCGTCAATCATCATTTATTCTTCGCCGATCTCGCCATCAAGCTGCAAGCCGATGGCGCGCCCGATGCGGGCATCTTGCCCGAAGCCGCGGCGGTGATTTTCGATGAAGCGCACGAATTGGAAGATGTTGCGGGGAACTACTTCGGAATCTCAGTGAGCAACCTCCGCGTCGAGGATCTTGCCCGCGACGTGGAAGCTTCGCTGCAACACAACCGCGTGATGTCGGCGTCACTTTCGGGAGCGCTGGGAAGTTTGCGCGAGCGCTCGCAATTCTTCTTTTCGCTGTTGCCTCCGGGCGAGGGACGCTTTGCCTTCGAGAATCGCCGCGAGTTTCTGGAAGAAAACGGAGACGAGTTCCTCGCCCTCAATCAGGCGCTGACACGATTGGCAGGCGAACTGGAAGGCCTGCCGCAGAAACCGGAAGAAATATTCAACTTCGTGCGCCGCGGGCAGGAACTCCAGGTGCAACTCGCCTTCGCCTTGGAGTCGGACGATCGCAACACGGTGTTTTGGATCGAGCGGCGGGGCGGGCGAGGCAGAACAAACTCACCACGAAGACACACTTCGACTTCGCTCCGGGCAGGCTCCGACACGGAGAAAACAAAAGAGAGTTTCCAAGGTCGGCAGAATGTCTTCCTGCAGGCTACACCGATCGATGTGGGCCCAATCCTGCGCGAGTGCCTCTGGTCGAAGCTCGAATGTGCGGTGCTGACCTCGGCCACCCTCGCCGTCGGTGGCGGCTTCGAATACATCCGGCAACGGCTCGGCTTGGAGCATGCCCGCGAGTCGGTCCTTCCTTCGCACTTCGACTACGAAAATCAGGCTTTGTTTTATGTGCCGCCCGATCTGCCCGATGCCCGTACGCCGCAGTTTACGGCGCTGGCGGCGGAGCGCATTCGCAAGCTGCTGGAGATCACTCGCGGCCGCGCGTTCGTGCTCTTCACCAGTTACGCCCAAATGAACGATGTTTACCAGCGGTTATTGGGCGTGTTGGAGTTTCCCATGCTGCGCCAGGGCGACGCGCCGAAAACCCCGCTGCTTGAGGAGTTCCGGCTGACACCGAACGCCGTCCTGTTTGCAACCTCCTCATTCTGGCAGGGGGTGGATGTGCAAGGCGAGCAACTGAGTTGCGTGATCATCGATCGCTTGCCCTTTGCCGTCCCCAGCGATCCAGTCGTAGCCGCCCGCGTAAAGGCGATTGACGCCGACGGCGGCAACGCGTTTTTCCAGTATCAAGTACCGGCGGCAGTGATCACGCTGAAACAGGGCTTCGGACGCCTGATCCGCTCACTCCACGACCGCGGCCTGCTCGTCCTGCTCGATAATCGCATCCTGAAAAAGCAATACGGCCGCGTGTTTATCGAGAGCCTGCCGAATTATAAGAAGACTACGGAGATGCGGGTGGTCGAAGAGTTTTTCGGGCTGCAGTAATTACTTACGACGGAACGAGGATAATTGATCAGCCGAGTAGTCGCATACCGGCTTCCGCCGCATCTTGATCAAACGTGAAAGTGTGCTCACATTCTGCGGCGTGGCCGCAGCGCTCGATCAAGCAATCGGCAAAGCCAGCCCGGCTATCGCGAAATTTGCGCAGCGCCTGTGAGACGATCTCTGCTCGCTCGATAACCAGCTCCTTGCTCCGCAGCAAGCCCTCCAGAACCTGCTCAATTTCCTTCTTTGTGAAGCCGTACGAGATCTTCAATACCCAAACTATTTCCGCGATAACAATCAGGGAGAGAAATCCGGGAGAATCCGAGGAAAGCGAGTCCATCACTCTCACCGCCGCTGCGGTTTGTTTGGCGTGGTTGTGAGTAAGAAAGCGGATTACTACATTTGTATCGAGGCCGATCATCGGGAACGGGAAGCGCCCTTCGCTATGGCGGCGTTCATCTCCTCAATCGATACCGGCTTCCTTCCCTTACGTTGCAAGAAGCCGTTCAATTCTCGTACGGAGCGGGTGGCGGCAACGATGTTGAATTCCCCTTTCCCCACCTCCACGAATTCGATGCGGTCTCCAGCGTCAACCCCGAGCCTGGTTCGGACCTGCGCCGGAATGGTGACCTGCCCTTTTGAAGTAATGGTTGCCATTGGCAAACCTGATCCTTTCTATATTTCCTATTCCTTACATTGTAGTAAGGAGCATCGATCTCGTCAACCGCTATTTCCCCTCCGCCGCCCCCGCACTCGCCACCACCCCCACCACAATCCCGGAAGCCTCGCCCTTCGCGTGATACACCCGCTCGGTCGCCTTCACGAAGTCTGCGGGCTTGGCGTCTGGAATATTGACGAAGGTCTGCGGGTTGCGGTCGGTGAGCGGGAACCAGGAACTCTGCACCTGCACCATGATGCGGTGGCCGCGGCGGAAGGTGTGGTTGACGTCCGGCATGGTGAAGTTGACCTCTTCGACCTTGCCGGGGATGAAGGGCTCCGGCTTTTCGAAACTGCGCCGAAACTTTCCCCGGAACGGCTCGCCGCGCACCAGTTGCTGATATCCACCCATGGTGAACGCAGGCGGGGGCACGTCGGTTCGCGGCTTGGCTTCGTCTTCGGACTTGGGCTCGTCGAGTTTGCTGTCAGGGTAATCGGAAGGATACACGTCGATCAGTTTCACATCCCAGTCGGAAGCTGTTCCGCTGGTCGAGACAAAAAGCCGCGGAGCGATAGGTCCCGCAATGGTCACGTCGTCCTGCAGCACCGGCGTTTCATAAACCAGCACATCGGTTCTGCTGGCGGCAAACCGCTGATCGGAGACCATGTATTCCTGCGGCACCCCTGTCGCGGCATAGTTCACGAACGGCACGGGCTTGGCTGGGTCGCTGACGTACTCGTCGAAAGCGGGCGCGTCGGAAGCGGGCGGATCGAACGAAAGGCCGCCACCGGCGCGGAAGTACAGGGTCTTCGCTTCCGCATCCTTCGGAGGCCACGCCGAATACAGTCTCCAGACATTCGTGCCCGTCTCGAAGACATACGCCTTCGGGAGTTTCGCGTCGCCGTTGCCTTTGAGATATTGCTCAAAAAACGGAAATAGAATGTTCTTGCGGTAATAGTCGCCGGTATTGAATGCAAACTCCGCTCGCCCCAGGTGCTCGCCGTCGTACCGCTCCCAACCGCCATGCACCCACGGGCCGACCACGAGCGCGTTGAAGATCGAGGCATTGTTCTTGTCGATGGCGTGGAATGTGCTAAACGGCCCTTGCAGATCTTCCGCATCGAACCATCCGCCCACAGTCAGCACGGCGCAGTGGATATTCTTCATGTGCGGCGCCAGATTCCTCGCCTTCCAATAATCGTCGTACGTGTCGTGGTGCATCTGGTCGTCCCAAAGCGCAGCCTTACCTTGAAGATATTTCGAGAGATTGGCGATCGGCCCCGCGTTCAGGTAGAACTCATAGCCGTCCTTAGTTCCGTAATCGAAGGGCACGCGCGTCTTGGGCGGCAGTTGCGGATTTTCCTGCGGCTTGAAGGAACTATAAAAACCGAAGTTGGCGGCCAGCATGAAAGCCCCGCCGTGGTAAGCGTCGTCGCCCATGAAAAGATCGGTCATCGGAGCCTGCGGCGAGGCCGCCTTGAGCGCCGGGTGCGAATCGATGATGCTGGCGGACGTAAAAAATCCAGGATAGGAAATCCCCCAGATGCCCGCATTCCCATTGTTGTTCGGCACATTCTTGAGCAGCCACTCGATGGTGTCGTAGAGATCGCTGCTGTCGTCCACATCCTGGCTGGATTTCTTATTGTCGATGTGCGGACGCATCTCGACGAACGTACCCTCCGACATGTATCGCCCGCGCACATCCTGAAAGACAAAAATGTATCCTGCTCTGCCGAAATCAGGAGACGGGCCCAGGGTTCGGCGGTACTGATCCACCCCATACGGTCGCACGCTGTAGGGCGTTCGGTTAATCAAGAATGGGTAAGGGCGGGAGCTGTCCTTTGGCACATATACCGAAGTGAACAGGTGCACGCCGTCGCGCATGGGGATTCTGTACTCGTATTTCGTGTAATGCCCTTTGACCTCAAACTCGGACCCGTCCGGCTGGCTCTGGGCCGCGAGATTGGCTATGAACAGCGGCATGAACAGTGCAACACGAACCCAGTTGAGGCGCAGCATAATCGCTCCTTTGCAGGTGAAAGCCGAATAGGCAAACTACCTTTTGCCGGCGGTCGAGTCAAGCGGGAGTGCGGTGGTGAGCGGTACAATACAGTGTTTGGGCTGTTCGACGCGGTCCGTCTTGTATTCCCCGCGGAGCCGCTGAGGGATGCATGTTCGAAGTCACGGTTGACGATACTTTTGCCGCAGGCCATTACCTGCGCAACTACAAGGGCAAGTGCGAAAACCCGCATGGGCATAATTACAAAATCCGGGTCACGCTCGCCGGCGCCGAACTCGACAAGGCCGGACTGCTGCTCGATTTCAAGGACCTGCGCGAGGTGATGAAGCATGTCATCGAACGGCTCGACCACCAGATGATCAACGATATCGAGCCCTTCACCGTAATCAACCCATCGGCCGAAAATCTGGCCAAGTATTTTTATGACGAGTCGAACACACGATTGAAAAGCGTGACCAACGGCCGCGTGCGCGTGAAGAACGTCACCGTGTACGAGACGGATACCACCACGGCCACTTACAGCGAATAATAGTCGCCAGCCGCCGGTTGCCAGTTGCCAGTAGTACGATGCCGGGAAGGGATCACAATGGGACGATCCTACAAAGACTTGGTGGCGTGGCAGAAATCAATGGATCTGGTCACGGCTACCTATCGCGCCACGGCCGGGTTTCCGAAAGACGAGCTTTTCGGACTCACTTCCCAGCTACGTCGGGCCGCAGTTTCGATTCCAAGTAATATTGCCGAAGGACAAGGACGCCTCTCGGAGAAGGAAATTCCGGTACTTTCTCGGACAGGCCCGTGGCTCTTTGATGGAAGTAGAAACCCAAATGCAAATCGCCGAGAATCTCGGCTATCTGAAGAGAGAAGAAACGGCCGCCCTATTGCAATCCTGTGCTGAGGTCGGAAGAATTCTGAACGGTTTACTAGCGTCAGTCTCGCGACAGTCGGGATCGTAAACTGGCAACTGGCAACTGGCGGCTGGCAGCCTGCGTTCCATGCAGATCACCGAAATCTACAAATCGCTGCAGGGTGAGTCGACACACGCCGGGTTGCCGTGCGTATTCGTTCGTCTGACAGGATGCAATCTCCGCTGCTCCTGGTGCGACAGCGAGTATACGTTCCAAGGGGGACGGAGGATGGCTTCGGAAGAAGTGTGCGCCGAAGTAAAACGCCTCAGTCCGGCGGGCGGATTGGTCGAGATCACCGGCGGCGAACCCCTGCTGCAGGAGCGCGACCTGCTCCCGTTGATGCGGCAGTTGCTGGAAGATGGGTATCGAGTATTGCTGGAGACCAGCGGAGAACGGCCTCTGGCGCGGGTACCCGCCGGAGTCATCAAGATCGTCGATGTGAAATGTCCGGATTCCGGCGAGGCCGACACCTTTCTTCCCGAAAACTTGGAGGCACTCACGGCATGCGATGAAGTGAAGTTCGTCCTCAGCAGCCGCACCGACTACGAATTTGCCCGCGAGTTCACCCGGCAACACGCTCTGGCCGAGCGCGTGAATGCCGTGCTATTCTCCCCCGCATTCCGCAAGGTTGCGGCTGGCTCGCGCGACAGTTCGCAATGCTTGCTCGATCCCCAGGAGTTAGCCGAGTGGATGCTCGCGGACAGCGTTCCGGCGCGCCTGGGATTGCAATTGCACAAGTTCATCTGGGATCCGGCGGTAAAGGGAGTTTAAGAGAGGTTTGCCATGGGAACTCCATACAGCGCGGAGAAGGACGGTCTTTTTCCAGGGAGCGATTCAAGGGGTGACGTAACTTTGATTGTGTAAAAGCGAGAGGGTGTAAGTTGGCTTTGGCCTCACAAGCTAAAGCCGTTCCTGGAAAGGAGACCTACACCCGATGGCGAAGATAATCCCAATCACGGAGCATTACCAACATTTTCTGGCGGAGATGAGAGAGAGTTTCTGGGGGGATGTGTACGGAGAGACGAAGCGGCTGTGGAAAGAGCGTTTGGAGGCGGATTCGCGGCGGGAGCGGGACCGGTATGCGGTGCGCGAAGTGTATCAGCGGCGGCGCAGCCGGCGGCAGCCCTATCGCAACGGCTACTACGAACGGGATTTCGTGACTCGGTTGGGGACGATCCGGCTGCGCGTGGCGCGCACCCGAGGGAAGAGTTTTCTGCCGCGAGGGCTGGAACCTTTTCAGCGGCGCGCCGAAGATGTGTCGATGCTGATTCGGGAGGCGTTTCTGCGCGGCATCTCGACGCGGCAAGTGGGGCGGGTGGTGGCCACGGTGACCGAAGAGGTGGTGAGCCCGCAGACGGTGTCGAAGCTGACGCGGGATCTGGACGGAGTGGTGCGCCAGTTCCACCAGGCGCGGTTGGAAGACAACTACGCGTATCTGTTTTTGGACGGAGTGAGCTTGCGGGTGCGGCGTCCGGCGGGGCGCAAGCGGGTGCAGATGCTGGTGGCCTACGGAGTGCGGCGTGACGGCACCCGCCATCTGCTGGCGTTTTTGCGGAGTCAGGGCGAGAGTCAAGCGGACTGGGAAGGGCTGCTGGAGGATATGTATCGGCGCGGGCTGGAGGGCAAGGCGCTGGGCCTGATCGTCACCGACGGCTGTCCCGGACTGGCGGCGGCGATCCGCACCGTCTATCCGCGAGTGCGGCATCAGCGCTGCTGGGCCCACAAGATGCGCAACATTCTGGAGAAAGTGAAGAAGGCCGACTACGACAACGTGAAAGCGGGAGCGCAGGCGATTTATTTGGCCGAAAGCCGCGCTCAGGCCGAAGCCGCTTTTCGCGCCTTCCGCGCCCGTTGGCGCGGGAAGTACGGTCCCATGGTGCGCCAGTTGGAGCGCGATCTGCCGGAACTGCTTTCGGCGTTCGCTTTCCCCCCGCACCTGCGTAAGAAGCTGCGCACCACCAACGTGATCGAGCGCTGCTTCGTCGAAGTGCGCCGCCGCACCCGGCCCATGGTTTGTTTTGTGAATGTAGCCAGTGTCGACCGCATCCTCTACTCCATCTTCCAGAGATTCAACCTGGAATGGAAAACCCGCACCCTCAACCTATTTACACAGGCAGCTTGACATCACCATTCAAGGATTCAAATTGACGCAACACCCTATCTTATGGTAATCTTCACAGCCAAGACTACCAGCGCAATGCTGGGCACGAGGTTGGAGCGATGGCAAATCCGACGGGGACCTATGCAGTAGTTTCCAACGGCGCCCAGGGAACTATGCAACTGACCGTCGATGTGACTGGAAATGTGGTCAATTCCACGCTGGACTTTGGGGGAAGGGCTTCGGCATTGTCCGGCGGGTACGATGACGCGACAGGCCTGCTCAGATTCTCTGTTCTGACACCTTATATAAGCAGGGTCCCACTAACCACCTATGCCGGCTATGAGATGACTTTGGATCCGCAAAACAAACAGCTTGCCTTCGCCGGCTTCGTAACTGAGTATGTCGCCCAACTTGAGGGTGGCCTCCCGATAGGATATACCCCCGTTGAGCATGGGTGGTGGGCTATCCAAATCGTTCCTCAATGAGCGGTCTTAGCCTGCCATAGCGTGACGCCCTATTTTCTGGTCTGCGTGCTTATATGGCACGCATAAAACGCTCGAGAAGTTGGCTCTGCGCCTGTCCTCCGCAAAAATCGGTGCGCGCTTAATTCGTAGGCGCAAATCGACTTGAAACGTAAGGTTGCTCTGCCAGTGCACCCGTGGCATGCTCGCAGCTCCATGAAAGCAGCACGCAGTTGGCCCTCTATCTGGAGCGGGAGGTCAAGCCGCGACGGGCGACCACCGCCACTCGCCTGTCTATGGTTCTGGTCTCACGGCTCTTCGCCTGGCAGAAGGCTCGGCTCAGCGTCAAGCCCGAGACCTTTCTCGGCTTAGCTTCTAGCTCCTGGCTGAATCACGGCGGTGGCTGGCTAGAAGCCAGCAGCTAGAGGCTAGCAGCCGGCTCCGCACGTCCGGTAGAATCTTGAGCCTGCAGGTTCTTGACTCGATGAACGAAGAGGCAAAACGCGCGGTAGTCCTGCTCAGCGGAGGAATGGATTCCTGCGTCTGCGCCGCGCTGGCGGCCCGCGATTATGCCACCGCGGCGTTGCACGTCAGTTACGGACAGCGCACCGAACACCGTGAGCGCCAATCGTTCCTGGCCATCTGCGATCGCCTGAATATTCAAGACAAACTCCTCGTGCGCAATGACGCTCTCCGCGCCATCGGAGGCTCCGCGCTCACTGACGAGAACATTGCCGTGCCCGCCGCATCCGCCGTCGGCCATCACATCCCGGTCACTTACGTGCCCTTTCGAAACGCGCACTTCTTATCCGTCGCGGTAAGCTGGGCCGAGGTGCTCGGAGCCGCGAAAATCTATATCGGCGCCGTCGAACAGGATAGTTCTGGCTA
Organism: uncultured Acidobacteriaceae bacterium; assembly: GCA_963734215.1. Taxonomy (GTDB): domain Bacteria; phylum Acidobacteriota; class Terriglobia; order Terriglobales; family Acidobacteriaceae; genus Sulfotelmatobacter. The sequence continues at coordinate 135,415 of CAVTGH010000005.1, read as the reverse complement.
TCCCGACTGCCGTCCTGCGTATTATGAGGCGTTCAACCAGGTCATCAAAGCCGGCACGAAAGAGGGCAACATCGAAATCGTCACTCCCCTCATCGCCATGCGCAAAGCGGAAATTGTCCGCCTTGGGCTTGAACTGAACGCACCATTCGATTTAACTTGGTCATGCTATAGCCGTCAGGATCGGGCCTGCGGCCTGTGCGATAGCTGCGTCTTGCGGCTGCGGGCGTTTGCGGCTGCGGGTGTAACGGATCCGATTCCCTATGCGCAGAAGGAAATTGTTGAATTGTGATTTTTGATTGTTCATTGAAAACAAGAGGAGCGGCTCATACCGATTTTTTAATCGACAATCGGAAATCAATAAATCAAGAACGTTTTTGTGCCGGGAGGCCAAGATGAAGAAACACTTCGCAGTTTTCGCTCTCGTTCTCTTAATGCTGGGACTAGGTGCGCCCCCGGTTTTCGCGCAGGGGGCGTCGGGAACAGTCAAGGGCACTTGCAAGGACGCTCAAGGCAATCCTATCGTCGATGGCGTGGTCGTTTGGGCAAACCAGGACAACGGCCAGAAATATACCCTCAAGACCAACAAGAAGGGCGAGTATTTCTCCCTGGGCATTAGCGCGGGCACTTACAACGTGACGCTCTACAAGAGCGCGGACGACGCCAAAGCCAACAAGGAAATGTTCCACTTCAACAAGTTTCAGGCCACCCTGGACGAGAACACACTCGACTTTGACTTGAAAAAGCAGGCTGAGGAAACCGCCAAGGGCCAGGGCTTGACTCCCGAGCAGCTCAAGGCTCAGCAGGAAGCGCATGAGAAGCAAGCAAAAGAAGTCAACACCGTGAAGTCCCTGAACGAAAAGCTGGCGGCGGCCAAGGTTGCCACCGATTCCGGCGACTACGAGACGGCCATTGCCAGCCTCATTGCGGCCAATCAGATTGACGCCACTCGCGACCTCATCTGGTTCAAGCTCGGCGATGCCTACCGCATGTCCGCTCCCAAGCAGACCGATTCCGCGGAAAAGCAAAAGCGCCTGGACATGGCCGTCGATTCCTATCAGAAAGCGGTGCAGTTGAAGCAAGCCGCCACCAATGACAAAGACCCCAACGCCAACAAAAACCTTGCCGCTTATTACAACAACCTCGCCGAAGCCTACAGCAAGGCGGGCAAGATTGACGACTCGATAAAAACCTACCAACAGGCGGCCCAAGCCGATCCCACTGCGGCCGCGCAATACTACTTCAACATGGGCGCGGTCCTCACCAATGCCGGCCAGGCCGAAAAGGCCATCAACGCCTTCGATAAGTGCATCGCCGCCGATCCCACCAAGGCTGAAGCCTATTACCAGAAGGGCGTTAACCTGCTCGGCAAAGCCACCCTCCAGGGTGACAAGATGGTCGCCGCGCCGGGCACCGCGGAAGCCTTCCAGAAATACCTGGAATTAGTGCCCACCGGCGGCCACTCCGAAGAAGCCAGAGCCATGCTGGCCAGCATCGGCGCTCCGGTGGAAACCGGCTTCGGGACCAAGAAGAAGGCGCCACCGAAGAAATCGAACTAGATCGCCCACACACGCAAGCCAGTAACCCAGGGCGGCTCAACCAGCCGCCCTTTTCCATTCCCTTCCACATTACCAAGGGCCATGTACCTAAAGTCCCTACGCTTCGCACGTCCGTGCGGTACAGTGTAGATACAGGTCAACTCGGTTGGCCGTTCTCCGTTCTGTGGTGCGCGCAATTCCCTAAGTAAAACTCGTTTTCGAGGATGGAATGGCAGCACCAGGCATCTCGCCAATTTCGGTTTCTCTGGAAGGTTATTCCGGCAGCGGCAAAGTCGCTACGCCAACTTTGCTCGCCGCCATGCTGCGCGCCGCCGATAAAATCAGCGATCTGATTTTTTCTCCCGGACGCCCGCCCCAGGTCCAGGTCTACGGCCAGCTCATTCCCGTGCAGGTGCCGGGACTTTCAAGCCTGACCGCCGATGACACTCGCCACATCGCCGCCGATCTCATCGGCGACAACAAACAGGCCGTCGCCACTCTCCGGGAACACGGCTCCTGCGACATCTCCTACGGCTTGTCCGGCGTCGCACGCTTTCGCGTCAACATCTTCATTCAGCGTGGCAGTTGCGCCGTAGTGATGCGCGTCATCTCCACCTTGATCCCGGATTTAGCCTCGCTCAGCCTGCCCGCGCACCTGGCCGATGTGGCCAACCTCCGCGATGGCATCGTCCTCGTCACCGGTCCCGCCGGATCGGGCAAGTCCTCCACCCTGGCCGTGCTCCTCGACTGCATCAATCGCGAAAGGTACTATCACATCATCACCATCGAAGATCCCATCGAGTTTCTGCACAGCCACAAATGCTCCACCATCCACCAGCGCGAGCTGCATAGCGATACGCCCAGCTTCGCCCACGCTCTGCGTTCCGCGCTGCGCCAGGCCCCCAAGGTCATTATGGTCGGCGAGATGCGCGACCGCGAAACCATTGAGATCGTCCTCGAGGCGGCCGAGACCGGCCATCTGGTTCTTTCCAGCCTCAATACCATGGACGCGCCCAAAACCGTCGAGCGCATCGTCAGCTCATTCTCTCCCGATGAGCAGCAGAAGGTGCGCGAGCGCTTCGCCAAATCGTTCCGCTACATCGTTTGCCAGCGTCTCTTGCCGAAAACCAATCGCAGCGGCCGCGTTCCCGTCTTCGAAATCCTGAAAGCCAATCCGCGCACGCGGGAGTGCGTCGAAAAAGGCGAGCGCGAAGGCAAGACCTTGCTCGACGCCATGAAAGCCGCCGCCTCCGAAGGCATGCAACACTTCGACGGCGAAATCGCCCAACTAGTCCGCAACCGCGTCGTCGATCTTGAAGTCGGCTTATCCTTCGCCAGCAATCCCACCCTGTTAGGCCAGGAACTGGTCAAATAAGAACTGGGGACGTCTCCCTTTAGCCGTTAGTCGCCAATGAATCCCTTTTCCAGCAAACCAGCAAACAATGGAGTCATCTTTCGCAATTGTCGGACAATGAACGAACGTTCTTGACCCAGTGTCGCCGCCTGCCAGTCCACTTTTTCCAACACCAGTTCAGGAGCCAGGACAAATAGCCGCACCAGGAATTCATCGGGCGTCTGACAGGAAAGAGAGTACTGTTCAATGCAGCTTGCCGGAAAATGTTTCTTATTAAGCGTCACAATTATGTCTGCAGCGCCGAAGATGGCGGCAGCCACCACATGGCGATCTTTCAAATCAGGAACGCATGTAACGCCTTGCGTGAGATCCTCGGGAAAACTTACCTCAGCTTCAGGAAAAGCGACTCGCATCGCCAGCACACGCCTTTCGCGCTGAAATGCGGTTCGCTTTAACTTTCTCTCCAGCGCATTCCCCACCTCGAGAAGAATTCGTTCGCTCCAAAGCGGCCGGTACATGGCGGGTTCCTCGGCCAGCCGGAGTAGCGTGTCACACAGAGGCATGGGAACCAGGACACACGCATCCAATACGGCAACGTCGCTCATGGTTCTGGGTTAATATTGTTCCGCGTTAAAGTGGTTCTGCGTTAAAGTCATCTGGTATCTGGCTGTACAGGCCTTCCGCGTACTCTGCTCTCGCCAGATCATCCAAATTCTTGCGCCGCGACAGATCGCGTTTTGCCTTATATGCCAGCACATCGCGTGCGTAAATTCGACGGTGTGTGCCCACCTTATGGAAGGGGATTTCGCCTTTCTCGAGCAATCGCACCAGAAATTGCCTCGACATTCCAAGAACCTTGCTGGCCTCGATAGTCGTGAACTCATGCCTGCTTTGCAGCAGAGTAACCGCCTGCCCTGCCCGGAGATCAGCCAGCAACTGAAGCAGGAACGAATAAAGATTGTTGGGCAAAGCCTCCGCCTTACCGTCCGGTCCCATGAGTTTCGCTTCCAGCGCGCGAATTTTTTGGTATGTTTCAACCACTTCCATTCGCTCCCTCGAAGGAATCTGGAATGCCGAAAGTTCGCGGCTCTGCGCCATATCCGATATCCCTCCCAAGAGCGATTCTATCGAGTAAGCGCTATATATGCAACTTAATTGACGCCATCTCTTAGTAAGACTAATGTTTGCAATTACTTGAAGAACCGACGCCAATGCAGCAAGAGCATGCCGCGGTGGCCGCCTCGGCCAGAACAAACAGAGCGTTTGATCTTGGTTGGCGCAGGGCCGCAACGGCATCGGCAGCGGAATGCTGTATATAATTTAGGGCGGCCAGCGGGCCGGGAGAAATGTCTGACTCGATTGCCTCTCGAATGTCACGTTTACGAGGCACCGGAGCGCCTGCTTCGCGCATCGGTCGGTTCAACAGCCTCCTCTTGTTCGGCTTCCTCTTGGTGGCCTTCAACATTTGTCTAGGACAAACGCACAATGTGGTTTGCGATGACGGATATGGCCGTTTCGAGACAAAATTCGTTGACGGCGTGAGCGTGACGGTGGGCGCCGAAAGGAGCGGCGATTTGGCGAAGCGAGCCTGTGGTGCGGCACTCGCCTGGGACGGGCGAACCCTACCTGTGGCATCGGAGGCCTCGCAGGTTGACATCGACGTATTCGGTGTGGATGTGGGGCTGGGCATCCCGGTGGTCGCGTTCCAAGTGAAGAAATCCGCCGCCGACTGGGATATGACATATACCATCTACTCTCTGCAAAAGCCTCCAAGGTTGCTGCGCACAATTGCTGGAGGGGACTTCTTTAGCGCTGCGGATACGGACCTAAACGGCAAAATAGAAATATGGACCGGCGATGTCAAGGCGGTAACCGGCCTCGAAGGTCTCGTTCCAGGCGAACTCGACTTTGCGCCAACCATGGCGCTCCGATTCGAGCACAACCGGCTCGTGGATGTTAGTGCCGAGTTTCAATCCCACTTTGACGAGCAAATCGCCAAGGTGCGAGCTAAGGTTAGTGCGCAGGATTTGAGCGACTTTCGGGACAGCGATGGCAAGCTAGCAGGGACTTCTTCTTTGGCCCTGGATCGGATGCACCGTTTGCGAACCACAAAGATCAGAGTGTTGGAAGTTGTCTGGTCTTACCTTTACAGCGGTCGCGACCAAGAGGCGTGGCGCTCCCTTGCCGCCATGTGGCCTCCAGGGGACGTCGACCGAATCCGCGCGGCCATCTCGAATGCGCGAGCCAGGGGAATCCGCTCCCAAATCGACGGTGTTTCTACGAGGGGCCGTCGTTCCCATTTCACGAAACACTCCTATATCTTCGACGCGATAACGGAGCCACCGGATGGGAATTCGGGACATTTCCCTTTCGTCGACACCCGTCCCCGGCCCATTCTGCTTCGGCGCCCACCTCCCCCTGGCATTCAACAGCCGCTGGGTCGCTCGGAACAGATGGTCGAACTTGTGATTGATGAAGCGGGAAAGGTGTGGTCAGCCAAGGCCGTGGGGGCCTCCGATGACGAACTGGTTTACGCGGCTAAAGAATGGAAGTTCGTTCCTGGGTTCACGGGCGGTCGCGCGGTCGCCAGTCGCCTCCGCATCGATGTATCGCCCGACCGTTGAAGGTCCGGCCGCGGAACCCGGAACTGGCTCGGATTCCTTAGAGAAACTTTGACACGACCAGGTGCCCCAGTTCTCGCGCTCTTTGCGAGAACTGGGGATCTTTCCACTATCATCTCTGCATGGCCGCTCCACCCAACCTCGTATTGTCCTTCGAAGACGCGCGGCGCGTCGTCGAGGACCACGCATCCCTGCTGTCCCCAAGCACCCATGAAACTATATATCTGCTGCACTCCGCCGGCCGAATTCTCGCCGAGCCCGTCGCCGCCGATCGCGACATCCCTCCCTTCCCTCGATCCACGCGCGATGGCTACGCCGTGCGCGCCGCCGATCTCGCGAAGCTTCCGGCAACGCTGACCGTGATGGGAGAAATCAAAGCCGGCCCACCGCAAATTTCATCTCCACTGAACCGCGGCGAAGCATTTTCCATCATGACCGGCGCCCCGGTTCCGCAAGGCGCCGACGCCGTAGTAATGATTGAGTACACATCCCTGCAGAACGAGTGCGTCGAAATCACAAAGGCCGTTGCTCCCGGAGAAAACATCGTCGCCCAAGGAGCCGAAGCCAAGAACGGCAGCCTTCTACTCGATCGCGGCACGCGCCTCAACGAAGCAGCCATCGCGCTCGCCGCCTCGGTGGGCAAATCGCGGCTGCAAGTATTCATTCTTCCAAGCGTCGCCGTGCTCACCACCGGCGACGAGATCGTCAACCTCGATGCGGAAATCGCTCCCACGCAGATTCGCAACTCCAACAGCTATTCGCTCGCCGTGCAGATCCAGCAAGCCGGAGGCGAGCCCGTCCTCCTGCCAATCGCTCCCGACGAACCGCGCCGGCTGCGTGAACTGATAGAGCAAGGCTTGCAATCCGACTTGTTGCTGATGACCGGCGGTGTCTCCATGGGACGCTACGATTTAGTCGAACAAGTCCTGGCCGAACTGCAAGCCGAATTCTTCTTCACCGGAGCCAAGATCCAACCCGGCCGCCCCGTAGTCTTCGGGCGAGTATTGTGTGGCGCGGGCGCCCCCGCCCGCGAAATGCCGGCAGCTTCCGTGCCGCACAAGTATTTCTTCGGCCTCCCCGGCAATCCCGTCTCGACCATGGTCACCTTCGAACTCTTCGCCCGCCCCATGCTCGAAGCCCTGGCCGGCATGTCCGCGCGCCCGCTCGCATTCCTGCACGCCCGTCTTAAATCCGAAATCCGCGTCAAGCCTGGACTCAAGCGCTTCCTCCCCGCCATCCTTTCCGGCCAGTATGAAGAATCGCAAGTGGAACTCGTTGCCTGGCAAGGATCGGGCGATATCGCCGCCAGATCGCGATCCAATTGCCTCATCGTGATCCCGCCCGATCGCGAGCACATCCTCGCCGGCGAATGGATCGCCGTGCTGCCGCGGTAGAGACGTAGCTTGCTACGTCTTGCGTGAAGCTCAACTACCGCCGGCCGGTGTCGCGTGTAAGATAGAGTTTCTGCATGGCGACCAAGCTCTCCCACTACGACGATTCCGGCCGCGCCCGCATGGTCGATGTCTCCGGCAAAGCCGCTTCCAAACGCGAAGCCGAGGCCAGTGCTTTTGTCCTCATCAAGCCCGAAATATTGAAGGCGCTGCCCCAAAATCCCAAAGGCGATCCGCTGGAAGTCGCCCGCATCGCCGGAATCATGGCCGCCAAACGTACATCTGAACTCATCCCCATGTGTCACGCGCTGCCTCTCTCCCACGTTGATGTCGAGATGCGCCTATGCGAGAATGGCGTCGCGATCGCGACCAAGGTCGTTACCACAGCCGAAACCGGCGTCGAAATGGAAGCCCTCGTGGCCGCCAGCGTCTCCGCCCTTACGGTGTATGACATGCTCAAGGGGCTCGATAAGGGGATTGAGATTCGGGAGATTGTGTTGCAGCGCAAGACTGGCGGAAAGAGTGGAGAGTACCGGCCGGTGAAGTAGATCGCGGATGAAGTGGAGCTATGGAGAACAACGTCAAATTGCTCTTGGTGGATGACAATCCCATGGTGTTGGGGCTGCTGCAGCAGGCGCTCGCGCCGTTTGCGCGGGTGGTGGCGGCGACGGATTCGGCGGATGCGTTGCTGAAGGCGGTCAACGATCCGCCGGATTTGGTGGTGTGCGACTACCGCATGCCGGGGATGGATGGGAAACAACTGGTGGAGAAGTTGAAGAGCCGTCCGGCGACGGCGAATTTTTCAGCGGTGTTGATGGCTAGCCGCGCGGATATTGACGAGCGGCTCTCGCCGCAGGATGCCGCCGACGACTACCTCGCGAAACCGTTTTTCCTGAGAGAAGCTACGCGGCGCATCAAGCGCACGGTGGACCGCATCGCTCTGGAGAAGATGGCGAAGACAGCGCCTTCCGACGGAGTGGTGCGCGGAAACCTTGCGCAGATGAACGTGATCGACTTGATGCAGTCGCTGGAGATGGGCCGCAAGAGCTGCCAGCTCAAGCTGAACAACGAAGGCGAGAAGTGCGAAGTCTTTTTTGTCGAGGGGCAGGTGAAGCACGCTACTTACGGGTCGTTGTCAGGAGATCAGTCAGGAGATCTGCTGGGAGATCAGGCGGTGTTCAAGGTTCTGCGCTGGACGGGCGGCAACTTCGAACTCAACTTCGAGGGCAAGACCGATCAGGAGACCACGCAGCTCAACACCCAAGGCCTGCTGATGGAAGGTTTGCGGTTGCTGGACGAAGCGCAGCGCGAGGGCGGCGCAGAGGCCGTCGGGGAGACCATCGCCGGGACCAGTGAAGACGGCGGCGCCAGCGCGAATACGAGCGCCGCTGCGAGCAGCGGAACCAGTGCCGGAGCGGCCAGCGCGGCCAGCGGCGGGCGTGAGGAAGAGGAAGAAGACGTTCTCCTCGACAACTGACATGAATGTGACGGCAGGCTTTACGGCCGCTGTGATTACGGTGAGCGATTCCTGCGCGCGGGGCGAGCGCGTGGATGCTTCAGGCCCGGCGGTGGCCGAGGCGTTGGCCAAGAGCGGCTTTCGCGTGGTGGCGAAGCAAATTGTGCAGGACGATTCGATGCAGATTCAGAACGCACTGGTCCATCTGGCGTTGGAAGTTAGATTCATCGTGACCACGGGCGGGACGGGGATTGCGGAGCGCGACGTTACTCCGGAGGCAACAGAAGCGATTTGCGAGCGCGTGATCGACGGCGTGGCGGAGCGGATGCGAAGCGAAGGTTTGAAGAAGACTCCGTTTGCGCCTCTGAGCCGCGGAGTGTGCGGCGTGCGGGGCAAGACGCTGATCTTGAATTTGCCGGGAAGTCCCAGCGGCGCGGTGGAGTCGCTGCAGGCGGTGGTGGAGTTGGTGCCGCACGCGCTGAATTTGTTGGAGGGGAAGACGGAACACTCCTAATTGCATTTTGGGGCAAGTTTTTCTTGGCGTGATCTCATGGATCGAGGTATGCTGATCCGTATGATCACGACTCTCCGTTATGATTAGGCAGCTGCCGACCGTCTGCAAAACCGAAGACGACGTAAAGATCAACGTCCTCCTGCCTTTCCTCGAAGGGCTGGGCTATAAAACAGCGCACTGCGAGTTCAACAAGGCCATCGAAGTTCAAGAGGGGCGAAAGGTAAAGAACATCTTCGCCGATGTGGTCGTATACTCGTCGGCGGCGAAGACGGCACCCCTTGTCTTGTGCGAGACGAAGGCCCCAAACGAGATTCTCAGCCGCTTTGTGAAGGAGCAAGCCATCTCCTACGCGCGGCTGCTGCCTAGGATTGCCCCCCTCGTTCTTATCACGAACGGGCATCAGTTCCAATTTTTCCAGACGCTCAACAAGAACCGAATTCCTGAGCTGCCCCGCCGCAAGGATCTGGAAAAGGACATTGTTAATTTTCTCGTTAGTAGAGAGCTGCAGGAAGCTCTTCGGCTCGAAGCTAAGCACGGCCTGTTTATCATCGACGATGTTGTCACCTTTAAGAACGTGTTGAGGTCGTGCCACAACGAGATTAGGAATAACGAGGGCTATGATCCGACAGTTGCGTTTGACGAAATGTCGAAGGTGCTATTCTGCAAGCTCTACGAAGAGAAGCACTCGGGGCGTAATCGATTCCGCCTCGCAGTGTTCGACGACACCCTCGAACGGCTTCAGGTGAATGTCGTCAAACAGATTTTTCAGGAGACGAAGAAGGACGCGCCCTATGCCGGCCTCTTCGCCGCTGACGCAACAATCGACCTGCAGGACCGTACGATACGCAAAATCGTCCAGTTGTTCGAGAACTACGACTTGTCGCTCACTGCGTTCGACGTGAAGGGAGAAGCCTTTGAATATTTTCTTGGGGACACCTTCACGGGAGGCCTGGGCGAATACTTCACGCCGCGGAACATTGTGGAGTTCATTGTCGATGCAGTAGACCCTCGCATAGGCGAGAAAATGATAGACCCCTTCTGCGGAACGGGCGGCTTCCTGATTTACGCGTTCGAATTGGTGAGCGAAAAGATACGGATGCAGGAATTCGCAGAAGACGAGAAAGTCAGATGGAGACAAGAGTTGTCCGACCGCTCGGTTTTCGGTACCGACTGGAAGGAGCGCACGTCGCAAGCTTGCAAAATGAACATGCAGGTTCACGGGGACGGCAGTTCCGGCATATTTATGCATCACGGCCTGATCGACATTCCCGATCGAATAGAGGAGGGGGGTTTTACCGTCTGTATCACGAATCCTCCGTTCGGCTCCACGGAGAACGATGCAGCGGTGATTTCAAAGTATGATCTCGGAGCCGGTCGTAAATCGCAAGAGCGCGTCATTCTTGCAGTGGAGAGGGCCGTTCGTCTCGTCAAGCCCGGTGGCCGCATCGGCATTATCGTTATAGACGGACTTCTTAACAACGACCGCATGCGTTACGTACGGGAGTATATCACCCGGAATACATGGGTGAAGGCCGTTGTCAGCTTGAACAGCGAGACGTTTGAGGGATATGGGGCACGAGCCAAGACAAGTGTTCTCCTCTTGGAGAAGAAGCAGACCCCGGATGAGGGGCACCAGCGTGCTGTCTTTATGGCTATTGCAAAGAACACCGGCTACGCCCCGAACGGCGCGCAAGTTCCGGGTAACGAGCTGCCCGACATCCTGATGGCCTACAGATCATTCCTAGGAAAAGAACAGAAGTACACGCCAACGGCGGATTGCTGGACTACGGAGGTTAGTGACCGGCTTGATGCTGAGTTCTATTGGAGTAGGGCCGATCACGTCGTTAGGGACATGGCTGCCGTTCAAGAGAACGTTACCGATCTGCTGCGTGAGGTGAACGCGGAATACGCACAATTGCTAGAAGATCTGAAAGCGGCGCAAGCGGAGCAGGAATTCACGTCCGTGACTTTGGGCGACCTGTTAGAGGAAGTACAGATTCGGGAGAAGGTGGAACCCGACAAGAACTACAGGCTCATTGGTGTTCGTTGGTGGGGTGGTGGGGTTTTCATTCGTGAAGAGAAACCAGGACGCGAAATCAGGGGTTCACATCTCTGCCAGGTGTTGCCGGAAGTTATCATCTATAACCGCCTGTTCGCTTTTCGCGGCTCGTTCGCCGTCGTAGGCAAGGAGCATGAAGGCTGTCACGCATCCTCAGAATTTCCAACATTCAGAATGAAGCCCATCGTGACTATTCCGGAGGCAAAGAGCCAATACATTGTCCACTGCCTAAACAGCCCAAACTATTTGAAAATCGTCAACAAACTTTCAACTGGCTCGACAAAGACTAGTCGGAATCGTTTTAAAGAGGACCGCTTCTTAGCCATGAAAATTGAGATACCCACGTCAGACGACGCCGTTGAGAGCATGGTCAGAATGCTAAATCGGGCCGATGTACTGCGCGCACGCCAGCAGGAGCTCCTAGACCGAATGAAGGAATTGCGCGAGGGCATCGGCATGATGCTCCCCCCTCCGCGCCAGGCGACCTAAAAGAGGCATTGTCTATGGAAAACGGTAGTCAAATCTTGTCAATAGGCAGGAATTACACGATTGGGGCTATGTGGGTGCAGGGGAAGGAGATATATTTATGGCAAATGTGTCCCAAATGCCTATTGCGGGGTGATATAATAGAATTATAGGATCGAAAATTCGAGAAATGAAGGCGCGGCCTGGGGCTGCGCCTTTTGTGTTTTTTGGGGTGAGCTACATCATTCGTGGAGCGGCACAGAAACAGCAGGTTCCTCCACTGCGCTTCCCCTTCCCTGCGGGAAGGCGAAGCTCCGGTCGGAATGACAAGCCTATGGGAGAGGTATGAGATTACGGGATCGGACTAAGTTTGCGACTTACAAGCGGCGGGGGGAGTGGGCGGAGCTGGTGTTTATTACGGTGGCGCAGGGGTTGGGGTTCAATGTGGGTAAGATTTGGGGCGATTCGGCGCCCTACGACGTGACGCTGGAGATGGATGGGCGGTTCCTGCGGGTGCAGGTGAAATCGTGCGCGGCGCTGACGCGAGGTTTCTACGTGTGCCAGCTGAGCGGGTCGGACCATCGCTTATATACGGCCAAGGAGTTCGATTATTTTGCCTGCTACGTGGTGCCAGTGGATGTGTGGTACGTGTTTCCGGTCCAATTGCTATTGGGGAAGCAAACGGTGGTGCTGTCACCGCAGCTCAAGGAGCACAAATATCGGCGGTACATGGAAGCGTGGTGGTTTTTGACGCGGCATCATTTCCGTCGAGGAAGGCGGACGATGGTGCCGAGCGAGAAACGGCGGTTCAGTTCGATGAGCCGGTTGACGCGGAGAATTGTGGAGAGGCTGGAGGAAGCGGAGCGTTGAGGGTCGTAGCGTGGATAGGAAAAGCAGGTTCCTCACCGGGCTTGCGGCCCGGTTCGGAATGACATCCCTGCCTTGAACACGGCCGGAGTCGAAGCCGAGTCAAAGTCAAAGGCGACGGACAGGAGTGTCCGTCCCACACGCTTTCACGTACACTAAATTTCCTTGAAAAAAATTGGGCCTATTCTCGCGAAGTACACGGCCTGGATTTTGCGCGTGCTCGCACCGCTTGGAGTTTGGGGTGTGTTCGCCATCGCATTCGCGGATTCGGCCCTGCTGGGCATGCCGGTGGACGCGATTGTGGCGTTCTACGTGTACCAGGATCACAGGCGGCTGGTGTTTTATGTGGCGATGGCGTCGCTGGGCTCGGCGCTGGGGAGTATTCCGCTTTACATCATTGGCTACCTGGGCGGGGAAAAAGTTTTGCGCAAGCGGATTTCGGAAGAGCGCTTTCTGCAGATTCACCGGTCGTTTGAGCGGCACGAGTTTTGGGCGCTGATGTTTCCGGGAATGCTGCCGCCGCCGACGCCGTTCAAGATATTTGTGCTGGGAGCGGCGGTGTTTGAGATGAAGTTCCGCGATTTTCTGGCGGCGATTTTTGCGGGCAGGTTTGTGCGGTTTCTGGCGCTGGGGTTGCTGACGTTGTGGTTCGGGCCGCAGATCGTGGGACTGATGGGGACGGTGTTCCGGCGGCATATTTATTGGGTGTTGGGGGTGGTAGTGGCGGGAGTGGCGGTGTGGTTGGTGATGGGGCGGGGTGGACGCGGGAAGTCCGACCTTGGGGGCTAAAGCCCCCTGTGATTGGTCATGGTTATCGCAGCGCTGGAAGCGCTGCGCCACCCAAGATCACAATTCTGCCAGCTTTATGCGGCGGCGATGTTGTCGTTTGCCGACTTGTGGAGGCGGCTGGAGAGAGAGTGGAGAACGACCGGAGCGGCGAACATGGCGGCGGTGAAGAGTAGATCGGCTTCGAGGGCGCGGCGGAAGAAGGGCAGGCCGGCGCCGTAGCAGGCGATCAGTCCGGCGAAGGTCATGGGATACAGATCTTTCCAGGCAGCCCAGACCGCGAAGTTACTCACCAGGAAAAATACGATCGAGCCGGCCAGAGCCGAGCCCATGATTTTGAGGGCTCCGGAGTTTTGGCGCAGGGTGGTGCCGAGCCATAACATGCCGGCGTACCAAGCCCAGGTGACGAAGTGATCCCAAGTGAAGGGATAGCGGTAGATCATGGTGGTGAGGATGACGTCGGAGGCGGCGAGCAAAACCAGCGGCAACCACATGCGCCGGCGCGGACCGCGGGCGCCGAAGAACAGAAGCGAGGCTCCGACCGGAGTGAAAGCGAAGGGGTGAGGCAGAAAACGAACGGCGACGGCGATGATGACGAATAGATAAGCCAGCATGGGCACCTCGGGAAACGCAGGAACTATTGTCGGCGTTGGAACGCCGTGGAGTCAAGCGTTTGTGCGTTAAGAGCGCGCGTCGCTGCGCTCCGCTGGACAGCGAGAGCCTGCCCTGAGCTTGTCGAAGGGGCGGCTGTCGCCACATGAGCATCTCTGGTCTCTAGGGTTCGGGGACGGTCACACGATTTGGGCCGGAGCCGTAGACGTCGCCGACGATGTGGAGATTTGGGTCGAGCTGGACGCCTGCGCCGAGTGGTTTAGACGCTGGGTCGCGGGCGCTCCGGGAGCGGCTGAAAAAGAAGGGCAACTGCGCGAAGCGGAGATCCTGGAAGCTGACGATGTAGCCTTGGCCGGGCGAGCCTGGTTCGAGTGAGTCTTGCTCGGGTGACGCTTGCTTTGGTAAGTCTTGCTTTGGCAAACCCAGGGCTTCAGTTTGCGTGATGGGATATTGCGCCCAGTCGAGGTAGACGCGTCCAAGATAGGAGCGCTTGGCGGCGAGGGTGATGGGCGTTTCTTCCGGCTTGTAGCGGATCTGGAGCTTGTCTTCTTCCGTAACCCCGGGATTCACTTCGGGGGCCAGGGAATCGACGGGGGCGAGGACGAAGAAGTTTGAAGTCTCGACTACTCCATACCAGCGGAATGGATTGGCTAAGTCGGGATAGGCGGAGGCTCTGACGGGATCGGCGCCATTGTAGGTGCGGGCTTCGAGTGCATTGAGGGCGCGGCGGTGCTCGTAGTCGCGTAGGGTCCACAGGAGAACGATGGCGATGAGGGCGAGTGTGGCGGCGACGCGGCCGCGCGGGCCGCGTGGGCGCGCGCCGATTTCTTTATCGATCAGCGCGAAGAGGGAAGGTACGATCAATCCGAGAAGCAGGCAGGTGAACATGATGGGCTCGAAGATGAAGACGATGTCCCAGGAGTACCACTTCTCGGAAAATGGCCAGAAGGGGCGGACACCGTAATTGTTAGTGAAATCGAGCAGGATGTGGCTGAGGCCGGCGAGGCAGGCGTAGAGGAAGAGCAGTCCCCAGCGCGGAGGGAGATTCGGGTTTTTCAGCTTGCGCCCGCGCAAACGCCAGATGAGATAGACGAAGCCGACTACCACGGCGGCGTCGAGGGGAACGCCGAGGAAGGAGTGGGTGAATCCGCGATGATGGGCGAAGGCAAAGGCGGGGCCGCGGAGGCGGCTGAGAACGTCGAGATCGGGGGCTTCGGCGGCGAGGGTGAGCGTGAGCGTGGCCAGCGCGGTCTTGCGGTTGAGTCCGGCGCGTCCCAGGCAGGCGCCGGTCAGGAAGTGAGTGACGGGTTCCAAGCGGTCAGGAAAGATTCTATGGGGAGGAAGGAAGAAATGCCAACAGCGGCGAAGTTATTGTCGCGGGTCAGTTTCCGGGTGGTTGACGAACCGCCCGGAATGTACCGGATCGGGCTTGGGGAATCGCTTCCAGTTAGGCCGTCACTGTCACTGGTTGTACTTCTTCTTATAAAAATCGAGCTGTTGTTGGAGTTGCTCTTTGCTTAGGCCTTTTGTCCACTGGTGGTAAGGGCTGTTCATAACGTCTGCGGTCACGCCGGGTAGAAGCGCCTCAGCTTCGGGAATGAATTCCGTATAGAACGTTTTGGCGACCTCGTAAAAGCCGTGCCACTGCGTGTAGTCCGGGCCCATCATTGCCGTACCCATCCGAGCACGCCGCCCTTGATGATGCCAGATCTCGTAGTAGGTCCATTCGATCTTTTCGTCGAACGGTGTCTTCGTGAGCTTATTGGCGGCATAGAGCTTGTCCATGATCGCTTTGGCGGGCTTGGCAAACTTCTCGTTGTAGAGATCGATTGTGTTCTCGTACTGCTTATAGAAGTTCTCGACCCAGCCCGTGGCGTGGCAGTTTGAGCAGACGTCCTGCATGGCAGCACGACGCTTCTCCCAGTTTTCGAGCTTGAAGCTGACGACTGGCCGAAGTGTGAAGCTGATACGGTCGCCTACATCGTGGGTCACTGGCTGATTACTGGTGGCGCTCATGTGACAGGTTGCGCATGTGGGCGCCGCGGAGTAGTCCTTCCCAACCACCCAGGACTTTGCTTCCAAGTTCATCCTGGCAATGTTGGCGCGGAACTGAATGCCGTGCTTCGATTCGGTGTAGATCTCCATTTGCGGATGATCGGGGCCCAGGTGACACTTTCCACAGTTCTCGGGCTGGCGAGCAAGTGCCGAACTGAAGGAGTGCCGTCCGTGACAGGCAGCGCAGGAGCCTCGGCTGCCGTCAGGATTTACACGCCCAATCCCACTGTTCGGCCAAGTATCGGCATCAAATTTGCCGTCTTTCACGTACTTGACCTCGCTGCCGTGACACTGCCGGCATCCGTTTGCTGCGGCCGGGCCGCCCTCCACTACCTCTCCCAACATGTTATCCAG
Source organism: uncultured Acidobacteriaceae bacterium (assembly GCA_963734215.1). GTDB lineage: Bacteria > Acidobacteriota > Terriglobia > Terriglobales > Acidobacteriaceae > Sulfotelmatobacter. The sequence goes on along the minus strand of CAVTGH010000005.1, from coordinate 119,346 downwards.
AGACCCGATGAATTGTGCCGCCTGAGAATGACGACTCTTTTCGAACTGTTCTACTTCTTTGCCGTGACAGCGCCCGCAGTAGCTGGGCGTGACAATCACGGCGATGCGATGGCCGTAGTGCTCAAATGTTGCGGGATCTTTCTCACTGGCACGATGGCACGAGTAGCAGTCCACATTGTTCCTGGCGTGGGCGCTTTCCCGCCACTGCTCCACAATGCCCGGCGTGCTAGTGCTGTGGCAATCCAGGCATGCCTGGCCTTCGGCGGACACTTGGGCACGAGCAACTGTAATCAGCGGGAAGAGGAGAAAACTGAGAAGAGCTACAAAGCGCATGGAAGCCTCCGCAGGCGAGCCACACCCACCTTATGCAAAGCGGCCGGCTCCGTCTGTGACCAAAGTCACGGTTTCGAGCCTGTTACTGCGCCTGTTCCATCGCAATCGCTCGCGGGAAAAGGATGTTGTTTTCCAGGTGAATATGCCGGTGCAGATCAGCTTCAAATTCAAGTAAAGCCTTGTAAAGTGTCTGGTAGCTGACGCAGGCATCGGCCGGAGGCGTGTACCCGCTGCTGGCTTGGCGCATGGCACGCAATGCCGCCCCAGCGGACTCGTGTTCCCGTTCCATCATCGCAACCGGGTTTTGCACGCTGCCAAAGGGAGGTGGCAGCACCGGCTCATGCTGGAGAACAGCTTCCTCCATCCTGACGATGTATGGGAACAACACCATCTCTTCCTTCATCATGTGCATGGTCAGTTCCTGGGCCAGCCCGGCGAAGCTGGCGCGAACATGCAGCAGTTCGGGATGGTTCTTGCCATGGACCGAGCACACTTTCTCGAACAAAGGGCCGAGGCGGGCAATCTCTTCGCGAGTGTACTTGTGATGCGTGCTCTTGATGTGCGCGACCAGATCGCCCAGCGGCTCCGTTTGCCAGTCATGGATTTTCTGCGTTGCCCGGGTTGCCTGTTCCGCCATTTCGAGGGAGTCCAGGACCTGATCCACCGCCAGATTGGCCGCGCGGCACGCCTGTTCCAACGATTGATTGCCGCCGCAACAATAGTCGATTCCCAGCTTCTCAAAAACCCGGGTTGCGGCAGGGTTTTCCAGGGCCAATTCCCGTACAGTTTTCTCGGTGGTCACGCTCATCGCATCCTCCTCGGCAGCGCGTTTGCGTTCCTTAGGGCGCGCTGGATGTTCTCAAGTTACTGGAGTAGCGGAGCCGTGCCGATGACTTTTGTCACAGCGACCGCGAGAGGCCGTCAGACTTGGGGTTGGAAGGTCTCGAAAGAGCTACTCGGCAGATCGGAGTTCGGCTTCTAAAGCCTTCAGATCGTGGATGATTACGCTGCGTCCATCGATCTTTACCAATCCTTCGGATTGAAAGCGGGAGAGATTCCGGGAAACCAGCTCGCGAACCGTCCCGATCTGCGACGCCAATTCCTGGTTACTGACCGGCAAAGTGACTTCCACTCCGTCAGCCGTGCGCTTGCCTTCGGTTCGGGCAAGGCGCAAGAGGAACGATGCCAGGCGGTGCCGCACGGTGGTGAACGAGAGTTCCTCGATGATGCCCACGAGCCGTCGCAGGCGGGCACCGACCACGCGCAGCACCTTGAGCGCAACTTGAGGATGAGCCAGGCAAAGCGCCTGAAAGTCCTGCTTGCTGACAAAGAGCAGCACGGCGGCGTCGACTGCGATGACCGAGGCTGGGTAGTTGCCTCCATCGAAGACTGGGAGCTCTGCGACGGAACTGCCTGGCCCATCGATACTGAGAACCTGTTCACGTCCACCGACCGAACTTTTGAAGATGCGGACGTGTCCGGACTCAACGACATACAGTCCCGCGCACGGCTCCCCCTCGCTGAAAACGGTCTCGCCCGGAGAAAAACGCCGAAGCGCTGAACGCTGGGCCAGAAAAGCGAGTTCGGATTCCGTGAGCCCAGAGAAGATCTGGACCTTCGCCAGCGTCTGGGCATGGTTAACCTTGATTTCCGCCACGGCGGCTATTGTACCGAAGCGAACCGGTGGACAAGCACGGGGCGTAGAGCCGATGCGGGTGGCTTATCGCACGCCGAGCGGGAACGCGCCGCATTGGCCGACTGTTCCCCGATCACAAGCAAACCCGAAATTGACTACTCCCGAAATTACCGTTAAGGCGACAAAAGCGTAAGCGCGTCGGGGACGACGGTGATTTTCGCAGGGAGGGTGCCGAGAAGTTCGCCGTCGGCCTCGACGTAGATTTTGGGTTGAGGACGCGTGGAGTTGTTCGCGGCCGGAAGGTATTGGCAGAGGGCTTTGCTGGCATGGGCTAGATCGATGCCGGGGACGGTCCAGTGGCCGCGAACGAGTGCGCGGGTGACGTAGGAGAGATAGGCGAAGCGGCTGGCGGTGCGGCAGAGGATGAGGCGGACGTCGGGGCGGTCGAGCGAGGCGCCGGGAGCGAGTTGGTTGAGCACTCCGCCGAAGTGGCGGATGCGGACGCCGAGCAACTCTGTGAGGTCGGCGCGTTGGGGATGGTCCGAAGCGGTCTCGGTCGAACCAGTTTCCGCCGAGCCGTTTTCGGTGTACTCGACTTGAAAGCGTGGCATGGCATAGGTGAACCAGAGGCGCCAGGCCTTGGCGTAGTACGCGGCCATGCCCAAACGCTGCTTGGTTCCTGAGGCCAGTTTGTAGAAGAGGTGGGCATCGACGCCGACGCCGGCGGCAATGATGAAGTAGCGCGTGCCAGGGCTGCCTTGGAGATCCTGGTATTGAATGCGGCCGAGGGCGACGCGTCGCGGCGTGGCCTGCAGCACCGACTTCGCGGCGGCGACGATATGCATCGGCAGTCCGAGATCGTGGGCCAGCGCGTTGGCTGTGCCCATGGGAAGAACTGCGAGTGCGACGGGCGTGTTGGCCAGCACCTGGATAATGTTGTGGATGGTGCCGTCGCCGCCGCAGGCGAAGATGGTGTCGCACCCAGCGAGCACGGCTTGGCGCGTGTTTTCTTCGGCATGGGCGCGGGAGTGAGCTAGGACGAGGTTGGCCTCGACGCCGGAGCCCCGCAGCAGGGCGAGTACGGATTCCAGCTGCGACTGGCGGCGCTTACGGCTGCCGCCGGAATCGGGATTATAGAGCAGGGCTGCCTTGCGCATGGAGGGTCGAAGATCGAAGATGGATTGTACCTGAGACTTTTGGTTCGACCGCAGATATCCCTTTGCAAGTGGTCCGAGGTTGGAATAAGATGTGCCAGCTTGGGGAAGAGGCGGATCTCCCTGTGGCTCCCTTTGACCGCCCTCCCTTAAATAAGAATCGAAATCAGGAGGATGACCAGATGAAAACTCTGGCGCACTTTCTCTTTGGAGCATTGCTTTGCTTGGGCGTGGCCGCCTCTCAGGAACACCCCATGCATGCGCAGGGCCGGCCGATCACGCTGATTGCCGGTATCGGGAATGCGCACCATCCCGTTTCCACGCTTAACCCGCAGGCTCAACAATTCTTCGATCAGGGTCTACGCTTCATTTATGACTTTAACCACGACGAGGCAGCCCGCTCGTTTCAACATGCGGCAGAACTCGATCCCAAGCTGGCGATGGCGTACTGGGGCGTGGCCGAGGCGGTAGGACCGAACTATAACGATCCGGCCGATCCCGAACGCTATAAGCAAGCACACGAAGCGGTGCAAACGGCCCTGGACCTGTCGGCGACGGCATCGGAAAGCGACCGGGCCTACATTCAGGCAATGGCCAAGCGATTCCCAGCGGATGCGAAGTCCGATCTGAGAAAGGCGGCTGAAGAGTATCGGGACGGGATGCGGCAAGTGGTCCGCGAATTTCCTGACGATCTGGATGCCGCCGTTCTGTTCGCCGAAGCTGGCATGAATTTGCACCCTTGGGGGCTATGGCACGTAGATGGCACGCCAGAGGCCGGTACGGATGAAATCGTGTCCACGCTGGAGTCAGTGATGAAACGCGACCCTAATCATCTGGGCGCGATCCATTATTACATTCATGCGGTGGAAGCTTCGCCGACTCCGGAGCGAGCGCTGGCTGGCGCGGACAAGCTGGCAGCACTGGCGCCCGCGGCGGGACACATCGTGCACATGCCGGCGCATATTTACATTCGTACCGGCGACTATGAAGCTGCCGTGAAAACCAATGAGCAGGCGGCGGCGGTGGATCGCGCTTACATTAAGGCCACCGGAGCGCAGGGCATCTACCCAATGATGTATTACAGCCACAACCTGCATTTCATAGCGATGTGCGCCGCGATGAACGGCAATTACGCGGAGTCCAGGAAAAATGCGGACCTGCTGGTCGAGAATGTGGGCCCCCACGTGAAGGACATGCCGCCGCTCGAGGGTTTCATGACGATTCCAGTGGCGGTGGAAATTCGCTTCCATCATTGGAACGAAATCCTGAAAATGCCGCAGCCGGATGCCGCGATGAAGACTGCGACTGTGTTTTGGCACTTCGGGCGCGGGCTGGCGCTGGCGGGTACAGGCAAAGTGACGGAAGCAGAGGCGGAGTACAAAGTGGTTTCCGAGGCTGAAGCAGCCACGCCCCCGGACGTTATTTTCCAGATGCCGATCAATAACAAAGCCAAGGACATCATGATAATCGCGAAAGATGTTCTGGGGGCGAAGATCGCGGTGGCGAAAAAAGACAACAACGCGGCTATTGCCATGTTGAGGGAAGCCGTAGCGATCCAGGACACGCTGAAGTATGGTGAGCCGCCCGACTGGTTCTTCCCGGTGCGCGAATCGCTGGGAGGATTGCTGCTGATGACGGGGGACGCGGCGGGCGCCGAGAAAGTGTTTCGTGAAGACCTCGACCGGAATTTACGCAATCCTCGGTCGCTGTGGGGGCTGCATCAGGCCCTGATGCAACAAAAGCACGAGTATGATGCGGGTTTTGTTCAGAAGCAGTTTGAGGGGGCGTGGAAGGGTGAGGCTCAGGGGTTGAAGCTGGATGACTTGGTGTGAGCCTGGATCGCGATATTTTCCGGGCTGGTTTATAGCCAGCCCCGTTCTTCGTTGGTGTGGGCGGTGACGGTTTATGCTTTCCGTGAAAGCGAGTAGACCAAATGGGCGAGGCCCACTCTGACCACTTCCTTCCACACGGTCATGCCGTTCTTTTCCGCGACGCGGCGCGAGGGCAGGTTCTCGGGACGGATGATCGAGATGAGACGGTTGACCGGGAGATGCGCGAATCCGAAGTCGCGGCAGGCGCGTGCGGCTTCCGTGGCAAAGCCTTGGTTCCAGTGATCGCGGCGGACGTGGTAGGCGATCTCGACTTCGTTTGCGCCGTCGACTTCTTGTACGACGAGGCCGCAGTCTCCAATCAGTTCGCTATTCGCCTTTAGGAGCATGGCCCAGAGGCCGTGGCCGTCTTTGGCGCAGCGGCGGAGGTTACGCGCGATCCATTCTTCGACACCGGTGCGATCAAAGGGAGCGGGATAGAAGCGCATGGCTTCCGGATCGGAGAGGACGCGGGCGAGAGCGTCGACATCTTCCGGGGAAAACTCGCGCAGGACTAAACGTGGTGTCTCGAGAATTTGCATGGGCTGCTCGCTGCGCTTCGCTGGACAGCCGAGAGCCTGCCTTGAGCTTGTCGAAGGGCTGTCCCTATATGGTTCATTCCCACTTATAATCTTTGGCGATGACTGTTGCCAGCAAAGACGCCGAAAAAAAGATTGAGGGCCTCCGCGAGAAGATCCGGCACCACGAGTATTTGTATTACGTCCTGGATCAGCCGGCGATCAGCGACGCAGAGTTCGACAAGCTGATGCGGGAGTTGAAGGATGCGGAGGCGGTGCATCCGGAGCTGATCGCGGCGGATTCTCCCACGCAGCGGGTTGGCGGCAAGCCGCGCGAAGGCTTCGTGAAAGTGCCGCATTCTTCGCCGATGTTGTCGCTGGACAACACTTACAGCGAGGAAGAACTGCGCGACTGGGAGCGGCGGGTGCACGAACTGAGCGGCCGAAGCGACGTGGATTACGTGTGCGAGCTGAAGCTGGATGGCATGTCGCTGGCGCTGATTTATGAGGATGGGAAGCTGGTGCGCGGGATCACTCGCGGCGACGGGAGCGTGGGTGAGGATGTGACGCTTAACGTGCGCACGGTGCGGTCGGTTCCGCTTTCAATTGCAAAAGAGAAGCTGAAGAAAGCTGGCATCCCGGCGGATTTCGAGGTGCGGGGCGAATTGCTGATGCCGCTGGCGGCGTTCAAAAGAATGAACGAAGAGCGGGAAAGCAGGGGGCTTTCTGTATTCGCGAATCCGCGGAATGCGACGGCGGGAACGGTGCGGCAGCTGGAATCGAAAGTTACGGCCGAACGGCGGCTGGACTACTTTACCTACATGCTGCTGGAGAACGGCCGTACTTATTTCGACCGGCATTGGGAAACTTTGGATGCGCTCGGCGCCGCCGGATTCAAAGTCAACCAGAACCGCAAGCTGGTGCATGGGATCGACGAGGCGTGGGCATTCATCCAGCAGTGGGAAGGCAAACGCGATTCGCTGGCTTATGAGATTGACGGCATTGTCATCAAGGTGGATCGCACTGCTTTGCAGGACGAACTGGGGTTTACGGGGAAAGCTCCGCGCTGGGCGATTGCTTATAAGTATGCGGCGCGGGCTGGGATCACTCAACTGGAGGATATACGAGTGCAAGTGGGACGCACCGGCAAGCTCACGCCCGTGGCAATGCTAACGCCGGTTTTGATCGGCGGCACGACGGTGAGAAATGCCACGCTGCACAACATGGATGAAATCGGGCGGCTGGGGGTGAAGATTGGCGACTGGGTGCAGGTGGAGCGCGGCGGCGATGTGATTCCGAAAGTGGCGAAGGTTATTGAGGATAAAGATCATCCGCGCGGCACGAGAATGTTTGAGATGCCGGAGAAATGTCCGGTGTGCGGAACCAAAGTGGTGCGGACCGAGGGCGAGGTGGACTATCGCTGTGTGAATGCGAATTGTCCGGCGAAACTGCGCGAGACGATTTTGCATTTTGCATCGCGCGGGGTGATGAATATTGATGGGATGGGCGACGCGCTAGTGAATCAGCTTACCGAGCGGGGATTGGTGAAAAATGTCGCTGACATCTACAAGCTCACGAAAGACGACTTGCTCAGCCTGGAGCGGATGGGCGACAAATCGGCGCGGAACATTCTTGATGAGATTGAGAATTCGAAGAAGCTGCCGCTGGAGCGGGTGATCTACGGGCTGGGCATTCGTTTTGTAGGCGAGCGGACGGCGCAGTTTTTGGCCGAGCATTTTGGATCGATGGAAGAATTCGAGAAAGCTGGAGTCGAAGAACTGCAGAATGTGAATGAAGTTGGTCCGCGCATCGCGGAGAGCATTGTGGAGTTCTTTAGCATTGCGGCCAATCGCAAGCTGGTCGAGAGGCTGCGCGAGGCTGGACTTAGGTTAACGGGGCAGAAAAAGCAGCGTGGGACGAAGCTCGCGGGGAAGACGTTTGTATTGACGGGGACGCTGGCGCACTTCACGCGTGATGAGGCCAAGAAGATGATTGAAGACGCCGGGGGGAAAGTAACAGGCTCGGTCAGCAAGAAGACGGATTATGTGGTGGCGGGGGCGGATGCGGGGTCGAAGATAGACAAGGCGAGGGAGTTGGGGGTGAAGGTGATCGACCAGAAAGAGATGGAGAAGCTCGCCCTTGATGCAGGTTGATTAGATTGACTGCAAGATGGAGGCCCAAGCTCTCCGGTGCGTAATGTCGGACTTGTAAGCGTCCAACTGATGAGCTGTTTCCATTAAGAAATCTCTTCGTCCGTCCTCGCCCACGATGGATAATACGGCGGTGCTAAGGGCAATAAGGTCGGTAACGTAGACGTTTTGACCGCTCGTGAACTCGCGATCGACCAAGGCCTCCAGTTCCTCCTGTTCGGAGAGCACTGTTCCTTGAGCCACAAAGAAAATCTCCGACACTTGTTTTTCTCGAATGTTGCGGAGTTTGGCCCTTAGCTGGCTTATGGTGATTTGCCGGTCCTTGACTTCGACGGCCAGAACAATTCGCCCATCCTTCGCAATACACTCTAGGTCTGCCAACATCCCGCTCGGTTGGTCGGCGGCCGTGATCTTTCCTCTTCTCACCTGCTCGTAGAGTTGGAACCGCCTGCCGACGATGGTAAATAATGCTGCGGAAAGAGCCAAAAGACGGTCGCCACCAGAGTGCTCCGACAGGAACGCCTGAATCACTTCGGCGGTTTTCTTCACGCTTACTCTTCTGGGTACTCCATAGGCAACTCGAACTAGTGAGAGACGTTTGTATATCTCCGTAAGGATCTGCCGGAGCACCAGACGGGTGAACGCCTCGTCTTTCCGGTTTTCCACGGCCTCGAGTACGAGGCAGAGTTGATCCCATCCGGCTGGGTCGTCCTGTTGAGGTCGTTCAGCCGCAGAAACCTCGGGAACCCGAAGAGGATTGCTGACGTAAGGATCTTCCGATCCGCCCAGAACGTCATCGTTCTCCTGATCGAACTTGACGGTCACTCTCTTAGCGAATGTACGGGCGTCAAACTTGCCTTTTTCACCGTGTTGTCTCTGCAAACATCGGCTGTCCAAGGACGGATCTGCTAGCTTTGAGAGAACTTGGGTTGGGAGGACATACCGATATGTCTTCGTAGAGCTATTAATAGAAAGCCTGACGGCTTCGGCCAGCTTCTCATCATCTAGGCAGTCCTGAAGCTTTCCCTTCGCGGCCGATGCGCGTGTGTGGGCCCACTCGGTCTCTAGGATTGGAATGGCACTTGCAACGAGCGCCTTAATTACGGACTGTCGGGGGCGAACCAATCAGTAGTTTACCCTCAGTAGTTTACCCAAAGTGCTTCTTTACGAGTCTTCTTCACAGAATGACACATTTTTGCCGTCGCGTCGTGGCGTGTGAAATCCTCGTAGAGAGTGTCCATCAGATCACAGCGATAGCCAGAAACCGCGACATTTCCCTTTGCCCGATGAAGAGCCGAAGCAAGTTGCTCGTGTTCTTCGTCCGTCATTTCGGCTCCGTACGCTTTGTTGTCGTTGCGTGACGAATGCGGATAAGGTGGGTCGCAGTAGAAAAGAGTACGCTTGCTATCATAAAGCCGGATTACCTCGGTTGCCGGACGATCCTCGATCTGAACGCGCAAGAGTCGTTCGGCGATGGCGGGGAGCGTTTCTACGCTTCCGAGCCATCTTGAGACTACGCCAGACATCCCCGCCCGCGATGTGTCCATGCAGTTCGCCCAGCGCCCGATGCTTGCGGTTTGCGCCAATCCAGTTCGCACCTGTCGTGCTCTTGTGAAGAATCTTCGCGCCCTTTCGAGATCGGTAATCTCGTGGCCGTTCGTTGAACACGCGATGAAGAACTCTTCGCGCGAAAAGGGCGTTAGACCAATCATTCTTACGAGTTCGCTCGAGTTTTCTCGCAGAACGCGAAAGAAGTTCGACACTTCGCCGTCGATATCATTGTAAGTCTCAACCGGAGAGGGATCCCGGTTCAAGAGAACCGCGGCGGAGCCGCCGAACGGCTCGCAGTAATGATGGCAAGGGGGCAACAAGGGAAGCAGCCAATCCAGATGGCTGAACTTTCCACCGTACCATCCGAACGCAATACGTCTGCGTCCGCGCTGCCTCCTAATAGTCTCTAGGCCATTTTGTTTCGCCACATGTCCAAACATTTCTAACTGATTCTCATTCAAATATATCGGTGACGGATGTCCGGGCATGTGACTTCCCTTCTACGCTTGTTATTCCACAGCTGCAACTGTGAATTGCTAGTAAAACAGGCACTATCTGTGGAAACTCTTGTAGTTCTCAACCAAGTATGCCACATGAAGGGCATTAGCGAATAGATAGCGAAGGTATCTAGCCAGATTACCAATCGAGGGATCGGACAACCGGACAACCTCTAGGATCGCAGCGCTTTTGTCATCCGCTTCCACGTTTCCTCCAGCGTCTCCGGCAGAATTCGCGTTTCGCACACGACAGACACGAAGTTCGCATCCGCGACCCAGCGGGGGAGGACGTGCATGTGGATGTGACCGGCGATGCCGGCGCCGGCGGCTTTGCCGATGTTCATGCCGAGGTTGATGCCGTCGGGGTGGTAGAGGGCGCGCAGGACGGACTCCATGCGCTGCGAGAGCGCCATCATTTCGCTGGCGGCTTCGGGCGGGAGTTTCTGCAGTTCGTCGAGGTGGGCGTAGGGGACGATCATCACGTGGCCGGGCGTGTAGGGATACGTGTTCAGGATGACGAAGCAGTGCTGGGCGCGATGGACGATGCGGGTTTTGGCGTCGTCGCCAGCTTTCACGGCTTCGCAGAAGACGCAGCCTGTCGTCTTTTCGGCGGTGGAGACGTAGGCGTAGCGCCACGGGGTCCAGAGGTAATCCATAGCAAGGGGCAGGGTAGCAGATGAAGGGCGTGTTACGAAATACGAACAATGAAACCTTCTATTCACACGCGCTGAATTTGCGTTTGACACTGTTTGCGAGGCGTTGCTATAGTCGAGGAGTTCCCTTTGGACGCGGGTTTCTGTAAAAACGTCCGGCAGCTGGGATTGTCCAAGCTCACTCGCCAGGGTGAGCCCACCACAACCAAACGACTCACTCCAGCAGTCCGCCAAGCAGGCCCCGCATCCTCCCCGCACCGAGTGCGAGGTTTCAGCAGAGAGGCATGACCTTGTTCGACGACACCGCCGCCCACAACTCCGAATCAACCAGCGCCGTCGCAACCGAGACAGAACCGACGGCATCCGAGCCAACCTTGACCGAACCACGAATGAGCGAGGCACACCCAACCGAGCCGCAGCCAACCGAGCCGCATCAGGCTGAGCCGAATCAGGATCCGGTTCCGGTAACATCCGGCGAAGCGCCGCATCCGGCGGCTGCTGCCGACGATAAGCCCGCCGGCGAAGACTTTGCCTCGGCGCTGGAGAGCTTCACCACAGAGACCGAAGAGGCTGTGGGGGAAGACCGCGTAATCAAAGGGACGGTGCTGAAGCTGACATCGACCCACGTTGTGGTAGACGTGGGCGCCAAGTCGGAAGGCATGTTGCCGCTCTCGGAAGTGTTGGATCAGGAAGGCAAGGCGAAGGTCAAGCCGGGCGACGAAATCGATGTGATGCGCGAGAAGGGGCACCCCGAGGAAGGCTACATCAACCTCTCGCACCAGAAGGCGGCGCGCATCCACGCCTGGGACGAAGTGGAAAAGGCTCACCACGAAAAGCGTGCGATTCAGGCGACGGTGATTGAGCGCACCAAAGGCGGACTGACGGTCGACATCCTGGGCGCGAGAGCTTTTCTGCCCGGCTCGCAAGTGGATCTACGGCCGATCCGGAATCTTGAGCGCATGAAGGGCCAGACGCTGGAAGTGACGGTGATCAAGCTCAACAAGAAGCGCGGCAACATCGTGGTCTCGCGCAAGGAGTTGCTGGAAGGCGCGCAGACCGAGCAACGCAGCAAGACTTTGGAACATCTGGAAGAGGGTTCCGTACTGACCGGCGTGGTGAAAAATCTGACGGAGTATGGAGCGTTCGTGGACCTCGGAGGGCTGGATGGCCTGCTGCACATCACCGACATGTCGTGGGGACGGCTGACGCACCCGCGCGACCTGGTGAACGTGGGCGATCAGATTCAAGTGAAGGTGCTGAAGTACGACAAAGACAAGCAGCGGGTTTCGCTGGGATTCAAGCAGTTGACGCCCGATCCGTGGCTGGATGCGGAGCACCGCTATCCCGTGGGGGCGCATGTTTCCGGGCGGGTGATCAGCGTGACCGACTACGGCGCTTTTGTGGAGCTCGAACAGGGCATCGAAGGGCTGGTTCACGTCAGCGAAATGACGTGGTCGAAGCGCATGAAGCATCCCTCGAAGCTGGTGAACGTGGGCGATCAGGTGGAATGCGCGGTGCTCAATGTGAATCCGACGGAGCGGCGAATCTCGCTGGGCATGAGGCAACTGGCGACAAATCCCTGGGATGCGCTGCACGCCAAATATCCTGTGGGCATGACGGTGGAAGGCCGGGTGCGCAACCTGACGGAGTTCGGAGCGTTTATCGAAATCGAGGATGGAATCGACGGCCTGGTGCATGTCAGCAACCTGAGCTGGACCAAGCGGGTGAAGCATCCCTCGGAAGTGTTAAAGAAGGGTGACCGGGTGAAGGCTGTGGTGCTGGCGATTGAACCCGACAAGCGCCGCTTGTCGCTGGGAGTGAAGCAGCTGCAGCCCGATGTCTGGGAAACTTTCTTCGAAACGCATCACATCGGCGACGTGGTGCACGGCAAAGTGCTGCGGGTGGCCGCATTTGGAGCCTTCGTGGAAATCGCGGACGGTGTGGAGGGTCTGTGCCACAAGTCGGAAGCGGTGGATGGAAACGGCCAGCCACTGCATCTTGAACCGGGCGTGGAGCACGACTTCAAGATCATCAAGATGAGTGCGGAAGACAAGAAAGTGGGGCTGAGCATCCGCGCGGTGGGCGAAGAAGCTTCGCGGTCCGAAGTGGAAGCCTATAAGCAACCAGTCTCCAGTACAAGTTCGACCATCGGCGAGTTGATCTCGTGGAAGCGCGCCAGCAACGAAAACAACTGAACTAGAGTTCAGCCATCAGCACTCAGCATTCAGCGTTCAGCCAAAGCGCATAACATTTTGCCCGGCAGAATGCTGACAGCTGAGTGCTGAATGCTTTTTAGCCCACGCTGTTCTAGAATCATTCGTTTGCCTTTTGTCATCTCTTCCTTCCGAGGAATATTGCCTTGACTGAAACAGTTTACGACGTCCTCATCATCGGCAGCGGGCCTGCCGGGTACACTGCCGCCATCCGTGCGGGCCAGTACGGATTGAAAACCGCCCTCGTCGAAAAAGACGGATTCCTCGGCGGCACATGCCTGCACGTGGGCTGCATTCCGACCAAGGCGCTGCTCTTCAATGCCGAACTCTGGGATCACCTGAAAGATGCCAAGGAATTCGGCATTGAGGGCGTGGACGCGCGCAAGCTGAATTGGGCGGCGATCCAGGAAAGGAAGTCGAAGATTGTCGCGAAACATGCCAAAGGCCTTGAATTCCTCATGAAGAAAAATAAGGTCGAGACCGTAAAGGGCTACGGCAAGCTGACCGGGCCGGCTCAAAACGGAATCCTCACAGTCGAAGTGGCGAACGATGGCAAGGCGAGCCATCTCAAGGCGAAGAACGTCCTTCTCGCCACCGGCTCCGAAGCTCGCATGCTGCCGGGCCTGGAAGCGGACGACCGCATCCTCACCAACATCGAGATTCTTAGCCTGAAAGAAATTCCGAAGTCGCTGGTGATTGTCGGCGCCGGGGCAGTGGGCGTGGAGTTCGCATCGATCTATCGCTCTTTCGGCTGCGAAGTCACCCTCGTCGAAATGTTGCCGCGGCTGGTACCGGTCGAAGACGAAGAAGTCTCCAAGGAGTTGGCCCGCGTCTACCGCAAACGAAGCATCAGCTTCCATACAAGCGCGAAGGTCGACAAAGTTGAGAAGACCAAGGCTGGAATTGCGGTCGCGATCACCGTTGACGGTAAGCAGCAGAAGATCGAAGCCGAGAAAATTCTGATCGCGGTGGGCCGCAAGCCCCGCACGGAAAACGTAGGCCTCGAGAAAACGAAGATCAAGCCGGAACGAGGATTTATCCAAACCGATTCCTGGATGCAGACCTCGGAACCAGGCGTTTACGCCGTTGGCGATATCGTGTTGGGCGCGCCCCAACTGGCTCACGTCGGCGCCATGGAGGCTCTGGTGGCTGTGGCTAAGATCGCGGGCAAGCCCAGCAAGCCGATCAATCCGGAACACATTCCGGGCGCCACGTACTGCCATCCGGAAATTGGCAGTGTGGGCTTGACCGAAACCAGGGCTCGCGAGGCTGGATATAACGTGAAGATCGGCAAGTTTCCTTTCACTGCGAACTCGCGGGCTTCGATTGTGGGGCAGCACGAGGGCTTCATTAAGATCGTTTCGGACGCCGACTATGGCGAGATTCTTGGCGTTCACATTATTGGCCCACAGGCGACGGAGCTGATCGCCGAAGCCGTCGCCGCCATGGAACTCGAAGCCACCGTCGAAGATTTGATGTGGACGATCCACGCGCATCCGACGCTGGCAGAGGCTATGCTGGACGCGGCAAACAGCGTGTACGGGATGGCGATCAACGCGTGAACACACCACGGAAGCACTGAGCCACGGAGAAAATCAAAAGAAAAAATCTAAGGGGTTCTCCGTGCCTCCGTGGTGGAAGGGGTTTGCATTTGATCTCTGTCGTCCAACTCGGCACCGTTGATTACGCCACCGGCTTGCGCCTGCAGCAGCAGCTCGTCGATCTGCGGAAAGCCGATAAGATCGGCGACGTCCTGCTGCTGCTCGAACACTCACCTGTCATCACGCTCGGCCGCAACGCGAAAGCCGACAATGTGATTGCTTCGCCCGAACTCCTGTCTCAGCGCGGCGTTGAGCTGTTCGAATGCGACCGAGGCGGAGACGTGACCTTTCACGGTCCGGGCCAGATCGTCGGCTACCCCATCTTCGACCTGCGCAGCTTCGCCACGCCAGACGGCAGGCGCAAGACTCTGGGCGCCGTCGAATTCGTCCGCCGTCTGGAAGAAGTGTTGATCCGCACCTGCGCCGATTTTGCTATCCCGACGAAGCGCATTCCAAGTCTAACCGGCGTCTGGACCGGCCATGAAGTCGGCGGTGCCCATCCTGAAGCCAAACTTGCCGCCATCGGCATCCACATCTCCCGCTTCGTCACCTCGCACGGCTTCGCCCTCAATGTCAACACGGATCTCAGCTTCTTCAATCTGATCGTTCCCTGCGGCATAGTGTCGAAGCCGGTCACGTCGATGCAGCAAGAGACTCGGACATGCGCTCGATGTCAACGTGGTCGCCGAATCCATCTCCCGCAACTTCGGCACCGTGTTTTCCAGTCAAATGCTCTGGGTCGAAACACTCGACGCGCTGCTCGGTCGCGTCGTGGGCGTCCCCCTGCAGCGTCCTGCCGAACTCTGCCAACTTCACAAGGAAGACGACAATTCGTGGGCCTAGAGTCTGTGCAGCGCTGACATTTTTCTCCGAGCAGCGCTGCCCCTAGCAATATCCACCACTCTCGCGATAGCATTAACAATTGCGCTTCGAAAGCGGCTTTTTCGCCATGGCAATCAAAAAGACGAAATCCAACACAAAGGAGGGATCGAATGGCCATCGTCCGGGGAATGGTTCGGCGCAGTCAGCCAAAGCGGCATCCAACTCTAATGTCCGCACCTATTCCATCCCCGACTACCGTCTGGAGCATTCTGATCTTTCAGTCAAGCAGTGCATAGAAAAAGGTAAAGACGGCGCCGAGCACGTTCGCTACGAAGTCACCGGCAACCTGAATGGTCCAGTCCCGCCGATTCGCGACTCGAAATATCTAAGCAGGCCGCAGTGCATTGAGATCTATCGCTACATGCTGCTGAATCGCAAAATGGAGGCCGCGCTCGAAAACCTCTACAAGCAAGGCAAGGTTGTCGGCGGAGTCTACTTCGGACTCGGCCAGGAAGCCTGCTCTTGCGCTTCGGCCTACGCGCTCGACAAGGATGACTGGTTCGCACCCATGATTCGCAACCAGGGGTCTATGCTCGTCCGCGGTTTCGGTGCCCGCGACATCATGATGCAGTACATGGCCAAAGCGGACTCGCCCACCAAGGGTCGCGACGCGACCGCGCACTTCGGCGACATCGAAAAGCGAAACATGGTCTCGCCCATCTCCATGCTCGGCGACCTCATTCCCGTGATGGCTGGCGTCGCGCTCGGCGCGCGCCTGCAGGGACGCAACCTCGCCGTCATGACCTACATCGGCGATGGCGGCCAATCCACCGGCGTCACCTACGAAGGCATAAACTTCGCCGCCGTGCAGAACCTCGGGCTTGTGCTCTTCGTCGAAAGCAACGAGTGGGCTTACTCCACGCCGTCGGAGATGCAATACCGAGTGCAAGACCTCGCCGAACGCGCCATCGGATACGGCATTCCCGGCGTGATCGTCGATGGCACCGACGCCTGCCAGGTCTACGACGCCGCCCGCGACGCCGTCGAGCGCGCCCACCGAGGCGAAGGTCCCACACTGATCGAAGCCAAAATGATGCGCATGAAAGGCCACGCCATCCACGACGCGGCCGCGTATGTGCCCAAGCCGATGTTCGATTTCTGGAAAAAGCGCGACCCGATCACGCGCTTCGAGAATTATCTGGTGAAGGAAAAGAAGCGGCTGACGGCGAAAGAAAATGCTGAATTGATTTCAGATGTGGAGCGCGTGATTGAAGCGGAGCGCGAGATCGCGGTGAACTCTCCGATGCCGACACCAGAATCTGCCGAGGGTGGAGTTTTCTGCGAAGATGGCTGCCATGAGATCAAGCCGAAGTATGGGATGCCGAAAGTGAAGAAGGGAGTCGGCGGATTCAAGCAGACCGAGGCGGCTGTACATTTGAAGTGAGGCGAGGTGGGATTTGAGGAATCGACTGATTCCGTTGGCGGCGATTTGTCTTTTGCCCATGTGTGCAGCTCAGCAGGCGGGAGTACGCAACCTCACTGTGACCTCGTGGCGCGTTCCAGCGAACCACGTTTCCCCTCCGGATCATGAAAAATGTCCTATCGTAAATGCTGGGATCTCGGACGGGGCAATGGTTCCCTCGGCGGCGGAGAAACTGAGGAAGGAAGATCTACGACTGAGCGTCGTCGAGCTCACGCCAAGCGGACTTCAGAGCGGTGCCAACTTCGAAGCCGTTATTCGCTTGACTAATAACGGTGGGAGTTCTGTTCGCGTACCTTGGGAAGTCGACGGGGAGAAGGTTGTCCGGACATCTTCTGATGGTAAAGAGGAAGGTTATGAGGTGGTCGACTTGATCTTGGCACTTGGTGCCGGACGCCATCGCACTGCCCCCGTATCCCTCAAAGCTGCAGGTGCCCTGTTTGCTGATCCAGAGTTAGCCGCGGGCGGCATCGAACTGCCGCCAGGACAGTGGGTAGATGTCAAAATCAAGGGCAAGGCTGAATGCGCTAACACCGGATCGTTATGTGACAATATCGTCGCTGATGACGAAGGTGAACTTGTCGCGAGGTGGTACGAAAGGGTATCCGCGCATCGCATAAACGGCTGCGACGAAGATCATGGGAACTTCGTGAGGCGCGAACTGGAATCCAAGCCCCTGAGGGTCGCGGTTCGACCACCTACCGCGACTAACCGCTAACTTTTCCTGACAGACTTTTTCTCCGCTTTCGTTTGGAACGACCAAGGAGTTCCAGATCTCGCACGGGAACTATCGCCGCGATCTGCTGTCCTCGTCGAGACATGATAATCCTTTCGCCCCGTTCAACCCGCCTGAGCACCTTGCCCCAATGCTTGCGCACGTAACTGACTGTCAATACCTTCGCCACGTTTCTTCCAGCTCCTGCATATCTTGATACACTTATTCTTCGGCGAATCCGTGCCAGACCTTTATGGGCGTTCCGTCGCAAAGAATCGCGGGCGAAACTTTGAAACCTTGAAACTCTGAAACCTGATCCTATGCAACTCACTTACCTCGAAGCCATCCGCCAGGGAATCTGGGAAGAAATGGACCGCGATCCAGCTGTCTTCTGCCTCGGCGAAGACATCGGCATCTACGGCGGGGCTTTCAAAGTCACCGACGGTTTCATCGACCGCTTCGGCCCCGAGCGCGTCATCGACACGCCCATCGCCGAGTCCGCCATTGTGGGCGCGGCTTTCGGAGCGTCGCTCACCGGAATGCGTCCGGTGGCCGAATTCCAGTTCATGGACTTCATCGGCTGCGCCTTCAACCAGATCTCCAATATGGTTGCGAAGACGCACTACCTCTGGGGTGCGCCCGCTCCGCTCGTCCTGCGCGGACCCAGCGGCGGATACGTCCACGGCGGCCCGTTCCACTCGCAGAATCCTGAGATGTGGTTCGTGCACAATCCCGGCCTCAAAGTCATCTGCCCAGCCACGCCCTACGACGCCAAAGGCCTGATCAAAGCTGCCATCCGCGACAACAACCCCTGCATCTTCTTCGAGCACAAGTATCTCTATCGCCGCATCAAAGGGGAAGTCCCCGCCGAGGATTATGTTGTCCCGATTGGCAAGGCGAACATCGTCCGCGAAGGCCGCCACCTCAGCATCATTACTTACGCTGCGATGGTCCACACCGCGCTTGAAGCCGCCGACATTCTAAGCAAAGATGGAATCGATGTCGAAATTCTTGACCTGCGCACGGTCTCGCCGCTTGATCGCGAGGCCATCGCGCAGACCGTCAAGAAGACGAACAAAGTCATCATCCTGCACGAGCATTCGCGCACTGGAGGCCTAGCCGGCGAAATCGCGGCCATCATCAACGAAGAGGCTTTCGACGATCTCGACGGCCCCATCGTCCGTATCGCGGGCCTCGACTCCGCCATCCCGTTCTCTCCGCCACAGGAAGAGCACTACTTGCCGCAGGTGAGCGACGTGGTCCGAGAGGCGCGCCGGCTGAAAGCGTATTGAAACCACATGGGACGAACCGTGGACAGATTTTAAGCGAGGAGCTGGCTCGCCCTGCCGGAGTGCTGAACTAGCGCCCCGCCTATGTCATCTGCCACAATAGCTTCTTCGGAGGAACTGATGGGAAAATTCATTCTCGGTGTCATTGTCGCTGTTCTCGTGCTGGTTCTCGGCGGGCTCGGCCTTGCCATGCTAGGCTTTATTCCTACCAACGCGAATGTTGCGCCACCGCACCTCGAGCACCGCATCGCCAACGCAGCTGTTGACGCTTCCATGGAGCGCCATGCTCCCCATGTCACCAATCCCTTGCCTCCCACCGACCAGAACTTTGAAGATGGCATGAAGCTCTACACCATGCACTGCGCCGTCTGCCACGGCGGACTCGACCGCAAGCCCGCATCTCTCGGCCACTCCTTTTACCCGCCTGCTCCCAATCTCGTCTCCGATCCTCCCGATGACCCGGAGTGGCACGTCTTCTATACCATCCGTACCGGAGTCCGTTACACCGGGATGCCCGCATGGGATAAAACCCTCAGCGAGCAGGACATGTGGAAGATCACCAGCCTCCTGTCGCATATGGAGAAACTCCCACCCGCAGTTCAGGATTACTGGAAGACCAGCTTCGGCGTGGCCGCGCCGAGCGGCGAAGAGGAGAAAGAGGAACATAAGCACGACTAGAACGGTGGGGATAGGTTCGGGATGGTTGAGACAGGCGTGACGGAGCTCACCGTGGAAGAGTCTGGTGACAATCGCTCTTCACTCTGCGACTTTCCGAGTTCCTTATCGCAAACGCTATAATGTTCGTTTGCATCCGGCCTCTGTCCCGGACCGTGGGCCGCGTGGAAGGAAATCATGCCGACTGACATCATCATGCCCCAGATGGGCGAATCCATTGTCGAGGGCACTATTACCAAGTGGCTGAAGAAGCCGGGCGACAAGGTTCAGCGCGACGAACCCCTGTTCGAAATCTCCACCGATAAGGTCGACGCGGAAATTCCCGCGCCCGCATCCGGCGTTCTGCGGGAGATAAAAGTCTCCGAGGGCACAACGGTTGGGGTAAATACGGTAGTGGGAACGATTGCCGCAGACGGCGAAGCCGCAGACGCGCCGGCCAAACCGGTGCCCGCAACGGCAGCTCCCGAAAAAGCGGCTCCTGTGAAGCAGGTAGAGAAGCGGCCCGCCGAAGTGGCAAGCCCCTCTGCCAGCGCTCAGCCGTCCCAGGAGTCAGCGGAAGAAGAAGCCCGCTCCTCGCCGCTGGTGCGCAAAATCGCCCGCGAGCACGGCGTCAATCTCTCGCGGATTTCCGGCACCGGACTCGGCGGCCGCATCACCAAGCAGGACATCCTCTCATTCATTGAAGCACAATCGTCCGCGCCGGCGGCCGCCGCGGCAGCATCGAGCGCAGCCACACCCGCCCCGTCCGCTCCAGCTTCGCGGCCGGCAGCTCCGCCAACTGCCGCAGCCTATCCCGGCGATCTCGTGCCCCTGACGAACATGCGTAAGATCATCGCCCAGCGCATGATCGAGTCGCGCCGCACCAGCGCTCACGTCCACTGCATGTACGAAGTAGATTTCACGCGCATTGTCAACCTGCGAGCCAAACACAAGAATGGATTCGAGCAACGCCACGGCGTCCGCCTCACCTTCATGCCGTTCTTCGTGCGCGCCGCTATCCTCGCAGTACAGCAGTGGCCGATCATCAACGCGTCACTCGAAGGCGACAGCGTCCGCTACCATCGCCACATCAACGTGGGTATCGCCGTTGCCCTCGACTGGGGGCTTATCGTGCCCGTCCTGAAGAATGCTGGTGACCTCAACTTCCTCGGCTTGCAGCGCGGCATCACCGACCTCGGCGAACGCGCCCGCAGCAAGAAGCTGAAGCCCGAGGATGTCGAAGGTTCAACTTTCACCGTCACCAACCCCGGCCAGTTCGGCGCCGTCTTCGGATTGCCCATCATCAACCAGCCGAACTCGGCCATCATGGGCGTCGGCGGTATTACCAAGCAGCCATTGGTCGTCACCGATAAAGAGGGCAACGACTCGATTGCCATCCGTTCGGTTGTCCATCTCACGCTCGGCTACGACCACCGTCTCATCGACGGCGCCGTCGCCGACCAGTTCATGGCTTTGGTGAAGAAGACGCTGGAGAATTGGAGTGAAGAAGTCGGCTAGCCCTCATCAAGCCGAAGGCTGGTTGCTTGTACCCGGTGGTTGCTTGCACCACGTCGAAGCATTCAGGCACTCCACCGTGCCATCAATTATTTTAGAAATCCCGTCCTTGAATTTTTCTGGATTAATAATTTCCCGCGCCGCCACAGCGTCGGCTGTGGCCAGCGCATTGTGCAGGAAGGACATCGCCGCATCCTTTTTCTCCGCCCCGGACTTGCTAGCAAACAAACCTTCAATGCCATTTACCAGCGCCGGGACAAACGCAATTCCTCGCAGCAGTTGAGATAGAAAATCCATATCTTCTCCTTTGAAATATCATCGGCTCGGCATGTTGATCAGATTGGCGGCAGCCGCAACTCCTGCGGTGCAGCTGCCGTATGCCTTACGTAAGGCTGGCCAAAATGTCGTTGAGCGTGGTCAGGTTAGGATCGGCGCTGTCCGTGTATTTCGCGAGCAGTGTCAGGCAAACCTTAAGTTCAGCGGCCTTGCTCAACGCCAGCGCAAGCATGCCCGGCATGTCGATCCCCTCTGCTCCAGCGCTTTTCAGCGTATTCGCAGTGGGAGGGGTTGCGGTTTTCAGATTGGTGATGATCGTGGTGCTCGCTACTGTGCTCATAGTTCTCCTCTTGTGTTGGAATTAACTGTCTCGCATCAATATCCGTACTTCAGATGGTTCCTGCCTTATTTCGCAAGCTTGTCAAACGATCGCTTTGTCCGCCCTGCATTGCAAAAGTCTTAGTTGAGGGTGCCGCCGCCAACTCCTGGACCAAGAAGCTGGATGTCGCTCCTACTTGAACCAGTATTTGTGAAGCGCGATTGTCACACTGATCGCAGCGCTCATCGCCCCATTCACCAGCCGGTTGTGGACGCTGTTGCGCAGATCGTTTCGTTCGAGAACCGCAACCTTGTCCTCTACCAGTTTCATTCGCCCTGGCTGCCCATTTCCCACCAGTCCATCCATCTTCGTTTCCAGCCGTACCAGTTTGTCCAGCACTTCTCGTTGGAACTCGAGGTCGATCGCCCTTAGCGCCAATTCTCTATCGCTGACAGTCATACACCGAATCCCTTCATGGCCAGTGAGCCCTTACAGCGGATAGTCAACATGCAGCGCCGCCGAGTACCGTGAATATTTCGGCGGCGACGAATTGTCATATAGCCGCAGAAAATAGTCCTGTGTCTCCGCGAGCCGGGTGAGACTAAAGGTCTGCGTGTTGAATCGTCCCAACAGGTTCCGATCATTTGCTTGTCCCCAGCCGTAGTCGTTCTCCCGAACCTCAATGCCATACCCGCTCGCGGGCGCCAGTCCCGCATCTACCGCTACCGTCGTCGACGTCACCGCCGTGATCTGCGCCTCCGTCAGGTCCACCTGGTAGTACGCGCCTACTTGCGTCGTCTGTAACAACGGAGGCATATCCTGCAGCGCGATCGTGGTGGTGGTGGCCACATACTCGATCGCTAACGGTGACGCCAGGTCGTTCGCGAACCCAATCGTGTAGAAGCCACGATCATCGGCAGAATCGGCGAGCTCAATTTCTACTTGCCGGACAATCGCAGTGAACAATGCCCCGCGAGAAGGAACATTCAACGTAATCGCGTCGCCCGGAAAAATATCCGCCGCAGCTCCCGGCAGAAAGTCACTCCAGGTCGCGTAGGTTCCCGACCAGGCGGTTCCTGTCGCATCATCCAGAATCGCCAGGGCCGCATTCTCGCAGTCCACATCCGTGCGCGCCTCCGGAGTCTTCGCCACCCGCACGGTACCTCTCGTCCCATCGTCTGCGCCATTCTCTAAAGAAGCCACGCTCGCCGCGTTCTGTACCTGCGCTACCGCGCGCCCCGATCCCCGATAGCTCGCCACGATCAACTGATTCAGCGCCGGCACATACTGCGGATAGAAATCCAGCGACGGATCGCTCGTGACCTCGCATGCCGCCCCGTCCGAAAGCGCGCCGACGAGTTGTGTCACGTAACTCGCGCTGGGCAACGCCGTTCTCACTTCTGCCAGCGATATGTGGGCCGCATAGGTGTAAGCAATGCTGCACTGCATGCTCGCCGCATTTACCAGCGCATAGGTGCAAAATCCAGGAGCGCTCGTAATCACATCGTCGTACAACACCGTCGCCGGAGCGACCAGCGTCGCTGCATTGTTTGGATCGATATCCTGCACCTCCAGCACGAAGCGTACGTCCGCCGTCACTGCCGCACCACCCCATCCGCTTCCCGCTGGATGCAACGAAGAGTGATAGGTCTCCCCGGCACGGTAGACTTCCATCGTGTACACATAGGTCGTGAAGAAGTACTGGTGCCCGGGCGTGGTGGCCATAACCGGGCCCGTAACTGATCCATTGATCAGTGCCTGGATGGTCGAGCCTGCACCGGAAGGTGCGATCTGAAATCCCGCCAAACATCCCGCAGCCGAGATCGCGCCCGCGTACAACCCGCCCAGCACGCCCTGTGAAGCAGCTGTAAGAGTGACATCCCCGTGCTGCAGCTCCAGTGCACCGCCAAGTTCGATCTGCTCAATAAAGCTGACTGTAGTCTGGCCATCCACGCCGGTCCCGCCCGCAACCTGCAACGTCTGCGCCACCACCGAAACCGCCGACGAAGGATCATCTACCACCCAGGTAGTTGGATCTAAACCCGGCCCAAGATACTCCTCATTAATCAATGCAGGTTTAGCCTGAGCGAACGGTGTCTGAGATAAATAGAATTTCAAACTCAGCCCATCGCCCACAAAATAGTCGCGCACATACGCCTGTGGCTCGTCCTGCCCAATTACCGTCAGATCATTTACCAGAAGGTTTGGGCTGTTCAGCCACAAGCCCTCCGGGGAGAAGTTAGCATCGCCTTCATTCAGAGCGTATGTGACCGCTCCCACCGGCGCTAACACGAGCGCCCCATTCATCGTGCGAAAGCTGCCTCTCGAAGCCAGCGCAATTTCCGCAGCATGAAACGAAAAGCTGTTCTGCGGATTCACTGCATAAGTCGCGAGCGTGTCCACGTCTTGCACTGCACTCGTGTCAAACCATCCCGGCAACAAATCCTGCGCCAGTTGCCGGAGCGCGTCACCCGCGCTCCGGTCCACAAAAGGGGATCGGTTCGGCAGCGCTTTCTGGTCAAGTAACACTTCGTCGCTCTGCGCAGCCACGTTGTATCGGTATACCGGACCTTGCTCTCCCCACCCCAGATATTCGTATTGTGGAGCAGCAGTCACATACCCCGTGAACACATCGCTGCCATTCGTTTTGCCCAGAGTCACCCTTGCGCCCGTGACCGGAATTACAAAGCCCGGCGAATTCGCCACTAAGCTGAACTGCAACTCCGCCGGCTGATTCAGCTTGCGCTCGACCTTGGGCGGCTTGGCTCCGTCCATCGCTCCGGTGTAGTCTTGCGGTCCTTGCCCCTGAAGATTGTCAATTGTCAGATTCATCTCGGTTCTGGGACGCTACCTTTCCCGCTCGCGACACCATCTCCTCCACCTGCAACTTCCTCTGCTGCAGATCGCTCGCGCTAGTTACGTGGGTGGTTATCGAGAGACGGTGTATTTAGATTGGCACATTCTTAGTAAGTTAAGTATCGAGACTTCGCGATTGATGTCAGAGTTTCCCAACGCGGGAAGTTATCAGTTGAATTAGTCGTCTTGTCGATCCAACTAAGGTCCAACTAAGGCGCGCCCTCCTCAATACACCGCCGCCATCGCCGCCGGAAAGTAACTTCGATAGCACAACACCGTTTGTCCATCGTTGGTATCTGTGTACGGCAGCGCGATGAACGACGCATGCAGTCCCACCGACGTTAATGGTCGCGCAATCTCCTCAAAATCTTCGCGAAGGAACTTCTGCGACGAACTCCCTGCCCCACTCCCTTGTGTGTTCGCAGTCGCGTTCGTGTTCGCGGTGCCTCCACTTTTCGGTGGCTTCCATCCTGCGCTGGACCTCACATCCACACCATGCGCCCCCGCTCCCGGATTTGGGCTCAGCCGCGGATAGTAGAAGCAGACTCGCCCGCCCGACTCCGGTTCAACCACAAACAGCGCCGACCAGTCCTGGAAGAACGATCCGCCTTCTCGATCCACAAATGCCGCCACAACTTGTGCCGACGCTCCCGTCGTCGGTGCTCCCGCGAGTAGAGGTTGCGCCAGAATCGCCGAAGTTACCGTCACTTCCGCCACTCGCCCAACATTGAACGTCACCCGCCGGACATAATTTGCGTCATTATTCACCGCCGCGGGATTGCTCACATACGCAGCGGAAATCCCTGAACCCACATATCCAATCTGTTGCTGGTAATCCACATCCACAGCAACCAGATTTCCTGCTACGAACCCGCCTACCGCCCCCGCGCCAAAAACAAGTTGACTCGCCGTCGATCCCGGCAGCACCGCAACCGCAGGAATAGGTGTCCCGCCCGAAGGCGCCGGCGTTGCGCCCGAACTGGTTGCCAGCACGTTCATGTGCTCCGACCCGCCCGCCAGCGCCATCTGCAGCTTGCCCCACTCCCGGAAGTCGAACTCCACCCTGGCCTCAATCGGTCCTCGAAACTGAAGTGTAGGAAACATGTTCGGTCCCGATCGCACGACATCCGTAGGCGTGTCGTAGAACCGCTCGAAGCTGTCGATCCAGCCCAAATCCAGCCACGGAACCGGAGGCGAATCGAGCGCAAACGCGCCACTCGCCGCCGGATCGAAAATTGTCGGCGTCTCTGTCGTTCGATTCACGGGCGCAAAGTACGCCCGCATCTCACGCGTCACTGGAACCATCGCTGGGCGCACCGGGGAAGTGCTCATAGAAGAGTTACCTCCGAGAAGAAGAAAACTGTAAGTGTTGCCCGCCGCTCTACGCGCCCATCCTGATAAGCTTGCTTATACATCGCCCGGCGCACGGCACGTCCCTGATACGCAAGCGTGTTGTCCTCCACTCCGCTCGTTGTCGCTTCCTGAAACGCCGGTGGGTTCCAGAACACGGTCGTACCCAGGTCTACGCTCGGCGACTGCGAATAATCGAATTTTTCGGTATTCGTGGGCTGGCAGATCGCGAGCAGTTCGTCATCAAGCTGTCCCAGCATTCGCCCGCGATCCACCGTGCTTTGCGCCGTCCCCAACGTGTAATACGAGATCACGGATTGCAAGCTCATCAGTGCGCCATTGCCAGCATGACCGTCGATAACGGCTGCTGACCCCCACTCGATGTAGAACGTATTCGGCTGCGGCTCCGCGCAGGAGGGAGGCAAGTTCTCCACCGCCACCACAGCCGGCACGGTCGCACCGTTGATCGTCACCGTTCGCGCTGGATTCAATCCGCCGAGCCTCTGTTGCAGCGCGAGCAAGAAACTGTCTTTGGCAAATTGCATGAAAACCCGCTCCTAGCCGCTAGCTTCTAGCCTTTGGCTTGGAAACTGCAGCTTGAAATTGTGGTTCTTTAACCTTTGAAGGATCTAGCATCTACCAAACTTGAGGGATGCTCCTCGCTTTTTGCATCGACGACGCACAAGCTAGAAGCTATAGCTAGCGGCTCGAAGCTGCCTTCCTCATTCCACTGCCGTAACCACATAAAAGTATGCAGTCCCCGCGAAGTTTTCGGTTACTACCGCCTCGATGTGAAACAGATCGCCGTCATACTCCAGACCCAAAGCGGCATTGAAAAGGTTCTCCGCGGACGCCATACCGAGCGTGGGCAATTGCACTTCAATCGCAGAAGCCGGCAGCGTAAACTCGATCCTCCGTGTCGGTCCCAAATTTCCGGTTGGCAGATTGTTTGCCACAACCGGCGCGATAATTACGTTCTGCACCCCAGGATCGACCAATCCCAACTGACCGGCCGCGTCGCTCGCTGTCGCCGTTGCTGGCAACAACAAGCTCACCTGGTCCCCGCCCAGCGCGGTCAACATCGCATTCGCCGCGCGCACCAGCGCCGCCCCACAGATTCCGCTCCCCATAATTCCTCCGCTTGTAGACCCAGACCCGGTTGCCGATGGCCAACGACCATCGGCCAACGACTAACGTCGGTTTTGTTCACGCACCCTTTATCGCCACATAGGGCGCCAGCAAACTGCGTACCATGTCATCCACCAAGGTCGGTCCGAAATACTGCAGCCGTAGTTGGTTGATCTGGCTCGATTGCACGTTGAGCCCCGGCGTCGCCTGCGCGTTCTTCACAATCTGTGCGCACGCCACCTGCACCGGCGTCGGGATCGTGCTCCATCCCGCGTTGTAAACCACATCCACTTCGTTGAAGAACAATCCCAGAGCATTAACCGGAAAAGTAAGCTCGCCGCTGTCCGTCCAGATATCAATCGTGGTCGGATCAATCGTCGTCCACATGCCCGGCAGCGAGAACACGAGTGCAAACTCCAGGCTCATCTCAGGGAACGGCCATTCCCCTCTTCGCGGAATTCCATACCGCCCTTGCAACGTCACAATGGGCGTAGTCAACGGTGCCACCGTGACCAGTGGCAAGTAACTCAGTCGCACCGTGTTCAATTCCGGCGGCATCTTCAGTCTTTCTTCGTACTGGTTCACGCCCAGCGTCGCCCGCCGGCAATGCGCATCGATGATGCCAGACGCCGCCGTGATCCACGATGGATCCGTCGTTGCATCCAACCCATATGTCAGATAATCCGTCGTAGCGAGATAATTCATAATGAGTTCTCAGTTCTCAGTTCTCAGTTCTCGGTTCTCAGTTCTCGGTTCCCAGCCCTACCTCCCAAATAACTGAGAACGGAGAACCGAGAACTGTTTTCCCTACCGCTGTATGTTTACCTGGTAATGCGCGAAGTTCGCCCCCTTCACCACGGGTGCGCCAAACTTCACCACCACCATCTGTTGGGTTAGCGCGTTGGGCAGTCCAAGTTTGAACACCCGCGGATTCGGATCGCTCAACCAGTGATACTCGATCAGGTCCTCGGTCACGATGTAGGCGGGCAGCACCGCTGTGCCCGAACCTGGTACGCCGGTATATGGAATAGTCCAATCCGGAATCAGCGGCAGATCTCCCGCCTGCGTACTCAACGCTTTCACGCGAAACCCGCCCGTGATGTCCACGGTCGTGAGCACCACGTTGAAATCCGTTTTCATCTCCCGGTCGATCAAGTCCAACAACACCGGGTTAGAGTAGATCGCCGTCGGCCGCACCCCGAACGACGAGTTCGCGACCATCTGCGCAATCGTGCTCTTGATGCCATCCACGATGCTCGCGGTGGTCGCGATGGTGGTTACGTTCCCGCCGGCCACGATCTGTCCAATCACGCCGAAATACTGCAACGTCGTCGGCGTGCTGAGTGACGTGTCGTTGCCGTTCCACAGCGCGACGTCGTGGGTGAGCAGCAGCCCGTCCAC
Source organism: uncultured Acidobacteriaceae bacterium (assembly GCA_963734215.1). Classification (GTDB taxonomy): domain Bacteria; phylum Acidobacteriota; class Terriglobia; order Terriglobales; family Acidobacteriaceae; genus Sulfotelmatobacter. The sequence goes on along the minus strand of CAVTGH010000005.1, from coordinate 91,367 downwards.
GGAATCGGCCAGGTCCTTTGCCTGTAAGTAGGCGAACTGGCTTTGTTGCGCCGTCACTTCCAGGTCGAACAGGTTGTAGTTGATCTGCGATACCAGCGCCTTCAGCGGCACCGTCATTTCCACGCGCGTCGGCGCTCCCACCGTCGGCGTGATGTTGCGCGGATCGACAAATGCCAGCGCCGCCGTCGGCGAGTTAATCGCTGTCTCTTCGAAGAACCGGGACGGATGCCCGGTTGCCGGTACTTGCCTGATCCTCTGTCCGAACACACCTCGCCGCCGCACGATGTCGAAGATCTCGGTCTGGTAACGATCAATCTCAATTGCGCCCGGCCCAAGGAAGTCCGCCGACGCGTACAAATCCACAAATTGTCCCTTCATGTTTTCTCCTCTATTGGTTTTTTCCTGCGATTGGAATTCGACTTCCCTACCGTGCCACAAATAAAAAAGGCACGACCAATGTCGTGCCCGATCTCATCCCGTCCTGTTGCCGTCGAGGAAGCTCTAATTGCGCGCCAGAGCAACCAGAAGCTGAGAGCCAAGAGCTGGCGGCTAAGCGGTTCCTACTCGATCATCCCCGCCCTCGCCAGCTCCGACTTCACCGCAATCCTCTGCTCCACGCTCAGGCTCTGCAGCGTCTTGTCTAGCACGCCCTTGTCGATTCTCTCGCTGCCCGACTCGTCGCAGCTCTTGGCCAGGATTGCCGAAACCAGCGGTGGAAGCGTCTTCCGCGCCATTCGTGCCGCCTGCGCTTTCAAGTCCGCATTGGATTTTTCCAGCTCGGTGACTCGCTCCTGCAAATGCCGCGCGCCTTCGCCGCGTGCCGATATCTCATACGACGGCCGCTCTTCCACCGCCGCCACAATCCGGTCCACTTTCGTGTTGAGCGCTTCCTGCTGCGCATCCAGCCGCCCCAGCACACGATCCAACGATTCAGCCGCGTTCGCCAGCCGTTCCGCTGTCGTCATCAACTGCTGCACCATCTCTTCATTCATGCTCTCTCCTCCTTCTTGGTATCTCCACTGCAAGTGTTTTCTTGTTTCGCTCGGTACTCGCTTAGGTACTCAGTTCAATCCACGTGTCCGGATACGCCGCTTTGTCACGCTTCAGAATCGCAGCCCCCGTGAATGTTACTCTCTCCAGCATCCAAACCCGCGCTCGCGTGTCCGCCAACTGGACGTCCGTCACTTCATAGGACATCCCCAACCCCTTCGACGCTTCCGCCATCCGAGTCTCAGCGCGTATCGCCGAATCAAATGCTCCAGTTTGCTGCTGGGAGCTCTCCGCGGTCCGGGCCAGCGCCGCCGTTAGGCTGAGAATCTCTTCCGCCGCAGCCCGCAATGAGGATCTCAAACCGTGTCCCTCGCCCCACCGCCCCTGCTCCCAACCTTTCGTCTCCCCATGCGCCGTATGCGATCGCACGAATTTATCTAGGGAGGACTCCACAGATTGGTGACTATCGCCACGTCCCGATTTCGCAATCTCTTCCACGATCTCAGGAAAATCACGGGCAAACAGATACCCTCCCAACTCCACGTTTCTCCCCGCGATCTCTGCTCGCGTAATCACTCCCACTTTGCGCCGCACATCGTGCCGGTCCAGCGAAGGCGAATAATCCACGCCCATCCCCAGCAGCGAAGGCAAAGCCGCCTCCGCTGCTCCTTTAGTGAGCACCACCAGGTGCCCCCTCGCACCCGAGGGTGCCCGCTGCGACGGTACATCGACCATCGTCAATACTCCTTGAAACGCCGCCCGGTTCGGATGCCCCAGCACCTCTGGCATCGCCACCGCCATACTTTTCAGTTCAATCATCTCGATGTCCTTTTAGTCTCGTGTCATGCTGAGCGGAGGTTGTGCTTCGCGAACGCGAAACACAACCGCAGAAGACCCCACGCACTCCCATCGCCCACGCAGCCGCTGGGAGTTCTCTCCACGAACCTGCCAGACGCCATCACTGACCAGACGGCGCCTCCAAATCCGGCAACCCTCGCATCCTTCTCACCTCGTTCACCGTCAGCACCCCGTTCTGCAACAGAATCTGCTGAATCTGCGCCTCTTCCAGCGGATCCTGCGTGTCCAGCTCTGCGAACACAAACTCCAGGTCGTTCCATCCCAGTCTTTTCTGAATCGCATCCCGCGTTAGGTGTTCCGCCAGCAGCCGCGCCGTCGGAACAATCGCCTGCCGAAACGCGAGGTCGTTATATTCTTCCGCGGTAGAGCGGTTTACGTCCGCCTCCACCCCGAGGTAAAACGGAGGAAGATCAAACGCATCGGCGATCACGCGCAGCAAAAATTCCTGCCACTGCAATCGCAAGTCCGCGTCGGTGCCGCCACCGAAGCGCAACACCTCCGGCTTGCTTTCGACCGATAGAATCGGCACCCGCCCCGTCCCTTCAATCTCGTCCTGCCACCAGCGAATCAGCCGCTCGTGATGCTCCGGCGTCAAATCCTGCAGCCACAGCGCATACTGCACCACCGAGTTCGACGCCAGACGCGACGCATACCGGTGCGCTCCCAAAAACGCGTTGATCGTCTCAAACGCAACTTCTAGCCGTCCCAACCCAAACGGCGTGTGCGTCCGTGGATTCAGCCGGATGTAAATCAGCTCATCGTCATCCAGCTTGATCTGGCTCTTCGGTCCCGACTGATCCGTGACCTGCAAATATCGTTGCCCTTGCGGCGACCCATTCCAGTCGAGATTCATTCGGATCGACGCCCCGTCGAACAGGCCACATCAGCAGCGGATGTTTCGTATCGCCCGACCTCTGCACCTCGATCGCCCCGTATCCACCGACAATGATGTCTTCCACCACCTGCTCCGAGAACGAGCGGAAGGAATCGTCGGGATTTGGCGCGTGCAAGTTCTCCGTTAGAATCTGTATGCGCTCGGCGCCGTCGGGAATCGCTTCCAGCGCCATTCCCTGGCGCGGTTGAATCCGCCAGCGCATTCCCGCGATCCGGTCCTTGATGCAATTGATCGCCCGCCGCGGCACCGGAATCTCCGAAAACCGCCGCAGGTTGTACGCCGTCGGTTTGGGCATAACGTCGCCCGGTGGCCCATACGAGTTAAAAATGGAAGGCAACGGCAACGTCCGCCGCTTCTTTTCGGCTGTCGCCGGCGATGAAGCCGAAGACACTCCCGCAATCCGGCGCATCGCGCCGCGCAACGTCTCTTTAATGTTCATAAGATTTTGTCTTCCGCGACCAACATGTGGGGACAGCCGCTCTCTGCTGTCCGTCGAGCGCACCTCGACTCAGCTTGTGTGGCGCGGGCACTCTCCCGCTCCGCTCCGCCCGTCAGCTCCAGGCATCAGCACCATCGTCGCCGGCCACATCAGAACCGCCAGCGAGACTAGCTCTAGCGAAAGAGGCGTGAAACGGTTGCGCCAGCCATTGGGATCCTTCCTCTTCGAGTCAAATAGAAGACCCAGCTATAAATGAACCCGACCGGAGCAATCAAAACGAGCAGAATACCGATCGTGTCCCGACAATGCTCACACCCTCAGATCCCGCCGCGCCGCCTCCGCAATCATCGGCATCTCAGCCGCCACCGCGATGCGAATCTTCTCGTCCTCCATCGTGCTCAAGGCGAACTGAATCTCATCGCGCCCCCGGTCCAGATCGTCGTCAACCACCGCCGTCAGCGCCGGCACCGCCTGGACCACCTTCGACATCACGGGCGCAATCCGCGGATAGCGCGCCGCCAGCGTGATCGCTGTATCCACGCTCGCCTTCAGCGAAACCGCATGGAACAACTTGATCTCGCCGCCTACACGGTACCCAAAATCAAACTGGAACGGATCGCCCGGTTTCGTATAAGGCGCCACTGGGACCGGAGTCAACAACTTCGCAACCCCAGCCTGCTCAAACGCATCCCGCATCTTCCCCAGAATCCGCTGCCGCCCGCTCACCTCACGCTTGCCGCCAACCTTCGCCGCCTCCAGATACATCGAAGCCATCGCCTCGATCTCCCGCGCCGGATCCTCCGTCAGGCATCCCTTCGCCGGCGAAAGCTGAATCACATTCGAGTACGAGTCCTCCAGACGTCGCAGTAACACTTCGCGATCATGTGCGTCAGCCAGTTGCCCACGAATCTCCCGCTCCAAAGCCGCAAGCATTTCCACATCCGCCTGCGGATCCAAACACCGCACTCGCCGCCAATCCCGCGTGAACCGCACATCCGCGAACCCGCCGCCGTTCGCCCCAGCCTCAACCATCACCACACCAATATTGACAAACTCATCCTTTACCGCGTCCGGCACATAGCGCAGCAAAAAGAACTCAAGTTGTTTTCTCTCAGCCATCAGTTCCTTATCGCTTGGAAGCTCTTCTCCGTGTCGGAGCCTGCCCTGAACGAAGTCGAAGGGTGTCTCCGTGGTGAATCTTCCTAATGCTCCACCCACTCCGGAAACGGCCTCCGCGGCGACGCTCGAAATGCCTCAATCAACTCCCGCACAACTCCGCGCCGCACAATCAGAGTCCGCACCAACTTCTCCAACTCGTCCCACTTCCCGCCATACCACTCTGGAGGAATCTCTCCCGCCAAACTCCACACCACGTCCTCTTCCATCTTCTCGATGCGCGAAAGCCACGGCTCGAAAGACCCCCACCCGCGCACGCCCTCATACACTTCATTTCGCGCGTACACACCGCGCAGCGGATAGTCCGGAAATGTCCACTCTCCCGCGTTGAAGCAATATCCCTGATCGATGAATGCCGCTGTATACTTTCTCTCTCGCAACTTCCTCCAGAATGCAGCCTGCCTTCCGTTCGCGTTCCCGGTCCACTTATCCACTACCAACATTCCAGCGAATGTCTCTAGATTCCGCACCAGCCCGAACGTCTCGGCCGGAAGATAGTCGAACACTTGCCCTTCCAGCGGGCTCACTGCATAGCGCGATCCGAATTGTAGTCCCGCCTGGCATGGTATAGTGTTGTGCGCCAGTTGAATACTCAGTTCCGCCGTGTGCTCCACCAGCCAGTCCCCCACTTCTACAACTTCTGTCCTCGGCACCGGCAGCCCGGCTCGCTCCGCCAGGCGCGTCCCCAGCATTTCATTCGTCAACACCCGCACGTGCTGCGGATTGTTCCGGAACTTCACCACGTAGAACTGCCCATCGGAGCAGCGCATCAAGTGCCCCTGCGCTCCGCCCCGCATTCTTCTAACGTGTTGGACTGCTTCCACCAATTGTTCCTATGTGCCCGGGCACCCACGCCCGCGAAACGTCGTAGCCCTCGCCTTCAACAAAGCCCGCCATCTTACCTCAACTAGCACCAATTGCGATGTGACAGATGAACTCCCGCTGATTTCCAAAGAACAACCCCGTCACCCAATTGGCCAGGTTGTGGCTGATGGCTGACGGCTCACTCCACTGCCAGGCTTGCCATTTCCATCGCTCTCTTCTTCACACCGCGTCCCGCATTTTCCCGGCGTACCGCCAGCGCGATTGCCATCGCCATTACGCAATCGTCATGCGCGCCGTCGGCCGCAGCCGCATTTCCATCCGGGTGCCGCACGAACGTCCGGCACTCCTCCAGCAATCGTGGACTGTGGAACAATTTCGGCTCCGCCATCAGCACTGCCACCATATTCTCGATCATCGCCGGACGGCTCGCCGCCGACGTTAGCCAACCCAACTGTCCATTTTTCGCGAAAATGTTTCCATATTCCACCTCCCGCAGGTGAGCCAGCACTCCGTATCCATGATTATTCCGTTCCACCGCCAATAGCGCCCGCCCGTAACTCTGCCCAAGTTCCACCACCCGCCGCGCCAACTCAAGCGGCGGAAAGTGTCCCCGCAGTTCCGCGCACTGCAGTCCAATAGTCCGTTCGATTACCTCCGCACAAGCGTAGTCTCCGTGCGAACCACCTCCCGCCGTGTCCACCCCAATGATGTACTGCCGCCCTTCCTGGGGCGGGAAAAAAATGACGAGCCTTCCGTTGTCCTGCGACTCCACCGCTTGCCCCGCACCCGCCACGGCCTTCTCGATCGCTTCCAGCGCAAAAACGCATTCTTCCGATGCAAGAAAGCAGGAACCGGCATCCTCCGCATACTCTTGGCCCGCCAGTTCACGCAACATCTTCCACTGCTTGCGGCGCCACGCGATCTGCTCTTCGCCGACACCGTGCCTATCCATCAAGTCGCTCTCTTCCGGTGTAAGCGGAAGAATCTTCCCTTTACTGCCTATTTCTCGATAACTCTCCTCATACCACCATGGGAAAAAGTGTTGCGTGTAACCGGTTTCGCTCGCCTTCTGCCACTCATCGTAGAACACGCCCGCCGCCCCATTCGGCGTGGACTCCAGCACAATCTCGCCCTTTGGCGCCACCGCCACCCGTAGCGAAGCCAATGTCTCTGCCGCGTCGCGGGGCCAGCGGGAGACCTCCGAACAATGGAGGTAATGAATAGTCATCCCGCGCCCCGCGTTCGCATCCGCCTTCTCCACCCGGTACTCGCTGTCCAGCAGCGGAAACACGAGTTGGCGGACGTTCGCGCGCGAATGAATCAGCGCGCCCTTGCGCAACCCCTCGGGCAGTTTCTCCCAGAAGCGCCGCACAATACCAAAAATCGCTTCCACGGATTCCAGGCTATGCGCCACTTGCACCGCCAAAATGCCAGGATGCGTAATCGTTTGCAGGAAAAATCTTGCGGCGATATACGTCGTGATCCCTACCTGTCGCGCCTTCAGAACAATATTTTGTTTACTGCACCTCTGTGAATACTCCCGCTGCGCCCGATTCAGGAGCAGAGGCTTTATTCCGCCCTCCTTCACTCGAATCTTCAGCCACTCCTCAATCGTCACATCGCGCACTCTCTGTCCGTCCAATTGCCAATCGAGCAATCGCCCTAATCGCTGCAAGCAATAAAGATTCCCCCTCACGGTTCGCCTTTCGTTGTCTGCGCTTTTCTTGACGCTCTTTGCGTCTTCGCATTTGCCGATGGCTGATAGCTCTCTTCCTAAACCTCCGCCGAATCCTCATCCCGCATACGCGCATACTGCCGAATCCCGTCCCGCAGCAGAGTGCTCCGATCCGTGAGCTGGTGCAATCCCTGCCAATCCCGCTTCAAATCTAGATTCGGGTCATAACCCGACTGCGCCAGAAATTTCCAGCGCTGATCGTAGGATCGATTCCGTTTTGCTCCGTGAAAAAGATGATTCACCAGGCCTGGCAGGTAGCCCACATTCCGCCGGATGTATTTCTCTGCCCGTGCTTGCCACTCCCGGCACAACTGGATGTAGGCTGGAGAATAACCCGAATACAAAGACCGGTGAACCTGCCCCACCAGAGCCGATGCCATGTGCCAGTCGCCTTGGCCGAGGATGGCATGATCAATTAGCATGCCAACACTTTCCAAAGCGCTTCGTTTCGCCGCCCATGCGAACCCAGGATGCCAGAACTGCCCGCTGTGCACGCTGTGGTAACCGTGCGTCGGTTTCTGATCCATGAGGGCCGGTTCATGCGGGCTAGGTCGGTCCGTCACCCACTTGTAGAGAAACCCGGGTGTTGTAGTTAGCGGTTCATAGTTCGGTCCCACATCCTGCGCATGGCTGAACATCTGCAGCGCGTCATAATGCTGCAGAAGCTGTAAAGTCTCCTGCGCCCAATCCGGCCGGTTGAACTTAACGTCCGCATCGATCCATGCCACGTACTTTGCCTCGGCCGGCAGGCGCTGAATCAGCAGGTTCAGCGCATTTTCTTTGTGCCAGATTTCATGACTCGTCCGCAATTGCAAGTGCCGCGGATTCCCCGCCTGAGTCACTTCAAAGGGCCGGTCGCCAAACGCCACCTCGGCCGTATACAGGATCGCCCCCGCCGCTTCACACTCGCGCTCGAACATCCAGTAGTTCCAATAACGCGACCGCCAGCGCAGCGGATTCTCCAACATCGTTACCACGTGAAGCCGGTCGGGGAGCACATGAATCCCCGGTCGGGCCTGCGAAGGATGATCGATACCATGCGCGCAATCGCACCGCACTTGATGTTGCAATTTCCACTCGTCGCTCACAAATTCATCCTCCAAACGATTGTCATCCCGAGCAAGCTTCTTCTTTGCATCGTGAGAAGCGCCGCTACGACTGAGGTTTCAAGCTCCCCACAGAGACACCGCGAAGACAGAAAGAGAAACAAGAGCAATCGGAGATCTTCTCCGTGTCGGAAGCCTGCCCTGAGCGTAGCCGAAGGGTGCCTCTGTGTTGAAAAGCCTCTTTGCGACGCAATAATCGCGCGTTTGGCTCGCTTCCTTCGTTTCGGCACCCTTATTTCAAAAGTCCGGCACTTGCCCAGCGCCCGAACTTCCCGTGCAAATGAATCCGCAACCCTGCCGCCGCATGATCCAACTCGGCGTTGCCTGTCTTCGCCGTCATGATGGCGTTATACGAGCTAACGAACTCACCCGCCCTCAGCGGAGGCTGCTTCCTTACCTGTCTCGCCGCCATGGTCATCATCGCCGGCGACGCACTGGAATTCACCAACGGCACAATCGCCGCCATCGACTCCACTTCCGACAGCAACACTCCCACCACGGCAGTGATTTTCGCCTGGGTTGTCGCATCTTTGATGTGCAGCGCCGGCAGAAGGCCGTTCAAGGTCAACTGCACTGCGCTCATCGCAGCCTGGATCTGATTGAGCAACCCCGGCTGCTCCGAGGCATCCGCCTTCTGATATTGCGTAATCAGCGACTGCATCAGCTGCAAATCAGCCCCCGCTTGCGTTCCCGCGCTCTGGATCGTCCGCAGGTCGGAAGCCGAAACGTCTTTCGCCTGCAGCGTCGCCACCAGGGTCACAATGTTCGCCGTCGCCGGAATCAGCGCTGCAACAATCTGCTCTGCTTCGCCAATCCATGCCGTTGAGCAAGCTGTCCATATGATCGTCCCGCACAACAACGCCGCTAACCCCTTGCCACTCCCTTTACTTTTCATCTCTCATCCCCTGTAGTTCAGATTCACGCCACAAACCGAAAGGCACGGCTTGCACCGTGCCTTTTGGTCAACAGATCACTTTGTATTTTTCTTGCGTACTTGACGACTGCGGGCCAGTATCCAGCCGACTGTCCGGTCTGCCCTCATTTTGTTTCGGTGCGGGGCTTTCTTGTTCGGGCAATTAGCAACATGTTCTAACGGATGTATACTGCAAGCTATTGTTGTAGCCCAATTATAAATAAATCCCCGCGGCACTGGTTTGTTTCACTCCCAGTCGCGGCATTCACGCACGCCTCTGTTCCCAAATCCTCTGGTCCCAGTGTTCCGAGTTGCCCACCCGCACCGCAGGTGGCGGACGTACAGGACCAGTCGGAAGTGAAAACCGCAAAGTTGCCATCGGAAGAGATCTGCTCCATCCCGGATTCGACTTGGTACTGACCATTCAGCCCGGTGATCATGGAGTGCCCAAAGCGATACAGTGTTCCATTTGCCGCCGTGATGGGACTAGGCGGCGTGATGGCAAATAACTCATCCACGAACCCGCAGGTGTAACTTCCTGGTATCTGGGCGCTGTCTGCGTAGAGCATGGAACTTGTGATCCAGGGGAATGTGTCGTTCGCGTCCACATTCACCCAGTTGACGTGAGTATCGGAATCGCTGCCCAACGTACACGGTGACAGTGTGGTGCTATTGACGGTATAGTAAGGTGGACTCGCCGAGGCCATGTTTGGCCCGTAGGCGCGTATATTATTGTCCGGGAACGGGTCAATGGGATTAACGACATGCCCGTAGCCGTTGGTCTTGTGCCCCGTGCACTCGCCCCCTGTCTGTCCGCACATGGGAAAAACCGCGTCAGCAATGGAAGAAGCCTGCAAGTCCCACATGTAGCCCATGCTGTTGAAACAACTTGCAGGTGCTCCGGTGACGCAGGAGTCAAACGACATTTCCACGTAACGGCCGCCCGGAGTTACCCTCGCACCGTGAAGATAAAAACCGTTTGTAGGATAGCCTCCGCCCGGAGCTAAGGGAGTCGATCCAGTTACGACTCCGGTTGCGGAGTCCGCCGTGACTACACCTGTGCCCGTGTCCAACACCGCGCAGCCCTTGCCGGGCATATAGACAGCAAGCATGGTGGCGTAGTCCTGCCCAGCCCAGATGTGGGTCGAGTAAGTTCCCGTGGCGCCCGTCCAGGGCGTCGTCAGGAGCCCCCCCATGCCCGCCGTACCGCCGCCCGTACAGCCCGTCTCTCCGGTTACGCACTGGATCGCGTAGGTACAGGAGTTCGTGTTGCAGCCGATAAAGATGCCCGCCATATCGTTGGTGCCATCCGTATGGAGAAGCCCCGCAGTCGTGGCCGCTACGGTGAATACATTGGAGCCGTTGGTCACGGTGATGCTGACCGTATTCGCCGTTGGCGGGGAACCGTAATTGCTGGATTGTGTTGCAGAGAATCCTATGGCAAAGACTGCATCCGCAGGATTCTTCGAGGTAGCCTCCCAATCAGTCCAATACGGAGGAGACGGGGTGAAGCTGTAAGCGTAAGGACCTCCTGTCCCGGTTCCTCCTTGCACCGTCATCGACGTGGCGGAGTTTACGGAAACAATAGAGTAGTACGATCCGTTGATGTTCATGCCGCTGCCACCCCATCCGGAGCTGAACTGGGTTCCCGAAACCCACGTCACCACGTTTGAGGCTACAGTCACTGTTCCGAAATAACTTGGCCCGGTGGTAGATGGCAGGCAGTTCTCACTCGTGGTTCCCCAAGATCCGGTACTTCCAGCGGCATAGTTGAACACTGTTGATGTCGCGGGACCGCCGCTCGGATTCGACGCCCATCCGGTGAAATCGTAAGACATCAGGGCGGTGCTCGGGGCGCCTGCGGGAGAGTACAGCAGGTTGGGGCTATATATGCAGTTGCGGCTCCACTCCCCGGCATCCGCCACCCCGGCGAAGCCACCATGCTCCGACCATGAAGGATTGTTAGGGTAGACATGGGACAGCGAGAAGGGGTACGTCGTATTCAGCGCGCCGACAAACCCATTTCCCCCGTCATTGATGAAGAATACCAGCTGATCGTTACAGTTGATTGTGTTCCATGCGCTATTGTTTAGGGTTTCATTGCTATTGCCACTCCAGATCACAGACACATTCCCACAAGAACTGGAACAGGCCGTCATCGTTGAGGATGTGATTGTAAAGCTGCTCCCGCTGCTCGTCGCGGGCTGGAATATCCCATTATCCGCACTCGCCGAAGACCCGTTGATCCATACGCTCCTCGATGTACTGGGACTAAGAGTCGTATTCACCGTAACCGTTGAGCCGGATACGGTGATGCTTGAAATGCCCACTGCCGGCCCGGAGTTCCAAGTTGCGTCGGTCAAGCGGCAAACGGGATAACTGAAATCAGAAGGAATCTGGCAAGTTCCCGCGCCGATCAATCCTCCCACGCTTGTCGCGGTCGGCTGCACGATCGCCAAACTGGTGTTGTTGGGATTCGTTCCTGAATAGCTCGCATGGGCATTATTGGAATTCCCGAACACCGCCGTCACGAATTCTACCCCGCTGATGGTAACGGAACACGCTGTCGTCGGAGGAATGGGCGATCCGGCAGAACACGAGCCCGTCCATTCCCCAAGATACCAACCCGAACTTGGGGTTGCGCTAAAGGTATCTACAGTGCCGCTGGGATAGCTCGCCGTGCAAGTGGAGGTACAGCCTGAGATTCCGCCTTGACTATCGGAAATTGATCCACCAATTGCTCCGGTTACGCTGACGGTTACCGTCTGGTTCGCTCCAATCGTGAAGTGCGATCCCGGCTGGCCTGCACCGTAAACCGCGTAACCCTCGAACACGTGCGCCCCAATTTCCCACCCGCTCCCATAGCTGTTCTGGTTGACTCCGTTGATGTCCAGCTCGTACGCCACTCCCAGATTCTCTCCCGCATCCACTACCGGCGAATTCTTTGTGGGACGGAAATCCAGCGTCATGCTCGTCGCGGGAAATGTGTAGTAATCATTTCCGTCAGTACCGGTCTCCTGCGTTCCGCTGAGCAGCCAGTTCACCAGTCCTGTGTTCGTCTGGATCGTCGCCCCACTCGCCTTGAAATCCTGAATCAGGTTCGTAATTTCGGTACCGCCCACCGGATCGTCGTTGGTCAGTTCGTTCAAATGCCAGAAGATTCCCCACGGCACTCCCCACACCGATTCTTTCCACACCAACGCTCGAATCTTCTGATTCAAGACCGCCGGCTCTAACCCCATCCACGAGGGATTCACTCCAAAGCTAGTAATGTTCTCCACATTGAATCCGTCAGCATACGTATCCTTGACTCCAAGATCTTCTTTCAGCGCACCGCGTGCCCCGCTGTATGGCACGCCTTCCGTGATTCCCTGCATCGTCGTCGTCTCATATCCTCCCGGATACACATACACCGGCGTCGCCGGCAGCCCCGTCAGGTTCGTCGTCATCCACTGCCGCGATAAAGTGATCTCGTCCGTCGTGAGCTGCGTCACATCCAACTGCATGTGATAGACCGCTGTCTTCACGTCCTGCCCGCTCACATCCGCCAGATCCTGTGACAATAACGCCGCCGCTGTATACGCCGCACATCCCGTCCCATAAGGCCCCTGGCACGGCGTAAGAAATGAATATGTGTATTTCCCCGTCGCCGCCAGAGCCTGCGCCAACCCCAACATCGTTCCCTGTGGTTGCCCGCGCGCCAGGTTGTAAGTCACGCTATCGCTCGCCCCCGTCACCGTGATCGTCAGCGTATTGTTGCTGATGCCCAACGTCGCCGCGGTCCCGCTCCCGATGTATTGAATGTCGAGCGCGTCCGTATTTACGTAATAAGTGTGCGAAATCGAATGCGCCGTCACGTCCCGCCCTGCATTGATCCATCCCTGGAACTCCGATACCAGCGTCTGCGCTAGCGTATATCCCACCGTAATCGCCGCTCCCACCGGAACTCCCGCCGCATCCGCCACCGGCAGCACCGTGCCCGCGTAATACGTATCCGCCCCCGGCGTCATCCCGGCGTCATCCACCGTCAACGTCACCTCCGCCGGATATCTTTGAAACACCTGCACCGCCGGCGCCGTATCCGCCGCAATATTTCCCGCGCCCGTGATCGGCCCCGTCCCGCTCGTCCACTCCACATCCGTCGATCCTGCCACCGCCAGGCTCGAAGCATAAAAATGACAGTAGGAATAGGTAACCGCTCCCGTGTTATCCACCAGCGCTCCATCGCGGTTGGCGTAAGCCTTGTCATTCACCATCTTGATCGCCGTCGCCGTCCCATCGAACCGGAACCCGTCGTAATTCAAGTGCGCTTCAGCGTTGTAGATCTTGATGTCTCCCGGCCCCGGCGCACCTTCATTCACATAAAATCCCAATGGCTGCGTCCCCTGCGGAATCATCGAGTCCGCTTCCATGTTCGCAAACACCAGATGATCGCTCGTCCCCTGCACATACACCCCGTACTGATCGAACCAGTTCACCAGGAAATGCTGGAACGTCAGCCACGACTGCCCATTGATGTTGATCACCGGCACATTGCTCAGCGCCATGGGCACGATCGGCTCGTTGTAATATGTCGCCGGATTCCCCACCGAATAAACGTAGACATGCCCATCCGCCAAATAAAAATCCCACCGCGCCGTCAAGTTCGACGACGCAGCCGCCACCTTCTGACCCCAAATCGATCCAAACAGACAAAAATTAATCGCCGTGTAAGTTGACGGCACCGGAGCCTTCCACGCATTCCCCGTCACCAGCACCCACGCCGTTGCCGGCACCGCGTAATATCCCGTCAAGTTCGGCGCTGCCCCAGTACCATAGGCGTCAAACGCAATCGGATTTCCCGAAGTCCCCGAAGAAGCCGGCGCCAGACTCTCATTCCAAACATCCCCCCGCTTGAACAGAATCGAATCCCCTGGCTGAAACGTCTGCCCATTCACATGCGCAATCGTCTGCCACGGCGTTGACGCGGAAGTCCCATTATTCGCGTCGCTCCCCGTGCTCGAGCTTACGTAGTAAGTCGCCGCCGAAGCCAGACTGCACCCGAGGATGCCGACCAGCGAAATGATGAATATCTTCTTCATTGAACTCCGTGACCTCTTGTAGGGACAACCGCCCTCGCCTGCCCTGAGCAGAGTCGAAGGAGCTGTCCGGTCGAGCGCAGCTCGACTGCCGGGTGCCCATTTCTCGCGTTCTTTGCGAGAAGTGGGGCCTTTGCTCTTCCCCTGTCTAATAAAAAAGGCCGCCAGCTCTCGCCCATGGCCTCATGCCAACTTCGCCAGTCACCCTCCGCTTCCCACTGCTGACGGCTGGGTGCCCCATTTCTCGCGTTCTTTGCGAGAAGTGGGGCCTTTGCTCTTTCCATGCCCAATAAAAAAGGCCACCAGCTCTCGCCCATGGCCTAAAACCGCTCAGATCGCGACCAGTGTCAGCCTTCCCGTTCCGCCTCGTCCTCAACACTGTCGGCACTGTCCCCGGTATCGTAGTTCGTCAGCCCTGCGTCCGCCGAGGGCGCTGGGCCAGGCTGAGTCACTCGGCTCTCCGCAGATGCCGGCGCAGGCAACTGCCCGCCCCCGGCCTCCGTCCCCCCAAACTCTGTGACCGGCGGATTCCGCTCGCTCTGCTCAAACGCCTGTGGAATAGATGGTGTCGCTGCTTCCGGGTTGATCGTGCTGCTCATAAATGTTCTCCTTCGCAAAATAAGTAAATGTGGGACCGCCGCCCTAGCCCGCCCTGAGCGGAATCGAAGGGGTGTCCGTCGAGCGCAGCTCGACAGCTCTCACTGATAGCTGATAGCTAACGGCTGACGGCCCACGCCCAACAAAAAAGGCCACCGGCTTTCGCCGATGGCCCTCGAGGCCTCTCTCCCAACGCTAATGAATCTCCCACGCCATGATCGTCGCCTCCGTCGGATTGTCCGCCGGAATCGCAATCCCATTATTCAGCGTCCCGCCCGCCGTCACCCCCTCAGCAGTCCCGCTGCTCCCGCCCAGAAATGTGAACCCCGCCGAACTCCCGCCGTAAATCTGCGCGCACGAACTCGTGCAACTGCTCGTGATCGCCAGGTAATACTTCCCCGGCTGCAGGATTGCACTTGCGGTCCAGCTCAGAGTCTTCCATCCCGTGCTCGGCGCGAATGTCGTACCTGCCGTGTTCCCAATGTGCGCCAC
This sequence comes from uncultured Acidobacteriaceae bacterium, assembly GCA_963734215.1. Taxonomy (GTDB): domain Bacteria; phylum Acidobacteriota; class Terriglobia; order Terriglobales; family Acidobacteriaceae; genus Sulfotelmatobacter. Next base: position 76,263 of record CAVTGH010000005.1, on the reverse strand, counting down.
AATGTTCCCCGAACCGTTCAGCACTCCAATGTCATACGTGTTGCTCGTGTTGTCCGCCGTCGAAACGTAATATGTCACCTGCGTCGTGCTCAGCGGAAACGTTAGCACCGCGCCCCACAGTTCAACTTTGTTCGCCGTGCTCGAAAAGCTGATCGCTGTCCCCGTCGTGTTCGTCGTGAACCACGGAATCGAATACGATGCGCTGCTGCTCACATTCGAGCCTGGCATGTCGAGGAACATCTGGACCGTCGTACCGCCCGCGCTCGCCTGCAGCACCCGGCCCAGGATCTGCGTCCCAGTCGGCCGCGTCGCGCCCGCGTCGTGGCAGAAGGGATAAAGTCCGCTGCTGGCCGTGCTCGAAGGCACAACGTAATCCCCAACCACGGTCGCACTCCCATCGAAGCTGCAATAGGCAGACCCCTCACGCGCCAGTGTAACCACCCCCGACGTCCCTGCATTGGCGATCACCACTCCGATGGCTCCGCTGGTCAGCCCGTTTGAAGACGTTGCCGCGCATCCCGCCGTCGTAAGCACCGCCAACCCATTGATGATCGTGCCCGTGCTCGTGTCATTGCACAGTTCGTAACTTTCGCTGGCAAACTTTCCCAGCTCGAAGCCGCTGCCGCTCGCGGAATTCCCCGCCACGTACACCGTCCCCGGCCGCAACCCGCTGCCACTGCCCGCGCTGTTGAACGACCCCACGTTGTACGTCTGGTCGGTCCAAGGCTTGAAATTGCTGCTCGCATCCACTACCCACTTCAGCCCGTTGTTGATCCACAAGCCTAATCCCGGCGCCGCCCCGGATGTCGAACTTTCGCTGCGCACCACTGCATAATTGTCGCTCGTATCAAATCCCAGCGATGTCCGCTGCCACGTCGAGCTGTTCGTATAGCTGGAGTACACGTGTAAGTTCTGCGCCGTCGTCCCGTTGTACTCACCCAGGTCGTTCGCATCTTCCTGGAAGAGATTCGAAAAGAAGGAACTCGTCGCCGTCGTCGCCACTTTCTGCGGACTTCCCGCGTTGGCCGAAATGTAGAAATTTCCATCGTTCGAGATCCCCAACGCCGAAGTTCCCGCTCCCGCCGCCGCCATCGCCGTCCCCGGAACCGGCGAACTCACCGTCCACGGTCCGGCCACCAGCAACTGCCCGTTAACGGTCAGATTCCCGCTGAACGTTCCCGCTGCCGCCGCAATCCCATTGCTTCCTGTGTAGGTCAGCGTCGTTCCGCTATCGGTCAGTCCGCTGTCCCCGCTCACCGCCGCTCCATTCGCCGAATACATCGCCAGTTGCGTGGCTGTTCCGCTGTTCACCGTTCCCGATCCGCCGCCTCCACAACCGGTGCAAGTTCCCGTCACCGTCAGATTCCCGTTTATGTTCACTGGTACGTTAAATGTCTTCCCCGAGGCCGTGAGTCGCTCAAGGTAGCTTGCATTGTCTCCTTTATTTCCGATGTAGTTGGAAATTGAGACTGGCGAACCGAAGGCCAGTTGCGCCGCATTCGCCGCGACTGTGCCACCGTTGTCCAAGCCGATGTATGTGTCATTCGCGTCGTTCGGTGGCCGGAAGTTGATCGTCCCTGTAGTTTTCGCCGTGTTCGAGTCCACCAGGGTGATGATGTGGTGCGCCGCTATGAAATAAGACTGAAAATTCAGCCGGCCTTTTACATTGGTTGCCGGACCTACAGTCGAGTTGCTGTCAAGAAAAAGCGTTGCCACAGCATTGGCCGTATTCGGGTTTCCCTCTTCACAATGTTCCATCGCGCCCCCGAACATCGCGCCACTTTGCGAACTCCCCCCACAGTAGCGTGCATAAACCTCGGGAACTGAGTTCCAGTTCACCGCCACCACATCCCCAGGCTCCGTGTCGAAGCTAGCCGACGGTGCTAGGTAGATCTGGCTTCCATCGCCACCCAAAACCACGCCCGCTGGCCAGAAGGGCAGGACCGGTTCCCAGCTAACGTTATTGATCGTGTAGCTGGAAGTATTCGCCGAAGTCGATGAGTCCGTGAATGTGCAGACCAATCCCGTGCACTGGGATTGTCCGGTAATCACGCTTCCGCAAGCGGCCGCACTTCCACCCGTGCAGGCTCCTTTCATCGGGAAGCTGGGGGTATTTGCCGCGATTGAAACCGAGGGCTCCATCCGCAGAATGTCATAAGTAACAATGTCGCCAGCTTGAGCGGGTGGTATGTGCGGGAATTGCCCCGCAACCGAACCCGTGCCGTTGCTCATAGCGAATCCCGCAAGCAGCGGACCGCTGTGCCAACCCACCGTCGTGTCGTTTGCAATCACATAGTAGTTGTACTGCGTCGATCCCGAGTTCTGCGCGGCAAACGTCGCGGGGTGGCCACCTGGCTGCTCGCCCGCCCGTACCAGCAAGCCATTTCCCCCCTCGTAGATGATCCCCGTCGAACTAAAGGAAGTCCCTTCATAAGGATGCACGCAGGGGCCGGCTCCTTCTTCCATGTAGATGTTGGTCATCTCGGTGCCGCCATAATTGCCCAACACAGTCTGCGTATTCACGGCCCACATCCCGAAGCCCTGGATCACACTGTCAGTGATGCTCACCGTGTTGTTGTTGTAGACGGTTACTCCATTCCCGCCGCACTGCGGGCTGATATTCAGGTTACTCAGCGCCAAAACCGCAGCGCCGCCGTTGGCGGAGTAGACGTACGACCCGCAGTGGTTGAGCGTGCAGGTCAACGACTGGCTTCCATCGGCGTCGAAGTTGCGAATGGTCGCCGCTTGGTCATCGTCCATCACAAAGAACTGATTGAATTTTCCTCCGCCCCCGGCCGAAGACTTGATGTCCTCCATGGTTCCCGGCGTGGCGTTGTCTTCCACGGCGCCGTTCTCAATGGCGATGGTCCCTGGACTCGCCACCGACGCCAGGTTGGCGCCGGTCTGGTTATAACTAATAGATGTCCCCGATACCGTCACCGGCCCATGATTCCCCCAGTAAGCGGTGCCGTCCGTAAAATTGATGTTGACCGTATCCCCTGTCTGAATCGTGCTACATCCCGAAGCTACCGTGATCGTCACCACATTCGACTGCCGCTGCGTATTGGTAATCTGGCATCCATCGGCGCTCACCGTCGACGTAAAGTTCACGCCCCGCAGAGTGACCCCGCCGTAATGATTGGAATTCACCAGATCGCCCAGAACCATGCAGCGATCCCGCGTCGAACACGAAAGCAGAGTCCCGTTCCCTTCAATCAGCCCCCGGCTGCAGTGCGCAAAAATCGATCCATGAACCGGCAACGCGTTCGCGACCGCTCCAGTCGCTGGCAAAACCACTCTCGCATTCGGATTCCCTTCCGTAACACCGCTCGGAAGCCCGCAGGCATCGTTGATCGCCTCCTGAATCCCGCTCGACGCGCTGCTCAACACGTAGGTCGCCGAGTGCGTGTTCTTCGGGGTGAAAACAATCGTCCCCGATGCCGCACCGCTCGTGCACGTCCCGCCCGTCACCATTGCTGGCTCCGGCGTCCCTTGCCCGCTGAGGTAGACAAAGTACATCGAATACCCGGTCGTATCCACTCCTACCGGACACGGCGTAAGCGTCACCGTTGCCTGCGTTCCGCCCACCAGACTTCCGCTTGGACTCACGCTCCAGTTATCCGTCGGCGTCACATAACGAATGCCGCTCAGATTGTTGACGCTTAGCTGCGTTCCCACCGGCTGGGCGATGTTCTGGCTGACGGCAGGGCCAGTCACCACTCCGCCCGGCGCGCCGCTCGGCGTCGCCGGTGCATACTGCCCGGACGCCGACGAATACGACAGCACCTGCCCATTCGCCGGCGCATTCGACGCCACCGGCACGCTCTGAATCGCCGTCGCGTTCGCGCTCGATCCGCACGGCCCCCACGCCCCGCTTCCCAACAAGCAGTTCAACCCCGAAGCCGCTCCGCTCCCCAACTCGCTCGTCGGCACTAACCCGCTCACCAGGTCCGCCTTCACCGCAATGTTAGAATCCACATACTGTTTGTCCGCCGCCTGCAGTGGCGCTGTCGGATTCCCACTCAACGTCAACGGCCCCGTCATCGCCCCGCCCGCCGTCGCCAGGTAATTCCCCGAGCCTACATTTGCTACTGAACTATCCACATACTCCTTGTTTGCCACGTCGCCCGTATTCACCGGCGTCGGTACGTTCGGTGGCACCGAAAAACTCTTCGTCCCCGTCACCGTCTCTGTCCCGGCCAAATGTACCACCGCGTTGTTATTCGCCTTCGCCGCCAGCGCCGAGTTTACGTACTGCATGGACACTGGTTGCGCCGCCGTTCCCGAGCCTGGCGTCGTCCGCACCTGCGCCAGTGTTGCCGGAGAACTCGTCGGCACCACCCAATACTCGGTTCGCACCTCGCTGGGTTGCAATTGGTAGACCACCGTGTAGTACACGTTCGCAGGTGTCGCTCCCGCGTTCGGCGCCAGGGCTACATTCAACGCTCCGTTCACCCCCAGCGTCACATCCAGCACTCCGGGCGCTACCCCCGTCCCGTCCGCCGCCACAAACGCCGGCCACGTAATCACCAGAACGCCCTGTGCCGGAGTTCCGTCCGCCAAATAAACCGTGTCAATCACGCTCGTCAGTGTCGGGCCGCTCTGGGGGGCAGGCGAAGCCGCACGCGGCGCGGGTTCTGCCGCACGCGGCTTCGCCTCTGGGGAAATAGCTGGCTTCTCTGTCCCACGCGCTGGATTTCCTTCACTCGCCGCGAGCCGGACGCCCCATGTCGCCACTGCCACTGCCAGCACCAAACAAAAAAGCCGCCCCGCCGGACGGCATGTCTGAAACATACTTCCTCCTCAAACTCGTCGAGATCTCGTCCTTAACTTCGTCCCTGCAAGAACTCTTCTACGCTCCGCACATAAACCTCGGCAAAGTCCGCGGCTGGGCGCCGCGCTTCGATCAGATCCGCCGCATCTTCTAAGGTCCAACCCATCACGCCCAGCAGCGCCAGCGCCATCATAGGCGCCCGATGCACTCCCGCCGCGCAATGGACAAACAGCTTCGTTCCGTCCTCTTCCAGCGCTGCCAGCGCAAACTCCACGCCGCGTTCGAACACCTCAGGGGGCTTCGGCTCGAAGTCATCGTCTACCGGATTCCAGCACACCGCGATCCCGTGTGCCCCAGCCAGTGGCGTGTCGTCAAACTCGATCTGCATGTCGATAATGTGCGTGATTCCTGTGCGCGATACCGCCGCCATGTTCTCTGCGCTCCAGATTCCGCCCCCGACCGCGATCCGGTCGGTCACCCACGTGATATCCATTCCCATCCTGCGTCGTGGGGCACGGCGCTTTCCGTCCCCTGGATTATTTGGGAAAGGCAGGCTACAAATTCTTCTGCTGAAATTCCTTTCGGCAGTTTTCTCCCGCCCGCTTCCACCCGCCGGCGAAATCGACAGCGCTACGAGACGGCCGGTCCTTCCCGTGTAACTCCGATTCATTTTACGGCATCCTCTCTTCTCTCAAGACACTGCTCCTCGCCGTCGGCAGCATTTGGATTCCGCTCGCTATCGCATTTCAGATCTTCCTCGGCAGTGTCCGCCGGCTCACGCCTGGATGGATTCGCAGCGCTCCCCAATAAAACCGGAGCCGCTTCTTCCTCGCCAATCAACGGTTCGGTCGGCAATCCCAACCGCTTCAGCCACGTATAAGCCAGCGAATCTTCCGGTCCCGCCGACGTCTCTTCCGTTGCCGGATACAGTCCCACCGCTTCGAACAAATACTTCGCCGGAGCCAGTTGCCCCGCCTCCGCCCCTTCGATGAATCGCGCCGCTATCGTAGTCGCAGACCGTAGTACCAGGGCCGTGATCTCCTTTCGCGCTTCTGCGAAATCCGCTGGCTCCTTCCTCTTCGCCGTGTCTTTCTTCTCCGCCTTCTTCGCCGTCCTTTTAGCTTTCCCCTTCGCTTTCTTCACCCCCCCTCGCCCTCCCCGAAAATAGGCGTGACCCGAATCGGCTCCAACTTGGGTCCGGCAAGCGGCCGCTCCTTAACTCTCAGGATCAATAACGCAAGATGCTAGCCGCCATGCGAACACACACTCTCTCTCGGCCAAAAACACGAGAGGCGCGCTTTTCAGCGCGCCCTCAGAGACTATTTCTTTTTTCTTTACTCTATATATTCAGAATAGCATACCGCAATGGGTGATTGGGACATTTTTGCGAATTTATTTTGCCGCGTTTTCAATTACTTGCGGCAGAACTGCCCCCAAACACCCCTTGACAACATTTTTCCCTGACTCAAAGGCCAACCCCATCTGCGCGCGAACCCCTCTCTTTGCGTCACAAAAAACGAGAGGCGCGCTTTCAGCGCGCCCTCAGAGATTATTTCTTTTTCTTTACTCTATATATTCAGAATAGCATACCGCAACGGGTGATTGGGACATTTTTCAGAATTTATTTTTGCCGCGTTTTCAATCGTTTGCGCCAAAATCGACATCAAACACCCCTTGACAACATTTTTGCCGCTCACTCTGCCCCCGGCCGCTCCCCTTCGGGCAGCGGTGCCAGCAGCCGCACTCTGAGAAACTCTTCGCTCAGTTCGTCGAGCAACTCCGGCAATCTGCGTTCGATGGTCTTGCGCGTAGAGTGCAGAAGTCGTGCCGCTCGCTCGTGGTCGTGCCCTTGCAACACTAGGCGGGCGATGATTCTCTGGTCGAACGGCGCCAGCCGCTCCAAACAACCCTCGACATCGTGCACAAAGATCACACGTTCCTCGAACGTGGTGGCCTTGTAGGCCGTAATCTTCGCTCGGAAGAACTCCCGGCCGACCACCGACGGCAACCGCCCTGCCTCCAGCGACAGCCGCATGTAGCGCCGCAGCAACCCGACAGTGCGCTCTCGGTACAGCCACAGGTCTGGATTTCGGTCCAGCGCTGTCTCCGGCCTTCCCTCATCAAAATCCGCCTTTTGCGCCGGAAAGTTGTGTGTGGGCAAGTCTTGCCACGAGGAACTCGTCGAAGAAAACTTGCCGGACCGCCGCTCCTCCACCTGCGCACGCAATGGTTTCCCCAAAATGCCTTGCAGTGCATCGTTCGCCTCTGCCTGGGCCGCAATCCATTGCACGAAGTCGCTCATTCCACACCTCCCGTTGCGTCCAGATACATGCCCGCGCCGTCCTCATCCTCTTCGAACTCGCCGCCATCTGCTCCCCATTGCGGTTCTTGCGGCGCTCTCTCGGTTTCCCGCTCGTGCGAACCCGGCGGCAGTTCGGCCACCTCGCGCCCGCAAGCCACGCAATAGATTTGCCCTCCACCCGCCGGACGCAACCACAATCCACCACAGCGTTCGCAATATTTCAGCTCGAGGCACGACTTCTTCGCGGCATTGCTCCGTCTTTCTTCCATCACTCCTCCTGCAGATCCGGGATCCATGAACCCGGACGGTTGAGAAACTTTTGCTGAACTCCCAGCGCCCGCAGGCAAAAAAAAGCCCTGCGCCGGTTCCCGCTCCCAGAGCGGAAACCGAGCGCAGGACTCGTTTCTCTTACGATGACCTGCTTGCGCTATTTAATTGTGCGAAAAAACTGTGGCGCGGTCGCCGTCCGGCTGCTTATGGTTCGGGAAACGCCTCGCTGGCCAGCATTGATCCCGGCTGGTGCTGGCGGAAAAATCCCTCCTCGTATCCTGATTTCAGAACCCGTCCGTTTTGCACCACCACGCTCACCTTCCCGCTGAAGTTCAACGACTTCAGCAAGTGCTCCATGGCCGCGGAAAGCACCTCGGCCGCCCGCACCTTCCGGCGAAATTCTACGAAGTCCTTCCCTTCATTGCAGTTATCCACGTTACTCATATTGGGCCGATCCCCGGAAACCACTAGGGTTATACAACTCTCGCAATCGTATAGCTCTCAAATTTTCGCGTCAAGGTCGTTGTACCCAAAGGGCTGTGGAAAACTTATTTTAGTTAGCGTATTGCTATAAGTCGCGTGTTATACTCCCAGCTATGAAATTCCGAGTGCTGCAAGACAACCTGCGCGATACTCTTTGGGAGCGCATTGAGGAAGGCGACCTGACCGGCCTCCGTCTGGCACAACAGACGGGATTCAAACAGGCCCACATCTCTAACTTCCTGAATCGCAAGCGCGGCCTGAGCCTTGAGGGCATGGACCGGGTCCTCGCTGTCCAGCATCTTTCGGTGCTGGATCTGCTCGACCCCTCCGAGGTCAACAAGCGCGCTTCAATCCTGCCTCCCAGCGATGACGAGTTCCAGAACGTCCTTCTGACCGACGGAACTGTCGCCGCCACCCAACCCCTCATCCTCAGCATGGACGTCAAGGAAATCCTGAAGTTCAAAAAAACCTTTCTCAAGAAACTGAAACCCGAGACCGAAGGTGATCGGGAGCAATGGGAACGCTTCGTGATGATTAAAGTCGACGCTCGCGAAGGTATGAGCATGTACCCGCGCCTGCTGCCTGGCGCCACCCTGCTCATCGACCGCCACTACAACTCACTCAAGCCCTATCGCAAGGGCGAGTTCAACATGTATGCCGTGCTCAAAGATGGCACCTGCACGGTAAAATATGTGGAAACAGCCGGAAATCACCTGATTCTCCGGCCGCACAACCAGGCTTATCCCATCGATGTGATGTCTATAGAAGATGGCAAGTCTGCGTCCGATTATCTGGTGGGCCGCGTCTGCTACGTAGGCATCGAAACGTAAGGAAACAGTTCTCAGTTCCCAGTTCTCAGTCGTCGCCCGAGCGCTCTTGCTGACAACCGGGAACTGAGAACTCCTCTACTCCGCATTCAGGCTGTCGAACATCTTCCAGAGCTTATCCCCAGTCGCGCGGTAAATCAGGTATCCGCTGCCCGAATCCGTAGCCTCGCGAAACAGCAATTCTCCGCGCCCATCTCCGTCGGCATCCACCGCATCAATCAGTTCCAGTCGCGGCGTCACGTCTAGGTGAAATTTGTCGGTTACGCCGGAATAAAGTTTGCGCAGATCGCCATAGATGTCCGTACTGGCCACCAGCGAAACGCTGAACGGCTGCGCCGCCGCCGCCGCTCCCGTCGCTGTCGGAAAGTGCGCTTCCCCGCTAAAGATCATCACTGGCTGGTTGGTGAGCCACACATCGAACGCGCGAAATTGAATGTTCTCGAACACCGGTTGCTCCTGCTTGGCTGGCGCTTTTCGGCCTGCCGCGACCGCCTTCGGGGCGGCAGGCCGTGCCGGAATCTGGTTCTTGGCCAGCGTCTTTGCGTAAGCCCGAACCTCGTTCCCCGCCAGGGCCAGCATCTGATTCCGCCGCTCTTCCTCTTCGCCCGTCTTCCAGAAGAATTTGTAGGATTGCGGATCGGGCCCCGTCGCATCGGAAACGGCCGCCACCGTTCGCACCGTCCCCGTGCCGGCGGAGGGTACCGTAGTTGCGGAGTCCGCTTTGCCGGACTTGTTCTTCACCGTTTCATCCTCGTCCGCTGGCGCCGGAGTCGTCGGCCTGCCACGCCGCAATGTCGGACGATAGTAGCTTTCTTCCGCCGCTTGATTAGGGGGCGACTGACTAGGTGACGATTGGGCGGGCGCTGCCTGAGCCGGTGCAGCCTGCGCGGGCGAGCTTTGGCTTGCCGTTGACTGGCTCGCAGAAGCTTGCCCCGGATTAGTCTGCCCCGGCGCTGCTTGCTTGGCGCTCTGATCCGCGGGCTTGTCAGCAACCGATGGCTCAGCGGCCTTTGACTTTTCTTGCCCGGAAGCCCCCGCCGCAGACGAACCGCTAGCCGGCTGCGATGATACCGGAGCTGTGCCGCTCGGCTTCTCCGATGATCCTGCCCCCGCCGGAGCGCTGGCAGAACTTGCGTCGGGCGTGGCTGCGGCCTTGGACGCATCTTTTCGCGTTAGCCGCGGCGGTCCATCCCCGCTGTTATCCAGACCCACCGGCACATCTTCGGCTTTGCGCGTAGTCTTCGGAGCGTCCGTCCCCTCCGGCAAGTACGTTCCGCTCCCGAGCCAGGGATTCACGCTGCCCGGGCTCTTGCTGTGCAGCGCGCCATTGATAGTGAACAGGCCCTGTGGATCACCACCCTGCTCGGCCTCATATACCGTGCCCGATTCCAGCGCCATCGGTATGGGGTCTGCCTTGTAAACGCTGGCATCGTAGAACTTGCCATCGATCAGGATTGCGACCGGAATCAATGTCCCCTTGCCGCTGCTGCTGAGTTGCAAAATTCCGACGGCGCGCGGACTCTTCCCTTTCTTAGCCTTCTTGGTTTCCGGCGGCTTATTTTCGGGAAGGCTGTCGCCCGGACGTTTAAGCTGAGGTTTGTCGCCTTGCGCCTCACCTCGTGGCGCGGCTGCCGCGAAAAAAATCAAAATGATGACGGCTGACCCCAATCTGCGGTATAAGGATTTCTTGGACACAATTCGTCTCGGCCCCCGCTTTGCCAAGGCTGAGGCGGACGCTGCCGTCAACTCTAATTTCCCTGGAAACGAGATGCTCATGAATATCAATATCAATGATAAGGCTCCCGAGTTTACTTTGCAGGACGAGAACGGAAAGGAAGTCTCGCTGAAAAGTCTGCGGGGCAAAGTTGTGGTTCTTTACTTCTACCCTAGAGCCGACACTCCCGGATGCACCATCGAGGCCTGCGAGTTTCGGGACACCTACAAACAGATGCAGAAAACCGGCGCCGTGTTACTCGGCATCTCGCCCGACACGCCCAAGGCGCAGAAGAAGTTTCAGGATAAATTCAAGTTGCCTTTCACCCTGCTCGCGGATGCCGACAAAAAAGTCGCTGACGCATTCGGCGTGCTGCAGGAAAAAAACATGTACGGCAAGAAAGTCATGGGCATCGTCCGCACCACGTTCATTATCGGACCGGACGGCAAAATCCAGCACATTTTCCCCAAGGTGAAGGCGCAAGGCCATGCCGGAGAGGTGCTCGCTTACCTGAAAGAATCGGCGAAGGGCGCCGCGTGAGAAGAAGCCATAAGCAAGAAGTCAAAATGCCGAGTTGGACCAGCCCTTGCTGCCGCATTCTGACTTCTGACTTTTGACTTCTGCATTCCCTGTGACCTCATCCATTCCACTTCGGCCCATCACCCCGCTCCATCGCGCTTTCTTCGCCCGCAGCCCGCGCCGGGTAGCTCGCGAACTCCTCGGCAAGGTGCTCGTCCGCAACCTCCGAACGCTGCGCCTGGCAGCCCGCATCGTGGAAGTCGAGGCGTACCTTCGCGAGAACGATCCCGCGGCTCACGCCGCCGCCGGCAACACTGCCCGCACCTCCGTCCTGTTCGGACCTCCCGGCCATGCCTACGTTTATTTCATCTACGGCAATCACTACTGTTTGAATGTTTCCTGTCAACGCACAGGCAAAGCCGGATCGGTCCTTTTCCGCGCCCTGGAGCCGCTTTTGGGCATTGAGGAAATGGCGAGGGCTAGAAACCTCCACCTCCATGCCCCTCGCGATCTGCTTCGGCTCACCACCGGCCCCGGATGTCTAGCCAAAGCTTTCTCCATCACCCGCGTCCGCGACAACGGATGCGATCTCACCTCGCCCTCATCCGGCTTGTGGATTGGAGAAGATGGCTTTCGCGCAACCCGTATTCGGATCACTCCCCGCATCGGCATCCGCAAGGCAGCACACCAGTTGCTGCGCTACATCCTCGCCGATAACGCATTTGTTTCCGGCAGGAGACTCTAGTCAGCGAGACAAAAGGCCCCAATTGAGAATTTGAAAAACGGGTGTAGACTGTCCTCCAGGTCAAGTGCGAAACGCCCCCATTCAAGGCATTTGACCGGTTGCCGATTAATCTTCCCAGTGGCGATGGGAACAAGTGAGGCTGCGATTTTTTCCACATCCGCCTAACGGGCCAAATCATCTTCTATGTATAGGACTCGCTCTTGCGCCGGTTCAGACCATTCCGCGCTTCGTTCGTCGCCTTGATGATTCTGGCGCCAGTTCTACCGGCATTAGCGGCCGCCGTTAGTACGGAGGTGGTTCGGTCCGACCCTCCTGTCTCAGCCTCCAACATTGTGATCGGCTTCGTAGGCGGCTTCGTCGGCCACGACAATCCCCACCACGGCCCCGTTCAACTCGCGCAGCGAATCCGGCAAACTGTTCCTCCGGGCACTTATGTCCGGGTCTTCGAAAACCGCCGCAGGAATCGAGCCTATGACGCCATTGTCGCTCTCCTCGATACCAATCACGACGGCGTCCTCTCCCCCGAGGAGAAGGATCGAGCCCGCATTATCCTCTTCGGCCACAGTTGGGGAGCAGCCGCGGCTGTGCTGCTGGCACGCGATTTGCGCCGCGAAGGTATTCCGGTTTTGTTGACGGTGCAGGTGGATAGCGTCGCCAAATTGTGGCAGAACGATTCCGTCATTCCCGACAACGTGGTCGAGGCCGTCAACTTTTATCAGCCCCACGGCATCGTCCACGGCCGGCGTCACATCGTTGCCGCCGATCCCGCCAAGACCGAGATCCTGGGCAACTACCGCATGGATTACAAACAGGCTCCGGTCGACTGCCCAGGAGCTTCCTGGGCGGATCGCCTCTTCACTCCCGGCCACATGCAAAGCGAATGCGATCTCCACCTCTGGTCGAAGATAGAAACCTTGGTGAAACAGCGCCTGTCGCCTCCAGCCGCCTCCGCGGCCGTTTCGGCGACAAGCCAACCAGAATCGAGCCGCTGAGCTCAAAGCACAATGTTATCGATAAGCCGCGTCACGCCCACAAATGCCGCCACCGCCACCAGTGTGCCCCTGCCGGCGTTTTCCACTGGATCGAGCCTGTCAGCATCCACGATTTCAAAGTAGTCGAGACGGACTGCGCTTTGTGCGGCAAGTTCTTCCCGGCCCGCAGCCGCCAATTTCTCAGCGGCGCATTCACCGGCATCCCACAACTTCTTCACCCGCATCAGCGATCGATGCAGAACCAGCGCCTGTTTTCGCTGCTCTCGGTCGAGATACGCATTGCGCGAACTCATGGCCAGCCCGTCCGGTTCGCGCACAATCGGGCAGGCCACAATCTCCACAGGAAAACCCAGGTCACGCACCATGCGCCCGATGATTGCCACCTGCGCCGCATCCTTCTGTCCAAAGAACGCCACATCTGGCTCGGCCACGTGAAACAGTTTGGCTACCACCGTAGTCACGCCACGAAAATGCCCGGGCCTCGAACGCCCGTCCAGCTTGCCGCTCAGCCCCTCCACCGTGACCCAGGTCGTTGCGCCAGTTGGATACATTTCCTCCACTGAGGGAGCAAACAGCAGCGCCACGTCTTCTTTTTCCAGCAAGTCCCGGTCGTGGTCGAATGTTCGTGGATACTTCGCCAGGTCTTCGGTAGGCCCGAACTGCGCAGGATTTACAAAAATCGACGCCGCCACAATCTCGCAAGCCGCTCTGGCCGCCCGCACCAGAGACAAGTGCCCTTCATGCAGCGCACCCATCGTAGGTACAAACCCCAATCGCTCGCCGCCGCGCCGCGCCGCACGGCATGCTTCGCGCATGTCTTCGATGGTGTTGCAGATTTTCATTGTGTTGGGATGGTCTTCAGGATGAAGGAATCCAGGTGATGGCAACGTGCGCGCTCTGCAATTCGCCGGCGACAATGCCCCGGTTCCGGCGAAGCGCGATCTTGTCCTCCTCCGAGCTTGTGGGCTTCGCATCCACTAGGACCGCGACTGCCCGCCCGTACGGCCACGCCGATGCCGGCAACTGTGCCAGCGACCGCAAGACTTCTTCCGGCTTCAGAATCTGCTCTTCATTTGCCGCTACGCTGCTGAGCAGCCCCACCGCCTGAGGGCGGATGATGAGATACGGATTGCTCCAGTGTTTGCTCTCCTCCTGCGTTGCGAGCTTCGCCGGATCGGCGGGCGCGACGGCCTGCAGCAGTGTGCTGGCATCTGGCGCCGGCGGCGCATCTTGCCGCGAGCAGGCTGTTAGAGAAAAGCTCGTCGTCAAAACAAAAACAACTAAGGGAACGATTGCCCACCCAGCTTGCGGGCACCCGCGGTCGACTGCGGAAAACCTCACCGCATCACCATCGGAACGTCCGTTTTCACCGCCCACACCAGGGCGACAACCCATCCGATTACGGTCCAGCCCAGAAAAAAATTCAGCAAAACAATCGCGGCGATGTCCCGCTTGCTGCGCGCGGCCGCAATGATCGAAGGCAGAAAATACCACACGAATCCAAATCCCAACAACGGAAAGAAAAACGCAGGCCAGAGGTGCGTCATAACTACCTCCTCAACAACCATAGCCTAGCACCATCGGCGAAGATGTTTGAAGCCCTGGTGCTGGGCTAATCCGTGCGACCCGCGTGAATCCGGGGCAAAGAATTTCGGCTGCTGTTACCGTCCCATCGCCCGTTTCCGTGCCAGCACCGTATCGAGTCCTGCCTTCGTTTCTTTCGGCAGGTGATACGACTCCTCATCCGACGGATACTGCAGCGACTTCACGTCGGCGCGAAACGCCCGCGCCGCGTTCGCGATCAGCGCCGCCGCGTCGCCGTAGCGCCGCACAAACTTTGCCGGCGGCCCAAACGTCAGATTCATGATGTCGTGAAATACCAACACCTGGCCGTCACACTCCGGACCGGCCCCAATCCCAATCGTCGGCGCACCCACCTCCGCCGTAATCATTCCCGCCACCTCGCGCGGAATCCCTTCCAGATACAGGCATGCCACGCCCGCCCGGTCCAGCGCCACCGCATCGCGCATCAGTTGTTCAATGCCGCTAAGATTTTTCCCTTGCACCTTGTAGCCGCCCATCACGTTCACCGATTGCGGCGTCAGCCCGATGTGGCCGGCCACGGGAATCTCCGCGTCGATAATGCGCCGAATCACGTCGGCGCGCTTCTCGCCGCCCTCGATCTTCACCACTTCCGCGCCGCCTTCTTTCACAAATCGCGTCGCATTGCGCAGCGCCTCGCTGGCATCCACCTGATAAGACCCGTAAGGCATATCCGCCAGCAGCAATGCGTTCTTTACGCCGCGCCGCACCGCCTTCACATGGTGCAGCATCTCGTCCACCGTAACCGAGAGCGTGTTCTCGTACCCAAGCATGGTTTGCGCCAGCGAATCGCCCACCAGAATCATTTCGATTCCAGCCTCGTCCACCAGGCGCGCCGTAGCATAGTCGTAAGCGGTTAGGCAGCTGATTGGTTGATGCTGAAGTTTCTGTTCCCGCAGAGAAGCGGTGGTAACTTTGCGGCGAGATTCGTCGGGAAGACGCCCGCCAATCGGAGTAAGACTCACTGTGTCCTCCAGTGCCCCTCCGGCTCAGCCGGATAGAGCCCGTTAAGCATCTTCGTAGATGCTAGAGGTATTGTAGCGAGAAAATCGTCATTCGTCGATAGTCGTTTGCTGTTGACCAAGAGGACGCCGAAAAGCAGGCCAACGATCAACCACTACCCTCTAACGACGGCTCTCAACCCTACCCGCCCAGCGGCAGAAAATACTGCGTACCCTTAATCGGCTCGGTCACCTTGCGCAATAGTTCCTGCAAATCCTCATTGCGGTCAACAAAGTCAATATCTGACGTATTCACGATCAGCAGATCCGACGACGTGTAGTGAAAAAAGAAGTGTTCATAAGCCTTCACCACTTCCTCCAGATACTCGTCGCTCACCGCGCTCTCTCCCGGCGCATTTTTTTTCTTCAGCCGCTTCTTCAGCACCTCGGGCGTGGCCTGCAAGTAAATCACAAGGTCCGGTGTCGGCAACTGCTCGCGAAAGTGGTTGTAGTAGCGGTTGTAGGTGTCGAGTTCCTGATCGGTGAGATTGAGGCAGGCGAACAGTTTATCTTTCTCGATAATGTAGTCGGCCACCACAGTCTTCTGCGAACCGGGGCCCAAGTCCAGAGACTGCAATTGCTCGTACCGCCTTACCAGGAACGCGAACTGTGCCTGAAACGCCGCCCCGCGCTCGCCCTCATAAAACGCGCCCAGAAAAGGATTGGACTCAGGCTCCATCACCCGCTGCGCATTCAGGCGTTCGGCCAGAATGCGGGCCAGCGTGCTCTTGCCCACTCGGATCGGGCCTTCCACTGCAATGTAACGGGGCAGTTCGAAAAGATTCGCCATGGTCTCGCAATATTTCGGAAATGGCAGGATAGCTCGTATATCGCTAACCCGCAATTGCGCGAAGAGTTAACAGAGGAAAATTGGGGAATTGAGTAATTTGGGAATTGAGTAATTTAAGACCGTCATGCGAAGTTCAATTTCCAAATTACTCAATTACTCAATTCAGCCATTTACAATCCTCTCATGCTCGCCCTCGCCCTCACCGGCGCAGCCTCCATCGCTGCCGCCGCAACCGCAAGTTACCAGTCCATGGCGCCCACCGGGCAATGGTACGGAAAAACTTTCACCGGCCTCGCCCCCGGTTCCCGGCACCTCGCGCTCACCTACGACGACGGCCCCAACGATCCCCACACTCTGCGCTTGCTCGAAGTCCTCGCCAAACACCGCGTCCACGCCACTTTTTTTCTCATCGGACGCTACGTGCAGCAACGTCCCGATCTCGCCCGCGAAATCGTCGAAGCCGGCCACATCGTCGGCAACCACACCTTCACTCATCCCCTGCTCACTTTCAAAAGCGAACCAGAAGTCCGACGCCAACTCTCGGACTGCCAGACCGCATTGCAGGATGCAATCGGCAAACCCTCCAATCTCTTCCGCCCCCCCTTCGGAGGCCGCCGCCCCGCCGTCCTCCGCATCGCCCGCGAACTTGGCCTCCAACCCATCATGTGGAACGTAACCGGCTACGATTGGAACGCGCCCCCTGCCGTGGTGATCGAGCGCAAGGTCGCAAACCAGATTCGCGGCGGCGATATCGTCCTCCTCCACGACGGAGGTCCCAAGCAAATCGGCGCCGACCGCTCCCAAACCGTGATCGCCACAGATCGCCTGATTGCGCGCTACAAGTTTGAAGGATATGAATTCGTTACGATCCTGCAGATGATGGCAGAGCCAGCCGTCAGCCGTCAGCCATCAGCCATCAGCTAGATCGATTTCGTGTTTGGGACTTCTCTGTGTCGGAGCCTGCCCTGAGCGAGGTCGAAGGGTGACTCCGTGGTGAATTATTCCTTCACCGCCGCAAACGCCTGCTTCGCCGCCGCAATCGTTTGCTGCACATCTTCCCCCGTATGCGTCGCACCCAAAAATGCCGCTTCGTATTGTGACGGCGGCAGATACACTCCGCTATCGAGCATCGCGCGGAAAAACCGCCCAAACGCTTCCGTGTTCGACTTCGACGCCGAATCCCAATCCGTCACCGGCCCTCGCGTGAAGAACCACGTAAACATCGATCCCACACGGTTGTAGCACAGCGGCACGCCCGCATCGTTTGCGGCTGCCGCTACGCCCTCCACCAACTCTCCACTCAGCTTGTCGATCCGCGAATAAATCTCCTGCTTGTGCTCGCGCAGATGCTTCAGCGTCGCGCATCCCGCCGCCATCGCCAGCGGATTGCCCGAGAGCGTGCCCGCCTGGTACATCGGCCCCAGCGGCGCCACCAGATTCATAATCTCGCTCGGCCCCCCATAGCCGCCCACCGGCAAACCTCCCCCAATAATCTTCCCCATCGTCGTCAGATCGGGACGAATGCCGTACAGTTCCTGCGCTCCGCCGAAGGCCAGGCGAAATCCCGTCATCACTTCGTCGAAAATCAGTACCGACTTTTCGCGTTCCGTGATCAGCCGCAGCGCTACCAGATAGTCGTCCGCCGCTGGTACGCAACCCATGTTCCCCACCACCGGTTCCACAATCACGCAGGCAATCTGATGCTTGAACTTCTGGAACGCGTACTCCACCGCCTTGATGTCATTGAAAGGCAGCGCCAGCGTGAATTGTGTAAACTCCTCCGGAACCCCCGCCGATCCTGGGATTCCCAACGTCGCCACACCCGAGCCCGCCTTCACCAGCAAAGCATCGGAATGCCCGTGATAGCAGCCCTCGAATTTCACGATGTATTTGCGCTTGGTGTACGCCCGCGCCAATCGAATGGCTGACATGGTGGCTTCGGTTCCAGAACTCACGAAGCGGACCTTCTGCATCTGCGGAAACGCTGAGAGCACCAACTCCGCGAGGTCGGCCTCCGCCGGCGTCGATGCTCCAAAGCTCGTTCCGTTGCACGCCGCGCCCACAATCGCATCCAGCACATCGGGCGCGGCATGGCCAAGAATCAGCGGTCCCCACGATCCCACATAGTCGATGTACTCGTTTTCATCGGCATCCCAGATGTGCGAGCCTTTTCCCCGCACGATAAACGGCGGATCGCCACCCACCGAACCGAACGCCCGCACCGGTGAGTTCACTCCCCCGGGAATCATGCTTTCCGCACGCTGCTGCAAACGGCGCGACTGCTCAACCTTTCGAGATGTAGTGGATGGCATCGAGGCTCCCACACCAGAAGGATGTCAACAGATGAGATTGCGCGCACCCGATTAATATAACAGCGCCGCGCCGGACGAATTAACCGGATATTCATCCTGCTGCCATCATTTTGCAACATCGCAACGGTAACCTCGGGTCAGCAAGTTGCCCTTCTAACCGGGAGGGTTCAAGGACGGCTTCGGGGGCTCCGGGCTGTCCTTTTTTGTTTGCTGCCCAAAAATCTCCGCCCGGATAATCGGATCCCTCCGTCGCCGCCCGCTATCGATCGCCTCACTTCAGATACGCCCGCACCAGCCCGATTAAGTCTTCGCCCAATTCCTCGGGTGACTCCATTTCCTGATCCGGATTCATCATGTGCAGGCGGATGTGATCTTCCAGAATTTCCGCCATCAGTCCGTTCACCCCGCCCCGAATCGCAGCCAGCAGCATCAGAATGTCCGCGCACTCATCCCCCGCCGTTAGCGCCCTCTCCACCGCTGCAAACTGCCCACGGATCCGTTTGATGCGGAACAACAGCTTCTGTTTCTCTTTTGAAATTACCGGAATCTTATCTTGCATTTTTCTCGTTTCCTCGACGTTTTCGCTTGCATGTACCCTAGGGGGGTATGATATAAGATGTTGGACGGGAAATCCAGAGGCCCCGGCTACGTCGATTAGTAAGCCATCACGCGGCATGGCATCGAAACCGAATGATCGAAACCTACAGGAAGGAGGGCAAAACCAATGGCTTGCATGACGCTGCTGGCGCCACCAGTGGCGATGGCGACGACGCAGCTCGCGCGCGTAATCCGTTACGAAGTTTCCGCTCCGTGGCAGGAACAAAATACGGAGTGTCAACCTCTGCGCATGAGCTGGGTCGTGGTCACCGGCGCCGCAGACTCAGCATCAAATGGATGGCAGATGGGGACTGCTGAGATCGCTAAGTCTGTCTGTAACATTCCCTTAATGAGTCCTGCGTAAGCTCGGTGATTGGCGTAATCCCAACCTGGCGTCGTGCGATTCGCCAACCACCGCAGCTGCGGGCTCGAGGTAATTAACTATAGTTAACTTGCTGTGCTGCGTTTTGCGTTAGGCCTCTGGATAGAAAACAACCAGGCCGGGCGGAACCAGGCCTGCTGCACCAGCTTCGACAGCTTCAATCGGGGGGATATCGTAAGAAATGTACAGGCAATCCCTACTCGCGAGTCTAACCTCGCACTGGCTGCTGCTTGTGTTCTGGGCCCTCGCCGCTATTGGTCCAGCGCTGGCGCAGCAGCCGGACGCACCCTCCCCCGCAAAGTCCGATACCCCACCGCAGCTGTCCCCGCAGGCTCAGCAACAAGCGAACCCAGAAACTCCAGCACCCGCGGATCCAGCCGACCCACTGACAATGTTTCCACATTCGGAGTCCACTCGCTATTGGATCTCCGAGCAAGCAAACATCGTTCTCCAGTGGCATCCGACCTTCCCGGCGCAATACAGTGGAACAAACAGCCTTACCGCCTGGGCTCGAGCTCCACCACACATATTCTGACGCTTTATACCGGTTACGAGCTCTCGCATACGACGGAAGTGTTCGCCGACATGGAGGATGCGACCGGCAGCGGAATCGGGAACGCGCTCGGCATCGCCGGCTACACCAACTTGGATTCCGTGCGGCTAGTACAGGGCTTACCGCTTTCAAAAGCGCCCTATCTTGCGCGGCTCATGTTGCGGCAGATCATCCCCTTGACTCAGGAGCGCGTCGAAGCCCAACGCGACGAGTTCCATCTCGCCACGTCGCTTCCGGCGCGGCGCATCGAGCTCCGCGCAGGGAAATTCGACCTGGTCAATTTCTTCGATCTCAATTCCTTCGGGACCGACACCCACCTCCAATTTCTCAACTGGACCGTGGACAACGATGGCGCCTATGACTACGCGGCGAATACGCGCGGCTACACCGATGGCGCCATCGTCGAATACGACGACCACTGGTTCTCTGCTCGGTTCGGCGAAGCACTAATGCCGAAGGTTGCAAACGGCATCAATCTGGACGCGGATATCGCGCGTGCTCGCGCCGAAAACTTCGAACTGGAGGCGCGCGGAAGCTTGATCGCGCATCGGGCGGGCGTGGTGCGCCTGATGAGCTATCTCAATCACGCCGACATGGGAAACTATCGCGAGGCCATAGCGGACTACTATCTCGACGGCGAGACCTCACCTCCCAACATCGTTTCGACCCGCCAACAAGGACGCCACAAGTACGGCTTCGGCCTTAACTTCGAGCAGGAGATCATTTCGAATGTCAACGTTTTTGGCCGGCTCGGTTGGAGCGACGGCCATAACGAGTCGTTCGCCTACACCGAAGACGACCGCACGCTCGAACTGGGCGGCTTTTCTAAAGGCAACCCTTGGCATCGCCGAAACGACCGGGCGGGAGTGGCCTTCGTGGCGAATGGTATTGTCGCCGCCCATCAGCAGTATCTCGCACTCGGAGGATTGGGATTTGTGTTGGGCGACGGAGGGTTGACCTATGGCCCGGAAAAAATCTTCGAGGGCTTCTACGACGCGCACGTATGGCGGGGAGTCTTCGCTTCCTTCGACTTGCAACACATCAATAATCCCGGCTACAACATGGCCCGGGGCCCGGTCACCGTGGGCGGTCTGCGCCTCCACGTCGAGTTCTAGCAACCGCTTGCACTATGATTCCGTCGTTCGTCACGTTTGGGCTTAAGGAGCCAAAATGAAGTCTGGTCTCTACACAAATTGCCTGCTCACTGTAATTGCGGCCTCACTGTTGTATCTCTGTGCAACTCACGTCGCGCAGCCACCATCAGCGCGAGCCGCAGACTACAGCGTGCCAGTCATTGTGAACGGGTCGCCGGACGGAGGCACGACTGCCGTACCAGTAGTTGTGTTTGAGGCCAAGGTGAAAGATGGCCACTGGGAATTTAGCACGAAGCCCTAGCCGGGGAGCGCGGGACGGCGATGACGTCAGAGGAGCAGGTCCAGCACCGCCGTCTCAAATTCCTCGATGCGGGCGAATACTGGATCATTCGTGATGAATCCTGTTGCATTTTCTCGGATGGCGGTGGCTGCCTGCAACGCGTCCGGAGTGCGCAGGCGATACTGCCCGCGCAGTTTCGCCGCAAGATCAGCCATTTCCAAATCAGGCGCAATCCACCGCAGGTTGGGATATGTGGAAAGCAAACCATAGAACGCATCAACTCGGTTTTCGTCCTTGTCCCGGTACGACGGGACCAGCAACTCCGTCATCGTGATCGTGGAAGTCACGGCCTCATGGCCAGCTTTTTCAATCCACGAAAAGACGCAATCGGTAAGTGCGACATATCGCACATTCGCTTCCAGTTGGTAAATGAAGACGCTGGTATCGAGACCGATCCGGCTGTGCCGTCGAAGGAATAGAGGCAGTCTCTCTACTCCCAACTCTGGCGCTCCTTGCGAACGTGTTGAGACGGATAAAGGTTCCGGGCTATTCCCCGCAGGGCTGCCCTGGCGGAGACCGGCTTCTGCAGCACAAGCACTCTCGCGCCGCGCACCACCACCAATACCTTATCGCCGGCTTTCAAATCGAGCGCTTCCCGGGCTTCCCGCGGAATCACGATTTGGTTCTTGGACGAAATGGTCGCCTGTGCCATGCTTTACATTGTAACATAAAGTAAAGCGGCTCCCATCGCGCCGCTACCCCTCCACCTTCACGCCCTTCCAGAACGCCACATACCCCTTGATCTGCTTCGCCGCATCCTTCGGCTCGGGATAGAACCACGCCGCCCCGGCATTGCGTTTGCCCTTCACTTCAACGTCGTAATAACTCGCCGTGCCCTTCCACGGACACACGCTGTGCGCCTCGCTCGGCTTGAAATACTCCTTACGAATTGCATCGGGCGGAAAATACTGGTTGCCCTCCACCTCTACCGTCGCATTGCTTTCGGCCAGCACCGCGCCTTCCCACATTGCTTTTGCCATAATGCCTATATAGATTCCTTACAGGCGCACCCGCTTCAGAACGTTATGGGGGACAAATGCTGGAAGCCATAACCAAAGCCTATTTCAACGGAAACTCGATGGTCGGCGCGCTCCAACGCGTCCTCCTGTGTTCTCCGCGTACTGCCGGCTGGAATCAGCCGGAACGCGCTGCTCGCTGGCAAGACCTGGGCTTTCACCACTCCCCTGACTTCGCGATCTCCCAATCCCAGCATGAAGCCCTTTGCCGCGAACTGCACGCCGCCGGAGCGGAGGTCATCGAGATGCCCCCCGCGCCCGATCTCTCCCTCGATGCCGTCTACGCCCACGACGCATCTCTTCCCACCGACCACGGTCTGATCGTCATGCGTCCCGGCAAGCCCAACCGCGTGTCGGAAGGCCCGTACCACAGCTCATTCTGCCAGACTCTCGACATCCCCACGCTCGGCACCATCACCGCGCCCGGCACCACCGAAGCCGGAGACATCCTCTGGCTCGACTCGAAAACCCTCCTCATCGGCCACGGCTACCGCACCAACGCCGCCGGTATCCAGCAGATGCGCGACCTTCTCTCGCCAAAAGGCATACAGGTCCTTCCCGCGCCGCTGCCCTACGGCCCCGGCCCATCCGCCTGCCTCCATCTGATGTCGCTGATTAGCCTCCTCGACGAACACACCGCCCTCGTCGATCTCCCCTGGCTCGCAGTAGAAACCGTCAAACTCCTCAAGTCACGCGGATTCAAGTTCATTGAAATCGACCCCTCCGAACGCGACACGCTAGCCTGCAACGTCCTCGCCCTCGGCAACAACCGCCTGCTCGCGATCGCGGAAAATCCCAGCACCAACGCCCGCCTCCGCCACGCCGGATTCGACCTCCGCACGTTCCCCGGCAGCGAACTCTGCCTCAACGGCAGCGGCGGCCCCACCTGCCTCACCCGCCCGCTCCTCCGGGGTTGAGCACCAACTGTGTGGGAACGGGCGACTCGTGAGCCTGCCCTGAGCGAAGCCGAAGGGTTCGCCGAGCGCAGCGAGGCACGCCTACCTCGACCAAAGACGAAGCCTGCGGAATCAACTCCTCGATCCTGCTAAAATAACTCTGCATGCTTCTTCCCTTCGTCCGCGATCTCTTCGTGGACGTAGAAAAGCTTCCCGCCTTCGCGCGTGTTGCCTCCCACCTCAAGGAGGGCACGGGGCGCATTCGTGTCTCCGGCCTCACGCCCACTGCAAAAGCCCTGCTGCTCGTGCTGTTTCAGCGTTCTGCCGGACGCCCGCTCATCTTTGTCGTCAACGATAACCGCGCCGTCGAAGACTTCCTTCCCGTCCTTCGCGGCTTCTGCGAACTCACTGCCGCTTGCGATCCCGACTCCGTCATCTCTCTCCCGGCTCGCGACGTGCTCCCCTATCAGAATCTCTCGCCGCACCCCGAACTTCAGGAAGAACGCGCCACGGCCCTATGGAAGATCGCCACCGGCGCCGTGTCGATCGTGATCTCGCCCATCGCGGCCACCGCCATCCGTCTGCGCTCCAGCGACTACTACGCCGATCTCGCCCGCACCATCCGCCGCGGCGAATCCTTCGATCTCGATTCCCTCCTCGCCCACCTCAACACCGTTGGTTACAGTTCCGCCGACGTGGTCGAAATGCCCGGCCAATATGCGGTACGCGGCGGCATCCTCGACGTTTACTCCCCCGAGGCCGACCGTCCGTTGCGTATCGAGTTCTTCGGCGATGAGGCCGACTCCATTCGCAAGTTTGATCCCACATCGCAACGCTCATCGAACCCCGTAGACGAGGCCTTGCTCCTCCCCCTCACCGAGACCCCAGTCAGTGAACATCTGCTCGGTGCAATTCACACCCGCCTCAGCGGCAAGCGCATCGCGGGTAATGAAGAGATCGTGGAAGCCGCCGTCCGCGCCGGCGGACTGAACGTTTTTCCCGGCTGGGAATTTTATTCCCCTGTCGCCGGTGCCCACAGCACCATCTTCGATCTCATTCCCAGCGCCGCCGTTTTACTCGACGAACCCGATCAACTCACCCAGGAATTTGACCGCTTCTGGTCCCGCGTCGCCGATGTCCACGAGCGCAGCGGCGTCGGCAATCTCGTCCGCCCCGAAGATCTCTACCTCCCGCCGCACGATTGGTGGGCGAAAACCGCAGCCCTGCCCGGCGCCGATGTCGAGCATCTGGGCATCACCCGTAGCCTGAACGAAGACTCAGTTGCATTCCTCACCCAGCCCTCGCCGCGCTTCCACGGCGCAGTACCAGCGATGCTCGAAGAAGTACAAAAGCTCAACGCCGATGGCAAACGTGTCCTCTTCGCCGTGCCCAACACCGGCGAAGTCGAGCGCCTCGCCGACGTGTTCACCGAGTACAACGTCTCCTTCCGCCTGGGAAGCCGCACCCGCGGCGGTGAGAGCTATGCCGACGAAACCAGCTACTTCGCCGGCGAGGTCCTTACCACCACTCTGGCTGCGGCCTACATCCCCGAGGGCGTCCTCTTACCCGAGGCTAATCTCGCCATCTTCGGCTCACGCGACCTATTCGACGAATCCGATGCCGTCGCTTCCCGCCCGCAGCGTCAAAAATCCAAGGTCTCGGCCTTCCTCTCCGATTTCCGCGACCTGCAAGTCGGCGACTACATCGTCCATGTCGAGCACGGCATCGGACAATACCAGGGCCTGAAGGAAATCAACCACGGCGATGGTCCCGCGGAATTCATGCTGCTCGAATTCGCCGACGCCGCACGCCTCTACGTCCCCCTCACCCGCCTCGATCTGGTGCAGAAATACCGTTCCTCGGAAGGCGCCAAGCCCGTCCTCAGTCATCTCGGCACCGCTGCCTGGTCCAAGACGAAAGCCCGCGTCCGCAAGGCCATGAAAGACATGGCCGACGAACTTCTCAAGCTCTACGCCGAGCGCAAAACCGCCCTCGGACACGCCTTCCCGCCCGGCAACGAGTGGTTCCGCGAGTTCGAAGACGCCTTTGAATTCAGCGAGACCGAAGACCAGGCCCAGGCCATCAAAGATGTCATTCGCGACATGGAATCCTCTCAGCCCATGGACCGCCTGCTCTGCGGCGATGTCGGTTACGGCAAAACTGAAGTCGCCATGCGCGCCGCTTTCAAAGCCATCAACGACAACAAACAAGTCGCCGTGCTGGCTCCCACCACCGTCCTCGTCTTCCAGCACTTCGAAACTTTCAAGCAGCGCTTCGCCCCGTTCCCCGTCACCATCGAAATGATCAGCCGCTTCCGCACTCCCAGGCAGCAAAAAGAAATCCTGCAAAAAACTGAAGCCGGCAAAATCGATGTCCTCATCGGCACCCACCGCATCCTTTCCAAAGACATCAAGTTTTCCGATCTCGGCCTGCTCATCGTCGACGAAGAACAGCGCTTCGGTGTCCGCCACAAGGAGCGCATCAAGCAAATGCGCAAGCAAGTGGACGTGCTCACCATGTCGGCCACGCCCATCCCGCGCACACTCCACATGTCGCTGGTCGGCCTGCGCGATATGAGCGTGATCGAAACCCCTCCCAAAGATCGCATGGCGATCCAAACCGTCGTCGCCAGTTGGGACGAAAAGCTGATCCAGTCCGCCATTGAGCAGGAACTGGAGCGCGGTGGCCAGGTCTATTTCGTCCACAACCGCGTCGACACCATCTGGGAGATCGCCGCCAAAATTCAGGCCCTCGTTCCTCCCGCGCGCATCACCGTCGGTCACGGGCAGATGTCCGAAGGCGAACTCGAAAAAGTGATGTTGAAATTCATGCACCATGAAGCCGACATCCTGGTTTCGACCACAATCATCGAGAATGGTCTCGACATCCCGCTCTGCAACACGATCCTGATCAACCGCGCCGACCGCCTCGGCCTCTCGGAACTTTACCAACTGCGGGGCCGCGTTGGCCGCTCCAATCGCCGTGCCTACGCCTATCTAATGCTTCCGCCGGAAATCGAGCTAACGCCCATCGCCCGCCGCCGCCTCGCCGCGCTCAAAGAATTTTCGGACCTGGGCGCGGGATTCAAAATCGCCGCTCTCGATCTCGAACTCCGCGGCGCAGGCAACATGCTAGGCGGCGAACAAAGCGGCCACATCGAAGCCATCGGCTTCGAGCTTTACACTCAAATGCTCGAGCGCGCCGTCCGCGAGATGAAAGGCGAAGCCGCGCCCGATGAAGCCGAAACCCAGCTCAATCTCGGCCTCAACATTCGCATTCCCGCGGATTACGTCCCCGAAGAGAACCAGCGTCTGCAGATGTATAAACGCGTAGCTAGAGTAGAAACTGAATCGCAACTGAGCGACGTAGCCGCCGAGTTGCAAGACCGCTATGGCCCGCCTCCGCCCGCCGTCCGCAACCTGCTCGACTACGCTTCGCTCAAATTGTTGTGCATGAAAGTCGGCGTGGTGGCAATCGAGCGCAAACGTGACTTCGTCACCCTTAAGTTCCAGCAAAACGCCGCCGTTGACCCGGAGCAGCTAGCCCGCTTCGTCTCCGCCCAGCGCGGCGCTCAATTCACCCCGGACGGCATGCTGAAATTTGTGTTGAAAGCCACCGCCGCGGAAGAAGTGCTGCGTGGCTTGCGTGTAGTCCTGGAGCGGCTTGGCAACGGCCAGGCTGCAGAGGCGCACTCGACGGAGCATTTATCTTCTCGATTGATCCCATGAAGGATGTAGAATAGCGCGCACCAGCGACGCACGCCGATGTGCTCCTGTCCGTGTCGAATGTCGAAGAGGCTGAGCGGAGGTAAATCGTGACGCGTTCAACACTCGGGGAACAAGCCCCTAAGTCCGGCCACTCGATGCATCAGAAATCGAGCGAGAGTCCCTTCACGCGCATCAAGACGACATCGTACCTATTCGTAGCCGCGCTCGTATTCTCAGTCCTGGCCCACGCTATTAAGCAGATCCCTGGTTGGGTTAGTGAGCTGTCGCTCTCGCTACTCGCCGCGATCACCGTCCACCTCATCGATCGCCTGTTCGTCTACAGAGAGCTAGAGGATTCGTTGAACAACATAATCGAGGCCACAACGGCACGGCAGGCGTCGTCGCTCGACGCATCGCTGGAAGGTCTTAAGCAGGATTTCCAGTTGGCCGTCGCCGAGCGCACGGCTGACCTCGCCGCCAAGACCACTGCGTTGACCAACCAATCTCTCGAGAAGATCGAGAGAGGCATCGAAGGCACTATAGCAAGACAGATGGGTTCGCTCGACGCGATGGCGCGGAGCGGGATCGAACGGATATACCCTGGTCGCAGGGAGGCTGGCGACGACCTCTATCGAGATCTCATCCGCAAAGACACGAACGAAATCAGGATTATCGGCATATCGCTGAACGACTTTGGCCATGCCCAACAGCCAGGACTTGCTGAAGCCTGGGAAGCTATCCGAGGCTACGTCCTGAGGGGGCGCGCAACCACTGGCGCGCGGCGACACCTTGACATCAAGGTCTTGATAATTGATCCCAATTGCTTTGGCGCGACCCTGCGTTCGCGTGCTGAGCTGCGCAAGGGGCATGTGCTGCCCGGTCGGCTCGAGGACGACGTGCGCGACATTGCCAACATGATGTACGAACTCGAAAAGGTAGCAAACGAGAACGGCGAAAAGACTGGGGTTACGTTCGAGTGTAGACTCTATCGGCTACCACCCATGCTTTTTCTGTTTCTGGTTGATTCGGCTTGTTACGTGGAGCAATACCACTTTTGGTCGGAGCGCAAAGCTGGCACACCGGTCCCCGTCGTGAAGTACAGGAAGACTGAGGAAGAATCTGATGTCTATCAAATGCACGAAGAGATGCGCGGCCACTTCGACTGGATCTGGAAGCACGGTTCGATTAGTTTGCCCGAATTCCTCGAAGAGGTTGCCGTTGGTGTTGAGGCGAGCATGCACAAGGCGAGCGCCTTGAATGTTTACACCGAGCCAGGGCTGACGCTAGAGAGGATGTTGTACTTGCTCAATCACGCCGAGAAGGAAGTCGCGATCCAGGGCGTCTCGCTGCGCTCATTCTGCCAGACCGGCGAACTCTGGCTTGCTCTGCGGAAGCTTATAGAAGATGGCAGGGTCAAGATTAGGATGCTCTTCATCGACCCTAACTGCGAACAAGCCAAGTTTCGCGCCTATCGCGAAGTTCGATTGCAGCGACAAGGGGTGCAATGGAAACAGTACGAAACACACGCACAACTGCACAGAACCTCCGGGCTCTACGGCGACACCGATCGGGCCATTCGGACACTGGCGCGAGAGGTGAAGGTAGTCGCCGCAGACCCTCCGCGACCAGACTGGAAGCTAAACCTGGAAGCTGCACGCTACACATCTGCGCCGCATTGCTTTCTGTTGCGCGTTGACGGCTCGGTATTGGTCGAGCAGTATCATTACGGTAAAATCTTGGCCTCGGGCTTACGTGCGGCCGCGATCCTTGGTAAAGACATGCCTGTTGTTGAGTTCATTAACCAACAACCGGACGCGGACCTCTACCCCGAGAAGTCGCGACGTGAGCCGTTCCGTCTTTTGGAAGACCACTTCTCTTTCGCATGGGAGTTGGCGGAGAAACTCGACCTCTTGGCATTAGCAGACGAAGACTACCAGGCTGAAAAGGGAGCTTAACATCGGTTTCACCAACCAGCTCAAACTTGACGCTAACGACTACCGACCAACGACTGACCTATGCCCATGAAAGTCCGCAAAGCCGTTTTCCCCGCAGCCGGCCTCGGCACCCGCTTCCTGCCCGCCACCAAGGCCCAGCCCAAAGAAATGCTCCCGCTGGTCGATAAGCCCATCATTCAATACGGAGTCGAAGAAGCCATGGCCTCCGGTTGCGACCAGATCCTCATCATCACCGGCCGCGGCAAGCAGGCCATCGAAGACCACTTCGACGTCAGCTACGAACTCGAAAGAATGCTCGAAGATCGCAAGAAACTTGACCTCCTCAAGATCGTCCGCTCCATCTCCGACATGATCCACGTTGCCTACGTTCGCCAGAAAGAAGCTCTCGGCCTCGGCCACGCCGTCCTCATGGCCCGCGAACTCGTAGGCAACGAACCCTTCGCCGTTCTTCTCGCCGATGACGTAATCGACGCCAAAGTCCCCTGCCTCAAGCAAATGGTCGAAGTTTTCGATCAGACCCAGTGCTCCGTCCTAGCCACCCAAATCATCGAAGGCAAAATGATTTCTTCCTACGGCGTTCTCGACGTAAAGCCCGCCGACAGCCGCTTCGGCGGCCGCCTGTTCGAAATCAAAAACATGGTGGAGAAACCCAAGCCCGAAGATGCGCCCTCAAACCTCGCCATCATCGGCCGCTACATTCTCACTCCCGCGATCTTCGACTGCCTCGCCAACACCCCCACCGGCGCCGGCGGAGAACTCCAACTCACCGACGGCATGCGCCTCCTCCTGCAGAAAGAAAAAATGTACGCCTACGTCTACGAAGGCCGCCGTCACGACACGGGCGATAAACTAGGCTTCTTGAAAGCCACAGTCGAGTTCGCCCTAAAACGCGAAGATCTCGGCGAACCATTCCGCGAATATCTGAAAGGATTGAAACTCTAGATTGCTTGCTCGTGTGGGGACGGGCGACTCGCCCGTCCGCCGAGCACAGCGAGGCTGTTGACGGAACGAATCTTAGGATTAACCGGGTGCCCCCACCCTTGTCGCGTTCTTTGCGACAGAGCCTGCACTGAGAAGCCGAAGGGGTGGGGAATTTGGATTTTATTTTCCTCGCATCTTCTTCGACTTCTCCTCCACCCCCCGCGCCAGCTTCTCCTTGTACGCTTCCAGCCTCTTCGCGACTGCCGCGTCACTCAACCCAATCATCTGCGCCGCCAAAATCCCCGCATTCGTCGCCCCCGGCTTTCCGATCGCAACCGTCGCCACCGGAATCCCCGCCGGCATCTGCACCGTAGCCAGCAATGAATCCATCCCCTGCAGAGACGTCGATGGAATCGGCACTCCAATCACCGGCCGCGTAGTATGCGCCGCAATCACGCCCGCCAGATGCGCGGCACCGCCCGCTCCCGCAATAATCACCTGAATCCCCCGCCCCGCAGCCTTGCGCGCAAAATCCGCCGTCCGCTCCGGCGAACGATGCGCCGAAGTAACATCAATCTCGTAAGCGATCCCGAATTCCTCCAGCGCCTTCCCCGCCTCGCGCATGATCTCAAGGTCGGAATCACTCCCCATCACAATCGAAACCAGCGGCCTACTCATTCTCCTCCTTAAACCTTGGTGCCCCAAAACCGGGGTGCCCCACTTCTCGCTTCTTTTGCGAGAAGTGGGATTTCCCTCAACCCTTCCTTACCGCTCTCCCCGCAATGTCCCTCCGGTAATGCGCCCCATCAAACCGAATCTTCCCGCAAGCCTCATACGCCCTCTGCAACGCCGTCTCCAAATCCCCTGCCCGCGCCGACACTCCCAGCACTCGCCCACCAGCGGTGTAAAGCTCCCCGTCCCGCTTGGTCGTCCCCGCATGAAACACCTTCACTCCATCCACCGCCGCAGCCTCATCGAGTCCGCTAATTTTCTTTCCCGCCTCAAACGTCCCCGGATATCCTCCCGAAGCCATCACCACGCACACCGACGCATCCCGCGACCACTTGAAGTCGCCTTCGCTCGCCCGCCCTGCAATCGACGCCTCCAGCGCCTCCACCAGATCGCTCTCCAGCCGCATCAGAATCGGCTGCGTCTCCGGATCCCCGAACCGGCAATTGAACTCCAGCACCATCGGCCCACGCGCCGTCATCATCAGCCCGCAGTACAGAATGCCCTTATATTCCGCGCCCTCCGCCTTCATTCCCTCAACCACGGGCTTCGCAATATGATGCACCAGCCAGTCCCCCATTTTGTCGTCGATGATCGTTTGCGTGGAGTAAGCGCCCATTCCACCGGTATTCGGCCCCGTGTCGCCATCTCCCACCCGCTTGTGATCCTGAGCCGCCACCAGCGGCGCAACCCGCTCCCCATCGCTCAAAACCAGAAACGAAAGCTCGTCGCCCTTCAAACATTCTTCCAGCACCACCCGCGCACCCGCCTCGCCCACCATCCTCCCGCTTAACATTTCGGCCGCCGCGCTGGCCGCTTCTTCTTTGCTCGCCGCGATTACCACGCCCTTGCCCGCCGCCAATCCGTCCGCCTTCACCACCACCGGCGCATGAAAATGCGCCAAGGCCTCGCGCACCTCTTCCACCGAATCGCAGATCGCATACGGAGCCGTCGGAATGCGATGCCGCTGCAAAAATCCCTTCGCGAAGCTCTTGCTCGCCTCCAGTTGCGCCGCAGCCTTCGTCGGCCCGAACACCGGCCACCCTCGCCGCGTGAACTCGTCCACCACCCCCAACGTCAGCGGCAACTCCGGACCCACCACCGTAAGGTCAGGCCGCACCTGCTCGCCCAGCGCCACCATCGAATCAAGGCTCTTCAAATCAACCGCCAGGCATTCCGCCTCGTCCGCGATCCCTCCATTACCCGGCGCGCAATAAAGCTTCGAAACCCGCGGCGACTGCCGCAGCTTCCATACCAGCGCATGCTCCCGCCCGCCGCTACCCAAAACCAAAATTTTCATAGCCTGAGAAAGTCAAGGTTAGGGGAGTCGAAGAAAGCTGTCAAACGCCGCCGGGGAAGTAAGAAGTCAGAACGTCAAAATGCAGAAGTAAACACCCGTTCCCCAACTAAGTTTCCTACTTCCTGCATTCTGACTTCTTCCTTCTGCCTTACCCTGTGTTCCCCTGTCCTCTGTGGTATAGGTTTTCCCCCTCGCCAATTAACCATGCTTAATCCCTCGTCGTATAATCCCCTCAGATGATCACCGTCTCCAAGGAAGACTATCTCAAAGCCATTCTCGAGGCCGAGAGTGAAGGCGAATCCGTCATTTCCGCGCGCCTCGCCGACTGGCTGAAGGTTTCGGCCCCCGCCGTCACCATGGCCGTGCGCCGCCTGAAGAAGGACGCCCTGGTCCGCGTCCAGGCCGACGGCCACGTCCGTCTCACCGCCGCTGGCCGCAAGATCGCCCGTAAACTCACCCTCCGTCACCATCTCATTGAACGCATGTTGGCCGAACTCTTCGGCATGGAGTGGTGGAAGGTCCACGACGAAGCCGAGCGCCTGGAGCACGCCGTCTCCCCCGACTTCGAAGCCAAACTCCTCGCCAAGCTGGGCAAGGGCGGAATCTGCCCTCACGGCAACCTCAGCGAGATGGAAAGTCCCGCCAGCCGCCGCCATCGCGGACTGTTCCTCCTCGCCGATGCGCAACCCGGCATTGCTTACACCGTCAGCGGCATTTACGAGCGCGACCGTCGCCTGCTCGAGTTCCTCGAAGCCCGCGGCATTCGTCCCGGAGCCAGGTTGCGCCTCCTCGAACGCAATTACGACCAGACCCTCACTCTATCCACTACCTCCGGCAACGTCTCCCTGGGCCGCGCCGCCGCCGAGCGCGTCTGGGTCTCCCCAGCCGACCACCGCCCCGCCCGTTAACCAGCCATACGCGGATTTGGGAAGGCACTTCTGATTTTTAGCCGCGAAGCGGCGTTGGAATGCAGCCCACAGCCTGCCCTGAGCGGAGCCGAAGGGGCGCAAGCCGTGGGTAAGAAATGGGGAAAGAAACAAGCCCCGGAGGGGCGAAAGAGTCGTTCTCCCGCACACCTTTAGCCTCTGAGGTCATCGCCCCAGTTCAACTATCGGGAATTTATCGGGATCTCTCCAACTAGTTAACCATAGTTTAATTCATGGTGTATACTTGCGCTAATCTCTGCTGGGGAGAGTCCCACCCGGACGCATCGGTAGAGATCAGCAGCATACCGAACTCAACCGATGAAGCCTGTTGTCGCCCAACCCGAAGACGAAGTAGTAATCATTACTCACGAAGATATCGACCGTGCCCACGATCGCGTCCGCGTCTCCGCCGCCCGCGCCCGGCGCGGCTTTTCCTCCAAAGCTCGCCTCCTCTGGCTGCTCGTCGGCCCCGGCGTCCTGGTCATGCTGGGCGAAAACGACGGCCCCAGCATGGTCTCCTACGCTGCCACCGGCGCCAAATTCGGTATCGGATTCTTCATCCCCTTCGTCGCCCTCACCTTTTGCATGGCCATCGTCGTCCAGGAAATGACCGTCCGCCTCGGCGCCGCTACCCATCGCGGACACGCCGAACTCATCTTCGACCGCTTCGGCCCTTTCTGGGGATGGTTCTCCATGATCGATCTCGGCATCGGCAACTTCCTCACCCTCATCACCGAGTTCATCGCCATCCGCGCCGGCCTCGGCTTCTTCGGCGTTCGCCCCTCGGTCGCCATCCTCGTCGCGCTCGTCATCCTCTACGCCGCTCTCATGAGCCATCGCTACTGGACCTGGGAACGCATCACTCTCGCCGCCGCCATATTCAACTTAATCTTCATCCCAGTCGCGCTCATGACCCACCCCAATTGGCACGCCGTCGGCCACGCCTTCCTCACGTGGCAACCGCTCCCCGGCTTCAACAAGGACACTCTACTCATCGTCCTGGCCGACATCGGAGCCACCGTCACTCCCTGGATGCTTTTCTTCCAGCAAAGCGCCACCGTCGACAAAGGCATGACCACCAAAGACATCCGCTTCGGCCGAATCGACACTGTATTGGGCGCTGCCTTGGCCACCGCCGCCGCCATCGCCACCATCCTCGCAACCGCACCGCTCTTCGCCCATCAGATGACCGCCGATAATTTCCAGGCCGCCGAGTTCGCCCAAGCTCTCCAGCCCATCATCGGCCGCTTCGGCGCATCCCTCTTCGCCCTCGGCATGGTCGAGGCCGGCATTGTCGCCGCCATTACCATCTCAACCTCTTCCGCCTACGCCTTCGGAGAAGTCACCCACAAACCCCACAGCCTCAACCTTCCCATGGGAGAAGGCAAATCCTTCTACGCCGTCCTCACCCTCTGCGCCATGGCTGCCGCAGCCATCGTTCTCATCCCCGGCC
Organism: uncultured Acidobacteriaceae bacterium; assembly: GCA_963734215.1. Classification (GTDB taxonomy): domain Bacteria; phylum Acidobacteriota; class Terriglobia; order Terriglobales; family Acidobacteriaceae; genus Sulfotelmatobacter. Next base: position 42,063 of record CAVTGH010000005.1, on the reverse strand, counting down.
TGCCGCTGGTCTACGTGGTCCTCCTCGTAAACGTGGTCGCAGTTCTCGCCATGCCCCCGGCATTGGTCTTTCTCTTCATGCTGGTCAATGACAAAGAAATCATGGGCGACCTCGTCGGCCCGTGGTGGGCCAACATACTGTCCACCGGCGTCGTATTTATCCTGACCGCCGCCGGCATCCTCTTCGGCATCAGCATAATTGCCCCCACCATCTTCACCGCCCTGGGAGGAAAGTAGATATGGCTACAGGCTTCGGGAAATGCTTGCCTGGGAAGAGCAGTGTGGGAAATGCTTGTGTGGGAAATGCTTGTGTGGGAAATGCTTGTGTGGGAAATGCCTGTGTGGGAAATGCTTGTGTGGGAGCGGGCGACTCGCCCGCTCGATTTTCCCCGGCAGATATCCCTGTGAGGACAGCCGCCCTCGGAACTCAGCCAATGTCCAACTCGAATGAAAAATATCCGGCCCGACTGAAATAGGAGAACCAGCCTCATGACCAAAAAAGAACCCACCCACCCTTCAGCCGCCGACCAAACCCTGGTCTTATCCTCCCTCGAACACGATCAACTCGTCGGAGCCAAAAAGCACCACATCCCCCGCCGTCAGCTCAAAGGCCCCGAACTCCTGGTCTTCTGGTCCCTCCGTCTCTATCTCTTGTTCATGATGGCAGTAGTCGCCTACCAAGTCTGGACCGCCGCGCACTAAGAGGAATCCGCAGAAGCAGACTCCGCGCATGAGCCCATGGAGCTTGCAGCCTCAAAATGCCTTACTTGGTTTTCTGCTCGCCGGCAGTCTCCTCCTGCTGCTCTTCAGCCTTTTGCCAGCTGGAATTGGGGTTGTATTCCTTCATCGCTTTGGCGAGAGCTTCGGTCTTCTTGCCGAGATCCTTTTCATAGACGGCGCCATCCTCGCTGACGATGAAGGTCATCACGCCCGACGACCTGTATTCCGCCGGATAGGCCACGAAAGCGAAGCCCTCTGTCATTTTGCCATTTACGACGTAATTCTTCGCGCCGCCGGGAGCATTCTTTCCCTGACGCGTTAAGATGTGGAAATAGTAACCGCGGTAAGGGGTCGGAGTGCCGTCTCGTCTCTTCGCATAGCCCTCAGCAACGGCCGATGCCACAAGCGGTCCGATGGGGCTCTGCGGCTCGCCCTCGGCAGCTTCCCAGTAAAGGCCATTGTGCTGCCCTTCGTCACTGAAGATTGTTGGGGCGTACTCCTTGTGCTCCGCCGAGTATTCCTTTTGCGCCGCCACCAGTTCCTGGCAAACGCGGATGGCCGATAGTTCATTGCGGCCAATGCGCCTGTATAGAATTTCTTTCTTGCCCGCTTCGGTGTCGAAATACCACGAATTGCCCTTGTGCACGAGCGGTATGGGCGCGGGCCAATTATGCGCGCCGATATACAAGACAGTGCTTCCATCCGGTTCCTTCACCAGACGGTGCATTTCCTCATATCTCTTTACGAAGTTAGCGCGGCTGTTGGCGTCCTCGGTTTCGTCTCCTGACGAGATGATTTGCTTTCCGTCCGCTCCGAGGATATCGAGCATCATTTTCTTGTCGTTAGCCTGCACTGCCGTGACCAGTGCGTTGGTCGCTTCTTCCACCGATGGAAAAGTTTTCTGCCCCGGTTGCTGTGCCACGGAAACGCTGCAAAAGCATCCCGCCAGGAGCACAACAACCGCGACCGCCTCAAGAAGATTGGTCCAATGAAACTTGTCGAAGTCCAGCTTCACTCGCCGCATATGCTTCTCTCCATTTCAAAGTCTTGCAAACCACTAGGAACACAACCTAACTTCAATTACCGTCGCCCGCCGCCTCCGTGAAACCCTCCGCCGCCACCACCGTGAAACCCTCCACCACCCATGCTGGCGCTTCCCCGCGACGAAAAACTCCTGGCTTGTCCGCCATGCCCGTAGCCGCTAAAGGCGCCCGAGCGGGTACCACTCTGACCCCGGGGTGCAGCGTATCCTCGAGCCGCGTCGCGATTTCCGTCGAATGGCCTGGCCCCTGCCCCGGGACGGTTGAAAGCACCGCCACGACCCACTCCGCCGCGAGCAAAGGCGCCTCGGTTATAAAACGTTTTGCTCCCGGAGTAATACCTGCCGCCGTTATACATTGCGTAGTGATTATGCCAGTCGAATCCCCAGTGACCCCATCCCCACCCAAAACCTCCCCACCACCCGATTCCAAAGCCGATTCCGAATGAGAGATACGGGCCGCCAAACCAAATTCCAGGATACGGATACCATCCCGGCCACGCCACAATGGGATATCCGTAAACCAGCCACGGATCGTACGCCGGAACATAAACCACATCGGGATCGGCAGGCTCAATGTCAATCGCCGAGTCCTGGTCCCTGACTATCTGCTGCGGCGTGCTCTTAAGATTGCCCGCGTCTTGCGCTTTCCGCCGCATCACCTGCACCGCATCCATCACATCCTGCTGCTGATTGTAGTAAGCGTCCCCTAAAGATGACGTCCAGGAAAGATTCTTGTCCATATTTCCCAGGACAGAAGGAAACGCAGCCAGCGCCTTTACGCTCGGATCCCAGGGTTGTTGGTCCACAGCGTTACCCAAATCGGCACCCTTCAAATCAGGATGCGCTTGTACCCACCGGTCAGCCTCGACCACTTGCTCGGGAAACGTGGACCCCGCCAGGATCTGCGCCACCAGCGAATCCGGATACAGCGCAATCGGCGCTACCAACTGCTGCAACTGCTCGGGAGTCTGCTGCGTGTATGGCGGCGCCGGTGCGGCCTGCGCCGGGGCTGGCGCGCCCTGATCTTGATTGGCCCACACGTCCTCGGGCAAAGTCGCGAACACCAGAGCCAACGACAACAGCCAACCCAAACTCTGCCTGCCCATTCCAGGTCTTGAGAACCCTCTGGCACGTCCGAAAATGTTCATATTCTTAAACCTCCCTTGCACCCTGCATCGCCTGATGCCTGCACTCAAATAAATAGATGTCGCAGCCGCGGTTTCGGTTTCATTGGCGCCGAGATTTCACTGTCCAGCAAGACCCAGCTGTCATCCTGAGGAAGCGGAGTCGCCCGCGAAGCGAGCGACCCCCAACGAAGGACCTATGCACTTTGGCTGGTACGTAGTCGCCTATCAAGTCTGGACTGCCGCACCCTAAGGAACAACGGTCAGTAGGCCACGGGCCACTCCCTGTTAGAAGCGGAATCCAAAGAGCCCACCGTCTTCCTTTGCGTCGGTAAGCACGACGGGAAGCACGTGCTCGTTAACATCGAAGCCGTCGATCTTCTCCTTGAATGCGTCATCTTCGTTCATCGTCACGATGTACTGAAAGCCTAAGGTCCCCGCCGTTTCAGCGCCGACCTTCATAGCGCTGATTACTTGTCGCCCGTCGACGCCATCGAAAAGGTGGCTATCATGAACGAGAAATCCGGGACCGATTCCCCGCTTTGCACAAAGGTTCATGAGCATCATGTCGAAACAAAAGATCTGCATGTTCTTGATGCCCTTACTCCGCGAGCCCTGCATTGGGAACTGGAATCCCGGCCCGTTCGCCGTCACTTCGACAGTCATGCTGCCAGCTGATTCGTAGAGGCGCTTCGAGGTTTCTTCAAAAGCAAGAATGGCTTCCGATAGGCGATCGTTCTGCTCAGTAAAATCGCGCCGCAAACGAAGGGTCAGGCGGTTCCGCTCGATATCCAGTTCGTTCTTGGTTCCTTCCAACTGCTCGGCCGCATCGAAACGTTGTCGCAACGACGCCACCTCGGACTCCATGCGTCCCGCTTCCCCCTGCAAGTTGGCGAACTGGTCTAGAGCGCCATGGCTCCGTAAGAGGCTCATCACGCTTGCCCGCCGTTCATCGAGGTGCTGCTTTTCCAGCTCGCGTGCTTCCACCCTCTGTCTGGCAGCCTCTAATTCTCCAGTGAGGTAGTCACGCCGGTTTTGGACAATGGATTCATGGAAGCTCTGCACTTCTCGGTAGCGCCTTACGGCCAGCCCTGGCAAAGCAACACCTGCCTCCGCGTAAATACGCTCCAAATCCGGAAGGGGCGGCGGAGCTTCGGATTGAACGGCTCGTTCGAGGTCACGGATCGTTGCCGCGTCGACGACATTGGCGTTTGCAAGTTCGTTTAGCCTACGGGTGATCAGGTCGGCTTCCGCCTCTAGTTCTCGGTATTGAGGCAAAACCCGGAACGAGGCGACCTGAGATTTTAGCCTCTGCGATCTGGCTTCTGCCACGGTCAGTTCAGTGCGCAGATCAGCCGCTTTCCCAATGATGCTACCGAAGGCGCCTGCCCCCGCCGCCTTCCTAAGTTCGGTCAAGGTCTTTTCCCTGTCCCGGACGACTTGCCAATCGCTTGCGATCTTCCAATCCAACCCAAGCAGGAACAGCAAAGCCAACTGATAGTCGCCCCTCTGCTGGTCGGCCGTTTGTCTTTCAGGAGTCGTGAATGCTCCACCGAGTTGGCGACGGACAAAATAGGCAAACAGCGAACGAAATTTTGGGAGGCGGCCTTGAACTTGCTCAATTTCCTGCAACCCGAACATCTTTTCGCCCAACACTTGCACCCATTCTGAGTTGGAGATGCCGTTTTGACCGTTGAGACGGATTTTCGATTTTTGCCGTCCCGAGCGCTCAACGAGCACTTTCTCTCCTGCTAGATCGAACGACATGCCAAAAGTTTCATTGACGAGCTCGGGTACACGGAACAGGGAATCCGGGCCGGCCTCAGAGCCCGTGAGGAAGTGAATGACCTCAATCAGGCTGGTCTTGCCAGCTCGGTTACGGGTCTGCTTGTCGGTTGCTCCTGCCTCCTTCTGCGCTATTAGAACATTCAGTCCGGGCTTGAAATCAAGCGTCTTGAAAGGGGCCAGGCTGCTCGAAACGCGGTGTATCATGTCACCCTCCGACGCAGCAGACCACTTTGAAGGTCAATGATACCCATGAGAAACAACAGATCGAGAGCGAGCACGAACCCGTCGTAGTGCAAGAGTGGAACATCACCTTTCCCGGCGGCAAGCGGCAGCATATCCTCCCAAAGCGCCGAAACAGTTTTTGGGCGCGATAGGCGGAGCAAGATTCGTGCGCCGACCGAGAGGAGGGCCCGATCCTGTGAAACGTGTTTGGACGGGAGGATCATGATGAGCCGCTCCTTGGCTCTTCGAAGATGTCACAGCGCTCGAAGTAATATGCGATGACAGTCAAAACTGCCAACTCGTGTTCTGGCGTACCTCTTTGGTTGCCACCTGCCCAGGATTGAAGTTCCGCGAAAATATTATTCGGAGTAAATTGTTCTCGCAGGGTTACATACTTATCTTTAAAAGTTTGGGCCAAACGTTCGCCAAGCGTCTGATCATGCCATTGCTCAAAAAAATTCTGGACAAGCACTGCCTTAATCATCCCTGCCTTCAGTAGCGTAGCAACGCTCTCGGATAAAGCGTTTGCCTCGATTTTCCCTGTTGGCACACTCTTAACGGCTCCCAGTTCTGAGGTGGGATTGCTGGATATCGTTTCCAGAACAATCTGCAAGTCCTTAAAGCCAAGTTTAGCCTTTGTCTCTTCCGTGGGTGCAAGTCCAAACCAAGACTGCTTGTCCTCAACTGAAAGCCCGCGAAAAACCAGACGCAATTCCTCCACACACCACGGATCCAACTTGATTCCAGGATTTGCATTTTCGAAATTGAGCAGCAACTTCTGTACGTGTGGCGGCAAGCCGTCGCTGGCATTGTGGACAAAGCTCCATTTGTCAAAATGCTTCCCCCAGTGCTCCTTTGCTCCCTCGAAATCCTCCGTGATCTTAGCAACAGCCTTTGCCGCTTCCATCTCATTGGGCGCATAAACCTGAAACAGGCGCCTCTCAGACTTAAGGAAGCCGTCGTTTTTTCTGTCGCCGACCTTGCCCCATGGTCGACACGCCATGAAATCCGCCCTGTGAGCCATTGCCATCAGCTTTTCGAAGAAGGTCTGAAAGGCATCTCCCTTGCTCGTCAAAAAGGCGATCGCGAATTTCTGTTCGTAATAGGCTTCCTCGAGATTCATGCTGAGACTGCCTTTTCACTCGACATCAGGGAAGCATCGGGTGCCTTCCCACTTCGCGCCGTCTGGGATGGGGTCGTCACAATCTTACCGAGATTGAGGCCACAGTCAAGCTCGACTCCCGTGGTTTCTCGAACGGCCCCCCCTACGCATTCCCCGCCAAAACGACTAAACTTATAAGTTCTGTCATTAGCTCCAGCCCGCCGTGCGGCGCAGCCGCCCCGCGGCATTTTTCATCAGGAAGGCCATCATGTCCTTAAACAGCTTCAACTCCCGCTCCACCCTAAAAGTCGGCAACAAAGATTACGAAATCTACCGCCTCGACGCCCTCGATAAGCAAGGCATCTCCACCAAACATCTTCCATATTCCCTGCGCATCCTGCTCGAGAATCTCCTGCGCACCGAAGACGGCCGCAACGTCAAGAAAGAAGACGTGCGTTCGCTCGCATCGTGGAACAAGCATTCCAAGCCCGACACGGAAATCGCCTTCACCCCCAGCCGCGTCCTCCTCCAGGATTTCACCGGCGTCCCCTGCGTCGTCGATCTCGCCGCCATGCGCGACGCCATGCAGCAACTAGGCGGCGACCCCGCCCTCATCAATCCTCTGCAGCCCGTCGAACTCGTAATCGACCACTCCGTCCAAGTCGACGAATTCGGCACCACCACCGCCTTCGACATGAACGCCCTCCTCGAATTCCAGCGCAACAAAGAGCGTTACTCCTTCCTCCGCTGGGGCCAGACCGGATTCCGCAACCTCGCCATCGTCCCCCCCGACACCGGCATCGTTCACCAGGTCAATCTCGAATACCTAGCCCGCGTAGTCTTCATCCAGGAAAAAACGGAAAAAAACGCAAACGGCCACCGCGTAGCCTACCCCGACACGTTAGTAGGAACGGACAGTCACACAACAATGATCAACGGCCTCGGCGTGCTCGGATGGGGCGTCGGCGGCATCGAGGCTGAGGCTGCCATGCTGGGACAACCTGTTTCCATGCTGATTCCCCTCGTCGTCGGCGTGAAGCTTACGGGACGCCTGCGCGAAGGAGCGACTGCTACCGATCTTGTTCTGACTATCACTGAGACGTTGCGCAAGCACGGCGTCGTTGGAAAATTTGTCGAGTACTTCGGTCCCGGCCTCCGCGATCTCCCTCTCGCCGACCGCGCCACCATCGCCAACATGTCGCCGGAATACGGCGCCACCTGCGGCATCTTTCCTGTTGACAAAGAAAGTCTGAAGTACATGAAGCTCAGCGGCCGCAGCGAAGAATTAATCGCCCTAGTCGAAGCCTACTGCCGCGAGCAGGGACTCTTCCACGACGACAAAACTCCCGAAGCCGAATATTCGGAACTGCTCACGCTCGATCTCTCGACCGTCGAGCCCAGCCTGGCCGGACCCAAGCGCCCGCAAGACCGCGTCGTCCTCTCGCAAGCCGGCGAGTCCTTCAACAAAGCTCTACCGTCGCTGATCAAGCCAAAATCGGCAGCAAAAACGGCGGGTGCCCCACTTCCCGCTTCTGTTGCGGGAAGTGGGACCGGAATCCCCGCAAAAGAACGCTGGGAGCAGGAAGGAGGCAGTCCGGCAGCCATCGGCGTCGAAGATCCCGGCGTGCACGAACACGTCTCACCGAACGTAAAGGACTCACTGAAACACGGCAGCGTCGTAATCGCCGCCATCACCTCTTGCACCAACACCTCGAACCCTTCAGTCATGATCGGCGCCGGACTGCTCGCGAAAAAAGCCGTCGAGAAGGGTTTGTCGGTTCCGCCCTGGGTGAAGACTTCGCTCGCTCCCGGCTCCAAAGTCGTTCGCGATTACCTGGAGAATGCCGGCCTCACCCCGTATCTCGAGAAATTAAAGTTCCACATCGTCGGCTACGGCTGTACCACTTGCATCGGCAACTCTGGCCCGCTCCCCGCCGAAGTCTCCCAGGCCATCGACGAAAAAGATCTGGTCGTCGCCTCCGTGCTTTCCGGCAACCGCAACTTCGAGGGCCGCATCAACTCCGAAGTCCGCGCCAACTATTTAATGTCGCCGCCGCTGGTGGTCGCCTTCGCCCTCGCCGGACGCATCGACACCGATCTCCGCAAAGACGCCATCGGCAAAGGCAAAGACGGCAAGCCCGTCTACCTCGCCGATATCTGGCCCACGCAGCGTGAAGTCGAAGAAGCCGTCGAGCACTCCGTCACCGCGGAAATGTTTTCGAAGAGCTACGCGGAAGTTTTCGCCGGAGACGAACGCTGGCGCGGCCTCAACATCCCCAAAGGCCAGACCTACGCCTGGGAAAAAGATTCCACCTACATCCGCCGCGCTCCTTACTTCGAGGGCATGAAGCTCCAGCCCTCGCCCGTCGAAGAGATCAAGGGCGCGCGCGTCCTGGCCGTGCTCGGCGACAGCGTCACCACCGACCACATCTCTCCCGCTGGCTCCATCAAGAAAGATGGCCCCGCCGGAAAATATCTGCAAGAGCACGGCGTCAAGCCCGCCGACTTCAACTCCTACGGCTCCCGCCGCGGCAACCATGAAGTCATGGTCCGCGGCACCTTCGCCAACGTCCGGCTGCGCAACAAACTGGTCAACGTCGAAGGCGGATTCACCCGCCACCTTCCGACGAATCAGGAAATGTCCATCTTCGACGCTTCCCAGAAATATCAATCCGACCGCACGCCGCTAATCATCCTCGCCGGCAAAGAATACGGCTCCGGCTCATCCCGCGACTGGGCCGCCAAAGGCCCGCGCCTGCTGGGCGTTTCCGCCGTGATCGCCGAAAGCTATGAGCGCATCCATCGCTCGAACCTGGTGGGGATGGGAGTGCTACCGCTGCAGTTCCAAGCGGGACAAAACGCCGAATCGCTAAAGCTGACCGGCGAAGAAGTCTTCGAGATCACCGGCGTCCGCGACGTAGTCGAACACTTTGCCGCGGGACGCCAAGTGAAAGTCCGCGCCAAGGGCAAAGGGAAGGCAATCGAGTTCAGCGCCCTGGTCCGCATCGATACGCCGCAAGAAGCGCTCTACTACGCCAACGGCGGGATTTTGCAGTATGTGCTGAGGCAGTTGCTGGCGGGGAAACCGGAGCCGGTCGGGGTATAGATCCGCCTGGAAGGATTCTCCGGCGCTCGACGGGGCAGGAGCGACAGTTTATGAACAAAACTCGTAAGCGCAGCAAGCCGGTGCACGCAGAAATCATCGCCCGCCTTGCCGATCGGGGCAAAGACGTATCCCGCTTCTTCACCAACGCCGGCCGGATGATGGGCCCAATCCAGCGCGTAAACGTCGATCTCGCGCCCGGCATGTTAGAAGAACTGGACCGGGCCGCGAAGGAGTTGAACATCAGCCGCCAGGCCGTGATCAAAACCCTCATCCGCCAAGCGCTCGACCAGCAATATCTTGCGCGCGGGCACCGCCGCTCCGGTCGCGCGTAGGGAAGCGCTACTACGCCAAAAGCGGGATTTTGCAGTACGTGCTAAGGCAGTTGCTGGCGGCGAAGCCGAGTGCGCAGACGGTCGGAGTTTAAGAAATCCACGGCTTTCGGGCCGCGCCGCCGCAGCCGAATCTCGCTGAGCCAAAGCAAAGGCCGCCTGGAATGTCTAGGCGGGCCTTTGTTTGGTCTTCGGTCATGGCGTCAGGGGAGATCAAGGGTAATCTTAAGGGCAGCCTCAATGCTAGTCATTACCGCCTTATCGAACTTGCCTAAAGCCTCCTTGAGACGAGTCTTGCTGATAGCGCGCACCTGTTCGCATACCACGATTGATTCCAATTTCAGGCCAGCCGTTCCTGCTGGAACCCTGACATGACTTGGATAAACCTTCGTTTTGTTCGCGGCGTCTGTGATGGAGCAAATCACCACCACAGGGCTGAATTTGTTTAGCGCATCTCTGCTAACAACGACAACGGGTCGCGTCCCTCCTTGCTCGGACCCTTGGACGGGTTCGAGACTTGCTACGAACACGTCACCGCGAAGGACTTGCGGCATAGACCGGCTCCCCCTCTAAGTCTTCTTCCCCAAGCCGTAGGGCCTCCCAGTCGCTATGCTCAAATTCCTCTGCAAGCAGCTTTGCTTCCTTCTGATAGTCAGTGTCTTCAGCCATACCCGCAAATGCGGCGTCGATCTGCCGACGCTTGTACATCTTCAGATACGCCGTAATTGCAGTCACTATGAAGTCGTTTAGGCTGATTCGCGTCCGACCTCCGCTTTCCTTGTCCACAACACACCTTGCTTGGTCATAAACAGGACGGGGGAGACGGACCGTTGTAGTCCGGGTTTCCGCCTGTGCCAGTGACATATTTTCTCCTTTCGCTCCTCTTTGAATTTACCCAAAACAAACAACATCCCATGAACACACTTTAGCCATCAAAGTTGTGTTAATGTATTCGTATGAAAATGTATGCGAGAAATGAATACAGGAGAACATCACCTAAGGTCATCGGCAACTGACTCTAGTTCTACGGCACATTATCGGTTACTAAAGTATTATGCCCTTTTGGTGCGGTTGTCAAGATAATAATTGTATTTATACAGTATATTGTGGTATCGAAACATAATACCACTACATATATAACTTCATTGCGTGATTTGCGACGCTTCACATTTTTCCCTTGCAAAGCAAGCTAGGCCGGATTAGACTTTCTCAGACGATGCAGGAACGCGAATATTTACGCATGAAGCGCGAAATTGAAGAGCGCTGCCGTCAAGACCTAGCCGCCCTTGAGAGGATTTGGGAGCTTTCTGGCGGTCCAAAGCAGGGAGGATCTTCGGACGGGATCAAGCGTGGCGATTTGCAGAATGCAATTATTAGGGCGCTCGGAAACTTCACGACTGATTTTACGGCCGAGCAGATGCACGCGAGAATTAGGGTGACAGACCCAGAGATCGGAGAGAAGGCAAAACCTTCCTCCGTCTCCAGTTCTTTGAATCGCATGGACGGCAGCGAGATTGAAATTATAGAAAGAGGCGTCGGCAGAAAGCCGAGCGTGTATCGGGTAAAGAAACCAGACCTGAAGATAGTGGGGTCTTAACACAAGAAATAACCCGCCGTTGGACGCGGCGGGCCGGAACCAAGTTTCTCCTCTAGCAGGGAAGAAAGTAACGAGCACTTATGCAGTACTCGCGGTTCTTTTGTAGTGTAATCCGGGGTCCGCCAATAAACAAGGGCGTTCTTACGGGGTTCCATCCCCGTAAAGACGCCCTTTTTCCACATGTAGCTCTACGGAGACGTGGCTGAGCTGGCTTAAAGCGCCCGCCTTTTAAGCGGCGTAGTCGGAGTGACAGCTCCGACTCGCGGGTCCGAATCCCGCCGTCTCCGTCATTATAACTCAGTGCAACCGACTCGCAAAGCGCCCCTTGGAGGGGCAAAACATGTTTTCAGCAACCGGCGCTAAACGGATGGCCTTCGGGCTTGTCCTAGCGGTCCTTTTTGGGCTGAGCCCTGCACAAGCTCAAGAGGCCAAACCACTCCCACGGCATCCGGGCGATGTCATCAAGTACGAGATAAAATTTGATGGCCCGAATGCCGACAAAATCAAGACTGTGAGTGCAAGTCTCGGCATGAGAGTTGGACCTCCGAAGGACCAGGCTGGATTTAACAACGGCTTCGGAACCCAAGGATCAACTCGACCCTCAGCTCCCAACACCTTTATCGTGGAGATGACGGTACCCGATAACGCTGCAACCGGCGACTACTATTTGAACGTCGGAGCCAGTGCCACAGCAGGAAGCGCGGGCTACTCAGATGGACAGGAATTTAACACTCCCCCCATTCACATTGAGAACCCGAAAACCTTCACGCCTCCAGGAATCAAGGTCACCCCGCTGCCTTAAGGCCTAGTTGGATGACAGGTAGCAACAGTGAACATTTTCCCGCTGGCCTGGGGGTATAGCGTCACGCTGTACCCCTCGGCCAGCCTTTTACGCACGTATTCCCCGATCTCCTGATCGGTGAGTTTAGTCGTTCCTTCTTGTCCACTCCCACGATCCCCAGATAGCCGGAAGTGGATTCGGTGCAAGTCCCCGCCGGAATCACTTCCGGGGGAAGCTCCGCTACAGTCACGGTCGTTTGGGGTCGACCCGCTACAGCCGCCACAGTGACGGCCAAAATAAGAACGGCAATTCTCGCTACTCGTATAGCCCTCGACATTCGTCTTCTCCCTTTTAGGTACGGGCGCGAGAACCATCCCCGCCCCCATATTTCCTTTCACGACGGCTCTCTGACCATGCATCAGCGGACCTCCGCGTCACACGTGTAATCTTTGTCACTTCTTCCTGCGGAGCCTGTGTTCCTCCGGTGGCGGGCAGAGGAGTGTCCAAGCCTCCCGATAACCCTCACACTTATATCGCTCCGGATGTCGTGGCTTCTCCGGCAAAATCGTCACCGCCTTCTTCTGCTTCCTCCCACCCAACAAAACCGCAGCCGGAATCAGATACCATACATCCTCTGGAATCACATAAGCCGCAAAGAAGTTGACCTGCTTCAGCGTGTAAGGCTTGCTGTGCGCGTTCGGTTTGAACTGGCACAGGTATCCATACTGCGTCCGGCAGTCCGTTGATTTCACCTGCACCCGCAAAATCCTCTCACCCGATTCGATGCCCACATCGTAAGCCGACGAATCTCCCCACGGCTTCGATACCTTGAACCCATTCCTTACGGCCCGCGCCATAAACTGCAACTCCACCCACTCGCCCCGCTCCTTGAAAGTCCTGAACCCCTTGCACTTAGACATCTTCACGCCCCGTCTCAAGTCGGATTTCTAGCACAAAAGAAAAAGCGCGACCCGTGGGCCGCGCCTTCGTTTCCCTAAGTTTTACCCTATAATTCTATTATAGCATTCTGAATTGGGTGATTGGGACAGGTTTACAGGAAATATATCTCGATAGCTGTGAGCCACTTAACCCCGATCGTGTAATTCCTGCCTATTGACAACGTTTCGGCCGGCGGCAACTTGGCTCGTGCGGGAGCGGCGACTCGCCGGCTCGGTTTTGTTCCGTTCCACGCTGCTATAATTAAGGATTGTGCCTATGTCCACGAAGCGACTGATTCGGTCCACCACGGTTTTGTCCATCCGCCGCAACGGCAGCGTGGTTCTGGCCGGCGACGGACAGGTCACGCTCGGCGAGTCCGTCATTAAACATACGGCGAAGAAGATCCGGCGGCTGTACAACGACAAGATCCTGGCCGGATTCGCGGGGTCCACCGCCGACGCGTTTACGCTTTTCAGCCGCTTCGAATCGAAGCTGGAACAGTACCACGGCAACCTGGGACGCGGCGCCGTCGAGCTGGCGAAAGATTGGCGCACCGACAAATATCTGCGCCATCTGGAAGCGTTGCTTCTGGTGAGCGATAAAGAGCAGACGTTTCTGCTGAGCGGACAAGGCGACGTGATCGAACCCGATGGCGGCGTGGCGGCCATCGGCAGCGGCGGCCCCTACGCGCTGGCGGCAGCCGAGGCGCTGGCCAAACATACCCAGCTGACCGCACGCCAGATCGCCGAAGAAGCCATGAAGATTGCCGGCAAGATGTGCATCTATACCAATGACGCGGTAACCATCGAAGAACTGTAGAGCGTCGTTGGTCGATAGTCGCTGGCCGTTGGCTCAAACCGAAACGGCGAACGACTGACGACCAGCGACCAACGACTTATTTATGGCCATCTATCTACCCAGCAGCGCCGAAGAAGAACAGCTCGCCCTCGACGAGCTCACTCCACGCGAGATCGTCGTCGAACTCGACAAACACGTGATCGGCCAGAAGGACGCGAAACGCGCCGTGGCCATTGCCCTGCGCAACCGCATGCGCCGCCAAAAACTAACCCCAGAGCTAGCCGAAGAAATCATCCCCAAGAACATAATCATGATAGGGCCGACGGGGGTGGGGAAGACGGAAATTGCGCGGCGGCTGGCGAAGCTGGCGAATTCTCCGTTTTTGAAGGTGGAGGCTTCGAAGTTTACCGAGGTTGGATATGTGGGGCGCGATGTGGAGTCGATGGTGCGGGATCTGGTGGAGATTGCGATCGACAATGTGCGCGAAGAGAAGTTGGAGGATGTTGCAGATAAGGCGGAGTTGAATGCGGAGGAGCGGCTGCTGGATATTCTTCTGCCGCCATCGCCGCCGGTGCGGCTCCGGAATCTACGACTGCGGGGGGAGTGGTGATCGACGGCAATACGGCGCTGGCGGAATCTTCTTCGCGGACGCGGGAGAAATTGCGGCAGCAATTGCGCGAGGGGAAGCTGGACGAGCGGCAGGTTGAGATCGACGTGCGGGAGCGGAATTTTCCAAGTTTTGAAATTATGACGAACCAGGGTGTTGAGGAGATGGATATCAACATCAAGGATATGCTGCCGAACATCTTTGGGCAGCGCACGAAGAAGCGGAAGATGAAGGTGAACGAGGCGTTCGAATATCTGATTCAGGAAGAAGAACAGCGGCTGATCGATATGGATCAGGTGACGCGGATGGCGATCGATCGGGTGGAGAATTCGGGGATTGTGTTTCTGGATGAGATCGACAAGATCGCGGGGCGCGAGGGCGGGCACGGTCCGGACGTTTCGCGCGAAGGGGTGCAGCGCGACATTCTTCCGATCGTCGAAGGGACCACGGTGAACACGCGCTATGGGATGGTGCGGACCGATCACATTCTGTTTATTGCGGCGGGAGCGTTTCACGTTTCGAAGCCGAGCGATTTGATTCCGGAGTTGCAGGGGCGGTTTCCGATTCGGGTGGAGTTGCAGTCGCTGACGATGGAGGATTTCGTGCGCATCCTTACCGAGCCGAAATCGTCGCTGGTGAAGCAGTACACGGCGCTGCTTGACACCGAAGGGGTGAAGCTGGAGTTTACGCCAGAGGCGCTGCAGGAGATCGCGCACTTTGCGTTTCGAGTGAATGAGAGCACGGAGAACATTGGAGCGCGGCGGCTGCATACCATCATGGAGCGGGTGCTGGACGAGTTGAGCTTTGATGCTCCGGAGAGAAAAGGCGAGCACGTTATCGTGGATGCGGATTACGTGCGGAAGATGCTGACCGATATTGTTAAGGATCAGGATTTGTCGAGATATATTCTGTAGGGGTGGGGATACCCACCCTTACAGAGAACGCACAAGATGGACGACAGTGGGTTTGTCGCCCTCAAAAGGTGGGCCGCTCAGCCAGCTACCGAGCACTAAGCGAATTCGCTCAGATCCAGTTGGCCCGTTCTAGGTCAGAGTAGCAACGTTTGATAAAGTCCTCGGTGAAACGAGGCTTCAGAGCGTGCACCTTCTGCACAACTTCCGATCTTGCCTTGCCCGAGGATATTTTCCTTCTGACTATCGAGTTTACGAAGTGAACCGTGGCCTTGACCTCCAGTTCGGCGGGAGTATTTCGTCCGAAATGGTCGAGGATTTTTTCAATTTTTCGTTGGTACTTGGGTTCCAGTTTGAATCTCTGGGCAAACTTGCCTGCCGAAATATCGAAGCCGAAGCCGTTGGGATCGCTCTGGATGTTGAGCACCCCAAGTGAATCCAGTGAACCCATCTCGTGTGACAACTCAAACGAGTATGGACCGTAGTGGTAAATCTCATACTTGTAGTCCAGCGGTATTCCGCACTGCTGCGCGAAGTACACTAGTTTCTGTACTTGCGTCTTCCCTAACCTTGTTGGCGCATTCTGAACTAATTCGACAATTGAAGCGATCCTCAATTCTTTTTGCATATCCAAACTCCTTGCTCTAGTTCGTGGCTGCACTAGCTGCGCCCGATGCATGATCTTTCCAAAATTGGGTGCACAAATCGTGTACCTGTTGCTTGGTTTCTTTTGGAGTGAAAACCCTGTATTGCTCTATTTTCTTGAGGCTGCCTATGATTCCAGACTCCTTCTGTACCAATCTGGGGGCTCCCGTGCTAGGGCTCAATACATAGGTTCCGATCTTTTCGAATTTGTGCGGGGACCCCTCCGCTGCGTCACAAAATACTTTCGCGTCCTTGAGTTCGCGGCTCAAGGTCTCCTGAAGCCAACTGAACCTCGTTCGCTCTTCCTGGTCGATGTGCTCGCGTGTGGTGAAGGCCTGTACAAAGGGATCTCTTGTTAGGATTCTCCGAGCTTCGTCGTTCTTAACGTGCTTCCGCAATAGAGCGAATACGACGTTGTCGTCCCACTTGATGTATTCGTCTAGGGGCCTTGGATATCGCCCGACATGTGCTTTCAGAAACTCGAGGAGATGATGGTCATAGGCCCTGCGTATCTTGTGGAAGTACACCTGTGTGAACATGAAGTATCGTGCCAGCACCATCGCCTCGAGGGCGTGAAGTCCCCCGTGCTCGATTGCGATGACAAGGTTGCCCGCGCCACCGGGGTCCTCGATCAGGCAAAGGCTCTGGATCAATCGTTGGTAGTCGAATCGTCCGTAATGGACTCCGGTGAACAGGCTGTCTCGGTAGAGGTAATCAAGCTTGTCTGCGTCAATTTCGCCAGCGAAGATTTCCTTTAGAAGAACGACATCAGGGTCAATATTCTCGGCGGAAAAGAAACTCGCGACATCCTGCGCCGTAATGCCGAGATCTTTCTTGAGCTTGTTGATCTGGGACCGGATCGGATCTGCAAGGATGAACCTTCGCGAAATCTCCTCGTGCTTTACTCCGTGGAGGAGATCTTCTGACGCATGGGAGAACGGAGCATGCCCAGTGTCATGCAAAAGGGCAGCGAGCCTGAGAAGCTGGCGATTGCGTTTGACTTGCGCCTCGCTCCACTTCTTCTTTCTCGCCATATCCTTCATCAGTAATGTGTCAAACATTCTCGTTGCGAATTCCATGACTCCCATCGAATGGGCAAACCTCGAATGTTCAGCGCCCGGATATACCATGTGTGTAAAGGCCAATTGTCTTATATAGCGTAGGCGCTGGAACACGGGCGTATTGACAATTTTCATCTCGGTTTCATTTAGGTAAATGAAGCCGTGAACGGGATCTCTTACTTCCTTCATCTGCATAGCGCGATGCCCCGACTCAATTTCGCTCCTGGCCCGCACTCGACTAACGGAGTCTATTTTGTCGCTACGTCAAAATCAAGAGAAACATCTCCATTTGTATGGGCGAAATTTCATACGCCCCTATATATTGTATGTCTAATGTCAGCTCGCCACAATGGCGGTCAGATATGACTTAAAACGGGTTCTATCCCGACCGTTCCATCAACCAACGATTTCCCCGTCGGGATTCGATTAACGCCCACCTAGGCGTTTCAAGGCTGGGCAGCTCTACGCTGCTTGGATCGCATAACTTGAGACTACAGATTACTCAGAACGGTAGCAGAAACGGCGGCGTATTTGTTGAGGAAGTCCTGTGGATTATGCGTCCGTTTCGACCGGTAGGTCCTTAGTGGCGTCCGTAGTGGCGGCGCGGCTGAAGCCGCGCCCTTTCAAGGCTGGATCGCTGATCGCAGCGCTGGAAGTGCTGCGCCACCCAAAATCAACGCTTCCTCTTGGGAAGTGATGTAGTCTGTTGTTTCCGCATGCGAGTTTCTACGGGAAAGTTGCTGCTGGTGGGGGGGGTGTTGGTGGGGTTGAGCGGGTGCGCTTCGATTGGGCCGCCGGAGGCGCCTTCGCTGGAGTTGCCCAAGCCGCCGACCGATCTGCACGCTGCGCGCAAGGGGGACAGGGTGACGCTGACGTGGAGCATCCCTGCGCGGACCACGGCACGGCAGAGCGTGCGCTATTTGGGAAAGACCGATATCTGCCGCAGTTTTGGGGGGGATCTGAAGCAATGTGAAACGCGCGTGGGCGAGGCCGCGCCTCCGGCGGATTTCGAAAAGGCCCGGAGGTCGGCGGTGAAAAAGCTCACGGGGACTTTCACCGACGCTCTGCCTGCCGCGATGGAGCGGGAACAACCCACAGGTTTTGCCACGTATGCCGTGGAAGTGCTGAACGCGGCGGGGCGAGGCGCGGGGATTTCGAACCAGGTGCGGGTGCCGCTGGCGCCTACGCTGCCGCCTTTCGAGCATTTCGCGGCGCAACCTGTCGGTCAGGGGGTGATGATCTCGTGGCAGTGTCCAAGCATGGCGGAGGGACGAAGCGGTTTCAGATATTTGTTCCGAATCTACCGGCGGCCGGAATCCAGCGCGGGCGAAACTAAGATTGCCGACGTGGAGGCTACGGAGTGCGCGGTGAGGTCGGCGTCTGGCTTTAGCTGCGATCGCATGGGTAACTGCGAGGTGGGAACTAACACGATCACCTCGTTCCTTGACCAAACCTTCGAGTGGGAGAACACATATTTCTACCGTGGGGCCGTGGTGAGCGTATTAGAACTGGCGGGAAAGCCGACGGTTGAGGTGGAAGGCGATGACACGCCCGCGGTGAAAGTTTTCGCGCACGATATTTTTCCTCCGGCGGTGCCTTCGGGATTGCAGGCGGTGTTTTCGGGGCCGGGGCAGCAATCGTTCATCGACTTGATCTGGGCGCCGGTGATGGATGCGGACCTGGAGGGGTACAACATTTACCGTCATGAGGAGGGTGCGGCGGCGGTGAAGTTGAATACGGAACTGGTGAAGACGCCGGCGTTTCGGGATGCGCAGGTGATGGCGGGGAAGACGTATTTTTATTCGGTGTCGGCGGTGGATCAGCGGGGGAATGAGAGCGCAAGGTCGGAGGAGGCGAGCGAGAGCGTGGGAAACAATTGAGTCATTGAGCGATTGAGCGATCGGGTGGTTGGAAGAACTCGGAACCAATCCGGTCTAAGCGGAAGATTTTTTGCGAAAAGCATACCTCGATTGAGGAGAGTCGTGGTTAGATAGATTTTATGAAATATTGCCGGTTTCAACTGAATGGAGAAGCTCAGTACGGGCTGGTCGAATCGGTGGCGGGACGCGATTCGATTTTGAGGATCCTGCTGTCGGCGCCGGAAGAATCCGATGGCGACGTGGAGGGTTTGCGGACGCGGCGGATCGAACCGATGGGCCTGGACGAAGCGACGTTGCTGCCGCCGGTGCGGCCGACAAAGATTGTCTGCGTGGGGCGAAATTACCGGGAACATGCGGCGGAGTTAGGAAGCGAGGTGCCTACAGAGCCGCTGTTGTTCTTCAAGCCGAATTCGGCGCTGCTGGCGCCGGGCGGGGTGGTGAAGCGGCCGAAAATTTCGCAGCGCGTCGATCATGAAGGCGAGCTTTGTGTGGTACTCGGAAAGAAGTGCCATCTGCTGGCGGATGGTGAGGATGTGCGGCCGTACATTCTCGGCTACACCTGCCTGAACGATGTAACCATGCGCGACGTGCAGCGGAAAGAGGATCAGTGGGCGCGGGCGAAGGGCTTCGATACGTCGTGCCCGGTGGGGCCGGTGGTGGTGGATGGGCTCGATCCGTGGGCGGGGGTGGGGGTGGAGACGCGGGTGAATGGGGCGGTGCGGCAGTCGGGCAATACGAAGGACTTTATTTTTCCGCTGGATGTGGTGATTCGCTTTATCTCGCAGGCGATGACGTTGTTGCCGGGGGATCTGATTGCGACGGGGACGCCGGCGGGCGTGGGGCCGGTGGTGGCGGGAGACGTGATGGAGGTCAGGGTGGAGGGAGTGGGGGTGTTGAGGAATGCGGTGGTGAACGAGTAGTAAGGCTTATTGCAGGCGGAAGCGTTCGCGCATGAGGCGCTGCAGGCGGGGTTTGTAGAGCAGATCGTAGGCGAGTTCTTTGTCGGGGAACATGGCGAGGGCGGCGCGCTTGGCGCCTGCGGCTAATTCCGAGGCTTCTTCGACGGTGAGGCTGGGATCCTGGCTAATCACGGAAGAGACCATGCTGATCATCACCTGCAAACGGCGAAGTCTTCGGGCTTCGTCTTCGGCCGCTGCTTGCTCTTCGACATGATGCGGATACTTTTCACGGCCTGATGGTTCCCCAGAATTCATACCGATCCCTTTTCGCCCACAGCTTTTCTTGCCCACGCATTGGATGTTGCGACGCGGCTCGACGGTGCGGCGCGCTTTCCAGGATCTTGCGCTTATTGGGAGAAAAATCAAACGGCCCGAAAGTGCTGGGGCGTTAGAAAGCACAGATCGACTTCCGGTGAGGTCAGCGGCCGGATCTCTTTCCGCGAGATTTCGCGGTCTTCTTGGGCGCCGATTTCGACTTACTCCGAGACTTTGGCACTTTACCGATTCTGGGATCCCCTGCGAGGACGAGTTCGCAAGCGCGCATTGCCGATTCCTCGAAATCCGGAGCGTCGGACGGAAGAACCTGCCAGCCTGTCACCTTCTTGCCCAAGATTTGGATGGACCGCATATTGGGGAACTCCGGGCGCAGGCTGTTGTGATGTTCTTCAGTAGTGGCCAGCCACACTCCGTTGTCAGCGGTCTGACTGGGTTTGTCGCGAAGGATGAGGACTATCTTGTCGCGGACATAAACCGCGAGGCAGCCGAACATGGGGTGAGTCCGGGGTGTTAGCGAAGCGATCGCGTCGAGCACGAATTCATGCGGAACCAGTTTTCGCCGCTTCGCGCCGAAGAGGGCATCGCCGAGCGGGAGAGAAGGCGGGTTGCGACGGGATTTTGACATGCAAGACCTGAGCGAGATCTTAGTAACTCATTTTGCTTTCTGTTGTGCGATCCATTGGTTGGTGCGGGCTTCGAGGAGATCGAGGGGGAGGGTTCCGCCGTCGAGCATCTCGTCGTGGAAACTGCGGATCTCAAACTTGGGGCCCAATTCTTTCTGGGCACGGTCGCGCAGTTCGCGGAACTTGAGTTGACCCAGCTTGTAACTCAGGGCCTGGGCGGGCCACGCGATATAGCGGTCGGTCTCGGACTGGATGGTGGGCTCGTCGACGGCGCCGGCCTTCCGCATGAAATCGACGACCTGATCGCGGGTCCATCCTTGGGAGTGGATTCCGGTGTCCACGACCAGCCGCACCGCACGAAACAATTCGGAAGAAAGGCGGCCGTAGTCCGAGACGGGATCCTGGTAGAAGCCAACCTCTTTGCCGAGCTGCTCCGCGTACAGGGCCCAGCCTTCTACGTAGGCATTGAAGCCAAGGCCATGCAGGCGAAACTTGGGCATCCCGGTCAGTTGCTGCTGCACGGATAGCTGCATGTGATGTCCGGGAATGCCTTCGTGATAGGCGATGGCCTCGTCGTCGATCAGCGAGCGCTCGGCGAAGTTGGAAGTGGCGACGACGACGCGGCCGGGGCGCTTACCGTCGGGCGTGCCGGTGACGTAGTGGGTTGCGGCGGCGGACTGGAAGGCTGGTATGGCTTCGACCGTGACCGGCGACTTCGGAAGCAGGGTGAACAGCTCGGGCAGTTTCGGCTCCATCTGGGCGATGTAGCGGCGGAAGTCATCGAGAATCTGATCGGCGGAGGTGGGAATGTATTTGGGATTGGTTTTGACGGAAGCCCGGAAGGAGGCTAGGTCGGCAAAGCCCTCCTTTTTAGCGATAGCCGTCATATCCGCCTGGATGCGGTCGATCTCGCGCAAACCGAGTTGGTGTATCTCGTCCGGCGTCATGTGAGTGGTGGTGCGGGCGTAGATGTCATTCCGGTAGCGCTTCTCGCCGTCCGGCAGGGAAGTAATAGAAAGTGTGGTGCGGCCCTGGGGAGCGTACTCGGTGCGCAGGAAAGCGGCAAAGGTTTTGTAGGCGGGGATGACATCGACGTTGATGGCGTCGGTGATCTGGTGGGTCAACCGATTCTGATCTTCGAGGGAGATGCTCGCAGGATATTTCTTGGTCGGGATGAGAAAAGGATCGGCATCGATGATGCCCTGACACTGGACGGGAAGCTTCTCGATCAGGAATCGGACGGGCATGAGCTTGTCCTTCATGCCCGCGCGAAGCACGTCGGTGGTCTGGCTGAGGACGCGAGGAATCTGGTGAAGACGGGCGATGTAGTCTTCGTAGTGCTTGACGGAGTCGAGGGGAACGGAGAGCGGTAGATCCGCCAGACTGGTGTGGATGCCATTCTGCTGATTGATTGGCATCTCGTATTCTTTCAGGTCGAAATCGGCGATGCGCTGCTGGAGGACACGAACGAGGAGGTCGTGGGAAAGCTGGTCCTGGCCGGAGAAGCCAGCAATTGGGATGGCTTCAAGGCGGGTGAGGAAGTCCTCGTCAAGCTTGTGGTACCGGGCGATGGCGTCGAGTGAGCGATCGGCGAGCTTGTCGTTGTAGCGGTAGTCGCCAAAGGCGGTGGCGCGCTCGGGAAAGTTGCGAAGATCGGACTCGTATTGCTCTTCGAAAAGGGCGTTCTGGGCGGCGAGGCGGTCGGCAAGTGGCTTGAGGTTTTGGGCGAAGACAGAGCCGGCTAAGACGACTACGAAAAACAGGCTATGGTGGAGGCGCATAGTGTATGCAGGGTACCAGAGGGAGTGGTGGCTGCGCGAGGAGAGCGGCACTTTTCGAAGCTGGGTGCGGTCAGCCCAGGATGCTCAACGAATCAGTTCATACACGATTCCTGCGTCGTACCTACCGCCTCCTGCGGCGCCGAAAAGATTGCCGGCGTGGTCGAGCAATACATCTCCGGTGGGGCCGGTCTGGCCGTTACCGGTAAAGCTGTGCAGTGTCACCGGCTGCCAGAGGCCATTTGCCACGGGCTGCAACTGGAGGATGGCTCCTCCTCCGTAGCGCCCGCCAAAATTAGTAGCGCAGTAGAGATTGCCCTCGAGGTCAAGAGCCATTGTGCATGAGGGATTCCTGGCGTCTCCGGGATAGCTACCGAAATCGTGGATGACCTGAAAGTCCCCACGTTGGGGGCCCGTGAAGCTGAAGGCTGTGCCGTAAAGGACGGACGTACCTCCAATCAGGGCGGTGCCGTACAAATGCCCGTTCGGATCCAGCGTGATTCCGCCAAATGGTGCGCCGCCGTCGAGTCCGTCGCCGAAGTTGTGGAGCACGGTATCTTGCCAGCCCGTGGACACCGGGGTGAGGAGAAAGACCGTGCCATGTCCGGCGCTGCCTCCGTTGGCGGTTGTGCCGTAGAGATTGCCGAGGTTGTCGATAACCATGGGGCCGTAAGGGTTAGCGCCGTCGCTATCCTGGAAGTTGTGAACTAGGGTTAGAGTCCAGCCTCCGCCTGCCACAGGAGACAACTCGAAAACCGCGCCATACCCGCCAGTACTGAGGTCGAGCGTACCGTAAAGATTGTTCGCTCCGTCGATGGCAAGACCCGCATAGGGACCGGCGCCGTCCGGGTAACCGAAACTGTGAATCACGGATTCGGCGAAGCCGTCCGCAGTGGGCGAAATTTCGAACACTGTGCCCAGACCGTTGGTGCCGCCATAGCTGGTGGTGCCAAACAGGTTGCCCGCGGAATCGAAGACCATCCCTCCGTTGGGCCCGCCGCCATCGTCGCCACCGGTGAAGGCGTGAAGTGTAGTCTGGATCCATCCGTGTCGCGTTTGGGTGAGGCGGAAAACCACACCCTGGCCTCCCGACCCGCCGCCCATGGTTGCACCATAGAGATTGCCGGCGGAGTCGATGGTCAGAGAGCCCGCGGGACGGTTCCCGTCAGCACCGCCCTTGAAGTTGTAAAGCACACGCAGCGTCTGGCCAAACGCGACCGCGCTGGAGGTAATGAGAAGAGTGGTCAGGACCACCAAGGTTCGGGAAAGGTTCGAGGGAGCGGTTGGCATCGGATTCCTCCTGGAAGAAGAACTCACAAGGGCAGGGGAGAGACTGCGGACAAAGCGAAGTATACCTATCGAAGGTGAGTGATTGCAATAAGCTAGGCCTCAGACGCAAGTTTCCGGTGACACGCCTGACGGAGACCTCACCGAGAGCAACTCGATCACAAGAAGAGTTAGAATCGGAGCAATGCGGAGTCGGCGCCCGCTGTTGGCGGCTGACCCGAGAACCGGAGACAACATGGCAAAGCGGTCCGATGCGACGGCGGAAAAACGGCCGCCTGATCCGAATGAGAAGCTGGTGAAGGTGTTTGACAGCGAAGAGGAGTCGGAGGCGATGGTGGTCAAGGGATTGCTCGATTCGGCGAGCATCGACAATGACCTCAAGTCCGCGAGCCTTTTGCAGGACGCGTTTCCTGGGCTGGGGGGAATGATCATCCTGGTGCGGGAAGAGGATGAGGGAAAGGCGCGTGGATTGATCGAGGAATACCGGCAGTCGGCTGCGGGGGACGAGGCAGCGTCGGACGATGTGGATGAGGATGAGACTAAGGGTTGACGTCTGGTCGATGTTCAATGCAGTCGAGCTTCGCTCGACCGGACAGCCGAGGGCGGCTGTCTCCACAGGAACCTTGGCATCCCCAAAACACTTAGGTCGTTCTACTGGGTGGCGGGCAGCCAAGGCGTAACGGAGTGGCCGTCGAGGTAGAAGGTGACTGCGCCGTTGAGATCAGTGCGGTAGACATGGACTCCGGAGGCTTGCAGGCGCGCGAGAACGTCGGGCTTGGGCAGGCCGAAAGAAGTGTGGAAGCCGACCGAGATCACCGCGTAAGTGGGCTTCACCGCGGCCAGGATCTCTGGCGTGGTGGATGTGGCGCTGCCGTGGTGGCCTACCTTTAAGAGATCCGACCTTGGATGGTGAAGGCTGGCGATGCGGCGTTCGACGGCTTTTTCGGCATCGCCCTCTAACAAGACAGAAGTGCCGCCATAGCTGACGCGCAGAACCATGGAGTCGTTGTTTTTGGGCTCAAGGCCGACGGGCCAGTCGCGCGGCGGAAAAAGAACGTCTACTTTCGCGCCGCCTAAGTTGAATTCGTCTCCTTCCCAATGGCGCACCACTTCGATTCCGAGAGCATGCGCCTCGGCGATTAAATTGTCCAAGGCTCGACTAGGCGGAAGCAGGCCGACCCACAATTCTTTAGGACGAAAATCTTTCAGAACCGCGGTCATGCCTCCAATGTGGTCGGAGTGGCCGTGGGAAATGGCAACGGCGTCGAGGCGGGAGATGCGGCGCGTCCAGAGATAGGGGGCGACTACGTCTTCGCCGAAGTCGAGCTGAGAACCGGCGCCAAAGATGGGGCCGCCGGCATCGATGAGCAAGGTGCGGCCCTGCGGCATCACCAGCAGAATGGCGTCGCCCTCGCCGACATCGATGGAAGTGACCTCGAGAATCCCCACCCGCGTTTGCGGATTGGGCGGCAGGAAGGCAAGAGCCAAGGATGCGCCGAACAGAGCGAGAACTCCGAAGGCCGCGAGCAGCGCACGGCGGCGGGCAAAGATCATTGCCAGGATCAGGGCTGCGGAAGTTGCCGCGATCATTACGAGAGAAGGAGTTGGTACGCGAAGGTCGGCGAGACGAAGGCTGCCCAGTCCATGTACGGTGCCGGTAATGGCTTGCAGTGCGAAGGTGGTGAGCAGCGCGGGAAGTTTCGCGAGCAGGAGGGAGATGTATCCCAAGGCGACGGCCAGCACGGCTGCGGGCATGAGGATTTGCGTAAGGGGAACGACGGCGACGTTGGCGGGCAGGCCGATGGTGGTGGCGCGGTGGAAATAATATGCCATGGGGAGGGCGAGGCCCATCTGCATCACGGTCGAGACCAGCAGCAATTCAAACGCGCGCAGGCAAGCGATGGTGACGCCGCGCACCAGGCGCAATGACCAGGGCTTGCCGATGAATAAAGCGAGGCGGCCGGCGATCAAGCGCAGATCGGCACGGAACTGCGCGACCCGTGGAGGCAGCAGTGCGCCGTAGTCATCGGAATCCCAGTGGGCCAGAGCCTGGCGGTAGAGGCGCGAAGTGCGCTCCACGAGCGGCACGCCGATTGCAGCCACGATGAGCACGCAAACAAATGTCATCTGGAAACTGGCGGTGAAGAGCTGGCGCGGATCGAAGACGAGCAAGCCGAGAGCGGCCGCTCCGAGGGCGTTGACCATGGCGCGGCCGCGATAAAGCAGACGAGTGCCCAGGAAAATGGCGCACATCAGCGTGGCGCGCCACACGGGCGCGCCAACGGCGGTGAGAAAAGCGTAGGCCACGCAGAAGAGGATGGTGAGCAGGGTCGCGGGAATTTCGCCGAGGTGGAGGCGGCGCAGGGTCCAGAAAACGACGAAGGCGAGGATGGTGACGTTCATCCCGGAAACCACGAGGATGTGATAGGTGCCGGAACGCTGGAAATCGACTCGCGTGTCGCGGTCGATGAAGGCTTCTTCGCCGATGACCATGGCGTCGATGAGAGCGGCTTGGGGTTCGGGCCAAAGGGCGTGGATTTTGGCGATGATGCTGGAGTGAATGCGGGTGCGCCAGAGTTCCACGCGGCTGCCTGCGAAGCCGGGCAACGATTGCACGTCCTCGGACTTGGCCGAGGCGAGCGCCGAGATTCCGATGGCGGCCAGGTAACCTTGATAGTCGAAAGCGCCCGGGTTGCGGAAGTTGCGCGGGAGCTTCAGTTTGACGGGAAGCCGGATTCGTTCGCCGTAGCGGAAGAGACGCATCGCGGGCGGGGCTGCCTGGTTGGAGGCCGAAGATGAAGGCTCGGCTGCGCGGGCGCTGTAGATGCCGAGGCGCACACCGGAATGCGCGGGAATCCGCGTACCGTTTTCGGTGGCGATTTCTTCAGTCTCGACGTCGAGGCTTTGGTTGAGTTCGCCGGGAGATGTTTGGCGTAATCTGCCTTCTCGCGTGACGTGCGCGGTCATCTGGACTTCTGGTCCGTAGGCGAAGGGCTGAAGGCTGGGATCGAGAATGGTCGAAGAGGCTTTTGCCTGGATATGAAGGGCGCCGGCCAGGAAGAATGCGCCCAGCGCCAAGGCCGGGCCGAGCCACTTTTTCTTGGTCAGGAAATACAGGCCTGCCGCAAGGAACGCCGCGGCGGCCGCGGCCCACCACGAGGCCGGGCGAGAGAGGCAGGTGCCGGCAACTATTCCGGCCGAATAGGCCACGGCGGCCCAGAGCATGGGTTGGCGCGTGGGGTTGAGTTGGAATTTAAATGGGGTTTGGGGAGCGGGGGGCGGCGCGAGTGCTGGCAGGGGCGGCAGTCGTGGGCCGGAGGTGTGAGAAGGTCGAAGGCGACCGTCCGTCTGTGATGGTGGTCCTAGCGGGCGAATTGAAGCTCCCTTTAAGTACCTCAGGGCTAAAGCCCTCATCTTTATGTTTCACGAATGCACTGATCGCAGCGCTGGAAGCGCTGCGCCACCCAAAATCAAAATCCAGTAAGGCCGGAACGATTCCGCAATCTGATGTCAGCGGACTAGGTGCACGACGCTTTCGAGGTGGTAGGTTTGGGGAAATAAGTTGACGAGATGCACCTCCTCGACGCGATAGCTCGCGGCTTGCAGCGGGACCAGATCGCGGGCGAGCGTGGCCGGATCGCAGGAGACATAGGTTACGCGTGGTGCGTCCACTTGCGAAAGCAAACGCGCCACGCGATCACCCATGCCGCCTCGGGGCGGGTCAACGACAACCAAGTCGGGCCTATGGAGCACATGGGGGAGGACTGCGCCATTTCCGACCCGGCCCTTGTCCCCGAGTTCTTTCAAGTACTGCTCGGCCGCGGCCTGAACCGCTTTTCCATTCAGGG
The DNA here is from genome assembly GCA_963734215.1 of uncultured Acidobacteriaceae bacterium. Lineage (GTDB taxonomy): Bacteria > Acidobacteriota > Terriglobia > Terriglobales > Acidobacteriaceae > Sulfotelmatobacter. The sequence continues at coordinate 14,641 of CAVTGH010000005.1, read as the reverse complement.
GTAAATTGTATTGAAAATCTCGGGCGGCTGTTTGTGACATCTCGACAGAAACGATGTGACGGATGCTACCGGCCAGGGCTGTGGAAAACAGTCCGACACCGGCATAGAGATCCAGAGCCAGTTCCCCGGAGCGGCCGGCAGCGACGATGTTGACGAGTTCATCGACGAGAAAACAGTTGGTTTGGAAGAAAGCGCCGGCGCTCACGCGGAAGGCCGCAGTCGTTGTCTGATAGGTCAATTCCGCGGCACCGACCGCGACCAGTGGTTCCTGCACGCCTTTCTGGGGCTCGCGGAATGCGGCCACTCCAGAAATTTCCGGCAGGGCTGCGCACAATTCTTCCGCCCACGCGCGGACAGCGGCTCGCCGAGCTTCGGGAGCGCATAGGAACTCGACCAGCAGGCGCGAATCGTCGCTGTTGGCGAAGAACTCGACCTCGCGCACACCTTCGACTGCCTTGCCCGTCCGTCCCGCTTGCCACAGGGCGGCGATGCCGCGATTGATCAGGGGCGAACTGATGGGGCATTCCTCGACCGGCAGCAATTCATGCGATGCAAACTTGAAGTATCCGGCTGCGAAGTCAGGATGGGTGCGCACCTGCAGGCGGGAACGGTTGCGATAGTTCCAGGGCGGCGAGGGATGAGGCTGAATTTCGCATTGCAGTTCGAGCCTGGCGATGCGCCGCAGATTCTCAACCAGGATTTCTTTCTTGATTTCGAGTTGATGCTGGTAGGTGGCGTGCTGGTAGTGGCATCCGCCGCAGCGGCTGAAGTGTGGACAAGGTGGCGGGATGCGGTTGGGGGAAGGCTCTACGATTGTGCCGGCGTGGGCGCGGGCGAAGCCGGGCTTTTCTTCGGTGAGTGTGCATTCGATTTTCTCTCCGGCGAGAACGAAGGGAACGAATACGGCCTTGCCGCGTCCGCGGTGGTCGGCAGGAAGGCGAGCGAGTCCGTCGCCACCGTAGACGAGCTTTTCGATGTTTAGGAGCAAGAGTTGATTCTACGGCATGGGGAGGGGCAAAAATGGATTGGGGGAGTTTTCAATGGCTAAGAGACCTCCGGCAAATGCCTTCTCAGCCCCTGTTGGTGAAATCCGATTGCGCCACTAACCTTGCGTATATTTCCCGTCGCTTGTGCGTATCCTAATCCTCTTCACGGAACCCCCCGCGTCCCGTGATACTGCAGATATCCTAACCCAACCCGCAGATGATGATGAAGCGCATCCGGGACACAGATGGCAATGCACAGGCCGAGCAGTCCCTGGGCCAGGCCGAGCGCCCAGAGATTGCGATAGCGCCGGAACAGCGCGCACGAAACTATGCCCCACAGCAGCGTGGCAGCGGTGAGCACGAGATTGGGCAGATGCGCCGCGGCGAACAGCATTCCGGCGAGAGTCACGGCAGCGGATTCCTTCGAGACAAGCCGCAGCAGGCGGTCCATGAAGTAGTCCTGCAGAAGAAGTTGCTGATAAATCGTCCAGAGCACGTAACCGGAAATGTGCGCGAAATCGCCTTTGTAGAGCGGATGCAGCGTGCCGATTTTCGCCGCGACAAACACGCTCACTGCGGCAAACGCGATGGCGGCAGGCACGATCCAGAGCGACGCAATGAGGCCCCGCCAGCCAAGGCCAAGCTCGTCCCGGCTTTGGCGGCGCGCCAGCACCACCAGCAAGGTCAGCACCAGAGCAATGGGCGACAGGATGCGCTGGGCGTGCTCGGGCGTCCAAATAATGCCAACGATCAAGCCGTAGCCGAGAATCAGCTCGATCAGATCGAGGGCCCGGCTGGGGTGCACACCTGACATTAAACCTCTACCTCCGGTGTGGCTTCCAGCAAACTTCGCGTGTAGGGATGCTGGGGGGTTCCAGTGATCTGCACGGCCGGGCCGACTTCGACGATTTTGCCGCGATACATCACCGCGATGCGGGTCGAGAGATAGCGCACAACCGGCATGGAGTGCGAGATGAACAAATACGTCAAGCCGAAGTCGCGCTGCAGTTGCGCGAGCAAGTTGACGATTTGCGCGCCCACGCTGACGTTGAGCGCCGAGACGGGCTCGTCGGCGACGATGAACTTGGGGCGCAGCGCCAGGGCGCGGGCGATGCCGATGCGCTGGCGTTGTCCTCCGCTGAATTCGTGGGGGAAGCGCTGCAGAATGGATTCGTCGAGGCCGACGGCGCGCAGCAACTCGACGACGCGGCCCTGAATTCCACCTCGTCGCGAAGAACGCGACCAGCGTGAGGCGCCCTCGGTATTTGTCATTCCATGAATAATAAGCGGCTCCGCGATAATGTCCTCGACGCGGAAGCGGGGGTCGAGCGAGGCGAAGGGATCCTGGAAGATGATCTGCATATCGCGGCACAGCCGGCGCATTTCGCCGCGGCTGGCCGCGAGCAGGTCGCGGTCTTCGAAGCGAATGCTGCCAGCCGTAGGATAGATGAGGCGCAGGATCAAACGCCCGAGCGTGCTTTTGCCGGAGCCCGATTCGCCCACCAGCCCAAGGGTTTCTCCGGCATGAATGTCGAGCGAAACATCGTCCACGGCCCGGACTTCGCCACTGCCTCTGGACTTCACGCCGAGCGCAGATTCGCCTTGGGGATAAATCTTGGTCAGGTTGCGGATTTCGAGCTGGGGCATCGGCTAGCCTTCGAGAACCAACTGCTTCATTCGTCCGAGCACGAGGCCTACGCGCTGCTGACTGGCGGTGTCCGGCAGCAGGTGGCCAGGTAATGCTTCCAGAAAGTCGCGATTCGATAGTAAATCCCTGAACTCATCGCTCAGGTATTTCTGCAGGTGCGCTGCGGCGAGATGGACTTCCTCCACGAGTTCAGGCCGGCCGTCGATGATGGTCACAATGTCTTCCAGGTCGTGGCTCATGCGGAAGTCCCTATTGCCGCGTCCGTGGAACGCTTCCAGCTTTGTAGCGAGAAAATAAGGCGCCGTAATCACGCGAATTTCATGAGCGCCAACCAAAGCTCTTTGCGCATACATGAGTGCGGGGCCGTACCAGCGGTTGCTGAAGCCGAGGATGGACGGATCAATCGGCATGAAGTCGAGAAGCAAGTCTCCATTTACCCACCGGCAAACCGGCGCACCCTCCGCCCGGGACTCCCGAAATCCTAGCTGCCGGAGTTGTTGTTCGAGAATAGTAAACGCAACGTAGGACGCCGCCTCGACAATCACATCGACATCAAGCGTTGCGCGGACCGGGGCTGCGGCTGGGTCGGTGACCAATAGTCCTGTGACGCAACCCCCGACAAAACCTATCCGGTCGAGCAAAGGCTCCAGCTTCGTGGCGGCGGAAATCAGCTGATTGAGATTCGGATTCTGTCGAGGAGTATTCACTGGGGGTCAATTCTCGCTGTAAGCTCACGGATCGCGATTTCCCGCTCACGCGCACGTCCTTCGCGGATCGCATCCACGAGGGCAAGCAGTTCATAAAGTTTAGAATCCCGCAAAGCCGCCTGGGGAACATTCTTGTAAAGGGGGGAAAACGCAATGCCACGCAATGGACCCTCCGCATAAGGCCAAACGGGCGGCAGGGGGAAACCCTGAGGAAAATGCCGATCGAGAGGACGAGTAGCTTCCGCAGTCGGGATGCCGCGAGTTGGCCCGCCGCGCTGAACTGGGAAGGCGTACTTTGCGCCGTGGATCAGGAACTCTTTGAGGTTGGCGTAGTGGGGCCACAGCCACACCCGCGGTGGTTCTTCACCAAGGCCCGGAGGCGGAGGAACAGTCGGTGCACTCAGCAAGCGTGCCGCTTCTGCTCTGTCAACCGAGCGGAATACTTGCGAAGCGCTCATAAACAAATCCCTACTCAGATCGGCGTACGTCCACCGCTTACTGGCATCGCGGTTGGCGATCAGCTTTAGAACGACGACTATATCTTGGGGGTGAAGAGCCATTCTATATTCCAGAATATGGAATAATATATCATAATCGCTAGCATGATGTATATGCTTCAATGCATTCCATATTCCGGAATATAGAATGAATCCGACCCCGGCAACCGCTTTCAGCCCGCCGCAATCATAGGTATCGCTGCCAGCGCAGCCAGCAGCCCGACAAACCTCCAGCGGGTGAAATGTTCTTTCAGGAACAGGCGGGCCAATAACACGGTGACGGCCGGATAGAGTGATGAGATGACGACCGCTTCGTCGAGGCGCCCGGTCTGGCTGGCGCGAACGAACAGCACCGTACCGATCGAATCGACGCAGCCGGTGAGTAGGCCCCAGCGCAAACCGGCAGCAGTAATGTCACTAAATTTTCTACGCAGCAAAACGATCGCGGCGGTAATCAACAAGCCGCCGGTTCGGGTAAACGATGCGATCCACAAGGCCGAACCGTCGCCGGCCTGCCGGACGCACAGATAGAATCCAGCGAATCCAGTCCCAGCGATCAAAGCCAGCCCGATGCCTTCGGGAGTGTTGCCGTCCTCGGCGCGCGTGATCAGCCAAAGTCCGATGGCGGCCAGGAAAAATCCGACAATTGGAATCCGGCCGGGCAAGCCCTCGGTGAACATGGAAAATACCGACGGAATCGCAGCGCCGAGCACGGCGGCGACCGGCGCAGTCAATCCCATTCTTCCCGAAGAAAGCGCACGATAAAAAATTGCCAGCGACGCTCCTCCCGAGACACCGCCAGCCATCACCCAAGCCACGCTGCGTGCGGAAGGAAATTGCGCATGAGTGGCCGAGGCCAGCGTCCCCACCAGAAGCAGGCCACCGATGTTTACGACCGTAGTAAACAGGAAGGCATTGGCGCGGCGGGTGGCATAGCCACCGAGAAAGTCGCTCGTGCCCCAGGAAAAGACCGCTGCCAGGCCGAAGGCAGCGGTTGCGAATTGGGGCGCGGCGGGCATGTCCGACGAGGGTAACATGCCCTGTGAAACATGCGCTGGCCGGGAGGTGAGGGCCGGAACATTTGCGTGAATCTTACCGGAACACTGTGGAAATCTCGGAAAACTCGGGAAACCGTCTCCTCTTGACTTTTACTTATCATGGATGTCCCCGGTTTTACCCCCCTATCGTCTGGGATCATCCGGCCATGGAATCGGGCCGTTTGGACTTGAGCGGAGCTCTTCCGCCTTGATGTCTGGTCCGTACAGAATCTCACTGGCTGAGTCGCGGTTCGGCTCATAAAGATAGACGTGGAACTCCTTGTACCCCATCTTCCCGGCGATGACGCGAGTGCCCTCTATATCGTGTATTTTCGCTGAGCTCGTTACGAAAAGCGCGAGGCAGGATCGAGGCGAGGACTTTTCTTGCTCCTCAAGATAGAAAAGGTCTACCAGCTTTCCAGGCACCCTTTTGCCATCAACGTAATCGACTTCGCCGGTGTTTTTCATTACGAAATCCACGATTCTGCAGTTATTTTCGGACCGCACCTGCGCAGGCGCGATGATGGGAAGTCGAGTTGCGGCACAGACGAAAAATAAAAGCCATAATGCGTTTCTCATGATTCAATCTCCTGTATATCGCCAATAAACCACATCTCTATAGCCGTGGATAAACAGCGAGTTATACTCCACCCCGTGGCTCCCAGCCTCGATGGCCGAAAGCCCGCGTCCACTCCTCACAACGATTGCAGAGTCGCCTGTTGCACCCGGATGAGGCTCTCGGATATGGACGGCGGCAACGTCACCTGGGGCAGGCTTCTCGCCCAGTCCAAGAGGCCTCCAGCCCGGAATGTTAGCTTTTTTATTCGCCCATTCGCCTGCCAGTGGAGGCCGCCCCGAGTTGTCGAATTCGGCCTTGGCTCCAGCTTTCGATATGCAGCCTGCAACTAAAGCGCTGCACTGATTTGGTCCGTACTGTTTCTGACCAATGTCGGCACGCTGCTTAGTCTCAACTGCAGCGTCTGCTATCCCTTCCCGTCTCGGTTGATTCGCCTGGCTGCCTTCGCCCGACGTTGGTTGATTTTGCGCCGCCGCTTGCTGCATTCCCGCCACGGCGGCAGCTGCTATGGCGTCCATCTTTGCTACAGCGCCGAGCCACTGGTCTGTTGTGAGCGGGGGGAGTCCCATCCCGTGGAGGGTCTTGTTCACGGTGCAGGAGTCTGCGTCACCTACGGTGCACCCCGGTTGATTGCGGTCATGGCCGTCGAGGTCGGCAAATGATTCGGGATCGTCAGCCACCATCGCGTACAAGTTAAGTGTTTGCGGGTTACTGAGGTTGGCGTAGGGCACGGGAACCGGAACAGAAGACCAATCGGCGCTGAGCCAGCGTCCGAAGCGCCAGGTATATTCGCGCGCTCCGAAGTCGTCATTTTGCGTCTCGGTATCGCGCTCCTTGCCCTCGAATTTGTAGTTCTGCGCGCACGTCGAAGTGTAGGACCTCTCGCCGCCGAAGGGAGTGAAGTCGGCATCGTAACAGAGCGTACCATTCGACTGCGCGATGACACGCGAGCTGCCCAGCAGGTCCTCAGCATAGTAGAGTGCGCTGCCCGAGGACGGAACCAGCGCCACCCGTTTGCCGCCGAAAAAAACGTATTCGTTGAGCGTGTTGCCCGCGGCGTCGGTTTCCGCCAGAATTTCTCCGCCCGAGCCGTACCAGTAGAGCTTGCTGCCGACCTTGGCGGCGCGGCGTCCGTCGCCATCGTAAGCGTAAGTCACTCCAGCGGCAGTCTTCATCTGGCTCTCGGCGTTCCAGGTGTAAGAGTACACGCCGTAACTAGGGTTTCGGATTGCTCGACCCTCCTAACTTCGAATAAAGATCGTCGGCAGTCAACTTTTCTGCACCGGTCAGAAATTCCATCAAGTGTGTAAAGGGCGTGTCTCGATAGTCCGGGTACTTGGTGTAGAACTGCGTGATCGCGTTCGTGTACCCGCTGAAGTCTGGGCCTGTTGACAAGTCAATCTTCACATTCTTGTACTGCGCCACGCTGGCACGACAGCGGGCTGAAGGAAATGTACTTGGCACGTTATCGTGCCCAATAACGTGCGATTGGTCCCTTTCGAACAATCCATCGGCTGCCAAACACGCTTCATTCATGCCATGCCCATATCCCTGGATATAGCCGTAAACAAAATTCTCCCGTTCTTTGGGGGTCCACGATAACCATTGGAGACCTGGGTGTCTAAATTGCTCCACTCTGTCCGAATTCTGAGAATGCGATTCGGGTAGGATGGATAGCAGCAGTACCAATGCCATCAGTATGAACTCGTTCCTCTTGATCTTCATGTTAGCCCTCTTGCGAAGATTCCACTGGTCAATCACCTTTCGAGAATTCTGGTCCAGACGGTTTTATTTCGACGTGAACCGTCCAGGCCTTTATCAAGGCTCCGGTAGCGTCTTTACCGATGACCATCTGTACCCTTTTTCCATCGATGTACCATCGTTGGTCGGCGCGCTGAGCAAACACGTTCAACACATCGTGGCCCTTTCCGGTTAGTGATCCTTGCCACTGCCACTTTTCGCCCCGCTGCGACTCCCAAAGCTTGACCTCCATCTTCGAATAATTGGCCTGGGTCGCGGGATCATCCCGAAGCTTGCTGGAATTGTCCTGAAGCTGCTGCATGGTGTTCGCCTGCGGGACAATTTTATAGTCCATTTCAGACTGCACTCCTGTGTTGACAGAGGGCTTAGGCGGCACCGAATCTGCAGTGAGCATAACATCTGTTCTCTTGTCAGATGTAGACGCCGCTTGCTGATTCTGCGCCACAGAGGCAGCCGTTTGTGCCCCCGATTTTTGCTTGGCGGCTGCGTCCTGCGGTGGAGTGGCTATGAGATTTATGTTGTCGAATACCGTGTGCGTGTTCGGGGGAAGGCAATTGTTGTTTACGCCATTGCATGTATCGTGGCCGTCGAGGTCGGCGAACGACTCCGGATCGTCAGCGACCATGGCGTAGAGGTTGAGGGTTTGCGGGTTGCTGAGGTTGGCGTAGGGCACGGGCACAGGAACAGAAGACCAATCGGCGCTGAGCCAACGTCCGAAGCGCCAGGAATATTCGCGCGCCCCGAAGTCGTCATTTTGCGTTTCGGTGTCGCGCTCCTTGCCCTCGAACTTGTAGTTCTGCGCGCACGTCGAAGTATAGGCCCTCTCGCCTCCGAAGGGAGTGAAGTCGGCATCGTAACAGAGCGTACCATTCGACTGCACGATCACCCGCGAGCTGCCGAGCAGGTCTTCGGCATAATAGAGCGCGCTGCCCGAGGCCGGCACAAGAGCGACGCGTTTGCCTCCGAAAAACACGTATTCGTTGAGCGTGTTGCCCGCGGCGTCGGTTTCCGCCAGAATTTCTCCGCCTGAACCGTACCAGTAGAGCTTGCTGCCGACCTTGGCGGCGCGCCGTCCGTCGCCATCGTAAGCGTAAGTCACTCCAGCGGCAGTTTTCATCTGGCTTTCGGCGTTCCAGGCCGTGGAATCCCACCCTTGACAAACCGAGGCTGTTACGAAACTCAGTTGGATTAGGGTTGCGCCTGGGGACGTGAGGACAGCGTGCATGGCTTTGGACGAAGGATGGCTCAGATAGTCGCGAGAGCTGCCCTCAATGCCGCTCCGCCCATGAGCGTCAGCATGCGTTTGAGGTTGTAAGCCATCACCGCCAAGCTCATCTCGGTCCGAGTTCCTTCCAGTCCGCGCAAGAGGAAACGCGGGTGGCCGAAGATGACGTACTTGAGAATTGCGAAAGGATGCTCTACGGTGCATCGTCGCAGTTGCATCGCCGCCGGAGTGGCGCGTTGCTGCATGCGCTGCAAGGCCCCTTCATGCACGTGCCGGCGAACAATGCGGCGTGAGCTTACCGTGCACTGCGGCTTAAGAGCGCAGGCTCCGCATACTTCGGGACGAGCGATATAGGTGATCGCGCGCCCGTTCCGGCCGTCACTGCGTAAGCTGTGTCCTGCGGGGCAGAGCATCGTGTTGCTCTGCTCCTGGTAGTGGAAAGCGGTGCGATCGAACAGCTTGCCGTCGCCTCGAGCATTCACTCCCCGATGGGCTGGCACGTGCGGCAAAATGCCTTTGCTTTCGCAGGCTGCGGCCTGCTCCCCGTTGGAATAACCGGCATCGGCCAGCACATGGATCGGTGTCGAGGGCGCGCCCACGGCTTGCTGTGCGGCTTCGGCCATGGGCAACAAACTGCGCGTGTCATTGGCCTCGTCGCTCACCTGTTGGGCCACGATCAGGCCGTGCTCGGCATCCACTGCGGTCTGCACGTTATAGGCGGGCAGCATCCCCTGCGCCGTTTTCATGAAGCCGGCTTCCGGCTCGGGGTGAAGGCGCAGTTTCTCCAGAGCCGCCGCGACCGCACTGTTCTCCACCGTCGGTTCGTCTTCCCGGTCGGCGCTTTCCAAACTTTCCAGATACCGTTCCATGGCGGCCCGCTCGTGCACGCTGCTGACACTGCTCGCCGCCCGAAACTTCGAGCCGTCGATGGCAATCCATTCTCCGCGTATCAGCCCCACCGATCGCGCGAACTTCACTAACTCGGCGCCCGCCTGCGTCACCGCCTGGCGATGCATCCGGCGAAACTCGGCAATGCTTTTGTGATCCGGACAAAGCCGTCCCAGCAGCCACATCAACTCCACATTGCGCCGGCACTCGCTTTCCAAACGTCGCGAGGAACGAATCTGTTGCAGATAGCCATACAGATACAACTTCAGCAAGTCTCGCGGATCGTATCCCGGACGCCCCGTCTCGGCCGCTTCCGCCCGTGCGAATCCCAGTTTCTGCATGCCGAGCCGGTCCACGAAAGCATCGATGACCCGGCAGAAATGGTCTTCGGGAATCAATTCCTCCAAGGTGACCGGAAACAGCGTCCCCTGCGCTCGCGCATCCCCTTCGATGAATCCCATGCGTTGCCCTCACTCCCGCAATCGCATCTTGCCACCAATGCCGTTTCTCCGCTAGTAGTTTCGTAACAGCCTCAAACCGCGACGGGTGGGGGCAGCCTCAGTTGGGATGACGTGTGGGCCAGCCCCCGCGCCCGGCAGGATTGCGGTTCGAGCTGCACCGGGAACTTGTTGCGGAGTTGGAGGAGTAGGCGCTGGTGGCGCTCCACCTAGCGGTATCTGGTTTTGCGCCTAAGCCTGTTGGGCAACCGTTCCATGGCCTCCCTTCGAAACCAACACCCAGTACGCAACCACTCCCACGATTGGCAAAAACAACAATAGGAACCATCCTACGCGCGCCACATTCGATCCAAAATGTCGCCTTTTCCAGTCGAGAAGCATTCGCACTAGTAGTGCCGCCCACGCGATGCCCAGGACCCCGCCTCCAATGGCAAACCACCAGTTGAATCGGAAAAAGTCGAAGTCTTGGAAGTACCATGTGCCATTGACACGAACGAAATGGAGTGCAGCGGTTTGATGAAAGTTGGAATGCTTAGTGGTCCACTGAACATCTGCCGTCAATTCGGCGTGGTCATCATCGTGGAAACGCAGATCGCGGGACATTTCATAGTTTGTGAACTTAACCTCTTTGAATTCCCTATCGGCCCGTTTGTCTTCTCGGTCGCGAACCGGACCTCCGAGACTCGGAGTCAGGTAGCCGTCAAGTGGCTTCCCGGCCCTCGCTGATTCACTGAACGATTGCAGGAGATTAGAAATAGCTTCGGACGCGGAGTTTTGCTGCCCGGCAGCGATTGACCAGCTATGGAGTATAGCCAGTAGAAATAGTAATACGGCGTTTTTCATTGTTGCCAAGCTCCTTTTTCTCCTAGGCTCAGGGTGCTGGGGCATACTTGAAGGACGCCTTAACTCCCGCTCCGAAGAGGTAGCTGGCTCCCGCTCCAAATGAGACACCTTTGGAGGTCACACTGAAATTCGCATGACCGCCTATCGATATCGCTGTAAGATTCCCGCCAACGGAAAGTTTGAAGTCCCCTATCTTCCAGGTATTGTGGGCATCTACTCGGAATACGGCTGCTTCACCGCTCGCACCAGCCGATACGCCGTTCTTAACAGAACCGCTGACCTTGGCCTCGCCTGTGAAGCCCTGAAGCTCAAGGTCGCTCTTGCCCTGTTTGTTCTTGAGCGTGATATCGACACCACCGCCCTTCACCCCGGCTTCAGCTTCTCCGTCCTTATGAGTGGCTGTGCCTTCGACAAAGCCTATCTTGGTTTCGCCTGTATCACCGGCAGGACTGATGTTGGTCTTCTCGTGGTCGGCATAAACTCCGTGAGGCTCGTCAGAATTATTTTGCGCCAACTACTGCATCCACCACGTTTCCAGAGCAACACTCCCGCTATCCCCAACGCAGTTCTCGGCTTAACCCGCTCTCAGCCCTAATGCACGCCTGGATTTTTTCTCTCGAACCCCTGACGCGAGTTTTTTCCTTTAGCTGTGCCTCGGCCCAGACACGATTTTTGTTTTCAAAGAGCAACGAGCCACAACCAACAGCCACGGCCCGAGCACTCACACTGAGCACCGGCATTGATTCTAAGTCAGCGCGAGACCGCTTGCAGCTACTCTTTTTGTTCGGGTTCTTCCTGGGGTCAGCGAGTGAGGGAACGCAGCTAACAGCGCGGTTTTCGAGGCGCCCTCGAAAAACCTGTCAAGAGGATTGTTCAGGTCTCCGCGTAAATTTTCGCGTACGGCAGGATATACGAGATTTGTATATGGTCAGCCTTCCTCCTCGGTGGCTTCGGCGTCGAGCGCGGCGAAGAGTTCCTCCTGGGCTTGGTCCGTGGTCTCCACTGTGGACTGCGTGTGTTCGTGGTCGAGCTTCGCTGCTGGATGCGTGGCTGTGTGCACCTGCTTCAACATGCGGATCGAGACGTGCGTGTAAATCTCCGTCGTGGACAGTTCCGCGTGGCCGAGCATCTGCTGGATGAAACGCACGTCGGCCCCGCCTTCGAGCATCACCGTCGCCATCGTGTGGCGAAACAGATGACAGGCTCCGGTTTTGCTGAGGCTCGCTTTCTGCACATAGGAACCAACTGTTAGCGTGAGATGATCAGCGCTGATCTCTTCGCCCGCGCCCGACAGGAAGAGCGTGCCTAAGTCTGGCTCGGTTACAAGCTGCGGTCGCGCCTCGCGGATATATTTTTGCACCCACGCGATCGCGCGCTCGCCGATGGGCACGAAGCGATCTTTCTTGCCCTTGCCCTGGCGGACGAGCAGCGTGCCGCGCTCCCGGTCGAGATCGTAGAGCTTCAGGTGGATCACTTCCGCGCGGCGGATGCCACACGAGTACAGCACTTCTAAAATCGCACGGTCGCGCAAGCCAAGAGGATCGGAGATATTCGGTTGCTGCAACACTTGCTCCACCTCAGAGATGGTGAGCACATGCTTGGGCAGGCGGCGACCCAGGCGCGGCAGTTCGATCTCCGATGCCGGGTTGTGCAGGATGAGATTCTGCCGCGTGAGCCAGCGAAACCAACAGCGCAGCGCCACCAGGCGCACATGCTGGCTGCGGAAACTCATCGGCTCGCCGTCGCGCTTGCGGTAGTGAAACATGTGACGCTGGAAACGTTCGAGCACGGGCCGCGTGATCTCGGTTGGTTCCGTCAGCCCGCGCTCGGCGCACCACGCTAAGAAGAACTTGATATGCGACTCGCGATTGCGGATCGTGTGCTCGGAGAAGTCGCGCACCTTGAGCGCGGTTACGTACTCCGTCAACCGCGCCGCGAGCGGCGTTCCGGGTGCGGCTTCGGGTTTGCGTTTCTTTGCCGTCGCCGTCCGTGCCATCACTCGTTCCTCGCTGCGTGGCTCGCGGCAGAGTGCCCGTTCGGTTTCCCTACGATGAGTTGACCTACGACGGGATTTTCTCTCTGGCTCTCTATACTGCGGTTTTCGAGATTTCGCCTAAAATTGCCGTTCCCTCGCGTCGTTGCTGGCGATTCCTCACCCCGCGCACCCCCCGCAATCCCCCCGCTACCGGGCCGCGCACCCCCCGCGTAGTCGCCATTTACCCCCGCGCAGTTTTTATCGTAGCTATAGAACTGACTCAACCCGGCGAGCACCGGACGGCCTTCGGCATCCATCTCGAAGTTCACTTGATAGACGAACGTTTGCCCTGGCCCGCCGTGGCGCACGATCAGGTATTCCAGTTCTTCCAGCCGTCGCAGATGCACCCGGAGCTGTGTGTCACCCCAGCGCGTGTACTGCCGCACCGTGGCCCGCGTGAAACGATAGTCCAGCCGCTCGATCTCGAGCCGCGCGCATTCTTCGCTCACCATCTTGTCGATCAGCACGAGCAAGCGCCGCGTCTGCGCCTGCACTTCGTCAAACGATGGCGACAGCACTTCGGTGACGAGCTGCAACGCCAGCTTCACATCGTCCAGCGTGGCCTCGATGTATTCCCGCGTTTTGCCCTTGCGCGTGCTGGTCTTGATCTCCCGCTGATGCTGATGAAGCAGAGCAATCGCCTGCACCAGCGTCAGGAACTTCTGGTGATCGCGCCGCATGCGGATCATGGCATCGGGAAACGTCTGCTCGCGCACGTGTTCATTGACTACGCGCAGCGGCCGCAACAGGCGTTGTGCGTTGCGGTGCAGATTGACGATTGCCTCCCGCTCCTCCTGTGCCCACATGCCTTCGAGCGTTTGTGCCTCGCGCTGCTTCTGATGAATCGCCCGCGTCTGCTCCCTCTCCTCGTTCACCGTGAGCACGATGCAGCGATTCAGCAACTCCTCGTCCACGTCCGGCGCCGTGGTGGTCAGGAAGATCATCACCGGGCCTTCGACCTGGTAATCGTGCGTCACCAGTTTGCCGCTCGCCGGGTCTTTGCCCGTCGAGGCGATCTTGATCCGGCCCTCCGACTGCAACAGCTTCAGCGGATAGGCGGCGCGTTCCGCGCCTTGTTGCTCCGCGATGGCAAGGATTTTGTGCTGGAGATTTTTTCCGCCCATGTAGAACAACGATTGCCCGGTCATCGCCGTGTAGCTTTCCCGCTGATCTTCCGGCACGAAGTCCAGCACCGCTTCCATCAACGAACTCTTGCCCGCGGAGGAGGACGATTGCATCACGATGGCCAACGGTTTCTTCAACAGCCGGGACACGGTCCCGAGATACGCGACTTTCTTGTTGGTCTCCTCGCCCACCACACCGCACTGCGCGAAGCCCTCCAGGATGCGGTCAAGCAGGCGCGGATCGCGCAACAGGCGCAGGGCCTCGGCGCGTTCTTCCTCCGACATGCCAGTCTCTTTTTCTTCCGGTTGCAGTGTTTTCTTGATTTGCTCGTCGCGCAGCGCCTCCAACTGCAAGAACACATGCCCCAGGTCGTGACGGATCACGTCTTCCTTCACGCCCAGTTCTTCGCTCGCCTGCTTCATGAACACCGTGCGCTGTCGCGCCGCGCACAGATCGAACGTGTCCACGTGGAACGTGGTCTCACCGCGTCCATTCTTCCGCGACACCAGCAGATTGACCCGCAGCGCCTGGTCGCTCAGGTTCTTTTCCAAGGGGCGCGCACGATAGCGCCGGTCGCCCTGGTGGATGATGACTTCCTCGCCGTGGATTTCTCGACCGGCGCATCGATCAGCGGCCTGCAGTCTCGGACGCTGCCGGCGTCGATGGAATGCCCGCAGCCTTCCTCGCTGCCGGCGTCCGGCTCTACAGCTAAAGGAAAAACTTTCTCCAGCTCCACGGCAGGCGGCACGAGTGGCAGTGCGAGTGCATTTTCTTCTTTCGCTGTGAAGTTGATTTTTTCTTCGGTGATTTCTTCCGATTGTTCTTCGATGACTGGTGTGGCGGGCGGCTCGGCG
>CAVTGH010000004.1:0-29736 GCA_963734215.1 uncultured Acidobacteriaceae bacterium | reverse complement strand
GACCTGTCGGGTTCACCCAGCGTCAGCAAACTACTCCAGCAAACCAAAGCGCAGTCACTCGCGGCACAGCGGCATCAGGATATCCCCTTCGAGCAAGTGGTAGAACTGGCCCAACCGGTGCGCAGCTTGGCCCACAGTCCTCTGTTTCAGGTAATGTTTGCCTGGCAGAACGCGGTAGAAAGCTCGCTTGAACTTCCGGGCCTGGAGTTGCAGCGCTTAGAGCCGTCGCCGCAGAGAGTGGCCAAGTTCGACATGACACTTTCTCTGCAAGCACCCGGCGACACCATTGGTGGAGTCATCGAGTACGCAAGCGCGCTCTTCGAACCTGCGACCGTGCATCGTTACATTGGATACTTTCTGGCGCTGCTGAAGGCCATGGTCGCCGACGATGCCCAAACCATCGATCGTCTGCCCATGCTCAGCGAGGGGGAGCGGGAACAGGTTCTGTACGAGTGGAACGAGACCAAAGCCGAGTTTCCCAGTAGCAAGTGTGTGCAGGAGTTGTTTGAGGAGCAGGTGCGTAGGAGTCCGGAGGCAACGGCGGTGGCGTTTGAAGAGGAGGAACTGAGCTATGGGGAGCTGAATGCCCGAGCCAACCGGCTGGCGCACTATCTCCGGGAGTTGGGAGTGAAGCCGGAGGAGCGGGTGGCGATCTGTGTGGAGCGGGGAGTGGGAATGGTGGTGGGGCTGCTGGGGATTCTGAAAGCCGGCGGCGCCTATGTGCCGGTAGATCCTGCTTATCCGAAGCAATTGCAGCAATACATTTTGGAGGAGGCGGCCACAAGATTCTTGGTGACCGAGCACGCAGTTTGTTCCGATTCATCGGCTTACGGCAGGACGGTCATCTGGTTAGATCAGGGGTTGGAGCAAACGGCACAAATCACATTTGACGATCCAGAGCCACTCACGAAACCGGAAAACCTTGCCTATGTCCTGCATTGTGGGAGGCGGACGACATTCGTCGAACATCATACCATCGGCAAACGACTGCGGTCGCTAGCGGCGGAGTTCGATCTTGTGGAGTCTGATTCGATGCTGCATCGAGCATCGCTCGCCGACGACAATCTCGTACCGGAAACGTTCTTGCCCTTGCTGAACGGGGCTCGCATCGTCATTACTGACAAGCAAGCGGAGGCTGATCCGGCGCGCTTGCGCGGGTTCATCGAAAGACACCGAATCACGATCGCCCACCTGCCTTCTTCCATATTGCCCGCTTTGATGCGCGCGAAGCGAGCCGGCGCTAGAGCAAAGCTGACTACGCTTCGGTGTATTTCTTGCACCGGCCCAACGCTGAAGCCCGCAATCGTGGAAGAAATCCTCCAGAATTCCAGATGCGCACTTTACCACCACTATGTTCCATTCGCGGCGGCCATGGAAGTGGCTTACCTGCGTTACGAAGTCGATCAGGAAGATACAGGCGATTCCCTTGTTGGCAATTCGACAGGCAATCTGAGTATCTATGTGCTCGACGACGACCGGCGGCCCGTGCCTACTGGAGTCAAAGGTGAAATATATGTTGGAGGAGAGTCTCTACCACGAACTGATTCCGGCAAAGAACGGCAAGAACGCGTGTGTTTAGAAGGCTATCCAGGAATCAACCTGTTATCAACCGGTGATATTGGTCGCCGTCGCGACGATGGACGCCTGGAGATTTCCTATGGCCGGGGAAGATGGGCATGGCTGGGAGAGCAGAGCTTCGCAATCGAAGGCATAGAGACGGCGTTACTTGAAGATCCATCCATCAAAGAGTGCGTTGTAGTCGTGTGCGATGGCCCGGATTCACAAAAGCAGCTGACGGCTTATCTGGTTTCCACCGGGTCGTGGGAGCCAGATCGCTATCGTAAACACCTACAGGACATCTTGCCGGCTGTGATGGTGCCTTCCTCCTATATTCCTCTTGCGCGGCTGCCGCTAACGCAAGCCGGGGATATCGAGTTGAAGGCACTCGCTCAGATCCCGGTGATTGACTCGCCTGTGATTTCGCGTTGGGAAAAACAGCTGAGTAGCGTGCCTGCCATTGCTCAAGCTGCAATAGTTGCGCACAGCTTTGTGCCGGAGAATGCGAGGTTGCATTTGGCCGATCTGATTTCTGGCTGGAAATCGAGCGCACTAAAGAACGGCGGTCTGGCGCAAGAACTTACGCAAGCTACGATCTCAGAATCCAAGGACGAACAAAAACCAACAGCAGTAGCGCTTGCCGATGGAGGACCGTTGTCGATCCCGGACGATGCTCCAAAGACCTTTACGGACGCGTTGTTCAGGACAGCGGAACGATACCCGAACAAGGGTATCCTGCATATTAGCGGTTCGGATGGAGCGCATTTCCAAAGCTACCCGGCGTTGTTAGAAGATGCCAGGCGAATCCTTGGCGGGCTGCACGCGAAGGGATTGAAGGCGGGAGACCGGGTAATCTTGCAATGCGAATCGTTGCCGGAGCACTTCAGTTGCTTCTGGGCTTGCGTTTTGGGCGGCATTACGCCGGTCAATGTTGCGGTGCCCCCATCCTATGCAGGTCGCAATGGCGTCGTAAACAAGCTTTACAACGTGTGGAAGCTGTTAGAGGGTCCGGCCTTGATTGGGGGAACCTTTCTGACCACATCATTGCCCAGCCTTGAGAAAGTTTTTCCTGGCGACAAGTTCAAGGTTCTATCGGTGCATGATCTCCTTTCGAGCCTTCCGACGGACAATATTCATGCCAGCCGGCCCGAGGATCTGGTCTTCCTGCAGCTCACCTCGGGAAGTACGGGAACGCCAAAGTGTATTCAAGAGAGTCATTGCGGTGTGATCGCTCACATACATGCTTCTGCCCAGTTCAATGCCTATTCGCCCGACGATGTAGTCCTTAACTGGCTCCCAGTCGACCATGTGGTGCCTACTCTCACGATGAATCTCAAGGATGTTTATCTCGGATGTCAGGAAATCCAGATTGCCACCAATCTCGTGCTTTCCAAGCCTCTATGCTGGCTCGACGCCATGGATACCCATCGAGTGACTCACAGTTGGGCGCCGAACTTCGGCTTCAAGTTGATAGCAGATGCATTGGCCGGGACGCAGGACAAGCACTGGGATCTGTCGTCGGTAAAGTTTCTGATGAACGCGGGCGAGCAAGTCACTTTGCCTGTAGTGTCTGATTTTCTTGAGCGCACGGCGCCGTTTGGGATCACGCCGTCGATGATGCAGCCGGCGTTTGGCATGGCGGAGGTCTGCACATGCATGACATATGTCAACGACTTTAATATCAATTCTGGCGTTCACTGGTTCCTGAAATCCTCCCTGAGTGGCGCTTTGCAACCAGCCGCGCCGGAGAGTTCCTCGGCGACTGCCTTTGTAGATCTTGGACCTCCCGTGCCCGGAGTGCAGATCAGGATTACGGACGCACAAAACAATGTTCTGCCAGAAGGCAGGATCGGCCGTTTCCAGATCAAAGGGAGTGTGGTAACTCGGGGTTACTTGCTCAACGATGCTGCAAACAGAGAGTCATTTGTTGGGGATGGATGGTTCAATTCCGGCGACTTGGGTTTCATTTGGAATGGCCGGTTGACCCTGACGGGCCGCGAAAAAGAAATGATCATCATTCGCGGCGCGAACTTCTATGCATACGAGATTGAGGAGGTTGTGAACGGGATTCCAGGAACCATTCCTACCTTTAGCGCTGCGACTGCCGTGACTGATCCGCTTGCGGGAACTGAAGGCTTGGCTGTCTTCTTTGTCCCACAAACTGAGGATAGCGAGCAAAGGATCAGGCTGGTAAGTGAGGTCCGGAAGGTTGTGGCGAGTAACCTGGGCATTACTCCGGCGTTTGTTGTTCCCTTGACGCGAAGTGAATTCGCCAAGACTACCAGTGGGAAGATACAGCGGAATCAGATGAGGCGATCGCTCGAGTCAGGCGGCTATAACTCGATCCTCAAAGAAATAGATCTGGCGCTCGAAAATGAAAATACCCTGCCTGGCTGGTTCTATGAAAAGCTTTGGCGGCCCAAGAAGATCAAAACCGTTCCGGTGGCGGGTCTTGGCCGCACCGTGGTGTTTCTCGACCCACTTGGCTTGGGAGCACGAGTGTGCGAGAAGATGGTGCGTCTTGATCGGGCGTGCATTACGGTGCGCGCTGGCGCGAAATTCGAGCAAATCGAAGCGGATCACTTTCAGTTCAATCCGGCGGATCCTGAGGACTACCGGCGCTTGTTCTCTACGATTGCGATGCAGGGTACGCCAATTGCACAGGTCCTGCATCTGGCGACATATTGCGGAGCTCCAGGCCAATGGTGTGAACCCGATCATCTCGACTCTTCGGTGGATGAAAATCTCATTCCGATGCTGTACCTGATTCAGGGTTTGAACGTGTTGCCAGAATCACATCGCCCTATCCGGCTGTTGGTGATGTCCAGCCATAGCCAATCCATAAGAAAGGGCGACAAACTCGATTGCACCCGCGGCGCCGTTACGGGACTTCTTAAGACGGCTTCACAGGAATTCTCTTGGCTGCAATGGGGACACGTAGACCTGCCCGGCGACAGCGTCGACGACGATGTTGATCTGGTTCTCATGGAACTTCGGGCGCAGGAAAAGAATTGTGAAAGGGCTTGGCGCGACGGTCGCCGGTGGGTTCCAAGGTTGCAGCCAGTTGATTTCAGCCGGACAAGCAAGAGCGAGGCATTGCCATTTAAGCAGCGTGGCTTCTACCTGATGACCGGGGGTCTCGGAGGTATCGGCACACACTTTGCAAGATATTTGCTCAGCAACTATCAGGCACGCATTCTTATCGTCGGCCGTACATCTCTTCAAAGTCAGCCAGAATCTTCGAACACAAATGGCAAAGTGGATGAAAAACGGAAAGTGTACGAGGAACTGGGGCGCATGGGCTGCGTCGATTACAGGCACGTTGACGTTTCTGATTCCGTGGGTCTGGCCGCCGCCGTTGCAGATGCCAAACGCCGCTGGAATGCTGAGCTCGCCGGGATTATTCACTTGGCGGGAGTCTATCAGGAACGGGCGTTGATTGATGAAACCCAAGAAAGTCTTGATGCCGTTTTGCGTCCCAAACTCCAGGGATCGTTGGCTCTCCATAGGCTGATTGCTCACTCACCTCAAGCGCTTTTTCTTTCTTTCGGATCGGTTAACGGTTTCCTTGGCGGTTTCTCGGTCGGTGCGTACTCGGCTGCCAATGCTTTTCTAGACTCATTGACCGATTTTCAGCGAGAACTCGGCTTACACAGCTATTGCCTCAATTGGTCCTTGTGGGAAGAGACAGGAATGAGCCGTGGTTTGGCGACGAAGGAAGCCGCTCGTGCACGAGGCTATTACAGCATCGCCCACGAACAGGGTGTTCATTCGATGTTGGCAGTTCTTTGTCGTGATTCTATTCATCCTTTTATAGGGCTGGACGCGAGCAAAGAAGCAATTCGCCAACACTGCGAAGACGGCTCTCCTGAGTTGAGACGACTGGTGGCATATTGTGTTCCGCGGGATAGTGCGGTAGATGTCACGGAACTGGGGCAGTCGATACCGTTGGGCTGCAAGTTGCAGCTGCTGGAGCGGATGCCAACCACTGCCTCAGGAGAAATTGACCGCGATGAACTGGCCAGACTTGCTCGAAGCAAGGGTGAAATCCGCCGGGAATTCATAAAACCGCGAACCGAGTTGGAAAACCAGATTGCTCAGATCTGGCAGGGGCTGCTTGGGATCAGGCAAATAGGAATTCAGGACAACTTCTTCGAGCTTGGCGGGCACTCGCTTCTCGCGACCCAGGTGGTAGCCAGGGTGCGCGAATTGGTTCGCACCGATGTGGCAGTTGAAAGTCTCTTCGTTCACCCAAGCCTGGAAAAGTTCGCTGAGGCAGTCGGAAAGCAACAATACGAGAACGGTAGCCCATACAGCGATCGCATTCGGGTGATGCCACGGCCGGCGGAGATTCCGTTGTCGTTCGCCCAGCAGCGGTTGTGGTTTCTGGCGCAGATGGAAGGGGGGAGCGCGGCTTATCACATCCCGTTCGGTGTGCATCTGAAGGGCGATCTCAACCACACAGCTCTTCGTCGGGCGCTGGACCGGATCGTGGTTCGTCATGAAGCGCTGCGCACCACGTTCGCCTTCCACGACGGAGAACCGGTGCAGGAGATAGGCGGTGCCGAAAAGAGCAGCTTCCATCTCATCGAACACGACCTGCGCGGCCACAACGATGTCGCGGCAGAACTTGCCGCTCTGGGTGAACTGGAAGCGGGAGCGCCGTTTGACCTGGCAGCCGGTCCGCTGATTCGCGGGCGGCTGATACGTTTGGCGGAAGATGAGTATGTGTTGCTAGTCACCATGCACCACATTGTTTCTGACGGGTGGTCAATGGGCGTGATGGTCGGCGAACTGAAGGCGCTCTACGGAGCGTTTGTAGGCGGGGAAGCCGATCCCTTGCTGGAGTTGGAAATACAGTACGCCGATTACGCGGTGTGGCAACGGCAGTGGATCGCGGGCGAGATACTGCAACAGCAGGCCGCCTACTGGAAAACCACGCTAGCTGGAGCACCGGCGTTGCTCGAGTTGCCGACGGATCACACTCGCCCAGTCCAGCAAGATTTTGCTGGTGGCTTTGTGGAGCTGGTGCTGGACGAACCACTCACGGCGGGGCTGAAGGATCTGAGCCGGCGTCACGGCACCACGCTGTACATGACGCTGCTGGCGGGCTGGGCGATTTTGCTGGCGCGGTTGAGCGGGCAGCAGGATGTGGTGATTGGTTCTCCCGTGGCCAATCGCGGACGAACCGAGATTGAAAACCTGATCGGGTTTTTCGTAAACACCCTGGCGCTGCGTTTGGACCTGTCGGGTTCACCCAGCGTCAGCGAACTACTCCAGCAAACCAAGGCGCGGTCACTCGCTGCACAGCGGCATCAGGATATCCCCTTCGAGCAAGTGGTAGAACTGGCCCAACCGGTGCGCAGCTTGGCACACAGTCCGCTGTTTCAGGTGATGTTCTCGTGGCAAAACGCGACCGATGCCAGGCTGGAGTTGCCGGGGCTGGAAGCGCAACCGCTGCCATTGGCTTCGTACCGGATGGCCAAGTTCGATCTCACGCTTTCGCTGCAGGAGGTGGGCGAAAGGATTGTGGGAGGTCTGGAGTACGCCACCGCTTTGTATGAACGAACGACCGTTGAGCGCTATCGAGAATACTTCGTCCGGTTAGTGGAAGCGATGGTTGCTGACGAGACCCAAGTAGTGGATCGTCTGCGATTGCTGACGGAGACGGAACGTCATCGGGTCTTGTACGAGTGGAACGCGACGGAACGGGAGTATCGGCGGGACAAGTGTGTGCACGAGTTGTTCGAAGAGCAAGTGCGCAGGAGTCCGCAGGCAACGGCGGTGGCGTTTGAAGAGGAGGAACTGAGCTACGGGGAGCTGAATGCCCGAGCCAACCGGCTGGCGCACTATCTCCGGGAGTTGGGGGTGGGGCCGGATGTGGCAGTCGGCCTGTGCATCGAGCGGAGTGTAGAGATGGTGATGGGGGTATTGGGTGTTCTGAAGGCGGGGGGGGCGTATGTGCCCCTTGAGTCGGAATTTCCGGCTGAACGGTTAGCCTACATGATGCGGGATGCTCAACTCAAATTCCTGCTGACGCAGGAACGGCTTCGGGATATCTTTGCTGGCTTTACCGGTCACGTAATTTGCGTTGATCCGCACCATTTGGGAAAGGTTCTCGAAGAGAACGATGCCAATCCGGATGGATCGGATGTAGATTCAGAGAACCTGGCGTATGTGATCTATACTTCAGGCTCTACGGGCAGACCGAAGGGTGTCGGGATGACGCAGGGGCCGCTGTGCAATCTGGTGCGCTGGCAACTGATGTCGAGCCCCGGGCCGAAACGTACTTTGCAGTTTACTTCGCTCACTTTCGATGTCTCCTTTCAGGAGATATTTGCCACCTTGTGTTCTGGGGGATCCCTTGTATTAATCGATAATGACACTCGTCGTGATCCTTCGGAGTTGTGGAAGGTCGTCTGTGAGAGGGAAGTCGAAAGACTGTTTCTGCCTTTCATCGCCTTGCAGGAACTGGCTGAGGTCGCGTGTGTAGCTGAATGGGAATCTACAAGTTTGTGCGAAGTGATAACTGCCGGGGAACAGCTCAAGGTTACCCCTGCCCTGCAACGCTTCTTCGATCGTTTGTCCGTAGCCGTTCTGGAAAACCAGTATGGCCCAACTGAGTGTCATGTGGTGACCGCGCATCGCTTGCAGGCTGACTCCAGAGAGTGGCCGCTGTTGCCGCCCATCGGCAAGCCAATTGCGAATGACCAGGTATATGTCCTCGACGATGACTGCACTCCGTTACCGATTGGAATTCCGGGAGACCTGTACTTGGCTGGCGTGGGACTGGCCCGAGGTTATTTGAACCGGCCGGATCTGACGGCGGAGAGATTCCTGCCGAACCCGTTCAGCGTGCGCGGTGGCGAGCGCATGTACCGTACGGGCGATCTGGCGCGATGGCTGCCGGATGGAAACCTGGAGTTCCTGGGACGTCGGGATCACCAGGTGAAGATCCGGGGATTCCGGATTGAGTTGGGAGAGATAGAGGCACGGTTAGCCGAACACCCGGAGGTGCGTGAGGCGGTGGTGCTGGCGCGCGAGGATACGGCGGGCGAGAAGCGGCTGGTGGCGTACTACACGTGCCGGGAAAGCAGCGGCGGGGTGAGCGAAAGCAGCGTGGAGAGCGTGGGAGCGGAGCGGTTGCGTGCGCACCTGTCGGCGGTTGTTCCTGACTACATGGTACCGGCGGCGTATGTGCGGATGGAGAGGCTGCCTTTGACGCCAAGCGGGAAGCTGGACCGCAAGGCGCTGCCCGCGCCGGAACAGGGGGCCTATGCGGTGCGCGGCTACGAGGCGCCGGTGGGCGAGATGGAAACGAAGCTGGCCGAGGTGTGGGCCGAAGTATTGCAGCTGGAGAAGGTGGGTCGCCACGACAACTTCTTCGAGCTGGGCGGACACTCCCTGCTGGCGGTGCGGGCCGTCAGCCGCCTGCAGCAAGTATTGAGTGTGGAAGTGGCGATCCGCGATCTGTTCGTACATCCAGAGTTGGCCGATCTGGCTCGTCATCTCCAGGGTGCGGCACATGCCGAACTTTCGCGCATAATACCGGTACAACGAAGCGGGCGTTTACCGCTGTCGTTTGCGCAGCAGAGGCTGTGGTTCCTGGCGCAGATGGAAGGGGCCAGCGAGGCGTATCACATCCCGTTCGGCCTGCATCTGAAGGGCGATCTCAACCGCACAGCTCTTCGTCGGGCGCTGGACCGGATATTGGTTCGTCATGAAGTCCTGCGCACCACTTTCGCCTTCCACGACGGAGAACCGGTGCAGGAGATAGGCGCTGTCGAAGAGAGCAGCTTCCGTCTCATCGAACACGACCTGCGCGGCCACAACGATGTCGAGGTGAAACTTGCCGCTCTCCGCAAATTGGAAGCGGGAGCGTCCTTTGACTTGGAGGCAGGTCCGCTGATTCGCGGGCGGCTGATTCGTTTGGCCGAAGACGAGCATGTGTTGCTGGTCACCATGCACCACATTGTTTCTGACGGCTGGTCGATGGGCGTGCTGGTCAGCGAACTGAACGCGCTCTACGGAGCGTTTTTAGGCGGGGAAGCCGATCCCTTGCCGGAGTTGGAAATACAGTACGCCGATTACGCGGTATGGCAACGGCAGTGGATCGAGGGCGAGATTCTGCAACAGCAGGCCGCCTACTGGAAAACCACGCTAGCTGGTGCGCCGGCGTTGCTCGAACTGCCGACGGATCATACCCGCCCAGTCCAGCAGGATTTTGCTGGCGGCTTTGTGGAGTTGGTGCTGGACGAACAACTAACGGCGGGGCTGAAGGATCTGAGCCGGCGTCACGGCACAACCCTGTACATGACGCTACTGGCCGGTTGGGCGATTTTGCTGGCGCGGTTGAGCGGGCAGCAGGAGGTGGTGGTTGGTTCTCCCGTGGCCAATCGCGGACGAGCCGAGATTGAGAACCTGATCGGGTTTTTCGTAAACACCCTGGCACTGCGTCTGGACCTGTCGGGTTCACCCAGCGTCAGCGAACTACTCCAGCAAACCAAAGCGCAGTCACTGGCTGCCCAGCAGCATCAGGATATCCCCTTTGAGCAAGTGGTAGAACTGGTCCAACCGGTGCGCAGCTTGGCCCACAGTCCTCTGTTCCAGGTGATGTTTGCCTGGCAGAACGCGACGGAAGCCAGGCTGGAGTTGCCGGGGCTGGAAGTGCAACCGCTGCCTTCCGCTTCCCACCGGGTGGCGAAGTTCGATCTCACGCTTTCGCTGCAGGAAGTGGGCGAAAGGATTGTGGGAGCGCTGGAGTACGCCACAGCTTTGTATGAACGATCGACCCTTGAGCGCTATCGAGAATACTTCCTCAGGTTAGTGGAAGCTATGGTCGCCGACGATGCCCAAACCATCGATCGTCTGCCCATGGTCAGCGAGGAGGAGCGGGAACGGGTTCTGTACGAGTGGAACGAGACCAAAGCCGAGTTTCCCAGCGACAAGTGTGTGCATGAGTTGTTCGAAGAGCAGGTGCATCGCACGCCAAATGCGACGGCTGTTCGGTGCGGAGAAGATTCGCTCTGCTACATCGAACTCGATCAGCGAGCCAACCAGTTGGCGCATTATCTGAAACAGATGGGCGTTGGCCCGGAGGTGCTGGTTGGTATCTGCCTGAATCGAAGTCTCGACATGCTTGTGGCGCTTTTAGGGATCTTGAAATCGGGCGGAGTATATGTGCCCCTTGACCCGTCGTACCCGGTTGAGAGGCTCGGCTTCATGCTCGAGGATGCGCAGATACCGATATTACTGACGCAGGCATCTCTACGCGGCAGCCTTCCCAAGGCGATGGTGCAGATCGTCAGCATGGATGAAGATTGGAAGGACATAGCTGCTAACTCGATAGCCAGAGTTGAGGGCAGCGTTCACGGCTCAAATCTCGCATACGTGATCTACACGTCGGGCTCCACCGGCCAGCCCAAGGGAGTGGGTGTGACTCACAAGGGAATGGTCAACTACGTGAACTGGGCCAGACAAGCCTACAAAATGAGCCAAGGCAGCGGTTCTCCGGTGTATTCGTCGCTGGCTTTTGACCTGACGATAACGAGCATCTATCCGGCCTTACTGGGCGGAGGGTGCGTAGAGGTCTTGCCGCAATCGGCCGGGATGGAGGAATTAGCACAGCGCCTGGAATCGAGCGATTACAGCCTGCTGAAGCTGACACCCAGCCATCTGCGGATGCTCAGCCTACTGCTGGAAAAGAGTGAGAGGGGTGAACGCGGAGCGTGGGCGCTGATCATTGGCGGAGAGGCTCTGAGGTATGCGGACCTCGAACTATGGAGAAAGCCGGGATCGAGAACGAGGCTCATCAATGAATACGGTCCGACGGAAACGGTAGTCGGCAGCTCAATCTATGAGGTCGAAGACGAACGCGAGTCCGGCGACGTGCCGGTCGGGAAGCCGATAGCGAACACGCAGGTGTATGTAGTGGATGAAGAGATGGAGCCGGTGCCGGTGGGGGTATCGGGAGAGCTGTACATCGGAGGGGTGGGATTGGCGCGAGGCTATCTGAACCGGCCCGAATTGACAGCCGAGCGCTTTGTGCCGGATCCATTTGTCAGTAAGAACACAGTAGGCGGAGAGCGGCTGTACCGGACCGGCGACCTGGTGCGGTGGCAGGGGGATGGGAACCTGGAGTACCTGGGGCGACTGGATCAGCAGGTCAAGATTCGCGGATTCCGCATTGAGCTGGAGGAGATAGAAGCGGTACTGGAAACCCATCCGAGCGTCGCTCGATGTGTTGTGCTAGCCCGCGAAGACCAGCCCGGAGACAGACGACTGGTCGCTTACCTGGTTAACAAGACCGACGTCGTGCAGCCGAATGCAAGTGTTCTGGAAGAATATTTGAAGGTGTCTCTGCCGGACTACATGGTGCCAAGTGCATATGTGCAATTGGACGAGTTACCGCTGAATCACAATGGGAAGATCGACCGCAAGGCGCTGCCGCAACCTGATAGGGGTACACCTGAAGAAGAATATGTAGGGCCGCGCGATCCCATAGAAGAAACTCTTTGCGGGCTGTGGCAGGAAGTATTGCGGCGGGAACGTGTGGGAGTTCACGACGACTTTTTTAAGATGGGCGGGCATTCACTGCTGGCGGTGCAGCTAACATCACGCGTGAGGTCGGCATTCGCCATAGAGATGCCCCTTAGCGTTCTATTTGCAGCGCCGACCGCGGCCAGAATGGCCGAACATATCGCGTCGGTGAACGGGCGCCAACGACCGCAGTCATCGCAGGTCCTGGTTAGTATTCAATCCCAGGGTTCACGAGTCCCCTTCTTCTGCGTACACGCCGTTGGCGGACAAGTGATTAGTTATGCGGAACTTTCGCAAGAGTTAGGCCTAGAGCAACCCTTTTATGGGTTGCAGTCGCCTCCCGCAAATTATTTTCCGGAGTCGGGCGTGAGCATCGAGCAATTAGCCACTCTCTACAATCAGGAAATCCGCAGGGTCCAGCCACGCGGCCCTTATCTACTGAGTGGCTGGTCTATGGGAGGATTGGTAGCGTGGGAAATGGCGCAACAGCTGATAAAGGAAGGTGAGACTATAGGCCTGCTGGCGCTCATGGATACTACTCCCCCCTCCGGGTACCTGGAAGCTGATGACACAGCTGATGAGGTATCCATGCTCGCCCGTTTCGCTCTGGATATGAGCCGGTTGGTCGGCAAGGACCCTCGGCCTTTGGTGGAACAATTTTCCCGGGCGGATGCGCAAGACCAATGGAAGATGGTGCAAGAAACTCTGACCAGCTATGGCGTGCTGGCGCCGAAGACGGCGCATGCCGAAATGACCGCATTACTGAATGTGTTTACCCGGAATGCTCTCGCCATGAATAACTATTCCCTCCACCCCAGTGATCAATCGGTGGTTTACATTCGAGCGTCCGAGACGCCAGAGCGTTTCTCCAAGTTATGGACAAAATGGTCAGGCGGAGGCATTCAGTTCCATTTGGTTCCTGGAGATCATTTCACAATGCTGAGGCGGCCGAATGTACGTATCATCGCCGAGACCTTGCAGCGTTATATATCGACGAACAGCAACAACGAGTCGCGGGCTGTGAGTCCGGAAATGAGCCACCGTGAGTTGATAGACGTTGAAAGTCAGCACACGCGGTGAAAATTAATCCTGTGTGGACGGAGTGTTTTGCGTTATTTTATGATTTATTGGGCTGACCGAAGGCCTGCTCGCTAGTTCATTCTGAGAATGAGTTCGTGGTTGCCATCTGTAACTCGCTTGTTCTTAGAGACGACTTGTTCACGAGTGGAGGACCTTGCGATGGATAGCTTTCTTCAGGATGTTCGTTTTGCATTCAGGTTATTAGGGCGTGTTAACACTAAATGAGATTCTGTGATATTGACCGAGAGGAGCGTCTTCATGGGGACCTTACTTCAGGATGTTCGCTATGGTTTGCGCATGCTGGTGAAGAAGCCCACATTCACGATCGTGGCTGTCCTGACGCTGGCTCTGGGCGTGGGAGCCAACACGGCCATTTTTAGCATCGTGAATGCCGTCTTGCTGCGCTCTCTCCCCTACCGCGATCCCGATCGCTTGGTAAGAATCTTCTTTAACGAGCCCGGCGTAGGGTTGCGGGACGGTTGGTTTTCCAAGCCCGAACTGGATGACCTGCAGACGCGAGCCGGTGTATTTGAAGATGTAACCCCGAGCGCCGAGGGTAACGCGAATTTGACCGGCGCCAAACAGCCCGAGCGTCTCGAGTACGTCTATACTAGTTTCAACTACTTTTCCATGCTAGGTGCGATCCCGCAAATCGGACGGTTGTATGGTCCTCAAGACTTCGCGCTCGGTTTCGCTCCCGTGGCCGTGATCAGCGATGGCCTGTGGAAGCGCTCCTATGGCGGTGATCCGAATATTCTCGGCCGCAGCCTCCGTCTCGACAACGATCCATATACAGTTATCGGGGTTCTTCCACCCGGATTTCGCAATCCCGGACCGACGATTTCCGGCGACGTGGAAGTGTTTACCGCCGCTGGATTCAGCGCAGATCCCTTTCCCCAGCCAACCCGTGGAAATCGGGCGTTAAACCCCGGGGCAATCGGACGACTTAAGCCGGGCCTGACACTGGCGCAAGCTCAGGCGCGGCTCACTGCCATGGCCGCCGAATTGCGCCACGAATTTCCCACCGATTACCCGCCGCAGGCTCAATGGACAATTGAGATTCAACCCTTGCAAGAAACTTTGGTGGGCAATGTTCGGCCCATGCTGCTGGTGTTACTGGGTGCGGTAATCCTGATCGTTTTCATCGTATCGTTGAATATTGCCAATCTCCTCTTGGCGCGCGCTTCGGGGCGGCAGCAAGAGATGGCGGTGCGGTTAGCGCTGGGGGCGAGCCGCGGCCGCATGGTGCGCCAGATGCTGACCGAGTCCATGCTGCTGTCGCTCATCGGCGGTGTCGCGGGAATCGCAACCGCAGCTGGCACTTTGCGTTTCATCCTGCGCTTTGTGCCATCGAACGTTCCCCGGCTCAACGAAGTACGAATCGACTGGGTGGTGCTGGCGTTCGCTCTGCTGATTACCATTCTCACCGGCTTAGTGTTTGGACTTGCTCCAGCGCTTCATTCGACAAAGGTCGCTCTTTACGCGGCCATTCGTGAAGGCAGTCTCGGGTCCGGCTCCAGCACGAAGACCGGCCGATTGCGGGATGTTCTAATCGTCTCTGAACTGGCATTTGCTGTCATACTGATGGTGGGAGCCGGCTTGCTGCTGCGTACGCTGCGGGACCTGTTGCAGGAAAATCCAGGCTTTAATCCGGCCCAAGTTGCCACGGCAAACATTTGGCTTCCGGCTCCTAACGATCCGAAGACGGATCCGTATCTCGGCATTGCTGGCAGAGCCGCTTTTGATCGTGAGTTGCTGCGGCGCATGAAGGCAATTCCGGGAGTAGAACTCGCCGCTATCACCTCAGCTCTACCGACCACCAATAGCAACCCCATCGGTGGCTTAGCGATTGAGGGCTTTGCGATTGAAGATAGACCGGTCGAGTCCTCGCAGGATCTGAGCGCCGAGAGAATTCGGATAAGCCCCGATTATTTTAAGGTGTTGCAGACGACGCTCCTACGCGGTCGCTCATTCACGGAGGGCGATGAAGACGGCAAACAGCCGGTGGCCATCATTGATGAAACCACCGCTCGTAAGTATTGGCCAACCCGCGATCCGCTGGGCCGCCACGTGCGCTTCGGAAAAGACCCTACCAAGCCATGGATGACCGTCGTGGGTATTGTTAAGGATATCAAGAGTGACGGTCTCGACATCGATGGCGTTCCCCATATCTATGTTTCGACCTATCAAAGCCCCGGCAGGGTACTGAGCGTCGTGTTGCGGACGTCTCTGCCTGCGACCCAGCTCGAACCACAGATTCGACACGAGGTCCAGAGCATTGATCCCAGCCTGCCAGTATTCAATGTTGCCTCTATGAATGACATTATTGGTCGCTCGCTCGCATCGCGCCGTTTTTCTGCCGACCTAGTGGGCGGATTTGCTGGACTGGCGGTGCTCCTTGCTTCCATCGGAATTTACGGCTTGCTGGCCTATATGGTCGGGCAAAGATCCCGCGAGATTGGTCTCCGCATGGCCTTAGGCGCCCGGCGGGACGACATTCTGAAACTGTTCTTACGCAAGGGAGTCGCGCTTGCTGGCGTGGGAATCATTGCCGGGGTGGTTGTTTCTGCATCGACTGCGTCCATGATGGCAAGTTTGCTCTATGGTGTTCGCCCCCATGATCCGGCTGTGTTTCTGATCGTACCTCTACTTTTGTTTGCCATTGCCGTTCTAGCCAGCTACCTTCCAGCCCGGCACGCGACGAAAGTGAACCCGATGATTGCCCTTCGCGAGGTATGAACTCACCGGTTTACGGCCGGTCCATCAATGGCAGGAATGCCATCTTTAACTTAGCGGGAACGCGCCTGTACACTTCGGTTGCTAATCTTGGTTTTTGTCCGGTTTCTGGAAAATCACCCAGAGAGTCCTCGAAATCCACAACAGACGTTCATAATGTGCTGCGAGGTTTGTTAGAACTTGGAGCCTCATGCCATCGCAGTGATAGTTAATGGCCGATTTTCAGCCGCTTTCTGACGGAGGTCTCGAATGAACGCACAGCTTCAGACGATCCCACAGCTTCAGACCGAACCGATCCAGCCCCAGACCAACATTCCGAGGTGGAACCCAGCCCTGCGGATTGCCTTTCGATTCTGGATGATATATCTGGGGCTGTATTGTCTTGCCACGCAAACTATCATCACTCTCGAGGGAACCGACTTGCCCGATCCGGCCACTCTGTGGCCGCTGCGCCCTGTGATCTTCTGGACCGCCGCCCATATTTTCCACGTGAATGCGCCCCTGTCCTTCGGCAGCAACAGCGGCAGCGGCGACTGCATGTTCGGTTGGGTCCTGACCTTCTGCCTGCTAATGATTGCCACTGCCGCGACCGGCGTCTGGTCACTTCTCGACCGCAGCCGGGAGAATTACGCCGAGCTGCATAAGTGGTTTCGGCTTTTCGTTCGCTTCGCGCTTGCCGGACAGATGATTGCCTACGGCTTTATGAAAGTCATCCCGACACAGATGGCGTATCCCTCATTGACCAGGCTGCTGCAGCCTTTCGGCACGTTCTCTCCCATGGGGGTTCTCTTGAACTCCATGGGCTCGGCCCCGGCTTATGAAATCTTCACCGGCTGCGCCGAACTCGCAGGCGGATTGCTGCTGATCGTCCCTCGCACGGCCACCTTAGGCGCCCTGATCTGCCTCGCCGACATGATCCAGGTGTTTATGCTGAACATGACGTACGATGTGATAGCAAAGCGGCTTGCCTTCCACACCATGCTGCTCGCCTGCTTTCTCCTGGCCCCCGACGTTCCACGCCTGGTCAGATTCCTGTTGCTGCGCCGGACCACGTCGCTTTCCACGGAAGCGGAACTCTTCCGTAGCGCCCGGGCCAACCGGATCGCACTTGCCGCGCAAATCATATTGGGTCTGTGGCTCGTAGGCGTGTACGGCCACTACAGCTGGGGTTACTGGAGTACCTACGGCGGGGGCAGACCGCTCCCGGCGCTCTATGGCATCTGGGAGGTGCGCCAGATGTCGATCGACGAACAACCACGCCCGCCGCTGCTCACCGACTCCACCCGTTGGCGGCGCGCCATCTTCGATTACCCCGACCGGATGGCCTTTCAGCGCCTGGACGATTCCTTCGCTCCTTATGGCGCCTCCGTCAATCTCCCGGACAGAACTCTCGCCCTCACGAAGAAGGACGACAAGAACTGGACGGCGAGCTTCACATTCCGGCAGCCTGCCGGGGATCAGCTCATCCTGGATGGCCGGATGGACAATCATCAGGTTCATATGGAGCTTCAGTTGACCGACCGGAATTCGTTTCTGCTGGTCTCAAGAGGTTTCCACTGGGTCCAGGAGTTTAAATTGGTTCCGCAGCCGTGATTGGAATAAACATTTTTCCCCAACGGTGCAACCGGGAATTACCCCGGGAAGCCCGTACCGGGATCGCGTACCACGATCAGGATTCCTCGCTCGCGGTCGCGGCCCACCAAGCACTCCACTACCTTGCTCGGATCTTCTTTGGCGCAATCACAGCGTTGGCCAAGAACTGGACGGCGAGCTTCACCTTCCAGCGGCCTGCCGGGGATCAGCTTATCCTGGATGGCCGGATGGACAATCATCAGGTTCATATGGAGCTTCAGTTGACCGACCGGAATAAGTTTCTGCTGGTCTCAAGAGGTTTCCACCGGATCCAGGAGGCCCCCCTCGGGCCGCTTTTGATGGTAGGTCAGTATGACAGGAGGGGTTCATCCTCAGCGAGCTGATGCTCGATGCAGCTGAGTTCAGGTCTCCATTACCGTTCTTTCAGACTTGTAAAAATCATTCGCTTTGTGAGCACGGACGGGCGTAGCCAGTGGCCAGATTCTGAAATGCGAAGCCGAAGTTATCAGTGTCTCCTGATGCAGCCTGCGATCATGTCCTGGCTGATGGCGCTGTATCCACTTTCGCCTTGCGGCGTTACGCCGTCGCTCATAATGCATTGACCAGGCGAATTTGCTGCTGACTCAGAAGGCTGTCCAGAAATGGGATGAGCCGGTGCTCTCCGGGTTGCCGACCACCAGACGGAACTGGTGCAGCCCTACGCCAGCGGGCCGGCTGTGATCTATCAAGACGTTGTACCCGCCGGAGACGCGCGGCTGATGGGTGGAGCGTAACCGAGACTACCATGCGGACGGTGGAAGTTGTAGTGCTTGAGCCAGGGCGAGAGCTGCTGATCGCGTTCCTCTGAGTTGACGTAGTGGCGGACATAGGCCCACTCGCGCAGGGCGGTTTGAATGAAGCGTTCGGCCTTGCCATTGGTGCGGGGCGTGTAGGGGCGGGTGAAGTGGTGGCGTAGGCCGAGTTCGGCGCAAGCGTGGCGGAACAAGTGGGAGCGGTAGCTGTGACCGTTGTCGGTGAGCAGGCGGCGAATGGGGACGCCGTGCTGGGCATAGAAAGCGACGGCGGCGCGCAGGAAAGCGACGGTGGTGTCGGCTTTCTGGTTGGGGAGCATGCGGGAAAAGGCTAGGCGGGAGTGGTCGTCAATGGCGACGTGTAAGGCTTGCCAGCCGGCGAACTGGGGACGGCCGCGGCGGCGTCCATCGCCGCGCAGGGAGACGCGCTGGTAGCGGGTCATGGCTTTGATGTCGAGGTGGAGCAGATCGCCGGGAGCGGGATGTTCATAACGCACGACGGGTGGGGCGGGATGGAGATGACGCCAGCGGTTGAGGTGAGCGCGCCGGAGGATGCGGCTGACGGTGGCGGGACTGAGGCGGGTGGCTTGGGCGATCTGGTAAGCGGGGCGAAGCTGGCGGCGCAAGGCGATGACCTGAGCGATTAACTGCGACGAGGTTCTGCGCGGGCTGTGCAGCGGACGGGAGGAACGATCCCGCAAGCCGGGCAAACCCAGGGTGCGGTAGCGGCCGAGCCACTTGGCGGCGGTTTTTCGGCTGACGTTGAACGCGGCTGCAGCCGCGTTCAACGTCACCCTCTCGACAATGATTTTCTTGGCTAAAGCCTCTCGACTACGAAAGGTAAGTCGGGCATTCTGGTGAAGGTCCATTCGATCGACTCCTGGGAAGCGGATTGGTCAGCACCATCAGCTTCTCCGGTTCGGAGCGAATGGACTATTCACTTCTTGGGAACAACGTGTTGAAAGATCACAGCTGGCCCTGGCTTCAATTTGACGTGCGTCAGACATCACGAGTACGACACACGGTTGTGGCATCATTGGGCAGTGATGTTCGCGATTCGACACAAGAGGAGGTACCAGCGAAGTGGAGACCCTAAATACTGAGCAGCTTTCATCCCGACTGCGCGAACGGCTCAGCGAACCAGCGATGCTGGATCTTACGAAGCGGTTGATCGCGATTCCATCGGAAAACCCACCGGGGAATCATTACGAGGAATGCGCTCGCACTCTCTTGGACGAACTGGATAGACTCGGCTTCGATGATGTGAGCCGCGAAGACGCGTGTGTACTCGCATCGGTTGGAACCGGCCTGCGAACGCTCTATTTCAGCGGTCACTACGATGTAGTTCCCGCGCAGAGCGGCGATCAGTTTCAGCCACGTGTCGAAGGTGCAAATCTGTTCGGTCGCGGCTCGTCGGACATGAAAAGCGGTCTAGCTGCGATGATTTATGCAGCTGCTGCGGCGCGTGATGAAGGGCTTCTTAATACCGGCCGTATCGGAATCGTACTAGTGCCGGACGAAGAAACTGCCGGCCCGCGCGGGTCTCGCGATCTAGATGCACGCGGGCTGCTTGGGAGAGACGCAGTCGGTATGCTCACGCCGGAGCCTACCGGCGGTGTCATCTGGAACGCCAACCGCGGGGCCATTTCGCTGCGCGCCACCATGCGTGGGAAGGCGGCGCACGTCGGCCGGCAATTCGAAGGTGTGAACGCGTTCGAACGCGCGCTGCCGGCGATCATGCGGCTAGTCGCCATTAAGAATGAAGTAGAGCTCCGCGAAACGCAACAGAACATTGCTCCGGCGGCGGCGCGAAAGTCCATTCTGATGCTCGGCGGGCGGGTCGAGGCAGGTACGAATTTCAACGTGACTCCCGATTTCTGTTCCTTCACGGTTGACCGCCGCATTAATCCCGAAGAAAACCTTGAAGAGGAAATGCGCCGGTTGCGCAAAGCGCTGGAAGGCTTCGAAATCGAGACGCTTCAGGAGGAAGCCGCGGCAGCGACTCCAGCGCGAGATCCGCTCGGCGTCGTTCTGTCGCGGCACATAGCGAGCGTGACCGGTAGAGATCCCGCGTTCGAGATGTGCCCAGGCTTACTCGAAACGCGATTCTATGCGGCTCATGGCGTTCCCGCCTTCGCCTATGGGCCGGGATTGCTGACCGTCTCTCATGGACCGAACGAGTTCGTTCCCATCCGCAATATTGTCCGCTGCGCGGAGATTTACGCCCTTACAGCGGCCTGGATGTTGCGGTAATGACATCCCCTATCCTTGGTCGTATGGTCGTCATCTCGTAGATGCGGACTCGGTCCGACCGGAAGAACTCCCGGATTACGGGCAAGCCAGAAGTTATTGGTTGGCCGTACCGAGAAACGATAGATCCCTATCGGGACTGCCCCGAAGCAGAAATGTGGGATGCCCAGGTTAGTGGGGTCGGGGCAGTTTCGATAGGGTCGTTTGAACTGAGCCGCTAGCGTTTGCGGCGGATGCGGTGAGATCGAGCCGAGCGATTCGTGTGGCATTGCAGTGATAAACAGTAAATTCCTGCTTTTCGTTGTCTTCAACATCTGCCGTCAGGGGTGAATACTTCATCCCGAGTTTGCCTTTGCTGTCAATGGTGAACGAACCGGTTCTCCCTCCCTGACGGCCTCAGGCCCGACGTTCGATGAATATAGCCTCCGAGGGCGCGACGAGTTTCAGCATAACCTGCGCCCACACGAAGCGACTACCAAGCACGGGTTGAAAAGTGCATCTTAGGTCCACTGCCACGCCTTCCAGCGCATCGGACTTAAAGTCAACTCGCTACGGCCGAATCTTCGGCTTGTGATCGCATTGCATTCGCCTGAGGCACTTATTGAAACCGGACTGCGTATGTGCCCTCTGGAGAAAACGCGGGACTATGGCTCCTCGCCGAGGAGCGGTCCGTTCTCTGCAGTCCGGTTGGGCTGTCGATAATCGCGAAACACGGGCATTATTTGCGTATTTCGGCGCAGGGTGAGCGGAAATTCTCTGCAGTTCAGACTGTATGGCGGAGGAAGAGAGATTCGAGCTCTCGGTACGGTTTTGTTGCGCTAAGGCTCGACGTGTCCGCAAGTTGCAGATAGCAAAACCCTGCCAGAGAATTTCACCCGAAACCCGACATCAGAACTGGGCAATCAGTCCGGTTTCGATTCGCCATCTATTCGTACGTGAACGGCGAATGCAAGGCGATTCTGTGGCAAAAATGGTCACGTTGTTAGGTTCCCAGGCTGTCTGATTGGGTTCGCAGGACTGCGTGCCTACCGCGCAGTCCGAAAGCGAAAATCTATCCGCAGGGAGTGCTGCAAGAAAGACAAATAAATGGAGATTTTCAGAGATTCTTGTCATTGCTTCCTGACTTCCGCTCTTGGTTAAGAATCGGAGACAACCTTAGTTTGTCAGATTTGTTAGTGCCCACTTCCTCGAAGCAATGGACTGAACTTGGTTCAGATAGGAACGGAAGGAACAGGAACTTTAGATTGGAATCTCGACCCAGCCAAGTCAGGCCACCCGGACAACGAACTCGCCCATTATTGTGATGATCTTCTGAAGAAATCTAATCTAACCCCCGAGCGCCTTGTAGAACACTATCTATCAATTTGGAAGTCCAAGAAGTTGACTAACCCCGGCGCCGCAATTTGTGCGACCGTGCAAGAGTTCTTCGATAGCTCTACTAGAACTCTCCCTCTGCGTCACTCGCCCTCTACCGTTCACCGGCAGGGAGCTCTTTGCTCAACTGCTTTTCAATAAGCGGAACTTTCGACGCCTTGCGCGCCAATTGCTTTTTACGCTTAGCCTCCAACCACTGGTGACGGGAAGGTATTCCCAAATAGAACTGCAGCATGAAATCGCAAAGTTCATCCATGTGGTCGTTGGGGAAAAGGTCATATGCCGTTGTGTGACGCCAGCTGGGGGGAGAGTTACAGCGCCGTGGGCGGCAAACAATTAGGGAAAACAGCGCTCACGCAAGTTATAGGAAAAAATGAAAATCAATTTCAAACTTAGGAAGCCCACTCGGTTCGTTTGCGCTTGTCAATTTTCCAGACGTTGCAGTCGAGCAGATCCGTTTCCCGTTTACCTCTCGGTTTGCCGATAAATTGGCGCTTCCCTTAGTCGCTGATTCCGTCTTTCGCCGCCAAGAAAGCTCGAAGCTTAGCTGACGCGGCCAGTGCAATTTCCTGCCAAGTCGAAATTCTGAGTTTGGTTCTTAGCTCAACCGGTCTCACGCATTTCATTACTTCGTACCAGGCAGCTATCAGATCCGACCTCCGGGCTTCGACCAGTATGCAAAACCAACATCCCAGAGCATTAGCGGCAAGCACATTTCGTAAGAGCTGATACGAGGGGAACCGGTCTTCCGTCTGAGGCAGCTGGAGCCGGTCGAACACCTCCGAAAAATCACGATAAGCCGTTAACACTTCTTTCTTGGCACTCTGAAAATCGCCGAAGGTGACACCAAATACGTTGTACGAAAGCTTAGGCGCCATGTTGGGTTGGTCATTGCTTATCTGCGAATATTTCAGGAACGGGTCGTTGGCGCTGAAGATGGTATTGCGGTTGTAATCGTAGGCCGAGCCGTGAAAGGAATTGGTGCCACTCTTAGTGACGCGATTGCGGTGAAAACGGCCTTGCGGACAAAAGAGCAAAGCCCCGGACTTCGCTGCTTCAATCCCAACGACTTACAGTCGTACTCGCTCACCAAAACTCACCTAATGTGACCTCATTCGGCAGTTACGGGACACTGCTCGTGACACCGGGCGGGTGCGTCTGGTGGCGACATCTTCGACCATGGGAAGTGCTTTTCGATTTCAGTTACACCCACAGTTTTGGCAGGTCGGAGCAGGAGTGGCCGGATGTTGGGCATCGTGAGAGCGCAGACAATTGCTAAACCGTTGTACGGGCTAACACCTGTACCGAGGGTTCGAATCCCTCTCCCTCCGCCAGCAAGTCTTAACTGCAAAGAAATTCCGCCGCCCGTTCCCGCAAAATGCGCGAAACATGCCCGTATTCCGCAATATTTCATCCTCAAACCGGACTGCAGAGAACGGACTGCCCGTCGGCAAGGGGGGCCCCGTCCCGCCTTTTCTCCGGAGGGCACATGCGCAGTCCAGTTTCGAGACGAGCTGTAGGCGAATGCAATGCGATCAGAAACCGATGAATGTAGCAGTTCATTGCGCTGCCTCGCCCGCCCGTGGACCGAGTATTCGCCCCAGAGCCATCCCATCGACTACCGTTGCAGCGGAATCTTCGAGGTAATAGCGCAGTAGTGACACGGTGTCTCCGTCGGCCGCTTCAATCCTGTCCAGGTGACACGACAGACACTGCATCGACGTCTGCGCCGACAACAGCAGATTGCGAACCAGCAAATGTGGCGAAACCACGTCGCCGAGTTGTTCATCGGACAGAACTCCATTGTGAGAGCTTTTAGCCGGCCACAGCCAAATCGAGAGTTCGCCGAGGTAGACGGTCCCCCGCACCCCCTCGACCTCTACCTCGCCTGCAGACTGCGGTCCACAGAAACGGACGAGCGGATAAAAGCGCTCTCGTATCAGTTGCACAATATGCTTGTTCATCAGTTTTCCTCCCGATTTACTTGATCGATCCGACTGTTGGTATTGGGACTGAGCGGCTTTTCCATGTCTGCTCTCAGCGACGTTTAGAGACTAATTCCGTGGCTGTTGAGGTTGAGTCCACAGCCGGTAGGAGACTGTGCGTTTTCCGCGACGGACTGCGTGAGCGAGTGGCCAGCTTGTTCAAGCGCATTTTCGCGTGTGATGGGCTGCGCGTGCCGGTCAAAGAACTGGCCTTGGCTGTCGATGTGTAACCAGCGGTGGCTTTCAGGATGTTGGTAGCTGTGGATGCCGTCGGTTTCGCGTTGCCACTTGTAGACCTGGGCTTCTGTTGGAAGAGCTGTTTCGATGGGGCCGTACTGGCGGTTGCGCTCGGCTTGTTCGGGCGTGAGCTGAGATTGTTGTTCCGGTTTCAATTCATTGAGGTGTTGCATAGTATGCTCCTTCGGAGTTTGGGGTTGTGAATGTGCAGCGGGTGCCTCGTGAAAATCGAGGGCGGAGGTTTTGCTCATATCGGTGCTGAGGCGCTGGGCAAGCGTGGCGGCATCATTGGTGTAAATGTGGGCGTCCTCGGACGCGCGGGAGACGGAGACGTAGGCAAAGCGGGGGTTGAGGAGTTCGGAGAACGTGTTGGTGTCCATATTGATGAGGACGCGGTTTTCGGTCAAACCCTGGGAACTGTGGCTGGTGACGGCATAGCCGTGATCGAAGTGCCGCATCCGAGCGGGGTCGAAATTGACAGTTCTTCCGTCATCCATTTTCACGGTCAA
This sequence comes from uncultured Acidobacteriaceae bacterium, assembly GCA_963734215.1. Classification (GTDB taxonomy): domain Bacteria; phylum Acidobacteriota; class Terriglobia; order Terriglobales; family Acidobacteriaceae; genus Sulfotelmatobacter. The sequence goes on along the minus strand of CAVTGH010000004.1, from coordinate 5,085 downwards.
GCGATTGTCATTGCCGATGGCTTCGATACGGCCGCGATCACGGTTGTGCACGTCGAGATCCTTATTATTGTGCGTGAACTGGATGCGATCGCCGGTGGAGAACTCGCGCGGAAGATTGGTGTAAACATTCACTCCGCGCAAGCGCTGCGGATCGTAGGCCACATGTTGGCCATCCGCTCTGGCAACGGTCACTAAATTGTTTGCGGGGTCGGTCGCGACGACCGTCGCGTAAGTTTTTTTTCCCAGGCCAAGCTGTTGGCTCCCACGAATGTACTGCACGGTGTCGCCGGGGGTGTACCTGGCAGCCCATGCTCGATCTGCTCCGCTCATCTCGTTTCGAGCCACGAGCACAGGGAAAGAAACATTCTCTTTTCCGAGTGCGCCAGAGGCTTGTAACTCGATCCTCACGGCTTAATTGATGTCTCGCCGGGAAGCGTTGTCGGGAGAGACGATCAAAGTTTTTTCGGGGTTCGAGGCGTAGTCCCTGGCGATGGCGGCGACGCGCTCTTGGGAATTGGAGAGCTCGGTGACGCGCCCCTGAGCTTGCAGCAGCGTGATGCCGGTGTGGGTCTCATTCCTGGCAAGATGTTCGACGGCTTTGAGCAATTCGGGGTCTTTCTGCCGCATGATCTGGTCGAGTTGGGCGGTTCGCATTCCGGCGTCCTGCAGTTGCTCGAAGGGCTTTCCCGCGTCTACGGCCTGATGCTGGCGTGTGTCGCCGATAAGCAGAACGCGATCATGGGGGCCTAGCCGGTCGAGGAAGTCCTTCATCTGCTGGGTACTGGTCAGACTGGACTCATCAATCAGGAAGAGGCGGCGGTTAGCCGCGTCGTCGCGGTTGGTCTGGGCCTGCTCGCGGGTTCCCATCGCCAAATAGGCTTGCAAGGTGTCGGCCGAGATGCCAGCGGCCTGGCGCAGCTGGTGAGCGGCGCGTGCGGTCGGGGCGAAGCCCGCGACAGTGTAACCGTTGCGCTGGGCAGCTTCGCGGATGGCTGCGAGAGCGGTGGTCTTTCCAGCCCCCGCGAGTCCCTGCAAACCGTGGATTTGATCTCTTGAGGTCAGTATCTCCTCGATGACACGGCGCTGGGCCGGGTTCAAGAACTCAATCGCAGCGGCGTGAGACGCAGCGCGTTGTTCGCTCATGATGGGCGGAACGGTGTTCTGTCCGCGCTGCATGTGCTCAACTGTCGCTCGTTCGGCGGCGATGGTTTCGGGCGTCGTCAATCGTGGCCCGGTGTCGTGCTTCTGAGGCTCTACTGTTTGGAATTCGCCGATAGCGTGGCGGTGCTCGAAGTTGTCGCGTACCTGGCTGAAGGTGAGGTCTCCCATGCCGCGGCGAAGCGCATCGCGCATGATGTCGCGCTGGTCGATGACCGCCTCGCGCTCGAAGTTGCGTTCCTTGGCATAGGAGACGGCTTCCTGCGCGCGCTGGGGCGCGTCTGGCACTCGATTCTGTCCCTGCGCATGAACTCGTTCGTGGGCCTCTCGAACAACCCGGTCGGCCTGATTGCCGAACTTCGCGGCAAGCTGGCAAGCTCGTTGTTCGGCGAACTGCCTGCGGCATTTGTTTCTTCGACCAGCTTTGCCTCAAGATCAACTGCTGCGCGAGGTGCTGCCGGCAGGGCGGGTGGGGGCGCGGCGGTGCCATCGCGGGCTTTGGCCTTTATGTTCTTAGGGTCGAAGGTGAGCTTCTCGTCCGGCAAATGTCTGCGCTCGAATGGAATCTGATGCCCCTCGATATCGATGTAAGGAAAGGAGAAACCTGTGACGTAGTTCTCGTATTTGATGAAGGCGTGCAGGTCGGGCAATCCCGAGATTTCTGATTCCATCACTGCTGGCTCGACCTGGATGTCCAGCGCGAAATTTCTGCCCGAGCGGGTTCCGTCGAAGTGGCTTTCCTTCATGCGCTCGATTTCCACCTTGCCGATCGCCTTGCTCACCCACTCGCCGGCATTCGGCTCTTTGGTTTTGAGGAAAATGCTGGTCGTCGGCATGGATAGCATGACTTCTGCCAGGTGGCCGTAGATCACTTCCAACTGAGCCTTCCCTTGAAAGCCCATGATGATGGGATTGTTGCTTTTGCGGTTCTCGGTGAGGGCAGTGTGAAACTGGGGAAGACGCTGCAAGCTGGCCAGCTCGTCGAGCACAAACCAGACCCGTTTCTGGTGGGCTTTCGGTTCGTTCAGGAGGCGCAGCACGAGCATGTCGATCCATACGCTTTGCAGTGGACGAAGCGCCTCCCGCTCGGCTGGAAGCGAGGTGATGAAGATCCAACCCTGGCGTGTTTCCGACCACTCGGTTGCGGTCCACTCGCCGTTGCCAGCACCCTCGTGCGGCAACAGCCGAAGACTCTTTGCCACCTTGCTGAGAGACGCCAACACGCCAACTCGTTGCGGGGGCGCTGAGGCGTCGATGAAGTTGGCCACCTCTGTGCGAGCGACTCGATTGTCGATCTCTTTTGGGTTACTCATCCATTCGATGAGCTCCTCCGGGGTCGGTCCATAGCGCAGCAGATAAGCGAAGATCTGCTGCGGAATCTCGAAAAAGAACTCGCCTTTTTTGTCCTGCGGAGACTGGAACAGCGACACCGCGATTGCGTCCGCTTCTGAACTTGTGCGCAACTCCTCGGCTGGTCCCCAGTAGGGGCATCGCCTGTCGAGCGGATTGAGAATGATGTCGTGCTTCGGGTCGTAAAAGCGGCGCGTGTACTCCAGCGCCGGGTCGTAGACGATGGCGGAATCGCCGCGGCTTCGAATCTGCCGGAGCATCTGCATAATCATGGTCGTCTTGCCTCCACCGGTGTCCGCGATGATCTGAACGTGTTGCGCCTCGGCCTTGGCCGGGATGCGAAGCATCTCCTTCAGACCGTCGATTTTGATGCCAAGTCCCTCCCCCTGTACCTTGCGGTTGAATTCTTTCGGCGTGAGCCGCTCCGTCCCTTTGAGCCGCCGGCCGTACCTCATTTGCTTGCGGCGTTTGATGTCCTTTCGGATGGAAAACGGGAGCTGGAGGAGCAACGATAGGAAACCGAAAAACAGTGGCAGCTGGTAAATCTCGGATAGGCTGTCGCCACCGTAAATCGCACTCTTGAGGTAGGCACTCAAGGGCGCATCGGTGTACGTGCGTTCCGGCTCCTGGTAGAGGAGATCATAGCCCGCCTGCAAGGCGGACTTGGAGAGCGCAAACGGGAGCGGTCTTGCTCCCGGTTCCGGCGTGTTCCCGTCTGCCACGTCCGCGTCCGTGGCCGGTCGCGGTCGGATTCCGCGAGCTCCGATCATCACCAGGCGGTACTGGTCTCTGCGGCTGGCGGAGACGCTGCCCGCAACGCTCGACCGGATGTAGATCGGCGTGTAGAAGCGCTGCAGCGGAGTGTTGCCAAAGGTGAAGCGCAGGTAGACGAAAAGTCCGGTGAGGATCACAGCAAAGAGCATTGCGCCATAGGTGTAGATGGCGCTGTGCGGCGGGAAAATGATCGTTTCTTTTCGTCCCCAGTGAATGCTTGCCATTAGTCTTTCTCCAAGTCTGTCCGCGTCTTGATCGCCAAGCTGCGTTTGTGCTTCTTGACCTCGGCTATGATCCCGTCGAAGACTTCCGGTGTTATCTTCTGCCCTGTCGTGAGTGGTTTCAGAAGGTTCGTGAGCATGAGCCGAACGCCGATAATTTCGACCAACTCCGGGCTCACGGGTGGATCGCCGGAGTCGCACGCCAACTCGTCAAGAATCAGCTGCCGGATGAATTCGCCACGCTGCAGGTGGTGCTTTTTTGCCAGCTCGTCGAGGTGGTCGGTCTCGCGGCGCGTGAGTCTTGAAGAGACGTTGGTCATCCGCAACGACTCAAGCTTTCTCGCCCTGTCTGCAATCGAATCGTCATTCACTAGCGCCATGCGTGTTCCCTCCCATTACGAATGAAGTCGCACGGATTCGCGCGAAGTCGCACGAATCCGTAATGCTCGTAAGATGTTGATCTTGCAGGTTGCTCTTCACGAATCCGTGCGGATTCACCGCACGACCCTTTGAGGGGTGGAGTGTCAAAATTCTTCCGGTGCGAAGCACCGTTCTTGCACCACCACGAAATTGAATGGACGATCATGCCTTCACTGCGCGCACAGAAGCCGTGGACTCGACCCCGGCCGCAAGCTTCTTTGTCGGCTGCTCCGTCGCACCATTGCTCGGGCCTTTACGGACACGCAAAGTGGAAACTATCTGCTTGGCTTGTGGCGTCTTGAGGAAGTCCTGGAAGTCACGGTCTTTCGCGAAGACATAGTTCAGCGCTTTATCGACAACATCGTCGGCGGATGCGTGGATGAATGCGGCGTACTGATCGACCTGTGCTGCGGTGACCTCATCGAGCCGAACAGAAGCACAGATGTGGCGGATTTGGTTGATCTCAAGCAATGGCATGTTCGTTCTCCTTTTACAGGTAGTGAAATTAAGCAATCTTTCTGTGGGCAACGGGGCTAGGCTCCCCACGTTGCACCTCGAATACCGGCTCGATCAGGAAGCGTTTCGCGTCGCGGTCGTATCCACGAAGCGCCAGCACCTCGCGGAGGATGCGGCGTCCCGGTTGTCGCTCGACATGCACGACCAAATCAACGGCTTCTCCGATCTCTGCCTCCGTGTCGCAGAAGGTAGTTTGTGCGTGGTTCCGCATGACCAGATTGGCGAAACGCCGGAGGGCCTTCTCTGCCGAATTGGCATGTATCGTTGCGAGCGATCCCGCATGGCCTGTGTTGAAGGAATCGAGCAGCGTCCGTGCTTCGATGCCCCGCACTTCGCCCAGGATGATACGGTCTGGTCTCCAGCGGAGAGCAGACTTTAGAAGGTCGTCGAAAGAGATGTTGGCCTTGAAGGTGTCGGTCTGGCATTCGACCGCCAGGATGTTCGGCTTCTGGATGTGAAGTTCGGAGGTGTCCTCGATGACGACGATGCGATCCTGTTCGGGAATGAAACCGGCAAGAATCCGGAGCAGTGTGGTCTTGCCGGTGCCCGTCCCGCCACTGATGAGCAATGTCTTCCCGCCGCGAATTTGCTCCGCTAAGAAGTCCGCAAGCGGGCGCGTCAGCGTACCGCGAGCGATAAGGTCATC
>CAVTGH010000003.1:0-651200 GCA_963734215.1 uncultured Acidobacteriaceae bacterium | reverse complement strand
GGACGGTCAGGAGCGGCATGCCGCATTGGCCGGATAACCCGCCGATCGTACTGGAACGGGTCATGGACCTCGGTCGTGGTGACCCTTGCAACGTCTCCCACCTCGCCATGGGAGTACACAGCGGCACGCACATGGACGGGCCAGTGCACTTTATTCACGAAGCGCCCGGGGCTGGATGAGATGCCGCTGACGGCGACGATGGGCGAGGCCAGGGTGATCGAGATCGAGCACCCCCGCGAGATCACGGCTGGAGAACTCGTCCAGCACCGGCTCCAGGCCGGGGAACGCATTCTGTTCCGGACCTTGAACTCGACTCGATGCTGGCGGGCCGCCAGCTTCGTCGAGGATTTCGTGTACATCTCAGAGCCAGCCGCTCGGCACCTGGCCCAGGCCAGGGTACGGACCGTCGGGGTCGATTACCTTTCCGTCGGCGCGGAGGAGCAGAGGGCGCCAGCAAGCAAGCAATACTCGGGCCATGGATCGGGCAGGTCGTTATCGTCGTCGCCAAGAAGGCAGCCTGGCGAGTCGATGGCCATCGCCGCCGAGACAAGGGCCGTGGTCACCAGTGAGCCAGCAAGGCTCCAGAACAGCACGCTCCGTGGTCGGGGCGAGCCGCAGCACGCACTGCAAGGGCGATGAGAACAGCACAGCAGCGGCACGGTCAGAGCGCACGAAATCCAGCTCACTGCGCATGCGAATGCGACCAGCGGAATGCCGGCTGCATCGGAAATTTTGGTGCTGGTCGCCAGCTCCGCGACTGCCAGCAGCAGGCTGATCGACGCAGCCGCCGCGCCTAGCGCAATCCCGCCCCCCAAAATAGCATCGCCACCAAACCATCCCTCACGATCTCCCTCCATCATTCTGCCTTACGGCCGAAGGTAAGCGGCTCACCGCATCCTGCGACATTCAGAATCGTCAGCCGTTGCGGCTCCGGGTCCCGGTGCAAGATATGCGCGATGAGCCGCGCCATATCGTCCACGTGTATGAATTGAATCTTGTTGTCGAGATACTGTTGTCCGCGCGGCAGCATGCAGGGCAGCCGCTTCCCCTCACCGCGCATCTTTTCCGCTCGCGCGCTCTTGCCGTTGGGCGTTCCGCGAAACGCTCCCAGCAGGTAGTTTTCCACGCTGGCGCCGGCAAAAATGTGCGGACGGAGAATGTACACGCTGCACCCGCGCAGCGCGGAAGAGCGTTGCTGAACCACCTCGTCGCTTTGCTTTTTGTGGATCGCGTAGGGCAAGGTGTGCGCCGCCATGGGCGATTCTTCCGTCGCCGGCAATGCGAGGCTGGGTCCATAGACCGAAACACTGCTGGGAAAAAGGAATTGTTTGATGCCAAAGTCCGTGGTGCGGTTCGCCTCCGTGATGGCCTCCATCACACGAGCCGTGCCGGCCACATTAATCTGCCACATACGCTCGGGGTCGAGCACGCCCGAGCGGACCGGATCGATCACGAACGCAAGGTGCACGACCGACGCCGGCCGCGTATCGCGCAGCAGTTCGTACAGAACGCGGGTGGAGGATTCGTCGCCCAAATCCATGCGTTCGAATTGCAGCGCCAAACCGGTTTGGGGTGGACTCACGTCCACCCCAATCACCGAGTAGTCATTCAGCAGCGGGAGCAGCCGCGATCCCAGGTTCCCCGCGATGCCGGTGACTACGACGACAGGTTTCGCGCTCGCCATCTAGTTCGGCTTGGATGGAGGAGCCGGTTGTGCTGGAGGCTGTGCCGGCGGATTCGCAGCTGGCGGCGCACCCTGCTGCTGCGGCGTCCCGCTACTACCCTGACCCTGCCCCGCCGGAGGCATTGGCGGGCGCATACGAGGCGGCCCCGGACGTCCTGGCATTCCGGCCGGCGCTGCAGGACCAAAGTACGCTTCGTTGGTATCCGCGTGGTAGGAGTTGTTGTACTTGTCCATTGCGTCCTTCATGCGCTGGCTCTTGAGCGTGTTATGAATTTCAGTCTTCACCTTGTCATCCAGCGGGAGCACTTCTCTGCTCACCACCTTGTACACGTAGTGTCCGCCATTGTCGCTGATAACTGCTGACACCTCGCCCGCCTTCAGATCGAACACCGCCACATGTGCCGGAGGCAAACCGGTGCGCCGCACCGTGGGCAGGTTAACCACTGGCGAATCATTTTTCATGCCCGCGGCTTCGAACGCCTCCTTTTGCAGCTTCAGGAAGTCTTCGCCGGCCGCTGCCCGTTCCCGCAGGCTTTCTGCCAGTTTGTCCATCTCCTGCGCGCCTTGTTCCTGCTTCGCTTTGTCGGCGGATTCCTTGGCCTTCTGCTGTTCTTCGGTCAGCTTCTCTTTCTCTTCACCGACGGTCTTTTCCGCGGGCTCCTGCTTGTTGCGAGGGATGAACAGCCGGTCCAGAGAGAATTGCTCATACGCTTCAGGGTTTTTCTTATAGTAGTCCTCGAGATCCTGTTGCGAAATCTTGTCCGCCTGCTCCTGTACCGAGCGCTGCAGTTGCTGGGTCAGAATCTGCATCTTCGCAACCTTCAGGGACTCAAGATATCCTGGAGTCTTGTCCAGACCCTTGGCCTTTGCCGCCTCCGACATTGCCATGAACTTGGGCAACGCGGCTGCCAGCTGGTGTTTTAGCTGCGGCGTCACATTCGGTGAAATCGCGTTGGCGATCTTTTCAAACTCCGCACGGGTAATGATGGTCTTGCAGTCCGCCGGTTTCTTGGCCGGGGCCGTCTTTGCGACTGCAGCCTTGGACGCCGCTGTCGTCTTCGGCGCGGGCGGACACACGCCATAAATGGTCAGCACCTCCGCATTCTCCGGCACTTCCGCGGCAGGCGGCTTGGCGGGCTGTGCAGGGGCAGCAGGGGCGGCGGGTGGGGCCGCATTCGGAGTTTGGGCGGGATTCGGTGGGGGCGTGGGTGTTGTCCCCGGTTGCGCTTGTCCCCAAACCATCGTCCCCATCAGCACACACAGCAGCCAACTCTTACGCATACAAGATTCCTCCAGGATTGGTAGATCAGGAAGTTGGACAACCCGAACCTAGCATCCTAGCATAAAGGCCCTTTTTCTTAATACTCACGATGGGTATTTTGCAGACCGCGCATATGGGAGGCTCCGATTTTGATCGGGCGTTAAGGACTGCCTCCAACTGACGCTCTTAAGGAGCTTCGGGGGTCTTCTCTTTCGCTTTAGGAGCCTTCCGCGCCGATTCTCTTGGCGCAATTCCTCTTTAACGGCGATAATCCCACCATGTCCGGGACGCCGGCCCTCTACTCGCCCACTGCCATGCGCGCCGAGAAGCGCGCGGTGGCGGGAAACTCGGTCCTTGCTGCCCTCCTCATAACCGGAGGGAAGATCGTAGTCGGCGTAAGCACCGGCAGCCTTGGGATTCTCTCCGAAGCCGCGCACTCCGCGCTCGATCTCATCGCAGCATCGCTTACGTATTTGTCCGTTGGAGTCTCCGACAAGCCCGCCGACGCCGACCATCAATATGGCCACGGCAAAGTCGAAAACTTCTCCGCCTTCGTGGAAACCGGACTGCTCTTGCTGACCTGCATCTGGGTCATTTACGAAGCCGTTGTGCGGCTGTTCTTCCGCCGGGTCGAAGTAGAGCCTTCCGGCTGGGCATTCGCCGTGATGCTCGGCTCCATGGCCGTGGACTGGTGGCGTTCCCGCGCTCTCGGCCGCATCGCGACCAAGTATGAAAGTCAGGCCCTCGAAGCCGATGCGCTGCACTTTTCCACCGATGTGTGGTCAGCGGGCGTGGTCGTCTTAAGCCTTCTCCTCATCCTGGCGGGACGCGTCTACCATCTGGATTGGCTCCGGATGGCTGATCCTATCGCGGCCCTGTTCGTCGCGGGCGTCATCGTTTCCGTGAGTTGGCGGCTGGCCCGGCGTACCGTCGATGCCTTGCTCGACGCCGCTCCCGCCGGAGTCCGCACTCAGATTATCGGCGAAGTTTCCCGCGTGGATGGTGTGCTCGAAATCGGCCGGGTCCGCATCCGCCGCGCCGGTAACCGCTATTTCGCCGATCTCGCCGTCGGCCTGGCCCGCACCGTCACCTTCCAGCGTTCCGAGCAGTTAGTCGCAGCGGTGACGGCCGCCGTGCACGGCATTCTTCCCGATGCCGATGTCACCGTCCAGCCTTTGCCGCGCGCCCAGCGTTCGGAAAACATTTTCGACCGCATTCGCGCCGTCGCCACCCGCCACAACCTGAACGTCCACGACATCAGCGTGCAAGATCTCGCTGGCCGGCTTCACGTCGAGCAGCACGTCGAACTTGACGAGCGCATGGCCCTCAAAAGCGCCCACGATCAAGTTACGGAACTCGAAGCCGATATGCGCCACGACGTACCCGAGATTGCCGACATCCTCACCCATATCGAAAGCGAACCCGCCACCATTGAAACCGGAGACGAGTTGGTCCGCGACGCCGACCTCGAGCGGCGGCTGAAATCAGCCGCGGCGCAGTTTCCAGAGATTCTCGATGTCCACGAGTTCATCATCAAGCTGGTGCGCGGACGGCTTTACGTTTCCTGCCACTGCACGCTCTCCGACGATCTCTCGCTCGCCCGTGTCCACGACATCCAGACCGAACTCGAAATCCGCTTCAAACAGGCCGCACCCGAACTTTTTCGGGTGCTGATCCATCCCGAACCCAGTACGGATAACCGCAGATAGAATTTAGGGGAGTGATCGTTTATGACTAACGCTCGCACAACTTGGATTGAGAAGCAGCGTTTCAACGGAGTCGCCGACAGCGGCCACACGATTGTCGTCAACGGCGGCAAGGCCGCTGGCAACAGTCCCATGGAACTGGTTCTCATCGGCCTGTGCGGTTGCACTGGTTACGACGTCGTCTCCATCCTGGAGAAGAAGCGCGAGCCATTTACCAGCCTCGAAGTCCGCGCCCAGGCCGAGCGCGCCGCCGATCCGCCTTCCGTCTACACAGAAATCAAGCTAATCTACCGCGTCGGTGGTAAAGTGTCTCGCAAGGCGGTCGAGGATGCCGTCCGCCTCTCCAAAGAGAAATACTGCTCGGTCTCGGCCATGCTGGACAAGACCGTGAAGATCGCCGCCGAGATCGAATACGTGGACGCGTAAGCTCGAAGCTGAAACGGCAGCTATCGGTTTGAGGTGACGAATGAAGAAACGCTTTGTTTTCCTTCCCTTGTTCCTTGCCGCTCTGGGCTTTTCCGTATTCCTGCGGTCAAACGGTTCGGATCACGTAAGAACGGTACAGATCCTGACGCTGATCGCCATCGGTATGTGCTTGGGTATTGCCCTGGCGAATCTGCTAGCCCTTTTCAACGCGAAATCGAAAGACTGACGCAAAACTGATGGCTTCCCGAATTCTCCTCTTCACCCAGTCCGGTTGCCTCAACTGCGAAGTGATGAAGATCTTTTTGGAAGTGAACGGCATCGCATTCGAAGAGCGCGACATGAGCAGCGATGCCGCCGACCGCGCCGAATTGCTCGAGACCTACCACTGCCGCACCGCGCCTACCGTCGTAATTATCACCGCAGCCGGAACCGAAGTGATCGAGGGCTTCGATCCCGAACGCCTTGACCGGTTGCTCTCTGCTGCCTGATCATCGAAACGATTCGCGAGGGTCGATATTCCAAACTCAAATCAGCAAAGCTCAAGCCCTCATTCTCTGCGCGGCTATTTCTTCATCGCCTCGGCGGCTTTTCTGTGGGGAGTCTCCGCCGTGCTGGGCCGCGCGGTCTTTACCGGGAAGTTTCCGTGGAGCGCGGCAGTTCTGCGTCCGATCGATCCTCTCATCCTCTCGCAGACCCGTACCACTTTCTCTCTGCTCGTCCTGCTTCCCCTCCTGGTTGGCTTAAAAGGATGGCAACGCATTAAGATGTCGGCTCGCGATCTCGCTTCCTGCCTGGTGCTGGGCACGCTCGGCGTGGCGGTTTCAAATTATTTCTACTACGTCGCCATCCAACGAACCAACGTCGCCACGGCCATCATCGTGCAATACACCGCTCCGGTGTGGGTTCTGCTCTATGTGGTGGCACGCGGCCAGCAAAAACTCACGGCGCAAAAAGGTGTTGCCGTTGCCCTCGCCGTCACTGGAATCGCTCTGGTCATCGATCTTCTCGGAGCCAATCTCTTCGGAACCCATCTCTTCGGAAGCTGGTCCGGCTCCGCGCTTCGTCTCGATCTCTACGGCCTCGCAGCCGCACTGCTGGCCTCGTTCTCATTCGCCTTCTATAACCTTGCCGGCCACCGCATCCTCGCCCGCCACGACCGCTGGCGCGTCCTGGTCTGGACGCTCACCGCGGCCGCCGCCTTCTGGCTCCTTGTCAACCCTCCCTGGAAAATCGTCGCCGCCCACTACGCACCCGCGCAATGGCTGTTCCTGTTCGTATTCTCGATGATCTCAGTGCTGGGTGCATTCTCGCTCTACTTCCTCGGCCTGCAACATCTCGAGCCTACTCGCGCCATCATCGCCAGTTGCCTGGAGCCGGTGTTCTCGATTCTTCTCGCGGCCCTGCTGTTAGGCGAAGTGCTGCGCCCGATTCAGGTTGTGGGAATTGTCTTTGTGCTCGCGGCCATCGTCATCGTGCAGCGTCCGGGAGGCAGCTTTGCTGAGGGCTCCGTCGTCGTTGAGCCTATAGAGTAAGATTCATCCCGATATTTCCCTATTCACTTCTTCCCCGTTCGCAGGCATCCCGTGGCTTTAGGGCTTGCATCTCACGCTTAACACCGCGGGCCGTTTTCAGTTAAATCGACTTTGTGGGTTTTGCCGGAGGTCTAAAATCTTCGTGAAAATGATTCTCCCGAGATCCATGGCGCTGATAACTCTGTGCGTGATGATCATCCCATTGCTCGCTCCGGCGCAGACCACTGGCACAGCAACGGCGCCAGACGCCCAGAATTCAGCCGCCGCGCAGGACCAGAAAGCACCCCCAACGCCGCAAGATCAAAGCAAGCCCCAACCTGGCTCACAGAATCAGCAAGCGGCGCCCTCTGGCGAACTGCCGGATGCGCCCTCCAGCAGCAAAACAGAACCTTCCCTGGGGGATCTGGGTTTTCCCGCGTCTGAGTCTCAAGCCAACGCCAGGGAACAGGCCCTGCTCGACAAGCGAACCCACATGCTGAAGATTCATCAACGGATGGGTTTGATCACAATGGCTCCGTTAATCGCCACCGTCGCTACTTCTCTGAACGCCGGGGGTAAGAGCACGAGCACAACCTCGCGCGATCTACATGCAGCTCTCGGCGGGCTGACAGGAGACCTATATGGCATTACCGCCTACTACGCAATCCGCGCGCCCCGAGTGCCTGGAACCGAAACCCGCGGCCCGATCCGTTTCCACAAGGCCATGGCTTGGATTCACGGTCCTGGAATGATCCTGACGCCTATTCTTGGAATTATGGCCTTCGATCAAAAGAGCAACGGCGAAAAGGTTCATGGCATTGCCTCGGCTCATGGGCCGGTAGCCATCGTTACGGCCGGAGCATTCGGCGCGGCCCTTTTGTCGGTTTCGGTAAAGTTCTGACCGCGCATCGAACCATCGTATGAACTTGAGAACCCTCGCTCTCTGCATGCTCCTGGCGTTGCCGCCGCTTGCCCCTGCGACCGACAGCCAATGGATTCTGCAACAAGGCACTCTGACCTACCATGTTTCTCACCCGCTGCACCAGACCGAGGGTGTTAGTCACGAGGTGCGCGGCAAGGGAATTTGCCACGCCGGACAATGCGATTTTCTGATTGCCGTTCCCGTCAAGTCCTTCGACTCCGGCGACAGCAACCGCGACCTCCATATGATTCAGGTCACGCGTGGCGCTCAATTTCCCATGGTGACGGTGCGCACGCGGCTGCCGGAATCCGCCTCCACCACCGCAACCATTCAGGCCGACCTCGAAATCCAGTTCGCTGGTCAGACCGTCCAGTACAAGCAGGTTCCGTTCCAACTGGTCACGCAAGGCAATCAGATCCGCATTACCGGAACCATTCCCGCTACCCTCTCCGACTTCAAGATTGACCCGCCTTCGCTGCTGACGATGCCGGTGAAGAACGAAATTCCCGTGCGCGTGGCCCTGACCTGGAAGCCGCAATAATTCCGCCTAAAGAATTTCTCCAGACCTGCCGATAGTACTGGTGGGTTGCGATCTTGCCACCGATGCACAGCTCCGTTCCAATCCACTCGCCTCAGAAATCCGAGGATCCGCTGCCGTTGACAATTTCCACCCATGGGAGCGGACATAACCCGTTTCTTGTCCTTAATTCTTGAAAACCGCTACAGGAGATTCCAGCTTTGATTTCCCTGAAGAAGTATCTCGACATGGAACCAGACAAGCCGCGACCATCCGAGCCTGCGTCGAACGATCTATTACTGGCGGTGCTCGAATCCTATCGGTCCGTGTTACTGGCGATGGGAAACAGCGGCGCTCGAGCCTGTCCACTTGTCGGTTCGGACCTGCACCATGCCCTCGCCGGCCTGGAGCGCCGTCTCTTCGCCAAACTCACCGTCCCGCTGATCAAAGAAACTGAAACTCAAGTCGAAGAAGAGCTCCGGCAATGGGGAGAATGCACTGCGGAATATTTCAAAACCAAAGCCAACGAAGTCAAGGAACTCTTAATCCTGATCGCGCACACCGCCGCGTCTATGGGGGAGCGCGATCACTGTTACGCCAACCATTTCAGTGAACTTACCACCCACCTGCAGACCATCGCCGACCTCGAGGACCTGGCAGAAGTCCGCGCATCTCTCGTGAAACAGGCGGCCGAACTGAAGACTTATGTCGATCGGATGGCACAAGACAGCCGAAATTCGGTCGCGCAATTGCAAGCCGAGGTCACCACCTACGAGACCAAGCTCAAAGTTGTGGAGCAGCTTGCCTTAAAAGATTCGCTAACCGGCATCGCCAATCGCCGTAACATTGAGGAACGCATCGAATCGTGCATTGCTCACAAACAACAATTCTGCGTCGTCATCCTCGACCTGGACCGCTTCAAACACATCAATGACAGCTATGGACATCCGGCCGGCGACAACCTCCTGCAGCAGTTCTCCCAGGAGTTGCGGTCGAATATCCGATCCACGGACCTCGTGGGCCGCTGGGGTGGAGACGAGTTCATCGTAGTTCTGGCTTGCGATCTCACCACCGCCAGGTCCCAGGTAGAACGCCTGCAGAAATGGGCGCTGGGCGAATACACGATCCACACAGTTCAGGGGTCAAGCGAGGCGAAGGTCAAGGTAGAAGCGTCCATTGGCCTGGCGCAATGGCAGGCGGGCGAAACCATGCAGCAATTAATTTCGCGCGCGGACTCCACCATGTACCGCGAAAAAGAAAAGGCGCGCAGTCAGAAGGCATGATCACCGAGTGACCGTCACTCCAGTGTCTTCCCCTTCGTCTCCGGCAGTTGCGTCGTCATCATCGCTGCCAGCAGATATCCGGCCGCGCACAAATAAAACGCCCAGCCCAATCCTTTCGTCTGGCCTACCCGCCCAATCACCAGCGGTGCAACCGAACTTAGCGTCCGAGCGCCGTTGTAGGTGAATCCCAGGGCGCGTGCCCGCACGCTGGTCGGGAAAATTTCGCTGCCCATAATTCCCGAGCCGGAAAACAACCCGGTCCCGAAGAACGCAACCACCGTCCCGAGCACCATGAGCGCAATTGGAGAACGCGCGGCGGCATAAAGTGGAATCAGAAGTGCCGCTGCCAAACTATAGATGATAAATGCCTTTCTCCGTCCAAAATGATCCGCTGCCCAGCCGAAGCTGACATAACCGGGAAACATACCACACAGATTCAACCCCACCAGCAGCGTCGTCGTCCCCATCACTCCAAAGCCGCGTCCGCCCTGCGACACCGGAAGCGACAAATAAGGCGGCATCCAGGTAAACAGCCCCCACCATGCAAACAAGCAGAAGAAGTTAAACAGCAGTAGCGCGAACGTATGCCGCACGTAAGGCGCTCGAAAGATCATGGAAAATTTCGTGGAGACGTAACTTGTTACGTCTCTGTGTGCAGCGTCAATGCCACTGCCGATCGCGTTCGGTTGGCCCTGTGAGCCCCGCTCCTCCCAAAGCGCCGACTCCGGCACTCCGCGCCGAATCCACAACGTCAGCAGCGCCGGCAGAATTCCCACGAAGAACACGGCCCGCCATCCGTAGTAGCGTGCCACCGGACCCGCCACCAGCGCGGCTGCGGCGAAGCCAAAAGCCCACGAACTCTGAACAATCGAAATTGCCTTGGCACGGAACTCCGTTGGCCAGGTCTCGGCTACCAGCGTCGCGCCCGTATTCCATTCGCCGCCCATGCCGAGCCCCAGAACGAATCGCGCCGCCGCCAGCATCGCAATGCTCGTCGCCAGTCCCGACGCGAACGAACACACTGAATACGTCAGGATGCTCGCCATCAGCGCCCGCTTGCGCCCCACGCGGTCGGCCAGAAAGCCAAACAGGATGCCGCCCATGCCGGAAGCCAGCAGAGTCAGCGTACCCAGCAGCCCGGCCGTCGTCTTGCTCATGCCCA
The DNA here is from genome assembly GCA_963734215.1 of uncultured Acidobacteriaceae bacterium. Lineage (GTDB taxonomy): Bacteria > Acidobacteriota > Terriglobia > Terriglobales > Acidobacteriaceae > Sulfotelmatobacter. Next base: position 640,728 of record CAVTGH010000003.1, on the reverse strand, counting down.
GGTCGCGCATCAGCAGCGCCAACACCAGCGCGTAGAGCATGGCGTCGAAGGCATCCAGCGCCCAGCCCAGCGCCGCCGCCAGCAGCGTCCGGCGCTGCCCCGGTGTGGCCTGCCGAATCAGTTGGATGGGCCCAATTGCCATGAAGTGCGGATTGTACGGCGCAATCAGGAATTGTCAAATTTCCAATTTTTGCCAAACGGTCATCCCGAGCAAGCGTTCTTTGCGGCGCAATAATCGCTCGCTCAGCTCGCTTTCCACGTTCGGCTGCGAATCCTATATGTTTCCTTCCTGGGTACCTCTACCGTTTTGACAATGTTTTTACTTCTGGCGCCGCCATTCTGGGTTAGCCTCGTGTTACCTTGTGTTGACACGTTTCCCTGGGGATGTGCGTATGAGATTTCAGCGGCCTGCCGTGTTACTTGCGTTTCTCCTGACCTCCCTCACCCCTTGTTTCGCCCACCACATGGCGGTGGTGGTCGATAAGGATAATCACGTTGGGAGCGTTACGGCCGTGCATTTGTCGAGGATCTTCCGCTCGGAGATCAAGAAGTGGCCGGACGGCAAATCCGTCGTCGTGGTTCTGCACAGGGACTCCGCCGGCGAAACCGAAACCCTGGAGCGCCTGAACAAGATGAGCGACGCCGAATGGAAGGCGCTGATCGCCGCTCACAGGGATTCTATTCAGATCGTGGACTCCGACGCCGACGTGCTCAAGATTGTGCAATCCACACCCGCCATCGGCTTGGTGGACGTCCGCTCCGTTGACAACACCATCAACGTGGTGCGCGTGGACGGCAAGTTGCCCATGGAATCAGGCTACTTGCCGCATTAGTTTGCACAGGGTTCCCGAGTAGGCAGGAGTTCCTCTTCCCATTGCTCCACGCCTGGAGGAACGGAGCCTTGGAGCAAGCCGACGAAAGCGTCCAGCGTTTTGCGAGCGTCGCCAATCAGGTAATAGAACGCTTCCCAGTTATCGCTATCCTCGCCGTCGTGATTCGGAATCACATATTGAAACTGCCACGCCCCTTGCAGTTCGCGGTAGGCGCTCGAGGCGCGAGTTTCCACGTTTTCCAGGTCCTTAGCCGACAGGACCGCTTTTTGACGCTGCGTCCGCCGCAAGAGCTTGCGCCGCATGATATCTGTGAGTAGCTCCGGAACCGACACATTGCGCTCCGGCGCCTTTAAGTAAGCGATCTCCTCCTTCGAAAGCGGCGAGAGAAAAATACTGAGCCGGTTCACGCCCTCGAGGCGAGGGTGCGTCTGTAGTGCCTGCCCCACATACGGATTCCCCTCGAACAAGACATCGCCTCGTCGAAGCAAACCCTCGAGTTCCTCGATATCCAACGCTTGCAGGTCATCGCGCGCCTCCAGTACGGCGTATCGATGGTTCGCCCGCAACGCTTCCACCTGAGCTCGCGTGCGGAAATGATAGTCCACGCCATCCAGTTCTCCGGGGCGCGGAGCGCGGCTGTTTACCAGTACTAGCCTGTGAAGCTTGGCGTGCAGTTCAGGATAGAACTTGCCTAGAGACTTGTAGAGCGGAGTCTTCCCGACACAAGAAGGCCCGCTGAGAATTACAAGACGTCCGGTCTTGTCAGGGCTCATGGTCGATCGCCTCCCAGCAGGAAAAGGTGCATCGGGGAACTTTTCAGTGATCAGAGACACCGAGTCGCAGCAAATGAAAGTACCTCCGCGCCTGCTTCACATCCCTCGCGATCTGCTCGCGCAACGCCTCCACGGAAGGAAACTTGATCTCATCGCGCAGCCGATCGAGGAAGCAGATCTCAACTTCGCTATCCGGCGTCAGTTCAATGGGATGAAAGTTCAGCAGGTGCGTCTCAACGGCAAACGATTCTGCGCCAAACGTTGGACGATTGCCCACGTTCGTGACGGAATCAAAGCGCTCGGCGCCCACGCGTGTCCACGTAACGTAGACCCCATCTTTCGGCACCAGTTCTTCATAGCGCGCCAGATTGATGGTCGGCACCGTGTACTTCGAGCCATAACCGCGCCCGCGCCCCGGCGAGCCCAGAATGCAGAATGGACGCGCCAGCAGATGCCGCGCCCGGCTCACTCGCCCTAAGCTCAGCAGCTTTCGGATGTGACTGCTCGAAACCGGCTCTCCGCGCAGCTTCTGCTCGGGGTAAACCTTCACTTCAAAGCCCATCTCCTGTCCGAACTGCGCCAGCAGGTTCACGTTCCCCAAGGCCTTGTGCCCAAAGCGGAAGTTGTAACCTTCATGAACTTCGCGCGCATGCAGCTTCTTTTTCAAGATGCGTTCGGCAAACTGGCGCGGCGTCATCAGCGATAGATCGCGTCCAAAAGGCAACATCAGAACCACGTCAATGCCCGTGCCTTCGAGCAAGCGCAGTTTTTCCGGCACGGGAGTCAGCAGCTTCAGTCCCGAGTCCGGCCGCAGTATGCGCGCCGGATGTGGCTCGAATGTCACAGCAACGGCTTTGGCTCCGCTCTGCCGCGCTCGCCGCACAATCTCGTCCAGCACGTGCGCGTGCGCCCGGTGTACGCCGTCAAAATTGCCCACGCTCACCAGCGACGGCCCCAACTCCGCCGGAACGTCTTCGAGTTTGTGAAAAACCTGCATCGCAGTGTTCAGTGGCTAGTGGCTAGTGGCTAGTGGCCAGTGGCCAGACAGCCAGCGTTTCCGGGTTTCGCTGACCACTGGCCACTGGCCACCGACAACTGACTTTAGATTTCAAACTCCAACTTCATTCCGTCATACGCCAGCCGCACATGCGCCGGCAGGGTTGCGTTGGTCGACTCATGTGCCAGGTCGTGGCAAATGTGCGTGAAGAACGCCCGCTTGGCCTTTACCCGTTCCACAATGCGCAGGGAATTCTCCACCGTCGAGTGTGTGGGATGCGGCTTGTGGCGCAGCGCATCCAGAAAAAGGACATCCAACCCCTGCAACTGATGAAACGACGCCTCCGGAATTTCGCTGTGATCCGTAAGATACGCCGCGTTTCCAAAGCGGAAGCCGTAGATCTCCGCATCGCCATGAATCAATCGCACCGGCTCGAAGTGTGCCCCAAAAAGTTCCACGGTGCCGTCGATCGGGCGCAGCTCCAGTTGCGGCAAGCTGCCATACTTGTAATCGGCGTCAAAGATGTAGCTGAACATCCGGCGCAGAAAAGCCGCCGCGTCCGGACGCGCATAAAGCGGCAACTTCGCTGGCTTGTGACCGTAACTGAGTGGCCGCAGATCGTCGATGCCCAGGATGTGGTCGGCGTGCGTGTGCGTATAAAAAACCGCGTCTACGCGGGTGATGCGCTCGCGGATGGCCTGCGTGTAAAAATCGGGTGAGGTATCAATGAGCACCACCTTGCCCGCATATTCCAGCATGATCGAAGGACGCGTCCGGCGGTCGTGCGGATCGCTGGAGTGGCAAACTGCGCAATCGCACCCCAGCGTAGGCACACCCATCGACGTGCCACTGCCCAGCACTGTGAGCGTGGCTTTCATGCGTTAATGTTCATCCGGTAACGTGCCTGGGCCATCATGCCTCGACCATCATACTGGTACGGTCATGCCGATACGGTTACCGCCCGGTGGTTCCGGTAGCTGCTCCGGGCTGTGGCGGGCGCGAGAGCGCGTTGGTCACCTCCACGTAGGCCATGCGCACTTCGTAGAGGCTGTTCTGAAGAAAGTTTTCTTCTGTAGGAGTCAGGTTGCCTTTGGTTTTTTCCGCTAGCAGCGCCAGCGTGTCGATGGTCTGGCGCGCTCCGATGATGTCCACGCCAGGCTGCTCACCCTGCTGGTGCATCAATCCCAACTGCAGCATCGCGGTCATGTAAAGCGACGCCATGAAGCGCTCAAACGTCATCTCAAATTCTTTGGCGGAGTGCCCGCTCAGTTCCACCCGCGAGTCCAGCACATCGGAGGACTTCCGGTAAGCATCCGCCTGCGCCTGCTGCTCGGCCACCGTTGGCATTGGGGGGATTTCCGGCCCCGCGGTTGTGTCTGCCTCGGCAGGAAATGCTGCTACCGTGTTTGCGGCGGGTGCAGCCTCGTGAGCCGCGGCCGGAGGTGCTGGAGCCTTCGGCGTCTCTTGTTCGACATCCTTGCGCAACTCCCCGTCCTCCGTGAACAAACGACGGTCGGTCACTGTGAACCCCGATTCCTGTCTCTTCTCAGCCATAGCGTATGTCCTTGTCCGTCTCCTTAGCAGGATAATGGTGAAGCTTTTCTTAGCGCCTTTGCGAGTCCTTAGCGCCCTTTGCGGTCCAAAAGCTCTAGACTTTGTGGAGCGCCACATCCTCCGCGAGCGCAACGTCTACCAGCGGCAACTGAGCCACCGTCGCCTTCACCACGCCAATCGTGACCTCGCGCCCCGGCACTCCCACCTCGCGGCGAATGTATCCCAGCGCAACCGTTCGTTCGCCGGATGGCGTACGCAGAACCGCGGCACTGGTAATCTCGCCCACTTCCTTTTCGCCAGAAATAATCTTATCGCCTGCCATGATCGTCGCTGCGCCTTCCACTAAGAAGCCGGTAAATTTGCGGTGCACGTTGCCTCGCGAGCGAATGCGTTCCACGATTTCCTGTCCAACGTAGCAGCCCTTGTTGAAGTTGAGGGCTCGCATCTGTTCGGTTTCCTGCGGCAGGTCGCGCTCGCGAATGTCCACGCCGTACAGCGGAATGCCCGCCACGATGCGCTGTATTTCCAACACCTCTGAGCCGGCCGGAGTAGCGCCCGCCTTCAGCAGCGCATCCCATAAATGCTTCACATGTGCGGGCGCCAGCCAGATTTCGTAGGACTCGCGAAGGGCATCTTCGCCGTGCACGACGGTACACTCGAGGCAGCCGCACTGGCAATCGCACTGAATCGTAAAGAACTGCAACGGCTGCAGTGCGGGAATCTGGATTCCCGCCGCCAGCAGCACCGCTAGCGACTTCGGTCCGGAGAGTCCGATAGCGGTGAGTTGGTCGCTGAGGTCGGTGACCTCAACGTCGTCCATGATGATGTAATGATCGAAGGTTGCGATGAGCTTTTCGACCTGGATGCGATCAGTGTCAACCATAAGCGTCTCGCCCTGGTTGTGGACGACCATGTCGCCCAGAATGCGCCCCTGCGGGCTAAGCAGAAACGCATACACGCCGTGTCCGGCGGCCAGATCGCGAATGTTATTTGTAACCATGCCGTTCATCCAGCGCACTCTGTCGCCGCCCTTCAGCGAAATTCTGGCACGGAAGCCCAAGTCATAGATTCCGCAACCATTCAGCAGGGAAGCGAACTCCGCCTGCGGATCGGAAAATCGCGCTGCCGTGGTGGCTCCACGGTACTCGCCCACGCGCATGGAGGGCGCGTCATTCGCCGTCTGCGCCCGAAGAGCCTCTTGGAGTGGAGTGTGGAACATGGGACTATTGATTATAGCGAACGAGCCCGAGATTCATGGCCAATGTGCCAATTACCAATTGATCTCAAGCACTGATCGACAATCGACAATCGAAATTGGCAATCGACCATGCACTTCCACCCGGCTTGTGTTAACTTTTCTGCCGTGGACCCGCAAAAGCCTTCCAGAAAGCGTATCGCCGTCCTCCCCGGAGACGGGATCGGCCAGGAAGTAATTCCGCAAGCTCTCAAAGTGATCCGTATGTCGAGGGCCAACGTCGAGATGACCGAATTCGACTGGGGCGCCGATCGCTATCTGCGCGACGGCATGACCGTTCCTCCGGATGGCTTCGCCATGCTTGCACGCGACTTCGATGCTATCCTCGCCGGCGCCTTCGGCGATCCGCGTGTCAAGACCAATATCCACGCCAAAGAGATTCTGCTCGGCATGCGTTTCAAGATGGATCTCTATGCCAACGTGCGGCCGGTGCGGCTGCTCGACGCGGCGCTGTGTCCGCTGAAAGGTGTGGAGCCGAAGGATGTGGATTTCGCCGTGATTCGCGAAAATACGGAAGGCGTTTACACCGATGCCGGCGGAGTCTTCAAACAGGGGACGCCCGACGAGATCGCGATCCAGGAAGACATCAACACGCGCAAAGGAGTCGAGCGCATTATTCGCTACGCGTTCGAGTATTGCGAACAGCACACCAAGCTCGACGGCTCACCGCGCAGCCGAGTCCTCATGTGTGATAAGTCGAATGCCATGACGCACGCCGGCGGCTTGTGGCAGCGCGTGTTCCAGGAAGTGAGCGGCGAGCATCCGCAAATTGCGGCACAGCACATGTACGTGGACGCGCTCTGCCTGCAGATGGTGCGCGATCCGCGCTCGTTCGATGTGATCGTGACCAATAACATGTTTGGTGACATCATCACCGACCTCGCCGCCGGATTGCAGGGCGGCCTGGGCATGGCCGCCAGCGGGAATATTCATCCCGGGAAAACATCGATGTTCGAGCCGGTTCACGGTTCCGCTCCGCCGATCGCGGGGAAAAATCAAGCGAATCCGTTCGGCGCAATTCTGACAGCGGCGATGATGCTGGGGCACTTGGGATTGACGAAGGAAGCGGAGAAAATTGAAGGCGCGGTGCTCGATGCCGTTCGGCGGAAGAAGACGACGCAGGATATCGGTGGCCCGCTGGGGACGCGGGAAGCAGGGGAGTGGGTGGCGGAGAGAGTTAGCAAGTAGGGGAACTAAACGTCTTTCGATGGGGATGAACGACAAACGAACTAGCCCCCCAAGGGGAAAGTATAGGGAAACAGGGTAGACTCGTTCCTAATGAATATCCTTAAGCTACTTTGCTGCAGGTTGCCTAGCCCCCTCTTTGCCATTTTGATTTTTTTGGGGATGGGTATGGCCTGGGCGCAGACGCAAGATCAGGCGGCGCAGGCTCCCGCCCAGGAATCGCAAGATCAAAGTCAAAAGCAAGGTCAAGATCAAAATCAGAAGCAGTCGGACCAGAGTGTCCGCCCAACACAAGCACCTCCCACACAGTCTCCTTCCACACCGGCGCCTGCCTCAGAAGAAAAGGAGGTGAAGATCACGCCCCATGAGGCGGAGCGACTGTTTCACTCCGTCGATGAGATTCTGGCGTTCGACAGCAAGCAGACGGGGCTGCCGATCAAGAAGCAGATCAAGCGCCGGCTGACCAGCCGCGATGAAGTGGAAGCTTACTTGACCAAGCACATGAAGGATGAAGACGTGAAGCGGTTGCAACGCTCGGAGTTGGTGCTGAAAAAATTTGGCCTGCTGCCGCGCGACTTCGATCTGGAAAAGCTGCTGGTGGCGTTGCTGCGCGAGCAGGTCGCCGGTTATTACGATCCCAAGACGAAGACTGTGAATTTGCTTGACTGGGTTCCCATGGAGGAGCAGGAACCGGTGATGGCGCATGAGTTGACCCACGCGCTGCAGGATCAAGCGGTCGGCCTCGACAAGTGGATGAAGCGGGGAGAGAAAGACTTGGGTAAGATCAGGAAAGATCCCACGCCTGCCGACATTGAGAACGACGAAATGGACGACACGCGCGAGGCCGTGGTCGAAGGCCAGGCCGAGACCGTGATGCTGCAATACGAACTGGCGCCGGTGGGGCGCTCGATCCTCGATTCTCCGGAACTGGTGGACGCGATGGAGGCGCAGATGGCCAGTGGCACCGACGACTCCAAGGTGTTCAAGGACGCTCCCATCTTCTTGCGAGAATCGCTCACATTCCCCTACAGCTATGGTTTGAAGTTCGAGGTCATGTTGCTGGAAAAAGGCGGCAAGGAGAAAGCCTTTGCTGGAGTGCTCGCCAATCCTCCGCATACCACCCGGCAGATCATGCAGCCGGATACCTATCTCGCGGGCGAGCAGATTGCTCCCATGCCGGTGGTGGAATTCAAGCGCGACTTCAAGGATTACGTGAAGTTCGATATTGGCGCGATGGGCGAGTTCGATGTTGCCGTGCTGATTGAGCAATACGCGGGGAAGAAGTTGTCGGAGCGGCTGTATCCGGAATGGCGGGGAGGGTATTATTACGCGGCGCATCCGAAGAGTGATGCAGCAGCGCCGCTGGGTCTGATGTATGTGTCGCGCTGGTCGAGCGCGGAGAAAGCTTCCGAGTTTGCGGAGATTTATGCGCGGTCGCTGGCGCAGAGGTACAAGAAAGTTGAAGAAGTAGGAGATCCTTCGTCTGCCCAGGCGGCGGATCATCCCGAGTACAAGATCGATGTTCTGCGAGGACGGCACGCTTGGACCACGGAAGAGGGCACGGTGGTGATTGAGGAGCAGGGCGATACTGTGCTGGTGAGCGAGAGCCTGGACGCGGCTACCACCGGGACGCTGGAGAAGGAAGTATTCAAAAAGTAAGTGGCCGTTGTCGATTGCGGCTCACTTTTTCCTTCCGGATTTTCCCTTAGCTTGACTCTCGTCAGGCTCCCCCAAAAAGTGCTGCACTTTCGCGACAACGGTGAACTGCCTTCCGCCGCGCTCGATGGTGAGTTTCCGTTCCTGGCCGGGCGTGCCTTCGAGCAGGGACCACACTTGTCCCATGGTGGAGTCAGGGACCGGGATGCCATCAACCGCAACTAGATGATCGCCGGCCTGCACACCGTCGTCGCCTGGCGGAACTGATGGCTTGCCATTAAAATCGGCGACGCCAAGGATGGTGAAACGCGTGTCGTCTTCGGGGCGAAGAATGAGGCCGACGACATCGAAGTCGGGGAATTTGAAGGTGCTGCCGATATCGAAATAGGCCGTGGCGTGAGCGTAGTCCAGGCCGATGCGATAGTTCATCAGCGCGTTCGCACCGAGCAGGCCGGCGATGGCGCTGCCCGCGTCCTTTTCGAAGAAGGTACTAAAACTTTTAGGGAACTCAGCCATGGCCACATCGGTGAGATAGAGCGGTCCGTATTGCAAGCGTTCCACACGCATCAGCTTCCACTTTGGTTCATCGTCACCCAGTTCTCCGATGTTGGCGGGGCCGACAGCGCCGGTCATGTGCGGCCACTCGGGGTGGGCGGTTGCGAGTTTGTCGAATAATTCTTCCGAAAGAAAACTGATGGGCGAGCCCACATCGAGGCCGAGGTTGTAGTTCTTGTTCTCAATCTTGCTGGGAATCTGGATGAAACCGGTGTTTTTGTCAATCAGCATCTTGCTCATCACGCCCTTGAACTTCAGGCTGCCTGGCAGGCCGATGCTGAACTCACGGTCGGGAAAGTTGATGAGCACGTCGTATTTCTGCAGCACAGATGATGGGAGCTTGATTTCGGCGCTCATGCCGGCGATCATCAGCGCTCCGGTGCCTGGGGGTCTGACGCTTATTCGGATCGTCGGAGGCAGACTGATTTTCATTCCGCCGATCATTATTTGAGGCGGAGAACCGCCGTCCGGCGCCGCGGAGCATATCTGGCCATTGCAACTTGTTCCGAACTGCATCAACAACGCAACGTTCGACGAAACCCACAGATCCGGGTCGCCGGTGTCGACCCAACCACGAACACGCTTGGTCGAACCATCGGGCAGGGGGACGTAAACATCGATGATGACGCGGTTGTGATCGAGCGTCATGGGAACGGTTACAGACTTGGGGCCGGGCTGCATCTTGCCTGCATCTTGAGCTAAAGCTGATGTTGCAAGAGCTATTGCGATGAAGGCGATCGGGAATCGCATAGGGAGATTGTAATGGGTCCCCACGTCGCGACACGGGTTAGGAACACATCGAGACAAATAAATCGACATGAAAAAACCTTCAACCGCGGGCAGCATAAAGGCGCACAGGGGTCTTGTATAATCGCAGGTTTGGTTCGTGCGTGCGGAAGATTTCTGTAGTCGTGGATTTTGGAGGATGGATGGCCCAGGCGGAGATTGGGATCATCGGTGGCAGCGGGCTGTATTCAATGCCAGGACTCACCAAGGTGAAAGAGCTGCGGGTGAAGACGCCCTTTGGCGCGCCTTCTGACGCCTACGTTTGCGGCATGTTGGAAGGACGCAAGGTGGCATTCCTGGCGCGGCACGGGCGCGGGCACCGCATTCTTCCCAGCGAACTGAATTTCCCCGCGAATATTCACGGGTTCAAGCAACTGGGAGTCGAGAGGATCGTCTCAGTTTCCGCCGTGGGATCGCTGAAGGAAGAGCACAAGCCTCTGGATTTCGTGATTCCAGACCAGTTCTTCGATCGTACGCGGCATCGCGTGGATACTTTTTTCGGTGGCGGAGTGGTGGCGCATATCGCTTTTGCCGATCCGGTATGTGGGCAGCTTGCGGCTGTGGTCGAGGCTGCGTGCGAGAAGGTTGGTGTCACAGGCAGGCACGGCGGCACCTATTTGTGCATGGAAGGGCCGCAGTTTTCCACCAAGGCGGAGTCGAATGTATATCGCGGCCTGGGCATGGATGTGATCGGCATGACCAACCTGCAAGAGGCAAAACTGGCGCGCGAAGCGGAGATTTGCTACGTCACGGTGGCGATGGTAACGGATTACGATTGCTGGCATCCGCATCATGAGTCGGTCACGGTGGATCAGGTTGTGGCCGTGCTGCTGAAGAACGCGGAGAACGCGGCAAAAGTCGTGCGCGAGACGGTGGCGGCAATGCCGCGGCAGCGATCCTGCAAGTGCGGTTCGGCTCTGGCTCACGCCATCTTGACGGACCATAAGAAAATACCTGCGGCAACGAAGAAGAAGCTGAAACTGATCCTGGGGAAGTATGTGAAATGAAAGCGGCCAGTGACCGCTAAGAAGGGAAGTCAGATTCGCGAATGAGTATTGTCGTAGTAGGATCGGTTGCATTTGATGACATTACGTCGCCTTCGGGCAGCGTGAAGGGTATTCTGGGCGGGGCGGCGACTTATTTTTCGCTGGCCGCCAGCTATTTCACCCAGGTCCGCATGGTCGCGGTGGTAGGCGAGGACTTCAGTGCGCAACATGAACATGTCCTGATAAAGCGCGGCATCGATACGCGCGGCATTGAGCGCGCCGCAGGCAAGACCTTTCGCTGGGGCGGATCCTATGCCGAGAATCTCAACGAGGCCAAAACGAATTTCACCGATCTGAATGTGTTTGAAAAATTCCAGCCGCGAATTCCGCAGGAGTACGAGGATACGGAGTTCTTGTTTCTGGCGAACATTCAGCCGACCTTGCAGGCCAACGTGCGGCGGAAGATGAGTGGTGTGCGGCTGACCGGATGCGACACCATGAATTATTGGATCCGGGGCGCGCGCCAGGAACTGGCCGAGACCTTGAAGTTGGTGAACGTGCTGCTGATCAACGATACCGAAACGAAAATGCTGGCGGGTGAAAAGAACCTGCCGCGCGCCGCCAAGAAGGTGTTGGCCATGGGGCCGCAGGCGCTGGTGATCAAGCACGGTGAATACGGCGCCACGATTTTCTTTCGCGAAGGAGCGTTTGGCATCGGCCGTCATCCCTTTCGCGCGCCGACACTTCCGCTCGATGAGGTGAAGGATCCAACCGGAGCGGGTGATTCCTTTGCCGGAGGCTTCATGGGCTATGTAGCGTCGCAGCCCGAGTTAAATCGCGAAGTGCTGAAGCGGGCGCTGTTCTACGGTGGGGTGATGGGCTCGTTCGCCGTGGAGAATTTTGGCACCGAGCGGCTGCAGTCGCTAACGCGCGAGGAAATCGACGCCCGCTTTCAGATCTTCCGCGAACTCACCCACCTCGAATGAAACCGCAATCTTCGCCTCAATTTTCGCCCACAAGGGCGCACTCCGAAATTGAGATCGTGCGCCTGGTGTGGCTGGCGATTTTCATCTCGGTATTTTCGTTTCTCTTCTATTACCGGCAGGGAGATGTGTTGCTATACGGCGATGCTGTGGCCCACATCAACATTGCGCGGCGCGTGTTCGACTCGAAAACCCCTGGCCTGCTGCAGTTGGGTACCGTATGGCTGCCGCTTCCGCACGTGCTGATCATGCCGTTTATCGTTTCCAAGCAGATGTGGCAGAGCGGCGCCGGCGGCTCGATTCCGTCGATGGCGGCGTTTGTATTCGGAGTCCTTGGGATATTCCGGCTCGCGCGTACGGGGCTGAGCCACGGCGGGGAAGTGGATGGGGCTGCGAAGGTGGGGGCGTGGGCCGCGGCAATCATCTATGCCGCAAACCCGAATCTGATTTACATGCAGGCGACGGCGATGGGCGAATCGCTGTATCTCGCTCTGTTTATTTGGACGCTGGTCTATTTCGCCGAGTTTACCCGGGGAAACGCCAAGGCGCTTACGAAATGCGGTCTGTGCCTGGCGGCGGCGTGTTTGACGCGCTATGACGGATGGTTTCTGGCTGCGGTGTTGGTGGTCGCGGCTGTGGTAGTGAGATCTCACATTCGTGAGGAACGCAAACCTGACGCACCCAGGCCTATGAGCCTGCCAATGCGAAGTGCGATCCTAAAGTTCGTTTTCGTCGCAGCGGCAGCGCCCGTTTTCTGGCTGGCGTACAACGCGGCAGTCTATGGTAACCCTCTAGAGTTCGCGAACGGACCTTACTCGGCGAAGGCGATCGAGCACAAAACCGCAACGGTGAATCCGGCGAAAGAAGATCTGTTCGCGGCGAGCTCGTATTTTGTGAAAGCGGCGGAACTGAATGTGGAAGAATCGAACTGGCCAGGACGGTTGTGGCTGGCGCTCGCCCTGCTTGGGAGTCTGGTCGCGGGGTTCAGTGGACGTGGGCGGGTGGCGTTGCTGCTTTGGACACCCATCCCGTTTTACGCGCTCTCCGTGGCGTATGGGAGCGTCCCGATTTTTGTGCCGCAGTGGTGGCCGTTCGCACAATACAACGTGCGTTACGGGCTGCAACTGCTTCCAGCATTTGCGGTGTTCGTGCCCATGGGAGTCTCATTTCTGGTTCAATCGGCAACGAAGATTCCGGGGGTTGACGTTTCATGGCGCCGCTGGGGCGACATAGTAAAGTCCGACACGGCAACGTTCTTGATGACATTGCTGGTGGCTGCCGCAAGCTATGCCGCCATCTGGCATGCGGACCCGATCTGCTATCGGGAAGCCAATCTCAACATGAAAGGGCGCGTGGCGCTCGACCGGCAAATCGGGCAGTGGATCAAGGAACTGCCGCAAAATTCCACGCTGCTGATGTATCTGGGCGAGCATGTAGGCGCGCTGGAGCAGGAGGGGATTCCGTTGCGGCGGACGATCAACGAAGGGAATCATCGGGTGTGGAAGAGGCCGGTGGACCCGGAAGGCTTGTGGGAGCGGGCTCTGGCGGATCCCGTGGCGTATGCGGATTACGTTGTGGGCTTCGAGGGCGATCCGGTATGGAAGGCGGCGCGGGATCGGGGTTTGACCGCGTTGGTTGAGATCCACACTACCGGGCAGCCTCCGGCAATCATCTTTCAAGGGCGAACGCCGGGGACGCCGCCCGCGCCCGGGAGCGCGCGGTAATCAGGCCGGTTAACGCTACTCTCGGCGGGAGTGCCGCGCTCCGGTGATAAAATCCGGCCATCACAAGGCTTTCCCGGACAAAGAGTCAATTCCATGAACTGGCAACACATTGTTCAACTTGCTGCGCGGCGAGATGGCGAACGAGATTGTCGCCACTTCTTTGGCGCGGTTAGTGCTGGCGGCGGTGCTGGGCGGGATCATCGGGCTGGAACGCGAGCTGAGGCACCGGCCGGCGGGGTTGCGCACCAACATGTTCATCTGTTTTGGCGCAGCCCTATTCACGATCCTTTCGGATGTGCTGGCGGTGGAGCACCTTGGCGACCACACGCGCATTTCCGCGCAAATTATTCCCGGTATCGGCTTCATCGGCGCGGGATCGATTCTGCACTCGCGCGGTCTGACGACGGGCCTGACCACAGCGGCAACCTTGTTCGTCGTGGCATCGGTGGGAATGGCCACGGGCGGCGGCCTTTACTTGACGGCGATTTTTGCCACGGGCTTAGTTCTGGTAGTCCTATTTTCCCTCGGCCATCTGGAGCTGACATTCAATCTGAAGACGCTGCTGACCAGCTACGAAGTGACGGGCACGAGCGTGGAAGAGATTACCCAGGAGGTCAATCGCATCCTGGAACATCGGCATCGCATGATGCAAAACGTCGAGAGCGGCAGCACCGGCGAACACGTCCGCTTGCAGTTCGATGTAACTGGGTGCAACCGCGACCAGAAGGCTCTTCTCCGCGAACTGCAAGCTTCGACGGTGCTGGGCAGCGCGACCTCGCTGGGGCCGGTGGAATTAGAGTGAGCCTGCCCTCTCTGGTGATTCCGTTTGTGAAGGCCAGCGCGTGTGGCAACGATTTTCTGCTGATCGATTTTCTGATGATCGGCGGGATGCTTGCGCCGAACAATCTCAGCGCCTTTAGCCGGAGGATCTGCGACCGGCACGAGGGCGTGGGCGCGGACGGCGTGGAGTGGATGTGCCCGCACACATCGGTGGACGTTGAGATTCGTCTGATCAACGCGGACGGTTCCGAGGCCGAAATCTCCGGCAATGGCACGAGATGTGTGGCGGCCTACATTTGCGCATCGCAGGAGAAAGAGAGAATTACAATCCAGACCGGAGCTGGATTGAAGACTTGCGTGCTGACGGAACGGAGTGAATCCGAATACGAGTTTGAGATTGAGATGGGCGAGGCCGCCGTGGGCGCGGAACTCGCGGTGAAGCTTAACGCGGACCAAGTGCAGGGGATTCCGGTTTCAATGGGCAATCCGCATTACGTGGTTTTCGTGCCGGAGTTCGCGGAGAATTGGCAGACGAAGGCGGCGGAAATTCAGCGCAGTTCGAAATTCTCACAGGGCGTTAACGTGGAGCTGGTTGTGATTGATGGAAGGAATGACGTAACAGCGCGCTTTTTTGAGCGCGGAGTGGGAGAGACGCGATCCTCGGGAACGGGATCGTGCGCATCGGCTCTCGCAGCCATGGCGACGGGCAAGGCGGAGTCCCCGGTTCGCGTGCACGCTCCCGGGGGTACGCAGACCGTGCGCCAGGAAAAGAACAAGGTGTTTCTTCGTGGGAGGGCGCGGTTGGTGTGCCGCGGAGAATTCTTCCTGAGCTGATCGGCGCTCGGAGGAAGCTGTTCTTTGCCTCGAAACTGGCCGAGTCTTTTTTGAGTGCTCGGCGTCAGCATGATGAATTTAGAGACGTGGCCTCTGTGGCTAAAGGTTGTAATAGGACTCTTGGTGGCATTCCTTACGCTGTTTAACCTGCTGCCGTCAGAATTATTTAACCGCAAACTCACCAAGAGGGAGAGGATTCTCTGTGTGTTTTTCGGTTGCCTTGTTTTAGTCTTGATCTTGATCGCCTTCTTCGCGATTCGCACGCATGCTCGATAGATCCGCCATGTCCTCTTCGACCTTGCCGCGTACTAAGCCGCCTGCTCTGCGGGAAGGAGATACGGTCGGCATTGTGGCCCCGGCCAGCAACGTCAAGCGCAGCGAGCTGGAGGCAGGATGCGAAGCCTTGCGCCGCACCGGATACCGGCCATTTTATTTCGACTCCATTCTCGATCAGGATCTGTACTTCGCGGGATCGGTGGAACGCCGGGCGCGCGAACTGGAAGCCATGTTCATGCGTGAGGATGTGAAAGCCATTGTTTGCGCGCGCGGCGGCTACGGCGCGAACTATCTGCTGGAAGCTCTGGACCTGGACGCGATCAAGGCGCATCCCAAGATTTTTGTGGGCTATAGCGACCTCACCACGCTGCTCACTTATTTTTACGACGCGGCAGGTTTAGCAACCTTCCACGGACCCATGGTGGCGAAGGACTGGGCGCATGACGGAGGCGTTGACTTGGCTTCATGGCAGGCGGCGCTGGCCGGCACGGCGGCCTGGGAAGTCAACCTGGGCGCGGGTTCCGGCGTGACCGGATTGGTTGACGCCGCGGCCGAAGGGAATCTGTACGGTGGCTGCCTTTCCATCCTGGTGGCCTCGCTTGGGACACCGTATGAGATCAAGACGGAAGAGACGATTCTGTTTCTGGAGGACCTGGCGGCGAAGCCTTATCAGATCGATCGTATGCTGATGCAGTTGAAGCTGGCGGGAAAGTTTGAGGGCGTGCGGGGAATCGTCTTCGGCGAGATGCGGGAGTGCGTGCAGACCGCAAACCAGGGCTACACGTTGCAAGAAGTGGTGCTGCGCATCGTGGGCAAGTTAGGAGTTCCAGTGGCGTACGGCGTGCCCTCGGGACATGTGGCTGCCGGAAATATCACGCTGCCGATCGGCGTGCGGGCTGGGTTGACAGTGAGAGGCCGGCAGGTAAGTTTAAAGATTCTGGAAGCGGCGGTGATAGGCCGATAGGGAAAAGCTGACCGCGACACAACATGGACCATAAAAAGCACTTTCATCTGATCGGCATCTGCGGCACCGCAATGGCCTCGCTGGCGGGAATGCTGAAGCAACGCGGGTTTCGCGTGACCGGTTCGGACGCCGCGGCGTATCCTCCGATGTCCGATTTTCTCGCCGAGATCGGAATTCCGGTGGCACAACCGTTTGACGCGCGGAATCTGGAGCCTGCGCCCGATTTGGTAGTCGTGGGCAACGCGATTTCGCGGGGCAATATTGAAGTGGAGCATATCCTCGACCGGCGCATTCCATTTTGCTCCCTTCCGCAATTGCTGCACGAGGAATTCTTGCGCGGCAAAGAAGTGCTGGTAATCGCAGGCACGCACGGCAAGACTACGACGACTTCGATGCTGGCGTGGATTTTTCATGCCGCGGGAATGCAGCCATCGTTCCTGATCGGTGGCATTGCCGAGAACTTCGGATCGAGCTTTCATCTGGGTCAGGGGAAGCATTTCATCATTGAAGGCGACGAGTACGACACGGCATTTTTCGATAAGGGGCCGAAGTTCCTGCATTACTTTCCCGATGCGGCGATTCTCACGTCGGTGGAGTTCGATCACGCCGACATCTATAAAGATCTGGACGCCGTCGAGACCGCATTCAAGCGGCTGGTCAACCTGATTCCGCGGCGGGGACGGATTGTCGCTTTCGACGGCGTGGCGGGAGAAATTAGGGAAAGCCCCAGCCTGGAACGCTGCTTGAGCAAGGCTTTCTGTCCAGTGGAGCGGTACGGCGCCGGTGCGCACTCGGGCTGGCGCATCACTGACCTGAAATTGGAAGCAGGAAGAACTTTGTGGACAGTTTTGCGCGACGGCCGCGTCTGGGCAAATCTTGAATTCCCGCTGGCCGGCGAATACAACGTTTGGAACGCCACCGCCGCAGCGGCGCTGGCCGCTAACTACGGCATCTCGAAGGAAGACATCGCGGCGGCGCTGAAGACGTTCAAGAGCGTGAAAAGGCGTTTAGAGATCAAAGCGCAGGTGAACGGCATCACCATCATTGATGACTTCGCGCATCATCCCACGGCGATTGCGGGCACTCTAAAGGCTTTACGGGCGCGTTATGCGGGTGCGCGCTTGTGGGCAATTCTGGAGCCGCGGTCGAACACGCTACGGCGTCGCGTGTTGCAAGCGGATCTGGCGCGCAGCCTGGCGCTTGCGGACGAGGTTGTCGTGGCTGGAGTGTTCCACCCGGAGGCCGTGCCGGTGAATGAGCGGCTTGAACTGCAGGAACTTGAGGCGGATATTCAGAAATGCGGCCGGCGCGCCAGGTTGATTCAGGGCGCGGACGAAATTGTGCAGACCATCGCTCCCGAAATGCGCAGCGGCGATGTGGTGGCGATTCTTTCCAACGGCGGATTCGGCGGAATCTACGAGAAACTGCCGGCACGCCTGCGGGCGTTGGCGGGCGCAGCGGGGAGTGCCGATTCGGCGAGCGCGGCGGGAAAGCGATGAGATATTTCGACGGCAAGCGAACGCTGGCTCGCCACATTCTTCGAGCGGCTGTGCTTGTGGGGATGGCGCTGGTCCCTTCCTACGCCGCAACCAATTACGCTATTACTCTTGCCAACCCCAGCCAGCATTTAGTGGAAGTGCAGATCCTGCTGCCGGAAGGATCGGCGCAGCGGGAGTTGCAGCTTCCGGTATGGAACGCGTTGTATCAAGTGCGCGACTTCGCACAGTACGTAAGCTGGGTGCGCGCGAAAGACCGCGCCGGGCAGCCTCTCGCCGTGCGCAAACTGGACAAGAGCCGGTGGCGTATCTCGGGAGCCGAGAGCGGCGCAGTGGTTGAGTATCAGATCTATGTCGATTCCTTTGGCCCTTTCGGCGCGCAACTCAGTTCGCATCATGCCTTCTTCAACCTGGCGCAGCTTCTGATGTATCCCGTGGACGCTCGTGATGCGCCGATGTTCGTGCGCTTCAACCAGGTTCCTGAAGGATGGCACATCGCGACGCCGCTGGCGTCCTTGCCGGACGGCCGATTCAGCGCCGACAATTATGATCGGCTCGTCGATTCTCCCGTCGAGATCGGAACGTTTCAGGAATCGGATTTCGACGAGGGTGGCGGACACTATCGAGTGGTGGTCGACGCCGAGTCCGGCGACTACGATATGGAGAAGATCGACGCCACGCTGCACAAGATCGTGACAGCGGCCACAACTTGGATGGATGATCGTCCTTTCGACACGTACATGTTTCTTTACCACTTTCCGCGCGGGCCGGCGGGCGGCGGCATGGAGCACTCCTATTCAACGGCGATTGATGTGAACTCGGATGTGCTCTCACGGTCCCCTGAAGTCTTGGCCTCGGTGACGGCGCACGAATTTTTTCACTTATGGAACGTGAAGCGCATTCGTCCGCAGACGCTCGAGCCGGTGGACTACACGAAGGAGAATTACACGCGGGCGCTTTGGTTCAGCGAAGGATGCACCAGCGCGGGGGCTGATATTATCCAGTTGCGCGGCGGACTTCTCGGCGAGCGCCGCTTCGAACAAGAGTTAGCGTCCGGAATCGGCGAACTCGAGCGGCGTGCAGCGCACCTGACGCAATCGGCGGAAGAATCGAGCCTGGACGCTTGGCTGGAAGGCACCGCTTACTACCGGCGTCCGGAGCGCAGCATTTCTTACTACAATAAAGGCGAACTGCTGGGGATCATGCTGGATTTGGCCGTTCGCGAGGCCAGCCACGGACAGGCGTCTTTGCGCGAGGTCTTTCAGTGGATGAACCAAAATTACGCAAAGAAAGGTCGCTTCTTCCCCGATTCGGAAGGAGTCCGCGAGGCGGCCGAGGCGGTCAGCCATGCGGATCTAGCGTGGTTCTTCACAAAGTATGTGCAGGGCACTGAGGAAATTCCTTGGAACGACTTCTTCCGCGGCGTGGGCTTGCGTCTGATGGAGGGGAAGACCGCTGCCGCGGATGCGGGCTTCGTAGCTTCGCGAAACTTCGATGGTCCCATGACAGTTGCGGCCGTGACTGCGGGCGGCGAAGCTGAGCTGGCCGGTCTGCAAGTGGGGGATACGATTCTGGAAATCAATGGCGGCACCGCCGGGCAGGAATCCTCGCAACAGATCGCGCGGTTGAATCCGGGCGACACCGTCACGGTGAAAGCGCGCGGCAGGCGCGGCGGGGAGCGTGAATTGAAATGGAAAGTGGGAAGCCGCGAAGAGATCACGTACGAACTTAAAGACATGGAAAACGTCACTGCGGAACAGCGGGCACGCCGCGCCGCGTGGTTGAGGGGTGAGGCACAGATTCCGCAACAGGCAAACTCACGCTAGGGCACGCTCAAACTTGAGGCACTCAGGCATGATCCGAACTATCGCCATGCTCGCCTTCTGGATACTGGCCGCGCCCGTGGTGGCGCTGATTGGATTTCCCTGGACGTTCGTAGCGGGGAATGTCCGCCTGCTGTATCGCATGTTCATGTTTGGGTGTCGGAATGGCGTACGGCTGACCGGGGTTCGCGTACAAACCGTCGGGCTGGACAAACTCGACCCAGCGCGCACTTATATCTTCATGTCGAACCACGTGTCGAACCTGGACCCGCCGATTATCACCCCGCTGATTCCAAAGCGCACTTCGGTGATGGTGAAGAAGGAACTGCTCAGCTATCCGATTCTGGGCCGGGCGATGCGGATAGGGTCGATGGTGCCCGTGGATCGAGGCAATCGCGACGCTGGAATCGAGTCCGTGCGAATCGCGAAGCAGGTCGTGCAGCAGGGCCTCAACATGACGATCTATGTGGAAGGCCATCGCTCGTTCGATGGCAAGCTGTTGCCCTTCAAGAAGGGACCATTTTATTTGGCGATGGAGTGCGGAGTTCCAGTCGTACCGATCACCATTATAGGCACGCACCACCTAATGCCTAAGGGAAGGTTTGCGATCAAGCCGGGCACCGCCACGGTGATCTTTCATCCGCCGATTGAACCGGAAGATTTCGGCAGCCGAGAGTGTTTGATGGAGAAGGTGAGAGCCGTGATCGATAGCGGGCTGCCGGAAGAGTGCCGGGAAAGTAAATCGGTGTAGCCATTTCGATTCCTTATACGTGGGCCCTAGATCCTCGGTGGACTCGATGCGCTACTGCACACTACTCTTTCGGGAGGCGCGCCCGCAGCGCCCGCGCCATCTCCGGCAGCTTCGAGAGCAGCGCGGAATACTTCAGCCATAATCTGTGATCGACGGCCGGAGCGCCACTGACAATTGCGCCGGCGGCAATGTCGTGGGCTACACCGCTCTGCGGCGTGACGATGGCATCGTCGCCGACTTTACAATGGCCGACTACGCCAACTTGGCCCGTCAAAATCACGCGCCTGCCAATTTCCGTGGAACCGGCGAGGCCTACCTGCGAGCAGAGCAGCGCATCTTCACTCACCTGCGAGCCGTGCCCAACCTGCACCAGGTTATCGATCTTAACCCCGCGCCGGATGCGGGTTTCGCCGACGCTGGCGCGGTCGATGCAGGAGTTTGCCTGTATCTCCACGTCGTCTTCGATGACCACTGGGGCGGGCTGGGGAATCTTGTGCCAGCGCGCATCGTGAGTCTTGGCAAAGCCAAAGCCGTCGGAGCCGATCACCACGCCGTTGTGCAGCAGGACGTTGTTGCCGAGGCGGCAGTTTTCACGGACCACCGCGCCGGCATGGGCAAAGAAGTTGTCGGCGATCTTCACCCCACGATAGATCACCACATGCGCGAGCAGCACGGCGTTGTCACCGATCTCGACATTCTCGTCGACCACCACATAAGGGCCGAGGTGGGCGTCGCGTCCAATCTTCGCCGTGGGATGGACTACCGCGGTGGCATGTACTCCCGGCGCATAACGCAGCGGTTGATGGAACAGCTCAAGGGCGTGAGCGAAAGATAGATAAGGATCTTTGGCGCGCAGCATGGCGGCCGAAATCGCTGGGAAGTCCTCGGCCACGATCACGGCGGAAGCCTTGGTCGAGCGCGCCGCGGCAGCGTACTTGGGATTGGAGACGAAGGTCAGCTCTCCCGGCCCAGCCTGCTCGATGCCATTGAGGCCGGTGATCTCGATGTCAGGCGATCCGTTTTCCAGGCGCGCGTTGAGGGTGGATGCGATTTGTGCGAGTTTCATGGTCGATGGATGGACGCGAGTAAATCGTACACCAGAGCAGGGGAGGGGCTGGCGTCGGGGCTGGGCGACCTGGGGCACGGAATCAATGGCGGGCTCAACCACGGCTTTCTGCTGACTCCGGAGAATTGAGCGCAAGTGGTACCGGCGCCCTGCTGGCTGGAATCCGTACCTGGTCTGCCTGTGAATTTCTGCCATTAATATTCTTGTGGCGAATGTGGTTGGCAGGGGCATGGGCGGGGGTCAGGGAAGCATAAACTTGCATTCGTTTGGGGGGTCCCCCACCCATCTTTTTTTCTGAAAATACCGCTGGGCGCGGGGTTTGGAAAATCGTGTCTGCAAAATACGCCTTTTAAAGGAGTTACGGGTAAGATACGTCATCTAAAGGACTTAGGTCGATTCTTCCTCCGGCTCAGTATCCCGTCTGTGCTTCGACTATGATGACGTGATTTCTTGCGTAGGGCAAGGTTAGATGTCACAGTGGGGCTGTGGATTTCGCTGGTGCCGCGCGCCTTTGCCGATCTAGCCTCTCGCAAAGGATTCGAAAGGATGCGCTTGGGTCGCCTCACCGTGGCCCATACAGCATCGTGTCCCACCCGCCGAAAATCGCGGGCGGGATGGGGCAACCTCGGTCGTGATGGCGCATGGGCCAGCTAGCCCGTGTCCTCATGTACTACCGATTTCGCTGTCTCCGCGAGACGATGGCATACTGGGCTACAAGACGAAGAAGGAGAATCAGCTGTGATTAAGCAGTCCCTGCTCGGAATTTGTCTAGCAGTATCCGTGGCCGCCGGCGCGGCGGCGCAGACCTACACCATCACCGATATAGGAGTCCTTAAAGGTGACAACGAGAGCAGCGGTTTCTGGATCAACACCAGCGGCGCGGTTGTAGGCTGTTCGGACACGGCGAATGGTGAGGGATATCCCTGCACCGGGACCGGCGCCGGGCAGCATGCCTTTTACTGGACCAAGAGCGGCGGTCTGAAGGACCTGGGCACGTTGCCCGGAGGCAATATCAGCGGGGCCATAGGCATTAACGATGCCGACGAGGTGGTGGGCTACTCCAATACCAGCACCGGCCTGCTCACCGAATACAACTTCATCGCTTTCGAGTGGACCTCCGCTGGTGGAATGGTCAACCTAGGCAAGCTATCCGGGGGCGATTCGAGCTGCGCCTTCGAAATCAATTCCGCGGGAGTGATTGCCGGCGATTCGTTCGTAAACGCAACCGTGGTGGAGGGGGCGAGTTGGACCGACAATAAAATCAAGAAGCTGGGTGCGCTGCCCAAAAGCATATTCACGGCGGCACTGGACATTAACGATAGCGGCGAGATTGTCGGGGAATCGGTGTTCAGCTACGGACCGCCGCTTACTTCCCATGGTTTTGAGTGGACGCCGGCGGGCGGCATGAAGGATCTGGGAACGCTCTCCGGTGGAGACACGAGCATGGCCAACGCGATCAATTCGTCCGGCATTATCGCGGGGCAGTCGAACTCGGGAGCGGTTCTGGCGTGGCACGCGGTGATGTGGGACGCTGACAATGAAATCGAAGACCTGGGCGCGCTGCCGGGTGGGACCTACAGCATTGCGTTCGGCATCAACGGTAGCAGCGAGATCGTGGGCTACGGAAACATCGCGGACAACGCCGCGCATGCCATGTTGTGGACCTCGACCGGCGGCATGCAGGACTTGAACGACCTGATCCCGGCAAACTCCGGCTGGGTGCTGATCAACGCCAACGCGATCAACGCCTCCGGACAGATCACTGGCTATGGAACCAAGAGCGGGCACAACCACGCCTTCTTGCTGACTCCGTCGAACTGAGCTTAGGTGAAAGCCGTCGTCCTCTTGGCGTGGTGGCGCATGGGCTGTGATCTATCAAGACGTTGTACCCGCCGGAGACGCGCGGCTGATGGGTGGAGCGTAACCGAGACTACCATGCGGACGGTGGAAGTTGTAGTGCTTGAGCCAGGGCGAGAGCTGCTGATCGCGTTCCTCTGAGTTGACGTAGTGGCGGACATAGGCCCACTCGCGCAGGGCGGTTTGAATGAAGCGTTCGGCCTTGCCATTGGTGCGGGGCGTGTAGGGGCGGGTGAAGTGGTGGCGTAGGCCGAGTTCGGCGCAAGCGTGGCGGAACAAGTGGGAGCGGTAGCTGTGACCGTTGTCGGTGAGCAGGCGGCGAATGGGGACGCCGTGCTGGGCATAGAAAGCGACGGCGGCGCGCAGGAAAGCGACGGTGGTGTCGGCTTTCTGGTTGGGGAGCATGCGGGAAAAGGCTAGGCGGGAGTGGTCGTCAATGGCGACGTGTAAGGCTTGCCAGCCGGCGAACTGGGGACGGCCGCGGCGGCGTCCATCGCCGCGCAGGGAGACGCGCTGGTAGCGGGTCATGGCTTTGATGTCGAGGTGGAGCAGATCGCCGGGAGCGGGATGTTCATAACGCACGACGGGTGGGGCGGGATGGAGATGACGCCAGCGGTTGAGGTGAGCGCGCCGGAGGATGCGGCTGACGGTGGCGGGACTGAGGCGGGTGGCTTGGGCGATCTGGTAAGCGGGGCGAAGCTGGCGGCGCAAGGCGATGACCTGAGCGATTAACTGCGACGAGGTTCTGCGCGGGCTGTGCAGCGGACGGGAGGAACGATCCCGCAAGCCGGGCAAACCCAGGGTGCGGTAGCGGCCGAGCCACTTGGCGGCGGTTTTTCGGCTGACGTTGAACGCGGCTGCAGCCGCGTTCAACGTCACCCTCTCGACAATGATTTTCTTGGCTAAAGCCTCTCGACTACGAAAGGTAAGTCGGGCATTCTGGTGAAGGTCCATTCGATCGACTCCTGGGAAGCGGATTGGTCAGCACCATCAGCTTCTCCGGTTCGGAGCGAATGGACTATTCACTTCTTGGGAACAACGTGTTGAAAGATCACAGCCAGCCCCCCTCCCGCTCATCTGCGAACGGCATCGAGAAAGTGGCGAAGTTCCGGGAGAGCTCGCTGGAGCATTGGTGGGCATCCCATGGGCAGCGACCTATGATCGAGACCGTGCAAGAACTCGCCCGATGGCCGGGCATCGGCGTCCTCGATGCGGGTACCGCCCGCTGGCGGCCCGTTCCTCTTGTAATCCGTCGTTTCATCGACGGCTATGGCCTCGCGGTTTCGCAGGGCGGTTAGCCAGTAGAGCCACGTTTCAATGTTTCGCGTGGGCAGGAGCAGACAGCGACCATCATCGGCGGCAATGGGGGGAAGCCCGCGTCCTCGGAGCCTATCTCCGACTTCCCGCTGACGCGTTGCCGCCCCCATCCCGTCCTCATCCAGCAATCCCAGAACACCTCGGCCCTCTGAGAATCTGGCAAGGTTGCCTACTTCTTCGACGAATGTTCCTTTGACAAAGTCGTGTCCCGATCCCCCAGGATTGACCTTAAGATCGAGGCTTCGTCCATCAACACCGGCGCGTGCGAGAAAACCGCGGGCGAAGGATGATTGACGCCAATCCTCACAGACGACCACGATTCTGCAAACACGACTCATAGAAGTTTACGTCCTGGAGGAAATGCTTAGGGCTTGGCCGTAGTATCCGGAGAATTTACACCTAAGCCGGATAACCAACCGCGTGCAACGAGATCAGAAATGGACACTCCCGCTTTCCCCTCAGCAATGTCCTGGTCAATTTGAATTCGACTGAATCGGACCGGACCAATCGGTTCGCGATCCAGCCATAAGCCATGTGCGGCTGCGAGGAAATTCACCGCCATCGGATGGTGAGCGGAGAGAATGACTTGAAAGCGACGTTCGAGGGCCGCATCCTGAAGGCGGGTCAGCAGAGGCTGGATTTCGCTGAGGCCGAGGAAATTGCTTGGTTCATCCAAGAGCAGCGCGCCGTGCCGTTCTCCGACCACGGCTAGAGCTGTTTCTAGGATGATGAGGGCGATCTGTCCCGAGGAAAGTTCGTCCAGACGGAACTTCCTAGGAATGGAACCCGATTGAAAGATGCACTGCAGTATTTGGGCGTCACCTGAAGCTTCCGCTTGGAAGACTCGGAATCCTGGGAGTTCCCCCTTTGCCAAGTTCTGCTCGGCCTCCTGCCTGGCCAAGGCCTCGGACGTTGCAACGTGGCGTAGCCAGCCAGCGAAGTCCGAGCAGTCCGGCTTCGGCATGGTGACCGGCTGCTTTTCGGCGCTGACGGCCGTAACAAGTGAGGGATTGAGGGCGAGAACAAAGATGTCCTCGACAAAACGGCGGAAGGCCCACAGCTTCGTGTTGTCGTTCCGCTCGTAGATGCGTGAGATGCCCGAAATATGCCAGTCGGGCATTAGCAGCGGGCCCGCAGTGT
The DNA here is from genome assembly GCA_963734215.1 of uncultured Acidobacteriaceae bacterium. GTDB lineage: Bacteria > Acidobacteriota > Terriglobia > Terriglobales > Acidobacteriaceae > Sulfotelmatobacter. The sequence continues at coordinate 615,137 of CAVTGH010000003.1, read as the reverse complement.
GCCAGTCGTTGTACAACTGAATTTCCTGGTCATCCGAACGGAACAGCGGCTGCCCGTCTAACGTCAGCCGTTCCTCCATGACTTTATTTAGCGCCTGTTCCGGTCTGTGGCTGATTCGCAACCGATACAAATATTTGCCACGCTCAAGCTGAAGGCCGAGCTCAAAGGTTTGTTCTGTACGTTGATCCCAGCGAGTTAGAGTTTCTGGAGGAAACAAATCCAAGGAGGACCCGCGTCCCAGGATGAAATCCCGCAACTTGGCAATCAGCCCGAGGAGCGTCGATTTGCCCGAGCCGTTCGGCCCTAAGAGAACCGTGAGTGGCTCAAGCGGAAGTTCGAAGCTTGAGAGGCAGCGATAGTTGTCTGCGTAGCAACGGGTTAGCATCTTTGCTAAGGATATTCGTACGAAGGCGTGTAATCAAGTTTCGCGGTGATCGCATCAGTACCGATCTAGGCTCAGAGTACTCATTCCTCGAACAGCGTCACCTGCCGCTGATCATCCGCCGCGCCACGCCGTGGGCGGCGCGTTGCTCCAATCACGGCCAGCACGGTCAGGGATTCGAGTGCGGTGCGGGGGACGAAGATGCGTTGCGTGTTCGAGCGCTGGTCCGGAGGATTGATGAGGAAACCTTCGGGCGTGGTTAGGGTGAGGTCGGCGGGCATGAGGCCTTCGAGGATTTCGTTGTCCTTGAAGCGCAGGCGCACCCACAGGCCTTCGGAGCGGGGACGGGAAGTGAAAGTCTTGCGGGTGAGCGATTCGGAGTCGCCGAACTCGCGCACGAAATAGACACCCTTGATCTCGCGCAAGTCCATGGCGACGACGTTGCCGGCGGTGTTGAGCAATTCGAGTTTGCCTTCGTTGACGAATTGCGCTGGCGAAACGTAGCCGGAGACGGAATCCCGGTCCATCTTGCGGACGATGACTTTCTTGTGGGTCGAGGGCATGGGCTGCTAAAAGCGTCGTTGGTCGTTCGTCCTTGGCCGTTGGCCCAAAGGGCAACTGCGACCGAGCCAACGACAACCAACGAACGACAAACGACAAACCACCCAACCCGATTCTCGCACTATTTTGTGGAAAAACGCGGGAATCCACGTTGGCAGTAGCCAAATTGTAAACGTTGTGTTATTCCTTTAAGTTGCCCCGGTGTGGCTCAAGTCTGGATAAGTGTATTGTATTGAACGGCTTGTGTAGGGTGCGGAGCCGAATTGCCGAGGCTGGGCCGAGTCCGGCTGTGGAAATCGTGTGCAAAACATTGGCGTAGGCGGGATTTAGACCCCAGGATCTGTAAGGTTCGGTAGAAGACGCCGCCTCGGCCGCTTGTTGGGATCGTTTGAAGACGAATGGCTGATTATATTTACACCATGGAAATCCGGTTGACGCCGGATCAGTTGAAGGGCGTCAATCTGGTGCAAGACATAGCCCGCGCGGCGGGAATCACCCTCTACCTTACCGGTGGCGCAATCCGCGACATTATCAGCGGGTTCACCATCCGCGATCTGGACTTCACCGTCCAAGGCAATCCCTTAAAACTGCAAAGGGATTTCGAGCGCGCGGGCGCGCAACTGGCTGGCCACGAAGAAGACGTGCGCACGCTGTTTCTGGTGCTGCCGGGCAACGTGCGAGCCGAAATCGGCATGGCCCACACCGAACAGTATGAGAAAGTCGGCAGGCCGCCGGTAATTGCGCCCGCCAGCATTCAGGAAGATCTGCGGCGCCGCGACTTTACCGTGAATGCTATGGCGCTCTCGCTGAATGAGGGATCGCGCGGGCTGCTGCTCGATCCGTTCAACGGCGTGGCCGATATTGAGGCGAAGGTGCTGCGGATTCTGCACAACTATTCCTTCGTGGAAGATCCCTCGCGGCTGATTCGCGCCACGCGGTTTGCGGCCCGCTTCCACTGGCCGCTGGAGGAGCGGACCCAGCAGCGCTACAACTCCGCCATAGAGAATAAGTACATCGAATACATCTCGAAAAGCGCGGTGGGGCATGAGATTGCGCAACTGGCGCACGAAGACGATCCGCTGAGCGTGGTGCGTGCTCTGGAGAAGGAAGACTTCCTGAAGGTGCTGCATCCGCACTGGACTACGGCCAAGGTGGATACAAACGGCCTGAGCCAGTTGATGAAAACGCGGCAGCAGATAGTGGATCTCGGCTACACGGTCGATCCCTCCGCGGCAGTGATGCATTTCTTGACCGCGCACCTTTCCGATAAAGATGTGGCGGATTTGCGGCGGCAGATCCCACGCAAGGATTTGGTGGAGGCTTGGCGGGACATCGAGGATCACGCCAAGGACTTGGCGAAACGGTTGATGGGGAAGGAAGCGGCGACGCCTTCGCGGACGTGGAATCTGCTGTCCGCGGCGCGCCCCGAGATGGTTTTGTTTCTGGCGGTGACGGCGCGGCAGCAGGCCGTGGCGCAGAAGATCAAGAACTTCTTCACCAAGTGGCGGGACGTGCAGAAGCGCATTCCGCTGCCCGAAATGACGGAGTTGCTGATCACGCCGCAGTTGCCGGAATATCCGAAGATTGCGCGCGATGTTTTCATGCTGCTGTTGGATGGGAAACTGCGGTCGCGGACTGAGACCTTGAAATTTCTCAAGCCATTCGCTCCGCCTCCACCACCGCCCCCACCGCCGCCAAGGCGTGGACGCGGACCCAAGGCAGCCGCGTCGGCCGCGCCCGCAGCGCAAGTTCCAGGTAAGCCGGTAAAGGGCAAAGGGAAGAAAGCGGCGGCAGCAGCTCCAGCCGTCCCTGCTCTGGTTCCCGCAACTGCGCCTAAGGCGAAGCCGGTCAAACCCGTCACGGCCGTGGAAAAACGGGCGAAGCGTGTCCGCAAAGCTCCAGTCGCCAAGCGTCCCATTGCCGCCCGGCACCCCAGCAAGAAGGCACCGGCCAAAAAGTCAACTGCCAGGAAGGCCAAAAATAGGAAGCGGTAGGGGTCTTCGGTAATCACAAATTCTTGGGGCCTCACCGACTGAATCAGGCATATAATAAGGCCATGCGGCGCCTGATGGCGGTTGCGGCTTTGCTTGTTCTGGCGGCGTCTGTGCAAGTATGGGCCCAGCACGGCGCCGGACACGGCTCCGCTGCCGGACACGCCGGCTTCTCTTCGCACGGCAGCTTCTCGGGCCATTCCGCTGCCCCTCACGCCTTGGCCGGTACGCACTCCAGTTTCGTCCCAGGCGGCGCTCGCGGATCATCCAGCTTCCATCCGCCTGTGTCGAGATACAACTCGCGCGCCTACAACTCTTCGCCCAGCCTGCGAATTCGCACCTACGGCTACGGTTCCAGAAATAATTGCTACGGATATCCCTGCCGCGGCTACGGATATCCCTGGGGATACGGCGCATTCGATCCCTACTGGTGGTGGGATTCCGGCTCTTCGTACGATCAAGACCAGCAATATCAAACCGGTCTGGCGAATGAGATGAATCAGCAGAGCCTTGATGAACAGAGAATGCGCGAGCAAGGCGATCAGGATTTGTATGCGCGGTCGGCTCCTCCGCCTCCGCGCGAGCACGAGGAACTCAACGAAGCGGCGGCGACCACGGTGTTGGTTTTCCGCGATGAGCACAAACAAGAAATACACAACTACGCAATCGTCGGCCAGACCCTGTGGAATTTCAACCCGCAACATACGCAGAAGGTTCCGCTGTCGGATCTCGATATTCCCGCCACCACCAAAGAGAACGACCAGCGCGGGGTGGATTTCCACGTGCCTGGGCCGCCGGTAGGCCAGTGACTCTTCAACGCCAGATCCTACCAAGCTAGCCCGCTCACCTGCTCAGCCTCTGTAACTTGCAACGCGTGTTAAGATGAACCCGTTTTTCGACGGGCAGACCTTCGTCTGCCTCGGATAGGAGTGTACTTTGCCTGATTCTATGCCCTCCTCGAAACGCCTAGATGCAATACTTCCCCAGAAGTTTCGTGACAAGCTCACCAACGCAGAAAAGCGGCTAATGGATGCGGCGGTAGACGGCCGTTGGGCTTTAGGTGGAGCAAGTAACAGCGATACGGACAAGAGGAACGACCCTTCTCAAGGCCAAGACTGGCCAGACGAACGAAGCATTCGCGCCGATTTCATCCGCTGGATCTGCGCAGACCCAGAAGCCTCGAAGATGGTCGATCCGCGAGGTCTTTCTATTTATGCGGCTAAGATTAGCGGCGAATTAGATCTATCTGCCGCCACCATCCCATTTCCCCTTACCTGCTACCGCTGTCTAATCCTCGGAGACTGCAATCTTCAGGCAATCACGGTGCCGTCACTGACCTTCACGGGAAGCAACGTAGAGTCAATCAGTGCGGATAATGCCATCGTGCGCGGACCTGTCTTTATGGATCTCGGATTCTCCTCGCACGGGAACCTGAATTTCTATGCGGCCAAAATAGGGGGCGATCTCGACTGCCACGGCGGCAATTTCAGCAACTCGGAAGGGGACGCCTTTTTCGGCAATACAGCCGAGGTTGCGGGTACCATTTTCTTTTCAGATGATTTTCAATCCGTAGGCAAGATCAGTCTTTACGGGGCCAAGATAGGAGGCGATCTCAACTGTTACGGCGGCAACCTGAGTGGCACAGCGGGCGAGGCGCTTGATGCCGCGGAAGCCGATATAAAAGGCGCAATATTTCTGTCGGAGCGCTTCCAGGCTGCCGGCAAGATCAACCTGAAAGGGGCCAAGATAGGAGGCGATCTGGACTGTTACGGTGGCCGCATGAGTAATGCGGCGGGCGAGGCGCTCAATGCCGACGAAGCCGATATAAAAGGCACAATATTTCTGTCGCACGGTTTCCGCTCTGTGGGTAAGATCAGCCTATACGGCACTAAGGTTGCAGGTGATCTGGATTGTCATGTCGGCAACTTCGGTAACAAGGCTGGCGACGCCCTTTTCGCCGAGACGGCCCAGATAACGGGTACCGTTTTCCTCTCAGATCATTTTCAAGCCATCGGCGGTATCAGAATTTACGGGGCACGCATCGGTGGTGATTTGGACATCCGAGATGCCAGTCTGACCGGTTCCGGCGGCTACGCGCTCTATGCCGCCACTGTCGCGATTCGAGGCGCTGTCCTGCTGGACAATAGCTCATTCATGGGCTCCGCCAACTTCTACGGGGCACAAATCGGCGGCGACCTTAAGTGCGATCACACTACATTTAAGAACCCAGGACAAAACACTCTGGCCCTCGACGCAAGTCATTCCCAAATTACCGGCGGGGCTCTTATGGACAACGCCTCGTCGGAAGGAGGGATTTTCTTTTATGCCGCAAGCATTGGAAGGGACCTGACCTGCGAACACGGAAAGCTGCGTGCCGGGGGGAGGCACGGCGTTTTCCGCCGAGATCGCCGAGGTTGGAGGAAGTGTTCGGCTTAGCTACGAGTTTTCCTCCGAAGGCGAAGTAGTCCTGCTGGGAATCCGCATTCGAAAGGATTTGGATTGCAGCGGTGGCCACTTCGACAATCCTAAAGGCGAAGCGCTAACCGCAGAGCGTTCTGAAATCGGCGGCACCGTTTTTCTCAAGGACGACTTCTCGGCAACCGGCCAGGTCAACCTGCGCGGAGCCCATATCGGGGCTGACTTGGAATGCGACAAGGGCAGCTTCCAATACCCCAGCGGGAAAGCCCTCATTGCCGAACGTGCGGAAATCAATCGATCTGCGTTCCTGCGGAAGGGATTCTCCGCTCAGGGCGAAGTGACTCTTGAGGGGTCTCGTATCGGAACCGATTTGGACTGTTCCAAAGGTAAATTCGAAAAGTTCACGCTGACTGAGTCCTCCGTTAAAGGTGGTTTCTATTGGAACGAAGTTCAGGCGATCACCGAACTCGATCTCAGCGATTTCGCGGTGGGACGTTTGTGGAGCGACAAGAAGAGCTGGCCCAAACAGCAGGGAAAACTCGACCTCGACGGTCTTGTCTATGGTGGGATATCGGACGATCTGAAGAATGATGGGGATTGGAGGCTAAAGTGGCTTGCTCTCTCCGATTTTTCTGCGCAACCCTACCGCCAGTTGGCAAGAGTTTTGCGTGATCTGGGAGATGACGAAGGATCGAATCAGATCCTGATGGAGTTGGAGAAACGTACCAGGGAACAAGCCCGCAAGAAGCCCGCTCTCGCCCCGGAACGCTGGTGGCTCCGCACCAAAGATGACATTTCCTGGGCGACGATTGGATACGGCATATCCCCTCTCAGAGCGCTAGTCGAAGCGGGCGGGCTGACTCTGCTTGGCTGGATCGTATTCCGCCGGGCCAGAGTTGCCGGAGTCATGGTACCGACGGACAAAGATGCTTATAGCGACCTACGAAACCACGGGCGCGTTCCGGACAATTACCCGCCGTTCAGCCCGTTTATGTATTCGCTGGAGAACTGCATTCCGCTGGTGAAGCTCGGCCAGGACGAACACTGGCAGCCGGATCCATCGCCTAAGCCGCAACCCACCGCACCGATTTCCGCCGGCAGGTCAGCCCGCCTCCAAAAATTTCTAACCGAGGATTTGCCTCGCTCTTTCACATCCTCCGCGTTTCTTCGATGGTGCCGTTGGCTTATAATCATTCTGGGATGGGTGCTCGCCACATTTCTTGTCGCTGGATTGAGTGGTATCGTTAAATCTAACTAGGCTCTCCAAGCTCCTTGCCCTGCCCACCGCCGGCGTTTTCCACTTGCTGTGGATAAATGTTCTTCGGCATGGTTGCGCTGCGACAGATAAAATCAAACTGAGCCCTATGTCCCAATTCGTCCACCTGCACCTCCATACCGATTACTCCTTGCTGGACGGCGCCTGCGACGTCGAAAAACTTTGCCAGCGAGTGAAAGAACTTGGCATGCCCGCCGTCGCCATGACCGACCACGGGAATATTTTCGGCGCGGTGCACTTCGTGAACGCGGCGCATAAATATGATGTCAAGCCCATCATCGGCTGCGAGCTTTACATCTGCAAGAAAGACGATCACAACATCGAGCGCACGCCGCCCGATGGCGATACCTACAACCATCTGCTGGTGCTGGCTCAGAACGAAGAAGGTTACCGCAATCTGGTGAAGATTACGTCGGAAGCTTCGCTGCACGGCTTTTATTACAAGCCGCGAGTGAGCAAGAAGTTTCTGGCGGAACATTCCCGCGGCCTGATCGGCCTCTCGGGATGCCTGAAAGGCGAAGTGGCGGAGCGGTTGATGGAAGGAAAATATGATGCCGCGCTCGCGGCAGCGGGAGCTTATCGCGACATTTTCGGCAAAGAGAATTTTTACCTTGAAATTCAGGACCAAGGTTTAGCGATGGAGCACAAGATCCATCCGGGACTGTTTCAGCTGGAAAACGACCTCGGCTTACCCCTAGTGGCGACCAACGACAGCCACTATCTCTGTGAGGACGACGCCCACGCCCAGGATGTAATGCTCTGCATCCAGACCGGAAAGTCGATTCACGACACGGCGCGGATGAAGTTCGATGGAACGCAATTCTTCGTCAAGAGCCGTGACGAAATGTACCGCGTGTTCAAGGACTCGCCCGAAGTTCTAACGCGCACGCTGGATATCGCCGAGCGGTGCAGCCTGCGCCTGGAAAAAGTGGCCACGCCGTTTCCGCAGTTCGACGTCCCGCCCGGCTACACGATCGACAGCTATTTTATGCACGTTTCCCGCGAAGGCTTCGCGCGCCGTCTCACGGCCTTACGCCCGCTGCACGAGCAGGGCAAGCTCAAGCACTCGATTGCGGATTACGAGCAGCGGCTCGAGCGGGAACTCGCCATCATTCAACAGATGAAGTTTCCCGGATATTTCCTCATCGTCTGGGACTTCATCCGCTACGCTAAAGAGCACGACATTCCCGTGGGACCAGGGCGCGGATCGGCCGCCGGGTCGCTGGTTTCCTATGCGCTCGGCATCACCGATATCGATCCACTGCAGCACGAGCTGCTATTCGAGCGCTTCCTGAACCCTGAGCGCGTCTCCATGCCGGATATCGATATCGATTTCTGCATGAACCGGCGCGGCGAGGTGATCAACTACGTCACACAAAAATACGGCCGCGACAACGTGGCGCAGATTATCACCTTCGGCACCATGGCGGCCAAGGCGGCGATCAAGGACGTGGGCCGCGCCATGGACATCCCTTACGCCGATGTCGATCGCATCGCCAAGATGGTTCCGCTCCAGCTCAACATCACGCTCGACCAGGCCATCGAAGATTCTCCGCAACTGCGCGAGGCGATGGAGAAAGACGGCCAGATTCGCGAGCTGATCGCGACTGCGAGAAAGCTGGAAGGGATGGTGCGGAACTCCGGTGTGCACGCCGCCGGAGTGGTAATTTCGCCGCGGCCTCTCACCGAATTGGTTCCGCTGCACAAGACCAAGAACGACGAAATCGTTACCGCCTTCGACATGGTGGCCATCGAAAAGATGGGCCTGCTGAAGATGGATTTTCTCGGCCTGACCACGTTGACGATTCTCACCGATGCGTTGAAACTCATCGTGCAAACGCGGGGAACGCCGATCACGCTCGAAACAGTTCCCTTGGATGATGCGGAAACTTATGAAAAAGTCTTCCACAGAGGATTGACTTCAGGCGTCTTCCAGTTTGAATCGCACGGCATGCGCGACGTGCTGCGCAAGTATCAGCCGAATTCCATTGAGGATCTTACAGCCTTGAATGCGCTCTACCGGCCCGGTCCGATCCAGGGGGGAATGATCGACGACTTCGTCGACCGCAAGCACGGACGCAAGAAAGTGGAATACGAACTGCCGGAGCTGAAAGAGATTCTCCAGGAAACTCTCGGCGTGATCGTGTATCAGGAACAGGTGATGCAGATCGCCAACCGGCTGGCGGGTTACTCCCTGGGCGAAGCCGACCTGCTGCGCCGCGCCATGGGAAAGAAGAACGCTGCGGAGATGGCGCAGCAGCGCGAACGCTTCGTGGAAGGCGCGGCCCAGCGAAAATTTCCGGCGAGGAAGATCGAGAAGATTTTCGATCTCATGGCGCAGTTTGCCGGCTACGGTTTCAACAAGTCGCACTCCGCCGCCTACGCACTGCTGGCCTATCACACCGCATACTTAAAGACGCACTATCCCGTCGAGTTTATGGCGGCTCTGCTTACGTCGGTCACCGGCAGCACCGACGATGTGGTGAAGTACATCAACGAATGCCGGGAAATGGGCATCGCGGTCGAAGCGCCGGACATCAACGTCTCCGACGCGAACTTCACCCCGCATGGAGAAGCCATCCGCTTCGGCTTGGCCGCCGTAAAAAATGTCGGCGGCAATGCGATTGAATCGATCGTCGCGGCGCGGAAGAAATTAGGGCGATTCAAATCGATTTACGAATTCTGCGAGAACGTTGACCTGCGGCTACTGAACAAGCGCGTGCTGGAATCATTAATTAAAAGCGGCGCAATGGATTCCCTCGGCCGGCGTGCGCAATTAATGGCGGTGCTGGACCGCGCCATGGAGCGTGCGCAGAAGGCTCAGCGCGACGCGGAGTCCGGACAGCACGGGCTGTTCGGCGTGTTTCAGCAGGAAGAGTCCGAAGCGAACAACGACAAGCTGCCAAATATTCCCGACTGGGACGAACAGGTACGGCTGGCATCGGAAAAGGAAATCCTGGGATTTTTCATCAGCGGCCATCCCCTGGAAAAATACAAAGACAAGCTGCAAGACTTGCGAGCACTGAGCATCGCGGAAATTGGCGCCATGACGAAATCAACCGGCAAGGATGAGACCATCGCCACCGCCGGAATCATTGGTAACCTGCGCGTCCTCAAGTCCAAGCGCGGAGATTTTTACGCGCAAGCCACGCTCGAGGACATGTCAGGCTCCCTCGACATGATCGTTTTCCCGGAAGCCTACAAGCGCCTGGGTGACAAAGTGAAGCTGGAAGTCGCGGTGCTGGTGAGGGCGGGAGTGAGAATTGAGGAGGGAACGAATCCCAAAATTACGGCCGCCGAAATTATGCCGCTGGAGGACGCCAAGGTTCCGCTGCCGCGCGCCATTCGTATACGAGTACCGCTGGAGACCGCGGCTGAGTCAACGGTAGACGATCTTCACTTGCTTTTTCAGGAGCGCAAGGGCGAGGCCCGGGTGTTGTTTGATGTGGAACGCGCCGGGGATTTCATGGTAGTGATGGAAGCGGAGGGCTATAATATCCTGCCGGATCGCAACTTCATTGCGCGGGTTGAAGAATTGTGCGGGCGCGGCAGCGTGCGAGTGATCTCCTGAAAGCGATCTACTGAAATACGATTAGCCGGAATTCATGGAAGCAAACGACAAAGCGCAGCAGGAACTGGATCAGATCGAACGCCAGGTGGCGTTGATAGAGGCGACGACAGTACAGGACGACGAGACTCACCGCCAGTTGGCGCAACTGCACGAGCGCGTGCATACGCTCAGGCAGGAGATGAAGGCTTCGCAGACCGCCTGGCAGAAAACGGAACTGGCCCGGCATCCGCAGCGGCCGCAGACGCTCGACTATATCGAGCGGCTGTTCACCGACTGGAGCGAGATCCACGGCGATCGCACCTTCGGAGACGACGCGGCAATCGTCTGCGGAATGGCCCGCTTCCACGGCGAGGAAATTCTTGTCGTCGGCACGCAGAAGGGCCGGGACATGAAGCAGCGTGTTCACCGCAATTTCGGCACGCCCCATCCGGAGGGGTACCGCAAAGCGCTGCGCGTGATGCAGATTGGGGAAAAATATCGCCGGCCGATTTTTACTTTGGTGGATACGGATGGAGCATACCCCGGAATTCACGCCGAAGAGCGCGGACAGGCCGAGGCGATTGCGCATAACTTGCGCGAGATGGCGCGTCTCGAAGTCCCTATTATCGCGACTGTGATCGGGGTTGGCGGCAGCGGCGGAGCGTTGGCTATCGCCGTCGCCGACCGCGTGCTGATGATGGAGAACTCGATCTACTCGGTAATTTCTCCCGAGGGCTGCGCCGCTATCATGTGGCGAGACGCCACCAAGAAAGAGTTGGCCGCGGAAGCCATGCACATCACGGCCACGGATCTCAGCGAACTGGGCTGCATCGACGGCATCGTTCCCGAACCCGAAGGCGGCGCCCACCGGGATTACGAAGCGGCGGCAAATTTGCTCGACGTCAGCTTGCAGCAGCACTTTTCGGAACTGAAGAAACTCCCCCTCGCGGATTTACTCGTGTCACGATATAATAAGTTCCGTAACATGGCCCAGTTCTTCAAGACCGAGTCTTGAGCCCGGAGTAATCCTTTCTTCTCGTTTCCAAATTGGTTACTCCCGGTCGGTGTGCGAACGATTAGGCGTGTCGGCGGAACTCCGCCGCCGTATAATCGTCTGTTTACCTCGCGCGATTCGTGGGATTCGCGCGGATCCAACTCCAGCACTCATCAAAGGAAGGTGTAGGGATGGCCACTACGGATGTTGCGCCCCAGGGTACGGGCGGGCGATTGGGGCGAAAGCGCATTGTCAATGACATGAGCATTCAGGTCGCTACGGTGAATGGCTCGGGCTCGCAAAGCTCAAACACAGTATTGTTGCGTGCCATTTTCCAGATGGGCGTGCCCGTCTCAGGCAAGAATCTTTTTCCCTCGAACATCGCCGGCCTGCCGACCTGGTACACCATTCGTGCCAACAAAGATGGCTATATTGGCCGCAAGAAGGAGATCGACTTTCTGGTGGCCATGAACGCCGAGACCGCCCAGGACGACGTGATGTCGCTGGCGCCCGGCGCTTCCGTGCTCTACGACGAACCCCTTGCCCTCGACAAGCTGCGCGACGACCTGATTTTCTATTCGGTCCCCTACGACAAGCTCGTGGCGGCGGTTTGCCCGGAAGCGAAGCTGCGCAAACTGGTCAAGAATATGGTGTACGTGGGCGTGGTTGCGCAACTGCTTACGATTGAGATGGGCGAGGTGGAGAAGGCCATCCGCAAGCAATTCGCCAAGAAAGTGAAGGCGGCCAACTTGAATCTGGCCGCGGCGCAGGCGGGATTCGATTACGCCAAAGCCAGCTTGCAGAAACGCGGCGCGTTCTACATCGAGCGCATGGACAAGACCGCGGGCAAGATCATCATTGACGGCAATTCGGCTGCGGCTCTAGGCAGCATGTTCGCCGGATGCACCGTGGTCACCTGGTACCCGATCACGCCTTCGTCTTCGCTGGTGGAGACGATGATCGAGTACATGAAGGAATACCGCATCGGCCCCGACGGCAAGGCGACGTTTGCCATTGTCCAGGCCGAAGATGAGCTGGCGGCGATCGGCATGGTGATCGGCGCGGGCTGGGCGGGGGCGCGCAGCATGACCGCGACCGCGGGTCCGGGCATTTCGCTGATGGCGGAGTTTTCCGGCTTGGCGTATTACGCGGAGGTTCCTGGTGTAATTTGGGACATCCAGCGCGTCGGGCCCTCGACCGGCCTGCCTACGCGCACTTCGCAAGGCGATATTCTTTCCACGGCTTTTCTTTCCCACGGCGATACCAAGCACATCATGCTGATTCCGTGTTCGGTGGCGGAGTGCTTCAGCATGGCCTCGGAGGCCTTCAACATGGCGGAACAATTCCAGACGCTGGTCTTCGTCATGTCGGATCTGGATCTTGGCATGAATAACTGGATGTCCGATCCATTTGAATATCCGACCACGCCCATTAAGCGCGGCAAAGTGCTGGACAAAGAGGACTTGCTAAAGCTGGGCGGTTTTGCGCGTTACAAAGATCTGGATGGCGACGGCGTGGGATACCGCACTCTGCCGGGAACCGAGCATCCTGCGGCTGCCTACTTCACGCGGGGCAGCGGACACAACGATCAATCCAACTACAGCGAGCGGCCCGACGACTACGAAAATAATATGGAGCGGCTCAACCGCAAGTTCGAGACGGCGCGCTCGTTTGTGCCGCGGCCGGAGATTCTGAGGGGCGCGAACGCAAAAATCGGAATCATCGCCTATGGGACTTCGCATTGGGGCGTCATCGAAAGCCGCGACCAGCTGCGCAACGAGTACGCCGTCGAAACCGACTACCTCCGGCTGCGGGCTTATCCCTTCACCCGCGAGGTGCATGAATTTATCGAGCAGCACGAGCGGATTTATGTGGTCGAGCAAAACCGCGACGCTCAAATGCTCAGCCTGCTCAAGCTGGACCTGAAACCGGAACTGATTACGCGGCTGCGCAGCATCAGCCATCTCGACGGATTGCCGCTCGATGCGCGCTCCGTCACCGACGAATTAAGCACCATGGAGGGTAAGTAATGGCGACCACGCCTGCTGAACCGAAAACCAACCACATCGGCCTGAGTGTTCTGGACTACAAAGGCGGCAAAACCACACTGTGCGCCGGCTGCGGCCATAACGCTATTTCCGAGCGCATCATCGAAGCCATGTATGACATGGGCGTGCAGCCCGAGCAAGTCGTGAAGCTGAGCGGAATCGGCTGCTCCTCCAAGAGTCCCGCTTACTTCATGAACCGTTCCCACAGCTTCAACTCCGTGCACGGACGCATGCCCTCCGTCGCCACCGGGGCGTTGCTGGCCAATCGCAATCTGATTGCCCTCGGGGTGAGCGGCGATGGTGACACGGCTTCCATCGGCATCGGCCAGTTTGTTCATCTCATGCGCCGCAATCTTCCCCTCATCTACATCATCGAGGACAACGGCGTCTATGGCTTGACCAAGGGCCAATTCTCGGCCACTGCCGATCTGGGCTCGAAGTTGAAATCGGGTGTAATCAACGATCTGCCGCCAATCGACACTTGCGGCCTAGCCATCGAACTGGGCGCAACGTTTGTCGGCCGTTCGTTCTCCGGCGACAAGCGGCAGTTGAGCACCATGCTGAAAGCCGCCATCGCCCACCATGGCACCGTGATGCTCGATGTAGTCTCGCCTTGCGTTACCTTCAACGATCACGAAGGCTCGACCAAATCCTACAAGTACGTGAAGGATCACGACGAGGCCTTGCAGGAAATGAGCTTCGTGCCGCACTTCGAGGATATCGGCGTGGAATACGATGCCGGAACCACGGTCAACGTCACCATGCACGATGGGTCCAGCCTGCGGCTGCGCAAGCTCGAAGAAGATTACGACCCGACCGACCGAATCGCCGCCATGACGCGCCTCTCGGAAGCGCACGACAAGGGCGAAGTGTTGACGGGAGTGTTTTACGTAAACACCAAAGCGCCCAGCTTCCTCGATATGCTGAATATGGTGGATCAGCCACTGGCCACGCTGCCGGAGTCGATGACCCGGCCGGGCAAGGAAGCGCTGGAAGCGGCGATGGAAGAATTGCGCTGAGCTGAGACTCGATTCTCAAGTTAAGACCTTCCGAGTGGAGGGTCTTTTTATTTGGTTTTGCCCGGTGTTGGCGCGGTTGCAGACCGCGGTCCGCTTGAACTTCCCGGCTGCAGCCCGAGGCCGGAGCCGTAATAGTCCGCAAGAGCGCGCCTTTCGTCCCCGGTGAGAAGCGTTGCGATGGTGCGCATCGGCATGTTGATGTCATTGGCTCGAGTCCGGCTGGCGAATGCTTCGAGCTGGCTCAGAACATAACCGGCGTTCTGATTCGAGAGGGACGGAACGCCAGGACGATAGCCAACCGGGCCGTGACAGGCCTGGCAGGGCGGGATGCCACGCTCGCCGTCTCCAAACGAAACCAGACGCGATGCCCTTGCCGCTTGAGTGGCATCGGGCCGCGGCTGCGGAAAACTCCGATTGTCCTGTGCGTCGGTGAACACGGGCAGTTTCGAGTAGTAAGCCACCACATCCCCCACATCGCGCGGCGACAGCGACTCCGCAATTGGCTCCATCGCCTTGGACGCCCGCTTGTGACTGCGAAAATCCTGCAACTGCTTCCAGATTGCCAGTTTGTCCATGCCGGCGAGGTTGGGAGTCGAAGCCGTAGCGCTAAATCCCTCCGAACCATGGCAATGATCGCAGCGCCGGGCGAGCAGCATTCCGCGAAAAGCGTCTCCTAAGGAAGCGGCAGCAATCGTCTCCGGCGTCCACGACACATCCGAGGGAATTTGATCGGGCGGGTTGTCACTGGCCACGAGAAGGATTGAACTCGCGGCTAATCCGGCAACAAAGGTCACCCCCAAAACCATGAGCCACGGGAAGCGTCGAGAGGCAGCGGACAACCGATTATTGCGCCGCACAATTTCCCCTCTCTCCCGCATGTAAAACGGGGAACTGGTCTCGAGGCACAACTTTCAACGCGGATCGCATGGCGTAATGTCCCGCGCCGCAAAATTCGCGGCACACCGTCTTGAATTCGCCGGGAGTGGGAAACTGAAGCCGCGCCTCGCTGATCGTCCCGGGCAGCGCCTCCACAGCATAATCCGTTCCGTTGAAGGTGAGCGTGTGAACGGCGTCCGCGCTGGTGATGCGAAGATGAACCGGAACCCCGGCCGGAACCAGAATGCAGTGCGGAATGAACAAATACTGCTGCGCGATCATGCGCACCGTTACCGAACCATCGGCATCCTGTTCGGTTCCAAGGTTGTCTTCGACGAATTCTCCCGCGAGGTGCAACGATAACGGATCAACCTCGCGGGAGCCTCTCAGAGCGCGCAACAGTGGGACATCGATCTGATAATAACGGGTGGCAGGGATAAGGCACAGAACCAGTACCGTGAGCCAAAATATTCGCAGCTTTCGCCAGTTCACAGGTCGCTCAAGCCCCAAGTTCCTTCAACACCGCGCTGCAGCGCTCGCACACCGTCGGATACGCTTTGTCCTCGCCGACGTAGGTCGAGTAATTCCAACAGCGCTCACACTTTAATCCATCGGCTTTCTTCACCTCGACGTGCACGCCTCCCGTGCCATTGCCGGAGCCTTGCGTAAGCGTGACTGACGAGACGATGAATAGATAGCGCAACTGATCGGCGTGACGCGACAGCACCGAATAAACTGGATCCGACGCCGCGATGGCGACCTGCGCCTCCAGGCCGGTACCGATCAGTTTGTTGTTGCGTGCTTCTTCCAGCGCCTTGAGAACCTCATCCCGCACGGATCGAAGCGTCGTCCAATCTTCGCTGGACTTCCCTTCGAGGGAAGCGGACGCGTTCTTCGCATCCCCCAGAATTTCCGCAGTCGAGGGAAACAACGCGAGATGCACGCTTTCAACCCGGCTGGCAGAGATGGGCAAGTAATCCCAAACCTCTTCGGAAGTGAAGGTCATGATGGGCGCGAGCAATCGCACCAGCGCTTCGCCAATGCGCCAAATCGCGGTCTGCGCGCTGCGGCGGCCTTGCGACTTGGGCGCAGAGATGTACAGCCGGTCTTTGAGAACATCGAAGTAAAAGGCGCTCAAGTCGACGATGCAGAAATGATTCAGGCGGTGATAGATTTTGTGGAAGGCAAAGTCGTCGTAGGAGCTTTTCACATCGGAGGCGAAGGCCAAGGTCTGGCGCAGCATGTATTGGTCGAGCGCGTCCATGTGATCGAAGGGAACCGCATCCTTCTGCGGATCGAAGTCGCCCAGATTGCCGAGGATGTAACGGAAAGTATTGCGAATCTTGCGGTAGTTTTCCGCGATGCGCAGCATCAACTTCTCGGAGCCCACCACGTCTTCGCGAAAGTCCACCGACGCAACCCACAGCCGCACCACTTCTCCGCCGAGCCGGCCGGCGATATCCACCGGATCCACGTCATTGCCGCGCGACTTCGACAGGGCCTGGCCTTTTTCGTCGAGCGTCCATCCCGGCGTAACCACGCCTTTGTAAGGCGGCGTTCCATGCGTGCCCATGGCACACAAAAGCGAAGACTGGAACCAGCCGCGGTATTGGTCTCCACCTTCGAGGTAAAGATCGGAGGGCCAGGGATACGCCGGCTCATCGCCGATCAGCGCAAGATAGCTTGCCCCGGATTCCAGCCAGACATCGAAGATGTCAGTTTCTTTTTCGAACTTCGTGCCGCCGCAATGCGGGCACTTCGTGTTCGCGGGAAGAATCGTGTCGGACTCCGGTGTGAACCAGGCATCGGCGCCGGAGCGTGCGAAGAGTTCGACGACCTTGCGATTGATCGCATTGTCATTGAGCGGCTTGCCGCAACTCTCACACAGAAACACCGCGATAGGCACTCCCCATACCCGCTGCCGCGAGATGCACCAATCGGGGCGCGTCGAGATCATATTCGACAGCCGTTCTTCTCCCCAGGCCGGATCCCATTTCACATGCTTGATTTCTTCCAGCGTGCGCGTGCGCAGCGTGCCCTGAGATCCGCTGTCCAAGCCGCGTTCCGTCTCCTGAAGTTTTTCCTTGTTGTCCTTAGCCTTCCCGCCGGGCATCGGAGTTTCCATGGAGATGAACCACTGCTCGGTGGCCCGGAAGATCACAGGATTGTGGCAGCGCCAGCAGTGCGGGTAGGAATGCTCGGTTTTCTCCGCATGCAGCAGTGCGCCGCGGCTCTTGAGCAGATCGACTATCGGCTGATTCGCGTCCCATACGCGCTTGCCAGTGTATTCCGGCAGCCCGTTGCGCAGGATGCCTTTTTCGTCCACGTTGCTAGTGGCGTCGAGACCGTACTTCACGCCTGTGATGAAGTCCTCCGCGCCGTGCGAAGGGGCGGTGTGGACTACACCGGTCCCGGCGTCCATGGTGACGTAGTCGGCCAGGACGCCGAGGATCTTGCGATCCAGAAAGGGATGTTGAAAATTCAGCCGCTCCAGCTTACGTCCCGGAAAACGCGCGAGCCCGCGCGGATCGGCAAGATTGCATTTTTCTTCGACATCTTTTGCCAGCTTCGACGCAACAAGATAAACTTCGCCGCCGGATTCGAGGGCGACGTATTCTTCGTCCGGATGAAAAGCCACGGCCATCGAAGCAGGCAGGGTCCAGGGGGTCGTGGTCCAGATGATGGTCGAAACTTTCTTTCCTGCCAGGGCCGCGTCGATCATCGCAGGATCGTCGAGCAGACCATATTTCACCCACACCGTCGGACTGGTGTGATTCTCGTACTCAACCTCCGCTTCAGCGAGAGCGGTCTCATCGTGCATGCACCAGTAGACGGCGCGCAGGCCCTTGTAGACGAAGCCATTTTCGTAGAAGGAGAAGAAAGTCGAGAGCACTATCGACTCGTATTGCGGAGTCATCGTGGCATAGGGACGGTCGAAGCGGCCGAAGACGCCGATGCGCTTGAACTGCTGCCGCTGCAGGTCGAGAAACTTCTGCGCATACTTGCGGCATTCCGCGCGCACGTCGGTGGGACGCATCTGCAATTTCTTGCCGCCGAGTTCCTTATCGACTTTGATCTCAATTGGGAGGCCGTGGCAATCCCAGCCCGGCACGTAGGGCGCATCGAAGCCCGACATGGTCTTCGACTTGACGATGAAATCCTTGAGGCACTTGTTGAACGCCGTGCCGAGGTGAATGGGGCCGCTGGTGTAGGGCGGGCCGTCGTGCAGAATGTAGGTGGGCGAGCCTTTGCGCGCCTCGCGGATACGCTCGTAGATTCGCGCCTCCTCCCAGCGCGCCAGCATTTTAGGCTCGTTCTGGGGCAGGTTGGCCTTCATGGGAAAGGCGGTCTTAGGCAGATTGATGGTCGCTTTCAGTTCGAGCGGCACTCGGTTGGCTTCTCCAAAATGATAGGAATCTTTTCATTATAGGGAGCCGTGCCGGGAACGTCCATGTGACCGCAACTGAAGCAGGGTGCGGGAAATCCGCTCTGTTTACCAGTTCGGCACTGAGACAACATCGGCCGCTCCAGGCACTCGGAAATAGACTTCGTAAAGGACGCAAATAAGAGGTACAATTTTAAGCAAAGAGAATATGGATGGGCGATTCTGCCGCTGGGGCGGTGATGCGCCCAATTTCTGCCATTCGAGCAGGTAAAATAGGCAACTAGTTGGATCGACAACTCATCTGTGTTAAGCAGGGCATCGGACAGGGGGAAGTCCATTCGCCGTCCGATCAGGGAAAACCGAATCGGGGATCATGTCACGAGTAGAAGTCAATCCGACACAAGTCAATCCGACCACCGGTTCCAGTACCAGTAAGGAGCCGGAACTTCACCTGCTGCTGGCCCCCGACACCTTCGAGCCGCTGTGGAAGTCCCTGTTTCGCGGCTTGGATGAATTCTTCTTTCCCAAGAAGCTGCCGCCGCTGAAACTGGAATCGAAGCCGATCCCAGTCAAGGACATCTGGGGCTTCTACAACTACAAGAAGAATGGCGCCTTGGGTTCGACAGCGGCGCACGTGATTGTGATCGCGTTGATTATCGGCGGAACAATTCTCGGACGTCACATTGTGACCAAGGTCGAGGCCAAGCAGCAGATCAACACCCAGTTGATCGATCCCGGTGAATATTCGCTGAAGCCTGCGAAGACGCAAGCTGGTGGTGGTGGAGGCGGAGGCGACCGCGACGTGCTTAAAGCCTCACAGGGGCGGTTGCCCAAGTTTTCTTTGCAGCAGATCACGCCTCCGACCGCGGTCATACGGAATCTCAACCCGAAGTTGCCGGTTGAGCCCACAGTCGTTGTGCCTCCTGATATCAAGGTGGCGATGAATAGCATGCCCAACCTGGGTGATCCCAAATCCTCCGCCGTGATTCCGTCGAATGGGACCGGGTGCTGCGCGGGCATTGGTTCTGGAAACGGCACTGGCGTCGGGCCAGGCACGGGGCCTGGGGTAGGGCCGGGTGAGGGCGGCGGCATGGGCGGCGGTATCTACCGCCCTGGCCGGGGAGTGAGTCCGCCGCGCCCGATCTACTCTCCGGAGCCGGAGTTTTCCGAAGAGGCGCGCAAAGCGAAATACCAGGGGGTTTGCACGCTGATGATCGTGGTGGATACCGACGGCCGCCCCACGAATCTTCGGGTGGTGAACTCGCTCGGCATGGGATTGGACGAGAAGGCGCTCGAGACGGTCCGCACTTGGCGCTTTGAGCCCGGACTGAAAGATGGCCATCCCGTCAAGGTTGAAATCGCGGTGGAAGTCGACTTCCACTTGTACTGAGGAACTCGGTTCCTGGTTCTTAGTTGTCCCTTTTAAGGGCATCACTTTACGGCTGCGAAAAATCGTTGCCGCACCTGATTTTGCGCTGCGCCGCGGGAGCCTCTTCTTACTCCTTCAAGTCTACGTGCTTCACGTTTTCGATGGGATGTCCCAAGAATCTCTCGCCCAGGCGCCGGAATTTCTCGACCGAATCTGTGGCAAAAAACCTGAGACGCGGAAGCGCCCTCCGTTCTTCTCGAATATCCGCCGTAGCCGCCAACAGTCCTTGCAGTCGTGAAGCCACAACGCGGGCTGTCGATTCGGCGGAGTCCACGATGCTCACATGCGCGGGCGCTACGCGGTGCAGCAGCGGCTTGAGCAGAGGATAGTGGGTACAGCCGAGAACCAGAGCGTCGGCGTCGTGGAAGCCGTCGGCAAAGGCCTCGCCCAGGTAAATGCGAGCAACCTGCTCGGTCACGGGGTGCTCGACCCAGCCCTCTTCGACCAGAGGGACCAGCAGCGGGCAAGCTTTCTCTCGGGCGGCTAGGCCGCGGGCCTCCAGAGCTTTTCGATAGGCGTGGCTGCTGACCGTGGCTTCGGTGCCAATAACGACGACCTTCTTATTCTTGCTGACCGAGGCCGCAGCCTCCGCGCCCGGCTCGACGACACCCACGACGGGTACGTGCGCAGCGGCGGTGATGCGGTTGAGCGCGAGCGCCGTCGCGGTATTGCAGGCGATCACGAGCAGCTCGGCTCCATGGGCCTCAAGATAGTGGGCCGCTTCGACGGCATAACGCGCCACGGTTTCGACGGATTTGGAGCCGTAGGGCAGGCGTGCGGTATCGCCAAAGTAGATGTAATCTGCACTGGGGATGACTTCAAGTAACGCTTTAAGGACGGTAAGGCCGCCGAAGCCGGAGTCGAATACGCCGATGGTGGGACGCCGCGGAAGCACGCTAGGCTAGCCCCAGGGATCGCAACTGTGCAGGAGTTAAAGAAACGGGAATCAAAGTACTCTGTTCAGCGCTGAGTCTCGCGATCTGGGGGTCGGCCGTGTGTTTGTCCATGCGAAGCCCTTCTTCAAGAAACTGTCTCACTCCGTCGATTCCCTCGAAGCGCAGGGGGGATGCCGGAGGACGTGGGCCGGACCGCGGACTATAAATGACTGAATAGTACTCACGTGGGTCCGGACGGGAGCTACCCGCCTTCACGATGAAGATCGACCCACCGTACACATAAGCATCCTCAACGAAGCTCCCTGCGATCGGAGCATTTACGACGCGAAAAGTCTCGTGCGGTACAGCCCTGCTCTCCTTCTCCAGTGCCTTTAACACTCGGTCATTGGGACTCCTCAGGTAAACCGTCGTGCGAGTGATATCGTCGATAATTCCTCCTCGCTGCAGTGCTCGGTTTACCTCGTTGTAGGCGTCCAGAGGTCCCTTCGAGTCGACGAGGGGGGTTGCTACGATAAACTGCCATCCTTCGCGTTCGGGGTTGAATGCCCAGAGGTATACAGTCACCGGTATAGAGGCTCGAGTGAGCGTGGCGACAATTCGTCTGCCAACTTCGATATCGTGGTTTACCAACGCTGCCGTAGCCATTGCATTACCCCGTTTCTTCCCGCTACTGCCTTGTACAAGTCTCTTGCATTCAAGCCGCTTGTTGCATATCTGCTGATGACGTCCCAGTCCTTTACCACATCCCATCTGTTCTTGAACAAAATACTATTTTGTCTAGCTGCCTCCAACGCGACTTGCAGTTTCGCCGCTCTGATGAGGTCAGTCAGGGTATGCGTATAGATATACCTGAGAGCTTTCTGGTCGGGCGGAAAATCATAGCGTCGGGTGTTCTTGGCGATACACGCTTTTATCGCACATTCTACTGCAAGCCCCGTCAGGTAGTACGCCCCCTCTAAGTTGCCGTTCTGCAGTAACACGCGAGCGTCTCTCAGTCTGAGTCTGGCGAGTTGCTGGAATTCACGACGAGTCTCTGCCATACGACTAATGGGTGGAGGCTGAAGAAGAGTCTACCGTAAACTTCTGCACCGACCTAGTCTCGCAGCACATCCCCGGCGGGATCGGCGCTCCGTGCGGGCAGGTTCGTGGATGGCCCAGAAATTTGCAGATCTTGTCAGTCGCTTCGGGCGAAAGGATGTGCTCGAACTTGCAGGCCTGCTGCTCGATTTCGGATTCGCTATCCATCGCCAAGCTGTCGGTAAACAGTCGCTCGGCCAGGCGGTGACGCCGAATGATGCTGCCGGCCCGTTCGCGGCCGTGCGGCGTGAGTTCCACGATCAGAGTGCCATCGCCCATCGAGGCAGCCACCGGTTTAAGCGCATCATGGCAGGGATTCACGAACGGCTTGTGCCCGTGGGCTAGGGGCGGATGCGGTGCGGAAACCACTAGGCCCATCTGAATCATCTTTTCAATCGCTAGGCTGACGGACAGCGCGCCGTGAACCTCCATGCGCTCGACTTCGGCGATCTCGCCGTGTTCGGCCAGCACCCAGAGTTCTTCGAGCACCTCATCGAACTGCTCCTCGTCGGCCATGGCAAAAACTTCCTGCGACTCGATCTTTCCGTGATGGAACTCGATGCGGCGATCGGCCAGGCGAGCGACCACGGGATCGTGCGTAACCATCACGATGGTGCGGCCTTGCTGGTGAAACTCACGCAGCAGGCGCAGGACGATCTCTTCATTTTGTCCGTCGAGATTGCCGGTGGGCTCGTCGGCCAGAACGATCTTCGGGTCGTTGATCAACGCCCGCGCGATGCAGACACGCTGCTGCTCGCCTCCGGAAAGCTGCGACGGCAGGTGATGCGCTCGGTCACCCAATCCCACGCGGGTCAAAGCTTCAACCGCCTCTTTCTCGTCAGTCATGCTGTGGAAGTACTGCGCCAGCATGACGTTTTCCACGGCGGTAAGAAATGGAATCAGATGAAACTGCTGGAAAATAAATCCAATCTTTTCGGCGCGGACGCGATTCAGTTCGGCCGCGGAGATGTTGGCCACATTCTGGCCGTCGAGCCATATTTCGCCGGAGGTTGGACGGTCGAGGCAGCCGATCAGATTCACCAGCGTCGATTTGCCCGACCCCGACGGCCCCATAATGGAGAGCCATTCGCCTTTTGCCACGTGCAGAGAGATATGATCCAAGGCGTGAATGGCGCCGTTCTGACTGCTGCCGTTCCCCTTCTCGATTCCCGCGGCCTTGGCGGGGTAGAGTTTGGTCACGTCCTTGATCTGAATCATTTCACTCTCCCCTCAGGATGACCGCCGGCTGCACTCGCCGCAACAGCGAAATCGGCAAGATCGCCGAAAGCAGCGTCACCACCATGCTACCAGCCAGCACAAACGGCAGTACACTGAAACGTGGAACCACCGGAGCATGGAAGTTAACCCGGCCAATCCAGGCCGCGATGCCAATGCCCAGAATAAATCCGATCACCGCTCCGGTTGCGCCGAGCGCTGCCGCTTCGGCTGCAAAAAAACCGTTCAGCAAGCGGTCGGAAGCGCCCAACGCCTTCATGATGGCGAAATCGCGGCGCCGGTCGAAGACCCATCCCATCAGCGTGGAGAGCACGCACAGCGCCGCAGTCAGAATAATAAGCGCGGCGGCGGCCAGCAGCGTAGCGCGAGTCTTACCGAGAACGCGGGCTTCACCTTCCATGATCTGCCGCACCGGCCGGACCTCCGCCGCCGGGATTGCCTGCTCCAGCTGGTGCATGATCGCGGCGATCTCTTCCGGCGAACCCGTCGCGGCCACCTCGATGGTGGAAGGCTGAACTCCGGTCCAGGAAACGAAATCTGGCAGCGAAAGATAGACGCGGCTGTCTTCGGCAGCGCCGGTCTGCACCGTTCCGGCGGACGTGAGATGAATTCTGTGTCCCTGAAATTCAAGATCGAAGGGCTGGTTTTTCGGCGAGACTACAGAAAGCGCGCGTACGCCCACCAGCGCTTGCTGCGGCGCCGAAGGCCAGTTGCTTACCGACCACCAGCGGTCGAGTTGCCGCACCCGATCGAACTCCGCGCCAGCAACCACAATCGGCTGACCGTCGCTGGTGCGGGCAACCACCAATGCAAAGGGTGCGAACACCCCGCGGCCTGCGAGGACGGATTCCGCGTGCGCTAGAGCATCGGCGGGAAGGGAAGCGCCATCCTTGCCCACCAGGATGATGTTCGCGCCATAATTGCGAAACTCGCGCCGCAGCTTGGCTTGCACGTCCACATAGAGATTCAGCATCGCCGTCGCCACAGCCGCCGCCACGACCATGGCAAACAGAGCGGAGGCAGCGCGCCCGCGCCGGAGCACGGCGGCGCGCACCAGCATCCGAACAAACATGGAAGTATGCGGAGACGGAGCGCGGCTGGCCGCGACTTCCTGCGCGGAGTGTGAAACACTCGCTCTCATAGTTCACCCCGCAGCGCGAACACGGGGTCAAGACGCACCGCGTTGCGAATGGCAGTGGCGCTGCCCGCAAAGGTCACGATCGCCGCGATGGCCAGGATCACCGGAAAGAGCACGGGCGGAATTGTGATCTCCGAATTGAAGATGGAGCGGCCGATCTGGCGGGCGAGCAATCCACCGGCAGCGAAGCCGATGAAGCCGCCGATCAAGGCGAGCAGCGTGGCTTCGGCAAGGAATACGGACGCCACCGCCAGCCTTCCCGCACCCAGAGCCTTCATCAAACCCACCTCTGCTCGGCGTTCGAAAATAGCAGTCGCCATCGCCGCGGAAACCGCCAGTGCCGAGGCAAATAGCGCAGCCAGCGTTACCAGGAAGATCAGGCCCTCGATGCGCGTGAGCACCGCGCCTTCGTTCTGCGCGACCTGGCGAATCTGCTCGGCGTGCGAGTGTGGAATCGCTTCCTGCAACTGGAAAGCAATCGACTGCGGATAGGGCGAGCAATACCAGCGGTCATAAACGGGGCCGGACATGCTCTTTGGATCCCGCCGCCCCAGAGCATCCTCCGGTTTGGTGAGCGCACTGACGTAGACGCGGCGAACCGCGCCGGGTTTGCCGAGAATCTCCTGAGCCAAAGAAATCGGCGCTACGACCTGATCGTCCTCAACGCCGCCGCTGGAGAGAATCCCACTCACGCGTAACTGTCGGCCGGAAAGCGTAACTTCGTCGCCGGGCTTTGCCGAAAGCCGCGCTGCCAGCCGTTCTCCCAGCAAAACGTCGCGAGAGCTGTCATCGGGCCACGCGCCGGAAACCTTCCACCAGGGGTGAGTCGTGCGCACGCCAGTCGTGAACTCTTCTTTCCCAAACGAAACTTCCTTGGCAAAATAAGTGCCCAGCAGGATGATATTTTCTGTGCCGCCGTCCCGCTGCAGTGTTACATTCACCGGCAACATCGGCGCAAATCCGGTGATGTTGTTATGCCAGAAAGTACCCTTGATCTTGGGCAAGTCCGCTTCGTTCAGGAAAGCGCCGTCGCTCGGCGGCTTCAAGTTGACGCCGCCAATTTCCACGTCGAGCGTGTCTTCCTGCGGAGTCACGAGTATGTTCGCGCCGATGGTGCGCAGCTCGCGATTCATCTTGTCGCCAATGTCGGTGGCGACCGCAATCATCGCCGTGGCCACCGTCACGCCCAGGGTGATGGCCGCGCCGGCCAGCAATTTACGCCGCTTCTGGCGCCGGAAGGATTCGTAAACGAGGCGGACGAACATCCTTTACTGTTTCTCGAACACGCGGCTGCCGGCCGCAATGTCCGCCTCCTGAATGATGACCGTATCGGCGCTCTGCGTGGCTTTGAGCGGAATCGGGTTGCAGCCTCCCGCCGTGCCCACCGACTGCGGATTGATGGGAGCGGCGCAGTTCTTGCAAACCACTCCATTTCCAGACTTATAGAAGCCGACCGCGCCGCAGATTTCGCAAGCATCGAAAACCGTGGCGATCTTGCCATCCGGCTTCTGATACAGCCAGAAGCGAATCGGCGTGCCCTTTTCCTGAGCTTGGAAGCGGTGCAAGTCGCCATCCGAAACCTGCGCCAGCAGGATTTTCACCTGGCCATTGGTAAAGGTGACCTCGGTGGCCGGCGAGAGCGCGCTCACACTCTTGGCATAAATAAACTCGGCAGTGACCAGAGCAATGAAGACGAAAGAGAAGCCATAGACTGAACCCATCCACAAGCGTTCCTTGCGCGCGCTCCAAGCCGCTTTGCGGCGTTCGGCCGCCGATGCGGAGTCGAGCACGGGCTGGCGCCGCTTGGCATCGAACAACACCATCAGCGCGGCCAGAGCGAAAATCGTGACGAAGAAGAACAAATCGTTGCGCACAATCGGCCCAATGATTGCCATTTCGCGCTTGGACGAAGGAATCACTCCGCTTTCCGAGAGTTCGTGCAAGCCGGCGATCACTAGCTGTGCCGCCACCAAAAATAAAATCGCGGTCGTAACCCGGAAGAATTTCTGCAGGTTAATCCGCACGCTGCCCTTCACGAACATCACCCCGAAAGCGATGGCGCACAGCACGCCCAGCAGCGTGCCCAGAAAGCTCATCAGTTCGGTCGAGTTCAGCGATACGGCGGAGAGGATGAGTACGGTCTCCGCGCCCTCGCGCAGCACCATTAGGAACACAAAGAAAAACAAACCGATCCACGCGTCGTTACCCGCCAGCAGGCCGACCTTGCCCTCAATTTGGCCCTTCAGCTTACGCCCCGTCTTCATCATGAAAATAACCATGGTGATGACGAAGAAGGCGGCCAGCAGCATGACCCAGCCTTCAAACACGTCTTCATTCAGATTCAGGCGCGACATTAATATCGCCACGCCGATGCTGCCGAGGAAAGCTGCGCCCAACGCCGCATAAACGGCCTTGCGCAGATCGGTGCGGCCAATCTTGGCCAGATAGGCCAGCGTGATCCCGACGATGAGAGCGGCCTCGACCCCTTCGCGGAGCGTGATGATGAAAGCCTGGAGCATTTATAAGTGACCTGGGTTTCTGAAAATGATGTTGAAAATGAATTTCAATTTCAAATTCTAGGATATGCTGGGAGCCGTGGGGGCGTCAATCCGCGGCCTCACAAATGCGCGTGATCGGCATCACATGGGCAGATATGGGATTAAACGGAGGGCTACTTTGTGTTGGCGATGTTACGCCAATTGACCTCCTCACCCCTGTACAGTGCCCGGTGACCTTCATCACTGACAGCAGTGCTCCGCCGAAGTAGAGAGGTAAGGTAACGAGCTAAAAATGGTCCGCAGGTCTGTTATTAGCGCGTTTAGTGAGGAACAGCCTGAGAGAGGAGAAAAGAACATGAAATCCCTCATCACAACTTTGCCAAAATTGCTGGGGTTGGCCCTGTTTCTGGCCTTGGCCCCAGCCGCTCTGGCCAGCAATACATGGTTCGTAGACGGGGCGAACGGCAATGACGGCAACAACTGCAAGTCGTTGAAGCAGGCTTGCAAGACCATCGGGCACGCTATCTCACTGGCTTCGTCGGGGGATTCGGTCAGGGTTGCTCCCGCGACCTATACAGAGAACCTCACCATTGGCATCAGCCTGACGGTTCTCGGCGCCAACGCGGGCACGACCATTATCGATGGTGGGGCGGCCAACACGGTGATCTCAATTTGGGAAACGACCCAGGTCATTCTTTCAGGGCTGACCATCCGCAACGGCTATAACCAATACTACGGCGGGGGCATCATTAACTATGGGACACTGACAATCAACAACAGCACGATCACCGCCAATAGCTCCAACTACGGCGGCGGGGGGATCGAAAACTTCGGCACGCTGACGATCAACCACAGCACCATCCCAGGGAATAATCTTACCTATCAGTACGGCTCCGGCGGCGCCATTCTGAATTCGGCTGTGCTGACGATCAACCACAGCACCATCAGCGGGCATAACGCCAGTGATGGCGCCGGCATCTTCAGCGGTTGCTGCGGTTTGAGCAGCACCGTTACAAACATCAACGACAGCACCATCACCGGCAATAGCGGCACATGGGGTGCTGCGATCTACATCACCAGCGGCACCGGGGCAATCAACAACAGCACCATCACTGGAAACAGCGCAACGGACGGCGGCGGCGGCATCATGAACTACGGCACGCTAACGATCAACAACGCCACCATCAGCGGGAACAGCTCAGCAGCGGGCGGCGGCATCTTTCAGGTAACTAGCTATGGCGGCTCGACGATCTTTCAGAACAGCATTGTCGCGGAAAACTCGGGAGGAAACTGCCTGACCAACCCCAATGGCATCTACTCAAATGGTTACAACCTGAGCAGCGACGATACCTGCAATTTCACTAACAGCGGCGATATGAACAACACAAATCCCCAACTCGGAACGCTAAAGAACAACGGCGGCCCGACCCAGACGATATCTGAGCTCCCAGGGAGCCTGACGATTGACGCTGGCAACCCGAGTGGCTGCACCGATGGCAATGGCAACCCGCTGACGACCGACCAGCGCGGAGCACCACGTCCGGGAAAATATAAGCATGACAAGCGCTGCGACATGGGCGCATTCGAACGGCAGACCGATTGAACCGGAGCGCCGACCTAACCCCGAAATGAAGGCCGCCTGTCCGCTGGGGCGGCCTTTTCCTTTTGCTCCACGCTGACTTTGCGGACTGACTCTTGTAATCAGGCGGCGATATCGCTCACAACCGCTTCAAGAACGCCTCCGCCTGCTCCAACTGCGGAAACAACTTCTCCTCCGCATGGAATTCCGCCGAATGCACGCACCGCCGGCTGCCGCGCAGCTTTACCGGATGCTTGAGGTGCAGCATCTCGTGGTAGACGATGTATTCCACGGCAAAGCGCGGAACCAGGAACTGGTCAAGAATGCGGCTGATAACAATCGCATTATGCGCCGGATCGTAATGGCCGAGAATCCGCCGCGTCTTTGTTGGGCTCCAACTCATGCGCGGGCGGCCGAGCAGTCCATGAAAAAATCGCCGATTCAGATCCTCAAACACAGCGTCTAGATCGTAGACATGGCCCTTGGGGGAATGCAGGCGCTTGCGTCCGCGCATTTGCCGAACCAGGTGCGCTTTATTCACGAGTTCATGGCTGGCCACATATTTCCGGTAGCGCGCCGCGTGGCCGCGGTCGATAGGCTTGCGGTACATCTTGGCCAGCAGGATGTGGGCGATGGCCCGCACCACCGCCTCCGGCGCGCCTTCCAGCAGATCGGAGAGCCGCACCAGAAGCCTGCCCTCGCGCAGCCGAATCGTGTTGTTGACGTTGGCAAAGGCAAAAAACTCGATCTTCAACTCAGGCGGCGCACCGCCGGGGCGCAGTTCTCGGTGTTCCTCATGGAAGATTTCGAGCAGTCCCTCACGCACGGTGAGCCTAGATTAGCATGAAGACGATTAGCATGAAGACGATTAGCATGAAGACCATTAGCATGAAGACGAATTAGCGCGAACTCGATTAGCACCGACGGCATCAACACGAACCCTACTCCGACCGGCTGCCGGATTGCCCCGCATCCGATTTCTTTCGGTGCTTGGCAGCCTCCTGCTGATCGGCCAGCAGCTTGCGGTGGTCTTCCGCCGAAGAATCCACCGTATCGAGCGCGGTGGTCAGAGTAAATTCGTATCGCTTGCTTTCTTCCGCGGAAACGTTGGCGGCATCCCGCAAGGCGCGCAGCTTCGCCTGAAATTCCGTATCTGCGTCGATGATCACCTTCAGCGGCTTGCGAATGTCATTTTTGCGATCGACGTAAGTATCGATGTTGTCGTTCAATTCGTCATAAATCAGCAGGAAGTCATCCAGCCAGTCATGGGTTTGTTGAGCGCGGTCCTTCGTTTTGGGATCGGCACGCATCTGTTCGAGCGAAACCAGGCGGGCGCGGGCAAACTTCACATAGAGACCGAGCCGCAGATCGGGCTCCCAACTGGTGTCGCGGATCTGATCGATCTCCGGCGGGGTGAAAGGATCACGGCGACGCTGAGCCCATGCCGGCGCCCAGGCCATCAGAAATAGCAAACCCACACAGGCGCTCGCTCGAAACCAGGGAACTGTCATTTCTTAACTCCATTAGGAAACATCGCCGCCAGCAAATCGTCGCGAATGCGCTCTAGCCGGTCGATGGTGTCCTGAATCTGCTTTTGGTCCTCATGCGCGACGGTATGCTTAAGACTAGCTAGCTTGCGGGTCATCTTGCGGATGGCAATTTCGCTTTGCTTCTCGTGCTTGTGCGACTGAATCGCATAATCGCGGGCCAGCTCGGAAAACGCGGCAACATCCACCAAGGCGGCCTGGGCTTTGTCTGCGTCGCCGGCTATGTAGAACCTGTCGGCGGCATCCAACTGTCGCTCGGATATCTGAATGCACAGGGAAGGACGCTCGCGGATGCTGGCACTGGCCACGCGCTGCTTCAATTCCTCCACCGTAAGTTCCCGGGCTGCGGCTTGCGCGAACGGCAGCGCCAGCATCGCGATTGCCAGGGCTGCCGCCCACCAGGATGGTGAATTTCTCTTCCCGCATTCCATGGTTTTTCCGCCACGGCTACTTCTTCGGCTCGATGGCAAGCAGCCGATGTTTCGCCTTCCACTCATAATCAGGATACTTCCCCTGGGCCGTGTTGAGAAAGAGGCGATAGTTGGCTGCGGCGGTCTTGAAGTCGTGCAGATGATCGCAGGCCGAGGCCCGCAGGAAATAAGTGATGGGAGTTTCCGGCAGCAGCTTGACGCGAACCTCCAGCGCTCGAATCACGAGCGCATAGTTCTGATTTTCGCCAGCCGCGAATGCCAGATCGCCATACGCCTCTCCCAGGTCGGGCTTCAGCTTCACCGTGGTGAGAAATTCTTGCTGGGCGTCGGGAAATTTCTTCTGCCGCAGCAGCGCCTGGCCCAGGCGGCGATGCAGGTCCGCGTCGTTCGGGTGAGTGGCGACCAGAGCACGATAGGAAGATTCCGCCAGGTCATTCTTTCCGGCAGTTACATACATCTCCGCGAGATCGCGCTGCGCCGCTTCATCGCCCGGAATCAGCCTGATTCCCGCCACCATCGCCGCGATAGCGTCGTCCGTCTTGCCTTCGGCAGCGAGTACGCGCCCCAGTTGTATTTCAACCGGAGCCGAATCAGGATTTGCGGCAAGCAACCGGCGAAGATAATTTTCCGCGTCGGGAAAGCGGTGCCCGCGCATGTAGAGGTTGGCCAGCGCGATGACCGCGTCGGAGGACTCGGGGTCGAGCGCGAGCGCCCGCTTATATTCCTGCTCGGCTTCGGCGGATTTATTTTCCTGCTCGAGCAACATTCCCGCGGCGAAATGCGGCTCGCTCTCTTTGGGCTGAAGTGTGGCAGCGTGCTCAAAGGCTTCCACAGCTTCTTCCGGCCTCGACTTTTCCAGCGTGTGCCCAAGCGCAAGCCATGCCCGGTATTGGCCTTCGGCAACGTGGCTTGTGGGCTTGAGACGGCTCGCAGCCCGCAGAAACTGTTCCGCGTCAGGCTGGCCGGTCTTGGCCAGTTGCAATCCGAGATTCAGATTCGATTCGAAGACATCCGGCTTTGCCGCAACCGACTTGCGATAAGCCGCGATCGATGCGTCCACGTTCCCCAAAGCATTTTCCACGAAGCCCAGGTCAAACCAGCCCACGTAGCTGGTAGCGTCCCGCTCGATCAACTTATGCAGAAGAGTCTCAGCGGCCGCGTAATTCTGCTTTTCGATCGCCGCCTCCGCTTGCGTGAGTTCCACAGGCTGGGCCGGAGAATCGTCATCCTCAACCTGAATGCGGTGGATCGAGCGACGCGCTCCCGTTGACGTAGAAGGCGAAGATGGCGCAGAAGATTGCGCCGGAGGCTGGCTTGCATCCTGCGCCAGTGCGCCGGAGGCTAACGCCAAAGCCAACAGCGTTCGCGCGAGAAATTTACTTGCTACCATTGGGACGCGACGCTCCGTTGCTGCTGCCATGACCCTTCAGCACCCGAGCCAGATATTGTCCAGTGTACGATCCCGGCAGATTGGCGATTGCCTCCGGCGTACCCGCTCCCACGATTTTGCCGCCACGCGCTCCACCTTCCGGTCCCAGGTCGATTACCCAGTCGGCGGTCTTGATCACTTCCAGATTGTGTTCGATCACAAGAATAGATCCGCCTGCATCGATAAGACGGCGAAAGGCAGCCAGGAGTTTGCTGACGTCGTCAAAGTGCAGCCCAGTCGTAGGCTCGTCAAAAATATAGAGTAAACGGCGCCGGTGGCGAAGTTCGCCGGGCCGCCCGGCGCTGGGCCGCCCAATCTCACGCGCTGCCGGTTGCAGATGCGCTGCCAGCTTCATGCGCTGCGCTTCTCCGCCGGATAAAGTGGTGGCCGACTGTCCCAGCCGCAAATATCCCAGTCCAACCTCATCCAGCACGCGCAGCTTCTCGGTAATCTTTGGCACTTCCGCCAGAAACTTCAGCGCCTCTTTCACCGTGAGGTTCAACACTTCGTGAATATTTTTGCCGCGGTAGCGAACCTCCAGCACCTGCGCCTTGTAGCGTGCGCCTTTGCACTCTTCGCAAATCAGCTCCACGTCGGCGAGGAACTGCATTTCCACCGTGACCGTGCCGTCACCCTGGCAAGTCTCGCACCGGCCGCCCGGAATGTTAAAGGAAAAATGTCCCGAGCCGAAGCCGCGCTTCTTGGCCTCGGGCAGGGAAGCGAACAGCTCACGGATCGCATCGAACGCCTTGATATACGTCACCGGATTCGAACGCGGCGTCCGTCCGATGGGAGATTGATCCACCAGCACTACTTCGTCGATGAACTGGTCGCCCTCCAGTCCTTCCCAAGTCGCCGTACCTCGCACCGTGCCGGCGATTGGCTGTTGCTTAGCCTCCGCCAGCGCCTGATAAAGAACCTGATGCAGCAACGTGGATTTTCCCGAGCCTGAGACTCCCGTGATCGCCACCAGCATCCCCAGCGGAATGCCGATGTCGAGGCCCTTCAGATTGTTGGCCCGCACATTCTTAATCCCGATCTGCTGCGCGCCCGGTTGCCGCCGCACCGCCGGAACCTGGATGCGCAAGTCGTCGGAAAGATAGCGGCCCGTAAGAGACGCTGGATTCCGCAGAATCTCTTCATAGGTTCCCGCCGCCACCAGCTTGCCGCCATTCTCTCCCGCTCCCGGACCGAGGTCCAGAATCCGGTCCGCCATGCGCATAATGTCGGGATCGTGCTCCACCACCAGAATCGTATTTCCCAAATCGCGCAGATCGTGCAGGATCTTGATCAGGCGGTGAGTGTCGCGGCTGTGCAGTCCGATCGAAGGTTCGTCCAGCACGTACAAAGTTCCCACCAGCCGTGAACCAAGCGAAGTGGCGAGTTGAATGCGCTGAGCTTCCCCTCCGGAAAGCGTCAACGCCAACCGATCGAGCGTCAGGTATTCCAAGCCTACGTCGTTCAGAAAACGCAAACGCTCGCGGATCTCCTGCAGAAGCCGGTCAGCGATGTCGGCTTCCTGAGCGCTCAACTCGATTGCGGCAAAGAATTTCGACGCATCTTCCACCGTCATGGCGCAGACTTCGCAAAGGTTGCGTCCATTGATTTTGACTTGCCGTGCCTCCAGCCGCAGCCGGCTTCCGTGGCATTCCGGACAAGTCGAGTACCCGCGATAACGGCTGAGAAAAACTCGGATGTGCAGCTTGTACTTCTTCCGTTCCAGATACTGAAAAAATCCGCGCACGCCAATAAAATCGCCTTCCCCGCTCAGAATAAGTTCCTGCTGGTCAGGCTCCAGTTCCACCCACGGCACGTCGAGCGGAATCTCCGACTGCTTGGCAAAACGTTTCATCTCCGCGAATACCGGCCGGTATTTCGGTTTGTTCCACGGATCGATCGCGCCTTCTCCCAGCGATTTCGTTTTGTCCGGAATAACGAGGTCGAGATCGAAATCGATGGTGTTACCGAAGCCCTGGCATCGCGCGCACGCACCGTAGGGATTGTTGAACGAGAACAGGCGCGGCTCCGGTTCCTCGTAGCGCAGATTGCAATTCTTGCACTCGAAGCGATGGGAAAACCGCAACTGCCGCGCACGTGTGGGACGGACACTCTTGTCCGTCGCTTTTGCCTTGTCATCATTCTCCGAAAGCTCGGTCTGCGGAATCTCGAAAATCACTTCGCCGGACTCCCGGTACGCAGTTTCCACCGCGTCCACAATCCGCGGCCGCGCCTCGGCGGAAACCGTAAGCCGATCCACCAACATAAACACCGGCTGATCGAAACGAATATCCAGCAGCGATTCCGGCGTGGAAAACTCAAATACCTGCCCGGCTTGATACAAGCGATTGAAACCCGCCTTGCGTAAATCGAACAGACGGGTCTTGATCTGGTCGGTCAATCCCGCGTTCGCCTCAACAGCTTTCTTGCCAGCCTTGCGCGTGTGCGGAGCCTTTTTCCCCGGTTCCTGCGGAGCGGACGCGGCGGCCTGCAGCGGGAAAACAACTTGCACCCGCGTCTCTGGATCGAGCGCAAGGATCGCATCCGCAATTTCATCAACCGTGTCTTTCTTCACTTCGCGGCCGCAGTTCACGCAATAAGTGCGGCCGATGCGGGCAAACAACAACCTCAAATAGTCGTAAACCTCGGTTGCGGTGGCCACCGTCGATCGCGGATTGCGCGTCGTGTTCTTCTGCCGGATCGCCACTGCGGGCGCGATCCCGTCGATCGAATCGGCGTCGGGCTTTTCGATGCGTTCCAAAAACTGCCGCGCGTAGGCCGAGAGCGACTCCACGTATCGGCGCTGCCCTTCCGCATAGATTGTGTCGAAGGCAAGCGAAGATTTGCCGGAGCCGGAGACTCCGGTAACCACGGTCAGCGTGTTGTGCGGAACCTCAAAATCGATATTCTTGAGGTTGTGAACACGCGCTCCGCGAACGACAATATTTTCCGTGGCTGTCGCGTAAGACATCGGGCAAGTGCCCGGCAGCAGGCACATCGATCGCTGAGGATGTCCCCAGCAGCCTCCGCGAGTGCTGCCGAACCTTCTATTATAAAGCAGAGTTTTGCGGGGTTGCGCCTGCTACTGTTCGCCGCGTTCCCGATCCTCATCCCGCCGCTTTCCATAGCGGAATGCGAATCCCACGCCAAATACCATGATGCTGATCGGGGGAACCAGCATCACCAGAATCGCCCGGTTTAGCGCTCGTTGACCTTCCTTCGGAGTGCTTCTGGCCACGGCATTGCACATGGCGCAGCCCTGCGCCAGTGCAGGCACGGTGAACAGCCCAAGGATCGCCGTCAGGGCCAGGACACGAACTTTGGCTTGAAGAAACTTCATTACGATTCGTTTCCTTTACCGAACACCCAGGCGCAAGATGCGGCCCGCGTCCGGGAAGAAGAAGAAATACATAATCACAAAGCAGCCCATTACCGCGATTATTAGCAGCCAGCGCATCAGTGGCTTTTCAAACTTCAGGTGCATGAAATAGGCAATGATCAACGCCGATTTGATCACCGACAGCACCAGCAGCGCTTCCAGCATTCGCGGGGGCTCGAAGATCTGCCGGTAGCCGAGCCAGACCTCTACGCCAGTCAGAACCAGCAATGCACCCCACACCCAGAAATACTGGCCTTTGCTATCGTCGTGCTTCACGGCATCGTGCATGGTAAAGTTCCTCGCTCCAGTTGACAGTAACCAGAAGCTATCCCCCAAATGTTTCGGGAAGGGCACGGCTTCAGCCGTGCCGCCCAAGCCAAACCAGGACTCGGGCTTTAGCCCCGGAGGGTCTAAATCTTAGTCGACATCAAATAGACCAGTGGGAAAATGAACATCCACACCAGGTCCACAAAGTGCCAGTACAGCCCGGACACTTCAACATCGTGCGCGTCATAATCTTTCGGCTTGAGGAAAAGAATGATGCTCGCAACAATCAGGCCGATCAGCAGCGCTTGGACGCCATAATGAAAAACATTGTCGGAGGGAATCAGGAAAAATCCCGCCAGCCATAGCACTCCGAGTATCGGCAGAAACCATTTGCGCAGCGCCACTACGCCCAGGTAGATCACGCCAATCGTCACGTGCAGCATGTGCATGGCAGTGAGCCCGAAAAACGTCGCCGCGAACTGCGGAACGCCCGACGAAATCTTGGCGAAATCGCCGTCCAGCTGTCCAGCCGGCTTAGGAAATCCGGGCAACGCCAACCCCTCGTGGATTAACTTGGTCCACTCCATCCCGTGCAGCACGATGAACGCCGTGCCGAACGCCATGGTCGCCAGCAGCCAATTGCGCGTCCATGACCGGTCATGCCGCTGCGCCGCGAACACCGCCATCACCATGGTTAGCGAACTGGAGAGCAGGCAGGCCGTCATCACCGTCGCATTGATGATGCTGTCCTTGCCAAACGGCGTCGGCCACGCAGTGTAGATGCGGTTGTAGCTGAAGGCAAAGAGCAGCGCCCCGAAGGTCAGCGAGTCGGAGGCCAGAAACAGCCACATGCCCACCTTTTTCGAATAAGCCCCAAACAGCGGAGCCTCGTACTCGCCCGCCAGTCCGTGCACGGCAGGCGCGTTATGTTGCAGCGTGGCGTCAGCCATTCCCCAGATTCCCCTTTCCGTTATCGCGCAAACGCTAAGAGAGCAAAAACATAAATCCACAGGATCGCCATGAAATGCCAGTACCAGGCCGTGACGTCAACCACAATGCGCCGTCCCTCGATCGGCCGGTGCAGCAGGGAAGTCCCCGCCGCCCACAGCAACGCAATAATTCCGCCGGCCAGATGCACCGCGTGCGCCGCCGTCAGCAAATAAACAAACGAGCTGTTCGGATTGGTGTCAACGAAAAATCCGCGGGCTTTCAGTTCGCCCCACGCCATCCACTGTCCGGCCAGAAAGCCAAAACCCAGCAGCACAGTGACGCCCAACCACGGGAAACTTTTTTCTTCACCCAGCGAGATCCCGGGCATCGATTGCAGCGGAGCCAGCGCCGCCCGCCGCTTAATCTCGCGACGCGCAAATTCCATGGTCACGCTGCCGATCAGCAGCAACGCCGTATTGATGGCCAACAGCAGCCAGGGCAACTGCACCTGGCCCCAGTCGCGAACGTAAGAATTTGTCGCGCCGTCGAACGTTGGCAGACCCTGCCGCACCACGTACGCGCTGGTCAGCGAGATAAAGACCATGCTGACCGTAGCGATCCCGCACACCAGCCCCAGCCGCGCCCGGCGCAATCGTGCGCCATAATTCGGAAAGTTCGCGCCAGAGTTCTCGCCGCGCCCGTCATCGCCGCCGCCATTCGGAGGCGCAGGCCGGTCTCCGCCGCGGCCCAGCTGGCTAACCGGAGTGCTTGGACTATACGTCGCCATAAATATTCCGTTGCCTCAGTGCGCCGATCCCGACGGCGGATCCGTCTGCATCACGTAATCCCGCGCGGCGCCCGGAACTCCGTACTCATACGGCCCATGATTCACCACCGGAGTTATGCCGCCAAAATTATCGTGCGGCGGAGGCGTTGCCGTCGTCCATTCCAGCGTCGTCGCCTCCCACGGATTGTCGCTCGCCTTCGGCCCTTTGAACATGCTCCAGAACAGATTGATCACAAAAATGAACTGCGCCGCAATCGTGATAATCGCCGCGTAGGTCATGAACTGATGAATCGGCATCAGTTTCTGCAGGTACGCCACTTCCGTATATTGCGAGTACCGCCGCGTTCCGCCCGCCACACCCAGGTAGTGCATTGGCATGAAAATGGCGTAGGTTCCGGCGAGAGTCAGGAAGAAGTGCACGCGTCCCCACGTTTCATTCATCATCCGCCCAAACATTTTCGGGAACCAGTAATAGGTGGCCGCGAACATTCCGAAGATCGCAGCCACGCCCATGATCAGGTGAAAATGGCCGACCACGAAATAGGTGTCGTGCAATTGAATGTCCAGCACCGGCTGCGCCAGGAACGGTCCGCTCAATCCGCCCGAGACGAACAGGGAAACGAAGCCGATGGCATACAGCATCGGCGTGTGGAACCGAATGCGTGCCTTGTACATCGTGCCCAGCCAGTTAAACGTCTTGATGGCCGACGGCACACCGATGCACATGGTCAGCAGTGAAAATGCAAAAGCCGAATACGGACTCATGCCGCTCATGAACATGTGGTGGCCCCACACCATAAATCCCAGGAAGCCGATGCCGAGCATGGCATAGACCATGGCCTTGTATCCGAAGATCGGCTTGCGCGAAAACGTCGAACAGAATCTGTGACGTCACACCCATCCCCGGCAAGATGG
Source organism: uncultured Acidobacteriaceae bacterium (assembly GCA_963734215.1). Lineage (GTDB taxonomy): Bacteria > Acidobacteriota > Terriglobia > Terriglobales > Acidobacteriaceae > Sulfotelmatobacter. Next base: position 577,102 of record CAVTGH010000003.1, on the reverse strand, counting down.
CGATGTAGACCTCGGGATGCCCGAAGAACCAGAACAGGTGCTGCCACAGCAGAGGCGAGCCGCCCTTGTGGCCCATGATCTGTCCGTTCACCACCACCAGCGGCACATAAAAACTCGTGCCCAGATTGCGGTCCATCAGCAGCAGAATGCCCCCTGAGAGCAGCACCCCGAACGCCAGCAGCCCCAGAATTGCCGTGATGAACCATGACCACACGGTCAACGGCATGCGCATCATGGTCATGCCCTTGGCCCGCATATCGAGCGTGGTCGTCAGAAAATTCAGCGCACCCATCAGTGACGCGATGCAGAAGATCGCAATGCTCGTGATCCACAAATCCGCGCCCAGTCCCTCTCCCGGCCCGGCAGACGGCAGCGCGCTCAGCGGAGCATACCCCGTCCATCCATGCAGCGGCGCTCCGCCTGTCACGAAAAACGCCGCGATCATAACCACGAACGCTACAAACGTCGTCCAGAACGAAAGCATATTCAGGACGGGGAACGCCATATCCGGCGCCCCGATCTGAATCGGCAGAAAATAATTCCCAAACCCGCCCTGCGGCGCCGTCGTCAGCACAAAGAACACCATGATCGTGCCGTGCATGGTGAGCAGGCTCAGATAAGCTTCCGGCTTGATCTCGCCCACCAGCGGCAGCACTGCATTCGGCCACAGCAAGTGGATTCGCATCAGCAGCGACAGGAACATCCCGATCCACACCGCGGTGAGCGCCAGGCAGATATACTGAATGCCAATCACTTTGTGATCGAGGCTGAAAATGTATTTCCGAATGAAGCCCTGAGGGGCTGAGTGCGCGTGAACTGTAACCGGGGTCGCCATGTTATTGTTTCTCCGCCTCCCGTGCCGCCAGCCACTTGTCGAAATCCTCCTGGCTGACCACGTGTACCATGCCGTGCATCTTGTAATGGCCCAAGCCGCATAGTTCTGCGCATGCGATCTCGTACTCGCCGATCGCCGTCGGCTTGAAGTGCATGTGAATATTCAGCCCCGGCACTGCGTCCTGCTTGAAGCGCAGCGACGGCACAAAGAAGCTGTGGATCACATCCACCGCCCTCAGGCTTAAGTCCACTTCGCGGTCCACGGGCAAATACATGGTGCCGGTCACAACGTCGTCTTTCGCCGCGGGATCGGATGTGTTAAGCCCCACCGCCGCCTCGCCTCCAGCCGAGGGATCCATCAGCTTCGGACTGGTCGCCCCATACTTTCCATCCGGCCCGGGATAGCGGAAGTACCAGGCAAACTGCATACCGGTAACCTCAACCTGCACCGCGCCCGGCCCCGCCTGCTCCCAGCGCTGGCTCGCCCATACCCGGCTGCCCATCAGATTCAATCCGATGAAGAGAATCGTGGTCAGCACGGTCCAGACGATTTCAAGGTTGGTATTGCCGTGCGAATACTGCACCGGCGGCGAGGATGGCTGCTCCCGGTATCGCCACACGATGTAACCCAGGGAGAGTTGCGCCGCCAGAAAAACAATTCCCATCAATACGAAAGTGAGGGCAAATTGTCCGTCAATAAAGCCGGCAGCTTCGGCTGCTCCCGCAGGCAGCCACCAGGTCTTGGCAGCAAAAAAATACGTGCTGGCTAAAGTAATCAGCCAGATTAAAGCCATTAACGCGAGGCCCATTCCCCAGTCCCTCCGGACACGAAACGACGTGAAGACGACTTCCCTACGGCCGGATGCTAAGCCCCACAGCGTTAGCACCAGTCGGCGGCGAGTGTACCACAGGTGCTACGGAAAATTGCAAGCCGGTTGTGCAAGAAAGAAAAAAATCGCCACGGATCTGCACCACTTCCCAGAATAGAACAAAATTCAGTAACAAAAAACGGTTCCTTGAATCCCTCTGCGTTCTCCGCGTCCTCGCGGTGGATATATTTTGGCTCTGTGATCCGTGCAAATCCGCGCGGCCAATTCCTATTTCTCGCTCCACTCCGGCACCCTGCCCGGAGTCCAAGGGGCGCCCGCAGCCTCCATATCTTTCTCTAGTTTAGCCAGATCAACCTCAACCAATGTGCGAAGTTTGCCGAGTTGCTCCGCAAACTCAGCGGCGGCAATTTTGTAGTCGTCAATGTGACTCTGGATTGGCTTGGCGAGCGAGAATCGTTCGCCCTCCATGATGGCCTCAATTCGGTCGTTGATCGACGATGGCACCGGCTCGTTTCGCTTCTTCAGGTCCTTGTCCCCGCTCAGTGCGCGCAGGATCAATCGATCGTTCTGCTCAATCGAATCCGCCGCGGCATCCAACTGTTTCTCCGCCGCAGGCGTTTCCCGCAGAGCTTCGCGGATCGACTTCAGACGCACTTCAACGTCGTCCGCGGTATGCATCGCGCCCGAGACCGCACGGTAAAGCCGCGCCACCTTGCGCTGAAACTCCTCCAGTGCCGCACGATCCGCCGCGTTCATCGAACCCTGCCCGTCCGCCGCAACCTTGAAGTTCTGCGCCGCACCCAGTTCAGTGACCGCGTCCCCCACCTTCTGGAAAGCTCGCACCGAGTACGACCCCGGAAGCGCCAAGGTTCCCTGTGCGGCTGCCGGCGGAAAATCTTCTCCATCCTCGGTAGGCTCATGCGGCGACACCGCGGGATACCGCAAATCCCACGCCGCCCGCTGGAACCCCGCCTCAATGCCGCCCGACACCCGGCGAATCGGTGCGCCCGATTCGTCGTAAACCATGAAGTAAACCTCGGGCCTCCGCTCTTCCGCCTCCGCCCGCAACTCGTCCTTCGTCGGATAAGGCAGCGTCTGATTCTTCTTCGCCGCTTCCTTTTCGGCTTCCTGACGCTTTTCCTTCTTCGTCTTCAGCTTCTCCTTCAAGTAAGCCGTGAACACTGCCCCATACGGAGGATTCTCCGCCGTAAAAAACGCGTCCCCCTGATACGCTTTTTTCGGACTGCCCAGCGGATGCCGCTCGACATACAGCAGAGAATCCTTCACCGGAAACAACGCCGCCTGCTCCAAAGATTCAGCCTTGACCAGCCGCAGCGCCGAAACATCGTCGAGCACGTAGAACCCGCGCCCGAAAGTCGCAATCACCAGATCGCCTTCGCGCGCTTGCATCACCATGTCGCGCACCGCAATGGTGGGCAGGCCGCCCTTCAGTTGCACCCAGTGCAACCCTCCATCGATCGTGAAGAACGCGCCAAACTCGGTCCCAGCGAACAGCAGATTCGCATTCACCGTGTCTTCCGCAAACGCCAGCACCGGGCCGTTTTCCGGCAAGTTCCCCGCAATCGAAGTCCACGTCTTCCCCGCGTCCGTCGACCGCAGCAGATAGGGTTTAAAGTCCTCGTTCTTGTGGTTGTCGAACGCCGCGTAAACCGTATTGGCATCGTGCAGCGAAGCCGCCAGCCGGCTCACATAGGTCATATCCGGGACACCCGTAAACTTTTCGTATTTCGTCCAGTTCAGTCCGCCGTCGGCCGTCACTTGAATCAGCCCGTCGTCGGTTCCCACGTAAATCTGCCCTTCTTTTTTCGGCGACTCCGCGAGCGCCACAATGTTTCCGTAGAACGATGTCGACGCACTCTTCGCCACTGCGTCCGGATCCCACACCTTCCCCATTACCGGCAATTTATTCCGGTCGATCTGCCGCGAAAGGTCGCCGCTGATCGCCTTCCACGTGTCCCCCCGGTCATCGCTGCGAAATAGTTTATTGGCCGCAAAATACAGCCGCGTATGCGAGTGCGGACTGATGATCACCGGCGAGTCCCAATTCCACCGCAGCGGCGGCTCGCCTTTGCCCTCCTGCGGCTGCAGCACCAGTTCCTGCCCTGTCGGCTTGTCGTAGCGCACCAGCACGCCGTATTGCGACTCCGAATAAACCGTGTTTGCATCGACTGGATCCACCTGCGAGTGGAGACCGTCGCCGCCGGTGGTGACGTACCAGTCGGAATTCACAATGCCGTTGATGTTGCGCGTCCGCGCCGGTCCGCACCACGAAAAATTATCCTGCGTTCCTCCGCACACGTTATAGAAGGGAAGCGCGTTGTCCACGGCCACATCGTAGAACTGCACCGTCGGCAGATTCGCCTTGAATTCCCAGCTCTTGGCATCATCCCAGGTTTCGTACATCCCGCCATCCGACCCCAGCAGCCAATGTTTCGTATTGTCGGGATCGATCCAGATCGCGTGATTGTCGCCGTGATGATTCGTCTCCTCCACCTTGTGCAGCGTCTTCCCGCCATCGAGCGATTCGCGCAGGCTCACGTTCATTACGAAGATGCGGTCCACATTTTTCGGGTCCGCAATCACCTGCGCGTAATACATCCCGATTACATCGAATTCATTCCTCCGCTCCCAGGTCGCGCCCCGGTCATTCGACCGAAAAATTCCGCCCTTGCCATCCGCCGCCTCGATCGTGGCATACACCACGCTCGCATCGGCGGGAGAAACCGCCAACCCAATGCGTCCCATATCGACAGTAGGCAGGCCAGATTTCAATTTGTTCCAAGTCGCTCCCGCGTCGGTCGATTTATAAATCGCACTCTCCGGGCCACCATCGATCAGTGTGAATACATGCCGCCGCCGCTGGTAAGCCGCCGCATACACAACGTCCGGATTCGACGGATCGATCGCCACATCCACCACGCCCGTGTTTTCGCTGATGGTCAGCACCGCCTTCCAGTTCTTGCCGCCATCCGTCGTCCTGTAAAGCCCACGATCTCCCCCTGGCCCCCACAGCGGCCCTTCCGCCGCCACATACACCACTTTCGAATCCCTCGGATCGATCACCACCCGCCCGATGTGTTCCGACTTCTTCAGCCCCAGGTTCTGCCAATTCTTCCCACCATCGTCCGATCTGTAGATGCCATCGCCATAAGACACGCTGCGCTGGCTGTTGCTCTCGCCCGCTCCCACCCAAACCACCGCCGGATCGTTCGGATCCAGCGCGACCCACCCAATCGAATACGATCCCTCGCCATCGAACACCGGAGTCCACGTCGTCCCATCGTTCACCGTCCTCCACACTCCGCCCGAGGCCACGCCCACGTAGTACTCAAACTTGTTCTTAGGATTCACCGCGATCGACATCACCCGCCCCGAAGCCAGCGCCGGCCCAATCGAGCGGAACTTCAGCCCGGAAAAAGTCTCGGCGTTCATCCCCGGCTTCTTTTCTTCTTCTTTTTTTTCAGAGGCCGGGGCCTCTTTTTTCTCGTCTTTTTTTTGACCCTTCTTCTGACTTTTCTGGTGCGCCGGCGCGTCCGTCTTGTCCGCATCCTTATCCTGCGGAGCTGCAATCAAGCTCGAAAGTGCAAAGAGAGCGGTGGCGAGAGTAATAGCAATACGCAATTTCACGAAGGGCTCCAATTTCAAAGAATTCCAAAACCGATTATGTATACAGGATTCCGCGCCGACTGAGAAGTGCCCCTTTGGGTTGCCCAGATTTCTTAGCGACCTTTGCGCAACTTCGCGTCCTTTGCGGTTAGGAGCTTTTGGGCCTGACCGCGCTAAAATCATTCCCATGCCCAGCAAGTCTCACGGCCACGACACCCGCTACATGAAGCTGCAGAAAAACTACTGCTTCGTCTGCGGCATGGACAATCCCGACGGCATGCGCCTCAAGTTCATCCTCGACGAGGCCCGCCAGACCTTCGTCTGCCGTTTCCACCTCAGTAAACGCTACACCGGACCGCCCGGCCACTGCCACGGCGGCGTCATCGCCTGCATCCTCGACGACGCCATGGGCAAGGTCAATAAGCTCCATCACGTCGTCGCCCTCACCCGCGAAATGACCGTCGAATACCTCAAGCCCGTCCCGCTGTATACGCCGCTCCGCGTCGAAGGCCGCGAAGTCGAAAAGCGCGGACGCACTCACGTCAACGTCGCCGAAATCCTCAACGACAAAGACGAAGTCCTGGCCCGCAGCCGCGGTATCTTCATCGCCATCGACCCCGAAAAAATGTTCGCCAAGTTCGTGGAACGCTAATCGAACCAGTTTCACCCTGTGCTCCACTGTGCCCGGAGCCTGCCCTGAGCGGAGCCGAAGGGTGGTTAAGGTTCTTACTGACAACTGGCAACCGGCGGCTGGCAACTGCTCCTCCGGGGGTACCGCAAATTGTGAACGCGCTGTAAAATAAACGCTGGTTCGCTGATAGCCGACAGCTGACATCGTTCCCAGAAAAGAGTCCACCCATGTCCCAAAACAACGGTAGCTCCACCAGTCTCCGTCTAAAGACCGGCCTAGCCGAAATGCTAAAAGGCGGTGTAGTGATGGACGTGACCAATGCCGAGCAGGCTGCCATCGCCGAAAAAGCCGGCGCCGTGGCCGTAATGGCACTCGAGCGCGTCCCGGCGCAGATCCGCGCCGAAGGCGGGGTTGCGCGCATGGCTTCGCCTAAGAAGATTCGCGAGATCATGGCCACTGTGTCGATTCCAGTTATGGCCAAGTGCCGCATCGGACATTTTGCCGAAGCCCAAATTCTTCAGGAGCTTGGCGTCGACTACATTGACGAATCCGAGGTGCTCACGCCTGCCGACGAGGCTCATCACGTCGATAAGCACGCCTTCAACGTTCCATTCGTCTGCGGCGCGCGCAATCTGGGCGAAGCTCTGCGCCGCATCGCCGAAGGGGCGGCCATGATCCGCACCAAGGGTGAGGCCGGCACCGGCGACGTAGTCCACGCCGTCAAGCACATCCGCCAGATCGTACAGGAGATGAAAATCCTCACCGTCCTCGGCGAAGAAGAACTCTACGCCAAAGCCAAAGAACACGGCGCGCCCTACGAACTGGTAAGGATGGTCGCCAAGACCGGCAAGCTCCCCGTCCCTAATTTCTCCGCCGGAGGCATCGCCACCCCCGCCGACGCTTCCCTGGTAATGCAGCTAGGCGCCGAAGCCGTCTTCGTCGGCAGCGGCATCTTCATGAAAGACAGCACGACCTTCGCCGACCCCGCTGAAGCCGAAAAGCGAGCCCGCGCCATCGTGAAAGCCGCGACGCATTTCAACGACCCTAAAGTGTTACTTGAAGTCAGCGAAGACCTGGCAGGGGCGATGAAAGGGCTGGCCGTCGCAGGGATGGATGAGGCGCAGATGTTGCAGACTAGGGGCTGGTGAATTTGGCGCCTTCATTTGGCCAACTTGCATTGACCCTTGCAGAATGTATCGTGAGATACTATCCTGACCTGCGGCCCTGATGCGCGGCCGTTACTCGATGCCTATTCGTCCCGGCACGGAATTACAGGAGCGACCGCTCTGGCATGTCTTTATTGCTCACTGCGCTGCGGACTCAGATTTCGCCAAGAGACTTTTCAGATCGTTGAGCAAGAAGTATCGCGTCTTTCTCGCATCCCAGACGCTCACTCCCGGCGATGTGTGGGTCTCCGCAATACCTGCCGCGCAACGGGCCTCCCTGCTTACAGCGGTGCTCATCTCGTCGAAAACCGACTCTTCATACTACGAGCGCGAAGAGATAGCTGCGGCGATTGCGCTATCACGACAAAAGGAACCCATCACTCGAGTGGTTCCCATTTACCTGTCCGACGAAATCCCTGGCGACACCCCGTATGGTCTGCGACAGATCCACGCGATAAGAGGGACGTCAGTAAAACTGGTTGCCAAAAAGATTGGGAGATTAATCAAGCTCATCGAAAAACCCGAACCGAAGGCGAAGCCGTTAAGCATCATCCAAAAAACCGAACCGAAAGCGAGGCCGTTAGGCATCCAGGTTGAGACTCCCCCTCTGCCTGTCGCGCAGGATGGGGAGAACGTGGACGGATTGGAATCGGTGAGATTGGACAAAGGAGCTGGTAAGGCTTTGATGAAGCGGTTGGGGGAGGAGGTTGACCTGTGGCGAAAAAAGCGAGAGAAGAATAGAGGAAGCATGGCGCTTCTTCTAATAGACGTTGACAAGTTGACTGGAATCAACAAAACATTCGGTGGGCAACTCGGCGATCGGGTGCTACAAACGATCGTTAGTATCCTATCTAGTTACGCGGCCGACTACGGGCGTTGTGGTGACGACACTTTCTACACACTCTATTTTGATTGTAGTACACAGTATGTCGCTCGACGAGCGGAAGATATCTGCGCTTGTATTGCGGCATATTCCTGGGATCGGTTTGCGACTGAGTTACACGTCACGTGCAGTATTGGCATCGCTGAGTTGGATTGGTCTCAGCCCAGCCTTGACTGGCCCGTTCGAGCAGCTTTAGGAATGAAGCTGGCTAAACAAAAAGGGGGGAATCAGGTGGTAGCCGGACCTTTGTTTGTTCCGAGTTCAATAAGCAGAGACCTAGAAGATCACTACTCGTAGTAGCTAGGCTGGGATAACTGGGGTACCCGGCGCTTGGGCCCACACGAAAGCTGGGGCACCCTGATACCCACCGTCCGTGGTGCCACGACTCCCCAGATAAAGTCATCGCTTTTTCGAGCGGTGATTGTAACAATAATTGCAGACTATCAATCCATATCCTCCGGTGGCGCTCTTTCTAACCAGCTTATTATCAATATCCCAGCAGGTGCCGCAGAACGGCCCATCTTCGTTCTGTCCGTCCCGAAGGAAATACGAACCGTCCTCAAAGTCGAATCGAAGGCGGCTAGCAACCTCAGCGTGCCCTTTTAACTCTTCTATTTCCTTACGGAGTTCTTGGTTCGCTTCAGCCATCGACATCATGTCTCTGTACAGATCGACCAGCTTCTCCGCAAGCTGTGTGTTCTTGGCATTGCGTGCGAACTCCATTGCCTCCTTAACAACTTCTGAAGCAGTCTTTGTCAGCCCAAGGGTCGTTATGGGATCGGGCATCGCTTCCTCCAATGTCTTGTGTGCCATCGCTCTCCAGAAATGTAGATCATTTTATGCCTACTCGGTGTGGACGGGTGACCTGGGCCACCCGCCTGAGACCTGGGCCACCCGCCTGAGACCTGGGCCGCCCGCCCGCCGTGCGCTAGAATGCGGGATGTGGATCCGTGTTTCGGACGATTCATGATGCTTCGAAAAACAAACAACAAGAGGCGATCTCGATGAATATCCAAGGTATTTGGTACAACGAGCTAGGTTCGACGATGGTGATATCCGGGGTCAACAACGGTCAGATCACAGGGACGTACGCAACAGCGGTTTCCGCCACCGCGTGCGCCCAAGGAACCTTTGTGCTGACAGGGCGCACCGATACGGACAACGGGGGCGAGGGCATTGGATTCGTCGTCTCCTGGCAGAACGCGAAATCCAGGTGTGAATCCGTTACCGCTTGGTCCGGTCAGGCCCAGAACATCGGAGGCGAAGACTGCATCGTTGCTTTGTGGCTGCTTACCGTCGAATCGGCGCCGGATCAGGACTGGTATGCCACTCATGTGGGTCAAGATGTATTTACTAGGCTGCAGCCCTCGGCGGACTCCATTTCAAAGAAGGCGAAGACGCTGCGGAGATCGCACCCATGATGCGGGTGCGGCGAAAGTAAAGGTGAGTGTTAGATTGGGGGGCCCGCCGGCGTAGTAGTCGGATCCCCCATGTCTCGCTTCTCTTGCGACTCGCAAACGAAGCGAGACGTGGGGCACCCGGCTTACACATCGTGACCCGTACAGAGCTCCCTTGCGGTACAAATGACTTTGCAGTAGATTTTCTGCATGGGTGAACGAACCGACATAGAATTGGTTGTTGAGATTTGCGCTGCATGGGAGGCTCTAAGAAAGCATCTTGAAATACCTACGAATCCGTTGAACTCGCCCACCGTTTCGAGGCTGCTTGATAGGGCCTATTCTGCGCAGGACGAACTCGCAAGAAGACGGAATCAGTTCCCGCGATAATATCAGGGCGGGTGGCCCAGGTCTGAGGCGACTACTCCCATGTCTCGCAAAAGAAGCGAGACATGGGGCATCCCATCTCGAATAGCATTGAAGCATCTCACGCCGCAGGCGGGCGGATTGTCATCACTAAAATATCCGTATCGTTAATTCGGACCGGTCCCACTTCGCCCGAGGAATACCAGCGAAAACTGCTCCAGCGCCACAGTTCGGGCGAAGCCACCAATCCCCGTGCCACGGGATTGCGATGAATGTAGCGCAGCTTTTCGATTCGCTTCTTCTCGGTCCGGACATTGAAGTCATAGAATCGCGCCTGCCAGAAGTGTTTCCGGGTTAGGGAACCACGAACGGGGGTGCCCCAGGTCTCGCCGGGTTTGCGAGGCCTGGGTGTGGGCACCGCCGGAGCCTCATCGTTTGGAATTTGTAGAGTCCGAACCACGCCTAGCTTCAGCGCCTGTATCGCGGTCGACAGCGTCGCGCGCTGTGGTTCGCTTAGCAACAAATGAACGTGCTCTGGCATAACGACATACCCTAAGACTACGAGGCGATAGCGGCGGCGGACTCGCTCAAGAATTGTCAGGAACAGATCGCAGTGCGCAGCGTTATTGAAGAATGGCTGGCGTTGGTAGCAACTGAACGTGAGGGAATTTAAATCTTGTCCGCCATAGAAACGGTGCAGGGCTTCAGTCATAAGCCGAGAATAAAAAAGCCGAGCCAGCACCGTCTGTGACATGTGAACATCGAGGGTTGGGGTGGCCCTCCCATGTCTCGCAAGAGAAGCGAGACATGGGGCACCCCCGTATCACCTTACCTCTCGCCGCTTGAAACCCCGGGTCCGAGAGCATCCCGACTGTCCCCAGATTTCCGCCTTAACAAGACCGCCGTATTCGCCCCTGCGTTGTCATGTGCTCTGGCTCGTATTCGGCTTGGGCGCTTTGGGATCGGCGTCGTTGGCGGCTTTCTGCGCGGCTTCCACCTTTTGTTGCTTGTCCTGCAAGTCTTGCTTGGCGTCATCGAGCACCTTTTGGGCTGCCTTCAGGGCGACTTGCTTCTGCGCATCTGTGGGATTCGCTGCCGCGTCTTTGTTGGCCGCATCGAGGGCTTGGCTGGCTTTATCCACCGCGGCCTGGGCATTGTGCGAGTCCGCAAGAGCGTTGGTAAGGGCTGCCTGCAGGGACGGAGGTTTTCCATCGGGTGCCTGCGCAGCCTTGGCGCCGGCCGCGGCGGCGGATGTGGTCACACTGCTGCCGAAATAGAAGCTGACAACGCTTACGAAAACGGTCGCCAGTGTGGTGAAGATCTGCTTGGCAAAATCTTCGGCGTCCTTGTTTCCTTTCGGATAGTAGGTGGCGGTGTAGAGTGGATGCTTGAGGTCGTCGGCCGGCGTCTTGCCATCTGATCCCATTACTTGTTCGTAGAGCAACTTACCGGTTTGGTCTTTGGCAAGTTCAGAGGCGACAACAAAATTTGTCTTAAGGTCCGCCAGTTGGGCTTCCGTAACCCGGGTCAAGGTCTTGCCTTCCACAGGTTGATTGTTTTTGTTGACTTCGCCAAACAAGAATGCGGCCAGGCATACGAAGATGAGAACCAGGCTGAAAGCCAGGAGCGCACGCACAGAGCCTTCCGGCAGCCCCAGGGCTTGCTTTGCGTCCTCCACACCCATTACGGAGTAGAGAATGGCCAGAATTGCCATGAAGACTACGGTGAGAGCAAGCCCCACAAGAACGATCTGGCTCAGGAAAATGTAGTGGGAGTTCTCCGCGTTGGGGGACGGAAAGCCTTTCCAGATGACTGCCGCAGCGACAAACAAAAGTAGACCAGCGATTACAGCGTAGGCCTTGTTACCGATCTTCATCGAGTTCTCCTTTCAATAGACAATTCCCGGGCTACTTGACCTGTGCAGTCTGCGAGGCCACAGCCAGCCACTTGCCATTGCGCTTCACAAAAACATCAGTCCAGGCGTAATGGCCGCTGGATTCCTTGCCGTCTTCCCGGGTGATTTCATCGTCGGTACCGGTGACCACGGCAGTGTCGCCGAAGACGCGGACTTTCATGTCGCCCATCGTGGTGGAGGTGGTGTGGGCGGCCTTGATTTCAGCGGCTCTCTCGGCCTTGGTCTGGCTCTTGCCGTCAGAGTTGATGGCGATCCAGTCATCTGCCACTATTTTTTCGAATGCCGCCGCATCGTGAGTTTTCTCGGCATTCAGCCAGGCCCGTTCCATGGCCTGCAACGTTTGCGAGATGGCGGCATCAGAATCGGCTTTGGGTTGCTGGGCCTGTACGGTCACCGCAACGGTAAGAACCAAACTGAGGACGCTGATGTGAGCGATGAATCGTTGCAGCATGGTGAGGCTCCTGTAAACGCAGCCATTGTACGCTTCGCAAGCCAGACTCAAGCAAATGGCCGGCTGCCGGGTGCCCACACTCGCGCTTTTCGAGATGTGGGAATGGCGCTGATTTCTTGCCCTCGCCGCACCTTCGCCGTAAGAAAGATTCCAGCCCGCTCCAGTAAAATCAAATCAGCATGAAAATCGGAGTCCTAGCCCTGCAAGGCGATTTCGACGCTCACCGCCGCCGGCTCGAAGAGTTGGGCGCCGAGGTTGTGCTCGTCAAAAAGCCCGAGCAGCTCGACCAAATCGACGGCCTGGTAATTCCCGGTGGCGAGTCGGGCACGTTCCTGAAATTGCTGGGCGAAGAAGGTTTCGAAAAGCTGAAGCAATTCGTGCGCCTGAAGCCAACCTTTGGCACCTGTGCCGGAGCAATCCTGCTGGCGGCCGAAGTGGAAAACCCGAAGCAAGCCGGCCTGGGCGCAATCGACATCCGCATCCGCCGCAACGCCTATGGACGCCAGATCGACAGCTCGATCCGCGAAGGAAGGCTGGGGAACTCCCCGCTGGAAATGGTCTTCATTCGCGCCCCAAAAATCGAGCGCGTCGGCGCAGGTGTTGAAGTGATAGCCACCGAAGGCAATGACACGGTCGCAGTCCGGCAGGGAAGATCGATGGCCGCGACCTTCCATCCGGAGCTCTCCGACGACACGCGGGTGCACCAGGCATTCCTCGCTTTGTGTGGGACGGTCACTCCAGGCCGTCGCGGTGCGTGACTCATCTACTTCGCCGGCAGAAACTCAATCTCAACGTCGCCGCTCGCCGGCTTGAAGTCGAAGTCCGCCGTCACAAATACGCGATCGCGCACTTCGGCGGCAAGTTCTATTCCGAAGGCATCTAGGTAAGGAATTTTTCTTTTGAGCTTGATCAATGCCGCGTGCACGCACCTGTCCGCATCGGCCGGAACAATCCGAAAAGCAAACGCACTCAAGCGCGCGAGCACCAACTCCATGGCTTTCGTGCCGTGCTGCTTGCAGGTCTGGCCGGCAATCTCGCCCCAGTGCAGCGAACAGATAACCGCTTCACATCTTCCCGACAGGTGATCCTTGAAGATTTCAGATATGCGATCCGATCCCGCCTCGCCATCGAGATAGCGCAGTACGGCGCTCGAATCGAGTACGTACGTTACCATCGATCCTTCTCGCGGCGCCGCTCGCGTAGCAAAGCCTTCGAAAGCGAGGGCCCGCCTGCGAGCATTCCGCGCGTCCTATCCACCAGTTCTTCCGAAACCGGTTCCAGCACGATCCTCGACCCTTCCTGGGTCACGCAAATGCGGGTTCCCGGCTTGATCCCCAAAGACGCTCGCATCTCCGAGGGAATCACGAATTGCCCCTTGGTGCTTACGGATGTGATCTGTCGCAGCATGACTTACATTATAAATCGACGTAAGACTTTTTTCCCCACAGAAAAAACTGCTTGACACTTTCATCGCGTAACGATAGGGTTACGCATTATGCGTCACCGTTCGGTTACATATTCGCCCGAGGCCACGTTCCAGGCTCTCGCCGATCCCACCCGCCGCGCCGTTCTCGATTTACTGAGGCGAGGCAGCCAGCCCGCCGGAGAAATTGCCGGAGCATTTCCGGTTTCCCGTCCGGCCATCTCCAAACACCTGCGCCTGCTGCGCCGCGCGCACCTGGTGCAGGAGCACCGCGAAGGCCGCCACCGTGTCTATCGGCTCAATGCAGAGCCGCTGCGCGCCGTCGACTCCTGGCTCGATCAGTACCGCAACTTCTGGAAAATGAACCTGGCCAGCTTGAAGACGTTTGTCGAAGCCGAACACGCCAAAGAAACCAGTCAGGCTGCAAGAACGAATATCAAAACGCCAAAAGGAGATCTTTAACATGAACATGAAATCGGTACGCATCGCTCTCTCGCTCTCTTTGTTGTTCGCTGCAACGTGCGCAATCGCGCAATCGACCGCCCAGAAATCGTTCGATCAACTCAAATCCCTCGCCGGCTCCTGGGAGGGCAAGAACTCCGAGGGCAAGCCCTTGCGAGTGTCCTTCCGCGACACCGCTGGAGGCTCCGCCCTGATGAGCGAAATCCAAGGCGAGGGCCACGAGAACATGATTTCCATGATCCACCTCGACGGCCCCAACCGCTTGCTGATGACTCACTACTGCGGCGCCGGCAACCAGCCCCGCATGAGCGCCAGCACTTCGCCCGACGGCAAAACTATTACCTTTGACTTCTTCGACGCCACCAATCTCGCAACTCCAGACGCCGGCCACATGCAGCGCGTCGTGTTTACCATGGTCGACGCCAACCATCACACCGAAGACTGGACTTTCTTCGCCGGTCCCGGCAAAGAGATGAAAGAGTTCTTCGATCTGACGCGCAAAATGTAGGTCCAACGATTCCAGCAAGGAGCAGGCCATGGCCACGACTAGAATTACGCCGGACAACGATGCGGTGGTCAGCGAAATCGAAATCGCCGCTCCGCCGGAGCGTGTCTTCCAGGCGCTGATCGAACGCGATCAGGCGCTGCAGTGGGGCTCGAACGACGCCTTCGGGATGACCTTCTGGGAAATGGACGTGCGCCTCGGCGGCAAGTGGCGGTTTATTTCGAAGGAACGCACCGGAGCGGGCGCCGGCAAGGAATACGACCATCATGGCGAAATTCTCGAATTCGACCCGCCCCGCGTCCTGGCTTATTCCTGGTTTGCCAACTGGCATCCCAACCCGTCGCACCCCACGCTGGTTCGCTGGGAGTTAACGCCAACCAGGTCAGGAACGCATTTGAAAGTGGTCCACAGCGGGTTGTTGCCGCTGTCCGGCGCCTGCCAGGGATACAGCCAAGGCTGGCCCGGCCTGGTGCAGTCACTCAAGAACTTCGTTGAAAAATAACCTAGGAGAGCCCATGGCAGCCGTCGCAATCACTCCCGATCAAGACGTGGTCAGCTGCGAGATGTTCATCGCTGCGCCCCCGGCCCGCGTCTTTCAAGCCCTCACCGATCCCCGCCAGATGCTGCAGTGGTGGGGCCAGAAAGAAATGTATCGCACCACAAAATTCGAAACCGACGTGCGCGTCCACGGCAAGTGGATGAGCGCGGGCGTCAGCGCCACCGGAGAAACCTTCCAGGTCAGCGGCGAGTATCTTGAGGTCGATCCGCCGCGCCTGCTCGTCTATACCTGGCTAGCAACTTGGACGGGCGCGCTCCAAACCACGGTGCGCTGGGAACTCGAGTCCCACAACGGCGGCACCCTGGTGAAAATTCATCACAGCGGATTTGCCGGCCATGCCGATGCGGCCCAGAGCCACGGCCAGGGATGGGAACGCGTGCTGTCGTGGATGCAGGCGTTCGTCGAGAAAGGAGAAACCATCGACACGCGCCACTAGCGTTGACGCGCGTCGCATGCCGGACGACAATGCAGGCATGAAGCAGCGATCTCGCTACACACTTTCGCCCCAGACGCACGAAAGCCCCGGTAGTCATCCGGGGCTTTCGCAGAATTAGTACTGGACCACCGCCCGCGAAGCAGCTCCAGAATAACTCAACTGGCGGCGTTGTCAAGCTCCTTGTAGTTTAGTCGAGTGACATCGGAGGGCGAGGGACTCGAACCCTAGTGGCTGGTAGCCACTCAACCGCTTCGCGGCGGCGGCCAGTACCCACTGGCAACACCCTCCAAACGCTGCCCGCTGCGAAGAATTCTATTCCGCATCGCGCGCGAGAACCCTCCGCGCGAAATAAACTGGAACGAGTTTCCAAATCGGGATTGAAATCCCGGACTACCCCGCCAGCAGCGCTACTCCTGCGGCTACGAGACTCGCGGCAATCCAGCGGCGGCGGTCTACTTTCTCATGCAAAAAGATTCTCGCGGCGACGGCGTTGCCGATGAAGGTGAGGGACGCGGCGGCGGGAGCGACCAGGCTTACGTCTCCCCAGGAGAGCGCGAACAGCAGGCTGAAGAAGGCCACGGCCATGGCCATGACCCCGAAGAGAAAATTAGGATTGCCCAGTGTGCGGCCGATCACGGCGATGAGGCCGGAGCGGCGCCACAAGGCTCCTACGTCCCCGACCTGCTTCATGGCGTGGGCCAGAAGCACATCGCCCACCACCGAGGCGAAGACGATGGCGAGAATCGCGCTCCAGGTGTAGAGGGCTTTCATGGTTTGCCTTTCATGATTCGCCTTTCATAGTTCCACTCCGCTGGCTGCCGCAGTGGCGCGCGCTTCGTCCGGGTCGGCAGGTTCGCGGTCATGATGCTGTGTCAACTCCGGCCCTCCGGCAATGAATCCCACGCCTCCGGTAATCAGTGCGATCCCAAGCCAGCGCAGCGGGCTGACGTGCTCGTGCAGCACAAATCGGGCGGCCAGCGCGAGCAGCACATATCCCAGAGAAGTCGCCGGCAACACATAAGTGAGATCGGCCCAGGAAAGCGCCGTCATGTAAGTGGCGAAAAACGCCAGCAGCAGTAGAATTCCGGCTGCGACCCAGGGATTGAGAATGGCGAAGATTACGCCTTGCAGATGATGGAGCGAGATGCTGCCGGTTTGCTTCATTCCATGCGAGAGCATGGAGTCTCCGGCCGCGGCAAACACCGTGACTCCGGCCAGCACAAGATACTTGCGAAAGGTCACTGGGAAATTAGACGGTCGTACGCTAGTACCAACGATTGAGCTTCTAAGTTTTTCACCACAGAGTCACCCTTCGACTTCGCTCAGGGCAGGCTCCGTCACAGAGAAGACAGAAAGAAAAAACCACTAAGAGTTTTCTCTGTGTCTCTGTGACTCTGTGGTGAAAAGCCTTTGGTTTTTCTTAATTACGCTTTAGCCAGTTCCGCTGCCGCGTCGTCGCTATGCTTCTTCACCAGCTTGTTGCGCGCCGAACGCAGCTTCAGGAACGTCTTCGCCTCTTTGTAAAGGCGCTTGCGGTCGTTGCCGTCGAACGCGGCCTTCCTCAGAATGCGGAACACCGCCTTGGGCCGGAAATAATACTCGTCATAAAAACGGTGAACCGCGGAAAGAATCTCGTCCGCAGGCAGTCCGGGATATTCAATGTGCGCCAGTTGGTGGCCGCCTTCATCCACCATCTTGTTGTCGCCGACGATGAAGCCGTTCTTCACCGCATAGTCATAAAGCTCCGTGCCGGGATAAGCGTGGGCCACGGAAACCTGGATGGTTTCCACGTCCAACTCTTTGGCGAACGCGATGGTCGTGTTGATGGTCTCGCGCGTCTCGCCCGGCAGCCCCATGATGAAGTCGCCGTGGACGACCAGTCCGAGCTTGTGGCAGTCTTTGGTGAACTGGCGCGCGCGCTCGACGGTTGCGCCTTTCTTGATGTTCTTCAGAATCTGCGGATCTCCCGATTCATAGCCCACGATCAGCAGGCGGCAACCGGCTTCCTTCATCGCCTTCAGCGTTTCGTAATCGGTGGTCACGCGTGAAGTGCAAGACCATGTCAGGCCGAGCGGCTTCAGCTTCGCGCACAACTCGATCGTGCGCGCCTTCTGGATGTTGAACGTGTCGTCGTCGAAGAAAAATTCTTTCACTTCCGGCCAGTACTGCTTGACCTTTGCCATTTCAGCCGCCACGTCGTCAGTAGAGCGCTTGCGCCAGGGATGCCCGCTCAACGTCTGCGGCCACAGACAGAACGTGCACTGCGCCGGACAGCCCCGTGTGGTGTAGAGCGAGACATAAGGATTCAGCAGAAACGGCACGTTGTAACGCGTGACGTCGAGATCGCGCTTGTAAACGTCGGTGACGTGCGGAAGCGCGTCGAGCTCCTGAATCTGCGGAGCGTCGGGATTGTGTACAACCTTGCCGTCTTTCAGGAACGAAATTCCGGGAATGTCTTCCAGGGGCTTGCCCTTGGCGTAATCGACTACGGCGTAATCGAATTCCTTGCGCGCCACAAAATCGATCGCGGGACAATCACGCAGAGATTTTTCCGGCAGCACGGTGACGTGCGGCCCCACAAAAGCAATCTTGATCTTCGGGTTTGCGGCCTTGATTGCTCGCGCCAGGCCAATGTCCCCGGGAAATCCCGGCGTGCTGGTGAACAGCACGAGAAATTCGTAGTCCCCGGCGATCTCGATGGTCTGTTCCGCCGAAACATGATGCGGCGGCGCATCCAGCAACCGCGCCCCCTCCAGCATCCCCGCCGGATAAGCCAGCCACACCGGGTACCAAAATGACTCGATCTCGCGGGTGGCGGGCCAACGGGAGCCGGCGCCGCCGTCGAAGTTTTCAAAAGAAGGTGGGTTCAGAAACAGTGTTTTAAGAGGCATAGTTAGTGATGGCTTATTTTACCATTCGGACGCGGCCGATGTTGCCGAAAAGCAGTGTTTATGCAGGTTCGTCGTCGAATACAGGGTTTGATGCAGCGAACGGGGGAAAAGAGGCATGGTTATTTGGTTGCTTTTATTTGGTACCCAGGGCCCAGGCTTCAAGATCTCCGGTGGCGCGCAGGAGTGCGACTTGAGTGCGTTCCAGTTCGAAGGAGACGTCCTGGAGCGCGATTAATTTTTCGTTGGCCTGCGTGCGGGCATCGTCGAGGTCGTGCAGGTTGGCGGAGGAGGAGTCCATGCGAGTTTGCACGGCTTCGACATTTTTCTGAGCGAGTTCATACTCGAGTTCGGCCACGTCGCGGGCGGCTTGCATTTGAGTGACGGAGCGCCGCAGGCGCAAGGTCTGTTCCGAGACCTGGTTGCGGGCGGCGTCGGCTTGTTTTCTGGCTTTGAGGGCTTCCGACTCGGCCTCTTGAATTCGAGAGTGCTGGGCGTAGTTTAAGAAGGGAAGATGGATAGCCACGCCGATCGTAAGGTTGTTGGGCTGGAAAGCGCCTTTGTAATAGTTCTCATAGTTGTTAAAGCTGGCGAGGTTAGCGTACTGAGCGGCAAAGTCCATGCTTGGCCATAGGGACCTGTGTTCTCCATTTAACCGCAGATATTGCGCTCGGGCATGCTCGATAGCAGCTTGCACCATAGGGTTCGCTTCTGCGGATTTGCTCAAAAGATCGTCTTCCGGCTTTACGGCCGGCAGAGCCGGCACGGAGTCAGAATCCAGTTCGATGGAGGCAGCCGGCAGTCCCGTGAGCCGGGAGAGATGCTCGCGGAGCACGTCTGCCGACCCGCCCGCCTCGGCGAGGCGCAGGCGCACCCGCGCTACCGAAAGATGAGCCTTGGTGCCCTCGACTTCGCTGTCGATACCTTCGCTGACGCGGTGCGCCACGGCTGCCGCCAATTTTTCTTCAGCGGCTTCCGCTTCGTGCAGGCGGGTCAAACGCAGTTCCCATTTCGCCAGTTCGCCATAGCTCAAAACAACGTCCTGAATGACTTGATTGCGTTGGTCTTTGGTACGAAGGGCGCTTACCACGACGTTCCGACTGCGCGGCGTGAATGAAATCCTTGAGTGCGGGATTGAGGAGCGCCGATTGCGCGGTCACGTTGAAGAGTGAAGGAGCGGCGCCTTCGAGGCTGAGCGGGAAGCCGTCGGTATAGCCGATGCCGGCTCCCGCGTTCAGTTGGGGAATGTAGCTATTGCGCAGCTCGCGGTAGCTGGCGGAGGCGTGTTGTTCGTCGGCGGCAGAGATGGCGATGCCGCTGGCATGTTTGAGCCCGAGTTCGACCGCGTGACGGAGCGTGAGCGGCTCGGCCAGCGATGCGGCGGGCAGAAATAGAAGCGCCGCCAATAAAAGTTTATGAATGCCCAAGCCACTCCATGATCTATTTGTCATTATTCTCACCTTCGTGGTAGGTAGGAAGATTCTACGGACAATCTGCTGCGAGAGAAATGATAAGGATGAGTCGGAGAAAAATCGGCCCGGCGCCGGCTTCCGGAGTGTTGGGTTGCCAATGGAAGCGCTGCGCCACGCCAAAATCCTTCACTCAGAAAGCGCCTCGATCACTGCGTCGTAAAATCTGGGCCGTAATTGTTTGATCGCTGGATTGGAGCAGTCGGGCCAGGTGCGGTTGGTTAGTAACACGATCGAGAGTTGGCGGCCGGGGTCGATCCATAGGGACGTTCCGGTGTAGCCGAGGTGGCCGAAGGAAGCAGGGCCGAAATATTTTCCCGATTGTGAGTGCGGGGAAGGCGTGTCCCATCCGAGCGCGCGGGATGTGCCTGCAGGCGCGGATTCGCGGCGGGTAAAGAGGGCCACGGTTTCGGGGCGGAGGATGGGACGTCCGGCATTGAGCATAGAGTTGGCGAATTTTGCCAGGTCTTGGGCGGTGGAAAAAAGTCCAGCGTGGGCAGCCACGCCGCCGAGGACGCTGGCGTTTTCGTCCTGGACTTCGCCTTGGATGATTCTTTGGCGGAAGGTGCTGGGCTGGCTCGCGCCCGATGGTGGCGAAGCCTTCGGCATTTCGCGGACAGAAGTGTCCGCGCCACACATTCCTTCCCGTTCGTCGGCGGTGGGAGGGATTTGCGCGCGGATTTCCTTTGGGGGATTGAAGGTTGTGCTGACCATGCCGAGTGGGGCGAAGATTTCGCGCTGGCAGAAGCGGTCAAGTGGTTCGTCGGCGAGGCGTTCTTGGGCGATGGCGAGGATGATGAATCCGATGTCGCTGTATTCGGTGTGAATCCCCGGGCCGGCCACGAGCGGTGTGGTGAAGGCTTGGTGAAGCAGTTCGTCGCGGGAGTGCGCCTTCAGGAACAATTTTTCATACGCGGGCAGGCCCGAAGAATGGGCCAGAAGCACGCGCAGGGTAACTTCCTGGCGGCGCGGGTCTTTCCCTGCGCTGGTGAATTCGGGGACGATGGCTCCGACCGGAGCATCGAGATCGAGCAGGCCGCGCTCGTAGAGGAGCATGGCCATGGTTGTCGTGGCTACGACTTTGGTGAGGGAGGCGAGATCGAAGAGCGTGGCCGGAGTGACCGTAGGTGAACTGGATTCGTAGGTGAAGTGGCCGAGGGCTTTGAGGGCGACCAGGCGGCTGTGGTGAGTGGCGGCGACAGAGGCGGCGGGGAAAGTGCGTTGGGAGACGGCTTCTTGCAAAATGGAGAAAGCGGGGGCGAAGACTTCATCTTGATGCTCGAAGGCATCGAGCAACGGCGATGAGGAATGGGGGGCGGTCATCGAGAAGTCCATGATATGGCATAAGCGGCACCCCCTTACTTGAGTTTCTTGAGTCATGCTGTCCCGGTTGTGTAGAGTCAGAGCATCCTGCTTTCAGAATCAAACTCGCTGGACACCGCGTCCTTGTTTCCGGAAAGACGGCGGAGAGTGGCGTTCGCCATCACCGTGTTGCTGACCTGCATTCTGATTGCGATCGGCCAGGCTGCGGGAAGCAGTGATGCTGGCGAGACTTCCGGGCTGCGCCCGGATGGACAGCCGAGGGCGGCTGTCCCCACACGTGCAGTCGCGCTGCCGGCGGTCGATGCTGTTATCCAGAATGCAATCTCTGACAGGAGCGTTCCTGGGGCGGTTCTGATGGTTGGTCACGACGGGCAGGCAATCTACCGGAAGGCTTATGGTTCGCGGGCGCTGGAGCCCCAGCGCGAGACGATGACGCTGGATACGATTTTCGATCTGGCGTCTCTGACCAAAGTGATTGTGACTACGACGGCGGTGATGCAGCTTGTGGAACAGGGCAAGGTGCGGCTGAACGATCCGGTGGCGAAGTATTTGCCGGAGTTCGCGCAGAACGGGAAAGAAGACATCACGGTGCGGCAGTTGCTGACGCACTATTCGGGGCTGGAACCGGATCTGGACTTGAAGACCGCGTGGGAAGGGAAAGAGACGGCCTACCGGATGGCGTTTGCCGCAGCGCCGGCGGATGCGCCGGGATCGAAGTTTTCCTACAGCGACATCAACTTTATTGTGCTGGGCGCGCTGGTGGAACGGGTTTCGGGCGAAGCGCTGGATGAGTATGCGGCGCGGCATATATTTGCGCCGTTGAAGATGACTCGCACGCGGTTTGTGCCGCCGTTGGCACGGCGGGCGGGGTGGATAGAAAAAATCGCGCCGACGCAGTATGACGAGAATGAGCACATGCTGCGGGGGGTGGTACATGATCCAACGGCGCGCCGGATGGGCGGCGTGGCGGGGCAGGCGGGATTGTTCTCGACCGGGGATGACTTGGCGAAACTTGCCCAGGCTTTGTTGAATGGGGGCGGAGGGATTCTATCGGCGCTGTCGGTGGAAAAGATGACGCGGCCGGAGCAGCCGCCTTCGGCTCCGGTGCTGCGCGGGTTTGGGTGGGACATTGATTCTCCGTTCTCGTCGAACCGCGGGGATCTGCTGCCGGTGGGAGGGTATGGGCATACGGGGTGGACGGGAACATCGATGTGGATCGATCCGACGACCCAGACTTACATTATTCTGCTGACCAATGCGGTGCATCCGCGCGGGGGGAATGCGATTGCTTTGCGGTCGAAGGTGGCGACGGCGGTAGCGGCGGCGCTGCCTCTGACCACCGACGAGAAAGAGGCTCTGCGCTGGGCGAGCATCACCGGCTACAACGAGGCGCAGAGCGCGGCGCGGCGGATGAGCGTGCGCAATGGCAGCGTGAAGAATGGGATCGACGCGCTGGAGGAGCATGGGTTCGATGTGCTGCAGGTGGCCGGACGCAAGAAGCGTATCGGGCTGGTAACCAACCAGACGGGAGTGGATGCGGACGGGCGACGCGCGATTGATGTGCTGGCGGGGGCTGCGGGAGTTTCGCTCGAGGCCATCTTCAGTCCGGAACACGGGGTTACTGGAACGCTGGATACGACCGACGTGAATAACTCGAAGGATGCGGCGACGGGGATTCCGGTATATAGCGTGTATGGCGCGACGGATGCGGCGCGGCGGCCGCCGGCGGAGGTGATGAAGCAGTTGGACGCAGTAGTGATCGATATTCAGGACGCGGGCGTGAGATTTTATACCTACGAGACTACGCTGGGATATTTTCTGGAGGCCGCGGCTGCGGCGGGTGTTGAGGTGATTGTGCTGGATCGGCCGGATCCGATTACGGGATCATTTGTGCAGGGTCCGGTAGCGGATGCGGGGCACGAGAGCTTCACCAACTACTGGACGGCGCCGGTGCGGCACGGTATGACGATCGGCGAACTGGCGAAGATGTTCAACGTGGAACGGAACATTAACGCGAAGCTGACCGTGGTGCCGATGGAGGGTTGGCAGCGGGGCGATTGGTTCGATTCGACGGGGCTGGCGTGGGTGAATCCGTCACCGAACTTGCGTAGTCTGACTGAGGCTGCGTTGTATCCGGGCGTGGCGCTGATTGAAGGCACGAATGTTTCCGTGGGGCGCGGGACCGATACTCCGTTCGAACTGGTGGGTGCGCCGTGGATGAGGAGCCGCGAACTGGCCTCGTACTTGAACGGACGCGGCATTGCGGGAGTTAGATTCGTGCCGGTCACGTTCACGCCTACGGCAAGTAATTATGCTGGCCAGAGGTGTGAGGGCGTGAATATGGTTCTGACCGAGCGGAACGCTTTGGATGCGCCGGAGTTGGGGATCGAACTGGCGGCAGCGTTGCGAAAGCTGTATCCGGCGGACTTCAAACTGGAGCGCATGGCGGAGTTGCTGGTGAATCAGGCAGCCTACGATGGGCTGGTGGCGGGGAAGGATCCGCGGCGGATTGCGCAGGATTGGCAGGAGGAGCTGGAGAAATTCCAGTTGGTGCGGCAGAAATACTTGATCTATAAGTGATCCGCGTTGGAATATGTGGGAGCAGGTACAAGAATGAAATTTACTTTTTGGGTGCCCGCTGTGTTGATGGCAGGGCTCGTCATCTCGCCGACGTTCGCAAGCATTCAGCAAGCAGCCTCAACTCCGCCCGGGCAGCAAGCCGAGCAGAAACCGCCCGCAGGACCTTCGGCAGAGGCGGTCGTATACAAGAACACGAGGTACGGTTTTAGTTTCTCCCTGCCTGAAGGGTGGAAGGGTTATACGATCCTCACGAGTAGCTGGGAGGGTGGCGATCCGGAAAAAGGCGTGGTGGAGCGCGGTCCCGTGATCTCCATGAGACATCCCCGTTGGACGAAGGAGAATCCGCGGCAGGACATTCCTATCATGATATTCACGGTGGCGCAGTGGGCTTCCATTGAGCGCGGCGACCTTTCCGTCAGCGCCGCGGGCTTTGGTCCGAGCGAGCTCGGACGCAACCGCAAATACGTGTTTGCCCTGCCTCCACGCTTCAACGAGGGTGATGTTGCGGGGGTGGAAGAAGTGAACCAGATTCTGCAGCACGACCCGCTCCGCCCATTCTGGTCGAAATGATCGTGCTGGTCTCAGTCGGCCTCCCGCTAGACGCTTCTGTCTGGGATAACTCCGAACGGGATGGCCAGCATCACAGCGCCTAGGCGTGCTATCCTCGGGCTGAATGGCCGATTTACGGAGGTCTGTGATGCGCGGTGCGTGCACTTTCTTGCTGTTATCGGGGATGGCGTTGGGGCAGGCGGCGGATGTGCCGCAAAATGTGCCGCAAAAAGAGCCGCAAAAAGACGGCGCGGACGTTAGTACCGCGCCTGCGGCAGCAGCGGCGGCAATTGCTGCGCCGGCTGCGGTTGCCGATCCGAATCCGTTTACGATTCCCGCGGGAACCAGGATTCCTTTATCGCTGAAGCAGGCGATCTCGACTAAGAATGCGCGCGAGGGCGATGCGGTTTATGCGGAAACGGCGTTTCCGTTTGTCGTCGGCGATCGCGTGATTGT
Organism: uncultured Acidobacteriaceae bacterium; assembly: GCA_963734215.1. Lineage (GTDB taxonomy): Bacteria > Acidobacteriota > Terriglobia > Terriglobales > Acidobacteriaceae > Sulfotelmatobacter. The sequence goes on along the minus strand of CAVTGH010000003.1, from coordinate 552,352 downwards.
GCCGGCGGGGGCCTACATTCAAGGGAAGATTGCGCATGTGGAGCGCGCCGGGCACGGGAAGGGACGGGCGGAGATCCTGATGCACTTTACTTCCATGATTTATCCCAGTGGATATACCGTGATGCTGCCGGGCTCGGTGGAGAACACGCCAGGGGGGGATAACAATTCGGTGAAGGATCCGGAAGGAACGATTCAGCAGGATAAAGATACGGGGAAGAAGATTGAAGATGCAGCAAAGAATGGCGTGTACGGAACCATGGGAGGCGCGACCGCGGGAGGGTTGGCCGGAGGGCTGAACGGAGCGCGGATCGGAGCCGGCGCGGGAGCGGCGGCGGGCATCGCGTGGGCGCTGCTGAAGCGCGGCGCCGATGTGAAGCTGGACGTGGGAACGTCGATTGAGATGGAGATTCAGCGTCCGATCACGGTGGATGCAAGCCGCATCGCGGTCGCGAAGGCGATGCCGTAGATTGGCGTTCTGATTCGTGTGCAGGATGCGCTTGAACGAGGTTCAAAATCCGCAGGTCGGTGCGCTTGCCGAGGATTTTACTCTTCCCGATTCCACGGGGACGCCCCGCGTCCTTTCTTCCCTGCTGAGCGATGGCGCACTTCTGCTCATCTTCTATCGCGGCTACTGGTGACCTTTTTGTCTCCGCCAGTTGGCGGAATTCCGTGACCTTGCCGATGACTTCCGCGGCCTCGGTGTTCACATTGCCGCGCTGGCCGTGGATTCCCCTGAGCAGTCTGATCGGGTACGACGCCAGTACGAATTGCCGTTTCCAATTCTGTGCGATACGCAAAAGGAAGTGGTCCGTGCTTGGGGTCTCTTGAACGCCGAAGAAAGAGGTGGGATAGCGGTCCCCGCAGTTGTTCTGCTCGGAAGCGATCGCCGCATCCGATTGATCGTGATCGAAGGGGTTTCCACCCGCGTCCGCGCCGCCGATCTGCTTGAGTTTCTCCGGTCTCGTCCTGTTCCCGCCATTTCTGCGGATGACATGGCGTCCAATACACAGCGCCAGCGTGTCATTTTTCCGTCGTTGGCAGACTTCGGCCGTGCCGTCTGGAATTCCCTCATTAAGCGTTAATTTAGGTACGTCAGGGGGTGAAGCCCAATTCGAAGGCCTGCTCCATGCGCTTGCTCTTGCCCCGAAGTTCAACTCTCAATAGCCTCGCCGCGCCCGGCGGGACAGCCGAGGCGGCTGTCCCTACATGAGCCTCCTGGAACTTCTGCCACCAGTTTGCTTATTTCAGATTGAACAGCGCATTCACGTGCGCCGTCACCGTCACATTTTGCGGTGTGAATTCCTCGGTGGGAGGGGGTGCGGAAGGCGCCATGGCAGCCATGGAGCGGGCCATGTGCGGGACCGGGATGCGCTGGTTCTCGAAGGTGTTGACGGAGGCGTAGGAAAGTTCTCCCAAGGCACGGCCACTGGCACGGGCGACGGTCTCAGCCGAGTTGTGAGCGCGACGGTACGCGTCTTCCACAGCTTTGTTCTTGGCTTCGTCAATATTCTCCAGCGTGTAGTTCAACGTCTGTCTCTCGCTGACGTTGGCGTCGGCGAGTTGCTGAGTGATGGGACCAATCTTCGAAAAATCTTTCAGTTTGAGTGTGACGTTGGTGGTCACGCGGTAACCGATGACTTTTTGCTTAGGCTTCCACTCATACATGGGCTGGACCGAAAAGAACCCGATGGTCGCGGCTTTGGGCTCGATGCCGTTGGCGTGTAGAACCTGCCGAACCTGTTCGGCGTCTTTGGACGCGTGTTGATAAGCCGCTTGAGAGCTGTCTTCTTGGACGGAGATGTTGAACTGGAGCACGGCCGTGTCGGGAGCAGATTCGAACTTGCCGTCAGCGCCCACGTAAACGGAATTCGGAAGCGCGGTGAGGGCAGGGTGATCCTGCGCGAAGGATGCAGTGGTGAGAATGAAGAGCGCCAAAAGGCAAGCTGCGGTTTTCATAAAACACCTCTCAGGTAGAACTGTCAGAGCCAGGTCCGAGGATTCCCATTGTAAGTCGAGAATGGACTGCCAATTGTAAGAACGCCCCGAATGGGAAGTATTGCAACGCATAGGCGCTTTCCGGAGCCGGTCCGCAGCGCGATTTAGGAGGTACCCTGGGCGCTGGCGGAGTAGTTGAAGGGGTAGGTCTGGGAGTTGATCTGGCGGCGCAGGTCTTCGAAGACTTCGTCGCGTATCGTCATGAAGACCTCGACGACCTCGGGATCAAACTGGCGGCCGCTCCAGGCCAGGATTTCCTTGCGAGCCGCAGCGAGAGATCTGGCGGGGCGATAGGGACGGTCGGAAATGATGGCGTCGAGGGTATCGGCGACCGAGAAGATGCGTGCGCCCAGCGGTATTTCGGCGCCTTTCAGATTGCGGGGATAGCCGGAGCCGTCGAAGTGTTCCTGGTGAGAGTAAACAATCTCGCAAGCATCGACGAGGAACGGGATCTTTTTGAGTATATGGTAGCCGTGATAGCAGTGCTCTTTCATGACCTCTCTCTCCTGGTCATCCAGCTTTCCGGGTTTGAGCAGGATGTTATCGGGGATAGCCATTTTGCCGATGTCGTGGAGGAAGGCGCCGCGGGCAATCACATCGACCTCCTCGCCGGGCACGCCCATGGCTTTGGCAATCAAAATGGTGAAAGCAGTGACGCGCCTGGAGTGCCCCAGAGTCTCGGCGTCTCTGAGGTCCAGCGCGTCGCCCAAAGCCTCCAGGGTGATGTCATAGGAGCGCTTCAAGTCGGCCATGGCAGTCTGAAGCTGCTCGGTGCGGGCTCTGACCAGAGTTTCCAAATTGGTTTGATAGTTGCGGTTTTCCACCTTGAGGCGGCGATGCTCGAGAGCCCGGCCCACGGCTTTCAGTAACTGTTCGCGCTCGAAGGGCTTGAGCAGGTAATCGTAGGCGCCGTTGCTGATGGCGGCCAGGGCCACGGAAATGTCGTGGACGGCGGTAACCATCACGACCGGCATGTCGGGAAACTTTTCCTTGGCGCGTTCGAGCAGGCCGATGCCGTCCAAGTCCGCCATCATCAGATCGGAAAGCACGAGCTCGAATACATCGCCGGAATTGAGCAGAGCCAGCGCCTCCATGCCCGAGCCTGCCTGTTTGCAGGTGTAACCGGCGGCGGTGAGGATGGCGCACACAATCTCGCGGATTGCCTCTTCGTCGTCCACTACAAGAATGCGGTCGGACATGAGTGTCTTGGGGATACTATCGGCGATTCTACCCCAGAGTTGAGATGCCGAAAGTAACCATCCAGGTCCCAAAAGAGCATTGAGATACGCCGCAGCCATGATATTCAGAAGCCAGGCCATGTTACGTCTGTAAGGCGCGCCTGAACTCATATAACGATGACTGCTTCCCTTTGGTCCAGTTGGAACACCGTCGCCCAGCCTGCCGTTGCCAGGCTGATGCCCCGGGAGTGGGCGCTGTTGGCTATTCTGGCCGCTTCCTTGCTGGTCCTGTCCGTGTTCCGCGAACGTTACCTTGCGATTTGGACAGCGGCGTGGGCGCTGCTGGCGGGTTCGCGCCTGGCCGGAATACACGGCGCAGGATGGCAAATTCCCGAGCGCTATCTTCCAGCCGTTGAACAAGCGGCGTTCCTCCTCGCAATGGGCCTGTTTGCCGGGGCCGTTCTGGTCTATATCCGGGAAAGGAATCTGCTGGCGCCGCTGGCAGCGGTTACGGTGAGCACAGCGGGTTTCGCTGTGGTCCGCGCGCTGCTTTGGCCTAATTCGTGGCCCTTGCGCGTCGGGCTGGAAGTCGCCTACAGAATCGTTCTTCTGACTGCGGCGATTGCGTTGTTACGGGCCCGCCGAGGCCGTCGAGAATTGGCGTCTGGGATGCTCGCCGTGCTTCTTCTTGTGCAGCATCTGGATTGGCCGCCTTTCACCAGCCAGGTTCCCGCGGGAGTTTTGGTGGCCGCAGACATCGCGCTGGGACTGGCCATGCTGCTGGTCGTATTTCAGGAAGCAAGCGCTCAAGCCCAACGGCTAAGTGTACTGCGTGCTTTGACCGAGAGCATCACCCTGGCCCAACAGCAGGGCGGCATGATGGACCAGGCGCTCGAGGAGTTAAAGCGGCTGACCAGGAGCAAGGCCGCGTGGTTCCGGCTGATCGAGGGAGGACACCTCGTCGCGACCCATGCCGTAGGGGTTTCGCCGGACTTCCTGCGGGAGGTGGGCATCGCGGAGTTGACCGAGGGTGTGTCGCAGATGCTGGGGCGAGGCAAGCCCCAGATGGCGCGGAAGGACGGGGCAAGCCCGGAAGATAGCGGTCTGCTGAGGGTGGAAAAAATTCATCATCTGTTGATGGTGCCGGTTCTGGGGAAGAAATCGCCAATCGGGCTGCTGGTTCTGGGGAGTGCGCGGGAGAGAAAGCTCACCGCCGAAGACGCCGACTTCCTGGAAACGTGCGGCCGCCAGTTGGGAATTGCGGTGGAGAACTTCCGTTTGCTGGAGCAGGTGTTGCGCTCGCAGCGGCAGTGGAGGAACACCTTCGATTCGGTGCATGACATCATCCTGGCACACGACGCCGAATTCCGCATCATCAAGGCCAACCAGATTCTGCTGGAGCAGTTGGAGCAGTCGTCCGCCGATGTGATCGGCAGCACCTGCGAATCGGTGTTGCCGCACGGCTTAGGCGAGTGGACGGGATGCCCCTACTGCGCGCGCGGTGACGAAGAAATCACCGAAGGTGCGGACCCCTGTTTTGGCGGCTTCTCGCTGGTCTCCAGTTCGTCGTACACCGAGCAGGGCAGCAAACAGAAGGGCACGATCCACATCGTCCGCGACATCACGGAACGAAGGTCAGCCGAAGAGAAATACCGTCTGCTGTTCGACCAGGTGCAGGAAGGTGTTTATGTTGCGACGCCCAGCGGACGTTTGCTCGACTGCAACGATGCCTTTGTACACATGCTGGGATACCAGGGGCGGGAAGAATTACTCGCCCTGAACCTGGACGAAGACGTCCGCGTGGATGCCGGCCAGCGGGATGCTTTTCACAAAGCCATCGACCAGCAGAATTACGTCCGCAACTTTGACGTGACCATGCGGCGGCGGAACGGGACGTTGCTGCTGGCGGCCGAAAGCAGTTTCGCCACTCGCGACGCTGCGGGAAATGTCGAACGCTATCAAGGGTTCGTTCTGGATGTGACCGAGAAGCGGCGCGCCGAGGACGAGATGCGGCGCCGCAACCGTGAACTCAACGCGCTGAACGCGATGGCCGTCGTGGCCACGCAGTCTTTCGATCTGGATGAAATCCTCAACCTGACGCTGCGGCAAGTGGTCTCATTGTTCGGAGCGGAGAGCGGAGCCGTCTACCTTTCGGATTCCGACGCCCCAACCTACCGGCGCCGAGCCGCGTGGGGGCCCCGCAGCCGCGACAAATCGCGGCCGGCGGAAATCAGTTTCGCGGATGGTTTTGGCGACCTGGTTACGCGCTCGCGTGCGGAAGTGATTACCGCGGAGTACCTTCCACACCTCACCGGAGCCGTGGCGGAGTTCATCCGCTCCAGCAGTGACGGCTCCTGGATCTGGGTGTTGTTTTGGGGTAAGGACAGCCCGATCGGCATGATGGGGCTGCGCAGCCACGTCGAGTATCAATATTCCAGCGGCGAAGAAAATCTGCTGGTGGCGATCAGCCGCCAGTTGGCCACCACCATCGAAAAGGTCCGCCTGTACGAAGAGACGTGCAAAGCTTACGAAGACCTGCGGCGCACCCAGGAGCAGCTTTTGCAGAGCGAGAAAATGTCGGCCGTCGGCCAGCTCATTGCGGGCGTAGCCCACGAGTTGAACAATCCGTTGACGGCGATTCTGGGTTACGCGCAGTTGCTGGAAAGCGAAGGGTTGAACGAGCGCGCACAAGACTATGTGGCTAAGATGTTCAAACAAGCGCAGCGCACGCATCGCGTAGTGCAGAATCTGCTTTCCTTCGCGCGGCAGAGAAAGCCGGAGCGCTCCGAGGTCGATGTCCGCAAGGTGCTGGAAGAAACGCTCGCCCTCCGCGACTACGATCTGAAGGTCAACCACATCGCCGTGGAAAAAGATTTGGGAGCGGGTCCCGCGATGGTGGTGGCCGATCCGCATCAGATTGAGCAAGTGTTCCTGAACATTATCAACAACGCCGTGGATGCCGTTCTGGAAACGGGACGATCGGGGAAGCTGAAGATTCGTGTTTCCTGCGAGAGTGGCTTCGTGTGCGCACAGTTTGCCGATGACGGGCCCGGAATCAAGGACCCCAAGAGGATTTTCGATCCCTTCTATACCACCAAGAACGTTGGGAAAGGAACCGGGTTGGGGCTAAGCATCTGCTACGGAATTGTGAAGGAGCATGGCGGCGACATCACGGCGCACAATGCTCTGGAGGGCGGAGCGGTGATTGAAGTGCGCCTGCCCATGACGGTGAGTGCCGGAACAATTCCGGAACCGGCCCCGGTAGTGGCGCCGAAGCGCGAAGGCGCCATCCAGGGGCGTGTGCTGCTGGTGGAGGAAGAAGAAGCGGTGCTGGAGTTCGAGCGCGACGTGCTCACCGGCGCCGGGGCCAATGTGGTGACGGCGGCCAGAAGTGAAGACGTGAAGACGCGGTTACTCTCCGAGCACTTCGATGCGGTCATCATGAGCGGCAAAATACCCGGCGACTGGCAGGCGAAAGAAGCCTACGCCTGGATCACGCAGCATTGCCCGGACATGGAGAGACGCACACTGTTTACGTTCTCCAACGGCGTAGAGCAGGGCGACGGGCGGACGTTCCTGCAGGAAAACGACATTCCCTACCTGGTGAAGCCCTTCGAAGTGGCGGATCTGATTTCGCAAGCCCGGCGGCTGCTGCAAAAAGTGCACGCGGCCGCGGCTTCCGCCAGCTAGCCGCATCCCAGCATCACAATTGCGCGCGCAAGCTCTTAACCAATCGGCGAAGAGCCTTTTCGTTCCGGCGGTACCAGCGCCATTGTCCCTGCTTCGCCACGTCAACCAAACCGGCCTTCGTCAGAATGGCCATGTGATGCGAGATGGTGGGCTGCGAGAGATTCATGCGCTCTTCAATGTCGCCGGCGCATAAGCCGTTAGGCTTGCCGGCGAGGCTTGCGCCGCGCGGTTTGAGCGTGCCGAGAATGCGCCGTCGCGTGGGATCGGCGATGGCATGCAGCATGCGGTCGAGAGACGTTGGTGGAGCGGTCATGGCCTGAATTAGAACTACCGTCTAAATAGACGCTTGTCAATATAGCGGATTACCGCATGAGGAAATCATTCCACACGCTGCCGCGGGGCGCGCAGCCACTCGATACGGCTGAACTCGACGTAACGCACGTCGTTCTCCGGCAGCGAGCAATTGAATTGGTCGAGTTGTCCAGCCAGGGTGCCACCCCGAATCCAGTAACCGGTTTCATCCTGCTTAAGAACAGTGGCGTCGAGAGGGTCCATCCCGTGCAGCTTAAAAACTACACGGCGGTTCAGCAGGCGGTCACGTTTCATAGGGAGATTTCACTTCTTGAGGATCGGGTTATATCCGTCGCCGATCAGACGGGAACGCATGGCCTCTGCCTCTTTGACGTTGCCGAACGGGCCGACCTGCACGCGAAACAGCTTGTCGGCCGCGCCATTGCCGGCCACAAAAGCGGGATACTGTTTTTTCTTGAGAGCATCCACCAGGGCCTCGGCGTCGTCCTGTTTGCTCACCGCGGCCACCTGCACGAAATAAGCGGCCGCTGGAACCGCGGTCATGGAATCGGGCGGATTGGCGGCCTGCGTCCCTTGCGTGGGTGTGACCGATGAAGCTGTGCCCGGTGAAGCAGCGTCCGGTGAAGAAGCCGCCGCTTGCCCCGCCGGCGGCTGACTTGCAGCCGTGGCGTCAGTGGCCGCCGCAACGGAAGCGGCCGGCGTCAGTTGCGGATTCGGGTTCGGCTGCTCGACCGCTTTGTAAAACGTCATCGGCGTTGACGGGGCGGCGCCCGAGCCGGCAGGTTTGGCGGCGTTGGATGCGGGCAGCGGCGCCAGTGTCGTGGTTCCGGACAGGCCAGAGTCCGACTTGCGCCCGAGCGTGTAGCCCAGCGCGAAGAAAACGGCGCAGATCGCTACCAATCCAAAGAAAAGGCCCAGCAGTTTTGCGGTGCCTAATGTGATTTCAGTGTCTTGTGACGAAGCCATAACCCTTCCTCAAAAGATGGCGCGGAATGAAACTACGCGGACTTGGCGGCAGGCGCTGTCTCGTCGCCAACTTTGCCCAGCATCTTCTGCAGGCCCGAAAAGAAATCCACCGGCACGGGGAAGATGACCGTCGTATTTTTCTCGACGCCAATTTCCGTCAAAGTCTGCAAATAGCGCAGTTGAACGCTGACCGGCTCGGTGGCCAGCAGATGCGCGGCGTCCACCAGGCGCTGTGCGGCCGAAAACTCGCCCTCGGCGTGAATGATCTTGGAACGCTTTTCGCGCTCGGCCTCGGCCTGCTTGGCCATGGCGCGCAGCATGGATTCCGGCATATCGACCTGCTTCACCTCGACGTTCGTTACTTTCACGCCCCACGGTGAGGTGTGCTGGTCGAGAATGCTTTGCAGGCGCAGGTTGATTTTTTCGCGGTGGGCCAGCAGTTCGTCGAGTTCCTGTTCGCCGAGCACCGAGCGCAACGTGGTCTGCGCAAACTGCGAAGTCTGGTAGACGTAGTTCGTAACTTCGACCACGGCCTTACTGGGATCGATCACACGCAGAAAAATCACAGCATTCACTTTGAGCGTAACGTTGTCGCGGGTGATGATGTCCTGCGGCGGAACTTCGAGAGCTTCCTGGCGCAGCGAGATCCGCACCATACGGTCCATAGGAGCGAGTACCAGGATGATCCCAGGGCCTTTCGCTCTTGGGTACAGGTGCCCGAAACGAAAAATCACACCGCGCTCGTATTCGGCCAGAATCTTAATCGAACTTAAGGCATACAAAGCAAAGATAACGAGGACGATGGTAAAGAATCCAATTCCGATGCCAAAGATTTCCATTTGTGCCTCCACACCTGGAGCGGGTTACGCCCTATCGCGGATTGTAACGCAGGGAGCACGGATGGGTGCGGAATTCGGATGCGCGCGTTGCTTGCCCTGGTGCGCCGGTGCACTAGAGGGCGACCGGTGCGGGCGCGTTGCGCACTGCGGCCAGCGGTTCCACCTGAAGCAGCAGGCCGTTGACCCGGCGCACTACAACGGACTGGCCTGCCGGGACATCGGAGGAGGAGACGGCGTCCCAGAGTTCGCCGTGGACGAAGATTTTTCCGCCCGGGGAAAGTGCGGATTGAGCGACTCCGGTTTCTCCTACCAGACCTTCCACGCCGGTTACGACCTTGTTTCGCCTAGCTTTGACGGCCATGGTCATCAGGAACGCGGTGATCAATCCCAGAGGAACGCTTACGGCGAGCGCGGTCAGCAGGTGGACGCGCATTTCCGGGATCGGCGAATCGACCAGCAGCAGCCCTCCAAGCGTGAGCAGCGTGATGCCGCCAATGGTGAGCACGCCGTGGCTCGCGAACTTGGCTTCCGCCGCGAAAAGCGCGAATGCCCCGAGGATCAGGACCAGCGCGGCAAAGCGCGTGGGCAGCAGATTCAGAGCGAAGGCCGCGATCAAAATGAAGACGACGCCCACGGTCCCGGGAACCACCGCCCCGGGATGATTGAATTCCGCATAAAGCGCGAGCGCACCAATGGCCAGCAGGATGAACGAAATATTCGGGTCCATCAAATAACCGAGAATGCGTTCCTTCAGCGTCATGCCGAAAGGCGCAATCGGCTGGCCGGTGAGCTTCAGCGTGACCTCCTGGCCGTTGAAGCGTTTGAAACTCTTACCCTCCATCTGGCGAAAAAGGTCGTTGTCGCTGGAGGCCACGTAGTCGATCAGGCGCTGCGAAAGCGCCTCCTGCTCGGTAAACGATTTCGATTCGAGGACGGCGCTTTCAGCGGCTTCCACATTGCGCCCGCGTTTGGAGGCGACGGAGCGCATCAAAGCCGCAGTGTCGTTCTCAATCTTGCGCTTCATCTCGTCGTCGATCTTGGGCGCGAACGGTCCAATCAGCACGGGATGCGCTGCGCCCGCGTTGGTCCCCGGGGCCATTGCGGCGATGTCTGCGGCTTCAAGGATGAAGATTCCAGCCGAACCCGCGCGGCTGCCGGTAGGCGTCACGTAGAGGATGACCGGAACCTGCGAGTTCGTAATTTTTTCGATAATCTTGCGCGTAGATTCGACCAGCCCCCCCGGCGTGTTGATCTCGATCAACACCGCCTGATCGTTGCGCCGCTGCGCCTCGTCAATCGCGCGTGCGATATATTCCTCGGTGATGGGCTGTATCGTGTCATCGACGACGACCTTCAGGATTTCGCCGGAGCATACGGAACTGAAGACCAGCGCCGCAGCGAAACCGAAAAGAATTCGCGACATGTCTTTCATACCTAGTAATTGCCCTCAAGACTATTCTTACTCTTATTTGTGGGTCGCGGCGGTAATTTCTTGCCCGTGCCCAACGGCCCCGGGATTTTCTGATTGCAGGCCGCTCCAGCCGGGAAGATTCGTACCGCCGGTGATCAGCCGGGCGCCGCGCTCGTAGGTGAAATAGGACCACGACCACTGGATAAAGACCAGCATACGGTTGCGGAACCCAATCAGAAATAGAATGTGGACAAACAGCCAGGCCAGCCACGCCAGGAATCCTGAGATGTGAATTTTGCCAAACTGCGCGACCGCAGCGGCGCGGCCAATCGTAGCCAGGCTGCCCTTATCCCAATAACGAAAAGGGTCGCGACGCGCAGGCTGGCCACTCAAGGTTTCGCCGCGTTCGATTTCCTTCCGAATGAGCTTGGCGACAAAGCGTCCTTCCAGGATGGCCACGGGTGCAATGCCGGGCAGCAGCTTGCCCGATGCGTCTTTCAGCGCGGCGAGATCTCCAATGACGAAAACTTCCGGATGATGGGCGATGCTGAGATCGGGTTCAGCCAGCACGCGTCCGGCGCGGTCCACCGGGACGCCCAGCTTCTGGCCGAGCGGCGAAGCGGCCACGCCCGCCGCCCACAAAATAACCGCCGCGTTCATGCGCGTCTCGCCCATGGAAATGACGCCAGGCTCAATCTTCGTGACCATGGTGGAGGTAAGAACTTCCACGCCCAGCCGCTGCAATTGCTCCAGCGCGCTGCGCGAGAGATCTTCCGGATACGCCGGCAGCACGTGCGGACCGCCCTCAATGAGATGAATACGAGTGCGCCGCGGATCGATCGAGCGGAAGTCGTTAGCCAGGGCGTGCCGGCAAATTTCAGCCAGAGTTCCGGCGAGTTCCACCCCGGTGGGCCCGGCTCCGACCACTACAAAATTCAATGGATCGGCCGGTTCGCCGGCGGAAGCTTGGCGCTCCGCGAGTTCGAAAGCCAAAAGTACCCGCCGCCGAATCTCGAGCGCATCTTCGATCGTCTTGAGTCCCGGCGCGAAAGGTTCCCATTCGTCGTGGCCGAAATAGGCGTGGCTCGCTCCTGCGGCGACGATGAGATAGTCGTACGGAATTTGCTGATCGGCCGTTTGCACCACCCGCCGTTCCAGGTCGAAGCCCGTAACCTCGCCCATCAGCACTTCTACGTTTTGATGCTGCCGCAGAATCGACCGGATGGGAGATGCAATTTCGCCCGGCGATAGACCCGCCGTGGCCACCTGATAGAGCAGAGGCTGGAAGGTGTGATAGTTACTCCGGTCGATAACGGTGATCTGCACGGGCGCGCCAGCCAGCGCCGTAACGGTGTTCAAGCCTCCAAACCCGGCCCCAACAATCACCACCCGGTGTGTAGCCTTGCCGTTCGTGGTCTTGCCCTTCATGGCGTCACTCTATAAGATTCAGCGCGATGGCAATCGGCTCCACAAGTTCGGGAAGGGCAGAACTTCATCCGGCGTGGATGCGATGGTTCATCCCCTCGATCGGGGATTTGATTTTCGTCGCCTTGCTCGTTCTGCTCGCGTACACCAGTTTGTCGATACGCTTGCTGGGCGATGCCGGAATCGGCTGGCATATTTGCACCGGGCAATTGATTCTGGCGGCACACGCCGTTCCGCGCACGGATCCCTTTTCTTCAACCATGGCCGGCCAGCCGTGGTTTGCCTGGGAGTGGCTCTACGACGTGCTCGTTGGCGGGTTGGATCGCGCGGCAGGCCTGAACGCCGTAGTCGTCCTCACTGCTCTTATCATTGCTCTTACTTTCTCCTGGACGTTTCGTTTGCTGCTGCGCCGTGGCACGGATTTATTCGTGGCTCTAGTCCTGGTGTTGCTGGCCGCTTCCGCGGCCATGATTCATTTTCTCGCGCGGCCTCATGTCGTGACTTGGCTGCTCACCGTGCTGTGGTTTTGGATTCTGGAGTCTTCCGGGGAAGATAACGAGGGCTCGTTCAAGGGTCCCCGGCACACACCTTCAATCTGGATGCTGCCGCTGCTGATGGCTGTCTGGGTGAATGTCCACGGAGGATTTCTGCTGGGCTTCGTGCTTCTGGGGATTTATTGGCTGAGCGCCGTGTGGCAGTGGTTGCGGCACCGGGGAGATCGCTTCGAGGATGCTCTGGAAAACATAAGGGCAGGGAAGCGCGCCCGGGATCTGGCGCTCATCGGCATGTTGAGCACGCTGGCAACATTCGTCAATCCCTACGGCTGGAGGCTGCACGTTCATATCTACCGCTATCTTTCGAATCGCTTCCTGATGGACCACATTGATGAGTTTCAATCTCCGAATTTTCACCTGGTGGCGCAGAAGTGCTTTGCGGTCGTATTGATGCTTACTCTGGTTGCGCTAGTTGTTACTCGGCGCGATGACCGGGGTTCGAGAATGCACTTGGAGCACGGCTTGCTGGTCTTGTTTGCGGTCTATTCGGGCCTGTACGCTTCGCGAAATATCCCAGTGTCGGCGCTGTTGTTGATCCTGGTGACTGGTCCGTGGTTATCGAATGCATTTCAGGCACTCGCAGAAACATTCGCAAGGCGGCGGACCGGCTCCGGCTCGCAAGATCCAGCGTTCCTCCGTTTCCTCCAGCGCATGCAAACGATAGAGTCAAGCCTGCGCGGCCACCTTTGGCCACTGGCGGCAATCGTGCTGACTTGCTGGATCGCTTCCTGCGGCGGGAAGCTGGGACCAAAACTCCTAATCGACGCGCACTTTGACTCCCAGCGTTTCCCGGCCGGCGCCGTGAGTTATCTGCAAGAACAACGTGTGCAGGAATCCGTTTTCGCTCCCGATTACTGGGGCGGCTATCTGATCTACCGGCTTTATCCGCAAGCAAAGGTGGTTGTCGATGACCGCCACGATTTCTACGGCGAGGATTTTCTCAAGTCCTACTTGAAAATGATGCATGTAGAGCCGGGCTGGGCGACCTTTCTCCGCGAGCACGGTGTTGACTGCGTGGTTGTACCCAAGGACTCTGCCTTGGCCACCATTCTGGCGGAAACCGGCGGCTGGAAAGCGATGTACGAGGACGATGTAGCGGTCACCTTTGTTCGCGCAAAGAAGGGCCAGCAATAGTCATCGTGCTGTCAAGGGGGCAGCCATAAGACGTAACGACTATTTACTAACACTGTCTATCTTAGGAAGCCGACGAAGTTGCAGGTAGTTACTTCCATTTATGCAGCGATACCAAGGATTACTGGCCACTCCGGCGATAACTACCCACTTATAAGGTGAAATGTAGTTTGACAGACTTATTATTTCGCGATATAGTGCCGCGGTACGGCAAACTACTAGTCGTTGACGCTCGCGAATGCCCTATTGTTCTGCGAACTAACCCCGTGGTAGTAACTCTCCGCTTTTGAGGACAAATCCAATGAATCGCATTCTCTCCGCTTCTCACAACTTACCTTCTCCATTTGCTTGTCTGGCAGTGCTAAGCCTTTGCCTCGCGGCGGTTGCCGCGCATGGTCAGGTCAGCTTAACCCAAATCAGTTTCGATCCTTTTACCGTTGGCCCGGGCCAGCACGCTACGGAGGTTGAGCCGCATGTGCTGGCCAACGGCACCACCCTGGTCGCCGCGTTTCAGACGGGACGCATTTCTCCCGGCGGCGCGACGGCCATCGGCTGGGCCACCTCAACTAACGGTGGCACCACCTGGACACACGGATTTCTTCCGGGCCTAACCTCGGGATATGGCGGCGGTCCTTACGCCGCAGCCAGTGATCCCAACGTGGCGTATGACGCCAAGCATGGCCTGTGGTTGATCTCTACCTTGCCCATCTTGAATTCGACTACCACTACGCCCGGCGTGGCAGTGAGCAGTTCCACAGACGGCGTCACCTGGGGCAATCCCGTGCTCGTCGGTCCCATGGTGACAGCCTCCGATAAGAACTGGATCGCCTGCGACAGCACGTCCACCAGCCCGTACTACGGCAATTGCTATGTGGAATGGGACAATCCCGACAACGGGGACCAGATTTGGATGAGTACTTCAATCGACGGAGGCATGACGTGGTCCGCCGCGACAACCATCGGCGGCGGGGGCGAAGGCCTTGGCGGGACACCGCTGGCGCTGCCCAACGGCACCGTGGTGGTGCCCATTGAAACCTCGGGGATGTCTGCCTACACCTCGACCAACGGAGGCGCATCCTGGTCGGCGCTAGTTACAATCTCCAACGTTCAATGGCACACCGATGCGGGCGGCATTCGCAGCCGGCCGCTGCCCTCCGCCGCCGTGGATGGCGCCGGCACGGTGTGGGTTGTGTGGGAGGATTGCCGGTTCCGCTCCAGGTGCTCCACCAACGATTTGGTCTACAGCACCTCTACGAATGGCACAACTTGGTCCGCGGTAACGCGCATTCCAATCGACGCCACCACCAGCACGGTGGACCACTTCATTCCCGGAACTGGCATCGACCCAACCACCTCTGGCGCCACCGCGCACGTTGCGGTTCACTACTACTACTATCCAAAGAGCAGTTGCACCCAGTCAACCTGCCAGCTTTACGTGGGCTATATTTCGTCGGCCAACGGCGGATCTACATGGAATACTCCAGTAACTCTGGCCGGACCCATGACGCTGACGTGGCTGCCCAACTCCCAGAACGGCTTGATGGTGGGGGACTACATTGCCACGGCTTTCCCTGGCAGTGTGCCCTATGGAGTATTTGCGGTAGCCGCCGCCAAGTCTGGCTCAACCTTCAACGAGGCCATTTACACGGCGCAAGGCTTGACCGCGCCGGTCAAAGCCGGTCCGCAGCTTTCTTCGGCGGGCGACAAACCGCTGCACCATCTCTCGGACCCGCTTGGCAGGGAGCTTCCGGAAAGAGGCATAATCCCGCCTTCACGGCGAGCCGCCCGGAGCAGTTCGAAGTAGAGGTTTGAAAATTCCTTAACCCCTAGCCGCCGATGCGATGTCGGCGGCTTTTTTCTGCTACCAGGCTGGAGCAGACTGCGCTGTCCACAGCCCACCGCCGAGGTTGCAAAACCCTTCACATTGACAGGCCCCAGATTCCGCGATATGTTCAACGGCGACTTGCTCTACTCTTAACAGTTGCCCCCGCGAATGCCCTGCCATTCAGGGAAGGAACTGGATACAAATCATCTTCCGCATCCGAGGACCAATCCCGATGAACCGAATTCTGTCTCAATTTCGCAGTGGAACGTCTTTGCTAGCCTGCACAGCGTTGCTGGCCTTTGGCGTCGCAACCGCCACGGCCGTTTATGCCCAGGAGGCTCCCTCAATCACGCTAACGCAAATCAGCTCCGACCCTTTCACCGTTGGTCCCGGGCAACACGCCACAGAAGTTGAGCCCCACGTGCTGGCAAACGGCGTCACGCAGGTATCCGCCTTTCAGACCGGACGCATTGCCCCCGGCGGCGCGACCGCCATTGGCTGGGCCACTTCCACCGACGGCGGCAGTACCTGGGCGCATGGATTTCTTCCCGGCCTGACCACCGGAAACGGCGGCGGCCTCTACAGCGCAGCCAGCGATCCCGCCGTCGCCTACGACGCCAAGCACGGTGTGTGGATGATTGCCACTTTGCCCATCTCCAACACCTCCACGACCCCAGCCGTAGTCGTCAGCCGCTCCACCGACGGTGGGTTCACGTGGGATGACCCAGTCAGCGTCGGCCCCAAAGTCGATAGTTCCGACAAAAACTGGATCGTGTGCGATAGCTACTCGACCAGCCCGTTCTACGGCAATTGTTACGTCGAGTGGGACAATCCGGATACCGGAGACGGCATCCTGATGAGCACATCGAGCGATGGCGGCCTAACATGGGGTCCAGCGACGGCCACCGCAAACCGTGCCACTGGCATCGGTGGGCAGCCGCTCGTACAGCCCAACGGCACAGTGGTCGTGCCCATTGAAACATCCGGAATTTCCGCGTTCAGCTCCACCAACGGAGGCTCTACCTGGTCTGCCCCGGTGACCGTCTCCAACATCCAAAGCCACATCGATGACGGAGGCATCCGCAGCGGTCCGTTACCCTCCGCCGCCGTGGATGGCGCAGGCACGGTCTACGTTGTCTGGGAGGATTGCCGTTTCCGCGCTAAGTGCTCCACCAACGATCTGGTCTACAGCACTTCCGCAGACGGCATTCACTGGTCGGCGGTGACCCGCATTCCCATCGACCCTACCACCAGCACGGTCGACCACTTCATTCCGGGAATTGGCATCGATCCGGCGACCTCGGGCGCCACCGCGCACGTTGCCGTTCATTATTACTTCTATCCGAAGAGCAATTGCACCCAGTTGACGTGCCGGCTTTATGTTGGCTACATCGCATCGCACAATGCCGGATCCACATGGAGTTCTCCGGTGAAGCTAGCCGGACCCATGAAGCTCACCTGGCTCCCGAATTCGCAGAACGGATTGATGGTCGGCGACTACATCGCCACCGCCTTCAGCAACGGCGTGCCCCATGGAGTCTTCGCCGTAGCCGCCGTGAAGTCCGGCTCAACCTTTAGCGAAGCCATGTATACCGCTCAGGGATTAACTGTCCCCGAGGCTGGCCCGCAGTTGTCTTCTGCCGGCGAAAAACCGCTGCATAAACTCTCTGACCCAATTGAGCACGAACGTCCCGAGAAGGGTGTAGTTCCGCCGTCGAAGCGCTCCGCCAAACGAAGCTCGAAATAACGATGAGGTGAGTTTATGTCCAAGAAATTCGGGAGCCTCGTAGAAAGCAAAGCTAGACCCACCGTCCGCCTAGGCCACCATTTGGAGAAACATCTGGCGGCCTACGCGGCGGCAGCGACCGGAGCGGTCCTGCTCTCGGCCGCTCCCTCCGCCGACGCCGAGATCATCTACACACCTTCCAACACGCCTTTTGCCCTCAACCACCAGAATCAGGGCCCGACGTTCACCACACTCGACCTCAACAACGACGGGGTTCCGGACTTCACTTTCGCCATGTCGTCCACCGCCCATTTTTCCTCGATCGGCTACACCACCATCTTCAAGTTGTACATGAAGGTTGTTCCCGACCAGACAGGGAACGAAGTGGTCCAGGGTTCACTCGCGCCCACCGCCTCCGCCGTGCCGGCAGGGGTCACTATCGGCCCGAAGGAGAAGTTCGTTCCCGGCGGCTACATGGTTCACCAAGCCTACAGCCGCAGCGGGGGCACCGCCCAGAATTCCGGCACCTGGCAGAAGGTCGAATTCGCCTACGTTGGCCTGAAGTTCCTGATCAACGGACAAGTTCACTACGGTTGGGCCCGCGTCAAGTTCCCCTACCCCTACGGCTATCAATACCCCAGCATCTACGGCTACGCTTACGAGAGCACCCCCAACACGGCCATCGTCACCGGGCAGACCAGTGGAACCGCCGCCAGCAACACTACCGCCGAAGTGCCTGCCAGCCTCGGGATCCTGGCCGCTGGTGCCCCGGTCGTTAATCTGTGGCGCGGCTCGAGCCTCAAATAGGGCAAGCGAAAGACAGCAAGCTAATCGCGAGCCCGAAGGAACAGACCAGGAGTCGGAGCATGAAAAAGAAATCGACCACACAGCACAGCTCAACCGTGGCGCAGGCTTTGCTGCTTGTACTGGCCATTTTTCTCAGCGCAGTCAGCGCTCATGCCGGGGAAAAAGTCATTTTCCAGTTCAATGAGAATCAGGGTTTCAACCCGAGCACTGGCCTGATTTCCGATAGCGCCGGCAATTTTTATGGTACGGCCAGCGGTGGAATAGGAAATTGCTCCAACGTGTATGAGCTTTCGCCGGATTCTAACGGCTCCTATACCGAGACGATTCTCTACACCTTCCAGAACTGCGACCGCAGCGGCCTCTACCCCATCGGCGCGCTATCCATCGATAAGAATGGAAACCTCTATGGCGCCGAATATGGCTTCTCTAACGCCGATGGAAGCGGTTTGGTTTACGAGTTGACCAAGCAAACCAACGGCACGTTCACCTATAGCGTGCTTCACAATTTCGGCGGCAACGAGGGAGGGCCCTTTGGCGACTTCGCCTGGGACAGCGCCGGCAACCTCTACGGCGCCACCTTTCATGACTCGACCACTTTTGACGGCGAAGTATTTGAACTGAGCCCGCAATCAAACGGGAGCTGGAAAGAAACTGTGCTCTATCGCTTTCCTTCGCCCGATGGAGTCGGCGGTCCGGCCGGGAGTGTCGTATTCGACAGTCAGGGTAATCTCTACGGCGCTCTCTACTACGGCCTCGGTGGCTCCGGCCAGAGCTCTCGCGGAGCCATCTACGAATTAGCGCAACAATCCAGCGGCCCGTGGAAATTGATCCTTCTCTATAACTTCACTGCCGGAGACAGCGCCCAGTTTCCTGACTCTCGCTTAACCTTCGATTCCTCCAGCAATCTCTACGGCACGAGCCAAGGTGCCAAATATGGGGCGGTTTTCGAGCTAAGCCCCGCTTCCGGTGGCAAGTGGACTGAAACCACCATCCACTCTTTCACCTCCGGCCGCGATGGCGCCAATCCGGTCGGCGCAACCCTGGTCTTTAACGCCAGCGGAAACCTCTATGGCACCACGCCCTCTGGCGGCATAGGCTGCAACCGAAATCTCTGTGGTGTCGTCTACAAGCTCTCCCCTCAAAGGAGCGGCACCTGGAAGGAAACCATCGTGCACACATTTGAGAGCGCCGGTGACGGTTCCGAACCGGGTGCCGGCCTGCTCCTCGATAGCGCCGGAAATCTCTACGGCACCACCTATCATGGCGGTAGCCGTTACGGCTACGGCACCGTATACGAGATCACCCCGTAAGTGTGATCCTGAGCGGAGGTTGTGCTTCGCCCACGCGAAGCACAACTGCGGTCGAAAGCTTGCCCTGAGCGAAGCCGAAGGGGATCTCTGCCTCCTCTGCGCTGCCGTGATCCTCGCAAACACGTCGAACCCCGATCTGCTACCACCCTGATAAAATCCTTTTGTGCCGCTCCTCACTCACCTCGAATGCACCCGCTGCGGCGAACATTTCCCCGCCGACCGTCCTCAAACCGTTTGCCCGAAAGATGGCGGCATCCTCTACGCCCGCTACGATCTCGCCGAGATCAAGAAAACTTTTTCGCCGAGGTCGCTGCTCTCGCTCGCTCCCACCATGTGGCGTTATGACGCCGTACTTCCCGCAGCCACCCCAGTCACGCTCGGCGAAGGCTTCACGCCCATGCTGCGCAGCCGCGAATACGCCCGCGTTTTCATCAAAGACGAAGGCCTGAATCCCACCGGCTCGTTCAAAGCTCGCGGGCTCTCCGTCGCCGTCACCATGGCCCGCCACTTCGGCCTGAAAAAGCTAGCCATCCCTTCCGCCGGAAACGCCGCCGGCGCCCTCGCCGCCTACGCCGCCGCCGCCAACCTCGAAGCCCACATCTTCATGCCCAAAGATGTTCCCATGGCCAACCGCATCGAGTGCGACTACTACGGCGCGCACGTCACGCTGGTGGATGGCCTCATCTCCGACTGCGCCCGCAAAGTCGCCGAGCTCAAGGACACGCTCGCCTGGTCCAGCGAAGGATGGTTCGACGTCTCCACTACCAAAGAGCCCTACCGCGTCGAAGGCAAGAAGACCATGGGCTACGAAGTCGCCGAGCAACTCGGCTGGAAACTTCCGCAGGGCATCATCTACCCGACCGGCGGCGGCGTTGGCCTGCTCGGCATGTGGAAGGCCTTCGACGAGCTGGAGCAGCTGGGTTTCATCGGTTCCGAGCGCCCGAACATGATCAGCGTGCAGTCTGCAGGATGCGCCCCAATTGTTAAAGCATGGGATGAAGGCCGCGCTACTGTAGAAATGTGGCCCAACGCGTCTACCCTAGCCGCCGGCCTGCGCGTTCCAAAACCCTACGCTGACTACTTGATCCTCGACATCCTGAAACAAAGCGGAGGCCTCGCTGTGGACGCCACCGATACGGAAATTCTCGCCGCCACTCGGCACTGGGCCAAGGTCGAAGGCATCTTCGCCGCTCCCGAAGGAGCGGCATCCTTGGTCGCCTACCAAAACCTGCTAGCCAGCGGTTTCTTCACGCCGGAGGACATGGTCGTACTGTTCAACACCGGCTCCGGACTGAAGTATCTGGATGTGCTGGATACGACGAGTGTGGCGCGGACGCCCCTTCGACAAGCTCAGGGCGGGGCCTCGCCCGCGTCCCGCGCCATCGCCGGAATCATTGGTCCATACTGAACTGAAAACAACCGAAACTGCGTGTGAATTGGGGTCGAGTTGACCAGGGCAGGAGAGGAGGGCTGTCAACGAAATGCGCTGCGCTACCGGCTCTCGAAGATTGGGATTGCGGATGAGGGGAAAAAGAAACGTAGACTTCATATTGGCTGAAAACCACCACGTTGGCTCAGAGTGGCCACCGATGCTGGATTCAGCCCTTAACTTCGCTTGAACGCTGCCGTCTTCTTCTCAGAAAACAAATGAGTTACGGGACTGTGCCTCGGCTCCGCTTTTGGCATGGCGGTTGCTTTGTCCAATAACGCATCCACCTTTGCTTATTCCGGGGTTAAATTGGATTGTGGGACTTTGGTGAGTAACTAGAGATAAATCGGGAGTTCCGAGGGCAACGTATGAAAGCGAATCTCCTGCCGTCCTTGTGTTGTCTCCTTTCCGTGTCCTTTGCGCTGCTGGGTTTCGCGGTTCGCCCCGCCCAAGCGGGCGCGCCAGTCGGCCAGAATAGCGCGCCAACGCAGGCCAATGCCTCGGGAGCCTCGAAGATTGAAGTAGAAAATTGGGCCAAGCCCGAGCCCGGCTGGCTGTATGTGCTCGATCCCAAACCCGATGCGGGCGGGCCGGGAGGGCGCGTCTGGCTGGTCGATCCTGAAACCGCCAAAGTGATGGGCAGCATTCGCACCGGCGACAATGCGGATTTTGCGCTCTCGCCGGATGGAAGCCGCCTCTATGTTGCGTCGATCACGGAGGGCGATTCCAGCGAACTCGCGGCGATCGATACCGCCCAAGGCGCGGTCCTCCAGAGAGGCATGATCGAGGACCGCGAAGTGGCCAATGTGCTGCCGGCATTTTCAGCCATGGCGGTTTCTGGCGATGGGTTGGCGCTGCGAATCCTGCTAGACACGCCCAAATCGCCAGACGCGGATGCGTTCCTGCTCGCCACGTTCGACACGCAGACCGGCGAGTTTCTGCCCAAGACGGTGCATCTGGGGAACTGCGGCCCCGGCCGCTTCATCTCCTATCCAACCGCGGAGCAGTTCGATTTTCTCTGTCCGCGAACGAATAGGGTCAGGCTGATTCGTGTGGACGCTGAATCCCACGAGCTTCAGAACACAGACATCATACTTCCGTGGGAAAGGCGAATCGGCGCCGCCGAGGCTATTGAGCCTCCCGGCGCTCAAGATGTGGTGATCGTTCGTGGAGACGGCGGTGTGGTTCAGATGAATGTTGACACGCACGAATTTTCCGGCACCTCGGCACATCCCGAGCTTCCCAACCGCGTTCCTCCAGCGGCCTGGCCGACCTCGCCGGACGGCAGCAGGGTCTATCTGGGGTACATCAAGGATTACGACCGCCACTACGACAACCGCTTTTATCTGGATTACGGCCGGCCCCCGAATCTCCGCCCCGAAAACGCGACGGCGGGCGAATTTCATGTGCTCGACACGCACACTTGGCGGAAGGTCGGCACCATCAAGACCAAGATGCCCTTCTGGAGCGCCGTGACTGGGAACGACGGCAAGCTGCTCTATGCGATGGCTCCGCAGAAGCACAGCATCTTGGTGATCGACACCGTAAAGATGCGCCAGACCCGCGTCCTCAAAGTCGGCGGAGCGCCCGCGCTGGCTCTAGTCGCACCCTGAGTTAGCCGCCATTGCACTCATCAACCAGGTCCTGAGCGCAATCGCCCGCTAACCGCAACTACTGACCGGACATCCCCTCTCAGCCCGTGCTCGCGGCCGCCAGCACTAAACCGAGAGACTGTAAGTAAAAAATGCCAACGTTGCTGACGACAAAGCCATCCCGATATACCACCACTTGGAACCGCGAATCGCGGCGATGAATGAAAACACCGTAGACAATAGGGCTGCACCCAAAACCATCTTGTATTCGTGTTGTGGACCGGCGAGACTATTTACGAGATGATCGGCCTTCGGCGGATTGAGCAGAGAAAGCCAGAGCAGCATCGTAAGCAGCATTCCAGTCGTCCCCAGTAGGTGGGCGAATTGGCGTCCCATGCCGCAAATATACGCCTCGGCGAAATTCTCAATGAGTGAAATCGCCGTTATCAACAGTCAGGACTTCCTGTTCGGTAACCTTGATCCAAACAGACGTGATTTTTCCTGCCATTTCCCGTGATCTGCCTTGGCTTGCGCCTTTGTGGCGCCGGCAGCCGGTGCCGCATTTGCGGGTTAGGCGTTTGAGGTGTTCGGCGGGAAGATAATTCCCCAGAAAGTTTCCGCCCGTTCGCCCTGCTCGACAAACTCGATTGCGTACGTGGAAACGCCCTCCAGGGCCGCCAACTGCGCAACTACGCGGGCCGAGAGCTCAGTGCCGCGCTTATTATTTACGGTGACGAACGAGCCCACCAGAAGCTCACGACGGAGTTGAACGGCAGCGCCGTGCCTATTCAATTTCGTGGCCTTGGCCGGCATCGTAAAGGGACATTTCTGCCGATCCTCCCCGCATAACCCGACAGAAGCGTGGAGCGCCATGCGATTGCTGCGGCGTTTTGCGATCTGGCTGCGGGTGGGGGCTGCGTTAGCAGCCAGGTCCGGACGGTGCGATTTCGGGCGGGGATGTGCAGGTTTCAGGTTCATTCTGATCGCGACATTAGAATGTGCTTTTGGTCGGTGCAATGTGCCGTTCGTCACCTCCCCAGGTTACCCCGCAGAACTCCTTGATTCTTCAAGCTGAGAGACGCGTTGCATCACGCCACGAAATAGGACATGTACCAGACCGGCAACAGAAGCCAAGCTAGCATGGTACTAAGGGAGTGTGCACATCGTTACATCACGCAAACACGATCCCAGGATATGGTTGGCGTGAGGTACCAGTGGCAGGTCAATGCGTGCAATCGCCCTGTTTGCGCCATGCAGTGCTTTTCTATGCCAGATTCAAGGCCGGAACTATGGTGGAACTTTGAAGAGGTGATCGACGTATCTTTATCCGTCATCGTTATTCGTCCTTAAAGGGTCCCCGGGGCTCAAAAACGAAGTGGGCGGATCGCCAGGAACTTCGGAGGGCCTGTGACTGCTTCATTCGCTTTTTTACTGAAATATCGTGTTCTCGTAAACAACTGTGCATCTAAGCTTTGAGAGTAAATCGTGAGTTGACGATGCGGACGGTCCTGGACATCTTCGCGCAAATCTTCCGCGATCTCTGGGCGCACAAGCTGCGATCGTTTCTCACCATGTTTGGCATCGCCTGGGGTGTGGGCTCGTTACTCCTGCTGGTGGGGATTGGCGAGGGTTTCCGCTCGGGCAACAAGCGCGAGCTGGCCGAGTTCGGCAAAGACATCATGTTTCTGTTTCCCGGCCGCGCGCCTGCCGTGCAGGGGAACATGAGTTCCGCCCGCTCCTACTTGCTCACTTATCGGGACTATCTCGATATCAAGCAAGCCGCCTACGTGCGCAATGCCTGCCCCGTCATTTCCCGTAACGACCTGAAAGAGGTCAGCGAATTCGCCACCGGCAGCGGAGAAATTATGGGCACCGAGCCGCAGTTGAACGAGATCAGTTATCTCCCACTCAAGGAAGGCCGCTGGCTCAATGAATTGGATGGCCTGCAGCGGCGCAATGTAATCGTGCTGGGCAACGAGCTGCTGAAAACGCTGTTCCCCGGCCGTCCCGCGGTGGGAGCGTTCGTCCTGCTGAACGGCATCCGGTTTGAAGTGGTGGGGGCGATGCCGCATCTCGGCCGCGGTGACAACTTGTGGCTGAATATGCGCGGATACATCCCGTTCCAGGTGATGGCCGCCAATTTCCCGATCAAGGGAGAAAACCATCAGAACTCCATTTCGTTCATTGAGTATCAGCCTCTGGTGACTGCCGATCACGTGCTGGCAAAAGAGGAAGTTCACCGAATCGTTGGCCGCAATCACCAATTCGATGCCAGCGATGAAAACGCCTTCGACGAGTGGGATTCGATTCAGGAATCAAAAATGGTGGGAACCATTTTCGACGTGATGAACATGTTTCTGGGAGCCGTGGGCATGGTCACGCTGGCCCTGGGCGCCATCGGCGTGATCAACATCATGCTGGTTGCGGTCAGCGAACGCACCCACGAGATCGGATTGCGCAAGGCGTTGGGCGCCACCAACCGCAACATCCTGTTTCATTTCTTTCTCGAAGGGCTGCTGCTCACGCTGGGCAGCGGTCTGCTCGGCATGTGTTTCGCAGGCGGACTGATGGCGATGATGGGAGGAATTCGGGGTCCGCAGGGATTTGATCCACCCAAACTGGTGCCCATGTCGGCCCTGCTGGCCATTTGCAGTCTGACTCTGGCTGGAGTGATTGCAGGTCTTTATCCCGCTCGAAGGGCGGCCATGCTACAGCCGGTGGAAGCGCTCCGGCAGGAGTAATGCCTGAACTGAGGCAATATGTTCCGTGATCTGCTCCATGAAGCCTATGCGGCCATGCGTTACAATCGCCGCCGCACCGCGCTCACCATGCTGGGCATGGCCTGGGGCATTGCCACGGTCGTCATGCTGCTCGCCTATGGCGATGGTTTCGGGCAGGCCTGCGAAAACATCTTCGCCAATTTCGGCACCAAGCTGGTCATCGTGGTGCCGGGCAAAACTTCCATGCAGGCTGGTGGACAGAAATCCGGCGTGCAAATCCGTTTCACTCAAGACGATGTCAACGCCCTTACCACCAATCTTCCGCAAATCACCTACATCACGCCCAGCGTCGACAAACAGTCCAGTGTGCAATACGACAACCGGGATTTCACCTTCACCGTCAGCGGAAACGATCCCAATGTGTATTCGATTCGCTCGCTGAAACTGGGCCAAGGCCGCTTCTACAACATGGAAGATCAGGTGCAGCGCGCCCGGGTGGCGGTGATCGGTTCGGAAGCCAAGGAGAAACTGTTTTCCGGGCGCAACGCGCTCGGCGACTACATCCGGGTTGACGGCATCAGCTTCGAAGTCGTCGGTATTTTGAGCGCCAAAATGCAGGAGGGCAACGACGACATCAACCGCGTGGTGTATATCCCGTTCACCACCATGAGCGATCTGAAGGACACGCACTATCTCGATACCATCTGGTTCAACTTCGAGACTCCGGAGTTCGAGCGCATCGAGCTGGCGGTCCGCGCCATCCTGTTGAACGCAGCACAAATTCAGCCAGGCGGACCGTGAGGCCGTGCGCGTATTCAACCTCATGACGCAGCTCCATCAGTTCCAAATCATTACGCTCGGACTGAAGGTTCTGATGGGTTTCATCGGCACCTTGACCCTCGGCATCGGCGGCGTCGGGCTGATGAATATCATGCTGGTTTCGGTGACGCAGCGGACGCGCGAAATTGGCGTGCAGAAAGCTCTCGGCGCGCCCAGGCGTTACATCCTGATGCAGTTCCTGGCGGAAGCTCTGACCATTACCTTCATAGGCGGAGTGCTGGGAACGATTCTGGCCTACGCCGTCGCACTCTCCCTGGGCAGGCTCACCTTCTACAGCGCTTTTGCCAAGAACGGGGAAGCAGGCGACATTCGGCTGATGATCGCCCCGGGAACGCTGATCGCATCCACTCTCATCCTCGGCGCAGTGGGGCTGATCAGCGGCATGGTGCCAGCTTTTCGTGCCTCGCGGCTGGATCCCATCGAAGCTTTACGACACGAATAGTGGAGCCCTCTTAAGTATTATGGCATCTGAAAACAGCTCCCTCTGGATCACTGGCGAAACATCCCCATATCACTCATCGACCCTTGGCCGGCCAATTCTCAATGAGCGCCATCGCCTGATAACGTTATTTGAGGTCCTGAAGTATTACGACTCCCCTCCGGATGTAACGAGCCGCCGCGCATCCTCAGTTGCCGAAGACGAACGCGGCACCTTCGAGGGGACTAGAATTCACCGTGGTGAACGGCGACCCTATTACGAAAGCAGTCCCGTTCGTCGCCACCGAGAAGCCAAAGAATCTTCCGGCGGGATTTCTAAGTTCTTCTGTCGGGGTTGAGGTCGAAGCCCAGCCCGTTGCCGATTTCGCGAACACATAAGCGGTGCCTTGGAGATTGTTCGTGGCGAAGGCCCCCGCGACTACCTCGTTCCCCGAGGTTGCGATGGACCATCCGAAATTGACGGTACTGGGCGTCCCGCTTACCGTTAGTTTGGCCGTTTCCGTCATACCCGTCCAGCCTGCCTCAGGTTGGACGAAGACGTAGGCGGATCCTTGATCGGAATCGTCTTGAAACGCGCCAACCGCCACGGTCCCCTTAGCGACGGAAACCGCGAAGCCGAAATACTCATTCACGATTCCGTCCGACGGGGATAGTATCGCTGTTTCGGTGGAATTGGCCCATCCGGTCGACGGCTCCACAAATACGTAAGCTACTCCGGGAGCGTTCGCGTAGATATCGGGGGCTCCAGCAACAATTGTGTTGCCACTGATGGAAACGGAATAGCCGAGATAGGATTCCGAAGTCGGGTTTGATGCCGTGAGCTCAGCATTTGCCTGGGAGGTATTCGTCCAACCTTGCGCGGGCCTAACAAAGACGTAGGCCGCTCCAGGCGGTACGCCTCCATTCCCCATTTCACCGATCCCAACCACAATCGTGTTGCCGCTAACGGAAACCGAAGAGGCACCCGCAATGGGTCCGGCAAGAGTGAGCTTGGCAGTCTCTGTCATGTTGGCCCACCCCCCTTCAGGCCGCACGTAGACGTAGGCGGCGTTGCCGAAAGGAGCTAAAACGACAATCGTTTGACCGTCGATTGCTACCGCGTGGCCAAATGTGTCATACCCCGTTCCATCCGATGGGGTGAGTTCCGCGACCTGCTGCGCGTTTGACCAGCCGGTCGCAGACCGCTGAAAAACGTAGACCGTGCCGCCTGGGCGATTGAGGTCGCAATATGGGTCGGGGCCGTTTTCACTACAATCATTTCCCATGACAACCGTATCTCGGCTCATCGCCACGGCGGTGCCCATCTGGTCGCCTGATTTCCCGTTAGAGGCAATTAGCTCAATCGATAGAATTGGAGCGCTTGGTTTGTCATTTCCGGCGATGGCTGAAAGGGGTGTCAGCAGCAGAACAACTGTTACAAGAGTTGTTAGACCGATTTTCATAAGGAGTTTCCGGCAAACGATTTGGGCCCGAGCATTCGAAACGATTGCGCGACGCGCATTATGATGCGTCGCGTCTGCGACACCCGTCAACATGAAAATTCTTGCATAGTTTGCTCTCGCTGCTTGCGGCGTGCTCGACGGTCTTGTTCGCCGCTGCCATCTTGAAGGCTTGCATCGCGATCTGCCTGGCCATCCGTCTGAAGCTGGCCTTATTTGTAGGCCCTGTTTGAGCAATATGTTGAAACATCCCCATTACGCCCATCCAGCCCTGCTGAAAGAGCGGTTCGCGAAAGCGTAGTAGAATTCTAGCCACTTCCTAACATGACAACTACAGCCGACCATAACCGCCCCGACCGCGCTATCTCCCTCGACTCGATTCTGGCGGCTCGCCAGCGCGTTTATCGGGCGGCGGTGCGGACGCCGCTGGTTCGGTTGTATTACGACGACGCTCCCGGCGAAATTTATCTCAAGCTCGAATCGTTCCAACCGATCGGCTCATTCAAACTGCGCGGGGCTTATAACGCGATCTCGCTGCTAAGTCCGCAAGACAGGGCGAAGGGCGTGTGGACAGTCAGCGCCGGCAACGCCGCTCAGGGAGTGGCTCTGGCGGCCCGGATCCTGGGAACCCACTGCAACGTCCTGGTCATGGATACCGCCCCAGCCGCGAAGCTCGATGCCATTAAGCGGTTGGGCGCAGGCATCCGTCAGGCGTCCATGGATGAGTGCTGGACCGCAGTGACCAACCACAAGCACCCAGCGTTTCAGGGCGCCTTTGTCCATCCCTTCGACGACGACAACTTCATGGCCGGCAATGCCACGGCTGGTCTGGAAATCCTGGAGGACCTGCCGGACGTCACCTCGATCGTGGCCGGCTTCGGTGGAGGCGGCCTCAGTTGCGGAATCGCATCTGCCATGGCCGCCCTGAAGCCGGAGGTGAAGGTATTTGGCGCCGAACCTGAGACCGCGGCGCCGCTTCACCTGTCGTTCATGAAAGGTTCGGCTCAGAAGTTTCCCGGCTGGAAAACAAGTTTTGTCGATGGCTGTGGCGGGAAGTCGGTCTTGCCGAGTATGTGGGAGCTGGCCAGCCGCCTGCTGGCCGGCTCGATCGTTGCCTCGCTCGAAGAAACCCGCCGAGCCATGACCATCGTTGCGGCCCGGAATCACCTGATCTGTGAAGGCGCTGCGGCGTGCGCGGTCGCCGCCGGACTCAGTGGCAAGGCTGGAAACGGCAAGATCGTGTGTGTCGTCAGCGGCGGAAACATTGATCTCGGCAAATTCTCGGAACTGGTTTCACCCCCGGCCTAGCCCTCAGAGTTCCCCTCAAATGCCCATGCAAGCTCACCAAGAAAAAAGTTTGCTCTTCAAATCCTGTTCCGCCTGCCCCACATTCTCCAGCCGGCCGAGGTCGCGCCAATAATATTTGTCCGCGCGAAACGAAAGGATCTTTTCCCCCCGGGCCGCAAGACGCAAATAGGAACCAATGATCGAGAAAGCTCCCTCTTCGGTCATCATCGAAAAAAGGCGAGGCGAAATAAGATGGATGCCGGAAAACGCTAGCGCCTGCGTCCGCTGTGCAGGTCGAACCAGTTCAGGCGCTCCATCGCTGCCCGCGCGCCGTCCGCAAAGTTGCATCCGTTCATCGAACAGCAGATAGCGCGAAGTCTCCCGCTTGTGCACGGCCAGCGTAGCCAGTGCCTTATGCTCTTTGTGAAACTGCACCATCCGCCCCAGATCGATCGTGCTGATCACATCGACGTTATGCACAACAAACGGCTCGTCTCGTTCTTCAGAATCTTCAAGAAAAAACCATGCAGCCTTCTTCAACCCGCCGCCGGTATCGAGCAACTCTTCTTCGCGCGAAACTTCGATCCGCATGCAGAAGCTATCATTCTTCTTCAGATACTCGACCACCATGTCGGCAAGGTGATGCACATTCACAATCACCTCGCGAACTCCAAACGTGCGCAAGCGCGCGAGCGCGATCTCCAGCAGCGTCTGCCCGCCGACTTCCACCAGCGCCTTAGGACGATCGTTCGTGAGCGGCCGCAATCGCGTGCCCAGGCCCGCGGCCAGAATCATCGCCTTCATTGCGCCGGATTCTCCAACTCCGAGCTCTCCAACTCGCGATGCCGCACCACCACCTCCACTCCGTTTCTCTCGCGTAAACGTTTCGCCAATTGCTCCGCCAGATACACCGACCGATGCTGCCCGCCAGTGCAGCCGAACGAAACCATCAAACTCTTAAAGCCGCGCCGCTGATACTCATTCACGCTGGCGTCCACCAGCGACATCACGCTGGCCAGAAACTGGTGCACGCTCTCCTGCTGATTCAAATACTCAATCACCGGCGCGTCTTTTCCCGTCAGCGTTTTGAAGCGCTCTTCCCGCCCGGGATTTGGCAAGCTGCGGCCATCGAACACAAATCCGCCGCCGTGTCCGCTCTCGTCCTTCGGCATTCCGCGGTGAAAGGAAAAACTCATGACCCGTACGGTCAGGTTGTCCGCCTCGGACGCCAGGCCTTGTAGTTTCTCCGATGCCAGCATGCTGTTGAACGCTTCCATCAGAGTCGGCAGCGCGATGGGCAGCTTCCCGTTGTGCAGCAACCAGCGCAGATTTTTCAGCGCGTACGGCACACTCTGCAGAAAATGTGCCTTGCGCTCGTAAAATCCGCGAAAGCCATAAGCGCCCAGCGCCTGCAGAATGCGCACATACACGTAAGCATAGAAGTAATGTAGAAAGGCTTCCCGCTCGATCCTTATGAAATCGCCAAGCCTTGCGATATAAAGATCGAGCAATTGCTGGCGCATCTCCGGTGGCAGATCGGCCTTGGCGTCATAGAGCAGGGAAGCGATGTCGTATTGCAACGCCCCTTTACGTCCTCCTTGATAATCCAGGAAAAAGGGTTGGCCATCGCGCAGCATAACGTTCCGCGACTGAAAATCCCGATACATAAAATAGTCGTGGCCGGCACTCAACAGGAAAGTCGTCAAGCTGTCGAAATCGTCTTCCAGGGCCTGTTCATTGAATGGAATTCCCGCCAGCCGAAGAAAGTAATATTTGAAATAATTCAAATCCCACGCGATAGATTGCTGGTCAAAACTTCCTCGCGGATAGCAAGCGCTATAATCCAAATCGCGTCCGGCCTCAATCTGAAAGCGCGGCAACACAGCCACCACCTTGCGATATGCCTCCACCGCCGCCGGCGCGATTTTCTCCCCGCTGCGATTCTTCGAGAGGAACTCAAACAGAGTTACATCCCCAAAGTCTTCTTCGAGATAAGCCCCCTGGTCCAAATCCTCCGCATAAATTTCCGGAACCGGGAGACCGTGCCGCCGGAAATGCCGGGAAAACTTCAGAAAAGCCACATTCTCTTCGCGCACGCCATACAGAATTCCGATTGCGCTGACTGGGCCGCCGGCCAGCCGGATAATCTTTCGTCCCGACCCGCCCAACTCTCCCTGCAGCGGCTGGATCCGCTCGGGAAAGGTTTGAAACCGCTCTGCAAAAAGCTTTCTGAGAACGTCCATAGTTTGATCTGCACTTCACGCGCAACCACCAAAGATAACATCGAAGCCGAAGTTTCAGGCCCTGCAGGTTTACTCTGTGACCCCAGTGCCCCCTGTGGTTAAGAATTTAACCACCCGCTGCCAATCTCGATAACACTCTGCCCCTAGCCTTGGTAAAATGACAGATTCCAAATGACCGACCGCCTCTACTACCACGATTCCTTCCTCTACCATTTCGACGCCGAGATCCGCTCCATCCTCGACGGCCCGCGCCCCGCCCTCATTCTTGACCGCACCGCCTTCTATCCCACCAGCGGCGGACAAATCCACGACACCGGCTGGATCGCTACTGAAAATCCTGTCACCGGCTCCGCCAAACTCCGCGTCACCGAAGTTGCCGACGCCGAAGACGGTCAAGTCGTCCACTACCTCGAAGCTCCGTTAAAAGATGTCCAGCCCGGAACCCGCGTCCATGGCACAATCGACGCCGCACGCCGCCGCGACCACATGCAGCAACACTCGGCCCAGCACGTGCTTTCCGCTGCCTTCGTCCGCCTGTTCAACATGCCCACCCTCTCCTTCCACATGGCCGACGATTACTGCTCCATCGATTTGCAGACGCCTTCGCTCACTCCGGATCAAATCGAATCCGCCGAACGCCTGGCCAACGAAATCGTCCTCGAAAATCGTTCCGTCGACGTTCGCTACGTTACGCGTGACGAGGCCGCCAGCCTCGGCCTCCGCAAACTTCCGCCCGCCGAGCGCGGCCAGCTTCGCCTCATCGACATCCGTGACTTCGATCTCACCGCCTGCGGTGGCACCCACGTTGCCCACACCGGACAAATCGGAGGCCTGCTCCTGCGCAAGTCCGAAAAGGTTCGCCAGGGATTCCGCGTCGAATTCGTCGCCGGCCAGCGCGCTGTCTCCACCGCCCGCCGCGATTTCTCCACCCTCACCGAAACCGCCGCGCTGTTTTCCTCCCACATCTACGACGTTCCACAGCAAGCCCGCAAAGCGCTCGACGAGATCAAGTCGCTGCGCAAGCAACGCGAGCAGTCGTTGGACGATCTTGCCGCTGCGCAAGCCGCAACCTTGCTGGCTGAGACTCCCGAAACAAACGGCCGCAAGCTGATCGTCCGCAGCTTCCCCGACCGCGACCTCGCATACCTCAAACTCCTGGCCCAGAAACTCACGCGCCAATCTTCCGCGGTGATCGCCCTGCTCGCCACGGAATCGCCGCAACCCGCTCTCGTCTTTGCCCAATCCGCCGGCCAGCCCCACGACATGGCCGCGCTCCTGAAACAAGTAATGGCGCCGCTCGGCGGTCGCGGTGGCGGCAGCAAAGACCTCGCCCAAGGCGGCCTGCCTCAAGCCCAAGAACTCGCAGCCACCCTCGCCACCGCTGCCCAATCCCTCTCATGAATGTCTTTGCCCCTGGGGGGCTCACGGCGGCCAACAAGAAAGCCTCGCCTTGCGGCGGGGCCTTTGATTTTACTGACGGCTGAAAGCTGATAGCTAGCAGCTGCAGGGGCCGAGGCTAGATGCATGGGAAAGTGATGAAACCCGAGTTCATCCAACACGCTCCCTTCAACTCTGTATTCACCTTCCACGGAGCGCCTGTTTGACATTCTTCTTATCCTCTTTTCCTCGCATTCGGCCTCCAGCACGCGCTTGCACGGATCCTCATCGGCACGCGAACGGAGGTTAGCGATTCGTTTACGAAGGTGGGGCAGCCGGTTTCTTTCTGGCACCAAGCCACTGCGAAAGCAAAGTGGGCGAACCCCATCCCCACAAGCTAAAGATAATGTGGGGGTTACACCATAGGCAGGGGGGGAGAGAGACCAAAGTCACGGTGACCCATTTTAGGTGCTTTACTTCTTCGCTTGACCGGACCTAAAATATACCTCGGGAAAGTACTTAATTGTGGTAGTGCGCTTTCCTACGTTGCTGTGGAGCGGCGTCGCTTATGGGAATCTCGGTACTTGATCCACCCTCAATCCGGCTTCGCATCGAGTTGAATCAGGCCAGCGACGAGTTGTTTTCTCGCCTATCGCAGGTGCTTTCTCGACTCTCACGGGAAGATATCGACGGTGTTTGTATCGACGCTGACCTCTATCAGCGCGACGACTGCCTGCGGTGGGTCGCTAAAGGCCGAGAGCGTAGGCTGCAAGTCTTTGTTGCTGGTTCAAGGGAAAGCCTTGCCTCTTGGCAGGGATTGGAGGATGTGACTCTCGTCGAGAAGGACGACAGTTTGGCGGCGGCTTCGGCGGAGCAACTTCCGGCCGCTGTTAGTCAGAAGCTGCAGGAGATATATGCCCCCTTTCGAGATGTGGAATTCGGCTTCGTAAGTGGCGAGGAGGACGAGTCCATGCCCAAACATGCAAGTGGCGAAAAGGGCGCCCGCCAGCCGGTCGATCCAAGTTATTTGCGGGAGGTTTTGACAGAGAAGCAAGACAAGGAGTTGCTTGCTTTTCTGCGGAAGCCCGAGGGCCAAGATTCTCCGCCTCCGGGTGCCGAAAATGCCTGACACTTTTCTCGAGTCTCACCGCGTCGGGCCCCTCCAGTTCACCATCTCTAGTCCCCTCAGCCCCATAAGCATCCGCGATCAGATGGTCCGCGCCAAAATGTTCGTGGACCGCGCCATCGAAGCCAACATTCTCGGCCCGGCGCGCCTGCTTTTCGTTCTGGGTGCGGGAGCCGGTGGCGTAAGCGCAGCCCTCTACGCCGTCACGCGTGGCATCGAAACCACCCTCATCGAACTCCGCAGCCACGCTTTTGGATTGCAGCGCAAGTGTTTGAGCCGTTGGATCAACCCTACACAGTACGACTGGCCTGCGTCGCACTGGAACCTGCAAAGATTCCCTTGGACTCCGCCCGCGATGCCACTGCCCTGGCAATCGCAACGCGCCAATCTGGTCGCAGCGGTCTGGGACCACGAGCTTCTCAAGGCCAGGAAGAACAATCCCCACTTGCACGTCAAGTTTTCCACCCAGATTGTCTCGCGCACTCTTGGCCCCCAACAAGACTTGGAGGTCAAGTATCAAGAGAAATGGGACTCGCCGCCGCCCTTGCCTCAGCCGAAGACAGAATATTTCGGAGCCGCACTGTATGCTCGCGGTCACGGTTCCGAAGCCAGCGATTGCTCCGTGGACTATAAGGGCTTCGATTTTTGGGAGACCGAAAATTTCGAGCTGCCGAATCTGGGCCTGCCTGCGAGCCCCTCCTTGCGCCACGTTCTAATCTGCGGCGGAGGCGACGGAGCTTTGCAGGACTTCCTCCGTATTACGACCGGCCAGCGCTCGGCTGCTAATATTGTCCAACAACTCAGCCTTCCCGGCGATTTGTTGGCGGAGACCTATCGCGATGAGGATCAAGCGCACCGTGCCAGCCTTTGGAACAACAAAATTCAGAATCACTGGGTGTTCGAGCGCCGGGACATGGCGCAGCGCAGGCTGGTCAGCGGATTACTGGCTTCTCCTCGTGGCGCTCTGATCGCGCAACAAGTCCAGACTCTTCTGAATCATTCCAGCTCTTTGGATGTGACATTGGTTCATCCCTGCAGCCATTTTTCCCAATCGTATCCCCTCAACCGTTTCCTGGTGCGATTGATTGAGCAATGCGCAGTGTTTCTTCCGATCCAGATTCTGCCCAACACAGTGCTACACAAGGTTCAAGGAGTTCTGCCCCACGTCTGCGCCAGAAACCCAGTGGGCTGCCACGGGCAGGACCACGAGGTAGATTTCGGAGCTGGCCCAACCTGTCTTGAATCGAGCGCAAAGACCGTGCACGGCGGATATTTCCACGTGATCGTGGTGCGCGTCGGCGTGGTGCCGCCACCACCTTTCGACGTGCTGACCAATCCGCTATTCTCGCGCCACTCGCTGCCCTTCCATCCAGCCTCCTAGGCGGCCCTCGGCCACATTCGGCAGCTGTGACCAAAACGGGGAAGCAACTCCGACCGGGCTGACCCTTCGGTTTCACCTAGATCTTCGAGTTTTCGATAATCGTATTGTCTGTGACCCAGCCCAGAATCGGTTCTTCCTTCTTCCCGGTATTCGTCACCAAAACGTCCCCGCAGTTGTCGATCTTTTCCATTTCGCGCTTCGCGTCCGCCAGAGTTGCCGTCAGGGGAACAAAAGCAAAACTGTTCTCGAAAAGTTTCCTCATTTCAGGATTGGAGTCAACAAGATCTTTCAGCGTGAGATCCGCCACCGTCGTCTTCCCTGCCGGCAGGCTTTTCCCCGCTAGCTGAGCAAGATATTTATCGATCATCGCTTTGTAAATCAGAAAGCGGATGACAGACTGACTACTCAGGATCGGGATACGCTCAGCACTCATTTGCGACAAATCGCTGAGTTTCTTGTTGGCGTCATCCGTGGGATCTACCTTCACATGCTTGATCTGATCGAGCGGCCGCATTTTGTCTTTCACCGGGATCGCCTTCAATTTGTCTTGACTTGTCATCGCCTGGCTCAGGTCCTTGACGGATTGGGTCGCAGCCGCAAGGTTGTCTTTAGAGAAGTAGAAAGCGAGAATGGTGCCCATCCAGCTGCCCAACAGGGGAATGATAGAGGCGAAAACGTAACGAACCATCTCATCGTCGTTGCTTTTCCAACTCCTAATCAGAACCATCGCTGAAAGGAGGAAGATGCCTGCCAAAGCAAACGCGGTGACGATTT
Organism: uncultured Acidobacteriaceae bacterium; assembly: GCA_963734215.1. Taxonomy (GTDB): domain Bacteria; phylum Acidobacteriota; class Terriglobia; order Terriglobales; family Acidobacteriaceae; genus Sulfotelmatobacter. The sequence continues at coordinate 516,537 of CAVTGH010000003.1, read as the reverse complement.
CTGCGACGCGGCTTCTTTCGGGTGGCGGAGTACTCTGGTTGTTACTGCCAGAAGTTGACATAGTCCTCTCCTCGACGAGATATCGACCCGCGTACGGACTCCCAAACACACAGGGCCGAACAAGCGGGATCGGAAACACAGCGAGCCCGCGAGATCGTACGGGTCTCGCACGCTAACGAGGGAAGCAGTCGGCGAGAGGGGAAATCGGGCCCTTCTCGCCGAAAGTGCAAGCGACAGTAATGCAGGAATCCATGGATGTCAAGGAGAAAAAAAGGAGAAAAAAGGCCCCACTCTCGCGAGCAGGGCCTTTGACTTTACCGACGGCTGAAAGCTGATAGCTGACAGCTGTCCTTAGTACATGCCTTCCATGCCGCCGCCGTGTCCGCCGCCGCCCATGGGAGCTTCCTTCTTTTCCGGAATCTCCGCCACCAGCGCTTCGGTGGTGAGCATCAACGACGCAATCGAGCCGGCGTTGGTGAGTGCGGTGCGCACTACCTTGGTGGGATCGAGCACGCCTGCCTTGACCAGGTCCTCATACTCGTTGTTCAGAGCGTTGAAGCCGTAGTTGGGGTCCTTGGATTCGAGCACCTTGCCGAGTACGACCGCGCCTTCTTCGCCGGCGTTTTCGACGATCTGGCGCAGCGGCTCTTGCAGAGCGCGCTTCACGATGTTGAGCCCGATCTGCTCATCACCCTCGAGCTTCAGTTTGTCGAGAGCCGCAACGCAACGGGCCAGTGCCACTCCGCCGCCGGGGACAATGCCTTCTTCGACGGCTGCGCGGGTAGCATGCATGGCATCTTCCACGCGGGCTTTCTTCTCTTTCATTTCGGTTTCGGTCGCGGCGCCGACTTTGATTACGGCTACGCCACCCACCAGCTTCGCCAACCGCTCCTGCAACTTCTCGCGGTCGTAGTCGCTGGTCGTCTTGTCGATCTGGCTGCGAATTTCTTTTACGCGGCCTTCGATCTCCGAGTGCTTGCCTTTGCCTTCGACCAGGGTCGTGTTGTCCTTGTCGATGGTGATCTTCTTGGCCTGGCCGAGATCGGCGATCTGCACGTTCTCCAGCTTGATGCCCAGATCTTCCGTGATGGCCTTGCCGCCGGTGAGAATCGCGATATCCTGCAGCATAGCCTTGCGCCGATCGCCGAAGCCCGGAGCCTTAACGGCCGCGACCTGCAGCGTCCCACGCAGCTTGTTGACAACGAGAGTAGCGAGCGCTTCGCCTTCAACATCTTCAGCAATAATCAGCAACGGCTTGCCGCTCTTGGCAATCTGCTCCAGCAACGGGAGCAGATCCTTCATCGAGCTGATCTTCTTCTCGTTGATCAGGATGTAAGCATTCTCGATCGCAACTTCCATCCGCTCGGGATCGGTGACGAAGTAAGGCGACAGATAGCCGCGGTCGAACTGCATGCCCTCGACCACTTCCAGCTGGGTCTCCAGCGTCTTCGACTCTTCAACGGTAATAACGCCGTCCTTGCCGACCTTCTTCATCGCTTCGGCAATGATGTTCCCAATAGTATCGTCATTATTCGCACTAATCGTGCCGACCTGCGCAATCATGTCGCCGGTGACGGGCTTGGAGAACTTGTCGAGTTCGCCTTTGCCGCGTTCGCCGGTTTTCTTGTCGAAGGAGCCGCAGACCAGTGCGACAGCTTTCTCGATGCCGCGCTTCATCGCCATGGGATTGGCGCCGGCAGCAACGGTTTTCACGCCTTCGCGATAAATTGCCTGGGCTAGAACGGTGGCGGTAGTGGTGCCGTCGCCGGCTACGTCGGAAGTTTTGCTGGCGACTTCGCGAACCATCTGGGCGCCCATGTTCTCCAGGCCGTCCTTCAGTTCGATTTCCTTGGCTACGGTAACGCCGTCCTTGGTGATGGTGGGCGAGCCGAATTTCTTTTCGATTACTACGTTGCGGCCCTTGGGGCCGAGGGTGACTTTTACAGCGTCGGCGAGAAGATTGACGCCGCGCAGGATCGCCTGGCGGGACTCTTCTCCGTGTACGATTTGTTTTGCCATTTGCTTTTTCTCCTAATGAATCTGTCTGCAGGACTTGCCTGCGGTATTTTTGTTAGCCGGGGCTGTCAGCTATCAGCTGTCAGCCTGGAGCTTGTGGCCGTCGTTTGTCAGGATCATGTTCTAGCTGATGGCTGACAGCTGACGGCTGAGAGCTACTTCTTCGCGCCAGCGAGTTCTTTCTTGGCCGCGGCAGCTCCGCTCAGTATGCCCAGCACTTCGTCTTCTTTCATGATGATGAAGTCTTCGCCATCAATCTTGATCTCGGTGCCGGAGTACTTGCCGAACAGGATGCGGTCGTCCTCATGAACGGCCAGAGGGAAGGTTTTGCCCTCGTCGTTGGTGCGGCCTTTGCCGGTGGAAACCACAATGCCTTCTTGCGGCTTGTCTTTTGCGCTGTCGGGGATGATGATCCCGCCTCGGGTGGTGGAAGCCTCCTCCACGCGACGTACCAGAATGCGGTCATGCAGTGGGCTGAATTTCGCCATGGTTTGCAACTCCTTTCAAAAGTTGGGTAGAAGGTTGATGGAACCGAAACCTATTAGATTGTTGGGTTTTGGGCGAACTGTTAGCAGTCTCGCCTACTGAGTGCTAATTGTACGGATGTGGGTGGGGAGTTGTCAAGGGGGAGTGCTCAGACGGTGATGTCAAGCTGCCTGTGTAAATAGGTTGAGGGTGCGGGTTTTCCATTCCAGGTTGAATCTCTGGAAGATGGAGTAGAGGATGCGGTCGACACTGGCTACATTCACAAAACAAACCATGGGCCGGGTGCGGCGGCGCACTTCGACGAAGCAGCGCTCGATCACGTTGGTGGTGCGCAGCTTCTTACGCAGGTGCGGGGGGAAAGCGAACGCCGAAAGCAGTTCCGGCAGATCGCGCTCCAACTGGCGCACCATGGGACCGTACTTCCCGCGCCAACGGGCGCGGAAGGCGCGAAAAGCGGCTTCGGCCTGAGCGCGGCTTTCGGCCAAATAAATCGCCTGCGCTCCCGCTTTCACGTTGTCGTAGTCGGCCTTCTTCACTTTCTCCAGAATGTTGCGCATCTTGTGGGCCCAGCAGCGCTGATGCCGCACTCGCGGATAGACGGTGCGGATCGCCGCCGCCAGTCCGGGACAGCCGTCGGTGACGATCAGGCCCAGCGCCTTGCCCTCCAGCCCGCGCCGATACATATCCTCCAGCAGCCCTTCCCAGTCCGCTTGACTCTCGCCCTGACTCCGCAAAAACGCCAGCAGATGGCGGGTGCCGTCACGCCGCACTCCGTAGGCCACCAGCATCTGCACCCGCTTGCGCCCCGCCGGACGCCGCACCCGCAAGCTCACTCCGTCCAAAAACAGATACGCGTAGTTGTCTTCCAACCGCGCCTGGTGGAACTGGCGCACCACTCCGTCCAGATCCCGCGTCAGCTTCGACACCGTCTGCGGGCTCACCACCTCTTCGGTCACCGTGGCCACCACCCGCCCCACTTGCCGCGTCGAGATGCCGCGCAGAAACGCCTCCCGAATCAGCATCGACACATCTTCGGCGCGCCGCTGAAAAGGTTCCAGCCCTCGCGGCAGAAAACTCTTCCCTCGGGTGCGCGCCACGCGCAGCCGGATCGTCCCCAACCGAGTCACGAAATCCCGTTCGTAGTAGCCGTTGCGATAGGGCTGCCGCCGGCTGCGCCGCCGCTGATACACTTCGCGCACCGCATACCGGTCCCGCTCCCGCCGCGAATCCGCCTCCAAACGCTCTTTCCACAGCCGCTTCGTCTCTCCGTACACATCCCCCCAGAAACTCTCTCTCATCTCCGCCAGAAAATGTTGGTAATGCTCCGTGATTGGGATTATCTTCGCCATCGGGTGTAGGTCTCCTTTCCAGGAACGGCTTTAGCTTGTGAGGCCAAAGCCAACTTACACCCTCTCACTTTTACACAATCAAAGTTACGTCACCTGCTCAGACTTGCCTTGTCGTAATTTATAAGTTACTATCGAGACTGTGGTCGAAGTCCGCCGTTACGCAACCAGGGCCGGAAGCAGCGTGTTCAGCGAGTGGTTCGCTGCGCTGGAGGATCGACATGCCAAGGCAAGAATCGCTGATCGGCTCGACCGGCTTGAGCAGGGAAATTTCGGAGACTGCAAACCGTTGGGCGGAGGACTCTGCGAGCTTCGCATTGATTGGGGACCGGGCTATCGAATTTACTACGCCATGGTTGGTCGAACTTGCGTACTGCTGCTGTGCGGCGGGGGCAAGCGCAAACAAATCCTCTGATATTCAGCGCGCACGGGAGTACTTGAAAGATTATAGGGAGAGGACATACATACAATGAAAAGCAAAGGGAAGAACAAAATTAAAGATATAACCAGCGTATCGCATGACGAGTGCATGATTCGCGAGTTGCGCGAAGATCCTGCGTTTGCAGTCGAATACCTCAAAGTCGCGCTCGAAGACACCGAAGAGCCCGCCGTGCTCCTGATCGCCCTGCGCCGCATTGCCGAAGCCAAAGGCGGCATTGCCAAGGTAGCCAAAGCCGCCGGCATCGAGCGCGAGAGCCTGTATCGCGCCCTCTCGGCCAAAGGAAATCCTCGGCTGTCTACGCTGATTGCCGTCACCAAGGCCGTGGGTTTGAAGCTCACCGTCGAACCCGCTCCGTAACTTTTGTCGTCCTGCGGAAGCGAAGACCTGTGCCCCAAGCGCAAGTCTTCCGACGAAGGACCTCAGCATTTGTCCTCGCCCGTACACAAATGTGGGTGCCCCATTTCTCGCGTACTTTGCGAGAAGTGGGATTTCACGCTGGGGCCCGCCCCCCGCCCCTACCCCCTACCCCCTACCCTGCTCGATCCTTTGGAATCATCACGTTAGCAATAAAACCTTCGCAAAATCCGCCTTCTAAAGGACTTAGGTCTCAAAATACGTCGAACAAAGGAGTTAAGCCCCTCGCCGACGACAGATCATGGCGCCGCGCTGGGAACTGCTGTCATGGCTGGCGATTGGGCTGGCATTCGCTTGGGATATACCCCCACCCAACAAGGTCTTAATGGAATCATCGCGTTAGCAAGAAAATCCTCGCAAGATCTGTCTTCTAAAGGACTTAACTATCAAAATACGTCAAACAAGGGACTTAGCCTCTCGCCTGCCGCTGATCGATTATGGCGCCGCACTGCCACTGCTGTCCTGGCCGGTGATTTGGTCTGGCATTCGCTTGGGGTACACCCCCACCCCCCACCCCCCACCCCCCACCCCCCACCCAACAAGGTCTTAATGGATTCATCGCGTTAGCAAGAAAATCCTTGTAAAATCCGTCTTCTAAAAGACTTAGGTCTCAAAATACGTCGAACAAAGGAGTTACGGTCCGATTCGTCGGGCGGGATCTCCTTGCTCGATGTACGGCCTTTGCTGGGACAATGATGAACGAATCGAAATTGCGGCGCAAGGTTAGATGTCACATGGGGGCTGTGGATTGTGGCGGGGCGTGCCGGGCGTCGCACCTACTCGGACTTAAGAAGCTTCGCGGCAGCGGCATTTTGAAGCCTTTCGAACAATGGCCGTGCGGAGAGGTTGTTCTGTTGGAAAAGCTCGGCAGCCCTCGCACGCCATGTCAGATCCCCAGCCTCGACGAACGTTTTTCGGACCTCCCGAATAGTTGCGAGGGCAGTTCGCGCCCACTGCCTCATCTCGTCGATTGGCCACAAGGCAACGCCATGAAGATGCACAACCGCTTTAGAAGAGACTTTCTTGGCCGGGGTCACGAGCACCGCCACGATCCTCGCTTCCCGACTTGCAGGTACGTTCGCACGCATCCAATCCGGGTGGGAAGATACCTGTCGCGCCTTCTTTACATCTATCGTCGCGTTTTCTTGGGCGCCTGCGTGATCTTCGAAAACGAAGCACGCCTCGCCCACGATCCACCACGGGTCGGGCGATCCCTCGTCTTCAATCTTGCCCGCTTCAAATCCCAGCATCTCGCCGAGCGACTTGTGGGCCTGCTCGAACGTGCCTTCCGACTCCAGCCCCTCCAAGATTTCCTTTTCTCGAATCGCGAAGGATCTGTCATGAACTGTCCCAAGCTGCGTAAGCATTGTCTCAACCCTTTCGATCTGCTCCATGAGTGTCGTGTCCTCCGCCTCTGCCTGCACGTTGGGGGACTGGTATCGGGCCAATCGGACTAGCCACTGGATAGCGTGAGTGGCTGATTTCGCGCCGTCGAAATGAGTACGAGCCTTCGCTGCTAAGCCCGTCGCCCCAGCTTCCGCTCCGAGCCAAGCTGCCGCACCCGCAAGATAGTGCCACAGAGCGCGATACCCCCTCAACTCGGGAGCGTCTAGGCCCCCAAGCACGCTTTCCGCAGAGCTCAAGGCGGAGTCGTAGTCTGCGCTCCACAAATAAGTCTGGAACGCGATTTCATGGGGAACCACTTTGCTGAGGTCTGCCATAGCCGGAAATGCCTTTTGTACCTCCTGCCTCCTTGCGACCAGAATCTGTTGATTAACGTTCTCCCAGTCCTCGCCGTTTTCAAGGAAGATCTTGAAATTATCGATCATGTCTCGGGTGGTTGTGCCTTTTGACTGTTCAACTCCAAATGAGAGCTCCGCTTGAAGTTCGGGGTGCAGGAATTTCTTGCGCTTAATGTCAGTGAGGTACTCAGGTAGTTCTTCGCCTGAAACCACAACCGCGGAGAAATCTTCCAGCGAGCGTGTACACCTCCCGATTGCCTGAAGCACCCTCGTTTGGATTCGCTCGTTGAACAAGACGTTTGCGCCCATGCGCGCCATCAGGAATTTTTCCTGCAGGTTGGTCGCCTTAGGAAGCCCCTCGATGAACAGCAGCCTGCATTCGTTTCCTGGGAAATCGATACCGTCGTATCGGCTGGCGACAATCGCGACTGCTTTCTTACTTGTGACGAACGGTTTCTTAGAGTCCTCGATGTCGTCGGCGCTGAATGTCTTGAACTTAAGATTCTGTTCCACGTCCTCTGCGATTTCAGCCCGGAGCCTGTCGCTGGGGACCAGCACGAGGCTGCGGCCCGCTATCTCCATGAGTTGACGGCGCAGTATTGTGACGCCCTCTTTCTGCAGAGACATGTCGGGGAAAATGAAAAACCGTCTTCCCACTCCTTGCCGATCCCAGCCTTGTGGAACGGGAAGTCGCCGAATCGGGTGGCGGCCAACCAGCCTTTCTAAGTCGCCTCCTGATCCGAGCGTCGCTGACATGTAGATTCGCTGCCTTGGACTCGAGAACGGTGAGTGGACCCATGTTGGAGGAATCAAGGGGCGAATCAAGATTTCCTGTGAGGAAAAGTACAGTTGGCACGCCGCGAGGTGATCGCGAAGCATCGACCAGGGATACGACAACTCGGTGTTCGGCACGTGGGCGTCCAGAACTTCGGCGATCTCGGCTTGAGCTGAGACGAGTTCTGGGGTCGGTAGCTTGTCCACCCACCCGCGATCAAATGGGCTGTCCCATTTTCCTTCCAAGCGGCTAAAACTGGTTAGATCAAGGCGAGATCTCAGTACGTTCCTCAGTGCCGCGTGCAGCGCTTTATGTTCCGGTTTATTGCGCTCGACGCGCACCGACCACATTCCCGAAATGTAGCCCTCCCCAGCATGCACGTCGTCCACGATGACTACGTCAGCATCTTTAAAGAAAGCATTTGTGTTAAACAGGCTACTGTAGGTAGTTACCGCGATTCGATCTCCGTTCCAATACTCTGCCTTGGCGGCGGGCTTGAAATTCTTAATCGGTCCGGTGAATCCGAGTACCGTGAGCCCGTACTTTTCCTCGGCCTGCTCGATAACTTGATTAACAAGTTGTCGAGTTGTGCACAGATAAACGACGCGTTCTTGGTTCTTCCTGCGCCGCCACTCCGCGATAAGGAGACCGACGAGCGTCTTTCCGCTTCCTGTTGGAAGCTGTAGGGCAACGTCTGGGTCTGCGAGTGCGGTCTCGGCGTAGCTCCGCATAATCTCTCGCTGATGTGGAAGCACATCGGGGATCTTGCGACGCGGCAGGTCCCGCAGCAGCTCGTCGGGACTGTCTGGAACAGAACGCTTGGGCGGAGCCTTCTTAAACGCCATCGGAACTGCCTTTCCGGCTGATACAAGCTGGGGCCGAGGGAGCCTGGGGAAGGACTGAATCGTACTCCAGAAAAAGCCGGCGCGCAACGAGGCTTATGATGCGTGATGGTGACAACTGCAGGGATCCTTCGTTGGAAGACCTGCGCTTGGGGCGTAGGTCTTCGCTTCCTCAGGATGACAAAGCCCGCCGTCAGCGCCGCGGAAGCTGCAAGATGGACGAGGCGACGACCGTCGCGGGCAAAGCGCTTGGGGCGCCAGCCATTCGCCACGACCACATCAGGAACGACGTGGAAGTCAGGTCGATGCCCGGCTCGGTGGTGCTGTAGGACTGAACATTGTCCCGGTAAACGGAAACTTTCGAACTGCTGTAAGCGCCATCATTGCCGTTGAAGATGGCAAAGGTATCCACTCCGTTCGCCGGACACAGATTCATTCCGGTTAGAGTTCCGGAAGTGGCCGCGTTGGCCGGACCTTCGGAAGCCGCGCCCCACAGAATCGGCGTGCCGCCGGAAGTTCCATTCAGCGCTCCCGCCAGGTTTGCCACCTGGTGCTGGATGCAGTTGGGGAAGGTGCTGCCGTCGCCCACAATAAACGACGAGCCCCAGGAGTTAGCGCCCAGAATGTTGGCGAGCCATCTCTGCGAGTAAGTGTTGTAGCTGGCAGTATTGGTGAGGTAATAGAGTTCGCTGGCCATCACCGAGAGGCCTGCGCCGTGCGAAGTGGTGTCGCCATTCTGCCATGGAACGCCGAATCCCCACACGTCTGTTCCGGACTGGGTGATGGCCACGGCAAGCTGATTCTCGAGCGCGGTCAGCATGGTCGATTGATTCACTGCCAGGCCGCTCGGATTGCCTGCCACTCCGAGGGCTCGATACAGCTCGAAGTGCGCGAGGCCGCTGACGTCGTATAAGTTGAGAGTGTCTTCGTTGCCGGTGTCATAGATTTTGGTGATGTAGTTACTCGCATACTGGGCAGCGTCGGTAAGGTAGGTTGTGGGATTGGTGACCGGCAGACCTGAGGGCAGGCTTGTGCCTCCAGCTTGCAGCGCTATGTAAAGCTCGGTAGCTCCCAGCTCCATATCGTCGTCCCATACGGTTTCGGGATAGCCGTCGAAGGGAACGATGGTGAGCAGGCATCCCGAACTGCAAGTGCCGTCATTGACGGAATTGGCCGGGTCCGCAAGAGAAGTGTTGGCGAGCGCGAATATATCCTCGGCATAGAGCAGGGCTTGGTTCGCCGTTGTGGGATTCGAGGTGCGGTAAAGCTGGTAGTACTCGGCGAACGCTGCCGCCATGCGGCCGGCAAGGTTCGGGCTGATCTTAGATCCGGCTGGCGCAGCGATGAATACGGGGCGATCACAGATGTAGACGTAATCGGCGGTGCAGCCTTCGTAGTCGTCGGCAGCCTGAGGCAGCGTCCAGATGTCATACTCGGTTTCGAGCGCTTTGAAATTTTTCCAGTCCTGACTGTTGTCGACTTGGTAGTAGAGCGTCTTGGTACTGTCATTCCACATCTCGATGAGCCAGTTGAAACCGAACTCAGCTTCGGCCGAGAAATCAGACGACGCGGGCGCTCCGGACGCGTTTCCGGCGTAAGAGATGGAAGCCGGCGGAGCCGGCGGCTTCGCGGGAGCGGCCGGACCCATTTGATTCGGGAAATCGCGAATACCAATCTCCATGAGCGCCGTGGTGTAGCTTACGGTTTCTACATACTTCATGTAGTCGCCGGCATCCCACCAGCCGCCGGCTCCATCAATGGTCGCTCCGGTGGAGGTGAGCGGTGTTCCCGTGGTAGTGATCAGGTCGTTGCTGTTGAGAGGAGGCGTGTCGTAAACGGTGGCTGTCTCGTCATTGAGATGTCCGGCCGCGGTACGCAAAGCGTTGGGGATATAGTTCGGGCCATCCCGGTCAGTCTCGTAAAACCACAAGGTATTCAAAAGCAAACCGGGATAGAGCACGTCCGGGGTGTTCACGGCAAACTTCGGCGACGTAGCCGCGATGGGGCCGGTTACCGAGATCGTGTAAACGTCGCCTCCGGGAACGGAAAAGCTGAGAGAGTAGACGTCGTAGGTTAGTTTTCTGCTGTTGCCCCAGGTGCCGAGCAAAGCGCCGATAGCGCCCGAATAAACCGTGGCGCCCTCGGAATTGATAACCTTGAAAGTCGCTCCGGCTTCTGAGGCCGTGGACATAAGGTAAGCCTGAAACGGGGAATTGGCAGCTTCGTAACCAACCTGGCTGACGCGCACGTAGGCCGACGAAGCGGCCGCTGCTGAAGCGCAGGCAAAAAGCAGCAGGCAAGCAGTGATGGCAATTGAGGAAAGTTGCAGGCGAAGGGAAATTTTGGGGGTATTGCCGGAGAGCATCATGTTCCACCTCAGGGGCGAGCGATTTCGATGAAAGCATTCATTGAAACGTGTGAATGCCGTCTGTTGGCTCGAATCTATACACCATTCCGGATCTGGTTGTCCAGAAGTATTTTGCCGTCCCTGCGGGCGCTCGGCCAGGCGTTCTGCCTCTTCCCCCACAGTTCAACTCTTCGCGTACAAAACCAAAGGCGACGGACAAAAGTGTCCGACCTACAGGGGCAATGCGATGAAATAATGCGGTGGGTTCAGAAATCTGGGGTAAGATTGAAGTATGCCATACATATTGGAACACCTCTCCAGTCTTCGTCAGGAAATCACGGATTTGCGGAACATGAACGCCCGGTATACGGGCAAAGGGTCGGACCACCAGATTGATCAGTCGGCGGTGGAGATGCGCGCCAACCGGCTGGCGGAGATCAAGAAAGAGTTGTCGCAGATGCTGAACCGGCCGGAAGACCCGGCGGTGTGGTGGGAAAAGGGTGGAAGGCGGAACCGGGTGGCGTAGCGAGGCGGCTGAAATTATCTTAGCGATTCATGAGGGCGCGGCTGAAAGGGCTTGCGCCTTTTTTACTGCACGGGGAGTCAACCGGCTCAGTGCGACCCTGAAGCGCCGCTCTTTCACGGATGGTGCAGATATCCTCCAATACTTCGGACATCTGGTCCGGACATCCAGGCTCCCGAAGGATTCGCGCCGGACGGTCGTGAAGGGAATAGGGATCCCTCGACTACGCAATCTCATTCACTCCGCGAATGAGATTGCTGCGCTCGGGATGACATTTATAGAGGGTATGCGTTAAATAAGCGGTGGCTGCTAGTGGCGGTCGTTGGTGTCGATGTTGAAGCCGAGGAGGGCGTTGACTTCGACGGGCTGGGCGCCACGGGTGGCGGGGCGGAATTTCCAACTGGTCAAGGCGGCCATGATCTGGGCGGTCATGGCGGCGGGGCCCGGTTCGAGCACTTGCAGATTTTTCAGGTTGCCGGAGGCGTCGAGTTTGCATTTGATGACGACGCGGGCGTGGGGAAGATTTGCCGGGAGATCGGTGCGAATGCCTTGTGGTCCGGTCAGCGCTCCGGCGTGGGGATGGGTGTTGGGATCGGCTTCGGCGAATTGCATGACGACGGTGCCGATTGTGGTATCGACGTAGACGCTGTAGTTATCGCCAGGAAGCTTGCCGTAGAAATCGAACGCGCCACCGGAACGCGAGGTGGCGACGATGGTGATGGCCGGACCCTGGGCGCCCTTCACCGAGGAACGGCCGGGCACGCTGGGCGCGTTGCTGTTTCCCGCGTCGAAGCTGGGGAGGGTGACGATGGTGCTGCCGCCGCGCACGTCCACACCGGGAGCGGCGGGAGATCCGGTGGGCGCGGTGCCAGCGCCGCCGGGGCCGGGTGTGGGAGAGATTCCAGCACGTGCGTTGGGATCGGAGCCGTGGCCTGTGCCGGATTTTCCTGCGCCCGGATTTTCGCCGGCCGTTTTTTCGGTGAGGCCGCTTCCGGGGCCGGTTCCAGTGCCGATTCCCGAGCCTCCGCCGGAGCCACCGAGGCCGGGTTTGTCGCCTCCGGCCGGCGATATAGCCAGCGATCCTTTGCCCCCGGTGTCGGGCTTGCCTGGCTTGGAGCCGGGCGCGGTTGATAGCATGACTCCGGAGTTGTCGGTGTTTCCGCCTGCGCCTTTGGGAGGAGCGAGAGCGGAGCCGATGTCGCCGGGACCTCCGAGGCCGGAGCCTTTCCTGCCCGATCCGGAAAGGCCTGAGCCTGAGCCGGCTGAGGGCGGGGGCGGAATAATGTTGGTGGCGAGAAGTCCTCCGTTACCGGAGCCGCCGGAATTTCGCGTGGCGTTGCCGCTTTGGCCGGAGACGGATGGAGGCGGAGGGATCACGTTCGACGCGCCGAGTTGTGTTCCTTGGGATCTTCCAGATGGCGACCCGCTGCTTCCCGTGCCGGAGCTTGCACCTGAAAACGCTGGAGGCGGCGGAATCACGTTCGATGCTGCTTGAGATCGTCCGGAGGATGAGGCGCCGCGTCTGGCGCCCGAGCCTCCGACGGATGGTGGAGGTGGAATGACGTTGGCGGCGAGCGAGTTGCCGGAGCCGCCTGCGCGAGCGCTGGAAGTTCCCGCTGCGGTGGATACGGCCGGTGGAGGCGGGACGACATCCTGCGTGCCGAAAAGTTTGCCGATGATGCTGCTGACGAACGATCCGTTCGCGGTTGGGGTGGGTGGTGGAGGCACTACGTTGGGCGCGGAAGAACGAATGCTGCCGCTTTCGAGGCGGCGCAAGTCACGGGGAGAATCCGCCGAAGGTGGAGGCGCGACGACCGAAGGCGCGGGCAGGGTGAGTTTGGCGGTGCGCGAGGATTCGCGTTCGGGCGCGGAGACGGGCGGAGGCACGACGGCGACGTTGTTCATCTGCACCGGCGAGGGAGAAACCTCGTGGCTGACGGATGCGGGCGCGGGCGGGATCACGCTGCCGTTGAGCGCCGGAGCGGAGCGTGCCTGGTCGCGGGAGACGCGCGCGGAGGCGGGAGCAATCACGGTTGAGCTCAAGGAGGGCGCGGCGCGAATCTGATCGCCGGAAACATTTGGAGCTGGCGCGATGATGCTGGAATCGAGTTTGGGCGCGAAGAGTGTGTGCTCGGATGGCGCGCTGGGTGCGGGAGCGACGATGGCCGCATTCAGAGCGGGCGCGGAGCGAGATCGCTCAGCGGAAACATTTGGAGCCGGGGGCACGACGGAATTGAGGGTGAGGCCGCTGCGGGATTGGTCGCGGGCAATGTTGGCGGGCGCGGGAGCAATCACGTTGGCCGGAAGACTGGGCGCCGTGAGGGAAGAGTGCAGGCCTTCGGCGGGAGGCGGTCCGGGGACGGACTTGAAAGCTAGAAGGTTGGCGACGGCGCCGGGGGAAGAGGGAAGTTTGAGGTCAGGGGCGTCGACCACTTTCGGCGCGAGCGATACGCCGCGAGCCACTTTAATGGTCTGGGTGCGGTGGTGGGCTTCCTGGCCGCCGGCGCGGCCGGAAGCGCCGGACTGGGCTCCGCCTAAATCTTCGGTGCGCGGCAGTTCATCGGCGGAGTAATAGATGACTTCATTGGGCTGGATGCGGGGTGGGGCGTAGGGACGGAGGCGGTCAATCTCGCGCGGAACAACGATCACCGCGAAAAGCAGGAATAGTTGCAGCAAATACCACGCGATCATGCCGCGGTAGGGAAAAATTCCGTGGGGAGCTTCTCCGGCCAGGCGCGCGCCGGAGCGGGCAAAGGCGGGACGGATGGAAGTGGTGAATTCCTGCCAGCGCGGCGTCCACTCGACCAGGAGCTTGGGAGCGTCGTGGAGGTGAGTCACTTCTTCGAGTTGGAGAGTTTCGGTCACGGAGAAATCGTGGAAACGGTTGGTGGAGAACAGACCTTATCCATCCTCCTTCATCTCAATTTCAATTCTATCCCCCAATGTGGTTTCCGTTTGGGCTAGCGTGCGGCTCGGCAGCTCCAGGACCGAGGCGGCTTGCAGGCGGACTGGGGCGAAGCGCCAGGGCTGGAGGTTGGGCTCGAGGTGCACGACGGTGCCGGAGCGGTCGAGGTAAACGACGTCGATAGGGAAGCGCATGGCTAGAGTATGAACGCCGCGGCAGGGGCGAATCCAGAGGCCGCCGCCATTACGGAAGTCACTTTCGGAGGCTCCGAGCAGGCCGCGGAGGCGGGTCCAGTGGGTCTGAGCCACGGCGAGGTTGGTGGCGAGATAGCGCTGGCGGGTTCGGTTGAAGGCTTGGCCGTGCGGGGCAAACCCCAGCATGAACGTCTCCTGAACTCCTCAATTGGATGCGCTCTCGGGCTTCGCACTCCCGCGGTTATTTGCCCACGAGGGAGTGATAAGCCTGAATGAGAGCGGGACCGATGGTGACGAAGAGGAATGGCAACAAAATGAACACAACCAGGGGAGGGACCATCTTAATCGTGGTCTTGGCAGCCTGCTCTTCGGCGCGCTGGCGGCGGGATGTGCGCAAAGAATCCGAATGAACGCGCAAGGCTTGAGCGACGCTGGTGCCGAAGCGGTCGGTCTGAATGAGAGTGCCGACCAGAGAGCGAATGTCATCCACGCCGGTGCGGTCGACGAGATTGCGCAGAGCTTCGGCACGGGGCTTGCCGGCGCGCATTTCGAGGTTGACCAGATGAAATTCGTCGCTGAGGTCGGGATGGGCGTGATGCAAGTCTTTGCCGACGCGCATCAACGCCTGGTCGAGGGCGAGGCCGGCCTCGACGCAAATGACGGTAAGGTCGAGTGCGTCGGGCAAAGCGATGCGGATGCGCCGCTGGCGGTCTTTGATCATGCGCTTGAGAATAAAACGTGGGATGAAGAAACCCAATGCGGGCACGCACACCAGCAGGGGCACGCTATTTACCCCGGAGAAGACGACGACACCGGCGAGGCCAAGAATGGCCAGCATGATACGCGATCCGAAATAATAGCTGACATGGCGGGACTCGCGAAGTCCGGCCTGAATGAGCCACGCGCGGGTGCGGGATACGTCGGAGGGAGAAAGCGGGATGGCTTTGCTGAGGGGATCGAGGGCCTGCTCGATGCGCTCCCTTACTTTCAGCGCAGGCTTCTCCGGGGCCATCGAAGGCTGACCGCCGAGAGCGCGCAGGCGGGCTCCGAGCACGGAAGTGGGCGTCACGGCGGCCGCGCCGAAGGCGAACACCACCAGGGCGACGGTAACAAACACGACGACGGTCAGGATCAACGGCATGCTTATACCTGAATCTTGATGATCTTCCGAATCACGAAATAGCCAATGGTCTGCAAAGCAATGCTGGCCACCAGCAAAGTGTGGCCAATGGGATCATAAAAAAGCGGCCGGACAAACTCCGGGCTGAAGATGGCAAGAATCGTGACCACGGTCGGGGGCATGGCCATGAGCAAAGCCATGGTGAGGCGGCCCTGCGCGGTATGGACCCGGACCTGGCGCTGAATCTTGAAGCGTTCGCGAATCACGTAGGACAAGTTGTCGAGGATTTCGGCGAGGTTGCCGCCGGTTTCGCGCTGCAGCATAACCGCGGTGACGAAGAACTTTACGTTGACCAGGGGGACGCGCTCGGTGAGATTCATGAGGGCATCGCGCACGGGCATGCCGAACTTCTGCTCTTCGAAGAGCAGGCGGAATTCGCTGGCCAGCGGATCCGCGACTTCGTTGGAAATCATTTCCAGAGCGGTGGTGAAGGCGTGTCCGGCACGGACGGCGCGGGCCAGAGTGTCGATGGCCTCGGGGAAAAGCTCTTCGAATTTTTCGAAGCGCTTCTGCCGGCGATAGGAGACAAAGGAATAGGGAAGGAAGCTTCCGATGATGAGCGCAGCCCAGGCGATGGCGGGATTCTTGGTGTAGAGCGCGGCCGCGAGGCCGGAGAGAACGCCGAACAGCACGCATAACAGAAGGAAATTGCCGGCGCGAAATTTCATGCCGGCCTGCAACAAGGCCTCCTGCATGGCGGAAACCCGGGGGCTGCGGCGCAGCAGACTGTCGAGCGCTGGAATTTTGCTGAGTTGTTCGTCGCGCAGCAGGGCAAGTTCTTCGTCGGGTTCGCGCTCCGGCGCTTTCTGCACCGTGGCGAGGCGGTCTTTGATAAGGCGGGCACGGGCATTGCGCTGGTCAATCAGGGAGCCGGCAGCGAAGGCTGCGAGAGCCACCACGACGAAGACGAGAAGAGCAATCAGCGCTGGCATGGTGTTTGGTTTTCTAAAACGTCATATCCTCAAAATTTCAGTTTCGGGCCGGCGGGATGCCGGCACTACTATTTTCGTCCTCAAATTTCGGTTTTCGATTCAAATAACGCCGGGCGCAACCGCGCACCGAAGGTAGCCAGACGATCGGCGAATTGGGGACGCAATCCGGTGGCGCGGAAGGTTCCACGAACTTTCCCGGTTTCGTCGATGGCGCGCCGTTCGAACACAAAAATATCCTGCATGGCGATGAGTTCGTTTTCCATGCCTGTGACCTCGGAGATCGAAATCACCTTGCGCGTGCCGTCCGACAAGCGGGCGACTTGCACGACCGCATGAATGGCGGAGGCAATCTGATGACGCACGGCGCGCTCCGGAATATTGAGATTCGCCATGGAAACCATGTTTTCCACGCGCGAGAGCGCGTCGCGGACGGAGTTGGCGTGAATGGTGGTGAGCGAACCCTCGTGGCCGGTGTTCATGGCCTGCAACATATCGAAAGCCTCTTCTCCGCGAACCTCGCCGACCACGATGCGATCGGGACGCATACGCAAGCTGTTGATGACTAACTGCCGCATGCGGACGGCGCCTTTGCCTTCGATGTTGGGCGCGCGAGTTTCGAGGCGGACGATGTGTTCCTGCTTGAGCTGGAGTTCGGCGGCGTCTTCGATGGTGACGATACGCTCGACGTTGGGAATGTATCCGGAGAGCACATTGAGTAAAGTGGTCTTACCTGCTCCTGTACCGCCGGAGATGAGGAGATTCAAACGTCCCTTCACCATGACGGAAAGCAACTCGAGCATGGCTTCGGTGAGGGTGTGATTCTCGATCATGTTGCGGGCGGTTACGGGGTCGCGGCCGAAACGGCGGATAGAGAGGCAAGCGCCGTCCAGAGCCAGGGGAGGAATGATGGCGTTCACGCGGGAGCCATCGGCCAGGCGGGCGTTGACCATGGGAGAAGATTCATCCACGCGGCGGCCTACGCGGGAGACGATGCGCTCGATGATCTGCATGAGGTGCTGGTTGTCTTTGAACGACAAGCCGGTTAGTTCGAGTTTACCGGCGCGCTCGATGTAGACCCGGTCATAGCGATTGACCAGGATGTCGGAGATGGTGTGGTCTTTGAGCAGGGGCTCGAGCGGACCCAGACCGAAGATTTCGTCGAGAATTTCGCGCGACAGGCGTTCGCGCTCGGTGAAACTGAGAGGAACGACCTCGCTGTTCACCGCATTCCGGATGAGAACCAGAACTTCTTCGCGGGCCGTATCGCCGTTCGAGCGGCCGAGTTTTTCCAAGTCCAAGCGGTCGAGGATCTTGCGGTGCAGGTCCGCCTTAACCTGCTGGTACTCGCTGTGCTCGAAGGTTTGCAGATTCGCCATAAATCCTTATACGGGCTTGACCGTTATACGCTCTTAAACAAGGACCAGGCAGCCCGTTTCACGTCAACGTCATTGCGGGTCAACTCCTGGGCCAGCCCGGAGAAACAACGGGCAATTTCAGTGTGACTTTGTTCCATGACCGGCGTGCCGCGGTCGATGGCCGTTGAGATGGCGAAGTACTGGTTCGGGACGCGCCACAATAATTTTACCCCGGCGGCGTTTTCCGCATCGGCTTCGCTGAATCCGGGGACTTTGCGGAAGCGGTTGAGGACGAGCCGCAAGCGCTCACGGTTGCCGGTTTCTCCCAAGTATTGTTGCACGCGGGCGGCACTCCACAGCGAGGCCACATCGGTGCAGGCCACCAGCAAAACGCATTCCGCCACATTGGCGACGAGGCGGCTGGCGGCATCCAGGCGCGAGGAATTGTCCACGACCACGTAGCGAAAGTGGGCGACCAGCATATCGAACAGGCGGACAAATTCCGCGGTGGAGGGTTCGATGGCCGCGGGAGCGTTAGTTCCGGCGAGCAACTGCAGGCCGCCGCCATGCCGGGTCATAAAACTTTCCAGCAGGGAACTGTCCATGCGGTGAAGATTGCGCGTGGCATCGGAAATGTTGAACAAGGGTTTGAGGTTCAGATGCAGGGCGGTGTGTCCCAGAGGAGCGAGATCCACCAGAGCGGTTTGGCCATGGGCCGATTGCAGCGCCAGGGCAAGGTTGACGGCCACGGTGGTGGCGCCGCTGCCGCCTTTGGCGTTAACGACGGAGAATACCTTGCCGCGTGGCCCTTCTTTTTGGACGCGGCGCTGAGCCGTCGTGAGGCGAACGAAAGCCTCAAGCAAATCGGTGGTGGTGGTAGGGCGCTCGATGAACTCGCGGGCGCCGGCCCGCATGGCACTGACGATGACCTGCGGCTGGCTGAGACTTCCAATGGCGAACACGGCGGAGTCCGGTAAATCCTGGTGGAGAAGTTCAATAGCGCGCATGGCCAAGGCGTGGTTATCCGCTGGAATATCCACCAGAAGCACGTCCGGATTGGCAGCTTGCACGCGACGCATGACGGGGTCCGATGCAGCCACCGGGAAACTGGCGCAGGTATGAACCGTGCTGGCCACGCTGGTGCCATCCACCAGCACCTGGAGCACGGTGCGCTGCTCGTTGTCGGTGGCCACGATTACGACGGAAAGCTCGGGCATAGCCGCTACTTCTCCTGAAACCCAGTTGCCAGTGTCCAGTTGCCAGTTGCCAGTGAGTTCACTTGATCGTCGCTCCCGTGGGGGCTACTTCCCCGAAGGCTTTTTCCCATCGAACTTCTCATTGTTAATGAAGGGTTCCGGATTCTTGGGCCCGGGCGGCGTTTCGGTGTTCGGTGAAATCCGATGCACCGTACAGAGAACTATCAACTCGGAATTACTTTTCTGGATACTCTTGCTTTTGAAAAAGGCGCCCAAGATCGGAATATCCCCCAGGCCGGGAACCTTGTTCCAAATGTCGGTGACGCGGTTGTCAATCAATCCGGCGATCACGAAACTCTGCCCATCGCGCAATTCGAACTCGGTTTCCGCCTTGCGTGTGCTCAAGGCGGGGACGGTAAAGCCGGAAATCGTAAGGGCGTCGGCAAAATCGAGAGTGCTCACCTCCGGGGCGACCGTAAGGTGAATGTTGCCGTTGGGCATGATCACCGGAGTGAACTCGAGCCGAACGCCAAACTCCTTGAAGGAAATAGTGACGGCGGTAAACCCGGCGCCAGGTTGCACAATGGGGAAGGGAAACTGGCCCCCGGCGAGGAAACTGGCTTTCTTGCCATTGACGGCGATGAGGTTGGGCTCAGCCAGAATCTGGAGCAGGTTCTTGGTCTGCAGGGCCTCGATCACAGCGCCCAAGTGGATATTGGGCTGGAACAGAAACAGATTGAGAACGTTGCTGATGGTTTGGGTGGTTGAAAAAGGAGGATTTTGCCCTTGAGTTTGGGTAATGGCCTGGGTGCTAAATCCGCCGTACTGGCCGGTGGTTGAGGTCCCGACCACATTTGCGGCGCCGGTGGAAAAAATGTTGGCTCCGAGTTGGGTGAGGGCGGAGCGGTTGACCTCGGCAAACTTCACTTCCAGCAGAACCTCCTGAGCACCCACGGGGCCGAAAGTCAGCACATTGACGACGTTCTTCGAATAGGCAGCGGCCAGTTCTCCGGCGCGTTTGGCAACGTCTTCGGTGGTGACGTGGCCGGAGAGAACAATAGCCGCGCGGGAGGGCGTAACGCTAATTTGCTCTTCGGGGAAGACGCGATGTTCTTCTTCGGCGCAGGCGCTGACATCCACGTTGACGCGGAGATCGAAGCTGCGCGAGCGTTCCAGTTCGTCCCAGATCAGCAGGGAAACCTCGCCGGCGCCCGGCCATGGACCAGGATCTGAGTGGGAGTAATTGGCGTGGCGTAGGCGACACTAGGGTCGGTCACCGAGATGCGCTTGATTTGCTCGGTGGTGTTGATGAGCAGAGATTTGTTGACCATGACCCGCAGCGGAGCCGAACCTTGTGGCTGGGCGGATTGCGCCGGAAGAGTGGTTTGGGTTGCCGCGGTGGCCTGGTCCTGAGTTGAGCCAGCGGCAGGGGGCTCAGGCTGTTGGAGTTGTGCCTGGGCAGGGGAGAAGACCGGGGCTACAAGCCCCAGTGCGACAGCGATCAAACGTGTGGTGCGAAACTTCATCGTGTGATTCCTCTCCACGTGAGGAAACCTGCAACGCAGTTATATGGGAACGCCGGCCAAACTGTTCTCCAACTACTTGGGATCTTCACTGCTTTGTTCCGGGAACTTGACGACATCGGGCTTCTTATCGCCCTGATAAACCTCAATACTAAGGACCGAAGGAGGGGGAGGCGGTTGCTGAGTCTTCGGCAGCTTCACGGGACGAACATGAACCGGCGGCGGAGCCGCTGCGGGGGTCCCACCCTTGTACAAACCCTTGGCGTTGGCGGCGGGCACTTCGTCCTGCTGCGTGTCAAGGGGATTGCGCAGGGCGAGCTGAATATGGCCTTCCGAACTGGCCAGCGTGAGACGTTCCGCGTCATCGGGCGAAACCAGAAGCGTGATCACGGGAGTGTTCTGCGCATCGCCGGCGGCATTGCGCTCCAGCGCGTGGCCCGCGGCGATGACGGCCACATTCTGCAGAACCGTGGTGGTTTGATTTTCGCTGCTGCCGTTGGGCGTCCCGGTAAGCAGTATATCGACGCGAGTCCCGGCACCGACGAAGCCAGCCACCGAGACGACTTCATTTACCCGGACGGAGACGGCGCGCATTCCCGGAGGAATCAGAGAGGGCAAGCCGGAGCCGGCATTTTCCGGTGCGAGCTTGCTGGGCAAGATGAATTCGCCCTTGACAATGGGAAGGATTACGCCGTGGCCCAGCACCTGAGAGGGCTTTCTGAAGGTGGCAGCCGGGAGAGCGGACGCCGGATACTTGACCACGCGGATGTCATGTCCTTCAATTCGGGCGCCGACCTGAATATCGCCGGCGGCCACGATAACATCCACCCCCGGTTCGTTGTTGGACGAGCCTCTCCCTTGCAGGTTCCGGTAGACGACCAGGCTGACGACGGCTCCCAAGGCCAAGGCCAGAGCCCCAATCATCAACAAACGGGTACGGTTCATAACACTCCGTTGGAACAAACAAAGGCACTGTTTCTCACCGAAAATCCGGCGAGAATCGCCCCGTGCCTTGCAGGGCCGGGCAAAACCCTACTGAATCGAACTGGCTACGTTCGAGAAAACATTATTCGCATTGGAGCCGATCAGCCGGATGGTGCCGACAACGATTACCAGAATGACGGCGAGCATTACGGCGTACTCCGCAATGTCCTGTCCTTCCTCGTCGTGCCACAGCCTATACAGATGGTGCATCATCTTGCCTCCTAAAATTAAACACAGAGTTCGTTTTACCAGGCGTCGCCGAGCAGACAAACGCACTGGACTCCGGGAACTAGCATACCGGTTGTCCGCATTGCTCTACGGAGGATTGTCCAAAATATAAACCATAATACCCTCCAAGTGCCCAAGACGTGTAATTAATTGCATACCTAGAGTAACTCGCCTCCGCTGTTCGCCACCTGGATTACCGGCCTCTGCGGTGGTGAAGGAGAAGGAGACAGGCTCTGTCCGGCGGCAGGCGGGAAAGCCGGGATCACCGAATGAAGGATCATCGCCTGGGAGTCCTGGTACGAAATGGTCCAGCCTGGAATGCTCCGCAATCCCGACGCCAGGGCGGAGTCTGGAGGGATAATCACGGTCTGGATCCGCCAGCCCTGTAGGATCTTCTGCCACGGGCCTTTGAGTTGATAGGCGTCGGCGAAGTCGTGAAACAACTGTTCACCATAGAGATCGGCGCGGCCATCGATAAAAACAGGAGTGGCGGGGTAGAGCTTCCAGATCAAGTAACCGCCCCAATCATAATGGTTGAAGATTGGTCCAGCGGGCGAATGTGCCCGGAGAAACGCGGCCGCCCGGGAGGGAAATTGCTGGGCTTCGGCCTGCGGCTGACTCTGGATTACCTGAGCGATCCGGACACTGGCAAAAACCGCCATCGCCAGGACGATCGCAGCGTTGATCCACGTGCGAGTTGTATGCGGTGGACGCTGGCAGGAGTGGCTGCGGGGCCAGTTCCCCAGCCGGCGCGAGATGAGTGGGACGGCGATCAAGACGAACAACGGTGTCATGCGGATCGAAGCGAGGCCGGCATAAAGCCCGGCGAGCAAGAGAATTAAGTCGCGCGGACGCACCGGCATGTGAGACCAACTGAGCATGGCGAATGTGCCCAGCAGAATCAGCAGGAAAGGCCAGTACTCCGCGCGGTGGAAGTTCGGCGAGGCCCATTCCGCGATGTAGTTCTGCATGGCGGCGGAACGCAGAGTTTCAATCGGGTAGGAGAACAGGCGCAGGCCGTTGGGATTCAGGGGTACGAGCAGGAAATCGAGCAGGAGGACGAACGCCGCAGTTCCCAACCGTGACGTGCCTTGGGGGTGCAAGCCAAAGCGTCGTTCGATTAATTCCCCGGCCAGGAACAAAGCGGACAGGGCCAGGCCGAGAGCGAATCCGGCGTGCAGATTGACCCAGAGAAGCGTGAGCGGCAGCGTCCACCAAAGAAGGGCGGGATGGTGCTCGGAGCGTTCGAGAATGAGCAGCCAGAGACTGGTTAGCAATAAAGAAAGAACCTGAGGACGCACTCCCCAGACCGGCGCAGTCGCCCAGGCAGCGCAGAGCGTGGCCACACCGGCCATGTAGGGAGCGGGACCGCAGCGCAAGTAAAGGAAGAAGAACGCTGCGCAGAGGATAGCGGCAAAGATCAGGATCAATCCGCCAAATCCCGCGCTGCGTTGAAGTTCGTACATCAGAAGTTCAGTAAGCCATTCGTGCGCCACCCAGGGCTGGCTGGCACGGGTGTAGGAAAAGGGGTCAGTGTGGGGAACGCTTTTGTGCTCGGCGATGTACTCGCCGGTCTTGAGGTGCCACCAGATATCGGGATCGGTGACATTGCGCGCCGCCATGGTGAGCAGCCCGAGGAATAGCACAGTGACAAAGGCGCGTTTTGTGGTGAAGGTTGGGCTCATGGAGAGACCGTTGCAGATTCAGGTGGAGCCGCTGGTGCGGAAGAGCTTCGGAGCAACACGACCGCTAGCATGGGCAGATAAAGAAAGATAACCGCCAGTCTTCCAACTTCCGTAAAGCTTGCGGGAAGATGGTACCAGCGCCAGATTCCCGCACCCCAGCTTAGAAGCGCTGTGGGAAGAATTTCCCGCCGCGACCTGGGAATGAGCCAGAGTGTGAAGCTGTCGAAGAACCAGCGCTGCGGCATGAGTGCGGCCAGCAGCAGCAGCCAGGCATCGCGGTCGCGGTAGCGCAGCAGTGCCAGCAAGAGCAGGGGTCCAGGAAAAACAAGCAGAGGAATGAAGTGTTCGTAATTGTGCGCCTGCCCCAGCCACAAGCGTGGCCATTGTGGCAAGACTCCAAGACTCAGCCCCGCCAGCAGAACGCAGGCTAACACTCCGCGGCGCGTCAGCCGGGTGAGGAAGACCGGCAGTCCGACTTGTGGCTTCATCATGGTGGCGGGCAGCAGGATCGGGAAGAATGCGCTCGCCGCTATGATCGTTGACCACTGCGCAGTGAGCACGCCGGCCCAGAACGGGTAGGCGAGAAAAATCCGCAGCCGGCCGTAGTTTTCGCGCGTGAGCCCGAAGGCCAGCAAAGCTGAGCTGATTCCGTAAAACAAGCCGGCGGCGACTTCCGGTTGCAGGCGCAACAGCGGCAGAGCGAACAATGCCGCAGGTAAGGGGTACTGCTCGAAGGGCGTATCGTAGGGATTCTGGTGCGCCATGAGCCGCTGCGCCAAATGGATAGCCCAGCGGAAGTCGCCGGCATTCTGATGGAGATGCTGGAGCAGGAACCAGCAGAATATTCCGCTGGCCGCACCCACCAGCGCCGAAATTGTGATTCGCTTTCCCATCGCGACCGGCTTGCCCCACCAGTTGTAACATGGGGGCGGCTTATTTCCACCTTCCTGCGAGAAAGAAGAGGCCGGATTTAACTGACGTGCAGCCCCGCGTAAAACTCGTCTTTTTTTCCCTTGCCGCTGCGCTTGCGGCCGCGAGCATGTGGTTCTATGTCGATCGAATTCTGGTGAGCTATCAGGTTGCGGACGCGGCAGCGCACGAACGTCCGCGGGGTAATCTGTCCGATTTGTATCCGCGCTGGCTGGGGGCGCGCGAACTGCTGCTGCACCGGCGCAATCCTTATAGTAACGAGATCGCTTTGGAAATCCAGAAGGGATATTACGGGCGCGCGCTGGACCCAACTCGGCCCAACGACCCCAAGGACCGGCAGGGGTTTGCTTATCCCGTGTATGTAGTTTTCCTGCTGGCGCCTCTGATCGGGTTTCCGTTTCATAACGTGCAGATTTTTTTTCACTGGCTTCTGCTGGGGCTGACGGCTGCGAGCGTATGGCTGTGGCTGCGGGTGCTGCAGTGGCGCTTGCCCCCGGTTGCGCTTGCCGCTGTTGCTGTTTTGACGCTGGGAAGCGTTCCCGCAGTGCAAGGCATCAAGCTGCAGCAATTAAGCCTGCTGGTGGCAGCGCTGCTGGCGTCGGCGTCGGCGTGCGTGGCCAGCGGATTCTTATTTTGCGGAGGAGCGTTGCTGGCGCTCGCGACGATCAAGCCGCAGCTGGCATGGCCCTTGGTGGCATGGCTGCTGCTGTGGGCCGTGACCGATTGGCACGCGCGGCGCAAGCTGGTGTTTGGCTTTGGACTGGCGATGGCGCTCTTGTTGTGCGCGGCCGAAATTATTTTGCCCGGCTGGTGGCGAATGTTCGCCGACGCGATCGGCGAATATCATCGCTACACTCAGAACCAGTCGGTCCTGGATATGCTGGTTCCGTGGGGCCCTTTCGGAAAAATCCTGACGGCACTGGCGGTGCTCGCCTGCGGCCGGCTCCTCTGGAAGTTGCGTGGCGAGCCCGCTGACGCGGCAGAGTTTGGCAGTGCGACGGCGCTGGTCATGGCGTTGACCGTCCTGGTTGTGCCTATGTACGCGCCTTACAACCAGGTGCTGCTTTTGCCTGCGATCCTGGCGCTGGCGCGGCATCGGGCATTTCTTATTTCGCGTTCCCGCAGCGTGCGTTTCTTGTATGTTGCGGGCGGCTTCGCTTTGGCATGGCAGTGGATCGCGAGTATCGGCTTGAGCGGAGCGTATTTGTTCGTCTCCCGGCCGGCGGCGCTCAGCGGGTGGAAGTGGCCTTTCCTGGCGACGTTCGCGATGCCGGTGCTGATCTTTGCGCTGGCCTTTCTGGAGGCGCAGGGTCGAGGTTCACGGCAGCCCGCACGGGCCGCAGGATCAGGACAGGCAATCGGCCAACCGGACTGAGGCACTTCTGCCGCGGACGGACGCAATTCAGGATGAGCGAAACCGGAATACCAAGGATGCCTCTTCCCGCCGGGGCATGATTCCTGTCATTATTCATACCGGCGCAGCTTCCGGGTAAGGCTTCGGGGAAGTGGCGCGACATCCCAATGGTCCTCAACGTCAGCGCGATAGGCCGTCCGCAGTCTTCCGGTTCCGGAGTGTTCCCGGCGCTGGTGCTGGTGCAGGGAAACGAGCAGAGGAATATTGTCCTCAACCGGACTCCATTCAGTGTGGGCCGCAAGGTGGATAAGGATCTGGTGATTGCCGATCCCCGCGTTTCGCGCGACCACGCGCTCATCGTGCTGGAGGAAGACGGATTTTTTCTGGTCGATCAGGGCAGCAAGCACGGTACGTTCGTCAACGGGGAACGCATTCAGCGGCAAAGGCTGGAGCGCAATGACCGCCTGGAATTCGGGGCGCGCGATTCCACCTACGCGATTTTCAATCCGGCGCACGGCACCTCGAACACGGCGCGCGACTTCCTGAGCCAGATTTCCGGCATCCAGATTTCGCAGGAAACGACCGACCTGGAAAAGTTGACGTTGTTTCTGGAAGCCGCGCGCAAGCTGAACACGGCGGGCGTCCTCGACGAAATCCTGATGACCATGCTGGAAGTGACGCTGCGCCTGACGCGCGCCGAGCGGGGCTACGTTTTTCTCAAAGACGACGAAGGCAAACTGCGCCTGGCGGCGGGGCGCAACAGCAAAGGCGAGTCCCTGCTCGATGACAAAACCATTTCGCATTCCGCCCTCGACGAGTCGCTGCGTTCGAACTCGGAGTTTCTGCTCACCGATACCGGCAGCTCCTCGGACCTGGCTGGCCGGCAAAGTATTGTTGCCTACGACCTGCGCACCGTGATTTGCATTCCGCTGCGCAAGCGGCAGGTGCAGGCCACGCGCGAGCAGCAGGCGCCCGTGCCCAACGCGGCTTCGGAAGTGACGGGAGTTCTGTACGTGGATTCGCGTTTTGCCTCCCGCGAATTTTCCGCCGTGGGCCATGATATCCTGCGCGCCATCGCGACAGAGGCCGGGTCGCTGATCGAGAACGCGCGGTTGGTGCAGGCCGAGGAAGAATCGCGCCGCTACCAGCAGGAGTTGACCATCGCCGCCAGCATCCAGCAACGGCTGATGCAGGTGAAAATTCCCGAAGTGCCGTTCGCCAAACTGCGCGGCAAGAATCTTTCCTGTAAAGAAATTGGCGGGGACTTCTATGATGCGGTCAATACCAAGGACGGCCTCGCTGTCGTTCTCGCGGATGTAAGTGGCAAGGGAGTATCTGCTGCGCTGCTGGCTTCCACTTTGCAGGGAATGGTTATTTCGCAGCTAATTTCGGGCATGCCGCTGCTCGAAGTGATACGGGCGGTCAACCGCTTCTTCACCGAAAAGTTGGTGGGAGAAAAATATGCCACGGTTCTGCTGGCGCGCCTGCGCCGGGATGGCGATCTGGAATACGTGAACTGCGGCCACGTGCAGCCCCTGCTGGTGTGCGGCGGGGAAGTGATCCGTCCGCCGCATGGAAACGTTCCGGTGGGTTTGCTGGCCGACGCGACATTTGAAAGCGCGCGCTGCCAGCTCAATTCCGGCGACCGCTTTATCATGGTGACCGACGGAGTGACCGAAGCGGAGAATGCCATGGGAGACTTCTTTGAAGACTTCCGGCTGGAAGCTGCCGCGGCCAAGACTCCAACCTGGGAGGGAATCCTCTCGGCAGTTTCGGAGTTCTGCGCGGGAAATCCGCTGAATGACGACTGCACTGTGGTGGAGATCGTTTATTCGAGCGCCGCGGTGGAAGCGTAGGGGGTCAAGAACCCCATCGGCGCTAACTTAAGGTGCTTGGTGCCTTGAGACGATGCTCGCTTCCCAGAAGCCCGTTTGCGGACCGCTTCCGTGTTGCGGACAACTCGCCCTGGTCAATGAGTGTAATCGCGATGTTGCAACAGTCACTCTGGCCTTGCGCTGTAGCCCTTGCTGATTCACCGTACAAGATGTGACCGGTGTCATTGACAGGGACCTCTCGTCGGCGTACTGTTGTCGCGTCCGCCTCACCGAAGAGCAGTGCCTCCATCGGGACGCAGCACCCCCTGAGACGAACGACCCAAACTCCCCCCGGGAAACGTATTTCCGTCCGATCAGTTTATCTTCTGGAGGTTCGTCATGAAACGAATCAGCATTTTGGTTTGGATTCTCTGTGCGTGCTTCGTGTCCGTGGCATGGGGTCAAGAGCTAACGTGCCCGGTCACCATCAACTGGAGCGAGTTCCACACGCCTGACATGATGCGCTGGAACCCGTGTGAGACGGTGCTCAACGTCAACAATGTTGGGAACCTCCAGCTAAAGTGGAGCTACACCACTGGCGGCTATGTGTTTTCCTCGCCCGCCGTGGTGAAAGGGGTGGTTTATATCGGCTCTGACGACAACAACGTGTATGCGTTGAACGCCGGCACCGGCGCCCTGCTGTGGAGCTATACCACTGGCGGTGAAGTGTGGTCCTCACCCGCCGTGGCAAATGGGGTAATTTATGTCGGCTCGTTGGACAACAACGTCTACGCGCTGAAGGCCACCACCGGCGCCCTGCTGTGGAGCTTCACCACCGGCGGCCAAGTGCAGTCCTCGCCTGCCGTGGTGAAAGGGGTGGTTTATATCGGCTCCTACGACAACAACGTGTATGCGTTGAACGCCAGCACCGGCGCCCTGCTGTGGAGCTACGCCACCGGCAACTCTGTGAATTCCTCGCCCGCGGTAGCGAATGGGGTGGTTTATTTCGGCTCCTACGACGGCAACCTGTACGCGCTGAACGCCAGCACCGGTGCCAAGCTGTGGAGCTACACCACGGGCAAAACAATTGATTGGTCCTCGCCCGCCGTGGCGGACGGGGTGGTTTATATTGGCTCGGAAGACAACAGCTTCTACGCGCTGAACGCCAGCACCGGCGCCCTGTTGTGGAGCTTTTTTGAGAACAGCTATGTGTTCTGCTCGCCCGCCGTGGCGCACGGGGTGGTGTATATCGGCTCCACCTATGCCGACGACGCTGTGTATGCGCTGAACGCCAAAACTGGCGCTGTGCTATGGCGCTTCCAAACCGGCTACGACGTAATCTCCGGGCCCGCGGTGGCGAACGGGGTGGTGTATGTTCTCTCGGACGACGGCAACCTATACGCGCTGAACGCCAGGACTGGTGCCTTGTTGTGGAGCGACAGCATCAGCGGCTTTTTTTTTACTCCGACTTCCTCGCCCGTCGTGGCGAACGGCGCGGTTTATGTCGGCTCGTACGACGGCAACGTTTACGCTTTCGGCCTGCCGTGAAGCACGGGTCCGCGCAAACAAAGAATTCCCCTGGGAAACGTATTTCCGTCCGATCAGTTTATCTGGAGGTTGGTCATGAAACGAATCAGCATTTTGGTTTGGATTCTCTGTGCATGCTTCGTGTCCGTGGCATGGGGTCAAAAGAACGGCTGGAGCGAGTTCCACAGGCCCGACATGATGCGCTGGAACCCGTATGAGAAGGTGCTTAACGTCAACAATGTTGGGAGCCTCCAGCTGCTATGGAGCTACCCAACCTCCGGCGGCGTTTACGCCTCGCCCGCCGTGGCGAACGAGGTGGTGTATATCGGCTCGGTTGCCGACTATTTTGAGGGCGCCGTGTACGCACTGAACGCCAGTACCGGGGCCTTGCTGTGGAGTTACAACACCGGCGAGGAGTATTCCTCGCCTGCCGTGGCGAAAGGGGTGGTTTACGTCGGCGGGGGCAGCAACGTTTATGCGCTGAACGCCAGCACCGGTGCCCTGCTGTGGAGCTACGCCACCGGCGGCACTATAGATTCCTCGCCCGCCGTGAGGAACGGGGTGGTGTATGTCGGCTCGAGCGACGACAACGTGTACGCGCTGGACGCCAGCACCGGCGCCAAGCTGTGGAGCTACACTACTGGCTACATTGTGTATTCCTCGCCCGCCGTGGCGAACGGGGTGGTGTATGTCGGCTCCATAGACAGCAACGTGTACGCGCTGAACGCCTGCACCGGGGCCTTGCTGTGGAGCTACGGCACCGGCAATTATGTGTGGTCCTCGCCTGCCGTGACGAGAGGAGGGGTGGTTTACGTCGGCGGGGGCAGCAACGTTTATGCGCTGAACGCCAGCACCGACGCCCTGCTATGGAGCTACACCACCGGCGGCAGTGTGAACTCCTCGCCCGCCGTGGCGAACGGGGTGGTTTATTCCAGCGGCGGGGGCAACATGTACGCGTTGAAGGCCAGCACCGGCGCTCTGCTGTGGAGTTCCGCCGCCGGCGGTACCTCGCCCGCAGTGGCGAACGGGGTGATTTACGTGAGCTCGGGCGACGACAACGTGTACGCGCTGGACGCCAGCACCGGCGCCACGCTGTGGAGCTACGACACCGGCTTCTCTGTGGATGGCTCGCCCGTCGTCGTGAATGGGGTCGTCTATGTCGGTTCCCCTCTGGAGGTCTTCTACGCCTTCGGCCTGAAGTAGTGCCGCAAATCACGTGATTCGGAGAAACTGGGGCGGCTCCTCACCGCCCCTCTCCGAAGATGCTTCACCCCGGCCTCAGCCTCAAGGTGTCCTAGCCGGTCGCAACTCGGGCAGGCCGAGAACTCCGAGGCTTGCAGGAATAACTGTCGCAACCAGCGGTTACGCTCATCGAGGATTGGATGCCAGGCAAACCGGGAATTGGTTCCGGGCCAGAAGTCGGCTTCTGGGAAGTTGGAAAATCCAGTCTGGCCTACGCGGATAACGAACTGAAGGCAGAGCAAAGAGCCTCTGTCTAGAGCTAACGCTCATGGGCACAGTCCCGCCGATTCCGTGCGCGGTTATTCTACGGTCACTTTATAGTCCGTACCCTCCCAGCGGTTCTCCTGCAGCCAATAAAACGTGAAGACGACCTGGCTTCCCACGGGCAGCGAAGCGGTCGGCAAGTCGAGCGTATAGATGCCGAGGCCGGTGTCGCGAGTGTTGGTGTCCTGCGAAGTCTTCCAGCCGTCAATGCTCCAGTGCACCAGCGCAGGATTGAGTAACCGGATGCGCAGCTGCTTGTGGCGGGGAAGGGAACGGGGCTTGTTGTTGATCCTCCAGCCAGAGACTTGTCGGGTAGGCTTTTCAACCAAATAGCGCTGCACAGTTTGTGGGGGCTGGTCGAAAATCCTGCCGTCGCGCAGGGAGCGGCGTAGCTTGATGTATTCGGAATGAGCCCAGACCAGCGGACAGGCGGAGCCGGAAGACTTGCCGCGGAACAGTTCCAGCGCGGGGAGATCGTCGGCGTCCCAGACTTGTTCGGGAAGCAAGCGGCTGTGGCCGACGGTGCAATTTTCCATCACCGAGAGCAGAGCCTCAGCTTCGCCCTTGTGTCCGGCTGCGAGTTCGTAATGCGCGCGCTCTCCGGCGAGCAGCGGCCAAGGGCGGCCGATGCCGGTGCCGTCGAATGGCGAGCCGTCTGCGTGTTCGCCGTATCCATCGCCGTTGTAGCGGTACCAGCACGGGCCCTGCGGCAACTGCACACGCAACAGAGCGTCGATCACACGGATCGTATTCAGAATGCGGGGATCGTCCGGCGCGCGCAGTCCGAAGCGCACTAAAGCCAGCGAGTCCGGACTGATGATGCGAAAGGCGCGCTCCATGCCCTGGCCCAGCGGGCGGTTCTTGATGGGAACGAAGCCCTGCGTGGGCGAGGCCGCGGAATCGGTGATCGGCGGGGAGATGCGGACGTAGTAACCTTCCACACCGATTTGCTGGGCGAGGTCGCCACCGGTGGCATAGACCCAGCGTTCGATATTGTCATTCCACGCGTCGGCTACATCGCGAAGAGTCAAGGCGGCGTCGCTATGTCCGGTGAGTTCGGCAATATCGGCTGCCGCCAGCAGCGCGGAAATTTCCGCCGCCAGCGTGAACGGAGAATAGCCGCCGTCTTCTTCCCAACGATCCTGCTGCGTGACCGGGCCGTTGCGGATTATAAAACTCGCGGCCTGGCGCACCATCGGCCACCAACGCTCCAGCTTGCCCAACCCCTTCGCCGCTTCGCGGCGCAGCAAATCCAGCAGCAGGATGGGGAATGCGGTTTCATCCATCTGAACGCCGCCCCAGTAAGGCCGGCCATCGAGCCAGAGATTCTGCGCCCAGTTCCCCGCGGCTTCCTGCGTGGTTTCAAGATAACGCAACACTCTTACGGCGTCGGTGACGGCGCCGGCGGCCAGCAATGCTCCCGCAGTCTCGACCAGATCGCGCGGCCATATCAGATGATATCCGCCGAGGTCTTCGTCGTCTTTGCTGAAGCCCCAGGGGATGGAAAGGCTGGCGATGATGCCGCCCAGAAAATCCTTGGACTCGTGCGTGCGCAATGCCGCGGTCGAAGCGCGGTAAAGATCGTACTCGCGCGGCGGTTCATCGAGCTTGATCAATGTATTCTGCCAGTTTTTCCACTGGAAGACATAATGCTCGCGCAGTCCGTTGTAATCCTCGAACAGGCTGGAGCGGATTTGCTGCCCGGCCTCGGTTACCGCGGATCCGAACCCCAGGGCCAGTACGAATTCTCCGTTGCAAGCGGCGAGGTCGACTTCTCCCGTGCAGGCGATGTTGCCGTTCTCGGCGCGCTGATATTCCCATTCCATCTGGAAGTGCTCGGAAAGATCCTGCCATCCGTCGGAGCTGCCGACGAATCCCACGGACATCTTCTTCCAGGGCGCCGAACATGCCAGAGCCAGTGCCACGCCGTCGTGCTCGGCCAGGAACATGGGCACGCCCTTGTAATCGCCCACCCAGCCCGTATTGCCGTATCCGCAGTTGGCGAGGTGGGGTGAAAGAAGGGCGTAAAGGCGATAGTCGGAAAGCTGACCTTGCAAGGGCTCGAAGCGAATCTTTTGCAGAAGCACGTTGCGGTAAGGGTCGGTGAGGATTTCCTTGTGGATGCGGTAGCGGCTCCCGACCTCGGTGTTAACTAGTTCAAAGGCGGGTATGCCCGGTTCAAACGGCCTGTTTTCAAAAGTGCAGTGCCGTTTTTCCTCGGAAAAGAAGTCGCGTCCGTTGGTTACGATAAAGCCGAGGTCGCGGGTGCAGGCCTGATCGACTCGCGGAAAGTACACTTCATTCAAAATGCCGTGGCTGATGGTGAACCAGACCTTGCTGTGCTGGTTCAGAGCCGTACCGGCTCCAGTTTTGGCGCTGGAAGTCCAACGGGGAGGAATGCCAGGCCAGCCGGGGGCATAGTGTATAGAATCGCTCATGAAGTTTTCGTCCTGGGGAGTACAACCAGATTGAGACCCATTTGCGAAACGGCGACCCTCCTGGTGCCCCCCGGCCGCCAGAATGGGATGAGCCCAAGGCCAATTGGGTGTATCGAAGCAGGCGGCACAAAAAGTAACAGTGCAAAAAGTAATGTTGCATTACGGCGGAAACGCGGGATAATAAGAAGATTCGACTTCATGGGCATGCCGGGCACCGTCCAATTTCGCAAGGCCTTAGTCTTCGGTATGGTAGCAGCCTTGTGGCTGGGCCTGGGGCCGTACGCTTCGGCCAGCGACGCCGCTCCACTGGACGCCATCCCAATCACGGCCTTGGAGCACGGATTTCTGGGGCTCTACAACCTGGATTTTCCGGGAGCGCAGAAGGATTTTTCCGCGTGGGAAGCTCAACATCCCGATGATCCGGTCGGACCCGTCAGCGAGGCTGCCGGTTTTCTTTTCTCGGAGTTCAACCGGTTGGGAGTCCTCGAAGGACAGTTCTACGAGAACGACAAAGCCTTCACTGACCGTTCGGCACTCAGCCCCGATCCCGTGTTGCACGAGCGTTTCCAGGCCGCAATCGGCCGCGCGGAAGCGCTGGCCCACGCGCGCCTGAATAAGAACGCGAAAGATGAAGATGCGTTGTTCGCTTTGACGCTCTCCTCCGGGCTGCAGGCCGACTACGCTGCGCTCATCGAAAAGCGGAACCTGGCTTCGCTGCATTACACCAAAGAAGCTTCCATCCGGGGGCAGCAACTGCTTGCCGTGTGCGCCAATTGTTACGACGCGCAGCTGGCCACCGGGTTTAGCAAATACATCATCGGCAGCATGGCAGCGCCGGTGCGCTGGCTTATGCGGATGGGCGGATTGCCCGCCGACAAGCAAGGGGGCATCGCCGACTTGCAGCTTACGGCTCAACACGGCCACTATCTTGCGCCCTTTGCCCGTATCCTGCTGGCCATTGCTTACGTCCGCGACAAAGACAAGCCGCGCGCTCTCGAACTGCTTTCCTCTCTGCGCGGCCAGTTTCCCGGCAACACGCTGTTTCCCCTCGAGATCGCCCGTCTGCAATCTGCACACTGAAAATTCCCCGCAGATTGCCAGTCCTGCAATGCTTAGGCTGCGTCCCCTGTATTTTCATATTTCCTGCCAACGCCATTCATCAGAAATTCACCCGTTTGTAACCGTCCTTTAACACAGCGCCGTTAGAAACGAAGCGTATATACCCAAGGAGAAATCATCGATGCGAAGAACTGCGCTTCTGCTGGTGTGTGCCCTTCTAGCTGCGCCTGCGATCGGCCAGACCACGCTGAACGGGGCCGGGGCCACGTTCCCTTATCCCATGTATTCCAAGTGGTTTAGTGAATATCACAAGCTGCATCCTGACATTCAGATCAATTACCAATCCATCGGGAGCGGCGGAGGCATCCGCCAGGTCATTAACGGGACGGTGGATTTTGGCGCCAGCGACGGGCCGATGACGGATGAGATGCTGAAGGAAGCGAAGGCGAAGATCCTGCACATGCCCACGGTGATGGGTGCGGACGTGCCTGCCTACAACATCCCGGGAGTGACGGCGGAGCTGAAATTTACCCCCGAGGCGCTGGCGGGAATTTTCCTGGGAAAGATTACGAAGTGGAACGATAAGGCGATCACCAGCGCGAATCCTGGAGTGAATCTTCCGGATCGAGACATCATCGTGGTGCACCGCTCTGACGGCAGCGGTACGACTTATATCTGGACGGACTACCTTTCGAAGATTAGCGCGGAGTGGCAGAGCGAGTCAGGACGGGGGACCTCGGTGAAGTGGCCGATCGGGCTGGGCGGAAAAGGCAACGAAGGGGTCGCCGGGTCGATCCGGCAGTTGCAGGGATCGATCGGCTATGTCGAGCTGATCTACGCCGTGCAAAACAATATTTCCTACGGCAGCGTCAAGAACCTCGCGGGAAATTTCGTGAAAGCTTCGTTGGAGAGCGTGACGGCGGCGGCGGCATCGGCGCCGAAGATGCCCCCGGATTTTCGAGTCTCCATTACCAACGCCCCCGGCAAGGATGCTTATCCCATTTCCAGCTTTACCTGGCTGCTGATTCCTGAGCAGTCGAAAGATGCGGCGAAAGGCAAAATTCTGGCCGACTTTCTCAACTGGATGGTTACGGATGGGCAAAAGATGACGGCCGCGCTTTCCTACGCTCCACTGCCGGAGAGCGTTGTTCAGAAGGAAAAAGAGGCCATCAAGCAAGTCAGATAATTCCCCGGGGATGTTGTTCTTTTTAAGAGCCGAAAAAAAGTTTGCAAAGAAAAAGGAGAGTGCGATGAACTCTGTATGGAAGTGTTGTGTGATCTTGATCCTAGCGGCAACCGTGGCCGCGCAAACCAGCACGCCGCCCAAAGCCAAGAAGGCTAAAAGCGAGACGATAACCGCGGCGGACGTGCAGGCATTGAAGGACGCAATCGCCGCACAGCAGGCCGCTCTGGCCGCCCAGCACCGGGAGATCCAGGAACTGCGCGACGAATTGCATCGCAAGGATCAAGCCGTCACTCAGGCCCAGGCTGTGGCCACCGATGCGGCCACCAAGGCGGATGCGGCGCAGGCCCAAGCCAGCCAGCAACAGCAGACCGTGGTTGAGTTAAAGAGCGATGTGACCGATCTTAAGACCAATGTCACGAACACGGCACTGACGTTGCAGGAGACGCAAAAGAACGTCAACGAGGCGATGCAGAGCCCAACCGCGCTACACTTTAAGGGAGTCACCGTTACGCCAGGCGGATTCATGGCGGCTGAATTTGTGCGGCGTTCGCGCGCTCTCGGGGCCGACATCAACACGCCCTTCAATTCGCTGACGATGCCGGGCGCGAGCGCGAGCACCTTGTCGGAGTTCTTCGGATCGGGACGCCAGTCACGGCTCTCGATGCTAGTGGAAGGGAAGTTGAAGGATGTCAAGTTGAGCGGCTATGTGGAAACGGACTTCCTGTCTTCCGGCACCACCTCCAACAACAACGAGAGCAACAGCTACACGCTTCGGCAACGGCAAGCGTGGGGCCAGGCGGCAATGGATAACGGTTGGTCGGTCACCGGCGGCCAGATGTGGAGCCTGGTAACCGAAACCAAGCATGGGATGGACAACCGCACGGAAGCCGTCCCGCTGACCATCGACCCACAGTATACCGTCGGCTTCAGTTGGGCTCGGCAATATGGAGTGCGTCTGGTCAAAGACTTTAACAACAAAGTTTGGTTCGGCGTGTCGGTGGAAAATGCGCAGGCCACCATTACAACTCACGGTAACGGGGACGATTTTCTGATAGGTTCCGCCGGTGCCGGTGGCGGCCTCTATAATGCCGGCGCCAGCGCCAGCTCCACGGGCAGTGCGGCCAATCTGGCCAACTACTCCTTCAACCCCTCCCCCGATGTCGTTGCCAAACTCGCCTTCGAGCCGGGATTCGGACACTACGAAGTATTCGGGGTATACGACCGCTTCCGCGACCGAATCTTTCCCTGCGGCGAAGTGGCGAGCAGCACCACCGTTTGCAATGGCATCACGGGCGCCAACGCCTTGGGAGCCTACAATGCCTCGAAGAACGGCGGCGGCATCGGCGCCAACGCCCGATGGTCATTCGACCAAAAACACCTCGACTTCGGCCTGCACGTTCTGGGCGGCAGTGGAGTGGGCCGCTACGGCACGTCCGGCCTTCCCGACAGCTCGATCCATGCCAACGGAACCTTCGATCTAGTCCGCAGCTATCAGGGCCTGGGGACGCTCGAGTGGCACGGGCCAAAGCTGGATATCTACCTCAACGCCGGCGCCGAGTACGCCAGCCGCGCTGCGGATTACGATCCGATCACGAACAAGTACGTCGGGTACGGATCGCCCTTGTTCAGCAACTCCGGCTGCTATACCGAACTCCCGCCAGCTGTGGGCAGCGGGTTCTTCCCAACTAGTCCCGGGAGTTGCACGGCTGATACGCGGGCGCTCGTCGAGGGTACGGTCGGCTTCTGGTACCGCTTCTACAACGGCCCCAAGGGCAGGTTGCAGTTCGGTACGCAGTATTCCTACGTTACTCGTCAGACCTGGTCTGGCATTGGCCCCGCAGGATCAGGACAACCTGGCGTAACGCCGGAAGGACTGGACGGAATGATTTTCACTTCGTTCCGCTACTACC
The DNA here is from genome assembly GCA_963734215.1 of uncultured Acidobacteriaceae bacterium. GTDB lineage: Bacteria > Acidobacteriota > Terriglobia > Terriglobales > Acidobacteriaceae > Sulfotelmatobacter. The sequence continues at coordinate 479,698 of CAVTGH010000003.1, read as the reverse complement.
TGCCTTAGAGGTTGCCACTGATCGTGATTCCGGCGCATCGCACGGCGAGTTCTGCCGCCCGATGCGCCGGTTTTCTTCGGATTAACCCTCCTCCCGCCTGAGCACCGTGAGCCCGTGCCTGCCTAGATTCGCTCTTCTGCCCTCTTTTGCACGGATGTTTTATACTACGAATGGTGGCTGTATCTCCCCGGTCCGGATCGCGATCGAAACCAGTCAAAGCAGTAAGAAGTGCACCAATGAACGGGTAAGAATTCTTCGCAGATGGCTCGTCTTTCGCTCGAAAATCCTGAGTATTATCTCAACCGCGACACCTCCTGGATCGCGTTCAACCAGCGTGTGCTCGAGGAAGCCGAAGACGAAGGCAACCCGCTGCTGGAGCGTCTGAAGTTCCTGGCCATCTCCGCCAACAATCTGGATGAGTTTTTCGAGATTCGCGTGGCCGCCATGGTGCAGCAGATCGAAGACGGCTACAACGAGGCCGGACCGGACGGCCTTACGCTGACGGCCAAGCGCGACGTGCTGGCGCGCCTGACACACAAGTTCGTGGACGGGCAGTATGAGTGCTGGAACACGTTGCGCCCGGCGCTGGCCGAGCATGGCATTCGCGTCCTGAGCTTGCACGAGTTGGATGCGGATGCCCGGCGCTTCGTCGACGACTATTGCGAGAAGGAACTGGATCCTCTGCTCACGCCGGTGACTGTCGATCCCACGCATCCCTTTCCCCGGGTCATTAACAAAGCGCTGTGCCTGGGGTTGCTTCTGCGGCGGCGGCGGCGCTCGGCGCTCACTTACACGGGCGTAGTCTCCGTGCCCCGCGCCTTGCCGCGTTTGGTGAGGCTGCCTTCGGAGAGCACGACGGATTTCATTTTCCTCGCCGACTTGGTTGCGCACCACGCGGAAAACATGTATCACGGCTACGACATCGTCGCATCGGCTCCCTTCCGCGTCACCCGCAACAGCAATCTCTATCTGCAGGAAGAGGAGGCGCGCAATCTTCTCGAATCCGTGCGCGCCGAGTTGCATAATCGCCGCAAAGGCGACGCCGTCCGCATGGAAATTGAGGCCGACGCCGATCCCGAGATCATCGAACGCCTGCGCACCGTCTTTGAACTGGATCCCTGGCAGGTGTTTCCGGTGAATGGTCCGGTAAATCTTTCGCGCCTGTTCAACATCTATGAGCAGACGCAGCGTCCCGATCTGAAATATCGCTCCTTTACTCCCCGCGAGTTGCGGCTTACGGCGAAGTCTCAAAACTTGTTTGAGGAACTGCGGCGGCACGACATTCTGCTGCATCATCCCTTCGATTCCTATGACGCGGTCGTAGCCTTCATCGAGTCGGCGGCCGAAGACGAGCACGTGCTTTCCATCAAGCAGACCCTCTACCGCACCAACGAACACTCGTTGATTGTTCCTTCGCTCATCGATGCCGCGCAGCGCAAGGAAGTTACGGCCGTGGTGGAGCTCAAGGCGCGTTTCGACGAAGCCCACAACATCCGCTGGGCCCGCGACCTGGAAGACGCCGGAGTGCAGGTATTTCACGGGCTGGTTGGGCTGAAGACGCATTGCAAACTTTCGCTGCTGGTGCGCCGCGATGCCGATGGCGTGCCGCGCAGCTACGCCCACATCGGCACCGGCAACTACAACGCGGCCACGGCCAGAATCTATACCGACCTTAGCCTGTTCACGGCGAATCCGGAGATTACGCGCGCCGTGCATGACGTCTTCAGCTTTCTCACCGCTTACGCCGAGACTCCCAGTTACGACCCGCTGCTGGTGGCGCCCCTCGATCTCGCCGAAAAGGTGATTGCCCTGATTGACCGCGAGGCCGAGCACGCCCGCCAGGGCCGCCCGGGGCGGATCATCGCCAAGATGAACGCCCTGCTCGATAAGAACGTGGTCCAAGCGCTGTATCGAGCTTCCCAGGCCGGAGTCGAGATCGATTTGATTGTCCGCGGCATTTGCGCTCTGCGCCCCGGCGTGCGCGGCTTGAGCGACCGCATCAAAGTACGCAGCATCGTGGGGCGTTTCTTGGAGCACAGCCGGATTTACTACTTCGGCAATGCCGGCGAAGAAGAAATCTACATCGGCAGCGCCGACTGGATGCCGCGCAATCTCTATGAGCGCGTGGAAGTGCTGGTGCCGTTGCGCGACGAATTCCTGCGCGAGCGCGTGCGCCGCGAAATTCTCGACTGCTATCTGGCGGATAATCGCAAGGCGCGCATCCTGCTCCGCGATGCCACTTACATCCGCGCCTGGCAGCCGTTGCATGGCACGCGGAAACGCAGGCCGCCAACCGGCGCCGCCGCCTTCAGCGCCCAGGATTTTCTGATCGCCGTGGCGGAAGGCAAGCAGTCCGGTCTTGCTCTGCCGCAGGTTCCGGCACGAAAACCTAAAACCCCGGTCGGTAGAGTACGATAACCGAGACTGCCATAACCGAGACTGCGGCAATCAACCATGATCATTTATTTCTTGCGTCACGCCAGCGCCGGCGAGCCCTACGCTAACCCGAAGAAAGACGAAAAGCGCTCGCTCGATAAAGAAGGCATCGAGCAGTGCGGATATGTGGGCCGGGCCCTGACCGCAATCGATGCGCAAGTGGATGTGATTGTTTCCAGTCCGCTGAAGCGGTGCACGCAGACGGCTTCGCTGGTCGGGAACGAAATGGGCTACGAAGGCAAGCTGCAAATCGAAGCCGGATTGCGTCCCGGCGCGACCTTTGCGGACTTCCGCCGCCTGCTGGAAAAATACGCGAGCCACGAATCCATGATGGTCGTGGGCCACAATCCCAACCTCAGCCAGTTCCTCGGCACGGTGATCAGCGAGTCTGGCTGTGAAGCCTCGGTGGAACTGAAGAAGGGAGCCGTGGCCAGAGTCGATATGCGCCGCAGTTCCGGCACGCTGCTATGGTGTTTGACTCCCAAGGCGCTGCGCACTCTCTACACCGCCGCAGTAGAAAGTTCCCGCCCGAAAACTTCGCGGAAATAGGGCGCGTCCTTTTCAATCGCCCACAACTCCAGGTCCACTCCCATGCGGCGGCGTGGCACCAGCGTCAGGTGTATTTCGGCGCCTCGCTGGCTGACGCGGACCTTTTGCACGGCTCGGCTCCGGCCCAGATTCAGCGCGCGCGCCAGCCGCAGCAGCAGAATCGCTTTCTGTACGCCGGCCCGGTCCGCGGGATCGAGCGCTTTCATGGGAGGCTCTTCCAGCGTAGGCCGCGATTTTCCCAGATAGCGCGCGATGGCCGCGATCAGGCGGCGCTGCTGCGGTGTGTAGCCCAGAATCTCCGAGTTCGAAATGATGTAATACGTGTGCCGGTGATGGCCGTTGCGGTTGACGTAATCTCCCACCTCATAGAGCATGGCGGCGGCCGAGAGCCATTCGCGGAACTCCGGCGCCAGGCCGTGCACCGATTTCAAAGCCGAGAATAGAAACATGGCGGACTCGCGCACATCGAGCGCGTGCTTCAAGTCCACATGGTAGTGGGCGACCGCTCTCGTGATCGACTCCCACCGTTCCGATTCGATCTGCCTTCCCGAGCGCGTGCTGCGGTCGTATTCGGCGGCCATCTGGGCCAGCAAGCCATCCCGCAGGCCGAGTTGCGAATAGCGAAAACCTTTGAGATGACAGCGATCCAGCAGTTCGTGATACACCATCGCCCCGGCCACGATGATTTCCGCGCGCCGCGGACCGATGCCTTCCATCTGTCGCCGCTCGTCCACCGGCAAGCGTGCCAGGCGCTGAGCCAGCCGAGTCATCTCCGCGCGGGAGACGACGGTGCGCTGGCGGCTTCCGTTCTTGCGCAGGTGGCTGGCTGCGGCCGCCAGCGCAGCTGCTGTCCCCGACGTGGCAATCACATTCTTAACTTTCGCCGCCACCACGCGAGCCGCAACCCGGTTCACTTCGCGGGCAACGAATCCTTGCAGCCGTTTTAGCTCCCCTTTGCGCGGCGGGTCGTGGCGCAGGAATTCATCGGTAAGGCGAACCGCGCCCAGCGGCATACTCACCAGGTCGCGAATGTGGCCGCTCACCGAGACCGTCAGTTCGCAGCTTCCACCGCCCAAATCCATCATTAACGTGTGCGAACTGTCGGCGCGAAGATTGGAGACCAGCCCCAGGTGAATCAGGCGCGCTTCTTCCAATCCGGAGATAATTTCCACCGTCCAGCCCGTGGCCGAGCGCACCCACTCCAGAAAAGCTTGCGAGTTGCGCGCATCGCGCAGAGCGCTGGTGGCCACCACGCGAACCGGATCCGTGACTACCTGTTGTGTGGCCCGGTGGAACCGGCGCAATACCTTAACCGTTTCCGCCATCGACTCGGGCGTGAGAAAGCCGGAGCGAAACACACCTTCGCCCAGACGCGTCACTTCGCGGTCTTCGTGAACCGGGCGAAGATGGCCGCGCGTAAGGCGCGCAATCTTCAACCGAACGGAATTGGACCCGATATCAACCGCGGCAAAGGTCGGCATGAGGAAGAATCACAGTTTACATGCCACGCGTCGCCCAGTCATCAGCGCTCAAAGACGGGTAGTGTCCTAAATTCACATCGAGCTGCGATCGGAACCCGTTTACAAACCAGAACCTCACCACCAAGACACAGAGGCACAGAGGAATCAAAAGGACGGAAAAAACTGGGTTCTAAGATTCGATGGGCTTTCTCCGTGCCTCCGTGTCTCCGTGGTGGGTGTTGGGCCGGAGGATCGGCTGATTTAGGACACCACACGAAGACGGGCAGCGGGCGAAACTTTCGGGCGATCAGGCGGCCGATGCTGCATCGGGGCTTGTCTTCACCGGCGCTGCAACCGGACCCCTGGCAGTGCGCTCGGCGTCCGCTCCTCGTTTGTCCCGCATCCGCGTGAGCACCGCAACTGCATGGCGACATTTCGCTCCGGTTACGTTGTGCAGTTCCGCCGCCAGGGGCGACTGGCTCACTTCGCCGAGATGCTGGCTGGCGGTTTGCGTCAGAGTGAGCCAATCATGCCAATCTCCCAGCGCGTCCTGTATGCGCTTGAGTTCGGCGATGAACTGCACCGCTTCCGGGGACGGGCCGGCAAACTCTGCCGCGTAACGAGCTTTCTTACTCATGATGCGGTATTGGTGCAATACCGCTTCGGTGAGCGGCGCGCTGGCGCGGTCAAGCGGTTGCAGCATGGCCCGGGCGACTGCCAAAGGATCCCGGCTCGCATCTGGATTGAAGCGCTTGGCGGCCCGTTTCAGCCGCTTCCGAATCTCGCGGACGGTAGTTCTATCCAAGGTCTTCCGCAGCTTTTTTTCCTGCTGTCCGCGGAGCTCAATCAGGTGGTTCACCAGTTGCGTCTTGCGCCGCGGTTCCCGCGGGACCTTCAAGCTGCGCAACGCCGCCAACTGCACGTCCAGATCCCGCACCTTACCGGCCCGCTTACGGATTCGGCCCAGCAACTTCAGAAGTTTTCTCTCGCTGCGGTCGAGCTTCGGAGAAAGCTCGCCCAGCAGGATCTGCAGGCGGCGCGTGCCCGTACGGAAGCGGTGCACACTCTCCGCCCGCGATTTCGAGGAAAGCTTGACCAAGTCCCGTTCAAGCTTCTGAAAAACCTCACGGCTGCGCTGGCGAGCGATCGACATAGGCAGAACGAATCGGAACAAGAAAATACAAGTTTATCCGCGAAAAGGCAACCCCGAAAAGCTTTGCCATTTTAACACCCTGTTAACAGAATCCTGCTAGGGTATTTGCGAATGGCCAATGCCGCCCGACCTCGGCCTGATATGCCTGCTCCGCAACCCGTTGAAGCCACGAAAGTTAGCGATCTTCCTCCCGCGGAGAAGCGGAGTATGGCGCTGCTTGGGCCAACTGGGGAAGTTGGCGACCAAATCTTCAAATTCGCCATACTCTTGTGCGGTTTGGCGGTACTGGCAACTCTGGTCCTGATCGTTTACGAACTGGTTCTGCGTTCCGGACCCTCCTGGCACGCTTTTGGATTTAAGTTCTTCGCCGCGCGTGATTGGGATCCGGTCAACGAACAATTCGGCGCGCTGCCTTTCGTCTACGGGACCTTGGTTTCCTCGCTGCTCGCTTTAATCATCGCAGTGCCACTGTCCATCGGAGTGGCTGTTTTCACTACCGAGATGTGCCCCAAGGTGCTGCGCGGTCCGCTCTCGTTTTTCGTGGAATTGCTAGCCGCCATTCCTAGCGTCGTTTACGGACTCTGGGCCATCTTTGTGCTGGTACCGATCCTCAGCAACTACGTTCAACCCTTCCTTGCCAGAACGTTGGGCTGGACGGGCTTTTTTACAGGACCACCTTATGGCATCAGCATGTTGGCGGCAGGAATCATCCTCGCGATCATGATCATCCCGATTATTTCTTCGATCACGCGGGAAGTCCTGATGGTGGTGCCGCAGCATCAGCGCGAAGCCGCACTGGCGCTGGGCGCCACGCGCTGGGAAATGATCCGCGTCGGAGTTCTGCGCAATGCGCGCGCGGGAATTATGGGCGCCATCATCCTGGGCCTGGGCCGCGCTCTGGGAGAAACCATGGCCGTCACCATGGTGATCGGAAACCGCCCGGAGATTGCAAAGTCGCTGTTTGCGCCGGGCTATACCATGGCCAGCGTACTGGCCAATGAATTCAGCGAGGCCACCGGCGACTTGAATCTGGCCGCCCTCATCGAGATTGGCTTGGCTCTGTTTCTGGTCACCATCATAGTCAATGCGCTGGCCCGGTTGCTGGTCTGGACCGTCACTCGCGGCCAGCCTTCGAGGGCGAATGCCTGAGACCGGAAAAACTCCCGTTCTGCATGCCGTGCCGCCCATCGCTTTGCGGCGCCGCATCACTGATCACGCCATGACCGGCGTGGCCGTGCTGACGGTGATCCTGGTGTTGGTGCCGTTGTTCGCGATATTCGCTTATCTTATCTATCGCGGTGTGGGGTCAATCAACTGGGCCTTTCTCACCCAAACGCCAAAGCCGGTGGGCGAAGCGGGCGGCGGCATGGCGAACGCCATCGTAGGCTCGGGCTTCATTCTCGCATTGGCCAGTGTTCTGGGCGTGCCCATCGGAGTGGGCGCCGGCATCTACCTCGCCGAGTACGGACGCAACCGCTTCGGCGATGCGATCCGCTTCACCGCCGACGTTCTGAACGGCGTGCCTTCCATTGTGATCGGCATCGTGGCATACTCCATCGTCGTCCTTTACCAGAAGCATTTCTCCGCATTGGCCGGCGGAGTCGCACTCGCCATCATGATGATTCCCACCATCACGCGCACCACCGAAGAAATGCTTCTGCTGGTGCCGCAGGCGCTGCGCGAGGCCGCTTACGGACTGGGCATTCCCCGCTGGCGGACCACTCTTTCCATCACGCTGCGCACCGCAACCTCCGGAGTGATTACGGGAATCATGCTGGCCTTTGCCCGGGTCGCGGGTGAGACCGCGCCGCTGCTGTTCACGGCGTTCGGCAATCAGTTCTGGAATCTGCGTGCCGACCAGCCCACCGCAGCGCTGCCGCTGCAGATATTCAACTACGCCATTTCTCCTTACGACGAATGGCACCGCCAGGCATGGGCCGGAGCTCTCGTGCTAATCATTCTCATCGTTACCGCAGTCGCGGCCGTACGTTTTGCCGTACGCCGCGGCACCTTCGGAGCGGCATAGCCTATGGGCGTTGGCATCCAGGTCGAAAACCTGAACGCGTGGTATGGCAAGACTCAGGCATTGTACGACGTCCAACTCACCGTGGCCGCCAACCACGCCACGGCGTTGATCGGCCCCTCAGGCTGCGGCAAATCCACGTTTATCCGCTGCCTCAACCGCATGCACGAGACCATTCCTGAGGCCCGCGTTACGGGCAGCGTCCGCATCGGTGACATTGACGCCTACGATGGTACCTCCGCCACTCAACTGCGCCGCCGGGTCGGTATGGTCTTTCAAAAAGCCAACCCCTTCCCGACGATGTCGATCTACGATAATGTTGCCTCCGGATTGAAGCTCAACGGCTTTCGCGACCGTCGCAAGCTGGACGAAATCGTGGAACGGTCGCTCGTAGTTTCCGCTCTATGGGAGGAAGTAAAGGATCACATCCACAAGAAGTCTGGCGCCAGCCTGTCGGGCGGCCAGCAGCAGCGCCTTTGCATCGCGCGCGCGTTGGCCGTCGAGCCTGAAGTTCTGCTGATGGACGAGCCCTGCTCGGCCCTCGATCCCATCTCCACCGGAAAGATCGAAGAGTTGATCTTTCAGCTCAAGGAACGGTATACGATAGTAATAGTGACGCACAACATGCAGCAGGCGGCTCGCGTGGCCGAGTTTACCGGATTCTTCCTGCTGGGCAAGATGATCGAATTCGACAAGACGGAAAAGATTTTTACGAAACCAAGCCACAAGCGGACGGAAGACTACATCACAGGCAGATTCGGATAGGCAGATTCGGATAGGTAGGTTCGGATAATGCGCACGCGCTTTCAGCAAGGGCTCGACGATCTTCGGCAGAAGTTGCTCCGCATGGGTGGACTGGCGGAACAGGCGGTGGATCGTGCCCGTCAGGCCTACATCGACCGCGACCTCCACCGTTGCCATTTGGTTCTCGAAGGCGAAACCCAGATCAACACCTCCGAACGGGAGATCGACGAGGCCGCCTTCGACTTGCTGGCCATGCAGCAGCCCATGGCCGTGGATCTGCGCTTCATCCTCGCTGTGACCAAGATTAATTCCGATCTCGAACGCGTCGGCGATCAAGCCGTCAACATCGCCGAACGCGTGATGGACATGGTGGAACTGCCCGCTACGGATTTGCCCGTCGATATCGCGCGCATGGGCGCGGCCGTCAGCGCCATGGTGCGCCGGGCCCTGGAGTCGTTCATCGAAGGCAAAGCGGAACTGGCCCAGGCCGTGCTCGAAATGGACAACGTGGTTGATCGCATGAAGGACGATGCCTTCATCCAACTGGTGAAGACCATGAACCAGCGTCCCGACGTCGTGCGGCAGGCGCTCGACGCGCTGCTGATCGCCCGCAATCTGGAACGCGTCGCCGACCACGCCACCAACATCGCCGAAGACGTCATCTTCTGGGTACAGGGCTCCGACGTCCGCCACAACGTGCACGGTGAAACCGAAGCGGCGGAACATGCCTCCGGTCAAGAGGGCTCTACGCGCGCTTCGGGAGTTTAGCGTGAGCCTTGTCATCTAGTAGTTGTGTCATCCTGAGCGAAGCGAAAGCCTGCCCTGAGCGAAGCCGAAGGGGACCTCTGCAACTTACTTGCGCCTCCGCTTCGTATCAAGGCAGGACGTTCGACGAATAAGGAGTTCACACCTGAATCAGCCCGCTAGCCCTTGCCTTGGACTGATCGGTGGCCTCGGCGTCGGTGCGGCCGTGCATTATTACCGAGCCCTCGCCAAAGCTCACGCCGAGTTCCACAGACCTCTTCGCCTCGTGATGGTCCATGCTGAGGTGCAGCGAGCCATGGGCTACGTCCAATCCAATCAGTTGGCAGATTTGACCGAGTATTTAGTGTCTCTCATCGGACAGCTGAAAGCCGGCGGCGCCGATTTCGCCGCCATCCCCGCCGCTACTCCCCACGTGTGTATCGACGAACTCCTGCCCAGATCGCCGTTGCCGCTGGTAAGTCTTTTGGATGTCGTGCGCCAGTCAATTTCCGGCAAGCGCATCGCTCTATTTGGAACTCGCTTTACCATCGAAACCGATTTTTTCGGCGCGCTGCGAGGCGAAAATACTATCCGCCCACAACCCAGCGAAGTGGATCAAATTCACGAGGCCTACGTGCGCACCGCCATCGGCGGCGAAGGCACGGAGGCAGATCGTCAAGCATTAACCGCGCTGGCGCACACTCTAATTCAGCGTGAGCAACTGGAAGCTGTCGTTTTTGCCGGCACAGATCTCGCCCTGCTGTTCAACCCATCGAACACCACATTTCCTTTCATTGACTGCGCGCAGCTGCACATCGACGCAATCATGAAAAGACTGTTTCCTTGAATGCGGGCGTCCGTTTGCGGTTTGTGGGGTGACGTAACTTTGATTGTGTAAAAGCGAGAGGGTGTAAGTTGGCTTTGGCCTCACAAGCTAAAGCCGTTCCTGGAAAGGAGACCTACACCCGATGGCGAAGATAATCCCAATCACGGAGCATTACCAACATTTTCTGGCGGAGATGAGAGAGAGTTTCTGGGGGGATGTGTACGGAGAGACGAAGCGGCTGTGGAAAGAGCGTTTGGAGGCGGATTCGCGGCGGGAGCGGGACCGGTATGCGGTGCGCGAAGTGTATCAGCGGCGGCGCAGCCGGCGGCAGCCCTATCGCAACGGCTACTACGAACGGGATTTCGTGACTCGGTTGGGGACGATCCGGCTGCGCGTGGCGCGCACCCGAGGGAAGAGTTTTCTGCCGCGAGGGCTGGAACCTTTTCAGCGGCGCGCCGAAGATGTGTCGATGCTGATTCGGGAGGCGTTTCTGCGCGGCATCTCGACGCGGCAAGTGGGGCGGGTGGTGGCCACGGTGACCGAAGAGGTGGTGAGCCCGCAGACGGTGTCGAAGCTGACGCGGGATCTGGACGGAGTGGTGCGCCAGTTCCACCAGGCGCGGTTGGAAGACAACTACGCGTATCTGTTTTTGGACGGAGTGAGCTTGCGGGTGCGGCGTCCGGCGGGGCGCAAGCGGGTGCAGATGCTGGTGGCCTACGGAGTGCGGCGTGACGGCACCCGCCATCTGCTGGCGTTTTTGCGGAGTCAGGGCGAGAGTCAAGCGGACTGGGAAGGGCTGCTGGAGGATATGGTATCGGCGCGGGCTGGAGGGCAAGGCGCTGGGCCTGATCGTCACCGACGGCTGTCCCGGACTGGCGGCGGCGATCCGCACCGTCTATCCGCGAGTGCGGCATCAGCGCTGCTGGGCCCACAAGATGCGCAACATTCTGGAGAAAGTGAAGAAGGCCGACTACGACAACGTGAAAGCGGGAGCGCAGGCGATTTATTTGGCCGAAAGCCGCGCTCAGGCCGAAGCCGCTTTTCGCGCCTTCCGCGCCCGTTGGCGCGGGAAGTACGGTCCCATGGTGCGCCAGTTGGAGCGCGATCTGCCGGAACTGCTTTCGGCGTTCGCTTTCCCCCCGCACCTGCGTAAGAAGCTGCGCACCACCAACGTGATCGAGCGCTGCTTCGTCGAAGTGCGCCGCCGCACCCGGCCCATGGTTTGTTTTGTGAATGTAGCCAGTGTTGACCGCATCCTCTACTCCATCTTCCAGAGATTCAACCTGGAATGGAAAACCCGCACCCTCAACCTATTTACACAGGCAGCTTGACATCACCGTTTGTGGTCTGCCTTTGACCGCAGCTTCCCGCCTGGATTACGCTCATCGTTGCTTCATCTTTTGGCAGATCAAAGTCCCGCGGAGGTCCCGTGATCCGATTTTCCCGCATTACTTGTCTGGCGGCCTTTTTCGTCCTTTGGATTGCATCTGCGCCCGCGCAGGAAGCGAAGCCCGAAGCTTCATCGATCTCGCTACCCACCAGCAAGACATTGACGATCCCCGCGCCCGGCCGCATCGCCAGCACCAACAGCTTTCCCGCCACCATCGCCCTCAGCCCGGATGGCCGCTACGCCGCACTTTTGAACAACGGCTACGGCACGCAAGAAACCATGGCCATGCAATCGATCGCGGTGCTCGATCTCAAAACCAATCAACTCGCCGATTATCCCGACAAGCGCTTCGGCGAAGAGGTTCACCAAAGCTATTTCATCGGTCTGGTCTTCAGCTCGGACGGAAAACATCTCTACGCTTCGGTCGGCTCGATCACCGATCCTACGGGAGAGAAGGCGGGCAATACCGGCAACGGAATCGCAGTCTACAGTTTCACGGATGGCAAGGTCGCGCCTGCAGGATTCATCGCCATCGCGCCGCAGCCGCTCGCCGCCGGAAAGAAAGTTGCGCCCGGTCTACAGAAGACGCCGCTGGGAACCGCGATTCCGTATCCTGCAGGGCTGGCGCTGGTTTCCGCCGCGGGACATGACCGTCTTCTCGTAGCGAACAATCTTTCCGACAACGTTGTCCTACTCGATGCCGCGAGCGGCAAAATCTTACAGCGCTTCGACCTCAGCACCAATGATCTGGTCCCGTCTTCGTTCCCTTATACCTGCGTAGTCACGCACGATGTCCACCGCGCCTGGTGCAGCCTGTGGAACGCATCGCGCGTCGCAGAGCTGGATCTGACCACCAGCAAAGTCGTCCGCTGGATCACGTTAAAGGAGCCTTCGGATCCGGTTGCACCTGGCTCGCATCCCACGGCGCTCCTGTTGAGCCCGGATGAGCACTTGCTCTACGTGGCTCTATCGAATGTGGACGCGGTTGCTGCAGTTTCAACCAAGAGCGCCACGATACGCGCGCTGCTGAGCACCATGGTCCGCAGTCAAGAATTCGCCGGAACGTATCCCAGTGCCCTGGCTCAGTCCGCCGATGGGAAGCGGTTATTCGTCGCCAACTCCTCCTCCAACGCCGTGGCAGTGTTTGATACATCGAGCCTGATCGCGAAAGATGTGATTGAGTTGACTTCGAACGCTCCCGCCGCCGACTCCTCACCCGCCCTCGGTTTCATCCCCACCGACTGGTATCCCAGCGCCCTCGCCGTGCAAGGCGACGATCTCCTCATCGCGACCGCCAAGGGCCAAGGCACGCGCCCCAACAAAGGCCCGGGCAAGACTTCCTGGGAGGTCCGTCACCACGAGCATCCTTACATTCCCACGCTGCTGCGCGGCTCGATCGCGCGCCTGAACATTCCCTCCACTCTCGGCAAGCTCAACGAACTCACTCGCACCGTCGAGAACGATAACCTTCTGCACAACAATCCCGGAACCATCCAGTTTGCCGAAGGCAGGAATCCTATCAAGCACGTCATCTATGTCATCAAAGAGAACCGCACCTACGATCAGATCCTCGGCGATCTGAAAGTCGGCGACGGCGACCCATCCCTCACCATGTACGGCGCCGACATCACGCCCAACGAGCACAAACTTGCCTTGCAATTCGGCGTGCTCGACAATTTCTACGACAGCGGCGAAGTTTCCGGCGACGGACATCTGTGGTCGACCGCCGCCATTACCAGCGATTACAACGAGAAAACCTGGCAAATCGCCTACCGCGGCAAAGAACGAACCTATGACTTCCAGGGCACGGTCGCCGACGAATATCCACTCGATCATAACCAGCCGGATATCGACGATCCTTCCACCGGTTTTCTTTGGGACAACCTCGCTCGCAACGGCCTCACCTATCGCGACTACGGAGAGTTCGTGAACGCCGAGTGGTGCAATAAAACCCGCAAGGCAGCATCGCCCAAACAGGGAACTCCTTCCGCGCAGCAATCGCCTTGCCCACGCACCGAACTTCATCAGGGAGATCCTCTTCCCCCCAATGTTGGCGATCCCCACGCCGGGCCGAGCCCGTTCCCGTGGACCGTGCCTCTATTCAAAGGCGTTAAGCCCACAAAAGCCGTGCTTCGCGATCACTTCGATTCGCTCTATCCCGATTTCAATACCGACTATCCCGACCAGCTCCGCGCCGACGAATTCCTCAGTGAATTCGCCGCCTACACCCGCGCCCGCGAGTCGAACGAAAGCCCGGACTTCCAATTGCCCCAATTCGTCTTACTCTATCTTCCCGACGACCACACCGGCGGCACGCGTCCCGATCACCCGCGCCCACAGGCCTCCGTAGCCGATAACGATCTCGCTCTCGGCCGCGTCGTCGACGCTGTCTCCCACAGCCCGTACTGGGACGACACCGCCATCTTCGTACTCGAAGACGACGCGCAGGATGGCGGCGACCACATCGATGCCCATCGATCTATCGCTTTCGTCGTCAGCAAATATTCGCCGGGAGCGGCCGCCACGCCTTACGTCGAGCATCGCTTCTACACCACCGTGAACCTGATTCACACCATGGAGATGCTGCTCGGCTTGCCTCCCATGAACCAGAACGACGCCTACGCCCCCGCCATGGGCCCCATGTTTTCGGGTGCGGGCGACCAGCCCGCGTTTCAAGCGGACTATCGCAACCTCAAGAATGGCCTCATCTACGAAATCAACAAGCGCAATGCCCAAGGCGCGAACGAATCCGCCAAGATGGATTTCTCCCGCCCCGACGCCGCCGGAGCGGCGCGCCTGAATCGAGTTCTGTGGCAGGACCAGAAGGGCGACACCCCCGTCCCCGCTCCCAAGCACACGATTTTTCCCGCGGGAGGGGATTAGATCCGGAGACCGTCCTTCGAGCGATCCAGAACGGGAAAAACAAACCAGAAGTAACCAGACCAGGACTCCGCCCCAGCCTGTGAACTAATTTAACTTCCTGCCGATAGATCTTTCATGAGCACCACCATGCGAGAACCACGGTCCGCGGTGATGATCCGGGTGCAAGCCTCGTGGCTGGATCAGGACGGAACCTGGCAGGTCATGCCCGCACGCATGGAAGACAAGTCGGTGAGCGGGGCCTGTATAAGATTCAAGAAACCAATCGCGGTGGGGTCGAAGCTGAAAATTCAGTCGCCTTTCGAGCAGTTCTTCGGCATTACTAAGTACTGCCGCAGCGATGGTTGGGATTTTCTTGTCGGCATTCAGAGAGAGAAGAGTTCGGCTGCCAACGAGCCGCCTCGCACCGATACCCCACTACAGGCAGGCGTGAAAGGCCTGAATCCCCTGGTTTCGACGGCACAAATTCAAAGCCTGCCGCAGCCGCAGGAAAGCCGGCCGAGCGAAATTCCCCCAGCCCCGCCGCAAAATGAAGTGCAAAGTGAAGTGCAAAGCGGGCCAATCGCGCCCACCGCGAGCCGCGCTACGGCGACGCTTCCGCCCGCCGTTGGTCTCGAAACCGGCAACCGGGACCGCCCCCTTATTTCCCGGCCCCAAAAGTTCGATGTCGTTCGACGGACTGAGGTCCGCACCAACCGGCCTCCAAACCGAAAGGAAACAGGCAAGGAGAACAAACCTATGAGAAGCAAATGGCTCGAAAGAGCGCCCTGGCGTCACAAGCAGGACGTCCTCAGCGTGAGTGGCGGAGCAGGCCCCGAACTAAATGGCGGTGCAAACCGCGAAGGCAGGGTAGCGCAGGACAGTCTCCCACCCCGCGTGTCTCGCTCCACCGACGCGGACAGGCCCTCCCTGCATCCTGCTGAAGCGGACGCCCCCAGCTTTTATGCCGACCTTTTGCCCATGGAAGATGTTTATTCCGCTGTCGGCATCCCGAATCCGCCCAAGGGATACAGCATTAATAAGGTCATCGAGATGCTTCGCAGCGAACACATCCACGGCCTCTCGAAAGATCTGAAGCGGGCTGCCGTCCTCATGGCTCTCGAAGTTGCCGGCGTTTCCCTCGACCACATCCAGCAGGACTCCAAAGCGCGCCAGGATGCTCTGGATTCCTATGAGGCCGCGCAGCAAGAACAAGTTGAAGCGGAGTGGGCGCGCAAGGCGGAGGAAAATGCACAAATTCAGGCCGAACTGGAGCGCATCCAGGCGCACTACATGGCGCGCATCTCCCGCAACCTGGATGGCGTGGCGCGGGAGAAAGCCAGGTTCAACAGTTGGCAGACGATGAAAAAGGAGGTAATCCAGAGCATGTCGGAAGCGGTGGACCTCTGTGTGAAAGCGACCGCCACCGAGCCCGCCAGTCCTGCGCTCGCCAACGCCGGCGCCATAGACCACGCCAGCGCCGCGGCCGCCGGCGCCAAGCCATCGTAACCCCATCGCCGCTCGAAGTGTAAGTCGTGCCGGCGGCGCGCTGCCGCGGCTTTAGCGTTTCCCCGCCTGCACTCCGCTCAATTCCACCGGGACCTGGTCTACAATCTCAATCCCGAATCCTTCGAGCGCGGCCACGCGTTTAGGCCGGTTCGTCAGCAGACGGATTCGCCGCAGATTCAGATCGGAAAGAATCTGCGCGCCGATGCCGATTTCGCGCTGGGTCCGGCGCTCGTTATCGAAAAGCGCCGGCAACTTCATTCCGCGATGAAAAGTCAGCGCCGTGCGCTCGCCAATTTTGTCCTTGGAAAATCCCTGCGACGTTTGATGAAGATAGATCAGCGCGCCGCGCCCCTCCTGGGCAATGCGGCGCAGCGAGCCTTCCAGCGTGGCATGGCATTCGCACGCGGTGGAACCAAACACGTCGCCCATCAGGCAGTGGGCGTGCATGCGCACCAGCACGGGCGAATCGTTGTTCTCATGAACGCCCTCATGAACGCCCTCCACATCGCCGCAAATCAGCGCCACGTGCGACTCTCCGCCGTCCACTTCGCTCTCATAGGCAATCAGCCGGAATTTCCCGAAGCGCGTCTCCACCAGCGCTTCGCCTACGCGATGCACGTATCGTTCATGCGCCATGCGGTAGCGGATCAGTTCCGCCACGGTCAGCATCTTCATGCCATGCTCGTGGCAAAACTCAATCAGGTCCGGAACCCGCGCCATGGTTCCGTCATCCTTCATGATCTCGCAAATAATGCCCGCGGGAATCATTCCCGCCAGCCGCGCCAGGTCGACGGAAGCCTCGGTTTGTCCCGCGCGCACCAGCACCCCGCCTTTGCGGGCGCGAAGAGGGAAGACGTGTCCCGGCCGCGCCAGGTCAGCCGCCTTCGTGGCCGGATCGATGGCCACCTGAATCGTGCGCGCTCGATCATAGGCGGATATTCCCGTGGTCACCCCCACTCTCGCGTCGATCGCTTCACAGAACGCAGTGCCATATTGCGAAGTGTTCTCCGCGCTCATCGGCCCCAGGCGCAAGTGATCGAGCCGCTCCTCCGTCATCGCAAGGCAAACCAAGCCGCGGCCGTACTTAGCCATGAAGTTGATGGCTTCGGGCGTAACTTTCTCGGCCGCCAGAGTGAGATCGCCTTCGTTCTCGCGATCCTCGTCGTCCACCACCACGATCATGCGGCCCGCGCGGATCTCCTCGATCGCGGCCGGAACATCGATAAATGAAGCTTGTGGGCTCATGCTGAGGCGATTGTAACAAAGCCGCTACAAGCTTCGCGCGAAGCCGGCGGCCCTTCTTGCAATCAGTCCACCGACTTCACATCCTCGGGCAGCGCCAGAAGCAGCGTGCATTGTCCCTCAGCCGCGGTGCAAGAGAGCGTCCCACGCCGCAGAATCTTGACCGGCGTATCGTCCGGAACGTTCTGGCTGTACTTCAGGCTTCGGAGTGTGTCGCCTAGGTCTTTCAGTCCGTCGTTTCCACTCACGAACTTGGCACCCTCCACTGTCACGGCAGAAGCTCCCGCGCCGCCCAAGAGCAGGAAGAAATCGGCGCGCCCCTCCTGCCTGGTGGCGCTCTTCAGCTTTACCGTTCGCTGCCGCTCGAGTTCGTCCCGAAATTTCGCTACCATCGCATCGACTTTATCGTCGCCGGCCACGAGTGCGGCCAGGCGGCTTCGAGTCTCCGGTTCCGGCCTGCGCCCGCTCAAGGCCAGCGCATACCAGTGGGCCGCTCCCGCCTTGTCGCCGCTTTTTTCGCAGATCTGCCCCAGATGGTCGCCTTCGTCCCCACGCTGGCCCAGTTCCCACGCGGCCGATACATACTTCTTCGCCACGTCCAGATGGCCTTCCGCAAACGCTACCCAGCCTAACGTGTCCCAATAGCTGGCCAGCGCCGAGGTCAATCCCAAATCGCCTTGCTTGATCTGATCCAAAGTTAAATTCCGCAGCCGCGCTGCCGTCAACGAGACCGCCGACTCCGCGTAGCGCCGTGCCACATCGAGATGAGCATTCTTCAGTGTCAGTTGATATGCAATGTCGTTCCAGATCAACGGTGTTCCCGATATCTTCACCGCTTTGTCGAACGCCGCCATTGCCTTCTCGTCTTCACCAATATTCAGATAAGCCTCACCCAACCTCACTTGCGCCTCGGCGCTATCCGGCGTAATGGTCGCGGCCTTCTCCAACTCCGGCGCCGCCTCCTGATACTTGTGCCATTCCATGTAAGCCACACCCAGGTTGGTGTGCGCATACTTGTCCAATGGCTGGATTTCAATCTGCTTCTTAAACCACTTCTCGGCCTCCTCATACTTGCGCTCTCGCAGATAAACCCGGCCCAGATTGTTGTACGAATTCAGATCATAAGGATTCACCTCTATCTGTTTCTGGAATGCGTTGATCGCCAGACCGTCCTGCAGGTCCTCCAGATAAGCCAGCCCCAGGTCATTCCATGCTTTCTTGCTCCTGGCATCGGCCTCCACAGCGCGATTCAGCAGACTGATGGCTAAGGCATAGTTTCCATTTTTTCGCGCCTCATTCCCGCTCTTGATCAAATCTTCAGTTTTCATGCCCGAGGGAATCGTGCGCGTGTCCGCCACTGCGCTCTCAATGGTCAGCCGCTGCCCGCTGTCGGCCAGCACCGCCTGGCGAAATGCCCGATAGTCATCCGCCCGCGCCGGGGGCAACTCCCCTTGCCGGATAATCAGCTTGCGCTCCGCGGTAAAAATATTCCCTTCGATCTTGTAGGTCGATTGATAAGCTCCATAGTCGCGCTCCACGCTTACAGCCACCGGAGCCTTCGCCGTGTACCTCGCCGCTAGTTCGAGCTTGATCTGGTACGCATGCTCATTGGGTGGTCCAATTTTGAACGGCTCGGCACTGCTACCACCGCTGCCGCTACTGCTGCTGCCGGTCTCTTCTTCTTCTTCCTCTTCTCCTACGTCCGCGCCTACCGATGCGGGATTTACGTGCGACAATGGTAATTTCAACTCCAGCTTTTTCTTTGACCAATCCAGAAAGCCAGCCTTGCTCACCGCATACGAAATCGTGAAGGGCTGGCGCGTGGCCGCCGGATCGCCAACTTCCACTTTGCTCACCTCGCCGCCCAATCCCTTGTTAATCCCTTCGACATACTTTTGCCATTGCGCCGATGCCATGTGCCGGAACGCAATGCGTTGCGTAAGCTCCGTATCTCCGCGCAACGTAAACTGTACTTTGCCCTCCAGCCGCCCGCTCTCGTCAACTTTGCCTTCCAGTTCCAGCAGTTCGCGGTCCGGTGGTTGCGGGTCCGCGGGCGTTTCCTCAAGATGGGCTGCGCCGCCCGGTGGAATCACTAGCGCCTGCTTCTTGCGCAACGAGTAGCTGAGCAGACGGAAAGGCGCCACTTCCGTCGTCGTATCCATCCAGATTTCTTCTTTCCCCAAGGGCAGCATCGTGATGGCATGATTAAACTGTGAGGGGGAAGGGACATCGGGATCGAGCTTGCGGTAGGTGCTGATCAGCACCGTCGAGGAATGCAGCCCTTCCGCCTCCAGCAGTGCCGCCAGCAGCGTGTTCTTGTCCTTGCAATCGCCGTACTGGTTGCTCAGAACGTCGCCCGCCGCCTGCGGTTGATAGCGCGCCAGCCCCAGCGCCAGGCTTACATAACGAAAATTCCTGGCCACGAAATCGTATAGCGCCTCCGTCTTGTCCAAATCCGAGATCAGTCCCTTCGTCAACTCGTCGGCCTTTGCCCGCACTGGTTTCGACGGGACCCGCCGGTCTTTCTCCAGCCCGGCATACCAGCGTCCGACTTCCTCCCAACTGGCGAACGTCGTTAGCTGCACGTCGGCAACCTCTTCCGATTTCTTCTTTCGCTTCTTCGTTTTTTCCCTGTCCTTGTCTCTGTCTTTATCTTTCCCGTCGTCCTCAGCGGCGAGGTGCGAACTGGTCCAGCGGTAAATGCGTCTCCCCTTTTCTTCCGCAATCTTCGGATCCAAACCCGGCTTGTTCTTTAGTTTCACCGTGCGCTCTGCCGGTACGTCAATCTCCAACTGTTCATCCAGCACAATGCTCACTCGATTGAAGTCATGCTGCATCCAGAACTGGCCTGGAGCTAAAGGGGTATGAAATGTCGTGACCACGCTGCACTCCAACACGTCCCCTGGACGCAAACCCGGCACCGTAACATGCTTTTCCCGGTAGTCCGTGTACACCGGTGCAAACTGCTGTACTCCCACATTCAGATCCTGCACCGCCTCCGGACCGGCGGTCACCACCGCCCCATCCGGTTTGAGCACGCGCACGTACGCAATGTCCATCCGGTCGTTGCCGGAGTTATAGCCAAAGCGGAGTTGGCCAAAGGCCTGCACGCCGGCCTCGCTCTGTACCCGTATCCGAAGCGTAGCCTCCTTGCGTCCCGTCCCGTCGTTCTCGAAGCGGTAGCGTTCCTGCAAGCGCTCCACCACAAACGCTTCCTTGGAATAGTCGGGCTTCTTTTCGGACCCGTCGGAAGTCGTGTCTCCAGGCTTCAGTTCGACCGGCGCCTGCGGTACCTGCGCCGGTTGTGGCCGCGACGCATCGCTTTGCTGCGCAGGTTCACCGGACTGAACGGCGGGCCCCGGACGCAAACGCCCAGCAGTCAAATTATCGATGGGAAGGAGAATAAGAAACAGAAAGATGCAACGGCGTACGGCGCGATAAGGCATGCGCTGTTTTGTACCCCAAACCGCCGCCAGACGCAAGAAACAAATGAGGAAAACAACTCGGGCCGCCCACTGGCAGCCCGTTGGTTAAGCTGGAAGGTAGCTGCTGATCGTCAGTCTCCTGCCACCGGCTCGGCAACTTCCGGCTTCGCAGCATGTGCCCCGTTCCCGTTCGCCTTGCCCAGCGCGCCCAGCGGAATGAATCCGTTCTCCGCCACCGCTGGCTTCTCCTTCAACACGACTTCGCGATACAGCGAAGCCATCCGCGCGTTGTAAGCCTCGTCATTCTTCTGCGGCCCGCGATGTCCCGGAACAGGAGTCTCCGAATGGTTGACAGCCAAAGCGGCTTTCGCATCTCGCGCCCGCTTCTTCTCCTCGCGCGCGTTTTTCGCGATGCCCAGCTTGTCCAGATCGTGCTGCAGTTCGTTGGTCACAATGTTTTCGCGCAGCAGCAGTGAATGCGTCTCATCTTCCATCTTCACTTTCTTCCCGCCCGCGAAAATCTCGTGCCGCCCATGCTCCTCATACCACTTGGTAAGCGTGGCCGTCATGTGCATCTTCTCGATGATGTTCCGCCAGCCCACGCCCGTGTTGTAGGCGCAGAAGCTGATCTCGCCTTCCTGTGTTGCGTAAGGAATAATGCACTGCTCGGTGCGCCGGAAATCGTAGTTAAACAGATCCTGGAACCACATCCCCGCAATGAACAGGAAGTTCCACCGGTCCTGCCGCCGCTTCATCACATCTTCAATGCTACGATCCGGCCCGACCTTCCCGTAGTTGCGTCCGGTGACGTTGTAGTTCTTGTCGAACTTGCTCAACAGATCCATCATCTTGAAATGCGTCGGCGCCTGGAAGGGATCGTAATTCTTCATCAGACACAACGCCATCCCAAGCGCCGTCAAGAACTTCCCCCGCGAAGCATCGTTCACCTTCGCAATATCCTTCGCCAGTTGATCTCCCGCCAGGAACGCAGTAACCGGCACCGCTTCCTTGGTTTCCTTGTCAATCATGACCGCCATGCCAGTTCCACAATTAGGGTGACAACCGCAGCTTAGTTGGCCCCAGTCGTTTTTTGCGTCGTTGGCGTGCATCAGGTCGGCCCAGTCGCTGAAGGTGCCCATGAAGGAAATCGGGAACCAGTCGCGGCTTGGTTCGCCCAGGCCGGTTTGGTTTTTTACGTCGTGGGCCAAGTGAGAGAGTGTGTAGCGCTGGGCTTGGCGGCGGTCGTCGGTGACGGCTTCGTCGCGTCCGGTGAAGCTTACTGGTTGGAAGCTCAAGAAGCTGATCGTTTTTGGGTTGTCTAACGCGAACTTGATGATGCGGCCTACTTGTTCGTTGTTGATGCCGTTCACGATGGTGATGACGGGAACGATTTCTACTCCGGCATTGTGCAGGTTCTCGATTGCCTTTAGCTTTACGTCGAAGAGGTTGCCTACCATGCGGTGGGCGTTGGCGGCGTTGCCAATGCCGTCGAATTGCAGGTAGGCGTAGCGCATGCCGGCTTCGACGGCCTGCTGGCAGAACTCGAAGCTTTTCGCGAATTCGATTCCGTTGGTGGCGGCCTGCACGGAGTTGTATCCGACTTTGCGGGCGTAGCGAACGGCGTCAAGGAAATATGGCGACAACGTGGGCTCGCCGCCGGAGAACTGGACGCTCATCTGCCGGCGCGGCTTGATGGTGATGGCGTTGTCGAGCATCTGCTTGATTTCTTCCCACTGCAGTTCGTGGACGAAGCCGACCTGGTTGGCGTCCATGAAGCAGGGATCGCACATCATGTTGCAGCGGTTGGTGAGATCGATGGTGAGGACCGAGCCGCGGCCATACTTTACCGTCGAAGAGCCGTGATGGTGGAGCTTTTCGTCGTTGTGGGCGACAATGTCACGGCCGGGGAAAACGTCTTCGAGATGCTTGGAGAAATCGGTGTCGATGGACATCACGTCTTCGAAGTGGCCGTGCTTCGGGCAATCTTTCACCATGAGGATCTTGCCGCCGCGCTCGACGATGGTGGCCTTGATCTCGCCGACCTTTTCGTTCATCAGAACTTCGTGCGGCAGTTTGCCGTCGAGAATCCGCTGGCGAATTTCAGGGACGCACTTGGGGCAGAGCGAATCGGTGGAGCGGGGCCAGCCGAGGGGTGGCTTGGACTTTTCGTAGGACTTGAGCAGAGGCTTGTCGGACCATTTAGGGGTGGGCGAAGGGTTGGGCTTGATGCGATTCAAGCGGTCGAAGACAACCCAAGCGCCTTTGGCGGCGACGGTGACTGCTTTTTCTACGTACTTGATCGGCTTGCGCATTGCTTCTGGCTCCTAGGGGCAGTTCTCAGTTCTCGGTTCAGTTCTCAGTTTCTTGGCTCACGCGGTCTGTTTGCTACCTGGGTATTGTGTTCGGTCTCGGGAAAAAACTCGGGCGGAAACTTGCCTTGGCTTCGCCTGAGAATCCTTGCCCACAAAACCCTGTCCACAAAACCCAGACCACAGACCCGACTGCCTATGGTTCTCCCAAGGAATTGAACCTGGTTGTTACACTTTTCCCTGAGTATCAGTCTGGGGTGATCCTATTGGAGGGTAAGGAGATACGCATCTTTATCTCAACGAATGGGGAAAAAATGGGGTTTAGCGGGGATATGGGGGATTGGGTGGGGTAAGTTGTTGAAAGGAAAAGGGGGTTTCCGACAGGCCCGGAGCGATTTACGATTTTAGGTGGTAATTCCCCTCACGAGTTCCTTTGCGAAGAGATTGCTTGTCCAGTATTCCACATGAGCGGCGAATGGCGTTCTTGCTCCGGAATCTATCTTGTTCTGCACGGCTCTGCGATCCGGTTGCAACGGATTAACCGAACTATCCAGGCTGTCAGCTTTGTGTTTGGCATTCTCTGTGTTCGGGGGATCGTAGAAATCCAAATGTCCACTGATAAGGTCGGATCGAGACCAGAGATTGACCCACTCTAGCGGACGGTTGGCGTAATGCTGAATCATGGGCTGAACGGCGGCTGCTCCCAGCGCCAGAACTGGGGAATTCATGTCCTTTTGCGTCTTGAAAAGAAACGCTGTCTTGTCCAAAGGCGAGCCGAACGTGAGAAACATGCGAGTGCGCTTGGCGATCTCGAGGGGCTGCTTGGAAAATCCTTCTTCAAGAAGCAAGCCATTCAGCACGTCATAGCCAATCACCGAGCCTAGAGAGTGTCCCACGATGATGATTTTGTGGTAGAGAAAATCAGGTTGCTCTCCGGCCTGGGACTGTTCCGTCTCGGCACGATAGACAGCACGCGCCACCTTCAACGCCGTCTGCCAGATTTGCTGGCGCAATTCCCAGAACTTGCTGACCGTATGCGCGGCGATGTAGGCGGCGACGTCACCGACATACTCAATTAGGAACCATCGCATGGCGTACGCCGCCAGTAGTTCGACTCCCCACACTGCGGAAAGCCGCAGTTGATCTCCGACCAGACCTCTTGCGAGGTAGGAGAGCCACGGCCACAAATGACTTTCGGGATGCCATCCAATCAGTTGCCCAGGCATGACTACTCCCGCGAAGAGGGCCATGAGGGCGCCAAACCCTACCAGAACCCATTCGAGATCCATAATCCATGTCGGAGTCGACGAGTCCTTAGTCAGCTTCTTGATCAGGGGAAAAAATACGGTGCCGAGGGTGATCAGAATTGCGCCCAGATCCGCCAGCAGGAAATCGGAGGTTAGGGGAGCGATCAAATCCGGCTTAGGAAAGCTTCCATTGCTGCCCATCGCGTGCGCGGCCGCGGCCGCGGTGAGGACTCCGTTCATAAATGTCAGGGAAGCCAACAGCAGCATGGTCGTAATCAACAGCACGTAGAGCCATGGCCGATGCAGTTTGAACTTTCGCACCGATCCGAAGAGCCAACGTTTGAAAGTTCCGCTATCTGTGTTCAGTATCCCGTTAATGCCTGCGTCCCACAGGAATGAAATCACATCTTTAAGCGACACTTTGCCTTCGGTCAGCGGAGCCCAATAGGATTCGTAGATGTGGACATCGTAGATTTCTCCTTCGCCCGGAACCTGAAGTTCTACGCGTACCAGTTCTGTCTCGGTGTCATCTTTTCCCTCTATTCCCAGACGGACGATCCGAACGAAAGGCTCGGGAAGTTTATCGCCATCATTGGTTATGCCCCGTCGTATTGCGAGTGCGACCCCTTCCATTGTTTCGTATGGTACCTGTTGGCCCATGCCGTGGTTCACGATGACGGCCACACGCCTCCGCTTGAGAGGCGCTTCTGGCTCGCCGATCTTGGGTGAGTATGCCTCTTCGACGATTGGCGAAGCTGCGCGGCTGCCTAACTTCGGAACCATCACAGGTTTCATGGTGAACTCCTGGCGACGATCTGACAATTAATAGGTCGAGATTCCGAATTCTTCATCACGGAGAACATCCAGTTTCACGGCGAACAGAAAACGCTCCGAAGCTGCCACCTTTCCCCATCAGTCTCAAAACAGCACATGCCGATTGAGGATCGCTCGGGACCGAGCATTGCGGCGTGCGCCCACAGCAAAGAGCTCCGCTCGCGATGAATACTACTTCTTCTTCGCCGCAGGCGCGTTCTTGGTTTTGGTCTTGTTTTGCCCGGAGATCGTTTTGACTAGTCCGATAGCGTCTACTCCTACTCCGATCGTGTACAGGTCGCGATTGCTCCGGACTGTCACGATATTTACATCGGAATCGTAGCCGTTTACGCCAGCGGGGGCGGGCTGGAGAATGAATGGCTGAATCTGATGCGGTGGGGCGAGTCGCATATCTACCCTGCCGAACAAGTAAAAGGTGCTGCTGTCCTTGGTAAACGTATCGCCGAGCGGCAACGGAAGGAAGGCTTCGATTCTCTGTACAATTCCGCTGCTCACTCCACCAGAGACAATCTGGCTTTGCCCGAGGGTATACGAGAGCATCGCTGGAGTGGTGACACCCAGAACGTTTGACCTGTCAAAGTACTGAGTGGTCAGACGAAACCCTGCCCCGTACTCCCAGTAGAAACGGTCACGATCGGACGAAACGAATCCGGTATACGTGGAATTTGCAGAGCCCGGGAACTGGTTTAAGAATGTACTTCGCTGCGGTGAACCTACAGGAGGAGTGACGAAAATCTGCAAAGTGTTGACCGGATTCAGCGGACTGATAGCTCCAAACCCCGCTATAAAACTCAGCGAGGTGTACTCCTTCGTGGAACCCCCGAGACTGTAAAGTCCCCAGGGCGCCGCCGTAAGCCGCAAATCGAGGCCCATGTTGAATTCTCCCGACTGTGCCAGTTGATTCACCTTGAGCTGAGCAACCTGGGTTGCAAATCCGGCCGCGAACTCAGCCACTCCGCTGGTTATCTGCTGAGGATACGTCGCAATCCTGACGTTTCCGAACCATCGGTAACGTGTTCCCAAGTTCACTCCGTCCTTCGTGATTTGTTCATCTCCGAATGGAAGCGGACGGTTTACGAACAGATTGAAGAAGAATTTCTGGCTGCTCTGGGCGGCACTCGCCCCGGCCTGTTCAAATCCAATGATGGGAATGATGATGTTGCCCGCTCCTTTCGTAGTGATTTCCACGGTAGCCATAGCTGACTGCGCTGCCTTCTTGTCGCTGGAGCTGTCATCCGAAGATGTGGACTTCGCGGTAACGCGGATTTGCGCCTTGGTGAGGTCTGTCTGTATGTCTGTCTCCAGCTTGCCCCTGGCTTTTTTGTCTTTCGCGATCTCCAGAGACAGAAATAGAGTTGCGGTGCCGGACCCCTCGGATGTGTCTTCGGGAGTAATCTTCACTAGCGATGTGTCGAGTCCCGTATCGGCTGTCCACTTAAGCGCTGGCACGGTACATCCTTTTTGGACGGTGACGGTAAACCTGAGCGTTCCACCAGGCGCGATCCGAGCGTCGGCGGGATCAATGGTGAGCGGGCTCGGACTTGCGCAGGTGGTTTTGGCGTCGGTTTTGGTGTCGGTTGCCTTGGCCGGTGGTTCTTGCCCATTACTTGCAACGTTTGAACTGTCTTGAGTCTGCGTTGGAGGTTGGTTATCCCCCGCAGCGCACCTACCGACAGTGAAGGCTAGAACGAACAGTAGAACGCTTGTGCAAATTCGTCGAGATGGCACACCGCCTCCATTTTTCCAAGATTAGACGCGTGTGAGCGGATCGCTCCAAATATGCACGCACGCAACAGGCTTCGCCGGGGTCACTTCAGGAGCAGATTTGCTGAATACAGGAGGGCCGCACTGTCCGTCTGCATTTCTGCATCCCCAAGTGCGCGGGAGGGTATCAAGAATCGGGAACGGGCGGAATGATTTATTTTTTTGTTACGAAATGCGAACTTGGGGTGGCTAGCCTCCCTCATTTGGCCGATTTCTTGGGTGAGAGTTAGTGCGGAAGTTATGATACGTATCAGCTTATGGTTGGCGGGATTTACGAAATCCGAACAGGGTTCGGGGTGGGTGCTTCTGTGGCGGACGATGCTTTCGAGGATCGCTGGGTTAGGCGGGAGATCCTTTGGCGGTGTCCGCCCCGAAGAACAGAGCGAGGAACTAAGTACCTCGGGGTTTGAGGCCCTTGATTGCATCGTGCCTGTTATCGCAGCGCTGAAGCGCTGCTCTTTCACGGGGGTGCTGGCGGCGGTAGAGACCGTATCACTTCAACGGGAAGTCAGAAGCAAAATCAAAGTCAAAGGCAGCGGACAGGAGTGTCCGCTCCACATGGGCATTGCCCAAGCAAGTACCGAGCTTCGCTCGGTGGACGGGCGAGTCGCCCGTCTCCACACGAGCCGATCAATCGCCCGAAGGCTCGGCTGTCCCATGCAGCGACTCCACTTCGAGATCTTCTTCAAATGCTTCCGGATAATCTTCATCTATGCAGGCGTGGATGGTTAGTGGGGGATCTAGCAGGTGCCAGGCTTCGCGGTATTTTTCCAGGCGCATCAGCTTGGCTTTGCGGTGGGGATAGAAGCGGAGCATGGGTTGCGGAGTGCAGACTTCGACGGGGATTATGTACCAGATGTTGAGCGGGATTACGTGGGCGGCTATGAAGTCGATGTCGCGTTTGGTGTAGACGGCGCGGCCTTTGCCGACGGAGTAGGTGGCGCGGGTTTCGTAGGCGCCGGCGCGGAGGGAGTCGGTACACTTGATCTGGATGCGGAAGAGATGCACCGTGGGTTGGGGGCGGTTGTCGAGGATGAAATCGTAGCGCTCGCTGTCTCCCCAGGGCTTGGAGATGGCGAAGCGGCGCTGGCTGGCCTGGTAGAGGAAAGCGGCTTCGGAACGCTCTCCGGTGCGCTTGGTATTGGGACGGTTGGGGTTGTCGGGGTGGCTGGTGCGGCGCGGGCGGCGTTTGGACATGGAGACTCCCTGGTTACTGGCATAAAAAAGGCGGAGCCTTGGGGCTCCGCCTGATGATGCGAACTTTGTGTGATCTCTCGCATCTAGTTTATCACGTGGGTGCAAGTGTCAAACCGACCCAGTACCGGAAATAGGCTTCACGGCAGCGTCCTAGTTTGGTTTGGACCGAGCGGGGGTTGCGGCGGGTGTGGGGCTTTTTTTCGCGGTGGGCTGGGTCGCAGATTTGGCGGCGAGTTTCTTTTGGTTGAAGTCGCGGACGATGCGGGCCACGTAGGCTTTGGTCTCATAATAAGGAGGGACGCCGTTGTATTGTTCGACGCGCTGCGGTCCGGCGTTGTAGGCGGCGAGGGCCTTGATGAGATCGAAGTTATAGCGCTCGAGGAGTTCGCGGAGATAGCGGGTGCCGGCTTCGACGTTGGCTTGCGGGTCGAAAGAGTTGTGGACGCCGAGTTGCGAGGCGGTTTGGGGCATGAGCTGCATGAGTCCTTGAGCGCCTTTGGGAGAGACGGCGCGGACGTTGAATCCGCTTTCGGCGCGGATGACGCTGGTGACGAGATCGGGATCAAGCTGGTAAGTGCCGCTGGCGGCTTTTACGGTTTCACGCAGATCGAAGGGCTGCGGGGTGATGCCGGTGGAAGGCGCGGGTTCGGTGTGAGGAGTGGGAGAGTCGGGGACGGCTTCAAAATGGTCGATCTCGGCGGTGGGGATATCGACGAAGCTGGATTGATCGCCATCGATGTAGAGGCGAGTAATGGTGCCGATGATTTGGCGGCGCTGGTGGAGGATGGAGAATCCGTTGCGAAGGACGGCGGAGTCGGAGGCGGGGCAGGGAAGCGCGGCTAGCGCGATGAGCAGCGCGGCGTAGATTCCGAGTTGGAACGGATGTTTCATTGTTACAGTTGAATCTCTTCTAAATCTAGCCTCCGACCAGATCCGCGACGGCGGCGGCGACGCCGCATTGGTCGTTGCCCAAGGTTACGCTCCAGCCGCGGGCGCGGAGTTCGGCGCAGGCATTTCCCATGATAACCGGATATCCGGCGAACTCAAGCATTTCCACGTCGTTATGGTTGTCACCGATGGCCATGACCTGTTCGCGCCGATAGCCGCGGTGGGTGGCCCAGCGGTCGAGAGCGTGGCCTTTGGAGCATCCGGCATTGAGGACGTCGATCATGGAGAGATCGCGCGCAGGATATTCGGTGCGCAGGACCGTGATGCGGCTGCCCATGGCGGCCACTTCGAGGGCGCGCAGGGCCTCCGCCATGCGGAGGGTAGAGCCGCAGAACATGGCTTGGACGGGATCCGTGACCAGCGCGTTTTCGATGGGGATGACGAACTCGATATAGGCCATGTTCTTTTCGAGCCAGCGGCGGATGCTGGCGTTCAAGTCGTCGAGGTGCTCGAGGACAATGGCACCTTTGGTTTCTTTGTCAAAAGTAAGAACGGTGTTGCCGCGGAAGGCTTGCATGGCGGCGCATAATTCGCGGCAGAGTGCGCGGGGCATGAGGTCGCGATGAAAGGTTTCGCCGGAGAGAGAGCGGGTAACGGCGCCGTTGGAGCTGATCAGCCAGAGGTCGAAGCCGAGCTGCTGGGCGATGGGCAGGGCGAAGGTGTGGCGGCGACCGGTTACCAGGACGATTTCGATGCCCGCGGCATGGGCGCGGCGAAGGGCTGTCAGGTCCGGCTCGGCGATTTGGAATTGGGGGTTGAGCAGGGTGCCGTCGATATCGGTGGCGAGAAGCCGGATAGGGCCCGACTTCCGGATTCTGTTTTCCGGAGTCGGCGAAACAAGGATGGGGTGATTCACTCTTTCATTGTGACACAGGCACCGGAATGCGACTCATGCTCATTCCTGACCCGTCTTTCCTAGTATTCTCCGCTTAAACCTTCGGCGACTGTCTGGTCAGCCTCAACCATTGGCCGCCCCCCGGTAACGGCCCACCAGTCCGGCTTGACGGCCCAGCGTGGGATGGCTGGCGACCTCGGTGATGGGCTGGATTTTGTTGCTCTGACCGGAGCGGAAGCGCAATAGAGCCGCGATGTTGCCCACGCCGTCGAGTTCGGGATCGTCCTTCACGTAAAAGAGTTCGATATCGTGGCGGATCACCCAGGGCAATATGGCTTCGGCCACATCCACGACCTCGCGAGTTTCACGTCCGCAGACCGGACAGAGGTTCACCAAGTGTGCGTCGAGATGGCCGCAGCCGGTACACTCAACCGCCTGGGCAACATAGTTATCGCCAACCAGCAAGGCTTGCACTTCGCCCAGCTCCAGGGAATGCAGGACGCGGCGCAATCCGGTAACGCCGCGGCCGTTGCCGCGGGCCTGGCTGATGGTTTCGCGAACCAGTTCGCGGCAGCGGTTGGTTTGCCAGCCGGCGAAAATCTGTTCGGCGTGCGAGCGGATTACGTCCCGGCTCACGTGCGCGACTTCGGTGGAAAAACGGCCCAGCAATTTCTGCGCAACCTCGGGATGCAATAGCGGCTGGAATTGCGACCAGTGGGTTTCCTGGCAACCCAGAATCCAGTGCTCGAAGACATGTTTCTCCAGGGCGTTCTTCAGCACCTCGGCGATAAGTTTGAAGTGCTGGCGAGCCTCATCGGCGACGCGGCGCTCGGCGTGGCCGCCATCGTATCCGGCGAAGCCATCGCTGCGACCGCGGCGCGGGAGCGGGTGAAAAAATCCTTCCCGCTCGTTCAACTCGCCCAAACGGAGGTCAAACAGGCGGGCGCGTTGGCGGTCAACCAGCACGACGCCCAGGCTGGGGAATGCTCCCAGCAATTGGGCCAGAGGCTTGAGATGGAAATGCCGATTGACCAGTAGTTGCGTGCCGCTCAGTTGCGCGGGCAGGTCGTACTCGCGCCAGAAGCCTTGCGCGGAGCAGGCGAAGATGGCCTTGGCATGAGAGCCGTTGCCGCGCAAGTCCTGGGAGAGGCGGACGATGCGGTCAAGGTCGGCGCGGGCGGACTCGGACCTATCTTTATTATCCTCATTATCCTCCTTCTTATTTTTACTCTCCAGTTGGCGCAAGGCTTCGCGCGCCAAGTCCTTGGTTAGGATGGCTTCTTCCTTGTGAGCTTTATTGCGAGGGGCCGCGGGCTGAAAATAAAAACTGAGAGCGCAGGCTCCTTGGTCTTCAAATTGAGCTAGTTCATGGATTTGTTCGCGGGTAATCATTCGCTGTCCCACCTTCTTTCCGTTGGAATTGCGTTACGCGCTGCCGGTGGTGGCGAACCGCCCCTTGAATTGGCCCACAAATTGGGGCGATTTGCGCAGGTGGTCGCGCGTGGCAGAAATGGAGTTCAAGACACGTTCCGGCGGGATGCCGGTGATGGCGGAAATTTCGTCGAACGCCGAAGCCTTCGATGGCGTGCAGGATGAAAGCCTCGCGATGGTCGGGGAGCACATCGCGCAGAGCGGAGGCGATCAGGCGCATCATTTCGTCGGAGCCAACGATCTGCTCCGGGGTCGCCACGCGGCCGTCGGCGATAATGGTTTCTTCGGTAATGGCTTCGTCCGGCTGATGGAATTGCAGTTCGGGCTCGTCGCTGGCCCTCACGTTCTGCTTCCGGGCCGATTCCTCCAGGCGCACGGCGCCGCCATTAGTTCCCTCCGGTCGGGAGAGTTCATCGAGCGCATCCAGCGCCAGGCGGTAGAGCCATGGCTCCAGTGCGAGGCGCTCTGGCTTTTCGCGCCCAGGTTTTTCCGCGTCGCCACCGAGAGCGGCGGCGATGGTTTCGTCGATCACTTCTTCCTTGCTGATCGAATCCGGAACAACCTGATCGGAGGTTTCGCGGAAATAAATTTCGCGCTCCACGAAGCGCTCCAGGCGGGGAAGATTTACGTTGACGTAAGAGCGCACGTCCTCGGCGGAGACCATTGCCGGAAAGACGACCGCCAGCGTGTCCTCGAATGGCACGGAAACAGTACGCCGGCGGGAAGAAGAGTCATTCTGCCGGCGCGTCCACTTGTGTGTGGAACGGAGCAGCTCTTTGTGTTTGTTGAGCTGTTGCAGCAGGTCTTCGAAGGCACTCTTCACTGCGGCCGACGCGGTCGGGGCCTTGGTCTGCGCGGCCATCTGTCCCGAAGGCAGGCGCAAATTCAGCGACACGCTGGTGCCTTCGCGGGCAGAAATCTCTTCCACCATGCCTTTGAGATGGACCAGTTCGGGGCGGAAGAACTGCAGGCGCTTGCGCAGTTTTTCGATCTGATGTTGGATGTCTTTTTCTACGGCGGGAGTTTTATGCAGCCGGTAACTGATGTGGACGTTCATTAGCACCTCGGCCTACAACCAGCGGCGCATACCAGTGCTTTCTAGAACGATTGTACACCCGCTGGAAAAAAGGCAACCGGAGAATTGAAAGAGGGAATTTTGTGGTCTGCCGCTTTTGGAACCGCAGGGTGAAGCAAGAGTGCTAAGGTAAAAATTATTTACAGCCGGTCGCGCCGCCAGATATGATTCGTGCTCTATGAAACTGGCAAAATTTCTGCTGCTCGCGTCATCTCTCGGTATTCCGGCTGCTTTGGCCTGCGCTCAGGCTCCTGCGTCAAAAGAAGTCGAGAACGTCTATCCCGACGCACATGCGTTTTATCTGGATCTGCACCAGAACCCGGAACTCTCGGCGCACGAAACGCAAACCGCGGCGAAGCTGGCTGGCCGCTTGCGCAGCCTCGGCTATGAAGTGACGGAGCACGTGGGAGGCACGGGCGTGGTTGCCATTATGAAGAACGGCGCCGGACCGACTGTCATGCTTCGAACCGAACTGGATGCACTGCCCGTGGAGGAGAAAACCGGACTGCCTTACGCGAGCAAGGTTCGCGCTAAAGACGATGCCGGCCGCGACGTCCCCGTGATGCATGCCTGCGGACACGATCTGCACATGGCGTCGATTCTGGGAACGGCGGCGATCATGGCACGGAGCAAGGACACGTGGCACGGCACTCTGATGCTGATTGGCCAGCCTGCCGAGGAAACGATCGGCGGCGCCAAGGCGATGCTCGACGACGGTTTGCTGACGCGCTTTCCCAAGCCGGACGTGGCTGTGGCCTTGCATGTGGGCAACATACTGCCTGCCGGTGTGGTGGGCATTACGCCAGGAGTTTTCAATACGAATGCGGACTCGCTGAGGATCACGATTTATGGCAAAGGCGGACACGGTTCGGCGCCGCACACAGCCATCGATCCTATTGTGATCGCGGCGCGAACCATTCTGGCGTTGCAGACCATCGCCTCGCGCGAAGTGAAGCCGGGGGAAATGGCGGTGGTCACGGTGGGCTACATTCAGGCTGGCACCAAGAACAACATCATTCCGGATCAGGCTGAGATGGGGCTGACGGTCCGCACCAACAAGCCGGAAGTTAGGAAGCAAGTGCTAGCGGCGATCGCACGGATTACCAAGGCTGAGGCCGAAGCTGCCGGTGCGCCGCGTCCGCCGTCGATCGATCACTATGAAGGCACGGACCTGGTATACAACGATCCCGCGCTGGCGCAGCGGCTGCGCGGCGTGCTGGAAGCGGCGCTGGGCAAAGACAGCGTTGTGATCCAAGAGCCGATCACGGGGTCCGAGGATTTTTCTTACTTCGTCGAACAGGGGATCCGGGCTTTTACTTCAGTCTTGGAGGAGCGGACCCGGAGAAACTCGCGCAGGCCAAAGCTGCCGGAACGATGCTGCCCTCGAATCACTCTCCGCTGTTCGCGCCAGATGTGGATCCGGCGCTGCACACCGGGATTGCGGCGGAGGTGGCGGTGCTGAGGAATTTGCTGAGTGGGTCGGCGGCGCCATAGTCGCTTAGCGGATCAGCTTCCGGCCGCCATCGGAAATCGTTCTGAACGAGAAGAACGGCATGAAGTCCACGTGCGCGGTGAACCTGCACAGTGCAGTGACGGTATCGCAACAACAGCGCCTAGGAAAACGTGTGGTGCAGCTCAGTTCCGCACGAATGAATGAGGTGTGTGCCGCTCTGCGCTTCTCTCCGGGTTGCGATGCGAACCAGTGACTGTGAGCGGTCCGTCTGTCTCCGAAATTTCACCTACTCTTCAGTTTGTGGCTTTTTCCTCTTTCGGGGTCGTTTGGTGTGACTCATCTCCAAGTAGGAGAGCACCTTCAGGTTCTCCCACATAATGAGTCGGCTCCCGACCCGCGTCATTGCTCGGATTTCGCCGTCTTGGGAAATTACGAATCCCACACTTTTTGGATTGGCGAAGCAGTACCGCATCATCGACCTGTGACGCGTGCCATAGTGGCTAGGGTTGACCCGGCGGATGGTCCGTCTGCGGGGCGCCGCGGTGGTCGAGAGGAAGAGCGAGGCTGGTTCTTTCTTCGTCCGAATCTCCACTCCAAACCCTTTGATCGCGAGTTCTGGAGTTGCGAGGATGAGCCCGTCCACGCATGACAGCGAGGAGATGAAGCGCACACTCCCCGTGATGGCTCGCTCGCAATCTTCGGCGTCGCCCTCGGCGATGCTCTGGTCTAGGTAAGTCAAGGCAGGTATATCGTCCGCATCGGCATCGAGAAGACTCCCGAGTTCCTCGCCTGCGGCGTCCATTTGGATAGTGAACGCCGCGAAGTCGGAAAGCAGCCGTGGGAGTCGGGGATAGTTCATTCTGTACTTGATGTCCAGACCGCGGTGCGACGTTGTAATCAGCAGGGCCCCTCCGTGCCTGTACCTCTGAATGCTAATGAGCAGTCTGCAGAGGGTGCGGGTCCACGTGTCGATGATCCAGTAAAGCCAATCATCAGGATCCGGCATTTCCGCCATTTCGGACTTTGCTAATGTTCGTCCCACCGCTGCGAAGCATGCGGAAATCCCGTTGGAAAGACGGTCATGTATTGGGCCAGACCAGAATACATCGCTCTGACGGGTCAGCAGTTGGTCTTGCTGAAGACGCGCGACGAAGTCGAAACCGTGATAGACGGAAAGGTCGGCTGTGCCGGATGCGGTAACCTGGAAGGTGCCCGGAGGCGTGTATCCTCCGAACTCGGTTTCCCGAACAAGCATCGTGTTGAAATGAACCGTTTGGTCGATCATTCCCCAGACGAAGAATTCATTCTTGGAGTCGTAGAACACCGCGAGTGTCGAGCTCCAGGGGTCTGCTGCCTTGGAGAGCTTGATCAAGCTGGGGACGGTTAGCGGTATGCGACTCTCTAATCTCGTTATTGTCCATCTATCGGGGCGAACGAGCGGGGGCCCTTCGGGGTCGGGATTGGTGGGGTCGACTAACGCGATGCGCAGCTGAAGCGTTTTTCCCTCTTCGGTTTTAAGGCTTGTAAAGTGGATCACCTCAAACAGCTTGGTAAGCCTACGGACTCCAGGGGATTTGTCCCCGGCCTGCCTTAGTCGTCGGTCGACTGTTTGTGCGAGCCTTAGGATGGGGTTGGTCGCCATGTGATTGCCGCGTTCGAATCTGGGAGACGATCCCCGCCCCGGGCGAGGGGAAGATGCCTGACCGCGTTCAGTGACACCTGGCCCAGGTTCCGAGGCTGTGTTCGGATTTCGTAACAAGATTCTTGATAACGCATCCCGCAGAACGACTCAGCGTAGACTAAGGCGTTCCTAATCCCCTCAATGGAGTGCATCCTTATGATAATGCGTCGAGCAACAGGGCTCGTAGGCGTTTTAGCCGCTGCTCTTGTTTTTACCTGCACGCGAGTTGTCGCCGCAGACTATCCGAATAACGTACCCGACCTCAAGATAGCAGATATACGGGGCGACTTGAGTTTTCTCATTCAGCTTGAACCGAACGAAAGCGTTCAGGTCACAGGCTCCTTCGCTGGCTCGGACACCGGGTGTGCAGTATACATCCACAATGTGGGAACGGGCGAGCAGGTTCTCAAGATGCCGCACGTACTCGGCAAGAATCCTGAATCGTTCACTAAGGAGCTTAAGAACACTACGAATAAGAGGGCTTCCTACGTCGTCTCGGTCTGGACGTTTATCGGCGGTCCCCCTCATGTGCCTTTGCCGGAGGGGTGGGACCAGGTCGGTCCGGACAAAGGGACTTTTCAGGTTGTCCCTGGGCAGGCGGTGTATGTGATCCAGGGCTCGACACATGGGCCAACTACTCTTAAATTTTCGGTAACTCAATCATAGGGCGAGAATTGACCGAAAAGCCGACGAATCTTCGAGTCAGCCTTGGAGCGGGTGCAGCGCAGTTTCAGGCTTCAGGTTTACGGGTATGTCGTGATGCCGGAGCATGTGCATCTGCTTCTCAGCGAACCGCAGGGCGTCCAACGATAGAACTGCCCCACTCAAGCCAAGGCCGGGCTTGAGCGGGGCACCGGTCCTGTGCTTGAGCGCTACATGCACATTAAACCCCGATCTGCCCCAGAATCGCTCTTGCCTCCGCGGCCGGATCGGCAGCTTCCGTGATAGGCCGACCTACGACGATGTGGCTTGCTCCCGCCGCAATTGCTTCCGCCGGGGTGACGACGCGGACTTGATCTCCATGGCCCGTGCCTGCCGGGCGGACGCCGGGAGTGACGATGGCGAAGTCGTCTCCCAATTCCGCCCGCACCCGCGAAGCCTCGCGCGCCGAAGCGACAATGCCCTGGCATCCGTTGGCCAGCGCCATGGCCGCCAGACGCAGAACCTCGTCCAGCACGGTTCCGCGCAGGCCGATCTTATCCAGATCGTTGTCGTCGAGGCTGGTGAGCACGGTGACACCTAGCACGATCAGGGCAGGATTTGTGGCGCGCGCGGCGTCCACTGCGGCGCGCAGCATTTTTCCGCTGCCGGAGGTGTGCACGCTCAACATGCTTACGCCGAGCTGCGCAGCCTCATGCACCGCCCACGCCACGGTGTTGGGGATGTCATGGTACTTGAGGTCGAGAAAGACGCGCCGGCCCGAGGCCACCAAATCCCGCACCACTTGCGGGCCTTCGGCGGTGTAGAGCTGCATTCCGACTTTATAAGTCAGCGCCGAATCCCCGATGGCTGCCACGATTTTCTGCGCGGCTGCCGCCGTTGACACGTCCAGCGCGACAATCAGTTTCTGGCGCGGATCGTTCTTGTGAAAATCGTTACGGCTAAAACCGCTGCCAGGGACGAGGTGGGGCAGAGTGGCCTGCATCCCTAGCAGTGTAGAGTATTTACTGGAGTTCCGCCATAGGCCGGTTGTAGGCCATGGTTTCGTAGATCTGCCGGCGCTGGGTGCGGGGCCGGACCAGATCGAGGCGGACCTTTTGCAGCCCTCGGTGTTCGAACTGCAGGGCTTGGGCGGCGCCGAAAGACAAGTCGATAATCCGTCCGGGAACTATTGGACCCCGGTCGTTGACCTTCACCACCACCACCCTGCCGTTGCGCAGGTTTGTGACCCGCACGTAGCTTCCCAAGGGAAGCGTAGGATGGGCGGCGGTCATGTCGTACATGTCGTAATTTTCGCCGCTGGCCGTAGGCCTGCCGACGAAGTACTCGCCATACCATGAAGCTGTCCCAACTTGATACGGTTGTGCTTTACCGGCCGGTTTGCGGAGTTGAGCCTTGATTTGCGGCGGGCTAGTTGGGGTGGAACTGGCCTCCGAGTTGTTCGGGCCCTGAGCCGCTCCCAGGCCGATGACCAATAGACCGATCATCAGTCCATGAGCTATACGTCTTCGCATTCAGTTCTCCTCGCATCTCAAAAAGTCGTCCTAGCTAGGCTCTTTCGTTAACGGTTTGTAAATGGTAGAGGGCGGGTGGGGCCTTGTCAACCCGAAAGTACGTGGTCTATAGTGACCTGGTAGTAATCGATATCTCACGTAACTTGTTGTTAATCATGAGGCAGTGGCATGATGTTCATAAAAACAATGGAGTTATCTGTTTATAGAAGAGTAACTCGGTGATATGCGGCAGGCGAGTACTATTTACATCTCCAGTCGATTCAGCAACTTACAGATAATTTCTTTATAAGTTGTTTATTGTCAGCGTTTTAGGTACAAAGTTCTTAGGCTTGGATTATTTTTTTTTCGCTGGGACCATGGCTGAACCACCTCAAGTCGTACTAACCATCGCTGGATTTGATCCGTCCTCCGGGGCGGGCGTGACGGCCGATATTAAGACGATTGCCGCCCACGGCTGCTACGGAGTGGCGTGCATTACCGCCATGACGGTGCAGTTGACCTCCGGAGTCCGCCGGGTGGAGTCAGTGGACCCGGGCCTGATCACCGAAATCCTGGAAGAGCTTGCAGCCGACATACCCATCGCAGCCATCCACATCGGAATGCTGGGCAGCGCCAAGGTGGTCCGGGCTGTGGCGGAGTTCCTTGGTGAGCGTCAAGGCAAGGCTGGGTTGGCTAATAAGTTGCCCAACATCGTCCTGGATCCGATCCTAAAGTCCTCCTCCGGCGCCGAGCTGCTGGATGCCGCCGGAACCAAGGTGCTTATCGAAAAGCTCATCCCTCTCGCGGATGTGCTGACGCCCAATGTGGACGAGGCTGCAGTCCTCACCGGTCTCAAAGTGACCGATCTTGACGAAATGCGGGCTGCGGCCGGCAGGCTGCATGAGATGGGATCGGCTGCCCTGGTAATCACCGGAGGACATCTCGATAAAGCCATTGACTTGTTGAGCTTTACGACCAAACATGGAATCGAGCAGGAGGTCTTCAAGGCGGAACGCCAGCGCTCAGCCTCTACCCATGGGACGGGCTGCGCCTTCGCCACCGCCATGGCCTGCCACCTGGCTCTGGATCGCGGTCTGGCCGAGGCCGCCTTGCTGGCCAAGACCTACGTCTCCGCCGCGATCACCGCTGGCCATCCTCTGGGACGCGGCACCGGCCCGGTTCATCATCTCTATCGCATGAACCAGCAGCGCCGCGCGGCAGGCTCGGGGAGTGAATCGTAGAGCGAAGTTCAACGTCGCAATGTGGGGACAGCCGCCCTTGGTCGTCTGATCGGGCGCAGTCCGGCAGCCGCAGGCTACAAGTGCGCTACTAGCTATCGGAAGGTTTTTTGAGCAGAATTCCCGCCACAAAAGATGCGGTCGCCGCCAGCAGCCATTCGATCCGCCATAGCTGGATCGCCTGAAACTCGGCCAGATTCGACGCCTTGTAAAACAGGCTGACCCCGATGGCTCCGGCCACGCAGCCCAGACCAACAATGAAGGCGATCAGCGCCGCCGTCGGCAAACCTACCCAGCGCTTGATCTCATGGAAGTGCAGATAACGCAGCCAGTCGGGGAAGGGAATATTGCGCCATGCAGCCGCGGCCGAATCCACCCCGGCCCTCACCCAATCCACGTTCCTGGCCCACAGTCCGGCCACGAACTCCGCGTCCGTTCTGGCGGAAGTCAGCGTCGTAGCGCGCGCGGGCCGGTTCAGTCCACAGGTATGGCAAAATCTTGCGCCGATCAGGAACTCCCTGCCGCAACCAGCGCAGACCTCCGCCATCTCCTGCTGGGCGGCGGCAGACGGCAGGGTTGCCGCCGTGGGCTCCAGCACGCTCGGTGGTTTCCAAAACTCGTGCTGCGTGTTGGGAACCGCTTCAGCCATAACGAAGAGAGCTCTCCGGGACGTTTACCCTAGCAAACGCAAATTAACAACCAAAATGCTCCGCGCATTAAGAGGTTGTCAAGTCAGCTACTTGCAAATCCCCGCCAAACCCAGCGCTCATGGTTTCGGCAATTATTACTCGCAAGTTAGCGTAAAGATGCCCCGGTTACCGCAGTTCATGTACTTGCAACTGCGCAAATTATAAGGCGCACTCGCGAACCGCATAACCGGTTTCTTGCCGCTCTCCCATAACTCCGTTGGTTCATCTTTAGCTCCCCTGAAGAACCCGGCGCCATTCCGTCAGCTTCCCTCAACTTCGGTTAGACTAAGAGTCAGGCCAGAACCTTGGGGATGCGGTCGAGTTGGACATTCGCGAGACGCCTGCTTTGCTACGGCATACTGTCGTGCGTCGCCAGCCTCTGCCTTCCCTCGATCTTAGCTCGGTCGATCCCAGCCCAGTCCCAGACGCCCAGCGCCGGAACCGCTCCGCAGTCCGCCTCCAGTTCTTCCGCCCATGATTCTTACAGAAATGATTCTTCCGGGCATGATCCGCTGGTCGATGCCGCCTTCGACCACTTCTACAACATGGATTATGACCGCTCGATCCAGGATTTCGAAAAAGTGCTGGATCGCCATCCCAACGAACCTTCCGCCGTAAACCACCTGCTGGCCACGATCCTGATGCGCGAACTGTACAAGATGGGCGCGATGAATAGTGGCGAATATTCCAATGACAGCTTCATCGGCCAATCGCATCGCGCCGCCGACCCAAAAGTGAAGGAGCGGATCAAACAATTAGTCGAGCGCGCCGAGGGCCTCGAAGAGCAGCAACTAAAGGCCAGCCCCAACAACGCGGACGCCCTCTACGCCCGCGGCGTGACCCGGGCGCAGTTCTCGCTGTATACCGCGCTGGTGGAGCGGGCCTGGTTTTCCGCGCTGCGTAATGCCGTGGGCGCGCGCCACGACCACGAGCGTGTTCTGGAACTTGATCCCAACTACGTGGACGCCAAGCTGGTCGTCGGCACGCACAACTACGTAATGGGCAGCCTGCCCTGGAGCGTGAAAGTCGCCGTCGCGCTGGTCGGCCTGAGCGGGAGCAAGGAAAAGGGCTTGCAATACCTGCGCGAAGCGTCCGATAGCGGCGGGGAAAACAGCGTTGACGCCAAGGTCGTGCTGGCCCTGTTCCTGCGCCGCGAGCATCGCTATGACGAAGCGCGCGCCCTCATGCACGATCTCTCCACACGTTATCCCAGGAATTATTTGTTCCCGATCGAGGAAGCCAATCTGCTGGGCTCCAGCGGCCACCCGCAGGAAGCGGCTGCCGGCTATCACAAAGTCTGGCAGAACGGACGCGAAGGCAGGTACGGCACACTGCACTACGAGCTATCGGCCTGGGGACTGGGCGAGTTACTGCGCAGCCAAAAAGATTATTCCGGGGCCGTCGCCGCCTACGAACTAGTGAATGAAGCTCCCGACCCGGATCCCGAGACGTTGCAGAAAGCCAACCTCGCCGCCGGCGAAATGTACGACCTGCTGCAGAAGCGCGATTTGGCCATGAAGAAATATCGGGCCGTGTTGGCCGAAAACGGCAGCACTGTTCGCGCGGAAAAGGCCCGCGAACATATTAAGGAAGCGTATCGGGAGTGAGCGGCGCGCCGGGACAGCACGACACGAATGTGTGGAGCGGACACTCCTGTCCGCTGTCCTTGACCTTACTGGAGTGCCCATCCTTGCGTCTTTATGCAAGGGTGGGGATTGGTGAGGGTAGCAGCCGAGGGTTTAGAGCGGGCGAAAACGGGAAAATGTTGTCTCGGTTTCACAAGCTCCCGCGTCGTGAAAAATCGCGAAAGCCGAATCAGCCTCGGCTTATGATAGTTCGTTGAACTAACGGCAGCAAGAAAAAGGAGCTATTTTCCCTATGGCCGGCGAACTGAGCATGGTGAAATTCGCTGCCGACATTTTGTTCAAAGTGTTTGGTCTGAAAACACAACAGAGGGTGGCTATAGCGGAGTATCTGGCTAAAATCGCGGATACCTTGTCAGACTTCGGCCCAGCATTCAGGAACAATGATCATGAAAAGATGGTCACCCTAGCTTCTCAAACAGAGGCCCTCGCCCAGCAGTTTGTGGCTGTCACAAAGGGAGTTCTCTCTAAGGAAAACATCGATGAGTTCGTCGGGAGACTAGCGGCAGCCGCGAATGACAAAATGGTCCTGGCGGCCGGCTCGGAACAAAATCAACAGCAAAGGCTCGATGAAATTGCTCAGGTTGCGGGTATGTTCCGAGGCGTCTCCATTAGCCTTCAGGCGACGGCCAATCGGCTCGGGTGAGGGGGCTGGGCCCACTTCTGCGCCAGCACATCGGCGCAGCCCCCTCTGTCTACCATGGAGTCAAGGGGCGAGCCAAACCCAGTAATCTGGTCTTGAAAATGGAGATCGCGATAACAGACGTCCTGGGCAGAAGAAGTGACCTTTCTGCATTCATCGTGCACTTCACCAGAAAGACCGATGACGGAGAGACCGCCAGAACCTACGAAGCATCCTGAGGGGTCAAACTATCGAGGCCAGAAGCCCGTTTGGACCAGCTTGGCGTTCGCTCCGAAAATCCCGGGAAAAAGACAGTCAAAATTGCGTGTCGTTCAGTGAGGCTCCGCTGGAACACGTTTATTGCCTTACGGGGAGAATACCTAATCGACAAGTTCATCTGTCGCGATACGGGCTCGGGTTCACAAGGATGACTGCGCGAAGAAAAGGCGTCAATCCCGTCTGGTACGTGGACATCACGCCAGGGCACGAATGGCTGATGAACCCGATAAACAGACTAATCGAGAGGACAGTCGAAACTAGGAAGAGATTTAGAACGTCGCAGCTCGCTCTTATCGCTCCGTTCATCGAGCAGATGGGCACGGGACAGACGTACCGGAAGGAGTTTTGGTGGGAGCGCGAATGGCGCCACCGAGGAGGTTTTAAGTTCCAATTGTCCGAGGTGATTTTTGGTTTTTGTCCGGAGGAGCGTATCGATGAATTTGAGAAGTTCACCAGGAAACTAGGGCACAAAATCCGCTTCATTGACCCAAACTGGAACCTCGAGCGAATAGTCGCGCACCTATGCGGCTGCACGGGGCCTCTAACACCCTTCGATTAACCGCTTTGGGGCCAGCTCCGCGTCTACGTCCCCGCGATCCACAGACCCGTTGTGACATCTGACCTTGCCTCCCATTCGAAATCAGGCCATCATAGCCAAGGCAAAGGCGGTATGCGCCGCCTTAGCGAAAGCGGCTCAAAGCGACCGCAAGTCCTTTGTTGCCTAGATTTTGCGCGTAAGTTATTTGCAATCTAGCCGTTGCAAAGCATTTTTGCAGAGCACCTGCGCCCCACCCGCATATTTACTGGTGACTCAGAAAATATTGATAGGGGGGGCTACCCAAAAACAGCATACCGGAGCAACCGAATTGAACTCGGAAGGACGCCCAAGCCGTATCGCCAATAGAATTATTTCCGGCAGAAATCCACAGGCATGGAGCGAAGGAACTTTCGGCTTACAATTGCGTATTGTCTGGTAGAGACCCCTTGGGAGACGTTGAGCCATGTACTGCAACTACTGCGGCAAAGTGATTCAGGACGACGCGGCGGTTTGTGCCTATTGCGGCACTCGCGTGGGCGCGTCGGTGGCCCGCAAGCGCCTGGTCCGTCCCCGGCAGGGACGCAAGATCGCGGGCGTCTGCCTCGGCTTCGCCGAGTATTTTGACATTGACGTGACCGTCGTCCGTATCGTGTGGCTGATCGTATCGTTCATGACTGGCATTGGCCTGATCTCCTATCCCATCGCGTGGATTGTCATGCCGGAAGAGCCGTTGTTGTTGACGGCTGCGGTGGGCGCGCAACGCGTGACGAATCCGTAATCACGGCAGCTCAGCAGGCAGGCCTGAGACCGGAAGCCGAAGTTTGCACCTACCGAATGGACTTGCACGCAATCAAAAGCGGCGACGCGGAGATCGTCTACCGTGTGCTGGGCGAAGGTCCTCCCATAATTCTGCTGCATCCGTTTCCCGCGAATCGTGAATTTTGGCTGCCTGTGGCCGAGGCTCTGTCCACGCGTTATCGCGTCATTCTCCCCGATCTGCGCGGGCATGGA
Organism: uncultured Acidobacteriaceae bacterium; assembly: GCA_963734215.1. Lineage (GTDB taxonomy): Bacteria > Acidobacteriota > Terriglobia > Terriglobales > Acidobacteriaceae > Sulfotelmatobacter. The sequence continues at coordinate 436,391 of CAVTGH010000003.1, read as the reverse complement.
GACTCAGGGTTTGGCGACGGTCCCGCCACAATGGACAAGCACGCCGCCGATATCGCGCGCGTGATGGACGACGCCGAAGTCGGGGGCGCTCCGCTGATTGGCGTGTCCATTGGAGGATACGTGCTGTTCGAGTTCTGGCGCAGGCATCGCGGGCGCGTCGCCGCGCTTGGCCTGTGCAACACAAAAGCTCCGGCCGATTCCGCCGAGGCGCGCGCCGCCCGCCTGCAGGCGGCGAACGACGTACTCGAACGCGGCACCGAACCGTTCTTCGAGAGCATGATTCCGCGCCTGCTGGGCAGAACCACACGCGAGACGCGCCCCGATCTGGTCGATGGAGCGCTCCGCATGATGCGGAAGATGTCGCCCGAAGATGTGGCGCAAGTGCAGCGCGGCATGGCCGAGCGTCCGGACTCGATGGATACATTGAAGACGATCAATGTACCAACGCTGCTCGTGACCGGAGACGAGGACATTCTGACCGGCGTATACGAAGCGGAGTTGATGCGCCAACGCATTCCCAACAGTGAGCTGCGCGTGATCCCGAAAGCCGGGCATTACTCGCCGTGGGAGCAGCCGGAGGAAGCCGGCAAGCTGCTGCGGCAGTTCCTGGATGGACTTTAGAACCCTACACTGGCCCCGTTCACGCTAGAATCGATGACGTTATGAAAAGACTTGGCGTTGTGATGGCGTTTCTCGCTTATGCACTAACCGCCCACTCGCAAGACCACCCCGTCGAGCGGCCGCACATTCTCGGCATCGATCACGTCTGCTTCTACACCACGGATCAAGACGGAGTGAAAGCGCTTTACGGCGCAACGCTTGGCCTGGCTTTTCCGCCGCGCCGGTCGAATCTGGCGGGCTGGTGAGATACATGGTCGGCAAGCAGTGGGTCGGTTTCAGCGCCGCACCCGATCCCAAGGCGACCGACCGCATGGACCACGTGGCCTTCACCACCAATAACATTGTTGCGCTGCGCGAGTATCTGATCGCGAACGGCGTGAAAGTGGCGGCTATCGAAGGACGTGCCGACCATAGTCTGAGCGTTGCCGCGATCGATCCGGAAGGGCATCGCATTGAGTTTGTCGAGCGGGGCAAGGCTGAAGTGCCCGCGCCGCCGGCCGATTCCGCGGTTTCGCGGCACATGATCCACGCTGGATTTATCGTTCACGACCGCGATGCGGAAGATCATTTCTACCGCGACCTGCTTGGCTTTCGGCTCTACTGGCACGGAGGAATGCAGCCCGGCGAGACCGATTGGGTCGCGATGCAGGTTCCCGACGGCACGGATTGGCTGGAGTATATGCTGCGCCAGCCGGAGCATCCCGACTTGCGCGTGACGGGCGTGATGAATCATATTTCGCTCGGCGTCGTCGACATGAAGAAGGCGCAGGCCATTCTGGAATCGCACGGCTGGAAGCCGCACGGGAGCGAGAGAGCGCAGATGGGCAAAGACGGAAAGTGGCAGCTGAATGTGTTCGATCCCGACCTGACGAGGATCGAACTGATGGAATTCAGGCCGGTGGAGAAACCGTGCTGCTCCGATTTCACCGGTCCGCATCCTTCGGAGTGATCGAATAAACTGACTGGAGGCTCGGGCTTTGTTAGAATCCTCTGGCCATGATAGATACGATTTTAGTTACGGAAAAAACGGTAGTTAGCGCCAAAGGCGACGGAAACGTTGTGGACGTTAGCGGCGCGCCGGGACGAGTATTCTTGCTGACTCTCGAGATCACCAAGATCATCGAGCAGGAGTCGCTCGACCTCGGCGTTTATGGTTCAGCCGATGGCTCGGCGTGGGGCGCGAAGGCGCTGGTTTCGTATCCGCAGAAGTTTTATTGCGGAGAGTCTCCGCTGTTGCTCGATCTGACGGCGCATCCGGAGGTGAAGTTTGTGCGTGCGCACTGGGAAGTGGCGCGCTGGGGACGCGGCGTGGAAACGCCGATGTTCGAGTTTGGAGTGAGGCTGAAAGAGATTCCGGCGGATGTGCTGCGCGAGGCTGCCGCCGAGGCCAAGGCCCTGGCCTGAGGAATTGTTGATTGTTGATTTCTGATTGTTGATTGAAACCTCGAAACCGCCGATTGCACAGGTGGTCAATCAGCAATCAACAATCAGCAATCAGCAATTTATATCTCCCGCGACCCGCATTACCGCTTGTCCTTCCGCTATATTGGTCCTCAGCATGAAAAGCGAGTCACAGGCGATTGTGCGTCCGGGGCGCAACGTGCGCGGGATCGTAGGCCTTCCCGGCGATAAATCCATTTCACACCGCTACGCGATGCTCGCGGCGATCGCGGATGGGCCGTCGCGCCTCGAAAACTATTCCACCGGCGCGGACTGCGCGAGTACGCTGGGCTGCCTGCGCGCGCTGGGAGTGAAGTGGGAGCGCAAAGAAAAAGACGGCCCCGATAACACCATCGCAGTGCAGGGAAGTGGGTTATGGTTGAGCGCGGCGAGCCAAGCGCTGGATTGCGGCAATTCAGGTTCGACGATCCGCATGTTGAGCGGCATTGTGGCGGGGCAGAAATTTGCCACTGAAATGACGGGCGATGAATCGCTCTCGCGGCGGCCCATGGAGCGGGTAATTACGCCGCTTACGATGATGGGCGCGGAGATCGAATCGCAAAACGGCTGCCCTCCGTTGCGCATCCGCGGCGGCAGCCTTCACGGGATCGGTTACAAGATGCCGGTCGCCAGTGCGCAGGTAAAGACCTGCCTGCTGTTCGCCGGCCTGCTTGCCGATGGCGAAACGGGGATTGAAGAGCCGCTGCGGACGCGGGACCACGGGGAAGTGGCGCTGCGGGCGTTTGGCGCGCAGCTCGAGCGCAAGGGAAACGAAGTGCGGATTCGCGGCGGCCAGCGATTGCGCGGCATCGAAACCCGAGTTCCCGGCGATCTTTCCAGCGCGGCTTTTTTTCTCTGTGCCGCGGCAATTTTCCCCGGCTCGCAATTAACCGTCACGAACTTGCTGATGAATCCGACGCGCGTCCGGCTGCTCGATATCCTGACACAAATGGGGCTGCGCATCTCCATGACGCAACTGGATGAGATTCATGGTGAGTTAGTCGGCACGCTGCAGGTGGAGGGCGGGCGGCTGAAGGGTGCGACCATTGTGGGCGCCGACACGGCCGCGCTGATCGATGAAATTCCCGTGCTGGCCGCGATCGCTCCTTATACGGAGCAGGGAATCGAGGTGCGGGACGCGAAAGAATTGCGGGTAAAGGAGTCGGATCGCATTGCATCCATGGCTGCCAACCTGCGCGCCATGGGAGCACAGGTGGAGGAACGCGAAGACGGATTGAAGATCCCCGGCGGACAATCGCTTCGCGGCGCGGAACTCGAATCGTTCGGCGATCACCGCATTGCCATGGCCTTCAGCATCGCGGCGCTGCGAGCCCAGGGTGAGACCTTGATTCGCGGCAGCGAGTGCGCGGCGATCTCTTATCCGGAGTTCTTTTCCGTACTGGAAGGACTGGTCGAGCGCTGAGCTGAAGGGTAGGTCAGCTTCCGAGCTGCGTTCGTCCACAACGGTCGCAGCCACTGGCCGCCAACCCGGATTCAATCCGATTCGCTGGCTGGCGGCCTTGTGGTAAAGTAGATGCCGCCGATAGATTTGCCGGGGCGTGGGGGCCCTGGGCTGCCTCGTCTCGTCCTTCGCAACGAATTCTGAAAGAGGTGCGTATGCTGACACTCCGCGAGCTTGTGAAAGACCGCAAAGTTTATTCCATCGACGCGGCCAGCACGGTGCTGGAAGCGGCGCGATTTATGATGGAGCACAACATCGGCGCCGTGCCGGTGCTGCGGAATGGCGAACTGGCTGGCATTTTTTCCGAGCGCGATATCATGAACCGGGTGGTGGCTGCGGGCCGCACGCCGGGCCACACCGGGGTAGCCGAAGTGATGACTGCGAATCCCCGCGCGGTTCATGTGGACGAGAGCATGGAAGAGTGCCTTTTCATCATGCACGAGTTTGGCTTCCGGCACCTGCCGATTGTGGAAGGCAAACAGTTGCGGGGACTGATTTCGCTGCGCGATATTGTCAGGCGCCAAGCTGCCGAGATGGAGCGAGAAAACCGGCGGGCTGCTTCGTAGGGTTGGCCTCGGCTCTTGCACTTCACCCGCGCAGGCGTACGGAGCGCGGCGGGGTTTCAGCGTTGACTCGGCCCCGGCGCGGCTGGCGACCGGCGGTGCGGACCGTTGCCGCGGTTCGGGGCTCTGGGGCCAGCACCCTTTCGATTTCTTCTCGCAGCCAGCGATTTGCCGGATCATTCTCCACGCTCTCGTGCCAGTACAAGTGCGCTTCGAGACGGGGCGTTTGCAGGGGAAAGGGATGCACCTGGTTCATTGCAGCCTTATTCAGCGAGCCCGCGTTCAGCAGTTGCGCATGGCGCTCGGGCAAGGTCAGCAGCATGTCCGTGTTACTTACCACCATGCAAGCCGCGTGGTTGTGCTGGCTGCGCAGAAATACCTGCCGGCGAAGGCCCCTCCGGTTGAGTTCGATATCGACCAGGCTCGGACCGTGGCGCCGGGAGGAGACCTGAACATGGCGCTGCCCTAGATAAATATCCAGGTCGAGTTTGTTGGTAATCGCCGGATGACCCTGTCGGGCCATAACCACGAATGGTTCATTCAAGAGCCACTTATGGCGAATGCGATCGCTTACCGTCATAGGGATATCGATGGCAAGATCGACCGAGCCACTCGCGAGTTCGGTTTCCAGATCTCTGCGCTTGACCTGCGATATCGTGATCGACATGCCGGGGGCGGCATGCGTCAGGCGCCGCAGTAAAGGTGGAAGAATCAGGGCCTCGGCGTACTCCCACAACGAGAGATGAAAGTTCCGGCGCGTGTCTTCAGGAACGAAATTGCGGCTGGCGCTGAGGTTCGTTTCCAGGATTTGCAGCGCCTGCCGCACTTGCGCAATCATGTTCCGCGTGAACGGCGTCGGTACCATGTGCGCCCCCTGACGGATGAACAGCGGGTCCTGCAGGAGGTCGCGCAGCCGCTTCAGCGCATGGCTGATCGCCGGTTGGGTAAGGTTCAGTTGCTGGCCCGCGCGAGTGATGTTGCCCTCGCGATAGATGGCTTCCAGTACTACGAACAGGTTCAAGTTGACCTGACTTAAATGCACGCCGCATATATTACAGGATTCGTAGGATTCATTAGGAGAATTTTGCGGAAATCGCTAGTCTGGAGTGCCTGCGGGGTGAGCGATTACCTATGGACTTCTCCCGGTCACCGAAAGCCCAGAGCTCTGTGCAGCGCCTCTCGGACTTCATGCAAGAGCACGTTCTGCCGGCGGAGGCTGAGTATTGCGCGCAAGTGCGGAATCTTCCCAACTGGCGGCACTGGAAGCAGCCTCCAGTTATGGAGGCTTTGAAGACCAAGGCGCGGGCGGCTGGCCTGTGGAATCTGTTTCTCCCCGACCGGGAATACGGCGCCGGCCTGACCAACGTGGAATATGCGCCCCTGGCGGAGATCACGGGGCGCTCCTCGATTGCCCCGGAGGTTTTCAACTGCAACGCTCCCGACACCGGCAATATGGAAGTGCTGGTGAAGTATGGATCGGAAGCGCAGAAGCGGCGTTGGCTCACGCCGCTGCTGGCCGGCGAAATTCGTTCCGCGTTCTGCATGACGGAGCCCGACGTGGCCTCTTCGGATGCCACGAACATGCAAGCTACGGCGCTCATCGAGGGGGATCATGTTGTCCTCAACGGCCGGAAATGGTGGAGTTCGGGAATCGGCCATCCCCATTGCCGGCTGCTCATCTTCATGGGCATCACCGATCGCTCTGCCGCGAAGTACCAGCGTCATTCCATGGTTCTGGTTCCGCTGGATACGCCCGGAGTCAAGATCGAACGCATGGTGCCCGTGTTTGGGTCCTATGACTCACCCTTCGGTCACGGCGAGGTCAGCTTCACCAACGTTCGTGTGCTGGCCGACCACATCATCGCCGGAGCGGGCCGCGGTTTTGAAATAGCGCAGGGCCGGCTGGGCCCGGGCCGCATACATCACTGCATGCGCACGCTGGGAGCGGCGGAACGCGCGCTTGAACTCTTGTGCCGCCGCTCGCTGCATCGCGTGGCCTTCGGCAAGCCTCTGGCCGAATTGGGGGGTAACGTAGACGTTATTGCCAACGCGCGAATCATGCTGGAGCAAGCCCGCCTTCTAACTCTCAAGGCCGCGTGGATGCTCGATGAAGCCGGAACCAAAGGAGCCCGCAGCGAAATCTCCCAGATCAAAGTCGCCGTGCCCAACATTGCGTTGCGGATCATCGACCAGGCGATTCAAATGCACGGGGGCGCGGGTGTTTCGAGCGATGTTCCTCTAGCCGAACTGTTTGCCACCATCCGGACCCTGCGCATCGCGGATGGGCCCGACGAAGTGCATCGCGCATTGATTGCCAAGCTGGAACTGAAGAAATACAAGCCTAAGAGCGCGGCTTCGGCCTGAGTCCCGGACTCGAACCGGCATGGACAGGTCAAATCGCGGGTACGCTGGCTTAGAACGACAAGCGCACGCCGAGTTGGATCTGGCGCTTGGGCAACGCGGAAGTGAAGGCCAGCGGCGTGCTGGAAGTAGCCGTCCCGCCTCCCGCCAGGGCTGTACCCGGTCGAATCCCACTCACATTGAACGTCGTGAAGCCAGGGGTAAAGCCGAAAACAGGGCTAACCTCGTTGTTGACACTGGCAAAATTTGTCCGGTTGGCGATGTCAAAACCTTCCGCCGTGAACTGCAGGTTGGCTTTTTCGCCAAGCTGGTGCCGCCAACTCAAGCGCATGTCAAAGTCAATGAAGTTAGGGCCCAGACCGGTGTCGCGCGAAGCTCCGATGGGACGTTCATTGGTGATGTGATTGTCGCCGTTCACCTCCCCTCCGGCCAGCAAATTGAAGGGATGTCCACTGTGGTACGCGAAAATCGGAGCCAGCTCAAACCCCGACAAGACACTCTGTTTCCAGGGGCTGTCGAGGACTCCCGCGATCTCCAGTTTATGGCGCTGATCAAACTCGGAAAGACTGCGGTCCAAATTGAGGTTGGTGGGATCTTGTGGTCCGTAGTCGGTGTTGTAATCGGTGGACGTGTCAAAGCCTTTGCTGAAGGTGTAATTCCCGAACAAAGTGAAGCGCTCATTGAAGCGCCTTTTGATTTCCACGATGCCGCCCTCGTAAAGAGCGTACGCCTCAGAGCTATATTGGTTGTTTTGAGTCACCAGCGGATTCACAAAACAGGAAAAGACACTAGTCGGAGTGGCGGCACAGGGCAGGCCCCCAGGCTCAGTGCCGAACAGCGGGTCGGCCAGGGGATTCGTGTTCCAGTTACGATAGGAAACCGTCTGGCCATTGGCCAGAGTTACGGTGCTGACCGGCGCCGGCAGCAAATTGGTATCGATTGCGACCGGGAGCCTCTGCGTATGAGTATAGATTCCGCTCAAAGAGATTGAGAACCCAGGCGAGATCTCACGTTCAAGTCCGAAGGAGGCCTGTTGCGCGATCGGGGGACGAAAGCCCGGCTGGTTCACGAAAAGGGCCTGCGCCGGACCGACGGGACCGCTATTCGTAGGAAAGATGTTAAATGGGGCCAATGACGCCGGTGTGATGCAACCATTATTCCCCGGGGTTGGGGTTGTGCACTGAATCAAACCTTGCGCAAAAAGACCAGCGAAAACCTTCTCTGCGCCCTGTACTGTCACCCCGCTCAGGCCACCCGGAGTTATTACGGGAGCCGAGAACCCACCGAGCGGATCTACATAAATGGAAATTGGCCGGTTGCAAGGGCTAGAGCCGTTGCCGCCGCCGACAAAGGCGACAGGAAACCCGGCCGCGACCATCCCGCAGGTAGTACCCAGGTTTGCGACCTGGCTCCCTGAGCCGCTGTTCTCCACTGCGGACTTGTTTTTGTTCACAACGCCCAGAGCCAGGTCCACGTCGGGGATCACGAAGTCGATGGGTCCGTAGAAGATTCCGTACCCACCCCGGATCACCGTCTTGTGATTCTTGAAGGGATCCCACGCGAAGGAAATGCGGGGGGCAAAATCCTTTTTATAGGTGGTCAAAGGGGAGTATTGCGAGTCCAGTTCGTAGCGGAGACCGTAGTTCAGGGTGAAGTTTGGCGTTATCTTCCAGGAATCCTGCGCGTATAACCCGGTCAGCGGCCGGTCGTAATTCCCGACTGTCGGAGTTCCGAAGCCCTGCTGGTAAACCTGAGGCAGCGCGAACGATGCCGATTGCAACGGATTGACTGCGGCGCCTGCTGCAGTGGTTCCTCCGGGGCAGAGACTTGCCTCTGGGGTCCCAGTGGGAGATAAGCACGGGCTGATCAAAAGACCGGGGAGCGACGCGAATACGAAGCGGCCCGGCATAAAAGTGTGGGATTCGGTGTGATTGCCGCGGAGCAACTCGTAGGCGCCGAACTTAAGGGTGTGATGGCCGCGGATCACGGAAAAATTGTCGGCGAATTCGTAGCGGCGCAGGATAGTGATGCTGGGCAGGAAAATGTTCGTTCCCAGGTTATTGATAAAACCAGGGATTTGGAGACCCACCTGTCCTGGCTCGTTGGGAATTACGTTAAAGCTGTTGTAATCCCACTGCACCCGGGCCTCGTTCTGGGTGCTTGCGCCGAACTGGCGATACCAAGCGGCTTGCAGATTATTGTCATAATTGTGGATCGAACTCCCCGCCGAAAAAGCTGTCAAGGACTGCACATCCGGCGACTCCTCCAGATCGTGTCCATACCTGTAGGTCAGAGAAACCTCGTTGCTCGCATTGAGGTGGTGATCCAAGCGCCCCGACGCGAGGTATTGCCGCGAGTCGAACGGAAAGACTCCACCCTCGTTTTCAAACTGGCTTACGAGGAAAGCATTCAAAGCGGTTTGCCCGGACGTTACGAACGGCGGATTCGCAATAGGGTTCACCCCCAAAACACTTTGCAGCGCAAAGGCGCAATCAAGCGGGGGCAGGGTTACGCCCGTGAAGCAAGTCACGCTCGGCGCCGAGGAAGCTGCCAGCTGTTGGATAATCGCCTGTTGCGCATACCGTGGATCGCTCTGCGAAAAGGTGACCGGAGCTGTAAAGGAGGGTCCGGCGAAGATCGAACTGTTGGTCAGAAGGGGAACTGAATTCTGTGAATTCTGGCGCAGGCCTTCGAAGGAAGCAAACAGGAAGGTTTTGTCTTTCTGGATGGGGAAGCCGATGGAGCCGCCGTACTGCTGGCGGCTGAGCGAATTCTTGATCGGATCGCCCGTCGAGGTGGTGTTGAAATTAGAGAAGGTCGGGTCCGGAGCCAAAGCCGAGCTGAAGGCGAATGGGTCGCGGGCATCCATGACATCGTTGCGGAAAAAACCAAAGAGCGTGCCATGCACGTTGTTGGTGCCGGACTTGGTCACAATATTGATCGATGCACCGGAGGCTGCCCCCAGGTCGGCGCCGTAGTTGCTGCGATTGATTTGGAATTCCTGCACATCGTCCTGGCCTACCGTCAGACGTACGCCACCGCTATCGCCTGAGGTTTCACCACCGTCCACCGTTATGCTGTTTCCCCGGCCATTGCTGCCGTAGAACGACAGCCCGCTTTGCGGTGTTTGCTTGACTCTGAAATCCTGGTCTCCCGCCAGCCTGGTGGAATCGGAGACACCAGGCGCGAGCAATGTAAAGGTAAGGTAATCGCGCCGGTCAATGGGCAAGTCGGCGATGTACTGTTGTGCGATGGTGTCGGCTTGGCTCCCTCGTTCCGTTTCCACCACGGGCGGCTGGTCCGTCACCTCGATAACCGTTGCAACTTTTGACGGACTCAGTTTGAAATCGGAGATGACCGTCTGCCCGATGGCGACGGCCACACCTTTTCGTATCTCTGTAGCAAAACCCGCCATTTCTGCACTGACGTCGTAAGTGGCCGGCAAAAGTCCTGCGACTCGGAATTGACCGGTGGCATTCGTCGCGGCTGTGCGCTTCAGACCGGTCTGTGTATCTACCACAGTGACCGTAGACCTGAGCAAAACGCTGCCGGCGGAATCGGTCACGGTCCCGGTAATTTCTCCTGACGTGCCTACGCCTTGCGCGTGAGCCATAAGGGCTGCGTACACCAAGCACGTAAGAACACATGCGATTAATTTGATCGTGGAATAGACAGATGGGAACAGGCAAGAGCTTCCCGCGCTCCGAACATTGCAGGGCGACATATCTTTCATGACGGGCGTGAGCGTATCCGCATTCGCGAAATTCATCAAATGAATTGTTTTGATGATTGAGTATGCGTAATGGGAATGTCTGGAGAGGCTTGCTCCCCGGGAAACGGTTCAAGACATTGGTGTTTCCGGGTCCGGCTCCGCGTCCGAATGCGACAAAAGAAATCCGAGTATTTCCTTGTGGGCGGCTCGGGTCTGGTCCGTGAGAAACAGATGGCTCGCATGTTCGAGCAGAACGAGTTTTGCACCCGGAATCCGACCGGCGATCAGTTCTCCATTGCCGGGTGGCACCAGTGCATCGGATCTTCCATGGATGACCAGCGTCGGCGCCGCGATCTGCGAGAGTCGGCTGTAACCCTCCCACGCCAGAATGCCCTGCAGTTGTGCCGTGTAGCCTTCCAGGGAAGGGAGGCAGCGCCGGCGCAGGCTGACATCTTCCTCGATTTTCTGTCGCGGCGTGGCCGCGTCGTACAGGTAGGGAACGATGGCTTCCCGCGCTTGCTCCATAGTCATGCCGCGCGCCATCAGAATGTCGGACACCTTGCGCTCCGCGCGCAGGGCTGAAGGTCCGCCTGGTGAAGTGCAGCCCAGAATCAGTGAGCGCGTCCTCGCCGGATACTGGAGAGCGAATTCCTGCGCGATCATGCCGCCCATCGAGACTCCGAAAATATGCGCGCTGGAAACGCCAGCCGCATCCAGAACCGCGTCGGCGTCCGATGCCATGGTCGCAATCGAATAAGGCCCCGGGGGCACGTCGCTCAGGCCTACGCCTCTGTTGTCGGGCGCCACTGTTCGGAAGTGTTGCGCCAGCACCGGGCGTGAGCGGTGCCACAGGGACGAGGGGTAGCCGAGGCCCATGATCAGCAAAACCGGCTCCCCTCGCCCTTGTTCGTCCCAGTAGAGTTTTACTCCTTGATTCTCAACGAATGACATCGGAGTCTGTCCTCAAACCGTATACCGCTCGCTCGCCAACAACCGCCGTGCAATTTGGCGTCGCAGTTCGATCGCGTTTACCGGATCGTGATTGGCGTATGCGCGCAAGCGGGAAAGATTCCGCCGCAGTTCGTCGCCCTGCGCACAGGCGCTCAGTACGGTTCTTGACCAGAGTTCAATCCTGGCTATGGCATCACGCAAGTACACGGCGCAGGCATCCGCCGCATTCGCTCCGCCACCGGCCGCCGCTAGTTTCCGGCTGCGCAGTAGGCTCGATTCCATGGCAAACACTTCCATGATGATGTCGGACAGGTTCATGATGATCTCCTGCTCTTGTTCGAGCTTCGCGCCATGCTTCTGGTGTGCGATCCCAAGCGTCAGCAGGGCAATTTTCTTCGCCTTGTGAACAAGCCCGAGTTCCGCGTCGCCGGCCACTTCCGCGGGGTGCGGTTCGGCTTCCTGCACGACGGCGTGCGCAGCATCGAGCAACGGTAGAATCCCCCGAGCCGCGCGCTTCAACGGCATACCCGTAATCACCAACCGGTTGATTTCGCTGGTACCCTCAAACAAACGGTTGATCCGTGAATCGCGATAGGCGCGCTCCACCGCATAGTCCTGATGGTATCCGTAACCTCCGTGGATTTGGACTCCTTCATCGACCACGTAGTCCAGCATCTCGCTGGCGTAGACCTTGATCATCGAGCACTCGGCGGCAAACTCCTCGATGGCTTTCAGCTCTTGCGTAGCGTCGGCGGACCCCAGGGATGCAGCGTGCATTTGATTTTCAATCAGGCCCACGACGCGCCAAGTCATCGATTCCGCCACAAAGATGCGGATCGCCATCTCCGCCAACTTGTGTTGAATTGCACCAAACTCGGCAATCGAGGAACCGAATGCTTTGCGCTGCTTGGCGTATTTAATGCAAATAGCAAGCACGTTTTTCGCGGCGCCAACCCCTGCGGGACCCAGTTTGAGCCGTCCAATGTTGAGGATGTTGAATGCGATCACGTGTCCGCGGCCGATCTCGCCTAAAACGTTTTCCACCGGCACCGGAACGTTGTCGAGATAGACGGCTGTGGTGGAACTGCCGGTGATACCCATCTTGTGTTCTTCCGCGCCGCTGGTTACGCCAGGAAAGTTCCGCTCGACCAGAAACGCGGTGAACTTTTCTCCCCCGACCTTGGCAAACACTGTGAACAGATCGGCCGCGCCACCATTCGTGATCCACATCTTCTGGCCATTCAAAATGTAGTGCTTCCCATCGGGCGCGAGATCGGCGCGCGTTCGTGCCGCCAGCGCATCGGAACCCGCTAGTGGCTCCGTAAGCGCATAGGCGGCCAGCATCTCGACTTTGGCCAGCTTCGGCAAATACTTCCGCTTCTGCTCTGGAGTCCCAAAATAAACGACCGGCAGCGTGCCGATTCCCGTATGCGCCGAAGGCCAACTCCCGTAGGAGCCGTCCCGTCCCATATGTTCGGCCGTCACCATCAGCGACGGCAGATCCATGGCCATGCCGCCATACTCCTCGGGGATCGCCATCGCGGTCAGACCCAGTTCCACCGACTTCCGCAGTACTGCCATCGCGACGCCCGCCTTCTTTTCGCGGATCGCCGGCAGATTCGGCTCAACTTCGTTGGCCCAGAATTCGTCCACCATGCGGCCGATGGCGAGATGTTCCTCGCTCAGGTCCTCGGGAGTAAAAATGTCTTGTGGCGCCGACTCTTCGATCAGAAAAGCCGTTCCTTTTATCGTCTTGCGCGGGATGTCTGTTAATGTCGTCATGAACAACTCCTATGCCACCTTTTGAGATTGAGGATCTAAATTCTTTGAAGCAATGCGAAGGACGCGAATTCCCCGCGACAGACTGGTTCGTCGTAATGCAGGATCGCATCCAGAAATTTGCCGACGCCACCGAGGACCGCCAGTGGATTCACGTGGACCCGGAGCGCGCCCAGCGCGAATCGCCGTTCGGCGGCAGCATCGCCCACGGTTTTCTCACGCTTTCGCTGCTGAGTCGCTTTCTGAAACAGGCGATCCATATCCGCTCTGGGGTCGCGCTGACTGTCAACTACGGCCTGAATAAAGTTCGCTTTCCTTCGGCCGTTCGCGCCGGTTCGCAGATTCGCGCTCGCGTTACTCTGCTTTCGATGAAGGAATCGCTCGAGTTTGTGGACACCACTTTCCTTATTCATATCGAGAGTGAGTCTTCGGCCAAGCCCTGCTGCGTCGCCGAGTGGCTGGTTCGGTATTATCCGCAGTGAGCTCTGCACTAAATGCCCACTCATATCGTCCCGCTTTCTGCGCAGTGCCATGAAGCGCGCAGCAAAGTATGGATTCTTTTCGGCAGGTCAGCGAAGCGGTCGTCCTGCGTCAATCCCTGGGCATACCGGTAATAGATCTGCTGAATGATGACGGCGACCTTGAAGCGGGCAAACGTCAGATAGAAACACAAGTCGCCGGGATCGTAGCCGATTGCAGACGCATAGCGCTCGACCAACTGCGCGCGCGTGAGTGTGCCCGGTTGCGTGGTAGGCGCGCTGCGAACTTCCTGGAGTTCTCGGGGATCGTGTGGATCGGTCCAGTACGCCAGCGCGGTCCCCAAGTCCGTAAGCGGGTCTCCCAGCGTACACATCTCCCAATCCAGAACGCCTACGATCTTCGTCGCGTCGCCGGGATCGAGCGCGACATTGTCGTACTTGTAATCGTTGTGGATCAGCGCCGTCGAATGGCTGGCCGGCATTCGTGCGATGAGCCATGCGGAAATGCGTTTCACTTCCGGCAGGTCGTGCGTTTTCGAATTGTGGTAGCGCTCGATCCAGCCTTTGACCTGGCGTTCGAGATAGCCTTGCGGCTTGCCCAGATCAGCCAGGCCGATCGCGGTGTAGTCCAGGCGATGCAGACGCACAAGGTTATCGACGAACGCTTCGCTCAAACGCCGCGCAGTCTCCGGCGAAAAAGGCACGCCCCGAGGGGGGTCCCGGCGAACAATCATCCCGCGAATCGGCTCCATCAGATAGAAAGGCGCATTGAGAATCGACAGATCGTCGCAGTAGAGGATCGCCTTCGGCGCGACGGGATAGGCGTGGTGCAGTTTCGACAGCACGCGGTATTCGCGAGCCATGTCATGCGCGGACCGGACTTTGCTTCCAAAAGGCGGGCGTCGCAGCACGACTTCCCGGCTTCCCAGCCGCACCAGATAGGTCAGATTGGAGTGGCCGCTGGGAAATTGTTCGACGGAAACCGGTCCGCTTTGGTCGAAGTGCTGGAGCAGAAATGGCCGCAGCCGGGCAAGATCGAGTTCTTCGCCTGCCCTCACCGTTCCCGCTTGATCGCAGAGTGCCACCATACCTGCAAGTCCTGTATCGGCTACCAGTACGTCAGCAGTTCATCCTCGTCGAGATGCGGATGCGCATTAAACGCGCTGAGCATGAAGCGCTCGCCCGAGGCGCGAAAATCGCTGAACGACGCGTTGCGCGACATCCAGGAAAGCTGCAGTGTGTCCTCCGCGGACAAATGCAGCGCCCGGCGCATCGCCGCCCCAATCGGTCCCCCGGAAGTGAAGATCACCGCGCTCGCCGCCGGTGTGATGCCGCGCATCACCTGCACCAGCCCGCGCTCCACCCGCAAACAGAACTCAGGCCAGGATTCAATGCCGTCCGCCGCGGTTTCGCCCGCAACCCACTTGCCGATTACGCGCTCGAACAGTTTCTGAAAAGTCCTCCGCCGCTCGTCCGGCTCGCGGGAACTCTCATACGCGATCTGCAGTTCGTTAATCTCTGTATTCAGCATGAGTTGTGGAAGGCACGTGCGCATCACGGCCTCGGCTTGATATTCATCGAATTCGCCCATCGCTACGATCTCAGGAAAACTGTGACCTGCGTCGCGATACACATCGGCTACGATCCACGCCGTCTCCTGTTGCCGGATGCGGGGCCCGAATACGCTTTGTGAAAAATCATGCCTCGCCGCAACCAATACTCCCCGAGTAATCTGGCTTGCGCCTCACCATTCGCACACAGCTTGTCGTAGTTGGCCTCCAGAAAAGACGCTTGAGCGTGACGCACCACGGTGATGTGCCTCATGCTGAATTCGTCCGTTCGAACAGCCCCGCCGCGCCCTGCTCCTTGTCGAACTCGGCAAACGTTCTACCCGCTTCCGCCAGGCGCTGCAGCAGAGGAGCTGGCGCCCACAGTTCCCCGTGCTGCTGATGGAATTCGCAAATGCGCTGGTGGACCTTCTGCAATCCCACCGTGTCGGCGTGCCACATCGGGCCGCCCCGATGAGCCGGAAACCCGTAACCGTTGAGATAGATGATGTCGATGTCGACGGCACGCAGCGCGAATCCCTCTTCGAGAATCCGCGCTCCCTCATTCACCAGCGCATAGATGCAGCGGTTGACGATTTCCGCGGCGGAGATCTGGCGCGGCGGGATTCCGGCCTCTGCGCTCCACTTCCGCACCAGCGCAGTCACCTCGGGATCTGTGCTCGCGCGCCGGTTCTCGTCGTAGCGATACCATCCTCTCCCCGTTTTCTGGCCATAGCGGCCCATCTCGCAGAGACGGTCCTCGGCGAACGGCTGGCGGATTCCAGGTTTTTCCAGATGGCGGTATTCTTTGCGAATGCGCCAGCCCACGTCGAGACCCGCCAAATCGCCCGTGGCCAGCGGACCCATGGCGTTTCCAAAATCGACCAGCGCTTTGTCCACGGCCTCTACATCTGCTCCCTCTTCCACCAGGAACTGCGCTTCCCGGCGATACGGGCCGAACATGCGGTTGCCCACGAAGCCGCGGCAGTTCCCAACCAGCACGCCGATCTTGCCCAGCTTCTTGGACAGTTGCATGCAAGTGGCAATAACTTGTTTGCTCGATTTCTTCCCGCGCACAATCTCGAGCAGCCGCATTATGTTTGCCGGACTGAAGAAGTGCGTTCCAATCACCGCTTCCGGCCGCGAGGTGGCTGCGGCGATTTCATCGATATTGAGCGTCGACGTGTTGCTGGCCAGAATTGCTCCCTTTTTGCAGGCGCGGTCGAGATCCGCAAATACGCTCTTCTTCAACGCCATGCCTTCGAAAACCGCCTCCACCACCATGTCCACGTCGCAGAACGCGTCGTAGCTGAGCACCGGCGCGATCAGTTGCAGACGTTCATCCACGAACGCCTGCGTGAAACGTCCGCGCTGCACTGAGCTGGCATAGTTCTTCCGGATCTTTCCCAGGCCTACGTCGAGCGCCGCCTGATCCACGTCCTTCAGCAGCACCGGAATGCCCGCGTTGGCAAACACCATCGCGATTCCTCCGCCCATGGTTCCGGAGCCAACGACTGCCACACGGTTTACGGGGAGCACTGGAGTTTCCTTGGGAACGTCGGGAATCTTTGCCACCTCGCGCTCGCCAAAGAAAACATGGATGAGCGCCTTCGATTGATCGGAGAAAAGGCATTCGGTGAACAGCTTCGCCTCGGCCTGGCAGCCTTGCTCGAACGGCAGTTTCGTTGCGGCTTCCACGGCATCGATCGCCGCCAGAGGAGCCTGCATCCCTCGTTGTTTCTTGCGAGTGGCATCGCGCGCTGCCGCAAAAACCATCGCGTTTTCTGCGGCTGTTCCCAACTTCTCCGTTCGTTCCCGCGTCTTGGGCGCAGGCTTGCCCGCGATTTCACGAGCGAAAGCTGTCGCTCCCGCGAGCAGGTCCCCCTCGATCAACCGATCGATCAGTCCTAGGGCGGCTGCGTCGGGGGCCGAGACAGACTTGCCCTCGGCACACATCTCCACTGCCTTCGCAACACCCACAAGGCGCGGTAGACGCTGGGTTCCGCCGGCCCCGGGAATAATTCCCAGCTTCACTTCCGGCTGGCCCACCTGCGCCGTGGGCGATGCGACCCGGTAGTGGCCGGCCATGGCCAGTTCCAGTCCGCCCCCAAAGGCATTCCCATGAATCGCCATCACCACCGGTTTACTGCTGTTTTCAATGTGAAGCAGCAGGGGGAGCAGCGTTCCACGGGGCTTTTCCCCCGACGTCATCTTGCCGAATTCCTTGATGTCGGCGCCGGCGACAAAGGTACGCCCAGCTCCGATCACCACCGCCGCTTTGACTGCAGGGTCGCCATTCATTTCATCGATCGCCGCGCCGATCGCCTCCGGCACGCCCGGACTGAGAGCGTTCACCGGTGGATTGTCGATGGCAATGACCGCGACATCGTTATCTCTGATGATTTTCACGAGGTTGTTCATAGGGCAATTCCTTGATACTTCTTGCGTAATTCTCTTTTCAGAACCTTCCCCGTCGCGGTCCTGGGCAAGCTTTCACAAAACTCAATCGATTGCGGACATTTGTAATGAGCCAGACGAGCGCGGCAGAACTCGATCAGTTCCACTTCACTGGGCTTGCATCCTGGTTTCGCCACCACCACCGCCCTCGGCACCTCACCCCATTTCTGGTCGGTCACGGGAATTACAGCGGCTTCGTAAACCCCGGGGTGCGCCGATAGCACTTTTTCTACGTCGAGCGACGAAATATTTTCTCCGCCGCTCACGATAATGTCCTTCTTGCGATCCACGATCAGGATGTACCCGTTCTCCGCGATCACGGCCATGTCGCCCGTGCGGAACCATCCGCCGCGCAAAGCTTCGGCGGTGGCTTCCGGCTGTTGCCAGTAGCCCGCCATCACTCCGTCACTGCGGGCAATGATTTCTCCCATCGTCACACCATCGCGCGGCACATCGTTGTCTTCTGTATCCACCACCCGAAGCTCAGACCCCGGATAGGCATAGCCGGTCATCGCCTGAAGCAAGTACCGCTCCTCTGGCGTGCACTGCATGTCCGGCTTCAGTTCGGCGGTAGCGAGAGACGGAGACGTCTCTGTGAGTCCGTATCCGGAAAAGCATTTGAATCCCAATGTGGTCTCGACCTCGCGGATCAGAGTCGAAGAAGATGCGGCACCGCCGATCACGGACCACTCCACGCTGCCCAGGTTGTACTTGGAACGCGACGGCGAGTTCACCAGTGCGCTGGCCATGATCGGCACCAAGCTCAAAGCGCTTACCCGCTCCCGCTCCACCAAGCGGAGTACTTCCTCGGGCACGAAGCGCGGAAGCATGACGTGCGTTCCGCCCACGGACGTGATGGTATGAGCCGCTCCCCAACCGTTGGCGTGAAACAAAGGGATGGTGTGCATCAGCACGTTCTCATAACGGGTGTGATGATACACAGCCAGGTTCATGGCGTGCAGGTACACGTTCCGATGCGTGAGCATCACGCCTTTCGGGCTGGCGCTGGTTCCGCTGGTGTAGAACATTTCCGCCACGGAGTCTTCATCGAACGCCATTAGTTCTTCGCGGTAGGGCGTGGCGGAAACCAGCATCTGTTCGTAAGTGTGATCGGAAAGCCAGTCCGCCTGCGGCGTCCCGCCGAGCTGATAAAACGAGCGCACCGTGCGCAGGTTCTGCCGGAAAGAATCCACGAGACTCACAAACTCTTCTTCCAGGAACAATACCGCCGCTCCGGAATCATTCAGAATATAGGCAAGCTCCGGCGCGGCCAGACGATGATTGAGTGGAAGCAAAACGCAGCCCGCCTCCAGAACTCCGTAGTAGGCTTCGAGCAGCCGATGGCAATTCAGGCTGAGGAACGCCACGCGGTCTCCCGCCTTCACTCCGGCGCCGCGCAACGCTCCCGCCAAACGCCCCACACGATTGCCAAATTCGGCATAGGTGAACCGGTATTCCTGGCACACGACCGCCGTCTTGCGGGGGAACTGCTGTTCCGAGTAACGAAGGAAGCGCACCGGCGTCAGGGGAATATTCATAAAAAGATGTTGCCTACCAGGCCGTCTGGCCTCCATCGACGACCAGCACATGCCCGGTCACATAGGCCGAAGCATCCGATGCCAGAAATACCGCCGCGCCTTTCAGATCGTGATCGCCGCCAAAGCGGCCCAGCGGGATCTTCGACAACAGAGAATCTTTACGGTGCTCGATGATCCATCCCGACATGTGCGTCGGAAACCATCCCGGCGCGATGGCATTGACCTGAATGTTGTGTTGCGCCCACTTGCAAGCCAGGTCCTTGGTAAACGCGATGACGCCGCCTTTGCTCGCATGGTAGCCGATCGCCTGGAGTTCCGCCGACGCTCCGCCCAAACCCGCCACCGACGCGATGTTGATGATCTTGCCCGATACTTGCGCGGCCATTGCTTTGCCTACCGCCTGACAAAACAAGAACGTCCCGGTCAAGTTGGTGGAGAGAACTTTGTCCCACTGCTCCAGCGTCATCTCTTCCACCGGAGATCCCCACGACACGCCGGCATTGTTAACCAGAATGTCGATCCGGCCAAACTTCGCGAGCGTCTTCCCCACGGCCTGGCCAATCGACGCTTTGTCTTTAACGTCGCATCCCAACGCCAGCGTTTGCACGCCATGGCTGCGCAAGGCTTCCGCCGCTTCCTCGCAGCGCGCTTGCTTGCGGGCGCAGAGCACAAGATCCGCGCCCATTTCCGCCAAGCCCTCGGCCATCTGCAGACCCAGCCCCATCGAGCCGCCCGAGACAATGGCCACGCGTCCGGTCAGATCGAAAAGTTGTTTGACGTTCACTCCGAGAATGGCCTTTCCGCGGGGCAGAGCCGCACAAAACTGAGAGTTAATATCATGTTATAGTCGCTAACGTCAATACACTGCTCGGGAATTTACAGTCCTTTCGGGGGACAATCGGCGCGGAGCTACCCATGCGGGCAAAGCGCGATTCGGCCGGAGACTTCGCCGCGGCTCAGTTGCCCCAGAACCTCCTGGACCTCTGCCAGTGGGCGCGTCGTTACCTGGCAATGAACGGCTCCAGCTGCCCCCATCGCCAAAACCTCACGCAGATCTTCCCGCGTACCCACCGCGGAAGCCTTGATCTGAATCTCGCCAGCCGCCATCAGAATCGGGGGAAACGAAATGTCCGTTGCAGGCAATCCCACGGCCAGCAGCGTCCCCGTCGGCCGCACACAATAGAACGCCGTGTCGTATGCGGATTTGGCTGCCGACGTGACCAGTGCAACGTGCACCCCGCCCGAGCCGCGCAACTCTTTCACCACGTGGCTCGTCGCTGCGTTCAGCGTTCGCACGGCGCCCAGCGACTTCGCCAGCGCGAGTTTTTCCTCCGAGATATCGACCGCGGTTACCTCCGCGCCCGACGCCCGGGCAATCTGGACGGCAATGTGGCCGAGTCCGCCAACGCCAAAAACCGCCAACCTCTGCCCGGCGCGCATCCTGGCCTGCTTGAGCGCGCGATGAACCGTAACTCCCGCACAAAGAAGCGGCGCCGCCTGCTCGGAGGAAAGCGCGTCAGGAATCTCGACCACGTGGCTGGCGGGAGCCTTCGCAAATTCCGCATATCCGCCATTCACCGTGACCCCGGTGATGCGCTGCCGCACGCACAGATTTTCGTTGCCTTCCCGGCAAAACTCACATTGCCCGCAGGTCCACTGCACCCACGGCACCCCGACCCGTTCTCCCACCCGGATACTCGTGACCGCCGCGCCTCGCTCCACCACCCGTCCGACGATCTCGTGTCCCAGGATTAGCGGTTTCTTTATGATGCCGGCAAGTTGTGTCCAGTCACCGTCGGCCACATGCAGATCGGAGTGACACACACCGCAAACCTCCACCTCGATCAAGACCTCGTCCGCGCCGGCTTCCGGCTGGGCCACTTCCTCCAGCACTAACGGTGTCTTGAATGCGTGCAGAACGGCGGCTCTCATCGCCTTCCCCTCTTCAAACAGGCAAGCCTCACGATAAAGAAGTGCGCCGTGATCCTGGAAACTCTACGGCCGAATGCCGCGCAAGAAGAAGTCCACGGCGCTGCGCACCCGGTCCGTGAGCTTGTGCGGCCCGGTCAGATCTACCGCCCATTGCCGCACCACCGTGTTGTAGAGCCCTTCCATGAACTCCGCCAAGTGCACAACGGGGAATGCGCGCGTCACTTCGCCGCGCTTCTGTCCCTGCGTCAGAATTTCCCGCAGCAGGCTGACGGCAGCTTCTTCGTGTCCCCGCAGTTCCGCGGATCGCACCGGATCCATGGCGCCCGACAGCACAACCGCTTGCCAAAGTTTCCGGTCGGCCTCCACCTCGCGAGCCATGGTTATGTACAACCGCAGCAAACGCTCGCCCGTCCCCGCCTCGCTCGAAAGCTCAGAACGCAAGCGCTCGCAGATGCAGGCATACCCGCGTTCTCCCACCTCGCGCAGGACCGCATCCTTACTGGGAAAATATCGGAAAAAAGTGGGCTGGCTGATTTCGAGCAACTGTACAACGTCGTCGATCCGCGTGGCCTCGTATCCGTGCTTGCGAAACAGCCTGATCGAGAACGTTCGATGATCTGCTGCCGCAGGCGTGCCTTCTTCCGCTGCCGCAGCCCGGCCACCGGGTGCTCCCCAACTCTTTCCACCGCCGACTTCCGCGTCACCTGCGCACTAGCCATTCGCTCCTTCTTCAATGCATCGCCAGCCGCACAAACAACCGCGATGTCAGTAAAATGTGATAGTAACTATAACAAAAGAGCGACTAACGTCAAGCCTATGGGACAGGTTTGGGCCCAGGGACTTTAGCGTTTTCAACAACGCACAAGATGCGGGCCTCGAAAAGGCCGTAAGAAGCGTAAGAAAATCGTTATTGGATAGCGAATTTGACTGCGACGGATTGCTTCCGCCCGCTTGAGGTATAAGAAAGTCGACTAACTCTTAATTGGTGCGGACACGCACCTGCGGAACTGGTGCGTCGTGCTCATGTGCAGCGGCGGTTCGTCCGGATACTCGTTCTGACACACGCGGAAATCGTCAACCTGCTCTGGACCGACGAGATCCGGCCTCACTGGCTGCTATCATTTGCCGGCTTCTTTTTCCACAGCTTCAGCCGCGGAAAGTTTCCGGTCCCGGTGCGGCTCGGTGCGCGGGGCGCCCGTATGCAGTTCACAAGCTTCCCCGACCACGGCACCACAGGTAGTACAAGACACGGATAATATCTGTTTCGGAGTGAGTTCTCTGGTTTTCACCACCACATAATGCAACGTTTCCAGCCGCGAAAGTGCTCAATATTGCTCATTTTCAGCACATTTGGCCTAGCGGCAGGTTCTTTTTTGGGCACGCCGGTGTTTTTCCCAATTGTGATCAAAAGTGAACATCTTTGGGAATCATGACTCTGACAGAATGTTGGAGAGTGTAGTTCCACGTTGGGAGTAAGTCCTTTGATGGCATCAGCCACGTTGACCAAGAACAATCACGATTTCGACCCGAAGAAATTCCTTGCCACTATCGGCGAGGGCAGGAAAGCTGTGGCTTTTCCCAGGAAACAAACCATCTTCACGCAGGGGGACGCGGCTGACACAGTCTTCTACATTCAGGAGGGCAAAGTTCGACTCACTGTGGTATCCAAGGTTGGCAAGGAAGCAACCCTGGGCATATTGAGCGAGGGAGAGTTTTTCGGAGAAGGTGGCCTGGCCGGACAGTCTTTACGCATGGGGTCTGCAACCGCAATGACGGACTGCGAACTTCTACGGATTGATAAGAAGGCGATGATGCTTGCACTGCACCGGGAACACACGTTCTCCGATCTATTCGTAGCGTATCTGCTGGCGCGAAACATCCGCTACGAAGAGGACTTGGTCGATCAGCTTTTCAATTCCAGCGAAAAAAGGCTGGCGCGGCTTCTGCTTTTGCTGGCTCACTTCGGCAAGGAAGGTGTGCCCGAGACTGTAATCCCCAAGATCAGCCAGGAGACTCTCGCCGAGATGATAGGCACGACTCGCTCGCGGGTCAGTTTTTTCATGAATCGGTTCAGAGAGTTTGGCTTCATCGGCTATGACGCTGGGAGCGGGTTGCAGGTTCATAGTTCACTTCTAAACGTCGTTCTCCACGACTAAATAGTTTGCGCGCCGCAATCCACACCAGGCTCGCAGCAGCGACGAATGATCCGGCATTCGCTGGATTCAGGCCAGAGAACGGCGCGGCTTTCGTCGCAACCAGCAGCTCCAACATAATAGAAATGGCAACCAGCGAGCCGGAGTCGGTGGACCGACCAGAAGAAGCTCAACTTGCGCGTGATGTGGAGGTAGTCGTCGCTGGGCTCGGCAAAGGGCACAAGGAGGAACTGAATATGAACCTGACGTCAAATCAGCAGGTGTTGCATCATCGCGGAAATTACCTGGTCCGGCGACAACGGTTAGCGCCGGGGGAGGCGACACCTTGGCATCGCGATCCCTTTCATCGGGTGGCCGTGGTCCTGAGCGGGGATCTACTGAACATTGAGTTCCGCGATGGCGGAGAAACTCAGTCGTGGGAAATCACTGTTGGCGAAGTGGATTGGGTGGAGCCGAGCGATCGCGTCCACCGCGCGGTGAACGTCGGCAAAGAGGTATTCGAGGAGGTTGTAACTTTTTTTCTCGACCACCCGGAGGCGGTTCCGCAGCCGGAGGAACAATTCTAATTAATCGCAAAGTCGCCCCCGAGGCATAACAATAGGAAGTCGCCGGGCTCTACCGCGGACGGATGACGGGCAATCCGGGCAAAACTGGATTAGCGAAGTATAGCCGGCCATCTTCCCAGACCGGTATGCGATACGAACAGTCTACGAGCGCTCTTACGGCACAATGGGGAGAACCAGAGCCGACGGTCGAGATTTGTCGTGGTAGATGGCGTTGGTTGCTTTGACCATGTGCGTTCCCCGCGCCTGATCCTCGCCCGTGTTCAGGTTTCGATCGAATCGGGGGAAGTTGCTGCTGGAAATCTCCAGCCGCAGTTTGTGCCCTCGCAGAAAAACATTGCTCGTCGCCCACAGATCCACGCTGATGCGATAGATCTCCCCGGGATTTCCAAGTTCCGGTTTCTCCTGCGAATTGCGGTCCCGTAAGCGCAGAATGCCTTCCGTCAAATTCTGGGCAAATCCGTTCGGCCAAACGTCAACCAGCTTCCCCGTAAAGTCTGTGTCGACCGCAGAACTACTGACATACAGGTCGAGCGAAATCGGACCCGTAACTTCTGTGTCTTGTGTAAATGCAGGCGAAGAAAATATGAGCACGTCAGCTCGCGCTTCCGCAGGCCGCTGGTCCTCCGGCCCGATCCCTGTCGGCAGCGGTGCGCAACAGAGGGGCCCGCCAATGGTGGGGGCCGCGTCGTTCGGATCGTACACATATTGGTCGGGTTTCTCGTCAGCAGGAGCGGCGGTGCTCAGCGTGCCGCTTCCATCAAGACCGTTCGCCGGCTTGGTCGAGCGCAGGTAATACCGCGTCGGCTTTGCGCGTTCCAGCGGCCAGTCATCTTCTTCGCGCCAGTCGTTCTTGCCCATGACGAAGATTTTTACGGGTTTCTCATGGTCTAGTCCATTGGCTATTCCCTTCAGCAGACTGTCATACCAGCGCAGGGTTACTTCTCCCAGATCGAACGGCAACTTATCTCCAAAATCGACGGCGCCCACTTTCCCATTAGTCCATCCACCCGCATGCCCCCCGACGTAGATCATCAGCCGCTGGCCATGCCGTGCGGCCTCAGTGCCAGCCTCCTTCTTGAGGCGCGCATAGTTCCTTAGCGTCCCGCCTAGAAAAATGTCGTACCACGCGCCCAAACTGAATACGGGAACCTGAATCTGCGCGTACTGATCTTCGATCGACCACTGCTTCCAATAGTCGTCATAGTTGGGGTGCGCGAGCCTGTCGGTGAAATACGGCGCCAACCCCGCGACCGGAGGTGTCTCGAGCACTGGGTACGACCACAGCGGCAGCTTTTTTGTCCAACTAACCGTATCACTGGCTGAGTTTGCGTGGCGGCTTAGGGTGTTTAGCGCCAGGCCGGTCGTCCACGACTCGTTAAACCATTGCTCGAACGCACCGCCCTGATAGGTCCAGCCGTCGTGATAGTTGGACGCCGTGTAGTTGGGGCAAATTCCCACCAGATGAGGCGGCCTGGCAATTGCGGCTAGATACTGTGTCGCGCCCACGTAGGAGCCACCGAACATCCCGACCTTTCCGTTCGAATAGGGAAGCGCAGCTGCCCATTCCACCGTGTCGTAGCCGTCCTGAGATTCGTACTTGAACGGATACCAGTCGCCCTCCGAGGCATATCTCCCGCGGACATCCTGCGCGACGACTACATACCCGCGTGCCGCGCCCTTCACGCAAAAATCTATGACTCCCTTCTTGTCATATGGAGTACGTGTCACCAGCACCGGGAATTTGCCATCCGCCTTTGGGTGGCAAATATCTGCGCGCAGCGTGACGCCATCACGCATTTTGGCGGACAGGTCTCGCTCGATGGTTACTTCGTTACTATCCGCGGCCCTGGCTCCGGTCGATGCCAAGACGGTCAGGGCGAGGAAACAACAAGCTATCACCGCCCTCGAACGTATCTTCGCTCGCTCGGCAGACATCACTCTTCTCATGCCTTCCGCCTTTGCTGGGTAACTGGGCTCGCTTATGGGTTCGCAGCGTAGGCCACTGGAACCGCCTCTGTCAAGGCAAGTCCGCAAAGGCGCATCAAGCCCCGCCCCCATGGAGGCGGAGCTTGATAGCTCGTGATCGGTCCACCCAGATCAAACGTTAAGGCGTCACGGGTAGCTCACCACGGTGACCGGGGCGTCCGGGTTCGCGATGGTCGAGGAGCCACCGGTATTGTCGATCACGTTCAGGATGCCACCGAACCCGGCCGTGGAGAGAAAGACCGTAAGCAGATCGTTGAGGCTTGCGGGCGGCAGCGTGGCCGGGACCTCAAATGCATTTGCCGCATAGAGGTTCACGCCCTGGTTGAAGAAGCTGTAGCTGCCCAGGCCGTATCCGCTGAAGGTGGTTACATTGTTTGTAATTTTAAAGGCCGCCCAGCCATCGACACCGGGAGCCTCCATCCACGCCGCCTGGCTGGGCGGGTCGTATGGCATCTCGTTTTGGAAGAAGATGTCCGTGCCACCATTGCCGATCCAGATCACCTCGTATTTCTGGTAGTGCTCGACGAAAAGGCCGTACGCGGTCACGTTGTTACCGGTGACGATCAGGCCAGTGTCGGCGGTGTTGTCTGTCCAACCGACGCCGTTGCCGTGGTCGGCGCGCCAGGCCCAGATGTCATCGAGGATTGTGTTGTTGCTGCCGACTGAAAGGCTAACGTTCGCCTGGCCCGGTTCCGCGCCGCCAATACGGAAAAAGACATCCTGCAGCGCCGAGGGGTCGGAGCTGGAGTTTGGGCCGAGCGGAGTTCCGAACTGAAGAAGCAGAGGAGAGTTCGGAATTCCGGCGTCGAAAATCATCCCCGAAACCATTACGCCTTGCGAGGGAAGGACGATCATCGACACAATTCCGTTCTCTGGAATCAGAGTGGGGAAGCCAATGCCGAGCACTACTGTATCGGGACGCAGGACCAGCAGCGTCTGATCCAGGTTGTAGACACCCGGAGTAAGTATGAGGTTCTTACCCAGGAGTAACTGCGTGTTGATTTGCGCCGCGGTGTTCGTGGGCTGCGCAATGAAGAACTGCGAGATTGGGATGGATGAGCCTGGCGTCTGGCCGCTGGCCCAGGTTGTTCCAACGGAATTGAACTGCACCGAAGGGACGAAGACGTTGTAGTTTCCGCTGGAGTCAATGTAGAGATACGGCTCCTCCCGGGTGACGGGACTGGTGGCGAGCGTGGTGTAGGGGTTTCCGCAAGGAAAACACTGCGCAGGAGCGCCGATGACGCCCGAGAATACCTGATTCCACACGCCGTTGGACCAGCTATCGATCTGGCTGTTGCGGGTGATCCACTGTTGCTGGGAACCACTCGTTATGCTGCTGTCGTTGAACTGAGTATCGGCGATAAACCCTCCGCTGGCGTAAGAGGGACCGGTGCAATAGTCCATGAGTGTGGCATAGCCATTGACCTGGACGCGGCGCACTGGCGCGGCTTGCGACACTGCCCAGAATTCGCCGTAGTAGCAGCCGAAGGTCGGATCATTCACGTTGATGGTCAGGTTAGACAACGATCGCCAGAAGTTGTCGGATGCGACGCAGCTGCCGTCGGTGCACTGGTTGTACACGTCGATGGAGCCGTTAATCACCACATCGGTGGGAGATTGGCCGAGACCTGCAACTGTGGTGTAATAGCCGACCTGAAAGTTGAGTGGATTGGCGCTGGTTCCGTAGGTGCCGGGCTCAAACAGCAACGCATAGCGCTGGGTTCCGAACTGGTTGGAAACCTGCTGGGTTGCCACCGCGTCTACCGTAGCCTGAATCTGGCTTAACGGCATAGTGGGGTTGAAAATATAGACGTTCTGGCCGAAATTGACTTCTCTCGACAATGCTGCGGCCCTGGCGAATGGAGCCAGGGCACAGGATGCTGCAATCAGAACAGCGGCAATCGCGACTCCGCGTGCGAAATGTAGCAGTATTGGTCGCGGATCTGCCATAGCAAGCAAACATCGAGCGACCGAAGACCGGATCCAATGTGTGTACAACATCGTGTGTTCCTCCTTTTCTCACCGAGTTGAAAATATCTCATCGAGTTGAAATACAGTTCAGCGGGGATACCTCCCTTGGAATTAACCCAACGGCCACGCGAGTCAACACATTGGGAAGGGCAGTCGTTGCAGAGGCCGGAGAACCGCGACAAACAACTGGCCACTGTACAACGATCCTGGCCCCTTTTAGCGCGTTAGCCTCTTCTGTTCGCGATTCGTAACAAGAGTCGGCACTCAGCCGGACCCGACGAATTCGAGCAGGCAGGGTGCCCCCGGCGTTACCGGTAGGGCGTTGACCAAGTACTTTTATACGTTCCGACCACTGCACAGCAGAACGCCAGCCTTGCCAACGATGTGAAGAATGACGACGGATTCACTCGGCAGCAGGCCGGGAGGATTGACGGTTCTAGAGTTCTAGACTCGGGGAAGAGCACGAAGACGGTGAAACACCTGAGATGAGCGTCCCCGCGAAAACTTGAGCAAAACTTGAGCAAAGAATCGGGGGGAAATCGACTGGATTTCGGGGATTAGAGTTACCGGGGAAGCGAGTGGATTGGCTCAACCCACCGAAACCAAACAGAGGAGTTGGTTGCGGGGGGTGGATTTGAACCACCGACCTTTGGGTTATGAGCCCAACAGAATAAACGACAGCAGTGCATTTCAACGACTTGACGGCGCCGGGAACGACAGAAAGTCATTGAAAACCAAAGCACACCTATTGGACCACAGTCGGACCACGCTCGCGTAGAGCACCCGCAGACCCCGTCCCCTCCGACGATGCAATGAAACCGGCCTAGCGGTTCGTCGATATTCCAACCCGAAAGCCGCGCAGCACAATTCGAGGAGATCCACTGATCCACTCGCGCAAATTCCCAAACAGTGCTGATCACAATTCTCCTGCCGAATCATACTGGAGTTCATAGAGATTGTGTCGTGTTGGAGAATCGCCGCCAACCGAGTTTCACGATTGTGATCGTAGCCTGATCGCTCCTACGTGCAACGGCGTTGGCTCGTTGCACCCTTCTTTCGGCGGACATGCGCACGCGAATCGGACTGCCATTGTGGCGGACTTCCTTCGCCAAGACGCAGACGAATACTTTTGCTCTGGAGCGTGTCTGCTGTTTACGTGTCCCGCCTTTGTTCGGGCACCGCGTCGGGGCTTTTCATGCGCCCTGCGGCAGCTCGCTCTTCTGCTTTGGCTGCGCCGCCCTG
Source organism: uncultured Acidobacteriaceae bacterium (assembly GCA_963734215.1). GTDB lineage: Bacteria > Acidobacteriota > Terriglobia > Terriglobales > Acidobacteriaceae > Sulfotelmatobacter. The sequence goes on along the minus strand of CAVTGH010000003.1, from coordinate 407,631 downwards.
CGGGTTACGGTTTCCCTCCAAATCTTGTTCGGAAGAAGCGCCCGAAAAGATTTCTCCGGACCCTCCGTAAATGCAGAGCTTCGGCACTTGGGAGCATGGCCCACTCGCTCAACTGGTGCCCCCGACCAAGATCGGGAGATTCCACAAACGGAGACACTCATGTACCAGAACAAAGTAACCGTCATTCGGTCCCGATGGTCAACTCTCTGCACGCCTCGACAACAACCGCCGGATCGAATTCAACACCAGCGAGCATCGTCATTTCGACCACGGCTACGCCGTCACGAGTCACAGCTCCCAGGGCCTTACCGCCGAACGCGTTCTCGTCCACGCCGATAACAAAGTTCACCCAGACCTGCTCAACTCCCGCTTCGCCTACGTCTCCATCTCCCGCGCTAGCCACGCGGCCACCCTTTTCACAGACAACATGGCAAAACTAGGTCCTCAGCTCGGAGCCGATGTCTCCAAGACCTCCGCGCTGGAAATCAATCAAGCCTCATCCATCAACTTGGGAGTTGGGCTTGGACTGTGACAATGCCGACAATTTATGATGGAACAATCGCACCCGGCACGTAGTGCTTGCCTCCGGGAAGCATGAAATCAGCCTGGGTATCGACCTCCCAGAGGATGCGTTCGCTAGAAATCATGGCCCTCCATCCCTGAACCGCACCCGAACGGATGCCTGGCTCGCGCCAACAGCAATCTTCTCGGAAATTCCCCTTATCTGTGTTTTAATCTCGGCGTGATTCTTTTGCACACCAAACTCGCGGAGGCGCCTATGTCACGTTCAAACCTGCCCGGTCGCAGCATCCGAAGACTCGTCGCATTCCCTATTGCCATGCTCCTCACATGGTCGATCTCGGCGCAGACTGCGGAGCCCTCAGCCGCGCCCTCCGACCTTGACGCCTACGTCGCAACCGCAATGAAAACTTTTGACGTGCCCGGCCTGTCTCTGGCCATCGTGAAAGATGGAAAGATTGTCGTCGCCAAAGGTTACGGCGTAAGAAAGCTCGGTAATCCCACGGCGGTCGATGAATACACCATGTTCGGCATTGGTTCGAATACAAAAGCGTTTACCGCCGCGGCTCTGGCGATGCTGGTGGATGCGGGTAAGCTTTCCTGGGATGATCCCGTTTATCAGCGGCTGCCGGGATTCGTGATGTATGACCCTTATGTCTCACACGAGATGACCATCCGCGATCTGCTCTCCCACCGCAGCGGAATGGGCATGGGTGAAGGCGATCTGCTGTTCTGGCCACAATCTACCTACACGCGTGACGAAATCGTTTACAAGCTGCGCTTCTTAAAACCGGCTTACAGTTTTCGCAGCCGTTTTGCCTACGACAATCTGCTCTATATGGTCGCCGGCCAAATCATTCAGGCGGTGACGGGAACGTCTTGGGACGACTACATCAGACAGAATATTTTTATGCCACTCGGGATGACCAACTCCAACACGACCACGACTGCTTTCAAACCTGCGGATAATTATGCCTCCCCGCACTCGCGCGTCGATGGCAAGCTGCAAGTGATTGCGCTGGAGGCGCTTGACAACGTAGGACCGGCAGGCTCCATCAACTCCTGTGCCATGGACATGGCGAAGTGGTTGCAAGTGCAACTGAACCGCGGCAAGTTTAGCGATCGCGACGGGCGCCTGTTCAGCGAGCGACAATCAAGGGAAATGTGGGCGCCCCAGACGATTTTACCGATCAGGAATCTTCCGCCGCCACTGGCTTCGTTGAAAACGAATTTTTCCGCCTACAGTCTGGGTTGGTTTTTGCGCGACTATCATGGGAGAAAATTAGTCAGCCATACGGGCGGAGTCGCGGGGTTCGTTTCGCGGGTCGTGCTGCTGCCGGAGGAAAATCTCGGGGCAGTCGTTCTGACCAATGCCCAGTCAGAAGAAGCTTTCGAGTCGATTCTGTATCACATCCTCGACCAGTACTTAAGTATTCCACCAACGGACTGGACCGCCAGATTCAAGGCGCTTAAGGACATGGAGGAAAAAGATGCCGAGGAAAGCATGAAGGCAGCCGGGGCCGCGCGTGCCGCGAACTCCAAACCATCCTTGCCGCTCGAGAAATATGCTGGAGTCTACAACGACGCATGGTATGGCCCGATCACTATCCGCATGGAAAACGGATGTCTGGTTATTAGCTTCGATCACACGCCGGGCATGATCGGCGACTTACAACCGTGGCTATACGACACCTTCAAAGCGCACTGGCGCCGGCGGACCATAGAAGACGCGTTCGTCACCTTCTCGCTGAAATCGGATGGAGATATCGATAGTGCCAGCATGCAAGCGGTTTCTCCGCTCGCCGATTTCAGCTTTGATTACCAGGACTTGTTGCTCAAGCCAGAGAAGAAGAAAGATACCATTCACTGACGCGGCGGTGCAGACTTAAGGGGAAGGGGGGCCGTTTTACCGCGCCGGCAGCCGCATTGCTGAACCGATGTGTGCCGAATGATGACTAAGCGCGAAAGGGCCAGGCCACCCACGAATGATTTACAAATTCCGAACGAAATGAAATCGACAGTGGGGCCATTTCTTACTACTGGAATACCAAGCACAACCCTCCTATCATCCAGTAAATTAAAGAGTTATATGGCTAGGTTCCTTTGAGTCTGTCCCGATGTCGTAACAAGAAGAAATTATTTCTGCTGCGAGCACTGCGTCTGGGTCAAGCTTACGCCCACGTTCCGTCTCCCGTTCGGGCATTTCTCTCTTCGTTCACAATGTTGCGGAGCACGATGCCTGTGATAGGATTTCGGAGCGGCTCTTGTATTTAACTTAGTAAGCTGACGTTCATGCATCGACGGATCGCCATATACTTATTGCTCATCGGCCTACTGGGAAACCTCGGCCCCATGGCCCTGGCGGTCGCCGCGCCACTGCCGCATGCATGTTGTGTCCGGAAGGCAGTTCATAAATGCCACGATTCCTTGGCCTCAGAGTGGGTCTCAGACACGGGACGGCTTGTTATCCAGGACGCCAGTTGCTGCAAGGGTGACTGTTGCCGCGCTGTCACCACCGCCCAATGGGCCCACCCGCAGCCGAAACTCGCGGCCTTCTGCTTGCAAGCCGACCATGCGCGCGTAGCCGGAATCCAACCAGACTTCCCGGACGCTGCCTCCGCCGGTTTCCCATCCACCCGCTCCCCGCCCGCCTGCTGAAGCCGTCTCCTGCATTTCATTTGGCTTAACGCATAACTGCATTTTCCGGAAAGGAAAGTGTCGCTGCGCGTCGCCGAAGTAAGTTCGGCTCCGCCCCGGCTTCTAACCCGATCCCCATGGAGACAGAATGAATCCCACGAAGATCCTCGTCATTATGGCGTTGCTGCTCACCGGCATTTCTACCTTCGCCAACGACTACGGCGCCATTCGCGGCGTCGTGCACGATCCGCAACATCGCCCCGTACAGGGCGCCATGGTGATGCTCAAAGCAAAATCTTCGGACTGGGGCAAGAGCGTCACCACCGACGCCAACGGTGAATTCCAGTTCAACGCCGTCGTTCTCGGCGAATACTCCCTCAGCGTCGCCAGCAAGGGCTTCGCGCAGATTTCCCAGGAGGTTATCGTCATCTCGGGATCTGTGCCGGTGGTTCACTTTCAATTGCAAGTAGCCTCGGCCAATGAAAAAGTAACGGTCTCTGCCGCGCCCGCGGTCGTCGCCACTGACAGCTTCACTCCCACGACTCTCGTCAACCGCCTCGACATCGAGCGCACTCCCGGCGCCGACGGCACCAACAGCATGGCGATGATCACCGACTACGTCCCCGGCGCCTACGTCACTCATGACATGCTCCACATGCGCGGCGGCCACCAGATCACCTGGCTGCTCGACGGCATCCCGGTCATCAACACCGCCATCGCGCAGAATCTGGGCCCCCAGTTCGATCCCAAGGACCTGGATTACGTGGAAGTCAATCGCGGCAGCTATAGCGCCGAGTTCGGCGACCGCACCTATGGCGTTTTCAACGTCGTGCCCCGCACCGGGTTCGAGCGCAACAATCAAGCCGAACTCACCATCACCGCCGGCAACTTCTACCAGACCGACGATGAACTCAGCTTCGGCAGCCATACGAAAAACTTCGCCTACTACGCCAGCGTCAACGGCAACCGCAGCGATCTCGGCCTGCAGCCGCCCGTTCCCCAGGTTGTGCATGACGCCGTCAACGGCGTCGGCGGCTTCGGATCCTTCATCTACAATCTCGATCCCTCCAACCAGCTCCGCCTGATGACCTCAGCCCGCCGCGACTATTATCAGATCCCTTACGATCCGAACCCCAACGACATCGAGAACGGATCGATCCCAGCCAACGGATTCTCCCCGCAATACCCCAGCATCGGCCTGCGCGATGGCCAACACGAGACCGATGCCGGCTTCCTCTTCACCTGGCTGCACACTTTCAATTCCCATCTCCTGACCACCGTTTCACCCTTCTACCATTACAACAGCGGAGACTACGGCAGTAATCCCAACGACAATCCCATCGCCACCACCGAAAACCGCGGCTCCACTTATGCCGGAGGCCAGGCCAGCGTCGCCGCCAACTACAACAAGAACGATCTGCAGGTCGGCTTCCTCAGCTTCTACCAGAGCGACAACCAAACCTTCGGCGCTATATTCAATGACGGCAGCGGAAACGCTCCCTTCACCGATACCGAAAGCCCCACTGCCAATCTCGCAACTTTTTACATCGACGACCGCTTCCATCCCTTTCCCTGGCTGACTCTGTCCGCGGGCATGCGCCCCACGCGTTTTTCCGAAGGCAACTTTCCCGCCGGTTCGCAGGAGACGCCCATCTCCGAGTCCGCCATCAGCCCACGCTTCGGCGCCACCGTCACCATTCCTCGCTTGCGTTGGACCTTCCGCGCCTTCTACGGTCACTACTATCAGGCCCCGCCCATCGAAACCATCTCCGGCCCGGCTTTGATCAACTACACCGGTCAGCAAGGCCTCGGCTTCATCACGCTCTCCGGCGAGCGCGATGAAGAACATCAGTTCGGCGTCACCATCCCCTACCGCGGATGGATCCTCGACGCCGATAACTTCAAGACCAACGTCAACAATTTCCTCGACCACAACAACATCGGCGCCTCCAGCATCTTCTTCCCCCTGACGGTGTCGCAGGCCGTGATTCGCGGATGGGAACTGACTTTGCGTTCTCCCCGCATAGCCCACCATGGCCAACTCCACCTTGCCTACTCCAATCAGATCGCCGAAGGCAGCGGCACCATCACCGGCGGACTTACCGATTTCACGTTGTCCCCCGGCCTTAGTCCGCTCGACCACGACCAGCGCAACACGCTCAACGTCGGCGGCGACCTCACCCTCCCCTGGCGCGCCTACGCCTCCACCAACGTTTACTACGGCTCCGGATTCAGCAACGCGTTCCCGGGCGCGCCTTATCCGGGGAATTATCTTCCCCAGCACACCACCTTCGATCTCTCGCTCGGCAAAGACTTCGGAGAACGCTTCACCGCGTCAGTCACCGCGTTGAACGTAGCCAATCGCCGCGCCGAATACGACAGCAGCGTGACCTACGGCGGATTCCACTGGAACCTGCCGCGCCAAATCTACGCCGAACTTCGCTATCGTTTTCACTACTGAGGAGACCAATGTCGGAGATAATAGAGAACTGGTCTCTCATTATGGATGTGATAAGGGCACGGCTTCCACAGGCTGCGGAAAGACTGAAATTCGTACCAGGGCACACCTTCAGGCAAGGCGTCGGACCATCAATTACACCTTCCGGCGCTGCACCTCGAAAACTGAGACCAGTACAACCAAGGCTGAATATGCCTAACAAATTCGCTTCACCTTCGCCACGTCTTGCACTCTTCTGCTTGTGCTTCCTGTTCGTTGTTTCCGCTGCCTGCAACCGCGGAACCTCACAGCCCAGCGCCACCGTTCAATCCGGTACCAGGCGTTATTCCCTCAAGGGCAAAGTCATCTCCGTCTACAAGGAAGCGGGAATGGCCGTCATCGACAACGAGGCCGTCCCCGGCTTCATGGTTGCGATGATCATGCCCTACATCATCAAGCCGGCCTCTGCGCTCAATCAACTCCAGCCCGGCGACTCTATCACCGCCGATGTCATCATCGAGTCAGACAGGTACTGGCTGGAGAACGTCAAAGTCACCGGGCACTCGCAAACTCCTGCCGACAAGCCGGCAGCAGCCTTGCACATTCCAGTTCCAAGGGAACAAGTTGTGACGTGCCTACGTCTCGACAACGCTTTACTGCGGCTCCGGCTTCAGCAACGTTTTCCCTGGTGCTCCTACCCGGCCGGGCAATTACCTCCCGCGGCGCACCACCTTCGATCCGTCGCTTGGCAAGGATTTCGGCGAACGCCTCACCACGTCCTTCACCGCACTAAATGTTGCCAATCGACGCGTCGACTATGACAACAGCCTCACTTTCGGCGGGTAGCACTGGAACAACCCGCGCGAGATTTATCTGGGATTACGTTATCGTTTGCCTACTGAAGAGTTGGGTGGCTCGAACATTGCGCCCGCGGTGCGGGGAGCGCAAAGGACAGATCGTGCGAAAACGGCATCAATCGCTACGCAGCTACGCGCACTGGCTGGAATTCCGCAACATGGTGCGCCACCTTGAAACCAACTTCCCACTAGGTTCAACAGCAGCAAAATTTCTGGACCGGCTTCTTGCTGGCCAGCAAAGGGACGCCTGCCAGTTCAAACCCATATTCCCTCATAAGTTCAGTTATTTCCACTCCACCAATAAATTCCATGAAACACTTAGCGACTTTTTTCTGCTGAGAAGACCGCAAAACAACGCCTACTTGATCCAAAGTGGAATATGAGTCCGCTGGGACGATGAAATATTTGCCTTTGGCCTTCATCACCGGGGAAGCAGCAAGTGAAAACGCAAGAATGCCGGCTTGCGCGTTGCCCGAAGCGACAAATTGCGCTGCTTGAGAGACATTCTCCCCGTAGATTAGCTTATTAGTAATCTTGTCATAGATACCTGCCGCCTTAAGGGCTTCGACAGCCGCCCGGCCATAAGGAGCGTGCATTGGATTGGCCAAAGCGATCTTTGTGACTCCGGACTCCAAGAGAACACTCAACCCACGGCTGACATCGAGACCGGAGTCGCTCGTCGTCCACAGAACAATCTTGCCGGTGGCATACTGTTGGAGGGTCCCCGGCTCAGTAAAACCGGCTGATTCCAATTGGTGAGGATACTCGGCATCTGCGGAGAAGAACAGATCGTAGGGAGCACCATTCTGTATTTGAGAAAAGAAGTTACCCGAAGAACCAAAGGACAACTTGACTGAATTTCCGGTCTGCTGCTCAAATCGTGCTGCTACCTCTTGGAACACAAACTGCAGATCTGACGCAGCGGCCACTCTTATCTCTTGCGAATGAACTATCATCGAAGTGCAAACGATGAATAATCCTAATTTCCAAATGAGAGTATTCATACCGAAGCCCCCGCCGCAATCCCCGTCGCGGCACGTGCTCGACATATTAACACAAAGAGCAGTGCTCATGGTCAAGCGATGCGAGCCACCATTGGACCAACAACGTGCTTTGTATCTACTTGCAAGTGTCCCTCATGTTAGAGCAGGTTAGTAGAGAATCCGTATTAGGCGAATAAGAACGACAAAACGACGCCTATATGCGAGGGAGGCGCCGAGAACTTCACCGTTAAACCGGATAAGACTCAGCCGGGACTAGGGTTGTTCTCTGTGGCCCCGTCGTGCAGTATTTCGACCAGCCTCACCTCACCGCTACGGCCGCGAGGCCCGCCAGTCCTCCGCCCAGTACCACCCATGCTGGATTGATCTTCCACTTCCACAGGACCGCCAGCGCTATTACAGCGATAACCCACATAGGCCATCCATGCAGGGCATCGCCTGCCAGTCTTATCGTCACGCCGGCCATAAGCGCTACCGCACATACATTCACGGAATCGAGAAATGCCGCCATCCACAGGGATTGGCGAAGCTTGGGCAAGATCGGCCCCAGGATCGCCATGTAGAAAAACGATGGCAGAAAAATCGCTACGGTCGAAACCAGAGCACCCCATACGCCGCCTAGGAGATATCCGATGAACGTCGCGGTCGAAAGCAGCGGACCGGGCGTGAACTGGCCAATCGCGATCGCATCCAGCACCTGCTGTTGCGTCAGCCAATGATGATCCCGTACCAGTCCTTGCTCGACAAAAGCGAACAACACATACCCGCCACCATAGAGTACCGCGCCCACTTTCAGAAAGAACCAGCCCAATCGCAACACCGGCACTCTTTTAGTCGTCGGTATGGCGGCGGCTGAAACCAGCAGACCTGCTAAAGCACCGTGCAGAAGTCCTGGTAGCAAAAACGACTTCTTCAGAAGCGTCACTCCGATTGAGAACCTGGGGCTATCGGAAGATGCTTTCGCCTTGTGGGCCAACTGCGCTGCTATCCCGATCAGTCCGCCTACCACCAGGATCAACAATGGATTCAGCTTCATCAGGAACGCTACCATTGCCAGCACTCCCAGCACGCCCAGCGATACATCGCGAATTGCGATCCTTCCCAGCCGCCAGACCGCGATCGCTATCACAGCGATCACCGCTGGCTTCACTCCCCCCAGCAGCGACTCAGCCAACGGCAGCGCTCCGAAACGAACGTAGGTCCATGCCAGTGCCGTTGTGATCACCGCCGCTGGCGCAATGAAGCTTGCTCCCGCTACCGCCAAGCCCGCCCACCCCGCGCGCCTGAGCCCGACGTAGATTGCGATCTCGGTAGAACTTGGTCCAGGGATGAGGTTGGTCAGACCGAGGATATCGAGAAACTGCTGCCGCGTTAGCCATTGCTGCTTGCGGACGATTTCGCCTTCCATCAGCGCGATCGCCGAAGCGGGGCCGCCAAAGGCGATCGCTCCCAGCTTTAGGAACAGCAGAGCCAATGCGCACAGTCGCTCGTTAAGCGAGCTTTCGCTACGATTAGACACAGCAGCTCGGTTCTGTAGGGTCAGGCAAGGATTGTAGCTTGATCCTCCAAACGCGTCTTGGCTCTTGCGCCTAAGCTTCGGGGCTGTGTGTCACCCTTTACCCCCAGGAGCCGGAATCCAATGCGGTTGCGTAAGCTTCTTGATGCCTTCGATCAGAATCCGTAACGGCGGCGGCTAAGTTTCGCGGGAGGGAACAGTCAATGATCCCGCACAAGAGTATTCACGCGTGTATATCCGCCATGAGTCTCTTTAGTTCCTCTTCCGCGACCACCTTGCCATCGAACAGATGCACTTCGCGCTGGGCGTGCTTGGCGAAGCGCGAGTCGTGCGTCACCATGCAAATGGTGGCTCCGTCGCTATGCAGATTCTGCAGCAGCTCCATCACGGCCTCGCCATTGCGCGAGTCGAGATTCCCGGTCGGCTCGTCCGCCAGCAGGATGGAAGGATGACCGGCGAGTGCGCGGGCCACCGCGATGCGCTGTTGTTGTCCGCCGGAGAGCTGGGAAGGATAGTGACGTACGCGGTGGGCCATGCCGACGCGTTCCAGTGACTCGAGGACTCGCGCCTTGCGATCGGCGGCCGGCATTTTCTGGCGGTAAGTGAGCGGCAACTCGACATTTTCGTAAACCGTGAGGTCACCAATCAGATTGAAACTCTGGAAGATGAATCCGATTTCCTGATTACGGATGCGGGAGCGCTGGGCAAAATCGAGGGTTTCGACGGGCTGGTTATTCAGGCGATAGTTCCCGGAGGTTGGGGTGTCCAGCAGGCCGATAATCGAGAGCAGCGTGGACTTGCCGCATCCCGAGGGGCCGGACATGGCCAGGTACTCCCCTTTGTGGATCGTCAAATGTATGCCGTCGAGCGCGTGCGTTTCAACCTCATCGGTGTAGAAGATTTTCGTGAGGTCTTCGATCTGGATCAGCGGTTGTCCTATCTCGGTCATAGTTTCTTCCTCGATTGGTTACTATTTGTTTACTTCACCTTCTCTCGCGCAGCATCCTCGACTAAGCCAACAATAACCATATATGGAGCTTTTATTACGTTATTGCAAGACTCCTTGTCAAGGACGCGACGCCGTGGCTCAGACCAGGTTTTCAACCCTCCTCGAACAGGTCGCCCGGCGGAGGCGAATCCTTCTCTCATACAGCTTAGACCCTTGACGACGAATCACAGCCTTCTTGCGAACTTCGCAGCATGTTCCTGTTACCGTGGCACTAGCCGAGTGTAGGCACTCAGTTTACTCCATAGCATTGATCGCATGGTTGCTAAATTCCCGTCAAAGTGCTTTCATAGTTTCAATAAGTTTGGTGCTACCGATGCTGACTTTCTGGAACGATCTACGTTACGGTGTTCGACAGCTGGTTAGAGAACCTGTGTTTAGCGGTCTTGCGATCCTTGCGCTGACGCTCGGTATCGGAGCAAACACAGCGATATTTTCGATGATCAACGGAATCCTCTTGCGTCCTTTGTCCTACCGACATCCGGAGCAGCTCTATTTGGTGCGTGAGATTGTGCCTATGATGGGGAAAATGAGCGGATCGTGGCCGGCCAACCTGAGGAATTTTTCGATCTGGCAGCACGACACGCATTCGTTCGACGGCATCGCGGTCGCAGAGCCCTTTCCGATGAATCTCACCTCCTCGGGCGAGCCTCGCGAGGTCGATGGAACCCGTGTCTCCGCTAATCTTTTTGAGGTTCTGGGGGTTACGGCCTGGCTAGGGAGAACGTTTGCTGCGGGGGAAGACTTGCCGGGCCGCGATCATCTCGTTGTTTTGACCAATGCTTTTTGGCGGGATGAGTTTCATTCCGATCCTGCGCTGGTCGGCAAGAACATCAGCTTGAATGGTGAACCTTACGAGGTGATCGGTGTTCTGCCTGAATCCTTCCGGTTCCCAAAAGGAGAACAACTGGGCCAAAGGGTGCAGTTTGGCCCTCGCGTGGAATTCTTCAAGCCCATGGGGCTCGATCCCAACAAGTTAGAGCTGTTCGGCAATTTCCGGTTGGCCGCAATAGCTCGCTTGAAGCCGGGTATGAAGCCCAGTCAGGCGCTCGCCGATCTGAACGTGGCCCAGGCCCAGATTGCCGCTGAGGAAGGGAACAATACGCACCGCCAAGTCGAGTTGCGCGCCGAATTGACTTCCCTGGAATCGGAGATCATAGGTTCATCTCGGCGGGGATTGCTTCTTCTGCTAGCCTCAGTTGGGGCTGTCCTCCTCATTGTCTGCGTCAATCTCGCGAGCCTTCTTCTGGTGCGAGCCTCCAAGAAAATGCATGCAGCTGCGATTCGAACTGTTCTAGGAGCTTCACGCACGCGCTTGATCGGCCAGATGTTGGCGGAGACACTGCCGCTCTCCTTGCTTGGAGGAATATTGGGCATCGCGGCCGCGTACTTGGGATTGCGTTGGCTGATTCGAGCTGCACCCCTTGATCTTCCTAGATTGGACGAAGTCCATATTGACGCTCGCGTTCTCTTATTCGCGTTTGCTCTGTCGTTACTGACTAGCATACTGTCCGGCCTTATGCCAGCTTGGCGCTGCGCTCATGCAGACGTGCAACAATTGATTAAGTCTGGTGGCACCACTGCGTCGGTCGACCGTCCAGCCACATTCTTGCGCCAAACGTTGATTGGTATTGAGGTCGGCCTGACCGCGGTGCTCCTGATTCTAGCGGGCACTCTGACCGGCAGCCTGTTTCGCGTTCTGAACGTTGAAAAAGGTTTTGCAGTTGAAGGCGTCCTCACAGCTGAGGTTTCTTTACCACCGCAGAAGTATGCACAAGCACCTGATAGGGTGCGATTCTATGAAGAGGTGCGTACTGCGGTGCGAGGTCTCCCGGCCGTGCAGGATGCGGCTTGGGTGAGCAAACTGCCTTTGGAGGGACAAGCCTTCATCATGGTTGTCAATGTTCCCGGCGTTGTTCAGCGGGACTACGAGAACCTGATGGCGAACTATCGCTACGCCAGCCCTGGGTATTTCCAGTCCATTGGCATCCCTCTGCTCCAAGGTCGTCTGTTTGACGAAAGTGACAAGGATAAGGATAAGAAGGTTGCTGTAATTTCTGAAACGGTAGCTCGGCGAGTTTGGCCCAAAGACAACCCAATCGGCAGGCAATTTCACCCTGGTTCGAGTGCTACACCGATGGTTGAAGTAATCGGTGTGGTTGGGGACGTTCGGACTGCCGGCCTGGAACAGCCCCCACTGTCACTCGTTTATATTCCTTATTGGCAACTTGAAATGCCCGGCAAGGCATCGCTGGTCGCGCGTACTTCTTCTGAAAGACTAGGTTCGTTGGGCACCGATGTCCGTAGAACCATACACAGTGTTGATGCAGACGTGGCGGTGACATCGGTTCGTTCCATGAACCAGATCGTTACTGATTCAGTTGCAGGTCGCCGCTTCCAGATGTTGCTGGCTCATCTGTTTAGCGGATTTGCTCTTTTCTTGGCAGCGTTAGGAATATATAGCGTCGTCTCCTACTCGGTTGAGCAGCGTCGCTATGAACTGGGAATCCGCTTGGCTTTAGGGTCGCCCCGGTCGGGGCTGCGCCGCTTAGTAATGCGCCAGGGGATGACACCCGTGCTCATAGGGTTGGTGGTGGGCGTGATAACGGGATTCTTTGCCGGGAGGGCTGTCGGTAGTCTCTTTTTCGGGATTAATGCCGGAAACCCCCTGATTATTTCTGCGGTCGCGTTAGTGGTGATCGTAATAGGGGGTCTGGCCTGCTATATACCGGCGACCCGCACCATGGGAGTGGATCCCATGATTGCATTGCGCGCACAGTAAGGACCAGTTCTTACCACACGTGGCAGGCGTTTTCCCTAACCATCGGATCGCCAGCCTTACAACCAAATGCCTTTTGAAACTCGGGCATGTTCTGCACTACGCCATTCGTGCGCCATCGACCGGGGGAATGCCAGTCCATCATGAGGTGCATGCGTTCCGACTGTGGAGAAGAGTTGGAACACCAGTTCCGGGCAAAAGCCAGGAAGAAACGTTGATCGGGAGTGTATCCATCGATCTTCTGATTTGGGTCCTGCTTTGTGCGGGCCATTAAATCATGCAGGGCCATAAGGGCAATCCGAGTTCCCCCGTTGTCCGCCGTGTTCTCGCCCAAAGTGAGTTTGCCGTTCAGTTTGAGATCGCCCACCGCGAAGCTGCTGTATTGTTCCGCGATGCAATCGGCTCGCTTTGCGAATTCCTGGGCGTCCTGTGGGGCCCACCAATCGCGCAGGTTCCCCTTTGCATCGTACTGACGGCCTTGATCGTCAAAACCATGAGTCAGTTCATGGCCAATTACCATTCCGACCCCTCCAAAATTCACCGCATCATCCATGCCGCGGTCAAAGAATGGCGGCTGGAGAAACCCCGCTGGAAACACAATCTCGTTCCGGGTCACTTCGTAGTACGCATTTGCCGTGGCCGGAGTCATAATCCATTCGTCCTTCGGAATGGGTTTGCCAATCTTCTGTGAAACATGGTCAATGAGAAACTGATTGGACCGAAATAAATTGCCCACGAGGTCGCCGCGCACAATGTTCAGCTTGCTGTAGTCGCGCCACTTGTCAGGGAAGCCGATTTGGTTGCGGATGGCTGCCAACTTAGCAAGAGCTTCCGTCTTGGTGGCTTCGGTCATCCAAGGTACTTGTGTGATGTCCTGCTGTAAAGCCTTTTCCAGTTCGTCAACCATTTCCCCGATTCGCCGCTTTCCATCCACCCCAAAAGTTTCTTCGACAAATGGAAGCCCCAGTGCTTCTCCCAGAGCATCGTCTGTTGCCTCCACGCAACGTTTCCACCGAACCGTAAACTCCATCTGACCTGTTAGGAGTTGCCGAAATTTGAAATGCTCCTGCGCGAAATCATCTGAGAGCCAGTCGGCTGTAGTGGTTAGGAGGTGCCAAACCATGTACGCCTTCCACGTCTCCAGCGGAGTACTTTCAATGACTGGATCAAGAGTTCTGAAAAAATCAGGATTACCAACATTCAAATCTTTGAAGTCCGGAGTATCCAATCCTCTGAAATAGCGGTCGAGGTGAAAGTGAGGAGCCTGGGACTCGATTTCAGACACAGCCATCCTGTGATCGAGGTTCTTGGGGTCACGGCGCGACACCTTGTCCATGAAGCCTTTTGCCAGCTGGATTTCAATCTTCATCACTGCGTCTGCATTCTGGGATGCCTGTTCCGGCGACTGGCCAATGAGAGTGAAAGCTCCCTTCATGTAGGCAAGCATGCCTTGCCGCATAGCGATGTTACGAGGGTTGTCGTCCAAATAAAGGTCACGCCCTGGGAGACTCAATCCCCCCTGATCGATGTAGGCTATCGTCATACCCGAATTGTGAATATCGGACGTAGAAGAAAAGCTGAACGGCGCACCAGCGCCATGACTCTCCATCTGGCCCATTACCTCGAACATTTCGCCCCGATCCTTGATTGCGGCAATGCGCTGCAGATCAGGCTTGATCGGCGAATATCCTTTGCGATTAGCCGCCTGCTCATCCAAGCAAGTTGCATAGTAATCGCCGATTTTTTGCGTGGTTGCGCTGCGTTTCGGATCATCGACGCTAGCCTTCTCCAAAATGTGGTGAAGCACAACGTAGTTGTGTTCTTCGATCTCCCCAAAACTCATCCACTGGGAACGGTCCGGAGGAATAGGATTATTCTTTATCCAGTTGCCGCATGCGTACTGATAAAAATCAACGCACGGATCTATTGATTTATCGATGTTGGCAACGTCAAACTTGGGTGATGGGTGTTGATCCGGGTTTTGTGCATTTACGCTCGATGCTGTTAGGACTACAAAGCCGGTAACACAAATCAAGACACACCGCATAGCACATCCTCCGTGAACGTTACAAGTAGAGAGGCGATTCTAAACGAGGACGGGGGTGTCGTGAAATGGGGCGAGCCAAAAAAACCGTGGACACAGCCTATCGCTGCTTGTCAAATACGGCCCCTGCTACCCATCCCTTGCAGGAAACCACTGGCCGTTGAAAGGAGGCAGAGTCGAGGCCTCGTTGATGGTGCCAGTGCAAAATGCTTCTGAGGAATCCCAAGCGCGCTTTCCACTCCCTGCTGTCCCATCCCTGCAGGAGAGTTATTGCTAGCGGTCGAAAGGAGGTAGAGTCGAGGACCTCATCAATGGGCGCCAGCTTATAGTTTCTTCAGGGAATGCGCGCTCGAAAGCTCTTGAAAGGAGGCTTCCCAGCCCTTGTGGCGTAAGGGTTGCTCCTCCCACAAAGCTTAGATTGATGGAGGACCGCGGTCGGTATGAGAGGAATGGCCTGTCTTAACGAAGATACATTTCGCCGTAACCTGTATTGACCTGTTCGCAACTAGCTGCGGGGCCTGAACCACCGGCACGGCCACTGTCGTTTGTTTTCCAGAGTTTGCCAAAAGACAACTCGCCGGACAGTGAAATTCCTTGCTACGGCTGAACGATGCTTGGTCGGAGGAAGCCGATGCCATCAATGCTAAATGCCTTCTGAGGCATTCGAGGTTCTTCATCATTGGGCATTCGTTAGCTTCCCCGCTTGCCGTGGCAACAATCGGCGACAGCAATGACATCATTAAAGCCAACGCAATCGTGATGGACAGAGCACGCCGCATGTAACTAACGTCAATTTACCTCGCTTTAGCTGAGAAATCAAGTAATAAAACTGCTGCGCCATTTGGGAGGAGCGCGTGGTCCCTCAAACCTCTGGCCGATAGGTGAAAGACCCCTCAAGTTCAACGAGCCGCTTAGGTCGCGACTCCTAATCACAGCCACCGACTTTGTTACAACTTTCGGACAAAATGAAGTCGAAACTTGGTTGTACCGCATCCCGGACTACGAGTACAACTCCTTTCTAAGTTAATAGAACCAAATAGCTTATGTTTATTGCCTAGGATCGATGGTTCGTGTTTCGTAACAAAATGCGATCATTTTCTTCAGACCCGTTTGTGAGGCTGAGAATTCCCGCGACGTTTATCCACTGCTCACTGTGATTTGCCTGCCGTGGACTTGCAAGAGGAGAAGCCCATTATGAATGCAGTTACAGTGCGTAGTATTGCTCCGTTTCTCGCCATTCTCGTTCTCTGTCTTTCGTCTACGTTGTCGTCTGCGCAGGATGGATTCTTTGCCGACTGGTTCAACATGGTCTCCGAAACGCAAGCCGAACAGCCCCACTGGATCACTCCACTCAATACGACGACTCCTCGTCTCGAACAGGAGTTTCGGCGTGACATTCAACGGCAGACTCACAATAGCGGCGTCACCGCATTGACTCACCAAAATTGCTACTGAGAGGCGGGTGGTTGCCTCATTCAAAATGCTACCGGCGTGAACGCCATGCGGGAGCGCGAGAATGAGGAGACAGATCAGATTGACGGATTCTCAAGAAAGGTGGTCCATCGTGAAACGCTCTGACCGCTCGCAGATCCTCTTCCGGTACGGGAAGCGATGGAAGACTTTGACGCGCGCCGGCTACATTCCAACGGCTGCCTCACAGCTGCTGGCCCAACCCTTCTTGCTGCTTTTGTGGCTTGCGATGGCGGCGTTCCCGGCGTGGGCCCAAACGGGAGCGAGCCTTTCCGGCGTGGTGACGGACCAAACCGGCGCAGCCCTTCGCGATGTCGCGGTGACAATCAAGAACGTCGACACAGGTGCAACGCGTACGATCACAACCGACGGCGGGGCGCACTTTCAGGCTTCCGGCCTGCCTCCGGGGCGCTTCGAGATTCGAGCGGCAAAACAAGGGTTCGCCGATGAAACGCGCACGGAAATCAGCTTGGCGGTTGGCCAGGACGCCACGGTCGACATTAAGATGCACCGGAGCACCCCAGACGCCTGCGCGAGCGGCCACGAGTTCGCCACCACCGATTGCACGCTGACCTGGCACGGCATCACGCTGTACGGTGCGTATGACGTCGGCGCCGGATGGGTCAGCCACGGCTTACCGGAAAACGGCTATAACTATGAAGGCGAATCTCTGGTGAACCGAAACGGCTATGAACATCGGTTCCTGGTCGCACCGAATAACCTGTCGCAGACGGGTCTGGGCATTAGGGGCAAGGCAGAGTTTCTGCCTGGCTGGTCCGTTGTGTTCAACGCTTCAACTGGCATCAATCCGCAGTCCGGCCTGCTCGCCAACGCGTCGGCCACCCAAACCGCCAACAACGGCCTTCCCAGGAGCAGCTATTCGTTCGCCATCGACGGCGCGCGCGCGGGCCAACCCTTCAATGACCAATACTATGGCGGCGTATCGTCCACACACTTCGGCGAGCTGACCTTCGGCCGTCAGCGCTCTCTTGGTACCGATGCCATGCTCCTTTACGATCCAGCCAACGGCGCCTATGCCTTTTCCTACATTGGGTATAACGGCACGATGGCCGGCGGCGGCGACACCGAGAACAGCCGTTGGGACGACGCCGTGAAGTATCGCCTCACCTATGGCCCGGTCCATTTCGGCGCGATGTATAAATTCGCCGATGGTTCTGGCGGCTGCTACTCGGCCTCCGCGGGCTGGACGGCCACCACCTGTACACCGGAATCGGCGCATAACAACGCCTATGGATTCGACCTCGGCGGAAACTACGGCAAGTTTTCCGCCGACCTCGTCTTCCAACATTACAACCAGGCGATCAGCGTATTGAATCCCTTGCTGGGGCCTCAGAGTCTGAGTTCGGCGGGTCAATATCAGTCGACCACCGACAGCATCAATACAAACCCCATCAACGGGGGGCCCGGTCTGGGGCCCAATCTGATCGACCCGAACAACACGGTATATGGCATCGTGACCGACAACAACGCAATTATGTTCGCTGCCAAATATACGTGGGACCCGCTCAAGTTTTTTGCCGGCTACGAATACATCTGGCAGAATAACCCGCACGACCCGTTGGGCGTTGGCGCCCCGGACCAGGGCGGCTATATCATGAGCGGGGTCGAAGATAACAATCTTGATTCTGAAAAGTTGGTGAACATCTGGTGGACGGGCGCGAAGTACACTTACCGCAGCAAAACCGATTTCACTTTGTCCTGGTATCAACAGCGGCAGAACGACTTTCGCCTTCCGCCGACCTGCTCGCCCTCAGCCGGTTTCCGCGCTTCCTGCGCGGGCACCCTCAACGAGGGGTCGCTCTATGTGGATCATCACTTCACTAAGCGTTTCGACGGTTTTGTCGGAATTGCGTATTCCTGGGTGAGCGGCGGTCTGGCCATCGCCATCCCTCATGGCCCCGGCGTCCCCTATAACTACAACAACAACTGTGCTCCGACAGCCGGTGGCCGTTTCACCTTCTGATCGCTCTCCGCGGCGGGCTCAGTCGAGAGCCCAACGTGGGTTGTGGCTCATCAAAACCTCGCGGCGAGTTCGAATGTGGCCGTCGCAGAGGTTGATTCCTCGCCTGTTCCTTCAGGGTGACATAATCGTCAGTGGACAGCGTGCGGCAGACTCTTTTCTTGTGCCGGTTGCGGCTATGGTTACAGTTCGGCGCAGTTCAAGCTTGCACAATCCAAAAGCTAAGCCGCCTCACGAACCACATTCCCTTTCTGTCGATCCGATTTCCGTTTTGACAGACCAATCAGGCCTATGTCTGTTACGAATTCCGGACAACACCTAAGCTCGCAAGGAAGCTTCTGCCCCTTCCCAGACCGGGAGCTTTGCCATCTTATCAGCTATATAAACCAATGGGTTGTAGGCCAGGGACGGATAGGGCCTGTTCCAGTTTCGTAACAGGTCGGAACGTTTTTGTTCATAACCCTTTATCTGCTCCGCTCTGAGTTCCGGCTTGTTTCTAACGCTTGGTGCAAGGTGAAGAGATGCATGAGGCGACGTTAGTGCGAGCCAAAGGTACATAACCTTCCCGTTTACGTAACGTAAAGCTACGTCTGCTCTCGCTGCGAAAGGATCAAGCCGCTTATCTCTGTGATCCTACTCCCCAGCATAGGTCTAAAGTAGAAGCGTCTCCCGTTGTGAGATAACTCGGCTCAATATTCAAGTTGCGATTTCGCTTGCGAGTGGTGGCAGAAGAGACTAGAATTTTTAGACGAAAGGAGGTTCCATCATGGAACTAAGAGTCGAGGCTTTCGAGATTGAAACTCTAGAGCCGCGGTTGGAAATGCAGGTAGTGGTTGCTGTCGTGGCTGCTTGCGCAGGTTGCGCAGCAAGTGCGGCCGTCGCAGCGGCTTGTATCCACTAATAAACCTCAACGCCTAACCCGACCTGGTTCCCTCACTCACGAGGTGGGGGGACCGGGCCGTGATTGCTTAGGCCCGAGTTTGCGGGTGTACCTGTGGCACCCGCGAAAGGCTCGTGTGCGATGGAGTTTTCCCTCATTGGACAATTGCCTCATCTGCGCAGTGATGTGCAGGTCAGTCCGTTCGTCGATCGGTCGAGTGCAATTCCGAAGTTTCTGGTACAAGCAGGTAGCACATGCTTCGTCATCAACAGTGAGATGCGTGACCTGATAGAGGCCCTCAAGGCTCAACCGGACACTTTGGCGCAACTTGCGGAGGAATTTCAGGCTCGAAGCGGCAAGAGCACGAGCATCGAGACTCTCCGGACAGTATTACAAACGCGTCTATCGCCCGATCTGTTTCAAAATCAGCCCAAACGGCAAATCAATACGCCTTTCGTCGTTAGTTTTGGACTTCTCTCGGCTCGCCTGGCGCGTCAAATTACCAAGCGGGTTACTTGGATGTTTTCTTGGCCTGTCGTCGTCGTCGCCGTGTCCGCCTTTGTGGTCATGGAGTATCTCATTTTTGCCGCTTCGTTCAACACCGTGGCCGCCGACTCGTCGTGGTACGCCTTTCTACTGTTGTACGCCGCGGTTGCTCTGGGCGGGCTCATTCACGAAATAGGACACCTGACAGCCTGTGCTCGTAATGGGGCCGAACACGGCGGCGTGGGTGTCGGGCTGTACCTGGTCTTTCCGGCGTTTTACGCAGACGTGACCAATGCCTGGAGACTTCCTCGGTGGTCGCGGGTGAGCGTGGATCTCGGCGGTTTGTATTTTCAATCGATATTTCTTGTTCTTGTCGGACTACTCGCCGTGTCTACGAAGAGCATGGCGTTTTACCAATTGAACTTCTTCACCCTGATCTTGATGCTGTTTACGTTAAACCCGGCCTTGCGATTTGATGGATATTGGCTTTTGGTGGACTTGAGCGGAGTTCACAATCTCGCCGCCCGTAGGTCCGCGATGGTGAGAAGCCTGTTCCACAGGAAAAAGCAGAATGACGCCATGCCCGCTCTCGAAGATGACACGAAGGCGCTTGTAGGAATTTACGCCGGATTGGCCTTTGTTTTTTCCGTTTTGCTCGTGGGGCTTACGGCCGTGGCGACATACCGTATCGCCTTGGAATATCCGACGAAAGTGGCTCACGCCGCGCAAGCATTCTCCCTCGCGCTTGCCAACGGCAAAGGCATCAAAGCCTTAACGTCGATAGGCGCTCTTGGCACAGACAGCCTATGGCTAGCTGTCGTCGCTCTGTACGTGTTCGATTTTGTTCGAAAAGCGCTCCAGTATGCCTCAACCCAGCGTAGTGGAAAAGTCGCGTAAATCAGCGGAGCCTCAACTCAGCGCCGCCGAGTTAGAGCGATACTCTCGTCAGTTGCAATCGGAAGGTTTCGGCGGACAGGCTGCACAGCGCCGCCTGAAGTCCGCTTCAGTTGCCATCTCCCGTTGCGGTGGTGTGGGTGGAACATGCGCAATGTTGCTGGCTCGTGCCGGAATCGGAAAGCTGGTGCTTGCTCACGGGGGTCGTGTCTCGTGGGAAAACCTCAACCGCATGCATCTGGCTTATACCGGGGATCTGAATCGTCCTTACACGGAGGTTTTTCAAGAGAAACTGCGCGCTATCAATCCTGACGTGGAGTTGGCCGCGATTCCCCAAAACATCGGAGAACGCAATGTAGATGAATTTGTTTCGCTGGCCGATATTGTGGCTGACGGCGCGCCCTTGTTTGAGGAAAGGTATTCGATGAACGCCGAAGCTGTTCGCCAGGGAAAACCGCTGGTGAGCGGCGCTATGTACGATTTGGAGGGCTACGCAACTACCATTGTGCCCGGAGAAACGCCTTGTCTCGCTTGCATATACCCAAGCCGGCCTGATTATTGGACGAATCCTCTCGTGTTTCCAGTCATTGCTCCTATCTCTACGATTGTGGGCTCCATCATGGCAATGGAGGTCATTAAGCTGTTGACCGGAATGGGCAAAACGCTAAAAGGCCGTCTTTGGAGGATTGATCTTCAAGAAAATTGGGCCAGGCAGTTCACAGTGAAACGGCGTGAGAATTGCGAAGTGTGTGGTTCTAAAGTTAGCAAGTTCTGAATGAGAGCTTAACGTCACGTTAGAGTGGAAGGTACAGCATGCCTCGAGTCTATATTCCGACCGTAATGCGCAAATATGTGGACGGCCGACCGTCATTCGATGTCTCCGGCCAAACAGTGGATGAGGTTCTTGCCGGCGCTTATCGGGCCTTCCCAACCTTAGCTGCTGAAGTGTTGGATAAGGAAGGCAAGATTAAACCCTATATCGCCGTGTTCATCAATAGCACTTCCCTTCATGACATGGAGAAGAATGCCCGGATGAGAGATGACGACGAGGTGCACTTCGTGCCTGCGATCGCTGGCGGTTGATTCGGGGTATCTCCGCGGAAAGCTGAATTCGAATTCAACGAGGTATTGGTCAATGAGAAAAACCACTATTCTTCTGGCGGCTGTTTGCAGCGTAGTCGTAGGTGTGAGCATGGCATTTACCCTTCACCTTTTGCACATGCGCATGCGTGGCGGGGATGCAATGGCTGGTATGCCTGCAGGAATGGACCACGCGGCCCACATGAAGATGATGATGGAGCAGCTCCAGGCTGCGCAATCCGCACATCACCATCCCGGTCAAGACGACAGGCCAGATCCTCGACCGGAGTTTCGCTCGATTAAGTCGCTAACCGCTGACGAAGTCACGGCCTACCAAGAGGGCATCGGTCACGGAATGGCAAAGGCAGCGGAACAAAATCACTATCCTGGGCCGCGGCATGTGTTGGATCTTGCTGCGCAACTGCAGCTTTCCCCACAGCAAACTGAACAGATTGAAAAAGTGAAAGATGCGATGACCAGTGGTGCCATCAAGGTGGGAAACCAGATCATTGAGAATGAACGAAAGCTGAATGCGGCTTTCGACTTGAAAAACATAGATCAAAGCCAGCTAGAGTCGCTGGTCAAGGAATCGACAGCGCTCCAGGGTCAGTTACGGCTGACACACTTGGAGGCCCATCTGCAAATTCACAAAATCCTTA
The DNA here is from genome assembly GCA_963734215.1 of uncultured Acidobacteriaceae bacterium. Taxonomy (GTDB): domain Bacteria; phylum Acidobacteriota; class Terriglobia; order Terriglobales; family Acidobacteriaceae; genus Sulfotelmatobacter. The sequence goes on along the minus strand of CAVTGH010000003.1, from coordinate 385,385 downwards.
CCACTGAGCAAATTGCAAAATATGACGAGTTGCGTGGATACAACAATTCGGGCGGAGAGAAAACCAACGACGGTTCTCCGGCCTCTGCTCCAAAGCCAGGACCTGGGATCTAGCTTGAACTGGGACATGAGCGAAATGAGGGTACAGCGAATTGAGTAGTTCAGCGCGGGCAGTCGATAAAATGCCACACTTCGCGGAACGAACACCTTTGGCACCGGTGCTGGCCGAGGACAACCCCGCTGTGCTTCGCGGGTCTATACGGAAGCGTTTAGCTTCATCGTTAGATTCCGTTTTCCAGTTGGACATTGAGTTCTCCTTCGCACCCGGAATCACCATAATCTTTGGCCCCTCGGGAGCCGGGAAAACGACGCTCCTGGACTGCATTGCGGGACTTGTTTCTCCAGACAGCGGCGCGATTCAGCTCGGTGATCGGGTATTCTTTGACCCCTGCCGCCACGTTAACGTAAGCCCATCCAAGCGTCGAATTGGCTACGTTTTCCAGGATCTTGGTCTGTTTCCCCACATGACTGTGGAAGACAATATCCAGTATGGCATTGCTGGACTTCCCACCGCCGAGCGCAAACGGCGCACATGTGAAGTTTTGGAATCCTTTCATATTACCTCCCTTGCCGCAAGCTATCCCGCCAAGCTCTCAGGCGGGGAGCGGCAACGAGTTGCTCTCGCCCGAGCATTGGTTAGCGAACCTGGCATGTTATTGCTGGATGAGCCTTTGTCTGGCCTTGATGCCTCAATCAAGACCCACATAATTAGAGACTTGCGTGAACGGAATTGCTCCCGCCCCATCCCAATTCTTTATGTGACACACAGCCGCAACGAAGTTTTTGCACTGGGTGAGCATATCCTCGTCCTAAAGCACGGCAAAGTTCTGGCTCGTGGAACGCCGCAAGACGTAATGAATGCGCCTCGTCATGAGAGCGTTGCTCAAATGGCCGGGTTCGAGAATGTGTTTGACGCTGAAGTAATGGCTACGGATGAACATTTCGGAGTAATGATTTGCCGGGTTTCCGGCGCTGACGTCTTTCTTGAGGTCCCACTGGCACATTGTGATTGTGGCGAACGAGTGCGCGTTGCAGTGCGAGCGGGAGACATCATGCTCGCGCGTGAAAGACCTCAGGCCATCAGCACCCGGAATGTGTTTCCCGGAAGAGTGGTTTCCCTCCGAAGGCACGATTATTTGATGGAAGTTGTAGTGGATGGTGGAGCGCTCTTCCATACTCATGTGACTCTGGGTGCTTGCGAGGTTTTACAACTCGCGGCCGGCAGTCCGGTTTGGATCTTAATCAAAACCCACTCCTGTTGCCTGCTGCGTCCAGGGAAGGAACCCGCTCCTCTGACTGACTCATCGATAGAAATGGCAAGAGGGGGAAGCACCTTGGAGGAGCCCGTATACGCCCCGGATCCAGATACCATAGATCAACGACCCATTTCCCGCACCCCTGCCGAAGTGGATCCACAGAATCACTCGCCTCGGTGAACGCTTCGAAAAGAGTCTGCCAAGAGGAAGTGAGTATTGCCGTTTTCGCATATCGCTGATTTCGCTCTAGGAGGAAAAATCATGGCACAGGAGCTAGCCCCGTTGCCCTGTTGGAGCTTGCCCCGTGCTTTCCCAGACGGCTGAGAGAAATAATCAAGGAGCGTCCCATGACTCAACAAGTGAACGTGGAGAAAACGCATCACCGCATCCTCATTCTAGGGGGCGGAACGGCCGGGATCATCACTGCCAGCTTGCTCCAACGCGCCGGCCAGACGGACATCGCCATCCTCGAACCCTCCAGCCGGCATTTTTATCAGCCGCTTTGGACCTTGGTGGGCGCTGGCGAGGTTGCCCCAGAAACAACCGTCCGCAGCGAAGCTCGCTACATCCCGAAGGGAGTCCGGTGGATTCAGGAGCAGGCTTCGGAGGTTGCACCCGATCCGCAGATCGTGACCACGCAGTCCGGCATCAGAATCGGGTATGACTTCCTCGTCGTTGCGACTGGCGCTCAATTGAACTGGGGCGCAATCCCCGGTCTTGAAGAGGCCATCTTTGGGGGGGGCGCGTCGAGCGCGTCGAGCAATTACAAGTACGACCTGGCGCCGAGGACCTGGGACTTGATCCGTCACTTTCAAGGCGGCACCGCCCTGTTCCACATGCCCGCCACGCCGGTCAAATGCCCTGGAGCGCCGCAAAAGATCATGTATCTGGCGGCAGACCATTTCAGAAAAAAGGGGCTCGGACGCCGCGCGCAGGTCATCTATGGATCCGCCTTGCCTGCGATCTATGGAGTCAAGGAATACGCGGACGTGCTGGACCGTGTGATCGAGCGCTATGGGATCGATGCGCGTTTCAACCACGAACTGGTCGAGATCCGTCCCGAGAAAAAAGAGGCCGTGTTTCAGGCCAAGAATGACCCGGCAGGACAACGGATCACTATCCCATACGACTTCCTGCACGCCATCCCTCCCCACAGCGCTCCTGATTTCATCCGCCAGAGCCCGTTAGCCGGCCCCCCGAAGGAAGGCTGGGTCGAGGTGGATAAGCACACCATGCAACATGTAAAGTACCCCAATGTGTTCGCTCTCGGCGATGTCGCGAGCACACCCAATGCAAAGACCGCAGCGGCGGCCTCGCGCCAAGCGCTAGTTGTAGCCGCGAACCTGATCTCGGCGCTTCAGGGCAAAGAGGGGCAGGCCCGTTATGACGGCTACATCGCTTGCCCGATCATTACTGGTTATGGCCGGATGCTGCTGTGCGAAGTGGACTACACGGGCAAACCGGCGCCGCACATACCCTGGATCAACACTTTCCGCGAACGTTACGACATGTGGCTGTTGAAGAAGTATGGCCTGCCCTGGCTGTACTGGAATGTTTGGCTCCGCGGCCGCAAGGCGCCCTTCACGGAGCGCAAGCAACCGTTGCAGGAGGACCGGCGGCGAGAGCAATGGGTGCCGCGTTAGATTGCGCGGTGACGGCAAAGTCGGGGCGGGTCAATCAACCAATCAACCGAGAACTCACATCGGGGATTAGTGCAGCAAACAGGGCACTTCAACGCCAGAACCGCCGTTGGTTGAGCAAGTCCGCGAAGCTGAACCGCTTATGCTAAAACCTTGACGGGTTCGCGTTCGTCTGCATTCTTTCCGCAAAACGAAGGTCGGTCGATCAAGTTCCAAAGGCCGATTTCGCTTGGGAAGGCATACGTGGTGCCTCAAGAAAATCCTTGACCTTAGAATCGATTCCAGGGCCTAAACTGGCCCGTGAATGACTGAATGACTACTACTAATACATCCCTCCGCTCGGGAACGCTGGCTCATTTGACCGGCGTGAGCCCTGACACGATCCGCTACTACGAGCGAATCGGGGTACTTCCGCGAGCACGGCGCACAGCATCTCGCTATCGTATATATGGTCGGGACGCGGCTGATCGGGTTCGACTTGTGCAGGGATCACTACGGATGGGTTTCACACTGGCTGAACTCTCGGAGATTTTCCGAGTGAGCGACAGCGGCGCTATCCCGAGCCCTTCGCCTGCTCAACATGACTGAGGAAAACTACGCTCCCTGGAGCAGCAGATCCAGGAGCTCCGCCGGACCCAACGCCATATGCGGCAACTCGTTCGCCAATGGCGCCTGAAACTGGCGCACATTACAACTAAGCGAGGTCCCTGAGCAGCATTTCGGCTATGACGAAGAGTTGAAGTGTGGCAGCGATTGGGAAAGGGGAAAAGGGGTACTGGGCTGCTTTGATGTTGGAGATTACTTTGCCCGTCCCACCAGCTAGGAGAGGTGTCAATTTTCGTGCGGGTTTTCAGGGTCGTCGCTTACTCTTACGCCGCTCTTTCCGATTGTCATGAGTGCCAACGCGAGAGTACTGACCAATTGCGGTTCAGGCCATAGATAACCGCCAGGACAAAGAATGAGAATACCAACAGCGCCAGAGCGGTCGCGTTGGCTCCCGCGAGATCCAGACTTTGCACTTTGTCATAAATATCAATAGAAAGCGTTTGCGTTGCGCCAGGAATGTTCCCCCCAACCATCAGGACAACGCCAAACTCTCCTATGGTGTGGGCAAAACTCAGCACAATTCCGGTAAGGAGGCCGTTCAAGGAAAGCGGCAGGATGATCCGAAAGAATGTTCTCCACCGGGAGGCTCCTAGGACCGACGATGCCTTTATCAGACGTGGGTCAACCCCGCTAAACGAAGTGGCGAAAGGCTGAACCGCGAATGGAAGGCTGTAAAGCACCGAGCCAACGACCAATCCTGAAAACGTAAAGGGAAGAGTTCCGCCAAAGACCGCGTTATAGGCTCGGCCAATAAGAGCGTGAGGCGCTGTGGCCACCAGCAAATAATAGCCGAGCACCGTCGGTGGAAGGACAAGCGGCAGGCCAACCACCGCCTCCCCTAGAAACTTCCACCTCCATCGGGAAAACGCAATCCAGTAAGCGATCGGAATGCCAATCACTCCAAGGATCGCCGACACCACGCCAGCGAGTCTTAAGCTCAGTCCTATCGCATTCCAGTTCATGCCGAAGCCGTTTTACTTGCTTCCAACGGGTTCAATCGATTCCACAGTAATAGCATCACCGCTGAGAGTCCCGGTGACCTTAACCTGACGACCGGCAACCTTGTCAATCTGGTCCTTGTCTCCCTTTAGAGTGTAGACTTTGTCTCCGATCACGAGCGCATAATCAAATCCGTGCTTGATACACATGTGAATGCAATCCGCATCGCTCGTATCTTTCATGTGCTTGGTTCCGCACATAGAATCGCCGACTATACCCGTGTAGACCTCTTTGTCTCCACTTGCTTTCCCACTGACGTTGGCAAAGCTGGACCCACCCATCAGTGCTAACGCCAGAAGAACTACTGAAATACTGAAATGTCCTGATTTCATTTCTCCCCTTTCATAACCTCGCTATCTCCGTTTTCGACGTGTGTGGTCCCCACACATGGTGTATTCGTAGAACTACCTCGTCAAAGGAATTCCGGTAATCATACTAAAGTCAACCTAGCTTTTCCACCGCAAGATGAGTCCTGGCATCCGTGTTACATCTTCAACAAGGAAAAAGATAGAAAGTAGACAGCAAGAAAGATCAATCATGCCGCCGACCACTGTATCTGGAACAGTATCGAGTCAATGTGAACGCACTCTAAGAAAAATGACCAAGCCGATCGGCTGTGTTCCGTAAATCGGCTTAAGGACTTCGGGAACCCCATACCACATCAGTTGCCCACCGATGGCCATCACTAAACGGGGAATTCGTCCCACATCGCGGTTATAACCCGCTGTGTAGGCTTGTACTCGGGTGAAGTAACGTTCAGTAAAACTAGGCGGTAATGCATTTTCACCCAGCAAAAGCTCATCCGTGCGATCGACATTTTCAATGCGAGTCCAAGCACAGTTCCTGGTGAGGAACTGAAGCGTGGACTCGAACAAGTAGCCATTGCCAACGTTCCCGTCCGCGAGACTCTGATTGCGGCCCCAGAGAAGCATCGAGGCCCAAGTTCCTTTTCGTATCGAACGGTTGTACATTAGCGATGAGGTCATGCGCCGAACGTCTTCATCTGGAACCAGGGCTTCCGGGCTGTGGAGTTGACCGATTGAATATTGGAAGCTCCAGTTCTGGCCTGGATTTACGGTCATGCGTGTGGACCACGAATCAATTCTGCCCGACTCTATAATCCAGCGGTGCTCGTCCGGTTCGCGTCCATGAAATCCGGACGCCTCCAACCTCACCAACCGATGCGTAATGCCAACCGTGACCACATCAGCGGCGATATGCGTGGAGTCCCGAAGGTGATGCCCGAGCGGAGCGATTGGATCTTCCACCGCAGACGCCCGATGGGGATAAGCGGTCGGCTCCATCGCAGGATCGCCCATTGGAGCGGCATAGAACGAAAGCATTGTGTTCTCGCTCGGCTTGTAGTCGTAAAGCGCTGCGAGTTCCATAAAGAAGTTATGGGGATGCTGGCCATCCGCGATAGGAAGTCCGTACGCCGTTTCGCCCTGCTGAAACAGTTCGGGGTACCGTCTCTGTGAGACTGTTGCTGGTTCGAAGCTCAGCATGCTTCGTAGTGTGAGGGTTCCGTTCCCGAGTTTCCGTTGTGACCTGCTCCCCTGTTTCCGCACAAAGCGAGGATTTTTCCGCAAATGAGATTGTGATTGAAACGGCGACAGCCGTTGGTCAGGTTTATTGCTTTGACCGATTGCTCTCTTGCATTTGGCGATCTATGGATACTTCGATAAATACCGAGCCGGAAATGCCAAAGAAGGCGCCACAGCCTTCAGAAAGACCCGTGACCGCGAGGGCGGCGGCTGATTTTCTCCAGATGCACGTAAGGAGCGTAACGCGCCTCGCTGGGGTCGGACACATTCCCGGCCATCCCGTCGGATATGGTCAGCGCAAGAAATGGCTCTTCTACATCTCAGAACTAGACGATTGCGAGCTCAGGTATGCTCCGATTCATCCCGGCGTCGTCAAGGCAAGGGAGGACAAGTTGCCTAGACGAAACCGTTATCAGTTTGGCAGTCTCGAACTTCGCAAGAGAACCAAAGGCCCGGACGTATGGCTATTCCGCTACTGGGATCGACAGAATCCATCGGCGACACGACCCTCGATAACCCTGGGTACGGTCGAAGATTATCCGTCACAGACGGATGCCAGACGTGCGGCCGAGGGTCTCCGACTCGAAATCAACCATGGCTTGCCGGTGCGCGAGGCTGTTACTTTTCAAGGCCTGATCGATCGCTATGTAAACGAAGAGATCGAAAAGGGCGACCTCGCACATACCAGCAAGGAACCCGATCTCAATCGGATCAGCAAACACATCTCCCCGAAGTGGGGTGTGCCTGCTAGGGGAGGTGAAACCTTATCCCGTTCAAGAATGGCTCAGAAAACTGCCCATGGCCCCCAAAACCAGAGGACACGTTCGAAGCCTGATGTACCGCTTATTTGAGAAGGCCATGCTCTGGGAATTGATTCCGTTGGAACGCAATCCGATGGGTTTGGTCGAACTCAAGGGAGTCAGCAAACGTCTGAGGCCGCCTCGCATTTTGACGGAAGAGGAGTTTGGGGCTCTTCTCAATCAGCTTGTTCATCCCTATCGCTGTATGGTCCTCCTCGCTGGATGCACCGGACTTCGTGTGAGCGAAGTCATGGGTCTGCGGTGGAGCGGAATCAACTTCGAAAGCTTGGTGATCGAAATCAGAGAAGGGTATGCTCGAAGCCAAGTCACGAAGCTGAAGTCCGAATGCTCCCGAGACGAATTGCCGTTGGATCCGGACGTCGCAACCATTCTGCTCGAATGGAAGCGGCCTTGTCCTGCGACGGAGGGAGACTGGGTTTTCCCCAGCCCACGAACCGCGAAACCCTACGATTCTGGCTCATTGCGGAAGAAGGTGCTCCACGCCGCAGCGTTACGAGCGAAGATTCAGGGGCGGATCGGCTGGCATACGTTTCGTCACAGCTATCGTGCTTGGCTCGACGAAACGGGTGCTCCTCTCGGCGTACAGCAGAAACTCATGCGCCATGCCAACATCTCAACCACGATGAACGTCTATGGCGGAGCCTTCATGGAATCGAAGCGCAAAGCCAACACATCCGTCGTGCAGCGCGTGTTGGTTCAAGATCACACCAAATAGCAAAAGGCCGTCTGGTGACGGCCTCTGCTGTTGCGGTTCGAACCTTATTGGACCATTTCAGACCACAATCAAAAAACCCAATTCCTCGTGACTCTATGATTGCGTTGGTTGCGGGGGGTGGATTTGAACCACCGACCTTTGGGTTATGAGCCCAACGAGCTACCAGACTGCTCCACCCCGCATTTCGATCATAAACAATGGTTACGACATCGTCAAACTTTCGTTGCTGCTCCGCTTCGCTTCCTGCCTCCGAGTAGCGGATTGCGCACCTTGGATTCCCCCGTTCGGGACTTCGTGCTATGCGTCCCATATGCATCCACCGGTTACCGAACCGGCCGTTGTTTTGAGCTTGTCTCCGTGCGTGCTACCGCATCCAACGGGCGGCTTTTTGCATCGAAAAGGTGTCGATGTTCCATGGACTAGGAATCTTAGAGATAGGTGCGCAACGAGGAGAACACTATTTATGGCCAGAAAAGATCTCAACACGAAAGCACAGACGGGCGAGCGAGGGAACGTGAGCGCGCAGCCTCGTCTTCACCAGAGTGCTCCTGAAATTCAAGCGTATGGCACGGTTTCGCACATGTTGCCGCTTGAGCTCGAGGAGCCGGTTCGCTTGGAAATGACCGAGCAACTCAACCTTTTGCTAGCCGATACCATGACCCTGCGCGATCTCTATAAGAAATCGCATTGGCAGGTTGCGGGGCCAACTTTTTATCAGTTGCATCTCTTGTTTGACAAGCATTACGGAGAACAATCGGAGATCGTCGATACGATCGCCGAGCGGATTCAACTTCTCGGTGGAGTCTCGATCGCCATGGCTGCCGACGTGGCGGAAACCACGCGCATCGCGCGTCCTCCGCGGGGCAGGGAAGAAGTGCCAGTGCAGATTTCGTGGCTGCTGGATGCGCATCAGATCATCATCGGCCATTGCCATGAATTGGCAAAGCTCTCGGACGAACTCGGCGACGATGGCACCAACGACCTGGTGGTCAGCGACGTGCTGCGTACCAACGAACTGCAGGCCTGGTTTCTCAGCGAACACTTGGTGGATGCGCCGCTGGTACATGCGGAACAATCGCGGTTGCGTAGCGCCAGCTAAGAATTAGGCACAAAAGAATCGAGCAGGCTCCCTTTCATGGCGCCTGCTCGACCATGTATTTGCCTCTTCCCGTCACTACTTCCGGCTGCCGGTCTGTAAATTGTCGTGGTCGTAGTATTCGTAAGCGGACATTGGTTTCCCTCCGTCCTTCTTCCACGTACGCGAGTCCTCAGGTAATTTTCCCAGCGTCCTCGCCATTTCGCGGATGTGCATCGCCACCGTGCCGCAGCACGCGCCGATGAAGTTGATGCCGAGGTCACGGGCCTGCAGCGCATAGTCTCCCATTTCCTTCCGCGTAAGCTGAAGGGGATCCAGCGCGTACGGAAACTCGGGCAGGCTGGTGAAGTCCGGCTTTTCATGGGGAGTGCGGTATGCCACCGGCTGACATGCCAGATAGCCCGATACCGCCTTGCGCATCTCTTCCATCGGGCCCAGGATATGTTCCGGCGGACGCAGGCAGTTCATGCCAACAATATCGGCGCCGGCATCGAACAGCGCTTTCGCGGCGTGTGCCGCGCTCTTGCCCTCGGCGGTCTCATCCTTGTTCTCGAAACAAATTGTGACCATGGTTGGCAGGCCGGTTTTCTTTCCCCGCTCCACCGCGATCAAAGCCTCGCCGAGCCAGGAGAATGTTTCGCCGATGATGAAGTCCACGCCCTCCTCAACTTGCACGGCCAGTTGCTCATCGAATGTTTTCCGCACCCGGTCTGCCGCCGATGCGCTTCCCGGCTCGTACATCCACGTCAGACTCAGGTTGCCGGCAACCAGGCAGCGATCTCCCGCAACCTCGCGCGCAATGCGGACCGCGGCTCGATTCAAGTCCTGCAATCGGTCTTCAAGTCCCACGGTCGCCAGCTTGTCGCGGCTCGCGTAGAACGTCAGCGCCTGCAGCACTTCAGATCCAGCTTCGCGAAACTCCACGTGCAATTCGCGCAACGCCTCGGGATGCGTCAGCACCACTTCCGGAGTGAACGGACCCGCGCGCACCCAGCCGCGCTTCTCCAGTTCCAGCAGATATCCGCCGTCGCCCAACACGGGACCTTCTTTCAGCCTTTCCAGAATGCCTTTCTTTTTCATGCTGCTCCCGATTTTCTCTACTGTCTTGGTTGGTGTGTGACTCGATGCCTCACGCTGCCGCCTCTTTGAATTTCCCCTTCTTCCAATCCCGCAGCGCTTGCATCGCCGCATTCCGGCCCGGGGCACCCGTAACCCCGCCGCCAGGATGCGCTCCCGCTCCGCACAGATAAAGCCCGCGAATGGGAGTACGGTACTGTGCCCAGCCCGCCACAGGGCGCATGAAGAAGAGTTGTTCCAGCCGCAGATCGCCGTGGAAAATGTTGCCCTCGGTCAACCCGTAGGTCCGCTCCAAATCGAGCGGCGTAAGCACCTGCCGCGCCACGATTGCACCCGGCACGTTGGGCGCGTACCCGGCGATCTTTTTCACCACGCGATCACCAAGCAGTTCCCACTTCTCATCCCAATTGCCGTCACGCAGTTTGTAAGGGACATACTGCACAAAGCAGGTCAGGATGTGCCTGTCCGGCGGCGCCAGCGATGAATCCGCATTCGATGAGACCACGCAATCCACCCACAGCTCCTCCGGAATATCGCCGAATTTCGCCGTGTCATAGCAGCGCTCGGCGAATTCCAGCGACGGCACCAGCGTGTAAAACGTGCGCTCCAGCGGCGATGCCTGCGGCGACGTTCCCGTGAACCGTGGCTCTTCCGCCAGCACGAAGTTAACTTTCGCGCACGGCCCATCCATCTTGATGCCGCGCACGGCAAACAGAAAATCTTCCGGCAGTTCGCGCGCCGCAACCATTTTCAAAAATGTGCGCTTGGGATCGGCGTTCGAAAGAATGATGCGCCCCCGAACCTCGGAGCCATCCTCCATCACAACGCTGTAGGCTCGTCCGTTGCGAACCTCAATCTGCGCCACGGATGCGGAAGTTCGAATTTCCACGCCCAGCTTTTTTCCTGCGGCCGCCAGCGCCTGCGTGATCGATCCCATTCCGCCCATCACGTGACCGGAGAAGCCCTGCAGTTCGTGGTCGCCGCCACTCAGCAGGTGAAAGAGCAGCCCGATCGCCGTTCCTGCCTGATATGGCCCGCCGTGCTTGCCATATACGTTGTTTGCCAGAAACATTGTCTTCATTTTTTCGGATTCGTAGTTGTGATCGAGAAACTCCCCCAAGCTTCCGGTGAGAAACGAAATAAGCTGCGCAATCTCCGCACTGGAGATCCCACGAAAGCGCCTGCCTACACGAAACAAATCGCTCCAGCCGCTTACGGTCGACGCATCCATCTCCGGCGGTGGCTCCATAAAAAACGGTTGCAGATAGCGCGCGAGCTTCTTCAGTTGAGCGTCGACCTCGACGAACCTTGCCGCATCTTTCGCGGAGATCTTGCCAAACTCCGCCTTCGCCCGATCGCGATCCACCCACCACGGAACCACCTGTCCATCGGGGAAGGGAACTTGGATCGCCGGGTCGCAAGGAACCATCCGCAATCCATGGTCGGCCAGCCGGAGATCGGCAATCACCTCCGGCCGCAGCATGCTTGCAATATAAGAAGTGGTCGAGACGCGGCAGCCAGGAGCGATCTCCTCGGTCACGCAACACCCGCCGACGATTTCGCGGCGCTCCAGCACCAGCGTGGAAAGCCCGCCGCGCGCCAGATACGCAGCCGCAGTCAACCCATTGTGCCCGCCGCCGACTATGATAGCGTCGTAAATGAAGTTGGAAGCCGGTTTCATCAGATCTGACTAAAAGTCATGCCATACATCTCCGGACGCCTTACGTTACTGCGTCAGGCATTAAAAATGAAGTTGAATATTAGAAGACACTCCGGTATGCTTCCGTGACTTGGAGTCATTCATGAGCGGAATCGCCAGTAATCCCGTTGAGCCACCCTGCTACGTAAACCGCCAGGCACACCGGCCTCGATCCGAGGCCAAGCGCTCCCGCATCATCGACACCGCTATGCAATACTTTGCGGAGAACGGCTATCACGCGGCCCGCGTCGGCGACATGGCGGCGACATTGGGCATCGCCAAAGGTTCGATTTTCCAGCACTTCGGAAGCAAGGACGGCCTGTTCTTCGAAGTGTACAAACGCGCCGTGCGCTCCTTCTCGAAATATCTGGACGCGCCCGCCGACGTGTGCGCGGCCGGCTTTTTCAATGTTCTGTATTATTGGCTGGTCCGCACCGAACATCTGCTGCGCGAAGACTGGATCCCCTATCGCATAGCGCTGCTCGGCAACTACGGCACCGACCTGGCCTTGAGGCGCGAAATCAATCGCTTTCTCATCGCGGAAGATCCCTACGGCACTGTCGCCTTCGTGCGCTTTGGCCTGGAGCGCGGCGAGTTGCGCAAGGACATGGATGTGGAAATGATCGTCTCCATCCTGGATTGGACCATGGAGCGATTCCAGGATGCACTGCTTACCGCCGAACTCGATCCCGGCCTGTTCCGCAGGCAGGGTGAGATGCCGGAGAAGAAAGAAGCCCGCATCCGGCAGTTCCTCGCTGTCTTGCAGCGCGCAGTCGGCGCCATTTCTGCAACTTCGGTCTCCAGCCGCAATGAACCCCGGAAGATCGCCGCCGCGAATCTTATCGCCAAGACGAAAATGTGATAACTCCGCCGGACAAATCACCTAACGAGTATTCGAACTCCACCGTGAGAAAAATCGAGGACATGCAATCTTCTATCGAGCAGATACTTTCCAGCTACGACGACCGGGCTCCTCTGTCGCAGGCCTCAACCATCCCCGCAGCCTGGTATGTCGATTCTCGCATTGCCGAACTTGAGCGGCAGAGCGTGTTCAGCAAGACGTGGCAACTCGTGGCGCGCATCGATCAGGTGAAAAATCCGGGGCAGTTCGTCGCCACCACCGTCGGCGGTGAGCCCATTGTTGTCGTCCGTGGCAACGACGGCGCCCTGCGCGCGTTCTTCAATGTTTGCCGCCATCACGCCGCGGCGGTGGTAACTCAACCTTGCGGCCAGGCTGCACTTTTGCGTTGTCCTTATCACGGCTGGAACTACGGCCTCGATGGTTCTTTGAAGGGGATGCCAGAGTTCGAAGGCGTGGAGAATTTCGATCGTGGCCAGAACGGCCTTGTTCCCATCCGAGTCGAGACCTGGGAGTGTTTCGTCTTTGTCAACCTCGACACCCACGCAGCGTCGCTGGCGGAATTTCTTGGCGGCCTCATCCAGCGCGTGGCGCCACTCGGCATCGCCAAACTGCACTACTTTGACCGCCGTACCTACAACATCCACTGCAACTGGAAGGTCTTCGTCGATAACTATCTCGACGGCGGTTATCACGTTCCTCATCTGCACAAGGGGCTGAATTCTGTTCTCGATTACAAGCAGTACACCATCGAAAACGAAGACCGTTACTGCCTGCAATCCAGCCCCATGGTCGCCTCCGGCGAAGATGCCTCCACCGGAGCCGCGCGCAAGGGCGACCGCGCCTGGTACTTCTGGCAGCATCCCAACCTGATGATCAACTGCTATGAGGGATACATGGACACAAATCTCGTGATTCCCGTCGATGTTGACCACTGCACCGTTGTCTTCGACTTCTATTTCGCGGATATCGGTGACACGAGACGGGAATACAACGAGCAGTCAGTCAATGTTGGCAATCGCGTACAGGAAGAAGATCTCGGCATCTGTGAAGACGTGCAACGCGGCCTGAAGTCGCGAGCGTATCGCGCCGGCGTCTTTCCGTGCGCCGTGAGGCCGGAGAACAATTATTCCACCGCCTGCTCGCAGCCGATCTGAAGCACGACCTTGAACCCTCATCGGTTGCCGCCGATTAAGCGCTGCGGGATTCGTTATGCAAGAACAGAATAATGATGAAGCCCCCAATTGACGAACGAATCGCCCCTGTCCTGCGAAATAACGTCTTGCGAAATAGCGTTGTAATCCTTGCCGCCTGCTGTGCGCTAGTCTGCGCTGCCGTCGCCCAGGTCACCGCGATCCGTGCCGGCAAGTTGATCGACCCCGGCTCGGGCACGGTTCTCACGGGCCAGACCATCCTCATTCGCGACGGCAAGATTCAGGCGGTTAGCGACAACCTAGCGATTCCGGCCAACGCCAAGGTGATCGACCTCAGCAAAATGTCCGTCCTGCCCGGTCTTATCGACTGCCACACCCATCTCGCCGATGGCGCGCACGATTCCGAACCCATGGGCCAGTTCAAGAAGACCGCCGCACAGATCGCGCTGGAGTCTGTGCCCAATGCCCGGGCCATGCTCGATTCCGGTTTTACTACGGTGCGCGATGTGGGCACGTATCGAGCCCTGGGCGACGTTGCTCTCCGCGACGCCATCAATCGGGGCGACATCAGTGGCCCGCGCATGTTTGTCGCCGGCGCTTACGTAACCATTACCGGCGGCGCCGGTGCAGCCACGGGCCTCGCTCCTGACATCACGCTGCCCTGGGATCTGCATTACGGCGAAGCGAACAGTCCGTGGGAAGTGCGGCAGGTTATCCGCAAGCTCGCTCATGATGGCGTCGATCACATCAAGATTCTTTCCAGCGGCGCTGTGCTCGCGCATGGCAGCAATCCCAACTCGCAGGAGTTTACCCTGGAGGAACTGCTGGCCGCGGTCGACGAAGCCAGCCACTTTGGCCTGCGCGTGGAATCGCACGCGCACTCACCCCAAGGCATCAAGAACGCAATCCTCGCCGGCGTAGCTTCGGTTGAGCACGCCAGCCTGATCGACGACGAGGGCATCGCCCTCGCCAAGCGGCATGGTACTTATCTCGACATGGATATCTATGACGAAGAGTGCATACAGGAAGCTGGAAAGAATGGAAGCATGCCGAAGGATTTCCTGGAGCACGATGCGCAGCTAGGCCAAATTCAACGCGAAAACTTCCGTAAGGCGGTCGCGGCCGGAGTGAAGATGTCATTCGGCACAGACGCGGGCGTCTGCGCTTACGGCACCAGCGGCAAACAGTTCGCCTTCATGGTGAAGTATGGAATGACTCCCATGCAGGCAATTCAGGCAGCAACCAGCAACGCAGCCGATTTGCTCGGCCATTGGAATGAAATTGGGTCGATCAAACCGGGGAAGTATGCCGACATCATCGCCGTGACCGGTGACCCGCTAACCGATATTCGCCTGCTGGAAAACGTGCAGTTCGTGATGAAAGACGGCAAGATCTATAAGCAATAATGGCGGATCCGCGCGTCCCGGAATGGCCCGTTTCTTCCGTCAAACTGGATAACCCCAGGGGGCAAAGGGAGCGTCTAACCCTAACGGGGAAGTACTGGCTGGGTGGGTTTGCGTGCGGGCGTATAATTAGGGGTAAGAGTTGACCGCGAAGGAGTTCCTATGAAGCTGCGTTGGTTGGCAATCGCTGTGGGATTGGCGGCGTTCAGTGCAGTGCCCTGGACGATGGCGCAGGATCAGGACAAGGAAACAACCCAGCCCAAGGCGGGCGACGTTCAAAACGCTCCCGCGCAGCCGCCGGCCAATCTGCCGACGCAGGATGACAGCCAGATCAAGCATGACGGCACCAAGACGGACGTGGATGCGGTGGGGAACCGCAATGTCGGTTGCGGCCGCGGCGTGGGTAACTGGTACAGCATTGAGCGGCAAGTGGCCATGGGCCGCTCCTATGCGCAGCAGATTGAATCGCAGATCAAGCTGATCAATGATCCGGTGGTAACGGAGTATGTGAACCGCATCGGGCAGAACCTGGTACGGAACTCGGACGCGCAGGTGCCGTTCACTATCAAGGTGATCGACTCCGATGTGGTGAACGCCATGGCGTTGCCGGGCGGGTTTTTCTATGTGAACTCCGGGTTGATCCTGGCTGCGGATGAGGAAGCGGAGCTGGCGGGCGTTATGGCGCACGAAATATCGCACGTGGCGGCTTGCCACCTGGCTCGTGAGCAGACACGCTACACGCTGATGCAGATGGCGACCATTCCATTGATATTCGTGGGTGGCTGGGCTGGCTACGGAGCTTACGAAGCCGCAGGTCCGGCGGCGATGATGGGCATTTTGAAATTCTCGCGCGGGTTTGAGGCGGAAGCGGACTACCTGGGTGTGGAGTACATGTACCGCGCCGGGTACGATCCGTCGGCTTTCGTTTCGTTCTTCGAAAAGATTCAGGCGATGGAGAAGAAGAAGCCGGGTACGATTTCCAAGGCGTTCGATACGCATCCGCAAACGCCGGATCGTATCGAGAAGACGCAGGAAGAAATTCGCAAGATTCTGCCGGCGAAGGCGCAATACGTTGTGACTACCTCGGAATTCGACGACGTAAAAGCGCGGTTGGCATCGATCGAGAATCGCCACAAGGTGCTGGATCAGAGAGACGAGAACAAGCCCAGCTTGCGCCGGACCTCGAGTAGCGGCAGCGACAAAACGGGCGATAGCACCAATGACGACGATCGTCCGACCTTAAAACGGCGGGATGATTCGTCATCGAACTAGAGGCTGTGCAAGTCAGCAACCGGTGGCCATGGCCGCCGGTTTTGTATTTGCGATAAGCGGAATGAGAATTGGGGCCCCATCAGGACAGTAAGCATCGTCACAGTTCACCGTGACTTGAGTCACCGCATCTGGTTGTCGAAGCTGGTAAAGATAAGCTACGCTAGCCGTATAGCGCTACATAGGAGCGATTGTTCCATGCCAGAAAACACACTCACCATCACTGATAATCGCACTGGTCAAACCTACTCCGTCCCGATCGAGGATGGCACAATCCGGGCGATGAGCCTGCGGCAGATCAAAACCGGCCCGGACGATTTTGGACTGATGACTTATGATCCGGCATTCATGAACACGGCCTCGTGCCGCAGCAGCATTACCTTCATCGACGGCGACCTGGGAATCCTGCGCTACCGCGGATATCCCATCGAGGTGCTGGCCGAGCGCTGCACCTTCCTGGAAGTCGCCTATCTGCTGTTGTTCGGAGAACTACCCACCGAGGCCGAACTAAAAACCTGGGTGCATGACATCACCCACCACACCATGCTGCACGAGAGCATCAAGAAGTTCATGGAGGGATTCCGCTACGATTCTCATCCCATGGGCATGTTCGTGAGCACGGTGGCCGCGTTGTCGAGCGTTTATCCGGAAGCCCGCGAAATCCACGATCCCAAGAACCGGATGCACCAGATTGTTCGTTTGATCGGGAAGGTGCCTTCGATTGCCGCTTTGTCGTACCGGCACAACGTGGGTTTCCCCTATGTGTATCCGGACAATGATTTGAGCTACACCGAGAATTTCATGAATATGTTGTGGAGGATGGTGGAGCCGAAATATGTAGCCAATCCGGTGATTTCGCGCGCCCTCGACATCTTGTTCATTCTGCATGCGGATCACGAGCAGAACTGCGGCACCAACGCCATGCGCTCGGTGGGCAGTGCCCAGACCGATCCGTATTTGTCGCTGGCGTCGGCGGCGTCTGCCCTGGCGGGACCGTTGCACGGCGGAGCCAATGAAGAAGTGCTGAAGATGCTCGAGGAGATTGGATCGAAGGACAACGTGCCGGCCTACGTGAAGAGAGTGAAGGAAGGGCACGGCAAGCTGATGGGATTCGGACATCGCATTTACAAGAACTACGATCCGCGGGCGAAGATCATCAAATGGTCGGCGGAGCAGGTTTTTGAGGTTACGGGACGCAATCCGAAGTTGGACATCGCTCTGGAGTTGGAACGCATCGCGCTGGAGGACGACTATTTCGTGAAACGCAAGCTGTATCCCAATGTCGACTTCTATTCCGGGATCATGTACCAGGCGATGGGCTTCCCGCCAGCGATGTTCACGGTGCTGTTTGCCATTGCACGGACGGCGGGGTGGCTGGCGCAGTGGCAGGAGTTGGTGAACGATCCGGAGCAGAAGATCGCGCGGCCGCGGCAGATCTACACGGGGCATGAAGCGCGGGAATTCGTACCACTGGAGAAGCGAACGTCGGCGGCGCTGACCGCGGGCTAAGAAAGTCACCTCTCGCAAACGGGAAAGCGACGGGTAACGATTCGTGGTCTGGAAGTGATGGCTCAACCGGCCACGCACAGGTTTCAGCGAATCTTTAGAAAACCTGAGACCTGAACAACAGAAGCCGCGGCGCAGATCGCGGCATGGTATTCCTCTGTCACCGGCAGGACCGCGACCCACAGTAACCGGATTTGACTCAGTCTACAATCCTCACTGCATTTCAGGCAGCTTCCTTGGTAGCGAGGCCAGCTGCGTACTGGCGCCTCTCGGAGGGCGAGGTAATGACTTTCATCTCCTGCCAATCGTAGGGAAATTCTCTCCCACAATCCAGGCACGCCACGTACGTGCCGGTGAGTGCGCCCGCCTGCGGCCGGCGTGCCGTTCCGCGAATCGTGACTGGGAAACTGTAACGGGAGTGCCTGCAACCGAAAAACACGTCAATCAGTTTTGTCATCATGGAGCACCTTCCACATCCGGGTTGGGTTATCCCTGGGATGTTCTGAGTGTGCGGCCCCCTAACGATTGCTGTTTGAATACGCAAGCACTCAAAAGATTAGATTCATCTCAGCATAGAATGGTTTCGCGTTGCTCTGTGTGACATGTGACCATTGTGGTTCTTAGCCGCCAAGTGATTCTGTGGAAGCGAGTTACAGGCAGGTGAGTGCAGGATTTGCACAGGCGCAAAGTGGAAAATCCCGGCAATGCACAACGGAAAACGCTGGCGGAGAATGCGCGAGCGGCTATCTCGGGCCAGCACTATGCCAGATTCAGAGCTTTCCTGATGGTGCCGCGTTCCTTCTGAATCTTCTCCTGCAAGAGCGTTATTGCATAGATAAGTTGCTCGGGACGCGGCGGGCAGCCGGGAACGTAAATGTCAACGGGAATCACCTGATTCACACTTTGCACCAGCGCATAGTTATTGAAAACGCCGCCGGACGTGGCACAGGCGCCCATCGAAATCACCCACTTGGGCTCCGGCATCTGCTCCCACAATTGCCGGATCACCGGCGCCATCTTGTTCGACACGCGCCCGGCGATGATCATGAGATCGCTCTGCCGCGGCGACGGACGGAATACTTCCGCGCCAAAGCGCGCAATATCGAAGCGCGCCGCTCCCATCGACATCATCTCGATCGCGCAACAAGCCAGGCCAAACGTCATGGGCCAGATGGAGCCTTTGCGCATCCAGTTCACCGCCGAATCCAGCGTGGACAACACCACTCCCTCCGGCGTGGGATTGCCGAAGGTCAGATCCTTGACTACTTTCTTGCCGTTCTCGGTAGAGATGTAGGGGCCGAAATTCAGTTCGGGGGACATATGATCATTCTAAACCACAAGGTACTACTCGGCCCCCGAGCTATTTGCTTGCAGGACTGCTTTTTCCGCCGAGTGGGGTAGATGCACGGGGACGAAGTATTCTTCGGGATAGAGATAGTCCTCGCCCGACTCGTCGATCACCCGAATCTGATGCAGCTTGGTGGCAGTTGCATCCGAGACGACCTGGTAGAGTTTCCGTAATTCGAGCGCAGCTGCGTAGTCCTTGTTCTTGACGCAGGCGACAAACCGCAATTCGCTTTTCATTGAATTTCCAGAATTCGTTTGATCTTAAGCTCTTTTCTCCCGACGCCGTGCGCCTCATACCAATGCACCTCGGCATGACACATCGTACCATCGTCGAGTTCGATCGTCGCCGTCCCTTTCAGCTTTTTCCAGATGCGACCGCCGTACAGCTTCCGTAATCTACGCCTCTCCCGGGTTCCTTTACCCGAGGCGATCTTCTCAATATGAAAAATTTGGCCGACGATCTTGAAAAACACGAAATGATTTTACTCCGACCCGCTCGATGTTTGCCCCGACAGCCGCCAAGTGGAGCGAGTCAGGATTTCCTCTGCTGCTGGCGTTGTTTGAATTGTTTGATATCCTTGAGAAGCTTAATCGCTCCCGGTGTGTAGCGCTTCGGAAACCTAAACTTGCCGCCCTTCAAATCTCCGTGAAACGCATCACATAGGTAACCCCAGTGTGCAGGAAGAGCCTTCAAATTATGTATTCTGAACCACGTGCCTGTGGTTCCGACTCTTGTAACCACACCTTGACGTTCCAATTTTGCAAAATCAATCCCTTTGGCCATCTTTTCTAGCTGGTCGATCAAATCATCTAGCGTTGGGTTTTTCACGATTTCACCTCTCCCTGCAGGTACGCGGCGGGCCTGTATCGAGACGATGTTTCTCTTCCTCCGCGTGTTCGGCCTTGACCTTCGCGCCATCACGAACGAATCTAGCGTCTTCGCATTTATGGCACAACCCGCTGTCTTTCACAGGGGCTTCCATACAAGGGGGGCCGTCAGGGTGGTGTGGACAACTGGACTGGCAGTCGCAACCTCTCGTCATCACTTGGTTACCTTACCTTCTCTCTTGCCGTGGAATCGCGGCGATGGGATATAATTGTAGTCGTTATCAGCCCATTCCATCCCATGAAAGGTCGGTCAATGCGCAACGCGAACTTCTCTCATACCGGCACTTAGCACCGGAATCCGTTCCCCGAGAGGAGCCGCATGACCGCACCAGTACTATCAGTACAATCAACCGCCACCAACCCCATGGGCACCGTCACTTTCCCCGCGATGCTGTATACCCTACTACGCAAACTCGTTAGCGATTTCGCCGTCGCGAAACAGGTACCTCCACCGTGGAACGCTGAGGTTTGGGATATTAATGGCAAACGAGCTCTGGTTTGTACGATGAAAATTCCCAAAGCAAACGCTATCAGTCGCGTTTGTGCTGCGATGTCGCCCGCTCTGCGTGCCAAAGCTTATAGTCATTTGCAGGTAATTTTGTCCGACAACAAAGGCGTGCTAGGCCAGATAATTTTGCTGGTGAACTAAGCGCATGAAACCTAAACCGAAGCTAATGACTGGAGGGCAGGCGTTCAAGCTCTGGCAGGCTGACCTACAATAGGCGGACAGTAGCACCAAACCAAATGGGCAGCCAATTTCGCGGCTGCCTTTAATTTATTTACTATCGTCGGCTTAGATTTCCTACGGATTCACTACGATCTTCCCAAACATCTGGCTCTTCTCCAAATACTCATGCGCCGCGCGGATTTCGCTGAGCGGAAACACCCGGTCGACCACTGGCTTGAGCCGCCCGGCAAACACGTGCTTCAGCACCTCGTGCAGTTCGCCCATGGTTCCCATGTACGAGCCCAGCAGCGTCAGTTGCCGCGCAAACAGATGGCACAGATCGATGCCCACGTCAGGACCTGTAGTCGCTCCGCAAGTCACCAGAGAGCCGCCGCTTTTGAGAGACTTTATACTCTCGTCCCATGTGGCCGCGCCCACGTGCTCCACCACGATGTCGACGCCCTCTTTATTCGTGATCTTGCGCACTTCCTCGGAGATCTTCTGCTGGTAGTGGTTGATGCCGTAGTCCGCGCCCAGTTCGCGGCCCTTGGCCAGCTTCGTTTCGTCGCCCGCAGTTGTGATCACTCGGCAGTGAAAGAGCTTGGCAATCTGAATCGCGGCAATGCCCACGCCGGAGCCGGCTCCCAGCACCAGCACGGTCTGCCCGGGGCGAATGCCGGCTCGTCCCACGAGCATGTGCCACGCGGTTAGAAACACCAGGGGCACGCTGGCCGCTTGGTTGAAATCGAGCGCATCGGGGATTGGAATCACGTTCTCCGCCGGCACTGCAATCAACTCACAGTTTCCTCCGTCCACGCCATTTCCAAGCACGGTAAACTCCCGGGATTGATTCTGCAGCCCCGCGACACACTTCTCACACTGTCCGCAGAAATGCATCGGCGCCACGAGTATCCGCTGACCCACTTTGAATCCGCCGACGTACTCCCCCAACTCGACCACTTCGCCTGCGACATCGCTCCCCAGAATGTGTGGCAGCTTCACTCCCGGCAGCCCCTTGCGCACCCAGACATCCAGATGGTTCAACGCACACGCCCGCACCCGCACCAGTACCTGATCTTTGCGCGGTTGTGGATCGGCGACATCTTCATAAGTCAAAACTTCCGGCCCACCGAATTGATGAATGCGGACAGCTTTCATAAGAGGTTCTCCCGTTAAATCTGACCTACAAGCATACTTCGCCGAATCAGGAATTCCCAATCCGGAATCCGACTGGAATTTCTTGGGCCGATCGGCTCGACAGTCCGAGATGTCAGAGTAGGATTGTTCTTGGCGAGCCGAGGGTCTAGAGGGTGTTGCCAGTGGGTACTGGACACGGCTTGCCAAGCCGGGGAGTGGGTTCATCAGCCACTGCAGTTCGACTCTGCCGCCCTCTGTGTTCCACTCCCCAAGAAGTAAGCTTGACAATCACTTTGTACCGGTTCACGATTAGGATGCTTGGCAAGCCGTGTAGTACTCAGTTGGTTTAGCGCAAAAGCCTCGGTGTGATGACCCGGGGCTTTTGCTTTTTCTGTTTGACTCCCTCCTGTTAACCGACTGATAATCAAACCTGCAAGCCGCTTTTCAGCCCCATGGATATCTACGAGCAAATCGTGCAGCTCCGCCGCGAAGGACGCCGCGGCGCCGTGGCCACCATCGTTAACGTGCGCGGCTCGATCCCTTCGTTCCGCACGGCCAAGATGCTGGTGCGCGACGACGGTTCGATCATGGGCACCATCGGCGGTGGTTGCGTCGAGGCCGACGTCTGGCAGGCAGCGCGTGAGGTCATGGAATCCGAAAAGCCCCGCACGCTCACCTTCGACCTTAACCAGGATCCGAAGTACGACACAGGCTTGGTCTGCGGGGGCACCCTCGAGGTTTTCGTCGAGCCCGTATTACCTCCAGCGTTACTTTATATTTTTGGCGCAGGCCACGTAGCTATAAACCTTTGTCAGGTTGCCGCCCATGCCGGTTTCGACCTCATCGTTACCGACGACCGTTCGTCTTACGCCACCAAGGAACGCTTTCCCGCCGCCCGCGAGATGCATGCGCTCGACTTCGACGAAGCCGTCCAAAAGCTCGATCCCAACGAAACTTCCTATATCGTCATCGTCACTCGCGGTCATCGCGACGACATGCGCATCCTGCGCTGGGCGGTGCAGACTCGCGCCCGCTACATCGGCATGATCGGCTCCAAACGCAAGGTGATCGAAATCTTCAAGACACTGCAGAAGGAGGGAGTGCCTGCACATCTGTTCGACCGCGTCCACGCTCCCATCGGCCTCGATATCGGCGCCATCACGCCCGAGGAGATTGCCGTGGCGATCACGGCAGAGCTGATCGCGATTCGCCGGCACGCCAGTGCCAGCCTGCCCTACATGAGTTGGTTCCGCAACCCGGTGGGCAGTGACTAGTGTGCTCAGTGGCCACTTATTTTGACTGACCACTATTCACCGACCACTGACACTGATTTCCTGCTATCTTCGCAGCATGAGCCGATCTGCCAGCTTCGCCGGAGTGATCCTGGCCGCCGGGGACTCCTCGCGCATGGGCCGGGACAAAGCCTTACTGCCGTGGCCTCCGCCAGCGGGAGGTCAAGTTGCAGGCAGCGACACGTTTCTCTCGGCGGCAATTCGTTCGCTTTCGCTGGCCACTGAGTTCGTTGTCGTCGTGGTGGGAAAGAACGAACCGGCGCTGGCGCCCATTATCTATGCTCATGGAGCGTCTCTCGTCGTCAATCCGGATCCAAACCGGGGCCAGTTTAGTTCGCTGCAAGTCGGTCTTCACGAAGTACTCAACCACGGCCGTGACGCTGCCATGGTGACTCTGGTCGATCGCCCTCCGGTCAGCACCGCAACCGTCCAAAGCCTGCGCGACGCCTTCGCATCCGCCGCGCAGAACATCTGGGCAGTCGTCCCCGAGTTTTCCGGCAAACATGGCCATCCCTACCTTGTAGGCCGCGAAATGATGGAGGCCTTTCTCCGAGTTCCGGCCACGTCGGTTGCCCGCGACATCGAACACGAACACCAAGCGCACGTCCAATACCTCGGCGTCGACGACCCTCTGGTTGCGATGAACATCAATACCCCTGAGGACTACGCGGGACTGCTGGCACGCTGAGCCGTGTTGCTCCGTTGCACGCTCGCCCCGAATCACGTTATCGTCAATAGATGAACTCTGCAGAGGCAGAAGCGTTTCTTCCCGCCACCAACGAATTCCTGGAATCGATCCTGCATCTTGCGCCGCGCGTCGCGGCATTTGACTGCGACGGCACGCTATGGTCCGGCGATGCCGGAGAGCGTTTTTTCGATTGGGAATTGAGAGAGGACGTTTTTCCCGACAGCCTCGGCTGCGGCACCCTCAGCCAGTCCTTGCGAGAGCGCTACGCTGCCTACAAGCGCGGCGAGGTCGACGAAACCACCATGTGCGGCGAAATGGTGACGATGCACCAGGGTATTTCAGAGCACAAGTTGATGGCCGCCGCCGCCCGCTTCTTCGACCAGTTCTTCGTACCGCA
The DNA here is from genome assembly GCA_963734215.1 of uncultured Acidobacteriaceae bacterium. Taxonomy (GTDB): domain Bacteria; phylum Acidobacteriota; class Terriglobia; order Terriglobales; family Acidobacteriaceae; genus Sulfotelmatobacter. The sequence goes on along the minus strand of CAVTGH010000003.1, from coordinate 361,266 downwards.
GATCTTCCCCGAGATGCGGGAGATCGTCCGCCGCCTGCGGGAAAGCGGCTGCGAGCTGTGGGCTGTCTCCTCTTCGAACGAATGGGTGATCCGCGCCGGTATGAAGCATTTCGGCATACCGGAAAACCGCATCCTTGCGGCCAAGGTGGAACTCCAGGACGACATCGCCACCGATCGCCTCGTCCGCGTCCCTTCCGGCGACGGCAAACCGCAGGCATTGCGTGAAGTCGTCAAGAAACAGATTGATGCCGCATTCGGAAATTCGCGGTGGGATACGGAGATGCTCGCAATGGCAAAACATGCGGTTGTGGTGAATCCCAATCCCGACCTCGAATCTACCGCCCGGGAACGTGGTTGGCGGATTTATTTTCCCGAGGGCACTCGTTCGCCGGGCTGAGTTGGGCGGCGGACACCCGCGGTTTACAATGGGGCTGCCCATGTATTCCGCGCAGCTCCTCGATCATTTTCAAAACCCGCGCAATGTGGGAGAACTTCTGGCCGCGCACGCCACCGCGGAAATCCAAAACCCCGCTTGCGGAGACGTGTTGCGGCTGACCCTGAAGCAAAGCACAGGGCGGATTACTCACGCGCAATTCAAGGCCAAGGGATGCGTCGCGGCGATCGCTTGCGGCTCGGCGTTGACGGAATTGGTGGTGGGAAAGACGCTGGACGAAGCCAAAAAGCTGCGGCGCGAGGACGTCACTGCGGCTGTCGGCGGCCTGCCTCAAGCCTCAACCCACGCCGCCCAGTTGGCGGTGGAGGCCCTTTCGCTCGCGTTGAGTCGCCTCTGACCGTAGTTTGAGACCATGCTCGACCATACGCCACGCCGCATCGCCAGCCTGCAGCCCAGCGCGACCGTCATCCTTGCCGCGCTTGGCGAACTCGACCGCGTAGTCGCGTGCACGAAATATTGCGCGGATGTGGTTCCGGAAATAACCTTGCAACCGCGCACCATCCTTGCCGATTCTTGGACTGCGAACGCGGAACAGATTAGTGCCGCCCGGCCCGGCCTGGTCATCGCCTCCGTGCCTTACCAGGAGAACGCGGTCGTCGAGATCCTCAAGTCTGGAGCGCGCTTTTTAGGGTTTGCCCCTAAGACTCTGGCCGACATTTACACCGACATTGCGATCATCGCTGGCGCAGTCGGCGCGGGCGATCGCGGCGAAGCCGTCATCGCTAATATGCAAAGACGAGTCGAGCACGTCCGCGCCCGCACTGCGGCATCCCCACGTCCGCGGGTTTTCTGCGAGGAGTGGGGCAAGCCGCTGATCGCGTCGCAAACCTGGGTCAGCGAACTGGTCGAAGCCGCTGGAGGCGAATTTCTGGGCACGCCGGGGCAGCGGATTTCCCCTGAAGAAGTTGCCCGCATGGATCCAAATATCTTGATCGCGGCCTGGTGCGGAGCGGGCGACCGCGTACCACTGGATAAAATCCTCGCCGAGCGCAACTGGCAGGGAACCGGCGCCGCTCGTACTTCCCGTGTCTACTGCGTTCGAGACGAGTACCTCAACACCCCAGCTCCCACGCTGCTTCGCGGACTCGATGCACTGGCCTTTGCCATCCATCCCGAACTATTTGATGGTGCGGAAGGAATCCGCCAGATTACCGCCGTTCGGTCTTCCACAGCCGCGAATCTCAAACTCTGAGTTAAGATTCTGTTCATGGCCATCGCTACCAGAATGGAAGAGGTTCGCAACGGAGTCACGGCACTCGCCGAATCGGCACCTTCGGCCAAGGTTCTCATGCAAGGCGTATGCGAGCTGTTGCACGCGCGCATGCTTAAGTACAACTGGGTTGGCTTTTACATGCTGGAGCCCGGCGCCCAACCGCCGATGTTGGTCCTTGCAACATTTGTGGGCGCCATGACTCCGCACACCCGTATCCCGCTCAACCAGGGTATTTGCGGGGCTGCCGCCTCCAGCGGCAAGACGATCATAGTCGACGACGTCAGCAAAGACTCGCGTTATCTGGCCTGTTCCCTGGAGACCAAGTCGGAAATCGTTGTGCCAATTTTTGTGCACAACAAAGTCGCTGGCGAACTCGATATCGATAGCCACTTCTCGGCCGCGTTCGGAGCCGGGGACCAGATACTCGTCCAGTACTGCGCTGAGGTGGTAGGGAGAAAGCTAGAGACTGCTCCATGAAAGTGGAAAAGGGAACGGTCCGAGCGCCCGAGATTGGACGCGTTTGGCTGAATTCGTCGCCGCTGAGTTTCCGCCAGTTGCGTGGACGCGTCGCTACGGGGTCCGCGCCATGAAACGGGTTGTTGCGGCGGTGATCGAGAAAGATGGCAAGCTGCTGGTCTGCCAGCGCACGCGGCATCAGACGATGCCGCTCAAGTGGGAATTTCCTGGAGGAAAGATCGAAGAAGGTGAGCAGCCCCGCGATGCCCTGCGCCGGGAATTGGAAGAAGAACTCGGCATTCAGGCCAGGATCGGCGACGAGATCGCTCGCCTGCAGCATACTTATCCCAACGGCTCCGCAGTCGAGTTGCGTTTTTACCTTGTGCGTGAATACGGCGGCGAAATCGAAAATCGCATCTTCCGCGATCTGCAGTGGGCTGCACCCAAAGCTCTGCCGTCGTATGATTTTCTCGAAGCGGACGCATCTCTAGTGAGGGATCTCGCCGCCGGAAGGCTTCCTTGACGTTCAGAAGGACGGCTCCACGAAGACCTTTCACAAATCCCGATCCGCCAACGGCTGACGATTCGCTTCAGCCGCCGCCTCTCAAGGTCCAGAACCACGCAATCGTCAGCCCGATCATAACCACCGTCGTGACCCAGGCGACGGCGTTGAATAAATGCGAGTTCACATACTTGCCCATCAATTCCTTTTTGTTGATCAGCAGCAGCATGAAAATCAGCACGAACGGCAGCACAACGCCGTTCACCACCTGCGACAAGACTGCAATTTTCACCAGCGGCAGGCCTGGTATTAAAAGCACCGCGCCTCCAGCCACAATCAACAGCGTGTAAAGCCAATAGAAAAACGGCGCTTCGCCGAACTTCTTGTCGACGCCGGATTCAAAACCCATCCCTTCGCACACCGTGTACGCGGTGGAAATAGGCAGGATGGATGCCGCAAACAGGGAAGCGTTGAACAAGCCGACGGCAAACAAAATGTAAGCGTACTGTCCGGCCAGCGGTTTGAGTGCCTGCGCCGCGTCCGCCGCGTATTTGATGTCGCGGTACCCGTGTACAAACAAAGTCGCAGCGCAAGCCACGATGATGAACCACGCCACCACGTCGGTGAAAATGCAGCCCACGATCACATCCCAGCGCGAGGCCTGGAGTCCGCGCCGCGTCACGCCCTTTTCCACAATAGAAGACTGAAGATAGAACTGCATCCAGGGCGCGATCGTGGTCCCCACTACTCCAATCACCATGTACAAGTACGCCTGGTCCCGAAACCTAGCCCACTCGGGCGGCTTGAAGGTTGCGATGGTTGCGACTTTCCATGCCGGATGCGCCAGAACCCCGGCAAATATGTAGGTAATGTAGAAAAACGACGCCGCCAGGAAAACTTTCTCTACGCTCTTGTATTGGCCTTTCACCACAATCAGCCAAACGATCACAGCGCACACCGGAACCGTCACGTACCGCGAAAGCCCGAACAATTCCAGGCTGGTGGCGATACCGATGAATTCCGTCACCACGTTGCCGAAGTTGGTGATCAGAATTCCTATCATCATCAGAAAAGTGATGCGCAGCCCGAACTCTTCGCGGATCAGGTCGCTCAGTCCCTTGCCGGTTACCGCGCCCATGCGGGCGCTCATCTCCTGCACCACGATCAGCGCCAGCGTGATCGGAATCATGGTCCACAAAAGCAGGAACCCGTATTGCGCTCCGGCCTGCGAATAGGTCAGAATCCCGCCGGCATCGTTGTCCACGTTCGCGGTGATGATACCCGGTCCCACTACCGCCAGGAACAGCAGGGTTCGGCCTTTCCAGCGTTTCAGAAGCCTCATGAGAGCATTTCGCCAACATAGGAATCAGAACAACCCAGAGCCGGCCTCTGTTCCGCGTCTCGTGGCGCGCAGTCCGGCTCAAGGCCGCATCAGAATACATGGACAGACTGTGCCGCGGATAGATGAAAATGAAAAAATCTGGAGAAAAAAGTGGAAGAGGGGTCCAGTTAAGCACAAACAAGCGGCCCCAGCAGGTTAAGATATTTCCAGGCGAATAATCCGGATGACCAAAAATTCCGCGCGCGCCCTCTACCTGCTCATCGCCCTCGCCGTTGTGCTGCTTGACCGTTGGACCAAGCACCTTGTGGCCCAGCGAATCCGCCTCTACGCTCACATCCAGGTGATTCCAGGTTTTTTCCGCCTTACCCATACCGAAAATACCGGCGCCGCCTTCAGCCTCTTCGCCGATTCGACCGCCCCCTGGAAAACCGGATTGCTAATCGCGTTTTCCGTGATCGCTTTGATTGTGGTCTCGGCCTTGCTCTGGAAAAACCACCACGCTCACATCGCCACTGGCGTGGGCTTGTCGTTGATCATGGGAGGAGCGCTAGGAAATCTGTGGGACCGCCTGGCCCGCGGCCGCGTGGTCGACTTCCTGCTGGTCTACGTGAAGCAGTATCAATGGCCGGTTTTTAATCTGGCGGATACTGCCATCGTGGTGGGAGCGGGGCTGCTTATATTGGAGATTCTTTTTCACAAGTCGCACAGACAAGAAGAATCCCCAAGCTGAACTCAACCCCTAGCTACAGATCGATCACGGCAATAAGACTAATCGGGGTATTTCTTGTCCAGTTCCTTCCATCTCCACCTTGCGTTCAAGTATCCGCCTACCAGCCATATCGGAAGGCTGATGAGGCCGATGAAGACAATCTTACACGTGGAAAATGCGATCGTCCTGAATCCAAACAGCGCCATTAGCGGCACCCACGTCAACCAAACTGGAAGGCTCCATTGGAGCATCCGCCGCCAGACGAATCGACTTTGTCCTCCCGCTTTGAGTCGGAACCAATGCTGCCTCTCCGCTTCGGCATAGCGCTTGAACATATCGGAAACAATATGCCGCTAGGTCGCGTCTGTCCAGTGTGGTTTTACGGTACCGTGAGGGGTCATACCTGTAATTCTACGGCGTCCCATACAACTGCTTATACACGCTGGCATTCCTCAGAATCGCCTGCACATACTCCCGCGTCTCGGTGAAGGGAATCGATTCCACGAATTCCTGCGGATCGCGATACTTCCCCTGGCCTAGCCACTCCTCCACGCGGTCCGATCCTGCGTTGTAAGCGGCGAGCGCGTATTCGAATGATCCTCCGAAGCGGTCGACCATGCCTTTGAAATAGCGCGTGCCCAATTGCATATTCACCGCCGGAGTGTACAACTGGCTGGCGTTATACCGCTTCAACTTGACTTCCTTCGCCACGGCTTTGCCGGTTTTCGGCAGCAGCTGCATCAGCCCAACCGCATTGGCCCGCGAAACTGCGTAAGGATTGAACTCCGACTCCTGCCGTATGAGCGACGCCACCAGATAAGGATCGAGCCCGTTGGCCGCCGAACTTCGTTTCAGATCACTCCAGTAAGGCTTAGGAAAAAGCGCTTCCCAATATTTTCGCGGCAAGTCCGGAATGTCGAGGGCAAAGTAGTTCGGCGCGGAGTGCTTCATGTACTCGATCGCCCGGTCGTAATGCCCGGTCTCCACGTAGAGTTGCGCGGTCTCCGCTGGAGCCCAACTGCCACCATCGGTTGCCGCGGCTGCCTGCAATTCGCGCACCGCAAAATCGACCAGCCCGCCATTGCCCAGCAGTTCTGCTTTTTGCACGTGCAACTCATCGGACGGCGGTTCCGAGTCCTTCACTTTTCCGCTGCTGTCGAGCGGCGGCACGCGGTCGAGCAATGCATAATGTGCTGTCGTATCGCCCGCCGCAGGCAGGTGTTTCATCCGCTCTCTGCCCAACTCCGCGTAATAGAAGTTGCGATAGCGGTCCGAAAGCTTCTGGTAGAACGCGCGAGCCATGAGGGGCTGATTGTCTTCCTCCGCCAAACGGGCCCGCCAATACAGGGCCGCAGGAGTTTCCCCGCCCGCAGGATAGAGCACGATCTGTTCTTCGAAGGCTTTCTTAGCATCCTCGTTGCGTCCCTGCCGTAACGTGAGCCAGGCCGCTTTCCAGTGCACGTACGAAGCCCGCGGGCCATTAGGGAAGCGCTGCTGCGCCTCCCGGAATGCGTCCAGCGCCTGGTCGTATTCGTGATGCAACAGATGCAGGTTAGCCGCGGAGAGCAGCGCCTGCTCCAGCCAAGGGCTGGCCGGCGCAGCTTGCCGCAAGTCGTCGACCGTCCGATAGAACGTGTCATTGTCATTGGCAGCCCATGCCACTTGGCCCAACAGATAAAACCGCTGCGCGTTCAGTTCGCCAGACACATTGCCCAGCAAAGCCAGCACCTGCTTGGCGTCACGGTTCCTGCCGCTGCGATGCAATGCATCTGCCAGGGCCAGCTGCATCGCCGGCCGCTCGGTGGGGCCGGCCTCGTTTACCAGACTGCGATATTCGTCCACCGCTTCGGCGTAGCGCTTGCGGCTGGTCAGTCCCTCGGCCCGCGTTTTGAGCTGAATCATGGTGGGCGGCGGCGCGGAGGGTATCTTCTTCAGCTCGGCATACGCCGCATCGGCCTCCGCGCTGCCCGGCATCGTGTAGTAGATATTCGCCAGCGTCTCCGCCGCCTTCGCCGTTTGCCCGGACGCGGCATACGCGCGCCCCAGAGCAAATTCCACATCCGAGCGCACCGGCAGCCGGATCCGCTCCAACAAAGCTGCCCCTTCCGCCGCTTGTCCTTCCAGTTGAAGCGCATCGGCATAGCTCACTTGGGCGTCCCGTACCAGCAGGGAATCCGGATGCGCCCGGGCGAAGTCGGCCAACGTCGCCAGAGCCTCTGCCGTATGCCCGGTCTGCAGGTAGGAAACTCCAAGATAGTATGCGACGTAATCCCCCAGATCTCCCGCATGGATCTTGGCGCGGCTCAGCGGGTCAATCGCCTTGGCATAGTCTTTATCCAGCACATGCGCATAACCCAGCACCAGCCAGGCCAGCGCGCCCGCATCTTCCTTGGCATGGGCGCGAGCGTAGGCTTGAACCCCGGCGTAGGCGGGCAGAGAACGATCCTGCAAAAGCTGTTGCGCCATGGGCCGCAAGCTGGCCGATGCCACAAAGGCCTGCCGCATGCGCCGGACCCGCGGAGAAACAGTTCGAGGCTTTCGCGTATTGGCGTAATGACGCTTGGCGCCGCCGGTGGCGGGCTTGTTGCCGGTCGCCGCTTTGTTGGGCGGAGTCTTTTTGGGGGTGCTATTGCTTTCGGCACTGGTAGCTTGAGCCGGCTTCGCCGGAGACGCTGGTTCCTGGTCTTGAGAAGAATGGTCTTGAGAAGAATGGTCTTGAGAAGAATTAGACAAAAATGGCGACGCCACTTCCGCCGATGCCGGCAGAGCGCCAAAAAAGCTGCAGAGAATTGCAGCTGCGAGTACCCACCACCCCTTGGAAACTGATCGAACCACTTTTTACTTTTCGCGTAGATACAACGGCCCGAGAAACTCGCGCAAAATCTAGCGGCGAAAATTCGAACCCATGATGGAGACGTCATCTTCGGCCAGACTGCGCACCAACTCGTTCTGGAAATATTCCTCGCTGGCGGCGACCGTGCCGCCGTAACGCTTCTGAAACGTGCCTCGGCTCTTATCGATGTCTTCCCTCAAACGGTCGTACAAATCCTTATTACGCCGGCCCTCTGCAACCTTCGCCTGATTGTAGAGCTTGATTTCATCCACCAGCAGGCGTGCGAAGCGCTGTGCTTTGCGATGCACATCCGCATCTTCCGGAGAGAGCCCGGCCAAGGGATCGGCAGCGACGGCAGGGGCTGCGGCGCTGGCCGCATGTGCCGACGCCACTTCCACCACCTCGGCTACGGATTCGGGTTCGGCTGGCGGGCTTGCCGGAACATGTTTGGGCGCGTGCGCCGCGAAGGGATCGGAATACGAAGAAACCGTTTGCACCGGAGGAACGGATCTCTCAACCACGCCGGCCGCTTCGCCGTCTTCCTTCGCCGCCGCATGCTTGCGCAGCGAAACCACCTCCAACCATGCGCTGGTTGCCATCACCAGCAGTTCCAAGGCATCGGAATCCAACTTGCCGTTGTCGCCGCCATCGGCGTAAACCAGCGCTGCCACTTTATCCTTGAGCGCCAGTGGCAATACCAACACCTGTTCATTGCTTGGACTGCCGAACTGTTCTACGAATGGTCCGCCCATTTCCGCTATGTTTCCCGGCGTTGCCACCCGGTTCTGATAACTGTGCTCCACCGGCCCGGCATTCAAATCGAGTGCAAACCCCTTGATTGCCTCCTCGTCTCCCAAACCGCGAGATTCCCATCCCGACGCTGCTCCTGCCTTCACTACGAATAGGGCGATCCGTGAGCAGTGCTTGCTGCCAGTGTCCAGTAGAGCGCGCAAAATTTCCTTCTGAGTGGTTCCGGCATGAATATGGGAGACATCATGAACCAAAGTGCTGGCGCCGTCGTGCGACGGAACGGAAGCTTCGCTCCCTGGTCCCGGTAGCGCTTCCAGCACCTGCTGCACAATTTGCGCCTGCAATTGCGGGATCTGGCGCTGAAGGGCCTGGGCCACGGCGCTCGCCACGATCTGCTCGATCTCAACCCGCTGACCCTCGTTCTGTTTTTCGCGCCGTTCCGCCATGCTCAAGAACCGTTTTTCCCTTAGAATTGCGCCCGTCCGTTGGCATCAGCGGAAAGGGCAGCCCTAACTGCTGATTATACGGCACTTGTGGGACTGTCCCAGAGTACGTCGGGACGTGTTCGACCGCGTACGTGTCATCCTCAACTCTATCGTAAATCTCGTTCCAGCCGAAGCCCGAAAGCCGTTGCGCAAATACATGGGTTACCAAGTAGAATAACAGTTTGGTTTTTCGTGCCGCGAATCGTGGCCCGCAAAATACTGCATCGCCGAGAGAATGGGAGCCATCCAAAACAAACTAGAGGGGCCTGTCAGTGATGAACTGACTCTGGTGCGGGCCGCCAAGCAAGGCGACGACTCGGCCTTTGAAGAGTTGGTTCGCCGCTACGACCGCAACGTCTTTCGGATCGCGCAGCACATCACGCAAAACCGCGAGGATGCGGAAGATGTGGTGCAGGAGGCGTTCCTCAAGGCGTACAGCAACCTGGCCAAGTTTCAGGAGCAGTCGAAATTTTATACCTGGCTGGTGCGCATCGCCGTCAACGAAGCGTTGATGAAGTTGCGCCGCAAGAAGCCCGAGCGCACGGTTTCGCTGGACGAGGACATTAAGACGGAGGACGATTCTCTTCCGCGCGAGATTGCGGATTGGAGTCCGAATCCCGAGCAGCAATACACGCAGGCGGAGTTGCGCGAGATTTTAAGTAAGACGATCCAAGGCCTGCCCCCTGGCTTCCGGACCGTGTTTGTACTAAGAGACGTGGAAGGGCTGTCCACCGAAGAGACTGCGGCCGCGCTGGAATTGAGCGTGCCCGCGGTGAAATCGCGGCTATTGCGTGCTCGGCTGCAGCTTCGGGAGCGGTTGGGACGTTTCTTCCAGAAACGCGAGAGTGGAGATGGCGACCTGTGAAATGTTCTGAATTTTTGCAAGAGCTGACCAATTATTTGGACGGCGTCCTCGACGAACCCACCAAGGTCGAGTTGGAAAATCATCTTTCCTGGTGCCACAACTGCTATGTGGTCTGCGACACCACCAAGAAGACCATCGAGATCTATCGCGACTCCCAGCTCTACGAGCTGCCCGAAGACCTCCGCGGCCGCCTCCGCGCCGCCATCATGACCAAGTGCCAGCAACACAGGAAACGCGGCCCGGAGAGTGTCTGAGCGCCCGCGCCGCATCCTAAATCGCCAGCAACCCTGCGAGCCCTATACTCCATCGCATATAATTAGGAGTGCGCCTGGGGGTGCTGTATGGTCTGCTTCCGGAATTCAACCCTTCTCGCATTCCTGCTGTTTTCTTTCCCTTTCCTTCAGGGACAGTCGAGCGGCCAGAAGCCAGTCCAGACCTCTCCATCGGCCTCGTCGTCCAGTCCGCCGGGGGATTACGCTGCGCAGGCAAGTCCAGTGGAGCCGATCCCTTCCAACGCGCCGCGCATCTCCAAGCAGAGCCGCTACGAGATTATTCGTGACTTTGAGACCCAGCTTGTCTACGCGCGCACCGCTTTCCCCATGGGCAGAAAAGGGCTTCAACTAAAGCAGGGCGTGATCACTCCCAACGGTGAGGAATTGCAGCAGGCGCTCAACCTTTGGGGCCCGGCGGTAAAGCCAGGAGATCCCGCGCATATCTCATTGGTTCAGATCAAAGACGATCACATTCGTTTCGAGATTAACGGCGGTCCCGTGCACCGGCAGAAGTGGTATCAGAGGGTTGAGATCTCGGGTGCAAACGGCCCGCTGACGACCGGACCGAATGAGCCGCAATCCAATCCGCACGGCTCCTATGTGGACCTTTATTTCGACAAGTATGTTCCTGAGATGACCGCTAAGCAATTGCGCGATCTGCTGTATCCGGTGCTCGACTTCAACGCGCGCAACAAAGAACAGGCCTATCTGGATACTGTTCCTCCGAAAGTGAAGGAAGCTATCCAGGCGCATCGTGTGCTCGTGGGGATGAATCAGGAAATGGTGCTCCACGCCAAAGGCAAGCCCCCGAAGAAGGTGCGGGAGCGTGCCGGCGAGACCGAATACGAAGAGTGGATTTACGGCGAAGCCCCGGCCGATGTGGATTTCGTTCGCTTCGTGGGCGATGAAGTAGTCCGTGTCGAGACCATGAAAGTGGACGGCGAGAAGATCGTCCGCACCGAGAGAGAAATCATCTTGCAGCCGCCGGACAAGGAAAAAGATAAAGAAGCGAAGAAAGAGCCGGAAGATCGTCCGTCGAATGCCCCCAGCCTCAGGCGTCCTGGCGAAGATTCACAAGATGTGCCCAAGCCGGTGAACGGAGCTCCGCCACCTCTGCCCATGCCACCCCCAGACTTGCCCCAGCCTCCGAGCGGGCCAAGCGAGATGGTGGCAGCGCGATAAATCCACGGAAGACCTATTCACCAAGCCTGCGGCCAAAAACTATCTCGCGGCAACAGCCGCGCCTGCGTCGGCAAACGAGAAGGCCAAAGATACATTCGGATATTCCTGTCCATCGACTTCCACATAGGGATAGACGAAGTAGTTAAGGAAGAGATGCCGGGCCGTGATCCAGCTATTGCGGTATTCTAGCAGGAGAACTATCTGAACCTTCCGGGCCGCGTTTCTCTAAATCTCTATACACCCGCCAGAGAACAATTTCGTTAGAATGCCTGCATGCCTGTAGCCATCCAATGTCGCGACCTCCGCAAGACCTACGACGGCAAAGTCGAGGCCGTGCGCGGACTCAACCTCGAGATTCTGGTCGGGGAATGCTTCGGGCTGCTGGGACCGAATGGAGCGGGGAAGACGACGACCATCGAAATCCTCGAGGGCTTGCTGGAGCCAACATCCGGCGAAGTATCTATTCTGGGCCACTCCTGGTGTGAGAATGCGCGCGAAATGCGGGAGTGGCTGGGCATCTCGCTGCAGGAGACACGGCTTTCCGAGAAGCTGACCGTGCGTGAAACCGTCGAGCTGTTTGCCAGCTTCTACCTGGAACCGCGTTCGTCCGATGAAGTTCTCGAGCAATTGCAGCTTACCGAGAAGGCGGATGCGTGGGTGGGAAAACTTTCCGGCGGGCAGAGGCAACGTCTCGCGGTGGCGACGGCGCTCGTGTGTAATCCAAAGATTCTTTTTCTCGATGAGCCGACCACCGGCCTTGATCCGCAAAGCCGGCGGCAGTTGTGGGATATCATTCGCGAGTTTCAACGTCACGGCGGCACTGTGTTACTTACCACGCATTACATGGATGAGGCGGAGCGGCTGTGCGGCCGGCTGGCCATCGTCGATCACGGCCAGATCATTGCGGAAGGTTCCCCCGCGGATTTGATTGAGCGGCTGGGCGGTCACCACGTGGTGGAATTTGCGGTCAGTGGGAATTCCGGTGACGTAACTTTGATTGTGTAAAAGCGAGAGGGTGTAAGTTGGCTTTGGCCTCACAAGCTAAAGCCGTTCCTGGAAAGGAGACCTACACCCGATGGCGAAGATAATCCCAATCACGGAGCATTACCAACATTTTCTGGCGGAGATGAGAGAGAGTTTCTGGGGGGATGTGTACGGAGAGACGAAGCGGCTGTGGAAAGAGCGTTTGGAGGCGGATTCGCGGCGGGAGCGGGACCGGTATGCGGTGCGCGAAGTGTATCAGCGGCGGCGCAGCCGGCGGCAGCCCTATCGCAACGGCTACTACGAACGGGATTTCGTGACTCGGTTGGGGACGATCCGGCTGCGCGTGGCGCGCACCCGAGGGAAGAGTTTTCTGCCGCGAGGGCTGGAACCTTTTCAGCGGCGCGCCGAAGATGTGTCGATGCTGATTCGGGAGGCGTTTCTGCGCGGCATCTCGACGCGGCAAGTGGGGCGGGTGGTGGCCACGGTGACCGAAGAGGTGGTGAGCCCGCAGACGGTGTCGAAGCTGACGCGGGATCTGGACGGAGTGGTGCGCCAGTTCCACCAGGCGCGGTTGGAAGACAACTACGCGTATCTGTTTTTGGACGGAGTGAGCTTGCGGGTGCGGCGTCCGGCGGGGCGCAAGCGGGTGCAGATGCTGGTGGCCTACGGAGTGCGGCGTGACGGCACCCGCCATCTGCTGGCGTTTTTGCGGAGTCAGGGCGAGAGTCAAGCGGACTGGGAAGGGCTGCTGGAGGATATGTATCGGCGCGGGCTGGAGGGCAAGGCGCTGGGCCTGATCGTCACCGACGGCTGTCCCGGACTGGCGGCGGCGATCCGCACCGTCTATCCGCGAGTGCGGCATCAGCGCTGCTGGGCCCACAAGATGCGCAACATTCTGGAGAAAGTGAAGAAGGCCGACTACGACAACGTGAAAGCGGGAGCGCAGGCGATTTATTTGGCCGAAAGCCGCGCTCAGGCCGAAGCCGCTTTTCGCGCCTTCCGCGCCCGTTGGCGCGGGAAGTACGGTCCCATGGTGCGCCAGTTGGAGCGCGATCTGCCGGAACTGCTTTCGGCGTTCGCTTTCCCCCCGCACCTGCGTAAGAAGCTGCGCACCACCAACGTGATCGAGCGCTGCTTCGTCGAAGTGCGCCGCCGCACCCGGCCCATGGTTTGTTTTGTGAATGTAGCCAGTGTCGACCGCATCCTCTACTCCATCTTCCAGAGATTCAACCTGGAATGGAAAACCCGCACCCTCAACCTATTTACACAGGCAGCTTGACATCACCGGAATTCCGACGGCGCAGCGCTCGCCGTCTGGCGCACTCTGCCCAGCGTCGAGTCCGTGCGCGAGGATGCCGGTATGGTTGCGCTTAGTGTCAGGGAGCCGCATTTAGCGATTCCGGCGCTGTTGGATGCGGTCGGGAAGCAGGGAACTGAACTGCAGCATCTGACCACTCGTCAGGCCAGTTTGGAAGATGTGTTTGTCCGGCTCACCGGCCGGCATTTGCGGGACGAGTGAGGGCTCGATTGGTCCCAGAGCCAGATAAATCCTCCCCCAGGAGTCAGAGAAGATGCGCCCTCCTTCCGTGGGCGCTCTCATCGCTCTTACTGCTGCTTTTGCAAGGAGGCTGTACGACCCAAAAAACAAACGGGAAGACCACAAATGGCAACGAAGAGGCGCTCATCGTCTATATTCGGTTGAGCGATGAGAAGTCTGGCAACGCCCAGGAGCGAGGGGACCTGTTCAAGCTAGAGGACCAGCTATTGACTGCAATCGAGAAGTCAGGTGCCGGGGAATACGACGGCAATGAAATCGGCGAAGGTTTTTTCACGCTATACATGTACGGCCCCAGCGCCACACGCCTATGGGAGACGGCCGCGCCGACAGTCAAGGCCTTTCGCGCCCCCTCGGGATCGTACGTCATCAAGCGCTATGGAAAGCCCGGTTCCAAACAAGATCGTATCTCTTTGTCCGAGTAGATCCGTGTCGAAGAGCCTTGGTAGAGTTTCCGGATAAGATGGAGCCATCGGCACGATTAGGCAATCTTCCTATGAGCCTTGCGCAACAAACCCCCGTTGTAAGAACAACGTCTCCGCGGCATCGGCCGCCCAAACGCAACCGCCGCTGGTCCGGATACCTTCATCTCCTGATGGCGCGCATGTTGGAGTTGAAGCGCGAACCCGAGGTCGTGTTTTGGGTATTCGTGTTTCCGTTATTGCTGGCGACCGGACTCGGCCTTGCCTTCCGCAACAAGCCTGCGGACGCACCCTCGGTTGCGATTGTGGCGGGCGCGGGAGCGCAGGAAGCGGAGGCGCTGCTGCAGCGTTCCGCGCAGCATGCGTCGTTCAAGATCGACGTGCCAGACGAACAGGCTGCGCGCAGAGGATTTCGGTTGGGAAAGTACGACCTCGTGATCGAACCCGACGGAAATCGAGGGCTGCTGTATCGTTACGATCCCGCGCGGCCGGAGAGCGTTCTCGCAAAGGCCGAGGTGGATAATGCTCTGCAGGCGGCAGCCGGCCGCAAAGATGTGGTGGCTACGGCCGTGGTGACTTCTTCCGAGCCGGGGTCGCGCTATATCGACTTTCTGATTCCTGGACTGCTCGGCATGAACCTGATGAACTCCGGAATGTGGGGCATTGGATTTGCGCTGGTCGATATGCGGCAACGCAAGCTGCTGAAACGCTTTGTGGGAACGCCCATGCGGCGGGGAGACTTCCTGCTGGCGCTCATGTCCAGCCGTCTGGTCCTGATGATTATCGAAATCGCATTATTGTTGACCCTCGGCGTCCTTGTGTTTCACATGAAAGTCTTAGGATCTCTGTTCTCCATCGTGTTCCTCGGATCCGTAGGTGCCATGTGCTTTGGCGGGGTTGGATTGGTAACGGCGAGCCGGACGCAAAAAATCGAGAGCGTAAGCGGCATCATGAACCTCGTAATGATGCCCATGTGGATTTTTTCCGGAGTGTTCTTCTCCTATGAGCGGTTTCCGGCTGTGATTCAGCCCTTGATCAAGGCGCTTCCGCTGACCGCCCTCAACGACGCACTAAGGGCGAGTATTCTGGAGGGCACGCCGCTGATCCATCAGTGGCCCCGGCTCCTGGTGATGTTTCTCTGGGGTGGAGTTTCGTTCGGGCTGGCGCTGAAGTGGTTCCGGTGGACTTAGCCAACTTCTAATAAACCCATCTGGCCGGCCAACTCTATCGGGATGGTTTCCGAAGCTTGGGCCTCGCTCGTAAATCTTGTATTAGATACGAACGAGGCCGGCTGCGGTGCTTGCGAAAGCACTACTCTACTTACGGCTTCACTAGCTTGGCGGCGGCCTTTCGGACCTTCGCCCAGCGTAGCCTTTGCGCCTCAGCGATTCGCCTGCGGGCGTCCTTGCTCAAGGTACGGCCCGTCAACTTGAGCTTCTTCCCGCCGGTGTGGCCGAGGGCATCCAGCGCTTTCCCTACTTTTCCCATCTCTTTTCCGAGGCGGGCATACTCCTTTTGTAGGGAAGAAACAACTTTGGTCATCATCTTTAATACCTCCCTTGTAAGTAAGGCTAACACGGGAGTGCAACTGGTGAGATATCTTATTTAGTGACTTTAAGTCAAACTCGAGTCACTTGGGCTGATTTGGGACCACCCCCGTGAATCGGGAGAGTGGGCTTGGGAAGGGGTGTCTTACCCCTCCGCGATCGTCGCTAAGAAACGCGGTGCCTGCCGCGCCTTGGTGGCTTGTTCGAAGGCGAAAGCCAGGCGGATGAGAGTCGGTTCGCTCCAGGCTCGTCCGAAGAAGGATATTCCGGCCGGCAGGCCGGAGATAAATCCGGCGGTGACGTTGATATTTGGATAACCCGCGACGGCAGCGGCATTTGAGCTTCCACCCGCCACGTGATCGCCGTTAACCAAATCCGTGAGCCACGCCGGTCCACCCGTGGGCGCGACCATGGCGTCGAGGTGGTACTTGTCCATGGTAGCGTCAATACCTTCGCTGCGGGCGAGTTGATGGTTCTTGGCGAGCGCGTCAAGATATGCCTTCTCGGTCAGCGGGCCCTTGGCTTCAGCTTTCAGAAACAAGTCCTGGCCGAAGTATGGCATCTCCTTTGGCCGGTTATGTTCGTTGAAGTCAATAATGTCTTTTAACGTCTTCACCGGGGCATTCGGGCCGAGTCCCGCGAGATACGCATTCAAGTCGGCCTTAAGTTCGTACATGAAGACCAGCAGTTCGCTTTCATCGAACTTACCCAGAGTTTCAATGTCCGCCGGATCGATAAATATCGCCCCTTGCTTCTTCATGGCATCGAGGGATTGCTCCATAAGAGCATCGACGGCATCGTTGAATCCGAAGTATTTCCTGGCGACTCCGATGCGGGCGCCTTTAAGGCCGTTGGGATCGCAGAATCGGGCGTAGCCGGTGAAAGACTTGCCTGGACTATTAGCTGTAGCAGAGTCTCGAGGATCGACGCCAGTGAGCGCGCCCAACAAAATCGCGGCGTCACGCACCGTCCGGCACATGGGGCCGGCTCCATCCTGGCTGTGAGAAATAGGGATGATGCCGCCGCGGCTGACCAAGCCGACCGTGGGCTTGATCCCCGCAATCCCATTCGACGACGAGGGGCAAACGATGGATCCATCGGTCTCGGTGCCGATGGCAGCGGCGCACAGATTGGCGGACACTCCTGCGCCCGAACCTGAGCTCGAGCCACAGGGATTGCGGTCCAGCGCGTAGGGATTCTTGGTGAGGCCGCCGCGGCCGCTCCATCCGCTGGTCGAATGGCTGGAGCGAATGTTCGCCCACTCGCTGAGATTGGTCTTCCCCATGATGACCGCTCCAGCGGCGCGCAGCTTCTGAGCGACAAAAGAATCTTGGGACGGCTTGGAGCCGACCAGAGCGAGCGAACCGGCCGTGGTCATCATCCTGTCGGCGGTATCGATGTTGTCTTTGATCAGCACGGGAATACCGTGCAGCGGCCCGCGAGGGCCTTTTGCCCTGCGTTCCTGATCGAGCGTGTCGGCAATCGCGAGAGCGTCGGGATTCAATTCGATCACGCTGTTGATCGCGGGACCGTGCTTGTCAATTTCGTCGATACGAGCGGAATACTTTTCCACCAGGGAACGGGCCGTGAACCTGCCGGACTTCATTCCATCTTGCAGGTCGGAAATAGTCGCTTCATCGAGTTCGAAGGGCTTGACCTCGGCGCCTGGCACGCTGGACGCGCCCTCACGCGCCGCGCCCAGTGCAGGGTAGAGGGGAGTCAAGGTTGCGGCGGCGCTCCCCATCACTGTAGCTTTGAGAAATGCGCGGCGGCTGGCGGCGGGCTGGGTATCGCTTTGCTTTCGGAGCATGGTTCGATAAGTCCTCGAAATTGGGAGAATGATGGTAAATCGCAACGAATATAGTAATCCACACCAGCGATGATGTGCAGAAGATTGCGCTCAGGCGTGGTCGCTTAGTTTGAATTTCTGCCCGCGACGATTCCTCCCCGCGTCATCCCGAACCAAGCCGCTCTTCAGGCGTATTTTGGGTGCGCAAATTCTTGCGTTTTTTTCGCTTCCCCGTGTATAATTGTTCCAGCTAAGTTTGACTCACAAGCAATTGAAGGTCGGTATCGCCAACCAGCGTCACCCCCTCACTAGCAGCGAATCTTCTCAGCACAATCCAAAGAAACAAGAATAGGACTATCAATGGCAGAACAAGGAACAGTGAAGTGGTTTAACGACGCCAAAGGCTATGGCTTTATCAGCCGTCAGAATGGCGAAGACGTTTTCGTGCATTTCTCCGCGATTCAGGCTGGCGGCTTCCGCAGCCTGCAAGAAGGCCAAACCGTGCAGTTCGACGTGACCAAAGGCCCCAAGGGCTGGCAGGCGGAGAACGTTCAGGCGGTCTAGCGACATCGCTCTCGAAACAATGAATTGCCCGTGATCCGAAAAGATCACGGGCATTTTTCATTTGATTATGAATTAGCGGTTCTTAATAACTTATCCAGTATTCGAACGTTTCCGATAGAGTGAGTTCCGCCACTTCGCTCTGCGTCACGCGGCGCCGAGACTGCTGAAGACGGGTAAAATAATCAACAAATCCGCGCCGGCGTGAAACAAGACCGATCCCCACACGCTGCCGGTCTTCTGCATCAGCCATCCCCAAGCGATCGAGAACCCGAGGAGCACGAGCAGAAAACTCCATAAGTTCGGCGCGTAGGTGGCCTGCATGTGTGCCAGGGTGAAGGCCAGGGCGGTCGAAAGAATGGCCAGCCATTTTCCGATCAGTGGCTCGTATCGTCCAAGAAACAATCCGCGGAAGAGGAGTTCCTCCATGAAGGCGTTGGCTACCACAAAGAGCAGTATCCATGGGGCCAATGACATGAGCCTGGCCGTGCCCAGGGCCCTGACCGCTGGTTGCTGCAGGGTCAGAACTAAACATGCGGCAGCGGTGATCAAGCCCACGCTGAGGCCGAGTATCAAACGGCCTCTCCGGATGTGGAGTGATGCGAGATCTTCACCGCAGAGCCTCGCCACGGCGAGAATCCCGATCACGATCAGCGACGCTTGCAAAAACTTCGCCGTGGCGATTCCGATCGGCGTTTGCGTCGTCAGCCCAAAGAGCTTAAGTCCCCTGTCCGCGAAAAAGAACCCCAACGAAAGGCCGAAAACCGCAGTAAAGTAGGCAAAGAAAACTGGCCGAAAGCGGCTCAACCGGCGCCCATCGCGTGCGACCCACCACAGAGCGCCGAAGATAACAAGGAATCCAACTCTTGCGGCGTAGTTGGCCCACCCCGGCAAAACGGGCACAAATGTCATCGTGAGCGCGAAGATGAGGAAACCACAGATGGTCAGGAGTGCGAACAGTCCGAGTCTCATGGGCCCCTCCATTCAGAATCAGTCAGCCCTCAGCCCTGACTTGAAGATTCGAGCTGCTGGCGCGCCTGCTTCACCATCTCCACCAGAACTTTTCTAGCCTCGATCGCATTGCCCACTTCCCGCAGGAACCCAATCCGAACTCCGCGCATGCCCTCCGCGGTTTTCAGGCGTACGTGAAGACCAAGGCGGTCGACCGCAGTCATCGCGGCCTCTTGCGACTCGATCCCCGCATACACCCGGGTGAGTACAATAAGCGCATCTTTGTGATCCGTATTCATGTGTTCGACAATTCCCGCCGCCGCATCGGCCAGAGGGTCCGGTTGCGCTTCATTGTAGTCGGACGCCTGCACCCATCCCATTACCCCGAAGCCACCCACGTAATACACGTCCACCACATCCATCCGGTAAAAAGAGAAATCTTCAAAATCCACCCAGTACTTGCTGTTGGCATAGCGCTCCAGGTAGAGCGCGCGGGCATCCGCCACTTCGGGTGCCGGTATTGGCAAAACGTTGCCCACCACGGTGACTCTCGACGCACCCAGCGGATCGCCGCTCGCGTCCGGCTGCGTGACCAGCAAACTGGCGCGCGGATCCCCTTTGAGATTTTGGGTGTGCATGGCCATCGTGCTGACCAGAAATATGGGACGCCCCTGCGCATCCAGCCCGTATGGCATCACCGATCCAAAGGGAAAGCCAGGCTGCTTGCGCGAAACCGTGGAAAGGCTGCCCATCCGTCCTAAGTACACCAACGTGCGCGCCCGCTCCGCGAACGACGGCTCGGGAACCGAAGGCCGATCGCTGGCCTGGCCACTGCCGCCGTGTTGTCGATTGGACGGGGAAGGCATCGTTATTTCCTTTGGGCAGTCTAACAGGCTGCGGTTGAACCCGTTCGCTGACACCGTTTTGAAAGCGTATATCCCCCCGCGCGGCAAAAGCGCCTCGGGTGACGTAACTTTGATTGTGTAAAAGCGAGAGGGTGTAAGTTGGCTTTGGCCTCACAAGCTAAAGCCGTTCCTGGAAAGGAGACCTACACCCGATGGCGAAGATAATCCCAATCACGGAGCATTACCAACATTTTCTGGCGGAGATGAGAGAGAGTTTCTGGGGGGATGTGTACGGAGAGACGAAGCGGCTGTGGAAAGAGCGTTTGGAGGCGGATTCGCGGCGGGAGCGGGACCGGTATGCGGTGCGCGAAGTGTATCAGCGGCGGCGCAGCCGGCGGCAGCCCTATCGCAACGGCTACTACGAACGGGATTTCGTGACTCGGTTGGGGACGATCCGGCTGCGCGTGGCGCGCACCCGAGGGAAGAGTTTTCTGCCGCGAGGGCTGGAACCTTTTCAGCGGCGCGCCGAAGATGTGTCGATGCTGATTCGGGAGGCGTTTCTGCGCGGCATCTCGACGCGGCAAGTGGGGCGGGTGGTGGCCACGGTGACCGAAGAGGTGGTGAGCCCGCAGACGGTGTCGAAGCTGACGCGGGATCTGGACGGAGTGGTGCGCCAGTTCCACCAGGCGCGGTTGGAAGACAACTACGCGTATCTGTTTTTGGACGGAGTGAGCTTGCGGGTGCGGCGTCCGGCGGGGCGCAAGCGGGTGCAGATGCTGGTGGCCTACGGAGTGCGGCGTGACGGCACCCGCCATCTGCTGGCGTTTTTGCGGAGTCAGGGCGAGAGTCAAGCGGACTGGGAAGGGCTGCTGGAGGATATGTATCGGCGCGGGCTGGAGGGCAAGGCGCTGGGCCTGATCGTCACCGACGGCTGTCCCGGACTGGCGGCGGCGATCCGCACCGTCTATCCGCGAGTGCGGCATCAGCGCTGCTGGGCCCACAAGATGCGCAACATTCTGGAGAAAGTGAAGAAGGCCGACTACGACAACGTGAAAGCGGGAGCGCAGGCGATTTATTTGGCCGAAAGCCGCGCTCAGGCCGAAGCCGCTTTTCGCGCCTTCCGCGCCCGTTGGCGCGGGAAGTACGGTCCCATGGTGCGCCAGTTGGAGCGCGATCTGCCGGAACTGCTTTCGGCGTTCGCTTTCCCCCCGCACCTGCGTAAGAAGCTGCGCACCACCAACGTGATCGAGCGCTGCTTCGTCGAAGTGCGCCGCCGCACCCGGCCCATGGTTTGTTTTGTGAATGTAGCCAGTGTCGACCGCATCCTCTACTCCATCTTCCAGAGATTCAACCTGGAATGGAAAACCCGCACCCTCAACCTATTTACACAGGCAGCTTGACATCACCGCGCCTCGCCAGCGGATTGTCTTCGGCGGCTCCGAGTGCTAGACTTTGGTTGGCCTAAAAGTAGAACGCAACGTTTTCCAGTGAGCGGGAGTAGTTCAGCGGTAGAACGCCAGCTTCCCAAGCTGGATGTCGCCGGTTCGATCCCGGTCTCCCGCTCCATCTTTTTCGCAATATCCAGACATTCTAAAATAGCCTGCTGTACCAAAATCAACTAAGATTTCTAGGCGGGCCCTCGGAGCTTGTCAGTCGATCCAGAAGGCAAAGTGAATGTCGCCCCCGACCTACTGCGGCTTGATTAGTCATTTCTCAAACGCACTACATCGACATATCGCGAGCCGTCTTCTAATGATAGTTAGTCAACATCTATCATCGTGTAAGTGCTCAGCGCCATTATGGTCCCATGCACCCGGAATCGCTTGCGGATTGAGTCCCTGATCCCAGGTGGGAGCGGCGCACCGCAGACTACACGCAGGCCAAGGATCTGGGAGAAAAGTGGTGCGTCGCATGGGAGACTCGAACTCCAATCCAGAGCGAGGAGCCCGCAGCAGACTTTTCTTGAATGAAAAGCGCGCGATTCGTCGGATTCTGAAACGCGCCGGGGCTTTTTGCCTTGTCCAGGGCTTCTGCCGGCGCTATTTGCCCGCCGCCTTCGCTCCCGCTTTCGATGCCAATTGCGCCGCGCGCACAACGTCCCTGCCGCCCGCATATCGCTCATCCGACAGAATAATTTTATTCGTTGCTCCGGGACTGTATTCGACAAGGTGCATCCCTGTGTTGACCACCTCATCCAGCCCGGCCTGTGCCGCACCCACTTTGAACTCGTGCCATACTTGATTGGCGTGGAAAAGAATGTCGGAAAGCGTTGCGCCGTTCTGTATCATCTCCTTGGCCATTAGCCGAACCGCATCGTAACCTTGGTCGAGAATCTTACTTTCCCGCTTCAACCGTTCTATCTCTTGCGGCGTAATATTCAAGAATTTCGGCATTTCCAGTTATCTCCTACTGGCAAGTCGGCTGACGACAAGTGGTTTAGGCCATTCTGCTGACGACACAGAGTTTAGACAAGTTACCGCGGTCACACCGTAGTGCCTCGGACAAATTGACCTGGGCTGCGGGCAAAGTTGTGCCGATTGATCCCGCGAAAACGCGGTAAAGCCAATGTGGGGTATGTCTTAGAGTGGTGCGCATGAGAGATTCGAACTTGAGGCGTTTTGCGGGCCTGACTCTGAGCGGAGCGAAGAAGTGAGCCCGCAGCCAAAATCCTGAGCCTGGGTTTTCAGGCGAAGGATCTGGAAGAACAGATGGTGCGCCCTGAGAGATTCGAACTCCCGACCTTCTGGTTCGTAGCCAGACGCTCTATCCAGCTGAGCTAAGGGCGCTGATTTCCGCGTGGCAGTGGAAGTCTCGCTCCAGAATTATAACGGAAGTGGCCCGCTATGGGGAACGCTGGGAACAACCAGGAGCGAGGCGCCGCGATCATCGCTTCGCTTAGGTTCGCAATCTGACAGCCCACCGTGACCACCGCTCAGATTCGTCTAAAGTCTTCGTATACGCAAGTCGGCAAGCAAACTTGGGACCATCGATTTCAACCAGCCTTCGGCCTGTCTTTTGCTCTCCGCCTTCGCCCAGAAGTAAATCTTTCCCGGCGCAAAGCAATTCCTACAAACCCGGCGTAGGCCGGTGCCTGTATTTTGAGTAGGTTACAGAACGGCAGGCCGTGTGCATTAGTAAAGGCCAGACGAAGTGGCGCGCAACGGGGCGTTCCAGGAATGACTTCGGCCAGAGGTTCTCTTGGTCGCCCCTTGCATTTTGGCTCGGCAGGGAAGCCCTCCCCAACTTATTCCCCCGCGTTACGCCAGCGCCAGTCGTTCCCGCACGTCTATTCCAGCCTGGCGCAAGAGTCGCGCCACCGCATCTGCTTTCAGCCGCGAAGCGTCAAATCCTACTCGCACGGTGCGCTCGGCTTCGTTGAACTGCACCCCCCGCACTCCGTAAACTTCCCGCATGCCGTCGATGGCCCGCAATTCGGTTTCGCCCGGCGCCGCACCGTAGCGAAAAACAATGTCCAGATACGTCATTGGATGATCCTCAGCTTATTATGAATGGCGCCCAGCCTGCTACCGGGCTGAATCCAATATAAAGCATTGTCCATCCAAAGGCGTACCCTAGACCCATGTCCGGCAATCCGGCCAATCCGCCAGCCGCTCTCGCACGCGATCCGGTCTGCGGAATGAATGTGAATCCCGCGACCGCCAAACATATCTTCGCGTACGGCGGGAAGGCCTACTATTTTTGCTGCGCGCCTTGCCTGGAGAAATTCAAGGCGGCCCCGGCAAAATTTCTGGACGGAAGCGTACCCCCGCGTCCGTCCGGATTGGTAATGCTGGGCGCGGCAAAGCCGGCAGCCACGGACAGCCCTCGATCGCATCCCTCCCAGAGCAAAGCTCAACCTCAACCTCCCCACTCCGGAGCCGCGCCAGCCGCAAACTACGTATGCCCCATGTGCCCGGAAGTCCGCGAAACCAAGCCAGGGGCCTGCCCCTCGTGCGGCATGGCGCTCGAAGCCGACGTTCCTACCGCCTCCACGCGCACCGAATATACCTGTCCCATGCACCCGGAGATTGTGCGGTCGGCGCCGGGATCCTGTCCCATCTGCGGCATGGCTCTCGAACCCCGCACCATCACCGCCGCTGATGAAGAAAATCCTGAGCTGCGCGACATGACCCGCCGCTTCTGGGTGAGCCTCGCGCTAACCGCGCCGCTGATGGCTTTCGCCATGGCCGCAATGTTTTGGCCAATGTCCTTGCATCGCATTCTCCCCGGCGCAGCCGTTCCCTGGATCGAGTTCGCGCTGGCCACGCCCGTGGTGCTCTGGGGAGGATGGCCCTTCTTTCAACGCTTCTGGACTTCGCTGGCCAATCGCAGCCCGAACATGTTCACGCTGATCGGCATGGGCACCGGCGTGGCTTACGGATACAGCGTCATCGCCACGCTGGCGCCAGAGATTTTTCCCGCATCGCTCCGCACGATGTCCGGCCATCCCGACGTTTATTTCGAGGCTGCCGCCGCCATCACCACTCTGGTCTTGCTCGGCCAGGTGATGGAATTGCGCGCCCGCAGCCGCACCAGCGCGGCCATCCGCGCGCTGCTCGATCTCAGTCCCAGAACTGCGCGCTTGCTCAGCAACGACGGCAGCGAGAAGGATGTCCCGCTCGAACAAGTGCAGCCTGGAGATCGTCTGCGCGTGCGTCCGGGAGAAAAAATCCCGGTCGACGGCTTGCTCCTCGAAGGCCGCAGTGCGGTCGACGAGTCCATGATCACCGGCGAGTCCATGCCGGTGGAGAAATCGCTGGACAGCAAAGTGATCGGCGCAACCATCAATGGTACCGGTTCGTTCGTTATGCGGGCCGAGCGCGTGGGCAGCGGAACCCTGCTGGCGCGGATCGTCCAACTCGTCGGCCAGGCGCAGCGCAGCCGCGCTCCCATCCAGCGCCTCGCCGACCGCGTGGCGAAATGGTTCGTTCCCATCGTCGTCGCAGTCGCAGTGATCACCTTTGTCGCGTGGCTGTCGCTGGGCCCGCAACCGCGCTTCGCGCACGCGCTCGTAAACGCGGTCGCTGTGCTCATCATCGCCTGCCCCTGCGCCCTAGGTCTGGCCACTCCGATGGCGATCATGGTCGGCGTAGGCCGCGGCGCGCGTGCCGGTGTGCTCATCAAGAATGCCGAAGCGCTCGAGATTCTCGAAAACGTTGACACGCTCGTCATCGACAAAACCGGAACACTGACCGAAGGCAAGCCGCGTTTGGCAAGTATTTCTAAAGCTCTGGAAGATGATCAGGAACTCCTTCGCCTCGCCGCCAGCCTCGAACTCGCCAGCGAACATCCTCTGGGAGCCGCTATTGTCGAAGCTGCGGCGCAGCGCGGCCTGCGACTTTCCCAGCCGGAAGAATTTCATTCCGTCACCGGGAAAGGCGTGCGCGGCGTCGTCGACCGAAGGCAAGTCACCGTCGGCAGTCCCGCTCTGATGGAGGAGGTTGGAGCCTTACAAAAGCCCGCCGTTCTGGCCGGAATGCCGCCCGATGGCACCGTACTGAGCGTGGCCATTGATGGCAAATACGCGGGAAACTTTGCAGTCGCGGATCAGATCAAGCCATCCACTCCCCAGCCCATCCGTGATCTCAAGGCTCAGGGCATTCGCATCGTCATGCTCACCGGCGACAACAAAATCGTCGCAGGCCAGATTGCCAAGAAGCTGGGAATCGATGAATTCGAAGCCGAAGTCTTGCCGGAGGGCAAGTTAGCCATCATCCGCAAACTGCAAGGGCAGGGAAGAGTCGTCGCCATGGCGGGTGACGGCATCAACGACGCCCCGGCTCTAGCGCAAGCCGATGTCGGCATCGCCATGGGCACCGGCACCGACGTGGCCATGGAAAGCGGCGGCATCACTCTCGTCAAAAGCGATCTCACCGGAATTCTGCGCGCGCGCAAGTTGAGCCAGGCCACCATGCGCAACATCCGCCAAAATCTTTTCTTCGCTTTTATTTACAATGCGATTGGTGTGCCTGTCGCGGCGGGCGTTCTCTATCCGTTTTTCGGACTGTTGCTCAGTCCCATCATCGCCGCTGCCGCCATGAGTTTCAGTTCGGTGTCAGTGATTGCTAACGCGCTACGCCTGCGCCGTGTCAAACTTTAGTTTCGACGGCAAGCTCCCGCAGTCGAAGCCTCGCTACTCGCCGCCAACGGGTGTAATCGCGATTTATCGCCAATCACCCTTCTCAACGGAGTCCTAATCGGATAATCAGGTGGTTGGTTGCTGCAAACTCTCAAGAGACTCCACCGATACGAGGATGAAGTCGTTCTCAACCTCAACTACTGCGCGCATCTGGGCGCCAAGTGGCAGTACATCCCATACCCTTCCAGTCTTACCCGCGCTGGGGTGTGGTGTCCCGTCGGGTTTTGTAGGCCCGACTCTCACGTTTTTTCCTATCCAGGGTCTTGATTCAGAAGTCCACTTGGGGAAGGCGTAGACAAGGGACGCCAAGTCCTCCAAGTCCTCCGAAGTTTTTTCGCCTTTCTTGCTGACGCCGATGGTTGCTTCGAGAACCAGGGAGACGTTGTATCCATCCTCCTTGATGCGGGAGACAACTTCAGAGATCTGCTCGGAGTGGGAAAGAGACTCGTTGATGGCGACTCCAAGTTCCTTCATCAGTTCCTTGAGTTGCTGATCCACGTGGTCCTCCTATTGGCCAGCAGGTTTTGCGTCATTGTAATGCCCGAGGCTCGGATAAGCTCTGAAGTGTTCCGTGGCTCCAGCAAGCAACTACGAACAACAGGAGTGGAAAGTGTCGAGAACAGGCCTACGCATTTTGACCGCTGGCCAACCTGCAATAACGGCGACCTGAGCCTGGGGGTGTCAGAGCCCCTACAGCTTCCCCAAATACTCAATCACATCCGGCTCCGTCCAATCCACTGCCCCAATGAACTTGCGCCGCACAATTCCCCCGCGGTCGATCACATACGTCTCTGGGAATTTGAAACTTCCGTAGAGCGCGCTACTCTTCTGGTTAGCATCGCGCACCGAGAGCAAATTCACATTGTGGTCCTGCAGAAACCGCCGGTAATTACTCTCATCCACATCGACGCTCACCGCCAGCACGGTTACACCCTTAAGCTTCATCCGCTGCTGCATCTGCACCAGAGACGGCATTTCCTCAATGCATGGCGGACACCACGTCGCCCAGAAATTCAACACCACGACCTGGCCCTTCAGTTGGCTGAGTGTGACCGTGCGCTCGTCGTCGCGGACGGTGAAATCCGGAGCCGTCGAGCCGATCCGCGGCGGCCGCGACCCGCTGTAACAGCCGGATAGCGCCAGCAAAATTAAAGCAACGGCAATCGAGGCCGGAAAACGAAGGATGTGTCGCACCCAGATATAATAATAGATTCGATGTATGCCTGCGCTAGATTCCATCTCCGGGCGGCCCGCAGTATCGGTGATCATACCGGCGCGCAACGAAGAAGCGTCCTTGGGAAACTGCCTGGAGTCGCTGGTCGCGCAAGCGGGAGCCGCTTTCGAAATCATCGTGGTCGACGATCACTCCTCCGACCGCACCCGCGAGATCGCTTCCGCGTTTTCGAACAAACAAGTCCGAGTTCTCGAAGCCGGCCCGCTCCCAGCGGATTGGACCGGCAAAAACAATGCCGTCACCGCCGGCGCCAGAGTCGCTCGCGGCCAGTGGCTGCTCTTCACCGATGCCGATACCATCCACCTGCCGAGCTCGCTGGCGCGCAGTATTGCGGAAGCCAACCGCCACGGCGCGGCCATGCTCTCGTATTCGCCGGAGCAAATTGTGAAAAGCTTCTGGGAGAAGGCGGCCATGCCCGTGATCTTTTCCGAACTCGCCGCCAGCTTTCGCCCATCCCAGGTAAGCGATCCTGACTCGCCTGCCGCCGCTGCCAACGGCCAATACATCCTGATCGCGCGTGATGCTTACAATGCCGTCGGCGGCCACGCTGCCATCGCCGGAAACCTTCTCGAAGATGTGGCCTTGGCTCGCGCCGTGAAGCGCTCCGGCAGAAAACTATTCTTCCGCTTCGGCGGCGACGCCGTTCGCACCCGCATGTACCGCAGCTTCGCCCAACTACGCGAAGGCTGGACCAGGAACCTCGCTCTGCTGTTCCCCTCACCCGCGCGACTGGCCGCACTGCGCGCAATTGAGTTTGTCCTGATCGTTGCCGGCTTCGCAATCAGCGCTGCGGCTATTCTGCGCGGACACCCGGGGCCCGCCGCGGTAGCGGCAATGCTCGCTGCGATCCTGTACGCGTTGTTTTTCCTGCGCATCCGCCGCGCACATTTTTCCTGGGACTCAAATATTCTTGCCTTGTTCGGACTTCCTCTTTTCTCATATCTGTTGTTGCGCTCGGCGAGGGCGCACGCCAACGGCAGTGTCCCATGGAAAGGCCGCACATATCAGGATGAAAGGTGCTTACTGGCAACTGGCCACTGACAACTGGCAACTGTTCTTATGGTCTATCTCACTCGCAAAGCCGAATTTTCCGCCTCGCACTACTATCACAACCCGGAGTTCACTCCGGAGGAGAACCGCCGCGTCTTCGGCAAATGCAATAACCCGAACGGCCACGGCCACAACTACACGCTCGAAGTCACAGTAAAGGGCGAAGTCGATCCCCGCTCCGGCTTCGTCGTCGACCTCAAGCAGCTCAAAGAAGTCATGCACCGCGAAGTGCTCGACGCCATGGACCACCGCTTCCTCAACAAAGAAGTCCCCGAATTTCTCCATCGCATCCCCACCACGGAAAACATCGCCATCGCCATCTGGCAGCGCCTCGTCACCAAGCTCGCAACCGCCAAACTGCACCGCGTGCGGGTTTACGAAACCCCAGACCTGTTCGTAGATTTCTACGGAGAACCATGAAGCAAAAGCTCTACCCTGTGACCCCCCGTGTCCTCTGTGGTAAAGGTGTGGGTTTTGATTCTAAGACGCAGGCCGCCAGATGAAGGCCCACCTCTCACGCCGGTACTTGTTCTCCGCATCCCACCGCCTGCACAGCGAAGCCATGTCCGAGCAGGAGAACCAATCGACCTACGGCAAGTGCAACAATCCCCATGGACACGGCCACAACTACACCGTCGAAGTAACCGTCAGCGGCCCGGTCGACGAAAAGACCGGCATGGTTTGCAACCTGGTCGATCTCGACAGCTTTATCGAGAGGGAAGTGCTCACCCGCTACGGCCACGAGAATTTGAACACGCTGCGGGAATTCGCCCAGGAAGTGCCAACCACAGAAAATCTCTGCATTCGGATTTACGAAATAGTGCAGCGCGGCTTCCACCACGCGCATCTTGAAAGAGTGCGATTGGAAGAAACCATGATGAATTCGTTCGAATACGCCGGCTGATTCGCAACGTTTGATTGCAAATCGCAAAATGGCCCGATCACCCGATCGCACAATGTTGCAAATGAACTAATCCCATGAAACCAACGACAGAACAACCGACCCTCACCAGCGCCAGCTTCGAAGACCTCGTACAGGAAATGCTCGTTCGCCTCGGCGAAGACCCGCAACGCGAAGGTCTTCGGCAAACTCCCGAGCGGGTTCGCAAGTCCCTGCAGTTCCTCACCCGCGGCTACACCGAAGATCCCGAGGCCTTGCTCAAGGGCGCTCTCTTCACCGTCACCTACGACGAGATGGTCATCGTCAAGGACGTGGAAATGTTCAGCCTCTGCGAGCACCACATGCTCCCGTTCTTCGGCAAAGTGCACGTCGCTTACATCCCCAACGGCAAGGTAATCGGCCTCAGCAAGGTTCCGCGTTTGATCGAACTCTTCTCCCGCCGCCTGCAGATTCAGGAGCGCCTCACCACGCAGATCGCCGAAACCATCCAAAAAGTCATCGAACCGCAAGGCGTCGGCGTGGTCATCGAGGCTCGCCACTTATGCATGATGATGCGCGGCGTCGAGAAGCAACATTCCGAGGCCGTCACGTCTTCCATGCTGGGCAGCTTCCGCAGCGAGAACGAAACCCGCTCGGAGTTCCTCTCGCTGATCCGCCAGCGCCCGAACGGCATGTAAGCCCCTGTCACAGATCGTGTGGGACGGACACTCCTGTCCGTCGCTCTTGATCTTGCCTTTGGTTTTGGTTTTGCCCGCGATTCTGTAATATTGCTCTCGTGTCGCCCAGAACCATTTCTTATAGTACCCAGCAACTCCGCAGCCAAGTCGCCCTAGTCACCGGCGCCACCCGCGGCATCGGACTCGCCATCGCCCACGCCCTCGCCGCCGAACGTTGCAATCTCATCCTCACCGGCCGCGACCAATCGGCCTTGAACAAAGTCAGCAGGGAACTCGCGCCCCCGAATATAAGAATCCTGGCGCAGTCCTGCGACGTTCCGCGATCCGCAATCGGTGGACGATTTATTCCGCTCCATCCGCCGCCAATTCAAGCGCCTCGATATCCTCGTCAACAACGCCGGCATCGCCCACCCCAATCTCACAGTGGATAAGCTCCCTCTGCCGCTTTGGCAGGACGTAATCGACACCAACCTTACCGGCACGTTCCTGATCACCCAGGCCGCGCTCGCCATCATGAAACCTGGCGGCACTATCGTGAACAATCTGTCTATCGCGGCCAATCGCGTTTTCGCAGGATCGTCCGCCTACGCCGCCTCCAAGCACGGCGCGCTCGGCCTCACCAATACCCTCCGCGAAGAATTGCGCCCCAGGGGAATTCGCGTCATCGCCCTGTTGCCCGGAGCCACGGACACCGCCATCTGGAATACTCTCTGGCCCCAAGCCCCACACAAGAAAATGATGTCCCCCGCCACCGTCGCCGGCGCCGTCGTCAATGCAATCCTTCTGCCGCCGAACACCACCCTGGAAACGCTCGAGATCCTGCCCACCGTAGGAACTTTGAGGCTGTTACGAAACTACTAGCGGAGAAACGGCATTGGTGGCAAGATGCGATTGCGGGAGTGAGGGCAACGCATGGGATTCATCGAAGGGGATGCGCGAGCGCAGGGGACGCTGTTTCCGGTCACCTTGGAGGAATTGATTCCCGAAGACCATTTCTGCCGGGTCATCGATGCTTTCGTGGACCGGCTCGGCATGCAGAAACTGGGATTCGCACGGGCGGAAGCGGCCGAGACGGGGCGTCCGGGATACGATCCGCGAGACTTGCTGAAGTTGTATCTGTATGGCTATCTGCAACAGATTCGTTCCTCGCGACGTTTGGAAAGCGAGTGCCGGCGCAATGTGGAGTTGATGTGGCTGCTGGGACGGCTTTGTCCGGATCACAAAAGCATTGCCGAGTTTCGCCGGATGCATCGCCAGGCGGTGACGCAGGCGGGCGCCGAGTTAGTGAAGTTCGCGCGATCGGTGGGGCTGATACGCGGAGAATGGATTGCCATCGACGGCTCGAAGTTTCGGGCGGCGAGCAGTGTCAGCAGCGTGCACGAGCGGGCCGCCATGGAACGGTATCTGGAAAGTTTGGAAAGCGCCGACCGGGAAGACGAACCGACGGTGGAGAACAGTGCGGTCGCGGCGGCTCTGGAGAAACTGCGCCTTCACCCCGAGCCGGAAGCCGGCTTCATGAAAACGGCGCAGGGGATGCTGCCCGCCTATAACGTGCAGACCGCAGTGGATGCCGAGCACGGCCTGATCGTGGCCCAACAGGTGAGCGACGAGGCCAATGACACGCGCAGTTTGTTGCCCATGGCCGAAGCCGCACAGCAAGCCGTGGGCGCGCCCTCGACACCGATCCATGTGCTGGCCGATGCCGGTTATTCCAACGGGGAGCAGGCCGCAGCCTGCGAAAGCAAAGGCATTTTGCCGCACGTGCCAGCCCATCGGGGAGTGAATGCTCGAGGCGACGGCAAGCTGTTCGATCGCACCGCTTTCCACTACCAGGAGCAGAGCAACACGATGCTCTGCCCCGCAGGACACAGCTTACGCAGTGACGGCCGGAACGGGCGCGCGATCACCTATATCGCTCGTCCCGAAGTATGCGGAGCCTGCGCTCTTAAGCCGCAGTGCACGGTAAGCTCACGCCGCATTGTTCGCCGGCACGTGCATGAAGGGGCCTTGCAGCGCATGCAGCAACGCGCCACTCCGGCGGCGATGCAACTGCGACGATGCACCGTAGAGCATCCTTTCGCAATTCTCAAGTACGTCATCTTCGGCCACCCGCGTTTCCTCTTGCGCGGACTGGAAGGAACTCGGACCGAGATGAGCTTGGCGGTGATGGCTTACAACCTCAAACGCATGCTGACGCTCATGGGCGGAGCGGCATTGAGGGCAGCTCTCGCGACTATCTGAGCCATCCTTCGTCCAAAGCCATGCACGCTGTCCTCACGTCCCCAGGCGCAACCCTAATCCAACTGAGTTTCGTAACAGCCTCACTTTGTGAAACGCGGGTACGGCTTACCCTATGCACCCCTCTGGTGACGCTTTTTGATTTTCTATTCACTGGTACGCATACGGATACCTGCGGCCCCGCTCCCCGAAAACCTTCACCAGCAGCGCTCCCGCCACAAATCCCCCCACGTGCGCCCAAAACGCCACTCCACCCATGTTCTGCCCCTGCACCGCCAGCGCCGTCGCGGTCCCGCTCAGAAAATTCAGAACAAACCAGTATCCCAGGATGACCCACGCCGGCACCCACAGCACAAACACAAAGAACCACGTCAGCACCCGCGCCTTCGGATACAAAACAAAATACGCTCCCAGTACGCCAGCGATCGCGCCACTGGCGCCCAGCGTAGGCACCGTCGAGTGCAAATTGATCGCCACCTGCGTCACCATGGCAATCAATCCCGTGAGGATGTAGAACACCAGATACTTGAAATGCCCCAGGTAGTCCTCGACATTGTCGCCAAAAATATATAGAAACCACATGTTGCCGATCACATGCATCCACGACCCATGCAAAAACATCGACGTGAAGAAGGGAAGCACGACCACCGGCAGCGGATACCTGTGTGACCCTCCCAAAAACGCCGCCAGATGATACGGCACCACCCCGAACTGATGAATCACCAGCCTCAGGCTCTGCGGGTCCAATGTAAACTCGAAGAGAAAAATCAGCAGGTTCAGCCCAATCAAAAACCATGTCACGAAGGGCGTACTATATCGAGGCTGGTCGTCGCGAAGGGGAAGCATAAGGAATCTGTTACCGTGGTAATTGAGCCATCGGGTAATCGAGCAATTGCAAATCGCTGCGAGCGGGTTTGCTTTTCAATCACCCGATCACCCGATCACCAGATTACCCGATCCCCATGAATGGCGTCCTCATCGTCGACAAGCCCGCGGGCTGGACTTCCCACGACGTGGTCAACCGCGTCCGCCAGATTCTCCACCAGCGCTCCGTCGGCCATCTCGGCACCCTCGACCCGCTCGCCACCGGCGTGCTCCCGCTCGTCACCGGCGCCCTCACGCGCTTGGCCCAGTTCTACACCGCCTCCGAGAAAACTTACGAAGGCGTCATCCGCTTCGGCTTCGCCACCGACACTTATGATGCCGACGGCGAACCTTTAGAAGCACATGTGGGGACAGCCACCCCCGGCTGTCCCGCCCCAAGCCTCGACCTCAACCTGGGTGCTCTCCAAACTCTCGCCGCCGAATTCCGCGGCCTCATCCAGCAAGTCCCGCCGCCCTTCTCGGCCAAGAAAATCCACGGTGTTCCCGCCTACAAACTGGCGCGCAGGCAAAAAGAGGTCGTCCTGCAGCCGGTTCAAGTCGAGATCAAGGAATTCGCCATCCTCGCCGTCCAAGCCAGCCGCGCCCACTTCCACGCCCGCGTCTCCTCGGGCACCTACATGCGTTCCATCGCCCATGAAATGGGCCAGCGTCTCGGCTCCGGCGCCCATCTGGAATCTCTGCGCCGCACCGCCCTAGCCGAATTCGACATCACCCAAGCCCACGCCCTCGAAGAAATCGAAGGACAAATGAGTGAAGGGCAAATAACGAATTGTCATTCCGAACCGGGCGGACAGCCCGGTGAGGAACCTGCTTTCCCCTGCCATAAGGGCATAGCGACCCTCTTCATCCATCCCCGCCAGCTCCTGCCGCAGTTTCCCTCCGTCACCGCCGACGAAGCCACCGCCGCCCGCATCCGCAGCGGCCGCCCCGTCAACCTTCCCGACGTCTCCCGCGCCCGCCAAGTCAAAGTCTTCTCCGGCCAAACGGAACTAATCGCCATCGCCACCCGCGTAGCCGGCACCCTCTTCCACCCCAAAATCGTCTTCCCGGGTACCTAGCCGTTGCTC
The DNA here is from genome assembly GCA_963734215.1 of uncultured Acidobacteriaceae bacterium. GTDB lineage: Bacteria > Acidobacteriota > Terriglobia > Terriglobales > Acidobacteriaceae > Sulfotelmatobacter. The sequence continues at coordinate 327,358 of CAVTGH010000003.1, read as the reverse complement.
ATGTGTGCCCGTGTGGGACGGACACTCCTGTCCGTCGCCTTTGACTTTGATTTTGACTTTGGTTTTGGTTTTGATTTTGCCCCTGACCCCTTGACCCTGCTTCAAAAGAAACCATCCTCAGCTCCGCAACTTAATTTCCCCCTCCGTGTTGGGGACCACCAAGCGGTTTCCGGCGATCCAGAAGCGACGCCCGCCAGCCTCGACTCCTCGATCGCTTGGATTGACTGGCCGGACGGAAGCCTGGCCAGCCAGGGATCAAAGATGCGCGCCACAACCGAGCCTTGACTTAGCGCCCTCCCGGTGCTAAGTTTTGGCCGTACTGGCCGTCCCCCGCTGCAATCCTCCCCGCCCTTCCGTCGGGCTCTCAGGATGCTACTCACAAAATCGTCGCCAGAACGATTCCGCAAGCACGACTTGATGCAAGCCAGGGCCCCTGCGGTTGATTCACCCAAGGAGGTCTCCCATGACCCGCCAGCGTACCCCAAGAACAAAGCCTCGCATTCTTACCGCCCTCACTCTGTTCATTGCGGCTCTAACCGTTTTGCTGGCCGCCCCAGCCATAGCCCAGAACCCTGTGCCCTTCATTGATCAGCCGCTCGTTCCCGACGCCACTGCGCCCAGCGGGGCTGGGTTTACCCTGACGGTGAATGGCGCGTGGTTTCTCGCGACCTCAGTAGTGAACTGGAACGGCAGCCCGCGAGCCACGACCTTCGTAAGCAGCTCCCAACTGACCGCGGCCATCCTTGCATCCGACATCACCACGGCGTCCACAGCCACGGTCACAGTAGTCAACCCCAGCCCGGGCGGCGGCGCTTCCAACACACAGTTCTTCTCGATCGCCGTGCCCGTGGGAAGCGTTTCATTCCTGCCGGTGGTGTCCTACTCCTCGGGGGGCTCGGGGCAGTATGTAGGCACCTCGCTCGCTGTCGCCGACCTGCGCGGCGACGGCAAGCTGGACGTGGTCGTCGCGAACTCCAACCCCGAGAGCAATGGTGATGGATCGGTTGGCGTTCTGCTGGGTAAGGGCGATGGAACCCTCCAGCCGGTCGTTACCTATGATTCGGGCGGAGCCGGTCCCACCGCGATCGCAGTGGCCGATGTGAACGGCGACGGCAAACCCGACCTTCTAGTGGTGAATGGATCGAGTAACACTGTGGGCATCTTGCTGGGGAACGGCGACGGCACCTTCCAGTCGCCAGTTCTCTATGGCTCGGGCGGGAACTACCCTCTTTCGATAGCGGTCGCGGACGTGAACGGCGACGGCAAGCTCGACATCGTAGTAGCCAACTATGAAAATTTCGCTGGGACGGGAATCATTGGTGTGTTGCTGGGCAATGGCGATGGAACTTTCCAGCCGGCGGTTGCCTATGGTGGTGCGGGCCTTCAGGGTGCTACCTGGGTCGCAGTAGCCGATCTGAACGGCGACGGCAAGCCCGACCTCGCCGTAGCGTACCAGTGCGAGCCCTACTGTTATTCGAGCGCCGCAGTCGGCGTGCTGCTGGGCAATGGCGACGGAACCTTTCAGCCAGCAGTAATCTACCCTTCGGGAGGAGTTTTTTCCTATTCCGTAGCCGTGGCAGATGTGAACGGAGACGGCATACCAGACCTTGTCGTGGCGAACTCGAACTCGTTACCATGCACCAGCGGCGGCATCTGCGGACCCGACGGCGCAGTGGGCGTGCTTCTGGGCAATGGCGATGGAACCTTCCAGGCAGCGGTGGCCTACGACTCAGGCGGGGACGGCGCCAGTTCGGTAGCCGTAGCGGATGTAAACGGCGATGGAAAGCCCGACCTGCTGGCGGCCATTGGCAACAGCGGCACAGTAAGCCTATTGCTGGGCAATGGCGACGGCACCTTCCAGACGGCCGCGGCCTACACATCAGGATTCCCCGGCCCCGACTCAGTAGCCGTCGGTGATCTGACAGGAGAAGGCAGACTCGACTTGGTGGCAGGTGGTCGCGATCCGGGCATGGTGGACGTGTTGCTAAATAACGGCGGATCCGCCGCCGAGAAGTCGACAACCACAACGTTAACATCCTCGCTGAGCCTCTTCGGTCTACGGGCAGGCAGTGACGTTCACAGCTCTGGTGACTGCCAGTTCCGGCACTCCAACCGGTACCGTGCTACTTTTTGACGGCTCGACAGTCGTGGCGAGCGGCACGGTTACGAATGGACGTGCCTCGATCATCGATTCGTCGCTGCCAGTTGGCGCGAACTCGGTCACTGCGGAATACACAGGAGGCGGGGGCTTCGCCTCGAGTTCGTCCACTCCGCTCACTCAGACAGTGAGCACCGCAACCACCAGTACTACTGTGACTTCATCCATCAATCCCGCAATCATCAACCAGTCCGTCACGTTCACCGCGACCGTCGCCAGCCAGTTCGGCGGCGCGGCAACGGGCTCCGCGGTCTTCTACTCAGGGTCGCAGACTCTGGGCACGGCTTCGCTCAGCGGTAATCTCGCAACCCTAACCACCTCTTTCGCTGCCGGAGGGACTTATTCGATCTCTGCAAAATACACCGGCGACGGCAATAACGCAGGCAGCACTTCCCCCATTTTCAGCCAGGCGGTCAACACGACTAAGACCGCGACCTCAACTGCGCTGGCCTCCAGCCCTAATCCCTCTACCTACGGCCAATCCATAACCTTCACGGCAACTGTGACCTCAAGCGGCGGAATTCCGCCCAACGGAGAGACCGTCACGTTCTATAACGGCTTGAACGTTCTCGGCACGGCTACCTTGACCGGAGGTATGGCCTCGCTGACGACCACCACGCTGCGGTCGGGCATTCACGCCATTTCAGCAGCCTACCTTGGCGACGCCAACTTCACCGGCAGCACTTCGCCCGTCCTAGAGCAGGCGGTCGACACCAACGGCCAAGCGGCGACCACGACAGCCCTCACCTCAAGCCTCAACCCGTCCATCTACGGCCAAAAGGTAACCTGGACGGCCGCGGTAACAACCTCGGGCCCCACCACTCCCACCGGAAAAGTGAATTTCAACTGGGGCAATAACTCCATCGGCATAGCCACGCTCAACGCCAGCGGTGTGGCCACGCTGATCCTGTCAAACCTCAGTGCCAACGCCTACCCGCTGACCGCGCTCTACTTGGGAGACGCAAACAACGGGCCCAGTGCATCCCCCATCCTGAACCAGGTGATAACGCAGACCACCAGCTCAGCCACACTCACTTCATCGCTGAATCCATCCACCCTAGGTCAAGCGGTGACCTTTACCGCGACAATCTCGTCACCCACGGTCAAGCCCACCGGCCCGGTCACATTCGCGGTGGGGAGGACGGTTCTGGGCACCGCTCAACTCAGCGGAGGCAAAGCAAAATTCACCACCACCACGCTGGCCGCCGGCTCAACCACGGTGACGACCACCTATTACGGAGACTCCAACATCGCCGGCAGCTCAGCCACCGTAACGCAAACTGTGCAGCAGTAGTGGGACGGCGATAAATGTAATGTCCGATAACAGGTATTATGTAAAGCGACACGCTTCCGTCGTGGCAGGCGTTCCTTGCGGGGTTTTGCTGTTGCCTTTACCGGCGGTTGCCGCTGCTGGCAACTGGTAGCTGACAGCTGGCGGCTGCTACATCTTGTACTTCCCCAGATCCTCGTCGTTCAGCCCTTCCAGATACTTGCGCAACTCTTCGGCGGTCACGCGGTCCGACATGTTCGCCGCCTGCTTCGAGTTCTTCAGCACAATCTCATCCACAAAGATCGGGCAATCCACCCGCAACGCCAGCGCCAGCGCATCCGACGGCCGCGAGTCGATGCTGATCACTTCGCCGCTCCGCTCCAGCCAGATCACCGCATAAAACGTATCCTCGCGCAGCTCCGTCACCACAACTTTGTGCACCTGCGTCTCCAGTCCCGTCAACACGTTCTTGATCAGATCGTGCGTCATCGGCCGCGGCGTGTTCACCTTCTCCATCTCCAGCGCAATCGCGTTCGCCTCGTAAACTCCCACCCAGATCGGCAGCACCGATTCCCCCGCCACATCCTTAAGGATCACAATCGGCGTGTTCGTCACCGGATCCATTAAAAGTCCACGTATAGTCATCTCTACTTCCATGGCGGAACTCCTTCGAGCGCTCTGGGCTGTGAGCCGCCCTCTTTGCTTTTTATACCACCAATTCTCCAAGCAGGCTGTTGGGAAAGCTTTGGGTTGCTCTTACTTTTACATACGTTCCCGATGCGAGATCGGACCGGTCAGGCGCGGTGAAGTTCAGGGTTTTGTTTTGGCTGGTGCGCCCGATCCACTGGCCACGGGAGTCGTTTCGACCTTCAACCATTACTTCCAACATTTCCCCTATATATTTCTTGTAACGTAGGATCTGTATTTCTTTTTGCCTTGCCATCAGCACCTCTAAGCGGCGGGATTTTTCCCGGTCTGGGATCGCGTCTTCGAGGGCCAACGACGGTGTGTTCGGGCGTGGCGAATACTTGAAGGTGAAGACGGCGTCATAGTTGACTTCGTCGAGCAACGATAAAGTCTGGGCGAAGTCTTCTTCGGTCTCTCCGGGAAAGCCGACGATGATGTCGCTGGTGATGCTGATCTGGCGTTTCGCGGACCTCATCCATGCGATGCGTTCGAGATATTGCTCGCGGGTGTAGAGACGCTGCATGGCATTCAGCACGCGGTCCGAGCCGCTCTGGACGGGCAGGTGAACGTGATCGCAGAGCGTGGGGACGGCGTCGATGGCGTCAACGATGTCGCGCCCGAAGTCGCGGGGGTGGGAGGTGGTGAAGCGTACGCGCCTTATGCCGGGGACTTCGCCTACTGCGGCTAGCAATTCTGCGAAGGACTTCTTCCCTGCTGGATCTTTATACGAATTCACGTTCTGGCCCAGCAGTTGGATCTCCGTATACCCGAGATCGGCCATTTGGCAGGCTTCGGCGAGGACCGACTCCGAAGTGCGGCTGCGTTCCTTGCCGCGGGTGAACGGGACTACGCAATAGGAACAGAATTTGTCGCAGCCTTCGATGATGGTGATGTACCCGCGATGGGGATTGGTGCGGGCGGTGAATTCGGTCTCGAAACATTTGTCGGTCTCGCGGTCGTCGAGTCCGGTGATGCGGAGCGGGCTTCCGGCTTCGGGCTTCCGGCTCCCGGACTTCCCTGTTTGCGGCCCGTTGTTTTCTAGTTGCACTAGCATTTGCGGCAGATTTCGGTACGACGCCGATCCGCAGACCAGCGAGACGTGCGGCGCGCGCTCGAAAATCTTTTCGCCTTCCTGCTGGGCCACGCAGCCCAGCACGCCAAACTTCTTGCCCTGAGCCAGCAGCTTCTTGTAGTCCGCGAGGCGGTGGAAGACTTTCTGCTCCGCTTTATCGCGGATGGAGCAGGTGTTGTAGAGAATCAAGTCGGCTTGCTCGACTGTTTCCACCTGGCGGTAGCCCTCGTGCAGCAGCGTGCCGATGACCTTTTCGGAGTCATGCGCGTTCATCTGGCAGCCGAAGGTTTCGAGGTAGAAAGTCTTGTGTGGATCCCCAGACATATAGAGACCTAGTATAAGCGATGCTCGTGTGGGTCGGACACTCTTGTCCGACGCTTTTGGGGTTGGGGTTGAAGTTGCTCGTGTGGGTCGGACACTCCTGTCCGACGATTTTGAGGTTGCTTTTGAAGTTGGGGCCGTTAAGGCTTGAGCCTTCCCTGCCGCACTACAATGCTAAGATTTCTGACAACATCCCTAGCCCTGGTTGAACCGTCGCCGTGAGTGGCAAGATGGAGTTCATATTTCGCCTGTGCCAGGTTGTATGCGCGTTGCGCCTGGTTAACGCCGTCACGATCCGACTTGAACCACCGCGACCTGGGTCTGTAGCCAGTGTGCTGAGGACGATAGCGAACCCACTCCCGGTGGGCGTCGCTGCTTGCTTTTCTTAAATCCTCGCACTCTTGACACGATTTCTCCGGCATAGAATCCCTTCTACCATCAGCCGCTATCGCCCGAAATCAACAGAATCGCCTGCCGCGATACTGGGTGCCCCAATCGTTCTCATGGCTCTCAGTTTTTCTGTTTGGGGTATAGATTGAATTCAACTACTTCATCCCCCGGCCTGATTGCCACGGAATCATTTCTTGTGGCGTAATCCGGATGTTCCCCGACAACTCGGTAAGTGCTGCCTAATGGTGATGCTTGGAGATCTATGGCGAACTCGCCGGATGATCCGGTCGTGCTCCTTGCGACAGAGCTCGATACATTGTCGATGAAAGTAATCACCACGCCCGGGACGGGCTTGCCTGTTTCGACATCTGCTATCTGACCGTGCACGTGTGCGTTGGCCTCTTTCTGCAATTCCTCCCGTGCATTGCGCCAAGTTTTCCGCGATTCTGGGTTTGTTGTGCTCTCCAGCTTTCCGAATAGGGAATCCGCGACATAAGGTGGGAATGTCGCAACGATTAGCCTGACTATGTGGTCTCTCTGCTCTTTGTTCCCTCCCCAGATTACATTCGAGTGTTCCGTAACGAATCTAGCAACGCTGAGGTTCCACTGTCTGTCCTGCTGAATCTGCAGGACCGTTAGCTCTTTGTCCTTTGCTCGCTTGCTATTTTTATCTCTGCATCCTTCGAGATACGAGCGACGTGTATCTGTACTAGGGAGACGACGGTCGTCGCTATGGCGATTAGACCGGTAACAACCGCGCCCAAATTCCTATTGAGAAATTTAAGCTCTGCTGTCGTCTTCGTTTTGTCAAGCTCCAGCCGTTCGCGCTCGATTTGTAATTTCTCCGCTTCAAGCCCGACTGGGGGGCGGGTTTCTCCACTGCCATCGGAGGACATGCGCTACTACTCCATAAGGGACGTTTGTCCTGGGGAGTATGAATTCTACTATCGAGACGGGCCCTCTCCAAACCGGGCGCAGACAATTAAGGGGAATATTTCCCAATCCGGGACGAATTTCGCAAGGTCCAGGGCAGGTCCTCATCAGCTCCAACGTCAACAGCAAGGTCAAAGGCGACGGACAGGAGTGTCCGACCCACACTTGCAACCCCAACATCAACAGCAAGGTCAACAGCAACCTCAAAGTCAAAGGCGTCGGACAAGAGTGTCCGACCCACACTTACAGCTGCAACGTCAACGGCAAGGACAGGGTCAACACCAAGATCAAAGGCGTCGGACAAGAGTGTCCGATCCACACGAGCAACCCCAACTTCAACAGCAAGATCAACTGCAACCCCAAAGTCAAAGGCGACGGACAGGAGTGTCCGTCCCACACGGGCTGTCTCACTTATCTGCCGTTTGCTCGACCCATAGCCACCTGTAGTCTTCCGGCTTCTTCACCAGTCCTTGCCGCACTGGATTTTGACGCAGGTACTCCAGTTTTTCTTCGAAGCTTTCTTGCGAGCGTAAGACGTGGTCGAAAGATTCTTCTTGCCAGACCGTACCAAAAGATCCTGCTAGCTTATTGACGCTTCGAGCCGACGTACCTTTGAGCAGCTTCAGGATCGTAGGCAATGAATATGGCCAGCCTTTTTCATCTCGCATTGGCATCAGCAGAAGATGCACGTGATCCGGCATTACGACGGCTGCGTGGAGTTCGTAACGTTTCCCGTTGTCGTGCAGGCAGTGTTGAAGGATGGCATCACGGGCTGGTGGAGAAAATGGGATTCGATTGCCTTTGCAGAATGTGACGAATATGGTCCGGCCTGCTTTTTGATAGTGAGGGAGGTTGCGACGGTAGTCGTATTTTCGGTCCAGAGTTTGTTTGGGCATGGAAGTCAAAATCAAGATCAACAGCAAAGTCAAAGGCCTCGGACAAGAGTGTCCGAGCCACACGAGCATTGCATCCGCCTGCATTCTCTGTCTGTGACGAATGAACCTAGCCGCGCTGGGGGCAGAGGGCGCAGCGGATTTCTAGATTCTTGCTGCGGCAGCGGCGGGGGTCGCCTTTGCGGAGGCGGACGTTCAGGCGGGAATCCAGGAGGCACCAGGTTTCGCGGTATTTTTCGAACATGGCGCGAGAGGGGCGGCGGGTGGTGGGATAGAAGCGGATGCCTTTGCGGCGTCCGATGGCCTGGATGGGGATGATGTACCAGAGGTTTTCGGGGACGACGTAGGCGACGAAGAAGTCGATTTCTTTGCTGGTGTAGACGCGGCCGTTGGCTCCGGTGGTTTTGACGCGGTAGCGGGACTCGGCGTAACCGGTGGCGGATTTGACCTGGACGCGGAGGAAGCCGCGGTCGAGTTCGACTACGGAGTCGTAGCGATCGCTGTCTCCCCAGGGGATGCAGACGCTGAAGCCGAGATGGGTGGCGCGGGCGAGGAAAGCGGCTTCGGCGGCTTCTCCGCGACGCTTGCGGGTGGGAGAGGCGACGGCGTGGATGGTGATGACCTGGGCGGGGTGAGGCTGGGGGCGCGAGTTGTCGGTGGTGTTCGGCATGATAAAAAAGGCGCAGCGGATGGCTGCGCCTGATGGCGGCTCCTTGGATTGAGTTGGTGAACACACAAACGGCGCAGACCCGATGCGGGCTGCGCCGTTGTTTTTAGTCTATATATCCAGAATAGCAGGTTGGAGGGGGTGATTGGGACATTTTTGGAGAATTATATCTGGCGGAGAATCAACGAGTTAAGACAAAAGCTGGAGCTAAGGGGGCTTGACAAGATAGGGCGGCGGGCGAGCGGCTTACTTCTGCTGCATGGACTCCAGGTGTTTGGCGATGGCGTCGAGCCGGACTTCGCCCCAATCCTGGTCGGCGTTAACCTGGTGGAAGATTGGTCCCCAGATGGGCATCTCGCGATTGCCGTGGGCGGGCAGGGCAGCTTGTTTGCCTTCGATGATGTCCTTGACCTGCTGGTAAGGGAACTTTCCGCCATTTCTTTGTGAGATCAGGGTCAAGTCCGGAGGGGAATGCTTTAGGGCAACGGAGGCTGGGCCATGGCCTCGGCCATCGGCTCCATGACAGGCGGCGCAGTAGTGCTGAAAAATCTTCGCTCCCTCGATGGGCATACGCGGCGAGCGCTCGGGATCGTTCGAGCCGTTCTGGTTTTGGGCCAGGCAGACGAGAGAGAACAACAGCAGGGAAAGAACCGGTTTTGGGCGCATGGGATGCCTCCCTCGGGAGTCACGGGGCGTGGCCCAGAGTGTATGTTTCCAGCCGGAGCTGGTTTTGTCTGTGCGCCGGGACACGCGGCCTGGTGATGGATATCAACCTGGTAGAGCGCATCATAGGCCTGGCTGCTATCCGAAAAGGCGCATGAAGCCGGTGGCTGGAAGATCGGGTACGAGGAATTTCTGGTCTTTGATTCCTGCCGCGCGCATTCCTGCGGCGCGGGTGAGGGCTTCGGCGGCGAGATAGCCGCTCCGGACGGCGCCTTCCATGGTGGCGGGCCAGCCGGTGGCGGTCCAATCGCCGGCGAGGAAGACGCGGGGCCAGACGGTGGATTGCGGCGGACGATGGGCGTCGATGCCGGGGCGGGGCGAGTAGGTGGCGTGGACTTCCTTGATGACGGTGGACTTCAGCAGATTCGCGGCGCGGGCGGCGGGGAAAAATTCACGGACCTCTTTGAGGGCGAGGTCGACGATCTCGGTGCGCGATTTATCGATGAGGGACTTGGAGGAGCTGACGACAAGTTCGATGTAGCAGCCCTCAGGGGCTAAAGCCCGGTTATCCATTGGAGCCTTTATGGCACGACTAAAGTCGTGCCCCTCCCGATCTCGCGCGTCCACGCTCCGCGTCGTCAGCAAGCGGGATTTGTGGAACATCCATTGAATCGTGCGATTGAGGAGGACGGCGTGATCGAGGCCGGTGATCTGGCGGTCGAACCAGAGGTGGATGCCGGTGATGGGAGAGGATTCGAAGTGGGTGAGCTTTTCGCGCAGGGGCGCGGCTTCGGGGCTTTGCGGCAGGACTCGATCGAGGGACTCGAAGGGGAGGGCAAGGACGAGATAGTCGAACGCGGCTTCCCTATCGCCCTCTTCCCTGCCGGCTACGCGAATCTGAACTTGCGATGAATTCGGCGAAAAAGTTTCGAGCGAGTTGCGGAAGAGAATTTCGCCGCCGCGGGCGCGGATGTAATCTCCGGCCTTGTTGTAGAGATCGGTGAGGGGGACGTTAGGAACGCCCATGTGGCGCGCGGCGGGCGACTTCATGGACTCGCGAACGACTTGCGCGGCATAGGAAATCGAGATGAGGTCGAGATCTTCGCTGAGGGCGCTAACGAGGATCGGCTTCCAGAAACGTTCTATGGCGTTTTCGGTTTGGGCGTGGCGGTGACACCAATCCAGAAAGGATTGACCGGTGTCGGGCTGTTGGGTGAGGGTGAGAGCGGCGATGGCGCGGGAAATCACGAGCTTGTCTTTGCCGTTGAGAAACGGAAAGCGCAGGAACGACGGCGCGGTGTGCAGCGGCGCGGGCAGCGGAGAAGCGTGCATCACGCTGGCGCGGCCGCCGGGCTCGATGAAAGTCATATCTTCGAACCAGCGGATTTTATCTTCCACTCCGATGCGGCGGTAGAACTCGACGAGGTTGGTGCAAACGCGGAACAGGACGTGCTGGCAGTTGTCGACGACTTCGTCGGTGCCGGGATGTTCGTAGGAGGAAGCGCGGCCGCCGAGGTAAGGGCGGCGCTCGAACAGCGTGACGCGGAAACCGGAGTCGGCGAGAGCGCAAGCGGCGGCGAGACCGGCGAGGCCGGCGCCGGCTATGGCCACGGTGGGTGGTGGGGTGGAGTTCTGGCTCATGCAATTGCCACTGCGTCGTGGCCGCTCAAAAACAACAGCAGGTTCCTCACCGGGCTTTCAGCCCGGTTCGGAATGACAATCCTATTGGATATCAGGTGAGGCGCTGCAGAAAACCTTTCCCGAGAATGCGCAGCTTTTCGCTGACGGTAAGGCTCACCTTGCCGCTGAAGACGTCGTACTGGCGCTCGGCGATTTTGTCGAGCAGCTTGCGATAGATGTTTATGAGGACCCACAGAGCGGGCTGGCTGTCTTCCGAAATATAGGGAATCAGTTGGCCGCCGGCCTGGTAGCCTGCGTGGGCGCGACCGGCTTCGAAGGAGAGCAAGGGACGGAAGCGGGCGGCGTCCGGCGTGGCAAGTAAGTCTGCGGCGGACAGGCCGAACTTCGCCAAATCCTCTTCGGGCAAATACACGCGGCCCATGGCGGCGTCTTCCTTGACGTCGCGAATGATGTTGGTGAGTTGGAAGGCGAGACCGCACTGCTCGGCGAGCGGCTCGGCGGCGGGATCGCGATATCCGAAGATGTGAATGCAGACGAGGCCGACGACCGACGCGACGCGATAGCAGTACAACTTCAGGTCGTCGAAAGTTTTGTACTGCACGGTGAGTTGCTGGGCCGCGGCGTTTGGGGAAATTGGCGGGGCTTGATTGTCGGGGCTTTGATAGTCGGCTGCGGGGTCGACCACATCCATGGCAGTGCCCAGGGCGAGGTCGTCCAGGAGTCCGGCGGGGATGGTATAGCGGCGCTGGGCGTCGGTGAGAGCGAGGAGGATGGGGTCGTCGGTGGGCTGGCCTTGCTGGGCGCGGTGCAGAGCGTCCAACCAGGAATCCAGTTTGCAGTGGCGCTCGGCAACGCCGAGACCGGGGTCGTCGGCGATGTCGTCGCAGCGGCGCATGAAGGCATATACGGCAGACAGGGCCTGGCGCTTGCGCTTGGGCAGGACGAGAAATGCGTAGTAGAAATTTTTCGCGCTGGTGCGCGTGATGCCGCGGCAAACGGAATACGCCATGGCGAGCTGCGCGGGAGCGGGGGTCCACGGAATCAATACGGGCTGGGCTCCGGCGCTCATAATAGTTTCCCCAGCAGCTTCCCCAGCGCGGCGCGGGCCACGAGGGCGAGCTTGCGTGGCTTGGAGATTACGGGGCGGCGTCCGAGGACAGCGAAATGCTGGCGCTCGATGGCGTCGAGAATTTCCTGCCCGCCGCGGGTGAAGAGTTCAAGATCGACGGCTAATTCGGCGTCGACCTTTTTCACCAGCGGCAGGCCCTGCTGAAACCACTCGCGGGCGCGCCCGACTTCAAATCTCATCATCTCGCAAAAGGCGGGCGTGTTGCGGTTTTGCGCCAGGTCTTCCTGGCTCACCGAGTAACGGCGCACGTCTTCCAGCGGAAGGTAAATGCGTCCCTTGGCGTAGTCCACCGTTATATCTTGCCAAAAGTTGGCTAATTGCAGCGCGGTGCAAGTGCAGTCGGAAAGCTGCTGGCGCTCGGGATCGTGATAGCCGCAGAGGCAGAGGACCAGATGCCCTACCGGATTCGCCGAATAGCGGCAGTAGGCGAGGACGTCGGCGAAGGTTTCGAAGCGGGTGACGGTTTGGTCCTGGCGGAAGGCGATGAGGAGGTCGGAGAACTCGTGTTTCGGGATTTCAAATTTTCGGACAGTTTCGGCCAACGCTACAAAAACTGGATGGCGTGGATTGCCCTCATAGCAGGCATCGAGTTGCGCCTGCCATTCGTCGAGCAAGGCGAGCGAGGCCGAGGCATCGCCCACCTCGTCACCAAGATCGTCGGAGATGCGGCAATAGGCGTAAACGTTCAGGAAATCCTGGCGCAGCTTCTTGGGCAGAAACCAGGTGGCAACGGAAAAGTTTTCGTAATGGGTGCGGGCGAGGTGGCGGCAATATTCCTGGGATTGGGCGAGCGAGGGGGTGCGGTCAGGGATGGCGTAGGAGGCGGGCAGGCGCGACCAGGCCGGCGCGGTTTCGAAACGTGAATCCGTGGTGGTTGGTGGAGGAATCATTCAAATAAAATCGAAGCTTACGGCACGAGTAAACTCGTGCCCTTCCCGAAAACCTCTCCGAAGAGCGCTTCCCGCACCTGTTGCCCGCCGCGCCGAGGGCGAGACGCCCTTGGGACAGCCGGCGGGACGCCGGCGCTACCCTTCTAGTGGCCGGGAATGATGGCGGTCTTGATGTCGCCTCCGCGGTTCAACATGTGGCGGAGCACCTTTTGCAAGCTTGAGAGCGGGGCTTCGCCGGTGATGTAATCGGTGGGGCGAATCTTCCTGGCCGCGATCAGGCCGAAGGCACGGCGCACGGTTTCCGGCGTGTGGTGGAACGTGGCCTTCAAAGTGATTTCGGAATAGTGCAGACGGTTGGTATCGAGCTGCACTTTGGATCCACTGGCGCATCCGCCGAAAAAGTTTACCGTGCCGCCTTTGCGGACCATTTCCACGGTCCACTCCCAGGCTTCGGGACGGCCTACGGCTTCGATGACTACATCGCAGCCGCGCTTCTGCGGGGTGAGCGCGCGCACGGCCTCGACCACGTTCTGGACTTTGGTGGTGTGTATGATTTCGTGCGCACCCATTTGCTTGGCGGCAACGACTTGTTCGTCGCGCTTGACCACGGAGACGACATTGCAGCCGATGGCGCGGGCCACCTGGACGAACATCAGCCCGATGGGGCCGCCGCCGATGATGGCCACGGTGTCGCCGATTTCCACACCGGTTTCGTGCAAGCCGCGCAGCACGCAGGCCAGCGGCTCGGTCATGGCGGCGTCCTCGAAACTGACTTTTTCAGGAATCACCAGCATGTTGGCTTCGACGATGCGCCGTGGGACGCGGATGTATTCGGCATAGGCTCCGTTATTGAAGAGCAGGTCTTCGCACAGATTTTCCTGGTGCTTGGAGCAGTAGAAGCACATCTGGCAGGGCGCGGAGTTCAGCGCCACCACCCGCATTCCCTTCTTGAAGGTGTGCACACCCTCGCCGACCTCCTCGATAACTCCGGCCAATTCGTGGCCGAAGAGCGCGGGAGGGACAATCATGCGGGCGTGGTAGCCGCGCTGGTAAACCTTAAGATCGGTGCCGCAGGTGAGAGCCACCTGCACTTTGACCAGCACTTCGCCCTTTTCCACGCGGGGGATGGGCACTCTTTCGATCTTGAGATCCTCTTTGCCGTACAGGACGGCGGCCGTCATTTTTCCATTCACTGCTGGTTTCCTTCCCAGGCCTCACGTTTCCACGAAAGACCGGGCTGAATCACGATTTTCATCGACGAAGGCTGCGGATGAGCCGCAAGCTGCAACGCTTGCGCGCTTTCCTGCAGCGGGAACCGGTGAGTGATGAGACGTTCCAAGTCCATCTCCCGGTTCATCACAAATTGAACCGATTCACCCTGCAAATCTACCGATGCACTATACGACCCCAGCAGCGCCTTCTCGTCAACGCAGATCGCGGCCGGATCGACGACCGCTTCTCCGCGCTGGGTTTGCGCAAACAATAATACGCGTCCTCCGGGACGGGCCGCATCCATGGCGGGACGAATTAGTCCGTTGCTGCCCACGGCAAGGATGACCGCGTCCGCACCACGGCCATTGGTCTGTTCGCGAATTAAATTCACGACGTCATCTTTCGACGCGTCGATCGTATTCTGCAATCCAAGGCTTTTAGCTATTTTAAGCCTTTCGGGATACAAATCGGAAGTAATAACGGTGGCTCCTGCCCGCCGCGCCAGGACACTGAGTATGATGCCGATTGGGCCCTGCCCGATCACCAGTACGGTTTCGCCGCGTTGCAGGCGGAGGGTGTCGATCCCTTTCATGCAGGTATTGACTGGCTCCACGAAGCAGGCCTGTTCGAAGGAAACGACTTCCGGGATGGGGACGGTTCCCTGCTCGACGATCCAATCCATCACCCGGACGTACTGGGAGAATCCGCCGCCGGCAGGCTCAAATCCGGCAGTGCAGCCGACTTTCTTGTAGGTGGGGCATTGGGCGAAGGTCTGGTGAAGGCAGTAGTAACAGCGGCGGCAAGGGATGTGGTGGAATACCACGACGCGCTCGCCGGGCTGGAACTGGCGCACTCCTGCGCCGACGGCCGCGACTACGCCGGAGGTTTCGTGGCCGAAGATGCGCGGGGCGGAATGCGATCCGGTGGCGATTTTCTTGAGGTCGGTGCCGCAGACTCCGCAGGTATGGACGCGCAGCAGCAGCTCTCCGGCGCCGATTTGCGGGACGGGAACGGTCTCCAGGCGGACGTCATTGACTCCGCGGTAAACCGCAGCCAACATGGTCGCGGGAGGGGAAAGAGCTGGTTTGTCAATCGCGTATTGTCCAGTTGCCATCGGGCTCTTTATCGGCACGCTTTAGATGATATCCATACCATGTTCGCTTCACACCAGTGTATGCCAGCGGCAGCTCTCTGGTACGCAGTGCCGGGATTCGTCGCAAAAGGATTGCAGATGTGCGCTCAGCGCCAACGCGGCTGTGCGGCTATTGCCGGCGAGGATGGCCAAACGCTTCCAGAGCCAGGGCCGCAGGGCTGAGAAGAAAATAAACTGCATGGCTCGGAACCTGCCTTCGGCGTCAATAAAAGCGGACAAATCTGGCATTTCAAAATCGAACTCATCGGAAATGACTTTGGTGACGCCGAAAGCAATTCCGTGGGAAGAGGCGGATGCGGCTACGGCGGCGGCTTCCATATCCACGGCGCGCGCGCCGTAGGCTTGGGCCAGCTTGGCTTTTTGCCCGGCGCCAGCCACCGCACTGAAAGTGACCAGCGTGCCTTCTCCGCCTGGGAGTTGGATACGGCTGCCATCGCGGGCATCCAGGACAAGCGACGGCGAGAAACGATCGCCTACGCGGAGGTTCGCATCCAGAGCTCCGGAAAAGCCTGCGGACTGAATTAGAACGGGACGGTAGAGCGCGATCACGGCTTCGGCGGCGCGGCGGGCGGATTCCACGCCGATGCCGCCGCATACCACGACCACTTCGCCCCGCTCGAAAAAAGTGAACCAGCGGCCTTCATGCTCGCGCTGGATGCGGCTCCAGTTCTTGATCAGGGGGCTGACTTCGCGTTCCAGCGCAGCCACAATGGCGATCTTAGGCATAGCCGTTCGTCCGGAACCACTCTACCGCACGCCGCAAGGCATTTTCGGCGGGCACGGTCTTCCATCCCAGTTCGCGCTCGGCTTTATCGGAGCTGGCCCACATTTTTTTCTTTCCCATGCGGACGGTTTCGATAGTGGCGCGCGGCGCGCGGCCCAGCAAGCGGCCGGAGACGGTCTCATCGACTGCTGCCGCGATATAGGCGACAAAGTATGGCAGCTTCAGCTTGGGCGAGGGCAAGCCCGAGATCGAGCCCAGCTTATCGAGAATCTGCTTCAATGTGAGGTTCTCGCCGCCGAGAATGTAGCGCTCGCCGCTCCTGGCTTTTTCCAGCGCAGCCACGTGGCCGAGGGCGCACTCGCGAACATCGACCAGGTTTAATCCGGTTTCCACGTAGGCGGGAAACTTGCCCTTGAGGAAGTCGACAACGATGCGCCCGGTCGGGGTGGGCTTCACATCCCGCTCGCCCACCGGAGTGGTGGGATTTACCGTTACTACGCGCAGGCCGCTGCGGCCGGCTTCCATGGCTACTTGTTCGGCCATGAACTTGGAGCGCTTGTAGTGGCCGATCATGTCGGCGAGGAAAACGGGAGAATCTTCGTCCGCGGGACGGCCGTTGCCGGTGAAGCCCATAGTTGCCACGCTCGATGTGTACACGACGCATCGTACGGCGTTCTTACGCGCGGCTGCCAGAATCGCCCGCGTCCCTTCCACGTTGGAGCGGTACATTTCCGCCGGATCGCGCACCCAGAGGCGGTAGTCGGCGGCCACGTGAAATACAACCTCGCAGCCGGACATGGCTTTTTCCAGCGAGGTTGGATCGCGCAGGTCGCCGGCCGCCGTTTCGGCTTTCAAACCTTCGAGATTTTTCAGGTTGCTGGTGGGGCGGACGAGCAAGCGGAGGTCGGCTCCCTGCTCCGCTAAAACGCGGGCAACGTGAGAGCCTAGGAATCCGGTGGCGCCTGTGACGAAAGCTAGCATTCAGCACTCAGCATTCAGCATTCAAAACTGTATTGGCTGAATGCTGAGTGCTGAATGCTAATTGCCGATCTTCTCCATCACCTTGGTATACGTGGTAAGCGCGAGCAGCGGGAAATACTGCCGGTAGAGGTGATACTGCAAATAAAAAACGCGGGGAAACCCCGTGCCGGTGCAATAGGGCTCGTCCCAGGAACCATCTGGTTTCTGGGTGCGGAGCAGGTAAGCGATGCCGCGAGCCACGGAATCGCTGCGCGTATCGCCGACGGCGAGCAGGCCTAGAATTGCCCACGCGGTCTGCGACGGTGTGCTCGGGCCGATTCCGCGAGTGGCGGGATTGTCATAGGAGCCACAGGTTTCGCCCCAACCACCGTCGGGGTTCTGCACCATGCGCAGCCACTCGGCGGCCTGCTGGACGCAAGGCTCGTGGCTGTCCATGCCGATGGCTTCGAGGCCGCGGAGAACCAGAGCCGTGCCGTAAATGTAGTTGACGCCCCAGCGGCCGAACCAGCTGCCATCGGGCTCCTGCTCGTTGCGGAGGAATTGAATCGCGCGTTTTACCGCGGGATGATTCTGGCCGTAACCGTAGGCGGCCATCATCTCGAGGATGCGTCCGGTGATGTCGACCGTGGGCGGATCGAGCATGGCGTTGTGATCGGCGAACGGGACCTGCTGAAAGACCATGCGGTCGTTGTCTTTGTCGAACGAGGCCCAGCCGCCGTTCTTGCATTGCATGGAGAGAATCCAATCGATGGCGCGCTGCACGGACTCGCGCTGGTAGCGGCCGTTGGGATGCTCGACGCGGCTCAGGGCCAGGCAAACCATGGCGCTATCATCGACATCCGGATAAAACTCATTGTTGAACTCGAAGTACCAACCGCCCGGCTTGCCTTTTTTGTTCTTGACCTGCCAGTCGCCGGGATTGCGGACCTGTTTTTGCAGAATCCAATCGGCGCACTTCACCATGCGCGGATCATTCGCAGGCACCCCGGCTTCGCCGAGCGCGAACATGGCATAGGCCGTGTCCCAAACCGGAGACATGCAAGGCTGCATGCGGAAAGTGTCTTCTCCGCTCGACCCCTGCTCTTCGATGCCTAGTTTTTCGAATTCATCGAGTGCGCGGATCACCTGGGGATCGTCGAGGGAATATCCCTGGCAGCGCAACGCGATGATGGAATTCATGATTGAGGGGTAGATAGCCCCCAAGCCGTCGCTCATCTCGAAGCGTTCGAGCACCCACTTCTCCGCACTTTTTAGCGCGACCGAACGGAGCGGACGCACGTGAACCCGCTCAAGCCAGTGGGTTATGCGGTCCAGACAAAGGAAGAGGTTGCGCCAGGAAATTCGCTTTTTCGACCAGCGCAAGTGCATGCGCGACTTCAGCATTCCGCCGACGAAGAGCTCTTCCACGCCCATCTCGCGGGGAATCTTTTTGAAAGGCTTCTTGGCGTAGCAGATGGAAAGCGGCACCAGGATGGCGCGGGACCAGGACGAAATCTCGTAGATATTGAACCAGAACCAGTTGGGAAAGAGAACTATTTCCGGCGGAATGGCCGGGACTGCGTCGTAATCGTATTGGCCGAAGAAACAGAGATAGATCTTGGTAAATGTATTGACTTCGGTGACACCGCCGAGTTCGAGGATCTTCTTGCGGGCGCGCTGCAACACGGGATGATCGGCGTGGTATCCGGCGAGCTTCAGCCCGAAATAAGCCTTCACCGAGACGCTGACGTTCGACGGACCCGCGGCATAGATACTCCAGCCACCATCTTGATTCTGATGCTGAACGATCCAGTTCGCCGCGCGCTGGAAGCGGCTAGCGTCGCCCGTCCCGAGCAGGGTGTGGAGCAGAATGTAATCCGATTCGAGGGTGGTGTCGGCTTCCAGTTCGCCGCACCAATAACCGTCTTCGTGCTGCTGGGAGAAAAGAAGGCTGCGGGCGGCAGCGATGGCGGCGTTGATCCGGCTGAACAAGCCGTCGATCTGGCCAAAGCGAAGTTGTGGTTCGGAAGTTAAGTTTGGGTCTGTGGAGTCTTCCTTCACCGAGTTTGCCTTCATCAATGAGCGGCTCCGTTAGTCCGCGGTAGCGCTGGCCGGAGCGGCGGCGATAGCTTCGACAATCTCCGGCGGCAGCCCGAAGCGGACGTTTTCCGGCATCACTTCAAGTTCCTGCACGTTGTCGAAACCCTTGGTGGCCAGAAACTTCATGGTTTCTTCAACCAAACACTCTGGCGCCGATGCTCCGGCGGTCAGCGCGATGGTCTTCACGTCCACTAACCACTCGGACTCGATATCTCTGTAGCTATCGATGAGATGAGCGTTCGTACCCAGGTTCCGCGCGACCTCGACCAGACGATTCGAATTTGAGCTGTTTTCCGATCCCACCACTAGTAGCAGATCAGATTCCGAGGCCACTTGCTTCACGGCGACCTGGCGGTTCTCCGTGGCGTAGCAAATATCCTGTGCCGCAGGGCCTTTAATGTTGGGAAACTTCCTTTTGAGCGCGGCGATGATGTCTTTGGTTTCATCGAGGCTGAGTGTGGTCTGGGTAAGATACGCTACGCGATTGGGATCGGGGACGGCCAGCGACTTCACCTGCTCGGGCGTGCCCACGACCTGGGTGACCAGCGGGGCCTCGCCTAGCGTGCCAATGACTTCGTCGTGGTCATGATGCCCAATCAGGATCAGCGAATAACCTTCCTTGGCGAACTTGACCGCCTCGACGTGGACCTTAGTGACCAGCGGGCAGGTGGCATCGATCACACACAATCCGCGCCGAGCGCTGTGTTCACGCACCTCAGGCGACACGCCGTGCGCACTGTAAATCACGCGCTCGCCGTTGGGAACTTCATCCTCGCTATCGACGAAGATTGCGCCTTTGCCGCGCAGTTCGTCCACGACAAAGCTGTTGTGGACGATCTCTTTGCGTACGTAAATCGGCGGCCCGAAGGCCTCCAGCGCGATACGGACGACATCGATGGCGCGGACCACTCCGGCGCAGAAGCCTCGCGGCTTGAGCAAAAGTAAAGTCTTTCCCTGGCTGTTTGGCAATGTGGCTCCCACTTCTGAGATATTCCCCAACTCTTCCTGGATGCAAAATCGCGCCTGAAAGAGGTATGGCTAGGCTACACGAACCCCATGACTTCCGGTACTAATAAACTACCGGAAAAGCACCCTTGTGGTCAACGTAAGCCAAAGAAACGGCGGGGATTAGCAGTGGGTGGGGATTGGGCGCAGCGAATGGTCCGACGGCGGCACTGTGTCATAGGCGCTAACTTAAGCAGGTCCTCTGTGTCGTATCGCGCTCAATAAATAAGCGAACGTCGGGGTGCTGGGTGGAACCTCTTTTTCGAGCAAACCGGAGCACAGGACTGGCGGCGCTCGAAGAGGCCTAAAGAGGAGACCACTCATAGGGGAGCAACTTGCCGGCATCCTCTGGAGTGAGCTGGACCCCAGCCAGAGCAGCCGCACGCGCCAGCACTGGATCATTGCCCCTCGCCAGATCGGCCGCGGTCGGCAGAACGATTTCGTCCGGCATCACTCCCGTGTGTTCAAGTCTCTTGCCGTCGGTCATGACAATATCGGCCTCGGTCACATAGACACCGTATGTAGCGATTGCACCAGGATGAGGTAGGTAGGAATAAAACTTTGATTCCATGACCCTGCCGGCAGTGACATCGCCGATCACCGAGCCGCGTTTCTCGATCTGTATGACTCGCGCAAACAACTCCGAGGCTGAGGCCGACCGACTGTCCACCAAGACAATGACTCTTCCCTCGAAGTGATTTCCCTGAGCCTTGCCGTCGATCGGATTTCGACCGTTTCTGCCGACGCGGTCTCCGATTTTCACACGGTTCGCGAACATTCTGGCTACCAGTTGCTGAAGAACTTCCTCAACTCCTCCACCGTTTTCTCGAAGGTCCACGATCAAGCTCTTGTGGCGACGCGCCTTACTAACGATCGCATCAATCTTCGCGCCAGAGAGGGAAAACACGGGAAGCTTGAGAATCATCAGGTCATCCCTAATCTCGACTATCCGAGGATTTACCTCTTGGCGAAGCGCCTCACGTCTACGGGCTCGGTCGAAGGGATCTGGGCCGCCGGGACTGTGCATCGCGCCTTTGATGAATTCTCCGTTCTCCGCGATATTCGTCGCTACTTCGATCGTGCGCTCTTTGCCCCCACTATCGCGCAAGCTCAGGCGTAGTGCACGCTGGGGACTCAGTGTGCTGAAAAAGTATTCAACCTCTGAGAAATTTGCCCGGTTGGTCGCATACCCGTCGATAGCCAGCAGTTGATCGCCTGCCCTCAGTCCCTTCGCTTCGGCATCGCTGCCCGGTCGCACATGCGTCACATAACAGACATCCCCAATCGGCTGAGATCTCCAACCATAGTCGAAGCGATAGCTGGCCGGCTGTGGCGGCAATAAGAAGGTGTGAGAATCTTTGAGGGACTCGAGAAGGGATTCAATCTCAGCCAACGCGCGACCGTAGCTGTCGGATTTTTCAACCCTCTGTTTCGTCTCAAGAACCTTGCTGTCCCAGTCGAGTCCGTGAAAACTCGGATCGTAGTAATGTTTCTTCACGTCAAGAGCGATCTGGTTAAGCATGCCAAGGGCAGTATCACGCTGCATTTCCGTGATCTTTTGACCCCAGGCCGTGGTCGCCAGGAGCACGGCGAGTAGGCTGGACGCTAGCTTCGCTTTCACGAATCCTCCGCTCGCCCTCGAAATAATACACCTGTCGTAGTAATCAGGCGTTAGCGCTCAGAATCCGGACTCACCGGTTTCTGATTCTGGATGGTTGACGAGCAAACCAAAAGGGATTCTTTAAGTTGGCGCTTCTGAGACACTGTATGGGGGGCCAGACTTTCTAGCCTTACCTCATTCGAAGCCTAGGTCCTTCAGTTCCCGGTCGGTTAGCGGGTCGAATGCGTCGGCTGTCCAAGAAATCTTCCCCTTCCACGCTCCCGGAGTCCGCGGTCCCTTGCACAGAATTGGCAGAGCGACGAGTTTCACTACGGGGCGCTTTCCGCGCGCGATGATGATCTCCTCACCCAGACAGGCTTTCGCAATCAGCCGAGAAAGCTGTGTCTTCGCTTTTTGTATGGTCACCGTTTCCATGTCATCTAACCCGCTCGTTTAACTATACGCGCTACCCGTTGGCTTTGATCATCTGTTCTGCGTGCTTGCGGGAGGTATCGGTCAGCTTGGCGCCGCTCAACATTCGGGCTACTTCTTCGGTGCGTTCTTCGCCCGAGACGGGGCGGATTGTGGTTCGGGTGCGGCCGGTGCGCTCTTTTTTTTCGATCACGTAATGATGGTCGGCGAAGGTGGCGATCTGCGGCAGATGAGTAACGCAAAGGACCTGGTTGGATCGTGCCAGGGATTTCAGCTTTTTGCCAACGGCTTCGGCGGCGCGTCCGCCGATGCCGCTATCGATTTCGTCGAACACCATGGTGCGCTGCGCGGGGGCACGGGTGCCGCTGGCTTTCGCGCGCGGGAGTGGCGGCGTCGCATGGTTTGTGCTGCTGGCTTTCGCGGGCGAGGGCGCCCGCGCCACACGGTTTTCGACGCTTACTTTCAGGGCCAGCATTACGCGCGACAATTCTCCTCCCGAGGCGATGTGTTCCAACTGCCGCATGGGTTCGCCGGGATTGGTCGCAATCATGTAGACGACTTGATCGATGCCGGTTGCGGACCAGTTCCCTTCTTCCTCGGCGGCGGCCATCTCGATGCGGAACGCCGATTTCATCGCCAGATCGTTGATCTCGGCCTCGACCAGCTTCTCCAGTTTGCGGGCCGCGTCCTGCCGCTTTTTTGAGAGTGCGCGCGCTTCGCGCAAATACTCCGTGGCGGCGCTGGCCAAGTCGGAACGCAGCTCGCGGAGAATTTCATCTTTGTTCTCGACCTCGGAGAGCTTGCGAGTGACTTCGCCTCCGAAGTTGATCACATCCTCGAGCGTGGGACCGTACTTACGCTTCAAGCGGTCGAGCGCGGCCAGGCGGTCTTCCACCTCGGCCAGATGTTCCGGCGAGGCGTGGATTCCTCCTGCATAATCGCGCACCGTGGCGCCTACATCCTCCACGCTGATGCGCGCGGTTTCCAGCGCGGCAAGAGCCTCGTGAAACTTGGGCTCATAGCGGGCCAGTTCTTCAAGTTGTTTTTGGGCCGAGCGCAGCGATGCGGATGTGGAAGCGTCGCCCTCGTAAAGCAAATCGAAGGCCCGCATGGCGGCGTTGTAAATCTTCTCGGCATTGGCGAGCACGCGCTTTTCGGTTTCCAGGCGCTCGTCCTCGCCGGATTGGAGCTTGGCCTCGTCGATCTCGCGCTTCTGGAACAGCCATAGATCCACCAGCCGCAGGCGGTCTTGCTCGCCGTGTTCCAATTCTTCGATGCGGGCGCGAATTCCCTTCCACGCGTCGTAAGCCGCAGTCACCGGCTCAATCTGGCTTCCGGCAAACCCATCGAGCAATGCCAGCCGCGCCGGAGGATCGAAGGACAGGATCGATTCATTCTGGGCGTGGATGGTGGCCAGATAGGGCGCAAGCTGGCGCAGCACCGCGACGGTGGCCGCTTGATTGTTGACGAACACGCGCCCCTTGCCTCCAACGGCAATCTCGCGTCGCACAATCAGCGAGCCGTCCTCGGATTCATCGAGTCCGTTGCGCTCCAGAACCTTCTCGATCGAGTCCGCGGTGACGGCATCGCATTCGAAGACGGCCGAGACTACCGCCCGGTCCGCACCCGTGCGAATTACTTCACTCGATGCTTTATCGCCCAGCAGGAGCGCCAAGGCGTCGACCAGGATGGATTTGCCCGCGCCGGTTTCCCCGGTGAGCAGGTTCAGCCCGGAGGCGAACTCCACCGCCGCGTTGTCGATGACCGCGTAGTTTTCCAACCGGAGTTCAACCAGCACAGGCTGTCCTAAACTCGTGAAGACGAAGTTTTGCGCAGCATAGCATGAAAGGCAGTTGCCGGTTGCCAGTTGCCGGGAGGATCTGACTGGCGACTGACAACTGGCCGCTGACAACTGTATTCTAATGGGTGGACGGAGGAGGGCGCGTGCGCTGCGGACGATGCGGCAATGAGAATTCGGAAGCCAACCGCTTTTGCGGCATGTGCGGAGCGGCCCTGGTGGCAAAAACGCCTGGACCGGCAATTCCGGCGGCGGTTACGCATGGGGAGAAGAAGCTGGGGCCAGCATCGGCAGGTCCGTCGGTGGAGCCGCGTGTGCCGGCACGGTCCGCGGCCGAGGCAACGCCGGCCGCTACTCCTCCGGCGAACACTTCACCAATAATCGCAGGTCCATCGTTTCTTGGCTTGAACCAACCTGGGGATGGGCCTAGCAGGGGTCAGGCGGCAGCGCACTCCGATCACAGGAGCATCCCCGATCCGCTGGCGCACTCTTCGGGCAATCTGGATTACCTGCTCGAAGATGAAGAAGAGCCGAAGCGAGGCTGGGGCAAGCTGGCAGTAATTGTGATTGCTCTGGTTTTGGCGGGAGGATTCGGATACTTGCGTTGGAAACAAGGAGGCTTCGACTGGCTGAACGCGGGCGAAAAGAAACCTGCGGCGACGACGCAAACCTCGGAGACTCCGCAGGGCACGACGGATTCCGGGAGCGCGAGCAACGCTGCGGGAAATCCGGGCGGTGCGGCTCCGAATGCGGCCACTGGCGCTCCAGCAGCACCACTGGCCGCAGACGGCTCTGCGCCGGCCGCAACGGAACCGCCAGCGGCGCAGGCCAGCCCGCAAACGAGTTCACCGCAGAATCCAACGCCGCAAACCGCCACTCCTGCTCAGGCTCCCCAGGCCAGTCCAACCAACTCGGCGCCGCCCGCGGATTCAGCCTCGCAATCGCCACAGGCGGAAGCTCCCGCCGTACCGAAGGCGCGTGCGCCGAAGCCATCCGCGGCGAAAGCTCTCGATCCGGCCACCGAAGGGGAACGCTACATCTACGGACGTGGAGTGAGTCAGGACTGCGATCGCGGGTTGCGTCTGCTGAAGCCGGCGGCGGAACAGTCCAATCCGAAGGCGATGATTGCGCTGGGCGCGCTCTATTCCACCGGTACCTGCACGCCGCGCGATTTGCCGACGGCCTATCGCTGGTTTGCGCTCGCCCTGCACAAGGAGCCCGATAATCAGCCGCTGCAGGACGATCTGCAAAAACTCTGGAGCCAGATGACGCAACCCGAGCGTCAGTTAGCGATCAAACTCAGCCAGTAGCGGGGTCATGACTGAAAGGGGATCTTAACTTAACTTCTGCGACCCTAGTCATTTTCAAAGACTTTAGTGGCTTTTCTGTCGATGGTGTGGCCTTTTCGATAAGCGCGGGCGACATCGCCAAGAGGAATCTCTTGCTTGTCCGAACCGAACTCCCACAGCGGACGCTCGCCCTGGGCATAGGTGTAGGGCGAGGAAGAGCCGAGAAGGGTCAACTCCTGCCCCATGGCGTGCTGGGAAGCATGCGACACGTGCTCCTGGAACTGCATTACTTGAGGGTTGTTGGTGAGGACGGGAGCGCTTTGCGCGAAGGCGGCGCTAGCGCAAAGAAAGCAGAGAGCAATGATTGTGGTCTTCATAATGTCCTAGTCCGGGGGAACGCCGCCGATCGATTGAGCGACGCCTTTGGAGTTAGAGAACCGATGAAACTCCGCAAACGGCGCGGCTTTCAGAGAGGATAGGGGCAATCGCCATACCAAACCGGAGCGGCTGGGATTCGAGTTAAGAGACGGGGATGCCGCATAAGTGCAATGGTTTGCACTTATGCGGAAAACAGAGGAATGGAAGCTGGCGGGAGTCGCCGATTTGCGCGCCTTTGACGGCGGGTGTATCGTTTCGGCGCAGGAAGGGGACGCGGCATGGAAAGAAATATTGGCTCGAGATTGCGGGCGCATCTGGCGCCAGCTTCAGGAATCGGCGGGCGGGGGAATTTCTGGCCGGGGTGGTTGCGTCAGCCGATGTCTTGCTTCTTCCCGGTCGGGCTGCTCATGGTTGTGTTGCTGGCCGGAGGCCTATGGGGGCAGACCAACTGTGAGGACGGCAATGGCGTGCTGGATTCCGCTCAACCGAAAACCTTGAGCGCGCAAGATGTCATTAAGAGGTTCGGTGCGGCCGAGGCCGTTACGAAGGAAGCCCGTCTTCACTACACCTACAAGCAGGATGTGCTGATGCAGACGCTGAGCGGCACAAGCGTGACGGGAGAGTTCCACGAAGTCACAAATGTTTCCTACGACGCGAAAGGCAAGCGACAGGAGGAAGTGACATTTGCGGCACAGCCTTCGTTACGGGGACTTCAGCTTACCCGCGAAGACATGGACGATATTCGCGTCTTCATGCCGCTCGTTCTTACCAGCGACGATCTGCCGCAGTACAACCTGACTTATGCCGGGCAGCAGCATGTAGACGACCTCGACACTTACCTATTCCAAGTGGAACCGAAGAAGAAGGAAGAGAAGGACAGACGATACTTCGAAGGACGGATCTGGGTGGACGCGCAGGATTTTCAAATCGTGAAAGTGTGCGGCAAGAGCGGTCCGGAGAAGGTCCAGGTGAAAAAGCATGACCGGCCGGAATTGCATCCCATGTTTGTGACGTATCGCCAACAGGTGGACGGGCGCTATTGGTTTCCGGCTTACACGCGCTCCGATGACACGTTGCAATTCAGAACCGGGCCGGTACGGGTGCGGGAAATCATTAAGTACACCGCTTACAAGCGTGCAGATGGGAATTGAACGCGAGAGATCCTTCGACTTCGCAGCTGCTTCGCTCCGCGAACCAGCCACTCCGCTCAGGATGACAGTAGCGGGGAGAATAGGAGTTCGGCGGTCACCAGATCCTCGAGGGCGCAACCAACGCTCTTGAAAACAGTGACGTCTTCAGGGCTGAGTCTTCCCCGCTTTCTGGCGGTGAGCAGTTCATGCAGATCGGCGACGATGTGGCCGGCTGAGACCGTACCTTCCTGGAGGGGAATCAGAATATCGCCGGCTTCGGCGCGGGTGCCGTCATAGGTATCGACAACGACCCGCGCGCGCTGGATGGTGAACGTATCGGCCTCGCGGGTGTGAGGCTGAAAAGCGCCGACCAGGTTGAGGTGCGTGCCCGGACGAAGATCGCGTCCATCGAACAGCGGGGTTGGGCTGGTGGTGCAGGCGCAGAGAACGTCCGATTCGGCGGCGAGGGTGCGGGGGTCCGCGGCGCTGACGGGGCGTTGGAGTTCGGCGCACATCTGAGCGGCAAAGTCTGCGGTAGGCTGCGCTTCCCTGCCGCAGACCAGGATGCGCTCGAAGCTTCGGACCAGAGGCAGAACTGCGAGATGAGTGCGGGCGAGGGCGCCGGTACCGAAGATTCCTAAAGTCGAGACGTTTTCGCGAGCGAGATATTTTGTGGCCAGGGCCGATGTGGCGGCGGTGCGCAGGGCGGTGAGATAGTTGGCGGCGATGGAAAGGCGCGGTTCGCCGGTTTCCGGATCGAGAAGAAGATAGGTGGCGTGGACACGATCCTGAAGCGGAGCGGGATGGCTGCGGACGGTGACCAGCTTAATTCCGAGCGCGGCGCGGGATGGATCGTAGCACGACATGATGAGCAGGACGCCGTGGGCCAGCGGAATATGCAGGCGGGGCGCGATGGTAACCGCAGGAAAACGGTCGCGGAAAGCGTTTTCGACGGCTTCAATCACCTTGATTGGCTGCAGCAGGCTGCGAACTTCATGTTCGCTCAGGCGCGGTGTGCCGGGGACGTTTGGCATGAGAGGCATTTCCGAGTGGGTTGATTTTACAGAAGGCTGGCGTTGACGTAATCCTGCGTGCCGAGGATTGGAACGGGGAGCATGACATCTTCGACGCATCTTCGAGCAAGGGCCGAAATGAGGCCATCCTGGCGGCAGCCTACACCGGCGAGCCTCAGCTTCGAAGGCCGGTAACCTTAAGTCCGATCAGGCGGGCTGACTCCGTATGAGTCCAAGACATCGCGCAGGGTCACCACGCCTTCCAATTTGTGCACATCCGCACGGCTCACTACGGGCAAGATTTCGATATGGTTTGTTCCCATGCGCTCGAGCGCCAAATCAAGCCCTTGGTCGGAGTGGACATGCGGAAAATCGAGCATACCTATGACTTCACCGAGCTTCTTGTTAGCGCCTTCCGCCAGCTCTCGCTCCAACCTCGGCCGGTTGATAACGCCAATTACTCCGCGTGGATCAGCCACCAGCCACGTCCGGAATTCACTGGAGCGGACCTGGTCCAAGGCTTCCCGAACCGTGATCTCGGCTGGCAGCGGCGCGGTTGGAGTGCGCATGACCCGGACTACATGGCGCTGATCATGCCGTTGGCGCATCTCCGCCGTAGGGAGGTGTATGCCATCCTGGAGTGCCAGAGCTTCGTAGATGGGCTGCCGTTGCAGCCGTGAAGAAATGAAAAGGCTGACCAAGTTCGAAATCATCAATGGGACGATGACCGCATAGTCCTGCGTCATCTCGAAGATCATCACCACTGAGGTCATAGGAGCGCGCACGATGCCCGCGAAGACCGCGCCCATCCCGACTAGCGCGTAAGCCCCTGGGGTGGCGGTGTGGGCAGGGAACAAACGATGTGCCAAGGTCCCCAGAGAACCTCCTAACATGGCGCCGATGAACAGAGCGGGACCGAAGATACCGCCGGCGTTGCCGGAAGCATAACTCATAGTCACGGCTATGAGTTTCAGAACCACTAGCAGAGCCATCAGTTTTAGCGCCATGTTTCCATTTAAGGCGTTGCCGACATATCCATAACCCACGCCCATGACCTGGGGCACAAACCATCCCACCAAGCCAACCAACAATCCGCCTGCGGCAGGTTGCAACCAGAGTGTCTTTCGCGGGAGGCGGAGGAAATGTTGCCGCAAGCCCAGCAGAAGTTTTGTGAAGGCCACCGACACCAGGCCTCCGGCCATTCCGAGCACGGCATACACGGCAAATTCCGCGGGATGGACCAGTTGGTATTGCGGAACCTTGAATAAAGGGCTATTGCCGAGCAGGAGGCGGAGCACTCCCCAGGAAGTGGCCGAAGCCAGTACTACCGAGCCCAGCACCGGCGCATGAAGGTCTCCCACGATCTCTTCGAGAGCAAACAATACTGCCGCTAAAGGCGTATTGAACGCGGCCGCAATGGCTGCTGCCGCACCGACCGGCAGAAGCGCCTTTACTTTCTCGGGACGCAGTCCCAGCAGACGCCCGAGCACTGAGGCAATACCCGCACCAACCTGAACGGAGGGCCCCTCGCGCCCTAGGGGGATTCCGCTCGCTAGTGTTGCCGATGTGCAAAAGAACTTTCCGAGCACGGTGCGGAGCGTAATGCGTCCTTCGCGTGCATACAGCGCAGCCTTGGTCTGCGGCACTCCGCTGCCTCGGGCGTAGGGAAAATAGCGGAACAGCAGGTAGCCAATGCCCAAGGAGCCCACAACCGGGAACAGCAGACGTCGCCACGGAGCAACGCCCGCGGGATACAGCCGCATCCCCATTCGTTCCGTCAGCAAAATGAAGGCAACGACCGCCAGGCCTGTCAATGCTCCTATAACCAACGCCAGGACCAGAAACACCTGATCCTCCCGCGGCTGCAGCTTCGCCAAGCGATGTAACAGCGGGGTTTTCCACCAAGTCCAGTTCGTCCTCTGGCCACTTTCGCTCATCTTTCAGGAAAGTCCTCCCCAAGAGCACATTTCGCGGACTTGCCTGTGGGCGGCGAAGGTGAGGATGAGAAGTTTGACGGGGGCGGAGCGGGAACGAGTCTGGGGGCGTCCACGACATGTATCGTATCACGATACCGTTTTGGGGATGGAACGGCTGAGGGCCGCTAGTATCCTAAATTCGTCAACCACCCTTCGACTTCGCTCAGGGCAGGCTCCGGACACGAAGCAACACGAAGGGAGGAATGCGGACAACGACCGTCAGGCATTAAAGTGGGGCTGATGGCGTCCGGTTCAGGTAAGATATTTCGTCCGCCGGGACTGCCGAAAAATGAATCGCGAATATCACAAGGGATACAGCCAGGAACTGCACCGGGAGATGGAGGCGCTGGTTTTTGGATATGCGGGGACGCCGCTGCTGGTGTTTCCGACTTCGATGGGAAAGTTCTTCGAGTATGAAGACCGCCAGATGGTTGCCGTGCTGGCGCCGAAGATCGAGCGTGGCGAACTGCAGGTGTTTTGCCCGGACGGTATCGATAGCGAGAGCTGGTACAACAAGAGTGTGCATCCCAAGGTGCGGGTGCTGCGGCACTTGCAGTATGAGCGGTACATTCTGCATGAGCTGGTGCCGTTTATCCGGTGGAAGAATCAAACGCCGCGGCTGGCGGTTACCGGGTGCAGCTTCGGGGCTTATCACGCGGTGAATTTCTCCTTTAAGCATCCGGATGTGGTGACGCACTGCGTGAGCATGAGCGGGGCGTTTGACATCCATCAATTTCTGGATGGGTATTACGACGACGATTGCTACTTCAATTGCCCGCCGGATTATTTGCCGAATCAGAATGACGACTGGTTTTTGAGCCGCTACCGGCAGATGAAGATTGTACTGGGCTCGGCAGACTGGGATATGTGTCTGGACCAGAATGTGAAGCTGTCGGCGATATTGAATGGCAAGGCGGTGCCGCACTGGCTGGACGTTTACAACGACAATTCCAAGCATGACTGGCCGCTGTGGCAGAGGATGGCGGGGAAGTATTTTTAGGACGGCCACGGAAGCCTTT
This sequence comes from uncultured Acidobacteriaceae bacterium, assembly GCA_963734215.1. Classification (GTDB taxonomy): domain Bacteria; phylum Acidobacteriota; class Terriglobia; order Terriglobales; family Acidobacteriaceae; genus Sulfotelmatobacter. Next base: position 296,855 of record CAVTGH010000003.1, on the reverse strand, counting down.
CAGACGTCCCGATAAACAAATTGGAGGCTTGAGATGAGCAAGTATCGAAACGTGTTTGCTGGGATCGCCTTAGTGATTCTGATGTTTTGCTGGTGCGTGGCGGGGGATCAACCAGCCGCGGCACCACCGAGCGCACAGATCCAATCTTCCGCAGCAGGCTCTGCCACTCCTGTAAGCCAGGCTGCGGAGTCAACACGCAAAGTCACGGCCTACACGCTGCCTCCGGATTTCTATAAAAAAGCTCACGACAAAAGCCGAATTGATTTCCGGTTGCAGTTGATCGGCTTTGTTTACGGGGTGGTGGTTCTGTGGATCATACTGCGCTGGAAGCTTGGCGCGAAATACCGCGATTGGGCTGAGCGGTCGTCGGGAAAACGATTTGTTCAAGCGCTCATCTTCTCTCCGCTGTTCTTACTTACGGTTGGCGTGTTTACCTCGCCGCTGGATATTTATTCGGAAATGATCGAGAAAAAATACGGCATCTCAGTGCAAGCCTGGGGCTCGTGGAGTTGGGATTGGATTAAAGCACAACTGATCTCGATGGTGATTGTCACGATCCTGATCTGGATTCTTTACGTTGTGATCCGGCGGAGTCCGCAACGATGGTGGCTTCATTTCTGGCTGGTTTCGCTGCCGATCCTGATCTTTGTATTTTTTATCAGCCCCTGGGTGATCGCGCCGCTGTTTAACAAGTTTGAGCCGCTGCAACAGAAAAATCCGGAGCTGACGGCGGCGCTGGAAAAGATGGTGCAGCGCGCGGGAGAAGACATTCCGCCGGAGCGCATGTTCTGGATGGGGGCGGCGGAAAAAACCAACGCGCTCAATGCTTATGTTACAGGGATGGGATCGTCGAAACGGATTGTGGTTTTCGATACGACGATCGCCAAGATGAATGCGCAGCAGATTGTGTTCGTCGCCGGGCATGAGATGGGACACTACGTTCTGCATCATGTCTACAAACTGCTCGGACTTTTTGCTCTGGTTTTTCTGCTTTTCTTTTATCTGGGTTATCGATCGATTGGATGGGTGCTGGCGCGCAGGGGAACAGATTGGGCGATTCGCGGTTTGGATGATTGGGCGTCCTTGCCGGCACTTGTCCTTTTGTTGTCGGTGTTCACGTTCGTATCGAATCCGGTACTGAATGCTGTCAGCCGGCATTATGAACATGAGGCCGACCAGTATGGGCTGGAGGTGACGCACGGGTTAACGCCGGAGTCGGGGCAGGTGGCAGCGCAGTCGTTTCAAATTTTGGGCGAGGTGGATTTGGCGGACCCGGATCCAAGTCCGGTGGATATTTTTCTGTTTTACAACCACCCGAGTATTCCCGACCGGATTCAGTTTTGTTTGACGTATGATCCGTGGGCGGGCGGCGGGAAGGGAGAGTTTGTGAAGTAGCTGGGATCCGGTTCGAAAAGCAGGTTCCCCATCGGGCTTTCGGCCCGGTTCGGAATGACAAAACATATAGAGGCTGGGAAGGTTTGCGATGAAGAAGATTGGGATTCTGTTTGGGATGGAGAATACGTTTCCGCCGGCGCTGGTGGAGAAGATTAACTCCATGGAGGTTGAGGGTGTTTCGGCGGAGTTTGTGTCGATTGGTGGGATTCGGATGGATGAGCCTAAGAAATATGACGTGATCATCGACCGGATTTCGCAGGATATTCCGTTCTATCGGGCCTACTTGAAGAATGCGGCGCTGCACGGGACGACTGTCGTCAATAATCCGTTCTGGTGGACGGCGGACGACAAGTTTTTTAATTATGCTTTGGCGCACAAGCTGGGCGTGGCGATTCCGCCGACGGTGATTCTGCCGCATAACAAACATCCGGAGGGGACGACCGACCGGTCGATGCGGAACCTGATTTTTCCTCTGAACTGGCAGGAACTGTTCGATTATGTTGGCTTCCCTGCTTTCCTGAAGCCATATTCCGGGGGTGGATGGAAGCATGTGTACCACGTGCACTCACCCGAGGAGTTTTTCCAGCACTATAACCAGACCGGCGATTTGTGTATGACGCTGCAGCATGGCGTGGTATTTGAGGAGTATTACCGTTGTTATGTGGTGGGGCAGGAGAAAGTTCACATCATGAAGTACGACCCGCGGGCGCCGCATCATGAGCGGTATGTGAAGGGGAATCCGCCGCCGTCGTCGGCGGCGCTGAAGGAGCGCGTCGAGAAAGATGCGCTGACTTTGTGCCGGGTGCTGGGGTATGACCTGAACACGGTGGAGTTTGCGGTGGAGGGCGGCGTGCCGTACGCGATTGATTTTCTGAATCCGGCGCCGGATGCGGAGATTACGTCGGTGGGGCAGGAGAATTTCGATTGGATTGTGAATGCAGTGGCGGAGATGGCGGTGAAGATGGCCGTGAGCGAAGAGAATCCGGCGAGGGAGTTGCGATGGGCTTCGTTCTTGGCGGGCACGCCGTCGGGGCAGCAAACGCGTAAGGGAGAGCCGGCGTGGGTAGCGGAGCGGAAGCGGGGGAGAGTGGCGAAATAGCAGCGTACCAGCGGACGGTGTCTCAGCTTTCAGGCCTTGGCGAAGAGACGATCGAGCTTGGCTCGGCGGACCCTTCGTACCTCAGGGCAAGCATCCGAGGGCTGTCCCCACACCGGCATCCCGGCGAACCGAGACACTGGGTTCCGGCGTCAGGGAGTTCAACAGCGGCCTGCACGCGATTAGGAACTGAGTGGACGAGTTAAAGAAAAAACGGTTTCTCTGGGGCGTGGTGCTGGCATGGACACCGTGGGTTCCCATCCTGGTTGGCCTCAGCCACACGCTCCTAGGCATCTCCAAACAGAAGGCAACCGGGATCGGCGCAGTGGCTGGCGGTGTGACGGAACTGTTCGTCGTGTGGGGTATCAGCGCGATTCTCATCGGTCAGGTAACCGCGATCGTCCTACTGCTCCGCGCATTTTCGCGCGAAAATTGGATCCGCAGCTTATTCTCCGCGCTGTCCATCGGCTTGAGTGGCTTGATGCTTCTCCTTGTGGGCCTGTTCCTGTGGTTGTCCTGGTTCCAGAAGCACCACAGCTTCTGATCGGAATGCTTGATGTGGTTGTTATACTGTTATGGCCTGATTCACCCACTCGTTCGCAAAGGAACGCGAAAGGTTGGGGCACTTGGGTAGTGGTTAGATTTCGCGGGCGAGGGCGCCCGCGCCACAGTCCATGAAGCCTACATTTACCATCGGGATCGAAGAGGAATATCAGACGATAGATCCGGAGACACGGGATCTGCGGTCGCATATTCAGGCCGAACTCCTGGAAAAGGGCAAGCTGTTGCTGCAGGAACGCGTGAAGGCGGAGATGCACCAATCGGTGGTGGAAGTGGGCACCGGGGTTTGTAAGAACATCAAGGAAGCCAAAACGGAAGTCAAGATGCTGCGGCGCGACATCATACGCCTGGCCAAGGAAAATGGGCTGCGGCTGGCATCGGTGGCGACGCATCCCTTTTCGGACTGGCGAACCCAGGAGATTAATCCCGACGACCGGTACAAGAATATTGTCGAGGACCTGCAGTTGGTGGCGCGGGCGAATTTGATTTTCGGGCTGCACGTACACATCGGGATCGAGGATCGCGAGACGGCGATCCACATGATGAATCACTCGCGGTATTTTCTGCCGCATTTGCTCGCGCTGTCGACGAATTCGCCGTTCTGGCTGGGAATGAATACGGGGTTGAAATCGTACCGCTGCAAGGTATTCGATAAGTTTCCGCGGACCAACATTCCGGATTATTTTCCGAGCTGGGGCGAGTACGAAAACTTCATCAAGCTGCTGATCAAGACGAACTGCATCGATAACGCGAAAAAGATCTGGTGGGATATCCGGCCGCATCCGTTTTTCAATACGATCGAGTTCCGGGTCTGCGATATCCCGATGCGGGCCGACGAGACCATCGCGCTGGCGGCGCTGATCCAGGCTACGGTGGCGAAGTTGTATAAGCTGCATACGGCGAATCAGGGATTTCGCCTGTACCGCCGGGCGCTGATCATGGAAAATAAGTGGCGGGCAGCGCGTTACGGCCTGGACGGAAAGCTGATTGATTTTGGCAAGCAGGCGGAAGTACCGGCGCGGGATTTGATCCGCGAGTATCTGGATTTTGTCGACGATGTGGTCGATGAACTGGATTCGCGCGAAGAACTGGAATACATCCACACGATGCTGGAACAAGGCAGCGGCGCAGACCGGCAGTTGCGCGTGTACCAGGAAACTGGAGATTTGAAAAAAGTTGTCGATTACATTCTTGAAGAGACGGAGACGGGCCTGAAGGAAGATGAGCCGGCTTCCGTCAGAAAAGTAGGGTAATGACGATTCCCGTGGACCAATTCAAAATTCCCACGACAAGCTCGGGGCAGGCTCTGCCGCAAGAAACGCAGCAAGGGTGGGGCACCCGAAGCAATCACATTCCCTTCGATCCTGAATACAGTCTTGGCGCGCGCAATGCGGTGAACGTGTGCCTGCGCGTACAAGCGGACGAGAAGGTTTGCGTGATCACCGACGAAGTGACGATCGAGATTGCGGCGGCGATGGTACAAGAACTGGAAAAACTGGGCGCGCCGCACCGCGTGTGGGTGCTGGAAGATCTGGCGGAGCGGCCAGTGAAAAATTTGCCGGCCGAGATTCTTGCGGACCTGGAGACGAGCCAGGTTTCGATTTTTGCAGTGTGGGCGCAGAAGAACGAACTGCGTTCGCGCATGCAGATGACGGATGTGGTGAATCGAAAGAAAATCCGGCACGCGCACATGGTGAACATCAACCGGCAGATCATGCTGGAAGGCATGCGGGCGGATTTTAAAAAAGTGGACCGGCTGAGCGCCAAGGTGGTGGAGATGGTGCGCAAGGCGCGGCGAGTGCGGGCGAAAACCGCGGCCGGGACGGACCTGACGGCGGATTTGAATCCCAACTACCGCTGGCTGAAGACCAGCGGGATTATCACTCCGGAAAAGTGGGGGAACCTGCCGGGCGGAGAAATTTTCACGACGCCGGGCGAGGTGAATGGAACGTTCGTGATCGACGGTGTGGTGGGCGATTATCTGTGTACGAAATTTGGAAACCTGCAAGACAGGCCGCTGACAATCCAAATGAAGCACAACCGCCTGACCGAGGCGCACTCGGAGAATCGCGAACTGGAAGACGACTTCTGGAAATACACGCACACCGACGAGAACAGCGACCGCGTGGGTGAGTTTGCCATCGGGACGAACATCGATCTGAAAGAAGTAATTGGACAGATTCTGCAGGACGAAAAATATCCTGGAGTACACATTGCGTTTGGAAATCCCTACGGGGCGCATACCGGCGCGGAGTGGGATTCTTCGACCCACATCGATGTGGTGGGACGGAAGTTCAATATCTGGGTAGACGACCAGCAGATCATGCAGGACGGGAAGTTCCTGGTGGAAGCATAGGGTGGTCGTGCTGGCGGCGGACAGCAGATTCCTCGCTCCGCTCGGAATGACAAGGGTTTCACTGGTTTGGAAGCGGCGAGGCCGTGACGCCCCTTCGACAAGCTCAGGGCAGGCCCTCGCGACAGCCGGCGGGACGCCGGCGCTACCCGGAAACGCCGGCGCTACGATGATTCCGTTCCTCCGAAAGCAGTTCAACGCCAGCTTCACTCCCGAAAAATATCAGGCATTCTTGCGGCGAATTGACGACGCGTCCGGAACGCACGTGCAATTCCGATTGTCGGAAACTCCCTGTTTCTTTCCTAAGGCCTTGTTAGAAAGCATGGCGGAGGATGGGAAGGAACTGATCCGGCAACTGGTGGAGAGTCCGGACTATCTGGCGCTATCCAACAATTCCATTCCGGCGGGGTTCCGGGTTCCAAATGAGCCGGCGCGCCCGTTGTTTGTGCAGGTAGACTTCGGGCTGGTGCGCGACGCGCGCGGCGGGTTGCAGCCCAAGTTGGTGGAGTTGCAGGCCTTCCCTTCCCTGTATGCGTATCAAGTGACTTTGGCGCAAAGCTACATCGACGTGTACGGGCTGGAGCGGTTACCGGCTTCCGGCTCCCGGCCTCCGGTGCCCGAATCCGTGCGACTTAACTTTTTCTTGAGCGGGCTGGGTGCTAAGACGTACCGTGAACTGTTGCGGGCAGCGATTGTCGGAAGTCATGATCCGGAAAATGTGATCCTGATGGAGATTCATCCGCAAGCGCAAAAAACCCTTCCAGATTTTCTGCTGACGGAGAAGATGCTGGGGGTAAGAACGGTCGATATTGAAGCGATCAAGAAACAAGGGTCGCAGCTTTATTACGAGCGCAAGGGAGGGCGGGTTCCGATACGGAGGATTTATAACCGGGCGATTGTGGACGAGTTGCAGCGCAAGAACGTGAAACTAGGATTCGATTGGCGCGACGATCTTAACGTGGAATGGGCGGGGCATCCGAACTGGTATTTTCGCATCAGCAAGTTTTCGATTCCGTATTTGCGGCATGAGTCGGTGCCGAAGACCTGGTTTCTCGACCGGCTGGAGCGGATTCCCGACGATTTGCAGAATTATGCGCTGAAGCCACTTTATTCCTTCGCCGGTCTGGGAGTGGTGATTGCGCCGAAGAAACAAGATGTTGAAGCGATTCCAGCGGAGAAGCGGGCGGATTATATTTTGCAGGAACGGCTGCACTTTGAGCCGGTGATCGAGACTCCGTTCGGCTTGACGAAGGCGGAAGTGCGAGTGATGTACATCTGGCAGGAGCAGTTGCGGGCAGTGCTGACGATTATCCGCATGGGGCGTGGTCTGATGATGGGAGTGGATCACAACAAAGATATGGAGTGGGTAGGGGCGTCGGCAGGGCTGTACTTGGCGGAATAGAATCGGGCTGGCCAGCAAAATTCACTCACTTTTACATCTTCGCCTGAGGCTTGCCCCTTAGCCGATTCTCTTGACGATAGTAGTTTCGAGCTCCCGGCCATTGGGGCGACGAAGATAGAGTCTGTCGCCGGCCAAGCGAATGGGAACGTGATCGCCCGGCTTCCACTCACCCGCGGTATAGCCATCGGCAGAGGCAGCCTCGTACTCCCCGGTGTACACCACGCCTTCCACGTTAACCACAACTGCTGAGCGAGTGGCGTGTTCGGATATTTCCCGGACGATCTCAGCTTCCGCCTGGCACCAATTTTCGACATCGTGGCCTTCGACCTCTCCGCTGCGATGATAAACTTCTGTAGCCCGCCGCCGGATGGCCTCTTGCACCTCGGGAGAATAGTTGCCCCTCCGCCCCATACCAGAACCGCCTCGTTATTTCAGTGTTGCTAGAATCATAGTAGTCGCAGTGGCGCAACTTTGAAGCAGCCGGGCGACACGAAAGGACGGGGCGGTTGTCAGTTTGGGAACGCGAACCCGCTTAATGGGATCGCGCTTGAGCAAGGCGTTGCAGAACCGGTCTTGGATTGAGATGCTTTAGTTGACCGGAGCCGCCGGCGAAGCCTAACATTACCGCCGTCGGGAGTGTCACCCTTCATGATTGGCCAGACCGTATCCCACTATCGCATCCTGGGAAAGCTCGGAGGCGGTGGTATGGGCGTGGTATACGAGGCTGAGGACCTGAAACTGGGGCGGCACGTCGCGTTGAAGTTCATTCCAGAAAATCTTGTGGGCGACCCCAAATCGCTGGAACGATTCGGGCGGGAAGCGAGGGCGGCGTCGCTGCTGAATCACCCGAACATCTGCACCATTCACGGGATCGAAGATAACAACGGGCATCCCTTCATCGTGATGGAAAAGCTGGAGGGCGAAAGCCTGAAGCAATGCATCTCGGGACAGCCGATGGCGACGGAGAAGCTGCTCGACATCAGCATCCAGGTGGCAGACGCCCTGGCAGCCTCTCATGCCAAGGGGATCGTGCATCGCGATATCAAGCCCGCAAATATTTTCCTGACTCCAAGCGGGCAGGTGAAGGTGCTGGATTTCGGCTTGGCCAAGCTGCTGCACAACGTCGGGACCGACAGCGACGGAGCAGGAGCGGCAGCGGACCTTTCGTTGACGGCGGTGGGGGTGATTCCGGGGACGGCGGTCTACATGTCCCCGGAACAGGCACGGAGCGAGGAAATCGATTTCCGCAGTGACCTGTTTTCCTTCGGCGTGGTGATGTACGAGATGGCGACAGGCAAGAAGCCCTTCACCGGCAAGAACTCCCTGATGACGCTGGATGCGGTACTGCATGACAAGCCGGTTCCGCCCGGCGAGTTGAACCCGAAAGTTCCAGTGGAACTGGAGGGCATCATCGGCAAGGCGATGGAAAAAGATCGCCGGGATCGGTACCAGAGCGCGACGCAGATGAAGGCCGACCTTCAGCAACTGAAGCGTGAGACCGACTCCGGACAGATGAAGAGTGGCCTGCACTCTGCGAGGCTGCGGGTCACGAGTAACACTTTCGGCCGGGCAGGCAGCCGGTGGCAGTTCTGGCTTCTGTTGGGAACTCTGGCGATGCTGGTAACCGTGTTGGCGGCGGTGGGAGCGTATTGGCTGAAACATCGATCCGTGGCCAATGCAGAGCAGCAAAATGCCATTGCGGTGTTGCCGCTGCAGAACATGAACGGGGACTTCACGGTGGATTACCTGCGCTTCGCGTTGGCGGACGAGTTGTCCAGCGTATTGACCTATTCGCGGTCGCTGGAGGTGCGGCCGTCGTCGGTCACGCGGAAGTATGTGGAACTGGATCTGGATCCGCGCAAAGTGGGACAGCAACTGCACGTTGGCAGGCTGCTCACTGGGCACTTCATGCGGCAGGGTGAACAGTTGACGGTGACGCTGGAAGCGATCGATGTGCCCACCGAGCGGGTGCTCTGGGAGGCGAGAGCCACCGCGGGAGTGAACGATTTGATTTCCCTGCAGAACCAATTGAGCACGCAGGTGCAGCAGGGGCTGTTGCCTGCACTGGGGGTCGCGGGAGGAACGTTGGGTACGGCGTCGCGTCCGAAGAGTCAGGAGGCGTACGACCTCTACCTGCATGCCCTTGCCCTGCCCCACGATCCCGGGCCGAACAAGGACGCGATCGCGGTTCTGGAGCACGTGGTGGGAGAGGATCCCAGCTATGCACCGGCCTGGGAAGCCTTGGGACAACGCTACTACTTCGATTCCTATTATGGCGGAGGCGGCGAAACCATGTTCCAGCGCTCGAATGCCGCCTATGAGCGGGCGCTCTCATTGGACCCGAACCGGGTAGCGGCTGCGAGCAATTTGATCACGAACCGAGTGGAACGGGGCGAACTGGGCCGCGCCTATGATGCAGCCACGGATTTGGTGCGGCGCCGCCCGCAGAGCGCCGACGCGCATTTTGCGCTGGGCTATGTGCTGCGGTATGCGGGGATGCAGGAGAAAGCGACGCAGGAGTGCAATACAGCCCGGTCGTTGGACCCGGGCAACTTCAATTTCCGGTCGTGCGCCTGGTCTTTTCTGGAACTTGGCCAGACGGATCGCGCAATGGATTTCATACACCTGGACGCGGGCTCGGAGTGGGCTGCGTGGGCGACCCCTTATGTTTATCTGGCTGCGGGAAATCTGGCGCAGGCGCGGGAAGCGGCCAAGAGTGTGGGGAAGGCCCCGTTCTACCACCGGGAGTTGCTCGTGGCCTGCACTCAGGCGCAGCGGCCGGCTGACATGGAGAGAATTGTGCGGGAGACGGAAGCGTCTGTCATGACGGAACCTGACCCGGAGTCCTGGTATCGCGTGGGCGCGCTGATGGCGTATTGCGGGCAGAAAGATGCCGCCTTGCGTCTGCTGAAGGCAGCAGTGCAGCAGAATTATTGCGCTTATTCGGCGCTGCTGGGAGACCCGCTGCTGAAGGACTTGCGGAAGGAAACCGCTTTCGATGAAGTGTTGACAGCGGCCGGCGCGTGTCAGGAGGCGCTTAAGGAGGGGCGGCAGTAAACCAGTTCTCAGTTCTCGGTTCTCAGTTCTCAGTTTTGTGTCTTCAGTCCTGGCTTCGGGGTTTGTTCTTTTTTCCATACGGTCGTAGGCTGCGAGAGGAAAGAATTTGCGTCGGAGCGGGGGTTGGCCCCATCCTTGTAGGGTGAACTTCCCGGGATACAAAAATCTTGCGAGCCGCCCTAGGCGGCTCGTCCAGCATTTTGTCCAAACCTCGGTCATACGGACCTTATTCGTATTCCTGTTGCTGGCGATTCCCGTTCTGCCGGCTTCGCCGCAACGGAACGGGCAGAGTTCGGCGCATCCGGCCGCTGCGGGACCGAATGCTGAAAATCGCCAAGCGGCTGTAACCAACTTTCCTCAACTCCCTTATCAGGGATCTCCTCCCGAGCTTCCACAAGACCAAGGAATTCTCGGGCTGCGGCTGATGCTGCGGCGTTTGGGCACGACCGCACAGCTGATGCAGACGGTGGCGCATCCTGACGATGAAGATGGCGGGATGCTGACGCTCGAGTCGCGCGGACGGGGCGCTTCTGTTCTGTTGATGACGCTGAACCGCGGCGAGGGTGGGCAGAATAAGGTGGGCAGTAATCTGTCGGATGTGCTGGGCGTACTGCGCACACTGGAACTGCTGGCGGCGGACGAGTACTACGGAGTGCAGGAAAGATTCTCGCGGGTGGCGGACTTCGGTTTTTCCAAAAGTGCGGATGAGACTTTTGCAAAATGGGGCGGACACGATGTCGCGCTGGCCGATATGGTGCGAGTGATTCGAACGTTCCGTCCGGATGTTCTCGTGGCGCGGTTCTCGGGCACCGAGCGGGATGGACATGGCCATCACCAAGCTTCGAGCATCCTGACGAGAGAGGCGTTCAGGGCCGCAGCCGATCCGAAGCGGTTTCCCGAGCAGATCGCGCAGGGACTTCAACCGTGGCAGGCCAAGAAGCTGTACATCGGCAATGTGTGCGGCTTTGGCGCGATGACCTGTCCCGATGCGAACTGGACGGTGGAGCTGAATACCGGCGAGCCGAGCGCGGACCTGGGGGGGTCGTATGTCCAGTTCGCCATGCAGGGATTGCGGCATCAGCTCTCGCAGGGGTCTGCCAACTGGACAGTGGATCCCGGAGACCGGTTTACATTTTACAAACTGGTGGACTCAATACAGCCACCGAAGCTGGATAAAGATGGTCATGAAAAAGATTTCTTCGATGGGATCGATACGAGCTTGCCCGGGCTGGCGGCTCGCTTGGGAGCGGAAGAATCCAAGCTGCCGCAGTTGCGCCAGGGATTGGCAGAAATTGCAAACAAGATAGCGCAAGCCAGTGAGGACGCAAAGAACAACGATTCTGCCGCGGCTGCGACGCCACTCAGGGAAACCGTGACGGAGTTGGAGCGGCTGTACGCGGAGGTAAGCCAAGCCAGCGTAAGCGTCGTGGCGAAGTCCGACCTGCTGGCGCGATTGGAAGAGAAACGTGAACAAGCAGAAACAGCGCTCAACGATGCTCTAAACGTAGGCCTGGAGGCGACGGTGGTTTCTCGGGTGGGGCCGGATGGCGAACCCGTGAAGGAGATTACGAAAAAAGAAGCGGACGCGATGACGACCGTTTCACCGGGACAGGAATTCCTGGTCGCAGTGGATTTTCACAACGGATCGAAGGATCGGCTGTACGTTGACGGACTGAAGCTGGAGGTGCCGGAGGGTTGGGGGACGATTTCCGACAAGATGAAGCGCGTCGCGATCAAGCCGGGAGACAACGAGCGCGGGGTGTTTCGCTTGAAAGTGCCGAAGGACGCGGAATACACGCGTCCATACTGGCATCGCGACGATCCGGAGACGGAGAGTGTGAATCACATCGACGACGAGAAGTATGCAACACTGCCCTTCTCGTCACCGGTATTGCGAGCCCGCGTGGAGTATTCGATGGCAGGTGCGGGCGATGCGCGGGGGAAAAACAGTATTGGAGCAACCGTGGTGACTTCATTCGTGGATGATGCTGGGACGGAACGAGCGCGTCCGGTGGCTGTAGTGCCGGCGTTTTCGGTTGCGCTGGAACCGGGAACCCAGGTGATCTCAACGCACAACGGTTCGAACTCGACGGTGACGGTGGGCGTCACCAGCAATCTCAGCCGCAGCTCGCACGGGATCTTGCGGCTGGAGTTGCCCCCAGGTTGGCGCTCCGACCCCGCACAGCAAGCGGTGGAGTTCACGCGCCACGGAGAAAAACAGGATTTCCAGTTCAAGGTCTTCCCTGCTGGTCTGCAGGAGGGACGAGCCAAGCTTCGGGCCGTGCTGGAAGAAGGCGGGGAGAAGTTCAGGGAAGGCTACACGCTGGTGACGCGCGAGGATCTGGGAAGCTTCTACTACTATCAGCCCGCCGTACAGCGCGTGAGCATCGTGGACGTAAACGCGCCTCACGATTTGAAGATCGGATACGTCATGGGCGCGGGCGACGATATTCCCATGGTTCTGAGACAAGCGGGGATGGACGTAACTTTGATTCCGCCGGAGGGCTTGGCCCATGAGGATCTGAGCCGGTATGGAACGATTGTGCTAGGGATTCGTGCCTACGATACGCAGAAAGACGTCGTCGCAAATAACAAAAGGCTGCTCGATTACGTTGCGGCAGGCGGAACGCTGGTCGTGCAATACAATACCGGCGTCGGAGATTTCAACAACGGGCACTTCACACCGTATCCGGCGGAATTGAGCCGGGCGCGGGTTTCGGTGGAGGAAGCTCCGGTGGAGATTCTGGCTCCCGCAGATGGAGTATTTCATTATCCTAACGCGATCACGCCCCGCGATTTTCACGGCTGGGTGCAGGAACGCGGGCTTTACTTCATGGATAAGTGGGATGAGCATTTCAAACCGCTGCTGGCCTGCCACGATCCGGATGAGGAGGCTCAGAAAGGCGGGCTGCTGCGGACGCAGTACGGCAAGGGAACGTATATCTATACTGGATACGCGTTCTTCCGGCAGCTGCCGGCGGGAGTTCCGGGAGCGGTGCGGCTTTATGTGAATTTGCTGAGCGCCGGGCATGAAAAGCAGTGATCAGTGGCTAGTGGCCTGTGACGCCTGTGACCAGTAAAAACTGCACAGGCTGAATATATGAGCCGGAGAGCGGTCGTTCGTCGTTAGTCATTCGCTGTTAGTCCTTCCACGAAATGCAGATTCCTTCGCAAAGTAATTCGGAATCTCCTGGCCTAATCCGCGGCATGGGCCTCGGCAGTGCGACTGCGCTCAACATGATCGACATGATCGGGGTGGGGCCGTTCATCACCATGCCGCTGGTTTTGAGCGCAATGGGTGGGCCACAGGCCATGCTGGGGTGGATAGTGGGCGCGCTGTTGGCGGTGTGCGACGGGCTGGTGTCGGCAGAACTGGGTGCGGCGATGCCGGGGTCGGGCGGACCGTATCGCTACCTGAATGAGATTTATGGGCCGCGGAAATGGGGGCGGCTGATTTCGTTTCTGTTTATCTGGCAGCTTTCCTTCAGCGCGCCGCTTTCGATTGCCACTGGATGTATTGGGCTGGCGGGCTACGCCGCCTATTACTGGCCCAGCCTGGAGACGGTTTACGCCGCACACAGCGCGGCTTTGCCCATCCCATGGGCAGGGCCACTGCAGGTGAGCTGGATTGTTATGCCGGGAACCGCGGTAGCGGTCGTGATCTGCTTCTTCACGGTGTTGCTGCTCTATCGGCGCATCACCGTGATTGGGCGCCTTTCGAAAGTGCTGTGGCTGGGCGTGATGGGAACGATCGGATGGATCATTTTCGCCGGGCTGACGCACTTCAACGCGGCTCGTGCGTTCGATTTTCCTCCCGGCGCTTTCACGCTTTCGCACGGGTTCTTTACCGGGTTGGGCGGAGCGCTTCTGGTGGCTACATACGACTACTGGGGCTACTACAATGTTTGCTACCTGGGCGATGAAATAAAAGATCCGACGCGGAATATTCCGCGGGCTCTGCTGCTTTCCATTCTTCTGGTGGCCTGTCTATATCTAATGATGAACTTGTGCATTCTGGCGGTGGTTCCGTGGCGGGAGATGCTGCAGGCGGGACAGAGCAACAGCGGATTGTACGTTGTGTCGTTGTTTATGGAGAGGATTTATGGGCCGTGGGCGGCGCGGTTAGTGACGGCACTTGTAATCGTGACCGCGTTTGCATCGGTTTTCTCGCTAATGCTGGGGTATTCGCGGGTTCCGTATGCGGCCGCCCTGGACGGGAACTATTTCCGGGCATTTGCCAAAGTGCATCCGGTGCACCGCTTCCCGCATGTTTCGGTGCTGGCATTGGGAGTAGCAGGGGCAGCGTTCTGCTTTCTGCGGCTAAAGGACGCGATCGCGGCTTTGGTGGTCATTCGCCTTATACTGCAATTTCTGGTACAGGCGATTGGGTTGGTGGTGTTCCGAGTGACGCGGCCGGAGGTCGCGCGTCCGTTCCGGATGTGGCTGTATCCGGTACCGGCGCTTGTGGCGATTGCGGGATTTCTCTTTATCCTGTTCAATCGCGCGAACTGGCAGAAGGAAATACGGTATGCGGTGGTGATACTGTTGGCTGGCCTGATGATCTATATGATTCGCGCCTGGAAGAACCGGCAGTGGCCGTTTCCACTGCAATCAAAACGAGAGGAGTCATTATGAACAAGAGGTTAAGCTTTCTCGCATTCTGCATACTGGCATTGGCAGCATTCAGCGCGGCCCAGGACAAAGACATGGGCAAAGACAAGGGCAAAGACGAGCGCCGCAGCGTCGCGCAGGTGCTGGACCGCACCGTCATGAATATCGAACATGATTTCGTCCCCGCTGCCGAAGCGATGCCGGAAGACAAGTTCGGATTCGCGCCAAGCAACGGCGAGTTCAAGGGCGTGCGCACCTTCGGCGAGCAGGTGAAGCATGTGGCGGCGGTGAACTACATTTATGGGGCGGCAATCCTGGGCGAAAAGGTCCCGGTGGATGTGGGCGACGAATCCGGGCCGGCATCGGTCAAGACCAAAGCGGAGATCTTAGGCTACTTGAAGGATTCGTTCACCTATGTACACAAGGCGATGGCGACCATCAATGAAAAGAACCTTGTCGAGCCTGTGAAGAGCCCGTTCGGAGAAGGAATGGTGACGCGGCTGGGACTGGCCACGAGCGTTGTGGCCCATGGTTTCGACCACTATGGACAAATGGTGGAATATCTGCGCATGAACGGTATCGTACCGCCGGCGAGCCGGTAAGTTTTCAACTCCCGATTAGTGGCGTCGAGGCCGATCGCCGTGAGCCGTGAAGAGGCTGGATAGATGGCGGCGGAAGCTGAGCCGGGGTTCTTTGGCAACGCGCTCGGGATAAGAATCGACGGCGCGCAGAAATTTCTGGATCTCCTCCGCAACCTGTTCATTGCGGTGCGAGACGCTCTCACGTGGCTGGACGTGATGTGGCATTTTCGGCTTCATTCGCACTCACCCGAAAAACTTGCCCGAGCTTCCAAGAAAGCCGCGACCACGGTTCACCTAAACACGCACGAAGCGGGAAAGTTTCGTTTCGGGGGAACACCTAAAATATCCCGGAACGTCCTGCCCGGTAAATGGCACGTTGGTGCCTCTTTTCGAGCTTGGAGAATCAGCCGCGGGCCCCTCGTGAGGCGATGGAGGAGAGAAGCAGTTCGGCGCGCAATCCCTTGCCGGCAAGATGGGCTTCGACAAGTTTTCTTGTTTTCCTGGCGGGTGCGCGAGGATCGAGAAAAACCACGACCGAAGGACCAGCACCGCTCAGGGCGGCACCGAGAACGCCCGGCTTTCCCGTCAATTCCTGCAGGCACGGCAGCAGCGGACAGAGCGTAGCGCGGTAAGGCTGGTGGATGCGATCTTCGAGCGCAGCCGCCAGCAACTCGTGACGGCCTTGGGTAAACGCCGCGAGCAGCAACATCGAATTCTGGATGTTGACCACAACGTCGGCTCGAACATACTCGGCCGGAAGCATGCAGCGAGCCTTTTCCGTAGACAGAGCTTGATCGGGAACAGCCAGCAACAGAGGCCACTTCCCTTTCGGCCGGATGCAGACCACCTGGGCTTCCGCTTCGCCGGACATGCGAGCGATGGTGAGACCGCCCATCCAACAGGCGGAGGCGTTATCGGGATGGCGCTCGCGCCGCGAGGCCTCGCCGATGATCTGGGAATCGGTCCAGCGCATTTGACCAAAGTGATTGGCCAAAGCAATGCCGGCCAGCCGCGCTGCGGCCGAAGAGCCGCAGCCTTTGCCAATCGGAATAGCGTTTTTGATGCGAAGCGATAACGGAATAACTTCCGCACCCTCCCGGTTGAGGATTTCCCGGTACGTGGCGAGGATAAGATGATCCTCCAAGGTTTGGCATATCTCCGGATCGCGGCCGGTGGCACGAATACTGAAACCTGCCGCCGGCCGGGCATCGATCGTGATGTAAAGATCCATCGCAAGGGCAGCGGCGTCAAAGGCTGGGCCTAGATTGGCCGAGGTCGCCGGGAGGGCCAGATGCAACGGCGCTGGACGTGGACTCTTCTTCTTAGACATTGGAGTGGTTCGAGTCGGATTTCTCTGCTTGTTCCAACGCATGAATTACGGCGTCCAGGCTGGCATCAAGAACGACGGGAGGATGGCGCAAAGGCTTCAGTAACGCGTGGTCGCGCTCCTGCAGAGTGCCGGGAAAGAGATCGCCACGATGGAATTCCATTGTGAAGTCAGGATCCTTGAGCAGGTTTCCAGTTAGAACCAGCACCACAGTTTCATCGGGCTTCACAAAGCCCTGCCGCAACAGCTTCTTTAATCCGGCAAGGGTGACGGCCGACGCGGGTTCGCAGCCAATGCCCTCGGCGCCGATTTCGCCTTTGGCCTGCGCGATCTCAACTTCGCTCACCTGTTCACACGCTCCGCCAGTGGCCTGAATAACTTTTACGGCTTTTTCCCACGACGCGGGACTGCCGATGCGGATGGCGGTGGCGCGAGTTTCGGCTTCCACGCTAACCAGGTGTTTACCCCCGGCTTCACGCAAAGTGCGAACCAGTGCGTTGGCGCCTTCGGCTTGAATTACAGATAACTTCGGCAGACGCGAGATGAGCCCGATGTCGTGCATTTCCTGCAAAGCCTTGCCGATCGCGGAACTGTTGCCCAAATTTCCGCCGGGAACGATGATGTGGTCGAGCGGTTGCCAATCGAGTTGCTCCATTAATTCGATCGCCAGAGTTTTTTGCCCTTCCAAACGAAACGGATTGATGGAATTCAGCTGGTAGACAGGCGCGCGTTTTACGAGCGCTTGGAGCAATCGGAGGCAGCCGTCGAAGTCGGTGCGCAGTTGGCAGGTGAGGGCGCCGTAGTCGAGGGCCTGCGAAAGTTTGCTCCAGGAGATTTTTCCTTCGGGTACGAGGACCAGGCTGCGCAAGCCTCCGCGCGCGGCATACGCAGCCATGGACGCGGATGTATTGCCGGTGGAGGCGCACCCCACCCAGCGGTATCCCGCCTGGCGCGCGAAAGTGGCGGCCACAGTCATTCCCGCATCCTTGAACGAGCCGGTCGGGTTCATGCCTTGATGCTTGGCATAAAGCCGCGACACGCCTGTGCTGCGGGAGGATTGAGGAAGTTCGTAAAGCGGGGTGTTGCCCTCGCGCAAGGTGATGACACGGCCCTCGGACTCCGGCGTGGGAAGAAGCTCGCGGAATCGCCACACCCCACTGAGGTCTAAGGCTGCGTTCGAACAACGGCGTTGGCGCCAGATCGATTTCAAAGCATCCGCGTGAAGGCCGGCGGAAGTCCACGAGGAATCGGAGATCTCAAGTAAGTTGCCGCACCGTGTGCAGCGAAAATCCTGAGAAGCCGCAGGACTGATCGAAGCGCAGCCGATGCAGCGGAAACTAAAACCAGCCTTCGGCAGGCTGGTTTGAGAACCCTGTTTGCCGGAGTCTCGATCAGACGCAGCGGAAAGCGGCATGGAATCGGAGGTTATTTTTGGCCCCGCAAATATTGGTCGCTTTTATTGATCCAATCGGCGCGGGGCGGAGTGAATACATCAAGATCCACCGTATCTTCCAGCGCCTCGGCCTTGTGCGGCATGTGCGCCGGGATGCAGAGGACCTCTCCGGAATGCACCACGATTTCCTGGCCGCCGATCCAGAACTTCAGCGCCCCATCGAGGATGTAAGTGAGTTGTTCGTTGTGGTGGCTGTGCTCGGGAACGATGCATCCCCTTTTCAGGAGCACGCGCGCCAACATAATTTCCTGGCCTACCACGAATTGCCGCTGCAGCAGCGGGTTCAGATCTTCCAGTGGAATCCTGTGCCAGGGGATGTACTGAAGCTCCGGCCTGCTGGCCGCATGTTTTGTGACGGCACGTTGCGCCCGAGAGTGGGACTTGGCGTCGGTTGCTTTTCTGCCGGCTGACGTTTTGGTTTTCACTTTGGTTTTTACTTTTATCGCCATCAGATTAGTATTCGCACTTTCTCGAAGCACATTTGCCTGGCTCAGTGGACTCTGCCACCGTACAACTTCACGGCATTGTCATGCAGATAACCGTGGGCCAGCTCCAGAGCCCGTGCTTCGCTGATTTCATTTTCCGAGATCATCTCGGCTAGCGCCGCGGCCAGCGCCATGCGTGACGATTCCGCGCCCAGCCAGTAGCTCTCTTCCGCGCCCAGCACTTCATTGTACGGGAAACAGTCGGTGCCGAAAGTGATCTTATCGGGAAAAGTTTCCAGCCACATCTTGAGTGTGTCCTTGAAGGCAGACGGATATTGAGCGAGTTCGCCGAACGAAGAATCCAGGTAAACGTTCTTCATGGCGGCCAGCCAGACGGCCTCGCGCTCCAACGGGTATCCGCCGTGGATCATGACAAACGTGGTGCTGCGGTAGCGCGGATCGCGCAGCACGCTCTCCAGATTCATGATGTTGCTCTGCGACAGGTTGAAGTAATCGCCGATGCCAACCGCGGTGTGAATGTGTACGGGAAGATGCAAGCGCCCGCCCTCCTGAACGAGATAGCGGAAGATATAGTCCTGAAAAGTGCGGTAATCTTTTTCGCTGGGGATGCCGCCG
The DNA here is from genome assembly GCA_963734215.1 of uncultured Acidobacteriaceae bacterium. Lineage (GTDB taxonomy): Bacteria > Acidobacteriota > Terriglobia > Terriglobales > Acidobacteriaceae > Sulfotelmatobacter. The sequence continues at coordinate 277,958 of CAVTGH010000003.1, read as the reverse complement.
CTCACGTAGCGCTGGTAAAGGTCGGCGGCCTGGTCGCGCGTGGGATCGGCGAAGGTAGTTGGGCGGAAGTACGCCACCTCAAACTTCATGGCGATGCCGCCCCTGTTCCGATTGTCTTCCAGCACCCGGCTGATGAACTGCAAATAGCCATCGAAATCGGCCGGCAGCTTGGTCACGCTCTCCTGCTGCATCCAGCGGTGCAGCATTTTCTCTTGCAGAGGGATGAAGACTCCTTCGTCCGGATTGCGCGCAGTCTCACGTTCGTTATTGAACGGCCACATAAAAGAGTCGGCGAAAAACACCCACGGGAAACGCTTGCGATCAAGGTACTCTGCCATCATGGCGCGGTTGGCGACGGAACTTTCGGTGTTGATCTTGTCGAGGATCATGTTGAAGTACGCGGTGCCGGGAAATTGCTTTCTCAGTTCGGTCTTCTTCGCAACCAGCCACTTGGCGTGTTCCGGCGGGAGATCGGCTTAGGGATATCCAAACAGCGCCTTGGCCGCGGCAATCAGTTCAGGATTATCGTCGCGCGTGCGCAACGCTTCGCTGGCCACGGGAGGCGCGGCCATGGCGTCAACATCGGGATCGTCGGCAAAACCGGGATGAGCATGGTGGTCGAAGGCCGGGATCTTCTCAATCTGTGGCAGAAGCCGCTGGTAGATCTGCTGCACGTCTGGGCCGGGGAATGGACGCGCCTGGGCGGTGGCGAGGGTTGACAGGCCCGCCGCGGCGCAGACCAATGACGATACCGAAAGAAGAATTTTTATCATTTAGCGTGGTTGCTGGTTCGTGGTCTGGATTTGTATTGAGCTAGCTGATCGAGGAGGCAGTGCCTTCAAAGCGCGTGCGGTCTGCCAAAGCTCGTAAATGTAGCCGTCGGGGTCGCGAAAATAAAACCAGGCCTCCGATTCGTTGCCCTCGATATCTGTAACGAACTCGATGCCCCGCGACTCCAACTCCTTCCTGGCTTCGCGTACATCCTCCACCTGAAAAGCCAGGACCGGGCAGGAGTGAAGCTTATAAAAACGACTCTCTGGTCCAAAAACTTCGAACAGTTGCCCCGAAGGCATCTCAAACTGCACGAAGCTTCCACTCTCGTGAATAGGGGAAAAGCCCAGGACGTCGGCAAAGAAGCGCGCCGCTGGCTTCAGGTCGGCAGTTCGCACGCCTGCCCATGTGTACCCAAGCACATGCATTGCTGTTTATCTCCTCGACTTTTACCCTACCGCTCGACCGGACTACCCTGCCAAGACGCGGAGACCTTCACGATGCGGGCGGCAGCCTCTCGCAAATTTGCCGTGGAAGAGGCGAACGAGAAGCGCACGAAATGTTTGCCGGATGGGCCAAACGCCGCCCCGGCAATAGCCGCCACGCCGGCATCTTCCAGCAGGATGCGGCATACTTCTTCGGCACTGACGCCGGTGCCACGAATGTCGACCCAGGCGTAGAAGGCTCCTTCCGGGGACTCGCAGCGGAATCCTGGAACTTCATTGAGATCGTGGACAAACTGTTCCCGCCGCCGGGCGAATTCGGCCACCATCCGTGGCGTAGCACCCTCGCGATCACGCAGCGCATCGATCGCGGCATATTGGGTGAACTCGGCGACACAAGTGTAGCTATTGATCGCCAACATGGCCAGCGCAGGCACCACTTCAGGAGGCGCAACCGTATAACCCAGCCGCCATCCGGTCATGGCAAAACTCTTCGAGAAGCCGTCGATGATCAGCGTGCGCTCTTTCATGCCGTCATAGCGCAGCAGGGACAAATATTCGCCACCGTAGATGATGCGCGCGTAGATTTCGTCGGAGAGCACCCAGAGGTCGTGCTTGACAGCCAGTTCCGCCAAACCACGCTGCACAGCGTCGGTATACACCGTGCCCGTCGGATTACCCGGGGAGTTGGTAATGAGCATGCGCGTGCGGCGCGTAATCCTGGAGGCAATCTCGGGCAGGTCCGGCTGGAAATGGTTGCGAGACGATAGCTCGAAAGGCACGGGCACTGCACCGAGCCCGAGCGTGATCGACGCATAGCCGGGGAAACCGGGGTCGGGATAGAGAACTTCATCGCCCGGTTCCAGCAGCGCCATCATGGCAAAGAACAACGACGCCTTGCAGCCCGGCGCAATCACGATGTTGTCGGCGGAGACGCTTATATTGCGCGTACGCTGCAAATAAGTGGCGATCTCTTCGCGCAACGCGGGAACTCCGGTCACGGCGCAGTACCGGTCTTTGCCGTCGGCGAGCGCCTTGGCCACGGACTCGGCCACCGATGCGCCCGGATGAAAATCCGGCTCGCCCAGTTCGAGATGAATGATCGAGCGGCCCTGGTTTTCCAGTTCCTTCGCCCGAGCGAAGACTGACAAAGCGCCTTCGCCACTCATAACCGACATTCGCGATGCTATCGAGCGCATGCACTCTCCGAAAAATCTATAAACCTTTATACATACCGCCGTCTACGAGCACGGTTTGGCCGGTAATGTAAGACGCGCGCTCCGACGCCAGCCAGACAATCGTCTCTGCCACCTCGCGAGGCTCGCCCAGGCGCTTGAGCGGAGCGTCAGCCGCCCAACCATCGAAAATCTCCTGCTCACTTTTTCCTGACGCAGAAGAGCGCGCGGTAGCCAACTCCTTCAACCGGGCCGTTGCTGTGAAACCAGGGCCAACGTTATTCACCAGGATTCCGTCCTTGCCAAATTCATTGGCCAGGCTCTTGACCAGCCCCACCACCGCGGCCCGCACGGCATTCGAGAGCACAAGATCCGCCACCGGCTGCTTCGTGGTGATCGAGGTCAACGTGATGATGCGGCCCCAGTGTTTCCGCTGCATGTGCGGGATAACTTCACGCGCGAAGTAGACGGTGCTGAGAAAGTTCAATTCGAGCGCGCGCTGCCATTCCTCAAGACTGGCGGAAAGAAATCCTTTGGCCGGCGGTCCACCGGCATTGGTCACGCAGATATCCACGCCACCGAATTTCTCCGCGACGGCAGCCACGAAGCAGCTAACGGCCGCTGCATCGGTTACGTCGAACGCCTCAGCCAGAACCTCGCAGTTGTGCTGCCTTCTGATGTCTTCCGCAGCGGCTTGCAACCTCTGTTGGTTGCGTGCGCACATCGCGATGCGGCAACCCTCCGCAGCAAAGGCTTCCGCAGTGGCGCGGCCAATCCCCTGACTGGACGCGGCTATGAGAGCAACACGGTCTTTCAGGCCAAGATTCATGGATCAGGAATTATAAACGGTGCGCGGCGCATCGCTGCGCTTGCCGTAGCTCCCCCACGCAATTAATCTGGAAGCAGCGAGGAAACCATGAAAAGGCACTCCGAAACGAAGGCTGTGCGCGGCGCGGCTGATCTGGACAAGAAAAACGGCCCCGTGGCCACACCGATCTATCAGACTTCCACTTTCGAAGTCACCGACAACGACGAGCAACTGCGCACCACCAACACCGACCACTTTTACACGCGCTACGGCAATCCAACGAATACGGTTGCGGAAAAGACAATCGCAGCATTGGAAGGCGTAGATGCCGCGCTGACGTTCGCCTCGGGCATGGGCGCGATCACGACGACGCTGATGGCTATGCTGAAGAGCGGCGACCACGTTGTCGCGCAGCGCGACATCTATGGCGGCGCGAACAAGTTTCTCTCGCAGTGGCTGCCGAAGATGGGCATCGAGACTACGTTCGTCGATACGACCGACTACGAGCAGCATGCGCGGGCGATCCGCCAGAACACGAAGGCGATTTATCTGGAGTCGCCGACGAATCCCACGCTGCGCGTGGTCGACTTTAAGAAAGTGGCGGCCCTGGCCCGGCAGCACAGGCTGTTCAGCCTGATTGACGCAACCTTTGGCACTCCCATCAACCAGCACCCGGCGGAATTCGGCATTGATTTGATTCTGCATTCGGGGACGAAATATCTGGGCGGGCATACCGATCTGATTTGCGGCGCGGTGGCGGGAAGGCGCGAACTAATCGAAAAAATCTGGGAGACGCGCACGATCCTGGGCAATTGCATGGATCCCCACGCCTCGTGGGTGCTGGTCCGCGGCCTGAAGACCCTGGCGGTGCGCGTGGCGAGGCAAAATGAGAACGCGCAACGCGTAGCGGAATTCCTAGCCGGGCACACCAAAGTGCGGAGCGTGAATTATCCATTTCTCAAGAGCCATCCTCAGTACGCTTTGGCGCGTGAGCAGATGAGCGGCGGAGGAGGCATAGTGAGCTTTGAAATTGAAGGTAGCGGCGAGGACGCACGGCGGGTGAGCGAAGCGATGCGCCTGTTCACGCTGGCGCCGAGTTTCGGCGGAGTGGAATCGCTGGTATCGATTCCGGTCCTGACCTCGCACGCCATGATTCCCGCCGCAGAGCGCGCCAAGATGGGAGTCACCGAGCAGTTGATCCGCCTCTCCGTCGGCATCGAGAACGCCGACGACCTGATCGCCGACCTGGAGCGCGCGCTGGCGGCCGTCGCGGCCCCGCAGCAGGTGCAGGTGGGATGAGGATGTTTTTCCTTTTCTAGCGATTGAGTTCCAACTATCGACTCTGGAAAAAATCCCGGCCGTTTTTCGACCGGGACTCGTTGTTCGCTTCTCCACGAAACCTAGAAGATGAACTTCAAGGCGAACTGCATTACTCGCGCCTCGTGCACCCCGCCCGCGTACAGGAAGTTGTTGGTGACGGGGGAAGTAAATGCGTTGGTGCCCGAACCGTTGATGTTGGCTCCGGCGCCTGCCTGACCCGCAATCGGGGCCCACTCCGTGTGATTAAAAACGTTGAAGGCCTCGGCGCGGAATTCAATGGCCGTGCTCTCCTTGATAGTGAAGTGCTTGAAGACTGCCATGTCAAAGTTGATGAAGTCCGGATTGCTTAGACTGTTTCTACCGGAGTCTCCAAAGGTTAACGCCGTCGGCGTTGCGTAGGCCGCCTGGTTGTAGAACTGCCGGCCATATTGGTTTACCGGGTGCGGAGTAGCTTTGGGATTGCTGACGATATCGGCATATGAGTCGGAGCCTTCTCCGTTTCCAACGCCAGCATTATCAATGGCGTTGTAGATAATGCTGAAAGGCGAACCGGTGGCGAAGTTGGTGACACCGGAAATCTGCCATCCGCCGAGCAGACTGTGGCTCAGGCCGCCATGCTTGAACACCGGGACATCCCATATATAGCTGGCATTGAAAATATGCCGTTCGTCGAAATTCGAGCTGGCACGATTGGCTGCCGGATTGTAGGTATTGGTGAAGCTTCCGTCAAAGCGATCGGAAGAATCGTCAATGGAATGGCTGTAGGTGTAGGCGAAGTCGAGTTCTAACCCGCCCGCGCTACGCCGCACTAATACTTGCAGAGCGTTGTAGTTTGACGACGAGGCGGCCTGGAGATTCGCGATGTCGCCATATCCCGGGTAGGGACGGAAGGGATCGGCACCGGCGGGAACGCAGCCGGCGGCGATGGCTACGTTGACTGCGGGCCCATACGGGACGCCGTTTGCTCCGACGTAATAGGGAATCGGGACATTGCTGGGAGTCACGGCATTCTGAGGAACGCCGTACGCATCCGGGTTTGCGCCACACTCGGCGCCCGTGTAAGTTTCGCCCTGCTTGTAAGGATTTTGCGACGCAGGGGTGGGCAGAATCTGGTTGAGATCTGTAAGGCGCGTAAGACGAGTACCTTTGCTTCCCACGTAGGAGACCGAGGCAACCGTGCTGCGGGCGACTTCCCGCTGAATATCGAAGTGCCACTGTTGCATGTAGGGCCATTGCGCCTTGGTGGGGATGGCAGTGACACCCAATGGGAGTTGAGCACCGGCGGTGCCGGTCCCAATATTGGGATATCCGGTTATGTTGTACTGCTGGGCCGCATACGCGAGCGGCGGAGAGTTCTCCAGCGATTCCGTGTTGGCCTCGTTGCCGTTCCCGTGTTCATAAAACATTCCATACCCGCCGCGGATCGCCATCTTGCCGTTTCCGTATGGATCCCAGGCAAAGCCGACGCGGGGAGCGGGATTGAACAGGTGACCCGACATGCAGCCCGCGGGTACGCCGGGCGTGACGCCGCACTGCACGATTCCGTTCGGCAAGTCCGATACTGTGGGAGTACCGCCGTCCACCGTCAGATTGGTGACGTAGTCGGTATTAGGATCAACCGAGGTCTGGCCGGCGACATAGTGCGCCGGATCGAAGTTGAAGGCCTGATGTTCTTTTTCCCGATAGGTGCCGAACAAGCTCACGCGCAGGCCGAGGTTCAGGGTCAACCGGTTGGTAAGGTGCCAGTCGTCCTGAAAGTAGGGCTCGAGCATTTTGTAGCGGTTGTAGTACTTAACGGTTGTGTTCTGCTGTCCGAAGGAGCAGATGTCCCCCAGCAAGAGATCGGCAAACGGGTTCCCCGTGGTCGGCGCGGTTGCTGGGCAGCCCGGGTTGAATGTGATGTAGCCGGGGTAAGATCCCTCAGACAGTTCTCCGCCGAGTTCGTTCTTCTCGACCGCCTGGAAGTACGCTCCCGCTTGCAAATTGTGCTTGCCAACCAGCTTGTTGAGATTGTCCCTGAAGCTGTAGGTTGGGTTGGAGTTGTAAGGCCCATTCGGGATATAGCCGGCGTCCTCGCCGAAATTACCGTAAATGCCTGAAGGGTCTAGCAAGTTGATGCCGGGCATGACGCCGCGATCTGCGCCGGGGAAGATTGAACCGAACGTGGTGCCGGCAGGCCTCTGCCAATTTCCCGTATCGGTGAGCGCGATGTGGTCGGTAGTGTAGCTGAATACGAATTCATTCAGCAAAGTGGGCGTGAAAGTCAACGCCAGGCGGGCCAGCATGCTGATGCCAGGTCCGGTAAAAGCTGTCTGGATGGTGGGGAAGCTGCCAACATTGGTCCACAAAGGAACTTGGTTCACGGTATCCCAGGAGTCGTGGATGTAGTGGAAGCTGACACGTTCCTTGTCGGTGATGTTGTGGTCGATCCGCAGCAACTCCTGGCGCCAGTTGGTGGGCTGGGAAGTGACTTGATAAAACGTCGCCACGCCGGGAATGAGAGGGTTTGCGAAGGAAGGAGTCGGACCAGGAATCAGCGATAGTAAAGCCAACACGTTCGGGTCCGTGGAGCCACCCGTGGGAAGGAGTTGGTTCAATCCGTAGCCGCCGTTACTGGCAGTGTAGGGCGCTAGTTGAGCCACGGTACCCGGACCGTTGGGGCCGATCGTGAACCCGTCTGCCAGGCCGGGACAGTCCGGAAAATAGGGAGCTTCCCCGGACACAATTGGTGGCGTGGTATTTGGGCCGTTCGTCACCTGAAATGGAGTATTCGTCGCCGGGCAAAGGTCGCTGAAGTTTCCCACGCGTTCCGCGGCGGTTGGCACAAGTTGGTCAAAGGTATTGGGGACGCGGTCGCGGCGCCACTCCTGCGACCAGAAAACAAAAGTCTTGCTTTTGCTCTGGTTGTAAACCCCCGGAATGTACACGGGCCCGCCAACCGTATAGCCGAAGTCATTTTTGTGATAGGGAGGAGCAACGCCATTCTGGAGGAACGAGGGCGAATTGAACATGTTGTTGCGGACAAATTCGTAGGCGTCGCCATGGAACTTATTCGTGCCCGACTTGGTTTCCACTTCAATCGTGCCGGAACCATTCTTTCCGAACTGTGCGCCGTAGTTGGAAGTGAGAACTCTGAATTCGCCGATGGCGTCGACGCTGGGAGTTACGTTGAGGGTATTGTTGCTGCCGTTGTCGAGATTGTCGCCGCCATCCAGTTCCCAGTTGTTGTATTCGACGCGGCCTCCGTTGATGCTGAAAGAATTGTTGGCGGTAACCCCGACTCCGCCTTCATCGGCGCCCGTCTGGTTGCTGACTCCGGGAACCAGCGTTACCAACTGTTTGAAGTCGCGGCCGTTCAATTCGAGCTGAGTAATTTCCTTACCCGTTACCGTGCCTCCCAGATCGGAGGATTGAGTCTCGACTTGGGCGACCTGCGTGCCTTCCACGATCACCTCAGTGCTGGCTGCGCCAACTTCCAAGGCAACATTCACCCGCGCCTTTTCCCCGACATTCAACACCACGCCTTTGGCTTCGTATTTCTTGAAACCTGTCGAACTGACCGTCAGGTCATAGCTGCCGATGGGCAACGCTGCGAAAAGGAAGTCGCCGCTGCCATTGGTCGCCGCCTTTCGACTGATTCCCATTGCCGCATTGTTGACCGCGACTTGAGCGTTGGGGATCGCCGCCCCGCTGGCATCCGTGACCGTGCCCGTGAGGGAAGCGGTGTCCTGCGCCCAGGCCACAGCGGAAAAAGCCACAGTCGCTATCAAAAACATAATTCGCGGCAGCATTCGATGAAATTTCATGATCAGATTCTTCTCCTCATGCGACCGTTCGCGCATCGAGCTATTGCCATGCGAGCCGATTCTATCCCGGAACCGCAACTCACAGGTAGTTTATTAAATCGTATGAATAGTGCGTTTATTGGGCATCTGCTGTCAAGGAAAAAACGCGAATCCCTTTCTCCAGCTTCTAAATCAGGCTCCGCGTCGATTCCCGGACCACCAACTCCGGTGCCACCTTGCGGTGGTGAGCCGCCACCTCGCGCTTTTCCAACACCGACTTGATCCCTTCGAGCACCACCCCAACTGCGCCCGCACCCATCGCTTCCATGGGCTGGCGTACCGTCGTGAGCGGGGGCGTGCACAGGGCCGATGCGGCGACATCGTCGAAGCCAATCACCGAGCAATCTTCCGGCACACGCAGTCCGCCTTTGCTTAAGGCGCGGATGGCGCCGAACGCGGTCATGTCGTCAAACGCCAGCAAGGCTGTAAACTGGCGCTTCTGCTGCAGCAGGGCCTCGGTGAGCTTTTGACCCATCTCGAAACTGGACAGCGGGTCGCGCGATTCTGGCAAATCGACAATCAGCCGCGAATCCAGTTCCAGTCCGCACGCCTTGGCGCAGTTGCGAATCCCGCGCCAGCGCGGAGAACTGTCGCCTAAAGTCTTCGGGCCGCGGATGAAGGCAATCTTTCGATGGCCCAGGGAGTGCAAATACTCCAGCGCAATGCAGCCGCCAACCTCGTTGTCCACGATCACCGAACTCATCGAGTCGCCTTTGAGTTCGCAGCCAATAATGGCCGTCGGGATGCTGCTCTTTTCCACATCGGCAAGCAGATTGATATCGAGAAACAGCCAGTTGGCCAGCACGACCAGGCCTTCGATGCGGCGATCCAGCAGCATCTCGAGATAGCGCTCGAAGCGGCCGCGCTCGTTGTGCACATCGGTAAGAATCGGCAGGTAGGAGGCCTGGTAAAGCGTGTTTTCGATGCCGCGCAACACCAGCGTGCAGTAGGGATCGGTCATGTCAAACACCATGACGCCCACCGTGTGGCTGCGTTTACTGCGCAGCGAGCGGGCAAACTGGTTGGGGCGATAGCCCAGCTTTTCCGCCGCGCGCTCGATACGCTTCTTGGTGACCGCGGGAATATAGCGCGCCAGCGGAGCGTCATTGAGCACAATCGAAACTGTCGTAGAAGAGAACCCGCTCTCCTTCGCTACATCACGAATCGTAACCATCGAGGCCTTGCCCTTGGAGTGCGTACCCTTTAATTTTGAACCGCATCCTCATGCTTGAATTCACGGCGGAGGTTGGCGGACACTACACTAGAGAGTAAGACCCGTGTCAAGCGCTCACCTCCGATCCGGGCTTTTGGCCGGCCTGCTGCTGGCTGGCGCGGCCACCATGCGGTCGCAAGTTTCATCCTTGGGAACCGCGGCCAACCCGCGAAAAAGCGCGCCGGCCACCGCATCTGGAGCGGTGGACATCGCAGAACTTCTCAAGGCAGGGGCGGATGCGCTGAACGGGGGACGACTCGACGAAGCAGAGCGTGACTTCCGGCAGGTACTGGCGGCGAATCCGCAGGTTGGTGGAGCGTATGCGAACCTGGGCGTAGTCTACATGAAGCGCAGGCAGTGGACGATGGCTCTGGGTCCGCTGCGCAAAGCGGAGCATCTGTTGCCGCACGAGGCGGGAATCCGGCTGAACATCGGGCTCGCTTATTTCCGGCAGAACCAATTTCTTAAAGCTATTCCAGCTTTCGAGTCCGTGGTGCGCGATCAACCGGACTGGCCGCAGCCACGCCATTTGCTGGGCCTCTGCTATTTTTTCGCGGAGCGCTGGGCGGACGCAGCAAACACGCTAAAGCCGCTCTGGGCACAGGAATCCGGGCAGCTGAGCTATCTCTACGTGCTCTCGATCGCCGCTCATCGCGCGGGCATGAAGGATTTGGATGAGCAGTCGACGGCGGAGCTCATCAAGACCGGCGAGGGCTCGCCCGAGTTCCATTTATTCATGGGCAAGGCGCATCTCAATCTGGAGCAGTACGACCTGGCTCTGGCCGATTTTCTGGCGGCGGCGCAGGCCAATCCGAACTTGACGTTCGTTCATTTCAACCTGGGTCTCACCTATTTGAAGAAGCAGGATTACGAGCACGCGCGCGACGAATTTCTGAAAGACGCGGCTGTGGAACCCGATCTGGCCTTCAACTACGACGAACTTGGAGACGTCTACGCCCTGATGCAGCAAGACAGCGACGCGGAGAAGAACTATCGCGAGGCGCTGCGCCGCGATCCGCGACTGGTAAATTCCTACGTCGGGCTGGCCAAGACTTATCTGCGTACGCAAAAATACCAGGAGGCCCTTGCCGCCATCGATGCCGCCGGCAAACTCGATCCTGCCCGCACCAACATTCATTACGTAAGAGGACAGATACTCCTCCGCATGGGCCGAAAAAAAGAAGGCAAACAAGAACTTGAAACCTCGGTTCGCATCGACAACGAACGCCGGGCCGAGCGCCAGAAGCAGGTGGAGAGCGGTACCGTACCCTCTCCCGAACTCCTCCAAGACCAGGAGTGACCGGCCTTCCCCGCTCGAAAACTTTGGTAACCTGCGTCCGGCAGTATCTAAATTGTTACTTTGGACTCCGTTGACAACCCCAGCGTTCCATACCATACTTCCGAATAAGCTGCGCAGACGTTCACAATTACGACCCATGATCGGCGACTGGGCATGTCTCTCAGCGTGAATCGCGCCCGCACCGAGTATTTTTGCGCCGAGTCGGGTTTCGTTGTGTCATCACAGACTGTGTCATCCCAGGAGGATCCTCGTGTCGAAACCATCTGCCTCTAGAAGACAGACTTACGCCCTTTGCTTCGTCTCCGTTATCGCACTTATCACCGTAGCGCTGCTGGTTCTTTCTCCAGCGCATCGCGAGGCCGCACGAACGGCTTCCTCCCCGTCGCTCGCGTCCCGGTCCCTCGCGTCGCAATCGAAGACCATCACGCCGGCTGCGCGCGAGCGCCTTCGGGCCAGCTTCGCCGCCCTGCCCCTGGCCTTCGAGCAAAATCAAGGCCAGACCGACCCCCAAGTCAAGTACATGGCCCGGGCCAACGGCTACACGCTCTTCCTGACGAACAACGATGCGGTGTTCTCCCTTCGCTCCAAGCCTATTGCGAAGGAACCCACCAAGGGCCGCGGCTTGCCAGAGTTGCGCGCCAAGAATTCGCCCAACCATGAGGAAGGATCGGTCGCCCTGGTTCGCATGCAGCTTGTTGGCGGAAATTCTGGCGCCCCGATTGCAGCCGGCGAGCAGCTGCCCGGAAAGACCAACTACTATCTCGGAAACGACCCGCGGAAGTGGCGCACCAATGTTTCGCAGTATGCCCGTGTCTCTTACAAGAATGTCTATCCGGGCGTCAACCTGGCCTACCACGGCGAGCATAGCCAGCTGGAATTCGATTTCATCGTCGCTCCGGAATCCAATCCCGCTGCCATTGATCTTGCATTTAGCGGCGCTCAACAGGTCACAACTGACGAGTCCGGCAATCTGGTGGTCGCTTCCGCCGCAGGCCACGTCGTGCTCCACAAGCCGGTCGCCTACCAGCAGCAGAACGGCAGCCGCCAACTTGTCGACGCGCGCTTCGTTCTGAAAGCCAACAACCAAGTCAGCTTCGGGCTGGGAAGTTATGACCGCAACCGCGAGTTGGTTATCGATCCGACACTCACGTATGCAACTTACCTGGGCGGCGCTGAGGAGGACGAGGTTTACGGCATCGCCGTGGACTCTGCCAACAACATCTACGTTACTGGCGAGAGTGATTCCACTTCCGGATGGCCTACCTCCGCCGGAGGAAACGTCCCCGCGAACCACAGCTTCGATGTCTTCGTGACCAAACTCACCTCGACCGGGGTCATGAGCTACACAACCTTTGTCGGGGGAGCCAATACAGACGTCGGCCTTGCCATAGCCGTAGACTCGTCCAATGCGGCATATGTAACGGGCACCACGCAGTCCACCGATTTCCCGACTACAGCAGGCACGCCGCAGCCAGTCAGCGGGGGCGGCGGAAGCTGCACCAACACCAAGAGGCTCAATTCTCCCTGCACCGATGCATTCGCCTTCAAACTAAGCGCCAGCGGCGCGAGTGTTTGGGCCACCTACATTGGCGGCAGCAACGACGACGATGGTTACGCCATTGCGGTTGACCATTTGGGCAATGCCTGGGTTGCGGGCGACACCTTCTCCGCAAACTTTCCCGTCGCCGACGCGACCACTACGCTCTTTACAACTTTCAACAACGGCGGCACGCTTAACCCACCTGCCGACGACGGTTTCGTGGTTGAGATCAACTCCACCGGCACTGCTCCGTTCAGCTTCGCCACTTATCTGGGCGGGAAATTCGGCGATCAGATCAATGGCATCGCCATCGACAGCACAAATAACGTATACGTGGCCGGCGAAACCAGCTCAGACAATTTCCCGACAACCAGCGGAGCGTACCAGACAAAGTGCGGATCGGACGGGGCGTGCAACGCCAACAGCTCGACCTCGTACTACGACGCATTTGTCACAAAACTCGCACCCGGAGGTGCGAGCCTCGTCTACTCCACCTATGTAGGAGGAAGTTCGGATGACTACGCCTTCGCTGTCGCCTTGGATAGTTCCGGAGACGCCTACATTACGGGCTCGACCAGCAACGACGACACCACCACGACGCCAGCCGTACCCTATCCCACCACCCCGGGTGCATTCAGCACCACCTACAACGCATCGGCCAGTTCTAATGCCTTCGTCACGGAATTGAATCCGAAGGGCTCCGCCCTGGTGTACTCGACCTTCCTGGGCGGCAGCGTCGAGGACTTTGGCGGCGGCATCGCCGTAGACAGCTTTAACGATGCCTACGTCACCGGAATGACCCAATCCGCAAACTTCCCCATAACCTCAAACGCCTTCCAGTCGCAACTCAACGGCAACGGGAGCACTACCGCCTCCGACGCATTTGTAACGCAGGTTCTGGAAGGCGGGAGCAAGCTCGGCTTCTCAAGCTTCCTGGGCGGCACTGGGGACGAGAACGCTAACGCGTCCGGTTCGGTTGGCACAATTGCGCTGGACTCCTCAAACAACATCTGGGTCGGGGGCTCGACGAATTCGACAAACTTTCCCGTGACGTCGACCGCGGCCCAACCAACCTACGGTGGTAATCCCTACGATGGCTTTGTCGCGGGAACTTCTTCGGCGACGGCGCCCGATTTCAACATCGCTGCAACAACACCGGCCGCGGTGGCCCCGGGAGGCAACTCCACTTCGACGGTCACCCTGACTTCGCTCTTCGGGTATAGCTCATCGGTCAATCTAAGCTGCAGCGTGAGCGGTGGTACGTCTCCGCTGGTGGGGTGCAGCGTAACGGGTACGAACCCGCAGACGCCGAGCGCGGGTGGCGCCACCTCAACCGTCACCATGACTACGACCGGGACCAGCGGTGCGCTGTTCCGTCCGCGAAAGATCTTCTATGCGATGTGGCTGCCGATTGCGGGGCTGTCGCTGATGGGGATAGGCTTCAGTTCCGCTCGCTCGCGCCGCAAGAAGGTGCTGGGCCTCCTGATGGTCGGGATGGTTATGGCTGCCCTGTTCCTGATGCCGGCTTGCGGCGGTAGCAGCAGTACGACCACGAGCGGCTGCCCGGGTTGCACAACCCCCGGCAACTACACCGTTACCATCACGGGCACGGATGCGAACAATCTCTCGCACTCCACCCAGGTAACCCTGACCGTTTCTGCTACCTAGCCCGGACTCAAAGCCAGGGGTCGCCTCATAACGGAGGCGGCCCTGTTTTTTTCTGGCCGCGCCCGTCAGTAACCGGAAAGAGCCTGGGCACGTTGTCCTCCTTCTGTTCGGCTTTCGTAACGCTGCCGCAGCTCTTGGGATTTCCATGGGCGCCGGGTATTAGAATTGGGGCGCAGTTCAATCCCACCATGGGGAAAAATGATGAGACACCCTGAACGACAGCATGAGATGAGCTCAGAACGCGCAGCCGTAACCCGTTGGATATTCGCCCTGTTGCTCTGCTGCTTCGCGGCGATCACGGAAAGTGCACACGCTCAAATTGCGCTTCCCGGCCCGGGCGTCATCGATACGGTCGCCGGAAACGGCTCTTACGGCTACAACCCCCCGGGCGACGGCGGAGCGGCAACCGGTGCCGAATTAGAGAATGCCACCGGTGTGGCCGTGGATGGCGCCGGCAACATCTACATCGCGGATTATGCTAACCAACGCATCCGCAAGGTGACGGCGTCCACCGGCGACATTTCCACGGTGGCAGGGAGCGGCACTGAGGGGTGGTCCGGTGACGGCGGGGCAACTGCCAGTGACCTGAATAATCCCAGCGGGGTGGCAGTGGACAGCGCTGGCAACATCTATATCGCAGACAGCTTCAACAACCGCATCCGGGTGGTCAACCCGAGCCCCACCCAGGCGGTCACGATCGCGGGAGTCTTAATTCAGCCGGGCGATATTGCGACCGTGGTCGGCAACGGCACTCAGGGCTACAACTATGACGGTATAAAGGCTACTAACGCTTGGCTATACACCCCCTTCGGAGTGGCGGTGGATACTGCTGGCAACATCTACATTGCGGATTCGGGGAATAGTCGCATCCGCGAGGTGGCGGCGTCCACAGGATACATCTCAACGGTCGCCGGAGACGGCTTGGCCGGCTACTCCCCGCCCGGTGATGGTGGGGCGGCTACGAGCGCCAAGCTACATAACCCCAGTGGTGTGGCAGTGTTTGCCTCTGGCAACATCTACATCGCGGATACAGGAAATAATCGGATCCGCAAGGTGACAGCGTCCACGGGCGACATCTCCACGGTGGCCGGTGGCGGCACTGCGGGCTTAGGTGACGGTGGGGCGGCTACCAGCGCTGAACTGGACGAGCCCTACGGCGTGGCATTGGATGGCGCTGGCAACATCTACATCGCGGATGCGGATGATGAGCGCATCCGCTTGGTGACGGCGTCCACAGGATACATCTCAACGGTCGCCGGAAACGGCACGGCCGGCTACAACCCGCCCGGCGACGGTGGTGCGGCCACCAGCGCCAGGCTGGATCAGCCCGAAGGCGTGGCGGTGGATAACTATGGCAACATCTACATCGCGGATAGGCTTAATAACCGCATCCGTGCCGCTGGCTCAGAAAGCGCGCACGTTGTGCTGCCCGGCTTGGGTCTCATCGGTACGCTGGCCGGGGATGGCACCGCAGGCTACTCGGGTGACGGTGGGGCGGCTACCAGCGCTGAAGTACATTTTCCCGCCGGCGTGGCAGCGGATACCGCTGGCAACATCTATATCGCCGATTCGGAAAATAATCGCGTCCGCAAGGTAACGGCCCTCACAGGGATCATCTCCTTGGTGGCCGGAAACGGCACATACGGCTACTCCGGGGACGGTGGGGCGGCCACCAGTGCTGAACTAAAATATCCGACCGGGGTGGCGGTGGATGCCGCTGGCAACATCTACATCGTGGATACAGACAATTCCCGCATCCGCGCGGTCAACCCGGGCAGCCGGGCGGTCACGGTAGCGGGTATCGTGATCCAGCCGGGCGATATCGCAACCGTGGCCGGAAACGGCACTGCGGGCTACTCTGGCGACGGTGGCGCGGCTGCCAGCGCCGAGCTAGATTATCCCTTTGGGGCGGCGGTGGATACCGCCGGCAACATCTACATCGCGGATACAGACAATTCCCGCATCCGCAAGGTGACAGCGTCCACGGGCAAAATCTCCACGGTGGCCGGAAACGGCGCTTTCGGCTACTCCGGCGACGGTGGTGCGGCTACCAGCGCCGAGCTAGATTTCCCCTGCGGCGTGGCAGTGGATGCCGTCGGGAACATCTACATCGCGGATTTCAGTAATAATCGCATCCGCAAGGTAACAGCGTCCACAGGCAAAATCTCCACGGTGGCCGGGGACGGAGCTCAGGGCTACTCCGGTGACGGTGGGCCAGCTGTGATCTATCAAGACGTTGTACCCGCCGGAGACGCGCGGCTGATGGGTGGAGCGTAACCGAGACTACCATGCGGACGGTGGAAGTTGTAGTGCTTGAGCCAGGGCGAGAGCTGCTGATCGCGTTCCTCTGAGTTGACGTAGTGGCGGACATAGGCCCACTCGCGCAGGGCGGTTTGAATGAAGCGTTCGGCCTTGCCATTGGTGCGGGGCGTGTAGGGGCGGGTGAAGTGGTGGCGTAGGCCGAGTTCGGCGCAAGCGTGGCGGAACAAGTGGGAGCGGTAGCTGTGACCGTTGTCGGTGAGCAGGCGGCGAATGGGGACGCCGTGCTGGGCATAGAAAGCGACGGCGGCGCGCAGGAAAGCGACGGTGGTGTCGGCTTTCTGGTTGGGGAGCATGCGGGAAAAGGCTAGGCGGGAGTGGTCGTCAATGGCGACGTGTAAGGCTTGCCAGCCGGCGAACTGGGGACGGCCGCGGCGGCGTCCATCGCCGCGCAGGGAGACGCGCTGGTAGCGGGTCATGGCTTTGATGTCGAGGTGGAGCAGATCGCCGGGAGCGGGATGTTCATAACGCACGACGGGTGGGGCGGGATGGAGATGACGCCAGCGGTTGAGGTGAGCGCGCCGGAGGATGCGGCTGACGGTGGCGGGACTGAGGCGGGTGGCTTGGGCGATCTGGTAAGCGGGGCGAAGCTGGCGGCGCAAGGCGATGACCTGAGCGATTAACTGCGACGAGGTTCTGCGCGGGCTGTGCAGCGGACGGGAGGAACGATCCCGCAAGCCGGGCAAACCCAGGGTGCGGTAGCGGCCGAGCCACTTGGCGGCGGTTTTTCGGCTGACGTTGAACGCGGCTGCAGCCGCGTTCAACGTCACCCTCTCGACAATGATTTTCTTGGCTAAAGCCTCTCGACTACGAAAGGTAAGTCGGGCATTCTGGTGAAGGTCCATTCGATCGACTCCTGGGAAGCGGATTGGTCAGCACCATCAGCTTCTCCGGTTCGGAGCGAATGGACTATTCACTTCTTGGGAACAACGTGTTGAAAGATCACAGCCAGCCACCAGCGCCGAGTTATACGGCCCCAGCGGTTTGGCAGTGGATACCGCGGGCAACATCTACATCGCGGATACGAATAATAATCGCATCCGCAAGGTGACGGCATCCACAGGCGACATCTCCACGGCGGCCGGGGACGGCACGTACGGCTACAACGGCGACGATATAGCGGCTACCAGCGCCGAGCTATATTACCCCGAAGGTGTGACGGTCGAGCGGATACCCCTCGGCGACATCTATATCGCGGATAACGACAATAATCGCATCCGCGCCGTTGGCCAATAAAGGGAACGGGGGCCAGCCCTTGGGCCGCCTCTCACCGGGGGCGGCCCTAGTTTTTTCTGTCACCCGGCGATTGGCGCGATGGGCCACTCTAGTCTAAGATTCTCATCTGGCGCATTTCGCGACCGGACTCGGATAAAATTCTTTTGCGGCGATCCGCAGGCGGCATTCTTTCGTGCCCGCGGGCAGCGTTTGCGCTCTTGGAGGAATCGAAGGTAGTGAGTTCTCATCCATTCATGTTGAAACCCAGGCCGGTTCTACACGCCGTTCTCTTCGCTCTGCTGCTGCCGCTGTTTACGGCAGCGCATGTGTCCCTCGCCTACGGGCAAAGCTTCAGTATTGTTCCCTCCCCACTTTCCCCGCCGGCGGGGGTGAATCCCGGCAATGTTGCCACTTCGGTCATCGACCTGACAGCAACTGGCGGGTTCGATAGCCCGGTCTCGTTGAGTTGTGTGGCGACGTCTACCCAGTTCACCAGCAATTTGCCGGTATGCACTGTCAGCCCCGCGTCCGCGGTCCCACCCGCCGATGGTCCGGGCATAACGATTACGACCTCGCCAGACACTGCGGCCGGGCAGTATACGATTACCGTCACCGGCACCAGCGGTTCCGAGACCGAGACTGCCACTTTGTACCTCAATGTCCAGGACATACCCCAGGACTACACTCTGACCGTCTCCAAGCCCATCAGCCCAAGCGCCGTGCTTGCGGGATACGGCGCACAAGCCACAGTCACCGTAACGCCTATTGGGAGCTATAGCGACGCCAATCCCCCCAACCAAGTCACACTCTCCTGCCTCTCGGTCACTCCCACGGTAGTTGGACCGCCATTCTGTTCATTCGCTCCCGCAACCGTGACCGTATCCAACGGCATCGCACCCACATCGGTTCTTACCGTCAGCACTTACGGGTCCGCGATTCAGACGACCGAGAATTCGACCCGACGTATTTTTTATGGCTTCGGCTTCGCCCTGCCCGCGCTCGCGCTTCTGGGAGCGGGCACAAAAGGAAGCCTCCGGAAGAGGCTGCTTGGCCTGCTCTTGCTCTTGGCGGTTGCCGGCGGCTTGCTCCTTCTGCCGTCCTGTGGCTCCAGCACGCGTTTAAATAATAGCGGCGGCTTGGTCACTCCCAAGAATACCTACACGATTACGCTGACCGCCGTGGACCAGAACGGCATAGCGCCCAGCAACACCTCCACTACCACCGGAGCGGCGACCGTCAGCCTTACAGTGAACGCAGACTAGCTCCAATGCATGTGGCGGCTCCGCAACCCGTGGCGTCGTCTCGCACCGCAAGTCTTGGTTATTGGCGCCGGCGTCAACCTCTCGTCGCCGCTGTTTTGTTGGCCGCCGCATTTGCCTCCGCCGCACGTGCGAACGACGAAAAAAGCAAGCATAAAGAAAAGCCCGGTCCGCCCACCGTGCGCTGGAGCGAGTCGCAGCCCGGCTGCACCTTCTCCACAACCGAAGATGGCAAGTACAGCTACGGCATGTGGTCGGGAGATGTTGGCATCGTCCTGGCGGTGGACGCCCGCGAGGTGCAAATCATCCGCCATCGCATCGAACCCATCTTCGGGGTCCTGCTGACGGTCCGATACCGGGGCACCGGCGGCCTTGACGTAAGTCCGGATGGAATCACGCTGCAGTTCATGAAGCACTTCAAAGTCATCCAGACCTCCCTGGACCCTGACGATTACACCGAGAAGATTCAGGCTGATGCCGACGCACTCGACGATGAAACCAGGCGCATGGTCGAAAAACATCCCGAACAGAAGCAGGCTCGCGAAGCGCGCCTGCAGGATTATCAGAAATCCGTCAGTGAATTGATCGAGTTCCTCGGCAAGCACAGCCTGAGCACAACGCATCTCGACCGCGGAAATACCGAAGCCAGCGGATGGGTCTTCTTCAATACCGCTAATAAATGGATTGGAGGATGGAAGGCACAAGAGGAATTCGTGCTGCGCCTGCCACTGGAAGGAAAGATCTTCGAGTTCCCTTTCAAACTGCCGCCAAAGACAGGCGAACTCCTGCTGCGAAAGCGGGAGTGAAACAAACTCCCGTGCGCAGGCACCAGGAGCAAGTGGGCGGTAATCAATCGGATAGCCCCACCACCTTTTCGGATAGACCATAACCTTTAAGAGCATGGCGGGTGGGTTCCTTCGACGCGCATTGGTCGCGGCCCGGAGGCAATAATAATCTTACCTAATTGGTTGTAACGCTTGGGACACGATTGCCACTATTCAATTGGAACCGGAAGTGCTATGGTTTTCGCAAAGTTTTTCGGCTACCTGTCATGGACTGTAATCTGAGAACAGGAAGCCATCGTCACAGGGACTAAGAACTTAGACATCTTTGTAGATTTGCGTACCTCGATCTGCCTGCGACTTATCTCCATAATGAGGGGCGGTCAGCACCAGCGCGGGGGGACAAATCTTCAAGGTGCAGACGAAAATGAACCAGCCAGCCATATTCATTTTCGAGCGAGCGGCGGCTCTTTGCGACACTCTCAAAGAGTCGCTGCTGCATTGCGGACTAGAGGTGACCTGCGCCTCGGAAAAGAGTGGATTGATACGGTCTTTGGAGGCACATCAGCCCGATCTCGTGATCTTGGGTCCCTCGTGTGTGGGACCGGGAAACAATCTTGAACTTGCGGAAGAAATTCACAAGCTCCTAGGAAAAGCTCGGCTCGTACTTATTGTAAGCAACAGTTCTGAAGAACTTGCCATTTCCGCTTTGAAGGTGGGGGTCAGCGAGTATGTCAAGTATCCCTTGGCTCCCGGAGAGCTGGAGCGTGCCGTCAATCATTGTCTATTCCCCCGGGAAGATCCAGTCGAACTGCCGCTCGCGAGCGACCCCTCGCTGCAGGCGATCGTCGGCGATAGTTCCATCATGCGGGGGATCCGAGCGCGCATTGCCAGAGTGGCATCGAGCGACAGTAACGTACTGATTACAGGGGAGACCGGAACGGGCAAGGAGATCTTAGCGGAGGCGGTGCATGGGAAGAGCCTGCGGCGCAACAAGCCGCTCATTGCCATCAACTGCGCCGCCATTCCCGACAGTCTGCTGGAAAGTGAACTCTTCGGTTATGCCAAAGGAGCCTTTACCGGAGCGGACTCGAGCAGCGACGGCAAACTGAAGGCGGCTGACAAAGGTACGGTGTTCCTGGATGAAATAGGAGACATGAGCGCATACGGCCAGGCCAAGATTTTGAGATTGATTGAAAGCAAGGAGATTCAGCGCCTGGGCTGCAATCGTGGGATTCCGTTGGATGTCAGGGTGATCGCCGCCACCAACCAGGACTTGGAACAACTCAGCAAAGAGAACAAGTTCCGAAAGGATCTCTTCTTCCGTCTGAACGTGGCCCGAATCCACCTGCCTCCGTTGCGAGAGCGAAAAGAAGACCTGCTGTCTCTCATCGAACATTACATCGGGCGTTTTAACCGGCAGTTCGGACGGAGGGTACGCCGGCTCTCGGAAGAAGCCGTGGATTGTCTGCTGGCCTATGACTGGCCGGGCAACGTGCGGGAGTTGAAGAATCTTCTAGAGTCCATCTTCGTAGAAGGTCCAGCTCAGGATATTTCGCTGGCGGATCTTCCGCTGCAGTTGCGGCTGCGATGCGACGAATTGAAGTCGCTGTCCGGGAACGAGCGCGAGCGCCTCTTGTGGGCGCTGTCCGTCACGAATTGGAACAAGAGCAAAGCTGCCGACAAACTCCAATGGTCAAGGATGACTCTTTACCGGAAGATGGCAAGGTATAACATTTCGCGGGCGGGATGAGCTACTGCGGCGCTCCCCGCGAGCAATCGGTCGCGTCAAGGCACTGATACCGTAACCTCACCGGGACTGACGACTTGAATCTCGCCTCCCCACATGCACATCAGCGTACAAGTGTTGTCCAAGGTGGGATTACCAGCCAAAATAACGGTCGAAGCCCCGGGAACCCAAGGCGCTATGGTGACGGGTACGCAGGGCATGGGAGTGAGCACACCGAGCGCGGCCGCGGTGGCGGAGGCTACCTCAGGATTCGACGGCGACATGCACATGCCAAACGGCATGATGTTCACCAAAGGTACGTTGTCCATGATGTTGGCATCCGGTTGCTCTCCGGTATTCACCCGGTTCACGGGCAGGACAACGAACGTGCTGGGCGCCATGCCCATCATGCACTGCAGCGTTGCTCCGTTACAGACTTGTTGAGGCATTATTCGCTCCTTCATTATCCGTGCCGCCGGATGGTTCTTGCGATTTTGCAATCCACATTTCGACATCCTGCCGGAAGTAGTTCGAAGATCCCATCACCTTTCGGCTCCGCTTACGTGTTGCTGCAATAGCTGCCTTAAGTCGACCAGGTGTTGCTTTGTTAGCCTGGCGCGGAGAAGATCGGCTTCCATCGGGTAAATTGAACCGTACTCGACTTGTTTGTCTTTTGCGGGATACATCGCGGCCATGTAGGCGTCGCGATAGGTTATCCAGGCCCTTTCTGCAGCTTTGATTTTTGCGATCGCCTCCGGCTGGGTGGATGCCTCGGACAGAACTTTGCGATAGATGGCGTTCAGTTCGGCATCGACGCGCGCGGTTTCCTCGTTTGCGCAGGCGTTCATCTCTGCCTGAGTCTTGGCTTTTTGGTTGCAAGCGCCGTAAGCCGCAGAGTTTTGAGCAAAAGCTGGATGAAGCGAAGCAAAAAAAAGAACGACTGCCGCGAATCTGAGTGGAACTGTTCGCGCCTCAAGCAGGAGCTGAAGTCTGGGCCGCATCGGAGCTCGGGGCGATGTTCTCACGAACCGTAATCTCCGTTCGAGAAGAGATTGAACTCATCGGTGCGGCGTTTTGTTAGTCCGGCAACGACCTTGCCGCCAGCGTGGTCCCAGTCCGTGAAATTTTCTATCACTACATTGTTCCCTGAGTTTATATTTTTAAGCAAAGTCGATTGGCCGAGGGCCCCGCCGCCCAGGTTGAAGGTGAAATCGACCAGCGCGTCAAACTGGGTCTGGGACAGGTCGACAGTGACTTTGCTGTTAACGGCATTGACGGCCGTTTGGGTGTCTTGAGAGAGCAACTGGGAGGCCTGCGCCGGTGTGATTCCGTTGCTGAAATCCTCGCCGGCTTTGATCAAGTGTCCGTAGCCGACGGTGGGGTAACCGGCGCTGTCGTTGTAAACCGTGCCGCTGTAGCCCTCGTGACGCTGGATGAAATCGAGTCCGCTGGGACTGAGGGATTGTGGGTCGCTCATGGTGTAAGTGTCCTCCGTTTCTTCGACCGGGTGGATGTGTTGACGCGGTTGACCGGCAAGACGACTAATTTGCTGGGCGCTATGCCCATCATGCACCGCAGGGTTGCGCCGTTACAGATTTGTTGTGGCATGTGAGCTAATCGCTTTTCCCGAGTGTGTGCTGCTTGGCTGCCGAGTACGCGATTTTGCCTCAAGGGGCAAGGTAGCCAACGCGGCGCTCGATCAACCACAATCGCCCGCTTAGGACCGCAATACGACGTATGTTCATAAAATCTCAAAGGCTATGCCTCCATCGCGCAGCCGCTGGATAATAGGGGATTCATTCAATCTAACGCATTGAAATAGCAGATGAAATGGCGTGGGTTGACGAGTGCGGGGAATGTATTGGTTGGGAGTCAGCCAGTCTACGTTCGCTTTTGCAAACAACTCCATGAATCCGTTGAACTGATAGCTGGATGCTTCAGCCATGAAGTCGTCAGCGCGGCTGACCATTAGCAAATACGCGTCCCCTTCGATCCAGTCCAAGTCGGTTATGCACTCATCGAATGCTGCAGTGTTCTCCCCGAAATAATAGGGAAATTGGAGTGCTGCGGAGATCTCGTCAAAAAAACTATCCACGGTCCGGCTCTTCCAGCCCCGAATGGTCCGGATAATCGAGCCGCGATGCGCTTCGGTCAGTCGCAGGTACAAATTAGCGAACTCATCGTCTTCCATTGCGGCGACGTAGGCGCAGGGTGCTCCCAGGCTGAATAACTTCATGTCATCCATGACATCGTTACCTTACTAAAACTGTGTGAAACTGCGATAGTGGGTGCCGGTGTAATATCTGCGCCCACCCCCGATAACAATTCTTTCCGGCCCCCTGTTTACACCGGGCCGACGTGGATGGATGTCGTACTCAGTGTAAGCAATTGGATTTCCGGCGGCGTCCTTTCTTGGAAGAATCATATCCGCCGGATTTCCACCGTTGTTGCCGTAGGGTCTGTTTCCGGCATAGCCAGACTGTGCTGCGCCACCGTTCGCGGCTGCATAATCCGCAGCGCGAACAGCCTCAGCCTTTGCTGGACCGAATTGTCCTTCCCAAATGGAGTACCCGGCTCGCAAAAACCGCTCGAGGTCGTTGGCATCCCCTATGCGGTTCAGCATGTTCTCAAGCCTTCCGGCGTCATTCCCCACTAGGTTCAGCAATGTGTCGAGCTGAGCCCCATCCGTCACATGCGCTAACAAGCGTTCTAAATGCGTTGCGTCGGCGACTCTTCCCAGCAAGCGCTCTAGCTGGGCGGCGTCTACGAGTTTGGCGTTACTCAACAAGCGTTCTAGCTGCGCAGCATCGGCGACCCTTCCCAGCAGGCGCTCTAGCTGGGCAGCATCCGCGAGTTTGGCGTTGCCCAGCAGGCGTTCCAACTGCGCCGCGTCGGTGATTCTTCCCAGCAGGCGCTCAAGTTGGGCGGCGTCCGCAACTTTAGCGTTACCCAGCAGGCGTTCCAGCTGGGCTGCATCGGCGAGCTTGGCATCGCCTAGCAGTCGCTCAAGTTGCGCCCCATCGGCGAGCTTGGGATTGTCCAACAAGCGCTCGAGTTGCAATGCGTCGGCCAGTTTGGCATTCCCGAGAAGCCGATCCAGTTGAGCCGCATCTGCGATTTTGGGGTGCTTCAGGAGCTTCGCCCTGAGAGCCGCTTCCGGCGATTCCGAAGGCTTCACATCCTTTGGATCGAACGTCCGGCTCTACGTCAGGCTTCACATCGGGTGATTTAAAGCCTTTTGCTCCACGCAGTAGGAGCAGGATCGCAATCAGTTGCACCAGACCGGATCCGACATTTTCGCCGGCATCAAAGCTGTCCATCTTGTGGCCATTCGAGAAGGCCTGTCGGCCAGCCAAGCCCTCGATGATTTGTGGAATCCCGGTGAGGTCAAGGACGCCCAACAAGACCAAAGCCGTACCCTCCCAGAAGCCCGGCCCTCGCCCGTTGTAAGCCTCGAACATCTTGAAGCGGGAATAGACACCCAACACAAGCCCCGCGCCGATAGCGAAACCGATCACGAACGCTACACCGACCGGACCGGCGATCAGGAAGGCAAGCGCCGCGATGCCCACCACAACCAGAATTCCCAGCGCCGCGTTGAGGATGCCGTATAGGAATCCGCCAAACCACTTGCCGAACACGCTGGCGAACGCATCTTTGATGGCCTTGGTCCACGATGCCGGGAGGATCAATTCGAGAAACGTCTGGCTTTGGGAAGCGTTGTCGCGCTTTTCGGACTGAGAACGGCTGTCGGCCTCCGACTTCAGGCTTCCGTACTTCGATTTAATCTCGGAGATAGCGCTTGATTTGTGGTTCTGGAAAGTACCGAGATTCGCCTGCTGCCGGTTGCCTGCCTCAGCCACCTTGCTCGCGAGGTTCTGGCGAGATTCCTGGGCAGCTTTTTGCGTGTGCGTCTCGAACTCGCCAGCCTGGTGTTCGAGCTCCGCCGTCAACTGGCTGGCGCCCTTTTGAATCTGTTGGCCGACGGACTGCGCTCCAGAGACAAGCTGCTGGCCGATGTGGCCGCCGGCCTCCGCCAATTTTTTCGAGGCGTGCGACGCGGCGTTACGCATCTGCTCCGCGGATTCCGCCGCGGCATGGCCCATCTCTTGCGTAGCCAGCTTCGTATGCCGGGCGATGCCAGTTGTAACCTCCGTCCCCAGCTTGCCAACCTGGCTCCCCGCATGAGAAGCGGTGGACCCCAGATGCGCCTTCGAGTCATCGAAAGCCTTGCGTGCTTCTGGTCCGGCGATCGCGGACACCTGCATGGCTGCCCCCGAGGCCT
Source organism: uncultured Acidobacteriaceae bacterium (assembly GCA_963734215.1). Taxonomy (GTDB): domain Bacteria; phylum Acidobacteriota; class Terriglobia; order Terriglobales; family Acidobacteriaceae; genus Sulfotelmatobacter. The sequence goes on along the minus strand of CAVTGH010000003.1, from coordinate 252,286 downwards.
GACGCACGATGGCCGCAGCGATCTCCGTACCGTGCGTCTCGATCTCGGTCGCGTGGTGGTCGGCCATGGTCTCGAGATTGGCGACGGTGGCCTCGACGCCTGCCTCCAGGTCGCGCTCCGCAGCGGCTGCCCCTTCGCTAATCTGGCTGACCGTTTGGGACGAAAAGGCCGCGATGCTGCTTGCCGCCTTGGCGCCGGTTTCGGCAAATCCCGTGTGAGCGGCGTCAACCAAGCCTGAGACACCCGACGCCAGTTGCGCGGCGCCGTGCTCGATCATGCCAGTAAAGTCGGTAAGACCTTGGGCAAGCCGTTCGTGGACGGACGCGACCACCGTCTGGGTTTCGGCGGCGACATTGGACGCGTCTTTGGCGAAGTTTGTGGTAGCCTGCTGGCCGATTTTCGAGGAGGCCTCTTGCTGGGCGGCAGCGCTATCGCCGTCCGTGGCGGTTGCGCCGCCTTGAGCCTGGGAGCTACGGCTGCTACTAGCTTTTTGGAAGGAGTCGGATTCCGCGGCAGCTCCGGCCTCGAACTCACCGCCGGCTTGTGCGCTAGTCTGAGCTGCGCGTTGCTGCGTGCGCTCCCCGCTTTGATGGACGGCTTGGGTTCCAGCTTCGCCCAAGGCTGTCACCGAAGCCTGCGCAGCCTGCTGACTCGATTGGATCGAAGCGGTGGCAGATTGCTGCTGGGCCGCAAGCTCGCGCTGATGAGAAGCCGCTTCCGCCCTGATCGCGGCCGCCTTGGTTACATGCTCGTTCCTAAGCTGAGTTCCTTGATTCTCAACATGGGTGCGGACAGCGGTTGCCGAAGATTCCGCCGATTTTCGGACGCTGGCGGCAAGATGGCTGCCCTCGGCAAAGAGCGCGTGGCCCAGTGCTGCACTTGGGGCGTTGGCGGGTATGGGCGGTGCGGCAATCGTCTCGGTCGCGGGGCTGCTACGGCCGCGGGTGGCACGTTTCTGTTGGGGCTTGGGGCGTGGCGGAGTAGCCGCAACACCCGGTCTTGCCTCGGCTATTCCGCGCGGAACCGAGGCTTCGTGAGGCGCAGTTTTGTTAGGAGTTGCCAAGCCCTTCGTCGGCTGAGCCATGCCTCCTCGCAATGCGGCGGGCGATAGCCGTCGGGCCGGTGGCGAAACCCTGGATTCCGGCAAAGTGGCCATGGCGGCCGGTGCGCCAACCGCAGTGCCAGGTGAGGTCGCGGCCTTAGAACCCCGGACTGTATTCCCAGCTAGCTTTTTCGATGACTCGGCCCCGACCCTCTCTTGTCTTTTGGGCTGTTGAGCGTTTACGACGCTTCGGACTGTTCCCGATTTCCCCTGCGCGGCTGCCGGGCCCAGCTGGCGAGCTTCGGCCTCCGCCGGCGCTGCCCCCGTCGATTTCGCCGGCGTCGAGCCGTGAACCGGCGCTGAACCCTGCTGAACGGTGTGGACGAGTTCGTGCGCGAGGAGGGCATCGCCTCCAGTGGCCCGGACACCATGGGCGAAATGGATGTCATTGCCGAAGGTAACTGCCGCTGCGCCATGATCTTCCGCAACGCCGTCGCCCGTATGCAACTTGATGCCACTGAAGTCGGCGCCAAGCGTCCGGCCGAATCGTCGTGCTTTGTCAGAATCGAGCGCCTCATGCCGCTCGGGTTCCCGGTGCGGTTCCGCCGGCGCAGATTTCGCAGCGTCATGCGCAATCGCCACGGCTACCGCAGAATCGGCTCCCGCATCTTGTTGTTGCGCCGCGGCTAAGCCCAGAGTCCGCTGCACATAACGATTGCCGAACGTGCGCTGTAGCGACAAGACATCACGCAGAACCTGTGCGTCCCGCGATGGCGCGGCACGGCTCAGAAAGCGCACGTGGTTCTCGACGGGACTCCCTCCCGCTCGCGCCGTTTTCGGGAACGGGACGAAGGGAGGGTCAGTTTCCGGGGTCTGAACAGATTGCTGCGCTTGCCCTGACTGGGGTATCCTCACCGCAGCGGTTGGCGCAACGTACGTCTTAGAATCGCATTTCGTGTCGCCTGGCATGCTCCTCAGGGACTATTCCGATCCGCCGTGTTGTTCCGCTTGGCCCAGGAAGGTGCCCGCAGCCGCTTTCTTCATGACATGGTGTTTTTTCTTTTCTTCTTCCTCATCTTTATGTTTGCCTTCCATTGCCTCCGGCTGGCGTTGCGCGCCATCGCCAGGACAGCGGCTGGCCATCATATGGTGCGCGTGTTTCTCTTCCTCTTTTTCCTTCTCGCCTGCTCCTGGCAGCCCCGAATGTTCGTGCTCCATGACCGCCCGCGCGGTTTGTTCGGCTTCCACTTCGTGCGGGTCTCCCGGCTGGCTGACGGACATCGCGCGGCGGACCTGATCGCCGCCCTGCTGCACGACGTGAGTGAGTTCGTGGGCCAGCAGCTCGCGGCCTGCGGAGCTGCCCGGCTGGTAAGCGCCTTGCCGGAAAAAGATATCCTGGCCGGTGGTGAAGGCACGGGCGCTGAGAGAGCGATTGAGGGAGTCGGACTGCTGGTCCGTGTGCACGCGAACTCCGCTGAAATCGGCGCCGAATGACGATTCCATCTGGTGGCGCACACCGTGGTCGAGATTCTGTCCGCCGCCGCGCTCCTGCTGGATGGACTGTTCCACGGTTGGAGCAACCTCACTGTGTTCAGCGTTTTCTCGCGCCAAGGCCAAGACGCGCTCGACATAGCGGTTCCCATATTGCCTTTGCAGTTGTAGAAGAGACTGCGTGGCGCGAGCCGGCTGGGAGTCGGTTGCGCGGTTGAGAGTGGACGCGTGGGCCTTGGCGCACGAGCTGTCGCCAGCGCGGCAGGCCACCCGATCGAGCGGATCTCGGTCCGCCACGGGAGCGGTGGAAGTCTCCACTGGTTCCGTCTGACCTTCCTTTGATCGGAGCAGACCACTCACTGGTCCGGTTATGGGGTCGAATTCTCGATTAGGCATTGCTTTGCTCCTCTTCATTCACAAAAGTATATGCGACAGGTGCTCGTATTCGCCGAACTCCCCTTCCATGACGACCTTGCCCATTTTCTGATACTCCTGCCAGGTAGCCCGAATTAGGTGTTTCATCTTCACGCAGCCGCCATCCTCCGCGCCAAGGAAAGCGGCGGAAAGCGCGATGTTCCTGATGTTTCCGCCGCTGATTTCGAAACGGCGGGCCATGAAATTGAGATCCAGGTCCTCGCGGGGCATGTTCTTGGGCCACACCCGCTGCCAGATCGCGAGGCGCTGGTCGGCGCCGGGAAAGGGGAATTCGATGGTGAACTGAATCCTGCGCACAAACGCGTCGTCCATATTCTTGCGCAGGTTGGTGGCCAGGATCACTGTCCCCTCGTACTCCTCCATCCGCTGTAATAGATAGTTGATCTCTATGTTGGCGTAGCGGTCGTGCGAATCGCGTACTTCGCTGCGCTTGCCGAACAAGGCGTCGGCTTCGTCAAAGAACAAGACCGAGTTGGAGGTCGCGGCCTCGGCAAAGATGCGGGCCAGGTTCTTCTCCGTCTCGCCGATGTATTTGCTGATCACGCTCGAGAGATCGATCTTATAAAGATCAAGACCGAGTTCGCCTGCCAGGATTTCGGCAGCCATGGTTTTCCCCGTCCCCGAGGGCCCCGCAAACAGCAGGCCGAGTCCTTTGCCGAGGGAGAGTTTGTTGTCGAAACCCCACTCGTCATAAACGATGGAGCGGTACTCGACGGCGTTGCAGATTTCCCGGAGTTGGCGGAGCGTGTCCGGAGGCAGCACAATATCGGACCACGCGTAGTGAGGTTTGATCCTGGTGGCTAAAGCCGCGAGCTTACGGTTGGACTGCAGGCGGCACGCTTCCAGCAGATCGATCATGTTCACCGACTCAGCTTGCGGGTCGCGCCGACGGGCCAGGTTCTGTGCCGTCAATGCGGCGTCCCGGATCTGCCCTCCGGTGAAGCGAAACTTGTTGGCTAATCCGGCGGCGTTGACATCGGCCGCCGCAATTTGGTGGAGGGCTGTTTCCCAGAACAGCATCCGGTCGGCATAAGCTGGGAGTGGGAACTCGATCCTTATGAAAGGAGGGAGTTCCGGAATATCCGAAGGCTCCCAAACTATCTCACCGGCCAGGAATACCACCCCTCGGCGCTCCTGTAGTTCCTGAAGCAAAAGAGTCAAGTGGCTGCGCCGATCGGCTGAAACGAGCGAGTCAAAACCGTGCCAGTAGACAGCCGCGCCCTGCAGAGCCGCTTCTCGCGCAATCAACTGCACCATGGAGGCAAACTCGGCGTCGGCAGACGGAACTTGCTCGCCGTTCACCACCAGCAATTTCAAACCAACCAGTTGGCAAAGCGCTCCGGCAGTTGACCTTTTGCCTACGCCATACGGTCCCTGCAAGTACAGGTTCAAGCCACGGCTGCCATTGCGATGATTTTCGAACAGCATTTTGAGCCGGTTCAGCAAGTCGGCGGGAAGAATTAGGTTTTCCAGCGTGTATTTGGGTTGCACCAACAAAACCTGGCGGCCTAACCGGAAATCGATCTCATCCCTCCCGAGGAGATAGTCCACGATTCTTTCGTCCAGCTTCAGATACCGGTTCAGAAGAGGCGTTTTCGGGTGGGCCGCGTCTTCCGACAGTGAGATCAACTGATACTTCAGCAAGGGGGAGGTGACGCCAAACCGCTCACGGGCATTCAGCTTCTCGGGGAAAGACGAATTCAGCAGGTTCAGCGCCAGGTCAACCCCCGGCCGCTTCCTAGTCACGTCGTCTTGCAGGTAGGCGTAGAGCCGCTCGTAGCGGAGGTCAAGTTCGGCGGCAAGGCAGATTAAAACGACGTCAATGTCGAAAGAATTCAAATGGAAACTGTTGGCAAGGGTTACCAGGTGCAAGGGAATGCCATGGTGGATACTAGCGTTCTTCCGAGCCTCAATCCGATCTCTTAATTGGCCGAGAGCCAGGCGTACATTTTCCGCCGGACCTAGCGGCGAAGCAAGCGCCCAGCGCGGCATTCCGACAGGCTGCGCCAACAGTGAATCGACCTCCTGCTCGGAGATGTAGAGTCCCTGAAATTCGTCGTCCTGATGGAGTTGGCGGGCGCGGCGAATCTGGATCTGAATCAGCAAGTCGATTCGTTCAAGTTCCGCGAGTATGTGCTCAATGGAACTGCCATAGGGCTCCGCTGGCGACGTTGCATCGCTGGGGCCCGCGTACGCGCGCTCAGCTCCGGGTGAGGGTTTCCCCTCGGGCTTCAATGCGTGCTCATGAATTGCCGCGTCCATCCGGTTTCCGAGTTCTTCGGCGCCAGCGCCGATCGACCGGCGAATTAATTTAGTGGCAATCGGGTTGCCAGTTCGGTGCAGTCTCCCCAGGGACTTAACGTGACGTAGCCGAGAACGATTCGCCCTGCAAGATGTTTTCGGTTCGCGCTCAAACACTAGCGTTCATCGTAGGCAGCCGCCCGGTCTGGCTTAGGCGCGGCTTCCTGACTGCGGGAAAGTCCTTTCTCGCTTATAAGACCCGCAGGCGTTCGATTCGAAGCCGCATGTATCAATCGGCGTTGCGTTGTTACAGCGGAGTGACAACGACGGAGATACAACCGCTGTTCGGCTGTCGCTGCACGGCACATTTCGGGGCATCGACTGGGTTCTAAAGAGATTTATGGCCATCGATCTACAGCGCGGTTCGCCCGATCGATAGGATTCGGTTCTCCCGAGGCGGCGCGATTGTGTATCAGCTCTGGTGCATGAGGCAGGTGGGGAATTGGATTTCGCCGCTTTTGTTTCTTGCAAACCGGCTTTATTTCGGTGCCTGCGCTCGGCAGAGCCCCTCCCGCAAATTGGCCGTGAGATTGCAGTAGCCCCCACATGGATACTCGGGCTGCGGCGGGCGGACATTGCGCTTCTGATTCGAATTGAGGGGTCGCAGATTGTTGATGGCTGACAAACGCTACGAGGGCGAGGATCCAACTCAAGGCGCTATCGAGGGCAAATACGCGAACTATTTTCAAATCGGTCACAATGCCTTCGAGTTCTTGCTGGACTTCGGGCAACTGTATTCCGACGGCACACAGGAGCATTTCCATACCAGAATCGTCACCAGCCCGTCGTACGCGAAGGAGTTGCTGAAGGTACTGGGTGAATCCATCGCTCAATACGAGGCAACGTTTGGGTCCACGAAACGAGACCAGTAAGCACCTAGAACTAATAGGACGGTTTTGACATGGGAAGCTGCGCAACACCGTTTTCGCCGCCGCGCCGCTGCGCGGTTGCGCGCAGACGATCAGAAAAGACCAAGCATGATCGATGATCTGGACAGGACGGTCGAAGAGTTATTGAGGCGTGAGCTGTCGCGCGCATTCCTCAAGCAGGTGGGAATCAGCTTTGCCGCACCCGACAGTGAGTTTCCGCCGTCCGGCGTGATCCTGCCGGCGGTTGATCTTTTTCTCTACGACATTCGCGAGAACATGGAATTGCGCAACACAGGATGGATCGTCGAGCACAATGACGACGGCACCGCCACCAAGAAGCGTAAGCCGGTCCGGGTGGACTGCTCGTATCTGATTACGGCATGGGCTAGCGAAGGTTCAACCAGCCGGCCTCTCGACGAACATCTGCTGCTCAGTGAAGTCATGAAGGTTTTGTTGCGTTATCCCATCATTCCGGAAGTGCTGTTGCAGGGCAGCCTGAGGGGACAGGAACCGCCGCTACCCTCGAGCACGCTTCAGCCCGGCCGCCTGCAGAGTGTATCGGAGTTTTGGCAGGCACTCGGCGGGAAGCCGAAAGCGGCATTGAATTACACCGTGACCATTGGGATCGTGCCTGACCGGGCGATCGAGACCGAAGTGCCGGTCACCGATAAGACTTTGAACTTTCACCCTAATTTGAAGCTTCGCCCTCAGGATCTGGCATGAAAAATGGCATGGACATTGTCCGGCACAGGGTCGGCATCTGCGGCCGCGTGCTTGACGCGGGCACCGGAAAGCCGCTCCGCGATGCGGAAGTCCTGATAACCGGGCCGGAATCTTTCACCAAGAAGTTGGAAATCGCGGCTCTGCCCTATGGCGACCGCTGGAAAACCATGCTTGAAAGACTGGACAGGACGCGGTCCAAAGCAGACGGGCTTTTCTATTTCATGGATCTGCCAGACGGCAAATACAGCGTAAGCGCTTCGATCCCGAGTTGCGGCAAACGTTACGGCAAAGTGGAGGAACCGGCAAAGGTTTCTCGGGGCGCCGACGGCAACGCAAAAATACCCTTCGTGCGCTGCGCGCTACCGCCCACCCATGTCAAGGGGAAGGTTACGGGAACTGGCCGGGAAAGCGGAGTGGCGCTTGCACGCGTGAGAGTCAAGGGCAGCGGCGAACTTAGCTTTACCGACGCGCAGGGACAATACACGGTGGCAGGCATTGAACCGGGGAAACGCACGTTGCTGGTATCGGCGCAAGGCTACCGCGCGGAGTCCCAAGAGTTCACGCTGGGGGGGGCCGGTGCCTCGAAGACACTCGAAGACTTCAAACTGACTCACGAGAATGGATGAAGACAGCCTCGATTCGAATTTGGCTGAGGTTGGCAGAAGACGAATATCGCGCGGGCCGGCTGGGAATCAGCGGTCCAGGTAAATGGAGGAAAGCAGCATGAGCGCGAAGAAGCAACAGAAGGACGAAGAAGCGGCGGACGAGCCTGAACTCGATAACGCCGCCGAAGACCGTCAACTCGATGCCGCGCCCCAATCGGATGCGCAGCAGAAGCCGGATGTGGCACCAAAAGCGGAGGCGCAGCGAAAACCGGATGCCCCGCCCAAGGCGGAGGCCAAGCCTCAGCCCCAACCCCAGGCCAAACCGAAGCCGAAGGTCGAGGCCGAGCCCAAGTCCACCGGAAAACCGGCAGAAGCGAAGAGCATGGCGGAAATCATGAAGTTCGATCTGAAAATTCGAAGACCGCGCCGCTGACAGAATTTTTTCACGGGGTGCGGGCAGTAGTCCCGCGGGTAAGAGCGATTTCAAAAAGGAGCTATCAGAATGCCAGAATATTTGCATCCGGGTGTATACGTTGAAGAAGTCCCATCCAGTATCAAACCTATCGCCGGCGTCAGCACCAGCACACCGGCATTTGTCGGCGTCGTTCCGGACAGTGTGGATATTCCGGAAGAGAATCCAGACTTCGATCCGGATCCGAGCAATGCGGACCCCAACAACAAAAAGTTCCGGACCTGGAAGTTTCCAGCTCCTCAAGCCGACGTAGACGCTGCCAAGAAGGATCGCGATGCGCTGGCTCAAGCGGGAGTGAAGCCGCCGCGGCCTCAGGACACCACGGCCCCAGGATTGAAGAAGTTTCGTGACGCGCAGGAAAAGCTCGCGCTCGCCGCGCGCCGCAGCGCTGCGAGCGACCTGGCGCCGGAAGGCGTGCCCATACTGTGCACGACCTTCGGCGAATTCAAGCTGCACTTTGGCGACTTCTCTACCAACGAAGATCAAAAAAGGCTGGTGCATGGGGTGTACGGGTTCTACAACAACGGGGGCACGCGCTGTTACGTAATGCGCTACAAAGACATCACCGGCCTGAAAGCCCCGACGGCGCTGGCGCCGCTGGAACCTATCGATGAACTCTCAATGGTGGTAGCTCCGGGAATCGTCGATGAGGTGGTGCAGGGCAACATCATCGACCATTGCGAAAATCTCCATGATCGCGTGGCGATCCTGGACGCGCCGCCGAATCCGGATCAACTGATTGTAGACGACATCAAGGTGATGAGTAACACGGATTACGGCGCGTTGTATTTCCCGCGCATCAAGGTGTTCGACATCGTCACGGCGCTGACTCAGGTAGATGGTCCCGACGTTGCGGATCTGGACGAGGGGGAGATTTATGTCAGCCCGAGCGGGCACATGGCCGGCATCTACTCCCGCGTCGACCACACGCGAGGCGTACATAAGGCGCCCGCCAATGAGCCTGTGCATGGCGCGCTGGGACTGGAACATCAGATCAGCAAAGCGCTGCAGGATGGATTGAACCCGGATGGGATCAACTGCATTCGCCACATCAACGGACAGGTCACGGTGTGGGGTGCGCGCACCATCGGTGGCGACATCAACGCCGATCTGAAATACATCAGCACGCGGCGGCTTCTCATCTTCATCGAAAAGTCGATCGACGAAGGAACGCAATGGGTGGTGTTCGAGCCGAACGACCGCTCGTTGTGGGCCAAGATCGAACGCAATGTCGGCGCCTTCCTGACCACGGTGTGGCGCGACGGAGCGCTCTTCGGCAGCACGCCGCAAGAAGCCTTCTACGTGCGCTGCGACGACGAAACCAATCCGCCCGAAGAGCGCGATCTGGGCAAAGTGACAACGGAAATTGGAGTGGCGATCGTCAAGCCCGCAGAGTTCGTGGTCTTCCGCGTCCAGCAGTGGGCGGGGCCGGCGGCGCAGTAAGAAATAGCAGGCAAAGGTAAAGGTTGACATGGGCACGAGCACATCCGTACCGGACCGGCGGAAGCCGGTACCGGCAAACAAGAAGTATTTCGCGATCTATGCGCCCGGCGTGTATCTGGAGGATAGGTTCAATCCGCCACGCCGGAGCAGATTCTCGACGGGTGTGCCCGTGTTCATCGGATTGATGAAGCCAGCGGCAGACGGAGTGAGACCCGTCCCACGCGTGCACCTGCTCAGTCTTTGGTCGCATTTCATGCAGCATGTCGGGAAACCGTATCGGGACTGCATGCTGGCCTATGGCGTGCGGGGCTTCTTTGAAAACGGTGGCACGCTCTGTTACGTCGTTGTCCTCCAGAATGAAAGTGCCGAAGCTCTGCAGAATGCGCTCGATGCAGCCGGCACTCTGCACACAGTCGATCTCGTTTGCCTGCCTGACCCTTTAAAGGACAGAGTGGCGAATTTCGAACGGCAGCAACTGGTGGTGGACCATTGTGAAACCCTGGGTGACCGTTTCGCCATACTCGACTCCTGGCTGGGTGACGAGAAAGAAGGCGTCTCGCAGCAATGGAGCAGTATCGACGGAAACAATGGCGCAATCTATTATCCCTGGATCCGTGTGCGCGGGTTCGACGAGAGCACACTGCTGGTTCCGCCGTGCGGCCACGTCGCAGGCGTGTACGCGCGGACCGACGAGAGCCGGGGAGTGCACAAGGCACCCGCGAATGAGCTCCTGGAAGGGGTGATCGATCTCGAAAGACATGTTGACCACACCGAACAGGATTTCCTCAACCCCAAGCGAGTCAACTGCCTGCGATCGTTCCCGGGACGCGGCATACGGGTTTGGGGTGCCCGGACTTTAGGCGGGCACGACCCCTGGACTTACGTCAACGTTCGGCGGCTGTTCCTGACTGCGGTTCGTTGGATCAACTGGCACATGTCAGGTGTTGTCTTTGAGCCGAACGACGCCAAGCTGTGGGCAAGAATCGAGCGCGAACTAAATGCCTACTTTAGCGAAGAATACCGGCGGGGAGCTCTGAAGGGACGAACCCCGCAGGAGGCGTACTACATCAAGTGCAACGCCGAAACCAACCCGCCGGAGCTTCGCGACACAGGTCAAGTAGTTACCGAAATCGGCCTTGCGCCGGCGAACCCTTACGAATTCGTCGTAGTCCGTTTGATTCACGGTGCCAGCGGGGTGAGTATCTCGGGACCGATCAGGCCCGAGCAAAACTTATAGGAGGCAGGAGGAAGTATGGCTACTGGAGACAGGAAAGATCCATGGCGTGGTTATAATTTCAAACTCGAAATCGACGGGATCAGCCGCAACGGATTTCGCGAGTGTTCGGGCTTGGATGCTACGACTGCCCCCGTCGATTATCGCGAGGGCACGGAGAAGGGGAACATTGTCCGCAAGCTAACCGGCCTCAACAGCCACTCGAACGTCACCCTGAAGTGGGGCACCACGGACGATCACTCTCTGTGGGATTGGCGTGACAAAGCAATTCAAGGCAAGACCGAACGAAAGAACGGATCCATCATCCTGCTGGACGAAGCGGGTGAGGAAAAGGAACGTTGGAACTTCGTCGATGGATGGCCGACCAAGTGGACCGGACCCAGCTTCAATGCGACCGCGAATGAGGTTGCGATCGAGACCCTGGAAATCGTGCATGAAGGGCTCAAGAAGGCATGAAGGTGCAAACCGAGTTTCCATTCACGCTGCCGCGAGGCTACGTCGACGGCGACGGCAATGTGCACCGGGAGGGCGTGATGCGGCTTGCCACCGCATTCGACGAAGTCGCACCCATGAAGGATCCGCGGGTCCAGACGAATCCCGGGTACCTGGTGCTCATTCTGCTGTCCCGAGTGGTTACCCGCCTTGGCGATTTGACCCACATTAACCCCAAGGTGATGGAAGGGCTGTTCTCGGCCGATCTGGCGTTTCTGCAGGACTTTTATCGCCGGATCAACGAAAACGGCCACAGTAACCTCGGGGTTACTTGTCCTCACTGCGAGGCGAAATTCGAGGTGGAGATGAGCAGCGTGGGGGAATGATCGGCTACCCCTCGCAAGGTCTGTATGAGGAGGTAGCCTTCATTGCCTATTACCTGCACTGGCCGCATGAGCAAATCATGTCGCTGGATCATCACGAGCGCAGGCGCTGGGTGGCGGAGGTGTCGAGGATTAACCGGCAATTGAACGAAGCGGCCAAACCGGAGAACTGATTTATGGCAGCTCGCCACGATCCAATTCTGTCGTTCAATTTTGCCGTGGAAATCAGCGGCATAATCATGGCGGCATTCAACGATGTTTCCGGCTTGCAGGCGGAAATTGAAGTGAATGAATACCGGGAGGGCGGAGTCAACGGGTACATGCATAAGCGGGCAGGTCCGGCGAAGTATCCGTCAAATCTGGTTTTGAAAAAAGGCATTACCGACAGCCAGGAGCTGTGGTCGTGGTACTGCAAGGTGTTGCAGGGCACGATTCAGCGCAAGTCTTTGGATGTGGTGTTGATGGATAGTGCGGGGTCTGAGCAACGGCGGTGGACATTCCAAAATGCCTATCCTGTGAAGTGGGCGGGGCCGGACTTCAAAGCGCAAAGCTCCGAAGTGGCGATCGAGTCCATCGAACTGGCGCATGAAGGTTTGGTCTTTGCCAGCGCGGGTCCACCGGCGCCACCCGCCGCCGGGATAGGTGTGAGCGTTTCCGTCGCTGTGGTGGTGCCCCAAGTCACGTTGACGGTCGGGCTTGGGTGAGCCGTAACCGTGTTGCAAATAAGAATATAGATAGAGGCTTTTCACTTGCTATGCAGGATAGTCCAGAACAAGGCAAGAACAGCGTTCCCCAGGAGTCTAAGGCGTCTCCAGTGCCACTCGAACTTGGGCATCAGCTCTACGCTCGCCATCTGGGCTTCCCTTCGGCCTCGTCCATGGGGCCCAGCATAGCCAGCCGCCTGGCGTGGTTTAGCGCCGACCGTTTACCGCTTGCGCGAAACATTCTTCAGCGCTGGAGCGTGGGCGAGGGTGCACGGCAGGGTCTGCCAAGTCTCCAATGGTTAGGCAACTTTGCTTCAGCCCGCCGGAACACGACGGAAGTTCCTATCCGCCCATACCGAGTCGCTCTTGGCTCCGCTCCTTCCGCAGCGATGCCAGCCAGTGCCGGAGAAACTTACCCGGCTCCGGCTTCCGAGCTATCGACATCGGCGACGGAAGCGGCTCCGATTTTGCGTTCTGCGGATGCCAGAACAGTGAACGACAACGCAACATCGGCAGCAAAGCTCTCCCGATTTGTTGGTGATGTCTCGTCCACGAGATCGGCTCCGACCGCGGTGAGCCTGGCTCCCGAAGGTTCGGAGTCCGGCGCGGCTATCTCGGCGACGGATGCGCCGTCTTCGGATCGTTCGGTGAGCACGGCCTCGGTTTCATCCATCACCATTCAGCCCTCACTCGAGAGCGCCGGAAGTCCGGTCTTACGTTCCAGTCACAAAAAGTCAGGGAAGACGCGCAACGTGCAGTCCACAATTTTGGAGTCTGTCCATCATGACTTATTCAGGGCATCAACCTCTGGCAAAGGCGCCGCGTTGCCGGCACAAGGTGGGACGGCTCCAACCATACCCTCGGGGCACGATGTTTCACTTCCAGCTGGCGTCCCGGCCCCAAGCACGGAACTTCAAAGAAAAGTGAGCGAAAAAGAACCGTTCCAGGTTGAACCGGCCGTGGGACACGGCAGCCCGGACATCAAGACCGGCACCGATCACCCCGTGCGAACCGAAGGACAAGGGGCGACGCTGCGTGCAGTAGAGCCGACACAACCAACAAAAGTGGGCCCGACGTACGTAGGACCACCAATTTTCCGCCGCTCACTGGGAGGCCGGCCTAGAACCTCGCTACCGGCCAATGTTTTCCGCTCGCCGGAGGGATTGCATGATTTAGGAATTCCGGCATCCACCGACGGGCCCCAGTCCACATCGCCTCGCGTGCTCCATACCGTGGGCCTAACGGAAAACACATTCACCGAGCCGCACGGAGAGGAGCAACCAGGGGCCTCGCGGCCTTTGCTGGAGGGCCATCCTCCGACCGTGAAACCTGCTCCGGAGATCCCGGACCCGAGGAACGACAATAAGGTAGAAACTTCCTCAACCAACAACTCGGGGGTAACCGCTTCGCAAGTCGAACATAAAGAGAAGCACGCGGACCGAGCTCGTTACCCCCTGTCACGATCCAAGCTCGATCCGGGCGCGACGCACTCTGAGTTGGTGAGCCATGTTCTACCCCTGCGGGCCGGTATCGAGCACCCCACCGGTTCCCCCATGAGCCGGCTGGAGGGCGACTCTTTTGTGCAGCGTACGTCTTCAGTAACTCCAACGCCGACAGGCCAGAGAAATCGAGGGGGAGCAGCCAAAGATGCCGGCCTACAAGTTCCCTCCCGGATCCATGCGCAGTTATCGTCGAGTCCTGAAAGTTCCCGGTCAGCCGCTGGTGCACACAAATCATCAAAGCTGCAGGGTCCGTCCCACTCCGGATCCCTGGCAACGGAATATACGGCTGCGCGTGCCGCAGGTCCAACTCCATCTACGTCTTCGCCAGAAGCCAAGCCAGCGCTATCTTCCCCTCCCTCGTCGAGTTCGCATGCTGAATTGGTGAGTCACGTTCTACCCGCGCGAGCCGGTATTGAGCGCTCGCCAGGTTCTTCCGTTAGCCGGCTGGAGGGCGACTCTTTTGTGCAGCGCACGTCTTCAGTAACTCCAGCACTGGCAGGCCAGAGAAAGCGATGGGAGGCAGCCCAAGATCCCGGCGTACAAGCTCCCTCTCGGATCCATTCGAGTCCTGAAAGTTCCCAGTCATCTGCTGGTGCATACAAATCGTCAGAGGTTCAGGAGCCGTCCCACTCCGGATCCAAAACGGAATCTACGGGTGCAGGTGCCGCAGATCCAACTCCGTCCATGTCTTTGCCAGAAGGCGCGCCAGCGCTATCTTCCCCTCCCTCGCCGAGTTCGCAGAGTCTCGGCAGGGCATTCACGCATGTTTCTACGAATTCCGGCGGTCGCCTGGGGCAGAGGCTTCCGGACGCCACGACCACACATCAGGCCGAGCCGCGAACGAATTTAACATCAGGCAGAATTGAAGTTCAGCCCTTGGATCCGCATCGGCCTGTGACTTTAGCTCCTCTCGAGGCTGGGATTAATCGGTCTGCGACAGGACATCGCGATAAGCCAACGGGCGAAAGCCAAAGCATCACGCACTTCGTTCCGAAATCCCCGCTTGGAAGCGCTTCCATGAAGCAAGCGCCGCAGAGCGGCGCCGACGGAACCGCTAACGGAACAACTATGGACGCGATGAGCGCGGCGGCGGCAACGCAGGCCGAAAATCCGGCGATTCCAGCGGCAAACAGCGGCGCAACTTTTGCCGCTACGGTGTTGCGCAGCGGCGAGAACGGCTCGCCGCGGACGGACGGAGGAACCGTTGCACTGAAACTAGACCCTGCAAGTGATGACACGGTTCTCGCGGCCAGAACCAGAGTTGAGCAGTCACCAGCGAGGCTGCGTTCCACGATTACTCTAACCCATGGGCCCTCCGCGGCAAGACAAACCGAGCCATCGCTCCTGCGACCATCTTTGCCCATCGCATTGCCGCGCTTCAACAGGGTTAGCCCGACGCCTGCTCTCCACCGGTTGGCCAGCGTGTCGCCCTCCGCTTCCGTCCATGGGTCTTCCGCTTCCATGCTCGATGCGGCGAACAATTCGTCCCCAGGCTCGACTTTCACGCATCGAGCGGCGGCGACCGAGCAGTTGCAAAGGGCGCCGGAGTCCAATCTTCCAGCGTCATTTCCGCAGGCCGTCAGAAGTTCCTATCCCCTGGTCGCTCGGGCCACAACGGGCGCGATGGCAGACCCCAGTTCCGACTTTGCCAACTGTAACGCCAACGGCAACCAGACCATCCAGCGGAACGCCTCAAGGCTTTAAAAATGCCGATATAACACAATTGGCAAATCGGGTGTACGAGTTACTGGTACGCCGGCTCGCGAGCGAGCGGCAGCGCAGGGGGCATTAGCGAATGGAACGTCAAGTGATTTCAATCACCCCCGCAGGCCAGCCGGCGTTCAACGTCCTGTTTAACCCGACCGAGTACAGCCTGGCCAAGGCAAACCAGATTGCGGAGGCTGCGGTCCCGGGTCTCGAAGCCCCCATTTTGCAATATGTCCACGGCAACACGCGCACTCTCGACATGGATCTCTACTTCGATACCTTTGAGGAGGGCACGGATGTCCGCGATGATACCGATCTTGTGTACGATCTGCTGCTCATCGACCCCGACACTCATGCTCCTCCCATATGCGAAGTCGCCTGGGGAAGTTTCACATTTTGCGGAGTACTGGACCACGTGAGCGGCAAGTTCACCCTGTTTCTGGCGGACGGTACGCCTGTGCGCGCAACGCTAAGCGTGAGCTTCAAAGAGTTCATCGATATCGACGCGCTGGTACAAGTGCAGCCGACGGAATCGGCGGACCACCGGAAAAATCGCGTGGTGAAGAGCGGTGATCGGATCGACAACATCGCCAGCGAGGAGTACGGGGACCCCGGCAATTGGCGGCCCATCGCCGAAGCCAACGATCTGGATGAGCCAGACCAGTTGCAGCCGGGGCATGTGTTGATTATTCCGGCGCTGAATAATGCGGGGAGGTCGAAAACGTGACCAACTATTTCGCGCCCGCTTTTCAGATCATAGTGAATGGGTCGCAGATACAGGCCGACGTTTCGTACGAAATCGAGCAGGTCCAGGTGGTCAGCAAGCCGGACACGCTCGACACTTTCAGCTTCACGATTGCGAATCCGATGCCGAAAATGCGCTGGACTCATACGTCGGACGCAGACCTTTTCCGGGAAGGCAATTCCGTGAAAATTGCCCTGGGTTACGCAGATGACCTGCAGGACATGATCGACGGGGAAATTACGCAAATCAGCCCCACGTTCCCTGCCGGAGACATTCCCACGGTCACCATAGAAGGCCACAACCTGCTGCATCGCTTGCGCGGTACGAACAACACGCGGACCTTCCAGAATGTGAGCGACAAAGACATTGCCGAGCAGATTGGGCAAAAGCTTAATTTGCAGGTACAGGCGGATGATCCGGGGACGCAATATGAGTACATAATGCAGTCCAACCAGACCGATCTGGAGTTCTTGCGCGAGCGCGCCAGAAAAATTCATTTTGAAATCCTGGTGAAAGACAAGACGCTCTATTTTCAAAAATCGCAGGAAGCCACGGCGAAAACCTACACTCTAGTGTGGGCGCAGGCACAAAAGGCGGTGGCGACAGGCTCGAACATCCTGCCGCTGACGACGTTCAGCCTGAAGATGAACGCCTCCGCGCCACCTACAAAGGTGCAGACCCGATCCTGGGATCCGGCCTCGAAGCAAGCTCTTATCTCCAACGCCAGCTCTTCGGATCAAACGTCGAAAATGGGGGGGACGCAGGCGGGCGGCGACGTGCCCTCAAGTGCCTTCAAAACGGATCGGACGATGGTTCACGTAACTACACCCTTCGGTTCGCAGGCGGAGTGTGACGAACATGCGAAGGCCTCCTACAACAATCAGGCGATGGGACTCGTGTCGGGAACGGCGGAGACGATTGGCGTGCCTGATTTGCGGGCGGGCACGGTGATTCAAATGCTGGGGGTGGGGCCACGCTTCGAGGGCTATTACATGATCGACGAGGCCACGCACGATATTGGCGGGGATGGATATAAGACCAGCCTGACAGTGAAAAGGAACTCAGTCTCAGCTTGAGGGACGCAATCTCATGAGCACAAGTCTTCTCGACTTATTAACGCCGAAAGGTGGTGCGAACGAACCGGGGCGCTTCTTCGGCGTCGTGGTTGGCGTCGTCACCAATAATCAGGACTCCGGCAACATGGCACGCGTCCGGGTTAAGTTTCCCTGGCTCTCTGACGACAACGAAAGCTGGTGGGCGAGAATTGCCGTACCGATGGGAGGCTCCGGCCGGGGTACATATTTCCTGCCTGAAGTCGATGACGAAGTTCTGGTTGCTTTCGAGCATGGGGACGTGCGGTCCCCCTATGTTATAGGCGCTCTGTGGAATGGCAAGGATGCACCGCCCACGACAAACAGTGACGGCCAAAACAATATTCGGGTGATCCATTCCCGCAGCGGCCACTTGATTCGCCTGGACGACACCAATGGCAACGAGAAGATTGAAATCATCGACAAGACCGGTGGCAACAAGATCACGATCCAGAGTTCGGACAACAGCATTGATATGGAGTGCACGGGGAAGATGACGCTGCACGCCAGCCAGGGCATCGACATCAAGTCCGATGCGGATATTAACATCACGGCGAACACATCCATAGATGTCACGGCAAACACAAGCATAGGTATTACGGCGAACACAACCATGGATATTGAATCGCAGGCCCCGATGACCATCAAGGGCGCGATGGTGAACATCAACTGAGGTGGTTGAGGAGCGATTGCCATGCTCGCGGATTTTCTGGGTAAGGGATGGGGCTTTCCGGTGCATCAGGACGAAGGGCACCGGATTTCGATCAGCCGCGGAGAGGAAAGCATCCGGGAGTCGATCTGGATCATTCTCGCGACCGCTCCCGGAGAAAGAGTGATGCGTCCCGATTTCGGCTGCGGTTTGCACCATCTTGTGTTTGCCGTGAATGAAGCGGCGACCCTGGGCCAGGTCAAGAAGCAAGTGCGCGATGCCCTGGTGCGCTGGGAGCCGCGAATCGAAGTGCTCGATGTGGATACGGAAGTTAAAGGACGGGGGGAAGTTCTCCTCATCAACATTCATTACCGTGTGCGTTCCACCAATAATTTCTTCAATCTCGTATATCCGTTTTACCTGGCGGTAGGCGACTAGTGATGGTTCCGCTTCCCAAACTCGATGAACGTACAGCTCGGGAAATCTGCCGCGAGGTGCGCTCGCTCCTGCCTTCGGCTCAGTGGCCTGAACACGAAGGAGGATTCGATTCGGCATTGATTAACGTTTTTGCGCGCTTCGGGGAACTCATCATCAATCGGCTGAACCAGGCCCCCGAGAAAAACTTGCTGGCATTTCTCGACTTGCTAGGAGTTTCGCAGTTGCCCATGCAGGCGGCGCGCGTCCCGCTCACCTTTTCGATGGCCCCCGGAAGCGCAACTTGCGCCAAGGTTCCTGCGGGTACGCAAGTCGCGGCCCCACCCGGCCCGGGGCAGCAAAAACCAATCATTTTCGAAACTGAGCGGGACCTGGTCGTAACCACGGCAAGACTGGATTCGTTGTTCACCAAATTCGGCGCCCGCGATCAATACAGGGATCTGAGCTCAACCCTCCTTTTGCCTTCCGATGTGCCAACCAACGTCCAGCCCGCGGTAACGGCAGATGCAGCCGCCCTGCCACCGGCTGGGGTCAGCTCCATTCCGCACGTTTTGTATTTCGCCGTGCCCGTGAGCGCGTCTTGGCCGCACATCGATCAATTACGTGTAAAGTTTGTACTCGCCGAGAGCGCAATTCCAATGGTTGATTCGCGCTCGCTCCAGTGGGAGCTGCGCCTCCCGGACCCCGCGCCGCCCGCCGGAGCAAGCAACAAACTTGTGTTGATTCCCAGCGAAGACACTACGAAGAACTTGACTCAGAGTGGCGACATCGTCTTTCTCAACCTGCCCCAGACCCCGCCAGTTGCAATCGAAGGAATCTCCGGGCGCTGGCTGTGCTGCCGCCTGCTCACCCGCATCAGTCCCAGCACGCAGCCCGTGGCGGATATGGTGCGCGCGTCACAATTGCCGAAAGTGAGCGCAATCACTGCCGAGATGCAGCTGGCAAGGACCGGCCTTGCCCTCGAGCAAGCCTTCTACAACAGTCTGAAGCTGGACCTGACCAAAGATTTCTTCCCCTTCGGAGAGAGGCCGAAGTTCGGAGACACGCTTTACTTGGCGAACAAAGAAGCCTTTTCGAACCCGGACGCCAACATCACGCTCCAAGTTCAACTCACGAACTCTGAATCGGCGGGATCGGACGTGGGCATTCCGAACACAACAATCCACAACACCCAGCTCAGCTGGGAGTTCTGGAACGGGCAGGAATGGACAAAGTTGGGGAAGAGCCGATTCCTGCGCCTGGGAGACGCCGTCGGCGATACCAGCGTCCCGGAATTCGCGGACGAGACTAATTCTCTCTCCGCCGATGGAAACGTAACGTTCAGGTTTAGCAGCCCGCCTGCGGAATTGAATCTGAACGGGCAGAAAAACTACTGGATAAGGGTACGGATTGCGGCGGGCAATTACGGGGAGGAATCGCAGTTCCAGAGGGATCCATCTACTGGAGCCTTAGTGGCGAAGCCGGCGACTTTAGCGCCGCCTTCCATTCGGTCGATTAAGCTCGGTTACGTGGTGCAAAAGCAGGCGCAGCCCTCCGCCGTTCTCACCTGCAACGATTTTGTGTATGCGCAAGAAAACTCACAGATCCCTTTCAAACCATTTATCCCCATAGCGGCAGATGACGCTTCGCCTTCTATCCATTTTGGTTTTGCGGTAGACCCTCCACTCGCCGCAAATCGGCCCGCGAATCCTGGTGTTCCCGCGCCGGTGGAGGGAAGACAGGGAAAGTTTCCCAACCAGCCGGTGAGCGCATACGTGGTTATAGCGGGCGACTGCTCGCAGAAGAGCGGCGATCTGGCCGACACCCTGGGAGTCGCCACCTGGGAGTACTGGGATGGCGTGGCCTGGAGAAAATGTTCGGTTCGCGATGAAACCCAAAATCTTCGCCGAACCGGACTGATTCAGTTTCTTCCGCCCAACGATTTCGTGGTGAAGAAGGAATTTGGGCGGGAGCGCTATTGGCTGCGGATGCGTTCCAATGCTAACCGTTTCGACCCCACCATTCGAAATATTTATTTGAACACCGCCACAGCGATCCAAGGTTCCTCCATTGTGAACGACATTCTGGGCTCCAGTAACGGAAAGGCTACCCAGAAGTTTCAAACTACTCAAGTGTCGGTGCTCCCGGGCCAAAAACTGGAAGTCCGTGAGCCCACCATGCTTCCACTGAATGAGCGCAAAACCATCGAGGATGACGAAGGCGACGGCGCCATACAGCCGTTCACCGAGCCCAACGGTCGGACTCATTATTGGGTGACGTGGCATGAAGTAGCTAATTTTTACGGATCCGGGCCGCGCGACCGGCACTACGTTCTCGATCACGTCAAGGGCGAGTTAAGTTTCGGCGATGGCATTTGTGGTCTGATCCCGCCGGTTCTTCCCGGCAATATCCGCATGACGCGGTACCGCAGCGGCGGTGGGGTATCCGGCAACCAGCCAGCGCAGGCAATCGCGAAGCTAAACAGCGCCGTCCCCTACATCCAGAAAGTGGTGAATTGGATACCGGCCAGCGGTGGAACCGATCCGGAAGAAAACGCGATGCTGCTCGAACGCGGACCGCGTGGAGTGCGGCACGGTGGGCGCGCGGTTACTTTCGAAGACTTCGAAGATCTGGCCATGCTCGCATCGCGCGAGGTCGCCCGCGTCAAATGCGTTCCACTGTATGACTTGTCATTGGCGCCTGGGGCAAAGCGGCTGCGGCCCGGCCTGGTCAGCCTGATCATTGTGCCGCGTTCGGCGGACCCCAGGCCCCTGCCCGACTCTGACCTGTTAGACCGTGTGCGCACGTTCTTGGATGATGGACGCCTGCCCGCTGTCGAGATAGTCCTCACTGGGCCCGAATATGTTCGCGTAGATGTGGATGCGGAAATCGTCGTTGATAACCTCGGGGATGCCAGCGATGTCGAGCGCACGGTTAGGGAAAAACTCGATCTCTATCTTCATCCCGTCACCGGTGGACCCGATGGCTGTGGATGGGATTTCGGCCGCCTTCCGCAGAAGTTTGATCTGTGTGGGCTGATCGAACAGATTCCCGGCGTCAATCACATCCGCGATCTTCGCGTGATTGCGGTTGCCGACCGTCCCGGCGGGGAAAAAACGGGGCACTTCCTGATTTGCTGTGGCCAATACAAAATCGCGCTGACGCTGGAGGAGCAGAGTGCCGTTGAACTTGCCTAATCTCGATGATCTCCGCTGGCAGGATCTGTTGGAGGAGGGTCGCTCGCTGATTCCGGCTTGTGCCCCGGAGTGGACGAATCACAATCCCTCCGATCCAGGGATTACTTTGGTCGAACTGTTCGCTTACTTCAGCGAAAGGCTGATGTACCAGTTGAACCGGATAGGCGACAAGAATGTCATCGAATTCCTGAAGCTCATCCACGGACCAGAGTGGAAGCCGGAAAAGGATCTTCTGAAGGCGAGGCGCGCAACCGTTCGCGCCCTGCGAGAGCCGAAGCGTGCGGTCACTGCTGCGGATTTTGAACTGTTGACTCGATCCGTGGCCACCGTAGCACGGGCGAAGTGTGTTCCCTGGCGCGACCTTGAGGCCGAGCAGTCTGGGGCGCGAGCTGAGGAGGCTCCCGGGCACGTCAGCATGGTCGTTATACCGGAGAGCGGTCGTCATCCTAGCCGTGAATTGCTGACCAGCATCCGGCAGGCGCTGGAACCCGCCCGGCTCCTGACCACTCGACTCCACGTTGTGGGGCCGCGGTATTTGAGCCTGAAGTGCCGGCTCGCCATAGTTCCCCGGCGCGGTACGCCCGCGGAGCCGTTGAGGGAGGCTGCTATCAAGCGTCTCAAACTTTTTTTCGATCCCCGCGAGGGCTGGTTTGACGGCAAGGGATGGCCGGTCGGAGGAAACGGCAGCGTTTCGGATCTTTATCGAGTTCTGGGTGAGGTGCCCGGAATACAGGCTGTAATGCCTGCAAAAGATTCGAGTGGCGCGCTCCTCGACGAACTGGTCGTGGACCCGTCTGCCTCAGGCCGGATCAAGCGGAACAATCGTGGCGAAATCGAGGCAATTGGATTGCAAGCCGACGAATTAGTCGAAGCTCAGATTGATCGCAGTGATATCTTGCTCCCTCCGCATGTTTGAGGGGAAACAAGCAGAGTTCGAATCATTGCCTCTGGTAGTCAGGAATCTATGAGCGACGAAGTCCCAATCACGGGAAGAAAAACCATGCTGGAGTACCTGCCGGCTATCTATCAGGAGTCGGATCCTCCAGAAGGGCGGCCTCTTCGTAATTTCCTCGCCGCCTTTGAAAGAATTCTGTTGGGTTACGAAGAGGGATCCCACGACTCCGGGAAGGCCGCGGCAAAGGCTGAGGCCGGCAGTCACACCGTCGAGGGCTTGGGCAGAAAGATCGCCCGGCTTTTCATGTTGTTCGATCCGCATGACACGCCGGAGAGGTTTCTCTCCTGGCTTGCCAGCTGGGCCGCTCTGAGTCTTCACGCCAATTTGAGCCCGGCGAAGAAGCGCGCTTTGATTGCTAACATTATTCCTCTGTACCAAATTCGCGGGACTCGGGCGTATGTCGAAAAGCTTCTCGCACTTTGTGTCGACGCAGGCACTACGGTCTCCGAGGAGGACGTTCCCCCGCTGCAGCTGGGAGTGCATTCCACGTTGGGCAAAGACACCTATCTCGGAGGAGGTCCTCCCCATTTTTTCCGCGTCACTTTGGTGGCTTCCGATCTGACTGCAATTGAAGTCCAGGCACAACGCCGAATTGCCTATGAGGTAATAGAACTGGCCAAGCCAGCGCACACCGTCTACGACTTCGTGGTCATCTCCCCGCAGATGCAGGTGGGGATTCACTCGACTGTGGGAGTAGACACAGTTTTGGGGCCCGTGGCGGCCCAGTTGCCGTGAAAGGAGATTGATCGTGTCCGTCAAACGGCTTAATTACTTTACGCACCAGTTCCTGCGGGAGCAGGACTTTCAGGCCGAACAGGCCTACCACGTTGCCCTGCGGCGCCAGCATAACCGCTTGCTGCACGGCTGGGGCGTGGTCGAAGGCTTCGACGTTCGCAAGAAGAGTGAACGCGAAATCGTGATCGACCCTGGAATTGCCATCGACAATCTGGG
Organism: uncultured Acidobacteriaceae bacterium; assembly: GCA_963734215.1. Lineage (GTDB taxonomy): Bacteria > Acidobacteriota > Terriglobia > Terriglobales > Acidobacteriaceae > Sulfotelmatobacter. The sequence continues at coordinate 228,941 of CAVTGH010000003.1, read as the reverse complement.
AAGAGAAATTGTTCTTGCCACGCCCGTCGTGCGCGATTTTTCCAATTTTGAGCGCAGCTCTCACGGCTATGCCACCATCGCTTATGCGGAAACCTGGGATGAAGCGGATCACCACTCCGCGGGCGGAGTCGATGGCTACACGCGAGTAACCGAATCGCCGGAGGTTAGCGAAAAAAAGCATGAGCCGGCAAAAGACGGCTCGGTCATCACGTTGGCTCGCGTGCATCTGAATGAAAACGGAAATATCCATCGAATCGAGAAGGAAGTCCGTACCACGCTGGGTACGAAGAGTTCCGCCGTGGGTTGGATGCGGTTGCCCTTCAAGCCGGTAAGGCTCGAGGTTCTGCGCATCGGAGAAAAGCTGGTTCCAGCCAAGCAATGGGAGCCGGGAATCGAATTCACGGTTGACGTAGCCTCCGCGTATTGTGAAAAGAGCGCCCGGGGCTCGATGGCAATTCCCGTTCCGCCCGGAGCCGCTAAGGTCAAGGCCTTTCGCATCTGCGGAACCACGCGGGGAAAAGTAGAGCTTGAACTGGTTCGTACCGGCTGGAACGTCGACGAGAACAAAGGCGGCCACAAAGTATTGCTGAAGCGTACAGTGGAACGCGAGTGGTTCGACGAGCACGTTCCGCTGGAAGAGGAGCTCCAGCCCTTGAACGAGTTTCACTCTTTAGCGGTTTCAGTCATAGCGGACGGAAAGACTGAGATCTGGCTGGTCGCAGTGCGCTACGAATAGTTGACATCTAGCAATTGAGGAGGGATATCGCGATGAAGTTTCACATTCAGAAGCTTGACGGAGTTGTTTTCCCAGTGGAGTTCCCTACGGACCAGCCGGTTGGAGTGCTGATCAGGGAACTGGTTACGGACCCCGGCACCAATATTCAACCGGCGAAGCCGGAAGGCTGGCATCTGCTTCACGAAAGCACAGGCCAGAAACTCGATCCGAATAAGAACCTTGAACAAAACGGAGTGAGCCGGGAAGAACGGCTTCTATTGTCGCGAGCTAAGCCGGTGCCAGACCCAATCGCCGATCCGAAACCCATTGAGAAGGAGAAGAAGGAGGAAATGAAGCGTTGCGACAATGGGCACTATTACGATCCTAAGAAGCACACCAAGTGCCCATACTGCGGCGTGGCTGAGATCGACATCCAACTTCCGAGAAGCATAAAAATAGGGCCGGCGATTGAGGGCGATATGCACACTCGTCCGCAGGGCGTGAAAGCTGACACAGCCCGCCCCGGCCCCGGAGACGACGCCCCCACGCGGGTGATCTCTCCTGGCGGGTTGAGCGCCATCGATCCGGTGGTGGGCTGGTTCGTCTGCGTCCATGGCCCAGAAAAGGGGCGGGACTACCGCATCCGCAGCGAGAACAACACTATTGGCCGTTCGAAAGACATGTACATCTGCATCTCGGGGGATGAATCGATTTCTCGCGAACGGCACGCGGTCATTACTTTCGATCCTCAACAAAACGCTTTCCATCTGGGGCCGGGGGATGGACGCGGCCTGGTTTACGTCAACGGCGAAGTGCTGCTGGCCCACCGGAAGCTTCAGCCTTACGACCAGATCCAATTGGGAAAGACAAAGCTGGTCTTTGTTCCTTTCTGCGGAGATAAGTACACATGGGGGAAAACCGACGATTAGCATTCCCGATCTTTTTGCTCTTGCTGGCAAGTGAATGCGCTTGGGCAGGCGAACCTGGACGGCTCACCATAAGCCAGGTGTCGGTGCAGCCACCTGTGGTCAACGTTTATCTCGACGTGGTGGATGACCATGGTGAGCCTCCTCCGCGCTTGTCTCCTACCGCCCTCTCGGCTGCCATTCAGGGGGAGGCCGTTAAGGTAGCCCAGGTGACCTCGTTCGAGGCCAGCGGGGAAGGTGTGGCCTATCTGTTTCTGGTCAACATTTCGGGGTCCATCGGAGTTTCACAGTTCGCACAGATTCGGCAGGCCATCGACGAGTGGATCGATGGCCTGAAGAGTTCGGATCGAATGGCGATTTTTACCTTTGGAGAACAGTACAAGCAGCTCGCCGATTTTACGGACGACAAAGCCAGACTCAAGGCCGTTCTGCAGACCGTTAAACCTAAGGACCGGCAGACCAAACTTTACCTTGCTCTCAGCAATGCCGTGAACTTCATCCGCGGAAGAGGAACTGGACTGCCCAGCCGCCGCGTCATTGTGATCCTCAGCGATGGCAAGGACGAAGGAAGCGGCATCACGGAGAAGGATGTCAGCGATCTGATACAGACAAGCCACGTACCCATCTACGCCATTGGATACAGCCGCCTTCCCGTCTCTGAAAGGGAGAAGTACTTGAAGGTACTGGACGATTTTGCAACTCTTTCCGGAGGCATCTACTCCGGCGCTGCGTCTCTGAAGACGGCATACGAGGAAATGCAGAGTACGATCCGGAGATTGTTCGTGGTGCAACTGGATTGCACCGGCTGCAGTATCGATAACCAACTTCACGCGCTGGAAATCACCTTATCGGGTCCGGTCGCAGGGAGCGCTTCTCTTAGTGTGAATCTAATCGCGCCCCAGCCTACGCCACCGAAAGAACCATGGTGGAAAGCGGCTTTATCGGTGGTCTTAACGTGGAAGGGTTTGCTATCGCTGCTCTTAGTTGTAGGCGTCAGCCTCGGCGTCGTTTTCCGCGCTCAACTGAAAAGTTGGCTCGGATGGCCGGCCCTGCCGGACGGGTCACTGAGCGCTGAGTTCAAACATGTTGAGGCGGCCATCAAGCATTTTGAGACAGCCGTCGAGTCAAAGTTGAGTGATGTTTCACCTATTGGCCGACGGATCCAGCTTACGGTCCTTGCCGGCAAAGAACACAGACGAGTGGACTACCTTAACCTGACTGGGAAGTCGGTGATCGGCAGAGACCGGGGATGTGATGCTTCCTTCCCTGATGACACTGAAATGTCGGGTAAACACTGTGAACTACTTCTGTCAGGCGAGCATGTCGAGGTTCTGGATTTAGGGTCTACCAATGGAACTTTCCTCAATGGAGCAAAGCTCGTCGCACAGCAACGGTTGGAAGATGGTGATCTGCTTCGGGCCGGGCGGACTGAATTTCGCATTAATTTTGGCGGTGGGACGTGACGCGATTTGCCGCCGGAAATGCCCAGCATATCGGTGCGCGACCGCAGCAGCAGGACGCCTTTGGATTTTCCGACCCGAGCGACCGGACGTTTGTTATGCACGGAGGGTTCTTGGGAGTAGTCGCCGATGGTGTGGGCGGTCTGACTCACGGCTCCGAAGCGAGCCAGTCGGCAGTACGCACTTTCCTCCAGGCCTACCGTCTCAAATCTCCGGCAGAGTCGATCCCGGAAGCGCTCGCCCGCTCGCTGCGCGAAGCAAACGCCGCAGTGCTTCGCGTGGCGAGCGCCCCCTCGGCCGCTGGAGCAGGCACAACGCTGGTCGCCGCGGTTTTGCACGACCAATCGCTGTATTGGATTTCCGCCGGAGACAGCAGAATCTATCTGCTTCGCGGCAGCCGGTTGACGCGGGTCACCTCAGATCATGTTTATGCCCGGGAACTCGATGAACAGGCCGCTCAGGGCTTAATTTCACGCGACGAGGCACTGAACAACTCCGAGCGTGGTTCCCTCACCAGTTATCTTGGACAGTCCGAGCCGAAGGAAGTCGACAGGAATACACGTCCCCTGGGCCTTCAGCCGGATGACTGCGTGATCTTATGCAGCGATGGCTTCTATCGAGCTCTCGATGAATTGGAGATTGTTGAGGGTTTTCGGGGTGACCTGCAACGAGGCTGCGACGCCTTGGTAGGACAGGTTCTGGCCAAGCAGCGGAAGAGGCAAGATAATTTGACGGTCATAGCCCTGAAGTGCAGCTCAAGAAGCGGCAAATGGCGGTCTCAAACACGTGGAGGCGCCCGCACCCGGTTGCGCGTACTTGCCACCACTGTACTCGTCCTGGCCCTCTTGTCCGCTGGCGCCGGATACTGGTACGAAAAAAATTCCGCCGGCGCTAGGCAAGTCCAGCCGCCTCCAAAGCCAGGTTCGACCACGAACGCCGGCGACAGCGCCCCCGCTAACAACGCCAATACCAAACCACCAGAGAATCCGCCACCTGTAGATAAGAAACACCATGCCGCTACGATTCCAGCCAAGCCTCCGCGGCGGCCACGACAAAGGGTGATACCTAAAGCGCCGAATTCGACAGCGAAAACTGACGAGGGTGGATCATCGCAAAGTAGATCATCGCCAGAAGCTCCCGGCGGCACACAAGAGAAAACGCCTGAGCCCGCCCAACCCGCGCCCGCAGACGAAACGCTTCCTCCCGTTAGCCCGCCTCCGCCGGTGGAAACAACTCCGCCCAGCCCACCGGCAGGCGCTGCAGGACAAACTTCCCAGCCCAATCCGGCTCCCGGTAACAACCAGGAAAAGCAACCGGCCCCGCCGCCCCCAGCTCCCGAAACCAAACCGAACGGCGTACCGAATCTGGCTCTCGGGAGGACGAGCCGTTCAACGATTCAATCCAGCCGCAGATACATTTTTCGCGTCCAGGAGCTGAGCTGGGCGCCCGGAATAAAGGATGGCGAACCCTCATGTCATTCATGACCGAGTCCGTCAGCAGGATTGGTGGGCGCGAACTCAACGAAGATTCATACGGGTTTCTGGAAATGAACCACGCCGCCTGCTGGGTGGTTGCCGATGGCCTGGGCGGGCACCGCGGGGGCGAGACCGCCTCCAAGATGGCGGTTGAGGCGGCTCTGGCTTCATTTCGTGCAACTCCCGAGTTGTCGACTGCGGCGTTGCAGCGTCACCTGGAAGCGGCCCAGCAGGCCGTCTTGCAGGCACAGCAAAGCCAGCCAAATCTTTCTACGATGCGGACCACGATCGTGGTGCTGCTCACCGATTCGGCCCGCGTGCTGTGGGCGCATGTTGGCGACTCGCGCCTGTACTGCCTGGAGAATGGCCATATCGTATTTTGCACAAAAGATCACAGCGTAGTGCAAGCGATGGTCAATGCCGGAGAGCTCTCGGCAAGCCGGATACGGCATCATGAAGACCGAAACCGCTTGCTCCGCTGTTTGGGAAACAGCGAAGCCGATTTCCGCCCCACCGTTCTTTCCGAATCGCGCACCCTGTATCGCGGTACGGCGTTCCTGCTCTGCACCGACGGTTTCTGGGAGAACGTCACCGAGCCAGAGATGGAGGTTGATTTCGCGAAGGCGGACGGAACTCGAAAATGGCTTGGATTGATGGAGGACCGGCTGCTCGAGCGCTCGACCGCGAGCAATGACAACTACACCGCCATCGCAGTGAGATTCGATTCGGAGACCGCCCCCGTCGCGCCCGCAGGTTCCGAGTCGCCCGGGTCGCCCGTGTGGAAACCGCCCTCCCCGAGGATGGCGCGCCTGGCAAGGATCGGCCTGTTCGGCATTCTGCTAATTGCACTGGAGTTTCCAATATTGCAAGCGTTGGACAAGTTATTCGCGCTCCGGCAGCAGGCCGCCGACCTCCCTGGAGCAACGGAAAGGGACAACTTAATAAAGGATCTGAGGACTCAGCAACAGCGATTGGACGACCTGCAGAACCAGCTTCGCGCCTTGCAAGGCAAGGGCAGCTCGGCAGAGAAAAAGGCCACGGCGCCTCACAAGCCAGGCCCGACTTCGTTGCCGTCTCCAACAGACCACAAGACATCCATAAAAATCGTAGATAACTGAGACAAAACAGTCTGCGCTTGCACGCTTGAGATCGTCGTCTTGATGAGGTTACTGATCTAACTGAGCTGGAAGATGAGATAGAGATTATGAACGCTGAGCATCTTTGCATGGGCTGTATGGGAGACAAAGGAGACGCACCAGTCTGCGCAGTCTGCGGCTGGGCCGAAGGCACTCCGCCCGAGCTGCCCGTGCAGCTCTCGCCGCGCTCGGTGCTCATCGAAAAATATCTCCTCGGCAAAGTGCTTGGGCAAGGTGGATTCGGAATCACTTACCTGGCCTGGGACCTGCTGCTGAACCGGAAGCTGGCAATCAAAGAATATTTCCCGCGGGAAATCTGCGGCCGCGGAAGAGATGACCTCAGCATCCAGCCGCTCAGCCAGCGTTCCCAACGCGACTACGAATACGGGCTGGCGAAGTTTGTCGAAGAAGGCCGGAACCTGGCCAAGTTTCGCGACTACCCGGGGATTGTTTCTTTGCTTGACTTCTTCGAAGCCAACGGCACCGCTTACATCGTCATGGCCTACATGGAAGGTATGACGTTCAAACAGTACCTTGAGCAGCAGGGCGGAAAAATAACTTTTGATCAGTCGCTCAGTATTCTCAATCCCGTCATGGATGCATTGCGGGAGGTGCATCGCACCGGAATGCTCCACCGCGACATAAGTCCCGACAATATCTATTTGAACCAAGACCGGCAGGTAAAAATTCTGGACTTTGGCGCAACCCGCTACGCCATGCGAGAACAATCGCAGAACCTGACGGTGCTCATCAAGCCCGGGTATGCGCCGCTGGAGCAATACAGCAGCGGGGGCAAGCAAGGCCCGTGGAGCGACGTCTACGCTCTGGGCGCCACGTTTTATCGTGCGCTAAGCGGCCGCGCTCCCTCCGAGGCACCGGACCGTTTGGCGCAAGACGATCTCATACCTCCGAGCAAACTAAGTATCAGCATTCCGCCGGAATCTGAGTCGGCTCTTCTGAAAGCACTGGCCGTGCATTGGCAAAGCCGCTTTCAGAATATCGACGCCTTTCAGAAGTCTGTAACCCCAATCCCGAAGGACAAGGCAGTAGTATTACCGGACGAATCCATCCGACGAAGTTCCCGAAACCCGGTTTTGCTGGGCGCAGTTGGCCTGTTGTTACTAACTACCCTGGCCTGCGGTGCGCTGTGGTTATCGGCCCGCAGTCAACTCAAATCCGCAGAGGCAAAGGCTGAGGACCTCACCGCCCAGTTGCAACAGCAGACGCAGGATAAACCTCCGAATTCGCAGGCTTTTGACGATCTCAAGAAACAAGTGGGCGATCTCACTGCGCAGCGTGCCGAGTTACAAGACAAACTGCAGGCCGCCACTGCGAGCCTCAATACGGCACAGAATGAACGGGATTTCCTGCGGACAAAGCTCGCTTCTTTGGCTCAGGAAGTCAACCATCCCCCCGCTCAACGCGCCGAGCAAACGAAGCTTCCCCAACAGGAGCAACAATCTCCAGCGCCGAAACTGGGCATAGCCTTGTTTTCGATCTACAGTTCGGACCGCGAAGGCAACAGCAAAGAAGGCCCGTCCGACCACTTTTCAAGCAGTGCTTTACGGTATGTGTTTTGCCAGCTTGGGGGGCCAATTCCAGTAGAGGGAAGACAGAAACTGCCGTCAACAATCGAAGCGCGCCTCATCGCGCCCGGCGGGGCGCTCAAGAGTTCGCTTAAACGCCCAGTGATCCTCGTCAACAACCAAACCTGGGGCTGGAACGGGACGTTGGGAAGCGACCAGCCTGGGACATTCCAGCGTGGCCTTTGGAGAATCGAGGTTTGGTCGTTTTGGTCGGGGGAGAAGCTTGGAGAGAGAACATTTCAGGTTAATTAGAACCCGCGTTACCGGAGGCACAACCATGGTCAGACTCTCAAAGGCGCTTTATCTTACTTCGCCCATCGTAAGTATTGTTGCTTCCCTTGTGTTTGGAGTCGGAATATTTTTTGTCGAAAAGGCGGACGTTTCTGGATCCGCGCCCTACCTCATTCTCGGAGTCTTGGGCCTCCTCTATTCGGCGATTCTCGCGCTCGTTTTCTATTACAAAATGTGGGAGTCCATCCAGGACGGTCACGCCCGCACGTCACCGGGAAAGGCCATCGGGTTTCTCTTTATTCCTTTCTTTAACTTGTACTGGATTTTCCAGGTGCTCTGGGGCTTTTCTAAAGACTACAACGCTTATGTAGAACGTCATGCGCTCGACGCTAAGAAGCTGTCGGAAGGATTGTTCCTGGCCTGCACGATTCTCCCGCTTACCACGTGCATACCATTTCTTAACTTCTTGACCATCATCCCCTACTGGATCGTGTTCACGATGGTGGTTTCCCAGGTATGCGATGCCGTGAATGCGCTCCCGGCTGAGGCGCAAGCATCGGGGTCTGACGTAGGCCCGGGGCCGGCAGCCCCCGGCGCGATTGCCAGGCATCCGCTCTCGTTGTACTGCCTCACCGGCGAGTTCGCGCACGAGACGGTGGTAATTCCCGAAGACGGTGTGTCGATCGGTCGCGATCCCACCCGGGTGAATTTGGTCCTAGCTTCGAGCGAGATTTCCGGGGTCCACGCGCGGGTCCTGCCGGAGGCAAAGTCTGCACAAGTGTGGCTTGAGGACCTGCACTCTTTGAATGGAACTTTCTACCGCATGGGCGGCCAAGATGAATCGGGCTGGGTACAGTTGCGGGGCAAAATACTTTTGTCGGCGGGCGCGCGTTTCCGCCTCGCCCTCGACGGGCCTGAATTCGAGATACGAAGGTCATGAAGCCAGAGCTACTTTGCATGGGCTGTATGGCCCGCAAGGGCACAGCAGCCGTGTGCCCGCAGTGCGGCTACTTTGATCAGGGCCCGGAAAATCCTCAGCAACTGCCGCCGCGCACGATTCTGGAGGGCAAGTATCTCATCGGACGCGCCCTTGGTCAGGGCGGATTCGGCATCACTTACCTGGCCTGGGATATGAGCCTGAACAAGAAGCTGGCCATCAAAGAGTATTTTCCCTTGCAGATCTCTACTCGCGCACAAGACCGCCTGACCGTGAATCCCATCGGCACCAAGAACCGGCACGATCTTGAATATGGCTTGGGTAAGTTTGCCGAAGAAGGAAAGGCTCTCGGCCGTTTCAAGAACCACCCCGGCGTGGTCTCCATGCTCGACTTTCTCTACGCCAACGGCACCGCCTACATCGTTATGGCTTATGTCGAGGGACGTGATTTAAAGGAATATCTGAGCCAGCAGGGCGGAAAGATTCCTTTCGAAGCGGCTCTTAAAATTCTGATCCTGGTGATGGCAGCCCTTGAAGAAGTGCACCGAGCCGGGATTGTGCATCGCGATATCAGCCCCGACAACATTTATGTTGAACAAAACGGCACCGTGAAGATATTGGATTTTGGGGCGACCCGCTACGCATTGGGTGAGCAAAGCCGCAGCCTGTCGGTGGTCCTGAAGCCGGGTTATGCGCCGGAGGAACAGTATCGCAGCCGGGGTAAGCAGGGTACATGGACCGATATCTATGCCCTTGGCGCAACATTCTATCGAACCATTACCGGGAAAGTTCCACCGGAATCAACGGATCGACTCGCTGAGGACGATCTTGTGCCTCCCAGTAGCATGGGCATCGCGATTCCGGCGCACTCCGAAGCCGCTCTCTTGAAAGCCCTCGCCGTGAAGGCCGAGAACCGCTTCCAAACCGTGGCCGCATTTCGCCAGGCCATGATTCCGCAGCCCGCCATCCGAATCGTTTCCGACCGCAAGGACGTTCCTCCGCCACCGTTGGTTAAACTTCCCGAACACGCTAGTCATGAACCCGTTGCCCCCTCCGCCGCCCATTTGCCCAAGCTCCTTCTTCTGGCGGCTATCTCGATCTTGCTGCTTCTCTTGTTCTTTGGCACCAGTGACCAAGGCACCGTTTGGGGACCGCAGTTCTTCACCTTGCTGATTCTCTTCGCCGTGATGATGTTTGTGTTTGGCCAGATGTGGAAGTCTATTCAGGACGGGCACGCCCGCACCACACCCGAGAACGCGATTGCATACTGCTTTATCCCACTCTTCAACCTCTACTGGGCCTTCCCGGTCCTGTGGGGTTTCGCCAAGGATTACAACAGCTTTCTTGACCGGCACTCGCGGGAGGGAGAGCGGCTGAATGAAAACATGTTTCTGTTTTCCACGGTCAGCTACGTCCTGGGGTGGATTCTTGTTCCTTTTGGCGGCTTTCTCGCCAGCTTGCTTATTTTGCTGAACGCATGTTTCTTGCTGCCGGTTGTCGCCATGATCTGCGATGCCGTCAACGCTTTAGAAGAACCTCCGCCAAGTCAGCACATCACTCCGTTGAGGGTGCTTTCCTTGTACTGCGTCTCCGGGGAATATCAAGGCGAGAGTTTTGGTCTCAATAGTGACGGAATCGTTATCGGACGGAACCCGACCCATGCCAACGTTGTGCTCTCATCCGACCAGGTTTCTGGCAAACATGTCCGCGCCTGGCAGGACTCCTCCAATCCAGGGATCTGGATCGAGGATCTGGACTCTACCAATGGAACCTTTTACCGGCAAGTGACCTCCAGCGGCGATTCAGCCGGATGGGCCCGGCTTACTGGAAGTAAATTGCTGTCTCCGGGTGACCGCTTTCGTTTGAGCGGAGACGCAGCCGAATTTGAAGTGAAAGCAGGCTAAGCACGGTTAAAGCTGAAGCGCGATGGAACGCTCAAACGCAGCCCGCACCGCAACGCTGACTCCGAATCACAAGGAGGGCTCGGATCTCTTTCGTGCTCAGCAACACGATTCCCATGCCGCGGGATCTCTCCACGTGCCGCAACACCCGGTCGCTGGATTGCAGGTGGCGTTTGGAAATCGCGCTGTGCAACGCATGCTTTCTCCACATATTTTGCGGCGGAAGCTCACGGTCGGCGCGTCCGTTGGCATTCACGAAAAAGAAGCCGATGCGGTCACCGAACAGGTAACGTCGTCCCAAACATTGCGTGCGACGGCGGCAACCGGCGCCGATGACGATCACAACCCGCGCAACTTGACCGGAAGGGCTGCTAATCAGAATTCCGCGCAGCGAAGCCTGCTAAGGCAAATCCCCATCCAAACGCTTCAGCAGACCCTGGGCAACCGTGCCTTAGCGCGGCTTTTTCAGCCGATATCCCCCGTACCGCCAGTCGCGACACTCAGCCGAAAATGCGCGTGCGGTGGCAATGCAAAAGAAGAGTGCGCCGAATGCCCCGCGAACCGCCTTGCGCTGCAGCACAGTCCGGTCTGTGAAGTTGCAGGCCAAGCCCTGGCGCAAAACGCTGCGGTAGCCAGAGACGTGCTTGGCCCCGGTGGCGGGGCGACCGGTCAAGCTGCCGTGGGCGACCCTGGACAGCCCGCAGGTGGAGCTGCGACGCCATCTGGAACAAGTGCAGGACCAACCCCCACCAACGGCAGTACGGGTACAGGTCTGATCGTTGAAGATGACGTCCCCAATTTATCGCAAGGGCAGATGAAGAAGAGCGATTTCTTAAGCAAGCTGAAGCAGCCTGTTTCCGACGCGGCTCAAGGGGCGCTCAAAGGCTCAGCATTGGGGGCAGCGGGTAGCGTCGCTATCGATCCGTGGTTTCAGCAGTACGCAGGCCAGAGCGCCCAACAACTGGAGCGCACCATCCAGAGCAGCGTACCCGGCACCGGGAAGGTTGCGGATGCCGGATCCTACATACCACTAGTTGCCGCAAAAGTCGGAAGCGCCGTAAGTGATTGGGTTAAGACCGGCACCGTTCCGCCCGGGGTGCCCTCGGGACTGCCGGGAGTCCTGGGGACGATAGGAGGCGCGGTTTCCAGTGCGGTTCAGGGCGCGAAGAATGCGATCTCGAATATTGGCGGGATGCTGTTCAAGTCGAAAGAGGGAGGCGCGAGTGTCACCGACGATCCGCGGGTGATCCAGGCGCAACTGGGAGGTGGAGAAGCGCTGGAAGGCAGTCTGCAGGGACGAATGAGTTCGGCCTTTGGCTACGACTTCTCCGGAGTGCGCGTGCACAAAGACAATCAAGCGGCCCAACTCTCGGCTGACTTGAATGCGCGCGCCTTCACCATCGGACGAAATGTTGCCTTCGGCGCGGGTGAATATCAGCCCGGAAACCCAATCGGCGATGCGCTGATCGCGCACGAACTGGCGCATGTGGTACAGCAAGGCGGAGCAGCAACTCACGCGCCTTTACAAAAAGGAGCGGGGGAGACCGGATCGCTGGAGCAAGATGCGGATGTATCGGCAGTGCGAGCGGTGGTATCACTCTGGGGCGGAGCGAAGGCGGGGCTGGCGAACATCGGCAAGGACGCGATTCCAGCGCTCAAATCAGGGTTGAAACTCCAGAGGTGCAAGGGTAAGACTGCCCCACCAGTCAACTCATGCAAGGACCAAGATGGCTTGATACAGGCCGGAAAGCAGAAAGCGAAAGATTGCGTTACCAATGCAATCAATCTCACGGACGGCCGCCCCTTAACTGCCAATGCCAGCAAAGATCTTATCTCGTTCTTCGGCCCGGGCAGCACAGACGCGACGAATCTGACGAAGATAAATGCGACTTTCAAGAAAATCAGCAGCGCGTTGGACTCCTGCACCTATCGCTGCTCAAAGAAAGGCGATCCTTCCGACCCGGACGCGATCTGCAAAGGGGAGAACGCGGAGACCTCGCCATCCGGCAACATGGATGTGACTCTTTGCTTCGACGATCCTAGCAAATGGTCTGTGCCGTGGGCGGCCTGGCTGATGATTCACGAGAATTTTCATCGGGCTGTGCAGTTTGGTCACGGATGGGAGGCAGGCTCCATCGACGGGTGCGGCAAACGCATCGGTTTCCAGCCCACCCAATTGGATTTGGTCAACCCGGACTCATATGCATGCTTCGCGGTTGTGCTGTGTGGGGAGGGCGCGTCACCGGAGGGCGGGAAGGAACTGCAGCGCTCCGCGACCACAAGTGGAGGGGCGTCCAGTGTTTCGCCGGTTGTGAATCGCGCCTTGAATTCAGCCGGCCGGCCGTTCGATTACGCTATACGGACGTTGCCCGGCACAGCGGTGGAGCAAGAGCTGCCTGAGCGCGGTACGGACCCCCTGGCCCAGCGGGCGAGCCAACCTCAAGCGTCATCCCACCGCACCGACGGTGAAGAGAGTTTGCCGGGTGGAGCGCCAACGGTCCTTCGGAACGACTTCGATCCGGTCCTCAGCGGGAAGGCGACCGCGCCTTCGCAGTCGGCGAACACTACTGCCGCCCAAACCTCAGTCCAGCGAGCGGTCGATTCGCCTGTTAGCGTCCAGCGGCAATCGGCGCCAACGCCGCCCGCATCAGCCGCGACACCCGTTGTTGCGCAGACGCTAAGCTGGTCAGATTTTCCCCCGGTACCTAACCGGATTGGGGGCTATTCGCACAATACTCGAGTTAAGAGGACGTGGCGGACTGACGGAACCGGGTTCAACGCCACATTTTCCCGCGCAGGCTCATGGTCTGTTGTGGCCGATCAAACCCCTGAGCTGTTACGCCATGAACAGTATCACCTTAACCTCGCCGTTCTCATGGCAAACAAGGCCAACGCTGCCTCGGGAACGATGGGAGCAAGCGCCCTGCTCAAGGCCTTCGAGACAGCGGTCACAACACACGACCGTTCCTATGAAGATGACACGGAGCACGGTGAGAACACAAATCTACAGGCGCAGTGGGAGCACGATATCGACGCTGGTGTGCCGGAGTTCCCGATTACACCGTCAGCGGGGAAATAGCATTGTCACACGCGAGCTATGCGTAAGGAGAGAAACGGAGCAACGTGCGGCGTTGGAGTATGGCACCGGATAGCCGGCGCGATCGCTTTCCTTGTTGTCAAGCGAGGCTTGGCTGGTTGCCACAGTTTCGACGCGCAAGAAGAAGTTTTGGAGGAGGCGTGACGCAGTGAAAACAGTGTTCATCGAAGGTGGCTCTACGCTATGACCGCTCGGAACATAAAGTCGCATCGCGGAAATCGGAGAGGCATTCCTTCTTTTCTGGTCTGTGGTCTTGGGGGTCTGCTGGTTGCCTGCGCACTAGCTAATAGTCTGGTGATCTACCGCGATCTTCCACTCTGGGTGATGATTGCGATCATTCCGGCGGCAATTGCGATCTTCCTTGCCCTGGTCATGGCCACCAAAATCGTCGCTGGCGAAGAACGCATCATCTACTATCACCACGAAATCGCCGTCGCCGCCGGGACGACTCTATTCCTCAGGCTCCTCCACCAGCCAGTGCTTCCCTACCTCGACATAACAGTCCTTGGCATCGGGCTCTTTCTAGCCTGTGGGCGCATCGGCTGTTTGCTTGTCGGATGCTGCCATGGCCGTCCCTTCCGCTGGGGTGTTCGCTACAGCGAGCACCATGCCAACGCCGGTTTTACGCCCCACTACGTTGGCATCCCGTTGTTTCCGGTGCAGGCAGTGGAGTCGCTGTGGGCGCTCGGCATCGTGGCGGTAGGCACTTTGATGGTTATTCGAGGCGATGCTCCAGGGTCGGCACTGACGCTGTACGTCATCGTGTACGGGTTTGGCCGATTCTGTTTTGAATTCTTGCGAGGCGACCCGGAGCGCCCGTATTTCCTGGGCTTCTCGGAAGCGCAGTGGATATCGATCATTCTGATGTCTGCGATTGTCTACGGCGAAGCGACTCATGCGCTACCTTTAACCCGCTTGCACGTTGCAATCACCGTTTCGGTTGTCGTAACGATGATCGGAGTCGCAGTCCACCGGCGCCTGCGCCGCACCCCAACTCACCTTCTGCTCCGTCCCCAGCATGTAAGAGAAATAGTGGGAGCACTAAGGTCTGCACGTACTACCCCAGCGGAGACAGACGCCGCCTTCCACGAAGTATCGCGGATTCATGTTGGCACCACTTCGCTGGGTGTGCAAATATCCGGAAGCGTGATTCCGGACAGGGGAACATGTATCAGCCATTACGCCCTGTCCTGCCGTAATAGAACAATGACTCCGGATTTTGCCCGGGCAGTCGCGAACCTAATCTGCGTGCTCAGCCATTCCAATTGCGATCTCCAGCTTGTCCAAGGGAATCGAGGTGTATTTCACCTCCTCGTTGCAGAAAGGTGACTGACGATCCAGCGTGAGGTCGCCGCCCCGAAGTTCAGACCCCTCACGTTTCAGATTGGGACCCAAGTTCGCACTGTGGCCATCATCAGGAGAGACATGGGGACAGCTTCCCGAACCCCATTCTGGGGCAGCATTGTGAGCCGGGAAATGCCGGGTACTTCGGTGTACCGGCAGAGTTCGGTAACGGATTCCACGGGCCACGTTTTCTGCTAGCCTTAAACCTACCCTGTTGTCTCTGTCGAATCGGTTTCTGTCGTCCACCGAAGCGGATCCCCGGAGTTCGGCTCCGCGCACTATGCCCAAGGTAATCGAACAGGATGTGTCCTTACTGTCTTCCTCGAAACACGGGTTGGTCTATCTCACGGCCAACGACCGGACGCTTGTGGCCGACAAGGCTACACGCGTCAATTTCCAGAAGGGCCAAACCCTGGTACACAGGGGGAAAAGATCGAATGGAGTTTACCTCTTGGTGAAAGGGACCGCCCGAGTACAAATCCCTTCCAACAAAACGTCTCCTGAGATTGGCCCCGGCGAGATTTGCGGCGAGATGGCATTTCTGGAGAACGCGCCCACCAGCGCCGATGTTATCGCTCAACAGGATGTCGAGGCCTATCACCTGGATCGGCCCACCCTGGAGTCACTTTTCGAGCTGTTCCCTCATCTCGCTTCGCGCTTTTACCGGTCCCTGGCTACCAATCTCTCCCGCCGTCTGCGGGAGCTGATCGAACCGAACCCGGCTCCTTGATCGCGCTGGCAGCTCGTTGCCGGTTCAGGCTTGCGCGATTACAGACTTGCGAAACTCTGCCCAAACTAAAGAAGCGTCCCAGAAAGCCCTCCCCCAGAACTGCCCACCTGCAAGACCATCCGCATCGCCTTAGGGATGGAATTACGCTTCGGTGCCAAAGGATGGCAGGCGCTGCCTAGGGGCTTCTTCAACGCAAAAGGAAGGCATTAGTGTGCACCGCTTTGCAGTATCATATTGACAACGCAGCGTCATACAGACCGCAAGCACCTCAGAATCAATCGCTTACAATATTTCCTACTTTGGCACGCGGGGTGCATCTAGACGTTTCGGTTCGGTGGATCTGCCCTCACGAGGACACAGACCACTACTTGACTGGGTTCTCACAGGTTCAGGAGGAAGACGGTTATGAAGCGGATCATTTTGATGGCTATTATTGCTCTGGCTATGCCCTTGGCGGCGTTTGCCAATAATTCAGTGGACTTCACAAACAGTGGTGGGATTCTTTCCGGAAGCTCTGAAGGGTTGAGCCTAACCGGTTCTGAACTCATCGCGGTCAACGGCCTTGGCGGAGGTGGCCTGATTACCGGCGGTCTCGGAACTGTCAGCTTTTCGACCGGTTCGCTGATCTCGGGCGGAAGTCTGCAGTACGGTGGCACCTTCAACGGGGGCGGAACCTTTGACATCACCGGCAACGGCACCAACGGCGTTCCGAACGGCACCATCTTTTCCGGATCGTTCACTGGCCCAGTTACTTGGACGCTGATTACGTTGGCCAATGGCACACACAATTACACGCTGACGGGATCCCTTACGGGCACGTGGATTAACGGGCAGACTGTGGATGGCGCCACTGTCCAGTTGACGATCAACACGGGCAGGGGCTTCTTCAACGGAAGCGTTAATATTTCCAGTGGCGATACCAACGTCAACACCGTTCCCGAGCCTGGCACTCTCGGATTGCTCGGAACCGGGCTGGTTGGATTGGCCGGAGTTCTCCGCCGCAAGCTAAAGGCCTAATTCCTTCGACTCCGCTTCTCGAAAGCCCCGCCCTCTGCGGGGCTTTCGCATTTCTGCCCTCCTGGTCGCGCACGATTGGTTCACCCCCCCCAAGGCGATCGGCAAGCCTTTGTAATTACTGCAGTAACCCTCAAGCCGGGATTACCGTTGACCCCCCGCCACCGCGCATCCTACATTCGCCACAGGGGGTTGTATGAAGGATATCCATGAAGTGTTGCGGCAGAAGCAGACCAAGTACGCTGCACTGGGCAAGCAAATCGAAATGCTCCAGCAGGCGGCGGAGAAGCTCCGGGAGGTGGCTCCCTTGCTCGCGGAGAATGACGATGAAGATAATGCGGTGCTGATGGAAGTCGACGAAGCCCTGCCCAGTGCTGAAGCTACGGCCACCAAAGGGGCTGCGGCGAGTGCGGGGGGGGCATCAGCCAAGGCATCTCGGCCCGCGGCGCCTCGTTGGCCGTAGCCTCGCCTGGTTTGGGCGGAGACTTTAGTTATGACCCTTCTAGCATTACTGATATCCACCGACGATGCCGCTTCCGAGATCCTGGGCCGGGTTCTTCCGGCCTCCGGGATCGCGGTGGAGCGTTTCAGCGATCTGCCGGCCGCCATCGATCGTCTTCGGCAGCAACGCTTCGACGCGCTGGTTATCGATTTTGAAGACGCGAAGGCCGCTGCTGAAGTTCTGGAAGAGGGCCGCCGGCTGAATTCGGGAAACGCGCCCGTTACGGTGGCGTTGGTTGCGGAACGCGCCAAAGCACGCGATATTCTGAGCCTCGGCGCTCATTTTGTGCTGTACAAGCCTCTGTCCGAAGAAAAAGCGCGAGCTGGCCTGCGCGCGGTCACTGCTCTGCTGAACCGCGAACGCCGCTGCGCCTACCGCGTTCCCGTGCAGGCTGCGGTGGAACTCACGCTGCCCGATACTCGCAAAGCGGAGGGCATTCTCCTCGACCTCAGCGAAACCGGCATGGATGTTCTAACGGCTGAACCTCAGATCCCGGGGGCGCTGCTGAATTTCCGCTTCGCGCTGCCTGACGGTTGCCTTGAACTTCACGCCCACGGGCAAGTGGCGTGGGCAAAACCGAATGGACAAACCGGAGTGCACTTCCTGGATGTGGACGAGTCTACTAAGACCCAACTCCGAACTTGGTTACAGGCAGCGGCTTCCGCGAACCGCGCAGAGCCAGAGGAGACCGTTCCGCACTGCAAGCTGACGGACTTGAGTCTGGGCGGGTGCTACGTGGAAACCGATTCGCCGTTTCCCGAGCGTGCCCTCATCGATCTTTGCCTGAAAACCGACGAATTGGCGGTTCACACCGAAGGCATGGTGCGGGTCACTCATCCGGATCACGGCATGGGGGTGGAATTCCCTTCCCGTACGCCGGAGCAGCGTGCGCAGGTGGGCAATCTGATCAGCCTTCTCCGCAGCTGTCCCGAGTCGATGCTGGAAATGACGGTTTCTCCACGTGCCCTCACCGCGGACCTGAACCAATTTGAATCCGTTCCAGAGGCTTCGAACCAACCCCCGGAACACGAAGAACTGCAAGATCCTTTGCTGGAACTGCTGCGGCAGGCGAATGCGATGCAACAGGATGATTTTCTCGAGGAGCTTCGCCGCCAGCGCTCGGGAGAGAACGTAGCAACCTAGCTTGCGCTTCTTCCATCTTTTTCTTTTTCTCTTGATCCTGGATTCTCTTCCGCCCTTTTTGATCCAAGAAATGAAGGCCTCCAGCGGCGAGTGACTGGCAGAGTTTCAGGCAGGACGCGAAGGCAGGACAAGGGCAGGCAGCGAGGACTGCGGAATGCGCGAGAGGCCTTCGGTGGCTGTTCCCGGAGAAGCGAAGGACCCGACGCCCCGTCTCAGGCAAGGATCCTTCAACTCTCCGTGGTCTGTTCCACCCCAATGAAAGTTACGGTAGCCGATCCGTGTTGCTTGGCGGTTGCAACAATATTAAATCTAGATTAAATAGAAGTCGCCGCCACCGCATGAGCTTCTGCCTCCCTGGAAGCTCTCGCAGCCCCTGGCGGTTCGTGCGCCGTTGCGGCGCTTGTGCGAACATGTACAGCACAGTAAGACCAGCAACATAAGACGGCGTCACCGCACGGAGGCGGGTGGGAACGAAACTGTCGGCGATCACAAAATCCGGTCAGGCGGACCGTTCACGGTCGCGTCGAGGCATGGTTACTGCGCCGGGCGGCAAACTGCGCTGGGTACCGCTCATGTCGATCTCAGCCGCGGCATTCGCGGTAGAAGTTCCTTTCTTTTTTCTCGGAACGCCTTCCGGACACGATCTGGAATTCCACTTGTACTCGTGGCTCGACGTTCTCTCGCAATGGAAACATGGGATTGTCTATCCCCGTTGGGCGGCCCTGGCCCACTTCGCCTATGGCGAACCGCGCTTCATCTTTTATCCACCGGCTTCGTGGACTCTGGGAGCGGCGCTCAGCGTGATATTTCCCTGGACGCTGGTTGCGAGTATCTACATTTGGCTCGTCCTGGTGGCTGCGGGTGCGTCGATGTTTCTGCTGGCGCGACAATGGCTTGACCGTCGCAACGCAACCTTCGCCGCCGTGTTGTACGCCGTCAATCCCTATCATCTGGTGATCGTCTATTGGCGGAGCGCTTTCGCCGAACTACTGGCCAGTTCCTTGCTGCCGCTCCTGCTGTTGCTATTGTTGCAGACGGAGCGGAAGCGCCATCGCGCGACCCTCTTGCTGGCGCTGGTTTTGGCCGCTTCCTGGCTGGTCAACGCGCCCGCAGCGGTGATGATTCACTATTCTCTGGCCTTGCTCATGGTGGCGATCGCATGGCAGCGGCGGTCACCGCGCGTCTTGCTGGCAGGCTCGGCTGCGGTGGTTCTGGGCGCGGCACTCGCCGCTTTCTATTTACTGCCCGCTGTCTATGAACAAAGGTGGGTCAACATTGCCGAGGCCCTCGGTGCCGGCTTGCGGCCGCGGGACAGCTTTCTGTTCGCCCACACCACGGACGCAGAACACGATACCTTCAACCACCTCGTTTCCTGGGTCGCGACAGCGGAAATCGTGCTGACGGTTGCGGCAGCATGGGCTGCACGCCGTTGGCGTCACCGCAACCGCGTGCTTTGGCTCTCGCTCGTGGCCTGGGCTGCGGTGTGCGCGCTGCTTATGTTGCCCATCACCGCTCCGCTTTGGAACATCTTGCCCAAACTACGTTTCATACAGTTTCCCTGGCGGTTCTTACTGTGCCTGGGTGTTCCGTTCACTTTGCTGACCACTCTGGGAGTGCGGCGATGGACATCGCGCCTGGCCATCTGCTTGGCGATGCTGTGCGTGCTCGCTTTCGTGTGGCACCATTTGCAGCCACCATGGTGGGACTACGCTCCGGACCTGCGCGAGATGCAGGACAACACAGCCACCGGCGCGGGCTATGAAGGCACTGACGAATACACGCCGGTCGGCGCCGATGTGTATAACGTTAACAAGGCCGCACGCCGCGTGACCGTGGACGGACCCGCTCATGCGGCGATCCGCGTCTCTGACTGGTGCGCGGAAAACAAAAGGTTCACGGCGGAGATGTCGGCGCCGGACAATCTGGTTTTGCATTTGTTTAACTATCCGGCATGGCGCGTGGAAGTGAACGGACACCAAGTACAGGCCGGAACGCGCGAAGGCACGGGACAGATGCTGGTCCCGGTGGAAGCGGGTGCGAATCGCGTGGTGATTACTTTCATTCGCACCTGGGATCGCAGATTGGGAGGATGGATTTCGTTGCTCGCCCTGATCCTGCTGGTTGCCTCCACCCAGTACGAAGTGGAACTTACGTGGATTCCAAATCACGCAAAGTGAAATGATGCGTCGAATCCTGATTGCAACTTCGAATCCCGGCAAGCTGCGCGACTTCGCCGGCGCCGCTCTGCGGCACGGAGTCGAGATCGCCGGCGTCCCCCGCTTCTCTTCCCTGCCCGCCGTCGTCGAAGACGGCCTGACCTTTGAAGCGAATGCACGGAAGAAGGCCGAAGCCTATAGCCGATATGTTCCTGGGGAGATCGTGGTTGCCGACGACTCGGGCTTGGAGGTTGACGCTCTGAAAGGCGCTCCAGGCGTGCACTCCGCCCGCTACGCCGCGCCCGATCGGCAAAATAAGGCGCTGCACGAAGCGGACGCCAATACCGGCGACGAGGCCAACAACGCGCGCGTCCTGCGCGAACTGAAGAGCATTCCACATGCCCAACGCACCGGCAGATTCGTCTGCGTGCTAGCCGCAGCCCGTGATGGCAAAACTCTGGCTGCTTTTCGTGGCACGGCTGAGGGAATCATTCTCGATGCTCCGCGCGGTATGAATGGCTTCGGCTACGACCCGCTGTTCTATTTTCCACAGATCAAGAAAACATTCGCCGAGCTGACTGCTGAGGAGAAATCCAAGTACAGCCATCGTGGCGTGGCATTCTGCGAGTTTCTAGAGTGGTGCGAGCTTTTTACCGGCAACTGACGGCTGGCAACTGGCAACGGTGACGTAACTTTGATTGTGTAAAAGCGAGAGGGTGTAAGTTGGCTTTGGCCTCACAAGCTAAAGCCGTTCCTGGAAAGGAGACCTACACCCGATGGCGAAGATAATCCCAATCACGGAGCATTACCAACATTTTCTGGCGGAGATGAGAGAGAGTTTCTGGGGGGATGTGTACGGAGAGACGAAGCGGCTGTGGAAAGAGCGTTTGGAGGCGGATTCGCGGCGGGAGCGGGACCGGTATGCGGTGCGCGAAGTGTATCAGCGGCGGCGCAGCCGGCGGCAGCCCTATCGCAACGGCTACTACGAACGGGATTTCGTGACTCGGTTGGGGACGATCCGGCTGCGCGTGGCGCGCACCCGAGGGAAGAGTTTTCTGCCGCGAGGGCTGGAACCTTTTCAGCGGCGCGCCGAAGATGTGTCGATGCTGATTCGGGAGGCGTTTCTGCGCGGCATCTCGACGCGGCAAGTGGGGCGGGTGGTGGCCACGGTGACCGAAGAGGTGGTGAGCCCGCAGACGGTGTCGAAGCTGACGCGGGATCTGGACGGAGTGGTGCGCCAGTTCCACCAGGCGCGGTTGGAAGACAACTACGCGTATCTGTTTTTGGACGGAGTGAGCTTGCGGGTGCGGCGTCCGGCGGGGCGCAAGCGGGTGCAGATGCTGGTGGCCTACGGAGTGCGGCGTGACGGCACCCGCCATCTGCTGGCGTTTTTGCGGAGTCAGGGCGAGAGTCAAGCGGACTGGGAAGGGCTGCTGGAGGATATGTATCGGCGCGGGCTGGAGGGCAAGGCGCTGGGCCTGATCGTCACCGACGGCTGTCCCGGACTGGCGGCGGCGATCCGCACCGTCTATCCGCGAGTGCGGCATCAGCGCTGCTGGGCCCACAAGATGCGCAACATTCTGGAGAAAGTGAAGAAGGCCGACTACGACAACGTGAAAGCGGGAGCGCAGGCGATTTATTTGGCCGAAAGCCGCGCTCAGGCCGAAGCCGCTTTTCGCGCCTTCCGCGCCCGTTGGCGCGGGAAGTACGGTCCCATGGTGCGCCAGTTGGAGCGCGATCTGCCGGAACTGCTTTCGGCGTTCGCTTTCCCCCCGCACCTGCGTAAGAAGCTGCGCACCACCAACGTGATCGAGCGCTGCTTCGTCGAAGTGCGCCGCCGCACCCGGCCCATGGTTTGTTTTGTGAATGTAGCCAGTGTCGACCGCATCCTCTACTCCATCTTCCAGAGATTCAACCTGGAATGGAAAACCCGCACCCTCAACCTATTTACACAGGCAGCTTGACATCACCACTGGCAACCGCTTTCTTGACTTCGCTTCCGCCGCCGCCGGATAATGAAAAGTTCTTTTGCCATCTTCGAACGCACAAGCAGACAGTAACGAAGAACGAATAAGAATTCATAAGGAGCGATTCGTGGCGTCAGCAGCCAGTTCGACTGCTCCCGGGGTGAAGCCAGGCGCGGTGCAGGGTGTGGCGCCTTTGCGCGCGGGACAGGGTACGTCGTTTCTTTTACGCCGCCTGCATTCGCTTTCGGGCATTGTTCCCGTGGGCGCATTTCTTTTCGAACACATTCTGATTTCGAACTCCACCGCGATCACCGGGCCTCCGGCCTACGCCCGCCAGGTCAGCTTTCTGGCAAATCTTCCGCTGGTTTTCTTTCTCGAACTCTTCGGGATCTGGCTGCCCATTTTATTTCACGCGCTGTACGGCTTCTACATCTGGTACCGGGGCGACGGGAATACGGTGGAATATCCCTGGACCGGAAACTGGATGTACACTGCGCAACGCTGGACGGGCGGCATCGCCTTCGTCTATATCCTGTGGCATACGTACACGATGCGGTTTACCGGAACTGACCTGCACGATCATCCTGAGTTCTCGTTTGGCAAGGTTGCGGCGGAGGTTCATCACCCGCTTCTGCTCGCGTTCTACGTGGTCGGGCTGATTTGCGCGTCGTGGCATTTCGCCTACGGCATCTGGCTGTTCGCGGCGAAGTGGGGGATCGTCTCCGGCGACAAGGCGCAGCAGCGATTTCTCCGGCTGTGCCTGGGACTTTTCCTGCTCTTGAGCACGGTAGGCCTGGTGAGCTTGTACACGTTCAGCGAGCGCTTCCAGGATGCTCCAACCGCAGGAGGAACCATCGTGGACACGAGCCACGCGACTAAACCCGAAACGGCAACCTACGGAAAGCCGGTGGAGTGAAAATGGCAGCTCCCAAAATCATCGTGATAGGCGGCGGCCTCGCGGGACTCTCCGCGGTTATCAAGATTGCCGAGATGGGCGCGAACGTCGATCTGTTCTCCATTGTCCCGGTGAAGCGCTCGCACTCGGTGTGCGCGCAGGGCGGCATCAACGCGGCGAAGAATCTCAAGGGCGAAGGCGACTCGACGTGGATACACTTTGACGACACGGTTTACGGCGGCGACTTTCTCGCCAACCAGCCTCCGGTCAAGGACATGTGTGAGGCCGCGCCCGGCATCATCGACTTGCTCGACCGCATGGGCGTTCCGTTCAACCGCACTCCTGAAGGCCTGCTCGATTTTCGCCGCTTCGGCGGCACGCTTTACAACCGCACGGCGTTCGCCGGCGCCACTACGGGCCAGCAGCTTCTCTACGCGCTCGATGAGCAGGTGCGGCGTTACGAATCCGAAGGCAAAGTAAAGAAGTACGAGCACTGGGAGTTTCTCTCCGCCGTGCTCGACGGAAGCCGCGTCTGCCGCGGCATCTGCGCCATGGATTTGCGCAGCATGGAAGTCCGCACCTTCCCTGCCGATGCTATCATCATCGCCACCGGCGGCAACGGCGCGATCTTTGGCAAGTCGACAAACTCCGTGGTCTGCACCGGATCGGCGCAGTCCGCGCTCTACCAGCAAGGCTGCTACTACGCCAACGGCGAATTCATTCAGGTCCACCCCACCTGCATCCCCGGCAACGACAAGCTGCGCCTGATGTCGGAATCGGCGCGCGGCGAGGGCGGTCGCGTCTGGGTGCCCAAGAAGCCTGGCGACAATCGCGATCCGAAATCCATTCCACAGAGTGAGCGCTGGTACTTCCTCGAAGAGTGGTATCCCAAGTATGGCAACCTGGTTCCGCGCGATATCGCTACGCGAGCCATCTTCAAGGTTGTCTTCGAGCACAACCTCGGCATCGATGGCAAGCCGATGGTTTATCTCGACCTCACCCACATCGACCGCAAGATTCTCGACCGCAAGCTGGAAGGCATTCTCGAAATCTACGAGAAGTTTGTGGGCGACGATCCCCGCGACACGCCCATGAAGATTTTCCCCGGCATGCATTACACCATGGGCGGCCTGTGGATCGACTTCAAGCAGGCCACGAATATTCCTGGCATCTATGCTGCGGGCGAATGCGAATATCAGTATCACGGCGCGAATCGGCTGGGCGCGAATTCGCTCGTGTCGTGCATCTACGGCGGAGCGATTGCCGGACCGAATGCGGTGCAGTATGCGCGCGGTTTGCAGGTGCTCTCCGATGGCAACGCGTTTTTCGATGCGGAAAAGAAAAAGCAGGAAGAGAGCAATTCCCTGCTGATGAACAATTCGGGCACCGAAAATCCTTTCCGGCTGTGGCAGGAGCTGGGTGAAGTGATGACGAAGGATTGCACCGTCATCCGCTATAACAAGAATTTGCAGCAGACGGATGCGAAGCTGGTTGAGCTGCTGGAACGCTTTCGCAAGGTGAACCTCAGCGACCGCACGCAGTGGGCCAACACCAGCGTGGTCTTCACCCGCCAGCTTTATAACATGCTGCAGTTGGCAAGGGTAATAGCTCAGGGCGCCCGCATGAGGGACGAATCGCGCGGAGCACACTACAAGCCGGACTTCCCCGACCGCGACGACAAGAATTTCCTGAAGACAACAAAGGCATATTTCGCGCCGGACGCGGATGAGCCGAAGTTTGAGTTCGAGCCGGTGGATGTATCGCTGATTCCACCGAGGGCAAGGAAGTACTGATGCGGCGAAATAGGAATGTAAGCACGATGAACGAAGCCGGAAATGAAGCTGCTTTTGGGGAAAACCGGGAAGGGCACGAGTTCCACTCGTGCCAGTTAGGATGCCCTTAGACGAGCGGCTTCAGCCGCTGAGGGCCACGGGGCTAGTTTGAATCCCTGGAATGCGGAGCAATACCGATACTCGCCAGGATCACCGACCATTCCGCGTTCCACGGGATTGTGATGAATGTAATTCCGATGATGCATGAAATCAAGCTCGCTGCGAATTCGATGATCGGTGAATCCTCGCTGCCAGATTTCTTGATCGCGGCCGATGATCGTCCGGAGTTCATGCGAGTACGCACCTTTAATCAACTGGATTGCGCGCTCGATAGTCACGTCGCTCGCCGGAGTCAGCAGCAGGTGAACGTGTTCGGGCATGACCACAAACGCGTGCAATTCGTAGCGGCCTTCGCGACGATGCCGATAGAGAGTTTCCAGGAAGAGGCGTGCGTAAAGTTCGACGACGAACAATTTCCGGCGATGATAAGTCGAGAACGTCACGAAATAGGTCCCCGGCGGGGAGATGAATCGTACAGGCTTCAAGGCGAAACCTCAGCGGCTGAAAGCCGCACGTCTCTTCAGACTCTAAACTGGCACGAGTGGAACTCGTGCCCTTCCCGGTTATTTTTCTTATGACGCATTTTCGTTTTGGGAAAAGACTAACCGCAACCCTCTTGCTTGTGATATGGCAGGTAGCGGCCGCCGAACAGGCGCCTTCGGAAAAGGAAAGGGCAGCCGCTGACGTAGTTGCAAAAATTGTGCAGCGGACCCGCCGACAACACGGGCTTTCAAAGCTGAGACGGATCTCGGACAAGCATTTGCGAGAACTAGCTTGCGAGCGCGCTGGACGGGGCGATGAGTCCGCGACGATAGAGAACGGATTCTCGGCGGATAAGGTAGGCACGATTTCGTATGTACTTTACTCGACCTCGAGCCCGGATCAACCTTCTGCGGAGCTGCTCGACTGGGTGTCGCGTAAGCCTGATGAAGAGCAGCTCGGCTGGGAAGCACATCGCTTTGCTGTTGGCGTTTGCTTTGTTCGGGATACAAAACATCCTGAGGGACGATACTGGGTCGGTGCTTCAAAATATTTGGGTGCCATTAAATCCTTTCTTCTACATGTTTGTATGGGCATAAAGGCTAAAATAGATGGCCAATAATAAATCCATCCTCCTCAAAATCAAGCGCCAGAACACCCCCACTTCCAAGTCGTACTGGGAGGAGTTCGAACTCCCACACGTTCCGAACATGAACGTGATCTCCTGCCTGATGGAGATTGCCGCGAACCCCGTCACCCGCGAGGGCAAGGCGACCACGCCGATCACATACGATTCCAATTGCCTGGAGGAAGTCTGCGGCTCCTGCGCCATGCTCATCAACGGACGCGCCCGCATGGCCTGCTCCGCCTTGATCGACAACCTCGAGCAACCCGTTAAGCTCGAACCGTTTTCGAAATTCCCCATCGTCCGTGATCTGGCCACCGACCGCAGCGTGATCTTCGAAAACCTCAAAGCCGTCAAAGCGTGGATTCCAATCGACGGCACCTACGACCTTGGCCCCGGCCCGCGCATGACCGCGGAAGAGCAGGAAGTGGCCTATCCCATTTCCCGCTGCATCTCCTGCACCTGCTGCATGGAAGCCTGCCCGCAGTTCAACGAAGACACGGGCTTCGTAGGCGCGGCCACCATCGCGCAGGTGCGCCTGTTCAACACGCACCCCACCGGCAAAGCGCTCGAGCGCGAGCGGCTTGCCGCGCTCATGGGCGATGGCGGCATCCAGGAGTGCGGCTACGCGCAGAACTGCGTCGAGGTCTGCCCCAAGGATATTCCGCTGACCCGCTCCATTTCCGAAGTAGGGGGCGCGGTTATGAAGCAAGCCATCGGCGACCTTTTCCGGCGCTGAGAACCGCTTCTAGCCCCGGCACAGAGGTTCACTTGAGTTCGCGCAATGATCTGCGCGATTGCCCTTTTCCAGCGCTGATTTTTGTCACTTCCGCCCCAACAGAGCACACCCGTTCTCTATTGAACAAGCGCTAACTGTCTGCTGCCAGAGCACATGAGTTGGCCGTAATCCCCGCCGGGGATTGGCGTTTCACGTGCTCCATTTCCAGTGCATCCGTTGCAGAATGTGGGCCAGTAACCAGCGGTAACCGGCATTGGATATGGCTCCCAGTAACGCTCGTAACGGTTACCCTGCAATCGATGGTTGGTCGGCTTGACAGCATGGCTTACAATGTCCGGACGGCGAGTAGTTGAGCCGTACGGAAGAATACGGAACTCATTCTTGAGATTGAAACTACAGCGTCGACTGATTGTTCTTCCCCTGCTGGCGTGCCTGTGCGGCCCGCTGTTCGCGGCTACCGCCATCGCGCATAAGCCGGCCCGCCACGCCCGGCGCCACCGCCTGCACTGGACGCTGTGGAATCCCATGTTCCGTCCGTCGCACGAATCTCTTTTACTGCAGAACGCGGAAGTTGACCGCCTGGAATTGCCGCGCATTCAGGATGACGACGAACTGGAGGCGCTGAAGGCCAGCGGAGCGCTCCAGCCCATCATCGCCGGCGATTCACTGCGCTTCGATCCTCGCCTCGATCCGTCGCGCCGTTATTGCCGCCCCTGGACCCGCGATTTTGTGCAGGATATCGCGCAAGCCTACTACAACCGCTTCCACCAGCAGATTCAAGTGAACTCCGCGGTGCGCACGGTGAAGGTCCAGAAGAAACTGCGACGCCACAATCGCAACGCGGCTCCCGCTGAGGGCGATACAGCATCGTCTCATCTCGCCGGCCTCACCGTGGACCTGCAACGCCGCGGCATGACCCAGGAACAAATTCATTGGATGGAACACTACCTCTTTTACATGAAGGCTCTCGGCCTGGTTGAGCCCGAAGAAGAGCGCCGCCAGTGGGTCTTCCACATTATGGTTTCCGGCCACTATGCGGACTGGCGCGAAACCCAGGACATCGTTCCCATGGAGCGCCCAGAGCCCACCACCATTACGGCCGACGCAGCGGCAGCGAACTAATCTCGTATAACTCAGCTTCGTATCATTGACCCCGTATAATTCAGAGCTCGTATAATTCATGCGATATGATTGTCCTCCTGGCGGGTCTTCCCGGCACCGGCAAGAGCACACTCGCCCGCGAACTGGCAGCCCGCACCTCCGGACGCGTGCTCGGCAAAGACGAGATCCGCCACGCGCTCTTTTCAACGGACGAAATCGAATACTCTTCCCGGCAAGATGACTTCTGCTTGCAAGTCATGCTGGAGACCGCCGGCTTCCTGCTGCAGAAGAACCGCTCACTCGTGCTCTTTCTCGACGGCCGCCCATTCTCACGGCGCTATCAGATCGACAACGCCGTGAACGCTGCGGTTTCCCTGCACCAGAGTTGGCGCATCCTCGAGTGCGTCTGCCCGGAAGAAATCTCCAGACAGCGTCTGGAGGATCAATCTGCCTTGGGCACGCATCCAGCTGGAAATCGCGATTTCCAGCTCTATCTTGAAGTGAAATCACGATTCGAAGCGATCACTTTGCCCAAGACCTTGATCGATACTCGCGGACCACTGGAAATCTGCGTCGGGCAGGCTTTGGCGGCGCTGCGCTGAACTGCTTCCCTTCGCCGCGCTCGCGCCTATACAATCGTGCTCGCGCTCGATCGACATTGCTTCGACGCACAAACCTATGACTCGCTTCCGCATTTTATTGCTCTCTAGCTTGCTTCTGGCCGCCACCTCGGGTACTGCCCAATCCTCCAACTCCTCCGGAGCGCCCGTCGGCGCCCGGGCTCGTGCCATCCACGATTCCGCCATCGTCGTCGATACCCACGCCGACACACCGCAGCGCTTCCTTGACGAAGGCTTCGATATCGGCTCGACCGATCCCAACGACATTGGGCACATCAGCCTCGACAAAGCCCACCGAGGCAACCTTGGCGCGGAGTTCTTTTCCATCTGGGTCGATCCCGAAACCAATCAAGGCCACTTCGCGCAGCACACCTTCGATTTGATCGACTCGGTTTACGAGCAGGCGGCGCATCATCCCGACCGTATGATGATGGCTTTTTCCGTCGCCGATATCGAGCGCGCCCACCGCGAACACAAACTGGCTGCGCTGATGGGCATCGAAGGCGGCCATTCCATCGAAAACGACATGCACCTGCTGCGCGACTACTACCGCCTCGGAGTGCGCTACATGACGCTTTCCTGGTCGAATACCAACGAATGGGCCGATTCCTCGGGCGATATCAACGATCCCAAAATCCAGCACCACAACGGCCTCACCGATTTCGGCAAGCAGGTCGTGCTGGAAATGAACCGCCTCGGCATGATGGTCAACATCTCCCACGTCGCGGACAAAACCTTCTGGGACACAATCGCCACCACGAACGCTCCCGTGATTGCCTCACACTCCTCGGCACGCGCGCTGGTCGACGCGCCTCGCAACATGACGGACGACATGCTGCGCGCGGTCGCCAAGAACGGCGGCGTAGTGCAGGTGAATTTTTTTTCGGGCTTCCTCGATCAGGACTATCGCAACAGAATGCTAGCTCAGGAGAAAGATCAGAAGGCCACGATCCAGGAGTATGTCGATTCGTTGAAGGCGCAGGACAAGCCGATCAATTACGTTGAAGTCAACCGCATCGACCGCGAATGGATGGCGAGAATCCCGCGTCCGCCGTTCAAGTCGCTGATCGATCATATCGATCACATCGCCAAGGTTGCCGGCGTGGATCACGTTGGCCTGGGCTCCGACTTCGATGGCGTCAGCGGCGCCACGCCTCAGGGGATGGACTCCGCCGCCGACCTGCCTAAGATCACGCAGGCCCTGCTCGATCGCGGATACAGCGCCGGCGACATCAAGAAAATTCTCGGCGGCAATCTGCTCCGCGTTTTTGGTCAAGTGGAAACCGTTAGCCGCGAAATGCAGTCTCACCCAAATTAAGATTCACCTGTCGTACAATATCGGGTCGCATTCAAATTACTTTTGTTCGCAGGTAAGGAGCCGTTATGCGTTCGACTAGTTGCAATTGCAGCCATTTTTTCCTTCGCCACGATGGTAGCCTGGTCTCAGGACTCACCCGGTTCGCAAGCCACTCCCGCCAAGCCCGCCACTCCCGCCGCCCATCCGGCGGCTTCCGCGGAACCCACTGCCGTCTTCGACACTACCGTGGGTAAGCTCCGCTGCACGCTGTTTGAGAAGGAGACGCCAATCACAGTCAAGAATTTCATTGACCTCGCCACCGGCGCCAAGGATTGGACCAATCCCGTCAGCCATGCCACCAAGCACAACACGCCGCTCTACGATGGCACCATCTTTCATCGTGTGATTCCCGATTTCATGATCCAGGGCGGCGATCCCAGAGGCGATGGCACCGGCGATCCCGGCTACACCTTTAAGGACGAGTTTGTGTCCACGATTCTTTTCGATCGCCCCGGACGCCTGGCCATGGCCAATTCCGGTCCCAACACCAACGGCTCCCAGTTTTTTATCACTGAAGTTCCCACGCCACACCTGAACGGACGTCACACCATCTTCGGCCAGTGTGACGAGGCCAGCGTAACGCTGGTCAAGCAGATTGCACGCATGGCCACCGACCCCAGCAACGACCGGCCATTCCGTCCAGTGAAGATTATTAAAGTCACGATTGTCCGCGGCGCGGCGGCAGCTAAACCCGCAACCCCGGCAAAGAAGCCGGCGGCAGCCGCTCCAAAGACACCGGCCACTAACAACTAGCAATGCTCATGTGGAGACAGCCGCCCTCGGCTGTCCCGCCTGCGAAGCCAGACGCGTGCAAGGAGCATCACGAATGACGAACGACCAACGACCCGAAAGGACTAAATGACCCGTCAACCCGGACTTTACGCCACATTTGAAACCAGCGAAGGCAACATCGTCTGCCGCCTCTTCGAGAAAGACGCGCCCAAAACCGTGGCCAACTTTGTGGAACTCGCCGAAGGTAAGCGCGAGTGGACTCATCCCTCGACGCGCAAGAAATCCAAAGACCGCCTTTATGACGGCACAATTTTCCATCGTGTCATTCCCGACTTCATGATCCAGGGCGGCGACCCGCAGGGCACCGGCATGGGCGGCCCCGGCTACCAGTTCGAAGACGAAACCAAAGGCTCGCCCCACAAGCTCGACAAGCCGGGCTTATTGGCCATGGCCAACGCCGGGCCCAACACCAACGGCTCGCAATTCTTCATCACCGTCGCGCCCACGACGTGGCTGACCGGCAAGCACACAATTTTCGGCAAGGTGATCGAGGGGCAGGATGTGGTTGTAAAGATTTCCGAAGTCCCACGCAACCGCCAGGATCGGCCGGCCAGGGATGTGGTGCTGAAGAAGGTGACGGTCGAGAAGGTGTAGTCAGCGATTCGGCAGTACGGCAATATCCGCCAATTTGATGAGTTGCTCGTCGGAGGTCACCAGCGTCAGACCGAATACCTTTGCGGTGGCTGCGATGAAACCGTCAGCCGGGTCGTTGTGAGGAAGGTTCATGGCCGACACTGCGAGCGCTACTTCAAATGTTAGCGGCGCCTCGCGCACGTTCATCCGGACAAGGCTTTCGTTGATCCAATTGACCGCATCTGGAACCAACATCACTCGACCTTTGTCATAAAGCAGCCGCAACTCCCAAAGGCTGACCGGTGAGAGCCAAAGCTCGTTCTCCGGGTTGTCCAGTTCTCGCGCCACCCGCGGGGACAGGCGGTTGGGCTGCAGCGAATTCCAGAGCCAGATATGCGTATCGAGGAGGAACTTCAATCGCGCCAGGCTTCCCAGTCCTCGAGGCTACCAGTAGGACCGACGATATCGCCCAGAATTTCTCCTGTCCCAACCATGCAGCCGAGCCGGCGCCCCGTAGACTTCTGCGGAGACGGCGGGACAATTTCAGCCACTGGCTTACCGAAGCGAGTCACGCGAATCGGTTGGCGCGTCTTACGGACCTCTTCGATCATGCCGAGGCACTTGGCTTTGAACTCGGAGATGGCTACTTCTTTCATGACTTATTTATACCATGGTCAATGACCATGGTCAATCTTAAAGGGGTTGGAAAGGTTGCCGCTTTGATCTTCAGCGAGGCACAAGGATGGGGATTGCCTTAACTCTCCGCAATTGTGATTCATAATGCTTCACCGCACTAACGGCATGCTCGTACATCTCTAAAAAGCTGTATTCCACGGACGCTCCACCCCCAAGTCCTAGAGACATGCTTGATCCCTGCTGCTCGGGGAAACGGTAGGCAGGAGAGAACATGGGACGATCTACGGCGGGAAGTCCCCGGTGAGCAATGGAGTTTCGATAGTTGCGAATGGTGCGAACTGACAGCGGTGATCCGAGCCTCTTGAGGACGCTGCGAATAGTGCGGTAGTCATCGTCGGCGAGGGCATCCAGGTAGGAATTCGTGTTCCGAAATCTGCCGCAGCATAATTCGGATCGTCTCAATTTCAAACCTTTGTAAATTGCTCCCCGCGTAATGTCCCTGGGCCAGTCTTTGCGCCGCACATCCACCGTTGGAACGAGTGAACAACCGGAATTGACAAAAAGAAGCAATAGGAACAGATCCTCAATCTTGTTCATGACGAACGCCGCCGAATTGAAGAACTGCATTTTGATGAGGTGTATCAAAAGTTGCTTATCCTCGTCTGCTTCGTTCGCTTCAAGGTCCTTGTACGCACGCGACTGAGCCAGCAGATGTGCCGTCTCGAAGAAAGCGTTTTGAATTTGTAGCCATGTCTCCGCGGTATTTTGCTGGGCCGCCCATTTGGTGAGGTCCGAAACGGCTGATTGAGATGGCGACCAATCGCTCGCTTCAGAGAATCCCTCGAGCCGAGGCAGATCCTGGCGATGATTACGATAAAAGAGTTCCATCTCACACTCGCGGAACATGTGTCCCGCGAGATAGTCCCACCCGGTACGGTCGAGGTCATCGTGGCTATCGAATGATCTTGTATAACTCTTCTCGCCCACACTGTGAGAGCTGAAAGACATCGCAATCGTAAACTTCTGCATCTGACTTGGATTACTCCGCTTCCTCCGAAAGTGGCGTTGCCTCGATCGGAACTCCCCTACACCCCAATCACCCCACACAACTCCTTAACCGCCGCCGCGCTCTTATCCAGCCCAGCTTTTTCCTCCGCCGTAAGCTTGATCTCGATGATCTGCTCAATCCCCTTGGCTCCCAGCTTCACCGGCACGCCGACATAGAGGCCGTTGATCCCATACTCGCCCTGCAAATACGCAGCGCAAGGCAGAATCTTTTTCTTATCCTTGAGGATCGCCTCCACCATCTCGGTCGTCGCTGCCGACGGAGCGTAGTAAGCCGAGCCGGTCTTCAAATACTTCACAATTTCCGCGCCGCCGTCGCGAGTACGCTGCACTAACGCATCGAGCCGGGATTTCTCAATCAACTCCGTGATCGGAATTCCTGCGACGGTGGAATAGCGCGGCAGCGGAACCATGGTGTCGCCGTGGCCACCGAGCACGAATGCGGTCACATTCTCAACGCTGACTTTCAATTCGTCGGCGATAAACGCCCGAAAGCGCGCCGAATCCAGCACACCAGCCATCCCAACCACACGCTCGCGCGGGAATCCGCTCAGCTTGTACGCGGCCTGCGCCATCGCGTCCAAAGGGTTCGAAACAATAATCAAAATGCAGTTCGGCGAATGCTTCACCACTTCGCCCACCACTGCCTTCATGATGCCGAAATTGGTGTTGAGCAGGTCGTCGCGGCTCATGCCCGGCTTGCGCGGAATGCCCGCGGTGATCACCACAATATCGGAATTCGCCGTGTCTTTGTAGTCGTTCGTGCCGACGATGTAAGAGTCGCGCTTCTCGATAGGCATGGCCTCGAGCAAATCCAGACCCTTGCCCTGTGGCACGCCCTCAATGATGTCGATGAGCACTACGTCGGCCAGTTCCTTCGAAGCAATCCAATGAGCCGCCGTCGCACCCACGTTTCCTGAACCTACGATGGTTACTTTTTTGCGCATGTATGAGTCCTTTCAGTACGAGCAATCAGCACTCAGCAATCGGCATTCAGCCGGCGGAGGCTTCCCTAAGACTTAATGAACTCTGGCCGGGACTGAATGCTGACTGCTGATTGCTGAATGCTTGACCTGCTACACCAGCACCGCCGCTCCCATGTTCTCGATAATGCAGTCCGCGAACTGGCTGGTCTTTACTTTGGTCGCGCCTTCCATCAGGCGCTCAAAGTCATACGTCACTTTCTTCTGAAGAATCGTGCGCTCCATCCCGCCCTCGATCAAATCGGCGGCCTCGTTCCATCCCAGGAAGCGGAACATCATCACACCCGAGAGCATCACCGAACCAGGATTGATCACATCTTTATCCGCGTACTTCGGGGCCGTGCCGTGCGTGGCTTCGAAGATGGCGTAGCCATCGCCGATGTTCGCGCCCGGCGCAATGCCGAGCCCGCCCACCTGAGCAGCACACGCGTCGGAGATGTAATCGCCGTTCAGGTTCGGCGTGGCCAGCACGGAGTATTCATCCGCCCGCGTCACCACCTGCTGGAAGATCGAATCGGCAATGCGGTCGTTGACCATGATTTTCTTCTTCCACTGTCCGTTGCCATGCGTGGCATAGATGCGGTCGAGCACCTCTTTCACTTCCTGTTCCACCGCTTGGCGAAACGCGGGCTGGCCGAACTCCATTCCGGGCTCCACCAACTCAGCATTCTGCGCCACGGTCAGATTCGGATTCTTGTCTTTGTTATCGACAATCCAGCTCTCGCGTTCGGTAATTACCTTGTCGCGAAACTCTTCCGTGGCCAGCTCATATCCCCACTTGCGGAACGCGCCCTCGGTAAACTTCTGGATGTTGCCCTTGTGCACCAGCGTCACGCTTTTGCGTCCGCTCTCGATCGCATGAAGAATCGCCATGCGAACCAGGCGCTTGGTTCCGGTCACCGAGATCGGCTTGATGCCTACACCGGAATCCAGCCGGATCTGTTTCTTGCCGCCCTTCAACATGTCCTTGTTGAGGAACTCGATCAGCTTCGCGCATTCCGCAGTTCCCTGCTCCCATTCGATGCCAATGTACACATCCTCCGTGTTCTCGCGGAAGATCACAATGTCCATGCGTTCTGGATGCTTCACCGGCGAGGGCACACCCTTGTAGTACTTCACCGGACGCACGCAGCCGTAGAGATCCAGAATCTGCCGCAGCGCCACATTGAGAGACCGAATGCCGCCGCCCACCGGCGTAGTCAGCGGCCCTTTGATGGCGACCCGGAATTCGCGAATGGCGTCCACGGTGTCGTCGGGCAGCCAGGTATCGAACTTTGCTTTGGCCTTCTCTCCGGCAAATACCTCGTACCAAGCGACGCGACGCTTGCCCTTGTACGCTTTCTCCACCGCCGCGTCGAACACGCGCAACGACGCCTTCCAAATATCGCGGCCGGTTCCGTCGCCCTCGATAAACGGAACGATCGGATTATCCGGCACATCGTACTTCCCGCCCGCGTAGCCAATTTTTTTCCCATTGGACGGTACAGCCACACCGTTATAAGAGCCCGCCATCGCCAACCTCCCCTATGAAACTCCCAGCGCGTTAAGAAACTCGATTATAGAGAATACCCCCGCGGCCGCACACGGGACTAACTCCGGCGTCACAGGTTTGTGTGACGGCCATCACCAACGCCTCGTCCCGAAAGACTTGCGCACGCCGACAGTCATATATCGACCCCAAGGTCCGTTATTGCCCAGATCGGCCACGCCCAGATTGGTATCGCGCGCACCCAGCCGGTCGAACAGAAAATGCTGGGTCACGCGAAACTCAAATCCCTTCGCAATAAAGATTCCCACTCCCCACGAGTGCTCGACGCCGATAGCATCCGGCGACCAGGTGTAAAGCGTCTGCGGAATGGTTTTGCCGAACAGGAACGATGGCGCGCCAAACACCATAAAGCGCCGCAACTCGCCCCGGCCAAAGGGCCGCACCTCCAGCATTCCAGACAGCATATAGCGGGCGAACATGCTGCAAGGCGCGTTTACTCCGCCATACTGTCCGGCGTTGCTGGCGCAGAGGTTGGGGTCGATCTCGTTGTGCGGAGGCGCCAGATCGAACTGCCCCCATCCCCAGAACATATCGCGGGGAAAGAACATTCTATCCTCGGCTCCGGAGCCCTGGGTTCCGGAGCCCTGAGAACTGCTTGCAGGCGGCGTACTCTGCGCTCTGCCTAAACTACAAATCAATACAGGAAATACAAGAATCCACGCCAATGTTTTCATCCCGCCTCCAAAAGGTTATTCAGCCTTGAAAAATAACATCAGTCCTCACGCCCAGCATTCCCGTCCCCCCGTGCTTGGCATGGGATCATCCGGCCATGGGTCCGCGTGAGCGGAACATTGTAACCTGTTGCCGGAGGGGTGTTTGCAGATTCGTCCCAGACCGAAATGTCCGCTAGCGGACAGCCTACCCTCGGCAGATCGGGAAGCCCGCGCTTCCAGAATTCATATTCACCACCCCGATTTATCCCATTCATAGAAGCGATGTGTGGTGGCTGAGCCTGCAAGGACTTGCAGTGCAACCATCTACGGTTTGGATGGCGGATTGCTAGTCCTTAGATACTAGAAGCCCCGAAAACCATGCCCCAAGAAGTATCGGTGTCCTACCAGGCTATCAAGAGTAAGGTCTACCGGCTGATTGACACCCTCGTCGTGGGCGAAAAATCAGAGGTCGAGGTGCAGGAGTCGATCCGCCGCTGGTGGGAACTCATTCACCCGGCCGATCGTCCGATCGCCCAAAAATACCTTCTCATCGTCTTGGGGCGTTCCTGTCAGGCTTTGGACGCCATTGAAGAAGGCCTGACAGACGCCACGAACGGTGAGGCCATCCGTCTATCTGAATCGGCAAAGGCGTTCAAGCTGGTCGAGCGAGTGGTCAAGACCGCCAAACCTGCCGTCCTCAGCAATTCCCTCTGAGCCACAGGCGCTGGCTGCGCGCCGACAACTGCCGTAACATACATCCAGCGATGCACTCAGCCCGGCCGATGAAGACACTCCGCCCAATTGCCCTCCGGCTCTTCCTGTCCGCCTTATTCCTCACCGCCGTGCCAGGTCGGCTCTGCCCTCTTACTGCCGCTCAAACTCAGCCCGTCGGCGGCGCATCCGCCCGATCCATCCCAGCCGCCGACTCCAAGCTGATTGAGATAAAAGTGACCGGAAGCAAGCGCTTCACTCAGGATGAACTCGTAGCCGCCTGTGGCCTCCCGCTCGGCGCAACCGTGGACGACGAAACCTTCCGCAAGGCCGCCCGCCAACTGGGCGAGACGGGAGCCTTCAGCGCAATCTCCTACACTTTTACCTACTCATCCGCGGGCACCAAGCTGGCCTTCCAGGTCACCGACGCGGACAAGTTTGTTCCCGCCCACTTTTACGACTTCGTCTGGTTCCAGGACCAGGAACTGCTCCAGAAAGTTCACGAACGCGCTCCACTTTTCAACGGCGAGTTGCCCACCACCGGCCGCCTTCCCGATCAAGTATCCGACATTCTCCAGGCCCTGCTGGTGGAAAACGGCATCCCCGGCCATGTCGACTACCTGCGGACAGGCACGGGTGGCAAGGTCGAGGCGATCGACTACGGCATCTCGAACGTCACCATCCGGATCCACCGCGTCGAGTTCACTGGCGCCGGGGCTGGCGAACTGCCCCTGCTTGAGGCCGCTGCCGAAAAGCTTGCCTCACGCGATTACTCCCGCGCGCTTTTGACGTCCTTTACCGATCACGTTTTGCTCCCCATCTACCATGAGCGTGGTTACCTCAAAGCCTCGTGTGCACCGTCGCAGCCCAAGGTCGTCAAGCTCGCCGCATCGGAAGCCGGCGACGACAAAAGCCAAGTCACCTTCGTGGACGTCGCGCTCCCGGTCACTCCCGGCCTCCACTACAAGCTTGCCGGATGGAATTGGTCCGGCAACAAAGAGATTCCGAGCGACGCGCTCCAGCCGCTCCTCCACGCCCAGACCGGCCAGCCCGCGAACACGGTTCAACTCGAAGACGATCTGCTCGCAGTTCAGCAACTCTATGGTTCGCGCGGCTTGGTCACCGCTACCATCAAAGTGAATGCTGTATTCGACGATGCCGCCGCCACCGTGATTTACCACCTCGCGGCCACCGAAGGTCCCGTCTATCGCATGGGAGAGCTTGAATTTCGCGGCATCGACAATAACCTGACCGCCAGGCTCCGCACCGCTTGGAAGCTCCGTCAAGGCGATGTGTACGACTCCACCTACCTCAAGCAATTCCTGCCTCAGGCCAGAAAACTGCTTCCCCCCACCATCGACTGGGAGGTTACCCCGCACGTAACCGCCATCACCCGCGACAAGACCGTCGACGTCGACCTGCAATACACGGCCAAGGCGCCGCAGTGAACCAAGTTCCATGCCGGACGAAACTTTGTAACTTCGTGCGAATCCAATCGCTGATCCGGAATAAAATAGAGTTGTTGGCTTTTTGGTAGCGCCGCCGTCTCGGCGGCCATCGCGGACTGGACTAGCGATAAGAGGAGAACACTGCATGACCCGTCGTTCGAGGTGGTTCGCAGCAATCATCTTTTCAGCAACCGCATTTCTCAATCTCTACGCCTTCGCTGCCGCCAAGCATACCTTTACCGGCGAGGTCGGGGACTCCATGTGCGGCCGAAAACACATGGAGGACACACCGGCAGCGGAGTGTACCCGCACCTGCGTGGCCCACGGCTCCAAGTTCGCCCTGATCGTAGGCGACAAAATCTACACTCTGGAGACCACCGACAAGACAGCTCTGGCCACACTGGACAAGCAAGCTGGCAAGACTGCCACCGTCACCGGAACCCTGGACGGCGACACCATCACCGTTAGCTCAGTCACCGAGAAGTAAGCCAACCTCCGTAGGGTTGAATGTGGGGACAGCCCCCGGCTGTCCCCCGGGCGCAGCCCGGCTCAGGGCTGAATCTGGCACTAATTCTGCGGTCTCAACTTCGGGAACGTGGCTTGTTCAGCAGTCCGGCTTGTTCGCAAAACCGGAAGAGAAAAATCTTTTGCACAACTCGTTCCTCATTGTGTTAGATTTAATGGCGTTTTGCCCGGCGCCCTCCCCCCAAAAAGGACCGGGCATAAAAGTGGGAATCCGCGCCAGCGGCTTCCCGCTTTTTTTTGCTCTCCCGTGAAATTCATACTTTCTTTACAAACCATTGTGTTAAATTGTGCATTCTCATTCTCGTAATTTTGCGCGCCGGAGGCTACAGCATTGGGCAAAGACATGGTTCCCAAGCGGATGTTCTTCACCAAGGGAGTCGGCAAGCACCGCGAGCGGTTAACGTCCTTCGAGTTGGCCTTGCGCGACGCTGGCATTGCAGCGCAGAATCTGGTCCGCGTCTCCTCCATTTTCCCGCCCAATTGCAAGATGCTTCCCCGCAAGGACGGCGTCAAGTATCTCAACCCCGGCGAAGTCGTCTTCGCCGTGGTAGCCGAGAACTCCACTCACGAAGCCCACCGCCTGCTCGCCTCCTCCATCGGCGTGGCCATTCCCGCCGACAAAAACACCTATGGATATCTCAGCGAGCATCACTCTTTCGGTGAGACCGAAGACGCCGCCGGCGAATACGCCGAAGAACTAGCCGCCGAAATGCTGGCCACCACATTGAACGTCGAGTTCGACCCCGACCGCTCCTGGGACGAGAAAAAACAGATCTACCGCCTGTCGAACAAGATCGTGCGCACCGCCAACGTCACCCAGTCCGCCGTCGGAGACAAACGCGGCCTGTGGACCACGGTAATCGCCTCCGCGGTCCTGATCTTTGATTAGGGTTTGAGATTGAAGCCTCCCAGCTGGATTCGGGAACGGCACGACTTCAGTCGTGCCGTTCCGCGCTGTAAACACGCCAGTGGAAGAACGCTAGGCGCGGCCACTTCTATCGCCCGCGCAAGCGCCAGATCACGGCGAGCGTCCACGGCGACGTGCACGGCCTGCATGAATCGGCGGGCCCCCCTCAACGTCCCTTACCACCTGCCACGTGTCAGAAGGTAAATGGCCCAGGATGTAGCTACGACTGCCAGAAACGACCCTACCTTATGAAGGGCCAGTACTTCGTCGTTTCGTGCCTTGCCGAGGCTCAACAAACTGCCAGAAACGACCGTGAGCACAAAAAGCAATCCGGCCATGATAATGGCAGTTAATTCAATGCTTCTGAACTCAATACCTCTGTGCAGGTTGCGAATGGTCACGCCTGCGGTAATCCCCATCGCAAGCGCGAAGAGCTTATGGAGAGCTGAATCCGCACCCGTTAAGGGCTTCCCGGAAGGCCGTGGGTCGTTTAGCCTGAGATTTCGGCTCACCCAAACGCCAGACAAGAGCGTGACGAGAAAGAGGAGTCCGGTGAGAGCGATTCTAAACACGGCAGTTCCCATTGCAACGCCTTGGTAGCTTGATCCGTACAGTGCCAGCGTTCAAATTTCCTTCTACAATGCAGAAACTGCGCTCCCTACATCGTACCAACCCCGTGCGTAACCAGTCGGACATTCATGTCTTTTTCGAAGCTACGGCCGATCTCATCGCTGGTTCGCCGAACGCAATAAACTGTGCGATCAGTGCAAGCACCCAGATGTACCACGGAATCGAGTCATGATAATGAAATTGCAGGATGACACATACCACGAAGAGCAGACCTCCCAACATGATTCCCTCCTACCCGATTTGTTTGGTTCCGAACTGTAGCACAGCGGCAAGGGCAGGTCAGTGAGCAGCAACACGCTCATTCCAGTAATGCTCTGGCCGGCGATCCGTGGGAGCCGAGGCTCGACTTTCTCGCGAAGGCGACCCATCAGGAAAAAGCCGAGTTGAACAGGTTCGAGATTCGCCGCAAGCAAGTGTCCGCCGCCGCGGCCTTACCAGACGAGCGGAACCAGCCGGAAGCGGGTGTGCAGGCAGTATTCCGCATAGCCGGGTAGTTCTTGGCGAAGAACCTTTTCCTCATTGAGCAGGCGGAAAACGATGATGGGGATGAAGAGGGCAAAGACCGGTAAGGCGAAGTACGAACCGAGCGCCAAAGGCGCGAACAAAAACATCACGCTGCCACCCAAATACATAGGATGGCGGACAATGCGATAAGGCCCGCTCGAAATCACTTTTTGGTCGGGCTCGACTCGAATGGTAGAGCCAGCGAAACTGTTCGCCTTCAAGACCCCAAAAATCATCAGGTAGCCGCCAAGAACGAATGCTTGCGAAAGAATCGTCAACCACAAGGGCAAGTGAGACCAGCCAAATCGGTGGTCGAGACCGGGGAGCAAATAGCCGATGAAGAAAGTCACGAAGGCGAACTTCATGATTATCTTCTGTTCGTGCACTTTTTCCTTCCTCTGCATCCTGCGCTCGATCAATTGTGGATCGTGCTTACAGAAATAACCAAAAACGAATAGCGTTGGGACAAACCAGAGGATGAGATACGCCCAGCCCTGCCAAAACCTCAAGGAACCAGCGGGAATGAACAGCACAGCGCCGAACACTACGAACCCAAGCAAGAAACGAAGAGCCAGCTTTGAAGTGAGGCTCATCTGATGACCCTCCCACCGTTCGAGCAGCCTCCGGCCCTCAATAATTGTCGTGGCAAAAGCAATCGCCGCGCAGTGACGGCGGTCACCCGGCTCAGGGCGCGGTTAGGTAGTGGCCTGTTTTGAATAGTCCACCACCCACTGCTGAATCAAGGGGCTGCTCAATCAAGACGTGCTATCATAATACTTTAGTAACCCCCATGCCCTCCCATATGTAACCTTCCGTTAACAGCCTTCCCATATCATAGAACTAATAGAAAAACGCCTGGTTCAGGCAAGAGGAGTAGTTGTGGATATCGATACCCGCAGACAAAAGCAGCAAGCACTCATGACCGAATTGATTGAAAGAAAGATCCGCCTGCACGCGCAGCATCTTTACGATCAGCGCGGCCAGGCCGAAGGATTCGCCCTGCAGGATTGGGTACAAGCAGAATCCAAAGTGTTAGAAAACAGCATCCTGGCGCCGCTCTACCGCCGGACTCGCCCCGAGGACTTACCCGACGAATCCGAGACCAGCACCTCGAAAACCGCTACTTCCTAGCCGTAGCGGTCTTAGCTTTGCTCGTCTTGTTCCCCTTCTTGTCCAGCCGCTCAAACACCGCCGCCACAATCAAAGGCAATCCAACCGTCGCGTCCACAAACACTTCCCCAAACCGTCCACCCTCCGCCGGAGGCACGAACTTCCCCCACGATACCGCCTCGCTATAAGGACTCCCCGATAACCCACCCCAATAAACCGGCTCCGGACAAATCCGCAACCCATAGTGATATCGCTTCAGTGGAACATTCTCCCCCAGCCGCCGATGCCGCAATTCGCAGAATGGACCAAACTGCTGCGACCAGTTCCGCGGCACCCCACCGCCAATCGTCAGAATGCCAAGTTTCTTCTGCCGCAAAAGTGTGGCCGCAAAGTGCTCCAGATCCTCGAAGGGATCAAAACGTATCTTGTACCTTCCCGTCGATTCCCGCAGACGATTGTTCAGCGCCGTGTCCAGCCCCATCTCCGAATCGCTGAATGCCGGCACAAACACCGGCACGCCCATCTCATGTGCCGATTTCAAAATTCCCCGCTGCTCCCCGGAGTGCTTCGCCAGATACGCTCCAATCGCATGATTCAGCTTGTACGAACACATCACCTCGTTGTGATCCCACCCCTCCAGCACCGCCGACATCACTTCTTCCACGTCATCCAGATTCTGCTCCGGCTCCAGCGTGTCATACACCCGGTTGTAACCCTGCTCATAAAGCTCTTCGTCCGTTACCTCGGGATTGTGCCGGAAATGCGCCCGCCCCGTAGCCTCCACCAGCCCATGCGCCATCAGCGCCCCGGTTGAAACCACCGCGTTGACAATGCCCCGGTCAATCAACTCGGTAACGATCAGCCCCTGCTTCGCCACCGTCATCGCGCCCGACAAAGTCATCACCACAAAGCATTCCTCATCGCGAGCCATCGCCTCCAGCACATTCGCGGCCTCTCCCAGTTGC
This sequence comes from uncultured Acidobacteriaceae bacterium, assembly GCA_963734215.1. GTDB lineage: Bacteria > Acidobacteriota > Terriglobia > Terriglobales > Acidobacteriaceae > Sulfotelmatobacter. The sequence continues at coordinate 185,861 of CAVTGH010000003.1, read as the reverse complement.
CGCCCGGTAAAAGCCGTTTTGGACATCGCCCGCACCAGATCGTCGATCGACTTCACCTTGCTCAGGTCAAGCGGCTCCAGCGGAATCAGCCGGTCTTCAATCGGATTATGCAGGTGCCGCTCCACCCCATCCCCAGCGTGCCCCGCGTGATCGTGCGCCTTCCCTTGATGCGAGTTGCCATGATTCCCGTGCTTCACGATGACGCCTCCAATCCCGACTCATAAATCTCCCGAGGGATTACTTTACAGGAATGCTGGGGAAGGATGCCACGCGCCCCCGCACCCTTCGGAAGAATGGCTGCTGATAGCTGACGACTGAAAGCTGATAGCTGTCGTCCAAATGCTATATTGTTCGCCAGAGGATGAACGTGCCCCCTGACAAATTTCGCGTAGCCCTGGTGCAAATGTCCTGCGGGCCCGAGCCCGAACAAAATCTCGCCAAAGCTCTCGAACGCACCGCCGACGCCGCCGGACGCGGCGCCCAAGTCGTCTGCCTCCCCGAACTGTTCCAGACTCAATACTTCTGCCAGCGCGAGGATCATTCCCTCTTCGATCTAGCCGAGCCCATTCCCGGCCCCGCCAGCGACAAGCTCGCCGCCGCCGCCCGCCAGCACGGCGTCGTCCTGATCGCGTCCCTGTTCGAGAAGCGCGCCCCCGGCATCTATCACAACACCGCCGCCATCTTCGATTCCGACGGCTCCCTGCGCGGCCTCTACCGCAAGATGCACATCCCTGACGACCCGCTCTACTACGAAAAGTTTTACTTCACCCCCGGCGATCTCGGCTTCCGCGCCCTCAACACCACCGCCGGCCGCCTCGGTACCCTCGTCTGCTGGGACCAGTGGTTTCCCGAAGGCGCGCGCCTCACCGCGCTGCAGGGCGCGACTGTGCTCTTCTATCCCACCGCCATCGGCTGGCATCCCGCCGAGAAAGCCGAGTTCGGCGTAATCCAGCACGACGCCTGGCGCACCATTCAGCGCGCCCACGCCATCGCTAATGGCGTCTACGTTGCGGTCGTAAATCGCGTAGGCTTCGAAACCGGCAACGTCCGCGGCAAATCCACCCCAGGCCACGGACTCGAATTCTGGGGCGCATCGTTTTTCTGCGATCCCTTCGGCCGCGTCCTCGCCGAAGCCTCGCACGACCGCGAAGAAATCCTGATGGGCGACGTGGACCTGAAGGCCCTCGAAGACATCCGCCGCAACTGGCCTTTCCTCCGCGACCGCAGAATCGACGCCTACGCCTCCATCTCCAGCCGCCTCTTGGATGGACGGTAAGAGCTTGCTGCGATGAAACCTCCGCGCAATCGTTCAAGCGATACTTCATCAATCGCCGATTCCACGCAGCCGCCCGCCGCACTCGGTTGCCGCATGCCCGCCGAATGGGAGCCGCACGCCGCAACCTGGCTAGCCTGGCCTCACCATCGCGGCGATTGGCCCGGTAAGTTCGAGCCAATCCCCTGGGTCTATACCGAGATCGTCCGCAATCTCGCGCGCCACGAACGTGTCGAACTGATCGTCAACCACGCCGCAGCCGAACGCCAGGTCCGCAAGCTGCTGTCGCGCGCCGACGCGCCTCTAGCCAACGTCCGCTTCCACCGCTGGCCCACCAACCGCGTCTGGCTCCGCGACTCCGGCTGCATCTTCGTGCACCGGGAAGGGCACGACTTCAGTCGTGCCGATAAGCGAGAGATAAAGACCGGGGCTTTAGCCCCTGAGGGCAGCCTTCTGGCCCTCAACTTCCGCTTCAACGCCTGGGCCAAATACACCAACTACCGCCACGACGACAAAATCGGCAGCCTCATGGCAAACACCGTCGCAGCCCAAGAGATCCGTCCCTTGCACGGTAACAAACGCATCGTGCTCGAAGGCGGGTCTATCGACGTCAACGGATGCGGCACGCTCCTCACCACCGAAGAATGCCTGCTCAGCAAAGTGCAGCAACGCAATCCCGGCATGTCGCGCAAAGACTACGCGCAAGTCTTCGCCGCGTACCTCGGCGCGCCGCACACCATCTGGCTTGGACACGGCATCTCCGGCGACGACACGCACGGCCACGTCGACGATCTCACCCGCTTCGTCTCGCCTGACACCGTCGTCACCATGGTCGAGAGCAACCCGCGAGACGTGAATTACAAGCCGCTGCGCGAGAATCTTCGCCGCCTTCGCGCCGCGCGCGATCAAAACGGCAAGGCGCTGAATATCGTCGAGCTTCCCATGCCTGGTCCCGTCGTCTTCGAGCAGCGACGCTTGCCCGCGAGCTACGCCAACTTCTACATCGCGAATGGCATCGTGCTCGTGCCAGTGTTCAATCATCCCAACGACCGCATCGCCCTGAACACACTGGCTGCGCTCTTCCCCACACGCGAAGTTGTTCCCATTTATTCCGGCGACCTTGTCTGGGGACTCGGAACCATGCACTGCATGACGCAGCAGCAGCCGTCAGCTCTCAGCTTGAAGCAAAGTTGAATCGTAGTTGTCTGTGCAATATTGCTCAGATCGAGACTTACCTGAGTCGTTATCCTGAATGGCTGTAGGGGTAGGTAGATGACTGCCCCCACGATGTTCAGCACAAAGACGGTGAGGAGAATTTCATGAACGGACTTAAGTTATTTCTGTTAGCTGCGTTCGTTGCACTCTGCTTCGCGGCGTCAACGCCCAAAACACAGGCTCAGGTAGCCGTTGAAGTCGGCGTTGCGCCTGAATGCCCTTACGGCTACTATGACGCCGCGCCCTACGAGTGCGCGCCCTACGGCTACTACGGCCCGGAATGGTTTACTGGTGGCGTCTTCATCGGCGTCGGCCCCTGGTTTCACGGCCCTGCAGGCTTTCACGGCCACGTAAATAACCATTTCCATCCCGAGCACGGCTATAACGGCCCCAAGCCAGCTCGTGGCGAGAAACCCGATCCCAACAAGCATCTCGATAAGATTGAGCACTTCAAAGGCAATGAAGTGCGTGATGGACGCGGTCACGTCGGCAAGAAGTAGCATCCTCTGAGATCGGAGGGCTGACAGCTTTAATCGTTCACGGCGAGCGGGAGGTGTACTCTCGCTCGCCGTTTGAGTCACTCCTTCCGCTCGCGCAGCGGACAAACTGCACATCGCACCTTCACTCCCTCACTCCGGCACCGCGCTGGAATGTCCTTCCGGCCCCGCCCCTTCCGCGGACAATCCAGGAGACACCAGGCCTCCCGATATTTCTCGAATCGGGTCTTCTTTGACCGCGGATTGAACCACAGCCCAGTCAATCCCTCCGCCATCTCGATCGGCACGACGTACCACAAATCCTCGGGCACTACGTAGGCAACAACAAAATCCATGTCTTCCTTGGTGAATGTCTGGCCGTTGTGCCCCGCCCGAACGTGGTATTTCGACGCGTTCCTCGACAGCAAGCAATGCGACCCGCCCTTCACCTGTACCCGCCAAAACCCCCTCCCCCAATCCACCACAAAATCGTAGCGTTCGCTGTCTCCCCAGGGCTTACACACCGGAATCCTGAGCTTGCAAACCTTGGCCAGAAACGCGGCTTCTATCGCCTCTCCCATTCGCTTGCTGTTATCGTCCGCAACCGCCTGTATGTCGATTACTTCTTTCTCTTGCTCCTCACCCGAATTGTCGTTTTTTTCACCCATAAACAGAAAAGGCGCAGCCAGTAGGCCACGCCTGAAGAACGCTCCTTTTGTGGGAGGCAAGTTGCCATGGGCTTGGAAATCGATTTTCTTGCGGTGGGCGAAGGCGAGAAGAGCGGCGACGCGATCGCGTTGAGATATGGAAACCTCTTTGGCCCCCGCTCCGAGCAAACGGTGCTCGTTGTCGACGGGGGAACGCTCGACTCCGGCGCGAGGCTTGTCGAGCACGTGAAGAACTTCTACGGAACCGACTATGTCAACGGCGTGATCTGTACCCATCCCGACCTTGACCACGCGTGCGGCTTGAAGGTCGTGCTGGAAGGGCTGGACTTCGGCGCTCTAGTGATGCATAAGCCGTGGGAACACGCGGCGGAAATAGCCGAGCTCTTCGACAAGCCGACGGTCCCTTCCAAGCTGAAGGAGAAGCTAAAGAAGGCCGTCTCAGCGGCGCACGACCTCCAGGTAATCTGCAAAGAGAAGGGCAAGAAAATTATCGACCCCGTTCCGGGCGACCTCACCAACGACGGGATCGTAAAGGTGCTGGGACCCAGTCGCGACTACTACCGGCTGCTGCTCGCGAACTTCAGGGATACGCCGGCTCCCAAATCATCCATCTCGCAGATACTCCAAAAAGCGGGGGCAGCCGTGAAGGACGCAGTCGAGTGGGTAGCGGAGACGATGAGCCTAGACTTCGAGGCGTTGGACGACTCTGGCGAAACGAGTCCCGAGAACAACTCGTCGATGATTCTGCTGCTCACCATTGACGGCCAGAAGGCACTTCTGACCGCAGACGCAGGAATACCCGCCCTTACGGCTGCGGCGGATTACGCGGAGGCGCAGGGTATAATGCTGAACGATTTACTCTTCATGCAACTTCCCCACCACGGTAGCGCACACAACGTCGGTCCCGCCATTCTAAATCGCATAATGGGAAAGGTCGCGTTCGTTTCTGCGGGGCCGACGGCTCCGAGGCACCCGGCCAAAAGAGTGACGAACGCGGTGCACAGGCGGAACGGTGTTCCGTGTGTTACGGCTGGTAAACCGCTGCGCCACGCGGTATCGGCCCCGCCACGCAGCGGATGGGTTCCAGTGTCACCGGTTCCGTTCTACGACAGGGTAGAGGCGGCATAGGCGAACGCTGGCGTGTCTCCCGCAAAGAGGAGGATCAACGATGGCCGACGCAATCGGTACCCTCGCTGAGAAGCTTTCGGAATACAATCTGTTCAATTACTTGGTGCCCGGCTCTGTGTTCATGATCGCACTGCGTTATGTCGCTGGGGCCATCCCGTTTGAGAATAGTGTGGTGCTCTTCCTGTTGACCGCATACTTCGTCGGAATGGCCCTCAGCAGGATCGGTTCGCTCGTTATAGAGCCGGTGCTCCTGTGGACCCGACTCCTGGTGCTGTGTGACTTCGGGGAATTCGTGCGAGCCGAGAAGAATGATCCCAAAATCAGAACGCTACTGCAGGAGACCAATGCGTATCGCACTATGGCCGCCGTTTTTGCAGCCCTTCTGCTCACCAAAGGCGCTCTAGCGTTGCGGCCAAGATTCGCATACTTTGACCAGATCGCGGGATGGACATGCCCTGTCGTCCTGCTGCTATTGTTCGCGTTCTCTCACCGGAAAATGTGCGCGTATATCGCAAAGCGCGTTGGGGCTGCCAAGGGGTGAGGGTTCTATGTCAATAGTCAAATCGCTGTCGGTGGGAAACGGGGACATGTATTACATCGACCACAACTCCGACAATTTCTCGATAATTGACTGCTGCCTGTCTGATGAAAACGACGTTCGAATCGCCGGCGAAATTAGTGTGCGGGCCGGCAAGAAGGGAGTCGTTCGATTTATCTCAACGCACCCAGACGACGACCACATCCGTGGACTGGATTACCTGGACGGGGTAATCAACATCGCCAACTTCTACTGCATAGCCAACGAGGCCCAAAAAGAGGAGGAGACAGACGATTTTAGGCGCTACCGCGAACTGAGGGACTCGGACAAGGCCTTCTACTTATCCAAAGCCTGTTCGCGGCGGTGGATGAATCGGGATGACCAGACGAGAGGCCGGGCTGGCATCGACATCCACTGGCCCGTCACCACAAACGATGCGTTCATGGAAGCGTTGGCTGCCGCCGGAGACACAGACAGCCCCAACAATATCTCACCGATAATCACTTATGCCGTGCAAGAGGGCGCTACGTTCATGTGGATGGGTGACCTCGAGACGGAGTTCATGGAGGCAATCAGCGACAGCCTCGACTTACGAAAAGCCAATGTCCTCTTTGCGCCCCACCACGGACGGGAGTCCGGGAGAGTGCCGCAGGAACTGCTCGCGGTAATTGACCCGGATATAGTGGTTGTCGGGGAAGCCCCATCGGAGCATCTGCACTACTACCCGGAGTACAACACAATAACCCAGAATTCCGCAGGAGACATCACCTTCGAGTGTGCGGGCAACAAAGTAGACATCTTTACGTCGGAGCCTGACTATGTCGTTGACTTCTTGGACTACGAGGGTGATGGCTCCAACCCATTCTACCTGGGAACGCTGGCCGTCTGACGGGGCCGTGGTCAGGGGCCACCTCGCACAGCGACAGCAGGTTCCTCACCGGGCTATCGCCCGGTTCGGAATGACAAAGGGTAGGGGCCGACAAGTCACCGTGTGGTTTCGGCCGTAAGCTTTAACCCCAGCGCCTTGGTCACGGCAGCCAGGTTGAAACCTCCTTGACAATAAAAGTTGTCAATGCTAGCATCTCCTCGTGCTCGACATCCAAGTCATCGATGATCCGGCAGCGGCGACGGCGGCTTTGGAGCCCATGCGGAGCCGACTCCTCTCCGAGCTAGTCGTGCCCGCCTCGGCGGCGATGTTGGCCACGCGGGTTGGCCTGGCTCGGCAGAAAGTCAACTACCACCTGCACGGGCTGGAGGCGCACGGGCTGGTGCGGCTGGCCGGGGAACGCAAGTGGGGCGGGCTGACGGAACGGCTGCTGGTGGCGACGGCCGCTTCCTACGTGGTTTCGCCGAGCGCCCTAGGTCCGGTGGGCGCGGATCCGAATCGGGAAATCGATAGGCTGTCCGCGAGCTATCTTATCGCCCTGGGCGCACGGGTCGTCCGCGAGGTGGGCGATCTGGTTCGCCGCGCGAAAGAGACGGGCAAACGGCTGGCGACCCTGGCGGTGGATACCGAGGTTCGCTTCCGGTCGGCGACGGACCGGGCGGCTTTCAGCAACGAACTCGCCGAGGCCATCACGAAACTGGTTTCGAAGTACCACGATGAATCCGCCCCCGGCGGCCGGGCGCATCGCCTGGTGGTCGTGGCGCACCCTTTGCCGCAGAAATCCAATCCCAAGGAGCCGTCATCATTATGAGCGTGAAGAAAGAAGCATCCGGACGCCGTTACGTCCAAGTCGAAGTCGAGGTCCCGGGCACGCCGGAGGAAGTCTGGCAGGCCATCGCCACCGGGCCGGGTATTTCGTCCTGGTTCGTGCCGACTGAGTTCGAGGAGCGCGACGGGAAGCCGGTTGCGGTGAAGTTGAACTTCGGGCCGGGCATGGAGTCCAGTTCCCCGGTGACGGCATGGGATCCGCCGCGGAGGTTTGCCGCTGAGTCCCCTGGCTGGATGCCTGGCTCGCCGGTCATCGCGGACGAGTGGACCGTCGAAGCGCGCGGGGGAGGCATCTGCGTCGTCCGCGTGGTGCATAGCCTCTTCGCCAGCACGGACGACTGGGACAACCAACTGGAAGGCACCGAATCCGGCTGGCCTGGATACTTCCGCATCCTGAAGATCTATCTCACGCACTTCCGCGGCCAACGGTCGGCGATGATGCAGTGGATGGCCCCCGCCGCGGGAACCGAAGCGGAGGCCTGGGGAGCGCTGACCGCGGCATTGGGGCTGAAAGGCGTGAGCGCCGGGCAGCGCTGGACAGCACCGGCGGGCGTCCCTGAGCTTGGGGGCGTGGTGGAGCACGTCAGCCAGAGTCCGTACAACGCGCTGCTGCGGCTCGACAAGCCGGGGCCGGGCACCGCGGCGCTGGGCGCCGTGAACTTCGGCGGCCAGAGCATGGTCACGTTAAGCTTCTACCTCTACGGCGATCAGGCGACCGGGACCGTCGCCCGCGAGACACCGCTCTGGCAAGCGTGGATTCAAGAACGCTTCCCGACGCCGCCGGAGACGAGCAAGAGTGAGAGTGAATGATCGCGTGGGTCGTGGGAGTGCACTCCCGTCGTCGCGCCCGCTGTCTGTTCCTTCCCCTGTACTCGGGGAGGGTCGGGGCGAGTGCATGATCTCTGTGGCGAACTCGGGTTGCGGTGCCAGGTGGACATCACCGCCGGCGCGGCCAGGGCGTGGACGAACGTCGACCACAGCAACCAGCGTGGAGGGCCGAGGTTTTCCCCGCGCCGAAAGCTCCCGCATATCGTTCAGCGGACGTTTTCCGCGAGAGCTTCGCGCAGCAGCATCTTGATGTATGTCTGGTAGCCCACGCCCTTGCGCGCCGCCAAACGGCGGGCCGTTTCCAGGTCCTCCTTGGGGATGCGCAAGGTGATGGGTTGGGAGGGTTTGGCCCGTTGCAGGTTGCTTAACGTGAGCGGCTTCCTCTGTTTCATCCTTCGACGGATTTCGATCTCAACCTCGGAGCGGTGCCGATCCCACCATGCCGCTTCTTCGGCCTCGCTGGAAAACTTCGGGATGACCACTTGTTTCATTTTCGCTTTCGCCATGTTTACTCCGCTCCCCACTCCCTGAGAAATAGGTCCGCCGTCTCCTTGTCCGCGGCCCAGCCCGTGATCGGACGCATGCCCTCGCCTTGGACGTGCTCGTACCAGTCGAACTCGGCTCTGGCCGCACTCCGTACAGTGTACATTAAATGTACGTACACTTCAAGAGATGGTTGCGATTTGGTAAGGGCGGGGGGCTAAGAGCTGACTCCTACTTCTTATACTCCGTAGGCTGCGGACCTTTTGTCTCGCGGTCCCAGATCCAGCCTTCGCGGGTGTAGCTGGCGAGTTCGAAGTCCTGGGTGAGTTCGAGGGCTGACTCTACCGCAGAACCACCGACCCGCGCCCGAGCGAAGAGATGGTGTGGGGCACGTCGGGCTGCACCGATTTGCCTTCGGGCTGGGAGGCTACGCCCCACGCCTTCGACAAAGTCTCACCCGCCTGCATCTTTGTCAGCAAACTATCGAGGAACAGCGAGGTGTTCGAGCCCAGGCGGCGCAGTGTGAGGACCACGTTGATCTTGAGGCCCTTGGTTTTGAAGCCCGCGTCGTAAGCTTCCTGTGGATTGTCGTTGCCGATCCACAACAGCTTTACGCCGGAATCGGCGGCGGCTTTCAGCAGATCTGTGCCGGTGACGCGGTCGCCGGAAGCGTCCGTGATGGCGCCGTCGGCGCCCACAGCGCAGAAGAGATGGAGCACGTCATAGTGATGGCTGGCCGCGCCGCGCAGCTCGGCGACCGAAGTAAACGTAGCGCCGGAGGCGGCGGGGTAAAAGCGTTTGTAGACGCGCAGGTCGGACTTCAACTCTTCGTCAAACTTAGTGCCTTGCCCGGTGCCAAGCTGGCCGACCAGAACTTTGCTGCCGGCGACTTCTTCTTTGCGGAAAGAATCGAAAATGCCCATAGTTTTGCGGCCGATGTCTGCGATCGCTCCCGGACAGAATGGGAGTAGCTACTTCCGGTATGGCGTGGGATGCGGACCTTTTTCCAGCGTCTCCCGATCCCAGATCCAGCCTTCGCGCGTGTAGCTGGCGAGTTCGAAATCCTGTGTGAGTTCGAGCGCGTCAACGGGGCAGGCGTCCTCGCAGAGGCCGCAGAACATGCAGCGGCTCAGGTCGTAGGTGAAGTTTGTGAGTTCCTTGCGGCGGGTCTGCTCGTTGCGCGCGCTGGAGACGACGATGAGATTTTCCGGGCAAGCGAGCGCGCACAGGTCGCAGGCAATGCACATGGTCTCATCGGTATCGGGATTGACGTTGAGCCGAGGCGCGCCGCGGTAGCGCTCCGCCACCTGCGGCCGCTCCATGGGATATTGCTCGGTGTAAATTTCTTTGGGATCCTGATAGCGGAAGGTGACCTTCAATCCCTGAAAAAGGTCGACCAGAAAGACTTTGCGGAGCAGGCTAGGAATCCCCATAACGGGGTAAGGATATCACTTGGCAGTTGGCAGTTGCCAGTGGCCAGTGGCCAGTTTCTGTACTGCGGTTTTGGAATTGAACTACGCGGAACTTTTGCGGCTTTGCTTTCGTACTTGAAACCAGAGGTTGCTATGCGAGCCTATCTTGCCCGTTTGACTCCGAAAGCACGGATGCTGCTGGCCATACCGCTGATCGGGATTGCGTATCCGGTGGTGATGATCGTGGTGCCGGCGATCATTCACGCCATCGTGCCCGATGTGGTGCGCTCGGTGCTGAGCCTGATCTGATCGAGTTCCTTCCCGGTCCGCCTTCCAAGCTTCGTGTCCCGGTCGAATCACGGCGGTCAGTGATACCCTGCTGCCTGGAGCTTCCTTGCCAACGACCAACAACCAACGACTTACGGCCGAGTCCGACGAACTCTGGATGGAGGAAGCGCTGCGCTCGGCGCAGCGCGCGCTGGAGGCGGGCGAAGTTCCGGTGGGAGCGGTGGTGGTGTGCGAGGGCCGCATCGTGGGCCACGGATGGAATCGCAACATCGCCGACAATGATCCCACGGCCCATGCCGAGATCGTGGCGTTGCGCGAGGCCGGCGCAAACGCCGGCAACCATCGTCTGGCAGACTGCGACCTGTTCGTCACCATCGAACCATGCGCGATGTGCGCCGGCGCTATGGTGCATGCCCGGATCAGGCGGTTGATCTATGGCGCCGACGATCCAAAAGCGGGCGCCGTGAAATCGGTGATGCAGGTGCTGAATCATTCGCAACTGAACCATCGCATGGAAGTTCGTAGCGGCGTGCTGGCCGGCCGTTGCGCGGAGTTTCTACAGACGTTCTTTAAGAGCCGCCGTTAGCCGGTCCAGCTAACGTTTCTCCGAGCGCACGCGGCCGATCGAGGACGCCACGAAGGTATGCGCCTTCGATAGCCGAGCAATCAGGCACGGGTCCCGCCCTCCGAGCCGAAACGGTAGTACCAGACTCTGGCGGCTCCGATTAAGTTGGAGTCGTCGCCCAGCGAGGCCAGCGCCAATTCTGTTCTTTCGAAGGGGACCAGGCGGCAGCAGGCCACAATGGTTTTGCGAATTTCCTCCAGAAAGAGGACCGAGCTTTTCATCACGCTGCCGCCGAGCACGATGACTTCAGGGACAAACATCGTAACCAGATTGGCGAGGCCGAGGCCGAGGTAGCGGCTTTCGTGCGCGACGGCACGCACCGCCCAATCGTCGCCTCGCTGAGCGAGTTTGCAGATTTTCTTGGCCGTCAGATCGGCACGGTGGAGATAGTCCGGCGGCGCGTTTCTCTCAACCCACGCGACCATGGCCGGCCCAGCCGCCAGAGATTCCCAACATCCGCGGAAGCCGCACACGCACGGCGGACCGGAAGGATCAATGAGATGGTGGCCCATCTCCGGGTGAGACTGATCCACGCCGCGATAGAGTTGCCCGTCGAAAAGAAGTCCGGTTCCGATTCCGGTTCCGATCGTCACATAAATCAATTTTTGTTTGTTCCGGCCGGCACCCCAGGCTGCTTCTCCCAGAGCGGAGGCGTCGCCATCGTTCTCCATCGCTACTTTCACTTGGAATATCTGGCTGAGATCTTTGACTGGATTCTCACCTCTCCACTGGGGAAAGAATTGTACGTCGCCGAATTCGCCCGACAGCGGATGCACGGGTCCGGTAGATCCGATCCCGATACCGGAGATTTGCGTGTTTGTGGTTTGAGCGGCCGTTCGGAGCATCTCCACGATGCGGCGCAACGCGGCCGAATAACCGCCGCCGGGGTCCGTGGGGCATTCCAGGCGGGCTAAGACTTTGCCATCGCCACTAATCATCCCAACCGCTATCTTGGTCCCGCCAATATCCACCGCTGCAATCACTGGTGTCTCCTATTCGTGATGCTTGCTCTTCCAATTATTTCCGCTCGGGTGATCGCTACACAGCATCGGTAATCCCGGTGCGAAAAAACTGACCTGCGAATCGCACCTGCGCAATTTTAACCAGGAACGCTCCTCTGGGCCGGCGTTCCACTTACCTGGCTGCTCCTGAACTCGCAGAGGCTGCCAGTCTTCCCCGAAGGATGGTGACAGAAGCGGCGGGCAAGTTGTACTGGACGTTCTCTGCACCTGTGAGTTGCGAGGTTGCTGGGGGACCGTCGGGCGCGGCATAGCCATTCTTACGGGCGGCGTGCCACTGGTATTGCGCTTTGCCGAACGTGATCATCGCGACCGGCCCCGCGAAAAACGTGTCCCGGTTTCTGGCCGCATCATGAAATACGATTCGAATTTGATGAGCGTGGTCGTGATCTTTGTTAATGAGCATGAGCGACCATTGACCATCCGGGCGCTGCAGCGAATAGGCGGTCACCAGCAGGTGTCCGCCGGAGTCTTTGAGATCGCTGGAAGCGGTATAGAGCCGGTGCTCGGCGTCTTTGGGTTCCGCCCACTCCTGCGTCATGAGCTGCGCGGCGAAGAATTGGGCGGTCTTCCGCTGGATCTGGTAATGCTCGTCAACCATGAACATGTGGTAGGTTCCCCAACTGTTCGCGCAGTTGGGATGAGGTGGAGAGTATGACAAGTCGTGATAGTAGTGCGTGGACTTTCCGCCCGCAGTGAGAAATCCACCGAAGGAATCCGCCAGCCATAGCGCCCCGAAAATGTCGACCGCGGCCTCGCCGCCGTGATCGTTGGTTTCGGTATCGAGCAGGGGAATCCCAGAAGGCAAGCCGTCGTCACGCCAGACCTTCATGATGTGAGTGATTAACTCGGGTTCCTGATAAAGGTTCTCCCACGGCGTCTCGCATCCGTCATAGGGATAGTGCTCGAACGACATGAAGGCGAGATCTTGAAGATGGTCATGAGTCTTCAGGTAATCGAGGAAGCGCCCCAGCCAGGAAGTGCGGCCTTGGGCATCAGGCCAGGCCTTGATGTCCTCGGTGACCCCTTCAAAGACAGGTCCGCCCAGCTTGAACTCCGGATCGACACGATGCAGAGCAGCGGCGAATTGCAAATACAGAGTGGCGTAGTCCTCGGGCTGCATGTATTGGCCGTCGGGTTCTTCGCCCATCTCGATGTAGGACACGGGATAACCACGCTTCTTGATATACGCCATCTGCGCCGCGGCGTCTTCGGGCGTGCTGTACAACAGGGCTACGGGAACGATGGCCGGCAGGCCGCGGGTAATTCCGCTGTTGAAGAACAGGTCAAAGCCCGGCTGATCTCCCGATTCCATGCGGTCTGGCGCTAGGTAAAGATCGGAGGGGTCGTGCCAGGGATCGACCGAAGAGCACAGAGTCAGCGTCTGCTTCTGATCGGGCGAATGGTGAAGAAGATCTTTGAATTCGTTGTTGTCATCGATAGTTCCGAGGTAAAGCTCGCGGATGGCATAGCCGACGCAATTTCTCGGATCGCTGGGACCATGGGTATCGCAGGTATTCGAGGAGCGGTTCATCAACACGCGCACGAATTTCGTGGTCACTGGGGAAGAATCCAGACGCAGCGTGGCAGTGCCACCTGTTCCATCGATCACAGTTCCAGAGGCAAAGGTCTTCCATGCTCCTTTGTCTTGGTCATCCATGGCGTCGCCGTCACCGAGCCAGTACTGCACCGCGTAGGCCTGAGCGTAGGGTTCTGCCCAAGCGATGCGAATCGCGTTGACGCTTTCTTTTTTGTCGAGAGCGATGACCACCCATTGCGGATGGAGCGCATCGTCCTCTCCCGTGAACCGCTTTGTGAGGTAAGGATTGCTCTTCCAGTACGACTGGAGATCTCCATCGTCGAGGCGCGAGAAGCCGTCAAACTCCGATCCGCCGTTGCGAGTGAAGCCACGGTGACGAAGCGAGTAGCCATAGGAGTGGCGGATCATTTCTTTGGTGGGAGTGGGGTCGCCGGTGAAATATCCCTTCCCCGCAGGATCGCTCCAAGTGCCGTTGGGATTCCAATGCCAGGCCTGCACGAATAAATCAGTGTTCTGTCGATAACTGATGACCCCCCAGCCGGCGGAGAGGACCTGCTTGATCTGATCGGGCCGGAAGAACATGTCGGTGGCGTTGCTGGGCACGCGGTCCACGGTCGATCCCAGCGCGTAGAGAGGACTGAACGTGTTTACGACGTGGCTGGGACTTGCATCGACGCGAACGGTTTGCACCATTCCGTCTTGCGCAACTCCATGAGTTGGCCAGAGGAGAGCAGCCCACAGGAGAACGGTTGCGGTTAGCACTTTACGCAGAATTAATTGAGAAAAAGATGACAGGTTGCTTGGCATGGCGCGGCCCTCGGAGGAAATTATCCCCACGTAAAAGTCATACATCAAGTCGCAGCGCCGCGGCTATGCCCGAAGGCGGCGGCTTTCACGCCGTGAAACTCGGTTTCAGGATCGCATCTGTTTGGCCGCACTCTTTTGTATAATTCAGCGACGTTGGAGGGCGGGCAATTCTGCGCCGTGGAACCGGATCTTTATGCTGCTCAAAGTGTTTAACGATCGGGTCATGCTGGGGCGGGCAGCAGCCGAACAGGCAGCGGCAGCCATTCGGTGTGCCATCGCCGAGCGCGGCCATGCGCGCATCATTGCCGCGACGGCTGCGTCGCAACTCGAGTTTCTGGATGCTTTGACCAAGGCTTCGGGGATCGATTGGTCGAGAGTGGAAGTTTTTCATCTCGACGAATACATCGGCTTGCCGGTCACCCATCCGGGAAGTTTCCGCAGGATGCTGCTGGAGCTGTTGGTGCAGAAAACCGGAATTGCCAACTACCATCTGCTCGATGGTGACGCAGCTGACCCGCTGGAGGTTGTGCGGCACGCAGGCAAACAACTGGCATCCAGGCCCGTGGATATTGCGTTTCTGGGCATCGGCGAAAACGGGCACATCGCATTTAACGATCCACCTGCCGACTTTGAAACTGAGGAGCCTTACATCATCGTGAAACTGGACGAAGCCTGCCGCCAGCAGCAGGTGGGTGAGGCTTGGTTCGCCGATATTTCGCAAGTGCCAAAGCAGGCGATCTCGATGTCGGCGCGCCAGATTCTCAAAGCCAAGGAGATATTGGCGGTTGTGCCCGGCCCACGCAAGGCGCAAGCGGTGAAGGCTTGCTTTGAGGGCGCGATCAGCCCCATGGCGCCAGCTTCGATTCTGCGCACGCATTCTAACGCCACCGTCTATCTCGACAAGGACTCTGCTTCGCTCCTGGGCCCGGCCTTGCAGAATGCGCTCAATGATGAATCGCAGGTCATGGTTGTCTCTTAGCGCGCGGTTTGCGGACGGTCACTCATGGTGAGGGCCAGGAAGCCGATTTCTTCGTTGCGCTGGTGGATTGGCGGCCTTTTGTTCGCCTCCACGGTGATCAACTATATTGACCGGCAGACGCTCTCGCTTCTCGCGCCTTATCTCAAGCTCGACTACCACTGGACCAACTCGGACTACGCGGACATTGCCATCGCCTTCCGGGTGGCTTATTCGATCGGACAGGCCGCCTGCGGAAGGCTCATGGACCGCATCGGCACCCGCCGCGGCCTGACGCTCACGGTGATCTGGTATTCCGCGGTCTCGATGCTGACGTCACTCGCGAGCGGCTTTTACAGCTTTGCCACGTTTCGATTTTTGTTGGGAGCGGGGGAATCCGCGAACTGGCCGGCCGCAGCAAAGGCCGTCTCGGAGTGGTTCCCTAAACGCGAGCGCGCGCTTGCGACCGCACTTTTTGATAGCGGCTCTTCGATTGGGGCTGCCGTCGCTCCATTTATCGTGCTGTGGATTTATTTCCGCTGGGGATGGCGCCCGGCGTTTATGATCCCGGGCATTCTTGGATTTCTCTGGTTGATCGTCTGGCGATGGCTGTACTACCCGCCGGAGATGCACAGTCGTATTGGCCAAGCCGAACTAGAAATGATCGTTGCGGACAAACAGGAATCGGATGCTTCCCGGCAAGGCAAAGCCCGGCCACGGTGGAGTGACCTGCTGAAGCTTCCGCAGACCTGGGGCGTCATCGTTGCGAAAACTTCCACCGACCCGGTCTACTTCTTCATTGCGGAATGGTTTCCGATTTACCTGGTTGCGAAAGGCATCGAGCTCAAGAGCGGATTGATCGCCGTGTGGATTCCCTTTATCGCCGCCGATCTGGGTTGCTTTTTCTCAGGTTACGTTTCCGGCTACTTGATCGAGCGGGGATGGTCGCTGGGGGCGGCGCGCAAAGCTCCGATTGTTTTTGGCGGAATCGGCATGACCATGCTCATCCCCACGATTTTCACGACCAACCTCTACTTGATCGCGCTGCTGTTTGCGATCGCGACCTTTACCTATGCGGGTTTCACCACGATGGCGAACGTGCTGCCCTCGGACCTGTATGGCAGCGAATCGGTGGCGTCGGTGAGCGGGTTGAGCGGAACCGGGGCCGGCATCGGGACGATCGTTGCCTTCAAACTCATCGGGTATTTTTCCGATGCGCGCCAGGCCACGGGCACTCATTCTTTCGACCCGATTGTAATCATCGCGGGGCTGGTGCCCTTCATCGGCATGATTCTGATCTTGCTATTGGTGCGCAACACGGAGGCGACGGATCGAGGGCTGGTGCGGCGAATCTGACAACTTGGATACACTCGATGGAGCCATTTTGAGGAAGTATGGGATATAAGAAACTGGATCTCAGCGGCAAGGTGGCAGTTGTGGTGGGTGGCAGTTCTGGAATCGGCCGCGCGCTCGCGCGAGGACTGGCCGAAGCCGGCGCCGATGTTGTGCCCAGCGCGCGGCGGATGGAACTGGTGAAGGTGGTTGCCGATGAAATCGAGTCTCTGGGGCGCCGGTCGCTGCGGGTAAGCTGCGACGTAGCCGACCGCGGATCGTTGGAAAAAGTGCTGCAGGCTTCTGTTCAGAAGCTCGGGAAGGTGGATATCCTGGTCAACGCCGCCGGATTCAACCAGCGCGCTCCCACCCTAGACTTTTCAGATGCCGATTGGGACCGGCTCATCGACACGAACCTGACCGGCACCTTGCGAGCGTGCCAGGTTTTCGGACGTCACATGATCGAGCGTGGCTACGGGCGCATCATCAACATCGCGTCCATGGGATCGTTCCTGGCGCTTTATGAAGTGGCGGCATACTGCGCGAGCAAGGCCGGCGTGGCGTCTTTGACAAAATCGCTGGCAGTCGAATGGGCGCGGCATGGAGTCTGTGTGAATGCGATTGCACCGGGCTACTTCCGCACGCCGTTGAGCGAGAAGTTGCTGATAGGCACGCCTCGAGGACAGGAAGTGCTGATCCGTACTCCGATGAAGCGCTTCGGCGAACTGGATGAACTGATTGGAGCGGCGATCTTTCTCGCCTCAGACGCTGCCAGCTTCGTAACCGGCACTCTGCTTGCCGTGGATGGCGGCTATCTCGCCAGCGGTGTCAATCAATGACTATGCTTAGTTTCCGTGGAGCATAGCAGGCATCGCTCCCGGATCGCTTCTTCACCGGTACGGCACGAAGCCTTGCGTCTTCATTTCCAGGCGATACACCGAAGTGGTGGCTGTAATGTAGAGCGTCTTATAGTCCTTGTCGCCCCAATTCAGATTTGCCGGCTGTTCCGGCATCACGATTGTGCCGAGATGGTTGCCTTTGGCGTCCCAGACCCAGATGCCTTTTGGCCCGGTGACAAAAATGTTGCCGTTCTTATCCACTTTCATTCCATCGGGCACGCCATCGTCCTTCCCGCCCGGCTCCGCGCCAAAGATGCGGCCGTTCCTCAGGGTTCCGTCGGGCGCAACGTCGTACATGCGGATGTTTCTTTGTTCGCTGTCGTCGATGTAGAAGCGCTTGCCGTCCGGCGAAAAAGCCAGGCCGTTCGGCTGGGTCAGGTCCCGGGTGAGCAACTGCACGCTGCTTTTATTGTCCAGGCGGTAGACGCCCTGGAAGGGGATCTCCTGTTTTTCGCCAGCAACCAGATCCAAGGTTGGGTCGGTGAAATACAAGGCCCCATCCGGGCCTACGACCACGTCGTTTGGACTGTTAAATTTCTTGCCGTCGTAACGATCTGCCAGGACTTGGTATTTTCCGTCCGGAGTTACCGCAATGATGGCGCGCAACACGCTGGCACAGTCGATCAGCCGATGCCGGCGGTCGAAGGTATTGCCGTCGGGGTCGCCGAGCGCAATCACTTCGTCTTTCTTGCCATCGGGACGGAGCCGGTAAATCTTATTAATGGTTTCGTCGCTCACGTAGAGGAACCCCGCCTCGTCCCACACCGGTCCCTCCGTAAACCCGAAGCCCGTGCCCACTACGCTCAGTTTGGCGTTGCGGTCCACCAGATTCCAGAACTGCGGCGATTCAGCTTGTAACTGAAACTCGCGGCGAGCGGGTGGATCGGCTGGAAAACCTGACGCGCCAGCCGTAATGAGCAGTAAGGCTGCGATGATGAAGGTATGCGGGATTTTCATGCTGCGATTCATAAGAACGACCTTCCGTTTAAACGAAGCTCTTAGAGTATTTTTCGCCGACGATTTAATTGTGGAGGAGCAATTCGCCTATTCCTCTTCCTCCGCTTTCGTGGGAGTTTGAGAAGCGCTGGCGTTGGCGACACTCATTAAATAACTGACGACGTCGTTCAAGTCAGCGGGGCTGAAAGTCGAGCCGTAGTCAGAGTGGATTGGCGTTTGCGAATCGTATTCCAGCCTGTCGAGATCTGACTTCGAGACGAAGTGAAACGTCCCGTCCAGGGTTTGCAACTGCAGGGAGAAATTATCCTCATTACGAATTCTGCCGGCATACTTCTCACCGGCGCGAGTGGTCACCGTCACCATTCGCGCCTGACGGTCGCTGCTCGGAGTGGGGTTGATGATCGCGCTTCGAGTTTGCTCCACGGCATGAGTACGAGCGTACCCTGACAAATCAGAAGCGGTAAAGCCGCCGTCACCGGCAACCATGTGGCAGCCGGAACATCCCGCTTTGCCAAAGAAAATTGTTTCGCCGCGCTTGGGATCACCAGGCAGCTTGACTGTTTTCTTTGTCCCTTGCAGAGTACGCAAGTAAGTTACAACTGCTTTGACGTTAGAACTTTCAAGTGAATGGAAGGCAGGCATTCCAGTTCCAGCAGTGCCATTCGCAATAATGTGGAAGATCTGGGCATCGGAAAGCCGCTGCGCTTTTGGACTTTCCGCGATGTTCGGGGCTCGCTCTCCGCCTCTGCCATCCAGACCGTGGCATCCGGCACAGGTCGAGGCAAAAGTTTGCTTTCCCCGCGCCGAGGCCGTCTTGAAGTCCTTCTGCCGCGGGTTTTGCGGTGGGCTTTGCGGCTGCGCGGCTACGCCATTGGCGGCCCATAAAGCCACCAGAACCGGCGCCAGCACGCGCAGTGATTTGGGACTTGAGAGCATTCGCAAGACCAGGCCAGATGATCTGGCGGAGAACCCAACTCAGCCTTCAAAACAAAAACTTCAAGCCCAGCTGCAGGATGCGGGCAGGCCTCGCCGAGCTCACCAAGCCAAACGTGCCCCCCTGATCAGGGTAACCGGCGTTGATCAGGCCATTTGGGTTGTTGAACTGCGCGTGGTTGAAGGCATTAAACGCTTCAAAACGAAACTGGAGTTCCTTGGATTCCGTAAATTTAAAGGCCTTCAGCAAAGCCATGTCGAAGTTGTCGAGTCCCGGGCCATGAAAGAAACGGCGGCGGGAATCCCCGAACACTCCGATCTGCTCTAGGGTGAAAAGCGCGGTGTTGAAGTACTGATTTCCATGGCGCGGATTGGTGTCGGCCAGAACGGATCCACCAGCAAAGTTTGGCACGTCTACGGGAGCTGCGTTCGCCCCGATCAAAGCGTTATCGTCATTCTCCGCCAAACTGATCGGGAGCCCGGTGGCGAAGTTGGTGATGCCGCTCAGGCTCCAACCTCCAACCACCCACCTGAGCCGACCGGAGCCGGCGAGCTTGTCGAACGGCAAGAGCCAGTTGTAGCTGAATACAAAATTTTGCGTCAGGTCGAAATTGCAAAGACCAATGCTCAGCCGCGGATCGAATGGGTAAGTGGAGTCTTGCAGGCCGGAAGCATTGTCCAGGCACTTGCTGAAGGTGTAGCCGGCGAGAAAGCTTAGCGAACCGGTGTTGTGGCTGACGCTGACTTGAAGCGAGTTATAGCGCGAGTTTGCCACCGTGGACTCGTAGGGGTTGGTGTCAAAGAGATAGCCAAGGGGACGGACTGCCGGGAGTATGTTCCCGGCAGCATCAAGGTAGTACGTACCGACCGGAGGAGTCTCGCTGAACGGGCCGCACGCCCAGCTGTTGGGGTTCACGGGATTCATTAAGGCCAGACATTGGGCTGGGTTGGCCGGATTCGCTTCGATCGAGGTCACCAACCGGTGCCCTTGGTTTCCAACATAGCTGGTCGTGATCACCGTGTTCGAGCCAACCTGGCGCTGCAGCGAGAATTCGTAGTGTTCGGAGTAGGGCAGCTTGTTGTTGTGATCGAAAGAAAATCCATAGGAAATCGGCTCCACGCCTGCCCAGTCAAAAGAGGTGTCTGGGTTAGAAGCTGAAACATTCGTCGGAGGGAAGGTGAACGGGAACCTCGGCCAGCCGGACACGAGCGCGCCAGTGGAACGGACGGTATACGGCGCTTCCAGGAGCGGAGGATCCGAACTGCCGTAGTAGAGCCCGTAGGGTGGATCACCCACTTCGAGGAATTGCGACAGGTCCTCTACCGACGTGTAATACAAACCGGCGCCTACACGAATGCTGGTTTTTCCCGGCCCGCCGAAAAGCTTGCCCAGAATGCCTGAGGTAGTACTGGGAGAATAAGCCAGACCCAGACGAGGCGAAAAATTGTGCCACTGAGTGGGCGAGAGAGTGCGGGGCACGCCGGGATCGCCGGGAACGACCCATCCGGTGGGCGCGCCGGGAAATACTACAGACTGTTCTCCGGGAATGATGGTCTCGATCTTGTTCTGGGTGTCGTACCAAGGCATGCTGGCTTCCCAGCGCAGTCCATAGTTCACTACTAGGTTGGAGGTTGCCCGCCAGCTATCCTGAGCATACAGAGCATAGTACTTGCTGCGAGAATCCAGGATTTGCGGGCTGGCCTGAGTCAAGTTATCGGGAGCTCCGATGAGGAAATCGGCAAAGTCGATTCCCGTTTCGCCGCCAGTAAATTCGTATTGGCCGTTTTCCGCCGCCAAGTTTCTTTCGTTGATCTGGTCGTAGTGGAACTGTCCACCGAACTGAAAACTGTGCGTTCCCACAACCTTGGTGAAATTGTCCAACACCTGGAACGAGTTGTTGAACTGGCCGGTGCTTACCTGGGGAACACCTATTTGAAAGTTATTGAACGTGATGTAAGGCACGCCTTCCAAATTGGGGGCGATCGGACTGATGCCTCCGGCCGGATTGCTCCACGGAGTGTCGAATCCCAAGGCAGCGAGGCTATAATTTGATCCTACCCCACCTTGCGGTTCTGCCAGTGCTATGGTGTTTCGTACGTAACTGAGGCGGAGTTCATTCACGGCATAAGAGCCGAAGTTCTTGGTATCGCCGAGGTTCACCAATTGTGCGCGTCCCGCCGTAGTGGCGCTATAGGCGAAGGTGGAAGCCGGAACGCTGGCTCCGCCACTCGGATACGGGGAGTTCAGCAAGTAGTCGTCGGCGAAGTAGTAGGCGAACAAATTCCCCAAGCGCGTATTCTGATCTACCCGGACACCGCCTTTGTCGTCGCGCAATTTCTGCGCGTACTTAGATGACGAGAAATTGAAATCAGGATTGTTGGTCACATTCGGCTGCGGGATGAGGCCGAGGTTTAGCATGCTCACGGCCACCGGGGACCAGGCCGTCTGGGGGATCGAAGCATTCGGAAAAACGCACTGGCTCTGGTTCGCGCAACCCGCAAAATAATAAGGCTCGCCACTGGAGATCGTGGTGCCTAAATTCATCCTCTGATTGAGGACGTTCGCAAAGCCCTGACCGTTCACACTCCCGGTGAGTAATGACGATGAATCGGAGAAGTCTCCAGTAAAGTTTGCGGCGGAGGGCACTTGCGTGGTCACCGGAGACGCCTGGGTTTGGCGAGTACCCTGGTAGTCGACGAAGAAGAAAGTCTTGTCCTTTCGGATCGGGCCGCCGAATGTTCCCCCGAACTGATTCTGCCGAAAAACGGGAACGGAATCGGTAAAATACTGCGTGGCATCGAGCCCGGTTCTGCGCAGGAACTCGAATCCGCTGCCATGAAATTTGTTGGTCCCCGACTTGGTTACAACATTGATTTGTCCGCCGCTGTAGTTGCCGTATTCGGCGTCGAAGTTGTTGGTGATGATGCGAAACTCGGAGATCGAATCCAGGTTGGGAATAATAGCGGCGCCGTTGTTCTTGCCCTCCTCAACATTGGATCCGTTGACCATGAAGCCGTTGGCCGTTTCCCGCTGGCCATTGACCGACTGATTTCCCGAATTCAGACCGCCATCGGGGGAGCGGTCACCGACTCCCGGCGTTCCGGTATCCGAGGAAGTGTAGGGAGACACTCCCGGTTGCAGCGCCAGCAAATCTGTATAGCTCCGGCCGTTGAGAGGAACGGCTTCCATCTTGTTCCCGGTGATTACCTCGCCCATCTGCGTGCTCTGGGTTTCCACATGCACGGAGTCCGTGCTCACCTCGACTTTCTCACTGATCGCGCCGACCTCGAGACTGGCATCCGCCCGAAGCGCCGAGTTGGCATCGATTACCAGCCCAGTCTTCCGATAGGTCCTAAAACCTGCTTGGCTAATTTCCAAGTCGTAGGTGCCGATGGCAAGCGTCGGAAGATTATAGAAACCTTTGGCATCGCTCTTGACGGCCGTCTTGACCCCGGTCTGAGTGTCGATCGCGACCACCGATGCGCCGGAAATGACAGCGCCAGAGTTGTCTGTGACGACGCCGGAGATACCGCCGGTGATGCTTGCCGACACCAGCGCTACCGCGACGAGCACGACCGCACATACTGCGACAGCAGCCCACAGATGGCTACGCATAGCTGATCTCCTGCCGAAAGAGTTTCTGCCCATACAATACCGCCTACACTAGACTTTCATCAGGCGAAATCTGGCAGCTTAGTTTTGGAAGCCCGCATACCGATGGAATGAGGGTTTATCTCAATCGCGGCAGCCGTGTCAACTTTCTTGCGGCTTCTGCACCACGCTTTATGCAACCCGACAGTGCCGGTGTTGCAAGCCCGGAACGATTACTTCTGCTTTACCGCGATCGCCGAGATTTCAATCCGGGCATTATTGACCAAAGCCGCGGCCTGGATGGTGGCGCGCGCCGGCTTGGGGTCAGGCAGCACGTTCTTGTAAACCTTGTTCATGTCCCCGAACTCATGAATGTCGGCGAGATAGACCGTAACGCTGACGACGTCCTTCAGGTCGAAGCCGGCGGCCTTGAGAACCTTCTCGATATTCTCAAGCGCTGCGGTCGTCTCCGGGACAATGCCCCCCGCGGCCAGTTTGCCAGAATCGTCCGTGCCTTCCTGGCCTGCGATGTACAGGGTATTCCCTGCCACAATGGCATCGCTGAAAGGGAGTCCTCTTGCGGGGGATAAATTCACCGCTTTCCGCTCCTGGCCATAGCCCCGCTGCCCGGCAACGCCAATGGTTAGGGCGACCGCGAAAGCACAGGTGAACAGCCGGGACGTTCTCGTCTGCATTGTAATTTTCATTTTTCGTTCCCTCCGTGATCACTCGGCTCTTCCACGCGGCGAAAAACCGTGTTAGAGTCCGCGCACATATATACATCGGGGAGGACAAAATGAACAAGTTTCGTGGCTTAGGGAAATCCCACACCATTGCTGCATCCCTGCTATCCCTTGGCGTTTTGTGTGGAAGCTTGAGCGGAGCCAGACTTCTGCGGGCGCAGCCGGCTGCGGGAACGACTGCAGCGCAATCCGACAGCGCTTTAATTGCGGATTTTCGCCGAGTAGAGGTGGCTTCGGTCTCGGATGCGCTGGAGCAGTTGATCGGCAAGCGCATGTACATGAGTCACCGCATGCATCCGATCTTCACTACAAAGTTTGCCGGCTTTGCCCGGACGGTGCAGCTCAAGAAAGACGAGGGCAACAGTGACCCTGATGCGTTGAACGGAATGCTGGAAGCCATTGATCAAGGATCCACCGATTCCGTTTACGTAATGGCGGTCGAGGATGGAGAGGACATCGCCGGCATGGGCGGACTGATGGGCACGGCCATGGCGGCGCGCGGGTACGCCGGAGCTGTGATCGATGGAGGGGTGCGTGACGTAGCGTATCTGCGCAAGATCGGATTCCCTGTGTATGCGACCGGCATCGTGCCGTTGACGTTTGTGCATCACTATCGATTCGGAGGATCCCAGATTCCTGTGACCTGCGAAGGTGTGACGGTTAATGCGGGCGACATTGTCGCGGCAGACAGCGATGGGGTCGTGGTGGTCCCCAGGGCCAGAGCTCAAGAAGTGTTGGCCATAGCGCAACAAATGGATTTCAAAGAGCACTCGATGTATGCCGTGATCGAGCAAATGAAATCGATTGTAGAAGCGGTTAAGAAGTTTGGAAGGCTGTAGGCAAAAGAGGGCTACTTGCGCCAAATCTATTTTCATCAGATAATTCACACTTTCATTTTGTGTTTGCCGGACCTTCTCATTGCTCGAGGCAAATTCTCAAAAGCGGAGCTACAACATCACGGCGCTGCAGCGCGGGTTGCGTCTTCTGCAACTGTTCAGCGAGTCACCACAGGGCCTCGCCGCGAAGGAAGTTGCGGGCCGGTCGCGGCTGCCGGGGAGTACGGTTCACCGTTTCCTGACGAACCTGCACGCCTCGGGCTTTTTGAACTGCAGCGGGGACGGCGTGTACCACTTGGGAATCGCGTGTTTCGCGATCGGCCAGGCGGCGTTGGCTCAACTCGATATTCGCCGGGTGAGCCTGCCTTACCTTCAGGAATTGAACCGGCAAACGCGCGAAACCATTCATCTGACCGTGCGCCACGGGCTAACCGCGGTTTACGTCGAGAAGCTGGACTCACCCGAACAGTTGCGCATTTTCTCGCGCATCGGGGCCGCCGTTCCGTTGTATTGCACGGCGGTGGGCAAGGTCATGCTGGCGTACATGCCGGACGACGAGCGCAAGAAAGTGCTGCCCCAGTTGGGAATAAAGCGTCTGACGCCGAACACGGTGGGAAACCTTCAGGAACTGGAGGCCGAACTGTACCGGGTGCGAAAGAACGGCTATGCCTGCGATCTGGAGGAGCACGAACTCCACATACGATGCGTGGCAGCGCCCATCTGGGATCGCGCCGGCTGCGTAAATGCCAGCCTCAGCGCCACCGCACCGATGGTGCGCATGGCGGTCACTCGGCTACGGCAAATCGCGCCGCTGATTCAGACCGCAGGATTGCAAATCTCACGGGAGCTGGGATACCAGACAAATAGTAACCGCTCGCCACTGCGAAAGCATATTGCCGGGGAGACAGCGCTTGCGGAATTCTAAGGGGCACGGCATGAGCACTTTCAGAGTTGATGTCCGGACTCTGGGCTCACGGATTGGAATTCTTCTCGCGAGCTGCGTTGCATTATCGAGTCGCAGTCGATCCGCTTCGCTCCGTGGAACTCCACCAAACGATCAGCGTGTCTCCTAGGGCGAGCCGGGTCGCGATCCACTTGAACGATAAGCAAGGCGTTGACCGCGGCAGTTTGGGTGAGGCCGAAATCACGAAATTGGGGACGAGCTCCTAGCATGCGGATAGCTGTGCTTATCGCCGTGGTTTTCGTCGTCTGCCTGGCATCTCGGGCAGGAGAGGACACGCCTGCGGCCATTTCCACCGCGATCGATGTGCGCCCGGAAGATCTTCTGGCTCAGCCCCCCGCGGGGAATTGGATTTCCTATAACGGGGACTATTCCGGCCGCCGCTACAGCGGACTTTCTGAAATCAACCCGGGCAATCTCGCGGGACTGCGCGCGGAATGGGTTTTCCACGCGCGCAACACCAGCCGGCTTGAGGCCACTCCGGTGGTGGTGAATGGAATGATGTTGGTGACTGCTGCGAACGATGCCTTTGCACTTGACGCGCGTACCGGAAGAGTGGTTTGGCACCATGCGTGGCCGATCTCGGAAGGGTTGATTGACGACGCGTCGCAGCACATCAACCGCGGCGTCGGAGTATGGCGCAACCGGGTCTACATGGAAACGGACAATGCCCATCTCCTTTGCCTGGACGTGCGCTCAGGCAATCTCCTCTGGGATGTGGCTTATGCGAACTGGAACCAGAACTATGGCGCGACCAGTGCGCCGCTTGTGGTCAAAGACAAAGTGCTGGTGGGAACCTCCGGCGGCGATGACGGCGTGCGGGGCTTTGTTGCCGCCTACGATACGTTGACCGGTACGCTCGCCTGGCGATTTTGGACGATCCCGGGTCCGGGCGAATTCGGTGCCGAGAGCTGGCCCGGAAAACTGTACCTGCATGGCGGCGGAACAACATGGATGCCCGGCACCTATGATCCCCAGCTCAACACGATTTACTGGGGTACCAGCAATCCCGCGCCGGACTTCGAAGGCGGCGTGCGTCCGGGAGACGACCTCTACACCGACTGTGTGCTGGCCCTCGACCCGGATACCGGAAAATTGAAGTGGTATTTTCAGTTCACGCCGCATGATCTTTTCGACTTTGATGCGGTTGAAACTCCCATCCTGATCGATGCCGGGTATCAGGACGCCTCACGAAAATTACTCGTGCAGGCAAACCGGAATGGCTACATCTACGTGCTCGATCGCACCAACGGGAAGTTTCTTTCCGCAACGCCGTTTGTGGAAAAGCTGAACTGGGCGAAGGGAATCGATGCGCAAGGCAGGCCTATTCGTACCGGCATTGAGCCGGCGGCGGCCGGAACACGCGTTTGCCCTGGCTACGCGGGAGCCACTAACTGGTTCGCGCCCTCCTACAGCGAGTCCACTCATTCCGTCTATTTCATGGCCTTGGAGGAATGCGAGACTTACTTTTTCAAGCCGCAAGTCTTTCAGGAAGGGCACGAGTATTACTCGACTGGAGTAAAACGCATCCCTAGCGAGACTTCGCAGAAGCTTCTGGTCGCCTTCAACCTGGATACAGGTTCGATTGCCTGGAAGTATCCCCAGACCGGCACAGGACACTCCTCCGGCGGGACTATGGCGACCGCTGGCGGCCTGGTGTTTTTCGGGGACGATGCCGGGTCATTTGAGGCCGCAGACGCGCGAAGTGGCAAGGCGCTGTGGCACTTCAACACCGGACAAGACATGAGTGCATCTCCCATGAGCTATGCAATCGCCGGCAAACAGTATGTGGCGGTTGCCGCAGGTAGTGACGTTTTCAGCTTTGCGTTGCCTTGATTGGCGCGCGGAATCTCGATGGCTAAACTGAAAGGAGAAGGGATATGAACTTGACTTTCACTCGCAGAGCTTTTGCCGCGCGGTTCGCTTCCATGCTTTCCACATTGGGAGTTACGGCCGCCGTGTTGCCTAACCGCGCATTGGCTCAGAGTTCCGCGCCGAGCGGGATTCTTAAGCTGGATGGTGAAGGAAAGCCGGCCAGTGAGAAAGAGATCATCGTGCCGGTGATTGTCCACAACGGTTTGATTTATGTCTCGGGCCAGGGCGCCCACGATACGCGAGACGCCAAGGAATGGACGATTGAATCTCACACCACCATGGTTATGGATAAGATCAAGAAGCTTGTGGAGGTTGGCGGAGGGTCCGCGGACAACATTCTTCACGCGAATGTCTACCTGGTAAAAATTGAACACTGGGACGGAATGCACAAGGTATTCTCGACCTATTTCCCTCATGGCGGCCCCGCGCGCACAACCGTGGCGGTCGCGGCGCTGCCGGGAGACTCGCTGGTGGAAATCAATTGCATCGCCGCAGTTACCCGTAAGTGAGCCCTAGGAGCAGATCTTATGCGACTCAACTCGAAGTGGAATCGGCGCAGTTTTCTCGGCAGCGTAGGAATCATTGCAGGTTCGATCCTGGCTCCGCGTAAGTTGTTTTCCTGGAATCGCGGGGCCGCGGGCGCAAGCGCGCGGGTGAGCGGCTTTGGACAGACTGGCAATCCCTACGAAGAACTTGGGGTTACAACCGTGATTAATTGCGATGGAACCATGACCATGCTGGGCGGTTCCCTTCCCCACCCGGAACTCGAAAGCGTCATGACGATGGCGGGGCGCCACTTCGTAAGCATTCCGGAGCTGGAGGTGGCCGCGGGCAAGCGCATCGCGGAGATGCTCAAGCTGCCGGATGGTTACACTGCATTGGTCACGTCAGGTGCGGCGGCGGCCATTCAATCGGGATTGGCGGGCATTCTGACGGGAGGCAACGAAGCGTCGATCCGGCAGTTGCCCGATCTGGCGGGCATGAAGTCGGAAGTGATCATTCAGAAGTCGCATCGCAATCCGTTCGATCACCAACTTCGGTCCACGGGGATCAAGCTCATCGAGATCGAAACCGTCGATCAATTGCGGGCCGCGGTGAATGAGCGCACGGCGATGATGCACTTCTCGAACTTCGCCAACGCTGCCGGACAGATCAAAGTTGAGGAGTGGGTCAGGCTGGCAAAGCAGTACAACGTCCCTTGCATGAACGACGCCGCAGCCGATACGCCGCCGGTGTCTCATCTGTGGGACTACACCAACATGGGTTACGACCTTGTGACCTTCAGCGGCGGAAAGGCGATACGCGGGCCGCAGTGCGCGGGCCTGTTAATCGGGCGAAAGGATATGGTGGCGAACGCGCTGCTTAACAACAGCCCGCACGAGGACACATTGGGCCGCAGCCAGAAGGTGGGCAAAGAAGAAATCATAGGTATGGTGAAGGCGCTCGAGCTCTTTCTAGCGGAAGACCATGACGCCTTGGCCAGGGAATGGCAGGCTCGGCTGGAAATGATCTCGCGCGAAATCACAAAAGTTCCGGGCGTCAACACGTCGTTCTTTGTCCCGGATATCGCCAATCATGTGCCGCACATGAGCATCACCTGGGACGCGGCCCGCATTTCAGTGACGCCCGAGCAGGCGTCAAAGCTGCTGCGCAGATCGAAACCGTCTATTGTGATGGGAGCCGGTGAAGGGCGTCCTGGGCTGGCCATGAACTCGTTCATGCTCCAGCCCGGCGAAGACAAAATCGTTGCGCGGCAACTTTCGCGGCTGCTGCGCGAGCACGCGGCGTAAGCAAGGAAAACCCTGCGATGAACCGTGCGAGAACGAGCCATGTGCGCTGGTTTCTGGTGTTCTGGCTGTTCGTTCTCAGCGCCGTGTCTTATCTCGACCGGGTCAACATTTCCATTGCGGGCGGGTCTATCGCGGAAGCGTACCATCTTAGCGATGTGCAACTGGGCAAAGTGTTCAGCGCCATGCTGGCCGGTTATGCACTTTTCCAAACGGTTGGCGGAAGGCTGGCTGACCGCTTTGGGCCGCGCCGGGTGCTGGCCGCGGGCGTCCTCTGGTGGGGAATCTTCACCGCGCTGACAGCGCTCGTTCCCGCGAACATTGCAGGCGCACTCTTCGTTTTTGTCGCAGTCCGCTTTCTTCTGGGCGCCGGCGAGGCGGTCATCTATCCCTCCGCCAATCAATTCATCGCGCGCTGGATCCCGACATCGGAACGCGGTATCGCGAATGGCTGGATTTTTGCTGGGGTGGGAGCAGGCGCCGGTCTCACGCCGTTGCTCATTACACACATCATGGTCCGTTACGGTTGGCGGTCGTCGTTCTGGGTATGCTCCATTATCGGATTCGCGGCCGGTGCCGTGTGGTTTGTTAGTGCTCGCGACACACCCGACCAGCATAAGGGCGTGACTGCCTCAGAGTTCGCATTGATTCGCTCCGGGCTGACGCAAGCGGAGCCGAAGCACGACTCGAAGGCGCTCGTTCCCTGGGGGCGCGTTATGCGAAGCAAAGAAGTCCGGGCCGTCACGCTGAGCTATTTCTGCTATGGCTATGTGGCATGGATTTTCTTTAGCTGGTTCTATCGCTATCTTGCCAAAGTGCGTGGCCTGGATTTGAAGGCAAGCGCGTTCTATACCATGTTGCCATTTCTGGCCATGCTGGTGTGTTGCCTTTTAGGGGGAGCGATCAACGACCGGCTCACGAAGTGGCAAGGGCCACGCGTTGGACGCTGCGGTCTGGCGGCGTTCGCGATCGCCGTGGCGGGAATATTCATCGCCTTCGGCTCGCAAGTTCAAAGCGCGCGGCTGGCCAGCGTTGTACTCGCCGGCGGAGCGGGGGCGCTGTATCTGTCGCAGAGTTCTTTCTGGTCGGTGACGGCCGATATTGCCGGTGCATCATCGGGTTCGGTCTCGGGTTTCATGAATATGGGAAACCAGATTGGAGCTGCGCTCACCGCCTCTCTTACTCCCTGGATCGCAGCCCGATTCGGCTGGACAACCTCGTTTCTTGCGGCGGCTGCTTTGTGCCTGGTGGGTGCGGCGTGCTGGCTGGTCGTGGATCCATCGCAACCACTCACAGTTCAGTCAGCGGATGCTGGCAAATTGCAGAGCAGGTCTGCCGTTGCAATCACTGTTCTTGCGCTTCTCCTGCACAGCGCAGCCGCGACTGCACAATCGGCATCGACGGCGGGATTGCAGGTGGCGACCGTTCACGTCGATGCGACGCCAGGCCACGCCATTAACTCCTTCGATCCCGACAGCGCTCTGGGCAGTTCCATTGATGTCTTGTCTCATGACGGGATTGACAAGCTTTACACCCCACATATCATTCAGGAGTCGCTCTCGGCGGGCTGGGGACCGATTACTTATCGCAACAATTCAGAACTGCGCATGGCGGCCTGGCACTGGACCGAGAACGGAACATGGAGCGATCCCGCGCACCAGAGCGGATACTTTACCGGCAGCGCCGACCTCAAGGAACCGCTCCGCTACATTCTTTCCTACGCGCTGCCGCACCGGGGTTTCTCCACCAGTGGCGACCGCCCGCTGCAAGGCCCCAAACTCAGCTATTGGAAGAGCAATCCGTATCTCACCAGCAAGTTCACGGGGGAGAGCGACGCTCTGCACCCGCAATGGGTTGTCGTCGATCTGCAGGCGGAAAAGCCGGTGAATGCGATCCGCATCGCCTGGGCAAGCCCGTATGCCACGACCTACCGGGTGGAGTATTGGATGGGGAAACGCGCCCTCGATTTCGATGAAGGCCCCCAGGGCGAGTGGAGGATTTTTTCCTCGGGCGTAATCAAGAACGCGCAAGGCGGAACGGTAAATCTGAAACTCGCCGACGCGCCTGTCATCACGCAGTACGTGCGCATCTTGATGACGGAATCCTCGAACACCTGCGACCTGCATGGAGCGGACGACGTGCGCAACTGCGTGGGATTCGCCATCCAGGAAGTCCGCGTCGGCAATGTCGATTCCAGCGGCGCCTTTGCCGAGATCGAGAAGAATCTCGGCGATAAACCAACCACCTATTGCACGTCGTCGATTGATCCCTGGCACTCGGCCGCTGACGTGAACGCCACCGGTAGCTATCAGCACAGTGGCTTCGACCTTTTCTTCACCAGCGGACTTACCAACAATCTTCCGGCGATGATTCCGGTGACCCTGCTTTACGGTACCCCAGACGACGCTGCCGCGCAGATTGCCTACATCGAGAAGCGCGGCTACCGCATTGGATACATTGAAATGGGTGAGGAGCCCGACGGCAAGCACGCTATGCCCGAAGATTACGCTGCCCTATACATTCAATGGGCCGCGGCTATTCACAAGGTCGATCCCAAACTCAAGCTGGGCGGGCCGATCTTCGAAGGAGTGAACGAAGACATTCGAGTCTGGCCGGACGCGCACGGCCGAATCTCATGGATGGGCCGCTTCGTAGATTACTTGAAGACGCATGGCCGCATCTCCGACCTGGCTTTCGTGTCCTTCGAGCACTATCCGTTTGAACCTTGCACCATCACGTGGAAAACTCTGTATACCGAACCTCAGCTGATGAAGCACATCCTGCAGGTGTGGAGAGACGACGGCGTTCCCAAAGAAGTTCCGCTTATGGTGACCGAGAACCATCTGGCCGCCGCGCTCACCGGGCCGATGACCACGATTTTTGCGGCGTTGTGGCTGGCCGACAATGTTGGGTCTTTCTTCGAGGGTGGAGGCGCTGCTTTCTATCACTCGCCGATTCAGCCGCAGGGCATTCAGAACAGTTGCCTGGGCTGGGCCTCGTGGTCGAATTTTGTCTCTGATGAAAGTTATGACATCAAGGGATACACTTCTCCCTATTTCGCCGCTCACATGATTAACCTGGAGTGGGTGCAGCACCGCTCCGGCGTGCATCACATGTTCCCTTCTTCCATTGATCTCAAGAGTAACGACATCAAGGATGCCGAAGGTAACGTACTGGTGACGTCGTACGCGGTGCATCGACCCGACGGAAACTGGTCGCTGATGCTGGTCAACCGCGACGAGACCAACCCGCACACAGTGCGGGTGCAATTTGAGGATTCCAAAAACAAACAGAATGTGTCGTTTTCCGGGCTGGTCACCTTCGTGACTTTCGGCAGCGAGCAGTATGCCTGGATTAACGACGGCCCAAACAGCCATGCCGATCCGGATCATCCGCCGATCGCGACTACTCTGGCGGCTGGTCCGGACACTGCGTTCACTCTGCCGAAGGCCTCAATCACTGTCTTGCGGGGAACGGTGGCAGGACTCAAGGATTAAAGCGGAGGACTCGAACATTCACTGCCGTGGCCCTTGACCAATGGGAGGGGCGGATGTCAAACTGTGGGTACGGGAAGAAATCCCGCTTCCGCACCAATGTACTCATTCTGAACAATTTAGGATCCCTCGATTCCATGATCATTCTCGTCACTATCATCCACGTGATCGTATGCTTCTTTCTGATTATCGTTGTCCTTTTGCAAAGCGGTAAAGCGGGAGACATCTCGGCGGCTTTCGGTGGGCAGGGCAGTCAGGCTGCGTTTGGCCCGCGCGGCGCGGCCACGGCGCTCTCCAAAGCCACCACCATTTCGGCCGTGCTATTCATGTTGACCTCGGTGACCCTCTCCATCAACGCCATCAAGCAGGGAGGGCCAAAGTCCGTGTTGCAGGGCGTGAAGTCGGCGCCGGTCAAGACGCAGCCGGTAGCGCCAACGCCCGCAAATCCGACGCAGAAGTAAGCTGAATTCCCGCTGAAGTTGCGGTGTCCCAGATCTTCGCCCAGGGATTCTGCTCTAATTGTATTTACGACATGCGGGTGCTACCATCCGATTGTCGGCACTATTCTTGGGATCCAGGAGGTAACGGCAATGTCCGATCAGAATAGCAGCAGCTTTGTGTGGTTTCTGGCAGGTCTAGGCTTGGGTGGTTTAGTGGGAGTTCTATACGCGCCCCGTTCGGGAAACGAAACGCGCGAGGAACTTCGGGCGCGCGCGGAACAAGGCCGCGATTATGTCCGCAATCGCGCACGGGAAACTCGCGAGCAAGCCTCGCAATGGGTCGATAAAGGCCGCGACGTGATCAATCAGCAGAAGGATCAGTTCCGCGCCGCTTACGAGGCTGGACGGCAGGCCTATCAGGACGCTACGACGGAAACGGGAGCACCCAAGAACCTTTGAACCCTCTTGCCGTGCACGGTTCCGGGACCGCAGGCTGAGGAGCGCGCTTTATGGAAAACCAAGTTCCGCTGTTCATCGCCTTAACGGGAGCTGCCGTGCTTCTGCAGGCCGGCATTCTTACGGCACTGTACCTGGCCGTGCGCAAAACCAGCGCTCGCATGGAGGCGCTGGCGGAAGAAGTGAAGACCAAGGCCGTGCCCACGCTGGAAACGGCGCAGGCGATGCTGACTGAACTTCGTCCGAGGTTGCAGGTAGTTGCCGACAACCTGATGGAAACCACTATTGCCGTGCGATCTCAGGTGGAACGCATGGATGCCACGGTGACGGATGTGGTGGATCGGGCTCGCCTGCAAGTGATCCGCACCGATGATTTGCTCACCCGCACGCTGGACCGGGTGGAAGAGACCTCCGACATGGTGCACAAAACTGTGGTCTCGCCGGTGCGCCAATTCGCCGGTTTGATTCAGGGAGTTACGGCCGGTATCGAGTTCCTGCTCGGTGGCCGCGGCCGCAGAAACGGCGATAGCCGCGAAGCGCGGCGTCCGGTGCCGCAGGACGAGATGTTCATTTAGCGCCGGAGCAACGTAGTTGGGATGCATCTCTCAGAGCTTCCTCGTCAGGCGATCCAACCTCCGCCCACGACAATGTCGCCGTCGTAGAACACTGCGGCCTGCCCTGGAGTGATGGCGCGCTGCGGCTGGTCGAAGGTGACAAGAACTTCGTCGTCGCCAATCTTCTCAAGCACGGCCGGAGCGCCTTCGTGGCGATGACGAATTTTCACCGAGACACGCATAGGCTCGCGCATGTCTTCGACGGAGATCAGATTCACGCGCCGGGCACGCAGCGTACCCGAATACAGATGCTCATCGCCGCCAACCACGACTTGCTTATCGGCTCCGTTGATCTCAATCACGTAGAGCGGCGATCCCGTGGCCACACCCAACCCCTTGCGCTGGCCGACGGTGAAGTTGTGAATGCCACTGTGCTCGCCGATCACCTCGCCACTTGCAGTAACCAACTCCCCCGCCGTATCCGGCAATGATTCGCCGCGTTCGGCGAGGTAAGCGTCGATAAAGCGCTTGTAATCGCCGCCGGGCACAAAACAGATCTCCTGCGAATCGGGCTTCTCCGCCAAAGCCAGGCCGTGCGCTCGGGCAAGTTCGCGTACTTCTGGCTTGGTCATGTTGCCCAGAGGAAAAAGCGTGCGGCTGAGCTGCTCCTGAGTGAGGCCGAACAGGAAATAAGTCTGATCCTTGCTGCGATCGGCGGGACGCTTGAGCAGCCAGCGACCGCAGGCGTCGTCATACCCCACGCGGGCGTAGTGGCCGGTGGCAACGCAATCGGCGCCAATCTGTCGAGCTACTACGAGCAACTGATCGAACTTCAAGTGATTATTGCAGAGGCTGCAAGGGATCGGCGTGCGTCCCGATAGATATTCCGCGACGAACGGACGCACGACGTCGCGCTCGAAGCGCTCCTCATGATTGACTACGTAATACGGAATGCCGATGTGCTCAGCCACGCGGCGCGCGTCGTAGACATCGTCGAGCGAGCAACAGCGGCCGGTTACGGCCTCCGGCATGCCCTCGTGTCCAGCCAGACGGCGCTGGTTCCAGAGTTGCATGGTCAGACCGATGACATTGTATCCTTCGGCGCGCAGCATGGCCGCGACGGTGGAGGAATCCACACCGCCCGACATGGCTACGGCGATGGTCTTGCTTCGATTGTTCATTTGCGCTAGCTTCGCACAAGAGGCGCTGCGGGTGTTCGATCCATCGGCTCGCACTTCAACTCAGACCCTCTCAACCTGGCAACTTGTCCGTCAGGCATGAATAGCATCCAACACTCTTCATCCGGAGCGGCGTCCGTATACGGCTTGCACTGCAAGCGTAGGTTGTCATCGAACGTAAATTCTGTCGCCATCCGTTGCGAGTCGAAAGTAAGGCCCCTTAGCTCCAAGCCATTCAGATTATCTATCGCCAGTTGCATCAGCTTTCTTTTCGATTCAGAGTGGGCTAGCAATCTGTCATTTGAGCGCAAGTCCCACTGGCAGAGATACAGCCAGAGGTGCCACTCGCCGTGGTAATGATGATGGTACAAACGCTTCCGCCCGAACTCGATGGTAACGAAACTTCCGTGGCCCACCGATGCGCCCCAAGCTTTCTGCCCGATCAAAGGGAGGAACAATCTGTCGATTTCTCTCTTTAGCTGCATATTTATCTCGGGAACATTGCTAAACCTATATCTACGATCTGATCAATTGTATGCCCGCGCCCGGTGATCTCATCGTGCAATCTTCGCCGTTCAGCGGCAGTCAGTTTCCGGTGTTTGCCGGAGGCACCGCCTAGGCGCAGTTCAACCTCAATCAGTCGAACTGCTTCATCAAACTGGCGGTTCTGGTCACGATTTGTCACATGGAGGCTATTGACTTGTACGCCGGACTCAACTCCCGCAAACGCGCCACTGCCTCCGGCACCAGGGCCAGCGCGAAGTCGATATCCTCGGCCGTATTCTGCTTGCCAAGGCTGAAGCGGATGCTGGCGCGGGCGCGATCCGCTCGCAAGCCCATGGCCGTGAGCACGTGAGACGGCTCAATCGCGCCCGATGAACACGCGGCGCCGGTTGAGATCGCCAAACCTTTAAGGTCGAGAGAGATGACCATTGACTCGCCATCGATATGATCGAAATAAATATTCGAGGTATTCGGTACGCGTGGCGCGCCCTCGCCGTTGATGCCGGCCTCATCCACTTGAGCGAGAATTCCATTCTGCAGGCGATCGCGCAACGCAGACATTTTCTTGTCGTCGCCGCGCTCGAAACCTTGGAGCGCTAACTCTGCGGCCTTCCCCAGACCGACAATTCCAGGGACGTTCTCGGTTCCGGCGCGGCGCGAACGCTCATGCTGTCCCCCGTAAAACAGAGGCTGAAGATGAGTTCCCTTGCGAAGGTAAAGCACTCCGATACCCTGGGGAGCGTGCATCTTGTGGCCGGAAATCGACAGCGCATCGCAGCTAATCCGATTTACATCGATCGGAACCTTGGCCGCGGCCTGCACCGCATCGATGTGAAAATAGGCATCGGCGTCCGCGGCGATCTTTCCAATCTCCTCGACCGGCTGCAGCACGCCGGTTTCGTTATTGGCCAGCATGATCGAGATCAGCTTGGTGTTGGGACGCAACGCCCTGCGCACATCATCGGGATCGACCAAACCGCGGCTATCCACCGGGACATAAGTCGCCTCGCAACCTGTCTCCTCCAGATGCCGGCACGCGTGTAACACGGCATGGTGCTCGATGCTGGACGTGATGATGTGATCGCTGGCGCTGGTCAATCCTGAAATTGCAAGATTGTCGCCCTCGGTTCCACCGCTGGTGAAGATAATCTCGGCAGATCCGCACCCCAGCAGCGATGCCACCGAGTCCCGGGCGCGCTCCACAGCGGCACGCGTCTCCTGGCCGTGGTGGTGGATCGAAGAGGCGTTGCCAAAGTGCTCGCCGAAATAGGGACGCATGGCTTCGAGCACCTCCGGCAGAACCGGCGTGGTGGCGTTATTGTCGAGGTAAATGCGGCGCATCATCACTTAACATTCTACCTGCTTTCATCTGGATGCCTTAACCGAATCGTTCGGAGCAAAAGAAAAATGGCGCCCAAAAGGCGCCGACTCCAGATCCCCACGCTATTCGTTGTCTAGCCGCGCTTTTCGATCGCCACATACCGGTTAGGGTAGTCCGGCCCCACATATTCCGCGCGCGGGCGGATCAGACGGTTATCGTCAAGTTGCTCGATGACGTGCGCCGCCCAACCGCTGATGCGCGAAACGGCAAATATCGGGGTAAATAGATCCTCATCGATACCCAGCGTGTGGTAGGTGGAAGCGGAATAAAAGTCGACGTTGGCGTTGAGCTTTTTTTCCGCCTTCACGTAGTTCTCGATTTTTTCGGACATGCCATACCACTGCGGTTGTCCGCTGGAATGGCCCAGATCGCGTGACATGCGCCGCAGGTGCGTAGCCCGCGGATCTTCCGTGTGATACACGCGATGTCCAAAGCCCGGAACCTTTTTCTTTTGCGCCAGCATGTTGCGGACGTAGTCGACAGGGTCGGCTTTCTCCCGTTCAATCGCCTCGAGGATGCGGAAGACAGCTTCGTTTGCCCCGCCGTGCAGCGGCCCCTTCAACGCGCCGATGGCCGAAGTGATCGCCGAATGCATGTCGGACAAAGTCGCCGCAGTCACGCGCGCCGCAAAGGTGGAAGCATTTAATTCATGGTCCGCGTGCAGGATCAGAGCGATATCCAGAGCGCGCTCGGCCGTGGCCGACGGTTTAGTCCCATTCAATTGCAGCAGAAAGTTGGCGGCGTGCGAGATCGAGCGATCCGCTTTGACGACCGGCTTGTCCTTGCGAATGCGATCATAGGCGGCAACAATCGCCGCGATCTCCGATGTGATCCGAATGGCTTTGCGAATATTGGCATCGTGGTCGTTTGCCTTCTGGTCCGCGTCGTAAAAGGCCAGCGCCGAAACCGCCGTACGCAGCACATCCATGGGCAACGCGGTCCGAGGTACGTCGCGGAGAAACTTGATAATCGCCGGGTCAAGGTGACGCTCCTGAGCCAGCCGCTGCTGCAGGTCCTTCAGTTCGCCGCGGTTCGGCAGGCGTCCGAACCAAAGCAGGTAGCAGGTTTCCTCGAAGTTGGAGTGCAGGGCCAGGTCGTGAATGTCAATACCGCGATAAGCGAGAATTCCGCGGTCGCCATCGATGTAACAAATGCTGGAATTGGTGGCAACAATGCCTTCCATTCCTTTGATGGCAGGAGTGGTTGTGACCCTGGACATGATGTGTCGCTCCGTGAGATGGATTCACCGTTGCGGAGCCACGCTGGGGGTGCGGGGAGCGCAACTTTGCTGTTATACGCCTAGGAGCGCTTCCCTTCCAAGATACGATTGGTAACCTCCGATCCAGAGGGGAACATGATCGGACGGTGGAGACGAAAATACGGCAAGATCACGCCGGCCAGATACTAAGCGCAGTTTTACTCAGAATCTGTTGCTGCAGTCCTTCGCCTAGCGGCAGCGATCGGAATTCATCAAGGTTTTTCTTAATATCCGGTACGCCCGGACCAGGCCAATCCGTGCCAAACAGGGTCTTGTGGGCAATCTCTTCGAGGCGCGGGAAATACTTGAGCAAGGTTTTTGGCGGGATGCCGCTGATGTCGAGATAGACGTTGGCATGACGGCGAACCAGAAAAAACGCCGTCTGCATCCACAGGGGCCGGCCGCCGTGCGCCAGCAGAATTTTAAGTTTCGGAAAATCGACGGCTACATCGTCAACGTAAATCGGATCGCCATATTTATTGCGTGCCCCCGGGAAGATCGACGTTCCCGTGTGAAACATTACAGGCACGCCATTGGCTTCCGCCGCGCGGTAAATAATTTCCAGTTCCTTCACTCCTTGTAGATAGTCGTTGGGAAACAGAAGCTGGTGCGGCGGATGAATCTTGATCATGCGGATTCCGAGCCGCAAAATTTGCTCGGTATCGGCCAGAACATTTGCAGTATGCCGCGGATGCAGGCTACCGCAGGAGAGCAACCGCTTGGGATCTTCCTTGACGTAATCGGCGATGAATCGATTTACGCCATTGGTGAAGCCGATCACTTCCGGCGCCACGTAGTTGATAAGCACGGCCCGGTCGATGCCGCAGGCGTCGAGATGTTCTAGAAACGCTTTTGGCGAGCGGCAGAACTCGGCAATCTGCTCAAAGTTCGGCCGCTTCTTCTTCATGAGTTCCAACGCTTGCGGCTTGAACATTTCCAGGGGCGAGATGTGAATGTGGCAGTCTGTGATCATTCGATGGAACTCAATTGCCGGCCGCAGCCAACACCGCACGTTTCGTGAACACCCGGATCATCTCCCGCCGGTACTCTGGCGTTAGCGCCGAAGTGGTCAAAGGTTTGGCGGTGCGCGCCGCTAGATCGCCGACGGCATCGGCCAACATTTCGTCAACCGCTTTCCCGATCAGCATTTCGCCTGCCCGCTCCACCAGCAACGGTGCGGGGTTTACTGCCGTGATAGCGAGCCGCGCATCGGCAACGTATCCGTTCGACCGCTTTATGACGACCGCAAGCCCGGCCAAAGGATAATCGATCGATCCACGAACCCGCAGCTTGCGATAAATGCCGCGGTAGTCCGCCGATTCGGCCGGCAGAAAAACGCGCGTGACGAGTTCGTCCCTCTGCAGCTTGCGGTAATTCTCTCCGTCTCCGGTATAGAAATCCCGCAAAGGAGTGCGCCGCGTGCCGTTCGGGCCTGCGATCTCAATTTCCGCCTTCAAACAAAGCAGCGCCGGCGGCGTGTCTCCGGAAAATGCGGCCCAGCATTTCGTTCCACCGGGAGCGACGTGGCAGAGATTGCCATCCTTCTTAATGCAGAAGCCGCAGCCTTTGCGCCAAGTGAGCGATTGGTTGTACCAGAGGCATCGCGTATCGAGGCAAATGTTTCCTCCAACCGTGCCCATGTTGCGCAGCACCGGCGAAGCGACGGTGGCTGCCGCTTCGGTGAGCACCGGGTAGTGCTGGCGTAAGTATGTCGATTTCTCAATCGCACTGAGCGTGGTCAGGGCGCCGATTTCGACTGCACCGCCGGCTTGAGGCCGGACCCCACGCAGCTCCG
This sequence comes from uncultured Acidobacteriaceae bacterium, assembly GCA_963734215.1. Lineage (GTDB taxonomy): Bacteria > Acidobacteriota > Terriglobia > Terriglobales > Acidobacteriaceae > Sulfotelmatobacter. The sequence continues at coordinate 145,917 of CAVTGH010000003.1, read as the reverse complement.
CCAGGCCGCGCAGGTCCAGCACAAACTCGGGCTCAAAAAGTTTCTGCCGCATGGACGGAATCAGGTCGGTTCCGCCAGCGAGCACGCGAACGTTGCCTGCATGTTTAGCTAGGTGTGCAATGGCCTCTTCGACGGCACGAGGCCGAAGCAATCGAAATTGCGGAAGGCTCAATCCGCACCTCCGGCAAGCGGCGCCTCGCGGTGTGCCGGATCGAGCGCATGGCGCTCCGGCCCCTTGCCCTTGAAGCAGAGTGAGCCGCCATGCTCGCGAAAGCGCGTGGGCGCGGTCGGATCCACTCCCTCGGTCAGATTCAAAGCCTTGTCATTTCTTTTCGCCCGCAACGCCGCCAACACACGCTCCGGCGTGAACGGAGACTCATGCAAGCGCACGCCAACGGCATCGTAGATCGCATTCGCAATGGCAGGAATCGTTGCGGCCAGCGACCCCTCGCTGCATTCCTTGGCGCCAAACGGACCTTCGGGATCGATGCTTTCCACGATGATGGGCTCGACTTCCGGCGACTCGACCGCGGAAGGACTCCGGTATTCCAGCATTCCGGCATTCATCAGCATGCCGTCCTTCCACACCATTTCTTCGGTGAGCGCCTGGCCCATACCCATCCACACCGAGCCGATGATTTGCCCTTCCACCGAGACCGGATTCAGTGCGCGTCCGCAATCGTGCGCCGCCCATACTTTGTGCACCGTCACTTCGCCGGTGTCTTCATCCACGCTGACCTCGGCCACCTGCGCCGAATATGAATAAGCAGGCGATGGCCCCACTCCGCCACCCTTGTGTTTCCCACCGCGCGCTTCCTGCGGAGGAGCGTAAGAACCTGTCCCCGTGAGCGTGCCGTGGAAATCAATCGCAGCCACAACAGCTTCCTCAAACGTCATCCACTCTCTCGGACCTTCTTCTTTTCGCTTTTGCTGCAGCGATCCGCGCAGAATCTGTCCCTCCACGCGGCCGCTGACCGACGCGCCCGCCTGCGTCACTTCCACTTCCTCGGCCGCATCCTTTTCCGCGAGCGGCGGAGCGCTTCCCTTCTTGAAGACAAGATCGTCGCGGAATACAAGATCTTCCGCCGCGCAGTTCATCTTTTTCGCCGCGGCTGCCGCGATCCGCTTCTTCACATCTTCCGCCGCGCGTAGCGTTGCATTGCCGGCCATGAACGTGACACGGCTGGAATACGATCCGATGTCGATCGGAGTCAAGTCCGTATCAGCCGCAATGATTCGCACGCGCGCCAGCGAGCATCCCAGCACTTCGGCGGAGACCTGCGCCGTCATCGTGTCCGATCCCTGGCCGATCTCCGACGCGCCGGTGTAGACGACAACTCCGCCATCGCGATCAATCTTGATGTTCACGGTAGAGTGTGGCATGTCGGAACGGATGATGGAATTCGCCGCGCCACTCACATAGTGGCTGCAGGCGATCCCGAGGCCGCGTCCCTTGGGCAGTTTGCCTTTGCGCTGTTTCCAGCCTGAGCGTTCGACCGTTTTCTCGATGCATTCCGGCAGTCCATAGCTCTGCACGCGTAAGCCGTTCACCGTGATGCAAGGAGGTTGGAGCAGATTGCGCTGGCGAATCTCCGCCGGGTCCATGCCAATCTTCGCCGCCAGTTCGTCCAGTTGCGACTCGAAAGCAAAGCGCACGTTAACGGTGCCGTGGCCGCGCATGGCGCCGCATGCCGGCTTGTTGGTGAGCACGCGGTAACCGTCGTATTGAATGTTCGGAATATCGTACAGTGCGCCCAGCAGCGCTCCCGAGTAAAGAATGGTGACTACGCCGTACGAGCAATAAGCGCCGCCATCCTGCACCACGCGTGCTCTCACGGAAGTGATACGGCCGTCATTCTTGATGCCGGTCTTGAGATCGATTATCGTGCGGGGCCGCCCACGATGAGCCCAGAACACTTCTTCTCGGGTATAAGTAATCTTTACGGGAGCTTGCGCCTTGCGGGCTGCCACGGCGGCGATAATCTCCAGCGGGATCACCTCGCTCTTGCCGCCGAAGCCACCGCCCACCAGCGGCTTGATCACTCGGATCTGCGCCATCGGCATTTCCAGCACCAGTGACAACTTGTGCTGCAAGTAGTAAGGCACTTGCGTGGAAGACCACACTGTCAACCGCCCCCGCTTGCCGGTATGCGGATCGAGTTCGAACGACGCCAGCGTGCAATGCGGCTCCATGGCGGCGTGCGTCACTTCATTTGCGATGAAGCGCGCTTCGGCCACGTGATCGGCTTCGGCAAAGCCCTTGCCGGGATCGCCGAAGACGTGGTGATAGTCTTTTTCCAGGTTGCCGGGCTTGTTGTCGTGGATGAGATCACTCTTCGCCTTCATCGACTCTTCAGGATCGAAGTAAGCCGGCAGCACTTCGTAGTTGACGTTCGATCAATTCCAGCGCTTGCTCGGCGATGCTCTCGGAAACTGCGACCACACATGCAACGTTGTCGCCGACGTAGCGCACCTTATCGAGCGCCAGCGCGTGCTCATCGTGACCGACGGGAAGAATGCCGTAGGGATTAGGCGCGTCCTTGCCGATGACGACGGCCACAACGCCGTCGAGGGTTTCGGCGCGGCTGGTATCGATGCGCTTGAGGCGCGCGTGCGGATACGGCGAATGCAGAATTTTGCCGGTCAACATGCCCGGCACGGTGAGATCGTCCGCATACTTGCGGCCGCCCGTAGTCTTCTCCGCCGCGTCGACCATGGCGGTGGGCTTACCGATGATGGAGAAATCGTAGGACATTGATATGGAGGTCTAGTCGCTCATTTGGATCTTTACAAACTTGTTGGCGCTACTGTTCCAGTAGAAAATGAAATCCGAGCTTTCGCTGTAGAAGAAGTCGATCGCAGGGTTCGAAAGCTCTAACAGTTCCGGTTCTCCGTGACTACAGGCGTAATCTCCGTATCCCTTCCCGCAGGCCGTTTTGTACTTCCCTGGCTTGACCCTATCAATCCCGATGTTTGCAAGGTCTTTGACATCGCCCTGACCGCTATCAAGGGGTTGCCAGTCCCGTGCAGCAGCAAGCCTGACAAACAGGCCAAAATGCTTTCCGGTCAGGTCAACCAACAGCTCAGCAATATCTTGCTTGCCGTCGCCGTCGAAATCGGCTCTCACGACTAGAAACCTAGTGCTGCCCTTCTTTCGCCAGTCTCCTTTTGCCTCGGCGAGCGTAGGCTTCCGCCAGCCGCTGGGCAGTGTGTCCTGAGCAAACGCGGGACACAGCGTCATGGCCATCACAGAGACGATCCCCAGCTTCGCTACAAATGACCAATTGACAATATCGAAGGATTTCACTTAGCCGCCGCCATCCCGCGTCGCTCTGCCGCAATCGCCGCCCGGATCGCCGCGTACATCTGGTTATAGCCTGTGCAGCGGCATAGATTGCTGCTCAGCGCCGCACGGACCTCGGCTTCCGATGGGTCTGGATTCTCGGCGAGCAGCGACTTCACCGTCATAATGAATCCCGGAGTGCAGTAGCCGCACTGCGCGCCGCCCCAATCGCCGTAGGCCTTTTGGATAGCCGCCAGACTGCCGTGCTGGCTCACGCCTTCAATCGTCGTGATCTCCTGGCCCTCACAGCTCGCGGCCAGCAGCGTGCAGGACATCATGGCAACTCCGTCGACCAGCACGGTACACGCCCCGCACGACGATTCGTCGCAGCCGCGCTTGGATCCCGTCAGGCCTAAATCCTGACGCAGCACATCCAGCAACAGCGCGCTCGGCTCAATCGCAATTTCGTGGATACGGCCGTTTATCTTGAAGGCGACGAGTTCTTTTTTCATTCGTAAGCTGTCAGCTTTCAGCTGTCAGCCCTCAGCCCTTTAACTCTTAGCTTGCCGGTTTGGCTAAAAACTAAGAGCTAGCAGCTAAGAGCTTCGTCTAATACACCGGTACTTTCCCATCTACCTGCCGCGACCATGCATCGATGCCGCCGCGCATGGACTGCGCCTTCTCAAATCCCTGTTGCCGCAGCCATGCAGTCACATTCATCGAGCGCACTCCGTGATGGCAAATCACTACGATGTGACCTTCCGGATCCAGTTCCTGATGCGCGCGGGATGGAACGTCGCCCATGGGAATCAGTTTCGCTCCGTCGATGCGCGCCGCGTCAAACTCCCACGGCTCGCGGACGTCGAGGAGCGTGAACTCCTCACCCTGGTCGAGCTTTGTCTTTACTTCTTCGGGCGTGATCTCGTAATCCATGCGCAGATCATTGCCACCTACTTCGCTGCCTACTTCCCCATCCACTTCGGCTCGCGCTTTTCCATAAAGGCACGGATGCCTTCCTGCGCATCCTCCGTCTTCATCAATTCTTCCAGATAAATCTTCTCGGCGCGGGCCAGGCCCTTGTCGAAGTGCATCGCATCCCATGCATAGACGGCCTTCTTCGTCACCGCCAATGCTGCGGGACTCAGTCTGGACAGTTCCTCGAGAGTATGGTCGACCGCGGCCGTCAACTCCTCATCGGCTACAGCTCGATTTGCCAACCCCATCGCCGCCGCCTCAGAGCCACTGATCGTTCTCCCGGTCAGGATCAGCTCCGAAGCGCGTTTCTGCCCAACCAGAGCAGCCAGCGCGGTACACGCTACCGGCGGATAACAACCCAGCTTGATCTCGGGAAATCCCCAGCGCGCCGAAGCGGCGGTGTAGACCATGTCGCAGACCATCGCCAGTTCCGCGCCACCGCCCAGGCAATTTCCGTGCACCGCAGCGATCGTAACTTTCTTAGTGGCAACCAAAGCACGAATCACGCCGTGGAATTTGAGCAGCATCGCCTCGACTTTGTCGGGAGTATGCGCGGCCACATCCACGCCAGCCGAAAACGCCTTGCCCTCGCCGCTCAGCACGATCACCGAAATATCCGAACGCGCTTCGATTTCAGCCAGTGCCTGGGCGAACTCCTCCATCATGGGAATATCGATGACGTTCACCCGCGAATTGCGCAGAACAATCCGTGCCACCGAAGGGCTGATATCGACGGCGATCCGCGCGAGATTCGGTTTCACCGAACTGGTTGCCATGTGTTTATTGGCCTCCGCTTCTCTGTGCCTCTGTGGCGAGAGGACTTTGATTTACAGATTAATCGCCGACTTCCGCACCTCGCCGATGGTTGACAGTGGATCGCGCGCTCCGGTTTTTTCGGCAATCCACTTCTTTTCATTCGCGATAATTTCCAGCAGAAGCTTCTTGTCTTCCTCAGACGGCATATTTTCTTTGAGGTGCTCTGCGTACGCCCGGTCGTCCAGCGGTTCGCCGGTCTGCGCGTGAAACTTCTGTCCCTTCCAAGTTCCAATCTCGCGATTGAATTTGATGTGCGGCGCGTATAACTTTGGTTCGCCTGGCTTTAACGCACCGTTGAAGCGCTCGATCAGACCCGCTACTTCGTTGCGATAGAGATTCCGGTTGTAATCATTCAGATCGTCCAGGTCTGGAGGCTGCTCATTCTTGGGCTCATCGTAGCGGCCTTTCACGCCCCAAACGTAGGCCCAATGCGCGGAAGAGGAATGATCCGTGCCGAATAGATCGTAAGAGCTGGAAATCCACTTGTTGAGATATTTCTGAATCAGCCAGGGTGGAACGACACCCGCTTCCACGATGCGCCGCAAGCCGTCATTGCCCGTGCCCATGTGGAAAGCCTCTTCGCGCAGCATGTAGGACATGGAACGTCCCAGCGGGGCGAAGGCGGAATACTTCAGCATCTGCAGCTGGAACTTTCCATCGCGATCGACAAAGTCGGTGTAGGTGAAGAAATCCATCCAGTTGTCAACGTCGACGTTGAACGCACCCAGCAGTCGCTTGTTCTCGAAGGCCCGGCGCTCCAGCATTTTCTGCGCTTCCACCTTGCCCGAATAACCGAAGTGATCCACCAGCAAAGCGCACATCTGCCAGCCGTGGCGCATTTCTTCAATCATGACGCGCGTGATGGCACGGCGGTCCCAGTCCGTGGGAGCATTTTCGAGGAGGTTGCGCTGCTGCTCGACGCTGGCGAACTCGGTGTCGCCTTGATAAACGATCATGTTCATGAGTGCGTCGCGCATCTGCTGTGTGGGGATCTGGCGCAGGTTTTCCCACTTGCGACGGCCTTTGTACGAGCCGAATTCGATCTCCTCGGTATCGATCGCGCCGTACAGTGTGTCGAAATGAAAGGCCTCGATGTCCTTCGTGTTGACGCCGATATCTTTCCGCCAATCGTTGAACATGCCGATCCAGTCGCTAAAGGTTCCGATTTTCGCTACTTTGCCTGGCATAGGACCTCAAGTACGTCTCCGAACTATTTCGCCTTGAAAACCGCTGGCCTCTTCTCCACGTACGCAGCCAGGCCTTCCTTCGCGTCCTCACTTTGGAAAAGTATTTGTTGATTCTCGCGCTCCACCGCCAACGCCGACTCCATGGGAATTTCCCATCCCGTCTGCACGGCGCGCTTGATGCGCCCCACGGCCTTGGCGGCTTTGTTCGGCGGGCAGAACTGCTTTGCGTATTCCATCATGTTTTCCATGAAGCCATCGCGCTCGTAGATATCGTTGATGATGCCCAGCTCTTGCGCTTCCTCAAACGAGAACGTGTTCCCAGTGACCATCAGTTCGATCGCCTTACTCTTGCCGACCAGGCGCGAGAGCCGCTGCGTGCCGCCCGTACCCGGAAGGACGCCCAAATTCACTTCCGGCAGACCGATCTTGCCCGCATCCTTACGCGCGATGCGAATGTCGGCGGCCATGGCAATTTCCAGTCCGCCGCCCACACAGTGGCCATTGATCGCCGCAATCACCAGCTTGGGCGTGTGTTCCAGACGCAGCAGCATTTCGTTGGCATGCAGGCAGAAGTAATACTTGAACGTCGGATCGACGCTGGAAAGCATTTTGATATTCGCGCCCGCCGAGAAGAACTTATCGCCTGCGCCCGTCAGCAAAATGACATAGACGTCGTTCTCCATGCGCGCGCGCAGGATGGCATCATCCAGTTGCCGGTTCATCTCGTACGTGTAAGTGTTGGCGGGCGGATCGCACATCTCGATCACCGCTATGCCGCCCTCGGTGCGGTAGTTGACAAGCTGCTTGGTGGTTTCGCCGGTAGCCGGCTGCATTGTGGTCGCCATGTCTAGTAGCTCCTTAGTGTCGCGTGATATCGCTATATTCTCGTACCTCAATTATCCGTTTGTCATTGCGAATACCCCATTGTCATTCCGAGCGAAGCGAGGAATCTCGGTTTCGCCGGAACCCAAAACAAATCTACCCTCAGCGCCCGTCTTTGCGCGCCCGGCTGTCGTTCATCACTCCGCGCAGAAAGATGTCACCCATTTCACGGGCGATATGCTCGGCGTCGGCATCGACCCGCGGGTTATGCCAGGTATAAATCCAGTTCATCATGCCGAATAAGCTGAGCACCGCGATGCGTGTGGAAAACTGCAGTGCCCCGTCCCGTTTCAATTCTTCCAGCAGACCCACGCAGATGCGGTAGTACTCGCGCTTGATGGCCGCGACTTCCGAGGCGAAGCCATTGTTCAGCGACTCAGCCTCGTGCGAGAGCACCTTCATGGCCGCCGGATTGGCCAGGAAATACTGCAGGTGATTCAGAACGAAGATGCGGATCTTCTGCTCCGGATCGCTCACGCCTTCCAAGCGGGCTTTCAGATTCTGCACGATGGTTGTGAAAGTGTGTTTCTGGATCAGGAAGAGCAACCGCTCTTTGGATTCGAAGTAGTAATAAAGCCCCGCGAGCGACATGCCGCTGGCGCGCGAAAGATCGCGCATCGAGGCGCCCTCGTATCCCTTCTTGCAGAAGACCTCGGTAGCGTGGGCAAGGATCTCGGCCAGCCTCCGGTCAAAGCGCGTGGCAGGATTGGGCGCGGAGCGAAGCCGGTGCGCGGAAACTCGTGTTGCGGCTGAAGAACTCCCCATAATTGTGGACGACTCGTTAATTCGAACGTTCGTTCGAAACATAGTATACGAGAAGGTGGTCCCGATCACAAGCCGCAGGATTCCTTAGGTGATGTCAAGCTGCCTGTGTAAATAGGTTGAGGGTGCGGGTTTTCCATTCCAGGTTGAATCTCTGGAAGATGGAGTAGAGGATGCGGTTGACACTGGCTACATTCACAAAACAAACCATGGGCCGGGTGCGGCGGCGCACTTCGACGAAGCAGCGCTCGATCACGTTGGTGGTGCGCAGCTTCTTACGCAGGTGCGGGGGGAAAGCGAACGCCGAAAGCAGTTCCGGCAGATCGCGCTCCAACTGGCGCACCATGGGACCGTACTTCCCGCGCCAACGGGCGCGGAAGGCGCGAAAAGCGGCTTCGGCCTGAGCGCGGCTTTCGGCCAAATAAATCGCCTGCGCTCCCGCTTTCACGTTGTCGTAGTCGGCCTTCTTCACTTTCTCCAGAATGTTGCGCATCTTGTGGGCCCAGCAGCGCTGATGCCGCACTCGCGGATAGACGGTGCGGATCGCCGCCGCCAGTCCGGGACAGCCGTCGGTGACGATCAGGCCCAGCGCCTTGCCCTCCAGCCCGCGCCGATACATATCCTCCAGCAGCCCTTCCCAGTCCGCTTGACTCTCGCCCTGACTCCGCAAAAACGCCAGCAGATGGCGGGTGCCGTCACGCCGCACTCCGTAGGCCACCAGCATCTGCACCCGCTTGCGCCCCGCCGGACGCCGCACCCGCAAGCTCACTCCGTCCAAAAACAGATACGCGTAGTTGTCTTCCAACCGCGCCTGGTGGAACTGGCGCACCACTCCGTCCAGATCCCGCGTCAGCTTCGACACCGTCTGCGGGCTCACCACCTCTTCGGTCACCGTGGCCACCACCCGCCCCACTTGCCGCGTCGAGATGCCGCGCAGAAACGCCTCCCGAATCAGCATCGACACATCTTCGGCGCGCCGCTGAAAAGGTTCCAGCCCTCGCGGCAGAAAACTCTTCCCTCGGGTGCGCGCCACGCGCAGCCGGATCGTCCCCAACCGAGTCACGAAATCCCGTTCGTAGTAGCCGTTGCGATAGGGCTGCCGCCGGCTGCGCCGCCGCTGATACACTTCGCGCACCGCATACCGGTCCCGCTCCCGCCGCGAATCCGCCTCCAAACGCTCTTTCCACAGCCGCTTCGTCTCTCCGTACACATCCCCCCAGAAACTCTCTCTCATCTCCGCCAGAAAATGTTGGTAATGCTCCGTGATTGGGATTATCTTCGCCATCGGGTGTAGGTCTCCTTTCCAGGAACGGCTTTAGCTTGTGAGGCCAAAGCCAACTTACACCCTCTCGCTTTTACACAATCAAAGTTACGTCACCGATTCCTTAGGTCAAATTGCGCGTTTAGGGCGAACGCCGCGGCCTTGCTAGTTCCTTACCTCCGCCAGCAGTCTCTCCACCTCGCCCTTCACATCGCCGGTGAGCGGCAGCAGCGGCAGGCGTGCTGGGCCGCCAAAGTAGCCGTTGAAGTCCATGGCGTATTTGACGCCGGGGATTCCCAATTCGCCCACGACACGGTTCGCCGCGCGAGCAATGCGCTCCTGTTTTAGCCGCGCTAGTCCCGCGTCACCCTCTTTCCACGCGGCATAAATTTCGTAGCACGATGTCGGCGCCAGACAGGCGAAAGCCAGAATCGCTCCCACTGCCCCCGCGTCGAGCGACGGATGCAGCTTCTGCGCCGCACCCACCAGCACCTGGAATCCCGCTTCTTTCTGCCGCGTCTTCATCTTGCCGGCGATCGTGACCGCCGCCGAAGACGGCTTCACCACGGATGACGATGACGAACCTGACCCTGCCAATGTCCCAACCTGCACGAGTTCCCCGCCATCTCCAGTCGAGCCTGCCGTCGCAGCCGCGAGCATGCGCGGTGTGACCGCCTCAAACGTTTCAGTCACCGTGACGCTGCGTCTGATGTGCCGCGTACCTTCCACCATCTTGCGGACTTTCTCCACATCGCCGCTGGATTCCTTGATCCCGATAAGATTCGGATGCTCCGCCAATTCGATCACCAACTCTGCGGGAATGTCGTAGCCCGTAGCCTGCGGAAAGTTGTAAATGACTACCGGCAGCGGCGAGCGGTCAGACACGCTGCGGTAAAAGGCCAGAATGTTGGCCGGTTGCATCTGCTTCTTGTAGTAATGCGGAGTGCGGACCATGGCAACGTCGTAGCCGAGTTCAGCGGCATACTCCGTGAGGCGAAGGGTCTCGATCGCCGATTCGATCCCCGTGCCTGCAATCAGCACCTTGTTGGGCGCAGCCGCCTCGCGAGCGGACTTCAGCACATCGCGCCGCTCCTGGTCGGAGAGCAAAATAGCCTCGCCGGTCGAGCCGAGCACAACGATGCCGGCGCAAGGCGTACGCGAATAGCGCTCCACATTGCTTTCGAGCTTTTTGAAGTAGACATTGCCGTCAGGATAAAAGGGCGTGGTGATGGGAGGAAAAATACCATGGAGTAGCATAGGAAAACCTCGCGCATCCATTATTGCACGCGAAGTAGCCGCGAGAGTGGTTTTACCGGCTCTTGATCGCACGTTCCGCGTGCAACTGCTGCAGCGCCCGTATGTTCACCTCGCCGCGCTGCAGCGCCGCGATTCCTTCCGCGGCCGCCCGTGCGGCCGAAAGCGTGGTAATCGTAGGAATACGCGCCGTCACTGCGGCGCGCCGGATCGCTCTTTCGTCGAACCACGGCTCCAGACCGGTGGGCGTGTTGACGATGAGATGAATGCGCTGGCCCTTGATCAAGTCCACCACGTTCGGACGGCCCTCTTTCACCTTGTAGACGCGCTCGACTTTCATGCCCGCCGCTTCGATCACGTCGCCCGTGCCTGAAGTAGCGACCAGCTTGAAACCCATATCCACAAACTTGCGCGCGACCTCCGCAACGTTACGCTTGTCGTGCTCGGTCACGCTGAGAAACACGGTTCCCTGCGTCGGCAGTTTCTGGCCCGCGGCCAACTGTGCCTTGGCGAAGGCTTCGCCAAAGCTGTCGCCCACTCCCATCACTTCGCCGGTGGATTTCATCTCCGGCCCCAGCACCGTGTCGACGCCGGGAAACTTATTCCACGGAAACACCGGCGATTTCACGTAGTAGCAGCTTCCGGTGTCGAGATCGGCGCGCCGGTCGATATTTTCCGGCAGAAATTCGCGCAGCTTGCGTCCGGTCATCAGCCGCGCCGCAATCTTGGCCAGCGGCACGCCTGTAGCCTTGGAAACGTACGGCACCGTACGCGAAGCCCGCGGGTTCACTTCCAGCACGTAAACTTTTCCGCCTTCCGCTCCGTTGCCCGAACCGCTGCCATTTCCGCGCGGGATGGCAAACTGAATATTCATCAGGCCCACCACCTTCAGCGCGCGTGCCAGCTTGAAGGTGTAGTCGCGCATGCGGTCCATGAGCGGCTGCGGAATATCCACCGCCGGCAGCACGCACGAAGAATCGCCGGAGTGAATGCCGGCCTCTTCGATGTGCTGCATGATTCCGCCGATCACCACATCTTCGCCGTCCGAGAGCGCGTCCACGTCCACTTCAATCGCATCTTCGAGGAAGTGATCGATCAGCACCGGACGATCATGCGAGTACTCGACCGCCTCTTTCATGTACCGCACCACTGACTCTTCGTCGTAAGCGATGACCATGGCGCGCCCGCCCAGTACGTAAGATGGCCGCACCACCACTGGATATTCCACGCGCTTGGCTCCTTCGATGGCTTCATCGAGCGAGGTGGCCATCACGCCCGCGGCCTGCGGAATCTGCAGCTCTTCCAGCAGTTTGTTGAAGTGCTTGCGATCTTCCGCCAGATCGATCGACTCCGGAGAAGTGCCGATAATGTTCACGCCCGCGGCCTTCAGCGGCAAGGCCAGGTTCAGCGGCGTCTGCCCGCCGAACTGCACGATCACGCCGCAGGGCGCGCCCTTCGAAGTCTCGTGCTGACAAATCGCCCAAACATCTTCAAAGGTCAGCGGCTCGAAGTAGAGGCGGTCGCTGGTGTCGTAGTCGGTAGAGACGGTCTCGGGATTGCAGTTGATCATGATTGTCTCGTAACCGTCTTCGTGCAGCGCAAACGAAGCGTGACAACAGCAGTAGTCGAACTCGATTCCCTGTCCGATACGGTTCGGCCCGCTGCCTAAGATGATGATTTTCTTCTTATCCGTCGGCGCGGCTTCGTCTTCGTCCTCGTAGGTCGAATAAAGATATGGCGTAAAGCTCTCGAATTCCGCGGCGCAGGTGTCGACGCGCTTGTACACAGGTAATACACCGTGTTTCTTGCGCAGGTGCCGAACTTTTTCCTGGCCCTCGAGCCGCCATACGCTGGCTAATCGTCCATCCGAAAATCCCATGCGCTTAGCCTCGCGCAGCACCTCGGTCGGAATCGACTCCATCGGATGTTTCTCCAGCTCAAGCTGCATGTCGTTAATTTCTTTCAACTGGTAAAGGAACCACGGATCCATCGAAGTCATCTTCGCGATTTGCTTCACCGTGTGGCCCTGCCGCAAAGCGTACTGCACGTAAGCCAGCCGCTCCGGATGCGGCGTCACCAGCCGCTGCGTCAGGATCTTGGGCTCGATCTTCCCACCCCCAACTCGCTTTCCGGTGTCGAGCGAGCGAACGCCCTTCATCAGCGCTTCCTTGAAGGTGCGCCCGATCGCCATCACTTCGCCCACCGACTTCATCTGCACTCCAAGGTTCTCGTCGGCTCCGGGAAATTTTTCAAACTGCCACTTCGGAATTTTTACGACCACGTAGTCGAGCGTCGGCTCGAAACATGCCGGGGTTTTGCGTGTGATGTCGTTGGGAATTTCGTCCAGCGTGTAGCCCACAGCGAGCTTCGCCGCAATCTTTGCGATTGGGAAACCCGTAGCCTTCGACGCCAGCGCCGACGAGCGCGAAACGCGCGGGTTCATCTCGATCACCACCATGCGCCCGGTTTCAGGATTCACCGCGAACTGAATGTTCGATCCGCCCGTATCCACGCCAATTTCCCGGATCACCGCAATCGACGCATCGCGCATGGCCTGGTACTCACGGTCAGTCAGAGTCTGCGCCGGGGCGACTGTGATGGAATCGCCGGTGTGCACACCCATGGGGTCGAAGTTCTCAATCGAACAAATGATGATGACGTTGTCCTTGGTGTCGCGCATCACCTCGAGTTCGAATTCTTTCCATCCCAGCACCGACTCTTCAATCAGCGCTTCGTGCACGGGAGACATATCGAGACCGCGGGTCAGCACCTCAACCAACTCTTCACGATTGAAAGCGATGCCGCCGCCGGTGCCGCCGAGCGTAAACGACGGCCGGATAATTACAGGAAAACCGATCTTGCCCGCGAACTCCAGGCCGTCTTTGGTGCTGTTCACCAGGGCCGACTTGGGCACGTCGAGCCCGATCTTCTGCATCGCGTCCTTGAAGAAGAGCCGGTCCTCAGCCTTCTTGATGGCCGCCACATTCGCGCCAATCAGACTCACATCATACTTTTCCAGAACGCCGCCGTCGGAAAGCTCGATCGCCAGGTTGAGCGCGGTCTGCCCGCCGACCGTAGGCAACACGGCGAAACCAGCGCCCAGCGAGAGTTCCCGCTCGATGCGGATGATCTCTTCCAGGTACTCGAGCGTCAGCGGCTCAATATAAGTGCGGTCGGCAATCTCCGGGTCGGTCATGATGGTCGCTGGATTGGAGTTGGCCAGCACCACTTCAAAGCCCTCGGACTTGAGCGCCTTGCAGGCCTGCGTGCCGGAATAATCAAACTCCGCCGACTGCCCAATAACGATGGGCCCGGAGCCGAGAATCAGAATCTTCGAGATATCAGTGCGTTTGGGCATTTATTGAGTCTTCTTGCGCGCGATTGCCTTGGCGATGAGTGAAGAAATGAAATTCGTGAAGTTGAGCTCCCGGACGGGCTCCGAAGTATTGTCCCTTCAGACCATCCACGCTGTTAGACATCAGAAAGCACGTGGCGTCATATAGCCTCTCGCGAACTAATTTCGTCAAGAGAATTTCGTAACGCCGGGCGTAGGATGCGGCGTTGAATTCTTCAAACACCTTGAAATGCGGCTCCTGCGACTTCACCGGTCGCGTGGAACCGGGGGCATCCTCTAGAAGCATCAAATAGCCCAGCCAAGGGCGCGCGGAGGGTTTGAAAGCTCCTTCTCGATATGCCGCCCACAAATCCGCTGCGCTGCCGAGCGCCTCCTCGGTTCTGTTATTGAAGTTGTTTCCAAAGGAACCAACCTGCGATTTGAATTCAATGGCTGCAATCAAGCAGCCTTCGACTACGACGAGCAGGTCCCATTTTTTCTCAGGACGAAACCATCCGGGAAGCTCGACGTGCCTTTCGCAATAAACAACCGGCCTATCCACACCCGACTCCTCCAAGAGGTCTCGAACCAACGCCACGAAACCGTCCATCTGACTTCCGCCGGTGACAGCGGTTCTAGCGCCAGCATCGCGAATACCAGTCTTAGCTCCCTGCTTCTGCGCCTGAGTCTCCCGGCTCGACCAAAACTGTGTGACGGCGTTCTTGAGCTTTAGATTGAGCTCGGAATTCATAATGCTTACTCTTGCTCCACGACCAAAACCGGGTTCGCAAACAGCGACGAGAGCTCATCTTCCAGCCTCTTGGCCGCAAAATTCAAATAGTCGGCGTCGATTTCGAAATTGACACTATTACGGCCCCACTTCGAGGCAGCAAGGGCCGTTGTGCCCGTGCCCATAAATGGGTCGAGGACAGTGTCTCCAACAAAACTGAACATCCGGATGAGACGCTCCGCCAATTCCACTGGATACGGGGCGGGGTGATCTTTTGTTGACGCGCCCGTCACTCCATTCCATATCTGCTGAAACCATTTCTGATAATCCTTCGCAGAGATGACGCTCAGGATTCTCGCACTGTCTTGAGGCGTTCGATAGCCGCCGGGTTTTCGCTGCATCAGAATAAACTCAACATCATTCTTGATGACAGCATTCGGCTCGTAAGGCTTTCCCAGGAAGCCCCCGCCGTTCTCTACCTCATACGCGGCATTGGCAATTTTGTGCCAGATGATCGGAGACAGGTTGTCGAAACCAATCTTCCTGCAATGCTCTTGAATCGTGGCATGGAGCGGCACGACTGTATGCCGCCCTTCGTTCTTTCGACGCGAAAGGCAGACGTCCCCGACAACGCACACGAGCCTGCCTCCCACCACGAGCGAGTCGAAACATCTCTGCCAGACCCGATCCAATTCGTCGATGAACTCATCGTAGTCAACGATGTGACCGAGCTGACCAGAACTGTCTCGATACTGTTTCAGCGTCCAATACGGGGGAGAGGTCAAGATAAGGTGTGCCTTTCCGACCCTCTCCTTCGACATCCTTCTGGCGTCACCGTGAACAAGGACGTGTCTAGTTGGAATCTCCCTCACCGCCCGTTCAATAAGAGCCAAGAAGGCTTCGTTTTTCGCAACCTCCGGGATAGCGCTTTGAAGATCTCCGAGGCGGCGTAGTTCCTCCGGCACAAACTTTGCCAAGTCAACATGGCCGGGCAAATCTACTTTCGGAATGGCTCGCGCGCTCACCCTTTCCACTCCTCCATCATCCTCGTAAACTCCTTGAACAAATAATGCGAATCGTGCGGCCCCGGCGCGGCCTCCGGGTGATACTGCACGCTGAACAGCGGCAAATTGCGATGCCGCAAGCCTTCCAATGTCGAGTCGTTCAGATCGATGTGCGTCAGTTCAACTTCGCTGGTGGGCAGCGAATCCGGATCGACCGCAAAGTTATGGTTGTGCGCCGTGATCTCGATCTTCCCCGTCTTCAACTGCTTCACCGGATGGTTCCCACCATGGTGTCCAAACTTCAGCTTGAAGGTTTTTCCGCCGAGCGCAATGCCGGTGAGCTGATGCCCCAAACAAATGCCAAAGATCGGCATTCGACCCATCAGGCGCCGGATCGAATCCACCGCATAAGTACACGGCTCCGGATCGCCCGGGCCATTCGAAAGAAACACGCCATCGGGCTTTAAAGCCAGGACATCCTCCGCCAGGGTTTGCGCCGGGACCACTGTCACTCGGCAGCCCTCGCCACGCAACTTACGTAGAATGTTCTGCTTAATACCAAAATCATAAGCAACTACATGAAAACGCGCCGGCTCGTCTTTCACTCCCACTTGCGCCACCGGTTCGTGCGAGCGCTCACCCACTTCCCAAACGTAGGATCGCTTCGTGCTCACTTCTTTGGCTAGGTCGGTGCCGTCCATCTTCGGAATCGACCGGGCCTTGGCCACCAGTTTTTCCGCGTCGCTCTCGAGGGTCGAGACTACGCCGCGCATCACGCCATGGTCGCGCAGATGCCGCACCAGACAACGCGTGTCGATATCCGAAAGCACGGGCACCTTGAACTGCTCCAGGTACTCCTCGGCCACCTGCTGCGAGCGCCAGTTCGAACTCACCTTCGAGAACTCGCGCACAATCAGCCCTTCGATCCACGGACGGGTCGCTTCGTTATCTTCCTGGTTGGTGCCGTAGTTGCCGATCTGGGGATTGGTCAGGACAACGATCTGCCCTGAGTAGGATGGATCGGTGAAGATTTCCTGGTAGCCGGTGATGGAAGTATTAAAAACGACTTCGCCGTAGCATTCGCCTTTGGCACCGTAGCCTTTGCCTCGGAAGATTTTGCCATCTTCCAGCGCAAGGATTGCTTGCATTCTCGCTCCAAGGGAGTGGATTTTATCGATATTATCAGGGATTGCCGCAGCGGCCAAGTATAGAACGCTGTCTCAAAGTAGAAAGTTTAAGATCGGACAGACTTGCAAGCATCCCGGAAAGCCAATCTTCGATCCAGATCGCGAGCTCGGATAACGCTCCATTCCAGAAACGAATGACACAGATCGCCTTTTCGCCTTACATTTCCCGGTAACCCTACTGCGCGCCGCTCTTCTCCATGAAGCTGCTTTGGTCGCTTTTCATCTTCTGCAGGCTCTCGCCTGCCAGGTAGACCATGTGGCCCGATTCGTAAGTTGCGGTCGAGATATTGCTCCTGTATTTCGGGGGAAGGTTCAGGTGGTCGATGGTGTAGTTCGCCGCGTAGTACGGAGTCGCCAAATCGTAATAGCCTTCCATCACCAGGACTTTCAAATACGGGTTCTTCACGATCGCCTGCCGCAGCGCCGATGCGGTATCGGGGAATCCTTGAATGGCCGATCCCCATTCCCAAGTTCCAAAACTTGAGGTTTGGGCGGATACGCTGTACGGCATATCCGTCTTGTAGCCCAGTTCGGTGCGCACGTAATTGTTAAAGACCGAAGTGAACGGAGGACGGGTCGCGGATCCCGTGGGGTCGTAAGACTGCGTGTCCAGCAATCCATCCGGATCGGGCCCGGTGAAGCGGGCGTCCAGACGCCCCACACGCACTTTTTGGTCGATCAGCAGGTAGTGGGTGAATTTGCGAACATCAATCCGAAGATCGGCTTCGTCGATTATTTCCTTCGATAGGCCGGTGAAGCGCGACACCTGCTCGATGATCTTCTGCCGTTCTTCGGGCGCGAGTGAATCCCCTTTCGCCAGCGCCTGGGCGTACGCTCCGGAGGCAAATTCTTCCGACTCCCGGCGCGCCATATTCATGTCCTGCGCCAGATCCGGCGCAAGCTTGTGATGGTATCCCGCGATCATGGTGAAGGAAGGAAGCAAATAAATGTAGGGCTCATCGTTGGTCTTGGTTTCTTCCAGCGTTTCAAAATTCAAGACCATCGAGAGCAGCGTAATCCCATTGAAAGAGATGCCACGATCCGCGAGATATCCCGCAATTCCAGCCGCGCGCGTGGTCCCATAGCTCTCGCCCAACAGGAAGAGTGGCGAACTCCACCGTTCATAGCGGCTGATGTAGAGCCGTACGAATTCGCTGAAAGCCTCGATGTCGCCCTTGACTCCCCAGAATTTCTTGAACAGCTCCTGATCGGCCGCCCGGCTGAATCCTGTGCCAATGGCGTCAATTAGCACCAAATCGCTTTTGTCGAGCAAGGTATGTGGATTGTCTTCGATGCGATACGGCGCCGGAGGCATGAATCCATCCGGCTGAAGCACCACTTTGCGTGGGCCCAGAGCTCCCATGTGCAACCACACCGAAGCCGATCCCGGCCCTCCGTTAAATGCAAACGTTAAGGGGCGTTTGGCGGCGTCCTGGCCATCGAGAGTGTAGGCGACGAAGAACATCTCGGCTTCGATTTTTCCATCGGGGCGCTTAATGGGCAGCCGTCCCGCCGTAGCCGTGTACTTGAGGGCTTTTCCGTACACCGTCATCTGATGATGCGTCACCACGGGCGCAACCTCGCTTACGTCGAAATGCTCTTCCTTGCCTTTGTCTTTATCGTCGGTAGGTTTCGGCTCTTCGGGCTGAGTTGCAGCCGCCTCGGGCTTCGCCGCTGGCTCCTGAGCTTTCTTTGGCTTGGCGTTTGACTTGGTCTGCTCTTCGCTTTGCGGCGCTGTTTGATTCTGCGCCGATGTTTGTGTGGATTGCGCATTCGTGCCAGCCACCAAAATCCCGCCCGTGATCAATACGAGAACGAAGAAACGCATCTTTTGTCTCCTGAAAGTCTTAAAGTAGAAGGAAAATTTCCGCTCTGGAAGTTACCGTACCCGCCCCAATTTATCCATCGGCCAGTAGCCAAACACCGCTTTTCCGTAGATATAGCTCTGATTGACCGGCCCGAAATCCCGGCTGTCGTTCGACATCGAGCGATGATCTCCGAGCACGAGATAGCAATGCGGCGGTACCACCATCTCCGCATACGACCGCGAGTCGGCATACGCGGGCGGAACGTAATCCTCATCCAGCGCTTCGCCGTTCACGTACACCTGTCCGCCGTCGATGCGGATGCGGTCTCCGGCCACTCCAATCACGCGCTTGATATAGCTTTTCGAAGGATCGCGCGGATAACGGAACACCACGATGTCTCCACGCGAAATTGGCTCCAGACGGTATACGAACTTATTGACGAAGATTCGCTCCTGGTCTTCGAGGGACGGCATCATGCTGGTGCCTTCCACTTTTACCGGCTGATAAATGAAAACGATGATGAACGCCGAGATCGCCAGGGAAAGAATCAGGTCACGCAGCCACACCCCCAACCCTGGGCGCAGGCGGACTGCCGAATTCGCCGGTTCGCTCACGCTTGCCAGCGGGAGTGACTGTACTGGCCTGGTTCCTGATTCGGGACTTGGTGCCTCTGCCATGCGATTCCCTATTGTATACAGATCACGCCCCCGCGGCAGCTACTTGTACGGACGTTCGTTGACCGGCCTCCATTTCGCGGATGCCTCTCATCATTTCTAAAAGCAGGTTAAAATAGAGTGACTCTTGGAGACAGCCATGCCAGCGACTCGATTCCTTCGGCACAAGTTCGCCCACCGTGCGTTCACACTCGCCTTGCTTTTACTGGTGACTCTGACCATGACTTCCCTTTGGGCCGCTCCTCAGGACGAAGAAGGAACCGGCATTCCCGCCTACAACGCGGGCCCTCCGCCGAAAGGAACCAAGCTTCCTGCCGTCCTCGCCAAGGATCAACTCTGGGGAGCCGATGCACAGTATCCCTACCAGACGCATGCCTACGACCTGGCGGCGAAGATTCCGGCCGTTCTCCACCAACAGCCCTGCTATTGCTTTTGCGACCGGATTGGCCACAACAGCCTGCATAGCTGCTTTGAAAGCACCCATGGCGCCCGATGCGCCACCTGCCTGAAAGAACTCTACTATTCTTACAAGCAGCACCAGGCGGGAAAGACTGCAGCTCAGATTCGCGCCGGCATCATCAAGGGCAATTGGAAGCAGATCGACCTCGATACAGCCGCCACGATGAATTAGTACCGAGTTGCGAGTACCGAGTACCGAGAAAAAGCGATTGCGGCATCTCTGACAAGCGGGTTACTACGGTGTTGCTCGGTACTCGCAACCAGGTACTCGGTACTAGCCACTCGGTACTCGCGAATTGCCCTCTACCCGCCCTTTGAGTGATACTTGAATATCAGTTCTTCGAGGTACATGCTAAGGAGTACTCATTACGACGAGCACAGGAAAAATTCTCCACATGGCTCAAAAGGCTAATCCGAAGAAATCCTCCATTGCGGACGACCCGCGCGCCACGCAAGCGCTGCAGAATTACGAAGCCGGACTGCGTGCCTTGCAGGAGCACAAGTTCGACAAGGCAAAGCCACTGTTTCAGAAGGTGCTCGCCGGCGCCAGCCGGGAGTTGACCGATCGTGCGGCCATTCATCTTAGCATCTGCAACCAGCATCTCGAGCGCTCGACCACGACGCAGTTTAAGACTCTTGAAGAACACTTCGACTATGCCGTCTCCCTCATGAATGTAGGAGACTACGTCACAGCTCGCGAGCACATTGAAAAGCTCGTCAAGCAGGCGCCTAAGACCGATTTTGTTATTTACGGCCTGGCCGCGCTCGATTGTCTCACTGGCCACGTGGAAGACTCGCTCAAGCATTTGGACGAGGCGCTTCGCCTGAACGCCAGTCTGCGCTACCAGGCGCGCAATGACACGGATTTTCATAATCTGGCCGAAGACCCTCGTTTCACCGAACTGTTGTACCCGGATCCCGCTGCCGACCTTGCCTCGCCGGAAAGCTCCTTCCGGGAAGACGAGTCTTTCTAGTTAGTCCGGCAATCGAGAATCGCTCGATGGAAACCAAAATCTCAGAACTCTTAACCTTGGAGAAAGCTACGCGCGAGCGTGGCCTCCGCGTGGTCGCCATCGGTGGCGGTACCGGGCTCTCCACTCTGCTCAAGGGACTCAAGCGCTTTGCTCTCACTCCTGCGGAAATGGCTGCGGCACGGCCCGATGCGCCGGTCATCCGCGATCTCTGCGCCGTAGTCACCGTCAGCGACGATGGCGGCTCCAGCGGACGCCTGCGCAAGGAACTCAACATGCTTCCTCCCGGCGATATCCGCAACTGCATCGTCGCTCTCAGCGAGGATGAAGCTCTGCTCTCTCAGCTCTTCCAACATCGCTTCGACAAGGGCTCCGGCCTCGAAGGCCACAGCTTCGGCAATCTCTTCCTCGCCGCTCTCACCTCCATCACGCACGACTTCTCCGAAGCCGTGCGCCTTTCTTCGGAAATCCTCGTCACGCGCGGCCACATCCATCCCGCCACCACGTCGAATATCGAACTGGAAGCATTGATGGAAGACGGTACGCGTGTGCGCGGCGAGACCAAGATCACCGCCAGCAAGGTCCGCATCCAGGAACTTTCCCTCGTACCCGCCGACGTTCGATCCTTTGCCCCAGACGCTCGACGCCATCGCTCGCGCCGACATCATCAGCATCGGCCCCGGTTCGCTGTTTACCAGCCTCATCCCCAACTTGCTGGTACACGGCATCGCGGATGCCATCGTCAGTTCGCCGGCCACCAAGGTTTACATCTGCAACCTGATGACGCAGGCCAACGAGAGCCTTGGGCTTACTGCCGCCGATCACATCCGCGCTCTCAACCGTCACGCCGGCCAACAGATCTTCGACTACGCTCTGATCAACCGCACGCCCGTTTCCAGTGAACTCAAAGCCAAGTACGCGCTCGAAGGCGCATGCCAGATCGTTGCCGATCTCGATGCCATTGAAGCTCTTGATGTAATCCCGGTTCTAGGGGACTATCTGGAAGAAGCCGGCGTCGCCCGCCACAACACGGCCCGCGTTGCCAGCGACCTGGTGCAACTTGGGTCTCACCCAAGCAGCGTCGAGCGCAAGACCCGGTCCGCTGTGAAGCCCTAAAACTCCACTTTGAAAGGGCGCGGCTTTAGCCGCGGAGGAGCGTCAGCCAGCAAACATTTTCCTGGACCCTTCTAAGCTCACTTCACTTCACCCTTCCCGCTTCCGTCCCTCCTCGCTAGAATGTCAAATATGAAACCGACCTGCATATTTTCGGACCTCGAGTTCCCTACAGAAATAAAATCACAAATGACCGCCTGCCTGCTCTTGCTTTTGGCTCTCCTCGGTACAGCGTCCGCGCAGCGGGACAAAAACGAGGAACCCACCGCGATCTTAAATTTTATCGTGGTCAAGGAAGACAACGGCAAACCGGTGCGTAACGCAGCTGTGATCATGCATCCCATAAGCGCCAGTGGAAAGCAAAGCAAGGGCGGCGTCGAATTAAAAACTGACGTTGATGGCAAAACCAGCTTTGACGGCATCCCCTACGGCAAACTGCGCGTCCAGGTGCTGGCTTCCGGATTCCAGACTTTCGGCGAAGACTATGACATAGACAAGGCCAAACTGGACTTCACCATCAAGCTGAAACGCCCCCAAGGCCAATACTCGATTTACGAAAGCCATCCGGAAGAAAAAAAGGACGATAAGACCCCACCCCCCGATCCAAACGCCAAGCCGCAATAAGCCTCATTTCAAACTCAGTTCCTCGCGTGCCCAGGAACGGAACAATTCACGGCACAATTTCCTGGCCGCGAGAATCAAGAAAATGTTAGTGTCATACTCCGAATCTGCGCCGAGGTGACCATGCCAATCCGCCGCATCCTGTCCTGCCTTGCAACCTGCGTCCTTATCTCAGCCGCTCTTCTGGCGGCAACCAATCCCGAACCCACGCCCGCCATCCGGGATCGCATTAAAGGCATGAAGGCCACAGACGGCCTGTTTCCAACGGTATGGGATGCCAAGAGCGGACGCCTCTTCCTAACGATCCGCAAGTTCGATCAGGATTTCCTCTTTGTGGTTTCGCTGCCCTACGGGCTGGGATCCAATGACATAGGGCTCGACCGCGGTCGGCTGGGCACGGAGCGGATCGTACACTTCACCCGCGTGGGTCCGCGTGTTTTGCTGGTTGCTCCCAATTTGGATTACCGTTCCTCCTCCGCCAATCCCATGGAGCGCCTCGCCGTGCGCCAGTCCTTCGCGGAGTCGGTTCTCGCCGGCTTCAAAATCGAAGCGGAAGAGGAAGGAGCCGTCCTGATCGACGCAACCGATTTCCTGCAGAGCGATGTCCTGGGCGCAGCCGAGCGGCTGGAAGCGACCAAGCAGGGCGCCTACAAGCTGGATAAAGACCGCAGCGCTTTCGCGCTGGAAAACACCAAGAACTTTCCACTCAACACGGAAGTCGAATCGACTCTCACTTTCTCAACCGACCACCCCGCCGAAAACTCCCTGGTAGCATCCGTTACTCCTGACGCCCACTCCGTCACGCTGCGCGAACACTACTCATTCGTCCAGCTACCGGATAACAATTACCGTCCACGCGCCTTCGATCCTCGCTCGGGATTTTTCGATACCAGCTACCGCGATTATTCCGCGCCTCTCGGCTCCCCGCTGGATGTGCGTCTCATTCAGCGGCATCGCCTGCAAAAGAAAGATCCGAACGCGGCCGTCAGCGAGCCAATCAAGCCCATTGTGTATTACGTAGACCCAGGAGCGCCGGAGCCGATTCGCAGCGCGCTGGTAGAGGGCGCGCGTTGGTGGAATCAGGCTTTCGAAGCTGCCGGCTTCAAGAATGCTTTTCGCGTGGAAGTACTGCCCCAGGGAGTCGATCCCATGGACGTGCGCTACAACGTCATCCAGTGGGTGCACCGCTCCACTCGCGGATGGTCGATGGGCACCACGGTGTCCGATCCCCGCACTGGCGAGATTATTCAAGGCCGGGTCACCCTCGGCTCACTGCGCGCCCGCCAGGATTACATGATCGCCGAAGCGCTGCTGTCGCCTTACGAAAAGGGCAAGCCCGTGCCACCGGAGATCCAGCAGATGGTGCTTGCCCGCCTCCGTCAACTCGCCGCGCACGAAGTCGGTCACACCTTAGGACTGGCTCACAACTTCGCTGCCAGTTCCATCGCGCCCGGCACTTCTGTCATGGACTATCCACACCCTTGGATCACACTGGATGCCAGCGGCAGGCCGGACCTGTCGCAATCCTATGCCACGGGAATTGGCGCGTGGGATAAGGTGTCGATCCAATATGGCTATTCGCAATTCAAGCCCGGCGCCGATGAGCGCGCCGCCCTCGACAATGTTTTGAGCACAGCTCAGAGCGCCGGTTTGTACTTCATCACCGATCAAGACTCCAGACCGCTCGGCGGCGCCCATCCTCACGCGCACCTCTGGGATAACGGCCCGGACCCAGCCGCCGAACTCGATCGCATCCTCAAAATCCGCGCCGCAGCTTTGGCTCGTTTCGGCGAGAACGCAATTCCGTCGCATACTCCCATGGCGGAACTCGAAGACACCCTCGTACCTCTTTATCTGCTGCATCGCTATCAGACCGAGGCCGCAGCCAAGGAGATCGGCGGCTTGGACTACCGTTACGCCCTTCGCGGCGACGGCCAGATGGTGACGGCTATCGTGGACCCGGCCAACCAGCAGAAAGCCCTTGACGCTGTAATAAAGACACTCGCCCCTGAGACGCTGACTCTGCCCGAATCGCTGCTGCGGATTCTGCCGCCTCGTCCTCCGGCCTATCCCAGGACGAACGAATCATTCGCCGGTCACACCGGCCTCACCTTCGATCCCAGCGGAGCGGCCGAGGCCGCGGCTGCCCTTACCCTCAAACTGCTCTTTGATCCGGACCGCGGGTCGCGGCTGGTGGAGTATCATGCGCGGGATGCAAGCAATCCAGGCCTCGCCGAGATTATCGAGGCTGTTTTCCGGGCCACATGGAAAGCGCCGCGAGTCACGGGTTTGGGGAGTGAGATACAGCGCGTGACAGAAGTCTCAACCCTGGAACATCTGCTGGCGCTGGCGGTGAACCATACGGCTTCTGCGGAAGCTCGCGCCCTGGCTCGCTCGGAGGCACTCGATCTACGCTCCTGGATGTCCGCCACAGCCGCCGAAACTCCCGCAGAAAAGGCGCTGCGGGCCGCAGCCATCGCGCGCATTGACGCATTCGAGAAAGATCCCGAAAAGTTTACGCCGGCCAGTGACGTTCCCGTCCCTCCCGGGCAGCCCATCGGGGACGACGAGGAGGATACACCGTAGCGCCGCCGTCCCGGCGGCTGTCGTGTGGGCGTCCCGCCCACATTGGCTGCCGCGAGATCGCCGCCGCCCAAGCTGTGGGCTTTTTAGCCCTTGAGGGTGGCGCCAGCTCTAGTAAAATCTCCCCCATGTCCTACCTTCTCAAAACCGAACCCACCGTATATTCCTTTGCCGACCTGCAACGCGAACAGACCACCATCTGGGACGGAGTCACCAATCCCGCCGCAGTCAAATACCTGCGCAGCATGAAGCCCGGAGAGCAGTTGATCATTTACCACACCGGAGACGAAAAGAGCGCCGTCGGCACCGCGACCGTCGTGTCGGTGGAGGCAGCCGATCCCAAGACTCCTCAGGTGAAGATCAAGGTTGGCAAGCCGCTGGCGAAGCCGGTGACCCTGGCCGAAGTGAAGGCAAACAAGCTCTTCGCCGATTCACCCCTGGTGCGGCAAGGACGACTGAGCGTCGTTCCTTTAACCGACGCCCAGCATAAGTTCATCGCTGGCTCGTGAATTGCTCGGCCTTAGTGCACCTTCGCGTCCCGCCGGATCAGCGCGTGATCCACAAAGAACCCAATTCCCACCGCCAGCGGAATCACGCCGAACGTCGCCGCTATCATTGCGTCAGGCTCGACCCGTCCGATCAGGACGAAGGTCACGATATAACCCAGCGCCCCGGCCACCAGCAGAATTCCCGACCGTCGCGAACGCGCCGCCTCCGAAAGTTCAGGTTGCATCGGCACATCCGCTCCCCGCGCAATCGCCGCCAAGCGTTCTTCGCTGCGCAGCTTGCGCACGCGGAAAAACGTATACATGGCCGCCATCGGGATCCCAAAGATCATTACCACCGCCGCCAGTCCCACAAAGTTGCCGTCCATAAATGTCTCCTCAGTCGGCGATCCGCCCACATCGCCGTTTCACCTATAGCTACGAAAGTGCGCCAAAAAAGTTCCCCGGTTTAGGCCTTCCGGTTCTGCATTCCTTACAAAACTTTGCAAAACTCTCGGCTGTCCGCTAGCAACCCAGGCTTACACTGGTGGTTCTTAACGAATGCGACCGGCCGATCGAAGTTAGAGAGAGGTAAGTAGCAAATGAGATCTAATGCGGTGGGAATGAGACCGCACCCGTGGTTCTGCCCGCGCCTGGGCCGCGGATTCGCGGTCTGCGCCTTGGCATTGCTCCTGGTAGCTTCCTTACTGGCGCAGGACGCGCAGCAAAAAGACTCGCAGGAAAAGATCGACGTTGATGACGTCTCCCGCAATTTCGCGGTTCATCTGCCCAGGGGCTACGACCAGCAACAACACTATCCCGTCGTTATTCTTCTCCACGGCCGGAACCAGGATGCCGGCGATATGGCGCGGCTCACGCATTTCAACCAACTCGCCGATAAAGATGGGATTATTGCGGTCTATCCCAGCGCCACGCGCGGCCAATGGAATATCGGAGTGCGTCCCGAGCAGCCGTCGATGGCGCCGCGGCGCGGAGGCTATGGGCGCCACGGAGGCGGAGGCTATCCCGGTGGTGGCGGAGGATACCCCGGCGGCGGTGGAGGTTATCCAGGAGGCGGCCAGACCGGCGGACAATCCCCCGACGAATCCAGAAATAGGCCCGAGCCCGCCGATGACGTCGCCTTCCTCAACCAAATGCTGGATGCGCTAGCCCTCAAATACTCGGTAGATACTCACCGCATCTACGCCACCGGTTTGGGCGATGGCGGCTTCATGGCGCTGCGTGTGGGCTGCTCCATGGCTGATCGCATCGCCGCAATTGCCCCGGTGGGCGCCGCTCTGCCTAAGACGATGATTTGCCTGCCCTCGCGTGCTGTGCCCGCGCTCTTCATCCAGGGCACCGACGACCCCATCGTTCCCGACAATGGCGGCACTTACAAGCCGGGCCAGTTCCACGTGCTCTCCGCCGAAGATAGCGCCAAGGCCTGGGCCAAGTTCGACCGCTGCGCAGAAAAGCCGGCCCAGGACAAACTTCCGCCCTTGCAAAAAGGCGGCAAGGAAACCAAAACTTATACCTATAGCGGCTGCCAGGAGAACGCTCAAGTCGTGCTCTACAGCGTGAAAGGTGGCGGCAACACGTGGCCCGGCGGCGAGCAGTACATGTCCGAAAAAGAGGTCGGCAAAACCAGCGACGCTCTCAACGCCAACGACGCCATTTGGAATTTCCTGGTTACGAAGAAAATCGCGGGTGAGAGCGGCACGGGAAAATAGCGCTTCCCTTCAGCAATTGGAATGCGCATATCCAAGAAAAGCGATAGCGTGAAATCGTTTTCTTAACGCTGCCGGAGACAACAAAGCCCACTTTCCGCTGCGAAAGGTGGGCCATAAAGCGATGAGCCAGCGAGTCTTTCTGAAACGAGACGCAGTTGCCCCGCGATTCACTACCGCTAAGGCAATCGTTGTAAGCTCTTCCGCGACGATGCCCCGTCGCCAGTCGCACCCGAGTCTCTAGGCTGAACGCGGCGTGCGTTCGACTGCGTTGTAGCTGGCCAAATCTGACCGGGGTAGAGACTGGGAATACGAAAACCGCGATACGCCAGCTGGTTACTGACCTGCATCTCCCAAACCAACTCAGGAGTCTGGGTTTGGGTCGCCTCTTGAATGTCAGACATACCGGGGGTAAAGCCCGCGAAAGCGATGTCAACCTCCATGTCGCCATTGGGAAGAAGCAACGCGTCCCCGCAACAGAAGGAAAAGTACGGGAGCAAGTTGTCCTCCCAGAGTACTGTGGCGGTTAGAGCGGACTCATCCAGTTGGAAGATGGGAACGCTGCTATAACAGGCGCCTACTCCCGCAGTGCCACATACATCGTTATTGCTATCCATTAATCGGCCGTTTCCGTCGTTGAAAAACATGAGGGAGAAAACGCCAGCGCTATTCGGGCTTGTAATCGTCGGATAGTGTTGACCGTAGTTCCATTCGATAGGTGCCTGCCCAGCGGGCAGGGTGAAATCCCCGCCGTCTCCTAAGCGCCACAAAACACTGCCGTCACCCGCCCCATTTTGGTAGTCGATCTTGAGGATCCAATTCTGGTTTCGCATGGAAACGATCAGGTTCCCATCATCCGGCGAATAAATCACAGCGTTGGAATGGGTCCAATCTGCGAAGCCGTAGGGAGCATGTGTTAAGTCGAGATTATCGAAGGCAGACCAAACCCAAACTGGCCCCCGCTGCAGATCCCAGTCGATGAGCGCATCCCCTACCATAACCGTATTCGGAGGAATTCCTGGCATATTGTTGATCGTCTCCGAATAGTTACCCAGCAGAATCCAGTGCCCGTTGGGCAAAACTGCGACATCGTGATGTAGCGCTGAGATTTGGAAGGAAGCAATGCCAGTAAGAGCCTGATTGACCGTAGTCAGGCTAACGCGATTGATGATGTTACCAGCGAGATCAATCTCGCGGACTTCACTAACACCGGTTGTTCCGGCTGCTCCGGTCGGCGAGGCATTTACCAGCATGTGCCCGTTGGCTAGTGGTTTGACGGGAAACGCCCAATCGCCCGGTCCCAGGTCGTAATACCAGATCACATTGCCTTCCAAGTCTGTAGCCACGGCGGAAAGTAGATTTTCGCCACCGGGGTAGATGGGATCGAGCGAAAACAATTCGATACCGTCGCTGGGCGTACCAGTTCCGAATTGCTGCGCCGTGATATCGGGTGTCTGTCCAGCCGGAATAGAGCCGGTGGTAAAGCTATGATCGGTGTCCAGCCATTGCGAACCATCGATCAGGTCGAAAATCGCCTGCATGTGGTAGATTGTGCCCGCTCGCATGCCCGCCACCAAGACCGTGACTTCACCTCCTGCGGTTGGCGCCTGGACGAAGGATGTAGAAAGACCATAATTTGTGTCGAGCCCGAACTGCACCTGGACTGACGCGCCAACCGGAGCAACTATCGAGTAAGTCGCCACCAGCGGATTCTGGGTCGCCACGACCGAACCAGAGTTGACGCTAGTGGAACCGGGAGTGGGGCTAGCGTTAAAAAGAGTGACTGCCGCCGAGCTTGACTGGCCTTGGATGCTGATAGTGATCGGCTGTCCGGATGCGGTACTCGGAGCAGTGTACAGGCCGCCAGGTGTGATCGTTCCACTGGACGGCGATCCGCCTACCACCCCATTCACCAACAAGACCGGCTGCGGCTGCCCGCTCGCTGCGCTATTTCCGGTCCTGGCAATGGTGAATTGAAAAGTCTGTCCGGGCAGGAGCAAAACCGCGGAGGGAGTTATAAAAACGGTAGAGGTCGAGCTTCCGCAAGCCATCAACATTGCCAAGCAGTAAGCGATCAACCCGGCGCAAGCACAGCGACTTCTCCAATCAAGCATGATCCTCCTCGACCAGGACTCTAAACCGCTTTTCTTTTTGGACCCCAAAACGGTTGCCTATTCTCTCCTTAGTCCCTGTTCGCGTCAATATAAATTAGAACACTACCGAATTTTCGGTAGTGGGCGGCTTCAGAGCAGCCCACTACTTACGCGTGTCTCCTCCTGTAAGCGCGAGCTTTGGACGAACCAGAACGGCATGCCGGATTGCCGCACGCGAGAGGAGTACCGTGCGAGGGATCGGGGAGGAGGTTGTCAGGCGACTGTCAAAGAATCGTTAATTCCATGTCACTTCTGACGCCGCTGGCCCTGCATTGCGCGCAGAGCGGGGCGCCCGCTCAGCGAATCAACTGCCGCAACTCCCGCCGCAGAATCTTTCCCGAGGCCGTCTTGGGAACGGCCTCCACAAAATGCACTTCGCGCGGCTGCTTGTAGTGAGTCAGCCGTTCGCCGACAAACGCGCACAACTCTTCTTCCATCTTCTTGCTCGTCACAAATCCGTCACGTAGAGCGATAAAGGCCACCGGAATCTCTCCCGCCGCGGCATCGAGCCGTCCCACCACTCCGCACTCCCGCACTGCCGGATGTTCCAGCAGCACCGCTTCCACCTCCGCCGGCGCTACCGGGAATCCTTTGTACTTAATCATTTCTTTGCGCCGGTCCACCACCCGGTAAAAACCCTCGCCGTCGCGAGTCACAATGTCGCCGGACCAGTACCATCCGCCGCGTAGCACGGCCGCGGTGGCCTCTGGCTCCTTCCAGTAGCCTTGCATGAACTGCGGACCGCGCATCACCAACTCTCCCGGCTCACCCCTAGCAACCTCCGCTACATTCTCCGCCGGCACAGCTATATTCTCTGTCCCAATCACCCGGCACTCCGTCTGCACCAGAGGATGTCCGATCGAATCCGGCCGATAAAGCTCCGGCTCCAGATAACCCACATGCGTCACCGGTGAAGCTTCCGTCATTCCGTAGCCCTGACAAACCAGAATGCCCGTCAGCGCCGTGAATCTTCGCGGCAACTCCGGGGCCAACGGCGCGGCTCCGGACTTCACCCAGTGCACTTTGTGATCTTTGGGAAACTGTCCCGCCTCGGCTGCCTGGCACAACGCATTCATCGCCGGCGGCACCAGTGGCATCGTGGTAATCGATTCCTCGGTCAGCAGCGAAACCACCTGCCCAACGTTGAAACGCGGCATCAGCACCAGCGTTGCTCCCAGAACCAACGCCGGATTCGCTATCACATTCAGCCCGTAAATGTGATACAGCGGCAGGAAGCAAAGCAGGTTGTCGCTCGAGTTGAACGCAGACGCGTTCACTCCCAGAAGCTGATACACGTTGGCGACTAGATTGGAATGCGAGAGCATCACGCCCTTGGGTAGCCCCGTCGTGCCGCTCGAATAAGGCAGCGCCGCCAGAGTTTCCTGCGAGCCATGATCAGGCCGGGGCAGCGCCGCGCTCACCGGCTTCAGCAAATCGGAGAACGGCTCGCTTCCACCTCTATGCTCTCGGGTGCAAAACACTCGCCGCAAGTTCGGCAGCCCCGCCAGATTGACGCCATCAATATTCGGCGCATCGGTGATCAGCAACACCGCTCCCGAATTAGCCAACTGATGCCGTACTTCCCGCTCGCGATACGTCGGATTCAGCAGCGTCGGAATCGCGCCTGCCAGCGTGGCCGCATGGTAGGCCGCACAGAACTCCCACGAATTCGCCAGAAAAATAGCGGCCACTTCTCCCGGCTTCACCCCGGCCGCAACCAACCCGCGCGCCAGTCCTTCCACCGTTTCTCCATATTCCGCATAGGTAAGCCGCCGCCCGCAGGAGGTATCCACCAGCGCGGTCTTCTGCGCATGCTTGCGGCAGGAGGCAAGAATCGCATCATGGACAAAGACGTTGGTGGGATCGGCGTAGAGTCGAGTGCGCAACATGGGCGGGATGATTGTAGCGGAAAGTGCCGGCATCGGGTCACTGCGGCAGTCTAACCCCAGCACACCGCGGCGCCAACCAACGCACTATGCGAGCGGAAGTAAGCACTTGCACTTCCGCCCGCGCCGCGCCAGTCGTTTCTACTTTGCCGACTGCAACTGCTGGAGATCCGCCAGCACTTCCTCGCTGTGACCCTGCGGACTTACCTTGAGGTACACCTTTCTGATTACCCCCGTGGGATCGATCAAGAAGGTGTTGCGGGCAGCCAGAGTCATCCCGTTGTATTCCATAATCGAGCCATATTTTTCCACCACCGCGTGGGTTGGATCGGCGAGCAGCTTGAAGTTCAAACCTTCTTTGGTGCAGAAGCTCTTGTGGGAATCCACATTGTCCACGCTGACGCCCACGATCACCGCATTCTTCTCCGTGTATTTATCGATGTCGCGCTGAAAATTGTGCGCTTCGATGGTGCAACCCGAGGTGAAGTCCTTCGGGTAGAAATAAAGCACAACCCACTTGCCTTTGAACTGATCGAGCGACACCTGCGCTCCCTCCTGGTTGGACAGGCTGAAGGCAGGGGCTTGACTGCCCGTCGTCAGGGGTTGAGGCTGATCGGCGGCAATCGCGGATAGCACAGCTAAGACGAGAGTTAGGAAAACTACCTGTAGAGCTTTCATAACGATCCTTTCGAACCAACGGTAAGGATTATAAGGATAAACGATGACCGCAGGGTCTTGGCAAGGTGCTCAGGAGGATATTCTCAGATACCTATTACGCGCGCACTCCTTAATTAGCCATTTTGTGGATGGCTTGACCGGCCCTAGCTCGCCAGCCTGCGCAGAAATTCGCGTTCGTCCATGCGGTACTTGAAGGCTTTGCGCCCGTCGATGAACACGACCGGCACTTCGTCATTGAACTGGCGCCGCAGCTCGCTATCGCTATCTACATCCACTTCGTGCCAAGTAAACCCCCCGCGGCGTGAGAGTTTCACGAGGCTCTCCTTCACCACCTCACACAGGTGGCACCCCTTGCGCGAATAAACCACAACTTGGCGGGACTCCGGCACGCCGCGATTGTACCGTTGCCGCCGTACCCTATGGCAAGAAAAAAAGCGCGGTACCGCACGAATGGCCCTCCCAGTTTGGGAGTAAAGTTCAGGAGTAAAATCCGAAAATGGTCGCACCGGATCACAAACCTCTGCGCGGTAAGGCCTGCCTCATCACCGGCGGGGCCCGCCGCCTGGGACGCGCCTCCGCCCTCGCTCTGGCCCAAGCCGGCGCCGATGTAGCTATCACGTTTCGCAACTCCGCCAGCGAAGCGCAGCACACCGTCATCGATCTTTCCAGCCTCGGCGTGCGTGCCTTCGCCCTGCGCTGCGACGTGACCGACGAAGCCAGCGTCAAGTCTATGATGAAAGGCGCCGGACGCGAACTTGGCCGCATCGATATCCTCGTCAACAACGCCGCCAATTACGCCACCGCCGACTTCGAGCGCCTCACCCTGCGCCAATGGGATGCGATGTTCGCTTCGAACACTCGCGGACCGTTCTTGGTCTCGCGCGAAGCCCTGAAGTGGATGCGCCGAAAACGCACCGGATCCAAGCGATCAGAAAAAATCGAAGCGAAAATTATTCACATGGGATCGCTCGGCGGCCTGCGTCCCTGGGCCACGCACGCCCATTACTGTTCCTCCAAGGCCGCCTTGCACATGCTCACCAAGGTCATGGCAAAAGCTCTGGCCCCGGAGATCGCCGTCAACGCCGTCGCGCCTGGCATGATCGATCTGGGCGAAAAGTCGGCCGCGGCTTTCATGCGCCGCATGGCCAAGCAAACTCCCATGCAGCGCAACGGACGAGAAGACGAAATCGCCGCCGCCGTTCTTTTCTTCGCCACCGCCCCGCAGTTCATCACCGGGCAGATTCTTGCCGTGGATGGAGGACTCGGTCTCTAACCGATAACAAGATCACGCTTCCGCCGAAGTCGGATCGATGATCCGCTTCACCTCTGAAACGCGGTTCGCGGGAAAGCCACCTTGTTTTGCGTGTTCCCGAACCATGGCTTCATTGGGAGCGATGTACACGCAGTAGATCTTATCCTGGGTGACGTAGCTCTCGAGCCATTGAATCTGCGGCCCCAGGTTCTTCAGGACACTGCAGGATTTCTGCGAAATCGCCAGCACCTGCTCCGGCGTTAAGCTCCCCGCATTGGGGATCTCTCGCTCAATCACGTATTTTGGCATTGATTTCTCCGTTTGATTGCCCTGTACCTCATCCGTCGCGGCAAACATTGCGTGAAGATTTTATTCTGCGGGGCAGGAAATAGCTACTCGCACCGGAACCCGGAATCCCTCTTCTGTACTGTTCCGGCTCAAGGTATAGTGGGGCGAATGAAGAAATCCACTAAGCCATCTCCTCGTTTAAAGTCGTCTGTCGACCAAGTTTCTTCTTCCCCTCGAGTCGCTGTCGCCATCATGGCCGCCGGCAAAGGCACGCGGCTCAAATCGCAGCTTCCCAAAGTCCTGCATGAGGTCGGCGGCAAACCCCTGCTGGCGCATGTCATCGCCGCCGCCACGCGCGTCGTCTCGCCAGCGGATATTTTCGCTATCATCGGCCACGAAGCCGGCCGCGTCCGCGCTGCCCTCGCCCCCACCGGCGTCAATTTCGTCCTGCAATCCGAGCAGCGGGGCACCGGACACGCCCTGATGGTCGCCGAATCCGCGCTCTCCGCTTACGACCACGTCATCGTCCTCTCCGGCGACGCCCCACAGATCACGCCGCAGACTATCGCCCGGTTGCTGAGCTTCCACCTCGACCAGCAAGCCGCGATGACCTTACTCAGCGCCGACCTCGAACCGCCCACCGGATACGGCCGCGTCATTCGCAGCGGCCCTCGCGGCGCTGACGTCCGGGCTATCGTCGAAGAAAAATCCGCCAGCCCCGCCCAGAAAAAGATTCGCGAGATCAACGCCGGCTTCTATGTCTTCGACGTGCCGCAATTGTTTGAACACATCAAAACGCTTTCCACCGCCAACCCGCACGCTGAGTATTACCTTACCGACATGGCCGGGGTGCTGCGCACGGTCAGGCAGAAAGTCGTTGTTTGGAAGACGGAAAACTCCGCCGAGGTTCTTGGCGCCAACACCCGCGTCGAACTCTCGTTCATCGACTATCAGATCCGCATGCGCAAGTGCCACGAACTCATGGCCGAGGGCGTGACCATCTTCTATCCCGCAACCTGCGTCATCGACAGCGACGTCGAAATCGCCGCTGACACTGTGATCGAACCTTTCGTCCAGATTCTCGGTCGGTCGCGCATCGGCGCCGGCTGCCGCATTCGCTCCTACAGCGTGATTCGCGATTCTGAAATCGCCGGCGGTGTACTCGTTCGTCCCGGCTGCATTTTGGAGGAAGCCCGCATCGGCCCCAGCGCCGTTCTCGGCCCCTATTCCCATCTGCGCCCCGGCAGCGATATCGGGGAAGGCGCCCACGTCGGAAATTTTGTCGAGACCAAGAAGATCAAGCTGGGCAAGGGATCCAAAGCCAACCACCTCACTTATCTCGGCGACGCCGAAATCGGTGCCGGCGTCAACATCGGCGCCGGAACCATTACCTGCAACTACGATGGAGTCCAAAAGCACACCACCGTGATCGAAGACGGCGTCTTCATCGGCAGTGACAGCACCTTGGTCGCACCCGTGCGGGTGGGCAAGGGCGCCTATGTCGCCGCCGCCTCCTGCATCACCGAAGACGTCCCTGAAGACGCGCTGGCCATCGGTCGCGCCCACCAGATTGTGAAAGAAGGCTGGGCCCGCGAGAAGCGCGCCGCGAGTTCACCACGGAGACACGGAGGCACGGAGAAAGCAAACCCACAAAAACAAATCTAGGAGATCAGGCACTTAAGCTCCGGTTCTTCTCCGTGTCTCAGTGCCTCCGTGGTAGGTTCAATTGCCTCAGTGCGAAACTGCCGCGAATAACTCCGAATGCATGATCGACTGAAACTGCTGATCGCTCGACTTGAAGTGGAAATTCACATTCGAACCGTCGGAATCCACGCTCGTGTTATCCATCGCCGCCTTTTCATTGGCGCTGGCGCTCATCTTCTTCGCGATCAGGCCCAACTTCACGGCGGATGACAGAGTGGCCGCGCTCACGGAATCGGAAGAAACCACGGTTAAATCGAAGTTCACCCCTCCATTAAAATTCATGGTGTAACGCGACCCGAGCAGCCGTTTCTTGATGGTGTCATAATCGGCGATTTTCGCCGCATCGCCGAGGGCCGACCGCATCACATTCTGCGTCCCCAGTTGATCCAGAATGCTCCACACCGGCGACGAATCCACGTCCGACATCATGTCTGCCATGGTCGGGTTCGTGTCCAGGCTTAAGACCTGCCCGTCGCGCACATCCAAAGCTATCCGCACCGCCACCGCATCGCCGAACAGCAGCGTGCTGTCGTCCAGAAAGCACATCACCATCCCCCCATCCATGGGATAGATATTCGAGGTGTGATACTTCGTCGGCTTGATTTTTTGCGCGGTCATCTTCTTGAGTACGGCCTTCATGGCAAACGGCCCTGCGGCCACGCCAACGCCTTTAATCCCCTGCTTCGCGGTGCGGAACGAGGCGAAGCTAAGCGTATCCACATCTTTGTCGGGATCGATGCCGATCCCCTTCAGCGCCCCCTCGAACTGCTTCAGATTGTCCGGCAGCACCTGCTGCTTCAGTTGCATCGCGGTCGGCGAGTCCTTCAGCGCCCGGTAATCCACGGAAATCAACTGCTGCAGATCGGCAGGAATCACCGCGCGTGCCGAAGAATTCAGCGGCATGGCATTCGCCATGCCCAGCAACAGGACGGCCGACATCGCAACGCTCAGACAAGCCTTAACGGTTTTCATAACGGTTATAGACCTCATAATAGGGTTTTCCTACGCAAGAACGGAATACTGACTGCACCTTGCAACTTTAGATGCGGCTTCAGGCCTTCCCGTTACTGCATCGCCTTATTCTAAGCCACCGAGCCACTTTCCCGCGCTGACAAACGTGCTAGCCCTATGACCAATCTGGGACGTCCCGCCTGGCAAGAACGATCATTTTACTATCTGCTCATACCAACTAGTGTAAGATGCACCCTAGGCTTTGTACGCTACCGCACATTAGAAATCCCATCTTCTGGGTACACGAAATCAGCGGCAAGTAGAAATCAGGGGACTATTGAAAATCCTACTGTACAACCCCGACAATGGGGTCACGCGCAATTTCATGCCGCACCTCTGGATGTTCCTCCTACAATCTCTCACCCCCGCAGGCCACGAAGTAGTGCTGATCGACGGCAACGCCCAACCCATGGACGAAGCCGGCATCGCCCGCTACGTGCGCGAAGAAAGCATCGATCTGGTTGGCATCGGTGCCATGACCAGAATGATCGCCAAGGCCTATCGCATGGCCGACGCAGTGCGTGCCACCGGCGTGCCGGTTGTGATGGGTGGACCTCATGTCACCGAAATGGCGGATGAAGCCCTGGGCCGCGATGGCGGCCCGCGTCATGCCGACGCCGTCGCCTTGGGCGAGGCCGATGAGACCTGGCCGAGAATCGTGGAAGACGCCGCCCGCGGCGAATTGAAAGCTATTTACGCACCGGTCGATGCCGCCGGAAAAGAGCTCAAGCCATCCCTTAAGCCGTATCCCGTAATTCCCTGGGACACCATCGATCTCCGCCAGTTCAATCTCGTACCCAAATCCGCCAAGCATTGGCTGCAGAAAATCGGCGAGGGCTGGGGCACGTTCCGCATCGTTCCCGTCGAGTCTGGACGAGGTTGTCCCTACGGTTGCGAATTCTGCACCGTAACCGGATTCTTCGGCGACTCCATCCGCTTTCGCAGCAACGAAAGTGTCGTCAACGAACTCCTGCTGCTGAAGGCGCGGGCCCGAAAAGAACGCGGGCAGATCGCTGTCTTTTTCATCGACGACAATTTCGCCATCAACCTCAAGCGCACCAAATCCCTGCTGCGCGACATCATCGCTGCCGGCGCGCAGGTTCATTGGGTCGCGCAGATCAGCGCCAATCTCCTGCGCGATCAAGAACTGGTGGACTTGATCTCCGCTTCCGGCGGAAAATGGATCTTCATCGGCATGGAGTCGATTGATCCCATCAACTTGAAGGACGTGAACAAAGGCTTCAACAAGCCGGAAGAATACGCCGCCGTTCTGCAGCGCCTGGCACAGCGCAATGTGTACGCCATTACCTCCTTCATCTTCGGCATGGACAACGACACGGTTGGAGCCGCCGAACGCACACTCGCACAAGTGCGCACCTGGCCGCCTGGCCTGCCGATTTTCGGCCTGCTTACTCCCTTGCCGGGAACCCCGCTGTATAAACGTCTTGACACCGCCGGACGCCTAACCCGTCCCAAGCACTGGCAGGAGTTCATCCCTTTCGCCATGGCCCATACGCCGCTCAAGATGACCATCGACGACGCCCACGCCGAAGTGAACTACGGCTGGTCCCACTCCTACGGTTCGGCTGCCATCGCTCAGGCTGTGGATTCTCTCGACGACCAGCCGCTCGGATATCGCGTCAACATCTTGCTTGCGCGCCTGTGCTTCCGCGGAATCTATTTCCCTATGCTCGGCCGTTTCGCCTGGTGGAAAGTGATCTCCGAAAATCGCCGAACCATTCTCAAGCTGGCTCGCCAAGGATTCCGAGCCTGGTGGGAATCTCGAACCAGACTGGAGCCAGCGCCAGCCACCAGCGCTGGAGATTAGTCATTCCTCTTCAGTCATCGTCCGGATCGGTGGGTGGGCGCTTATCGTTCATAAAGTAATCCGCTTTCAGCGAAGCATCAATTTTCTGGAATGAGATCGGCGTCTGGTTGAAGTTGAAGCAGTCGGAGAGATCGTCGGCGGGCGCGTCCGCGTAGCCCAGCGACGGCAGATTAAAGGTCGTCTCAATAAACTTCAAAATGCTTCCAAAGTCATGCGTGACGTGCGAGATATAAGCCGGCTTGGCATAGGGCGATATCACGATCATCGGTACCCGGAATCCGTACACGTAGCCGCAGCCCCACTGCGTGCAGTTCGAACCCGCCAGCACTTGCGGCGGGACGTGGTCGTACCAGCCGCCCCAGTCGTCCCAGGTAAGAATGATCGCGGTATTCGACCAGTAGGCGCTGTTGCCGATCGCGTTGACGATCGAAGCGACATAGGAGGGCCCGGACCCATCGTTGCTCAAGGCGTGGTCCGATTCCAAACCATTGGGAATGACCCAGCTCACAGTAGCGAGATTGCCGTTGATAATATCCGTCAACACCGGCGCAGAGTTCTGGGAAGTAGCCAGTACCACGTTGTTTGTCCAATCGGATCCCGTGCATGCTGTGGCGTTCGGCGGCGTCGCGTTCGGTCCGCACATATGCTGGATCGCGTTGGGGGCCGTCCAGATCGATCCCGCCGAGGGCGCGTAATAGCGCCAGCTAATATTGGCGGTGTTTAGCAGGTCGGTAAGAGTTTGATGCTCGAAGCACGGGTAGATGGGGCTTTCGACTCCTGCAGGATTAATCTGTTCGACATATTCCAGCGCAGGAGCAGTACAGCCGGTGTTATTGTCGGCGTTCGTTACCCCAGCCGGATTCTCCGCCTCGAATAGGTTGCTGCCCGCCGAAGGCGCCGATGTTCCCGAGATGATGAACTGGTGCGCCGGCATACTTGGGCCCTCGTTGGTCTGGAACATGTGATCCGCAAAGGTGTACGTCTGGGCCATTGTGAGGTATGGCGCAACATCATTCGGATAAACGTACATAAATTGCGGGTCCGGGGGTGGGGGGCAGCCGGCAGTTCCCACCGTGCATGAATACGGGATCAGGTCAGCGCCATTCATCTGACATACCCCGGACGCGTTCAGGTTGCACATATCAACGAAAGCACTGTGGGCGTGGCTCAGATCGTAGTTATCCGGGTTGCCGCTGGTGCCGACCGTGCCCAGGTCGATCGGGAGGAGCGTGATGGTCGCGCCTGTCGAGTCCGTTCCGCTGCTGGCGATGTCGTACTGGGAGGCGGTCGGGTTCATGCTATTGCAGGAACTGCTGTTGCCATATGGCGGAAGACACAGTCCCTGAAACAGGTTATCCGGCGTGCGGTTCTCCTGGAAGATGATCACCACGTGCTGGATCTTCGAGGGTGGCGGGACTGTGAAGGTGGCGCTGCCTTTGCCGCAGCCGTTCAGGCTCAGGACAAACGCGGCCGCACAAAGCAGCAGGATCGAGATTGACAGCCATGCCGAGCGGCTCATGGTGAGATGTTCCTCGTGCGAAGCGTCACAGTTTTTCTAACCTTCACACACGAACCCCGCCGGTCAACTTTCCACTCGGCATGTTCAAAAAATATTTGATGGCCGCGGAATTGACAACCGTTGTGTCCCTCTGGTTCCATCGGAGGAACCTGGCCACGGCACTGGCTCAGGAACGGACGAATCTCGACCCAAACTTCGAGGATACACCCAAGGATTTAGGCATGTTAGCTGGCATTCGCACCCGCGATCTGCGCAAAATCTACACTTCACCGCCTCCTCTCGCCTCCGGCGGCGGTTTCAGTTTCGGTTCCGCGCGCACCAACGGCAACAAGCAGCCCAAAGCGGAGATCGTTGCTCTCGACGGCCTCTCGCTTGAGATTTCACCCGGCGAGATCTTCGGACTGCTCGGACCCAACGGCGCGGGCAAATCCACCACCGTTGGAATCCTCACCACCCGGGTCCGGCCGACGGGCGGCCAAGCCTGGATTGGCGAGCTCGACGTTTGGCAGGAACAAGTGGCGGTCAAACGGCTGATTGGAGTGGTTGCACAGCGTCCGAATCTCGATTTTGCTCTCACCGCTCGGGAGATTCTGCTCTTCCACGGCGCTTATTTTGGCCTCGATTCCCACAAACGCACCGAGCGTGCAGACGCGCTGCTCGACCGATTCAAACTCCGCGACCGAAGCGATCAAATGGTGCGCGGATTTTCCGGCGGCATGATGCAGCGTCTCTCCATCGCGCGCGCCATGATGCACGATCCCCAAGTCCTTTTCCTGGACGAGCCCAGCGCCGGACTGGATCCGCAAACCCGGTTGCTGCTCTGGGAGATCATCCGCGAATACAACCAGAGCGGCAAAACCATCCTTCTGACCACGCACAACATGGAAGAGGCTGACGTGCTGTGCCAGCGTCTGGCCATCATCGATCACGGCCACAATATCGCCCTCGGCACGCCTGCTGAGTTGAAGGCTTCCGTTCCGGGCGGGTTCCTGCTGCGGCTGCGCTTTGGCCGCCACTCCCCGGAATTGCTACAGCGTCTTCAGACCTTAACGGGGGTGAGGGAGGTGCGCGCAAACCCTGATTCGACAAACGACAGCTCCGCCGACGTGTACGCCGACCGCGGAGGCCCTTTGGTTTCTGAGATTGCCAATCTTGCCTCCAGCGCCGGCGTCGAACTGTGCGACGTGCACATCTCCGAGCCCAGCCTAGAAAATCTTTTCTTGCACCACACCGGTAGGAGCTTGCGCGAATGAACTGGAAAACTTTTCTGGCTTTGCTGGCGCGCGATACTCACGTCGCCCGCCGCAATATTGTCCCATTGCTGCTGCAGACATTTCTGCAGCCCATGATGTTCGTTTTCATTTTTGGCCGCGTGATGGTGAGCAGCGGCTACATGCCCGCCGCGTATAAGAGCTTGCTGTTGCCCGGCATTATGGCGATCAGCATGGTGTTCACCGGCGTTTGGGCCGTCGCCATGCCGTTGATCGCGGAATTTCAGTTCACTCGCGAGATCGAAGACCGCCTGCTGGCGCCGATGGAAATATCCTGGCTCGCCATCGAGAAAGTATTTTTTGGCACGCTGCAAGCTTTGTTCGCCGGACTGATGGTCATCCCGGCAGCGTGGCTGCTGCTGCGGCCCGGAGTGGAATTGAATCTGAGTTCTCCGCTGAGCTTTGCCGGCGTTACGCTGCTGGTGGCGCTGTTCTCGGCCTGCGGCGGTCTAGCTCTTGGTTGCAGCATCAGCCAGACTCACATCGGTCTCATGTTCAGCATGGTTTTGACTCCAATGATTTTCTTCGGTTGTACCTACTATCCCTGGAGCGCCTTGGCGCACTTTCCCATCCTTCAGAAAATTGTCCTGGTGAATCCGCTGGTTTACGCTAGCGAGGGGCTGCGAGGCACGCTGGTGCCCCAGTTCCCTCACCTTTCGGTACCGGTTGTGTTGGTAGCGTTGACCGTCTTTGACGCGCTATTTCTGGTCACCGGCCTTCGACAGTTCCGTGGGAAGGCCGTTAGTTAGGTTGACGTTCGAACCGAGTCTTTGACTTGGGAGTTGAGCTTTTCAACTCCCTTCAGTCGTCATCGGGGTCCGTGGGCGGCCGCTTGTCGTTGAGGAAATGGTCTGCCTGCAGCGGCGCCGTAATAGTCTGGAACGGAAGCGGCGTCTGGTTGTAGTTGAAGCAGTCGGAGAGATCGTCCGCCGCCGCATCGGCGTAGCCCAGTGAAGGCAAGCCAAAGTTCTCTTCGATGAACTTGAGGATGCTGCCAAAGTCATGTTTCACATGCGAGATGTTCGCCGCCTTGGCGTAGGGCGAGACCACAATCAGGGGCACGCGAAAACCGTACACATATCCCGACCCCCAACTCACGCCGTCGTTGATCACCTGGGGCGCGACGTGATCATACCACCCCCCCCAGTCGTCCCATGTAATGAAGATCGCCGTGTTCGACCAGTACTGGCTGCTGCCGATTGCGTTCACAATCGCAGCCACCCACGACGGCCCGGAGCCGTCGTTTTCCTCCGGATGGTCCGACTCCTGACCATTGGGAATTACCCAGCTCACGGTTGGGAGTTGGCCGTCGGCAATGTCGGCGAGCACCGGCACCGGATTCTGCGCAGTCGGCATCACCACGTTATTCCTCCAGTCGGCGCTGGTACAGGCGGTTGCGTTTGGGGGCGGGACGTTGGGTCCGCACATGTGCTGAATCGCATTGGGAGCGGTCCAGATCGATAACCCTCCCGCTGAAGTGTAGTAGCGCCAGCTCACGCCCTCACTATTGAGAAAGTCCGTCAGCGTGGCATGCTCGAAACACGGGTACTGACTGCTCAATTCCTGCCCCAAAGCATCAATCATTGCAACGCTATCGGTGGGGAGAACGGTACAACCGGCGTTCCCATCTCCCCTAACGTTCTCGGCCGCAAACAGACTGCTGGTTGCCGTGGGCGCTGAAGTGCCCGAAATGATAAATTGATGCGCCGGGAAACTTGGCCCCTGGTTGGTCTGGAACATGCGATCGGCAAAGGTGTACTGCTCGGCCATTTCGAAGTACGGCTGAACGTCGGCCGGATCCACATACATGAATTGTGGATTCGCGGGGCAACCATTGACTCCCGCGCCACACCGGATGGCGATGAGGTCAGCGCCATCCATCGCACATATCCCGGTGGACGGGTTTAGGTCGCACATCTGCGTGAAGGCCGGGTGGGTGTGGTCCAGGTCGTAGTTATTTGGGTTGCTGCCATTCCACGCGAGGCCAATCTGGCCCAGCGGGATCGTCCGGCCC
The DNA here is from genome assembly GCA_963734215.1 of uncultured Acidobacteriaceae bacterium. Classification (GTDB taxonomy): domain Bacteria; phylum Acidobacteriota; class Terriglobia; order Terriglobales; family Acidobacteriaceae; genus Sulfotelmatobacter. The sequence goes on along the minus strand of CAVTGH010000003.1, from coordinate 103,197 downwards.
TTCGAGTTCACTCCAGCGCTGGCAATGTCCGCCCCACGCGACATCAGTACTGGGTCGTGAAACAAATTGTCGGGCGTGCGATTCTCCTGGAAGATGATCACCACGTGCTGAATTTTTGAGTTGGACGGTTGAACCGCGGTCGTGGTTGTGCTGGCGCCACTGCTAACTCCGCTGCACCCGTTCAGGCCCAGCAGAAAAGCTACGCCACAAAACAGCAGAATCGAGATGGATAACCATGCTGAGCGGCACATTTAGGCAATCTCCCTAACAGCCGCGCAATCTTCTCGAACCCCTCACGCAGGAGCTTGCCGTCGCTGTTTCCACTTCGGTCCAAGAAAACCGTGTAGGGACTGAGCGATGCGACGAGGTTGGATGACAGGTTCGCGTCCGACTGTTGTCTTGTCGGCGGAGCGCTGCTGATTTTTTCCTAATCAGAAATGCTTCAGCAGTCCGGCGGCCACCAGCATCCGACTCGCAGCTGCGGCGCTGAACTTAAGGCTCTACTTGCTTGTACGGAAGTACGGCGGAAAGCCACGGTAGGATTGATTGGATAAGAACGAAGGCTCGATTCGAAACCCGGTAGTCTTGATTTGAGGACCAAAGACGCTGGGAAGAAAGGAGCCTTCGCAATGATGATTATAGGGTGTGATTTCCATCCCAGCTGGCAACAAGTGAGTTGGCTGGACACGGAGACCGGGGATTGCGGGGAACGGAAGCTGGTGCATGCTGCGGGCGACGCCAAGCTTTTCTATCAGCAACTGGCGGCGCCGGTGCTGATCGGCATGGAGGCCACGGGCAACAGTCAGTGGTTCATCGAGTGGGTCGAAGATCTGGGGCACGAGATCTGGATCGGGGATGCGGCGCAGATCCGGGCCAGTTACGTGCGCAAGCAGAAGACGGACAAGCGGGACGCAGAGCACCTTCGCAAGCTGGTGATGGAAGGCCGATTCCCGCGGTTGTGGATGCCCGACCGGGAGCAGCGCGACTTGCGGCAGTTGGTGCTGCACCGGCACAAGTTGGTGATGATTCGCAGCCGGGTGAAAAACGAACTGCAACACCTTTCCATGAATAAGGGAGTGCAGCGGAAGCACAAGCTGTGGAGCCAGGCGGGACAGAAAATGTTGCGCGAACTTCCGTTAAAACCCTGGGCAGCGTGCCGGCGGGAAGACTTGCTGGGATTGCTGGCCATGTTGAACCAGCAGATCGGCCAACTGGATGAAGCCGTACAACATGCGGCGGAAGAAAATCCGCAGGCGAAGTTGCTGATGACGCAACCGGGCGTGGGTCCGAACACGGCGCTGGCCTATGTACTGACCATCGGCGACGTGAGCCGCTTTCCACGGGGCAAGCAGATGGCCAGCTATCTGGGATTGATACCGCGCGAGGAAAGCTCGGGCGGACGCCAGAAGCTGGGCGCGATTACCAAACAGGGCAACCGCATGCTGCGCTCGTTGCTGGTGGAAGCGGCGCAGGTGGCAGTGCAGCACGATCCCGGATTACGCAAACAGTATTTGCATCGTTGTCACCAGAAGCCGAAAGGCGTGGCCAAGGTGGCAACGGCGCGCAAGTTAGCCGTACGACTCTACTGGATGCTGCGCAGCCAGGTTGGGTATCCAGAGATCGTTCGCATCGAGAGCAGCTCGGGGCTGCCCCTGGTCGGCGCAAGCTAGACCGCAGGATTGATTGGGCGCTCTCGCATCCCGTAGAGGGCCGGTGCAAAAGTGGAAAACGGTAAAGATGTTTCCCACTTTCTCACCGGCCCGGCGACGACGGCGGGATGTTCGCATAGAAGAATCATGGTCGATGTCCGAGGCCGAATCGATGGTTGGTGGAACGATCTTCCACCGCGAGTGATTAGCGTGAGATTTTCATTTCCAGAGTTTTGGTCCTCAACCTCTCTGGCAAAAAAGCGGTGCCCGGCACTGCTCAGGACATCTTTGTCCTTGACACCGCCTTCGTTCTTATCGAGGGGCAGCCGCAGTCGGAAGTATCCCGTACCGGGCCCGCGCCGAAGGAAAATTGACTCGAACAAGACCACCAGAGCCCCGGCCCGCAATGGTCGCGATTCCACCAAAGTATGCGGCTCGCAAGCTACTGGATTTATCGAAAGAGAAGAGAACGATTCACTGGGCGCGGGGGGTAACAGGATGGGAAGAGCGACCTCGTCGGCCCCGTTTTCGTGCCCTCGTGGACTACACCGTTGCGGCTTCCGCTCTCTTCCGCACTTCCGCCGCAAAACCCGCATCCTTCAGCGACGCCAAATTGATCTCAACATTCGCCAAGGCCCCTGTAATCGCCGCGCGGGTCAGCGCCTGCGCGGTGGTCAAGTCCGATTTCATATTGGGATTGCTGATGGCGAACAGGCTCTGCGTGATCTGCGCCACTTCATGCGCCTTCTCGGCCACACCCAGCGGAACTCCGGTTGCCCGTTTCAGACTCGCGTCGATCAGCGCATCGGCCTTGCCCGGGTCGGTCTTCGCCTGTTTGTAAGCCTTCATCACGGCATCATAAGATTCCGCATCCGCATCGATCGCCGCCTTCAACTCTTCCCGCAAGCGCCCCAACCTCCCGATCGCCGCGCTGAGCTGTGCTTCATATTGCACATACGCTTTCTTCCCCCGCGACATCGACGCCACCATCGCCGCCAGTCCCGCCGCCATCGCACCAGCAGCTGCCGCTGCACTCCCTCCGCCCGGCGTCGCAGTCGGCGCAGCGAGCTGCTCCACAAACGGCTCAACCCCAGCCCGCAAACCACCCGCGGCCATCTTCCCGCTCATCACGGCCGCCAGCCGGTTTTCCAGAATCAAGGACGAATCGAAGTTCTCCACCTGCAGAAACCACTCCGCCGCCTGCTCCAGTGCCCTCTTCGGAATCAGTCCCACGATCTCGCTCGATACTGGCGTCACTCCGTACCGCGCCGCCTCCCGTTTCACCATTTCAAATACGCGATGCACCGGGGTTTGCTCGAAATCCGTCAGATTCATGGAGACCTGCGCCAGCCCTCGCACCAGAAATCCCGCTCCCTTCACGAAGCGCATCCCGCCGCTCGAAAACCGCACCGCTTTCGCAATCTTCTTCGCGATCTCAACCTCCGGTGTATTCAAAAAGACGTTGTAGGCAATCAAGAACTTCCGCGCTCCCACCACCGTCGCACCCGCCGTGGGATGCACCCTCGGCTCACCAAAATCCGGCTTCCGCGCGGGATTCGTCGCAATCTCGGCCCGTATCCCCTCAAACTGCCCGCGCCGGATGTTCTCCAGATTCTGCCGCTCCGGCGTCGCCGCCGCTGCTTCGTATAAATACACCGGAATCTGAAATCGCTTCCAGATCTCTTCCCCCACATGCCGTGCCATCGCAACGCAATCTTCAATCGTCACACCGTCAATCGGAATGAACGGCACCACGTCCGCCGCCCCCATTCGCGGATGCGCCCCCTTATGCACATTCAGATCGATCAATTCCGCGGCCTTCCCCACCCCGCGAATCGCGGCTTCCTGAATCGCTTCGCGCTCGCCGACCAGCGTAATCACGCACCGGTTGTGGTCCGCGTCCATCTCGCGGTCCAGCAGGTAGACTCCATCCACCTTCATGGCGTTGACAATGGCGTCCACCTTGGCCTTGTCGCGGCCCTCGGAAAAGTTCGGCACACACTCCACCAGCGTAGACATAAGGGAGAAGAATAGCTGGCCCTGGAGGCTGGAAGCAAGGGAAGCCCGTCAGAGCCAGGGGGAAACAACGATGCTGATGCATGTGCCCTCCGTAACTTTCGCGCATCAAAAGGAGCGGGATAAAGTTAGGTAAGACTTGAAGCTGAACAATGGAGTAAACTAACGTGTCTCAAAGGACGAACAGAAAGGGTAATCAGATGTCCGCGCTTCCAACTCCGCGACCACAAGGACGGCAAAAGAATTCTCGCAAGCAGGCGCTCCGATCCATTGCCCGTCTTCTTGAAGAACAGATGGAAGAGATGGGACTCTCGGAAGCTGAGAAGAACGCTCGTGTTGACGCGTTCGTCGAAGATGTGAGGAAGCTCAAGGCCTCCCGCGGCGCAACTCCCCTCCAAGTAGCCATCGCCTCCTGATATCTCGGATGGCCGGGCAGGATACCGAACCGCTCTGCAAGTCTTCGCCTGTACTCGTCTTCATCCCCAAGGTTAACGAGTTCTTCCAGTGCTTTCATCGCCTTGAGCTCCCGCTGGCGAGCCTCAGCTTTTGCCGTTCTAGGTTTGGCATCGTTGAAAGCGGAGGTTTTCTTCATGGTGGTCGTGTTCAATCATCCTGCAATATCCGAAGCTAAGTCGAGGAGAAAAACCATGGAAAGGCAAAATTTATTACCATGTACTTCCCGACACGTACCAAGCACTTACCGCGTATTTCCTGCCATTTACCGGGGAAAGTTGATCACGCCGATGCAAAGCTCCGCATTCGCTTTGGCTTTCCTCCCCAACTAAGGTTAGAATGGCAAAATTCGGCGGGCACTTCGTCAATGGCAGAACAGATCAAGACGCCCCCACCGGCAGCGAATGCGGATGCTGCCGCAGACGCTCTGGCCGGCACCACCGTCGGTCGCTTCGCGATCTCGAAGCGGCTCGGCGCTGGCGGCATGGGGCAGGTCTACGGCGCGGAAGACACCACGCTGAAGCGCTTTGTCGCCATCAAGCGCATGGCGCCCGAGTCCAACTCCACTGAAGCCGACCGCAAACGCCTGCTCAAGGAAGCGCAACGCGCTTCCGCCCTCAACCATCCCAACGTTGGCGCCATCTATGACGTGGTCGAGCATGCCGGCGAACTGTGGCTGGTCATGGAGTACATCGAAGGCGAGACTTTGCGCCACCGCCTCCAGCAGCCCATTTCCACCGAAGAATTTTTCTCCATCGCCATCCAGTGCTGCGAAGGCCTGCAGGCCGCCCACGAAAAAGGCATCATCCACGGCGACATCAAGCCCGAAAACATCATGCTCACGCCCGGCAACCGGGTGAAGATTCTCGACTTCGGCGTCGCCCGCCGCGCCTGGAACAGCAATCCCAACGACGCCACCAAGAGCATGGAAACCATGACCGCCACCGGCGGCACTCCCGCCTACATGGCCCCGGAAGTCCTGCTGCAAAGGCCCGACGACGGGCGTTCCGACATTTTCTCCCTCGGCCTCGTCTTCTACGAAATGCTGGGCGGCGAACAGCCCTTTCAAAGCTCCAGCCTGGCCACCACCGTGGCCAAAATCGTCCACGAAGAGCCGCCCTCGCTCAAGAATGTCCCCGCTCCACTCGCCGGCGTGATCTCTCGCACTCTGGCCAAGAATCCCGAAGCCCGCTATCCCAACGCCGCCGCCCTCAGGGACGATCTGCACCGCATACAACAAGGCGGAAGGCCAAAGCGCACTCCGTCGTCTCCCGGCCAGTTCCACCAGTACCGCACGGCTGCCGCGCTGGCGATTGTTCTCGTTGTCTTGGCCGCGCTCATCGCCTACCGTCCCGTGCGTCAGTTGTTCCGCACTCCTACCGCGGATAACGCCGCTCTTCAATCTCAGGCAGGAGGAGGACTTCCCCAAGCTAAAATCCTCGCCGTCCTTCCCTTCACCGCAACCGCCAACGCCGATCCCAAAATCACCGCCCTCGGCGAAGGCTTAGTCGAAAGCGTCGCCGCCAAACTCGGCAAGCTCACCGAAGACCGCGCCTTCGAAGTGGTCGCACCCCGCAACCTGCAGGAAAAGAAAATCTCCACGCTTCCCGATGCCGCTCGCATGTTCGGGGCCAACCTGGGTCTCGCCATCACGCTCGAGCAGCAAACCGACACTCTCGTTAAGGTCGCTTATTCTTTGCTCAGTGCTCAAACCGGCGCGCCGCTGCGCAGTGGCTCCCTCACCATCCCCACCACAGATGCCTTCTCGGCGGAGCAAATTGTCGCCGATGGAACCATCAAAGCTCTGCGCCTGCAGTTACGCCCGGAAGAAGAAACCGCCCTGAAATACCATGGGACCGATCAAGCCGCCGCTTACGAGTACTATCTGCAGGCGCAAGGCTACATGCTCGATCACAGCAAGGCCGAAAATCTGGACAACGCCGCCCTGATGGCCCGCGAAGCCCTCAAACTCGATCCTAACTTCGGCATGGCCAAGGCCGCCCTCGGTGAAAGCTACTGGCTCAAGTATTCCGACACCAAGCAGAAGCAATGGATAACTCCGGCGCAAACCGCCTGCAACGAGGCGGTCAAACTCGGCAACGCCGGCGCTGCCGGCCACATCTGCCTCGCACGCATCGACGATGGCACCGGACACTCCCCCGATGCCGTCTCCGAATTCCAAGTTGCTCTCGGTCTCGAACCCAGCAACGAAGACGCCGCCCTCGGCCTGGCCCAAGCCTACGAACACGAAGGCAAAATCACCGAAGCCGAAAGCGCCTACCAGCAAGCCATTCAGTCCCATCCCAACAGCCGCTACAGCTATAATTTCTTCGGCGTGTTCTACCTCCGCCGCAACGAGTATGAGAAGGCGCTGCAGATGTTTCAGAAGGTTATCCAGATCGCTCCCGATTGGTACGGAACGTACGTGAACGTTGGGGCCATTTACAACAACATGGGTCAATACGAGAAGGCGATCGATCCTTTGAAAAAATCCATCGCTATCCGGCCCAGCTACCCCGGGTACGTTAACCTGGGGGCAGCGTACTATGGCCTGAATAGGTTTGACGACGCAGCCAAAACCTACGAAGAGGCAATCAAGCTGGACCCTCAACAGCAGGTCATCTGGGGAAATCTGGGCGGGGCCCTCTATTATGGCGGCAAGAAACAAGAGTCGATGGCGCCGAATCGCAAGGCTGCCGAACTCGCTTTGCAGGAATTAAAGGTCAATCCTCACGACCCAGTTGTGCTCAGCGCTCTGGCGGGTTACTATTCCATGCTCGATGATCGCAAGCATGCCCTGCTCTATTTGGGGCAGGCTTTGCAATACGGGCATAACGACAAGGAAATACTGCTGGACGCCGCGGGAGTGTATAACCAGTTAGGCGAAACCGGCCTGGCAATCGAATGGCTGGGCAAGGCTGTGCAGGCTGGGTACACGCTAGATAAGATTCGGGGCGACCCCGAGTTCGCCAACCTGGCTAACACGCCGAGCTACAAGCAGTTGATGAAGTCTTCGCATCCGTAAATTCCCTGCGGTTCGCGCGGGGAACGGGCCTTAGGAATTAGCTTCAGAGGTAGGAAGTGCACGCCTTCACAGGCCGCGGAAAAACTCGACCTGCGATCGGGCTTTGAAAGGGCGTGGCTTCCGCCGCGCCGGCAAGGTCGTATTAGATGGGCCTTGGCCCTTGAGGGAATCTTCACTCTCTCCGGAAGATGACTAATATGTAAACCGTTTCACCAAATCCAGCCTCGGCGTCTTTCAACGCCCGGCTATCAGAAAGGATACGGAAGTATGGCAAAAAAAAAGCAAAAAGCAAAAAAGCAAACGGCTAAGAAGCAGAAAGCCAAAAAACAGCCAGCTAAGAAGCAACCCGCCAAAAAACAACCGCCCAAAAAGCACAAACTGACCGCTTCCACCCCAGGCATCTGCACGGATTTCACGGCAAGCAACAATAGCCAGGTCTGCTTTCAAAACGTCCCGCCAGGCGGCTGCACCCTCACCCAGCTTTCGGGGATTCCCCCGAATCCCAATCCTCCATTTCCCTTTAGCCCCTATAGCACGAATCCTACTACCGGGCTTAGGTACATCACCCTCTATCCCGCTCCCGGGAACTGCACCACCATTGTGGTGGCGGCAATTAACCAACCATACTCCTATATCGTGAGTTGCTGTCTCACAGGCCAAGCTACCCACTCCGTAACCGTGACCTAACCAGTCGCGCGATCCGGGCACTCCCCGGAAGAGGACTAATATGTAAATCGTTTCACCAAATCCAGCCTCGGCGCCTTTCAACGCCCGGCTATCAGAAAGGATACAGAGGTATGGCAAAAAAAAAGCAGAAAGCCAAAAAGCAATCCGCTAAGAAACAACCGCCCAAAAAGCACAAAGGAAAAGTCGTACTAACCGCTCTCACCCCAAACATCTGCAACGATTTCTGTGCAGCCAACAGCAGCCAGGTTAAGTTCCAAGGCATCCCGTCAACCGGCTGCACCATCACCCAGGCTTCGGCAACATACCCCTTTTCGCCGGTAACGGGCCAGAATGCCAACGGGCAAGATTACACCGACCTAAGCGCCGGGGACACGGTCACCATTGTGGTGACGAACCTTAACCAGGCGTACTCCTATACGGTGAGTTGCTGTGACACAGCCCAAGCTACCCACAGTGTAGTCGTGACCTAACCAGCCGCGCGATCCGATCCGCAGAACGATTTTTCTCCCTCCCTTGACAGCACCGTCAAGGGGGGAGAATTCCGGCATGGTTGACGAGCGTCTCCGCTTGCGGCCGCACACGCCGGCCGCCGCGGATCTACTTCCTCTTCCAAAACCTTCCCACCCCCACCCGCACCTGCACCGTATTCAGCCCCGGATTCGGCGTCGCCAGCCCCGCATTCGATATATGCAGATACCGCAACTCCACGCTCCAGTTATATCTCTCGCCCAGGATGTGCGTCCCCAACGCCGTGCTGGGCGTGAAGTTCACCGTGTTCGTATAAGTCGGAACATTGTGATCGCTGAACACCACTCCGCCGCCCAACTCGAAATATGGCGAGAGCCGCCCGCGCCGCTCGAAGTTCCACTTCAGCCCCAGAGGATTGAATCCCACTCCATACGCCGTATTTGCCGGCTGAAAAATCACATACACTGGCACCGCATCCACCGCATACTCGAACCGCCCGCGCAAAAACCCCGGCAAATGCGCGCCCGTAATCACCCAGCCATAGCGCAGCCCCGCATCGAAAGCCCCCGTATTCGAAGTCCCGCCCGGCACCGAGTGCCCACCCCCGGCCCATACCTGCACTTCGTTCCCATCTTCTTCCGGCCCGGGCTCCGTCTGCGCAAATCCCATCGCGGTCAACAAGAAATAGAAGACACCTAAGGAAAAAACCAATGCTCCGCCCCTCCGATTCCTTCGCATGGATTATGAGGTTGCCCCACTCCCGCTGATTTTGCAAGCGCAGCTGTTCGACGCTGTGAAATTACTCTTGCGCTCCCTCGCCTCCTTAAGTTGTGATCTAGGTCACTGCCGCCTCCCACTCCCCGCTCTATCATCAGCATGAAGTTGATAGTCATCGTTCATCGGAGGCTCCGATGTCGCGACAGATTTCCAAACCGATCTTCAAGCTTGCACTGCTTCTTTCGGCCGCGCTGTTTTTCCTGGCCACGCTTTCCGCGCAACCGGCGCAAACCCCGCAGAACACAACAACGCCTTCATACGCCGCCATCCCAGTAGAAGCCGCCAAACAGGCTAATCCCGTGAAGTCCTCACCCGAGTCTCTCGCCCGCGCCAAGAAATGGTGGACCATCGATTGCGCCATGTGCCACGGCGGCAACGGCGGCGGCAAAGGCAGCCTCGCCGCCGACATGAAGCTGAAGATTGCCGACTTCACCGATCCCTCCACTCTCAAGGATCGCACCGACGGCGAAATCTTCTACATCATCAAGAATGGCCATCAGGACATGCCTCCCGAAGGCGACCGCATCAAGCCCGAGGAAAACTGGGATCTGGTCAACTACGTCCGCTCCCTGGCCAAAAAGCCCGACTCGGCGCAGAAGCAGTAGCCCAACTCATGTGGGGCAGTGTTCGTGGGGCGGTGTTTTCCCAAGGCGGGAAAACTAGGTCCGTGTGGAGCGGCACTTCCTCATTCGCTACCTGGTTTGCAAGCGCGACCGCGCCAGCAGCGCGTACGCCTTGCGAAACCACCCTCGCTCCCGCCGCCGCTGATATCCCGGCATGGTCGCCCGTTTATCGAGAATCTTCTGCGCCCACTGCCGCGCCTCCTCCCCTCGCCCTTGCGACTGCAGAAACGTTGCGTAGTTGTAGTAAGTTTCCGAACTGGTGGAAATCTTCGTAGCCTGCTCAAAAAGTCTTGCGGCCTTCTCCGCTTGCCCCGTCTGCGCATACGCTTGCGCCAGCAACCCTACTGCCCGCTGAAAGTCATAGCTCGGATCGGCTCCCACCACGCGCTCCAAATCCGGCACCGCCGCCGCGAAATCCCCCAACTCAACCTCCGCTACTCCCCTCCGATAAAACGGATCCACCGAATCCGTCCGCTGTGCAATGGATCGGTCATAACACGCGCGTGCCCGCGCAAAATCTCCATCGTCCAGGTACAGCAATCCCAGCTCTTCGTAATTCCCTGCCGAAGGGTTGTCGAGGATGGCCTGCTCCAGCTCATGAATCCGCCGCCGCCGCGGAAACGCCTGAAACGAGCCGCGCAGCAGCCCCGCATCCGGAATCACTTCCGCGACAATGTAAACCGCTGCCCCAATCCATCCCAGAAACAGGATGATGAAAATCCAGTAGGTGTCCGGCCGGCGGCGAATAAAATGCACAATCGCCACCGCCATCAGAACCAACTTCCACCACGAAACGAAGAAGAAGAAAAGTGGACCCATGCGAAAACGCAATATATCACGCCCATGAATGCCAGCGCGGCGTGGCGTGATATCCTTCCTGTTTTCACGCAATCGGGTTCTCCGAGCAGCCATTCGACCTCATGAGCCGGGATCCGAAACCGACCGCGGGAGGAAAGCATGACTTTTTCGCGCCGTGATTTCGTTAAGACGTCCCTTCTCGGAGCGGTCGCTGCCGGAGTAGGAGCGCAAGCCCAAGGCGAAGACTCCAAACAGAGTGCTGCCTCGCAAGAACGCGGTGCAGAACCTGGACCAGGCAAGCGGCCGATTATCGTTTGTGCCAATAATGGCTATGCCTACCTCGAGAGTGCTTTCGCCTTCCTGAAAAGCGGCGGCGACACACTCGACGCCGCCCTCAAGGTGGTCAAGGGACCAGAGGACGATCCCAACGATACCAGCGTGGGCCTCGGCGGAATCCCCAACGAAGAAGGCGTGGTCGAACTCGACGCTTGCTGCATGCACGGACCGACGCGGCGCGCCGGCTCGGTCGGCGGCGTGCGCAACATCAAGAATGTGTCGCTGGTCTCGAAGGCCGTAATGGAGCACACCGGGCACGTCATGCTGGTGGGTGAAGGCGCAGAGCGCTTTGCCGTCGCCGTGGGTTTTCCGCGCGAAAATCTGCTTACCGAGGACTCTCGCAAGACATGGTTGCTCTGGAAAGAGTTTCACTCGACAGACGACTGGTGGGGACCGGGCTTGGCCGATCCGCACTGGCAGCCGCCTCCGACTAAGGACAAGCCTCTGTCCGGACTTTGGCTGGAGCGCATCCAGAACCTCCAGGCGCGCGCCGCCGACCTCGGCATCGAGCCGGAACTTCAACTGGCGGCCGTGCGCAAGGTTCTGTTTCCACCGACAGGCACCATCCATTGTTCAGCCCTAAACGACAAGGGCGAAATTTCCGGCTGCACCACGACTAGCGGATTAGCCTTCAAACTCCCCGGCCGCTTGGGCGATTCACCCATTATCGGCGCAGGCTGCTACACCGACCAGGATGTGGGCTCGGCCGGCGCGACCGGCAGCGGCGAAGAAAACATCAAAGTCGCCGGCGCGCACACCATTGTTGAAAACATGCGCCACGGCATGTCTCCCCAGGAAGCCGGCATGGACGCGCTGAAGCGCATCGTCCGCAACTACAATGGCGACATGCAGAAGCTCCACTTCCTCGACATGACGTACTACATCCTGCGCAAAGATGGCGCCTACGCCGGGGTTTCACTGTGGGAGGGCTACTCGAAGGGCCATCCGCACAAAATCGCGGTTCACGACGGCAACCTGCGAGCCGAGGTAACCGTCAGCCTGCTGAAGGGACATTCGCAGGAGTTCCCCCCGTTCCCGGATATTCCCGAGGATCTGAAGAAAGGCTCGGAATATCTGAAATAAATGAAGGCAGGATTCAGCAATGGACTTAGGAAACGATTTCGACTCCGGCCTTGGAGGCCGCCGTCAGCAGTTGCCGGTCGAGCGTTGCGAGCGGCAGCTCTTGCCGGAGCGCTGTCTCGAGATATACCGCGTCATAAGCTGTAAGTTGAAAAGTTCGCGCCGTTCCCAGGGCCTGTTTTATTGACACCACATCGACAGCCCTTTCAATCGTCGGTCCCAGCAACAGGCCGATCTGCTCGATCGCCTGCGCAGTTCCGGCAGCGCTCAAGGTGCCACGCCTTTCCGCCACGACTAGGCCATTTGCCATCTCCGGATGCCATAGCGCCGGAACCACGGCTTTTCCTCCCTGCAGCAAGGCCTGTCGTATTCGCTCCGCGAGGGGCGGGGTCGGATTGTCGATAAACCAAGCCAGCGCCACCGAAGCATCGAGCACGAAACGCTTCAACGGCGGCCCTCTTCGATGAAATCTTTGGTAGTGAAGCCTTTGTGTGGCTTCGCGCGTTTGCGGATTTCTTCAATGTTAGCGAAGATCTGGGCGACGCTCACTTCGGGGCGAGCGGGCACGATCAGTGCGGCCAGTTTGCCGTGCCGTGTGATCCCGATCTGCTCGCCTTCACTGGCACACTCCACAAGTTCCGATAGTTTCTGTTTGGCTTCGAACAAACCTACGGTTCTCATAGCCCTGTCACCTAGATGATTATCCTAGATGATTTCATATCTGTCAAGATACAGGGAATCTGGAGGTTAGTCCGTCTGATGAGAATCGAAATTGAAATTCCTCCTAAGGACATGCTGCTCGCAGATTTATGCGAAGTACCAATCGCGCACAAAGGAGTTGCTTGGAGTGGACGCTGCCTGGGCAAACTCGAGAAGGCAAATGGCGTTTATGTCATACAACACGACGGTAGGATCATGTATGTGGGTAAGACAAACTCTCCGGGTATGTCTTTTGGTACCAGACTAAGGCGTGAGTTTTCGGAAGGCGCGTCCGCGGGCCGACACATCTATCCGGCGCTTGCACCGCTCATTGTACCCCCGCCTATTTTCGTCACGTGCATCTCCTCGGCATCCATCATGAAGATGGTGAGGTGTCATGATCTCTCTCTGGGGTCGTACGAAGCCGTTGAAATCATGGAAGCTGTGCTCATCCAGGCGTTCAAGCCACGCCTCCAGCCTCATCAGGAGAAGGTAACGAGACGAGCCTTGCGCAAGAACAGAATATCCGAGGCGACACTAGAGAAAATGATGGAAGTGGGTTTTCCCCGCGACCGTTGAACCAGCGAACGGCCAACGACCTTTTTACGCAAACCGCACCTTCACATCCGGACCTTTCTCCAGGTGAATGCTTTCGATGAATCGCACCTTGCCGGTCTGATGGGTGAGGATCACCGACGAAGTCCGCGTGCCTTCGCCGAAGAAGCGGACACCCTTCAGCAGAGCGCCTTCGGTGACCCCGGTGGCGGCGAAGATGAGTTGCTTGCCGGGAGCAAGGTCTTCGGCTTCATAGATACGATCCTTATCCGTAATGCCCATGCGGGCTAGGCGCTCTTCCTGGTCAGGCTTCACGACCAGGCGGCCGAGCATATATCCATTAAGGCAGCGGATGGCGGCGGCGGTGATCACGCCTTCCGGCGCTCCGCCCGATCCCATGACGGCATGTACGCCGGTGCCGATCACGGCGGCGGCGATGCCGGCCGAGAGGTCGCCATCGCCGATCAGACGGATGCGGGCGCCGGCGGCGCGAATATCGGCAATCAGCTTTTCGTGGCGCGGTCGATCGAGCACGATCACCACCAGATCTTCCACGTCGCGTTCCAGCCTTTTTGCGATGTTCTTCAGATTGTCGGCCACGGGCGCATCGAGTTTGACGGCGTTCTTGCAGGAAGGCCCGACCACGATTTTCTCCATGTAACAGTCGGGAGCGTGAAGCAGGCCTCCGCGCTCGGAGGCGGCGAGCACGGTGATCGATCCCGGTGCGCCGGTGGCGCAGAGGTTCGTGCCTTCCAGCGGATCTACGGCGATATCGACCTCGGGAACCTCGCGGCCGTCGGGAAATTCGGCGCCAACTTTTTCGCCGATGTAAAGCATGGGCGCCTCGTCGCGCTCACCCTCGCCGATGACGATGGTGCCGCGCATGGGGATCGAGTCCATCGTCTTGCGCATGGCCTCGGTGGCCACCTCGTCGGAGAGCTTGCGCTCGCCCTGGCCCATGGTGTGTGCCGAAGCGATGGCCGCCACTTCGACCACTCGCAAGAATTCCAACGCCAGGTCGCTTTCAATATTTTCCCCGAAACTGCGGGCCTTGCCTTCGGGACGAGTTCGCGTGGCCATCGGAGCCTCCCAGCCGCCCCCGAAATGCTATGGACCGAGGGCACCGCGCATCATGCCCCATTGCGCGGGTCGCGGTCAAGAAAAGAAGCCAGTGGCAGTGAAACGAATTGCAGTGTTCCCGCACTATTAGGTCAGCGAGATCTCGGAGGGTTTTATGTCTGCTATATCGGATCGAGCGTTGTCGGTGGCAAGGCCCGTGGCGATGTCCTCGGACTGCGTGCGGATGCCTCTGTTGGGCGTCCTTTGGGTTGTGATCAACGTGGCATTGGTGGGCCTGGGGGTTCATATCCGTTGGCCGTTCGCTTGCTCCTTCCTGGCTGGCCTGGTCAATGGCACAGTGCTGTCGGTGATTGCGGTCGCGACGGCCAGTGAGCGATTCCGGGCAAGTGCCACTGGACTGTTGGGCGGACTGAGCCTGAGCGGCCTGCGCGGCGACGGCAGCATGATCTCGAAAGCCATGCAGAGCCTGCACAGCATGGCGGATAGTGTGCTTTCCGCCCTGGGAATCGAAGGCAGCGAAAAATTGCACCACGCCATCGAGCAGGAAGCTTTCTACATTGTGTGGACGACATTGTTTGTAGTGTTGGCCTCGCTGGTGGCGGAATGGGTGCACTCGGCGCGGCCGCAAGCCTGATGCGAACACCGCCCGGTGCGGGGTTTCATCTGGCCGGTTGAATAACTGATACGCCGGCGGGCGTCGGCGTGGTATTCTCTCAGACCTGCTGCCGGATGAATGCCATGCCTGAGCCGCGTCCCATAACCTTTCTCTGCATTACCACGTACGAAAAAGGGCAGGAGTTCATGCGCGAGTGCAAGCGCCAGGGTTGCCGCGTGTTTCTGCTGACTGCGCAGAAGCTACGCGACGCCGACTGGCCGCGCGAAAGCCTGGACGACACGTTCTATCTTCCGCCCGGAATTTCCCTCGCTGAGATTGTTCAGGCGGTAACGCACCTAGCCCGGACGCAGAAGCTTGACCGCATCGTCGCGCTCGACGAGTACGACATGGAGACGGCCTCGACTCTGCGCGAGCACCTGCGCGTGCCCGGCATGGGGCTGACCACCATGCGCTACTTCCGCGACAAGCTGGCCATGCGCATGCGCGCTCTCGATCGCGGAGTGCGCGTTCCGGATTTCGTCCCGGTCTTCAACCACGGCGATGTTCGCTACTACCTCGAGCATGTCTCGGGGCCGTGGGTGCTGAAGCCGCGGCAGGAGGCCTCCGCGATCGGGATCAAAAAAATTCAAGCCGCCGACGAACTATGGCCGATCCTCGAGCAACTCGGAGACAAGCAGTCTACTTATCTGCTGGAGAAGTTCGTTCCCGGCGAGGTCTACCATGTGGATTCGGTCATCTCCGAGAACGAAATAGTTTTCTCGAACGTGAGCAAGTACGGCAAGCCGCCCATGAACGTGGCGCAGGGCGGCGGAGTTTTCACCACGTTCACGGTGCCACGCGGAAGCGATGCGGACAGCGGCTTGCGGCAGATCAATCGCGACTTGATCGCGGCGTTGGGCTTGGTGCGCGGCGTGGCGCACGCGGAGTTTATCCAGGCCCATGCGGATGGTCATTTTTATTTTCTCGAGTGCGCCGCGCGCGTGGGCGGCGCTTACATCAACGAAATGGTGGAAGCGGCTACCGGCATTAATCTGTGGCGGGAGTGGGCTCGCATCGAGATCGCCGGGGGTGATGGCAGCTACAGACTGCCTCCGGCCCGCGAGGAATATGCCGGAGTCATTATTTCGCTGGCGCGGCAGGAAGATCCCGATACTTCCGCATATAACGATCCGGAAGTGTTCTTGCGAATCAAGAAGCATCATCACGCCGGATTGATCCTGCGTTCGACCGATCCAGAGCGCGTACGGGAGTTACTGGAAAACTACAACCAGCGCTTCGCGCGGGAGTTTACTGCGGTGGAGCCGCCGCGGGAGAAACCCACGGCCTAGCCCTTGGCCTGGCGCAAGACTGAGGTTACCAAAGTCAGTCTTGCTCCATCAGAATCTTCAAGCGACGATGGACCGGTAGAATCACCGCAGACAAAGGAACCCGATGGCCGTAGCCAAGCTAAAACGCCCGAAGGAAAACCGGTTCGAGGAACTCGCCGAGCGCATTGCGACCGAGATCAACGAACGTGCAGCCAGAATGACTCCCGAGAAAAGGGCAAACGCCGACTCTGAAACTAAGAGGATTGCTGATCGAGTGCAGCGTCGTACTCTTTGAGTGCGGGGTGGACACCCTTGTCCGCAGGCATCCACTTACTTTAGATAAAAACCTCAGGCGAGACCTGGAATCGACGGCTGAGACGCCGAATGTGTTCCGTAGTTAGCTGCCGCTTTCCATGCAGGATCTCGGAGACGATGCTGGGCGTCCCGAAAACATCCAGCAGATCCTTCTGTTTCAGATTATTCGCGAGCATCAGTTCGTTCAAGACATCCACAGGACTAGCCGCCTTGAACGCGTAGTGCTTCTCTTCAAAATCTTCGATGAGCAGTGTCAGGAGTTCCGTCATGCGGCGCTCGGCAGCAGTCATCCTATTACCTTTGCTGTCCAACTCTTCCAGCAAAGCGAGATAGCGCTGGTTCTCCGCCTCGCTGCGAATAACAGCCGGCAGGGTGCTGGAAAGCAAAGCGGCATATTCAGATCGGACGGCGGTCGCACTCATAATTTCCAAATTCCTCTGTCATACTCGGCATGTGTCAAAACATGGCGGATGTAGATTCGCCCAAAAGCGTAGTTGATTTCGGTAATCAGCCGGTACCGATTGCCTTTAACGTTGAAGACCGTCCACTTCCCGACGGCGTCCGCGCTCGAAAAAGTCTTCCGTACGTCTGCCAGATTTTCCCACCCAGCCTTCTTCGCAATCCGAAACCACGCATCCAGCGGAACTTCAAGGTCGCCGTGGCGCTTGGCGGCTTCCTTAAGCCTCTTGCGGCTGATTACGTGCATGCCGCTCCCCGCAACTTTCGCAATCTGCGAAGATTATATTTCGCAGAACGCGAAACTGTCAACACCATGGACGCATGTTCCTTCAGGTTTGGCTCGGTTTCCAGTTGTCATCAAAGCCCCAGCTAAGCCACGCGAGATAATCCCTCGCCAAGACGCTGGCTGCTCCTATTATGTCGATTGCTTGTTCTTTTGTTACGTCGCCGCCGTGAATCGCTTGATTGCAGAAGCTCAACACTCGACGGGCCAAGGTTACTTGGTCTGGAGTTACGGCGTTTGCGTCGCGAAGCCTCGCCAGAATCCGATTCATGGAATCAAATGGTCTCATGTTGACTTTGGACCACTGCGCCACGTTTCGGAACCATGTCTCCAATTCAATCCGAAGCCCTGCCAGAGCCAGGATTGGATCTCTCTCGGAGATCTCGCGATAGTAAGACAGGTCCAGGCCGCTGGGAGAGGGCCTCAGTCCAAGCTGTATCAGCCGCGCGTTGGCCTCAGTCTGGGGGATGCCGGGTGATTTTTTGCGGTCAGCGGGCAGCGGAGCGGATTCGACCCTCTCCGATAACTGTTTAACTTCGCGGACTTCCTCTTGGAGGTCGATGGACACCCCTCCCGGTAGCACGGCCTTCCTCAATCTAGCAAATACCTTCCTTATTTCGCCCCGAAAGAAAAACGACAGCGCCAGGACGGTCGTCGGCCAAATCATTGCTCTTATGTATTCGAGGATTAATTTGGCAATCTCCATAAGTTCTCCTGCGATGCGAATGTCAGAACGCGTCAATCCCCGTAACACTCTGCCCAATAATCAGCGAATGCACGTCGTGCGTGCCTTCGTAGGTCTTCACCGACTCCAGGTTCATCATGTGGCGCATGATGGGGTAGTCGTCGGCCACGCCGTTGGCGCCGAGGATGTCGCGCGCGATGCGGGCGCACTCCAGAGCCATCCAGACGTTGTTGCGCTTGGCCATTGAGATGTGCTGATGCTCAACCTTGCCCGCATCTTTCAATCGTCCGACCTGCAGCACGAGCAGTTGCGCCTTAGTGATCTCGCTGATCATCCAGGTGAGCTTGTCTTGCACGAGCTGGTGCGAGGCGATGGGCTGGTCGCGCCACTGTTTGCGTAAAATCGCATACTGCAGGGCACAGTCGTAACAGGACATGGCCGCGCCGATCGCACCCCAGGCAATACCGTAGCGCGCCTGATTCAGGCACATTAGCGGAGATTTCAATCCATCGCTCTTGGGCAGCAGATTTGACTCCGGAATATGTACGTCTTGCAAAGACAATCCTGAAGTGACGGAGGCGCGGAGTGACCATTTGCCGTGAACATCATCGGCAGTGAAGCCGGGACGATTGGTCTCGACAAGAAAACCACGAATCTTATTGTCTTCGTTCTCCACTTTGGCCCAGATGATCGCAACGTCGGCAATGGTGCCGGACGTGATCCACATTTTCTCGCCGTTGATCACGTATTCGCTTCCGACCTTGCGCGCGCGCGTGAGCATGCCGCCGGGGTTCGAACCGAAGCCAGGCTCGGTGAGGCCAAAGCAGCCGAGCTTTTCGCCTTGTTGCATGGCGGGCAGCCAGGTTTGCTTTTGCTCCTCGCTGCCGAACTCGTAGATTGGATACATGCAAAGTCCAGACTGCACGCTGACGAAGCTGCGCACGCCGGAGTCGCCGCGTTCTAGTTCTTGGGTCATCAGTCCATATTCGACGTTGCCCATGCCGGCGCAACCGTAACCCTTAAGCGACGCGCCGAAGAAGCCGAGATCGGCCATGGGCTTGACCAGTTCGCGCGGGAAGCGCCCGGCGCGGTTGCATTCTTCGATGATAGGGATCAGGTTATCTTCGATAAACTGGCGCGTGGTATCGCGAACCAGGCGCTCTTCTTCGGTGAGCAACGAATCGAACTGGATGAAATCGACACCGCGGAATTTGATGGCAGACATGGTGAATCTCCGTGACTGAAATGGATCACCGGCTCCAGAGAACGATCCAGCGAACGATGGAACAAGAGAGGCTTGCCGCCCGCACAGCAAACTGCGCGCCGACAGGCAAACACATGACGGTAGCAGGGCCGAGGGAGCGGGGTCAACGCGAGTGGTTGCGCCGAGACAACCGCCCTAACCTTCCTGTAAAATCAATTACGACGGAAGAGAGCCAAGGCGCAGTCTGCACAGTCTTCCCGAGTGGATTCCCGGGTTTTCTGGGCTAAAGGCTTCTGAAGCATCCCATCCACAAACATTCGCCTGGCGGTTGAGGCGGATTACACTGCGTAATTGAGATCAGGAGAGACGAACCATGGCAGTTGGAGCGAGGATTGCAAAAACAGCGGACCGTAAGAAGGTCATGGACACCAGCAAGAGCACGGATTGCCCCAAGTGCGGCAAGTCGACCCGCATCGTCAAGCGCATGAAAGACCGCGAGCGCGGCGTGCCGGGCGGGATTTATATTTCCTGTTCGGCGTGCGAGTTCTACGAGAAGCTGTAGGGGCAGTCTCGGTTTTCAGTTTCTGGTTTCACGTGGCCGGCAAAAGGGGGGCGACTTCCCTCCGGCTTTCGTGTTTTGAACGAAAATCTTCCGTCACCTTCATTCTGAACCAGAGGTCTTCCGGGCCCAGGGGCTTGCGCGTTGTGTACGTACATGTGTATTGACACATCGGATCTTCTGCGTTAATCTAAGAAGGCAGGATATCGCCCATGCGTTTTGAATGGGACGAAGCCAAGAGCCGCCGGAACCTGCTGAAACACAATGTCCGCTTCGAGACTGCCGCTCTCGCATTCGACGATCCATACGCCTTGACACAGCGCGACGAATCGCCTGATGAAGAAGAACGCTGGATCACTCTCGGATCGCTAGGTTTGGATGCGGTGCTCTTTGTCGTTCATACCATGCGACGACGGGGTGAAGAAGAAGTCATCCGCATCATTTCGGCCCGCAACGCGACGCCGCGTGAGAGGAGAACGTATGAGGAAGCTCACCAAGGAGCAAAAAAGAGACATCGCCGCTATCCGGGCCATGAGAGACGAAGACATTGATCTCTCTGATATACCGGAGGTTTTGGATTGGAGCAAAGCCGAGATAGGCAAGTTTTATCGTCCGCCGAAAAGGTCCGTGACCATGCGCCTTGACGGGGATGTTATCGATTGGTTGAAGGGATACGGCAAGGGCTACCAGACGCGGGTGAACTTGCTGTTAAGACATGCCATGGCGAGTGCGACAGCCGCGACAACTGGGCTGCGCCAGCAGAGATCCACCCGGCCTCGTGCTTAAGATTTCTTACACCGCGACCGTAACCGACGTCTCTGTGCGGGTGACGGGGCGGTAGAGCGTATCCCGTTCGATGGGTTCTCGTCCCGCAGCACGGATCAGCCGCTCCAACTCTTCGCGACGCATGCCTTGCGGCGTGGTCGCGCCCGCGTCGTGGTAAATCTTTTCTTCGATCACCGTGCCATCCATGTCGTCAGCGCCGAAGCGCAGGGAGATCTGCGCGATCTTTGCCGTCATCATCTGCCAATAAGACTTGATGTGGGGGAAATTATCGAGCACGAGGCGGCTTACCGCGATCTGCTTAATATCCAACATGCCGGTGGTTTTCGGCAAATGCTGCAGCGGCGTGTTATCGGGGTGAAAGGCCAGCGGGATAAAGGTCTGGAACCCGCCGGTTTCGTCTTGCAGCGCGCGCAGCTTGAGCAGGTGGTCGACGCGGTCTTCGTCGTTCTCGACGTGGCCGTAGAGCATGGTCGCGTTCGATTTTAGCCCGATCTGGTGGGCGAGTCTGGCGGTGTCGAGCCACTGATCGCCATCGATCTTGTGGTCGCAGATGATGTGGCGAACGCGGTCGGCGAATATTTCCGCGCCTCCACCGGGGAGCGAGTCCACGCCCGAGGCTTTCAGTTGCTCCAGCGTCTCGCGAATCGAGAGCTTGGCACGTTTCGAAAGATACGCAACCTCGACCATAGTGAAGGCCTTGAGGTGCACTTGCGGAAAGCGCTGCTTCAGACCGGAGCAGAGATCGAGAAAATATTGGAACGGCAGGTCGGGATGCAATCCGCCGACGATGTGAAACTCGGTGACGGCTTCGCCATATCCGGAGGCTGCGGTTTCGAAAGCTTCTTCGAGCGCCATGGTGTAGGCGCCGGGAGTGTCCTTCTTGCGGCCGAAAGCGCACAAACGGCAGGCCGCAACGCAAACGTTGGTGGGATTGATATGGCGATTGACGTTGAAATACGTCTTGTCGCCGTGCATGCGCTCGCGCACGTGGTTGGCCATCCAGCCCACGGCGAGTATGTCGCCGGTGCGGTAGAGAGCGAGGGCGTCGTCCGCGTCGAGCCGCTCACGGGCCAGGACTCTGGCGTGAATGGGCTGCAGCCGCGGGTCGTCGGTCTGAAAGGGATGGAACTTAGCCATTGGTTTGATGATACCGCAGGATAGAGAAGCCTTCAAAGCCAGTCTTTAAGAGGGCCGGACCGCAAATTACGCCTTCTTATCGGCATCGTCCTGATCAGGCGAGTTATGATGATACAGGCTTGGCGTTAGCGTGCTGGAGGGAAAAATGACTCGTTATTGGCTCTCGTTCGATCTCGGGTTGCAGGGCGACTACAACAGCCTTTATAGCTGGCTCGATAAGCAGGGCGCTCAGGAGTGTGGGGACAGCGTCGCCACGTTTAAGTCAAACAAAACGCGTGAACAGATTGCAATTGAACTCAAAGATCTTTTCGAAGAGAAGGGCAAGCTGAGAGTCTACCTCATTGGCATGCAGCGGGGCGGCAAGTTCTTATTGGGAAAGCGTAAGAGGGCTCCATGGACCGGATATGCTGACGTGTCAGTAAGCAGTGGCGAAGATGTATGAAGGTAATTTGCGTTGACACCGGCTTCCTTATAGGGCTTTATGACGCACGCGACCAGTATCACGGGGAAGCTGCAGCCCACTTTACTCGCCTTTTCGAGGGCGAGGGTAACCGCCTGCTTGTGCCATGGCCGGTGGTTTACGAAACGTTTTGCACAAGAATGATAAGGAACAGGACCGCCCTTGCTATGTTGCAGCGGGATTGGAGGCGTCTGGCGTCTGAACGGCGGCTTGACTTGCTGCCCGACAGCCCCTTCCGCGACGGTGTGGTTGACGAATGCTTCGATGAGTTAGGAAATTCCCGTAACTATCGCGCTTTGAGTGCCGCGGATCGGGTGATTCGGAAAATCCTATCTGACAGGAACGTTAGGATCCACGCGCTTATAACATTCAACGCACCGGACTTCGCCGATATTTGCGGAAGGTTTGGCCGCGAGATATATCCCTGATCCGGTGGACCAACGTCTGGAAACTCATTGCGGCGGCTTGACTGTATGAGTGCAGTGCGGATGGTGCGGTATCTTCAGTTCGTCGCTAGCCGTCCCTGTAGTTGGCGATGGGGCGATTGTACAGTGTCGGCAGATCTTGATTGGCACCGGCCAGCCCCTGCGAACATGGAGAGTCTGGCTTCTCAGCCTTGGAGTGTGGCACGAAGACCCTGTCGTAGCCCGCTGCGCGCAGTTTTTCCATGACGGCACGGGTGTAGAACTGGTTAAAGTGTGTACGCACAAGACGCTCTCCCCAGTCTTGAGGGAAAACCCTGTTGCTGTGCGCATGGGGCGAGCTGGCCCGTGGCAACGCTCGCTCAGTTTGCGCGTATGCGTCTTCGAGGCTAACGCGCGCCCGTTAGTCAGGTCCAGGAGCACACCTCTCAAGGCGTCGAGGCGACTGCCTCCCTCCAGCGCCTTGCCGGGTATCGGCTCTGACCGAATTAGCTTCTCAACCGCCGCGCGAAGCTCGGCGTTCCTCGACAATACTGCCGGTATCTCGGTGAAATCACTTGCGTAGATGTCCGACATGGACGACTCCTAATTCATGAGCAAGATTCCCAGTTCAGCAACATGATATGCTATTTTGTAGTATTTGTCGTTATCCACATACGGGGGCCCATGAACATTTCTCTAACGCCAGAACTGGAACAGCTGGTCGACAACAAGGTGAAGAGCGGACGCTACGCGTCCGCCTCGGAAGTAATTCGCGAAGGGCTCCGATTGCTTGAAGAGCGGGAGCAGTTCAAACAGCAGCGACTGGCCGAAGTGCGGCGGAAGATTGACCGGGGGATCGAGCAACTGGACCGGGGCGAGGGCATTCCGGGGCCTGATGCGCGGGCGCGACTGCGGCGGGCAAGAAGCGTAAAGTAGCAGCGATGCCCGCGTATGTGCTTTCTCCAGACGCGTTGCAAGATCTGCAAGACATCTGGGACTTCATCGCTTCGGACAATGCGCCGGCCGCGGAGAAGTTAGAGGACAAGTTCTTCGAGGCATTCGAGATGTTGGCTAAGCGTCCTCGGATGGGACATACCCGATCCGATCTTAGCGAGCGGGATGTACGATTCTGGACGGTGGGCTCCTATTTAATCGTTTACCGCAGTATCCCCGCGGCGCTGCAGATTGTCGCCGTTTTGCACGGAGCGCGCGACGTTGCAGAAGTGATCCGAAAAAGGTAGCTCAGGCCACAGTGCTGCAAGCACACACTCCACAAAGCCCGTCTAGAGGGCTGCGTACAATGCTCACGCCGGCGATTCCCAGCCTTCGTTCTTCATTTTCTTGTTGGTCCAGTGCTGAAGCTGCTCGAACAGAGCGGGATCGATTACCGCGAAGCGCAGGCCGACGCGGCCTTCGTCACCCAGCCAGACGATTCGAGCCTTGGCGCGAAAAACAGTTTCCGTTCCGGGCAGCGGAAAGCTCACATCGAGAAGACCGGCAAAGCGCATCGGTTCTTCGAGGCCGTCAAGTCCCATGCCGCCAGTGCTGAGGTTCACGCCCCGGACGCATGCTTCCTCCCCATGCTGGTTTTTCAACGCAACCTCAAGCTGAATGTGGGCGAGCGGAAGAATTTCTGCTGCTCAAGGCTGATGAATCCCAGGGGGCCAGTGCCATCGCCGGGCGTGACGCTGATGTTGTACTCCTTCAGCTTGCGGCTGAGGGTGCGGCGGGAAATCCCCAATTGGTCCGCGGCTTGCCCGCGATGCCCACCACTCCTCTCCAGAGCTCGGATGATCATCTGCTCTTCCATGCTGTCGAGGTTGCCGACCGGCATGGAAGCGGTCTGGCGCAGGGCCGTCGGACTGCCGGACATCGCGTCCGCGATCTGCGCGGGCTGAATCTCGGGACGGCTTGACTGCACGGCTACTCGAGCGACGAGGTTGCGCAATTCACGGACGTTGCCCGGCCACGGATTCGAGAGCAATGTGGAAACCGCATCGGGCGCGAAGGAACTGCCAGGAGTTTTGAGGGCGAGGAAGTGTTCGGCCAAGGCGACGATATCCTCGGGACGCTCCCGCAGCGAGGGCACCCGAAGTTGAAACTGGCCGAGACGATGAAAAAGGTCCTGGCGAAAGCGCCCGGCCGTGACCGCCGCTTCCAGGTCCTGATTGGTGGCAGCGACAATGCGCACGTTGACTTTAATTTTGCGATGGCCACCCAGCCGATAGAAAGGATATCCGTCCAAAACTCGCAGCAGCTTCACCTGAGTGTGCAGCTGCAGTTCCCCGATTTCATCGAGAAAGAGCGTGCCCCGGTCCGCGAGTTCAAACAGACCGGGTTTGGATGCGTCGGCGCCGGTGAATGCGCCTTTCTCATAGCCGAACAACTCGCTCTCCACCAGATTTTCGGGAAGCGCGGCACAATTGATATCGACCCAGGGATGGCCGCGCCGGTGCGAGGACTGGTGAATGGTGCGGGCAATCAGTTCCTTGCCGGTTCCCGTTTCCCCCGTGATGAGAACGGTTTCGGTGTGCTCGGCAACCCGGTCCACCATGCTCATGAATCGATGCATCAAGGGACTGGCAACGATGAAAGCCGAGCCCTCAATCTCGCGGGAGATGGTGTGCGGTAATTCTTCCTCTTGCTCCTCTCGCGGCGATTGCGCGTTGGCAGGGCTGGCCCCCAACTCCGTTTTCTGCCGAGCTACGCGGAACAGAGCAACCATCCCTGCTGGGACGGATCTCCCGTCACGCAGCAATGTAACGGTTAACTCCGCCACGAAGTCTTTCCCAGACTTAGTCTGACACTGCCATTGAGATCGGTAATGGCCGTCCTTCAGCACCTCGGCCAGCATGGTTTTTTGCCGTGCCACGGGCCCCAACCCATTTCCAGACGACGCGAAAGCCGCCAGAGTTCTGCCCAGAATTTCCTGAGGCGTGTATCCGGACATTTCCAAGGCAGCCGAGTTATAGCCGGTAACTTTGCCTTCGAGATCGCCGGATAACACGGCGATTGCCCCATCCGCTTGCGCATCGGGAACGATAGGAGACGCCGCATCGATGCCGGACCCAGCGGTACCAATGCTCGTCGCGGCCGGCACTTGTGGCGGCGAATTGGGATTTGGCCATGACATCCTGCGTTTGGAGTTGATCTTTACACAAAGAACAACCGTTGCAGGAAGTATGCGGCTTTGGAGCGTAACGAAGGTAATGGGTTACTACGCCTCCACCCGGCCGTCTCTTCACGTCGATAGCCAAAAGCGCAACAGGCTTGTGCGGCGTTACGACAGTAAGCTTCTTTGAACACTCTAAACACAATAGGATTTCATACCCAGGCCTCGATCCGAGGTTACGGGAGAGCTTCGGGGAAATAGCTTCGGGGAAATCAATGCTGAGAGCGAAAATTGCCGGGCACGCGCTGGCGCTGGTGGCAACGGTCCTTCTCGGAGGGCTCTTCTCGGCAACCTTGGTGAGACTTGCACCGGGATTCGACGCCGACGAACAACAACTCGATCCCCACTTGAACCGAGAGAGCGTGCAGGCTTTGCATGAAGCCCGCCGGCAAGATCGCAACATATTCCACTTTTATTTCTCGTATATGAGTCGAGCGGCCCATGGAGATTTGGGAACTTCGCTCGCCCTGGGGCAACCCGTGCGCACTCTGCTGCGCGAGCGCGCGCCGCTCACCCTGCGGCTGCTGGCGGTCGGGCTCGGGCTGGCGTGGGCCGCGGCCTTGACCTTGGCCTTGACCGCGGCTTGGTTGCGGCTTTCCAGCTACGATGCACTGACCACACTAGTGAGCGGAACATTTCTTTGCATTCCCGCCGCTGTGTTGGCGCTGCTCTCCGTGCTTTGGAATGTGCCGGGATCATTGGCGATTGCCCTGATCGTGTTCCCGCGCATCTACCGCTATGCGAGAAACCTTCTCGCGAAGTCCTATTCCCTGCCCCACATCGTCACGGCTCGAGCCAGAGGCTTGGGAGAGGCTCGCATCCTTTTCTGGCATGTCGTGCCCGGGGTAGCGCCGCAGTTGCTGGCCGTAGCCGGCGTCTCGGTGAGCATCGCGGTTGGCGCGGCGATTCCAGTCGAAGCCCTGTGCGGGCTGGCGGGCGTGGGACAACTGGCATGGCAAGCGGCGTTGGCACGCGATCTGCCGCTACTGGTGAACATCACGATCCTGGTGACGCTCGTAACCTTGCTCGCCAATTCCGGAGCAGATGTAATCGGTCATGTACTCCGGGGCCAGCAATCATGAATCTCTGGCGGAAGCTGGCGTGTGCGGTTTTGGCGATGGTGCTGTGCGCGTCAGTCGCGGCGAACTGGCTGGCGCCGGCGGGATATGCCAGGCAGTACCGCGAAACTCCGAACGCTCCTCCCTCGCGCGCCCACTGGCTCGGAACGGATGAAATTGGCCGGGACCGGTTCGCCCGAGTGCTCTATGGAACCCGTATTTCGCTCCTGCTGGCTCCGGCGGCGGCGCTGCTTTCGACACTGACGGCGGCTCTCATCGGAGGACTCGCGGGATATCTAGGCGGAGTTTGGGCGCGGATGGCGATGGCGGTGACCGATCTGTTCCTGTCGCTGCCCTGGCTGTTCCTGTTGATCACGGCGCGGGCATTGATGCCGCTGAATGTATCGCCACTGGTTTCTGTTCTGGTGACTTTTCTGTTGCTCGGGCTGCTGGGCTGGACAACTGCGGCGCGAGTGTTGTGTGCGACTGCGGGATCGCTTCGGTCGGCGGATTTTGTCCGGCAGGCGCGAGCCGCAGGAGTTCCCGGGCAACGGCTGTTCTGGATTCACGTGATGCCGAACTTAAAACCGGTTCTTTATGCCCAGTTCTGGATTTCGATTCCAGTCTTCATCTTGAGTGAGGCGAACCTGGGCATTCTCGGATTGGGCGTGGCCGAGCCCATGCCCTCGTGGGGAAGTTTGTTGAAAGAACTAGAAGGCTTGGTCTCGGTGCGCGAAGAGCCCTGGAAGTTTGTGCCACTGATTTTACTCGTGGTGGTGGTGATGTCGTTTCAGCTTTTGCTTTCCAGGCAGGAGGAGGTGGCGGCATGAAGCGCCACGAGAGAATGTACAGCGAAATAGGAAGGACATGCGGAAAGGCAATCGCGGTCACCGCGATTTGCCTGGGATCTCTCCTGGGGTATGCGGCGGCTCAAGGTGGGGGCGAACTCAGGTTTTGCCTGCGCACCGAGCCCAAGACGTTTGATCCTCTGAGGGTGGAAGACGAAGCGTCCGCCGCAATCCGTTACTTGACAGGAGGAGTGCTGGTGCGTGTGAACCGCCAGACTCAGGAACTCGAACCGGAACTGGCGCAATCGTGGAAGGTTTCAAAGGATGGCCGGCAGATCACATTCCGCCTGCGCACCGGAATTTCATTTTCCGATGGCACACCGTTTTCCGCCGGAGATGTTGCGTACACGGTCCAGCAGTTGATGGACCCTGCGCTGCATTCGGCCACAGGCGACGCCTTTCGTTCAGGCACCGGCAATGTGGAAACCAAGGTGATTTCAGCCACGCAGATCGCAATCGCCTTCCCGGCGCCGGTCGCCGGGCTGGATCGCCTCTTCGATCAAGTCGCGATTCTTTCCGAGCGCTCGCCCAGAAAAGAGGCGGCGGTGCTCGGAGCCTTCATGCTGGCCGACTATAAACCTGGAGCCACGGTTCTCCTAAAGCGAAATCCCAACTACTGGAAAGCGGACGAGCAAGGACGAAAACTTCCTTATCTGGACTCCATCCGCTTGGACATCCAGCCCAACCGCGACGTGGAGATGTTGCGCTTTAAACGCGGAGAGTTGGACCTGATCAACTCGCTCGACACCGAATACTTCGACAAGCTGGCCGCGGCCTCGCCTCAACTGGTGCACGATGCCGGCCCGTCGCTTGATAGCGAACAGCTATGGTTCAACCAAGTCGCGAAGGCGCCCATCCCAGCCTACAAAAAGAATTGGTTTCGTTCCGCAAACTTCCGGCGCGCAATTTCGGAAGCGATCAACCGCGAAGACCTGAGCCGTATAGTTTTCCACGGCCACGCTCAGCCCGCGGCGGGACCGTTCTCCCCCGCGAATTTATTCTGGTTCAACAGCAAGCTCAAGCCTGAGGCGTACAGCCCCGATGCCGCTTTGAAGGCGTTGCAGAGCGATGGATTCCGCATGGAAAACGGAGCGCTCAAGGACAAAGACGGCAATGAAGTCGTATTTTCGATCGTCACCAACGCCGGCAGCAAAACCCGCGAGCGCATGGCGGTGCTCATCCAGGACGACCTGCAGAAAATCGGCATCCACGTCAATGTGGTAACGCTCGACTTCCCTTCCCTGATCGAGCGCATGACGCAAACCTTCGATTATGAAGCCATCATTCTGGGACTCACGAATGTGGATCTGGATCCGAACGGCGAAATGAACGTGTGGTTGAGTTCTGCGGAAAACCACCAGTGGAACCCGCAGCAGAAACTTCCCGAAACTTCCTGGGAGGCCGAGATTGACCGTCTCATGCGGGCGCAAGCCTCTTCCACCGATCCCAAGCGGCGTAAAGAAGCATTCGATCGCGTGCAGGAAATCGTGGTCGAGGAGGAACCGTTTATTTTTCTGATTAACAAGAATGCGCTCTCCGCGGTTTCCACGGCGGTGCATGGCGCCGCTCCGGTGATTCTGTCGCCGCAAACGTTTTGGAATGCGGAGCGGCTTACGGTGTCGGCGCAGTAGCCGGGATTCTGAGCCGCGGATTCGCGATTTACGCGGAACTCAAACGAACGAACCTAAGGTACATTGAGCATGGCGCCCGTAACTTCGCACAACCAGACTCTGCTATCCGCCCGCCTCTCAGTACGATATACGGGCAAGCAACCGGTTCTGCGCGACGTGCAAATAGAAATCCAGCGCGGCGAGGTCCTCGGCCTCGTGGGACAAAGCGGCTCCGGCAAGAGCACGCTGGCCATGGCGATCCTCGGGCTCCTCGACAAGAACCACGTCCAGGCCGAAGGCACCATCAAATTTCAAGATTCCGACCTCTTGCGACTTTCGGAGCGCGAATTTCGCGAGCTGCGTGGGCGAGCGGTTTCGCTGGTGTTGCAAAGTCCGCTGTCTTCCTTAAATCCAGCGCTCAAGATCCGAACCCAGCTTAAGGAGGCCTGGCGGGCGCACGCCTCCGGCACGAGTGCGGAGTGTGTAACTGCAATCCGTGATTCTCTGCATAGTGTTTCCCTGCCGGCCGACGACGAGTTTCAACGCAAATATTCCTCGCAGATGAGCGTCGGACAAGCGCAACGCGTGCTGATTGCGATGGCGGTCATGCATCGCCCGGCATTGCTCATCGCCGATGAGGCGACCAGCGCTCTCGATGTCATTACGCAATCCGAGATTCTCACGCTTTTTCGCGAACTGAACCGCTCCACTGGAATGGCGATTCTCTATATTTCTCACGATCTCGCTTCGGTAGGCGGAATTTGCGACCGCATCGCCATTCTTCACCAGGGCATGATCGTGGAGTGCGGAACCCCCGAGCAGATCTTCACCCGTCCACAGCACGAATACACGCAACGGCTGATGGCGGCACTGCCGCGAATCCTACCTGCGGACGTCCCATCGAAAATCAAGTCCGAAGCGGCAACAGCGCGGTAAACCTGATTTCAATCTTGCGGTCCGTGAGCAACTCACGCTGATGCGAATGACCATTCTGTCGGTAACCACGCTTGCGCTAACCGAAGTAATGGATCGTCTCGATCAGTGGGACAAACTGGCCCATGCCCACTAGCAAGAGACAGCCTGTCCCAACACCCCACCCGGACCCGCCTGAATCGCCCTGTGAAACCAATAACTTACGGACATGCAATTGGCCTTGCCCGTGCACTAGCTAAGGCGAGTCGAGGCACAATTTCGTGCCCGACAAGGGTGATCTCTCTATGTCACAGACACTGAAACCAAAGAGCTCCGGTCGCGGCCAGCGCCACAACGCGGCTTGGGGCAAACGCTTGAGCACGCTGTTGTTGCTCCTGGTCGTGGAGGCCGCATTCGCCCAAGACCCGGGCGGCGGCCGGGCCGGCAAGTTTGCCCCGGACCTCGCGCCCATTGCTGCGCGAGCCCATCAACGTGCGGCCGCTAATGAGACCGTTCAGGTCATCGTGCAGTACAAGCAGGTCCCGCAAGCGGAGCAGGAGGGCCGAGTGCAGCGTCTGGGCGCCCGCCTGAACCATAGGCTCCACATGGTTAAGGGCATCGCTCTGACGATTCCCGTCAAAGCCTTGCCTGCTTTGGAAGCCGACCCCGAGGTTGTTTCCGTAAGTGTCGACCATCCTATGAAAGGGCTGGATGACACCACGGATGTGGCCACGGGAGTCAATGCCGCCTGGACTGCCGGCTACAACGGAGCAGGGATTGGCGTAGCTGTGATTGATAGCGGCATTAACGACAGCCATCCCGATCTAAAGAACTCCACCGAATCTGCTTCGCGCGTGGTCTATCACCAGGATTTCACCGGCACGGCGACTTCCAACTCGAGCGGCGCCATGTACGATCTCTACGGCCACGGTACGCACGTCGCTGGAATCATTGGCGGCAACGGCTACCTCTCCAGCGGGAATTACATCGGAGTCGCCCCTGCCGTAAACCTGGTTGATCTTCGGGTACTGGATCCCAATGGCGCCGGCACCGACAGCAACGTGATCGCGGCCATCGAGCAAGCCATTGCGCTGCAGAGTACTTACAACATCCGCGTGATCAATCTGTCGCTTGGGCGCGGCATTTTCGTCAGCTATACCCAGGATCCCCTCTGCCAGGCGGTGGAAGCGGCCTGGAAAGCCGGGATTGTAGTCGTGGTAGCGGCGGGTAATTACGGCCGCGTGAGCGTCGACGGCAGCGACGGATTTGGAACTATCACGGCCCCGGGCAACGATCCTTTTGTGATCACCGTGGGTGCGATGAAGAGTAACGGATCCACTTCTCCCGCGGCCGAGACCAAAGCGAGTTACAGTTCCAAGGGTCCCACCACGTACGATCTCGTGGTAAAGCCTGACCTTATGGCTCCCGGCAACGACATCGTCTCGCTGGCAGCTCCTGGCGCTACCCTGGAAGCGAACTACCCAGCCGAACTGGTCACTGGCAACGACGGCAACAACGACTACTTCACGCTCAGCGGCACCAGCATGGCGACGCCGGTCGTCGTCGGATCGGTTGCATTGCTGCTGCAGCAGAACAGCGCGCTGACTCCAGACCAGGTGAAGGCGCGCCTGATGAAAACTACCTACAAACCATTCCAAATCGGCTCTTCCTCTGCCTATGTGCCTCATCTCGAGCAGACCTTCACCGACTTCTACGATCTGTTTTCGGTCGGTTCGGGCCTGCTTGATATGCAGAACGCGGTCGTGAACACCGATCTCGCTCCGGCCACGGTGGGCGCAGCGTTGTCTCCGTCGGTGGTCTACAACCCATCCAACAACACAGTTTCCCTGGTTGAGGGAAACGCCAGCATCGCGGCAGGATCGGTGGTTTGGGGGACTTCAGTGGTATGGGGCACGTCCGTGGTTTGGGGAACCGATGTTACGGGCAGTTCCGTGGTTTGGGGAACCTCACTCCCCTGGAATGACAACACGCTGAGCGCGTTTAGCGTGGTTTGGGGTTCCAGCACTGGCACGGGCCCTCAGGCCACAAGCGTGGTTTGGGGCACGGCAGTGTCGACTGCCGATGGTGCGTTCTCCGATGCGGGAGACGATGAACAGTAGCCGTGTGATTAAAAACAAAGAAAGGAGAGGATCATGGATCACAATACACGGCGAACGCAAACATTCATCGGAGTGATGGTCCTGGCGGCGATTACAAGCACCGTATACGCCGGACTCGCAAGCCACACACTGCACTCCTTATATGCCATGTCCCTACTGGCACTGGCAGCGGCTGCGTCGCGCATGAAGGTGAAACTGCCGAAGATTGAAGGCAACATGTCGGTCAACCTTCCGTTCCTGCTGATGGCAGTCGTCAATCTGAGCGCGGTGGAAGCAGTCTTAGTTGCATGTGTATCCACGGTGGTGCAATGCTGGCCGCAGCAGAGCGGCAAGTTCAGGCCGGAGCAAATGCTGTTCAACGTCAGCATGATGGCCTTTGCCACCAGCGTGGCGAACTTGATCTGGAATGCGGGCTGGCTGGGCCGCGCCAGTTGGATATCTCCAGCGCTCATGCTGGTTTCCACAACCGCTGCTTTCTTTCTGGGGCAGACCGTTCCGGTGGCAGCCATTATCAAGCTGGCACAGGGCGAGGCCATGCGGCGCGTCTGGATGAGCATCGTACACTTGTCATTCCCTTACTACGTGGTAAGCGCGGGAGTGACTTCCATGCTCAATCTGGTAAGCCAGCGCTTCGGCTGGCAGGCAGCACTGGTGGTATTCCCGGTGATGTATGGGATACACCACTCGTACCGGTTGTACTTTGGCAAGGAAAGCGAAGCGCTGCGCACTCCGCCCCTCGGGCGAACCGCCAGTGCTGGCGTTTAAAGTTGGATTTGTAACTGGTCACGGGCGTTCCGGCGATTCTACCGGAACGCCACTTTTCATTTCTTGGCGGCTTACACTCACTGCGCGGAGAGCGACGACCCATCGCGCCGCCACAACTCCAATCCCTGGGAGCCTAGCGCCAGCACTCCTAATGAGGGTTTCGCCAGCGGCGCTGATTCCGCCGGCGCGCTTGCTTCATCCGTGAGTTGCCCGGCTTTGATGGGCTGGTCGGGGACAGTTTCATAGGCATAGCCAGTCACCGTAAACGTCGCTACCTTGAACTTCCCGACGGTCGACGACAGCCGGATCCATCCGTAGTGCGTGGCTCCGTCGATCAAGAATTCCACTCCAAGATATCTATTCTGCACATTCACCCATGGCCCAAAGACGCTTCTGTGATAGATCGAAGAGTAGATGTCAACCCCTTGCGACCGGAACATCTCCGCTCCCGGAACAAAAACCTGTGCCGGGCCGATGCTCTTTCCACGGAAAAGCGGAGACGCATACTTTCCTGCTCCCGCAATAACGCCACCACCATTGACTCCGTACACACTTAGTTCGCCACGGAATGAGTGATACGCGAAAGTGTAAAAGAAGAACCTGAAGTCGGCAGTCCCATCATGGGTCAAGTCGATGGTGACGCCACGGTTGATCGGAATAGTCGCATTGGCCGGCGTGTAGACAATCTCCGCTTCCGCCGGTTGAGCCAGCGCCATGATACTTACACCTGCCGCGCCTGCGGCCAAGGCATAGGCGTTTACATTACTCATAAACGATTCGGAGAGTTGCTGCTTGATGCGAGGGCCCTTGGAAGAGCTTTTCATAAAATCTCCTTGGGTTGGCGGGGGGAGTCGCTGTGCGGAATTCTCATCCGGGCAAGAGTGTCCTGTCAATATGAAAGAACTTGCGACCGCTGTGCAAATCCAGTCCTTTCCTCGCTTGGAATCCGCGCCCACCCGGTATAAAGTGATGTTCTCGGACGAGTCTGAGCTTCCAGTGGCGTACCGAAATTGTTATGAGAACTGTTTTCCTCGCCTTGCTTCTGATCGTGTCAGCCCTTCCACGCGCCGATTCTCAGACATCCGACGACTCCCAGAACAAAGGCTCAATTCAAGGAACCGTGATCGACGCCAAGACCGGACAACCCTTGAAAGGCGCCGAAGTCTCACTTCGGGCTTTCTCGCCGGGAAACCGGGGTGACGCAAACTCCTCCGTCTCTGACTCTGAGGGCCACTTTGCATTTGACCGTTTAGCCCCCGGACGATATCGGCTCGCCGCGTCTCGAAACGGATACTTGATGCATGATCCGCGCTTTGGCGCCAGCTTGCGCGCAAACATGGTTTCGTTGTCTTCCGGACAACATGCCGATGGCGTCACGCTTCGTCTCATCCCGTCGGCGGTCATCGCCGGCCGCGTCACCACCGAAGGCGATGAGCCCGTTCCCAACGTATTCGTTCAGGCGATGAAATATACCTACCAGGGCGATAAGCGCCAGTTGGCCGACGCCGGCACCTCCACCACCAACGACCGCGGCGAGTATCGCATCTGGGGTTTGCCTCCCGGAAGGTATTACGTTCGCGCCACCCATCCACGAGCTTCTACGATGCGGCCCGGCAGCCAGGTTTACGTTCCTATTTTCTATCCTGGAGTGAGCGACCCGTCCCGCACTCAAACCATCGAACTCCATCCCGGAGATGAGATCACTGGAATCGATCTGAATTTTGTGCTGCTGCACTCGGTTCGCATCAGCGGACGGGTTCTCAATGCCAGTTCCCTGCCCACGAAAGGCGCTCAAGTTACGCTGGCCGGTGGCTCGGGAAGCATGACGTTCACGGTCGGCCAGGCTTCTACGGACGCCAAAGGCGCCTTCGAAATTCGCGGTGTTCCTCCCGGATCTTATGTGCTGGTCGCCGAACAATTTGGCAATGCCGATCCCGAGAAGGTGACGCGTGGACGCACTTCCATCGAGGTCGGCGACACCAATGTTAGTGATGCGGAGGTCGTGATCGGCCCCGGCGCCAGCGTAAGCGGCCATGTCCGGATCGAAGGCAAGGCAAACCCTGACTTTACGAAACTCACTGTAGCCCTTGCCGCGCAAGATGACTTGTCATCCCTGGGATTTGCGCCAGACGTTAGCAACGTTCCTCTACGGTCCGACGGTACGTTCACGTTTCACGACGTTCCCGAAGGAACTTACCACATCAAAGTTCTCCCCTTGCCTGATGGCTACTACTTGAAACCGAGTGGGGAAGGAGACGCGGTTGAAGCCGGCCTAAAAGTCGGGCGCAACCACGCCGCGGCCGTGGAACTCACGCTGAGCACGGGCGCCGGACGCATCACCGGAACCGTGGCGCAGAAGAAAGACCAGCAACCCTCCGCCGGAGCTACGGTCGTGCTGGTTCCAGACGCGCCGCGGCGCGGCCAGCCTCGCTTCTACCGCCAGGCGCTCACCGATTCGGGCGGAAGATTCACCCTCTCCAGCGTCACTCCCGGAGACTACAAAGTGTTCGCCTGGGAAGAGATTGGGCGAGACATGTACCTCGATCCAGACTTCCTTCAAGCCTATGAAGATTCCGGCAAATCTGTGCAAGTGGAAGAGGGCGCGAACCTCACTTTGCAGCTGGATTTAATTCCAGCGAGTGACTAGCTTCCTTAGAAACTCTACTGGCAGCCGGGAAGCTTGAAGTTGGCGATCCGTGTCCGCCACGTATTGTCGGTGAAAAAATATTCGTTGACGTACCAAAAGGTGCAGTCATCCACGGGATCAACTGTCATGCTGGAATACGATCCCCATTTCCCAACGCCGGTCCCAGGAGTGACTTCCTCACCCGTCCCGTCAAAGATCGTAACCTCGGTCGGTGCCGTGGCAGCGGACTCGGTGAGGTTCCAATACGAAAAATTGATCCCAGGATAGCAGCAGTCGAGTGCGCTGGATACGCTGTAGCCCACCGCGACGTTCCCGGAGTGGTCCTGGGCGATACTGGGCAAGAAGCGGTAGAGGGTCGCATCCGGATTTATCGTGCCAGATTGAGAAACCGCAGGAGTGCCGCTACCGTTGTCGGTTAGCTGATACCAGCGAATCCCTGTCTGGTAGGCGTCGGGGTTAGTGCCAGAAGGACCTGGACCCGTTTGTACCGTATGGCTTATGAGAAACGACTCGTAGCTGCCGTAATTGCGGTAGGCAAAGCGAGGCATAAAGCGGTCGCCCACGGAATCGACTATTTCTCCACCATTGGTCCGATTTTCGGGAACGCAATTCGTGATTGCTGGCACCCCCGCGTAGAGGTAGCACCCGGGTATGTACGCCGTCACCGCGGGCGTCGACTGTCGGACAAGGGTTAGCGTCGGTGCCAGGCTCGCCATCCAGTCCACGTGGAAATCCCATAAGTTGAAAGTGGTGGACTGTGTGGTCGGGCCCTGCTGCGTCGAACCGTCATTTGGGGGATTCTCGATGCTGACCATGAATTCGTCCCGACCGGTCGGAGGAGGAGTAGTTCCATCTACATCAGCAGGGATCAGGCTGTGGCCAAGAAAAAGGCCGCCGCTCAAAGGCGCGGGAACAGTGGTACACGCGGCGCTCTTGATACTGCCGGAGTTGTTCAATATGTCGGGGCGGTCGATGGCGCACACGAGGACACCCACCTCCGCGTAGCCGTTATCAATATCCTGCTCGTCCATCGCGACGTAGTAGCCATCCGGCCAAGTGCCAAATTTGGGCCAATCCGGGAAGTAGTAGTCGCCGGACGCGTTCATTCCCAGGACGCCTGGTGCTGCCAACTTAAAATCATAGGCTTGCCAAGTCAGAGACGGGGAGGCCAAGTCGTCTGTGCTGGAAATCGCAATGCAAAAGTAGTAGTCGTTTATGACGGTGGTTTTTCCGATAATCACCCAGCGGTTCGCCAGCCGATCAAAATCAATCACCGCATCTAATTGGATGTACGGATTGCCGCTTGCGTCGAGCCAGCATTGTGGTTCAGACAGATAAACCGCCGCCCACGGCGTATTGATTGGCTGCGGTCCCGGTCCCGTCGTCCACACTATCGGCGCGTTCGTGAGCTTGTCGTAAGCCTGATAGAAGTTGTTTATGTACTCCATGTACTGCTTAGTCCCAACTGCGCCGTTAGGGTCAATATCGTTATCGGTAAGAAGCGGGTTGTCTGAGTGGATCATTCCGTCGAAGGAACTAACCAGACTAACCGTGACCGTCGCCGTCGCTGTGGCGGTCCCGCCGGGTCCGGTGGCGGTGTAAGTGTAGGTAGTACTGGTCCCGGTGGGGTAACCCGGACCGCCCTGGGTCAGAACGGTGCTGCCGTTGATGCCAACCGGCCCTACCCCACTGTTGATGGTACCCATGTCTGCGTTCGTGGCGAGCCACGTAAGCGTGACGGGCGTTCCCGCGACAATCGATGCAGGGTTTGCGGTCAACGAAGCAGTGGGGGCCGGGCTCGATCCATTTCCATTGCCCGCGCTGACGCAGCTTGCCAGCACAAGGGTCAAACCAAGAAGGACTGCCGATGACCTCGCCCTGCCGCGAAAGCAGCGGTTGAGGGAATTACCGACTATCGTGAGAGGCCCGATGCCGTTCCCGATCATTTTTCACCCCGTGCCACGTATGGTTGGTATTGGAAGGGGGAGATCTCCTGCCCACGCAGGTTTAGTCCTAAAATCGTACCAGAACCCTTATTGCCCGAATACAGACCAGAGACTCTATCGGAACCTAAGGCAACCGCCTCAGTTTGTGCTCGGTGACGATATCGACCGTAAAGATGGCCTCGGCCAGCCCCTCATTTCAATGCGTCCACGGCTGGCTCCAGCCAGGAGAAGACAACGTTATTCAGCGCCGGGAATTGCGACACCAAAAGGCTCAGAAGCGGCAGGGCGACGAAGGTCCCCATGCGCAGCCAGAACGCTATCCCGAGTTCTCCGGGCTTGGTCTGAGTCACCAGGCTAAGAATGGAATCGCGATGAATCTGGGCGAACACATAACCCACCACGCCAACCACAAGTATCAGCATCAGAATCGCGATGGAGCGCAAGGCGATTTTGGGTTCAAACGGGTAAGAGTTGACGGAGAGAAGCAGGAAAACATACAGGCCCCCGGCGGTCATGGCCAGAGTCTTCATGCGCAGAAGTATGGTAAGGATAAAGTTAAGATAAACCAGGGCGACAAACCGCTCGGCGAGCCGAGTGGGCAAGGAAGGTTCCGAGTCATCCTTCTTGTCTCCGCACACCACGGTAACGCCCTTTGTGTCGTCATCCGAACCCACTTCGCACATGATCAACCCTTCACTGTCCCGCCATCTGGGCTGCAGGTAGGTAAGAGCGGCGGCACACGTGTATGCAATGCTTTTTTGCAGAAGCTGATACTGGTTCATCAGGTAATCGGAACGTCCGGGCTCTTTCGCGTTTGGATCCTTGGACCCGGGCGAGGACAGAGCCGCATACCGCTGGTAAAGTTCGTCCTGCTGCTGTGCGGTTGCCTCGATGCCACGAAGCAATACTCCGGCAGCCACGCCGTTATCCTTGCGGAGCAGGGGCTTCAAGTGTTCCAAAGTCTCCAGCTGTCGGGAAATCAGCCGGTACAAGTCCTGCCAGCGGCCGCCTCCGAAGCGCCAAATCGGCTGCCAGGCAAAGTGGAGTTCGGCGAACGCGCGCCGCAACGGAAAGAGATCGAGATAGGTGAGTATTTTGTGGGATTCCTGCCAAATGACGAGCAAGCGGAAAAGCGTACAAAAGAGAGCAAACGTCACTATCGCTAGCGAGACGGCGTATATCCACTCGAAATGGCCGGTCTCCAGGCTGAGCAGGGGATGAAAGCGGTCGAAGGCAAGGAGCGTAACCCCCAAGATAGCAAGCGCCGGAGCGTAGACCCGGAGGTCGAGAGCGGCGGGTTGCGCGACGTGCACCAGCTTTTCGGCCGACATTTCCGAGAGCGGTCTGGATCGCGAGCGCGTGACGGATGCCGCGGTATGCTCCGGGGGTGCGGCCGTGGGAAGGTCTTCGTCGTTCGGTAGCTGGGGCCGGCGCTTATCCACCAGAGCTAGGCCGTTAAGCGAGAACCAGGCCCACCACAGGCCTCCCGCTAGCAAGCAGAGGAAAGGCAGAAGCGGAGATACTCCGGAAGTAAGGTGAATGTAGCGATAGAGAAAGGGAGTTTGCGTGTGGCCAAATCCATAAAGGGCCACAAAACAAGCCACTAATACTGCGGCCACCGGGACGAAGATCTCGCTGACGCGCATCACTCCCCTTTGATCGAGTGCATCGGCACAAATGCCACAGAGCAACAAGGCGGCGGCGGCCCCGACGATCACGCGCAACACCGGCATCCATCCCAGTCCCGCCCAGTTCGCCCAGGGCCAAAGCAGGAACATCAGCGTCGTCAAGAGCAACCAGCCGGTAATGGCGATCAGTGCCGAGCGGTAAGGATCTTTGACCGGCGCCAGTAGCGTCATCGCGGAAGAAGAAGCGAGAATCGAGCCTTTCCGGAGAAGCAGCCCAAACCCCGCTATCAGGGCCAGAACGAAGCCGCAAACTATCCCCCAGAACATCGGCCACGGCGGCGAAAACCCTGGATAACGCGGCGCTGCAGCGGAATAAATGGGCCTGGGCGAGGGCTCAACGTTCCCCGCCTTGTCGCTACTGTCCAAAATGGCCAACGGCCAAAACCCGCCGCGGCCTAAAACCGTAAGCCAAACCGGTGGGGCCAGCGGACGGCGCGGACTGCGCGGCCAGGCCAGCGTCGGCCAGCCATATTCCGTGTAGAGGACCGCAGGCACGCCAGCGGGTGATTGCTTAATGTCGCAGGGCTTGGAAGCAGGTAAATCGATGCACTTAATTTGCGCAATCGTCGCGTTATAAGTGCCGGCTCCGTAGGCATTGGGAAAGATATGATCCGCGCGTCCGGTTTGTGGCAAATCACCGGGCACGGCGACCTGTTCATCCATGTCCGGCAGCAAAGAGTACGTAGTCAATGCCATTACGCCGTGCAACAGCGATACGTCATCGGCGTCGCGGCTAAGCAGCAGGTCTGCCGGCATGGCCACCACGCGGGCTTGCGAATAGCCCTTCTTGAGAAACGCGCTCAGAAAAAGCATATCCATCGGATTCGTGGCTTGCAGCACCACGAACTGAATATGGCGCTCGCGAATCGCCGTTACGATTCCCAGGAGGATGGACTCCTGCGACAGCGGAGATTCCGAATGGGCAAACTGCTGTACCGAATCGTCATCGCTACCGGTGTCTTGCAAGTTCAGCGGCAAGGTAGAGCGAACCTTATAGCTATCGTCCGGCGACGATGCCCGCTGCTCGAATCCCTGCTGGTAGGCGCTGCGTAATTGGGAGATATCGCGCGGGAAGTAGAGATGCAACATGGATTCTTCCTGTACTTCGAGCTGTACTTCGAGCTTGGACTCTTCCGGTGTTTCTGTTTCCGGTGCGGGAGTTGCCGAGGGACAAGGCTTCTGCTTCGAGGCTTCTGAAGAAGATGGCGGCGATGCCGCAGAGCGAAGGTCGACGTTGCCGTATGCCGTTTCGTCTTCGGTGAGTACGGCGATTTTGTCGGGCGTGTACCCTCTGCGGTTTTCGAATTCAATAAACTTG
Organism: uncultured Acidobacteriaceae bacterium; assembly: GCA_963734215.1. Classification (GTDB taxonomy): domain Bacteria; phylum Acidobacteriota; class Terriglobia; order Terriglobales; family Acidobacteriaceae; genus Sulfotelmatobacter. Next base: position 62,652 of record CAVTGH010000003.1, on the reverse strand, counting down.
CGCTGCATGTACTGATCGCTTTGTTGAAAGGTTGCAAAGTCCACGCGCAACCCGCCCTCGCAAGCTTGCTTTTCGGACCATTTCGTGAACCATTGTTCCGTTTCCCAACTGCTCACGGTGCCGCTGCGGATTACGACGCCGCTGAATTGTTCCGCACGCAATTCGTTAGTGATCAGTTGGGCGAGGGAGTATAGCGAACCAGAAAAAGTCGGTCCGATAATGCGCAAAGGATTTCCAGCCTTGGCAACCATCCCCATCAGCTTGACCGCGGTTCTGAATTGTTCCTTGGTCACGCCGCCGGTCGGAGTTTCTCCCACCACGAAGACAAACAGCGAAGAGTTCAAGTGCTGTTCATCTGGATCTGAGCGCCGGAAGATCATGAGGCCGGGCAGGTCTTCTTTGTCCTGTTGATAGTCTTGCTGCTGCAGGCGAAGGTGGAAATCGGTCGATTCCGGGTGCTCATGGCTGTCCCACGGGACAGTGGCACGGTCGAATATCCAGCCCGCTTGTTGTGCGCCGTGCTGGATTGCATCGATGGTTCGATCAAAAAACAAACCGAGGTGGGTATGAACCGGGTCGGGAACGATTGCGATTACAAAGCTGATCTCTTTCTTGCTTTTGGCCAAGTCCCGAAATTGCTGAGTCAGCCGGCTCTTATCATCGCTTTTGCCAGTATCTCGCTGGTGAGGAAAAAAGGCGTCAACGGCGTCCACCAGATCGTCCTCCACGCACAGCGGTTTGCCGCATTTCGTGGCGGCAGCAATAGCGGCACTCCGGGCCTCTGGTTGTGGGTGATCCGCGCCAGGCCTTGCGGAAGGGGCACCCCCGCCGGGCGCCGGACCACCGCGCAGCAAGCCCATTCCAAGCCCCAACACCAACAGAGTTCCCAGGCCACCCAACCCTTTTCGCATGGACTATCCCTCCGGACAAGTAAGCCAGCGCGTAGCACCCGCGAGGCTCCGCTGCCCTCAGCGGACATGCTGACCATCTTGATTTGTGCTGCGACCCAGCGAGGGGAAGATTGGCCGAGTCGATGATGTACGGCCAGAATTTTGCTCCCCGGCCGCAGTTGCTGTCAAGCGAAAGCGCAAGCATCCGGGTTTGTCCGGCCACTCAGTTCGTTTTTCGTAACCAGATCGAGAAACATCTTGCTTTGTTGCCGCTCTGCTGCTACCTTTCTGCCATCTAACGGGCCAGCAGCGATTTTCGAGGATGGCAGAAGGCTAGGCTCCTTTCCCTGGGTGGAGTTCCGCAAGAAAACTCCTGTAGTAACGCCGCTATGCTTCTCTCGACGCTCGGCCCCACCGAAAGGAGATCTATGTCTACTCCGAAGAAACCTCTTCCACTGGCCGGTAGTGAGCGCGCTCCGCTGCAAGGAGCCAAAGAGATTGGTCCAGCCAATCCCAATGAAGCCGTTGACGTGACCATCCGCCTGCGATCTCGTGCGGGGAAGGGGCCGATTGTCAACCCCGAGGAATTCACCAAACCGATTGAGAAACGCACCATCTTGAGCCGCAAAGAATTCGAGCAGCGCCATGGAGCCGATCCCGACGCCATTGCGCGCGTCGAGTCATTTGCCCGCGAACACAAACTCACCGTAAAAGAAAAGAGCGCCGCGCGTCGCACAGTCATTCTCTCCGGGACAGTCACTGCAATGAACCAGGCGTTTGGCGTCGAGCTGAAGGAATACCAGCATCCCACGGCTGGCAAGTATCGCGGACGCACGGGGGCGGTCCAAGTCCCTGCCGAACTGCGAGACGTGATCGAGGGCGTGTTTGGTCTGGACAATCGTCCACAAGCGAAACCCCATTTTCGTAGACGGCACGCGCGGGCCGGCGCCCGTGCCGCTGCCGTGAACTTGTCCTACACGCCCATACAGGTTGCCACGCTTTACGACTATCCGACCGGCGTGGATGGATCCGGAGAATGTATCGCGCTGATCGAACTGGGCGGCGGCTTCAACCCTACCGATCTCAGCAATTACTGGAGTCAGCTCAACTTGACCGAGACGCCAACCGTATCGGCGGTTTCGGTCGGCAACGGCAGCAACAATCCCACCGGAGACCCGAACGGCCCGGATGGCGAAGTGATGTTGGATATCGAAGTATCCGGGGCGATCGCGCCGGGAGCCAAGATCGTCGCCTATTTTGCCGACAACACGGACGCCGGCTTTCTGAACGCGATCACGACCGCCGTACACGACAGCACGAATAACCCGTCCATCCTCTCCATCAGTTGGGGTGGTCCCGAATCCACATGGACTCAGCAGGCCATGACATCCATGGATTCTGCGTTCCAGGCCGCGGCTGCACTGGGTGTAACCATCTGCGTTGCGGCTGGCGACAACGGCTCGACGGACGGCGTAACCGATAACCTGAACCATGTGGATTTCCCGGCATCGAGTCCCAACGTGCTGGCTTGTGGAGGCACGCAACTGGTGGCTTCGGGTAACACCATTACCAGCGAAGTTGTGTGGAACGAGCTGGCAAATAATGAAGGCGCAACCGGAGGCGGCATCAGCGACGTGTTTCCGCTTCCCACTTACCAGAATGGCGCCGGAGTTCCTCCGTCCGCCAATCCCAGTAAAAATGTTGGCCGAGGCGTTCCCGACGTTGCCGGGGATGCCGACCCCACCACCGGCTACGTTACTCTCGTCGAAGGCCAACCCGACGTAATCGGGGGCACCAGCGCCGTGGCTCCGCTCTGGGCTGGATTGATCGCGCTGATCAACCAGAGCATCGGTAAGCCGGTCGGTTTCGTCAATCCATTGCTGTACCAGAACGCCAGCGGCGATTTCAATAGCATCACCTCCGGCAACAACGGAGCCTATTCCGCAGGTCCGGGATGGAATGCATGCTGTGGGCTGGGGTCGCCGATCGGGACCGGAGTCGCGACAGCCTTGGGCGCGCCACCGGCGCAGGCCCAGCGAACCGGTACCTAATCTCGGGTATCACTGACCTTGGGTATAACTCGACGAAGTGGCGCGGCCTCCTGTGCGCGCCACTTCTTAACGCCGCTTTTCAACTCGACAGAACGGCTCAGTAAGGTCAAGGCAAACCGCGCATGTTCGTGCGACTCTTAGCCTGCCTTTTGTCCTATAATTCCCCCCGCAATCAATCCAGACAAAAAAAGAATTATCCAGGGAGGGTTTCTTGACTTCACTTCGCTCTTTTGTCGCATATCTCACGCTTCTGACCATCACTCAACTCGCGCTGGCCCAATCCATGCCAACTGCCGCTCCCGAGACCTCCCGTCTCGCCGGCTATTCTTCGCAATCCTCCAAGACAGAACGCGACTGGGAGAAGAAACTGCAGGACGGCATCGTTCCCAACAATCTGCGCCAGAGCATGCAGCGTTTGAGTGCGCGTCCCCACCACGTGGGATCTCCCTACGACAAAGACAATGCGGAGTGGTTGCTCGCCAAGTTCAAAGAATTTGGATTCGACGCACATATCGAAACTTTCACAGTGCTCTTCCCTACGCCCAAAGAACGCATCGTCGAGATGCTCGACCCCACCAAGTTTCGCGCCAAGTTGCAGGAACCTGCCGTCCCAGGCGATCCAACTTCCAGCCAGACCGCCGAACAGTTACCTACTTACAACGCCTACTCCATCGACGGAGACGTAACGGCGCCGCTCGTCTACGTGAACTACGGCAACCGCGAAGACTACGAGCAGCTGGACCGTCTGGGGATTTCCGTCAAGGGTGCCATCGTGATTGCACGCTACGGCGAAGGCTGGCGCGGCATCAAGCCGAAAGTTGGAGCCGAGCATGGGGCCATCGGCTGCATCATTTATTCCGATCCTAAAGACGACGGCTTCTTCAATGGCGACGACTATCCCAAAGGCGGCTGGCGGCCGCGCGAAGGCGTGCAGCGCGGCAGCGTGATGGATACGGATTATCCCGGCGACCCGTTGACTCCCGGCGTCGGCGCCACTGCCGATGCCAAGCGTCTCGACATCAAAGACGCGAAGACCATCACCAAGATTCCCGTTCTGCCGATTTCCTGGGGCGATGCGCTGCCGCTGCTTTCCGCCTTGCAGGGACCGGTTGCCCCGGAGGGTTGGCGTGGAGCGCTGCCCATCACCTATCACGTTGGCCCCGGCCCCGCGAAAGTCCATCTGAAAGTGGCTTCGGACTGGGACTTGAAGCCGGTGAATGACGTGATTGCCACCATGCGCGGATCGGATGCGGCCGACGAATGGGTGATCCGAGGAAATCATTTCGATGCCTGGGTGAATGGCGCGGACGATCCAATCTCGGGGATGGTCACCGTTTTAGAAGAAGCTCGCGTGCTCGGCGAACTGCATAAACAAGGATGGAACCCGAAGCGGACTATCATCCTGTGCGCGTGGGATGGCGAAGAGCCGGGTCTGCTGGGCTCGACCGAGTGGGTCGAAACTCATAACGATGAGCTTAAGAAGCACGCGGTCGCTTACATCAATTCGGATAGCAACGGCCGCGGCTTTTTCCACGCCGGAGGCACGCATGACCTGCAACACCTGATTAACGATGTAGCCCGTGACATTCAGGATCCGGAGAAGCGCATCCCGGTGCAGCAACGGGCACGCCTGCAGCAAATTGCCAGAGCGAAAAACGCCGAGGAGCGTACGGAGATTAGAAAGAGCAACGACGTGCGAATCGGCGCGCTCGGGGACGGCTCCGACTTCACCGCCTTTCAGGATCACGCAGGCATCTCCGCTCTCAACATCGGTTATGGCGGAGAAAACGATGCCGACTCCTACCATTCCATCTATGACGATTTCTACTGGTACACCAAATTTGTGGATGCCGATTTTTCCTACGGTCGCGCCCTGGCGCAAACCGGCGGCACCGCGGTGATGCGGCTGGCCGATGCCGACCTGATTCCCTACGAATACAACGGCGAAGCGGAGACCATCGAACGTTACGTCAAAGACCTGGAGAAACTGCTGAAGGACAAGCAGGAGGAAATCACGGAACGAAATCTGGAACTGAAAGAAGGCGTTTTCTCGGCGACGGCCGATCCGCGCAAAACCTCCGTTCCACCTCCGGCCAAGCAGGTTCCACCGTTTATGAATTTCGCACCCCTAAAAAACGGAGTCGAGGCGATCAAGAAGAGCGCGGAACGTTATCAGGCGGCGTTTGCCAAATGGCAGGCCACGGGAACCAATCTGCCCGCGCCCACCGCCACGGCTCTGAACGCGGAGCTAATTCAGATTCAAAGAACGTTCCTAACCGAGAAAGGCCTGCCGGAGCGGCCATGGTTCAAGCATCAGGTCTACGCTCCCGGCGCATACACCGGTTACGGAGCCAAGCCGATTGCGGCGGTTCGCGAATACATGGATCAGGAAAAATGGCAGGAGGCTGACTCCCAGGTTCCGATGGTCGGCCAGGTTCTGCAAAACGTCGCAGCCGCAATCGGCAAAGCTGCGGATGATTTAGAGAAGGCGGTAGAATGAAACTCGCGGCCACGTAGCTCAGATGGATAGAGCATTCGTTTCCTAAACGAAGGGTCGCGTGTCCGACTCACGCCGGGGCCACCAGATTTTCTGTGCCGCTACCCCGCTAAAAGGTGGCCATCCTGCACGCGCACTGAAATCCTCGTGCTGCTTGCCATCGAAGATGTACCGCAATTTGTATCTGCCATCCTCTACTGCAACACTTGACATTGGTGATAGCGCCATCTCCGCAATTGCGCGGGCCACGGGCGTAGTAACTTGATCAACCCGCATTTCCTTGACCTTGATATCGAGCCTGATGCCTTGGCATGCGGTCTTCCCATCCCGCAGAAGCTCTCCTAAGATTTGTTCGTACTTAGTTGTGCTCATACTTCTATTTTCGGTCGCGGTCGGTGGCCTGTCAACAAGCCGACAGGGCAGCAAAGCGGATACGACATACCGGTCAAACCGTACCGCAGCCGCTACGCTTGACAGCCAAGTGCAGCATGCTCAGAATCGAAATGCCATGAAAAAGGCGGTGCTGTTCACGGAGGAAGAATATCTGCTGACGATGCGGGAACGCATCGACGAGTTGAAGGCACGGGGCGATCAGCCACGCTACAAGTATGCCGAGAAAGAACAAGCGAAGGTCATTGCCCATTTTATTGATCGCGGAATTCAATTGGGCGAAGCAGCTTTCCGCATCCGCAACCTGCCGATTCCCCTCGATGGCATAATGCGAATCCTGTCTGATGATTTAATCCGGCTGTTCTGGATTTCTGAAAGCGAAGGCAACGCCGCAGAATACGTTAAGACAATACCCTCTGAATACATCAAGATGATGCGCGCTAATCTTGAGGCCGGGTACGGTCGCCTCGTCCACAAGCCCACAGGGCAAAACGCAACTGCCGAGTTTCTTCCGAAGCTGGCGGCACGTTTGGTCAAGAGAAAGCCCATCGAACAGATCGCGATGCAGTGCGGCCTCGGACAGGTTTACGAAATGCCATTCCGTTTCGGCTCATTGTCGATCCACGGGAACACATACCCCTTGCATGGTGCACCTAACGAATCGGAACAGGATTCGCTAAGAACCCTACCCGCAATAAATGCCTTCTTGAGAGCCATCGCTCGAATCGTGGATGACTACCCGGATCGCCACACAACCGCTGATGAAATTCTGAAAGTGTTGCGGATAACCCGGAACAATTGAGGGACCGCGTGTTCCGCGCATGCCCTACCGCTTGTATCCGCCACCTTTGCCAGCCCGGTATGGAGTTGGCTTATCGTGCGTTTCAGGTAGCCAGTCGCCGCCGTAATTCTTCGCAACACACAATCGACCACACTGGCACTTAGCAGTTGGCACAGGGCCGGAGTTCGCCGCGTAGTCGGCAGTAAGCTTCCGCTTAGCCTCTTCGCTGAAACCGAGATTACACAGCCTGCCCATGCCCCAGATTCTACCATCGGCGTAAAATAAGCAGCATGCCAACTTTGGAAGAACTAATCGCGGCAGAACGAACGCGGATAGTGGCTCTGGATTCCACGCTCGACGAAAAACGCACGCCATACATGAAGCGGCAACTGCGCTTTGCCGGGCACATGCTAGACGATGCCACAGCGGGATTGGGCCACGCCGCAAACGCTATCCCTCATAATCGCGCAATGTGGCATGACTTTGTTCTGATGAATCTTCAAATTGCAGCGCAAATACGCCAAAAAGTACAGGCCGCCGTTGATAAATTTGGTGGCCCCGAGCGCGTCGTAGAAATGGGTGATTAGCAAATGCCAACCGTCAGAGCACTATCCGTTCACGGGACGGAGCCCAAGCGGAACAAGCAAGGTCTGGCACAAGCACAGGACTAATTCTTCGCGTACACCGGGCCGGCATTGCGGTTGGGTGGATCGGAGATGGCACGGATATAGGATATCAGCGCCTGAATGTCGGACTTGCTGAGAGTGTTGCCCCAGGCCGGCATGAGCGCGGATTTGTTGAGTGCGGGGCCGCCATAGCTGATGATGGAAGTGAGATCGGCATCGCTGATCTTGTTGAGCGTATCGCCCTCGGTGAAGGGATGCGGCTTGACTTCCAGGTTGTCGAAGTTCGACACACGCTCCACCGTCGACTCAGGATTGTGACAGCGCTCGCAATACTGATCGTTAAGCTGGCGGCCTAGAGTCTGCTGATAACCGAGAGCGATCTCTTCGATTGTCAGTTCAATCTTCTTCCCCGCTTTGTCGGCGCCAAGCGCGGTGAGTCGATAACGGCCCGCCATACCTCCTAGAGTTACGTTGGTCGTGACCTGCCCGCTCGAATCGGTGAGGCTATTGGCCGGGTCGAAAGCCACTCCTGGTGCGGCGCTGAATTCGACGAGCGCACCCGCGACGGACGTGCCCTGCTCATCATTCACCTGCACCACCAGCGGCTGCGGCAGCGCCGTACCGGCCTGCGCGGTTTGCTTTCCGCCGCTCGATTCGACAATGGCCACGCCGAATGCGGTCGGCTTAGGCAGCGATGCGGACGCGCTCTTGTGCGAACAGGACGTGGCCAGCGTTGCCAGCGCAGCGGCAAATAACGTAACAACAGTCCGAGCGGAACGAATCATTTCTTTGCCACCTCCAATTTGCCTCCGCCTTTTTGCGAGATAAGGAATGCGGTCAGGGCGCGGGCATCTTCGTCGCTCATGGCGCGGTTTGGCTCCGCCGTCCCGGGGCGCAGGGCTTGCGGATTCTTCATCCATTGAAAGATCCACGCAGCAGCAAGGCGCGATCCCACTTGCGTGAGCGTCGGGCCGATGTAGCCCTTATCGATCTTTGTATCCACAATATGGCAGCCCTGGCAGGCATACTTGCCGTAGAAGAGCTGTTTGCCCAGTTCCACCTGGCCTTGCGGATAGCCGCTCAACGGCATGGAATCGCGGTCGACGGCGGGCTCTGGTACACGGTCATGATGTAATCCGTGAGTTCGTTGACCTCGCCCTCGTTGAGGTTGAATTTTGGCATGCGGCGGATCAGCGATGGCCGCAGCGTGTTCGGGTTCTTCAGGAACTCCACCAGCCACTGGCGTTGTACCGAACTGCCTTCCCAGGTGAGATCGGGCGCCATGTCGCCGCCGTGGCCATTGATGCGATGGCAACTGAAGCAGGCCAGGTCGGTCATCAGCTTTCCTGCCTTGCCTGCGGGTTGATAGTCCGACTCCGGCTTCGCCTCCACCGTCAGCGACGGCGGCAACGTGGCAGCTCTGTCGTTGAGCGCGAGCAGAGCCGTGGCGAGCGAATCGATCTGCGCCGGCGTGAAGCTGTACTGTGGCATCTTCAAAGCTTGCCCAAACGCGCGCGGCTGCTTGATTTTGGCCGCGATGTAGTCGGGAAGCGTGTGCTGCATGCCCGGCAGGAACACCAGTTGAGTGACGGGCTTACTCCCGATGCGGCTGAGTTCGGGCGCAAAGTTCTCCGGCTTCTTGATGCCCGCGATTTCATGACACGACGCGCAGCCGTAATCGGAGACCAGGCGCTTGCCGTGCGCGATCTGTTCGGGCGTGGCGGCTTCGAGGTGCACGTTGGCGAGAAGGTCAGAGTCGGTCTTGGCTTCGAGGAATCCCGCCAGTGTCGCGACCTGCGGATCGTTGAAGCGGTAGTGCGGCATCGCGGTCTCTGCGTCATAAGCGCGCGGATTTCGCAGCCAAGCCTGCAGCCACTCCGGCTTTACTTTGCTGCCCACGCGCGTCAACTCGGGGCCCACGTCGCCGCCCACCACATTGCCGGCGGCATTTTGCACCGCGTGGCACGAGGCGCAAAAAGACTCTCCATATAAGCTGGCGCCGGCGGCGGGATCAGACGATGCCTTCGCCGAAAGCGCGGCAGTATCTCCCGCCTGCGGAGTGCTGTTCGCAATCAGAAATGCGGAAACGTCGCGTGCATCGTCATCGCTCAGCTTGAAGTTCGGCATCGTAGCCGTGCTCGCGTAAGCCTGCGGATCTTTCAGCCAGACATAAACCCACTCGCGCGTGGTCTTGTCGGCGATGTGCTCAAGTGACGGCGGATCGTCTGCCGGCTTCATCGTGCGACCATCGGGCAGCTTAACCGTATGGCAATGCACGCAGCCGTAGCGCGCCAGCAGATGCCGGCCTTGATTCAGTTGAGGCGCGCCCGGGAGCGGCCCGCGATGGCACTCGCCGCACGAAGACTCGATGTATTTCGTCGGCAGAATCGGCTGCTCCCACGCCAGCGTGCTGTTGTGCGCTTCGGCTACAGTAGTCGCGGCGCCCTGCCCACGGTGGCACACCGTGCATCCGAATTGGTCGAGCTTGTGCGGAATCACGGGATGCGGGCGGAAGGGTTGCATGCTTACGTCGGTGAGGCTGGCCTCTTTCAAACCAACGTGGCAACTCGTGCAGCGGTCGACCACGCCCAGGTCGGGCAGCCAGATCTGCTGAATCCCCCCCTGGAAATGCCGTTGCAGCGTAACCGCATCGCTGCGGTTGCGGATCATCTTCAAATAGCCATGTTGATAATGACGCCACTCGCTGAAGTAGTTCTTCGCCGGGGCGATGACAAGCGAAATCAGAAACACCAGACTAACCACGCCGAACGCGCGAACACTGTCCCCGAACAATTTCTGCCACAGCGATTTGAGTTTTTCTTTCATGAGAGCATTAGTACCCTTGCCACGGCCAAACCCAGGACCAGCCCGGCCCGCGGAAAAATGTTCCGATGGCGGTCAGCACCACCAGCTCAAATAAAAACCATGTCATCACCCAATAGGAAAGCGGCCTGCCAGCCAGGTAACGGCGCAAAGGCGAAGACGATTGCGGAGAACTCCGCGCCGCCAAGAGCATCACCGCAGCCATGATCAGAGTTGGGACGAGAGCCGCATACACCTTGAAAAACAACAAGAACAACGACAGAGCGCTCACAACTAAATAGAAGATCTGCAGCCGCCGTTGCCGGTCCTTCAGGAAGAGTCCATCCGCTTCAATGTTGACCTTAAAGTAGGGAATCACGATCAGCGCCATCACCACCAACCCCGGAACCAGCACCCCTGCCACGACCGGCGGAAAGTAGTGCAGCATTTCTTGCAGCCCGAGAAAATACCAGGGCGCTTTCGCTGGATTTGGAGTGTGTGAAGGATCAGCCAGGCCTTCGAGCGGTGCGTTGAACACCAGTGAGATCCACACCAGCGCAATGGCGAGAACTTGAATGGCGACAGCCGCGCGGAACAGGACTTCGGGAAAAGTCTGTATCTGATCTTCACTGTCGGTCTTTACCTGAGCCGAAGTGCGGCGGGTGATGAAGACGATGCGGCGCGGTGACTTCTTCGCGTTGGAATCGATGCCCGCGGTAAAGTCTTTGGAGTCAGCCATGATTATTGCGCCTCCTTCACGGTGTCCTGAGTGCCCCACGTCTCGCCGCCTTTGCGAGACGTGGGCTTCTCGGCAGCCTGCGCTCGTAGCGTTGCCGGTTCGCTGGCGTGGGAGTAGAGACCGCCATCTTTGCGGATGCGCCAGAAGTGGATGGCCACGAAGAACATCGCCGCTAACGGAAGAATCATGCAATGCAGCACATAAAAACGCAGCAGCGCGTTGGCGTTGACCGCATTCCCACCCAGCAGCAGGAAGTGAATCTTGTTACCCATTACCGGCACCGCGGACGCGATGTTCGATCCCACCGTGATTGCCCAGTAGGCCAGTTGGTCCCAGGGCAGCAGGTAGCCGGTGTAACTGAGAAGCAGCGTCATCAACAGAAGAATCACACCGATCACCCAGTTGAACTCGCGCGGCGTGCGATAAGCCCCGCGATAAAAAACTTTAAACATATGGGCAAACACCAGGAAAACCATGGCGTGCGCCGACCAGCGATGCAGATTGCGCAGAAACAGTCCCGAGGAAACCACAAACTGCAGATCCTTCATATCGGCGTAAGCCTGCGGCGCCGAAGGATGGTAGTAAAGCATCAGGGGGATTCCGGTTGCGACCAGAACGATAAATGTCCCCAGCGTAAGCGTGCCCAAATACCACGTCGCGCTGAAGCCCAGCATGCGCGTGCGCACCTTGGTGGAGAACAGGTGGAGGAAGACGTTCTGCTGGATGGCCAGCGCGCGCTTCAGCGTGCTCGATCCGGTGCCGCTGCGAAAGATCGAGCGCCACACCCGCGTGCCTCGTAAATCGTCGAAATATTGGTCTACTGTTTTCGCCATTGCTGGTTCTCTCTATGTCAGACCCTCACGAAGGAATTCCGTTGCAGCGGAGGAACGTCGGTGGAGCGATCCACCAGCAAATCTCCGTCGTCGTTAAGCCAAATGCGTTTCCACGGCAGCGGCCGGGGCGCCGGCCCTTCGATCTTTTCTCCCGTTTCTTTGAACTTGCTGCCATGGCACGGGCAGGCAATGATGCCCAGCTCCGGCTTCCACGCCGTGAGGCAGCCGAGATGCGTGCACACCGCGCTGAGCGAGAAATAGCCTTCCTGCGAGTGAATGATGTAAATGCCCGAGTTCACGTCGAGCGTGACGGAATCGAGCGGATAGCGGTCGGGCTTGCCCGCATTGACCACGGGCGAGGGCTCGTACAGCACGTTCGGCTCGAGGAACTGATACGCAAAGGCCGCTGTGCCCGCAGCAGCAATGCCCAGCGAGCCCAAGCCAAGTTTCGCAAAAAATTGCCGGCGGTCGACCGCGTTGTCGGGGTTTTCGGGTTTGGTTTCGTCTGGCATGTGTCTCTTCTCACCTACTTCGACTGCAATCCTGCTCCAATCGCCGCCACCGAAATCAGCCCGGTCGGTTCGGCGGGAATGAAATTGTACGACTCCATGGTGATCGTGCCTACTGGACAGCGCATGGCGCAGAGGCCGCAGCGGATGCAGCGGGTCTCATCTTTCAACATGGCGGCGCCGGTCACGATGTCCAGCTCGTCCGCCGCCACTTCGTCGAATTCCACGCCGAAACATTCCTGATTGTCGCGAATGTGCTGCACGGTCTGGGGTTCGAAGTGGATGCGATCGAGCGAAACCAACTCCAGACATTTTTCCGGGCAAACATCGACGCAGCCGCCGCACAGAATGCACATGCTGCCATCTTCCGGCGTGCCTTCGAAAATCGTGTTCACCCAGCAGTGCAGGCAGCGTTGCGCTTCCGCAATCGCTTCCGGGGCATCGTAGCCGACTTCCACTTCCGTCACGCCCGTTCGCCGCTCAAGCGGAAGCATCGGCACCGGCTGGCGGTTGATGTCCAGATAATCCAGCGGCATGTTGTGCCGCTTCAGTATTTCGACTTCGATGATCGGCTCGGGATGTTTGTTCTTGCGCAGGTATTCGTCGATTCCGACCGACGCGCGTTTGCCATCGCCTACGCTGTCGATAATCAAGCGCGGGCCGAAGACGCAGTCGCCGCCCGCGAAGATCCCGGCAGCCGAAGTCATCAGCGTTTGCGGATTAACCGCGATCAAGCCGCGTGGAGACAGCTCCACTTTATCTTCCGGCGTGAGGAAATCGAGGCGCGGAGCCTGGCCAATCGCCATGATGATGGTGTCGCACTCGATCTGGCTTTCGCTGCCCTCGAAAAATGCCGGATTGAAGCGTTTGTTCTGATCGAAAACCCACTTGGTTTTGAGCGTCTCGAGCGCGACCACCTTGCCATCTTTGCCCACCATACGCTTAGGGCCGAGGCCGGGGTGCATGATGATGCCTTCTTCTTCGGCCTCCTCAATTTCTTCCAGAGCGGCAGGCATTTCTTCGCGGCGCTCCAGGCAGACGAGATTCACTTCCTGCGCGCCCATGCGCAAGGCAGAAAGAGAAATGTCTACCATTTCCTTGGTGGCGACAGCGCTGACGTTCTCGTCAGAGGGCTCGGCGTCTTGCACTCCGCCCGCATGTTGACGCACTACTTCGCGCGCCGCCGAGCGGGCCACGTCCATCGCCACGTTGCCGCCGCCGATTACAATCACTTTCTTGCCGATGGTGAATTTGTAACCAAGATTTACATTGAGCAGGAAGTCGATGCCTTTGTGCACGCCATCGAGATCGACACCCGGAATGCTGAGATCGCGGCTGCGATGCGCGCCCACGGCGATGAGCACGGCGTCGAACCCCTGACGGCGCAGATCGGAAACCGTGAAGTCGCGGCCGGCGGCATGATTCAGCTTGAGCGTAATGTCGCCGGTCTCAAGAATCTCGCGCACTTGCGCTTCCACAACGTCGCGCGGCAGCCGGTATTCGGGGATGCCCAGATAAAGCATTCCGCCCGCCACCGGCGCAGCTTCGAAAATCGTCACGGCGTATCCCATGAGGGCGAGATCGTGCGCGGCCGAGAGACCCACCGGGCCGCCGCCTACGACCGCCACCTTGAAAGGCAGCTTCTTCTGCCCCCGTCCTTCATTTACATGAATTGGATGCTTCGACTCCGGCCCAAACTGCTCGGTAAGAAAACGCTTGAGCGCACGAATGGAAATGGGCCGGTCGATTTCTCCGCGGCGGCAGGCGGTCTCGCAGGGATGCGCGCACACTCGTCCGCAGATGCTGGCCAGAGGATTGGGATCGCGCGCAATGCGATAGGCTTCTTCGAAGCGCCCCTCCGCAATCAGCCCGACATAGCGTCCGGCATTGGTGTGCGCCGGGCACGCCATCATGCAGGGAAAGTTCGTGTTCAGCCAGTCCCCATCGACCTTCTTGTTCTTATATCGCTTCAGCATGAAGGCAATTTCTAGTCCTTGGGACGGCTGAACGTCAACCCGCCTTTTGTCGATGCAAGCCGGGTGAAGAAGCAATGATAAAAGAACGGGAGCGCTGTGGATCGCTCACTTCCCGCTCCCCTCTTTCTCTCGATGCCTTACTTGCTTACCGTGAAATCCGCCTTGCCCCCACCGGCCACAGTCACCGGTTTGGACTGGTTCTTGGCGCCTTCATGCCAGGCGGTTACAGTGTAGCTGCCGTCCGGAACATCTTTGATCTTGTAATTGCCGCTGTCGTCGGTTTCGGCAAAATACGGAGTTGGGCTGACAATGATGTACGCGCCCATTTCCGGATGTACGTTGCAGAGCAGCGGCACCGCGCCCACCTTATCGAAGGTAAAGGATCGTTTTTCACCCTTGGGCCACGTCCCCAGATTGTGCCCTGCTTTCTTATCGCTGCCGATCGCAGTCCAGAAGACGTTGTGCTGCACGGTGTCGCTATTCAGGAACTCAACCGTCGTGCCCTGTTGTACCGCCATGATGTGCGGCGCAAAGACCAGCCCTTTTTGATCCATGACCGGGTGATTCGTCGGAGCCGGGAATGTCTTGCCAGCAATGGCCTCTACATAAACCACTGACTTGCCTTTCATCCCCGTAACTTTGCCATCGATGTCGCCGGCCCACGCCGCCACGCCCAGCCCACCGATCAGCGCGACGACAGCGAATGTCTTTATTGCCAACTTGTTGTTCATTGTTTTCTTCTCCTTGAAATTGTTGCAAACAACGGCTCACTTCCTGCTAAGAGAAACCCGCTGCAATGAAACCCAATTATCTCTCTTCTTCTCTCTCTCTCTAGAAAAAGATCCTGGCGTCCAAATAGAGCGTATTGTTGGCGCTCGCGTTGCGGCCGAAGCCGTCGTAGTTCGTCGCTGCGCCATTGAAGCGCGTATAGCCGGTGTATTGTGCTGCGAGTTCCAGGTTCTGCCACGGCCAGTAAGAGACGTTCAAAATGTATCCCGCGCTCCTCGGGTCGCCATTGAAATTGCCGCTCACGGCAGTCCCCGACGGATAAAATGCGAGATCAGATGTCCCGGTTGTATTGAACCAGCCGAGCGTGCCCGTGTACTTGTTGCCGATGTGATATTCGGCATTGGCCATGACCGTGTTCAAACGGTGCGAACCTTGCGATACCAGCGGAGTCGGACTCCCTGGACCACCGCCCTGAAACAGCAGGCTTAGCAGATCGTTGTTTTCCCGGATGTACGTAGCCCGGAATGAAAGCACGTCAGTTCTGACGATGGTGCGGTCGATTTGCGTGTCGACGGCCCAGTCCGTGTACGAATCCGTCGGAATGCTGGCCCCGGTGGGATCGGTGATTTCATTGGGGGTCGAACGCAGGTGCATACCATAAGTTCCGATTTCATACTGCGTCTTTCCTGTTAACTCCTGCCACGCCAGGCGCCAGTACGGAGCGACGCCGCGGATATTGAAGCCCGCGCCCACGCCTGGGTTCGGCTGCGGTCCCCCCACGTGCTCAGAGCGATAGATGGCCGCGTCCAGATAGAGATGGTCGTTCCACATGCCAAACACGCCGAGTCCAGCTACGTCCTGGGCCAAACCGCCGTTGATGAAAGCACCGGCGTTGGGAGTAGGCGCGTTGTCGCTTGCGATCCACGGGTAGCCCCACGCTGGCGTGCTGTTCCAAAGATCCTCGACGGTGGGATTGTTATTGAGATCGATGCCGTAAACCAGTTCCTTGCCGCCCATCTTCGTCTTGTTCGCGAAGCGGATATCCGTGTTGTCGCTGGTGAAGTGATCGTCCTGCGTGTCGTAAGTCACCTGAAGAAAGCTGCCGACGTTGCTGGTCCATGCGCCCGAAAGGAACAGGGAGAAATCTTGAGGGAACTCGAAGTTGCCGTTCTGGGTTTGCGGCTGCGCAGTCTTGAGCGAGGTAAAAAACGTCTCAAGCATTACAGAAAGGGGCAGTGAAGAGAGGAGGTCGAGCGCGGCGCGCTTTTTGCCTCCATCGGCCTTGACGGTCTTGGTGTCATCTCCTCGATCGACGTAACCAGTCAGTTTGAATTTACGTCCGGCAGGGTTGAGTTCCGGAGGCGTGTAGTGGCAGCCACTGCACGCCAGGCCCGTCTGCCGCGCATAGCTTGGAACCGCCATCGCGCTGGGCGGATTCACTGCGGAAAGACACAGCAGACCCGTGATCGACACAAGAACAAAGAACAAAGATACCTGATGCCGCGTCTCCATGAGATCGCCTCCTGGGCAGTCAAAGTTATGGCTGTACTTGCTTTAATTAAAGGTTTCTAGTCGAGGGCCATTATCGGTACAGCTTCCCAGGCGTGCAGCGGCAGTCGTCACAAGGGTATGTGATCGCGATCACAGTCCGGACCAACTTTCTCTCGTCGGTCGATTGTGAAGCCCCAGCAGCCCGCGAAGTCGTTGATGGATGGGAAAGATCAGAGACTGTTGGACGCGAAGCAAGCAATCCTAGAACGTGGACTATCGACGATCCATGCAATCCACGATCATCCACGCGGAAGCAACGCTTTTGAGCCTGCCATGATGGAGTCTCGAACCCTTCCACCCCAGTTTGCCCGACACGCCGTAAATGATTTACCCTCGCCGCAGTCATGATTCCAACCGGCTCCAACTCCGCCACCGACCGCTTTTCCCATGCCATGCGCCGGGAGATCTACGAACAGCCCCAGGCCATCGCCAAAACCGTTGACCAGCATCTGCAAAACGACATTCTTTTCCCCGGCGCCCTCCATGCCATCGAGAGCGCGCTGCTCACCTTCGAGAAGTTGATCATCGCCGCCAGCGGATCCAGCCGCCACGCCGGCCTGGCCGGCGAAATCATGATCGAAGACCTTTCCGGCGTTGCCGTCGACGTCGAGTACGCCAGCGAATATTGCTATCGTTCCACCCACGCTGCCGTCAACCCCATCGTCATGGTGGTTACGCAATCCGGCGAAACCGCCGACACCATCGCCGCCCAGCGCGAAGCTCTCACCCGCGGCGTGAAGACGATAGCCGTCTCCAACGTTGCCGACGCCACCATCCCCCGCGAAGCCAGCGCCGCCTTGATCACCGGAGCCGGCCCCGAACTCGCCGTGCCCGCCACCAAGAGTTTCACCACGCAGGTCACCGTTCTCTATCTGATGGCGTTGTTCCTCGCCCGCAAGCGCGGCCGCATGACTTCCGAGGTCACGCGTTCCTATCTCCAGCGCCTCTTGCAGCTTCCCGAAGCCATCGACCGCAATCTCCGCGCCTGGGACGATCTCGCCGGCCAATTCGCCGACAAACAATTCCAGGCGGAAAAATTCCTCTACCTCGGACGCGGCGTCCACTACGCCATCGCCCGCGAGGGCGCGCTCAAGCTCAAAGAGACTTCTTACGCTCACGCCGAAGGTTATCCCGCCGGAGAGCTGAAGCATGGCCCCAACGCCCTGGTCGACGAAAAACTTCCCGTAGTCGTGCTGGCCACCTGCGACCATCACGATCCCGATTCCGTACTGCGCTACCGCCGTACCCTCGATGTCATGCAGGAAGTTCGATCCAGGCGCGGCCGCCTGGTCGCGGTAGCCACGGAGGGCGACCACGAGATCACCGGCATCGCCGACGACGTCTTCTTCGTTCCCGCAGCTCCGGAACTGCTGCTGCCCATCGTCGAAGTGATCCCGCTGCAGCTCTTCGCCTATCACGTGGCCACGAAGAAAGGCTATAACGTGGACCACCCGCGCAATCTGGTAAAGGCGGTGATCACCGAATGACCCGGCGCCGCAAACCCTTTCACCACAGAGACACAGAGACACAGAGAAAACAAAGGCAAGAACAAGAAAAATTATAGGTTTTTCTCTGTGTCTGTGCCTCTGTGGTGAAAAAGCTCTTATTGACTTTCGTATCCTGTCGAGAACCTCATGCCCAACCCCCATCCATCTCACATCGATCTGCAAAGCGTCGCAAAAGAAATCATGCGGCAACGCGGTTTTGAGCCCGACTTCCCGCCCGCCGTCCAGCAGCAACTGGCAAACCTGCGCGCTCACCCTCCGCAAATCGTTGCCGGAAAAAACATCCGCGATCTGCGGAACCTTCTCTGGTCGTCCATCGACAACGACACCTCGCGCGACCTCGACCAGATCGAAGTCACCGAACGCCTGCCCAACGGCGACGTAAAAGTGTTAGTCGGCATCGCCGACGTCGACGCCTTCGTCCCCAAATTTACCGCCATCGATCGGCACGCCGCGCAAGAAACAACCTCTGTCTACGCCGGAGTCCGCAACTTCCCCATGCTTCCGGAAGAGCTTTCCACCGGCAAGACTTCCCTGCTGGAAAATCAAGACTGCCTCAGCGTGGTCATCGAATTCGTCGTCGACGCCGGCGGCCACGTCACTTCCAGCAACGTCTACCGTGCCCTCGTGCACAACCACGCACAGCTCCAATACAACTCCCTCGGGGCGTGGCTGGAAGGCACGGGAGCGGCACCTGCTAAGATAGCCGCTTCCAATGATCTACAGGCACAACTTCGCCTTCAAGATGAAGTCGCCCAAAAGCTAAAGAATCAGCGCTTCGACCACGGCGCCCTCACCCTCCAGACCGACGAACTCCATCCCCTCATCTTGAACGATCAAGTTATCGAGATGCAGAAGCAGCAGAAGAATCACGCCACCGAATTGATTGAAGACTTCATGATCGCCGCCAACGGCGTGGTCGCGCGCATGCTGGAAAAGGTTTCATCCCTGCGCCGCATCGTGAAACAGCCGGAGCGTTGGGACCGCATCGTTCAACTCGCCGCCATGCACGGCGAAAAGCTTCCGCCCGACCCGGATTCCAAATCCCTGAATGATTTCCTGCTGAAGCGCAAAGCCGCCGACCCGGATCATTTCGCCGACCTCTCGCTCGCCGTCATCAAGTTGATTGGTCCCGGCGAATACGTTCTTGAGCGTCCCGGCGATCCCTCACCCGGCCACTTCGGCCTCGCCGTGCAGGACTACACTCACTCCACCGCTCCCAATCGCCGCTTCCCTGACATCGTGACCCAGCGCCTCATCAAGGCCATGCTCGCCGGACAGCCCAACCCATACTCGGATTCCGAACTCACCGCCATCGCCGCAAACTGCACGGAAAAAGAAGACGCCGCGCGCAAGGTCGAACGTGAAATGTCCAAGCGCCTCGCCGCGGTTGCCATGCAAAACCGCATCGGCGCCACCTTCGACGCCATCGTCACCGGCGTCACCTCGCACGGAACCTTCGTACGCGCCCTGCAGCCCCATGTGGAAGGATTATTGGCGCAAGGCGCCCAAGGCCTCGACGTCGGAGACAAACTCCGCGTCAAGCTCATTCGCACCGACGTGCAGCACGGGTTTATCGACTTCGCCCAGGCCTAGGACGCGGCTTTGCCCAACAACTAGCACCGTAAGCCTACTTTTTGGGCAAGAGTGGGAGTTTTTGGCCAAGTGAACTATTCGCCCCGTTCTAATCTTCGGTCGTAATGCGAAAAGCGCCTCTCCATGTGCTGCGCGATGAGATGAACCAGCACGGCTGGAATTGCCCAAATCGCAAGAAGTACGGCAATCACTCCTAATTGCTCTGGGGCAGTCTTATTCGATTTAGTAATAACGCAATAAACGAGAGCCGCAAGGCCAAGTTCAAGCAGGAAAATGAATGCTGAATTGCCGTGCTCTCGCAGATGTCGATATGTGTCCATGTAGTCCTGATGCCACACGATCTGTCGGGTGGTAGTCACATCCTCATCATCGTCGAAATCGCCCGAAACGCTTCTCGCTGTGGTCGTCGAGGTTTTCTTGATTCGTCCCCTTCGACGCGCCAACGCATAACTGTAGCCATAAGAACGGCTGACCCTGCCGGAACACCCGTCCACAACAATGCGAGGATAAAAAGCAAGCCGAAGTCGCCGCAATTGAAAAATCGTAAACGCGATAACCAAAACGAAAGCTCCCCATAAGCGGCAGCTTGTGGCGAAATGTGCTAGCGGGAAAGCGATTGCAGCTAAGATGCCCGTCAGTAAATAACCGTCTGAGAGCGGCAACGCTGGCCAAGCATCATTCTCGAAATCTAGGACCCGTGTGGCGTGAAAGACAAGGATGGGATATGACGCTATATAGCAAAATAAATTGCCGTAAAGAAAAAGCAGCGTTAATGAAGCCGTATCAATCCGTTCAGTTGCCAGAGGAAGCGATAAGAGCGAGCGCAGGTCCGCGCTGCCATTCTTACAAAGCCAATTAACTATGACCATGCCAGCAATCGACGGCATTAGGTAACGGACAGCATAGTTCTCCCACCAACGGGTTGATCCATATTGCGTGGTCATTCAGAACCCTCCATGCGGAAGGCAGGAATTATCGCACAAGCGGCGTATGATGGGCGGGAAAATCACTCCAAGACTAAAACGCCCTGGGTAGGATCAGGGCGCTTCAGAGCTATCGGGTTGTGCGAGAGCCGCGCAATCCAATGGAACCCGACCGCCCCGCAATCTCGCTCAATCGAGACAGGACTAAACTATTCGCCGGGGCGCTTCGGCGCTTCCCCATACCAGAACAAGGAGAACCACCATGAAACGGATACTCGCAGTCGCGCTGTTGCTCCTGTCACTCGCGTCGGTAGCTTTCGCCGAGGGAGGCATGCCTTGGCCCCCCGGGACAGCGGCTAAGCCGCCCGCGGCGAAAATAGCGATCTAACGGAATTTACTCTCGAAAGCCGGGGGCATGTGCGGTATGCTGCTCCCGGCCCTATGAAGCTTCTTCCGTGGTATATACCGCTGGGCCTTCTGGCGCTATTGCTGTGCCTATTGCTCCGAAGGCGCGTTTACAAAGCGTACCCATGGTTTCTTGCCTACGTGGCGTACGGCGTGGCCGCGGAGTTGGCACGGATCTTCGCTTATAGCCACCCGCGCACTTATTTCGCGACGTTCTGGCTAACCGACGCAGGCTACGCCCTCCTTGGGGCCACGGCGATGTATGAAATCCTGCGCAAAGTCCTGCGCGGCTTCGCGCACATTTGGTGGACGCACCTGATCTTTCCCGCCATAGTTGCCATAGGCGTGGGCCTGAGCGTCGGGCGAATGTACGCGGCTCCTCCGCACCTCCAGGGTCGCCTGCTGCTCTGCATCGTCACTGGCGAAATCGCCGTGCGAATCGTGCAGATGTTCATCTTCGCTGGGCTGGTCACATTCATCGGCTTCTTTGGTTTCCGCTGGCGTCAGTATCCTCTCGGCATAGCTTCGGGGTTTGGCGTCTACTCCACGGTCGCCCTGCTGATTACGATGAAATTTTCGGATTCTGGAACAAGATTCACATTTTTGCTCAGCGTGATCTCAGTTGTGGCATACTCTTTCGCCGTGTTGATTTGGATAGGATTCTTTTTTGTGCCGGAAATTGAAGAGCCTCCCCCGAATCCCGAGATGCTGGCCGCTGCCCTCGATACTCTGAATCAGTATCTGGACTGGCTACGAAGGATGCGTTAGCCAATGCTTGATATTTTGATCTGGCTGTTCGTGGTCTGGAACACGCTGGGGACTATTTACGTGCTGCATCGCGCCTTCACGAAGCTTCCCAACCTCAATCCCAAGAATCTGGTCCACTATCTGCATCATGTGGACTGGCCGCTGCTGGAATCGCTGCTCGATCCCGCTGCCGATTTTGAATTGCGTTGGAGGCTGAGTCCGCGCGCCTTCCGCGAGGAGCAACGTGAGCGTATGCGCTTATACCGGGAGCAGCTCTGGCGCATGGCGCGCAATTCCGCGGTTGTAGCCAAGTTCGACAATGTCTTATTCGGCAAAGACGACTTCACCCCCGGACCCGGTTCCAAGGTGGAGGAAGCAGCCATCAAGGTCCGCCTTTATTGCACGGTCGCCAGGGTAAAGCTTCGTATCTGGTTATCGCTTCCGAGGGCGTTCGGTTTTATGCCGACGCCCAATCTTGCCCGCCTACGCAAAGCAGGCAATGTCGATGGCCTCAAGGCCTACGAGCAGTTGAAAGCGGCAGCCCTCGAAGCATTCGCGAAGCTCCAGCCCGATGAACTCGAAGCCCTGACCCGCAACCTGTGATAGTTCAAGCACGCTATCCAACTCTTCTAGCGGCTTGGGGGAAACTTGGGCAGACGGGACGTTCCCCAATTTCCGAAATCAAGAACCGTCCCCAGCCTTCCCGAGCTGGGAACTCTTCCGTGAACCGTCGAAGGGTGGCCTACAGCGGCCTTGCGCTCTCCAAATTATTTGACGCAGATTGTGACATCCAACCTTGCCATCCACAGCCCCAACCGCCGACAATGTCAGAGGAGGCAGAGCGGCATCACGATCCATCGCCCGCCGAAAACAAGCTAAGTCCTTTGTTTCACGTACTTTGATACCTAAGTCCTTTAGAAGACGGATTTTGCAAGGAATTTCCCGCTAACGCGATGATTCCAATGGCCCGCGTAGGGTAGGGGTGACCCAACAAGAAGAAGACCAAAATGCAAGCAACCCGACCACGTTGGCCGTAACGGAGAACGGAGAATGAGAGCCGACAGCTGAGAGCTGAAAGCAAAGGCCTGAGAACTGAGAACCGAGAACTGAGAACTTAGTGCTAAGTCCTTTGTTTCACGTACTTTGATACCTAAGTCGTTTAGAAGACGTATTTTGCAAGGAATTTCCTGCTAGCGCGATGATTCCAATAGCCCGCGTAGGGTAGGGTGACCCAGCAAGAAGACAAAAATGCAAGCACGCGACAACGGTTGGCAGTAACCGAGAACTGAAAGCTGACGGCTGAGAGCTGAAAGCAAAGGGCTGGGAACTGAGAACTGAGAACTGACACTTTGTTACCTAAGTCGTTTAGACGACGTATTTTACAAGGAATCTCCCGCTACCGTGCTGATTGCCCTATTTGCCGCTTCCGGCGCGGGTTTCAGCGTCAGCCGGCGGAAGTGCCGCCCGGCGCCCCGAGCGCAGCAGATAAAGCATGTAGAACACGATCGCCAGATTTCCCACCAGCACGGCCGAACGAAAGATAGTGATGCCACGCATGAGTTCGCGGACTTCGAGCGGTATAAGTAATGTTCCGGATCCGAAGGCAACCCATTCGGCCCAGGTGCGTTGCTTCCACAGCCCATAGGCCTCGGTAAAGCGCAGAGCGGAATAGACGAATGCCAGCCGCGCGGCCGCCCACAGGCGGGCGTCTGTCACGTCGTCGGCAACATCAAGAAACAGCTGTGCCGAGTGCCGGTCCGTGCTGATGTGTAACAGGGCCAGCAGACTCTCCGCGATCACCCATGCATCCTTGTGAACCAATAGGATCGCGCTCAAGCCGATCAGCAAGACAAAGACGCCTTTGATGAATTCGAAGAAGGCAACCAGCCGCAGAAGACGCCTCTGCGCGGGACGGAGACCGGTTTTCGTTGCAGGCGAAGACATGCCGCGGCGCTGCGAATTTTCAGAATATCACGGTCGCCGGCGCGGCACCCGCGTTCCCGCTTCCCTTCCCGTCTGCGGTTTCTTCCGGACGGCCATCAACTCTTGCGCGAGCGCACCGCGGCGCGCAATTCGTTCACAATTTCCCGGGACGCCCGGATCGCCGCGGCGTGCTGATGTACGTTGAAGGAGATAGCGCCCACTCGCGCGTGTCCTCCGCCGCCGTAGCGCTCACAAATCTTCGCCAGATTGACCACCGGCTCTTGCGGCGCCCAGGGATTCGATCCGACCGAGACCTTCACCCGGAAGCTGCTCTTGCTGAGACCCACGCTATAAACGGATTCCGGATGCAGGTAGTAGGGAACGAATTTGTTGTAGCCCTCCAGATCCTGGTCGGTAACATCAAAGAAGATCGTGCCGTCGGTACACTCGGTGCGCTGCTTCAGGATCTCGATGGAGATTTCGTGGCGCTTGAGCAACGGTGGCAGAAGCGGAGATATGAACGGCTCTTTCAGGATTTCATCCAAAGGCTTGGCGGCCAGCAACGGAATCAGGTTCGGAACAAAGCCCTGATCCGGCGCCGATTCGATGACCATGGTCAGCTTCATGGCAGCCGCTTGCATTTCCACCGCCGTCCTAGCGTCGGGATAGAGCGCGCCGTCAATCACATCGGTCCAATGGACAAGATCGGCCAGCGGACTGGCATCGAAGCCAAAGCGCTGCTGCCCGATCATCGCAATAAAGCTCGTGCACGACTTGAAGGCGGGGTCATAGAACTTCCGGTTGCTCTGGTCGCGCTCAAAATGCGCGGCATCGGCGGAAGAGAGAAATGCGCTCTCGTGATGATCGAACCACCATGTGATCTTCGGCGAGCTCGAATACTTGAAATCGACGATGGCATTTTCGTCCCCGTCGAAATGGGATTCGTCGAAGAGCGCTCCGGCGCGATGCAACAGGCCGGAAAACTCAAAATCCACATCGCTGCGGATGCGCTCGCGGTAGAAGCGGGAAAACAGCGCCGCCGAGCACGCTCCATCGAAACACTTGTCGTGGTAGAACACCTTGACTTTCAATCCATTCCCCGGTTACTCAAAATTTCCGCGGCCCGCTTCGCCCACAAGCCGGCGCAATTCGGCCGCGGAGTAAAAGCTAATAGGAATGACAGCTTACAGGAGGAAAGTCAAGGGCTGGAGGTCGAGGCTCTTCCTATTTTTGTAACCTCGTAACTACGCCCGGCGCATAAGCTCCGCCGCCGGCCAATGCAGTAGTATCCACTTGCTCGCTTCATATGCGGCGGTGCTCGTTGAGGGCAGTATGCGGGCGACTAGCGGCACGAAGGGCAACTATCCCGCCTGCTTCTCCGCCAAATCCCCGATCACAGGCAGCTTATACATTTGGCCCTGATTCGCCTTCAGCAGCAGGATGATCCAGACTATGAAACCACCCAGGCCGACCAGCGGCCACACCAGCACCGTGAGGAAACCTAGGAATGGGAAATGAGCAATAATGTGCAGCCCAAACCACAGGATCCACCAAGCCACGTTGAAGAATATGCACTGCCAGGCGTGGAACCGGACGAACCGGCTCTTGTTGTAGGGCTCCACCACGAGAAAGACAATAGCCGGGATGATCGTGACGTAGGCCAGCATTCCGGCTACGTTATCGGCAAGTCCAGAACCTGCGGCGGCCGGTACGGCTGCCCGCCCGCCGCATGCTGCGCACACGGTCGCGCCTTCCGCAATCTGTGCTCCACACATATTGCAAAACGCCATTGGGGTCTCCTTGGTCTCTTATTGTGGCCGCGCGAGTACGTCCGAGCGACGTTGCGGCAAAGTACCAGAAAGCGGGCGGTGAAGCAAACAATTAAGTTGGCGGACAGGCAGCCTTAGCTCGCGCCCGCTTTTTGTTCCGCGAAGTCGCCTGCCACGGGGAGCTTGAACCTCTCGCCCTGCAGCGCTTTGACCACCAGGACCACCCAAATCACGAAAAAACCGAGGCTCACCACCATGTACGCCAGCCAGGAGATCAAGTGGCCGAGCACTGGAACGAAGAACAGCAAAAAGCCTGCAACCCTGAGCGCGGCTCCAACCACCAAGGCCGCCAGCCACAAACCGATGCACTGAAAGGAATGAAAACGCACGAAGCGGTCCTTGCTATAAGGCTCGACGAGAAGAAAGACGATCGCCGGAATGATGGTGCAGTAAGCCAGCGCGCCCGCCACGCTTTGAGGCAGCGCGCCTACATTGCCTTGCACGCGCTCCCCTGGCTGAATGGCAGGCTGCACCCCGGGCCGCATGGCGCGGCCGCAGCCGGGGCAGAACGCGACCGTATCGGGCATGGTTGCCGCACACTCGGGGCAGGCGATGGACATGAGTTAGGGTAACCCGCTGCCGCGGACGTTACCAGAAGGCAGTGTAGCAAGGCAAACTGGAGTTGTCTCCCGCTCCAGTTCCGCCTTAGCCTGGAGCAGTTGCCGGTTCTCGGGAAACAGTTGCAGGCCTCGAACGATAATGCCTTCGGCCGCCTTCCACGCCTTCATCTGAGCACGGATGCTGGCGGCGCGCGAGATGATTGTGGGATTTGGGATCTCCATGGCCAGGCGCTCGGCGGCTTCCGCGGCCTGCGGCATCAGGTTCATGAGAATATAGGCCTTGATCATGCGATCATGCATATCGAATTCATTGGGGTTCTCCTTCAGCGCGCGGGCAAGCCGGGCGAGACCATTCTTCTTCAGTCCCATCCGGACCTCGGTCAAGCCTAATTTGCTGGCGACGTTCGCATCGTTTGCAAGGATGCCCAGAGCACGAAGGTAGGCGGATCGAGCTTCCTTCAACCGCCCCAGGTTATAGAATGCATCCCCGCAGATGTGCTCTTTCTCGCCCGCCGCCTTCCCCGTCATAGTGGCCCTACAGAGGAGTTCAAGAGCGTGGCCGGGGGCCTGGATCTCGATATAGAGGTTGGCGAGCGAAAGGTACGGGGTGGGCGAGTAGTTGGGGTTGAGAGCCAGGGCTTTCTTGAAACACTCGATTCCGGCCAAGTAGTTCTTAAACTGCTCGTATTCCTGCAGCCCCAGCTCGATCCATGCTTGCGGGTCGTTGGGCGCGTCTTCGACTTTGAGCCGGCCCAGTTTGCGGTAAAACTCGTCTTTCGCGCGCAGCTCGGCCGGGGAGCACAGATGGCCGAAATGATGAATCACAAAATCGGCGAATGCAATTTCCAGGCCCAGCGCATGAATGCGGGGTTCGACCAGTTCATGCACTCGGCCGACATAATAGATTTCCGGATGGCGGCGGAACAGGCGACAGATTGGGAACTCGGCATAGGCCCGGGCGCGTTTCGCTCGTGGCATGGTGGAGTCGTTCGGCTTGATGGAGGGCGCATATCCCCCCAAGCCAAATCTGACGGGAATGTGGTTTCTCAGGGTAACGAAATATCCGCCCACGCTGGCATTTTCCAGAAGACTCGGAATTTTGCCGCCTGCCTCGGGGTCGAGCTCTTCGTCATCGTCCATGACCAGCACCCAGTCGGTGGCCAGCGCCTTCACCGTAGCATTGCGGGCCTTGGAGAAATCATCCTGCCAGGGCAAATCGAATACCCCAGCACCCAGGTCGCGCGCCAACTGAGGCGTCCCATCGGTGGAACCAGTGTCCGCAATGACGATCTGGTCCGCCACGCCGGCCACGCTCTTAATACAATCTCGCAGCGTCTGTGCGCCGTTTTTCACGATCATCGCCAAGCCCAGGGATGGCATCGAGTTGCTCCAGGACTGATCGGCGCTCAGTAGCTAAGTGGCCAGTTATCGATCAACACCGGTCACTGACCACTGATCACTTTGATGACCACTCCTCCCTATGCACAGAGCGAATGCACTGGAGAACAACATGGAATTCCCGTTTCCGTCCAGAAGACCGCAACTGCACAGACGCCAAGTCCGCTATAATCTTCGACGAACCCCAAATGGACTTCGATCAGCTCGTTACATTTCTGGAAGTTGCTCGTCAACGGAGCTTCTCCCGCGCCGGGGAGAAGGTGTTTCGCTCGCAATCCGCGGTCAGCGCGCAGATCCGCCAACTGGAACAGGAATACGGCGACCGGCTCCTCGACCGCTCCGGCAAAACCGTCAAGCTGACCCCGGCCGGGCAAATCTTTTACGAATATGCGTTGCGCCTGAAGAGCCTGCGGGACGAATCTCTGGTGGCGGTTGCCGACCACGGCCAAACGCCCCGGGGCACGCTCATGGTGGGCGCCAACGAAGCCACTTGCCTTTACGTTCTGCCCGAGGTCTTTGGCGAGTACTGCCGCCACTATCCCGATGTGCAGATCAGCATCTATCGCAATTTCACTTACAAAATCGTCGAGAAGCTGGAAAATGGCTCGCTGGAGGTGGGCGTGCTCAGCTTGCCCGTCCAATCGCCCAGCCTGAAGATCCAGCCTATTTTTCGCGATCGATTGATGCTGATGGTGAGTCCCAAGAACCCCCTGGCTAAGATGAAAGCGGCCCACATCAGCGAGGTGGTAAAACATCCGCTGCTTCTGCCCAAGACCGGCCACACGCGAAGGCTGTTGGATAAGCTGTTCCGCGAGTTCAACTCTGAGCTAAAAGTCAGGATGGAGTTGCCGAGTATCGGGATGATCAAGAGCTTTGTGGCAGCCGATCTTGGTATTTCGCTCATCAGCGCGTCGTTTGCGCGCGACGAAGTGGCGGCGGGGCGCGTAAAGTTGATTGAACTGGAAGGCGCCGAACTGTGGCGCGAACTGGGCCTTGCCTACCGGCGCGATCGCACTCTTTCCGTCGCTGCCAAGGCTTTCATCACGGTGTCGCGGCAGTTCGCAACTCACCCAAAAAAAGCGGATGCACCGGCGCACGCCTAGCCGCTAGGCAGCTTTCGTGGCTCGTCCTCTCACACTCTGAATAACGGTCGCGGGAAGTTGTAGGACGCGAATCACCGCATTACCCTTCGTTTTGACGCGGACGGCGATGCCGTCATTTTCCGGGAACGGGTCTGAAACCACTTCGAACTCCTCGCCATAAAGCCGAATGCGGCCGGAAGCTGCATAGCCAAGATGTTTAACATGAGCACACATTTCAGAAACGGAGGGGGATTCAAGATTGCGAGTCATAATACAACTATTATATTCCTCTAATCGCCCTCCGGGCGGCCCAACTGCAGTGACGCCGCCTGGTTAGTAATGCACAGTCTTCTGTGCAAATGCGCCGCAGCTATTCCCACTTTTCCTGGCCTTCATGAACCGTAATGTAGCGGTCGATGGGGAGATCCATGAAGCGCTGCTTCAGTCCGCTGGGCTGGGGCCAATTGATTTCGAGCCAGTCGATTTTCGCGCGCTGCCCAAGGCCCAGCACCAGCCGCGGATCGTGCGAAGAGAGGTAGCTGCCTCCACCCACCTTCATACGGCTTCGCTTCAGATCGCCCGCCTGGTAGCTGACCCGGGCCCCGACGGCATCGATATTCGCCTTCTTGCCGGCCAGCTTCAAGCCCAGCCAGTGGTTCTGGCTGCCCGCGTTATTGCGCAAAAGCAGCGGCGCTTCATTGTTGTTGGAAATCAGAACGTCCACCGCTCCGTCGTTATTGAAGTCTCCGATGGCTAGACCGCGCGCCGACATCAGCCGCGAGAATACCGGGCCGCTCTCCGCGCTCACGTTCTTCAATCCATTTCCGGAGTTGCGGAAGAGCAGCAGAGGTTCGCGGTACTTCACGTTTTCGTAGATGTTCTCGATCAGATCGTCGGGATGCCCGTTGGCGATCATCAGGTCAAGATTGCCGTCGTTATCGTAATCGAAGAATTTCAAACCCCAGCCGCTCATCAGCTTCGAGGCGGTCGCTATGCCGTTGGGTGCGGCAATATCGTCGAAAGTTTCGTCGTGATTGTTCTGGTACAACGCATAGGCTTCATGGTCGATGTTGGCGACAAACAGATCCATCCATCCATCCTGGTTGAAATCTGCCGAATCCACCCCCATTCCGGAGCGCGGACGCCCCGCATCGCTGTAAGCCGTTCCCGCTTGCTGGCCGATTTCTTCGAAAGTTCCCTGCCCTCGATTTACCCACAGGAAGTTGGCGACCGTATCGTTGGAAACGAATAAATCCATGCGGCCGTCATTGTTAATATCCGTGGCCACCACTCCCCAACCTTTGCCCAAATATCTTCCAATGCCCGATGCCTTGGAGACGTCGGTAAACGTTCCGTCGCCGTTGTTATGGAAGAGCCAACTGGCCGTGGGCTTATATAGATGAGGAATGCAGTACCCCAGCTTATTGTCGACCGTGCAGGGCAGGTTCTTGGATTTGTCGAAATCGACAAAGCGGCAGACAAACAAATCCAGCCGCCCGTCATTATCGTAATCGAACCAGACTGCGCTGGATGACCATCCTGGTGCGGCGACGCCGGCCTTCTCGGTCACATCGGTGAAACTGCCGTCTCCGTTGTTGTGATAGAGGATGCTTCTGCCGTATTGCGTGACGTAGATATCGGGAAAGCCATCCGCATCGTAATCGCCAACCGCTACACCCTGGCCGTAACCGCCGGCGGCGACGCCGGCCTTCTCGGTCACATCAGTGAACGTTCCGTCGCGATTATTCCGGTAAAGAGCGTTGCGCAGCGGCGGGCTGGGGTCGTAGAAATCGCACTTGCCGCTATTCACCAAATAGATGTCCATCCAGCCATCGTTGTCATAGTCGAGGAAGGCACATCCCGCGCCGGTGGTCTCGGGCAGGTATTTTTGTGGAGAGTGACCGGCCGTGTGTTTCCAGCTTATGCCGCTTACGGCTGGCGGGACTTCTTCAAAAGGGTAAAGCGGTTGCACCAGAGCACCAGTAAAACGAGGCAGCGCAGAGAGGGCAAAGCTGCCGGTGATTCCCCGGAGGAAGTCACGGCGGCCAATCGGCCATGGGCCCACGCTATGCGGCAAAGCGAGAGCTTTCACTTCCCCTCTGGCCACTGGCAGTCGGGAGTCTTTTTGAATTTTTTATGATCATTCCCTGTTTTCTTGAGGCTGACCGGCCGGAGGCGACTGCTCGGCGGGGGCGCCCTCATTGCCGATGATGCGGTGATGAATGGCAAATTCTTTTTCGCCGTCCTGTTTGCGTCCGGCGCGCGTGTAAGCCATGGCTAGGTTGTAATGGGCATCCGGATTTCTCGGCTCCAGCCGGACCGCTGTCTCCAACGGCACAATCGCCTCGGCGTACTGCTTTTCTGAAACCAGAGACGCTCCCAGCCCGAGGAACGCTTCTCCAAAATGAGGGTCAAGCTTTGCGGCTTGCGAAAAATGCTTCACAGCTTCGTCCCACTGCTGCCTCTGGCGCGCCAATTCGCCGAGCACATATTCTGCCCCAGCATTTCTGGGATCGATCTGCAATTCCTGTTCAAACTCCTGTTTGGCTTCACTGGCGACTTCGGGGCCAGGATTCGGCTTGGAAAGCAACGCCCGCCCCAGCCGGAAATGAATGCCGGGCAGACTCGGATCTTGCTTCAGAATCGCACGATATTCCTTCTCCGCCTCGTCCCACTTCCCTTGCGTTTCGAAAGACTCGGCCAGCAGTTCGTGCGCCTGATACGACGACGGCTGATTCCGCGCCAGTTCCTGCGAGGAGAGCGTGGACAGGTCGGAATACGCGTGGATCGCCACATAGAGCGCATCCGGGTCTTGGGGAAACTCGCGCGTCAGCACACGAAGGAATTCCAATGCGGCTTCGGTCTGATGGAGCGTCATGGCACAGCGCACGCCGTCCAAGCCAACCTTGCGTCTGAGTTCTCTCTCTTTGATTTCTGCAATACTCTTCTTGAGGGAAGGCAGAGCCTCGGAGCAATGGCCGCTTTCGGCCAGGACAGCAGCTTTGCGCGCAACTGCGGAAGCGTCCACGGGAGCCTTGCCAACAGACTGGGCCGAGCCGCTAACGTCCGAAATCACCGCTAAGACCATTACGCAGACTGGATAATGAAGCCGGAACATATAGCTGCGATCATAAATGAAAATGGCAGGCGACCAAAACGCCGCCTGCCATGGTTCAGGCAAAGCTCACCAGTAGAACTTTAGAGCGAACTGCAGTTCTCTAGCATCCTGAGTCGAGCTGCTGACCCCGAAGGTTCCAGTACAGCAACTGTCGTTCGGCACCGCAAAGTTCGGATGGTTGAACGCGTTCAGGAAATCAGCCCGGAACTGAACCTTCATCGCTTCCGTGATCGGGAAGTTCTTTTGCAGGCTGATGTCAGCATCGGCATATCCAGGCCCAATGACCGGGCCTTGAGCCGGACAATTGCCGAATGTGCCGGGCGCGGCGTTCGAGAACGAACCCTGACCAAACCATTGAATACCCTGAACACTGACCGTCTTGGGGTAAGTTACCGGGCCATTGCAGTCGGGACGATTTTCGGGGCTGCCCGTTCCGGAGTTGCCCGCTCCGTAGAGAGAAAGCGGGAAGCCGCTGTGCCAGGAAATAATCGGGTTGATCGACCAGTTGCCAACCACCGCATTCAGCGCTGGCGGCATGTCCTGCCCAAATTGTTTGCCCCGGCCGAAGGGCAGTTCATACACGGCATAGGCGCTGAGCACATTCGTGGAATCCCAGTAGCAGCGTGCATAGTCGCCGTTGGGGTTATAGAGATTTTGCCAATAGTTTCCGGAGGGACCAGCCTGCGTGGTGGCGCCCCACGTACCGTAATATCCGTCGTCGTTGGTCATGCACTTCTCGAAACTGTAAGAAACTTGGGCTTCCAAGCCGTGGCTATAACGCTTCTGTAATACGGCTTGCAAAGCGTTGTAGTTCATATTGCCAACGGATGCGGTGTTCTTCACATTGCCGAAACCGTTAGGGCCATACGTCACTGAACCGGTGGTAACCCCGTTGATGATGGTCCCCGCCGGATTTTGACCGCCGATCAGAGGATAAGTGACCGAACCATTGGCTTGCAGGTCCCCCTGGGAGAGCCATTCGGGAACCATCAGGTGCGTCGTGCGCTGCCCAACGTAGCCGACTTGAAAAGTCAGGTTGTTAGCAAGCTGTTGCTGAATCGAGAGGTTCCACTGGTCCGCGACTGCGGGCTGAACCGTCGAACCCCAAGTGAGCATGGTGGCGCCAATGAAGGGATCTCCCGTCGGCGGCGCGGCAGCACTAAATGCTGACTCAGTGCTGTAAGCGGTGCCAGTCGCTACA
Source organism: uncultured Acidobacteriaceae bacterium (assembly GCA_963734215.1). Classification (GTDB taxonomy): domain Bacteria; phylum Acidobacteriota; class Terriglobia; order Terriglobales; family Acidobacteriaceae; genus Sulfotelmatobacter. The sequence goes on along the minus strand of CAVTGH010000003.1, from coordinate 29,991 downwards.
TTCGAGGCCTCAACCTGCGGTGGAGTGAACGGCGGATTCTGGGTGAGGCGCAAGTTGGTCCCTGTGCCCTCCAGGTAAGAGGAGATGGTAAATGCTCCGCGCACCACCGTCTTGCCCTGCCAAGCTGCAGGACTCCACGCGAAGCCGAGGCGCGGCTGAATATCCGGCAAGCCGTAGTTCGAGTTGTAAAGACCGCGGCTGAATCCATTGCTCCCCACCACACCAGTGGGTACCGCCGTGCTGCCCGGGAATTCCAGTGCCCCGGTCTGAATATTCACCGCGGCCTGGCGGTTATTGAGTTCGATCCATGGTGTGCGGGCTTCATAACGCAGGCCAAGGTTCAAAGTCAGCCTGTCCGTGATCCGCCAGTCATCTTGAACAAACCCGGCAAAGAGCGAGTCGCGTTGATGCCATCCCCCGGAACTGGTACCGCGCCCCACATCTTCGGGGACACCGAGTGCCCAATCGGCGGAAGGATCACCGCCAGTTCCGTTGCCGGAATAGTTCCCCCCGGGACCGAGCCCGAAGAGTTCGGCGCCCAGTTCGCCGCCGTTGCCAGTGTAGAACACATTGATGTTGTAACGATTCGTCTGAAATCCTGTCTTAATGACGTGGCGGCCATGCGTATAGATCAGCACATCGTCAAACTGCGTCACCGTGGAGGAAAACTTTTCCACAACGTCAGCGGCACCCAAATTGGTCAGCGTTCCGGAGTTAATGTTCGTAATCGAACCTCCAGCAAAACCCAACTCCGGAAGACCATTGATACCGCTAGGATTGCCCCCAGCGATGCCGATTGAGTTCCCCAAAGTTCCGACCGAGGGGGCGAATGTAGTCAGCCCATGGGGCAGCTTTACGTAGTTTTTCCCGAAGCGGGCTTCATTCAGCAAATTGGGAGAAAACGTGTGGGTCCAATTGAGGGCTCCATTGTCGAGATAGGCCTCGTTGACCGTGTTGCCGAGCAGAGCCACCGAATTGGTCGCAGGATCATATTGATCGCCCTTAGAATACCGAACGAAGATGTGGTCTTTGTTGGATGCGTTGTAGTCAACTTTGATGTCGCCCTGGTCCGAATTGTATTGCTGAGCTGTCGTATTGACCGCCTGCCCAAAACCGCTAGGCAGAGTAAATACGGAGACCGGATATAGCGAGTTCGTAACCAGCGATGTGAAAGCCGGATCCAAATTAGCCGGTGAAATCATGTTGCCAGTAAACGCAGGCCTGGAAGCAGGCGGCAGGATCGAACAGGGAGTGCCAGACGTTCCGCCCGTTCCAACCGCACACGCATTGTACAGCTGTGTACTCAGAGCGCTAAAGTTGCCTCCGATTTCGGCGGCAGTGAGGACGGTTATCGTGCTCGAAGATGCGGGATGATCTAGACGCCCACCCTGGTAATCCGCAAAGAAAAACAGCTTGTTCTTGATGATGGGACCGCCGAAGGTGCCGCCGAACATGTTCCAGCGCAACTTCGGAGTCGGCAGGACGCCTGCCGGGGTACCAGCCGTCAGACCATCCGCCCACGTATTGGCGTTGAAAAAGTCATTGCGGAAGAACTCAAACACATCTCCGTGGTATCGATTAGTTCCCGACTTGATGACGGCGTTGACGATTCCACCATTGTAGTTGCCAAACTCGGCGGGAGCGTTCTGGGTGATTAGATTGAATTCCCCGATTGCGTCCGGCGAGGGCGTGAAACCAAGCAGATTGTCCGATGCCTGGTTGTTATCCACGCCGTCCAGCAGAAAATTATTGGATTGCTCGCGGTTTCCATTGATGTAGGGACGGCCTCCCTCTTCGGCGGTGTTGGACCCGAGATTCATGCTGGCGGGGTCGACGGAAACCGTACCGGGTGTTAGCAGCGTTAGTTGCACATAATTTCGTGTCGCCAGCGGCAGATTGTCGTTGGTTCTGGCATCGAGGACCGTGCCGACCTCGGCGTTCTCGGTCTGCAGAACCGGCGCGGAGCTTGAAACCTCGACCGTCTCGCTGATCTTGCCCACCTTCAACTGGACGCTCACGCGTGCCGTTTGATTGAGCAACAGCGTGAACGCTGGCCACTCAGTGGTCTGGAAGCCCGGCGCTGTCACCTTGACACCATAGCTGCCAATCGGCAGGCGCAGCAGGTTGTAAGCCCCGCTCTCATTGGTTTCCGCAGTCCAGACCGTCCCGCGTTCCATGTCCGTAGCCTTGACGGTGGCACCCTTGATCGGCGCGCCGCTTGGATCGGTAACCGTACCCACGATCGCGGCGGTGACTTCCTGGCCCATCGCGGGCGTCACCATTCCAAGGATCCCAACCACTGTCAGCAGAACCACAAATCCACACGCCAGCTTTTTCATCGCACAGCCTCCTGAGAGCGCTTCCCTACCTGGGCGTTGCAAATCAACGCCTAATACAATCGGATTATGCTATATAGCACATGATGGGTCATGGTCAAGAAAAAAATGCAGGAACCTGTGGAAATCTTTCTAAGCGCCCCTCCCGGATTGCTCTATATCACTCTACCTATGTGCATCGTGGCTGCCGCCGGACTGGAAGCGTGCTGATTCTCCGATCCACCGAATTGATTATTCAGATTGCACTCCAGCTGAGAACAATTCCGCATGTCTTGCGGGTCCTTTGGCCAACGGAACGCAGAAATGGACGCGGACTCCGATCGTTCCGCTCTATAGCAATCAACTTGCCGTAAAACCCGCCACCGGCCGCCATCGCGAGCTTTTTCCTTTACAGAAAGCTTTAATTACGCTATATAGCACAAGATGTCTTAAAGACGCCGCTTCGGAGCAACTACGAGCCCGGGGACGCAAATTGCCGGTTCATTCGCCGCCACGGTAGTCGGGAAAAATCGACCATGTCTGGAAATCACCGCAACGGAACGCCCGCTTATAAACGAATCCAGAGTTCTATCCGCAAGCGGATCGATGCGGCTGAGCTCAAACCCGGGGACGCAGTTGCGTCCGAACGCGAACTGGCTAAGACCCACAAGGTCAGCTTGATGACGGCCCGCCACGCCCTCGCCGGTCTGGAGCGCGAGGGATTGGTCGAACGCCGCCGCGGCGCCGGTACGTTTGTGGCGGCTCCGAAAATCCATTTCAACAAGTTGATGAGCTACACCGAACACATGTCCAGCCGCGGACTGGCACCGCGTTCCCGGGTGCTGGTCGCTAAGATTATCGAGGACGAGCAGGAAGTCGCCGCGCGCCTCCGCCTGCCCGCGGCCAGCCGCATGGTAAAAATCGTGCGCCTGCGCCTGACCGGCGAGGAACCTTTTGCCCTGGAAACCTGTTATCTTCCCGCCGCTGAATTTTCCGCGCTCGTGGACGCTCCCTTGGGAAGGAGTTCCCTGTTCGCCGCCTTGCAACACGACTATGGTGTGGAATTGGCTTATGCCGACGAGGAAATCGACGCTACCGGCGCCGACGTGCATCTCGCGGAGATGCTGGCTCTTCCCAAAGGCGCCGCCATTCTCCGAATCCGGCAGGTTATTTACTCCACCAAAGGCAAGGCCACTATTTACGGCGTTGGCTATTATCGTTCCGAGCGCCACACTCTGTTTATCCGGCGCTTCCGCTAGCGCCGGTTTGCCGTAGCATTCTCGCGAGGAATAAACTCGGGCATCCTAAGATTAGGCGAAAGGACCATGCACCGTGGCCCAAGACGAAAAAGCCGGCTACAACCGCTTCCTCCTGCTGGTGGCTGGACTGGGCGGATTGCTCTACGGCGTGGATGTGGGCATCATCGCCGGTGCCCTGCCCTACCTGGAAGCCACTTCCGGCTTGAATGCGGGCCAGCTTTCGATTGTGGTCGCGGCCGTTCTCCTGGGCAGCGTCATCTCAACTTTATTTGCCGGCACGCTCGCCGACTGGATGGGGCGCAAGCTTCTGATGACCCTCAGCGGCGTGTTGTTCGTCATCAGCATTCCGGTGATCGCTCTCGCGCACGGCTATGAACCGCTGGTTCTCGGCCGTCTCCTGCAAGGCGTCAGCGCCGGTTTGATTGGGGTTGTCGTCCCGCTGTATTTGGCGGAGTGTCTGGCCGCGACTACACGGGGAAAAGGTACTGGCATTTTCCAGTGGCTGCTGACTCTCGGCATCGTGACCGCCGCAGTCGTCGGCATGTTTTTCAGTATTCGCGTCGAAGAGGTCGCAAAGCTTGGCAATCCCGCCCGGCTTTTCGCCTTTAAAGATACGGCCTGGCGCAGCATTTTCTGGGTTTCGCTGCCTCCCGGCATCTTGTTCGTGATTGGCAGCGTAATGGTCGCGGAGTCCCCGCGCTGGCTGTTTCGCCGCGGCAAGCGTGATGCAGCGTATGCAGCGCTCCTTCGTTCTCGTACCACGCAGCAGGCGGATCTCGAACTCGCGGAAATGGATCAAGCCACAGCCGCGGAGAAAGCACAAACCTCAACCGGAGCCAACATCAAGGAATCGCTTCTGCGCCGCAAATATGTGATCCCGTTTGTGTTGGCCTGCGTGATTCTCGCCTGCAACCAAGCTACGGGCGTGAATTCGATCATTGGATATAACGCCAATATCCTGTTGCAAAGCGGACTGTCCGATGTCCAGGCCCATTGGGGCTACGTACTTTTCACCATCGTCAACTTTCTGATGACCATTGGCGGCATCGTTCTGGTCGATCGCAAGGGACGCAAATTCCTGCTGTCCATCGGCAGCGCGGGCATCATCGTGTCGCTGCTCTGCACCGGCTTTCTATTCCGCAGGACTGAAGAGCTGCGCGTGGATTCCCGAGCGGCGGTTCAATCCATGGTGAGTGCCGATCAGAAGATCGCGCTCAGCTACGACGAGACGACCGCGGATGCGCTGCTCGCGGCCAGCGGCGATGCCGGCAAAGCACTCGGCAACCGGCCCACATCCCTCATCGTCATCTATTCTTGCGGAGATTTCCGCGCTGCCACCAAAGTCGTGCGCTCCGACGACCTGGCGGCGAAGCCAATCGAGATCACGCGCGAAAGCTGCCTGCCCCCGAACAAAGTGGTGGCGTTTTTCTCCAATCCTTTCAGCAATCTCGCGGCCTCGCGCGAGGCACCGTTAAGAATTGACAATGCGCTGATCAGCCCCGTGCCCAGCACCCACAATGGCTGGATGGTGGCCCTAAGCCTGTTCGTCTTCATGGCATTCTTCGCGATCGGCCCCGGAGTGTGCGTGTGGCTGGCGCTGTCGGAACTGATGCCCACCCGCATTCGATCGAACGGCATGAGCATCGCCCTTCTGATCAACCAGGCAGTCTCGACGGGCATTGCCGCAACCTTCTTGCCCGCCGTCGGCAAGTATGGATACTCCACCATGTTCTTCGGCTTCGCCGCGTGCACGGTGATCTACTTCCTCACCGCGGCTTTCTTCCTTCCGGAAACGAAGGGCAAAACGCTGGAAGAGATCGAGGCGCATTTTGAAGGCACAACCAAGAAGCCCGGACTGGCAACAGCGTAACGCGATGGTAAGTAACTCGCATCGAAACTGAACTCATCATTCACAGTACCGAGATATAAAGGCACTCTAGTGGGGGCCTATGGCACTTGGGTGCCATTTACCAAATCCAGGCCTTATCCTATGCTCCTAATTGAGCAGCACTTGGGGGAGGGCTGATCAACAAACGTCCCACGACTCAAACTTGAGTCTGGGGCGTTTTGTTTTGCCCCTAACATTTGACAACCACCCCGATTCTCCCTGACCATCTCCCATAGGAAGCGTCAGCCTGACCATATAGCCAGCATCCAAAGTCCTTATGAAACAGCGGCTCTACATCATCGCTGCCAGCGTTTTCTTCCTTGCCACATTCGGCCTCACTCATTTCGCCTTCGCCGATGCCCTTCGCGGAACACTCGTGCACGAAGAGACGCTCCGCGTCGCGCCGAGCCCTGACTCTGCCCGAGTTGGCGACGCCGCCCGCGGAAACGAACTCATCATCATCGAAACCAGCCGCGACTGGGCTAAAGTGGAAGCGATTCTGCGGGCGCCGAGCAACGAAGAAGGCGCAACCGAAGAAGAATCCGAAGGCAAAGCCATCACCGGCTGGGTTCTCAGCCAAGCGCTCGTAAGCAGCACAACCCAGGATGGCGACCGGATTATTTTCGGCGAAGCGGCGGACTCGGAAGACCAGGCCAGCCGCCGCCGCGGCCGCCGCGACGCCGCGCAGGACGCCATGCGGCTTTACTATCGCGTCTACGATCTGATGCCCGCGTCGCCGCTCGCCGCGGAAGCGCTTTACCGCGCCGCCGATATTCGCTGGCAACTCGAGCGCTCCGACGTTATGACGCGCCCTTCCGCCCGCGAACGCCAATCCTACATGCGCGGCCAGATGAAGGAAGAGTGGATGAAGCTGGTGATCAAGAAATATCCCGGCACCAAATGGGCCGACCTGGCCGCTTTTCGCCTGCTCGAAAACAAGCTCTGCGGGGAATGGGAAGGTTTCGCGAAGTGTCCCGATAAAGAAGCCGAGCTCTACGAGAACTATGCCAAGGAGCACCCGCAGTCGCCGGCCGCGCCAGAAGCCTTGTATAACGCGGCTTGGCGGCGCGCGGCGCTGATTGAGATTTACAAGACCGAACCCAATCAGAAAAAATCCGCGGAATCCAAGGATCGCGCTCTGTCGCTCGCGCAAAAAGTCGTCAGTCAATATGGACAGAGCGATTGGGCCTTGCGCACGCAGCGGCTGATCTTTTACATTCAACAGGGCATTCCAACCTACGGAAACGCGGCGGACTAAATTTTGCCCATCTATCAAGCAGTAGTTCTTGCCATCATTCAGGGACTGGCGGAGTTCATCCCAGTCTCCAGCTCAGGACACCTCATCATTGTGCGGCGGCTGCTGGGCTGGAACGAATTGTCGCCCGCGCACGAACTCACGTTTGACGTGGCGCTGCATTTCGGCACTCTGCTCTCGGTGCTGTTCTACTTCCGGCGCACTTGGTTTCAGATTATCCGCGCAGCGCTGGGAGGAAAAATCGTCCGCTTCTCCGAAGCCGGCGGCTCGGACGAGAACCTGACCCTGCAGGAGCGGAACGATGAACGCATGCTTCTGTGGTTTCTGGCTCTGGCGACGATTCCGGGAGCCATTGCAGGCAAGCTGCTCGAACATTCCGCCGAAGATTATTTTCGCGAGCATATTGTCCTGATTGCGGCTGCATTGATCGTAGTTGCGCTTCTCATGTGGCTGGGAGAAAAAGTCGGCAAACGGGAGAAGCCGCTGACGCGGACTTCTTTCGCCGATGCGCTGATCATCGGTATAGCGCAGGCTTTTGCCCTGATGCCGGGCGTTTCACGGTCCGGCTCAACCATTACCGCAGGTTTGTTCCGCAACATGACCAGGGAAGCCGCGGTTCGCTTTAGCTTTTTGCTCTCCACTCCGATCATTGCCGGCGCCGCGCTGTTGAAGATGCACGAACTTCACAAGGAGGGCCTGCCCGCCGGGATGCACGCGCCGTTTCTGGTCGGCATTGCCGTTTCCGCGATCGTCGGTTACGCGACGATCGCATGGCTCATTCGCTATCTGCAGTCCAATAGCCTGCGGGTGTTCATCGTCTACCGCATCGTGTTTGGCATTGTCGTGATCGCCCTGGCGTACTTCTGGCATCTCGCGTAGGAGCGCGGGACAGGCGCACTCCTCCTGTGCGGGCTAGGTTCGGTCCGGCACAGTGCCACGAGTCGGGGTTTGGGTTAGCCTTTGACGGCTGTTATCTTAATTAGTACCCTCCCCCCAAACCCCGCCAACCCCGCCCATCGGGCTTTTAGAATCATCACGTTAGTGAAACGTTGCCCGTAAAATACGTCTTCTAAAGGACTTAGAGGCAAATAGCGTCAAACAAAGGAGTTATGCTGGATTCCGTGTCCGGAGCTTCCTCCTTAACTTTCGCCGAACTTACTGCCTTTGGTTGGACAATTATGGGATGAATTCTGGGTGGGGCGCAAGGTTGGATGTCACAGGGTCGGGCTGTGAATTTCTTAGGCTTGAGGGGGGTGCGGTAATTGAGAGGAAAACCCAGCCCAAGCGGAGCTTGGACGAGGCACCCCGAGAGCGGAAATGCGGGTTACCGCCGGGCCGACCTGCTCGTCTCGCTCCATGCTGGCTGAATCGTCCGATGCCTGGTATTCCAGGAACGTCCTCGACCTCGGAATTCAGTTGGTCGGCCGCGCGATTGATCCGTTCGAGATCGTCGCCATGGGTATGCGCGCGGAGCTTCTCACGGATGTAACGGCGTAGCCCGGACTTCATGAATGTCATACCAGCTCCAGTCGAACTTGACGTCCGACAACGGCTGCGGCTTTTTGCAGCGTGCTTAGGGTGATGGCATCGTTGTCGGGATCGAGGAGCCGGTCGAGGGCGGAACGGCTGGTGCGCATCCGCCGCGCCATTTCGACTTTAGTCAAGCCTTTCTGGCGCATGGCGGCCTCAACCTGACGTGCGACGACCCGTTTGATGGCGGTCGCGCTGACTTTCTCATAGAGGCCTTCCTCGCGAAGCCAGCTATCGAACGTTGAGCCGATGTTCTTTCTTTTCACGTTCCCAATCCTTTCTTCCGTCTGATTGCCAGATCAATCTCCGGTTTGGGTGTCTTCTGCGTTTTCTTCATAAACCCGTGCAGCAGCACCATGCAGTCTTGTTCAACGCAGAAGAGCACGCGGGCGATGCGGCCGTGCGGCAGGCTGCTTCGGACTTCCCACAGTTCCCGGCCGAGCGACCGTACCAGCGGCATCCCCATAGGCCAGGAAAATTCAACGTCCTTGATATCCTCGCCGATGATTCTGCGATCTTCAGCGTCCAGGCTCTTGAGCCACTCTCGCACGGGTTCTCGTCCGCTATCAGAGCGATAGAACCGTGCCGGCAGTCGCTTCAGACCTGTATTCATGTATAAATGTACCACTATTGGTACACACAATCAAGAGCATGTTCTCCCTGCCGGTTCCCAGGTCTCGCAGAAGAGGCGAGGCCTAGGGCGCCCGGCCGTGGAACAGACTAGGCCGTCGAATCATTTTGAACTTCGAGGAATGAGACGTTCGGGCTATCGCACTTCTCGCAGTGGATCGTGTCAAACTGAAATCCTGTTGGTCGTGCTGAACCTTTGAAGCCTTTCCACTCGCAGCCCCAGCGAAACCAGTCGTCGGACCACAACCCGATTCCGCCTTTGTTCCCGCAATCGTTACAGACGCCGTCGTATCGAATCCATTCTCTACTCATGGCTTCTTTGTGATCCTGTCGAGCTCTTGTGCTCTCAATTCCTTCGCCAGCCATCCAACGAGGCTGATCGCCGCTTTAACCGCTTCGGTCAGTTGTTCTTCGGTCACGGCGACATCTCCGTCTGAGACGTACTGAGGATACTTCTTAGAAAACGAGTCGTCCATGAAGGCTAGAACGCCGTTGTTCCAATCAATATCTTCCTGAAACTTGTACGTCTGTGCCTCAGCACCATCGTGGACGATCTGGTTCCGCACTTCCCTCATCGGCTCGACGAATGCGATGCGGTCTGCGTTGGCAGTGAAGTCAATTCCGAACCGCTCCGTGTACTCCATCCACAGCCGCATGTATTCGCTCATCCCTCGATGGCCGTATCCTCCCTTCTTTCGGGGAGCGAAGGACGCAGACTTGGTCATGTTGCGGAGAGCATGAGTGAGCCGTGATGACAGGGCGACGAGTGCCATGTTCCTGAGAAATTGTGCTTGCCGACTGTAGGTCTCAAGAACATCGACGTGCTCATCGACCAAGTGTTCCTGTGCTACTGGGTCGTGTGATTTCTCAAGGACGGCTTTGATGTCGGCAAGATCAGTCTCTACCTTTGCTCCCAGATGCAGATCGCTGGCCCGGCGGGTGTTTTCGATGAGCATATGGACATCCCATTGGAACTGCTGGTACTCGTCGTCGTAGGAGTCGATTTCGAGCAACGGGCTATTCATGGCGTAAGGGTGTTTCTCAATCGAATCGTCTGCTCATCCGTTCAAGCAGGTTCGGCGGTGCGGTGTCAACGTAATCAGTTTCATCTGCGCGGCGTCTAATGTCGTTTCGCCATGGCGACGGAGTGACCCGGAATAAGAGTGCCTTGTCTAAGTTCCGATTCTTGATGCAACTCAGAAACGAATATGCTGAGGAAGAGGCTGCTCGAAGATGTTGATCGTTGTCCGTGAAGCGTCCATTGATGATGTGCTCGGCGTCCCGATAGATGAGGTCAATCCAGTATCCTTCTTTGTGTCCGAGGCTGTAGTAAGTCGCTGGGTCGGATTGGGCGAGTTGATAACTCGACTTCTTAAAACTCATAGCGAATCTGTCGCCAATCCCGGCTTTCATTGTCGGGTCCTTCTCTGCGAACAGGACTTGAGACTGCAACGCAGTGTAGTTCTGAACCATTTCGTAGTAGAGGCACCGACGCAGTTCACGCTTCTTGAACCATCGCTGCGTCCACACCTTGACAGGTTCGACAAGAAGGACGACGGCTAGCGATGTGAAAACGGATGTCACGAGTGCAATGATGAGCGTCTTGACCCACTCAGGTTGCATCAGTCTCTATCCTTCAACTCTAGATCGAGTTTCAACAAGGCTGCGAGGCCGTCGAGTCCGGGGAATAGCGAAGCTCGGTGAATGTTCATCGCACGCAGGTTCTTGAGGAACTTGATGCGGAGACTGCTCCCAATTTCGAGTCTTCTGATGACGGGTCTGGTGGTCAACTCTTCATGCATCATCATTGTCATCAAGAGTTGGCCGAACGATGCCTCGTCAAAGAGCTTACAGAGAAAGATTCCTTGCTGGGCGAAGAGTCTCGGATTGGACATCGAGGGATTGATTCTCACGACGATGGGGCCTTTGTGTCCGAGTAGTCCGTTGGAATCGAGAACTTCGGACTCGCCTTTGGGCTTTGCTCTCGACTCGAATAACTCTTTCTCCTTCGCCTCTAGCCAGGCTGCCTCGATGGCCCACACAGCCGAGTGAGGGTCACGTTCCCGCTTCCTTCTGGACGAAGCCTTTTCCTCGACAGCGAAGTATCCAGCGACATAAGGTGATTCCGTCCAGTCGAGCAGCGGAGTCGGAGCACCGAAGTGCTGCATCAGCGCGTACCAACTGGCTATGTCGAGGGGAGCCGGAACATGGGTGAGATAGTTGTGAGCGTCTTGCCGGAAACGGGCCAGCAGCGGTTGCATCTCTTGTTTGCGATTGAGATGCCAGAGCGAGAAACTTTGTGGCGTTTTCCTTTGCCGCAAGACAGCTCTATCGAGAGATGTTTCCAATCCCCAGCTTGCTTCTCGTTGCCCTCGAAAATACCAATGCCCTTCTAGGCCGGCGACCCATTGCAAGTAGTCGTCCCATGACTTCGCCTTGCTGGTAAGAACGAAGTGCGGGAACGGAGTGTCACCAAGATATTTGTCACCTTCTCGTCCAGTGTCGGACTTCTGGTTCCACTCCTGCACGAAGGTCGTGAGGTCCTTAGACCAACTCAAAGGTGTTGTCATCTCTTCTTTGCCTTCAGGACGCTCGGCTTGAGGGCTAGAGACATCTCTGGTGGGTAAGTTTACATCGGGATCCGTCGGGATTGGGATGGCGGGGTTGGTGCTTCGGAAGCCAAAATCCCCACCCTGTCTCTGCAAAGTGCGCATAGACAAGAACGGGAAGCCAACTGTACACTCCCGGGGAATTCCGGCATTGCCCCTGGGTCCGGTTCTTGGCATAATGATGAGGCTCTGGCCGATTTGCGCCACGGGATGGTTTATATCCGTGGGAACGACGGCCCACATGCGTTTTCTGGCAAGCATATTTACTCCCACGGGCAACCGGCGGCTGAATGAGCTGATCGGTTTCCTGTTGTGCGTCTCTGCGCTCCTCCTCTTCCTCGCGCTGGCGTCGTATTCGCCGCTCGATCCCTCGCTGAACAGCGCCTCCGTGCTGACGGGAGCGCGCGCGGCCCGCAATTGGATTGGCGTGGTCGGAGCGCTCATTTCGGACCTGACTTTGCAGTTCTTCGGCATCGGAGCGTTTCTGCTGCCGATTTTTCCGTTCATGCTTGGCATTCGGTGGTTCGCTTCGCGGAAGATTCAATCCCCGATGGCGAAGAGCCTGGGCGGAATTTGGCTGGTAATGTTCGTTCCCGCGCTGCTGGCGCTGCTGCCGGGCCATTGGCGCTGGCTGCACGTGGTGCCCATCGAGGGTCTGCTGGGACGGATTGTGGGCGATGTGCTGCTCCACTACTTGAACGTGGCGGGCGCGTATATCGTTTGCGCCAGCGTGCTCGCGGTCGCGCTGTATCTTTCGACGGCGTTCTCGTTTTCGTCGATTCAACTGTGGGTTCCGACGCGGTTTGCGTTTGCGACCGCGCTGTGGAACCGTTACCTGGATTGGCAGGAGGAGCGGGCGAAACGGCAACAACAGAAGGAGCTGGACCAGCGTCGGATTTCGAAGCCGGTGGTGAAGACGCAGTTGATTCCATCGCGGCAGGCTGCGGAGCCTATCGAAGGGTCAAGGGCCTCGGCAGAGCCTCGCCGTACCGGTATCGAGCGCATGCTGGAAACCGACGAAGAACCAGCTTCAACCGGCGGAATCCTTTCTGAATCTCTCGCCGACGTTGAATCCGGGGATAGGGATGCTTCGACTGCGAATGAGCTCGCTTCGCGACCTCATTCTTCGCTCAGCATGACAGGGGATCCGGAGGTGACGCAGCGTCCGGACAGCGATCACAAGGCGAAAACGACGATGCCGCGGATTGCGGGCGGTTACAAGCTGCCGTCGAGCAGTTTGCTGCAGCGTCCCGACGAACAGCAGGTGGTGGATGCCGACGAACTGAAGCTGCTGGCGCAGGTACTCACCGAAAAGTATGCCGAGTTCGAAGTACACGGGCAAATCACGCAGATCAATCCTGGGCCCGTGGTCACCACGTTCGAGTTCAAGCCGGATGCGGGAATCAAATACAGCCGCATCACCAATCTGACCGACGATCTTTGCCTCGCGTTGAAGGCCGAAAGCATTTTGATCGAGCGCATGGCGGGGAAATCGACGGTGGGCATTCAGGTGCCGAACCGCGAACGCGAGATCATTTGGCTGCGGGAGAACATCGAGTCGCAGGAGTTCATTGGGTCGAAATCGAAGCTGACGATGGCGATGGGCAAGGACATCAACGGGCGGATCGTCACGGCCGATCTCAACGGCATGCCGCATCTGCTGATTGCCGGGTCCACGGGTTCGGGCAAGAGCGTGGCCATCAACGCCTTCATCATGTCGATTCTGTATAAGGCTACGCCGGAACAGGTACGGCTGATTCTGGTGGACCCGAAGCGGCTGGAACTGGGCAACTACGAAGGCGTGCCGCATCTCTATACGCCGATCATTACCGAACCGAAGCTGGCGGCGAACGCGCTGCGCAATGCCGTGCGCGAGATGGAAAGGCGGCTCAAGCTGCTGGCGGCGAAGGGTGTGCGCAATATCGACCAGTACAACCGGCTGTTTGACAACGGCACGCCGAGCCTGTTTGAAGAAGAGTCCGACGACAAGCCGATTCCCTACATCGTGATCATCATCGACGAGTTGGCGGATCTGATGATGCTCGATTCGAGCAACGTGGAGGAGTCGATCACGCGGCTGGCGCAGATGGCGCGCGCGGTGGGCATTCACCTGGTGCTGGCGACGCAGCGTCCGTCGGTCGACGTGATTACGGGATTGATCAAGGCGAACTTTCCAGCGCGGATTTCGTTTCGGGTGGCGACCAAAGTGGATTCTCGAACTATTCTTGACGCGAACGGAGCCGAGGCGCTGCTGGGCAAGGGCGACATGCTCTATCTGCCTTCGGGATCGGCACGGGTTCATCGGTTGCATGCGCCGCTGGTTACAGAAAAAGAAATCGCTGCGGTGGTTGAATTCTGGAAGCAACAAGGCTCGGCGGAATACCAGCAGCAGTTCCTCGAAGCACCCAAAGACGAACGCGAGGCCGGCGGAGGCGATTGTGTTGAGGGATCGGAGGGCGGCGGCGAGGACGATCCTCTGTATCAGGATGCGGTGAAGCTGGTGGTGGAGTTTGGGAAAGCCTCCACTTCCCTGCTGCAACGGCGGCTGCGCATTGGCTACGGACGCGCCGCGCATTTGATCGATCTGATGGAACAGGATGGAATCGTGGGAGCGGCGGATGGTCCCAAGCCGCGGGAAGTATTGAAGCGGCCTGACTGGATTTCGGAGATTGAAGAGACCATGCGGTAGTGGCGTTACAAACAATTTTTCGGGAGTTCCCCTCGACGAAAATAGAGTTGCCCCGCCGAGTATCGGGGTAGTGGGGTCATTGACCCCACTACCGAGTGTTGCCAGTCGTTGACTTTCATCCGCACTTGGTACTTCTGTGGAATAGTGACCTTGACGGCGATTCTGTTTCAGCCATCTCCGATCTGTTAGTGCTTAGGGTCGACCTGCTGGAGTCGGCGCTCTCCCACGGAGAGGACAGCTGCCAACCGTTGCGGGCGGCGGGGCCGTCTCGCCGGACATTTTGATCCGCTCAGCGAGTCTCGGGTTTGCGCCAGGAGCGAAGATTAATTGCGTAGAGCGCGATGCAGAACACGTTCGCCGGAATGAAGCCGAATTGTGATGTACGGAAGCCGATGAGGCAAACCACTACGCTATTGACCGCCGCAAGAATCCAGCCCTCCCAACAACGCCGGCCCACCAGGATGGTTGAAACAATGGTAAGAATGCAGGATAAATAATCAAGCCTGAACAAGACTGAAACCTCCTCCAACAATTCGAGTATGCAGTACGGAGGCCGCCTTTTCTGTGATCCATCGCAAACTATGGGTAACGGAGGGGCACGGCCAAATGGTAAGGCCAGGCTCGGGTAGAATTTAGAATTTCCCGGGAGTGAATCTATGAAAACTCTTACCGAATACTTGAAGTTTCATACTAAGACGCATCGGGCATACGTGCACATGACACCTCAGGTGGAGGAGATCGTGGGGAAGAGCGGAGTGAAGGAGGGGATGGTGTTAGTCTCCGCCATGCACATTACGGCGGGTGTGTATGTGAACGACAATGAGAGCGGACTCATCGAAGACATCGATCAGTGGCTGGAACATCTGGCGCCGTTTCGCGAGAATTACAAGCACCACGAGACGGGCGAGGATAATGGCGACTCGCACCTCAAGGCGCTGCTGATTCATCACGAGGTGATTGTGCCGATCACGACCGGCAAACTTGATTTGGGGACGTGGCAGCGAATCTTCTACGCCGAATTCGATGGGCAGAGAGACAAGCGGGTGATTGTGAAAGTGATGGGGGAGTAACAAAAACTGCATTAATCTTTAGTGAGATCCATAGGCAGGCAACGTCGTGCCGATTGCAAGAAATTGCACTTTTCCAGGCCATAGCAAGTTCACGAAATAAAAACTAGACAACGACTAGAAACCGTGTAGAATTGCGGCGTTTCGCTGGTTGCTGAGGGGGCAATCTCAAACTAAGGAGTTCCGAATGAGTCGCATGTTGAAGTTTGCAGTTGCAGCCGCTTCTTTATTGTTCTGTTGCGGGATCGCACAGGCCACAAATCCAGTTCCGAACATCACCTCGCTCTCTCCGCCTAGTGTTTACGCCGGTGGCCCGTCTTTCACTTTAACTGTGAAGGGCACGGGCTTCATCTCCTCAACCGTGATTTACTGGAGTTCGTTCGATCCGCCGCTAACCACCACGTATGTCAGCAACACGCAGGTCACGGCACAAGTTCCCGCCGCTTATATCACGGATCCCACCTCAGCCTACATTTATGCCTATAATCCGCCGCCTGGCGGAGGCGACTCGTCTTCGGTGATCTTCTCAGCCATCGACCTCGACCCCTCGATCAACTCGGTCTCGCCTAACGCTGTCGTGGCAGGAAGTGGGGCGACTGCGATCACGGTAACCGGCAGCAACTTCGCGGACGGAGCCACGGTTCTTTGGAATAACAAGAAGCTTCCCACGACTTACACCAATTCAGGCCAGCTTCAAGCGCAACTCACCGCATCCCAGGTTGCAAAGCCTGAGATTGTGCAGGTCTCGGTCTCGAATCCAGCTCCCGGCGGACTATCTTCAGCTTTGAACTTCAATGTTTCCTACCCTGCTTTGGTGCGGATGCTCAACATTCCGGCGAACGATCTGGTCTGGGATCGCAAGGCACAGCGAATTTACGCATCGCTGCCGAGTAGTTTCGGAACGAACGGAAACAGCATCGCTGTAATCGATCCGACCAATGGCAAGGTCACGGGCTATCATTTCGTCGGGAGCGAGCCAAACCAGTTGGCGCTGTCGGCCGATAGCAGCTACCTGTATGTCGGACTCAATGGGAATGGATCCGTGCAGCGAATGATTCTGCCGAATTTCACTCTTGACATCAATGTGAGCCTCGGGAGCAGCGAATACGGAGGTCTGAACACCGCCAGCGCTCTACAGGTTTCTCCCGGCGATTCGCATACTTTTGCGGTTGCGCTCGGCAACGGCGAATGCTGTTACGGAGGAACACTTGAGTTCTTCACCGATACAACGCTGCTGCCGAACTCCATTACCTACCCCACGGTCAGTTCCATGCAATTTGTGAGTGCCAGCACTTTGTATGGATATTCCAATGACACGCTCATTCAGGTTGCGGTGAACTCCAACGGGGGAACGCTGACAACACAGTGGAATGACACGCTCAGCAACTCCAGTACCATTGCCTATGACGCTGGGCTGATTTACGGGAATTCCGGCGAGGTTTTCAATCCTGCCACGGGTGAATTGACGGGCGATTACGACGTAGGAGCAGGATACTACGGCACGACCAACGATCTCCTGCCCGAATCCGCGATCAATTCCGTCTTCGTCGTCGGAACTACGCCGTTCTTCGCTTCATTCGGAATCACCAGCTACAATCTGACGCGTTTCACTCCCAATGCCGTAGTCAATCTGTCACAGTTCTATGGCGAATCCGTGACGCCCTCGTCCTATATAAGTTGGGGCAATAACGGATTGGCGTTTGTGGCCTACAGCGGCTGCTGCGGCACCGAATACTACCAAACGATACTGGTTCAAAGCTCGATGATGCAGCCGCCTGCCGGCAAGAAATAGCAAAATCGAGTGTTGAACGGATTGCAAACCTCGACGTATCGGCCCGACTGCACCGTCAGCCGGGCTGATATGTCTTGTTCCCCCGTAATAGCGGCCAAACGCAATCCCCGATAGCACCTATTGGCAAGTCTGGCCCGCTTACCTTGGCGAAACAATCGCCGATCCGTTTCGGCCATGCATCATTATTTTGGTGGATCGCTTCCGGCCATCTCTGAGGTAGCTTGTAGTATCCTGATTTGCCCGACCGTGGGATTCCGCGACGGGTTTCTGCGACTCGTTCGGAATCGGATTTGGGAGAGATATGGGAGACGAGGTTCAAGAGTTGCGCGAAAGTGCCGAGAAGGCCAGGGAGGACCGATCCCTGGCGGCCGTGTCATTGACGATGGCGGTGCTGGCTGTGTTCGTGGCGGTGGTATCGCTGGCGGGGCACCGGGCGCACACGGAGGAAGTGGTGCTGCAGGCGAGGGCGTCCGATCAGTGGGCATATTACCAAGCGAAGAACATTCGCGAGCATGAGGACGCATTGTTCGCCGACTTCAGCACCGCCGTGGCCAGCAAGGACGCCGGGGCGATGGACAAGTTCCGCGACAAGTTGACGCAGGAAGCGGAGCGATACAAGCGCGAGAAGGGCGAGATCCAGGAGGAGGCGCGCAAGTTGGAGAGCGAGGGCACCAAGGAAAGAAAACGCGCCGACCGCTATGACCTGGCCGAGGTGTTTTTGGAGATTGGCCTGGTGATTACGTCGATCACGCTGCTTTCGGGACGGAGAATCTTCTGGCATTTGGGCATTGTTCTAGGCATGGTAGGAGTGGTCGTTGCGGTTACCGGGGCGGTGATTCGCTGAGGTCGAGCGTGGCTCGGTACTCGCGACCCGGGACTCGGGATTAGCTGGCAGCCCGGACGACGAAACCTCGGCAGTTGCCGATGGGTCGGCACAAGAAAGGATCCGAGGCAGGGCGGGAAATTGCGCAAAACGGAATAAGACGGCCTCAGAGTGATTGGCATCTCGCATGCACGCGCGCTGTGGCAGTCTGACTGCTTTGCGAGTTCGTTTGCAGTCGAAACCGCGGGAACCAGCGGGAAAGAGGCAAGACATGCTCAGCCATTGCGCGAATCCGCAGTGCTCAAAACCGTTCCTGCGGCTGCGTGAGGGCAGGCTGTTTCTGGTGGAGACACAGTCTGGGACGAAGCCGGGCCTCCCAGGGCTTACCGTTCCCGGGCTTCGGAAACCTCCGCGGCGAGTGGAATATTTCTGGCTGTGCGACCAGTGCTCCTCAGTTTGGACCTTGATCCAAAACGGGACACAGGGGATCGCGCTGGTGCCGCTAAAACGGGTGTCGCCTGCCAGCGAAGCAGCAACGGCAGAAGAGCATAAAGAGGTTGTTTTAGCGAGCCAGGCTCGCCCATCGATTGGCATGGCAGAGGCCGCTCCCAGAACAGCATGATCATTTCCGCCCGATGGCGAAAACGGGAGCCTTCGTCCGCTGGGGTGTAGCAGCGAAGCATTTCGTCGGCAGAGCTGTCGGCCATATCCAAATCTCGGGTCTAAATCTCGGGAAGTCGAGGCTCTCCACTAGACGCTGCCGGCGCGGCGGTGGGGCGCACGGTATCCCATGCCCATCGAGATGTGCCGGGCCGCGTCCTTCAACGCATCGACGATGCGCGGCATGGTCTGGGGGCTGACCTGCTGCGTGGTGCCGCTCAGGCCCAGACCGGCTTCGATGGAGCCGCGGTCGTTAAAGACGGGAGCGCCGACGCAACGCGCGCCGAGGTTGTTCTCTTCGTCGTTCACGGCATAGCCCCGGGCACGCACTTTGTCCAGTTCTTTAAGCAGGCGTGGCAGGGTGGTAATAGTTTTGGGCGTCCGCTTTTCCATACCAGCCTTGCGCAGTATCTCTTCCAGTTGCTCTTGAGGAATATGCGCGACAATCGCCTTGCCGACGCTGGTGGCATGCACGCGCATACGGCGGCCCACCCAAGTATCCATTCTGATAAAACCCTCGGGCTCAACCTTCTCTATGTAAACGGCGTCGGGCCCATCCAGAATGGCCAGGTGGCAGGTAAGCCCGGTTTGTTGGGTCAGGTGGCGCATGATGGGCAAAGCCACGCCGCGGACATCCAGTCCACTCAGCGCCCCCCGGCTCAGGCTGAGGATCTTCAGCCCGACCCGGTATTTGCCAGACTCCGCATCGCGAGTCAAATAGCTTCGCGTCTCCAGCGTGCGCAGGATGTAGCTGGCGGAACTCTTTGGAATCTTGAGTTTGCGGCTAATCTCGGCGTTGCTTAAGCCCTCGGACTCCTGCGCCACGGCCTCCAGCATGGCCAGGGCGCGTTCGACGGCGGCAGAGGGGGAGTCGGACGAAGCAGGCATAGTTCAAGCGCTATGGTAGCAAAACTATAGCCGGCCAATAAAACGAATTCATGTTCACTGTATTGAACACAAGCCTTGACGGGCTGACGGGGATGCCATACGCTTTCGCCAGTATAGTGAATCTGTGTTCAATATATTGAACACAACAAACGAGATTAGGAGATATACATCGATGTCCGCCAAGGAAAACCGAACCAAGAACGCCGCCCAACCATCCTCCCTTTCCCGATTGATGAGCGACGAAGAGAGAACCACACAGCTGGCACTGGCGCAGGAGTGCATGGATCACGAGTGGGCGAACAACCCGCGATGGAAGGGCATCGAGCGCCCGTACACAGCGGAAGACGTGCTGCGTCTGCGCGGCTCGATTCCCATCGAGCACACGCTGGCTCGCCTGGGTGCGGAGCGGCTATGGGAACTGCTGCAGAGCGACGCTTACGTGAGCGCACTGGGCGCGGTGACGGGCAACCAGGCAGTGCAGCAGGTGCAGGCGGGTCTGAAGGCGATCTATGTGAGCGGATGGCAGGTCGCGGCAGACGCTAACAATGCAGGCCAGATGTATCCCGACCAGAGCCTGTATCCGGCGGACAGCGTTCCGAACCTTTGCCGCCGCATCAACAGTGCGCTGCAACGGGCCGATCAAGTTCATCATGCGGAAGGAAAGGTTGCTCCTGGGCAAACCTGGTTTGCGCCGCTGGTGGCTGACGCGGAGGCCGGCTTCGGCGGCACACTGAACGCGTTCGAACTGATGAAGGGGATGATCGAGGCGGGTGCGGCCTGTGTCCACTTCGAGGATCAACTTTCGTCGGCGAAGAAGTGCGGACACCTGGGCGGCAAGGTGCTGGTTCCCACCAGCGAAGCGGTGCAGAAGCTGGTGGCGGCTCGACTGGCGGCCGATGTCATGGGCGTGCCGACGCTGGTGATGGCGCGAACCGACGCGGACAGCGCGCATCTGCTGACCAGCGACATCGATATGCGCGACCGAAAGTTTTGCACCGGCGAACGCACCGCGGAAGGCTTCTTCCGCATTCGGGGCGGAATCGAATCGGCAATCGCACGCGGCTTGGCTTACGCGCCGTTCTCAGATTTAATCTGGTGCGAGACTTCGCATCCCGATCTGGAAGAAGCGCGCCTATTCGCCGAGGCGATTCACGCGAAGTACCCGGAGAAGATGCTGGCTTACAACTGTTCTCCCAGCTTCAATTGGCGCAAGAAGCTCGACGAGGAAACCATCGCCCGCTTCCAGCCGGAACTGGCCCGGATGGGATACAAGTTTCAGTTTGTCACGCTGGCTGGTTTCCATGCGCTCAACCTGAGCATGTTTGAGCTGGCGCGCGGGTACAAGCTCGCGGGCATGACGGCTTATTCGCGTCTGCAGGAAAAAGAATTCAGCCGTGAAACCCAGTATGGATACGAAGCGGCGAAGCACCAGCGTTTCGTGGGAACGGGGTATTTCGATCAAGTGCAGCAGGTGATCAGCAGCGGGCTGGCCTCGACTACGGCGCTGAGCGGATCAACCGAAGCCGAGCAGTTTGGCGGAACGAAACCGCTGCTCCGGCCAGAACACGGTCCAGATGCAGCCTGTCAACCAATCCTCGGCGATTGCCCACACACGCCGGTGCACATCGCGTTGAGTAGCGAGGAGATGCTGCTGCCCTCGGGAGACTAAAATCGCATCGAGTCGGTATTAGCACGGCGGAGCCATTCTGGGCGGTTTCAGGTTACGCGCCCTCATGGCTCCGCTGCTTTGTGTCAACTCTGCCGGCTCGTACTCTCAAGCCTGTGAAAGTACGGAAGCCCGCGCGCACGCTCCCACCGCGAGGCTCACGAAAACAGTCTGCTATAATCGAAGGCGCTCTTAGGCTGTTGTTTCACATCCGTGCGGAAGTGGTGGAACTGGCAGACACACCATCTTGAGGGGGTGGCGCCGAAAGGCGTGGGGGTTCAAATCCCCCCTTCCGCACCAATTTTAAGGCTGTAGGTTGAATAGGTTACAGGCAGCTACCTAGTTTCGTACAATTATCGTACAATGCTTCCGGCGGGCTCACCTTCTCCTGGAGGCATTTATGTTGAGCGTCTACACTCGTCACTACCCTCCTTGCACGCAGTCAGATCCCTATTAGAGACGTTGCCACTGCCCGAAATGGATCATGGGCACTGTCGAAACGACAGGTGCCTTCGTGCGCTTGAGCGCCCGGACCCGCGCCTGGGAGAAGGCGGAAAAGAAGGCGCGGCTGATGGACGCGGAGGCGGCCGACCCCTCGCCGGCACGCGTGACCGTAGCGGACGCGCTCGACGCATTCATAGCAAGAAAGCAGGGACAGCGGTTATCGCACAGCTGGCTCTACAAGTTCACGCTGATGCAGCGTGAGCTCGTTAGCTTTGCGCAGGGTCGAGGTCTGACCTACATTGACGAATTCACGGACGACGAACTTGGCCTGCTCAGTCGATCCTGGAAGGTCGCACCCATCACCGCCCAGAAGCGGCAGGAACGTTGGCACTCGTTTTTCTCCTACTGCGTGCGTAAACGCTGGCTAAAACAGAACCCGGTCGAAGAATTGGGTGCAATCAAGGTTAGACCGGTGCCCACTGATTACTTTTCGCAAGAAGAGTTTCAGAAGTTGGTGAGCGTAACTCACGATCTGTCTCATTGGAGCACGAACCCAGGACACCGGGACCGGGTGCGGGCTCTGTTGCTTCTCATGCGCTACAGCGGACTGCGCCTGAATGATGCGGTAACACTGGAGCGGGCGCGCCTAACGGAAAATCGGCTATTTCTGTACCAGCAGAAAACAGGACTGCCAGTATACGTACCGCTGCCGCCTCACGTAGTCGAGCTTTTGGGCACGCTGCCGAACAGCAACTCGCGGTACTTCTTCTGGACTGGGAATGGGCTGCATTATCGCGCCAGCAATTGCTGGCACGCCAGTTTGCAGCGCCTGTTCAAGTGGGCAAAACTCGAAAAAAGGGCGCACCCCCACATGCTCCGGGACACCTTTGCCGTAGAACTCCTGTCGGCAGGCGTCCCGATTGATCAAGTGTCTATTCTGCTGGGGCACTCCAGCGTGAAGACCACCGAGCGGCATTACGCTCCTTTCGTCAAGGCCCGCCAGGAGCAATTAGTTTCGTCCGTGGAAAAGAGCTGGCGGCTCCAGGGAGTGCGCCTCGTGAAGAAGCGCGCTTAGCAACTCTCGGCGGTTTGCAGCAATCGTCGAAACCGTCAGCTTGCTTTGCGGAGCCTACGATGTACGCGATGCAGAACGGTTTCTGGTACTCGCAACGTACGGTATCCGCGCTTGTGCAACGTCTCTTCCCTGCTCCAGTGGATCACGCCTGGTTCCAGTTCAAAAATCCTTCGAACTGTCTTTTCACTGAGCGCCCAAAGTTTGGCGATCTCGATCACCGAGTAGTGCTTCTCATTAGCCAAATCGACAGGGCCTAAAGATGACCCGACGGAAACCGGACGGAAGCCGTCAGATGGCTCTGGTCTTCTAGCGGAGTCAGACATGGTACAAACCTCAACCGCGGCTGGATGTTAACCAACTTGATTCCACACGCTTAAATTGTCCAATGAATTCTCGGACGATAGCTATTCCCAACAGGAATAGCTAGGTCAGAATCGAACTATACGCAGCCCGCGGAGCGCTCGCACGAAGCGACCAAAGGAGTCAATATTTGCCATGAAGAAGAGTCTTTGGAGAGCGGCGATCGAGGTAGGCTTTATCATCTTCTTGTTTTATTCCAATCTTTTGATGGGCGAATTTGAGCGCTCGGGCATGGGGCAGAAGAGAGGGATAGCTTGGGCAATCGGAGATGTTCTTACCGCTGCCAATTTTGAAATTGCCATGATAGCCGCGCTCATCGGTTATCTCTTGTTTGAGTTTCTTCGAGAGAGGTTCTAAGCAAACGTGGCCCTGATTCTCGGCTGCAAAAGAAACAGCAATAGTGCACCGGCGATGATGACGCCAGTTCCGCCGCGCAGCCAGTCACCTCGGAGGCAGTTAACGACATCGCCTAAAACCTGTACTGCGATGATTGCGACCGCTAATCTCCATCCCCAAAAGCGGCGGCGGAACCACCCGATTCCTGCGGCGGTGAGGGCTGCGCCGAGCAGTACAAACAGGATTCCAACCGTACCGCCCAGAGGCGCGAGTTGCCTGTACGCCATCGGATTGAGAGCCCAGAGACGATCGAGAGCAGTGCCTCGCCACAGCAAAGTAGTGGCGGCGAGACTTGCCATCATGGCGCCAAAGAATAAGAAAATACCGATCGCCGTGAATCCTGGCGACCTACGCCCAGCCGCGAGACCGGAGCCATGGTTATCCCGCATCTGCTGAATATAGGCCGAGCACCGCAACCCATGCTGGGATTCTAAACAAGAGTCAACTGCGATGATTAATCCGGTCCGTAGCGCAAGGGATCGGTTCTTCTACCGGTGTCGTTATTACATGAGTGCGAGACCTTGCCCCGTCCGCCGGCGACGCTTTGCTGTCAACGGCGCGACGCCGGGTTTGTCTTTTTCATGCTGACAACTTTGGCGGCCGCCGACAATTCAATTGGCTTGGGTGGACGCCGCTGGTAAGGATATCTACGCAGGAAGGACCGGGCGAACTCGTTCGCCAATCGTGAATCGTCGTCCTTTCTCATAATCACACACGTTTGGAAGCATAATGAGGCGTCAGCAAGCGGCCTTACCACTACACCTTCAGCGCGAAAGCCAAGGGCAGAAGTTTCGGTGAGGAGTGCGACGCCAACGTGCTCAGATACTAGGTGAACCGCCTCTTGCGACGTAATCGTGTCGTGCGCGTGTTTCGGCGAGATTCCGGCACGCCGAGCCGCGTCTATGATCGCGTCATGAACGACAGGGTGAACTCGTCGCGCGAACAGAATCCATTCATCTCTTGCCAGATCTTGGAGCGCTATTTGTTCCTTCTGAGCAGCGGCATGGGTCACCGGGAGAGCCGCGTAGAGCGGCATCAGGGCGAAGGGTGCAACCTCGATCTGGGAGTCTTCCGGTGGTGCCGTCACCAGGGCCAGATTCAGTTCCCCTGCTAGAACACTCCGGACCAACTCGATTGAGAACTGACTGATCAATCGAATGGCGAGCTTGGGGTACAAGGGGAGACGAACTGCAAGAAGGTCTGAAACCCAGGCTTGATCGGCTTCGTGCGAGTGTCCAATCGTCAACACGTTGTCTGCTCCTTCATGGGTTGTACGAGCGAGATGAAAAGCCCGCTCGATATGCAAGAGCGAAGAGCGAGCTTCTGCGACGAAGACGCGCCCGGCGTCGGTGAGCTCCACACGGACAACGCGTCGATTATCACGAGTGAACAGGCGAAATCTAAGCTGTTTTTCGATCTCAGTGATCTGTCTGCTGAGCGCAGATTGGGTGAGGTGCAATCGGTGGGCGGCCTTCGTGAAATTCAGCTCTTCGCCCAAGGCAATGGCGGCGTGCAAGTGGCGTACTTCGACGTTGGGGAACACGGCTCCCAGCTCCGTTCAAGAGTTTGGTGACACCGAGAGTTTCGTCCTGCCATTAGTGAGTGAAACGACGAGTGGTTAGGAGATTGGAACCCGACCAGTTCTGTAAAGTTTCGTGAACGGTAGAAAAAAAATTGATTCAGCTGCATCTGAAACCCGCTCCAGACAGAGGTTCTCGGGCATTGTGCACTTGTATCTCGTCGCACTTTACCGGTTGCCGTCAAGCCGGTAGAGGACTCCGACCTGGAGGAGAGTGAACGCCTAGAGCGCTAGTGTGACAGGGCAGCAATGAGATGTAACTGATTGATATCAAACGGTGTCGGCGGACGTCGTTTGATGCGAAAAGGAACGGTGCGTCACTTCTTATCGTCCCCTTAACGTCCCCAGATTTTCCTGGTGTGAATGCGACTTCATTGGCCGACGATCCGGACATTCGCACCAAACTCAATCAACACAAGGGCGTTTGAATGAAGCCGCTAGCGCGGCGGACGTGCCGCGTGTCTGACACAAGCATCGGAAGCGTCGGAACTGCCCTCTTGAAAGGATGGTGCCGGAGGTAGGATGACCGCAGCTGGTTGCGAGAACTCCCACATCGATGAGCATCAATAATGGCCTTTTGACCAAAGTCCCCGTCTGGCAAGGATTTTCAGGCGGGAATCGATTGAATTCCCATAGCTCCCACCGCATCCGCCGCAAACGCTAGCGGCTTCATTCAAACGACCATATCGAAACTGCCCACGCCAAGTCCTGCGGGGTCTCGAAAGATAGAGTTGGCACCAGAGTGGCCTGAATGCCGTGGGCGAGAGAGAGTTCGGTCTGCATCCGCACAGCGGCCAGACCTTCCCTCGTGACGAAGGATAGCAACAGCCGAAAGCCCAAAGTTACGCCCAACCAGATGCCGATGGCATCGAACAGGATTCGTACTCTCAGTGTTTGCGGGATTGGCGATGGCGCGACAACAAGCGAGATCGGGTAGGTCAGCCAGCCCTCCCCGTACCAGCCAAGACCTGACAGGCCCCCAACAATCCAGACGAGTACGACGATAGAGATCAAAAAGATAGGAACTCTTCTGATTCTGGTTTAGGAGAAGACCCGTTGCCGACCCGCCAAGGACGAGAGGCCAAAAGAAACCCCGACCTAGAGGGGGCAAAGGGAGTTGCAGCAGATCGAAAGCAAAACCGACCACCGAAGCTGAGAAGAAAACCCCAGCGAGAAGGCTTTTCATGCGTCGTATCGGCAAGGATCGCCAATACGGATTGGACGCGGTCGGATAGGCAGTGCTCAGAACGCCCGACCACTGTTGAAGTTTCTTTTTCATGAACCCGTTCGCTCCGTTAACCCGAGCCTGCCTGAGATTTCCGATTAGGACTACTTTTCCACAGCAATGGCACTGGAGCCAGAGCAATGCTGGGTGCCGAACGAATCCTGCTCAGCTAAACTATCAGCGGAGGCCCCTATGATGACAACCCCAGCCACTGCCATCAAGAATGAAATCCGAGAGTTGATTCACGTTCAGATCGAGATTTTCGGGCAGCCCACCCCCTTAACATCTTTCGAACTGGAAGAGTGTCGCCGTGTCGCGCCGAAAGAATAAAGCTGCTTGGTCAAGAACTCGACCGATTCGGCACAACGGCCATTCTGGAAGAACGGTTCGGGAGGGCGTCTTAGTCGCAGTAGGCTACCCAATACCGCAAAGCGCTTGACTGACTGTGCTCACCCACAAAGGCGGGTTATCTGCCGGGCAATTGTAATCTGCTCCGCTGACATCCTTATCTCGCCGGCGAAGGGATGCCACAATCGGAACTCCCGGCAGCGTCTCTCGGAAATGAACGGCAAGGTTGCATCGTTCTTCCCAAGGTGCCCCATGCCCAATCAGAACGACACCTACTGATTCATGCGAGAGATCGAGATTTCGCGCAGCACGCGAACCGAGAGCAGAAATTACTGGATGTCCAAGTGATTGGAGGATCTCGTCACGGATAGACAACAAGCTCTCGCGAAATTCAACCTGCACTATCGTTGTCATGGTTCTTCGGAATCTGTGTCTTTCGGAACACTCTTGCGCCGAGACTCGGCGCAACCTTGGCTCCTTCAGGTGGGAACACCAAGTTTTGGCAGAAGCCATTGCGTCAAGATTATGTAGCCGACAAGGAATGCCACTCCCCAAAGCCAATTGGGCATGTTCACTTTCTCCTATCTGCCGACTCCCAGTTTACGAAGGAACGTCATCATCGGGCACCAATTCGTGAATCCAGACTGAAACAGATTCAAACCAACAAAAGCTGTGAAAAGGTACCAGTACGGGCTCAGGTAGTGCCCTAGCGCCAGGGACAACAGAATAAAGCTGCCTGCGATCAAACGAAGCGCACATTCTACGGTCATAACATTTCTCCTTCAGAACTACAGGATGTTCTGCGCAATTTCGCATTGCGGTGTTTCGCATTCAGCGACATTTTCCGGCGCATGCGGATGCATAGGTGGAAACGAGTGTCCCCTCTGAGACAGGTAGTAAAGGACCGGCACTGCCATTCGCGATAGAACGGTAGACGCGACTTCTCCCGCCATCAATGACAAAGCCAATCCCTGAAAAATAGGATCGAAAAGGATCACGCTCGCTCCCACCACCACGGCGGCTGCGGTCAGCAGCATTGGACGGAAACGCACTGCGCCCGCATCGACTACGGCATCCTCAAGGGCCATTCCTTGGGAGCGGCGCAATTCGATGAAGTCGACGAGAATGATGGAATTGCGAACGATAATTCCGGCTCCAGCGATGAAGCCGATCATCGAGGTGGCAGTGAAAAAAGCTCCCATCAGAGCATGAGCGGGAAGAATGCCCACCAGCGTGAGCGGAATCGGCGCCATGATGACCAGCGGCGTGACGAACGAACGGAACCAACCCACTACCAGCACGTAGATCAAGACCAAGACAGCCGCAAAGGCGAGTCCCAGATCGCGGAAGACTTCCACCGTGATGTGCCACTCACCATCCCACTTCATGGAGAAGCGGTCGGTGCGCTCAGGCATGGTCGTGCCCTTGTATTGCTTTACACCATAGCTATCGGGCAACTTGATTTTGTCGATGGCTTCGCTCATCTTCATGATGGCGTACACAGAGCTTTCTTCTCCGCCCGCCACATCTCCCGTCACATAGACAACGGGCTGCAGATTCTTGCGATACACGCTGGTATCGATTGTCGTTTGTTGAAGGTTCGTTACTTCCTGCAGGGCGATTTGCCCACCGGAAGGCGTCGGCAGCTTCAGATTGCCAAGGTCTTCGATCCCAGAGCGATCCGGGCGCGCCAGTCGCACTTCGATAGGGATGTCCTCGCGGGAATGGGGATCGTGGAGTAGGCCCGCGTTAGCTCCGCCAAGCCCCACCTGCAGAGTGCGCGTCACATCGGCGGGCGAGATGCCGTGGAGGGCTGCCTTGTCCAGATCCACTTTCATGTCGTACTTGGTTTGCGGGTCTTCGACGTACCAGTCCACATCCACCACGCCCGGCGTTTGCTGAAAGATCTTCTTGACTTGAGCGGCCAGTTCAATTTGCCCCTTATAGTCAGGTCCGTAAACTTCGGCGACCAGTGTTTGCAACACGGGCGGACCGGGCGGGACTTCGGCCACCTTGATGCGCGCACCGAACGGCGCGGCAATCTTGTCCAACTCCGGCCGCAATCGTCGTGCGATCTCGTGGCTCTGCGCCTTGCGATCGTGCCGCGAGAGCAGATTCACCTGGATATCAGCCTGATTTGTCTGATTGCGCAAGAAGTAATGGCGCACAAGACCGTTGAAGTTGTAAGGACCGGAGGTCCCGGCATAGATCTGATAATTGATAACCTCGGGCTGTTGGCCGAGATACTGTCCCAGTGCCTGCGCCACGCGAGTCGTCTGTTCCAGTGGCGTGCCATCTGGCATGTCAATGATGACCTGGAACTCACTCTTGTTGTCGAAGGGGAGCATCTTGACGCGTACCCACTTCAATGGGACGAACGCGACCGCCGCCAGCAGCAGGATTACGACGCCACCGAGAAACATCCAGCGGCGGCGTGCGTCGCGGATGAGCGGGTTCATCATCTTGCGGTACAAACGAGTTGTCCAGCCTTCAGTCTCGTGCCCGGAATGATCGCCACCGCCCGCATATTTTCTCAGCAGCCTCAATGCCGCCCACGGCGAAACGACGAAGGCCACCATCAACGAAAACAGCATGGCCGCCGAAGCACCCACCGGGATCGGGCGCATGTATGGACCCATCAGGCCGCGCACGAAGGCCATGGGAAGGATCGCGCCGATTACTGCGAAGGTGGCGAGAATCGTGGGATTGCCAACTTCGTCCACCGCCTCGACCGCGACTTCAGATAAGGATCGCCCTCGGCTCTCCGGCAATCGAAAATGGCGCACGATGTTCTCGACCACAACGATAGCGTCGTCGACCAGGATGCCAATGGAGAAGATCAGTGCGAACAATGTGACCCGGTTCAAGGTGTAGCCGTACAGGTAGAACACGGCGAGTGTGAGGGCGAGCGTGACCGGCACAGCCAGAAGTACGACGCCCGACTCCCGCCAGCCCAGGGCCAGTGCAATCAGCAAAGTGACCGACAACGTTGCGATCAGCAGGTGTTTGAGAAGTTCGTCGGACTTGTCCTTCGCGGTCTCGCCATAGTTGCGCGTGACCGTTATGTTCAGATCATTTGGAAGTACATAACCGCGCAGAGCATTGATTTTGTCCAGCACACGTTCGGAAATGTCGGTGGCATTCGTACCTTTGCGCTTGGAAAGCGTGATGGTCACTGCGGGATATTCTGCGCCGGCTGTCTGTCCTGCGCCGCCTCTGGCATTGGCAAACAGCACGTAGGCGTTTGCTTCGGCAGGGCCGTCCTCAAGCTTCTCCGCTACGTCGCGCAAGTAGACGGGGTGTCCGGCGTGAACTCCCACTACAACCTGACGCAGGTCGTCGAGACTCGTAAAAAAGGTTCCGGCTTCGACCTGGAACTCGCGATTGTCACGCGCAAAACTGCCGGCTTGGCCGCGGCTGTTTGCGTTTTGGAGTTGCTCCACGATCGCGCCCGGCGTAAGGCCGTAGGCCGCGAGCCTTTGTGTGTCTAGCA
>CAVTGH010000002.1:0-749399 GCA_963734215.1 uncultured Acidobacteriaceae bacterium | reverse complement strand
TGGGCTTCCATCGCTGTGAGGTTCCCGCTATGAGCTTCGAATTGATCCTGCCATTCCTTAGGCCGATTGAGCCGCTGTTGCTGGACGAAAGCGTCAGCGAAATCATGGGCAATCCCGATGCCTCATGGTGGTACGAACGCGACGGAATCATCCGCCAAGAAAAGACCATTTCCTTCGACGCCGGCAAGCTTCGCACCGGCCTCGAAGTCATCGCCAATCAACTCGGCAAAAAACTTGACGAAGATAACCCACTCCTGAACGCCCAGCTCCCAGATGGAAGCCGCCTTGCGGCAGTAATCCCTCCCGTTGTGCGCCCCTCGCCTGCCCTGACAATCAGGAAGTTCACCAGTCGCCACTACACCGTCGATGACCTTATCGCTCGCGGTACGCTGACGCGCCCGCTTGCGGACTTCTTAGCGGAGCAAATTCGCGGCGGGAAGACATTGCTCATCAGTGGCGGGACGGGCACCGGCAAGACCACACTGCTCCGGATTCTTGCCGGTTTCATTCCCGAACAGGATCGCATCGTCGTCATCGAGGACACCTCCGAACTTCACATCCAGAAGCCGAACATCCTGGCGGTCGAATGCCAGACCGACACCTTCAAGGCCAACATCTCTTTCGACGACCTTCTAAAGTCTGCTCTCCGCTGGAGACCAGACCGTATCATCCTGGGCGAAGTGCGGGGCATCGAAGCACGGACGCTGCTCGATTCCTTCAACACAGGCCATGCGGGATCGCTCGCAACGATACATGCCAATTCGGCAGAGAAGGCCCTCCGGCGTTTCGCCAATCTGGTCATGCGGAACCACGCACAAACTACCTTCTGCGACACGGAGGCAGAGATCGGAGAAGCCGTTGATTTGGTCGTGCATGTCGAGCGACAACCGGGACGCCGCATCCTCCGCGAGGTGCTGGCGCTTCGTGGATACGACCGCGACGCGAAACGCTTCCTGATCGAGCCGGTATTCGAGGTGCAACGTGGGGAGCCTAGCCCCGTTGCCCACAGAAAGATTGCTTAATTTCACTACCTGTAAAAGGAGAACGAACATGCCATTGCTTGAGATCAACCAAATCCGCCACATCTGTGCTTCTGTTCGGCTCGATGAGGTCACCGCAGCACAGGTCGATCAGTACGCCGCATTCATCCACGCATCCGCCGACGATGTTGTCGATAAAGCGCTGAACTATGTCTTCGCGAAAGACCGTGACTTCCAGGACTTCCTCAAGACGCCACAAGCCAAGCAGATAGTTTCCACTTTGCGTGTCCGTAAAGGCCCGAGCAATGGTGCGACGGAGCAGCCGACAAAGAAGCTTGCGGCCGGGGTCGAGTCCACGGCTTCTGTGCGCGCAGTGAAGGCATGATCGTCCATTCAATTTCGTGGTGGTGCAAGAACGGTGCTTCGCACCGGAAGAATTTTGACACTCCACCCCTCAAAGGGTCGTGCGGTGAATCCGCACGGATTCGTGAAGAGCAACCTGCAAGATCAACATCTTACGAGCATTACGGATTCGTGCGACTTCGCGCGAATCCGTGCGACTTCATTCGTAATGGGAGGGAACACGCATGGCGCTAGTGAATGACGATTCGATTGCAGACAGGGCGAGAAAGCTTGAGTCGTTGCGGATGACCAACGTCTCTTCAAGACTCACGCGCCGCGAGACCGACCACCTCGACGAGCTGGCAAAAAAGCACCACCTGCAGCGTGGCGAATTCATCCGGCAGCTGATTCTTGACGAGTTGGCGTGCGACTCCGGCGATCCACCCGTGAGCCCGGAGTTGGTCGAAATTATCGGCGTTCGGCTCATGCTCACGAACCTTCTGAAACCACTCACGACAGGGCAGAAGATAACACCGGAAGTCTTCGACGGGATCATAGCCGAGGTCAAGAAGCACAAACGCAGCTTGGCGATCAAGACGCGGACAGACTTGGAGAAAGACTAATGGCAAGCATTCACTGGGGACGAAAAGAAACGATCATTTTCCCGCCGCACAGCGCCATCTACACCTATGGCGCAATGCTCTTTGCTGTGATCCTCACCGGACTTTTCGTCTACCTGCGCTTCACCTTTGGCAACACTCCGCTGCAGCGCTTCTACACGCCGATCTACATCCGGTCGAGCGTTGCGGGCAGCGTCTCCGCCAGCCGCAGAGACCAGTACCGCCTGGTGATGATCGGAGCTCGCGGAATCCGACCGCGACCGGCCACGGACGCGGACGTGGCAGACGGGAACACGCCGGAACCGGGAGCAAGACCGCTCCCGTTTGCGCTCTCCAAGTCCGCCTTGCAGGCGGGCTATGATCTCCTCTACCAGGAGCCGGAACGCACGTACACCGATGCGCCCTTGAGTGCCTACCTCAAGAGTGCGATTTACGGTGGCGACAGCCTATCCGAGATTTACCAGCTGCCACTGTTTTTCGGTTTCCTATCGTTGCTCCTCCAGCTCCCGTTTTCCATCCGAAAGGACATCAAACGCCGCAAGCAAATGAGGTACGGCCGGCGGCTCAAAGGGACGGAGCGGCTCACGCCGAAAGAATTCAACCGCAAGGTACAGGGGGAGGGACTTGGCATCAAAATCGACGGTCTGAAGGAAATGCTTCGCATCCCGGCCAAGGCCGAGGCGCAACACGTTCAGATCATCGCGGACACCGGTGGAGGCAAGACGACCATGATTATGCAGATGCTCCGGCAGATTCGAAGCCGCGGCGATTCCGCCATCGTCTACGACCCGGCGCTGGAGTACACGCGCCGCTTTTACGACCCGAAGCACGACATCATTCTCAATCCGCTCGACAGGCGATGCCCCTACTGGGGACCAGCCGAGGAGTTGCGCACAAGTTCAGAAGCGGACGCAATCGCGGTGTCGCTGTTCCAGTCTCCGCAGGACAAAAAAGGCGAGTTCTTTTTCGAGATTCCGCAGCAGATCTTCGCTTATCTGCTGCGCTATGGACCGACCCCGGAGGAGCTCATCGAATGGATGAGTAACCCAAAAGAGATCGACAATCGAGTCGCTCGCACAGAGGTGGCCAACTTCATCGACGCCTCAGCGCCCCCGCAACGAGTTGGCGTGTTGGCGTCTCTCAGCAAGGTGGCAAAGAGTCTTCGGCTGTTGCCGCACGAGGGTGCTGGCAACGGCGAGTGGACCGCAACCGAGTGGTCGGAAACACGCCAGGGTTGGATCTTCATCACCTCGCTTCCAGCCGAGCGGGAGGCGCTTCGTCCACTGCAAAGCGTATGGATCGACATGCTCGTGCTGCGCCTCCTGAACGAACCGAAAGCCCACCAGAAACGGGTCTGGTTTGTGCTCGACGAGCTGGCCAGCTTGCAGCGTCTTCCCCAGTTTCACACTGCCCTCACCGAGAACCGCAAAAGCAACAATCCCATCATCATGGGCTTTCAAGGGAAGGCTCAGTTGGAAGTGATCTACGGCCACCTGGCAGAAGTCATGCTATCCATGCCGACGACCAGCATTTTCCTCAAAACCAAAGAGCCGAATGCCGGCGAGTGGGTGAGCAAGGCGATCGGCAAGGTGGAAATCGAGCGCATGAAGGAAAGCCACTTCGACGGAACCCGCTCGGGCAGAAATTTCGCGCTGGACATCCAGGTCGAGCCAGCAGTGATGGAATCAGAAATCTCGGGATTGCCCGACCTGCACGCCTTCATCAAATACGAGAACTACGTCACAGGTTTCTCCTTTCCTTACATCGATATCGAGGGGCATCAGATTCCATTCGAGCGCAGACATTTGCCGGACAAGAAGCTCACCTTCGACCCTAAGAACATAAAGGCCAAAGCCCGCGATGGCACCGCCGCGCCCCCACCCGCCCTGCCGGCAGCACCTCGCGCAGCAGTTGATCTTGAGGCAAAGCTGGTCGAAGAAACAAATGCCGCAGGCAGTTCGCCGAACAACGAGCTTGCCAGCTTGCCGCGAAGTTCGGCAATCAGGCCGACCGGGTTGTTCGAGAGGCCCACGAACGAGTTCATGCGCAGGGACAGAATCGAGTGCCAGACGCGCCCCAGCGCGCGCAGGAAGCCGTCTCCTATGCCAAGGAACGCAACTTCGAGCGCGAGGCGGTCATCGACCAGCGCGACATCATGCGCGATGCGCTTCGCCGCGGCATGGGAGACCTCACCTTCAGCCAGGTACGCGACAACTTCGAGCACCGCCACGCTATCGGCGAATTCCAAACAGTAGAGCCTCAGAAGCACGACACCGGGCCACGATTGACGACGCCCGAAACCATCGCCGCCGAACGAGCGACAGTTGAGCACATGCAGCGCGGACAGAACACCGTTCCGCCCATCATGAGCGAACAACGCGCTGCGTCTCACGCCGCTGCGATTGAGTTCTTGAACCCGGCCCAGCGCCGTGTCATCGAGGAGATACTGACCTCAAGAGATCAAATCCACGGTTTGCAGGGACTCGCGGGGGCTGGAAAGACCACCGCTCTCGCAGCCATCCGCGAAGCTGCCCAGCGCAACGGTTACACTGTCGCGGGCTTCGCCCCGACCGCACGCGCCGCTCACCAGCTGCGCCAGGCCGCTGGCATCTCGGCCGACACCTTGCAAGCCTATTTGGCGATGGGAACCCGCGAGCAGGCCCAGACCAACCGCGACGACGCGGCTAACCGCCGCCTCTTCCTGATTGATGAGTCCAGTCTGACCAGTACCCAGCAGATGAAGGACTTCCTCGACCGGCTAGGCCCCCATGATCGCGTTCTGCTTATCGGCGACACACGCCAGCATCAGGCCGTAGACGCGGGAAAGCCCTTCGAGCAACTGCAGGACGCCGGAATGCGAACCGCCCAACTCGACCAGATCATGCGGCAGAAAGACCCCGAATTGCTCAAAGCCGTCGAACATCTTGCCAGGAATGAGACCCACACCGGCATCACGCTGCTGCAAGCTCAGGGGCGCGTCACCGAGCTCTCCAATTCCCAAGAGCGCGTCGCCGCCATCGCCAGGGACTACGCCTCGAACCCCGAAAAAACTTTGATCGTCTCTCCCGACAACGCTTCCCGGCGAGACATCAATTAAGCCGTGAGGATCGAGTTACAAGCCTCTGGCGCACTCGGAAAAGAGAATGTTTCTTTCCCTGTGCTCGTGGCTCGAAACGAGATGAGCGGAGCAGATCGAGCATGGGCTGCCAGGTACACCCCCGGCGACACCGTGCAGTACATTCGTGGGAGCCAACAGCTTGGCCTGGGAAAAAAAACTTACGCGACGGTCGTCGCGACCGACCCCGCAAACAATTTAGTGACCGTTGCCAGAGCGGATGGCCAACATGTGGCCTACGATCCGCAGCGCTTGCGCGGAGTGAATGTTTACACCAATCTTCCGCGCGAGTTCTCCACCGGCGATCGCATCCAGTTCACGCACAATAATAAGGATCTCGACGTGCACAACCGTGATCGCGGCCGTATCGAAGCCATCGGCAATGACAATCGCTTGACCGTGAAAATGGATGACGGAAGAACTGTCAATTTCGACCCCGCTCGGATGCGGCACTTCGATCACGGCTATGCCGTCACCAGCCACAGTTCCCAGGGTTTGACCGAAAACCGCGTCCTCATCAATATGGACACCAACACGTTCTCCGAACTCCTCAACCCCCGCTTTGCCTACGTCTCCGTCTCCCGCGCGTCCGAGGACGCCCACATTTACACCAATGATGCCGCCACGCTTGCCCAGCGCCTCAGCACCGATATGAGCAAAACCTCCGCCCTCGATTTTCACGAGGCACCCGCTGCACATTCACAACCCCAAACTCCGAAGGAGCATACTATGCAACACCTCAATGAATTGAAACCGGAACAACAATCTCAGCTCACGCCCGAACAAGCCGAGCGCAACCGCCAGTACGGCCCCATCGAAACAGCTCTTCCAACAGAAGCCCAGGTCTACAAGTGGCAACGCGAAACCGACGGCATCCACAGCTACCAACATCCTGAAAGCCACCGCTGGTTACACATCGACAGCCAAGGCCAGTTCTTTGACCGGCACGCGCAGCCCATCACACGCGAAAATGCGCTTGAACAAGCTGGCCACTCGCTCACGCAGTCCGTCGCGGAAAACGCACAGTCTCCTACCGGCTGTGGACTCAACCTCAACAGCCACGGAATTAGTCTCTAAACGTCGCTGAGAGCAGACATGGAAAAGCCGCTCAGTCCCAATACCAACAGTCGGATCGATCAAGTAAATCGGGAGGAAAACTGATGAACAAGCATATTGTGCAACTGATACGAGAGCGCTTTTATCCGCTCGTCCGTTTCTGTGGACCGCAGTCTGCAGGCGAGGTAGAGGTCGAGGGGGTGCGGGGGACCGTCTACCTCGGCGAACTCTCGATTTGGCTGTGGCCGGCTAAAAGCTCTCACAATGGAGTTCTGTCCGATGAACAACTCGGCGACGTGGTTTCGCCACATTTGCTGGTTCGCAATCTGCTGTTGTCGGCGCAGACGTCGATGCAGTGTCTGTCGTGTCACCTGGACAGGATTGAAGCGGCCGACGGAGACACCGTGTCACTACTGCGCTATTACCTCGAAGATTCCGCTGCAACGGTAGTCGATGGGATGGCTCTGGGGCGAATACTCGGTCCACGGGCGGGCGAGACAGCGCAATGAACAGCAAATTATGACTGATCACTCTTGGTGGAAGGACATCGGAACCGACGGCTATGGTAGCGGCAGAAGCTGACGAAATGGACGAAATGACTCTGCCGGCTGTGGTGAAAGTGCGTTAGTCCCGATGGTATGAGGACAATCTTTTTTGTTCGCTGGGCTAAATCTGTGACGTGTGAACGTCCCCGCTTAAGCCAAAACCGCGCCTGAGTCGGCCAGCCGTGCCGGTCTCCGAGGTATATTATTGCCGTCCTCGGGAGGTGATGGAAATGAAGGACCTAGACCTTAAAACGATCCTATCTGGGATAGCGGTCATTGTTTCGGTGTTTACTTTTGGGCTTTCATTTTGGTTCACATGGCGCTCCGCTGTCGCTGCAAAACGCCCGGTTCTCGTATTCGTATATGAACCGAGCACTGGATGGGTAATCAGGAATATAGGCGGTGGTCCGGCCTTGAACATCGTCGTCGCGCAAAAGCGGATTGGCGGTAAGTGGTTCAATCCCGTCCGCATACCGCCCCTCGCGAAGGACAAAGACTTCGTGCCGCTTTGGTTACATCACGTAAACACAACCGGGATTGGGGCTACATATTCTGACTTTGAGGACCGGCCATACACATCAACTTGTGGCAATGATCTATCTGTAACGACCTCCGGGACTAAATTTGGTCCTTGGTCTGAGACTGATATCGGTCGGCATTGGAACCAAAAGAAATATGAAGAATAAGAAGTCGCAATCGTGGATGGAGCAAACCTGGGGCAGACGGGACGTTCGCCGGTCTTTGCGAATTAGAATTTGGGCACGTTCCGTCTGTACGGGCTAGGGTTTCCCCGCAAGTCAGATCTCATATCGTCCTTTTTCGCCATTCGAATTACAATGGCACTTCGCATATGGCACTCACCGTTTTCTTTTCCTGGCAGTCCGACCGCCCCAAGCGTGAGGGCCGAAATTTCATCGAAAAATGCCTTCGGGAGGCCGTCAAGAACATTTCCTTAGAAATCGAGTTTCAAGAGGCGATGCGGGGAGAAATCGAGATAGATTCCGACACAAAGACGGTCCCGGGATCTCCGAAGATATTTCCGACAATCCTGAAGAAGATCGAGAAGGCGACGATTTTTGTTCCCGACCTTACATTTGTAGCCATGCGCCCGAACAACCACCCGGTTCCCAATCCGAATGTCCTAATCGAGTATGGTTATGCGCTGAAGGCTTTGGGTGAGCACCGAATAATTGCAGTAATGAACGCTGCCTACGGCGCTCCCAGCCGCGACACCATGCCATTCGACCTCATCGAGCATCGGAACCCGATTACCTACAACTTGCCCGAGAACGCCGACGATGCGACCCGGACGACACGACGTGAACGGCTGACAAAGATATTCGAAGTGGCGCTGAAAACTTTTTTTGAAAGCGATGAATATAAAGACAGTCTGCCCAAGCCAGTTCCTGTGGCGTATCGAGAACCCAGGGAAGGTCGAGCACGGTTTCGCGCCAAGGGGGAGCCTATAGGACTGCGATCCGACCCTTTCGCACGAATCACAGGAGGGCCACAAGGCAAGCTGTTCCTAACCGAAGGCCCCAGCATGTGGCTTCGCGTTGGCCCGCAATTCCCCTCGGGAAGGCTGCACAAGATAAAGGAAATCGAGAGACACGCCACCAAACTTGCTTTGTTGCCGTTCTATGACCCCGGCGGCAGTATCGGTGGGATGCAGGGACCGGATGGCTCCGGCTTCTATGACGCCGAAGGGTCGGAACCAACATCCAGGCTCGTTTACGCCTTTACTGATGGCGAAGTTTGGAGCATCAACAACATAAATCTGTCTCTAATACCTGATCTGATTCTTTTCGAAGAAGAAAAGCTTATCCAAAGCCTCAGCCCTTGCGTTGATTTTCTGGAAGGATTGGGTTTACCGGGCCCCTATCATTGGGTAGCAGGAGTCGAAGGCGTTCTCAATCGCTTTCTGCGGCAAGATGCCTTTGGAAGAAAGAGCGGGACCTGTCAGGTAGATCTCATTGAGTCGGAGGGCTTTTTCAAGGCCGGTGACGATCCTAAAGCAGTGCTTGAGCCGTTTCTTGAGGAAGTCTACGACAAATGCGGGCTCGACCGGCCCGTGATGCCAGTCGCTTCGCAATAGGACCGCTTGGGCAGCGGCTGGAGTCGCTGTTGATGAGGGTGACGATCCGCATCGCCATCGGAAATCTATGAGCGCGCGAATGCCAACAGTGGGCCGATGTCATGATCGTCGGCGGCCTGCAGTGCGGCGATATAGCGCTGGCGCACGGTCCCGGCATCCTGCAGGTTGGCGCTTCCCCACGAAAACCGCTCTCGCCCGAGCCTCATCACCAAAAGATCCGCCATGAGGCGGGCGTGGCGACCGTTGCCGTTCGGGAAGGAATGAATCAGCACCAGCCGGTGATGGAAGCGCACCGCGATCTCGTCGGGCGGATACGTCCTGTACTCGATCCACGCCCTGGTATCGTCAAGCAATTGGCGCAGTGCCACGGGAATCTCATGAAACACAATCCCGAGATTGCGTTCGCTCATCCTGAACCTGCCCGCCCACCGCCATACGTCGCCGAACATCCGCCGGTGCAGATCCTTGACGAATTTCTCGCTTAGCGGATCACGACGGCGGTTAAGCGCCCAGTCCTGCGCGCGCGAGATGTTCTCCTGCTCGGCTTCGTTCAGCTCGCGCCGATAGGCGATATGCGCGGGGATCAGCTCGCGCATTTCCTCCGGCGTCAGCGGTGTGGCATCGTCCGGCTGCTCGAAGAGGTCGTTCACGCGTTAATCCCAGAACAGCCGCGGATTCGTCTCGCGCACGATTTCATCGAGGCGCGCTTCGGCGTCTTTGGCCATCACCTTCTGGTCCTCCAGCAACATCGAGTGCTCGACCGGCGCCCGCCGCCGCCGCGCGAACGTGCGCGCGCGGTCGCGGACCGTCGTTTCCAGCGGTTTGTTGGGCACGAGCGAATAGACAAGCGTGCAGTCGAGTGCCTCGGCTACGCGGCGTAATGTCGCCAGCTCGATGGTGCCCTTTGCTTCCGACTGTTCGAGCGCCACCAGTGACGGCTGCCTGATCCCCAGCCGCTTCGCGAGCTGAGCCGTTGACATGCCGAGCGCCTCCCGGAGAGCCTTGATCCAGCCGCGGACGGGCGGAGTATAGCGCTTTGCCAGCCCCAGTTCCCTGAATCGTTCATCGAGTTGCGATCGGGACTGGGCAGCAAGTCTGGCTTTGTTCATAGGTCACAGGCTATTGTTAGCAAATTATTACGATAGAGCATAACCTATCATAAATAGAGATGTCAATAGTCTGTAGCCTATCATTAAACGCCTAAAAAGAAAATCATCTGCCGCTTGCTGAGGATCGGGACGCTAGACAGTTGCAATATCCTGGCAGGAAAAATAGCCTCACGCGAAGGGGGCCGGGACCTGTGCCTGCGAGCGCAAGAAATCCCCGAGCAACCAATTCAAGGGTTCGTTGTCCGCGTGTGCCAAATAAGAAAGAGTTCGATCGAATGTATTCATTAGAGGGCCACACAAACTACATTATGAAAAGGCGGAGACCTACTTAGGTTGGCGCGCTTTCTCTCTCATTCGCTTGAACATCTCAGCCTGCTCGACCGCATCTTCGAGCGCATTGTGGGTGTGCGGGGATGGTCCCTTAAGCTCCGACCTAATGCGGCTCGAACGCGCATCTTCCCATGCGCAACCCGTCATGCCCATGTAATAGGACTTGATGTCGATGCCGCCGAATCCGAAGGGGTTCCCGCCCAGGTACTGGTGAAAATAGTAATTAACGAAGGCCCAGTCAAACGTTGCATTGAACCCCACGAATACAGGTTTAGCCGCCTTCGCGACCCTTGCAAGCCAGTCGCGAAACGCCGCCATTGCCTCTTTCGGGTCACGGCCACTATCTGCGAAGTCCTGCAGAGTTCTGCCGACCACTTTCATCGCGTCAGGAACGAACCTTTCATTCACAGGCTTCAGTTCAACGTAGAAGGTCTTTTTCGGATCGTCAACAACGACAGCGCCAAGCGAAAGCATGCTGAATGTCGAAGGCACAGGGCCTGCGGCCTCGATATCGACAGAGATGTAGACTTCCCTCGTCTTGCTTCCGGAATTTGTCATGCGTTCTTCACAATCGGCGGCCTGTTAATGTTCTTTTCCCAGAATTCGACCAGCGCTTTCTTACTGTCGTCAACGGTCGCGCCTGGCTTCCAGAAGTGACACGGTATCATCGTCTGGTCAAAAGGAAGCTGGGTGCCGTCCTCCGCTGTCACCAGCACACGATTGCCGCTTCCCAGGGCATAGCCGAGCTCGATAAAGCAATTTGGCCGCTCGCCAGTAACGTCCACAATAGCGAGCGAGGAGAAGTGCAGGCTCTCGAAAATCGCGACATTCATGAACGCATGCTCGCTTTTGTCGGTCCCGATTTCGATGCGGGTCAATCCGGCTTCCTGAACAACGCGATCGACAACATTTCGGAAAAATGACTCTACCGCGGCAAACTTGGGGTGCGCAGGATTTAGGAGCCGCACGAAGAAGGCGCTCGGCCGTGCTAGCTTGCACAGCAGATCTGCGAGGCGCTGTGCAACGTCAGCCGGCGCCACGGCTCCGGCGCGCGTGGCGATTTCCGCAATGGCGGCGCTTTCCGTGTTAGCGAACGACGGATCGAAGCGAAAAAATCGAGTCGGCTCGCTGCGCGCCTCTTTAGCAAGTCGAACCGCCCCGCCCGTGCCGTCATCGCGGCTGGCGCCGAGCGGCACATCAAGGGGCACAACTGGTTTTCTGCGCTGGAGGTACAGGTTCGCTGAATGCTCGACGCCGGTGCCTCCGCCAAAGATGACGAGGGCATCACCGAAGACCGCTTGCCGCTGGCGCAAAAATGCCGCAGCCCTGGAGCCTGGCATAATGGATTCAATGTGAAGCGAGCCGCTTCTCAGCAATGTTTCGTAGAGTGCCCGACGATTACCAGGAATCTCCGATTCTGCCTTCTCCGAAGTCGCCACAACGATGGGCAGCCCGAATTTGGCAGGCCACGTTCCATGCCCCAGCTTCAAACACTCGGCGGCTGATTCAAGAGCCGTCCAATCGAAGATCAGGCTTGGTGCTTCAGGTGCGGTGCCTTCGGCCCTCGGTTCTCTCCCTAGGCCCACGACTATTCCGCCTCCGGCCGCCATGACCGCCTTTACTAGGTTGCGGACGATTTCATGGGCGCAAAGGACCAGAGCCGGGTCAGTCTTGGGGTTCGCCGATCCCGAAATTTGCACGCGCCTGCCGAACAAGGCCGCCAATGTTGCCCCTGAAGCTGCGCCGATTCCGCTCATTAATATGTCATACTCCGTTTTTCACCGCCGGAGACGGGCGCACTTCCTTTGCGGCATGCATGAGGTCGTCTCCTGTCAGGGCCCGGCTCGGGAAGGCCCGGCAAAGTGCGTCGGGCAAAAGTCTGGAGCGCAGGTCTGAGAAGGTAAAGCCGGGCTGTCCGTCTCGCGCACCCGTGAGCCGCACCAACTCATGGATAGTCTGGTCCTTAATGTGCAACCCCTCTAGATCCATCCGGAATAATTCTTCGCGCTCCTGCTCGTTGGGCCGGGCAAATTCTTCCGTTCGGGCCGCGCGCCGCACGATGGCGGGATCGAGCGCGCCTCCCCGGTTCGTGCAAAGAAACACGAGTATCCGGCCCGAATGGCGGCGGAGATCGTCCACCTTCTGAATAATGGTGTTTACGGCTACTTTGTCCTCGTGGTGGCTTTGGGCTGTATCGCGCGTCGCTGCGAGCGAGTCGGCCTCGTCAATGATGAGGAAGGCTTGCCGGGTCTTGCCAGCCTGCTTGGCGACAACATCAAAGACCTCATTAAGCAATGTGCTCATCTGGCCAACTTTGCCCGAGCCGCGGACGCGCGTGCTGAGCTTGAACAGCATCGCTTCCTTGCGTGCTTCGCGCGCCAGCCTGTCACACGCACCCTCTGCCGTCGCCGTCTTCCCGTTCCCACGTCGCCGGCAAAGATGACGAGCGGATATACCCGCGTCCAACCTTCTAATTGGGCGGAAACCGATCGTGCAACTGATGTAGTGGTCGCTGAGGCGCCATTTCAAGTTGATAAGAAAGGTAGTAGTACCGAACATCGCGCGCAATACCCTCAGGTCCTGCCAACGAAAGCGGCTAAACTGCCTCTCAAAAAACCTGTGCTCATTGCAATCTGTGTATTGGCGTTGCTCAGTCTGAGTGTCACGAATGACTATGTACGGAATGTGTGTTTTGTTCAGAATGCGGAATGGAGGTCCGACTTATCGCGGGACCACTGGGTTTCGGACAGCAACCTAACCTTCGATCTAAACTACAATCGCATTACAATTCCAGCGAATGCCTGGGCCGCTCCCCAACGCTTCGATGGCACTCCATTGTCTGATTTCCTCCTTCGATTTCGACTGTCATTTGCCAAGCCTGGCAAGCAGCCGGGCGTAAGAG
The DNA here is from genome assembly GCA_963734215.1 of uncultured Acidobacteriaceae bacterium. Classification (GTDB taxonomy): domain Bacteria; phylum Acidobacteriota; class Terriglobia; order Terriglobales; family Acidobacteriaceae; genus Sulfotelmatobacter. Next base: position 736,305 of record CAVTGH010000002.1, on the reverse strand, counting down.
CGGAATGGGTTTTGAGATCCAAGATTCCTCTGAATGAGCCGCAAATAAGCATGGCTCGTATCCCGGGTTACCATTTTCAGCTCATACAAAAAGGTGACGGCTCTTTGGTGATACGTGGTTCAATAGTCAGCGCAACGGGGGTTACAGAAGTGCTAGACCCCCAATATGAGGAACACCCCATAGGGACGAGCGGATGCTGCGACGCCAAGCAATCCCTTCAGGTGTATGCGACAGTCATCGGAGGTCGAATTACACACTGTCGAGTCCTCGAAGATTCCAGTACAGAACCGGCATCAAAAGAGGTCGGGGATCCAACTTGGGAATCTCTAAATGGTTTCGTGGATCGCAGCAACACCTCTGCGTTGGGAAGTTTCGTCCTCGGTGCACCTGGTTATGACATCGCTGTTAGTAATATTGCTATTCGGAGACCCTCAGCCCGTGAACTCCTTCGGTGCTTCTTGTCGGGCAGGCTTTGCCTGCGACTAGAGGATCGTACGTCATGCTTTTAGTTCAAAAACAATTTGCGCTACTAGCGGTATTGACACTAGCTAGTTCGTTGTCCGGCCAAGTGATCGACGAGGGCCTTGCGACCGGAACGGTTATAGTCTACGAGAAATCGGCGAACAAGCCATTATCCTTCGCCGGCATCCAGGTTGCGGCTATTTCGAACGACCAGCTTAACGAAGCCGCGCACGATCTACGGATTGCGGAGGCATGGGACCAGAGGCAAACTGATGACCATGGCTATTTCCGTTTTCAGGAACTGCGCGCGGGAAAATGGTTCTTCCATGCTTTCTATACGGCGCAGTATGACGGTGACCGGGCTCTCGGAAGTGCAAGCGTTTACTCAAAGGGCGAAAGCACAGCGGTACCAAACCCCCTGGAACTGCGAGAAGTTCAATCTAGCAGCGGAAAATCTTCGCTGCAACAACCCGCCGAACGGATTGTTCTCGTGCTGTACCACAACAGAACTGCCTCATCACGAGACGATCAACCGCCCGCGCCTACTGTGAGGGGCTCGGTGGTTGATGAATGGGGTAACCCAATCCCGGCGAGCGTGGTTTCAATCTACGCTCGTGAGAATGACCAGGTTGTCCGGACAGCCTACGCACAGACAGATGCCAAAGGGCAATACACGCTAGATTTATCGGGTCAGCCTGAATCTCCCGAATACCTGTTGACCGTGGCAAAGTATGGATATCAGGCGAAGGTCTTCATAGTCCGCACTTTGGGTTCGCCGTTGCTCAAAGGGCCTCTTGAGCTTGAGCTTGAGGGTGACTTTGGAGAAATTGCGGGGGCGCTGCCAGGTGATGCTAGTCGTCGACAAATCTTTACAGCCGCAGGCCACACGATCGAGGCCATACCATTGCCGTTGAGTCGAAGTTTAGATCCATTAGCCCTCTCATCTCCAGGAATTGTTCCGCCGCCAGAGACGCGAAATAGTAGTGGGCCGAGTTTTTCGCCTGGAATCGGAACCGCGGGGGCATTCGCAGTGAACGGCCTTCGGAGTCGAGAAGCCACATTTACAGTCGATGGTGGTGACAACAACGACGAACTTGTCGGCGCCCGAAGACAAGGCTTTCTCTTCTCCTCTTCGCTTCCGCCGGAGGCGGTGCAAGAGTTTCAGGTCGCCCCTGCTTTGCCCGATGCACGCCTTGGTCGAGGCACCTCCGCGCAATTGAGCACAGTATCGAAGCCTAGCCTTGGAGACTATCATGGTTTGTTCTACAACTTTAGTACCGACGATGTCTTGAAAGCTCGGGACTATTTTGAGGGTACTGGTATCTCGCTCCCGTCTCGCTACCCGGCTCTCCGTTTCAGCGATGGGACGCCGGTCTTTGTAGACGGGCAACAGCTTTTTGTGGATAACCCGGCAGCTCACAAGCCCCAGTCTAGTCGGACACAGCCGGGAGTCATCATGGCACACACGGTTCATAATAGAAGCATATCGGGTGGGATTGAAGGACAGATTGAGCGCGGTGAGAAGGAGGAGCATTTTTCGGTTCCAGATTTTGACGATCGCCGTCTACCTGTTCCTGTGTTGGCTCAGCTACCTAACGGGAGTTTCCCGGTAACCGTTCCGGGCAATGCTGTTTTTAGTTTTTTCCCATTTCCTAACAATCCTAGAGGGCCTTTCGGACCAAATACTTTTACACAACAGTTACCTATCGACGGAAATGGGGCACGATGGTTTGCAAGATTCGAGCAAGGAACCTTTCAGGGTGCTAACCTCGGCTTCCATGCTGGAGCGAGGTATAGCCACAGCATTGAGAGCGTAGCACTGCCGTCATCCGGAGGGGCGATCGACTCAATGCTCAATTCGCGCGTACAGAACATCGACATCGTGTACTATTTGGGCGTCGAGTCGCTCAGCTGGGTTCACGGTCTTCGCTTCAATATTGGCTTCACTTCTGCCGACCTGGCCCCGCGTTTACCCGCAGTCAACCTTCCGAATGTCCCCTTGTTACTGGATGTAACACCAATTAACGGGGGTATTGTTTCACAAGATGAGGAATATGTTTCAGCCACTTCAGCTCCGGGAGTCGCGTTGCTATCTGGCCTAGGGTACGCTGGAACCGTAACTGCTCAAGGTGTGCTTGGCCCGTTTGGCCAATTGATGGTGGCAGGCTTCAGCCCCGTAGGCGTCGATCCCTTCTTTTTTCCACAACATAGATCTAATTTCACCGGACAAACGTCTTATAGTGGGTCGATAGCGCGAGACCGTCGAGTGTACTTGTTCGGCGGACAGTGGGATGGGCGACGGATTGCAACCGACAACAACCCGAACAAGAATCCGCAAATCACATTCTCCGGATTGCCTTCGGTTTTTCCGGTCGGTACGTCCTTACTTGACGGTGCGCCGGCTGCACTTGCTGCAGCAGCACAGCCTACAGGGGTCTATCAAACGTTTTCCGATTTTCGTCAAAGATATCCCTACGAGGACGGGAGAGGTATCATATACTTCCAAGGAAGCTTCTATTTTCAGCATCAGAGATCGATAACGCCAAGTCTTCGGCTAACGGCTGGCCTTAGACTGGAGTTTCGCACGTTCAGTTCGTTTTTCGTTCAAGATTTGGCGTCCAATTTTAACCGGCCTCAATTGTTGGCTGACGCGACCGCGGCTGAGGCTGGGTGCAGCTCTCCATGTCCAGGCTTTGCTCCAGCAATTGCACAGGCTTTCCCAGCTAACTATGCAAGCCTGAGCATCTCGCCAGCCACTGCTGGACCGATGTTCGGTATTGCATGGAGTCCATTCGGATATCAGGATTGGATTGTCCGGGCAGGCTATGGCCTCTATCCTGGCACGGTACCCGGATTCGCGGCGAACGACGTCCGTCAAGGCTTCAATCAATTTATCCCACTTAACTTGGCCAACTCACCGCTATTCACAAACCAGGGAGAGTTCTTGCTGAATTTAGCGAATCCGCTAGTGCGCCAGTTGCGACCTGATCTCGATATCGTACCGAATACAGCGGTCAATTTTTCGGAAATATCAGTAAACCCTTTGGAGTTGCTGACTCAGACGCTTACCAACCTCAGTTCCTTTGGCACTCCACCCACTTTTGGCGTTCTTGCGTTGTCGAGAGCGCAACAACATCTCTCCAATCCTTATTCGGAACACTATGTTCTCGCGATTGAGAGGCAACTGAGGAAGGCTGCGGTATCGGTCGCTTACGTGGGCACTCGTGGTATCAATTTCATACGGCCTGAAACACCTCAGGGGGGTACATTGCGAAGCTCGATGACGGTCAGTCAGATAGGAACGGTAGCTGGTGGATTTCCAGCCATAGTTGCGACATCAAGGCCGGCACAACAAGTGCTAGCAGGTGGTATTGTGGGAATCGCGCAAACGGTTTACTCAAGCTCCTCATCCTCGACGTATAACTCTTTTCAGGCCGAACTCAGAGGCCAAATTGGCAGGAGCGTCCAAGTGGACTCCAGCTACACGTATTTGCACGCCATCGATGACGCCTCTGATTTCTTTGACCTGGCGGGGTCATTTGCCCTACCACAGAGCACCACTCGTTCCGGTGAGCGGGCTTCTGCGAGCTTTGACGTGCGACACCGTCTTGCGGGGACTTTTGTTTGGGATGTTCCTCATTGGAAGAACTCAGCGTGGCTGACAGGCTGGCAACTCAGCGGACTCTGGGCAGTGCAATCAGGTCAGCCATACACGGTAAACAGCACATTTGACATAAACAGGGACGGTAACCTCACTGACCGACTGAATACCACTCAAGGCTTGGAATTCGGCCCCTTTCCGAATGATCCGACCGCTCTTCTGCGCGTGTCGCCATCCGTAACGCTTCGAAACTTGCTTGCGCCAGCTGGGGACGATGGGGCAATTGGGCGTAACACATTTCGCTCCTGGCCCTTTGCAAACGTTGATTCTGCGCTGACCAAAGAGTTTCCTTTGAGAAATTCCAGGTTAAAGCGGCTCGTATTCCGAGTCGAAACCTTTAACGTATTTAACCATACTGAATTCGCGATTCCTGAACGACTCTTAGAGGCTCCAGCCTTTGGAAAATCGTTCCAGACTACATTACCTGCCAGGACTTTTCAGATCGCGGGAAAAGCGTATTTTTAGATCAGACAGCGGTAATTGTTGAAACATCGCCATTTCACTATTTGACCGGGTAAGTTGTCCGGAACCGAAAGCGGTCCAGAAACGGGCTTGCAGGAAGTTTGCCGCACCTGGTACCGTGAGTCGGCTTGGGGCATGAGACATTCTGGTAAGTTCTCAACAAATCTAACTCCTCTGACGTACAGGGAAGTTACGAACATGACGAAGCACATCCGACACGCTCTGTCCGAATTCGACAGGCTATGCAGACTGCGCTCATATCAGAACATAACATTCCGGTCCAAAGCCGGTCTGTAGGGCGCAATGCCCTAGAACCTGCGTCTGCGGCTGGTTTGGACTGCGAGCGATTCAAGAAACTGTTGACTCATCGGGAAACTTTTCGGAGCTTGCCGGGCTCCAAGTTCATAACCACTCGTCGCTTCACATGCAAATGGCAGGACGAAACACCTGGTGTCACCGAACTCTTAAACGGGGCTTGGAGAAGTGTTCCCCAGCGTCGAAATCCGTCACCTGCTTGCAGTCATTGCCTTGGCCGAAGAGCTGAACTTCAGGCGAGCCGCGGACAGACTGCATATAACCCAGCCTGCGCTCAGTAAACACTGACTCGGTTCATGTGCCTCTGGTACATCCGACCCATGATCAAAAGGTGTCTGACTTCCTGTCATAAGCGTCTTGAATTTGGAAGCATGGCCTACCCATTCGCTTCTCGATTGGCGCCTATCGCAGTCCTGATTTTGATCAGGCCCAGATCAGCGCTAGTTGGCGGGGAGCGTCCAGAATCTCATGCACGGAGACTCCGAACGCAGACGCAATCCGCAGCGCGTTGTTCAACGTGGGAAGCCGACCTTTCTCAACACTTGCAACAGTACTCATCGAAACCCCGGAAACGTTTGAGAGGTCATACAATCTCCACCCTCGTTCCGCACGCAGTTCATGCACTGTGAGTGCAGCCGCATTTGCGCGTTTTCCATTCTCAGAGTCAGTTTCAGAGGGAGAGAGAGTTTCCCAGACTTGATAAACAGAGAGTTGAAAGGCAGCTGCAATTCGCAATGCATTCCGTAAGGTTGTACCGCCCCCGCTTTCCATGCGGCAAATCGTATTTACGGGAACACCCGATAACTCGGAAAGTCTGCAAAGGCTCCACCTACGCTCGCGACGAAGTTGACGGATGATGTTTCTCACAGATGAGTTTGTTAATCTCCAAACGCTCATCCGATGGCAAGGATTATTTCAACAGTTTTCTGTCGAACTCACGCAGAACACATTCTTGTTAGTCGCGAAACTACAACCCCAGAACCCGGTCTTCACGTGCCCCCCTCTTGCACGTGAAGACCTCGCGGACCGGGGAAGGCCGATTAACCAAAAACCATTTGAGTGCTTACCGTATCTTTTCACAATTCGCGAGATGTTCAACAACCAAGCAGATTGGGTGTCAGGACACCGCTGGGCTCCGCGGAACCAGCAATAATTTCCGGCCCCAGCGCGAGATCTAAAAATTCCCCAATTCCTGAAGCCGTCTGTATGCAGTCAAACCTTCCGAGGAACGTGACGTACAAATGCCCTCCAACTCGTTCCCGAAAGGCCTTCTCCAGTTTGACGCTTTCCATAAACGTTAATCCACGCACGCAGATGAGGCGCACGGCCCCGTCGTCATTTATCTGGAAGACCGCCGACTTATCATGTCTCATATCTAATGCCTATAGTGAAGATAGGTTCAAACAACGTGATAATATAGACATATAATGACAAAATAGCAAGAGAAAAATGCAACCCGAAATCTTGGGGGTTAGCCAAGGGCGGCTGCAGCCGAGATAAACAATTGTGACTAGCCTTGATCGATGGTGTTGAGAGCGAGAAGAGCTAGGTAATTGCGGGCCGACAGGCGGTGCTTCGCAAGGTACTTCTTGATAATCCTATGCTCTTCATTGGACAGCCAGCAGCGAAGAGTCTGCATCTCCAGGGCGCTAGCTGTTTGCCGTTTCTGCACACTTGGCTGAACGAGTTCTTGCAACAACTCTGCAATGGTCTTTTCTTCCAGCCGCGCAAAGATCCGCATCTTGTCGATATCGCGTGCGGAAAGCTTAAGCGTAACCGTGATCTCCTGGCCTTCCTGTTCCCTGTTGGCCGGCCTCTTGGCATCCGCAAGGACCAAATCCGCAAGGAAAGCGCTCACGCTTATTCTGCGCCGGGAACAGTATTCGGTGATCGCCTGTTTTTCTTTCTCCGTAACGCTGGTGACCAGATAGTTGCGCCGTGGAGCGCCGACCTCCGGCCGCGATACTGCATACGAGCCGGTTTTATTGACAGGTTTCTTGCTTGCGGACGTGCCGGAATTTCTCCGGACAGTGGTGGTGAGGTGTTTCCCGATTAATGGCACTTTAGCACTAGAGCCCAATTTGACCAGGGTTCGCCGACTCCGCAAAGAGTTGAACGATTAATGATCCCAAATCATAGTCTTTGTCGTGATCGCCAATCAAGAGTTTCCTTGTTGGCTCGTTTCGTTTTAGCCTTCCTGCTGGTACAACGACGATCGTTCCGCTCCGAAAGCCCCTAGCAGTACCCCTCATCCAATTCCCAGCAGTCAAGGCAGGCCAGCAAATTGTCTCGTTGGTAATCGCCATAAGTCCCGGCAAATCGAAGAAAAACGAGCAGAAACTCGCGGACCTCCCGCACCACTGTTTCCCGATGGAACCTGATCATTCGTTCGCGGTCCCAGGGCATAAACACGCGGATTGCTTTGGCGAAGGTTAACAGCAGGCAACAATATTGCGCGTGCTCGAAGAGATCTTCCAACAGCCGGTCACGCTCGGGACGCCGCGCAAGAAGAACTCCGTTGGCCCGATGTCGCCTGCCATATCGACACTCTAGCGGTTTGCTTCGGAGACGTCTGACCTGCGGGCGGGTGAACGCCAGGCAAAGTCTTGCGTTGGCCTCAGCCGGGGCTAGCCGGTCCGAAATCATCTGCCGACGTCTTCGCCGCGCCAATCGCTGCTCTCTCGGGCTGAGAGTCCCTACTAGGAGAACGCTCATTTCCTCGCTTACCCAGCGCTCCAATTCCGCCAGCCTGACGTTCAACACAGCGGGAATCATATCGACCAAGTCACCAGGATAAGGGTCAGAATAAAGAGGACGATAAAGTCCGAAGTAGACCAGCGAAAAACATGAAATTGCCAACAGGCATAAGACGCAGAAGAAGACGAAGATCATGCCTCTCTCCCCAGGTACTTGTGCAGGATTGCAACGTACCTAGCCATTACTGCACTCATCTCTTCGAGCGTCTGTGTCGGTTCGGGCAACTTTCGTTCTTGGTGCAACAGATCTCTGGTCCAGATTGCTTCCGCCACAATATATGCCACAGCCGGAATCGACTCGCTCAACAATCTGAATCTTGTTCCAAAAGCCGAACGCGTGAGCACCCCTAGTGTCGTGAAACATGCATTCGCAGTAAATCCAAAAATGATCGCGGTTTCTCTCTGATGCTCGAGGATGCCGAACAACCTGATGAAACCGCAGTACAAGAGACCGAAAATGAAGATGACAGCATTGAGGACAAACTCGAGATCTATGATCGCAGATACGAGCCGACCAGCCTGTCGTGGCGGGAGAACCCAAGCCTCCCAGCCGCCATAAGCCACAGCAAGACCGATTCCGCTCCAAAATACCCAGCGGAACCAGCGCAGCCTAGCTTCAGGCCAAAATATGCTGAGGAAACTTTCCCTCAAGGCAAGCAGGGTCAGGACTACGTCTACTGGCTCGGTAGACCAATACACTTTGAAATATATTTCTTGGTTTCCCGAGACAGCCAATCGGATGATAACTTCGAAAAGTGCGTATAGCATGTAGACGAAGAACCAGATGAATCTTCTTTGCAGTCGGCGCCTCAGCAGCAGCGCCAGAATGCACACCTGCAAGACAATTGGAATAACAAGCGACAGAACGGTCAGGATTCGCATTGACGAAAACACTGAAAGTGGCTAGCTTACTACCACTTCCAGTGTTTGAAACAAATCAACTATATTTTTTCGCCTTTCCGAACTTACGAGACAATGGATACCGTAACTCTCGATCCAGGAGGTGGGGGAGGAGGCAAAGGCATCGTACCGCCCGACGCGACCAGCCAATTTGGGCTGTGCGACATGTCGTCTCCCGATCGGGGAGGGTCCGGCACCGTGCCGGGGCCACCGGCCACCAGATTTGCGTGGTTCGCACCGAGAAGCAGCACCAACAAACCCATCCAAAGCACCATCTTGGTAATCCTCATTTTCATAGGACTAATCTCCTTTTCAAACACTTGTCACTGATTGTGGTTGGTGACGACAGAATCTCTCGCCACTGGTTTTACCGGATTTGTTTCACTCAGCCCGCCGAGGAGAAGTAAGAAGTCTCCATCCGAAAAAATGGGGCTGTCTTTCTTGCACCTTCTACATCGCTACAGCAAAGTTGACGCTTTTGGCGGTATTAATTGTCTACCGTCTAAAAGAACAGCGGGCCGCATCCCGCCAGTGCTGGCAGGCTTTGTGTTTATCGTTGTACCATTTTATGTTCCCGTTTTCGGGAAAAACTGGCAAAGCGGGGTCTTCGGTGTTGCATGGAGCCTAAGGCTCCCAAAATCGATCCGCGAGTGCGATTTTCTTCTTGTGCATCGCCCGAGAAATCGCTTACCTTTAAGCGATTTCGGGCCGCGCAGTTCTTGAAGGTCTCAAGGAGTGAATCGTTTCGATGTGGCTCTTACGGCTTCGCTATTCGCTTCGCTCCCTGGCGCGCGATCCTGCTTTTGCATTAGTAGTGATCCTGGTATTCTCCCTGGGAGTTGCCGCCAATACCATCCTCTTCACGGTCCTCGATCAAATCGTACTCCATCCCTTGCCGTATCGCGATCCAGATCGCCTAGTCATGATCTGGGAAGCCAATCCATCTCTCGGTGAACCCCAGGGAAGCCGGGTGCCGGCGGCAAGGAGCAATTTTGCGGAATGGCGAAATCAAACCGACGTATTTGACGCGATCGAAGCCTTTGACAAGGCCGAATACAATCTCACCGGCTTAGGAAATCCGGAACATCTGACTGCGGCCCGCGCAACCGCCGGATATTTTCAAATGCTCGGAATCACGGGGCAACGTGGACGAACATTCTCGCCGGATGACGCGGCTTCGGGAACGGACGCTGTCGTACTGATTTCCGCAGCCTTAGCAAATACTCACTTTTCCCGGCGAAATCCCCTGGGAGAGAAGCTTCTGCTTAACGGTGTTCCGCGCACGATTATCGGGGTGCTTCCTGGCAGTTTTCACTTGCCGATGATGTTCGAGGGCGCCTATGAGTACAAGCCGGAGATCTGGGTGCCATTACCGCCTGTCACTAACGCCGAGCCTCCAGCAGAGGCCAAGTTACGGCATCTTTTAGTATCGGCTCGGCTAAAGCGGGGCGTAACGCTGGCCCAAGCTCGCGCTGAAATGCTTGCCGTGGCAAGCCGGTTAGCGCAATCCGATCCCGGCCTGAACACCGGCTATAGCGTAAATCTGGTTCCTTTGAAGGTTGAAAACGCCGATCCCGACTTGGGTCGTGCCCTCTACATCCTTTGGACGGCAGCTTTTCTCGTGCTTCTGCTGGGTTGCCTGAATGGATCAGGTCTGATGCTGGTCCGATTCATTAACAGACAACGGGACCTGGCGATTATGGAACAGCTTGGAGCGCCCAGGGGGGTCCTCATTGCCAATATTCTGACGGAAACTCTTGTTGTGGCGGTGGTGGCCGCAACCCTGGCATGGATTGGTTGTTATGCTGGAATCGGCTTGATCCGTGCATTGCAGCCCATCGATATTTCCGGAGCTGAGCGGCTCCACCTGGACATGCGCAGCTTTCTTGCCTCGGGCTTGATCTCGTTGCTTTGCGTCTCGTTATTGGGTTTATTGCCCGCCTGGATATACAGCCGCCGCGCCTTCCAATCGTCGCTTAAACGCTCGGCTGATGTTGGCAGCGCTCGTTTGGGATCTCTCGTTCGTCGCATTCTCGTATCCACGGAAATCGCCATCACTCTCGTTCTCGCGATTGGAGCGATGTTGCTGGCGCGCAGCTTTGAGAGAATCCTTGCGGTGGACCCAGGGTTCCGTGCGCAAAATGTGGTCACGGGCCGAATTGCTCTTGGGCCTCCGCGCTATGACAATGACGACGACCGGGAGCATTTCTGCGAGCGCCTTCTCAATCGCGTACGACAGCTTCCAGGTGTGGAAATAGCCAGCCTCGTCGATAACTTTCCGCTCTACGCCATCCATTACAATTCGTTTGAAATCGAAGGACATGCTATTGCGAAGCCGGGCAGTTCGCCCACGGCAGACTACGCGGCTGTGACTTCCGATTTTTTCCAGACCATGGGAACGCCACTGCGAAGCGGCCGGCTCTTTACTGCTGACGACATGCAAAGCGGCGCAACTGACGTTGCAATCGTCAATGAGACCCTTGCTCGCAAATATTGGCCGAACCAGGATCCGATTGGCGCCCACATGCGTACCATCCCTCCTCACCGAAATCCGGGACCGTGGCACCTTGTGGTAGGCGTCGTCGGGGATTACCGTCAATTCAATATTGAAACGCCACCCAGACCGGAGGTGTTTTGGCCCGCTCGACAATTTTCAGACATGACGATCGTGGTCAGAACTGCAAACAATCCGACCGCTACGCTGGCCGCACTCCCAAAGGCTGTTGCCGAAATCGACAAGGACCAACCAGTTGCTGACGTGCAAACTCTGCAACACATGGTGGACCACATGATCTCGCAGCGCCTATTTAACATGCTGCTCTTAAGCGCGCTTGCGGGACTCGGTATCGTTCTGGCCATCGCCGGTGTATACGGGCTGATTTCATATGTCATCTCGTCGCGCTTACGCGACCTCGGCATACGGCTTGCTCTTGGCGCTCAACGAAAACATGTTTTCTCCTCGCTGCTCTTGCAGATCTTGCCCTTTGCGGCTATCGGCGTTGTCTTGGGACTTCTCCTGTCGTTTCTCACGAAGAAACTTGTTGCTGAGCTGCTCTTCGAAATCAGCGCCCTTGATCCCGCCACCTACATCGCTTTACCAATCGCTCTAATGACTCTAGCGGTACTGACATGCGTACTCCCAGCCTGGCGCGCTGCCCGCATGAATCCTGTCACAATATTGCGTCAGGAATAATTTTGTTTTTTTGTGCTTGCAATATATCTCTGAATATGTATGATGTTTGCACCTACTGTCGCTAGTTAGAAACTGGCCAAGAAAGGTCCCTCGATGCAGAAACGGCCATCGGTCTACAGCTTTGTCTGTTGAATCTCGGAATGTCCCCATCGCCCTTTTGTTCGATTCGAGTCGGCAAGACAACACAATCCTTGAAAGTCTGCGTCTGGCAAGGATTCTGGACGATTGATTTCTAACTTTATTTAGCTTGTCGGGAAACCTTTTAGAACGGGCCAAGGTCTAAGATCACAAGCATGTTGTTGCACACCGAAAACGCAGGACGAAACGCCTGTTGTTACCGAACTCTGGGGCGGGGATGGGAGCAGTGTCCCCCAACGTCGATTTCCGGCACTTGTACGCCGTCGTTGTCCTGGCGGAGGAGATGAACTTTACGCGGGCCGCCCTCCGATTGCACATCACCCAGTCTACCCTCAGCAAACAAATCGCCGAGATCGAAGTACAGCATAGATTTCATCTATTCACCCGCGATAATAAGCGGGTTGTGCAGATCACCGACGAGGGGCGCATCTTCGTCGAAGAGGCCCGGTCTTTACTCGTGCATCTGGAGCGGCCTTTTCATCTCGCCCGTGTCGCCCATGATGGGGGAGATAACGTTTTGGTGATTGGACACTCGCTCTTTGCCGACCAGGCCTGGGTTTCCGCCCTGCTTGCCATTCGCCTTCCCTTGTACCCCAAGCTCCGCCTTCGACTCATCAGTCAGTTCGCGATCGAGTTGGTTCGGAGTGTCATCGCCGGCGAGCTGAACCTAGCGCTGGTGACGGCACCGCCGGAGCACCCGCAGATCACGGCCGTGCCGTTCGCTCGGATGCCGCTCTATGCGGTCCTCCCACAGACCCATCCGGCTGCCCAAAAGGAGCACATCACACTCCAAGACCTTGCCAACGATGACTGGATTCTGTCAGGGCGGCAAGCTCACCCCGTCGTTCATGACGCAATCCTGGACGCGGCGCGGCACGCGGGAATCGGTCCGAAACACGCGCATAACATCATTACAGATCAACAAGCGTTCCACTTGGTATTGGAAAATGTTGGCGTGGCCATCCTCACCAAACCTACGGCGCTTGGCGTTCGCGCTGAAGATGTAGCGGTCAAGCCGCTCTCCGATCCCTCATTGTGTTTCCAAACCTGTTTAATTATGAGGACCGACGACGATTCGCAATTAGCAAACGAGTTCGCCCGGTCCTTCCTTCGAAAATGTGTGCCCCAGTACTTGCCGCCAATGCAATTGGAATTGCCTCTGTCCGCCTGAGTTGTCGGCCTGCAGACGATGATTCCAGCATCCCGCCAACGTTAATCAGGGCGGGGACAACAGAATACAGGCGGTCTCAAACTCCAACAAAAAAACTGAAACACAGCTCACTTCCTAACTATCCGTCAGGCTCTCGTCATTCCTTCCACCTAAGAACGCCATTGGCCTCAAGCCTTGTCTCGCGATGTCTTCGCCGTCGTGTGCCTCTTTCTGTGACCCAAGCACGGACGGGGCCAAGTCAACCTAACAGCCGCAGGCTTGCGTCAAGGCACTTTCGCGGCATAAACGAGCATTCCCTACGGTCTGCCCCTCATTTATTCCACGGTTACCTGTGACTCCGCGCCTTGAACACGGCTGTTTTGTTGCCTCTCTCGCCCCCACCGTGGGGGGTCACTTCAAGAAGAGAGGCAACCAAAATGACAACGAAGACACTCAGCAAATCCGACCTGGCGCAGTTCACCGGCAGCGACAATTGGTATCGGCACGGGATCAACCGCAACGTTCTGTTCACCGACGGCGCGCACCACGTTGCCGAGCACGGCGGAGCGTATTGGCTTCTCGACGAGATAGCGATCATTCAGCCATACAACAAGCATGTCGCAGCCGAGGAGTTTCAGGTCTGGAAACTCACCGTGCAGCCCGACCGATCCGCTACGCTGACGTGCGACGATGGCAACGGCAATATCGTGTTCACCAAGAAGATTGAGTACACGGATTTCCCGCTGAATGAGATCACTCTGTACTTTGCTAACAACGTCATCCACTTGCCGAGCGAGTACTGACCTGCGTTAAGTCCGCGCTGGCATCCTCGCTGGCGCGGGTTTTACTTAATACAGGACAGCTATCCACTCCGCTTTGGTGACTCGGGAACGAACAACTGGTAGATGTCCCAGGGTTGTGCTCACCCGGGGGGTCGGTAAACAATGCTCTCAGTGGAAAGCACTGTTAACAATAATCTGCGCTTCGTGACAGTCAGTACTGCCGGCCGCCTTTTTGCGGATTATAACTCCGATGCCATCCAGATACGTCTGAGCGGCCTGCTTCGTCGCATTGGGACAAGCGGAGTGCGGCTTATGGTTAAGAACTTCTTCCACACAGTCTATATTCTGGCTGACGTCTTGTGGCACCGGACCGAAATAGAGAGCGGCGACCGCGCTTCTCACCGGTAATAGGTCTGCGTTCCGTGGCTGCAAATCTGCGGAGTCGAGTTGCGACCTAAGACCCCTGATGTACTCAAGGGTTGCCGATTCGTTATCTTGTGCCTTCCTGAACTCCTGTTGTGCCTCTGCAACAGCGACAGTACCTGCCTCATTACAATCGTAGTGGAAGTCGCCGATGTTTTGCACTCCGTGGATGCCATCTGTCTCTGAAGGAAAACGCGCGTATAGCGGCAAGTTCCACAAGCTCTTAGATTTGCCGAAGGAGTCCGACGAAAGAGAATCACACGTTGATTGGCTGCCCATCCCAGGAACGCCCATCACTATGCTCACACCCAAAGCGTAACCATTGTTAGAGAAGGTGTATGGAGTGAGGTTCCCCGCTGGATCTTTCAGAATAGCCGGCACACTAGCGGAGGTCCAATAATGAAGCACCATCCATGTTGTATACATACCCGGTGGCGTATTCGAATTTGAAGTTATGTGTTGGGCAGCCACTATGCTCTGACTGAGACCATCCCCATAACTACCCTTGTAGGTTGTGTAGTAGTCGGGTTCCGGAAGTGAAATGGCGTATCGAGGCGTACTCGGATGGTCAAGGACGTTGCCAATCTGAGCGTTATCAGCGGAGGCCTCAAGAGGCTGAGGAGAGGCATCACTACTGGACATCGTACCGTTAAAAGTTCGGACACTACGATCGATATCCAAGTAATAAAATCCAGGCGGCCCGATCTCCGGCTTAGCCCGGAACAGGCTGGCGTTGTCCCCCGAAAAAATGTAGGCGTGGTGATCCATGGTGCTACCTGAACCGGCAGTCACGACTAGAACAATCCGTCTCTGCACGGGCTGCCCGAGGTCCTTTTCCGGATGAGGATCAACCACATAGGCCCACGGTCCACTGACCATGATCTGGAGGTCAGTCTGAGCAACCGACAAACCGGTGAAAAGCATCGTCACTACAAACAGGAGGACCATTCTCCGTAAGAGTTGCGAGAAAACACACTTGTCCTTCATTGTTCAAGTCTCCTGAAACAGAAAGTTGACATCAGACCAGCCCGAACGAACTAAAAGCCGACCAGTAATACGGATGAACCGTCCCCGGCAGCGATCGCAGGCCAGATTGCGCCTGATGAATCGCCTCAACGGGGGTACTCCCTTTGAGAAGGGCCCTGTAAAAGAAATCCATGAACTGCCGAGTCGCAACGGAATCAACATTCCAGCGACTGGCTACGACATCGGGAACGCCAGCACGAAGGAAAACGCTAACCAAGCTGTCGAAGTCAGAAGCAGTGCCGTTAGACCCACCCTGTGTATCGCAAGCGGAAAAAATGGCAAGCCGCATCCGCGAAAGATCCACTTTTTGCAAAGATGAAACGGTCAGCAACGAGTCTGACAGCAAAAGTCCAGCTTGCTGCTGCGAATTGAGGGCATGCCCCGCGAAATGGAACACTGTGACGGAGGGCAAGAGAGAAACAACAGCGGAAGTTGTAGCATTCCGTGCCAAAAGCATGTGGGTCGAGCGGAATTCATGTGCCACCATCTCGCCTTCAGAGTCGGCATCCGGCAACGGCGGAAGCGAAGCGCCGCTCTCGAAGGATGATGACGAGACTGCCGCAATTAGGGCAAGCGAGTCTTTGGTTATCGGCGCGAATGAGTCAGCATCGCGACGATAATAGATTCCCAGCGAAAGTACAATTGGCCCCCGTTCACTCAGATAGCGACCCTGGTGATCGATCAGCGCGTCAAACGGAAGACCCGCAAGGTGATCATCCAACTCGACCGCCAGAACTCGCCCTGGAGATAACCGCTCCTCAATGGGGGCGACGAGCAAATCATAGAGAGCGCGAGCGTTCTCCCGTAGTACTGCAAAGTCCGAACTCGGATCGGAACACAGTCTGCGAAAACGGGCAACCCTAGCTTCGATATCGCCGTGTTCTTGTTCGGTCCAATGTGCGAACACACCTCGGTTGTCGTAAACCCAAATAGCTAGACCTCGCGGGAGCAAGGCATACGAAACGACAGTTTCGTTGGTCAGACTCGGTAATCGCGCTGTGACTTCATGTGGTTCCAGCGACGAAGTTCCGGTCAAGAAAGCGGAATACTTAGTGCTTCCCGCACGTGGTGCAGCTCCTCTATACAGCTCCCAGACTTCGAGGGCATTCTGCATGTCCCCTTGGCGCAATCGCAGTTGCACGAAATCACGGTAGGCACTCGATGTTCGTATTTCCCAGTCGACCCGTGCCTTGTCGCCATTTAGAGACCGCAGCTGTAATTCAGAAAGTGCAATGGCCGAGTGGAGATATGACTCAGCCTCTTTGGCATTTCCAATCCGAGATTCAGCGTCGCCCATCGTTGTGTAGAAGAGAATTCGCAGGAACGTCTCTGAGATGCCCGAAACCTCGGGTGCGAAGCGCTGCAGACGCAGCGTCGCCTCCTGCGCTCTGCCTTGCGAAGATTCAACTGCTGCCAGTCGAGTTTCTGCCTCAACTCTCGCAATTTGAGTAGACTTAATTTGCGGAGAAATAGCGAAGAGTTCACCTGTTTTCGAAAATTCTTCTTCCGCAACTGCAGGGGAATCAGCAGCTACTGCTGCATTTGCCATTGCGGAATGAGCCATTGCACGCAACACGTTATCGGTGAAGGATTCACTCAACGCCAACCCATCTCGCCAGACTGCCATTCGCAGATGTGGTCGATCTGTGAGGCGGGAGGTTTCGTATGCGTTGAAATACAGGTTGTATCCACGCATAGCCGGGTAGCGACCGGACCAGAAACGAGCGAGAGCTAACTGGGTTCTAGTGGCGCTTCCAGAAAAATCACCGGTCTCGGTGCTTAGCGCTGAAAGGTGATCTTGGGTTCGCAAGAAAATTACTTGATAGCCGCTAGCTCGCGCGACGCGCTCCGCCCTCTCGTAAGACTCCCTGGATCCGCCAAGATTTCCGACGAGCCAGAAACATGTACCTTGCTCAATGTGAAACTGAGTTTTGAGCCATGCGTAAGGCCAAGGCGCTAACCGCTGATCTAGGCCTTGGGCCGCCCGTAGACACTCGTTACCTTCTTGCGCGTCATGAGAGGCAAACAGATACTCTACCTGGGCCCGCAGAGCTCCGGCGTGGTCGCCTGCGGATGCGAACAACCGTTCCGCCGCAGATGCGTGCTGCCGCGCAGCTACGTTATCTCCAGTATCATTGGCCTTCAATGCGCTCGACAGTTCCACCACGGCTGCCGCGAAGAAAGCCGATGACGACGCCAGCAAGTCCCCCAACCAGTGATCCCCGTGATTCTGAGCAGCGATATCCGCTACCACTCGAAGTGCTGCGCGGAAACCGCCGGCATCCGATCCATCCGTCGCTCTCGCCGGATACGCTTTCGGCAGCCACTCTACGACAGCGACTTGTAAATACTCCTCAATCTGCTCATCGATCTTCTCCCGCACGCTGGCATTGCCTGCGCCTGCCTTCGCAATCTCCGCCGGACTAAGTAGTGGCTCGGCTTGACTCTTCTCATGCTGTTGCAGTTTTTCTTTGAGCGCGTTCATTCTTCGACGGGCGTCTTCCGACCATTCGCCGTGCGGGTCGACCCGCAGGTACTGTTCCCAATCGTCCACGGCTTGGGTGAAAAGGAACATCCGTTCGCAGGCCAGAGCGCGATTGAACAGGGCGATGGGATCGTCCGGCGACTTGGCAAGCGCCTTGCTTAGCGATTCAATGGCGTTGCCGTAGTCAATGGAGCGCCCGGCGGCTTCAGCACGGACAAAATAGGCGGAGCCCAGATCGGTTAGGAGGGACGGATCATCGGGCTGAGTTTCTAGTGCACGCTGCAGCGACTTGATGGCTGACTCGTAATTTCCATCGAGCAGATCGGCTCTAGCTTTCGCTTGCAGCCACTCGGGATCGTTTGGATTCTTCTGAAGATTCTCGCCGATCAGCGACTCGGCCTTCAACAAAGATGGTGACTTGTCCAGATTTGATCCACCAGTACTCCGCTCTGCTCGCATGGGAGCGTACTTGGCGCCGGGAATTCTCACTTCTAGAGTTCGATGCTCCGTATAGGCCAGCGCAAGCAACTGTTCCGCCGATGGAGGGCGAATCATACGCAACCCCAGCCATCCCGTCAGGACCGCCACAGCAATTCCAGCGAGCGCAAACGCTGGACGCGGCCAGGAGAGAAGTGCTTGCCACCGCTGCACGCCTTCTTTTTTCTCTCGACTACTGTCTTTAGCTCCAGCGCTGGCGCGCAGTGTCGCGGCCATGTTCTTCCGCCACTCGGGCCGTGCGCTGCGCAGCGAGGAGAGCCAAGCTTCTTCGCTTGGAGTTGTTTCATCCACGAGTGCCTCCGCCGCATTCTTTAGAAGAGGTCCGCAGTGCCCGCATTGTGCCGCGTGTTTCATCAGCTCTCTTGTCTTCGCCTCCGGGTACAGCCCGGCCGCCACTTCCAGCCACTCGGCATCTCCGATGCACTCTGGAGTTAGCGGCGATGGGTTGGGCCCTCGCATGCGTAAAATCTCGCTGTGCACAGACTTGTGCATCTGCAGCTTTTGGCTGCAGTCCGGGCAAGACTCAACGTGGCGCTCAGCTTCTCTCAGAGATGGCTCCAAGAGTCGCCCTGAATCGGACACGCTCGTCCTCTGCAACGAAAGGAGCCTATCCAGCTCGTCGCTGTCGAGATGTTTGTCGAATGGCCGTGTCAAATCAGCTTCTCCTTCTAATACGACATTGGCGTACGGAATCCTTTTTTGGCTGGCTATGGTTCCGCCGAGTTTTGCGTGCCCGCGCCGCCGAGTTGCTCCTGCATGCAGCGAGTGAGCCGGAAAATGACGGCCTCCACGCCCTTTGCCGTGAGCGTGATGATCGCCAAAGCGGCAATTGCCTTGGCGCTCATGCCTTGCAGGTAATAAAACCAGAAGATAAGACAGTCCCGCTCTTGGTTGGAGCCGACGGCGCAATTCTGCAAGAGCCTGTCGATTTGCTTTAGAAGAACCTGGCGCTCCATGGCCTCGGAGCCGCCGAAACTGCTGTTCTGCGCGGCTGGTTCGAAGCCTTCAGGCAGCTGATCGGTCTCTCCCGCGCCGCGCTTCTGAGAATGGAGCGACTTGAAGTGGTCATGAGCGACGTTGATTGCGATGGTCTTTATATATCTCAGCACCGCTTCGTCGTCGGGATTTTGCTCGGCAAATCCGAGCAACCGACGGCACTTATCGGCACAGAGCTTGAGATAGGTCTCCTGGAGTAAGTCGTCGACAAACTGCAGCGGATCCTTTCCCCATTGGCAAGCCGTGTACTTGATGGAGAGACTGATCGGCCGCTGAAAGCGGTCGACAAATTCCTCCCAGGCTTCTCCGTCATTAGTTTCGGCGCAGGCGCGGATCAACTCCACTACCGACATAGACGAATGACGCCTCAAATCGACCTCTCAGTTCAGTGACGGAATTTTACACGAGGGTCGTTAATAGGGCACTTCGTGTCCTTGCCTGGCCTGCGGGTGGGCGATGAGATGCGTCGGGTAGGAGGGAGTCGCTCGTTTCACTAAGAAAAAGGAAAAGCGCTCGGCTTCTCGTATGGGAGAGAGAGCAGAGAGCAGATATTGCAAAAGGAGACCACATGAAAGCTATTTTGTCCGCACTTGTCGGCGTGATCCTACTGAGCTTCTCGGCATCCGGGCCAGCATTCGCGCAGGCCTCAACGCCTCCCACCGGCACGGAAGCGAAATCCGAGAGAGAACTTAACCGGGGCCTCAATGCGGGAAAGGCTTGTTTGGATTACAAACTCGAGATCCCATCTCTGGTTGATAACGACCACCGGATGTTTTGGAAACCGGGCGATTGTATTCGCGTATACGTCACCAACAACCCCTTCCTTTTCAAGTACAACCTTGAGTTCAACGAACAGCTGATCAAGGAAGACGACCCGCTGAGCGCGTTTGGGGGAAAGTTTGGGCTGAATGTGAGCACTGTGAGCAATGCGGGCTCCGGAGTAACGTCGCACAATACGGCGAATGACGAAAAGGACAATGCATCTGCCGTAACGGCATCCATCAACGATGCCGCCAAAAAGGCCAATTCAGAAATTGCCGAACTGCCCGTCAGCCCGGATGCGAAGGGTTTCCTCTCGCTGCAAGTCGAGAATTTTTCAAAAGACTTAGCAACGCCGGAAACGTCCGCCTCGTCAAAAAAGAAGCTTAACTACTATAAGCAGCAGGTTGACAATGCCAACATTCAACCGGCACAGAAAGAGATGGGGAAAAAGGCTCTCGAAGATGTCGCAAACGCGGCTAAGCCTGGTACCCCGCCGCCACCGGAGGACGTCACGGTCCTGACCGAGAGTGACAAGCGCATCCAGCACATGCTGGCGCTAATAACGGACGAGTATAGGAAATTCAGCCGCGACGTACAGGGCAGATTGTCCGTTCTAATAGATCCGGCCACGCCCCTGGACAAGGTCCAGAGTGTGGCAATCAAGCTACGCGCTGATTCCAATCAAGAAGTGGATTGCCTGTCCGCCGGGAACTTCGATGATAAGTACACGAAGTTACTGGGTTGCCCAGAGAACATCAATTCGGAGTCGTTGGCTGCAAACACGAGCCAACCGGCAAACACGGGGATCGATTGCATGAATCCGGCAAGCCATACGTTCGTGTGTCAACTGCTGGAGTTTGCGCATGAGGTCCAGCCATTGCATGAAAAAATTGAGCCGGCCCTGTCCGATAAGTCTGCCAGCACCAGCGCGTTGATGGATGATCTGCACGGCTCCGCGCAAGATGTAGCTTTGCAGGCGTGTACATACCAGGCCTTCAGCGACAGCGATGTGAGCAGCATCCGCACTGGACTGCTTGCCCCGCTCAACAGCGTTTTAAGTGACGGGTTTGCATTTGGCTATCAATACCCCAATGCCTCGAAGAAGCGGGAAGGCCCATTCGCCGATCCCACATCTGTAACGATGACTCTGCAGAGAGATCCCATCTCCCCATTCACCGGGGAGGGTGGCGCCTCCAAAATTCTGGAATATACGAGCTCGTCATTCACCTGCTCGGGCGATCCCGAAGATCTGGTGACGAACGGTTCTTCGTACAGGACGCTAGCAGATTTCTTTTCAGACAAGCCGGTCAAACCGGCAAAAGTGCCTGCAAGCTCGGCTGGCACCGCAGCCCCGACGACGGTCAACCTCTACATGCGCAACCAGAACAAGCCAGTACCCAACGGAAAGACGACCTCCACGTCTGCGGGCCAGGGGCCGGATTCCACGGGCAGGAAGAGTGCCGGCGCAACGAAAACTTCGACCTCCGACGCCGCGAGCACCACGGTTCTCGTGCAGCCCTGGCTCTTCGGCAAGCCCCGCTTGGTACTCTCCGGCGGAGTGGGCACGGCCTTACTCAGCAAACAGGAATTTCAGCGCTCGATGTCGATTAGCGGAGGAACTACGGAGACCGTAGTTGGGCTCAAGACGAACACCAAGGCCCGAACCACACCGATGCTCTACGGACACACGTTTCTCCCGTGGCTCGATAGGCGGCATGATCCCGACGCCTGGTATGCAACCTTTGGCGTCACCGCCAACTCGGACAATAAGGGTACGGACCCGGAATTCCTCTTTGGCTTATCGCGCAGCTTTGTGCAGCAGAGGTTTTTCGTCACGGCGGGCGCCTACCTTGGGGAACGGCAGAAGCTCGATGGAGGTCTGTATGTGGGAGAGGTGATTCCTTCCACGTTCACCACTGATCTGCCGGTCACAAAGAGTTATCACACCGGCTTTGCATTCGGCATATCCTACCGCTTCACCAGCACTAAGCCGGGACAAGACAATGCCAAACAGCCGAACGGTGGGTCGAGCAAAAAGGGCAATTAGCAAACTTGCTAGCCGACTCGTCAAGGAAGGTAACAACATGCCATGGCAATATCAAACCGTGCCCAGCAACAGCGGGCAGTCCAATGTGAATGGTCAGGTCGTCAACGTTCCAAACGTTACGTCTCAGGAGGGCTGGTGCTGCAGCACAGCAGGTGAAGCAACAGCCCAATCCGACAGTGAAGATAAACCCATTGATCAGAAACTAAGTTTGAGCCACATTCAACGCCGATGAGTTCTTCGCTCAAGGGCGCAAGGGCGCATTTGAGCTGACGTTACTGATTCGTAAGCGCAACCAGACCAATCAGTTACAGACTAAACTCTCCTTACTTCGGGACCATGGGGTCGGAGGTTCAAATCCTCTCTCCCCGACCAAATTCTTTCAAATCAATTAATTACGGGCACAAGAGATTCGCTTTGGACGCCTATTTCATTGGCTCCAGGTTTCATTCTGCAAGTCATATGCTGTTTATAATCAGTGACTTAGGAACTGAAATGAGCCCCTGGGGGAAAACCAGGTGGTCAGACAGGGGATCCGGTTGACAGCGCGCCTCCGGTCTGGAGCCGAACGCTCTAACATGGCTGCTCGCAGGAGACTTCACACCTGTAACAATGTTGCAATGATAGGACGGCGTGAGGAAGACATTTCATTTCTCGTCGCAACAGCGTAGTCTATGCAGGCTTACAACGATGAAATCAGTCACTCCCCCCCGGCAATTTGTCAACGCAAGCCTGAAGAACATGCCACACGGCCTCACGGGACCAGATGGACTTACCAGTAGCAGTTGGCGTACCCGCCTTGTGAAGTCTACGGCTGACTTCGGCAAGACTACAGCGGTCTCGTCCGATCCACGCGAAGATTTGCTGGACAACTTCCGCTTGTTCTGCAACCGGTTCAAATCGCGCTTGGCCGCCGCTTTCACGGACCGATACACCGTTATTGTTCCTTATGGAAGCAACTCGGTTCGCAGGCAAATCCGAAACGAAATTTTCTGGAGCGATCTTCTCACAGAATCATCCTCGACTGGTGACGTGTCAACCCTCCTTCCGACGCCGTAGGCGGCGCAAAAACCTTTGCCCCTGAAACCACATTCCGGGAGGGCAAGAACCTCACCCCTGCCGCGCCGGCTTTCGGAAGGACTCACGACTATGGTGAGAATTGTTCCCAGTGCTTTTCGATTGGACTTTGAAACCGTTCAGGGCCTTGAGAAATTAAGAGGGCAACCGGATGTCATGCGAAAGCTACAACGTGGAACAAGCACAGAGGTTCAGGACCTCGGATTCGTATACCTGCCGTTGCCGTGAAGAAAGAATTGAGGAAAGCTTGCCCAGTACATAAGCGGCGCAGGCGAGAGCCCTGCGACGATCAACGCAATAGATGCCAACGCCAAGAGCTTTTCTTACCTATCGCGATCTTTATGACCGCCGTCCGAGTGCTGGAGTTGCATGAACTCATAAGAGGCTTGAACGCGTTCAATACGGTTTTGCTTTTAACCCGTCTGAACACAATGTTCCGGCACGCTTCGGTCAGAAGCGCCTCTGTGGCACTTCTCTGTACACGGCCTGGACGCTCTCTTTTTTAAGATCCTTGAAAATGTCTCCCAGCTTTTCCGGATCGTACTCCCCGTTTAACTCCTCCTCCATCTTCGATGCAAACTCATTCAGGTCGAACATGTTTCGTTCGTCATACTGCAAACGATACCAAACGACCTCCGCATCTTTCTTCAAGTCTTCAGACATGCAAATCGTCCTCCCTCACCTGAATTATTTCCTTGCCCCTGGCCCTTCCCCATCCCGGCTCAAACCGGCCAAGGAGCGAACGCAGTTTGTCATAGTTCCTACGTGAACGAAAGCAGGGGCAGACCACCTCCGACCTTGTCTTTTGAAACACTTGCGAGTCGGCATTTAGATGATTCGCAAGGCAAAACGACCGCGACGCTCTCGATGACGCCTCAGCAGGAATTCCAAGCATGCCGGTAACTAAACTGAGTCGCGTGCGCAGAACCGAGGGTTGTCAAGTTTGTCAAGTTGCTGCAGGGCTCGGTTGCGAACCAAGGGATGAGGATCGCTCACGGCTGTCTCCCACACCCGCGCTTCCTGATCACGATCAAGCTGCGACCAGGCCTCAAAAGCCCCAAGACGAACCTCTTCGTCATCGTGCCTTCGAGCTGTCTCCTCCAGCAAATTGATCGTGCGGCCATTCCCAAGCTTTGCCGCGATCTGGCACATCAGGCGCTGAGCCCGCCGAAAATCCTGAGCTCTCCCGGTGATGAGGGACCGCTTTACGTCGAAGGTGTATTGGTCTCGATAGTCCGAGTCGAAGACGATCAGATTGAGCGAGATCGAAAGTTCATCCGGATGAGCCTGACAGTGAACATCTTTACCCGCCCGGTAGACCATGACCTTCCCTTGCTGTAGTTGGGTCTTCTCCAGAAAACGCAGGTTCACTTGCTCACCTATGTGCCCGCGAACTGCGCCAGAGTCGTATTCGAAAATCGTCGTCTTGTACCCGCTGCCTAGATAGCCAACGGTCACGAACGAGAAACGGTGATCGTGCGGAATCAGATAGGCTGCCACATTGGCCCGCAAAAGGGTATTCATCGGCAATAGAGCCGGAGGTATCCAGACGTTGGCGCGTATCCACAAGCGCGTCCGGCGAGCCAAAAGAAATGAGGTATCTCCCGCATCCACGGCGTCTTTCCTTTGATATTGAGACAACCTTTCGTTCACATGTTCGGCCAGAAATCGGCGGTTGTTGGCCAACTTCTTAAGTGTTGGCGCACTATCGATGAGGCTATCGAACTCATCCCGATTCACTTGCTTGTCAACCCATTCGACGCACTCGTCCAGCTCTAGCCTCTCATTTGTTTCAATCGCCAGGCTAAGCGCCATACTCTTCGTTCCTTTGCCGGCCGCGCCCGTGTCGGTGTTCGTCGAGGCATTTCTGCGCTGCTGCGTGGGTGTCATACTCTGCCGTGCGCAGCACCTCATGGGCGCTCCTGCCGTCGGGTTTCAGCACGGCCTGAATCGCGCACGCACGAACGAACGGATTCGCGTGGTCCATGAACGGAGCAATATAGGCAACCGAATCGCTGGACCCAAGGCTCATCGCGGTAAGCAAGAGCACTTCTGCCCGCATGTCGCCAGCCTTGGTGGAGCGAATGCACTTGGGAGTGAGAGTGGAGGCGTCATAGTGCCACTCGAATCCGCACAGCGAAGCCGAACGTAGCTCGAGCAGAATGGCGGCATCCTCCACGGACAAATCGCAGCACTCCGAAACCGCCCGCAGTTCGACGAACTCCCCGGAATTTAGGCGGCATGTGCCGCGATCGACGATCCTGCGCGCGGGATCGAACACATCAGTTGGTAAAGGTTGGGGCTGCTCGAAACGATGTGCCTGTATGCTGCCGCAGACCACGGAAATCATTCGATGATAGGGCAGCCCTTGAACGGTGGCTGCGCGCTTTTGTGGGGCTATGAATCTGAGAACAAGGCTGAAGCGATCGCATTCCAGTAACGTGAAGGAAGGCATGTACCGGGGCAGTTGCAGTCCCCGCGATATCTCCTGCTCGACATACTCCAGAACGCCGCCCGATGAAGTTAACGCGAGAAGGGCTTCGCGGCAGCGCCAAAAGGATTCCTCTCCGTCGTCCAGAACTTTGACAACGTCTCCGATGAACTGGCGAAAGATCGCCAGAGAGGCCGCTGGCGAACGTTGAGCGTGTAATTCGTGGAAGTAATACTCCACCGGGTTCTGTAAAGAAGAGTGGATGAAGAGCCTCCAGTGCTTAGGCCGACCGCCGTGTTTCCGACGGAGAGGCAAACTCCCAGCGGTGCAGCAGATGCCACCCGAACCACTGTGCGGGGTACATTGCCACTTGGCGATCCCAGAATGAATAAAAGGATCGAGCGATCTCGATCGCTCGATCGCCGGTCAAGGAACGCTCCGGAGCAACCTCGATTGGATCCCCAATTTGCAGCTCTGAACGCGACCCGCAGGCAGTGCTGACTGCGGGAAACAAAGGGCGCCTGACGTACGCCGCCAGCCAGAAAAGAAAAATGCCCGCGTCCAGATCGTGCCCCCGCAGCTTCACTCGCATGCTTGTTGGCGGCAAACCGGAATAGTCCATGCCGAAGAATTGCATCCGCTGTTGAGCCGCCTTGTCCACAAACATGCCCAAAGCCGCGTCCGGGTGACTGACTACGACATAGCCGTGATTCAATAGTTCCGTGGCCCGTTGAATACTTCTCAGATTGAAGTTTGGAAGAAGTTCGAAACCTCCGTACCCAGGCAAACCACTGAACTGGCAATACCAGGACTTCAAGTCCTTGAGTCCAACGGAAATGGACGTTGTTCCCATAAGGCATACATTGAAGCCTGACTTCATGAGCAACAAGGGAGCCAACGCGAACCTGTTGATATGCGGAACCGCCACGACCGCCCCAGACGAGGCGGCACGCCGAAGGCCATCCGCTCCCACGCACTTCATATGGGCCGTCAGCCAAGAGTCCACGCTGTCCCGGTCGCGACGCAAAAGGAACTCGGGATCCAATTTCGTTCGCCAAACATAACGGCGATGCCTGCGCTGGATCGCCAGGACGGATGACGCGGGGAAATCACAGAAGACCCGAGCGATGTTGGTGTCGGCCATGCGCAATTGAGCTTCGATTCGCGCGCGATTACCAACGTATCGGATCCAGAACAAGGCACTTGCGATCCACCCCAGGGGCAGGAGAACCTGCGCGGCCCATTCTAACTTTGGACTGACGTAGTTCAGATAGAAAAAGCGAACCAGGGTTGCAACGGTCACTTCCCGGCTCGACACTCGCAGACCGTCAACCGTACGAATCAGTTTGGCATCGTAAAGCACCTGCACCAAGCTCGCCAGTGCCAACGGGGTGCGAAGCCGATAACGTGCCTGCAAGAGCCTGCCGACCTGGATGGCGGACCGTCCCCGCAACATACGAATGGCCTCCACACCAATGGCGCGTGTCGTGATCATGGACTTGCCTCCCCAGCGGACCACGAGATAGTTATCGTCCCCGCGCTTGGTGACATGGACACGGTGGAGCGTGAGGATGCTTGATTCCAATATCGGCAAGATGGCCCGCCTTAAACGGAAGTCACGGCAGCGGACGCGCTGCGTGCTTGCTTCAGCTCGGCGACTCTCCGGGTAATCTGTTCCAGCGTCACCAGCTTGGAGTACTCCGCGTCGGGGATCTCGATCTGGAAACGCCCCTCCAACACCAAAACGATCTCAAGCATGGTCAGCGAATCCGCCGGAAGATCCCGGCCCAGTTCCGCGTCGTTGGTAATTCTGGATAGCGGCAAATTGAGCGTGCGTCCGATCAGGGAACGTATGACTTCTTTGTCGTCGTCAAATTGGCCCGGCATGAGGATCTCCAGAAGCGTGCCGGAGTATGACGCTTGCAGCCAAGACCGTCAATTCCGCACAACGGCCTAGGCCCCTGAGTTGTAGTCGCAAGGAGGATTGACATGAAGTCCGTGCCAGAGTACTTGATGAGCCTCTGGGTTCTGCGCATGAATCGATCGCATTGGCCGCTGGCGCGGCCGAATCGTCTCGAGCACGAGCTTTCTGTTCCCCTTGATCAAAGGGGCATTCCTAAAGAAAGGAGGCAACCCGAATGAATAACGAGATCAAGATCGAAGATTTCCGTCAGGAAGAAATCATGGAAATCGAAGCTATTGACCTCGGCACGCTGGAGTCCCTAGAGGAAGACATCGTGCCTTGCAGCTGCTGCGGACTCAGTTGTTCTTGCTGAGTTCCGTTCCAGACTCATGCTGACCTGATCCTAGCGAGGATGAGTCTGGAACTTCTTTCCATGAGAGGAAGTATCACACTGGGGGACCAATGGACGCTTTTTCGGCCTATATCGATCGTTTTCGCCGGCTCGACCTCACATTCTTTCCCGCCGAGGACCCGGAGGTCATTTTTTCTCCGGAAACGTTGCAGATATTCTGCACGCAGCCCCGCGGGGGCAGGTTGCTTCGCAATCTCCGTTTTGCCGCCGAGCTTCCGGAATACGCTCGCACCCATGAGGCTGACCTCTTGAGCGTCAAGCCGCTCGTGCAAAAACTCGTCAACACGGTCGCGCCGCTTCTGC
Source organism: uncultured Acidobacteriaceae bacterium (assembly GCA_963734215.1). Taxonomy (GTDB): domain Bacteria; phylum Acidobacteriota; class Terriglobia; order Terriglobales; family Acidobacteriaceae; genus Sulfotelmatobacter. The sequence goes on along the minus strand of CAVTGH010000002.1, from coordinate 708,126 downwards.
CGGCCGCTCCCGACGGAGTGGAGGAAATCGCTGCCGGACATGTTCTGCCAAAGCTCGTCCTGATTGTGAACAATTACTGCAATCTAAAGTGCACTTACTGCTACGAGCACGAAACGATGTTCCGGTGGCCCGCCCATTCCATGACCACAGAGCTGGCTGAGTTCGCGATAGCAAAGTTCTACTCGACTTTCGGAGCCCTTGGGAAATTGATGTTCATCGGGGGTGAGCCGACTCTCAATACCGCTGCGATCGAAGCGGCGTGCGCTCGCGCCCTGGCCGTGGCGCAAGAATTCAATGTCGCTCCGCCAGCTTTCTCGATGATCAGCAATGGGTTCAAGCTGGATGACTCGACCCTGAAGCTTCTCGATAAATACCAGGTTCAGACTACCTTTAGCATGGACGGGCCGAAGAAGGTCAATGATTTGGTGCGCATTGCCGCCGCCGGGATCGGCAGCTCCGACAGGGTCACCGCCAATGTGAAACGGTACCAGAGCGAAGTGAACGCAACGGCGGGGGTGGAGTGCACGGTAACCCGGATCCATCAAGATACGGGAGTAACCGTCAAAGACCTGCTCATCTTTCTCGGCGACGAGTTCGGAGTGGATGCTCCGCATATTGCACCGGCGGGAGTAACGGCAAGCAGTACTTTGTATCCCTACAACGGGAACGCCGAAAAACTGGTTCTGGAATACAGAGACGCGGCCGCGATGAGCGTCGACAACGTGCTTCGGCGGGTCACCGGCCCGAAGGGCGCGATTTATCCGTCTCTGGATACCGTCATGTCCATGATGTCCACTTTGATCAAGCGCAAAGGGACCAATGGAATGTGCCCCGCCGGCACCACGCAACTGGCCGTGGACTGCCACGGCGACATCTATCCCTGCTGGATGTTCGCCGGGGTTGCGGACTACCGCATGGGGAACGTTCGCAGTGATGACATTTTCAACGACCTCTCCACCGCCGTGCTGAACAAAATTGCACACAATACCAAGCGCGACAACCCGCAATGCTCAAAGTGCTTTGCCCGGTACCTTTGCCACGCGTGTATTGGCAACAACCACAACACGACGGGACTATTCGATTGCATGGACGAAGGCTTTTGCAACGTGGTGCGCGCTACCGCCGAGACGGTGATTGTCAAAACCGCGCAGCTCTATAAGCAGCCGGAACGCTGGAATCAGTTGCGATCCTATGCCGATAACGCGCGTTACAGCAAGGCGGAGACGTGCCCATAACTGGTTAACGTTGATTTTGGCGAACCCACTCTCACAACCATGACCTCTCAGGTGCAACTGGAAGCTGACTTATTGGAAGTTCGTCCCACCCTGGTGGAGGATGTGGGGACGTGGCCCCTCTTTCCTGCGACGGCCTCGCGAGAAGCCGTAGACATCGTGGGCAGCAAGAGCCTGAACCGTTTCATAACGCTAGGAGACCGCTTGCTGCCGGCGGTTCGCGCAGCCTTGGACCTGTTCGACGGCGAGCACACACTCGCCGAAATCGAAACTCATCTTCGCGAGATTCACGGTTTGCGTGTCGATGTGGTCGAACTACACAAGCGTCTATCCAAATCGGGCTTGCTTCGCGGTTCGGAGTTACAAGCCCAAATCTCGGACGTTGACCGCATGACGTTGTGCCTTCTCGATTTTCCCGTGGGCCGGATCCGCGAGAAGAGTTATCGCTTACTGAAGGCGTTTGCCGGCATCTTGTTCCCACTCACGCTTATTCTTCCGCTTACGTTTTTATTTTGCGTTTTGTCCGGGTTGGATCACGGCGCGCCCGAAGCTACTCACGGAGCCAGCCTCGGCGTGCTTTGGATCGTCCTGCTCATTGTGGAAGTGGGATTGCACGAGAGCGCGCACGCCCTGGCGGCAGCCTACTTTGGCATTACGATTCTTCGCTTTCGGATCTCTCTTTACCTTGGCTTCATTCCTTTCTTTTACCTGCAGCTGCGTGGCCTGTACACGGTCAGTCCGATCCGGCGCGTGATCGTGTGGATGGCGGGGATTTATGGAAACCTGGTTCTGGGCTGCGGGTTGCTTATGCTTACCTGGCATGACTGGAGGTCGCCCGATTTTGTGTCGCTCCTTCGGAACGCCGCCATGCTTAGTTTTTTTCTTGCCGTGGCAAACCTCGTGCCATTCCTTCCCACCGACGGCTACTACATCCTCTCCACCATACTCAGAAAACACAATGTACGTTCGCAGGCATGGGTGCTGCTCGGTTCCCTCATCGGCCGAGGCAGAGTTGCCAAGATATCGTTCTTCCCTTTGGCGTACCTGATCACCTCCATCGGGGCAATGGGGTTCCTCCTGGTCATGCAAATAGAAATGATCCTGCAGTCACCCCAGGCAAGACACCTGCCTGTCGCGTTGCTGGTGGGTTCGCTGGTTATTTTGGGGTTTGCGACGAACTGGTATCACCGCCGGGGAGTCATTCGCTCCCGGCTCCTGGTCTTTGCCGTCAATTGGGCCGCACTCGGAAGCATGCTGTACATCTCGGGGATGCTTCCAAGTTTGAGAACGGTGTTGCGCCCCTTCTCCTGATTTCAGACTTGCCTCCATACCCGCATTGGAGAAAGACATGCACAACGAGCAGGATTTGCATTCTGGCAATGGCAATGGGTCGTCAAACCTCCGGTATAGGGTTCTCCCAATGGTCCGGTATGCCGCGGGAAAGGGCTCAGTTCTGCTGTATTCACAGTCCGGTTCGCTGGTCCGCGTCGTGCCACAGAATACCGCGGATCGACTGCTGGGCTGCAGCGGTTTGCTGACCCTGGATGAACATGCCAAGAACCTGCAGACCCGGACAGGAATGGACCAAGCGCACATCCGCCAGGAGCTCTCCTGCTTTGTCGAAGAGGGCTTCTTTGTCTCCGAGAAGGAGCTGTTCACCCAGGAGAGTTCCGTTGTGAAATGGCCAACAGATTGTGCACGGATTACCTCGCTTGGAATCCCCACGCGCAATCGACCGGATCTGCTATTAAGGGCAACCGCGAGTTATCAGGAGAATCAGCGGCAGCACGACCGTCACTGCCGCATCATCATCGCCGACGGATCAGATGTGAACGGGGCGCGCGAGAATAGGGAACGTCTCGCCTCGCTGAACGATCCGGAAGACCATCTTTGGTACGCCGGAACTTTGGAAAAACAACGCTATGCCGACCTGCTTGTCGGTGCGGGTCTGCCTGCCGAGGTGGTTACGTTCGCGCTTTTTGGCCACCCCCGAATCGACTGTGCCATCGGTACGAATCGGAACACAATTCTGCTGGAGACTCTCGGCGAGATGGTGCTATGCGCCGATGACGACAGCGTTTGCCGGATCGCGGCTCTGCCCGGCAGCTCGGAAACGTTACGCATTGCAGGAGACAATGACGCCGTTCAGGTTCGCTTCTTCCCGGATCGCGCTTCATTACTGGCGGCGAGCACCTTCTTCGAAGAATCCGTGCTATCCGCCCATGAACAGTTGGTGGGACGGACACTGCCGAATATCGTGGCCTCACAGGCAGGCAAGGTCAAGATCGACGGCACCTGTAGTCATCTGCTGGGAAGTTTGCGAAAGGGAGCGGGCACGATCATTGCCTCGTATCTGGGAGTCTGTGGCGATGCCGGCATGGGTTCTCCGCTCGCATTCCTTATGGACTCGCGCGGCCAAAGGCAAAGGCTATTCGAGTCCGAAACGGACTTCCACTGCGCATTGTCCAGCCGCGAGGTCATGCTGATCGCCGGACAGCCCACCATATCCCACGCTGGGCCTTGGCTCGGCAATGGGGTAGCGGCGGATAATCGATTCCTGCTGCCACCGTTTCCTCCCAATTTGCGCGGGGAAGATACGGTTTTCGGCCATCTCCTGTCGGCATGTTTCCCCGATGCCTATTTTGCGCATCTTCCACGGGCGCTTTTCCACGATCCGCCCACGCAACGTTCCTACCCCGCCCGGCCGGCGATGGGGTTCAGCGATGTGCTCGCCGCTTTCATCGGCGTGGCGGGTCCGGCTTGGTACCGGGGTGGCAGCCCAGACAGGGCCATGCGGCAGCTGGGGAGCTACTTGATCGATGTAAGCTCTCCTTCGCAAAAGGCCTTCGATGACGAGTTACGCAAGCTGATCTTAAGGCAGACGAGTTTTATGCTGACCATGATGGACAAGGACGCATCCATGTACAAGGGAATTTCCCCGCTCTGGTCCAACGAAATGGAAAAAGTCCGGGATTCTCTGTTGGAAGGTGTCGTGCACGATCAAATCGTACCCTCCGAGTTGCGCACAGTATTCCCCAATGAAGAAGCTGCAGCGTTAACCAGAGATCTCGTCTTACGATTCGGAAAGCTCCTATCGTGGTGGCCCGACATCGTCCAAGGCGCTCGCTGGTTGCATTCCCGGGATCAACGATTGGCGAAACCGCTGAACCGCGTTCCTTTCGCGGAAGCAAGTGGCTGCTGAGCAGACCGCGAGTTTGGCAACGTAGCTGGGGAGTCTTATAAGCGAAATGGTCGGGCTCTCGCGGAGTAAACTGCTCTTCCGGTTACTTGAAACGTCCGGCTGTGTCGCTTCCGCTGCTATGCGCCACTTTGGGCCAAGTGGACGCGCGGACCATTGAGATGGCCGAATAGGCCGTTTGGCGGTCCGCCGCCACCTCCGTATGCGACTGCAGTTCGTTCATCGCGCTGATGGCGAGCTGGGTTCGATTGGACACAGAGAACTTTAGAAATAGAGAACGCATGTACTGCTTAACCGTTGCGCAAGAGATGCGCATGTTGGCGGCCATTTCCTTGTTGCTTTGACCTCGTACCAGAAACTTCAACAGTTCAGCCTCACGAGGAGTCATCTTCGAAACCATTGATCCGCCGACCTTTCCGAAGTGGCCACCGCCAACAAGCGACACCCGCTCGCCCGTCCAACTCGGGGAACTACGCAACTCCCACAGAAGTTCAACTCTCGTTCGATGCCGCTGCTCACAACACACCCCGACCACTAGTATGGTTGAACCCGACAAAGACCATGCTTCGTGGCGGTGGAGGTATAACCGAGTCCGTTGCCGGAGTTAACCACACTTTATCTAATTCTGCTGCAGGACAATCTCGGCGTTACGAAACTGGAACAACGTTCTTTTATGTAATTGTTCCGCAAAGAGTTGTCATCACCTCGCATCGGGGCGCGTATCTCCTTGCCGACGATTTGTTGTTCGGATTCCGTAACAGAGGTTCTTGGATGACACCCGGCTTGTACTCGGGGAATCCTTTCGACCATCTGCAAGTCTTCCAATGGCGTATCTCCGTGTCATTGATCTTGCTGGAAGGCCAGATCGCTCGAACAACTCCCCACCAAACGTCGAATGCTGTCCGTCCACCCGATGGGATACGTTCCTATGGTGGATTGTTTCCGATCCCTTTCTTCTGTAACATCGCGCTCCTTGTTGCGGTCACAGTCCATCCGTTAGAGCGAGGAGGAACTCTGTGAGCAAATCTTCTTACAGACGCACTTGGCTGATCGTACCGCTGCTGATCGCTGTCATCGTCGGCGTTTTGGCAATTGAGAAATCCCGCGCCAAGGCATCGGCTTACCAATTGCACATCAACAATGTGGAGAATGGATTGATCGTTGATCCCTTTATGGTTACTGGGATTCCTCCCCAGACAGAGTCGATCACAAAGGCGATGGAGGAGGAACACACCCCGGCGATGAGCATAGCGGTGATCGATAACAACAGAATCGCCTGGGCAAGAGCCTATGGCGTTACCCAGCAGGAACGTGGGGTTCCAGCGACGATCCACACCCAGTTCAGTGCCGGCAGCCTTACGAAGTTCATTACTACGGTTGCCGTGCTACGGCTTGTGGACCAGGGGAAGTTGGATCTGAATAAGGACGTGCAATCCTATCTGACTTCATGGCGCGTGCCCGGCGCTGACGCCCAAAATCCGGTGACGCTTCGCAATCTGCTCAGCCATACCGCTGGCTTCTCCCAACACTTCGCGTACAGTTACCCGCTGGGCCAGAAGTTACCGACTACACTCGACATCCTTACTGGCGTGCCACCCGCTCGCAACTCAAAGATCAAACTTGACGGAAAACCCGGCGAAAAGTTTGACTATTCCAGCGCCGGTTTCGAGATCGTACAAAAGGTGCTGGAGGATGTGACGGGAAAAAGCTATGCCGAGGTGATTCAGCAAGAGGTGTTCGTGCCCGCTGGCATGATTGAAAGCTCTTTTGAACAGCCCAGCAATTCCAATTACTACCTGCGCGCGGTAGGGCACGCGGACAACGACGCCGACAAGCTCGCGCCGGCCCCCGTTATGTTTCCGGAGCTGGCCTCATCCGGGTTGTGGACTACTCCGTCGGATCTCGCGCGCTTGCTGATTTGCCTTGGCAAACAGCCCCGATTCTTATCGGAGCCTTCCTACGAGGCCATGGTCACTCCCGTGCGCGAGAACTCGGGCTTGGGCGTTTTTCTCGTTGGGGACGGAACTTCGCTTCGCTTTCGAGCGCGCACTTCCGATGGCCGTCCGGAAGATGGTTACACCGGCTGGCTCACAAGCTATGTTGACGGTGGCAAGGGAGCGGTCGTGTTGGCCAACTCGCATACAGCATTTTCCAAAGGATTCGCGACGATGCGCGCCATCGCGCGGGAATACGATTGGCCGGGATATCTTGCGATCTTGCCGAAACCGCAGTACTCCAGAGATCTTCAAGCGTATGTGGGAAGCTATCAGATGGACGAACCGGTAATCATCACCAATCGTGGGGGTGCTCTTTTCGTGTCCTACTCGGAATTGAGAAACCTGCCTCTTCTTGCGTCGGGGGAGGATTCCTTCGTCGTAAACTTCGAGCCGGTATCGGATTTTGTGTTAAAGTTCCACCTCGGCAACGATGGGAGGGCCAATCTCTTAAGCTTGACAACAGGCTTCCGTCACTTCGAAGCGCCGCGCATCGCCGAGAAGAATGTCCCGCGCAGCGGCGGGAATTGAGGAGACGCCGCCTGCTTCACTCCAGCGTAGCGCCGAATCGAGATATGAACCGCCGAAGACTGCTCATTCATGCGGACGATTTCGGGTTGTGCAAGTCCGTAAACCGCGCGGTTGCCGAAGCGTTCGAGACGGGCGCCATCACGGCGGCCAGCATCATGATGCCCTGCCCGGCGGCGGAGGAAGCGGTCCAGCTTTCCATGGCGCATCCGGAATGGGACGTGGGAATCCACTTGACTCTCACTAGTGAGTGGGATGGACTGCGATGGGGTCCCGTCGCCTCACGATCATTGGTTCCGAGTTTGATCGACGAGGAGGGCTTTTTCTGGAAAGACATCTCGTTGTTCACCAGCCATGCTGTACCGTCTGAAATATCCATCGAAGTGGATGCCCAACTCAAGCGCGCCTACGAATTGGGGTTGCGCCCAACCCACATCGATTGCCACATGTATAGCCTGTTTCGCAGCGGAGCCCTATTTCGGATCTATTGCGCTGCGGCGGATCAATGGAGTTTGCCCGCGCTTGGAAAGCGAATGCCAGCCGCGCCTTCTACCTTTTTCACTCTGCCGGCCAGGTCGCGAATTGACGAGTTCCCATCGCTGTATGGCAGGATCGTCGCAAAAAACTGGCGGGACGTGGCACAACTTACGATTCATCCCGGCCATGACACACCCGAGTTGCGCTCAATCACGAGAGACACCATCTCGTGGGGAGCGGAATGGAGGCAGGCTGACTTGGCCGCAATCTCCAGCAAGGGCTTTCGGAATGCCTTGGCTGAAGCTGGAATCCAGCCGGTCGGGTGGCGTGTTTTGTGAATTGGCCTCTGGCCAAGGCGGTAATCGCAGTCGAAATCGTGCGGGAATGGCGTAAAATTCTACGGCTGCACCCGAGCGGCTGTACGCAACTTTGTGAGGTCGCCACATGACCCAATACGAATCTGACGACGCGACATTCGAAGCTTTTGGTGTGCTTTTGAAAGACTTCCGTTATGGAATGCGAGGACTGCTGAGAAATCCAACTTTTTTACTTCTGAGTGTCTTCACGCTCGCACTAGGAGTTGCGGCAGACACAACGATTTTCAGCGTGGTAAACGCGGTCTTGCTTCGCAAGCCATCGATTCAAGATCCAGACCGGGTTGCAGTCTTGCTGTCCACACAAGCGTCTGCCGAAGCCGGTAGCAGTCCCGAGCAGCCTGCTTCATGGTCGGATTTTCAAGTATGGCGCCAACAGAGCCATTCCTTCGAAGAGCTCTCTGCTGTCCGGTCAGCGGAAGACCTCACCCTGAGCGGATTTGGGCCGCCCGAGAGTCTCACCGGAATGCATGTCTCGCCTGGTTTTTTTCATCTTCTCGGTGTTCCCGCATCCCTCGGTCGCACCCTTGCTTCCGGCGAAGATACTCCAGGCAGAAATCGCGTGGCCGTGATTAGCGATTCGCTTTGGAAAACTCATTTTGGTTCGGACCCAAACGTGCTTCAAAAAACCGTTCGCCTAAACTCCGAGCCCTTTACCGTTGTCGGGGTCATGCCCCCGAATTTCAAGCTTTGGACCTTTCCTGCGCAGATCTGGATCCCTCTGGTTGTTGATCCGAAAGAGTTGGTGACGACGACGCAAACCTCGCGTTCGTTTTACATTCTTGGACGACTCGGGGCCGATTCGACAATGCTGGACGCACGAAACGAAATGTCTGTGATCGCCCGGCGATTGGAGAAAGAAGATTCCAAGGACAAAGGTTGGGGCGTAACAGTTCTCAGTCTGCAGGAGTTCCAAATCCGTGACATGAACAGTCGGACTCCGCTTCTGATTCTCATGCTGGCAGTCAGCCTGGTATTGATCATCGCGTGCAGCAACGTTGCCGGACTGCTTCTGGCGCGTGCCGGAGCCCGCGAACAGGAGTTTGCCGTGCGCACCGCGCTGGGAGCGCGACGACTCCGTCTGATCCGGCAACTCCTGGTGGAACTCCTGCCCATCGCTTGCTTGGGATCGGCTCTCGGCCTTCTTTTTTCGGCAGCGGGGATTTTCGTCCTTCGCAAAGCCATCGCATACAACGATTTCTTGGCCATGATCCCCCTGGAGCTGGATTTCAGGGTTCTCGCGTTCACGGTGTTGATCTCATTTTTCTCCTTGCTGCTCTTTGGCCTGGCTCCAGCACTTCAATTGTCCAGGTCGAGCGGGTTGGTTGGGAACGACAGAACTATAACTTCCGACAAGAGGCGGCGCTGGAAGCGGCGCGTTCTCTTGACGGGCCAAGTTGCCTTATCGCTGGTGTTATCCACGGGCGCAACTCTCGCGATCATTGCCTTTCTCGATGAGCTGCGAACGTCCCCTGGATTCAATTCCCAGCATGTGTTGGTTGCTCGAGTCTCCTTGCCCGGGAAGAAATACGCCACTCCCGAACAGCAGCTTGCCTTTTACCGGCAAGCGCTGGAACGGGTGCAGAGCCTGCCGGGCGTTGCCTCTGCCAGCACCGCCAGGGCGCTGCCAGCCGCCGCGGAAGCACCTCCCGTCGAGGTCCAAATCGCAGGTCAGCCACAACTTTCAAAGAGCGGCGGCCTTCAGGCACGGCTTTACGTCGCATCCCCGGACTATTTCTCCACCATGGAGATTCCTCTGATTGAGGGCAGAGTCTTTTCTTCCTCGGACAATGTGGCAGCGAGTCCTGTGGCGCTGGTCAACCGCGCGTTTGCGCGCCAGTTTTTCCCAAACGGACAAGTGGTGGGAAAGTCCATTTCGGTGGTTGAAGGTTTGCGTCCTCCGGTGTGGCACGAGGTTGTAGGCGTAGTCGGAAATGTTATGGACTCGGTGGGTCTGCAAGCGGCTCGCCCGCAAGTCTACGAAAGCGATCTCCAGTCTCCTTCGGAGACCTCGGCAATCGTGATTCGCGGGCGGGGGGAAACCTCGCAGCTCGTACCGTTGTTACGACAAGCCATCTGGAGCATCGACCCGGACCTTCCACTGACAGACGTAATGATGATGTCCGAGGTCATGGATGTGCGAGGAGGAGCGGCGGGAGACCGGTTGCTCGCCGAACTTTTGAGTATCTTTGCGCTGGTCGCGGTCGTCTTGACGAGCGTGGGAGTCTATGGCGTTGTTTTGTATGGGGTGAACCAACGCACCCGCGAAATCGGCGTGAGGTTGGCACTGGGGGCCAACAAGTTGCATGTCGCCCGCTTGGTCTTTGCGGAGGGCGCAGCCGCAGTTGGTATCGGACTGGTTCTCGGCTCGGTGCTGGCGTTTCCTCTGCCGTCGCTCTTCTCTAATCTCTTCGAAGGCTTTCACGCGGAAGCGGCCCCCATTGTAATGCTCGTCTCTTTGTTGCTCGTCGGCGTAACGTTTGCGGCTTGCACGATTCCCGTTCGTAAGGCGACTCGGGTCGATCCTGTTGCCGTGCTGCGCCAAGAATAACGATTCTGGGATTTGAAGGAATTTGATGCATACGAAAGAAAAGAAGCACCGAATCCCGCCTGTCTGGCGAAGCTGCCTGCTGGCCTTGCAAGTTTCTATTTTCCTGATCCTGCGCGTGCTCGCCTTGCAAGATACTTCCGGAGAAGTCATCTACAGAAGCAGATGCGCAAGGTGCCACGAAAATTTCCTCGAAACCAGAGCTGTGCCTCCGCCGCTTCTCCGCCTCATGACCCGAGGGCAAATCCTGGCGGCGCTTGAAAGCGGGCGTATGAGGGATCAAGGTGCAAAGCTGACGCCTGCTGAGAGACGCACCGTCGCCGACTTCCTGTCAACCGGAACCCATAAGCCGAAGACCAAGTATGGCACTACACCGGCAAATGCCTCTCCCGACAAGTGATGTTTGCAGCTCGATCTACGGCAGCACGGATTATGCCGACAATCCGCGGTTCAGCGCGAGCGGGGAGATCTGCAGGTGGATGTTAGTTTTCAGACAGATCACCTGGCCCCGAGACCAGCTACGAAAAGGATGAGCAGCAGGTCGCGGTTGCACGCCGAATTGTTGCCCGCGTGGCTAGTTTGCAGGGGTTGCCGTCGGGTGGGCATCTCCAGCAGCTTGCCGGTAAGTTACAACGGGATGGGGTCTCGCGACAGATGGCCGCGAACTCCTTTTGAGTGACGGAACGTCGGAGATTCGCGGTCTGGATGCCGAATCTTTTCAGGAAAAGCGCCGCCTTAGGGTCCACGACGGGGCGACTCCAGTTGACCAACTGAACGAATTGGAGTTCGTGGAAGGGCAGATTTTCGCGAACGTGTGGCACAGTAATCGCATTGCCCGCATTTCTCTACAAAGCGGCGACGTAGTCGGGTGGATTGACCTCACGGGCCCTCCTGAGCCCAGTTTATCGTCTCGACCCGGAAGCCGTCCTAAACGGCATCGCTTACGATCCAATCCGCAAACGCCTGTTTGTCACCGGGAAACTGGCCAAGCATCTTTGAGATCATGCTTTTCCCGAAACCTCGGTCGAAAATTGTGGGAATCCGATTTTTTGCCCCGGCACAAGCTGGAAAGGGCGCAAGGGCGCATTTGAGCTGACGTTACTGATTCGTAAGCGCAACCAGACCAATCAGTTACAGAGTAAACTCCTTACTTCGGGACCAGGGGGTCGGAAGTGCGTAGACGCATGTGTGCTCTCCTTCTGATCGATTTCTGTAAAATATGCGAATCTCTCCAGAAGGGTATATGCCCACATCGGTGCGGCTACGTTTGTGCGAATGTGATTTGGCGGATAGGGGAAAAGAATTCCACGATCTGGTGAGCGTTGTTTTTGATGATGCAATCACAGAAGAAGTGTGAATGAATGAACACATAAAACAGCCGCTTTTGAAGCATATATTTGTCGCGCCTGGAATCGTAACCCGTTTGTCTGGATACTGTCGGCTGAGCCGGCCACCGCGAAGTAAAGCATAGCTCTGCCGCCCGTGCAAATTTCAACTATACCCGTGCCGCGGGTACAGAGAGTTTAGGATTTCTCGCTCCTTGCTTCCCGGCGTCAGCAGTCGGAATCGCATGGCCGACCGTAACCCTGCCATGTGGATCTTTGCGGTTTTGGTGAATAAAGGCGTGCTTACACCGGTCTTGGCAAAACACTCGAAGTCGTTCTCGCTGATCGACTGCATCTCGGTTGGCGTTGATCGGATGCAGCGCAACTTCGAGCCGATGCGAAAGCAGGTCGAAGCCTGGCAGAGAAGTGAACTCACCGATGTCACCGCCAAGGTGGTGATCTACGAAGCGTTCGTGGAGGCGAAGCTGGAAGCTCCAAAGCATCTTGCCCGGACGGTTGCACGACCTGTACTTCGAGCCGAAGTTCGAGGAATTCCGACCACGGACGATCTGGAGTCTGTCGAATGCGTTTACGTCGGCATTCAGGGAACTCGATCCCAACGGCGAAACTGGGTGAATTCTTGGAAGCCCGGGTTTCCCAATCGTTCTAACTGCGGGGCGGTTTTCGGCAGCCGCCTGTTTTTGACGGTCAATTCCAAATGGCTCGACCATGCGACCGACATAAAGTGCATCGGAAACAGGAATACGGCTTCCACGGCGTTGATCGTATTGCCGGAGTTGGCTCCAGTCGGCTCCAAGGAACCTTCACGAAAGCGGCCTTTGTGCTCGGCAATTAACTTGCATGAACAGTGCGGTTTCGACCGAACAGAGAACGACATGAGGGAGATAAGGACCGCCACAGTAGTGCGGGGTTGAAAGACGCTTGTTCGGAAAATGTAACAAACCGCAGTGAGGCAAAAATAGTGATTGACAAAACACATGCCAGTACGTACAGTCTGGCGGTTGATTACTGTCCGGCCTATTTTCGTACCAAAGCTGCCGTAGAAGATTTTCCCCGCAATTAAAAGCCACTGGAAACGGATACGTCTTAACAGCTGATCGATTGAGATCAGTTGTTCGCAGCAACCCGAATGAATAGATCAGCCCAGCGAACGCCAGTTTTTCACCCGCAGATAGTTTCACTTGGCGGCGGTGTTCGCGCCAAACAGTCGCGGCCGATGCTGTTGTGATTCTTCTCAGGTCTTTGGCAGCCGAAAGGCGAAAGACGATTGACGGTTAAAATTGGGGAAGTCGCCGAGCGGATCGAATAGGTGGAATGAGTGAACGTCAGTCGTCACCGCAAAGGGGCCTTTCGCGTTTACGGCGTGCCGAGCTGCAAGTGATCGATAAAGCTGATTTCGGGGTTTGACAATCGCTGTTTCGGGATTTCGCCAATTTATGCTGGATGAGCCCCGAACCGCAAGCATACAAAAGGACTGCCAGACAAATGCGTAGCATAGGTGAGATGATCGAGATTAAGAAGGGGGCCGAGAATCGGCTCTTTTCTATTTCTGGCGTAAACGCGGTGGGTTTCGGCGGCAAGGTGTCGGGGGGAAGGCCGATTGGTGAGTTCGCAATAATCGTTTACGTTGACAGAAAAAGGCCAAGAAATGAGTTGCGACCAGAGGAGATGATTCCTTCCGAAGTTAACGGAGTGAAGACAGATGTTGTGGAACGGTCGACTCGCAAAGTCAAGTATGCTCCGCTACAGGGCGGAGTCGACATAATAATCAGCCAAGTTATCTCCACTGGCGAAGGGAAGGACTTCGAAGGAACACTGGGCTGTATCGCTCGAACGGCGTCGGTCAAAGACACAGATCCGCCTGATGTTTTATTGTCCTGCCGCCACGTTCTCTTTTCCTATGATATGAACTCTCAAAAGGAGTACGGGGAGGTGGGTGACCCAGTTACGGTTTCGAGCTGCTGTGGCACATGTCACCCAACCATCGCCAAGGTGCTAAAAAGCCCTCCGGTCAACAACTTTATCGACGCTGCAATCGCGCGTTTAGAACCGGGGCAGACAAGCGCCGCGACAATCCACGGAGTACCCGTGAAAGGCGTACTTGATCTCTCGGACCCAAATAACATCCCGGTATCCGTTAAGAACTTGACTTATACAGTCTATCAATATGGCGAAAAGAGCGGTCTAACGAAGGGCATTATTTATGATTTGCATTTTACTGATCAGACCATGCGCCCGAATACGAATCAGATAAAAATCATGCCGATCGGCCGAGATCACTTTACACAACACGGCGACTCCGGATCAGTGGTATACAACGAAAGCAATCAAATATTGGGTCTCCACTGGGGTGGGGACGAACCTGCCGAAGGGGCCTCCCCAAACCCTCCCTTTGCTTCTTTCGCAAGTCACATCCAACTAGTGTTGAACGCCTTCACGAGTCTCCCGTCAGGGGCCATAAGAGTTGCAACAAACCCCCCTGCAGTTATCTACACAGTGCCAGGAATCCGAAAGCTTCCTCCGGCTCTAGAGCAATTTCACCGCGATTTGGTGGAAATTGGTTGCGCTGAAAATTACATAGGGCTATACGGAAGGCACCAGGAGGAAGTTGGCTGGCTTTTGGAGCATCGCCGCCCTTTCATTTCTGCCTGGCACCGGAACGACGGCCCTGCCATGGTCCGCATGCTGAAAGACCTTGTCGAGAATCGAATCGAAGCACTCCCGGTGCGATTCGGTGGGGGGAGTTGGGCTGAGCGCGTGCGCCGAGTCGCTGGGGCTTTAATGCTTTGTGGCAGCGAACCACTGCAATCGGATGTCCTGCACTACACCCCTTTCGTTAGCTCCCTTGGCGGGCGTTGCTATACCGAAATGCTTGAATTATTGAGAGCCGTTGCAACCGTTGGGGACTAGCTTAGGCTCAGCCTGAATTGTGAGGAATTCGCGAGAATGAGCAATGCTGGGACCGTCGAACTCATCATAGGGGCGATAGGGCGAGCTTTGGCTCCGCTCATGCGGCAGCTCACCCCCACGCGCGTGACTGATCTCTTCACTGACCTTGGCCTCACCTTTCCTTCGACCCTCGGGACGCAGCCGGGCTTCAGTAATGCCTTATCGGATGCGCAAAGTTCCGCCGCAGCCCTCCCCACGCTCCTTCAGCAACTTTCTTCGGACGTTGATGCTGGAAGTACCGCTGCGATTCTCACGGACGGCGCTGCAGTTCTCGCGCAGGTTGCCGAGCTGCTCAGCAAGCTCGACACTCTAGGGAACCAGCTGACGACGCTCTCAGGAAGCTTTCCCGGCATCCCTCCGGGAGATGTCACGGCATTCGCCTCTAATCTTTCGACAAAGATCCTGAGCCTGATGGTCGTTGAGTATTTGGAATCGACCGTATGTTATTTCGTGGATGTTGTCGCGGTGGCAGGTCTTATCGACCGCCATAGCGAGCCCGGCGTGCCAACCGATCCTAGCAAGCCTGCCTTCGAGGTCAGGCAGCTGCGCTTGGACCGGCTACAGCCTTTATTGACCTCACCCGCGGATTACCTGAAAACCTTGTACGGCTGGGGCTCTCCCACATTCGACGGTCAATTCTTGTTTAACCAACTGCTCGAGCTTGCCGCTTTTTTGGGCCTCCCCGCGGTGCTCACACCAGCCGGGGGCGGCAATCCAGCTATCCTTGACCTTTTTGCGGTTGGAGTGCAGCTTGACTCCACCGCGAATCCTCCGGGATTGCGAATCGACTTGAGGCTGCCGGTCACGCAGAACTTCACGTCGAGCAAGACTCTCGATCCAACCAACTGGGCCTTGGACGTCCAGGTGACGGGAAACTTCGTCGCCGGAATAGTCGCCCAGTTCGCGCCTCCCGCGACGGCCTCGCTTGCTTCCCCGTCAGGAACGCTGAGTGGCCAGCTCGAAATGCAACTCTCTCTGAAGGGCGCGGATGTAGACCATCCAATAATTCTGCTCGGTCAGACTGGCGGAAGCTGCCTCCAAACTGATTCCATCAGTTTCGGAACCGGCGCTAACGTTTCATGGAATTCCAGCACCGGGAAGGCTGATGTGGATCCCCTCGTCACCTTCGACGTCACCGGCGGCAAGGCTGTTATCGACACTTCGCAGGCTGACGGTTTTATCTCGGAAGTAACATCCGGAGTCAACGTCGAAGCGGACTTTGCTCTGAAGCTGATGTGGAGCGCTAACACTGGAATTCATTTCCAGGGAGGCGCACAGCTCGAAATAGACTTGCCACTTCATCTGGATTTGGGCCCGGTCACGTTGCCAACGCTGTACCTGGTTGCTGGAGCGACCAATAGCGGGATAACTCTCGAGGTTTCCGCAGCTCTGGGCCTCACGCTTGGACCGATCGATGCAAGTGTCGATCGCGTCGGCATGTTGGGAACCCTAACGTTCCCGGCGAGTGGAGGGAATCTCGGCGTTGCCGACCTCAAAGTAAATTTCAAGCCGCCCAACGGGTTGGGGCTATCGGTGGACGCGGGATTGGTAACCGGCGGCGGCTACATCACGTTTGATCCGAGCAAGGGGCAATACTCGGGAATCCTCCAACTTTCCTTGTTGGACACCATTGGGATAACTGTGATCGGCGTGCTCGATACGATCATGCCGGATGGTTCGAGCGGGTTCTCATTCCTGCTCATCATTACGTTCACATTGCCGCCAATCGAGCTCGGGTTCGGATTCACTCTGAACGGCGTCGGCGGTCTGGGCGGTGTGAACCGCACCATGGATACGAATGCGCTGCAGGCAGGATTTCGCGCTCACACGCTGGATTCGATCATGTTTCCGGTGGACCCGATCGCCAACTCGGCGCAGATCATCAGCAACATCCGCAGTTTTTTCCCAATCGCCGTAGGGCGCTATCTTTTTGGACCTCTGCTCCAAATCGGATGGGGCGAGCCCACGCTAATCACTTTCACGCTCGGTGTGATTCTTTCGGTGCCGGACCCGATCGTGATTGCGATTCTGGGTTTGATCGATGCCGGGCTTCCGACAGAAGACGAAGCGCTGCTCGAATTGCACATTGAAGTTCTCGGCATCGTCAATTTCGGAACCAAGATTCTCTCCATCGACGGCTCAATGTACGACTCGAGCATCCTGATCTATGCGCTCGCCGGCGATCTGGCCCTACGGCTTTCCTGGGGCAGCAATCCGAACTTCTTGTACTCGCTCGGAGGATTCAATCCCAACTTCAACACGAATGGGCTGAACATTCCGCAGATGGCGCGGCTCTCGGTCAGTATCGGTGACGGGGATAACCCGCGCATCAGCTCTGACAGCTACTTCGCCGTGACGTTCGAACACGGTTCAGTTCGGCGCTGACGTGCAAGCCTACGCGTCGGCGGGCGGATTCGCCATCCAGGGTTACCTGGGATTCGATGTTTTGATTGTCATCTCTCCGTTCTCATTCGAATTCGATTTCACGGCATCGTTCGATGTTTCCTTCGACGGCGCTAACTTGCTCGGCCTCAACGTCGATGGTTTGATTCAAGGACCAACTCCCTGGCATTTTCATGGCGATGCCTCGATCAGCATCCTGTGGTGGACCGTCAGCGCTTCCGTCGATCTGACCTGGGGCAGCAGCACGCAAGCCACGATTCCTTCGCAGCCTGTGCTGCCGGATCTAGAGACGGCATTGCAGAATCCGCAAAGCTGGAGCGCGGCTCTTCCGCCCGCTACAACCGTGGGAGTTTCACTTGCAACGCCGAGTCCGAACAACAAAATTTTGTGCGTTCATCCCATGGGCACATTGCAGGTGAAAGAGAAAGTGGTGCCGCTCGACCTTCCGATCACAAAGTATGGCAATGCGACCCCTTCCGACGGCACTGAGTTTTCGATTCAGAGCGTACAGATCAACGGGCAAACCGAGACGATCCAGACGATTCAGGATTACTTCGCTCCCGGGCAGTTCCTCACGCTGAGCGATGCCGACAAGCTTAGCAACCCCAGTTTTGAGCAGTATGACGCGGGAGTGAATATCGGATCGAGCGCGATCCTCAACGGGCAGAACTCGCCTCGTACCGTCGTGTACGAGGAGTATTACATTTACGCCCCCACGGATTTTTCGGTGTTCTCGCGGCTTTATACGATGCCAGCGAATATTCACCTGGCCTTGTGTGCCCAAGGCGCCGGATTCGCCTCGCAGGTCAAGAACACGGGCCTGCAAAAGTACAGCACCGGAGTGACGTTGCCGGCAATCAACGTCGCGGAACCGCAATACCTTGTGACCAGCGTGGATGATCTAAGTATTCGCGCGGACATCGTCCCGGGCGGAGGCACGAGTTACTTTGGAGCGAAAGCGGCGCTGAATACGTATTTGAGCGCCAATCCCACGGAGACCGGTAACTTGCAGATCATGCCGGCACACGAGGTCGCAGCATGAGCAGCACGACGACACTCGGACAGTACCAATTCGAAGCCTGGGCGAGACGCGGCATTGCAGCGAGCCTCAACAATACCGACAGCGGAGCGCTGCCCAGCCGCGCCAGCCTGAACGTGCAACTCGTTCTCGATGTGCAGGGCGGAAGCGCTCCCAATCTGGTGCTGCCGCCCGCCACGACAGTAAATTTGTTCGGGCCGGGCGATGTGGTCGGGATCGATCCGCGCATGGTCATCCGCACCGAGCCCCGGCAGTTCACTGTGAATTTCGAGCCGAACTATCTGTGCGGCATCGAATTCGACACGCCGGATTTTCCCTGGCTCTTCACGCCGGCAGCGCCCAATGGCGATCGGTTGCATCCCTGGGTGGCGCTGATTGTTCTGAAACAGGGAAGCGAATTTACACTTCCGTCCACTGCGCCCAATCCGCTGCCGACCGTGGTCGTGAAAACGATGGCGGCTCTGCAGGACCTTTCGACCTCCTGGAATTGGGCGCATGTGCAGATCAGCGGCAATGCTTCGCTCTCCGATTCACTGGCATCTGCGCCGGGAAATGTAATTTCACGGCTGCTTTGCCCGCGGCGCCTCGATCCCGAAACTTCTTACACCGCATTTCTGGTCCCTGCGTTTCAAAATGGCGTGCAAGCCGGCCTTGGAAATGATGTCTCGTCGCTCACAACATCCGATCCGGCCTGGACACAGAACACGCAAGCTCCGCTGACTTTGCCGTACTACTTCCGCTTCGATTTCAACACCAGCGACGCCGGCGATTTCGAATCGCTGGTTCGCGCGCTGACGCCTCGCGTTCTTCCTGCGACGGTGGGGCAGCGCCCGATGGCCGTGAGTCCGCCCGATCCGTCGATTCCTGTGGGCGGCGCGTTGCCGCCGGGGCTGGCGCTCAACGCTTCAACCGGGGCGATCACGGGCACGCCGACTGCGGCCGGCGTCTATAACTTCGTCGCGCAGGTCGTCAACGCAACCAATACGGCCGCGGGCACAACGCTCGCGAGTTTCAGCATCGTCGTGGGACCGTTGCCCCTCACGCTAGGCGCTGCGGTGGCGACGGCACAATCCGGCATTGCCTACAACTCGACGCTCGTAGCCACGGGAGGAACAGCGCCGTATACGTTCTCGATCATCAACGGCGCTCTGCCTCCAGGGCTGACGCTGAATGCTTCGACCGGTACGATTTCAGGCACGCCGGCTTCAGCCGGGACTTACAACTTTACCGTGCAGGTGGTGGACTCGACGGAAACAACGCCGAACACGATGACGGCGAGTTTCAGCATCGTCGTCGGACCGCTGGCGATCGCGCTCAGTCCGCCGGCGGCGACGGCGCAGGTCGGAGCGGCGTACAACTCCGCGCTCGCAGTCACGGGCGGAACAGCGCCATACACATTTTCGATTGTCAGCACAACGCTGGGATTGGATGGAGCGCTCGAAAGCATCAGCACGACGGACACTCAATGGACCGGCCCCGGCAAGGACGCATTTCAATCGACGCTGCAAAACTGGATCAACCAGAACGTCCCCGGCGACAGACGATCCTGCACATCCGAATCCCAGCGACCCCGTGGTGGTGCCGCCAATTTACGGACGGTGGCAGGCCGCTGTGGCGAGCGTGAATCGCGCTGCGTCCGGTTGGGTGAACGACTTGAATCTCGACCCGCGAAACCGGACTCCAGCGGGCTTGGGCACAGAGGTTGTGCAGACGGAGCAGACGCAGTTGATGGCCTCGGCGTGGCAGCAGGTCGAGGGTGTACTGCAGGCGAACGACATGCTGCGCCAGGCGCAGCTCGCGCGCTCCGCCACTCAGCAACTGTACCGGCAGCACTTCCAGCCGGCGCAAACGGAAACCTTGTTCAATTTCACCGCGCCGCTGCACTCGAAGCTTCTCACGAGTCCGACGACGGTGACCGCGCAACTGCGCGCCAGCCGCGTGCCGCCACGCATGTTTTCCGGCGCATTCCGCAAGGTGGCGCGTTTGCCGTGGAGATTGGGCCTGGCGCAGAATGGCGCACCCACTCTGTTGTCGCGGGTGAATAGCGGGGCCATCACCATCGTGCCGCCGATTCAGCCGCCGGCGGGGATGGTCTCGATCGATCAAATCTCCAATCAAGCCGCGCCTTCCTGGGCTGAAACGTTGGTGAAGTGGTGGAAGTGGATTTTGATCGGCTTGATTGTGCTGCTGGCCGTCATTGTTCTGATCGTCGGCTTCACCGCGGGATGGGCCGCAGCTCTCGGCGTTGCCGTCGCATGTATCATCATTGCGTTAGGCGTGTGGAACTACCTGAAGAATACAATCGCGAACGCCGAAGCTGCCAACCAGGTGCAGTTTTCAAATTTCACCACGGCGACGGTGGCGCAAGTGCCGCCGCGCCCGGGATTCCAGATCATGGCGCCGGGCACACCGCTACCGTCCTCGAGCGCCTCGGGCGCCGACTCCGCGCAGGCGGCGGCGTTTCGCAGCGCGACCTCGCAACTGTTCGGCAACTACCAGGCCCTGCCCGTGAACCCGGGAACGCTTCCTTCGCTGGACTTGCCGACTTTGCAAAGCACGATTTTGCAGCGCATCGATCCGGTGACGACGGTTCCTGCCAGGATTCAAGGACTACTGACGCTGGCGCCGAATCTTCCCTGGCAGCCGCTGGATCCGCTGGAACCGATCATGGCGGCTCCCACATTTCCGCAGCCCATGTATGCTCCGCTACGCGATCTTTCGCAGTCGTATCTTTTGCCCGGCGTCGACCAGATTCCTCCCGACACGCTCGGCTTGCTGCAGTCGAACCGCACTTTTATTGAAGCCTACATGGTCGGATTGAACAGCGAGATGGGTAGCGAGCTTTTGTGGTTTGGCTATCCCACCGATCAACGCGGCAGCTACTTCCGCCAGTTTTGGGATGTGAGGTCTTACGTGCCGCAGCCGGGCGATCCTACCGATCCAACGCAGTTGGCGGAACTGTTAAAGGATATTCCGCCGATCAACACCTGGCCGCTCAACACTTCACTGGGCCAACATCCCAACCGCAGCGACATTGTGCAGAACAATCTTGTTCTGCTGGTGCGCGGAAAATTGTTCAAGCGCTATCCCAACGCCATCGTTTACGCGGGAAAAGCCAAACGGAATCCTGATGGCACGCTGGTGCTCGACGATACCGATGAACGCTATCCGATTTTCCGCGGAACGTTGTCTCCAGACATGACGTTCCTGGGTTTCAACTTGACTGCGGCGGACGCGCGGGGAGGCACTCCAACTTCGCCGTACGGTTTCTTCTTCGTGTTCCAGGAGCAACCCTCGGAGCCGCGCTTTGGTCTGGAACCGACGCCGGATATTTCGCCGGTTCCTCACTGGGCCGATTTGGCATGGACGAATTTTGCCCTCCCGAACAACAAGAACGCGCCGCGCACATTCACCTTGACGCAGCCTCCGGCTTCCATCATCGCCAAAAGCCCATGGATGCTGGCGTCGCAGGTGTTTGCATCCGTGTTGCAGAGCGTGTCACTCCCGGCTTTCCTTTCGCCCAATCAACAGCCCACAGGCATCGCGATCGTCGACGACGCCAATGATCCGAACGACACCAACAACAACTGGGGAGTGAACAGCGCGCAGACCGCCTACATTCTGCTGCGACTCCCATTCCGAATTCTGATTCAAGCCACTCTGATGCTCCCACCATCATGAACACTCCATCCAAAGCCGTTGCACATCCACAAGCGGTCGTTACGCGTCCGCCGATCGGCACGCAGCCGGTGAACTTGTCAGCGCGGACTCCGTTGCTGCTGTTGCCGGTCCATATTCAGACCCGATTTGTGACGCTTGCTGCGATCTCTGGAGACGCGGTCACCGCGAACAAGGGCAGCACGGAATTGTGGGTGAGAATTTATCCCGACCAGATTGCCGTTGACTCGCACGAGCCCGAACTCACGGCCCAGGAACTTTCCGACGGTCAAGCGTACTGGAATGCGGTGTGGCTGGCGGGAAATCCGCCGCCAGATCCGGATGATGACAAAGCGCCCTGGCGCACGATCGCGGCTTTGTACACTCCGCAAAGAGCGGCGTGGATTTGCTTGCAACTCGCTCCTACGAATCTGGCGCAGCAGCCTGTGGCGCCCACGCCGGCCGGCGCCCCGCCCAATCCAGCGCCAATTTTTCCCGTGGTGCCGACCCGCAATTCATCGTGGGAGCAGCCAGCCGTCGCCGACGCCCTGCCGGATGCGTGGACGGTCGTGCTGGTTTCCAGCGGCCAATCCTCGATGTTTCGTGGCAGCCCCATCACTCAACCTCTCGCCGTGAGTCTTACCCCCAACAGCGGAGCTTTTCCTTCCGGTTCTGTGGTGGACGCGAATTTGCAGTGGATGGTGGATTTTGCAACGGCTTATGCCGCCGGCATGGCGCTCAAAATTCCTCTGACTCCACAGCAGAGCACCAACGGCATCGATCAAATTTTCGTTTACGGATTGCGCGCGAGCGATCCGCAACCCAGCCAAACGCTGATCAATCTCTTGAACGCGCATCACTACACCGATGGCCTTGCGCTGGTGCCGCAAGGTTCGCCCACCAACAACACGCCTGACGCCAGCTCCGCCTTCAGCCGCAAGGATCCGAATTACGAGACCAGCTACGAGACGGAGCGCGAGCTGCCTCTCACTTCGAATCCGAGTTGCGATGGCGTCAATCTGGCGAACTTGATCGGCATTGCTTCCACCACGTTCGATCACGTGCAATACGCCGACGGCACTGACTCGCTCGACAGCACTGACATGCTGCGGACGCTGTGGCCGGCCACGCTCGGATATTTCCTGAATCAGATGATGGCGAGCGTGTTCTCGGCCGACGCCATCGAACAAGGTCGAGAATATGTGCTCGCGAATACCTTCCCACGAGGCCCCATTGCTGCGCTGCGCGCCGGACGAACCCCGTACGGCATTCTTCCAGTTACATCACTGCGCAATTATCGGCAGAAATCGGATGTAGTAGGGCCGGTCGAAACCGGGCTCGTCAACTTCGTGCAGAAATTGTGGCCGACCTGGCTTGCGAGCTCCGCCGGTGCCCCGCGCATGCTGGCGGGAAGCGATCCGGATCAGAGTTTGATGTCTGTCCTCGGCATGGATGCCAGTTCGATGAACTTCCAGGGACGGCCGGTGATGGGGAATGCGTTTCTCTGGAATCTTCTGAATTTTTTAGGCGTGCCTGTACCGTTCGAGCAAGCGTGGTGGGGCAACTTCTCGGCCGCTGGAGCGGCTCTGCTCAACACGTACGGATACTCGGGTTGGGCTCCCAAGGTCGAGTTCGCCGCTTTCGATCCGAGCAGCTTTCCCATCACCTTCTCCACCGTCCAAGATGGTCCGCTTTCCGAGACGAGTCCGCTGAATGCCGACGCGAACCTGGGAGGCGGACAAAAAGGGAATTACATCAACTGGCTGCAAACCGCATCGATTACCGACGTACAAGCCGAAAATTATCCCGGCCCCAAGCCAACCTCCCTGCTCTACAAGATTCTGCGGCAATCGATGCTGCTGCTCTACGCCAATCTGGCAGGCAACAACGAAGTCAGCTCAGGCCGGTTAACCGTGGCGCAGATTCAAGAAAGCGAATTGATAGACATTCAGGCGAGTGCGACGAATCTGACCCCGTGGCAGGTGCTGGCGCGTCCCTCCATTCCGAGTCCGCACCTGACCTGGGCCGATTATTTACTCACAACGAATTTCCCGGCGAATTCTCCATTTGCGCAACTGAACGATGCGAGAGCCAGCTTGAGCCGCCTGGCGGATCTGCCCACTGCCGAACTGGACCGCCTTTTGACGGAAACGCTCGACGCATGCAGCCATCGCCTCGACGTGTGGGCTACGACCATCGCTACCTCGTTGCTCAAGCGGACGCGCGCCCAGAACAATGCGGTTTATCTGGGCTGCTACGGTTGGGTCGAGAATGTTAAGCCGGAGGCCGGACGGGTTGCCGTTCAGGGAACCGAGCTTCAGCAAGTGCAGGCGCTCGACGCGGCTCGATCGGGGAAGAGTCCTTTCCCCGCCAAACTTCCGGTCCCGTTGCAGCCGCTCACCGACAACGGTGGATACATCTTCGCGCCTTCACAGGTGCAGGCCGCCGTCGCCGCCGTTCTGCGCAACGGATACATGACTCATCAAGACACAGCGGAGGAAAGCCTGCTCTCGATCGATCTTGCCTCCGAGCGCGTGCAGCGGGCGCTGTGGCTGATCAGCGGCGTGCAGCAGGGACAAAGTCTGAACGCGCTGCTTGGCTATCTGTTTGAAGACGCACTGAACGATCAGAATCTGAACCAGTATGTGCAGCCATTTCGCAACGCCTATCCTCTCGTGGGAAACAAGCTGACTCCTTCCAGCGCGCCCGCAGAAAGTGTTGCTGCCTCCGACATCGTTGACGGCCTTGCGCTGCGTACCGCATGGGACGCGGGAAAACTGGCAGCCGGACAGAACTGGGGCACTGGACTGCCGGCGCCGGGCGCGGATCAAAATTCCGTGATTACGATTTTGCAGATGCTGGATGACTACGTCGATGCGCTGGGCGATCTATCGATCTCCGAAGCGGTGTTTCAGGTGGTTCGCGGCAACTTCGGCCACGGAGGCGGTTTGATGGATGCGATTTCGCGCGGCACGCGTCCGCCCACGCCAAAAGTGGTCGATACGCCGCGGGGTGGAATTGATCTGACCCACAGAGTGGCCCTGCTATTCGCCGGAACTCCGACGCCGAGCCCAGCCTGGAGCGCGATTCCGCAGCATCCGCGCGCCGCAGCGGAGCCGTGGCTGGACGCGTGGGTAGGACAAATGCTGCCCGATCCCGCCACTGTTCGCTGCCAGGTGCAATACACCGATTCGTCCGGCAATCCCCAGTTGACGACCGTCAGCCTGCGCGATTTAAACGTCGGACCCCTTGATGTTATTGCCATGTCAGACGCGGCTGAAGTTCCGCAGCAATCCGAACTGGAGAATCGCATTCTCTACCAGGCGACCGCTCCCGCTGGCTCTAAGAATGTGCAAATCGTATTTCAAACCGGTTCGCTCCCGCCCGGCTCGGTCGCATTCCCCGACGCACTCTATGTGGCGCAGAAGCTGCGCAGTCTGCTCGGGGCGGCACGCGCGCTCTCGGCACAGGACATGAACCCGCCGGAAACGAGCGTCACCGAAACCGTTGGGGTTGAGTTACAGAACCGCCTGAGCGCGGCGGTGACAAGTCTGAACAACGACATCAATACGCTTACTACGGCTGCGGCAGGATTGCCGAACGCTCCTGATCCGGTTCGCGCTGCGCTGCTCGAGTGCAGTCTCTACGGCGTGACCGGATCCATTCCCCTGACCACGTCCACGAGCGACCAGGACCCCAATCTCGCCACGCAAGCGACCAACGTGATATCGGTCCTGCAATCGCGCTACAAGAGCGCTTCGGCGGTGAATGTAGCCACCGCGCAGGAGGCCGACCTTGAGGGAGGGCTGCAAACCATATTCGGCAAAGATTTTGTGGTCTTGCCGGAATTCACTCCGCCCAATTTAACCACACTGCAAGGCGCGTTCAGTCAGTCGGCCGCATTGACCGCCTCCGACACGCAAGCTCCGGAGCGTTGGTTCCAGCAGTTGACGCACCTTCGCGCCGGCGTCTCGCGGCTCGACATGGCGCTGAGTGCGGCGCAAGCCTTGAGCGCTTCCGCGGTTTATCCGCCGTCTCTTTTGCTCGGACAGATTCCTCCTCCGCTGTCGGGCACTGACCAATGGCTGGCTCTGCCGCTTGATCCTGCGAACCTGCCGCAGAAAGGCCGCGTTGCGTTCGCCTGCATCACGCAGGGAGATCCCACCACGCAGAACACTTATGCCGGCTTGATGGTCGACGAGTGGCCGGAGCGGATTCCAGAAACGCAGCAGTCGGCGGCTGTGGCTTTTCATTTTGAGGAGCCCAGCGCGCGGGCTCCGCAGTCATTGTTGCTGGCCGTCTGCCCCGACAACCGCGAAACCTGGGACGATACGATTCTTCAGGCGGTGCTGGCGGAGACTCTGGAACTGGCGAAGATTCGCACCGTTGACTTGGCCAGCGTGCGGCAGGTGGGCGCGATTCTGCCGGCGCTTTATTTTGCGCTGAATCTTCAGGGCGCCACGGTTTCTACGCAGTTCGCCCTTGTGCAGGAGGCTATCATCCGTGCCGCTTAAAGCGCTTGCCACGACGACCGTAGCCAATCCCTCCATCACGACATGGACGCGGCTGGAGCCGCTGCCGCGCGATGCCTCCATGCAGCGCAGCTTGCAATCTCAAGTGCGCGATCCCGCATGGATGCTGGCTCGCCAATGGCAAGTGGGCGAATTCACCGGCGCCGACGCGGGCTCTCCGGTGCAGGCCACTCTCGCCGGACAATTGCAGACCATCACCACGTATTGCCCCGGCAGCGATCCTTCGGCCACGATGCAGCTCGATCAGGAACTGCCGTTCGAAGTGCATGTGGAGCGGGAAGATGTCGAGTTGAAATTGCGGGGATCGGTGCAACTTGGCTTTTATTTTGAGTCGCTGGTCAATTCAGGCGGCATCATTGGCGCGAATGCGGTTATCGCCGCATTTCGTGCGTCATTTCCCATCAGCGCCACGCCGCCAGATCCAACTTATGCTCCCATCGACGCCGTGCGTTTCCGGTCATTGATGGCCGGGCGCGTTACCGATGGTGAAGCGCTTTATATTTCTGCTGCGGCGGTGGCCGCGGGAAACGCGCCGCCCATTCCACTACCGGGTGCCGCCAGCGAACCGGGCATGCAGGCAGTGATCGCCGCATTCCTTGCCTATCGGCAGAGCCTGTTCAGCGAGCCTCCGGCCAGCGATCTGCCCTGGCAGAGCGAAGCATTGGATTACGACTTCTCGCTCGGCTCCCCGACGGCTGCCCAAAATCTCCTTCTCACCGCGCCAGCTTTTCCCGGAGGCCATCTCGATTGGTATTCGTTCGGAACGGCAACCGGCAGCGCAAATCCGGTCGCCACTGCGAATCCGGCGCAGGTCACTCCGGTGAACTTCAGTTTCTTCCCGAACCACGTGACGTTTCGGGGCGTTCACGATCCGCGCTGGTGGATGTTCGAAGACAGCGTCACCGATTTCGGGCAACTCGACGCACAGCACGTCGACCTGGCCAAGCTTCTGGTCATGGAATTCGCGCTGGTCTACGGCAACGATTGGTTCAGCGTGCCGATTCCGGCGCCGGTCGGCAATCTCGCCAGCATTTCCACGTTGGTGCTGACCGACACTTTCGGAGTGCGCACACTGATTCGTCCAGCCGAGCAAACCACCGTCAATGCCGGGGAATCTGCGTGGTCGATGTTCAAGCTTTCTGGCGCTGGTACCCGATCAGATTTCATCATGCTGGCTCCTACACTTGGTCTTGTGCAGGACGCGGTCGAACTGGAAGAAGTGATGTTTCTGCGGGACAACATGGCCGCCATGGCCTGGGCCGTCGAAAATCAACTACAGGGCGACTTGGACTCTCCCATTGATGCGCGGCAAGCGTACTTACAGCGACTGGAGACAAATCCCGCACCGCCATCACCGCAGGCAACGCCAGGGGGACCTCAGATTTATTACTCGGTGGAACAACCAGCGCCGGATAACTGGATTCCCATGGTTCCGGTTCAGACAACCGCAGGTGCCCTGTATTTGCGGCGCGGAACCATGGAAATTCCGACGACGCAGGGACTGTTATACATAACCGCGCGTGCCTTGGTGCTCAATCCGGGGCAGCCGTTTTTTTTGGCCGACCGCACTTTGCCGCCTACAGGAGTTCTAGTCGATCGCTATTTCCGCAGAACACGTGCCATGGATGGAACCACGTATGTGTGGATGGCACGCAAGTCGGGACCGGGAAGCGGACCGGGTTGGTCAGGGTTGCGCTTTGATCTATTGCAGAACATGAAACAGCCGCCGACCTCCTAAATTATGGAAGTCAATTCATGAGGCATTGAGGAAGGGAGCGTTGAAGAAGAGTTTCCAAATCGTTGTTTCTGCGCCTTCCCCACACGGCGCTGCGAGCGTCCGACCAGGCGTAGTGGCGCGTCTGAAAATATGGTTGGGAGGATTTCTTGTGACTGTCTTTTTGATTGGGACATTCATAGCAGCTTTATTGATTGGTTCGATGCTCGCACTTGTGCTCTGGGTTGCTGTAGTGATCGTTCTGGTTGCAGCGATTGTGCGTGTTGCCTTTCGACAAGCGATTGGAAAGAGTACGCGGTAAGTTGAGAGATGACTGACGTCACGGCCAAAGTGGTCGTCGACGAGGCGTTTCTCGAACCTCTCCCGAAGGGGACTTGTTTTCACTTATTTATTCTACGAGAGAGTGGCGAACGAATCCGGCGATGCAGATAAGAAAATGGGTTTGGCACAAGGAGGACGACGATGAACCCGGATTTGGTTGTTCAGAGCAATGAAGATTGGAAACAATTCACGAACTTTACGCCTGCTGGTGGACTGGATGCAGTCGTGGACCCCATGATTTACAGGACTGCCGAGGTCTTTCTGCGAGGAAGACTCGGTGTCTCCCAGACGCTCGCGAGCGAAGACCAAGTCCGAAAGTCAATCCAACGCAATCTCGATTCACTGATGATGTTTTTCGACCTCATTGTTCTCTCCAGACAACTTCCGATTATCGACTACGGGGATGGATCTCCAGCCAACTACCCGGCCGACGATATATGAAGGTGCTGACGCGCCTCGCCTTGGCGCGAGGCGAATACGAGGAAATTGGTAGACACATCGGGAGTGTCTGGGCTTCGGATTGAATTGCACTATCGCATACGATTGTTACGCATCGGTGCACACGCAACAAACCTTAATGTTGGATTTCGCAAATTTAGCGACATTGTCCCATGCGTGTTCACGCCCGTACTGACCAAACACACCAACAGCTTCAACCTGGCTGATATGGAGGCTGATATTCTGGCTGTGGGAAAAGAACGCATCCAGTTTCAGACCCAGAGAATGGCGAGTAATCATTGGTTCTCGCGAAAACGCCAGTCGGGAAGTGAAGCTCTAGGGCCGAACGAGTTTGAGCGGTCATTGGTAGGAAGTGCGGGAGATCGCCAGCCATCTGGTGGTGGGAACGTGCTTCTGAAGTTGCTGCCCGAAAAGATGGACCAGCGTTGAAACGGATCTCCACTACATAAATAGTGTGACAATGAAGGGGCCGATCCCCCACGATTCAGCCCCAAACCCACTTGCCATGTTTTTGGTAGCAATTTGGTAGCAAATTGCGCCGAGTATTACGGTTCTGCCGGTTCCTCCGGTTACTAACCCCTTATGGATCAATGGCCGGCTGCAATACTGCTACCTTGACACGGTAGAGGTCAGGAGTTCGAGTCTCCTCGTGCCTACCATATTTTTCTCTGCAGTTTCTGCACGTTGCGAGAAATCGTGCTCGCCGCTTCGAAAAATCCTAGCCCGTGACTAGCCCGTGGTTTTGCGAACATTCAGTTTGCCTGTCCCGGCTGAAAGCGCCCTGCTACCGGATGGTTTCTTGGAATGTGTTCGGATTTCGTAACAGCGGCTAGTCTGACCAGCATCACTCTGACGGCAATCCCAGCTTGAGGCTTGTAAGATGCCATCTTGGCGTCGCTCAATACAGGGTGGGTGACCATAGACCTACTTTGTTACGAAATCCGAAACTTCCAAATGTTTGAGTTGACAAATATCGCAAAGTGACTAAGCTGGCTCCGCTTTCAAAAAGACGGGCGCGATGGCTTCCTTCCCCCATCTGGCATCTTTGGATGTCTGTGCTGATAGTCCGCTCCTCTAGGAAAGGAGGTCGAGGTGTGCTTTTCAGGCTGCTTCTGAACGGTTTTGTACTTCTTTCTTTGTTAGCTAGTGCCGCTGCCCAAACTGCGCCCGCAATCGGTAGTCTTGCGCCGACGACCGTCACAACAAGGCTTTACAGTGCAAGGGGCATCGGCCCATGCCTCCCCACCACCGTCGTCTCTCGGCAAAGAGAGCTAAGCACATGAATGACGTGAGCGGAAAACAGAAGCTTCATTTGCGCCTTCATCCGCAGGGTGAAGACCAGTGGGCGATCATCGACGAATTATCGGAAAAGGATGAGCCGGAACTCCGGCGTCTTCTTCGCCCGCACGCTGAAATGCGTTTCGCTGACAACGACCCAGGCAAACGGGATAAAGAGAGCCGGCGCAGGCTCGACGTAGCGCTCGGCGCTCTAACAATGTCAGAGATCGCCTACCAGATCGAGATTGCCACCTTCGAGACCGAGCCGGTTCCTCAGGCTGAGAGTCTGAAGAAGCTCTTCCAGTCAGAAGCATTTCTGCGTTATGCAAACGCTTACTTGTACTTCGGTATTCGTTTCCTGGCCTGGCGCAAAGAAATGGCGCCTCTGGCTGATTCCAAAAACGTTAAAGGTGAGAGAACCCGCACCTCGAACCAGCGGCCATTTCCTCTCATAACGCCACCTAAGCCCGTCATAAAGCCATCTGAGCCAGCGAATCACAAAACATCTGAAGACAAGTTAGGAGAATTGATTGATCTGTCGAGCGGTTGCGATCCCGCCATACACCGGAAAGATTTAACAGCCGGACCACAAGTCCGTGCCCTCGATTTTCTCGACGGATTCACCAACGATTCTCCCGAAGACCCAAATGCCCGCAGTGAATCGGAAAACTTCGAGTTGTGGCTCCGCGGTCTCTATCCGGAAGCAACGGCTGAGGAAGAGAAGCACTTCTCGGCGATACGTCAAGGTCTTGTTGATTGGGCCATCGAGCGCGGCGATTTCTATTTATCCCTGCCATCCGAGTCTGAGCCTCCGGCGGATAAAGCCGCAGAAGGAAAGAAAAAATCGCGGCCCATCGGAGGCTGGGTTGTAACCAATCCACTAGCTGCCCGCTTCGCCCTTGCCGATATTTACTGGATCTCGCGGTTACTCAAGGCGGAAGTATCGGCCAACGCTTCCGTGAGTTACACGCGCCCCAACTGGCTGCATCTCCTTCGTTTTCGAGCCCTCCTGGATGGAGACGAAAAAGAAACCAAAGCACCTGGACAAGAAGAGTCTGGTCCGGTATCTAAGTTAGAAAAGGCCGAAGAGGTTCTCCGCTCGGTGTTCGATTTTGTATGTGACTTGGTCCAGAACGCCGTAGAGATAACGGAGGAAGAAGAGAAGCGAACTTACGAACCGGAGCTTTTTCCTGCCCGTCCAGACTCAACTGCACAATGGCCTGCGAAATGGCGCAAAGTGTTCAATGAAGAACTGAACGAGATCCAGCAGCAGCGTGATCGACGTTTCCAGGAGGAGTCATCAACAGAAGAGTCATCAACAGCGGTTACATCGCCGCCAGCGGGTGGGGCGGGCGGAGGGACGAATCCGCCGGGCACGACCGACGATGATTGGATGGAAAGAATTCGCAAAGAGAAGAAGATGCACAATTTAATCGGGCTCTCCTTCTCGGGCGGAGGTATCCGCAGCGCGACTTTCAATCTCGGCGTTTTGCAGGGACTGCAGGAATTCGACTTGTTGCGTAAGATCGATTTCCTCTCCACCGTTTCCGGGGGCGGATTCATCGGCTCCTGGCTTGTGGCCAACGTCTGCCGCACAAAGCATTGGCTGGGGCGACTGATGAATTGGGAGGAGTCGATCGACCACCTCCGCCGCTACTCCAACTATCTTGCGCCGCGGCTGGGGGTGTTCACTGCGGATACCTGGACGATGTGGGCCAGTTGGGCTCGCAACGCGTTTCTGATTCAACTTACCTGCCTGGCTTGGCTTTGGGCAGCTTTGCTGCTCGCACTGCTCGGCCACAGTGTTTTCTTAAAATGCCGCACTGCTTCTGCATTCCTGGTGGCCGTAGGCATGATGGGTATTGTGTGGCTAACCCTTGTGTATAACCTTTCAGGCAGGCGGGCGGTAAGCGGCGAGTCAAGTGCCGCGAAAATAAAACCATGGTCAGAACGATGGGTTTGGTCTCTCGCGATTGTGCCGGCGTGGATCTTCTCCTTCCTGCTCGCAAGCTGGATGTGGGCTGAGGCTAAATCCACCGCATTCCAGGATGTGCTCCAAGAGATCGAAGTCCGTTATCGAATTGCGCACAGAGCCGTCTCGGCGTGGCCTTACCTAATCTGGCTTGCCTTAGGCCTGTTAGCATTTTTCACTCTTTCCCGATTGCAGAAGCAAAACGTAGCGGAACGCAAGCCGCAAAATTATCCGATTCCCAAACGGCTCTGGCATGCAGCATGGGCCAGCCTCCTATGCGTCCTCGTTCTCCGTTATGAATTGAAGGGCATACTTTCTCTATTCATAAACTGGTCGTCAGACCGGCACCAATACAGCTGGTACGCATACGTACTCGGCCCTCCCCTGGTGCTGGCCGCCCACACCCTAAGTGTCGTGCTGTTCATTGGCTTTTGCGGACGTCACTCGAAGGAGGCGATACGCGAGTGGTGGACTCGATTCGGAGCCGGCCTGGCGATGTTCGGTGCGGCGTATCTCGCGCTTACCACCGCGGCCGTGTTTGGCCCTCCATGGACGCTTTATCTGTTCAGCGTGGGAGGGGTTAAATGGGGCTCCATTATCAGTTGGGTGGGAACCGTGGCCGGCGGGGTGCTCGCCGGCAAGAGCAGCAGAACCAGTGGAAACGGCTCGCACACCAAGTCGCCATGGCTGGAGAGATTGGCAAAGTTGGGCGGGTTGGTTTTCATTGTTGGTGCTGTGCTGGCGGCATCCACCGCTCTTCTCTATGTCATCTTGGCAAGCGTTGGAGCGCCCGATTGGAATTGGATAGGGTACTGGCAAACGTCGGCTTATATCACACTCCGCGTGAAGGTGACCGCGTTTCTAATTTTGTTGGCATTGGGTGTGCTGTTTTCGCGCTTTTTTGAAATCAATATTTTTGGCTTGAATCAGTTCTATCAGTTCCGGCTCGTCCGTTGCTACCTCGGCGCAACTCGCTGGGCGCCCGGGTTCAGGAAGCCGCAGCCGTTTACCAATTTCGATGGCGATGATGACATCCCGTTAAACAAGTTGTCGAATGATGTACGAAACACAGCGCAGGAGGAGGGCTACCGTGGACCGTTTCCCATTTTCAATTGCGCCCTCAATCTGAGCGGCAGCTCTGATCTGGCATTGCATACCCGGCACAGCGCGTCGTTCTCTTTAACTCCGCTTCGTTGTGGCGCCGACCGGCCCCGAGTGGGGTACGCGGACACTCGCGAGTTCGCCGACGGCGTTATGCTCGGCCAGGCAGTCGCTATTTCGGGGGCCGCGGCCAGTCCGAACATGGGCTTCAATACTTCTCCGCTGGTGGCGTTTCTCTTGACCATGTTCAACGTAAGGTTGGGGTGGTGGTTCCCCAATCCATGTCGAAGACTTTGGAACCGTCCCGGACTGAGCTTTAGCCTTTACTATCTTTTGCTCGAACTGTTCGGCGCGGCTGACGAAAAAAGCAAGTTCGTCAACGTTTCCGACGGTGGCCACTTCGAAAACCTCGGTATCTATGAGCTTGTCCGCAGGCGCTGCAAGGTCATCATCGCCTGCGATGCGGAATGCGATGAATTCCTGCAGTTCGGCAGCCTGGGCAATGTGGTGCGGCTTTGCCAGACTGACTTCGGAGCCAAGATCGATATCGACGTCCACTCCATTCGCCAGCAGAAGGACGGTTTCAGCCTTGCCCATTGCAGCGTCGGAACAATCACCTACAGTAATGGCAGCTTAGGATATCTGATCTATCTGAAAGCCTCGATGAGCGGTGATGAGGATGTGGCCGTGACGCAGTATCGTTCGGTTCATCCCTCGTTCCCACACGAGACCACCGCCGACCAATTCTTCTCCGAGGATCAGTTTGAGAGCTATCGCATGCTTGGACAGCATATTCTCCGCGTATCGCTGCGCGGCACCCAACCGGGCGATGACCCGGTCGCGATTGCCGAGACGTTAGCCGACGTACTCGCTCCCGCCGGCTGCAGCAGCGAAGCGTTCTTGAAGCACACCAAAACGCTCGACGGAATCTGGGAACGTTTCCGGCAAACTCTACATTTGCAGTCGTTCTTCCAGGAATTGATACGGCAAACCGTTGGCCCCCCGCAATACAACCAAACAGCCCACGTACCGGATCCGTCGAACGAGGAAACGATCATTGGGTTAGAGCTCATTCAGCTGATGGAAAATGTTTTTCTCGATCTCCGGCTGGACGATTTTTGGTCTCATCCGGACAACCGCGGTTGGGCAATTCTCTTTATGCGCTGGGCACGTAGCCCTCGGTTCCGCGCTATCTGGCAGAAAACACGCCGCACCTTTGGTATCCGTTTCGAATACTTCTGTGAGGCACGTCTTGGTCTGCCTCGTGACACGCCTATCGTGCGCGTCTGACAAGCGCATTGGCTCAGTCAGTTCATTGAAATGCCGTTAGACCGCTTGGGTGACCTGGTTCGGATCATCGAGAGACGGGCCTACAGGCTATGCTATAATCCCGCGGTCGTCAACAACCAAGGCATCAAGAGAAAAGGCAACTCAGGCATACGTAAGCTGGCGAGCGAAGCGACGGATCAATATAAATCCGCAACGTGGTATTCGGCTTTTGTGACTCCGTATTGGTTAGACCTATTGCGGAGAGAGTTAGGAGGAGAGGCGGATCTGCTTGGAAGCAATCATCTTCGATTTCGACTTTACTCTTGTGGACTCCTCCCAGGGTATTGTGGAATGTGTTGGATACGCCCTTCAGGAGCTTGGATTGCCGATCCCGCCAGCGGAGCGAGTGCTTGATACCATAGGCTTGACATTAAACGAGACACTTAGATGCTTGACCGGGCAAGGTGGCTCTGACATGACAGCGCGGTTCACTCGCTGCTTCCACCATCGTGCTGATCAGGTAATGGATCGTCTCACCACCATTTACGAGGGCGTTCCAACGGTAATGCAGTCGCTCCGACGTGCCAACATTCCAGCGGGAGTTGTATCGACCAAACTGAACTATCGCATCAGGAGCATTTTGAAGAGAAACGATCTCGAAGATTTCTTCGATGTCATTGTCGGCGCCGACAATGTGGCCAGCAGCAAACCGGATCCAGAGGGATTGTTGTTCGCCCTGAGGAGCTTGGGCGTCAACCCATCGGCTGCGCTTTACGTAGGAGATCACATCGTCGATGCGGAGGCTGCCGAACGCGCGGAGGTGGGTTTTGTGGCTGTCCTCTCTGGCCGCCATCCGCGAAACCAGTTTGAAAAGGTTCCCCACGCGGCAATTTTGGAAACAGTGCGGCAGCTTCCGGTCTTCCTCGGTTTGAGCGAGAAGGTCGGATCGTGAGGTGCATATTGGCGCTGGCGATGAAAACGCTTCCCGGGTTTGGATTCCAAAGGGGGTGTTGAAGGGCGCGAAGAAACCTCATTGTTGATCCCGCCGGGATTCGAGATGACGTCCCAGGAATTCCACCAGAGTTTAAGTTATTTGCAGTTAGTTCGGTTGGCCTGAGTTCATGGTGGGGTTTCGGGACGACAGGTTTGCGCTCGACAGCTACTCACGGCTGACCTATGACACAACGACCCGATGACGAGAATCTGCTGAAAAGATATTCCTGGGAAGACATGGATCGTCTTCACAGAGAAGTGGCCCGGCAGATTCGAGACTCTGGCTACGCGGCCGATGTCATCCTCGGCATCATGCGGTGCGGCCAGATTCCTGCAATACACTTGTCGTATGTTCTCGGTGTCCGCAGGGTCGGGGGAATACTGGTAAAAACCAGCGCCACAGATGCGCCCTTGGAATCTGACCGCATAGAGCCTGAACTAACCATGCAGACACCCGAAGATCATATAATCGGGAAACGAGTTCTTCTGGTGGATGCGGTCATGGAGTCGGGTACTACGGTTGAACTTTGCCTGAACTCCCTGGCAAAGTATAGGCCGGCCGACGTAAAGGTCGCGATCATGGTCGACTGGTACAACTCAAGCTATAAAATTGCATCTGGCAGACGGCCGGCAATCGATTTTTTTGCGGATCGGGCAACGGTGTGGCCTGACTTCCCTTGGGAGCACTAGCTTCTAGAAGGGCACCCTCGCTGCCGGTTGGAGGTCGCAAATGCGAAACCGAGTCTGGGTCCCGCTGTTGCTGGGTCTGATATTGTTTTCCAGCGCTGGCCGAGCCCATAGCCAGAACTTGCCGTCAGTTCAAATCAGCATTGACATGTGGGTAGGTTTCGGGCCTTGGGTATTAGGCAAGGAAAAGGGTTTTTTTGAAAAGCGCGGAGTAAAGCTCGATCCCGTCATCATCACCGGCACCGGGGAGAAGAATGCAGCGATGGCGGCCAAGAGAGTCCAGGGCCGCGCCGAGGGGCTGGACTCGATTGTCCTCGCCGGGAATCAGGGTATCCCTGGTGTTGTGGTTCTCGCGGTGGATGAATCCATGGGAGGAGACGGTATTGTTGCCACTCGTGAGATCC
Organism: uncultured Acidobacteriaceae bacterium; assembly: GCA_963734215.1. Lineage (GTDB taxonomy): Bacteria > Acidobacteriota > Terriglobia > Terriglobales > Acidobacteriaceae > Sulfotelmatobacter. The sequence continues at coordinate 671,629 of CAVTGH010000002.1, read as the reverse complement.
GGACTATCGCCGATCTCAGAGGGAAGAAGGTTGGTTTTCAGTCTGGCTTGCCGGGACACTTCTTTCTGCTCTATCTATTGCACAAAGCTGGAATGACAGAGGCCGACATTTCGCCTCAGATCATGGACTCGGCTTCAGCGGGTAGCGCATTCTTGGCCGGGAAGCTCGATGCTGCGGTGACTTGGGAGCCATGGCTCTCGCGCGCGGCACGCCGAGCGGGCGCTCACCTCTTGGCGTCTACTCGCGAGAACCCGGGCGTGATTGTCGATGTCCTGGCCCTCCAGCCCGAGTTCGTCCGTGATCATCCGCATGAGGTGGAGGAAATATTGCTGGGATGGTTTGATGCCGTTGAATTTTGGAAGAAAAAACCTGCCGAAGCGAATGCAATTATGGCCAGGTTCTTCAAGATACCGATCGGCGAATTCACCGATCTACTGCAAGGGGTGCGTTTCTCGGACCAAGAAAGGAATCGTCAGCTTATCGGGACTGCAAGAAACCCAGGGAAACTCTACGAAGTAGGCGAAGCAGCGGGGCAAATCTGGAGAGAAGCCGGCGTGCTGCGTGATCCTCCCAAGCCCATTCAGCAGCTTATCAACGTCAGCGTCTGTGAACGCCTCGTAAACCAAAACCAGCCGATATCGCACTGAGAAGCACTGCCGCTTCCGGAGGGCGACATTTTCATGTCGCCGGTTGGGTGAAAAATTCATGTTTTACAACAAGATTTTGGATGGCTCAACAACGATGGCTATCAGGTGACGAGAGCTTGTCATGCAAACGACGTCGTCGGAAAAGGCGACTTTGAGTGTACAATGTCAATGGTTTTTCGTAATGAAAAAGAAATCCAAGGCCAGTCTTGGAAAAGGAGTGACCGCCAATGGCTGAGATTAAAGACATTCCCGATGCGGCTAGATTTATCCTGTCTCCGGGAAACTTGAGAAGATTCGTGGAGCTCTATCGCAAGGCCAAAGCGACGGATGACGAGCGCATCATCTCGGCCGCCGATGACGCAATGAAGTATTTTAGAGACGCGGAATCGGCACTGATCAAAATGCTGGGGGCCGAGGCTACGGTGAAGGAATTCTTGTCGGAGTAAATCCGGCTGGTCGGCACCTGTTTTGCGAATCATGAATGCGATGCGCATGGCAGCCGTCTCAGGCCCTCCTGCCCCGCGAGCCGCTGTACTGCGTCTCTCCTAATGTGAGTCACATGGGTGCACCTTCGGACCAGCCCGATCCCGATTGTCTGCGGAACGAGCTAATCCAGCAAACAGTCGGCGCTGCCGTCAATGGGAGTGAGTTTTATCGGGCGCTCTACAAGAACCACGGTATCGATGTAGGAAGCGTCCAAACCATCGGAGACTTGCAGCGGCTACCTGTAGTCACGAAGGACCAGCTTAGAACAGCAGGGCGGGCGGCCCTTTGCTGGCCGGACAAAACACCGGTTTCACACCTTCAAAACACTACCGGCACCACCGCTGAGCAATTCTTCGTGTCTCGATCAAGGGCCGAGACTCAGTTTATCCAGGAATTTTATGCTCAACTCTCTGCCAGCGAACCCGCTTCATCTGCGCTTATCCCACTCATGCTGCAGATCCAGCTTCCCCACCACGGTTCTCCCACGCCTATCCCGGCCAAGATTTTTGTCCTTCCGTTCTCTGTCAACGACGATCAGCTGGTTGACTACGCCGTACTCCTCCTGAGAAGAGAATTCGATTTCCCGGGTGTGGAACGGCGAGTTTCTATCCTGTCGGGTTCTCAGACGGGCATACTTGTCTTAACTAATTATCTGTTGGAGCACGGCATTCCATGTGACCGGGAGTTCGGAATCAGGCTGATCCACTTGCAAGGCCGGTATCTGACTTTGCGCTGGCGGCAGGTGTTGGAGCAAACGTGGCGCGCCGCAATTAGCAATAAGTATAGCCTTGCCGAAGTTTTTGGTGGTGCGAGTTGGTGTCGTAAATGCAACGGATTTCACTTTGATCCGCATGTCGTGCCGGAGATCATCGATTTCTCGGGTAAACGGACTCTCATCGAAGGATGCGGGGTCCTACTGCTTACATCGCTGTATCCGTTCGTTCAGCTCCAGCCTATGATCCGTTATTTCACGGGTGACGTGTTTACTCTTGATCCAGGCAGGTGTAGCCAACCGCGCTTCGAATTCCGGGGCCGCCTTAGTCACGCGCTTTTTAATCCTGAGGATCCCGAGGACTTGTGGTTGTCCGGCGTCGACCTCGTCGAGGCGCTCGATCCGCTCCCGGAGATCAACCGAACGATTCGATTCCGAGACGTGACGCGCGTGCGTTTTGCTCATGCCACGGGCAGGCTGCTGGTGCGTGGGTACTACCGCCGGGCAAAGGGGCGGCATCACCTCAGACTGCGGGCCGAGGTTTCCGTGCCGCTTTGGCTTTACCCTGCGCGTTGGCGAGAACTGGAAGGCAAGATTATCGCCGGCGTCCTGAAATGCGCGCCGCGCCTGGCCGAACTCGTATCGGCCGGAGCGGTCACCTTTCAGGTCGAATTTGTCAAGCCGGGCACGCTGAACTCTCTGGAGCGAAACACACAGCTGTGGATGGAGGAAGAGTAGGTCACCGTTCTGGAAGACTGGCTACTTTGCCGCCGGAGTGTGCCCTCGGAGAATTTTCAGGAGTTCTGATTCGACTCTCGCAAACTCCCTCGAGAAGATAATGTCTCGACGCCGCGGACGTGGCAAACTGATCTCAATAATCTTCTGAATAGCAGAGGGCCTGGGGGACATCACAAGGACGCGGTCTGCCAGATACACTGCTTCGCGCAAGTCGTGCGTCACGAATACAACCGTAGTGCGGTGGGTGGCCCAAATGTGGAGGAGCATCTCCTGCATATCGCTGCGGGTCTGCGCGTCGAGCGCTGCAAATGGTTCATCGAGCAGGAGGACGTCCGGTTGAGTGGCTAACGTGCGGGCGATCGCCAGCCGCTGGCGCATTCCTCCAGACAGCGCCGACGGGTATGCCTTTTCAAATCCCGTGAGGCCTGTGGTTTCGATCCAGTGACGAACCACATCGTGACGCTGGGAGCGCGGCATGCGAAGAACACTCAAACCGAACTCTATATTGCGTTCAACCGTCAACCAAGGAAATGATGCATAGGTCTGAAACACAACGCCGCGATCCGGGCCGGGCCCAATTATGAGGCTGCCGTTTACCAATAACTCGCCGGCACTCGGTTGCTCGAAACCCGCGATAATTCGGAGCAAAGTCGACTTGCCGCAGCCCGATGGGCCAAGAAAGACCGCAAACTCGTTAGGTGCGATGGTGAAAGAAACCTGGCGAAGCGCTTCAACCTGGGTGGCGCCATGTCGAAAGGCCTTACTTACCGCATGGGCTTCGATTTTCCACGGTGATTGCTCAGCGGAATGGATCACAACCTCGAATCCTCGTACGGGAACAGAACGCGGGATACACCCCGAAAAAACAAGTCGGACACCAGCCCGAGGATTCCAATCACCAGAATGCCAGCGATCACATCGGCAGTGCGCAGATACCTCTGGCTCTGCATGATCATAAAACCGACTCCATGGTTCGCCGCGACGAGTTCGGCCACTACCACATAGGACCACGCCCAGCCGAACGAGACTCGCAGGTCTTCGAAGATACGAGGCAACGCGCTGGGCAACACAACTTTCGACAGGCTTTCCATCCGGCTTAGGCCAAGCGTATAGCCGATCTCGAGAAATTCGTTGGGAACCGCCCGTGCGTCATCGAAAACGAGCACCGCGAGTTGGAAGAACGTCCCGAGAAAGATAACGACAATTTTCTCAAGCTCACCGATACCAAACCAGAGAATGCAAAGGGGAAGGAAGGCGGGGACAGGCATGTAACGCAAAAACTCTGTCAAAGGTTGCAGTAATGCTTCGGCCCACCCCACGTTCCCTGTAAGTATGCCAACTGGTAAGGCGACACCTGCACCGATCAAAAAACCCACCATCACACGCCAGAGACTGGCCCAAATATTCAGCCAGAGTTCGCCACTCACGAACCCGTCGACTAATGACTTTGCAACCTCCAAGGGCGAGGGCAGAAAAATCTTCGGAAAGACTTCCAAAGCCGAGGCCGCTGTCCAGCCTCCTATCAGCAGGGCGAAAGCCAGGGAAGTAAGCTGGAGGTATCGGGCCCTGGAAATCCTTGTTCGGAGAAACCGAACTCGCGGTCGAAATCTGGGATGGAAGTCGCCAGGCTTGGTGATTTGAAGGTGAGAGTCATCCATGTTTCAGATCATTTCACTGACGATTCGTCTGTCTTTGCTGCAGGAGCACCGACGACCGGGAATCTACCTGAATGTGCACCTTATTAATGGAGGTACGTTATCCTTCCATTCTGAATTTGAGAGTTTTCATCCTGGGCATCATCCGGGATCCGATCACGCTGAGGCGGACTTTATCGGTTGTAGCATCGCCGCAACATTGTCAACCCTGGCCGCGTTATCACTGGCAATCAGCATCGTCTCATCATAGACGTCCAACTTCGCGACATGGCGAAAGTACTGTGCAATGGAGAATGCCTTGTCGTACCAGGGCCAGCCGGCATGGCGCGCTGGATCATCCATCAGTAATTCCGTAATGAACTGGTTTTCTGGCTTGCTGGACTGAATGACAAGGACGCCATGGCCGGACAGGCATGCGCCCATCGCTCTTCCTTTCAGCTTTAGCAGTTCAGGCTGTGCTTGGTAAAACACGCCCACGATGATCAGATCCGCCCGCGTTGAGAACTCAAGTGCAAAGCACGAGCCAGCAACGAACTCGCAGTCAATCCCTTCGAGGGTTAGTCTCGGTCGGACTGTCGTGCCGAAAAATTCGTTCACCTCTGGGCTGAAGTCGTTTCCCAGATAGCATGCAAGCTTTTCGAGGCTTGCGAGGGCCACTGCTGTTGTCCCTGCTCCTGTACCGAACTCGATTACCCTAATCCGGCCGGGGAACGTTTGCGCGGCGGCGCAGGCGGTGGTTAAAATGCCCGCGTCGGGCCCTACAACCGTATCTTTATTCGTTAGGAGGCAGTGCTCAATCCTGTAGTGACTGGCCAGCCGCCGGTAGTATTCGCTACGCTGGGTTAGTTCCTCTATGGGGAGGATAGCGGCACCACGACTGGACTCCGGATCTGTTGGCAAAGCTTCCCCAATTCTGCTGTTCGGCGCAGGCGCAGGCACAAGACTTACCGCCAACGTGGAGTGGGGTACGTTCGCCGGTAGTCCCTCTTGGTCCAGAAACTCTGCAAGGCGGCGACGCAAGAATCGATACCGCGGGTAGATCTCGGTCAAGAACGACCCGGATGAGCCGAAGATGCCGCTATTGCTAAATTCTGCGCGGACGGTAATGCAGGTTAGGAGACCATCGCCCCGCGGACACGGGTTCTGGTGATTGTACCTGGCGCTGGTTACGAGATCCGTGATTCTGCCAGAATACGGCGCGAGAAAACGCTCCACCGCGCTGGCTATGTTTTGCATGGCACAAGAGGCTAACAGAAGCAAACATACGAAGCAAGGAAGGCCGCAAGCTCGCGGAACAAAATCCTGTAGTTGTGCAGCGATGTGCTGCACCGTCGGACGCAGCTTGCACATTGGAAGTCCCCCTACCTAGGAAAAACGACTTACCTTGCTACAATGCCGTAGGACGAACTTGTCACAACTCGCGCATCATGGGTCACATCGTCACAATCTCAGGTGATTTAGGCAGCGGCAAGACCAGCGTGTCAAGAGTGCTTTCCACTAAGCTGGGCTATAAATACGTCTGTAGTGGAAGCATGCATCGAACGATTGCGGAAGAGATGAGGATGAATCTGCTGGAATTCAACTTATATGCAGAATCGGACCCCAGCATTGACGACAGGATTGATTCGGCCCTAATTACCTTGGCCAATGAAGGAGCCAGCTACGTTATCGAGTCACGGGTAGCGTGGCACCTTCTAAAGAACAGCCTGAAGGTGTATTTAGTTGTCGATCCTGATGTCGGCGCAATGAGAGTGATGTCTGACATGAACCGGCTCAACGAGCCGTTGTATCTCAATCATGCGGATACAAAGGCGCAGTTGCGTGCCCGAAAGGAAAGCGAAAACAGGCGATTTGTTAGAGAATACGGTGTCGATTGTAGCGATTTACGAAACTACGACGTTGTGATCGACTCAACGTCATCAACCAGCGGCCAGGTAGTGGACCAGCTCTGGTCTATCGCCACTTCGTGGCGAGACCATAAAAACCTTTAATCGATCATCACATACAATGTGACAAAAACAAGATATGTGCACAGCTGCCGCTTTCGAGGCCAAGAGGGTCCCCGCCAAGTGGTCGCAATTTGAAAGTTGTCAAATTCGCAGCGCATTGCGTACCAAATATAAGAGGTCTACACCGATGCTGAAAAGGCTCGGCTTTCTGTTCATGTCGCCTGCTTCGTATCTCTTGATAGCGCTCCTTATAGCGCCGAGCATGAAGGCACAGGAGACCCTGGGAGGTATCACCGGCATGGTCACCGACAAAACCGGTGGCTCGCTCCCGGCCACGGTGGTAACCATCCTAGGCGACCAAACTAAGCTGACCCGCTCGCAGCAAACCACCGGAAATGGTAGTTATGATTTCGTAAATCTGCCCATTGGCACCTACACCCTGACATTCACCCGCGACGGATTTCAGACGCAGAAGATATTGTCAATCCTCGTTCAGGCGAATCGCACTGCGACTGTAAGTGCGGTACTGCAGGTCGGCAAAGTGAGCGAGGTGGTCGACGTGCAGGCGTACCCGTTAGTGAACGCAGTCGACACCACCAACGGCCAGGTGTTGGAAGTCGCCCAAATAGAATCCACCCCGCTGCCGACGGGAAGCTTCACGGGATTGGCGATCCTCTCCCCCGGCGTTAACGCGGAGCTTCCCGGTGGCACTGGCGTTAACAGTGGCTTGGGCAATCAGCCCATCTGGGCCAACGGCCAGCGCGACACCAGCAACACGTTCTTGCTGAACGGTGTAGACGCCAGTAATCTGTTCAACGGCAAAAGTACCAGCCAGGTGGCTTCGGCCCGGATTGTGACCAATGTCGGAGTAAGCGGCGTTGCCGCCAGTAGCGCAGCGGAAGTCCAGAGCACCGCATCAATCTATACCGCCATAGGCCAGGCACTGCCTACTCCCGCCCCGGAAACGATCGCAGAAATTCGCGTGAATACATCGATGTACGATACGGGACAAGGCTCAACCAGCGGGGCGCACATAGACATGAGCACCGCCTCCGGTACGAATACTTTCCATGGGAGTATGTACCTTAATCGTGGAACGAACTGGATCAATGCGGCTCCGTTCTTCTTCAACCAGGACCCGAACATTCCCGCCAACGACAAGGTCCCGGAGTTGCATCGAGTTGTCGCGGGGGTAAAGCTGGGCGGACCCTTGAAAAAAGACAAACTGTTCGGATTCCTTGCCTACCAGCACGTCCACAACTCAGACCAAGAGATCGGCATCTCGAGGCTGGCTGTTCCATTCGGACTTACCGATACGAACCGAACACCGGCAGGTTTGGCCGATATCGCGAATGCGAATTGGGGCACGTCCATTACGCCGGGCCAAGTCAATCCGATTGCGCTCGCTCTGTTCCAGTACAAATTGCCGAACGGCCAGTACCTTATCCCATCGGCGAACGGCAACATCCCTTCGTTTAACTTTCCGGAGAATGCGGTGATCCCGGGGACGGCGTATTTCGCCGCCAATCAAGTCGTTAGTGATTTTGACTGGAATAAGAGCGCCAAAGACAATTTGTCTCTTAAGTACTATTACCAGCATGACCCGAGCATTGTGCCCTACGCCTACTCCAACATCCCGGGGTTTGCCCAGCACCTGGATGCCGGCAGCCAAGTCGCATCGATCACTAACACGCAGGTGCTGAAACCCAACTTGAATATAGCGGAAGTTTTCGGCTTCGTCCGCGAGAAGATCTACAGCACGATAGCACAGCCTTTCACGCCACAGCAGTTGGGCATTAATACCTTTGGCTCGCCCATATTTCCTGGAATCAGTATCGTAGACATACTGGGGAATACGTCGCCACAAAACGTAAATAGTGTGTCTGATGTTTTCTTGAACATCGGCCAAGGCTCTGATTCCCAAGGGGCGTTTACCGGTGTCTTCCAAAACCGCTTTATGCCATCGGCGAAGGCAACTTGGATATTAGGAAAACATACTGTAACGTTCGGCGCCAGCTATTCATACACCCAACTCAATGTCCGTGACAGAAAAACGAACTCCGGCATTATTTCTTCGGCGGATCTTTCGCAGTTCATTCAAGGTCTGGTTGACGTAAACGACGATTTCACTACCACCAAGTTTCTACAGGGCAACGCAAACCGCTACTATCGCGCCGGGCAAACGGGAGAGTACATCCAAGACAAATTCCAGCTGCGATCTAATATTAGTTTGACCGCAGGGATACGTTTCGACTGGAACGGCGGCCTCACGGAAAAGTACGGCCGCATTTACAACTTCGATCCATCGCTCTACGCCTATGACCAGGGCACCGACTCTATCGTGTCCAATGGCTTTATCATCGCCGGGAACAACCAGCAGTATCCAACGAAGGGAGTGAGCAATACCACGCTCACAGGCCGGCAATGGGGCCTGGCGCCTCGGCTTGGAATCGCCTGGAGTCCAAAGCGGTCAAACGACAAGGTTGTGGTTCGTGGCGGTATAGGTATCTACTACGACCGCGGTGAACTCTTTACGTATCTTTCGCCGGGCTACGCCGCCGGCGTAATCACGGGCGGCCCATTCGGAGTCAGCCAAGCGCCACCCTTTGTGACGGGCCAGGTTTGTAATTCCACTTATCTTTATCAAGGATTCATCCCCACGTGTAATCCTTCAGATGGGTATTCACTGGCGAGTCCTTGGGGGGCCACACTCGGGCCTCCTCCTAGTGGCAACCCTGCGGACATTACGCAATTTCTGCCAAACGAAGCAGCGATCAGCGGCGGGGCGCCCCCATTCTCCTTTGCCACCTACAACCGCGCGAATAGACTGCCGTATACGATCGATCAAAGTTTCGACATCCAATGGCAGCCTCGCAATGATGTGGTTGTCGGGGTTGGTTACGTCGGCAATGAAGGGCGTCACGAGGTCATTCCCATCCCGTTTAACCAGCCGGAAGTAGCTTCGCCTAACCAACCTGTGCATGGCCAGCAGTACACCTATGGCTACACAGTCATTGATGCTAGCGGCAATCCTATTCAGTTGCCAAACGGGCAGGGCCAGATGGTCGCAACCTATGAAGGCGGTAACATAGACTTGCGCGTTCCTTACATTGGCTATACGGCGGAATCGGAGTCATACACCGCGGCGGGGGTCTCTGCCTACAATGCACTTCTGACACATGTCGACAAGCGCCTGAGCCACGGATTGCAGATAGGATTCTCCTACACTTGGTCTCATGCCCTCGACGACCAGAGCGCAATGGGCCTTTTCTACAATGGCAATAACCCACTGAACCTGCGCGCTGCCTACGGATCGTCTGACTTCGACCGCACCCACGTGCTCAGCTTCAACTACTTATACCAACTACCTAATTTCTTTCCCGAACGTTCGGTTAAGGGCAGGCTGGCGGATGGCTGGGCAATGCGCGGCGTCACGGTTATCCAAAGCGGGCAGCCGTATAGTGTGATCGATTATTCAGGCGCTGTGGGCAGCATCTTCTACGGCGTCTCCAATGGCATTACCAATCCCATCGTGCCGCTCGCTCCGGGTTGCACACCGAAGAACGCGCTCACCGGAGTCTCGGGGGCGGAGCCAGGCACGTACGCTCTCAAGGCATCCTGCTTCACCGTGCCGCTTCTCAGCCCGGGAGACCTGGGTGGCGCCATTCCTCCGGGTGACACTTTTGAGACAGATTTTACTACAGGCCAGCGCAACGTCTTCCGGCAGGCTTGGCAAAAGCGCGCTGACATCTCCGTGGTCAAAATGACAAAGATATCTGAGCGAGTCTCGATGAGATACACCTTTGATGTCTTCAACCTGACCAACACACCCAGCTTTGATATTCCCATTAACAGCGTCACTCAGAATGTGTACTACAACGATTTTCCAGTAGTCGGGACACCCCCTTTGCCCACGAGCTGCTCGAACAGCACCAACACGGGGTTCTACTTCTGTCCCGCCGGCCTTGGAGCCGTAAACAAGACCATCGGTAGTCCACGGCAGATTCAGATGTCACTGAGTTTTTCCTTCTAGCGCAGTTTCTAACTACTACCGCTCGATAGCGGCTGCCTACGAAGCGCCTTTCACGAAAGCGAGTGTAGTGGAGGGCATGGAGACAGTCACGCTGGCAACGATCACACCCCTGGCGTGGAAGTTCTTGAGCTTGAAAATGACCGTCGGCGTGACTTCGTGACCTTTGGAGACCAGCAGGTTTCCATCATGGGTGCGGACCTCCTGCTGGATGATCATGCCGGGCGCAAGGTCTTCGATGCTGCACCTACGTATTTCGGCCTCTTCGGCGTTCGGATCCAACGTCACCAGGGCCTGGAAGAACTCCGGATTAAAGCCCGGGTTTTGGCGAGCCAGAGCATGTGCCGCCTCGGTTCGCGAAGTCCCCTTATGGATGAGTCTTTCATACGCCAGGACCAGCCGCAGTATTTCCGCTCCCATGCGCATGTCCGGCGACTCGGAGTCGCCAGCTTCGGGGACTGGGCGGTTCTGGTGCTCGATCATCCACGCGATAGGCTCCAGACGGGGAATTTTCGAGAGCAAATCGCGGGCCACACTGGGGTGCTCATCATATTGTGTCTGCTCGCTCGGGGAGAGATTCTGGCCGCTGTACACGGCGTCGATCGTCTCCGCAGCCAGAGCCACGCAGCCTAATTGGGACAGCATGGCGGCGACTTCGTACTGCCAGGGGTTTCCCAGTCGCATCGCGACTACGACGTGGTGAATGTAGCGGCGGGCGCGTTCGGCGCGGCTGAAGGCGGCGGGATTCACCAGGCTGAGCACTTCGGTGAGGACTTGAATGCAGCCGCTTAGGGTTTGCTCCAAGAGTTGCTTTTCGGCCGTGACCAAGCGGTACTGCACCAGAGCGGCTGTCAAAGTCTTCGCCATCATTTCCTTAGTGCAGGGCTTATTAAGGAAACGAAAGATGCTGCCCTCGTTAATGGCATTGATGGCCGTGTCCATGTCGGCGTTGCCGGTAAGCATGACCCGGATGGTGTCGGGCGACAGGGTTTTGATGCGGACCAAGAGCTGGATGCCATCCATTCCGGGCATTCGCATGTCGGCGACCACGACGGCGTAGGGGCCGTTGTCACTAACGAGTTTCAGCGCCTGCTCCCCGCCGGGGGCGGTTTCCATCAGAAACTCGCGGCCCAAACTGCGCCGATACCCGTCAAGGACGTTGGTGTCGTCGTCCACGAGAAGGATTTTTTCCGGCATGGCATTCCTCTCTTCGGTTACCAGTTACTTTGCGCGTCCGCAATGAGTTAGGAGCGGGCAGTCTATTCATCGGCACAGTGCGCCCAACGGATCAGTTATTTGCCCTATCTCCCGAGCGGAGGTCGAGGGTGGGGCCTTGCAGATACCCTAAAGTAACCCACGTCTTGTGCCGATGGGTCTCGTAGCCGCGACCAAAGGCGCCAGTGGCCACGGTAGGGCCGGAGCAGTGGCCACAGGTGAGGCCCTGGAGGCTGGTCGGCGGCTTCGACATTCGGGCGTATCCCAGGCCGCAAGTCCACCCTCCGAGGCACTTAGGCTGCGCAAACCGGCCACGGGCGAGCTAGCCGACGCCGAGCCCCAATGCTTGAATTCATCTGACATAAGAGCGCCGGCGGAAAGAAGTTCCAGGAATGCAACGTTCCGACAAAATGTTCCCGACCTCGCTATCGCCCTCGACTAAGAACAGCATTATCGTCGGCGTGCTTGGAGTGACCGGGCTGCTGGCAATAATGCTGTGGACGGCGAACACAGTGCGCAAACATGCCCAGGTTGCATCCCAGTCTCTCTTCCCGGCAGCCCTCGAGAGCCAGCAAGCCACCACCGCTTTTCAGAGAATGAACGGCGAGTATAAGGACGCAGTTGTGATGCAGGAAAAAGCATCGCTCGCAAGTGCCGCTCGGGACGCTGCAACGGTCGTGTCGTCGCTCAACAGCGCCGGCAGGTCCATGGAGCTCAACTCCGGGCGGCATAAACAAATTGTCTCTTTGATGCGTCGGGTTAGCGACCTGCAAATGCGGTCAAAAGTGTGTTACGCGGCAGGCGCAAACATCAACAACGGTATTCTACCGAGGGAGATACAAGCAGAGTTCGCGGACTTAGCCCGTGAGAATGCGGCAGTTCAGGCAGCATTGGAAGCGCTGCAGAGCGACTTGGCAGGCGACTTCGAGGCCGAACTGGCCTCGATTAGTAAGCTGTTGAGAATTCAGGAAATACTTGAGGCCGTGGTGCTCGTCGGTGTGATTACCGCTCTTTTCTTTAGTACTCGCGCATTGATTGACGCCACAGCTCGAAAGCGAGAAGACGCGGCCTTGCGCCAAGTCCACCGGGATGCGGAAATCCTCCTGAACTCTGTTCCTTCGCTATTGATTGGATTGGATGGGAATGATCGCATTCGACAATGGAACAATGCTGCAACCATGATCCTGGGTTGGCACGAAGCCACCATACTGGGCAAGAGTCTCGATGAATGTGGAGTCAAGTGGCTCACGGCCGACACAAGTGCCCGAGTCGCAGCCCACGTCCGGGATCCGTCCGGCCACCATCTGGACACCATAAAGTTAGATAAGAACGGGACCATCCGCTTCCTCGGCCTCAATGCCATCCGACTCAAGACCAACGACGGCAGCGAAGGTGGGAGTCTCGTCGTCGGCGCCGACATAACCGAACGAATGGCGCTTGAGCAACAGCTTCGGCATGCGCAGAAACTGGAATCGGTAGGCCAGCTCGCGGCCGGGATCGCGCACGAGATCAATACCCCGACGCAGTACATCGGCGACAACGTGCGCTTCTTGAAAGATGCCTTCCGGGATCTGAAGAACCTCCTGGCCAGCTACGAACGGCTCTTGGCAGCCGCCAAGGACAATACGTTATCTGGCGACATCATTCAGGAAGTCGCGGCCGCCGTGGAACGCATAGACGCTGGCTATCTGCTTGAGGAGGTTCCCAAGGCAATCGATCAATCCTTGGAAGGAGTGACCCGAGTTTCGCAGTTGGTAAATGCGATGAAAGAGTTCTCCCACCCGGGCACGAAGGAGAAAATCCCGCTGGATTTGAACCACGCGATTGAAAGCACGATTACGGTGGCACGGAATGAGTGGAAATACGTGGCGAACCTGGAGACTGAATTCGACCCTTCGCTACCGCGGATCTCTTGCCTGCCTGGCGAATTCAACCAGGTGATTCTGAACCTGATCCTCAATGCCGCGCATGCCATCTCCGATGTGGTCGGAAAAGGTGGTTCAGAAAAGGGAAATATCAAAGTGCAAACCCGGAATTGTCAGGACTGGGCGGAGATCCGGATTGAGGACACGGGTTCGGGAATCCCAGAAAAGGTGCGAGCCCGTATCTTCGATCCTTTCTTCACCACCAAGGAAATTGGCAAGGGAACCGGACAGGGTTTAGCCATCGCTCGCTCGGTGGTGGTGGACAAACACGGAGGCACAATCCACTTCGAAACCGAAGAAGGAAAGGGCACAACCTTTATCGTCCGCCTGCCTCACGATGGCAAGGTTCTTGCCGCCAAGGCGGTGCCGGTGTGAAGCGCATCTTGTTCGTGGATGACGAAAGCAAGATTCTGGACGGCTTAAAACGTATGCTGCACGCGGACCGAAAACGCTGGGACATGGAGTTTGCGGTCGGCGGCGAAGCTGCCTTGCGGGCCTGCGAGGCCGCCAGCTTCGACGTAGTCATTTCTGACATGCGGATGCCGGGAATGGACGGAGCCACACTGCTCGGCCACATTCGTGAGCGTTTCCCTGGTACGGCGCGAATCATCCTCTCCGGATATTCGGAAGTCACGCTGGCGGCACGTTCAGTTCACGTGGCACATCGCTTTCTGGCTAAGCCGTGCAACGCATCCGAACTTCAAGCTACGATCGAACGCGTGTGCACGCTGCAGGACGTACTGTGCACACCAGAGATTCGCAAAGTCGTGGGAGCGGTTGGCGAGCTGCCTTCTCTCTCGACTACATACACCGCGCTTACCCAGGCGCTGGGCCGACCGAGCACCTCCATCAGCCAGGTGGCGGAGATTCTCGAACACGATGTCGCGATGTCGGCCAAGGTCTTGCAGTTGGTTAACAGCGCTTTCTTCGGGTTGGCACAGACCGTGACCAGCCTGCAGAGTGCAGCGTCGTACCTGGGGATGGAAACAATCAAGAACCTGGCTTTGGTTTCCGAGGCCTTCAAGGTTCTGGCGCCGGACTCGCGCATTCCGCAGTCCGTTCTCGAGTCAATCCAGATGCAGGCACAGATGACGGCCGCCATTGCGGTCAAGCTGCCGGTGGACCCGAAGACTCGTGACATTACCGTTGTGTCCGCCCTTCTTCACGACGTTGGAAGTCTCGTCCTGGCCAGCAAAATGCCCGCTCAGTTTTGTTCTGTGCTGGCACGTACCAGTGAACTCGGCTGCGAGCCCTTCCAGGCCGAAGAGGAAATACTTGGGACCTCGCACGCAGAGATAGGAGCGTATCTACTCGGATTGTGGGGGTTGCCCAACCTCGCAGTAGAGGCCATCGCGCATCACCATCGTCCCACTCGCATACCACACTCCGGGTTTGACAGCTCAGTAGCCGTCTACGTTGCAGGTCTCTTAGCCTACGAACTGAATGCTCATCCCCAGGACGAGACAGGATCTGAACTCCGGGAGTTTGACCGAGATTGCCTTAAGACTCTCGGGATTTTGCCTCAGTTTGCCGAGTTCCGTCAGCTTGCGGTCCAAAGTCGCGGCTGAAATCGCGAACTCCCGAAAAGCGGCGACGATCGTGCGGACATTTCGACGCTGTTGGCCAATGTGCGCGGCGGGATCGACAGTCTCATGGCCCGGCTTGCGTTCAGCGAGGGGCATTTCTCAGCCCTCGTATTGCACCATCGTCATGAAGCCGTAGTCCATGTGCAGTTGCTGATGGCAGTGAAAAAGTGTCGGACCGGGATTGTCCGCTGTAAGGTCCACTTCGACTTGCTCCTTGGCGGGCACGACGACTACGTCTTTCATGACGCCCGCCGTTGCTTTGCCGGCGAACTTGGTCAGCTCGAAACTGTGCCGGTGCAGGTGGACCGGGTGCGCTTCATCACTTTGGTTATCGAAGCGAAGGCGATACCGCTCATTGGCACGCACTCGAATGGGATCAGTCTTCGGGAAGGATTTACCGTTGATGGTCCAGTTATCCACCCAGCGGTTGCCCGCGAATTTCTTGCGGAAGACGAGCGGCACCACGCCGCCCTCCGGCTCTGGAGTCTGCGCTTCGCGCCCAAACATCGTGTAATCCCAGGGAGTATTCGCCGGCGGGGTCCACTGCGGCGCTGCTCTGCGGTTCGCATATTCCACCACGATGCCCAGCCCCGCATTCCGCACTTGATCATTCCCCTCGCCCAGAATCCAAACGCCGGGCTGGTTCATCGCGACGACAGCGTCCACGCGCTCCGCCGGACCCATCTCGATCGTGTCCACCTCGCGCGGCACGGGCACGGCGTTCCCGTCCAGGCTGACGACTTTGAATTTGTGGCCGGGCAAAGCGATGCGGTGCTGCTGCGTGGCGCTGGCGTTCAAGATGCGAAAAAGTACCTTCTGACCCTCCTTCACGCGCACCGGATCGCCCCAACCAAGCGCGTGGCTGTTCACGGAATAGCCGGGATAGGCGACCTCCAGATTGCCCTCGTCCCGGCTGCTCAGATACGGATCCCAGCCGTGAAGCGCGAGCAACACCTCCGCGTCGTACTGCCCCGGCTCTTCTTTCGGTTCAACGTAGAGGAATCCGAATTGTCCCGTGTAAGTGGCTCGTTTCATATCCCGGCCGGCATGAATGTGGCTGTGATACCAGCGAGTTCCCGCGGGACGCGGGACAAACGAATACCGCCGGACCCCGCCTGGAGGCACCATCGGCGTCCCTTCTTCCTCGGAACCGTCCACCTCGGAGGGAACGAACAAGCCGTGCCAATGAACCAGTTCCGGAATTTTGGTCTCGTTGAATACGTCTACTGTGACCCGTTGTCCCTCGCGCAGCCGCAAGGCCGGGCCGGGTGCTGAGCCGTTGTATCCGGTCGTCTTAATGATCTTCCGCCGGGCGACTTCCATCTCGACGGTCGAGATGTGAATTGTTATGTCGGCCTTGGGATAGTCCGGCGCGGTTTGCAAACCCATACTCCGTGCCAGCTCGGCGCAAGCCGTCGTTCCCAACAGCGCCAGAAATTTTCTGCGTTTCATGTTGTTCCCACGGTGAATCCGCCGGCCGCTCCTATTCAGCCCGTGGGGCAGAATTAGGTCCATTTCTTAAGCTACGGCTGCGGGATCGCGCTGAAGCTCTCCAGCGCGGCCTGGCGTGCGCGCAACTCTCTCAGTTCCTCTTCGCCGAGCTTTTCGGCGCAGCCTGCCACGGTCCGCATTCCGCGCTCAACGAGTGTCCGGCGAAACTCCGCATCGGGCGTCGCGGCGGCGATGTCGCCGAGGGCTCGCAGCAACCGCAAGCTGACGGCCACGTCCGTCTTCGCATACATGCGGATCTGCTCAAACGCTGCCTCCAGCAGGCGCTCGAAGTGCATCCATTCGATGCTGGCACGAACGATGCCCGGCGGATCGTAGAGCAGAATCCTCCGGCGGCTCTCGGGACGCGAAACGGATGAGAATGCGGCTCAACTGATCGATGCAGTTGATGGCGGTGGTGGGGTCGTTGACGGCGGGCGAGATCGCCTTCAACGCCACATCGACAATCTGCAGGACGCCAAACTCCACGTCCTGCTGCAACGTTCGGGTTGGGCCGAGGTCGAATGCGGCAAGCAACTCGGCGGTGCCTTCGGGAGACAGACGGTTTCCCTTGGAGACCATCATCAGCGGGATTCCCGGCGGAACGAAGTGGCCAACCCGGCGCAGAACGCGAACGGTGACGTGGTAGTGCTTCGCCAGGCCCACTAGTCGCCGCGTATCGACGAAGCGAATGTAGCCGGAATTGTCGCTCAAGACGGCCACTTCGCTCGGGTTGGGCCGGAGCGGTTCGGCATCCTTCAGGCCGTTCACCCGGTGCGGCCAGGGCATAATCTCATCGATCACGGCTTCCGTTTCTGCCGCGATTCTGTCGACGATGTGGTTGACACTGATGGCCTGCGAGATGTGGTGAATGAAAAACAGCAGCAGCCCGACGCAGACCAGCGCCAGCACCATCGCGCCCAAGACGGTGCCCACTGGCGCGAAGGGGTGCGGCAGCGAGTGCGCCGCCGGAAGCGCCGCCATGCAATACGAGAAAGTGCCGAGAAAGATACCGAGCGTCCATTGCGTCACACGGTCCCGGGAAAAGCTGACGATGATGCGCGGGGAGAACTGCATCGATGCCAGGGTGAGCGTCATCAACAGGATGGCGAATACGATCGATACCACCGTCATGGTGGAGGCGGCGATGCCCGCCAGAATCACTTGGGCAACCTGCGGGTCGGAGTGCGAGGGGAATAAAGCGGTGGGCATCCAGGCGCTGGCCGCCGGAAATTCCTCTTCCAGCCAGGACAGGAATGCGCCCGCGCAACCCAGCGTCAGCGCAATCGTAAGCGGGCGAATCAAAAAGCCGCCACGCAGGTTATACATGGCGTGGCGAAGCATCAACGGCAGGCTCTTGCTCATGGCTCTATCCGTTCAAGTGTAGTGGGTCAGACCGTGGGTGCAAAGAAAAAGGGGATCTCGCCGTATCAATCGGGCCTGCGAAAAACGCCCTCAAAGCCCTCGGAGTTGCATCGCAGGAACTTGTTCCCTTCCAAACCCAACGGACCCGGAACTAGAATGCTTCAAGCCGTAGGAGAACCCGCGACTGTCCGCTCGGCCAATGCTCGCTCGCGTTTCCGCTGCTCTACTGGCATTCATGTTGGCCGCAATGCTGCCATTACATGGCCAGGATCAGCCCCCGAGCGTTGACGCAGCGGGACCGATCGCAACCGATCGGCCGGCGGTTACCAACTCCAGCGTGGTCGTCCCTGTCGGCAGCCTGCAGGCGGAGAACGGCTTCCTTGAATCCAGAAGCCAGACCTATTTGGCGTGGTGCAACCATTGTATGCTCCCATGCAACTAATTTACTAGTTGACGATCAAACATCTTGTACGTCTAATGCCATGGCGCGATATTTTCGGGTAAGGAGGATGGTTTTTTGCCCCCCAGAAAATCTGCAACTCTAACGGAAGCCGAATTGCGGCTGATGGAGGTGCTGTGGCAAAAGGGCCCCGCCACCGTCCAGCAGGTTCTGGAGGTTCTTCCCCAGAAGGAGCCGCTGGCCTACAACTCCGTGCTGACCACGATCCGTATTCTCGAAAAGAAGGGTTACGTGAAGCACGTGAAGGCTGGGCGTGCCTTCATTTACTCGCCGCTGGTGGAGCGCAAGGAGGCTACGCGTTCCGAGATTCGCCATCTGGTGAACCGCTTTTTCGGAAACTCTCATGAGTTGCTGGTCCTTAACCTTCTCGAAGACCAGGGCGTCGACGCGGCGGAAGTGAAGCGCTTGCGAAAGATGCTGGAAGGGGGCAAGTGATCCCATGGCGATAGCAGATCACTGGCCAGCCCTGGCTCAGATTTTCGCCGAGAGAATGCTGAACAGCATGGCGGAAGGCATTGCCATCGCGCTGTTTGGCTGGGTGTCGCTGCGCGCGCTCGGACGGCAAAATTCCAATACTCGATTCGCAGTATGGTTTTCGGCTCTGATGGCAATAGCGGCGCTGCCTCTCTTCGCCAACATTACATTGGGGTTGCCCGGTGCCGTCGCCAGCGCCACACACTCGGCGTTTCGGCTGCCCGGGTCATGGGCGGTCGACATCTTCGTCGCGTGGGCTGTGATTGCCGGCGTGGGTTTGGCGAGAATCGGCCTTGGTTTTTGGCACTTGTACAAACTGCGCCTAGGTTGCGCGGCCATCGATCCCGGCCATCTCGATCCGCTTCTGCGCAGCACGCTGGAGGAATTCGGCTCCGCCCGGCGTGTGACTATTTGCACCTCTGACCGCGTCCGCGTGCCCGCAGCCATCGGCTATGTCAACCCGGCGATCGTGGTTCCACTGTGGGCGCTGGATGAGCTTTCTCCAGCCGAACTCAATGCCGTTCTGTTGCACGAGTTGGCGCACCTGCGCCGCTGGGACGATTGGACCAACCTGGTCCAGAGGATCCTGCGCGCGCTTCTGTTTTTTCATCCCGCTGTCTGGTGGATCGGCCGTGGCCTGTCTCGCGAGCGGGAGATGGCCTGCGACGACTTCGTGCTGGCTGCCACGTCCAACCCGCGCGCGTATGCGCAATGTCTGGTCGCGGTTGCCGAAAAGAGTTTCCTGCGCCACGGCTTGGCGCTGGCCCAGGCGGTGGTAGGGCGAGCGCAACAGACGGCTCAGCGGGTCGCCAGAATTCTCGCTGCGGATCGTCCGGTCGCCACCAGAGTTTGGAAGCCGGCGCTCGCCTTAGTCGCCGCGTTTTCGGCCGTCTGCCTGATTTCGCTGTCGCGTACTCCGAAACTCGTGGCATTCGAGACGACTGTCCCCAGCCTTTCGGCGTCTGCTCCCGAAATGACGCCGGTAGCGGCCGATTCCGCGGCAGTTCGGGCGAGAATGATTCCGGCAGCTCTCCGCAGCCGAATGTCCAGCCCAAGTGTCGGCAGAAAAAACGCTCTCGCGCGAGCCGTGAAACCGCAACGCCGCAATAATATTGGCGATGAGTTCCCGGAAACCGCCGCGGCGCCCGCGAACTTCGCGCAACCTCAAACAGGTTCTCCAAGGTCGGTCAACGCAAGCCTCGATGGCTCCAGCGAGAACGTCAGCCGGCTGAATTCCGTGCTGGTCGTGGTGCGGACCGAGCAAGTCGACGAGTACGGCCACGTTTGGAGCATCTGCGTGTGGCGCTTGACCGTGTTTCATCCCGCGGAGCGCCAGGTTCAGGGGCCGATCACACCGAAATCCACTTAACCAAGTTTGCTGAAGGACAAGTATTTGTACGCATTTAGAAACTAAATAATTAGTTGTACACAAGGAGAAACTCGAATGAAAGCCTGGGTTAACAAGAACTGGATCAACAAAGCCTGGATCAACAACAACCTCCTCACACGCCGCCTGATTGTGCCCGTAATGGCCGTCGCGCTGGCTGTGTCGTTAACCACTTACGAATTCATCAAGCCGGCGTATGCCAAGGGACCGGTTGCCTCTCCCACCGCTACGCCGCTCGACGACAACAGCGTCAGCGCTCTGCTTGCGCTCGACCAGGCCATGGAAACGCTGGCCGCCCGAGTCACCCCCGCAGTCGTAAACGTAGCTGTCACGTCTCACGCGAAAAACGAAATGGCCGACGGGCAAATGCCTGAGCTTCCTCAGGGTGTTCCGCCCATCTTCGGGCCATTCTTCAACCGTCCCGGAAGACAGCAGTCGCAGATCGAGCACGGCATCGGCAGCGGTGTGCTGATCTCGTCCGACGGATACATCGTCACCAATAATCACGTAATCGATGGCGCCGTCGACATCAACGTCACATTGCAGGATCGCAGAATCCTGCCCGCCAAGCTCATCGGCGCCGATCCGCTCACCGACCTCGCCGTAATCAAGGTGGACGGAACCAATCTTCCCAATGTGCCCTGGGGCAACTCGACTGCGCTCCGCCCCGGCCAGACCGTGCTCGCCTTCGGCAATCCGTTTGGCTTCCGCTTCACGGTAACGCGCGGCATTGTCAGCGGACTGAACCGCCCAAATCCTTTCTCGCGAGATCGCCGCTCGCCGGGAAGTTTTGTTCAGACCGACGCGGCCATCAACCCCGGCAATTCCGGCGGACCGCTGGTCGACGCGCGCGGCGAGGTGATTGGCATCAACACCTTCCTCGTCTCGTCTTCGGATAGTTTCGCAGGGATGGGCTTTGCCATTCCTACCCAGATCGTGCGTCCCACCGTCGAAGCCTTGATCCGCGACGGCAAGGTCAGTCACGGCTACATGGGGATCGGCATCAGCGACGTGACGCCGGAGAACGCGAAGTTCTTCCACGTCGAAAACAATGAAGGAGCCGTAGTCAGCCAGGTCGAAGACGGCTCTCCCGCCGCGAAAGCCGGTCTGAAAGTCGGCGACGTCATCACGGAACTCAATGGACAAAAAGTGAGCGACGCCAGCCAGCTTCAGATCGAAGTAGGACAAAAGCAACCTGGCTCGAGCATCAAGCTGGAAGTCCTGCGCGACGGCAAGACTATCAGCGTTCCAGTGACGTTAGAGGCCATGGGCAGCCGCGATCATGAAAGCAAAGAGGCCGCCAGCAACGGCAAGCCGCGCTGGGGTCTTGGCGTCACGGACATGACTCCGGAGCTGCGCGAGCAACTGCAAGCCTCGGGCGACGTGCATGGCGCAGTCGTGGAGCAGGTCCAACCCGGCAGCCCCGCCGACAACGCCGGCCTGCAACGCGGCGACGTGATCGTGGAAGTCAATCGTCACCCGGTGCAGAACGCCGACGACGTTCAGAAAGCCTTGTCTGCGGTACCCAAGGAGCAAGACGCGCTAGTCCTCGTCTGGTCCAACGGCGGAACCACCTTCCGTGTCCTGCATGCCACCGAGGATGCGTCCGGTATGTAGGCGAGTCTGGGAGGAGCCGAGACTGCCCCACCCGTCGTGCGGGACTAGACAGCCTTTCGACGGGTGGGTATCCCCCGCAGCCGGCATCAAGCGACGCCCCGAATGTGAAGCGCCGCCCTCAGCGGTCGTTCACCGGAGCGGGTCCGCGCTTTCCCTCGGCATCATGGCGAAAGCTCTCCACGCCCATTGTTGCGGTCGGACCCCCAGCCCGCGCTCACCGGATTGCGATGCATATAGCGCGACGGATGGGGCAATCTCAGGGTATGATAGTGCCCGCGACGACAAAGTAAAGGTGAGGCCAACTCTCGGTGCATTCGCTCTCATTTCAGAGGCTGTTACGGAACTCAATGCGGGGCATCGACGGTGGAACAAAACCCATCTCAGCCGCGAAGCGGCGGTATGTGAAAGCCCGGCACGGGAGTGCCGGGATGCCGGAAGTGGAACAAACCGAGTCCGCTTCAGCGGACGGCACGAGTTTCGTAACGGCCTCATTGCACAAAAGTGTGGGGACGGTCTATTTTGGAGGTTCATTCCGGCACTCGTCAACTGGAACGTTCGGGCTTTCAGGAGAAACGCGATGGCCTTCAGAAGGATGATTCTGGTAGGGATGGTGATGTGCCTTCCCTTAACATCTAACTCGCAAACTGGTGGCGCAAACCAGGTCGCCTTCAAGTCTATTTACTCGTTCGCTGGCGGCAGTGACGGGGCTAATCCTGTTTCCGGCTTAACCAATGTGAACGGCACACTCTATGGGACGACCAATTACGGCGGTGGAACGAGTTGTGGCGGCCCCGGCTGCGGGACGGTGTTTGCGCTTTCGCCGCCCATTGTGAAAGGTGGGGCTTGGACTGAGAGCGTGCTCTATTCCTTCGCTGGCGGCAGTGACGGGGCCTATCCGACTTCCGGGTTAACCAACGTGAATGGCACACTCTATGGGACGACCGCCGGGGGAGGCACCGGCACGTGCGGGACGGTGTTTGCACTTTCGCCGCCCGCCGTGAATGGTGGGGCTTGGACCGAGAGTGTGCTCTATTCGTTCGCATGTGGCGCCGATGGCACGGATCCAAGTGGATTGATTGACGTCGCCGGCACTCTATATGGGACGACCGCTGGAGATGGCAGTGGATCGGGTTGTTTCGGAGGTTGCGGTACGGTCTTCGCGTTCAACCTCGATACTGGAATCGAAACCGTCCTGCATGAGTTCGACGGCAGTGACGGGAGCAATCCTTATGCCGGCCTGCTTAACCTGGGCGGCGCACTCTATGGGACGACTTACCGGGGAGGCGCCGGAACGGGTTGCGTCTTGGGCTACGGCTGCGGCACAGCATTCAAGATCAATAAGAAGACCGGCGTCTTGACCGTCCTGCATTCCTTCAGTGCCGACGGCAGCGATGGGGCAAGTCCTCAAAGCGCTCTGATCAACGTAGCGGGCACCCTGTACGGCACTGCCAACCTGGACGGAACGGGCGGGTGTCCCGGTCCTTACGGCTGCGGTACGGCGTTCGCGATCAATCCGTCCTCCGGAGCCGTCACCCCCCTGCACGAGTTCACAGGTGGTAATGATGAGGAGCATCCCACCGCCGCCATGCTCAACTCGGGCGGCACTCTCTACGGCACAACCCAAGGTGGCACAGCGCCTGACGCAGGCACTGTATTCGAGATCGATCTCTCGACCGGGGCCGAGACCGTCCTTTACGATTTCAGCGGTGGCAGCGATGGTGCAGGTGCGATTTCCCCACTCATCAAAGTAGGTGGTGCGTTCTACTCGACAACTCAGGGGGGTGGTACGCATGGTTACGGTACTGCTTATGAAATAAAGCCGTAATCCTCCGTGTGCCCCATTTCTCGCGCGCTCTTTGCGCGACAAGTCGGGCCTTTTCGTTCATGTGGAACGGACACTCCTGTCCGTTGCCCTTGACGTTGATCTTGCCGTCCCGCCGGAAGCTGCGGCGTCTGTGGACGGAGTCAGAGCCCAGCCTTACCTCTGTCATCCTCAACGTAGTCGAAGGATCCCCAGCAGCGTCGACGAACCGATGCTCCCGCCGATTGTTCATCGACAAAAGCGGGGGGACAGACAAAAGCCGGGACAGACGGGACGCTTCCTAGTTTTCGCGCCAAACCGTCCCCAGATTTTCCACGCCGCCGCCGTTGACTCGATTCCCACTCTGAGCCTACGATTTGCCTAAGGGGGAAGGAGCGTTCTCCCATGACTAGCCAGCCACCGTCCAAGCCTCGCCCGTCTGCCCAGGACTGGGGATTGAAACTGAAAACCTTCCTCACCACCGTAATGAGCCTTCTGAGCATCCTTGTCGTTTTGCTTGGAGGCCTACGGAAAGATGTGCTCTAGGCTGTGGATAGGATTTGTCTGTTGCCTGGTTTCAGGAGTCTTCGTTCAGCTGTTTCTCAACCGCATAAAGAATGATGTTGCATCGGGTCGCAGGTAGGAAAGCAAACTCCCCATCTAGCCGGTGGGCCGTCCTTTCGCGTCATTTGCGAAAGAGCCTGCCCTGAGCGGAGCCGAAGGAGTGGGACCCTCGTAATGCGCCCCAACCCTCTGTCATTCCGACCGGAGCCGGAGCGTCAGCGACGGCGGAGTGGAGGAACCTGCTGTTCTGGCTGTGCGGCCGCACCGCCCACGCCGGAAGCTGCGTGCCGCCTGTGGATGGAGTCAGGGCCAGCCTTACCTCTGTCATCCTGAGCGTAGCGGAGTCGAAGAATCCCTAACAGCATCGACAAATCGATGCTTTACCGCCCGATTGTTCATCCTGTCTTCGTCAACTTGCGATACCGAATAGAATGATTGCAGTCTACTTTCGCGAAAGCCGCCTAAGATAGACATTGCGGCGGTTGGAGATCGGTCACATGGGAATCACAGAGTTCCAGGCATTAGTTCAGCCAACCGCAGACAGCCCCCAGATTTCGGTGCGGGTAGCTGCCTCTGCCGAGATCTCCAGCCTGCCTCATGATCAAGCCGAAGCGAGATTGTCAGAACTGCTGAACCAAGTTCGATTCGCTCCCGAGTTCACGCTCTATGGGTTCTGGACGCGTGCCTCATACGTCGAGCCTCCGGTGCGATCAGCGCTTCACGGTCACAACACACGGGTCGAGGTCAGCCTTCCATACACCCTCCACCTACCCAGCAATATGACATTCGAGCTAGTACACCCGCAAATTGGCAGGGCAACCATCATCTCACGAAAGGTGTGGACAACATTGGCTAAAGGCTCCAACGAGGCCGAAATCTACGCCGAAGATCAGCTCCTATACTATGGTCCAGCACAACCACTTAGCCCGTATATTCCACAAGCACCTGAGCTTGGTCCATGGCCGCACTTCACGGGTACTAACGTCGAGATTGCAAAAGATACACACGGCATATTTCGGTATACGCTGGTACGCGTGCTGTTTGACACAGTGCCTATTGCAACGGGTGAGTCACGGACAGCTGAGGAGCTAGAGGCGTCCAAATCGCAGGCATTTTCGGAAGCAAAAAACAGGGCGAGGGATATCGTCAATCACCTACTGGACGTCTATAGCTACGTGACCGGCGCAGAACATATCGAGCGGTTGCCAACAATGACCATAACCAGCGTTTACTTCGCCGACGGAAACCTAGTGTCTGATGGGGTAAGTGTGGAGAACGGTATAGGTTCTGCGATTGTAAACCGATCTGGACACGAGATTCGGCGGATTAAAGAGATGTTATTGTCCGGGGCGGAGCCCGAACGACATGTCCTACTACTCCAGAGCTCCCACGCTGCCTTGAACAGAGGACAGGTTGTCGTCGCTGTTGTGGTTGCCTTTCAGGCCTTGGAAATTCTCCTAGAATCTAAGATCCGCACTGGCTATTCGAAGCTAGGAGTGTCAGACACTGAAATCACGAGCAAGCTCAAAGACAAATACAAGACGAAAGATCGTTTGACCGTCCTTTGTCGGGAGATCACAGGCGGTAGGTCAGTGGCGGATGACAGCGCCTTCTGGATCTCTTGGCTGACGGATTGTAATCGGAAGAGAAATGGGATCGTACATAGAAACGAGACAATGACTCTTCTCGAAGCCCGACGGTTAGTGGAACTGTGCGAACAGTGCATCGCGAGACTTTCGACTCTTCCGTTTCCCGTTTGAGCCGGATGCCACTTCTCGCACGCCCTTTGTGCGAGGAAGCCCACCTGATCGAAGGCGTAAGGTGGGACCCTCGCAGGAACGAATGACAAACCGCAGCCACTCTCGCAATCCACAGCCCCTCTGTGACATCTAACCTTGCCCTCCGCCAAAAATCACGTCATCATTGTCGAAGCACTGACGGGACATTTCGCCAGCGGAAGAACTGATCTAAGTCCTTTTGTTGACGTATTTTACCCTTAACTCCTTTGCAAAATGTATTTTACCGACACGGTTTTTGCAAACCCCGCGCCCAGCAGGATTTTCAGAGGCAGGGATGGGTGGGGGCCCCGCTAAATGAGGCCATTCACAACCCGCCTCATCGACAGGAGACACCGCTGCCCAGAAGTTTATTAGACAAGGAAATCCACAGCCCGGCGTTGGAGAGGAAGCGGCCGAGTTGCGCTCGGCCGGACAACCGAGAGCCTGCCCTGAGCTCGTCGAAGGGGCGGCTGTCTCCACATGAGCACCTCCGCTGCCCTCCATGGAACGCGACGGAGGCGACGGCGCTGGCGCGTTTTGGTATCCTTCGGTACGTTTTCAATCACATATTTGCGGAGAAGACCGATGAAGGGATTTCTGCATTCCGTAGTGGCTGTGGTTGCAGTGGTGGGAATCTGCGGGCAGGGCGCTGTTCAGCAGGGCGCTGCTCAGCAAAGCGTTGTTCAGCAGAGTGCGAGAAATGTCGTCATCCATGCCGGGCATGTGCTCGACGTTAAAACCGGCAATCTGCTGGCGGAGCAGACGATCGTTATTGAGGACGGGAAGATCGTGAGCGTTAGGGCATCCGCAGGAACGAAGCTTCTCGCAGGCGTGACGGTAATCGACCTCCCGAACGCGACGGTGCTGCCGGGATTGATTGACGCGCACACACACCTGACGTTCGATCCCAAGTTCGGCTACGATCAGCTAGCCATTTCCGTGCCGCGCGAAACCTTGATCGGCGCCAAGAACGCGCGCGCCACGCTGCAGGCGGGATTCACCACGGTGCGCAACGTGGGCGCGTCCGGCTACAGCGACGTGGCTTTGCGCGACGCGATCAATGCCGGCGACGTGCCGGGGCCGAGAATGCTGGTGAGCGGCCCGGCGCTAAGCATTACCGGCGGACATTGCGACAACAACCTGCTGCCCTTCGAATACCACGCCACGGGAGATGGAGTGGCCGACGGCATTGCGGCGGTGCAGCACAAGGTGCGCGAGAACATTAAGTACGGGTCCGATTTAATCAAGGTGTGCGCGACCGGGGGCGTGCTTTCGAAAGGCGACGATCCGCAGGCTTCGCAGTACACGCTGGAAGAGATGAAGGCCATTGTGGCCGATGCCCACCGGCTGGGACGAAAAGTTGCGGCGCACGCGCATGGCGCGCAAGGAATTCTATGGGCGTCCGAGGCGGGAGTGGATTCGATCGAACATGGCTCCTACATTGACGATTCGGGCATCGCGGAGATGAAAAAGAATGGGACGTATCTGGTGCCCACGCTTTATCTGGGCGATTGGTTCTTGGAAAATGCCGACAGAAATCATGTGCCCGACTTTCTGCTGGCCAAGGCGAAGGCTGTCATGCCGGCGGCGCGTAAGAACATTGCGCACGCCTTTGCCAGCGGAGTGAAAGTTGCCTTCGGCACCGATGCCGCTGTGTATCCTCACGGTCTGAATGCGCATGAGTTCGCGGTGATGGTCAAGCTGGGGTTGACGCCATTGCAGGCCATTCAGGCAGCCACCATCAATGCGGCTGATTTACTGGGATGGCCGGGCAAAGTGGGGAGCCTCGAGCCTGGGGCATGGGCGGACATGGTTGCAGTGGATGGCGATCCGCTGAAAGATGTGACCACGCTGGAGCGGGTGAAGTTTGTGATGAAGGGCGGCGAAGTGGTGAGGAATGAATATGGGAAGTGAGGAGTTCGCGAGAGTTGTCGGGCCGTTGGTTGGATTCAGGTTCTAGGCGAGCACGTTTAGGCCACTCTGGCTTCCATATACGGCCTTCAACAAGGAAGTCGTGCCGTCCGCGGGGGTGGAGGATGTAAGGCTTGAATTCACCGTGCTGAGCAGTTCTTCGACCAACTGCAGGGCATGGGATGCTTGAGTCGCCTCGTCTATCAGCGCGGGCGAGGCAGTGGTTTTCAGATCGCCGAGAACGGTGGCAAAAGCAGACTGGGCGGTGGAGAGATCCCCGGAACTCAGAGCGCTGCCGAGCGTTGTCAGATCGGTAGAGAGTTGAGAATTGCTCGACAGAGTGGTTCCACTGGCAGTGGCCGAGTTTTGAAGAACATTCTGTAGGGTTTGGAATGCGGACTGGGCGCTGGCGAGGTCGCCGGAGGCAAGACTGTTCTGCAAAGTCTGCAAGGCTTGCTGTTGCGCGTTGGTTGAGGCGAGTACGTCCTGACTGAGGCCTGCGGCCGAAATCGGAGTAATTGACATTCTTCTACCTTGTCCGGCCGGGAGCCGCTAGCTTACTCCCGCCTGTCTGGGCTATCGGCACTTCGCTTCAAAACTTTAGGGAATATTCTTGCTAGGTTAGGTCAAATCGGGTTCCGTTCGATCACTCGCCATCGCTGGTGATCACTTCAACGGCCGGCTTGGCTTGATTCCGGGCGATCTCGCCCACAAGAAATAGGTCGGTGAGCAGCGCGCGGAGGTGGATGGAGGCGTTCAGGTTGTCGATTAACTGAGAGCTGATGGCGGGTTGGGCCAGGACCAGTTCGATGGCGGCAAGAGAATCGCGGGCGTCGCGATCGAGCACGGCAAAGAACGCCGAGTATTTACCGGCTGGCTCGATACCTTCTTCTTTAATCGCCATCGCACAAGTCTCTGAAAGCCCAGTCAAGGCTTTCACGGCGCGATGCAGAAAATCACGCACTTGCCCGCCGGATGTGCTTCCCTGGTCACTCCGTAAGCCTTGGGCCGCATAGGCCAGCAGGAACTCGTAACACTCCTCGACGGTTTCACAACGGTCGCAGATATCAGCCAGCATCGGTCAGTCCTCGGCTTTCCACTGTACCGGACGTTGACGCCGAAGAAGATGTATCGACCACCCAGCGGGCGGGATCGTGCTCTTGCAAAACAAAGTCGCGGTCCATCCAGCCGAAGATCATCGATTTCGTGATCGGGAGCTTCTCGGGGCGGAGGCCCATGTAGACGTGCATCATCACCAGCGCAATCAGTCCCACGCCCGCCAACCCGTGCAGCACGTACATCAGGCCCCAAGTCATGTCGCCGAATAGATACGGATTGCGGGGGAAGAAGATGGTACGAATGCGAAACATCATGAACACGCCGGTAAGAATCGCGGACAGACCGCACAGGACGATGATGCCATGGTAGAGCTTGTTCTCGAGAGGATACTTGCCAAACTTTCGCGGCGAGGGCGCGGACATTCCGAAAAATCGGCGGACCCTTTTCCGCGCATCTTCCACATCCGTTTTGTCGGGCCAAATCGACCAGAAATCCAGCCAGAAGGAAGCATGAAAGATGTGGAAGATAATCGAGGCGGTCAACACGGCGCCGGCGATCCAATGATAGGTCACCCAGGGAAACTGGACGCCCACTTTCGGCAAGAAAGCGGTAAACAGCAGCGTGAACATGGAGGCGGCCATGATCCAGTGAAACAGCCGCGCCGCCAGCGAGTGCCGGGGGACGCGCTTGGGCAGCGCTGGGACCGCGGAAGAAGCATCTTCCGCAAATTCTTTTGCCTTGGCGAAATATCTCACGTAGATCGCGTGGACGATCAGGAAGAGCAAGCCTGCGATTACAGAAACCCAGATCAAGAACCAGGCAATATGGATGGGGACGCTCTCCCCCCACGGACTCGTCGCCCACTCTAAGATGCCCATGTTGCCTCCTCCACTCCACTGACGGCGCGCTTCACCAGATTTCTCATGAGCGGGATCTTGTAGGCATTGAACTGCAATGGAACCGCTCCTTGCACGGCGAGTTTGCCAGCCATCTCGCCAGTCGCTGTGCTCCGCGGCTTGCCGCGAACCGCATCTTCGACTGCCTTCAACCGTAGCGGACGTGCGGCAGCGCCGTTCACAGCGATTCGGATGCGTTCGATTGTGTTTCCGGATAGCGCCATGGCCGAAGCCACATTCATGAGCGGAAAGTCCCAAACGTTCCGGTCGCGGATTTTCTCGAAATAGAATTGCGCGCCCGCCCACGTTGAGGGGATGCGAATCGCCGTAAGCAGGTCGCCAGGCTGCAAGATGTGCAGCCGGGTAATGTCGATGTCGGGACCGATGAAATAATCTTCCGCATCCACCACGCGCTCACCCTTGGGCGTACGCAGGACGAACTTAGCGTCCAGCGCGATCAGGGCCGGGGCTGAATCGGAGGGATTCACGGCCACGCAGCGGTCGGCGTGCAGAATGGCATGTTCGCGGTTGCGGCCCTCGGGTGTATCGGCGTAGCAAATGTTGCCGCCGGCGCGGTAGCAGGGCCAACCTCCGCGGTAATACCAGCAGCGCGTGTCCTGCGAAACATTGCCGCCGAGTGTTCCCTGGTTGCGGATTTGCGGCGATGCCACCAGTTCCGCGGACTGCGCCAGCAGATCATACTTCTGTTTGACGATGGGATGATTCACCACTTCGGTGAGCGTGGTCATGGCGCCGATCTCGATGCCGTCAGCCGTGGTGCGAATTCCGCGCAGTTCCTCGATTCCGCTGAGATCGACCACAGCCTTGGGCTTTCTGATTCGATCCTTGAGCCAGTCGAAGCTGTCGAGCCCCCCGGCCAGCACCCAGGCGTCGGGTCCGTGCTGTTCGAGAAGCTTCTGCGCGTCGGCCACGGAACTCGGCTGATACAGCTCGAAGGCGGGCATTACGTCGCGTATGACAGCCATAACTCTCCTCAAGGTCCGTCAAATGTGCGCTGTGAGCGGATGCTGCATGGGCCGGCCCGCTTCGAGCGAAGTCAGAATCGTATCGGCGTTCACTGGGGCGCGTTGGAAAACTTCGTCGCCAAGGGCATCCGAAAGCGCGTTCAAGACGGAGGCACACCCGCCTGCAACCGGCGGCTCGCCCACGCCGCGGGCGCCCACCGGCGTCTCTGGATCCGGAATGTCCAGCGCTGTCCATTGCATGACGACGGGAACGTCGAGAATTGTGGGCGGTTTGCTGTGGTGGAAGCGCTTGGAAACCATCTCGCCGTAGTGCGGATCGAACACCCACTTCTGACCGATGGCGTGGCCAATGCCCAGCGTCGAACGCCCGAGCATTTGGCCGCCCAGCGCTCGGGGATGAATCACCGTGCCGACATCGCCGGAGGCGAGGAAATCCACGAGGGAGTACTGGCCAGTCTCGACGTCGACTTCGACCTCGGCGAAGCTGGCCACGTAGGAAAATGTTGCGCCGTCGCGTGGGTAATTATCCTTGGCTGCGGCCACCAGACCCTGTCCCGCCAATGCCGCGACCGACGCTTTCGTTAGTTTGTGGAGATCGGCGG
The DNA here is from genome assembly GCA_963734215.1 of uncultured Acidobacteriaceae bacterium. Lineage (GTDB taxonomy): Bacteria > Acidobacteriota > Terriglobia > Terriglobales > Acidobacteriaceae > Sulfotelmatobacter. Next base: position 640,298 of record CAVTGH010000002.1, on the reverse strand, counting down.
GAGCTTCGTGGCCATCGTAGATACCACCGAGTTGAATCGCGTGTTGCGCGGCTTGCGCCAAAGTCATGCCCGGCCCGCCGCCCTTGCGGAAGACACGCTCGTTGGCGACTTCATACTGCTCCGGTTTGCCGCCGAGTTTCTTCGCTGCGATTTCCTGGAGCTTCTTTTTGGCGTCCATCGCCGTGGCATAGGCGGCCCGCGTCATGGCGTGGGTGGTCTGGCTGCCGCCGGAGACACAGGTGAAAGGAAGATTCTTTGCCGTGTTACCCCAGGTTACGTCGCATTTTTCCCACGGCACACCGAGAACTTCCGCACCCGCGCGGTGTACATCGATCACCGACTCCGTTCCCAGATTGCCAATTCCAGAGAGGAAGTTGATACGGCCATCCGGCCTGATGACCAGCAACCCGTCGAATCCGATGGTGCCGCCAACGTAACAGCTTAGCGACACGCCCACGCCGCGAACTTTCGTACCAATTCTCTTCGCAGTGCGCGCAACCCGCTCGCTCCATTTGAATTGCTCAGCGCCGCGGTCGAGCGCTTCCTTGAGGAATGCGCTGGTGGCATATTGCCGTTTCCCTTGCACCGCTGGTCCGAACGGCGCCTTGCCCTCGGGGCAGTTGATGCGGCGAATCGCAACCTGGTCGACTCCGAGCTTGCGCGCGGCTTTTGCGATGATGGGCTCGATGATGACAATCCCCTGCAGACCGCCCGGAGAGCTCTGCGCGCTGCGAGGCGGCGTATTTGTCAGCACCGTCACCCCGCGCCAGCGCATGGCTTGTGGCTGGTACAACAGAGAAACGATGCGGCCCGAGGATGGAGCATCGCCCACCGCGTCGTAGGGACCGTTGTCGCAAATCACAAACATGTCGAGCGCCGTGATCCGCCCGTCCTTCGAGAAGCCGACTTTCATTCGTCCCTGAAAACCAGGACGCGCGCGCCCGATGAAGGTTTCCTCTTCGCGGCTGATGCGCATCATCACGGGAGCATTCGTTTTCTTCGCCAGCAGCGCGGGGATGATCATCGACACACCGCCGGTGATCTTGCTGCCGAATCCGCCGCCGGTGTATTCGCTGATGAAGACAACGTTGTCCGGACTGATATTCAACCAGCGCGCGATCGCGGGCAGCGTTTGCGCTGTGCTTTGCGTGCCGGTGTAAATGTAGACCTTGCCGTTCTGCCAATACGCCATCGCGCTGCGGGTTTCGAGAGTTTGATGGCTGGTGTCCGGCGTGACGAACGTTTCGTCAAGAACGAGCGCCGAATTCTTGAAGCCGGAATCGAGATCGCCATAGGTCCATTCGTCGGGCGCCTTGCCCATCGGCAGACGGCCATGCTTCAGGTCGGCGAAATCGGCCTCCATCCACTTGAGTTCAGTGACCGCAGGTGGGCCGGGATTTTGTCCCGTGGGCCGGGTCCAGACGTTGCCGTCGGTTCGCGGGTTGGGACCACCCGGTCGCAGTGTGTCGAGCGGATCGACCACGAACGGAAGCGGCTCAAAATCGATACGAATTTTCTCGATGGCTTCCGCGGCGGTGAGTTCGTCGACTGCGGCCACAGCAAGAATCGGTTCGCCCTGATAAACCGGTTCGTTGGTGAGGCCGCGTTCGCCCCACTTGCTGGCCTTGATCACCGTTCCATTGTCCGTAAGGGTATCGGCCGGGGCCGGCAGATCATCGGCCCTGAGAATGCCTTTGACTCCGGGCATGGCGAGCGCCGCTTTCGCATCAATGTGCTTTACCCGCGCATGCGGCATGGGACTGAGGAGTAACTTGCAGAACAACATGCCTTCGGCGCGAAAGTCTTCCGCATACTTTGCCTGGCCGGTAACCTTGGCATATAGATCGGGCGTCGTATAGTTTTTGCCGATCAGCTTGCGGCCGGCCCCGTACTGGCGGTCGGTAGTCCTGGCAGTTTCAGCATCCTTATTAGTATTGCCTTTGTTATCCAAGCTTCGCCCTCCGCATGTTCTCGGCGCCGCGCATCAGTGAGGTAAGAATCTTGTCGTAGTCCTGGCAACGGCACAGGCATCCGGAGAGGCCCTGCGCCAACTGCTGGCGGGTAGGATTGGGATTGGTTTTCAAGTACGGTCATAATGAAGCCGGGCACGCAAAACGCGCACTGAAAGCCCTGTTCGTCAATGACGCCCTGCTGCACCGGATGCAAGGTTCCGTCGGCGCTGGCGAGGCCTTCGATGGTCACAATTTTCCGTCCACGGACCGTGTGGGTAAGCACTGAACACGAGTAGTGTGGAATATCGTCGAGGAGGACAGTGCACGATCCGCATTCCGCGCGGTCGCACCCCAACTTGGTGCCAGTGAGGCCCAGCTTGTAGCGCAACGTCCAGGCCAGCGTCTCCTGCTTCATCACGTTGACGCGGCGTTGCTGGCCGTTGACGTTGACAGTAATCAGCCGTTCGCGCACGCCAGCATCCGACTGCTGGCCGTGCAGCAGCGTAGAGGCGCGAAACAGATAGCCCGCGGAGGAAACCGCTACGCCGCTGGTGATGACGCCTTTGATGAAATTGCGCCTTGAGACAGTTTTCGGCACGTCGCCGCTTATTGTGGGATCTGCCTTGTCCGCCATGTTGGCGACCTCTTATCGCGCGCAGCCGCTATTTGCATTTTGCGTGAAGAAACCCATCCGAATTCTACATTTTAACCAATTTGGATTGCCTGGTGCCTAGTTGGATTCGGAAATTTCCGATTTTATATCGGACCGGAAGACCTGAGTCGCAGGAGATTTCCTGGATTGCTTGCACGTTGCATTCGCAGCGGGTGCTGGTAAAGGGCTTGACCTTGATTCCTTGCATTGGCGGCAGATGCGAGAGCCATTGAAGAGGGCTGAAAGCGAATGGGAAGGGTGGCGCGGCTTCCGCCGCGGTTTAGCGACAAATCTCGAACGCATCGGTGTTAGAGAGTCAATTGCCGCAATGATCCCCAGACACGCGAATGAGCGGGTCACCTGGAAGCATTACATTAAACCGCCAACGCACGAAGCGATCCGCAATGGGGCGACTGTCGGAGATTGTGCGGCACTGGAGAAGCCAAGTTTGCTCTCCGCTTGCTCCCCAGAGCATCCGAGCACAACAAGGAAACCACAACTGTCGAATGGGTTCAGTAAGCTAAAAGGCACGCAAATGTATGTGACTGAAGCGGTAAGGGCACTCATCCCAAACGTGGTAAACTGTAGCTCGGCACGCCGGAGAGGTGGCAGAGTGGCCGAATGCGGCGGTTTGCTAAACCGTTGTACGGGCTAACACCTGTACCGAGGGTTCGAATCCCTCCCTCTCCGCCAGTTCCATCCTGTTGTAAACACTACAGTTAGCTACGTCCCTGATTTCCGTGCGTCCTTTTTGTGTCCTGCGTTGGTACATAGCCCCATGTACTATATAATGGTTAGTAGGTAGAAAGGTCAACGAATCTTATGGAAATCACGGTTTACAAGAGGCACTCAAAAGACTGCGAACACAAGGCGGACAGAGCGTACCGGCGTTGCACTTGCCGCATGATGCTGGAATGGTCCGACAACGGGAAACGCTACAGGGTTTCCGCAAAGACACGCTCCTGGACAGAAGCGGAGCAACGTGCAAGAGCACGCATGGCAGACGCCCACGCCCGCACGATTGGCGAGCAACCAAAAGCCGGGGAGCCGGTCTCGCTTGACCGGGCGGTTGAGATGTTCACCGCCAAGAAAAGCGGCAAGCACAAAGAGACCCGGCGCAAGTACACGTACACGCTGGATCGGCTCAAAGCGTGGGCAGTCCGCAACGGGCGTCACTATCTGGCGGACATTACCGAGAGCGACCTTGAAAAATATCAGTCCTCTTGGACTCTCAAGAGCAACTATGCGAAGCGCAACGAGCAGGAGCGGCTCCGTACATTCTTCCGCTACTGCTGTGCGAGCGCCGAGATCAAGCTCCCGTACAATCCCACGGCACAGCTAGAGCATTTCAACGTCACGAGTGACGAGCCGGAAAACCCCTACACGGACAAGGAATACAAAGCCGTCGTTGACGCCACTCACGGGTTGTTTGACAACCCCGAAGTTGCCGAACGGGTTCGTGCGCTCGTCGCTGTCATGCGGTACGCTGGTCTCGCAATCCAAGATGCCGCTATCCTTGAGCGGGACGCCGTGAAGCCTGCCAAGGTCAACGGTAAGGATTGCTACCGTGTGACCATTCGTCGGAGCAAGACTCACACGGGCGTTGCGAATGTTGTCCCGAAGGAAGTAGGGGAAGCGCTCCTGAAAGTTGCAAACGGGAATCCCAAGTACATTTTCTGGAGCGGCAACGGCGAACCTGTCACGGTTGCCAAAGACTTCTCCGGGAAGCTCAAGCGGGTCTTCGACAAGTCCGGCGTCAAGGCCGCTCACTCTCACCGCTTCCGCAAGACGTTTGGCGTTGAGCTTCTGACCCACGGCGCACCGTTGGAAATGGTCTCCAGGGCGCTCGGTCACCGCAATACGGTAATCACGGAGCGGCACTATCTCAAGTGGGTGCCGAAACTGCAAGAGCAGCTAGCGGAGCACATCTCTCGCACTTGGTAGTAGTTCCTAACGTGGTCCACACACGCCCCGACTCTTCAACGGAGCCGGGGCGCTTACTTTTCTCGGGGCGGCGTGGCGTAATCTCGCGATAGCGTGACCTCCGGCGGTGCTGCCTTCGTCGATTACTCGCTGGACGACGGGCAGACGTGGACTAACATTTATGACGTTGCTTATGGCTCAGATCAATACGTTACTTGCACGACAGCGGCGAACGGAGGCGGGGCGGGAACGGCTTGGACTAATCCGGGCAATCTGGATAGTACGACCAACTACGCAACCCTGACGGGCGTGGCTCACGCACAGACTTCGCAGGCAGATCAGGCAACGGGTTTCGGAGCCTCCATTCCTGTCGGCTCAACCATCACGGGCTTTGTCGTCAACTTCGACGAGACGGACGGCGGGAGTGCTGACAGCCCCCGATGTTGAGCCACGTCAGCGAACTTCCGTCGATGACCTTGACGTTGACGGCTGCAACCCACGGCGGGGCTGTCGCACCTGACACACCTGCTCGATACGGCGATTCCTTGTAGCCGTTCGCATCGACGACGACCGTGTTAGCCAAAGTGAACGGTGTGGACGCAGCCCAAGCGAAGTCCGTTGCTGGCCCTCGGTTGACCCAGATGTAATTGCCTCCCGCATCGGTCACGCTTGGGAAGGATGGAGCATAGCCCGGAGTCCAAGCAGGCCACGTCGGAGCCGACGCCGATGTCTGAAGCGGTGTGCTTACTGGCACGATGTTCTGATAGGTGCCAGTCGAGTCCTGACAAGTCACGATCAGGCGTCCCGAATGCTCCCAGTTCATGTACCCAAGCTCAAAGTTGACCGTGATCGGGGACACTCCGTCATAGCCTGTCGGCGTCAGGACATTGATCGTCAGATAGGACGGATTGCCGTTGTAAGCTGTTTCGCCGTTGCCTGAATAGTTGGTGCTGGCATTCTGCCCAGCCATCCACGGGAAGCCATACACGGGCGAACGTGGGCTTGCGTTCACATTCCACAGCACACCGCTGACCTTGGTCGTCTTTGCCGGGTCGAAGGCGATGAGCATACCGTCGTCGTGCCATAGCTGGAAGTTATAAGCCCCCGGAGCGGGGAACACCATTTGTCCGACGGTCAGCGATTCCCATCCACCAGTGGTTGAGCTTGAGTCCTGACCCATCGCCGTCCCCACGTATCCTCAAAGGCTTCAATTTGCGCCTCAGACTTCTGTCCAGTTGGCGCTTTGAACAGGACGTTGTAGTTGGCTTGGCTGTTAAAGGGCGGATCGAGGTAAACAAGATCAACGGTCTCACTGGCGACAGACGCACGCAACACTTGCAGATTGTCGCCGTAGTAGAGGGTGTTCATCCGCCAGAGATTATATAACGAAGGCTACGGGCCTTACTGTGCAGTAGTGCCGGGGGATTCGCAAGACGATAAAATAGGTTCTATGAGCACGTTTAATCTGGGTGACGCTGTGCGGCAAATTTCGACTGGCGGGACAGGGACAATAATTGGCATCCACCCCGTACTACCGCCTACCGCAGATCGCAAGGTCTACGAGGTGAGATTCAATTTTGGCTGTCCTGCTTCCCAAGTTCCCCCCGAAGATTTGGAATTGTTTGCCGAACGCAGAAGCGGGAATGAGCGACGAAATGTTCGAGATCGTCGGAGAGTCGCAATCGTGAGGTACCAAGGGCAATGCGTGCTCGAATGCTTGGAGTTGATGCTCAACCTGCCTCTCACTGACGTTCGCACGATGTTTGCAGAATCTATGACGGAGCAGCGAGACCCGAGTAACTTAAATGATGTAACAGATGTATTGATCGACAACGGCTATGTGGTGGGTCTGGTCAGCCAGAACAGTGCTGGAATGGGGGAGCGTTGTTTTGTCGTGCTTCATAATAGTCTGGGTGTCGGGCACGCAGTTGTTGTTGAGGGTAAAACGATTTTTGACCCAGCCCACCAATTCAACAAAAACGGGAATTTCCACGCACAATGTTTAGCGTTTGGCTGGACAGTGGCAAACGTATGGGTCGTTAGAAAGCTACCGACGAAATAAAGACCACGAACCGCTCTAGCGGCTCACAGTTCGCCCTCTTCCGTCTCGACTGGCTCTGCCTCTGCGAGTAGCTTTTCGGCAATCTGGTATCCGACAGCCAACTCAATCTCATCAGTGAGAACCTTGTCGAGGCTGATAATCTCTGTGGTGTACGGCTTCCCGTCGAAGGGGACGATGGACGCCCGAAATGCAGCGACGGCCTGTTTGTGAATCTGTTCGTACCTCTGTTTTTCGATACGAACCGTCTGCGTCTCACCGTTCCGTTCGATTGTGACTTCCACAAACTTATCCATGTTTTCTCCCAAGGACAGCGGTTAGCTGATAAACTTCTTCTTCCTGAGTGCCGACACGTAAGCATCGCCAAAGCCAAAGACAGGAAAAGGCCCGGAGACGTTAAAAACCTAGCGCTGCTATGCGATTGAGAATTCCTCGGCATTCTGGGCAGTTTATGTCCACGTCCTTCATGCTAGTCTTTACCAAGGAGGTTTGTTTACCGCATAGTGTGGACAAGCCTGCTTTCTTCGGGTCTGTGCCATGAACCACGTTATCAACACCTGCTTCGTCCAACAGCTTCGCTAGCTGCTTATCTCTGTTTTCTGCCTGATCTGCCATTGTTCTCACTTTCAGCCAATGCTCTTTTTGTCGATGACTTCCGCAATACCAACGCTTTGCGGCGCAGGCTTAGGGGGTGTCATTCGTTCCTGGATGTCGAGCATGATGGCCTCCCGCAACCAAGCGGGTAATCCCGTGAAATCCTTTGCTGATTCTGCCTTGACGATGTATCCCGCCCAGTCAGCGCTATGCTTCATGCGTTGCTCTTGTACCTCAGTTGACGGGCGGAACACTCCACAACCAAACGCCTGATTCTGTGCCCACTGGAGAATCCTCAGTCCGCTCCCTACTACAGAAATGCAGATTGGGCAGTCAACTGACAGACAATCGTCGTGCCCCAAAGAGGCCCGGAACATTAACACTTGCTTTCCACGAGGGGCGTCCCTACCCTCTTGACCGCTCTTGCAGAGAAACTCCAGTGCTTTGCCTTTCAGCGACCGAAGTTCAGGGAGCGATTCTCCAGCATCGGTACTCTTTTCAGCACACTCCATAACTTTTCTTCTGGTCAGTGCCAGTGTGGAATACGCAAGGTATCGTTGCAAGGTGTCTTAGGCGAAATGGACGTTACTTTCGTTCGTCTGTTCTGATTTCGTAACAGCAATAGAACGGTCGCCGAGGATTCCAAACTCCGTAGTAGCTTTGCTCCACGGGCGTTCCTCATTAGGAGACAGTTGACAATGGACAGGGGAAAAGTTGGAGATGTTGTTTGGTATGTAGTCGGCTCTGACAGACAGCAAGCCAAGATAATCGCCGTCAGCGGCAGCACTCACGCAACCATAAAGCTGCTTACTGGACCTCAAAGCGGTCAGGAATTCGAGGCTCCTTGGGGAGTAATCGAGCCTTGTCCAAGACCAACGCCGTTGAAAGGACAAATGGATCAAAAGAAGAAAGAGAAAATCAGAGAACACATCTTGCAATCGAAGAAACTAGCGAGCGCCATTGACGAGGCTGTCGAGTCTTACTTCTACGGGAAGCCCGACCCAGAGGTTGAACGGCTTACAACCGAGCAAGTGGACGCAATAGTAGAAGGGGTTCTGGGCGACATGTGGAACTGAAAAGGCTTAACAACAGCGGAGTCGATGCCCATTACCTCAGTGACCTTGCCGACTGTTGCACTCCTCATTACCCTCACCCGTGAGGGGATAACTAATGTCCGACTTCGCCACTATGATTGTTGTGGTTCTCGCAGCACTCATTGCTCTGGTGGGTTTCTTCGCTGTGCTCAGAATCTTCACCATCGAAAAACACATGGCACGGCTGGTGCATATTGCAGAGCATCAAGCCGGACTTGAGTCGAATGAAGTGTTTGTCCCGAAGACGAAGTAGCTCTTGGCGGGATGACCAGGAACGCAATGCCGAGGTGTGACGACACAGGACGAGCGTTCGCAGGAAGCCAGCGGCAGATTCAGTTTTACGTCACCGAGCAGCCGTTGGTACTCAACCAAGCGATTTCTGACGCCTTCAAAACGTCTTTCTCTCTGCGTTGGGTATCACCCTTAGGTTCTGACGGCTACCGGGAATATTCGGACTCTGCCTTCTTGGGCACTTTGGGGTTGCCCCAGCACTGCAAAGAACTGAGCCGCTTTTGGCCTAGCGGAGGACCGCATTGGGACGCACTTGCTTGTGTAGAGAAAACAGGCGGTGTCCTGCTGGTTGAAGCAAAGAGCCATGTTCCTGAAATCTTCGGGAATGGGTGTGGAGCAGAGGCGGCGTCGTCCATTCAAAAGATAGAGCAGGCAATCGCAGACACAAAAGAGTGGTTGCATGTCGGCCAACAGCCCGATTGGAAAGGCCCGCTCTACCAGTCCGCAAACCGATTCGCCCATTTGTATTTCTTCACGGAGATTCTTCACATTGAAGCGTGGCTGGTGAATGTCTATTTTACGGATGACCCGCATAGCCGGACATCAAGAACCGAGTGGCAAGGTGCATTAGCGGATGTGAAAAAATCGCTCGGGATTGGGGTAGTCCCGAACTGTGCTGACGTGTTTCTGCCCGCAGTGTAGCCGTGTAGCGAAAATTATCCATCATGTTTCTTCCACAGGATTCAAAGCAAACGAGTTTAGGGCGAACACTTCGCCAGACTTTCCGTTCTTGTCCTCGATTATCCATCTCACCTTAAACCACATATCACCGCCATCTTGTTTCGATGCCTTCGCAAGGTCCATCTTGAGCGTTACGCTGGCAACACTGGCCGACGTATTTTTCGAGGTCATCACCAGTGGACTATCCTCAACTACCTTTGCGTAAAGGTGTTCAAAGTGAATCCATCCATCTGAGCGGGCTGTGTCGATGGCAGGGAGTCCGTTGGCCTTCAAGAACTCCTCAAGTTCGTCCTCGAAATACTTCATCTTTGACATTCGGGTGATTTCCCCGCCTATGTGGAGAGGTAAGTCGTGAAGCTTAACCCCAGCCTTGAGATAACCGTTGGCAGCATCGAACAGCTTTAGAATCTTCTGTGTTGTCGTCCCCTCCAGTTTTGAATGGAGTGCCCAGTCGCAATGAAACGTCAAGTATTCATACTGTTTCTTTGCTTGCTGTTGTTCGAGCAGTTTTCGGACTAGAACCATCAACTGAAGAGCCTGAGCCTCAGTCGTGATACCTGTGGAAAGCAGTATCTCCAGTTTCCCTTGTACTGTCATTATTTGAATCTCCACTCGTAGCGGGTAGCGGAATGGGGGCGGCTGCCCTGAGAGACTATGCGTTGTCTCCGAGCTTGCGGCGTTTCAGCGGGTCTGTGCGTGGATGTTCGGTTTCTTTTGACCTTGCTTCGTCCTCTGCTGCCTTCTGAGCGGCTTTCTTGTCTGCCTCTTTTGATTCCTTCTGCGTCCGCCCGCCTTGCAAGGTCTCCTTAGCTTTTTCCATTTCGATAAGGACAGCGGGGCGGCGTTGCCGACACTCATTGCAAAATTCGTCCGCAGTTTCAGGCCAATTCTTGCACACGGGATCATCAATCGAGAATCTTGGGTGCGGGCAGAGCGGTAAGTCGCAAGCACAACGTCTTGTGACGGTCATAATTTTCCCGATTTTACCACGTCGCCGGGCTCACCCCGGCATCGTCGGGCGAGAACTGTCCGGCACAATCGGCAAAAAGACGTTAGAACCTTCTCGAAGACGCAAGTCTTCAACTTGATTCGGTGTGCTTTGGTCCCTGTGGCGTTACGAAATCCGGACACAATAGCGCCGGAGTTGTAATTCGATGTCAAAATGTTAACCCTCGTGATAGCATCTCGGCTCATTGGGGGGGTACTCCATGAACTTCGTTAGTAGAACTATGAAAATCTCCGCCCTTTGCGGCCTTTGCTTAATCGCATTGCTGATGCTTCAACCCAACACTCAAGTGTCTGCTAACCCGCCAGCAGAGGAGCCCAAGCTTTGGTGTGGTGCCAATCCCGGAGCAGAATGCTCCTTTATTCTGTGGGATGGTCACGGGAGCCGTGGATTCGTTGTTGGTGCGAGGCAGCTCTTGCCGATTGGGACAATCACGATGGGTGTGGGAACCCAAATGATGATTCACCGTGCTATGGGCGGCGCAATGGGCTACGCCGATGACATGAGGGAGTTGGCTGACATTCTCGACTCTGTCTCCTCAAGTGCTGCTGACATCTACGTTGCTCGAACTGGCTTGGAGAAGGACAAAGTGATGCTGCTAATGACAGCAGAAACTTGGATGTCTGCCTCTGACGCTGTGGACTCTGGCTTCGCAACCTCATTGTCCGGCAGCAGAGTGGAGAACCTTGCTGGTTGGTTTGACTTGTCAATGTTCAAGAACACTCCCGTCTCACTACTACAGGAAGAAATGAACGAATACACAGAGGACCCGCTTATTAACATCTACCGCAAGAAACTTGCTCTATTGAGAAAAGGATAACGACACGATGTACCAGTTAATCATAACGCCTCGCTCAATGCCCGTGGTCACAGTCGAGCAGCAGTGTGCGTTCTCTCGCATTGACGTGCCGCAAAGTTCTCCAATCTCCGAAGATTATCTGCTTTACGAGTCCTTCATTGACGCAGCAACCGACCAAGTGGAGACGATTGGAGCCGTTGCTACTACGAGCCAGACCGTATTCGAGACCTACGACTTGTTTCCTGACCAGCAAGACCCACGTTTGATGTATGACTATCAACTGAGTTACGCCTACAACTGGACGCCGTGGTGGTGGTTCGGATTTCCAGCCGTGGACTCGATTGAGTTGTGGATGGCGACTCCTTCAAACAGGTCGCCGCCTGGAGAGTTGAGACGTACATGTAGGCAGGAATAATCCCCTGCCGTCTTCATGGCGTCAGAAATAATAGACTCGGACTCCGCTCGTAATCCGTTGTCCATCGCCAATTCTTCTTGCTGTAACCCCGGTTGACTTTGATACGGTCCAACGTGAGCCCCCTCGGGCCGTGCGCCGTGATCCCGTGGGACTTTCGTCCGGTAGGCTTACGCCCCGAGCAGTTGCACCGATGAGCGCACCATCAATACCTGTGCCGAGCGGTTCCGCCTGTTAGACTTCCGAACGTGACCCTACGAAAGAAGCAGGAAAAGAAACGCCTCGCCAACCTGAAGCGGACGCCTGACGAGCACGAGAGCGTAAACACAGCGAAGCGTTACAAGCTGCCCGAAAGAGCAGTTGAAATCATTAAGCAGGCGGCGAAGATTCACGGGCAGCAATCAAGAGCAGTACAGATTGCCGTGGAAGTCATCTGGCGGACGCCGGAAAAGAACTACAGCGCTTCTGCTGCGATTCTTGAAACGCCGCTTATTGGCAAGACGTACATTCTCCCGCCTCGAACAGTGCGGCTTGTAGAAGCCTTGGCGTCGAAGTTTGGCACGAGGGGCAACGTTCTGGCGGCGTGTGCGTACCTGTTGTCTGAGGATGTGAAACAAGCGGAGAAGTGGGGCGAGATTACGCCGCCCCGCCTTGCAACGAAAGCGTAAACTCAGGAATTGCGTGGAGATAAGAAAATGTCTACAGTAGTTCGGCGGCATCAAAACGACACAAAGACTTTCGAGGAACTCACCGGAAAGGAACAGGCGCTTTCAATCAACGCACATACAGTCTGGTATTTGAAAGCCGCTCGTGCCCACGGGCGGAGAATCGGACTGCAAAAGGCAACGGCAAAAATCGCCAATCAGCTTGAGCGAATGGCGAAGCAGGTTCGGAATCTGTAACGGCTTGCGAAGCGGCGAAGTGCGGGGAAACTGTGTCCTTTTTGTGTCATGATGACGGGGAAGCACGGTAGGCGTGGTATCCGTGGCATAGTGAAATGAATAAGTTACGTGTTATCAATACGAGGAGTGGGACCGAATCCCTCCCTCTCCGCCACGCAGTCTGGGTTGCAGAGAAGTTCGGCTGTATTCCTCGGAAAATCGCGAGAAATGGCCGCAATTCCGCAGATTTTGCTCTCAAACCGGACCGGAGAAAGTGTTCGGTGTTACCCCGCAGGCGAGATTTATGGCTCTTTTCTCTGAAGGGCCCATGGGCAGTCCGGTTTCACCGACTACATCAGGCGAACGCAATGCGATTACAAACCGATGAGGTGGCGAAGGCCGGGCTTGACTTTCTTGTTTATCATTTGGGGCAATCTCACCTCTTCCGGAGAGCAACCCAAGCCGGCCCTCAAAGGTCGAATCAAGGCTGGACACCTGCATAAAGAGGAATCGCGCCGCGCGCGGCGTTCTTGTAGACCACGCCGCCCTTCATTACAAACACAACGCGCCGAACGGCGGTGATGTCTTTCAACGGGTCTCCATCGAGCGCAATGATGTCCGCTTCAAAGCCCGGGGCGATCGAACCAATCTGATCGCCCAAGCCTAGCGCTTCAGCGCCCAGCGAGTTGGCAGAGACCATCGCTGCCATCGGGTCCACACCGCAGTCACGCACGCGATCGATGAACTCCTCGGCATTGCGTCCGTGAGCGCCGGCCACGGCGTCCGTGCCAAAAACGACTTTCAGTCCCGGAGTTTTTGTTGCGTGTTGGACGATCTCATGGTCCATTGGCAGGATCTTTTCCATCGCAGCAAATCCCTCGGCAGTGTAGCCCTGTGTGCCGAGATACTTTTCCCTGTTCTGCAAATAGTTCTCAATGACCAGCCCGCATTGCGGATCGAAATAGGTGCCCTTCTCCGCCATCAATTTCAAGTCGTCGTCCGGGGCCAGCGTACCGTGCTCAACTTCGGTGCAGCCCGCGAGAGCCGCGGCGCGGACCGCCTCTTTGTAGGCGTGCACCAGCGTGCGCAGTCCCTGCTTCTTTGCTTCATCACAAGCCGCGTTCAATTGCTCCTGCGAAAGAGTCATTCCTCCGCCCTGGCGAATGGACTTCGACGCGAAGATTTTGATCAGGTCCGCGCCGGCTTGCTTTTGCTTCCTCACGTAAGCGCGGATCTCGTCGGGCGTGCCGGTCGCCTCGCCTCGCCCTTCGAGCGGTTCGTTGGCCGTCAGGATACGCGGGCCGGGGAGTATTCCTTTCGCGATAGCATCGCGCAGCGGAATATCGTTGGGCGCGCCCACACTTTGCACCGTCGTGAAGCCTGCCATCAGCGTCACCCACGCATTCGACGCCGCTTGATAGGCATCCTCCTGGGTTGTGCCTTCCGTGCCAGCGTTTTTCCCGTCCTTGCCGAATATCCATGTAATGTGCACGTGCGCGTCGATCCAGCCGGGCAACACCGTCAGGCCGCGCAGGTCATAGTCCACCGGCCCCTCGATCTTAGGACCTATCGCAACAATCTTTGAGCCCTCGATCACGATCCGAACGTCATGGAGTATGTGACCCTTGCCATCGATCACCGCGCTCGCGGCAATTACTATAGGGTGCTGCGAGGCAAGCGTCTGTCCAGGAGTTCGAGGCGCCAGGGCGCAGACGCTAACAATGCTGAGGATGCATGAAATAGCCTTTGCCCGTCGCATGACCGCTCCTTCTTCGGCTTGATCTGAAATGCGAACCGATTCTGTAGCTCTTGAACCAGAATTCCAATTCGGACCTCTCGCTTGTGCATTGTAGGCGTCTAGTTCACAGCCTGTACAGAAAACGGGTGGACGATCGCCTTCGCCGGCAGGTCAGCTACGTTCGGAGCGGGCCCGCGGCGAGAAACGAGCTTGGGGGAGATCAAAGGTGATCTCCTCGAACGCGACTTCTGGCCCGCGTCAACTTTTGAAGAATGCTGCCTCCACCGGAAAAGGCGCTGAATCTTTTTCCTGTTAACTGTAATAATCAGCCCTGCTCTACGTCTTTACCTATGAAAGAGAAGTCCAGGAGGCGTACTCTGCAAAGCGTACTAGAGGAACCGGCAATCGCGATTCCTGACGAACTCGAGCGAGCCTTTCGGGAGCACCACGGTCTAGTGTTCCGCACGGCCTATCGGATCACCGGCAATGCCGGGGACGCGGAAGATGCTTTGCAAACCGTTTTTCTGAGATTGCTGCGCCGGGGCCGGAGTGCCGATCCGCTCGAAAACACGGAAAGTTATCTGCGCCGGGCGGCAATCAACGCGGCTCTGGACGTGATCCGATCGCGCCACGCCGACCACACCGTTCCGCTTCCTGAAGAGGCTTCCGGCATGATGCCACCGGCGCCCGTGCGAGCCGATGTCTCTGGCCTTCGCCAGGCCTTAACCCGAGCCCTGGCTCAGCTAAAGCCGCGGCCGGCGGAGATCTTTGCGCTACGCTTCCTCGAGGGACTCAGCAATCGGCAGATTGCCCAAACCCTCGACATCTCACAAGTGCTGGTGGCGGTTATCGTACATCGCACTCGTCAACAGCTCCGCAAGGAGCTTCGTCCGTACCTGGGAGACAGATCATGAGCGATCATAAATTCGACCGGTTACTCTCTGAAATTCGAAACGAACATGTGGAAGGCCAGGTGGTTTCCCAGGCTGGTGAGCGCGTCTGGAGTTCGATGACCGGGTCTCCAGCCGCGGAGCTCAGCATCCGCAAGCTGCGCAGCTGTCAGGATTTTCAAACCCTCATCCCAGAATATTTGGGCAAGAATCTGCCGGAGGCTCGCAGGTTGCTGTTCGAAGACCACGTGCACCAGTGTGTCGCATGCAGGCATGCCGTCGAGCAGGTCCGCAGCGGCGAACTGCAGCCGGTGTGGCAACCGGAGGTGCGACGGAGGATCGCGCATCGCGGTTTTCCCGTGTGGCAGTGGGCCATGGGCGCGGCCGCGGTCATCGTCGTCGCTGTTATGGCGCTTGCGCTGGTCAACGGTCTTTTCCCTGGCCAGCACGCCATCCGCGGCGCCGTCCAGAATGTGGACGGATCATTGTATGCGGTTTCTAACGAGCAAGTACGCGTGCTTCCGGCGGGTTATCAGATCAGGAACGGAGATGAGATCCGTACCGCGAAGGGTTCGAATGCGGTAGTTCGGCTGCTCGATGGATCGCTGGTTGAGATGGGTGAGCGCTCCGACCTTTCGGTATCTCGCGAATGGAAAGGAACCACAATCCATTTGGATGGCGGCCGCATCATCGTGCAGGCGGCGAAGCAGCGTACTGGCCGGCTTTATGTCGCCACCGACGATTGCCTGGTATCGGTAAAAGGGACAATATTTTCCGTCAACCACGGGACCAAGGGTTCTCGCGTAGCGGTGATCGAGGGCGTGGTTCGAGTGGCGTATGGCGAGCAGACCACCGAACTGACCGCGGGCGACGAAGCGACCTCCAGTTCCAGCGTCTCCAAGGTTCCAATCCAAAACGAGATTGCCTGGAGCCGCAATTCCGCAAAATACCTCGCTCTGCTGGGAGACTTTGCATTGCTGCAAAAGCAGTTCGAGGCGATTCCGGGACCGGGGTTGCGCTACAGTTCCGACCTTCTGCCCTACGTTCCCGATCATACGGTCGTCTACGCCGCGATTCCCAACCTGGCAGCCACTCTGGGCGAAGCCAGCCAGGTTTTCCAGGAACGGCTGCAGCAAAGCCCGGCGCTGCGCAGTTGGTGGCGCGAACAGCAAAGTGGTAAGGGAGCAAAGCTCGGCGACGTGATTAACCAGTTGAAAACCTTCAGCGGCTATCTGGGAGACGAGATCGTATTCACGGTGGCGAAAGACGGCGCGACGTACAGTGCGCCCCTTGTGCTCGCTAGAGTCCGGCAGCCCGGACTGGGAACTTTCCTGCAAAGTGAGATGAAGCGGCTCAATGCAGATGGTACGCAAGCTGCGCTTCAGGTCGTGCGGGATCCGTCGGCCGCATCCTCCTCGCCGGGCCAGCCGTTCCTGGTTTATGTGAACAACGATGTGTTGGTTGCGAGTCCGGATGTCGCAGAACTGCAGCGTGCAGTGGCGCGGCTGCAGCAATCCAGTGCGAGTCATTTCACTGAAACACCGCTGTACCAGCAAGTGGTCCACTCCTACCAACAGGGTGCGGGCTGGCTCTTCTGTGCGGACATGGAACAAATTGTCGCGCAAAACGTACCTGATAGCAGTCACCACCAGCTACCCACGGGAATAGGAGACGTCCGCTACCTGATGATGGAACGCCGCGAAGTCGGAGGCAAGACGGAGAATCGCGCCGCGCTGACGTTCGCTTCTGAGCGGCGTGGCATAGCGTCCTGGCTGGCCGCACCCGCTTCCATGGGTGGGTTGGAGTTCATTTCACCCGATGCGAGCATGGTGAATTCATTGGTCATCAAGAACCCCAGGAGCATCGTGGAAGAGCTGTTCCAGATGATCGGCAGCAGCGACTCGAACTTCCCGCAGGAGCTGTCAAAGTTCGAAGCGAAGACCGGTGTGAGCGTGCTCGACGACATCACCGCGCCCCTTGGTGGCGAAGTAACGATCGCGTTCGATGGCCCGGTACTGCCCACCCCAAGGTGGAAAGTGGTTTTCGAAGTCTATGACCCAGCGACCTTGCAGTCGACCATCGGCAAACTGGTCGATGGTTTCAATCGAGAGGCGAGCCAGTCCGAGGGCTCGCTCCAGCTCACGAGCCAGCAGATTAGCTCGCAGACTTACTACACCCTCCACAGTTCGAAGCAGCCGACCTTCGAGATTGATTACACCTACGTTGACAGTTACCTGATCGCAGCGCCGGACATCAGCACCCTGTCGCAAGCCATTCGAGACCGCCAGGCCGGAAATACGCTGACCCATTCACAAACCTTTCAGGCACTTCTGCCCAGCGACGGATACACAAATTTCTCGGCGATCTTCTATCACAACATAGGTCCCGTGGTGGGCCCGTTGGTGGATCAGATCAAAGCCGTCGGAACCCTCACGGCGCAGCAGCAAAAGTCCATTGCTACGCTTCAGGCGAACACTGCGCCGGGCTTGATCTATGTCTACGGCGAGCCCCAGCGGATCGTGGTCGCAAGTGACACTGGCTTCATGGGCTTCGACCTCGGTACTCTTATGACGATGGGCCAGGGCGGCCCATTTCCACCGCAGCTTTTTCTGGGGAAAGCCCTGGGCCCTCCCGGCACGACCCAGTAATCCAGACCTAATAATCAATGAGTACAGCAATCCAACCCGGAGCAGCAGACGGCACAAGTCAGCCCGCAACTGCTGCTCCGCAAACCCCAGTCATTGAGCTGCAAAGCCTTTCTGTCCGGTTCGGCAGGCGTGAAATTCTGAAGCACCTTGTCTGTTCCCTGCGCGGGCGGGCGATTGGCTTGCTTGGTCCAAACGGCGCTGGAAAGTCCACCCTGATCAATACGCTTCTGGGCTTCTACAAGCCTTCTTCCGGCTCTGCCCGCGTACTGGGACACGACATCCGAACGGCAACCCGGACAATTCGCAGTCTGGTCGGCTACATGCCCGAGAATGACGCGTTCATCTCGAAGATGAGCGCGGTTTCCTTTGTTCAAATGATGGCGGAACTTTCCGGCGTGCCTGCGGCGGCAGCGCTCGAACGCGCGCATGAAGCGCTGTTCTGCGTAGGGCTGGCAGAGGCGCGGTATCGCGAGCTGGGAACCTATTCGCTCGGCATGAAACAACTGGCGAAGCTGGCCCAGGCGATCGCCCACGGACCCAAGCTCTTGATTCTGGACGAACCGACCAACGGTCTCGATCCCTCCGCGCGGCAACGCATGATCCGCATGATCCGCGACATCCGAGACAGCCGGCAGTTGCAGATCGTGCTGTGCTCGCATCTTCTGCGCGATGTCGAAGACACTTGCGAGGAGGTGCTGATCCTGAACCAGGGCCGGATTGCGCACTACTCGAACCTGGAGGAGGAGCGCAAGGCCAACAAAAGATTCCTGGAACTGGAAACTTGCGGCGCGAACGGCGATTTCACCGAAGCCATCGAAAAGCTGGGCTGCGAGTGTGCCACAACCGCAAATCGCCTGAAGATGATCCTCGCCGACGGAGTCGAGATTCGTGACATTTATCGCATCGCCGCGGAACGCGATGTCCGCATCCGCCGGCTCAATTTCCGCCGCGATACGCTGGAGGACATTTTCCTGAAGGCGATGGAAAGTTGAAATGCAGGTTGATATGCAGGCTCTGAAATCGAGCACTCCGGAGAACTACCGTGGCAGTCTATAGACGCACTTACACGTCGTACTCCGGCCCGCTTACTCCGGCGTGGTCGCGTTGTCTGGTTCTATTCCGCTATTCCCGGAGAAACCTGTTTCGCTCGAAGTTCCAGACTGGGCTCTTCGTACTCTGCTTTTTCTATCCCTTGTTTTGCCTGCTCACGATCTATGTTGCCCATAACCTGAGCTTCTTAGAGCGATTCGGCGTCAACCATCAACTCCTCCGAATCGACAACGTGTTCTTTTTCTATTTTATAAACGTGCAGGGTTTCTTGGGGTTTGTGCTCACCGCCTTCACCGGACCGGGCCTGATCTCGCCCGACATCGCCAACGGTGCGCTGCCTTTGTACTTCTGCCGCCCGTTCTCGCGCGCGGAATATGTGCTTGGCAAGGCCTCCGTTTTGGCCATCTTGCTTTCGCAGATTACGTGGATTCCCGGCTTGGTTCTATTCGCCGTGCAGTCAAGCCTCGCAGGTTCTGAGTGGACTTGGCATCATCTTTGGATCGCTGGCAGCCTCATTCTTTCTTCTTTAATATGGATCGCAATTCTGTCACTTCTAGCCATGGCCCTCTCGGCTTGGGTGAAGTGGAGAATCGTCGCCGGCGCGCTGCTGCTTGCCGTGTTGTTCTTCGGAGCCGGCTTCGCACAAGCTATCAATAGCGTAATGCGCACCCAGTCGGGTCACTTCATCGATATCGTCTATCTGATGGCCACCGTTTGGACCTCGCTATTTCGAATTGACAGCGGGCGTTCGATGTCGTCCGCCGAAGCGTGGATCGCCTTGCTCATCTACTGTGGAATCTGCCTCGCGCTCCTGGTGCGCAAGGTACGGGCCTACGAGGTGATCAAGTGAGCGAGGTGATTAAGAACGATCGCATCGTGTTCGAAGACGTCTCGAAGTTCTACGGCGAGATTCTCGGAGTGAACCGGGTCAATCTCTCCATTCCTCCCGGCGTTACCAGCTTAGTGGGTCCAAACGGTTCGGGAAAAACTACCTTAATGAACATAATGACCGGTTTGGTGCGTCCCACACGCGGCCGAATCAGCGTCCTGGGCCTTGATCCAGGCGAACCGGAGAAGCTCTTCAAAATCCTCGGCTACAGCACGCAGTTCGACTCCTTCCCGAAGGGCCTGACAGGATTTCAGTTCGTTTATTCCTATCTTCGGCTGGGAGGCAGCGACCCCCAAACTGCGGATCACCTTGCCCGGCACGCCATTGAGCGAGTGAACCTTACCGATGCCGCAGCCCGCAACGTCGCGGGTTATAGCAAGGGGATGCGCCAGCGCATCCGGCTCGCTCAAGCCTTGTGTCACAACCCGCGAGTGCTGGTGCTGGACGAACCTCTAAACGGGCTCGATCCGCTGGCTCGTGCCGAGATGATCGCGCTCTTTCGCTCGGCGGCGGCAGACGGTTGTTACGTGATTCTATCCAGCCATATTCTTCACGAAGTCGACGCCATCTCGGATCAGGTCATCCTGCTGAGCAATGGGTATGTGGTGGCGGAGGGTCCAATCCACAGCGTGCGCAACGAAATCCGCGAGCATCCTGCGCAGATTCTCATCCGCTGCGATCGGCCGCGAGAAGTTGCCTCCAAAATGATGGAGTCCGAGCACACCATCGAAGTCCGTATCCACAACGACGAGCGCGGACTGTTGATCAAAACCCGCGATGCTGACCGGTTTTATCTGATGTTGAATCACATCGCTTTGAACGGAGTGGAGATCGAATCCGTCGCTCCCGCCGACGACGATGTGAATTCTGTTTACGAATATCTGATCGGCAACGACGAGGCAGTGCGATGACGAAGCTCTGGTGGCAACAGATCAAGTCCGTCATCCGTCTGGAGATGAAGAAGACGTTCTTTGCGCGGCGCGGCCTTTGGATCTACATCCTCGCGCTGCTGCCGCTTCTGCCGTTCACTGCCCACACCGTGTTCAACGCCCGCGAGCGGCAGAGAAGTCGCCACATCGCCACCCGGAGTGATAAAGCGCTGACTTACCAGGACCTGCTCGCCGTCAGGCCGGGCATGTCGAGCCAGGAGGTGATTGCGCTGCTGGGAAAGCCGCCGATACGTTTCCATTGGAACGACCAAAGGCCGATCGAGTCGGGGCGGGTCGCAACAATTCCTCGCGAGGCCTATCACTACTCCGACGGGGCCAACGACCTGCTGCTCGATCTCACGGATGGAAAAGTGACCGGCATTACTATCCGCAAAGCTTACAACCTGCCCGAGGATTCCGTCGTTTTCGCTGGAGTATTCCAGTTTTTCTATCTGCGCCTCGCGGTCTTTTTCGGCTGCCTGGGGATCTTCATGAATCTGTTCCGCGGCGAAATCCTCGACAAGAGCCTCCATTTTTACTTTCTGGCGCCGATTCGCCGCGAGGTGCTGATGGTGGGAAAGTTCCTGGCCGGCCTGCTGGCGACATGCGTCATTTTTGTTACCAGCGAGTTGCTGCAGATCGTTGTCTTCACCTGGAGTTTCAGTCCGAATGCGCGGGACCTTTACCTATATCAAAATCATGGTCTCGCCCATTCGGCTGCGTATCTGGGAATTACCGCTCTGGCCTGCCTGGGCTATGGAGCTTTTTTCCTGGCCGCCGGAATGTTGTTCCGGAATCCGATTCTGCCGGCAGGGGCAATCCTGGCCTGGGAAGCAGTGAATCCCTTTCTACCCGCGTTGCTCAAGAAATTCAGCGTCATCTACTATCTGAAATCGCTGTGCCCCGTGGACATCCCCAGCCCTCCCGGTGCGTCACCACTGCTGTCACTGCTGGTCTCCAATCCTGACCCGGTTTCCACGCCCGTCGCAATTCTTGGCATTGTGATCGTAGCCCTGCTGGTCTTGTACATTTCCAGCATTCAAGTCCGGCGGATGGAAATCAATTACACAACCGAGTGATGCGCTCCGGCAGATAGAGTAAAGCCGGCTTATTGGCGATGATAGGCTTCTATTAACCTATCCGTCTCAACTCTTGGGCAATTATTGGTGCGGGAGAACATCCGCTATGCGCTCGGCCTAAAGACGCGTTTGGCAAAGGACGGCCAATTGCTCCCGAGTCATCGGCATACCGGAAGTTATCCAAAAACGAGCTTGGGGGAGATCAAGGGTGATCTCCTCGAAGCCGACTTCGGGCCCGCATGGCTCTTCTTAGTTCGACTTCCGCTTTGCCCGTAATCCAACCGGAATCCGGCGCAATGTCGGTGAGTGAGTTGGCGATTTGTCATACTTTCAGAAACTAAGGCCCACAGAAACCAACGACGAGAAAAGTGTGCGTTGATCGAGACCGGCCTGCGGCCCTTGGTCCGCCTTCGCAAAAGCCCCGTGGATCTTTGCGGTGTGACTGGGGTCACTGAATTCGTCGCACGGCTGAGCTAAATAGGACATGTCGTTCCCCGAAGAGCCTTTCCCTTCACCTGGTGCCGCTCTCCGCTGAATCGACCAGGAGTCTCGTCATGGCATCGCCATCATTCTTCGACGCCGACTTTCCGCAACTGCTCGCGCAAGGAGGGGCGTTGGGCGCCGATATCATGCTTGTCCCCTCGAACGACTGGCAGCAGATCGATCCTTGGCACACGCAGATGGCCAGCCTCCGGGCCATTGAGCAGGGATTCAATCTGATTCGGCACACAAGTCATGGGCTCTCAGCCGCGTACGACTACCAAGGCCGACAATTGGCCGTGATGGATCACTTTCGGACCACCGACTATGCGCTAGTATCTGAGGTTCCCGTGAAAGGAGTGAGGACGATCTATTCGCACCTTGGGGACTGGTTCGCGTGGATGTGCCTGGCGGGACTGCTGGTAGTGACGATCGGGACGTTGCGTCAAAGGCACACGAAGTTGTGAGCTGCGAGCATTCGTGACGCTCGCGGTTTGTTCGCGAGTAGAAGCTAATCGGGCTTAAAGCGTTCCCTCAGATACGCAGTTCAAAATTGGAGGTATCCCTTGGCCAAGAAGATCATCCCCTCAATCATGTTTCTCCTGTTGGTCGGCTCTCTCGGAATGGCTCAAAATGCGCCGCAACAAAAAGCAAAGCCTGTCCAACCGCCAAGCACATCGGATCTCGTTGACGGTATGGCCCAGCGCCTGAGTCACGATCTCAGCGTAAGAACCGTCATAGGGGAGCCGATCAAAGTCGGTTCTGTCACGCTAATCCCGATCCTAATGATCGACGTCAAATTCGGCACTGCGGCCACCAAGGTGCCGAGCGGAACCGCCCCACAAAGTGCCGAGTCTAAAGCCAATCTGTTTTATATGAGTGGTGAAGCGCGGCCTTTGGGCTTTGTTGCCATTACTGGGAAAGGAACTCGTTTCATCAACCTCGCTAAATCAGACGCAAAGTGAGGCTATCCCGTGAAATCAAAATACGCATGTTTGTCAGCAGCACTCTTGCTATTGGGAATTCCTTGCCGCGCCCAAGTGCCCGCAGAAAAGCCGCTGGGCGAGTATGACAAACTCGTCTCCCAGTTGAAGTCGAGCTCATTGGTGGGCGAGCCCATTCGTGCAGGTGGAACTGCCATCATTCCCTTTGCTTCAGTGAATTTCGGGATTGTTAGCGGCGATGCCAAGATTGCATCAGGCGGCGGCCTGAGTTCGAAAACCGTTCCGCTCGGATTTCTGGTCGTGGAAGGCGACGATGTGCGGGTCGAGTTCTTGAGTGAGCCGGAAGACAAGCCCTCCGTCGTGGGTCAACTGTTTCAAGCTGTTCTGGACCGCAAAGTAGTCTTCATAGGCAACGGACTGAATATCGGCAATGCCGATGGAAATGTTCAGGATCTGGCTCCCCTGATCTCAAGTCTGGCAAAACTCATTGCGGAGGGGAATATAACAACCATAGGCAATGCCTTAAATCTGGGAAGTGTGAAGCCGCCCAAAAAAGATGCTGCACCAACCGAAGGAGAGCCCAAGCTACCCCAAGGAAGCAAGCCGTAAGGCTTTGCGCAAACACTCACTGAGCCGTAGGCGGATGCCAATCCTGTACCTACTGGGTTGTTGTCGCCAGGGAAGAGTCCGAGGCTCTTGTGCTCACAGCCGGCGTCTGACAGACTAGCTCTATGAAAACCAACCCCGACTATCCGCAGTGTCACGAAGACCGCAAAGCTCAAAAGCTGCTGGACGCTCTGAATAGTCATGTCGAACTGGGCGGGCTCTTCTCCTGGTACGTAGCTTCTGAGCCATTCCGACTTCACCAGGCCGCGGCCGGTCAGTACACCTCCGACTGAAGTGGCGAGCCGGAAACCGTTTTGGGTCGTCAGAAACTCTTGCACAGACTGTTTCTGAGGGGCGAGCCGACCCGTTCATGCTTATTGGACCACTAACGTCAGATCGACCGCGGGCGCCGTGTACCCTGTCGTAGACGCCGCTGTCACCGTGAACGAGTAATTACCAGGGGCTGGCGGTGGTTCCGTCTGAATTTGGGATCCACTGCTGCCGCCACAAGAGGCGATGAGAACGATCATGCCCAGCGCCAGCAACGGCGCTACCGCAGTTAGAAAAAGTCGTTTGCGCTTTCGTCTCCCCACGAACCCCAGAAGCAGGAGAGCAATCCCGCCGGAAGCTTCCAGCGTAAACCGCCGCGGTCTCAGTAGCGCTGTCGTAGAAATGCGAGAGACCGTGAGAGTTACATTGGTTGTGCCAGACGAACCGGGGGTTGCGGTTGTCGGAGTAAAGTTGCACTGTGTATTCGTTGGCAAACCTCCACATAGGAACGAAACGGTGCCTCCGAATCCGGCTGATCCGCTCACCGACAACGCATAGGTCGCATTGTTTGTGGTGGTCAGCGTGCCTGTCGTCGAGGCCGGTGTCGGGAAGGTGAAGCTAGTGCCTGTTCCCGTGATTGAGTAAGCGGGCGACGAACCAGCAACGCCGTCAGAAAATGTGAGAGAACTTGCGACCATGGCGGCCACTGCGGAAGGAGTCCAGGTAACATCAATTTCGCAGCTCGTTCCCTCGGTTACCGCCGCATTGCACGTCGTATTCGAGATAGCCAGGCCTGAATCGCCCGACACCTTGATGTTCGAAATATTCAGTGGGGTTCCACCGGTACTCGTTATCGTGACCTTCTGCGGTGCGCTCGACACTCCAACCTGCTGATTTCCGAAAGCCAGCGTACTCCCGGAGATAGGATTCAATACTGCAGCTGCCGCAGTCGTGGACTCGGTCACCGAAATGAAAAGGGTCGCGTCGTTACTGAGCGGAGCTGCCACGGTCTGGTTCGGGACAACTGGCAGACCGGTTACATTGTCGTTCAGGAGACCGGTCTGGGTTGGAGATTCCCCCACCATAATGAAGTATTGGATGCCATGCGTGACCGGAACTCCCGCAACCTTCGCTTGCAAGTGGAGCGCGTCGGGATTGTCGTTGCATGCACCTGAAACCGGCATGAGATTACCTGCGGCGCCGGTGTAAACAGCCAGCACACTGTCGAAGCGGCTATTTGCCGTATCAATGGTCACCGTGCCGTCGCCAATTGGGGTAAATGAATACCATACCGTGCGAAAAATGGGCGCGGCTGCTGAGCTTGGACTAAAGCAACCCGCAGGAATTTGTGGGTCGGGAGGTGAAGGTTCGTTGGAGAAACTCCCGTCCGGATTCTGCCCTGGGGTGGCGCTGGCAATATTTACCGTGCTGGTGAATCCACCCGGCGAAATTGCCATCGTGGGATCGACGGTGGTGGCAGAGGAGATCGAATCGTTACTCAAGGGCGTGGTAACGGTCGGGATATCCAGACCTCCAGCGGAGACTGTCTGGTTGGTTGCACTATTGAATGCAACCGCAAGAAAGTTGTTTGCATTCGCCATGAAGGCGCTGGTTAAGTTGTTCGTCGTCGGACTACTAAGGTTCAACTCATTCACCAGATCGCTGGGCACTCCAGAGACAAAAAGATCCACTGACGGCAAAGGCGACGAAAGCGGGTTGCTTCCATTCAGCCCGACGATATCCCAACGGGTGGTTGCGCCATCTGCAAAATTAATCGGAGTGGGTTGAATCACGTCGAGCTCAGGTGTTCCGTCCGAGTCGGTCCCAGTAGTCATGGTTGGCGTTGTGCAGACAACCACGCTGGCGGAGGTATTGCTATTTTCGACCGCCTCGAGTTCATAAAATTGAGTCGTCGTGCCTTCTACGATAGAGCAAACGACGTACGCCGGGTACAACGCAGGCACGCTCGAGTCTGTCGAGGTGAGTCCTCCGATGACAAACGATTGAAGAGTAAGATTCGGATTCGTTGAGGAAAACTCAAGGTGCAATATGGTGTCGGAAGCTGCACCGCCTCCCCACAGAACAGGGGTTACTGTCAGGGTGAAGGACTGGTCAGCAGAAACTAGCGGCAGCGCGTAGTTGGGGTAGGCTCCAGTTCCAGTAAACCCGTTGCAGGTCGGCGGAGTGACTTGGCCGTTTAATGCAACTGCAAATGGCGTCGGGGAACTGTCGGAGCAATCGCCTGGCGCGCCGGTTCCATTCTTTGAACCCGGCAAGTCCTTAATCTCGCGATCCGCCAAGACATGCGGGCTGAGAAAGATCGAGCCGACAACGAAGACAACCAAGAAGCAGCAGAGAAATACTGCGAGGCGTAGTCTCATGTGGTAATTCCCCGGGGGAGCGTCGCGAAATTGCCGGAATTCTAACATGTCCTTCGCGGAAGCCAAGGGGATTTTTTGGCACTGGCTTTCAATTGGGCTTGCGGCCTTCGGATCGCGAACTTCCCTTACGAGCGCAAAGAACGACCCAGTTTCCGGACCTGTGCGGAGATGAGCGGGAATCCGCAGTGTTGACCAGAACCCAGGTTCGCGCTGCAACTCTGGGCAGAGCCCCGCAACTTGCCAAGTTCGTTTTTGGCGGCATCACGATTGTTCGATTTTTCGTACGCTTTCACGACCGCCAACTGAAACTCTAAGGCGCTGAAGGACTCGCCCTTTTCCCTAGCCTTTTGTTCCGCCTCCTTCAGGACCGTAAGCGCTTTTGTGGGGTCTCCTGCCTGCGTGAGTAATAACCCGTCAGCCAGCGAAACATCGAGGCCTACGTCGAAATCGGAAAACCTGAGTTGTTCGATGTCTTGATAACGCGCCTTCGCGTCGTCAAGCCGTCCCTGTCCAATCAAGGAACGAACCAGGAAAGAAAGCGCGTCTGCCTTTGTATCTGGGTCCTTCTTCGTATCTGGATCGTTCTTCGCGATGTCGTCCAGTGCACTTTTAACATCGGCTTCGGCATCTGCAAACTGCTCTCGTTCCAGATCGAGGCTGGTAAGATAGAGCTTCGTCTGCGTTACTTGACTAGGTTTTTGTTTTGTTCCGAAGATCTGAAGCGCGTCTTTGTATTGCTTTTCTGCATCGGCGAACTGTCCCACGCGAAGATATAGTTGTCCAATCCGGGTGCCCGTGATCGCTACCTCAATCTCCTCTCCCAGATCCTGTCGAATCGCCATCGAGTGCTGGTAATTTTGCAGGGCGCTGGTAAGATCGCCGGCTTCCGACTGGGCCCGGCCAGAGCTCCCAACGCGTAGGCTTCCGAAGACCGGTCCTGGATAGAATGGGCAAGATCGCGGGCGTCAGCTGCCCGTTTCGCCGCATCAGCCAATCGCGCGCTGTCCTGATCGATACCAGCAAGAATAATCTGAGCGAGAACCTCGTCATACTTGTCGTCGACGGAGTGTGATACATCGAGCGCCTGGCGCAAAAGAGGTTCCGCATCGCCATCGCCCTTCAGAATGGATACTCTCGCCTTATTGATGAGTGCTCCGGCCATATCGACCGAATCGTTCGCGTTTTTCGTCACGGAGATTACGCGTGAATAGATCTCCTTGGCCTCATCGTAACGGCCCTGATCGCTTAAACCGGTAGCGATGTCGTTATAAGCCACCGCCGCTGCGACTTCGTCATTGAAAACATCGAATATCTTCTGTGCACGATCGCAGTCGGTCATCGCTTTGGGGTCGCCCAGTTGCCTGCGCGTCCAACAGAGTTGCACCAGCCCAACGGCAATCAGTAGATGAGCGTCCTTATCCTGAGCGCGCTGAACCGCGCTCTCAGCAGCATGCGAAGCCTTCCTGTGATCGGACATCCCCTCGTAAGCTTTCGACTCTTCGATCGAAATGCGAGGATCCTGACCGAGCGGCGGTGGGAGCTTCTTCAGCTCACGAATTTCATCTAAAGCTTTCGCTGGCTCCGATCCGGCGGTGCGGACCGAAGCGAGCTTGAGACCGTAGTCGATTTGCTCGGGAAAATAATCGACAAGCGAGTCATACAATGTTGCTGCATCCCCCCATTTGCTGTTGATCTCGGCGGCCCTGGCCTTAATGGCCTCGCGATATTCGGGCGGCAGTGGAACCCCCGAGGCATTCGTAGAACGATCAAGGGCCAGCTTTGCCTCCCGCTTGGCTTCCTCATTGCGGCGAAGCATGGACCATCCGTCCGCCATGGCCGCATGAATTAGGGGATTTGAATCCTCCAGGGCAGCGGCTTGCTCCAGTGAAGTGAGCGCGTCCCGCGCATTCAAGGAACGCAGTTTGCTCAGCCCCTCGAAGTACAGGCTGCGGGCTCTTGCGTTTTGCGGGTAGATGTCGGCTGCATCCGCGACTGAAACCCCCGCATAACCGATCGCAGCCCGGAAGTGCGCTGCTGCCTGGGCCGCAATCGCTTCCATTTCTTCGGCTGTAGCATCGGCGTCGAATTTGTCCAACACTTTGCCGTACGCATCTTCAAGACACAGCCGGAGGTGGAATTTCTTGGAATCTCCGCCGACAGTGGGGTGGAAATCGCCGAAAATGAGATAGGACGCACCGAGCAAGTCGCGCAAAAGGCCGGGATTCGCTTTTTTCGAGCATTGATCGGGGGAGATGGATACATCTTCCAATACCGATAAAACGTCTTCCGGTGGAATGACATTCAATTTGGATGGGGAAGCTAGGCCCGCACCAAGACTATCCCCAATTTCGGTTGAGAGGTAATCATAGTGTTTGTCACCCGTACTGTTTATCGGGTTGACTGCTGCAAATCGTGGGATCTTCAGCACAGGAGGGCGTGTAGCCAGACGGCGCCCCGCAACGGCCAGGCCGCTGAGAACAAGAAGGACACAGGCTGCTACAAATGTAGCGCGCCTAAGCCGCCACCTCGGATTGACGATGTCTTTGATCTGAACCACTAACTGATCGAGATCATATGCCCACCTCCTATCACTGAGCTCGTGAGCTTCATACTCGAGTAGTCCCCGGATGTCCGCAGGCACACTTTCCGCCCGAGGAATGGTTGCGCCGCCCACGAGAACGGGGATTATGGGGATCTTGCGGTTGAGAGCGCTGGCAATTTCCAGCCGAACGAAGTCGTTTGGATCTTCGAGGCGGAGGTGACCGTTGGTGTCGGTGGCGGTGGCCCAGCCGCTGCCGATCAGGGCGACTAACACGGAACATGACGAGACAGCATCTTCAATGGATTGAACAAAGCTGGTGCCAAGCTTGATTGTGTCGATGTCTCGAAAATACCGAGCTTCTCCAAATTCTTTGCGCAACCTGTCACTTAATCTTCCGGTATACCCCGCCGAATCGGAACGGCGGTAACTAAGGAAAATGGCCAATCGTTTTCTTGTTGAGGGCATTCGCAACATTAAGAACTTCTCTCCATCTCACGGCTGAGGCCTGCCAGTGAAGAAAATCGCGTAGAAACGGTGGTTTTGCCCCGGTGCTTGAAATCGAACTGTGTCCGGCAAGGGATTATGTCATATTCTCGCCGAGGACGGAAACAACCGTGGACGGGGCGAATTCCCGCCTGGTCACCGAAAAATCCGAACCCGCAGAATTCCTACGATTGGTCAACATTTCGATTTTGGACTGCCCACTAGGCAGGCAGTCGCGTTCAACAATTTCGGCTGCTATCAACGGGGGGCCGTCAGTCGCGAATTCGTAGCTACCTCAAAAACACAGTTTTTGGGCAGTCTGAGACAATGATCCTGTGACCTCGTGGATTCACGTACTTACAACGCTGGTGGCAAGGCGGATTTTGGGCAGTTGATGATTGGGACTCGGGCCGAGAAGTTTCGGAAACTTCTGATAGATCAACCGGATACCTCCACGCCTGGAGTTTTCGATGAGACATTAATTGCGTGATTTATCGGTTCAGATTGTCACCGAGCGCAGCCGGAGATAGAATGCGTTGACGACGAGCTTACTCAGGCAAGATGGTATGAGCAATCCATCAACCCAAACTGGGCCGATCTCCATTTCCGCCGCTAGTGTAAATCGACAGACGCTCGACAAGACACCTCCAAATGGCCTGCGGGGCGAGTCGTCAGAACACCCTCCACGGGCGACGCTCGTGCTCCGAGTTGGCGTTGTGGGTCACCGTTCTGATCCGAAGAAGCGACCCGACCCAGAACGTCCTCGCTCTGCGCGAAACCTGCCGCAAGTTGCTGCTCCATATCCAGGACACCTTCGATGGAGTGGCTACTGCCCGTCCCGACTTGTTTTGGGAACCTCCTGCCAGTCTTGATGGCAAACCACCGTCTGGGCTACGGCTCATCAGTGCACTGGCCGAAGGCGCGGATCAATGGGTGGCAGCCGAAGCCGAACGACTCGGTTATGAACTCCAGGTCGTGCTGCCGTTCGAGCGCAAAGAATACGGGAAGGACTTTGATTCACGTGGGCTGATTGAGCATTGCCGTTTGCGCGATCTTGCCACTGCAGTGTTCGAGCTCGACGGCTGTCGCACGCGCGCGGAAGCTTCCTATTTGGCTGCGGGGCGTGTGGTGTTAAACCAGACTGACTTGCTAATCGCCCTCTGGGACGGTAAGGATTCGCAAGGCACTGGTGGGACCGGAGAGATCGTGCACGAGGCCCTTCGACGCGGCATTCCCACCCTCTGGGTCAACTGGGCATCCCCTGCGGACTGGCATATCAGACGACCCACTTGGCGGTTGATACGACAACCGGTGGATCTTCAGGGTGACCTGCGGCTGTTGACCGATGAGGTGATCGAACTACTACTGCCGCCAGACCGCAATAGCAACGGCAGTCATCGAGGAGTTCGGGGCCAGCGTGAAGCGTATTTTGCTGAGCGTCGCCGCTCGTGGACCCTGGTGGGGGGAGCGTGGGATTTCTTTCGCGACCTAGTCCGGGGCAAGCTGAGGGCCCCGAAGATACACGTGCCGGAGTTCATTTCCGCGACGCTAGAAGACTGGCGCCATGATTGGGAGGGGCGGGTTGGAGAAGAGCGCCAACACAGACTTCCGGACACAACTATCAAATGGATTGAGAAAAGTTACCTTCCACACTACTCGTGGGCGAACGGCCTCTCGGTGTACTACGCCAATAACTACCGTAGCTCATTCGTATGGATCTATCTGCTGGGCGCTCTTGCTGTCTTCCTGGCCTTGATTGCCAAGACGGTGCACAGCCCTGGAGTCCGAGCGGCGAACGCTAACGCCCGAGCCCCGCACGCCGAGATGGTTTGCATCGCCGCCGAGGTGGTCGTCATCTTCGGCATTATCTGGCTCACCTGGTATGGGAGGCGGCGGCGCTGGCATGAGCAGTGGATTGACTACCGGACATTGGCCGAGCAGTTGCGGGTGACAGGGTTTAATTCTGTGCTTGGGGGCGTGTGGCACCAGGTCAACGTCCCTCCACATCTAGCCACTTATGGCAATCCGGCCGCGACATGGATGCACTGGCACGCGCGGGCAGTCGAACGGGCTGCGGGACTCCCCAACATCGTCGTGAGCACGGAGTATTTGTCCGGACTTAAAGAACTTCTTTTGGAAGCGCTGATCGCCGGTCAAGAGAACTATCACGTTAAGAACACGGATCGGCTAGGCTCGGTGGATCACAGGCTCCGCTTTTTCGGCGAGTTCCTTTTCCTCACAACTCTTGGCGCCTGCGTTATTCACTTTTTTGTCGCCCGCCACGAGCTTTCGGACACATGGGATCGGTGGTTGACGTTCTGCGCCGCCTTCCTCCCGGCCCTGGGCGCCGCGGTGGCGGCCATCCGTAGCCAAGGCGAATTCCATCGGGTTGTGCAACGCTCGCTCGGAATGGGCGAGGAACTTGAGCAACTTCGCCAAGCCGTCGCCAATCTGCCGGTGCGCCCGAACGAACTGAACTCTCAACTGTTGCAACAGGCTGTTGAGCAGACCACTCGCCTGATGTACACCGAGGTGCTGGACTGGAGAATCGTGTTCCAGGAACGACCGCTGGTGTGGCCAGCATGACCTCCAGTTGATGTTGCGGAACGGCAGCACCGACCTTGCCACGTGTAGTGGCGCACCATCGCTACTGGGTATGGCATATTGGTTTTCTTGGGTATACACGCCAAGCAGATGAAGTCGTTGCAATGTAGCGCGCAACGTTTTGGCGAACCACAGGCCCAGTCTGTAGCCAGTTCTTGGGGTTCTAGTGTCCCGTGGGTGTCCCGAACATAACCTTGCCGGGAAGGTTCATCTCTGAGTCCCTTACTAGAATTCCCTTGACAAGGTCCGTCAAACGGATGTAAAAGCCATAATGTCGCAACAAGAGCGAGCGCTCGCTTTGATAAAACGTGCCGCAGTCGATTAGAGAATAAATGCCCAAGCTGCTCCACAGCACCGTCGAGAAGAACAGGCTCAAGATTGAGCGCGCCGCCCTCCAACTCTTTACCCGGAAGGGGTTCCACGGCACCACTGTTCGCGAGATTGCAAAGAAGGCGGGTGTGTCGATGGGCAAGCTGTACATCTACTACGACACTAAAGAAGACATCTTCATCGATTTGGTTCATCACTTGGGCCGCAAGATGGAAGCCATTCGCCAGAAGGAGCTCATTCCCCTGATGGCTTCCCTCGATCCAGATTCACTCAGAAAATTGGCGCGCGCGATCGGGCGGGTGGTCTCCGAAAACCTGGATTACTGGCGGCTGATGTACATCGATGTGGTTGAGTTCCGGCACAAGCACTTCATCCATAGTTTTCGTGAAATCGCGGGAGGTCTCCGGACCTACGCCAATGCGATGATTCGAGAGTCGAAAGTCGCATTCCCACCGGGAGTGGATCCTTCCCTCGCCTATACCGCAATTTACTTGCAATTTTTCACGTACTTCCTGGCCGAGGAACTTTTTGGAGCCAAGCGGCACCTGGGCATGAGCGACGAAGAGGCCATCGATCAACTCGTTCTCCTGTACACGGGAGGGCGGGTCGCATCACGCAAACGAATCTAGCGCTGCATTAAGGAGATGAGTATGCAACTGCGGAAGGCTGTTCCACTTTTTGTTTTGGCAGGGTTTTTCCTGTTTGCCGGTCTGGCGTCGGGGCAATCTCCGACCACCGGGCAGATCACGGGAGTCGTGAAAGATCCCAGCGGGGCCGTCATCGGCGAAGCCAAGATCACACTGACCAGCGCGGCGGGAGTGCAGCGCGAGACCACCAGCGATGGGACGGGGCACTATGCCTTTTCGCTGGTACCTCCTGGGGCCTATCGGGTTGAGGCAGAAAAAGCCGGATTCGGCAAGACGACGGCGGAAGGCGTCACCGTCCTCATCACGGAAACAACGAATCTGGACATTCATCTCAAAGTGGCCGCGCAAACGGCCACAGTTGAAGTCGTGGTTGAACCAGCCTTGGTGCAAACCGAGAATGCAGCTCGCGGCACGGTCATCGAGCAAGAGCAGATCCGCCAGTTGCCGCTGCCAACCAGGAATTTCCAGCAACTGTTGACTCTCACGCCAGGCACCTCAGGCCCGGTGCAGAACTCATCCGAGTTGGGCCGGGGCGCTGCGCCAATCTACGTCGACGGGAACCGGGCAACTTCGAACTCGGTGATCATCAATGGTACCGACGCGAACTCCATCGGCACGGGCTCCACCCCCAATCTGGCGGTTCCGGCCACGGATTCTCTACAGGAGTTCATAGTCCAAACCAGCCAGTATGACGCGTCTCAAGGACGCGTTGCCGGCGGGATCGTGGCGGCAGTTACCAAGTCAGGGACCAATAATTTGCATGGAAACCTCTACGAGTTTTTCCGCAACGACGCGCTCAATGCCAACAATTACTTCCTGAACGCAGCAGGCGTGCCGCGTCCGCCATACAAGCGCAATCAGTTCGGCGGAACACTCGGCGGACCGATAGTCAAGGATCGGATGTGGTTCTTTCTCTCCTACCAGGGAAGCCGCGAGCGAAACGGAACATCGTTGC
This sequence comes from uncultured Acidobacteriaceae bacterium, assembly GCA_963734215.1. GTDB lineage: Bacteria > Acidobacteriota > Terriglobia > Terriglobales > Acidobacteriaceae > Sulfotelmatobacter. The sequence continues at coordinate 606,489 of CAVTGH010000002.1, read as the reverse complement.
TGAATTCTGTTGGCACGGTGATTGTTCCGGACAATCTGACGAATGACCGATCCAATGCGGGGATTGCTGCCTTGGGAACGTCTTTCGGAGTGCCAGCAGTGGATCCCACGGCGCAGTTTCTTTTGCAGGCAACCTTGCCAAACGGCTCTTATGTGATCCCATCGGCGCCGGGCAACTGCGTGCCTACTGTGGAAAACACATGCACCGTGCCTGTGGTCGCCGTCTCCACTTTCCACGAGGACCAGCTGAATACGAATCTGGATTTCCAGCTCTCGACTTCGAACCGGTTTTCCGCCAAGCTCTTCGGGGCGAACAACCCCACTCTTCAGGGCTTGTTCGACTTGTTCGGGCTCGCGAACGCGCTTCCGGTTCCGGGTTTCGGCGGCACTGCAGATCTTAACCAGAGGGTGCTTTCGCTTGAGGATACTCAGGTTGTCTCGTCGCACATCGTAAACGAGGCGCGATTCGGATTGGGCATCATCACCACGGGTTCTCGGCCCCAGGAACCGTTCTCGGCGTCACAGTTGGGAATCACCTCGCCGCTCGGCAACTTATTCGCGGGTATGCCGGAAATCTCAGTGGCGAACTCCTTCGACTTGGGCGCCAGCCCATTTGCCGACAATGCCGGTATCGAAAAAACCTACAGCGCCGGAGATACATTGAGCTGGCAAAAAGGCCGGCACAGCATGAAGTTCGGCATGGAGTACAAACATCACTCCCTGGACGAGACTTTCAATCTGTATACCCGAGGCCAGATGTTCGACCTCGGAATATTTGCTCCACCCCCGCCCTTCATAAATACCACGGCCAGCCTAAATACCCCCTTTTACGCATTTCTTGGCGGCACGAACGTGTTCGGAGAGACCGACATGGCCGATTTCACCGTCATGGGATCGGGCATAAACAACCGCGATATTTTGGCGCACGACTGGAACGGCTTCTTCAACGATGACTGGCGAGTGACGGATCATTTCACGCTGACTCTGGGACTTCGCTACGATTTCTTCGGACCGTTCACTGAGGCTCAAGGCCGCTTTGTCGGGTTTGATCCGACTAAGCTCGCCACGGCGACTATCCCGGGGTTCCCCGCAGGCGACAACACGGCGATCATCGGAGGATTCGTTCAGGCATCGAATGCGAAAAATCCGTTGCCGGGCGTTCCCACCGTGCAGCCTTCCCTAGTGCCGCCGGATAAGAACAACTTTGCGCCGCGGCTCGGCTTTGCCTGGCAGCCGCTTGCTGACTCAAAGCGTACGGTAATTCGCGGCGGCTATGGAGTCTACTACGACCGTGCGAACTCACGCCTGCTCAACAATCAAATTTTGAATTTTCCCTATTACACTCTGGCACAGGCATTCGATACGCCCACGGCAACTCCATTCGTTCAAGTTCCCCAGCCGAGCGCCTTTCCGCTGGCCTTCAACAACCCGTTAATCTTTCCCTTCCCTGGCATCCCTGGCCCTCCGGCGCTGATGCTTCGGGCGCCAGAACCTTTTCTCGCCCCGACCGGAGTTGCGATTGTCCCTGCCAACGGAATCTTCCCTGACATTCACGACTTCCGCACGCCCTACATACAGCAATTCAGCCTGGGAGTGCAGCACGAGTTGGCAAACAACTGGTTGCTCGATGTGGGCTATGTCGGCTCGACCGGGCGCAAGCTTTATCGCCTCGTCGATCTGAACCAGGCAGCCGAGCCCTCCGCAGCCGCAACCGGGCTGCTGAGTCCCGGGCTGTCTAGTCTCGCCGTGCAGGGCTTTGGTGTCCACGCCATGCAGAGCTCGTCCAATTCGAGCTACAACTCTCTGCAAGCCAGCCTGACCAAACGATTCTCACACGGGCTGACCTTCCTCGCGTCCTACACCTGGAGCCATTCGCTCGATGATTATTCCGGCGACCCTACGGGAACCAGCGACGTCACGGTGGTTCCCGGAAACCAGGCTCCCGGTTTTCTGAACAACTATGCAAGTTCAGATTTTGACCGCCGCCACCGGTTTGTGTTCAGCGGTATTTATGATCTGCCGAAGTTCTACAAGGGCGGCTCCGGTTTTGCCCGACAGGCAGTGAACGGATGGGAACTGGCCAGCATCCTTACCCTGCAAAGCGGCACGCCGTTCTCGGTTCTGACTAATGATACTGCCTTCGTGCAGGCGCGCGCCGACTTGATCCCCGGATGTAATCCCGCGGGAAGCGGCAGCGTTGAATCCAGGCTGCTTGATTACTTCAACACCGCCTGTTTCATGTCTGTGCCCAACATGACATCACCCCCGAATGATTTCGGTGACAGCGGCCGAAACATTTTGCGCGGTCCCAATCAGCGCAACGTAGATATCTCGATTATCAAGTACTTTCCGGTCACCGAGCGGACGAAGATTGAGTTCCGGGGTGAGTTCTTCAACGCATTCAACCTGGTCAGCTTCCAGAATCCGGTCAACGTGCTGGCCGCGGCCAATGTGGGACAGATCGTGGAAACCAGCACGGGGCCAAGGGTGATTCAGTTCGCGCTGAAGTTCAATTTTTAGAATGAGGAACTACTTAAAGGATTTGCAGTGGAGCGTGCTCAACCCTAATATGATTCGCGAAGCCGGCGGACTGGCAGGCTGGGCATGATTTCGAAGAAGATGCTTCCGAGCAATTCCATCAAGGTGATTCGTCCGGCGCACGGTCGCGTGCCAGGGGATGGGGTGGAACTCGCCTTCGGTTATTGGCCAGGCCGCGCTGCTCCGGTTGTGGCCCTGCACGGCCTGACCGCTTCCCACATGAATTTCATCGGCATTGCGGAACGCCTGGCTGGGCGATGCGCGCTCTTTGCCCTCGATCTGAGAGGCCGCGGCGATTCCGACAAACCCGAAGGACCCTATGGCTTGGCCCAACATGCGCGCGATGTGGCCACAGCGATGCGTGCCATGGGACTTGGCCCGAGCATCATCGTGGGTCACTCGATGGGCGCCTTCGTGGCGACTGCGCTGGTTGCGCAGGAGCCGAGTCTCGTCTCGGGTCTCGTTCTGATCGACGGGGGCTACGTACCCGATACACCAATTACGAATTCTCCCACGCAAGGCATGAACGCAGCGCTCGCACTACGCATCACGCAGTTGCGCCAGACTTATCCTTCGCGCCAGAAGTATCGGGACTTCTGGCGAACTCAGCCACATTTCCCTCCCCACGAATGGAATCCCTGGGTGGAGGCATTTCTGGACTATGAAGTCGGCGGCGATTCGCCCGTACAACCGAAAGCCTCAGAGGCAGGAGTGCGTGCCGACTTGGGCGAGGCCTTTGATCGCGACGCGGTCAACCAGCGCTTGAAATCCATTGCCGTTCCGACGCTGTGGCTGCGCTCCGAGAGTGGTTTCACTCCGGGGCAGCCACCGCTGTTTCCGGATGCACTTGTACCGGAATTCCGGACTTACGTTCCCCACGTCGAGGACCACAAGTTCGCCGGTACCACGCATTACACGATTGCATTGGGGGAGTACGGAGCGGCAGGGATCGCCGGTCTGATCAGTGAACTTGCCAGCCGACTCAATCCGAGGTAAAGGTTTAAAGCGAATTGGAGCCTATCCCGCGGGAGGAGCTTACTTCGTGCCACAAGGAGGATGGATAGCCGGGAACGCTCGCGCGGCTGAGGGTTCGCGGAATTACAAGCTTTGGATACCAGCGACCTTAGAATCGGGACCGGCTTGGCCTTTGCTCATGCTGCTGCACGGTTGCGGGCACGATGCGGAGCACATGGCCGAGATCTCGGGGATGAATGACGTCGCGGAAGCAAACCGGTTCTTGGCGGTATATCCGGAGCAGTCGCGCCGGGCCAATCTGCTGAGGTGTTGGAATTGGTTTCGCCCCGAACACCAGGGGCGTGGCGCTGGGGAACCGTCGATTCTCGCAGCGGTTGTCGGCCAGATTCGCTCCACTTACAATGTCGATCCAGATCGGATCTACGTCGCAGGCGTTTCGGCCGGGGGCGCAATGGCCGCCATTCTTGCCGCAACCTATCCCGATCTTTTTGCCGCCCTGGCGGTCTTTGCCGGAGCCGAGTTCAAAGCCGCCAGCAGTGCCTTCGAGGGATTTGCTGTGATGAAACGAGGCGGGCCGGACCCGGCCCGGCAAGGGCAACTTGCTTTTGAGGTTATGCGCAGCGGCCTCGCACAAACCAAAAGACGGCGCATGCCAGTGATTGTGTTTCACGGCATGGCAGATGACCGAGTGACTCCGGTCAACGCCGATCAGATCATTGCTCAGTGGGGCAAAACTAATGCATGCCTTGCGGTGGAAAACGCAGAGACTGGGTTTTCCCTGACCGAGAAAGTCATTGGCAGCGAAGTACCGGGCGGTTATGCCTACCAAAGGCATCTTTATGTGGAGGATGATTCCCGGCTGCTGATGGAAAAATGGTTAGTCCAAGGTTTGGGCCACGCCTGGTCGGGTTCCCCTAAATCCAGCAAGTACGGTGACCCCAAAGGTCCTAATGCCAGCGCGGAAATCTGGCGCTTCTTCTGCGAAGCCGACTCGAACTCGACGGCTTCCTCGTCGCCTGCCGACCCCTTGCACAAACAATCGAGTGAGACAGCACAATGAACATTGGCTCGCTTCTCCCCAGCCATGCCCGCTATCGTCCGAACCACACGGCTGTAGTTTGCGAAGACTCCCGGCTGAGCTTTCGCGAATTCAATGCTCGAGTGAACCGGCTTGCCAACGTGCTCTTGAGCTTAGGCGTGAAGAAAGGAGACAAGGTAGCGACGATCCTGCCCAATTGTCTCAGCCTGCTCGAGACCTACTGGGCGGCCGCAAAGATCGGTGCGGTGGTTGTGCCGCTCAGTCCCCTACTGAGGGGCAGAGCCTTGGCCACACCCATTCAGGACTCCGATACGGGGACGATCATCGCGAGTCCCGATTTTGCGGAGTCACTTGCCGCCCTCAAGCCTGAACTCCGAAATGTTTCGGACGAACGCTTCATCCTCACCGGCTCAGCGCGCGTGCCCGAATTTCAAAGCTATGATGTACTGACGCTTCAAGCCAGTGAGTCCGAGCCTCCGCGAATCGAAATTGTAGATAACGATCCTTACAACATCATTTACAGCAGCGGAACGACCGGCTCGCCGAAGGGAATCGTTCTCACCCACTACATCCGTGCCATATACTGCTTGCTCTTTGCGTCAACTTTCCGCATGAGCCCAGAGAGTGTGGTGCTCCACGCGGGCTCTATCGTTTTCAACGGTTCGTTTCTCACCCTTATGCCCGCGATGTATCTGGGTGCAACGTACATTTTGCACAAGAGTTTCGATCTGCGGAACTTTATGGAAACGGTGGAACGCGAACGGGTCACTCACGTCATGATGGTTCCGTCACAGATTGTCGCTCTCCTGGGCTCACCGCACTTTTCTCAGGAAGCGCTTAAATCGCTCGAAATGATCGGTACCGTCGGTGCTCCACTGCACCTGGAACATAAAGAGAAGCTGAATCGCTGCCTGCCCGGCAGATTTTACGAACTTTACGGGCTCACAGAAGGATTCATGACGGTTCTCGACAAGAATCATTATGCGTCCAAACCAAACTCTGTCGGCCCGCCGCAGCCCCTTTTTGAGATGCGGATCGTGAATGCGCAAGGCAAGGAAGCGGCTCCGGGAGAGATCGGGGAGATTATCGGGCGCGGGCCGGCGCTCATGCCGGCTATTACAAGCGGCCTGATCTAACTGACCAGGCAATTGTCGACGGCTGGCTGCACACGGGCGATCTAGGATACGTCGATGAAGACGGATTTCTCTACCTGGTCGACAGAAAGAAGGACATGATCATCAGCGGCGGCACGAATGTCTTCCCCAAGGACATCGAAGAAATCATCGTGCAGCATCCGGCGGTTCGGGAAGTGGCAGTGTTTGGCATTCCGAGTGACAAGTGGGGTGAGACGCCACTGGCTGCGGTCATTCTGCACCAGCCGGGTGCCGTCGCTGCAGAGGCGCTTCGCGACTGGATTAATGAGCACGTTGACGCCAAGAATCAACGCATCAGCGCGGTCGTAATCATGGAGGACTTTCCGCGCAGTACGGCCGGTAAAACCCTTAAGCGCGTCCTCCGTGAACCCTACTGGGCCGGGCGCGACGAGAAAATGTAGACTATGAGCCCGTCCCGACCGATCGCGCAAGCCGGTTCACTCGGGAAGAACCCGTCGGAACAGTCTCTCCGATCTCCGAAGGACCTGCTCATCCCATTTCTCAGGACTAATCTCGTCGTGACGCTGCTGGATTACTTCCGCATTGCCGACTAACCAGGATTTGGCGGTTCGCCCGGCGGGCAGGCCCGATCTCCAGATTAAGTGAAATTCGGTTTTTGCCAATAGGCCCCGAGAGCCATTTGTCTCATGCGGATGGCGGCGGGCAAGGAAAATAAGAAAAAGCTTGACATGCCTATTAGTGTTATAGTTAACTATAACAGTGTAGTTCGGGTTCCTTTGAGCTGATCGACGCCAGCGAATAACACTGGCCGAGACAAAGAATGAAACTTCCTGAGGAGAATGAAACATGAAATGCCTTCGATTTGTGCTGTCCGTTGTTTTGATGTCGCTCTCCGCCGTGGCTTTCGCCCAGTCTGACATGGAAAAGTCCGACGCGCAAAAGTCCTCCGTGGCTCCCGTGCCGTCCGAGGCGCAGAAGTCTTTCGCAACCATGAAAAGCCTGGCGGGAGAGTGGGAAGGCCCGGTCACCGTCGCCGACGCGCCGGAGATGTCAGGCGCTAAAATGCACCTCTCGCTGCGCGTAACCTCGCGGGGAAACGCCCTCGTGCACGAGTTCCAGGAAGCAGGAACGCCGTTGGATGCGACAAAGTACGACCATCCGGTCACGATGCTTTACGTGGACGGAGACCAGTTGACGCTGGTTCACTATTGCGACGCAGGGAACCGGCCGCGCATGACCGGCAAGATGTCGCCCGACGGCAGGACGGTCGAGTTCGAGCTCAAGGACATCAGCGGGAGCACCGAGTACCACATGCACCATTCGGTGTTCACCATCATCGACGCCAACCATCACACCGAGGATTGGACGTTCATGATGAAAGACAAGCCGATGCACGCGCACTTCGACCTGCACAAGACGAACTGAAGCGCACGGTATCTCTGGTAAGGTCTGGTAAGGCTGCGTGGTAAACCGATGGACCATGAGTGGAACGACAGTCAGCCGATCTACCGTCAGCTTCGCGACCGTGTGGTCGCGATGATCCTCGACGGCGTTCTCAAGGAAGGCGATCCGCTGCCCTCCGTGCGCAATGTCGCGGCCGAATATCGAGTCAATCCGCTCACGGTCCTGAAGGGGTATCAACAACTGGTGGACGAGGATCTGGTCGAAAGTAAGCGAGGCCGCGGCATGTTCATCAATGCCGGCGCGCGCAATCAGCTGCTGCGGGGAGAACGCCAGAAGTTTCTTGCGGAAGAATGGCCCCGGATCCACGCAACCATTCAGCGGCTTGGCCTGAAACCGGAAGAACTGCTGGATGCCGCCGCAAGCCGAGGGACGTCGAACGCTGCAGAGGAGACGAAGAAGCCATGACAGTCATCGAAGCCCGTGGCCTGCGCAAGGCCTTCGGCGCAACCATCGCGCTGGACGGCGTCGATTTGCGCGTTGAAGAGGGCCGCATCCTCGGACTCATCGGCCCCAACGGCGCCGGCAAGACCACCGCGCTCAACGCGATTCTCGGCCTCACCCCGTATCAGGGAGAACTGAAGGTGCTCGGGCGCAACCCCTGGACCGAGCGCGACCACCTCATGCGCGATGTCTGCTTCATTGCCGATGTCGCCATACTGCCGCGCTGGATACGGGTTTCGCAGGCGCTCGACTACGTCGCCGGCGTCCATCCACGATTCGATCGCGCCAAGGCCGAGGGCTTTCTGGCGAAGACCAGCATCCAGCCCGCCAGCAAGGTCAGGGAATTGTCGAAGGGCATGGTGACCCAACTGCACCTCGCCCTGGTCATGGCCATTGACGCCAGATTGCTGGTGCTCGACGAGCCCACGCTCGGCCTCGACCTCCTGTATCGCAAGCAGTTCTACGATTCCCTGCTGAACGACTACTTCGATCGCAGCCGCACCATAGTCGTGACCACCCATCAGGTGGAAGACGTCCAGCACGTCCTCACCGACCTGATGTTCATCAACCGCGGGCGCATCGTTCTCAATTGCAGCATGGAAGAATTCGAGTCGCGTTATCTGGAAGTGACGGTGCATCCCGAGCAGGTCGCCACGGCACGGGCGCTCAAGCCGATGCACGAGCGCCAGGTGCTTGGCCGCAGCATCCTGCTGTTCGATCATGCCGACCGCCGGCAACTCGCCACCCTTGGCGAAGTGCACACACCCAGCATCTCCGATCTGTTCGTTGCCCTGTTGGGAGACAAGCCGGGCAATCAGGTCGGCGCAGCACGGGGTAACTATGAAGGAGCAGCTAGATGAATACTCAATCGAACACCGTGCCCGATTCTCCTCTCGAGTTTCAAGGAATCGCGCCCGCGGCCCTGTCGGCGACTCGGCCCATGTACTGGTCAGTGCGGCGCGAATTGTGGGAGAACCGTTCCATCTATGTCGCGCCTCTGATCGCCGCCGCAGTCTACCTGTTCGGCTTCCTGATCAGCCTATTTTGGGTGCCGCGCAGCATGCGCGGAATGGCGGCGAAGCATTCGCTGCCTCTCCTCATCGAGCTCGCCATGCCCTACAGCCACGCTGCCATGCTGCTGATGGCGACCGGGCTGGTCGTCGGGATCTTCTACTCGCTCGACGGGCTGTACGGCGAGCGCCGCGACCGCAGCATCCTGTTCTGGAAGTCGCTGCCGGTTTCCGACCTTACGACCGTGCTCTCGAAGGCAAGCATTCCGCTCGTGGTTCTGCCGCTACTCGTGGTTGCGATCACCGTCACCCTGCAACTCATCATGCTGCTGCTGAGCGCCGCTGTACTGCTTTTGAGTGGTGCGAGTACCGCGACGCCGTGGGCCCCGCCCTTGTTCGAGATGCAAGTGGTGGTGCTCTACGGCACGACCGTGCTGGCGCTCTGGCATGCGCCACTCTACGCGTGGCTGCTGCTGGTCTCGGGTTGGGCGCGCCGCGCGACATTTCTATGGGCCGTGCTGCCGCCGCTCGCGATCGGCGTCTTCGAAAGGATTGCCTTCCGCACTTCGTATTTCGGCTACTTGATGCAAGACCGATTGTTTGGATTCGCGGCGGGCGCTTTCGACCTCAAGGACAAGGCTGGAGTCCCGGTCGATCCGCATTTTATTCCGCTGGCACAACTCGCTCCAGGAAGATTCCTGAGCAGCCCCAGCCTGTGGCTCGGGCTGCTAGTAGCGGCGGTATTTCTCGCCGCCGCGGTGCGCCTGCGCCGCTATCGGCAACCGATCTGATTCGTCGGCCGGATTGAATTCTAGCTTTCGCGTAACGGAGAAGTGAATATGGGCACATCTGTAATGGGCGAACGAATCGCAGAAACATCGCCGCTCAAATTACAGTTTGCGATGTCCCCGGCCCGCCCGAAGACGCAAGAGCGCTGCTACTGCTTTTCTACCTTCATCACGTTGTCGTCCGGGTTGCGATCGATCAGCTTAAGGATGGGATCGATTCCGGCTTGCGCAGGAAGCTTGTCCACAGTAATAGTGAAGGTATTTTGTTCTTTTTCTATTTTATGTTTCTGCAAATACAGGAACTTCCCCTGCGAGTCCTGAACCCCAATATCCACGAAATCGTTCAAGGACACAGGATGGTCCTGGCCCTTGGCATCCGCGCGGAATTTGTGAGCTTCAACCACCAGATCCACCCTATATTTGCCATCCGGCAATTGAGCGTACGTGGCGGAACGGGCGCGGTTGTCGTAGAGCGTGACATTCCGCCAAAGATCGTCGAAGAGATACTGGTACTCGGGTGGAGTGTACTTCTGTAAGTAGGACATCAGGTCGAGTGATACGGGATAAGGCGGACCCTTAAAAGCGAATGCCCTCGTGAATTCGGCAAGCGCATGGTTGACGTTGTCTTCGCCGATGTAGTCCTGCATCTCGTACATCACCATCGCACCTTTCCCGTAGTGAATGTATCCCTGGTTGCCATCGACACGGTAGAGTGGTGGTTCCTCGTTGCGTTCCTGGGCCCGCCCACGCAGGTAGTTTTCGAGTTCGTAACGCATGAACTTTTTCATGCCATCGGCCCCGTAACGATGCTTCATAACCATCAGGGCGGAATACTGGGCGAGCGTTTCGACGATCGAAGTCCCGCCTTCGACATTCGCAGCCATCACCTGGTGCGCCCACCACTGGTGCGCCGTCTCGTGCGCCGTGACGTAGAAGGGAATATCGGTCTGATCGACGGTTCCGGGATCGACGTAAGTGATGAACCCGATAGCCTCGGAGAATGGAATGGTATTGGCAAAGGACTCGGCAAAGCTGCCGTAACGAGGAAACTCGACGATCCGCAATTGGTGAAACTGAAATGGACTGAAGTTCTGGCTGCAATAGTCCAGGCTGGCTTTCATACTATCCATCATGCGGTCGAGATTAAACTCGTGTCCGGCGTGATAGTAAATCTCCAGGTTCACGTCGTGCCAGCGGTCACGGCGCACACTGTAGCGAGCCGAGTTCAGCGAGTAAAGATTCAAGATGGGCGCATCCATTTTGTAATGGAAATAGCGGCGGCCGTTCTCGGTCCACTCTTTTTGCAGATAACCGGGCATGATGGCAATTTGATCGGGACTGGTACTGACCGTGGACTCGAGATTGATCCAGTCGGCTTCGCTCGAAATCCCGTTCTCGTTGCGGGCAGCGATGTCTTCCAGTTTGGGCATCCGCTTGGCTTTGTCCAGGCCGTGTTTGTGGCGGGTGCTGTCGTCGGTCAGTTCGATGTCCGCAGCGTAGCCAATAAATGGTGCGTAACGATCGTTGAGAAAAGTCCCGTTATAAGTGATGTCAAGATTGGGTGCGTTGTTGACGAATCCAATGTTTTTGTAGCTGACCGAATAATCAAAGGCGATGCGCCCGTGGGGCGGTAGAGGCGTGTTCAAGCGGTACACATAGAAACCCAGCGTGTTGTCTTCGAGAAGAGGCGTCTGGCCGCCGGCAAATGTCAGTTTGTGGATTTCGCGGTGGGGCGGGGGCACGGGTGCAAGATCCACCGGCAGTACAGTGACCGCTATGCGGTCCACGGTGGAGGAAGTCTTGTTCTCCAGCATCATCGTGCCCTGCATGTTGACCGAACGGTTCGCCGGGTCGAGGTCGATTTGTGTGTTGATATCGGTGATCTTGGGCTGGGGAAGCTCTTTGTACTGCCGGTATTTCTTTTCGTATTGGGCGCGGCCTTCGTCGATGGCGTAGGTCGTGTAATAGTGATTCAGGATGTTGGTGTTGTAGAAGATGTATCCTCCCACCGAGAAAAGAAGAGCGGCACAAACCGACAAGCTGGCGACGGCCGGCCGAGTGAAGCGAGTGGCCGCGACCCGTAGGCGCGCCCGCAAGTTTTCCCCCGTGCCACGCACCCACAAAGTGTTCGTAACAATTGCGAGAGCGATGGCGGCAATGCCCCAGTAGAGCTGAAACCAGAACAGCGGAGCGGCGAACGGTCCGTAGCCGTTCATATCGGAATAGATGTAAGGCGGAGACTGTCCGAAGCGGTAGAGATAATGTTGCAGGCCCATTCCGGGCAACGCCAGCGTGCTTGCAAAGTAGAGCACCATCACAAAATGCCCTAGATACTTCTGGTTCACCAGGGTGTGAATAAAAAAAGCCAGAACGCAGAGCATCCAGTACCGGAGCAGGCGAATCGCAAACAGATCGGTAAAATAGAGCCCGAGTTCGAAGCGGTGATAGCCGTGCATAAGTTGCACGATAATTCCGGCCGCCATGGTCGCCAGCACCAGAATGATTTGTACCAGCAGCAAAGCCGTCAGTTTCGAACTGAACAGCACCCATCGCTGTACCGGCAATGCGTCCACCATCTGGTTCAGGCCGGCATCCCGCTCCCGCCAGACCAACTCGCCGGCATAGAAAGTGATGATCGCCAGAGCAAAGACGAACAGGCCGCCGGTGGCTCCTTCGAGCATCTGGTAAGTGACAGGATAAGTATGGCTGGCGAACGGATTGGTGATTTGATTCGCGGCAAGGATCGCGAACGAGCCTCCCGCCAGAAGCAAGACCAGGAAAAAGACGTTCTTGACGGTCTCGGTGAACTGAATTCGAGTTAAAGAAAAGAACTGACGCCACGAGGCGCCACGCGAGAAAACTGGATGTGCAATGGGCAGGACGTGAGTTAAGGGAACAGGTATATCTTCATCCGTAACAACGCGATGTTTCTTGGCGCGCTGTAGAGGATAGGAGAGAGAACCTCGCGTAAGTTATGGCCAGGATGATCCCGCCCAGCCCCAGCCACAGGACGCGGTTCAGCAGCAGAACCCCGGAGAGCGGGATCAGTTGCGTATTGCGCTGGAACGGGCTCCAGTATTGGGTTAGCCGGTCCACGGCAGTGGCGCCGAACGGATCCGCAAGCGCTGTAACTGTATTGACGCTTAAGTTTGTCGATAGCTGCGCGGCTGTGAAATATCCAATCAAAAGGAGAACGCTGCCCACGTAAACGGGAAGCATCTTCCTCCAGGATGCGGCCAGCCCAAAGAAAATTGCACTGTTAAGAACGAGATTGGGAAGAACCAAGATTAAATAGGGTTGCAAGTAGGCCAGAGCGTTGTTCGGCCCCAGCCGCGTCTGGTCAAGCCATGGGAGCCGCATGCCAACGTAGGCTCCGAAGCCCACGCTGGAAAAAATCAGAATTTGCACCACCAGAGCGCCCAGAAACCGGCCGCCTAGATAATCGAACTTGGTGATAGGCGCGGTGTAGAAGAGATCGCTAATGTGGTTGTCCGTGTCCTGGTAAGTCGCTTGTCCGGCGATGGCGCCGGTCACCACGATGCCCAGGAACGCAATGTACATCGTGATCACGTTCAGAGCGTAAGGGGAATTCAGCCAGATCTTGCCGCCCGTGCTGAAGTCCACCGCGGCGCCCGAAATTACTCCACCCGCCATGCAGACGAAGAAGACACTCAGAGCGAAAAAAACGACGAAGTAGACGTAGGTGGAAATCCTTCGCAGGCGCTGGCGAATTTCAAACGAAGCAATCGTAAGGACCATGGCGATTAGTTCACCTGTCCAGGAGTGGCCGGGAGTTGCGAATAGCCTCGAATGGTTGCGAAATACAAATCCTCAAGGTCAGGTGTGACCGCCTCGAATCCGGTGTCGGGAGGAGTATCGCTCCAGACGTGAATCAGTGTGCGGCCGCCAAACAACCGGATCAGAATCACCTTGAATCGTTCGCGGTGAGCGGCCAGCTCGGAAGAATGAATGACCTTCTTCCACACTTTACCCTGCAGACCGGCAACCAACGCTGCGGGTTCACCGCTGATCATGACCCGTCCCTGGTGGATCACCGCCATTTGGCCGCAAAGATCGCTTACGTCGGAAACAATGTGAGTCGAAAGAATTACGATGATGTTCTCCCCAATCGCGCTGAGCAGGTTATGAAAGCGGACGCGTTCTTCCGGATCGAGCCCGGCAGTGGGCTCGTCCACGATGATCAGCCGGGGATTTCCGAGCAGGGCCTGTGCGATGCCGAAGCGCTGTTTCATGCCGCCGGAGAAGCCGCCGAGCGCCTTTTTGCGGTGCTCCCACAGATTGGTCTGTTGCAGGAGGGCTTCGACGACCTCTCGGCGTTCTTTTGAATTTCCGATGCCCTTCAATGAGGCGAAATGGGAAAGCAGCACTTCGGCGGAGACTTTTGGATACACCCCAAATTCCTGCGGGAGGTAGCCCAGCACCTTGCGGAGTCGGTCTTTATCTTTCAGTACGTTGATACCGTCCAAAGAGGCGCTCCCGCTATCGGCCTCCTGAAGCGTGGCTAGCGTGCGCATCAGCGTGGATTTTCCGGCGCCGTTCGGACCTAACAGCCCGAACATTCCTTGGGGGATTTGAAGCGAAACGTCTTGCAGAGCCTGAATGCCGCCAGGGTATCGTTTTGAGAGCCGGTCGATGCGCAGTTCCATGCACACCCCTCCTGTCTGGAGAATGATACGTGGGCGGTCCCGTCGGAGTTCCGGATATTTCTCGAGAAGAAACGATTCTTGATCCGCTGCTAACCCCGCACTGACAAAACCTGATATGAATTACTCCGATGAAAATCCTCTCCCAGGACTTCGGGGTGCATCAGGAGGCACGGGTCGTGCCAGCGCTAATGCGTCGAATCGGAAAGATCCTTAAACTCAGAACTTCACATCGCCGTTTCTAGGCTCGGTCATAAAAACGAAAGAACAGGGCCTGCTTTGACACCGGCTGCGCCTTCTCGCTGAGCGCCATCATCTGTTGCTGATTAAGCGGGGTGAAGTCCCGCGCCAATTGCACGTTGTGTTCCAGTTGGGCAATGGAATCGCAACCAATTATGACGGTACTGACGGGCAGAGAAAGCGAATAATACATGGCCTGCCGCATATCAATCGTTCCCGGAGTAGGCGCCAGCACCATCCCCTCCCACATGTGTTTCTGCTCTTCGATGGGTGGTGGCGTCCACGACGAAAGAATGCGCCCACGCGCGGGCACCTTCATTCCAATAATACCCATCTGCTTTTCGACTGCCAGGGGCAGCAGTTGCTCGGAGAAGCTGTAGTGATGCGGATCGGCGGCATTGACTGCCATCAGGATCGTGTCGAACGGATGGCGGTGGATCGCTTCAATCAGGGCGTCGGGCCGGTAGTGTCCGGTAATGCCGAGATAGCGCACGATCTTCTGCTCGCGAGCTTCCAGCAGCGCCTCCATGGCTCCGCCCGGGGCAAAGATCTCGTTGATATCCGTCATCGTTCCGATGTCGTGCAGCTGCCACAAGTCGACGTGATCGGTCTGCAACAGCTTGAGCGAGGTTTCGATCATGCGCATGGAACCGTCGCGCGTCCGCTCCTTCGTTTTGGTCGCCAGGAAGGCATCGCTGCGGCGGTGCTTCATTACCTTGCCGACGTATTGTTCGCTCCAACGATCGGGACCGCCATAGATCGAAGAGGTGTCGATGTAATTCACGCCCAGATCGAGAGCCCGTTCGATGATGGGAACGGCGCTGGCTTCGTTGTTGGATTTCTCGAGCGCGGCCTGGCCACCCAGGCTGAAGATGCCCACTTTGTATCCGGTTCTTCCGAGATTCCGAGTCGGCATGGAATCTGAGGTTGCTGAATTGGAAGGCAGAAGATGGGAAGGCTGGGTTGCCTGGCCACTTGCGACATCCGGAAGAGTGGCGGAGCCAAGCGCGGCGGCGGTTATGATTCCGCCCGCTTTAAGAAAAGTTCGTCGGTTGCTGCTGGACGGGGTGCCTGATTCAGTTTTACTCATGACGCCTCCGGGCACTGCTGAGTCTCTACAATAACGCCAATGTCCGCGCGAATCCACGGTTAATTGCAATTGCGCTGTGCGGGTAATCCGGCGCCTCAGCCGTGGCTCGCACCCATGCCTGCCAGAATGCCTCGCATATAAGCGAAGCTGGCGATAACGCCCGGCATTGGATCGTCGGGATAAATCTCATACTCCAGATCGACGAAGCCCTTGTACTTCGTCGCAATGAGGGCTTCAAACATCTTACGCAGCGGCATGATGCCTTCTCCCACCGCGACCTGGCTCTCCTTGCTCTCGAAGTCCGTGAGGTCTTTCATGTGCAGGTTAAACAGCCGCGGCCCCGCTTCGTGAATCGCCTGAACCACATCCGTGCCGGCGCGCGCCGCATGCCCGGCATCGATGCAGCACCCGAGGCGCGGATCCATGCCTTTCACTGCCTTCAACACATCCAGCGGCGAAGGCCAAAACTTATCCTCGGGCCCGTGATTGTGGATCGCGATGCGGATGTCGTATTCCTTTACGAACTTCTCCATTCGCGGCAGGGTCTCCGGTGCAGGGCCGCCAGCGACAATAACGGCAATACCCGCTCGCTTGCAGTATTCGAACTTAGCGCGGATATCCGCATCGTCATCTTTCGCGAAATAGATGGCTCCAGCAGCGTGAAGCTTGATGCCCGCCGCGGCATAGTCAGCGAGCGCAGCCGTCTCTTCCTGTGGATCCATCGGGAGATGATCTTTGACGTCCTTCGCGTTCAACGCGAACACATTGAGCTGCTTCATGAAGCCGATTAGCTGCGTCCGGCTGAAGTTGCGAAATGTGTAGCTGGCCAGACCTAAACGAATCGGCAATGCTTCCTCAGGAGATGGCCGTTCCTTGGGTAGCGCAAGGACGCCCCGCGGAGCGGCGCATGCTGCCGCAACCAGTCCGCCAGAGCGAACGAAATCGCGCCGGGAGAAGCTGTTTTTCTTAGACATGCGGCGCCCAGCCCTTCTCGTACTCGCGCTCCCAAAACTTCATCGCTTCCGGGTCGCCCTGCACCCGCCCATCTTTCGGGTCGAGACGCAGCTCGCGCTGGACTTCCCACGCGATATTGGAAAGCTGCAGCATGGTAACCGCGATGTTGCCGACGGAGACAGGAGCATTGAGCTTCTCGCCCTTACGGATTCCCGCGATGAAGTTCGCGAAGTGCGCGTCTGTCATGGAATCGCGGCCGACGAGATCCGCGGATGAAGCCGTATTGCCAGCCTTGAATTCGCTCGTCTTATTCCCTTTGAGGTCGTAGATCTCATAGCCACCGCGATCGACCAGCACCGTCCCAGCCGTTCCCATGATCGTCGATCCACGATCGCGGCCGTAATACTTCATTCCCTGGCAGCTCTTGCCCTCCCAAGAAATCATCGCATCGTCGTATTCGAAACTGGTTACCAGCGTGTCGTAAAACTGCCAGTCGTCTTTGAAATGATATCTGCCGCCGGACGAGGCAATTCGCTGCGGATAATCGACACCCAGCGCCCAGCGGCAGACATCGACCTCGTGCGTGCCATTATTGAGCGCTTCTCCCGTGCCATAAATCTTGAACCAGTGCCAGTTGTAAGGATGCACATTGTCCCTATACGGACGCCGCGGAGCCGGGCCCTGCCACAGGTCCCAATCAAGCTGCGGAGGCACGGGCACTTCTTTGCCTGTGCCAATCGACTTCCTGGTATTGACGTACCAGGCTTTCGCGAAGTAAGGCCTGCCAATAACGCCTGCGTGAATTTTTTCGACGATCTCGATGGTGTGCGGCGAGGAACGTTGTTGCGTGCCCATCTGCACCAGCTTTTGATATTTCTGCTGCGCCTGCACCAGCATCTCGCCCTCGGCAGGATTGTGGCTGCATGGCTTCTCCACGTAGACGTGCTTGCCCGCCTGCAACCCGGCGATGGCCATCGGCGCGTGCCAATGGTCAGGCGTGGCAATCGTGATCGCGTCCACGTCTTTCTGCTCCAGAATCTTGCGGAAGTCTGTCTCCGCCACAGGAGCCTCGCGCATCTCATGCTGGGCAGTGTCGGCGAACTTCTTGAGAATATTCCTGTCCACATCGCAGACATGCGAGATCCGCACCCCGAACCTGTTTTCCTTGAGCGACGCGAGATGAGCATAGCCGCGTCCATTCAGCCCGATAACCGCAAAGTTGAGCCGGTCATTGGAACCCAGGATCTGGCTATAGCTCTTCGCCGTACTCCCTACGGCCAGCCCCGCCGCGCCTACAACAAGAGCATCGAGAAATTCGCGTCGCGTAACCATCGTTTCTCCTTATTGCTGGTCTCTGCCGCAGGCAGGCATTCTCGACCTGTTGTCAGGCCGACAGGATACTTCTTATCAGCAGGAAATCCCAGCCTTCGTCAGCGCCTTCTTGAGTCCGTCCATGCTGACGCGTGTGGACGCTTCGGGCGTGCCTGCACCGCGCCAGTGAGTCTCGAGACTTAGTCCGTAGCGGAAGCCATCGCGCCGCAAAGCCTGAAGTTGCCCAACCCAATCCACGATTCCTCCGCCCACCGGAGCCCATTCGTATTTATGTTCCGGTTTGTTCACCACGTCCTTGCAGTGGCAGTGTCCGATGCGGTCTTTGGGCAGCAAGGCATAGCCGGTTGGGTAGGGCGTGCTGCCTATGGCTGCGGCATTGCCGGGATCCCAGTTCAGCATGAAGTTTTTGTTTGGAATCGCCTTCAGCACGGCACCCGCTTCTTCCCCAGTTGCTGTGTTGCAGGACATTTCGTTCTCGAGCAGAAGAATTACGTTGTCTTTGGCGCAGCGTTCCGCGGCCTGCTGCAG
Source organism: uncultured Acidobacteriaceae bacterium (assembly GCA_963734215.1). Lineage (GTDB taxonomy): Bacteria > Acidobacteriota > Terriglobia > Terriglobales > Acidobacteriaceae > Sulfotelmatobacter. Next base: position 588,312 of record CAVTGH010000002.1, on the reverse strand, counting down.
TTTGGCATTGATTGCCTGCCGGTATGGCTTCGGATCATCCAGCCGCCAGTAGTCGAAACAGCGAATCCTGTCCGCATTGAATGATTTGCAAAGCGAAATACACCGCTCCAGCAGCTTATCCTGCGCACTGGCATCGAAGTCCGCATGGAATTGATCGCGCGTTTCGCTCTGCGACGAGCGCGGAGCCCCAGGCCAGTCTGTCTTGAACAGCGGGCTCGCAATATCCGTAACTCGCAGTTTGTGTTCCTCGAGGATCTTCCGCGCATCCTCAACTTCTTTAGCGCCGAGTTCGGTCACGTTCTTGTTCCACATCGAGCGCAGCTCGATCCAACGCAGCCCGAAATCGCCGGACACAATCTGACATGCCTTCTCGAAGTCCTGCGTGATCTCGTCATTGATCACCGCCAGTTTGAACGGGCAGATACCCGCGTCCGTTTCAGCCGCCAGCGGTTCCACTAGCGAGCGCGCTGCGGCTTTCTTGACCACGGGCGGCATCGCCGCCTGGAGTCCTACCAGTCCTAAGCCCGCGAGAACTGTGCGCCTGGTGTACCCCATGCAATCTCCCTCCTGCTATCCAGCCGATTCCCTACCGCGCTGTTCCATCATCTTAAGCCCTCAACGTTCCTGTATCGACTATTGGTTGACGCCGCTGGCCACAGCGGAACGGGCCGCATAGAACCCCTCCGGACGGTGCTTTCGCCTCATCTCGCGCACGGCAAGGGCGCCCGGTTCGGGCAGGAATGCTGCCGCATCTATAGAAAATCCAAGTCAAAATCCCAAGCGGTTCGCAATTGGGACTGTCCCACCTTTGCAAAGTGGGCAATGGATGGACCGTCCGCGAATCAAATTCCCCCTTGACCTCGCAACACGATGAACAACTACTCCCTCAGCAGATTGGCGGACTCTTCTGGTGGCTCCGGTGGCAGGAGTCCGCGCTGGCGAAGATTGGCGAGGTAGTCGCTTCGGTATTTCTTGCAATCTCCAATTTGTTTCGCAAACCCGGTGCTAACATTAAGCGCCTTCTGTACGTGGTCGTGACCAGCGTCCTTGCTTGAACCACGGCGAATGCCAAAGTGGGCTATTAACTGGCCGTTGAAGAAGATGCCACAAATGTCGTGTACGTCATTCTTCTTGGTAACGTCACGGCCTTCCAGCTTTTTGCAGATAATGAGAGCGATCTCCTTCGTGATGATTCGCGCCATTCTTAGTCGGTCCTTCTGACCACATTTTGAAGGATTCCCCATTGGCGCGCGGGCAGCGGGGCTAGCTGATTGGGCGTCAATCCCTCCAAGACCTCGTAGCTAGACAGCAACGACTCCTTGAAGTTGGCGATTGCATCGGCCTCGGTCTCGCCCGACGCACTAATGTTCGCCTCAACAAAGCTCGCAGTAAAATCTTCGCCGTCGCCTTCAATTGTTACCGGAATTTGTTGAGTCATTCGAAAATTGTCCGCCGTCAGCGTGGTGAGGGGGACTACGTATGCCCTCGATCTCTCCAATCGTTGAATCTCGGATTTAAGACTTGAAATTTCGTTCGTGAGGGTCTGCATACTGTCCCTCATGCCCGCAAGAGCCGCGTTCCAGCGTCGCTCTCGCTTCTGGACCTCTGCGAACGTCCTGGCCGTTACCCACACTACACGGGAGATCGCGTCGTTTATGCTTGGCGGTGACCATTCAAACGGCGACGGCACTTCCGGCCCCCTCGTAATGTAGGCTGTTCCGGGCGCAAGAAACTGCGGATTGGAAACCAGTGGAGGTGCTCCCGACACCTGCTGGTCTATAGGCGGCATTGCGGGATAGATTGTTCCGATCCGAACTTCATTCATTCTTGTGGCTCCTTGCAATTTTGTAGCGTCCGTTTACGGCAGTGACCATCTCTCTGAAGACCCGCTCGTGCTCAACCCGAAATTTGTTAAATCGCCCGCGCAGAAGTTCTCCCAGATCGAAATAGCGGCCTGGCGTTGCCGGGGCTTGATACTGCGCCTGGTAAAAGACGTATATCGCACGTTCGCTCAGGAGTGAGGCCTGAATAGAAGCGTGAACGGTAAAGTCCTCTTCTACAACGGAGATTGTCGCATTGGTCCCCGTAACCTTGCCCGTAGGTAAGCCAAGCCGCAACTCCCGCAGACTTGATCCAAGAATGGTTTTCGTGTCCGGGCAGTCTGTATCAATGTGCTGCTGTGCTGTGAATCCGTAGGCCGTGACTGGCGTTTCGTTCAGCCTAGCGAACACGATGGACGCAACATCTAGCATTCGAGGCCACGAGTTGGAATCGGTGGATTGTATCCACCAGTTCTCCGGCTGACAGATTATGGTGAGCGGCGGCGCGCCGAATTGAACCTGCGACAAAAACTGCGCCGTGCTGTTGAATGGATTCTGAAGTGCAGCTTGCAGCTGGGCCTCGTCGATAGCTCCAATGGTCCTGTACCACTGCGCGTGGTGAATAGCAGGATTCATAGACCCGGTTACGCCGATGGTATATGTCTCCCGAGGCGCGGTGGCTTCAGCGTCCGGCATTTGAACGGTGTACCCCTCCAGTGACAGATGATTGAGCAAGGAGCAGCGGATTGTCAAACGTAAAGTCTGGGCGGGGAGTGTCCGAAGTGTCAGCCATGTCCCGAGACTGCGCACAGCTCCCAGGTTTTTTCGCTGAGGCTAAGCTGTAAATTAATCGCGGGCCGCCCATCCTTTGCGCACTTTTGCAAAGGGCGGGCATTTCCAAACGCGAATCCCCGAGATTCCGCTCTCTCCTGCCCACCGCCCTCGCCCCACCAAATTCCACAGCCGCACCCTGTGACATCTAACCTTGCGCCCCACCCCCAACCTGCTCCATCATGGCCAAGCAGAGCCAGCACATCTAGCCCGGAACACGCTAAGGGAAGCCCGCCCGACACGTCGGACCATAACTCCTTTGTTCCCTAGATTTTGCCCGATAAGCCATGTGCCTTCTAGATTTTGCGGGCGTTTTCTTGCTAAGCCGATGATTCCAACAGACCACCAAGGCAGGGGGGTGCCGCGCAAGCCTCGAGCCTCAGGACCTCGCCAAAACAAATCTTGGCTTTTCCACAGCTTTCCTTCCTCCGATGTTCACTTGACCTTGCCTAAGATTCCAAATCGGGAATACTGACATTAGCGGGGAATTCACAACAGTTTGGGAATCGAATGCGGCGCCGGATTTCGATCCGGCGCCGTCGAGAATGAAGGAGTGGAGAAGCTATGGCTTTAGGAAATGTTCCACGGTGTCAGCATATCAAGATCAATGGGACGCAGTGCGGGTCGCCCGCGCTGCACAGAAGAAGGCGCTGCTTTTTCCATGAACGGGCGCGCGAGCAGCATGACCGGATTGTGAAGGATCAGTTCAAGCAGGCCAGGTTCGTCCTGCCCGTGCTCGAGGATGCGAATGCGGTGCAGATGGCGCTCATGCAGGTGATGCAACTGCTCGCGTGGGGCGAAATGGACCGCAAGACGGCGGGATTGCTGCTTTACGGGTTGCAGACGGCGAGCGCCAATCTGCGCAACGTCAACTTCGAGCCCGGCGAGCCGACCGATGTGGTCATCGATCGCGAGCAAGTCCACCGCACCGATATCGGAGGCCCGCAGTGGGATCCGGAAGATTTTGAGTGGGACGAAGAAGAGGACGCAGAGGAAGAAGCGGAAGACAGCGTGGAGGAAAACGACGCCGTGACCCCTGCCGCGGCGCAGACAGCGGATTCGCCGGCTGCTTCAGTGAATGCGCCGGAGAACGGGAAGCCTGAGCCGACCATGGACGAGGTGCGGAAGGAAATCCGCGGACTCGTCCACAACTACATCATGGAGGCCGGAGGCGATGGTCGGGCCATGAGTGGATAGGTAGTCAAAAAGGCCAGCCCGCAGCTCGGCCAGCGGCTTACCTCGCAGGCTCTGAGGTCAACTCTCTATCTTCTTGATGTAGAGCCGAAGGCCGACCAACACCATGCCGATGGCGAGGATGGATATTCCCAGCCCCAGCCGGCGATAGTTGCGCTCAACCATGGCTTGCTGGCCGGCTTGCAGGTTTTGGGCGGCGATTTTCAGGCCGGCTTGAATATCCTGATCCACCAAGTCCGTCCGGAAGCTGTGGATCGTGACGCGGGCCTTGGTCAGCGAATCGCGTGCCTGATCCTGTCCCAGCCGAGCCTCGCTCACCTCCATGCCGGAAGACTCAGCGACGCGGAGAACTTGGTCTGCGCTCTTGATGGCCTCGTCCAATCGGCCTAAGCTACTGTGCAAGGTCGCCCTGGCTTGATCGCATACGTCACCCGGGGTATGACAGCGCATGCAGACGGCGTCAGGACCAGTGCCAAGATAGGCGTCCGTTGGATGTCTGATGGCATGATTGCTATGACAAACCACGCATCCTGGAAGAGAAGCCGCATCGAAGGCCTTTTTGTGCGAACTTTTTTCGTACATCTGGTCTTGGAATGCGTGACAGTTCGAGCATACATTCTGAACTTTGTCGACGCCTGGCGGGGCCGCGCCATGGTTGCCATGACACGTGGAACAGGTTGGCGCGCTCAGATCGCCGCGCACAGCCAGCGCCTGGTAGTGCACGCTGGCGCTGTACTTTGCGAACTGATCCGTGGGAATGGAATATCCCTTCATATAGCTCGCGTCGGCATGGCACCGAGCGCAGGTGTTCGCCACGTTGACTGGGTTGACCGTGGAGCGGGGATCGCTGGGCGCCTTTATGTCGTGGACACTATGGCAATCCGTGCACACGGCAACCTTCGTGTCTCCAGCCGCGAAGCGCTTGCCGTGCACGCTGGTGCGGTATTGGCCGAGCTGGTCGGTGCGCAAGCTGGGGTTGAACTGCCGAATGTAGGCTGGATCCGAATGGCAAGTTCCGCACAACTGCGGGATCTGCTGGCGATCAATCTTGCCTTTCCAACCCGCCTTCCGGCTCATGGCTTTGTCTGGATCGTCGCTGGTTGGGTCGCCCCCGTGGCAACTGGCGCAAGTCAAACCCTTTTGTGCGTGTATGTCCTGGCTGAACTTCTCCTGGCTCACTCCCAGGGGATCAGGCAAGGCGGAGTGACAATCCAGGCAGGAGTTCGTGGTTTGCCCGTACCCCAGGCACGCTGCGAGCACGACGAATGCGGCCAGCCCGACATGGGCCGCGCGGAACAGCCGGAGCTTATTTCGCAAGAAGGCCATAAACACTCATACCTGCCACGTATGCAAGAGCAAAGACTGACAGCCCAGTGATCCACCTTTTCGTGTGTGAGGGTTGATCACTCTCAAAAAAAGGCAGCAGAAGCCACAACAAGCCAATTAGGCCGAAAGCCACTACACCGAGAACCTCGCCGTCGATGAACCACACTTTGGACGGGATGAGCTTGAGCGTCTGGAACATGAAGAGGAAGTACCACTCGGGCTTGATTCCCGCTGGCGCAGAGACAAAAGGATCTGCCTTGACACCGAGATTCCACGGGAAGAGTGCGGCCAACGCACCCAGTACTCCCAGGGCCACGTACCAAGCCATCAATTCCCGCAGCACGAAGTTGGGAAAGAATTTCACTGTCCGTTGCAAAGACGGATTCGCGGTCCACTGCACTTCCAGTTTCGGGGGAATGCTCATGCCAAGGCGCTGAACCAGCAACAGGTGCAGCAGGATCAGCACGGTTGCCAGTCCGGGCAGAACGGCGACATGGAATCCAAAGAACCTGGTCAGCGTGGCTCCGGTCACCTCTTCACCACCGCGGAGAAAGACCATCAGGGGCTTGCCGATGAGCGGAACCTGCCCGGAAATCGCGGTGCCGACTTTGGTGGCGAAGAAGGCCAGCGTGTTCCAGGGCAGCAGATACCCGCTGAAGCCAAATCCCATGACCAGAAATAGAAGAAACACACCGCTGACCCAGGTCAGCTCCCTGGGTTTGCGGTAGGCCTTGAGAAACAGCACGCTGAACATGTGCGCAAAGGCAGTAAAAATCATGAGATTGGCTGACCAGGAGTGGATGGAACGAATCAGCCAGCCAAACCGCACCCGGGTCATGATGTACTGAACGCTTTCGAAAGCCTCGTTGGCGCCCGGACGGTAATACAGGAGCAGCAAGATCCCGGTTAGCACCTGGATCACGAAGAGAAAAAGAGTGATGCCTCCGAGGAAATACCAGTAGGACAGGCGATGTTTGGGAACGGTCTTGTGGCGGAGCGGGGCTATGAGGTCGTCCCAACCAAGCCGTTCATCGAGCCAGCGGGTGAGGGCGGCGAACAAGGTCACGCCTCCCGCTTCCGGCTGACGACAATCTCGTCGCCGCGCAAGTGGACATCGAACACATCGAGCGGTCTTGGCGGAGGACCGGAAACGTTGCGGCCGTTGAGATCGTAGATTCCGTTGTGGCAGGCGCACCAGATCTCGCGCAGATCGTTGCGATACTGCACCGTGCAGCCGAGGTGAGTACAGGTGGCGGAGAGCGCGCGATAGGTGCCGTCGTTGTTCATGATCAAAAGGCCGGGACGGCTGCCGAAACGGAAAATCTTGGCGGAATTCGGCTTCAGCTCCGTGAGCTTGGCGGCGACCGTTTCATCCCCGCCGAGATCTACCACCGCTGGAGGGACAAGATAGCGCAGCACGGGATAAATGAAAGACGCAAACGAGGCGAGCAGTCCGCCGCTGAGGAACATTTCAATCACGCGGCGCCGCGCAGGTTTGGGTTCGGAAAGTTGGTCAGCGGTCATTCCCTGCGCCCTCTGCCGAAGGAACTACTCAGTATCGGGATCGTCATTTTCATGGGCCGATTCACCGGGTCAAACCGTACGCACTTCCACGGTACGCTGCATCTCGCGGAGCCACATGGTCTGGAACAGTTGCAGGCGATGTCCAATGACGACTGCCAGATTCAGGGCGATTTTGTGACCAGCCGCCGGATTAGCGGCAAAATACTGGCGCAACGCCTCCTGCGGCAGGGCGATCACTTCCGCTTCAAACAGCGGCGCGGTGGCGGTGAGGGTGAACCGGCAAGGCGGAATCAGCGCCGACCAGCCCACGGTCTGACCGGGAGATCTTTCTTCCACGAAAATATCCTCTTCTTTGCCCCGGACCTGCATCGGCAGGGTAAGCTTGATTCGGCCGCGTTCGATCAGGAAAAGGCGGTCGGCTGGGTCTCCCAGCCGGAACAGCGAGGTTCCGCTGGGAACGATCAGCTTGGCGCCGAGTTTCAGAACCCCCTCCGCCTCGACGGGCGAGAGACCGTTCAGCAGTTCATGCGTCATGAGCCACTCTCTCAGTTCACAAACGGCGAAGTGGTTTTGCTGTGCAACAGGGCCTGCGAAGGAAATGCCAGGAACGACTCCGCGGCAGCCTGCTCCAGGCGAACGTGGTTTTCAATTTGCAGCAACAGGACCTCAATCGGCACCTGAATAGGCACCTTTAAGGCCGGGACTGGCGGCGGTGCAGCAACACGGTTCGAGAAAAAGCGGGCCGAGGCAGCCGCTTTGACCAACGGAAGCTCGGGCTGCACAGCTGAATTCCATGACTCCGAACGCATCGCCGCTCCAAACGCGAGAGCTACGAACACTACGCCAAACACGCCCAGGCACAAGCCGATCAAAAGCATATCCATGGCGGAAACCCTCCTACTGCACCTTCTTATCGCACGTGGTATGCCACTGTTGGCCGAGGCCTAACTCCTTTTCCTTCAGACAAGGCGGGATGTGCCGGAAGAACCGGGCTGCCAGAATGTCAGGTTGAGCCTGACTATTCGTCAGTCGTTGACGGGAGCCAGCGCGTGTGCCATCATCCGGCCATCTCTGTGCCATCATGATGAAGCTGCGTTTTGCCAGCATGACGGTCGGTCTGGCGCTGGGTGTCACTGCGGCGGTGGTTGTGGCCTGCACGGCCGCCGCCTACGTCTTTTCCGTGCATCACTTTCAAAGCCTGCTCGAAACCACACGCAGCAGCGCGCTTGCCGAAGGCGAATTGATCCGAACCGCGCTCGAGCACCAGATGGTGGGCAATGACCGCACCCTGATCGCGCAAATGGTCGAGAGCTTCGGTAAACAGGCGCGCGTCGAACAACTCGTAGTGCTGGACCGCAATGGCGTGGAACGCTACTCGAGTAAGCCGGGGACCGTGGGGAATGACTTCCGGATCGACTCTCCCACCTGCCAGGCCTGCCATCGCGATCCGCCGGAACGCCGCGGATCCAGCCGTGTGATCGAGACCCGGGATAGAACGATTCTGCGAACCGTGGTGCCGATTCGCAACCGCGAGGAGTGCTACCGGTGCCACGATCCCAGCCAGAAAATCAATGGCATCCTGATTCTGGACTACAACGCCGGAGAGGTCCGCGCCGCGATGACGCGGGACTTGCGCTGGATGGTAGCCGGCACCGGCGCCTTGACCTTTGTCATCGTGGGGGCCATCGCCCTGGTAATCCGGGTGTCGGTGTTGCGCCGGCTGCAGCGTTTTGAAACCACGGCGCGCCTGATTTCCCAAGGCGATCTCGAACGGCGTGTGCCGGCGGAAGGCTCGGACACGCTGGCGTGGATGGCAAGAGAGTTCAATGCCATGGCCGACTCGGTGTCAGGCCTGGTCGGGGAGGTCCGCAACCAGCGGGAGCAACTGGAAACGGTGATCAACAGTATCGATGACGGGATCGTGGTGCTCGACGCGGAACGAAAGATTATGGCGGCCAACGACGCCTTCCTGCAGCGAGCCGGCAACTCCCGCGAGCAGGTTCTGGGCTGCTGCTGCTACCAACTCGGGCCGGGTCCGTGCAACCTGTCCGACTGCCCCACGCTCGCTTGCCTGCGGTCGGGAGGACGCCAGGTCCGGATCTACGAGCGCAAAACAGGCAACGACACGGTGGCGTGGGAAGAAATCCACGCTTCCCCGATTCTGGACGCCAAGGGGCGGCTGACTCAAGTAGTGGAGGTGTGGCGCGACATCTCCGAGCGGCGAGCGGCCGAGGCGAAGCTGGCCGAGTCCCACCGTCTGGCGTCGATCGGAGTCCTGGCCTCCGGGTTTTCGCACGAGATGAACACCCCTCTGGCCACGACCTTGATGTGCGTGGAGGGAATCCTCCGCGAGACGCCTTCCGGGCAGGGCGGGCCAATGGATCAGGCCAGAGTCCGTGAGAATGCGACGATCGCGCGCGACCAGATCCTGCGGTGCCGCAGTATCACGCAGCACTTCCTGCGCCTGTCGCGCGGACAGCGGCATGCAGGAGATATTGTGGACCTGGATGCGGCCATCGCGGCCGCCCAGAGGCTGGTCGAGCCGACGGCCCGCGCTAACTCCGTAGACGTCATGGTGCGGCCGTCCGCAGCGACCCTGCATGTAAGGGCCGACGAGGCCGAGTTGCAAGACCTGCTGGTCAATCTTCTGCTCAACGCGATTCAGGCATCGAAGCCGGGTGGCAAGGTCGTCGTTGCCAGCCAAGGCGGTGATGCTGTGCACATTCGCGTCACCGATGAAGGATGCGGGATTGCCCCGGAATACCGGCAGAAGATCTTCGAGCCCTTTTTCAGCCTCCGCCAGGGCGGCACCGGCCTCGGTCTGTTCCTGTCGTTGAACGCTGTCCGGAGCTGGGGGGGCAACATCCTGGTCGAGAGTACTCCTGGAAAGGGGTCGATATTCGAAGTCGTGATCCCGGCAATCGATTCCGCTCCGCAACCGCAGTCTATTGAGCGAGGAAATCGGTGAAAGAAAGCAAGCAATTAAGATTGTCCTGGAAGGGTGTACTCGCGGTCATCGGGGGAACCATCCTCATCGCTTGGCTGTTCGATAATTTTGGAAGATTCGATCTTGCACGGCCAACACTTTTCTCCATAGCTGCGATCGTCCTTGCCATCGTAATGAAGTGGGGATTGAGGAGGCGTGTGTGGTTTTGGGCCGCTATGGTCGCTATCGCGGCTCTGCATATTCCCCTCATTGTGTGTGTGCCGTGGACAACCAGGTGGATTCCCGCACTTGTAATGGCGCCGATTCTCGCTGCTGATTTGGCGGTGATAATTACGATCATCAAACTTCTGGAGAAGCAGTTCAAGAAAGCAACCCCGAGGGAAAGCTAATTGCCGCAAACAACGGATTCACATTCCAACAGGGACGGACTATCGAAGGACGGACGATGAAGCCCCCCTCCTTGCTTCTGGTCGATGACGATACAGCATTCCGCCAGGTGATGGCGGGCGAGCTGAGCCGTTTCGGCTATGAAGTTGACGCGGTGGGCACGGGCGAGGAGGCAATCCAGCGAGTGGTGGCGGCGGAACCGGAAGTCGTCCTGCTCGACCTGCACTTGCCCGGTATGGGCGGGCTCGAGACGCTGAAGGCCATCCAAGCCACAACGCCGGCAACCGAGGTCATCATGTTGACCGGACACGGTTCCATCGATACTGCAATCGAATCGATCCGCGTCGGCGCCTTCGATTACGTGGTGAAACCTTGCCCGCTGGACGAACTCCACATTCGCATTCAAAGGGCGCTCGAACGGCGGTCGTTGCGCCAGCGAGCGAACATTCTTGAGCGTGGCCTGACTCCGCCGGATCTCGGCAATTCCTTTATCGGTGACAGCCCGGAATTCCGCCGCCTGCTCAACCTGATCGATCGGGTAGCCCCCAGCGATTCGACCGTGCTCATAACCGGCGAGACGGGAGCGGGAAAGGAATGGGTGGCCAAGCTGATTCACGCGCGCAGTTCCCGCCGGTCGCGGCCGTTCGTGGTAGTGGAGTGCGCCGCATTGCAGGAAAGCCTGCTGCAGAGTGAATTGTTCGGCCACGAACGTGGCGCATTCACCGGAGCGGACCGCGCCAAGCCCGGATTGTTCGAAGTCGCCCACGGCGGAACGATTTTCCTCGACGAGGTGGGCGAGGTGAGCCCAGTGACGCAGACCAAGCTGCTGCGCGTGCTCGATACCTCGACGTTCCGGCATGTCGGCGGCACGCGGGAAATTCGAGTGGATGTCCGGATTCTGACCGCGACCAATCGCGATGTGCCCTCCATGGTGCGGCAAGGCCTTTTCCGCGAGGACTTGTTTTACCGCCTGAGCACGATCACGGTGGAGGTGCCGCCGCTGCGCGCCCGAGGGGCAGACGTGGACCTGCTCGCACAACACTTCGCGACCGTGCTCAACGAGCGCTTTGGCTCTGATAAACAGATCGGCGAAGCGGCGCTGCACCTCCTGCGACGGCACAACTGGCCGGGGAACGTGCGCGAACTTCTGCACGTGGTGGAAGCGGCCCTGGTGTTCTGTGAGGGATCGCTCGTTCTGCCCGAGCATCTTCCGGCCTCCTTGCGGAATTCGAAGCCCGCTCCACCGGCCGGTGCGTTAGCGCAGGACGCCGCGCTGCCGACGCTGGAAGAAGCGGAACGCACGTACATCCGATTGGCGATCGAGGCCAGCAAGGGGCACCGCGGAAACGCAGCCAGGATTCTCGGAATCAGCGAGCGTAATTTGTACCGGAAACTGCGCGAGCACGGCCTGCTGTCGTGATCCGGCACGTTCCTGGATTCTTCCGAATTCCCAGGATCCACAAGCACTAACGCATGGCCTCGGAGCACGCTCTCCCGCCGTCAAATCACAAGCGGATGTGATTGCCATCACTTCTTCGGTTCCGCAATCTAGGGTAGCCTTGGCTTATTGTTTTCGAACGATCGTTCGAATTTGTGGGTGAGGAAGCTTCCCATGACGACAGCCCTGCCCGCGCAAAGCGCATGCTCCGCCCCCGCCAAAAATAAGGGGCTTACATTGGTTGCCAAAGGCCAGTTCGACTGGGCCGAAACGGCTCTGGGAGAACTCTCACCTGACGAAGTGATAGTCGAGGTAGCAGGCTGCGGGGTTTGCCACACTGACATTGGATTTGCTTACGAGGGCATTCCCACCCGCCACGCGCTGCCGCTGATCCTGGGACATGAAATCGCCGGCCGTGTCGTTCTGGCCGGGAAGCAGGCGGGAAGCTGGATCGGGCGCTCGGTTGTTGTGCCTGCCGTGATTCCGTGCGGCGATTGCGATGCCTGCCGTGGCGGGCGTCCGACTATTTGCCGCAAACAGTTCATGCCGGGCAATGACGCCGATGGAGGATTTGCGACCCACGTACGGGTGCCGGCACGTGGCCTGTGCCCGGTGCCCAAAGAACTTCCCGAAGGACTCACGCTGGCGATGCTGTCGGTCGTCGCGGACGCAGTCACGACTCCGTATGAGGCAATTCGCCGTTCCGGTCTTAATGCCGACGACGTCGCAGTGTTCGTCGGAACCGGTGGGATCGGTGGCTTCGGAGTGCAAATTGCCGCTGCGCTGGGCGCAGCAGTCGTGGCCATCGATGTTGATGCAGACCGGCTGGAACTTGCCTCAGCGCACGGTGCTGCCCTGGCACTGAACGCCCGCGAGTGCGCAGATTTGAAGGCGGCTGTGCGATCTTTCTCCAGGCAGAGCGGCGCCGGGCAGAGCGGCCGGCGCGGAATCGGCCTCAAGATATTCGAAACCAGCGGGACGGCGGCGGGCCAGCAGACGGCGTTCAGCCTGCTCGACCCGGGCGCTCACCTAGCGATCGTTGGGTATACCGCGCAGAAAGTTGAAGTGCGTCTGTCCAATTTGATGGCCTTTGATGCTACCGCTCGCGGAAATTGGGGATGCCCTCCCGATCAATACCCGAATGCGCTGGCCATGGTGCTTGAAGGAAAAATTCATATTCGGCCTTTTGTCGAGGTGCACCCACTCGAAGAGGCCCAGCAAGTTCTCGAGGCAGTGCATCATCACCAGCTTCGTCAGCGAGCGGTGCTGGTGCCGCAGGCGCGGGGCCTGCAAGAGCGAGAAATGGCGACATAAGGAGGGAGCGTTCAGCCATGGGAAGAAGGCATTCTCCAAAGGGTCAAGTCGTGATGAAAAAGGCTGAAAAGCTGGAAGCAGTCGAGGCAGATCTGCCTCCAGGGCCCTCCGATGAAGATTTCGTAGCAAAGTTCCAAGAAATGTATCCCGAAGACTGGGACAACATCGTTCGCAGACATAGGGAACACGAGCGCCAGACGCCACGAGGCAAGACTCACCCAATGCCGGAGCCAAAGAAGTATCTGGTTAACATGGTGAAGAACTTCCTCAAGACGAAGAAGGCGGAGTGAGGGGCGAGGCAACGTCCACCATGAGGCAGAGCAGGAGAACGAAAATGGAAAGAGTCGAAGAAGCAGAGCTCCAACGGAAAGTTGCTGTGGCAGCGCAGAATCTTGCCGTCAGCGCAGAACAGCTATCGATCGCGCTAAAAGGAAAAGCATACGACAAGATTGTCAGTGACCGCCGAGGGAAACTTAGTCTCGACCTCGAAGCTCTCAAAAATGCCCTTTCGGCCGCTGGGCTTGTTTGCTAGGACTGCGCACCAATATGGCATCTGCACCGCCGGGGCAAGGCTAACAACGCACGAAGCTCTCAAAAGGAATAAAGCTATGAAAGATCACAACCTGGTCGAAGCGTTCTCCCCCAGCGAAATTCTGTTGGAGCGCAAGCCCGCTCGCGATCGCGACGGCACGAGCGTGAGCGGGCTGCACAATGTGTGGATCACGCTGAACAATCCGCGCGAACTAAACAGCTACACCACGACTTCGATCAAGGAAGTGATTCTCGCGCTGCGCGAAGCCAGCAATGATCGCGCGGCGGTTGCGGTCGTACTTACGGGCGCGGGCACGCAGGCTTTCTGCACGGGCGGCAATACGCGCGAGTATGCGGAAATTTATGCCGGAGCCCCGGGCGAATACCGGCAATACATGCGCTTGTTCAACGATATGGTCAGCGCCGTCCTCGGTTGCGACAAGCCGGTGATCTGCCGCGTGAACGGGATGCGGGTTGGCGGTGGGCAAGAGATTGGAATGGCGTGCGACTTTTCCGTGGCCAGCGACCTTGCCGTATTCGGCCAGGCCGGACCGAGGCACGGTTCCGCGCCCGATGGCGGCAGCACCGACTTCCTGCCGCTGTTTGTGGGCATAGAGCAGGCCATGCTCAGTGCCACGCTATGCGAGCCGTGGAGCGCGCACCGCTTCTATCGGCTGGGAGGTCTCACGCAGATCGTTCCGGCACTCAAGGTTGACGGCAAATATATGTCCAATCCGCTGGTCGTGACCGATCGGGAGTCCGACGAATTCGGTCGGCTGGTGTTCGGAGACTGGAAGACGGGTGAAGCCCGAGACGCGGGGAAAGCTTTGATGTCCAAAGGCACGATTGATCTTTCATTGCTGGATGAAGCAGTGGAGGGACTCTGCACGAAGCTGCTGCATACCATGCCCGATTGCCTGACGAAGACGGTCGAGAGTGTGAGGAAACACAAACTGGAACATTGGGATCGCAACCGCGAAACCAACCGCGCCTGGTTGGCGCTGAACATGATGACGGAGGCCAATGCCGGCTTCCGCGCTTTCCACTACGGTACGCGGCAGCAACGCGAGGTGGACTTCGTCCGATTGCGTCAGCGTCTGGCAGAAGGCGTGCGCTGGAGTGACGAGTTGATCGCCGAAATTGCCCCCTGGGCAGTTCCGGAAACGACAAAGGCAGGACGATGAGCGAACTGGAGCAGATCCTCGGCCGCGTGCAGACCTTGTACGAAGACGTTGACTACAAGGCGGTCGCGGAATGGAAATCTTGCGCGCCCGGGCGTAGGGCGATCGGGTATATGCCGATTTATGTTCCACGAGAGCTGATTCATGCGGCGGGCATGTTGCCGGTGGGCATTTTTGGCGGAGGCGACCGGCTGGAAATCATCCGGGGTGACGCCTACTTCCAGAGCTACATCTGCCACATTCCCCGCAGCACGATCGAGCTGGCGTTATCGGGACGGCTTGATGTGCTGGACGGCATGTTGTTCCCTTCGATCTGTGACGTCATTCGCAACCTGAGCGGCATGTGGACGATGCTGTTTCCCGGACGTTACGTGCGCTATGTCGATCTTCCCCAGAACTATGACGCCCACGTTGGAGGTCAGTTCTGGCGGCGGGAATTGACGGCGATCCGCGAGGATATGACGCGGTTGGCGGGCAGCAAGATCACCGATCAGAATCTAAGAAACAGCATCCGGATCTACAACCAGAACCGCCGTGCGATCCGGGAGCTCTACCGGGCACGCAGTGAATCGCCGTGGCTCTATCCCATCTCGCAGGTCTATGCCGTGCTGCGTGCCGGCAGTGTGCTGCCGCCGGAGGAGCACACCACGATGGTGCGCCGCTACCTCGAGATGGCCTCGCAGGGTTCGAGCCTTCCTGAAGATCGCAGCCGAGTCGTATTGACAGGCATGTTCTGTGAACAGCCTCCGCTGGCATTGCTTATCACTCTGGAACGCGCGGGCTGTTGGATCGTGAACGACGACCTGCTACTAGGTTTGCGCTGGTTCACGGGCGAGGTACCCGAGGAGGGTGACGCGATCGAAAACCTGGCGCAGGCTTACTTGACGCAAAGCGTGGCGACGGCCTCCTGCTATGCGCCGGATGGGCAACGCGGCCGGTGGCTGGTGGAGGCCGTGCGGCAGAATCACGCGGATGGCGTCATTTTTTGCGCTCCGAGTTTCTGCGATCCCGCACTGCTGGAGCAACCGATGCTGGTCGCCGCCCTGGAGCGCGAACACATTCCCCACACCCAGTTCAAGTACTCCGAGGATACGGGACAATTTGCCGTCATCCGGGAACAGGCGGGCACCTTCTCGGATTCGATCCGGCTGTGGAGCGAGGCATGACCAGAGAGACTGTGCAGGCATCGACCGCGCAGAAAGAGCGCAGCATGGTCCTGCAGAAACAACTCATCGGGGACTATTACGAGTCTCTGGGACGGGCGCGTGCAGAAGGAAAGCGCGTCGTCTCCACGTTTGTTCCCGGGAATTTGACCGAGCTGCTGCGATCCTTCGACCTGCTGCCGATCCTTCCGGAGATCAACGCGCTACAGTCCGGCATGCGCAAGCTTTCCGCCAACTACATCGCGGAAGCGGAAAAGCAAGGGCACAGCGAGGATGTCTGCACCTATGTGAAATGCGACATCGGCATGCTGAAATCGGGCAACGTGGGTCCGACCGGAGTGAAGCTGCCCAATCCCGACCTGCTGCTGCTCTCCTACACGGGATGCTTCACGTTTCTCAAGTGGTTCGAACTCCTGCGCGAAGAGTATCGATGCCCGGTAGCGATGCTCCACGTTCCTTACCTCGCGAACGGACGCATTGAACCACACCATGTCGATTACGTGGTACAGCAGTTGCGCACTGAGGTGATCCCGAAGCTGGAGCAGGTCAGCGGACGGCGCTACGATGAGGCTCGCCTTTCCGAGATGCTGGCTCTTTCTGCCAAGGCAGAAGACGATTTCGTGTGGGTGCTGGAGAGCGCGAAGAACGAGCCTTCGCCGATTGATGCCTACTTTGGCGGCGTGTACTACATCGGCCCGATATTCACCGCCTTCCGGGGCACGAGCGAGGGAGTCGAATACTATCGCGTGCTGCGCGAAGAGATTGCGGACAGGATTACGCTTGGGCTTGGTCCGGTCACTCCCGAGGGCACGATGGAGCGCCAGCTCTATCGGCTGGTGGTGGAAGGGCCGCCTAACTGGACGAACTTCCGCGAATTCTGGAAGATGTTCTACGACGAAGGCGCTGTGGTAGTTGCCAGCAGCTATACCAAAGTGGGGGGACTTTACGATCGCGGTTTCCGCCACGACCCCAACCGCCCGCTGGAGAGTCTGGCTGAATACTGCCTGGGCTGCTACACCAATCTCGGGCTGCCGGCGCGCGTCGATCTGCTGGAGCGCTACATCCGCGAATACCGCGCTGATGGCTTCATGATCAACAGTGTCAAGAGCTGCAATTCGTTCAGTGTGGGCCAGTTGCTGATGCTGCGGCAACTGGAGCAGCGGACGGGCGTGCCTGGCGGATTCATCGAGAGCGATCTGGTGGATCCGCGATATTTTTCGCCGGCTAACATCAAGAATCGCATCGAGAGCTACATGCAGATGCTCGCACAAAGGCAAGGAGCCGGGGTGACGGCATGAGCGTGGAGGTTCTGCTCGGTATTGACCTGGGCTCGACCACGACGAAGGCCATCGCACTTGATCTAACCGGCCGCGTCCTTGGCCGCGGCATCACTAACACTCGCAGCAACTATGAAGTCGCTTCCCAGATCGTTCGCGAGGAAGCGCTGGTGCAATCAAGATTTGAACTGGTGCGGCATGCCATGGCCGCCGATCCGGAACTATCGAGAATTGAAAGCAAGTTTATTGGATCGCTGGTGCGCCATTTCCGCCAGCAGCAACACGTGGAGCAGTTGGAACTGCTGGAGTCGGCGCTGCACCGTTGTGCCGATGCACCCCGATACGCGCCCAACCGGGAGACGGTCAAGGAGAGACTCAGTCGTATTTGCCAAGGGATGCGGTCGCGCGTTCCCGGCCATTTCAGCGAATTGGCGGTGCGGAAAAGCGATTTCTTCCGCGATCTCGCTGCAGCGGACTACATGCAGTTCGCGGAGCAGTTCAGCAATGCGAAGCATGCTTCCTTCGACCTTCTGTGTGGCCTGTTCGATGCTGCCATCCTGGTGGTGGAGAATGCGGCCGGCGATGGGGCATTTGAGCGGCACGCCGGGCCGGCCCTCGAGCGGACTCTGGCCGTTGCGCCGCCGGGCATCCACGAACGGGAAGCAAGACTGCGCTCTGCCGTTGAGTCGGTGAGATCGCTCGAACTCCGGGTGCTTGGAATGATCGGTACCGGCTATGGCCGGCAACGGCTTCCGTTCCCGAAAGAACAAATCCGCAGTGAGATCCTTTGCCACGGCTTGGGCGCTCATGCCATGTTCGCCGGCACGCGCACCGTGCTCGACATTGGTGGCCAGGACACCAAGGCGATTCAGGTTGATGGCACCGGCATCGTCACCAGTTTCCAGATGAATGACCGGTGTGCAGCGGGATGTGGCCGCTACCTGGGCTATATCGCCGACGAAATGAACCTCGGCTTGCATGAACTCGGCAGGCTGGCGCAGGAGAGCACTTGCAGCGTAAAGATCAACAGCACGTGTACGGTCTTTGCCGGAGCCGAGTTGCGCGACCGCCTGTCTCTGGGGCAGAAGGTGCCGGACATTCTGGCGGGTCTGCACCGGGCAATCATGTTGCGGGCGATGTCGCTACTGGCGCGTTCCGGAGGAATTTCCGACGAATTCACGTTTACCGGAGGAGTGGCCCGTAACCCCGCTGCGGTTTCCGCTCTGCAAAGCCTAGTCCAACAAAACTATGGCGTGCGAACTCTAAATATCTCTCCGGAGTCCATCTACACCGGGGCGCTCGGGGCAGCGTTATTCGCGTTGCGCGCTGCCGAAGGAGGGAATGCGGCATGAAGGCTAAGTCCGAAGAGAGCATCCTCGCCGCCGGCATCGACGTGGGTTCGAGTGCGGTCAAGTTTGCCCTGGTGCAGGTTGCGGCAGACGGGGCAGAGAGCGTGCTCGCTCTGCACAACGAGCGCATCCGCCGGCGCGATCTGCGGAAGGTGATTCGGGAAGGCTATGAGGTGTCTCTGCAGGCGGCTGGAGTGCGGCAGAATGAGATCGCTTATACCGCGAGCACCGGGGAAGGCGAATTGGTGGATTTCCGCCGCGGCCACTTCTACGGAATGACGACGCACGCGCGAGGAGCGGTATTCCTGATGCCCGGCGCAGGAGCCGCGATCGACATCGGGGCCCTGCACGCCCGTGCCATGCGGGTTGACGAGCGCAGCCGCGTATTGGCGTACCGCATGACCAGCCAGTGCGCCTCCGGTTCAGGACAGTTCCTGGAGAACGTTGCCCGCTACCTGGGCATCATGCTCGAAGACGTAGGGCCTTTATCTTGCGAAGCCAAGAATCCCGAACCGGTGAGCAGCATCTGCGCCGTGCTGGCGGAGACCGACGTGATCAACATGGTAAGCCGTGGCATTTCGCGCAGCGACATCCTGAAAGGAATTCACCTGTCGATGGCAGGGCGTTACACGAAACTTCTGCGCTCCATCGGTGCGTGCGGTGACGTGGCGATCACTGGCGGACTGGCCGCTGATGCTGGGCTGTGCCGTGCGTTGGAAGAGAAGATCGCCGAAGAGAAGCTCGCCATGCGCGTGCGTACTCACCCAGACTCGGTGTACGCTGGGGCGATTGGGGCCGCGCTTTGGGGTGCGTACCGTCATCGTGTATTGGCACAGCGCACCGAGGTGGTGGCGTGAAGCATGCACCCGCCAAATCACCGGGCAGATCCTTCGCGTGGATGGGGGACAGGTGCTTGGCAGTTTTTGAGAGAGGAGCCTAAGTGAAATGGTATTGGCCCAAGTTGACCGGCTTGAAGGAGTCTGAGCAAGCTGCTCACCAAGGCGCGGGTGCCTGCTTGCTTATAGCAGTCGCTACGGCCATTATGGCTGGGACGAGCGCCTGGCTCGATAAACCTGTTCTGGGGATTGATGCTTGGGGGTTTGCTGATGCGCTGATCTTTGCAATAGCCGGGTGGAGAATCTGGCGACTGTCGAGAATATGGGCTGTTCTGGCGCTCGTCATCTACATCATGGAAAGGGTGCGGGCCGTCTCCTCGAGTCCGAAGATACCTGCTGGTGGGGCATTCATCAGTGTGGTGTTCACTTTGGTGCTCATTGGTAGCGTGAGAGGGACGTTCGCCTACCACGCGTTCAGAAAAAAGGAACCTGCGGCTTCTTCCGAGTTGACCGCCGTCGGCCAGTGAGACGCTGAGAGAGGCGCTAAGTGCGTGAGGGAAAGAGCAAGATCACAGTTACACAGAAAGCATTTGCGTTATGAGACCCGTCCTTGAACACCTCTCGCCTAGCGACGTTCACGACCAAATAAATGGTTTCCCGCGGAGGTATGTTCAAGACTGGAAAAATTGGCTGGAGGTTTCGACGTGCTTTGACGCTGGCCCAACACCCGTATCGATTTCAGTGGCACAAAAGTTCGGTGAAATTCTATGGAACTGGCGGGCCTGCGGGAGATTTCAGCATCCTCTCGACGCAATGGAGTTGTTCGAGACTCTAAAAAAAG
This sequence comes from uncultured Acidobacteriaceae bacterium, assembly GCA_963734215.1. Lineage (GTDB taxonomy): Bacteria > Acidobacteriota > Terriglobia > Terriglobales > Acidobacteriaceae > Sulfotelmatobacter. The sequence goes on along the minus strand of CAVTGH010000002.1, from coordinate 568,353 downwards.
CACTCCCGTTCCTCGATGCTCTTGGTGACTCGAACCTGCGAACATTCCATTTCCCAACGGATTCCTTGCGGGAATTGATTCGGAGCTTATGGACCGTCTTTTACGATGGTCTCTGTATGAAGGGAACGGCGGGGCACGTTGCTATAACTAAGGCCATACTCCTAATCACGAGAGGCCGAATTGGCCCTGCATTCGACAGTAACGTTAAGAGGGCGCTAGGAATCCGCTATTTACCCAATTCAGAGAGCTTGGTTTCCTTTCTTTCTTCGTTGGCAAAACAGCTCCTTGTATTCGAAGATCAATACGCCGTGAGAATTGAAAGCCTCGTACCAATTGACCGAGGGCCGGTGGCTGTTGGTAGGGCTGTCGATATGTTGCTAGGCCCGAAAGAAAGGCATTAGGACTCAGATGAATACTGAATCTATAGAAGAACCGGGAATCCTGGAAACCGACCGCACCGTGGTGCGCCTTATGAACGAGCATGATTTGGAGGCGGTCGTTAAGATTGACGCAGCAGCCAGCCGTCGGCGGCGTCCCCGCTATTTCGAACTGATGTTGGAACGGGCGGTGAAACAAGCGGCGCTGCAAGTCTCGCTGGCCGCGGAAGTGGATGGACGCGTCGTCGGATTTGCCATCGTGTCGCTTTACTATGGCGAGTACGGAGTCAGCGAGCCCACGGCCTCGCTGGATGCCATTAGCGTGGACCCGGCAAACCGTGGCCAGCACGTAGGCAAAGCCCTACTGCGGCAGCTGCGGCTGAATCTATCTGCGCTCCGGGTCACAACGCTGCGCACCGAAGTATCGTGGGATAATTTTGATCTTCTCGCTTTCTTCAAGAAAGAAGGATTCTCCCCGGCGCACCGTCTTTGCCTGGAGTGTGCGCTCGACCCCACGCGCTTTGAGTGACGCATACGTAGTGAAGCGTACGTAAGGAGGTTCGTATGTCAGAAGCGAGTTATGGCTCTGTACGTTGTCCCCGCTGCGGCCGGCTGGGCGCCACGGCGGACAAGTTCTGCTCCGAATGCGGACGGTTTCTCCGCGACGCGTCGATTGACCAGCGGCTTCTTTTGGCCCTGGTGCATGAACGCGAGGGACGGGAGCGGGAGGCACGGCAGGAACTCCAGCACTTGCTCGACGCCGAGCCCGATCACGTCCTGGGCAACCACCAACTCGGGAACCTTCTGTTTCACGAAGGTCTGCTGGATCTGGCCATCGAACACTATCGCCGGGCGGTGACGGCCTCAACGACATTTGTATTGGCCTATTACGACCTCGGGGTCGCCTACTACCACCGAGGCAACATGCCGGAGGCGGCTGCCGCCTTCCGCCGCTGTCTCGACATTAATCCCAACTATAACGCCGCTCACTACCGGCTTGCCCTGGCGCTGTTTCACCAGGGACAGCTCACAGAGGCCGGCGAGCACTTTGAGCTGTCGGCAACCCTCACACCCGAATACGTAATGGCCCACTATCACTTGGGCGTGATTCACGAGCGCGAAGGCGCCAGCGAGATCGCTCGCCGGGAATTTGAACGGAGCCTGGAAGAGGGGGTTCACGAACTCAGCAGTCTGTTCCACCTTTCGGTGATCCGCCGTGCGCAGGGTGACAATGCCGGAGCAGAGGAGCTTTTGAGGCGAGCGGGTGAGTTTGCCAAGTTGCGCCCGGCGGCGTCCGAAGCCCGCAGGTAAAACGGGAGAATGGGGCATGGGAATCTCGGCGGGTAACGGTCTCATCTTCGACTGGGCAGGCGCGGGCCCGCGCACTACTTCCTGGCCGGCACATGTCATGCTCGACGATGAGACGCTGCGCGACGGCCTTCAGAGCCCCTCCGTTACCGATCCGCCAGCGGCGGCAAAAGTCGCAATTCTCCATCTCATGGAAAATCTCGGAATTGAAACCGTTGACGTTGGGCTGCCCGGAGCGGGCGCGCGCCAGCGCGAAGCTGTACTCGCACTCTGCCGTGAGATCTCCGACCGGCGGATGCGCATCCGCCCCAACTGCGCCGCCCGCACCATGATGGTGGACATTCTTCCCATCGCGGAGGCATCGCAACTGACGGGCGTGCCGATTGAGGCTTGTTTATTTATCGGCAGCAGCCCCATCCGGCAGTACGCGGAAGAATGGACCCTCGATCAAATCCTGCGCCACACCCGGGAAGCGATCCGCTTTGCCGTAAAGGAAGGCCTCGAAGTGATGTACGTTACCGAGGACACCGTACGATCTTCGCCCGAGCACCTGCGTATCTTGTTTGCCGAAGCGATCGAAGCTGGAGCCAAGCGGCTATGTCTCTGCGACACGTGTGGCGCAGCGACTCCGGAGGCGGTTTGGAACCTGGTGTCCTGGGTGAAGGGGTTTTTGGCTGAGACTGGGGCTGGCATCGGCATTGGCATCGACTGGCACGGTCACCGCGACCGCGGCCTCGATTTGGCGAACACTCTGGCCGCCATTGAGGCGGGGGCATCACGGGTGCACGGCACCGCGCTCGGAATCGGCGAGCGCGTGGGAAATACGCCGATGGAGCAGTTGCTGGTGAATCTCAATCTCCTCGGCATGAGGCACGACGACCTCAGTTCTCTGCAGGGGTATGTGGACGCGGTTTCGGTCGCGACCTCGGTTCCGGTTCCAGCGAATACTCCGGTGATCGGACGCGATGCCTTCCGCACCGCTACGGGCGTCCACGCGGCGGCTATCATCAAAGCCCAGAAGAAGGGTGATCGCTGGCTGACCGACCACGTCTATTCAGGAGTCCCGGCAAGCATGATCGGACGGAATCAGGAGATTGAGGTCGGGCCCATGTCGGGCAGTTCGAACGTTGTTTTCTATCTATCACAGCGGGGAATCGTGGCAAGCCATGAACTCATACAGGCTGTCCTGCTGGCTGCCAAGGAATCCAACCGCATTCTGCAGGAACCGGAAATTCTGGCGATAGTGCGGCGCTTTGAAAATGTGACTTCGTAGTTCTTGTCTTACCCAACCGAGAACAATGCCCAGGTTCCCGATTAGCTAACCCGCGCCAGATGATCCTCGTCTTTCGTCTTTTTGACGGCTGAGACTCCCGCCGATGCCGCTGTCCGCGCGAGTGCGTCAGCTTTGGCGATGGCGCGCGCCGCCACGGGCTTTAGCCACAGCAATGCCATGAAGGCGGCGGTAATATCGCAGGCGATCATGACGTAGAACACCGGCACCCACGAGCCCGTTCTCAGCATTACGTAGGCAGCGACCGGGGCGGCAAAAATTGACGCCGTGCCTTTCGCGGTATAGACGACGCCATAGTTCGTTGTGGCCCATGTCCTGCCATACAGATCTGCCGTGAGCGAGGGGAACAGCGAAAAAATCTCGCCCCAGGCAAAGAACACCAGGCTCGACAACAGGATGAACATCACAGGCCGGCTGGCAGTCTGCAGCCAGGCGTACACCGCAATACCCTCGATCAGGAAAGCGGCAAACATGGCGTTCTCCCGGCCAATGTGATCGGAGATCCAGCCCCACAGAGGACGGGTCACTCCATTTACGATGCGGTTCAACTGGATCGCCAGAATTGCCGCTGACAGTCCCCAAGCGACGATGACTTTGTCTACTTTGTAGAAACTGGCAATCTCCTTCAGTTGCGAAGTGACGACCAAGCCGCCGAACGCCACCAGCGTCATCATGACGTAGATGAGGTAAAAAGACGGTTGCTTCACCATCTCCGTCCAAGTCATGTCCGTCTTAGTTTGATGGAGCCGGGCCACAGGTTTCCAGGCCTTGGGCAGCCATCCTCTCGGGGGCGCCACGATGAACATGGCCGCAGCCGTCACGATGATGCCCTGCACAATGCCCCAAAAAATGAACGCATGCTGATAGCCGGAAACTTTGATCATTTTCTCGATGGGAGCGACGGTCACCGCGGTACCGATGCCATAGGCGCCGGAGACGATGCCTGCACAAAGTCCACGATGGTCGGGAAACCACTTCAGCACGTTGCCGGTACAGCCGCCATAGACGGCGCCGGCGCCAATTCCACCGATGGCGTACCAGATGTAGAGTCCCGTGGTTGTGTAGGAGTAGCCGGAACCGATCCAGCCCGCGCCCACGAGCAGGCCGCCGATTCCTATGACCAGCCGCGGCCCGAGACGATCAATCAGGTAGCCTTCGAACGGGACCAGCCAGGTTTCACAGAAGATGAATGCAGCGAATGCGATCTGCACCGCGGCCAAGGTTGCGTGCAGGTTTGAGGTTAAGGGTTTAGTGAAGAGCGTCCAAGCATACTGAAGGTTCGCGATCGCCATCATCGCGACTATGCAGGCGCACATTTGTACCCAGCGGTTCACGGTCTTGGGTTCTGCCGGAACTAAGGAGGTCACATTCGTGGCCATAGGCATCCTCCTGGGAAATTGTCAGAATTGGGCGTTTCTTCTCGGTCAGCACTCCTGGCCGGATGAATCCGGGCAAATGAAAAACCCGCCCCTTTTTGCGGGGCGGGCTGGTTTATTCGGTTTCAATGTCTTTTTGGAGCGGGATGATCCCCGGCACCAGCCATTTGTTCCACATGTCATCGATCTTGCTCTGGAAGTAATCGATATCCTCATCGATGAAATGCGCGAACCTGCCTTGCTTGAGCAAGTAATCGCGTACCGGGAGACGTTTAAATCTGCCGCTGGCGATCTGTTCGGTTTTGCCGTAGAGCTTCAGCTTGCCGTTTTCGACCTCGTACAGAGGCCAAATGCCGGTGTTCACGGCCAGTTCGCCCAGTTGGAACGAAAGCACGGGATCGAAATCCCAACCTTTCGGGCAAGGGTTGAGGCAGTGAATGAAGGTCGGGCCGCCGGTTGACAGCGCCTTGCGAACGCTGTTCATCGCCTGCAGCGGGTATGAAGTTGAGATGGTTCCTACATACTTCACCGTGGGATGGCCAACCAGCATCAGCGGCGCCATGTTCTTTTTCCAGCGGTGATTCATGATCCGTTTTACTTTTCCCGGCGTACTGAACGAGGTGTTGACGCCATACGGCGATGCTCCGGAAATCTGGATATCGGTGTTGGCATAGGACTCGTTGTCGTACATCAGGATCAGCAGGTTGTAATCGGGATGGCACATGGTAGCTGAGATCGCTCCCAGGCCCATGTCCGCGCCGCCGCCATCGCCGCAGAACGCAATGACGTTGATGGGCTCGTCCTTCATGACGCCCTTGCGCATCTGGACGCGGAATGCTGCCGCCGCTCCCAATGCGCTGGAGCCTGAACTGCCCAGTTGGGTGTGCATCCAGGGGACGCCCCAGGGAGTGGCGTAGTAAGAAGTGTTAGCCACGTACATGCAGCCAGTACTTCCCAGAACGATAGTTCTGGGACCTGCGGCCTTCGCCATCAATTTCATGATCTGCGCAGACTCGCAGCCCTGACAGGTGCGGTGGCCGGACGTGTAGTACTCGTCGTGCGGAACCTTCTTTACTCCTTTGAAGGCTTCCAGTTCTTGCGTCGGTTTTTCGTCTACAAATGTGCTCATGATTGTTTTGTCCTTTCCGGCTCTGGAAAACGCGTCGAAACGCGCTATCCCCGCAGCCCGATCCATTGCGTCAGGGGTTGCGCTTTACCTTTTGCGGCTTGGAATACTTTCTCGGTCATCGATTCCACGTCTGGCACGGTCACTTCACGGCCACCCAATCCGCCGATGAAGCCAATGACTGGCGGCCGGGTGCTGCTGTTGCTGTACATGGCGGAACGAACTTCCGTCGCCACCACGCCACTCAAGTCCGGCGAGCCGAACGAGAAGTCGCGATCGAGTACGCCAATGGCCTGGAAACGCTCCAGGCACTTGCCAATCTCACGACCGGCAAACGGCCGGAACCAGCGCAGACGAACGAACCCAACTTTCTTGCCTTGTTCGCGCATCTTGCGGATGGCCACCTTGACCGGGGTGGACAGCGTTCCCATACCTAGCAGAACGACTTCCGCATCTTCAGTCATGTACTCTTCGAAGAAGGGATTGCCGTACTTGCGTCCGAACGTCTTCTCGAAGTCGGCATATACTTCGCGAATCACGTCGCAGGCAATTTCAGTGACTGCGTAGTTCTGCCGCCGTATCTCCATCACCCAATCTTCGTTGGCCTGTGGGGCCACCGAAATAACGTTATCGGGATGGAGCAGCAAATCGCCGCGGTCGTAGCGAGGCAGAAACTTCTTAACTTGATCCGCCGCCGGGATCTTTACCAGAGCTTGCGAGTGGGTGAGGAATGCGCCGTCGCAACTGATGGCCAGGGGCACGAACATGCGGCGGTCTTCCGCCACACGATACGCGATCAAGGCCGTGTCCAGCGCCTCTTGCGCGCTATCGACCCAGGTCAACATCCAGCCCAGGTCGCGGACGGCCAGTGCGTCGTTGTGTTCCACGCCGAAAGCGCCGGGATCGTCGAGCGCCCGGTTGCCGACCATGCAAACCATCGGCACGCGCAGCGCCGGACTGACGGTCAGCGCTTCCATGGCGTACATCCAGCCCACGCCGCTCGAACCGCAGAACACACGCGCTCCGCAAACCGACGCGTGCTTCACGATCTCGAATTGTGAATGCTCGCCTTCCGCCACGATATATTCGCAGTCCATTTCGCCATCTGCGACCAACTGGCTGATGTACTGCATCACCGTGTCATAAGGCCGGATTGGATAAGCCGTAACCACGTCCACGTTGGCCAGTTTGCAGGCAATCGCAATAGCCTCGGCGCCGGTGATCAGGGCTTCCTGCTCGGTACCTTTCTTTTTTTCCTCAACAGGTAATGTAAGTGTCGCCATTTCAATCTCCTTGTTTTCTCAGGCAAGCCTTTCAGGCAAGCTTTCAGGCTGCGTCTTTGCCTCGATTACCAGGCCGCTAGCCCTTCTTTGCAACTTCCAGGGCTTCAGGGACCTGTTCCTGATACTGGCCGCGATAACGGAATCCATGCGACCGCTTCTCGATCGGTTCGGCCTTCTCGATTGTGGTTTCCAGCCATTTCAAATAGGCGTCTTTGTCTTTCCTGAACGCCTCCCACTGGCTGTTGTTATCGTGGAATTCCGACTCATTCACCATGTGGACGCAGTCCTTCACCGGGCAAACCTCTTCGCAAATGCCGCATCCGCAGCAGGCTTCGAGATTGGCATCGTAGGTCCCGTCCGGAGTGACGTCGAAAGACGCATCCGGGCAATTCAGCCAGCACAACGTGCACTTGGTGCAGGTCGAGAAGTTGATGACCGGCCGGAAGGTGCGCGTGGAGTACTTCTTGAATAGCTCGTTGCGGGCCGGACGGAAACCTCCGACCTTCCCCGTCTCAGGATCGGCATAAGGTCCGCCCTGCGGCTGACCCTTGATCGATACGGCGTCGCGCATGTCTTCCCAGCCGGGCTTGCTGAACGCGAATAATTCTTCGGGATTGCCCTGGCCTGGTTTTACGTTGACCGTGGCGAAGCGCTCGAAGGCGTTGCGAGCCGAAGTCGCTTTCAGGGAGTTCTTCAGCTTTTCGTTGATGAATTTCTCCACCGACTCCAGGCTGAATAGTTCCGGCAGCGCCTTGGCGATGGCGCCGAGGATGCGAACGTCGGTGTGGTCATCCTTAAAGACCCACATGCCGGAGAAGCTGGTGACGCCTTTCACGATTCCCAGCTTGTAAGGCTCTTCCCGGCGATGAATGTTTGTCAGCAGGGCGGGTGCGTCCTCCAGGGAAATCACAATGAGAGTGTGCCCTGGTTTGAGCGCGCGATGCACGGGCTGCAGGCCGTACCAGGCCCACGACTCCGTGCCCTTGCAAAGCGTGTCGTCGAGGACCAACGTCAGGTCGACTTGCTTCGGTTCGTACTGCGCCATTCCTGCTTCGAGCGTCAGTTCGTCGTCGGCGACGATCGCGAAACTCTTGGCGGGAATGCCATTGCGTTCCGGAGAATCTCCATACCGGCCAAAGGAGAGTCCCAGTTTGCCTTCGTTGTGCGCGGCCAAAACAATGCCGCGCGTGATGTTCTTCGCGAGAGTCTTTTGGAAGACCCCTCGGTAAATGACTTCGACCGCGAATAACTGACCCATTTGGCAACCTCCATTCTTTTAGAGCTTTTTCAGTACTACGTTTTCAATTTCCTGCAGGTGCCGGCGCATGGCGGATTCGGCGGCTGTGGCGTCGCCCTGCTTCAAAGCGGCAAGAATTCGGTGGTGACCGGCAAGCGATTTTTCCTGCCGCCCCTCCACCTGCAACGAGCTTGCCCGCGTTTCGCGCAACAAGTCCATCAGCACATCCACTACTTTCAAGATCACGCTGTTCTCGGACGCCAAGGCAATGGCGTAATGAAACTGGGAGTCCTCTTCGATTCCAAGTTCGCCCCGGCGCACCTTCGCTTGCTGGCGCGCCAGAATGTCTTCCATGCCGGCGATTGCGTCGCGAGAGATATGCAAAGCGGCGCGGCCAGCCAGCGGCGGCTCCAACATCTTGCGAACATCGAGGAGTTCCGCGACCATCTGCCGCTTCTCAAGGAGTGCGGTTGCCAGCGGATTGGCCGGCTTCTCGGCGGGACTGCACACGAGCGTGCCGATGCCCTGGCGCGGCTCGAGCAGACCCATCAGCTCCAAGGTGCGGATAGCATTCCGCACCGAGTCGCGGCTCACGCCCAGCATCCGGACCAATTCGCGTTCGGGGGGAAGCAGGTCGCCGGGCTGCAGCTCTTCTGTAATGCGCCGCTCCAATTGCTTAGCGACTTCCTGGTAGACCTTACTTCTCGGGATCGCTTCGAAGCCGGCCTTTGCTGGTGATTCAGTGCTGAGCATCGGAATGGTCTGATGACTGACCTTTATTTGACGATGTCATTTCAGCCCCGAAGCCAGAATGGCGCAAGGACCCGGATCACGGTTCAATGTGACGTTTTGCCAAGGAAGAATGCCGTGAATCCTCCGAAAGACATCTATCGATGCCGAACGCAGGCGAACGGAGAAAGCCTTCGGAACTCTCATCCGGCTGACTGCAGGAAATTGAAACTAGCTCGTCTTGGCGGAGTTGTCGGAGATTCGGATGGAGAAGGTGACGGTAATTCTGGCTTTGGTTTCGACCGGCTGTCCATTCTGGAGATAGGGCTTGAAGCGCCACTGGCGCACCGCCTGTTGCGCTGCCGCGGTCAGGATGGCGGGACCACTCAGAACGCGCAGGTCTTCTATGGTGCCGTCGGTGCCGACAACCGCCTGCAACACGACCGAACCCTGCACGCTCATGTGCTGTCCCAGCAAGGGATAGGTCGCATCGATGCTCTGCCGCAATTCTGAAACGCTCGCGGGAGAAAGACGCTCGTGTTCGGCTGCATTCGTAGCTGGACTCGTCACCGACGTCGTGATTGCCGGGGCACGATTGGAATCGCTGGGGATTTCCACTTTCGCGACGTTACTTCCGGCATGAACGGTGCGGTGCGTGTCGCCCGCAACCACTTCGACATCCAGCGGAGGCAGGACAGCCCGATTGGTCACCGCCACTGGCGAGTCTGGTTTAGCTGAGCCTGGTTTAGCTGAGCTTGAGTCGACGGCGCTTTTGAGTGACGGCACCGCGACGGCCCGCTCGGCAGAAGTCTTCGGAGTGAGATGGTTCTTTGCGATCGGAGCCCGTACCACGGCGGTTTTGCCGGTCTGGACAGCCGCAGACGGGGAGTCCACTTTCGGACTAGGTTCCGAATATGCAGCGCCGGATTCAGATGCCTCGCCCGAGCCAAACCAGAATTCGCGGTTCTTCACCAGGACAACACCCAGGGCGAGCAGCAGAAGAGAGAGCGCGATCAGCAGCCGGAGATGTTGCCTGTTGGCGCGACCGGCAGGGCGCCTATCAAACTCCGTTCCTGAATTCAGCTCCAGCATTTTCGTGTCTTTCGATCCGCTCCAGCCGCCCTGCAAAATAGCCGTCACTTACGAGGCGTGATCGCCAAGCACCAACATTTTGAGGCTGTGAGTGCGCCGCGGCAATGGCACAATCCGGGAACATGTGGCCCGAGAGTGCTACAAGGCAGCTTGTGGAGCCGGCGGGTCCGGCGGGGAGAGTAGCACCGATGCCGCCCAAGATTCTGCACCGTGCTTCGGTCTGGGCTTAAAATGTCATTTGCCTAAAACCGCTTCAGGAATGCTATCAAGGCGTGCTTGTCAGCGTCGCTCAGGCCCGGTTCTCCGCCGGTGACTTTATCGGTCCCGAAGTAGTGGCCACGATTCACAATCAAATCGGGGCACTTGCTGAGTTCAAGCAGTGGATCGACAACGTTAGCGAACACTTTCTTTGCATCTTCGTCCGTTGCGTTCGGCGGTAATTTCTGGAGATCCGAATTTAGCTTAAGCACGACCGTCAGCAGCTTTTCGTCATGAGCCAAGCGCTCGGCTGGATTCTTGCTTTCTGACAGCGGATTGAGATTCGTGAGAAGTCCCACCGGAGTGCCTTTGGGGATGGGGCCAATCTTAATTATTTTGTCCGTGTCATCGATGAGCCATGGAAAGAAACGAGCGAAACCTCGCAACTTCTGCAGAGCATCGGGAAGATAACCGTACGAAACTTTTAGATAACTGGTTTGCGTAGTACGGTCAATCTTGCCGGGAATTTTGTCGCCGAGCAGTTCATCTTTATAGCGCTTCTCCGGCCAGAGCATCTGTTCGATGGATTTCTCAAAAGAATCCAGGCGTCCTTTTACCGACGGATCTGAGTTAAACTCTCCCACGCTGTTATTCAACAAAAACGGCGCCGTTGACCAAAGACTGATCAGAGACGGCGGACGGGTGTAGCCACGGCCTCCGGCTGGCATCTGGTAAGTCCTGGGCTCGCCGGTATAAGGGTGATACCAGGTGATGGTGCCCACCGAAGGCAACTCTTTATAGGACTGGGATGAAAAGTTGTCCCAGATATTGTCGGCTAGCGCATTGGTGGCCAGCGGACTGCAAGCATTCGTTTGCAAAAGCGTCACTGGAATGCGCAGCTCACTGGAAAGATAGTTGTGATCAAGAAAGTCGGGCTGTTTGACGATTTCGGTCATTTGTTTCTTGAAGTCGTCAGTCTTCGTCCAGTCCCAGTACTTATTCCAGCAGTCGAGATAGTTTTTCCCGGCGCATCCTTGTCCTTCATCGATGGCTATGGCCGCCACCGTAGAGGGAGGAGTCGGCAATTTACTGGAGTGGCATCTTGCACAGCGTTGGGCGAAAACTTCCTTGCCGCGGGGAACTAGAGCGTCGTCCGCTTGAAGAGCTTTCTGAGCGTCAGGATCGGTCTTTCTCAGGTCTTCGAGGTGATGCGGTTGCGTACTCTCGAGGAAGAACAGCGCCATCGCGGGAGTCTGCGCTTCCGTGGCGGCAAAATATGCGGAATTCTTCCGCGCCACGGAGATTTCGATGGGCGAAATAGGCTTGCCGCCGACCAGGGCATTGAAGTGCAGCAACCATTCTTCACTGAAAGTACCGATGTTTAAGTAGACACGATTCAAAGCTCCCAGCGCGCCCACCGAGTCGGATCCGTCTTTCAGAACACGCGGCGTCCAGACCGTGTCTGGAGCCTGGAAGTAGTGAGTCAGCGGTCCGTCTGGAATATAGTCATTGAGCTGCTTGTTATTCTTTTGTCCGCCGGCCAGGGTCTCCTTACCCCAGCGGCGTGCATGTTCCAGGCGCTCGCGTAACATGTAGACAGCATTCATGGTCCGCGGATTGTTGATGTTGTCGGTGGAAACAAAGGAGGTGTCGAGCGAGCCCGGCCGGGAAGTGTGGAACAACTGCCACACGAAGTTCGACTGGTCCGCTTCCCAGTAAAAGATTTTATCGATCCAGAAATACTGCGCTCCCACGTTGGAGCTGAGGTTCTCCCACTTGGGATTATCTGGATCCTTGGGAGGGTTCAGCGGATTCGGCCCAACGTGGCAAAAGCCGCAAGACATTCCTACCCGGTATGGGCGCACTAGTTTCTTGTCGTTGTAGTAAGTGGGATTGTTATAGTACTTATCCGCATCCCAATGTTTTGCGGCTTCTTCGTTAAAGTCAGGATTGGGAAAAAGCCGCAGGCCGACAATGCCGGTCTCGTAGCCATAAAACGAACCAACCGGAAAGTCCTTACCGTCGATTCTCGAACCGCGGGATCCTATCTTTACGCCAGGATATTTCTGTTCATTCTCGAACGGGTCGGGCTTGCAGTCCGGGCGACGCTTATCCAGCCACAGCCCCCATCGCTCCGCATCGGGGCCGGTCGGTTTTTCAAAGCAAGGATCATTGACCAGGCCCATATATTCCCAGCGCTGATCGCGACTGAATCTCTTGTCAATCTCCAGCAATTTGGGGTGAGAGGATAGTATCTTCAGAAAGTCCAGGGCCCCGGCGCTCCTGTAGATCAGAGTATTCCAAAGGCGATCATCACCGGCGGTCCATACGATCCAGGTATTGCGCCCCCTCACAAGTGCCAACTTGTCGCTTTCAGGCGCACCCTTGGTAAGGTCGATGCCGCCGTCCATGTCATGAAAATAGTCCTCGTCCGCCGCTTTGAAGCTGGATGCATCGCGGCCAGCAAGCAAGGCTTCGTCTTTCACGTGGCCGGGACGCGGCTGTTTGGCCCAGTGGATGCTGTACGCGATCACGGCGATCGCAACTAAGACGAATAGAACGACCAAGAGCCTTGCGCGGCCATGTTGCAGTTTGTTGGACACGGCGTTATCTCCTCGGAACTGTATTATCGTCGAACGCTTTTCTTTTTCTGACCTGAGACAAAGTTGTTGCCATACATCTTTGTGTCACAAGTAAGAAGTTCTCTACATTCGAATCAACGGCTGTAGCGCGAGTTCTTCCATTGCGGCACGTTAGGACCTTGATCCTTACGTACTGGCACGTTCAGGCTCCTAACCGGCCCAAGTATTTCAAAGCGCGTATGCCAGGCAGAAAGAAATAAGCGCCTCCCCGTACTGTAATGAACTGGGGGATATCCATGAGCCGGCGCCGCACCGCTCCACTCTGAGGAATGGAAAACGTATTAGTGAATGGACAACCGGTAACCGGCGCCCGGTTCCCCAGCAATGGGTCACTCTCCTCGGTCAGTCCATCAAACTTAGTGCGCATTAGCCATGCATTTTGCACAAACTCGAACTGACGCTGAATATTGCCGTTAAATGCCAAGAATTGCAAACCGCACTCCGCGTCACGCGGAGACGCAGGTTCCAGCGCCTCCTCCGGAGTCAACTTCGTGCCATACTCGCGTCCGCGGCGCAGAATGCGATGGAAGCGGGTGGAAGCAATAAGATCATCCCGGATATGTTTATTTCCGAAACCCAGTGTGCGAATGAGAGTGGAAATCAATCCTTTGGGAGCGCCTGGGATATCGGCATTGCGAGGGTTTGCGCGCCGGATGTGGGCGCCATAAGGGCATTGCGTACCTTCAGCGTCTAAGTCATAGGTAAACAGGTTCCTGGTAATCCCATCGTGTTCTTTCCCAATGCCCGGGATGACCCCACGACTGAGCGGCACGAGAGGAGAGCCGTCAGCGAGCTTCCGGCCCACCATGTAGCTGCCCAGCCGGCTTCGCACCTCGGGATTTGAGTTGGCCGCTTTGTCAAGAAATTGCCAAAACCCGCGCACATCTTGCGCCAATTGACGCATGACTAGATACGTTCCATTTCGACCTAAATCTTTCTTGTCAGGATTATCTTCGGCGAAACACAACTCAGAGCTGGCTTGGTCGTGCACATCGAGCAGCGGACGATCCGTGTATCTTCCATACTCGTTCGCGTATCCCAGGAGGAATTCTCCCAAACACACAATGTTGCTGTAGTTCAGTTCGTTGCCGTTGATGGGGACCTTGCGCTTTTGCTCCCAATCCATCTCGGGCTGGCTTATTCCATCGATGAAGCCAAATGGTTCGTGTCCACCCATATCCGATGTCGGCAAGCAATCGATCTCCTCAAACGCTGTATTCCAGAATTGCCCCTTGATCGACTTCTTCCAAGGATCGAGAAGGCCAGGCTCAGCGAACAGCATTACAACCGCATGCGGAATCTTGCCGGCGCCGCCCCACCGCCAGTTCGAGGGAGAATTGGCGCCGGTATCGCCCAAACGCCGGGAGCGATTGTCATCTCCTGCAACTCCGGAAATAAACTCCGCGGAAAATTGCGCCACAACGCTTTGGGGAACAGCCAAAGCTTCCAATCCCTCACGAGTGAAGGCGATTTGCAGCGCGCTCTTTGGCGGCTGTTCTAGTTTGACGGCCGAAGTAATGGGGGCATTCGCCAGCCAGGCGCGAGCAGAGGAAGCATTCCTGATCTTCACCAGGAAGTAGCAGGCTTCGGTCATGTGGGCATAAGCAAAGCGTGCCAGGCCTTGAATATCGCCGTAGTCGACAGAGGAAGCCATATTCATTCCTTCAAAAAAGTGCAACCCACTGGCTAAGTTCCCTTTCCGTCAGGTCAGTGCGATCTATGCCTTCGCGAATCAACGTATTCCTTTTCAAGTCAAATGCCGTCAGCCCCGGATGAGCGTTGTACCAGACTTCAGTGGGCATCTGATGACGGCGAAGAAAATACTTGAACTTCTGTTCGTCCTTCGCGCCATCGAGCACCAGCCAGTTAGTCGAGGGATAGCCGATTCCGTTGCTGAACACCAGGTTCAGCCCCCATCCAACCTTGTTAATGAAGTCATCCATGTAGCTGTCGAGGCTGCCGTCATAGTTACTCGCAAACAGCATCCGCCTCTTATCGTTGAGAAATACCCAGCGAGCGAAATGGATCGTAGGCACCCGAGCTAAATGACCGCGAACGAAAATGTGCCGCGCCGAATAGTCGACCAGCCAGAGAAAGAACGTCAACGTCCAGCGGCGAAACACCCCCGGCTTTATGCTGCCCATGGCGCTGAACTGATTTGTCACATCGTAGTCTTCCAGTTGCGCCAGAGCCGCCTCGTGATCAGGACCTGGACGTGGTGCAATCTCCAGATCGTTTTTTTCGCGGTGCCGAAGCTGATAGGCAAAGAAGGGCAGATACAACAGCAACAGTGGAGCAAGCGCGAGCAGTATGAATGGGACGCCAATCAGGTTGAATACCTTGCGAAGCTGCCAGCTAAAGGGCGTGGGCTCTTCTCCCGTGAGTTGGAGCCGGCCGGCGGTTCTCTCCTCAGCAACAAAGGCTGAGAGTAGTTTCTGCACCTGTCTTGGATCTTTTCCGGCAAATGCTGGCGCATTGTTCTGTAAATGAGATTGCAGAGCGAGGCGGAGTGCATCGTCTTCGCGAATGTGCCGGACGGTCCTGCCCAACCAATTCCCATATGCGGCGGCAGGCGGCTGTTCGTGCGCTCTCATCCAGTGAGCCAGGTCCGATCCTGGCGTGAAACCTTCGCAGCAGGAGAAGATGCGCTGCAATCCATCACTCGCGCGTCGCGAGAGCTCTGCCCGAAAGTCATCGGGATCGCCATCGAAGTCGGCAATAAACCCCAGCATCGTAGGATAATCCTGGCGAGGCAACCCATAGGCTGTATGAATGTCGTCAAGCGTCTCATCGCGCAGAATCACGAATCTCGCGAAGTGCAGGCGATCAAACTGCCCGAAAGGGACAATAGGATTCTGCGGATCGACCAGCCCGGGAACTACGTTCATGGAGGCAAGCAAGCTTCCGACTCCGCTGCCCGACCCATTTTCAGCGGCGCTGCCACGAAAAGATTGGCTTGAGGCATCATCTGAGCAGTGAAGAAAAAGTGCTTTGCTGCCCCACGGCAAAATCAGGGAGTATCAGTTTGCTGAAACTGCAATGCGAAGTGGATCAAGGGAGTCTTCTCCCAATAGACGCGGCCCAGATAGAAGTTTGGGTCTATAAGGCGGATCTCATCGCGAATCCAATGGGCGACGAGCGACGTTTCAGAATAGTCGAGGACGATGCACTCCTTACTGTCGAACCAACTTTGGCCTTTGTAGACAGTAGCAACGATAGCGTTAAGGCCGATGGGAAGGATCTTGTTTCTCAGCACCCCGCGCTTTGCATCAAATGTCTTTCCCTGCCAGCAAAAGACGTTGACGATTTCCGCTATCTCCTGACTAAAGCTGGTGCCGGGCGCGACGATTGCCGTACCTTTCGCCGGACCGTCGGGAATATCTCCCGCGGGGCTGCTGGAGAAAAGTTGATCCAATTGCTGATTTGTCATTTGTAGCAACTGCGGAACGTCATAAGCCATGTCTATACCCCCTCCAGTAAGAACTCGATCTGCGCGGGGCCCGGGATCCCTACTAGGATAGTGACTTAATGCTCCGCTCCGTTACAGCAAAATCTATCCAGCGGAGCCAGACGGCGCACTTGGCAGTTTCATAAAACGACAAACCTGCCGAGATATTATTTCCCAGTCTATCTGTTTGAGGAGAAGAAGAAGACGTCACGGAGACTATGAGCAGAGAATCTTCAATTGTCAACTAGTTTCTGCGATGTAAAGATTTTCTGTCAGGACTGGACAGCTGGTAGTCGTTTTCACGGTGTGAGCTACGTACTACCGGCTAGAATGACTTCCGCAGCTTTCTCAGCGATCATATAGATCGCGCTGACAATGAAGAACCCCGGGATGCGGGGGAAGACCGAGGCATCCACGACCCGCAGCGCTTTGGTTCCATGCACAAGAAAGTCGCCAGTAAGCACGCCTTTGTTCTCGCGAGGTCCGATGGCACACGTACAGGAGGCGTGATGTCCCCAGGCGTTATTGCGAACAAAAGTCTGCAAGTCTTCATCGGACTCCCTGGCTTTGCCCGGCAGCACCTCTTCCTGGATGAGTTCCTGCTTCTCCAGCACTGCGGTCAACTTCCGGACAAAGCGAATGCCATCGACGACGGCTTTGAGATCCAGATCGGCGCCTTCATCGAAGTAGTGAAAATTCACGTGCGGCATGTCCCGTGGGTCGTCGGAACGAAGCGTGACCTCACCTGCCCGGTTCCGGGTATGGCCCTTCAACACCACCCATGTAAGATAGTTCAGATCCTGTACGATAGCCTGGGAGTAGCCGGGAGAGTAGCCTTCGAACTTGGCAAGCAGCGCCATGCAGAACAGATCTGGCGGGCCCTCAGCTACGGGTGAACGCTTGAAAACGGTGAGCACGCTGCCATTCGTAGCATAAACGCCGCTGCGGCAACTCTGCCATTGGCGATATTGCGTATCATCCGCAGAAAACTTTGCATTCTTGAAAACGCTCCATGCGGGAAAATTCATTCGGTTCACAATCCCGATTTCATAGCGATCTTGCAGGTTCGCGCCAACCCCAGGCAGATCGACTCGCACGGGAATACTGAAGCGTTCGAGCGCGGCGCGAGGGCCGATTCCAGAAAGCATTAGGAGTTGAGGCGAGTTGAAGGCTCCTCCCGCCAAAACCACTTCCTTTGACGCGTAGATGCGGCGACGCTCGCCCGAGCCGGAACTGGGCTGCGA
Source organism: uncultured Acidobacteriaceae bacterium (assembly GCA_963734215.1). Lineage (GTDB taxonomy): Bacteria > Acidobacteriota > Terriglobia > Terriglobales > Acidobacteriaceae > Sulfotelmatobacter. Next base: position 551,002 of record CAVTGH010000002.1, on the reverse strand, counting down.
ATGAGCGCGGTATAGCCGCTCGCCCTGAAGGTATTCGACTCCCAGGGCGCGATTGTTATCGTCGAACAGCACCCGGGTTGCGAGCGTATTCAACTCCAGCCTTAGATTGGGATGTTTGCGCTGTGTTTCGAGGAGGCGCTCGCGCGTTCCAAAGCGCGCATGGTTTCTGGTTGTGAGCGGCGTAAATCTGGTGCCAAATGCATCTTGCTTCACCAGCCGCCAGTCGTTCGGGTCCAGCAAGCTCTCGAAGAACCACCTCAGCCGCTTTTCTTCTTGCCCGGTATCAAAGAACGACAACAAGACAGATTCCAGGACCACATCGCGTAGCCTGCGATTGCGCAACGCTGCCATGGGCATGGATTGCTCGGTTGGCAACCATCCCTTCCAGCCATGGCGGGTTGGATTGTATCCGATCTTCGCCAGCCAGCGGTGAAGCGGCTTATAACGGCAGTTTTCCATTCGCTCAAAATATTTCCACATCCGTTGCCCGCACCAACTGGGATCCCCGGTAAGTTCCGCGATGTAGTCCCAATCGGAGTTGTTCGGAGCAATTAGGATCATGGCATTATGAGCGGTGCAACCACCCAGCGTGCCGGCGCGGGGATACAGAACTCCATCCACAGGCTTGCCTTGAAATTCCGGGAAGTATTTTGGATCACGTTGCTGCTGGTCGTTGTCGGTGTAGTGGCGGACGAAGAAGTCCCATTTCATGGCCTCGTTTTCAGAGGCGAAGGCGTTGAAGGCGGGCACGTCGTAGTCGTTGGGCAATCGATTTACATGGGGAAAAGCTGCATCTCCCCCGCTCAACTTACGCGGATCACCGCCTGCTTCCAGCAGGACAACCGAGCGTCCCGCCTCCGCAAGCCTGGCAGCGACCGTGCCCCCGCCGGCACCGGATCCAACAATGACATACTCGCAGTCGGCGGATTGATCGGAAGCCTTCGAGGTCATTTCCGTCACAAGAACACAAAGTTTGGTAGCAGAAAATCTGCAGTCGCTCCTAGGTACCAACCTGCCATTTAGCCAATTTAGGCTGAGAAGTATCAGCCGCTACTGCGGTCACGTAGTTGATTGGAGAGTGGTCCGCCAACTCGCGGACTGGCAGATTGCCGCTCCGCCACGCGTATTTAATGATGTACTCCGAAGCTGCGGCTAGTCGATCTTTCTCGATTTCGCCTTCAGAAAGAGTTGTTGTTATTTGTCGATTGCGGTCGATGTAATATGCCGGCCCATAATGCGCATACTTAATTTCCAGCAACGATTCCGGCGGTATACGAGCCACTATATCGGAGCAATCGACGAAGCGGCGATTATCCAGCCCGTTTAGCGTGGAGACAAACCGGCCATCACCGACTCTCGGCGAACCGAAGGTATACAGGAAATCGGGCCGTCGAATGCTGGCAAGCAACGTCGCCATTGCCGCGCCAAGACTGTGGCCGGTGAAGAGAACCCGGCCTTGAACCTGGCTCAGAGCGGCACTCAGAGGCGGCAGAATATGGTCAAGCGCCGCGGCAAATCCACGATGGACCAGGCCGCCTGGATCCCATTTGGTTTGCAGAAATTCAGCGTCATCCGCCAGGTCGGTAGGATCAGCGGCATCCGTACCGCGAAACGCAACTACCGCGAGCTTCTTACTTGGATCGGAATCATCATGGAACGCAAGAAAGCCATGCGTCCCCCTGCCCTCCGGCGTTCCCGTGCTCTCGAAGAACTGGCAATTAAATCCCAGCGGTTCGAGGACAGCGCGAATCTGCTGCTGATCAAATTGAAAATACGGCTCAGGCCGGCAATATGCCAGCCGTACCATTTCTGCGCACAGTGCCGCTTCCGTGTCGGGCAATCCTGCAGAAAAGAACTTTGCACTGCGGGCAGGATAGAAAAGGTCCACTTTGAGGGGGCTGTAAGCCACGGCGGTCATAAGTAACTCCTAAAGCGGCGTCGGCGCACAGTGCTTAGAACTGGCGAAAAGCGTGCGCCTGGTCGGCCACGCAGTTTGTAGCTTGCAACTATACACCCGGCGGTAAGGTCAGGCGGGAAACGTCTCATTACCGGTTGGCTCGTAGTGTTCGACATGGTTCATCGTCTGCCGAAGGGTTGAGAGCTCCGTATACAGGCGCAGTCTGGCACGACTTTGGTTGCCGAGTGGACGGTGCTCTGCAATACAGTGCCACGGGTTGTAGGAGAGTATCTTCGCAAACGCAAGCTGCTCGGGCGAGTCGAACTTCTGTTGCGGTATCCGCAGCACGGCGGCGGGAACTCGCGGCGAGAGCCGCGGCGGCCAGAAGACCGCATTGTTCTCAATGGGCATCAGATGGGCATCGGTTTGCACTTGAAGCAAGATGTCAAACTCAACGTCCTGCTTTGCCAGCTTGGCCACCATCGCATCACGCAGATAGTTATCGGGTGGCCGGAGCGGCAAGCGCGGTACCCGCGTTCTTGTCTTCAGCCGCGGCCGCATAGAATACTGCATTGCCTGCCCCTCGCCGAGCAGGTACGGCACGCAGCTGAAATACTCGCCCTCGAGTGGGCTGCTCTGGGTCTTTATCCAGAGCGACTGCATAATCAAATCCAGTACATGTGGATGCGCAAGGTTCAGAAAATGGAAGATCTGAGCATTCTTGTAGCTCCAGTCCTGTAACTGCGTATTGGCCTTGGTATCCGGAGTTACGAAGGTTGGCGTGGAAACCCCAAACATGTCCTGAGTGAATTTCTCGTCATCCAATAACTTGGCGCCGGGCACTCCCATGAGCTTAATGCTGATACTCATGAAGCCTACGTCGTCGATGTCCGCCGTTATATAGGGACCGGGTCCGCAGAAACGCACCCACGCGGGATAAACGCACGGCTGCGCAAAGATGCCACGACGCATGTGTTCCGGCAAGTCTTCACGAATCGCCATTTCACCGCGAACGATGCCATGCGTCTTGGTGTTTCCGGCGCGCTGGAAATCTCCCGCTTGCCACAGCTTGCGCATCTGATTGCCCATGGTCGATATGATGTCCTCGAGATGGGCCCCTTCGTCCGGCTGAAGCCTTTCCTCGGCCAGTTTGAGACCCTGGTCCTTGCGGCCAGTGTTAATGAGCGCAGTGGTTACATTGGTGAGCAGTTGTCGAAGAATCGCGTCGAAGGCAGGGCGGAAAAACGGATCGAATCGGCGCTCCAAATGTACGAAGGATGTCGCGGCGTCGGCGATCCAATCGAGCAGCCACACGCCGGTGTCAGCTGGCGGCAGACCGTAGCCGGTACTGCGGTTCGAAGGCATGACTGAGGTGGCTAAGTATACTATGCGGACGGCAACAACCTGGTGATTAGGCCGCTGGAAGCTATGGCGTGTGGGGCAATGCTGATAGAGTTTCACATTCTGTAACGAGATAAACCTTCATTGTTTATCGCGTAGCTGCGGATCGGCCGTTTTCTTGGGATCAACTTTCAGAGCTTTGTTATGCCGTCTGCGATGGCATCACAAAGGGCTCGTTTGCTCGTCAGCAGCGCCGAGATGTGCCCAGCGCGTATCCAGCGCAGGCTGCTTCCAGGCCAGTGGTTATGGAGACGCTGAATCTCAGTGCCAAGCACGTAACCGTCGCGCGTGCATCCTAGAATAACTGCGGCATCGGCACGCATGGGTGGAGCATAGCGCGTGATATCGGTGATTTCGATCAGATGGTTGAGCCGCTCCCGGGCTGCGGCTCGTAGATGTGGCTTGCCGGCCAATGCATCGAGATCGACGCTCCACGACAGAAGCCCGCGTGTGTATATGGGAGCTGCTGAAGCGCCGGTGGCAAGTGGCGCACACGCTAGCGGGAACGGGCTTACGGCCGCGGTGATCGCAGCCATATGGCCCCCCATGCTATAACCGGCAACAGCGAGCTTCTCATAATGGCCGCGCAGGAGTTCAAGCAAAGCGCGCGCTTCCCATACCATCGCGACCGTCATGAGCGCCTGATCGCAAAACGTAGCCAGGGATGGCCCGGCCGCAGTACGACGGCGGCCGTAGAAAGGGTTCTCCAGCAGGTACAGGTCAATTCCGCGCTTGACCAGCGAGCCAAAAACGTGTTCGCGCGCCAGGTACCCTTCGTCCCGCGAGCCAGCGAGGATTACGCAAGCCGCGGTGTTCCCCTCAGCTGAACATGCGCGAACGTGTACGGTACTCGTCTCTTTGGGCAGAATTGCCAGCGGCGATAAAAACGTCCCGTCGCGCAGTGAGATGCTGCGGCGCTCACCCGCTGAGCCCCATTGCACCCAAATCGCAGGTGGCGAATCGGCATAGGAAAATCGCTGTGATAAATCGGCCAGCAGCGATTCGTCTCCCCAGCCCCGCGAGAACAACTTCGATCGACACGATAGCCACGCGACTACGACATCGACCGGATGCGCTCCAGTGATTGGACTGTAGCCCAAAGACGCGTACTTTAGGCGATCCGTGATCTCCTCCCTGAGCCTCTATTAGGGCCTTCGTTCTCGTGCTTGGTGAGCTTGCCGTTCTCAGACTCGCCGATGGATGAAATTTTCGCAACACACCAATCAGGTGCTCGTTGGTTTCTCACTTGACTCCCCTTATACAGGACTCCTGGCCTGGAATAATTTCCGGATAGCTCGTTATCCACCCAGATTGGCCAGGTCGAAGGAAGCGATAGCTACCCCCGCTGAGGTTGGGGAGTGAGGCGCACCTGGGTGCAGAGGCGTGGTGTCTGACGGTCCACGGAGCGGGTGCCGTTGTCCTTTACATCAACTCCTCTATGAAAGCGCGGGTCACGTCCCCGGGTATCCGCGTGTCAGCATGTGCGAGAGGACCCGTGTTCAGCACTGGCTCCGCTCCATGCAGAGTCGGCACGTCGGCACGTTCAAAGAATTTCCCGATTGGAATCTCTTCATCCCAAAGCAGAGACTTCCCCATCGCGGCCATCCAGTCCGCGGGGTCGTACGCTGGATCGTCTTCGAGCTTTTTCACGCGAGGACGAAACCATTGGTAGGTGTTGTCGTGATTGTAGGTGACGCACGGGCTGAAAACGTCCAGGAACGAGAACCCCTTGTGCCGGATGCCTTGCTTGATCAGTTCCGTCAAGTGTTTCTGTTCCGCGCTGAACCCGCGGGCAATGAACGTGGCGCCAGCGGCAAGAGCCAGCGAAATTGGATTCACCGGCGCTTCGATGTTGCCGAAGGGCATGCTTTTCGTCTTCATGCCGACGCGGCTGGTGGGCGACGTCTGGCCGGTGGTGAGGCCGTAGATCTGGTTGTCCATCACGATGTAGAGCAGGTCCACGTTGCGGCGCATGCTGTGCATGAAGTGATTGCCACCGATGCCGAAGCCGTCACCGTCGCCGCCCGTGACCAGTACGGTGAGATCGTGATTCGCAAGCTTCACTCCAGTGGCTACAGCCAGAGACCGGCCGTGCAGGGTGTGCATCCCGTAGGTGTTGATGAAGCCTGGGAAGTTTGACGAACAGCCGATACCGCTAATGGTGACCACGTTGTGGTTCGGTATCTGCAAATCGACCAGGGCCTTCTGGACCGCGGCGAGTACACCAAAATCGCCGCATCCGGGACACCAATCGGGATCGACTTTGCCTTTCAAGTCGGCCATTGCCGCGTGGTTGGTAGCTGCTAGAGCCGTCGCCATTTTCTGTTCTCCTCAAACCAGATTTCATCAAACAAGGATTTCATGTGCGGGTACAGAGAGCTTGGACTTGCCACTCAACTGTTCCTTTACTGCTTCGACAATGTGGTGCGGCATGAATGGTTCCCCATCGTACTTTCGGATATACCCATCGGGTACGAAGCTGGTTTCGCTGCGCAGGTAGCGGGCGAACTGGCCGCTGTAGTTGTTCTCCACAATAATCGTGCGGCGCGCGCCTTTGAGGATGTCCAAAATTGCGTCGCCGTGCAGCGGCACGAGCCAGCGGATCTGGAGCTGATTGGCTGAAATGCCCTGCTCAGTGAGCATCTCGCAGGCCTCCTCAATCACTCCCTTGGTCGATCCCCAGCCGATCAACGTGACATCGGCATCGCGCGTTCCCCATAGCACGGGCGGAGGCACCGCGGCTTCAATGCCGGCAACCTTCCGCATGCGCTTTTCCATCATGGCGCGGCGCTTCGTCGGATTCGTGAATTCATCGCTGATCAGGACGCCATCTTCATCGTGTTCGTCACTTGCCGCCGTGTGGGTGCACCCTGGAACGCCCGGGACGGCGCGCGGGGAAATGCCGCTTTCTGTGATCTTGTACCGCTTGTAGACGCCGTCGCCATTTGGCCCGGGGGATGCTGTGGTGATCAACTCTCCGCGATCAATGACGGGGGCAAAGTCCAAAGCCTTCGGATCGACGCTGAGCCTGCCTTCCGACAGCAATAGATCGCACAGAACGATGCCCGGGCATTGGAAGCGGTCGGCAATATTGAAAATCTCAGGGATGATTTTGAAGCAGTCTCCGATATCGAGTGGTGCGGCCAGCACCCGGGGATAATCGCCGAACGCAGCGCCCAACATTTGCCAGAGATCGCCCTGCTCGGTCTTGGTGGGAACGCCTGTGGATGGACCAGCCCGCTGGCAGTCGATGACCACCACCGGAGTTTCCATCATGGCAGAAAGGCCGAGGCCCTCGCTCATCAAGGCAAAGCCGCCGCCGGAGGTAGCGCACATGGACCGCACACCCGCATGGGCAGCCCCGATCGCCATATTCACCACGCCAATCTCGTCTTCCACCTGCCGGACCATAATCCCAGCCTTGCGGGCGTGGGACGCCATCCAATGGAGAACTCCGGTCGAAGGGCTCATGGGGTAGGCACAGTAGAATTTCACTCCTGCGGCTGCGCCTCCCATGGCCATTGCGGTGTTGCCACTGAGCACCGCATAGCGGCTCGCCGTCATCGGAACTGGCCAAGCGAAAGGCTTGAAATTCGCGGTGGCGTAATCATAGCCCGCCCGTGCGATGCCGATGTTTTCGGCCACCACGGCTTCGCCCTTTTTCTTGAACTGCTCGGCGAGAACCTCCTCCAGTGCCTGGAAACCAATGCCCATCATGCTGAGACCAGCGCCAACTGCGAGCGTGTTCTGGGCCACCTTATTCCGAGCGATGTCAGCCAGCTTGGAGACAGGAAGTGGACAGAGTTGCACGCCCTCCGCGCCGACCCCCGGCTTGATGGTATCGGCGTTGTAAATGCACGCAGCGCCATCAGTGAGCAGTTTGAGGTGGCGATCCATCGCGTCCTGGTTCAGCGGGATCAGCAAATCCAAGCGGTCTCCCATGTTGGTGACTTTTTCCGGGCCAGTGCGGATCGTGAGAAAAGTGTGCCCACCGCGGATGATCGACTGATAGGCATTGTAAGCATTCAGGTGCAAGCCGCGGCGGCTGAAGATTTTCGCGAAGATGTCCCCCGGCGTAGCGACGCCCTGACCGGCGGCACCTCCGATGCCGATGGCAAAAGTCTGCTTCATAGCAAGCTCCTAGCCCGGATACGTGCCCGTAATGTGTCTTTGCTCTTTCGTACCAGCCCAATCGTGTCGGAAAGTTTCATCGGACTCCTCCACACAGTCATTTGCCGGTTCGCCAATCCCATACCGGGTTGCCTTTGTCGTCGCGGAACAGAAGTGTGTCCGTACCCTTCACGAGCTCTCGGGCAAGGATCACGTCCGACGTGTCATGCTTGACCTTTGAACCCGTGACGGCAATCTCGTCGCCTTTGCTGAAACTGATGCCCATCTCCTCCTGGAATGGTTTGGGGCACACGTAGATATGGACCTTCTCATCTCCGCTCTTGACGACCAGTTCAGTGAAGTCTTTCCTCGTTCCGAAAGAGAGAACGTTTACTTCGTCCACTACTCCTTTGGTTTTCGTCTCTGTATGGAAGTCGTACTTCGGTGGGCTGCTGTCTTTTTGTTCCGTCTTTTGCGCGAGCGCCGGGATCAAGCACACAAGCAGAAGGAAGGGGACGTACGAAAGTGCTTTGACGGCTTTGCGTTGCAGGATCGAGATTTTCAGACTGAGTAGCACGGCTCCGCCTCGCTGCTCGGGAACACCCAATGCGGAGGGCGAGGTGTCTCTCACTCTGCACCACGCCCCCGGAAAGATGTGCATCGGTTCCCGGTTTTCGATAGTGTTCGCTAACGATAAGGCCGTTTACTCAGTCGCTTTCTAGAAGGACAGCAGAATCGTACACCCTTGGGGCCATCTAGGCCAGATGCAACCAAATTAACGGTCCGCTACGTGTAGGTGGGTCCTTCGCGCTGATGCGGTTCTAAACCAAAAGTCAGCGGCTTACTGTTCGACTCAGCAGCCCATTGGGTTGCCTGACCATCCCTGCACTCTTGGCCGCGGCGAATCGTTTCTGGCGCGCCTATGTCCAGCATCTATAATTTCGATTGGACTCGGCGCGTGGGCGCACCTAAAGTGATTCCGGGGTTCAAGAGCCGCACAACCGCTACGCGGCTTCAGCGGTGAGCGTGTGCTCCGTCGGATGCCGCCTGTAGAAGCGTTATCTGCTATGGTGAAAACGCTTTAAATTAAAGTGGAACCAGAGAGCCTGGAATTGGAAGATCGTGACCAAGTTCAAGAGCTGGATATGAGCAGTTACGCGCGCAAGGCCACGGATGTCCTCACTCTGGAGGAAATCGCCAACCTTGCGGCGGAGGAGGGCCAACCTGCCGAGACCCTGATGAACGTCGTGGCCTTGATTGCCAAGCGATTTGAGACCGGCGTTTGTTCGGCGTATCTGCTGGAACCGGACCGGGCCAATCTGGTGCTGGCCGCCACCGTCGGCCTTCGGCGCGAGTGTATCGGCAATCTACGAATGGCCATCCACGAAGGGCTGGCGGGACTGGTCGCGGAACAGGTGCGTCCCGTGGCGGTAGAGCAGGCGCACAATCACCCCCGATTCAAGTACTTTCGGGAAGCTGGCGAGGATGCCTACCAGTCGTTCCTCGGGGTTCCACTCATTGACCGGGGAGTTCTACAGGGCGTTCTGGTGGTTCAAACCGTAGAGCCCCGGGTTTTCCGCGAAGATGAGATTCTGATGCTGGCCGAAGCGGCGGCCCAGGTGGCGCCGGTGGTGAACGAAGCGCGGACCCTGGATCGCTTCATCGCCCCAGCGCAGGAACGCCTTTGGGCGCTGGCTCGCAACCTCTGGTGGAGCTGGGACCACGATGCGGGAAGCTTGTTCCGCGATCTTGATCCGGTGCGCTGGAGGCAGCTCAATCAGAATCCGGTTTCTCTGCTGGCGGAGTTTCCGTTGGCCAAACTGGAAAGCCGCGCGGCGGAACTCGTACTGCACAGCCGCATCAACTACGCTTATCGCCGGCTGCAGGAGTATCTGCGTGCGGACCGCATTTGGGGAACCAGGCACGCCGGCGTCTTGCGGCCACATCCGGTGGCCTATTTTTCCGCGGAATTTGGGATCCACGAATCCCTTCCCGTCTATTCCGGCGGACTGGGTGTTCTTTCCGGAGATCACATTAAGAGCGCGTCCGATCTGGCCATCCCGCTGGTCGGCATCGGTTTGTTTTACGGCCAGGGATATTTTCGCCAGCGCCTCGATCACAACGGCTGGCAGCAGGAAGAATATCTGGAGACGGACGTCAATCAATTGCCTCTTGAGACCGCGATCGGCAAGAATGGCCGGCCCATCGTAGTGCAAATCGAGACCCGCAACGGTTCGATTCATGCCAAAGTCTGGCGTGTAGCGGTGGGACGCTGCGACCTGTTTCTTCTCGATTCGGACGTGGAAGCCAATGCTCCGGACGACCGAAAACTGACTTCCCGCCTTTACGGTGGAGATGCGCGGACTCGCATCCGGCAGGAGTTGTTGCTGGGCGTTGGAGGCTTCCGTGCCCTCAAAGCCATGGGCATCACGCCCGGCGTTCTTCACCTGAACGAGGGGCATAGCGGATTTGCCGTGCTGGAAGCGCTGCTCTCGCGGATGCAGGAGGAAGGCATCGCATTCGACAGTGCCGTGCCGCGCGTGTCGCGGGAAGTGGTGTTCACCACCCACACCCCTGTGCCTGCCGGTCATGATCGCTTTAGCGCGGATTTGATCGAAGAGCATCTTGGGCCTCTGCGCGAAGGGCTGGGCATTTCCCAGGAAAGCCTGATGGGACTAGGTCGCGAGAAGCCCAGCGACCAGCAGGAGACGTTTTGTATGACCGTGCTGGGCCTGCGGCTCTCGCGCCACGCCAATGCGGTTTCGGCACTGCATGGCGAGGTTTCCAGGGCGATGTGGACCGGGCTCTGTCCCGGCAAGCCGGAAGACGACGTTCCCATCGGACACATCACCAATGGGGTTCATGTTCCGTCCTGGCTCGCTCCGCAAATGTTTCGCCTCTATGACCGCCACCTGGGAACGAACTGGTACCAGCGCAGCAGTGACGCCCGCACCTGGGAAGGCATTGAGAATGTGGATGACGGCGAACTCTGGGAGACGCACCTTAGCCTGAAATCGCAGCTTCTGGAGTTTGTGCGCCGCCGCGCGGTGGAACAAGCCGAGCGCCGCTTCGAAGCACGAGAGGTACTGCAGAGACTGGGCAGGGTTTTAAGTCCAGACGCTCTGACCATCGGATTTGCCCGCCGTTTCGCGACCTACAAAAGAGCCAACCTGATTCTGCAGGATATCGAGAACCTGGCTTCCATGGTGAACGATCCCAAGCGCCCGGTGCAGTTCGTTTTTGCCGGCAAAGCGCACCCCAACGATGAGCCGGGCAAACGGCTTTTGCAGCAGATCGCCGAGTTGATGCGCAATGCGCGCTTCGCCGACAAATTCGTCTTTGTCGAGGACTATGACATCAACGTCGGGCGTTATCTCGTCCAGGGTGTTGACGTATGGCTGAACAACCCGCGGCGTCCGCTGGAAGCCTCGGGCACGAGTGGCCAAAAGGTGGTGTTGAACGGGGGACTCAATCTCTCCGTTCTCGATGGCTGGTGGGCGGAGGCTTACGACGGGATGAATGGATTCGCCATCGGGACGGGCAGAACGCACGCCGACATGAACGTCCATGACACGCGCGATGGAGAGGATTTGCACCGGACACTGCGGGAAGAAGTGATTCCGTTGTATTACCAGCGTGACCGGGACGGTCTGCCACGGGGCTGGATCAAGCGCATGAAGCGAACCATCCGCACCCTGGGCTGGCGTTTCAATGCCGACCGTATGGTGATGGATTACACGCTGAAATGCTACGTTCCCGCGGCCGGGGGCACATCCAGCGAGATGAGATCCGCTTGGTAACGCGGCTGCGCCGGGCGTACAAACCTTTCTAACTACGAACTGCTTTTTCTCTTGCCCCGGCTCTCTCAAAAGCCGGAGTTTCATAGGCCAGTCTTGGGATCCAGGACTTGCGCCGCCTCGGTCGTCAATTACCCCCGTAACTATCGACGCAACGTTCGGCTGTGTTAGAGATTACTAGTTAGAGATTACTAATGGTGCCCGGGCAATGCGAGTTTGATCCAGGTGTCTGCGAGTGCATTCCAGGCTGGCTACGAGGGCAATTCGTACAGCAAAAAGTCGTTCGCGCCCTTCCGGCAGCGGTTGGCACAGCCTCGCACGGCAGTTCGAGGAGAACGAATGTCAAAGAAAATCCTTGTGGTTGATGACTCCAAGACAGCCTTGATGATGGAGCGCGAGATTCTGGAAAGGCGCACGACCTACCAGTGCGTCACCGCGAGTGACGGGCAGGAAGCGGTCGAGAAAGCGCAACAGGAGCGCCCTGACCTGGTTTTGATGGATGTGGTGATGCCCCGCATGAATGGATTTGAAGCCTGCAAAATGATGCGTAAACAGCCGGGCACACGCGAGATCCCTATTGTTCTGGTCACCACTCGCGGCGAGGAGTCTTACATGGAAGCTGGATTTCAGAGTGGATGTAATGACTACATCACCAAGCCGGTGAATGGCGCGGAGTTGGTGGCCCTCTTACAGAGCTACTTGGGCGAGTAAGACATCGAGCACAGGCGTGAGCTTTCTTCTATCCTTCGCCTGGCGCCACTAGGACTTTCATGAACGGTAACGCGAGCAACCCCCATAGCGCGAAGTTCTCCGGCGAAACGATGAACGACCTGCGGTTGATCGCGGCGCGGAAGAGGCTGGCGGAGAGCAAGGATCAAGACGATGCGATCGAGGGCGTGCGCGAAATCGTGGCCAATTTTCTCGGCTCCGAGGAAATGGGCCTGTTTAGAGTTGATCGCAGAACCGCGACCTTTCACGCTTTTTGGTCCTTCGGAATCGACCTGGAGGAGTACGACCTGCTGCGAGCCCTGGGTGAAGCTGGCCTGCAGCGTGTGATGCGCGGCGAGTGCCATGTTGAGTTCGGGGTTTGCGAGCGCTCTGGCGCAATGGCCAAGGCGCAGGCGTTTGTGCCTATCAGCGTTGCCGACCAAACCATAGCGATACTCGCAATCGTACGGTTGCTTCCCCAGAAGGCCGCCTTCGACAGCTCCGACATGGAACTGTTTAAGCTTCTTTCCGACGAAGCCGCCAAGCCCCTGTTCGGCCCGACCGGCCATGTAACGCCATGGACCGAGGGGCCAGGAATGAGAGCATGAGAGAGACTATCCCCAAATTCAATCCAGCAGTTCTGCCCGCGGAGGTCATGAAGGATTTTGAGCATGCGGACTCCGACGAAGCCCGGCACTTCCTGTATCCGGGGCAAGTGTTCGTAACCCGCGATCCCATGACCATCTCCACCATATTGGGATCCTGTGCCGCAGTCTGCCTCTGGGACCGGCACAAGAGAGCGGGAGGAATGAACCACTATCTCCTGCCCGAGGGGCTGAGTGACGGACCTAACAGGCTGCGCTACGGCAACGTCGCCAATCCTGAACTCCTGAAGCAGATGCTGGCGTTGGGATGCGAAATCCGAAACTTGCAGGCTAAGGTCTTCGGCGGGTCCAGCGCTTTCGCGGTCAATTTAGCGCGGTCGGTGGGATCGAGGAATGTGGATCTCGCCGAAAGTTTTCTTCGTGCCGCGGGCATCCCAGTGGTGGAAAAAGAAGTTTCGGGGAAGCATGGCCGCAGGTTGGTCTTTCAGGTGGCCGATGGCGTGACGACGATCAAGAATTTCGACCAGGCAGTGTGAGAAGCCGGTTTGCTGCCGATTGGCGCGGACCAGGAGGGGGAACCGTGGATTTACCGGACTTTGATCGTGAAGCAGTTCTCGCGTCGTTCCTCGCCGAGTCGGAAGAGGGGCTGGACACGATGGAACAGGTGTTGCTCCAGATGGAAGCCAATCCTTCCGATCCGGAACTGCTGCACACTATTTTCCGCGTGGCACACAGCATCAAGGGAAACGCGACGTCGTTGGAACTCAAGGCACTCGCGGGGTTTGCTCACGTTGTCGAGGACCTGCTGGATGTCTTTCGGGAACGGCATGCGTTGCCCAGCGCAGACTTGATTTCGCTCCTGCTCAAGGCGGTAGACGAGCTTCGGGCCATGCTCTTAACTGCGCCGACTGGGCCCAGGGAGCTTACTCCGGGACAGCAGGAACTTGGAAAAGAAATCGTGCGCGAGGTGGAAAAGCGGTCGAAAAGAGTGGCCACCGCCGGCGGAGCGCAGGGAGAATCCGTGTCAGCGGTGAAGGCCGACGCGCTCCCTGGCGCCAACCACCGCACTCTGCGCGCCGGTGTCGACAAGCTCGACCACATGTTGAACCTGACCGGAGAAATTGTGATTGCGCAAGGGCGCCTGCGGCGGATGATCGAGAAACTCGGCACCGAGCAAGGACGCGCCATCCTGGAGATGCATCGCGAGGCCGAGCGCCTGCACATGGATCTGCAGAGCGAAGTAATGAGCATCCGCATGGTCCCAGTGGGCCCGCTGTTTCGCCAGTTTGTCCGTTCCGTGAGGGACTTGGCGCGGAGCCACGGGAAGCTGGCCCGTCTTGAAGTGGTAGGCGGAGACGTCGAAGTTGATACGACCGTGCTCGAGCTGTTGAAGGACCCGTTGCTGCACTTGGTGCGCAATGCGGTCGATCACGGCCTGGAGAAACCCGCCTTGCGCGAAAGCCAAGGCAAGAATCCCTGCGGATTGATCCGGCTGACGGCCGCGCATAGCGGGGGAAACATCATCGTGCAGCTGCAGGACGATGGCGCCGGGTTCGACCGCACACGGATCCTGGACAAAGCGAAACAGATTGGAATCGTATCTGCGAAAGACGAAATTCGTGACCAGGACCTCTACGACCTGGTGTTCCAGGCGGGATTCTCAACCGCCGATTCCGTCACCGATCTTTCTGGGCGCGGGGTCGGCCTGGATGTGGTACGGCGGAACATCGACATTTTGCGCGGGACGGTGGAGGTATCGAGTACGGTCGGCAAAGGCAGCACGATTACCATTCGCTTGCCCTTGACCCTGGCCATCATTGAAGGGCTCTCGGTAAGGGTCGGCGCCGAGACCTTTGTTGTCCCCCTGGAACATGTGACCGAGTGTACGGAATTGCCCGCGCCACAAAGCAATGAACACCGCAACTCGGAAGCCAGCGGCATCCTTAGTCTGCGCGGCACCGCCCTTCCCTATGTCCGGTTGAGGCGCGCGTTCAACCTGCCCGGTGTGGTCCCGAAGCGGGAGAACATCGTGGTTGTCAAAATCAACGAGTTCCATGCCGGCATCGCTGTCGACGAATTGCTGGGAGGCATGCAGACGGTAGTGAAGCCGCTGGGCAGGGCGTTTCGAGCGGTTCCAGGGATCGCTGGTTCGACGGTTCTTGGGGACGGACGGGTCGGTTTGATCATCGACGTTCCCAGTCTTCTGCGCGGAGTTATGCAATCGAGTTTGCAGGCACAAGCTTAGGAAAAGGCAGCATCGAGGGAGAGACAAATGAAAACTTGGCAAGATCAGAAAATAGGCACGCGACTGGGTGTTGTCTTCGGGATAATTCTGCTGTGCGTGATCGGGGTTGGCGGATTCGGGCTGAACTGGCTCGGCCGCATGAATTCCAACATGTCGGCCTTGATGCAGAAGCGTTACAACACGGTTGAGGCGACGCACCAGACCATCGAGAACTCGATCACCAACGCCCGCGTTACCCTGCAATTGTTTGAGACCACCGACCCCGAACAAGAAAAGAGGCTGAACCAGCAAAATGAGGGGATCAGCCAGCAGATCAGCGGGCAGATCGCAGTCATCGAAAAGAGTCTCAGCTCTTCTCAGGAGCGGGAACTATTTGAGGTGGTCACCCAGAACCGGCAGGCCTATATCTCGGCCAGGCAAAAAGCCAAGAAGCTGTTGGCCGATAAGAAACGCGACCAGGCGCTCGCGGTATTGAGCGATGAGGTGATTCCGGCACTCGACATCTACCGCGCCTCGTGGCAGAAGTTCATCGACCTGCAGACCGCCGCCATGGAGCAGAGCATGAAGGAGAGCCAGGAAGCCTATGCGTTGGGGCGCAAGGTCGCGCTGTTCCTCCTGGTGGTCACTCTGATTGTGTCTCCGCTGGTGGCCATCAGGATTACGAAGAGCATTACGGTTCCCATCCAGCAGGCGGTCGAGCATGCGGAACGTATCGCCGCCGGCGACTTGACCCGGGAGATCATTGTCACAAACCGTTCCGAGACTGGCCAACTGCAGCAGGCCATGCACGACATGAGCAGCCGGCTGTCGGGCGTCATCCGGGACGTGCGGGAGGGGTCGGCAGCGGTCGCTTCCGCAGCCCAGCAGGTTTCCGCCTCCTCGCAAAGTCTTTCTCAGGGCACCAGTGAACAAGCGGCTTCGGTGGAGGAGATGAGTTCCAGCCTGGAGCAGATGAATGCCTCCATCAGCCAAAACGCCGACAACAGCAGGCAGGTGGAACAGGCGGCCACCAAGGGAGCTCTTGCGGCAGAAGAAAGCGGCAATGCGGTAAAAGAGACTGTCGAGGCTATGAAGCAGATTGCCGCCAAGACTTCGGTGATCGAAGAGATTGCCTACCAGACCAACCTCCTCGCCCTCAACGCCGCCATTGAGGCGGCTCGCGCGGGAGACCAAGGCCGGGGTTTTGCGGTGGTTGCAGTCGAAGTTCGAAAGTTGGCTGAGCGCAGCCAACTGGCTGCGCAGGAAATCGGCGGACTGGCGGGCAAGAGCGTCAGCGTGGCGGAACGATCTGGCCAATTGCTGTCTGACCTTGTGCCGTCCATAAGAAAGACCGCCGATCTGGTACAGGACGTGGCTGCGGCTTCCACAGAGCAGTCCGGCGGAGTGACACAGATTAACCAGGCGATGGCCCAGGTCGACACGGTCACCCAGCGCAATGCATCGTCTGCGGAAGAACTTTCCAGTACCGCGGAAGAATTGGCCGCGCAGTCCCAACAACTGCAGCAGTTGATGACTTTTTTCCGCGTGGCGGGAGAACAATCCGCCAATCGCAACAGCGACGGCAAACAGCGCGTAACCATGCCCCTGAAACCCGCAGTCAGGAACGAATTCGCGCGGCCCGGCCATACTCAGCCGGTCAACAGCAAGGTGGCGGAAGAAGCCAACTTCGCTCCGTTCTAGTGTGGCCCAGAGGACCACGCTGGCTTGATCACGGAGAAGACGAACGCATTCGACCATGCTAACAGCGGAAACGTGAGGAGTGAAACTATGGGAGCGTCCAACCAAGGGAAGAATCAACTCCCCCTGAGCACCGTGCAATACCTTACCTTTTTCACTGCGGGCGAGGAATATGCGATCGCCATTGTGAAGGTGAGCGAGATCGTTGAGTACGACACTGTCACCACCGTGCCCAACACTCCGATCTGGATCCACGGTGTCACCAACCTGCGGGGCCGCGTTATCCCGGTGGTCGATCTCGCGATGAAGTTCGGATTGCCCGCCAGCCGCATTTCCAAGTTTTCCTGCATCATCATCACGGAAGTGATGTTCCAGGGCGAGAGTCTGACCATGGGGGTTTTGGCCGATTCTGTGAGCCAGGTCATTGAGTTTTCGGCGGACGAAATCGAGCCGGCCCCGCCGTTCGGGACTCGTGTCAAGACCGAATATCTTCTGGGCATGGGAGCGCTGGGCAAGAAGTTTTGCCTGATTCTGGACATCGACAGAGTGCTCTCCGCCGACGAATTGCTGGCGGTCACCGAGTCCGTTGCCGATGAGGCACCTTCGGAGAACGCGGCCGCCGACGTTTCCGCGAAAGGCGCGTCGGCCGAAGAATCACACTTCGAGGCCGGAGCGTAACTGTGCCCGTTGGAACGGCTGCCGGCAAGGAGTCCGACACGTCTAGCCCTGTCGACACATGCCGGGTTGATCCATGTAATCTCGATCCATGCCTCGAACAACCACCCCAGCTTTCGGTTAGTCCCGCGCTGTTTCAAAAGTTCCAGAAGCTGATCTACGCCGAAACCGGCATCTGGCTGGGCAGTTCAAAAACCGCCTTGTTGTGCGGGCGTCTCTTTCGAAGGCTGCGGGCGTTGGGGATCACATCGCTGAAGAGTTACTACGAATGCGTCGCAGCGCCGGACCAGCACGAGGAGCGCGCCCGGATGATCGACGCCATCACCACCAATGAAACCCGTTTCTTCCGTGAGCCGAGGCAGTTCGAGTTCCTGGTGCAGCGGGTATTTCCTCGTTGGCGGGCGGCCGCCGAATACGGGTTGCGCCCCAGGAGAGTGCGCATCTGGAGCGCCGGATGTTCTTCGGGGGAAGAACCCTACACCGTCGCCATGTTGCTCGCCACGCATCTTCCCGCGGATCGTGGTTGGGACGTTCGGCTTCTGGCCACTGACATCTCGACCCGCGTGCTGGAAAAGGCGCGCAAGGGAATTTATCCCATCGCGAAATCGGCCGAGTTACCCAAGGACTTGCTCCACACTTTTATGTTGCGCGGAATAGCCGAGCGGGAAGGCGAGATGAAAGTAAAGGTCGAAATCCAGCAGATGATTGACTTCCGCAGGTCGAATCTGGACCACGAGGCTGACTTCATCGAAGGCCCATTCGACGCCATCTTTTGCCGCAACGTCCTGATTTATTTTGACGCTGCTTCAAAGCAAAGGGTGGTCGCGAAGCTTTGCCGTCATCTGCTCACCAACGGTCTTTTGTTCGTGGGCCATGCGGAGAACTTAACCAGCATGTCCACCCAGCTGCGGAGCCTTGAGCCAACCGTTTATACCAAGGCGGGAGGCAAGGAAGGCCTGTAAGGAGTGCGTACAAAGCGACTTCTTCCAAGAGCGTGCCAAGTATGCATGGAGATGACCTACACGTTTTGGTCGTGGATGACTCGGCGATGGTCCGCCAGGTTATGCAGACCATCCTGAGCACCAACCGCAGAGTCAAAGTAATCGCGGCCGCGGACCCGCTCATTGCATGGGTAAAGATGCAAAAAGACCCTCCCGACGTAGTCATCACCGATCTCGAAATGCCGCGCATGGACGGCCTGACCTTCATCCAGAAAATCA
The DNA here is from genome assembly GCA_963734215.1 of uncultured Acidobacteriaceae bacterium. Taxonomy (GTDB): domain Bacteria; phylum Acidobacteriota; class Terriglobia; order Terriglobales; family Acidobacteriaceae; genus Sulfotelmatobacter. Next base: position 532,667 of record CAVTGH010000002.1, on the reverse strand, counting down.
TGGCGGAAATGCCTACGCCGGTCGTGGTCTGCTCCGGTCTGGCGGCTCGCGGTACCGAGCTTGCGCTGCGCGCGCTCGAAGAAGGCGCGGTCGAGGTGATCACCAAGCCCAAGGTCGGCGTGCGTGATTTCCTGCACGAATCGGCAGTCACCCTGCTGGATGCGGTCTGGAGCGCGTCTCAAGCGCACATCCGTCCGCGGTTGATGCCGGCAGTTCCTCGCTTGACGGCCGACGCCGTTCTGCCTCGCAAAGGCAAGCCCTACTGTGCAGCCCCGCCGAACGGGGTGATTGCGGTGGGCGCCTCAACGGGCGGGACGGAGGCCCTTCGTGTCCTTCTCGCAGCCCTGCCCACCGACTGCCCGCCAGTTGTGATTGTGCAGCATATGCCGGAGGGCTTTACCCGGGCCTTTGCGGCACGCTTAAACAAGGAATGTGCAGTAGAAGTCGAGGAGGCTCGCGATGGCGATCGGCTGCAAACTGGCCGTGCACTGATTGCTCCAGGCAACCGGCATATGCTGGTCCATCGCAGTGGAGAAGAATTTGTCGTCCAGATCGTCGATGGCCCACTGGTCTCGCGCCATCGGCCCAGTGTGGATGTGCTTTTCCGCTCCGTCTCTATTTCCGTTGGCCCGAAGGCGGTTGGCGTGATCATGACGGGCATGGGCGACGACGGCGCCCATGGCCTCAGTGAAATGAAGGAAGCTGGAGCCGTCACGGTTGCGCAGGACGAAGCCAGTTGCATCGTGTTTGGGATGCCCAGAGAGGCGATCTCCCGCGGCGCCGTGGATGTCGTCGTGCCTTTGGAGCAGATTCCGCGCGTGATCCTGGCCGTCGGTAGGATGAGAGAAGAGCTCCGGAAAAGATGACGGAATCAATAGAAATGGGCTAACTATTCGGCCCGAGTTCGCGAGGGCAGTTAGCTATCGGACCCGGACAAGCCGCGCGCGCCGTTCAGCGGACGGTTCTTATTGACGCCACCCAAGGTGATCTTCCCGTCCTTCGAAAATCTCACTAAGCACATGTTTGATGCGCTGCTTTAGAGTGACGGGCTGCACTTCGTTCGTTTCTGCGGTTTCGCTTTTCTTCTCCACCTTGGGATCGAGGGCGGGTGTGGCACCAGTCGCCATGAGTACGGCCTCCGTTCTGGACGTTAGCTTTTCTTGCTATTACGTGCGACAAATTTTCGCACCCATCGTCTACCGGAGGAGGTCGGAAGAGTTCTAAGTGCATACTGATTCTAAGTGGGTTCTCATCCCGGCAGCAGATCACCAACGGCATAGCACCCTCGCGCCGCGGGCAGTGCCGCTCAAGCTAAAAAGAGCATCACGCTGATCCGATGCGGCATCCTAAACTGTTTAGTCCAAGGACAAATATTCATGGCTGTCGCAACTGAAATCCTGATGCCGCTTTCCGCCGAAGAGTTGAGAAAGATGGATGCTTATTGGAGAGCCTGCAATTATTTATCGGCGGGCATGATCTATCTGCGCGCGAATCCCCTGCTCCGCGAGCCATTGAAGCCCGAGCACATCAAGAACCGTCTGCTCGGCCACTGGGGATCTGATCCTGGCCAGTCTTTCCTCTGGGTTCACCTGAACCGTCTCATCAGGAAATACGATTTAAACATTATGTACATCTCCGGTCCCGGCCACGGTGCGCCGGCCACGCTCGCCAATAGCTACCTTGAAGGCCATTACTCCGAGATTTATCCCGACAAGAGCCGCGATGAAGCGGGCATGTTGAAGTTCTTCCGCCAGTTTTCGTTTCCTGGCGGAATCGGCTCGCACTGCACACCCGAGACCCCCGGTTCGATTCACGAAGGCGGGGAACTCGGCTACTCGATCTCTCACGGCTACGGAGCGGCGTTCGATAATCCTGACCTCATCGTCACGGTCATGGTCGGCGATGGCGAAGCGGAAACCGGTCCGCTTGCGACCTCCTGGCATTCCAACAAATTCCTGAATCCCATTCGCGACGGTGCGGTGTTGCCGGTGCTGCACCTCAACGGCTACAAAATCGCCAATCCAACAATTCTTGCTCGTATTCCCCACGAGGAATTGGAGGCGCTCTTGATCGGATACGGCCACAAACCGTATTTTGTCGAGGGCGGTGACCCGTTTGAGATGCATCGGAAGATGGCTTCAACTCTGGAGCAATGCATCCTCGAAATTCGCTCATTGCAGCAGAACGCGCGCTCAACGGGCAATCCCACGCGTCCGCGTTGGCCCATGATCGTTCTACGATCGCCCAAGGGATGGACCGGACCAAAAGAGGTAGACGGCCACAAGGTGGAGGGCTCCTGGCGCGCCCACCAGGTTCCCGTGCTCGATCCGGTTACGAATAATAAAAATCTCAAAATCGTCGAAGACTGGATGCGAAGCTACAAACCTGAAGAACTGTTCGATGTCAACGGAAGACTCAGACCGGAGCTACAGGAGCTGGCACCCTCCGGCCCGCGCCGTATCTCCGCCAACCCACATGCGAATGGCGGACTGCTGCGCAAAGAACTGGAACTGCCTGACTTTCGCGACTATGCCGTAGAAGTGAAAGCGCCGGGCGGGATGTATGCTCCGCCGACCGATGTGCTGGCACACTTTCTTGCCGAGGTGATGCGCCGCAATATGCATTCCTTCCGCGTCTTCGGGCCGGACGAGACTGCCTCCAACAAGCTGACGGCTATCTATGCGGCTTCGAAGAAAACATGGCTTGCCGAATACAAGCCGGAGGATGCCGACGGCGGCGACCTCGATGTTTTCGGCCGCGTCATGGAAATGTTGAGTGAACACACGCTTGAAGGCTGGTTCGAAGGCTACGTTCTCACCGGCCGCCACGGCCTGTTCTCAACCTACGAAGCCTTCGTGCATGTAATCGATTCCATGTTCAACCAGCACGCAAAATGGTTGGAGAAATCCAAGAAAGAACTGGACTGGCGCGCCCCGGTGCCGTCGATCAACATCCTCATCACATCGTTGGTGTGGCGGCAGGATCACAACGGTTTTACCCATCAAGATCCCGGATTTCTCGACGTGGTCACCAACAAAAGCCCGGATATTGTCCGCATCTATCTGCCGCCGGACGCGAACTGCCTGCTCAGTGTGGCGGATCATTGCCTGCGCTCGCGCGACTATGTCAACGTGATTGTTGCGGACAAGCAGGAGCACCTGCAGTACCTCACCATGGAAGATGCCGTTACGCACTGCACAAAAGGGATTGGCATCTGGGATTGGGCTTCAACAGACGATGGCGCGGAACCTGATGTAGTGATGGCTTGTGCGGGCGACATCGCAACCATGGAGTCGCTCGCGGCGGTCCAGATTCTCAAGAAGCACTTCCCCGACCTTAAGATCCGCTTCGTCAATGTTGTCGATCTCTTCCGCCTCCTACCGGAAACCGAGCATCCGCACGGACTCTCCGACCGCGACTTCGATTCTCTTTTCACCGCCGACAAGCCGGTGATCTTTAACTTTCATTCTTACGCTTCGCTCATCCACAAACTCAGCTATCGCCGCACGAATCACGATAACATTCACGTGCGCGGATATAAGGAAAAAGGCAATATCAATACTCCGCTCGAGCTCGCTATTATCAATCAAGTCGATCGCTTTGACCTGGCCATCGACGTTATCGACCGCGTTCCCCGGTTGCGGCCAATCGGCGCGCACGTTAAAGAATGGCTGAAGGATCAAATCATCGACAGCATCAATTACGCTCACGCCGAGGGCATTGATAAAGAAGAAATTCGCAACTGGAAGTGGGCGGAGTAGGAGTGGTGGCAGAATCAGCCGATAAGAACGATCTGATTCTCGCGCTGAACAGCGGCTCATCGTCGCTGAAGTTCGGAGTCTACTCCCGTGGTGCGAGCGATGAAGAACCGCTGCTCACCGGAAGCGCCGACGGTATTGGATACAGCAACGGCACCCTTCATATCCGTTCTGCCGACGGAACCTCGCTGGTGCAGCGCGACAGCATTCACGAGTCGCAAAGTCATGCGCTCAAACTTCTCGCTGCGGCAATCCAGGAGCATATTCACACAACTCCAGTAGCTGTGGGCCACCGCGTTGTGCACGGGGGGCCGAAGCTCTGCAAGCACCAACTCATCACACCCCATGTCCTTGATGAACTCCGCTCGGCAACCCACTTTGCGCCGTTGCACATTCCGCAAGCGCTGACGCTCATCGCTTCCGCGCAGTCGATCTTCCCCGCGGCGGCGCATTTTGCGTGCTTTGACGATGCATTCCACCAGTCGATTCCGGAGACCGCATCGCATTTCCCGCTCCCACAACGCTGCTTCGACGCAGGGATTCGGCGCTATGGCTTTCACGGTATTTCCTACGAATCGCTCGTACGTCATTTCGGCGCAAAGCTCCCTCCACGGGCGATATTTGCGCACCTCGGCAATGGATCGAGCCTGTGTGCGCTGCGAAACGGGATATCGATCGACACCACGATGGGCCTTACTCCCACTGGGGGCATTCCCATGGGGACGCGCTCTGGCGACCTCGACCCTGGGGTGATCATTTATCTTCTGCGCAATGAAAAGCTCGACGCCGGAAAGCTGGAAGATCTGCTCAACCATCACAGTGGCCTATTCGGTCTCTCGTCCGGCGAGAGCAACGTCAAGGTGCTGGAAGAACGCGCCCACTCCAATGATCCAAAAGCCTCTCTTGCACTTGATATTTTCGCCGTTTCGGTGCGCAAGGCGATCGGCGCCTACATGGCTCTGCTGGGTGGTGTTGACCTTCTCGTGTTCACCGGCGGCATCGGAGAACATAGCGAGCGCATTCGCTCCGCGGCCACGGACGGCCTTGAACCTGTTGGACTCACCGCCGACAAAATTCAGGTCGTAGCCACGAAGGAAGAACAACAGATTGCGCGCCACTGCCGTAGCATGATAAAGCATTAGCAAATCGTAGCCTCGACTCAGCCGCCTGTGACGGTGTGCACATCTGGCGTGATCTGGATCACAGCTTCATGTCCGCCACTTTCTGTAAAGTAGGTTCACGTATGGGCGGATTTTCCATTCTCACCAACCGCAAGCGCGCCATCGTCGCGCTGGTGCATTCCATCGTGTTCCTTCTCGTCGCGGTGCGGCAAATGGCAGCAGCCACTCCCGCCGCCGGCATTTGGATTCCATCCACCGTGCACCCCGGCACGTGGATTCTCTGCGCAATCTTTGCCATTGTCTCCTCCGTTCTTTTGTGGCTCCTCGTCATCTCCCGCGGATGGATGGAAAAGATCTATTTCGCATTCTGCACCGTCAGCGCATCCTCGGGCCTTCTGCGAACCGCCGCCGGCGACCAGGCCTTTCACGCTGGCCTCTATGTCAGGGTTGCCATGCTCGTCAGCGCAGTTGTGGTTGGGTGGTTGATCGTCCGCACACATTCCCGCACTCGCTCGGACTACGCTGAAGGCAGTTCTTAAACGCTTTTTCTCCTAAGAGGCTCTTTTACTGGATGAGACCAAACGCCCGGGAGTGAAACTCCATGACCTCGGCAAAGTGAGCGAGGAAATACGCCAGGCTATGGTCGCCGGGATAAGGGCGATACTCGTGTTTGACGCCCTCTTTCCGCAGTTGCTCGTCTAGCGCAGCCGCGCCTTTCTCAAAGCCATAATTGTCATCCTGGCCGCAGTTGAAGTAAATGGCGAGCTTTCTCACTCCTGCGGCATTCTTCTGCGCAAGCACAAACGGACTGTTGTCTTTCCAATGGGAAACGTCAATCGGGCTTCCGAAAACCGCAGCCAACACCTTTCCCAGCGGAGCGCCGGAGCGGGCCGCGGTGTCGAGTTCCTGGGGCGACTCCGTGATGAGCGCAGCGCTTTGCGCGCTGACGGCAGAAAACATTTCGGGATGGCTAAAGGCGAACCGCAGCGCGCCATACCCGCCCATGGAAATGCCACTGATTGCGCGCTTACTGCGACCTTGCGCCACGCGGTATATCGCTTCGATGCGGGGGATGAACTCTTGCAGAAAGAAATCGCTGTAACGGACGGAGCTGTCCGTGGAGTTGATGTAGAAACTACGCCGGCCTTCGGGGGCAACAATGAGAAAATCGCCAAGCTTATGTTGACGGCGGAGATCGTCCAGCAGCGTCCAGCCGCCGCTGTTAAATAACGTTTGCTCGTTGTCGCCGAGGCCATGAAGGAAATAAAGCACCGGATATTGCTGGGCAGGAAGCTTGCTCGCGCTTGCGCCATAACTGGTGGGCAGGTACACGCAGTAGCGGACCGGATACTTGAGAATCCGGCTGTTCACTGCGTTGCACTCGATCCGGCTCTGCGCGTGAGCCGGAAACGAAATAAATAAGGCCGCGAACAGGATGAAGATTCGGAGACAGCAATGCATGATTTGAGTTTATTCGTAGCGTAGCGCTTGTACGGGATCTAGCCGGGCCGCGCGCCCCGCAGGATAGAGGCCCGATAGGAGACTGACCACGAAAGCAAACACAATCGCGGCACCTACAAGCCACAACGGCACCGACCAAAAATGTTCAGGCGGCAACGATTGGCGCTTGAGGTAGACGTTCGTTCCCAGGTTGATGGCCTGACCGATAGCCCAGCCCAAGGCCACTCCCACGATACCGCCGAGAATGCCCATGGCGCCGGCTTCCGCGAAGAAGAGTTTCTTCACGTCGCCGTCGCTGGCGCCGATGGCTTTCATGATTCCGATTTCGCGGCGGCGCTCAAGAATGGCCATGACCAGTGTGTTCACAATTCCGATGGAAGCCACGGCGAGAGCGAGGCTGCCGAAGATTCCGAGAAACAAATCCAGCACGGCGAAAAATTGCTGCAGACTGCGCGTGGCATCGAGGATGGAGAAAGTGTTGAAGCCCATCTTCTTGACGGCATCTTCCACCGCTCGTATTTGCGCCGGATTCTTTACCCGCACACTGACCGACGAATAAACCGGCTGATCGCTGGCAGTGCGCGAAATTTCCCGCAGGTCGGTGGGCTGCATCACGTGCAGACTCTCGGCCAACTTGAGGGGCAGAAAAACTCGAGCCCGGGTGGGCCCGCGCATGCTCTCCGGATCGAGATCGGCGAGGCCAACAATCTTCAGCTTCTGCTCGCGCGAAACCACGGAATAGGCAGCTCCGGCCAGACCCTGGTCGCCAGTAGCGCTGCCGTTATTCGCAGCCGGCGAGGGCGCCGCTGGCGGCGTCTCGCGCTGCGCATAGCGCATGGTCAATTCCTTGCCCAGAAGTGGAGCCGCCAGCTCCGCAACGTTGGTTTCGTCGAGGCCAGCCTTCGGTGTCTTCCCCAGCAGTTCTTCGGCGAACGCTTTCTGGATGACTACTTCCGGCGCTGTGGCTGACGAAAAAAAATGCCCCTGCAGCGCTTCGAACGCGTCATTCGACTGCGCCGAAGAAGGCAGCGCCGCGACCATCGTCAAGTGCGGCTTGTCTTCATAGCGCAGCTCGGTGATAAAGCGGATGTCAGGGTACGCTTCCAGCACGTTCGGCAGATGCTCGATCTCCAGCCGCGTGGATTCCTCGAGAATGCGGCTTTCGCCCGGGGCCGGCGCATTTCGCTCTTCTTCGCGGCCGAAGTTGCGCAGGTCGCGGCGGGATGTGACCACCACCGTATCGAACAATCCCGACTTCATCAAGCGGCGTGACGCAAGCTGTTGCAGGCCAATGCCGAGAGAGAGCATGGCGACCAACGACGCCACGCCCACCGAAATGCCAATGGTGGTCAGCGAATTTCGCAGAACCGATTCGCGCAGATTGCGCACGGCGAGTTCGGCCAGATCGGGAAGCTTCATGGCCGCGCTCCCTCCGATGCCAGAGCTGCATTTCTTTCGTCGCCCATCAATTTTCCATCGGCCAGAAAGATCAGCCGCTGGGCGTAGCGTTCTGCCAAAGCACGCTCATGCGTCACCATCACGACCGTCATCCCCAGTTGCTGGTTGAACTCGCGGACCATGTTCATGATTTCCGTCCCGGTATGGCTGTCGAGATTCCCGGTAGGCTCGTCCGCCAGCAGAAGTTGAGGGCGGTTGATGAGCGCCCGGGCCAGTGCCGCCCGTTGCTGCTCGCCGCCAGAGAGTTCGCTCGGGCGATGGTTCATGCGCTCTTGCAGGCCAACGCGAACGAGCGCTTCCCGCACCAGGCTTTCGCGTTTCCCCCGTTCCACTTCGGCAAAACGCATGGGCAATTCCACGTTTTCCGCAAGCGTCATGCTGGCGATCAGATTGAAAGACTGGAACACCATTCCCACAGTATGCAGCCGATAGCGCGCCAGGTCTTCACGGGAAAGTTGCGCGAGATTTCGTTCCAGAACAACCACGCTGCCGGAGGTTGGCCGGTCCAGGCCGGCGATCAGATTCAACACAGTAGATTTTCCCGACCCAGAACTACCGAGGAGAGCGACGAATTCGCCCGCACGCACATCCAGACTCACGCCATCCACGGCGCGAATCACCGTCTCGCCCATACGGTAATGACGGCAAAGTTGCTCCGCGTGAATTGCCGGTTCAAGTAAAACCGTAGCAAATGAAGCTGGAGCGCCGTTCTGTGGGGATCTGTCCGGGCTGCCCATGAGCTAGCGGACCTCTCCCTTCAGCACACGCAAAGCATCCGCGGACTTCCCATCGCCGTTCCGTACCTGGCCAGAGTTGCCGTTTCCAGGCGCGTCCAATTCAACTGAGTCGCCCTCGCCCGGCGCGAGGAACAGGTTATTCTCCACGCCATGCTGCCTGGTGTACAGATCGTAATAGCGTCCTTGTGCGGCATAAAGCTGATCGTGCGTGCCCCGCTCTACGATTTGCCCTTGCTCCATCACCAGAATCTGGTCGGCGCGGCGTATGGTCGAAAGCCGGTGCGCTATCACAAACGTCGTCCGGCCTTTCATAAGATAAGAAAGCCCGTGTTGGATCATTTGCTCCGATTCGGAGTCGAGGCTCGAGGTTGCCTCGTCCAGAATCAGAATGCGAGGCTCGGCCAGAATGGCGCGGGCAATCGAAATCCGCTGCCGCTGGCCGCCGGAGAGTTTCACCCCGCGCTCTCCGACCACCGTCTGATACTTGTTGACGAACGATTCCGCAAACTCATCGACTCGCGCGATGCGGCAGGCGTGCAGGATTTTTTCTTCGCTGGCATCGGGACGTGAAAACGAAACGTTCTCTCGAATGGTTCCATCGAACAGGAAAGATTCCTGCAGTACCACTCCCAGGCGAGTGCGGTATGAATCCAGCCGAACCGCGCTGAGATCGGTGCCATCCACCAGAATTCTGCCTTTGGTCGGAGTGTAGAAAGCGGAGATCAGGCCGATGGTGGTGGACTTGCCCGAGCCCGAGGAGCCAACGAGCGCCGTTACGGTTCCCGGATCTGCGCGAAAGGAAATATCGCGCAGCACGTCGTGGATTCCATCGTAGGTGAAACTTACGTTCTCAAACTCGATCCGTCCCACAATGTCGCGCAGCGGCAGGGAGCGCTTGGGATCCTGATCTTCCGGGCGCTCCCGCATGATTTCCTGCGTCCGTTCGAGTCCAGCCAGCGCTTCGGTGAGCTGGGTTCCGATGGCGACAATCTGCATGATGGGCGCAACCAGGAAACCTAGCAACAAAGTGTAGGAAAAAAAACCGCCGACTGTCAGAGTGCCGGAAGCGATCTGGTGCGCCCCCACATACATGGTGATCGCTCCCACGCCTCCGAGCAGCACGCTTGCGGAAAGGCCCATGACCGAAGTGGCGGTCAGGGTGCGCATTACGTTATCCAGCAGGCGGCGCACGCCAGCGGCGAAGACTGCTTCCTCGCGCTGTTCGGCGTGGTATCCCTTAATCACTCGAACTCCGCCCAAAGACTCGGTAAGGCGGCCGGTGACCTCGGCATTGATTTTGCCGCGCTCGCGAAAAATCGGCCTGATGGTCGCGAATGCCTTACTGAGCGCTACCGCAAAGCAGGCCAGCGAGCCCACCGCGATCAGTGTCATCTGCGGACTGGTGCGGAACAATAAGACAAGTGCAATTCCGGAGGTGAGTACTCCTCCCGCGAACTCCACCAGACCCGTGCCCAGCAAGTTACGCACGCCCTCTACGTCGCTCATGATGCGGGAGACCAGAGCGCCGGTCTTGTTGGAATCGTAAAAGGCAACGGGCAGTCGGGAGATGTGAACCTGCACTTGTTGGCGCAATTCCGTAATCAGGCGCTGGGCCGCCTTCGATAACAACTGCGTTAAAGAAAAGGATGTGATGCCCTGCACCAGAGTGGCCGCCAACACGAACAGAACCAGCGGCCGCAGTTTGTCCATGTGATGGGCACTGATGACAGTATCGATTAGAAATTTCGTGGAATACGGCAACACCAGCGCCGAGACCCGGTTGATCACCATCAACACAAAGCCGAGTGCGAGCAGCCAACGCCGCGGACGCATCAGCTTCCAGACTTCCGGCAGAACGGCGCGGAGTCTCTCGACTTTAGGTTTCTTCTGAGCTGCTTTAGGGTCTGTACTCAATCTCTTGTTGGACTCCGCATGGCCTGGTTTCGCTTCATTAATACTGCATTGTGACACGCCTGGGCCGGGCGTTGTATCCTCGGGGCGTGCCACGTCCGCCTTCTTCGGAGCGTTCTCCAACCCTGGGCCTATTGCTTGGGCTGGTTGTCACACTCACGGCCGTCGTAGCTTATTCCGCCTACATCACCTGGCAAGTCGCCGGCTTGCGCAAGCTGCAGTCTGAACTGATTGACCGCAACCGCAAGGATTCCCTCCAGTTGCTGCGCATCCAAAACGATCTGAACCTGCTCGCCGTCGCCATGCGCGACATGATCGACAATGATGAGCCCTATCCGCTGACAGCTTGGTCGGCGCAGTTCCAGCGCATCCGCACCGACCTGGACGACGCCATGCACCTGGAAGCGGGCCTGGCTCCGACCAGCCGCACGACGGAGCAAAGCGCTTCTCTGAGCAGTTCCTTGACCCAGTTCTGGGATGCGGTGGACCGTGTGTTTGTGCTCGCTGGCTCAGGCAGGGAAAAAGATGCGCGGGGGCAGATACAACTCTCCCTGCAGGCGCGGCAAGCCGCTCTGAGCACAACTGTGGCCCGATTGCTGGTACAGAATAGTGAAAACGAGGAGCAGGCGGCGCAGCGCGTAATTCAGATTTATGACCGCGTGCAGCGGCAGGTATACGTGTTTCTGGCCGCGACCTTGGGCGCGATTCTGTTGACTGGATTCTCTATGATCCGGTGGAATCGCCGGCTGTTTGCGCGCATGGCCGAGCTTTCCGACCGCCGCAGCGAACTGGCGCAGAAACTGATTGCCACGCAGGAGTCCACTCTGCGCTACATTTCGCGCGAATTGCACGACGAATTTGGCCAGATCCTGACGGCCATGGGAGCGATGCTCGGCCGCGCGGGCGCTCATGCTCCGGAAGGTTCCTCCTTGCGCAGCGACTTGCACGAAGTTCGGCAGACCGCGCAAGATACGCTGGACCGGGTTAGAAGCCTGTCGCAGGCGCTCCATCCGGTTATGCTGGACGAGGCTGGCCTCGAGAGCACTCTCGACTGGTACATTCCGACTGTGGAACGCCAAACCGGCATTGCCATATCCTATGAGAAGCAGGGCACGCCCTTTCCCGTGGATGCCAACGCGGCAGTACAAATCTACCGCATACTGCAGGAGGCGTTGAATAATGTGGCGCGGCACTCCGGCGCAAAGCAGGTTTGGGTACGTTTGCGTTTTCTGCCTGCGGATCTCGAGTTGGAAGTGGAAGATCACGGCAGGGGCTTTAGCGGGCAGCCGGCCAGGCAAGGGATCGGCCTGGTTGCGATGCGCGAGCGTTCGGAACTGATGGGAGGCCGGATCGTGTTTTCGACTCCTGCCAACGGCGGGACGTTGTTGCAATTGAGCGTAACCCGCGAGAGGGTCGAATCCCAGGGCAAAGATCTAGGATAAGAAAATCGACGAGATCAAATCGATAAGATTGAATCGATACGATTGAATCAATACGATTGAATGAATAAAGAGCAATATGACAAAGAAGATCACCGTACTGCTGGTGGATGACCACGGTCTGGTGCGGCGTGGTTTCCGCCGCATGTTGGAAGATGAACCGGACATGGCCGTTGTCGGCGAAGCTGGCGACGGTGAAGAGGCCGTCAAGCTGGCGCGCGAGTTACAGCCGAAAGTTGTGGTGATGGACTGCGCTTTGCCCAAGATGAACGGCCTCGATGCCACCCGCCAGATTCTTGAAGCTCTGCCCGAAACCGCGGTGCTCATGCTCAGCATGCATTCGGAGAATACCTGGGTGAGGCAGGCGATCGAAGCCGGCGCCAAGGGATACATTCTGAAGAACGCGATGAATCTGGAACTCGGTCCGGCCGTGCGACGCGTGGCCAGCGGAGAAACGGTTTTTGATCCGCAGGTCGAGCAACCCGCGGGACTTAAGGGCGAGCGCAGCAGTGGGCTGACGCCGCGCGAACTGGAAGTCTTGCAGATGATTGTGGATGGCAAGTCGAACAAGGAGATTGCCTCGGCGCTCGATCTCAGCGCCAACACGGTTGCCGTTCATCGCGCCAATATCATGAATGCGCTGGGTATTCACAAGACGGCCGAGCTTGTGGTTTACGCCATTCGTGCGGGGCTGGTGAACGTTCCGTGAATCGCAGAACCTTTCTGCGCAACATAGCGGGGGTGGCGTCGTTATCGCAGTTGCCGCTGCTGCAGGCTCTGGGCGCGGTTGGCGGGACGGCGGCTGCGCCCGGTTTTCGCTTCGTTGACGTAACCTCCAGTGCGGGCATTCAGTTCCAACACAACAGCGGCGCCTTTGGAGGGAAGTTCCTGCCGGAAACTATGGGTTCGGGCTGCGCTTTCCTCGACTATGATCGCGACGGCTGGCAGGACATTCTTCTGATCAACGGAATGGATTGGCCCGGCCACAAGCAGCGGCGCTCCACGCTGCGTCTCTATCACAACAACGCGAACGGAACGTTTACGGATGTCACTGCCCACGCTGGCCTGGATGTTGAGATTTATGGCATGGGCGTGGCCGTCGGCGATTATGACAATGACGGCTTCCCCGATATTCTCATCACCTGTGTCGGACAGAATCGGCTCTTCCACAACACCGGCAAGGGAACTTTCGTCGATGTAACTGCTGCCAGCGGCTTGGGAAAACGCCAGGCGTTCAGCACCTCCGCTCTCTGGTTCGATTACGACCGCGACGGCCTGCTCGATCTTTTTGTCTGCAATTATGTGAAGTGGTCGCCCGAGCACGACGTGTTTTGCAGCCTCGACGGCAAGCACAAGTCCTATTGCACGCCCGAGGCTTATCGCGGTGAGACCTGCTGGCTCTTTCACAATCGTGGCAACGGAACCTTTGAGGACGTCACCGCCTCCAGCGGCATTTTTGATAGCAGTTCAAAATCTCTCGGCGTCGCCCTGCTCGAGGGTAATCAGGGCGGCTGGCCAGATTTGCTGGTCGCGAACGATACTCAGCCCAACAAGCTGTACCGAAACCAGCGCAATGGAACCTTCAAAGATGGCGCAGTCGAAGCTGGATTGGCTTTCAGCAGCGAGGGCAAGGCACGAGCGGGCATGGGCGTGGACATCGCCGATTTCATGAACTCCGGCAGTCCCGGCGTGGCCATTACGAATTTCGACAACGAAATGACCGGCCTGTACGAGTTCGGCGGAAAAGCCTACGAAGACGTTGCGGCGCAGGCAGGCGTGGGCCTCGCCTCCAAGAACAGCCTGGGCTTCGGCTGCGCTTTTCTCGACGCCGATCTCGACGGCTGGCTCGATCTGGCCGTGGCCAACGGCCACATTGACGACACGGTGCGCAACATTCGCGGCAACGTGGGATACGCCCAGTCGCCGCTTTTATTTCTCAACAATGGCAGGGGACATTTTCGCGACATTGCCGCGGAAATCGGCGGCGGATTCGATCGGCCGAAAGTCGGACGCGGACTCGCTTATGCTGACTTCGACCGCGATGGCGATCTCGACCTGCTGCTCACCACCAACAACGGTCCCGCCTACCTGTACCGCAACGATCAACTCGCCGAAAATCGCAGCATTCGTTTTCGGCTTATAGGCACGAAATCGAACCGCGATGCAATCGGCGCCACCGTGCGCATTATCTCTGGCGGCTTGAGCCAGTCGCGCATGGTTAAAAGCGGTTCCAGCTACCTGTCGCAATCCGAACTTCCGGTTACTTTCGGCCTGGAGAAACGCGATCGGGTTGAGCGCGTTGTCATCACCTGGCCCAGCGGCAGAACGGAAGAGTTCACCAACTTGTTAGCCGGCCGATGCTACGAATGCACCGAAGGCCAGAAAATCTCTCCGCTAGACGGCTACTGAGCGCGCAGCGACTCGGTTCACCGTTGAGTCATAATTCCCGAGGCAGTCATGTCGATGTCAACCGATTCGCTGACGCGCAAGAATAACGTACTCGGATTTTTGATGCCCCACTGGACGTAAGGCACCGCGAAGTGTAGCGTCGCGGTCCAATACCCGGGGGCTATCTTGACTTCAGCCGGCGCCGTCAGTTCATGTTCCGTCCCGTGGATCGTGAAAATTCCGTGGACATGCACTGAGGACTCTCCTTGCAACGACACGGTTCCTTCAACCCGGTCCGGACGGAACGAAATTTCGGGGTAGCGGTCGCTCTCCAGCACTTCACGATGCATCTTCCGGTCGCGCATCCCGCTGCCACTTTGGCCGCTCTTCGCATCCACCACGATTTCGCCCCCCAGCTTGCCCGAAGCCGGATCAAGCCGCAGCGCACCCTGCTTCAGTTGGAAGGTTCCGCGAACCGTGTGCAGCACATCGCCCAGCGTGAAATTAATGGTGGTGTGCCGAGGATCCAACTGCAGCGCCACATCCTGTGCGGACGCCACCATGCTGACGACACAGAGACATACCGCGGCCCCCAAGGCCGGCCCGCGTACGCGACTTCGGCGAAATGCCTGAGCCTCTTCTTTTTTCATCAGGCTATGCAGTCAGCAGCCCCCACCCCAAGGTGAATCCGTCGAGAGCAAGGTCAATGGGGGAAAGCTTTCCCACGTGCAGGGCTAGCAGCCGGCGAAAAATTTCGGGACGCCGGCGAAGGACTTGAAGAGTACGCTGCTGCAACCTGGGACGCCCATCGAGCATGAGCATCAATCGCGCCATCAACCGGGGACGGAGCGCCAGGCGGCGGTGGGCGGCCTGGTATCCGTTAAGATCGCCGCACTTGAGACAGCTCGCCAATACCGCCGCTTGGCTGAACGCAAGGCCCAGACCTTCGCCGGTTATTGCATCGACGGTACCGGAGGCATCGCCGATCAAAGCGACATTTCCCCGCCAGACGCGCTTTAATTTGCGATTTGCCGTCAGCGCGCCCCTTTCGGAGGAGGTCGCTTCCGCCCCGCTTAGCCGCGCGTTGAGTACGGGAAACTCGGGCAAGGATTTTTCCAGGCGAAGTTCGGGGCGGCGCGAAGCCACGGCCACGCAAACTTCCTCGCTGCTCACGGCTGTCGTATATCCCTGACTGTCTTTCCCCCAATAGATTTCCATGCGGTCAGTCCAGGGTGCAACACGATAATGGCGGCGAAAAGAATATCGGAGGCCCGTCCCTGAGTGAGCCTCCAGATTGGCCCACCTGCGCACGCGCGAGTTGGAGCCATCGGCCCCGATGATCCAAGTGGTGCGGATATTGCGATTCCCTAGTCGAACCTCATCGCCGGAAATGCCCGCAACCACGCTCTGCCATAGCAGCTCTACCCCCAGCCCGGCGGCACGTTCGATCAGGACGCGATGCAACGTGGTCCGGCGAACCGATAGGCCACGGCAGCCGGATGGGAAAACCGCTTCTGCTGACAATCCAGAACTAAGAAAACGAACTCCGCGCACTGGAGAGGCTTCGGCCGCCGACACGCTCACTCCAAGTTTTTCCAGCGCCGCAAGCGCGTCCGGCATCAGCGCTTCCCCGCAAGCCTTGTCAATCGGCGGCTTGGCCCCATCGGCCACGGCTACGCGGAATCCCTGTTGCCGGGCGGCAATGGCCGCCGCCAGCCCCGCGGGGCCGCCGCCGATCACAAAGACGTTCTGTTGAACCTGACACCTACGCAACCTCACCATTGCAGAAGCAGAAGCTCGGAACAAAACCCGGGCCCCATCGCGGCCAGCAGGCCCAGCGTGCCCGGCTCAGGACGCCGGTTCTTCATCACATCTTCGAGCACACACAACACCGAAGCCGAGGAAAGATTCCCCACCTTCCGCAAACAGTCCCACGAGGCATCCAACTCTCCGTTGTGCAATCCCAGCGCATCGGCCGAGGCATCCAGCACCTTGGGTCCTCCGGTGTGCATCACAAAGCTCTTGAGGTCGCTCCGCTGGTGCCCGTGGTCCGCCAAAAATGCGTCCACGTCCCGCCCCAGATTTTGCCGCATCAGGGTCGGAACCTCGGTAGAGAGTATGATGCGGAAACCCTTCTCGGAAATGTTCCAGCCCATCATCTCTTCCGTGTCGGGATAAAAAATCGAACGAGTCGCCAGAATCTCAGGCCCGTTAATTACCGTTCCATTCGATGCGAACTCGTCACCGGTCACAATCACAGCGGCTGCGCCATCGGCAAAAAGTCCCGACGAGATCAGGTTCGCCACCGACAGATCCTCGCGCTGCAGCGTGAGCGAACAAAGCTCCACCGATACCAGGGCTGCCGCCTGCGAAGGGTAGGCACGGACGTAGTCTGAAGCCCGCGCAATTCCAGCCGCGCCCGCCACGCATCCCAGCCCAAAAATCGGAGTGCGGCGAATGTTGGCCGGAAGCCCCATCCGATTGATCAGCAGAGCGTCGATAGAAGGGCTTGCCACTCCAGTGACCGTCGTGAACAACAAAGCTCCCAAGTCCCGTGGCTCGATCCCGGCGTTATGCAGCGCCAGGCAGAGCGCCTGTTCGCCCAATTCCTGCGCCACCTTGATCCAGATGTCGTTGGCCTGCCCCCAGGTCTTGATGTCCACGTACTGCTCCGCGGGAATCGCCAGGTAACGGCCATCCACCGTTACGTTGCGATGCAACCGCGCCAGCAACAACGGGTTTTTGAGTTGGGGGCCCCAGTAGTCTTGCAGCCGTTCCAAAAGAACTTTCTGGGAGTAGTAATGCTTCGGGAATGCGCTGGCCGCGCTGGCGATCTTCATGGGTTCTGAGTCCTGACCTTGGTCTCGGCACGGAACCCGCCCCCAAGCCGACCGAATCTGAGATGCCTTTCTCGATTAGATGGCGGGGATCCCCGTCGCGGTTGCAACGGACTGCCTTGTGCCGGCCTACGTATTGTCGCAGAATTGGCGATTTCTGTTTGTCATCCCGCCGCTAAAACAAAAAAAAGCCTCGGATATGTTCGCTGGCGCCTATCGCTTCACCTACTGCAATACCGCAATCGACGTGGGCGAGTTCCCCACGGAATAAGTTGCGATGGAGTCCAGACTCCCGCCGCTGTCGCCAAACGCTTGAATCCCCGCAGATCCGGCCTGGTTTCCCACGTACAAATACTTCCCGCTCGGATCTAATGCCAGAAAACTCGGACTAGCTTCTGAGCCAAACGGAGAATCGGTGATCGGTACAGGAAAACCGGTGCCGGACGCGATCGAATAAGTCCCGATGTTGTTGGATCCTTGATTGGCCACGTAGAGGTAGCTCCCGGTGGAATCCAAGATCAGCGCAACCGGATGCGCTGAAGTGTCGGCGAGAGGTGATTGAGAGACCTGGGTCAAAGCTCCCGTCGAGGAATCGATGGAGTAGATGGAAATGGAGCTGGCGGTAGAGTTCGCGGTGTAGAGATACGAACCGGCTGGGTTGATGGCGATTCCGGCAGGATTGTTATCCGCAGTGATCGTGTTGTCACCCGGGATGGGCGTAAGCGCCCCGGCATTCACGCTGAAGACTGCGATGAACCCGGTTCCTGTGCTCGGTGCGCTAACGTAGAGAAAATTGCCGGATGGCGACAATTGCATACTCTTGGCGGACAAGTTGATCTGAAACGGAGATCCAGTAACTGGAGTCAGCACCCCGGTGCCGCTCGCGATCGAATAAACCGAGACATTGTTCGACGAGACATTCGCGACGTACAGATAATTCCCGGCAGGGTCCATGGCCATCAGAAAAGGCAGCGTGCCCGCCTGAGTTCTGGGGGTCACCTCGCTCACCGTGCCGTCGCTGTTAATGTCGAACAGGGAAATATCGTTTTCATCTTGGCCGGGATTCGCGACATACAAGTATTTTCCAGAAGGATGGATCACCACGGCCTGAGCTCCGCTTCCCACCGTATACGGGCTCTCGTCCAGTTGCGTGAGCACTCCGGAGTAGGGGTCCTCCCGGAAGACCGCCAGTTGACTCGCAGCCGGAACAGTTGCGTACACGTAGTGACTTCCGGTCTTACCGCAACTGACGAAACCCACAACGCTTGCGACAACCAATACCAGGACAAGTGCTTTCTGAAGCATCCGTGACTCCTGAGAGAATTTGAAAGCGAAGAACAATAATACCGGGCCGCGGGGAAATCGGCATTGCAACACCAATATTTCTCTATCATACGGTGAGCGCGAGAAAAAAGGGGACAGCCCCTTCCTGTGCATTCCACGCCGCGCGGCCCGGTCTTGGGATCCGGCTGAGCTTTCTTTCGAAGTGCCCCACCGCTGAGTCCTCCGATGCAAGAGCCCTGAAATCAGGTTGCATGCGGTCAAACTCCGTCGGCCAATCTCTCGCCTTCGAGGGAGGGAGCGCTAATCCGCCGAATGAGCCGGGCTTGGTCGGGGCGCACCTGACGGGGGCTCTAAGAAGGATACATTTTCTCCGCCGCGTAGCGCCAGCCGCACGCGGTCGAGATAAACATACACCACGGGGGTCGTGAATAAGGTCAGCGCCTGGCTGACAATGAGTCCGCCGACAATCGTGATGCCTAGCGGGCGGTGCAGTTCCGAGCCAGTACCCCTGCCCAGGGCCAGCGGCAGACCGCCCAGCAAAGCCGCCATGGTCGTCATCATGATCGGGCGGAAGCGCAGAAGGCACGCCTCGTAGATGGCGTCAACCGGCTTTTTCCCTTGTGTGCGCTCCACATCAAGCGCCACGTCGATCATCATAATGGCGTTCTTCTTCACCAGGCCGATGAGCAGGATGATGCCGATCGTCCCAATCACGTTGAGTTCGTTGTGCGTCAGAAGCAATGCCAGCAGGGCGCCTACGCCGGCGGAGGGCAGTGTGGAGAGAATCGTGATGGGGTGAATGTAGCTCTCGTACAACATACCCAGCACGATGTAAACCGTAATCAGGGCCGTGAGAATCAGCACCGGTTCGCTGGAGAGCGAATCCTTGAACGCCGCCGCTGTGCCCTGAAAACTCGCCTGAATCGTTGCCGGAAAGCCGATGGACCGCTGGACTTTTTCGATGGCGAGCGTGGCCTGTCCCAGCGAAACTCCAGGAGCCAGGTTAAAGGAAATCGTGACCGACGGAAACTGGCTCTGGTGATTGACCGCCAGCGGGATGTTGGACGGAGTGAAGTGCGTGAATGCCGCCAGCGGGATGGGCGCGCCGCTGGAAGACCGCAGGTAAATATTCTGCAACGCCTCTGTGGTCTGTTGGAATTCCGGCGCAACCTCCATGACCACGTGGTACTGGTTAAGCGGCCGGTACATGGTGGAAACCTGCCGCTGCCCGAAAGCGTCGTAGAGCGCGTTATCGATATCCTGCGCGGCTACTCCCAAACGGCTGGCGGTATCGCGGTCTATGACCAACTGCGCCTGCAGTCCCCGATCCTGCTGGTCCGTATTCACGTCGCGCAGCTCCGGCAGGCTGCGCATCTTCTGCAACAACAACGGACCCCAGTTGTTGAGTTCATTCAAGTCCTCGCCTTGTATCGTGTACTGATACTGAGCCGCCCCGAAGCGCCCGCCAACGGTCAGATCCTGCTGCGTTTGCAGGAACAGCGTGGCCCCCGGAACCACCGCGAGTTTACCCCGCAATCGATTGATCACGTCGTCCGCGCTAAAGTAGCAGGGGTTCCAGAAGTGGGGGGTCTTGCACTGGCCGCGCTGCTCCAGCGGCTTCAGCATGACGAAGAACCGGCCCTGGTTTGTCGCTGAGCCTCCGCCCGCAAACCCGACCGCTGTGTCAACAGCCGGATCCTTCAGGATGATTTTCACGAACTGTTCCATCTTTCTGCTCATGGCCTGGAATGAGATGTCTTGTGCCGCCTGAACCGAGCCATTGAGCCGTCCCGTATCCTGCTGCGGGAAAAACCCTTTGGGCACCTTGATGTAGAGGTACACGCTCAGGCAGGCTACAAGGATGGTCACCGCCAGCGTGACGGGTTGATGCGCCAGCACCCATTTCAGGGCGTGCCGGTACGTCGCCAGCAGGTTGTCGAAGAACCATTCACTGGCGCGGTAGACAACGTTATGCCGCTCGCCCGGTTGGGATGGCCGCAGGAATTTGGCGCACATCGTCGGCGTGGTCGTCAGCGATACCAGAAGCGAAACTCCGATCGCAATGCTCAACGTAACCGCAAACTCGCGGAACAACCGTCCCACAATTCCGCCCATCAGCAGCAGCGGGATGAACACCGCCACCAGCGATGTGCTCATGGAAATTACGGTGAATCCGATTTCGGCGGCTCCTTTGAACGAGGCCTGCACTGCATTCATCCCCTGTTCCACATAACGCGTGATGTTTTCCAGCACGACAATCGCGTCGTCCACCACGAACCCAGTGGAAATCGCCAGTGCCATCAGAGAAAGATTGTCGAGACTGTAGCCGAGCAGGTACATCCCCCCGAAAGTGCCCACCAACGAAAGCGGCACGGCGATGCTGGGAATGACCGTCGCCCGCACCGTGCGCAGGAACACGAACACCACCAGAATTACCAGCACAATAGAAATCAGCAGAGTGGTTTCAATGTCTTTCACCGAGGCCCGGACTGTAATCGTGCGGTCCGAGACCACTGCCAGTTTGATAGCCGGAGAAATCGAGGACTGGAGATAAGGCATTAGAGCACGCACGCGGTCTACAGTCTCGATGACGTTGGCTCCAGGCTGCCGGAAAATGACGACCAACACTCCGGGTTTGCCATTGGCCAGGCCAATGTTGTGCACGTCCGCCACCGAGTCCTGCACATCCGCCACGTCCCCCAGCCGCACCGGAGCGCCGTTGTGGTAAGCAACGATCAGCGGCCGGTATTGATCCGCGGCGAACAGCTGGTCGTTATCCGAGAACGAAGAGGAGATGGTGCCGTTTGCGACTTGTCCCTTAGCCTGATTCGCGTTGGCCAGATTGAGTGCGTTGCGCACCGTGTCCAGCCCCACCCCCAGCTTATTGAGCAGCATCGGATTTACTTCGGCCCTCACGGCGGGCGGCGCCGAACCGTACGTGAACACCTGGCCCACTCCATTCACCTGCGAGAGCTTCTGCGCCAGTATCGAGTCGGACGTGTCGTACAAGCGCGCCACCGGAACCGTGTCCGAGGTCAGCGCCAGAATCAGGATGGGGGCGTCCGCGGGGTTGATTTTGCGATAGGTTGGATTGCTCGGCAGATTGGAAGGAAGCTGGCTGCGCGCGGCATTGATTGCCGCCTGCACATCGCGCGCTGCCGCATCAATGTTCCGGTTCAAGTCAAATTGCAGCGCGATGCCGGTCGAGCCCAGTTGGCTCGACGAGGTCATCTGGTTCACGCCCGAGATGCGTCCGAACTGCCTTTCCAGCGGCGTGGCCACCGCCGAGGCCATCGTCTGCGGGTCGGCGCCGGGCAGCCCTGCGCCCACGCTGATCACGGGGAAATCCACCCGCGGCAGCGAAGCCACCGGCAATAAATTGAAGGCAAGAATCCCGGAGAGCAGCAGGGCCGCCGCCAGCAGCGACGTGCCAATCGGACGCCGGATAAATGGAGCCGAAACGCTCATGCTTGAAATAGCAAAGCCTAATCGCCCGAATCCGCCGACAGCTCCTGCGGAATCGGATTGCCAATTTTGTACCTCTCAAACCGGTGCGCCAACCGGTCAAACCACAAATAAACCACGGGCGTGGTGTAGAGCGTGAGCAACTGGCTCAGCAACAACCCGCCCACAATGGTGATACCCAACGGACGCCTCAACTCCGCCCCCGTCCCCGACAACAGCGCCAGCGGCAAGCCGCCGAGCAGCGCCGCCATCGTCGTCATCATGATCGGGCGGAAGCGCAGCAAACACGCCTGAAAGATCGCCTCTTCCGGCGGCTTATGCTCCTCCCGTTCGGCTTCGAGAGCGAAGTCGATCATCATGATGGCGTTCTTCTTGACGATGCCGATCAGAAGAATGATGCCGATTAGAGCTACCACGGTCAGATCGTTCCCCGTAATCATAAGCGCCAGAATCGCGCCCACTCCGGCCGAGGGCAGCGTGGAGAGAATCGTGATGGGGTGAATGTAGCTCTCATACAACACTCCCAGAACGATATACACCGTGATGATGGCGGCGAGAATCAGGAACGGCTCACTCGAAAGCGAATTTTGAAATGCGGCGGCCGTTCCTTGAAATGCGGCGTGGATGCTCGCCGGCATCTGTATATCCTTCTCCACTTGCTGGATGGCCTTTGTGGCATCGCCCAGAGAAGCGCCCGGTGCTAGGTTGAACGAAAGCGTCACCACCGGGAATTGTCCCTGGTGGTTGACGGCCAGCGGCGCGTTCGTCGATTGCATCCGCACAAAAGTGGAAAGCGGAACCGGGGCTCCGCTGGTGGTTGCCGCGGCTGCATTGGCGGTGGGCGCGCCGGAACTCGCTATCGTGCTGCTGGGACGAACGTACATGTCGTTCATCGCGTCGGGCGTCCTGGCAAAGTTTGGTAGGACTTCCAGTACCACGTGGTATTGGTTCAACTGCGTAAAAATGATCGAAACCTGCCTCTGCCCGAAGGCGTCGTAGAGCGTATTGTCGATGGCCTGCGGAAGGATTCCCAGCCGCGACGCCGTATCGCGGTCGATTATCAGATTCGTCCTAAGACCGCCGTTGAGTTGGTCTGTAGCTACGTCGAGCAACACCGGCTGTGCGCGCAATTTCTCGACCAGCTTTGGAGTCCATAGCGCCAACTCCCGCGCGTCCGCGTCTTCTATCGAATACTGAAACTGCGTGCGGCTCACCCGATCCTCTACGGTCAGATCTTGCACTGGCTGCATGTAAAGCACGATCCCGTCCACTCCGGACAGTTCGGGCTGCAGCCGCCGAATGATCGCCGAAGCATCGTCGTTGCGCTCATCACGAGGCTTCAAGTTAATTTGAATGCGGCCGCTGTTGGGAGTCGTGTTCGTACCATCCACGCCGATGAAAGAGGACAGGCTGTTCAACATCTTTGTCCGTGAGAATCACCTTCGCCAGTTCCTGCTGGCGCAGGGACATCGCGTCGAACGAAATGTTGTCCGGCGCTTCCGAAATCCCCAGAATCACGCCCGTGTCCTGCACCGGGAAAAATCCCTTGGGCACAACCACGTACAGAACGAGCGTGAGAACCAGCGTTCCGAAAGTTATGAGCAAAGTAGCCGTCTGGTGCTTCAACACCCAT
Organism: uncultured Acidobacteriaceae bacterium; assembly: GCA_963734215.1. Lineage (GTDB taxonomy): Bacteria > Acidobacteriota > Terriglobia > Terriglobales > Acidobacteriaceae > Sulfotelmatobacter. The sequence continues at coordinate 509,175 of CAVTGH010000002.1, read as the reverse complement.
TTCACCGTGCGGCCGTAAAACGCAATCACCCGGTTGTAATAATCTTCCGTGACCTCGTAGAAGCGTCCCTTCTCGCCTTCCTTGCGATGTTTGAGCAGCTTGGCGCACATCATCGGCGTCAAGCTCAGAGAAACCGCTGCCGAAACTAGGATGGTCACTGCCAGCGTCACCGCGAATTCGCGGAACAGCCGGCCGACAATATCTCCCATGAACAACAGCGGAATCAGCACGGCAATGAGGGAAACGGTGAGCGAGACGATGGTGAACCCAATCTGCCCCGCGCCTTTAAGCGCCGCGTCCAGCGGCGAGTCTCCGGCTTCCAGATAGCGGTCGATATTTTCGATCATGACGATGGCGTCATCCACCACAAACCCGGTCGAAATGGTCAACGCCATGAGCGTCAGATTGTTCAGGCTGTACCCCAGCAAGTACATCACGCCGAACGTTCCCACAATCGACAGCGGAACCGCGACGCTGGGAATGCACGTGGCCCGCAGGTTTCGCAGGAAGAGGAAAATAACTACGACCACCAGCACGATGGTCAAAGCCAACTCGAACTCAACATCTTTTACGGATGCGCGGATCGTGGTGGTCCGGTCGGTAAGAATCTGAACCTTTACCGCCGACGGCAGCGAGGCCTGCAGCTGCGGCAGCAATTTCTTGATCCGGTCGACTACGCTGATGATGTTCGCCCCAGGCTGGCGCTGGATGTTGACGATGACCGCTGGAGTCCGGTTCATCCACGCGGCGAGCCGCGTGTTTTCCGTGCCATCGATCACATTGGCCACATCGCTGAGCCGCACCGGCGCCCCATTGCGATAGGCGATGACGATCGGCTTGTACTGCGCGGCGGCAAAGAGCTGGTCGTTGGCGCCGATCGTGTATGACTGGCGCGCCCCATCGATGACGCCCTTCGCCTGATCCACATTGGCTTGGGCCAGGGCGTTGCGAACATCCTCCAGGCTCAACCCGTAGGAAGCCAGTGCCGTTGGATTTACCTGAACCCGCACCGCGGGTTTCTGTCCTCCGCTGATGGAAACCAGCCCCACGCCCGGCAACTGCGAAATCTTCTGCGCCAGCGCGGTGTCGGCCAGATCCTCCACCTTGGACAAAGGCAGCGAATCCGAGGTCATGGCCAGCGTCAGGATCGGAGCATCGGCGGGGTTGACTTTGTTGTAGATTGGAGGATTCGGCAAATCCGCCGGTAGAAACGTAGCTGCCGCGTTAACCGCGGCCTGCACCTGCTGTTCTTCCACGTCGATATTTTGATCGAGGCCGAACTGCAGCGTAATCACCGAACTGCCAAACGAACTCGTCGAGGTCATCTGGCTCAGTCCGGGAACTTGCCCGAACTGCCGCTCCAGCGGAGAAGTCACCGACGAAGCCATCACCTCGGGATCCGCGCCCGGGTAGAAGGTTACGACCTGAATGGTTGGGTAATCGACTTCCGGCAAAGCGGAAACCGGCAGTTGCAGAAATGCAACCCACCCCACCAGCAGCACGCCCACCATCAACAGCGTGGTCGCTACTGGCCGGAGAATGAATAGCCGTGAAGGACTCATGAAGCCGGGGTTCCTGAAACTGGGGTTCCTGAAATTGGAGCGCTGCCCCCAGTCTTGCCGCTCGGTGAAGTGGTCGAGCCAGCGCCAGAGTTCCGTGGCTCAATCGTGCTGCCGGTTTGCAGTTTGTCCTGGCCGTCCGTAACCACCATGTCCCCGGGATTGACTCCGCTCGTAATCACCGTTGTGTTGCCTTGCGCAACCGATATGGTCACGGGACGCGCTTCGACGGTTTTATCGGCCTTCACGGCATAGACAAAGGCTCCCTGGGGACCGCGCAAGATCGCCGCCGTCGGCACCACGGTGCTGTTTTTCCGCGTCTCGAGAAGCAGATTTGCGTTCACGAATTGGTTGGGCCAAAGCTGATTGTCTTTGTTATCGAAGACCGCTTTCAGCTTGGCGGTCCCCGTCGTCTGATCGATCTGGTTGTCGATGGTCAGCAGCTTGCCCGTCGCCAGCTTGGTCTGGTCGTCCCGGCTGTATGCCTCCACCAGCAGGGTCGAGTTCTTCATGTGCTGTGCTACGGTCGGCAACTGATCCTCGGGCAGCGTGAAGATCACGCCGATCGGCTGCAATTGTGTGAGGATCAACATGGGATTGGTGTCAGCCGCATGCACGATATTTCCCGGATCCACTTGCCGTAGTCCCACGCGGCCGGTGAACGGCGCGGTTATGTTGCAGTAAACCAGCTGCAGCTTGGCGTTATCGATCTGCGCTTGGTCCGTACGCACTTGGCCGTCGAGTTGATCCACCAATGACTTCTGCGTGTCGACTTGCTGCTGCGCGATGCTTCCGGAGGGAATCAGCGTGGTATAGCGGTCCAGGTTCAATCTCGCATCGCGCAGCGTCGCCTGGTCTTTGAAGATCTGCGCCTGCATCTGTTCCAGTTGTACTTGGTATGGGCGCGGATCGATGACGATCAGCAAATCGCCTTCCTTTACCGTTTGCCCTTCCTGGAAGTTGACGCGCATGATCTGCCCATCGACTCGGCTCTTTATGTTCGCCGTGTAGAACGCCGTCACCGATCCCAACCCAACCAGATAAACCGGAACATTCTGCTGTTGCACCCTGGCCACCGCAACCGATACCGCGCCCGGGGCCGCTGCTTGCGCCTTCTGCTTGTCGGCACTGGTGCAGCCGGGAAAAAATGCACACAGACTCAGCACGATGGCCAGAACCAGTGAAAGGCGCGATCGTAGGACAAACGGAGATGTTTCCCGATAAAAACTCGAAGCGATTGTATTCACAATTTTAGTAGGGTGCGGCTGTTCACAAGATCGGCGATGAAACTGCCATTGATTAGACGTTTTCATTTTCACTTGGTCGCGGTAAATGTGCTGGAAGAACATCGTCTAACGCCAAGGTCCTCCCGCTGCAGAAGCTCAGGCGGGAACCGAAACACAAAAAACGATAGTAGAACCGTACAAAACCAGCATCAACTCTTAGCCGCAGCGGGTCAAGGCGGGGGCGAATGTTTTACAAATCTTTACGCGCTTTTACCTTGCGCTTACGGTTAACGCGTTTGCAGCGCAGAGGGCGCCGGATGCTGGGTTTCGTAGGCCGCAATCTCCGCTTCGTGTTGCAGAGTGAGCCCAATATCGTCCAGTCCATTCAGCAGGCAATGGCGGACGAATTCATCCATCGGAAACTTCGCGGCAAAGCCCCGATCGTCACGCACCTCGCAATGCTCCAGGTCGATGGTGAGTCGATAATCTTTGACCTCGAGGACTCGCCGCATCAACTCCGCGGCTTCACCTTCGCTGAGGCAAACTGTCAGAAACCCATTCTTTGTGCTGTTATTGGCGAAGATGTCGGCGAACGAAGAAGAAATTACGGCGCGGAATCCGAAGTCCGCCAGCGCCCACACGGCGTGCTCGCGCGAGGAGCCGCAACCAAAATTCCTCCCGGCAACCAGAATGCTCGCGCCTTCGTAGCGCGGATCGTCGAGAACAAAACCAGCGCTCTTCTTCCCATCTGCGGCGAATCGCCAATCGTAAAACAAAAACTGCCCAAACCCCGTGCGCTCGATCCGCTTGAGAAACTGTTTAGGAATGATCTGGTCGGTATCAACGTTGATCCGGTCGAGCGGAGCTACGCGGCCTTTGTGCACCCGAAACGGATTCATTGTGCATTCCTCGCAATCATTGGAATTTCCAGTTCCGAACATCCGTGAAGTGCCCCGCGATCGCCGCCGCCGCCGCCATCATCGGACTCACCAGATGCGTCCGGCCGCCGCGTCCCTGCCGCCCTTCGAAATTCCGGTTGCTGGTGGAAGCGCAGCGCTCACCCGGCTGCAGAATGTCGGGATTCATTCCCAGGCACATCGAGCATCCTGACTCGCGCCACTCGAATCCCGCCTCCAGAAAAATCCGGTGCAAGCCTTCCCGCTCCGCGGCCCGCTTCACCGTCTGCGATCCCGGCACCACCATGGCGCGGATCTTCGCGTTCACATGATGTCCCTTTGCAACCCGCGCCGCCGCCCGCAGATCCTCAATGCGCGAGTTTGTACAGGAGCCGATAAACACCCGGTCGAGCCCGATTTCCTCAATACGCTTCCCCGGCTCCAGCCCCATGTATTGCAACGCCAGTTCGGTCGCCCGTCGGTCGGCTTCTTTCAGACTGCCCACCTCCGGCACACGGCCTGTCACCGGAGCCACCATCCCCGGATTCGTCCCCCAGGTTACGAACGGAGAAAGCTGCGCTGCATCAATCTCCACTACCTTGTCGAAGGCCGCGCCCTCGTCCGTTGGCAGGCTGCGCCAGTACTCCACGGCTTTTTCCCACTCGCCATCCCGCGGCGCGAAACGCTTCCCTTCGACGTACGCCAATGTGATCTCGTCCGGCGCAACCATTCCCGCCCGCGCTCCCGCCTCGATGCTCATGTTGCACAGCGTCATGCGGCCTTCCATCGAGAGCGCTCGCACCGCTTCGCCCGCATACTCCATCACATGCCCGGTCGCGCCGTCGGTACCGATCTGCCCGATGATTCCGAGCGCCAGGTCTTTCGCCGTTACGCCCTCCGCCAGCCGCCCGCGCACATCGATTTTCATCGTCTTTGGTGTTTGTTGAGCTAAGCACTGCGTCGCCAGAACATGTTCTACTTCAGACGTCCCAATGCCGAAGGCCAGCGCGCCAAATGCGCCGTGCGTGCTGGTATGGCTGTCGCCGCAGACAATCGTCATGCCCGGCTGGGTCAGCCCCAGCTCCGGCCCAATTACGTGCACGATTCCCTGCTCCGGCGAGTCCATGTCGAACAGCCGCACTCCGAACTCCTTGCAGTTGGCCTGCAGCGCCGCAATCTGCTTGGCGGCAATCAGATCGGTGATCGGAGTTCCCCGCGGCTCGGTCGGAATGTTGTGGTCCACGGTGGCCACGGCCCGCGACGGCTGGCGCACTTTTCGTCCCGCGGCTCGCAAACCATCGAAGGCCTGCGGCGAGGTTACTTCGTGCACCAGATGCAGATCGATGTAAATAATAGACGACCGGCCGCTCGGCTGCGCCACCAGATGCGCATCCCAGATCTTCTCGAAAAGTGTTCGCTTTGTTGACATCGGCTTATAGAGCGCCAGACAGCCCGAGGCGCGAAACCCAACCGTGAGTTTCTAGTTTTTCACAGCGCGCCGAGAGAAGCAAGCAGCCGCGGTAGCGTAGGGGTGCCTGTCGGAGAGAGGAGATTCTGGGAACCAACTTAACTGGCACAACTAGCCCTTCAGGTTGACCCAACCCGTGCCCCGCAGCAATCCTTGCTTTTCGTCCCAATTCGGGATACTATGTTTATAGGAAAGACAACGTTCTCCCCACAGCCCTTCTCCTGCCCGGGTGCTTTTTTATGAACGGTGACTTGAACTTCCACATCGGCGACAAGGTCGTCTATCCCAACCACGGCGTGGGGATTATCGAACAAATCAGCAGCCGCTCCATTGGCGCCACCGTGGAAAAGTTTTATCTCCTCAACATTAAGGCCAGCAGTCTTAAGGTGATGGTGCCCTGCCATAACGTGGGCAGCGTCGGCATTCGCCGTGTCGTCCGCAACGGCGAGGTGCAGAAGATCCTCGACTTCCTCTCCATTGCCGATGACCTCAGCCCCTCCGACTGGAAAGACCGCTTTAAGGAAAATTCCGACCGCATGCGCACGGGCTCGCTGTTCGAGGTCGCCGGAGTCCTGAAGAGCCTGATTGCCCTGCACGCGGCCAAGCCTCTTTCCTTCCGCGAAAAAAAGATGCTCGAACGCGCCCGCTACCTGCTGGTCAGCGAACTCGCCATGTCGCGCAACTGCGAAGAAACCAAGATCGAGGAGCTCCTTGGCCTGGCCCTCGCCAAATGCAACCTGCGCTTCCCCGAAGCCAGTGAATTCCAGGCCTGAATAGAATTCTGGCAGTAGCCGGGTGCCCCATTTCTCGCGTTCTTTGCGAGAAGTGGGATTCCAGAACCCCTCCCCTTGGGATTCCGGCAAGCCTTCAGAATCTTGTCAATAGGCAGAAATTACACGATCGAGCCTAAATCATTCAAAGCAGTGCAGATATAATTCCGGGAAACATGTCCCAATCACCCATTTCAAATTGCTATACTGGATATATAGGGTGAAAATTCAGAAAAACGAGGCGCGGCCCACGGGCCGCGCCTTTTCTTTTGCGCGCCGAATCTCGATTCCGCAATGGCTCCAGGAGCAGCATGCTCAAGTTCAGGAACTTCAAAGAACGCGGCGAATGGGTGGAAGCCCAGTTCATAGCCGAATCCCTTGGCCGCGGTTACACGGTCCTCAAGCCGTGGGGAGACTCCCAGCCCTTCGACGTCGCCCTCAACTTCGGCAACCGCATCGTCAGGGTCCAGGTCAAGTCCACCAGCTACCGCGTTGACAACGGATACCGCTGTCAGTTCCAGACCAACTTTCACGGCCGGCAATACACCCTCAAGCAGCTAGACTTCTTCGCCGGTTACGTCATCCCCCAAAAGACCTGGTACCTCATCCCGGCGCGGATCCTTCTCAACGGTGGCCGCGAGCCCACGGGCCCAATGCTCTTCCCCATGCAGCCCGTCAGGGCAAACAGCTACAGCTACGAATGCTACCGGGAAGCCTGGCGCTTGCTCCGCCCGAGGCCGGAGGAAAAGAAGCCCCGTGCCAGATGACACAGTGGCACGCCCCCACCCTTTCGCAAAGAACGCGAAAGGATGGGACACCGGCGAAAACCGTATAGAGCCGGGTCTCGAGGCTGGCGGTTGGGGGTTGGGAGTGCTAATTGCATAGACTTACGGGATCGAAAGCATTCGCTTCCTCCGCAAAAGCGCTCGCTAGGTCGCTGAGCCGCAAGGATTTGCCGTGTGAGGGATAAAAACGTTGACTTTCTTACTGGTTGGTGTATCTATATGAGAGGAACAAATTTACTATGATTTCGAACCTCGAAAAACTCTCTTCCGCTCTGAGAACCTTGGACAACCCTGGGAATAAGGAAGCTCGGAGTTTGGTCGAGAAGATCAAGTCAGACCCGCGCATTAAAGATGAACTAGCGAGAACCGGGGAGGCCCGTGTCCGGGATGACGCTGGTCGAAGTTTTGTAGTGAGGCGTCGAGCGGCCGGAGCCGCTGCGTCGGGCCAGTAAGAAAATTAAAGCGTTGAGGGCCAGTGATGATCGGCCTTATAGCCACTGTTTGCGTAGTGGCTTACTTGCTTGTTCCGAGCGGTCTATTCCGGTCGTTTTACTCTTTGTTCGTTCCCCATATTAAATTTCAACGCACACGAGCCGAAGAGTTTACTTTTGCCGTGCTCGCGTCGATCCTGCCCTTTTTCTTAGCCCTTGCCTTGGTTTGGACAGTGGCGAACTGGCCCTTCGGAGTACATCAAGGCTCTTCTGCCGACAGACGAGAGGCGTATCGCATCGTCATGGGCGCGGCGCTAAGCGACAAGGTTCTCGAAGAACAAATACAGAACCACACCTATTGGACTGCGACTAATCAGGTTATTCGCAGGCAGGCTCGTTTCCTATGGTGGTATTACGCTCTCGTAGTGCTTGAAGCATGGGCCTGTGCTTGCCTCACTGGCAACTACGGGAGGTGGTCCGCGAGTCCCGTAGGATTACACGAGCGTTTCTACGTCTGGATGGCGAGTAAAATCTTGTTGCCAACCGTCAGCGAGTGGCATCTTCTGCTCACTCCCTTCAGCTCTCCTCCAGAACCAGCACGAGAGGTGTGGGTAGACGTATTGACCTCGATAGATATTCTTTACAACGGCCATGTGGCTGACTTCTTTTTAGATAAGGAGGGTGAACTGTCGGGTATCTTTCTCGAGTACCCACGCCGCTTTGATCGGCTCGGATTTCTCAGTGATAAGGAAAAGGGGACAGCAAAATCTGACACTAACTCGTACTGGAGGAAAATCCCAAGCAATAACCTCTACATCCCGAGCGAAAAGATCGTCAACCTAAATGTGCGTTACCTAACTGAAGATGAAGCAACGGGACTTCAGGCTTCATGGCTTCTGATTGGAGAAGGTCTTGACGTGGCGGCGAGCACTCTTCCAGAGTCCCAGTCTGAGCCTGAAACTGGGGAGTGATTCCAGAAGAATCCCCTCTTGTTTTAGCTCCCTAGATTGAGCCGATCCTGTGATATAAAAAGGCCGTGCCTCTCTGGCTGGAGCGCTACATCTTTCCGATTTGCGTGGCGATAGTGTTTGGCCTCACGATCCTGAATCCGCTCAGACTGGACTGGCGCCAGCGGATATCTCTTGCAGTCGCCGTCTCTGCGTTTGCTTATTTCGTCGGTCATACCCTTCACAGGGCAGCGTCTGCCCCGGCCCAGCCCGATCAGCGTATAACCTTCCTGGAGCAGCAAGTCCAGAACCTCCAATCACAGCAAAAGCAACTTGAAGCTCAAGAAGCAGGCAAGGCGCAGGAGAGGGCGCGACGGCAGGAGGTCAAGAAGCAGCTCGCTGTGTTCTTGCAGGAGGGGCAAAAAATTCAGGACGACCTTCTGTTCAATAACTCCACCGCGCTTCGTGCTAGGACTGAATGGCAGCAGCGGGTGGCGAACTACTTAGCGAAAAATCTTGATGAGTCCTACGCAGTTCGGTTTCGGAACCTAAGTCATCAGATAAGCGCCTACCCTGAGAATATTAACAGAGGTATGATGGCTCCCTGGGGTGAGGTCAAGGAACGAATGGCGATGCTAAACGACTTTATCTCCGAGCTACGGGACTAGGCCTACCCCGGACTTATTTCCGGGGCTATTATATGGTGCCCCTCCGGGGCTGGACCGTGGTCGCTTCGCTCCACGGCCTTCCCCGGCGCGTCGTCCCACTTCCCCACTTGCACGATGCACTCTTCCAGCACGTCGAGGGCAACGTCCGCCTCTTCTTTCGTGACCACCAGCGGCGGACACAGCCGGATCGAGCTCGGCCCACAGCCCAGGGACAGGACCCCGCGTCCGAAGGCGGCGCTCGATAGACAGAATCCGGGAACAGACGGGCATTTGCCGAATAGACGACCCGAGGTAAAATAACCCCATGAGCCCAGAAGTTGCTGATCTGCTGAAACGAGCACTCGCGCTCCCGGCTGAGGAGCGCACCGCTTTGGCCAACACCCTGCTCGACAGCCTCGAAGACGCGGACGAATCAGTTCAAGCCGCCTGGGACGAAGAAGTAGCGCGTCGCATGCAAGACCTGCAAGCGGGCAAAGCCGTGACCGTCCCTTGGGAAGAATTGCATCAAGAGTTGTTGGCGATGTTGAATGAGCATTAGGGGCGTTCGCTACCATCAGGGCGCAAGCGCAGATGTTAAGAGCGCCGTAGCGTGGTATCGAACTCGCAGCCCGAAAGCGGCGTCGGACTTCGTCGGAGAACTCGATCGCGCGGTCGATACGATCCGTGAAGCTCCGGAACGTTGGCCGATGGGAAAGAACAATACGAGACGATTCCTGCTCTGGCGATTCCCTTTTTCAGTTATTTATTCCGAACAAGACGGAGCGATCATTATTTGGTCCGTCGCGCACGGCAGCAGGCGACCTGAGTATTGGACGCGTCGCCTCAAATGACATGGGGGCTGGCCCGTCTTTAACGTTTCTTGCCCACTTCCTGGATGCACTCTTCCAGCACGTCGAGGGCAACGTCCGCTTCTTCTTTCGTGACCACCAGCGGCGGGCATAGCCGGATCGAGCTGGGCCCGCAACCCAGGAAGAGCACGCCATGTTCGAACGCCTTCTCGATAATGTGATCGCGCTCCGCGGCGCCATGTTCCTTCGTCGTCTTGTCCTTCACGATGTCAACGCCGATCATCAGGCCGCGGCCGCGGACATCGCCCACCAGCTTCAGCTTCGCGGGCCAGTCCGACATGCGCTTCATCATGTGCGCGCCCACTTCGGCGGAGTGATCGAGCAGGTGTTCTTTTTCGATCACGTCGAGCGTAGCCAGCGCAGCCGCCACGCACACAGGATTGCCGCCAAAGGTTGATGCGTGCGAACCCGGCACCCAGTCCATGATTTCCGCGCGCGTCAGCGTAATGCCCAGCGGCATGCCGGACGCAATTCCCTTCGCAATGCAAATCATGTCCGGCTCGACGCCCGTATGCTCCACCGCCCACCACTTGCCGGTGCGGCCCACGCCGCTCTGCACCTCATCCAGCACCAAAAGGATTCCGTGACGATCGCAGATGCGGCGCAACTCCTGCATAAAAATAGTTGGCGCCACCACGTAGCCGCCCTCGCCCTGCACGGGCTCGACGAAGATTGCGGCTACTTCCTCCGGAGGCAGCGTGGCCTTGAACAGCTTCTCTTCGATGAAGCGGGCGCAGCCGAGCGCGAACGCGTCCGCGTTCTTGTCTTGCGCGCCACCTGCGCAGCCGCGATATACATCGGGATAGCGCACGTGAGTCACTCCCGGCACGAGCGGCGCAAAGCGGCGCCGTTGCTGGGGTTTCGAAGCGGTCAGCGACAACGCGCCCATGGTGCGTCCGTGAAACGCGCCGAAGAAGGCAATGATGTTCTGCCTCTTGCTGTGATAACGGGCCAGCTTCAGCGCGCACTCGATCGCCTCGGCGCCCGAGTTGCCGTAATAAATTTTATGTGGACCCGGCATGGGCGCGATCTTCGAGAGGCGCTCCGCGAGGGTGACCATGTTCTCGTAATAGAAATCCGTGCCCGACATGTGGATGAGTTCGCCAGCCTGTTTCTGCATGGCGGCGACCACATGGGGATGGCAATGGCCGGTGGAGGTCACGGCGATGCCGGCGGAAAAGTCATAGAATTCGTTGCCGTCAACGTCGGTGACGACGATGCCGCGGCCACTCTTGGCCACCAGGGGATAGGAGCGGGTATAGGACGGCGAAATGTATTTCTGATCGTTGGCGAGCACGCGCCTGGCATTAGGCCCGGGCAGTGCGGTCTTGATTCTTGGCCCGTGAACAGCGGGACCGGCAGTCGAGGTGGTTGGTGCGGTCATGGTCTTGGTGGTCATGGAATCCTCCTGAGGCAGCTGTCAGTTGCCAGTTGCCGGTTGCCAGTAAGTGCAACCCCGGAACACGCGGCTCTGGTTCAGGCGCACGCAGGCCGAGGCGAATCAGGCGGGAGGATCTGTTAGTCGCTACCGAAGAGACTGGGACGCAGACGGGAAGGCAGATTCGCGCGATAGCGGCGCGGACACACAAGGGAGTGCAGCCAGCACTCGGGCAGATGCGAATTGGAAACGTTGCGCAGCATCAGTGGACATTGTCTCTTGAACATTATACTTGGCGGGGCGGAGTAGCGTAACCCCCTACGTCCTTTGGTAACCACCCGCGCCATCGGGGAGATTCCTGGAGGTTCGTCGAATCGAAAGGCGGCGCCGTCGCGTCTGATATCTTTTAACTTCCCCTATTTCTCGCTTCCATGTCTAAAGCTCATGGCCCAAGCCGGTTTGCGGTGATTCTTGCCTTTGGGCTGGTGTATCTGTTTTGGGGCTCGACGTATCTGGCCATCGATATTGCGGTGCAGAGCATTCCTCCGGCGCTGATGTGTGCAGTGCGGTTTTCGATTGCGGGAGTGGTGATGCTGGCGGTATGCGCGGCGACCGGGCGCAGGATCAGGTATTCGGCGCGGCAGATTGCGCTGGCGGCCGTGGTGGGAATATTGCTTTTGATGGGCGGCAACCTCACGCTCTCGTGGGCGGAACTGACCGTGCCCTCGGGATTGGCGGCGCTGATCATTGCGATTACGCCGTTGTGGTTTCTGGTGCTGGATTCGCTGTTGCTGGGCCACCATCACATTTCGTGGCGAGGCAAAGCGGGATTGGGGTTGGGGATCGTGGGATTATTCGTGTTGTTCTGGCCGGAGTTGCATTCGACCTCGGCGCTGGGGCGCCACGAGTTGTGGGCGTCGCTCGGATTGATTGGCGGCTCGTTTTCGTGGGCGCTGGGATCGGTGTTGTCGAAGCGCTGGCAGTCGGGCATGGACGTGTTCAGCGCGACCGGATGGCAGGTGACGGCAGCGGGAGTGGCGAACTTTTTATTTGCGCTCGCGGCTGGAGATTTTTCGCGAGTCACGTGGACGGCGCGCGGAGTGAGTGCGGTGTTGTATCTCGTGGTGTGCGGATCGTGGATTGGCTACACGGCTTACATCTGGCTGCTGGAGCATGTGCCCACGTCGAAGGTGTCGACGTATGCGTACGTGAATCCGGTGGTTGCGGTGTTTTTGGGCTGGCTGATTCTGCACGAGCGGGTGGACCGATTCATCGCGATGGGGAGTGTGATTGTGGTTTTGTCGGTGATTCTGGTGACGAGCGCCAAGGTGAAGGAGAAAACTGTCGCGGAAGAGTTGCCGGCGGTGGAAGCGGCGGGGGACTAGCGGTTCTCGGTTTTCAGACGGGTGGGGCATCCCCTGTCGTGTTAGAGGTACGGCTGGGCCAGCTCCCCACATCGGTATCGGGACCAGGAAATCGCCGATTCCGCGCGCTTGAATTCCTTATCGCAAATTCCTGCATCTTGACGGCCTTCCCTCGCCAGAGGACAATCATTGCCCCGAGGAGGGACAAAGATGGCGCGAAGCTGCGGACTTCCTGCTGTTCGCAATCTACAAATCAGACAACAGAATTGCACTGGAACGATTCGGGCAAAGGTCGCCGCCTGTGCAATCGTTCTGCTTTTCGCCCTGCCGCTCCCGGCGCAAACCTTCACTGTGCTGGCAAGTTTCGGCGACGAATTCGGCAACAACCCGGGCGGCCCGCTCGTGCAAGGCCTCGACGGCAATTTCTACGGAGTAACGCCTTATGGGCCGGAATTTGGCGTCGGTACGATCTTCAGGGCCACGCCCACCGGAACGCTGACCACCATTTACCAATTTTGCCTTCAGACCGGTTGCCCCGACGGCTACCAGCCATACGGCGCGCTGGTGCAGACGCTCGATGGCTCCTTTTACGGAACTACCGCACTGGGCGGGGCTTACAACGGCGGCACGGTGTACAAGATTACCCCCAGCGGCTATCTCACTACGATTTACAGTTTTTGCGCCCTGCCTGCGTGCGCGGATGGAGACGGGCCGGTTTCAGGGCTGGTGCAGGCTGCGGACGGAAATTTCTACGGGACAACAGAAGGGGGTGGAACGTATGCCTCCGGCGCTGTTTTCAAGATCACCCCACAAGGGGCGCTCACCGTGCTCCACAGCTTCGATTCCTACTCTGAAGGCGTCGAACCCACCTCGCTAATGCAGAGCAGCAACGGAACCTTTTACGGATCCACAATTTTCGGCGGGACCTCTTACACCGACACGGGCACCGGGACCCTATTCAGCATCAGCCCGGAGGGAGACTACACATTTCTCTACACCTGGCCCTGCGGAACGCGCGTCTGTCTTGATGGCACCAATCCCAGCGGCGGGCTGGCGGAGGCGCCGAACGGAAACCTCTATGGCGCCACCGAGGAAGGCGGCCCTGACAATTATGGCGTGCTCTTCGAACTCACGCCCTCCGGCAACGTCAGGCCGGTGTATGGCTTCAGCGCGGCGGAAGGAGAAGGTCCCGACGACGAGGGCCCGCTGCTTTTCGCCACCGACGGAAATATTTATGGAACAACGGTGGAAGGCGGAGCGCATGGCTTCGGCACCATCTTCCAGTTCACGCTACAAGGTCAACTGACGACGCTCTACAACTTTTGCACGCTGCCGAATTGTGCAGACGGCGCCTACGGCGCGGCGGGGGTGATTCAGGGCACGAATGGAGTTTTTTACGGCACCACGGTGCGAGGCGGACCGAATAATTCGGAATACGGCGTGTTCTACAGTTTGTCCATGGGCCTCGGCCCCTTCATCGAGACGCAGCAACCGTCCGCCCGCAGTGGAGCGAGGGTGGCGATCCTGGGTAATCATTTGAACGGGACGACGAGTGTCAGCTTCAACGGGGCTGCGGCCGCATTCAATGTGGTTTCGAGCACTGAAATCGTCGCGACCGTCCCGGCCGGGGCGACTACCGGGTTTGTCAGCGCGACTACGCCCGGCGGGGTGCTGACCAGCAACCGGGAGTTCACGGTTCTGCATTAGCGCGGTTGTGGACGATGTAACACGAACACGACGATTTAGCTGTGACCGTTGGACATGCCACAGGGAGAGTTCGCAGCAGCCCACCCGTGAAACTGCCACGGGTGGGGCATCCCGTGTCGTGCTAGAGTGCGGCCAGCCCCCCCAAGCCCGTCGCCGATTATTTTGCAGCTTCCTCGTCATCTGTTCTTCACTTACTAAGTCCACGACATGGCCGCGGACGGCCAAGGTTTGTTTTGCGGCGCCCGCGGGCTCGAAGGTGACGCGGATGGGGGTGCGCTGCCAGGCGGGGACAGGGCAGGCGGAGTCCGGGGTGAGATAGCTTAGGGGAAGGGTCACCCCTTCTCCCCTGCCACATCACCGGACATGCGGGTCCGCATCCGGCGGTTCAGGTCGGTGAAGCTAGAGCGTGGCGAACAACCGTGGAACGCCGAGCAAGTCGAAGTAAGCCAATGGGAAAGGCGTATTGCAAGGCCGGACTCTTCGCCAGCCGCCAAGGGACCATGGGGACTGCCAGGCGGTTTGAGCCGCGAGGTCAATGCCGATGTTCCGTTAGCGCCGGTTCACTTCGTTTTTTGTCGTTTGGTGTAATACTGCTCGTCAAAGGACTTGAATTCTCCCATCAAGTTTTTGTCACGGAGGAAAGTCTCCATGTGTTCCCGATCCTGATCTTCGCTGGTTGGCCTGCCGAACTCGGTGAGGTACATATCCATGAATGACTTTCCATTCTTCATCCCTGCCCGCAAGAATGCCCGCAACCGGCCCAGGTATTTCCTGTCAAGACGCTCACTAAACCACCTGAGTTGTCCTCGTTCGTCTACATGCACAGTCGCCTCACAATCTTGCACAGCCGCAATCAGCCCCAGTAGCTCTTCGACCGGTGTGTCCAAGGTTAGCTTGACATCCGCAGCAGCGCCGTTGTTGTTGTTCCTTTCCGTGAGGTTTGCCAGATCAACTAACTCAGCACAGGTTTTATTCGGGAGAACTGCTGTCTGGGCGCGGGCCGCCACTACTAGACCAAGCAGTACGAGAAATCGTTTCATGAGCCTTTGAGAATGTTGTAGGCAGCAAATGCCGCCGTGGTGTCTCCGCCCGGAGATGAAATCACAATGGTGCTGTTTTTTGTTCCCACTGCAATCCCTGTGCATTTACACAAGGAGAACCATTCACTAAAATTGAACGCTCGTTCTAGTGCGAGGTCAAGCCGCTATCGTTTAGGGAACCAAGGTTTGCAACCTGTGCCGCAAAAGCGAGCAATTTGCAAACCTGGGACTCAATTCACTCTTGGGGCTACCGGGAGGAAGGCGCTCGCCGAATCGAGACTGGCGAAAAATCGCGGTTACACTCATTGAGCGATTCCCATGAACCCTGAAGCTTCTGACACCTCCAGCTTCCTCCGTCCATTCTGGAACCGGCTCGCCATCCCACCGTGGCTGCTCTCGCTGCTGGTGCTGGCGGTGCTGGCCGCCGCCCGCTTCTATTCCGCATTTGGTCCCTCGCAGGCCCGCATCCTGTTCCTGGTTCATATCCTGGTCATGTGGACGTTTCCGTTTCTTTTCCTCACGCGTCAGGGGCGGCGCGACATAGGCCTGTGCAGACAGGGCATTACGCCGGTCGCCCTGGTCCTCTGCTCCCTGGCCGGGGTGGTGGGCAGTCTCTTCGTTTTCTGGATCGGGATGGCCCTGTACGGCAACTCGCCCGACAACTGGTGCGTCAGCATTCGCGACAGCTTCCAACTCAACCGGATGCTCGCCGTCATGTCTCCCGCGGCCGCTTTTGCCGTCATCGCCCTGTTGACCATGAGCTTCACGCCGATCGGCGAGGAGTTCCTGTTTCGCGGGCTGATCCAGCAGTCCTTTACGTTGCGTTGGAATGCCGTGATCGCCACTCTGGTCAACGGCTTCACCTACGGCCTGATGCATCTTCTGCACGTCCACGGCGTGTGGCATGATGCCGCGGGCTTCCATCTCCGGCTGGTCTCGGGCGCGCTCATGGTGCTTCTGCTGGCGGGCCTCGGCGCGATCTTCACTCTCTGCCGCCTGTGGACCGGCTCGCTGTGGTGCGCCGTGGTGGCCCATGCCGCCTGCAACCTGGCCATGATCTCCGCCATCTTCCTGCGTTTCGTTCGCTGACCGCCGGCCGGCTGTTGAAATCCCTACTCAAGAGTCTTGAATTCAGCCCGCCACCGATCAAGTAAGGCTGATGGTTGACGTAGTCTATTTTGCGGCTTCTTCGTCATCTTCCTCTTCGGTTATTAAATCCACGACGTGGCCGCGGATCGCGAAGGTTTGTTTTGCGGCGCCGGCGGGCTCGAAGGTGACGCGGATGGGAGCGCGCTGCCAGGCGGGAACGGGGCAGGCGGAATCCGGAAGTACGTTTCTTGTTTCAACGGCTGCCGGCCCCCCTCCCCCGAGAGGCATCTTTAGCACCGGCTTGCGGCGGCTGATTTGGGCGACGACGGCGTAGATTTTTTTACCGTCCTCGGAGACGCCGCAATAGGCGGCGTAATCGCGATACCAACTGGTGGCGGAATAGAAGGCGTCGAACTCGGGAAGATTGATGGGAGAAATGCGGCCGGTGACGCGGTCGACGAGAAGCCATCCGCCGCGCTGCCATTGCCAGTGCGGCGCCGAGGCGGATTCTTCGGGGAGACTGTCATTCATGCGGAAGGCGCGGCGGACGACGAATAGCCGGTCGGTGATATCATGCGCGGGACCGAGAGTGAATTCCTTGACGCGGGCATCGACCAGCAGCGGGCGAACCTTCAGGGCGAGTGGCTTGTCGTCCGCCGCGCCGGCGCCGGGGAGCCATTGGATGGAAGTCCATTTCCCGAAGGTGATGATGTGAGGCTTCGAGGCAGCAGAAGCAGTACGCGGCAGGCCACAGATGAGCATAAGCAGCGCCATCTGGATGGGCAATTGCAACTGGAAGATGCGGGTCATGGCTGAGATTAAGCAGGAGTCGGGCCCGCGGACAAGGGTAGAGGTCACAAATTCAGCGAGATGCTCCCGAAGTGGGATGACAACTTTACGGCGCTGACGCGAACAATTTGAACTTATGCCGGGCTCTCCGTAGGAACACGAGGCGGAGATTGCTGTAAAATCAAAAGATGGGCAACCGGCACGCATGAGTATTCCCCGCGATCCCCGTCTGGCTTTGAGTGGCAAACAGCGGACAGCTCCCGCGCCGAAAGCGGCTTCTGATCAAGGCATGAGTGGGCTATGGACGGGCCGGCAGATTCCCCGGATTCTGGTCGTGGACGACAATCCCGGCATCGCGGCGCTGATGAGCCAATTGCTTGCGATGCGCGGTTATGAAGTGGTAACCGTGGGAGATGCGCAGCTGGCCGAGGAAGAGGTGCGGCGGCACGCGCCGGATCTGATTTTGTCGGATGTACGGATGCCTGGCAAATCGGGTTATGAGTTGTGCCGCGATCTCAAAGAAAATCCGGCGACTCGGCTGATTCCCTTCGTGTTGATTACGGGGCTGAGCGATAGCGCGGACAAGCTGCGGGGAATTGAAGCGGGAGCGGACGATTTTTTGAACAAGCCGGTGCTGGCCGAAGAGTTGACGGCGCGGGTGAAGTCGCTGCTGCGGATGAAAGAATTTACCGACGAGTTGGAAACCGCGGATTCGGTGCTGTGTACGCTCGGTCTGGCCGTGGAGAGCCGCGACCCATACACCGAGGGACATTGCGAGCGGCTGGCATTGCACGCCGCGGACCTGGGGCGGCACCTGGGATTGGACGAAGATTCGATTGTGGCGTTGCGGCGCGGCGGATATCTTCACGACTTGGGCAAGATTGCCGTGCCGGACGAGATCCTGAAAAAAGGCAGTGACCTGACGCCGGAGGAGTGGAAGATTATGAAGCAGCATCCGGTGACCGGGGAAACTATCTGCAAGCCGCTGAAGTCGCTGCGGCTGGTGCTGCCGATCATCCGGCATCATCACGAGCATGTGGATGGGTCCGGTTATCCGGACGGATTGCGGGCAGGCGAGATTCCGCTGCTGCCGCGGATTTTGCAGGTCGTGGATGTGTACGACGCGCTGCGCACGGCGCGGCCCTATAAGCCCGCGATTGGCCATGATCCGTCCGCGCAAACCATGCGCGAGAAAGCCCGCCAGGGCTTGCTGGATGGCAATCTGGTGAATGAATTCTTCGGCATGTTGCTCGAACAACGCAACGTTGCGTAGGAGCGCGTCTTTTTTCATCCCGAGTCCGCAATGTTCCTCAAAAGAGTTCAATCCGACGTACAATGGCCCAATAATTTCTTGCGCCAAGGGGTTTGAGGAAAGCTACATCTAAGCACTCAGTACAACCGGTAAGCACGATAGTGCCGACAGACCCGGCTCGAAGATATGACCTATAGCATCGTCATCCCGGCTTACAACGAAGGTGCGCGCCTGGGGGCTACCCTGGAGAAGGTGCTGGGATACGTGCGCCAGCAGGGGTGGGATGCGGAAGTGATTGTGGTAAACGATGGGTCGCGCGACAACACGGCGGAGATTGCGCGGAGATTTGCGAAAAATAATCCGGTGCTGCGATTGGTGGAGAATCCAGGGAATCGCGGCAAGGGTTACAGCGTGCGCAATGGGATACTGAACTCGCATGGCGAGGTGGTGGTATTCAGCGACGCGGATTTGTCGTCGCCCATCGAGGAAATGCCGAAACTGCTGCAGGCTTTAGCGGCTGGGGCGGACATTGCGATCGGATCGCGCTGGCTGCGCGCGGAACTGCAGACGCAGCGGCAGTCGGCGCATCGGCAGCTTTTTGGAAGAATTTTTAACCTGCTGCTTCGGATTGTTTTAGGGCTGCAATTCAAGGATACGCAGTGCGGCTTTAAAGCCTTCACCCGCCGTGCCGCGCAAACCATTCTGCCTCTGCAGCGCATCGAGCGCTGGGGCTTCGATCCGGAGATTCTTTTCCTGGCGCGGAAGTTTGGATTCCGCGTGGAAGAAGTGCCGGTGCTCTGGGGACACAGCGGAGGGACGCGCATCAATCCCTTGATGGACGGCGCGCGCATGTTTCAGGAGATGCTGCGCATCCGCTGGTATGACCTCACGGGCAAGTATGATGGTGGAGCTGCAGTTGCTGCGCAACCGGCTAAGCCACTGCCGGGCGGGCCGCGTCCCGGGACGACCTAATTACAAAACAAGACGACGCAACGAGACCTTCGATTGTGTAGTTACAAGTATATAGCTATAATAACGGCGGTGGCATGATACGGTTCGAATGGGACGTTGCCAAGGCGCGGATCAACCGAAGGAAGCATGGCATCAGGTTCGAGATCGCCCGCCACGTCTTCGACGATCCCGACGCGCTTGTCGAACAAGATCGAATTGAAGGTGGCGAGCGGCGTTGGCAAACGATTGGAACCGTGGATGGCGTATTGCTGCTGCTGGTAGCCCACAACGTTGAAGCCGGTGAGGACGAAGCGGACGAAACGATTCGCATCATCTCGGCGCGGCGGGCCAACCGGAAGGAGAGAAAGCGCTATGAAGAAGAGCGTCAAAAGAACTACTCTTAGTCCACTCACCGCCAAGCAGCGGCGCGAGGTCGCGGTGTTGGCATCCATGCCGGACGAGAAGATTGATTATTCCGACATCCCTCCTCTGAAAGACCGCTTTTGGAAAAACGCGGTGCGCAATCCTTTCTACCGGCCGGTCAAGCAGCAGCTCACGGTTCGGCTGGACGCGGATGTGGTGGCCTGGCTGCGAGAGCAGGGCAAGGGTTATCAGACCAGAATCAACGCCTTGCTGCGAGCGGCAATGCTGGAGGATGTAACCGGACAAAGTGTGTAGATACCGTTCGCGAGGCGCGTGCTCGGTGGTTCCTTAGAAAGTTACCGCGCTGTCCGCTGTTCCGCGCGTACTCAACCTGCGAACATCGGCCACAATCTGGCGTCCCATTTCTTGCGTTGAGAGTGAACTTTGCCCACCGCGGGCGAGATCGGCCGTGCGAGCGCCTTGATTCAAAACAATGCTGACGGCATTCTCGATGCAGGCCGCTTCGCGTTCCAGTCGGAAAGAATGACGAAGGAGCAGGGCGGCGGAAAGAATCGCGCCCAGAGGATTCGCGATGCCCTTGCCGGCGATATCGGGCGCGGAGCCATGGACGGGCTCGTACAGGCCGACGGGGCCTCCGATGCTGGCCGAGGCCAGCAGTCCGAGCGATCCGACCACACCGCCAGCCTGGTCGGAAAGAATGTCGCCAAACATGTTTTCGGTGAGCACTACATCGAAATCTCTGGGGCGCTGCCCCAGCGACATGGCGGCGGAATCCACGTACATGTGCGAGAGCTGCACGCCGGGATAATCCTTCGCGCAGCGGATAACGACCTCACGCCACAGGCGGGAACACTCCAGGACGTTGGCTTTGTCAACGGACAGAACTTTCCGGCGGCGCTTCATGGCCAAGTCGAAGGCTACGCGGGCGATTCGTTCGATGGCCGGCTCGCCATAGGTCATGGTATTGGTGGCGACGCGGGATCCCGGCGCACCCGCGATGGAACGCGGCTCCCCGAAGTAGAGCCCCTCCCAGCAACTCGCGGACAATCATAATATCCGTGCCTCGAACAAGCTCCGCACGCAACGGAGAACAATCTTCCAGCGCTGGAAAACAGATGGCGGGACGCAAGTTGGCGTAGGCGCCAAGTTCGCGGCGCAGGCGCAGGAGTCCGGCTTCGGGGCGAAGATGGTTCGGATAATGATCGAACGCAGGATTTCCAACTGCGCCCATCAGGACCGCGGAAGATGAAAGGCAAGCCTGCACCGTGTCGGCGGGCAGGGGATCGTTGACGGCGGTAAGGGCGGCGGCGCCGATGTTTTTGTGTTGGAGTTGAAGCTGATGGCCGAATGCGTCCGTAACGGCCTGCAAGACAAGTACAGCTTGCTCGGTGACTTCGGGGCCGATGCCGTCGCCGGGGAGGATGGTGAGGGTTAAGAGCATGCGGGGATTAGTTTAGCGCGGAAGAATCGGGAGAACAAGCTCGCTTCGGCTCCGAACCGAAGCGAATCACGTTGCCGTCTGGATCTTCGACGTGCATTTCAAGCGCCCACGGGTAGTTCGTCGGGGACATGAGAATCGTTACTCCTCGAGATTTGTATTCCTGGTGCAGCCTTTCAACGTCCTCCACTCCGATCCAGATCCAGGCCTTGCCTTGGCCCTGACCACGCTGGCACAGATAGATGCCGGCGCGGTCGCGGTTCACGCTGGTAAAGTCGGCGTTGCCCCAAGGGGCGTTCTTGAAGCCCAGGAGGTCGACGTAGAACCGGAGGCTGGCTTCCATGTTCTCCACGCGCAGGATGGGCTGGCTGTTTTCGAAAAAAATGCGTGGCTGGTTGGAGTCATCCATGCCGGATCAAGTCCGAGGTCACACGCCCCAGAGATAATCTTCCTGATCGTGATGTTGATCCGTGGGAACGGGCACCGGCACGCCGAATGCATTGGTTTGCGGCGCGAGCGGAAATGGGCGCTGCGATTCGTGTGCCGAAACGTTGGCGGCGGCCGCGACTGCGTTTGGCAGCGGCTCGAACAGCGGTGTGGCCGATGCAGCGGGCTTGTGGGTTTCCCGAATCAATTCCAGCAAGTGATGATCTTCGACGTGCTTGATCTTATCAGCCAGGCGCACGAAGCGGCGGTAGATGTCATCGAGGGCGCGGCGGTCAAACCGATAGCCAAGCTGTTCGCAGCGAATGTTGAGAGCGTGACGGCCGGAGTGCTTGCCCAGAACCAGCTTCGAATCGGGCACGCCCACGGATTGCGGTGTCATAATCTCGTAAGTCAGGGGATTCTTCAACATGCCGTCCTGGTGGATTCCGGCCTCGTGGGCGAAGGCATTGCGTCCGCTGACAGCTTTGTTCGGCTGCACGGGCACGCCGGTGATCTCGCTGAGCATCTGGCTGGCGGGGAAAAGCTGCTCGCCGGCGATTCCGGTTTCATAAGGATAGCGATCGCGACGCACCCGCATGGCCATGACGATCTCTTCGAGCGCGGCGTTGCCGGCGCGCTCGCCAATGCCATTAATGGTGCACTCCACCTGGCGGGCTCCGGCGGCGATGGCCGCCATGGTGTTGGCTACCGCCATGCCGAGGTCGTTGTGGCAATGGGCGGAGATGGTGACGTTCTCGATTCCCTTGACGCGGCGGCGAACGGTTGAGATCAACTCGCCGAACTCGGAGGGGATGGTGTAGCCAACGGTGTCCGGAATATTGAGGGTGGTGGCGCCCGCCTCTACAACTGCTTCGAGCACCTTGCAAAGAAAATCGGGATCGGTACGGGTGGCGTCTTCCGGAGAAAACTCCACGTCATCGCAGAGCGATTTGGCGAAGCGGACGCCATCGTGGGCCTGCGCCAGACACTGATCGCGCGTGATGCGCAGCTTGTACTGCAGGTGAATGTCGGAGGTGGCGAGGAAGACGTGAATACGCGGGCGGGCGGCATCTTTCAAAGCTTCCGAGGCGCGTTCGATGTCCGGACGGCAGGCCCGGGCCAATCCTGCAATGATGGGCCGGCGGATCACGCCGGCGATGGCCTGCACCGCTTCAAAATCGCCGTCGGAGGCGATGGGAAATCCGGCTTCGATCACGTCGGCGCCGAGGCGGTCGAGCTGATGCGCCAGACGGAGCTTCTCCTGATGGTTCATGCTGCAACCGGGCGACTGTTCTCCGTCGCGCAGGGTGGTGTCGAAAACGGTGATGCGAGTGTGCTCAGCGGCCATGAATCTTCCTTATCAAGAAAACGCGTGTTATATCGCTCTATGTTACGGGGCGGAGCGACTGAAGCAATGCTTATAATTGTTCAGTGATCATTAGGCAACCTTCTATGATAAGATTTTGTAATGAACATTGCAGTTTCTATTACGGGGTAACCGATGGAGCTTTCGCAACTGGAAGTTTTTCTCACCGTGGCGCGGGAGCGCCGGTTCTCCCGCGCCGCGGAGAAGCTTTACCGCACGCAGTCGGCGGTGAGCCAGACCATCCGCAAACTGGAGGATGAACTGGGAGAGAGCCTTTTTGACCGTTCGTCGCGGGATGGCGTTCTCACCGATGCCGGGCAAGTGCTGTATGAATACGCCGAAAAGCTGCTGAATCTGCGGCGCGATGCGCACGAATCGCTGACGGAATTGCGGGAGCTGCAGAAGGGCAAGCTGGTGATCGCCGCCAACGAATTCACGGCGCTTTACTTGCTGCCGGTGCTGGCGGAATTTCGCCGGCTGCATCCCATGATCAAAATCACCGTGCAACGGGCGCTGGGCAGCCGCATTCCGGATGACGTATTACAGCACAGCGCCGAACTGGGCGTGCTGTCGTACAAGCCGGAGGAGCCGCGGCTGCACTCGGTGGTGACTTATCTCGACGAGTTGGTGCTGGTGGTTCCTCCCAAGCATTCCCTGGCTGGGGCGCGGGAGGTGAGCATCCGGCAACTGGGAGCGGAGTCGTTTGTGGCGCACATTGTTTCGTCGCCGTATCGCGAGAAAGTTATACAGGCGTTCGAGAAGTACAAAACGCCCCTGCACATGGATCTTGAGCTGCCCACGTTGCAGGCCATCAAGCAGTTCGTCGCCCTGGGAAACGGAGTGGCGCTGATGCCCGAGATCAGCGTGGAAACGGAAGTGGCGCGCGGCGAACTGGTAAGAATTCCGGTCCGGGAGTTGCGGGTGCAACGCAAGCTGCGTTTGATTTACCGGAAGGAGGCTGGACTCTCCCACGCGGCGCGGGCGTTTCTGAAGGTAGCCGAGGCGGTGGCGGTGGAACGAACTGGGCGCTACCGTTTTCAGCGGGAGAGTTGAAGCGAGACGAAGGCGAAGCTCCGTCTCACTTCATCGCTGGTTCTTTTAGGCCGAAATGGTTCAGCAGTCGGCGCAGACTTCTCCCGGCTGGAACGCCGCCAAGGCTTCGCTCAAGCTGGGATGAATCTCGAGGACTGAATCAAGATTGGTAAGCTCGAGCAGATCGCGCACCAATGGGCTCGGGCTGGCACATTTTAGATCCGCATGCTTCGACTGCGCCCAAGTGTGCAGCAGAACCAACTCGCCGATGCCGGCGCTGTCGATGGAACTGACGCCACTGAGATCGAGAACCACCTTGCCTCTATTCTCGAGAATCGTACCAGCCAGGCGCGAAAGCGCGGCAGCCTCGTCGCGATAGACGATGCGGCCCTGGCAATAAACAACGATCACGTCGCCGAGATGTCGAGTTTCCAAACTGAGCTTCAACTTCGACTCCTTAGGTTGAATTCCTGGCGGTTGAATTCCGAGGCCCGCCAGCTCATCCGGCTGCGGCCATGTTTGCCAAGTGCTGTCCATGAATTGCATCCTAATAGATAGACGCTGGCGGAGTGGTTTTGGAATCATAAAAAGAACGTAAATTCTTCCAAAAGCGTGCCGAACTTGCATCGGCACAATTTTGGAACGCGGGCATCTTGGGCGTCGGGTACACTGCATCTAACGAATTTCACGCATTCAGGTAGAATTTGCTGCTGGCATAAACTGCCAGAGGAGGAATCATTTTCGTGTCAAAAATCGCGGCCGTAGTGCTGGCATTCCTAAGCTTGATGCTGTTCGCGACCACCTCGAGGGCGCAGCTGCTCCCGAGTGGAAATGTGTATGTCGGAGCTGCCTACGGCGATTCCGTTGACGTGATCAATCGCTATACGTTCCGAGGATGGAATGCCTCGCTGGAAGATTTTCCGTTCTCCCGATACCCGCATCTGGGAGCGGTGCTGGACACAAGCGGCTTTTATCGGCTGGGCGTGCAACAGTACAACTTCCTCCTGGGGCCCCGGCTTTCTACTAATTTTGGAAAGTGGCGGCCCTTCGCGCAAGCCATGGGTGGGCTGCAACGCACCACCTCGGACCACAATACGCATTACCCTGTCGCGTGGGATATCGGCGGCGGTGTGGATCGCAAGTTCCAATTTCTCTTCATGAAACATTTTGCCTGGCGCCTGCAGTTCGACTACATGCACACCCACCTCCTGGCCGCCACCCAGAACGATATCCGGGGATCGACCGGGCTGGTGTGGCGGTTCTAAGAGATTGCTTCGGTCACAATGGGGTGGCATAAATTTTCCGGATTCGAAACTTCCTAACTGCGTCCGGGTTGAAGAAGGGTGGTCGCCACCAACTCGAATACAGAGGAATGACCGATGCGGTTCTTGTCTCGGAAGAGTGCGCGCCTTGGCCAACTCATTGCTATTGTGATCGCTAGTCTGATGTTTGGCGCGGTAGCCAGCGCACAAGTTCCCAGCAGCGGCAACGTTTTCCTGGGATATTCCTTCGAAAACGCGGGTTCGTCGTCGTTCGACTTCTCCAATTTGGGACGGCCAACCCTGAACGGATGGGAAGCCTCGTTGGAAGGCAAAGTGTTTCCCTGGGTTGGGATGGTGGTCGATTTTAGTGAGCACTATGCCTCGCAGAGCTATCAGTTCACGCAGAATGGAATAACCACCACGGTAAGCAACGGGGAGGAATTCGCGGTTCTGTTTGGGCCGCGAGTCTCGGTTTCTGTGCGGAGGTTCCGGCCTTTTGCCGAAGCCTTGTTTGGGGCCGCACACACCAAAGCGAGCCAAGCCTCTTCTCTCCCAGACAATTTCGTGCAACCGATCGATACCTCGTTTGCAACCGCGTTGGGTGGCGGGCTCGATTACAAGATCATCCGTCCGATCGCGTGGC
Organism: uncultured Acidobacteriaceae bacterium; assembly: GCA_963734215.1. GTDB lineage: Bacteria > Acidobacteriota > Terriglobia > Terriglobales > Acidobacteriaceae > Sulfotelmatobacter. Next base: position 483,456 of record CAVTGH010000002.1, on the reverse strand, counting down.
ACTTTCAGGGAGACTACGTTCAGACGCGCTTTTTCGGTACAACGCAGAACAATATAAGGTTGTCGACGGGAATTGTGCTGCGCTTCTAACGACGGTGGATATATATTCTTCCCGTCCCAAGCAAAAGCAGGATTCAACTGGTTGGTTGAATCCTGCTGTTGTGGCAACGAAGAAAATCGTTGCGAAATCAATTCTCGCGCGCGTCCAGCGGCTTAGGTCTGCCAGTATTTGTGATCGCGCAGGAAGTAGTTCTCGTTCCAGTAATTCATCGCGGTTTTCAGGAACAGCCATCCCACGCGCAGATGCCCCATCTTCTTGAATCGGCGATTCGTCGTATACACGCCGCCGCGGACAATGCCAAAGCGTTTCCTTTGCACTTGCTGGCTGAGCAGATAATCCTCGGCAAAGGCCACTTGCTCGTGAAATCCGTGAAGCGTGCGGAATTGTTTTAAGTCGAACAGCATGAACATTCCCGTAGCGAAAGGATGGTGCAGGCGCGACAGGTACTGAAAGAAATCGTTGCCGGCATAGAACAATTTGTCGATCCAGTTTCCCTCGCCGCAGAGGATGTTCGTGGTGACGCAGTGAAGCTGCTTGCGCTGCGCCAGTTCCACAGCGCGGCGAACCACCGAGGGATGCGCGAGTTCAATATCGGCATCGAGAAAAAGAACGTAATCGCTTTCGGCCTGGGCCGCTCCCAGATTTCGGCCGACCGAGGGCATGCCGCCGCGGATCACGCCCACGTTCAGGCGGCCGCGGAAGCCAAGAACAATTTCAGGAGTGCCGTCGGTCGAATGGGCATCAGCCACCAACACTCTCGTACTTGACATCTTCGAGTAGTCCTGATTCGTCAGCGAAGTCAGCAAACGCGGGATCAGTTTCGCCTCGTTCTTGGCTGGAATCACGATCGTCAGCTCGCTCGTTGTATTCATGCTCGTTGAACTCATGCTCATTGAATTCATGGATGCGAACCCCCTGTTCGTCAACGGTGAGATAGGTCAGGCGGGAATCGACCCAGCCGCCTGAATTGTAGTAATGAATTCCGTCCTGCTCGACGTGAACGGCTTCGTGGGTGTGGCCGCAGAAAATCCGGCCGGCATTGTGCTGCCGGGCGTAGTGCAGAGCGCCCGCCGAAACTTTGGACGACATGCGCAGCCAGCGCGTGTTCAGCCGGTCGATGAGCCTCACAATGGGCTTGCTCTTGAAATCCAATTTCTGCAGCTGGAGATATAACGCTGTGCCCAGCCGGGTGAGCCTCACGTTGTTCACCTGAAAGCCGTCAAACTGATGGCCGTGAATCGCGATGTGGCGCTGACCGGCGAACTGCCAGGCGTAGTGCTGGTAAACGCGCACGCCGACCAGATGAGACATGATATTGGTCAGGCCGTGGTCATGATTGCCTTCCACCCACACCACCTCGATATTGCGCTTGGGATTCGACAGCTTGCGGATGTAACCGAGAAATTTCCAGTGCTCTTTGGTCAGACGAGCGAAATTGAGATCGGCAAAAATGTCGCCCAGAAGGATCAGGCGGTGGAAGAGGTTTTCCTTCAGCACGCGAGTGGCTTCGCGCGCATGGCTCGTCTCCGCACCGAGGTGCAGGTCGGAAAGGATCAGCGTGTTGTGCACGGGCAGATCCATGACTCAATGGTAGCGATTGAATGTTACGGGGCGATGAAAGATGCATCAAAATCGGTGCAGTAGTAACTAGGGGAGTAACCGCTGCCAGGAGTGGACTTAGCCGCGCAATGTTTCAATCACGTGAACGACCCTCAGCCGCTTCGCCCTGCGAAAAACCGCCTGTACTCAGGCTATTTCTGGGCCGGCGGTACGTACTCTTTCGGCACAGCAGAACCTTCCCCGAAAAAGAATTGCTCCAATTGCTTGACGATGACTTCCTGATCCTCGCGGCGGGCGGGGTTCAGGCGGTATTCATTGAGCAGCATCTTGCAATGCTCCGTCCACATCCGCCAGGCGTCCTGGGAGACGTTATCGTAAACCTTGCGGCCCAAATCGTTGTCGAACGGTGGCTCGTCCAGTCCGGGGAGGTTCCTCTTCAATTTCACGCAGAATACAGTGTGCGCCATACACTTCCTTCGCTCACGAATTTGTCACCTTAAAGATTATTACACGGGACGGCGGCGGAAGAACTACGCACAGAAGACGACCACAGAGAGCCCGGCAGCAAAATCAAAATAAAGGTTCCGGGTTCGGCTTCAGGGCTTTGCCGTGGCCCCGGCATATTCCACCAGGATCTTCGCCAGCTCTTCGGAACTCACCGCGGGCTCTTGCTTGGGATTGGCCCCAACCTCGCTCACCTTGCCCTTAAGGCCAACGTAGACCGCGTTGTAGGGTCCGTCGCCGACGTTCTCAACCTTGTGCTTGAAGGGTGGGAACCATCGCGCCTCGCCTGCCTTCGAGTAAACTTCCGTGACCTTGCCGTTCTGGTCGGTGAACCGGAGGTGTCCTCCCGTGACAATAACCACCACACCACCGGGGTGGTCGTGCATCTGTGATTTCTCGTGCGGACCATAGTGGACGCTAAGCACTTGCACCCGTTCGTTTTCAAACAAAAGCTTGTAGTGAGTGGGCGCCACCTTGGTAGGGTCTTGTGCCGAGGCTGAGTTCACCGCCAGACACACCATCGCCGCTGCGCACAGAAATCTGCAAAACATTGTCGAGGCTCCTCGGTTGGAAAGTTAAAGATTATTCCCCCCGATCTCAGGCCACGCTACTCTCGCCGCGTAAAGCCTGTCAACGATTTGAAGGGGACAGTCTCAAGGTGGTAATCGGGTAGAAATCGAGGTACGAACCCGCTTTAGAGGCATAAAAAAACGGAGCCGCTGCCTGCGGCTCCGCTCATTGTCATTGCTTCGCACCCGCGGAGGATGACGCGACTACTTCTTGTCCGGATCCTTCGCCGGTTCCGGAGCCTTGTCCTTGCTCTTCTCTTGAATGGAAATCAGTTCCACTTCAAAGATGAGGGTGGAGTTTGGCTCAATCCCGGGGCGGCCGGACTCGCCATAGGCAAGCTCGGACGGAATGAACAGTTGCCACTTCGACCCGACCGGCATCAGTTGAAGCGCCTCGGTCCACCCCTTGATCACACCACTCACGGGAAATGAAACCGGCTGGCCGGTCTTATAGGAGCTGTCAAATTCCGTCCCGTTAATGAAGGTGCCGCGATAGTTGCAGGACACGGTGTCGGCGGCCGTCGGCTTGGGGCCCGTGCCTGCCGTCAGAATCTTGTATTGCAGACCACTGGGCAGCGTGACCACGCCTTCTTTGCCCTTGTTCTCGGCCAGAAAAGCTTCTCCTTCTTTCTTGTTGGCTGCACCAGCCTCCTGCATCTTCTCCTGCTGCTTTTTGTGCAAGTCGCTCTGCACTTCCATGATCGCGGCCTGCGCTTCATCGTCGGTGAGCAATGTCTTACCGCCCGCCAGAGCGTCTTTCAGGCCGCGCGCCAGAATCGCCGGATCGACGGGAACCGACTGCTTGTGAAGATTCTCCCCCATCTTCATTCCAAGGGCATAGCTGAACTTGTCCTTCGGCGTTTTGAGAGTCAGAGGAGTCGCGCTTTTTGCCGCAGTGGCCGGCCGCTTCGCGGCGGGAGTCTGTGCCTTGGCTGGTTGAGTGGTTGGAGTCGTCGGAGCCGGAGTCTGCTGCGCTAGGGCGGTCCCTAGCAACAGCATCCCAGCCGCGAATAGATTTGCCGCTGTGGTGGAGGATTTGTGCATTTAAGTATTGTCCCATCGCGAGGAAGCTCTCGGCAAACACGGCTTACCAAAAATTCGCTCCTCCGGCGCGCTGCCGCCGCTCCCGAGGCCGACTCGCCATTGCCGTGCAGCCATGAGGCCGGTACTTACTGACTGTTTAGCTACGGCGGCAGGCGACATTCGTGTGCTCTCGCTGTTCCTTACATGTGAGCGGTTTTATACATACACGCCGCCAACAACAGCGTAGAGTAGGACTGTCTCTTCTAGCAGAGCGCCGCTCACCTTTCCCTTAAACGGTTCCTTGCGAAGTCGGACAGCGGCAACGCTGTGTAAGGAGCCCCTATGGCCAAGAATGGTAACGGTCGCCTCTCCAAGTCTTCCATCTCCTCCAGGCAAGATGGCGATGGGAAGGAAATAAGCAATCTCATTTTGCGCAGCCTTCCACGGAATGAATGTAGTCAATTCTTTTCCTCGATGGAGTTTGTGCGCCTAAAACTTCATCAGATGCTGCATGAGGTGGGGGAGACTATCAGGTCGGTGTATTTCCTGAACGATGGACTGGCCTCAGTGCTGACCGTCCAACCGGACGGAAAGAGCGTGGAAGTAGGTCTGATCGGCAAAGAGGGCTTCGTCGGATTGCCTGTTATCTTCGGATTCAGGACCAGCGGACTGAGAGTCATGACCCAGGGAGACGGAACGGGTTACCGGGTAGATGTGGAGATTTTGCTCAAACTCCTGCCTCAGTGTCCTGAACTACAACGGCAGCTTCAGCGTTTTTCCATGACTCTCGGTATGCAGTCTACACAGCTTGCCGCCTGCAACCGGCTCCATGCGGTGGAAGAACGATTGGCGAGGTGGTTGTTGATGAGCCAGGACCGGATTGGCGGCAAGAGCCTTCCTTTAACTCAAGAGTTCTTGGGCCAGATGCTCGGAACCCGCAGGGCCAGCGTGAGTGAGGCGGCAGGGAGTTTGCAGGAAGCGGGGATGATTACCTACACGCGGGGCAACGTCACAATCCTGAATCGAGGCAAGCTCGAGAAGACCGCGTGCGACTGCTACGAAATTATCCAACAGCAGAGAAGCAAATGGCAGGCCGAAACAAGGGATTAGGGGCGAACCTAAGATCGAGGTTCTAAGGTCTAGAAATCACGCCCCCTTGGCTGCTTACCGCAGGAAGCGATTGGTGGGCCCGCAAGGATTTGAACCTTGGACCAATGGATTATGAGTCCACTGCTCTAACCGCTGAGCTACGGGCCCGGATTTTATTAAACTAACACAATCGCTACGACTGCATAGAACCGGAAAGCGCGGCCGCGAGCGCAGCCTATATTATTTTCCGGTTGCTCGTGCCGTTGCACGTCCGTACGCACCGGCACGGCGCCGGTAGCGGAGCGTTAGGAAATTACCGGATGCGAATCTTGAAACCCTTGCGGCACCTGTTTTTACTCGCCCTGCTGACTACAGCTCCGTGGGCGCAGTCCTTTGTCGCCCAGCCTCTGCCCGATCTCGGGACCGGCAAGTACAAGGGCTTCCAGGGCGGTTTGTATGAAAACGGATCGAGTGAAGTTCCCCACGATCATGCCAGCGACGGTCTCGCGCTGGCCGCGCAAGTAAAGCCTATTCGCGGCAAATTCGTATTGCTCGGTGTCGGCATGAGCAATGCCGTTATCGAATTTCGCGCCTTTGAAGCCCTGGCGAACGCCGACAGCCACATCAACCATGCGACCATGACCGTGCTCAACGGGGCGCAAGGCGCGATGACGGCTTGCTTCTGGAGGTTTGCCAGCGAAAATCCGGTGCAAAGCGGATGCCGCGCGCCCCGTCCCATACCTAATCAGTACGACCGCATTCGCGACGAATTGCTCAAGCCCGTCGGCCTCGCGGTGATGTCAAGCTGCCTGTGTAAATAGGTTGAGGGTGCGGGTTTTCCATTCCAGGTTGAATCTCTGGAAGATGGAGTAGAGGATGCGGTTGACACTGGCTACATTCACAAAACAAACCATGGGCCGGGTGCGGCGGCGCACTTCGACGAAGCAGCGCTCGATCACGTTGGTGGTGCGCAGCTTCTTACGCAGGTGCGGGGGGAAAGCGAACGCCGAAAGCAGTTCCGGCAGATCGCGCTCCAACTGGCGCACCATGGGACCGTACTTCCCGCGCCAACGGGCGCGGAAGGCGCGAAAAGCGGCTTCGGCCTGAGCGCGGCTTTCGGCCAAATAAATCGCCTGCGCTCCCGCTTTCACGTTGTCGTAGTCGGCCTTCTTCACTTTCTCCAGAATGTTGCGCATCTTGTGGGCCCAGCAGCGCTGATGCCGCACTCGCGGATAGACGGTGCGGATCGCCGCCGCCAGTCCGGGACAGCCGTCGGTGACGATCAGGCCCAGCGCCTTGCCCTCCAGCCCGCGCCGATACATATCCTCCAGCAGCCCTTCCCAGTCCGCTTGACTCTCGCCCTGACTCCGCAAAAACGCCAGCAGATGGCGGGTGCCGTCACGCCGCACTCCGTAGGCCACCAGCATCTGCACCCGCTTGCGCCCCGCCGGACGCCGCACCCGCAAGCTCACTCCGTCCAAAAACAGATACGCGTAGTTGTCTTCCAACCGCGCCTGGTGGAACTGGCGCACCACTCCGTCCAGATCCCGCGTCAGCTTCGACACCGTCTGCGGGCTCACCACCTCTTCGGTCACCGTGGCCACCACCCGCCCCACTTGCCGCGTCGAGATGCCGCGCAGAAACGCCTCCCGAATCAGCATCGACACATCTTCGGCGCGCCGCTGAAAAGGTTCCAGCCCTCGCGGCAGAAAACTCTTCCCTCGGGTGCGCGCCACGCGCAGCCGGATCGTCCCCAACCGAGTCACGAAATCCCGTTCGTAGTAGCCGTTGCGATAGGGCTGCCGCCGGCTGCGCCGCCGCTGATACACTTCGCGCACCGCATACCGGTCCCGCTCCCGCCGCGAATCCGCCTCCAAACGCTCTTTCCACAGCCGCTTCGTCTCTCCGTACACATCCCCCCAGAAACTCTCTCTCATCTCCGCCAGAAAATGTTGGTAATGCTCCGTGATTGGGATTATCTTCGCCATCGGGTGTAGGTCTCCTTTCCAGGAACGGCTTTAGCTTGTGAGGCCAAAGCCAACTTACACCCTCTCGCTTTTACACAATCAAAGTTACGTCACCGGCCTCGCCGAAGACCAAGTGGAAGTCATCTGGTTGAAGAACGCGGCTCCCAGGCCCACGGTGGCTCTGCCCGCCTCCGACGCGGAAGCCTATGTGTACGAACGTGAAATCGGCGAGATGGCCCGCGCCGCCCGCGCCCGCTATCCGAACCTGAAGCTCATGTTTATTTCCAGCCGCGTCTACGCGGGCTATGCCGCCGTGCCTTTGAATCCGGAACCATACGCTTACGAATACGGCTTTTCGGTGAAGTGGGCGATCCAGGCGCAGATTGACCAGATGCGTAACGGCAAGGTGGATCCAATCGCCGGCGATCTCGACTACAAGAAGGGCATCGCGCCCTGGATTGCCTGGGGACCCTATCTGTGGGCCGACGGCGCGGCCCCGCGTTCCGATGGCTTGACCTGGCTGCCCTCCGAGTTTCAGGACGACGGCACGCATCCGAATAAAGAGGGCGTGGACAAAGTCGCCCACATGCTGATGGACTTTTTCGCGCACTCGCCCTATGCCGCTTGGTTTAAGAAGTAAGGTTCAGGAAATAGTGCTCCTTTTGGCACGCCCGGTGCATCGAAAGTTCTTGCTCTCATTGCGCGGGATTGGAGTTTCGTTGTAAATTCGATCATAGGACTCTGGGGCATCATGCCGTCGATCTCGAAGCGAATCGCGTGGCTCGCGCTGCTGTTGACTCTCTGGTCAGCGTTTGCGTTTGCCGTGCATCGCCATTCGAGTCAGGATGAGTCCAACACCTGCCAGGTTTGCGTTGCGGCGCACTCCGCGTCGCCAACCAACGCTGCTCCCACCCCCAAACCGGTATTCCGCCGCGTAGTTCGATTCCGGCCGAAGCCCGCTGCCGCCAAACAATGCCTGGTAGCTTTTGCCTTATACGTCCGCCCGCCTCCCGCTGTCTAAAGATCAGCTTTTCAGCCCAGTACAGGCCCGGTTCGTTTCTTGTGAACCGTCACGTTGATCTTTAATTAGACCGATTCTATGGAGGAATCATGCTGGCTTCTTATAGGAAGTCGCTTTCCGCGGCTTTTGTGGTGGTTTTCTGTCTGTCGCTCGGCCTCCGCGCGTACGCGCAGTCCAGCGGAAATTCCGGATCCATCAGCGGCACCGTACTCGACCCTACGGGCGCCGTCGTGCTGAACGCCACCGTCGAAATTCATAACCCGGTCAGCCACTTTGACCGGTCAACCACCACTGATGTGTCCGGAAATTTCAGCCTCCCTAACATTCCCTTCAATCCTTATCACATGACGGTGACTGCGGAGGGATTCGCTAAAACTGCACAGGATGTAGACGTCCGATCCATCGTGCCGGTCAGCCTCAAGGTCAATCTCCAAGTCACAGGTTCGTCGACCATGGTAACGGTCGAGGCCGCGGGAGACTTGGTGGAGAACGATTCCACTTTCCACTCGGACATCGACAGGAACTCGTTCGAAAAGATTCCTCTGGAGAGTGAGACATCTTCAATGAGTTCGGAGGTTACCCTCTCAACCCCAGGAGTTGCCGCCGATTCCAATGGCCTTTTCCACGGACTCGGCGATCACGCGGAGAACTCGTTCTCCGTTGACGGCCAGCCGATTACCGACCAGCAAAGCAAGGTCTTTTCCAACCAGATTTCGCTCGATTCCGTCCAGTCCATGGAAGTCATTTCCGGCGCGCCGCCCGCCGAATACGGAGGCAAGACCAGCGTGGTGATTGTAGCGACCACGCGCTCAGGGCAGGGCGTTACGACGCCCCATGGCAGCGTAAGCACTTCCTACGGGTCATTTGGAACTGCCAACGTGGCCGCCGATCTGGCTTACGGGGGCAAGAACTGGGGAAACTTCATCTCCGCAAACGGCTTGAACTCGGGCCGATTCCTCGATCCGCCAGAGTTCACGGTCTTCCACGACAAAGGTAACGAACAGAACTTGTTCGATCGCGTGGATTACCAACTCAACAGCGCCGACTCGATTCACCTGAACTTCAGCTACAGCCGGAGCTGGTTCCAAACGCCAAATTCAATCGATGCCGAAAACGCTACGCCCTGGAACGGACTGGCCGGGATTGAACCGCAGATGGCAGTGTTTAACGGCTTAGACCCGAACGGAAATGTTGTGGGACCGACGGACCAACGCTCCAAGATTGGCACGTTCAACATTGCTCCTTCGTGGACGCGGGTTTTGACTACATATTCCGTATTCACCTTAGGCGCATTCGTGCGCCGCGACGATTACAACTACTACCCCAGCAGCGATCCTTTTGCGGACCTCGGGCCGCCCAGTCTTCAGAGACAATCGGTGGGTCAGAATCGCACGCTCACCAACGCGGGGATTCGATCCGATCTCTCCTACGTGAAAGGGATAAACCAAATCAAGGCGGGAGTCACTTACGCACAAACATTTCTCAATGAGGATGACACGCTAGGGATCGTAGATCCGACCTTCAACGCTCCCTGCATAACTGCCGCGACTGTGACTTCAGTAAACCCGTTTCCCTATGTGGCGGCGCCGGGACTCACTGCCGCGGACTGCACCGGCGACGCTGGCACCTATCAGCAAAACAACAATTCCAACACGAACGCACCCGGCATCCCCCTTTACCCTTATTACAATCCGATTCTGGCTCCTTACGACTTGACCCGTGGCGGAAGCCCCTACACCTTCAATGGCCACACCGACGTGAAGGAACTGGCTCTCTACATTCGGGATGTAATCACCAAAGGAAACTGGTCTTTGAACCTGGGGTTACGCGGCGATCTTTACAACGGGATCACCATCGCTCGCCAAGCCGAACCGCGCGTCGGGGTCGCTTACGATATCAAGAAGACCAACACGATCCTCCGCGTTTCCTACGCTCGCACATTGGAATCTCCCTTTAATGAAAACCTGATACTCTCCAGCATCGGATGCGGCAATGCTGTCCTAAACCCGCTTCTTCTCTGCTCCTCGACAGCGACGAATCCGTTGAGCCCCGGCTTTCGCAACGAATTCCATGCTGGCCTGGAGCAGGCTTTCGGGAAGTACCTGGTCTTTTCCGGCGAGTGGATCTCAAAGTACACGCACAATGGCTACGACTTCAGCGTGCTGGGCAATACGCCGATCACGTTCCCGATTGAATGGCACAACTCCAAGATTCCCGGATACGCGGGCCGTGTGAGCGTGCCCGATATTCATGGCTTCTCGGCGCTCATGGTTTTCTCCAGCGTGGCGGCGCGCTTTTTCCAGCCCCAGATTGGCGGAGCGGGCGCGACCGTGGCGACCGCTGCCGGACTCCCGTTCCGCATTGACCACGACGAGAAGTTCAACCAGACCACCCACTTGCAATACCAGCCCTGGAAGCGCGGCCCTTGGGTCGGCTTCAACTGGCGGTATGACAGCGGACTGGTGGCAGGGGCGACACCGTGCTACGGAGCGAACGTCCCGTACAACGATTGCCCAGGATCGGTCGTTATCGGCGGCGTGAATAACATAAGCATGGGGGCCGCTAACGTGGGCGAGATTCCGCTTTCTGCCGATCAGGAGTCTGAGGCCGGGTTTACTTGCAACGGCGTGCGCGCAACCCCGACAGCGCCCTTGCCGTTCAATTGCCCCGCATCGGCGTTCGGGTCCGCGCTTATCAAGGTGCCTGCGCCCAATGCGGAGAACGACGATCACAATCCACCACGCATCGCGTCGCGGAACCTGTTCGACGTTTCGGTGGGCCACGACAACTTGTTTCACGGCGACAAATACAAATGGAGCGCGCAGTTGACCGTCATCAATGTGGCGAACAACTACGCGCTTTACAACTTTCTCTCGACTTTCAGCGGCACGCACTATGTAACGCCGCGGACGCTCACGGCGGAACTGGGGTTCCACTTCTAGCGGGAAGAGGAGGTGGCGGTTTTTCCGCCGCTTCTTTGAGTCGCTTCATTCGAGCAAGGGACAAGGGCCGCTTTATCGCCCTAAGGCCTGGCACCGCGAAGGTGCCAATCTGACAGTAACGTGGCAGTAAAGTTAGCATAGGCCGGTCTTTTTTACGAAAGTGAGCAGTTTTGACCAGCTATTACTTAGTGGCTAGAGGATATTGACGCCGGAGACGAACACTCCCTTTCTCTCCTTCAGGTTCCCTGAACTAAGTCAGCCCATCTGAAGTTCTCCCCTCTTAGTTCCGCAATTCCAAAAGGAATAATTCCATGAGAAAGACAATTTTGAGAACAGTGGCGCCCTTGTTTCTTGCTGCGCTCTTCTGCTTCGCGGTGGTACCGGGAAATGCGCACGCTCAAATCAAGATTCCCGCTGGAGGCATCATCAATACGGTCGCCGGGAACGGCACCTATGGCTATTCCGGCGACGGTGGGGTCGCTACCAGCGCCGAGCTGCGCGATCCCGAAGGCCTCGCAGTGGACATCGCTGGCAATATTTATATCGCGGATTTATACAATAACCGCATCCGCAAGGTGACGGCGACCACGGGCGACATTTCCACGGTGGCCGGAAACGGCTACGGGGTCTGTTGCACCGGGGGCTACTCCGGTGACGGCGGGGCGGCTACCAGCGCTGAGCTGTATTGGCCCGAGGGAGTCGCAGTGGATAAAGCCAGCAACATCTACATCGCAGATACTTACAATAACCGCATCCGCAAAGTTACGGCGGTGACCGGCATCATCGTTACGGTAGCGGGAAACGGCACTGCGGGGTACAACGGCGACGGTATAGCGGCCACCAGCGCTGAGGTGAACTACCCCGGCGCCCTGACAGTGGATACCGCTGGCAACATCTACATCGCAGATACGGGAAATAATCGCGTCCGCAAAGTGACGGTGTCCACCGGCAAGATCTCAACAGTGGCCGGAGATGGCACTGAGGGCTACTCCGGTGACGGCGGGGCCGCTACCAGCGCCGAGCTATATTATCCCTACGGCGTCGCAGTGGATACCGCCGGCAACATCTACTTCGCAGATACACGCAACTATCGCATTCGCAAGGTGACGGTCTCCACCGGCAAGATCTCCACCGTGGCCGGAGACGGCACTTCTGGCTACTCCGGTGATGGCGGAGCCGCTACCAGCGCGGAGATAAATCCTTTCGGCGTGGCCGTGGACACCCCTGGCAACATCTACATCGGGGACGCCGATAACGAGCGCGTACGCAAGGTGACCGCGTCCACCGGCCTCATCTCCACGGTGGCGGGAGACGGCTATGAGGACCATGGACGCAACGGCACCTACGTCGGCGGTTACTCCGGTGACGGTGGACTGGCTACTAGCGCCGAGCTAAATCTTCCCTCCCCCGTAGCACTCGATGCCGCTGCCAACATCTATATCGGGGATGTTGACAATAATCGCGTTCGTGCCGTCGGCAATCCCGGTCTTTTCGGGCTCATCAACCCCAAATATGTGGTCGTAGGTGTCGTCTACGCGCCGCCGGGATCCAGCAGTTCTGTCACATACACCAACACAACCTCGGTTGGCGACACCACGACTATCACCAGTTCATTCCAAAGTGATGTCGGATACAGCGTCTCTGAGGCGATTGGCATTGGGATTCCTGCCGGCGGCATCACCAAAGGGGGCGTTAATCTGACGTTCACCGAGTCAACGGATTATACGCAAGGGTCAAACGCCTCTCAAACGGTCACGATCAGCAAAGCGTCCACCATTGCATATACAACCGGGGGAACGCCTACTTTCGCCCCCGTGAATAGCGACTATGACTATATCTGGCTGTGGCTAAATCCAGAGCTTCTTGTCTCCTACACACCCGCGGCGGGAAGCAACCCAGCAAACCTTCAATTGACTGGATACGCTTTTGATCCGACGGACCCTGTGTCCGGGGAGCCGCCACCGCCGCCCGCCCCCTATATTTCAGGGCCCGACATCGTCGAGGTCCAGGTGGGGTGCCTCGACGGAGACTTTTCTTGTCCGAGCACCTTAGTGATCACGGACGGCGTTGTTACCTCCGGCGTTCTCGCTCGCAGTTGGGCAGCTGGCGAATATACTTGGGCTTCGGGTCAGGGGCCAGGCCTTACAACCGCGGACATAGCCTACATTCTCAAGTTTGATCCTCTGGTGCCAAGCAACGACTATACGTTGCTCAGTTCCTTCCCATCAACGACATCCGATGGGCGATTCACGAAAGAACCCTACCCTCCCAACCCCATCCAATATCCCGTGGGCGCGGCAACCGAGATGTATAACACCGTACAAACGGATACAGAGAGCGTTGCCACAGGCCTCACGACTACCATAAAACAGGCATTCGGAGTGTCAGAGCAGTTCGGGACCAGCTTCCTGGACATCTTTACCAGCACAACCACCATGACTGAGTCCCTGACTCTGACCTGGAACTACACCTGGCTCAACACCCTTACCACGACCACAACCTTAACCGATGCTTTGACAGTCAAGAGTCCGCCGGACCCACCCCCGACGTATAGTGGGCCGGTTGAGTTTATCGCGTACCAGGACAACATGTTCGGGACGTTTGCGTTCGTTCCCGTGAACCCATGAGTTGACTTTCCGGGGCGAACATTGCACGCTCATGTTCGCCCCGGTCCACTATTACAGGCCGAGGGCCGCACGGGGCCCCACAATCGCAGTTCGAGGATATGGGTTGCCCGTCGCCGGTCGACACGACTGCGTGCGCGTGTCTTTTCGAAGCTGGGAACATCCAGGCTTACATCGTCTCCTGCGTTCGTTGCACGAGCGCCTGAAGACTGGTTTCGAGAACATTCTTGTTGGCTTCGGGCAGGTCGACAAAGCGGAAGGGCTGCAACCAGCCTTGCGTCGCCCACATGGGGAACATCATCTCCACCTTCTCGCGGATCGTGGTCTCTCCCAGGTGAAAGATCAACTCCACTTTCAGCTTCTCATCGAGCGGAGCGTCGACGTTCACCAGTCCGCCGGTGGTGGAAAGCTGGTGCAATCTGCCTCGCACTTCGCGCCGATTGGGCAGCCGAATGAGCGCCAGGATCGAACCCCGAAGCTTCACCCGAAACGGGCGCGGCGTAATGGAGGTCGGCTTCGATGAGGATGCTTCCATTGCGTCGGATTCCGGCGTCTGCGACATCTTGCCTGAATTATGGCACTTTACTCCTCCACGGCACGAGGTTACGAAAGAATGGGAATTGACAGCCCCATCGGCGTAACCGAAAAGCTAAAGTTGTCGTTTCTTCCGCTATTCGGGCAGGCAATTGTCGAAAGACTATTTTCGTCCGGGATGAGCTTCTCCGTGGCCGGAGAACAGATTGTAGGGCCAGACTTCTTTGCTCCTGGCCGCGACATGGTTCGGGGCGCCCGCGGAGGCAACCGCCGCAGTGGGATTGGAAACGCAATTCCAGTCCTCCGGAGGATCGGCGATTCCCCACACATTGCCGTGGTTGTAGAGCGCCACACCGATCAGGAAATATTTGTCGTCCTTGCCCAGCGGCAGGCAATTCGCCACACGGCCAGCAGCTCTTGCGCCGCCGGGCAGATCGCCCAAGAGCACCGGAGTTTCAAGAGGTAAGGCTTGCGAGGCGCGGAAACCGCAGCCTTGTGGGCCCACTACCAGAACCACGCATTGCGCGGAAAACGGATGCCTCCGATCCATGCTGGTAACGATCACAGGAATCTCCACACGCACCCGCGTGCTGCGCCGCGTCGTTTTGGGTGTGAGGATTTCCATTGTCTTAGGTCCACCAACATACTAGTGTGACAGAAACCGGGCGTTAAGCATCCCTTAGGAACAAAGGGAGGTGACGGAAGTAACTCGCGGCTTCGTTCAAGTTAGGCGCCGGTCTTGCTTGGTCTAAGGCGAAGACGCCGCGTGAGGCCTGTTAAGATGGCTCGACATCCGTGAACCCTCCCGTGCCAACTGCTTCAGTTGCTCCTGAATGGAAGCTCTTGCTGGCCGCAAGCTCTCCTGATTTGCGCGAGAGTGGTCTCAATCAAATTCGGCTTCTTCTCGCAAAACCAGTGGATTGGGATGCTGTGCTTCGCCTTGCGGAACACCACGGTACATCTTCGCTCCTGTACCAAAACCTCGCGCCTCTCCAGAACGCCGTCCCGGCTTCCGCATTGGCGTCGCTTCGCCAAGGGTACGAGCGTAACATCCACAAGTCGCTTTTTCTCGCGCGCGAACTGATCCGCATTCTGGATTGCCTGGATACGCTCGGCATCGAAGTGGTTCCGTACAAAGGCGTCGTACTGTCGGAGGTTTACTACGGCGACTTGGCGATGCGCCACTCCGGAGACATGGATTTGTTCGTCCGCAAGCAGGACGTGGTGCGCATCAGAAGGGCGGTTGGCGATCTTGCCTACACGGCGCGTGTTGCGATTCCTGAGGACGCGGAGGCCGACTACATCGCTTCGGGATACGAGTGCACCTTCGACAGTCCCGCGGGAAAGAATCTGCTGGAATTGCAGTGGGCGCTGCAACCGCGCTTCTACGCCGTCGATTTCGACATGGATGGACTGTTCGAGCGCGCCGTGAATGTAACGGTTGCGGGACGCCGCGTGAAAACGCCGTCTCCGGAAGATCTGTTGCTGGTGCTTTCCGTGCACGCCGCGAAACATGTTTGGGGACGGCTGATCTGGCTCTGCGACATTGCGCAGATTGCGAAGCGGGATAATTTGAATTGGGATTGGGTGCAGGCTCAGGCTCGTCACCTGGGCATCGAGCGCATTCTTCATATCACGCTGCTGTTGACGAATCGCTTTTTTGCGACGCCGATTCCGGCGGCGATCGAAAATGCAGTCATGGCAGATCGCGCGGCGCTGGCCTTCACGGAACAAATCGCAGCGGTGGTTGCTGCTGGCGTCAGCTACGAAGAAGAACAGCTGTCATACTTCTGGCTGATGATGCGCCTTCGCGAACGTCGAATGGATCGTTTGCGATTCCTCACGCGGCTGGCGTTTACTCCTGGTCCGGGCGAGTGGGAGGCGGTTCGTCTTCCGAAACCTCTTTTCCCTTTGTATCGAGTCGTGCGGCTGGCGCGGCTGGCGGCTCGGTTCGCGCGCTAGCGGCTCGCAAGTCCGCCCGCGGTTTCACCGCCGTCGAGCGTAAAGACGTGGCCGGTGGCGTAGGCTGCATCGTCGGATGCTAGATAGGCGAACAGCGCGGCGATCTCTTCGGGTTGGGCGTGGCGGCGGAGCGGAATTTTCTGGTTCACTTCTTCGAGCATGGCGTCAGTGTACTCGGCGCGCTGCATGGGGGTGAGCACGTATCCGGGAGCGACGGCGCAGACGCGAACTTTGGGCGCGAGTTCGAGCGCCATCGACCGCGTCAACTCGATCACCGCGGCTTTGGTGGCGTTGTAGTCGGCATAATATGGATAGCCCATGATGCCGTTGGTGGAGGCGGTTTGCAGAATCACTCCGCTGCCGCGCTCGGCTGTGTAGTTTTCCATCATGTGGCGGGCGGCGGTTTGCGCCACGTAGAAGACGC
The DNA here is from genome assembly GCA_963734215.1 of uncultured Acidobacteriaceae bacterium. GTDB lineage: Bacteria > Acidobacteriota > Terriglobia > Terriglobales > Acidobacteriaceae > Sulfotelmatobacter. The sequence goes on along the minus strand of CAVTGH010000002.1, from coordinate 467,177 downwards.
CGGTGAGATTCACGGCAATCACTTTGTCCCACTCTTCGGGAGTGATGTCGAGGAACTTGTGGCGGATGCTGATGCCGGCGTTGTTGATGAGCACATCGACTCCGTCCATGACGCGGACGGCGTCGGCCAGTGCGGCTTCCACCTGCATGAGGTCGGTGACATCGGCGATGATGGCCTCGGAGATTCCCGGCAGTTGGTGGCGAATGGCTGCGCAGGCTTGGGCGTCGCGGTCGAGGATGCAGACGCGCGAGCCTTCTTCCAGAAAGCGCGCGGCGGTGGCAGCGCCGATTCCGCTGGCACCTCCGGTGATTAGGACTCGTTTGTTGGTCAGGCCGCGCATAGGTTCTCGGTCGTCACTCCTTAGACCTCAACCTCATCTTAGTCTGACCGAGATAACTGTGGATACGCGTCTTCCTGTGGGAGTCTGCAGCCTGTGATTAGGGTGCGCACGATTCTCATGAACGCGCCCTGTAATTGGTTTGAAATGTGCGGTATCATACGGCCACCTTGGGGGTGTGCCGTGAAGCTGTTCCTTGTTCGGGCCCTGTTCAGTGCGGTGCTGGTTTTCGCGTTCTTTGTGTCTGCCCAGTCCTGGGCGCAGTCAGCGCCGAACGTCCCGGAGCAGTACAAACGGCTCTTCTTTGAATACTCCGACCGGCACCTCTTGGAAAAGATGTTAAATCCCCTCGGGTTGACTACCCTCAAGGTGGGCCGGAGCTACGCACTCATCGCCGGCGTTACGCAATACCCCAATTTCCCGGTGCAGGATCGTTCCCTCAAGCCAGCGGCGGTGGACATTGAGAAGCTGAAATCGTATTTGAGAGATCAGGAGTATTTTGACGAGATCGTGGTGCTGAAAGACGGCGACATGAACCTCGACAACCTGAATTATTTCCTAGAAACCTATTTTCCAAGGCAACTGGCGCGTTCGCCCCACTCCCGCTTTCTTTTCGCTTACAGCGGCCATGGCTATGCTGAGGGCGCAGAAGCGAGCCAGAGGGGATTCCTGCTCACCAGTTCCGCAACGTCGAAGACCGACCCCGAGAACAGTATCGAGCTGGGCCTGCTACGCAAAATGCTCGACCCCGTCATTGATTCCGCGGAGAAAGTTCTGGTGCTGGTCAACGCATGCCACAGCGGCGCTTTTCTGGGGCGAAGAACGTTTGGAGGGCCGAATCCCATGGGCCTCGGCGACCGCGGCGCCCACGCCATCATGGCGAGCAGGTCAAGTCAGGAAAGTCTGGCTCTGGACCGTGTCGGGCCAGGCAGTGTGTTCTTCGAAAAGATTTTTGAGGGGTTGGGGGGCGTTGCCGACACTGACCCGAGGGACGGGGTTGTGACCTACCATGAACTCGTTAACTTCCTTCGTAAGGAGGTGCCCTATGTTACAAACAACGCCCAGATTCCCTTGGAGGGTGATATTTCTTGGCCCAAGGTCAGTGAGGGCGAGTTCTTCTTCCTCAACCGGAGCCGACAGGTGCAACTGGGCAATGCCCAGCCCTGGAATCCGGGAGATGCGGTAAAGTTCGGCGTCGAAGACAGCGATTCCATGGAAAAAGGCCGGGCGGCATTTGCCGCGGGCCAGTTCGATCAGGCGTTTCGGGCCTACCAACAGGCGGCGGCGGCTGGCAATGCGGAGGGGATGACCCAGTTGGGATATCTCTACTTTGCGGGCAATGGGGTGGCGCGGGATTACCAGCTAGCGCGACGGTGGTTTGAGGCAGGGGCAGCGGCAGGGAATGCCACCGCGATGGCCAACTTGGGGGTCTTTTACCGCGAAGGCTTCGGGGTGGGGCAGGACTACCTGCAGGCGCGACAGTGGTTTGAAAAGGCGGCAGCGTCGGGGGATTCGGCAGGCATGAATGGTTTGGGGGGACTATACTTCGCAGGCCTGGGGGTGGCGCAGGACTACGTGCAGGCGCGAGCGTGGTATGAGAAAGCGGCAGCGGCGGGCTGGGGCCTAGCCATGGCCAACTTGGGGGGGGTGTACCGCGACGGCATTGGGGTGCCGCAGGACTACCAGCAGGCGCGCTCGTGGTACCAGAAAGCGGCAGCGGCGGGGGATCCGGCAGGCATGACTGCCTTGGGGGGACTGTACCTCATTGGCCGAGGAGTGGCGCAAGACTACCAGCAGGCGCGTCAGTGGTTTGAAAAAGCGGTCGCAGCCGGGGATCCCACGGCGATGGACGGCTTAGGGTATCTGTACCGCGAAGGTCTCGGGGTAGCTCAGGACTACCGGCAGGCGCGACAATGGTACGAGAGGGCAGCAGCGGCAGGGGATGCCGCGGCGATGGACAACCTGGGGTTTCTGTACCAATACGGCTACGGTGTGGCGCAGGATTACCCGCATGCGCGACAATGGTATGAGAAGGCAGCAGCGGCGGGGGACAAGGACGCCCCAGAACGGCTGAAGGCGTTGCCACAATAGGCCTATGTCCATCGCGGAGATACTGAAGATTTGTGCGGGGCTTTATTTGGCGGCGATCCTGGTCGAGTTGCTGCTTTCCCGGCGCTACAGGCGTTTCTTGCTCGAACTGTTGCCGCTGATCGGACTGCTGGTCTTGGACGTACTCATCACGAGCGCCAGCACGGGGTACCTCGCCTTCGGTTCGGGCAGTTCTCCCACGGTTGCAGTGCTGATCATGTTGGTCGCTATTCTGCTAGGTGTCGCTGCGCGCTACATTTTCTATCTTAAAGGGGAGTTCTCCTGGCTAGATTTCGCCAAGCCGCTCTGCATCTCGCCCATCCTGCTGTTGCCGCTCATCGGCTCAATACAGGCGGTGAAGGATCTCGAACCGATGCAGTTGGTCTCGTTCGGCTTACTCGCCTTTCAAAATGGCTTCTTCTGGCAAGCTGTCTTGGCGCGGACAGCCAAGAAGGTGGGCGGCCAGTCAGGACCTCAGATGGGTTTGCCGCGGAAGAAGTAGACGAGTTCGATGATGAGGATGATTACAACCATTAATTCGAGGACGAAGGCGCGGCTTTGGTTGAATTCGTTGACCATGAAGCGGTAGAGCTCTTCGGCGGTTTGCAGTTTTTGCTGGACGAGGTCTTTGTAGTCGGGCACTCCGACTTTGCTGGCGGCGAGTTTGTAGAGGCGGGCGGAAAACATGTCGCTGAGGAACTTGATGGCGTTGTCGGCGCGCTCGGTGAGTTCGCTTACGTCGAGCAGGACGGTGTGGAGTTTGGAGGCGGCGCGGGCGGTGCGCCAGCGGGACCAGAGGCCGCGGCCTCCGCGCTCGAGGAAGTCGTAGACGTCTTCGAGTTGTTTGGTGAGCAGGTCGTCGTAGTGGCGGAATTCGAGCAGCTGCGAGTTGGCGTACTGCAGGAGCTGGATGGCGGTTTCGGCGCCGGAGAGACTGTCGTAAATGAAGGCGGCGTTCCATCCGATTACGGCGAGGTCGTGGGGATAGTAGGAAATTCGCGATTGCAGAATTTCCTGGCGTTCGCCGTCGGAGAGCGGCTGGGTTTCGCCGCGGACGACCTGGGCGATGCAGGCGCCCTGGGAAGCGAGCAGATCGGTCGCGGAGGGTGAGCCGGCGATTTCGCGCAGATGGAAAATGAAGTAGTCTTCCTTCAACCACTCGGTCGTATACGGTTTGACCAACGCGGGAGCGGCGCGCTCCAGCTTCTGCTTGACGACGCGAGTAGCGAGGCTCTCGAAGTTGGTGTCCCAAACCCAGCGGCTGGAGAGTTGCACGAGGGTGTCCCAGTCGCCGGAGAAGGGCAGCTCGAAGACCACGCTGACTACGCCGTAGTCGAAGTATTTGATCTCGCCCTGCAGGCGCTCGCCGCTTTCGAGGGTCAGCGGCTCGAGGGCTTCTTCGACCGGAGGGCGCTGGAAGCGGACGTACCCGGGCGCCATGTGTTTGAAGCTGGTATCGACGGTGCGGGCGCCGAGGATGCGGCGAAGCTCGTCGAGTCGAATCTCTTCGCAAACGTCGAACTGGATCAGCACTAGGACAGAGCCGCACAGGGGAGCGTCGGACGCCTTGGCGGCGACCAGAGTGGGCAGAGCCTCGGCGGGAACTTTGCCGACGGTGGGCGCGGTGATTGTGGTTTCACGATCCATGACTTCAGTGCCCAGAACTGCGCGATCCATAACTGCCCGATCCATAACCGTCCGATCCATGACTTCAGGGTCCATAACTGAGAATTCCGCTTCGCCGTGATGTTATGTGTGGGCTCCGGTGAAAGCCCGGCGAGACCTCTATATTGTCCCAGAAGCCGAACCATCTGGCGAGGGGTGGAGGTTAGCATGCAGCTATAAAGCGGAGCTAACCATATTAGAATCAGCGTCTTCTGGAGAATTCCCATAATAACGCACCGCCCGCTGCCAGGGCCACTAAGCCGATGGCGGCGCGCTTCATGGACTCGGACACTTCGGCCTCGCGGCGGCGGGTGCGGGCGGACTCGGGATAGGGCTGAGACTCGGTGTCGCCGGGGCCGTTGAGCGCTATTTGCAGGACTTCCGCCAAGTGCAGGGCGTGACGGGGCGTGCCTTGAGCGATCTGCTCGCGGCAACTGAAGCCGTCGGCGATGATCAGCCAATCGGAAGGGGCTTGGCGCACGGCGGGAAGGAGTTCGAGTTCGCCGATGGCGATGGAGATGTCGTACTTGTCGGGCTCGAAACCGAAGGAGCCGGCCATGCCGCAGCAGCCGGGAGCCGGGCTGTGGAAGTCCACCCCGAGGCGGCGCAGGACGGCCTCTTCGGCAGTCATCTTCATCAGAGATTTCTGATGGCAGTGGCCGTGGAGGATGGCTTGGCGATCAAGCCGGGGCAGCGGGACGTGCGGGGCGTGGGTTTCGAGGAATTCGCCGAGCAGGAAAGTCTGGCGCGATAAAGCCTGCGCGCGTTCGTCGTGGGGAAAGAGGTTGACGAGTTCGTCGCGAAAGACGGCGACGCAGCTCGGCTCAAGGCCGACGATGGGGATGCCGGCTTCGATTTCGGGCGAGAGTTCGTCGAGGATCTGCAGCAGAAGCGCTTGGGCGCGGTCGAGCATGCCGTGGTCGTAGAGCGGGCGTCCGCAGCACAGATTGGCTCGCGGGACAGCGACCCGGAAGCCGGCGGTTTCGAGGACATCGACGGCGGCCTTCGCGGTGGCAGGCTGGAAATAGTTATTGAAAGTGTCGGGCCAGAGGAGCACGGGCGGGGACCCAGGATCGCGCTCGGGGCGGCGGCGGTAGAACCACGCTTTGAAGGTTTCAGGAGCGAACGCCGGAATGGCGCGCTGCTGGGGGATTCCGGCGGCCAGCTTTGAAATATCGCGCAGGAACGGAAGTTGCGTTGTTAAGTTGACCAAGCCGGGAGCGTGCGCTGCCACGCGCGCCCAGAGGTCGATGTTGCCGAAAGCGTAGGCGCTGCGCGGGCGAACGCGGCCTTCGTAGTAGTGAGAAAGAAATTCAGCCTTATACGTGGCCACGTCGACGCCGACCGGGCAATCGCTTTTGCATCCCTTGCAGGCGAGGCAGAGATCGAGCGACTCTTTGACCTCTTCGCTGCGCCAGCCGTTGCGGATGATCCCATCTCTTCTCCCTTCGCCCTGAGTCATCTCCCAGAGCAGGTGAGCGCGGCCGCGAGTGGAGTGTTCTTCTTCGCGCGTGGCGCGGTAGCTGGGGCACATCAGGCCGCCTTCTTCGCGCCGGCACTTGCCCATGCCTACGCAGCGCAGCGTAGCCTGGGCGAGGCTGCCGTGGTCGGCGAGGAATTGGAAATTGGTTTTCGGTTCCCACGGAGAGTAGGAGGCGCCGAGGCGGAGATTTTCGTCGAGTTTGTAAGGCTCGATCAGCTTGCCGGGATTCATCTTCCACTCTGGATCCCATGTGGACTTGAATTCTCGGAAGGCCTGGACCAGTTCCGGCCCGAACATTTTCGGAAGCAGCTCGCCGCGAGATTGACCGTCGCCATGCTCGCCGGAGATGGAGCCGCCATAGCTCACGACAAGATCGGCGGCCTCTTCCATGAACCTGCGGAACTTGGCGATGCCGTCTTTCGATTGCAGATCGAAGTTCATGCGGTTGTGCACGCAGCCGTGGCCGAAGTGTCCGTAGAGCGAGCCCTTGTAGGCGAAGGCGGCCATCAGCTGGCGCAGATCGCGGAGATAACCGCCGAGTTTCTCGGGAGCGACGGCGGCGTCTTCCCAGCCTTCCCAGTTCAGCGGTTCGCCGGGCACATGGGAGGTGACGCCGAGGCTCGATTCGCGAACCTCCCACACGCGCTTGGCTTGCCGCTGGTCGGTATAGAGGCGCATGTTGGGAGCGGTTGCGCCGCGGCCGAGCGAATGCATAAGGGCGCGAGCCTGGGATTCGGCTTCCAGTAAGGTTTCCGCGCCGAACTCCACCATCAGCCAGCCACCGCCCTCGGGCAGGAGCGCGAGGCCTTCGGAGTTGATCCCTTTCGTGCGCGTGTAGCCGACGAGAAGATCGTCGAAGCCTTCGAGTCCGATTGGCTTGTGCGCCATAATTTCGGGAACGTGGTCGGCACACTGATAAATGTCAGGATAGGCGATGACCAGCAGCACGCGTTCGGGGGGACTCTGGACCAGGCGGCAGGTCGCTTCGAGAATCGTTACGCACGTGCCTTCGGAGCCGACGAGGGCGCGCGCAACGTGGAAGCCATTTTCGGGCAGGAGGTAATTTAAGTTGTAACCGGAGACGCGGCGGGGAATGTTGGGAAAACGCTGGCGAACGAGATCGCCGTAGGCAGAGGCGATGGTTTGCAGTTTGGAATAGATCTCGGCGCGGCGTCCGCCTTGCTGAAGAATGAGTTCGAGTTCCGTGCTGGACGTTGGGCCGACTTTCATGCGCGCGCCATCGTAGGTGAAGATTTCGAGCGCTTCGATGTTGTCGTCGGTTTTGCCGGCCATGACGGAATGCACGCCGCAGGAGTTGTTGCCGATCATGCCGCCGAGGGTGCAGCGATCATGCGAGGCAGGATCGGGCGCGAAAGTGAGATGGTGCTTTTCGGCGGCGGCGCGGAGATGGTCGAGCACCACTCCGGGCTGTACCCGGGCGATGCGGCGGGCGGGATCGATTTCCAGAATCCGCGCCATGTACTTGGAAAAATCGAGGATGACGGCGACATTGCAGCACTGGCCGGCAAGAGATGTGCCGCCGCCGCGGCAGAGCAGGGGCGCGCCGAACTCGCGGCAGAGCGCGACGGTTGCGAGAACATCGTCGGTGTCACGAGGGAGTACAACTCCGATGGGGACCTGGCGGTAGTTGGAGCCGTCGGTCGAGTAGAGGGCGCGGGTGCCGCGGTCGAAGCGAACGTCCCCACCAGATCCGCCGCTAATCTGAGCGCGCAGAGCTTCTGCCAGGCCTGAAGCGTCCGCCTGCGCCGATTTCGAGGCTTGGGCGAGTTCTACGAATCTATCTACCATGCGGCCTGACTTACTTTAATTCGAGGACGAGTTGGAGGCGTCGGACTTATGGGTCACATTGGTGATCTGGATCCTGGTCTTGTCGCCGTCGGCTTCAATGTTGATGGTAATCATGCTCTTGTTATCGTTGGAGACAATGGTGCACCGGCCAGCGCTAGAGGTGGTAACCATCGCGTTGGGAAACTTCGCTTTGTAGAAGCTGGCCACTTTGTCCACGGAGTCGGAGCTCTCGGACCTTAGCGAAACCGTATGAACGCCACCGAAGGTCACCGAAGCCGAGCCGTCCTGCAAGAACTCCGCACCGGGATAGAGATCCACACCGAGATTGCGCGCGGCTTGGGCTGGATCTTTCGTGGTCTCGATATTGCCGAACGGGGTTTCCACTTTTACGTTGTTTCCTTCCTGGTGGACGCGGGAGTGGTGCGCGACGCGCCATGCGAAGATTCTGAGCGAAGCGACGCCGACAATCCCCAGAAGCACAATCAGGCCGACCACGATCAGAATGACTTTCAGCGCGCCGCCGCCCTGAGTAGGCGCCGGAGGGACGGAAACTGCTGGAGCCGCGGGAGACGCGGCGGCAGCGGGCGAGGGCGGGAGAGTGGAAGCGAGAATGGGGGCTCCGCATTTGCTACAGAAGCGGGTTCCGGGAGTAATGGTGGCGCCGCAAGAATTGCAAAATGCCATAAATCACCTCATGCCAGTGGACGAATAAACAGTCGGCGCGAGTATACCGCAGAATGGCTGGGAAACGGAGCGGGATTGAGCCTAGCTCCACAACCGCGTCGCGTAGTCGGTCATGGTGAGTCCCAGCAACAACAGAAGAAAGAATATTGCCGCGATGACGACCAGTTTGGTGAGCTTTTCGCTGGCTCCCTTGATGTGCATGAAGAAAAGAGCGACCAAAGTGGCTTTGATGCTGGCGATGGTGAGGGCGACGGCAGCGTTGTATTTGCCCAAATCGAGGGTGGCAGCGAAGACGGTGAGAGCGGTGCCGGCCAGCAGCGCGAAGAAGACCGCGAAGTAAGTGGGCAGGGGCGACGATTTTGAATGTTCACTCATAAAACGCCTCAGACATAAGCCTCAGACATAACAGCCTCACGGGTGCCGGTCGACCAGATAGAGCAATGGAAACAGATAAATCCAGACAATATCGACAAAATGCCAATACAGGCCGCCGATCTCAACCGGGGTGTTGTACTCGGGCGTGAAGCGTCCCTTCCAGGCCATGATCAGGAGCCAAAGAAAAATGCCAAGGCCGACAATCATGTGCAACGCGTGCAATCCGGTCATGACGAAATAGAGGGAGAAAAACAGTTGCGCGTGACGTGGATTGGCGTATTGGCCCGGATGCCCTGGAATTGGCTCGTTTTCGAAACTGAAGGAAACGCCCGGGACGTGATGCTCTTCGAACTTATCTTTGTACTCGACCGCCTTGATACCGAGGAAGGTGAGACCGAGAAGCATGGTGATGGCGAGGCTGCCGATCAGCAGCGTACGGCGTGCGGTTTTGGCGGCCCAGACGGCAAGAACCACGGTCAAACTGCTGCAGATGAGCACGGCAGTATTGGTGGCGCCGAGGCCCATATTGATGGACTTGCTGGCGGCGGCGAAATCGCCGAAATACTTCAAGCGGTAAACCAGGTAGGCGCAGAACAGGCCACCAAAAAACATGATTTCGGTGCCGAGGAAGACCCACATTCCAAGGCTGGCGGCATCGCGCTGTTGCTGCGGTTCGGCGAAGTGGTGCAGAAGAGCCGGGTTGTCCCCTTCGGCGTGAGCGTCAGCGTGGGCTTCTCCGCGAAAACCGGCTGCGAGACTATCGGGCAATGGGGACCTCCTCCTTATGAGGCGAGTCCAGCTCCTCGTAGTTGTAGGCTTCCCAGGTCACGACGGGTTCTTCGTCAAAATTGAAAGTCGGCGGCGGCGAAGCCGTTTTCCATTCGAGTCCGGCCGCATTCCACGGATTGTCGGAGGCCGGCTTGCCGTAGCGCATGGACCAGAGGAAATAAAGCATGGGCAGCAAATATCCGACGCCGAGAATGGTCGCCCCTGCCGTCGAGAAAACGTTCAATATCTGGAATTCTGGCATGTGGCTGTAATCGTAATAGCGGCGCGGCATGCCCATGTAGCCCAGAATAAACTGCGGAAAGAAGGTGAGGTTGAATCCGATGAAAACGATTAACGCGGCCAGGCGCGCCCAGCCCTCGGGATAGAGGCGTCCGGAAATTTTAGGCCACCAGAAATGCATTCCGCCGAGATAGCCCATGACCGCTCCTCCGACCATGATGTAGTGAAAGTGGGCCACGACGAAATAGGTGTCGGTGACGTGGACGTTGATGCCGAGAGCAGAAAGGAAGAGTCCGGTGAGACCGCCGATGGTGAAAAGTCCCAGGAAACCGAAAGCGTAGAGCATGGGCGCATCGTAATGGATGGAGCCCTTGTACAGAGTGGCCGTCCAGTTGAAGACTTTGATGGCCGAGGGCAGCGCCACCGCGTAGCTCAAGAAGGAAAACACCAGCGCCGAGTAGACCGAGATGCCGGCCACGAACATGTGATGCGCCCAGACGAGGAAACCGAAGACGGCGATGGCGATGGAAGAAAACGCGACGAAGTGGTATCCGAAGATGCGTTTGCGCGAGAAGCAGGCGATGATCTCGGTGACCACGCCCATCGACGGCAGAATCATGATGTAGACGGCGGGATGGGAATAGAACCAGAACAAGTGCTGGAAGAGAAGCGGATCGCCGCCAAGTTTGGGATCGAAGATGCCGAGATGCAACGTGCGTTCAGCGGCCACCAGCACGATGGTGACGGCGACGACGGGCGTCCCCAGAAGCTGAATGATGCTGGTGGCGTAGTGCGCCCAGATAAACAGCGGCAGGCGTGACCAGGTCATACCCGGAGCGCGCATGCGATGGATGGTAACGACGAAGTTCAGACCGGTGAGGATGGAAGAAAATCCGGCGACGAAGATCGCTAATCCCGCTTCGACAATTTTCGTGTTGGTGAACGAGGTGCTGAAGGGAGCGTAGAATGTCCAGCCGGTATCGACGCCGCCGGTGAGCATGCAGTGCAGCATCATCACGCCGCCGATGATGTAGAGATACCAGCTCAGCAGATTGATGCGCGGAAAAGCGAGATCCTTGGCCCCGATCATCATGGGCACAAGAAAGTTCCCGAGCACGGCGGGAATGGAAGGAATCAGGAAGAAGAAAATCATGACCATGCCATGCATGGTGAAAAGTTTGTTGTAGGTATCGGCCTGGACGAGGTCACCCGCGGGAGTGAGCAACTCGAGGCGGATGAGCAGCGCGAAGAAGCCTCCGATAAAAAAGAAGAACGTGATGGAGAGAAGATAGAGCAGCGCGATGCGTTTGTGGTCAGTGGTAAGCAGCCATGACCACACGCCGTACTCCTTATTCAAGTAGTTCTCGCGTTCGGGTTGAGGCGTCGGGGTCGGCATACTCATTGCACCTGACTTCCATTGGGTTGGGCATTCGGTTGTGCTTGCGCTTGAACGGCACTCGGTTTGGCCGGCGAAATTGACTTGATGTAGGCGACCAAGGCATTGACCTGTTCTTCGGTGACTAATCCCTGAAACGTGGGCATGATGGGCCGGAATCCTTTGACGCGTTTCGCACCCGGATCGAGGATGCACTCGCGAAGATAATTTTCATCGGCGGTGACGGTGCGGCCATCTTCGAGTTGCACCGGCTTGCCGAAAACTCCCTGCAGATTGGGGCCGCGTCCTTGAGTGTCAGTGCGGTGACAGGTGGCGCAGCCGAGTTCGGCGAAAATTTTCTCGCCGGTGGCCGAGAGCGGGCCGGTCGAGCCGCCGTTCATCCACGCCTCATACTGCGCCGGTTCGAGCACCACGATGGAGCCGACCATGCCGGAGTGCTGGGTGCCGCAATACTCCGCGCAGAATAAGTGATAGACGCCGGGCTTGGTGGCACGGAACCATTCCACCGTGTAGCGGCCGGGCAGCACGTCCTGCTTGATGCGGAACGCTGGAATGTAGAAGCTGTGGATCACGTCCTGCGAGGTCATGATCAGTTTCACATCGCGTCCGACGGGAACGTGTAGTTCGTTGATTTCGCGCTGGCCTTCGGCGTGCTCCACCTTCCACATCCATTGTTTTGCCACGACGTAAACTTCGGTGGCGTCGGCGGGCGGGGTGCGCTCTTTGAAAAAGACTACGGCGCCCCAGGCGAAGATCACCATGAAGATGAGCAACGGAATCGCGCTCCAGGTAATTTCCAGAGCGGTGGAACCTTCGATCTGTTCGGCCCGGACGCCGGGACGGTGGCGGAAACGGGCGGCGAAAAAGATGACAAGCACGAAGACCAGCAGGGCCATCATCCCGGTGACAATGAGCAGGAAAATGTAGAGCGCATCCACGTGGCCAGCCATCGTGGAAGCTTGCTCCGGCCATAAGGGAAAATTATTGAGCATACCGTGTCTTTGTTGCCTGCTTCGTTGCTTTGTTTCGGGACACCGAGCGGTCCAGCCGCCACAAGATGAAAATCAACCCGCCGAGAAGGAGAATCGTGGCGGCCGCCGCCAGCCGCAAAATGTTCGCCACCATCGCGCCATATTTTCCAGTCTCGGGATCATAGTGATAGCAGTAGAGCAGAACCGCGTTGACGGTGTTGCCGATCTTGCCCTGAGAAGCTTCCACCAGGCCCATGCGCAAATCCTTGGGCGGAAAATCGACGCCGTAGAAATAGCGCGAGATGCGGCCTTGCGGCGTGAGCACCATGATGGCGGTGGCGTGCGCGTACTGATTGCTCTTTTCGTCGTATTGATATTGGAAGCCAACAGCTTTGGTTAGCGCGTCGATCGACTCCGGCTGTCCGGTGAGGAAATGCCAGCCCGCGGCGGCATTGGCGCGGCCGTAGCGCTTGACGTAGTCGATCTTTTTCGCAGCGGCCATCGCGGGAGTTTCGCGCGGATCGAAGCTCACCGTGACCACATCGAATTCGTTGCCCACATCGAACTTCACCAGGCGCATGGCGCTGGCGAGTCCGGCCAGAGCCTCGCCGCACAGCATGGTGCAGTTGTAATAGACGAGGTTGAGGATCAGCGGCTTGTGGCCGAAGTAGTCGCCGAGCTTAACGGTCTTGCCGGTGTCGTCGCGAAAGATGAGATCGGGTGGTACCTGCGCGTCGAGATGCTGCTCGATGCCGACATTCTGCAGACGCGGAGGTTTAGTGTTTGCCGGAGGAGACATGACGCCGCTGTTGATCTGCGCACCGGCGGAGACCGACAGCAGCGCAAGTAACAAAATGCACGCGGCGGAAACGGAATTGAATTTGTTGCAGCTCACTTCTTTTCACCTTTATTGACGGTCGCCGTTTTGCCGGTTTCTGTCTTGTTCGTTTCTGGGTTGGTGGTGGTTTCGCTGGCCGCGCCTTGCGGGCGCACCGGCAGTCCGCGCTGCACTAACAAATCCATGGCGCGTTCGATGGGGATGCGCACGGTTCCGGCCTTTTCATCGACCCAGCCGTAGCTGTAGAGTGTTTGCTCTTCGCTCAGCCGGATTCCGTTCAGTTGACCGCGCTCGTCTTCCTCCAGCTTCGGGCTGGGAAAAACGCTCTGCGGGTATCCCGGAGCGATGTGGCGCGTATCCTCGGGAACATTGGTGGCCAGCGGATTCACCGCAGGCTGCGCGGCTTTTTCGCGCTGGTCGAGATAGACGAAGAGTCCTCTGAGACCGAAAAGGCAGAGCACGGTCACCACCCCGAGCGTCAGCAGAAAATAGAGAATGCCGGCCGGCCTCAGGTCCTGGCGCTCGAAGCTCCCGTGTTCGGCCGCGTTGTCGTGTTTGGTCTGGTCGGTCATATCTTGTTACTTATTCATGCGCTGGCTGCAGAACTTCGTGCGCATCCTGGTCATAGGCCGGCAGAAGCGGCAGTGAACCCAGGTTGCGGAAAAAATACCAAAGCCAGATTCCGCCGATGGCAACGGGCACGACAATGTCGGCCAACGTCAGGGTAAGAGTCTTCGAAAAATTCGGTTCGATAATCCAAAACAGATCGAGATAGCGCATCAGCAGCAGCAAGACCGCGACCCAGACCAGCTTTCGAATATTGCGCTTGAAGGCGCGCGAGAGCAGCGTTGCGAAAGGGACGACAAAGCCGAACAGCACCAGGATCAGCCCGATCGATTCCCATCCGCCATTGATGCGCCGCAAATAAAAAGTGATCTCCGCAGGCAGATTGCCGGCCCAGATGATGAGCCACTGCGAGAAATTGAAGTAGGCCCAGACCATGATGAAGGCGAGCATCCACTTGCCGTGGTCGTGGACGAAATCGGGCTTCAGCATCTCCGACATCGGCTTGTAGTTGAAAAGGATGCGCTCCACGACCACCGCGAAGCACATGGCCGAGAGCACTTCGCCGATAAGAATGATCAGGCCGAAGATGGTCGAGATCCAACTGGGATCGAGCGACATGATCCAGTCGATGGCGGCGAAAGAAATGGTGAATCCGTAAAGGATGAGGCCGGGCCCGGCGACCGCTTTGAAGCGGCCCGAATTGTCGGGAGCGCCCGCGTGGTCGGTCTGCTTCGACCATTTCGACAGCAGGAACGAGAGCACGTTCCAGACCGCGAAATAAAATATGGCGCGGATGATGAAGCCATTCACGGTCAGATAGGTCCGCGTGATCTGCTCAAGGTGCTCGCGGAGATGTTTGTCTTCAATGTTGGCGAGCGGCTGCGCCCAGATGTAGAGACGGTGGATCCCAAGAATGACGGGGATGAAGAGCACCGCCAGCAGCGGCAGAGTGCGCATGGCCGCGCCCAGAATGCGGCGGATGACCGTGCCCCAGCCGCCCCCGGTCAAATGGCGGATCATGAGAATCGCCATCGAACCGAGCGCCACGCCCAGCCAGCACATGAAGCCGAGCAGGTAGGCGCGATAAAACTCGTCGGGACTCTTGAGCGCTAATCCAACAGCGGCCGCGGCGAAGACAATGCCGATCACGAGCGAGCGCTGAGAGATTTTCTTCACGACTTCGGGCGCCGTCAAATCGAGATGTGGAGTGGTGGCGGCGCTCATTTCTGCTCCTCTGATTTTGAAGCAGCCTCAGGAGCGATCACAGGCAGGGTCGCTCCCGAACCGGGCTCACGAAAACTCGGCGGCTGCGACGGAATATTTTGTCCGGCGGGAACGTCCGCCTTGGTAGCGTTCTGACTGAGTTGCAGGGCGCGAATATAGGCCACGATGTTCCACCGATCCTGCGGCGGAATCTGCGAAGCGTAGTCGGGCATGATGCCGAAGCCATTGGTGATCACGTCGTAAAAATAACCCAAAGGAGCTTTCTGCAGCCGCGCGGTGTGGTAGGAGGGTGGCTTGCGCGCGAAACCGCGCGACGGAATGAAGCCATTGCCGTCGCCAACCAGCGAGTGACAGGGAGCGCAATAAATGTTGTAGCGCTCGCGGCCGCGCTGCAATACTTCCATGGTCACGGGAAACGGCATGTAGTCGCCGGGATTGTTACCCGCTTTGCCCGTGTAGAAATAAGTGTCTGCGCGCAATTGGCCGCGGGCCACGGTGCCTTCCACCAGTGGACGGGCGCCGCGCTGGTCGGTGAAGAAATCGCTCTTGGCCAGCGGATTCACACGCGGCTGCACGTGCATGTCGATGCGGCAGGCGGTCGAGAGTGCCATGACTAGCAGCATTGCGACGACAGACGAATTGCCGAGCTTCGCTCGACCGGACAGCCGAGAGCCTGCCCTGAGCTTGCCGAAGGGGCGGCTGTCCCCACATGAGTATTTGCGGAGGCGCGGCATCTTAGCTGGGCACCTCCGAGATCGAGCGTGGGGCCAGGCCTTCCAGAAAACCACGCGTAGCCGCAGGATCGTATTTGGGATCGGAAGAAAACACGATCAGGAAGAAGCGGTCTTTTGACGCCAGCGCAAAGCGTGGCACGTTGAACACAGGATGATAGGGCATGGGCAAGCCATTCAGCGCCAACATGCCGAACACGGCGGAGATTCCGGCAAAAAGAATCGTCATCTCGAAGGTGATCACGATGAACGCGGGCCAGGAATGGTAAGGCTTGCCGCCGATATTGAGCGGATAGTTGACCGCGGACATCCAGTACTGCATCAGGTAGCCGGTGAGGCCGCCTACGAGGCCGCCGATGAGCACGACCAGCGGAACTTCGTCGTGGTGAAAGCCAATCTCCTCGGCCAGGCCTTCGATGGGAAACGGGCTGTAGGCGTCGAGCTTCCGATAGCCGGCTTCGTGGGTGCGCTTGGCGGCGTCGATCAGGGCCTGAGCCGAATCGAACTCCGCCATCATGCCGTAGATGCGCTCGCGCTTCATTATTCCTTGACCTCCGCTTCCGGCAGGAGGGTGCGCATTTCAAAAATCGAGATCATGGGCAGCAGGCGCACGAACAGGAAAATCGCCGCCAGGAACATGCCGATAGTACCGATGTAAGTCATCCAATCCCAACGTGTGGGGTAATACATGCCCCACGATGAGGTGAGGAAGTCGCGGTGCAGGCTGACCACCACGATGATGAAACGCTCCAGCCACATGCCCACCAGGATCACCAGAGAGACGAAGAACAGCGCGATGGGGGTGGTGCGCAGCTTGCGAATCCACAGCACCTGCGGGATGAAGATATTGCAGATGAGCAACGACCAGTAAGGGATGGCATAAGGCCCATGCAGGCGGTTCCACAGCGTGAACGCGTCATAGCGGTCGCCGCTGTACCAGCCCATGAAAGCTTCAATGCCATAGCCGTAGGCGACGATCAATCCCGTGGCGAGCATGACTTTCGCCGAGTTCTGCAGGTGGCGCTCGGTGATGAAATCTTCCAGGCCGTAAATTTTGCGGATAGGGATGGCCAGCATCAGCACCATCGCGAAGCCGGAATAGATGGCGCCGGCGACAAAGTATGGCGGAAAAATCGTCGTGTGCCAGCCGGGAACGATGCCCACGGCGAAGTCAAAGCTGACCACGGTGTGAACCGAGAGCACCAGGGGCGTGGCTAATCCGGCTAAGAGCAGATAGGCAGTTTCGTAACGATGCCAGTGGCGCGCCGATCCGCGCCAGCCCATGGAGAGCATGCCGTAGATGATTCTGGCCGCGGGATGCGTGGCGCGGTCGCGCAGCGTGGCCATGTCGGGAACGAGGCCGATGAACCAGAACAACGCCGAGATGGTGGCGTAGGTGGAGACGGCGAAAACGTCCCACATGAGCGGGCTGCGGAACTGCGGCCACACTCGCATCGTGTTGGGATAAGGAAAGAGCCAATACGCCAGCCACGGTCGGCCGACGTGGATGGCGGGAAAGATTCCGGCGCAAGCCACGGCAAACAGCGTCATCGCCTCGGCGAAACGGTTGATGGAATTGCGCCACGATTGGCGCAGCAGAAGCAGGATGGCGGAGATGAGCGTGCCGGCGTGGCCGATTCCGATCCACCACACGAAGTTGACGATGGCAAAGCCCCAGCCGATGGGAATGGTCACGCCCCAGATGCCGATGCCTTTTAGAAAGAGATAGCCGATGGCGAACAGCATCATCATGGTGAGCATGAAGGCGACGCCGAAGCCCAGGAACCAGCCGTTCGAGGCGGGGCGGGTCAGCACGATGGCGCTGATTTTTTCCGTGACCGTGGCGAAGGTGTAGCCCGGCTCCATCACCGGAGCCGGCTGCGCATCGATCGTCAGTTTGGATTGCTCGTCCATTTATTGTTCGCCCATGTTCGGGCTGCACGCCGCGCTACTCCTATGATTCCAGCTCCGGGTTGGGGTTACTGACTTCCGCCAGATACGTGGTTCGCGGGCGAGTGTTGAGTTCGCCGAGCAAACTGTAGTTTCGCGACTGCGCCTTCAACTTTGAAACCTTGCTGTTCGGGTCGTTGATGTTGCCGAATACGATCGCGCCCGCCGGACAGGACTGCTGGCACGCGGTCTTCAGCTCGTCGTCGCCGATCTTGATTTCTTTGCCTTCGCGCACCGAGGCGGTTTCGGCGTCGATCTTGTGCTCGTTGATGCGCTGCACACAGTAAGTGCACTTTTCCATCACGCCGCGGCTGCGCACGCTGACGTCGGGATTGCGCATCATTTTGTATTGCGGCGTCTCCCAGTCCTGGAAGAGCAGAAAGTTGAAGCGCCGCACCTTATACGGACAGTTGTTCGAGCAATAGCGCGTGCCCACGCAGCGGTTGTAGACCATATCGTTCAGGCCTTCGCTCGAGTGGTTGGTCGCGCCGACGGGGCAAACCACTTCGCAGGGGGCATTTTCACATTGCATGCACGGCACGGGCTGGAAGTAGGCTTTGGGATTGTCGCGGTCGCCCTGGTAGTAGGCATCGACGCGAATCCAGTGCATGTGGCGGCCAATGACGCACTGCTCCTTGCCAACGACCGCGATGTTGTTCTCCGACTGGCAGGCGATCATGCAGTTGTTGCAGCCTACACAGGAGTTGAGATCGATCGCCATGCCCCAGGCGTAGGCTTCTTCTTTGTAGGGATACGGCTTGTAAAGCGTGAGCCCGGGCGCGGGCTCTTCTTCCTGCGCGAAGTTCGGCTCTTTGCGGTATTCCTCAAGCGTAGTCTCGCGCACCAGCGGACGCGTCGCGCCATCCGGGGTCTCCATGCTTTGCATGCCCTGAGTCGATGCTAGCTTGTAAGTCTCTCCGGTCTTGCGGATTTGCAGGCCAGTGGCGATCCACGGTGCGGCGCTCGTGCGCAGCGCGTACGCGTCGAAGCCCTGCGCGGTTCCGACTCGGCCGGCGCGGCGGCGGCCGTAGCCTAACGTCACCGTGACGGAATTGTCGGGATGGCCAGCTTGAATCCAGACCGGGCCAGTGACTTTCTTTCCGTTCAACTCCAGTTCAACAACATCTTCAACTTTGATTTGCAGCCGCTCCGCCATCTTGGGGCCGATGAGCACGGCGTTGTCCCAGACCAGCTTGGTCATCGGCTTGGGCAGTTCCTGCAGCCAGCCGTTGTTGGAGAATTGTCCGTCGTAGATGGTGGGGTCGCGGCGGAAGTTGAGCTCGATGGCTGTATCGGTCGCCCATTTCCACCCAAAGCTATCATTTTTTACCGCAGCCGATTTCGGTTGGTAGGTTGTGCCCTCAACCCATCCATCGTGCAGCGACTTGCGCCAGAAAGCTTCGAAGTCCGCGCCTGAGTGCTGCTTCTGCCAGTAGGCCCGGACAAGATCATAGCCGGTGGCATCGGTTTGACCTGAAAGCAGGGCGACGAATTCCAGCGCGCTCTTGCCGTTGTAGAGCGGCGCAATTAGCGGCTGGATAACGCTGACGGTGCCGTCGTAGGCGCGAGCGTCGCCCCAGGTCTCAAGCTCGTGAGCTTGATTGACGTGCCACTGACAGAGATCGGCGGTCTCGTTCTGATGAGGACCGATATGAACGCGAAGAGGAACCTTATTGCTCTTAAGCAGACTGGCAAATTCCAAATCAGCCGGCACATTGTAGGCGGGATTGCCGCCGAGGATAACCAGCAGATCGACTTTGCCGGCACGCATGTCGGCCACGAGGTCCTTCAGGGACTCGGTCTGATTGACCGGGTTTGCATTCGCCGGATCGGCGTAGAAAACGGTTTTGCCTACGTTGCCCAGCGCCTGATTTACTGCATGAGCGAAAGCGTGTACCACAGGAGGCTGATGATCGCCTACGACAACAACGCCAGATCCCCGATGGGCCACGAGATCTTGAAACACGATCCCACCGAACCCGGGGTAATCACCCGCTACGCCTCCTGTCGGCGGATTGACAGGGAGATGGCTCGACAAGTCATGCGCAAATCTCTCTATTTCACTCGCGCGCATTGGCCACCGATGATCCGCCTTCGCCCCCGTCGAAGTCGGCGTGCTCTCAATCACATATAGCCGGTTCATGTTGCCGTCGGGATTGCGGCGCTTGGCGAAATCGCGGATGTAGCGGACATTGCCGGGGAATCCGGCGTAGAGGAAGTCGGCGTCGAGCGAGACGATTACGTCGGCTTTTTCGAAATCGTAGAGCGTCTCGACTGGCTGGCCGAAGGCCAGCTTCGCGCCTTCGAGCACGTTGTCGCGATTGATAGGCTCGTACACATGCCACTTCGCCTGCGGATAAATCTTCAGGAAGCTGCGCAGTTGATCGGCGAGCGTGGGTGAAGAAATTGTCGGGGTGAGAATGCGGATGCCCGCGCCTTGCAGTGCCTTCTGTGCGTTGAGCGGCCCGCGAATCGCGGTGATGAACGATTGCCAGGAGCGCTGGTCGCCCATGGAGACGACGCTCTGCGAGCGGTCGGGATCGTACATCCCAAGAATCGACGCCTGCGCAAAAATGTCGGTGCCGCCGAGCGATGCGGGATGCCGGTCGTTGCCTTCAATCTTGGTCGGACGGCCAAGATGGCTTTCGACCAGCAGCGGGCTGGCATAGCCGCCGAGGGTCATCGCCGTGGCGTAAAACATGGGGCGGCCGGGAATCACGTCCTCAGGCTGGCGGACGTAGGGAACAATCGGCTCGAGCGGCAGGCGCACACAACCCGTCATGCCGGCCAGCGCCATCGACGCGCCCATCACTTTCAAGAAGCCACGGCGCGAGACGGAATCGACCCATTCGGAAGCGTCCTTGGGAAATTCGCGGTGCAGCGCCTCCTGAAACGCGGGGCTGCCGGCAAGCTCTTCCAAGCTTCGCCAATATTCCGGACCGGCTTTCTCATTTGCCGCTTCGATTTGCGCGCGAACGGAATCCAGATCCAGCTTGCCTTTCTTGCTGGGGCAAACGTCTTCGCGCTTATTCGTTTTATTTTGCTCGTCCATTTTCATTACCGACCGCTTATGCCGCGGCTCATCGATGACACGTGTTGCAACTGGCGATGTCGTTCACGCTGCGGACGTTATATTTCTTCACCAGCGCAGCGCCTAAGTCGAGTTGATCGGTATAGCTCTGTCCATCCACCACCACGGGATTCACGGTCGTGGGCGGCTGGTAACGCATGTTGAACACCTGATCGCGGGGACGAAGGTTGTTCTCCGGCGCGCGATGGCAGCCTAAACACCACTCCATTTGCAACGATTCCTGCTGATACATCAGCGGCATCTGGTCGACCGGACCATGGCAGGTGTTGCAGCCCACACCTTTATTCACGTGAATGCTGTGATTGAAGAAGACGAAGTCGGGAAGCTGGTTCACCCGCGTCCATTGCAGCGACTGGCCGGAGCGGTAGCTGGCGCGGACCGGCTCCAAGAGCTGGGCGTTGGTCCAGATCTGCGAGTGGCAGTTCATGCAAGTTTTGGTGGGAGGGATGCCGGCGAAACTCGAAGTCTCCACCGAGGTATGGCAATAGCGGCAATCGATGCCGAGCCCGGCAACGTGATGCTGGTGGCTGAAGGGCACCGGCTGCGGCTTGCGCACTCCGGCGTAAGTGACATACGGCGAACCCTGCACCTCGTACGCCACCCAGCCGAGCAGGGCAACGACGAAGACCGCGCCAAAAATCGTGGCCCGGGACAGGGTGTTCGCACTGCGATGAAAAATCTGCGGCATGCTTACGTACGAATTCTAGAAAATACGAATGAGACCCAGCGGATCCTTAATATGCATGGAAGCAACGGTTACGACGCAAAAGAAACTTCAAACAGATTTTCTCGCGTCAGCCAGGAGAACTCGGAATTATAAATATTTCGGGCGAACTTGTCGCGTGCTCGCCAAGAAATTCGTAAAAGCTGTTTCACAATGAACCCCGGTGAAAAATGCTCTGATTTCAGGCGCTCGCAGTCTCTTTGAAAACCTAGCGCAAATTCATCACCAGTAGTTTCGGTTCCGTCATTTCCTCGATCGCGTAACGCAAGCCCTCGCGGCCAAGGCCGGAATCCTTCACGCCGCCGTAAGGCATCTGGTCGATCCGGAACGAAGGAATATCGCCGGCGATCAGCGCGCCCACCTCCAGTTCGTCGTAAGCCTGGAAAAGCAGTTTCACGTCGCGCGTGAACAAGCCCGCCTGCAGGCCGTAGTTGGAATTGTTGATCCGGCGCAGCGCCTCGTCGAAATTCTGGTACGGCTCCACGGTCACGACCGGGCCAAAAATTTCCTGGCAATTCACTTTCATGTCGGGCTTGGTGCCGGTCAGCACCGTCGGATCGACAATTGACCCGTCGCGGCCACCGCCGCACAGCAGGCGCGCGCCGGAACGAACCGCCTCCTCCACCCAACTGGTAACGCGGACCGCATCGCTCTGGCGGATCAGCGGTCCGACGTTGGTCGACTCCTCCATGGGATCGCCGGTCTTCAGTTTCTTTACGCCATCGATGAGAAGATCGGTGAACTTGCCGTAGACCGACTGCTCCACCAGAATGCGCTGCACCGAAATGCAGGTTTGCCCGGCATAACCGAAGCCGCCGGTGACGCAGCGGTCGGCGGCGTAAGCTAAATCCGCGTCGCTGTGCACGATGGCGCCCGCGTTGCCGCCCAGCTCCAGCGCAACTTTTTTTTTGCCGGCGCGGCGCTTGATGTCCCAACCCACGGGCACGCTTCCAGTGAAGCTGATCAGCTTGATGCGCTCGTCGGTGACGAGCAGACCGGCGTCCTCATTGGAGAGCGGCAGCACGTTCAGGCCGCCATCGGGCCAACCGGCCTGCTGCACGCACTCTGCCAGCAACAGCGAGCACAGCGGAGTCTGCGGGGCCGGCTTCAAGACCACGGGGCAACCCGCGGCAATTGCAGGCGCTACTTTGTGCGAGACCAGGTGCAGGGGAAAATTAAAAGGCGTGATGCCCGCGATGGGGCCGATTGGATAGCGTTTCACGATGCCCCAGCGCCCGGCGGTGAACTCCTGCCAATCGAGGGGAAGATATTCGCCGTAAATGCGCGTGGCTTCTTCCGCAGCCACGTTGAAAATGAACACGGCGCGTTCCACTTCAATGCGCGCCAGCTTGATGGGCTTGCCCGCCTCCTGCACGATGGTGCGGGCAAATTCTTCGCGGCGCTCGGCAATCGCCGCGGCCACGCGCCGCAACACGCGCTGCCGCTCGAAGGCCGGCAGGCGGCGGGTGGTGCCGAAGGCCTTCACGCAAGCGGCAACCGCGGCTTCGGTATGTTCACGCCGCGCCTGTGTGACCCGCCCCACCACGCTGCCATCGAATGGCGACCGGACTTCGACCAGGTCGCCGTCTTCCCTCCAACGGCCGTTGAACAAAGAAACCGTGGGTGGCGACTGGGGCGATTGTCAGTTCTGCCATGGTTGGCCTCCGGGTTCCGAACAGCGGTTTTGATTATAGGCCTTGGCTGTTGGTTGCTTTTTCTGCGGAGCAAAATCCTCAGTCGCGCGGGACACAGAGTTACACAGAGGCCTGGCCCCTCTACTACAATGAAGTCCGTTCGAGCCGATGCCTAGCTTGGAAACCATCGTTGAGCTTGCTCCGCGTCTGCGGCGGAAGGAAGTTTCTCCGCTCGAACTGACTCGCGCCTGCCTGGATCGCATCGAGAAATTGAACCCTGCGTTGAATGCCTTTATCACGGTGACTCCCGAGTCTGCGCTGGCGGAGGCGCGGGCGGCGGAGATCGAAATCTCGCGCGGGGAATGGCGCGGGCCGCTGCATGGGATTCCGGTTGCGCTGAAAGATCTGATCGATACTGCGGGCACGCGCACCACCGCGGCCAGCGCGCTTTATCAGGATCGTGTGCCGACCGAAGATGCGGAAGTTGTGCGGCGGCTGCGGGAGGCGGGCGCGGTGATTTTGGGCAAGAATAATCTGCATGAGTGCGCCTATGGCGGAAGCTCGCTGATCAGTTTCTTCGGCGACGTTCACAATCCATGGGACACGGGGCATATCGCCGGAGGTTCATCCGGAGGTTCGGCGGCCGCGGTTGCCGCCGGGCTTTGCTACGCGGCAATTGGGACCGATACTGCCGGCTCCATTCGCGAACCCGCGGCGCTGTGCGGTTGCGTCGGAATCAAACCAACTTATGGGCGCGTGTCCGTGCGCGGCGTGATTCCGCTTTCGTGGTCGCTCGATCACGTTGGGCCGTTGGCCGCGACCGTCGGCGATGCGGCTGGTTTGCTGCAGGCCATCGCGGGATACGACGCACTCGACGTGGGCAGCGCCGATGTTCCGGTAGCCGATTACGTCTCTGGCTTGGGCGATGCGACAAAGAATCTTCGAGTTGGTGTTCCGCGTTCGTATTTTTATGACGATGTTGACGATGAAGTCCGCGCGGCGGTGGAGCAGGCTCTCGGCGTGATCGGCACTCTGGCGGAGGTTCGTGAAGTGCGGATCGAGGAAATGCAAATTGAGGTACCCACGGACCGCACCGTGCAGACCGCCGAGGCTTATGCGTTCCACGCCGGCACTGCGGCCAGCACTCCCGATCTGTACCTACCGGAGACTCTGCGGCGCATCCGCAAGGGTGAGAACATCTCAGCGGCGGAATACATTCAGCGGCGCCGCGAGCTGGAGCAGGCACGCCGCCACGCTCAGGGCATCTTCGACAAAGTCGATTTGCTGGTCACACCCACAACGCCAATCGCGGCGCCGGCTATCGCCGACCTGAAAAAAGATCCCGCCGCGTTGCGTCCGGCAGAGCTGGTTTTGTTGCGCAACACGCGTCCGTTCAACGTGTGGGGACTGCCGGCCATCTCGGTGCCCTGCGGTTTTACGAAAGGCGGCCTGCCTATCGGATTGCAGATCGCGGGGGCGCACTGGCGGGAAGATCTGGTGCTGCGGCTCGCTCATGCTTACGAGAAGGCTGTGAATCTCTCAGCGAAATAATTCACGGCGTGGGGACTTGCTTCTCTGCGGCCGTGTGTGAGGAAGCTGTCGAGCTTCGCTCGACCGGACAGCCCCTTCGACTCCGCTCAGGGCAGGCTCGGGGAGGCTATCCCCACATGAGCATGTTTGCAAACCGGTATTACACAGTGCGCATATCGAGCCGCTTGCCCAAAGCCTTGAGGGCGGCGGCGATGCCGTCGATTCGGGAAGTGTGCTGGACGTTGGTGAGGCGGTTGACCTCCTGCGGGGTGGTTTTCAGTCGGCGCGCCAATTCCGCGGGACGCACGTGTTGCTGAATCATCTCGTTGAGGAGAAGAATCTTGGCGGAGAGACTGGCGGGAAGCTCGACGACGGGTTGTCGCGGCTTGGCTTTGGAAGGCAAGGGGACCGCGCGATTGTCTTCAAAATAGAAATCGAGGGCCGTCTCCAGAGCGTCCCTGGCTGCGGCCAATGCTTCCGACTCGGTTTCGCCTTGGGTGATGGCTTCGGGGATGTCTTTGAACGTGGCGACGAATCCGCCGTCTGGGTCGCGCTTCAGCGTAACTGGATATAGGAACATTGTGTCACCTATTTTTCTTCCGCCCCTGCGGGGCTTGTTCTCATTTCGTGTCCTACCCACGGCTTGCGCCGTGGGCTGCATTCTTGCGCCGCTTCGCGGCTGGTGGTGCGGCATCCTTCCCTAAATTCCGCTGTCGCACGGTCCCTTCAGTCCACCGTTCTCACATCGTCCGGCAGCATAAGCACGAACGAGCAGTTTCCGGTCGTTGTGGAGCAGGAAAGAATTCCGCGGCGGAGGATTTTTAGCGGGGTGTCGTCGGGGAAGGTTAGGCGGTATTCGGCGGTGCGGAGGGCGTCGGTGAAGCGCTTCAGCTTTGCGTCGCCGCTGGCGAACTTTACGCCTTCCACGGTTGCGGCGGAACCTGCGCCGCGGCTCAGCAGCACGAAGAACTCCGCGCTGGCGTCTTCCTTCGCAACTTTGCCCAAGTCGATGGTGCGGGTGCGCTGCAGGTCCTCTTTGTATTTCGCCACGGCGGCGTCGGCTTTGGCGTCGCCGCCGCTCAGCGAGGCCAGGCGGCCGCGGGTTTCAGGATCGGGACGCAACGCGCTCAAAGAAAGCGCGTAGGTGCGCAGGGCTAAATCCTTGTCGCCACGCTTTTCATAAATCTGCCCGAGATGGTCGCCGACCTCGCCATGGTGGCCCAGTCCCCATGCGGCAGAGACATATTTTTCGGCTTTGTCCAGGTTGCCTTCGCTGAAATAAACCCAACCCAGCGTGTCCCAGTAGGCGATGAGCGAGGGCACCAAAGGTAAATCCTGCTGCGTTAGCCGGTCGAGCGACAAGTTGCGCAAGGCCGCAGTTGTGGCCGAGACCGCCGACTCGGCATACTGCTGCGCCCGGTCCAGATGAGATTTCTTCAGAGACAACTGGTAGGCGATGTTGTTCCACACCAGCGGCGTGGCGGAGAGTTCGACTGCATGGTCGAATGTGGCGAGGGCTTTGTCGTCCTGGCCAAGGTTGAGGTAGGCGTCGCCAAGACTCACCTGCAGTGCCGGATCGTCCGGCGTGAGAGATGCGGCTTTCTCCAACTCGGGCGCAGCCAAATCGTATTTGTGCCACTCGGAATACATCGCACCCAAGCCCGCGTGGGCGAACTTGTCGAGGGGATTGATCTCGATCTGTTTGTCAAAAGCGGTGACGGCGTCGTCGTACTTGCGCTCCTGCCAGTAGACACGTCCGAGAGCGTTGTAGGCGTACTCGTCGTAGGGATTGATCTCAATCTGCTTCTTGAGAGCGGCGATGGCGTCGTCATTCTGGCGCATACCCATGTAGGCAAGGGCCAGAGCGTACCAGGCGTATTTATTTTTGGCATCCACTTCCGTGGCGCGCTTGAGAAGTTGAATTGCCATGGGCAGATTGTTGCTGGCGATGGCGGCGCGGCCGCTTTCGACGAGGTCATCGGCTTTCATGTCGGCTGGTGCCGTGGGCGTGCCCGCGACCGTGCTTTCGAGGGAAAGAAACTGCCCCAGATCGGAGTTGACGGCCCGGCGAAAGGCCTGGTAATCCTCGGCGCGCGGCGCAGGCAGTTCGTCCTGACGCAGCGTGAGCGTCCTGCCCGCCGAGAAGGTTGTGCCTTGCAACGTGTAAGTGGCTTCATACTCCGCATAGTCGCGCTTCAGAGAAAAAGGCAGGGGGGCGTGCGCGGTGTACCTGGCGGGCAGTTCGAGCTTGATCTTGTAGGCATACTCCGCCTTGGGACCGAGCTTCAGCGGTTCGGCGTCCGGGTCGCCATCGTCGTCTCCGAGATTCGGCAGGTTGAACTGGCACAGCGGCAGCGTCAGGTCCGACTTTTTCTTCGACCAGTCGAGGTAGTTCGGCCGGGCGACGTTGTAAGACATGGTGAACGGCTCGCGCGTGGCGGCGGGATCGCTGATCTTCAAATTGGTAACGTCGCCGCCGATTCCGGAGTTCACATTCTCGACAACACGCAGCCATTGCGCTTCGGGGACGCGGCGGAAAATCGAGCGCAGCATGAGTTCTTCGTCGCCGCGGAAGGTGTAATGCACATGCGCTTCCAGCTTTCCGATCTCGTTGATTTTTCCTTCGACTTCAGAAACTTCGCTATCGGGCATGGGCGTATCGGCGGGCGTTTCCTCCAGATGAGGCACGCCGGAAGCGGGGATGACCAGCGCCTGCTTCCTGCGCAGAGTGTAGGCCAGCAGACGGAAGGGGGCGACTTCGCTGGTGGTATCCATCCAGACTTCTTCTGGCGGCGTCGTCATTGGCAGCAGGGTGATGACGTGATCGAACTGCGAGGGCGAAGGCACGTCGGGATCGAGCTTGCGGCTGGAGTTGATTAACACGGAAGACGCGTGCATGCCCTCGGCTTCGAGCAGCGAGGCCAGCAGCGTGTGCTTGTCCTTGCAGTCGCCATATTGGTTATGCAGGACGTTGCCGGCGGCGTGCGGCTGGTAGCGGCCTACGCCGAGCGACAAGCTGACATAGCGGAAGTTCTTCGCGACGAAGTCGTAGAGAGCCTGCACCTTGTCCAAATCGCTGGTGAGGCCTTTGGTGAGTTCGTCGGCTTTGGCTCGAACTTCCGGCGAAGGCGCGCGGCGGTCCTTTTCCAGGCCGGCGTACCAGCGCCCGATCTGTTCCCAGCTCACGAATGTAGTCAACTGAATGTCAGGGTGTTCCTCGTCGAGACGCTTCTTTTTCTTCTTTTCCTTTTCCTTTTGCTTGTCCTTGTCTTTATCTTTCTCATCGTCCTCGCGCTCCAGGTGCGAACTGGTCCAGTGGTAGAGGCGGCAGCCGTTCTCTTCCGAGATCTGCGGATCCATACCCGGCTTGTTTTTCAA
The DNA here is from genome assembly GCA_963734215.1 of uncultured Acidobacteriaceae bacterium. Classification (GTDB taxonomy): domain Bacteria; phylum Acidobacteriota; class Terriglobia; order Terriglobales; family Acidobacteriaceae; genus Sulfotelmatobacter. Next base: position 439,694 of record CAVTGH010000002.1, on the reverse strand, counting down.
CTTGAGCGGCCGGCCGGCGGGAACATCCACGTCGATTTCTTCGTCGAGCATGATGCTGTTTTTGTCGAAGTCGTAGTCCGCCCAGAACTCTCCCGGAGCTAAAGGCGTATGAATCACCGTTACCATGTCGTATTCGAGCGTTTCGCCGGGACGGAGGCCAGGCACGGTGATGTGCTTCTGGCGATAGTCGGTGTAGACGGGAGCTTGCTGCTCCAGGGGAGCGCTGAGATCCTGTACGGCATCGTCTCCCGCCTTCACCACGGTGCCGTCTTCTTTGATGACGCGGACGTAGGCGATCTCCACCCGCTCGTTGGCGGAGTTATAGCCAACTTGAATCTGGCCCCACTGCTGAACTCCGGCCTCGCTTTGCACGCGGATGCGGGCGATGGTCTCTTTGCGGCCGGTACCATCGCCTTCAAAGCGGTAGCGTGAGTGGTACTGCTCAACCACAAACGCCTCCTGGGAATAATCGTGCTTCTTTTCTTCTGGTTTCGAAGATGCAGTATCGGCGGGCTTCGCCTCGGCGGCTTTCGCTTTCGCGGGAACTGCCGGGGACGTGGGAGTTCCGCCCGATTGCGCCGGGGCGCAGAGAGGCAAGGTCAGGATGCAGGCAACGAGCAACGGGATAAAGAGACGACGCATAGGGTAATAGTAAAGCCTGCGCCGCTTGTATCCCAAGGCTGGAGGTCGCGAGAGCAGGACAGGTCGGCGCTTACCCGGGCGGGACCTTGCTATCAAACCATTCGCAAGTGGCGGTCGTGGGTCGTGAATCGTTTTGACCCGCCTCTCGCCCGCGAGTAACATTCGTCTTGTACTCGGGCCCCCGTTGTTTATAAGTCTAAGGAGGCTAAAGTGAAAAAGACAGAGACCACGAAACTCGGGATCAAGAAGGTGACCCTGCGAACCTGGGCGACTCCGCCTTGGAATGCGATAGCAGGTGACGCCACAAACGGATCATGTAAGTGCACGGAAACCTGTGTTACCTGTGGCGGCGGAACATGTAAGTGCACGGAAACCTGTGTTACCTGCGGCGGCAACCATTGCCCCCAAGGTTAAGTAGTATACGTGCGCCAAGTGCTAACCATTTGGATCTGTCACCTGCGAAGCTGGGCCCCTGAAGAGTCTGTTCGAGCGGGCCCCTCTTCGTTGCTGTGTCGGCGCTGAGTCGGCCAAACTCACGCCATCCAGCCGCAGGGCGTGCCTGTGATTCCGATCGCATTTCTTTATTCGCCGGTCACAAAACCGTAGTAGAATGCGGCCCAGTAGTCTTGTCCGGCCAGGTCGCCGGGCAGGCGTGACGCATAATGTATTTGCGCCACGATCTTTCCGTTCGGAGGTTTTCTGGCATGGAAGATCGGGACCCCGAAGTCTCTTCTTCGGTTCGGCAGTCTTCCTCCCAACCGGTGGCGGCCAGCAGGCATCATGAAGGCCGCGGCGCCTGGGTTCTCACCGCTTATGGCATATCCGGGCTGGTTCTTTTCGGCATTTTGGCCTATTTCTTTTCGGAATTCATCGCCCACTAGGGAGTGCCTGGCAGTGCCGAGCGGGCGGGCGCCCGCGGAATGCGGTTGTAATGTATTCAGGCTTGTTCGTCTTCTGTAACTTGCGCTTGGCCCTCAGTCGGCGCCCTCTTCAACCGTGTTACAATGACGGCCTTTGGAAGCTAACGCGTCGCAAGGAACCCAGCGTTTCCCCGCACTGAAGCACTGAGACTAAGGACGAGACACCGCCAGAACCTGTGGCCAAGAAACCCACGCCCGCCGCAACGCCCATCACCTACGCTGACGCAGGTGTGAACATCGACCGCGCCAACCGCACCAAACAGCGCATTAAGTATCTGGCCCACAAAACGTTTACCCGCGGCGTGCTCAGCGAAATTGGCGGCTTCGGCGGCCTCTTCGCGGTGGACAAAGCCAAGTATCTGGATCCCGTGCTCGTCTCCAGCGTCGATGGGGTCGGGACCAAACTGAAGATCGCCTTCGCAATGGGCCTCCATTCCACCGTGGGTGCGGACCTTGTGAACCATTGCGTCAACGACATCGCCGTGCAGGGCGCCGCGCCGCTATTCTTCATGGACTATTTGGCGACGGGAACCCTGGACCCCTCGATCGCCGAGCAGGTGGTGGAAGGCATCGCCGACGCCTGCAAGCACAACGGCTGCGCCCTGATCGGCGGCGAGACCGCGGAGATGCCCGGCTTTTATCCCAACGGCGAGTACGATCTGGCCGGGTTTATTGTCGGCGTGGTGGAACGCGACCGGATTATCACGGGCAAGGACGTGCAGATCGGCGACGTCGTTCTCGGCCTGCCCTCCAACGGACTGCACACGAACGGGTACTCGCTGGCCCGCAAACTGCTTTTCGAAATCGCCCACTACTCGCCCGACGACTACGTGAATGAGATCAAGAATAAAGTGGGCAATGAGCTGATGCGGACGCACAAGAGCTACTGGCCCGCGCTGCGGAAGCTGATTGACGGGCAGTGCGTTTCCGCGATGGCGCACATTACCGGGGGCGGCATCACGGAAAATCTGCCGCGCGTTCTGCCGCGCGGCACGGCAGCCTTGATCGAACTCGGCTCCTGGCCCGTGCTGCCATTGTTCGAGCACCTCCAACAGTTGGGCAATGTTCCTCAGGATGAAATGTTGCGCACGTTCAATATGGGGCTGGGCATGCTGCTGGTCGTTCCCCTGGCGAAGTTCAAGAAAGCTCAAACCGTCCTCGAACGCGTGGGAGAAAAGGCATACACCGTCGGCCGCATCGTTAAAGGCGAGCGCAAGGTGATTTACAGCTGAGTCAAAAGTACACCCACCACGGAGGCACGGAGACACGGAGAGGATCTTTAGGGCTGATCACGCCTTGGCCCCGCGGTTGCGCTCCCCATAAATTTTTAAATTTCGTGATCTCTCCGTGCCTCCGCGTCTCCGTGGTGAATTATCATTGTGAACTCCAATGCATTCCCTGGGCATTCTTCTCTCCGGACGCGGCTCGAATTTCGTCGCCATCGCCGACAGCATCGACGCGGGCCGCATCGCGGACGCGCGCATAGCCGTCGTCATCTCCAACATAGCGGACGCGCCCGGCATCGCCACCGCCCGCCAGCGCGGCTTGAATGCTGTGGTGATTCCGTCGAAAAGTAAGCCCCGAGAAGAACACGACCGCGAAATTGTAGCGGTGCTCAAACAGCACAATGTGGACCTGGTCTGCCTGGCGGGATACATGCGCCTGCTCTCGCCATGGTTCGTGCAGCAGTTCCCGCGCCGGATTCTCAACATCCATCCGTCGCTATTGCCCGCATTCCCCGGACTCGAGGCGCAGGAGCAGGCCTTCGCTTACGGAGTAAAAGTTTCCGGCTGCACCGTGCATTTTGTGGATGAGGAATTGGATCACGGGGCAATCATTGTGCAGAGGACCGTCCCGGTGCTCGACGCGGACGACGAGCACGCGCTCGCCGCTCGCATCCTGGAGCAGGAGCATGTTGCGTATACGGAGGCGATCAACATCGTGCTGGGCAGGGAGTTCGAGGTCGTTGGGCGGAGGCTCCTGAGGGCAAGTCGGAAGGCAGAGGTCAGAAGGCAGAAGTAAGAAAATTCTGACTTCTCACTTGAATTTCTTCGCCATCTTTACGATCGCCAGCACTTCTCCGTTGCCCAGCGGAGCCTCTTGGCTCTCTATCTCCGCGTATCCCTTCGCTTTATAGAAAGCCACACCGCTCAAAGTTGCGCCCATCTCCAGACGTGTGAAGCCCGCTTCCAGCGCCGCGTTTTCACAGGCTTCAAGGATCATCCCGCCGATGCCCCGCCGTGCCCACTGCGGATGCACGAAGAAGGCGCGGATCTTCGCCGCATCCCGGGCCGGGTCGAGCAGCGAGTCTTCCCGCCCCGCAAATTGATCGCCCCCGTATAGAGTTTTGTGCTTGCTCCACCCGCCACAGGCGACGATCTCGGGTTCTTTTTGCGATTCCTGGTTTTGCGAATCGAAGACCTCCGCCACCAGATACGTTCCATCGGCGATGAGCTGGCTATCCACACCATACACGGACCGCAGCGCGCCTTCGATCTGGGCCGGTGAATAGTCCTCCGCTTGCAGGCCCTGCACCGAGGCCTCAATCACTTCCCGCAACCGAGGAACATCTGCGGCAGTCGCCTTTCGTATATGAACGTTCGTCGCCGCCATGAGCCTCATCCGCTTCGAAGCAATTCTAACTTCTGCGTTCTAACTTCTGCATTTCTTTATAATGTCCTTTCCCATGTCCACCTTCGCATCTGTTAACGAACAACTCACGTATCTCAAAAAGGGCTCGGCGGAAATCATCCGCGAGTCCGACCTGCGCGCCAAGCTGGAGAAGTCGCGCGCCTCGGGAAAACCGCTGCGCGTGAAGCTCGGCATGGATCCGACGGCTCCCGACTTGCATCTTGGGCACACCGTTGTCTTGCGCAAACTTAAGCATTTTCAGGATCTCGGCCACACTGCAATTTTCCTGATCGGCGATTTCACTGGCATGATCGGCGACCCCACTGGCCGCTCGGTCACGCGCCCGCCGCTCACTCGCGAACAGATCGAGCAGAACGCCGAAACCTACAAAGCACAGGTCTTCAAGATTCTCGATCCGCAGAAAACGGTAATCGATTTCAACCGCCGCTGGATGGGCGCGTTCACCGCCGACGATTTCGTCCGCCTGATGGCGAAATACACCGTTTCGCAACTGCTGGAGCGCGAGGACTTTCACAAACGATTTCAGGACGAGAAGCCGATCTCCTTGCACGAATTGCTGTATCCGCTGGTGCAGGGCTACGACTCGGTTGCGCTCGAAGCGGATGTAGAACTCGGCGGCACCGACCAGAGATTCAATCTGCTCGTCGGGCGCGAGTTGCAGCGCGCCTATGGGCAGGAGTCGCAGGTGGTGCTGACCACGCCGATCCTCGAAGGGTGGCGGCAGGGCAACGAGAAAATGTCGAAGTCCCTCGATAACGCAATCGGAATCGATGAGCCGCCCCTTGAGATGTATGGAAAGATCATGGCGATCTCCGACGAGCGAATGTGGAAATATTACGAGTTGCTGACGGATGTGCAGGTCGCGGACATCGAGAAGATGAAGCGGGAAGCGCACCCGATGCAGGCGAAGAAAGAGTTGGCGGGGAGGATTGTGGCGGATTTCCATTCGATGGAAGCAGCGGCGAAGGCGGGGGAGGATTGGGGGAAGCAGTTTCAAGATCGTGAGTCCCCAACGGTAATCGAGCTAGTGCAGGTAAAACTCGACGACGTGAAAACCGTGAAGCTCGACGATGTGAAGACCGAGCCGGTCGCCGAAGGTCAGTGGCAGATCAGGTTAGACAAACTACTGTACAAGGCCGGATTTGCGAATTCGATCAGCGAAGCGCAGCGCAAGTTGAAGCAGGGAGCGGTGCAAATTGCGGGCGAAGTTAAAACGGAGGTCTGGTCTAGTGCTATGAGCGGGGGGCCTCCTTTCGACGTTAGAATTGGGAGAACTATGAAAAAAGTCCATATCATTCCTTAGTCGCTGTCGTACAACATTGGCGGCTGTCCCCACACGAGCAATTCTGCTACTCTCAACCGCGCACATGCGCGCGGCCGCCATCCTCGGGTTGGGATGTTCTCCGAAGAATCTCAGGCCCTTTCAAACCGGCGAGACGATCGACTGGCGCATCGGAATGCCCTCCGCATCGGATCAAGCAGATGTCATCCTGCTCTTCGGCGGCGATGGCACCATCCATCGTCACCTGAGTCGATTGGTAAAGCTCGGCCTGCCTGTTCTCGTTGTCCCGACCGGCAGCGGCAATGACTTTGCCCGCGCTCTTGGGCTGCGCAGCGTGCGCGATTCGCTCGCCGCGTGGCGAAGATTCTGCGCCGCCCAAGACAACGTGCGCGCCATCGATCTGGGAGTAATGAACCCATTAGAAGCCGCGGGCGAGTCGCCTGCTCAAAACGGGTCTGCTCGCAACTCGGTACTCGGTACTCAGCGCTATTTCTGCAGCGTGGCCGGCGTCGGGCTGGACGCCGAAGTGGCCCGCCGCGCCAATGCGCTGCCGCGCTGGTTGCGCGGACACGGCGGATACGCGTTAACTCTGGCTCCAACCATCTTCCGCTTTGCCCCGTTCCCCCTGAAGATTTCTACGCCGGACGAAGCCGGGCGCTGGGCCACGCGCAGCGATCAACCCACACTGCTGGCCGCCTTCGCCAACACTGCGGTATACGGCGGCGGGATGAAGATCGCGCCCCACGCGCAAATGGATGACGGCCAGCTCGACGTCTGCGTCATCGGCGGCGTCGATCCCTTCAAACTCGCCTGCATGTTCCCCACGGTCTACTTTGGCCGCCACCTGCGCATCCGCGAAGTGCACTACTTCCAGGCCGCGCGCCTCCGCGTGGAAACCGAGGCGCCGCTCGATATTTACGCCGACGGAGAATACGTCTGCCGCACGCCGGTTGAAATTAGCGCTGAACCTGCATCGCTCCGAGTAATTGTTCATCCGTCACAGACAGGTTTCTAGTTTCCGGTTTCTAGTTTCCTGTAGGACAGTCCTCTGTCGTTCTACCACCATAATGAGGAGCCCTTATGGGACATTCGTATCGAGACCTTATCGTTTGGCAGAAAGCGATCACGATGGTCACAGAAGTCTACCGAGTGACGCAATCTTTTCCTCGGGAAGAGATTTACGGGTTGACAAGCCAGTTGCGGCGGGCGGCGGTTTCGGTGGCCAGTAACATTGCCGAGGGTCAAGGCAGAATCTCCAAGCCAGAGTTTCGCCAATTTCTTGGCATGGCCCGCGGGTCCTTGATCGAAATGGAGACTCAAATCGTTATCGCCCGCAATCTTGGCTATGTGAAAGACGAGACTGCGGATCGCTTGTCAATCTGTTCAGGGGAAGTCAGCCGTCTTCTCCACGGCCTGATGCAGTCGCTCCAGCCGCACGAAATATCACGCAGAACCGGAAACTAGAAACTGGAAACTGGAAACATCCTACCTCCTCCGGTGCTAAACTTCCCCTATGCCTGAACGACGTTCCCGCACCCTGCTCTGGATTCTGATTGGCGGAGGAGCATTCTTCCTCTTTGTGCTGGCCGTGTTTTCGCTGGTTTACCTCACGCTGCACGCGGGCGGCAATGAATCCTCGTTTGGCGGCTTTGGCGACCGCATCGGCGTGGTCGACCTCGACGGCGTCATTCTCTCGCCGCAGCCGGTAGTCGGCCAGCTCAAGAAGTTCGCCGACGACTCGTCCATCAAGGCCATCATCCTGCATGTGAATTCGCCGGGCGGCGGCGTGGCTGCGTCGGAAGAGATTTACCGCGAGGTCAAACGCATTCATGAGGAAAAAAAGAAGCGCATTGTGGTTTCCATCGAGAGCGTGGGCGCCAGCGGAGCCTACTATGTCGCATCCGCGTCGGACAAGATTTACGCCAACAACGGCAGTATCGTGGGCTCGATTGGAGTGATCGCCGAGTGGGTGAACTACGGCGATCTGATGAAATGGGCCAAGCTCAAAAGCATCGTGTTCAAGACGGGCGAGTTTAAGGGCACGGGCGACCCGGCGCGGGACCTCACTCCCGCCGAGCAGGCCTACATGCAGTCGCTGATCGATAACATGTTCAGCCAGTTCGTGCAGGCCGTGGCCGATGGCCGCGGCATGAAGTTCGACGACGTGAAAGCCATCGCTAACGGCAAAGTCTGGACCGGCAAGCAGGCTCTCGACATGAAACTGATTGACAACGTCGGCGACTTTGAAGCCGTGGTCAAAGATACGGCGAAATCGGTCGGCATCTCGGGTGAGCCAACGCTGGTGCATCCGGAGAAGGATCGCCGGACACTGCTGGATCTGCTGCTGGGCGACGTTTCGCAGTATCTGCCCAATACCGAGAAAATGCTGGAGCAGCACGTTGGGTTTTATTATTTGTGGAAGTAGGGCGGGGCTGCTGGGACCCAGGTCTGAGGTGCTTGCGGCTACCTGGTACCCTGTCCCCTACACACCTAAGACCTGACGGCCCGGCACCGCCCCAAACCCGCGACTTGCATACAACCCCTGAAATTTGAGAAGGTTATGAAGATCTCGGGAGCCAAGAGGACACCATGACGAAAGCCGATCTGATCGATGAAGTCTCGCGTTTGGCGGAACTTACGCGCAAAGACAGCGAAGTGATCGTGGAAACGATCTTTGACAGCGTAGTGCGTTCCCTGCGCGCGGGCGACAAAATCGAGATCCGCGGCTTTGGCAGCTTCCGCACCCGCCAGCGCAAGTCCCGCATGGGCCGCAATCCCAAGACCGGCGAAAAAGTCGAAGTGCCCGCCAAGAAAATTCCTTTCTTCAAGCCCAGCAAGGAGTTAAAGGACCTGGTGAACGAAGGCGTCGCGGACGTGGCGGCACCTGCTCCACCGCCCGCCGCACCTCCCACGGCGTAGAAAATGCAGAAGTCAGAAGGAAGTAAGAATGCAAAAGTAAAAGCGAATTCGTTCTTACTTCTGCATTCTTACTTCTGCATTCTGACTTCTGCCTTCTGACTTCTGCCTTCCGCCTCACCCTCTGATTCCCACTACGCCCATCATCCGTCCAGTCTTTCCCTTCTCGGCGCGATAGGAGAACAGCAAGTCCGTGCGGCAGTTCGTGCATAGCGGCGAGGCTTCGATGCTCTTCGCCGGCACCCCAACAGCCAACAGTTGTTGACGATTCGCCTCCACCAGGTCGAGATAAATTTTCTTCGGCAACTCACTGTGGCCGGGGGCGCGCGCCGTCAGAAACAGCATAGGATATTTTTCGCGCACCGGATCGGACTCCTCGACCTCGCGAAACAGCTTTGCCGCGTACGCGAACTGCGACTCAAACTGCTCGCGAACTTCCGGGCCCACTTCATAACAACAGCCGTGAATGCCGGGTCCAATCGCAGCCTTAAGATCGCGCGCCCGGCTGCCGAACCGAAGGCGCATCTCGCCCACTCCCTTCTCCACGATCCGCTTGACCGTGCCGCGCCAACCGGCGTGAAACACACCTACCGCACGCCGCTTCGGATCGGCAAGAATTACAGGCAGGCAGTCGGCAGTCTGAATGGCTAGCAACAAGCCAGGAGCCGCAGTGATTAGCCCGTCGCCAAAAAGCTGCGATCCAGGGGCCGACCCGACCAGCCGAATGACGTCGGAATGAACCTGCCGCAACGTGACCAGCGGCCAGACGCTGGACTCTCGATCACCCGCAGCGCCAAGTTGCTTCAGGAATGCCGCCCGGTTGCGCTCGACCGCGGCTTTGGAATCGCCCTTGGTAAATCCCAGGTTCAGCGTGTCCTTGCCGTATGCGCGCGAGAATCCGCCTACACGCGTGGAAAATCCGTGAACGAGCCAGGGAAATTTGCTAAGGTGAGGGGCGCGAAGAATATTAAGTTTACCTTGCTTCGGAATCCGATTCGGCACCAAACTATGTTATCCGAAGCAACCCGAACCCGGCGGAAGGCATGCGCAAATTCTCGACGCTATTTATTCCAAGGAGTGCACTGTGCAATTGAATCCCCACCTTAATTTCAACGGCGAATGCGAGGCAGCCTTCAAGTTCTACGAACAGTACCTTGGCGGGAAAATCACTTTCATGATGTCCCACGAGGGCTCGCCCATGGCGGACCAAGTGCCCACTGCATGGCGCAACAAGATCCTTCACGCCACCTTGAAAATAGGCGACGAAGTGTTGACGGGAGCCGACGCTCAGCCGGAGCACTACCAGAAACCTCAAGGCTTCTCCGTGATGCTCGGCATCCAGCCCCCCGCGGAGGCGGAGCGCATATTCCACGCCCTGGCGGAAAACGGAACGGTGCAGATTCCGCTCCAGGAGACATTTTGGGCCATCCGATTTGGTATGCTCGTCGATCGGTTCGGCATTCCCTGGATCGTTAACTGCGGAAAAGCGGGTTAGCCTTGTTTGTTGCGTACGGACTTTTTGGGAGGAAACATGCAATCGACCGCTCAACCGTCTGTTGCCTCAAAGAAGATGCTCTGGGCCGGCCGTATTCTCGGCGCACTGCCCGTGCTGTTATTTATTTTCTTCGGAACCTTCAGCTTGTTGAAGCCGGCCCTGGCTGCGCCGGGGTTCGCTCATTACGGCTACCCCGGCGGCTCTCTGCTGCGCATCGCGATCATTGAGATTGCCTGCGCGGTCGTATACGCGATCCCGCGCAGTTCCGTTCTCGGCGCCATCCTGATGACAGGCTATCTGGGCGGGGCAACGGCTACGCACGTGCGCGCGGGTGAGCCGTTCTTCCTGCCAATCATTGTCGGCATTGTGGTTTGGGCAGGGCTATTCCTGCGCGACGAGCGGCTGCGTGCGCTTATTCCGCTGCGAAGTTCGGCGCCGCGGTGAAGGGATCAGGCTCGCGGTTGTCCAACGAGGGGGTTCAACCGTCTAAGTAGAAGGAAAGCTTAACAATAATGCGCAAAGTAATCGTTTCGAACATGGCATCACTCGATGGCTTCTTCGAAGGACCCAACAAGGAATTAGATTGGCATGTCGTGGACGAAGAATTTGTTGCCTACGCCAAAGAGATGCTGCGCAATGCAGACACTCTGCTCTTCGGCGCAGCTACCTACGAACTTATGGCGGCCTACTGGCCGACGGCTCCGGCGGATGAAATCGCCCACCAGATGAACAATTTGCCCAAAGTTGTCTTTTCCAAGACTTTGAAAAACGTGGCCTGGAATTCGCGGCTGGTCAGTAATAATATCCAGGAAGAAGTCGCGAAACTGAAACAACAGCCGGGCAAGGACATGGTGGTCCTCGGCAGCGCGAGGCTTGCATCGTTTCTCCTGCAACAGGGGCTGGTCGACGAATACCGGGTCATCCTCAGCCCGGTTCTCATCGGCAGCGGCAAACCGCTGTTCCCGGGCATCACGGAGAGAATTCGCATGAAGCTTCTGTCCACAGAGGTTTTTGCATCGGGGATCGTTCTGCTCAGCTACCAGAAAGTTCCATGAAGGCAAATGCGGGCCAGGCAGAGGATAGAATAAAGCTCCACACAACGAGGAGAAACAATGAGCAAGGTACGAGTTCTGGTCGGCACACGCAAAGGCGCATTCATCCTCACAGCGGACGGCAAGCGCGACAAATGGGACGTCAGCGGCCCGCACTTTGCCGGCTGGGAAATGTATCACGTGAAGGGATCGCCCGCTGATCCCAATCGGCTGTATGCTTCGCAGTCCAGCGGATGGTTCGGGCAGATCATTCAGCGCTCGGACGACGGCGGCAAGACATGGCACCAGCCCGGAACGCCGCCCGGAGAAGCGCCCGCCCCCGGTCCTCCGAAAGCCGAGAGCAACAAGTTCGTGTACGACGTGTCTGCCAAAACCGGCAAACCGCTCACCACGCACCAGTTTTACGACGGCACGCAGCACCCGTGGGAGTTCAAGCGCGTGTGGCATCTCGAACCATCGCTCACCGATCCCAACGCGGTGTACGCGGGAGTGGAAGATGCGGCCCTCTTCCGTTCAACCGACGGCGGCGAGAACTGGCACGAACTCCCCGGCCTGCGCGGGCACGGCACCGGCCCCAAGTGGCAACCCGGCGCGGGCGGCATGTGCCTGCACACCATCATTCTCGATCCCAGCAATCCTGAGCGTATTTTCGTCGCCATCTCGGCGGCGGGCGCATTCCGCACCGATGATGGCGGCAAGACCTGGCAGCCGATCAACCGCGGCCTGTACTCGAAATACATTCCCAACCCAACGGCCGAGGTCGGCCACTGCGTTCACCACGTCGCCATGAACCCATCGCGTCCCGGCGTGTTGTTCATGCAGAAACATTGGGACGTAATGCGCAGCGACAACGCCGGCGATTCGTGGCAGAAAATCAGCGGAAACCTGCCCACCGATTTCGGATTCGTCATCGACGTGCACGCCCACGAGCCGGAGACCATCTACGTGGTCCCCATCAAGAGCGACTCGGAACATTTTGTTCCCGATGGCAAGCTGCGCGTCTTCCGTAGCCGCACCGGAGGCAACGAGTGGGAGCCATTGACCAAGGGCCTGCCGCAAAGCAACTGCTACGTCAACGTGCTGCGCGACGCCATGGCCGTGGACTCTCTGGATGAGTGCGGGATTTATTTCGGCACCAGCGGCGGGCAGGTTTACGCCTCCGCCGATGCCGGAGATAGCTGGAATCCGATTGTGCGGGATTTGCCGGCTGTGCTGAGCGTCGAGGTGCAGACGCTGGGGTGAAGCAAAACGAAATAAGGTAACGGAATCGATGGTGCAGGACTTATGCAATGAGAATTGCCATCGCAGGTCTCACAGATCTTAATGACAGCAATACCTTTCTCCGCGCCCTCTGGGCAGAACTCAGGATGCGATACGGCAAGTGCGCGTGGAGTTACCAGCCGACTAAGCATGGCAGTCAACAATTGATTTTCCTGGGATGGATGGACATTGGCGTGCAAACCATTCCAGTGTCGCTCAAATATAAGACGCGGTCGGTGCTAAATGGCCTTCTGCTGTGGGAACCGCATGAGACGCCGCCCGACTCACACGATCAGGTAGGCCATGGCATCGAGGAGGCAGTCCACGCTGCCCTCAAAAAGCGCGCAACGCCGCGGGAGACGACGCTGGAAGTATCGGTTGCTGCACTTCGGAAAACACTGGCGCCCTATAGGGGAACATGGTTTGGCATCCGGCCGACTGGCAAGGCGACCATGTCACTCTGGCTACGGGTCCGTGCATTTGATGAGACAGATGCCAGATCCGAGGCAATGCGCCGACTGCCGCTTGTGCTCGACGTCCTCGCCGTCGAGACAAATCATCTCTATTGGAGCAACACCTCAGCTGATCGAGCAGCCGCCCATTCAAGTGCAGCACCTTCCGGCGATGAAACAGAGACTGGCCCGCCGCCCGAGAATGCATTCACCGCAGATGGCGATTGGATGGACGAGTATCCATCGGTTGGTGCATGGTCGCTCATTTCAAAGGAAGCACATGCCTTGATCGATGCTTGGATGTCAGTTGATCGGCTCACCGACACCGAAGATACTTTTGCGCGTGCGTGCCACCACTACCACGCTGCCAGAGAGCAAGATGCTCTTGTCTACGACGGCCTGATTACAACTGGCATGCGTAACGATGGCAGCGGAGAATATGAAGCGTACGTGGGCGTGGACAGCAGATTGGCCTTGGCCGCTAAATTTTCCCGTCGGGCCGAGGAAATCGCCACGGTGCTGTACATTTCATCGGTGGAAGTAGCTTCCTCTATTAACTCCCCACCAAGCACAAAGTGCAGGGAGTGCGGGCAAGAGCGCCACCGAATCGGCTCTCGGGTGGTCGAGTACGCCACACTACGTATGCAGCCCGGAAGTTCAAAATACATCGCCGAAGTGTTCAAAGACCACTATAAGAGTCGGTCGAGGTACCTACATGCTGGTGTTGTGCTGGTCGATCAGACGTACACGGGTACTACTATTCCATTACTGGACCCCTCGTCTGACTCTGGAGTAATACAGCGCACGAGTGTAAAACTCCTACTAATGCGGGAGTGGGTGGGCTTCATGCTAAGGCGACAATTGAAGGAGATGGTAGGGACTCTCTGCCTTTTGCCAAAGACGTAGGCGTTACAAATACGACATGGTCCGACTAATCCTCCCACCCCACCTGCGAACGCTATCCCACACCGGCCCCGAAGTAACCCTCGAAGTCGAAGCCCCAGTCACCCTACGCTCGGTCCTCGACGCGCTCGAGGCTCGCTATCCCATGCTGCGCGGGACCATCCGCGATCACGTCACGCAGGAGCGCCGGCCGTTCCTGCGCTTCTTCGCCTGCGAGCAGGATCTCTCCCACGAATCGCCCGACGCCCCACTCCCCGACGCGGTCGCATCCGGCGCGGAGCCGCTGATCGTCCTCGGAGCCATCGCCGGAGGCTGATCGGCTCAAGGCCCCGTGGTAACATCTTGCTCGTGCCCATCCCAGAGCCAATAAACGACACCAGCCCTGCGGCGCAAGCTGTCCAGCTTCGAATTCAGCGGGCAATGTCGGGAGAACAGCGCCTGCTACTGGCGCTGGAGATGAGCCTGTTCGCCCGGGAATTGGCCAGGGCGCGGATCAGCCGCGAATACCCCGAGTGGACGGAAACGCAGGTCGAACAAGAACTCCTGAGGTTGGCATTCCTGCCGAAGCCGCTGCCAGCAAAGCTGCGATGAGCGTCTCGGGTCCATTCTTTCGCTAGCCCCAGTTCAAAGATCCATTTTTCCAGCTAGACGAGTGGCTGGTATCTCTTAAGTTCACCTGAGTATTCTGCTTGACATTTTCTCGTAGTGTTTATATTATATTTAATACGAGAATAACTATGAAGACAGCTACGAAGCTGGCTAAGACTTATACCATAGATCCTGAAATCGGCGACTACGTTGCCGCTACCAAAGGCGGCCGCTCCGCGAGCGAACGTGTCAATGCCCTGCTGAAGCGGGCCATTATTCAGGAACGGGACGAAAAGCTGGAAGCTGAAGCGGCAGCCTTCTTCGCGACTGCCCAGGGAAAACGCCGAAAGGCTGCATTGGACTTTCAGGAGGCGGCGCTGCGCACGTTTGACCGCGACTGATGCCACAGTTTCCCACTCATCCCAGACGCGGAGAAGTCTATCTGGTCGCCCTTGGCACCAAGCGGCGTCCGGTCGTAATCCTCTCGGTCGATGCCCTGAACCGCCATGCCTTGGACGTATGCGTGGTGGGCCTCACTACGGTCGAACACGCAAAATTCAGTATGCGCGTTCCCATCAAAGCCGGAGACGGCGGACTCGACGCCGATTGCTGGGCCAAGTGCGATCAAGTCACCACCCTGGAGAAAACCCTGCTTCAATACCCCGCGATTGGCCGATTGTCGGAAGCGACATTCAAGAAGGTTCAAGAGCAAGTTAAGATTTCTTTAGGCCTGTGAATGCCACGCTGACGCGGATTTGTGACCTTTGCGGAGGAACCTACAATCCCGTTTTGCCTCGCACCTCATCCCTCCGCTATAGTTTTCCTAGCCATGTTTGGAGATTTCACCGCCACCGACCGCTGGACCAAGAAGCAGGTTCACTGCGTCTATCAGGCGCTCATCGTCGCCATCGCCACCCGTCACGCCGATGCCGTTGACGTTAAGTTTCTGGTTCGACGGAAGAACGGTTTGGGTGGCGCTGCCCCACCCCGCCTGGGTGGAGTACAAGAAGCGCACCGGCAAGGCCATTACCGATTCGCTGGCCGTGGAAATTGCCGGGCATTATTTGCAAGCCGCGCTTCAGGCTGGCGAGGGTTTGGGCCGCGAGATGTACTCGCTTACCGTCGAGGAAACGCTGGCTCACCTGGAAGCTGTCGTCTCCGCCATGCAAGCGCCGGTCACCGCCTAAAGCCGCGAAGACGTTTTCGGACTCGGAATCGCGCGCCTTTTCGCCGCCACTTCGGTTGCGATCCCTGCCCGGTTGTGGCATCTAATATTGTGCGTTTGGCTCGCTTCCCCATTGCCGCGTGCCTCGCGCCGGAACATTGTTTAGAATCGAAGTTGGGTAGACTCGAATCTGGACCTTTTCTTCACGTTTATTTCCTGGGTCCGGTTCTCGTCCCCCAAGGTTGATCTTATGAAACTCCTACGGCCCGCAATATTCGCTCTGGCGTTCGCCGGAGCATTCTTCTACTTCACCACCTGGCGTTCGAACTCGCAGTCGGGCTTGCTGCATCCCTCGAATTGGCTGACTCATCCCGCGCACGTGGAGATCACGGAGGCTGCCGGCAACGAAAGCCTGGACAGCGAAGAGCAGAACAATATTCTCGTCTACCGCAAGAATATCCCGTCGGTGGTGAACGTGACATCGCGCGCCATGACGTTTGATTTTTTCTACGGCCTCCAACCGCAGGAAGGCCAGGGCTCGGGCTTCGTCATCGACAAGGATGGTCACATCCTCACCAACTACCACGTCGTCGCCGACGCGCGGCAGGTGGAAGTCACGCTGCACAACCGCAAGAAGTACAAAGCGACGGTGGTGGGCACCGATCCGGCGCACGATCTGGCGGTGATTCAGATCAAGGCACCCGACCTGGTTCCCGCCGTGCTCGGCGACTCGCGCAACTTGCAGGTGGGGCAAAAGGTCTATGCCATCGGCAATCCGTTCGGGCTGGCCGGAACCATGACGCGCGGCATCGTGAGCTCGATCCGTCCCGTGCGCGAGCCCAATGGCGCGACCATCGATGAAGCGATTCAAACCGATGCCGCCATCAACCCGGGCAACTCGGGCGGCCCGCTGATGAACTGGCACGGCGAAGTGATTGGCATCAACACCATGATTCTGTCCAGCGTCGGCCAGAATGCCGGAATCGGTTTTGCCATTCCGATCAACACCGCGAAAGCCGTGCTCAACGATCTGATGACGCTCGGCCGCGTGCGCCGTCCCGCCCTGGGCGTGCGAACGATTCCGATCAGCGCGGAACTGGCCGATGAAATGGGCCTGCCCGTGGATTACGGTTTGCTGATCGTGCAAGTCATCCCCGGCGGCTCGGCGGACCAGGCCGGCCTCAAAGGCGGCACCGAGCGCGCCCTTCTGGGGAACATTCCAATCATGCTCGGCGGAGATTTGATGGTCGCCATCGACGGCGAAAAAATTGAGGACGAGGACACCCTGGCACAGATGATGAACGACCATCGCGCCGGGGACACGGTGAAGATAACGATCTACCGCAATAAGAAAAAGCTGGATGTGAATGTTGCCCTGGGCGAGGCCCGAGAACAAGTGTAAAGAGGCAGCTGATAGCTTTCGGCCTTCAGCGAAAACTAGTTCTATCCCGAGGTCCTCGTGGTACTCCGCGCTTTTTGAGTCTCCGCGTCCGCCAATCGGAAATTCTGAGAGCTGATAGCTGACGGCTGACAACGGATGTTTTTAGAACTCGTAATGCACTCCAACGGTTGCGTTGTTTGCATGGAAGTTCCGAGGCGCGGTGAACCCGTAGGCCGGACCGCTTATCGCAGTATTTGGCAGCGTGCTGCAGGGCACGACCGGAGCCGGCATAGTCAGCGTCGGGACCGTGCTGGAGGGATTGCAATACTGTGCTCCCGAAGGACCACCCTCGCCGTAGCCGAAGTAGTTATACTCGCCCTTCCAGATCAGATTCTTTCGCATCGCATAGGAGAGATTCACAAAAGGCGACAGGTAGGTAGAGACCAGCGATCCGTTCACATCGCGCGGATCGTTGAAAAAGCGGCTGCCGTTGACCGAGCTTATTCGGTAGCCGATGTTGGCGTGGAACTTGTCGATCGGCGAAAGAGCCAAGGCCACTGACGCGTACTGTGTTGGAGCGTTCATGAAGTCCTTAGCCGGACCAAAAGTATAAGGACCACTTCCCCCGCGGGGAGTCGGAGACGGGCAGGCCGTGCCGGTGGGCGTCGCGGCGCCCGGTATGGTGGTGCTTGAGGCCGTGCCCAGGAAGCAGATGTTGGTCGCCGTGTACACGTCGCTGTAGGCATAGCCGATGTCGAACCCGTAGTGCTCGTTCGGCATCAAGTCGGCGTTCAAACTCAAGATGCGGCTGTGATCGACGTGCTGGAGCGGGCCATCAACGGACGCTGTGCCTGTATTGTTCGTATTG
This sequence comes from uncultured Acidobacteriaceae bacterium, assembly GCA_963734215.1. Lineage (GTDB taxonomy): Bacteria > Acidobacteriota > Terriglobia > Terriglobales > Acidobacteriaceae > Sulfotelmatobacter. The sequence continues at coordinate 422,118 of CAVTGH010000002.1, read as the reverse complement.
TTGTGGCGCTCGAGGTCATTGTACGCGCCGGAGAACGTCGCCCAGGTGTGCGGCCGGTAAGTGGTGTGAATTCTGTAATGCTGAAGCTCGCGGGGTGCGACCGGGGTGAGGGCATTGTCGACGTGCAGAACCTCGACCGAACCGTTGATGTTCCAGTGGTTCGCCGGCTGCACATTGACGCCGAAGGTACCGCCGTTCTCGTCGATGGTGAAGTTGGAGATACCGGACAGGTATCCCGTGGTGTTCGCGGCACCTTCGCCGATGGTGTGCTGCTGGTAGTGATAGGTGAGCGTGAACGTGGTGCGATCCGTAAGGTCGTACGCCGCCGTGAGGTTGTTCGTGATGAACTTCTGGCCGAAGAAATCGAACAGCGGCGTAGCGACGCTCGGACTGCCTTCAAACGTAGAAGTTGCCTTGCCCGTGGCCGGGTTGATCGGAGTGTTGACCACCGTGGTGGTTAACGTCGTGCTATTGATGGTCGGGGGTACGGAAGTCGAAGTCACGGTGGTTAGACTCGTAATGTCGGCAACTCCCGGCTGGTGCACATTCGAGTAGTCGATCTGCTCGGAGATGCTAAGCTTTTTCAGCACCTGCCAAGTGACGCCGTAGTCCGAGGCGATCGCTTCCCGGTTGGCGCGGGCGTTGCCGGCATACGTGATTTCGCGGCTCTTTGCCGCCAGACCCTGGAAGTCGTCGTAGTAGTTAGGCAGGCTCGTGTTCGCGTAGGTGTAGCGAACGTTGCCGTTCATCGTAACGTTCTTGATGCTGGAGCTTTGTAAACGGAAGATTTCGGTCGGGAAGATTTCGCGGGTTGGCTGGTAACGCGAATAGCTGGTAATCACATTACACGTCGGATCGACGATGGGTAGACCGTTCGGAGTCTGCGCCGGGTAAATTGAGGCGGCTCCAACGCCGGCGTTGCAGGTGATGCCGACCGGCTTGTTGATCGGATTGTCGTAGTTCTGGAGCACTGCGACCCTGTATCCGTCCGCTTCCTGCAGGTTGAAATACTGGGGCGCCATGCTGAAATAGGAATCGCCCTTGTAGTGAGTGACCTGCTCTTCATAGGTCAACCGGGTCCGCGATACGGGCTTCCACTCGACCGATCCCGTCCAGTCATCAGTGCTGTTGCGCTGATACTCCTGGAGCAGCAGGTCGTAGGAGCCGGCGACCTGATAACCACTGGGCGACAGGCTCGGGCCCTGGAAGACGTTCTGCGAGTAGCCGGCGCGGAAGGTCACCTTCGACAGCGGAAGCAGTGTAAGTTTGGTGTCGGTCATGCGGCGCACCGTGTTGAACATAAACGGCGACTCCGTCACCTGCGGCCACGCGTAGGAACCCGTCGGCGCCGCGGCGGGACCGATTGGAATCGACTGGCCGGGCGGAAGGTTCGGATTGCCCAGCAGGTTGTAGTCGAAGTACTGGCGGTCACGGCGGAACAGGCCGGAGAAGTCGTAGAGCTTGCCCTTGGAAAAGTCCAGCTTGGCAATGTCGTTCGGATCGCCGCCGAGCCCGCTGGTAAAGGCATTCAAGCGATCGACGAGGGTGTTCTTCGTTTGCGGCAGCGCGCGCAGCTCAAAGGTCTCGCCCAGTATGCGCGGACCGGACTGCTCGTTGACCAGAGTGTCGTACATGGCACCGCTGCCGTCGATATTGGCCGCATGTCCGCCCAGATCGATAGACTCATGAAGCGTGTAGCCGTCCGGAGCGGTCTGGTGAGACACAAATATTGGAACCTGCGCGACGGCAGTGCCCGCCGTCAAGCCCAAAATGGCTGCGGCCATGCCCCCGACAATGCGTCGGGCCGCCGCAAGGGAATGCTTTTCACTCAACCGCCGGGAAATCCGTCTTTGGTTCATCATATTGAAAGCCTCACTTGAAAAACATTGCTCGTCGAGACCTTGAATCCCTACGCGCAATCGAAACGCGGCCGCGCCTCCGCGATTCTCCAGGCGCGCTGCAATCCATGACTCCTACCTGAGGAACGCCGCATTCATGTTCGAGCCATGAATATAGGTATGGCAGTTCGTACAAGTTATGGTTTCCGACGACCCCGCGCCCATTCCGTGAACCGTGTTGGCAGCTACGCCGCTGTGGCACTGGTTGCAGAGCGGGGCGATGGCCGGCATGTTCAGCAGGCGGGCGTTCTGGGAACCGTGCGGAGTGTGGCATCCCAGGCACCCCTCGGCCTTGACCGCGACGTGTTCATAGACGAACGGCCCGCGCGTCTCGGTGTGGCACTTGGTGCAGATCGCGTTCTGGTCGGCCGTGGACTTCACGTTGTTGGCTCCGAAGGTGCCGTGCACGTCGTGGCAATCGCTGCACGTGATCAAGCCTTCGTTCACCTTGTGGTGGAACGGCATATTGAACGCCGGCTTAGTGTCGGCGTGGCACTGGAAGCAGAGCGTAGGCTGCGGAGCCTTCAGCAGCGTTTCTTCTTCCTTGCTCTGATGAACGCTGTGGCAGCTGGTACAGCTGACGTTCGCCTTGGCGTGGGGCGAGCGGTGAAAGTTCGGGTGCGTTCCCGCGTGACAGGTCAGGCACTTGGCGTCAACCTCTTTGGCCGAGTGCTTCGCGGGATTGAATATCTTGCTCGTGTCGCCGCCGCCCTCCACGTGCTCCGCACCGGGACCATGGCAGCCCTCGCAACCTTGGTGCGAGGGCTCCTTATTTAGCGTGGTCTTCCAGTGCGGCGTTTTCTCCCACGCGTTGTAAATTTCCTCGTGGCAGGTTTTGCAGGTTTCCGCTCCCACGTACTTCGAGACTTCGGGGGAAGGCGGACTGGCCACGGGAGCGCTGGCGGATTGAGCGCTCTTACCGGCAGTTGGCGGGCTAGCCTGGCCCGCGGCAAAGCCGGCCACGAAGAGAAATAAGATGGATAATAAGAGTACTCGTGGGGTTCTGGAATCTGCTGGCATTAGCACGCCTCCTTCGACACCTGCGGTTTGTCATGACTGCGTTGAAAAGCAATCTTGTGACTCACAAAAAAGTAGCCAGGTTTCGCAACGCTCAACTTTATAAACCGCCATTTAGTGAATCTGTCCAATATTGCTCACCTTCGAGGGCTCGGAGATTTTACTGAACGCTCGAGGACCGTCACCCGCCGCCCACACAAAGGAAAACTGAGGTCTGCATTTCGTCATGGCCATACGCTCTCTCGCAACTTGCTTTTCGAGCCGCACGCCACATCCGGCATGCTTCGTGGATTATCGGAAATCCCCTGAAGGAATGCGTGTGATCTCTGTCACCTAGGGGGCTTCTTTTCGGACATGTCCTTTCCATTCCGGGAAATCTGCGATTGGGAACTTCTGCCGGGGGTGAGAATCCCGTTGGCCTTCATCGAAACCTAGGTTGCGAGAATGTCCTTGAAGGTCGTGTGATTTTCCCGTACTCTGACTTCCTGCCTATGACTGCCGTTCGCTAGTCCGCAAACTTGCCACGGTGAGCGAAAGCACGTCGATGTGTGCGCTTTTCGTTCTTGCCGTTCCTGTGGTTCCAATACGGGCGGTTTCTATCCAGAAAGGATTTCACATGCAATTCGTGGACAAGGCATTGGCTCGCCGCCTCGAGGCGGGTGAAGAAATGCCGCAGGTGTTGTATGCGCGGGCATTTCAAAAGATACGGCCCGAGATAGGCGCCGTGGCGGAAGAGATCTGCGGCGGGCACATGATCTTCGCGGGTGTGGGATCGCCCATTGGTCGGGCGACCGGCGTGGGCTTTGACCGGCCGTTTAGGGCGGAGGATCTCGATTGCGTGGAGCGCTTCTATGGTTCGCACAAGGCTCCGTCGCAGATCGATCTCTGTCCGCTCCACGAACCGGCGGTGTTCGAAATGTTCAAGGAGCGCGGCTATGGCATTGCCGAGTTGAATAATGTGCTCTACCGGCCTCTGGATCCGGCAGAGGAGTTTCCTGGCGCTCCTTCCGGTTGCGAGATTCGCCGCGGGCGGCCGGAAGAAGCGCGGGAATTAGGCGGCATCGTGGAGCGTGCGTTTTTTCCCGACGGCGCGCCGGAGGCGTTCCGGGATCTGCTGACACCGCTCTACCAGATGGACGGCGCTTTGACGTTCGCGGCCAGCATGGAAGGCAAAATGGTGGCTTGCGGCGCGGGGCTGGTCATTCCAGAGCGCCGGGTATTCGCGGTGTGCGGAGCGGGAACGGCCGCCGAGTTTCACGGGCGCGGGCTGCAGACAGCGCTGTTGCGCGCGCGCCTGGCGGCCGCGGCCGAGGCTGGATGCGAGTATGCCGTTGTAGTCACGCAGGGCGGGACGGCTTCCCAGCGCAACTGCGAGCGCCTGGGGTTTTGCGTGGCTTACAGCAAGGTGACGCTGATCAAGAATTTTGCAATTGAGTAATAGGGGAATCGGGTAATTTAGTAAACTCTTGTGCGTTGTGGTTCGATTCCCCAGCTGCCAAATTACAAAATTCATGAGGGTTGATTCCATCCGCGATTACTGTCTGTCTTTCCCGCGCGCCACCGAGAATCTGCAGTGGGGCGACGACCTATGCTTCAAGGTCGGCGGGAAGATTTTTGTGATGTTCGGATTGGACATCCGCGGCTTTGTTTGAAATGCACGCCGGAGATTTTTGCCGAGCTGATCGAGCGCGAGGACATTCGTCCTGCTCCGTATGTGGGGCGCTATAAGTGGGTGATGCTGGACCGGTTGGATGCGGTGGGGTGGGACGAATTGAAGGATCTGATCCGGCGGTCGTATGAGATGGTGGCATCCAAGGCGCCGAAGCGGAAACAGGGAAGAGATCGGCAAAAGAAAAGCCGCAGCGTGCAGAAAGCTGTAGAGACGTAGCCTGCTACGCCTTGCCGGCGGCGAAGAAGACGTTGCAAGCAACGTCTCTATGGAAGGAGTGTGGCTGTCTCGCGCCTTTATCTGATTTGACTCCACTTGCCGCCGTCGGCTAGCCTCAAGAGTCCGCCCATTCCTGGACAACCTTAAAGTCTTCATGCGACTCCGGCACAAATCATTGATTTTTCTGCTGATGGCGGCAGTGTGCTGGGCACAGCTGGCCCTGGGTTCCGTTGAGCCGGCGCACGCGCAGCACGGAATCGTGGTGAGTGTGCATGAGTTGGCTTCGCAGGCTGGAGTCGAAGCCCTGCAGGCCGGCGGCAATGCGGTAGATGCCGCGGTGGCTACGGGATTCGCGCTGGCGGTGGTGCATCCGGCCGCGGGAAACATCGGCGGCGGCGGATTTATGCTGATTCGCATGGCCGACGGCAAGACCCATTTTCTCGATTACCGGGAAAAGGCTCCGGCGGCGGCCACGCGCGATATGTATCTGGATGCGCAGGGCAATGTGATTGAAGGCGCCAGCGAGTATGGATACAAGGCGATTGACGTGCCGGGGTCGGTTGCGGGCATGGTTTACGCCGAGCAGAAATACGGCAAGCTCACGCTCAAGCAAGTGATGGCTCCGGCGATGCGGCTGGCGCGCGAGGGTTATGCGCTGAGCTGGAGCGAGGCGCGCGATTTTCAGCGCGATCAATATCTCGGCAAGTTCGCCGAGTCCCGGCGAATTTTTCAGCGCGATGGCAACTACTACCAGCCGGGCGAGATTTTCCGCCAGCCGGACTTGGCGCGGACACTGGAGCGGATTGCGGCGAAGCCCGATGATTTTTATCACGGGGCGCTCGCTCGCGAACTGGCCGCGGCAATGCAGAAAGGTGGAGGGCTGATTACCGCCGACGATCTGGCGCACTATGAAGTGAAGGAACGCGAGCCGGTCCGTGGCACCTATCGCGGCTACGAGGTCATCAGCGCGCCGCCGCCCTCTTCCGGCGGAACCGTTCTGCTGGAGTCGCTGAATATTCTGGAAGGCTACGATCTGGCCAAGCTCGGAAATCGCTCGGCGCAGTCCATTCATTTCACGACCGAGGCCTTCCGGCGGGCCTTCTTCGATCGGGCGGAGTTTCTGGGAGACCCGGATTTCGCCAAACTTCCCGTGCCCCAGCTTATCGACAAAAAATATGGCGCGGCGTGGCGGGATTCGATCGACGACGCAAAAGCCTCTGCCAGCAAGGATTTGAAGCGGCCTGCGATTTTTAGCGAGCTGGAGCAATACGCGGCGGCGCATCCCCAGCCGTTGGCGAACCACGAGTCGCCGCACACCACGCATTACTCTGTGGTGGATGCGGAGGGCAACGCAGTTTCGGTCACCACTACGATCAATGACTGGTTCGGATCGCGGGTGACGGCAGACGGCCTGGGTTTTTTGTTGAACGACGAAATGGATGATTTTTCGGCCAAGCCCGGTGTGCCGAATGCTTACGGGCTGATTCAAGGCGAGGCCAACGCCATCGGGCCGGGGAAAAGGCCGCTGTCGTCGATGACGCCGACCATTGTGGTACATGACGGGAAAACATTTCTGGTGCTGGGTTCGCCCGGCGGCTCGAAAATTATTACGACGGTGGCCAATGTTTTGATGGGCGTGGTGGATTACGGAATGAATATCCAGGAGGCGGTGGATGCTCCGCGGTTTCATAATCAGTGGCTGCCGGACGTGTTGAACGTCGAGAAATGGTTCTCGCCGGACGCGCTGCAGGCGCTGCAGAAAATGGGCCACCAGGTGCAGTTTGGCCTGCGCGAGGGCTCGGATGCAGGTTCCTATTGGGGCGATGCGGAGTGCATTGCCGTCAACCCGAAGACCGGCGAACGGCTGGGCGCGAGCGATTACAGAAATGGCGGCAAGGCAGTGGGATACTAGGGACTATTGTTTGATTAAGTGATTGGCGATTGTTGATTGAAAATCAAACTCCAGCTGGAGCGGTTTCAATCAATAATCAGCAATCAACCATCAGCCATTGTTGACAAGGACCGGGCATGCTGAAGGCCGTATCAACTTATTTATATGTGAGGGAGCGGTTGCATCCGGGAATTCTCGACGGCCTGGCCCGCAACGGCGTGCAGGCGATTGAGATTTTCGCCGCGCGGCAGCACCTCGACTATGCCAACCGCAAGGCCCACGTAAAAGAGATTGCGGAGTGGTTTCGCGGGAGCGGGGTTCCGCTGAATTCCGTGCACTCGCCGCTCTATGCCGACTACGAGTGGGGCCGCGCCGGAGCGCCGCCGATAAACCTGGCGTCCACCGACCGCGCGGGGCTGGTGGAGGCAATGGATGAAGTGAAGCGCTCGCTGGAAATCGCGGAGCAGATTCCCTTTCGCTTTCTGGTGCAGCATCTGGGGCTGCCCAACGAGAGTTTTAGCGAGAAGAAATTCGAATCGGCGATGACCTCGATCGAGCATCTGCGCGCCTTCGCCAAGCCGCTGGGCGTGCGTATTCTGCTGGAAAATATTCCCAACGAACTTTCCACGCCGGACAAGCTGGTGGAGATGATTCACACCGCCCACTTTGACGACGTAGGAATCTGCTTCGACTTTGGACACGCTCACTTGATGAGTTCGGTCCGCGAGGCTTTCGAGACCGTGCGGAGGCAGATCTGTTCGACGCACGTCCACGACAATGCCAAAGTTCAGGACTCGCACTTGTGGCCGGGACAGGGGACGATCGACTGGAAAGAAGCGATGGAATTGCTGCGCTCCGCGCCGCAAACGCCGCCTTTGATGCTGGAACTGGCGGAGGACGAGAAGGTGAATCCGCTGGAACAGCTGCGGGAAACGTTCGAGAAGCTCGAAGGAATTCAGTAATTGGGTAATTTGGTAATTGGGTAATTTGAACCCCTTTGATTCTGCGATTTGAAATTACCCAATTACTCAATTACCAAATTACCCAATCCTATGTCGCCTGTAACTACTATCGCGGAAATCGGAAAGCACGAAGGCCAAACCGTCACGCTGCGCGGCTGGCTCTATAACTTGCGCGAGAGCGGGAAACTGCTGTTCCCGCAGTTTCGCGACGGTTCGGGCGTCATTCAAGGCGTGGTGCCGAAAAACGCCGTTACGCCGGAAGTCTTTGAAGCAATCAAGACCCTGACGCAGGAATCGAGCGTAATCGTGGAAGGCAAGGTTCGCGCCGATAAGCGCGCGCCCGGCGGCTACGAACTTGATGTGATGAATGTGCAGGTGGTGCAGCGCGTGCCGGAGTCGGACCCTTATCCCATCACGCCGAAAGAACACGGCACCGAGTTCCTGATGGAGCACCGCCACCTGTGGGTCCGTTCGCAGCGGCAGGCATCGATTCTGCGGGTGCGGGCGGAAATCGTCAAAGCGGTCCGCGATTTTTTCGACGACCGCGGCTTCACCCTTACCGATCCGCCCATCCTTACTCCAGCGGCGTGCGAGGGCACCAGTACGCTTTTCCCCGTCGATTATTTCGACGAGCAAGCATACCTCACACAGTCGGGCCAGCTTTACATCGAAGCGACGGCCATGGCGCTGGGCAAGGTGTATTCGTTCGGTCCGACGTTTCGCGCGGAGAAATCGAAGACGCGCCGTCACCTCACGGAGTTTTGGATGGTCGAGCCGGAAATCGCCTATGGCGAACTCGACGATCTGATGGATCTGGCCGAGGCATTGATCAGTTTCGTCGTGCAGCGCTGTCTGGAGCGGCGGCGCGCCGATCTGCAAGCAATCGGCCGCGATATTTCCAAGCTGGAAAAAATTGTCCCGCCTTTCCCGCGGATCAGTTACGACGATGCGGTAAAGAATTTGCAGGAAGGCCATGCGAAAGGCGCGCTGGAGGCGAAGTTCGAGTGGGGAGGCGATCTGGGTTCGCCCGACGAAACTTATCTTTCGGCGCAATTCGACAAGCCGGTGATGGTGCATCGTTATCCGGCGAAGGTGAAGGCATTTTACATGGAACCCGATCCCCAGCGTCCGGAACTGGCGCTGTGTGTGGATGTGCTGGCGCCGGAAGGCTACGGCGAAATCATTGGCGGATCGCAGCGCATGGCGTCGCACGAATTACTGGTGCAGCGCATCCACGAGCACGGCTTGCCCGAAGAGAAGTTCAAATGGTATCTGGATCTGCGCAAGTACGGCAGCGTGCCGCACGGCGGCTTCGGCATGGGCATTGAGCGGGCCGTGGCCTGGATCTGCGGGCTCGAGCATGTGCGAGAGACGATTCCGTTCCCGAGGATGCTGAACCGGCTCTACCCGTAGAAATTGAGTGATCGGGCGATTTGGTGATTGGGCGATTTAAGGACACGACTTTTGTCGCTGTTTGGTTTTCAATCGCCCAATGACCGGTTTTTCAATCGCAAAATCACCCAATCGCAAAATCTTATGACAACCATCGGCACCACCAACATCGCTCCCAAGAAGATTCGCGTGATCGGCGTGCCACTCGATCTGGGCCAGTCCCGGCGTGGGGTAGATATGGGCCCTTCAGCCGTCCGCGTGGCGGGCCTGGAAGCGCGGCTGGAAGCGCTTGGCCATCTGGTGGAAGATGGCGGCAATGTTGCCGTGGCCATCCCCGAGCAGAAAAAAGAGGGCGACACCCACGCCAAGTATTTGAAGGAAATCACGGCGACTTGCACCAAGCACGCGGAGTTGGTGGTAAAGACGCTCGAAGCCGGGAAGATTCCTCTGGCGCTCGGCGGTGATCATTCCATGGCTGCAGGCACGGTTTCGGGCGTGGCGGAATTTTATCGCCGCCAGAACCAGCGTATCGGCCTGATCTGGATCGACGCACACACCGACATCAATACGCCCGAGACCTCGCCGAGCGGCAATGTACATGGCATGCCGCTGGCCGCGCTGATGGGGCTGGGTCCGGCAGAACTGCAGAACATCTTCGATTTTTCTCCCAAGGTGAACCCGGAGAACTGCGTGCTGGTGGGGGTACGCGATATTGACGCGGTGGAAAAAGAAAATGTGCGCCGCGCGGGCATCGGCGTCTTTACCATGCGCGATATCGACGAGCGCGGCATGCGTACCGTGATGGAAGAAGCCTTGCGCATGGCCGGACGCGGCACCGCCGGTTATCACATTTCGCTCGACATGGACTGGATCGATCCCGAAGACGCACCCGGCGTGGGCACTCCCGTGCGCGGCGGCGCGACTTACCGCGAAGCTCATCTGGCGATGGAAATCATTGCCGACCACGGACGCATGTTGAGTTTCGAGATCGCCGAAGTGAATCCCGTGATTGACGAGCACAACCGGACCGCGGACCTAGCGGTGGAGTTGGCGCTGTCGGCATTTGGAAAAAAAATTCTGTAGGAATTCGTGGTTGAAGTGAGGAACAGATGAACTTACATTTCCGCTCGGTGTTGCCCTCTGCAGCGTTGGCCGCGGTTGCGGCGTTCGCCTTTGCGCAGAACGCAGTCGCACAAAACCAGCCCGGCCTGCCGCCGGAAAAAGTGACCACCGTCTTCGGCCAGAACATTCACTATTACGAGTTCGGCCAGGGATCGGCAGTGATCCTGTTGCACGGATTGGGTTCCGTGAAGGAAATCTGGATCGCGAATTTCGGAGCCTTGGCCCCCAAATATCACGTCTACGCCATCGACCAGATTGGCTTTGGCCATTCCGACAAACCCCTGCTGGAATACAAGATCGCCACCTTCGTGGACTTCCTCCAGGGGTTTATGCAGGCCCAGAACATCGCCAAAGCCACGCTGGTTGGCAACTCGCTGGGAGGCTGGATCGCCCTTGATTTCACCGTGCATCATCCGGAAATGGTTGAAAAACTCGTGTTGGTGGATTCCGCCGGACTTTCCTCCATGCATGCACCCACGGTTGACCTGAATGCTTCGTCCCTGGCGGGGATGCGGGCGATTCTCGAATCTGTTTTCTATAACAAGCAAATGGTGACGGACCAAAGCGTGCTGCAGGTCTTCACCGACCACGTGCGCAACAACGATGCATACACCATCCAGCGCATGCTGGCCGGTCTCGTCACGCCGCAGTTTGAAGATACCAAGCTTGCCACTATCCATGCTCCCACGCTGGTGGTGTGGGGACGGCAGGATGAGTTGATTCCGCTGGCCGGCGGGGAAAAACTCCGCGACGGCATTGCCGGAGCCAGGCTGGTGGTGTTCGAGCAGTGCGGCCACGTGCCGCAGCTCGAGAAGGCGGCAGAATTCAACCAGGCGCTGCTGGAGTTTCTCGGAAAGTAGCGCATCACACGCAAGTAACCGCAGCTATCCGCCCGGCGATTGACGCGGAACTTCTTGCGCGTCCAGACTGAAAGAGTATGAAAAAACTTCGGGTCGGAATTCTTTTCGGCGGGCGCAGCGGGGAGCATGAGGTTTCCCTGCTCTCGGCTGCGTCGGTTCTACAAGCCATCGACAAAGATAAATATGAAGTCGTGCCCATCGGCATCACCAAAGACGGCCACTGGCTGACCGCCGCGGACGCCGAGAACCTGCTGGAGGGCAAACTGATCATTGAGCCGCGGCACTTGCGCGCCGGCGATCCTGAAACCACGCAGGCCGCGGCGGTGCTGGCCCGGGGAGAGTCGGTGGTGGTGCCGCCGGAACCGGTACATCGTCAAAACGGCCTGGTGCCGTTTCAGACCGATGCCGCGCTCACGCGGCGCGCCAGCGATCGCGCCATCGACGTTGATGTGATTTTTCCCGTGCTGCATGGCACGTTCGGCGAAGATGGAACCATTCAGGGTCTGCTGGAATTGGCGGACATCGCTTATGTGGGCGCGGGCGTGCTGGGCTCGGCCGCGGGCATGGACAAAGACATTATGAAGTCCTTGTTTATTGCGGCGGGAATTCCCATCGTGAAGCACGTCACGATTCTTCGCGGCGCCTGGGAAAAAGATCCGAAGAAGGTTCGGAAATTTGTGGAGAGCAAGCTAAGGTATCCGGTTTTTGTGAAGCCCGCCAATTTAGGCTCGTCGGTGGGAATCAGCAAGGCCCACGACCGCAAGGAACTTGGCCCGGCCATTGAGGAAGCGGCGAAGTTCGACCGCAAGATCGTCATCGAGCAAGGCGTGGGCGGCAAGAAAAATAAGGCGCGAGAGATCGAATGCTCCGTGCTGGGCAACGACGAACCGGTGGCGTCAATTCCCGGCGAAATCGTTCCGGTCAAAGAGTTCTACGACTACAACGCCAAGTATGTCGACGAAGGCTCCGAGTTGATTATTCCGGCGAAGCTCAACAAGGCCGAAGCCAAGAAAGTTCAGGAATTGGCTGTGCGCTCGTTCAAAGCAGTAGATTGCTCCGGCCTGGCGCGCGTCGATTTTCTGATGGATCCGGCCACGCGCAAGATCTATTTGAACGAGATCAACACCATGCCCGGATTCACGGCCATCAGCATGTATCCCAAGCTGTGGGCGGCTTCAGGGATCGAGTATACGGAACTCATCGACCGGCTGATCCAGCTCGGGCTGGAGCGGCACGCGGACAAGAAGCGGAATCAGTACAGCCGGTAGGATAGGTTGATCCTCGTACAGCGGCTGCGCGTGACCTCCAAAGAATTGGCTCGCGAAATGGCGCGGCGCGACCGCCCCGAGAAATAAATCTTCGCTACCCGGTGCAATCCCTCTGGTGGGCAAACGGGCCATGATGCTCTCCTTCCGCTATCACCCCTGTCTCTCTCGATGTTTTGCAATCAGAGGCTTAGCGGAATTTTGCCATTTAATCCATGGGCTGCAATCAGTTAGGGGCAAAATCTTGAGCCGCAACGAGTTAGTAGACCGGAATGTCACTTTTGTGTGCGCTTTGTCGCCCGTATTCGACATTGCGGTATATCCCCTGCTGCCCTCTCTATCTGAACTTCCGCGTTTAGCAAGAAGTTCCCTGCAAAATACGTCCGATAAAGGACTTAGGCTTCGAGACCAGTGAAACGAATCGTCGCCGGCGCTGGGCCCGTGAGAATGATCGGCGATTGGGGCTGTGGATGGCAAGGTCAGATGTCACAATCCGTCGAATTAAAGTCAAAGACTATTGTTCCCAGCTTCACTGGCCCATACGGCATCGTGTCCCACCCGCCCTTAATTTCCGAATGCGGAACGGCTACAAGTTTCCGCATAAAATCCGTGAACTTGCCGAAATCGCCTGTCACACTCTTGGCGGATTGCGTTGGCTTTTGCGGCACGTAGAACCTTCTCAGAGGGAAGGATGTTTCTACGTGCGCCAAAAGTCAATCACCCAATATTGGTTCCAATCTTCCACCTGTTAACAAGCGAACCAATGGAGTTCGGCCCTCTCTCAAGAGTAAACGTAGCCGCCGGGGGCCATCGAAGCAGGTTGCTCGCAGTCGGCCAGATATCAAGCAGATTCGTATCCCAAGCTCCCATTCGGCAACCTATCCGTACTATTTGGCTGGCGAACTCCCTCGAAACGTGAAGACTAAGAACTTGCGCAACGAAGTGCCCAATAACGATTGTTGTTATGCAACCATGACTAGCTTTAGGGATGTCGTCTACCTGCCCCCACGTATCCGTTCCGCCCGCATGGTAGGCCTTGGCAGAAAGCCTGCCAAGCCAGACAAGAGTTCTGCTGGGAATCGCTGAACTGGTCTTGAGTTCAATCCTTTCGGCACGTGTGTAGAAAAATTGGTGACGTAACTTTGATTGTGTAAAAGCGAGAGGGTGTAAGTTGGCTTTGGCCTCACAAGCTAAAGCCGTTCCTGGAAAGGAGACCTACACCCGATGGCGAAGATAATCCCAATCACGGAGCATTACCAACATTTTCTGGCGGAGATGAGAGAGAGTTTCTGGGGGGATGTGTACGGAGAGACGAAGCGGCTGTGGAAAGAGCGTTTGGAGGCGGATTCGCGGCGGGAGCGGGACCGGTATGCGGTGCGCGAAGTGTATCAGCGGCGGCGCAGCCGGCGGCAGCCCTATCGCAACGGCTACTACGAACGGGATTTCGTGACTCGGTTGGGGACGATCCGGCTGCGCGTGGCGCGCACCCGAGGGAAGAGTTTTCTGCCGCGAGGGCTGGAACCTTTTCAGCGGCGCGCCGAAGATGTGTCGATGCTGATTCGGGAGGCGTTTCTGCGCGGCATCTCGACGCGGCAAGTGGGGCGGGTGGTGGCCACGGTGACCGAAGAGGTGGTGAGCCCGCAGACGGTGTCGAAGCTGACGCGGGATCTGGACGGAGTGGTGCGCCAGTTCCACCAGGCGCGGTTGGAAGACAACTACGCGTATCTGTTTTTGGACGGAGTGAGCTTGCGGGTGCGGCGTCCGGCGGGGCGCAAGCGGGTGCAGATGCTGGTGGCCTACGGAGTGCGGCGTGACGGCACCCGCCATCTGCTGGCGTTTTTGCGGAGTCAGGGCGAGAGTCAAGCGGACTGGGAAGGGCTGCTGGAGGATATGTATCGGCGCGGGCTGGAGGGCAAGGCGCTGGGCCTGATCGTCACCGACGGCTGTCCCGGACTGGCGGCGGCGATCCGCACCGTCTATCCGCGAGTGCGGCATCAGCGCTGCTGGGCCCACAAGATGCGCAACATTCTGGAGAAAGTGAAGAAGGCCGACTACGACAACGTGAAAGCGGGAGCGCAGGCGATTTATTTGGCCGAAAGCCGCGCTCAGGCCGAAGCCGCTTTTCGCGCCTTCCGCGCCCGTTGGCGCGGGAAGTACGGTCCCATGGTGCGCCAGTTGGAGCGCGATCTGCCGGAACTGCTTTCGGCGTTCGCTTTCCCCCCGCACCTGCGTAAGAAGCTGCGCACCACCAACGTGATCGAGCGCTGCTTCGTCGAAGTGCGCCGCCGCACCCGGCCCATGGTTTGTTTTGTGAATGTAGCCAGTGTCGACCGCATCCTCTACTCCATCTTCCAGAGATTCAACCTGGAATGGAAAACCCGCACCCTCAACCTATTTACACAGGCAGCTTGACATCACCGAAAAATTTGCGCCTAGCATTATATGAGTCCAGCACCATCGCCTTGAGGACCGCCCAGCGCGTTAGTTTTTCCTGATCGCGTTTGGTGAGTCCGTGGGGATCATCGTTGAACATAGCCCGCATCGCTAGTTTGTTGGCCTCTTCAACTTTGCTCATCCAGCCGTTATTACAGCTTTTACACACACACTTGATCTTAACTTCGGGATCATTGAGCAATACAGGTTTCCGCCTCCCAACCGTGACGATGATAGGAGTCGCCACTTTCAACTCTTTCAGAATCCAATCGGGCCAGACGTGCTCTGCGCTATTGACCGGATTCGGACAGAAGATGCATTTCCTAGGCACCCCGTTAGCCTAGCAGAGGAAGTCAGTCAACTATATTATTGCCGAATTTCCTATTGACGAACCCCACCCGCCTGTGTAGCATCATAAGGATAAGTTTGCCTTTCGGGGCAGACCGGAATTTCATGCAGAGTGGCTGAGGGACGAGCCCTGTGACGCCACGGCAACCGGATCGGGATCATATATTCCGACCGCCAGGTGCCAACTCCCGCCCGGAAACGGGGAACATGAGATTCGGATGCGAAGCTTATTTATATTTGCACTCCGACCTCTTTTCCCATTTCCTGGAAAAAGAGGCCTTTGAATTTGAGGGCGCTTTTTCCCGGCTCGTCCCCGGCTATTCGCTGCGGTTAAAGAAAGTAAGAAAGCGAGTAGCGATATGGCACACTACGAACTGCGCTGCCGGGAATGCGGACGAAGGTGGGGCAACCAGCCCCGCTCCATCTGCGACGAGTGCTTCTCTCCTCTGGAAATCACCTACGACTACGACTGGATCCGGTACTTGCTGGGCGAGGGATCTGTTGACCAACGGCGATCCAGCCGTGAGCGCATCGCGCAGCGGCCGCCGAACATGTGGCGCTACGCCGAGCTGCTGCCGCTGCCTGCGGGTTTTGAACCGCGGCTGCCGGTCGGATTCACGCCGCTGCTCCGGGCGCCACGTCTGGCGGCGCGCCTGGCCGGAACCCAGAACGACGCCGAAGCCGCTGCGCAGAATCTCTATATTAAGAATGATGCCGTCTGCCTCCCCACGCTCAGCTTTAAGGACCGCGTGGTGGCTGTGGCGCTCGCTCAGGCGCAGGCTTTCGGCTTCCATACCGTCGCCTGCTCTTCCACCGGAAACCTGGCCAATGCCGTGGCCGCGCATGCGGCGCGCCTCGGACTCACTGCCTGGATCTTCATCCCCTCCGATCTCGAGCCTGCGAAGATTCTAGGTACCCAAGTCTTCGGCGCAAACGTGGTGCGCATCGCGGGCAACTACGACCAGGTGAACCGCCTGTGCTCGCAGATTGCCGAAGAGCGCAGCTGGGGCTTTGTCAACGTGAACCTTCGGCCCTACTACGCCGAAGGGTCGAAGACCGTGGGCTTCGAAATCGCCGAGCAACTGGGTTGGCGTCTGCCGGACAATGTCGTAGTTCCCATGGCAGGCGGGTCGTTGATTGCCAAAATCAAGAAGGCGTTCGATGAACTGAGCAAACTCGGATTGGTCGAAGACAAGCCGGTGAAGTTCTTCGGGGCGCAAGCCACCGGGTGCTCTCCGATTTCAACTGCGGTGAAAACTGGCAGCTCGGAGATCGAGCCGCAGAAGCCGGCTACCATCGCGCGTTCACTCGCCATCGGCAATCCCGCCGACGGCCACTACGCCATCAACACCATCAAGCACAGCGGCGGCTGGAGCGAGGACGTGAGCGACCCTGAAGTGATCGATTCGATCCGCCTGCTGGCGGAAACCGAAGGCATTTTCACCGAAACGGCCGGCGGCGTGACCGTGGGCACGGCGGGCAAGCTCTATCGCCAGGACCGCATTCTGCCCGAGGAAACCACCGTGCTGTGCATCACCGGCAACGGCTTGAAGACGACCGACGTTCTTGCCGGCATCTATGAGACCGAGCGGCCGCTTGCGCCCAAGCTGGCCGAATTTGAAAAATATCTGCACGAAACGTTGGATACCGTGGAAGTTGAGCAAGAAGCGGCGACGACGGTAGGAGTCTAAGGCTGCCACGTTCTGAACGGCAGTGGCCCGATAAAGCCGGGAAGGGCACGAGTTCCACTCGTGCCGTAAGAATTGCAGAGATGAGTGCGGCTTCAGCCGCTGAGGTTAGCCTTCGATGCCAATCACGGTACAAATTCCAACCGCCCTACGGCGGCACACGGCGGGCGTAAGCTCACTCGCATGCGCCGCCTCGAATATGGGAGAGCTGTTCTCCGTGCTCGATGAGAAGTTTCCCGGCTTGAAGCCGCACCTGCGCGACGAAGCCGGACAGTTACGCCGCTTCCTCAAGATCTACGTGAATGAGGAAGACATCCGCTTCCTGGGCGGCCCTGCTTACGCTTTTCAAGAGGGCGACGAAGTCCTGCTCGTGCCGTCGATCGCGGGCGGGACGAGGTAACTCCGCAATCGCCCTTACAGACCCACTCGGTTGCAATTCCCACCTGGTTCTGCAATAATCTATCTAACTAACTGGTTAATTAGTCAATGGCTCAACTGCTTCATCATCGTCGTCACCCCCGCATGGGCTCCCGCGGTCAGCCCGAGGAGAGCCGCGCCGCGATCCTGCACGCGGCGGCGCAGGAGTTCGCCGAGAACGGCATTGCAGGAGCCCGCACCGACGCCATCGCGCGCGAGGCGCGGGTGAACAAGGCCCTGCTCTATTACTACTTCAAGGACAAGGAAACTCTCTACGGCGCCGTGCTGGATCATGCATTTTCCGGGATGAGGACACAAGTCTTCCAGGTGCTCGATAGCGGCCTCCCGCCGCGCGAAAAGATCATGGCCTACGTGGGCGCGTATTTCGATTTCATCGCCTCGAACCAGGTCTATCCCAAGCTGATGCAGCGCGAGATGATGCGGGCGCGCGAGGGTAACTCGGTTCATATCGACAGACTGGTCAAAACTTACTTTCAGCCGATCTACCGGCGGGTGGGGGAATTGTTGCACAAGGGAATTGCGGAAGGTGAATTCCGCAAGGTGGATCCGGCGCATTTCGTTCCCTCCATGGTGGCCATGATCGTTTTCTATTTCAGCAGCGCCCCGGTGATGCAACGGATCGTGCGCTTCAACCCGCTGACGCCGCAGCGCATCGCCGAAAGGCGCGCCGCAGTTCTGGATTTTATTTCCGCCGCCCTGTTTCTGCCCCGGGCCGGCGCCGTGCCGCCGTTTCGTAAATCAGGAGTACGCCCATGAGTGCTCGTAACCGCTTCTTCATTCTTCTCGGCATCATCTTCGTGATCGCCGCGATCTACTATTTCTTCTCGACAGACCATTCGAAAGACCTGGTGCTCATCGGCACAGTCGATTCGAACCAGGTGATTGTCAGCGCGCAGGTGGAAGGCCGCATCCAGAAATTGCTGGTGGATGAAGGCACGCCGGTGAAGGCCGGGGACCTGATCGCCGTGCTCGATCCCTCCGAATTGCAGACGCAGGAAGCCGCGGCTGCGGCCAACATCGCCAGCATCCAGCACAAGGTTTCCGAGATGCAGCACACCGAAGAATCCACCTCTGGCTCCACTTCCAGCGACGTGGCCAACGCCCGCGCCATGCTCTCCTCGGCCAAGGCGCAGCTTCTGCAGGCCAAGGCTACGCTCGATCGCACCGAGAGCGACAGCCGGCGCATGATCGAATTGGCCAAGGCCGGCGTGCAATCCGATCAGGACCGAGTGCAAGCGGAAACCAGCTTGCAGGCGGCCCAGGCAGCCGTGCAGGCGCAGCAGGATCTGGTGAAGGCGGCGGAGGCGAACTTGAACTCCGCCATCGCGCGCACCCAGCAAGCTAACGCTGCGAAGAGCACCGTGCAATCCACTGAAGCCGATCTCAAGAATGCCATCGCGCAGAAAAATCAGGCTGCCGTGCGGCTCGGCTACACCGACGTTTACGCGCCCGTTACCGGCACCGTTTCGGTGCGCGCGGCGCGGCAGGGAGAAGTCGTCAACATTGGCGCGCCGATTGTGACCATCGTCGATCTCACGGACACGTGGGCGCGTGCCGCGATTCCGGAGACCTATGCCGACCACATCGGATACGGCGACGTGATGCGCGTCCGGTTCCCCGGCGGGACGATCACCAGCGGCAAAGTGTTTTTCAAAGGAGTGGAAGGCGATTTTGCCACGCAGCGCGACGTTCGCCGTATGAAACGGGATATCAGGACGATCATCCTGAAAGTCCGGCTCGATAATCCCAAAGGCGCGTTCGTGCCCGGGATGATGGCCGAAGTACTGGTTTCGCCGGCGCAGATGAAGGGCGAGAGCAGTCCGCAGAGCGCGGCCACAGCGGGGCGGCAATGATGGCCGACGTTTACGCCATCGAAGTCGATCACATCGTCAAGAAGTACGGCGACTTCACCGCCGTGGACAATGTTTCATTCAACGCGAAAGACGGCGAGATCTTCGGCCTGCTCGGTCCCAATGGTGCGGGGAAGTCGACGCTGATCCGAATGATGACCACGCTGATTCCGATCACTTCGGGGACCGCGCGCATTGCCGGCCACGACGTTGCAAAAAATCCGGATGCCGTGCGGCGCACCATCGGCGTGATTCCGCAGGCTCTGACCAGCGATCTCGATCTTACGGTGGAAGAAAATCTGAACATCTACGCCAAGCTTTACGACGTGCCCGCGAAAGAAAGAAGGCGTTCCATCGAAGACTTGTTGGGGCTGGTGGACCTGACCAAGTGGCGCGGCGCGCAGACGAAGACCCTCTCCGGCGGCATGCGCCGGCGGTTGGAGATTGCGCGCGGGCTGGTGCATCATCCCAAAATCTTTTTCCTTGATGAGCCCACCACCGGATTGGATCCAGTATCGCGCGTGGCCGTGTGGGAGATGCTGGGCAACATCAAGAGCCAGCGGCAACTCACGATCCTTATTACGACGCACTACATGGACGAAGCCGACCGGCTGTGCGATCGCATCGCCATCGTGGATCACGGCAAACTTGTCGCGCTCGACGCGCCTATGGCTTTGAAAGCCAGCGTGCCCGGGTCGAACGTGATCGAAGTGCAGTTCGAGAATCCTCCGGCAGATTGGGAGCAGCGCCTGCACACGCTCGACGAAGTTACTTCCGTGCAGCACGAAGGCGCGGGCATGTATCGTGTGCTCACCGGCAACGGCTCGCGCACCACCACCGAACTGGTTGAGATGGCCGTCGAAGCTGGGGTCGCGGTGAAGTCGCTCTCGGTGCAGAACACCACGCTGGACGACGTATTCGTGCATTACACCGGCCGGCAGTTGCGCGACGAACTGCAGAAGGCTTATGCCTTCACGATGCCGCAGAGCCCAGGACTGCGGCCATGAACCGTCCGGAGTGGAAGCTATGAACCGAATGATGGCGATTGTCGAGCGCGAAATGCGCAAGTTCTTCCGTTCGCCCGCTCTGATGCTGGCTTCGATGATCTTCCCCCTGGTGCAGCTTGTCATCCTGGGCAGTGCCTTCGGCGGCAAGATTCGCGACGCCCGGCTCGCGATCGTCGATCAGGACGGAGGCACGCAGGCGCTGAAGATTCGCGAAGCCTTCGACTCCGTGCGTGCGAACATTCGCACCTTCGTACCGGTTTACTACGACGACGAGAAAAAAGCGGTGGAAGACGTGCGCAACGGCAAGCTCGAGGGCGCGGTCGTCATCCCGCCGCAATTCTCGCGCCGCGTTTACGAGGACAACCACCCGCAGATCGCGCTGGTCGTGGATAACAGCGACAACTTCATGAGTTCCGCGCTGGAGTCGGAACTCACCGACCTGACCAATGCGTTGAACCAGCCCACGGTCGAGCCCCGCATCCTGCAGCAGACCGCGCTCGAGATTGTCGAACTTTACCCTTACATCGAATACATGAAATATCTGCTGCCGGGCTCGCTCTCGCTGGCTATGTTCGTCTCGGTGATGATCGGCGGCGGAATGTTATATATCGACGACAAGGCGCGCGGCGTGCATGAAGGCTACCTGGTCACGCCCATCACCAAGCTCGAACTGGTTCTGGGGCTCAACCTGGCGGGCGCGATCAAAGCCGTGATGACGGGGGTGATCATTTGCGTGATCGGCTCGCTCATTGCCGGCGTGAGCACGATTTTTAACCCGGTCACAATTCTCGGATTGCTGGTCATGATCGTGCTGACGTCGCTGGCCTTCAATACCATGATGTTCCTGCTGATGGTGCGCATCGAAGACCCGCTGGTGCCGCGGGCCATGTTCGGCATTCTGAATACGCTGCTGTTTTTTCCCAGCGGTGCGATTTATCCCATCCAGGCGTTTCCGCCGTGGTTGCGCGCCATCGCCCGAGTCGATCCTTTCACCTACGCGGTGGATGGATTCAAATGTCTGCTGCTGAAGCAGACGACTCTGTTCGCGGTCTGGGGAGACATGCTGTTTCTGTCGATCTTCGCCGCCCTCACTCTTGGCATCGCAATTCCGCTGTTCAAGCGCACACTGTAGAAGAACATTTACCGCCGAGATCGCGGAGGCCGCCGAGAAAATCGGGGTCAACCCATTCGGTTTTTCCCATGAATTTCTCGGCGTGCTCGGCGTGCTCGGCGGTGAACGACCTCCTGGAACTTTTGCATTACCCGCCGCGTCCGTTATGCTAGAGGGCGATGGCCTTACTGGACGCCAAAGAGTACCAGCCCGAAAAAGAGCGGAAGAAGAGAATCCGGATTATTTCGATCTTTGTTCTGGTTCTGGTTGGGGCTTCCGTGGGCTGGTGGAATCGTTTTTGGCCGGAAGAACGCGTCGCCAATAAATTCTTTACTTCGCTGCAAAAGCAAGATTTCGAAACTGCCTACGGCACCTACTACGCCGATCCCGGCTGGAAACAGCATCCGCAGAGTCACGCGCAATATCCCTTCAACGAATTCTGGCAAGATTGGGGACCGGGTGGCCAGTGGGGCATCGTCAAGAGCTTCAAGGTTTATGGCAGCAGCAATTGTCCCGGCGGCGGAAGCGGAGTAGTCGTCGATTTGATTGTGAACGATCGCGCGCAACACGCCCAGTTGTACGTTGACAAAACGGATAAGACGATCAGCTCGCCGCCTTGCGATTTGGAATTTCATTAGGAACGGCGCGTAATTGCAGACTGACTTTCTTCATCCGCGAGTTCATAAAGTCACAGGGATTAGGGGCTAGGGACTAGTGGTTCCCTGCCCCTAGCCCCTAATCCCTAGCTACTGAGTCGCCGCGTCGGAAAATTCCCCCCGCAAGCCTGCAATCCTACCTCCCGAACTGATGCATCGCCTTATTCAGCGACGCCTCATCCCCAACATTCACGCAGGTCCTCGACCGGTCAATCTGCCGCATCAGCCCGCATAAAACTTTTCCCGGGCCGATCTCCACGAAGGTTTGCACTCCTTTTTCGATGAGCAGACGCATGCTCGGCTCCCACTTTACCGAGCCTGTCACCTGTGCGATCAGCGTTTCGCGCGCGTGCAGTTCATCGCAGACCAAGGATGCTTCAACATTGCAAGCCACCGGGTACGCGGGTTTCTGCATCTTCAGAGCATTCAAGTCCACTTCCAAACGGTCTTGCGCGGGCTTCATCAGCGAACAGTGGAAGGGTGCGCTCACGGGCAGCAATTTTGCGCGCTTCGCTCCACGGTCGTCGGCAAGCTTGGTCCCGCGTTCCACTGCCGCCGCGTTACCAGAGATCACAATCTGCTCCGGCGAATTGATATTCGCGGGCGCGCAGACTCCGCCTTGCGCCGCGTCCCGGCAAACCGCGAAAACTTCTTCCAGCTCCATACCCAGGATTGCCGCCATCGCTCCCACGCCGACCGGCACCGCCTCCTGCATATATTTTCCGCGATTGCGCACGGTGCGCACGGCATCGGCAAAGGTCATCGTCCCCGACGCCACATGTGCCGAATACTCGCCGAGACTGTGGCCAGCCACAAAGCTCGGCCTGGGGATGCGCCCCTCGAGAACTCTGAGTGCTGCCACCGATACCGTGAGAATCGCCGGCTGCGTGATCTCGGTCAGTCGCAATTGCTCTTCCGGACCCTCGAAGCACACCTGCGACAATTTATAGCCCAGCGCCTCGTCGGCTTCTTCAAACGTCTGCCGCGCGATGGGATATTTTTCTGCTAGCTCTTTGCCCATGCCCACGGCCTGCGAGCCCTGGCCGGGAAAAATAAAAGCGATCCTTGCCTCGGCGATCTTAGCCTCGGCGCTTTGGGGAGTGGGTTGCGATTCCATCATGATTTGCTGGATATTTGGGTAGTGGTGCAGTTTGAATCGTTTATTACGGTTCGGGCTTGGAAACTGGCACTTCAGTTGCAATCGTAACTTTTCGGTTCTGAACTTTGAACTTTTTCTCCCAGCGCTGGCGGAAACAATTGGTAGTCCTCACCCAATTTTCCATAACTGGGCTGATCCACCTAATGCCTCCAATGTGTTCTCGTAATCTTTGGGCAAATCGCGCCGCCCAATGATCCGTTCGTGATGGGCGATTCTATTTCTTAAGTGCTTTACCTCGTCTAATCCTCAAATAAATCTTTCCGTCGCAGCCGGATAGGGAATATTTTGTGAAGGTATGGAACCCACATCGTTTTCTCGTAAACCGATGCCGTCAGTCGAACCCAAAAACCGAACGTGAGTTCAGCCACAATACGACCGGGGGCAATCTTGCGTCCCCTCTCTGTGATCTTATCTTTCGCCTCTTGGAGCGAATCCAGTTCTGGCCGCTCAAGCACAATGTGTTCGTACCAGTCGTCCTTGGCCAGTTCCTTGGTCAGCAAATTATGAATGCCATTGCGAAGTGTGACCTCTAAGCCTTGGCTGACGCCATAGAGAGCCTCGGAAAGCTCGGTGTTGCGCTCATAGAGTTGGATGGCAAACAGTCGGTTGCCACGGGCGAGATTGAAATAGGCTGCAAGTCGCCCAGGCGAAAGGTACTTCTCAATATGCGACAAGTTGTCTTCGCTGTACGCGAATCCTTCTTGACCAGCAGGCATCGAATTGGTAGAATCCATAGCGTAAGCCTTGGTGTGACCGCTGCGTATTGCATGTTCCCAAGGTACAGGAAATCCGAAGGCCATCCCTTCCAAGGGCTGGCCTTTTATATTTGCAGCGGACTCCACGGAGCCGAATGCTAGCCTGTGGAAATTCAAACTGCACCACTACCGATATTGGATATTTATCGGACCGGAACGGCTTCCGCTTCCACCGGCGCGGGACGAAGCGCAGCCAATCCCTGCTCGATCGACTCGTTGATTCGCCGCTGGGAGAACTCGGCAGCTACCCGCACCGCATTCTTGATCGCATTCGCGTTCGAGGAGCCATGCGTGATAATGCAAACGCCCTTCAGCCCCAGCAGCGGCGCGCCGCCGTATTCGGTGTGATCGATGCGTTTTTTGAAATCGGAAAATGCGCTGCGTGAAAGCAGATAGCCAACCTGCCGCGTAATCGTCGTTTTCAGCGATTCTTTCAGAACCGTGCGCACCAGGTTCGCCACTCCTTCAGAAATCTTCAACGCCACGTTCCCCACGAACCCGTCGGCGACAATCACATCGACATGGCCGTTGAACAGGTCGCGTCCCTCCACGTTGCCCACAAAGTTCAAGGGCAGGCGCTTCAATAACTGGAACGACTCGCGCGTCAGTTCGTTTCCTTTGGTTTCTTCTTCGCCAATCGAGAGCAATCCCACCCGCGGCGGCCGCCCGGCGCCAAAACCAGAACGGCCGAACTTGGGATCGCCGAACCTGAGACTTCCAAATCTGGGGTTCCCGAACATCGACCGAAAATAAATCTCGCCCATCACCGCGAACTGTTCCAGATTATGCGGCTTGCAATCCACATTCGCGCCCACGTCCAGCAAAATCGCGGCTGTCCCAGGAGCCGTAGGAAAAACCGCCGCCAGTGCCGGACGGTCTACGCCGTGCAGCGCACCCAGCACCATCTTCGCTGTAGCCATGGCGGCGCCGGTGTTGCCCGCTGTGACAAATCCCGCCGCTTGTCCATCGCGCACCAGCCGCAGGCCCACTCGCATCGAGGAGTCGCGCTTGGCGCGCACCGCCTGCACCGCCTTATCTTCCATGGTGATGACTTCGCTGGCGTGGACAATCTCGAGGGGCAGCCGTAACGCCGACGGATGACGGTCCAGCTCCGCTTTGATCGTGGCTTCCGGACCGACCAGCAGCACACGCACGCCGTAGTTGCGCGCCGCATGAATCGCTCCTTCGACTTCAGGCTTGGGCGCCCGGTCCGAACCCATCGCATCCAGCGCGATCACGCTAGGCATGTTGGCAGGGATTAGCTGGCTTCCTTAACTTCCACTACTTCGCGGCCTTTGTAGTAACCGCACTTCACGCAAGCGCGATGCGGCATCTTCTTCTCGTGGCAGTTCGGGCACTCGGAGAGCGAGTGGCTCTTCAAGGCGTCGTGCGCACGCCGCGTGGAGGTGCGCTTCTGAGAATGTCGTCGTTTTGGATTAGGCATGGTATAAAAATTCCTCTCAAGATTCCAATCTTAATGCGCCAGCTTGCCGCGGATTTCCTTCAGCGCCGCCCACCGTGGTTCTTCCAGCGTCACCGCGCACGAGCATTGCCCCTCGTTCAGATTCTGGCCGCAGTGCGGGCACAGGCCCTTGCAATCCTCGCGGCACGTGACTTTCAACGGGACGGCCAGCAGTATCTGCTCGCGGACCACATCGTCCAGCAAAATTCCTTCGCCTTCATAATAGCTGATCTCGGCCTCCGCTTCGGTGACCGACATCTCGTCCCGCCCCGCATCGGCTCCCAGCGGGCGATATAGCAGGTCGAACTCGCGCTTCACCTCCTGCGTTACAGGTTCCAGGCAGCGCGCGCAGTTCATTTCAACGCTGGTCGTTAACCGGCCCTGAATACGTATATCTTGTATTATCTTTTGCTTGCCATGATGCTCTTCGACCAGCTCCGCCCGCCCGCTGCTCTCCACCGGAGCGATCTGGCGGTAGTCCGATCCCAAATCGATCGCGCCCGGCGCAAACTTCTCCGTAAACTCTACCGGATGAAGTTCCAAGTCTTTGATTTCGAAGAACATCGGAAACCTCCGCGACGCGTTCTGTGCCCGCACCCAACCCGCGGAAGCACGCCAAGAAGGCGCAAGTACCGCAAGGAACAATGGTTAAGGATAAAGGTTGATAGAAAGCAGTGTCAAGGCAGCCTGGCGCGCGCCCGTTGATCGCGGTAACACTGGGTCTTCTGCGCCGTTCCGAGGAGCAACGCACTATTAGGGCACTACCTGGCGTCACCCGTTGAATCGGGCCCTAGTGAGTCTGATTCCCTTCCAAATCGCTGATGCGCCGTTCGTGAACTTCGGCGACATGAAGCAGCCGCGCCGTTCCTTCGGCAATCTCCGTGACCAGACCCTCCAGCCGCACGTTTCGCTTGCCCAATCCTTTCATCTCCTGAGCGAACTGCTCCATGTGTCGGCCGAGGCGCTCCATTCCCTTCTCGTTGTCTCGGTGCAGCGAAGCCAGCAGCTCCACGCTGTGCGTGAGCGCCTCAAGTCTTTCGTCGATCTTCATGCTGCCTCCGCCATCATGGTTGAATTCTAAATACGTGCTGGCACGTATGTCAAGCAAATTCTTGCTTGCACGTATGGCTATTCTGTGCCATGATGCGAACATGACCGAGAGCTATGCATCCCAATTCGCCCGCAAAGGCGGCCAGGCGCGCGCGAGGAAACTCACCCCGGAAGAACGAAGCGAAGCCGCCCGGAAGGCAGTCGAAGCTCGGTGGGCCAAACAGAAGAAACTTGTCGCCGAAATCACCGAAGGCACCAAGAGACTGTTGAAGAAAGCCCGCGCTAAGAAGCCGCGTCAGCGAGGATAGGGATCGTTGACGGAAAACAAGAATCACTGGCTCCAAGACCACGCCGGTCGCGCCGCAGTTTGTATCACCCTCCTCGGCTTCCTCGCGCGCCTTTGGACGGCCTCCGGAACCTTCCTCAATCCCGACGAGGCGCTGCACTTCCGCCTGGCCAATCAGCTCTCGCTTGCCCTTGCCTACCAACAAAGCCTCACCGCGGCTCATCCTCCGCTGCTCATTCTTTTGCTCTATTTCTGGCGTGCGCTCGGCACCTCGGAACTCTGGCTGCGCCTGCCTTCGGTGCTTGCGGGCACGGCCTTTTGCTGGATGTTTTACAAATGGTTAACCAAGGCCGGGGGCAACCTCGCCGGCTTCATCGGACTTCTCTTCGTCGCATTCCTTCCGCCCATTATTCTACTTTCGGCGGAACTGCGGCAGTACGCTTTGCTGCTGGCATTCCTCGCCAGCGCTCTGTATTTTCTGGACGAAGCCTTCGCGAAAAGCTCTCCTGCACGCATGGCGGCCTTTACCCTCTGCCTCTACCTCGCCATGCTGTTTCATTACTCGGCGTTCCTGTTCGCGGCCGCGCTCGGCATCTATGCGCTGATCAGATTCTTCACAAAACATTTGTCCGTGCGTTTGGCCGCAGCCTGGGCAATCGGCCAGCTAGGCGGGCTGGCTCTCGCGTTGTTCTTGTATAAGACCCATCTTTCGAAACTGGGCGTAGGCGATTCGAGAACGGCCCTGCACGGCTGGATGAGCGACTTCTACCTCCACCGCTCCTATTTCGATTCCGCTCACGACAATCCCCTGCTCTTCCTGGTGGGACACTCTTTCGGAGTTTTTCAATTTTTCTTCGGACAGCTTGCCGTCGGCGACGTCATCGGCCTTGTGTTCGTGGTGGGAGCCGTATTGCTTCTGCGCGGCAAGGGTTTCCCGGCCGATCCAAGTGACGATCAAAGCGACGCTCGCGGCGGCAATCGAGCTTCTTTGCGGCAGTTAGGCATACTCCTGCTCCTGCCGTTTGCGGTTGCCGGGAGCGTCAGCCTGGCGCATGTTTATCCCTACGGCGGCACGCGGCACGTCGCATTCCTAATCATCCCAGGTGTGGCCGGTGTCAGCCTGGCCCTGGCGCGTTTTGCAGCGGGCAGATGGAACCGCGGCCTTGCCACCGCAGCTCTCGTCCTGGTGGCCTGCATCGCCTTCGGCAAAACGCGCCCGCCCCGAATGGACCGCGCCGATCAAAGCCGCGCACACATGGCGGACGCAATCGACTTCATACAACAGAATGTTGACCCGTCTAACCTCATCTTCGTCGAATACCAGACCGATCTCATTCTTGGCCACTATCTATGCCAGCAGCGTCCGATTACCTTCGAGGCCGCTCCCGCCGGTTTTGAACAATTTTCCTGCGCGGGCCACCGCATCGTTTCCGCCGACTACAAAATGGCATGGATGTTTTGGGCGGACAATTTCCCCGGAGATTGGTTGCGATTCGTCGAAGCCTACAATCTCAAGCCGGGAGGCACCGTCTGGATTGTCCAGTCAGGATGGGGCATAAAGCTTCCCGAAGACTTGCGCAAACACTACGCCGAATTTCACGGCCTGCAATTCCAGTCGTTCGGCGACAACATCAAAATCTTCAAGCTGACCGTAGGCCAGCCCATGCCAGCCGCACCCCCCGTTGAATAAGAACGGCCAGTAAAACGCGATTCATTTCGCCGTCTGATTCAGTCCCAGCGCCCGCACCGTGACTTCATCCGGAACGCTCCGCCCATCTTTTTTCGTGACCACGCCGAAGCTGCCCGAATAATCCCACATGGTCCATCCCATGCCGTGCCGCTCCAATGCGGTGCGCACGTCGCGAATCCACGCCGCACGGTCCTGTGGGTCGGCGTATGCGCGGTAGACGCCGAACTCGTTGCACACCACCGGGACCTCGCGCTGCCGCGCCCATTCGGCGACTTGCGCAACCTCGGCGTCAATGCGCGCCGCATCCCAATGATCCTCTCCATAGCGGATCACCGCCAGCCGGTCCACCGCATCCGGCACGCCCGCCGCCACCTTTGCCGCCAATTCCGGCGACGACGGATAATGCAGCCCCTTCACCCAGTGCCAGAAATAAGCTCCCCACGTAGCACCCTGGTGCGTGAAGATGTGCGGCTCGTAGAAATGAAAGTTGTAAATCACGTTGGCGTCGCGCAGGGGTTCGATAAAAACCAATTCGTCGTCGTCCGACCAGCGCGCTCCGGCGGCGATAATCGTATGCTGTGGAGCGCCTTCGCGAATCGCCGTCGCCAGCTTCGCCTGCACTCCGTACCAGCGGTAACGGTCAGTGAACTCAGGCTCATTTAGAATTTCAAAAAACACCCGCTCCGCATCCCAACTGGAATAATGCCGCGCCAGCGCGCGCCAGAAATCAGCGAACTCCTGCACAAAGCTGTCGTCCTTCGCCAGCCGTGCCTTAAAGTCGCTCTCCGGATGCAGATCGATCACCACCGCCATCCCCTGATCCAAGATCATCTTCACCGCGGCATCGAGATATCCAAAATATTCCGCCGAAATCTCGTCCGGCCGGTGGTTGGCCATCATCGGCTGCGGATTCACGCTCAGCCGCACATGATCGAATCCCATGGATTTCATCAGCGCGATGTCTTCCGCCGTGGTCCAACTCTGAAAGTGTTCCTTCGTATACCCGCGCTTGTCATAAACCTGCGCGAACCATTCGCTGGCGTTAATGCCACGCCGCAGCCGCGCCGCCCGTGATGCTGGAACGGAAGAAACCGGCTGTGTGGCGGAGGTGGCAGCATTCTGGGCCGGCATGAAGCTGGCGCCTAACCCACGGAAACAAATCAAGAGCGCGACCGAACGCACGATCTGCAAACAGTTCATGGGTAAGTCTTCAGACCCTTCTTCACGGCCTTCGCGAAGTCTTAGCGCCCTTTGTGGTCAAAAGCTTTTCCGTCCGCACCACAAGCCCGTCCTCAACCCAAAATCGGCAGCGCCCGAATCCTCTTCTTGGTCGCCGCATAAATCGCGTTGCACAAAGCCGGCGCCAGCGGCGGCGCAGACGGTTCTCCGATCCCCGTCGGCGCTTCCGTGCTCGGCACCGCATATACCTCCACCACCGGAGCCTCATCCATTCGCACCGGAGCGTAGTCGTCGAAATTTCCCTGCACCACGCGTCCTTTTTCGATCGTGATCTTAGCCCGCAGCGCATTCGTCAGCGCATAAACGATCGCGCCCTGAATCTGCTGCTCCAGAATGCTGGGATTCACCACCTGCCCGCAATCCACCGCCGCCACCACGCGATGCAATCGCGGCGCGTCGTTCTCCATGCTGATCTCCACCACCTCCGCCATGTAAGTAGAAAAACATCCAAAGCAGGCGATCCCTCGATAGCGTCCGGCAGGCAAGGGCTTGCCCCATCCTGCCTTGTCGGCCGCCAGTTGCAACACGCCACGCATGCGCGCCGGACGCCAGGTCGTATCGAAGTACTGAATGCCCTGGTCTTTATTCTGCGCCAGCATGTGCAGCCGGTATTCCAGCGGATCTTTCCCCGCCGCCGCCGCCAGTTCATCGATAAAACTTTCGCTGGCAAATCCCACCTGCAGCGCATACACCGATCGCATCCAGCCCAGCGGCACCGCCGTTTCAGCCGGCACGTACTCCAGCGAGACATTCGGCAATCCGTAAACGAACGCCGCCTCATCCGGCATATCGGGATCGATTCCGTTCGGCCCCGGCTGCCCCTTCTGCCCGCTGATCGAAGGCGCAATAATCCTATGCGTGAACGCCAGCGGCCATCCCGCTCCATCCAGCACCGCGCTCAACTGATGCAGGCTCGCTGGACGATACGTCGAAAACCGCATATCATCCTCACGCGTCCAAATCACTTTCACCGGCGCACCGATCTTCGAGTCGCCGATCTTCGAGTCAAAGAGTGCCTTCGACGCCAGAGCCGATTCCACGGCGTAGTCGAACTCAAGTCGCCGCCCGAAGCCTCCGCCCATCAGCGTCACGTTCACCTTCACCTGATCCGGATCCAATCCCACCGCCTTCGCCACCGAATCGCGGCAGTCCTGCGGCACCTGCGTGGGAGCCCACAACTCGCACCTCGTTCCCTGAAAATATGCCGTGCAGTTTCCCGGCTCCATCGGCGCATGCGCCATAAACGGCATTTGATATTCCGCCGAAACCCTGCGCCCTTGCGCCTTCGAAACATCGCCCACCGCATACAAACTCGCGCCCTTCTTCGCCGCCGCCAGCTTCAGAGACTCGATCACTGACGCAGTATTTAAATCCTTATTCGGCCCCTCATCCCAACTCACGTTCAGCACCCGGCGGCCTTCCATCGCTCCCCAAACACTATCCGCGACCACCGCGACGGCCGCGTCGCCGATCTTGCCCGCATAACTCACGCCAGAAATCTTTTTCGCCTCCTTGTCGTCGAAGCTCAAAACTTTCCCGCCAATCGTGGGACACCGCGAGAGCACAGCGTATTTCATCCCCGGCATCCGGAAGTCGATGCCGAACACGGGTTCGCCCTTCACCTTCGCCGGCGTGTCCACACGCGCCAAGCGCTGCCCAACAATCTTGTAATCCTTGCTCTGCTTCAGGGGCACGTCGGTCGGAACCGGCAGCGTGGCGGCTTTCCCCGCCAGTTCCCCGTAGCTGAGCCGCCGCTTGGACGCCCCATGCAAAACGCTGCCGCCCTGCGCCACACAGCCCGAGCGCGGCACTCCCCACGTCAACGCGGCCGCCGAAATCAGCATCTCCCGCGCCGCCGCTCCCGCCTTGCGCATCGGGTCCCAAGTCGTCCGCACGCTCGCGCTCCCGCCCGTGCCCTGGTCCCCGTAGAGCGTGCTCGCCCCCGCTTGTTCGATCTCGATCTGCTTCCAGTCCGCTTCCAGTTCCTCCGCCAGGATCATGGGCAGCGCCGTGCGTACGCCCTGTCCCATCTCCGAGCGCGCCACCACAATTGTGATTTTGTTATCCGGCGCGATCCGCACGTAAGCGTTCGGCGAGAAAACTTCTTGGCTCGATTTCCCTCCGTGCGGCAGGTAGAACCCGACCACCAGTCCCGCGCCCGCGGCCACTCCTGCCGCAACAAATTCGCGCCGGTTCAAACCTAAAACGCCGCGTGGACTCATCGCGCACCTCCCGCCGCCACAGCGCCCGCGCCCGCAGCCCGATGGATGGCCTTGCGAATCCGTTCATACGTGCCGCAGCGGCACAGGTTGCCGTTCATCGCCTGCGTAATCTGTTCGTCACTGGGATTCGGCGTGCTCGCCAGCAGCGCCGCCGCCGTCATGATCTGTCCCGTCTGGCAGTAACCGCACTGCGGAACTTCTTCGGCAATCCATGCCTGCTGCAAGGCATGCAAGCCATTTGCGCCCAGCCCTTCAATGGTCGTAACGTTTTTCCCCGCAACCTGCGACACCGGCGTCGAGCAGGACCGGATCGCCGCGCCCTCCACATGCACCGTGCAAGCCCCGCAGAGTCCGGCGCCGCACCCGAACTTCGTTCCCGTTAGTTCCAGCGTATCCCGCAACACCCAGAGCAACGGAGTCTCTGGCGGAACGTTCACTTTTTTCTCGCTGCCGTTAACCCGCAATGTGATTTCGGCCATAGGTTTTCCAAAGTGTGATTGCGACCAGGACAACCATCCTACCCAACCAGCGGGAAAAGTGAAATGGCTCGGATGGAAAAGGTGATGTCAAGCTGCCTGTGTAAATAGGTTGAGGGTGCGGGTTTTCCATTCCAGGTTGAATCTCTGGAAGATGGAGTAGAGGATGCGGTTGACACTGGCTACATTCACAAAACAAACCATGGGCCGGGTGCGGCGGCGCACTTCGACGAAGCAGCGCTCGATCACGTTGGTGGTGCGCAGCTTCTTACGCAGGTGCGGGGGGAAAGCGAACGCCGAAAGCAGTTCCGGCAGATCGCGCTCCAACTGGCGCACCATGGGACCGTACTTCCCGCGCCAACGGGCGCGGAAGGCGCGAAAAGCGGCTTCGGCCTGAGCGCGGCTTTCGGCCAAATAAATCGCCTGCGCTCCCGCTTTCACGTTGTCGTAGTCGGCCTTCTTCACTTTCTCCAGAATGTTGCGCATCTTGTGGGCCCAGCAGCGCTGATGCCGCACTCGCGGATAGACGGTGCGGATCGCCGCCGCCAGTCCGGGACAGCCGTCGGTGACGATCAGGCCCAGCGCCTTGCCCTCCAGCCCGCGCCGATACATATCCTCCAGCAGCCCTTCCCAGTCCGCTTGACTCTCGCCCTGACTCCGCAAAAACGCCAGCAGATGGCGGGTGCCGTCACGCCGCACTCCGTAGGCCACCAGCATCTGCACCCGCTTGCGCCCCGCCGGACGCCGCACCCGCAAGCTCACTCCGTCCAAAAACAGATACGCGTAGTTGTCTTCCAACCGCGCCTGGTGGAACTGGCGCACCACTCCGTCCAGATCCCGCGTCAGCTTCGACACCGTCTGCGGGCTCACCACCTCTTCGGTCACCGTGGCCACCACCCGCCCCACTTGCCGCGTCGAGATGCCGCGCAGAAACGCCTCCCGAATCAGCATCGACACATCTTCGGCGCGCCGCTGAAAAGGTTCCAGCCCTCGCGGCAGAAAACTCTTCCCTCGGGTGCGCGCCACGCGCAGCCGGATCGTCCCCAACCGAGTCACGAAATCCCGTTCGTAGTAGCCGTTGCGATAGGGCTGCCGCCGGCTGCGCCGCCGCTGATACACTTCGCGCACCGCATACCGGTCCCGCTCCCGCCGCGAATCCGCCTCCAAACGCTCTTTCCACAGCCGCTTCGTCTCTCCGTACACATCCCCCCAGAAACTCTCTCTCATCTCCGCCAGAAAATGTTGGTAATGCTCCGTGATTGGGATTATCTTCGCCATCGGGTGTAGGTCTCCTTTCCAGGAACGGCTTTAGCTTGTGAGGCCAAAGCCAACTTACACCCTCTCGCTTTTACACAATCAAAGTTACGTCACCGATGGAAAACGACTCCGGTCTAAAGCTTCGCCGCCTTTGTACCGATGGAAAAGACAGATCCTCTCGCCTTGGAAAAGACGGCGGGCCATACTCCGTCTTATCCTGCAAGGGCATCCAGCGGGTCTAGCCAGGGAGTGAAAATTGGAAGCTCAGAATCAACCCGCCACCGGCCTCTCTAAAGAGTTGGCCGACGCGCGCCGCCAGCCCCGCTTCAAGCTCGAGGTCGATATCAGGATCGATTCCAAGACGTGCGGCGTGCTGCAGGGCCATTCCGTGGATATCAGCGAATCCGGAATCTCCGCCATGCTAAAACTCGAGGTTCCCGTGGGCGAACTCGTGGAGTTGCAATTCACGCTTCCGTTCGGCCCGGTGGCGGTTTATGCCATCGTTCGCCAGCGCAACGCCTTTCGATACGGCTTCCAGTTTGTCGAGTCGCATTCCGCGCAACCTGTCATTCAGGCCACTTGCCGAAGCCTTAGGGTTGAACAATGCTTGCGGGGCTAGCGCCCAGCTTCTCGACTCATCCCCTCCGCGATCCGTTCCCCAACCTGCTGCGCGAAAACTTGAAACGCGGGAATTTCCAGCAGCCGCAATCCAATCTCTTCCTGCGGCAGATTCTTCGCATGCACCGCGCCCGTCCCATCCCGCAGCGCCGTGAGCAGTTTGGCCGCCGTCGCAGAGTCGAAACTTTCCGAAACGATCACGCGGTTATCCGCCCAGTGCTCCACGATCACCGGACCCTCCTCGGTCGTAATCTCCGCAATCGATACCGGACAGTCCGCTCCCGAACAAGGCTGCACCGTCTGCACGGCCGCGCTGCGATAGCGCTGCGCTACCGCGCCCGCATAAAAATGCGCGAACCACTCCGCCACCGCCGCCGTCTTCCATCGCGAAACGTACAAAAGCGACAGGTCTGCCGTGTTCGGCGAAACATCGGTGACTCCCTTGTCCTTGCGCCGGAAGGTCGCATAGGCTCCGCCCTGCCACTCCGATGAAACCTCGTCCGCAATCTTTCGTTCGCCATACTGTTTCAACAACGCGCGCACGTCCAGTTCTCCGATTCCGCCCGCGTCATACTCGTCATACTGGTCGTTCAGGACCCCCCGCATGTCCGGAATGCCCACCGCCGGAAGCTTTTCCCCGTTGATGTACGCCGCCGGCTGCAACACTTCGTGCGAATTGCGTGGCGGCCGCGCGAACGCCCCCGCAAATGCCATCTTCTTCCCGCCCTTGTGCAACAGCTCGCCTTCAAAGATCAGCCCTCCCTGGTAGGCGAATGTTCCCATTTCGCGCAGGATCATCGGCGCATCGTGCATCAGCTGCGAATCGATCACAACCTTCACTGACGGATCTTCCATCTGGTAGATCAGCCCCGGCGTGTCTTCCAGGCTGCGCCCCGCGGGCTTGAGTAGATAATCGAAGTACACCACCATCGCCTGGCCTTCCACCACGGCCTTGCGCGCGATCTGGCTGTCGCCGTTAATTTTGCTGGTACCGCTGGCCTGGCTTCCCTCGGCCTTCGGCGCAGCTTTCATCCACTTCGCCAGGCCGTAATTCTGGTCCTGCAGTGCATGCGTCAGCTCGTGGGCCAGAATCGGTTCCTGCTGGTCGGGAGGCACCCAGTTCAGCATCGAAATGATCTTGGTTTCGTCGTCGTAATAAGCCGCAATTTCCTGCCCTGTGGACTTCACCAGGAATTCCTTCAAGTTGAAATCCCGCGGCAGGAAGCCAAGCTTCTTCATGCTCAGCTCTTCCTGCGCGAAACTCTTCGCGAATTCTTCTTTCGCCATTTGCCGGACAGCATCTTTTTCTACATCGGCCTTGCTCACCAGCCGGCGCTTCACCGCCGCGTGCTTCGGCATGCCCGTGTCCTCGGCCGCGAAGGCGAAGATCCTGTCCACGGCTTCGAACAGCTTCTTCGTGTCCGCGTCCGTCATTTTGACTTCGTTGGTGGTGTCCTTGCGGAGCTTGCGCGCCACGTCGCCCAGGCTTTGCCCCGAGTCCGCCTGCTGGCCGGCCGCGCAGATCGCGAAACATACAGGAAGGCAGACCAAAAAGAGTCTGCGGCATCGCCAAAATGTCTTCATGAGTCCTCACCCGGAACGAAAATGCACACCCGTTCATTCTCATGGAGCGGGGCTTGCAACTCACGGTAAAAGGCAGGATTGGGCTTACGAAGGTAAGCGAATGCGGGCGTGGAAAGGCCGCTGATTCCTCGGGATTTTCCTAGGAGGGCTCTACTTCAGTTCCGCCAGCTTTTGCGTCGCCAGTTGTCCCGCTTCCGTGCTGGGATTGTCTTTCTTGACCTGTTCGTAGAGGCGCTTGGCGTCGAGCGGCTGGTTGCTGGCCTGGTACAGCTCCGCCAGTTGCAACTGCGCCGTCACTTTGCTCACAGCAGTCGTGGGTTTGGCGATCAGCTCCTGATAGAGTGCCGTCGCATCTTTGCTGCGGCTGGTGTCGCCATAGAGATTGGCCAGCGCGAGCTTCGCGATGGATGCCAGTTCCTTGTTTCCGGTCGACGCCACCGCCTTGAAACTACTTTCAGCCGCAGCGTTGTCTCCCTCGCTCGCGGATGTGACTCCTAAAAAGTAGCGAGCCATGTCGGCCGAGCGCGTGTACCGGTACTTGTCCAGGATCGCCTGGAATTGTTTCTTGGCAGTCTCGTCGCGTTCCTTGGCGGAAGCGAAGCTGAGAACCCCAGGCTGCGCGGGCGCTCCGGCCGGACGAATCTGGCCCTGCCACGTCCGCACCGCCTGCGCCATTTCAAAGCTGGCCTTTTCGTTTTGCGCGCCCAGGTAGTACCATCCGCCCACCACCACGGCGGCGATCACCACCATGGCGACGGCGGCAATGGCGAGAGTGTTCCTATGTTCCACACTCCAGTGGGCGGTCTTCTCGGCCGCCCCGATGGTGACCCGGCTGAATGCGTCCTGTTTAAGCTGATGGCGTGTCTGTGCGCGCACGACTACCTTCCAATCTCAATCTCGATGAGCGTATGACTTGGTGGGGCAAACTTTTAGTTTATCAGCCGGAAAATAAGACCGTCAAAGCCCGCCTGAGCCTAGCGGGAAGTTTCTTCCAGCAAACCCTGTTCCAGCTTCTCCTGGCACTCGATGCAGTGGCGCGTCCAGGGCACAGCCTCCAGGCGCTTCGCGTTGATCTCTTTGCCGCAGTGGATGCACTCGCCGAAGCTGCCTTCGCGGATGCGCGCCAAAGCTTTATCCACCATCTGCAGCAGCTGCCGCTCGTTGTTGCTCTGGCTGAACAGAAACTCTTTGGTGTAGGAACTGGCGGCGCGGTCGGCGATGTCCTGGGCCGTGTCTTCGTCAGCGGAGCGCCCATCGGCCTGCGTGCGGGAAACCGTGCGGCGCAGATCCTGCTGCCGCATCTCCAGCCGCTTTTTGAATGCTTCTAACTTCTTCTTATCCATAGTGTCACTTCTAAAATTCCTGCGGCTCCCCGGAGCCGCCCGTGAGCTAAGGGCCAAACGAAGATGATAAGCGCCAAAATTGAGATGCGTCAACAGGCACCGCGGCTGCTCGAAGAGTTCGGGCCAGGCAGCCCACGCCATCTCCGAGACTAGCACTCGTCCCCTGTCGCTTGCTCGGGTGACGTAACTTTGATTGTGTAAAAGCGAGAGGGTGTAAGTTGGCTTTGGCCTCACAAGCTAAAGCCGTTCCTGGAAAGGAGACCTACACCCGATGGCGAAGATAATCCCAATCACGGAGCATTACCAACATTTTCTGGCGGAGATGAGAGAGAGTTTCTGGGGGGATGTGTACGGAGAGACGAAGCGGCTGTGGAAAGAGCGTTTGGAGGCGGATTCGCGGCGGGAGCGGGACCGGTATGCGGTGCGCGAAGTGTATCAGCGGCGGCGCAGCCGGCGGCAGCCCTATCGCAACGGCTACTACGAACGGGATTTCGTGACTCGGTTGGGGACGATCCGGCTGCGCGTGGCGCGCACCCGAGGGAAGAGTTTTCTGCCGCGAGGGCTGGAACCTTTTCAGCGGCGCGCCGAAGATGTGTCGATGCTGATTCGGGAGGCGTTTCTGCGCGGCATCTCGACGCGGCAAGTGGGGCGGGTGGTGGCCACGGTGACCGAAGAGGTGGTGAGCCCGCAGACGGTGTCGAAGCTGACGCGGGATCTGGACGGAGTGGTGCGCCAGTTCCACCAGGCGCGGTTGGAAGACAACTACGCGTATCTGTTTTTGGACGGAGTGAGCTTGCGGGTGCGGCGTCCGGCGGGGCGCAAGCGGGTGCAGATGCTGGTGGCCTACGGAGTGCGGCGTGACGGCACCCGCCATCTGCTGGCGTTTTTGCGGAGTCAGGGCGAGAGTCAAGCGGACTGGGAAGGGCTGCTGGAGGATATGTATCGGCGCGGGCTGGAGGGCAAGGCGCTGGGCCTGATCGTCACCGACGGCTGTCCCGGACTGGCGGCGGCGATCCGCACCGTCTATCCGCGAGTGCGGCATCAGCGCTGCTGGGCCCACAAGATGCGCAACATTCTGGAGAAAGTGAAGAAGGCCGACTACGACAACGTGAAAGCGGGAGCGCAGGCGATTTATTTGGCCGAAAGCCGCGCTCAGGCCGAAGCCGCTTTTCGCGCCTTCCGCGCCCGTTGGCGCGGGAAGTACGGTCCCATGGTGCGCCAGTTGGAGCGCGATCTGCCGGAACTGCTTTCGGCGTTCGCTTTCCCCCCGCACCTGCGTAAGAAGCTGCGCACCACCAACGTGATCGAGCGCTGCTTCGTCGAAGTGCGCCGCCGCACCCGGCCCATGGTTTGTTTTGTGAATGTAGCCAGTGTCGACCGCATCCTCTACTCCATCTTCCAGAGATTCAACCTGGAATGGAAAACCCGCACCCTCAACCTATTTACACAGGCAGCTTGACATCACCCTTGCTCGGAGGCCCATTGACAGTTCCGCCGCATAAGACTAGGGTTGTAATTGAGGTGGTTACCACCTTCCCCTCATTTCAGGTTCCCTGAACTAAGTCAGCCCATCTGAAGCTGTCTCTCTTAGCAACCCCAACCCTAAGGAGGTTGCCTATGTTTGCACGCAATGTCTCGATTCATCTGAAATCCAATATGCTGTCCGATTACACGCGTACTTTTGAGAAAGACGTTCTGCCTTTGCTTCGTAAACAGAATGGCTTTAAGGACGAGATCACTCTCGCCGGTCCCGGCGGAGTTGATGTGACCGCGATCAGTCTGTGGGAAAACAAGAACGATGCCGACGCTTACAACACCAATACCTATCCGCAAGTGTTCAAGACGCTGGCAAGATTCATCGAGGGCACGCCCCAGGTTCACACCTTTGACGTTGTCACCTCGACCCTCCAGCAGCACGATCTAGTAACAGCATAAAGGACACTCTGAGTTTCTTGGCCCGAGGAGGCGGAGTTACTTCCGCCTTCTCGGGCCACCAAACCGCATGCACTTGATCGCGCCAAGGAGGCAACCATGCACCTAGCGCTGCAAAACGCGGAAACTATCAATCGTCTGGTCGAACAGGGCGAATTCCTTCTGAAGAGCTTCCACGATGAGCACCAGAAAGACCCCGCGGGAGTGGAGACTGAATTCGCGCGCGGCGAACTCATAGGCTGGCGCAGCACGTTACACACCTTGTACCGTGATTACGCGGAAGACATCGTCAACCGCGTTCTCACCAGGACACGCTTGACCATCCCCGACGGCGAAGTCCTATGCGGGGCCACCCATGCCGCTTGAGGCCGTCCTGCACGAAGTCGAGCAGCTCCATGACGTCAGCGAGCGTCTGGCGATACTGGCGGAGCAACATCCGCCTGTGTCACAGGCGCTCCTGACTATCTCGGGCAGCGTTCGCAACACCGCCACTATTTTGGGAGTGCTGATCGCGACCAAGATGACCAGGCGGATGTGACTGGCGTTTGGCCGGAGACCGAGTTTGGGTGGCGCTGCGAGCCCGGGACTCGAACCTCAGCCTTCGCAGATCCTTAGGGTTTATTAGCCTGTTTCAAGGACTTCCACCCTCGGCCCATGCGACCTGCATATTCAATATAGGGAACCGGCTTACGTCTGTCGTTCTCGCGAGACAGAAAATTTAGAATATGCATGTAGAACTGCATCAACGCTGTGCCGTCATCCCTCTGTTCAGCAACTCCGGTGTGATTGGAAGTGTTGATTAGCCCTCTATTAGCCACGTAAACCCGGCTGACTAACTCCAGAGGAATTTTAGATTCCAGCGCAGCGGCAGAAAGCCTTTGGTGTTCCTTCTCCAACCACTTGTCCTCGGATAAATCGGAGCTGTATGCAAAAACGCAATGGAAGAATCGTGCATGGTCATCGGCAGACTCTCCTTTCGTCCTTCTCGGAGACAGCGGTTTGCGAAATGGCTTCAACCTATGCAAGCGTTCGGCCGCCCTGAGTATCGAGGATAATTCACTTGAGCTGAGAGTGCTCTTAACCTCGATGCTCACTAGCAACGCCTCCGCAGGCAAAATGCTGGCCTGGCCACTGTAGAAGGCAAAGTTCCGGAATTTGTTGAATACCATTAAGTCGAGCTGCGGACTCTGACGACCGTCGATATCAACCGCCTCTCCCTTGCAGATGTCGAAGGCTCCCGGTAGGTGTTTGAGCAGAAAATCTTGCACAGGCCGTTCTCGCTCCTCTCCCTTGCTGAGCGCATGTTGAAAGGCCGAACTTTTCAGGAACTCTGCAGTGAACTCGTGTATCGCAGCCTCGAAGGAAGACACGAACGCCCTGACGGGAGTCTTTCGACGATCCTTAAACGTTAACTTGCTCATTCTTGACTGCCTCCTGACAGCACATAGCCCTTTAGTTGTTTTGCCGCTGATACAGACTACGCAGCTGCGCGTGGTCGACGACGTTCAGAGATTGTAAACACGACCAAGGGGGGCGGAGGGAAAAGACAAGTTCTGTTCGGGATTCGTAAACATTAGAGGGCGCTCGGCCTAAGATTAAGGTGGATCACTAGCGGCCCTGAAAAGGATGCAAGCAACAGCGGACCAGCAGCTTTTTCTTATCGCGGCAGTAGTTCCTTCATGTTGGTTAGGGCGTAGGCGAAAACGGCCATGGCGGCGGCATTCTCCCTTAGCTCGCCGGGGACTACTTTGTCCAGCGTGTCGGCGGCGGAGTGGTGGTAGTGGAAATAGGTGCGGCCATCCTGCAGGACGCCGAGGGCGGGCACTCCAGCTTCGGACATGGCAGTGATGTCTGCGCCAGGAGAATTGGCGGTGGGCTGCAGGACCGACGCGCCCACGCTCTGAAGAACGGATTGCACAGGGCGCAGGGCGTCGAGGGCGGCGGGGACGGCCTTCACGTCAAAGCCGAGAGGATGCGCGGCGCCGGCGTCGCTTTCGATCGCGGCCACGTGGTGGGCGAAGTCTGCGGAGTATTCGGCGGTATAGGCTTTGCCGCCGGCGCCTCCGGTTTCTTCGTCCATCCAGGCGATGACGCGCAGGGTGCGGGCCGGGCGCAGGTGAAGCCGCTGCAGGATTTCGGCAGTCTCCATTGCGATAACCACTCCAGCTCCGTCGTCGATGGCGCCGGTTCCAAGGTCCCAGGAGTCGAGGTGTCCGGAGACGATTACGATCTGCTCGGGATGCTCCGCGCCTTTGAGGTCGGCAATGACGTTATATCCGGTTTCGTCCGGCAGCTTCTGC
Source organism: uncultured Acidobacteriaceae bacterium (assembly GCA_963734215.1). Classification (GTDB taxonomy): domain Bacteria; phylum Acidobacteriota; class Terriglobia; order Terriglobales; family Acidobacteriaceae; genus Sulfotelmatobacter. Next base: position 380,919 of record CAVTGH010000002.1, on the reverse strand, counting down.
GGGGTGAGCGTGAGATGCATGCGCACTTTGCCTTCGGCGGCAAGGTGAACGATGAGGTCGGCGTCTTCGGCAGTCACGGCTCCGGCGGGGATTCCGGCGGGAGTGCTGAATCCGGTATGCGGAAGGCGATAGTCCGCGCTGCCGACGGAGCGCACCAGCGCTGCGACCGCGCCCAGATCGGCCGCAGCTTTGGCCCCCGCGCCGCGGTAACGGACGGCTTCGCCGTAGGCGGCGAAGGCCAGTCCTCCGGCGGCTTTTTGCTTGTCGAACAATTCGTTGAAGAGAACGATCTTGCCGGCAACCTTATCGTGACCGAGGGCGGTGAGCTCGTCGAAACTATCGACGGTGACGACGTCCGCGGTCAGCCCGTCCAAGGGAGTCGAGGAACTTCCGCCCAGCGCCGTAAGAACGATCTTCTGCGCCGTGCCCGGAACCATGCCGGGATATTCGACCAGCGACGCGGTTTCGGCCCCGCGGACCCAGTGCGGCACGGTTACCGGCTGCAGGCGGACTTCGAGGCCGAGCTGGCGAAGCTCGGCGGCAACGTATTCGACGGCGGCACGGGCTTGCGGCGAACCGCTGGGACGCGGTCCTATGTTCTCGGTGAGGTGCGCGAGCTGGCGATAAGCATAGTCGTCATTGAGCGCGGCCGCTTTGATGGCGGAAAGCTGCTGCAGAAGCAGCGGCGGGAAATTCTGCTGGTCGGCTTGGGAGGCTTGCGGCGGGGTCATCCGCGAGTTTGGGACCGGCGGCGCTTGCGCTGCCGTCTGGGCGGCGAGCACGGTCGAGAGGACCAGTAGCGCAATTCGGGATGCGATGATTCGAGATGTGATGATTCGAGATGTGATAGAGAAAGAGAAGCGGAAGCCCTCGCGCATAGATGCAGGCAAGTGTAACTGACCGGAGCCGCCGAGGAAAGCCTAGGGCCTTGAGCAGCGGCTGACTTTGGATTCAGCCGCTACCCGGACTTGATGTATTCAGCTGTAGAGCGTGTTAGCTTGGAGGGCATGGACAAGAAACAGATCAACGATCCCAAGATGACGTGGAACTTCCTGATATGGATTGGCGGAGTATTTATGCTGGCTCTGTTTGCCCTGCTCGCCCACTTTGTGTGGCGAGTTTTCTAGGGCTGCAGTCTCCCGCCACAAAAGCTTGTGGCCCCATTTCTGGGGCCACGTTTAAGAGGCAAATTGGTGGGCGCTTTCAGGAAAGGCTATGCAAGTTGTCGTTTCCGCCAGCGGGAACGGCACTTCGGGAAATGCATCGAAGAGAAGAGAGTGAGGGTCATTGTTCGGTTGCGGCCTCTTAGTTACATAAGGAGGAAGCATTTGCCAAGCCAAAGATTAGAAATGCTTCCGCGGCAACCACACGAGCTTATAAGTGAATGATTACTCTAGACTTACGCATTTTCCGGAGCTATGGAAACCGGCTCCGGCGGCTATGCAGTGGCTGCCTTACGAGTGCAGAAGCATGCACTTTCATTGCACGTGGATGGTCGCAGGCCAGATCACCTAAGGCCAGATCACCTAAGGACGATCCGCCCAAGCCGCCGGCTCAAACCGGCGGCTCGAAGCGATTCAGACTTAGGAACGAAACTAACTATTTCCCGCCACCGTCCGCAGCTTCCCGGGCAGGAAGTGGTACGGGGGCCATGGTCCGCTGATGGCCACCTGGCAGTTCTTTAACTGCTTGGCGGCTGCGGTGTAACGGTTCTGGTATTTTTCCACCGATTTGGAATCGATGAGATGCGCGATGTCGATGAGCATGCCCTGCGGCGCGACCTTCTTGCAGCTCACTTCTTCTTCCAGCGGGTTAAACAGCTTGTGGACCTGCACCGACAGGGCGCGAGCCTTGGTCTGGCGCTCGCGCTCACGGGAAGCCTTGACCCGCAGCTTTGAAAGATAGTCGCCGCCCACGGTGTCGGGCAGCACCACGTCGATCATGGCCTCGCGCAGCGAGCCGTCGCTGACGGTCAACTTGATGTGCATTTCGGACTTGCCTCGGAGCCTGGCCACGCTTACGCCAAAGGCGCGCCGGTTCACCCGGACAGCCTGGCGCAGAGCGTCGTCGCTTTCAAATATGGTTCCGAAACGGAACGGCAAAACGGTGGAATTACGGAAGCAGCCGCTGACCACGCGGGCGTGGTCGATGACCGCTTTCTGATCAAGTTCAGCAGCATTCAGGTCGTATTCGCTCACAATCACAGCAAACTCGCCGCTGGGATAGCTGAGGACAGGGGCTCCGTTCACGCCTTGAACGTTCTCAATTACAAATGGGCGTCGGGAACGGGTGCCGTTGGGAAGGGTCTGGTGCTCGGTAAGGCAATACGCGTACCAAGACATGTTGAACTCTCCGAACCGGGACGGAGGCGGACCAACCACCTCTTATGTTTTTCACAAGCTGACTGCAACCGTGGAAGTTAAATTAGCGGTACAGGATCGAATTGGGAATTCTACTATCCGCCCCGTAAGCCATATTACTTCGGTTTGCATCGAAAATGCAACTTTTTTGTGGCAAGCCGCATCGCTGAGGAAATCTCCGCTCTGGAAAAGACCCCGAGGGTGGGAGCGAGCCGGAAACCGGAAGCCGATTCTCTACTCGTACCGCAAACTCTCCACCGGATCAAGCTGCGCCGCGCGGGCGGCGGGGACCGTGCCGAAGATCACGCCCACTATCGAAGACACGATGATGGCGATCAGGCCGGAAAGCCCAGTAATTGGAACGCGGTACTCGGTGAGGAACCGCACCGAGTAAGGGATGGCATAGCCGATCACGATTCCGGCGAAGCCTCCGATCAGCGAGATGAGAATGGCCTCGGCCAGAAACTGGAAACGGATTTCGCGGTTGGTCGCGCCCACGGCTTTGCGGATGCCGATCTCGCGGATGCGCGAGGTCACCGTGGCCAGCATGATGTTCATGATGCCGATGCCGCTGACCACCAGAGTTACCATGGAAATCAGGAGCAGCACCCAGGTCAGGCCGGAGGCGATGCGGTCCGCCATGGCCAGCAGCGCGGTGAGATTGGAGACGTCGTAGACGGACTCCGAGCGGTGCCGCGATTGCAGCACGCGTTTGATCTGCGCCGTCGCCGGAATCACCAGCGAGGGATCTTCCATGGAGAAATACAGCAGCTTGACGCTGGGCGTCTCCATGAAATAGCGGCTGACGGAGTACGGGATGAGCATGGTGTTATCGACGATCTCCGACTGGCCGAAGGTTTCCACGCGCTCCTTGAAAGTTCCGATGATAGTGAACGGCAGCCCGGTAAGCTTGATGACCTTTCCCACGGCCGCTTGCGGCGCGCCATACACTTCCACCGCCATTTTCTCGGTGATCACACCGACCTTGTTATGCGCCTGGGAATCCTCCTGATCGAAGAATCTTCCCGAAGGGATCACCAGATTGCGCACCCGCACGTACTCGGGATTGACGCCGAGGATGGTGACATCTTTCTCTTTGCCGTTCCCGACGGGAACGCGATCGGAGAGTTGGGTTACGGGAGACGAGGCGACGATACCCGGCACGACCTGCTGAACCGCCTGGAGGTCGTCGATGGTGAGCGGATCGGGATTGGAGTTGCTGATGTGCGGTGCGCCGCCGAGATACTCCGCCCAGATTTCGTTCGTCCCAATGGCTTGGATCTGGTTGAGCACGAACTGGCGGCCGGTCATGCCAATGGTCACGACAAGGATGAGAGACGCCGTGCCGATCACCATGCCCAGTGCCGTCAAGATGAAGCGCACTTTGTTGCTGCAAAAAGTGTCGTAGGAGAATGCGATGATCTCGCCGAAGGCCATCCGGGGCCGAAGGCGCTCGGGCATCAGGGCGGCAGCCATCCTAATTTAGATGCTACGTAGCGGCAACAAAACTCGCAAGCGCGTGTTCAGTATCGAGTAAGGACTGCAAAGCCAGAAAAAACAAAGAATTGTAAGAAAAACAGACTTTGGATGTTTTGTTGTGGCAAAGTAGAAGCTCATCCCCGGGTATTCAGTCCGATAAGGAGCGAATGGCGTTTCCTCAAACAGCGGAGCTAGAGGCACACAAACCGGCGGCAGGAAACGTAAGGAGATCGCTCTTCTGGATGGTGATGGTCGCACTCGTGTTGCGGCTCACAGTAATGTTTTTTCTGTATCCGGAGCGAACGGATCCGTTTCGCGATCACTGGCGCTGCGGAGGCGAAGCCGGCAGAATCGCGCGCTCCATCGCGCAGGGCGAAGGCTTCAGTAGCCCTCTGTTCGGAAAGACCGGCCCCACCGCCTGGCTGGCGCCGGTGTTTCCTTATCTGCTGGCGGGGATTTTCAAGATATTCGGCGTCTACAGCAAAGCCTCCGCCGTCGCGGCGCTGGCTTTAGACTGTTTGTTCTCCGCATTGACGTGCATCCCGGTTTACTTCATCGCCAGGAAACATTTTGGCGAGGCGGCCGGCGTATGGGCGGGCTGGGCCTGGGCATTCTTTCCCTACGCCATCTTTTTCTCCGCGGATTTCATCTGGGCCACAACGCTGACCACTCTCTTGATGAGCCTGATCTTTCTCTTGGCGCTGCATCTCGAGAGTTCCTCTTCGGTCTGGCATTGGGCAGGCTTCGGCGCGCTGAGCGGCTTCGGAGGTTTAACCGATCCGGTGGTGATGTCGGTGGCGCCGTTTCTGGGAGCCTGGGCGTGGTATCGGCTCTACAGGAGTGGACGCCACTGGTTTGCTCCGGGCCTGGGAGCCGTGCTGGCCGTGATCCTGGTGGTCGCGCCCTGGTTCATGCGAAACTATGAAACCTTTCACAAGGTGATTCCGTTCCGCAGTTGCCTGGGACTGGAAGTTTACTTTGGCAACAATCGGGATTCCTGGCATTGGGGCCCTCCAGGCTATCACCCGTCGGATAACGAGAATGAGTGGCGGGAGTACCAGCAACTCGGCGAGATTGCCTACACGCAAGAGAAGTTCCACGAAGGCTTGGCGTTTATCGATTCGCATCGGCTCCTGTATGTTCAGCAGACGCTGCGGCGAGTGGTTTATCTATGGACGGGATTCTGGAGCTTCAGCCCACGATATCTGGAAGAGGAGCCGGCGGATCCGTTCAATATGGTGTTCTGCACTGGGCTGACGATCTTGACTTTGATGGGACTCCGGCAGGCGTGGCGCATCGATACAGCCATCGCCGTACCTTATGTGCTCGTATTTCTTTTCTTTCCTGTAATTTATTATTTGACGCACCCGGAAGACTATTATCGGCGGCCGATTGATCCTCAATATGTGGTGTTGGCGGCCTTTGCCGTCTCCATGTGGGTTGCGGAACGGAAAGCACGGCTGGCGATGATTACGCCGCGGGTTGCGGTCGCGACAGTCGAGTGAAACCAATTCCTGCTGACAAGCCTAAGACGTTGCACCTCCTATGGCTGCTGCCGCTGACCGCGGCGGCGCTCCTGGTGCAGGGATACCATCCTTACGCGGAGGATGCGGAAATCTATCTGCCGGGCGTGGAGAAGATTCTGCATCCGGAGTTGTTTCCGGTGGGACGGGAATTTTTCCTGTCGCACGCCAGCCTGACTTTTTTCCCCAACCTGATTGCGTTTTCTCTGCGCGTGACGCACTTGCCCATGGAAGCCGGGCTGTTCTTGTGGCAGGTGGCATCAATTTTTCTGCTGCTGCTCGCTTGTTGGGAGTTGTCGGGCTTGTTCTTTTCAAATGCCCAAGCGCGGTGGGGTGGTGTCTGCCTGGTGGCGGCGCTGTTGACGATTCCGGTGGCGGGAACCGCGCTCTACATCATGGACCAGTATTTGAACCCGCGGAATCTGGCGGCGTTCGCGGGAATTTTCATGCTGGCGCGAACCCTGGAAAAGAAGTATGTGCGCGCCTTGTTGTGGCTGGTTTTTGCCGCCTGCATGCACCCGCTGATGTGGGGGTTTCCCTTTTCGTTTTGTCTGTTGTTCGTGGTCATGGAAAGATTCGAAAGCCGTTTCAAGAACACGCCCACGGCCGGGCTCGCGGTTTTGCTGTTCTTATGGATGCCGCTGGCGCCTGCGGCTTCCGCGGCCTATCACGAAGCTGCGAAGGTGCATGGCTATCACTACATCCAGAACTGGGCGTGGTATGAGTGGCTGGGCATCGTTGCTCCGCTGGCGCTGTTCTGGTGGTTCGGACGGATGGCGCGAAGCCGGCAGTGGCACATGGTCCAGCGCGTAAGTCGCGCCTTCGTTGTCTATGGGCTGATCTATCTGGTGGCGGCGCTGGTGGTGGATCTTCCGGCGCGCTTTGAAGCTTTGGCTCGCCTGCAGCCGCTGCGCAGCCTGCATTTCCTCTACATCGTGATGTTCGTCATCATGGGCGGGTTTCTTGGCGAGTACGTGCTGAGAAGCCGCTGGTGGCGCTGGCTGCTGCTTTTTGTGCCTTTGAGTGCGGGCATGTTTCTGGCGCAGCGGGCGCTGTTTCCCGCGAGTGCGCATATCGAGTGGCCGGGCGCCGCACTCAGAAATCCCTGGGAGCAGGCATTTGTGTGGGTTCGGCAGAACACGCCCGTGGACGCGGTGTTCGCTCTCGATCCGAATTACATGGATACCGCCGGCGAGGATGAGATTGGATTCCGCTGCCTCGCCCAGAGAAGCCGTCTGGCCGACGGTGTAAAGGACAACGGAGTGGTCAGCATGTTCCCACCCTTGGCCGAAGAGTGGTGGGCGCAGGTGCAGGCGCAGACTCCGTGGAAGGATTTTCGGTTGGAGGACTTCTCACGGTTACGCAACAAATACGGAGTGAGTTGGGTGGTCGTGCAACAGCCGGGAGTTAGCGGGATCGATTGCCCGTATCAAAACAGCGCGGTGAGAGTCTGCCGGCTTCCCTGAATGCTAGATGGAAGAGGCAAGGATGAGGCATTAACCAGCGAGACGGTAGTGGGCTACTTTGAATTTAGCCAAAAGCCCAAGATCATTCCAGCGGTTGCGTAAGCCCAATGCTTATCTTTCGGCCCGTAGCGCCTAGCTAAGACTACGAACAGAGAAGCTGCACCAGCAGAAAGACTCACAATGATCTGCATGGCTGTTTGTACATTCGCGTTATGGAGACGTTCGTCCCCCTCGATCCCTATCGGAATTCCGTAAATCAGCCAAAGCCGTTTGAGGACCAGGAAGGCGAGAAAAGAGAAAGAGGCGACAAACACAACAATGGGAATTTTCTTCATCGGCCCTTACGCAGCTCTTTCCGCCCTCCGCGTTTCGTAGGCTTCCCAGAGGGCTACCAAATCCTCTACGCTCCACGGCCGATCCGTAACACCAGCCGCCATAGCTGGGGATGTGCGAAGTGTACGATGAATCTCGATAAAGTTGTAGGGGAAATATGCCACGGTCGCCAGCAGTCTCAAAATGAAAGTAGCCCACTACCAGCGAGAGGTAGTGGCCGAAATGTGCGTTGGCTCAAATCGCGCTTGCTCTGCCTGATTCCTGCGTGGGATCATTCACTCTGGCTTAGGAGGTCAGTGTGTCTCTAGAACACAGGTCAGGAAGGCCTTTCCACAACATTCCTACTAAGCGCCAAGGTGACTACAACCTTTGGCTGCAAACGATGGCGGAGCAGTTCCCCGGTGCCGAAGCCCGCATCCACGAAAAACTAACCCGGTACGTAAATGGTTGGCTCGCGGAAAAAGGTGAAATCCCGCATGCTGCTTTCTGTTCCTCCTGGATTCCTGGCCCAGATTGGGGAAGAGGTGATGAAGTTTATCAGCCGATGTACGAGACAATGATGCACCTCTACAACGAGGACGGCTTGGCGCACCCTCGCGCAGGCTGGTTGTTCGGGTTGATTCTCATGGACCTTATGATTCGGCGACCTGACTACTGGGAGTGCTGGCATGAAGCGCATGAGCCGGAGGACAGTCCAGAAGGTTTGTACTATCGTCCGTGTCGCCGACAGATCACGCAAGCGGGATAGTCACGGAGTCACGCGAAGCTCGCGTTGACTTGGGATGTTAATCAGTCAGGGGGGCAAGATGAAACGAACGAAGCTGGAGAAGGCGCTGTCGAAAATACACATACTCGAACTGAGGGTCGAAAAGCTGGAGAGAGAACGCCGCAAGCTTCTGGGTCCGAATGGCGCAAGCTGGCGGAGGCAGCTTGCGGGGACGAGATTCACTTCGCGGCGAGTGCCGCGTTAAAGGAAAATCCAGCGTCAACGCACATTTCGGCCACTACCCCAGCGAGACGCCCATATTCACTACCGCTCACACGATCGGCTACAATCGTAAACTCAGGAGAATCCTTCTCGCATGTCCACCGCGCCAGCAGCTCAGGAAGTCGTTCAGGACACCGCCCGGCTGTTTCCTTACGGTAAGTGGGAAGCAGGGCTGCCTGCTTTAGCCCGGCAGTACCGTGAGAACAAGCCCTGCCCGCATATTCTTTTGAAAGATTTTCTCGATCCCCACACCGCGTTGGCGATGGCGCAGCAATTTCCCCAACCCACCAGCGATGCCTGGACTCAATACAAACATGCCAACGAAAACAAGCTGGGCATGCCCAAGCGCGAACTTTTTCCAGCCGCGATCCGGGCCGTCACGGATGAACTGAACTCGCCGGAGTTTGTGGCCTGGATTTCGGAGTTGACCGGGATTCCCCACCTGATGGCGGACCCAATGCTCGAGGGCGGCGGCCTGCACCAGTCGGGGCCGGGCGGTTATCTGAATGTGCATACGGATTTTTCGGTGCACCACTTCAACACCAACTGGCGGCGGCGCGTGAATCTCATCCTTTATCTGAATCCGGGATGGCACGACGAGTGGGGCGGAGCGCTCGAATTGTGGGAGCGGAAGATGGCCCGTTGCGCGGCAAAATATCCGCCGCTGCTGAACCACGCGCTCATTTTCACCACCGACGAGCGCTCGTTGCACGGGTTTCCCGATCCCCTCACCTGCCCCGAGGGCGAGTCGCGCAAGAGCCTGGCTCTGTATTACTACACGCTCCAGCAGGATAAGGATAAGAAAGTTGCCGTACATTCCACCGACTATTTTGCGCGGCCGCAGGATGGCTGGGGGAAGTCGGCGATGATCTGGCTTGATAAGAAGGCGGTTGATCTCTACTCGCGGGCCAAAGCGCGGTTCGGCTTTTCCGACGAGTTCGCCAGCAGGGTCCTGGGGTTTTTGTCAAAGAAGAAGTGACTTCGGGTCCAATCCAGCCAGATCCAACAATCCTACGGAAAACCTATCCACTCACGCGGGGCGCGCAACGTCAGTTCTGCGGGCGTAATACGTGGGATATCCAGCCTCGAGTTTGCGTCCCCTGTCGCTAAAACGAGGTAAATGAATCAGTCCCGCCCTCTGCAACGCAAATTGCACGGTAGTGGCGAGCACGCCGAAACCATATTTCACGCTGCGGCGGAAGTTGATGGATGAGGCTTCTTCGAAGTACTTCGTGGGACACGACACTTCTCCAATGCGGAAGCCGAAGTGGACGCACTGGGCGAGCATCTGATTGTCAAAAACAAAGTCATCGGAATTTTCCAGCAGCGGCAGTTCGGTGAGCACCTGGCGGCTGAAGGCGCGGTATCCCGTGTGATACTCGGAGAGCTTTACGCGCAGAAAGAGATTTTCGAACGCCGTGAGCAGCCGGTTGGAGATGTATTTGTAAACCGGCATGCCGCCGCGCAATGCCGCCCCACCGATGATGCGCGATCCCAGCACCACGTCATAAACCTCGTAAGCCACCATGCTGGCCATCGCCGTGACCAAATGCGGCGTGTACTGGTAATCCGGGTGCAGCATGATGACCACGTCTGCGCCCGCGGCCAGGGCTTCGCGATAGCAGGTCTGCTGGTTGCGGCCGTAGCCGTAATTGCGGTCATGCTGGAAAACCTGCAGGCCCAGCCGATGCGCCAGATCGACGGTGCGATCGGAACTCTGGTCATCCACCAGGATGCGGATATCCACCAGATCCGGCAGTTCGCCCGCCGTGACCTCGAGGGTTTTTTCCGCGTTGTAGGCGGGCATTACAACTGCTATGCGCTTGCCGTTAATCATGGAATCATTGCGCGAACAGGTTCATCCCTAGTTTACCTGAAGAGGGTCGGCGCCGTTCTGTGCATCAACCGAAAGTACGATTGCGAGAGTTAGTGAATCTCGTCGGTTGTTTGCTGGTTGCGCCAGTTGGAGATCGCAGCCGCGCCGCGCGCCAGGTTGCCGAGTGTGCCCGGGTCGTCGCTCGCGTCTGGCCCTTTCGTTTCGCCGGCAACGATAGGCTGGTTCGCGACGGTCTCAAAGGCATAGCCGGTCAGCGTGGCAATGATCGGTTTCGGGTAAACGCAGTTGACGTTCAGGCGCGCCCAGCCGAAGTGAATCTCTCCGTCGATGATAAATTTCAGCCCCAGATACTTTTCATGAGCGTGAATCCACGGACCTTGGCATACCCCAGGAAAACCATCGGCCATCCCCTCGCCATTCTTCTTCTCGAACTTCCCGTGGGGGCCGATCACCACACCTGCGGGCAGGGCTGCTGCAAACACAGAGAGAACATTGCGGCCGGTGGAAAAAATCTCGTTGCTCGGATTTACAGGTCCGATCGACAAATCTAAGGTCGAGCTGGTTGAGCTGTAAAAGTCAGAAAAAACAAAATCGGCGATTCCGTCGTGGTTCAGATCGAGGGAAAGCCCCTGGTTGGGTGTGATCTGCTGGTTGTCCGGCGTATAGACAACTTTCGCCTGGGAGGGCACAGCCAAGGCCAGTATTCCCATTCCAGCAGCGCCGGCGGCGACCATGTAAGCGGCCAGGCTCTTGTCGAGTCTCGGATTGACCTGCGCAATTTGGCGGGGGCGAGAGGTTTTCGCGCTTGCTGGACGAGACATGGTTGCTCCTTTCCTGGTCTGTAGATTCATCGGCCCAGCTTGCGGACGAAGGGCGCCAGGTACTCGGATCAAGGGGAGAAGTAACGCGGGCAAAATTCTGCCACTTCTGGAGGCGCGAGTCAAGAGCGTGTACACCCTGGTAGCGGCTCAATTTGAAATTCTCGCACACTCGCGTCCCGCGAGAATCCGTGGCATCTATAGAGCCATGCCGAAACGCTCCGGTCAGAAGCGCGACTTCATGCAGGTTGCCCGCGAAGTGGTTGAGCGGGCAATCGGCGAAAAGATGGATGGCAGTCCCCTCGACAATCCCGTTGACCCCGGAATCCGCATTTCGTCGCTCTTGGTAGCGCGGGCGGAAATAAGGGCGGTAAGGCCCGAGCTGAGAAACTGTCCGCTGCCCGTCGATCTGCCATAGCCAAGAAAGCCGCAAAAGCCCGTTGGGGCAAAACATAGCGCCGACGCTGCCAACCCCCCATTGCCAGTATTCCATTGCTTCCCAGCCACCCATCGGGTATGATCCTATGCGAGGGTAGAAGCATGGGCATTGACTTGGTTGCGCTCGACGACAAAATAAAAAAGCTTCAACTAATCCGGCAACTGGCGTCCGATCCGGACGTGGCATCACTGTTGGCCGACATCGTGACAGGCAACGGGGTTGCCGCGCACAAGCCCCAAACGCCGCCAGCTGAGCGGAAAGGCGTGCGGTACGACGTTCTCAAGTACGTCGTGCATCCCTCCACGCTCGAAGACTTCACCACTGCTCGACAGATCACCGAGAAGATGGAGAAAGCAAAATATGAGTTCAAATCAAAGAAGCACCTAGTTACGGTCAAGGAATCGCTGCGCGAACTTGAGAAGGAGGGACTTGTAGAGAAGCACGACAAGAGGACCGAGATCGGTGCGGCTCAGTGGAAAAGGACCGTTTGAATGTCGTAGAATCGGGGCAATTGTAACCAGCGGGCCCGTAGCTCAGTGTAGAGCACCCGACTCTGAATCGGGAGAGCGTAGGATCGACCCCTACCGGGCCCACTCAGTTTTTTCGCGTTTTCACAAGCTCCCCCCGCCTGAACTCTAGGCGAAGGAGAGAAAGGAGGGCACCAATGCACGTAATGGTGTTCCTCGCAATCGAGAACGATGCCACGTTTTCGATTGTGCTGGTAGGTGCCCCGCTTGCGCTTGTGCGCGGCGGGGCCTCACCGGCCTTTCTATGCTTTGAATGATAATGCACGATCCCGATTGCCTGTCCAGTAGCTAATCTGGCCTGCTGTAGGTGGGCGGCCATACGGCTTCGAGCGGCAACCCCCTTGCCGCACATTTCCCACTGCACGTGAGTACGAGCCATGTGGAACGGCAGAACCTCTCGATGCGGATGAGCATTCGCCGTTTTACGCGGCTCACGAATGCCTTCTCGAAGAAAGCGGAGAACCATGCCGCCGCCGTCGCGCTTTGGCTCATGTATTACAACTTTTGCCGTGTCCACCAGACGCTCCGCGTAACCCCGGCGATGGAAGCAGGTTTGTCGGATCACGTCTGGGGCTTGGATGAACTAGTTTCTCTTATAAATTCAAATTCAGCCACTACCTACTCCCTCCAGAGACTGCCAGCGGCGCTTATAATCGCGGCGTGAAAGTTGATGCGGGAAGGTCGGACCGGCAGCCGGGGCGAATCTTGGGGCTGGACGTGGGATCGAGACGGATTGGGGTTGCAGTATCGGACCCGCTCGGCATCACGGCGCAAGGACTGGAGACCTTGCAGCGCCGCAACAAGCGGCAGGATCTGGCGGCGTTGGAGCGGGTGATTCGCGAGTATGCCGTTAAGGAGATCGTGGTCGGACTGCCGCTGCGCATGAGCGGCGCGGAAGGGACGCAATCCGAAAAGATGCAGGTGTTCGCCGAGGAACTGCGCAAGCGCTTCCGGCTGCCGGTCCATCTATGGGACGAGCGTCTGACCTCGGCGGAAGCGAACCGGCTCCTGCGCGAGACGGACCTGTCGATTGAGAAACGCGCCAAGGCGGTCGACCGCATGGCGGCAGTGTTGATCCTGCAAGGTTGGATGGAAAGCCGAACACGTTAGCGTAGTAGCTGGGCCTTACTGCTTCGCAGAGCCCGGCGATAGGCCGCTACATTCTTATTGTGCTCTTCCATCGTCCGCGCGAATTTGTGGTGGCCTTGGGCGTCCGCGACGAAATAAAAATAGTCCGACTGAGCCGGATGCATCGCCGCCTCCAACGCGCTCTTGCCCGGATTGGCGATGGGCCCGGGTGGAAGCCCTACGTATTTGTAAGTGTTGTAGAGCGATTTGAACTGCATGTCGTCGTGATGCAACGCCCCTGTGTAGGTTCCGGCCATTAGTTCGGCATAAATAATGCTGGGGTCCGCATCCAGCGCGATATTCTTTTCCAGCCGGTTGTAGTAGACACTGCCGACCAGCGGACGCTCGTCCGCAACAGCGGTTTCTTTCTCGATGATCGACGCCATGGTTACGATGCGCTGAAGTTCCTCCGATGGCGTGCCTTCTTGTACTTGAATCAATCCAATCTGGTTCGCGACCAGGCGAAACTGTTTGACCATGGCCGCGGCCATCTCTTGCATACTCATCATGCGGCTGAATTGATAAGTGTCGGGAAAGAGGTAGCCTTCAAGGGACTGTGCCGCGGGAGCGAGGTCGGCGACCAGAGCCGTATCGGATTGTGCGACCTTCAGGAAATCTTCCGCAGGGCCGAGTCCAGCAGCCTCGATGGCTCGCGCAACGTCGAACATGGTGAAGCCTTCAGGCACGACGACGGTGCGGAAGTAGACGTCGCCGCGCGCCAGGCGATTGTGAACGTCGAGTATATTCCTCGGTTGCTCGAACAGATATTCCCCCGCCTTGAGTGAGCGGCGGTGGTGCAGGTAGTGCCACAAGATAAATGCATCTTCACTGCGGATGATTCCATTCGCCTTCAGTTCGGCGGCGATGCGGCGAGTAGAGAATCCCGGACGCAGCATCACAAAGGTCTGCCGTGAGGGCTCGGTCGGCATGAGCAGTGCCCACGCAAACCAGCCCGCCGAGGCCAGCGCCGCAATCAGGACAAGCCAGGCGATCTTGCGCACGATGGCTGTAGTGTAGACGATAGCCATCTGGAGAGCCGGCAGCCCCCATGCGATGCCCTATGACCAGTCAGGTTCTCCATTTGGTCAGGCGAGGTATTGCCAGTGGTCTGGGCTCCCCGACACCACCGCGAGTTCTTGCACACCTTCCCGCCGGGTTATACTTAAGTGTTGTGGAGATCATCTAATCCTTCATGAGACGTAGCTGGCCCTTTTGGGCATTAATCTTACCTCTTGCCATGCTGCCTACTGCAGGCTGCATGTTCCGCACAAGGCCCGTGGAGGAGACTTATTCCAAAGCTCCTCTTAAGGAATCGTCCCAGTCTGCCTTGATTGACAGCATCAACCAGCAGGCGCACAAGATCCAATCGCTGCAGGCCACCGTGGATATTGACAGCTCCGTGGGCGGCGCCAAGAAGGGCCACGTTACCGACTACAAGGAGATTCGCGGCTACGTATTGGCGCGCAAGCCCGCCATGCTGCACATGATCGGGCTGCTGCCCATCGTGCGCACCACCGCCTTCGACATGGTTAGCGACGGCCATGAGTTCAAGCTCTGGATTCCTCCGAAAAACCGGTTCGTGATCGGCAACAACGAAATGCAGGCGCGCAACCCGGACCAGCCCATGGAAAATATTCGGCCGCAAGATATCTACGACGCGCTGCTGATCCGGCCCATCGACCCCGAACACGAGATTGCGGTTCTGGAGAAAGGCGACGAGATTCTGCATGACGCCAAAGGCCACCGGGTTCTGCAGGAGGACTACGAACTGATCGTCATCCGCAAACAGGACGGCAACGAGGGGATCTTGGCGCGCAAGATTGTTTTCAGCCGCACCGACCTCCTGCCACATCGCCAGTATATTTACGATAAGCAGGGCAATCTGGCGACCGATGCCCGCTATGCCAACTACAAGGATTGGGATGGCGTCAGCTTCCCCGCGCGCATCGAAATTTCCCGGCCTCAGGAGGAATACGACATCACCCTCAACCTGTTGAAGCTGGACATCAACAAGCCGTTGCGCGACGATCAGTTTGCCTTGGAGCAGCCGCCCGGCGCGGAGGTGGTTCATCTCGGCAAACCGCAGCCGCAGTCGAGCGCCGCCGTGCCGCCGCCAGGGAAGAATCATCCTTAACGCAGGGTTGGTAGCTTCTATCCGCTAAGCCGTAAGGTCCAAGGTCATGAATAAAATGGTTGTCGCCAATCTCGTGCATCGGCCGATCCGGTCCCTGATCAGCATGAGTGCGATCGCGCTCGAAGTCACATTGATTCTGCTGGTGGTCGCGCTTTTCTACGGCATCTTGAACGGATCCAAAGAGAGCCAGGTCGGCGTCGGCGCCGATCTGATGGTGATGCCCCCGGGATCTTCGGCGCTGGTCGGCATGTCAGGCGCGCCGATTTCGGTGAAGGTAGGAAATATCTTGCGCAAAGTGCCCCACGTCACGGTCGCGGCCCCGGTGATTTGGTGGTTTACGCAAAAACCGGTAGAGATTATTTACGGCATCGACCTGTCGAGTTATGACGCCCTTCCCCCGGCGTTCCGTTATCTCTCCGGCGGACCTTTTCAAGCGCCCTACGAGGTGATTGTCGACGACTTCTTCGCCAGCACCAACCGAAAGAGAGTCGGCGACGAGATTGAGATCCTCAACCACCAGTTCCGTATCTGCGGCATCGTGCCCCATGGAAAAGGCGGGCGCAAATTCTTGCCGCTGGCCACCATGCAGAATTTGCTAGGCGCCGAAGGCCGCGCCTCCGCCTTCTACGTCAAGCTCGATGATCCCGCTAACGCAAGCCAAGTGGAGAAAGACATCCAGCAAGTCCCCGGCATGGAAAACTACGCCGTGCGCTCCATGCAAGAGTATCTCTCCATGATGACGCCGGACAATCTTCCTGGCTTTCAAATTTCCATCCGGATCGTGATCGGGGTCGCGGTCGTTGTGGGCTTCCTGGTGATTTTCCAGTCCATGTATACCGCGGTTATGGAGCGGACCCGCGAGATCGGCATATTGAAGTCCCTCGGCGCGTCGAAGCTATACATCGTCAACGTGGTGCTGCGCGAAACAGCTTTGCTGGCAATTCTTGGCATTGTCGCCGGAGTCCTCATCAGCCTGGCTGTCCGCCGGATAATTATGTTCGAAAGGCCCGTCTTGCGCCTTTTCTGGAGCAATCAGTGGGTTCTTCAGGCAAGCCTGATCGCCATAGTTGGAGCGCTGGCGGGCGCTCTGTATCCCGCCTTCAAAGCGGCGCAGAAGGATCCCATCGAGGCCCTGGCGTACGAATAGACTAGCTCCGTCCGGTTAGCAGGGATTACCACGGATTCCCTCCGCGGATATGCCACCATCTTCGGTATTGCAGTATCGACCCTTTGATAGAGAGGTGTTTCACTTTTTGCCGCCGCCGGACGACGCTCTTCGGTTGCAGCTCGTACACGGCCGTTCCGATTTTCAGGGCATGGTTCACCTCCTTGCCGACTCCCGCCGTGACTTTTCCCAGTAGGCAACTAAAGACGACGATGTCGCACTTCTCCACAAGCCGCAAGCAGAAACCGATCCTGTCCCTGAGTTTTTCCGGATCGTTCCCGTAACGCGAAGGGTTGATGATCCTGTATTTCTTGAACTTGCCGCGGATGGCCTTCAGTTCGGCTCGTTCGCACGGGGTTCCGTATACGCAAAGTGCGTGGGCATAGTAGATCGTTTTCACGTGCGGCTCACCTTCTCTCCTCAGACTTTTCTTCCGGCATCGATTCAGGTTTCGCTTCGATTCCCGCCCTGCTCAACAGTCTTCGTAGTCCTCTTTCTCCCGCAGCACCACGTTGTTCGCCAGCTATACTGCCGTCGCGGTCGATCACCACCTAGATCGGGTAGCTTTGGGCGTTGTACACGGCGGCGAGGTTGGTATCTTTCGTCAGCACGATGGGGACAGTTCGAGGGTGCTCGATGAGGTATTTCTTAACCTTTTGGTCGGGCTCGAGGACGTTGACGGCGAGCACGATTAGTCCTCTATTGGAGAACTCCCGGGCGATGTCGTCAACCAGCGAGGCTTCATTTTCGCAGTACTGGCACCAGGTCGTCCAGAACTCAAACAGGACAACCTTGCCTTTGACCGAGGCGTTGTTGAACTGGTCTCCGGCCGTGGTCTTCGCGTGGAAGCGAGGCGCGGGCTGGCCGGTTTCATCGTTGGCCAAAGCGCATAGGGCAAGCAAGGTTACTGCGATAGGCCCGACGCGAATGAGCGCGAGAGATGGCACTGCCATAGGGCTGAATATTACTACGGAGACAGGAATCGGTTACACCCTATTAATGAAGGTAGTGGTGCAGTTTGAATTTTAGGAGCATCTTAAATGGCAGGCGGATTGCCTACGGTTTGTGCTTTTGTTTCGAGAGGACAGACTTAGCTCCAACTGGTCTTCGGTTCCAACTCCCAGCTCCGGGCATAGCGGAGGTCTATGCCCGTGACGACTCGAAGCAGGCGTTTGTGAAGGACTTTGTGGCTGCGTGGAACAAGGTGATGAACCTCGATCGCTACGACCTTGCCTACCTGCGTGGGCTCGCTGCAGGAAGACGGAAATGCCGCATTGCACTTAGCAGCGGAACCCAGGTCTAGTAAGAGTGCGAGACCTGGGCTTCCCGCTGTTTGCTATGAGATACGTCCCTGGACTCCTTCCGGGTTGACTAGAATCCGGGACGCCTGGTGTCAGCCGTGCAAACGTCTTTTGATGGGCACGAACCCCTGGGTTGTGATGGATCGGGTCCAGTGCCAGCAGCAATCGAGCTCAAATCAAAATCCAAATCCCGCAGCGTTATTTTCTTGATGGAAAGTTTATCCGAGTTCTTCTTCATTCTGGTCTCCTTGTGGTTATTTGTTCTGCTACTTCCGGCCGAGGTTCGAGCACACTCACATTGGAGGGTAGCCCACACTAAGAATCCCACCCACAATATCACTCCGAGGGTGCCCCGTCCAAGATTAGGTACTGTCCTAAACTTGCGTTGGAGAAATAACAGCAGGCGCTTGCATCCCTAAACCTCTGGTGCTACGTTTGCCGACCCTGCGGGAACTACTAACGCGAATGAGCGCGAGAGATGGCACTGCCATAGCGCTGAATATTACTACGGAAACAGGAATCGGTTACACCCTATTAATTAACTCAGCGTTGACAATCCCTCGCGCCCTACGGTATCTTTAAGACTTTGGGAAGTCTCGCGGTTGCCCGCCTGATCGTCTGGCGTCCTCGCCGGGGAATCAACGAGCGGTCTTCTTTGCAATTTCAATCGCGTTTCGCATTTTTTTCATTCTGGGAGAGTTCCGATGTCAACCTATTTCCCCAAAGCGGGGGAAATTGTGCGCAAGTGGTACGTCGTGGATGCCGATGGGCAGACGCTCGGCCGTATGGCCTCGCAAGTCGCCCGCATCCTCATGGGCAAAGAGAATCCGCAATACACGCCCTTTCTCGATACCGGCGATCACGTCATCGTCATCAATGCCGGGAAGGTGAAAACCACCGGCATGAAGTCGGAGCAGAAACAGTATCACCACTACACCGGTTATCCGGGCGGCCTGCGCACCGAGGATTACCGCAAGCGTCTGGCGCGCAAGCCGGAAAAGATCATTGAAGACGCCGTGCGGCGCATGTTGCCAAAAAACAAACTGGCGGATCACATGCTGTCGAAGCTGAAGGTCTACAAGGATGACAAGCATCACCACGAAGCGCAGAAGCCGCAGCCTCTGCAGTTGAAAGTACGGGCGTAACGGGAGTTCCCGGTGTCTAGTTGGTTCGGCAGTTAGGAAGTTTGAAAATCTTTTGAAAGGTGTGAAGCACCGGGGTCAGCCTGAAGAAATGATAGCTGACGGCTGAGTGCTGACAGCTCAAAAATGGCAGAATTGGTTCAGTACTACGGAACGGGACGGCGGAAGCGGGCGATTGCGCGCGTGTATCTGCGGCCGGGCAGCGGCGAGTTCAAAGTGAACGGGCGCGAGTTCGAGGAATATTTCGTCACTCCGGCCCAGCGGTCCAGTGCCAAGGCGCCGTTGGCCTCCACCGAGACTGCGGCTTCGTTCAACATCGTCGCCAGCGTGCTGGGCGGCGGCGTGCGCGGCCAGGCCGACGCGGTCAAGCTCGGCATTGCCCGCGCCTTGATGCAATTCAATGCGGAGCTGCGCGGCAAGCTGAAGTCCGAGGGCATGGTCACCCGTGACTCGCGCGGCAAAGAGCGCAAGAAGTACGGCCAGAAGGGCGCGCGCAAGCGCTTCCAGTTCTCGAAGAGATAGTTTCGAGTTTCCGGTTTCTAGTTTCTAGAAACAGGAAACTGGAAACCAGAAACTGATTTTTCAGGTGTTCAATTCTTCCCGAGCCTCGCGGCAAGGGGACGGGAATGGCAATCGGGAAAATTGACCGATTGTCAGTCGTTAGGTATCCAGGTTTTTACTGGAAACTGGCAACTGGCTACTGGCAACTGATTTCCGATGCAGACTAACTAAGGAGGTTCATTGGCTACCATCACCATGAAGGAGTTGCTCGAAGCGGGCGTTCACTTCGGGCATCAGACGAAGCGCTGGAATCCCAAGATGAAGGAATACATCTTCGGAGAGCGCAATGGGATTTACATCATCGATTTGCAGAAGACGCTGAAAATGTTCAAGGAAGCGTCGAAATTCGTACAGGAACTGGCGGCCGCCGGCAAAATTGTGCTGTTCGTTGGCACCAAGCGCCAGGCGCAGGACGCCATCGCCGAAGAAGCCACAAAGTGCGGCGGCTTCTACATCAACCAACGCTGGCTGGGCGGACTACTCACCAACTGGGTTACCGTGCAGAAATCCGTAAAGCGGCTGAAAGAACTCGACGAGATGGCCACGGATGGCCGCTACGAGCTGCTGCCGAAAAAAGAAGTGATCAAGCTCGAACGCGAGCGCAAGCACCTGCAGGCCAATCTGGCGGGCATCAAGAATATGAGCCGGTTGCCCGACGCCGTGTTCGTCATCGATTCCAACAAAGAACAGATCGCGGTGCGCGAAGCCCGCAAGCTGGGCATTCCGGTGGTCGCCGTGGTCGATACCAACTGCGACCCCAGCGAAGTGGATTACGTGATTCCCGGCAACGACGACGCCTTGCGCGCGATCCGGCTGTTCACTTCGAAGATTTCGGAGTCGATCGCCGAGGGTGCGCAACTCATGAGCGACAAGCAAATCGCCGACATGACGGCGGCAACGGAACAGGCGCAGGCTCTGGAAGCTCAGCATGCCGAAGATGCGGCCGCCGCGCTTGAGATTCATGCCCAGGAGGCCGCGGCTGCGTCTGATTTGGCGGACATCGGCGAAAACATCAGCATGGACGAAGTGCTGGGTCCGGCCGGCCACAAAAAGCCGGTCGCCAACCAGGAAGCCGAAGCCGATCTCCCGAAGGTGGAGAGCCAGACGGTTTAGTAGTACCGAGTTGTGAGTACCGAGTACCTAGTAAAAACCGGGCACGTAAAGTTATGACCCGCGCGGGTCGTCCGGCGCGGGTCAAAGTTTGTAAGAGGCAGTCGTTGGTCCTTGGTCGTTCGCCATTGGGCCTTAACTTCCTGGCCAACGACCAACGACGAAGGACTGTAATAATGAGCACTACTATGGCAAACATTTCTGCAGCGCAAGTGAAGGCTCTCCGGGAGAAAACCGGAGCTCCGATGATGGATTGCAAACAGGCCCTCACCGAAGCCAAGGGCGACATGGAGCAGGCGGTCGTGATCCTGCGCAAGAAAGGCGTTTCGGTCGCTGCCAAGAAGGCCACGCGCGTGACCAGCGAAGGAGCGGTCACCAGCTACATTCATGCCGGCGGCAAGATCGGCGTGCTTGTCGAAGTGAACTGCGAGAGCGATTTCGTGGCCCGCACCGACGACTTCAAAGAGCTGGCGCACGATATCGCCATGCACATCGCGGCCAGCGATCCCAAGTTCGTCCGCAAGGAAGACGTGACCAAGGCGGACTTCGAGCGCGAGAAGGATATCTATCTCGCGCAGGCCGTCGCCTCCGGCAAGCCCGCGAACATTGCCGAGAAGATGGTCGCCGGCAAGATGGAAAAGTTCTATGAAGAAGTCTGCCTGCTCGAGCAGCCCTTCATCAAGGACCAGACCATGTCGATTGCCCAGCTCATCGCGGCGAAAATTGGCAAGCTGGGCGAGAACATCAGCGTGCGGCGCTTCGCGCGCTTCAAGGTAGGCGAGGCGGGCGAGACTGTCGCGATCACCAAGCCCAAGCCGGACGAAGGCGGCCCGACCGCTGCTCCGGTAGCGAAGTAGAGTTTCTAGTTTCTGGTTTCCAGTGTCCGGTAATTTCCAACACTGGTTGACCTGCTGCAAGCTGCGTGCGACCGGCAGCGAGAACTGGAAACTGGAAACCGGAAACTCGAAACTTCATGCAAACTCCTGCCTTCAAACGCGTTCTGCTCAAGCTCTCCGGTGAAGCCCTGGCCGCCAATCAGGGCTTCGGTGTGGATACGATCCGCATCCACGAAGTCGCGGCCGAACTCGCCGACGTGCACCAACTGGGTGTGCAGCTCGCCATCGTGGTGGGCGGCGGCAACTTCTTCCGCGGCGTGGCCGGCCAGGCCCGTGACATGGACCGCGTTTCCGCCGATCACATGGGCATGCTCGCCACCGTGATCAACGCGCTCGCCTTGCAGGATGCGTTGGAAAAGCAAAATGTCTACACTCGCGTGCAAACCGCGATTGAGATGAATCAGGTCGCCGAGCCCTTCATCCGCCGCCGCGCCATCCGCCATCTGGAAAAGGGCCGCGTCGTCATCTTCGCCGGCGGCACCGGTAACCCCTACTTCTCCACCGATACCGCCGCATCCCTGCGCGCCATGGAAATCAAGGCGGATGTGATTCTGAAGGCCACCAAGGTGGACGGCATCTACGATGCCGATCCGCTGAAGGTCGACGGGGCCAAAAAGTTCAACCAGATCTCCTACATGGACGTTCTAAAGCTCGGGCTCAAGGTCATGGATTCCACCGCCATCAGCCTGTGCAAGGACAATAACCTTCCCATCATCGTCTTCAACCTGAATCAGCACGGCAACATCCGCCGCGTGCTCACCGGAGAGAAGATTGGGTCGAGAATCGGCGCGTAAGAAATTCGCCACGGATTCGCGCGGAGTTTCGGAAGATCTGGTCCTTGGCGATCCGTTCAAATCCGTGGGCCGGCTTCTGTTGGGTTTATAATTCAGCGTTTTGATCCTTAGTTCTTTACGGAGCTAAACCGATATGGCTCAAGCCACCATGGCCGCAATTCCCGGCCTTAAAGAAACTTACGTCCAACTCAAGACGCGGATGGAAAAAGCCGTCGAGGATTTTCGCAAAGCCATGGCCGCCACCCGCACCGGACGCGCCTCGGTGCACATGCTCGACAGCGTGAGTGTCAACTATTACGGCTCCCAGATGCCGCTCAACCAGATCGCCCAGGTGCACGCGCCCGAACCCCAGATGATCACAGTGCAGCCCTTCGACGCGTCGCAGATGGGGGTCATCGAGAAAGCCATTCGCACCGCCGACCTTGGCCTGAACCCGATGAACGATGGCAAGTTGATCCGCGTGCCAGTACCCGCTCTTACCCAAGAGCGTCGCCAGGACATGGTGAAGCATCTTCATAAAGTCCTCGAAGAACATCGCACCGCCGTGCGCAACATCCGCCGCGACGGCAACGATGCCATCAAGAAAGCGATGAAAGACAAGAAGATCACCGAGGACGACGAGAAGCGCTCGCTCGACGAAATCCAGAAACTCACCGACGACGAAATCAAGAAGATGGAAGAGATGAGCAAATCCAAGGAAAAAGAAGTGCTGGAAATCAAGTAGACGACCATGTGGGGACAGCCGCCCCGGCTGTCCGGTCGAGCGAAGCTCGACAGTTTCTTGGTCAGGCCGGCAAACTGACCCACTACCCTGCAATCCGTGTCCTGGGCAAAACCACCTTATAATTGAACGATGCCGAAACAGCTCGTCCATGCCGCCTGCCCGCACGATTGCCCCGACGCGTGCGGAGTCTTGATCACGGTCGAGGACGGCCGCGCCACCAGGATTCAAGGCGATCCGCATCATCCCATGACCCGGGGATTTTTGTGCGCGAAAGTAGCCAAGTATCTGGACCGCGTATATTCCCCAGACCGCGTGCTCTATCCCATGCGGCGCATCGCACCCAAGGGAACCTCTGCAACAAACGCGGGCGCCCGCGCCACGCCGGCTTGGCGCCGCATCACCTGGGACGAAGCGCTGGATGAAATTGCCGATCGCTTCCGCAAGATCATCGCGGAGTTCGGCCCTGAAGCGATCCTGCCCTATTCCTACGGCGGAACCCTCGGCGCCATAAACGGCGCTTCCATGGATCGCCGCTTCTTCAGCCGCCTCGGCGCTTCCGAGCTGGAGCGCACGATTTGCTCCACAGCCGGCGAGGCTGGGATCGAGTCTGTCATGGGCATCAAGCTCGGCACCGAGCCTGACCAGTTCGTCCACTCCCGCTACATCATCGCCTGGGCCTCGAACATTCACGGCAACAATGTCCATCTTTGGCCCTACATTGTGGAAGCGCGCCGCAAGAGCGCCAAGCTCGTCGTCATCGATCCCTACCGCACCCGCACCGCCGCCTGCGCCGATTGGTATCTTCCCATCAATCCCGGCACCGATGGCGCTTTGGCTCTCGCCATGATGCACGTGATCATCGGCGAAGGCTTGCACGATGCCGACTACGTGGCGAAATACACACTGGGCTTCGACGCACTGTGCGAGAAAGTAAAAGCCTACCCGCCCGAGCGCGCCGCGCAGTGGACCGGAATTGCCGCCGAAGACATCCGCAAACTGGCCCGCGAATACGCGACGACCAGGCCCGCCGTCATTCGCCTGAATTACGGCGTGCAGCGCTCCGATGGCGGCGGCACGGCCACCCGCGCCATTTCGATGCTGCCCTGCATTATCGGCTCCTTGAAAGAAGTGGGCGGCGGCATCCATCTCTCGACCAGCGGCGCCTTTGACCTCAACAAGCAAGCCTTGAGGCGGCCCGACCTGGCTCTCAAACCTGCTCGCATCGTAAACATGGTGGAACTGGGCAAGGCGCTGAATACGCTGAGCGATCCGCCGCTGAAAGCGTTATTTGTCTACAACTCAAATCCGGCTGCGGTCTGTCCCAATCACAATGAAGTCGTGCGCGGCCTCAAGCGCGCGGATTTGTTCACCGTGGTCCACGAGCAGTTCTTTACCGACACCACCGACTACGCCGACATCGTCTTGCCGGCGACGACATTTTTCGAGCACAAAGATCTGCAGGCGGCGTACGGCCACTACTTTCTGCAAATGTCAGACCAGGCGATTGAGCCGCTCGCAGAATGCCGCGCGAACGTCGAATTATTCCGGGCGCTGGCCGCGCGCATGGGATTCACCGACGAGTGTTTCAGCGAGAGCATCGACGCGATGATCGATGGCGCGCTGGCCTCGAACAATCCCTGGCTGCAGGGAATCACTCGCGAGCGCTTGCAGCGCGAAGGCCAGGTGCGGCTGAATTTCAGTTGCCAGTCGCCAGTTGCCGGTTGCCAGCCAGGAACGCCCCAAAACACTGTCCAGAGTGCACAAGAACCATTCCTTCCCTTCGCTCAAGGCAACTTCCGCACCCCCTCCGGCAAGGCTGAACTTTACAGCGAGGCGATGAAAGCGCTCGGCCTCGATCCCGTTGCCGAGTTCACGCCTCCTTCGGAATCCCGCCACGGAGCCCAAAAGAGAACGTTCCCGCTGGAGCTTCTGGCCCGCAAGGCCGACAATTTCCTGAACTCGACTTTCACCAACCTGCCCTCTGTCCAGCAGATGGAAGAGCTCGATCTTCTGGAAATCCATTCCGCCGATGCCCATGCCCGTGGCATTGCTGACGGAGAGAGGGTAAGGGTCTACAACCGTCGAGGAGAACTTTTCCTAAAGGCGCGTGTGGATGGCTCAGTCCGCCCGGGAGTTGTTGCGGCCAGGCTCAATTGGGCCAAGCTGAGTCCCGGGTTCCGGAATATCAACGTGCTGACCTCAGAAAAACTTTCCGATCTGGGCAACTCCGCCACGTTTTATTCCGTCTTGGTTGATGTGGAGTCAGCCAAGTCCCTTCCATGAAGCCACCGCCAAGAGTGGCGACTTGGACGCTTTCTCTATCTCTACCGTATAATGATCGTTTTCCCACATCCCAGAGGCTGAGGTCGTAGCGATTCATCTTTGCTCTCATACGGAAATCGTTGTGCCCGAGAACGGCTGCGGCCCTTCCGGAGCCGCCCACACTCCATCTCCTTCATTCGCACGGCCTTGCCGCCGAATGGCGCGGTTCGGGTGGGCCCTCGGCATTGTGCTCTTGCTTTTCTTCGTCTCCGCCACCTCGGCCCAGACCGACGTCATCTCTGAGATCAACGTCCAGGGCAATCGCAGAATTCCCTCCGAGACCGTCAAGGCCCGCATTTTCACTCACCCCGGCGATATCTATGACGTAGCCGCTCTGGAGCGCGATTTCAACGCTCTCTGGAACACCGGCTACTTCCAGGATATTGTTTTCCTCCGCGAGCAGACTCCCAAGGGCTGGCGCCTCATCATCCAGGTCAAGGAAAAGCCCACCATCCGCGAGATCAATTACGTCGGCTTGAGTTCGGTCACCACCAGCGACGTGCTCGACCGCTTCAAGGAGGCCAAAGTCGGCTTGTCCGTTGAAAGCCAGTACGACCCAACCAAACTTAAGAAAGCCGAAGTCGCCATCAAAGGTCTGCTGGCGGAACACGGCCGCCAGTTCTCCACTCTCCGCACCGAAGTGCGCCAGATTCCTCCCGCCGCCGTGGGCATCACCTTCGTCATCAAAGAAGGCCCCAAAGTCAAGGTCGGCAAGATCAAGTTCGAAGGCAACAAGAACGTTAAGACGCGAGTCCTGCGCTACGCCATGAAGAACTTGCGCCCCATCGGCATTCCGCACTCCATCTTCCTGGAAAACATCTTTGCCAGAACCTACGACGCAACCAAGCTGGACGAAGATACCGAGCGCGTCCGCAACGAATACCAGAATCGCGGCTATTTCAAAGTCATCGTAAACGACCCCAAAACCCAAATTCACGATACCGGACACAAGGGCGCGCACATCCCGCTTTTACAAGGCGGGCCGGGCAAGGCCGTCGACATCACTATGCCCATCGACGAGGGCGACCGTTACACCCTGGGTTCCATCTCGTTCAAGAACAATAAGGCGGTGCAAAACACTAAGGCGTTGCGCAACCTCTTTCCCATCAAAGATGGCGACATCTTCAGCAAAGATAAAATCGCCAAGGGTCTCGAAAACCTGCGCAAGGCCTATGGCGAGCAAGGCTACATCAACTTCACTTCCGTGCCTGAGACCAGGTTTGACGACGACAAGAAGCTCATCTTCCTCGACGTCGATGTCGACGAAGGCAAGCAGTTCTATGTCCGCCGCATCGAATTCCAGGGCAACACCACCACCCGCGACAAGGTGATCCGCCGCGAGATCGCTCTCGAAGAAGGCAACATCTACAATTCCCGCCTCTGGGAATTGAGCTTGCTCCGCCTCAATCAACTGGGATACTTCGACCAGCTCAAGCCCGACGACCCCAACATTACCGGCCGCAAGCTCGACGAGAAAGACGGATTGGTCGACCTCACCTTGAAGGTCAAGGAAAAAGGCAAGAACAGCATCGGCCTGAACGGCGGCGTCAGCGGACTGGAAGGCGCCTTCGTCGGTATCAACTACGCCACCAACAACTTCCTCGGCCTGGGTGAAACTCTCCAGGTTCAGGCCAGCCTCGGAAACCTCGCCCGCAGCATCCGCTTCGGTTTCACCCAGCCGTATATGTTTGACCGGCCTTTGAATTTTGGCTTTAACGTCTACGTGAACCGGGTGAGCTACAACCAGGCCCGGCAGCTCTCCATCTTCCGGGGATCGACCCTGAACCTGCCCAACGCCGTTCTGCAGAACCTGCAAAATTACACGCAATCTAGCGAGGGATTCACGACATCGCTGAGCTATCCCCTGCGCCGCTCTTTCAAGCGCGTGGGTATCACTTACTCCTTCGACCGTTCCACGCTGGCGGCGGTGAGTTCCGCATCGCGAAACCTCTTCGAGTATTTGGCCTTCCGCGGCATTTCCGGCCCCAATGCGCTGGAAGGAATTATCACCAGCAAAATTTTCCCCAACTTCTCCTTCAACACCATCAATAGTCCCATCTCGCCCCACACCGGGCACCAGTTCACGGTGGGGGCGGAGATCGCCGGAATTGGCGGCACCGTGCGCTCGGTTCGGCCCATCGTGCAGTATAAGAAATTCATCCCAGTCCAGAACCGCCGCAACGCCTTGGGCTTCAACGTTCAGGGATCGTTCATCAGCGGCTTCGGAGGCCTGGTCGCTCCGCCGTTCCAGCGCTCTTACATGGGCGGCGAGAACGACCTCCGCGGCTTCGACATCCGTTCCGTCTCCCCCGTAGCCTTTCTGCCCAGCGTCGGTTCAATCGCTTTGACCAATCCCGATGGCAGCCGTGTCCCCAAGAATCCAAGCAATCCCCTGCTCGGCCCTTTGACCATCCCCATCCCCGTGGACCAGATCACCTTCCCCGGCGGCGACCTGAGCGTGGTCACCAACTTCGAGTACCGCATCACCATCGTTGGACCGGTGGTCCTCGCCCCCTTCATGGACTCGGGCATCGATCCCATCGTGCGCCCCTCCCAGCTCCAGATTGCCCAAGTGCAATACGATCAGGTGATCAGCCAGCAGTTTGGCTGTCCTGAACTCGATCCGGCGACCGCCACCGCCACCGGCACAGGCTGCACTCCCGGTCACGTCTTGAATCCGCTGCCCTCGGCTCAACTTCAGGTTTTGAAATCCACCAACTGGAGGCCGAGGATAGACACCGGCATCGAACTCCAGGTGTTCCTGCCCGTCATCAATGCGCCCTTCCGCGTCTACTGGGCCTACAACCCGCTCCGCCTGGATAGTCCAGCCACTCCGCCGATTCCCATCACCCCAGCCATGTTCCCCCACACCTGCTCCGCCTTTGGCTGCCCCCTCACCGCCGCCGGAGCCTACACCTACAAGCTGGCGGTCAATGCCTACTCTCCCACCTTCCTGCTCCGCGAGCCCCGCAAAACCTTCCGCTTCACCGTCGCCACCACGTTCTAATCTGTGGGGGATCTTGTTCGTGTGGGACGGACATTCCTGTCCGTCGCCTTTGACCGTAGCTCTTGTCGGGAATTACCCCCATTTGTCATTCCGACCGGAGCCGGAGCGCCAGCGACACCTCACAATTCTGTCATTCCGACCGGAGCCGGAGCGCCAGCGACGGCGAAGTGGAGGAACCTGCTGTCTGCCTGCGCCACCGTGGAAGAGCGGCGCTTCAGCAGCCTGCCCTGAGCGAAGCCGAATGGGCCGCGTAAAGCGTCCACAATGACTGCGGGCTTTAGCCCCTGCGTACTCAAAGCATCCCTACAGTCTTGCCTGCTGCGTAAGCCTGCCTAGCCCTGCCGCTTGCCCATCCCGCACCTATACCTTGACACATAACCCGTGTACACATATACTGTGCTCATGAACGTCACCCTGTCCATCGACGATCAGCTCGTCACTCGCGCCCGCAAGAAGGCCGAAGCTCTGGGCAAGAGCCTCAACCAGTTGATCCGGGACTATCTGCAAACGGTCGCTGGCGGAGACAACCCCGAGCGCAGCATCGATGAGTTCAAGCGCCTCTCCGGCAAAGGCCATTCCCGCGGCTGGCGCTTCAATCGAGACGAAATTCATTCCCGGCAGAGCTCGACAAGATAAAGCTTGACAAGACAAAGGTTGACAAGACAGAGCTCGACAAGATAAAGACCATGCCCGCTCGTAGCTTCTTCGACACCAACGTCCTCGTCTACGCCGACGATAAGGCCGCGCCCGCCAAACAACGGCGCGCCCTGGCCCTCGTGGCCGAGCATCGCCGGGCTAGAACGGGCGTGGTCTCCTTGCAAGTGCTGCAGGAATATTTCGTGACCGTCACCCGCAAACTCCGCGTAGACCCGGGCATCGCCCGCCGCAAAGTCGAGCTGTTGTCGGAATTCGACGTTGCCTCCCCGGAAGTCGCGGACATTCTCGCCGCAATTGACCTTCACCGCCTCCACGGCTTTTCCTTCTGGGATGCCCTGGTTATGCAAGCGGCCAAACAAGCCGGATGCACCGTACTCTTCTCTGAAGACATGCAAGACGGGCGAGAAGTCGATGGGCTACAGATTGTGAATCCGTTCCACTAGGCCTCGAATACCGATCCAGCCCCGAAGGGCGGCATATGATAGCCCCGGACGTAAGTCCGGGGTAAGCTCAAGGAAATACAAACCGAGTTCCAGAGGGACGGGACTCCAACTGCTCAGTTGGCCGATCCCCTCAGTGCTTCGCCTTTTATTCGTCCATCATGCTATCATGTTTTCCGCAGAGATTCATTCGAGATTTCAACAGGTGCGCATCCAGAGATGGGTGCTAGAATGCGCTCACTCAGTCACAACATGTCGGAACTAATTGGCCCTGTTGAAGTGCTCGCGGAGAATAATGTTCACGAGATCGGATTGGGGGACTTTCAGCTTGTCGGCCGCCCTCTTCACCAGTTCCTTGTTCTCGTCAGAGATGACGAGCGCCTTGAACTCCGCCGGAAAAGCCCAGTTGCAGGTGTAGCAGTTCAGTTGGCAATTCTGACACGAACTGCTCTTCTTGGTGTTGCACTCAACGCAGAGCGGCTGCCAGTTACCGAGTTCGTTCGATCCATTCCGCGAGCGTGGCACCTTGTGGTCGGGGCTGAGCTTCACATCTGGTTCCTGCCTACCGCAAGATGCACACCTGTAGTCGTATTGCTCCTTCAGCAGCTTCCATTGGGCCTTGGCCAGCTTCCTGCGCGGCTCGCGCTTGGGGCCAAACTCCAAACTTTGGAGCTGGTAGCGTGTGCCCTCTTTTCGGATAGACGTGAATCCCTCATCGCCCTGGAGCTCGCGCATGCGCCGGAACGGATCCTTATAGAGCGGTTTCCCACTCGCGGCACGCAATGCGTTGACAACCGAGCGGACTTCGTTCTCTGTCAAGAACGGGCCGGGAATCCCGTGTCCCGGAGGCCACAGGGCTTTCAAGATGGCGGAGTAATAGATCTTGTTCACAGGATGCAGAGTGACAAAACCGGCTTCCGCATCGGCAAGCCACTTCTCCCTGCGGGCTTCGGATTCGTTCGGAACTGCCCTAGGGGCAACAAGCAGTCCCTTGCTGGCGCGAGACTTCGGCATTCAGGAACGGAGCTATAGATGCGATTCGCTTCGTTTTTCGCCGGAATAGGTGGATTTGATCTGGGATTCCAGCGTGCTGGAATGATACCAGCCTTCCATTGCGAAATCGATCCTTTTTGCCAACGCATTCTGAAAAGGCACTGGCCGGAGGTTCCACTTCATGACGACATCACGACGCTCAAGCCGAGAGACATCCCTGAGGCTGAACTTTGGGCAGGAGGATGGCCCTGCCAAGACGTCAGCCACGGAAACGCGCAGCGCAAAGGCATCCACGGAGCGCGAAGCGGCTTATTCTTCTCCTTTGCGGAGCTTGCTCGAAAAGTTCGACCGGGATGGATTGTCATGGAAAACGTCTCGGGGCTCCTCAGCTCGGACGACGGCGCAGCGTTTGAGTCAGTTACCGAGCAACTCGAAGAGATCGGGTATATGGGGGTATGGTTTACGTGTAACACTCTCAGCGCGGGCCTTCCCCATAACCGAGAGAGAATATTCCTTGTCGGATCTTATCGATCGGCGCTTTCCCATCAGTTCTGTTCTGACGGCGGCAAATTGTTTGGGGATAATTCGCCGCGAAAAGAGAGCCGGACGGGAGATCGATCCAGCGTTCGAGGAGAGTTTATCTCAGACGCTCCGCTTCTGGTCCAACGTCGCGGAGGTTTTGGGTACACCAAAGCAACGAGCTATTGCCCCACGATACGCGCCCAGTCTGGAAAGCATCAAGGCGGCCACTCCGACAGGCCGATACTATGTGGCCAGAAACTTGACCTGGGACGAGTGCGAGAAGCTAATGGGATTCCCGGAAGGCTGGACGGCAAACGAGGGAGACTCATTGGCAACGCGGTAGCGCCGCCAATCGCCCAGTTCATAGGTAGCCGCATAATGGCCATTCAGCGCGGCGCTGCGAAAGCCGCTAAAGCTGCTTCGTGAACCGCGGCGAAATGATGGCGGCCGTCCGGTCGAAGGACACGAAGCCAGAGATGCTGGTTAGGCGCCTCCTTCACAAAAGCGGCTACCGGTACCGACTTCACCGCCCAGACCTCCCCGGCAAGCCTGATCTTGTCCTGCCCTCAAGAAAGAAGGTCATCTTCGTGCACGGTTGTTTTTGGCACCAGCACGACTGCCCCTTTTCGCACGTTCCGAAATCAAACGTCTCCTATTGGGCACCGAAGCTCCAAAGAAATAAGGCGCGAGACCGCGAGCACATAAAGGCATTGCGTGCCGCAGGATGGAAGTGCTTGGTGCTGTGGGAATGCCAATTGAGCAAGCCTGACCGTCTGCTCCGTCGTCTCACGAAATTCCTAGGCTGATCCGCTCCTCTTGCTTGAGGGTCGCGGCTTCGGGAGACCAGCGTACCGTCATCAAGGCCTGAGGATGCGTTCGATCTGGCGGCCCACCTCCTCATGCGACACAAACTTGCCGTCGCCCAACGAAGCCAGCCCCTTTTGCACTCCTCCCTTGAACCATTCGTCATGGTCCAGGTAATCCGCCACCAATTCCTGCACGATCTGGTCGGCGGCCTTTCCAGCTTCGGAAGCGATTCCGGCGAGCCTTGCCTCAACCTCGGGCGCTAAAGAAATCTCCATAAGCGCTATTGTATGCAATTCCCAATTCCACACCCACCGCCAAACAAATTCCTCCCACTTGTGACATCTGACCTTGTTTTCCACAGGCTAATTCAGAAATCATCTTTATAGCTATGTCGGACTGGTACCAACCAGCCGGCCTAGCCCTAAATCCTTTGTTTCACGGATTTTGAGATCTAAGTCGTTTGAAAAACGTATTTTGCGGGGATTTTCCCGCTAACCCGATGATTCTTAAACATCGTGTAAGTAAGGGGTATCCCACGAATTCCGGCGCAAGAAGCCAAGCTTAGGGAGAGAGAAAAATATGGGTCTGGAAGATGTTCCACGATGTCAGCATGTGAAGGTGAATGGGACGCAGTGCGGGTCTCCCGCTCTGCGGCGCAGGAGGCGGTGCTACTTTCATGAGGGGGCTCGCATCGAGCGGGAGAAGTTTGTGGCCGATCAGTTCGCGCAGCGCCGGTTTGTGTTGCCCCTGCTGGAAGATGCCAACGGAGTGCAGTTGGCTCTGATGCAGGTGTTGCAACTGCTCGGCTCCGGGCGGATGGACCACAAAACGGCCGGACTGATGCTCTACGGCCTGCAGACGGCAAGCGCCAACCTGCGTCATACGAAGTTCGAAGCGGAGAAGCCGACCGAGGTGGTGATCGACCGCAATACGGTCGATCAGACGTGCCTCAACGGGCCGCAGTGGTTCGCGCGAGATTTTGCGGACACGTCGGAAGAAGGCGAGAACAGCGGCGCGGCAGCGGCAAGCGGCGAGCCAGAGCCGGCCGAGGCTGGTCAGGGCGAGTCTGGCCGGGTCCAGGCCAGTCGGGCTCCGGTTGGCCCCGTGAAAGTTCGCACGGATAAGCGCAAGCGCCCGGAGCGCGCGGGCATCGAAGAGGCTCCGGATTGGGCGCGGAACCTGATGCAGAACTTATTGTCACGGTTGGGAGGGGCGGAAGCCAGCATCGCGCCAGGATAGGCTCAGCGGCGGGATAAGGCAGGAGCGGGGATAGAGGGAAGCGAACGGGAAGCCCGGAAGCCGGAGACCGAAAGCCGGAGACCTCCCCTGCCGCGTCAAACTGCATCACACTATCCGACAGCAGTTTGACGCCGCCTGAGGATGCTCTCTATAATGACATCGATCCACACCATTGCAGAAAGCTGACCAGGTGGTGGACGACACGTCCGCAAACCCCGGCGTGTGACGCTGGCATTCCAGTGCGCCTTATCTGACGGCGGTCGTTCGAGAACAAGCAAGACGAAGCATCGCACGAAGAAGACGTTCGGCCCAGCGTTGCCTGAAAAGGGTAAATCTGAGTTCATTCCCGGAACCATGTTTCCTGGAACCATGTTTCGCGGAATCATGTCCCAAGGAGTTTAAGCGATCCAATGACAAGCAAGCTTCTGCGTTCTTTCCTGGCCATTGCGGTTCTCTCCACGATTTCCGCCTGGGCCCAAACCGCCAGCACGGCTGCCCCCGCGGGCCCGTCCACTTCGCCCGCAGCCTCGGCGCCTTCCGCCCCCATCGCAACCGGCACCGGCACCAAGCTCGGGACCATTAACATTGAGCAGGCCGTGATCGGTAGCAACGAAGGCCAACGCGACTTCGAGGCCCTGCGCAAGAAGCTGGAGCCGAAGCAAAACGAGTTGAAGTCGCAGAACGACGAACTCGAAAGTTTGCAGAAGCAACTGCAGACCCAGGGCGACAAGCTCAATGAGGACGCCCGCGCCACCCTCGTCAAGCAGATCGAGAGCAAGAAGAAGTCCTTCGACCGCTCCGTGCAGGACGCTCAGGAAGATGCGCAGAACCAGCAGAAGGAAATTTTTCAGCGCATTCTGCAGAAGGTCGCACCTGTGATCATGAAGCGCGCCCAAGAGGGCGGCTTCGCCATGATCGTGGATACCTCGAACCCCTGGCCGCAAAGCCCGTTGCTCTGGGCCGACCCGGGCGTGGACATCACCAGAGCGGTTGTGGACGCCTATAACGCGCAGTCCGGCGTTCCCGCGCCCGCCCCTCCCGCTGCGGCCAAGCCCCCGGCCCCAAAGCCGGCGGCTCCCAAGCCAACCGCACCACCCGCCAAGTAGTTCGTCGCGACACCGCGTGTGTCGCGAAAGTTCCCCAAGGCCGCGCCCAGCGCGGCCTTTTTTATTTGTCCATTTCTTTCCCAGGCATGAGACTGCGAACAAGGTTCTGGTGTCCTTAGCGGGCAACCGCATTCCATCGGGAGGACACCATGGTTGAGACCATGTTTGACAAAACACTTTTCGGCACACACACTCGATTCGTCATGGCCAGAACGCACGCGCCGTGGATGGACAACCTTGACCTCGTTCGGATTGCAGGCGCTGGTTACCGGCGTGCTCCTACTCTTGCCTCTGCTGCGTCCCACGGGTTTGCCCTCGTTCCGCCAACTCTCGACGCCCATCAGTTTGGGTCAGCCTCTGGCGGAAGCTCCCGCAACGCGAGCGCACACGGGTTCCAGCTCTGCTCCCGCCAATCGCGCCGTAATTGTCTTCAACCGGACGTCACCACCGATTGGCAGGCCCGCTCCCGGCGATGACGGCCCGCCGCAAGTGACAAGCTTTGGTCCCGACATTCCCGGCGCGACCGGAAGCGGTGACTCGCGTGGCCTTCCGACTCTGTTCGGCGGTGGAACGCGCCCGGTTTTGCCAGCGGCTCCGCCGCCGGTGACGGTCGCTCATCCGCTCCGCCTCTCCCATATGAACGCGGGAGATCTGATCCGCAAAGTGCAGCCGGAGTATCCTGCCCTGGCGCGCAGCGCCCGCATTCAAGGCGCTGTCGTGCTTCAAGCAGTGATCAGCAAACAAGGCATGATCGAGAACCTCAGAGTGCTTACCGGGCATCCCATGTTAGTACCGGCCGCAATCGACGCCGTGCGCCAGTGGCGCTACCGGCCTTACATCTTGAATGGCGAGCCTGTAGAAGTGGAGACACAGGTCACGGTGAACTTCTCGCTCGGCGGAAGCTGATGTGCGAAGTCTGGCCGCGGGGAACCGAGCGGGAGTAGCCCAAGCGTAACCTGAGAGCGCTCTCTACTCCCGCTATAATCGAGACTCAGTGGCGACAACTGTAGAAATCATGAGCCGCGTGGCCACCCGTCCCACATGGGCGGAAGTTTCACTGGCCACGCTGCGGCAGAACTTCCGCACGGTTGTGAAGCACACAGGCGCGGGCGTGAGCGTGTGCGCGGTGGTGAAGGCCGACGCTTACGGCCACGGAGCAGTGGAATGCTCGCGCGCTCTGGAGGCCGAAGGCGCGAAGTGGCTGGGCGTTACGTCGCTCGATGAGGCGATTCCATTGCGCGAGGCCGGCATCGAGTCGCGCATTCTGTTGATGACGGGTTTCTGGCGCGGCGAAGAAAGCGAGATCGTCCGCCTGCGGCTCACTCCCACGGTGTGGGAGCCTTGGCACATTGAGTCTCTGGAAACGGCCGCCGTGCGCGGCAGCATGCGGCATGCTGTCCATCTGAAAGTGGACACGGGCATGGGCCGGCTGGGCGTATCGCTCGATCAGCTTCCCGCAGTTTTGAAAGCTTTGGGCGCGGCGCCGCATCTGGTTCTCGAAGGTCTCGCGACGCATTTAGCTTCTTCCGAAATTATGGACGCGCCTTCGGTGGCCGAGCAGGAGCGGCGCTTCGAGGAAGCGCAAGGCATGGTGCGCGGGGCGGGCTTCGATCCGAGCCTGATCCACATGGCGAACACGAGCGCGCTGATCTCGCGGCGCGAGACGCGGCACAACATGGTGCGTCCGGGAGTTGCGCTCTATGGATACTATCTGCCGTTCCAGCGCGCGGGCCGGGAGGTGAGCGGAGGAACGTTGCGGCTTCCGGTGAAGCCGGTGCTGACCTGGAAGACGCGGATTCTCTCCATGCGAGACTTCGCCGCCAATCAGGCGCTGGGCTATGGCGGAACTTACGTGACCAAGGCTCCGGCGCATGTTGCCGTGCTGCCGGTGGGGTACGCCGACGGATACAACCGGCAGCTTTCCAATCGCGGGCGGGTGATCGTCCGCGACCACTACGCCCCCATCATCGGCAGCATCTCGATGGACCTTACGCTAGTCGATGTGACCGGCATTCCCGGGATCGCCGTTGGCGATGAGGTGATCCTGCTTGGCACCAGCGATGGGCTGAGCGTCGATGCGCTGGAACATGCTCGCCTGGCCAACAGTTCGCCCTACGAGATTCTCTGCAACATTTCCAAGCGTGTGCCGCGGAAGTACGGAAGCTGACCGCAGGTCGATCCAGATCAATCCAGATCAAAAAAGTCTCAGATTGTCGATCTAAGATATCTGGAATCAATGACTTGCGTGCTTCTGGTCTGCCGCGAGTCTGGCTAAAATATTGTAAACAAACAACTTACCTGTAAAATATTCCATTCAAAGGACTTAGGTCGATATGGCTTGGCTAAGTGCCTTGGAATCAGTCGCCGACTTGCAAAATATTGGATTCACTGGAGTTATCTCGTTGCTATTCAAATGTCAAAGATCTAATGCATAAAGAGATATGATGGCAGCATGGGGGATCGAGGTCAAGAGAATTCCTCGGAATTATGCCTTTGGCAAACCCACAGACCAGCGATATAATTAAGAAGTAAGTACAGAAGGGGGTGCGACGTGAAAAAGCTTATTAGCTTTTTGGTGTTGGCCTGCGACCGAGGGCGATTGTTCCCCGTTTAATAGCGGTGGTGAAGTTGGAGAGACGCACATTCTCTCCACACGCGCAAGCGTGCCTCGGTTACTTCCTTCATTCTTGCCGGGATGGCGAAATTGGCAGACGCGGCGGACTTCCTGACTGCTCTTGGATAGAGCCGTGAGGAATCCGCTGGGGTCATTCCCGTGCGGGTTCAAGTCCCGTTCCCGGCACCACGCTTACGATTAGGCCCTAAAAATGGGCGTGACAGGGCACTCCTGGAGTGGTAGTGTGTTTCTAGCGGGTGCTTCCGCCGTGGTCCGTGCGCAGCATCGAATCGCCAACCCTAACCATCTAACCAGATGGGAGCCAGTTATGCCATACACATCACAACAAGTAGCGAATGAGTTCTTGGAGCTTGCCAAGAGGGACGGCCAGCAATTGACCCCGATGCAATTGCAAAAACTCGTTTATTTCGCCTACGGTTGGTACTTGGCGATAACCGGGGAAAGGCTTCTAGACGAGCGAGTCGAGGCATGGCAATGGGGTCCGGTAATCCCTTCACTTTATAGCCAGTTCAAACAGTACGGCAGCGGACCGATTACGGAGCCAGCAGGCGAATTTTATTTCGAGGACCGGAAGCTGACTTTCAGGCCATATCGTCTAAGGAGCAACAACCCTGAAAAAGACGCCGTCGCCCTCCAAGTCATTGCTAGGGTGTGGAAACTCTACGGCAAATATTCGGCCAGTCAGCTTTCAAGTATGACCCATGCGGAAAATTCCCCGTGGAGTTTGACTCCCGACAAAGAGGAGCGGGGTACGGATATTCCTGACGATATTATCAAAACTTATTTTCAGAAATTAGCGGCTCAACATGCCGGACAGCCCGCCGTCGTCGCAAGGTAACACACCTCAACCTGTATTAACGGTGGACAGCATCGTTGTTGCTCCGCCGTCTGCTGTCTCAGGGAATGTCTACTACGAGCTGGAAAAACAAAAATTACAGCTAGAGAAATTAACGCTGGACAATGCCGCGCTCCGTCAAGACACGGCACACAGAGACAGGTGGGGCAAGCGCCTCTTCCCTCTGTGTGCTGGCTGGTTGGTCGCTGTAGTCGTCGTGCTAACACTGGAAGGATTCCACATTTATGGCTTTCATCTAGACAATGCGGTGCTGATCGCTTTTATAGGAACCACCACGGTTGACGTTCTGGGACTAGGGTACATCGTGGTCAATTACCTCTTTCCGAGGCCGCAATAGTCATCTACTTTTTCCGGCTGTCTTTTTCTTCGCCTTTCCCGGCGGTTTCACCTTGAGCACGTCCGCCATCACTTTTTTGAACGGGACAGGGACGTCATGATCGGCTTCGCGCTCGTCCCTGGCTGCTCTCGGTCGCCAGAGTATCGCGTTGGCGAAGAAATCAAGGCCGAGTTCGGGTATGTCAGAAAAATCTATGTCGGAGTCCCTCATGGCATCAACCCGCTTCCAGTCCGTTCTGGATGGCCTTTTCATCTGCCGTATCTTCGTCTTGGTCTTGGTTTGCATCATTCAAAGCTATCTTATGCCGCCGACGCTGCTCAAGGTCCAAATGCCAACTGCGAACCGCTAGTTGTTGCTGTTCACTGATTCTCGCATGAGCCGGAGGAGTCCGCTTGTTACACTAGAAGATTGACCATGCCTTCGCGTTACGCACAATGGATGTACGACTGGGAGCACCGGCTTACTTCGGTGGACAACAACCGCGTGGTGCGTCCGCTGGAGTGGGGGGTGGAGTGGGCGCGCGATTGGCCTTGCCGCAACGGTACGCGACCGGGGCAGGCTGCGGATGATCCGGCCAAATTCTTGATCGACTTCAACCAGCGGATTGTCGCCGCGAGCGATGAGTTTTATGCCTACACGCGGCCAAGCGATTTCCGGCTGGAGAAACGGGAAGTAAAAGTTTTCTCGACGCGCGAAGTTCCCGATCCAAAGCTGGAAGCGAAGGTGAAAGGAACGTTCGCGGAGTTCCTGCGGTTTACCGCGCCGGTGAAGACGCCGTATCCCGAAAACAATCTGGTGAATGCGCGCTGGTTTCCGGCGCGAGGGCGGCGGGCGATTGTGCTGCTGCCGCACTGGAACGCGGACGCGATCGCTTATGTCAGCCTGTGCCGGGTGCTGAATATGCTGGGCATTTCGGTGTTGCGGCTGACAATGCCTTATCACGATATCCGGATGCCGGCCGAGACTAGCCGCGCCGACTATGCGGTCTCCGCGAACATTGGGCGCACGCTCGATGCGGTGCGGCAGGGCGTGGTGGATGTCCGGTGCTGCCTCGATTGGCTGGAGCAGCAGGGCTACAGCAAGCTTGGCATCGTGGGAACGAGCCTGGGGTCGTGTTACGCGTTCATCGCGGCGGCGCACGATCCGCGCATTCGCGTGGCGGCGTTCAATCACGCGTCCACTTATGTGGCTGACGTGGTGTGGCATGGGCAGTCGACGCGGCACATCCGGCAGGGGATGGAATCGCAGATCACGCTGGAGACGCTGCGGCAGTCGTGGCTGGCGGTGAGTCCCATGGCTTATTTCGATCAGTTCGCGCGCTGGCCGAGGAGATCGCTCATCATTTATGCGAAGTACGATTTGACTTTCTTGCCCGAACTTTCGCGCGATGTGGTGGTGGAGTTCGAGCGCTACGGACTGGATCACAAAGTAGTGGTGCTACCCTGCGGTCATTACACGATGGGCGAGGCACCATACAATTACATGGATGGCTGGCAGCTGGCTTCGTTTCTGAGAACGGCATTTGAGTAGCCGGCGGCGGTGGTCGAAGGCATAGGGTGGCCAGTCTGTTCGGTGCGCGGGCGGGACGCCCGCGCTACAGCCGCCGGGAGTGCGGCGCTACGCCGCGATGAAGCGGTAGAATGTGGGCATGGCTGGCCTGGTTGATTCCGAAGCGGTGACGGAGTACCGGCGTGGCGAGTTTGTGATCAGCACCAGCCGTGAACGCCTGAGTCTGGATGTGGTTCACGGTTTCCTGACGAATTGTTATTGGGCCAAAGGCATTCCGCGGGAAGTTGTGGCGCGGTCGATAGAGCACTCGCTATGCTTCGGCATTTATGACGAATCCCCACCCTTCGGCTCCACTCAGGGCAAGCATGGGGCACCCGCGCAAGTTGGTTTTGCCCGCGTGGTCAGCGACTTTGCCACCGTGGCATATCTGGGCGACGTATTTGTGCTGGAATCGCATCGCGGATGTGGATTGAGCAAGTGGATGATGGAGTGTGTCATGGGGCATCCCGCACTGGCGAATTTACGGCGCTGGATTCTTTTGACTCGCGACGCACACGAACTTTATTCGCGGTTTGGCTTTACTCCGGTGAAGGCTCCGGAGCGGTATATGGAGATGCACCGGCCTAATGTTTACGAGACATCCTAGGAAAACGATATGAAGAGCTCTAATATGTACCGCCCGCTGTACGAATCCGATCCGCAGATTGCCGCGGCTATCGACAACGAAGTTCGACGCCAGCATGAGGGCCTGGAGCTGATTGCCTCGGAGAACTTCGTCAGCGAGGCCGTGCTTGAGGCCGCGGGGTCGGTGTTTACGAATAAGTATGCGGAGGGATGTCCGGGCAAGCGGTATTACGGTGGGTGCGAGTTTGCGGATGTGGTGGAGAACCTGGCGCGCGACCGGGCCAAGCAGTTGTTTGGCGCCGAACACGCGAATGTGCAGCCCCACGCCGGCTCGCAGGCCAATATGGAGGCGTACGCTGCCGTGCTACAGCCTGGGGACACTATTCTGGGATTGAATCTGGCCCACGGTGGGCACCTCACGCACGGACATCACCTGAATTTTTCCGGAAAGACTTACAAGATCGTGCCTTACGGGGTGACGAAGGAAACGGAGACGATCGACTATGACGCGTTGCAAAAGCTGGCGGAGGAACAAAGGCCGAAGCTGATCATCGGCGGGGGCAGCGCGTATCCGCGCATTATTGACTTCGTCCGCATGCGGCAGATTGCGGACAAGGTAGGCGCGCTCTATCTGGTCGACATGGCGCATTTTGCCGGTCTGGTGGCGGGGGGAGTGCATCCCTCGCCGGTGCCGCATGCGCACATTGTGACGTCGACTACGCATAAGACTCTGCGCGGGCCGCGGGCGGGCATGATTCTTTCCAAGGCGGAGTTCGCGGCGGCGATCGATAAAGTGGTTTTTCCCGGGATGCAGGGCGGGCCGCTGGTCCACATTATCGCGGCCAAGGCGATTTGTTTTCAGGAAGCGATGCAGCCCGAGTTTCGCGATTATGCCAAGCAAGTTGTGGCCAATGCGAAGGTGCTGGCGGAAACGCTGGCTGGTGAAGGCTTCCGCATTATTTCGGGCGGGACGGATACGCACCTGATGCTGGTCGATGTCTTCTCCAAGGGCATGTTGGGCAGCGAGGCCGAGAAGGCGCTGGTCGAGGCAGGGATCACGGTCAACAAGAACGCAATTCCGTTCGATATTAACCCGCCGCTGAAGCCGAGCGGCATTCGCATCGGAACTCCGGCGCTGACTACGCGTGGAATGAAAGAAGCGGAGATGCGGCAGGTGGGGCGGTGGATTGCGGAAGCGCTGCTGCAGCGGAGCGATGCTGCGGTGCTGGCGAGAATCCGAAGAGAAGTGCTTGAGCTATGCGAGGCGTTCCCGCTGTATGCGGAGCGGCGGGCCAGGGCGCAGGCGGAAGTGCGGGCTTAGCTTTAATGTGTTGTAATGGATTCCATTACACTGTAATATTGAGGTGTATGGCCACTACACGCACCTCCCGCGTTTACACCATCAGTCTCCCGCCTGACTTGGCCCTGAAGGCCGAGGCTCTTGCCAAGCGCGACAGCCGGACCATGAGCGAACTCTTCCGCGAAGCTTTCCGCAGCTATTACGCCCAGCAGGCGCGCCGCACACTGGAGGAGATCGGCGAGTATGCAGCCAGCCGGAATCCGGGTTATACCGAAGCCGACGTGCCTCGCCTCATCAAAGAAGTCCGCAGTGGCAAGCCCTCTCGTCGGCTGGCCCGGACCAGTCGGTGATTGTCGTTCTGGATACGAACGTTTGGATTTCCGCGCTCCAGTTTGCCAAGCGCCGCGGGACGCCGACGCGAGCGCTGGAAAAGGCCATGAGCGAAGATGTAATCGCCAGTTGTCCCGAGATTGAAGCCGAGATACTGAGCGTTCTGACTGAAAAATTCTTGTGGGAGCCGAATCGGGCTCATGCCGCGCTGGAAGCCGTACTGGCGCGCGCGATCCGTGTACGACTTCGCGGGACTGTGAAGCTATGCCGCGACCCTAACGACGATATGTTTCTGGAGTGCGCCGCACGCGCGAATGCCGACCTGCTGATCGCCGGAGACAAAGATCTTCTGGTTCTCGGCGCTTACAAACGGACGCGCATTGTTACTCCTGCTGAATATGTGAGCGGCGTCGGCTAGTCCCGGGATTCGAGGCATTCCCGCTGCACGCCGAACGCAGGGCCAAGGCGCAGGTGGAAGTCCGAGCCTAAACGTGAACTGCGGTAATACTTCTGTAAGGTCACTCGCCTTCTGTGTTTTAATGCCTTCGGTGAAGATCGCCATCGACATCCGGCGGATGACTGAGTTTGGCGTGGGGACGTATATCCGCAATGTGGTGCGGACTCTGGGAAGGCTGGACCGCGAGACCACGTATCTCTTGATTGGTTCTCCTGAAAAGGTAAAGGAAATTGGGCCTCTGCCGGCTAATTTCCACATGGTGCCGCTGGCCGAGCCGGAGCGCTCGCTCAAGAGCTACCGGGAGTTCCGCACGGTGGTGAAGCGGCTGGATTGCGATCTGGTACACATTCCCAATTTATTCTCCGTGCCGCGGGCGCTGCCTTGTCCATACGTCATGACGGTGCACGACATTCTTGAGCACCTGTCGCGTGCGCGCGAGCAGACGGGCTTTTGGAGATCGGTGCACTTCCAGCTGACCAAGCGGGTTTTGAGCGGGGCGGCGCGCATTTTCGCGGTCTCAAACTTCACCAAGCTGGAAATCGAAAAGCTGTTTAACATTCCGCCGGGGCGCATCGAGGTGGTCTACAACGCGATCGACGAAAGGCTGCTGCGCACGCACGCGAACCCCGCGGACCGCCAGTTGATCGTGGAACGCTATCAGGTCACTTATCCTTTTCTGCTCTATGCGGGAAGAATCAGCCCGCACAAAAATGTTGTGCGCATGATCGAGGCTTTCTCGGCGCTGAAAACGGAGCTGGAAAAGGAGCAGTTATTTCCCGATCTGAAGCTCATCATTATTGGGGATGACGTCTCGGGGAATCCCGACTTGCGGCGAACGGTGATCCGCAGCGGGGTGCAGAACGATGTGCGCTTTTTAGGATTTGTGCCGATCGAGGTCTTGCGGACTTTCTACGATGCGGCCAAGATTTTTGTCTTCCCGTCGTTATATGAAGGCTTCGGGCTGCCGCCGCTGGAGGCGATGGCGCATGGCACGCCGGTGGTGACCTCGAACGTTTCGTCACTGCCGGAGGTGGTGGGAAATGCGGCGGTGCTGGTGCATCCGGAGAATGTTTTCGAAATCATGCGTGCGCTGCACCGGGTGCTTCTCGACCAGGCGCTGCGCGAGAAGATGAAGGAACGCAGCTACCGGCAGGCGGGTAAATTTTCCTGGGAAAAATCGGTGCGCCGGATCATGGACGTTTATCGGGAAGTTTTGGGCACAGGGGGCAAGGCGGAATCCTCGGGACGGTCTGCCGCTGCAGGCGACAAGACCACGGCGGGGGTAGCATGAGACGGCGTGGCGTAATCCGGCGAGTCGCTCGCTCGCCGTACGCGTCAGTTCCGACCTAAGTGGGATTTACTTTAGCAAGGGCTGGCCGGGCGAAGCGATGGAAAGCTTGTGCAACTTCGCGGTGACGCGGGTGCGGTCGGCATCGGTTTGGGCGGAAGCGAGACGCTTGCGGAGTGTGGTGATCTTGTGCTGGCGGGCGCGGCGTTGACGAATCTCTGGCCGGCGGCTGGGTGCGGACATAGTGTGTGCTCCTGGAAGTGAAATTGAGAAAGACCTATTGCGTATTTTCAACTCGACGGTTCTGGGAGTTGGCGTCGCGTTGCTGGTTCGCCTCCTGCTCCCTGCGCCGTTGTTGTTCCTTTGCTCTTTCAATCGCGTCGATCTCATCCTGCGTCCAACGCTCTCCATCGCGGGTCTGAGTCGTCATACCAGTCTCCTAGACTTTCTGTTCTCAGTATCCGCCACAATGCCCTCCGCCGTCCACAAGATCTCGCCGGACACCACCTTCAGACCTACTTTGTACGTAAAGGCAGATCCATGAGGCAGATCAACCATCAGGGACTCCGATATGGACTCCGACGGTTCTGCCCATTTCTTGCCTGAGAATACATCGAACGCGGCTACTGGCTGGTTCCATTGAACTAGGCTCGGGAACGCGGGAGTGCGGTTTTGCATGCCTACGGAGTAAACGAGCAAGGCAGTTTTGCTGAATGGCCACTCTCGAAAGGCCAATGTTTGTGATTTGGCCTCCGCCTTGAGGAAAGAGTGACCTGCATGTTTCTCGATGGATGTTTCCACCGAGCATTCTAGCCTTGGTTTATAGATCCGTCCTTGGAAATAGTTCAGGTAGGACCACCCGGCTCCTACCAGACCAAATTGCAACTTGGAACGCTGGGACGTGGAAACGCGGCCCGCGCGGTG
This sequence comes from uncultured Acidobacteriaceae bacterium, assembly GCA_963734215.1. Taxonomy (GTDB): domain Bacteria; phylum Acidobacteriota; class Terriglobia; order Terriglobales; family Acidobacteriaceae; genus Sulfotelmatobacter. The sequence continues at coordinate 336,841 of CAVTGH010000002.1, read as the reverse complement.
CCCTCTTAGTTCGGTCTGGCCTGATGGAGGGGTTGTTTATGGGATAATGATGAGGAGGGACACCATGCAAGTCTTCATCTCCTTTTCTCGCGAGGACAAGGCGCTAGCTGCCAAGCTGGAAAAGGCTTTGCGTCACCAGAACATCGGAACCTGGTCTGCCCTTGATTTACGTTCCGGTGAAGACTGGAGCAGGGCCGTGGACGAAGCGAGTGCCAGGGCTGACGGTATCATTCTCCTTCTTGGCGCAGGGGCTTCCTCCGATCCAAATCTCTTGGCTGAGTGGCGAAGTGTACTACGCCATGATCAGGAGTCGAAGAAGCCATTGATTCCGATTGTTCACTCTGAGGAACCTTCGCCGGACCACCTGCTGCCAGCATTTCTTCGGAATCGTCAGTTTGTATTGACTACGAATTTTGATGAGTTGCTCCACCGAGTGGTGTACCTCCTTCAACATCCCGCGGATACCCGTGACCATCACCGGGATGAGGTGGGCAAGCAAGACCAGACTCATCGGCTCGAAGAGCTCAAGGAGTTCGCGCTCTCGCTTAAAGAAGATGGTGATCACATAGAGAGTGGAGCCGAACATCCATGAAACGTCGGCCGCAACCGGCCTACGAAAAGTCCGTATTCATTAACTGCCCTTTTGACCCGCAGTTTCAAGAGCTAATGTTGGCAATTGTGTTTGCGGTTGCCGCACATGGACTGATTCCGCGGAGCGCCTTGGAAACCGATGGCAGTTCGGACCCTCGCTTTTTGAGAATTCTTCAAACTCTGTCCCATTGCAAGTATTCGATTCACGACTTGTCGCGCTTCACAGGTGAGGGGGCGGACAACTCCGCACGGTTTAACATGCCGCTAGAGTTGGGCATCGCGTGCGGACTGCGTTTTGAACGCGAAGGGTTGACGCGCCCGCACAACCTCTTTGTACTTGTTCTCGAGGGGTTTGGCTATCAAAAGTTTGTGTCTGATCTGGCAGGTTTCGATCCAGGTAAACATTCCCAAACTGTTGAATCTGTCATAAGGGAAGTTTCCGCTTGGCTCCGGCTTCAGGACGATGCGATTGAGCCCGCTCCATCTGCATCACAGATCTACGGGGTGTTTGGCACTTTTAGAAGCCAGGTCGCGAGTCTTCGCTCCGAAGCTTTAGAAAAAGAATCTTGGGCTGATCTTCTGCTGGCCGCGTCCAAAACCGTTCCGATGGTGAAGTGAAGAGTAACTGTGTTCGCAAAGAAGTAAGATTTAATTAGTAAGCCAGTTGAAAAATAAATAGATTGTGGCAGCCGGACCTGTAAGCCGAATTCTGTCCGCCGGATTGCTCCGGTGGGACGGCCATTCCTCTGGGCCACGCATTGCTGCTGGGCTCTAGCGACGTACCCGAAGGTTCGAACGCACCTAGCCGGCAAGCCATCCGACCGCTGCGAAAAAGGAGAACCGACTAGGCCGCATTGCCTACTGAGACTTTGCCCTCTCAGACCTTCGGCTCGGATCGAACCGAGCAAGTGAAATGGTGTCGGAGGGTCTGCCGCATTAGAAAGCTAATCAGCTTTTTCAGTTGGCACCTCCTTTCGGACGAACAAGAAGAGCGTAGCACGACCTCGGCAGATTTTCACAAATCAGAAGGTCACGCGGGAAGAGAACGCGGAACCAATTCGTACTCACACCAAAGGAATACCCCGCCTAGAAGAATCAGCAGCAGAACAAAAGTCAAGATTCTCTCTCGTTTCTCAGCCTTCTCCTTTGCGGCTTCGGAGTTTTGAAGCTTTTCCTGCGTCTTTTCTTAGTTCATCTTGATATTGTTCTGCACTCTCCGCGCACTCAGCAAGTTCCTTTTCGTGCTGAGAATCGCGACCCATCTGCAGGAGTGCAGCAATAGCGCGTGCAACCCACTCTACAGCCGACCATTCACCGAAAGGCAAACAAGGACTCAAAGTTGTGCTCGACATGGAACCTCCCTCATCTAGCGGATATGCCGCGTGCTGCTTCAAAGCGTAGCACTCCATCATAGCGAATACAAGGCGAAAACAGGATAACTCCCACATGCCAGCGAAGCAGAAAGTTAATCTTGCAAAGTCCGCGCCTGTCTCGATACGATCTGTCCGAAGTGCGGTCACCGCATCACGGTGAGGTTCAGCGCGTGGATTTTATTTTGATGAAGTGTCAGCGTCCAGCAAACTAGAACGTAACGCCTCCCGAAACATTCTCATCAGGCTTGTCTGTCCGAGCCGCCTCGTCATACAGCACAGCGTCTATCTCATCGAGTTTGCGGTGTATGGCTTGCAGTCCCTTCCAGAGCTTGTTGTACTTCGCCTGTTTGAATTTCGTTTTTCGTTGTTCCAGCTTGTCACCTAGGTTCTTCAGGTGCTCACGCATCCCTTCTACTTCTTGTTCGTACATCTCTAAGGTCTTCCATTGAAGTACCCCCAATCTAGAGGTTGAAAGTCCGGAAATTCGGGAAACAGTGGCGAGGTTTTGGCAAGGTTTTCGGTCAACCAAGCCTAAGTTGTTGAAAATATGGCAGCCGGACCTGTAAGCCGAATTCTGTCCGTCGGATTGCTCCGGTGGGACGGCCATTCCTCTGGGCCGCGCATTGCTGCGAGGCTCTAGCGACCTACCCGAAGGTTTGACGCACCGAGCCGGCACGTGTCCGCAACCTGACTCGTAAGAACCAAGCCGCGGACTTCCTCCCTATTTGGTCTTGCTCCGTGTGTGGTTTGCCCTGCCCGCTGCATTACTGCGGCGGCGGTGCGCTCTTACCGCACCTTTTCACCCTTACCCGCATCAGTGAAGATACGGGCGGTATGTTCTCTGTGGCACTTTCCGTCGAACGGGCTTGAACCCGCCCTCCCGGACGTTATCCGGCACACTGCTCTGTGGAGTTCGGACTTTCCTCTCCCCGCGTCCGAAGACGCTGGAAGCGGCCGTCCGGTCCAGCTGCCAACTCATTCATTATATGCGATGTCGGCCTTCTGGCGTTCGGAGACCGGCGTCCGGACCCCGGCTTCCGGCTTCCGGATGCTGCGCGAGTCGCTTTATCGCTTCAGGCAGCGGAGCTTGGCTGATAGACTTAATTCCGCAGAACCTAAGGATCGCTTCCGGGCCGAACGCCGGAAGCCGGGAGCCGAATTCATGCACGTCATCGAAGCCATCCGAATCGCGCTGCAGTCGTTGTGGGTGAATAAGCTGCGCTCGGTGCTGACGCTGCTCGGCGTAGTGATTGGAGTGGCTGCGGTCATCGCCGTGGTCACCTTCGTCTCCGGCATCAACGACTACGTGGCGCAGAAGATCTTCAATCTGGGTGCGGATGTATTCCTTATCTTCAAAGTTTCTCCCGCCGTCACCAACGTGGACCACTTCCTGGAAGGCGAGAAGCGCAAAGACCTGACCCTGGAGGACTATCAGGTTGTCGCCGCGGCCTGCCATCACTGCGAATTGGTGGGGGCGTTGACACGCAACGAAACCGGGCATGTGAAGTATGCCGAGCAGTCCATCAGCGACACGCTGGTGCGAGGGATCACGCCGGGGATGGCTACGATCCTCGACACCGACCTGAGCGCCGGCCGGATGCTCAACGATACGGACGTCAGCAATCGATCTCCGGTAGTGGTGATTGGAAACGACATCGTGGAACACCTGATGCCGGGCGTTCGATCCTCTGGGCAAGGAAATCCGCGTCGACGGCTGGACCTACCAGGTGATCGGTGTGGCGAAAAAGAAGGGAACAACGCTGGGACAGAGCGCCGACAATTTTGTGATGCTACCCATCACCACCTGCATGAAGCAGTACGGAGCGCACGACATGAGCCTCCGGATTGCGGGAAAAGCCGCAAGCGGGGGCGTTCCGCTGAATGAGGCGATCGACGAAGCGCGCGCCGCTCTGCGCGCCAAGCGGCATGACCAGCTCGGCGGCGACGACAGTTTCGACATTGAAACCAACGCCAGCCTGCTCGGCATCTGGACCGATTTCAGCCAGACGTTTTTCATTGCCACCATTGGCATCGCCTGCATCTCGCTGGTGGTGGGCGGCATTGTGATCATGAACATTATGCTGGTATCGGTGACCGAGCGCACGCGCGAAATCGGCATTCGGAAGGCGCTCGGGGCGCGGCGCGACGACGTGCTGCTGCAGTTTCTGGTCGAGTCCGTTACACTGGCGCTGGCGGGCGGCGCCCTCGGGGTGTTGTTGGGAGTGGTCATCGCCCTGACCGTTACTTTGCTGATCGGGATGCCCTCGGCAATTAAACTCTGGGCCGTGGCGGCGGGACTGATTGTTTCGGCGAGCGTGGGAGTGTTCTTCGGAGTTTACCCCGCGCGTAAGGCCGCGAAACTGGACCCGATCGTTGCACTGCGGTTCGAAACGTAGAGGAATTTGGCGATTGTGCGATCGAGCGATTGTGCCATTGAAAACCACTCGCCGTTTTGGAATTGGGTTCTCAATCGCCAAATCACCCAATCGCCCAATTACTCAATTTCATGATTCACAAAGACGAATTCGGCGAGATTGTCCAGATGGCGACCGACACCATCCGCAGCAACAAGCTGCGCTCGGGGCTGACCGTGCTGGGGATCGTGATTGGCGTAGCCATGGTGATTGGCGTGTCTTCCATCGGGCGCGGGTTGGATGACAATGTTCGCGACGTGGTGGCCAGCATCGGGTCCAACGTCATCTTTGCCTATCATCTCGAGCCGTTCGTGTTCGGCCGCCCCACCGAGGAGATGCGCACCCGCAAGAAGCTGACCTACGAGGATGCAGAAGCGATCAGCCAGTTGCCGCATGTGAAGGCCGCAGCCGCAATACTCCAGTTCGTCCGTCGCGAATTAGGGGTCGGCACTTTCGCAGTGAAGTATCAAGATCGCAAGGCCAAGAACACGATCCTCGAGGGAGACACGGCTTCGGTAAAGGACGTTGTCGACCTGCAGCTGGACGCTGGAAGGTGGTTCACTGAAGCTGACGACGAGCGGCGTGCTACGGTCATCGTCCTGGGTTACGATACGGCAGAAGAACTGTTCCCGGTGGAGAGTCCCCTGGGCAAGGAGATCAACATCGACGGGCGATTGTTTGAAGTGATTGGTGTTGTAGCCAAGGTGAAATCGGTGTTTGGAGGTGGAAAAGATCCTAACGACAACAAGGTTCTTTTTCCGCTGACTACCTTCAGGACGCTTCACCCTGAATTGAAGGACCATTGGATCATGGCCAAGGCCACGTCCCACGACGACATGCCGAAGGCCATAGACGAAATGCGGGAACTGCTGCGGCGGCGGCGGAAAGTTCCGTTCAACAGCCCGGATAATTTTGCCGTCTTCACCTCGGACTCGATCTCGGACGTTTGGAATCAGCTCACCGGCATGTTATTTGTGGGGATGTTCGCGATTTCCAGCGTGGGGCTCATCGTCGGCGGCGTGGGCGTAATGAACATTATGCTGGTGAGCGTGACCGAGAGGACGCGCGAAATCGGAGTTCGCAAGGCGATCGGCGCGCGCAAGCGGGATATTCTTTTGCAGTTCACGTTAGAAGCTATCATTCTCACGGCCGTTGGGGGCGTGATTGGAGTTCTGCTGGGCGCGATCATCGTGGGCATCATTCCGGTTTTCTGGCCGTCGCTTCCGGCCCACATGTCGATGTTCTGGACGATTTTTGGCTTCGCCTCTGCGGCCGGAACCGGGTTAGTCTTTGGCATCTATCCCGCGTGGAAGGCGGCAAATCTCGATCCGATTGAGGCGCTGCGTTACGAATAGCCTGGATCGCGCCTACGCATGATGCATTCCATCCTCACCGTAATTCAGATCGTCGCGGCCGCCGGCATGGTTTCCAGTTCGCTCTACTACCTAATGTGCCTGTGGAGTGCGGCTGCCTTTCTGCGCGAACGCAAGGCGGGCGAGGGCCCCTTCGACTGCATCTCAGGGCAGGTCCGCCCCACGCGGGACTTGCCGCCCATCTCGATTCTCAAACCGCTGAAAGGGATCGACCCCGAAATCTACGAGAGTTTTCGCAGCCACTGCCTGCAGGATTATCCGGACTACGAAATCGTCTTTGGAGTGAGCGATGCCAACGATCCTGCGATCGAAAGCGTCAAGGCGCTGCAGCGGGAATTTCCGGGCCGCAGAATTCAGTTGATGGTGGGCGCGAAAATTCTGGGCGCGAATGTGAAGGTCAGCAACCTGGCGCAGATGATGGCGGAAGCGCATTATGACTGCCTGATCGTCAACGACAGCGACATTCGAGTGGAGACCGACTACTTGCGCCGAGTGACTGCGCCGTTGGTTGACCCGCACGTGGGGATGGTCACCTGCCTTTACCGTGGAGTGGCCGGTGGGACGCTGGGATCGCGGCTGGAAGCGCTGGGCATCGGCACGGATTTCTGCGCGAGCGTGCTGGCAGCACGGCAGCTGGAGGGCGGCATCCGTTTTGGACTTGGTTCCACGCTGGCATTCCGCCGCGGCGAGTTGGAGAAGATGGGAGGCTTCAACTCGATCGTGGACCGTCTTGCCGATGATTACGAACTGGGAAAGCGCATTGCGGCTTTGGGGCTCACAGTAAAGCTCTCGGATGTCGTGGTCGAGACGTATTTACCCCCCTACCCACTGCGGGATTTCTTCGGGCATCAACTCCGATGGGCACGCGGAGTCCGCGACGCCCGCGCCGGCGGCTACTTCGGATTGGTTTTCACTTTTGGAATCCTGTGGGCACTGCTGGCCGTGGCGGCGAGTGAGGGGGCGCGCTGGTCCTGGAGCGCGCTGGTTTTCACGCTGCTTCTACGCCTCGCGGTTGCGCTGGTGGTGGGCTGGAGCGTTCTGCGGGACCGTCAGGTGCTGAAATATGCCTGGCTGATTCCGCTGCGGGACTTGATTGCGGCCGGGGTCTGGATGGTGAGCCTTGGCGGCCATACCGTGACTTGGCGCGGGGACCGGTTTACGCTGGAAGACGGCAAGCTCACCCGGATCTCGCCAAAACGATCGAGTGGCTAATCAAACACCTGTAAGCCGCTATGCTGAAACCACGTTCCCGGCGTGATCGAGCACCGACCGTACCTTGCCCGCCAATTGTTTCAGCGTGAAGGGCTTCTGCAGAAAATTGTTTTCCACATCCACTACTTTATGGTCCACAACGGTTTGGCCGGCGTAGCCAGAGACGAATAGCACTTTGGTCTCCGGACGGAGCGCGGCCAGCTCTGTGGCTAGTTGGCCTCCACTGAGGTGAGGCATCACGACGTCGGTGACGGCCAGATGAATCGCCGATCCATGATTTTTCGCGACAGACATGGCGTCCAGGCCGTCTCTCGCTTCCAGTACGGTATAGCCGCGAAGGCTGAGGAACTCGGCGGATGCCCGGCGCAAAGCGTCTTCATCTTCAACCAGGAGCAAAGTTTCAGTGCCACGAGACACAGCCTCGGCCGCCACTTCGGGTACCTCCGCCACAGCCACACGGCCCTGCACGCACGGCAGATAGATTTTGAAGACGGTACCCATCCCAATTTCGCTGTAGGCCCAGACGAATCCGTGATTCTGTTTGACGATGCCATAGACCGTCGCCAACCCAAGTCCAGTGCCTTTGCCGGAAGGTTTCGTCGTATAAAAAGGTTCGAAAATGTGCAGCAGATGATCGGCGGAAATGCCCGATCCGGTGTCGGTCAAGCTCAGGACAGCATAGCGTCCAGTGGGAATCGCGGCCTTCTTGTTGATGACGTATTCTTCGTCGAGCGACGCATTGGAGGTTTCGATGATGCACCGCCCGCCCTGGGGCATGGCATCGCGGGCGTTGGCCGCGAGATTCATGAGGATCTGCTCGATTTGCACCGGATCCAAACGAATTCTGCCCAATCCCGCACCTGGAACAAACGTTAGTTCGATGTCTTCTCCGATAAGCCGGTGCAAGCTCTTGACGATCTTGCTGACCACCGGGTTGAGCTCTGCCACGCGCAAGGCTTGCGGCTGATTGCGGCTGAAAGCGAGCAGCTGCTGCGTTAATTCGGCGGCACGCCGGGCCGCCGAGAGGATCTCCCGGAGCTGGCTTTGCATGCGGCTTCCCGGCACCGTCGAGTCCATTGCCAGTTCCGAATAACTGGTAATGATGGTTAGCAAGTTATTGAAGTCATGCGCCACGCCTCCGGCGAGACGGCCAACCGCGTCCATTTTTTGTGCCTGCAACAACTGCGCTTCCAGATGCAACCGCTTGGTGAGATCGCGGCCGTTGGCGACAAAGTGGGTGATGCGGCCGGCTGCGTCGCGTATGGGACTGATGTTCTCGTCGACGTAATACAACTCGCCGTTCTTCTTACGGTTCACCAGAATGTTGTGGTAGACGTTTCCGATGCTAATGGTCTCCCACAATTCGCGGTAAAGGGCCGGCGCCTGCTGGCCCGAAGTCAGGATGCCGGGGGTCTGGCCAATGGCTTCCCGTTGCGAGTAGCCGGTGAGGGCTTCAAAGGCCGGGTTGACATATTCGATGATGCCTTCACTATTGGTAATCACGATGGTGTCAGCCGATTGCTCGACCGCGCAGGAAAGCTTGCGCAGGGAGTCTTCCGCCAGTTGCCGCTGCTGCTGCGTGGAGTGCAGATTCAACGTGCAGCGGATCGTGCGCAGCAGGTTGGCTCCGTTGAGTTGGGATTTGTCCAGGCAATCCGACGCGCCTGCCTGGATGATTTCCGCGACCGCCTTCTCATCCGCCTGCTCGGTGAGCACGACGAAAGGCACGGCATGCCCGGTTTGCAGGAATTCCGCGATCAGCTTGGTGGCAGCGGCATCCCCCATCTCATGCTCGAACAAGACCAGACCGTAGTGGCCGCGCTGCAACATGGTCTTGGCCTCTTCCAGGGAGCACGCGTGATCCAGGTCCGCCGGCATCGCACTGTGGTTCCGCTCCAGGATTTCGCGAATGAGAAAAAAATCCTCTTCCTGGTTGCCCACCAGTAGCACTCGCAAAATAGCCGGTGAGGCCTCGAGTTTTGCTGCCGTTGACACGGGGATAATGGACTACTCTTCTCACATCGGAAACTCTTAGTGGCAGCGTTGGGTTCAGGAACAGTGATCAATGATTGAGGCCGCGACGAAATCCCAAATTGGGGATGGGTTCAGTTTGGCACTGTCTTCTCCCCTGACGCTCTGGCGGAATGGAAACGAAACAGAGGCTGATTGTTTCGTCTTGACCTCGGCATGAAGATTTCTTCCAGAAATTGTGGCCATTCCTGCGCACAGGCGGTTCCCCCGGTATTCGCTGCCGTCGCCTCTTTTGTGTTGCTCGATTGTTAACGAACTCTAAGATCATGCGTCTAAATGAACAAAGTCTGGCGTGCGGGTCACACCCTGGTCTGGCATGAAATCAGGGAACACATTTCAGGGGATGCATTTCAGGGAACACATTTTCAGGGAACACCCGGACGGTTTCCTGCGTATTTGAATACAGAGCCAATGTACGACGAGAAAAGCCGCGCCCGAAGCGCTCGCCGGAACGGTACACCGGAACCCAGGAGTTGTGGAGGCTTTATGGACAGTCAGCCAATCGCGATCAGAACCGTTACCAGCGATGGAAATGGACACGTGCAGGAAGTGGTGCGCCAGGCCCACGAAGAACTACGCCAGCTTTTTCAACAGCGCGCAGAAGTGATGCGCCGCATCGGGACCATTAAGCAAACCATCGCCGGCCTGGCCAACTTGTTTGGGGATGGCGTGTTGAGCGATGAACTCCTGGAACTGGTCGATCGCAAGAGCAATGGGCGCCAGCCCGGCTTCACCAAAGCGTGCCGCATGATTTTAATGGACGCCAATCGCGCCCTGAGCGCTCGCGATGTGTGCGACCGGATTCAGCAAAGAATGCCGCCCATGCTGAATCGCCACAAAGATCCCATGGCGTCCGTGACCACGGTGCTCAACCGGCTGGTGGCTTATGGTGAGGCCAAGGCCGTGGCTCTCGACACTGGCCGCCGGGCCTGGCAATGGGTTGCCGACGCGGAACCGGAGTCGGCGCCAGCGTCAGCGACGCCAGCTCCGCAGTGAGTTGAACTTATCCGGGCACTATGCCGGTGGCAGCAGCATTCCCTTCTCCAGATGCCGCGTGACGTGCGCATAGGAAGCTGCGTGGGGATCGTGCGTTACCATCACAATCGTCTTGTGGAAGTCTTCGTTCAGCCGTTTTAGGATTTCCAACACTTCCGTGGCGGAGTGACTGTCCAAATCGCCAGTAGGCTCATCCGCCAGTAAGAGCGTCGGATCGCTCACAATCGCCCGGGCAATGGCCACGCGCTGCTCCTGTCCGCCGGAGAGCTGCTTGGGCAGGTGGTTGACGCGTTCTTCCAGGCCCACAAGTTTCAACGCGGTCATCACGTGGTCGCGCCTCTGCTGCGAGTTGAGCCTAGTCAGCAGCAGCGGCAACTCCACGTTTTCAAACGCAGTCAGCACGGGGATCAAATTGAACGTCTGGAATACGTAGCCGATATGTTCATTGCGCCAGTGCGCGGCCTGCGAATCGTTGAAACGGAAAACATTCTGGTTCTGCACCAGCAGCTCGCCGGAGGTCGGGCGGTCGATCGCGGCGATCATATTGAGCAGCGTGGTCTTACCCGAGCCCGAAGGCCCCATCAGCGCAAGAAATTCGCCGGCCGCAATATCGATGGAGACGTCGTCGAGGGCTTTCACCTCAAACGCCTCGCGTTTGAAAACCTTGCTTACGTTGCGGGCCTGAACGACTTTGGTTCCAGAGGCGACTCTGGTTTCGGCAACAGTGCTCATGAAATTATCCCTTCACCTTAATTGCGTCTCCGTCTTTCAGATCCTGCGGCCCCTTGGTGATCACGCTCTCACCGCCTACCAATCCATCGACGAGAAATCCGTCGCTGCGCTGGCTCAACACATGAACCTCACGCATGCGCGCCTTGCCATCGAAAGCCAGCAACACAATCTTCTTGCCATCATGGTCGCGCACGGCAGCGGCAGGCACAAACGCACCCGCAAGCTGTGTGCTGGCAGTTTTTGGCTGATCCGCCAGAAATCTTACCGTGGCGTTCATTTCCGGGCGCAGGAACACATCTGGATATTTATCCGGATTCAGCACCTGCACTTTCACTTGCACTGTAGCTTTCTGCCGATTAGCCTCGGGAGAAATCTGCGCAATTTCGCCGTCATATTTTTTATCAGGATAGGTATCCGTGGTGACAATGCCCTTCTGTTTGGGACCGAGCCGTGCAAAGTCGGCCTGCGCGATGTCCAGTTCAACCTGAAGGTCGTTTAAATCCGCCAGCGACACCACCGAGCCCTGAGGGCCGCCAGCAGCCGCGCTGGCAAACTGCGCCGTAATCAGTTCGCCCTTTTCGGCGGTGCGGTCCAGAATCGTGCCTGTGACCGGTGCGCGGATCACGGTGGCGTCGAGCTGCGACTTGGCGTAATCGGCAAGGCCCTGCGCTTGAGCGACCGATCCACGGGCGCGCGCGATCTCTTCCGGCCGAGGCCCAATCTTCATCAGTTGGAAAGCTTTGTCCAGGGAATTGACTCGCTGCTGGTCGGAATCAAATTTCGCCGTCGCATCGTCCAGCGCCTGGCGCGAAACCACACCGGCGGACGAAAGCTCCCTGGTGCGGTCCAGAGTCAGCTTGTCATTCACCAGCGTGGCGCGGGCTTCGTCAAGATTGTGCTGCGTCTGTTGAATCTCTTCGGGCCGGGATCCGTGTTCGAGTTCATCGAGATAAGCGCAAGCGTTGTCCAATGCGCCTTTTGCCTGCTCATAGGAGGCGCGGAACTCCTCATCCTCCAGCCGCACCAGAACCTGTCCCTCTTTAACTTTGTCGCCCTTTTCCACGCCAATCCATGCCAGGCGGCCGGTGACTTTGGAGTTCACGTTGATCGTGTGATGAGCCACGATGTAGCCCGTGGCCGAAAGCACCGTGCCGCCCACATCGCTGCTCTCGGCGGATGCGCGCGCCACCTCCACCTCTGGGACGTCGCGTGAGAGCACGCGGTACGCCACAGCGGACAAGCTCAGCACGGCTACCACCACGATGCCAATCACAATGTAGCGGCGCGCCCAGGCGGGTGGTTCGCCGCTGCCCGTGCCGCGTGCCGTGCGGTCGATTCGCAAGCTCTGCAAGTCTTCGTGTTTGGCATCAATCGGCATAAGTCATAAATATGGATACGGACAAAGCGTCCACCTAGTTTCCAAAAAAAACTTCGAGATCAACCTCGCAACGCGGTGAGAATATTCTGGCGCGCCGCATGCCAGGCTGGAAAAAGCCCGCCAAACAGCCCCATGGCCAGCGCGAAGACGATCGCATACATCGCAACCTGCCACGTGATTTGCAGGCTGAATACTACTTCGCTGAACGTCACCGCATTCGACGTTCCGGTTTGCATGCCGTTGAAGGGCAGCATCAGCAGAATTCCAGCCGCCGCGCCCAGCAAAGCAAGCAACAGGGACTCCAGGACAAACGAAGTCAGAATGGCGGGCCGGGAAAATCCCAGAACCCGCAAAGTTGCAATTTCGCGCCCGCGGTACGCTACCGCCGCGTACATTGTATTCATGGCCGCAAAGCTCGACCCAATTGCCATGATGATCGCGACGACGATGCCAATGTATTTGATGGGCGCGCCCGAACTGGTTTGCTTCGCGTAATAATCCGTTTCCAGAACTCCTTCGAGTTTGAGGCGCTGATCGTCGCTCACGCGATTCTTCAGCGCATCGGCCGCAATCGCGTCAGTCGCGCGCAGGTATGCCGAGGAATAGCCGCCCTGCCGATCGAAATCCGAGGCCATCTGATTCACGTCACACCAGATCTCGGATTCATAGGCCGAACCTCCGGCGTCAAACACGCCCACAACCTTCCACGAGCCTTTGCCGAACTCCATGGTGTCGCCAATGTTGGCGTGCGCGAAGCGGGAGCGAATGGACTTGCTTACCACCACCTCGCGCTGGCCGGTCTGAAACCAGCGTCCCTCGATCAGTTTCGCGCTGGGACGAAGCTCGAGGCCATCCGGCATCATGCCACGCACTGTGACGTTCACTTCGCCCGTGCCGTCCTTGCGCGGAAGCACGATCACCACCACCCACTCGCCGGAAACCATGGGATCGCCGTGACTGTCTTTCGCGATGCCGGGCAGAACCTTCAGCGTGGGAAACAGCACGGCATCGAAGCCTCCGGAGAGTTCGGCCTCCGATCCTTTGCGCAGCACCAGCACGTTCTGCGGATTGCCGCTGGAAACGAAAGCCTTCTGCAAGCCCGCCAGCAGCGCCATCAGAAAAATTGCCGTGGTCACGGTCAGCGCGATGCCCAGCGCGGTCATGACCGTGAGCCCCTTGCGGAGCTTCAGATTGCGGACGTTATAGCTGATCGGTATCGCCATAGTTCACTCTCGCTTCAACCCTGGGTTTCAGCCGATGTGGCGCAGACCCTCCACAATATTGGTACGCGATGCGTTGTATGCCGGCAGACAGGCACTTACGAATCCCACGGCTGCTGCCACCAGCAGAGATGCCAACATGGTCGGCATCGTGACCCTCATGCCCGCTGGAATTCCGATCGCGACCGGAGAGTGGGTCAACCAGCGTATCAGCAAGGTTGCCCCCAGAACTCCCAGCAGCCCGCCCGCCAGCGACAAGGCTATGGCCTCGCCCACGAACAGCGAGAGCACGCGCTGGCGCGTGAAGCCTAGTGTTTTAAGCACCGCGACTTCACGCGTTCGGGCGCGAATCGACATGGCCATGGTATTGCCCGAGACCAGAAGAATCGCAAAAACCACCGCGCCGCAGATGCTGAGAATGAAAGCTTTCACATTGCCCAAAGACGATACGAACGAGAGCCGGAAGGCTTGCTGGCTCTCGGTCTTGGTATGCTGTGGGGCGTTGCGGAACATCTCGTCAATCGCCTTGGATACCGGGGCTACGTCACTGGGCTTATCCACTTGGGTGACATACCAGCCCGCTTGCCCCTTGAACCAGCCTACCGATTCCTCCAGATACTTGGTGTTGAAATACAACGCGCGAACCGGCGGATCGACGGTGTAGATGGCGCGAATCGTAACCTCGGGATGCACGGGAAAATAAGGACTCTGCAGGATGAGATGGTCGCCAATCTTCCACCCGAATTTCTTAACCAGTTCGATATCTACCATGGCTCCGGTGCGGTCGCGTTGCCAGGCGAGCAACTGGTCTGGGGGGACAATCTTGTCGGGTGCAACCTTGGGATATTCTTCCGGATCGGTAACCACTTGGGCGAAGGAGTTCGTCGCCCGATCGTCTTTGTAGACATTTCCGAAATATGTCATCGGCGCAACCGCCACAACGCCGGGCACACTTCGAATCTTGTCGCGGTAATACGCCGGAAGAAAAAATGCCAACGAAACCCGGTCCCTGGTAATGATAGTCTTCACGGTGTTTGGCGGTCCCTGGTCGATGTAAAACGTGCGCCAGATCGACATCATGAGCGTGAGCAACAGCAGCGAAAAGCCGATGCTCAGCATGGTCAGCAGGCTGCGCCGCTTATTGCGAAACGTATTGCGAACGACAAAACTGCCCAGCGTCATAATTTCAACCGGCTTTCAACCGATGTGGCGCAACCCATCCACAATGTTTACTTGCGAAGCGTGATAGGACGGAAGCAGCGAACTAAGAAATCCAACCAGCGCCGCCACCACCAGAGCCACGCCCAGCGTAGCGGGCGTAACCTGCATTTGTGCCAGGAAAAAGCCCATGGGTGATTGTTTCATGAAGGTCAGTAGCAGCCACGCGAAGGCGCAGCCAAAGATTCCGCCGGCAATCGAAAGCGACATGGCTTCGCCCACAAAAAGGCCGAGAATGGTCAGCCGCTCGAAGCCCAGGGTCTTGAGAAGGGCCACTTCGCGTGTCCGTTCGCGAATCGACATCGCCATAGTGTTGGCCGATACCAGCAGCGTGGTGAAGACGACGGCCATGCAGATGCTGAGAATGAACGCTTTCACGTTCCCCAGCATATTCACGAAGCTAAGCCCGAAGGCTTTTTCGCTCTCCGTCTTGGTGGGCGTTGGGGAATTGCGAAACATGCCGTTGACGGCGCTGGCGACTTTGGGCACATCGTCGGCTGAGCCAGTCATAATGCTAAAGGTTCCGGCCTCGCCCTTGAACCAGCTCACTGCTTCTTCCACGTACTTCGCGTGGAAATAAACGGTTTTATTCGGCGTTGGCCAGTGGAAGATGCCGCGGATGGTGAGTTCCGGGTTGACGGGATAGATTGTGCCGAGCAGAACGATGCGATCTCCCACTTTCCAGCCGTATTTCTGGGCCAGCTCATCATTCACAATCGCGCCGGCGCGGTCGCGTTGCCAGGCGGCCAGTTGATCGGGCGGTATCCGCATCTCCGGGTAGACTTTGGGAAATTCGTCGGGATCGGTGGCGAACTGCGGGAAGAAGTTCTCCGGTTTGTCGTCTTTGTATAAGCCACCGAACCACGAATTGGGCACGACCGCAGTCACGCCGGGAATCGTCCGGATTTTTTCGCGGTAGAATCCCGGCAAGAAATTAGTTAGCGAAACGCGGTGGCGAGACACCAATCTGCGGGTTGATTCCGCACTCCCCTTGTCGATATAGAACCCCTGCCAAACCGTCATCATGAAGGTCAGCAGCAGCAAGGAAACGCCGATGCTGGCAACCGTCAAGATGCTGCGGCGTTTGTTACGGAAGGCGTTCTTGGTGACGAATCGGGTCAAAGTCATATTTTGGCCCCAGTTGAACTCCGGGGAAGATGCGGCGTGCAGGACCGCGGACCAGCTTAGTCCATGCAGGCCTTAAGAATAAACGAATGATTGCACTCCCCACAACCCGCCTCCGAGCCGCAAAACCTGATGCGTTCCGGCGCAATCCTATACTCGATCCGCCCGCGCTCGGCCGCCAGGGGAGATCGTCATCCGGTTCGCATGACAAATGTCACCCGTATTTCTTCTGACGCGGATTTGTTCTAAAAGAGTTAAACGCTTTCCCCGGCAAAAGGTGACGATCGAGATAGCGTGGTTTTCTTCGCAGCGCCAGCCAGTTCCTCGCGCTGCAAGTGAAACATTTTGCACCTTTTCGCAGTGACTTCGGTAACTCGAATCCCCGCCCGCAGAGCGTTATTCTAGCTCTACCCTGCCCGGGTTTTGAACCCCACGCAGCTTCTTAACGGAAACTGCGCGGCTTTTTTGTGATGAGGCACGGAGCAAATGTCCACGAAAATCGGCCACTTCGAAATCCTGAGTGAACTGTCAAAGTCCGCCACTGGCGCGGTCTATAAGGCGAACGATCCTGAAACCAGCCAAACTGTCGCGCTGAAGGCGATTCAGTTGTCGGCCTTCGGCGACCGCGCCGCCGACCTCCAGAAATGTCTTTTGGAAGAGGCCGAGACCACCAAGGTCTTGAGCCACGCCAACCTTACGCCCGTTTCCGGCGCCGGAGAAATCGAAGGCCAGTTCTGCGCCGCCATGGAGTACATCCAGGGCAACAGCGTCGCCACCATGCTGGCGCGCAAAGAAGGATTCTCCATCTGGGACCTGCTCGATATCGGCAGGCAGGTGTGCAGCGGCCTCGATCACGCTCACTCCCACAAAGTTTTCCACTATAGTCTGGAGCCCGCGAAAATAATGTGCGGGTGGGATGGCACAGTTAGAGTTTTGGGATTCGGCGTCTCCAGCGTGGGCAAGTTTACCCCGCAAACGCGGGAGGTTCCTTCCATCCTTTATTACATGTCCCCGGAGCAGGTTCGGGGAGAAACTATCGATGCGCGGTCGAACCTGTTTAGTCTTGGCGCTCTGTTCTACGAAATGGTGACCGACCGGAAAGCCTTCGATCGTGAAGATTCCGAATCCCTGCGCCAGAGCATCCTCGAGAGCACACCCGTGCCTCCGATGCACCTGAACCCCAAGCTCCACCCGCTGCTCAGCGACCTGATCATGAAGGCTCTGGCCAAGGATCCCGGCGCACGCTACCAAAGCGGAAGGGAACTGCTCGACGATTTGGAGAAATGTAAGGAATCGAAACCGCAAGGGAAGTCTGCGGCAGCGCCAGCCAAGGCAGGGGTTGCAGCTCCAGTGAAAGCTGCGGCTCAAAACAAGTTCGCGTCCGCCGCGGCCAAGCCGGTTGCTCAGCCGCCGGCCGAAAGGAAAGCCGCTGCGCCTCAGCCCGCAGTCGCTAAACGGGAACCCGCTCCTAAGGCGGCCGCAGCCGCAGCCGGCTGGGGAGCCGAATCTGTATCCTCAACGCCTGACTTCGAAACCTTCGATCAACACTCGGCTCCGCGCGCCAAGGCGCCCAGCGATGCCCCGCCGCCATCGGCCTTCATGTCTTCGGCGGTTTTAGATGAGCCAGCAGTCGAGGCCCCCAGCGCCGAGCCGCCCCGAATCGCCGTCGATCCCATGATGGCGGAACAGGGCCCATCGCGCGGCGGCAGCATCAGCTTCTCGGAGATGACCGAACTTCCTCCGTTGAAGGAAGTTTATATCGCGCCGACTCCGCCCCCTCCCGCCTACGAGCCAGCACCTTCTCTCGCGCCCAATTTCAGGTCAGGAGCGGAACCGGAGAAGCCGAAGGTTCAGCCCCGCGAGGTCGCCGAAAAGGCGATCAAGGAAATCAAGAACGTTCCCCCCAGCCTGATGATTTACTCTATCGCGGGTGCGGCCGTATTGATTCTCATCATCGCGATCGCGCTGGTGATGCACGTCAACCATCTGAACGGCGATGACGACTCCCCTCGGCCCACCCCGGCCGAACCTCCCGCACAAGTGGCGGTGAGCCAGCCTGCGCCAGTTCAACGTGCGCAGCCGCAAGCGCCTCAGGCCAGCGCGCCCGCTCAAGCGGAACCCGCCGAAGCCGCGCCTGTTGAAGCTGAGCCAGCGCCAACTCACGCAACTGCCGCTGCCGTGAGAGGCAAGAACGCGAAGAAGAGATCAGCCGCACCGGCGGCGGCGGTCGTCCCCGGACAGATTGCCATCGATTCCACTCCCCCAGGCGCGCAAGTGCAGCTCGACGGAAGAACCGATCCCTCCTGGATTACGCCGTTCACGCTAGCGGGCTTGGAGGCGGGCCAGCACACAGTTACCGTGAGCAAGGCCGGCTACTCCACCGACACGCGCACGGTTGCGGTGGTTTCCGGCAGCAAGGCATTCGTCACGACCCATCTCAACCAACTGATGGCGACTCTTTCGGTCACCAGCACACCCGCCGGCGCCAACGTCTATATCGACGGCAAGGACACGGGCAAGCTCACTCCCGCGCAAGTCTCCGTCGACAAGGGTCAGCACCTTGTGCTGGTGCGCAAGGCGGGCTACATCGATGAGACCACAAGCGCGCAGTTCGTCCTGGCGCAGACCGTCAGCTTTTCGCCAGCGCTGCGGGCGCTCGGCAATGTCGATGACATCAAGACCGTGGGCAAGATGAACAGGCTGTTCGGCGGCAAGGGAGCGCAAGGCATGGGCGCCGTCAGCATCAAGACGCAGCCCAAGGGCGCTCAGGTAGCCGTCAACCAGCACATGCTGGATAAAGCTTCGCCGGTCGACTTCGTGCTCGATCCCGGCAACTACGTGGTCGATATCACGCTTACCGGATACACTTCCATC
This sequence comes from uncultured Acidobacteriaceae bacterium, assembly GCA_963734215.1. Lineage (GTDB taxonomy): Bacteria > Acidobacteriota > Terriglobia > Terriglobales > Acidobacteriaceae > Sulfotelmatobacter. The sequence goes on along the minus strand of CAVTGH010000002.1, from coordinate 318,304 downwards.
CACAAAGTCATCACCGTGGATAAAGGCGGCAAAGCGGTTATTGACGAGGTTATGCAGCGCGAGTAGTTAGTTAGCAGGATAAGGTCACCTGATGATTTGGTAGTACTTTTCATTTGACAATTCAACGCGTTCCATTTACTCTCGCCAAGTTTGAGGGGGACAACTCAACCATTTGGAGGAGCCGATGGCTCGCTTCCGTGGCGTTGTGTCCCGTTTGTCTGAGATAAACGCCTATCTGTCACTGGGTTTCCGCCGTTCGGGAGTTTTCAGACCTCTGGACCCGAAAGCATCAATCTGGCCAATCTGAATGACCACATCACGATCCCGGTGGTTCACAAAGCGGGCAGGGGGATGCCCTTTGACTATTCGCTGAATTATGACAGCACAGTCTGGTCGCCGGTCTCTGGAACCAAGACGACCAATTGGGTCTTCTCCGGAGCGTGGACGGGGAGCTCTTACGGGATCGGAGGGACATATCATTTTTTTGTTTGGGCGGGAATCCCGGGGCTGCCGCAGTGTCCTGAAACTTCCGGGATTTCATATACTGACGGTTCAGGCACAGTGCACCCATTTCCCGGTTCCAATGTCTCGACGGAATCAGTGTGCGGACCCCTGACAGAAACGCTCCCGGCAACAGACGGCTCTGGATACTCCCTTACTATTCAGGGAACAGATGAGTCCGGCGAGACGCTTCAGCCTAAAGTGCTTTCACTCTACGACCAATCTGGGAACTCGGTCGGTAGCTCGGTCGTCACTGATCCAAATGGAAACTCAATCTCGTGGAATACAACTAGCAATACCTACACCGACACGCTCGGAATGACCGTACTGACCGTGACCGGTGCTCAACCGAGCCCTGTGAAGTACACGTACACCGGACCCGAAACGTCTCAGTACCCGAACGGAACTCCTGAGACCGTCACCGTCAACTACTCCTCATACACAGTTGCCACCAACTTCGGCTGCTCCGGCGTAACGGAGTACCCTCCCACCGCGAGCAATTTGGTAAGCAGCATCGCGCTCCCCGACGGCACTGCCTACACACTCACTTATGAAGCTACGCCGGGCTCGGCGTTCAAAGGAACGGGAGATGTAACGGGCCGTATCGCAACAGTCGGCCTGCCTACCGGTGGAAGTATCACGTACCAGTACACGGGTGGCAACAACGGCATCGAATGCGCCGATGGCACCGCATCTGGGCTAATACGGACAACTCTGGACGGAGCATGGACATACACGCGCAACAGCGCAACTACGACGAACACGGTGCAGGACCCTGCGGGCAACCAGAGCACAATTCAGTTTGCCGGGTCACCGGCTGAATTCGAAGTGCAGAGAAACATCTACGAGGGAAGCTCAACCTTACTCGAAACCGTAACTACCTGCTACAGCAATACTGCCGCTCCGTGTACGACAGCCACCTTCGCAGCGTATCCCCCCGCGGCCTTGACCGTGGTCCGGCAGCCGGCTGGCGGCAAGTCGGCGCAAGTCGTGACATACTACGGCGAGAAGACGGATTCGCTTTATGTGCTCGACCTCCCTACCGAAATCGACACCTATGACTTCGGCGCGACTGCTCCCACGCAGGTCAAGAAGATTGCATACGCTAGTTTTTCTACCAACATCTTAGATCGCCCATCCTGCGTTCAGGTTACTGTGGGATCAAACAGCAGCGCGTGCGGTACAGTCACCAGCAGTACCAAATCGCTGACTAACTACACTTATTTCTCCAACGGGAATCTTGAGCAGGCTAGCTCTTGGACGAACGGTTCCAATTATCTAAATCGCAGCTACACATATTATCCCAATGGGCTGCTCGAAACCGCAGCCGACGTGAATTCCACCGTGAGCACGCCCAGCTACCAGAATTGCAACGGTACTCCAGCGTATTTGTCGTCTGTAACCGCCGGAGGTTTGACAACTTCTTATACCTGGGACTGCTACGGCGGCGGCGTAACTGAAGTGTCGGACGCAAACAGTCAATCTACGCAATACGGCTATGTTGGCCCAGCGCCTAGCAGCACTGCCGATCCCTTCTGGCGCGTTCTGTTCAACTACTGATCCCCTCGGAAATGTCACCTGGAACACCTATACCCCAGCCACATCGACCACACCCGCGACTCAGGAGAGTGCGCTTAACTTCAACACGAGTTCTAGCCCAACATCGACTGTGGACACCCTCAACACTCTGGACGGTCTCGGGCGCTTGGTCGAATCGCAAAAAAGAACCGCGCCCAACGCCACGACCTTCGATAGCGCGGTTCAGTACACTTACGGTTGGACCCCGTCGGGCACTGTTACGGGTCCATTTACCACGCAGACGGTTCCAGGCGGGACTGCTTTGACCACCACGCAACTTGACGCCCTAGGCCGCACCACCAGTGTCGCGGACGGAGGCGGCGGCACTTTGGCCATGGTGTACACCCAAAACGATGTCCTGCGCACTGTCGGGCCAGCGCCCAGCGGAGAGAAAACAAAGCAAAAACAACTGGAATATGACGCTTTTGGCCGGATAACGTCGGTGTGTGAAGAGACCTCTACTCTCTTCGGCTACGGCGCTTGCGCTCAGGCCTCCTCGACGCCTAACGGCTACTTCACAAAGTATGTGTACGACAGTCCTGCGAACACAATATCTGTTACCCAAAATGCTCAGCCAGGAGCAGTCGGGGGTGCGCAGACGCGCACTTACACTTTCGACGGCGTGGGTAGACTCACCTCGGAGTCAAATCCCGAGACCGGCACGACCGCGATAAGCTATACTTACGACTCCGACAGCACATGCGGAACATCGGATGGCGATCTCGTAAAGAAAGTGGACGCAGCCGGCAACGTGACCTGCTATGCCTATGATGCCCTTCACCGAAAGACCGGCATCACGTACCCTTCCGGTCCATACGCCTCCAGCACACCGGCCAAGACGTTCGTCTACGATGCCACGACGTTTACATGTACCAATCCGAGCGGCGCGTTCGTGGAAGGACGCCTTGCGGAAGCATTCACCGGCCCTAGCACCGCCAAGATCACCGACATCGCGTACTGCTACTCGCCCCGTGGAGAAATTGCCGATGCCTTCGAGTCCACACCCAACTCCGGCGGTTACTACCACACGACAGCGGGTTACTGGGCAAACGGGGTGCTAAACACGCTGGGCGGAGTGCCTGGGCTGAACGGGTGGACGTTCGCTCCCGACGGCGAGGGCAGGCCCTACTCGGCGACTTACGGCGCGTCTACCAACTGGATAAGGAGCGCGACCTATTACCCTTCCAACGCGCAGACCACGGTGACCTTCGGCACTGGCGACAGCGATGTGTACAGCTACGACGCTACAACCGGACGGATGAATGGATTCCAGTTTACCGTCGGTTCCTCGCCAAAAAGCTTAGCAGGCACAGTGGGCTGGAATGCCGACTGGACGCTGGGCACCCTTGGAATTACCGACGCCTTCAATGCCTCCAATACGCAAAACTGCACCTACGGCTACGACGCACTGGCCCGTTCGAGCAGCGTGGCTTGTACGAACTCGGCAGGCGGCAATATTTGGGGGCAAACGTTCACCTATGACGCCTTTGGCAACATCACAAAAAACGTGCCCAGCGGCGATGCGGGAGTCTCTTTTCAGCCGAATTACACAAGCTCCACCAACCAGTTTACTATTCCCGGATTCGGTTGCAACGTAACTTATGACTCCAACGGGAACCTTACCAACGATTGCGAATACACTTATGCGTGGGATGCGGGGGGCAATGCAATAACCGTCGATTCAAAAATCTTGACCTATGACGCCATGGGCCGCCAGGTGGAAACTACCTCGGGATCGACCCACACTCAAATACTATACAGCCCCATCGGTAAGCTGGGATTGATGACTGGGCAGACGGCCAAGACCATTCGCATTCCATTGCCTGGAGGTAGTACCTTTGAGCTTATCGGAGCAACTGGTGGCACCCAGCATGTCTTACATGCTGATTGGCTGGGAAGCTCGCGGCTCTCAACGAACTATGGGGGCCGTTCCCTGTCCTTTGACACAGCCTATGCACCCTTTGGGGAGTATTACGCGGAGTCAAGCACTTCCACGACTGACTTGGATTTCACCGGCCAGTTTGATGATACCGAATCCTCTGATCTGTATGATTTTCTGTTCCGGAAATATGTAAATCTTTCGAGCCGCTGGATTTCTCCCGATCCGGCGGGTCTGGCGGCAGTTGACTTTTCCAATCCGCAAAGCTGGAACCGCTATGCGTATGTCCAAAACTCACCAATGGGGTCGGTCGATCCTATAGGCTTGGCCTGTTTTGGACCTCAGCGTGCCCTTGGCCTGTGCAACACTGCCGCAGGATTCGGCGGTAACGGTGTTTTCGGCTCCAACTGGGACCCGTTTTATGTGGCATTTGGGTTCTTTTCGTGCGAAGAAGGTGACTGTGGCTGGCGGAGTACCCTCAACGGACTGAGCTTCGTTATGTGCTGCAGTGGTCCATTAGAGATCAGCGGCACCTCTGGCTGCGAAACTGTGGCTTCTTCTCCCAACACGCCTCTCGGGCAGTTCATAAATGACAATATCGATTATGCCTATATTTTGGCAAATGACTTGAATACCAGCGTCCAAGACATTCTTGGATTATCTTCTGTCGAGACGGGGAACGGGACGAACAACGCTTCGCAGTTGGCCAACAACTATTTCTCGCTGACTGTCGGACCCGCGTTCAGTGGGACTAATGGCTCCTATACGGCTAGCACAGGGTATCAGTTCGGGGCATACCCGGATCCTGGCTTTCTATTTTCGGGCCTGTCATTCGCCAGTAGTTTTCAGGGTAACAGGGTCTCCGGCTTAAGCGATCCCCTGGACTTTGTAAGCGCATTGACCTCCGGGAACCACGCCTTCAATAGCGAGCCGGGAACGCCTCAGATTTATTTGAACCGTATTAACAAGGTGGCCAGCCAATTGACCAGAAAGTGTGACTGAAATGAAAAACCTTGCGAGAATGTTGCTTGTTGCGCTCTGCTTGAGCCGCCTAGGCAGCCCCGACGCCCCACAGGGTAGCGAACAAGATGCCACAGCCATTACCTACCCAGAGGCTGAGATCCTCGTATACATTACGCCTCAGGCGCAACGGGTCCGGGCCGAGGGATTTGATGTTGGGTGGGATCACACTATCTCGGCGCGCTTGAACCAGACTGACTATTTTTTCTTCTATCTATTCAATTCAAAGCGCAGGTCGTCGGGATCTGTGACGGTAGGGAACTATGCGGTGAATAAGCACACTGGAGACGTGTGGGATCAGACGGAAGAGAAGCTGTTACGTGGTGCGGAATTGGAAGGAGTTCAGAAGATTTTGCGGGATCAGCATCGCATCACGGAACAAGTCATCCTCGAATTTCGCTCGCGTCCTCTGTACCCCAGCGCTACGCAGGATCCAAGGTAGGATTGTGGAGGCAAATGGGGGCCACGCACCGTTCGCTATCTGGGCGGGCGCCAAGCGCGAATCCCGGCAAGTTTCTCGCGAACTGGTGGGTAGTTTTCTTCCAGTTTTTCCAGAGCTTCCCAACGTTGATAGGTTCTGTACAGCCCGATTGGTAAACTGGGACTGATGAACGGCCAAGCCGCCAAGACCATTCGCATCCCGTTGCCGGGCGGCGGCACGGCGGAGCTTCTAGGAGCTACCGACGGTACAAACCATATCTTGCATTCCGACTGGCTGGGTAGCTCCCGGCTCTCGACAAGCTTCAGCAATCACACGATGGCGTATGATGTTGCCTACGCTCCTTATGGCGAGAACCACGCTGGCTCGGGTGGCGTTACCAGCGACCTGAATTTCACCGGCCAGAGCCAGGACACTCTATCGGGGCTGTATGAGTTCCTCTATCGTAAGCACAGCCCGGCGCAAGGGCGGTGGATTTCGCCCGATCCGGCGGGGTTGGCGGCGGTGGATTTTTCTAATCCGCAGAGTTGGAACCGCTATGCCTATGTAAATAACAGCCCATTGAGCAACGTCGATCCCACGGGCTTGTTCTGCTCCGGGCCTACGTACACGTTGGGCGCTTGCAATGCTTTCAACACCACCGGCGGCTCCGGCTGGAACGAGTTCGATGTGATGAATATTCCGATCATGGCGCTAACGCCGACCTACGGGTATTTGGATCCCACCGAAGATATAACCAGCGCTCCGTCTATCATCGATCCAATTAACGAGGATGGGACAGTAGATTATGTGGACGGCTATGTTGTGGGTAACAATACCACCGTGAACCTAAACGGCTACGGTGCGACGGGCTGGATGGAAACGCAAGTTGGAAGCGGGTTTGACCTTTTGAGCGCCGCAAACAACGGCACTCCTCCGGTCTCGTGCAACTCGACCACAGGTATTTGTGTTCCGTCGTCGATGGTAACTGGCCCCTCCAACTGGCAGCGGCTCAAGAAAGGGGTCAAATGGTATTTATGTGGAAACGGATCGTTTGACAACATAAAGAACTACACCCTAGAGGGGTTCACCAAGGGAGCAATAGTCGGCGGAATTGCGGGTTGGGAGGGAGGCCCTCCGGGAGTAGCCTTAGGGGCACTTGGAGGCGGAGTAGAAGGCTTCTTTAGTGGCAACGCTGTCGGCTGGGTGGCCACGGCTGGCTGCCAAGCCGCAGGCATGTACCCCCCAGCATCCTAAGAGAGATGGTGCAATGGCTGATTTAAACGCGATGACGGTGAAACAATGGGGGAGGCTGGCTGTTCGCTCGGTCATCTTGGGGATCGCGTTCCTTGGAGCCGATGTCCTGATAGCTCTGCTGCATGGTCAAGCCAATCCCTTTCATTTCCCCGGTGGACTGTTGGGGCTTCCCCTCACCTTCCTGATCTGTCCGGTGGGCACAATCATATGCTTGGCTGGTCTTGCTAGGGCCTCTTACGTCAGCAAAAGGGCAGCCAGCCAGCCATCTACTGCTGATCGGAGTGCCCCTCATTAGGGCTCCGGGCGGACTAGGCTCGCGAATCCGGGAGTTGGCTGAGGGCTTCGGGGCTGTATGAGTTCCTCTATCGTAAACACAGCCCGGCGCAGGGGCGGTGGATTTCTCCCGATCCGGCGGGTCTGGCCGCAGTGGACTTTTCCAATCCGCAAAGCTGGAACCGCTATGCCTATGTGAACGGCAGTCCTCTCAGCAACGTTGATCCCTCGGGCATGGCCTGCAACGGGGTCATGCGCGATCTTTTTGGGAGTTGCAACTTGTCGGGACAATCATTTGGCTCCAATTGGGATGAGTTTTACGTGGCATTTGGGTTCTTCTCGTGCGAAGGTGACTGTGGCTGGCGGAGTATGAACGACGGACTGAGTTTCATCCTTGGGCAGAGCCAGACACCGCAAAGCCCCCAGTCTCCCACCCCTAACTCGCCCGCAAACAACGGGACGAACTGCACGCCTCTCACAAAAGGCTGCTCTAACGTGCCGACCGCAGAGCAGCAATGTATAGGCAACTTCTACAATTCCACGCTGGGGACAGCCGCAGCGTTCGGCAGTCCTCTTGCCCTACTTCCCGGTTGGAATCCTCAGTGGGGAAGCAACATGCAGGAGTGGGGCATCGCCATTTTTGGAAAGGCTGGTGGTCTGTTCGGATCAGGTGCGATGTCAGGGACGACCCAACTCACCACGCTCAGCGGAACCACAACTGTAGGCTCAGCGCTCGAACTTGGGACCGGGGCCGTTCTCGGAGCAATTGAGAAGGCGGCTCCACCAGCAATGCTTGCTGCGACGATCATAGATATCGGGGCCCATGCCCAGTGCTCAACATTGAGTGGCGGGGCTCTTGTAACTCCAAGTTCAGGCATGTACGGAGCCATCCCGTGAGCGAGAAAAGGCGGAGGATGCTTCTGCGGTCGACCGCGATTGCATGCGGCGTTCTTGGGCTCATCTTGTTCAGATGGACGCCGACAACCCGTAGGGGCATCCTGATCTATGCAGCCCTGTTCGCCGTGCTGATTGTAATGGCCATCGTCCTGTCCCCTGGAAAGGGAGCAGGATACTGGCCCCACAAGCCCGAGGATCATTGAGCGTTCGTTTTTTCAGGGCCAGGAGCTTTTAGCGCCGCCTACGGCGTCGGGGAGACCTGGGGACAGACCTGGGACAGACCTGGGGACAGACGGGAGGTTCCCCAATTTCTGGAACTAGGCAACAAAAGCGAAGCCGTCTAGCCGGGGATCGGATGCGGGTTTTTTGGGGCGTCCTCCCTTTCGCGGAGCCAGCGGACGCGAAGTCGTCTGTTCGAGTTGAGCGACGAATTCGGCTGTGCCCAGCGGCCGACCGGTGTGCGTGCATTGGCGCAGGGATCTGACGTCGGTTGCCGATTCTCCGGCTGCCAGATGCTCCCTCCACGCTGCCACCGTCCATCGCTTTTGCCACCGTTCCGTTTCCAGCATTTTGTCGGCAGCGTCCGGGATGCAGTGGGCCGCGGCGCTCGACCATCGCCACTGCTCCGCCGCTGACACCATACCGGCGCGCACTGGATTCAACTCCACATAGCGCAGCGCCTCCCACAGGTGCGAGTCGTCCAAGGGGCAGGAATAAAATCGTCCCTGCCACACGTGCCCACTGGACGACTCGCGGGCGTTCCAATACGAGGCGTAGCGTCCGTGGGTCTGTTTGAGAGTTTGCCACAAGGCCTCCGGGGTGCGGGGAATCGCGATCAAGTGCACGTGATTCGACATCAGGCAGTAGCCCAGCAGTGAAAGACGGTACAGTTCGGAGTATTGCCGCAGCAACTCGAGATAAGCGAGACGGTCCGCCTCGTCGGCCAGAACCACTTGTCGGGCATTGCCGCGTTGCGTAACATGATGGGCAACGTCCGTGATTACCACGCGAGGCAATCGAGCCATGCGAAGAAAATATCAGAAAGGAATGGGTTTGTGATCAGACGTCGCGCGTTTCTGGCTAAGGATTGGACCTCCCACGTTCCCATATTGGCCCTAAGAAACTGGGGAACGTCCCGTCTGTCCCCAGGTTTCCCCGGCTGGAACGAATTCGATGTGATGAATATTCCGATCATGGCGCTAACGCCGACCTACGGGTATTTGAATCCCACCGAAGATATAATGAGCGCTCCGTCTATCATCGATCCGCTTAACGAGGACGGGACGGTAGATTATGTGGACGGCTATGTTGTGGGTAACAATACCACCGTGGCCCTAAACGGCTATGGTGCGACGGGCTGGATGGAAACGCAGGTCGGCAGCGGGTTTGACCTTTTGAGCGCTATAGTTCCCGGAGCCGGGCAGCAGCCGCAGCGAGTATCGTGGTGGCAGAACTTTACTCATCCAAACAAGGCGACGTGCAAGAACGTGAACATACTCGCCGCATCAGAAGGGGTCGCAGCGTTCGGGTTCGGCGCCACGGCCTTTTTCGCGCCTGTGACTGCCCCTGTGGCAGTGCCTGCCGCACTCGCGGCAGGGGGCTCAGCCGCGCTAACGAAGCTGTACGCCGCGGTTGCTTGTCCATAGGAGGAGGAAACTTTTATGACAGATTTGACTTTTACCAGAAGAAGAAAAGTATCGTTCGTGATAGCTAACGCGTCGGCCCTGCTCCTTCTTGCTGCGATGGGCATTCGGTTAGCTCGCTATTGGAACAACACGTCGGGGCTTTTGCATTTTTGGGCCCTATTCATGGTAGGCGGTTTCGTGTTCCTTTGGTTCTCCCTGGTGCGGGAGAAGAGCGCTAGGCTTTCGTGGAGCAACCTGCTGTCGCTGTGCTTTGCTGTCTTAGTTCTCCTCGGGGCGGACGGTATCCTTTCCAGCTGAGAATCCTAGGCGGCTGGCCAGCCGTTCCCGCTGGGTGGCGCAACTCTGGGCTCCCCGCTTTTACGGCCTCGATCACCTCATACGTCCGCATCATTTCGTTGTCTTCGTGTTCGAGGATGTGGCAGTGCCAGACGTAGCGGGCGGGGTATCCGGCGAAGGGGATGATGATGCGGGTGAGCATGGCGGGGTCGGCGCGGACGGGGATCCTTCTGGGTGTTATTTCGGCAGCTTGAAGATTACCGTAACCTGTGTCTGTATCTCGACTGGAGAACCGTCAAGCAGATATGGTTTGTACTTCCACTGCCTCACCGCATCCACTGCCGCGCGGGCCAAGCCGGGATCTCCGCTGAGAATCTTGACGGAAGAAATGTCGCCGGTCTTCGAGATCGTGGCCAGGAGTCGTACGGGGCCTTCGACGCGCATGCGCAAAGAGCTCGGCGGATACGTCGGCTGCGTCTTCTTGATCACCAATCCTTCCGATATTCCCTGCGACACGTTCATCACCTGCAGCACTGGAGCCTGCGCCTGACTCGCGCTGTCCCCCAGATTGGGCAGGGAACCACCGTCGCCCGCCGGTGCAATCCCAGTGACGCTCGGCGCCGGCTCATCGGCGATTGGCTCGGCATTTCCCACCACGGATCGGGAACTGCCATTCTTAATCACCATGGGCTGTAGCGGAGCGGCCTTTGCGGGAGTTTTCTTCGCCGCTGCAACCGGCGCCGCGGGCTTGGAGGAGTCCGCAGCAGAGTTACCCTTAGCGGAGTTAGCCTTGCTCGGGTGAGCTGGCGCGTTGTCCTCACTCGGAGTGGTTTCCTCAGTGGGAGAAGTTGTTGCCGGCGCTTTTGGTTGCGCAGAGACTGCGGAGCTCGGGATCGCCGATGTATCGGAATCCGGAGTCGATGGAGTCGAAGGCGGAACGGGAGATGGCGCGACCGCCGCCTTGCTCGGCGCTGCCTGCGGAACTCTGGGAGCGGCGGTTGCCGGCCGCGCCGCCACAGGCGTGGAAACGCCGGCAGTTCGGTTTGAACCAGGCCACTGCGTCCATGCGTAATAACCGCCAGCGGCAACCAGAACAACCGCAGCCACTAACAATAAAGTCTTCTTGTTTCCACCGCCCGCGGACTCCGTTTCGCTTCCGACCATGCCGCCGAAGGTGAATGTAGGAGCAGAGGAGAATGAACCGGCCTCCGGGACCGGAGAAGCGCTCGCGCTGGCCGCAGCTTCTACTGGACTCTCCGGCTCCGAGACCGCGGCCGAAGTTGGATCCGTGGCGGTGACATGTGCCGTTGCCTCTCGCGCCGGAGCAGCCGCACTGGCAGCGCCCGCCGAGGTTGTAAGTGGAAATCCCACGCTCGACGGAGACACAACTTGCGGCTTGCCGGATGTCAGCTCGGGCTTAGGTCCAGCGGCTGCAGCCGGGGCAAGCTTGGGCGCGGCCATTGGCTCCGCGGATGTTGCAATCGATTCTAAGACGGAGGGAACGGGTTCTGCAGATTCCGCAGCCAGGGTGATCGGGCTGGAAGCGGAGACGGCAATGCTTGTCTGCGGCGTCTGCTTCTGCGCCGGAATGACGGTTACCCGCGGAGCTACCGGTGGAACTGGGCGCGAAGGGACAACACGCGGAGTTACCAGCACCGGTTTTGCCGCCGCTGTTGCGGAAGGCGCGGGCTTGGCCGCTGCACTCGCCGCGGATGCCGCGGGTTTTGCAGCTTCGTTCTTGCGCAGCAGTCCGCGTGCAACGCGTAACGTGCCTTTTGCCTGCTCCACATTAATCGGCTTGGTGAGAACCAGGTTGGCGCCAATGCGGAAAGCTTTGGCCACTCCCGCCTGCCCTTCGACCACGGCTACAGCCAAAGCCGACTGATTGTTGGGGGCATTGCGCGCGCTCTTGAACAGCAGGGTGGCGTTCTGCTCGTTGTCGCAGTCGACCACAACGGCATCGAAGCGTTCGCCCATCAACTTCTTCACTGCGGCAAAAGGTTCGGTACAGGAAACCACAGTGAAGTCCAACTCGCTGAGAACCTGCGTTACGGTGCGAGCCGTCTTCTCATCGGGACAGAAGAGGAGTGCTTGGTAACCCATATTGAATTCATCGTAGGTACACTCGTAAGCCGCATCAAGTTACGGTGGTAATTGCAATTAGGCCGCTTTGGACTTGCCAGACGGGCTTTCCGCGTGGCCGGCGATTCCGGACCGTTTCCCGCGGATACAATATCGAGTCATGCGTATTCCACTCTGGCTGAAGGTGGTGTGGACGGCGTGCGTGATCGCGTGGGCACCTTTGTATTGGCGGCAATATGGTCCGCAGAACCTTCTGTTTTTCTGCGATCTGGGAAATTTCTTGATTACGGCCGCTTTGTGGCTGGAAAGTCCGCCGATATTTTCCTGGCAAGCCTGCGGGCTGCTGCTATTTCAGACTCTGTTCACTCTCGACCTTGCGGGCGCTCTGGCCAGCGGACGGCACTGGATTGGCGGAACGGAATATATGTTCGATCCGCATATACCGCTGCCGATTCGTTTGCTCAGCCTTTTTCACGTGGTCACGCCGCCACTGTTGCTGTGGGCGATTTGGCGCTTAGGCTACGACCCGCGAGGTTGGAAGTATCAGACGATGACGGCGTGGATCGTGGTTCCGATCAATTATTTCTGGCGGCCTGGGTACGATGTGAACTGGGTCGAGGGCCCTTCTTTCGCGAACAACATGCCGTGCCCGGGCTTTTGTATTTGCTGGCGTACCTGATTATTGTTCCCGCCGCGGTCTACTATCCGACGCACCGGTTTCTTGCCTGGTTGACCCGGCGGTGGCACGCGCAGTCCTGATCATCTTTTCTCGTCTTGTTTCTGGTTGCGGGTGTCCGCGGAAGCTGGCTGCTTGTCTCCATTTGCGTCTTGGCTTGCGTCAGTTATTTGTTGGAGAGCGGCCTTGGCTTTGCCGGATGCCGAGTCTTGATTCAAATAGAGCGTCTGCGAGGGGAACGCGAGTTTTGTGCCAGAGTCCTCGACGAAGTCCACGATTTTCAGAAGCAACTCTTCCCGGACGGCGGCGAATTCGTCGTCATCCCTGGTCATCACGTAGCACACAAGTTCCACTTTGATGGAAGCTGACGCTAACTCAGTAAGCCGCACCCGAACTGAGCCGCTTTCAACTTTTGGATTGCCGGCCAAAACGCCACGTATTTCGGAAAGCGCCAAGCGAAGATGCTCCGGTGAAGTATCCGGGTGCAGTGCGAGTACCGTCTTGAAAAGAATCTTATCGCGCCGGCTCAGGTTCTCGACGTTGATGGTCGCCACGGTGCCATTGGGGATGGCTAACAGCGTCCGTTCCTCGGTGCGCACGCGAGTGGAGCGCAGGCCGATATCCTCGACGGTGCCGGTGCGATCGCCGAATTTGCAAACGTCGCCCACGCGAATGACTTCATCACCTAGGACGAAAACGCCGCCAAATAAATTCTCGATACTTTTCTGCGCGCCGAAGCCGATGGCCAGAGTGCCAATGCCCACGCCGGCCAGTGCAGTGGTCAAGCTGAAACCCAGCACGCCGAGGACGAAAAATACCGCCATCACGAAGATGAAAGCCTTGACAAGGCGTTCGCCCAGCAGCATCAGCGAGCCTGTGCCTCCGTGACCGCCGGCCAGCGCGCGGTTTCGCAGGCGACGCAGGAACCAGCGAACCACGCGCCACAGAATCCAGCTGACCCCGATAATGACCGCGACCTCGACCAACTGGAAATAGTAGTGGCGCTGCAGCAGGGGCATGCCAAGGTAGGCTGTGAGAATTTTGTGGAGGAGAGTGCCGACCAGCAACCATGCCGCGCCGGAAACCGAGCGCGATGCCAGTTCGGGGTGGCCGTGCCCTCGGGCCCACCAGCGCACGGGGATTTGCAGCACCACCAAGAGCAGCCAACCGGCTGCCGCGGCCACGGGAATCAGCAGGATCAGCGCGAACCATTGCCAGAGCGGCATGCCCGCCGGTTGATGCTTTACCACCCACGCGGGCAGACGCGTTTCCACTTGGCGCGCCTGAACCTGATCGTAAAGTTCGGGGAGTTTGGCCAAGGTGTCGGAAGAGATCAGCCAGATTTTCCCTGTGCTGGGATCGGAAACGCGAACCAATTCCAGGTCGGCTTCCACGTCGCCGGACGACATGGTTCCCAGCATTTGCCGGCCCGGGGGCACGCCTTCCTGCGGGTCGCCTTCCGGCTGCGTGCTGACGTTCTTCAGGCTGCCGGCATAGGCGCGGTCCATCACAACCTTTAGATTTTCCGCCACTGTGTCGCCTTCGCTCTGGCGGCGCACGGGGCTCATCTGCAGATATTGCGCAGCGATGCTGTAGTTGCCTTTTTCCGCCTGCTGCAGAAATCCAAAGACCGCGCCATACGGCGTATCGCGGCCCAGCGGGTCGGCGGGGGTTTTGGAGGGAGCGCTCGCCGGTGCCGTGGGTTGCAGGAGTTGGCTTAGCGGGATCTGCGCGGAGAGAGGCAGACAGGCCGCAAGACTAATGACGAAAAAAACAATTCCTCGAGATACATTGAACATGGATTTGATTCCGCGTCCGGCCTTAGGCGGCCGAGTGCGGCGGATGCGCGATTGAGAGTTTATTGTAGCGGAACCGGTTGCCCGCGAAAGGCCGATCGTCGTGAAATGCCGCTATCCGCGCTTGGGGCGGAACACGTCCGTGCTGGTGCCAAAGAAAACTTCGGCGGACTCCATCACCGTCTCCGAAAGCGTGGGATGGGGATGGATGGTCATGGCGACATCGCCGGCGAGCGCGGCCATTTCGATGGCGAGGACGCCTTCGGCAATCAGTTCGCCGGCGCCGGCGCCGACAATGCCAACGCCCAGCACGCGCTCGGTGTGGGGGTCAACCAGCAGTTTGGTCATGCCCTCCGGACGGTCGAGCGTGATGGCGCGTCCGGACGCGCCCCAGGGAAATTTCGCAACCTTGATTTCGCGATTTTCTTTTTCGGCTTGAGTTTCGGTAAGACCGCACCAGGCGATTTCCGGATCGGTGAACACGACAGCTGGAATCGCACTGGGCTCGAAGGCGACTTTGTGCCCGGCGATGGCCTCGACTGCGACACGGCCTTCGTGCGAAGCCTTGTGCGCCAGCATGGGTTCGCCGACCACGTCGCCAATGGCGTAGATGGAGGGATCGGCAGTTTGCAACTGCTTGTTCACTTCGATGAAGCCGCGCGGGTTGACCTGTACTTGCGTTTTCTCGAGGCCGGGGATCTCCGAGTTCGGCTTGCGTCCGACGGAGACCAGGACGCGATCAAATGTTTTTTCTTTATCCTTTTCTTGTATCGCCGGGCCGGCGAAGGTTGCACGGATTCCCGCGCCATCTTCTTTCAGGGAAGCCACGGTGGTGTTCAGAAGAATCGCTTCAAACCTTTTCTCCAGGCGTTTGTGCAGCGGAAGAACCAGATCGCGATCAGCGCCGGGAAGCAGGCCGGGCAACATTTCGACCACAGTGACGCGCGTGCCGAGCGCGGCATACACCGAACCGAGTTCGAGGCCGATGTATCCGCCGCCAACCACTAGAAGGCTGCCGGGGATATCCTCGAGATTGAGGCCGCCGGTGGAATCCATCATGCGCGGCGAATCTAGTTTGAGAGCGGGGATGATGGCGGGGCGCGAGCCGGTCGCGAGGATGATGCGGTCGAAGCTGAGAACTGCTTCGGTGGAGTCTGCTTTGCTAATTCGCAACGTGGTGGAGTTTTCAAACGCCGCACGACCCTGGATGTATTCCACGTGGCGCTGTTTGGAGAGCTGTCCCAGTCCCCCCGTAAGTTTCTTGACGACACCCTCTTTCCACGTGCGCAGGCGCGAGAGATCGATCTTGGCGGGAGGAAAGTCGATTCCCCAATTCTTGGCCTGCTGGGATTCTTCGATGAGCTTGGCCACGTGAAGGAGCGCTTTCGAAGGAATGCAGCCGCGGTAGAGACAGACGCCGCCGGGATTTGCCTCGGGATCGATCAGCGTAACGTTCATGCCAAGATCGGCAGCGAGGAAGGCGGCAGCGTAGCCGCCGGGGCCGGCGCCGATTACGGCGATGCGGAGCTTCTGAGTTACTTCCGGATTTTCGTCGAGTGTCTGGTTGAGAGTTTCGTTCATGAGGTGACTTTCTTCGGGGTTTTCACTCGCTCGCTGCCGCTATCCCTGAACGGAAAGCAAAAAAGGCTGCTCGAAGGCCTCCGCGACCCAGCGCAGAAAGCGGGCGGCATCCGCGCCATCGATCAGGCGATGATCGTAGGAGAGCGAGAGCGGCAGGATCAGCCGCGGTTCGAACTTTCCGCCAATCCATTCCGGCTCCATGCGCGAACGCGAAAGCCCGAGAATGGCCACCTCGGGATGATTCACGATCGGGGTGAAGGCCGTGCCTCCGATGCCGCCGAGGTTGGTGATGGTGAAGGTGCCGCCTTCCATGTCGGCGACCGTTATCTTCTTGTCTCGCGCTTTCTGCGATAGCTGCGATAGTTCCACCGCGAGTTCGACGATATTTTTCTTATCCACGTCGCGGATCACGGGAACCAGCAAGCCGCGATCGGTATCCGCCGCGACCCCGATATTTATGTACTGCTTGTAGATGATTTCTTCCTTCTCCATATCGATGGTGGCGTTGAATTGCGGAAACACTTTCAGCGCGGCGGCGCAGACCTTCAGTGCGATGGCGGTCACCGTCATCTTGCCGCCAGCCTGTTCGGCCTTGGGAGCGAAACGCGCGCGCAGGTGCTCGAGTTCGGTGATGTCGGCGCGGTCGTGCTGCGTGACGTGGGGAATCGTGTTCCAGGATTCGGCGAGATGCTCCGCCGTTTTACGGCGAACGCCGCGCATGGAAACGCGCTCGATTTTCCCCCACTTGGCGAAATCCGGCAGCCTGGGTGCGACGAAATGTCCGGCGCGCGGCGGGGCTTGCGCGGCTGTAGCCAAGGCGGTGAGCGCGGCTTTGGCGTGGGCTTTCACATCGTCTTCACTGATGCGTCCGCCGGGGCCGGTACCCTTGACTTCATAAATGTCGACTCCGAGTTCGCGCGCGAGGCGGCGGGTGTGCGGAGCCGCGGGAACGGGTTCGCGGTGTTCGGTTCCGGCAACCTTGCCCAATTGCACCGGCATGGAGAACGCCGCAGGACGTGGCAAAGGCTGATCGGGAGGCAGCGCCTGCTCTTCGGTTTTGCCCTCGGCGCGAATCGCGGCCTGAAAAGCTAGGCGGGCTCCGTGTTGCCCGGAAACATGCTCGACGGGCCGGCTTGGCGGACGAGTGGTTTCGGCCTGCGATGCGGCCGCACCTTGCAGCGTGAAAATCACCTGCCCGACTTTAACCTTTTCGCCTTCCCTGACCTTCACTTCGTTCACAATGCCGGTCACAGAGGAGGGAACTTCGACGACAGCTTTATCGGTTTCGAGTTCCATCACTGGCTGGCCCTCGGAAACCTTGGCGCCGGGAGCGACCATCAAGCGCACGAGGTCGCCTTGCGAAATGTTTTCGCCAAGTTCCTGCAGGCGGAATTCAGTTGCGACGCGGGCATCGGTGGATCGGGTTCGCAGGGGCGCGGGCTGGGATTCAGGTTGCGTTGCGGCGGATGGCCGCGGTGTTGGGGCGCCGGCGGCAGCCGGTTCGGGACGCCGATTTTCGGTCACAGCCGCGGCGGAGGTTCCGTTGCTATCCGCGGTGAACACCACCTGGCCAACTTTAATTTTGTCGCCTTCTTTAACCAGGATCTCAATCACCGTTCCACTCACCGATGAAGGCACCTCCACGACTGCCTTATCGGTTTCCAGTTCCATCACCGCCTGGCCTTCGCTTACCGCCGCGCCGGGGGCAATCATCAGGCGCACCAAGTCGCCCTGTTCGATATTTTCACCGAGTGCGGGGAGTTTGAATTCGATCACCGATTCCATTCCTTAATTGTTTTTCCGATGAAAAACCTTACCTCAGGGGCTAAAGCCCGCATTGTTGGTGGCGTCGGGCGGCACGGCTGAAGCCGTGCCCTTCCCAAAACCCACTACGAAACCCATATCGCAAATCGGCGGTCAACTCGTGGCCGGGTTCAGTTTTTCGGAATTTATTCCGAGGTCATGAATCGCCTTCTTCACGGCATCCAGACCGATTTTATTTTCCCGCAAAAGCGCTACTAAAGTGGCCAGCACAATGTGCTTGGCGTCCACTTCGAAGAAATCGCGCAGCGCGGCCCGGCTTTCACTGCGGCCAAAGCCGTCGGTTCCAAGCGAGGCCAGTTGTCCGGGCACCCACTTCGCGAGCGATTCGGGAAGCACCTTCATGTAATCGGAGGCGGCGATGAACGGCCCGGGCGCGGCTTTCAAAGTCCGAGTAACGAAGGGAACTTTCTCCGGTTCGCCGGGATGCAGCATGTTCCAGCGGTCGCAATCGTTGGCATCGCGATAGAGTTCTTTGTAGCTGGTCACGCTCCATACGTCAGCGGCCACGCCGTATTTTTCCTGGAGGAGGGTCTGCGCCTTCAACACCTCGTACATGATGGTTCCGCTGCCCAGCAGTTGCGCGCGCAGTCTGGCATCGGGTGCGTCCGTGGCTTTGAAGCGGTAGAGACCGCGCAGCACGCCTTCGCGGACGTTGCCATCCTTCGGCATCTCGGGCATGGGAAGCGGCTCGTTGGTCACGGTGAGGTAGTAGAAAATCGATTCCTGATCCACGTACATGCGCTTGATGCCATCTTGAATAATGATGGCAATTTCGTAGGCGAATGCCGGATCGTAGGCGAGCAGATTGGGGACCGGCAATGCGAGAACGTGACTGTGACCGTCCTGATGCTGCAGGCCCTCCCCGGCCAGCGTGGTTCGTCCCGCAGTGCCGCCGACCAGAAATCCGCGGCAGCGCATATCGGCCGCAGCCCAGATCAAATCGCCAATGCGCTGGAAGCCGAACATCGAATAATAAATAAAGAAGGGAATCGTATTGATGCCGTGGTTGGCATAAGCCGTGCCTGCTGCGATAAATGAGCACATCGATCCGGCTTCGGTGATTCCCTCCTCCAGGATTTGTCCATTCTTCGCTTCCTTGTAATAAAGGAGCGTGTCCATATCGACCGGCTCATAAAGCTGCCCTACGCTGGAGTAGATTCCAACCTGGCGGAACAGCGCTTCCATGCCGAAGGTGCGAGCTTCGTCGGGAATAATGGGGACGATGAGTTTGCCCACCTCCGGATCGCGCAGCAGTTTCCCCAGCAGCCGCACGAAAACCATGGTGGTGGCGACTTCCCGTCCATCCGTGCCTTTGTAGAACTCTTCAAAATAAGATTCGGGCACCGGCTTCAGGGGGGTGGCGCGCACTTTACGCGTCGGCATGTATCCGCCGAGCTGTTGACGGCGCGCCTGCATGTACTTGATTTCCGCGCTGTCATCGGAGGGGCGGTAGAACGGCGCATCGTGCAACTCGTCGTCCGGAATCGGAATTCCGAAACGCGAACGGAAGAGTTCCAACTCATCTTCATTCAATTTCTTTTGCTGGTGCGTAATGTTCTTGCCTTCGCCCGCTTCGCCCAGTCCGTAGCCCTTAATCGTCTTGGCCAGAATGATTGTGGGAGCGCCCTTGTGGTCAACTGCGGCGCGGTATGCGGCATGGACTTTGAGGGGATCGTGGCCGCCGAGGCGCATGCGGGCCAGTTGCTCGTCGGAAAGATGCTCCACCATCTTCAGCAGCCGCGGGTCAGTACCAAACAAATTCTGGCGGAAATAGGCTCCGCTCTCGACAAAGTATTTCTGATACTGGCCGTCGCTGATTTCTCCCAGACGCCGCACCAGCAGTCCGTCACGGTCGGCGCGAATCAGGCTGTCCCAGTCCGAGCCCCAGATGAGCTTGATGACGTTCCAGCCCGCGCCGCGGAAGATGGCTTCGAGTTCCTGAATGATCTTCCCATTGCCGCGCACGGGGCCATCAAGGCGTTGCAGGTTGCAGTTCACCACGAAAATCAAGTTGTCCAGATTCTCGCGGGAAGCCAGAGTGATGGAGCCCAGGGATTCCGGTTCGTCCATTTCGCCATCGCCCAGGAACGCCCACACCTTGCCGCCGGTCGATTGTTTCAGGCCGCGGTTCTCCAGATAGCGGATAAAACGCGCGTGGTAGATGGCCTGGATCGGTCCCAATCCCATCGAGACGGTGGGAAACTCCCAGAAATTCGGCATCAGCCAGGGATGAGGATAGGAACTCAATCCGCCGCCGGGCTTCAGTTCACGGCGGAAGTTTTGCAGCTTTTCTTTCGGGATGCGGCCTTCGAGATAGGCGCGGGCGTAGATTCCCGGCGCGGCGTGGCCTTGAAAATAAACCACATCGCGGTCGCCGCTTTCGGTTTGCGCCTGGAAAAAGTGATTGAAAGCAACTTCGTATAAAGTTGCCGCCGAAGCGAAGGTCGAGATGTGGCCACCGATGCCTTCCTGAATCTTGTTGGCGCGCACTACCATGGCCAGCGCGTTCCAGCGCACCAGGCTCTTGATGCGGCGTTCCATCTCCTGGCTTCCCGGGAACGGCGGCTGTTGCGGGGATGGAATCGTGTTCTGGTAAGGGGTGGTTGCCGAGAAGGGAAGGTTCACTCCGGCGGCGCGCCGCGCGTGCAGAGCCAGTTGCTGCAGCAGCCGCCCCGCGCGCACCGGGCCGCCTTTGGACAACACATAGTCCAGCGAGTCAACCCACTCTCGTGTTTCCAAAACCTCTTGACCGTTAGTTTCCGTCTGAGCCACGTCTCATCTCTCCGTCCGATAATGCGGAATTACTTATGATATGCAATTATGCGGAATCTTGCTGGACGAAGGGGGAAGACCAAACGTTCTACAATGCCGAAGGTCCAGATGAATGCAAGAGTCTGCATCGCCGGACTTCATACGAAATGCCTTCGGGAGGCCCTCAATGTTGAAGATTGTGCTGCTCGTGGTGATTATCGTGGTCGTCATATTCCTTGTTCCGCGGCTGTTATCGAGTTCCCGCGGCGCTCCCGCGCCCGGAAGCATCGCGCCCGATTTCACTTTGGCCTCGCAGGAAGGCACTTCAGTCAGCCTGAAGGATTACCGCGGAAAATGGGTGGTGCTCTATTTCTATCCGAAGGATCAGACTCCCGGATGTACGCGCGAGGCCCGCAATTTTCAGGTGGATCAGTCCAAGTACGACCAGCGCGGCGCCGTGGTTCTGGGGGTGAGCGTGGACAGCGTGGACTCGCACAGGAAGTTCTGCGCGAAGGAAGGTTTGAATTTCAAGCTATTAGCGGACAGCGACGGCAAAGTGAGCAGGGAGTATGGTTCGCTCATCAATCTGGGAGTAACGAAAATTGCCGCACGGCACACCTTCCTGATCGACCCCAGCGGGAGGGTGGCAAGAGCGTTCACCAATGTTGACCCCGGCCGGCACAGTGAGGATGTGCTGGCGGCGCTGGATCAGTTGGGGAAGCAGTAGGCGGGCTTGCCCTGGCCCGGATAGTGTTAACGGAATATCCTAGAACTGGGATAATTGGATGGCGCGATCAACGAGTGCTCCCGGCGCATGGCAAACGGAAGAAATAACGAGGTTGTGGTGCAAAGTTCAGTCAACGTGTTTGCGGATCTTGGTCTGCACGATGCCGGCGAGAAGCAAACACGAGTGCGCCTCGCGGTTGCCATCAATCAGATCATTCAGGCACGTCACCTGTCGCAGGCGGCAGCGGCACGGCTGCTCGACATCAATCAACCGAAGATTTCCGCTTTGGTGAACTATCGCCTGGAAGGGTTTTCCGTGGAGCGCCTGATGCATTTTCTGAATGCGCTTGACCGTGACGTAGAGATCGTAATCAGAAAGAAATCCCGCTCGAAGAGAGCCGCGAGAATTGTGGTAACAGGCGCCCAGTTGTCCCACGTGGGGTGACGTTCTTAATTGCTGATCCTGCCAAAATTGTCAATCTGCTGGAACCTCACACTTTCCCGAAGGTCAAAAGATTGCAAATTTTACGGCTTTCGATTGACACCCGGCCCTTTCCGTAGCACAATGCCGGGCAAAGGGGCTCTATGAAACGCGCTTCCAGTCCTTCGCGAGCAAATTGCCAGCCTTCCGAGCGATTCAATCATCGGCTTAACATGTATTCGGTGGCTGCGGGCGCAGCCGGAGTCGGGCTGCTGGCTTTGGCCCAGCCCGCGCATGGAGAGATTGTTTACACGGCGGCCAACGTCGTTATCTCGGCCCAGGGCTTGCGCATCTACCCTCTGGACCTTAGAAACGACGGCACAACCGACTTTTTCCTCGACGCCACGTTTAAAGAGAGCATCGACACCTCCGGCGGCACATCGAGAATCAGGGTGAGTCCGGTCCAGGGCAACGGCGCCGTAGGGTATGGAGGAAGCGCCGCCGATCTTATGGGAGGCCAGCCCATTGGAAACGCCCGCAAGTTCGATGGCCGAGTGCTGGGCACACTCCGTACATTTATTGGGACCGAATTCCGCTTCCATGGGAATTGGGCGAATGTCACCAACCGCTATTTGGGGCTCAAATTCCAGATTGATGGAGAAACTCACTTTGGATGGGCCCGGCTCACGATGCTGGGAAAGAATCCGCTGACGGCTACGTTAACTGGCTACGCTTACGAGACTATCGCAAACACTCCCATCATTGCGGGGAAGACCTCGGGGACCGATGAGGCGGCGTTCGCGCCTGCGGGAATGCCCGCCTTTGAAACTGACGCTCCTCCCGCCACTCTGGGCGCGTTAGCGCTGGGAGCGCCGTCGCTTTCCGTTTGGCGGCGAAGAGAGACGACGGTTGGTCCCGGGTCGCCGGGTTGAGCCGCAGTCCCTCATCACGCTCCGCCCGAAGTATTAAACGCCCATGGAAGTGGGGTCGCGTTGACTTGGATCAGTTTTTTCCTGCCTCTTTCTTGGCCTCCGTAATGTATATGTCGGCGACGTGCCCAGCGATCTCACCCGGTTTGGCCTCCGCCAGATTCGCCAGCACTACGACCGTCAACTGATCGTCAACGTAGCGCGCGATGGCAGTTTTGAACCCCTGCCACGCGCCGTCGTGGCTGATCACGCGGTGTCCATGGCGTTCGCCGATGACCCAGCCGAAACCGTAGCCATCCTTGTTCGGCTGGCCGTTTTTCAACTTCGCGGGTGTCCACATCTGGTCGAGACTTGAGCCCTTCAGCAGTTTCCCGGTGTACAACGCCGCATCCCACTTCGCCAAATCGAGGATGGAGAAATACAGGCTGCCATCGGCGGTAGTGTTGACCATGGGCGCGACCCATTCCTGATTTTTCAATTCTCCTTTTACCAGCCGGTAGCCTGCGGCGCGATTGGGAACAATGTCAGCTTCGCTGATGATGCGCGTCGTCCGCATGCCCAGCGGCTGGAAGATTCGCTGTTGCAGAAAATCTCCGTAGAATTCCCCGGTGACGCGGTGGATCAGAATTCCCAGGGTCAGGAATCCCAGATTGCTGTACTCCCACTTCGTGCCGGGAGGATAAGCCAGCGGGATGCCTTCGGCCAGTTTCAGCAGTTCGGCTTCCGTCCAATCTTTGCGAAAGTCGAATTTCTCCGGATAATCGCCAAAGCCTGCCGTGTGGCTTAGCAGTTCGCGTACCGTTACTTGTTTCCAAGTAGCGGGAGCGTCCGCGAAATATTTTGTCAGCGGATCGTCGAGGGCGATCTTGCCTTCCTCGACCAGCATCATTACGGCAGTGGCCGTGAACTGCTTGCCGACCGATCCCGACTGGAACACAGTCTCCGGCTTTACCGGAACCTGGAGTTCAACGTTGGCAAGCCCGAAACCCTCCGCCCGCACGATTTTTCCGCCGCGCGAGACTAGGAGCGCCAGGCCGGGTATGTGCTGCCGCAGCATTTCTTCGCGAACGTAGTTTCCAGCGGCATCTTGATTCGCTCCGGTTTGAGCGCTTAGGTTCGGAAACAGAAAAGGAACCAGAGCTACCGCGACGAGCACAGAAATGCCGGGAAAACATGGGCTGCGGAGATTCATTCACACCTTTCTATTCCTGAATTATTTCGAGCCTGAATCAATCTGGATCGCGGAATTGGCCGCCGGAGTTTCAACTCGAAACACAGATCCAATGCCCGGTTCACTCTTCACGTCTGGGCTGGGACGATTTGGATCAAGCCGTGCTGCCAGTTTCACAAAAGCCATTCAAGAGAATGCCGGTCTTCAATTCTTCGACCAGGGCGGCACGACGCCGGTCATGCGCGCGTACGCGATCAGTTGACCCATGTGCTCGTTGGCATGGACGATGATACGGAGATACATGCCATCGACCGTGGCATCCCTGTCATAGATGTGGACCTTACGCTCAAGGTCGCTGGGCTTAACGGCTAAATGTGCCACTTTCACTGCGTCCAGCGAACGTTTCAGCCAGCCGATTACTTCGGGCTTGGAGGTAACCGTTTTTTCCATTTCCTCTTTGAGGTCCGCGGGCATCTTGGGGCCGGTTACGCTCAACAGATAGAAATTTGCCAGCGCAATATGCATGTACACTTCGTTGGTGGAACGGACGCCCGGGGCAGGGCGCCAGGCGAATTTTTCCGCCGGGGTGGCCTCGGCCAACGCAATCAACTGCTGGGAAACATGCTTCCACTCGCCATCGTATCCCTGCCAGATCCCCTCTGGCATTGCCTGGGCGAACAACATGGGCGCGCTCAACAAAAGGCACAACAACAATGCTTTCACGAAGCATGTTCTCATGATGCGGCTCCTCTGGAGGGTGTTGGGTGTGGTCAGCCCGACACGATGTTCAAAGCCAGCATGGAGTTTACCGCAAGGCCGGAGTTAATGGCGCGTTGGGGCTGGCTTAGTGGACCTCGTCCGATCTTAGATAGTGTTCGGCCGCTTCGCGGTACATACAGTGGCGCTGGGCGGCCAGAATTTTTTCCTGATTGTCTACGATGACCTGCAGGAGCTCTTGATTCTTCTTGATCTCTTCCTGGCCTTGCAGGATCAAGGCTTGGTTTTTAAGAATCGTCTTCTGATTGGCGAGTACTGTTTCTGTTTCGGAGAGGACTGCGGTTGGCGGCATAAGAGCGCCTCCGAGGTGAATTGTGGACTCAGAAAAAGGCTACTCCTGAGCCGAGCCGGACGCCGTGATGAAAGTCACGGTCGAAGGGTTGGCGTTTGCAGGCTGACAGGCGGCTTTTGCGACCCGCGATCTTGCCGCTGCCAGTGTGGGCGGGACGCCCACACGACAGCCGCCGGGACGGCGGCGCTACTTAGCGCGAAATCAGCTCTCGCACGGCAGCGCCACCAGTTGATTCAGGGTTCGGGCGAAGATTTCGTCGGGAGATCCCTGGGCGATGATCGGAAGCAGCAGGCCGAGATTCTGGTAGAACTGGATGAGGGGCGCGGTGCTGCGCTGGTATGCGTCCAGACGGACGGTGATGGACTCGGGCCGGTCATCTTCGCGCTGGTAGAGGCGGCCGCCGCAGCGGTCGCACACGCCGTCGAGTTTCGGCGGCCTTTCGGTGACGTGGAAAACCGATTTGCATTGGTCGCAGGTGCGGCGGCCGCTCAGCCGCTGGACAATCTCCCCGACGGGCAGTTCATAGTTCAACACGGCGCTAAGCGAAAGCTTTTCCTGCTCCATCAGTTCTTTCAGGGACTCAGCTTGTGCCAGGGTGCGGGGAAAACCGTCGAGGATGAAACCGCCGCAGTGTAGGATGCATTCGCTGCGCTCGCGCACCATCTCCCAGACGGTGGAGTCCGGCACCAGTTCGCCGCGGCGCATATAGTCCAGAGCTGCCCGCATCGCGGGGGACTGATCACAGTCGCGGCGCTTCCCGGCAGCGCGAAAAACGTCGCCGGTGGAGAGATGGCAAGCCCCGAGATGCCCGGTCAGGAGTTCGGCTTGTGTGCCTTTGCCCACGCCCGGCGCTCCCAGCAGGATCAGCCGCCACGCATTCTTGCTTTCTGCTGGAACCGGTGAGCACTTTGCCGCAGGGCCTTGCAACCAAGCGGTGCGATCGTTATTTACACGATCGTCCTTTATACGATCAGTCTTGATTGGTGTAGCCATGCCTAATGAATCTACGCAGAAGCGGGGCGGTTGCAGTGACGGCGGTCACACAAGAACCACAAGAACTAAAGAGAGGCCGATGCCGATTTAGCGGGCTTTAGCGGATGATAGCTGGTAGCGCTACCGGGAATCGAACCCGGGTTTGAAGATTGAGAATCTTCCGTCCTAACCCCTAGACGATAGCGCCATCCGGAGAGCTTCGATTATAACAAAGCGGACCCCGACGATTTCTTCCTGAGAAAGCGGTTTCCACAGCCTCTGACGGTTTATACTAACGCCAACGACATAATCAATCCCAGTGACCTCTTAACTGTTGCGGGTGAAGTGTATGTGGTTCACTGAACAATTCAACTCATTCCTAAATCTAGGTATCTGCAAGGAGTATCCGAATATGGCGAAACCAAAATCCACCTCAGGCAAGGCTAAGCGTACCAGTAACGGACAACCCGGCGTCAACCCTCCGGGCAGCATTCCCGATGTAAGCGCAGCCCCAGCAGCACAAGTGGCACCGACTGAAATCAAACCGGAAGCCACGCTCGCGCCCGAACCCAGGAAGTTCGAACTTCGGAAAACGGAGTCCCGCAACAAT
Organism: uncultured Acidobacteriaceae bacterium; assembly: GCA_963734215.1. Taxonomy (GTDB): domain Bacteria; phylum Acidobacteriota; class Terriglobia; order Terriglobales; family Acidobacteriaceae; genus Sulfotelmatobacter. The sequence goes on along the minus strand of CAVTGH010000002.1, from coordinate 291,951 downwards.
GTGGTTCCCATCAACCTGGAAGAGGAGATTCGGCGCCGCGCCTACGAACTCTACCAGCAGCGCGAACCCGGCTTGGGCAGCGAGGCCCAGGATTGGCTCACTGCGGAACGTGAAGTCATGCAGCGCTACCATCAGCAGAGCGCTTAGCCGATCCCCGGACGCAGCGAACAACGTCCGGTTCCTGGCGGTTGCCTCGCAGGGGCGTTTCTGAAAAAATAGGCCGGGGTTCCCCCACATGGCGGAAATCGGTAGTTTCGCGCTTCTCCTCGCTTTGGCGTTGAGCGTTTACTCGTTCCTCGCCGGGATCGTCGCGTTAGCCTTCCAGAACCGGACCTCTCAGCTGGCCCTACAGCCGACAGGCCAGATGACCCGCAGCGCCGCCAGTTTCGACAGCGCCGGGTGGTCTGCGTGGCTGCGTCAGGGTTCGGAGCGCATTGGCGAGACCGCCCGCCGCGCCGGCATCGCGACCTTCGCCGCCGTTCTTCTCGCGTCGGTGGTCCTCGTCATCTGCGCTTTCCGCGACGACTTCTCCATCGCCTACATTCTTCACCACAGCAACCGCGATCTGCCCGGTCCGTATAAGTTTGCCGTGCTGTGGTCCGGGCAAGAAGGCTCGCTGCTATTCTGGTCGCTGCTGCTCGCCGCCTATGGATTCGTCCTGCGGCTGCGCTACAAGACCGATCCGCGCCTCTTCGCCTACGCCTCGGTGGTCTTGTCCGGCGTGCAGATCTTCTTTCTTTTGCTGCTCAATTTCGCGGCGCATCCTTTCGCCATTGTGCAAGGCACAATTCCCGCCGACGGCAATGGACTGAACCCTCTGCTGCAATATCCGGAGATGGTGATTCATCCGCCCATGCTCTATTTGGGCTACGTAGGGTTCACCATCCCGTTCGCGTTCGCGCTGGGCGCGCTGATCATGAAGTATCCCGGCGAGAAGTGGATCCACATCACGCGCCGCTGGACCATGGTCACCTGGGCCTTTCTTACCTGCGGAGTGTTTCTCGGCGCGCACTGGGCCTACTCCGTTTTAGGATGGGGTGGGTATTGGGGATGGGACCCGGTCGAAAACGCTTCGCTCATGCCCTGGCTCACCGGCACCGCTTTCCTGCACTCGGTAATGATGCAGGAGAAGCGCGGCATGTTGAAGATGTGGAACATGTGGCTGGTCTTCGCCACATTCTGGCTGGCTATCCTGGGAACTTTCCTGACACGCAGCGGGATCATCAGCTCCGTGCATGCCTTCGCGCAGTCGTCCATCGGAGACTGGTTCGCCTGGTTCCTGGCGATCACCCTCATCGTATTTCTCTTTTACTTCTTCAAGAACAAATCGCACCTGCGCAGCGAGCATAAGCTGGAGTCGCTGGTGTCGCGCGAATCCAGTTTCCTGTTCAACAATCTGCTTTTCGTTTTGCTCTGCTTCACCGTGCTGTGGGGCACGTGGTTCCCGAAGATTTCGGAACTGGTGCAAGGCAACAAAGTCACAGTAGGCGCGCCGTTCTACAACCGCGTCGCGATCCCTGTAGCCTTGCTGCTCCTGATACTCACTGCGGTGGGCCCGCTATTGGCGTGGCGCAAGACTTCGCTTGAAAGCTTGAAACGCAACTTTATGTGGCCGACCATCGGCGCGATCGTAGTCGCGGTGTTCCTGATGATCACGCCGCAGAGTTGGGGATCGGCGTTTGGCCTCAAACCCTGGCAGGATATCTCCTACTTCTATTCGCTGATGGCGATTGCGCTCTCGGTGCTGGTAACGCTCACCGTGGCCAGTGAGTTCTACCGCGGTGGCCGGGTCATCTCCAAGCACACGGGTCAAGGCATGTTCGCCTCGATGGTGCAACTGACGCACCGCAACACGCGCCGCTACGGCGGATACATCGTCCACTTCGGCGTGGTGGTGGTGATCATTGGCTTCGCCGGAGCAGCTTTCAATCAGGACAAAGAGATGGAGATGGGGTACGGCGACAAGATGACCATCGGCCCCTACACCCTGATCTGCCGCTCTTATACCGACGATGACGCTCCCAACTATGCCAGCGAGTGGGCCGTGCTCGACGTTTACAAAGGCGGCAAGCAGATCGACACCATGACTCCGGTGCGCCGCTTCTACAAGGCGAGCCAGCAAACCTCGACCATGCCTGACATTCGCTCCGGCCTCAACGAGGATCTCTATGTTGTGTTCGAGGGATTGAATCAGGATAACGGCCATCCCATTCTGAAAGCGCATTTGAATGCGCTGGTCATGTGGATCTGGATGGGAGTCTGGATCATGCTGATTGGAACGGTTCTGGCTCTGGTTCCGAATGCGCCGGCGCCAGTGCGTGTTGCCGCTCCTGCCCGCGTAGGGCCGGCGCATGCTGAGCCCGTGGTCACAGGAGACTGATGTCCCGTTTGAATCCATTCTCGAAACTGGGTGCCCCACTTCTCGCCTCTTTTGCGAGAAGTGGGCTTTTGCGCGGCAAGCTAGCGCAGGCCATCCTGCTCTGCGCCCCCGTTTTCGCCCTGCTCGGCGCGGGCGATCCCGCTACGCGCTTCAACGAGATCGGCCACCAAATGATGTGCATCTGCGGATGCAATCAGATTCTGCTGGAATGCAATCACGTCGGCTGTCCCGCCTCCGACGGCATGCGCAACGAACTCATGGCAGCGCTCACACGCGGCGATAGCGACAGCCTGGTAGAGCAGGGCTTCGTGCAAAAGTACGGGCCCACGGTGCTGGCGGCTCCAACCGCTAAAGGTTTTGACCGCGCGGCATACGTCATTCCCTTCGCAGCTCTGTTCTTCGGCTTTGGTTTGATTGTGCTGGTGATTCGCGCCTGGAAGAATCGTCCGGCGCCCGCGCTTGCCGATGGCCTGCGTCCGGTTCGCGGCGCAGAACTTGAGCAGTTTCGCGACCAGGCCCGCAAGGAGACCGATCTATGACCTGGCTTCCCCTCTGCCTGATGCTCGCGGTCGCTTGTCTTTATTATGTCTTCTATCTTCCCGGGAGGCTGTTTCTTGGTCCGGAGAAGACGCGCGCGGGATACTTGCGGGAGCGCAAGGATGCAGTTTACGAGAACCTGCGCGACCTGAACTTCGAGTACAAGGCCGGCAAGGTGCCTGACGCGGACTACGCTTCGCTGAAATCCGCTTTGCAGGACGAAGCCGCCACCCTTCTGGCCGAGATCGCGCAGCTGGAACAAACGCCCGCGCCGGCGGCCCGGAGAGCGAGAACCTGAAAGGAACACCGATTTTGAAATCGTCATCGCATGTCATCGAGCGCAACGCAGGCATTCTCGTCGTACTCGCCGTCCTGTTCAGCTGCATCGCTGCGGCTCAGACTCTTACGGGCACGGTGAAGAACTCCACCAGCGGCAAGCCCGCCGCCGGAGACGAAGTTGTCCTGCTCAGCCTGAGCCAGGGCATGGAGGAATCCGGCCGGACCAAGACCGACGCCAAGGGCCAATTCAGCTTCAAACTGGACGACGCGCAGTCTCCGCACCTGGTTCGCGCCATCCATCAGGACGTTACCTATCACCGCATGGCGCCTCCGGGAACCACAGCGGTGGAACTCGAGGTTTATGACGTCGGGAAAAAGATCGACGGCATCGAAGTGGTCGCCGACATCATGCGCATCCAGGCGGAGCAGGGGCAACTGGAAGTGGAGCGCGCCTTCGCCGTGCAGAATACCTCCAAGCCGCCGCGCACCCAAATGAATGAGCGCAACCTTGAGTTCTATGTGCCCGACGGCGCCAAAGTGATCGACGGCACGGCCGTGACCGCGGGCGGCCAGCCCATCACCTCCGCTCCCGTACCCGAGGGCGAGAAGAACCGCTACTCGTTCATCTTCCCTTTGCGCCCGGGACTCACGCAGTTCCGCGTGGCCTACCAGCTACCTTACTCGGGAAGCGCCAATCTCGATCCCAAGTCGCCGTATCCCCTGGAGCACTTCGTCGCGATCCTGCCTAAGACGATGCAGTTCACCGCCGCCGCTTCCGCCGGGTTCAAGACGATGAAAGACCCGAACCAGCCCGACTCGATCGTGCAGGTCGCTTCCAACACCCAACGCGGACAGAGCCTTGCGTTCAAACTCTCCGGCGAGGGCACGCTCGAAGCCCGCCAGGACAGCGGCGAGCAAGGGGCGAGCGAAGGCGGGCAAAGTTCCGCGCCGGGGCCGGGGGCCAGCCAATCCAGTAATCGTCCGGGCGGGGGATTGGGGCCGCCGATCGACGCTCCCGATCCGCTGCAGAAGTATCGCTGGCAAATATTGGGCGGCTTCGCTCTGCTCCTTATCATTGGCGGAGTTTACGTGGCGTCGCGGCAACAAGCGGCGGCACGCGCGTCGGCTCGGCAAAAGACTTCCGCGCCCGCCGCCATGCAGGAAGAAGACGACTACGAACCCGCCGTAGCCGTGGCTGCGGGCGGGGTTCGCACCCAAACCCGGCCCACTTCCATGCTGATGGAAGGAATCAAGGAAGAACTCTTCCAGCTGGAGGTCGAGCGCAAGCAAGGGCAAATCTCGCAGGCGGAATACGAGAAAGCCAAGGCCGCTCTCGATCAGACGCTGGAGCGGGCGCTGAAACGCGTGGCGCAGAAGGCGTGAGAGTCAGCACTCAGCTTTTGGCTCTTAGCTTTTAGCTTTCAAATCCCACGAGTTGCGCCTGTGACACGGGCTCCTGGCGGGACTCGGTTCTTTTTCTTGGGGACTTATCCAGGACTTACGAGTCTGTGTGAGAACTTCAGGCATCCCTCCGGGATGCGGCTCCTTTTCCCACTTTACCCGGCGCTAAAAGCGCCTCCGCGATACGATGCTGAAACCCATTCATTCGGACAGCCTCGAATATAAAGACCTCACGAAAGCCGCTTAACGCGGTGGCGTAATCGTGAGGGGTTTGATCCCGACGATTTTTAGAGGCGTATCATCCGAGGATTTAACAGCGCCCACTAGTGTAATGTCGGACCCTAATACCTCGGGGTGAATCACAGCGCGATTTTCGCAGTGTCGGGAACATCTTCTCCAGGATCGGTGGTAAGGCTGCCGCCGCTTAATGTTCCGAAGTCGACATCCGGTCCCAGCATACTTTTTGGAGGATGTCCCTCCCAATCAATATGCCCCTCGACGGCCTTACAGGGATGGTCGCAAATGACGGCAAACTTAGCATTTGGGAAATCCCTATCTACCCAAATCTTGAAATACACCGCGCCAGGGGAGTATCCGGTCACCTTTAAAGAAATGGTTCTCGGCGGCGTATCAAGCGTACAGTTTGTCGTCTGTTGATTTCCTTCTCCTCCAACCTGAACGTTACTGCAGGGTCCGGTAGTGACATTTCCGCCTACGGCTCCGCTATCTGGTCCATGTTGTTCTACTTGCGTCGTAGGTGACTGATCTGACCTCGCAACGGATCGTTTCTTTAGCGGTTTAGCATTCGGAGTGGGGGTAACTACTGGACCATTATGCTCCGGCAACCTTGGTGGACTATCGGGGGCATTCGGCTGCGGTTTTACAACCCCATTTGAAGGCGCAGAGACAGCCTCTTGAGTTTCGGGAATGTGGCGCATTCTTACGGCAACCCGCCAACCAAACAGACCAAATAGCACCAACGCAACAGCACCAAGGCGCAACCTTTTTTTCCGGCGTCTTTTGGGGTCGGTTATCTTTTCTGCCCACTCTCCCCTGACAATACTGTCTCCAATCAGGAGAAGTCCTGCGGCAAACAAGCCCCATATAATTAGCGGCTCGCGCACGTGAAGGCGGTCCAAGATTGCCAGTGCCAATTCGAAAGAAAGTCCTATCGTTGCTTCAGTCGAAAGTTTCGCCATGACACGGAAATGGTACTCCGCGTGCTATTCTTGCGTCCCAGTCAATCGAAAGCGAATATGCGGCGAATGGATACCTGTTTGGCGGGGTTCGCAAACGAGCGGTCGCGATTGTGGGTCAGGCATCCCTCCGGGATGCGTCTCCCTTTCCCACTTTACCCGGCGCTAAAAGCGCCGGGCTACTATCAGTTCGCCCCTACGGGCGGAATTGGTTATGCGGCCCTGTCGGGGCTGGGTGCGATGGGGGGTTCGGTTTCCTGGTCTGGGATCGAGGCCGGGTTGGGGGAGCGTTCGTCGAAGAGAAGGCGGCGCAGGGAACGGAGATCGTTGAGGATGCGGCGGCTTTTGCTCATGTGCATTTCGAGCTTCTCCATGCTGTAGAGGGCGGTGCGCAGGGCTTCCAGACGGCGGGGGAACTCGGAACCCGATTCGCGTTGGAGATCGGCTTCGACGTCTCTGCTTAGCCTCACGGACGGTTTCGACCAACAGGGCGATGAACTCATGGGCGCTCTCGATGCTGTCGAAGGGACTTCCTGGTTTGTAGGTCATGGCGAGTCTCCTTAGGGATGCCAGGACGCCGGCGCATTAATGGAGAACAGCAGTATAGCCCAAATTGGGAGAAAGCGAACGAGGGATTAGGGAATAGGGATTAGGGATTAGGGATTAGGGATTAGGGATTAGGGATTGTAGGTGGAACCTCGCCGAACTAAGTTGGCAGCGGATTGGGGTGTCTTCTGCCTTTGGCAATTAAACTTCATACAATTGAGTTCCGAGGAAGCTTAGACTGTTTCTCAGGAGGTCTCCCATGGCACAGAATAGTCCGGTTGATATCGCGCGGCACGCTTCGACGTTGTCCATTATATGGGGCGTTTTGCTGATTATCTTCGGCATGTTGGCGATCGGTTCGCCATTTCTTGCCGCAGTGGCGGTGAATGTGGTTATCGCATGGCTCATTATTTTGGCCGGAGTAGTGCATCTCGCCCTCGCCCTGCACACGCATGGGGCTGGCAGCATGATTTGGAAGCTGCTGGTCGGGTTGGCGTATCTGTGTTTCGGCGGATACCTGATCGTGCATCCGGTGCTGGGGGTGGCGTCGCTTACGCTGGTGCTCGCGTCGCTGTTTGTGATTGAAGGAGTCCTGGACGTGGTTCTGTTTTTCAAGATGCGCCCGATGCATGGGTCGAACTGGGTGCTGATCGACGGGATCGTTACGCTGTTGTTGGGTGGGATGATCTACGAGCAATGGCCATCGAGTTCGGCGTGGGCGATTGGCACGCTGGTGGGCGTGAGCATGATCATCAGCGGCATTAGCCGGGTAGCGATGTCGCTGGCGGTGCGCAAGGCGACGACAGAGATAACGACAAGGTTGGCGGCTTAGGCTGACCTGGAACTGGGTTGGCCGAAGGACGGAAGCGGTTGGACGCTTGGGGAGAATTCTGCCCAGGCAAGCTGCTCTTGTGGTTACGAATGGAGGGGTAAGAGATGGGAGGAATGATCCCGTTAGGAGACGCATCCCGCCGGCCGGCGCGAATCCCGGTGGTTACGGGACTTCTTATCCTGGTGAACGCGGCGGTGTTTGTGCTGGAGTTGGTGCGGGGCGACGCGTTCGTGATGCAGTGGGCGGCGATTCCGGCACAAATCGTTTCCGGGCATCACTGGATCACAATTCTGACGGCGATGTTCATGCACGCCAGTTGGTCGCACATCATCGGCAACATGGTCTTCTTGTGGGCCTTCAGCCCGGAGATCGAAGACGCGATGGGGCGAGGGCGATATCTGGTTTTCTATCTGGTTGGCGGACTGGTGGCGATGCTGGCGCAGGTCTTAGCCAACCCGCATTCTACGGTGCCAAACCTGGGCGCCAGCGGGGCGATTGCGGCTGTGATGGGCGCGTTTGTGGTGACCTATCCTCTGGATCGGATACGCACGGTTCTGATTATCTTCATTTTTGTCCGTATCACATTTATTCCCGCCGCGGTGTTAATCGGGTTTTGGTTCCTCACGCAGCTTTTCAGTGCCGGCCAGGTGGCGCAAGCGCAGACGGGCGGGGTAGCTTACCTGGCGCACGTTGGCGGATTCATCTTCGGGGCTGCCACGGCGAGACTGTTCGAAAATGGGGATCGAGGCGCTGGGGTTCCCACGCTTTAAGAAACGAGGCTTGTTGGTGGCCGGAGATCCGCGCCCACCCGTTTCCGCCTAAATGCATCCCCTGGGAGGGCGTAACATCTAACGGTGTGGGATTAAAGCTATGGGAAATACGGTTAAGACGGCATTTTTGCTGACGGCGCTGACGCTGCTGCTGATGTTTATTGGGCGGGCGTTTGGCGGAGAGAATGGGATGCTGCTGGCGCTGGCGTTTGCGGCGGTGATGAACTTCGTCTCCTACTTTTTCTCGGACAAGATTGCGCTGGCTATGTACCGGGCGAAGCCGGTGACGCGCGAGGAGCTGCCACGGGCGTATGCGGCGGTGGAGCGGCTGACGCAGAAGATTGGGCTGCCGATGCCGAAGATTTATGTGATCCCGACGGAGTCGCCGAATGCGTTTGCCACGGGGCGGAATCCGAAGCACGCGTCGGTGGCGGTGACGCATGGGATTTTGGGGCTGCTGAACGACGAGGAACTGGAAGGCGTGCTGGCGCACGAACTGGGGCACGTGGGGAATCGAGACATCCTTATTAGCTCGGTGGCGGCGACGATTGCGGGCGCGATTACGATGCTGGCCAGCATGGGGCGCTTTGCCATGATTTTTGGCGGGATGGGCGGCGGCGGCCGGGACCGGCGCGGGGGCCTTTCGGCGCTGTTGATGCTGATTGTGGCTCCGATTGCCGCGGGGCTGATTCAAATGGCGGTGTCGCGATCGCGGGAGTATCAGGCGGACGCTACGGGGGCGAAGTATACGGGGAATCCATATGCGCTGGCGAGCGCGTTGCAGAAGCTGGACGCGTATTCGCGGCGGGTGCCGATGGCGGCATCGCCTTCGACGGCGCATTTGTTTATTATCCAGCCGCTGCTGGGGATGAATTTTGGGAACCTGTTTTCGACGCATCCGCCGATTGCGAAGCGGATCGAGCGGCTGACGGGAAGGCCGGCGGAGTTTATGCAGTAACGCTGTCAGCTGTCGGCTCTCAGCTTGAATCGGTGCAAGATTGGTTTGTGCTCGCGTTCTGAATTTGTGGCGGCGCGGAAACCAAGATCCCTCGCTTCGCTCGGGATGACAGGGCTGGGGGCTCGGGAGGACAGGTGGAGCGGGGTTAGGCTGAAAGCTGATGGCTGGGAGCTGACGGCTGGTGCTATGACATCGGTAACTCCGCCGCTTTCATGCCCGATAGTAAAATCCATGCAATGTCCTCCGAGACTGCTATTGCCGTATCCCAGAAGGCCGCCGAGTTGGAACAAGCGCTACGCCGCGTGATTCGCGGGAAAGACGACGTGGTGCGGCTGGCGCTGGTCAGCATTTTTGCCCGCGGACATCTGTTGATTGAAGGCGTGCCGGGCGTGGGCAAGACCACGCTGGGGCAGGCGCTGGCCCGGGCCATCGATTGCACGTTTCAGCGGGTGCAGTTCACCAGCGATATGCTGCCTTCCGACGTGCTGGGGATCTCGGTGTATTCCGCGATGGACCAGGAATTTGAGTTCAAGCGCGGGCCGGTGTTCACCAACGTGCTGCTGGCAGATGAGATTAATCGCACGACGCCGAAGACGCAATCGGCGCTGCTGGAGGCGATGAACGAAGGCCAGGTTACGGTGGACGCGCACTCTTACGAATTGCCGCAGCCGTTTCTGGTGATCGCGACGCAGAATCCGGTGGAGCATCATGGGACGTATCCGCTGCCGGAGTCGCAGTTGGACCGGTTTTTGATGCGGGTGAGGATGGGATATCCGGAGGCGAAGGCGGAGCGGGAGATTCTGCGGTCGGAGGCGGGAGCGGCGCAACTGCAGGCTTTGAAGCCGGTACTTGCGGGCGCGGATGTGCTGGAGATGCAGGAGGCCGTGAAGCTGATTCGGGTGGATGAATCGCTGGTGACGTACGCGCTGGAGATTGTGCGGCAGACGCGGGATTCGGAATATTTGTCGTTGGGAGTTTCACCGCGCGGGGCGCAGGCGCTGTACCGGGCGGCGCAGGCGATGGCGTTTCTTGACGGGCGGAGCTTTTGCACTCCGGGAGATTTCAAGCCGCTGGCGGTGCCGGTGTTTGCTCACCGCGTGGTGGTGAATGGACAGTATGCTTCGACGATGAAGAAATCGGAGCAGGCGGACCAGGTGGTGAGAGAGATTGTGGAGAATGTGGCGGTGCCGGTGTAGCAGTTGCCAGTAGTCAGTGGCCAGTTGCCAGTTTTTCGCTCTGAATCCTCTGGTCGCGCTTGGGGATATAATTCTCCGCTATGTCCTTCCTTCGTTTTCTCATGCTGTTGTCACTGGTCTGCTGGATTGGCGGGCTTATCTTTTTTGCCTTCGTGCTGGCGCCTACGGCGTTTTCGGTTTTGCCGACGACTCACCTTGCGGGCAACGTGGTGGGACGGGCGCTGGGGAAGCTGCACTGGATTGGCTTCGCCTCCGGTATCGTCTTCCTGATTAGTTCCTTGCTCTACAGCCGCTTTACGGATGGAACCGCGCACGTGTTTGCGCTGCGGCACGTGCTGCTGTGCCTGATGCTGGCCCTTACTTTGATCTCGCAGTTTGGGATTATTCCGCGCATGGATGTTTTGCGGGCGTCGTTGGGAGACGTGAGGTCAGCTCCGATCGATAACCCCGAGCGGGTGCAATTTGATGCGTTGCATGTTTGGTCGACGCGGGTGGAAGGAGCGGTGCTGCTGCTGGGGTTGGTGGTGGTGTATTTGACTGCGCGCAGCTTTTAGCTCTTAGCCAGAGCGCTCCTCAGCGGCTAAAGCCTAAGTTTTGCGCTGCTTTCGGCACGACTGAAGTCGTGCCCTTCCCGATCTTCTTGCTCAACACGTCGGTGGTTGGGCATTATTCGCCTCATCGTTTATCCTAAAGTGTTTGGCCGTGGTCGCTGATCGCGCTAGCTGCGCTCCGATCCAGCTAAAAGCCAAGAGCTAACAGCTAAGAGCTTCCCTTATGAAAACTGGCATTATTGGCCTGCCGCAGGTGGGCAAGACATCGTTGTTTCGGATATTGACCAAGGCGCATCTTTCGGATCAGGCGCGGGCGAATCCGCGCGAAGCGCACATTGGCGTGGCTAAGGTTCCGGACGACCGGCTGGACCGGCTGGCTGCGCTTTACAACCCGAAGAAGCTAACCCACACGTCGGTGGAATATGTGGATGTGGGCGCGATTGGGCAGGAGGCGCTGAAGGACAGCGCTTACGCGGCGCATCTGCGTAACGTGGACGCGCTGGCGCATGTGGTGCGGGTGTTTGACGACCCTTCGGTGCCACATGCGGGGGAAATCGATCCGCTAAAAGATATCAAGAATGTGGAATTCGATTTGCTGGTGAGCGACCTGGGGCAGATCGAAAAGCGGCTGGAGCGGCTGGAAAAAGATTTGAAGAAGATGAAGACGGCGGAATTGGAAAAAGAATTCGAGTTGCTGAAGCGGGCGAAGGCGCAGGTGGAATCGGACAAGCCGCTGCGCGAAATGGAGATGACGGCCGAGGACAAGAAGCGCATCAAGGGCTTTATGTTCCTGAGCGAGAAGCCGATTTTCTATGTGCTGAATATTGGCGAGTTGACGGAGTTGGGCAAGGAACTTGAAGAAGCGGTTGGCAAGTATAAGCTGACTGACATTGCGGCGCGGCCGAACGCGGCGGCCACGGCGATCTGCGGCAAGGTGGAAGCGGAACTGGCGGAGATGAGCGACGCGGACGCGGCGGAATTTCTTTCGAGCTACGGGCTGACAGAGAGCGGGTTGGTGCGGCTGATTCGGACGACTTACAAACTGCTAGGACTGATTTCATTTTTCACTGCCGGAGAAGATGAATGCCGGGCGTGGCAGGTTCCGGCGCACTCGCGGGCGCAGGAGGCGGCGGGAGCGATCCACTCGGATTTGGAGAAACATTTCATTCGGGCGGAGACGATTCGCTGGGATCAGTTGCTGGAAGCGGGGTCGGAAGCCAACGCCCGCGCCAAGGGGACGCTGCGCCTGGAAGGCAAGGACTACATCGTGCAGGACGGGGACGTGATGCATATTCGGCATTCGGGGTGAGCTGCGAGTACCTAGTACCTGGTACCTAGTACCTAGAAAAGGCTCGCCCGTGGTTTCGAAAGTGCCGAGTTGGGAAAGGAAGCCAAAGGCCGCGGCTCCAACACCAACCTTGTGGGCCTTTTGGTTGTAAGCTGAAGTTGTAATGGCGCAGCATTTTAAGGACTTGATCGCGTGGCAGAGGGCGATGGACTTGGTTAGCGCGCTTTACGATGCCACAGAGGCCTTTCCTCAGCGCGAGATTTACAGTTTGACCAACCAGATGCGCCGGGCGGCTGTATCGGTCCCTAGCAATATAGCGGAGGGGCAAGCACGCTACAGCGATCGAGAGTTTCGGCATTTTCTTCGCAACTCACGCGGATCCCTGGCGGAACTCGAGACTCAGGTGCTCATCGCTCAGCGGCGGGATTATCTGTCGGAGGCGCAAGCGGCGGAGCTTATAAAACGTGCCGATGAAGTGGGCCGGATCCTGGGCGGCCTTATCAACTCTCTCGGCGAGAAGTGAGGCGCTAGTCGCTAGTACCGAGTACCTAGTACCTAGTTTTGGGATTTGACTCGGTACTCGGTACTCGGTACTTTCTTACTTCATGCATCCCATCGCTACCAGCATTCTGCTTGGGCTTACCGCGGCTGCTGCCAACGTGTTTGGCGGGGCGATTATTGTGCAGCGCAACTGGGAGCGGAGATATCTGCGCTACTTTGTCGCACTGGGCGCGGGGTTCATGCTGGCCACTGCTCTGGTGGAAATGGTTCCGGAGAGTTTTGAACTGCGCGGCCGGAGCGCGGCGTTCTTAATTTTGGTCGGTTACCTGATTACTCATTTTTTTGAACACACGGTTACGCCTCACTTCCACTTCGGCGAGGAAACCCATAAAGACGAGTTCATGCATTCGCACAAGGGATATTCGGTGCTGCTGGGGCTGATCATCCATACATTTTTTGATGGGATCGCGATTGCTTCGGGATTTCTGGTTTCCAACGCTTTGGGCTGGCTTATCTTTTTCGCCATATTCCTGCATAAGATTCCCGAAGGCTTCACGGTGAGTTCGGTGATGCTGGCCAGCGGACGAAGCCGGGGGACGGCGTGGGGAGCGTCCGTGATTCTGGGCGGGGCGACGCTGGCGGGAGTTTTGACGATGGCGCTGTTTCGGCATCACGTGGCAGCGGGACTGCCGCTGGCCGCAGGGGTGACGATTTATGTGGCAGCTTCGGATTTAGTGCCCGAGGTGAATAATGAGCCGGCGATGAAGATGGCGCTGCTGGTTTTTGTGGGAGCTGGGATGTTTTTTTTGCTGGAGACTTTGTTTCACGGGCACTGAGGAAGGCAGTTCTCAGTTCTCAGTTCTCAGTTCTCAGTTCTCAGTTCTCAGTTCTCAGTTCTCAGTTCTCAGTTCTCAGTTCTCAGTTCTCAGTTCTCAGTTCTCAGTTAAAGGCAAAATCGAATTCGATGGCGCGGGCAAGTTAATTCTTTGTTTTATGTTCCGGGAGCGGGAGGATGCGGATTCCGGGGATCTTCTTGAAGTCTTTAACGTCCGAAGTGACGAGGATATCTTCCTTCGCGGTAATGGCGGCTGCGAAACAGTCAGCGTAAGGAAGGCCGTGACCGGCTTTGAGCTGAGCGGCTTTGGCCGTGACCACTTCCCCGGCGTCGAGGATCGCGAGGGGCAACAATTTGACTCGATTCATGATTCTGGCGGTTTCCGCGAAGCCCTCTGTTTTGGCAATCGTGTAGTAAACCTCGCCCCAGTTGACCACCGACATGCGGAGCGGTTGGTCCGCGTCGCGAGCATCTTTGAAGAGCCGGTTTACGGTATCGGCGCCGGGTCCGCCGGTGAGAAAGCGGTAGAGGGCGTTGGCGTCAAGAACATGCACCCTCATCGGAGGTCGCGGTCCTTGCTGCGTTCAACTTGATGCGGAAGCCCACGCCCCGAAAGGACACCCTTCATGGCGTCAATAAACTCATCGGTTACGGGTTGAAGGAAGAGACGACCCGATTCTTCCAGAAAAGCGACGCGCGTGCCTTCGTCAATCTGGAACTTGCGCCGAATGTCAACGGGGATTACGACCTGCCCTTTGGCTTTGACGGTTGCGTACTCGATTGCCATGGTATTACTTTATATAGGAAGTTGTACTTGTGTCAATTGGTGATACCTTATTGACAAGGGTGGAGTTTTGCTTTGCTGTCTCTGCGAGGTTTAGGCTCGACAACGAGAAAGTCCCCTTTCCCTGCGGCTTTCCAGGGCGGGGGCGAGACGCCCCCGCGACAGCCGCCGGGACGGCGGCGCTACTTTCCAAGGGTGCTAGTAGTTTGAAACTGAAAAAAAGCGCGGGCGAGTCGCCCGCGCCCACATGAGCCGTCGCGATCTACGCGTTGGCCAGGACGGGTTCGACGCCGTAGATGGAGTGCCAGGAGGTGGCGGCTTTGAGTTTGCCGTTGACGTTGTTGATGTTCTTTACGCCTTCGGTCTCCAGCCATTTGCGGAAGGCGGCTGCGCCTTGCTTGGCGTAGATGGGAATGCCTTCTTTCCAGGTGGCGCGGCCGCAGAGGACGCCGTTGAACTTCACTCCGGATTCGCCGGCGAGTTCGAGGGTCTCGCTGAATTCGGCGTTGCTGACTCCGGCGGAAAGATAAATGAAGGGCTTGGTGGCGACGTTCGCGGCTTTGTGGAACAGGTCGATGGCTTCCTTCTTGGTATAGGCTTTTTGGCCGCCGAATGATTTTGTGCCTTCGACGAACTTCATGTTCACTGGCACTTCGACTTTCAGAACATCGACGCCATAGCGGTCCTTGCTGAACTCGCGCATGCTCTCGGTGACGATGTGCGGTTTTTTCTTGGCGTAGTCCAGGCCTTTTTCGTCGGCGCCTTCGTCGTAGCCGACGAACTCGAGGAAGTAGGGCATGTCGTTGGCTCGGCATTCGTCGCCGATGCGCTCGACCCAGGCGTGCTTCTTGTCGTTTGTTTCCTTGGGATCGAATGGCGTGTAGTAAAGCAGAATCTTTACGCAGTCCGCGCCGGCTTCTTTCAGGCGGCGGGCCGACCAGTGATCGAGCAGATCGCCCAGGCGGCCGGGGCCGGTTTTGTCGTAGCCGGTTTTTTCATAGGCCAGCAGCAGGCCGGCGTTCTTGGCGCGGCGCTTGGAGGCTGGCAATCCCCACTCGGGGTCGAGCAGGATGGCGCTGGCGTGCGGGGTCAAGACTTCGGTGACCAGGGTTTTGAATTCTTCCATCATGGCGTCGCTGACGTCTCCGCCTTTTTCTTTGGCCAGCGATTTTTGCAGGGAACCGCGTTGATCCATGGCGGCGGCGGCGATGACGCCGTGCTCGTTCGAGACTTTTCTGAGACCGGCAAGTTTTCCAGGGGTGAGCTTCATAGATTCCTCCAGGACTGCATAAAGAAGATGAGCGCGCGAAACAGTCTATTGTAAACCAAGGAGGTGGGAAAGCGGCGGCGGATGGAGCTTGGAGTACAGCGATTCCCAGAACAAGACTGTGGAGTCGAGATCTCTCCTAACTGCTCTGCAAGCCGCCAGATTGTGAGGTCAGGCTACCCAGCCCAGTTCTGGATCTTGAGGCCGCGCACGCGGCGGAATTCTTTCTCGTTGTTCGTAACCAAGGTCAAGCCTGCGGCGAGGGCGTGAGCGGCGATCCACAGATCGTTGTTCCCGATCATCTCGCCGTTCGATTCCAACTCGGCACGCGTGGCGCCGTAGGTCTCGGCGGCAGTTTCCGGCAGGGCCATGGCCGGCAGCAGATGGACCAACTCTCGCAGCCGCTCTAACGCAGCCGTGCGATGCACGCTCTTCTCCGCCCCATACAGTAGCTCGCCATAGGTGATGACCGAAAGCACCGCTTCGCCCGGACGGAGCTTGCGGAATCGCCGCAAAACCCGATCCGGTCTTTTCTGGCGGATGTAGATGCAGATGTTCGTGTCGAGCAGATAGCGCGGCTCCATCACAGGCCCTTGCGCTTCTGCGGCCAGTCCTTGCTGCGGCCGGTGAGTTCCAGATCTTCGGGCAGGCCGGCCAGCAGATCGAACGCGCGGACCATGTTTCCATCCTTTTCGCGCAAGACGATTTCATCGCCGCGCCGAAAGATCTCGACTTCTTCGCTCTTCAGGCGAAACTGCTTCGGCAGCCGTACCGCCTGGCTGTTTCCCGAACGGAATACCCGCGCTGTGCCCATGGGGCCACCTCCAATGTATATACGTTAAGTATATACGTTGACGGGATAGGATTGCAAAAAGAGTGGGCGGGGCCGCGAACCGGAAGAAGCGACATTTCCGGCATACCGGGCGGGAAAACCTTTACCACAGGGGACACAGAGGGCACAGGGTAAAGCGTGCCCCGAAGCGGACGATAAGTATCAGACGGCTAGTCCACCGAGTGTTTGGCGGTGTAGCCGTCGCGGGCGACGACGTTGATTTTCTGGTCTTTGCCTTTCTGGTCTTTGACTTTGAGCGGGCCGCCATCGGGCGCCACAACCTGCACCTTCAGTTTGCGGTAGGTGCCGTCGAGTTTGTCGTTGGTGGGACGATAGGTGATTGAGTATTGGTTGCGGATGTCGTTGCCGATATCCTGAAAGTCCTCGCCATACTCTGCCTGAAAGCGCGGGAAGTAGGCGCGGCCGCCGGTCATGGCGGCGAAGGTGCGCATTTCGTTATCGGCCTGGAGGTAATCCATTTCGCTGTGGGGAATGCCCATGCCACGACGCGGATTGTTGACCATCGCCCGGAGGATCCCTCCCACGCTGATGGGGAAGATGGTGACGTCTTTTGTCTCCTTGATCTTCTTGGTGATCTTGTCGAGGGTAAGCTTGCTGAAGGTATCGACTCCGGTGGTGACCAGGATGATGTACTTCTTTCCTTCTATGCGGTCGAGGCGGTCGAGGGTGTCGTACAAGGCGTCGAACAGATTGGTCTCGGAGAAGCCGGGAATACGCAACTGGTTCAGTGCGCCGTAAATGGCTTTCTTGTCCTGGGTGAAATCGACGAGGATGTGGGGCTGCATATCGTAGTAGGCGACGGCGACCCAGTCCTCTTTTTGGAGCGTGTTGGCGAAGGCATAGGAAGCCATCAGGGCATCGCGCATGAACACATAGTTGGTGGAGGCGAACTCAATCAGCAGCACCGCGGTAATGGGCGCCTTCGAAACGTTGAAGGTGTTGACGGTCTGGGCCGCGCCGTCTTCAAAGAGGCGGAAATTTTCCTTCTTAAGGCCGGGGACAAACTGTCCGCTCTTGGTGGTGACCAGCACGTTGACATTTACCAGGGGCGAGTTGACCTTGATGGAATAGTCGGGCAGGCCTTCGACTTTCTTCGGGGTAGGGGGCAGAGGCGGCGGGGGCGCTTCCTCGGGAGTTTTCTTGGGGATGGCGTAGGGGCCGATGTCGCCGCCGGGGCCACCGGCCTCGGGAGGAGCATCCTGCTTGGGCTTGCCGTTGTCGCCATTTTGCGCAGGGGTTTGCGGCGGAGTTTGGGACTGATCCTGGGCGGACGCGGGAATGGCGGAAGAACACAGGGCCAGCGAAAATGCCATGGCCAGCATCGGGATCATCAGCATCGAGGTGGTGAAATTCTGCGAGCGGAAACGGCGGCTTGCGATCGAGAAATTGGCGAACATAAAAACCCCGAGGAGTTAATACGACTATTGGGAGCGGAAACCCCCTGTGCTAGTATAGACGCAGGGATTCGCGATTGGGATGTTTTGCCCGGCTCCCGGTATTCCCCTCCTGGCAACGACTTACAATCTGGCGAAGTCTAATTATAGAAGGGTGGGGCTCATGCCGTCCTGCCGGGCGTTGTACATGAAAAAATTAGCCATCGCGTTTTTCGCCGCTTGCCTGTCTTTTTGTTTCCCCTCGATTGCGTCCGCGCAGAAGTCCGATTCCGCGGCCAATCCGCCGAAGCTCGATCCCACGACCATTGCCGTCAGCCAGATTCATGCCGGCATGCGCGGCGTAGCCTACACCGTGTTTGAAGGGGTAAAGCCGGAAGCCATGGAAGTGGAAGTGCTTGGCGTGCTGCACAACGTGAATGGCCCCAAGGGCGACATTATTCTGGTGCGGCTGCACGGGGAGAAAGTGGAGTACACCGGCGTGGTAGCGGGCATGAGTGGCAGCCCGGTGTATCTCGAGGGCAAACTGGCTGGGGCGCTGGCTTTCCGCATCGGAGTATTCTCCAAGGAGCCGATCGCCGGGGTTACGCCGATCGCCGATATGCTGGAAATCAACGCGTTCGATCGTTCTCCGGCGGAAGAGAGCGCTGCCACCAAACCTGCGGTGAGCACGGTGGCAGGCAAAACCGCAGCGCCGGGAGAAACTTCCGGGCTTTCCGCGGCGGATTCCGCAGGGAAAAATTTCGCCAACTATCTGACGCCGATTGAGACTCCGTTGGTGTTCAACGGATTCTCGGAACAAGCGATTCAACTTTTCGCGGGGCAGTTTGCTGCGGCGGGAATCGTGCCCGTGATGGGAGCGGGATCGGTGAGCGACGATAAACAGCCGGAGCCGGTAGAGGCGGGATCGGCCATCAGCGCGATTCTGGTGCGCGGCGACATGGACATCGCGGCCACCTGCACCGTGACTTATGTGGATGCGCAGCGGCTGCTGGCGTGCGGACATCCGCTATTGCAGTTTGGTTCCGTCGATCTGCCGATGAATAAGGCCGAGGTTCTGGCCACGCTGGCCTCGCCACTCAACGCTTTCAAGATTGTGAATACGACCGAGCCGGTGGGGACGTTTGTGCAGGACCGGCATACCGGAATCATGGGCGTGTTCAACCGGCAGCCGGAGATGATTCCGGTGACGTTGAGCATCCACAGCAGCACGGGCGTGAAGCAATTTCATTACGAAGTGCTGAATAATCCGAAGCTGACGCCGGTGGCGCTGATGGTGACGGTGTTCAACGCGCTGCACGGAGTGAACGAGTTTGGCGAAGAGATTACTTACCGGCTGACCGGGAGCATTGGGGTGAAGGGATTTCCCGAGGTCAGGTTGCGCAACATGTTCGCTCCGGCGGAGAATGCGCAGCCGGCGGCGATGCAGGCGGCGATTTCGTTGGGCGAGCGCTTTGGGCGCATCTATGACAATCCCTACAGTGCCGCGGCCGTGGCGGGCGTGAACCTGGATTTTGACCTGGTCCGCGAACGGCGCTGGGCCCACCTGGAGAGCGCCCGCACCGATGTGACGGAAGCGCGTCCGGGCGAAGAGATTATGCTGGAAACGGTGCTGGCCCCTTACCGCGGCGAGCGCATTGTGCAGCAGATTCCAGTGAAGATTCCGACCTCGGCGAGCAAGGGAACGCTGCGAATTCTGGTTAGCGATGGCGACACCCTCGACCACATCGGCCGTTCGAATCCGGCGTTCGGACGCAAGCTGGATCTGGCGTCGACTATCTCGCTGCTGAATAAAGAGCACTCGAATAACCGGGTTTACGTTTCGCTGCTGGAGGCTGACCCTGAAGCGCGGGTCGCCGACAAAGTGATGCCCACCCTACCCATCTCGATCATGAACGTGATGGATGGGATGCGGGGGAATCAGGAAATGATTGTGAGCGGCGAATCGAATGTGGATGAGACGGCAACGGCTCCGCTGGATTATGTGGTGTCGGGAGCGCAGTTGCTGACGGTTACGGTGAAGTAAGTACCGAGTACCTAGTACCGAGTTTAGTTCTCTTCCTCGTCCTCCCCCATCTGCTGGGTGAGATAGCGCTCGTAGCCGAGTTCCTTGATGAGGTGCATCTGGGCTTCGAGGAAGTCGACGTGCTCTTCTTCGTCCTTGAGCAGTTTCACAAGCAGGTCGCGGGAGCCGTTGTCGCCTTCCTTGGTGGCGATGGCGACGGCGTCGTTGTACTGCTTGACCGCGCCGACCTCCAGGGCCAAATCGTTTTCGAACATTGCCTTCACCGTCCCGGCCACCTTTAACTCGAGGGGCTGCATAGACGGGCTGCCATCGAGAAACAACATGCGTTCGATCAGCACTTCGGCGTGCTTCATTTCGCCGATGGATTGTTTCTTGATGAGGCTGGAGAGCTTGTGGTATCCCCAGTTTTCGCACATCTCGGCGTGCAGGAAATACTGGTTGATGGCGGTCAGCTCTTCACGGAGCGCCTTATTCAATTCAGCGAGAACTTTAGGATTACCTTTCATAGCGGTGAGTATGCCAGAAGCGAAGGCTCACCGGCAAGGTCCGAGATCACACATGAAGGTGCATTCGAAATAACAGCACGCCGGCCTTTTCCATGTGGCGGAAGCCGTCGGTGGCCACGGCGGCCAGGGTCATGAGGGTTGCGTTGTAGCCCACGTGGGCCAGGAAGCTTGAAGCTACGGATTTGGTGACGGCACGCACGGTGGTGAGCACAACGCCGACAAGAACGATGATCAGCACGGCCGACCAGGAACGATATTGGACGTAATGCATCAGGCCGAAGGGCAACGCGGTGAGGAGAATTCCCCAGAACGCTCCCAGGCGGCGGGCGAGCACGGGATAGAGAAATCCGCGAAAGAAAAGTTCCTCCATCAACGGCCCCAGGGTGATGGCGAAGGCGGCGGTGAGATAGGCGTCCATGGGACGGTCGAAGAATTGATCGAAGGGCGTGGTCTTCGGCATGGGCAGAAAGCGGCCTAAAGCGTCTAGGCTGAGCATGAGGGCACCCAGGCCCACCAGACTGAGGCCGGCGAAGCCTGGCCAATTCCAGCGAATGGCGGGCCAGAAGCGGGTGCGATATTTGCCTTCGACCAGCAGAATCATGTACAGCGCCACGACGAGATAAGCTATGAACTCGGCAAGCAGCGCAAGTACGGGTTTTTGCGTAACCTCGAGCCAGCTTTGGTGCGGGTAGGCGAAGTGGCGCGCGCCCAGGACGGTGACGAGTTGGACGATGAAGAGAATGCCGAGCGTGAGGATGGCGATGAGCAGGACGTCCCAGCCGCTCCAGATGGGGTTCTCGCCGGCGCGGGGTGCGGGTTGCGTTGGTTGAGGCTCCGGCGCCGGGAATGGGTGGGCAGCGAGCGGAGCGGGCGGCTGCGACTCGCTGCTCAGCGGTTGCGGATCGAACTGCGGGTTTTCGGGTGATGACAGAGATATCCTTTCAAAACTGAACGCTGAGGACCTGCCTCTGAAGCTTATATCTCGTGAATGCTAGATCGGAGTGTTGGTGCAAAGGGAATTGTACGACAGCTGTAGCTGTAGAGATCCCTGAGCCAGAGGAGTCAGCCCAATATACACAAGAGCTTTCCTCCGCAGCGGTGTTATTCCCTTTGACACGGGGTGGTTGCTCTGTTAGTGTTCGCGTAACCACTGGTGGGACTGTCCGAGAGGATCGGATCAGCGGTTCCCATTAGCTCCTTCCTCCAATGGTTGGGCCCAAGTAGTAACCGTTCCCAGATCTACCTCTGTTGCGTACGCCGCCACCTTCGACGGGTTGTCACGCCAAGCCCACACGCATAGCCCCTCGCGGCTAAGCGACTCACCCGCACAAAACGGGCACGCCCCGACTGCTAAAGAAAGGAACATAAGGATGACTCCCCTACGAAATGCTTGCACGTCTTCTGTTTGCCGTACTACTGCTGTCCCTGCCGCTGTTTGGGCAAATGAGTGTGACTCCCACCCTCGCCTTGGCGGATAACACCGCTTGGTGCGCCACGGGGAACTGTCTGACTCCTCTTCCCGCAACTTCCGGCACGCTGACCGAGATCAAGGCGGGATACGATGGCACAATTTACGTCTTGGATGCCGCGGTTCCCTACCAACTGTCGGCGGCTAGGGTTTGGACCGAGGTTCCCACCGCCTTGCAGACTGCCGGAGGTCTGCCGATCATCCACGTTTCCGTGGGCGTGGCCACCCAAGTGCTGGCGCAAACCGCAGGCGATGACAATGTCTATGTTCACAATGCCGCAGGGACTGCCTGGTCCCTGTTGGCTGGGGATGGAACCTGTTCCGATGCTGAAATCGGAGCCGATGGCACCATCTGGTGCGTGAACGCGAGCAACGGCATCTATAGCTGGGCCGGGGGCGCGTGGACGGGCCGGGGCACCGGTTTCTGTAACCTCGCGATCGGCGACGTCAACAGCGTTTGGGCCACCACCTGCGCGGGCGTGCTGGAAAGCTGGAACGGGTCAGCCTGGGTTGCCGCTTCCCCGGCGCCCTCCTTCACCCCCTCCCATGCCGTCGACGCCATTGCGGCCGTGGGCGAAAGTTCGCTGGCCGCGCTCGACACCAGCGGCGGCATCCACGTTTTCAACAGCGCCGGCAGCGGCGTCTGGTCCACGATCAGCGGAACCGCCAGCGCGATTGCCGGCGGCGGGTGGGTCTACTTGTTCACCCGCGACGGCGGCACGGCCTATCACGTCAACTTGGTGGTGCCGGCGCTCACCGTGGCGGGTTCGGGGAGCGCCTCCTGCGTCACCCTCGACGGGGGACAGGTAGACTGTGGAAACGAAACCCTGACCGTCACGGCCATCATGGGTGCAACTGATGTATCCACTACAAACAGCGGAACGGAAGGGCAAGGCGTCACCGCCACCGCCTCGGCTACAGCGCAAGACTATACCTGTGATCCCTTCTACGGATCGGTCGTCTGCGACGGCTCTGAGTCTGGCGATATGACGTACCTCTGCGACATTACTATTGAGCAGGGTGACGTGCCAGGGGATTGTTATGACGATAATGGGCCGACTCCCGTGTCCCCCCCATAATTGGGTTCACACACACATACTGGGGACCGCCGGTAACCGAGACGAAGGACGTGTGCTATTGGGGTAGCCTTGCTTGCGTAACGGGGACGACGCCAACGTGCACGACAGGCATCGGTGTCACATTTGTTCCGTCTTGCCCCAGTTATGCGAAAGCCACCTACTTGGTGGTCGATGGGGTGTGCTCTGGTATCTCTCTTGTGGCAGCGGCAAGTGGTCCTGGGCCACGCAGTTAACCTGCCAAAGAATGGCGTATCATGAGCCTGGGATGGATTCATGGGCGGTGCCGACCGCCCCTTCCGTTCACAGGGGGAGCAATTCGGATATCTTGCGTGTGCATTCCGCGCTCGGGAGGGCTACTTGATGATCGCATGGCTCGGATTCGCCCTACTTGCGGTACTGGCGTCAGCACAGGCCGCCGAAGTTCCTGCCCGCCCGGGCATCGGCCTCCTCGTTCCCCCTCGCCCCGGCGTTCCCGTGTCATTGGAGCAGATCGAGGTCCGCTCGCGCAACTCCGAGGACGGCACCCCCGCCGTCGAAGAAGTGGTAGAGAGCGAAGTTTATCGCGATTCCGCCGGGAGATTGCGGATACAATCGGACACCCGGAAGGACTCCGACCATCCGTCAACTCCCTACGCCGACCTGATCGACCCCGTCGCCGGCTCGAGGACCCTGTTGTTCAACTCGGAGAAGATTGCCTATCGCATGCCGTACGCGACGCCCGGCGAAGGTAAGATCGCTTTTCTTGGCATCGGGGGCGAGGCAGAGCCGTCACGTAAGTGGACCGCGAGAACGGAAACCGCCGGGAGACGCATGATCGAAGGCAGCGAGTTTGAGGGCACACGGATCGTACGAGACGCCGAGGGTGAGCCCCGGCTGACGATCACGGTCGAGCAATGGTATTCCGACAAACTAAAGTTGATCGGGGCCGTCGCGGGCTCCGGCCCCCAGGAAGCCTATTCCGCCCGAATTCAGAATCTACGCCATCAGGAGCCCGACCCCAGCCTTTTTACGATTCCTGCTGACTACAAGATAATCGATCTGCAGCCGCCGCCCCCCAGCCCGCAGTAATGCAGACGCAAAGCCGGTTTCATATTCGCGGCCGGGCAGGCGGCCCGCCTAAGGCCGCCGCCGCGCTCCGGGTTCGGCGGTCCCCCGTCCGAAAAAGAGCCATCCGATGGCGATTTCCTCGGGTCCGACATGGTCGGTCTGCAGACGGTCCAGCTTGTCGGCAAGCTCCGCAGGCAGGGTGAGGCTTAGAGTCCTAGGTTCCATACCGTTTTTCCTTGATCAGGTATTATAACGAGGTCGCCTGACATGCCCTTCACTCGCCGATTCGCCGGCAGCTAAGCGCTCCGCTTCCCATTCCCCGCAAAGTACCCCGTCAGCGCCTGCCCCGTGTACGACTTCTTCACCCGCGCCACCTGCTCGGGCGTGCCCTGGGCTACGATCCTGCCGCCTTCTTCGCCGCCTTCGGGACCGAGGTCGATGATCCAGTCGGCGTTGCGGATTACGTCCAGATTGTGTTCGATGATGATGATGGAATTGCCCAGGTCGGTAAGGCGGTGCAGCACGTCGAGCAACTTCTTAACGTCGTCGAAGTGGAGGCCGGTGGTGGGCTCGTCGAGCAGATAAAGAGTCTTGCCGGTCTGGCGCTTGCTCAACTCGCGGGCCAGCTTGATGCGCTGGGCCTCGCCGCCGGAGAGCGTGACCGCAGATTGGCCGAGATGAATGTAGCCGAGGCCGACGTCGACCAGCGTTTGCAGCTTCTGCTTTACCTGCGGGATGTTTTCGAGAATGGGCAGCGCATCGGAGACCGGCATTTCCAGCAAGTCGGCGATGGAGTTGCCGTTGTACTTCACGGCCAGGGTTTCGTGGTTGTAGCGGCGGCCGCCGCAGACTTCGCAGAGGACGTAGACATCGGGGAGAAAGTTCATCTCGATGCGGCGCTGGCCTTCGCCCTGGCAGGCTTCGCAACGTCCGCCGGAAACGTTGAAGGAGAAACGTCCGGGCTTGTAGCCGCGCTCGCGCGAGTCGGGCAGCATGGCGTAGAGGTCGCGAATGGCGGTGAAGACGCCGGTGTAGGTTGCGGGATTGGAGCGCGGAGTGCGACCGATGGGGGATTGGTCGATGCGGATGACTTTGTCGATGTTCTCGGCTCCGACGATTGATTTATGCTCGCCGGATTTTTCGCGCGAGCGGTAGAGTTGGCGGGCGAGGGCGCGGTAGAGAATGTCGTTGACCAGCGTGGACTTGCCGGAGCCGGAGACTCCGGTGACGACGGTCATTACGCCGAGGGGGAAGGTTACGTCGAGATTCTTGAGATTGTTTTCTTTTGCGCCGAGGATGGTGAGCGCTGCGCCGTTTTTTTGCCGGCGCTCGGGACGCATCTCGATTTGCACCCGGCCGGCGATGTAAGCGCCGGTGAGCGAATTGGGTTCGCGCATGATTTCCTCGGGTGTGCCGTGGGCGACCAGGCTGCCGCCGTGGCGTCCGGCGCCGGGGCCAAGGTCGATTACGTAGTCGGCGCGGCGGATGGTTTCTTCGTCGTGCTCGACGACGAGGACGGTGTTGCCAAGATCGCGGAGATTTTCGAGGGCGGTGAGAAGGCGGCCGTTATCGCGGTGGTGAAGGCCGATGGAAGGCTCGTCGAGCACGTAGAGGACGCCGCGCAGCCTGGAGCCGATCTGCGTGGCGAGGCGGATGCGCTGGCCTTCGCCGCCGGAAAGCGTGGCGGCGGAGCGGTCGAGCGAGATGTAATTCAATCCGACGGCATTCAGGAATTGCAGGCGTTCGACGATTTCATGCATGACGCGGCCGGCAATTTTTTCTTCGCGTCCTGCGAGCTTGACGCCTTGTGCGACTTCGAGCGCGCGAGAGATCGGCAGCGCGGTGAAGTCGGCGATCGACATGGCGTTCACTCTCACTGCCAGACTTTCCGGACGCAGGCGCTTGCCACGGCACGCGGGACATTCCGTCGCCGACATGTGATCCATCAGCCAGTCGCGGTAGCCTTCCGAGGTGGACTCTTCCAGATTCTGCTTGAGGTATCCGAAGATTCCACGGAAGCCGGTTTTGCCGCGGCCCGACTCGCCGTTCAAGAACAGGTCCTGAAGTTTATCGGGAAACTTTTCGAAGGGCAGGTTGAGGTCGATGCCGTGGGCTGCTGCCGTCACCTGCAGAGCATGGATCAGCGCTTGCGACCCCGAACCCGGCCCCAGACCGCCATCGAGCAGCGGCTTGGACCAGTCGGTGATCACCTTCGAGGGATCGAAATCGTAGCGGCTGCCGAGGCCATGGCATTCGGGACAGGCTCCGTACATGCTGTTGAAGGAAAAGGAGCGCGGCTCGAGCTGCGGGACGCTGATGCCGCAATCGGGGCAGGCGAGCTTTTCGGAATAGAGCTGCTCGCCGCCGCCGACCACGGACACCTGCACCAGGCCGCCGGCCAGCTTCATGGCCAGACCTACCGACATTTCGAGGCGGTGCTCGATGCCCGGTTTTACCAACAGGCGGTCGATCATCACTTCGATGGTATGGTTCTTGCGCTTGTCGAGATTGAGGTCGTCGTCCATGTTCACCAGTTCGCCATCGACGCGGGCGCGCTGGTAGCCGTGCTTGAGCAGGGTCTCCATCTCTTTTTTGAACTCGCCTTTGCGGCCGCGGACGATGGGCGCGAGGACCATGACGCGGTCCTCGGGGGTGAGAGCCATCACGCGCTGGACGATTTGGTCGGCCGACTGGCGGCTGATGGGCTGGCCGCACTTGGGACAGTGCGGAATGCCGATGGAAGCGAACAACAGACGAAGGTAGTCGTAGATTTCGGTGATGGTTCCGACGGTGGAACGCGGGCTGCGGCTGGTGGTCTTCTGCTCGATGGAGATGGATGGGCTAAGTCCATCAATTGCATCGACATCCGGGCGCTCCATCTGGTCGAGGAATTGGCGGGCGTAGGTGGAAAGGGTCTCCACGTAGCGGCGCTGGCCTTCGGCATAAATCGTGTCAAAGGCGAGCGAGGACTTGCCGGAACCGCTCAGGCCGGTAACCACGGTGAGGGTGTTGCGCGGAATCTCCACGTCGATGTTTTTGAGGTTATGCTGGCGCGCCCCGCGCACCGAAATCTTGGTAATAGCCATTTAGTCTGGGCGGATTGCCCTTCCGTAATGTCGACAGGTCCGCTTAGTTGTTCGAAATTAGGAGTGCACAGCTCTACTCCGTATCTTACTACGGCGCATCTGGGTCGTCACTAGCGGCGGGCGTGAACGCAGTTAGATTGAAGATGCCGCATAGCCGAAAGTTGAGTTGGCGGCATCTAAACAGTGCCACTTCATTTTCGCGAACTTTGTTGAACTCTTTTGACTAACTTCAGACAGGGTGGTTGACCGTGATTTCGCTCTTCATGCCTCTGATTCTCTGCGTCACCGTGGTAGCTTCGGTCGGAATTGGTGTCATTGCGGCGTACGCCGCAGTCATCGGCATCCTGCAGGCTTGCGGCGAGGCGTCGCGGCAGCAGCGGGCTGCGGAAGCAAGACCGCGGCTGGTTCTGATGGCTACACAGAACCATGCCGGCGGGGATTAGAACCCACCTAGCTAGTTTCTGGGATGCGGCATTCTCCTTACTGGGGGAGCTTTGCCTCGACGATCCCAAATCATCCAACGCACGGAAGAGTGGAATACCGGCGGACCGCCGAAATTTATCGCCGGCATGTGGAACTGCACGTTGATGAACGCCTCTTGCTGAAATCCTGACGGCTCAAAGGAGGTGCTCCGCACCAGATCCAGGGCGGCGCGGGCCAGGCCGGGGTCGGAATTCTGCAGCGCTTCGGCATCGAGTACGGTGCCGTCTTCCGCGTCCAGAATGGCGTGAACGACTACCGGCTGGAAAAAAGTTGAAGTCGGGCCGTCGGAAGGATCGACGCGCATGGGAAAACGACTGGGCGATGACAGCATGAACGATCCGCCGGCGTCGGCCATTTCCGGCGTGGGCTTGAAAAGATCCGGATCGATGTTGGGCGCTTCTTCAAGGTTTTCCACGCGGGCCTGAACCGCGAGAGCGCCATCTTCAAATATGGAAATTTGCCGCGGAAGGGTATGGCCGTGAAAATTTGCGGCGCCGGCATAGTCGTAGACCGCGTAAATTCCCGGGGCTTCGGACCACGTCTGCAAAAGCCCGGTCGCGGCATCGATGCAGTATTCCCTCTCGTACCACGAGCGGGGCGCGGGATTCGGCGGTATAGCGGCGCTGAGCAGCAGGCACGACATCGCCATGCCGTCGCGCTTGACTTCCGCGGCGCGAATCGCCTGGGAGCCGGCATTCTTCATGATCGGCCAATGCAGGGCGGAACGGAGCATCTGAATACGCAAGGGAACGGGTTCGGAAGCATTCGTCCCGTAGACGCGGCCCTCGGTGCCGACACGAATCACGTGCGAATCCTGCAACTGCGTGGTCCAGCGCCAGTGCGATGCGCCGTCGGATAATTCCTCCATCGTTCCTTCGCCCTCGTTTTGCGCGGCGCCGTTAGTCTCGAACGTCACCTTGAGCGAGTAGGGGGTGCCGATATCGCGCAGATTATAGTTTTGCCGAGTGCGATCCAGAAGATCGAGCGCGGCGTAGCGATCGGCCGGTTTGGTGAGGGTGCGCGGTTGGCGCGTCACCATTTCGTGCGGGTCGGGCGGGGGAGGATTGGTCTGAGCGAACATCGCAGGGATGCAAAACAGGGAAGCAGCGAACAATCCTAGGAACCGGGTGGTGGGGCGCATTGGGCCTCCTCTAATTATGGGATCGAGCAGGGGACCGGCCATGATTCTAATGAACGGTTGCCGCGTGCGCAATTGCAAGTAATTGCGGGACGGGTTTAGTTGTCAGCCTCTATCTACTTGGACTGAACCTCGACTGGATCTGCGACATTCATAGGCCGAGCCTCTTGATTTCCGACTTCTATTTTCTTTCCACGCTTCAAGTAAGCGGTAATGACCGTGGGCTGCGACCAATCCAGGTCCCAGCCGTTTTCGATGGCGAGAAGAGTGTAGGAGCCGGGAACGACGCCGTGCAGAGCGAATGTTCCATCCAGATCGCTTTGGTCGCGGCGGAAAAGATCGCGGTCCAACTCAGGATTTTTCGGCACCAGAACCACCATCGCCCCAGCGAAGCCCTTCCCGGCTCGCGTCACCGTTCCTTGTATTTCCGAGCTGCCGCCGACCAGAGTAAGCGATACGGAAGGCGAAGAACCCGCCGCCAGGGTAAGTGCGTGGCCTGAGACTTCGGCGCCTTCGGCTGAAATGCGCGCGATGGAATAGGGCTTGCCGCCACCCCACACCGCGACTTCATAGCGGCCGGCAGCGACCTGTGGGAGTTCCGCTTCACCCTTGGAATCGACGGACTGAGAGGCAGCGATCATTCTGCTTCCTGAGCGCAGGCCGACCGTGAGGTGGGGCGGAGACGCGGGCTCTCCGGGAATTTGCACGGAGAACTTGACGCTGCCCACGGCGCCGGCTTTGGAGGTGTCGACTTCTTCTCCATCTTTGGTGAGATCGACTCCGGTCATCTGAAGGCCTTGGCCCGGACCGAAGAGACGGATGTTGTAGCGTCCTGCGGGAATGCCCGTGACTTCGAAGAGCCCTGGAGAAGCCCCGCTAGTGAAATTGGTCTGGACCTGGGTGTAACCGTCAAAGGCCAGTTGTTGGAGCTGAGGAATAAAAAACCTGTTGTTGCCGGCGTCCGGCACACGAAAGAGCAGACGCAGGGATGGAACTGGATTGAAGTGAATGTCCGCCTGCACTAGCTCGCCGCCCCGGATCGCTATCGGCATGGCGCTGGCCGCCTCGGTTTCGTCCGGGTAGTAAGTCACCGGATAGGCGACATCAAGAGATCGATCGGCCGTTGGTGGGGATTCAGCTTGTCCTTCGGATTCCGAATTAGCCGGGTCCGAAGGCGCCGATTTTGAGGGCGGATGAACGGCGTACCAAGGCGTGCCGCTGGCGGACAGGAAGTAAGTGCCGGGCTGGAGCGGGGTCATCTCATACTCACCCAGATCGTCGGTCTGGGCGGAGCGGTACTGGCGGATCTGATCGACGCCACTGCTGTGATCGTCGTGGTACAAGGTCACTGTGGCGTGGCGCACCGGCTCTCCGGCTTCGTCGAGTACTTTGCCGGTGATGACCGCGTCAGGCGCGAGGCGGAGGACCAAGCTTTCGGTCTCGAGGCCGGCGCCGGTGACAATCGCGGTGGAATACTGGTCATGCTGATCGTAGCGTGCGGAGACGAATCCGTGTTTGGCGCCAGTCAGCGAATATTTTCCCGCAGGCAGGCCGCTGAACTCATACTTGCCGTCTTCGGAAGTAATGATGGACTGGAACTTGTGCGAGTCCTTTACGTCGGTCACGGTGATTCGGGCGCGGGCGAGAGGACGGCTGTCCGATTTGCTCACGACGGTTCCAGCGATTCTGTAGCCGCCGGCGGGGGCTGTCGCTGCAGGAAAGTTTGCAATCTGCGGCGCGGCCTGCGCTGCGAACAAACAGAGCGCCGCCGTCATCCCGACGATCAACCAGGATGAGCGGACCGGAATTGAGCAAGCCGTCATGTTTCCTCGCTGGGCTTCACTCCGCATAGGAAACGATCTCCAGCTGCAGGGTCGCTTTCTGGCCGGGAGCGAAATGGACAATCTGGCCCTTGGTTTCATAAAGCTTCATCGCTTCCGGGTCGCGATAGGGAAGATCCCGTTGCTGGCTGCCGAAAGCTATGACGCGGTAAACCCCGGGAGCTACCATTCGATAATCGAATTTTCCATCGGAAGACGCCGAGATCTCTAGAAACTGGCCTGAGCTATCTGGTAAGGGAATGCAGTAGATGTAGCCCGGCGACGACCAGCGGCCCGGATCGGCGGGAGTTGGGACGATGCCGAGCAAGGTGCCTTCGAGTTCCGCGTTATCGTCGCGCATGGTGATGTCGATGGGTGTACTCGCGCCGGGGACAACGACCAGCGGCTCACGCAGTAAATCCGTCCCGCCCGTGGTTGCCGAGGCTACGTAGCCACGCGAGGCGCGTAATCGTAGCCAATATCGTCCTGGTGCCAGATTCTCGAGGACTAAGGCATCGTCGTTCGGTCCGGTAGGCTGGCGAAGCGATCCGCTTCGCTGCGCGCCGAAATCATCCATCGCATACGCTGTAATTTGCAGATCGAGTCGCGGCCCATGTAGGGCAAACGTGTGTTTCCCGTCGCTCCACGATCCTGAGGCAGGCCAATCCGTTGAACTGAATTCTTCCTTAACATTCACGGTGATGGAATTGTTTCGAGCAATCACCATGGTGGGACCTTCCGCAGGCGCTCCGGCGACTACAATGTTCACCGACCCACTGGCGGAGGAGTTTGGCCCGAAACTCGATGCCTCCACCAGATATTTTCCATTGGGCAGTTGTCCGTCGATAATTTCTTTTGCTCTGTTGTAGCCGAGCGAATAGCCGGGGCCACGCTGCCCTTGCAGCGATACGGTGATATTCATTCCGCCGCCCGGTTCCGTATTCGTGACCGGAATCTTTACGGGGTAATAAGGTTGACGGACAAGGGAAAGATCCGCCTGGAAAGTTTGACCGGCGGCAAGTTGAATGGTGGAGGCCGAGGCAAAATCGGTGGCGCTCGGGTAATAGACAGGTGGGTAGCCGTAGAGTTGGCCGCCGGGAACTGAGGTGATGGGATCGTTGTCCATCCGCTCGCGCGTGAGCACCTTGTAGGCGCCGGGCTGGAGTTCGGCAAAGCGGAACTCGCCGTTCGAGTTGGTGCGGACTGAATTTTTATGCATCCAGCGTGGGCTGCCGTCCTGAACCTGCCGGAAGAAGAGCTCCACATCGACGCCAGCGGCCAGTTCGGCTGCGGGAAGCATAACTCGCCCCTTGATCAGGGCCTCGGGGACCAGAGAGATCGTAACGTCGGCGCCGGGAGATACCTTGACCTGTCTTGTTTCTCTCGGATCGTCCAGAAATCCGGGCTTGCGCGCCATGAGCCAGCCGAGGGCACCGGCTGGCCACATTTGGCGCGGTTGCGCTTCGAAGGAGGAGCTTCCGCTCTCGTCTGCTGCCTTGGGCGGGGCGAATTCAAAATGACCCTCCCCGTCGGTCAGAGTCGCGTAGCGATTGTCGGGAGAATGGACGAGAGCACGGCCAATGGGCTGGTGGGTCACAGAGTTGATCACCGTGCCGTGGACAACATTCGATTGGCCGTCAGTTTGCAGGTTCTGCCCAAAAGCTGGATTGGCACAGATAGATATACCGACAAGAAGGCCGACCAAGACAAACGCCAAGTGTTGAGACTTCGGATGGACACAAGCCCACCGCAGCTCAAGCCGGACCGGAGGACCGTCGGCACTTCGCAAAGAAATCGCTCCTAGCCGCTGATGCGTGCGATCTATTCGTGTATAGATTAGACACGGCTTCGTTCCTCTAAGGTTGGCCGTATCGGCGATTGGCCGGGATTAATTTAACTTCTTTTCGCTTCGTGGCGTCAATCGGCGGCCGTCACGCTCCTGCGATTCGCAGCAACTCTCCCAGCCCTTCCTTGATGCGTTCTTGAAAATAATTCAGCTAACCCCGAAGCGGCTGTACTCGTCCAGCGCGTTGACACTTCCGTGGGCCTATGGCAAAATCCCCGCCAACCTGTCTGGCTGAGTGTTTGGTTCCGCCTCAGGTCGCATTGGAAGAAGGGAAACGCGTACGGCGCCGCTTGTGGATGAAAAGCCTACTTTGCGCTTATGCCGATAAACAAAGAAACCAGCGCGATCATCCTCTCCTCAGCCCTGCTCCTGGTTAGTCTCGCAATTCTCGCTCCTCTTGCAAGCGCCCAGCCGTGCGGCTACAACCCGGCGAACCTTACCTTCGATTCGATATACAGCGGCGGTCCGTATCAGTGTAGCGATTACATTCAGAATACGGGTAACTGCGACCCGGCGGAGTTGGGCCACGACAACGTCGGCGGGGGCACAGCCGATCGCAATTGTCACAGTGCTGGCTCCAATGCGTGCCCCGCTAACGGCGGCGCCGGGGCTTGTGCCAGGGAGGGGAACCCCAACTCCGGACAGGAGTCATCGGCAATGCTGGGTAACACGCCTGGTGAGGGTGCAAGTATCCAGCTGTCGAATGAAAAAGTACGGGTGTCCAAACCACCTGACTTCAACCGAGACATTTATTTCAAGAACAAGCTCGAATTCTCCCAGGATGTGGGATGGCTTCCCATCAATATCCCTTTTCCTTTCGATTTTGCGCTAAGCGATCAATATGAGTCATACCCTCTCAAGTACACGCTGGTGCCCATCATTGGTACTCTGCGATGGCAGTTAGGCAACATAAGGGGTCCGTTGATTCTGCGTGGCAATTGGGATCTGGAGTTCAGCGGCGCGGTGGTCGCGATTCCCAGGGGACCTGAAACCCACTATTTCGCGTACATCATGGGCATGCGGCGCAATTTTGTGCCGCGTAACTGGAGGGCTACCCCCTACTTCGATTGGCGCGCCGGCCTCGGGGACATCAACGCGAAGGGCCCCCTGGGCGTGCCGTACGCGCAAGGACAGGACTTCACCTTTACTCTCAACCTGGGCAGCGGAGTGCGCTATAACTTCAATTCTCGCTATGCAGTTTCGCTCGGCCTGAATTGGATGCATATATCGAATGCCAATTTATCCGAACAGAAGTATAACCCCGCCGATAAGAACCCCTGGGGCTTTATAAACTATGGCATTAATGTTTACGGGCCGATGGTTGGGATCGATATCCAGTTGCGCGGGCATCATCGACAGCCTGAGTAACGGGCTGGGGCGGCACTGAGACGGCAGCGGGACCGAATTCAGGGAGCGGCAGCGGCCGCGCGCCGACAACCGCGTGTTAGCATTTACGTGTAGCGGTATTCTCCTCTCCGATCTCTGCAGGCATGCGCATGGCCCGTACTGCTCCCGCACCAGGCTGGTGGTTCTTGTGCCTGCGCGGAACCATGCTGGCGGGGTAGCTTTGCCAGAATAAGGCTTAGAAGCCTTCGATCTCGGCGGCTCGAATCTCGTCACACAACCCAACCAGTTCAGGAAACACAGTAAACTCACCAATTCCTGCCATGCGCAGGCCTCGCTTGACGGCTACTGCCTGCAGTTTGGGGATGACAAGTCTCACGAGTCGGTTGGTAAATGCCTGCTCGATCCCGTCGCGGGAATCGCCATGGACCGTGAACGCCCCGCGCTGGACGGTGATTCGATCGCTGTTATGCGGCGGTACCATTGCGACGGGTGGGTCGGGCAGCTTCGCCCGCCTTGCATAAATCCTAGGAAGATACGGCGAAGCTGCCCGGTCGTGTGAAAACAAAAGCTCCCCCTTGCCGAGGTTTTCCTTGTTGAGTTGCCACGGGTCTAGAACCCAAACGGCAGCATCAGTAAGGCCGACCTGTGAGCGCACTGCAAAATACAAACCGAGCAGTGATCCGGTGGTCCAGTCAAGCAGGCGGGTAGGTAACCCGTAGTGCTGCATCAGAAAGTACCACTCCCAGCCATCGTGGGGCAGGTGTCGAAGCAGCGGGAGTGCCCTGAGCTGGAATTCTGAGCGCAATTGGTCGGGGTTCACCACGAGGCCAGGTCGGTATTCGCCGGGTTGTAGGCCCCAGCTTGCGTCAGACTGCCCCCGGTACCAGGGTCGCACGGTACCGCTCTTGTGATCAGACCAGCGCTTCACGATTCCTTCGGTCGCGCGAAGGTAGCCCGCGATGTCTTCGATTTTTTCGGTCACATAAGGCTTCGGCATGCGAATCAGACGTGAATGGGTCGGGGAGGCGAACCCCGAAAGACGATCGGACGACCGCAATCGCGGCAAAGGTAAAGACTGTCTTCATAACCGTATGAGTAACTGGAGGGAAGGTAAACTGGAAAGACTTGCTTCAGCGTAACAAGACTCTGTTTTTCAAGCTTCTTCACCTCGGATGGACTGGCAAGTGCGTCTTGGCTTATCACCCGAGCCTTCTCGGAGATACGTATGACTTTGACGCTCGCCCTTGCCCCCTTGGTTCTTTTGAGCTTCAACCTCAGCTTTATAGGCTTCCTCTTGCTGGCTCGAATGCTTATGAATGTCGGGGCCCCTGCCACGTTTTCGAGGGAGATACAATCTTTCACCTCCGCCCAGCCGTCGCAATCCACGACCGCCCCCAAGAGGACCGGGGTCGAAACCGCGTCGGGGCTAAGTTCTATTGGCCCAGGCGCGTGGGCGCGCCCCTTCGTGGGCTTTGGGAACCGCGGGAACAGCTTTATCCGTCGGCCGCAGCCGTTTCTTATTTGAACGTATTGCATACTCACGCGCTAAGCGTACCTCCTGCTACGCGCGGGATGTCACCAGGATCTTATACCCTAGCACCCCGATCCCTTTAAGCGTTTTCTACGGGTAGGGGTAACTACTGGGGTCCGCGGACTCACGTCCGTTTCCGGAGATTCAGCCGTTTTCTTCGTGTTAGCATTTCAGTAGTTGTTCTCCTCCGCCCACGGCAGGCGCATGGCCCGCACTCGTCCCATCCCGGCTTCATTGCTTTCCTTCATACTTCTGGTCTTTCTTCTGCCTTCATCCTCTGCGCGTGAGACTGAGCCGTCGCCCTGGCTGGAGATTCACTCCACGCATTTCACCGTGATCACCGATGCAGGGGAGAAAAAAGGGAAGGAAGTTGCGCTGCGGTTCGAGCAGATGCGGGCGGTGTTTGCCGTGCTGCTGATGAAGGAGCGGCTGAACGAGCCGGTGCCGCTGACCATTCTGGCGTTCAAGAACGACAAGAATTATTACCAGAGCGCGTCGCTGCGGAAGGGGCAGGACAATCAACTCCAGCCGATCCAAGCCCAGCCAATCAGTGTGCCGGGATTTTTCGTCCCCGGCGAAGACCAGAATTTTATCGTGCTGAACTTATTCGAAGAGGAATCCTGGCGCGCTGTGGCGCATGACTTTGCGCACCGGCTGCTGAACTATAACTATCCTCCGGTGGAGGGATGGTTCGACGAAGGGCTGGCGGAATATTTCGGCTCGATCCGCGTGGATAACAAACAATACGAAATTGGCGGCGACCCGGAATTGAATCCGGTGTACAGCGTGGATTTGCTGGATAACCAGAAGGAGGCGCGGAATCTTCCGAAGTCGCTGACCGAGCTGCTCGGCGGGCAGGTTTGGCTGGCGCTGCCCGATCTGTTGACGATGAAGCATGACACTTCCGATTATGTGGAAGCCACACACCACACGCTGTTCTACGCGCAGTCGTGGATGACGGTGCATTATTTGCTCCACGAAAAGAAGCTGCCGGAGACGGGAACGTATTTTGATCTGGTCGAGAATCAGCACGTGCCGGTTGAGGAAGCGATTCAGAAGGCTTATGGCGTGACGCCGGCGCAATTCGACCAGGCGGTGAAGGATTATTTCCACTCGCTCAGGCCGCTGTTCGCGGCGCTGGACGATTCCAGGCAACCGAATGCCCCGCGCAATCCGCCGCAGGTGTACCGGCTCGCGGCGCCGGTTGGACCGGAGGACAGCGCGATCATCTCGAAGCCGATGCGCGAAAGCGACGCCCGGGCTTTAACGGATGAGATAAAGATCAGGATTCCCGAACGCCGGGAAGCCGCTCTGCAGGAACTGCAGGCGCTGGCTACGGCTCCGGATCCCGGCACCGCGAGCAAAGGCGATGATAAAGATAAAGACAAGAAGGACAGCAAAAAAGACAATAAGGGAGACACAGAAAATGCGCCGCTGGTGGCGAGCGTGGGCAA
This sequence comes from uncultured Acidobacteriaceae bacterium, assembly GCA_963734215.1. Taxonomy (GTDB): domain Bacteria; phylum Acidobacteriota; class Terriglobia; order Terriglobales; family Acidobacteriaceae; genus Sulfotelmatobacter. Next base: position 255,555 of record CAVTGH010000002.1, on the reverse strand, counting down.
TGAGATTGCCCACCGCGCTCTGGCTTGGGACCACCTGCAGCATGGCGAGTTCGATGCCGCGGCCGAAGAGTTGGGGGATGCGGCGGCGCTCAACCGGCGCGATATGTGGATCCGCTACTACCTTGCGGTGCTGAAGTACCGCGTAGCCAAGGCGAAGCACGCCGACATTATGGGCCTGCCCAACATGATGCAGGATTTGCGGGCGGTGCTGGATTGGTATCCGGAATTCGCCGACGCGTATGACCTGATGGCGATGGCGCGCATGGTGGGAGGCGGTCCGGTGGCGGCGATGCAGGCGGAACGGGCGGCGATACAGCTCAGCCCGCGCAATCAGGAGTACGTTTTCCACCTGGCGGAAATCTACGTGGAGGGCAAGAAGTGGGAAGCGGCGCGGGCCTTGCTGGATCGTTTGAAGACCAGCGGCAATCCGCAGGTGGCGGCGGAGGCGCGCGAACTGCTCGGACGGCTGGCCAACCAGCAGAGGTACGGGCTTTCGGCGGCCTCGATGGGTCCGAAACTTTCTCCGCAAGGTACTCCGTTTGACGTGCTGGAGCAGGATGCCGCCAAGCGCGCGGCGGAGACGCAGGCGGCGCAAAACGCCGGAGCGGGAGAAAAGCGCGCCGCGAAGTTTTTTCAGGGGCGGCTGGTGGGCGTGGACTGCTCGCAGTCTCCGGCGGCGGTTCTTACCGTCGTGTCGGGCGGAGTGGTTTTGAAGCTGCGGACTGCCGATTACAAATCGCTGCTGCTGATTGGGGCCGATACGTTTTCTTGCGCGTGGAATGATCGGCCGGTGTCGGTGAACTACAGGCCCGGTGGAGTATCGGATGGGGATTTGGTGTCGGTGGAGCTGCGCTGAGGCTGAGACCCAGCTTGTGGATTTCCGCTGGAAATAATTCTGAGTGCGTTCCACTGGAAGCAGCCTGCTGGGGCCCGGATTTTGCTTGATTCCGGGGTACCCCTATACCTAGCGATATGGCGGAATCAACGAGTTAGCCAGAGATTCCCCGCAAAATTCGTTTTTCAAAGAGCTTAGATCTCAAAATACGTCAAACAAAGGACTTAGAGCGCGGCGATTGGCTGTGTAGCCGACCGTCACGGCCTCGACCATGATCACCGATTTGAATTGCGGGGGCAAGGTTGGATGTCACAGCGGGTTGTGGAAAGGTGAAGATCGAAGGCCCCGCCCAAGCGGGGCTTGGACAGCGGCACCCCCGAGAATTTGGTTAGGCCGGGCCAGCCCCCACGAGAACGTCGGCGGCTCACTCTTTTACGTTCACAAGGTAAGTTCCCTTGCCAACCTGAGACGGAGCAATCCAATCCACTCCCGTATGGCGAATCGTTCCGGTCTTTGCAAGCTCAATACCCCGTTGCTGTCTGGTTTCCATCATTTCGCTATCCTCGTTGTGCTGCTACACTGTAGCTACATTTTGCGTTATTGTCAAGCACAAACTTTGCTATTGACACGTAGCTACATAAAGGCTACATTGTGGCGCATGGTGAAACCCAGACGCAAAACTCACGGCGCATCAATCTCCAAGTCGTTAAAAGATGACGTGGTCAGAATGCGTATCTCTGCCGAACAGAAGCAGGCTCTAACAGAGGCGGCAGACCGAGCAGGGCTTGAGCTGTCCGCATGGTTGCGCCAATTGGCCCTTAGAGAAGCGGGCGTATTACCCAAGGAAAAGTGAGTGCGATGCCGCCCAAGCTCAAATCCGATAAGGGTCCGCCGCCTCTTCTGGCGAAGTTGGCGGAAACGGAGGTCGAGGCTTACGACTTCATCCGGCGAGACCTGCGTGATCTTAAGTGGACCGTCAAGAATCCGAGTGTCGGAACGGGCGGCCAAGTATGGACTCAGAATCAGTGCCTTTCGCATCCCGACATAAAGCAGGCTCTTGGGGCGATGCGCCCGGAAAACATCGTCAAAGTGTCGGAAAAGTTAGTGTGGGTCATAGAAGCCAAGGCGACCCGGAAGGAACTAGCCAAAGCCGTTGACGAAGCGATCAATGATTACGCCGATAAAATTAACAATGGGCCGGGGAAAATACGGGCCATTCTTGCTTCCGGTGTTGCTGGGAATGAGTCTTCCGGCTATCTCATCAAGACTAAAATTCGCATTGATGGGAAGTGGCGAGCAGTTACCATCAACGGACAAGAGGCAACTGGTTTGCTGTCTCCGGAATCGGTTAGATTCTTAATTGAGAACGACGTTTCGGACATCCATGACTATGCGCCGCCTCAGTATCTTTTCCTGCAAGCAGCCGAACGTATAAACGGTTATCTGCACGTCGGCGGGATCAACAAGAATGATCGCGCAAAGACAATGGCGGCTCTCCTGCTATCAGTCCTCGACGAGCCGCCGAATCTCGATACATCTCTGCCAGTTTTGATCGGCGAAATTAACGCACGTAGCAAGGCGAAGCTTATCGAGAATGGAAAGCCGGATTTTTTCCCTTTCGTTAAGATCATTGCTCCTACGAGCACGAAGAACCATGTGAAGTATAAGTTTGCGTTGGTGCTCACCATTCAGGAGCTATTGAAGTTGAATATTCGGTCTGCTATGAACTCACGGACCGACGTGCTGGGCCAGTTTTATGAGGTGTTTCTTAAATACGGGAACGGTGCTAAGGAAATAGGAATCGTCTTGACACCTCGTCATGTCACACGATTCGCCGTTGAAGCGATAGGCGTATCTTACAAAGATGTCGTTCTAGATGTCGCTTGCGGAACGGGCGGATTTTTGGTTGCAGCATTCGATCACGTTAGGCGTACAGCGACCCAAAGCCAGCTTGAGAAATTCAAAGAACTGGGACTTTTCGGCATCGAGCAGGAATCAGCCGTCGCGATGCTCGCGATTGTTAATATGATCTTTCGCGGAGACGGCAAGCACAACATCTGACACGCTTCCCACCGTTGGACAAGAGGCTGTGACGCGGGTCTTAATGAATCCTCCGTTTGCTCTGCGTGGCAGCACCGATCAGGAGTATCGGTTCGTCTCCGCCGCCCTGTCGGAGATTGCCGACGGCGGAATCCTATTCAGCTTACTTCCGATGGATGCGATGTTTGGCGCTCGCGAAGAAAAGGTATGGCGCACGGATGAGTTGCTTAGGAAGCACACACTTGTCGCGGTAATCAGCTTTCCAGATGAATTGTTTTATCCGGCTGCATTGAAGCAGGTTGTCGGAATCATAGTTAAAAAGGGCTTTCCCCATCCGCAAAAGCAACCTGTGTACTGGGGCAGAATCAACCGTGACGGACATCTCAAAATCAAATCGAAGCGTCTTGGGGCGAGCGACATGATACCGCCGCGTCAAGAGCAGGACGATTCGGGAAAGATTTTGCCCTCGCTCAGAACATTCGTGAGTGCTCCCGGTCAATCCAAAGTTAATACGCCGATGCTCTGCAAGACAGCACCGATTGATTTTAGCGATCCGCTGTTAGAGTTAGTGCCGGAGGCTTATCTGGACAGCGTCACCCCGACCACGGGCGAAGTGCTGGCGAGGCTGGACCTCCAAATCCGTGATGTCATCGTAGGATTGGTGACGGTTGATTTGCAGTATGACAATGGAGTTCCGACGATATTGGAAGCGTCCCGGAAGGGCGGCAATGCGGCGACCAACAGTGGGCTGGGAGGGAAAAAGCAGTTCAAGGATTTTGCGCTCGAAGGTATTTTTTCTCTGACTGCTGGGGACTACCACAGCCTTGGGGACGAGAAACCGGGACCGCTGCCCGTCGTGTCGTGTGCGGACGCTGACAACGGGATTATTGGTGGGTATACGATTCCGACTGGGGACATCTACAAGAATGCTCTGACGATCGCCTACAACGGCAGCCCCTTGACAACGAAGTTGCACCCATACAAGTTCGCTGCGAAGGATGACGTTGCCGTTGCGAAGCCTATCGGCCATTATCCTGTCGAAGCTCTCGTTTTCATCGTTGCATCCCTAAATGCAGAGCGGTGGCGTTATTCGTACTATCGGAAGTGTTTTCAAGCGAAGCTCGGACGACTGCTTGTGAAGTTGCCCGTTGACACTGCGGGGAAGATGGACATTGATTGGATGGTATCGGCGGTGCGAGCGCAGCCTTATTGGTGGTTTCTAGCGCCTCGACTCGCTGAGTGGGCGACATCAACGGAGTCTTGAGAATTTTGGGACAAATGCCCGAATTGCTGGGCAAGATGGCATTATTAGGCAAAGCCGAGGGGTATACCCAGTTTCGGGTCATTCACAGCCAATGCCCTAAGAGGAAACGCCGCCGCCCAGAAGTTATTTCAGTAGGAAATCCACAGCCCGGAAAGTGTGCCGCAGCTCGTAGCACAGCCGCGAAGCGCTAGCCTCCGGGCCCATCGTTGGAGACGTACTGCTCGAGCGATTCCAGTTCGCGGCTGAGGTCGTTGACGCGCCACTCCAGCAGATTGCGAATGGAGAGAATCCCCAGCAGCTTGCCGTTTTCGTCGGCCACCGGCAGATGGCGGAAGTGGCGCTCCAACATCGTGGTGAGCGCTTCGCCCGCCCCGGTTGTCTGCGTGGCCATCTCCACCGGCGTGGTCATCAGTTCGCGGACCGGCGTGTTCTCGGGATCGGTGCGGCTGAGCGCCATCTTGCGGAGGACGTCGCGCTCGGTGAAGATGCCCGCCACCCGGTATTCGGAGTCGACCACGGCCACTGCGCCCACGTGGTGGTGCAGCATTTTATTGATGGCGTCGGCTACGCTGGCTTCCAGCGGAACCGCCGCGATTTCGCGGTCACAAAGTTCCAGCACGCTCATAAATGCTCCCCTCCCGGCTCTCCGCTGCTTATCGAGCCTGGGTCCAACCTAAACCAGAATCCGGATTGATGAATTATGCTCACGGCCACGCCGATGTCAAGAGAATTGAAAGAAAAAAACAGGAAAATCTCTCTCGCCTGGCCCCGAGCCGGAAATTACGCTAGACCGACCGGCCTAATGGCTGGGTTCGCTCTTGAATACCTTCCCGTCCTTCATCACGAACTGCACATTCTCCAGCGCCTTGATGTCGTGCAGGGGATCGCCGCTCACCGCAATTATGTCCGCGAACGCTCCCGGCGCGACGACCCCAATCTTCCCGTCCATGTCGAGCATGATGGCGGCGCGCGAGGTTGCGCTCTGAATGGCATCCATCGGCGCCATGCCCAGCTCCACCATGCGCGGGAACTCCTGCGCGATCGGCTCGGTCCAGGGGATTCCGCCCATGTCGGTGCCAAAGACAATCTTCACCCCAGCCTTCAGCGCCTTCCGGAACGAAGGCTCGTGCAACGAAACGCGCAGGCGGTCGCGTTGTCCGGCAGGAGTGTCCGCCGGAGCCCAATCGTTGTAGTAGGCGCTGATCGTCGGAACGTACCATGTGCCTTGCTTCAGCATTTGGGAAATCGCCGCGTCATCCAGGTCCAGGCCGTGCTCGATGGAGTCGCATCCCCCGTCCAGCGCCCGATGCAGGCCAATGCCGCCATAAGCGTGACAGGCAACTTTCTTGCCCCAGCCGTGAGTTTCGTCCACGATCGCCCGCAACTCCTCGACGGTGAGCGTAGGCTGCGAAACCAGTTCGCCATTCTTGCCCACCCACGAGCGATGCGTCATGTAGACCTTGATCCAGTCGGCGCCGTGGTCGAGCTGCTCGCGTGCCGCTTTGCGCGCCTCCACCGGGCCATCGACAATCTGCGCGCCTTTGGGCATGTCGAGTTCAGGAGCGTAGCCTTCCAGCGGATAACCGCCGGTGGTCGAGATGGCGCGGGTTACAACGAACAGGCGCGGCCCCGGAATATAGCCCTGCTCGATGGCCTGCTTGATGCCGATATCGCCATAACCGGCGCCTTCGGTCTCCAGGTCGCGCAGGGTCGTGAAGCCCTGTTCCAGCGCCCGCCGTGCCGCAACCGTGGCCCGCGCCGCGCGCAGGGCGAGCGGCGCATTCAGGATGTTGGCGTCGTATCCACCCTGCGCCGGATCTTCCCCCTGCAGAAAAATGTGAGTGTGGGAATCGATGAGACCGGGCAGGAGCGTGGCTTTCGACAAATCAATTACGGTTGCGCCGGAGGGAACTTTGGCAGCGGCGGCGTCGGTGACAATCTCGATTCGATTGCCGTGGACGATGATGACCTGATCGCGCCGCGGCTTGTCGGACTTGCCGTCGATGAGCGCGCCGGCGCGAATCACGGTCCAGGTTTCGGGGCTGCGATTGTCTTGTGCTTGCGCGACCGCCGAAACTATAGTTGCAAGAAGCAGTATCCACCCATAGCTCTTCACTCTTCGCCTCCGGTTGCCGCAAAAGCTTTGGAATGTGGAATTCTACTCTCAGTTCCCCGAAACGTAAGCGTCGGCCTCGATTTCCACCAGAATCTCGGGCGCAATCAATGCACTTACCTGCACCATCGAAGTTGCAGGACGAATGTCGCGGAAAAATTCTCCGTGGGCCTTACCGATTTTCTCCCACTCCGCAATATTGGTAACATACATTCGCGTGCGCACCACATCCTTCATGCTGGCTCCGGCCTTGTGCAGGGCGCTCTCAATGTTTTTCAAAGTCTGCACGGCTTGGGCGTACACGTCTCCCACGCCCACAATTTTGCCGCCCGGCCCAGTCGCCGTTGTGCCCGACACATGCACGTGTGGTCCAATCTTGACCGCACGAGAGTAACTCGCAATGGGTTCCCACGGTGTTCCGCTGGAGATGTTTGTTCTTTCCATCCGCCTGACTCCTTTCTTAACTCACTCTATACATCTTAATTTAGCGGCCAAGTGGGTGGAATTAGCAGCCGCCGCGCGCGTTTGCCAACAAAACTTCGCGCCAACTTTGCTGGCGGTAGCCTGCTCTAATGATTTACAAAAATGATGCGCCGAATAAACAAAAGTCACTTGCTATTGTCGTGCAGGTAAGGTAACTAGTTACTTAACAATGTGGGAAGCCCATGAGCGACACGGGCTTTTAGGGGGCCAGAGAAATGATTCCGGAATCGCATCCGCTGCGGCAACTGTTCCAGGAGTTGGTCGGACGCCACTATGCCGAGGAGATCGGCATCCGCGATCCACAAGTCGTCGCCTACGTCTCACAGTTGCTCACGGAGTTCTGCGAGTGCGATCAGTTGTTCAAGATTCATGATGTGGCGGGCCGTCCTCTCACCGACTTGGGGGAGATGCTGCTGGAGTCCGATCCCGTCTACGGCCCTGCGCCTTCGTTCGATCGCGAGCGTCAGGTGCGGAAGCACATTGGAGATTACGCGCTATTCTTCACAGGCATGTTTCCCGAGAGCATCAACCATTTCCGCCTGCGCCGTCACCGCCTCGAGAATTTTGTGGAGTGGATAAAAGCGGGGAAGGAAAGCTACTACATTGTGTCGAAGTTCGAGCACTTCGAATACGCCAAAGTAGCGCCCCTGTTCGCCCATCTCTCGCGCGAATTCGAGGGCTGCGTTTACGGCCTTAACCGGGTGAAGAACGATCTGCAGGAGATGCAACACCCCCTCGCCCGCCGCGGATCGGAACTGCTGATGTAAGTTGCAGGCGCTCATTCCGCGCGCAATTTGCGCCTTGGCCTTTCATTCAGGTCCGGGGCTCCGCCAATGCTGAAAAAGCTGAGTGCGTTGTTTCCCTGCACCAGTTTGCGGACTCTTCGCAGGGATCCGAATTCATCGCCCGGATCGAATTTCTTTTCGTGCTCCGCAACCACCAGCGACATAGCCCACACCAGCGATGAATCGGCTAGCGCCGTCAAGGTCTGTTGGTAGGCCTCCTGCATCCGGTAAGGCGGATCGAGGAATACGACGTCGGCGACGACATGTTGCCTTTCCAAGCGCCATATAATTCCGGCAAGATCGCCACCTAGAATTCTGTATCCATCCGCGATTTCCAGGCTGTGCAGGTTCTGCTCGATCAACTGCGCCGCCCGCGGCGAGGTCTCCACGAACAACACCTGCTTGGCGCCACGGCTCAGGGCTTCGATTCCCACCGCTCCGGTGCCGGCGAACATATCCATCCACACGCTGCCCTCGAGCGCTTCCGGATTGCCGGCCGTGAGCACGTCGAACAATGTCTCGCGCAACCGGTCGGAAGTGGGACGGATATCTCTGCCGCTCAACGAGCGCAAAGGACGCCCCCGGTATTTTCCGCCGATCACGCGCATGGCTCTGTACCTTCGAGTACCGCAGCCAATATATCCGACCATGTAAAATAACTGTAGTAGCCAAGACTCATGAGAAGTTTCTCCATTCACGTCGGGCGCCTGTTCGGAGTCGAGGTTCGCATCCACCTGACGTTTCTGATTCTGCCTTTGTTCGTTTTCTGGACGGAATATAACGTACATGGCTCGGCCAACGGGTCGCGGGACCTGGCGCTGGTTGGAATCGTGCTGGCCTGCGTCGCGGTCCACGAAGCCGGACACATGCTTGTGGCCTGGCGCGCGGGATTGATTCCCAAGGCGGTCATTCTCCTGCCGCTCAGCGGCGTCACTGTATTTGACGAATCGCGAGCGCAGCCCCCGCAATCCACTGCGGCGGCCTGGCAGCGGGACGTCCGCATCGCTCTCACCGGACCGCTGGTGAACCTCGCGTTCGCGCTGCTTGCGGCCGGCGTTATCTACGCCGCGGTTCCCGAGGCGAAGGTGTGGGAGTGGCCATGGTTTCAGTCGAGCAACTTGCCGCGCAGCCTGGTATGGGCCAACCTTTACATAGCGGGCTTGAATCTTCTGCCGGCATATCCTCTCGACGGAGGCCGCATTCTTCGGGCCTTCTTCGCGCGCAGCATTGATTCTTCCGCCGCTACTCGACGCGCCGTCTCCATTACCCACGCCATGGCAATGTGCCTGATGGTTGCGGGATTGTTCAGCATTAATCACTGGCTCACCATGGTCGGTGTCATCATCTTTTCGGCGGCGCAACTCGAGGAACGAGCGGTCATATTCCAATCCGTGTTGGATAATGTGCGGCTGGAAGAAGTGATGCTGACCGACTTCGCGACCTTGTCACCGGCGGACACTCTGGAAGACGCGCTGGATAAAGCCGTGCACTCCCTGCAGGATGATTTCCCCGTGGTCCGGGGCAGTGACATGGTGGGGGTAATTTCCCGCCAGCGCATTATGGAAGCGCTGCGCGTGGAAGGCAACGGCTACGTCCAGGCGGTAATGAACAAACTCTTTGAGGTCTCGATCCGCCAGGAGTCGCTGGCTTCCGCCTTCCGCAAACTCACATCGCGCAATCTCAGCATCATTCCGGTGGTCGAGGATCAGCGGCTGGTGGGCATCGTGACGCTGCAGAATTTGATGCACTCGATGGCTCTACTGGCCGAGAGCCGCAAGCTACGCCGGGACAACTCAGAATAGCCTCACCGCTTTCGCCTGCCGCACCGCGGGAATCTCCTCGAGTTTCTTCAGCACATCGTCCGGTACACGGCCATCCACGTGGACCACGGCGATAGCCTCGCGCGGCTCCGAGGACGCTTCCGCGCTGCGCCGTCCTAAGGAGAAGTCCGCGATATTAATCTCCGCCTCGCCCAGGATTGTCCCCACTTTGCCGATCACCCCGGGCACGTCGCGGTTTCGCAGGTAGATCAGGTTGCGCTCCAGCGGCGCTTCCACGTCAATGCCATCGATGTGCAGCAGGCGGGGCGCGACCCCGTGCAAGACGGCGCCATTCACCATGTGCTCTTCGGTTGAACTCTTCAGAAAGACCGACAGCACGCTCCCGGCACCGCCGGTTGAGGCCTTTGCCTTATGCGCCTCATGGATGCGCAGCCCGCGACGGTCCGCCAACGACGCCGCATTCACCAGGTTGGCTTTTTCCTCCAGCGCCTGGTTGAGGATGCCCTTGATCGCCGCATTACGAATCAGTTCCGTCCTCCACTCCGCGATATGCCCGCTGTAGCGCAAGGAAATCTCTTCCATCGAGCCCTCGGAAATCTGCGCCAGAAAAGCTCCCATGCGTTCCGCCAGCACGATATAAGGCTGCATCTCCGCATACTCTTCGGCCGAGACCGAGGGAACGTTCACCGCATTCTGAATAACGCCGTGCTTCAGGTATTCCCGCACCTGTTGTGTAATCTGCACGCCCACCGCTTCCTGCGCCTCGTACGTGGAACCGCCTATGTGTGGAGTGAGGATGACGTTCTCTATCGTCTGCAGCGGCGAGTTCTTCTTCAATGGCTCTTCATTGAAGACGTCGAGTGCCGCAGCCGCAATATGGCCTTGTTTCAGCGCCTGCACCAAATCGGCCTCGTTCACCAGTTCTCCGCGCGCGCAGTTCACCAGCCGCACGCCTTTTTTCATTTTCTTGATGGCCGACTCGTTAATCATCCCGGCCGTCTGCGGCGTAAGGCCCACATGCAGCGTGATGTAATCCGCCGCCGCATACAGCTCATCCAGGCTCGCCATGCGGATGCCCTGTTCCTTGGCCACTGCCACGGAAATAAACGGATCATTTCCCAGGATCTCCATCCCGAAGGCGCGCGCCCGCCGCGCCACTTCCATGCCAATGCGGCCCAGGCCGGCAATCCCCAGCGTCTTGCCGCGCAACTCCGTGCCTTGCAGCGATTTCTTCTCCCATTTTCCGGCGTGCATGAGGGCATCCGCACGGCAAAGATGGCGAGCCATGGCCAGCATCATGCCCAGGGTCTGCTCTGCGACAGCCACGGCATTCGCGCCGGGCGTATTCATTACCGCGATGCCCTGGCGCGTGGCCGCATCCAGATCGATGTTGTCCACGCCCACGCCCGCCCGGCCAATCACGCGCAGCTTCTTTGCGTGCGACAGCAGCGCCGCATCCGCCTGCACCGCCGAGCGCACGATCAGCGCGTCCGCGGACTCCAATTCCGCGGTGAGTTTGCCCTCGATTTGATCCGCGGTAAGAACGGCCCAGCCCGGTTCTCTAAGTTGGTCAACCGCCGATGCGGAGATCTTTTCCGCTATGACAATCTTCACAATGCGCTCGTCCCTTTCTTTTAAGACCTTGTCCCAAAAACCCTAGTAGAAATGCCGCCCGACAAGATCTTGACAGACATTTGACACGCCTCTGACACCCTGAACTCACCCCCTGCATAGACTCCACAAATGGGCCGACCGCGAACGAAATCTACTTGCCCATGGAGGGATAGTCATGAAACGAATTTCAACGTTATTACTAGCTGCGCTGGCCGCATTCACGCTGGCGTGCGGCTACAGCTCGAAAGCCACCACTCCCGCAGTGGCCGGGTCGATGCCAAGCATCACCGAACTCGCGCCAGACAACGTCAACTCAGGGGAACCCGCGTTCATCCTGACCGTGAACGGCGCCAACTTTTCGAACAACGCGACCATAAACTGGAACGGCGCCGCACAAACTACAAGCTACGTGAGCGCGGCCCAACTCACCGCGACGATCTCGGCCACCGATATCGCTACCCCTGCCACTGTGCCGATTACGGTAACCAATCCGGCCACAAGCGGCTCGGGCCCATACGGCAGCGGTGGCACACTGGCTGAGACTTCGGCTCCAATGAACTTTACCGTTAACTAGGACGAGGACCGTTTCCCGCGGTCCTCAAGCTCCAACTAGTTGCCGATTCCTGGACAACCCGCGCGCGTACACCTCTTGAGCCGCTCGCAACGCTGCGCCATACTCGATAGTTTTCCCGCTGACGCGGGCGAGAACATGTTCGAGGGCGCCCAGGATGCCGATCGTGTCCAGATAATCGTAGTAGCCGATGTGCGCGATGCGGAACAACTGGCCTTTCATCTCACCCTGGCCGTTGGCCACGACCGCATCGAACGTCTCGCGGAATTCTTTCACGATCTTTCCGGAATCGATTCCGTCCGGCGAACAGATCGCCGTCAGCGCGGCCGCGGGCGAAGCGGCATACAACTTCAGGCCCAGGGCCTGTGCGCCTGCGCGCGTCATCTCCGCGCAGAGTTCGGCATTGTCGACCAGCCCTTCGCGTCCCTGGGCCAAATCGCCATTTCCCATCTCTCGAATAAATGCCAACGCGGCGCCCATAGCCGCAAACAGCGAGGTCGCAGGCGTATAGGCCGATTCGCCCTTCGCCGCCGACTTGCGTTCCTTGCGTAAATCGAAGTAGTAGCGTGGCGAAGTCGTCGCGTCCATCCGCTTCCACGCCCGCTCGCTCACCGCGCAGTACGCCAGTCCGGGCGGCATCATCAGCGCCTTCTGCGACCCGCCAATAATTACATCCACGCCCCAGCCATCCACGTCGAGATGAGTCGTACCCAGTCCGGTTATGGCATCGACAATCAGCAATGCGTCATCCTGTTCGCGCACGAGCTTCGCAATGCCCCGCACGTCATGCCGTGCGCCGGTGGAACTCTCTGTCGCTTGCACAAAGACGGCCCGCACGCCGGAGGTCAGCTTCGCGCGAATGTCATGCAGCGAGAACGTTTCACCGTACGGCGCGGACAGCACCTCCACGTTGCAGCCGAATGCCTTGGCCAGCCCCGTCCAGCGCTCGCCGAACTTTCCGGCGGTAAGCACCAAAACCTTATCGCCCGGCGATGTCAGGTTCGACACCGACGCCTCCATCATTCCGGTGCCCGAGCAAGCCAGCACCAGCACGTCGTTCTTCGTGCCGATGAATTCCTTCACGTCGGCCAGCACACGCTGGAACAATGCGCGAAAGTCGGCGGTGCGGTGGTGCGCCGTAAACGACGCCATGGCCGTTTGCGCCGCGGGCAGCAGCGGGGTTGGCCCGGGAGTAAAAAGACGGTTCTTGCGCAGCATAGTGGGAGTCCTTCCGAAAAGGATAGTCTATTAGTCTACCGGACCCACGCCCTCGAAGCACGCGCGGGCAGGGCATTTCACCAGAGTCTGGCCATCCTCATTGAGTGGTCAAGACTGCATGTAAATCTGCGTGGGAAGAAGCAGCACCATCCGCAGAGGCTTTCAGCGCCAGGGCAATGTTGCTGGCCCAAGCCGCAATGTCGTTCCAGTCGCGGAAGTCGCCCAATGGAAAAATCGCATTGTCACGGTTAACCGGCAGCTTCAAGAGGAGCCGGTGAGTGAACCCCAGCTTGTTGCGGTCCAGTGCGCCGAAGAAGACCCGATGGTCCCGAGGATGAATGGCTTCTCTAAACTCCGCGATCTCCTTAGGCTCCGTAACGGTGAGCAGGTCCCGGCCCTGAGCATCTTTGGACTCCGTGCCCAGCGGGCCGCTGCTGAACAACCAGACCGGCCGCTCGGCGAGAACGGCGCGGTTTCGGCGCAGGAAATTCGTGGCTTTCTTCATCCAGTGGAAGTAATAGGCAGCGCTTCCGATCACGCAGGCGTCGTAATCCGCTGGATCGCCGGCATCTTGTACCGGCCTCACTGTGACTACCAGCCCGTGCTGGCGCAAGGTCGCACCGATGCGCTCAGCGATTCCTTCCGTGGCCCCGTAAGCGCTTGCATGGACAACCAGGACTCGCATGTTCATAATCTCCCACGATGTATCGCGGCTCCCGAGCCAGGCCGGAAAACAGCCCTGCCGCGCGCACCGGGCGCCCCAAAGCAGATTACGTTGCTTGCCTCTGCGCCGCCGTGATGCCAGTCACAGGCCTACAGTCCATCCAAGGCCCTCTGCCTACCGTCTATAATCGCCGCATGAGCCTCATCGAACAAATCCAGAAAGACATCACCGCCGCCATGAAGGCGCGCGAGGAGCAGCGCCTCTCCACCCTGCGCATGGTCAAGAGCGCGCTCAAGAATCGCGAGATCGAGAAAATGGCGCCGCTCGACGAGAAGGAATCCCAAGCCGTACTCACCACGCTGATCAAGCAGCGCAAGGAATCCGTGGAGCAGTTCACCAAAGGCGGACGCCCGGAGATGGCCGACAAAGAAGCTGCCGAAATCCTCCTGATCGAAACCTACCTGCCCAAAGCCGCCGGCGAGGCCGAAATCGCCGCCGGAGTAAAAGCCGTGATCGCCGAGATGGGATCTCCGACGATGAAGGAAATGGGCACGGTGATGAAGAACGCCATGGCGCGGTTTTCCGGTGCAGGTATGAGGGTGGATGGGAAGATGGTTAGTGAGGCGGTGAAGCAGGAGTTAGCGGGGAAGTAAGCTCTGCGCGCGCGTGGTCATTTACTCCTCTGCAGTTCCCGATACGCCTCGCTCTTAGAGATCCCTCGCTCCTTAGCCACTTTCTTCAGCGCGGCTTTTTCGTCGAGCTTCTCCTCGGAAATGATCTGCTCAACCCTTTGCCGCACGCTAACCTTCGACTCCGGTGCTGCATGTGTTTCTGCCTCTTCGGCCTTCCCAATCAGCAGCGTGATCTCACCCTTCACTCCGTCGCGCGCCTTCAACGTCTCCAGAACCTCACCCGCACGCCCGCGCAAAAATTCTTCATGCAGTTTGGTCACTTCGCGCGCGATCACCACATGCCGGTCGTTGCCCAGAACCTCGACCACATCCGCAAGCGCCTCCACGATCCGGTGCGGAGCTTCGTAGAAAACCTGCGTGCGCGGCGAGGTCTTGATCGACTCCAGCGCCACCCGCCGCTCTCCGCGTTTCGCCGGAACAAATCCGCTGAAGCGAAATGAATCGGTGGGCAGTCCGCTGGCCACCAGCGCCGCCAGAAACGCTGACGCTCCCGGAATCGGCACCACCGGAATGTGATGGCGAATGGCCAACGAAATCAGCCGAAAACCGGGATCGGAAATCCCCGGCATTCCAGCGTCCGTCACCAGCGCGACGCTTGTGCCCTCTTGCAGATCCTTCACCAGCTCCGCCGCGCGCGTCATCTCGTTATGCTCATGGTAGCTGACCGTGCGCGTCGTGATGCCGTAATGGTTAAGCAGCTTCTGTGTTTGCCGCGTATCTTCGCAGGCGATCACATCCGCTTCCTTGAGCACGCGCACCGCGCGCAGCGTAATGTCCTCGAGGTTGCCGATGGGCGTCGCCACAAGATAAAGCGCCGGCCTCGCGGCATAGGAGGATCGTTCAGATACGGCAGCACTCTGGGCAGGATCGTGGCCGGAGTCCCTCATGGGCGGAGTCTATCACTGCGGCGGCCTGACTTCGCTCACGATTCCGCCCGCGAATTGACGCCATCGAACCCCCGCCCCTAGAATCAATGTGAAAGTACTTTTTCCTCGCAACCGTCTCAAAACCATGCCTCTTTACGAATATGAGTGCGAGAAGTGCGGTCATCGCTTCGAGAAAATCCAGAAGTTCTCCGACAAGATGGTCAAGAAGTGCCCGGAATGCGGAGGCCGCGTGGAGCAGATGATTTCCGCGCCCGCCGTGCAGTTCAAGGGATCCGGCTGGTACGTCACCGACTACGCGAACAAGTCGCACGCGGCTGCGTCCGATGGCGGAGGTTCAGACGCAAAGAAGGAAGAGAAGGGCAAGTCAGAAGATTCGTCGAAGGGAGATTCTTCGAAGGAAAGCTCCGCCAAGGAAACGACATCCAAGGACAACTCTGCGAAAGAAGACTCCAGAAAGACAACCTCGAACCGAGTAAGTTCGTCGCGGAAACCCGACAAAAAGAAATAGCAAGTGCTGGCGGGTCTTCTTGCTCCGGTGCGCCGCGCCTTCCCTACTTCAGCTCCCGCTCAAAGTGGTCTTCCATCATGTGGAACAGATGATCGCGCGCATCGCTCCCCGCGATGCCGTGGGTTTTGTTGGGGTAGATCATCAACCGGAATTGTTTGCCCGCTTTGATCAGCGCGTCGATCATCTGAACACTATTCTGAAAATGAACGTTATCGTCGCCGGTCCCGTGGGCGATCAACAGCGCCCCGTGCAGATTCGCAGCCGCACTCGTCACGTCGGATCCACGGTAGCCGGCCGGATCATCCTTGAGTTGGCCCAGGTAGCGCTCGGTGTAGATGGTGTCATAGTTGATCTGGTCGGTCACCGGCGCCACGGCAACTCCAGCGCGGAAGCGGTCTGAGTGGGTCATCGCATACAGAGTCATCGAGCCGCCATTCGACCACCCCCAAATCGCCATGCGATCCTTATCCAGTTGCGGATACTGCGCGAAAAGCTGATCGAGCGCGGTAAGCTGATCTTTCAACTCGATCGCCCCGAACTCGTGGCGAATCGCCGCCTGGAACTTGCGGTCGCGTCCCGGAGTCCCGCGATTGTCGACGGAAAAAATCGCGAAGCCCTTTCGTGCCAGGATCTCATCGAACGGATTCGTTGGTTCCTTCAGCACCGTCTGCGCCCCTGGTCCGCCGTAAATATTCACGATCAGCGGAATCTTGCCGCTGGCCGGCGTCTCCGGAGGAAGCAATAAACGCCCATAGAGCGTCGTTCCATCCTCCGCCTTGAACTCCAGAAACTTCGGAGCCCGCAGTCCGTACTCTGCCACCTCATCGCGTGCCTGCCACACCGGAGCGCACGCCGCACCCACCGTGCACAAAGATATCCGGGGCGCAGTCAACGGCCCCATGAATGTTTGCGCGTAATGTTTGCCATCCTCGGAAAAGTTTCCGGAGTACATTCCTTCCTCGTGCGTGAGCTGCTGCCAGCCAGTTCCATCCAGCTTCACAGAGCAGATGTGCTGCTGCCGCGGGTCACCCGGGTTGGCCAGGAAAAACACAGTGCCCGCCGCTTCGTCCACTCCCTCGATTCCCAGAACCTCGAAGTCACCCTGCGTAAGTTGGCGCTCTAGTTTTGCCTCCACTCCCATCGGGTTCTGCTGGTCGAAGCTGTAGAGGTAGAGATGCTTGTGCCCGTCGCGCCAGCTCGGCCACAGGAATGCGCCGCTGGAGTTCAGGAAACGAACCTCCACATGCTCAAAGTCGATCCAAGAGCCAGGCGTGGTTTCTGTCAGAACGATCCGCGACCTCCCCGATTTCGCATCCACGAAATACAAATCCATTTTGTCCTGGTTGCGATTCAGAACCTCCGCCCACAGCACCCCATCGCGGACCCAGCCAAAACGCGGAATGTAAGCCTCCGTGTCATTCGTTAGCGAAATCCAGCGGACCTTGCCTTTGTCGGCGTTCACTACTCCCAGCTTCACCGCGGGATTCGCGTCCCCAACCTTCGGATACTTTTCGTTGTCCACCGTCGGATGCGTTGGAATCCAATTCGTAATGGGATAGGTTGGCACCCTGGTTTCATCCATGTGCAGAAAGACAATCTCTTTGCTGTCGGGCGACCAGAAATAGTTGCTGCGCACCTCCAACTCTTCGCCATACACCCAATCGATATCGCCGTTGAACAAATCGTCCTTCGTGTCTTTCGTGAGCTGTTTTTCGTCCTTCCCACTCACGGGCCGAACGTAAAGGTTATGCTTGCGCACGTAGGAAACGTGGCTGCCATCGGGAGAAAACTTCGGATCGGAACTGGGATCGGGTGCGGAAGTAAACTGCACCGCCGTACCGCTCGCCAAATCGAACAGCCAGAGCTGTCCCTGCGAATCGAAAATCAGGCGTTTCGAATCCGGAGCCCAGAGATAGGCCGCCACGTGATACCGCGTCAGCCGCTCCTTCTCGCGCTCGTCCTTCAATTTGTTATAGTCGGGCGCGAGCGAAGCCAGCTTGGCCGCGCTGGCCAGAAGTATTTTGTCGCCGGTTGCCGCGTCCACATACCAGAGTTCGCCGTGTTCTCCCTCATCATTGCGCTCTAGGAACGAAAGCTTGCTCCCGTCGGGACTCCACTCCAAGGTCTCCGGACTTCGACCACCGAGGCCGCCTGGAGCGTAAATCGCTTCAATCGTTAGCGGCTTCACGGGCGAGGACGATTGCGCCCAAACCGGCGCCATCAAGCACAGCAGAAATGTGACAATCAGAGCGGCGGCGAGAGAGATAAGTTTGTTCACAATAGGACCCCGGGAATGAGAAGTGAGGGCAACGCGGAACGGAAAAGTTTACACCGAAACGGCTTCCCGTGCGCGTTTTGCCTCGCCCCTCCATACGAAACCCGTGTTTCCGCGTGTTAGAATTAAATCTGAGTTCCCGCGGGATGCTTCCAGAAATAGAAAACCTGTTGCACTTGCAAGAAGCGGACAGAGAAATCCGCCGCCTGCAGGACGAGATCGCCGAACTCCCCAAGCGCGTCGCGGCTATTGAACACAAGCTGGCGGACACCAAACTCCAACTGGAAAAAGCCCAGGCCGCCGTCAAAGCCGACGAAGCCGCCCGCCGCAAGCACGAAACTATAATCTCCGATGTGCGCGGAAAGATTTCCAAGTATCGCGACCAGTCCCTCGACGTAAAGACCAACGAACAATACAAGGCGCTGCTGCACGAGATCCAGTTTGCGGAAAAAGAGATCGCGGCCACCGAAGACAAGATTCTCGAGTTGATGGTCAACGCCGACACCCGCGACAAGGAAGTAAGAGCCGCACAGGCCGACCTGAAGGCGGAAGCCGCCGAGATCGAGAAAGAAAAAGAGGAAGCCCGCCGGCGCACTGCCGAGGACGAAAGACAGCTCGCCGAGTGGCGCGGCAAACGCGATCAGATGCGGGCTGGGGTCAACGAAGACCTTCTGCGCCACTACGAACGCGTGGCCAAATTCCGCGGCAGCGGCATTTCCGAAGTTAGCGATCACAAATGCATGGGCTGCCAAGTCATGCTGCGGCCCCAGATCTACAACGATGTCCGCACCGGACAGCAAACCGTGGTCTGCGATTCCTGCCAGCGCATTCTGTATTTCAATCCCGCCAATGAAATGCAGGCCCTCGAGCCCGAACACAAGCGCTCACGCCGGCACCATCCCAAGATTGATGCTCCCCAAGCCTGGTACTACCGGCAGGAATATGCCGAGGCCGGCGAAGTTTTTCTCTGCCTCAACAATGCCGCAGGCCAAGCCACCCGCCGTGTCTTCGACATGGGTACCGGACGCCTCATCGGCGACATACTCATTCGTGAGGGTGATTACCGCCAAGCCTTCCCGGAGGAAATCACCGGCGCCATCCGCCTCAACGGGAGCTGGCCGGAGGCCGAAATGGAAGCCTGGGGCGCCGAAATGCCCATGACCGCCCTCGATTCCCTTCACGTTGACCTGGAAGCTGCCCAGTACGAGATGCGTGCGCACGCGTCAGCCAAGTCTAAGACGCCAGCAACCGTTCCTACCGAGCAAGCCGCCAGCTAGCTAGTTCACAATCCCCGGTGCATTCCAGGCATTCAACCTTGTGTTTTAGAATGCCTCCAGCTTCCGGGAGGGGCCAATGCCGGTCATAATCGATTCCTATCGGGTGGCAGCTAAGTATTACGACGGTGCGTATGGTGCGATGAGGAACTTGGTTGACGCGCCTTTCTACCTCAATTTGGCCAAGGAATTCGGCGGTCCGGTGCTGGAGATCGGCTGCGGTACTGGTCGCGTTTTGCTGCCGATCGCACGCGAGGGAATTGAGATTCACGGCGTGGATAATTCCGGGCCGATGATCGGTGTCTTGAGGGAAAGTCTGTCCCGGGAAAATCCTGGGGTTTCGAGCAAAGTCACGCTTCATTCCGGCGACATGCGCGAGTTTCGCCTGAATCGCAGGTTCCCACTTGTGATTATCCCATTCCGGCCAATGCAGCACATGTTCACCGTGGCCGATCAGCTTCGCGCCTTGATGTCGGCGGCAACTCACGTCGCGGAAGGAGGCACACTGGCCTTCGATGTCTTCTATCCGAGGTTCGAGGTGCTGCGGCTAGGCATCGGAGAAGAGAGGCTGGAGGCGGAATGGCCTTCGCCTTTCGACCCAGAAACCGTGATCCGGCGCTATTTTCGCAAGGACGCAGTTGACAAGATTAATCAGACGTACAGCCTCACATTCATCTTCCGCAGTTATCGCAAAGGACAATTGGCGTTGGAGGAGAACGACACGCTCAAGATGTCGTACTACACCTATCCTCACCTGCGAGCTTTGTTCCTGCTGGCCGGGCTGGAACCCGTAGCCGAATACGGTTCCTTTGCCAAAGCCCCACTCGACGACACCGCCGAGGAGATGATCTTCCTGCTGCGCCCGGCCCGGTCTTAGTCCCCCGGCAGCGCATTCTCCGTTAACATTGCAATATGGTCCGCAGGCTGACGGCCCCCAGTTCTGGTTTGACGGTCACCATCTCTCCCCGCGGCGCATCCCGCCTGAAGGATGGCCACGTCTGGGTCTATCGCTCCGATATAGTCTCGGCCAACGGCGTTCCTCCAGGCTCATTGGTCAGCGTGGTCGACCATCGCGGCCAGCCCCTCGGCAGCGCGCTCTATTCGAGTTCCTCGCAAATCGCCATCCGTCTGATCTCGCGCGAGCCGGTTACCGACTTCCCGGCGCTGCTGCGTCAGCGCATCGCCGATGCCATCGCCTATCGTGCGCCCATCATCCACAACACGAACGCCTACCGCGTCGTCTTCAGCGAAGCCGATTTCCTGTCCGGCCTCATTGTCGATCGCTACCACGACATTCTCTCGGTGCAAATCCTCACCCAGGCCATGGATGCGGAGTCCGTTCGTGCCGCTTTGATTTCAGAGCTAGCCGAGCGGCTGCACCCAGCCTCCATTGTCGAGCGCGTGGACCCGCGGGTGCGCCAACTGGAGGATTTGCCGTCGCGGCCCTCCGGTCTTGTGCAAGGAGAGAAGAGCTCGACCGTGTTCACCATGAACGGCGTCCAGTTTCACTTCGACGCGCTCGAAGGCCAAAAAACCGGAGCCTTCCTCGACCAGTGCGAGAACTACGCCGCCACGGCCCAATACGCCCGCGGCGAGACGCTTGATGTTTTTTGCTACCAAGGGGGATTTGCCCTCCATCTAGCCCCGCACTGCTCTCACGTCGCCGGCATCGACAGCTCCCGCCCCGCCCTCCAAGTCGCCGACCAGAACGCTGCTCTCAACCATCACGACATCGAATGGATCGAAGCCAACGCCTTCGACCTGCTCAAGGACTACGCCACTTCCGGCCAACGCTACGACACCATCGTTCTCGATCCGCCAGCCTTCGCCAAATCCAAGCGCGACCTCGATGCCGCCCTGCGCGGCTACAAAGAACTCAACCTCCGCGCCCTCAAGATGCTTCGCCCCGGCGGGTTACTCGCCACTTGCTCCTGCTCCTACCACGTCAGCCAGGCCGATTTCCTCGAAATGCTCGCCAGCGCTGCCCGCGACGCTCACCGCGTGCTCCGTCTCCTCGAGGTCCGCGGACAGTCAAAAGACCATCCAATCCTGCTGAATATCCCTGAAACTGCCTACCTTAAATGCGTCATAGCCAATGTAAGCTAAAGAAAGTAAAGTGTTAATATTACTTGACAATAATACACTCATATTTTATGCTTCCCTTTGTGATTAATACGCATCTAAGCTACTGAACACGGCATTGCCGAATTTTTGAAAATCAAGCACAGAAGGAGATCATTACCATGACTGTATTAACCCGTTGGGAGCCTTTCCGTGAGTTTTCCACCCTCCAGGACCGCATGAACCGCCTGTTCCGCGAGTCCTTCAAGGAAGATGGGAGGGATGAGTCCCTCACCGCCTCTACCTTTGCCCCAGCCGTCGACGTATATGAGGACGAGCACAACGTAACTCTGAAGATCGAAGTCCCGGGCATCGACGAGAAAGATGTCCAGGTCAGCCTGGAGAATAACACCCTCACCGTGCATGGCGAGCGCAAGATCGAGAAGGAAGAGAAAGAAGAGAACTATCGCCGTGTGGAGCGCCAGTACGGCAGCTTTACCCGTACCTTCACTCTGCCCACCACCGTGGATGCCGAAAAAGTTGCGGCAACCTACGACAAGGGCGTGCTGAAGATCGCCCTGCCCAAAAAGGCCGAAGCCAAGCCCAAGCAGATCAAGGTCAACATCGGCACCGACAAGGCCACCGACAAGACCCTGGAAGCCAAAGCCCCCAGCAAAGCCGCGTAAGCGATGTGATTTGGGAAGGGCACGACTTCAGTCGTGCCGCTGAAGACACAAGGTAATGAAGCGGCTTTAGCCGCTGAGGTCAGCGGGAGGCGGCAGAGACTGGCTGCCTCCCGTTTGTTTGGTCCAGGAACGCTTGGCTCGATCAGGGAGTTGGTTCACAATACTTGCAGGGCCATGGCGCTGTGAAAGAAACCGTCGAAGCGATCAACCAGATGCAGGCCGATGGCGTGATCGGCAAATACGCCATTGGAGGGGCGGTTGGCGCAACGTTTTATCTTGAACCCGCTGCTACTCTCGACGTGGACATCTTCGTGGTCCTTCCAACATCCCCTGGAGGTTTGCTTAGCCTTAGCCCAATTTACGACTACTTGAAGGCCCGAGGCGGAAAGGCAGAAGATGAACATATCGTCATTGGCGGCTGGCCCGTACAGTTTCTTCCGGCGAGCGATGAACTGGAACTCGAGGCTCTCGCTGAGGCGGTGCCAACGACGATAGAAGATGCCGGCACGTGGGTGATGACAGCCGAACACCTGGCCGCCATCGCGCTGCGCACGGGACGTCCCAAGGATTACAACCGCATCTTGCAGTTTATCGAGCAAGGCGCGGTAGACAGGAAAAAGCTGCGGATCATCGCCGAACGCCACAATCTGACCGGAAAGTGGCAGCAGTTCGAGCGCAGATTCCTAGAAGGTACACATGGATAAATCAAGAATGCGTGCGCGGCTAGCGTCGCTCAGTTTTTCCGACAAAATCAAGATCCTGGAAAAACTGCGTGATCGGGAAAAAGCGATCGCCGCCAGCGGACTGAGGCGGGAGGCGGTGAAGGCCGCTAAAAGGGAGGAGGGTTCGTCCGGCTGCCTTGGGAGTTCGGGGAAGGCGGATTGAGTCAGATCGTAACCTAGCCTTCGTCCGCCATGAGGAAAGAGCACGCGACCTGATCGAGGAGATAGACCGTACCCTGAAGCACATTCAATAGAACAACAGAGAGGTTTTGACGTTATGCCCATCCGTTGGGAAAAATTCACCGTAAAAGCGCAGGAAGCCGTCCAGCGCGCGAACAATCTCGCCTCGGAGCACGGCAATCCCGAGCTGCTGCCGATCCATCTGCTCGCGGCCCTGCTCGAAGACAAAGAAGGCATTGTCCCACCCGTGCTCGAAAAAATCGGCATTGGCCCGCAAGCCGTTCTCAGCGACCTCTATCGCGACCTTGAAAAGCTTCCCAAAGTTTCCGGAGAAGCCGCACAGGCCACGCTCTCGAACGCCGCCAACAAGCTGCTCGAACAAGCCTTTAAAGAAGCCGCTAACTTCAAAGACGAATACGTTTCCACCGAGCATCTTTTGCTCGCCATCACGCACCTCAAGCAGGATGCAGCGCAAAAGATCCTCGTTCATCACGGCGCAACTTACGACGCAATCCTGAAAGCGCTCACCGCCGTCCGCGGCTCGCAAAAAGTCACCGACCAGAATCCCGAAGCCAAGTACCAGGCGCTAGATCGCTACGCCCGCGACCTCACCGAGCAGGCCCGCCGCGGCAAACTCGATCCCGTCATCGGCCGCGACGAAGAAATCCGCCGCGTGGTCCAGGTTCTTTCCCGCCGCACGAAAAATAATCCCGTGCTCATCGGCGAACCCGGCGTTGGAAAGACCGCCATCGTCGAAGGCCTGGCCCAGCGCATTATTTCCGGCGACGTGCCCGAAGTGCTCAAGAACAAGCGCGTAGTCGCACTCGATCTCGGCGCCATGCTCGCCGGTGCGAAATATCGCGGCGAATTCGAAGACCGCCTCAAAGCGGTTCTAAAAGAAATCGAAGACTCCGCGGGACAGGTAGTCCTGTTCATTGACGAGCTGCATACTCTGGTCGGCGCAGGCGCGGCCGAGGGCGCAATCGACGCTTCCAACATGCTCAAGCCCGCGCTGGCTCGCGGCGAACTCCGCGCCATTGGCGCAACTACGCTCAACGAGTACCGCAAATACATCGAAAAGGATGCCGCTCTCGAGCGCCGCTTCCAGATCGTTTTCGTCGGTGAGCCGAATGTCGAAGACACCATCGCCATTCTTCGCGGCCTGAAAGAGCGCTATGAAGTGCACCATGGGGTTCGTATAAAAGATTCCGCCATCGTCGCTGCCGCCACGCTCTCGCACCGTTACATCTCCGACCGCTTTCTGCCCGATAAAGCCATCGACCTGGTTGACGAAGCCGCCGCCTCGATTCGCATCCAGATCGATTCGCTTCCCACCGATATCGACCAACTCGAGCGCCGGGCCACGCAACTCGAAATCGAAAAGCAAGCACTGAAGAAGGAAGAAGACGCCAACTCCAGAGAACGTCTGGCTGTCATCGAGAAGGAACTCGCCGGAATTCGCGAGAAATCCACTGCCCTCAAAGCCAATTGGAAAAAAGAAAAAGACCTGATCGCCCGTTCCCGCGAGCTGAAAGAAAAAATCGAGAAGCTCAAGATCGAAGAGCAGACCGAGGAGCGCAAGGGCAACCTGCAGCGCGTCGCCGAAATCCGCTACGGATTGTTGCGCCAAGCCGAAGCAGAACTGGGCCAACTGACCGCCAAGATTGACGGCAAAGGCGCCGGCGCTCCACGCATGTTGAAAGAAGAAGTGGACGAAGAAGATATCGCCCGCATCGTCTCCAAGTGGACCGGCATTCCCATCTCCAAAATGCTCGAAGGCGAAGTGAAAAAACTGGTCACCATGGAAGAACGCCTGCGCCAGCGCGTTGTCGGCCAGGACCCAGCTCTCGAGCGTGTCGCCAACGCCATCCGCCGCTCGCGCGCCGGGCTCAGCGATCCCAAGCGCCCCATCGGCTCTTTCATTTTTCTTGGCCCAACCGGCGTCGGCAAAACCGAACTGGCTCGCGCTCTCGCCGAATTCTTGTTTGACGACGAGCGCGCCCTGCTGCGCATCGACATGTCCGAATATATGGAGAAGCATTCGGTCGCGCGCTTGATTGGCGCGCCTCCCGGCTACGTCGGTTACGAAGAAGGCGGGCAGCTCACCGAGCAGGTTCGCCGCCGGCCTTATGCGGTCGTGCTCTTCGACGAGATCGAGAAGGCTCATCCCGATGTGTTCAACATTCTGCTGCAGATCATGGACGACGGCCGTCTCACCGACGGCAAGGGCCGCGTCGTCAACTTCAAAAATGCGATCATCATCATGACGTCGAATCTCGGCTCCAGCTACTTGCAAGCCGAAAACCTGCGCACGCCCGAAGAGTTTGAGAAGGCCAGCGAACAGGTGATGAATGCGCTGCACGGCCACTTCCGCCCCGAGTTCCTGAACCGCGTCGACGACATCATCGTCTTCGGCCCGCTCGGCAAAGAGCAGTTGGTCAAGATCATCGAGCTGCGCCTTGAAGACGTGCGCCGTCTGCTTGCCGACCGCAAAATCTCAATCGAACTCACCGACGCTGCCAAAGATATGCTCTTCACGCAGGGTTACGATCCCAACTTCGGAGCGCGTCCGCTCAAGCGCGCTATCCAGAAGCTGGTCCAGGATCCGCTGGCTCTGAAGATTCTTGACGGCGAAATTCTGCATGGCGATCACATCGTGGTCGATGCCGACAAGAAAGCCGGCAAGATGAAATTCGAGGTCAGCCAGCGCGTCGGAGAAAAAGAAGCCGCGAAAGCAAGACGGTAAAGCCAAATCGTAATTTCCATCCCGAGCGAAGCGAGGGATCTTGGTGTTTACCGGCGACGGCCAGACCGGCGGTGCAGACAGAAACCAAGATCCCTCGCGCTGCTCGGGACGACAAGTGGGTTTTAGGGTTTCGCCTGTGGCAAACTAACTCCATGCCCAGCCTCACTCTCGGCGATTTCGAACTCAGCATTTTCTCCGACGGCACCTACCCGCTCGATGGCGGCGCGTTCTTCGGCGTCGTTCCCAAGGTCATGTGGTCGCGCAAAGCTGTGGCCGACGAAAGAAATTACGTCCAAGCCGGACTCAACTCGCTGCTCATCCGCACCGGAAAGCAGAACGTGCTCGTCGAAACCGGCATGGGTAACAAGCTCTCCGAGCGCATGATCAAGTTCTACGGCCAGCCCGCGCAGCTGCTCGCGAATCTCGCGGCCGGCGGAGTAGCGCCCGAAGACATCGATATCGTCATCAATACTCACCTTCACTTCGACCACTGCGGCTGGAACACAGCGCGCGACAAAGCGGGCAAGATCGTCCCAACTTTTCCCCGCGCGAAATACTATGCGCCCGAGGGCGAGTGGCAATACGCGCGCAAGCCCAGCGAGCGCGACGCCATCAGCTACCTCCCCGAGAACTACGACCCGCTCGTGCAAAGCGGCCTGATGACGCTGCTCAAAGGCGGCGAAGAAATCGTCCCCGGCGTCTCGGTAAAAACTTTTCCCGGCCACACCGCACACATGCAGGCCGTGATCGTCGAGAGCGAAGGCCGCACCGCCTGCTACATCTCCGACCTCATCCCCACCACCGCGCACATCGACATCACCTGGGGCATGGGCTTCGACCTCTACCCGCTACAGACCATCGAAAGCAAGAAGCAGTACTACGCGAAGGCGATTCCCGAGAAGTGGCTGACGGTTTTCACGCACGATGCGAGGACGCCGTGGGCTTATGTGGAGAAGGATGAGTCGGGAAAGATGGTGACAAAGGGAGTTCCATGATGACACAGGAGAAGATAAAGGTTACTCCGATGCGGGCCCACAAAATGCCTCAGAACTTCTCACTCTATGCGATCCATAGGGTTGCGGGCGGTGCCGATGACGAGCAATTTACGATAGCGCTACCGTTCGACATCACGGATGGCGTGCGCATTGAGGACATATCCAGTTCGCTACGGAAGGGCACATTCGACTTCATCAAGGGCAGGATGGGCAGCGACTTAGCGGCGAAGCTGGAAAGCGTGCAGTACGCGCTAGTGCACCGCTACGAGCCGAAACCATTTCTTGATGAAGAGGGAAACTGGAAAGGGGAAGAGATATTCAATCAGGAATCCGCTAAGCTCGTATATAACATAGCGGCCTGCATGCGACTAATCCGCCCCATGCGACAGTCAGCGCAGTTGATGCAGGGTGCGGTTCGAGAAGATGGTACCTTTGATGTCCAAAGGTTTGATCACCCACTCGAATTTCACGAGGTTCCCGAGGTACAGAAGTTCTTTGGCATTCGAAATAGCGATGCCGAGGAACTGCGAAGCAGGGCGCCCGGATTCCTTCATGCCATGGGCGGCGATTTTTGGAAGTTCCGCATGGCGGTTGATTTTCACGAGGCTGGCCATTTCCAACCTTGGCAGCGAAAGGCACGTTACATCCTGTGGTGCTGCGCCATCGAATCGCTATTTACCTCACACAATCTTGACCACCAAGGCAGCTTGGTTGCGAAGGAGCGAATCAAGTGGTTGCTTGGGGAGAAAACGTCGATTTATGCGCCGGGGGACATATCGACCCTACTCCCGCAGCCCGATGTCTCTGTCGGGGAAGTCCTCAACGACCTATACAAGGTACGCAACTTCATCGCCCACGGAGACAGGATCCCAGACTCCTCATTTTCAACGCCGCGGCGACAGACCTTCGGCGACAGCGTAGTTGAATTCGAGGTGCTCTTGGAGGCGGCGAGCTTCATCATTCGGAGCACTCTACTAAAGATCCTTCGTGAGGGGCTGCTCGTTCACTTTGCGGACGCTGCCGCTGCGGAGGCTTACTTTGGAAAAGCTGGGTTAACGAAGTCGAAGTTGAAGAAGCTGAAAAAAAGCTCCTGACCGATTAGCTTGGTTCAACGCAGCCTTCGCGGGCGAGGGCGCCCGCGCCACACAGTTGCAGCCTTGCTTCGAAGAATTCCTCCACCCTTCCCAGAATCTCCACCGCGCTCTTCGATTCGTAGATCGCCTTGCGCAGCCCCGCTCCGCCGGGGACGCCGTGGGTAAACCAGGACGCGAATTGCTTCATCTTGCCGACAGCGTCCGGGAGTTCTTCTTCAATCAGCATCTGGAAGTACGTGCGGATCATCTGATACCGGTCGGCCTCGGTGGGTTCGGCATACTCCATTCCCGCGCAATACTGCTGAATCTGCCGAAAAATCCACGGATTCGACGGTGCCGTCCGCCCGATCATCACCGCATCGCAGCCGGTCTGCGTGACCATGGCGCATGCATCCTCAGGCGTGCGGATGTCACCGTTGCCAATCACCGGAATCTTCACCGCCCCCTTCACCGCCGCAATCCACTCCCAGCGGGCATCCCCGCTGTAGCCCTGTTCCCGAGTGCGCGCGTGCAGCGCTACCGCCGCCAGCCCGCACGATTCCGCCATGCGAGCCAGTTCCACGCAGACGATCTCGTCGTCGTTCCATCCCGCACGAAACTTCACCGTGAAAGGAATCTTCACCGCAGCTCGCACCGCTTCGAAGATGCGCCCGATCGCCGGCAGATCGCGCAGCAGGCCCGAGCCTCCGTTACACTTCACGACTTTTTTTGCCGGACAGCCCAGGTTCAAATCCACCAGGTCGAAGCCGAGGCCTTCGACCATGCGCGCCGCCTCCGCCATCACTTGCGGATCGCTGCCGAAAAGCTGCGCTGAGATGGGATGCTCGTCTTCGTAGAAGTGGAGATAACGCTTGGCCTTCTGGTCCTTCTTGCGAAGAACGCCGTCAGCCGAGGTGAACTCGGTCATGATCAGCCCGCAGCCGCCCAGATTGCGGATGAAGCGGCGGAAGACCGTATCGGTGACGCCGGCCATGGGCGCGAGGACCGTGGCGGGGGCGATGTTGACGCTGCCGATGGAAAGGCTCGACGGGACTGGCTTCGGCGGCGCTGCTTGGCGGACAAGAGTGTCCGCCCCACACGAGTCTGCGCCACACGAGCCGTTCGAGTTGTCCCACATTTTGCGCACGCTTCTATTCTACTTGGCGGTCCAAACCAAAGCCCCCGCCGAAGCGAGGGCTGAATTCCAGAAGTTATCCGCGTGAATCCGTGGCAAAGAACTTAGTTCTTCGCAGGCTCGGCCTTAGCGGCAGCGGGCGTATTCTTGGCATACTTGCGGCGGAAGCGCTCCACGCGGCCGGCCGTATCCATCAGCTTCTGCTTGCCGGTGAAGAACGGGTGGCAGGCGGAGCAAATTTCTACGCTGATATCGCCCTTATGGGTGGACCGGGTGACAAAGGCATTGCCGCACGCGCAATGCACGCGCACTTCGTTATAAGCGGGATGAATGGCTGCTTTCATAGGGTTCGGACCTCGACACGAATCTTTAGATTCTACTGGAATGGCCTGGGGTTCAGCAATGCCGAGCCCACTCCGGAGTGGTCGCGCCGCTCTACGGAGCAAAAACCAGGCAATTGAATAAACGATGGGCCAGGGGTACAATCCTCGGTTAAATTAGCTCAGGGCGGCCCAGGAGAAAAAACATGAAGCGAATTCTGTTGCTCGCGTTGATTGTGGTTGCTTTATCGGGAACGATTGCGCTAGCGGATGGCAATCCTCCCCCTCTATGTTGGAAGCCGAGTGGTTGTTGTCTCGTACAGTGTGCGCCAGTTAAGTGAGCCTCGCTCACAGTCGGAGATAGTCCAGCGCGCCCGAACATTGGCCGAGGGCCGGACCTGGCAGTTTAGCAGGATGACGAAGAACTGTGTTTAGTGGAGCGGCCTAACCGCAGCGGCCAGACAGGCTGCGGGATCTTCAGAAACGGAACTGATACGACACTTTCACGAAAAACTGTCGGCTGTCGTTGATATAGCCCTTTGCCGTGTACAGCCCCGCCAGTCCAGCAGGGTCTTGCATCAGCGAGCGGTCCAGATTCTCGAGTTCGCTGTTGTAACCGACGTACACCGCCGTGCCGGGATGGATCAGATAGGTCATCAGAAAATAGGTATTGAACTCCTTCTGGGTGGGCTGGTAGGTGTATGGGTAGACTGTGTTGCCCGGCGTATTTGCCAAAAGAGAGTAGTACTGCATAATCAGGCGCAGGGAAAGCCGCGGCGTGAACTGCCAGTTCCATTTGCTTTGCACAAGGTGGTCGTTGAAAATCCCCTTGCCTATGCCGGGCGTCTGCGCGAGAGCCTGAATATAGGCGCTATCGCCGGCGCGCAAGCGCGAAAATAGGTAAGTATTCTCGATCTTCAAGGGCTTAATTGGACGAAACCACAGAAATGCGCTGGCCGTATTCGATCGCGACAGGAGAGACTGTGGCAGTGCGCTCGCAGCCGGAGAAAAATTCACTCCGTTTCCCCAGGCGTAGCTCGCCCCCACGGTAACCTTCTTAAAATAGCCAGTTTGGAAAATAGCCTCGCTGAGGTGTTCATGGTAGTCCTGGTTGTGGGTTACGCCCGGCAGACCGATGAACGTGAAATCCTGTGGCCTTAGCCGTTCGCGCAACTCCTCATAAGGGCTCAGCCAAAGGTTCGTTTGTCCCCGTCCTTCAATCCTTAGGTAGGGGTCGTAAAAGGTATCCAACCGATTGCCTTCGTGATCGAACACGTAGCGTTGGCGAAGCGAGGGACCCCAGGCTAGAAGCCAACCCTTCTTCGGGCGGAAGCGGTAATAGACGACGTTGTTGAGTTGGCGAATGTCCACGCGGTTCACGAATCCCGGCACAGTCACGAAGCCGGGACTGACATCATCGTACCGGCCGATATAGTTGAAATGCAGCCCGTTGCGCCGGATTTCGACCTTGTCGGCAGGGCCGGCATAATGGTTGTCATTGCCCGCGCGGATAAGATTCCCCGCGCTGAACGGAAACAGGTTGTATTCGCAGGTGTTTTCCAGGTTACCGCCCGCCGGAGTATATATATTGAGTCCCTGCAGGTTGCTCGAACTCGTTACCGCCTGCCCCTCCAATATCCAGTTGGCGTTGAACCGCAGCCGCGTATCCACTCCGCCCACGCGGTTATACTCGCCTGTCGCGGGACACTCCCAATCGGTATACACCGCGCCAACAGTCGATTCCTTGAAAATGTCACGGCTCACCCGCGCAATCGTGAAGTATGACCGATCACCTGCCAGAGTGTCCGAACACTCGGACGGGGTCTCGGAAGGAGGACAGAAGCTGGGCACCGCCAGCCCCGGCGCGCGGTCATCGCTGGCCATCAGCCCGACGGAATACGGTCCGTCTTTGCCCGTCAACCGGATTCCCGCCGAAGGATCTTGAATGTTGCGAGTAAAGAACAAATCGATGGGCGTGCGGAAGTAATCGGCGTTTTCCAGAAAAAATGGCCGCTTCTCTGGAAAGAGTACTTCGAAACGCTGGTTCACCGTGATCTGCGGATCCTCCGTCTCCACCTGGCTGAAATCCGGATTCGCGGTCATGTCCAGAACAAAGTGGTCATGGATCACGAACTTCGCATCCATCCCCGCCTGCCCTTGGGCTGTCGCATTCTGAAAAAACGGATTGTACGGGTTGACGGTGTCTAGCGACCGGAAGCCGCGCATGATTCCGTAAGGGATCAGTTCAACATCGCGCCCCGGCGAGATTCCCTCCAGCCCTAGGAGAGTCGCCTCCTGGCCAAGTCTGCCCGC
The DNA here is from genome assembly GCA_963734215.1 of uncultured Acidobacteriaceae bacterium. Classification (GTDB taxonomy): domain Bacteria; phylum Acidobacteriota; class Terriglobia; order Terriglobales; family Acidobacteriaceae; genus Sulfotelmatobacter. The sequence goes on along the minus strand of CAVTGH010000002.1, from coordinate 224,320 downwards.
TATTTTGTACGTAACCTGCGGCCAGTATGAGTCCTCGTTCTTGCGGGTGATTCCGCGATACATCACGATTCCCCACTCCTGCTGTTTCGTCGCCGGAAAGCGCAGGCTCTTGAATGGAATGGCCATCCAGGCCACCCAGCCGCGGCTGGTGACCTTGCCCTTCGAATCCCAAACCGCGTCCCAGGAGACGTCCCAGTTGCTTCCGACCTCTTGGCGTACCGCCTCGGTATAGATCGCGTCCCACTGCACGCCCAGCGGGGTGGTCTGAAACTCATACGCCCGCCGCCGGTCATGAAAAGTATCGAACATGATTGCGACCTGATCGTCGTCATAGATGTCCTCACGCACCGACATCCGCGCCCGCACCTGTTTCGGATCGTCGAAACACACGAATACCACGTATAGATTCTTCTCGTCGTAGCCCAGATAAGCCTCGGTCGGCTCCGAGACTCCTTCGCCATCGTGCGGATTCCGCTGCATGAAGCCCGTCACCTTGACCATCTGCCGCGCGGTCTCGCCCTCAGGCTTCATGTTCAGGAAGTCCTCTAGCGCGGGCGCATGGGCCAGACGCGGAATGGTTAGCGTGGGCGCTATTCCCGGCTTGGGCGCTGGCTGTGCTTCTGGATTCTTGACCGCCGGACCCGGCAGTTGGGCCGCAGGTGGAGGATTCTGCGGGGAGGGTTCGGGTTTCTGCCCCGGCGGGCCCGGATTTACTTCGGACGGCGCAGATGGATTTTGCGGCGTGCTCTGCGGATTCTGACCTGCATTCTGTTGCGCCGGAGCCGTGTCGTAAGCGGCCGATGTGGGGCCTTGCACCGTAGCCTCCGCCTGCGGCAACGGCTTACCCCACCCCCCTTCCACAGAGGCAAGCAGAATCGGTGCCGCCAGCACGAGTCTCCGAAGATTTTTGAATGAAACCTTTTGAGTTCGCCCCGAACGCAAAGTGCCCTCGCCTCTCCCGGTCGCGTCCCGAGGAGGAATCAAGCAACATACACCATAAACGCGTGTTGCCGAACAGGAAACGCTTCTTATAAGGTTTTCCGAACAAGATTTAGGGTGGAGGACGGCAATGTTGGCCGAGGCGGGCACGCCGTCTGGCCCCGCGAACACGGAACCAACGGGACTCGAACAACGAGCCTCTAGAACAACGAACTCTGCCTTCGGCTCGGCGTAATACCAAAATGTTCATAAGCCAACTGCGTCGCCACGCGCCCGCGCGGAGTGCGGTTCAAGAATCCGATCTGCATCAGGAAAGGCTCGTAAATCTCTTCGATCGCATCCGGCTCTTCGGCCAGCACCGCGGCCAAGGTATTCAAGCCCACCGGCCCGCCCTGATATTTTTCGATGATCGTCAGCAGCAGCTTGCGGTCCACTTCGTCGAACCCGTATCTATCCACTTCCAGCATTTGCAGCGCCGCCTGCGCCGTGGGCAAATCGATTTTGCCCGCCCCGCGCACCTGCGCGTAGTCGCGCACCCGGCGCAGCAGCCGGTTGGCGATTCGCGGCGTCCCCCGCGACCGGCTGGCAATCTCAATCGCGCCCGCATCGTCGACCGCAACACCCAGAATCTCCGCCGACCGCTCCACAATCACGCGCAAATCCTCCGGAGTATAAAACTCCAGCCGCAGCACGATCCCAAACCGCGCCCGCAGCGGCGCGGAAATCAATCCCGCCCGCGTAGTCGCGCCCACGAACGTAAACGGCTTCACTTCCAGCGTGTGCGTCCGCGCCGAGGGCCCCTGCCCAATAATGATGTCCAGCTTGTAGTCTTCCAGCGCCGAATACAGCAGTTCTTCCAGCACCGGCTGCAGCCGGTGAATTTCATCGATGAACAGGACTTGCTTGTCCTGCATGTTGGTGATGATCGCCGTCAGGTCGCCCTTGATCTGCAACAGCGGCGCCGCCGTCGGCTGAAAGTGCACCCCCAGCTCGTTGGCGATGATGTTAGCCAGCGTAGTCTTCCCCAGCCCCGGAGGCCCATACAGCAGCACATGATCCATGGCCTCGCCGCGCGACCGCGCCGCCTCAATCGCCACCGCCAGATTCTCTTTGACTTTGGCCTGCCCGATAAATTCATTGAGCCGCTGCGGCCGCAGCTTCAACTCAAACGAGGAATCGTCCTCCACCGGGGCAGCCGACACCAGCCGCTCGGGACTGTAATTCAGGTTGGGATTGTTCTTGGCTGTAGCCACTTTGGCCGATAGTAACATGAACCGTGCTGGTGCCCGTGACAGACATGAGTGACAAGAAGCAGGCAAGGAACTCAGTACCGCGCGACAAGTTCAGGGCCGTTTGGTGTCCTAAATGTTTTTGGAGCTGGTACCGATATACTCCAAGTGAGCGCCCGATTTCCTTCGAGTCGCCAATCCATGAAAATGCCGTCGATAACGCTGAGTCAGCTGCGCGATACGCGGCAACTTAAGGCATGGCTTCGCGCGGGAAAGACGGTCGAACTGCGTGAGCGCAACCGCGTTATCGCATACATCATTCCTGTTAAGCGCGGAAAGGGTTCTGCGAAGGCAAATCCAACGATTCTGGACCCTTGACGAACGGCAGGCGAAGCTGGCGAAGGCACAAGGGATGGGGACGAGTTAGCTGCGACGTTGGCCGAGGTCGCAGGGAGTGAAGGCATACTCGTTGAATTTAATCTGAAACTTCTCGCCGAGAACGGCATTAGCTGCAGGCGATATCTTCGGGACATCCTCAGGCTTACAAAAAACATGCCCACGCCATTTCTGCAGAAGGTATTGTTTTGTCCACTGTTCAATCGGTATGAATTTTTCCAGCGTGCGGAATATTGGCGCATCCATATGTCCCACGTTCACGAAGGTCGTGGCAAGGTCCTTTGACTTCACACCCCGCGGAAAATCGAGCCAAACCTCCTCTTTCCGTCCAGGCCTGCCAGCAGCGCGCCAAATTTCGAAAGCAAGCTCTCGCTGTTCCTGCAAGGTGGTTCCAATGAGCTTATGGACAAGGTTGTATTTTTCCTTCACCTCGCCTTCGTCCTCCTCCTCCTGTCCGGGGCGCTCGAAGCTATTCATGGAGACAACTAAGGCTCGCTTGAAGAGTCTCCGGTGGAGAATGTTGGAAAGCATCTCCTTGACGTTAGGATCGGTCGCTCTCTCGGCTTCGCTGAGAATTCCAACATCCGTAAAATGCAGAAAATCAGCCGCGCTCTCAATTTTCCTACCGCAAAGCTCGACACCATTTTCACGGCAGTACAGGAAAACTGCCTTCAGCATGCAATCGCAAGCGCGGATCTTGTGGTGGTGGTAAAGGCTCGCAGTTAGATTCATTCGGGCGGAGACTATCTGCTCGAGTGAATTGATCCCGGATCGTGCCATTACAAGCCTCCTCATGGGCTTGGGGAAGCCGGGGACGTCGTCAGGTTTGATGGTGTGCACTTCCGTCGCGAGCCAAAGTCGGTCCAAGTCGACACCCAATGGGAGGCCGCTGTAGTGTCCATCGCGGAAAATGTAGTCGAGCTTGTCCGAGTCGAACGGTCCGTTGAGAATCTCCGCGTAGTGCGCATTCAACGGATCTGAGTTTTTTAAGCTGCCGAGGATGATGCCCGACAGCCACTCTGGCTTCAGATCCAACGCCACGCGCTCTTTCAACTTCTCAAGAAACACTCTGAACGGCTCGCTCGTCAGGATGAAATATGCGAGCACCTCGCTTGCGCTGGAGCCCTCGAACCCCTTCCCCCGCGGCCCGATCAGCTCCTGCATTTCGGGAAAGGTGCCGTAGACCTCCTCGCTTGTGTGCGAAAAGGGTCCATGGGAGCAATCGTGCAGAAGAGCGGCCACCCTGAGCTCTCTGATCTTGTCCAGGGTGACGACGTTGCTGTCCTGATCGAGGTATTTGTCGTGCAGCGCATGGGCGAGCCTGTCCGTTTGATAAAGAACTCCAAGGCTGTGTTCGAATCGCGTGTGGGTGGTGGAAGGATAGGTTAGATACGAGAACCCGGTTTGGTGCAGCCGTCGGAGGCGCTGGAACAGAGGTGAATCGACTAGGGCGACCTCGTGGACGTGCAGTCGCTGAGTGCCCCAAAGCGCATCATGAATCACCTTCGGGGAGCGAGGTAGATGCGGTTCGCCAAGATACTCCTCGGCGAAGGCAGCAACGTCGGATGCTAGCTTTTTTGTAGCGTCGGGTAATGCACCCACGTCAACGCGCGGCTGCGGATCGCTTTACCACCTTTACTTCCCTGACAAATTCCGCAGCCAGAGCCTCCAATGCTTGAAGTTGAGGGGCCCCAAATCTTGACTTAACATTGCTCTCGAACAAGCTCTCCAAGGCGGGTGTAATCACGTAATAGGTTCCTCTGGGGTTTGTTCGCTCCAGGTAACCCGCCAGCTGCAGCCCATCCAACACCTGGTCCAGCGTTTCCGAGTACGGAAAGTAATCCCGATTGTCAAACACAAACAGGTCAAAAAACTTCGAGAACTGCTCCTTGTCACGCCATTCGAAGAACCGACTGTGCATGTTTACGGGGTCTGCCTCGAAACGTTCTGACCCCATCTTCTGCTTAACCTCAGCCAGTAGGCCAACGATCACGTCCTCGGGTCGAATTGTCTCAGCCGTTAGCATACAACCTCCGTTAGCCGCCACAGCGCGGCCACAGTTATAGATGCAGGAATCAAGACGGTCAATAGTTTTTCGCAGGTGAATGAAATACGAAAGCCATTGACCTCCCGATTTCGCACTAACCTCTTCTGTACATATATAATACATTTATAATCTAATTAAAAGCCAATTATTAATAGACAAAATGCCGGAACCAGAACAGCCAATTCCGATAAGGGGCAGACCGAAGCGAAAGGTGGAGACGGAGGGGCTCACCATCCAGCTCGATCCGGCCACGGTTCGCATCCTTGAAACTCTTGAACTGTATGGTCGCCTAGGAACCTCTAAACAGGAAATTGTCATGTACGTCCTTAGGTCGTGGCTCTGGGAAAACGAGGCGCGCCTACGGGACGCAATTAAAGCCAAGGAATCGCCGCTCGGCCCCCTCCCAGATACCGAATAGGCCGCGCCGCTGCTCTCACTCTTCCTCTTCCTTCACCTCACCCCGCTCCGCCTTGGCCTTCTCAATAATCTTCTCCTGCAATTGTCCCGGCACGGTGTCGTAGTGGTGCATTTCCATGTTGAAGCTGCCGCGGCCTTGCGTCATCGAGGTCAAATCCACGCCATAGGTCAGCATTTCGGCCATGGGCACCTCGGCCTTCACCACGGTGTTGCCGCCTTTGTTGTCCATGCCCTGGATGCGTCCCCGGCGGCTGTTCAAATCGCCCATGATGGAGCCCGCAAAGTCGTCCGGCACCGTGATCTCGACGTGCATCACCGGCTCCAGGATCGTGGGCTTGGCCTGCTCCATCGCTTTTCTGAACGCGATGCGCCCCGCCATCTGGAACGACATGTCGTTCGAATCGACATCGTGATACGACCCGTCATACAGAATCACGCGGAAATCCACCACCGGATATCCCGCCAGATACCCGCGCGCCGCCGCATCCTTGATTCCCTTTTCAATCGCCGGAATATAGTTCTTGGGAATGGCGCCGCCGAAAATATCATTGACAAATTCAAACTGTCCGCCGCGCGGCATGGGCTCCATCTTGATCTTGCAGTCGCCGTACTGCCCATGTCCGCCGGTCTGTTTCTTGTGGCGCCCCTGCACGTCAGCTTTGCCGCGGATCGTCTCCCGGTAAGGAACCTTGGGCGCTTTCAGAATTACTTCCGTGTGATACCGCTTCTTCAGCTTCGAAACGATCACTTCAATATGCTGCTGTCCCGTCCCCGCGATCAGAAACTCCTGCGTCTGCGCATCCCGGAAGAAGCGCAGCATCGCATCCTCTTCCATCAGTTTGTGGATCCCCGGCCCCAGCTTGTCTTCATCGGCGCGGCTCTTCGGCTCAATGGCAAACGTGATCGCCGGCTCCGGCAGCTTCACCCGCGGATACAGAATCGGCGCGGCCTTATCTCCCAGCGTATCGCCGGTCAGCGTGTCTTTCAATTTCGCCACCGCGCCAATATCTCCCGCATGCAACTCCGTTACCGGCACCGCCGTCTTTCCCTGCATGATGGAAATATGCGACAGCTTCTCCGCCGATGCGCGCGAGAAATTTTGCACCGTCGCTTCATTCTTCAGCACGCCAGAGAATACTTTGAAATACGAAATCCTGCCCGCGAACGCATCCGAAAACGTCTTGAACACATACAGCGACACCGGCTCCGCGTCCGTCTCATGCCGCTTCGGCGCGTCTCCGTTGCCCGAGGCTGCCGGTTCGCCCTGCACCCACTCATGCTCCGACGGCGCCGGAGTGTAATCCACGATGAAATCCATCACCCGGTCTGCGCCAATGTTGCCCAGCCCCGAAGCAAAGACCACTGGGAAAAGCCTGTCCTCGCGAATCGCGTTGTGCAGCGCCGGGATCAGATCCTCTTCCGCAAGCGTCCCCGCCTCGAAGTACTTCTCCATCAGCTTGTCGTCGCCCTCGGCCACCAGTTCCACCAGTTGCTCGTGCGCCTCCTGCACCTGCGCCCGCATGTTGCCCGGAATCTCCGTCTCTTTTCCCTTGCCATTCCCGCCCAACTCATACGTGTAAGCCTTCATCCGCACCAGGTCGACCACACCCGTCAAATTCTTCTCGCTCCCAATTGGCAGTTCGATCGGAATCACATTCCTTCCAAAAGCATTGATCAGCGACTCCAGCACGCGCTCCGCATTCGCCCGGTCGCGGTCCATGCGGTTCACCACAATCAATCGCGGCGTCTTATATTCCTCGCAATCGTTCCACACCCGCTGCGTCACTACCTCCACGCCGGCCACGCCATCCACCACCACAATGGCCGCGTCCACCACGGGCAGCACCATCTTGGCCTCGTGGACAAACATGTTGAACCCGGGCGTGTCGATCACATTGATCTTTGTCTTGCCCCACTCCACATAAGCCGCGGACGCCGCAATCGACATCTTGCGGGCGATCTCTTCCTCGTCGTAATCGGTCGCCGCCGACCCGTCATCCACCCGCCCCAGCCGCGGCGTTGCCCCAGCGGTATAGAGCATGGCCGAGAGCAGCGAGGTTTTCCCCGCATGCCCGTGCCCCACAATCGCAACATTACGAATGTTTTCTCCGGTATAAACTTTCACGAGTAGGCTCCTTCAAGGCGTGGAAACAGAGACGGCCCAGTAGAGGATAAGTGCAATAGACAGGCCAGCCCAACATCACCCGCCAAAACTTAGGATGCTACCACGCGGGCAGCGGAAGCCTCAACCCGCGTGAATCCGTGGCGAAGAACCGTCCTCCGGTGTATGATCTTTTCGCCATGCTGGGCAACCGCACCACCGCGCAGTGGATCTCTCAATACGCCTCCAGCCATCAGCATCCCGTGAATCGCGCCTGCCACACGCTGGGTATCCCCACCATCCTACTCTCGCTCCCGGTTTTTATCGGCAGCATCTTCTTTCATCGGCTCTGGCCCTACGCGCTAGCTCTGTTCGTCCTCGGATGGATTTTCCAATTCGTCGGCCACGCCTTCGAAGGCAAGCCGCCCGAGTTCTTCAGCGACTGGCGTTTCCTGTTCGTCGGCATGCGTTGGTGGTGGGCCAAGATCCACGGCAAAGCCTGACGACCTATGTTCCCTCAACTCGCTCGCTTCACCGATCTCGGTATCCTTCTGCTGCGCCTCATGGTCGGCTTGGTCTTTGTCGCCAGCGTCTACAGTCATCTGAAAGATCCTATCGCCCGCGCCAAGAGCATCGAGATGCCCCAGTCTTTCACCATCTTCCTCGGCATCGCCGAGGTCGCCGGTGGCTTGGGCGTGGCCTTCGGAGTGTTGACCCAACTCGCCGCCTTCGGTCTCATCCTCATCATGTTCGGCGCCATCGCGAAGAAGATGTTCGCCTGGCACACCGGCTTCTGGGGCGAGAAAGCTTCCGGCTGGCATTACGACCTGATGTTCGTCCTGATGAACCTGGTGATCGCCTTTACCAACGGCGGCGCCTACGTGCTGATGCGATGAGCTGCTCCAGCAGAAGATGCAGACGCACGATCATGCGCATAGCCATTGAAGCACAGCCGATAGCGTCTTATCTGGTACTCGCCACAACGTAAACGTACCTAAGCACGCTGCGGCCAGTGTTGGTCACGTTGTGTTCGGTCTCCGGTGGACAGTAAAGGGCATGGTTGGCTTGCACGTCCAGCTTGGAACCGTCCTTGAAACTCATTTCACCCTGTCCCTCAAGCACAACCAGCAATTCCTCATGTTGCCCCGTGCTGTGCTTTCCCACGGATTTGTTGGGCGCCAGAACTACCAGCCCAGACTTCATCGTGACGCTTTCAGGGGGCCCTCCCAGCACCTGCAGATAGTCCTTTCCGCGGCTATCCAACTCGACCACTTTGGGAGCCGGTTTCTCTTGGGATTTCGCCGGAATCAAGAAAATTGAGCAAAATAGAAACACGGCCATCGTCCCGAACAACGCCATTCGCTTCGTTGTGGCTTCGGAGTTCATCTTCAGTCTCCAATCTGCACGGCTCTGAGCTTACTCGTATTCACGGCGAGAATGCCCGTGAAAGCGAGGAAATGACTGGGCCACACCCCCTCCATCCTCCGAAGATCCCTTCTGCTTGCGCCCGTTTGCGGTCTGTTCTATGCTAGCCTCACTCTTGGGGCTCAGGTTCAAACGGAAAGCAATGCATCACCTGACCGCCAGACTGCTGCTGTTCTTCGCTCTCGTGGGCAACCTCGCCCCACTGGCGATAGCGGCTACGGCTGCGCCGCCGCACGCCTGCTGCGTTCGCAAGGGAGTTCATCGCTGCCACGATTCGCTGTCCTCGGAAACCGAACAGCTTGCCATCCGCGGTACCGGCTGTTGTAACCAAGATCGCTGCCGAGCGGCCATCTCAGCCCAGTGGGCTCATCCCAAGTCGCAAGCGGCATCCTTCTTTTTGCAAAACATCGATGCGCACCTAGCCGAGTCCCAACCAGACTCCCCGGCCAGCGTCTCCGCCGAATTCCAATCCACCCGCGCCCCGCCCGCCTTCTGAAGCTGCCTCCAAGCCTCACATTTATTTTCACAACTGCGCTTGTCGCTGGAAGTTGTGACGCGCCGCTATCGGTGAAATCGGCGCTGCCCCGGCGAACCACCCTAATCCGATTATTTGGAGTCGTTATGACTTGCAGGACAACTATCGTGACCCTGGCAGCCGTTGGTTTTTTCCTGGGTGCCACGGCATTTGCCACGATTTTCGGCTCCGTTCGCGGCATTGTTCACGATCCTCAGCATCGCCCCGTTCAAGGGGCCATGGTCATGCTCAAGGCTCAAAACTCGGACTGGACCCAGTCTCATGATTCCAACGATCGGGGAGAATTTGACTTCAGTTCCGTACCCATCGGGAATTACACGGTCACAGTCTCGTCGAAGGGCTTTCAGCAGACGCAACAAGGCGTGATTGTCCAGTCCGATACGAGTCCTGTGTTGCATTTCGAGCTGGCTATCGCAGGCGCGAAGGAAACCGTCGGCGTCTCGGGAGTTCCAGTGGAGGCGCCGATGGACAGTGTGACGCCGACGACGATGGTGAGCCGTATCGATATCCAGGAGACTCCCGGGGCGGATCGCACCAACGGCATGGAGATGATCACAGATTACGTTCCGGCGGCTTATGTCACGCACGACATGCTTCATATGCGAGGTGGACACCAGGTTGAGTGGCTGATTGACGGCGTCCCCATCCCTAACACCAACATCGCCAACAATCTGGGACCGCAGATCGACCCGAAGGACATTGACTATCTGGAAGTACAGCGCGGCAGTTACGACGCCGACTATGGCGACCGCACGTACGGAATTTTCAACGTCGTGCCGCGAACCGGATTTGAGCGCGATCGCGAATGCGCCTTGGTAATCGCGGCTGGGAACTTCTATCAGACCGACAATCAGATCAGTTGCGGAGGCCACACGGCCCGCTCCGCCTACTACGCCAGCCTGAACGGCAACCGCAGCAATTACGGTCTTCAACCCCCGATCCCTCAGGTGGTCCACGACGCCGCGAATGGATACGGAGGATTCGCTTCCTTCATCTTCAACTCCGATCCGAAAAATCAGTTTCGTGTGGTCGGTTCCCTGAGGCAGGATTATTTCCAGATCCCATACGACCCCAATCCCAACTCAATCGGAAATCAGCAGTTGGCACAGGGGGGGAATACTCCCAGCTATGGTTTGCGTGATGGCGAGCGTGAGCCAGATGGTTATGCGACGTTCTCGTGGGTTCACACATTCGATCCCAACACGCTGCTCACCGTTTCGCCTTTCTATCACTACAACGGCGCCGACTACCAAGGAGGGCCGAACGACGTCCCCGTTATCTCCTCGGTCACTCAGACCGCCCAATATGCAGGAGCGCAGGTGGCGCTAAACGCCAACTTCTGGCGGAACGACATTCAGGCCGGCGTCTACGGATTCTTCCAGCATCAGAACAACCACTTCGACAATCTATTCACGTGCACTCAAGACTGCACGATCTATGGCGAACCGCCGAATGGCCTGCCAAACGTCGCTCCCTCTTCCATTGGGGTCAATGGCGGCGTGGCCGCTTTCTTCATCAACGACAAATTCAAAGTCACACCCTGGCTGACTTTCATCGCCGGGCTGCGCGAAACGCAGTTCAATTCCTCCCCGCCCCCATCATCATTGGTGCCATCGGTCTCCGAGCACGCGACTGATCCGCGCCTCGGCGCCGCGATCACAATTCCCCACCTGAACTGGACGTTCCGCGGGTTCTATGGCTACTTCTACCAGGCTCCCCCGCTTTCCACGGCCACGAACCAGCTGCAAAATTTGGCCGCTAACCAGGGTTTCGGCTTCGCTGCGCTGAACGGGGAGCGCGACATCGAGTGGCAGTTCGGTGTCACCATTCCGCTGAAGGGCTGGACGCTTGACGCTGACAACTTTGAAACCCGCGCCCACAACTGGCTCGATCACAACAACATCGGCGAATCGAATATCTTCTGGCCCATTACATGGTCCTACGCCCAGATTCAAGGCTGGGAACTCACGCTGCGCTCTCCGAATCTCTGGCATCGTGGCCGGCTTCATCTTGCGTACGCGAATCAATTTGCCCAGGCAACGTCGCCGATTACGGGAGGCTTGATTTGTCCTGCCACGATGCCGATATGCCCAGGATATCCGCCTCCGGGATTTGGACCGGTTGACCACGATCAGAGAAACACTTTGAACCTGGGGTTCAACGCAACGCTTCCGTTTCAGGCTTATGCCGCGACCAACGTCTATTACGGGTCGGGGTTTCACAATGCCTTCCCCGGAGAACCTTATCCCGGCGATTATCTGCCTCGGCATACCACGTTTGACATCTCAGCCGGAAAAACCTTCCTGGAGAAGTATTCGGTTTCCGTGACGGCGGTCAATGTGACGAACCGCCGCGTGGAGCTGGATAACAGCCTGACCTTTGGCGGATTTCACTGGAACGATCCGCGGCAAATCTATGCAGAGTTTCGCTACCGCTTCCACTACTGAAGGTTGATAATGCGAAAAAGATGAAACGCGCGTGCAAGCCAGAAGATTGTCATGCTGACGCAGCCGGATGTCCGAAGGACAATCCGGCGGAGTCGGAGCATCCCTATTGGCGCCACAGCTCTGTGCGCCTCTGTACCCTCTGTGGTGAAATGAACCTGGTATTCGGAGTAAAAACAAATTGATCATGTCGCGAACTCCCACGATATTTTCGTCGCGCCTGGCCCTTTTCGCTCTCTGCGCCCTGCTCGCGTTCTGCACCGCATGCAACCGAGAGAAAGCCCAGCCCGCACCCACTGCCTCTGAATCCGGAGCCGCCAAGCGCTATGCCCTCAAGGGCAAAGTCATCTCCGTCGACAAAAACGCCGGCTCCGCCAACATCGACAACGAGCCCATCGCCGGCTTCATGGACGCGATGATCATGCCCTACACCATCAAGCCCGCTTCTGCGCTCGATCAACTCCAGCCCGGCGATTCCATCACTGCCGATGTCGTCGTCCAAACCGACAACACATATTGGCTGGAGAATGTTAAAGTCACCGGGCATTCGCCAACCCCAGCCGCAAAGCCGACGGCAACCGTGCACATCCCCGCTCCCGGCGACGAAGTTCCGGACTTCAAGCTCATAAACCAAAATGGCAAGTCTATCTCTCTGCATCAGTATCGCGGCCAGACCCTGCTGCTTACGCTCATCTACACGCGCTGCCCGTTCCCCGATTTCTGCCCGCGCGTCAGCCACGAGTTCGCCGCGATCGGCCGCCAGGTCCGCGCCGATCCCGCCCGCTACGGCAAGACTCATCTGCTCAGCATCAGCTTCGATCCCGCCCACGACACGCCCAAGGTTCTGCGCGCCTATGGCTTCTCCTGCGCCGGAAGCAGAAGCAAAGACCCCGCGCTCTTTACCCATTGGGAATTCGCCGCTATTCCCCAATCCGAATTACCCGAATTTGCCGGCTATTTCGCTCTCACCTACAAGGAAGAAGCCGGACTGATCACCCACTCCCTCAGCACCGCCGTCATTTCTCCCAATGGAAAAATTTTCAAGTGGTATCACGGGGCAGACTGGCAAGCCTCCGACCTGCTGCAGGATATCGCCGCCGCGCACGCCGCCAGTTGACGCCGTGGCAAGAAGCAAACGGACAAAGACAAAGAGGAGCGGCAAATGAGATACATCCTGATTCTGTTAACCACGCTGGGGATTGTGGTTTCCGCCCTCGCCCTGCGCGAGCATTACCGCACCGACACCTCCCCGTGCAGCATCAACGAACGCTGGGACTGCGGCATCGTCAATCACAGCCCCTACGCCATGCTGGCGGGCATTCCAGTCGCCGTCCTCGGCATCGCCGGATATCTCCTCATGGCCGCACTCGCCTGGCGCCGCTCCTATCGCCTGCTGCTGGCCGCCGCCCTCATGGGATTAGCCTTCTCCCTCTACCTCGCCCACATCGAAGCCCACGTCCTCGGAGTCTGGTGCATCTACTGCGTCATCTCTCTCGCCGATGTCTCCCTCATCACCTTGCTGGCGCTGGGAACCACGATTGCGGCGCTATTCCGCACGTCATCGGCCGCCTCCAGCTCCTGACCCCCTCCCGTTCCGTTATAGCGGGTTCCCGCTAACATTCGTTGACGAACCCCCGCGATTCGCCTAAGATTACTCGGCCTTCGGTTCCGCCCTCAACCGCAGGCCTGCGCCCACTCGTCCATGATCGGCCAAACCGTCTCCCACTACCGGATCATTGAACTCCTTGGCGGCGGCGGCATGGGTGTCGTCTACAAAGCCGAAGACACTCAGCTCGGCCGCTTCGTCGCGTTGAAGTTTCTTCCCGACGATTCCTCCCAGGACCCGCAGGCTCTCGAACGCTTTCGGCGTGAGGCGCGCGCGGCGTCGTCGCTGAATCATCCCAACATCTGCACCATCCATGAGATCGGCCAGCACGAGGGACATCTGTTTATCGTGATGGAGTGTCTCAGCGGCCAGACCCTGAAACACCTGATCAACGGCAAACCGATGGAGTTCGACCGCCTGCTCACCCTGGCGATCGAAGTTGCCGACGCCCTCGATGCCGCGCACAGCAAAAACATCGTCCACCGCGACATCAAGCCCGCCAACATCTTCGTCACCGATCGCGGTCACGCCAAGATTCTGGACTTCGGACTCGCGAAAATTTCGCGCGCCGCCCGCCCAACCAGCGGCGATTCGCAAACTCTGGCCGATGCCAGCGGCCTCGACCTCACCAGCCCGGGCACCGCCGTCGGCACGGTTGCCTACATGTCGCCCGAGCAGTTGCGCGGCAAGGAGCTCGACGGCCGCACCGATCTCTTCTCCTTTGGCGTCGTTCTCTACGAGATGGCCACCGGCATCCTGCCTTTCCGCGGAGAAACTTCCGCCGTGGTCACCGAAGCCATCCTCAATCGCCAGCCCACCGCCGCAACCCGGCTGGTCCCGGAGATTCCCCCCAAGCTCGAGGAAATCATCAACAAGGCCCTGGAAAAAGACCGCGACATGCGCTGCCAGACTGCCGCCGAATTGCGCGCCGATCTCAAACGCCTCAAACGCTCCATCGATTCCTCGCGCACCTCGGTCGTGTCGGAAACCGCGCAACCTTCCTCCTCCGCGAGCGTGGTCACCTCAACACCAGCGCCCGCGCAACGCAGCAAGCCCGCCGCCGCTTCGATTTTTGCCCTTGCTCTGCTGATCGCCGCTGCAGCCGGGCTATACGCGGGCAAGAAATTCTTCGCCCTCGTGCCGTCCGAACCTCCTGTCTACCGGCAACTCACATTCCGCCGCGGCAGCATCCGCGCCGCGCGTTTTGCTCCTGACGGTCAAACCATTCTGTATAGCGCCGCCTGGCAGGGCAATCCCGTTGACGTATTCACCGCTCGTCCCGAAGCTCCCGAGTCTCGCTCCATGGGCCTCAGCCGCACCCAGCTCATGTCCATCTCTCCCACCTCCGAAATGGCCGTCTTGCTCAACAGCCGGGCCATCGGAGCTTATGTGAGTATGGGCACCCTCGCCCGCGCACCTCTATCTGGAGGAGCTCCGCGGGAAATACTGGAGCATGTCCAGTGGGCCGACTGGGCCCCCGATAGCAGTGGGTTGGCCGTCGTTCGCGATCTTGGCGGCCGCAACCGTCTGGAGTTTCCCATCGGCAAACCCCTTGTACCAGACCGGGGGCTGGATCAGCCACCCGCGTTTCTCGCCCCGGGGAGACCTCATCGCCTTTGCCGATCACCCCCTCCAGGCCGACGACACCGGCTCGCTCGCCATCGTTGATATGGCGGGCAACAAGAAGCTTCTTTCCTCCCAATTTTTCACCATCCAAGGCATCGCCTGGTCCCCTGATGGCAAGGAGATTTGGTTCACTGCCAGCAAGTCCGGCTCGGACCGCACTCTCTATGCCACGTCCCTGGAAGGCAAGCAGCGCATCGTAGCCCGCCTGCCCGGAGCTCTTATGCTCCTGGACATCGCCAAGGATGGGCGTGTGCTCCTGGTTCGCGCTTCGTTTCGCCGTGAGTTGCTCGGCGTCTTTGCCGACGATCCCAGGCAACACGAACTCTCCTGGCTCGACTACACCTATCCCTCCGACCTTTCAGCCGACGGCAAGACTCTGCTGTTTGATGAGGAAGGCGGCGGCGGAGCCCTGGCCTACTCCAAGTCCGCTGGCCTCACTTATGCAACCTACATTCGCCAAACAGATGGCTCCCCTGCGGTCCTGCTGGGCGAAGGCGGCGCGGTGGCTTTGTCACCCGACGGAAAATGGGCCATCGCCCAAACCCAGGAATCACCCTCCCAGTTCAAGCTCTTGCCCACCGGTGCCGGCGAACCCAGAGATCTTACCAAAGACAACGTCAACCACGGTTGGGCCCGCTGGTTCCCGGATGGAAAACGCATCCTCTTCGCCGCCGACGAGCCCGAAAAGGGAGTTCGCTTCTACGTATACGATCTCGCCTCGGGCAAGAGTCAGGCCATCTCTCAGGAAGGGGTCAACGGCACCGCTTTTGCCATCTCCCCAGACTCGCAGCAGATCGCCGGGATCGGCCCCGATCAGAAAGGGTATCTGTACCCCGTCGGCGGTGGCGATCCTCACCTCATCGCCGGACTCAATCAAAGCGAGCAGCCCATCACCTGGAGCGGCGACGGACAATCCCTCTACATCTATCAACCCGGCGAACTCCCCGCCCGCGTCTACCGCCTCGATATGAAATCCGGCCGGCGCACCCTCTGGAAGGAACTCATGCCCTCCGACCCCGCCGGCGTAGAAAACATCGGCCCCATCTACATGACCCCCGACGCCAAAACCTGCGTCTTCGGCTACCACCGCAACCTCGCCGATCTCTATCTGGTCGAAGGCATTAAATAGCTGGCTCTGAATCTCTTCGTAGCCCGTGGTAGCGCCGCCGTCCCGGCGGCTGTCCGGTCGGGCGTCCTCGCCCGCCGCCTTGGCAGCGAGGAGGTGTGGCCGCTTCGTCAGTTCGCTAACGAAAGACCGACTTCGGGTGGCGCAGCGCTTTCAGCGCTGCGATAAGCACTTTAATATGATGAGGGCTTCAGCCCCTGGATGTGCTGCCTCTGCTTGGGCACTGATGAAGCAGGTGAGAGGCCGTGCGCAAGTCAGATGTCACAGTGGGGTTGCGGATTTCCTGATCGCGTCCTCTTCAGGTCCCTACCGTCAGTTTAAGCGTATAACGACGGACGCTCTGGGGTACGCGCCTTAGGACCAACGCTTTGCAGGATGCCGGCACCGTAATGTCCAGCGGCAACAAGAGCTGTCCCTCCGCCGCATTTTTGCCCCTTCGTCGCCTCTTGGCGATTCCCGTTGCGAACTCGATGTCCTCATATGGGACCGACAGGCGATATTTCTTATACGCGAGCGCAATCGTTCTAATGCTCGGCGTGCCACCGCCGAGCTGCTTCTGTAGGCCCGCTGCGGTTACTCCCAAATCCGCAGCGATCTCCGCCAGCGACTTTCCATCGTCCCTGTCACGGGAGACGAGTGGTTGTAGGGCGCTGGCGAATCTTGCAGCGAATCGACGATCCTCATCGGTTTTCTTCATGGCTCGACGAGAAAAACGGGATTGAGTTTATACGAAACTTAAGTTACTATGCAACTTAAGTTTTACAATAACTTAAGTTTTGACAACCCATGGTAATGACAGCAAAATTACCCGCTATGCTGGAGCGGATTCAGAGATGCAGGTTCTGCGGGAGGGAAGTCGCGTCCTCCGCACTGAGCTTTGAGGAAAATCCGTACTGCAGCTGTTGTTTGCCTGAACGGGTAGCGAAGGCTTCGGAGGCGGGAGCCTATACGTCCTGGGCGGTCTCGGGGAACTACTTGGAGCCTATTGACCTAAGTCAGCGAAAACTTCAGTGAGGTGCTCGCAGGCCGCTTGGTGCGAGGAATGCTTCGCCCAGTAATCGGGCACGCCCTTCCTTCGTCGCTCGCCAGCATTATCGGTCCAGACTTCCGTTCTCCAGCCGGAAGCGCCGTCCAACACCAGATTAACTTCTAAGTCGGCGTGCCCCGGCCGGACAGCTTGCCATCGATGCGCTCCGCCGCCCAGGGTCGAGGTTACCCAATTGAGCGGCGGGGACACCCGCCCGAGGACCACCGCGAGGTCGGTCGCGGAGCGATATCGCTCGGAAGGTTGCACCCGCATCGCCTTGCGAATTATGGTTCGAATTCTTTTCGGCACGTGCGGCAGGAATACTTTCGGATTCGGAAACCGTCCTTTCCGAATCAACCGCTGCAATTCATCGTTGGTTGATACCGCCGCCTTCTGTGCCTTATACAGAGGGTCCCCGTTCACGGCCCTGTATAACAGCACGCCCAGCTGATAAACGTCCGATTCAAAAGTTGCGGTGTGCGAATCCCAGACTTCCGGGGGCATCGCCCACTTGTATACAGCCGGGAACCTGACCGTCCCTGCCGCTACCTTGCGGCTCTGGCCGAAATCACCAAGAAGGGGTCTGTCCGCGGCGTCGAAGAAAACGTTCGAAGGCTTGATATCGAGATGCAAGAAATGACTGCTGTGTATCCTAGCTACACCAGCCAGGATCCCCTGCGCCACCTTGAGGAATTGCCTTAGGTCGAGGGGACTGTTCTCAATGCGTTTCTGAAGCGAACCATTCGGAAAATATGGGAGGGCAAGAGCAACGTGGTCCGGCGTTTCGCACACGTACTCGACGTTTACGATGTGTGCGTGCCGCGTCGCGAACATGGTCCGCGCTTCTTGGCAATACGAATCGAAGTCATTCCCGAAGTTGGCTTTCTGAATCTCCTTGACCGCTATTTCTCGCTGAAGGTACGGATCGAACGCACGGAACACGACCGAGTTCATGCCCTCCCCGTCGCCAATTTGCTCCAGCTGCTGATATCGGGTTGTGGCGTAAACCTCGAACATATTTTCTCTACCCCGGCGGCAACAGGGAGGCGCCGACGTAAATCGCCTCTCGAATCTTTGAGTCCTTGTGCTTGGACCAGTCGAGCTGCCGGAACTCACCCGACAACAGATCACCCTTCGGTGATCGACTCCCTGTGAGCTTGCCGAACGTGTTCATCGCGCCGGTCACAACCTCCAGGTTCTTCGAACTTGCTGCCTCAAGCACCACTCCCTCAACCCTGCAGCGCGCCTTCGCCGAGTTCTTCTGGGCCCCCCGCGCGGTGGGCTCTGGGTACCGCACCGCAACCCTAGCTGGTTTGTAGGTGTCCAATATGTGGAGGACACGGCCGCGAATCCACACCAGCGATTCAGCCTCGCTGTACGAGCTTGGCGCGTCTTCACTTCCCGACGCATGAAGAACCAGTCGCTGCTGGTTCCCGGTCACGACAGCCCAATGGACCGACGACGGTTCGGCACGTACTCCAAGTGCGACCTGCACAACGACACCACCTACTAATTAAATATCCAAATTCTTTACATCCAGCGCGTTCTCTTCAATAAATTTCCGCCGCGCTTCCACATCTTCGCCCATCAGCGTAGTGAAGATGGTCTCGCACTCGGCGATGTCTTCCAGCTTCACCGAGAGCAGAGTCCGGCGCTCCGGATCCATGGTCGTCTCCCACAACTGCGGAGCCGTCATCTCCCCCAGGCCTTTGTAGCGCTGCACGTCGTAGCCGCGGCTGCCTTCTTTCCTCACGTATTCGAACAGCTCCCGCGCCGTCGCCACCTCCACCGGCTCGATCACAGCCTTGTGCTTGGGTGCAGCCTTGGCGGTCTTCTTCCCGGACTTTCCATCTGACTCAGCCGTGCCGTTGTCCGCAGCCTCATCTTCGGCTTCGTCACCATTATTGCCCGCTGCGCCAGCCTTGGTCACAGCCTCCACCACGAACGGCGGCTCCAGATACTGCTCGATCTGTTTGAATTTCGAAATCAACTGCCGGCACTCCGCGCTGGAGGCCAGCTCCCAGTTGATCGTGTGTTCCGACCCTTGCGAGTTCACAAAGCGCACTTCCCACAAGTTGTGCTCCTCGTCAAACCCGGCGTCCACGCTCTTGAACTTCCGCTCTTTCTGCAGCTTTTTCAGTTCTCGTTCCAGCTTCTCGATCTTCTTCGGCGGCGTCTTCTTGTCGCCCTCAAAATCCGCATGCTTGGAGAAATCGAGCCTGGGCAGCAGTTCAGTGACGCTCTCGTCCCGCAACCGCTTGTTCACTTTGTCGAAGAAGTTGAGATACTCCTTTAGCACGCTCATAAAGCGCGTCAGGTTCGCGCCTTCCAGCTTGGCCGCGCCCTCGCCGTAGCGCACGATCAGCCCGTCCGCCGCGCGCTTCAGCATGATTTTGTCGAACGCCTCATCGTCTTTCACATATTGCAGAGACTTGCCCTTCTTGATGGAATACAGCGGCGGCTGCGCGATGAACACATTGCCGCGCTTGATCAGCTCTTGCATATGGCGGAAGAAAAACGTCAGCAGCAGCGTGCGGATGTGGGATCCATCCACGTCGGCGTCGGTCATCAGAATGATCTTGCCGTAGCGCACCTTCGTCGCATCGAAATCATCCTTGGCAATGCCCGTGCCCAGCGCCGTGATCATGGCGCGAATTTCCTCGTGCGCCAGCATCTTGTCGTAGCGCGCTTTTTCGACGTTGAGGATCTTGCCCTTCAGTGGCAGAATCGCCTGGAAGCGCCGGTCGCGGCCTTGCTTAGCCGTCCCGCCGGCGGATTCTCCCTCGACCAGGAATAATTCGCACCGGTTGGGATCGCGCTCCGAGCAATCCGCCAGCTTGCCCGGCAGACCGCCGGAATCGAGCGCGCCTTTGCGCCGCGTCAAATCGCGCGCCTTGCGCGCCGCCTCGCGCGCCCGCGCCGCGTCCACTGCCTTGTTGATAATCTTCCGCGCCACGGTCGAGTTCTGCTCGAAGAACGCGCCCAGCCGCTCGTTGATGAACGCCTGCACAATCCCCGCAATGTCGGAATTCAGTTTGCCCTTGGTCTGCCCTTCGAACTGCGGCTGCGATAGTTTTACGCTGATTACCGCCACCAGGCCTTCGCGCACATCGTCGCCGGTCAGGTTTTCTTTCACATCCTTGAACAAACCCATTTGCTGCCCGGCATAATTAATCGTGCGCGTCAGCGCCATGCGGAAGCCCGATAGATGCGTGCCGCCATCCACCGTGTTGATGTTGTTGGCGAAGCTGAACACCGACTCCGAATACCCATCGTTGTATTGCAGCCCAATCTCCATGGCCACGCCGCCACGCTCCGCTTCCATGTAGATCGGTTTGTCGTGCAGCACCTGCTTGCCGCGATTCAAATGCTTGATGAATTCCGCGATGCCGCCGTTGTACTTGAACTCCGAATGCTTGGCCTCGCCGCTCTTCGCGTCGGTCGAGCGCTCGTCGGTCAGCGTAATCAGCAGTCCTTTGTTCAGAAATGCCAGCTCACGCAGCCGCTGCGCCAGCGTGTCGTAGTTGTATTCCACCGTCCCTGTAAAAATACTTCGGTCCGGCAGGAAGTGGACCTTGGTCCCGCGCCGCTTGGCCGCGCCTACCTTCTTCATCTTGCTGGTGGGCTCGCCCTTCGAGTAGGTCTGCTCCCAGGTCGCGCCATCGCGCCAAATTTCCAGCTCCAGTTCTTCGCTAAGCGCGTTCACGCACGACACGCCCACGCCGTGCAATCCGCCCGAAACCTTGTACGTGGACGAATCAAACTTCCCGCCGGCGTGCAGCGTGGTCATCACTACCTGCGCGGCGGAAACTTTTTCGCCGTCGATGTCCATGTCGTCCACGGGAATGCCGCGCCCATCATCAACAACCGTGACGCTGTTGTCGATGTGAATTGTGACTTCAATCTTCGTCGCGAAACCGGCCAGCGCCTCGTCCACCGAGTTGTCGACAACTTCATACACCAGATGGTGCAAGCCCAGATCGCCGGTCGATCCGATGTACATGGCGGGACGTTTGCGCACCGCTTCCATGCCGCCGAGCACTTTGATGGAGTCGGCGTTATAGTCGCTCTGGCCTCCGCCGTTGCCGGCGTTGATCGGCGTCACAACTCCGTTTTTTGTTTTGGTTTCGACGATGGGAGTATTGATCTCTTTGGTGGCCATTCAGCTCCGTGGCAAGTGCCCGAAATTCTCGCGCGAACCTCACTTGAGAGGGCGGCTCAACTGTAACTCGCAAAGTCCGTGTGCGAGGTTGTGAAATGCAGCTGGCCAAATCAGTTCAAGTGATTGAAATTACTTATAGTTAGGTTCGGTTTGGTACTATAAAAATTATAGCATGAAAGGCGGCTTTTTGCCTGTGTGTGAGGAGCGGCGAAGTGGTGAGTTTGGTGCATTTTGGACGGACTTGCTAGGCTCCCTTTTCCATTGCAGCGCTACCATTTAGGCCGCTCAGGGGTCTCCCTTGGGTGAAGGCATCCAAGCACTCCAGCTCACGATGGTCTTCCGGCTCCTGCAGGATTCGGTAGAGGGGCTCTAGGTTGATCGCTATACGTTCTTTCAGATAGGAGTGGTAGACGTTCTCGGAGAGCTTCCTGATCGAGGCCTCCTGCTTGCGCATTTCTATAATTCCCTTGCGCCATTCGCTTCTAGCGCGTTCCCTGTCAGAATCATCCATGAGTCGAGCGTTGGAGGATTCTTCGAATATCTCAAACAGATTTCGAAAAGCGGTCAGGCGCAGCACCTCAGGAGTAGGGACGTCCTGAGAGTACATAAACAAGAAGCTCGCGGGACGAGCAACCAGCCAAGTGGCCAATACTGACGTCGGATATAGAAAGGCACCGACCGTGAGGACCAACAGCATCTTGCCGTAGTATTGCGGAGTAAAAACCGCTCGCGCCCAGGCTGACAGAATTCCTAAGACTATAAGCTGAGGCAAGCACACAGCCATCGCCGCAAACGGCAAATAGCCAATTAGGTAGGCGGATCCTTTCATAAACTTCCGGAAATTCACGCGAGCGACTTGGCGTCGCGAGAAAAAGAGCCTGACTTCAGGGCCTCTCCAGTAGGGTATCCCAAAAAGCACCAACAGCGGGGCTTTCTCTGCCAGGACCAAGTCCGCATACACCAGAATGATGAGAATGGGAATCCACAACGGAGATGTAACCGCAGCACCTAGAAGTGAAAGCGGAATCCACACACTGACATTGAACGACCCAAGGACTACTAGAGCCGATACCACGCTAACCGACGAGATAAATGAAAACGGCGATGGTACGACAAGCCAGGACTTATTGGTTAGTCTTCGACCAAGCCTAGAATAGAAATGCTTGGGCGCGGCAGCAAAGTAGCCTAAGCAGGGGATGAAAAGAAATGGTTTGACCCAGCGACGTGCCTGAGATACTCCCGCCTCCTCGACAGAGGAAGCCAAGTCGGCGGCGGCACGCGCCGCGCGAATATAGCGTCTGAGCAGGGGAAACCGTTGCATGGGTCTTCGCGGCTCCAGCCAAGGTTACTCTTCGTCGTGGTGAATGTCCAGACTGAATTGTGTTATCCGGATGGTAATTCGCCCCGAGCCTGTAATGGCTATGCCGGAGGTACAGGACTATATCGGCTTCGAGGGCTAGCGTTAAGCGATCGCGTGTCGCCACGCGAGTGCGGGCCTGATAGAATCAATGATCAGGGGGAGCTCTTTCCATCCATGCCAGTACCTGTTTCACAGATGTGGACTGTCACGTCCTACGTCCTGCGCCAGAAACTAGCCGGCCGCAAGCAGTACCCGCTCGTGCTCATGCTCGAGCCTCTGTTCCGCTGCAACCTGGCCTGCGCCGGATGCGGCAAGATTCAATACCCGGCCCATATCCTCAAGAAAGATCTAACTCCCGAAGAATGTTTCCGCGCCGTCGACGAATGCGGGGCGCCCATGGTTTCCATCCCCGGCGGCGAGCCGCTGATGCACCCGCAGATTGGCGAGATTGTCGAAGGCCTGGTCGCGCGCAAGAAATATATCTATCTCTGCACTAACGCTCTGCTGCTGAAGGAGAAGCTTCATCTCTTCACGCCGAGCAAGTACCTCACCTTCAGCGTTCACCTCGACGGCCAGCGCGAAGAGCACGATCTCGCCGTCTGCCGCGAAGGCGGATACGACATCGCGGTAGATGCGATCAAAGAGGCCCTCAGCCGCGGCTTCCGCGTCACTACTAACACCACGCTGTTCGACGGCGCCGATCCGAAATCCGTTCGCGCCTTCTTCGACGACATGATGGAGCTGGGCCTCGAAGGCATGATGCTCTCTCCGGGCTACTCCTACGACAAGGCTCCCGACCAGAAGCATTTCCTCGGCCGCGCCCGCACCCGCCGCATGTTCCGCGCCATTCTCTCGAACCGCAAGAAGAACTGGCGCTTCAATCTTTCACCGCTCTTCCTGGAATTCCTGATGGGCAAGCGCACGTATCCTTGCACGCCGTGGGGCATGCCCACGTACAACATTTTCGGATGGCAGAAGCCCTGCTATCTGCTCCAGGATGGCTACGCCGAAACTTTCGCCGAGCTTCTTTCGACTACGAACTGGAGCAACTACGGCACCGAGTCCGGCAACCCGGCCTGCGCGAATTGCATGGTCCACAGCGGATATGAGGCTTCGGCGGTGAATGCAACGTTCAGCTCGCTGAGCGGGTTCCTGGCAACCGTGAAGGCGACTCTGTTCACAAGCTATCGCGACCAAGAAGCGCTGCGTCTGTTGGACGAACCGACGGCTCCGGTTCATCCGCTGGTCCAGATCACACCGACTAGGGAACCGCAGGTGTTATAGCTGTTCTTTCGCTCCTCCGGAGCTTACTGTTTCCCGCGTTCGATCCCACGGCTTGCGCCGTGGGCTGCACTCTTATGCCGCTCCGCGGCTGGAAATAGGGAACCTTATGACAGGCAAAGAATCCGGCCACATCGATCACGAAGCCGCGCAAGCCGTGCCCCACGCCAATCCTGACGCGCTCGAAGTCGCTCCCGGCACCGCCCACGAACATCTCGAAGGCTGGATCCCGCAACTCGCCACCGATGAAGAAATCCGCGCCGCCCTCGAAAAAGCCTTCGACTACCGCGGCGACGTCACCATCACCCGCAAAGACGGCTCCAAAATCGAAGGCTATCTCTTCGACCGCCGCACCGCCGCCACGTTGAAAGATTCCTTAGTCCGCCTCTATCCCAAGAAGGCCAACGAAAAGGTCTCCATCTCCTACGCCGACATCGCCGCCCTCGCCTTCACCGGACGAGACACCGCCGCCGGCAAAAGCTGGGAAGCCTGGATGAAAAAATACGCCCAGAAAAAAGCCGCCGGCGAAAAGAATATCGCGCTAGAACCGGAACCGTTGGACTGACTTCGGAATCCCTTCCTGGCGGGGATGTTTCGTACGTTAGGGATCCTTCGACTCCGGACGCTCATGCTCCGCTCACGATGACACAACTGTCTATCTCCAGGAATTTCCGATGGACTATCGCGCCGTCTTCGCCGCCGCAAAGCTCAACCCCTCCACCAACTCCTCCACCTCGTCTTCGGTTCCGCCAATGAACGTAAACGACACCGCGTACCCGCGGCCCAGAAGCACCAGCGTGGACTGCCGCATCACCCGCGTCCCCACATATTTTTGAAAATCCCCGCGCACCACCGTCTTTGTTCCCAGCACAAATTCATACGGCTCGTTGACCACCTCGAGACCCTGCGCCTGCGCGACCTCCGTCACCGGCCCAAAATACTGCGCCGCCTCCTTCAACCCCGGGTACGCCGCTGCACTCTCCGCCGCAATCAGAATCGACGAGTTCACCTCCTCGCCCCGCGCCAGCGGCGGCCGCGCAAACGCCGCCAGCAGCACGCGTCCCGCTTTGCCAGCAGCTGATTTTGCATCGTCATCCTCCCGCGCGTTCATCTCCTCGGTCCGCAGCACCCACGCCGCCGGAATCTTGCACGTAAACCCGAAGCCCCGATTGCGGTATGCGCCGTTGTTCACCGATCCCGCGTCCAGCCGGGAGTCCGCCCCGGACATGGGTTTCCTGACAGACTGCGCGGAAGAAGACGTCCTGGAAGAACTCGATTGCCCCTGCGCCGCTTGTTGAGCCTGGCCAGCCGGAACGAGCAGCAGCACAGCCACTGGAATCAGAAGAACGAAATCAAGCCGGGAATTCATTCTTCCAATGCTACAGGAACATGCTCAGGAGCAGGTCAAGAGGGCAAAGCCGATAACGGAATCGCCACAAGGATTGCCAAAGGGACTGACTACTAGACAGACCGCGCCCGGCGGCCTGGAAAATTCCACGACCCAAGCCCCCACGGTGAAGACGCCCGACGCCGCAGCGGTGCACTGAGCCAGGCCATTGGCGCTGATCGTGACCGCGGTTGTCTGCGCTCCAGCCTGGTCGACAACTGCCCAGTTGGCCTGGAGCGGAGTCACCGTTGTCGGCGGCAGGTTGTAAGTGCCGGTGGCGGTGAACTGAACCTGGCCGTCGGCGGGCGCGGTAGCCGCGGATGGGCTCAGGGTAACCGTCAAGGCTTGGCGTTCGGGGATATTGCTGCAGGCTACGGCGATGGAAGCGGCCACTCCCAGCAAGACGATCCAGAAGAAATACCCGTGGCGGGACATAAGGACCTCCTGCCCATGGCAACCCCGAGAAACGCAATAAGTTGCGCCCGCCGGAAGCCCGCCGCGGACACCGAACTACGGCAGCGTGCGCCGCGCAGGCTTGCCTTCCGCGGGTTTGTGATCCGCAGGATAGAGCACGACGCACCGGTCACGGCCTTCGCCGTCGCTCTCGGTGCGCAGATCGGCCTCGCCGCGCAGCGCCAGATGCACCATGCGGCGTTCCCGCGAAGACATGGGAGCGAAGTGGAACGGCGTGCCCGTCTGCCGGACTTTCTCCGCGGCCACGCTCGCGGCCATGCGCAGTTCCTGCAACCGCAAGGAGCGCTGGTTCTTGCAGTCGAAGGCAAGCTTCTCATGCTCTCCCGAAGGCAGCCGCAAAATTTCGAACGCAAGCAATTCCAGCGCGCGCAGAAGTTCGCCGCCCCGATCCAGCAGCAGCGTGGAATCCGGCCCGGAAAAGTCGACAAAGATCTCCGGCTTCTCCCAGTCGCTGAGCGCTGGAGGATCGACGACAATGCGGTACTTGAGGTGAAGGCCGCCGTGAGCGACGACAGCCTTCAGGAATTCGTTGATTCTATTAGCGGCAGCAACTTTATCCATAAAATCTGCTCTCAGCCGTCAGCCGTCAGCCGTCAGCCGTCAGCTTTCAGCTAAATCGATGCGCCGGTGGCCGTTACAGAGGAACCTTACTAATCCGAACCAAATTTTATCGCAGCCCCGGCCCCCGCGCGCTCCAAGCTGATAGCTGACAGCTATTTCTCCTTCTTCCTCGCCCGCTTTTCCATCATCTCGCGCATCTCGCGCCCCAGCTTGGTGCGGTTCATAATGGCCTGCTGCGCGATCGAAATCAAATTGCTTTCCGTGTAATACAGGTTCAAGCCCGCAGCCAGTCTGAAAAAGATGAAGCCCATCATCAGCGGCATCATGACGGTCATCATTTTCTGCTGCGCCGGGTCCATGCCCGCTTGCGGAGTCATGCGCTGCATCACCACCATGCTCAACACCATCAAGATGGGCAGCACCCAGTCTGCGGACGACAGATCGGTAATCCAGAGCCAGTGCGCATGCCGAAGCTCGAGCGCAACTCCCAACATTCTGTAATACGCAATCAGGAACGGAAACTGGATCAGCAAAGGCAAACAGCCGCCCGCGGGATTGACCCCTTCTTTTTTATACAGCCCGCTGATCTCCTCGTTCATTGCCGCCTTGCGCGGATCGCGCAGACTGTACTTCTTATATCTCTCCTGGATGGATTTGATCTGGGGCGCGACCCGCTGCATCTTCAGCATCGACTTCATCTGCGTGATCCGCAGCGGCAGCAGCGCGATCGTGATGATCAGAGTCTGAATCACGATCGCCCAGCCCCAATTGGCGACGATGTGGTTGTGCGTCCACTTCAGCCACAGAAACAGAGGACGAGCCAGGATGCCCCACCAGCCGAAGTCCACAATGCCCCGCAGGTCGGCGTTGTCGTTCTTAATGGTGGAAACCGGCACGGCATCGAGCACCGCCAGTTCCTTCGGGCCCACGTACATGCGCTCGGTGGTCGTCCCACGAGCGCTTCCGACCGCGGCGCCCAGGAGCTCGACGTTAGCGGTGTCTTTGGAACTCGAGCCCACGGGATTGAACCCGGGCTTTTGGGCAATCTCCATGGAGTTGCGCAGCGTGACCAGGACTGCGTCCGCCGTATTGTCGGGGATAAAGATCGCCGTGAAGTATTGATCCCCCGTCCCCGCCCACTCAAACGGGCCTTTGATCGTGGCACCCCCGCTGATGCTCTTAATGGGCAAGCGCAAGACGAAATTCGGGAAGACCAATGCGGTGCGGTCGGTGGAAGCATTGTCGTGATAGTCGATGCGCGCCGCAGCGTAGGCGGCGGGCGTGATTTCGTCCCCGAATCCCGAAGGCCACGCCGGCGCGGCAAAAATTTCCCCGCCCTTAAACTGTACCGAGGCTTCCACGTTCAACACGTAGGTGTGGTCGAAGCGGAACGTCTTCCGCACCACCAGATCCTGGCCGGCATACTCGAACGTGATCTCGGCTGGCGCACTCAGATGCCCCTCGCGAGGACCCACGTAAAGCGCGGAGCTCAACTTGTTGCGCAGGGTCTCGTCGTAAGTCCACAGCGAAAGCGGGTAGCCATACTTCTGGGCCGCGGCGGCATTCACCAGATCCAGCGGCCCGTTCTGCGCGTCGTTGTCGAACTTTTTCAGAATCCACGATTTCACCTGCGCGCCGCGGTTGGTGAAGGTGATTTTATAGAGATCGTTCTCGATAACGGTTTCGGTTTCGGCCGCAGCCTGCTTGCTCACCGTGATGGCCGGAGCCTTCGCGGAAAGCCCGCTCGCCGAGGGCGCACTTACAGCCGCGGCCGAAGGCGCTGGCGGCGTTGGCTCGGGCACAGATTGTTTCTGCGCCGGCTCCGGCGGCGGCTGCGGCCCGTATTTTTTCAGCAGCGGCTGGAAAATAGAAATGGCGACAAAGATCAGAACAAAAACGAGCAGTAGCCGTTTTTCCGCGCCGGGTTCCTGCTGAGGATTGTGATAGTCGGCCAAAGTTTGCTTACCGTGTCAGATTCTTGGCGCGCACGCGCCGCACTTCTCCAAGCCGTGCTCTTCCCTCGCCGTTCGCACCACCGGGTCATACCCCGCCCGGGCAAACGGATGGCAGCGGAGCACCCGGCCTAAAGCCATCCATCCCCCACGCAAAGCGCCGTAGCGCTCCACGGCCTCCATGGCATATTCCGAGCAGGTCGGCACGTAGCGGCAGGCTGGCGGAAACATGGGCGAGACGGCCCACTTGTATGCCCGCAACAATTGCAGCGTGACGAATTTGGCGCATTGCATCAAGATCGGTTCCCCGCGTCCGGTGTGGCGCTCCTGCCCAATCCCGCCGCAGGCGCCACCTTGCCTGACAACTTCTGTTCAATTACTGCGAAAGCGCGCCTCACTTCGTTCAGCACATCGGCGAAATCGGCCGCCAGCAGCGACTTCTTCGGATTGATCACCACGTCCGCCGCGACCCCCGGCACTGGACGCGACACGCGAACCGCCTCCCGCAAGCGCCGCTTCATGCGATTGCGCTGCACCGCCCCACCCAGCGCCCGGCCCACCGTGAATCCAATTCGCAGCCCGTGTAGCGCTGGCGTCCTCGCCGGCATCTTTGTCTGTATGTCCGCTTCAGTTTTCGTCTCCGGCCTCGCCCAATAAAAAACCGTCATGGACGCCGAAAAATGCCGCCGCCCCTGCTTGTAGACGCGCTCGAAATCCGCATGGCGCAACAGCCGTGCCGTGCGCGGAAATCGTGCTGCCTTCTTTGCTGGCATGGTATCCGGTCGAACTCCCAGCGCGGCATCCGCCATCATGCCCTCGTGCTGCAACACGTTGCGGAAGGTCTCCACGGTGAAAGTGAGCGGCACCAGAAAGGCTACTCGCGGAATCCGGGCTTTACTGACACCCGCTTCCGCCCCTTGGCGCGGCGGCGGGATATCACTTTCTTGCCGCCCTGGGTCTTCATGCGCGTGCGAAATCCATGCTTCTTGCTTCGCTTGCGCCGGTTAGGTTGGAATGTACGCTTGGGCATGAAAAATAGCCGCTCCTGATTCCTTCGACAATGGTTAGGGCAAACGATGAGTATAAATGACCAAGTGTTTCCTTGCCAAACCCAGCGCAAGTCAGGCCGTCCTCAGTTTCCATCCGATGTCCACAGCTTCTGCACAACAAAATGTCTCTTGTTCGCTTTATATTCGCTTATATTGCCTCGCGGATTTAGGATAGACATTGCTCAAACGGAGGAACACATGGACCAGAATACGGAAGGATCCTATTGGAGCGAAGAAGACAAGAAGGATCGGGAATTTCGTCGCGGAATAAATGACGAGCGAGTCTACACCGAGCGCGCCCGATGCGATGTGTGCGGCGACTGGCTCGACGGGCGAGGGTCTTCATGTAGTGCGTGCAGGCGTCTGCTCTGCAACAACTGCATAGGCGGTGATGGACGATGTGACGAGTGCTCTGGCTCTGGGAGGGAGGACCTGCCGGAGGAATAACAGAAGTGGGTTTAACGGTCTCGGAGATCAACAGGCCCTCGTTTCCCGCTGACGCCCACAGGTTTTTCTGGTTTTACACAGCATTTGAAACGCGAATGTGAAACTGTCGCTACTCCTTCGCGCCCCCAAGCTGTAGCTTTTACTCGCGTGAGTTCCTATTGAGAAACGGTTGGGTTGAAAAGTTAATGAGAGAAAATATTCGTAGCGGAAGAAGGGCAAATTTTTATATTACCGAGAACAGCTTCATCGATAACTATGCCAAGGCAGTTGGCCCCATGTGCGCCGTGGTCTATAGCGTACTTGAGCGCTACATGAATTCTGAAACTCGCTCGACTTGGGTCGGAACCGCTAAGATTGCGGAGGTTGTAGGCACGACTCAGCGAACTGTGCAGCGTAATTTGAAGACTCTAGAGGAGTTCAAGCTCATAAGAATTCTAAAGACCGCCTCCGCCACTACCTACGTAGTCCTGCCTGTCCCGGCAAGGCCAAAGGAAGCCACGATCCCGCTATTCGACGCGGTAGACGATCAAGATATTTTATGGAGGGGCGACACAGCTGTCGCGGATGCGACGCAAGTGTCGTTCGACGCGACAAATCCGTCGTATTACGCGACAACAGTGTCGCAGACCAGCGACGCTAGCGACACCCCTAATAAGGAAGAACAAGACGAATTTAACAAGACCTGGGAACAAGAAACCCCAAAAACTGCGCCCCTCTCAACCCGCAAAACCGCAGAGGGATTGGTTCAAATGGTAGGGCTTCCTATCACGTTCGGGAATGTGAACATGGTTGAGAAAGCGGTAGTGGCGGAGGCAAACCACACCGGACGGTCTGTGAAAGAAGCGTTCGAGCTCATTGCCAAGGCGGCGTCCGAAGCCTCCAAACGGGGTGTACCCATCAATAAGTATTGGTTCGAGGATGCCAAATGGCGACAGGAGGGAAGATCTAATGTCAGATTTAACAAAGCCGAGCAACGAAAACTCAATAACCTTGAGGTCAACGCAAGGGCCAAGCAGCGACTCAGAGAAAGATTTGGCGTTTCTTGACTGGATTCATGATCAGCTGACGATATTGGCGGAAGCCTTTGGTGAACCGCTGACGCAAGAGCGAGCTGAGATCTACGTTGGCAGCCTGTCCGATATTTCGCAGGACCACCTACGAGTCGCTTTTCATAGGGTGCTCAACCAATCGACCTTCTTCCCTAAGGTAGCTGAGCTGCGGAACCTGGCAGGGGCAAGTGCCGAAGACGAGAAAAAAGTTGAGGCTCAGGCCGCTTGGAATTATGCAAATGAATATCTACGCAAGTGGGGAGCCGAAAAACTACCAATACGTTCTAGCGGACAATGGATTACCGCCCCATCTCTAGAACCGCGTTTGGAGTATGCACTTAGGCAGATCGGCGGCTTGTGGCGCCTGAACCAGGTTACTGACCAGACGTACCCCTTTGTCTTCCGAGATTTTTGCGAGGCCTACGCCTTGGCGCCGGTTGCCGAACTGATGGCGCCGCAACTCCTTGAGCAATTCGGAGATCGCAAGCTGCTAGGCAACATAAAGCAGTTGGCCGAAGTGAAGGAACCGGGACGGCGGGCCGCTAGCGAAGAATCGAAAACGACGGAAGAATCGGTCGAGGGGGAAGAGCTGAGGGTCGTGGAAGAGTTAACTCCTGAGCGCAAGGCGGAACTGAGACGGCAACTCGAGCGGGAGCTGGCCAAGCGCGGAATCCCTCGAGTCGCAGCGGGGCTGGACTGACAATGCCCATCCCGGCAAGCACAAAAGGATTCGCCGTAGCCCGCCCCTAAAGGACCCTGATCGAATCCTCCCCGGACCCCCTAAAATAAATCCGCCCGCAAGTTGCATCTTGCTCAAATTGCGGTAAACTCATCGCCGCGCTTGCCCAGGCAAGTCACTCAACTTCTCTTTCCCAGAGCGGTTGAAATCAGCAACCCAGTTCAGGAGACGATCATGAGAATCAAACGGCCGCTAGCAACGGGACTCGCGTTGTTCGCACTTTTCATCTTTTCCGCGCCTGCCGGCGCACAGACTTGGACAGCCCTCACCAATGCACCCCCGGCTCCGCTGGGCACAGCTCTGCTGCTCACCGATGGCACCGTCATGGCGCAAGGCATGAATGCCACCAGCGGCTACGCCACCAGAAACTGGTATCGATTAGTTCCCAGCAGCACCGGCAGCTATGTTGACGGCACTTGGAAGAAGCTGGCGGAGACGCCGTCCGGCTACTCGCCTCTCTACTATGCTTCCGCCGTACTACCCGACGGGCGAGTGGTGGTTGTGGGCGGAGAGTACAACAACGACAGTGACGCCGAAACCAACAAGGGCGCCATCTACAATCCTGCCACCAACGCCTGGACCTCGATTACTCCGCCCTCCGGCTGGACCCACATCGGAGATGGCACCAGTGTCGTGCTTCCGAACGGCACCTTCATGATCGGGAACTGCGGCCTCACGGGTTCGTTATGCACCAATCAAACCTATCAGGCGCAGCTGGACGCAACCACGTTGACCTGGACCATCATCGGCGCCGGCAACGGCAAGGCCGATCAGAATTCGGAGGAAGGTTGGGAGCTGCTGCCCAACGGGGACGTGCTGGTGGTCGATTTATGGGATGGCACAAACTCGGAGGTCTTCAACCCCGGCACCAGCACATGGTCGAGCGCCGGGAGCACAGTCGAGGCGCTTGTAAACAGAAACTGCGACGAGATCGGCCCCGCCGTGTTGCGCCCGGAAGGTTCGGTCTTCGCCGTCGGAGGAACCAGCAACACCGCCATCTACACCACCTCCACAGGTGTGTGGTCGGCGGGCCCTACCCTTCCCAACTCATACGGCGTGGAGGACGGCCCGGCGGCGATTTTGCCCGACGGCAATGTGCTGATTGACGTCGGTCCCCAGTCTCCCTGTTACAGCGCCCCCAGTAAATTCTACGAATTCAACGGCACAACTTTGACGGCCGTTCCCGGTCCGTCCAATGCTGCCACCGATCCAACTTACGTCGGGCGAATGTTGGTGCTGCCCACCGGGCAGATCCTGTTTACCGATGGAACGAAGACCGCGGAAGTCTACACGGCGAGCGGCACCTACCAGAGCGCGTGGCAGCCGACCATCACCTCCGTCGCCACCTCTCTAAATCCGGGAAGCAAGGACAACCTCATCGAGGGAACCCAGTTCAACGGTTTGTCGCAGGGAGCGATGTATGGCGACGATGCCCAGATGGCAACCAACTACCCGCTGGTTCAGATCACGAACACGGCCACCGGAGATGTCGTCTACTGCAAGACGCACAATCACAGCACCATGGCGGTGGCGACAGGAAGCGAAACCGTTTCCACCGAGTTCAACATACCGTCAACCATCGGAACCGGGGCCAGCACGCTGCTTGTGGTGGCCAACGGAATTCCCTCCAATCCGGTCAGCGTCACGATCGAATAGCCTTGCGGGCCTTAGCTCTGACCGGCAGCATGTCTAGTCCGGGGAAACAGCGGGCGTAACCTAAACTCGCGAGGCATGGATCGGCTCCATGCCTCGCTCTTTATTTTGCACCGCGCTCGTTACAGTTACATTCTAGGCACTTGACACGCGCCCCGCCTCGCGTTCCGAATTAGCGCGATCCAAGAAATTGCGCGCAAGATTTTCGTGCGGCGAAAAAAGTTTCGTGCTACCATTCGGCACTGTTCGAGTTTGGAAATTCTCGTTCACCATGGTCGCGCACAGCACAACCGGCGCATTCCGCAGTACACTAGGAGTTCCATCAGCAAGTTCGTAAACGGCATTTATTAACAGGCGCCCTCAGCCAGCCGCCGGGACGCCGCGGCGGGTATTTCATACTATGTCAGTCACAAGCACAACGCTCTCCCCTAATCCGTGGATGCGCATTCTCGACGCGCTGGAAAAAAAGATCAACCGGCATTCTTATGACACGTGGCTAAAGCCCACACGCTACAGCCACACCAGTGGCGGAGTTTTATTCGTGCGCGTGCCTACGGTGGAGTTCCGCCATGCCGGCGACAAGTACGCCGACCTCATTCAGGAAGCCATCGACAACCTTGGCCTCGAGTTCAATGACGTAAAGTTCGTCACCCCCGAGGACGATCCCGCCTCGACCACGGTGCGCCACAATGGCGGTCTCTCCGCGCCTCCGGCTGCCGCCGCTCCCGCGCAGGCTCGCTTCGATTGGGATGGCGCCGCGCAACTGAATCCCCGCTACACCTTCGACGCCTTTGTCATCGGCTCCGGCAACCAGTTCGCGCACGCCGCCTGCCAGGCCGTCGCCGAGCGTCCTTCCAAAGCTTACAACCCGCTGTTCCTCTACGGCGGCGTCGGCATGGGCAAGACGCACCTCATGCAGGCCATCGGACACGAAGTGAAGCGCCGCCAGCCCCAGGCCGCCATCTGCTACGTCTCCAGCGAGAAGTTCACCAACGACATGATCAACTCGCTGCGCTACGACAAGATGACCAGCTTCCGCGATAAGTTCCGCGGCGTCGACGTCCTGCTCATCGACGACATCCAGTTTCTCGCCGGCAAGGAGCGCACCCAGGAAGAGTTCTTCCACACCTTCAACGCTCTGCACGACACCATGAAGCAGATCGTCATCGCCAGCGACCGGTCTCCCAAAGAACTCGCCGAGATCGAAGACCGCCTGCGCAGCCGCTTCGAGTGGGGACTTATCGCCGACATCCAGCCTCCCGACCTCGAGACAAAAGTGGCGATTCTGCAGAAAAAAGCCGAGCAGGAAAAAGTAACGCTTCCCACCGACGTTGCCCTCTATGTCGCGCAGAATATTCGCTCCAATGTGCGCGAGTTGGAAGGCGCGCTCATCCGCCTGGTCGCGCACTCATCCCTTATCGGCGCCGAGATCACCCTCCCTTACGCGCAGCAGGTCCTGAAAAATTTCATCGACTCGCAAGCGCGCAAGGTCACCATCGAGTCCATTCAGAAGATGGTCGCCGAACAGTTCGGCCTCCGGCTAGTCGAAATCAAAGCCAAAGATAATTCGCGAGCCATCGTTTATCCCCGCCAGATTGCCATGTATCTGGCCAAGCAGATGACGGAAGCGTCGCTGCCGGAAATCGGACGCCAGTTCGGCGGAAAGCATCACACCACCGTTCTGCACTCCGTCGAGAAAATCGAAGCAGTCCGCAAGAACGACAAAGATTTGAACAGGCTGCTCAATAAACTAACCGAGCAATTAGGCGGATAAACACGGCTATTCTTACGTTTTACACGGTGCGGCACAGTCTTCCTTTTTCAAGTCTGTGAACGAGATGTGTAAACTGTGTAAGGCTTAGGCGAAACCACAAAAGCGGAAATCTTATTGTAGGGTCTCCGCCAGGTTCGGGACCGATTTCTCACGTGAAGAGCTGGTCCCCAAAGTAATGAGATTAGGCCGGTTGGCAAAGTTTTCCACTTCTCCGCCCTGCCTACTGTTACTGCTGGTTTTATAGGTTTTATATTTGATATAAGGGTAGTAATAAAAGTAGCACGCGGCAGGGGAGACAAAGTCTATGCCGGTGGAAGCGGTTGCTGCGGTGGGAACCATGGAAATTACGGTCAGCAAAGTCGAATTGCTGCGTGAGTTGACCGCCACTCAGGGTGTGGTCGAGCGCAAGACCACCATTCCCATTCTATCCAATTATTTATTTGAGGCGGCCGAGGACAAACTCTCGCTAACAGCCACTGACCTCGATCTCAGCCTGCGCACCTCGTGCAGCGCCAAAGTTAAGAAAGAAGGCTCCTGCACCATTCCCGCGCGCAAGCTGCACGACTATGTAAAGCTCCTGCCCGATGCCGATATCACCATCAAACTGCTGGAGAATCACTGGGTCAGCATCCGCTGCGGCCGCTCCAACACGAAGATGGTGGGCATGGCAAAATCAAACTTTCCTAGCCTCCCGGCATTTCCAACCGCCGGAGTAGTAAAGATTCCTGGCCAGGTATTGCGTGGCCTGATCGCCCGCACTGGATTCGCCATCTCGAGCGAAGAATCGCGCTACACCTTGAACGGCGCGCTGATGCTGCTGAAACCTGAATCGATCACCATGGTTGCAACCGACGGCCATCGCCTCGCCCACTGCGAGCGCAGCGGAGAAAAATTTGAGGGCATCTCCGGCGAGATGAAAACTCTCGTCCCGAAAAAAGCCATGGACGAACTCAAGTCCCTGCTCGATTCCACCGACGCCGAAACCGTCGAGTTCGCCAAGGACGACTCCACCCTCTTTTTCCGCATCGGCTCGCGCCTGCTCACCTCGCGCCAACTCACCGGACAGTTCCCCAACTTCGAGGCCGTCCTGCCCAAAGACAACAGCAAGAGCATCACGCTCAACAGCGCCGACCTGAACTCTGCCATACTCCGCGTAGCACAGTTCGCCGACGAACGCTCCCGCGCCGTCCGCCTGAAGCTGGAAAAAGGCGAAGTGAAAATTTCGGCATCGTCCACCGAAGCCGGCGAGTCCGAGGATTCCATCGAAGCCCCCTACGACGGCGAAACCCTCACCATCGGCTTCAATGCACAGTACCTGGTCGACTTCCTCAAAGCCGCCGGCACCAGCGAAGTCCGCCTCGAACTAAAAGATTCCCAATCCGCGGGGCAGCTACGGCCCGCAGAGGGCGACGACTACAAGTACCGGTATATTGTTATGCCGATGCGAATCTGAGGTGTTGTGGAAGAGAATAGCTTACAAGAGGAGCTACGGATATTTGAGCAGCACAGGTCAGAGTGGCTACACTCGCACCGGGGGGAGTTTGTTGCCATTGTCGGTACAAGGGTCATCGGCTTCTATTCGGACCTTGAGTCGGCTTTTAAGGCGGGCCTCCCGGAGGCGGGCCCTCGTAACAGTTTCCTCTTGAAACAGGTCTTGGCCGAAGATCCCGTATATTCCATCTATTGAGCACACGGCGCCCTGGCGACGTCGAAATTATCGTGTAGGGGCTGTCACCGACCCCCGCCGCGCTTGACCTTCCGCCCCTCCTGTCATAAATTTGCGCAATCCTAATTCTGAAGGAGTTCCCCCATGCTCGATGGTTTCAAGAAATTCATCCTGCGCGGCAACGTAGTAGATATGGCCGTTGGCGTAGCTATCGGCGCGGCCTTCGGCGGCGTGGTCGCGGCGCTCACCAAGGACCTGCTCACGCCTCTGATTGGAGCACTCGTCGGCAAACACGGTGACTTTTCCAGTCTCGCTTTTAGTATTAACGGCGTTCCTTTCCCGATCGGCGAGTTTATCAACGCCTGCGTCTCCTTCGTCCTGATCGCCGCCACGATTTACTTTTTCGTGGTCACTCCAGTCAACGCTCTCGTGGCCCGCATGAACCGCGGCGAGAAGCCCCCTGACCCCACCACGAAGAAATGTCCCGAATGCCTCAGCGAGATTCCCATCGACGCCCGCCGCTGCGCCCACTGCACGCAACCGGTCCTGGGACGCGCCGCGTAGCCGTCTCTCTTAGAAACCAAAAGGGCGGCCACGTGGCGCCCCTAATCATTCACAAACCCGTCCCTAAATTCCCTCATCCGCCGACGGCCCGTACACCGACGGCACCGGCACGCCATTCAACCGCAGATAAACTCCCAACTGCGCCCGATGATGGATCATGTGATTCATCAGCATCCGCCTCAGCGCGCCCATCCGCGAACCGTCATAAATCTTCTTCTCGCCCAGAGCCAGCGTCCAGTTCTTGGCCAAGTCCGCATCGCTCACGCCGGCAATCGCCGCCCGCAGCGCCGCCACGTTCTTGTCGAAGATTTCCAGCACATGCTTCCGCGACTCCGCCACCAGCGGCTTCTGTCCTGCCGGCCGGTTCGCAAAGTTGAACGAGTCCACCTGGATCATCATCATTCCAAATCCCGGCAGCTCCGCCAAATGCCCCGCCAGCCGCCCCAGCCCCATCGACTTCTCATGCGGCTTCCACGCCAGCTTATCCTCCGGAATCCGCTCCAGCGTCTTCCGCGTGCTTGCCATCTCCAAGTCAATTTCCTGCAGCAATCCTTCGCTCACTCCCATCACCCCTCCTAAGAACTCGAAGTCAAAGTCATGACGGGACGCCCTTGCCCGCCCTGAGCGGAGCCGAAGGGGCTGTCCGCGGAGCAAAGCTGCGCACGTCCACTCCCGCCTTGGATGTGCTGCCGAATAACTTCGCTTCTCAAAGTTTCTTAAAAGGAAGAGCCTTCCCACTTCCCAGCCAACGCAACCTCATTCGCTCCCCCGACGCCGGCCAGACAACGCGAGTTTTCCCACCCCTTAACTCCCCAGATTCTTGCTCAACAAGATTCACAAGTACCTCCCATTGAATAAGAATCCTGCCGCTCAAAAAAGAAAAGCGGCCCGCCAAGGCCGCCGATCCAATAACTGAGAACTGAGAACTGAGAACTGAGAGCTGAGAGCTGAGAACCGCCTACCGCCCAGCCGCCGCTGCCGCAGTCATCATCCCCGCAATCTGCATCCCTTCAATCCGCGCCAGCACATTCTCCATGCTTGCCCCGGTATCCGTGCATGCATCCACATACGGATGCCGGCCTCCATCGGCGTGCATCACCAGCACCGCCGCTTCCGGCTGCACCTTCTTCACCATGTACGGCAAATGATGCCGGTCATTCCGCGTCAAGCTCGGACCCAGCACCACCAGATCGAATGTGCCCTTGCTCAGCGCTTCCACCGCAGCCTTGCGCCCTACGGCCTTCTGCACCGTGTGCCCGGCTTTCTCAAATGCCGCCGCCGGAGCCGTCTGTGCCTCCGCATCCCCTTCACCATAAAGAATTTTCAGCTTCGCTTTCGCCATTGCTCCCATCCTTGCTCAGTACGAGCTACTCCATACTGGCAAAGTCACGGTAGCAACCGCCCCGCCTTGTGAGAACGTCACCGAAGACCAGCGACGATCGGGAAGCAGTGGCCAGTGGCCAGTGACCAGCAACGCCGGATTTTTACTGGCCACTGCCCACTGGCCACTTTCTTGTTCCCCTCAGCCCGTTTCGGCGCTACACTTCTGGCCCAGAGGGGGTCTCCCATGTTCCGCAATCATCTTGTCGTCGCCGTTCTCTTTCTGCTCGCTGCCCTTTGTTCTGCCCAGCAATCCGAGAATTCCTCCACCGCCAGCTGTAATCTCGACGACGGACGCCAGGTCTACATCCGCTACAATCCCGTCGCCGCCAAGAGCGGGAAAGTTTCCAACGGCAAGCCCTGGGCTCCAGGCGGTGCGCCCATGACTCTGTTCACCGAAGCCCAGCTCAACTTCGGAGGCAGTAGTATCCCCATCGGCGCCTACAGCGTCTACCCCATCCCAGCCAAGGACAAGTGGACCCTCGCCGTCAACAAAAACGTCACTGCCGGCGCCCCCTACGACGAGAAGCAGGACATCGCTCGCGCACCCATGGAGACCGATCAAGTGAGCCAACCGGCGGACGCGCTTGAGGTCGCCTTCGCCCACGTCGGCTCCAGATGCACCCTGCGCATCTACTTCGGCAAAAGCGCCTCCTTCGCCGACTTCATCGCCCGCTAGCGAAGTCATGCTCATTTGTTTTTTGCCAATCGGCAAACCCTTGCCGGCATTTGGCCTAGAGCATGATTTTGGGTGTCGCAGCGGCTGGGAGATAAGGAAAAAACTCGATTCTCGGCTGAAAAACTCCGTTTCGCGCGGATTTTGGGAAGGGCACGACTTCAGTCGTGCCGTTAAGTTCCTTCAAAGCCGCCCGCTTTAGCGCCCGAGGTTCGCTTTCGGCTGTCAAAATGAGTTTTCAGCAACCTCCTAGACACCGAGTAAAAGGAGTGTGATTATGCGGAGCGAAGATGGCGTGGATGCACAAGCTGGCTGGGGACCAACACGACGCAGTATGCTGCTTACGGCATTATCACTGCTGATTGCACCCAAGCTCCTCGGAGCAGCCGCTACGGAGGATCGTCCTATGGAGCAGAACGAACAAAGAGTTGACAAGCCCAATCCCAATGCGCCTGCAGAGCTCTCTCGATTTGCCTTTCTCATTGGCCGATGGCGGTTCAAGGCCAAGTTTAAATCGGCCAACGCAGAGTGGCAGGCGTTTCACGGAACGTGGTTGGGTCACTACATCCTCGACGGCTATGCGATCGCAGACGAATACAGGATGATTGGCTCGTCCGGAGAACTGCTTGTGCTCGGCATGAATTTTCGGATCTACGACTCTGCCCGGCAGGTTTGGAACATCAAGTGGCTAAACGCTCTGGAGGGAACATGGACGGACCTCACGTCGGAGCAGTTCGGCGGAGCCCGGTTCGACGGCCAGTCCGTCACCTATGCCTTTAAGTCAGAGCGTGGGGCGCAGTGGTCCTTTACGCGCGCAACCTATACAAATATTTCCAAGTCGCATTTCACTTGGCGCGGCGAGAAGTCTGAGGACGCGAAAACCTGGTCTGAATTCATGGTCGTGGAGTGCTATCGTTAGTACGGAGTAAGAGGCGAGCCGATGTCCCGGTTCCGGAATTCCCAAAGCGATTCGGTTTTTCCAGGCGTGCTCCATACCTGGAACCAGTGATCGCAACATCACCCCGCCAACGTAGCTCGCGCTATACAAATTTCCTGCCGCGTCGAATGCCAGCATTCAGTTCATTTTTCTGCGACAATTCACCCATGCGCCGCGCGCTGAGCCTTATCTCCCTTCTCGCCACCACCTCTGCCTTCGCCCAGCCCGCCCGCCAAACTCAATCCTCCAACACCACGGAAAATCTGCGTGGCGTCAGCGCCGTCTCACAACAAGTCGCGTGGGCCTCTGGCACCCACGGCACCTACCTCCGCACCACTGACGCTGGCCGCACCTGGATGCCCGCCCAAGTCCCCGACGCCGCCACGCTCGATTTCCGCGGCATTGTCGCCTTCTCCGCCGACGAAGCTTTCCTCATGTCTGCCGGACCCGGCGACCAATCCCGCATCTACCACACCGCCGACGCCGGCCAGCACTGGCAGCTCCAATTCGCCAACGCTAATCCCAAAGCCTTCTTCGATTCCATCGTCTTCTGGGATCCCACTCACGGCATCGTCCTCGGCGATCCCATCCCCGACGAATCGGGCCAACTGAAATTCCAACTCCTCCTCACCACCGACGGCCACTCTTGGACGCCCATCCCGCCATCCCAAATCCCGCCAGCCCTCCCCGGCGAAGGCGCCTTCGCCGCCAGCAACACCTGCCTCGCCATCCTCCCCAACGACCCCAACATCTGGTTCGCCACCGGAGGCCGCGCCGCCCGCGTCTTCCACTCTCCCGACCGCGGCCACACGTGGCAAGTCTTCGACGCCCCCATCGCCCACGGTCCCGATTCCGCCGGAATCTTTTCCATCGCCTTCCGCGACCCGCTCCACGGCGTCATCGCTGGCGGCGACTACAAACATCCCGACCAGGACGGCCCCAACCTCGCCTTCACCAGCGATGGCGGCAAAACCTGGACCGTCTCCAAAATCTTCCCGCAATCCTATTACTCCGCGGCAGCCTATGACCGCATTTACAAAGATCCCAAAGCCAACACCCTGGACGAGGACCAAGCCCACGTCCGCCTCTTCATCGCCGCCCCAAAATTCTTCTACGATTTCCGCCCGCCCAAAGACCCCACCCGCATCAGCCCGCCCAAAAAATCCGGCATCGAGTTCAACGCCGTCAGCCCCTACCCCACCGGCGGCGCAATCTTCGTCGGCCCCAAAGGCTCCATCGCAACGATCCCCTGAAATAACTCATGTGGAGACAGCCGCCTCGGCTGTCCGGCCTGAGCCCGACCATTTTGCCAAGCCCCGAGCGAAGCCGAAGGGGCAGCCGTCCGCAATGCGCCACCGATCCAGCCCAGCCCCATCGGAATCCCTGGTCCCGTAGGGACCGCCGATAATAGCCCGCCAGTTCACTGGCGGGTACACGACAAAACACAGAACCACGTCCCGTAGGGACGACTGAAACCCGAAAGCCCCGGTGACCAAAGTTCCATCCCCCCATAGTCCTTCCTGTTCTTGTCCACTCCCCCACTATGGACGAAGATTATTAAGTCCCACTAAGAAGTTAAGCTGTCCCAAGTCTCCCCCAGACTGAGAACATCGTGAAAAACCTGTTTCTAGCCATCGTCGTCTTCGCCGCCACTCTCGCGTCCGCGCAAAGTGCGCCGAGCGCCAACTCAGCCACCGCCGCCGCCGCTCCCACCGTCACCCGCACCACCAAAGCGGTCCACTATCGCCTGCAAGGTGGCTCGACGAAAATCGACTTTCGCGGAACCGATCTCCTCCAGGGCGCCTCCGGTGAAGCCAAGGTCGAAGGCAAGAAGACCAACTTCCAGATTGAAGTCAAATTCCAGAACCTCGAAGACGCCACCAAGTTCGGCCTCGAATATTTAACCTATGTCCTCTGGGCCGTGTCTCCGCAAGGCCGTCCCGTGAATCTCGGCGAAGTCACTCTCGACCACAACAACGCGCACCTCAAAGCCTTCACCGATCTGCAAACCTTCGGCATGATCGTCACGGCCGAGCCTTATTTCGCCGTGACTGCCCCCGGCAACATGGTCGTCATGGAAAGCGCGCCCGCGCTCGGCGCCGGAACCGAAAACATCGAAGCCAAATACGATCTAGTCAGCCGAGGCACCTATTCCTCCACCAACACTCATATTCAGGACGCCATCTTCGGCATCGACACCCGAACTCCTCTCGAACTTTTCGAAGCCCGCAACGCGCTCCGCATCGCGCGCATCGCCGCCGCCGACAAGTACGCCTCCTTCATCATTTCCAAAGCCGGCCAGCAGCTCATGCATGCCGAGGATGTTTATCGCCAGAAGTCGAACAAAGCCGCTGTTGAAGCCGCCGCCAAAGAGGCCACCGAAACCGCCGAAGAAGCCCGCCTGATGGCCGTCAAGCAGAAAGCCGAGGACGAAGCTCAGGCCGCCGCCGCGGCCCGCGAAGCCAAGGCCCGCGCCGATGCCGACGCCGAAGCCAAGCGCCGCGCCGAAGCCGAGGCCGCCCGCGCCGAAGCCGAACAAGCCAAGGCCGAAGCCCTGAAGATGAAGCAGGAAGCCGAAGCCGCCGCGCAAGAAGCCGCGCGCCAGAAAGCCGAAGCTGAAAAAGCTACCGCCGAAGCCGTGGCCCAGCAGCAAGCCTTGGCCGCCGAAACCGACAAAGCCCGCCAG
Organism: uncultured Acidobacteriaceae bacterium; assembly: GCA_963734215.1. Lineage (GTDB taxonomy): Bacteria > Acidobacteriota > Terriglobia > Terriglobales > Acidobacteriaceae > Sulfotelmatobacter. The sequence continues at coordinate 181,605 of CAVTGH010000002.1, read as the reverse complement.
GCCGCCGCCCAATCCGAATCTCTCCGCCAGCAGGCCGAAAAAGATAAGCAGCAGGCCGAAAACGAAAAGCAGGAACTTCGCGCCCGCCTTCTGCAACAGCTCAACAGCATTCTCGCTACCCGCGATTCCGCCCGCGGCCTCGTCGCCAACATGTCTGACGTTCTATTCCGCAGCGGCAGCTTCGAGCTTCTTCCCGGAGCCCGCGAGCGCCTCGCCAAAGTTTCCGGCATCGTCCTCGCCTATCCCAGCCTGCACGTCGCCGTCGAAGGCCACACCGATAGCATCGGCTCCGACGACTACAATCAGCAGCTTTCCGAGCGCCGCGCCCAGGCCGTCCGCGACTACTTCATCCAGCAGGGCATCAACTCCAGCGCCGTCGAAGCCCACGGCTACGGCAAGACCGAGCCCATCGCCACCAACGACACTCCCGAAGGCCGCCAGCAGAACCGCCGCGTCGAGCTAATCCTCTCCGGCGACGCCATCGGCACCGACTCCGAAGCGGCCCCACCCCAAACCGCCAGCACCAGGCAGCACCAGTAAGCGGCGCCCGAACTCATGTAGAGACAGCCGCCCTCGGCTGTCCCGGCCTGAGCCTGCCCCGTTTTGCGGAAGCCACGAGCGGGCGCAGCCAGCCGAAGGGGCGAAGCCCGGCCGCATTGAGCACGGATCCATCCCCACTTTTCCCGCACCTTCCAAACCCCTCCCGACATCCAAGCTTAAAGACCATGTTCCAAAGTGCCCCGGTTACTCGAACTCCGTCCCTCCACCACCCCGGATTTGGAGTACACTCCTAGGAACGTTTCACTATGTTCAGTCCTCACCCCAATCTCGCTGACGACGTTAACCACGCCATCGTCCAGTCCGAAATCGAAGGCGGAGTCTTCCTCAACGATCTCCCACCCTCCACCGTTCTGGAAATCCAAACCCTCCACCACTGCTACACCGCCGTCCTGCTCGGCGGCAGCGACGCTCTCATCTCCGGCCATCCCGAATTTTGTCCCCGCCCCGTTCATGTCGCCATCGCCGGTTCCACCTGGGGAGGCTCCATGCTCAAGCTCCAATACGTCGGCCGCGGCATGCACCTCGAATTCCTCCACCCCGAATACCCCGATCCCATCATTACATCTCCCATCCAGGAAATCCGCGACTATTCCTCGCTGTAAATCGCAAGTTCCTATTTCCTTTCCTTCGCGACCTTCGCGGCAGTTCTTTGCGAACTTAGCGGTTAAAGGCTTTACGGGCGCTGGTCGATCACGGTGACGTAACTTTGATTGTGTAAAAGCGAGAGGGTGTAAGTTGGCTTTGGCCTCACAAGCTAAAGCCGTTCCTGGAAAGGAGACCTACACCCGATGGCGAAGATAATCCCAATCACGGAGCATTACCAACATTTTCTGGCGGAGATGAGAGAGAGTTTCTGGGGGGATGTGTACGGAGAGACGAAGCGGCTGTGGAAAGAGCGTTTGGAGGCGGATTCGCGGCGGGAGCGGGACCGGTATGCGGTGCGCGAAGTGTATCAGCGGCGGCGCAGCCGGCGGCAGCCCTATCGCAACGGCTACTACGAACGGGATTTCGTGACTCGGTTGGGGACGATCCGGCTGCGCGTGGCGCGCACCCGAGGGAAGAGTTTTCTGCCGCGAGGGCTGGAACCTTTTCAGCGGCGCGCCGAAGATGTGTCGATGCTGATTCGGGAGGCGTTTCTGCGCGGCATCTCGACGCGGCAAGTGGGGCGGGTGGTGGCCACGGTGACCGAAGAGGTGGTGAGCCCGCAGACGGTGTCGAAGCTGACGCGGGATCTGGACGGAGTGGTGCGCCAGTTCCACCAGGCGCGGTTGGAAGACAACTACGCGTATCTGTTTTTGGACGGAGTGAGCTTGCGGGTGCGGCGTCCGGCGGGGCGCAAGCGGGTGCAGATGCTGGTGGCCTACGGAGTGCGGCGTGACGGCACCCGCCATCTGCTGGCGTTTTTGCGGAGTCAGGGCGAGAGTCAAGCGGACTGGGAAGGGCTGCTGGAGGATATGTATCGGCGCGGGCTGGAGGGCAAGGCGCTGGGCCTGATCGTCACCGACGGCTGTCCCGGACTGGCGGCGGCGATCCGCACCGTCTATCCGCGAGTGCGGCATCAGCGCTGCTGGGCCCACAAGATGCGCAACATTCTGGAGAAAGTGAAGAAGGCCGACTACGACAACGTGAAAGCGGGAGCGCAGGCGATTTATTTGGCCGAAAGCCGCGCTCAGGCCGAAGCCGCTTTTCGCGCCTTCCGCGCCCGTTGGCGCGGGAAGTACGGTCCCATGGTGCGCCAGTTGGAGCGCGATCTGCCGGAACTGCTTTCGGCGTTCGCTTTCCCCCCGCACCTGCGTAAGAAGCTGCGCACCACCAACGTGATCGAGCGCTGCTTCGTCGAAGTGCGCCGCCGCACCCGGCCCATGGTTTGTTTTGTGAATGTAGCCAGTGTCGACCGCATCCTCTACTCCATCTTCCAGAGATTCAACCTGGAATGGAAAACCCGCACCCTCAACCTATTTACACAGGCAGCTTGACATCACCGTCGATCACATCCCCATTGACTAACGCCACCGTCCCCACTACCATTCCCCCCGAAGCCGGAAACCGAAAGCCGGACTCCCGAAGCCGACTCAAAATGACCATCACCACGCGCGAAGTCAGCCACGTCACCATCCTCGACATCGACGGACGCATCACCCTGGGCGACGAAACCGGCCTGCTCCGCGACACCGTCCGCAACCTCATCGCCGAGGGCAAGAAAAAAATCGTCCTCAACCTCGCCCATGTTAACTACATCGATTCCTCCGGCGTCGGCGAATTAGTCAGCAGCTTCACCGCCGTCCGCAACGCCGGCGGCGAACTCAAACTCCTCAGCCTCACCAAGAAAGTCCACGACGTCCTCCACGTCACCAAGCTCTACACCGTCTTCGACATCAAGAACGACGAATTCACCGCCGTAAAATCCTTCGACTACTTCTTCGCCAAGTAATCTTTCCTCTGTGAACCTTCGTGCTCTCTGTGGTACGACGTTTTTTCGCTCGTTCTAGTCGGTCCAGTTTTCGGGGGCTTGCGTCAAGGTCCCTTTCGACAAGCTCAGAGCCTGCCCTGAGCCTGCCGAAGGGGCAAGCTTTCCACTGTGTGGCTGGTTCGCTCAGGACGACAATCCGAAATAATTCCCGGCAAGACGCTATTGCAGGGTCACTTTCATATCCAGATTGTGGGCCAGGAATGTCCAGGTGTCGGCGGTTTCGTCGATTAACTTGGTGATGGATTTGCCGGCGCCGTGGCCGGCTTTGGTTTCGATGCGGATCAGGACAGGGGCGGGTCCGGCTTGATCGGCTTGCATGGTGGCGGCGAATTTGAAGCTGTGGCCGGGGACTACGCGGTCGTCATGGTCGGAGGTGGCGATCAGCGTGGGCGGGTATTTTGTTCCGGGTTTCAGGTTGTGCAGCGGCGAGTAGGCGTAGAGGGCTTTGAATTCTTCGGGATTGTCGGAGGAACCGTAGTCGGAGGTCCAGGCCCAGCCGATGGTGAATTTCTGGAAGCGCAGCATGTCCATGACGCCGACTTCAGGCAGCGTCGCGCCGAAAAGATCGGGGCGCTGGGTTAGGCAGGCGCCGATCAGCAATCCGCCGTTGCTGCGGCCTTGAATCGCGAGCTTGGGAGTTGAAGTGTATTGGTTGGCGATTAGCCATTCGGCGGCAGCGATGAAATCGTCGAACACATTCTGCTTTTTCAGTTTCATGCCCGCCTGGTGCCACTCTTCGCCGTATTCGCCGCCGCCGCGCAGGTTGGGCTGCGCGTAGATGCCTCCCATTTCAAGCCAGACAACATTCGGGACAGAGAAGTTTGGAGTGAGAGAGACGTCGAATCCGCCGTAGGCGTAGAGCAGGGTGGGATTCTGTCCGTCCAGCTTGATCCCTTTCTTGTAAGTGAGGAACATGGGGACGCGGGTGCCGTCTTTGCTGCTGTAGAAGACCTGTTTTGTCTCGTAGCGGGTGGAATCGAAGTTGACTTTGGGCTGGCGGAAGACGGCGCTTTTGCCGGCTACAGGGTCGTAACGGTAGACGGTGGCAGGAGAGATGAAACTGGTGAAGGCTTAGAAGGTTTCTTTGTCTTTGCGTTTGCCGCCGAACCCTCCGGCGGTGCCGATGCCGGGCAAATCGACGTTTCGCAGGAAGGTGCCGCTGAGGTTGTAGACGCGAACTTCGGTGCGAGCGTCTTTGAGGTATCCCAGGAGAAATGAATTGTTGACGACATGCGCGAACTCGAGCTTGTCGGCGCTCTGAGGAACGACGGTCTTCCAGTTGGTGCGCTCGGGATGGCGAGTGTCGATGGCGAGCACGCGTCCGCGGGAAGCGTCGAGATCGGTGCGGAACCAGAAGACGGGACCGTCGTTATCTAGGAATACGTATTTTGCCTCGAAATCGTCGAGCAGCCTTACTACCGGCGAATCCGGCTGGGTGAGGTCTTTGTAATAGAGGCGGTTCTTGGGAGACGTGCCTTGGTCGACGGTGATGATCAGGTAGTGGCCGTCATCGGTGACGTTGGCGCCGAACAACATCTCTTTGTTATCGGGGCGCTCGTAGATTAGTTTGTCCTCGGATTGAGCGGTGCCGAGGCGGTGATAGTAAAGCTTCTGGAAATAATTGGTGTCGCGCATCGCGGCGCCTGTGGGCTCGTCGTAGCGGCTGTAGTAGAAACCCTGGTTGTCTTTGGTCCAGGAGGCGCCGGAAAACTTCACCCATTTGAGATCGTCAGTAAGATCTTTACCGCTGCCGACGTCGCGGACGTGCCACTCGGTCCAGTCGGAGCCGGAGGTGGCGAGGCCGTAGGCCATGAGCTTGCCGTCGTCTGACACGGCGTCACCCGCCAGCGCTACGGTGCCGTCGGTGGAAAGCGTGTTGGGATCGAGCAAGACGCGGGGTTCGGCGTTGAGCGATTCGGCGACGAAGAGCACGTTCTGGTTTTGGAGTCCATTGTTGTGCTGGAAGAAATAGCGGCCCCCGTGCTGACTGGGAACGGTGAAGCGCTCATAGTTCCACAGCTTGGTGAGGCGGTCGTGAATGGCTTGCCGGTGAGGGAGCTGATCCAGATAGCCGAAGGTTAGTTTATTTTCGGCCTCGACCCAAGCGTGAGTTTCGGCGGAGTCGGTGTCTTCGAGCCAGCGGTAGGGATCGGCTAGTTTGGTGCCGTGGTAGTCGTTGACCTGGTCGCCGCGGCGGGCTTGGGGATAGGCTATAGACGAGGACTGGGCGGTGGAGAGCAAAGTGAGCGTAAGGAGTAGGGACGAGAACAGAATTATTGCCCGGCGGGCGGAGTGCATGAAGGCCTCCTGGAGTGATCAATCGAGCGATCTATTGTGCATGAGATTGGACGGGGAAGTACAGGGTTAAGTCACGTGTCGCCTCAGGGCGTGGTGACAACGCGGCGATTCTGCGCAGTCGGAGCAAGCCATACCCGCGGCGCTTACGCCAAGCCGATAGGAGTTTCTGCGACAGCTCGAGCGAGTCGGTCGCGCCGGAACCAACCTAATTAACATTCCACCCGCCGCCCCACTTCGACTCCTAAAAAGCGGTCAGCGAGGGACAGAAATGCACGATTCGGCGTGCGGATGATACCGCCCACTCCACTCTTATCACCCGGATTCATTCACGTATCCACAAACAAAAAAGGCGGCCGCCAGGCCGCCCGCTCAAACTCGGTACTCGGTACTAGGTACTAGGTGCTCCCTACTCCCTACCCCTACTCGCTACTCCTTCTTCCCCTTCAACATCTCCACCACCCGCTCATAATCGTCCACGGAAGCATACTCAATCACAATCTTCCCCCTCCCATTCCGATCCTTGATCCTCACCCGCATGCCCAAAATACGTTCCATGGCCAGTTGCGCCGACCGCACATTCGGATCCATCCACCGCGCCGCTCGACTTTTTTTCAGCGGCAACTCGCCCGGCACCGTCTGCCCCGGCAGCATCGGCAAAAAACCGTTCAGCCGCGCCACCCGGTCTTCAATCTGGTCCCACTTCCAGTGCTTGGTCACCGCTTCTTTCGCGACCTCGAGGATCTGCTCTTCTTTTTCCAGCGCCAAAATTTCCCTGCAATCGCTGAAGGTCAGCCGCCCCGAAAGCAGATATCCCATAACCTCCCTCGGCAGCCTCAGCAGCCGCATGTAATTCGCCACCGTCTCCCGCGACACTCCAACCCGCTCCGCAATCTGCGCCTGCGTCAACTGAAATTCCTGGCTTAGCACCCGAAACGCTTCCGCCTGCTCGATGGGATTCAAATCCTCCCGCTGCACGTTCTCCAGCACCGTCATCTCCGCCGCCTGCTGCGGCGAAAGCCTCCGCACCAGCGCCGGAATCGTCCGCTTCCCCGCCATCTTCGACGCGCGCAACCGCCGCTCGCCCAGCACCATGATGTAGCGCCCTTCCACCTCCGCCGGACGCACCACCACCGGCTGCACCACGCCGCTTTCCTTGATCGAATCCGCCAGCTCCCGCAACGGCTCTACATCGAACACATACCGCGTCTGGTACGGATTCTTATCGATCAAGGTCACGTCCAGCAGCGCCACCATATGGTGCTGCTGAATCTCGTGCTGCGGAATCGCCTGCGCCTGAATCGAAATCACCTCACTAGCCTCGTGCGGAAGTGGCTCGTGTGGCGCGGACACTCCTGTCCGCGTTGCCTCCATCTGCGCAGAAGCCGTGGGATCTATATTCTTGTCATCCCGAGCGAAGCGAGGGACCCTGGTTTCGCCGGCATCACCACTTCCCTGAACGGGAACTCCCGCGCCGCCCGCACTTTCACTCAATACTCGCGGCTCGCTACTCGGCGCCACCACTCTCGGCCCCGGCAACAAAGACGCCAACCCCCGTCCCAAAGCCTTCCGCTTCTCCACCTTCTCGTCCTTCTTCTCCGCCGCCACCGTCGTAGTCATCAATCATTCCCCCTTACCCAACTCTGTCATCATCCCTACTCTGTCATCCTGAGCGCGGAGTCGAAGGATCCCTATAACCATCACGCACCGACCGCCCCTGCTAGTTTCTCAGTCAGGAGTCGCAAAACACCGAAGGTCGCGTGCGTCGGCAACAACGCGAGCGCCAACCCTGCTCCCCAAAGTAGCTTCTTGTTGCTGATGACTCCATACCGCTGAAGCGCGTAGAGCGGCTTCTCGACGATGGGCCAGAGCAAACGGTGAATCAGAAGGGCCAGGCCCAAGAGCAGCGCCGCCGAGCCAGCAAAGAAGTCGATGGCGTTAAGGGCGAACGAGAGCATGATCGCAACCCCTCCACCCCGCCAATATCGAAAGACCCTGGCACCCAGTTGAATCGGCCCAAGGAAAACTAAATAGAGAATGAACAAATTGACCGCCACCATCAGCGCAACCTCATATACGCGACTCCCCGTGGAGACCCTCCGCAGCATCCACCTGGTAAGGGTTACGTAGGAGACGTCGCACACGAAACTCACCGCGAGCGGAAGAGCGATATAGCCCAGAGTACGGCCGGCAAATGCTGTTCCCTTAACCGAATAAAGGACGAAAAGGATATAACCCATGGGCCTCAGCACCGCTACGAACACAAGAAGACCCCAGAGCCGGAGTACCCAACGGCCCTCAAAGACGGCAGGCACCAGCGCCAAGGCTATGAGGCCGGCGGACAGAAGTAGGGGCCCGCGCGGAGACTGATGGGTGCGGATCGCGCCGACGACAGCCATCAGAGATACAGAAGCAATCGAAAGGCACAACGAAACACCAGCAAAGCGAAGCGAAACGAGCCTCTCCCCCAAAACGCAGTCGAACCCACGCACCGTTAGCCGCGCCACACCCTGCAGGAACGCCGCAGCCTGAGAGTGAGCCACAATCCGTGCGTCGTCCACCTTGATCCACCACTGAGCGATCCGGTTCTGTATCTGACCCTCCTGATCTTCATAGAGAAACAGCGCACAGTACATCAGAAGCCAACCAAGGGTGTTCAGAGCTCGGAGTAGATAGTCAGCGCTCCAATGCAGCCGCAAATTCAAACCTCCCCGCTCCTGGACCTGCCGTCAATCATGTATATCGACATTTATAAATCTATACATCGATAGATGTAAATATATCAAGCCGTCTTATCCATCTCCGCACTCACTGGCGGCGGGCTACTGGCGGCTGGCAGCTGTTTTCCCAGAATCTCCTTCGCCAGCCGTATGTAACTCTCCGCCCCTTTCGATCGCGGATCGTACACCAGCGCCGGCATCCCATGGCTCGGCGCCTCCGCCAGCCGTATGTTCCGCGGCACCGTCGTCGCGCACAGCTTCTCGCCAAAGAATTTTTTCAGCTCCGCAATCACCTGCTGTGCTAGGTTTGTCCGCTCGTCCAGCATGGTCAGCACCACGCCCTCAATTTCCAGCTCCGGATTCAGCTCCACGCGAATTCTCTCCAGCGTATCCAGCAGCTCGCTGATGCCTTCCAGCGCAAAGTATTCCGCCTGCATCGGAATCAGGACCGAGTCGGCCGCCACCAGCGCGTTCAGCGTCAGCAAGTCGAGCGCTGGCGGACAGTCCAGGACAATGTAGTGGAACCTGTCGCGCAAGGGAGCGATCACATCCTTCAGGCGATACTCGCGGCGCTCTGCCTCTACCAGCTCGATGTTCGCGCCGATAAGATTCTTGTGCGAGGGAATGATCCAGAGCTGCTCCAGCTCTGTGGTGGCCAGCGCTTCCTCGCCCGAGGCCGCGCCCATCAGCAGATGATAAGTGGATATGCGTTCCGGATCCTTCACCAGGCCAAGACCGCTCGAGGCATTCGATTGCGGATCGCAATCGATGAGCAAGGTATTCACTTCGGCCGCCGCGAAGGACGCGGCTAGGTTGATGGCAGTCGTAGTCTTGCCCACGCCGCCCTTCTGATTGGCAACAGCGATGACGCGTCCCATAAGTTGTCGAGGAGCCAGAGTAGCTGAGCATAATGCCAAGCGTGTTTCGAATGCAACGTTGAACCGCTGTGCACAGCGGTGAATTCTTGTGCAAAACCAATCCAATGTTCCAGTAGGAACATCAGCCTGCCAGGGGCAGAGATGACAGGGGGAATGTTCCAGTGGGAACAATAAAGGATCTGCAAGGGTCGCGGAGCCGAAGTGGGGTGGGAACTTATCGCCAGTGTTCCGATTGGAACATGAAATCAGCCCTGACTTCCCTCTGGCGTTCATACCGGAACATTAGGATTAATCATTGGAATTGTGCGAACGAGTAACATCTCAAATTGAGACTATCCCACTTGTAACCATAATAGCGTTGCTTGTGGCCTCTGCATTGCCAGAAACGATAGGTTTCGCTCCACTTGTTTACTTCGATGGTTCCGGTGTACCTATCAGGAGTAGGCGGGACTTGGACTGGGGGATGAGAATGGGATCTTGCCAGGTGAGCTGGGGCAGGATTAAGCGGGCGGTGTCGAGCTGAGGGGCTGCTATCAGTAGTGCCAGGCGGGCGGCGGGGGACAGGAGGCGGGCGGCGACTGGGAGGATATCTGCGAAGCGCTCGACGGCGCGGAGGGTGACTACGTCGAAGGTCTGGGTGAGGGCGACAGTCTCGGCGCGGGCGTTTTGTATATTGATGTCCGTCAATGTAAGGGAGCGGGCGACTTCGCGGAGGAAGGCGGCTTTCTTGTGGTTGGATTCGATGAGGGTGAGGGCGATGTCGGGAGCCCAGAGTTTTATGGGAATCCCGGGGAAGCCGGCGCCGGAGCCCAGGTCGGCGAGGCGGACGTTAGTCCTTGGTCGTTGGTCGATGGCAACGTCAACATCTTTTACCACAGAGGGCGCAGGGTACGCACAGGGGAAGAGGTGACGGGCGGCGAAGAGGGATTCGCCGAAGTGGCGGGTGACTATTTCTTCTTGGTCGCGGATGGCGGTGAGGTTGATGCGGGCGTTCCAGCGGAGTAGTATATCGATGTACGTCGATATATATCGGTAGAGGGCGTCGTTGGTTGCTCGTCGTTGGTCGTTGGCATCGTTCAGGAACGGCTGAAGCAGTTCGGCGATGCGAGCGGGCTGCATGTGGTTAGTTTCTAGTCGCCGGGCTACGCCCAAGCAGGATGAACAATCTCTTGAGGCAAGAGCTTGGTTTGTCACGCAACTGACATTCCCAAAGGCGAAGGACTCGTATTCCATCTGAGCGCAGGGTTCTTTTGATCTGTGCGTCGCGCTGTTTGTTGCGGGCAAGCTTCTTGCGCCAATACGGGCGATTCGTCTTTGGCGTGTGGCCGCACTTGGGGCATCCGTGCCAGAAGCAGCCGTCTACAAATACAGCGACGCGCTGTGCGGGAAAGAAAAAATCTGGACAGCCAAGTACAGCCTCCGTTCGAACCTTCCAACCAACAATTTGGCTGCGCATTAAGTGTCCCCGCAGGCGCAATTCAGTGGTGGCGTTGGAATTCGACTTGATAGCTCGCATGTTCTGCGAGCGCTGAGAAGTAGTATTAAATCTCAACAATTTCCGTCCCCGAGCTTTCGGCGAGGTCGCTGAGCCCTAGCGGTATGTACTTTATCGGTTTGTCGAGCAATCGTTCGGGTTCGATATAGTCGTTGAACAGGATCGCTGAAAGGTAGCCTCCTTCGCCCCGCAACATTCGGTGGCATTCAAGCGTTTCGGAGGTGCGGGCGGACGCTTCGCGCGCAACCGTGCGGCTGAAGAGAGCGTTCTTGCACTGCACGGAAATTACGGGTGCAACTGGGCTTTCGCCAAAAGGAGGAAACCACAGAATATCTAGACCTCCGTCGCGCTCACGACCGAGGATGACGCGGTCGTCAAAGCCAAGCCTTTCCAGGTATCGTTTGTATTGCCGCGCCGTCCTGAGCTTCCTCCTGGGATCGCCAACATTATGCAGCACTCCCGTCACCTTCTTAGCAATACGACTGCAGGCTGCATTTTCAAACTCTTTGGCGTGGTGTCCCCCGGAGCTTCGCCTTGCGCTGGCGTTTGCAATGAACCGAATGAAGTCGGGGTCTCGGGTTTTGAACTGCCGTTTATTAAGCTCGTAGGAAAATGGAAGCTCCGAGCGGCGCGATTCGAAGTGCTGGCCGAGTGATTTCAGGCCAGCAGCGACGGCGGCTTGATTGTCGGACACGCTGTGCTGAACCCGAAGGTTATCGAGGACGTCGTCGAGCCGCCCTCCGGTTTGCTCCTCGGTCTCTGAGCCAAAGTCCTCGTTCGTGATAAAGCAACTGTCACGACCGTTGAGCTCCGTACAGATAAATTCGAAGAGTTCGAAGCTGGGACTAAGCATTGTTTTTCAGGTATTGCCGAGCGACTCGCGAAAACTCTTGGTATTTTCGTTTCAGTTCTTTGACCTGTTTGTCCCCTCGGCTCGCGATGCTCCTCACAATCACGGCCATTTCCCCCAGTTGCTCGCGAAGGCGCTTAATGTTCTCGTTTGGAGTTTGCACCTCGAGAAAGGCCTCGCCGAGGCTTGCGCCTCGCTCAAGCTTTGCCGAAGCTTTTGGATCGCTCAACACTTTTGCGAGTCTTGAGGAGTCACGGGTTCCCAGCTTGATTTTGCGGGTAAGGAAGTTCCGAGACCCGCTGCTTGTGAGTTCTCCGTATAGAAAGTCGGTCAGTTTGCGAAGCTTTGCGAGATTGTACCCCTCGACCTCGAGGGTGTCCGGATCGACCTCCAATTCTATATACTCCGGTATGCCGGACCGGGTAAGAGCCTCTCCTAGGACCCAGAACTCTTGATCGCTGATTCCTTTCAGATGCTGCTTGGCCTTCTGCGTCATGCGATACGGGATTAGGTACCGCCTGACTGCATTTTTCGTGATGCCGAGCTCATCGACGGTTCGCTCCAAGTCCTCGCTGGACTTGATTTGCTCGTCTAGGAATGTCGCCTTGCTCTCTGCCGGCCAATCTTTGAAGCCGAAAAGGTGCCGGACCCCCAGGTACACGCGCATATCTTTTATATGCGATTGGTCTTCCTCTTGATGAAAGATGAGAACTGGAATCTTCTTGAACTTTGTAATCAGGCCGGGCGAAAATGACCCGTTCTCATTCTTGACTATATAGCGGACTGCGGCTAGTCTTCGGTTGCCTTCAATGACTACATATTTGCCGTCCATTTGCCTTACCACAAGCGGCTCGTATGGAATGAATCCATTTTGCTTAAACGACTCCAGGAGACGAAGCGCGTAGTGCGGGTCCTCCTCTAGGATCTTCTGTATCCGGTCTTGCCGCTTCTCGATTTCGGAGAGCGACGTCAGCCCGGAACTTCCGCCGAAACGTGGGTTTCCGGGATCGAAAAGCAGCTTGTTGACGGGTATCCGCTTGAACGTCGCTTTACGCACTACTGCGGCCTTCTTTGCCAAAGCATTACTCCCAAAGCGGCGTCGATGCTCTAACTACGGCTGCAAAAAGCGGTGGCGGGACCGCGTTCCCGATCATCTGAAATCGGTCTCTGACGTTCCCTTGCCTCCATTGCCAATCTCGCGGAAAACCCTGGAGGGCTGCGCATTCGCGGTAAGAAAGCCGCCTCGCCTTTCCCACGCGGCTAAACTCCCAATGGTCAGTATCGATCCGTCGTAACGGAGGGCTCGATGGATGCAGCGGAACGTGACGCCAGTGGCCGACTACGCAGGGGCTCGGCTGTCCCCAGGGATAGCGGCGCTTGCGTGACAGGTAGTACCAATGGAATGGCTCGGTATTGAAATCGCCTTCGGGCCATTGTGGGAAGCCGTCCATCACATCGCGCTGGCTGGTGTATTTTTTCTTGGTGCCGGGGCCATGAGTTGGCTTTGGGAACTCATATTCAAACGTTTGATCAGAGCGCACACCCACCAAGAAAACTCTCCGACGATTCTGCGCTACTCCGTAGTCTTTGGCATTGAGCACGGACCATTTCACTCGGTATCCGGCTGCGCGGTAGCGAGTTAATTGGTTGCTCAACAGATCGCGGTTCTCGCCGAATACCATCCCATTGACGTTTTCGACGACAAAGGCTTTCGGGAGGACTTGTCGTAAGACGCGATCGAATTCGCGGTAGAGATAATTTCGGTCGTCGGTTTTCCACTTACGCTTGCCACCCTGGGTGTAGCCCTGGCAGGGATAGCATCCGACGAGAAGATCGGCGGACGGAAACTTTTCGAAGTCGCGAATGTCGCCACATTCGATCTTCGATCCCTTTATGTTCTCTTGGTAGGTGTCGCAGGCAGTCCGCCAAATGTCGTTGGCCCAGGCGATATCGTACCCAAGTTTCTGAAGGGCGTAATCAGAGCCCCCGCAGCCGCTAAACAATGATATTGCTGTTCGAGATGCCATGCGCTGCTTGAACGGCCGATTTTACCTTTATTAGACGGTTGCGGGAAGACCTTTCTTTATTCCTTGCTACGGGAATTCCAGGGTTACGAATTTGGCGGGCTTGGTGCCGGTGTTGGTGATGGTGTGGGAGTAGTTGCCGGGGAGCCATTTGGAGTCGCCGGACTTGAAGTGGCCGGGCATGGGGCCTTGGCCTTCGACGTTGCTGCGGATGTCGAGATCGGTGACGGCGACGAGGAGGTGCGGGCCGGTGTGGTGGTGGAGGGGGACGATGCCGCCGGGCTGGAGGTCGAATTCGGTGACGCGGATGCCATCTTTGACGAAAAGAATCTCTTTGGTGCCGCCGGGGAGGAATTCGAGGGCGCGGTCTTCATCCCAGTGCGTGGTGGATTGGCGGAGGGATTCGTCTTCGAGGATTTCGATGGTGACGTTGCGGAAGGGCTGGCCGGTGAGATTGCGGGCGATGTGGGCGAAGGTGGCGGGAGAGAAACGGGTTTCACCGTCCTGGAGCTTGACGGTGACGGGAGGCTTGTCTTTGACGGCGTTGACGACTTCGGTGTCGCCAAGGGTGACGTAGATGTAGTCGTGGCGGTGCCAGTGCATGAGAGTGTCGGTGTGGGGAGGGACGTTGACGTTGAAGACGCGGACGGATTTGTTTTCGAAGGTGAGGTGGTGGTGGGGCTCGGCGGTGATTTCGACTTCGGGAGCGGCAGCTTGGGCGGCGAGCAAGGCAAGGCAGATGAGGATGCAGCGTTTCATGCGAGGGATTGTAGCACTGCGGCCTAGCGGCGGAAGCGGTTGATTAGGTAAAGGATGAGCGAGAGGACGACGCTCACTAGGAGCGACGTAGCCAGGGGAAAATATACCGTGGTGTTCTTGCCGCGATAGAGGAAGTCGCCGGGCAGGTGGCCGAGGGGAAGGCTGGTGCGTCCGAGCAAGATCAGGACAAGGCCCGCCGCGGCCAGGATGAGGCCAAAAATCACGAGCAGTTTGCCGAATTCAGCCATGGGTGGAACCGTCCTTGAAATGGTGAACTGGGTGTACTAACGAGTTTTTCGCATCTGGGCGATGCGGCCCAGTTTTTGTATTTTCTCGATCAAGTGCTTACGCGCTTGTTCTTCATTTTTGTGTGGCATGCTTTGCCCCCGGGTGTCCGCAGTATACGTTTCGCCGTGCGCTTCTCAAAGGCCCGCCTTATGCTATCGCCTGTCCCAGCGGCAAACGATCCTCGTTTTGGAATCCTCCCCCCGCCGGTCTACACTGCACTCAACAATGTCTCTTGCCGATCAACTCGGATTCCGCTTCGCGCCGCCGGAGCGGCGGGTGTGGACCGTGGGCGCTTTGGTGGCGGCGGTGCGGACACACGTGGAGCGGGAGTATTCCGAGGCGTGGGTGGAGGGGGAGATCTCGAATTTTCGCGCGCCGGATTCGGGGCATCTTTATTTCACGCTAAAGGATGGGAACGCGCAGATTCGGGTGGTGATGTTCCGGTCGGCGGCGCGGCTGCTGCGGTTTCGTCCGGCGGATGGGATGCAAGTGGTGATGCGGGGGCGGGTGACGATTTATGAAGACCGCGGCGAGTTGCAGATTGCGGCGGAATATGTGGAACCGAAGGGCGCGGGCGGGTTGCAGATTGCGTTCGAGCAACTGAAGGCGAAGCTGGAAGCGGAGGGATTGTTTGCGGCGGAGCGGAAGAAAGCGATTCCGGCGTTGCCGGCGCGGATTGGGATTGTGACATCGCCGCAGGCGGCGGCGCTGCGCGATATTTTGAATATTTTGCAAAGGCGGCATCACACGGCGAATGCGGTGATTTATCCGGCGCAGGTGCAGGGGGATGCGGCAGCGGCGGAAGTGGCGAGCGGGGTGCGGTATTTCAATGAAGTGCGCAGCGATGAGAGCCGCAGGGTGGAAGTGATTATTGTGGGGCGCGGGGGAGGGTCGGCGGAGGATTTGGCGGCGTTTAACGATGAGGGGCTGGCGCGGGCGGTGGCGGCGTCGGAGATTCCGGTGATTTCGGCGGTGGGGCACGAGACGGATTTCACGATTGTGGATTTTGTGGCGGACCTGCGGGCTCCCACGCCTTCGGCGGCGGCGGAGTTGGTGATCCGCTCGCGGGTGGAAGTAGAGAATCAGGCAGTGGCGGTCGAGGAGCGGCTGGTGCGGGCGATGGAGCGGCGACTGCTGGAAGCTCGTCATGCGTTGACGGAACGGGCGCAGCATGGGGCGTTCGCCCGCATGATGGACTTAATCCGGCAGCGGCAGCAGAAGCTGGACGACCTGACTTACCGGCTGGAGCGGGGCGAGCGGCAAGCGCTGGAACAGGTGCGGCGGCGGTGGGAGACGGTGGCGGCTGCCGTGCGCCATTACGATGCGCGGAGAGTGCTGGCGGGAATGCGCGGAGAACTGGAGGCGGGGACCGCGGCGCTGGCAGCGGGGATACGGAATCTTCTGTTGCAGCACAAGGTTCGCGCCGACCGCATGGGCAGGGCGTTAGAGATGCTTTCGCCGTTGGCCATTCTGGAGCGCGGGTATGCTCTGGTATTTGATAATGAAGGGAAGTTGGTGAAGGATGCGGGGCAGGTGAAGGCGGGCGAGGAGATTTCGGCGAGGGTGGCGCGGGGAGAGATTCGGGCTACGGTGAAGGAGACTGGAAAGATTGGCAAACGGGAGAAGCGAAACCACGAAGGGCACTAGGGATCACGAAGGAAACCAAAGAGCGGCGTGCATTAGAATGTAGGGTTCCGAAGGTCTGAAACTCCGCGGATGGAGAAATCCGGTGACGCAACTGATGGCGCCATGGTCGAGAGTGTCGTTTACGGTGCTCGACATTCTCTTGGTGGCGTTGATCATCTACGAACTGCTGGTGATGATCCGCGGGACGCGTGCGGCGCCGATGCTGGCGGGGCTGGCGGCGGTCGCGGTGGCATTTTACCTGGCGCGGATCGGCGAGCTGGCCACGCTGAATTGGCTGGTGAGCCATTTGCTGCCGTACGTGGTGTTTGCGCTGATCGTGGTGTTTCAGTCGGAGATCCGGCATGTGTTGTCGGATGTGGGGCGGCGGGTTAGCTTTCTGCGCGGGTCGACGGCGGGCGGAGATTCCTACGACGACATTGTGCTGGCGGCGAATTTATTTTCGCAGCATCAGACAGGCGCATTGATAGTGATCGAGCGCGAGATTGGATTGCGGACTTATATCGAAAGTGGAGTCCCGCTGGACGCGCGGCTCTCCTACGATCTGCTGGCCACCATTTTCCGGCCGAGCGCTCCGCTGCACGATGGCGCGGTGATCATTCAGAAGGATCGATTGGCGGCGGCGGCCTGCTTCCTGCCGCTGTCGATGAATCCGGTGCTGTCGACGCAGATGGGGACGCGGCACCGGGCGGGCATTGGAATCACCGAGGAGACGGATGCGATCGCGGTGATTGTGTCGGAAGAATCGGGTGCGATCAGCGTGGCGGTGGGAGGAAAGATCGAACGGGATCTGACGGTGGAACAATTGCGCGAGCGCCTGAGCGGTGAGCTGCGGCGGTACATGTCGCCGGTGGCGTTGCCGACGGTGGTGACACAACACCATGAATTGGATGCGGCGGAGGAATCGCGGCTGCGCGCCGGAGCGAAGATGGGCGCCGACGGGGATTCCGATTCGGAAACGGAGCGCCCGTTGTGATGGACTTTCTGAGGCGCTGGGTTCTGCACAACTTCTGGCTGAAAGTTTTGTCGCTGCTGATCGCGACCGGACTGTGGATGGCGATTTCGCCGGACCAGGAACCGGCGGAAGTGGCCATAAGAGTGCCGATTGAGTTTCAGCACGTTCCGCCGGGGCTGGAGATCAGCTCAACGACCATACCGGAGGCGCAGATCCGGGTGCGCGGGCCGGAGCGGTTGATCCGGGAACTGCGTTCGACGGATATTCACGCGGAACTTGACCTGGCGGACGCCAAGCCGGGCGAGCGCACTTTCGACCTGACGGCGCAGCAGATTCGCCACCAGCAGGATTTGCGCGTGGTGCAGGTGGTGCCGGGGCAGGTGCATCTGAGCTTCGATATCCGGCTGACGCGCGAGGTGGAGATTCGTCCGCGGGTGACGGGGAATTTTGTGGCGGGGGAACAGATCGCCAAGGTGCTGGTGGATCCGGAGCGAATCACGATCACCGGGCCGAAGCATCACGTCGAAGTGATCGATGCGGCGACCACCGATCCGGTCGATGCTTCGGGAACCAGGGCCCAGGCCACGTTTGTAACCACAGCGTACGTTGCAGATCCGCTGGTGCAGGTGGTACAGCCCACACCGGTGCGGGTGACGGTGATCATGGAAAGGACTACGCCCGCGGGGAACGGGCACTGATCTTCCGATTTGGTATCTGCTGGTTTAGTTTCCGCTAGTTTCGCGGTTGTCGGTTATCATCGTCAGTTATTATCCCCGGTTGGACATTTTAGGTTCGGCGTTTCAGTGCTGCATCCGGCTCTCTGGAAGTCCGCAGAAATTATGAGCACCCAACCCAGACAATTGTTTGGCACGGACGGGATACGCGGCGTGGCCGGCGAGTTTCCCTTGACGGCGGAAAGCACGTACTTGATTGGGCGCGCGCTGGGGCACGATCTGGTGCGCAACACGCGTTCGGCGCAGGCGGTGATGGGGCAGGATACGCGCGAATCGAGCGAATGGATTGCGGACTGCGTGGCGGGGGGGATGGCGGCGGTGGGCGTGGACGTGCACAGTGCGGGCGTGATCACCACGCCGGGAGTCGCGTATCTGGCGCGGTCGCGCGGGATGGCCGCCGGGGTGGTGATTTCGGCTTCGCATAATCCGTGGACGGATAACGGGATCAAAGTCTTCTCCGGCGATGGATTCAAGCTGACGGATGCGCGGGAGCTGGCCATCGAGAAAGAAATCTTTGCGCTGCTGGCGAATCCGGGGGCGGCGGACGATACTGCGTTGAGGATTGCCGGGCCGTCGCTGCCGGGCGAGACGGCGCTACGCAAAGCGTACATCGAGTCGCTGGCGGGGAGCGTGTCGTCTGACTTGAGCCGGTTGCGCGTGCTGGTGGACTGCGCCAATGGAGCGGCGACGGCCGAGGCTCCGGAATTATTTCGTAGCTTGGGAATCCAAGCGACGTTCATGAATGTGACGCCCGATGGGAGAAATATTAATGAAAGATGCGGGGCGCTGCATCCGGAAACTTTAGGGGAGACCGTGGCTGCGTCTGGCGAGAAGTTTGACCTGGGCGTGACGTTTGATGGCGATGCTGACCGCGCTCTGTTTTGCGATGGCGCGGGCCGCGTGGTGAATGGGGATGGGGTGCTGCTGCTGACGGCGCGGGATTTGCAGGCACGAGGGAAACTGGCTGGGTCCACCGTGGTGGCCACGACGATGTCGAATATGGGGGTTGAGATCGCGCTGAAGAAGTCTGGCATTCTTATGTTGCGGGCGAATGTGGGCGATAAATACGTTCTGGAAGAGATGTTGAAGACGGGCGCGACTTTGGGCGGGGAGCAGTCGGGGCATATTATTTTTCGGGATGGCGATGCTACCACCGGCGACGGCCTGCTGACTGCGTTGCGAGTTATGGACGTGATTGTGCGTTCGCGGAAGACACTGGTGGAGTTGGTTGGCGATCTGAAAGTCTTTCCGCAGAAAATTCAGAATGTGCGGGTGCGGGAGAAGATTCCGTTTGCGCAAGTGCCGGAAGTGCAGCGGGCGATTGAAGCCGCCGAGCGTGAGTTGGATGGGAACGGGCGTGTTGTGGTGCGGTACTCGGGGACCGAGGCGCTGGCGCGGGTGATGGTGGAGGCGGAGTCGGAAGAGAAGATGCAGGCGCTTACGGCGGGGATTGCGGGGGAGATACAGAAGGCGTTGGGGGCGTAGTTCAGAGCATCTTGTTCAAGTCGAAGTTTTCTGAAAACGGTTCTGCGTAAATGGACAGATGGTCGTCGGCGATTCCAAAGTCCTGCCTGAACTTGTCTGCTGCTCGCACTGGATATGGATCAACAATTGAGACGCGGGGCATTGAGGTCCTTCTTGAAAAAGCGTTCTTGAATAGAGTATTGCTTTGATGATCGGTTCTAGGGAAAGAGTACCCGATCAGAATGATGTGTTCCGCCTGGCTTAGTACATCCTCTGCCGCAGACCAGATCGTCTTGAACAGAGTGCCGAACAAGTCATACGTCTTCGCCTTTGCAGGAGGAATTATGAGGGGCATCGACGGCAAACCTTTGTCCGAGGCACCCCCTTCCGGCATCCACGGGAACTTGGGACGAGCGCGAAAGAAAACCCGGCCCTCCGGTGCCGATTTGCCCGGATCGTCGGGCAGGTTTGGCGGATAGTAACCATACGAGAAGGGTTCATAGCCGTCCATGTACCTACCGGCGTAAGTTGCGTAGGCTTTATCGGTCGATTCGTACACATAGAGGGTGCTCGGATCCGATGTCTGCATCAGAGCAGGTCTTCCTCCTTCCATCGTGTTGTAGCTGGTAAGCCAATTGGTGGATCCGTGCAGTTTCAGCAACAACGGAGCATCGGTGGTTTGAGGCTCTGGGCGGACCCAGCCATTCCTGTGTATCAGATGCGGAACGACAAGATATCCGAAGTCGGTTTTCCAAGGGGTTTCAGACGCCAAAACGCGATCCATCAGCGTATCCCAATTGAAGGTTAGGATTCGATCCTGGGGCGAGAGAGTGCGCGCAATATTCTGATGTGCGCGCGAGATAGGGCCATTTTGAATTTCGTTTACTACCGACGCGAAGAGGAACTGCAGCTGGTTCAGTATCTTGGATGTCCAAATGACTTCGATCTCGTCGCCACCATCAATGGCCCTGAGCAACGCTTCTTCAATTTCGGCAAAGAATTCTTCAATGTCCTCGTTGAACGTCCCGAATTCTTCCGGCGGGATCTTTCGTGACTCAGATACGTGATTGATTATTTCGCCGACGAGAACCCACGGATTTGAAGAGATATCGAGCTTGGAGTATTTTTCGAAAACATCGCGCGCCAGCGGCATTCGCTGGCCTGTTGGGGATTGGTCGTAAGCTCTTGATGCACCAGCGCCCAGGAGATAGGCCTTCATTACCGTCACTCACAGTTAGTATTCTAAGTCCCTCCAGTTCGGCCCCACACCTATATCAGCGACTAATGGTACTTCCAACGGGTAGACCTTTTCCATCTGTTCCTTTACGAGTGGTCCTATCGTATCTAACTCCTTAGGAGGCAATTCGACTACTAGTTCGTCGTGAACCTGCAGCGTCATTCTTGTTTTGAAGCCCTCTTTCTGCAAGGCATCGTCGATACGGATCATCGCTATCTTGATCAAATCTGCTGCGGTGCCTTGCAGCGGGGTGTTTACTGCGGTGCGTTCGGCGAAGCCGCGCTGGGTGAAATTTTTGCTGTTGATGTCGGGGATGGGGCGGACGCGTCCGTGGAGGGTTCTTACTTTCAGGTCGCGGCGGGCTTCTTCGAGGGTTTTGTCGATGAAGGCGCGGACGCCTTTGTACTTTTCGAAATAGTTGGCGATGAACAGTTTGGCTTCGGCGGGCTCGATGCCTAGTTGCTGCGACAGGCCGAAGGGCGAGAGGCCGTAGACGATGCCGAAGTTTACGACTTTGGCTTGGCGGCGGTGGTCGGGCGTGACCATGAGCGGCGGGACTCCGAAGACCTGCGAGGCGGTGAGGGTGTGGATGTCGTCGCCGCGGCGGTAGGCTTCCACCAGCAGCGGATCGCGCGAGAAGTGGGCGAGCAGGCGGAGTTCGATCTGCGAATAATCGGCCGTGAGCAGGACGTGGCCGGGCTCGGCGATGAAGGCGGCGCGAATGCCGCGCCCGAGTTCGGTGCGGATGGGAATGTTTTGCAGATTGGGATTGGCGGAAGAAAGCCGTCCGGTGGCGGTGCCGGTTTGGCCGAAAGTGGTGTGCAGGCGTCCGGTCGCGGGATTAATGAGCGCGGGCAGAGTGTCGACGTAGGTGGACTTCAGCTTGGTTAGCTGGCGGTAATCGAGGACCATGCGCGCTATGGGATGCTCTTCGGCGAGGCCTTCGAGTACGTCGACGGCGGTGGAGATGGCGCGTCCCTTGCCGTATTTGAAGGGCTTGGGGAGGTTCAGTTTGTTGAAGAGAACGTCGCCGAGTTGCTTGGGCGAGCCGACGTTAAACTCCATGCCCGCGGCTTCGTAGATTTCTTTCGCTTTCACGCCGATTTCGCGTTCGAGTTCGGTCGACATTTGCGCGAGCGCGGCGGTGTCGATTTTTACTCCGGCTTGCTCCATGCGGGCGAGAACGGGGACAAGCGGCAGATCCATTTCCTGGTAAAGATTGGTCAGTCCTGCTTGTTTGACATCTTCCCGCAGAGCGGTCGCGAGCCTGCCGGTGATGTCGGCGGCTTCGGCTAGATCGCCGCTTAGTTTGAGATTGAAGCGGCGAAGAGCAACATCCGCCAGGCGGTGCGAGGAGTAGGTGGGATCGAGCAGGTAGGAGTAGAGCATGGGATCGTGCCGCACGCCTTGCAGAGGGATGCCCAGCGGATCGAGCGCATGAATGGCGGCTTTGTAATCGTGGATGGATTTGGGCGTCGATGCAGTAGTTAGGATGGAACGGAGCTTATCGGCGGCCGCGGAATCGAGTTTGACCGTGGCAGCCGAACCTGCGGCTGCGGAGATGGCGATGCGGCGGGCAGCGGGCTCGGGCGCGGACGACGGCGAGGCATCGGTGAGCGCGAGCATTCCAGACTGCGGCACTTCTTCAACAACTTCTTCGTCATTTTCTGGAAGAGATTCTGCCCGCTCTGATTCAACCGCGACGGCAAGAGGTGCGTCCGCCGCGAGCGAATTAAGAATGCCTTCTACATCCGCAGCGGTCTGGGCTTCGCTGTAATGAGTTTCCGTCACCTGAACCTGGGGCAATATCTCTTTTTGCAGCGAGGTGAATTCGAGTTCGGTGAAGAGTTGGC
Source organism: uncultured Acidobacteriaceae bacterium (assembly GCA_963734215.1). Taxonomy (GTDB): domain Bacteria; phylum Acidobacteriota; class Terriglobia; order Terriglobales; family Acidobacteriaceae; genus Sulfotelmatobacter. The sequence goes on along the minus strand of CAVTGH010000002.1, from coordinate 159,378 downwards.
GGAGCAGGTCGAGGTCGGGCTCGCCGGCGCGCATGGCTTCGACGTTGAATTCCACGGGAACATTCGTGTCGATAGTGGCCATGCTTTTGCTGAAGAGGATAGTGTCGCGATTGTTCAGCAAAGACTCGCGGTAGGTTTTCTTCTCGACTTCGGCAGCGCGCTCGAGAGCCTGCTCGACGGTGCCGAAGCGCTTGATGATTTCTACCGAGCCTTTGTCGCCGATGCCGGGAGCTCCGGGGATGTTGTCGATGGCGTCGCCGCGGAGGGCCATGACATCGACCACTCGCTCGGGAGGAACGCCGAGAATTTCTTCCACCTTGGCGGCATCGCAGATCAAGTTGTCTTTGGGAGGATTCAGGATCTGAACGTCGTCGTTGACGAGCTGCATCATGTCTTTGTCGCTGGAGACGACGTAGACGGGATGCTTCGCGGCGGCGGCTTTGCGGGCTAGAGTGCCGATGACGTCGTCGGCCTCGAAGCCGGCGAGTTCGAGGATGGGGATGCGGTAGGCTTCGAGGGCGCGGCGGATATAGGGAATCTGCTGCGCGAGGTCTTCGGGCATGGCGGCGCGGTTGGCTTTGTAGCCTTTGTATTCGACTTCGGTGAAGGTTTGAGTCTTGATATCGAACTTGCGGACGGTGGTGATGGCTTCGGCCTGCGTATCGCGGAAAGTTTTGGCTGCAACGTCGAAGACGGCGGCGAGATAGGCGGGGGAAAAGTCGTCGCGCAGTTTGCGCAGCATGTTGACGAAGACATAGACGGCGGCGGTGGGCAGGCCGGACTTGGTGGACATCGACCGCTGGCGCGCCATGGCGTGATAGGCGCGGAAGATGAACGACATGGTGTCGATGAGGAAGATGCGGCGTGGGTCGGAGGATGCCTGTGCAGGTGTGCTGCTGGAATCAGGCTGCGGAGATTTTGTTCGGGGGGACAAGGCAGTAGTTTAGCAGCCGGAGCGGGCGGCAGAAATCGGCTCCGCTTGGGTTCTAAAATCAGAGTGGTTCGAGGAGACGGTTAGAAATCGACGCGGAAGTCTGCCTGCACTACTTTTTTCCCTGGGCCATTGGAACTGTTGCGAAAAACGAGATAGTACTGCATGGGCCGATCCAGAGTGGCGGGAAGGCCGAAGCTGACGTCCTGCTTATGGGAAGAGTCGACCGAGTAAACAGTGTCGGCGGGATGGCCACGCAGAAAGTCGGCGTATTGCCCGGCATTCATCAAGAGAAGGTTGACGTCCGCGTCTCCATCACTGGATTGAACCCCCCTGGACTGAACCCCGCTGGACTGAACTCTGGAGTCTTTCGCAAACGAACGATAGGTTCCGTGCAGTTGCGGGTTGGCAGCGTGAGGTGGAACTTCGAAGGGAAAGTTTGCGGGGGACGTCACCGCAAACGTTTTGTGTACGATGGCGCTGCTGGTGCCCACCGGAGATGGCGCAATGTAGTCGCTGGGACTGGGCTTTCGCGGCGGGGCTGGTTTGTCCATCACCAGCGACTCAGTCTTATCCATTAACTGGTCGAGCGGGCTTACGATTGTGACCAGCGGGCCCGTACCTCGAGCCTGGGGTTTGGCTTCCGCGTCCTCGGATTGGCCCTCGGATTGTTCGGTGGGGTGCGCCTTCGGTTGGGACGAGTGACGGTAGTAGGTGTAGCCACCCCAAGAAGCGGCAGCCAGCAGCAGCCACGGAAACGCTTTCTTCATGCGGTCCTCCCCCCACTCCATGAATACCGCCGAGGAAGCCATGTGACCAAGAGTTTTCGTAGCCGCGGAAGTTACGTTGGTTTTCCGTATTCCGTGGTGTAGTGCAGCTGGATTTCGCCGCAGGTGCCCTGCTCGGCGGAGTACACGATGCAGGTGTCGAAAGGACGGGAGTAGACGTGCAGGCTGACGGCGCGCTGGTTGAATTCGCGAGGATTGAAAACGCGGTGGACAGGCTCCAGCGGGTCGACGGCACAAGGGTGCGACGCATTCATCTCCACGATTTCTGTGGCCTTGATGGTGCACTTACCGCCAGCGATGTCCTGGTGGACGACGTGAAAATTCTCCACCAGCAGACGGCCGATGGGAACGGCCATCCAGCAATTCTGATCGCGGTGGTTGTGGATGGAACTGCCCTGGCCGACTTCCCAGCAGATGGCGATTAATTCATAGACAGGAGTTTTATCGATGAGGTTGCGAGTGTAGTGTTGGCGGTCCCAGGTGAGGTAGGGCTCGAGAGACTCGGGATCGAGCGGGGTGTCCAGCAGGAACCCGCGGAGCTGCTCGGTCTGCTCAAATGCGGCCTCGGGAAACTTGCGAAGGCCGGCTACGAAATCGTGAATTGGGACTTGCTTTACCGCGGTGGCCATGGGCTGCTCCCGAAAAAGTATAACGCAAGGTCCCCAGCAGGGGGGTGGGGTGAGAAAACCGCTAAACACAGGGGACCCTTCGGCTTCGCTCAGGGCAAGCACAGATGAGCACAGGCGTTCTTACTCACAGGCAGCTTTCTTCACAGAATCATTCGATGAACATGCAGTCTCCATAAGAATAGAAGCGATAGCGCTCGGACACTGCATGTTCGTAGGCGCGCAATATGTTTTCCTTGCCGCCCAGCGCGCAGACCAGCATGAGCAGAGAGGATTGCGGCAGGTGGAAATTCGTGAGCATTGCCTGGACTACCTTGAATTCGAACCCTGGATAGATAAAGAGGTCAGCCGCGGTGGCGCCCGCGACGATGGTTCCTGCACCGGCCCGAGCCGCGTGTTCGAGAGCCCGAACTGTAGTCGTGCCGACGGCGATGATCCGGCGCGATTGGCGGAGAGCTTGGCTGATGGCGGAAGCTGCGGCGGGTGAGATCGAATAAGGTTCAAAGTGGAGTTTGTGATCCTCGACGCGCTCGACGCGGACCGGCTGGAAGGTTCCCAGGCCAACGTGCAGGGTAATATCGACGGCCTCGATGCCGCGCCGGCGGATGCGGTCGAGGACTTCCGAGGTGAAATGAAGGCCTGCGGTGGGAGCGGCGGCCGAACCGCGCTGCCCGGCATAGACGGTTTGGTAGCGTTCGCGGTCGCGGGGAGAATCCGCGCGTGAGATGTAAGGCGGGAGTGGGACGTGGCCGATACGATCGAGGGTGGCGAAGAAATCGTCGTCGTTAAGAAGGACCGGTTGGAAGCGGATGCGGCGTTCGCCGAATTCCGCGCGGGCGAGGACCTCGGCTTGCAGTTCGTCCCGCTCGCCGAAGAACAGGCGTTCGCCGATGCCGATCTTGCGGCCGGGATGGACGAGGCATTCCCAGTCGTTGGGCTGGGTGGAAAGCTGGCGCGTGAGCAGAACCTCGATGCGGCCGTGGAGGAAATCGCGAGCCGCCGGATTATGGGGACTGACGGGCTGGGCACGAGAGCCTTTGCGGCGGCCATAGAGCCGGGCCGGAAAGACGCGGGTGTTGTTGAATACCATCAGGTCGCCAGGCCGCAATAACTCCGGAAAGCCGCGAAACTCGCGGTCGGACCATTGTCCGGTGATGCGGTTCACGTGCAACATGCGGGAAGCGTCACGGGCGGCAAGGGGTTCCTGGGCAATGAGTTCGGCGGGAAGGTGGAAGTGGAAGCCGGAAACCAACACGGATTCAGATTATAGGAGGAATACGCGGAGCGGATGGGCTTCAGCCCGGGTCAAGATATTTTGTAATCTCCTGGTAAATTTGTTTGTCTGTTTCGCGCAAGGTGCGATACTATGCGAGGGCTGTAACTTCAGCCGCTTTTCGTCATTCCCCCGAAGAGAGTTTCCATGTTCGCTGAACGCAAACGCAGGGAAGAGATTATTCGCTATGGGCGCATGCTGCACGAACGCGGGTTCGTGGCGGCGATGGACGGAAATCTGTCGGTCCGGCTGGACCGTGAGCGGATCCTGGTGACGCCCACGTGCGTGAGCAAGGGCGCGATGCGAGCCGGGGACATGGTGATTGTGGACCTGGAGGGCACGCGGGTGGCGGGACGGCGGAATGTGACCAGCGAAATTGGGATGCACCTGCTGATTTACCGCACCCGGCCCGACGTGCAGGCGATTGTGCATGCCCACCCGCCGACCGCGACCGGTTTCGCCGCTGCGGGAATGGCGCTGACGGAACCGCTGGTTTGCGAGGTGGTGATGGGGTTGGGGTGCATTCCGCTGGCGCGCTATGGGACGCCCGGAACCTCGGAGCTGGCGCAGACTCTGGAGCCGTATGTGCCGCACTATGATGCCATCCTAATGTCGAATCACGGCGTGGTGACCTACGGGGATACGATCGAGCACGCCTACATGAAGATGGAAACGGTGGAGCACTTTGCGCAGATTGCGCTAGTGACGCATCTGTTAGGACGGCAGCAGCCGCTGACCGGGATCGATATCGAGAAACTCATGTTGGCGCGGACGAAATACTTCGGCGGAAAAATGAATGCGTCGATGCCGATTGCGATGGTAAGGGAGCCGGAGAAAGTCAGTTAATCAAGCTGCTCTCGCAGCTCGCCCGCTGCGCTGCTCCAGACAAAATCAGTTCGCGGGCGGCATCCGCCTCCGAAATAGGCAAGAGATTCAACCTGCATCACTACCGCGAATCAGCGTCTGCTTCCCGAACCTGATTTCGCCCGGGTGTGGGCTCGCCGACAAAGACCAGGCAGCCGTTGGGATCGCCGATGTGGAACTCGGTCATGCCATAGTCTCGATCAAATAAATCGCGGATTTTGTACCGGTGTGTGAACGTTTTCACGTGCTCCCACAGGGAGCGGATGTTGGAAACCTCGATGTAGATCTCGGTGTGTCCGCGGACGCACTGCATGACTTCTTCCGATCCCGCCTTCATGAAGTGGATGGTCTGGCCATCTCGTTCCACGATTGAATACCCCGGAGACTTGATCGTAGAGGTGAATCCGAGAACGTCATGGTAGAAGGCGAGGGTCTCCTGCATGTTGGCAACTGCCAGCATCGGACTAATTTTCTTGGCAGTGTACGTGTTGGTCATAACGGAGGCTCCATCTTCTGCAAAGTCATCAAGCGCCGAAGGGAAATTCCGGCGAACCTACTTTCTGTACGTTGGCCTCGGCGAATTCGCAGACGCGATCGAGCGAACCCTGCAACTGCTGTTGATAGCGTTCAAGCTCTTCGTCGCTGGCCTCCGCGGGAACCGGGATGAGCTTGCCGAAGCGCAGCAGGACGCGCGAAAACGGTTTCGGGATAATGAGGCGATCCCAGGTGTTAAGAACCCAGGCTCGCTCCACGGCGATGTGAAACATGGTCAAGGGAACGCCGGAAGAGCGCGCCAGGGCGACCGGTCCCGGCTTCACTTTGTAGCGCGGGCCGCGCGGACCGTCAAGGCTGAAAGCGACTGCCCAGCCTTGCTGCAAGGCGCGGCGCAGGCCGAGCAGGGCTCGCACCGCGTTGCGGCTGCTGGAGCCTTTGACGGCGACGAATCCAAATTTGTGGATGATGCGTCCCATGTATTCCCCGTCATAGCTGTTGCTGCTCATCACGCGGATTCCGAGGTTGCGGAAGAGGTAAGTGGCGGGAATGACGCCGGCGTGCCAGAAATTTAGGACGAGCGGGCGCTGGCCGACGGTTTGCTGCGCGCCTTCTTCGCGCGAGACGCACACGCGCAGAGTGGGGCCGACGAGGCGGATGAACCAGTATCCGGCAGCGATGATGATGCGCAGAACGATTCTTTGGCGGAGGGTAAAGCGGCGGGGACCGGGCGCGACTTCGGTTGCGGCAAGCGCTTCGCGAGTGCTGGCTTCGCTCACGAAGTTATTGTAAAGGAGTTCTTCGGGAGCTAAAGCCCTGATTCAGGAAGGCCCTTATCGCAGCGCTGGAAGCGCTGCGCCACCCAAAATCATTGCGGCTCTAGCTTTCCAGGTAGGCGTCGATCCACTCTTTGACTTTTTGGCGGCGGTCGTCGGCGGGATCGAAGCGCAGTCCGAACGACTTGGTTTTACGCCAGGTCACGACCCCACGAATGTTAACGCGCGGCAGCGTGAGCAGGGAAAAAGATATTTCAACATTGGTTCCCGCAGGCATATCCTCGGCGCTCTTCAACGACATGCCGCCCGAGCTGACATCGAGGCTGGAAGCGCTGAGGCGGCGGCCGTCATGACTGACAACCGTGACCTCGGTCATGATGGGGATACGCACGTAGCGGCGGAATTCGTGGAGCACGAGCATGTGCGTGGCGCGCACCAGTTTGAGGGCCGCGGGCCGCTCCAGTGGCTCCTGGAACATGGCGTTGATGCCGTACTTGGAATAGCGCATGGCTTCGTGCGCGCTTCCGCCGAGGCCATAAAGCACGAGACGGCTGTTGGAAGGAGAAGTGCGCGCGGCCTCCATAATCGCTTCTGCGCCAGGGGCGAGATTGATGACACAGGCCTCGAATTTTTCCTGGCGCAGGCGCTCCGTCGCGCTTGTTGAGACCAGCACCGTCTCAATGCCGAACTGGCGAAAGCATTCGGTAAGCAGAACTCTGGACGACTCCTTGAGGTCAACGAGGGCGGCGCGGGCCGTCCCCTTCTTGGCAGAGGGAGCGGGTGCCAGGACGGTACCAAAGGATCTTTCCATGTGATCGGGGCCGATTTCCAGTACAAAAGTTTATTGTGGCGCGGCTTGCGAGAGATGGAAAGACCCTAAGGGGCAAGGTGGGAGTACAAAAGTGCCATTACCTGAGGTGGACTGGTGGGTGGGGTAATCGCCGATTACAACAGCGCCTTGCAGTTGCCCTAGCCATCACCCGTCGATGTGGTCAATATTGGACAGACGGATGTTTAGCTCCGGGCCTACTCTTTGTCGTAAGAGAAATCAGGACTATGTGTCGAAAAAGTTTGAGCGGTGGAAAGAACTAGCGGCCCGGTGCCTTGGCGAACAAGATCCTGCGAAGTTGACGGAACTGGCGAACGAAATGAACCTCGTTCTGACCCAGAAAACACCGCACCTCGAACCTCCGCTGCACGCGGCGGGGTCGCACGAAGAGGGGCAGCGCGACGTTGTGAAGGCAAACGCTGAAGGTAAAGTATGTTTCACTTAATCTGGTATGTCGTGATCGGGCTAATCGCGGGGGTTATCGCGAAATCGGTGATGCACGTCCATATGACGATCTTCTGGACGACCGTGCTCGGGGTCATCGGGTCGATCATCGGCGGCGGCGTTAGCCACATGCTTTGGCGTCCTACAAACGAACGGTACCATCCTGCCGGCCTCATTTTTTCCACACTGGGCGCGATCCTGATTCTCTACATTTGCTATAAGCTGAAGATTCATTTGCCTGAGGTCAACCCGTTCTAAGCTCATCGAAAGGCAGCGGAGCGATACCCACTTGAGGCTCACAGAGGGTCTCACAGGGAGGAACAGCTCAAGGACACGCTGCCCAAGCACATCATTCTCAGTTCGTGTAAACGCTTGGTTACGTCAGTTGAGGCATCCGTTGACAGAGCCGATGGATTGCCGTAATTGGCGCAGTATCGCCATTACACCAGCAGGGCAGTCATGAGATGACTGGGTGACGTCTAGTCTGACCAGCGCCGAAACAGCAGCGCGCCGTTAGTCCCGCCGAAGCCGAAGGAATTTGACATGGCGTATTCGAGCCTGGCTTTGCGGGCCTGGTTGGGAACAAAATCCATGCCGGTGGTTCCGGGGTCCTGATTCTCGAGGTTGATGGTGGGCGGCAGAATTTGATCGCGCAGGGCGAGGACGGTGATGCCGGCTTCGAGGCCGCCAGCGCCGCCGAGGAGATGGCCGGTCATGGACTTGGTGGAGCTGACGGGGAGCTTGCGGTCGCCGAAGAAGTTGCGAATGGCGTGCGCTTCCAGCGTGTCGCCGATGGGCGTGGAAGTGCCGTGGGCGTTGACGTAATCCACTTTGTCGGGGCTGATGCCGGCGTCGCGCACGGCGTTGCGCATGACGCGGAAGCCGCCTTCGTGCTCCGGAGCCGGCTGCGTCATGTGATAAGCGTCGCCGGACATTCCGTAGCCGGCAACTTCGGCGAGGATGGTTGCGCCACGGTTTTTGGCGTGTTCCAGTTCTTCGAGCACCAGAATGCCGGCGCCTTCGCCCATGACAAAACCGTCGCGATCCCGGTCCCAGGGGCGGCTGGCTTTTTCCGGATCGTCATTGCGGGTGGAAAGGGCGCGCATAGCGGCGAATCCGCCGACGCCCATAGGCGTAATCGCAGCCTCGGAGCCGCCGGCGATCATCACATCGGCATCGTTGTGCTGGATGATACGGAAGGAATCTCCCACGGAGTGGGCGCTGGTGGTGCAGGCGGTCGCCGTGGCCTCGTTCGGGCCCTTGGCGCCGAAGCGCATGGATACATGGCCGGCGGCAAGATTGATGATAGCCGCTGGAATAAAGAATGGGGAGATCTTGCGCGGGCCGCCTTCCATGAGTGCGCCGTGTTCGCGCTCGATGATGTCGAACCCGCCGATGCCGGATCCAATGTGCACGCCCACGCGTTCGTCGTTTTCCGGAGTGATCTTCAGCGCCGACATCTTGAACGCTTCATCCGCAGCGGCGATCGCCAGGTGGATGAAGCGTCCCATCTTCTTGACTTCTTTTTTTTCGATGAAGTTGAGCGGATCGAAGTTCTTGACCTCGGCGGCGATCTGGCAGGCAAACTTGCCGGAGTCGAACTGGGTGATGCGGGCCACGCCGCTCTTGCCGGCGAGCACCGCCTGCCACACCTCTCCGGTGGTATTTCCCACCCCACAGATCAGGCCGATGCCGGTGACTACGACCCTGCGTCCCAAACTACTTGCCGCCTTTCGAATGCTTGGAGATGTAGTCGATGGCGTCCTGCACGGTGCGGATCTTTTCCGCGTCCTCGTCGGGAATCTCGATGTCGAAGCCTTCTTCGAAGGCCATCACCAGCTCGACGGTATCCAGTGAATCCGCGCCCAGGTCGTCCACGAACGACGCGCTGGAAGTGACCTCGCCCTCGTCCACACCCAACTGCTCTACGATGATCTGCTTTACTTTCTCGTCAACGGCTGCCATGTTTCTCCTCGCTTAATTCGGTTTGATTTGAAATTCGATGTCCGGGATGAAGAACGCCCGCCTTCCAATCGCCTGCTCCGGCGCGTGCTCTTGCGCTCAGGCTGTCTCGCTTAAATGCCGCTGCAACGGAAAAAAGGCGAACGTGTAGTGTAACGGCCCGGTAAATTGCTGTAAAGGAAGCGCAGGCATTGCAGGCCGGCGCTGTAGTATACCTTCAGCATCCTAAACGTCGTCGCTCGTAACGGTCAAACTACATGCGTGCTGTCGTGCAGCGGGTGAGCCGCGCCCAAGTTGCGGTGAATGGAGAGATCACAGGCCAGATCGGCCTGGGGCTGCTGGTTCTGCTGGGCGTCGGGCGGGACGATACTGAGGCCGATGCCACCTACCTGGCGGGAAAAATCTGCGGCCTGCGAGTGTTTGAAGACGAGCAGGAAAAGATGAATCGCAGCGTGCAGGACGTTGGCGGCAGCGTGCTGGCGGTTTCACAGTTTACGCTGTACGGAGACGTGCGGCGCGGCAAGCGGCCTTCATTCGACGCCGCTGCGCCGCCGGAAAAAGCTCGCCAGCTCTATGAGTTCTTCGTGGAGCAGATTCGCGCCGCCGGACTGCGCTGCGAAACCGGACGCTTTCAGGAAATGATGAAGGTGGAACTAGTGAATGAGGGGCCGGTGACGATTCTGCTGGATTCGGCCAAGGGATTCTAGGGCCGGCCCGTCGCAGCCTGCATCTTAGCTCAGCAATGTCCTTAGTTGTTGAAATATCGCCACTGCACTTCCGCAGGCTCAGCGCGCTTCGAGGATGGCGTCGGCTACGCGCGCCGCTTCGACTGCGGCCTTCACATCATGCGTTCGCAAGATGTGCACACCCTTGAGAATCAAGGCAGTCTGCGCGGCGAGATTTCCGTAGAGCCGGTCGACGGGCGCAGCGTCTTTTCCATTCTTCGCCAAAGTGCGCCCGAGGAACGATTTCCTCGACGTTCCAGCCAGCAGAGGGAAGCCCAGCGATTGCAATTCCTGAAAACGAGCCAGCAGAGGGTAGTTCTGATCGAAGTTTTTTCCAAAGCCAAAGCCCGGATCGACCACGATCCTTTCCCGGCGCACGCCCGACAACACTGCCGCTTCCGCCCACTCTCTGAGTTCACGTTTTACCAGCAGAACAATATCGCCGGGCGGCGGCAAGGTACGCCATTCTTCGGGACGGCCCCGCATGTGCATCAGAACGGCCCCGCACTTTAATTCGGCGATTGTCCGGGCCATTTGCGGATCCCAGCGCAGGCCGCTGACATCGTTCACGATCTCGGCTCCTGCCGCCGCGGCGGCCCGCGCCACGCCGGCTTTGTAGGTGTCAATGGAGATGACGGCATCCGGGTGCCGCTTCTTGAGTTCTGCGATCACGGGCAACACGCGCCGCAGTTCTTCCTCCGCACTCACGGCCGCGCTCACGGCAATTCTTGGATTTCGCGAGCTGCCCGAGTTTGCTTCCTGCTCTCCGCCCTTCGCCGGCGTGGATTCCGCGGCCACGCTGGCGCCGGGGCGCGTGGACTCTCCGCCAACGTCAATGATGTCGGCGCCTTGGTCGAGCAACTGCAGCGCGTGGGCGACAGCTTGGCCGGAATCGAGGTACAGGCCGCCGTCAGAAAAAGAGTCGGGGGTGGCGTTGACGATCCCCATGATCAGCGTGCGCTTGCCCAGCTCAAGCGCACGCTTGCCCAAGCTCCATTGAAAGACAGTCCTCATCGGGCAGATTCTAAATGAACGGAGAACCTGGAACCTTTAACCTGGCGTCGGGTCGAAATAACGAGCTGTGAAATCAGGCTAGCGGCGCCGGACCGCCGCATCCCGCAAGCGCATGGTCCGAAGCGCGCCGGGGCCGGTGCCCGTCGGGGGTTTGCGCATTCCGTCCAGCAAATCCTTCAACACGATTGCGTTGTTATGCACCTCATTTTTCGAGGCATACAGGAGCGTGAGACGCTTTCTTTTGTGGGCGAGGCTGTAGAGTTTCCGCAAATCGTTTTCGGCTTCCGGGCGGGCCAATTCTTTCAGGTACCGTTTGCGAAAGACTCGCCAGCTTTCCGGCTGCGCATGAAACCACTTGCGCAGTTCATCGGAAGGAGCAAGATCGCGGAGCCACTCGTCCAGGGCAATCTCTGCCTTTCGCAGACCCCGCGGCCAAAGACGGTCTACCAGAACCCGCGCCCCATCCGAGCGCGACACCGATTCGTAAACCCGCTTGACCGCGACTGCCATAGTTTTTGCTCTATCATTATAAGTACAGCGAGATGGTGTGGCTGTGGGAAACTGCGTACAAATGGGGACCATTGACCGACATTGAGTAAGGACGAGAACCGGGATGCGAGTGATGGAAAAGATCGAACGGCAGCGTGACCGGAGGCTCACACTAGAGCGGTGCTGGAAAACGGCGCGGCGCTGGAAACCGCAGTGGCGCTGGATTGGCGCAGCCCTGGCCGCATGCCTTGCGCTCGCCGCGCTCGCGGGCTGCGACGTGGAGCGCCGTAAATCCGATGCCGAACTCGGCCTCAACCCTCAGCAGGCCGCCGGGCGCAAGATTTACGACAACTATTGCGACCGCTGTCACCGGCCGTATTCCACAAAGGGTAAAAAAGGTCCCGGATTGAAGGGCATGTTCCAGCATCAATATCTTTCTCTCACTGGACTGCCCGCGAATGACGACCGCGTGGGAGACATCATTCGCAACGGCCGCCCGGATATGACGGGATACAGCCAGGTGCTCAGCGCGCAAGACATGCAGGACTTGCTCGCCTACCTGCACACGCTGTAACCGGCGGCGGGCTGAATCCAAAGTGCGCGGGCCAATCGCTTCATGGGATAATCCTCGCGTGACAAAAACCGCATTGCCGGAGCTTTTTCGCAAGCTTCCTTCGGTCGACGACGTGATGCGAGTCCCCGCGGTTCGCCCGCTGGCTGCGAGCTACGGCCATGTTTCCGTCGTGGAGGCGGCGCGCGGCGTGCTGGCGCGGCTGCGGCAGGAAATCACGTCAGGGCGGCTGGACGAGGATGCGCTGGAGCTTGCGCTCTCGGGTCTGGCGGGCGCGGTAGAGAACCAGCTTCGCCAGGCGCTGAGTTATTCTCTGCGGCCGGTGATCAACGCCACCGGCGTGATCCTGCACACCAATCTTGGCCGCGCGCCGCTGGGCGAAGCCGCGATTGAGCACATTCGCGAAACCGCCGCGAGTTATTCCAACCTGGAGTTTGACCTCGCCGCCGGCGCTCGCGGCAAGCGGGACGTGCACGTGGACCGGCTGTTTCAGCGATTGTTGAATGAAGAGGCAAGCGGCGAGAAGCCGGCGTCTGTTTCCACCATCGTGGTGAATAACAATGCGGCCGCGGTGCTGCTGGCGCTGAACACCGTGGCGGAGTGCGGAGAAGTCATCGTTTCGTGCGGCGAGTTGGTGGAGATCGGCGGATCGTTCCGCATTCCGGATGTGATGGTGAAGTCGGGCGCAATTCTGCGCGAAGTTGGCACGACGAACCGCACCCGCGCCGCCGACTATGAGCACGCCATCACCGAAAAGACCCGTCTTTTGCTACGAGTGCACCGCTCCAACTTTGAGATCACCGGCTTCACCGAGCAGGCCTCTACCAGTGAACTGGTGGCACTGGCCCGAAAACGCGGCATTCCGCTGATGGAAGACCTGGGCAGCGGCGCGCTCTTTGATCTGCTCTCGATTGGAATCAACGGCGAACCGGGCGTGCTAGACAGCCTGCGCAGCGGCGTCGGCATCGTCACTTACAGCGGGGACAAGCTGCTCGGCGGGCCGCAAGCGGGGTTGATCAGCGGCGGCTCGGAGTTGATCGCCCGCATGAGATCGAATTCGCTGTTCCGGGCGCTGCGGGTGGACAAGCTGATTTACGCCGCACTGGAAGCGACTCTTCTGGCGTATCTGCGGCGCGATCACGATGCGATTCCCACGCTGCGCATGATGCGGCTTTCCAAAGATGAGATAGGCAAGCGGGCGGAAGCGCTGGCGGCGCGCATTGCAACGCCGAGGTTAAAAGTTGAAATCGTGGATGGTGAATCCATCCTCGGCGGCGGAGCCGCGCCGTCTTCTGTTCTGCCTACGCGGTTACTGGCATTGACTCGCGACGGCCTCAGCGCCGACGAGCTTGCCGCGCGGTTGCGCGGTTCAGAGCCTCCGATCATTGCCCGCATCGATGAAGGCCGCGTGCTGCTGGATTTGCGGACAGTGTTTCCGGAACAGGATGCCGCGGTGGTGGCCGTCCTAGACGGCATCGTTGTGTGAATGCTGGACGGCGAACTGATACTCTGAGGGTTCCCCATGCGACCGTTTACCCGACTTCTTGTTGAATTGCCGTGTGTGATCTTGATTTGCGTGACTCTCTGCGCCGGTCAGACAGAGGGCGTTCATGGACATGTCTTCCGTAACGACGCTTTGCGTTTGACGTACACTTTCCCGGAACAGTTCAGCCCGAAGGTTGAAAGTGAAGTACCAATGCAGGATCGCAGCGGACGCGAGCACATGATCCTGGCCCTCTGGAATACGCCTGAGCGCACCGGGACTCCACGCATGGCGTTCCTGTGGGACAGGAAGGTCCGGCCTGCTGGCTCGTCGCGGGAAGAGATGGCTGACCGCTATCTGGCGGCCGTAAGGCAATTGTGGGTGAACGTTCCGGGCGTCAAGATTTCCGGCCCGAGAAAAATCTCTCCGGCAGGGTATGCGATATGGCGTCTCGATACCTGGCAGCCGGACGCGCTTCCGCACTATAACGCTGCCGTCGTGATTCCACTGCCGGACCGAAGAATCCTCGCGATTCAAATCAATGCTCCTTCGCAGGGCGAATTGGATGCGGAAGTCGATTCGCTGAGTGAACTCCGCTTTGACAGGAACTAGGTCTGGGTACTGATGATCGTCGGCACAGGCATTGACATTGCGGAAGTTCCGCGCATCCGGCAATCGATCGAACGCTTTGGCGATCGCTTTCTGCAGCGCATCTATACGGTGGCGGAAATGCGCTACTGCGATTCCAAGGCAAACCGTGTGGAGCGCTACGCCGCGCGCTTCGCCGCCAAGGAAGCTGCCATGAAGGCTTTGGGCACGGGCTGGAGCCACGGAGTGCGCTGGCGCGATTGCGAAGTTGTGCGCCTGCCGGGCGGACGGCCAACCATTACTTTTCACGGCAGAGCCGGCGAGATTGCCGCCAAGCTCGGCGTGAAAAACGCGGCACTGTCGCTTTCCCACACCGCGGAACAGGCCATCGCGCAAGTGATTCTCGAAAGCTAGCCTGAAAACACCGCGTTCTGGCGCCGTCTTCTGCTAGACTGGCGCATTCCATTTCATCATGTCCGCCACGATTCAGGCTGTCGCGCCGGTTTCTTCGTCCGCCCAAATCCCCGAACGCACGCTGCTCGTGGGTTTGGGGCTCACCAGTTTTGCGGCATTGTTGCTGGAGCTCGCGCTCACTCGATTGTTCTCCGTCGTGCTCTTCTATCATTTTGCGTTCCTTGCGATTTCAATCGCGCTGCTGGGACTCGGCGGCGGGGGAGTGTTCGCTTACCTGCGCAAGAAGCCTCTGGAACGACTCTCCACGCGGACTCTGGCGGCGCGCCTGTGCATGGCCAACTCGGTGCTGGTTTTGCTGGTTCTGGAAGTCGTGCTGCATGTGCCCGTTGCGCTTACGGTGACGGGAAAGAATTTTCTGCACCTGAGCGTTCTTTACCTCGCGGCGGCGGTTCCTTTCTTTCTCACCGGGTTACTGTTTTCGATTGTCTTTGCGCGTGAGACCTGGCGCGTGCCCCGGCTCTACGGAGCGGACCTGAGTGGCGGAGCGCTGGCGTGCCTGGCGGTGGTCCCGCTGCTCAACTTCATTGGAGGGCCGAATACGATTCTGGCGGCGGCTGTGGTAATGGCGGCAGCGGCTGTGGTTTGGGCCGAATCCTCCAGCGCGCGCAAAGTGGGAGCTGGTCTGGCAGGAGCATTCGTCCTGCTGATCGCGGCGAACCATTCCAACCGGCTGATCGATGTGATCTATGCCAAGGGCATGTTCCGCGATCCATCCTGGGTGGAATTCGCCCGCTGGAATGCGTTGTCGCGCGTGGAAGTGGATCGCCAGGGTGAAGGCAAGGCGATTGTCATCGACGCCGACGCCTCCACCTACATCATGAATTGCGACCTGGCGCGCTGGCACGGTTCGGAGTGGGAACGCGATCTGATGTCGGCTCCGCCAGCGTTGGCCAACGTTTTGCGTCCACACGGGGAGTTCGCAATTATCGGGCCGGGCGGTGGTGTGGACGTGCTGCGCGCCGTGGCCAACGGCAGCCCCAGCGTTACCGGCATTGAAATTAATCCCATCATTGCCGATACCATCATGCGCGGCCGTTATGCCGATTACGCGCTGCATCTTTACGAACGTCCGGAAGTTCACATTCACGTCACCGACGGCCGCTCTTACCTGCGTTCCACGCCACAGCAGTTCGACGTCGTACAAATGACGCTGGTGGACACCTGGGCCTCAACCGCAGCCGGGGCTTTCGCGCTGAGTGAAAACAATCTCTACACCGTGGAAGCCTTCCGGGAATATTTCGAGCATCTCAAACCGGATGGCATGATCGCCATCACTCGCTGGGAGTTCCGCCAACCGCGGGAGGCGTTGCGTGTGGTCGCAGTGGCCATGCAGGCGTTGCACAGTCTAGGCGTGGCCGATCCGGCGCGCAATTTTATCGTGGCCTCGGAAGGCGCGCTCGATGAAGACGGGATTGCAGTGGTGGTCCTGGCCAAGAAAACCGCGTTCACTCCGGAGGAAGAGTCCGCCGTGCGGGCGCATTTCGATCACTATGACGAACTCGATCCGTTGTATTTGCCTTCGGGGAAATTAGGAGTAGTCGGCTACAATCCGTTCGCCGATCTGATTGCGAGCAACGATCCTTACCGCTTCGCGCAGAGCTATGCCTACAACGTGGCTCCCGTCACCGATAATGCTCCGTTTTTCTTCTTTACGCTGAAAGCCGGACAAATCCTCGGCCAGGAGGGGCTGCAGAACGGCATCGACTGGAAGGTGAATCTGGGAGTCCTGGTGCTGATCCTTGTGCTCGTCATCTCTTTACTGGCTGTGCTGGGATTCTTGATTCTGCCGCTGGCGCTCCAGGGGGGCCGTCAATCGCCGCTTCCGCTGCTTTATTTTGTCGCCGTGGGCCTGGGCTACATTCTGGTGGAGATTGCTTTCATCCAGCGCTTCGTGCTTTTTCTAGGACACCCCACCTACGCGCTCACCGTGGTCATTTTTCTGCTGATGCTTTCGAGCGGGGCTGGGAGCCTGTTTTCCCGCCGCTGGCTTCCCCGCACTGAACTGGCCTGGATGCCGCTGGCGCTGGTGATCGTCGCCCTGATTGCCAACGTATTTGTTCTGCCTCGCGCGTTGCCCGCTTGGGTGGGACTGATTTTCACCTACAGGCTTGCCGTTTGCGGCCTGCTGTTGATCCCGCTAGGCTTCGTGATGGGGATGCCGTTCCCCACCGGTCTGCGAGCCTTGGCGGCGGATCCTGGGTTAGCGGAGTCTGGGTTAGGCGGACCTGAGCTGGACGTTCCAGTCGCGGCGAATAACGAGGACAATGCCGTGGAATGGGCCTGGGCAATGAATGCGGCAGCCAGTGTGCTGGGTTCCGTGCTGGCCATGGTGATCGCAATTCAGTTTGGGTTGACCGTGACCCTGTCCTGCGGCGTGGGAGCGTACTTGCTCGCTCTCTTGCTGCTGCCCGCGCTTCGCCAGCGACGAGCTTAAAGCGAGACTCGCGTTTTGTTATGATGCAGCGAGGGGACAGCGGGAGTCTGCGTCTGTTCCTCGCGCCGCAGCATGGTGCCGGCGCCGGTCGTGGCGTGGGGGGAATCATTTGCCAAGTCAGAAGCAGCTAAAATGGTCGCAACTTCGCGTTGGCCTGACGGTAATTTTCGCCAGCTTGACCCTGGCCCTCCTTTTGTTTCTGATGTCCGGAACCGGCGGATACTTCTCGCACCGTATCACCCTGGTATCGTACTTCGACAATGCGAGCGGATTGCGGCCGGGCGCGCCGGTGCGGCTGAGCGGCGTGGATATCGGCAACGTTGTGGCCATTCACGTGGTGCCTGACAAAGACAAACAGATCACTCCCGTGGAAGTGATCATGAAGGTGAGCACAAAATACGGCTTTAACCTCCGCCGCGATTCGGTGACCTCCCTGGATACGGCCGGCGTGCTCGGCGAGACTTATCTGGATATCGACAGTTCGCAGGCCATCGGCCCCGTTGCCCGGAATGGAGACATACTGCCCACGCAAGTTCATCCCGACTTCAACGAGGTGATTCGTTCCAGCCAAAGCACATTGCAGAACATGGACGCGCTGCTCAAGCGCGCCGACCGCATCCTCGCCTTTGCCGAAAGTGGCAAGGGCTCGCTGGGTAAGTTGATTTACGATCCCACTCTCTACGACCGTTTCTCGCAGGCGGTTGCGGAGCTCAAAGGAGTGGTGGATGAGATTGCCCAGGGGCAGGGCAGCCTCGGCAAGCTGATTAATAACAACGATGCCTACGAAAAGTTCGTCGCCACCCTCGACAGGATGAACGCCGTCGCAGACGATTTGCAAGCAGGTAAAGGCTCGGCCGGGAAATTCTTGAAGGATCCAACTCTTTACAACAATGCCAATGAAACGGTCGCGAACCTGAAGCAGGTGAGTGAAGACCTGAACGCGGGCAAGGGGACGGCGGGAAGGCTGCTCAAGAACGAGGAACTCGCGAACAAGATCGACACAACAATGACCAAGCTGGCTGCGCTAACCAGCGAACTCGAGGCGGGCCAGGGCACGGCAGGGAAATTGTTCAAAGACGAAACGCTTTACAACAATGCCAACCAGATGCTGACCGAGACCCAGAGCCTCGTGAAAGCGATCCGCGAGAATCCCAAGAAGTATCTCAGCATCAAGCTGCACATTTTCTGATTGAGTGATCGGGCGATTTTGTGATTGAGTGATTGAAAGCCCTCTGGTGTTCAATCACAAAATCGCCCGATGGCTCAATGACTCAATTGCGCTTCAGTGTTCCCCGATTCCGAAAATCGCGCCCAGCAGAAGAATCGCCAGCACTCCAAACGAAATTGCTCCGTACTTCCAATCCTTTTCGCGCAGAAAAAGCACGCCCGCAACCGCAACGCGCACGACCGGCGTAGCCAGCATCAGCAGCACGCCCGCGCGTTCGATATCTAATGGAATGCCGCCATGTACGAAAAGTCCAACCACTAATCCTGCCAGCATGATGAAGAAACATCCGAACGCGCCCACGCGCAGGACCAGGGCAACCACACGATCGAAGGCCGGCTCGCGGACTTGGCTCACGCGGCGCCTCCTTTAAGCAAGTGCACGAGGAGGTGACCAGCGAGATAGAACATGATCGCAACCAGCAGGTAGACGACGTACTTCGTTTTAATTCGCGGCGCCAGGCGCGCGCCCAGCAGCGAGCCCAGAAACACGCCCACAGCCAGCGGAGCGGCGATGTCAACCAGAATGTCGCCGCGCCGGTAGTAGACGATGGCGCTGGCCGCGGCCGTGACTCCGATCATGAAGTTCGAAGTGGCCGTGGCCACCATCAGCGGCACATTCATGAAGATGAACATCACCGGAACTTTGATGGGGCCGCCGCCGATGCCGAGCAGGCCGGAAAGTCCGCCAGCCACCAGAGACGCACCCAGGCCGAGCGGATAGCGCCGCGGTTCGTACGGCGGAATCACGGTTTCGCCGTTGTTGTTCGCGATTGGCTCTTCCTGATTTCTTACTTTGCCGCCGCGCAGTAGTATGGTCATCGAGCTATACAACAGGAAGCCGGCGAACAAACCCTCAAGAGCATTCCGATTGAAGTAGCCCACCAGATACGCGGTAACGGCCGCGCCGAAAGCCGTAGCCAGTTCGAGCGTCATGCCTAGACGAATGTCGGTGGTATGGCGTTGCAGGTGGATTGACGAGCTTGCCGCCGAGGTTGTAATTACGGCCACCAAACTCGTGCCAATGGCCTGTCGAATGGGGATTCCGAAATGCAGTGCGAGGATAGGCGTAAGCAAAACGCCGCCGCCAATGCCAGTCAGCGCTCCCAGCAATCCCGCGAAGAAGCCCAGCAGCACCAGAAGCGCGTTCAACATGCCGCGTCTACGATACCACCCGCGGAGCAGACGTGGACTCGGCTTGCTCGTGCGCATGATAGCTGGAGCGCACCATGGGACCGGACTCCACGTGGCGGAAGCCGAAGCGTAGCGCCGCTTCCCGCAGCTCGCGGAATTCTTCAGGCGTGTAAAAACGGGCGATCGGCAGATGATCGCGGGAGGGGCGGAGATACTGGCCCACAGTGAGAATGTCCACGCCATGGCCGCCGAGATCACGGAACACTTCAATCAGTTCCTCCGTGGATTCGCCCAGCCCCACCATCACTCCGCTCTTCGTCACCATGCCGGGAGAAAATTTCTTGGCGTTCCCGAGCAGCGTGAGAGTGCGCTCGTAACGGGCGCCGGAGCGTACTGCGCGATAGAGACGCGGCACGGTTTCGGTATTGTGATTCAGAACGTCGGGCCGGGCACCGAGCACAATCTTCAACGGCTCTTCCAGGCCTTGAAAATCGGGGATTAGAACCTCGATGCGGCAATCCGGAGTAAGCTCGCGAATCTCGCGAATGGTCTCGGCAAAAATCTTGGCGCCGCCGACGTTGTCATCATCGCGATTCACGCTGGTCACCACGGCGTGTTTCAGGCCCAGCGTGGCCACAGCCTCAGCCACGCGGCGCGGTTCGTCCCAGTCGATGGGCTCCGGACGGCCCTTCGGCACCGCGCAGAATCCGCAGCGGCGGGTGCAGACGTTACCCAGCAGCATGAACGTTGCGGTCTTGTGATTCCAGCACTCGCCGATATTCGGGCACTGCGCCGACTCGCAGACTGTGTGTAATCCCAACCCGCGCGCCAGCTTTTTTAAGTTGTGAAAGTTGTCGCCGACGGGAGCTTTGGCTCGCAGCCAGTCAGGCTTGGGAGCCCGAACGGGAGGTCCGATCTCGATCTGGATCAGTTGAGAGGTACCGACCATTCGCTCGATTCTATCAGTTGCCTTTATTTGATGAGGAGGAACGCCTATCCGGGGGGGTCAACGATAGATTCCAGGATTCGTAAATTCGCGAGGCCAACTGTGATTCTAAGCTTCAGCGGCTTTCCGGGACCACCGGCCTCATTCCGGACATGCGGAGCATCGGCGACCACAATAATTGTCGAGGAATCATTAGTAGCGAAACAAGTTTGAGGGTAGACGAGCCAGAGTGTTGACTCAGCCGTCGGGATGTGGGCATCAATCTCCTTGCGGATTTTTCGGTCAAGTCCATTGACCTCCCTTGGTACTAGGCCTGTAACATCGAAAACTCTAATCTTCGTGTCATCGGCAGCATACAAGTCCTCCAGAAAGACACGCCTGCTGTCCTTGCTCCAAAACACCGTGCCGTCACGCTCAATAGAGCCAACCTTCCACCTTCTGGACGTCCGGGTGTCTTGGACGTACAAAGGCGTTTCTCGACCCGAAAATTGGGAACCCATGGCCGCGAATCGCCATCTTCCGTCTGGGGAAGCCAGTGATCGTGTCGACCACACATCGATGTCTATTCTATTTGCAGGACGGTCGCACTCTACGGCGAAACTAAAGTACGCCACTAAAATCCAGCCGATGAGCAACATTACCGTGCGTCTTCGGACCATAGGTCTAGGCGAGCAGACAGTGCCCGATTGTCATTTTACTGCAGAGCGAGCGGTGTAGACGGTTCGGTCAAAAGGACTGCCATTTATCAGCCCACCTCAACCAGACCGTAGGTATGCTGCCAGCGCGTGCGCAGCGCGACCAAGGCGCGGCTGATTTCCACCTGCGTGATTTCATCATTCGGCCCGGCCACCACCGCCGCGGCCTCGCGCTTGGCCAGTTCCAGCAATTGCCGGTCGCGGATCAGATTGGCCACGCGGAAACTCGGCATGCCCGCCTGCCGTGTGCCGAAGAACTCCCCCGGCCCGCGCAGTTCGAGATCGAGTTCGGCGATCTGGAAGCCGTCATTGGTGCGCACCATCGCATCGAGACGGCGTTCGCCCTCTTCCGTCACTTTGCCACCGGTCATCAAGATGCAATAAGACTTCGCCGCCCCGCGCCCAATGCGCCCGCGCAACTGATGAAGCTGTGCCAGGCCAAAGCGTTCCGCGTGCTCAATCACCATCACGGTTGCGTTCGGCACGTCCACGCCAACTTCAATTACCGTGGTCGCAACCAGAATTTGCAACTCGCCTTTCTGGAACATGCGCATGACCTGATCCTTCAAGTCGGCATCCAGCCGGCCGTGCAGCAGCCCGACTTTGAGATCGGCAAAAACTTTACCGCTCAGCTCGCGATACATCTTGATCGCGGCCTTCAGTTCGGACTCTTCACTTTCCGCAATGACCGGGTAAACCACATACACCTGATGCCCCGCCGTCACCTGCTTGCGCACAAAGTCCCACACTTTGGGGGATTGGTCATCGGTGATTCTCCGCGTGACGATGGGAGTACGCCCCGGAGGAAGTTCGTCGAGCACACTGATATCAAGATCGCCATAAAGAGTGAGCGCCAGCGTCCGCGGGATGGGCGTCGCGGTCATGACTAGAACGTCGGGCTCGGCCGGATTCTTCTGGTCGCTACTATCTCCCGATTTCTTCATCAACTTGAGCCGTTGCAAAACACCGAAGCGATGCTGTTCGTCGACAATGACCAAGCCCGGCTTCGCGAACTCGACTTTCTCTTCCAGCAGAGCATGAGTGCCGATGACAAGCTGCGCGTTTCCCTGCGCGATGTGCCGGCGAATTTCGCGCTTGCGGTCGGCCTCCAGAGAGCCGGTCAACAAAACGATGCGGTAGCCGGCATTCTCCAGAATTCGACGCGCGGAAAAATAATGCTGCTGCGCCAGAATTTCCGTGGGCGCCATCAACGCCACCTGGTAGCCGTTTTCGATGGCGATGATCGCCGCCTGAAAGCTGACGATGGTTTTCCCCGAGCCCACATCTCCCTGCAGCAAACGCCGCATGGGATAAGGCTTTAGCATGTCCTCGGCGATCTCTTTCAACACCCGCTTCTGCGCCGCCGTGGGATGGAAAGGCAGAATTTTCTTGATCGCCTGGCGCACTCGATCATCCAGTCGAAAGGCAATGCCGGTTTCAGACTTGAGCTGGCGCCGCCTGAGCTCCAGCCCTAACTCGACGAAGAACAATTCCTCAAAGATCAGGCGTATGTGCGCGGGCGTCCGTGACGATTGCAAATCCTCGAAGCTCTCTCCAGCCTCCGGCCAATGCACTTTCCACAGCGCCTCGCGCGGCGAAACCAGCGCCAGGCGCCCGCGCACGGCTGCCGGTATAGTTTCGGCGAGCTCGGGAGTCAGATCGTCCAAAGCCTTGCGAATGACGCGGCGAAACCAGCGTGCGGTCACTCGGCCTTGCCCCGCCGACTCATAAATGGGCACGATGCGCCCCACTTCCAGCGACGCTGCCGCCTTGTCGTCCGCGCCGTCTCCGGGAGCATCGCCCAGCATTTCAAACTGCGGCTGCACAATCTGCAGCTCTCCGCTGCGCGAGTCCTGCTCCACCTTGCCATAGAGCGCGATCAATTCGCCGGGCTTGAATTTATCTTGCAGGTAGGTGGCGTTGAACCACAGGCATTTCAGCCGGGACCGTCCCTGGCCCACGGTGAGCTGGAAAATCGGCATGCGGCGCGTGCGAAACAGCCCCGAGTTGCGGACTTCGCCGATTACCGTGGCCATCTCTCCGGCGCGCAATTCCGCAATCCCGCGCGGATTCAGCCGGTCTTCATAACGAAACGGCAGATAATTCAGCAGATCGCCCACCGTAGCAATGCCCTTGGTGGCGAGAATCTCCGCCAGCTTCGGGCCAACTCCTTTGACGTACTGCACGGGCGTGGTGAGTTCGAGCATCGGAGGTTATGAGGGAATGTTAGCAGGACCCGCCTGCGGAAATGACGGCGCTGAAAATGACCCGACCCACACACAATGACTCCGGTGTCTAAATCCTCGGTGCTCGTAAATCTGATTCAAGGTCTCTGCGCCGTGGTTCTGGGCAACGTGGCCTATTTCGTACTCGCGCCCTCCCTGCACCTGTCGCGCCACCGGCCGTTTCAGATGGATTGGGGGCTGGTGGTGGACTTCTGGTTTTGCGCCGTTGCCTATGGACTAATCCGTACCGCGAGAAAATGGAAGTAGAACACTTCCGACTTCCTCGCAGGACGGGAGACCCTCGCGACTGCCGGCGGGACGCCGGCGCTACCCGCTTGCCCGCGCCACGTTACTTTGGGAACCTTGGTACCCACCGTTGCTACGTTACGATATCCCCTAACGTATGAACAAAATCGCGGTCCTGTACGATGCGGGGCAGGCCGTGCTCTCCACCTTTGATTTGGATGAGGTGTTGCAGCGCATTCTGGGCATTGCGCACGACTATTTTCATCTGCGGAACGTGGCGATTCTGCTGCTCGATCGGCAGTCGCAGCAGTTGTACGTCCGCTCGCAGCTTGGCTGGGACGAAGGCCAGGACAAGCATCGGCTATCTCCGGGCCACGGCATCACCGGGGCCGCAGCGCTCAAGAAGCAGCCCGTCTACGCGCCCGATGTTACCAAGGACCCGCGCTATTTCTGTTCCGCCAAGTCAACCCGTTCCGAACTTGCTGTCCCCTTGATGGTGCGGGACGAAGTGGTGGGCGTGCTCGATTGCCAGAGCGACCGCGTCGACCATTTCGACCCTGAAACCATCGATCTGCTGACCCTGTTCTCCACCCAGGCGTCGATCGCCTTGCAGAACGCGCGCCTGTACTCGCTGGAGCAGCAACGCGCGCGGCAACTGCAGGCCATCAATGCCATCGCTCAACAAACTACGGCGGTTCTGGATCTGGAAGATCTGCTGGCTAGGGTTTGCCATCTGATCCAGGACGCCTTCCGCGTGTCGCATGTCTCGCTTTTCCTGCGTGAGGATCACGATCTGGTGCTGCGGGCTCATCATGGAACGCTTACACCCTGCATTCCGGAAGGTGGCCGCTTCGCGGCGACCATGGAACCCTGGGCGAGCATCCTCGCCGATAGCCGTACGTCGATGGAAAAAGATCTTTGCGACGCACCTGCTGGCAGGTTCTTCGCGGAATCGGCTTCGCGCCTGTGCATTCCCCTGGTTTCGTTCGGACAGACGCTCGGAGTGCTTGCCTTGGACAGCGCCCATGCGGATGCCTTCAGCGACGGCGACCAGCAGTCGTTGGAATCGGTCGCCGACATTTGCGCCACCGCCATTCAAAACGCCCATTATGTTGACCGGGTTAAACAGCTGGCCTACCTCGATGGGCTAACCGGCATTTTCAATCGTCGATTTTTCGAACTGCGCATCATGGAAGAGATTGAACGTGCCCGGCGCTATGGGGCGGGTATGGCCGTGATCATGGCCGACATCGACGATTTCAAGCGGCTCAATGACGAGTTCGGGCACGTGCTGGGCGATGAAGTGCTCCGGCAGGTATCCTCCCTGTTTCACCAGCAAGTTCGCAAGATTGACGTGGTGTGCCGCTACGGGGGCGAAGAATTCGGGATTCTGTTGACCCAAGTCAACGCCGAGCAGGCTCTGGCGGTGGCGGAAAAACTGCGGAAGACGGTGGAAGGCTGGCAGTTCCCCGGCGTGCCCCGGACCGTGACCATCAGTATCGGAGTCGCCATCTTTCCCGGGCACGGGACTACCCGCGACGCTCTGGTAACGGCCGCAGACTATGCCCTCTACGCCGCTAAACAGGCGGGGCGTAACGCTGTCTGCCTTGCGCCTTCAGTTCCCAAGTCCTCCGGCTCACACTCCGGCCGACTCGTGTCGAGTAGCCGTCCCGCAAGCTAGATCTCCAGCCAATCTCCCTGCATCTGGTGACGAAGGCGCTCCATCTCCTGCCGCAGCTTCTGCCGGCTGTTCTCGAGTTCTTCCCGCACCTTGGGCCCGAGTTCCCGGTTCATTTTCTCCGCGTCCTCTTTCATCTGCTTCGCCTGATTGCACAAAGCCTTGCGCGCTTCCGCCTGGGCCTTGCGGCTTTCTTCCTTTGCCAATTCCATCTGGGGCTGAAGTTGGGCAAGCTCGCTTTGCAGTTCGCTCAATTCCATCTGCCGCTCCGCATCCAACTCGGGCGCCTCCAGGCTGTCCTCAATCATCTCGCCGGAATCCTTGCGCTCGGGCAGCGTGAGGGTGAGAGTCTGTTCCTTTTTGTCGCGGATCACTCCCACGCTAACCGATCCCGCGCCGTGGGAACGCAAGGCATGAGAGAAGTCGCTGGTATCGTGGACCGGCTGGTCACCGACGCGCGTGATCACGTCGCCCGCGCGCAGGCCGGCCTTGTCGGCTCGGCTGCCTTTTTCCACGGACCGCACCAGCACTCCATTTCCATTCTTCGCGCCAAAAAACTCGCCCAGTTGCGGCGTGAGATTTTCCACCATCAGGCCGCTGCGCACCGACGAATGCACCACCACGACCCCAATGTTCGGAACATCGAAGTCCGGAAGGTTGTTGAGCGGCGGAACCTCGACATGGAAATTCTTGTCCCAGTCCCCTTCTTTCATTCCCTTGAAGGAAAATTCATTGCGCCGGTCGGCCAGCTGCACTTTGATGGTCATCGCCTGTCCATCGCGGCTCAATCCCAGCGTGACCAAGCGTCCGGGCGGAGTTTCATGGATCATCCGCTGCAATTGCGTCTTGCTTTCGATGGCCGTTCCGTTCATGGTCAGAATGACATCGTGCTCCTTAATGCCGGCTTTGCCCGCGGGAGCATCCTGGTCGACCATCGTTATTTCCACGCCTTTTTCTTCCTTCAGCTTCAGCGCGCCTAGCCGGTCTGAAGTGATATCCGCAATATCTACGCCCAGATACGCGCTGCCCCCCGAGTCTTCGCTGGGAATGCCGAAGGGCTGCGAGGACTCAACTGTCCATCTTTGCGCGGCGTGCGACAGGTTGAGTAGCAAAGGCAGCACTGCGATCGTGGTCAAAATTTGTTTGCGCATGGCCAACCTCCTGAAAATTCTTGCACCGCAATCCGTTGTCATCCTGAGGCGACGGCTTCATCGTCGCCGAAGGATCTGAGCGGGCCGCGCTTTGTGGCGCGCTTTTGGCGCCACAATAATCGCGCGTTTGGCCCGCATCCTTATTGAGCCCGCTTGAAGCAAATATCGCCGGTCGTCGTCCGAACCTTCAGCACAGGACCGCCCCCGTTCAGCTTGCCTTCCGCGTTGAGCGTCCTCGGACCCCACTGATTGCCTTCGCTGGCGATGTGAATGTCGGGGAAGTCGGAAGTAATGTGGTGCCCGTTGCCCAAATCGACGCTGGCGCGCACGCTGATCGCAACATCCGCGGCAATGTAGACGGTAATGTCGCCCGCGGAAGTCTCGAGCATCGAATCGCTGCGCTCCGCTCCCGTGTTGATGAGCTTCACGATAATCCCACCCGCGCCAGTCTCCACCCGGGCAGAAGGAACCCCATAGAGTTCGATGGTCCCGGCGCCGGCATTCGCGCCCACGCGCCCTTTTGCCGAGGTCAGGCGAATGCTGCCTCCGCCGGTCTCAATGTCCGCAGGACCGCCGATGTCGCCGAGATTGATGCTGCCTCCGCCGGTCGTCGCTTTCACCCTGCCCATACAACGCCTGATCTCCACGTTGCCGGCGCCCGACTCGATCACTGCACCCTGATCGCCAGACATCACCAGCACATTGCCTCCACCAGTCTCCGCGTGAATCTGTCCTTTGACCGATTTGATCGAGACGTTGCCGCCTCCCGTCTCCAGCTTCAGATCCCCGCCCACGGTTCCAATGTCGATCGAGTCGCCTCCGGTTTCGGCGTCGACCGAGCCGCCAATGTCATCCAACCGGATCTTCCCGCCGCCGCTCTCGATCTCGCCCCGTCCCACTACACCACTGATTTCGACGCCGCCTCCCCCGGTTTCTACCCTCACCAGCGCCATCTCGCGCGGAACGTTGATGGCAAATTCTCCAGAGAACTTGCGCCCCGAACCCGTATCGATCCTCAGTCGCGCCCCCCCTACTTTTATGCGATGGACGCCCTGCCACTCCCCCACCACCCACGCCGTGTCTCCTTTCACATAAGCGCTCACTTTGTAGGATTCGAATTGGCGCCGCGCATCCTGCTCGGAGGATGCTTGCGAACGCATGTGAAGCGTGTAGTCGATGCCCGCACGCTGCTCGCCTCGAACCACCACCGAGCCCATGTCCAGCTTCACTCTCAGGTTCTTGACTCCGGCCAGCGATCCTGCGACTACTTGGCTCCAAGCCCCGCCTTCGCGGGACATCTGTGTTTCCTGCGCCCGTGCCAGGGGCGCCAGCATGGCCAGCACGCCCAGCAGGCCGGCGAATTGTCGCGAACGTCTCAAATAATCCCCCTCAGGTGTCTGCATTTCCTTCAATCAATCTCCGGCAACTGCGCCAGCATGGTCCGCGCCTGCGACTTGATGTACTGGCTTTGATCCTTGGCGGCCAGCGTCATCAAAACGCCGCGCACGCTGCCGTCGGCCTTCACCGGCTCGATCAAGCGCAACGCTTCCGTGCGCACGCCCGGGTTGGAATCGTTCACTAAAGCCTCCAGCACCACATCGCGCACGCGCACATCGTCCTTCACAAAACCGCCCAGGCCATCCAGCGCCTTCAGCCGCACTCCCGGATTCGTGTCGTAGCGCAGCGCGTAGATCAGCGCATCGCGCACCTGCGAAACATCGGGCTTCTGGGTCAGCAAATCGACCGAATCCATGCGCACGCCGGAATTGTAGTTATTGCGCGCCGCAAACAGCAGCAGTTGCTGGATGCGCTGATCGTTCATCGATCCCTGCGTCTCCAAGGTGGAAACCGTGTCGTACTTGATGTCGATCTTATTGGTGCCCGGCTCCTGCGTGATGGAACGGATGCCGGTGATCGAAGCCTCCGCAGCCGCGGGAGCCGTGCCGGTGGCCGGGTTAGCCGGCGGATGAACGAGTACCTTGTAGAACGTCCCCACTCCACCGGCGAAGCCCAGGATCAAAATCGCAGACGCTAGAGCGGGCGAGAAGCGAACTTGCCGCAGCCAGTTTGCCGGATCGAACGCCAGCCGCTGCCAGAAGTGGCCCTGCTCGGCCGTCTCCAGCGCTTCCTGCAACTTCATGCGCGACGCCGTGAGCAAGTTCGGCGTCGGCTCCGCCGCCCGCTCCTGCGACAACAGCGCGTGGAACTCCTGCTCCGCCTTCAGTTCGACCGCGCAGTCGGCGCAGCGCGCCACATGCTGCTCCAGTTCATGACGAGCGTCATCGGCCAGCTCCCCATAAACATGCAACGTGATATTTTCTCGTACCCATTCGCACTTCATATAAACCCCGTTTCAAGGTTTCTCAGGTTTCAAAGTTTCAAGGTCTTTGGAACCTTGAAACATCGAAACTTTGAAACCTTTCCCTTACCGTTGAAACCTTGAAGCTTTGAAACCTTTTCCTCATCTCATATCCGCCAACTGCCCCCGCAATTTCTGGGTGGCCCGGAACAGCGTGTTCTTGGCGGTCTCTTCCGTGGTATGCAAAATCTCGCCCACGGTCCTCAGCTTCAATCCGTGGTAATGCTTCAGCTCGAACACCATGCGCTCGCGCGGCGTCAGCTTTTCCAGCGCTCCTGAAATCCGCGCCCCCAACTGCCGCCGCATCAAATCCCGCTCCGGATTCGCTCCCGCCCGCCCGTCCGGCACCTGGTCAAGCAAGTCATACTCCCCGCCGGACGCGTCTTTCGCCACCGGCGCATCTTCCTTGCGCACATTCCGCTTGCGCAAATGATCCAGGCAAAGATTAGTCACGATACGGTAAATCCAGGTATAGAACGAGCACTCGAAACGAAAGCTTCCGATGTTCTTGTACGCCTTGAGGAAGGCGTCCTGATAAACGTCCTGCGCGTCGTGCTCGGTGCCGGTGAGATGCAGCGCCAGCCGCAACACCGCCTGATCGTAGTAGCGCACCAGTTCCTCGAAGGCGGCGCGGTTCCCGCGTTGCGCCTCGCGGATGAGGATCGTATCGTCTATGCGGCGTTCTTGCCCAGCCATGCGGCCCCGCGTGGGGTCATGGTTCTCAGTAAGTATGTTCTCACTGACTATGCAATCGCTGACTCTCTCCACTCCGTCGCGCTCTGTTCTTGAGTGGGCCCGTGCACCAACCGCAAGTGTTACCGCCAAAACGTCGGCCGGCATGTTCTTGTCGCTTCCTGTACCGCCCGGCGTCAATGCCGTACCCGGGCTTGCACAGGAATAGACGGTCAGTCGGTGGAACCGTGAGCAGGAATTATAGGCTGGCGGGGATCTTTATGGGGGCTAGGTGATTCTTTTGGAATGGGTTAACGGGAAACAGAACAGTCGGACACGAGGAACGCCGAATCCAGGCACAGCCCCAAGAGCGTGCTTCAAATCCTGCCGAAGAACTCAGGGTTGATACTGACCTCCTCAACCATCCTCGTCTCGACGCCAAGTTTGAGGCTCTTCAGGAGGTCGCAGAGGAGGTCGCCGTCTATCAGGTCAATTGCTGGCGCACCGTCGCGTGTGGCCTCCTTTTTTGCCTCGGCCGTGAACGTACCAGTGGTTATAAACAGTCCCTTATCAGTTCGACCAACCATCGCGCCGCGGAAATCCCGGATTGCACCTGCGGAGACGCTGCCCTTGTACTTCTTGCATTGGAAGTAGACCTGAAATGAGAGCAGAGCGAGGCGCAGTACACCTACGCCATCTATGCCGCCGTCGCCAGTCCGGCCGGTCACCTCAACCTTCACAAATCCCGATTCCCGGAGGATGCGCTGCGACAGGCGCTCGAAAGCGTCGGCTTTCATCTGCCCAGTCACGACCGCCAACAGCCTATCTTTCCAATCCTTTGCTTCCGGTTGAAGGCCTTCCTCTTCTTCGCTGCCTTTGGGCTTGTCGTCCTTCTCAAGCTTGTACTGCCTTCGGACTTCCGCAGGAATCTGCTTCGCTGCTGCCCTTGTCAGAGCCTTCCCCTTTTCGGTGATAGCCCAGACACCGTGGGACGGGTTTTCAAGAGCCCCCACCTTTCCGAGGTAAGTCTTCGCCCAAGCAAGGTTGTAGCTCACCTTGGTCTTGCGCTCCGTGTGCATGACGTTCTGCACGGCCTCGGGAATATGCTCCAGCTCGATTACCTTTTCGAGCAGTTCATCATGTGTCGCCGACCCACCCAGCTCTTTCATCGCAACTAGAGCGGGCCACATCAAATCGTCAAACGTTGGGACGATCGGTTCAGGGCGCATGTCAATATAAAGTACGATCGCGTCTTTTTGCGGTTGCACCGGCCCGACGGCAGCGCTTGGAGTTCCGTCCGGCGGTTTCAGTTTACGCTCTTTTGCGACGGCATGACCCCCTTAAACAACCCTGCCACATTCCCCGACCCTCGTGTTCCTAGGGGACATGAGCGTGGCACCTGTGGGAGAATAAGCCCACGACTGGAGTGCAATTCGTCACCGATGGCAAAGGCCGCAAGGTCGCAGTTCTCATTGACCTGAAAAAGCATGGGGCCCGGCTTGCGGATTTCTGGGAGGGCCTGATCTCCGAATCCCGCCGCAAAGAGGCAGGGATACCGATGGAAAAGGTAAAGGCCGATCTCGTCAAGCGCGGACGGCTTCGTGGATAGTTATGCTGTCGAGCTAAAACGTTCAGCAGGAAAGACTAAGGGCGAAGCCGGGCCTCGGTCTTTTTCTTGGCCCAGCGGGCCTGGGCCGCGTGGCGGGCGGACTCGATGCGCTCTTCGAGGGTGAGCTTCTGAGCTGTGGCTTTGCCACCTTTGCGCCCCAGTTCCACGGCGGCGGCATTTTTCCTTGGCATGCTTCCGTTTTTACCATGCGAATCTCGTTGTGCATGCGCAGCGGTGCGCAAGACAATGAAAACAGGGCGAATGCAGTTCTTGACGATGCGCAGCGCTGCGGATAGAGTAGCTCTATGAACATTGATGAGAGATTAGAGGCCCTGACACACAGCGTCGAGCTTCTGGCCGCCATGCACAAGGAAACCGACAAAGAGATGAAGCGGCTCGGCAAGTACGTGCGCTCCGTCATGCAGATCGTTCTCGATCACGAAACGCGGCTGCGGAGCGTTGAGGGAATCGACGAAGCAGACGACGAATAGCGTTCCGCAATCGCGTCCCCTACTCCGCCACCGCTTCCTTCTCGATCACCACCTTCAAGTGCGCGGTCACGTCCTTGTGCAGCTTCACCGGGACGGTGAACTCGCCCAGGGTCTTCAGCGGCTCGTGGAGCTGGATCTGCCGCCGGTCCAGGTTGATTCCCTTCTTCGCGATGATTCCTTTGGAATGGGTTAGCGAGAAACAGAACAGTTTAGTGCAGTCCGGGAAGCCCAGCCGGGCAAGGGGAACGCATTCCGACCGCCTCGACTCCGATTGCAATAATTTCGTACACGTTCCGTGGCGAATTCCCGCAACCCGTTATATACTTTCCGCGCGCGGAGATTTCCCCCACCGGCCGCGCCAACCCGCCTTGCTCTTGAGGAGTTCTCCATGAAGCTCCAATTCTCGTCTCTCTTGCGGATCGCCATAACAGGTTTCGCCACGCTGACAGTCTGTGCCTCTGCCGCAACCGCCGGCACCGAGACCATTCTGTACGGCTTCCAAACCACCCTGAACGGTAAGTATCCGGCGGGCGGATTGGTCGCCGATGCTGCCGGCAACCTCTACGGCACAACGCAATATGGCGGTACCTACGCTTACGGCACGGTCTTTGAGCTCACTCCAAACTCACAGGGCGGTTGGACGAATACCGTGATCTACAGTTTCAAGGGCGCCACGGGCGGGGCGAAAGATGGATGGAACCCGATTGGAACTCTCACTCGAGATTCCGCCGGAAATCTCTATGGCGCCACTACCTGGGGCGGCAACAGCAGCTTGGGGGTCGGCACTATCTTCAGGCTTTCCAAATCAAACGGCAATTGGGTCGAGAGTATTATCTGGAGCTTCCAACAATACAGTTCGGCGGACGGTTTCAATCCCCAAGGCGGACTCGTCTTCGACAAAGCCGGCAATCTGTACGGCACCACCAGATTCGGCGGCGGTTATAGCCAGAATGGATGCAGCTTCGACGGCGGCTGCGGTACCGTGTTTCGGCTCAGCCCTAAGGCGAATGGAAAATGGCAGGAGACAAAACTATACGTTTTCCAGGGCATGGCAGACGGTTCTTTTCCCATGGACGCCTTGGCGATTGATGCGGCGGGAAACCTTTATGGAACGACGTGGTCGGGCGAAACCAGCGGAACTGTCTTCAAACTCACTCCTGCCGCGACCGCTCCCTGGACCGAAACCACAATTTACACCTTCACCGGCGTGCCTGATGGTTATGCGCCGGGGGGCGGGTTGATCTTCGATTCTGCGGGCAATCTGTACGGCACAACGGCAGGAGGCGGCACGGACGACGGATGCGGTGAGGACAATCCCTGCGGCACGGTTTTCGAGTTGGAAGCGGGATCGAACGGTCAATGGACGCACAATATCCTCTACAACTTCAACGGTAGTGACGGGTGGGGACCGCAGGGTAAATTGCTTTTCGACCAGGCAGGGAACCTTTACGGTACAACCACCATCGGCGGAACATTGGGCTGCGGCACCGTGTTTAAGCTGACACCGGGATCCGGCGGCGCATGGAGCGACTCGGTGTTGTGGAACTTCACCGGAGGCTCCGATGGCTTGAATCCAGCCTTCGGCGTGATCGCGCGCGCAGGCAAACTCTACGGGGCCAATTCCCCCGTAGACTACAGCACCGAGAACGGAACGGTGTTCGAACTGACTCCGGCCTCAGGCTCGTGGAACGAAACCACTCTTAGCAGCTTCGCCGACGTGGATGGCGGAATTCCCCAGGCGAACGTGATCGCAGACTCGGCGGGAAATCTTTACGGCACCACCTCGCAGGGAGGCACATCTGGCTTCGGCACCGTCTTCGAGCTGACTCATTCCGGCAGCGGCTGGCAGGAAAAGACTCTCTACAATTTCACCAGCGGTGGTGGAACCTACTCGGTTCACTCCGCCTTGATTTTTGACGATGCAGGAAATCTGTTGGGAGAAACGGTGAACGGCGGCGCATCCGGGCTCGGCACGGTTTACGAATTGTCGCCCGCGGCGGGTGGCAACTGGACCGAGAAACTTCTGTTTACTTTCACCGGATCAAGAACCGGAGTTGAGCCCGGGGGCGGCCTGGTTTTCGACGCGAAGGGCAATCTGTATGGCACCACCCGGTACGGCGGCAACCATCCCGTCGGATGCAACTCCGGGTGCGGCACCGTCTTCGAAATGACGCCCGAAAATGGCCACTGGAAGGAGTCCGTACTCTACAACTTCGCCGGTGGCAGTGACGGAGCCCTGCCCCTGACGAACCTGATTTTCGACCTGGCCGGAAATCTTTACGGCACAACCGCCGCCGGTGGCACGATTGCACCCGCGTGCGGAGACGGTTGTGGCACCGTATTCAAGCTGACGCCCTCTGGCGGTGGATGGACTGAGAGCGTTATCTACCAGTTCACTGATGCCCAGCACAATGGTGCTTCCCCCGCACCCGGATTGGTTTTTGACCAGGCCGGCAATCTCTACGGCAGCACCGCGTACGGCGGCAACCACGGGTCGATCTGCGCCTACAACGGTTGCGGGGTTGTCTTCGAGTTATCGCCCCAACCGGGCGCTTGGAAGGAAGCAATCTTATATACGTTCCTTGGTTCCGACGCCACATTTCCCGACGGGAATTTGATCTTCGATCAGGCTGGTAATCTCTATGGAGCCACCCAGGGCGGTCTCTTCGGCGACTGGGGCAGTGTATTCGAACTCTCTCCGCTTTCCGGCGGAGGCTGGAGCGAGAGCGCGCTGTATACCTTCCCGTATCCCGGCGGCGGCGATGGATTTTTCCCCGAGGCTGGCTTGATTCTCGGGCCGAGTGGGACTCTCTACGGCACAACCGCGGATGGAGGGAACGGCAACTACGGAACGGTGTTTCAGATCACGCCGTAGGGTACGACCTTGGGAAGGTCCCCGACCACAGACACTACGCCCGGACGACGGCCCGGGCCTGAAGCTTGCGCTGACTACTCCGCCACCACTTCCTTCTCAATCACAACCTTCAAATGCGCAGTCACATCCTTGTGCAGCTTCACCGGCACGGTGAACTCGCCCAAGGTCTTCAGCGGCTCGTGGAGCTGGATCTGCCGCCGGTCCAGGTTGATTCCCTTCTTCGCGATGCCGTCGGCAATGTCGCCCGAAGTGACGGACCCAAACAACTGATCGTGCTCGCCCGACCGCCGCTGGAACGATACCGATACCCCGTCAAACTGCTTGGCCAGTTCTTCGGCCTGCGACTTCTCCTTGGCCGAGCGCCGCACCGAGGCCGCCTTCATCTGCACGATGACGGCCTTGTTGCCCGCGGTGGCTTCGATGGCCAACTTGCGCGGCAAAAGAAAGTTGCGCCCATATCCCTCGGCAACCTTCACCACGTCGCCGCGTGCGCCCAGTTTGCTCACATCTTCTTTGAGAATGACTTCCATGGTATGACTCCGATTCTGGCTTAACGTTCTTCCCTCACTTGTCATCCCGAGCGCAGCGAGGGATCTTGGCTCTTCTCGCCGCCGGCAAAAACCAAGATTCCTCGCTGCGCTCGGAATGACAAGGGTTTTATAGTGTCCCCTTACGATGCCCGCCCCGCAAACGGCAGCAGGGCGATGTTGCGGGCCTGTTTGATGGCCGAGGCCAGCCGGTGCTGATGCGGCGAACACACGCCGGTCAAACGCCGGGGCACGATCTTGCCGCTCTCCGCCACGAACTGGCCGAGCAGCCGGTAATCCTTGTAGTTGATGTCCGCGATCTTTTCCGTGCAAAACTTGCAAACTTTCTTGCGCCGGAAAAACTTGCGCCCACCTTCACGCGGCGGACCGCCCGGCCCGGAACGGCCACCTCCGCCGAATCGCGGACGGTCTCCTCCACCGGAACGCTCGCCGAAAGGCCGCGATGGCCGCTCGGTTGCCGCTGGTGCTTTCGTCTCTTCAGTCATAATGCTCCTTAAAAATCAGGGGCTAGGGGCCAGGGGCTAGGGCTCAGTCGTTTCGTTCTGCTAGAGCATGCAGCACTTATCGCTGACCCCTAATCCCTAGCCCCTGCTTTTACGCCATTGCTGGAGTTTCCTCTGCCGGCGGCGCGACGGGCGCGTCTTCCGCGCTGGCCGCGGGCTGTGCGCTCACCTTCTTTTTCGCGTCGCGAAGCTTCTTGATCTTATCCAGGCGCTTCTGCTCCTCGTCGATGCGCACCGTAAGGAACTTGATCACCTGCTCGGTCACGCGCAGGCGGCGCTCCAGTTCGTGGATTACCGTCCCCGTGCCTTCGATCGTCAGAAGAATATAGATTCCTTCGCGGAACTTGCGCACGGTGTACGCCAGACGGCGCTTGCCCATGCGGTCTATGTTCTTCACCGTACCCCCGGCTGAGGTCACCGTGGTCTCCAAATTCGAAACCAGCTTGTCCAAATCCTCGTCCGCCATATCCGGCCGGACAATAAACATCAATTCATACGTACGATTCATTTCAGTCTCCAAATCTTAAGTGCCCAGGGATCAGGGGACAGGGGTAAGGGGACAGGGGACAGGGGTCAGAAATACACCGTTGACCGCTGATCCCTGGCCCCTAGTCCCTGATCCCTAGCCCCTGTCTTCAGTCCCTGTCTTCCTTCCTGTTAAATCTATTCATCGCCGCCGCCGGACCTTCCTGCAAAATCGCTTTCACAGCCTCTTCCGCGGTATCGAGCACACCATCCACCACCGCCAGATCCGTCTTGCGAAGCGGCGCCAACAAGTACCGCTGGCCGTCTTCTACCTTGTGCTCCGGGGCCACGCCGATCCGGATGCGCAGGAAATCCTGTGTGCCCAGCGCCCCGATGATCGACTCGATCCCGTTATGCCCCGCCGAACTCCGCCGCGTATGAATCCGCAGCGTGCCCAGCGGAAAATCCAGCTCGTCCTGAATCACAATCAGGTCCGCTTCCGGCTCCGCCTGGTACTCCGCCACCAACTCCCGCACCGCCATGCCGCTCAGGTTCATGTAGGTCTCGGGCTTGGCCAGCAGCACCGTCTCGCCGCCAATCACCGCCCGCGCCGTGAGCGCCCGGCACTGCCGGTTTCTAACCTCAACGCCCAAATCACTGGCGATGCGATCCACCACCAGAAAACCCAGGTTATGCGGTGTGAACTGATACTCGATACCGGGATTGCCAAGACCGACGATCAGTTTCACGCCACCATCCCGTACCATGGGGGGACAGCCCCGGCTGTCCCGCCGAGCGAAGCGAGGCGCGCTCGGACCACGAAGTTATTTCTTCTCCTTCTTCTCAGCCTTTTTCTCGCCCTTTTCCGGCTTCTCGGCAACCGCCTCGCCTTCTTCCTCAGTCTCCGCCTTGCCCTTCTTGATGACTTCGGGCTGGCCGGAGCTGCTCCCGCTTCCGCCGCCACCGCTTCCGGCGTGGCCACAACTTCTTCCTTCACGCTGGTCACGTGGGCTACAGGCTGGTTCGCGTCCGTCAGGAATTTCAGCTTCTCGTTGTGCGGCAAATCCGAAACGCGCAACACTTTGCCGAATGTCAGATGGGAAACATCGACGTCGATATGGCTGGGAATGTCTCCGGGCAAGCACTCGATCTCCACTTCGCGCAGCATGTGCTCGAGAATTCCGCCCTCCGTCTTCACGCCCTCCGCCACACCCTGCAGAATGATCGGAACGCTGACCCGCAGCGCCTTATCCATGGCGATGCGCTTCAGGTCGATATGCAGCAAATGCCCCTTGATCGGCTCGTATTGCCAGTCCACGATCATTGCCTTGGCAGTCTCGGCCTTGGTGTTCTCGCCGCCATTGCCGGCCGGATTAACGACCGCGAGATCGAAAATGGTGTTGTGGCCGCTTTCCGATCGCAGGATGCGCAGCACATGCCGCGGATCCACGCTCACCGGCAATGCGTCCTTGCCGGCGCCATACACCACGGCGGGAATCTTGCCTTCGCGCCGCACCCGGCGGGCTTGGTTCTTTGTCCCAGCCTCCCGCGGTTGCGCTTCCAAAGTGTTTTGTTCCAATGTGGTTGCCATAATTTCTATTTCCTCCCTTACATGAATAATTTGCTGACTGAAGTCTCTTCGTGAATGGATTGAATCGCCCGGCCAATCAATCCCGCGATCGAAAGCACCATAATCTTGGACTCGCTTTTTGCTTCTGCCGTCAGCGGGATAGTGTTGGTCACCACCACGTGCTCAATGGCAGAGTTGTGAATATTCTCCACCGCCGGATCGGAGAGCACCGCATGTGAGGCGCAGGCATAAACCGAGGTCGCTCCGTTTTGCAGCAGCGCCGCCGCCGTCTTCACCGTCGTTCCGGCAGTGTCGATCAGATCGTCAATGATCAGGCAGGAGCGCCCCCTGACGTCGCCGATCACATTCATCACTTCGGCCACGTTCATTTCCACCCGGCGTTTGTCCACAATGGCCAGCGCCGCGTCCACTTTCTTGGCGAAAAAGCGCGCCCGTTCCACGCCGCCCGCGTCGGGCGAAACTACCGTCAAATTCGGCAGACTCAATTTCTTAAAGTGATCCACCAGCACCGGCGAAGCAAACAGGTGGTCCACCGGGATGTTGAAAAACCCCTGTATCTGCGGCGTGTGCGGGTCAACGATCAGAGCCCGGTGCGCGCCCGCCGTGGTCAGCAAATCCGCTACGAGCTTCGCTGAAATCGGAGCGCGCGGCTTATCTTTGCGGTCCTGCCGCGCGTACCCATAATACGGAACCACTGCCGTGATGCGCCGGGCCGACGCGCGCTTCAGCGCATCGATCATCAGCAGCAATTCCATCAGGTGCTCGTCCACAGGCCGGCACGTGGGCTGCATCACGAACACATCGCAGCCGCGCACGTTTTCCTGAATCTGCACGTAGGCTTCGCCATCCGCAAAGCGGATCACCTGCGCCTGGCCGCGCTGCATGCCGAGGAACTGGCAAACCTCGTCAGCCAGCGGCTCGTTGGCGGTGCCGCTGAAAATCTTGAACTTCTCGTCCACTCGCGCCCGCTGCTTCCGTTCTGGTTTTTCCTCGGGCGTGGGTGGGGCCTGCTTATCTGCTTTCTCCGTTTTTTCCGTCGGCGTCACCAAAGTGGCCATAGTTTGCTCTCAGCTATCAGCCGTCAGCTTATACCCGTGCTCTACCGCTCTCATGCGCAACTGAGAGCTGATAGCTGACAGCTGTTTTTCTGGCTGGGCCGCTAGGATTCGAACCTAGACAAAGTGCTCCAAAGGCACTTGACCTACCATTAGTTGACGGCCCAGTACCGCTGTTTCAAGTTTCCGGCTTCCAGTTTGAGGCTTCTCGAAAAACCGAAAGCCAGCATCGGGTAATGATAACCCTATTAAACAACCAGAAACTAGAAACCGGAAACAAGAAACTTTGCCCAGTACGCCCGCCGCGGCAGCGTCGTCGTCGCCTGCACCACCCACCCCTGCCGCCGGAGCCTTGCCGCCGCCGCACGCGCCGCTTCTTTCGAGGCGAACAGCCCGTACAACGTTGACCCAGAACCCGACAGAGACGCATACCTCGCGCCCGCGCGCTCCAGCGCACACTTTCCTTCACTCAGCTCGGGATACTCAGGAAAGACGACTTGTTCAAAGTCGTTTTCGATCCCGGCCCGGACAAGCTCGAGAAGCGGATTCTCGGCCCGGCCCCTTCCAAAAGGAGCACCGGAGTAACTCTCGCTCAGCCACGCCGACAGCCCACGGCCAAGCTCCATCATTCTATCGGAAGCTCCGGAGACCGTCAATTCTGCCTGTGTGGGAACAGCCGCCCAAGCCTGCCCTGAGCGAAGTCGAAGGGGCAGTCCGGCCGGGCGAAGCCCGACAGTTCCCGCGGACTTCCCAGCCGCATACCTGCTTACCCTCCGATCCCACTCTCCAAAAGCGTTCGGTGTCGATACCCCCACCTCCGGTGTCACCACCACGCACGCCGTCGCCGGAAAATCCTCCAGTGGATACACCTGCTCCCCGCGGCCCACTCCCAACACCGTCCCGCCCACCAGAAACAGCGGCACGTCAGAGCCCACTTCCGCCGCAATCCGCAGCCGCTCTTCCGCAGGCAGAGTTTTCTTCAACACCCGCTCCAGCGCCAGCAGCGCAGCCACGGCATTCGCCGACGCTCCACCCATTCCGCCCTGCACCGGTAGCCGCTTCTCAATCTCGACGGCCACCCGCCCCTTGCCTTTCATCGCCCGCATCGCCTTCTCCACGATGCGATAGCAAGTATTCGATTCGTCTTTCGGAACCCTCGGGTCGTTGCACCGAATCTCAATCCCTCGCCCGCGGCTCAAGCTCACGCCAATCAAGTCGTGCAGCCCAATCGTCTGATAGACGGTGAGCAGTTCATGAAACCCGTCCTCCCGCGCCGCGCCAATGCGCAGCCCAAGATTGATCTTCGCGAAGGATCGGACCGTTACCGTCATCGAAGCAAGATTGTAAGCCATCCTGGCTCGCATCAGCCGATCCTCGCGGCTGCCTAGTGTTCGGGCATTCCGTTGAGGCAGCTCCCCACCCGACACACCACCTTGGTAATCTCGACTGCCACCCTCTATTAGCGCACTTTAATGATGTGATTCCAATCACACGAGCCGTCTAACCACGGTCCTCCCGGTTGGAAACGAGCACGACCGCAAACACGAGCGCCTGACCCCGCCCTGAGCGAGGCCCCTGTACAAGCGCTGTCCCGCAACTTGGGTGCAAGCCGTTGCCTGCGGAAAGCAAGCCGATCGACGCAAATTTCAGCCCGCGTTCCACGACGGCCAAGGATCGGCCGCGTCGAACGGGCGGGGCTTTCAGGGGTTTTTGCTATGCGCAGTTTGATTGCTCGTTGTCTTTTGCTGTTTTTCCCCCTTGTGGTTGCACCCTTTGCCGCCGCTCAAAGCGGCTACAAAGTCATCTCCGTCACCGACGGTGGCACCATCTCCGGCGCCGTCAAGTGGTCCGGCCCAGTCCCGCACCAATTGGATTTCCCCATCACCAAAGATCCGCAAATCTGCGACCCGGATGGCAAGAAAAACATCAGCCTCGAACGCCTGATCGTCGGTCCCGAGGGCGGCGTGGCCAACACCATCGTCTACCTCAAAAACATTTCCGCCGGCAAGGCAATGGACCTGCCCGAGCAGCGCCGTCACCTCGACCAGAGGCACTGCCACTACATTCCGCACATTCTTCTTGTGCCGCAGGGCGCCGAGCTCCAGATGCAAAGTTCCGACGCCACCCTGCACACCATCCACATGGACGGCGCGGCCACCTTCAACCTGCCCTTCCCGTTCCCCAATCAGATCATCCCGCGCACTATGTCCACACCCGGCCTGGTCAATCTTCACTGCAACGGCGGCCACGTCTGGATGAACGCCGAGATGATGGTCGTCCCTCATCCTTACTACGCCGTCACCGACGAGAGCGGACGCTTCGAATTCACCCGCGTTCCTCCCGGCACCTATCAAATCGTCGCCTGGCATGAAGGCTGGGCACTGGCCGGCAAAGAGCAGGCCTACGATGTCCTCACCGAACGCTCCGTGCAGCGCCCCATCTTCACCGAGCCAAGAACCTGGGAGAAATCGGTCACCGTAAACGCCAATCAGCCCAGCATGGTCAACTTCGCGATCGGAAACAAGTAGGAAGATTTAAGGCAGGAACTGCCACAGCAAGTGTGGGTCGGACACTCTAGTCCGACAACAGCCGGCAGCACATCGGAAGCAGGGTCGGCCTAAAACCTCTCAGGGTCTTCAAAGAAGGATTTATTTAAAGATAAAGGTCCCTGTTGCTCGGCGTTGCTCCGCACAAATCCTTGGCAAGACCTACCCTCGCCGCTTGTACAGCACCGCAAACTCGTATCCCGCATTCGCCGGAAACAGCTCCGCCACTTTCCGCAGCCGCTCGGCCAGCGCCGAAGGCGCCAGCAGCGGATAATCCCGCTCC
Organism: uncultured Acidobacteriaceae bacterium; assembly: GCA_963734215.1. GTDB lineage: Bacteria > Acidobacteriota > Terriglobia > Terriglobales > Acidobacteriaceae > Sulfotelmatobacter. The sequence continues at coordinate 118,319 of CAVTGH010000002.1, read as the reverse complement.
CGCAGATCGTAGTAATCCACGTCTAAATAAAGAGACAACAGGTAAATCGAAATCGTGTCGGCAAATGTCGCCTCGAAATATTCGTTCTTGAAGCGCTCCGCGTCCGGCCCGCCCGCCGCAGCCAGCTTGCGCGCCTCCCACGCATCCAGAGACGTTTCCCCGCGCGTCCCCGCCTCCACCTGCTTCCACGCCAACTCGCTGAACTCCTGCGAAACCCCGGCCGCTTCCACCAGCGCGTGCCCCACATTGATGTAGAACTCGAACGCCACGGAAAACTTGTCGTCCATCAGCCGCGTGGAGATAAACACGCACTGCGAATCGCCCAGATTCAGGTTGCGATGGCACACCGCATTGTCGCTGAGCGCCACATCATAGCGGTCCGCAATCAGAATCTCTTCCCCCTGCGTCACCGTCAGCGGCACAAAATAATAAGCCTTGCGCTTCAGCGCCGCCGCAGCCCTGGTCGGCACCGCCGCAATCATCCGCTCCAAATCGTACGAGCCAATGGAGGTCTCGCCCACCACGGCATAGCACACCCCATTCCCCGCCTGCGAAACCGGCGTCATCCGCACCACATCCGCGGGGCTCCGCGTTATAGCTGGCGCTGCCTGCGACATAACTTTATCTTTTATACACTAGTGGCCGACGGTATCACTGCCCATGTGGGTCGGACACTCCTGTCCGACGCCTTTGACCTGGCCGTTGATTTTGATCTGCCTCGGTTATGCCGAAAGACGGAGGACGGCAATGCGGGAGCGCCAACGGTTCTCTACTCTCAAGTGGAGGAGATTCTTAAGACCGGCGAGTGGAGCGAGAATTATCACGACCTCGCCGACGCTCCTTATCTGCTCGATCCCAACGCGCCGAGGTTTGGCTTCATCACCTACGACAACCCGTCTTCCACCGCGGCGAAAGTCACCTATGCCCTGAGCGAGCACCACCTCGGCGGCGTCTTCATGTGGGAACTCTCCCAGGATTACAACGGCGCCACTCAGCCGCTGCTCGCCGCCATGCACTCTGCGTTCGTCGCCGCCACTGCAGCGCATTGATGAAAGGATGGCATAGCACTGGCGTGCCACTCTGGGAAACGGGATGTTACTTTCGTGCCTCCCTCATTGGAGCTATTCCAGTTTGATCGCTTTTGCCGCATACTGTTTCCAGACCCCGATGCGAGTCACCAAAGAAACATCCAGCAGGCGCACGCAGGATCGCATTCAAGCGGTGCTGCCGGTGCGCGTGCGCGGCAAAGACGCCTCTGGCGAGCTGTTCGAGGCGCTGGCGCACACGCTCGACATCACGCCAACCGGGGCGCGGTTGGGCGCGATTCGCCACAAACTGAATGTGCTGGATACCTTAATCGTTCTCTTCCGTAAGCGCCGCATCGAATTCACCGTGATGTGGACCAAGTTGCTGGACGAACACAAAGACGGCGCGCACGGCGAGTATCAAGTGGGGCTGCAGATGGTGGCGCGGGAGCATGGCAACGATCCGTGGGGACTGAGCGTGGCTCACACCGAGCAGCCGTTTACCAGGGTCACGGCAGTCTCGGGCGCGGCATAAACCAAGGGGAGAATCATGGATAACTTTCTACGCAAGCTTTGGGCAGATGAAGAAGGACAAGACATCGCGGAGTATGCCGTGATGCTGGCGGTCATTCTTGTCATCGTGGTGGGCACGATCCAGCTGATCGGCTCCAACGCGAACAACGTGTTCTCGCAAGTCGGCAGCGCCATCCAATAGGCTGGAGCGCTTTCCTGCTTGACGCCGTCGGTGGTGCATTTACCATTGAACGGCAGTTGCGTTCAATACTACTTCTACGAAAGCCCCGGATGACTACCGGGGCTTTCGTGCGTCTGCGTCTAGACCCAGGGGTCACGCTTTAACCTGTGTCTGCCTCTGCCTCCTCATGCGGAGGAATATCTCGCGGTGACGCGTGGCTTTTTCCAAGTCGCCGCCGGGGTGGGTGTAGAGGGCGGCGAGCCACCGATGCGCGGCGATTAGGCCAGGCAACATGCTGAGAGAGGTTTCGAAGGCGAGGGCGGAGCGGTCGCGGTGGCCGAGGCGGGCGAGTGCGACTCCGAGATAGAAGTGGCCGAGGGGGAGGAAATGCTGCAGGCCGACGGCGAGCAGAGCTTGTTCGGCGGCTTCTTCGTTGCGGCGCTGGCGCAGGCGGACGACGGCCAATCCTAGATGGGCTTCGGGACTGTCGCCATCGATCTCGAGGGCGCGGTGGAAGGCGCGGTCGGCGTCGTCGATGCGCTTTTGGCGGAGGTAGGTTTCGCCGATGCGCAGGTGGAGATCGGGCAGGTGCGGGTCGGCGCTTTCGGCTTTGAGCAGGCAGGCGAGGGCGGCGTCCATGTCGCCTTCTTCGAATTGAATGATGCCCATGAGCAAGTCGGCCCAGGGGCGGGGTTTGGGCTCGGTGGGAGAATCGGCTTCGGGAGAATCGGCTTCGGGAGAATCGGCTTCCGGCTTCCGGCTTTCGGCCTCTTCCGCTGGGGCTTCGGCTTGAATTTTCTCTTCGGCTGCGGCCTCCGGGGCGACTGCGTCGGCTGCGATTCCGTGCTCCGCAGTTTCTTGAGCTACTTGTTGATCCGGCGCATGTTTCGGTTGCGGGCGCGGTTTCGGCTTGAGCACTAATAGCTTTTGCAGAAGATCCTTGGCCTCAACGCGTTTGCCGAGAGCGAGATTACACTGCGCCAGATGCTGCATAAAGCGCGCTTCATCCGGCCACTTTTGTGTAAGCTCGGCGAAAATTGTCAGCGCTTCGGTGTAGCGGCGCGAGTCCATGTAGGAGCGGGCGAGGTTGTATTGCTGCTCGCGGACAGCGGTGGCGACGGCTTTTTCCTGGTCCTCGCTGAGGGGCTGAATGTAGCCGAGGGCGACGAATTGTTGCAGCACGGCTTGCGCGGCGGCGGGATCCATGCGCAGATCGGCGGGATGCATTCCACACTCGCCGGGTTCGTTCTCCCAGCTTGGGATGCGGGTGATCTGCGGAGGATTTTCGAAGGCCTGCACCAGGACGCGGCCGTCCATATCTTCGCCGACGGGCAGGCCGAAGAGCGTGAGGATAGTGGGCGTGACATCGAGGAGCGTGGCGCCGTAAATTCTTTCGTCCTGCTTGATGTGATCGCCCTTCATGCAGACTACGCCGAACTGGCGGTGCTGCACGGCGGGCCGGCGGGCTCCATGGGGATGCCACGGGGACGCAGATGGTCGGAATGGAAGCCGTGGTCGGAGACGATGATGACGGTGGCGTCGGGACCGGCGAGATCGAGCAGGGTCTGCAACATCATGTCGTGAAAGCGGTAGGCGCCGTTGACCACGTCTTTGTAAATCTCGAACTTGGCTTCGGGAATGCCTTCCATGCGCGGCGGATGGTAGTGCATGAAGCCGTGGCAGAAGTGGTCGATGCCGTTGTAGTAGACGGCGAGAAAATCCCAGGGTTCGTTTTGCAGGATCCAGGTGGCGGCGTTGTGGATGGAACAGTTTTCGGAAAGAATTTTGGCGAACGATTGCAGGCCTTTATCTTTTTCCTGATCGATCTCTGCGGCGCGGGGAATCCAGGGAAGGATGGCGGCTTCGCTTACTTCGGCGGGATGCATGCGCAGCTTGGCGAATTCGTCGCGCTGCTTTTCGGGATGAACCGCGCCGGGCGGCAGGGGCCACGGCTTATCGAGTGGGGCTACGGCGTAGGGAAAAAGATCGGAAACGGAAATGCCGTTGATGGGTTCGGCGGGATGGCCGGCAAACCAGCCCAGGACGTGGGTTTTGTAGCCGCGCTGCGTGAGGATGTTCCACAGCGCTTTGACTTTGCGCGACGTGCTGGTGACGGGACGGACGCCGCCGGTCTGCGGGTCGGGCTCCATGAAGCCGAGGATTCCGTGCTTATCGGGACGCTTGCCGGTGGCGATGGAATTCCACAGCATGGGAGAAAGAATGGGGCGCAGCGTGGCGAGATTTCCGATGACGCCGTGATTGACGAAATCGTCGAGCGTGGGCATCAGTCCCTGGTCGAGAAGAGGATTGATGATCTTCCAGTCGGCTGCGTCCCAGCCGATGAGCAGAACTTTCTTGGCGAGTGCGGGCATGGAGGTCCAATGCGGGGATGGGTATCCCTGGGGGAGGACAAGTGTACTACAGGCTCAGTTGGAAAGCACGAGGTAGCCGCTCCTCAGCAGCGCCGAAATGAATGGCGAACTGACCGAGCAATTGGCTCCGGCGGGCAAACGTGCTTGACAGACAGTCTGTAAATTCTGTAGATTCTGTTTGAACTGAAAGCACCGATATGGCGATGTTGACGGGAGTGCAGAAGGCGTACATTCTGCACTGGGGCGAGATGGGGACGCGGTGGGGGATCAACCGGACGGTGGCGCAGATTCATGCGCTGCTGTATTTGTCGCCGCGGGCGCTGCCGGCAGAGGAGATTGCGGAGACGCTGAGCGTGGCGCGGTCGAACGTGAGTACGTCGATCCGGGAGTTGGAGACTTGGGGAATTGTGCGCGCGGTGCACGTGCTGGGCGACCGGCGGGAACATTATGAGTCGATGAAAGACGTGTGGGAAATGTTCCGGCTGGTGATTGAGCAGAGGAAGCGGAGGGAGATCGATCCGACGCGGGAGATGTTGCGGCGGAGTTTGGAGGAGCTGGATCCGAAAGAAGCTGGCGCGGATTTTACGCGAGAGCGGCTGGCGGCGATGGCGGGATTTTTTGACGCGGTGACCGAGCTGCACGATCAGATGAAGCGGCTGCCGACCGGGACAGTGAGGAAGTTGTTGCGGATGGGGGCGAAGGTTAGCGGGAAAAAGAAGTAGCGAGTACCGAGAGGTGAGTTGGGAAAATGGCGCAAGCGGAGCAGAAAAAGATTTGGGTGACGCTGAACGGCCTGCCATTGACGATTGAGCTGGAGTGGCCGTTTCACCGGTTGACCTCGGGGGCGGATTTTTGGGTGCTGCATGGGGACATCCGGCTGGAGAATTCGGATGGGCTGCATGCGCCGGTGGCGGTGAATTTGTCCGCGACGGTGCGGGAGGTGTTGGCGTCGCTGGAGCCGAAGGATGCGGAGGCGCCGGTGATCAACGCACTGCGCAAGGAAGTTGACCGGCGGCAGATTGAGTTTGTGAAGTCGGGAAAGCTGAAGCCGGTGGCGTTCTCCAGCCGGCATTACGACTTCAAGCGGCAGAAGTGGGTGTTTGGGAAAGCTAGCGATGATGAGATTGCTACTTTCTTGGAGCGGAAGGTTTATTGGCCCACAAAGTTGAGCGGAGAGAAGCGAGTTTGGATTGCCGATCCGACGGACGCGCAATATCTGGAGACGACGCCGGGGCATTTATTGGAAGTTGGAGGGCGGCTGGCGGGAGGTGGGCTGGTGCGGATGGAAGGCGAGTGGGCGGAAGCGACGCCGGGACTGACAGGGCAGGCGGAAAGATTTGAAGCGGCGATGCGGACGGCGGTGGAGGAGTTGGAGAGGAAGCATGCGTTTGAGCGGGGGTAGATCTCGAACCCCTACTTAGTAGTAGGTGCGCCTTAGGGTTTCTGGTGAGTCCTGTATCCACGAATAACATCCTTAGGCAAATAAACGTACTTCAAGACCTCATCGAGGATCTCAGGATTGAGATATAGCGGAGCGTTGATCGCTTTCATCCAACGGTCCACTCGCACAAGTCGCCTTCGTCGGTTTCCAAAGAACGAGTTGCGCCAAAGCAGCGGTTGCCGTGCAGGATTACTGCGATGTTTAATGACGGATTCCAAGTATCCGCCGGGAATTATGTACTTTGGCGGGAGAACACCCTGCTGAAGCTTCAATTTCCTGATGGTGTCATCAAATGAGCAGTACCGACGGAGTTCCCACGCAGTTCGATCTAGGCGGCTGAGGTTCCCCCCGAAAGCCACAGTGGAGATTTCCAAATACCGGAATTTGCCAAATGTATCAAGATACTCTATGAGCGATCTTGTCGGAGCTGTTAGGTCAAATTCAAGCTTTCCCGACCGCTCGATCATTTCTAGTGCCCGCGCTAGTTCATGCCGCACATTTCTTCCATCAATCCGGTTCAGCAACAGTATGCACTTCAGGTACCTCTCAACCATTTGATGACTTGACCAAAGTGAAGGTGTGACTAAAGCGGCGCGAAATGCCATTCGAGCCGAAATGTAATCCTCATCCGCTTGATCGCGAAAGGATCGAAGAGCGAAGTCGTCTACCTTGTCATCGGTGGTCATACCTCAGGGTAACTCTGCTTGGGCGCTTTACACAGTTATTTGCGCTTTCTTGAATTGGAAGCATTCTTACTTCCCAGATGGGGAACCCCGCGAAAACAATCCCCAGCAGAATTGAGGCGCTATGGCGTAGTTTATCTGGACCAAAACGATGGCGGCGATGCTGTAATACGTGTTGATGAAGCAAAGAGCAGCGCCGGCGGCGTAGAGAGATTGCGCGATGACGATGCGGCGGATTACTGCGGGATGAATGTCGGGCGGGAGATTGTCGGTGAGAAGATGGGAGCGGGTGGCGTAGCTCCAGCTCCAATAAAGCATGAGTCCGAGGAGGAGGATATTGCTCCAATAGACGAGGAGCGCGGTGCGGTAGTGGATGAATTCGGCGAGCAGCGACGTGGAAAATGGCGTGAGACAGATGGCGCAGAGAAAGCCGATGTGTATCCAGGCCAGATTGCGGTCAGAGCGGGCGAAGTAGTTGAGCTGGGTTTGCTGGCCGACCCAGAAAATGCCGTTGGTCATGATGCTCATGAGGAAGACGAGCAGGCGCGGAGAGAGTGCGACGAGGATGCGGCGGAGGTCGTGCTAGGAGTGGACGGCTTCGGCGGTGGGGACGCGAAGGTCGAGGACCAGCAGGGTCATGGCGACGGCAAAGATACCGTCGCTGAGGGCGGCGATGCGGTCGACACTTTGGCCTGCAACGCGGTTGTAGAGCGAGTGCATCCAAGGGAGTTTAGCACTGGGGTTTTGCTGGTGGAAAAGTCAAAGGCTTTAACACGGAGGGCACAAGGTAAAGGCTGCGGGTTGCTTGTGATGCTGTGTGTGTTGGTGATGATGGGACGAGGGTGGACGCAGGGGACTGAGCCGGCGCAGAATCCTACGCAGAACTCGGGACAGGCGCAGGGGAAAGAGCTTCCGGATGCGCCGGGGGAGAGTAAGAAACCGGGAGAGAGTCAGAAAAAAGATCAGAGTGGAAATCCGGTGGAATTTGTGGAGCACAAGACGAAGCGGGAGCTGCTGCGGGCGCGGGACTGGGAGTCGGGATGGATCGCGGGAGAGTATGTGGGCAGAAACCGGACGCGGGTCACTCCGACTCGAGAGGAGCGGGAAGTAATTTATCTGCGAGAGACGCTGATAACTCCAGAGGCTTACATGAAACGAATGTTTGCCGCTGGGATTGACCAGGCGCGCGGCGTGCCTTACCAGTGGGACGATGGATGGGGAGGATATGCGGAGAGGTTCGCATCGCGGGAGGGGCAGTTTATTGCAGCGAATAGCCTGGCGGCGCTGGGCAATGCGAAGCTGGGATATGAAGTTCGCTACGACCAGTGCAAGTGCCAGGGGCTGTGGCGGCGGACGCGGCATGCGTTTATCAGGAATTTAGTGACTTATGATCGCAGCGAGGAGCACTTGCGTCCGCAATTGGCGTTATATGCAGGAGCGTTCGGCGGTGGAATGATTGCTACGGCTTGGAAGCCTAGTCCGAAGAACGCGTTTACTAACGGTGGCCGGGCGGCGGCGGAGCAGGTGGGGTGGGGGACGCTGCTGAATTTTGTGACGGAGTTTTCGTGGGAGATTAATCGGAGGCAGGGAGTGAAGTAGGGTCAGAACTTCTTTGCCACGGATTTACGCGGATCGACACGGATAAGGCATTAGATTTCGCGGACGAGTCGCCCGCGACCACGCGAGCAGATTACACGCAACGACTATTGCAGCAGTGTTCCTCCGTTGCCGTTGGGCTCTTCTTCTGGGGCCAACACTACGGCTGCGGCGACGCGGTCGCCCGGTTCCAGGTGCAGAAGGCGGACGCCTTGGGCGTTGCGGCCGGACTCGCGGATGGTTTTCGAATCCATGCGGATGATTTTGCCGTACTGGCTGATGAGCATGACCTGGGAGCTTTCGTCTACGAGCGCGATGGCAACGACTTTGCCGACGCGATCGGTGGTCTTGATATTGATGACGCCTTTGCCGGCACGGTTAGTGAGGCGGTACTCGTCGGCGGGCGTGCGCTTGCCGTAGCCGTTTTCGGTGACGGAGAGAATGAGCGTGCCTTTCTGAGTTAAGTCGAGGGTTTCGCCGGGTGGGATCTCGGCTTCGGGCGCTGACACTCCCTGGACGGGCGAGGCGCCCGTCCCCACATGGTCTGTGGCGGCTGCTTCCGGCTTTGGGGTTACGGTCATGCCCACAACGTAGTCGCGCTCTTCCAGGTTGATGCCATTTACGCCGTAGGCGGCGCGGCCCATGGGGCGGACGTGGTTTTCGTCGAAGCGGACGGCCATGCCTTCGTGCGAAGCTATGAAAACGATCTGGTTGCCGTTGGTGATGCGGGCGGCTACCAGTTCGTCTCCTTCTTCGATGCTGATGGCGTTGATGCCGTTGGAGCGGACGTGCATGAACTCGCGCAGCTCGGATTTTTTTACCAGCCCGTTGCGCGTGGCGAAGAAAATGTATTTATTTTCTTCCTCGAGGTTGCGTACGGCCAGCATGGTGCGGACGGTTTCGCCGGGTTGCAGTCCGATGAGGTTGCCGATGTGCTTGCCTTTGCCGGCGGCGCTGACGTCGGGAATTTCGTAGACCTTGAGCCAGTAGACGCGGCCCTTGTTGGTGAAGATAAGGATGTAGGCGTGAGTGGAGGCGATGAAGAGGTGCTCGACGAAATCTTCGTCGCGGGTCTTCATGCCGGTGCGGCCCGTGCCGCCACGGCGCTGCATGCGGTAGGTGGAGATGGGTGTGCGCTTCATGTAGCCGGAGTGGCTGAAGGTGACGGCGACCTGTTCGTCGGCGATTAGGTCTTCGAGAACTATTTCTGCGGCTTCGTCTTCGATGCGGGTGCGGCGCTCGTCACCGTAGAGATCTTTTACTTCTTCGAGTTCTTTGATGATGACTTTGCGGAGCTTGCTTTCGGAGGCGAGGATGGCTTCGTATTCGGCGATGTTTTCGCGCACCTGCGCGAGTTCCTTGACGAGTTCGTCAACGGAAAGCTGGGTGAGTCGGTGGAGCTGTAAATCGAGGATGGCTTCAATCTGGCGGTACGATAACCCTCCGGCATCGCGAATAGGATGATCGGAAGGAGGCTCCCAGTGGATCAAGCCTTTCAAAGTAATAGAGTCGCTGGATGTCGTGTAGTCGAAGCCGGTGTCGCTCTTCTTGTACGGCTGGAGATCTATCTCCTTCACCCCTGTTCTGCCTGACCCTTTGGCGAAGGTAAGCTGCTTTCCGCGACTCCACTCGAATAGGTTCTCGCGAGCCGCTGCCCGCGAGCCGCTGCCCCTGATTATCAAGACGATGCGTTCGAGATTAACCGTATCTACGGCAAATTTAAGCCCAATCAAAATTTCTTCTCGGTCTTTGGCCTTCTGCAGCAAGAAGGCGGTACGGCGGCGCACGACTTCCACGCGATGATTGATGAAGTGTTTGATGGCCTGGATCAGGCCCATTTCGCGGGGCTGTCCGTTGACCACCGCCAGCAGGATCATGGAAAAACCTTCCTGCATGGAGGTGTGTTTGAAGAGCTGGTTGAGAACGATTTGCGGCTCGGCGCCGCGCTTGAGTTCGACCACGATGCGCATGCCGTCGCGATCGCTTTCGTCGCGCACGTCGGAGATGTCTTCGATTTCCTTGTCGTTCACGAGTTGTGCGATGCGTTTGACGAGTACGGCCTTGTTCACCTGATACGGAATTTCGGTGACGACGATGGCCTGGCGATCTTTGTTGATGTTTTCGATGGCGGCTTTGGCGCGCATCATGAAGCGGCCGCGGCCGGTGCGGTAGGCCTCGAAAATTCCGGCGTGTCCGTGGATAATGCCGGCGGTGGGGAAATCGGGGCCCTGAACGGATTTTAGAATTTCGGCGAGCTGGGCGTTGGGATCGTTGATGAGCGTGATGGTGGCATCGATGATTTCGGTGAGATTGTGCGGCGGAATTTTTGTAGCCATGCCGACGGCGATTCCATCGGAACCATTGATGAGCAGGTTGGGAATGCGCGCGGGTAGAACGTCCGGCTCGACTTCGCTGCCATCGTAGTTGGGACGGAAGTCGACTGTCTCTTTGTCGAGGTCTTCGAGGAGCGCGGTGGAGACAGGAGCGAGTTTCGCTTCGGTGTAGCGATCGGCGGCGGGAGGGTCGCCATCGACCGAGCCGAAATTTCCCTGGCCGAAAATCAGCGGATAACGCAGGCTCCAGGTTTGCGCCAGTCGCACCAGAGCGTCATACACGGCGAGGTTTCCGTGAGGATGATACTTGCCCATGACGTCTCCAACGATGCGGGCGCACTTGCGCGTGGCGCGATTGGGCTGCAGGCCCATCTGCTGCATGGTGTAGAGAATGCGGCGGTGCACGGGCTTGAGTCCGTCGCGGACATCGGGCAGAGCGCGGCCGATGATGACCGACATGGAATAATCGAGATACGATTTGCGCATCTCGTCTTCAATGTTGACGGGCTGAATGTGCAGAGCGCCGGGACTGCCGTCGCCTGGAGGCGGTGGAGTCAGGGGGAGTTCGGGATTTTGATCGTCAGGCATTTAGCTTTTGGCTCTTAGCTTTTTTTGTTGAGTTTTGGGACGGTCGAGTCAGGGCCGTTGCCGGGGTTGCAAATCATCGCGAAATCATTGCTAAACGGTTGCATTTACAGGCGGTTAGTGGGATTTTGAGTAAAGAATATTGTACCACGAGACTCCCCTCTTGTGGGCTCAATCGTGATGAACTTGAAGGCGCTGTGCTGCGAGTCAGAGCTGAGTGGCATAGGCGTCCAGACACCTGAGGACGTATTGAAGGCCTTTCCAGAGCCGCTGTGGGTTTTCTATTGCGAAGTTTTCTTAACTTGATGCTTACTCTTCGTGCGTTCTCGGGGAGTAGGAACACCGGGCACGCGAGCCACTTCGTACTGGTAAAAACTCAAGATGTCCTCAGGACTAGGGTGATCCTCGGCACCGTCGTTGTCTGAAATTTCTTCTTTTCTCATATCTTCCATCAGCTCGGTGAACCCAAACCAGGTTGAGGGGCTGTCCTTTTCCGCCTGATCTATGTACGCGTGTGCATCGGCATAGAACGGAAACATATCGCTGCTGAAGTCCCGCCACACGTCGTTCTTGTCAACGTAACCCCGATCAACCATCACATCCATGTGCTCGTAGAAGTCGAGAATGGTTTCCATCTCAACCTGTGTACTCTCCACGTCGAGAGGAAGAAGCGCCTCCCGCTTGGGATCTAATCGTTTCAAAGCGAGAGCCTTGCGGACGTCACCCATCTCGTAGTCCCATCGCCGTACCAATTCGTCTTCATGCTGCACTTGGGCTGCGTTCCGGGCCTCCCTTATCTGCCACCCCGTAAACATGAGGGCGGCCGGTCCAGTTATGGCAAGCACAAATGTAGAGATCGCCGTGATCTTTTCCCATCGAAGGCCGGAACTCTTTGCCTCAGCGGACACGATGAGTGCAAGGATAGTCCACAGTAAGAAGGACTGACAAGAGGTGGAAATCAAGGTCGCGTGATTACTTCATTGGACGATGACGGCAGGACGAACTTCACGCTGCGGTTGGCGTTGGCTTGCAGCGTTTCGGCCACGTTGAGAGTGGCGAGGTCGATTTTCTTGTTCCAGTATCCATCGGTGTAGTAGTCGCCGCGGGCGTAGAGCATGCCGTTGGCGATGGTGTAGTCGCGGACTTCTTCGCTGTGTCCATCACGAAAAACTAGAACCGCGGAAGGCAGAGACTGCGGCGGAGATGCTGCTGCGATCAGCGGTGCGGGGCTGGTCCTCGGCTGAGCATGGCTGGGCGCGAAGGTGAGTGGCAGGGCTTCGCCATTGGCCGCGACGCTGTCGACACGGACGTAACGGCCGTTCTGCAGTTCGATCATCAGCGGATCGGAGGATGAAGGCTGATGGTTGTTGAGCGGACTCGTAGCCGATCCCATGGAATTCGCGGCGGAGCCCGTCAATTCGCGCATGGCTTGCAACAGGAATGCGGGCGGCTGGGAAGCGACGGGATATCCCGTCGAATAGATGTCATCGGGATTGAAGGAGTCGCCGAAGAACGGGAACAGCAGAGACGTTAAGGGCGAGACGTAAGAAGAGCGTCGGGATGCGGATGGATGTCGGTTGCGCGCGAGAGCAAAATTTCCTGCGCGGGAGTTGGAATGCGGAGTTGCGGCGTGGGCCGGAGCGGCCCCGTGCCCTCCAGCGGCGGCTCGCTGGGCTGCGGCCCACGACGTGACGGCGAGCGCGGCGCAAAGGGCAAGATGCCGATAAGAATTTCCTGCGAAAGCTATTTTGCTGTATGCATTTCGCGGGCGAGCAGCCCGCGGACACATAATCTCGTCGGAAATCGCGTGAAGGCGCATATCAGTTCGCTTGCGCCGAGAGCGGTAGTTGGAAAGTGACGCCGCGATCGTCGTTTTGTTTTTCGGTAGCCGCGAGATCGAGATCGGCGAGAGCGATTTTGCGGGGATGGCCGGGCGTTAAGTCGTAAAGCGTCTGACTGACAATGGCGTAGTTGTCTACCTCGAGTTGATGACCATCTTTGAACACCAGAGTCGTAGGAGGCTGCGGGCGTTCGGGAGCGGGGTCGGTGCCGTACTGGGCCACGGACGCGTCTTCCTGTGGCGCATCTGGTGTGGACGGAGGCACGTAGGAATCCGGGCCCGATCCGCGGCGGTCGAAAATGGTGGGGCCACCCTGGTATTCGGCATCGTCATCGTCGGAACTGTCGGCGTTGCTGGCATCGACGAAATACGGGAAGGGCACGGCATAGATATACGGATAGTAAGCGGTGCCGGTTGCGGTATGGTGCTGGCGATTCCAATTGTTGTTGTTGGGCGTGCCGCTCGGGGAGTGCGGAGTATGCGCGGAAAGTGTGATGCCTGAGTTGGCTGGCACGTAATGTGAGGTGCTGCTGGAAGGCGCGGCGCTGACAGAGTGAGCGGAGCCGGAAGAGGCTGCGGGCGTGCTGTTGATTTGAGCGGAGCTGCGGGAGACAAGAAGAAGCGGGAGCAGAAGCGTCCCGAAAAGTGCCAGCGAAGCCGGAATCGGGTGTCGCGCGGAGCGATTCACGACCTTATGATACTCCAACGGGAACGTCATGGCGCACCTCCAGAGAGGACTTCCTACAGACTTAGATCGAAGCGGACGGGGAGGAGATGCGCGGGAAATTGTAGAGAATTGTTAGCGGCGCGCCGAGCATAATTATCCGCGCGGTATGTGGGCCAGGGCCAGAAGGCTCCACAGGATATAGGCCCCTATCAATCCCCAGACGCAGGCGGTGACTAGGGCGCGGAAGGGAGTTTCCATGAGGTCGGCAAGGACGCCGGAAACGAAGATGAAGAGGAACGGGACGGAAGCGAGCAGGAATCCGGCGCCAGCCACGCGAGGATGGGCGATGCCCAGCGCGATGAAGAGCAGTGCGATGAGCAGCGGAGCGGTGTTGCCGAAATAGCGGGTGCGCGGCCACGCTAAATAGGTTGCGATAGAGGCCGGAAGCAGCAGGGCGAAGGCGGGACCGGAGCGCAAGATCAGGGAAGATGCGACCTGGCGGTAGACGGCGAGCACGGTGAAGCTGCGCCAGGTAGCTCCCCAGAACGAAGCGTGCCGCATGCTTTCGAGGAAAATGCGGGGATGGAAGAAGTATATGGCGAAAATCACGATGAGAGCGACGAGACAGGCGACGGCCCAAATGGTGAAAGCTGCGCCTCGGCGGATGGGGGCAAGGTAGAGCAAGAAAGCTAGCGCGATGGGGACGACCACGATCATGGAGAACTGGGATCCGACGGCGATGGCGAGTGAGATGCCGAGCAAGACAATGCGGCGCCAGTTCCAGAGAACCACTTCGCGTGGGGCGTAAAGGGTGTGGGCAACGGCGATGGCGGTGAAGATGGCGCCGAAGGATCCCCAAGCGGCGAGGATTTCCGGTTCGGTGTGCCAGACGGCGCTGGCCTGAAGCATGGAGGGGGAAAAGCAATAGAGGGTGAGGGCGAGGAATCCGCCGGAGTTTCCGCACAGACGGCGGGCGACGTACCACAGCGAAGCGCCGAGGAAGACTCCGAAGGCAAGGAACGGAATGCGCGGGAGCCAGCGCCACTGAGGCGAGGATGCGGAACCGAGCAGCGGCTGAGGCCAGGCCAGCAAGGGCGCGGCGGTTACGAGGGAGAGCAGTGGAGAGTGCTCGGTGTCGAAGCCGGCTTGATCCCGGGAGATCTCCAGGGGAAGCGAGCCGGGAGAATCGGGGAAGGGTGCGCCGGCGATTCCGCCACCGTGAATTTGCCGCCAGCCGGCGGCGATGCGAACTAGCTCGGACGCGCCGAGGGCGTTGGCTCCGGGGGATTCGGGTTCGTCCAGTTCGCAATGTACAAGCCAAACAGCCTGCGCCAGGAAGGCAAGGAGCAAGGCTCCGGCCAGAAACTGTGGGCGGCCGAAGCGTTGGCGCGTGAAAAATTCGGTCATAAGGGTGAGCCGAGTGTTTTACCATGAGCGGGGCGGTTTGAGGAAACTTGTGACAGATGTTGGAATGGACGACGGGATGAACATACCGAGATGAACATGGCGAGTGGAGAGCAGACGCCATTGAGTCCAGAGTCGACTGAACCAGGGCGACCGGACCCGGGACCGGACTTCGCGGTGCAGCCGTCTTATGTGCGGACGGTTTTTTTCGGTCCGGAGGGGTTGAAGCCGGGATGGGGGTTGGCATTTTATGTGGCGATGTATTATCCGCTGCAGTTTGTGGCCAGCCGCTGGGCGTGGTCGGTGAGTCTGGGCGGGGAGGGACTGTGGTCGATGATGTTGGAAGAGGGTGGAGTTCTGCTGGCGGCGGTGATTCCGTCGGTGCTCCTGGCGAGAGTTGAAAGGCGGGCGTGGGGAACGTACGGCCTGCCGGGGCGGCTGGCGTTCGGAAAATTGTTTTGGGTGGGCGCGGCGTGGGGATTTGCCAGCATCACTCTTCTGATGGCGATGATGTATGGCGTGCGGGCTTTTGATGTAGGGCATCTGGCGATGCATGGCGCGCGCATTGTAAGATTTGCGGCGTTCTGGGCCGTGTTTTTCCTGCTGGTGGGGTTCTTCGAGGAATTTCTGCTGCGCGGTTATTCGCAGTTTACGCTGACGCGGGGGATCGGCTTTTGGCCGGCGGCGGTGTTGTTGTCGTGCGCGTTCGGCCTGATCCACATCAGAAATGGCGGAGAGCAGTGGCCCGGCCTGCTGGCGGCGGCGGCGATTGGCTTCTTCTTTTGTTTGACTTTGCGGCGCACGGGGAATTTGTGGTTTGCCGTAGGCTTTCACATGGCGTGGGATTGGGGTGAGACGTTTTTTTATTCCGTGCCGGACAGCGGAACGCTGTTTCCTGGGCATTTGCTGAAGTCGTCGTTTCACGGGCCGCGATGGCTTACGGGTGGGATGGTGGGGCCGGAGGGCAGTGTGCTGTGCTTTGTGGTGATTGCGGTGGCGTGGGTGGTGTTTGCGAGGACGTATCGGGGACAGAGACGAGCGGAGTAGGCAGTCGAGCAAAATGCCTTTACGCCTTTCGTGCGCGATGTGCCTTCATTCAGTCCCCGCCCGCGCAGCGCAGCCGGTCCAAAGCAGCTAACAGCCTCATTTATCCGGACATTCGTACCGAATGTTTTCAGCTAGGAAATCCCTCTGGCTTCCCGAATTGACGGAGAGAATGCTCACTGGATTCTTCACAGTGAGCGTAATTCGGATGAGATCACTAGGCTCGAACGGCCGCCACGGTCCACCGAAGGGCGGACCTATAAAAGTCAGCGCAACTCCCACCAAGTGGTCCGCAGGAACGTGCATGCTCGCGGCCTGCTCCGGGTTTGCTGGCCCATGTGTCGAGCCGAATGGCTCTTTGGCATCAGCCAATTCGATTGCCGAATCGGAAACTGGTCCGTCTAACATAAACCACCAGTACGGGGAACTGATCGCGGTATCGCTCTTGATTGTTATGACTTCCTTAGTTGTCGTCGGGTGCGTCACGCACATCGTAATGTTCGGGATTACGCCTGGGCGTGGAAATTTATCGCTGAAAGTGTTGTTTACCGTTGCTGTGCCGCTGTTCTCGCCTCCGATGCAGATACCATTCGGGCAGTTCTGCGCAGGCGGGGCCGCGGGGCTAGCCTTGGGACCGAGCGAGGGATTGGCTTCGCTGTGTGATGGCTGCTTCAATGGCTTCGCTGGCTGATCGGTATACGCACGAATTCGACCGCGAACCGGTGTCCCTATCGGCACGCCGTGCGTATCAAACAGCATATAGCCCTGGCCAAACCTAAGCACGGTAATCGTTCCGCCATTTACGGGTACATCCTTGGGAAGTTCCGCGTCGTGTACTCCAATCGGGGCAGGTTCGATTTCGATAAATGTCGGGAACACTGTTGAGTTTATTCGTTGCCTTTTCTCTCCGCTGGTCTGGAAAGAGAAGTCGAGGGAATCTTCGCTGGCTTCACCTCAACGGCTGCTGAATCGGAGATGCCGACATTATCTGTCGTTCCAGAGGGCGTCCGTGTGGCTACGACCTTCTCGACAATTCGCGGACGAAAAAAGTAATAGAAGGCTGCCGCCGAAAGCCCGAGACTGAGCAATGCCAGCCCCAAAGCTAACCATGCCTTTCTCATTGGCCTCGACTCGGTTTGTGCTGGAGGCATATTCTGCCTCCCGCGAATGCGTAAATCGAATCCGAGCGATGGCAATACCGCGAGAACGGCAAAGATGGCAGCAATGGCTGCGAACACCAGCATTGCAACGTCGTACATAATGCGCACCTCTCGTCACTCAAGGTTCTGACAGCCTTGACGGTGGAGGACATTTTACGCCCCCGAGATTTCGTTTTCTCCTAACATTCGCCTCGGCTTATAATTTTTTCTATGCCTGCGCAAACCGATCTGCTGACGCCGCTGCGCCGCTACTGGGGGTACAGCACGTTCCGTCCGCTGCAGGAGCGGATTGTGCGCAGCCTGCTGGCCGGGCACGACACGTGCGTGGTGATGCCGACGGGCGGGGGCAAGTCTCTCTGTTATCAGTTGCCGGCGGTGGTTTCGGGAGGGACAGCGGTGGTGATTTCCCCGCTGATCGCGCTCATGCAGGATCAGGCCACGCAACTGGCGCAGATGGGAATTCCGGCGGCGGTGCTCAACAGCACGCTGAGCGAGGACGCGCAGGCGCAGGTGATGAGCCGGGCACGGGAAGGCGCTTACCGGTTGCTATATGTGTCTCCCGAGCGGGTGGCGCGCGGCGACACGATCGGCTGGTTGCAGAAAGTGCCGGTGACGTTTTTTGCGATCGACGAGGCGCACTGCATCTCGGAGTGGGGACACGAATTCCGTCCTGAGTACCGGCAGTTGAGCCGGCTGCGCACGAAGTTTCCCGATCGTCCCATCGCGGCGTTTACGGCCAGCGCCACTCGGCACGTGCGGCACGACATTCTGGCACAACTGCAATTGCGCAATCCCGATAAGTACATCGCCAGCTTTTACCGGCCGAACCTTCGCTACCTGGTGCGCGAGTGCGAAGGTCTGGAGCAGATGGAACTGCTGGTCAAGGCTCTGCAAAGCTATGCGGGCAGCAACGTGATTGTTTATTCTCCCACGATTAATCGTGTGGAGGAGACCGTCGATTTTCTGGAAGACCGCGACATCGCCGCGGTGGGGTATCACGGCAAGATGGGAGCCGACGCGCGGCGACGCAGCCAGGAGCGCTGGATGTCGGACGAAGTGCGGGTGCTGGTCGGCACTATCGCTTTTGGGTTGGGCATCAACAAGGCGGCGGTGCGGGCTGTGATTCACTTGTCGTTGCCGAAGTCGATTGAGCAGTACTACCAGGAGGCCGGACGCGCGGGTCGCGACGGCCAGAGTGCGGATTGCGTTTTGCTATGGCAGAAAAAAGATGCCGGGCTGCTGGGATTTTTCGCCAATCAGATTACGGATGCCGAGGAACGGAATCGGGCGTGGGAGCGGTATCGGATCATCCGGGAATTTGTGGAGTCGAAGCGCTGCCGCCACCGGCAGATTTGCACGCACTTTGGGGAGACTCCGAAGTGGGAGACTTGTGACGCCTGCGATGTGTGCGGGTGCGCGGCGGAGTGGATGACGGCGAGAGCGGCGCTGGTTGAGAAAAAGGTGCTGATGCCGAAGACCACGGGTGCGGCTGCTGGGCCTGTGGATGAGAGTCTAAAGGAGTATTTGCGGGAGTGGCGACGATCTGTGGCCAAAGAGATGAAGCTGGCGGCGTTCATTGTGCTGCATGATTCTTCTCTGGACGAAATTTGCCGTCGGCAGCCGAAATCCTTGAACGAACTGTTGGAGGTTCCCGGAATCGGCGAGAAGAAAGCGGAGACATATGGGCGGGAGATTCTGGCTGCTCTCGAAAGATTTCGACACGGAGAACGAGCGGGCAGGACTCAGCAGCAAGTGAAACCCGCGGAGGAGACTTTGCGATTGCTGAGCGAAGGAAAAACTTTGGAAGAGATCGCTCAGATTCGGGGAAGGCAAGTATCGACCGTCGTGAGTGCGGTCGCAAGTCTGCTGGAGACAGGGCAGGTGGAGTTTCGGCCTGAATGGGTGAGCAAAGAGAAACAGTCGGTGATTGAGGCGGCGTGCGCAAAAGCAGGGATGGATTGGCTAAAGCCGTTAAAGGATATTTTGCCGCCGGAAATTACTTACAACGAGATCAAGTTGGTGGTGGGAAAACTGCGGCGCGAGGAAATGTTGGGGAAGGCAGACGTTCCGGCGTAGTCGTGCACCCTCAGCCTCTCGTAGAGACGTAGCTAGCTCCGTCTCTACGAATTGAGGGCTTGCTTAGCGGCATCCTGCCCGGAGCGGATGCAATCTGGAACGCCGATGCCGCGGTAGCCATTGCCGGCGAGCGCCAGGCCGGGCAACTGCTGGCGCAGGCGCTCGATGCGGTCGAGGCGTTCAAGGTGCCCGACGCCGTACTGCGCCATGGCGGACTTCCATTTATAGACGCGGGCAAACAGCGGCGCGGCGCGCAGGCTAACGATCTGCTGCAATTCGTTGCGCACCACGGCGACAATTTCGTTGTCGGAAAGCTGCCAAATGTTTTCGGCGTTCGATCCGGCGAAGAAGCAGCGCAGCAGGGCCCGATCTTCGGGGGCGCGGTGAGGGAACTTGTTGTGGACGAAAGTGGCGGCCAGCAGGCGTTTGCCTTCGCTGCGCGGCACGAGAAACCCGAAGCCCGGAGGGAGTGACTCGCGAACATCGCGATCGTAGCCCAGGCCGACGGTGATGGAAGAGCTGTAGCCGATGGCGGCGAGTTCGGCGGATAATTCGGGGCTGGAGATCGACAGGATCTGCGCAGCGGCGTGAGTAGGCACGGCGAGAATGACGGCGTCGAAGCGATCGGATTTCAATCCCGCCGATATGGTCCAGCCTCCGGCTTCGGGCTGAACGGACTGCACAGGAGTGTTGGCGAGCAATGAAGCCTGGCTGAGCCGCGGCACAAGCGTTTCGACGAGCTGCTGCATGCCATTCTTCAGAGAGGTGAAAAGCGGAGGCGCAGGTTTGTTTGCCGGCCGCGGCATTTTTTTTCGAGCGGCGAGCATGGCGCGGCCCAAGCTGCCGTGCGTGCGCTCCATTTCCGCGAAGCGTGCCAGAACGGCGCGCACGCTGAGGTTGGCGGCTTCTCCGCCGTACACGCCGGAGAGCAGCGGGTCGGCGAGGCGGTCCACCATTTCCGCGCCGTAGTGGCGCCCGACAAGCGAAGCTACGCTTTCGTCGGCTTCGGCGGCGCGCGGCGGATGGAATAATTCCTGCGCCATGCGCAGCTTGGTGGCCCAGGAAAAAAGCGGTGAGAAGCCGGTGGCCAGGATTCTCGTCGGGACCATGAACATGAGGCCGTCGGGCATGGGAATCAGGCGGCCGCGGACGAGAATGTAGGTTTTGCGATCGGCATCGTTCGAGCCGATGAGTTGGTCGCCGAGGCCGAGCGTGTGGCAGAGATCCGTAGCCCAGGGTTTTTCGGTGAGGAAGGAATCCGGTCCAGCTTCGACGAGGCAACCATCGATGTGCTCGGTGCGAAGCACGCCGCCAAGCTGCGGCGACGATTCGTAAAGGACGTATTCGACTGCGCCGGTGTGGCGATGTTCTTCGAGAGCGAACGCGCCGGCGAGTCCGGAGATGCCGCCGCCGATGATCGCGATGCGAGTCATGGAACTCGGCTTCCGGCGGAGCCTGCCCCTTCGGCAGGCTCAGGGCAGGCTCTGAGCGAAGTCGAAGCGGCTTTCGGGCTTCCGGAGGACGAATTCGTTATCGAACTTTCTTGCACCAGGCGGGCAAGGTTCTTAACGTTTTCGACCGGAGTTTCTGGCAGGATGCCATGACCGAGATTGAAGATGTGCCCAGCGCGTCCGGCGGCGAGCTGCAGAATATGCTCGGCGCGAGACTTCAATTCTTTCCAGTCCGCGAAAAGCACAACGGGATCGAGATTACCCTGCACGGCACAGCGATGATCGAGACTGCGCCAAGCCCAGTCGAGCGGGATGCGCCAGTCGAGGCCGATGACCTCAGCTCCGGTTTCGTTCATCGCAGGAAGCAGCGTGGCACTGTCGGTGCCGAAATAAATGATGGGCGCGCCAGTCTTCTGCAGAGCTTTCACTAGTTTGGTTGCGTGCGGCAGGACGTAGCGGCGGTAGTCTTCCACGCTGAGGCAGCCGACCCAACTATCGAAAATCTGGATGACATCGGCGCCAGCACGCACCTGAGCGGCCGAGTACTCGGCCGTGACGTCAACCAGCTTGCGCATCAACGCATCCCAGTTGGCCGGGGAGTTATACATCATTTTCTTGGCGTGGAGGTAGTGCCGTGAGCCGCCGCCTTCGATCATGTAACTGGCCAGGGTGAAGGGAGCACCACAGAAGCCGATGACGGGAAGCTTGCCGGCGAAATGTTTCGCGACCAGGCCGACCGCTTCGGAGACATAGCCGAGTTCAGCGGCGCGGTCGGTGCGGAGTTGGGCTACGTCTTCGGTGGTACGAACAGGTTTCTCGATGACGGGGCCTTCTCCGGCGGAAAAATGAAAAGGCAGGCCCATCACCTCGAGAGGAAGCAGGAGGTCGGCGAAGATGATGGCGGCATCGACGCCGAGAATTTCAGCGGCGGTGATGGTGACTTCGGCGGCGAGCGCGGGCTTCTTGCAGATTTCGAGCAGGGAATGCTGTTTGCGAACGGCACGGTACTCGGGCATGAAGCGTCCAGCCTGCCGCATGAACCAGACGGGAGTGCGCTCGACAGGCTGAGACTTGCAGGCGCGAACGAAGTTGGAATTGGGCGCGGACATGAACCGAATTACTGTAGCATTTTTTGCAGGTGTGAGCGGAGTCGGGCGGACTGGTTTGTGCGAGACTAGGAAGACGAAAGCGGAGTGTGCGCTCGTGGAGCAACTGGGAAGGCTTTTCGCGGTGGTGGTCTCGCTTCTGGTGACGGGAGCGGCGTGGCAGATGCCGAATCCAGCTCCGAAGCGAAGCGAAAACAACCCCAAACTTTTTACGCCACCTACCTTCTATAAGGACGTTCTCCCGATACTCCAAGACAAGTGCCAGAGCTGCCACCGGACCGGCGAACTTGCGCCCATGGCGTTGGTAACGTACGAGCAGACGCGGCCCTGGGCGGGGAAAATTGCGGCAGCGGTTGAGATGAAAATGATGCCGCCGTGGTTCGCCGATCCGCGGTACGGAAAGTTTTCCAATGATGCGTCGTTGAGCGCGGAACAGATCGCAACGATTGCAGCCTGGGCCGATGCTGGAGCGCCTGCGGGAGATGCGCATGATGCGCCTGCTCCACCGAAGTGGAGTGAAGGCTGGAATATCCCACAACCGGATGTCGTGGTGAAGATGCCCAAGCCGGTGCAGATTCCGGCGCACGGCGAGGTGGAATATACCTACGAAATTGCGCCCACGCACTTTGCTGAGGAGAAGTGGGTGCAGATGGCGGAGGTGCGGCCCTCGAGCCCGGCGCACGTACACCACGCGGTGGTGTATATCCGGCCTCCGGATTCGACGTGGCTGCGGCATGCGCCGGTGGGCGAGCCTTTCACCGCATCGATGTTGAGCGATCCGGAGGAGCGCCGGCAGGCGCACGAAACCACCAGCGATCTGCTGCTGGTTTACGCGCCGGGCAGCGCGCCAGACCGCTGGGCGGATGGCATGGCAAAGTTCGTGCCGACAGGATCGGATCTGGTGTTTCAAATGCACTACACCACCAACGGCGAGGCAGCGAGCGACGAGACCCGCGTGGGGCTGGTATTCGCGAAGAGTCCGCCGAAGCAGAGGGCGATCACGCTGCAGTTGAATAATCATGCCCTGCTGATTCCGCCGGGGGCGGACGATTTTCGCGTGGAAGTGCAAGGGACGCTTCCCAATGACGCAACCTTGCTCAGCCTGTTTCCGCACATGCACCTGCGCGGCAAGTGTTTTGAATACGACATTGTGCACGACGATGGCAGCGTGGAACCCTTGCTGCGCGTGAACTATCACTTCCACTGGCAGTTGAGTTACAAGCTGGCGGAGCCGCGGGAATTGAAGGCCGGCACGAAGCTGCGGGCGGTGGCGTGGTACGACAATTCGAAGAATAATCCGCATAATCCCGATCCGGATAAGCTGGTGACGTGGGGCGACCAGACGTCGCAGGAAATGATGGTGGGATTCTTCGATGTGGCGATTCCGGCGGGGATGGACAAGTGGCAGTTTTTTATCCGGCGTGGTGCTGACCATCCATGAGTGTGGCTGCGCATTTTTGATAGACTTCCCAGATTCCAACCGAGGCTAGAAAGATGAATGGAGAGAGATGGGCAGTGGGGATTGCGACGACCTTCGTGATTTGCGGAATTGTGATCGGCGGCGCAAAGGCGCAATCTGGCGGAGCTCCGCAGACAACGAATGGTCCAAAGAAAGCGGAAGAGCAGTTCAAGAACATCCAGACGCTGAAGGGCATTCCGGCGGACCAGCTGATTCCTTCGATGCAGTTCATCTCGGCGTCCCTGGGCGTGGAGTGCGAGTTCTGCCACGTGCAGGGCGCGTTTGAGAAGGACGACCAGAAGCCGAAGCAGACCGCGCGGAAAATGATGGAGATGATGTTCGCCATCAACAAGGACAATTTCGAAGGGCATCGTGAGGTGACTTGTTACTCGTGCCACCGAGGCAGCACCGATCCGGTGGCTACTCCAGCGGTGATGACGGCAGAGTCGAAGCCGGCCACGGACGAGGCGAAGAAACCTGAAGCAGGGATGGCCGGGAAAGAAGCAAGCGGGCCGGCCGCCGATGAGTTCTTCGACAAGTATTTGCAGGCTGTGGGCGGAGTTGCCGCCATCGAGAAAGTTACCAGCCGCGTAATGAAGGGGACGATCACATTTGGTGAAAGGAATCTTCCGATCGACATTTACTCCAAGGATCCGGACAAGCGGATATCGTTCACGCATACGCCCGACGGAGACAGCATCACGGCTTTCGACGGACATGAAGGGTGGTTGGGGGTTCCGGGACGGCCGGTGCGCGAGATGCATGGGCCGGATATCGATGCGGCCGCGATGGATGCCGACCTTCACTTTCCGGCGCACCTGAAGGAAATGTTCAGCAAAGTGGAAGGTCGTGGAACAGAAAAAGTTGGCGACCACGATGCCTACCTGGTGGTGGGTCGGCGCGAGGGAAAAACGCCGCTGCGCCTTTATTTTGACGAGCAATCGGGGCTGCTCGTGCGGCTGGTTCGCTTTGGAGAGACGCCGCTCGGGAGGTTGCCGACGCAGATCGACTATGCCGATTACCGGGAAGCGGGCGGAGTGAAGATTCCATTTCGCTGGACGCTGGCGCGGTCGAGCGGGCGATTTACGATTCAGGTGAGCGAGGTGAAGCAGAATGTTCCGGTGGACGACACGAAGTTTGCCAGGCCGCCTGCGCCCCCGGAAGAACAAAAAGCGCCGGCAAAGTGAGGGCGCGCGGTATCGCCGGAGCACAGCCACAGTTCGTCGTGGCCTCGCCAAATTCGCGGTGGTACCATCCTTACTGAGATTATGATCAGGCCTCGACTGTTCCCATCGTCCTTGTGGTTAGTGTTACTAACGTCGTGCGGGCTGCTCTGTTCGGCGCAAACGCAGTCGCTACCCTCCACGCAGCATGCGATTGTTCTGCACGTGGCTCGTCTGCTCGACGTGAAGAGCGGACGCGTGGTAAAGCCGGGCGAAGTGCTGGTGCAGGGCGAGAAGATTGTGGAAGTGGGTTCGGCGGTAAAGCATCCGGCGGGCGCGGAGGTGATCGATCTTGGCGACCGGACGTTGTTGCCGGGGCTGATCGACGCGCACGTGCATCTGTTCCTGCATCCGGGCGCGGAGGACTTGCAAACGGTGCAAGAGTCCGTGCCGCAGCGCACGATTCAGGCGCTGCTGGCGGCACGCGACGATCTGATGGCCGGCTTCACCGCGGAACGCGATATGGGGACCGAGGGCGCGGGATCGGCCGATACGGCGGTTCGCAATGCGATTGATGACGGGCTGGCCCCGGGACCGCGGTTGCGAATTAGTGGAAACGCCGTCAACATCCTCGGCGGGCATGAGGATGCAATTGGCTACAATCCGGAACAGCACGTCCTGCCGAACGCGACTTATGCCAACAATAAAGAGGAGTTAGTAAGTGCGATGCGCCAGCAATTCAAGGAAGGCGCGGACTTCATCAAGATTTATGAGACGGGCCCGGATGTCGTGCGCGATGGCAAGTTCTCCACGATTTATCAATACACGGAAGCGGAACTGGGTGCGGCGGTCGCGGAGGCGGCGCGCGTAGGCAAGCGCGTGGCGGTGCATGCCACGGGCGAACCGGGGACACTGTTCGCGGCGCAGGCAGGGGTTGCGTCCATCGACCATGCCAATCAACTCGGCGACGAAACCATGCGGCTGATGCGTGAAAAACAGATCTTTGCCGTGCCGACCTTTACCATCTTCGAGTATTTTGCGGATCATGCGGACACGCCAGCGCACGCCGCGCGCGAGCGGGAGATGCTGGATTTCAAGGCGCAGGACTTCCGCAAACAGGTTGCGGCAGGCGTTCCGATGGCCGTGGGATCGGACGTTGGACCGTTTCCTCACGGAACGCAAGCCCGCGAGTTCGTTCTGCTGGTGAAGTACGGGATGTCGCCGCTGGCGGTGATGCGGGCCGACTTACTGAATGGCGCCAAGTTGCTGGGTTGGGACGGCCAGATTGGCGCGCTGGAGCCGGGATATTTCGCCGAACGTCATCGCGGTTCCCGGCGATCCGCTGCAGGATATCAGTGTGCTGGGCAATGTTTCGTTCGTGATGAAGGGTGGGGTGGTTTACAAGAAGTGAGGCTGGAAGTTGTGGCGCGGCTGAAAGCCGTGGTTTATTTTTTTTGCGGCGACTGCACGGCGGGGCTGAAGCCGCACTCCTTCAAAGCAATGAATCGCGGTTCTTCCATTCGCAGTCTGATTCTTCGCCGGAATTCTCCCGAGTCTGATTACGTTTGCGATAGCAGACGAAGATGACTCCGACAGTCATGAAAGTCGGCGGAGCAATCAGGATCAAGATTCCGCTCTTCAGAGCCTGAATCATACGGGCGCCGGATGAGGCGGCTTGCGTATAGCATAGCGCGCAACTTTGGGCGGAGAGGGGCATTGGCGCTAATACAAGGAAAAATGCCGCGAGCGCGATTGCCAGAATTCCCGGTAACTTCCAATGCTTCATATTTACTCCCAAACTACTTCGCCCATGGTACGCCATTTACCAGCCGGAAGCTGTCGGTCCATCCGTATTGCATGCCGAGGATTACGGCAACGGTGAAAATCAGAACAAACCACCTGAGGCCGCGGTTTTCCGACAAGTGCATGAAGAATAAGAGCGCGAGCCCGCCTTCGATGATGGCGACAGACAACATGCGCACGAACATCTGCCCCGCGCTGATATCCTGGTAGGCGATGACGAACTGGATCCCAGCCAGGACCAGCAGGCAAACATAAACTGCCATGTCTCTTCCGATTCCATTACTCTTGTGCGTTTCGGCGGTAGCCATGCTCTCTCCTGCCTCTCTATCTCGATCTTAGTAACTCAAATCTTAGTGACTTAGGTTCATTAGATAGACCAGCGGCACGACAAACATCCAAACCAAATCCACGAAGTGCCAGTAAAGTCCGGTGATCTCAAGGTCGTCGGCATTGTAGCGCCCGCCCTGGTAGCGGATGCCCACGGCGATCAGAGCGACCACGCCGCCGGTCACGTGCAGCAGGTGCAGGCCGGTGATGCTGAAAAAAGCCGCGCCGAACAGAGGCGTGCCCCACGGATTGTGGAACAGCGTCATGCCTTCCCCGATCAATCCCATCCATTCCCGAATGTGCAGCGCGGCGAACAGGATCCCAAAAACAGCCGTGACCATAGTCCAGCGGAAAGCTCCAGATTTGTCGCCTTGCTGGGCTTTGCGCACGCCGAGCAGCATGGTCAAGCTGCTGGTAAGAAGGATAAATGTCATCACCGCGACGTTAGTGATGCTGTGGAAAGGCCTGGGCCAATCGACTGTGCCGTTGCGCAAGAATCCGTACGCGACCAGACAACCGGCAAAAGTGGCGCTGTCCGCGATGATGAACAGCCACATCGCCATTTTCTTGGCGGGGATCGAGAATGCGGGCGCGGTCATTATCTCCGTCGCGCTTGTTCGCGACACCTGCCCGTGAATTGAAAGATCGGCTTGACTCACGTTGCCTCCTACCTTTGACTGGGTGGTTAAAGCTTCATCCAAAGCAGCAAAAGCAGATACAGCCACAGCACGCCCATGAAATGCCAATAGAGCGCAGTAGCATTCAGTGTGCTCCGCCGCAGGACGGAACGGTTCAGTTTGCCTATAACTCGGACCAGACCGCCGAGTCCTCCGAGTAAATGCAGCGCATGAGCTACCGTCAGCACGTAGAAGAAAGCGTAGCTGACGTTCGTAGAGAGTTTGAGGCCCTGCGATCTGAGTTGCAGCCAGGCGAAAGTCTGGCCGGCAACGAAGAGAAGACCTAAGAAGAGGGTTACATACAGCCAGCGAGCTGGAGCAGTTCCCTGAGTCTTCACGCCGCCCATAAAGGCCGCAATTCGGCGGCGCGATACTTCCAAGGTGATGCTGCTGGCGATGATCACCAAAGTATTGAGGTAAAGCACAGACGGCAGAGTGAAGTGTCGCCAATCCGGCGCAGCGCCCTGGCGGACGATCAAGGCACTGGTGAAGGCGGCGAAGGTCATGGTGATGGCCGCCAAGCCGACCCAGATCCCAGTACTAGCGGGAGGAGGAGACGAGCCTTTCACCCGCCGCAGGTCTCCGCCGGCGGGGACTAGATTTCCCCAGCCCCCGTTGCCGGAGCCTTGACTCGGCAAACGGTCGAGATCGATGTTCGGCGGTTCGTGAACTGTAGTTGCCATACTGCTGACTCTCCAATTCTGTGCTGCCTGGCGCGAAGATTATTTCTCTTCGTGCGGGTTCGAAAGTTTCTCCGGCGAAGTCTGCATGATGAAATCGGCGCTCGCACCCTCGACGCTGTACTGATAAGGATCGTGATAAACCACCGGCATCTTGTCGCCGAAGTTATTGTGCGGCGGAGGTGTAGCCGTGCTCCACTCCAGAGAAGTGCCTTCCCACGGATTGTCGTTGGGAGCAATTACACCCTTGAACCGGCTGTGGATCAGGTTGTAAACGAAGATGAGCTGAGCCAGACCGGTGAGCACAGCAGCAACTGTAATGAACTTGTGCACTGGGACAAGCGGGATCAGGTAATCGTCGGTGAAGGCCTGGTAGCGGCGCACGTTTCCGGCCATTCCCAGGTAGTGAAACGGCATAAAGATGCAGTACACACCCACGAAGCTCAGCCAGAAGTGAAGCCTGCCCAAAGTCTCGTTCATCATGCGGCCAGTCATCTTGGGGAACCAGAAGTAAGTTCCGGCGAAGATACCGAACATGGCCGCGACTCCCATCGTCAGGTGGAAGTGGCCGACCACAAAATAAGTGGCGTGCAACAGGATGTCAATCGAAGGCTGGGCCAGGAAAAAGCCGCTGACGCCGCCGCTGATGAACACCGAAATGAAGCCCAGCGAGAAGAGCGATGCGGCGTTGATTCGCAACTTGGAGCCATACAGACTGCCCAGCCAGATCAGCACGATGATGGTGGACGGAATGGTGATCACCAGGGTGGGGAACGAAAAGGCCAGCGAGGAGACAGGATTCATCCCGCTGACGAACATGTGGTGTCCGTAGACCATGTAGCTGAGGACGGCCAGTGCTCCCATGGAGTAGATGAGCACTCTGTGGCTCAGCATGGGCCGGCGCATGTTAGTAACAAGAACGTGGGAAACGATGCCCATGCCGGGCACGATCGCGATGTAAACCTCGGGATGTCCGAAGAACCAGAAGAGATGCTGCCAGAGCAGAGTCGACCCGCCGGAATGCGGCAGCACGTGGTCGCCAATCACCAGGTTGGAAGCGACAAAGAAGCTGGTGCCCGCGACGTGATCGAGAATAAGCAATATGGAGGCGGGCATCAGCACCGCAAATGCGGTCAAGCCCATGCAGGAGGTAATGAACCAGCCCCAGGCGCTGAGCGGAAGCCGCATCAGTGACATGCCTTTGCAGCGCATGTCGAGGGTGGTGGTGATGAAGTTCAACGAACCCAGCAACTGGCCGATGCAGAAAATACAAATCGAAGCCGCCCACAGGACCACACCGAGACCCTGGCCGGGGCCGCCAACAGAACCGATAGCGCTCAATGGCGCATACTGCGTCCAGCCACCCAGAGCTGGCCCGTCGGGCACAAAGAATGAAGAAACGAGAACCAGGAAGCCCACGAATGTGACCCAGAACGACATCATGTTGAAATGCGGGAACGGCATGTCTTCAGCGCCCACCTGAATGGGCAAAAAGAAATTGCCAAATCCAGCGAATGGGACGGTGGTGAGCACAAAGAAGACCATGATGGTCCCGTGCATGGTCATCAGTTGCAGGTAGAACTCCGGCGTCATTACGTCGCCGGGCGCGCCGTTCTTGGAGAGCAGATGCAGACCGGGAATGGCGTAACTGCCCCATCCCAGATGGATGCGCATCAGCCAGGAAAGGAACATTCCGACCATGGCGGCGAGGAAGGCCATCGCGTAATACTGCTTGCCGATGACTTTGTGGTCAATACTGAAGACATGTTTGCGAATGAAGCTGGTCGGAGCCCCATGGTGCGCTGCGTGTGCCGACATATCGTGCATTGTGCTCACCCCAAACGAGATGTTTGTCCAGATCCCCACAGGAGCGGAAGCCCCATACCGATTGACAGATGGCGGCGCGGCTCCAGCCGCGCCCGTGCAAAATTCTTCTTTAGGCCAGGTTCCAGCGCGTTCTACTGCAGCGCCGCCTGCTGTTTAATCCAGTTATCGTAATCTTCTTGCGACTTCACTTCGAGATACGCCTTCATGTTGTAATGCCCCAGGCCACAAAGCTGGGTACAGACGATTTCGTATTTGCCAACTTTGGTTGCCGTGAAATGAACCGAGACATCCAATCCCGGGACGAAATCCTGCTGCACCCGCAACTCGGGAACGTAGAACGAGTGCCCCACGTCTTTTGAATGCATCAACAAATGAATTTCCCGATTCACTGGAATCGCCAGTTCCGCGGTAACGATGTCGTCTTTTGAGTCCTGATCGTGGGTGGTGTCGATGCCAAAAAAATTGGCGTTGGCCTCGCTGATCTGGTCGGGATGGATGGGGCCAAACGTACCGTCCGGGCCAGGGTATCGGAAATAGAATGCGAACTGTCCTGCCTGGACTTGGACGGGAATGGCATCGGCTGCCGGCGGAGTAAGGTATACGCTGGCCCAGGCCTTCACCCCGAACACGCCCAAAGCCAAACACTCCGTGCCTACCAGCAGGAAGGCAGCGATCACCAATCCCGCAGCGCCGCCGGGGAAACTCTTGATCTTGTCGCCGGGCTTGGGACTGGAGAACTTCCAGATGAAGAACGCCAGGAGAAGCTGGGAGGCTAGGAAGGAAATTCCGGCCTCGGCCATGGTGTCGGTGAACTGCTCATCAATCAGGTGGCCGTGAACCGAGATGTCCTGCGGCAACGGCCAGGTGTGCATGATGATCGGAATTGCCGAAGCAATTGCGATGATTACGATGGTGATCGCAAAAATTTTCGCCATGTCGCCCCATTTTGGCCGGCGTCCATCCGGCCTATTTGTCAAATCGCCGCAGGGTCAACTGCGGCGACTCTTCAATTACACAATAACTGCCTTGAGTTCCAGGACCTACTTCGCCTTGAAAGTGAAATCGGCGGTTCCCGCCCCACCTGCGGCCACCGTGACTTTTTGCGTTTGGGTGCCAGACTGCTCCTGCCACGCGGTCACCGTGTAGCTTCCCGGAGGCACATTGTTGATGGTGTAGGTGCCTTTATCGTCGGTAGTCGCGTAAGGCCCTTTGACCACTACGAACCAGCCGTGCATCCAGGGATGGATGTTGCACGCCACCGGGATCATTTCCACAGCTTTCCAACTCTTCTCGATTGGTGCCGCTCCCGGCGGCTGAGACTGATTCCACCCGACATTGACCATGGGGTTGGGATTCGGGTGAATGTTGTGGCCCGTCTGGTCGCTGGTAGTCACCTTGAATGTCTGGCCCACATCCATCGCCAACACATGTGGCGTATACATGCAATTCTTTTGGTCGAATACCGGTATTGCGGTCGATGCCTGGGCGCTGCCGCTCCAGTCGGCGATGTAGAGAACCACATTCTCCAGTCCTCCGTTGGCGCCGACCACATAAGTTTGGAGGTGGGCGGGATTGGCCGCGGTGGCCTTAACGCAGTAGGGGTCCTTCGACATGTCGATGCCCTTCATGTGGGGAGCCGCGCCGTCGAGTTTCACGGTGCCGGTGATCTTGCCTTCACCGGCGGCGCTGACGTTCTGATTCAGGATCAGCGCGCCACAACATGCCAGAACCGCCACCGATAGAACAACCGCGAAATTGTATCGCTTCCTCATAGATATTCTCCTTAAAAGCTACGAAGCTGAAACTTCGTTTGCCATGCCATTGTAGCCCTTACTGTTGGCCCGCCGGCGCATTTGGATCCACTGGCTTCAGAGCAAGCTGCTTCGCCAAATCTTTTTCCTTGCTCTTTTGGGACATAAAGGTTCGCAGATAGAAAACCAGGTCCCAAGCCTCATCGGGCTTGATATTGTCGGCGAACGACGGCATGGGAGTGCCGTCCAGTCCGGTCATGAAAATCCGGTAAATATCCTTATCGGTATCGCCGCACTTCGGCCGGGATCCGTCGGTAAAGTTGAAAGGCTGGATCGGGCGGCCCAGATCATCCTGAAGGGTGGACGCCGACGGCCCATTGGCCATGCCCTGCACGCCGTGGCACTTCCAGCACTGCACGCGGGCAAATACATCACGGCCCGCCTTGATGCGCTCCGCAGTGACTTCCGGCTCGGGAGGAATCGTGATTGGGGTGCCAGGTTTCTCGTTCGCCCAGCGCGGAGAGAAGTGCTTGACCCAAGCTACAAGGTCGATCCGCTCCTGCTTGCTTAAGGTGTTCCAGGGCGGCATAACCGAGCGGTCGAAGCCGCGAGTGATGGCGTCGTAAAGATCCTGGTCGGTGGGCAAGGTTCCAGTGGGTGTCGAGCGACACTTAAAAACGCCCAATTGGAAGTTGCGCGGTTTGGGGTACATGGGGGCCTCCATCCAAACAGCGTTCTCGCCCTCGGCGTCACCCAGTGTGCCATGGCACCCGACGCAGTATCTGCGGTAGGGGGCCGCTGCGTCCTTGGCGTGTCCCGTCAAGTTTCCGACGTGGCTTTCTGCGTTCAGCGTTTTCTCCAAGTCGAATGTCGAGAGCTGCGCCCAGGAAGCCAGCGGCAGCGCCAATAGCGCAGCTGCACCCATGAACAGCGTCCACTTCCCAATTGTTGTCCGCATATCTGTCCCTCTCTTACTCTTACCGAAATCGAATGCTTAGAAATCAAAGTCGAATCCGATGAGCAACTCGCTGGTGTTGATGTTGCTGCCGTCGGGCGCTGTTCCATCCGAGTGCAGCCAGTTGTACTCGTTGTGCCACGCAAAGCCGGCGCGGCTGGTCATGAACGGGTTGTAACGGTAGCCGATGGTGTAGGTCGAGATGTTGCCTAGGTTGGACGGGGACGGGCCTACGATTCCTGTAGGTCCGGTTCCCGCATATCCCGGCCCGTTCGCCTGTTGAGACATTCGAATCGTTTCATACCGCCCGATGAAGATGAGCTGCGGACTGTAGACGTAGTGAGGCTCCAACAGCACGCCGTTCCAGGTCGGATTCTGCGCTCCCGTCGGCAGCGTCGTACCGGTCGTGTTGTTTAATGTAGCAACGCCATCGATCAAATCGCCGTAGCCTTGCCCAAACCAGGCATTGTCTTCGCCATGCTGAGTTATGACGGTAAGGTCGAGGTGCGGGCCGAAGTAGAATTGCCCCACGAAACCCTCGCGGCTGAACGTCTTGTTGCCGATCGCAGAAGGGCCGGTGCCGTTGGCTCCGCCAAAAAGCGTGGTCGTACCGTTCGCAGTCTGGGTGAGCCATGTGGTTGGCGCTTCGCCGACCATGGCGTAAAAGCCAATTCGCTGCACCCCAGCCTTGCCCGCATCGAATGCCTGGCTGGCGGTAAAGAATCCGGTGTAGGCATTGCCATAGGGATTGCCGACCTGACCATCATTCGAGCTCAGGATGGACGCGGAGTAGCGCGTGCGATCATCGGCTGAGTGGCCCATCACCTCGACACCGAGCTGATTGTCTCCCATTTGTCCGAAGATGTTGCCGTCGCCAACTGGGACGAAGTGGTAGAGCTGGTAGATGCCGCCGTTACCGGTCAGCGTCAAGATGCGCTTTTCCGAAAGCAGGTTATCGAGTTCGAACTTGCCAAACTTGACGTTCAACCAGGGGCTCCCCCACAAGTTATCGAGCCGAGCCATGACCGTTTCAAAGTGGAAAGAGGCCGTCGGATCCGAAGATGGCAGCAAGTAGAACGAGAAGTTCTTTTCCAGCGTGCCGCCGGTGTGGAAGTCGAGACCGCTGAGATCAAAGCCGGACGAAGTCACGCGCTGCTGCGTCTGTAGCCCTGTGGCCACTCCGCCGGCGTATGTGTCAATGTCAACCTTGCCCGTGCTCACCCGGTGCCAGATGGGGGTGATGCGGAACGTCACTGGCCAATACCCCGGATTCTGCCAGATCGGAGAATCGCGGTCGTTCATGAGCTGATAGCCGTTGTCTTTGAACTTTTGTCCAAAGTAATTCAGCATCGGCCAGGACTCGTGGCAGGCGGAACAACGAAGCCCGTATTTGCGCGCAAAAGCCGGCAGGGCATTCGCACGCGGGGTGCAAGTGAGCACCACGGACGCAAGAAGCAGAGCGACAGCCACGGAGGAAGTCGCAAGCTGAAGGAGGTTGCGAAGACGAAAACGACTCATAACGTGCATGGCCGGACTCCTCGGCATTAAATCAGGATCTGGTTTTGGTTGAACCGCACATCCAAAAAAAGCTATAAACCGCGGATAATGCCGATAAGAATGCGTCGAATGAGAAACGCCCTCCAC
Source organism: uncultured Acidobacteriaceae bacterium (assembly GCA_963734215.1). Lineage (GTDB taxonomy): Bacteria > Acidobacteriota > Terriglobia > Terriglobales > Acidobacteriaceae > Sulfotelmatobacter. The sequence goes on along the minus strand of CAVTGH010000002.1, from coordinate 84,556 downwards.
GGTTCAAGACAATACCAGGACCTTGCCTCGGGTCCTACCACCGTACCGGGGGTGAATCCTACTACGGTCGAAAGCCGAAGTTCAAGGGGTTTGCAAGATTTTTTTTACAAACTTTTTACAATGTTTATTTTGACAACACTCAAGGGCGCTCCCCTCTCAAAAGCCCCCTTGGAGTTGACAGCCTTGGGCCGGGCATACGAGACTCTGTGCAGGAACGGAGATTCAGGGTGGGTTGGCGGATGGCATCTCGAAGGCTTCGGCTGGTTTTCGCGGCCATGAGTTGTGAAACCCGCGTCTCTGGGCGCTTTTGGCCTGTGTTTGCGCGGCTGGGCTCGCTGGCCGGAACGATTCCGCCGCTTCTCCTGCTCTTTTCAGTGTTGGGCCCAATTCCCCTGGCTGGCCGAACTAAAGACAAAGTGGCCTATGGCGAAGGCCTGATCGTCAACATACCCCTCCCCGCGGCGGAAGTGGCGCAGGTGGTGGAGGACGTGGCGCAGAACGGCGTCATCCGGGGAACCAAGGAGTACAACAAGGACGAGTTTGTCGCGGGCGCGAAGGCCGCCGATTCCTCGCGCGTTTTCCCCGCCTGGGACCAGGGCGGGAAGGTTTTCTACAAAGTCCGCATGCAGGCGATCGACCCGCGCAACTTCAAAGACACCAACGACGTGGGTACGCTGGCCGTGCGCTATGTCGTCCAGCCTCAGGGCGAGAAAAACACGGTCTTGCGCATTGACGCGCTTTTTAAGGAAGACTTCCGCCACCTCGTGCACCAATCCAACGGATCGGTCGAAAGCGCCGAGTACAAGGGCATTCGGGAACACCTCGACACCATCGAGATCATGAAAAAACAGAATGCCGAGGCCGTGAAAGAGCGCCAGGAACAACTGGCAAGGAAACAAAACCCGGCGCTGCAGAACGACGCTGCGGCGCTGCCGGCCGCTCAATCGTCATCTCAATCGTCGTCTCAATTATCATCTCAGCCTGTTCCCCAAGCTATGGAGAGTAATCCCGATACCGCGCCGCAAGCCGTCGCGCCTGCGCCGCAAGAACAGCCCGTACCAAGCCCAGCCCCGCCCGGCCAAACCCTCGAACAACGCCTGAAGGATTTGCGCCAGCAAGTGGAGCGTCTGGTGAAGTCGCCGGGCGCGCCGCTCAAGTCTGCCCCGTTCCACACGGCCAGCACGCTGCAGTTGCTGAGTGCGGGCACGGAAGTTCTGATCGTGATCTCCACGCCTTACTGGTACGGAGTAGAAACCCATGAGGGACAGCACGGGTGGATGCAGCGCGATCAGTTGGAGCCGCTGCCATGACGCGGCGCGCATCAATATTTCGGCGAACGTGCTTGCCGGTGCTGCTGGGCGTGATCGTTCTTGGCTGCGCTGCTGGGAGTTACGCCCAAGGCAACGGATACGAGCGCGCTTTCCCGCAATCGAAGGCGGCCGTTGAAAAGGCCCTGAAGGAGATGCAACCGGGCGGACGCCTTCCCGTTCTCGATGGTTTCGCGACTTCGAGTTCGGCAGACCACCCCCTGGAGCGCTATCGGCGCGGCTACTATCAGTCCAAATTCCAAGTCACCGCCGCTCCTTCTGGCGGATGGGTGGTGCGCGTAAGCGTGCAGGTCACAGCTTGGTACGCCGATCCGGTTGCAGCTAAATCGGGATATCAGTTGCTGACCTCCAACGGCCGTATCGAGGCAGACTTGCTGGATCAATTGTCGGATCAACTCGCCGGGAATCCGCCACCACCCGCAAGTCCGAGTGCTCCAGCGGCCGCGGCCGCGAAGCAGCCGAAGTCTCCCGCTCCGACAGCAGCAACCACCGAACCAACCATCTCCGCGCCCATGCCCAGACTTCCAGAAGTCAGAGGCAGTTATTCATCCTCGTTGGCCCAGGGTCTGGCGGAACAGGAAAAGAACGGTTCGCAGAGCGGAGTAAAACCAGCTGGGGATAAGAACGCCGGACCGCTGCAAACCGAAGTGGACAGCCTGGAGGAAATTCTCAAAAACCAGGCGCATCCCAAGAACCTGGTGGCGGTGAAGAAATCCGGCACTCCGGTGGTCGAGAAGGCCAGCCTGACCGCCAAGACTTTATTTCTGGCCAGCGCGCAAGACGAGTTCGAGATGTTGGACTTCAATCGGGATTGGGTGCACGTGCGTATTTCCGGCTTGTCCCGCGGCTGGATCTGGCGCAACAACCTGGACATGCCGGACAGCGTTCCCGACAGCGACACGCCGCCGACTGCATCCGCCGTGCCCACCGCGGCCGAGCTATTCCACATTTCCCGGGAAGAAGTCGCGCCTTTTCCGGGAGATTGGCCGCCACTCCGCGGCATGAACGTGAAAATCGTTTCCGTGGAAAAAACCGACGAGAACGCCAAAGATTCGGGTCCGCGGCTCAGGCTGGAGTTCGTCAAGTCGGTGCTGGATCAGAACTATGCCGAACTCGCAAGAAAGCAGCAGGAAGTGGCGGGCATTGTGCTGATCTTCGACTCCGCCGACGGCGGCATGATTGCCGCCACCTTCCTGACCCTGCAAAAATGGAAGGCTGGAACTTTGTCGGACGCCGCTCTGTGGCACCAATGTTTTTTTGATCCACCGGAAGTTCTTACGGGGTCCACCGCTTCGGCGAGTCAGTAGCTTCGAGCGGCAGGAGCAATCTTTACCTACAAGCCATCTCATAAATCGTTTTGGGAAGGGCACGGCTTCAGCCGTGCCGCCCAAAGCCAATAAAGACGCGGGCTTTAGCCCCTGAGGGAATCGGCATTTTACTCCTGCTCTTCATTTATGAGATGGCTTGTGGTAATTCGCGCCAACTCTGTTAAGCTCATCTCCTGGCGCTGGTCTAATCAGATCGGTGCTCACTCCTTAAACTCCGGGAGGCCCGAATGCGCGCTTCATCTGGCATTGCCTTTGCCCTTGCCCTCTTGCTCTCATCTTCCGTTCACGGACAAACCGCGCCATCGCAGGCGGCTCCTCCGCAGACTGCACGCCAGGCGCTAATCGAAATGTTCTTTGGTCAAGCGCCGGACCATCTGGAAAGGCATCTTCCCGATGTCACTCGCCGGGCTTTTCAGAACCTCCAAGATGCGAATGGCCAGAGCGTTCTCGGCGCATTTTCTCTGCTGGCCAGGCAAGCTCAGGGTGCAAAAGACAGATTCGAGACCTTTGACACCGGTTCAACGCTGTTCACCGCCAAAGACATCCCAGGCGGAAATTACGACAAGATGGACATAACGGTCGAGCGAGACGACATTTCCGGCGATGAGGATCAGATTGAACTCGCCATGCACATGAGTCGCGGCGGAAAGGAGGAAACGCTTCCCTTCATTCTAAGTTTCACGTTTTCGATGAAGATGGAATCCAACGTCTGGCGCTTAAATGAAATCAGCGCCGCCGTGCGGCTGCCTCTCGCCGATCCGGCTTTTCTGAAGAGCCTCCTGGAGCGTCAGCGCAGTCAGAATGAACAGATGGCGCTCGGGTCGATGCGTTCGGTGCTCGCCGCCGAGAATTCCTACCAGTCGGCAAGCGGCGGCTTTGCCTGCACGCTCTCGGCTCTCGGGAGCAGCGGCAAAGGAACCGGCGCTACCCACCGCACATACCTTTATGACTCGCAATTAGTGAGTGGAAAGAAGAACGGTTACATCTTCGCCATTTCGGGATGCGACGCGTCTCACTACCAATTCGTCGCGGAACCCGCAGTCCCGGATTCGGGCCAGCGCGCATTCTGTTCGGACGAGAGTGGCACGGTGCGCGCCTCCGCCGACGGGAAGGCGGCTACCTGCCTGAGCAGCGGCGAAGTTGTGGAGGAGAAAACTCCTGTCGGCGGCATTTCTGAGGCTGCTGCTCCTCAGAGCAAGGCTGGTTCCGGAACATCGCAGCCTGCGGGAACACAGCTTGGACAACGGGTGCGCGTTTCTCAGGGTGTCTCTCAGGGGCTCATCGTTAGCAGGGTGCAACCGATTTATCCGCCCGAGGCGCGCAGTGCGAGGATCTCCGGGACGGTAGTGTTGAGGGCCTTGATCAATCAGACGGGCGACGTGGAAAGCCTCAGCCTCGTCTCAGGCCACCCCCTGCTGGCTCCAGCCGCTATGGATGCGGTGAAACAGTGGAAGTACCGTCCCTATTTGTTGAACGGAAAAGCGGTGAACGTGGACACCGAGATCCTTGTGAACTTCGTGCTAAGTGGGCAATAATATTGCCGGCGGGAGCGGAAAATACGCACTTCAAGGCTGGCTGCGCCGGTCAATTCTAAGTTTTGGACTTGACTTTCGAAAGCCATAATAGTACCTATGCAATCCGTGGCTTTCTCGGCGGCTTTGTGGGGGCTGCCATCTTTGCTAGACTCGGTAGGCTCAGTTGGTCCGGGTGTGCAAAGCAAAGCGGTACGACAACCACACCACTAATTATCCATGAGCACGATGACCCCGAGCGCGATGACCCAACCCATGTCCCTCCTTCGCAGGCAGGCCGGTTCACTGCTGCGCGACTACGCCGAATTGATGAAGGCTCGCGTCACCACGCTGATCGTAATGACCGCGTGGTGCGGTTACTATTTCGGCGCGCAGAAAGCCGGTGTTTCGTCGCTCTCCTGGGGACTGTTTCACGCCCTGTTCGGCATCGGCCTGGTTTCCAGCGGCACCGCGGCGCTGAATGAAGTGATGGAATACAAAGTGGACGGGCACATGCGCCGCACCGCGCAACGCCCGCTGCCCACCGGCCGCATGAGCCTGCTCCATGCCACCACGGCCGGCCTCGCCGCCACCCTCGGCGGGTCGATCTATCTGGCGATTTTCACCAATCCCCTCACCGGATTGCTCACCTTCCTCACATCTGTCGTTTATCTCGCCGCCTACACGCCGCTCAAACGCATCTCGCCGATCTGTACCTTCGTCGGAGCTTTTCCGGGAGCTATGCCCGGAGTTCTAGGTTGGACAGCCGCCCGCGGCCAGCTTGAATGGGGAACGTTAATCTTGTTCGGAATCCTGTTCGTGTGGCAGTTCCCTCACTTCTTTTCCATCGCCTGGCTCTACCGCGAGGATTACGCTGCAGGCGGAATCCGCATGTTGCCGGTGGTTGAAGAAGATGGGCGCTCCACCGCCCGCCGCATCGTAGCGTATTCCCTGATCTTGATTCCGCTGAGCGTTTTGCCCAGTGTTTTCGGGATGGCGGGAAAGATCTACATGGTGGGAGCAGTGGTGCTGGGGATCGCGCTATTTTATTTCGGAGCACGGCTCGCGTTTTTGAAACTGCCGATTAATACACCGCGATCGAAGATGCTGGCCCGTCACGTCTTGCAGGCCACGGTTATTTATCTTCCTCTCTTGTTCGCGTTGATGATGGGAAATTCGGTTAAACCGTAGCCCTCACCGACCAACAACTATCTCGCCCGGCTATCTGCCACTTCCTAAGCAGTAGGAACCGCTGTATACTTATCGCTCCCTCCCCAAAAGAACAGCCCACTACTGGGCTGCGGGCCCCTGATTGAGACGCTCAATTCCTGCCCGGAGGCAAGCTATGACACGCCGAACTCTCTCGCTCGTCCGCAACCTAACCACAACCTTTGCCACGGCTTTACTCTTGTTCGCCGCAGCGTCCGCTTCCGCCCAAACCTTCACTGTGCTTTATAACTTCAGTGGTGGCGCCGATGGAGGAAATCCAGGTTCAACGCTTGCCATCGACACATCGGGAAATCTTTACGGAGCCGCCTTTACTGGCGGCCTTGGATACGGCACGGCATTCGAGCTTTCGCCAAGCGCTTCCGGCTGGACTTTTAACACCCTCTACAGTTTTCAAGGCTTCCCGGCCAACGACGGGGCTGGTCCAGTTGGCATCCTGATTGGGCCGGAGGGCGCATTGCTGGGCACAACTCAGGGGGGCGGCAAAAAATGCAAGGGCGTTGCCATCTACGACGGATGCGGCACCGTCTATGAGCTGACTCCACCGCCCACACGCACCGAACGGGTGCTGTACCGCTTCACCGGAGGTTCCGATGGAATTTTGCCATACGGCTTGCAACCGCTCGCGCTCCACGATGGCACTCTCTACGGCACCGCGTTTCTTGGCGGAGCCTATGGCGAATGCATTTCCAACTACAAATGTGGCGCGTCGTTTCAATTGACGCCTCCAACGGGAACCGGGACCTGGCACGAAACCGTAACCTGGGACTTCGGTTCAGGCAGCGATGGGGCTGAACTCGCGTCGAGCGTCATCTTCGATAACGCGGGAAACATGTACGGCACCACGATCGCGGGAGGGGACGGCACCGCATGCTTTGTTCAGGGGCATACGGGATGTGGAATTGTCTACGAACTGAGTCCTTCCAGCTCGGGATGGACGGAAACTACTCTCTACAACTTCCTGGGCGAGAGCGACGGCGGCGCGCCTTATCCCGGCCTGGTTTTCGATAGCGCCGGCAATCTTTATGGCGCGACGGCCTATGGCGGTTCCGGAGGCGGCGGCACAATCTACGAGCTTTCACCTTCGAGCGGGGGCTGGATCCATTCTGTGCTCTATTCGTTTGCCGCGACCGGAGCCGGACCGAACGGGCAATGCTACAACTGCCCAGGACCCTACGCGACGTTGATTATCGACGGGTCCGGCAATCTATATGGAACCACCTACAACGACGGCGTTTACGGACGGGGAATGGTTTTCGAACTGGCACACTCCGGGGCCGGATGGACATTCACGGATCTCCACGACTTCACCGGTGGAAGCGATGGCGCCGATGTTTGGGCGGGCTTGGTGCGGGACCGCAACGGTGACCTCTACGGCGCCACTCACGACGGCGGAGCGAACGGCTACGGTGTTGTGTACGAGATCGCACCGTAGCACTACTGGGAGGCAGGAGTCCCCGTCCTATCTCTGCGAAAAACGCAACCCTCTTCTCGATCGGGGATTGATGCCCACGCTCGACGATTTCATCAACCACGGCGTCATCGGAAAGCCCACAATCATGCGGGCTTTAGCCTCCGTGGTCGAACTTTGCGTCCGCCGAAGCTCTCCCGCACCCCGGCCAGTTCGCTATTCGCTACTCGTTACTCGGGACTCGCCACTCTGCTTCCCACTCTCCCGCCCCGATCCTTCAACCACTTTCTTCTGAGCCGGCTTCCTCGCCGCCGCAGCCCGCTTCCGCTCCTGGTACCGACGGTCATGAAACGACTGGTCCGACGCTTGTTTCTTCATATCCCCAGCTTGACACACCCACCCCAACAAAGCCAGTCTCGCGTACATTTGGAGCGGACACTCTTGTCCGCTGCCTTTGGCTTTCTTTCCCTCAGGTTGAATCACCCGAGTGCGCTCATTCATGTGGAGAATCCTCAGAACTCCAGCCGCGCCTGAAACGCGATCATGCGGGGAGTGCTGTCGCCGCCCAACCCTACACCGAGCAGGCCGGTTGGCGGAGAGGTCGTGTACGTAAGCGCGCCGAATCCAGCTTGTGTGGGAGGATTTCCTGGAATACCGGCCTGCACCACGCTTGGAAGGCCGAAATTCGGATGGTTGAAGACATTGAAGAACTGCCCCTCGAACCGCAGCTTCGTATGCTCGGTCAGGGAAAACCATTTTGTCAGGTAGAAATCACTCCAGACAAAATCGGGGCCGCGCAGTGCGTTGCGGCCGAGGTTGCCGAATTGGCAATTCTGCGCGCTGTCGCCGCCGTTGCATTGCCCGGTGCCCGGATCGACGGCCGAGACGAAAGCATCCGGATTGAGCCACTGCAGCGTTCCCGCCTGAGTGACGCCTGGAATCGGATGATGCTCATACAGCGGAACGCTCGGAACGACGCTGGCGAACTCCGGCCCGCTGCCCTGCACAATGCCGTTTCCACCCTCGGAATAGGGCGTGCTCAGCACCGAGAACGGAACCCCGCTGTGCCAAAACACGGTTCCAGAAATCTGCCAGCCATTGAGCGCGTAGCCCAGAGAATGATTCCGCACTTTCAACGGCAGCTGATACACATATTGCCCGTTGAGATTGTGCCGGATGTTGTAATCGCAAGGACCGTAGTCGCGGCCCAGTTCTCCCGGCAGAGGCGAAAGAATTCCCCCCCCGGAGAACTGCAGGAATCCTCCGTTCGAGACTGTATCCATACAACGGCTCAAGGTGTAATTGACCTGCCCTTGCAGGCCGTGTCCCAGGCGTTTCATCGCGGTGAGTTGAAGGCCGTTGTAGTGACTGTTCGCGCCGGTGGAGAACTGAGTGACCGCGCCGAATCGCGGATCGGCCGGCTGCGTGGGAAATGGAGCAAAGCATCCCTGGCAAGGCGACCCAGCGGCTGTTTTCACAGTCTGGTATCCATTGACCTGCGTTGAGTAGGGCTGGTTCACGGCGCGCGTGCCCACGTATTGCGCCTGCAAGCTGGCCGTCGTTCCGAATTGATGTTCCATCCCCAAACTCCACTCCATGAAGTAAGGCGCGTGCAGTTCGCCATCTGGGATGGCTGTGATCGCGACTGGCGGAAGACAGCTTGTGTGATTTGCCTGTGGGCACGAGAGCAGGTTACGGGGAAATCCCAAAGTAAAAATCTGATTTGCCGTGACGGTTGCGCCGACCGCGCTATTCGTCACTCCCGGCGCGATTGCCGTGCAGCCAAACATCGGATCGCAGCCCACAGATCCGGCCGTGCCCACGGTGCCAAGCACTCCTCCCTGAAACGTCTTATCGTACGGAGGGTTGGTACCGATCAAGTCGGCCACACTGCCCGGCAAGATGTCGCTGAAAATTCCGAAGCCGGCGCGAAGCACCGATCTCGGCTCCAACTGCCATGCAATCGCCGTTCTCGGTTGCAGGATCGCGATTGGTGTAGATGAAAAAAGATTGCCGAGATGAGTTTGAATAGCGGCGTTCAGCGGTTGATTGACATCATGCGGGATGGAACCGAAAGAACCGGGAAGACGGGCGACTTGATCGTGCGGATTCAGCGGATTGGAATTGAAGGTGTCGCGCACACCGAACGTCCAAGTCAGTTTGCGAGTCACTTTCCAGGTGTCTTGCGCGTAGACATCGAGATTAAGAAAGTTGAAGGGCTCGTTTGCGTTCGAAGGGAACGTCTCCGACGCGGTGTTCGCCACTCCATAGATAAATTGCTGCAAGTTCGCGTAGGTCACGGTAGGAACCGTACCCTCCCCGAAGTCAAAGTCGTTCAAGCGGAAGATACGAGTATTGGTTCCAAACCGCAGTTCGTGAGAGCCCCGGCTCCAGGCGAGGTTGTCATTGATGAAGAAGCGGGATGCGCGCCGGCCTTGAACCCAGGTGTTGTCCAGCCCTCCGATGGGCGTGAAGGGATTCGCTCCGCTGCCCTCGAACACGATCGGAAACGCCGAGAGCGTCTTCTGAAAATTGCTTGGCCCAAACAGACTCTCGTACCAGGAGAACGCCGGATTGAAGTAGTTCACCAGGTTCTGCGAGAAGACGTGCGTGTGTCCTGCCGCGAATGAATAAAGAGGCTGCGGCGAAAGCGCGTTGAACAACGGGTTGATAGGGTCCGTGTACGCGGCTTGCAGCCCGGTATCCGCCTGAAAACGAAACCAAGTTGTATCTTTCTGGTTGATGTTGTAGTCGATGCGGGCGGTTTGCACCTGTTCATGGTCGTCGCTGGAGTGCGAGACACTTTGCCGGTTGGCGCAACCGTTGCCATTCGGCGGATTGCCCGATGCGGCGGTGCCGTCCGAATTGAAAGGACACCAGAGTACCTGAGTGGGTGTGCCGCTAGTATTTCCATAGAGCTTGAACATCTGTTCATAGAACATCGCCTCCTGCGGCGCGGCGGGGTAGATCAGTTTGTTTGTCACCGGATCGGTGTAGCCCGCACCCAGTTGACCTAGCACGTACGGTTGGAAGGCCGCACTGGGAACGATCGTCGGCGTGACGATGGGCAGCGCGATCCGCACCCACTCGCTGTCAAAGAAGAAGAACAGTTTGTCGTGCGCGATCGGCCCGCCCACACTGCCCCCAAAATGGTTCACGGTCGATCCGGGCTTGTGATTCCCCGGTGTTGCATTGGTGAAGTAGTCCGCTGCATTCAGCAACGCGCCATTCCACAGTTCGTAGAGATTCCCGTGAAACTGATTCGTGCCGGACTTGGTCACGTAGTTGACCTGAGCCGCTCCATACCGCCCCTGATCCACCGAATAGGAAAGCGTGTTGACGGTTACTTCCGAAATCGAATTCAATCCCAGAACGAGGTTGGTTGAAAGGCCGCTGTTGAGATTGGTGAGCGGATCGTTCGTTTCCAACCCGTCCACGATGTAGCCATTGGAGAGGGCAGGCAGTCCATTGAATTCCACGTTGCCGTACCCGTTGCTGCTGCCTACGAAGTCGTTGCTGCTGCCCGCCGTGTTGATGAGGGCTCCAGGGGTAAACTGCAAAGGGTAAGTTAAATCGCCGCCTGGATTTGGCAGGTCCTCAAGCGCCGGCGCGCTCAAGGTGGTGGATGTGTTCGCGTTCTCCGGGTTGATGAGTGGAGCTACGCTGCTTACCTCCACAGCCTCATTGGAGCGAGCGATCTTGAGCGTGAAATCGACGGTCTGCTTCTGGCCCAGGCCCGAAACCACGTTGTCATTTCGCCCTGGTTCGAAGCCTTGCGCTTCCACTTTGACGGAATAAGTGCCCGGTTTCAACTGCGGGAAGTTGAACCGGCCTGCGTTATCGGTCTGAGCGCTGCGCTTCAGTCCAGTCTCGTGGTTGCTGACGGTCACGGTGGCGCCCGGCACAACTGCGTTGGTCGCGTCCCTCACTTCGCCAACGATGGCGCTGGTGGTTTCGCCTTGTGCGAATGCTTCCGCCGGAAGGAAACACGCCACCGTCAACACGAGAAGAGCAAAGCGGCCTGCTCGTGTCATGGATTTCCCCAACTCATTTTGGCCCAAAGCGGCACTGTTTCCCGGCGTTAAGCGATTAACTGAAGATTAGTGGTATTAGTTAACCACAGTTAATCGCGGTAAGCAAGGATAAAAGCTTGGGGTCAGTCCACATCGTGAAGGCGGGCGAAATTGTCAGGGGGGGGCCATTCTGGCATATTCAGCGGTTCGACGATGAAAGTCGTCTGCGCGCTTTGCACAAAAAAAGGCCCGGATCATCCGATCCGGGCCCTTCCTTGCTAAGGTTACCCCAGTGAATGCCGAAGCATTCCTCTAGGTCGTCACTTTGAGAGTGACTGTAGTCGTTGTGGTCACGGCTCCGGCGGTTCCCTTTACGGTGATGTGGTAAGTTCCGACTGCGGCGCTGGTCGAGACCTTGATTTCCATTTTTGCGGTCCCCGAGCCTCCCGCGATGGTGGCAGGCAGGAAGCCCACGGTGACGCCTGTTGGCTGACCGTGAGCAGTCAAGCTAACGGTCGTGTCGAAGCCGCCAAAAGGAGTTGCCGTGATCGTGGACTTGCCCGTGGCGCCTTGAGCAACGCTAACCGACTTGGGATTTGCCGTGAGGATGACGCTAGCCGTGGCAAGTGCGTTGACCAGGGCATCTCCGTTCGGACTGCCCCAGCCGGTCGACAAGTCGTAGCCAGGGGTTGATCCGTCGGTGTTGCCTCCACTGGTGATGTCGTGGAAGTCGGTGTGGTAGCTCGAGCTCTCACCGATAGCGTAAAGCTGGGGATTGATGAAGCCGAGCGTGGTGGCGGATCCGTTCAAGAGATACTGCTCGTTGGCGAGAGCCAGGTAGCCGGCCCACATGGGCGTGGCAAAGCTGGTTCCACCGTAAAGGTTAGCGGTGCAAGCCTCTTGGTCGGCGCAGACATAGAAGGAGAAATTCGAATTCGCCGCTACGTCCGGACCGTTGCGATAGGTTTTGGAACACTTGGAGCAGCCGGCGGCCGCCTCCACCTGCCAGGAGGGAATGGTAAAGTGGTCCGGCCCGATGCCGCCACCCGTGTCCTCCCAACCGGTTTCCGAAGCCCAGGGACCACCCGCGCTGGAGGTGTCCAAGTCCGTTCCGCCGACCGAAGTGATATACACACTATCCGCCGGCCAATAAAAGCCGCTCGAACTCCACACTCCACTGTCGCCCGCCGCTACAAAGAAGTTCTGACCCTGCGCCGCGAACTCCTCGAAGTAGACGTTGTCCGTGGTCGGGTCCGACGGTCTCCACCCCCACGAGCAGCTCAGTTGCGCGTTCAGCGGGCTGGCCGTGGCCATGCCATTGAGGATGCCGGCATCGTCGAGGATTTGTCCCGCCAAGCCGCCAGTTCCGATGTACATCACCAGGCTGGACATACCCGGAGCCATACCGAGCGCCTGCGTCATATCGAGGGTCTGTTCGGTGTCGTCGCAGTTATCCCTAAAGACGCAGTTCACGCTCTGGGTATCGACGGAATGAAGCGTGACCGGTACGCTGTTGGTTTGGCCCACGTTCTTGTAGTACGTGGTCAAGTCAGTCAGATCGGTGCCAATGAACTCAAACAAGCCCAGCGACTGGCCGGTGCCGGTGAGAGTTGCGGAACTGTTCCCATCGACGTAATATGCCGCGCGCATGTCGCTGCCGAGGAACGAGTCGCTGGGACCGGAGCCAATCGTGGCGTTCGAGCGTACATCTTCTCCAGAAACCGTGTTCGGGTCGAGCCGCGTATACATTGGTTTCGGCCTGGAATAGTTGTCCAAGCCGCCGATCGCCCACAACTGCATGCCAGTGTCCGTGCTGGGTTCCCGGTCTGGCGCGAAGAAGGTGCGGCCTTCGGTTGGGTGCTGGTAGACGCCCATGGTCACATGCAGGGCTTTCTCGATGCTAGCCACCGGCCCGGTCACGTCTACGTTCATGCGGTTGCGAGAGGTCTTGACCACCGTCAATCCGTTCGCCTTCGCGAACTCAATCACGGAGTCATAATCTTCCTGGCTGGGACCAAATCTCGCGGTGAACTCATCCACCGTGAGGAACTTGCGATAAGACGCGCTGTTAGGATCGTAGAACGTCCTTCAGGAAGTCCTCCAACCCCGCCTGGTTGCGGTGCGGCAGAACAAGAACCAGCCGCATGGACTGCGTTGCGGGCAGGTGCCCGAGCAAAGGTGCCTGCCCGTCGCGAACCACATCACGCACATGGCGCGTCAGCACCGGCTGCTGGGCCTGGGAAACGACGGTTGCGCCCCACACGAACGCGGCCATCGTAAGCAAAAATACAGTTAGTCTTCTAGTCACGATTTTCTCCTTAGGGATTAGACGGAATTTCCGTTTGCCGTTCACAGGGGAGGTACCGGGAATTCACGCTTGGACTTCTCTGGCCCCGGCATAGTACTACGGTTCTCGCGTTCTGAACACAACGAATTTGTTAAATTTTACGCCGAGGGCAGAGATCCCCACAGGTATGCAATTTCTTGCGACCTGTACGGAGAATCCAGCTATGCGATTCGCAAATTTCTTGTCAATAGGCAGAAACTACACGATCCCGCCCATCTCCATGATCCTGTGGCAAATATATTTCCCCTCAACCTGTCCCAATCACCCATTGCCAGATGATATAATTATCTTATAGTCGAATAACTTAACGCGGCCCCTCTCTCCGGGCCGCGTTTTTTATTGCATCACACATTATTCCCACAAATTTTCAACACTCGTTCCACCCAAGGCGAATCACCGCATGCCCCATCACGGCAAACACATCCAGCACGCCAAGCTCCGCGGAGAGTGGGCCGAACTCCGTTTCCAGCTCCGCGCCACCGAACTTGGCCTCATCCTCACCAAGCCCTGCGGAGACTGCGCCCCCTACGACTTCGCCGTCGACCACCTCGGCCACTTCCTGCGGGTGCAAGTAAAATGCACCCTCCAGCGCCGCGAGAAAAACTCCTACCGCTGCGTCATCGACCACAACGGCATCCCCTACACCCCCGACCAAATCGACTTCTTCGCCGCCTACATAATCCCCGCCAACGTCTTCTACATCCTCCCCCTCGCCGCTACCCACAACCAACCCGACATCCTCCTCTCCCCCCACCGCCAAAAATCCAAATACTCCCGGTACAAAGAAGCCTGGCACTTGCTGATGTCTGAACGTTGAGCTTGCCAAATAGGACGCCGAGAGGATTAGAATATCCGCCATGCCAGCAGCAGCCGAACCGAATAAGGCGAAACCTGCGGAGACACTGCTCGAAGCCTATCAAGCCGCAGACCCTAGGCCTCTCGCTAGCGGCGACCCATATTTTGTCGATCTAACAGTCGCGCGCGCCTCCAAAGCCACAGAGCACCTGAAGCGGATGATCACAAATTGCGCAGAAGGGCGCTTTTCAGCGACGGCATTCAGCGGACATCGAGGATCAGGAAAGTCCACCGAACTTCGCCGCCTCGAAAAGGAACTTTCTGCCTCGCACTACACGCTCTACCTTGACGTTAACGATTTCCTCGACGCAGCCGACGTTGACTATACCGATTTGTTCCTGCTCGTTTCCAGGACGCTGCTCGACAAATTGCGCGAGCACGGGGTCAGCGTCAACGCTGGACTTTTGAAACTGGTGGAACAGTGGTTCATGACAGTCACAAAAGAAACGGAGGAATCGGTAAAGCTCTCAGCAGGAGTGTCGACGGAAGCAAAGGCTGGCGCAGAGATCCCCTTCATTGCCCGCTTGATGGCGAAGTTTACTGCCGACATCAAAGCGGGTTCGTCTCAAAAGGTCGCAACGCGCGTGGAGCTAGATCGGTATTTTAGCGGCTTGTTGAAGAACACAAATCTGCTGCTGACTTCGGCTTCGGAGGCCTTGGCTAAGGCCGGAAGGCCATCACAGATTCTGATCCTTGTTGACAACCTTGACCGCGTACCTCCCAAGAAAGCGGATGATCTATTTTTCGCTCATGGTTCCCAACTGCAAGATTTGAACTGTCACGTCGTTTACACAATTTCAATCGATGCGTGCTACTCACACAAGGGAATTGCAAACGTCTTCCCGAATCACGCGATCTTACCCAACGTGAAACTCAGGGCCGGCCGATCAGATCCGACCCCGCGCGAAGAGGCCTTCAACGCGCTTCGCCAGGTCGTGGAGAAGCGCATCAATGTAGGCAAGCTCTTCACCGACGCGAAATCAGTCGAAGCGCTAATTGCACATAGCGGAGGGTCGGTGCGCCAACTCATCCGCCTCCTCCGCGAGGCGGTTCTCAGCTCTCAAGCACGTCACCTAGAAATCATGGACGCTAAATCGATCGACGATGCGGCTCAGGCGCTGAGGTTGGACTTCGAGCGAATTTTGGGTGTGGAGGATTACGAGCGCCTGGCCCGGATATTCATCTCGAAGAAAATCCAAAAAGACGAGGAGCATATGCGCTCACTCTCGAACCTGGCTGTCTTGGAATACAATGGTACAGAGCTGTGGCATGACGTTAACCCCTTGATCGAGTCAATCGATGCCTTCAAAGAGGCGCTCGCAAAAGCCCGAAGACCTGTCCGAACTCGCAAGGCAGGCAAATGAGGTCTACGAACGCTTCCTCGCCTTTCTGAAGCTGGCATCGGGATTCACCCTAGCCGTTGCCGTATGCGACCTGTCCACCCTGAGGGATCAACTGATCTCGCGCGCCCTGTCTGACGCCAAGAAGTTCGGCCTGACCGTACACAGCGTCAACATATCCAAAGTCTACGAACGCGATTTCGTTGCAGCCGTTCGCTCTCAGCTGAAGGCCGACAAAGGCACGACGCACATCGCAGTGCTGGTCACAGGAATAGACCCACTGGTCTACAGACCCGATGAAGGCAGCGCGCAAGAGGCCGGGGCGAGCAGACCGCCGTTCGTTGCCCGTTTAAATTTTGACCGCGAACGCATTTCGCAAGAGCTGCCCTTTCCGGTCGTCCTGTGGCTGGAGAAAGAAGCATTCGCGTTGCTGCTCAGAGAAGCACCAGACCTTACGCAATGGATAAGCGCCCGGTTCGACTTCGGGGGTGTTTCCAACACAGGCCTTCACTTTTTCGAGGCTTTATTGAGCGTATCGCGCATCCTGCCTACGCAGCCGGAGAGGCCTAACCTTCCCGCCGTTCCTAGCGAGGAGTCCTTGCTCGACGCACTGCAGGCGATGCCCGATGCGTCAGCCGGCGGTCCGCTCATGAAACGGCTTCTGATCTTGGGGCTGCGTGCCCAGAAAGAAGAGCTGAAGTCAGACTACGTAGGAGCCGTAAAGTCTTTGCAAGAAGCCTTAGGCCTCTCGCGGCAGCTAGACCGGAGCGCAATGGAGGAGCAGATCCTTTTCTCGTTGGGAGGTCTCGAAGCAAAGCTTGGCAATCGCGAAGCCGCAATACGTGAGTTGCAGTCAGCTCTGGACACAGCAAAGAAGAACCAAGACGGAAACCTTGCCGCGTCCGCTCTCCTAGAACTAGGCAAGTTACACCTAGCCGCCCAGGAAAATGACCTCGCCATCTCGAGATTTGAGGAAGCCAGGGGGCTCACTGCAAGTCTGGGCGACAAGCCCAAGATGCTCCAATCGCTGATAAACCTTGGAAAGTCCTACGGCTCTGCCGGGAAGACCGAGGAGGGTATTCATTCCATGAAAACAGCCCTAGCCGTAGCTGCCGAACTGGGCGACCCGCGACGAGAGGCCGAGATACTGTTTCAGACCGCCGAACTGCTACAGGACGAGCCCTTGAAAGCCGTCGAGTACGATAAACGCTGCCTGTCCATCGCGATTAGGCTGGGCGACCGACACCTCGATGCCCTGTGCTCGATAAACATGGCCAAAATCTACGCAAGCTCGGGTGAGCCTCGGCGCGCGACCTCATACCTCGAAGAGTTCCTCGCGCGAGCCAGAGGCCCGGGCGATGAGCCCCTGGCAGCCATGGTCTTGGGCCTCATGGCGCTCGTTTCCGCGACCTCCGGGGACGCGAAGACAGCAACAAGCCACCTAGACCAAGCAATATCGAAGGCGCGAGGAGCAGGTGACGAACTCGCGGAGGGCCGCGCGCTGCTTCTCTTGGGCGATCTCAGCAAGGACATTGGAGAGGACGGGAAGGCCGTCGAGGCAGCCACGCGAGCGCTGAAGATCTTCCGCCACCGTGGCAGCGAGCCGGAGGCAAGAGAGGCTGAGGAACTGCTAGCCCGATTGAAGGAGAGCCAGCGTTCTGTTGCGTCGCCGTAAGATAGCCCGGATGAGAGGCGAATCAACTTCGTAAACTTTCTCTTGCACTCTCACCCATTCATCTGCTATAAACAATTCACCGAGAGCAGACGTGTGGCTGGCCGGTCGTTTTTGTTGCAACTCTCGGGCTCGTCCGGCATCTAAGTGTATAGAGGGCGTAGAGTCCTCAATTGTCCCGGCCACGGGACTTCATTCGGAAAAGCAACACGGTTTCCGAAGGGTACCTTCAAAGCAAGGACCTCCAAAGGATCTTTTCTCAATTTCTTGTCTTCCGTCTCGGGCTGCGTAAAATGCGCGCCGAAAGTGGCGTTTTGCACTCCGACCGGAAGACCATACCGTTGCGCGCCGTCGTGAGCGCCGACCAAAAGGTTCGTCATTCCGAATCGGGCTGAAAGCCCGGTGAGGAACCTGCTTTAAGGTTCGAGCCAAGCTCTCCTGCGCCGCATCCCAAAACGGAAATTCCCGATGTGGAAATCATCTGGAAATTCTGTGGGAAGCGATCATTGACAGGATTTTACGCCGCACCGTATGCTTGTAAAGTTTCGAGGACAGTCGGATTCGCACTTGTGCGGGTTCGCCTGGACTGAATTCGCGCCGCTCCGGCGGACCGCGATTCGGTCTTTGACAACTAGGTTGAACGTGCCAGTCGTGAGAAGTCGATTCGGGCAAAAGTCCGAGCGATCTCACAAGATAGACCACCACGGTCTTCAAGCTTTTTGGATTTCGGTCCAGAGAGCAAGAAGCTGAGTGGTGGCGCCATCCCCGGCTTTCGAGCCCGGGCGATGGCAGTCTGCCAACTACCCGTCGGCAGACATCAGGTTTCAAACGAGAGTTTGATCCTGGCTCAGAATCAACGCTGGCGGCGTGCCTAACACATGCAAGTCGAACGAGAAAGGGGAGCAATCCCTGAGTAAAGTGGCGACCGGGTGAGTAACACGTGACTAACCTACCCTCGAGTGTGGAATAACATCGGGAAACCGATGCTAATACCGCATAACATCGCAAGATCAAAGGAGCAATCCGCTTGAGGAGGGGGTCGCGGCTGATTAGCTAGTTGGCGGGGTAACGGCCCACCAAGGCGAAGATCGGTAGCCGGCCTGAGAGGGCGCACGGCCACACTGGAACTGAAACACGGTCCAGACTCCTACGGGAGGCAGCAGTGGGGAATTTTGCGCAATGGGGGAAACCCTGACGCAGCAACGCCGCGTGGAGGATGAAGCCCCTTGGGGCGTAAACTCCTTTCGACCAAGACGATTATGACGGTACTGGTGGAAGAAGCACCGGCTAACTCTGTGCCAGCAGCCGCGGTAATACAGAGGGTGCAAGCGTTGTTCGGAATTATTGGGCGTAAAGGGTGCGTAGGCGGCGCGGTAAGTCACCTGTGAAATCCCCGGGCTTAACTCGGGGCCTGCAGGCGAAACTGCCGTGCTGGAGTATGGGAGAGGTGCGTGGAATTCCCGGTGTAGCGGTGAAATGCGTAGATATCGGGAGGAACACCTGTGGCGAAAGCGGCGCACTGGACCATAACTGACGCTGATGCACGAAAGCTAGGGGAGCAAACAGGATTAGATACCCTGGTAGTCCTAGCCCTAAACGATGATTGCTTGGTGTGGTGGGTATCCAATCCCACTGTGCCGCAGCTAACGCGATAAGCAATCCGCCTGGGGAGTACGGTCGCAAGGCTGAAACTCAAAGGAATTGACGGGGGCCCGCACAAGCGGTGGAGCATGTGGTTCAATTCGACGCAACGCGAAGAACCTTACCTGGGCTCGAAATGTAGTGGAATGGGGTGGAAACATCCCC
This sequence comes from uncultured Acidobacteriaceae bacterium, assembly GCA_963734215.1. Classification (GTDB taxonomy): domain Bacteria; phylum Acidobacteriota; class Terriglobia; order Terriglobales; family Acidobacteriaceae; genus Sulfotelmatobacter. The sequence goes on along the minus strand of CAVTGH010000002.1, from coordinate 65,718 downwards.
GTCTCGCAAGAGACTGCTATATAGGTGCTGCATGGCTGTCGTCAGCTCGTGTCGTGAGATGTTGGGTTAAGTCCCGCAACGAGCGCAACCCTTATCGTTTTGTTGCCACCGGGTAATGCCGAGCACTCGAACGAAACCGCCTGGGATAACCAGGAGGAAGGTGGGGATGACGTTAAGTCCTCATGGCCTTTATGTCCAGGGCTACACACGTGCTACAATGGCCGGTACAAACCGTCGCAAACCCGCGAGGGGAAGCTAATCGGAAAAAGCCGGCCTCAGTTCGGATTGGAGTCTGCAACCCGACTCCATGAAGCTGGAATCGCTAGTAATCGCGGATCAGAACGCCGCGGTGAATACGTTCCCGGGCCTTGTACACACCGCCCGTCACATCACGAAAGTGGACTGCACTAGAAGCCGGCGTGCTAACCGCAAGGAGGCAACCGTCCAAGGTATGGTTCATGATTGGGGTGAAGTCGTAACAAGGTAGCCGTAGGAGAACCTGCGGCTGGATCACCTCCTTTCTAAGAGAGAACGTCATGGCACTCGCGCGTCCCTTAGCCTCTTCGGAACTTAAACTCCATCGGAGTCGCGGTTCCCAACGCAAACGGGATTAAACATGCGCGGGATGTTGCCATGTACCCCAAGCCAAGTCCACATAACCTGAGGATGCGGCAAGGGAGCCTCGTTCGGACCTCTCTTTCTCGGATCTCAATTTCCATGATGGTCATTCCCGGCTTAGCTGGGAAGCACGTTCAACCTTGTCCTCGAAATAAGAATGCAGCATTTGGCACTTAGCAATTGGCACTTAGCCAGTCCGGCTAAATGCTAACTGCCAACTGCTAATTGCTGGAGCTACTGTGTAAAGGCTCCGGATGTCTAGATAAACCGGGCCTGTAGCTCAGGTGGCTAGAGCGCACCCCTGATAAGGGTGAGGTCGATAGTTCAAGTCTATCCAGGCCCACCAAAGAATCAGAGGTCAGGGATTAGGGTGCAGGGATCAGTTGTTCTGGCCCCTAGCCTCTGTTCCCTAACCCCTAAGTTGGGGCTGTAGCTCAGCTGGGAGAGCGCCTGGTTTGCAACCAGGAGGCCACCGGTTCGATCCCGGTCAGCTCCACCAGAATCAATTCCAGCCCCGTAGGGGCGGCATATAATAGTCCGGCACGTAAGTGCCGGGTAGAGCAGAAAATCGGGAGCGAGTCCCGTAGGGACGCCACGAATCGCAGGAGGCGGCGAGTGAGATTGGTCGACTCGGTTTTGGGCTTGGGTCCGCTGCTGATACCGATCGTTGCGATCCTCGTGGGAGGCGCAATCGCAATCACCGCGATGGTCATCCGCCACCAGGAGCGCATCGCAAAAATCGAGCGCGGCATCGATCCCGACGCTGGAGCGCCGAGAAGTTGAGGTGACCGATGAACCGAAGAACAGACCCTTGGCTCTGGGTACTGATGGTTTTACTGGCTATTTCGCTGGCGCAATGTCTGCTGTCTGGACAGCGGGGCCCGGTAACGCTGTTCGCAATGGTGGCTGCCTGCCTCGGGTTAGTGGTTACCGGTGGGGCGCTGCTGAAAGAAAGAAAACGATCGAAAGATCAGCCCGATGTTGGGCGTCAAACGCGACAACCGTGAATCAGTTCACGGTCCAATGAAAGTCTCTTTGACGCCGAACATTGGGTCGGACGAACTCTGGAGTTTGCACACTCTGGAATTAGTAAAACCCATACCCGCACACGCGGGGTGAGTGAAGCAGCGGTAAGTTGAAGGTTTTTAGCTGAAAGCTGACGGCTGATAGCTGGTTTCACGAGGACGATATTTGACAACTGAATAGATTGGGCAAATACAAGGCGACGTAAATTTTTATGAGTGCCTGAGAGAAGCTGCTGGTGTGTGAAACAGCCATCAGCTCTCAGCCATCAGAGATTTTTCTGAGAACTGAGAACTGAGAACTGCCTTCATGCGACGAGCAGCAATAAAGGCCCATAGAGTTTAAGCGGCGTGTTCGGGAAAGTTTTTGGCTGAAGGCTGATAGCTGACAGCTGACAGCTGAAAGCGATCTCGGGTGTGTCGAGTAAATTTTATGGTCAAGCTACTAAGGGCGCATGGTGGATGCCTTGGCAGAAGCAGGCGAAGAAGGACGTGGCAAGCTGCGATAAGCCTCGGGGAGCCGCAAGCAGGCTTTGATCCGGGGATTTCCGAATGGGGAAACCCACGGAGGTGAACCCTCCGTACGGCCCGATGAATCCATAGTCGGGTACGAGCGAACCCAGGGAAGTGAACCATCTCAGTACCTGGAGGAAAAGAAAGAAACCTCGATTGCGAAAGTAGTGGCGAGCGAAATCGCAACAGCCTAAACCAGTCCCACCTTCGGGTGTGGCCGGGGTTGTAGGGTCGGCAACAGTAGAGTTACCAATTTGGCCGTTAACCGAAGCCCGCTGGAAAGCGGGGCCATAGAGTGTGATAGCCACGTAGGTGAAAACGGACCAAACTCGAAGCCGATACCTGAGTACCGCGGAGCACGAGAAACTTTGCGGGAAGCTACGGGGACCATCCCGTAAGGCTAAATACTAGCTTCTGACCGATAGTGAACCAGTACCGTGAGGGAAAGGCGAAAAGAACCCCTGCGAGGGGAGTGAAATAGTACCTGAAACCGTGTGCCTACAAACGGTGGGAGGACTATGCGGCGCAAGCCGAAAGTCTGACCGCGTGCCTATTGCATAATGAGCCGGCTAGTTATTCTTGTCAGCAAGGTTAAGCGAAAGCGAGCCGCAGCGAAAGCGAGTCCTAATAGGGCGAATCAGTTGGCAGGAATAGACGCGAAGCGGGATGATCTACCCTTGGCCAGGCTGAAAGTGGGGTAACACCCACTGGAGGGCCGAACGGGTGTTTGTTGAAAAAAGCTCCGATGAGCTGAGGGTAGGGGTGAAAGGCTAATCAAATTCCGTGATTGCTCGTTCTCTCCGAAATAGCTTTAGGGCTAGCCTCGTATGATTTGTCGTGGTGGTAGAGAACTGAATGGACTAGGGGGCTTTCCAGCTTACTGAATCCAATCAAACTTCGAATGCCATAGAACAACCAATACGGGAGTCAGACGGCGGGGGCTAAGCTTCGTCGTCGAGAGGAAAACAGTCCAGATCGCCTGCTAAGGTCCCAAAATACAAGCTAAGTGGGAAAGGAAGTCGGAACGCCCAGACAGCCAGGAGGTTGGCTTAGAAGCAGCCATCCTTTAAAGAAAGCGTAATAGCTCACTGGTCAAGCGGTCCGGTGCCGACAATTTAACGGGGCTTAAGCTTGTTACCGAAGCAGCGAATGCACACCTTCGCGGGTGTGCGTGGTAGGAGAGCATTCTCAACAGTTTGAAGGTAGACCGAAAGGACTGCTGGACGGTTGAGAAGAGACCCTGCCGGCATAAGTAGCGATAACGGAGGTGGGAACCCTCCGCGCCGAAAGTCTAAGGTTTCCTGAGAAAGGTTAATCCGCTCAGGGTCAGGCGGTCCCTAAGGCGAGGCCGAAAGGCGTAGCCGATGGACATCCGGTTAATATTCCGGACCTCCCTTGTTTTCGTTATTACGATGGGGTGACGCAGGAGGATAAGCAGGCCGTCCTATGGCTATGACGGTCGATGCGCGTAAGGTGTTTCTGGTAGGCAAATCCGCCAGGAAGCTATCGCTGAGGCGCAAAGCAGTACTCCGTATGGAGGAAAGCTGCCGATTCCACGCTGCCAAGAAAAACCTCTAAGGAGAAAGTAAGGGAACCGTACCTCAAACCGACACAGGTAGACGAGGAGAATATCCAAAGGCGCTCGTGAGAACAGTTGGTAAGGAACTCGGCAATATAACCCCGTAACTTCGGGAGAAGGGGTGCCCCGGTAGAGTTCATAGCTCGAGGGGGCCGCAGCGAAATGCGCACTGCGACTGTTTAACAAAAACACAGGTCTCTGCAAAGTCGAAAACGACGTATAGGGGCTGACGCCTGCCCGGTGCCGGAAGGTTAAAGGGAGAGGTCAGCGCAAGCGAAGCTTCGAACTGAAGCCCCGGTGAACGGCGGCCGTAACTATAACGGTCCTAAGGTAGCGAAATTCCTTGTCGGGTAAGTTCCGACCTGCACGAATGGCGTAACGAAAGTGCGACTGTCTTGCCGACTGACACGGCGAACTTGTAGTGCCGGTGAAGATGCCGGTTGCCCGCAACTAGACGGAAAGACCCCGTGCACCTTTACTATACCTTTACCATGAACTATGGCCCTTGCTGCGCAGGATAGGTGGGAGGCTTTGATTCCAGGCTTTCGGGCTTGGAGGAGCCAACGGTGAGATACCACCCTGCGAGATCTGTGGTTCTAATCTACTTCCATTATCTGGAAGAGTGACATGGTAAGGCGGGTAGTTTGACTGGGGCGGTCGCCTCCTAAACGGTAACGGAGGCGCGCGAAGCTACGCTCAGGCTGTTTGGAAATCAGCCGACGAGTGCAAAAGCATAAGCGTGGTTGACTGCGAGACCAACAAGTCGAGCAGGTACGAAAGTAGGCTTTAGTGATCCGGTGGTTCTGCATGGAAGGGCCATCGCTCAACGGATAAAAGGTACGCCGGGGATAACAGGCTGATCGGAGCCAAGAGTTCATATCGACGCTCCGGTTTGGCACCTCGATGTCGGCTCATCGCATCCTGGAGCTGTAGAAGGTTCCAAGGGTTAGGCTGTTCGCCTATTAAAGCGGTACGTGAGCTGGGTTCAGAACGTCGCGAGACAGTTCGGTCCCTATCTGTTGTGGGCGCAGGAGATTTGAGAGGACCTGTCCTTAGTACGAGAGGACCGGGATGGACGAACCTCTTGTGTTCGAGCTGTCATGCCAATGGCACCGCTCGGTAGCGAAGTTCGGTAGTGATAACCGCTGAATGCATATAAGCGGGAAGCACTCCTCAAGATGAGATCTCCCAACCCGTAAGGGATAAGAAGGGCCCAGGAAGACTACCTGGTTGATAGGCTGGAGGTGGAAGAGCGGCAACGCTCGTAGCTTACCAGTACTAATCGCCCGTTCGGCTTGACCATAGAATTTACTCGGTGCAGAAAACAGCCGTCAGCACTCAGCATTCAGCACGCAGTCAGAAACTGGACTGGGCTGAAGGCGAATTTCAAACGCTGCCAGAACTTGGGCGGCGGAGAGATAGCTGACGACTGTGCGCCGACGAAAAGCCGAAGTACGGTGGCAGAAATCGGAAAGAAACAAAGATGAAAGTAAGCCACACCCAATCTATTCAGTTGTGAGGCATTGTCCTCGCGATCTTTGAAAGCTAGTTCTCAGTTCTCAGTTCTCAGTTCTCAGTTGTTGCGAGGGCGGGATCTGAGGCTGGGGACGCGATAAGTTTGCTGTCGAATCTGACAGCTACGAGATGGCGTAGAGATCCTTCGCAAAAGAACGCTCAGGATTTCGGCAGCAGGCTCCCAATCGCCGCCCTTTCAGGCGGCTCATTCACGCCTGCTAAGCGCCTCAAGTTGTCGGTGATCTTACCGCGGGGGATCCACCCGTTCCCATCCCGAACACGGAAGTTAAGCCCCGCAGGGCCGATGGTACTGCACGCGCCAAGTGTGTGGGAGCGTAGGTCGTTGCCGGCATAGATAAAGGCCAGTCTGAGAAATCAGATTGGCCTTTTCCTTTGGCAGCGCAGGCCGTCACCTGGTCAGCCCATGATGGTCGAAGCTGATCACCCGCGTGATCTTCCACGCTCCATCTTTGTTTTCCCACAGGTGGATAAACTTCGCTTCGCCGACCCCCTCGGCATTCTCGTGTCCCGGATGGTGAAACCGGTGCACGCCGATCTCCACGGCGCCATAGTTGGCAATGGGATAAACCTCAAGCGTCCCCGGCACGAGTTCTCGGGTCACCTTGCCGCAAATGTTGTTCTTGATGCCCTCCACCAGAGCCGCCCGTCCGCGGCTCAACCCGGTCTTATCGTGATAGAACTCCAAATCGTCTGCCAGCAGCGATCCGACTTTCTCCAGATCGCAACGGTTGTAGGCGTCGAAAAGCTGGGTATCGAGAGACTGGATGGTTTGAAAGAGCGCGTCGGGCGCAGCCGCGGTTTGTGCGTGGATGTGAGATAGCGGTGCAGCCAGCAGCACTGCGAGGAGCACCGCTTGCAGGGTGTCAACAAGCTTGTTCATGCTGGGATCCTTTCTGGCGAGGTAGACCAGTTGCTTCTACGCGCGAACCGGTTAATTTGTTCCGTACCCTTGGCCATCCCGAACACGGAAGTTAAGCCCCGCAGGGCCGATGGTACTGCACGCGCCAAGTGTGTGGGAGCCTTCGGCAAGCGCAAGGTAAACTGCGGTCGCGGGGTGGGATTCCACAGACCTCAGATCGGCTCGTCCGTTTGAATCAGCGCTCCTCCGAACCCGATCTGTCAATTACTCTGGGGCCACGCTGGCGGAGATAATCGGAAGACGGCAATCGGAAGAGGATAGGCTGCAGAGGACGCGGCTGGCACAAGAACTGTTGCAATGAACGGTGGGAGCAAACTGCGATGAAGTCCCTGCTGACGCCAGTCATCTGGATCGTGGCGGCCGCTGCGCTGCTGCACACGGGGGTGGTCACGCCCGGTGCCGCGCTTATCGGCTTCGCGCTTTACGCGGCGTTGATCGCGGGGCTGCTGATGGCCTGGCGATTTCACTCCAGCCGCATCTTTTTCGCTTTGCTGGTTCTGTTTCTCGCCGAACGCGCAATCTCCTACTTTTCTTCCGGCCATATCCCTTCTGGCCCGGTCACCAGCAGCGGACCGGGAAGCACCGCTCTGGCCGCGGTAGGGTTGCTGTTGCCGCTGAACTTTGTTCTGCTTTCGCTGGCGCGGGAAAAAGGATTCAGCTTCTCCAGCGTTGCGCCAGCAGGTTTGTTGCTGTTTGTCGAATCCGTTGTCGTGGCTGTGCGGTGCCGGCCCGATTCACTGGCTGCCGCGCCGCGGGCGCTGCACCACCCTGTTCTGGCGCAGCCTTTGCCTTTCGCCACACTGGTGGCGTTCTCGGCCGCGGCGGTGGTGCTGCTGATACGGTTTGTGCTTTTCCGCAAGCCCGTGGAGAGCGGACTGCTCTGGGCGTTGGCAGCTTCGTTCATGGCGCTTCGCTTCGGGGGCGCGGGACGCATTCCCTCCGCGTACTTTGCCACGGCGGCTTTCATCCTGGCGGTATCGATGGTGGAGACTTCGTACCTGCTCGCCTATCACGATGAACTCACGGCACTGCCTTCGCGGCGCGCCTTTCACGATGCCTTGCTTCGGCTGGAGCCGCCGTATTCCATCGCGATGGTGGACATCGACCACTTCAAACGATGCAACGACACTTACGGGCATGACACGGGAGATCAGGTGCTGCGGTTGGTGGCGTCACGGCTGGCGCGAGTAAGCGGAGGAGGACAAGCTTACCGATGCGGCGGAGAGGAATTCGCCATCGTCTTCCCCGGAAAGACAAGCCGGGATGTGCTGGACCATCTGGATCAGTTGCGCGCCGACATTGAAGCCAGCAGCTTTCGTCTGCGCGGGCAAGACCGGCGGCAGGAAGAGCGCGGTGCGGATCGTCGAAGTTCGGATCGTCGCAATTCAGATTCGCGCAATTTGCGTCCTCGCTCGCGTGGCGATGCCATCCGGCAGCTAGCGCGCGCAAAGGCGTCGGCCGAGCTTTCGGTTACGGCGAGCATCGGAGTGGCGACTTGTGGCCTGGAGAATTCATCCGCGGAAGAAGTCGTCCAGGCGGCCGACAAGGCGCTCTACCGCGCCAAAGCCGCAGGCCGTAACCGCGTGGAGACCGCTTCTGCCCGGCGCCGAAGCCGCAGCAAAGCGGCTGGCATTGCCTGACGGATCTTATAAATTGTGGACGGAGTTTGAGGGCAGGACGTTCGATCGCGCATCGGCAGCTTTTGCAACGTAGGGCCCAGACCGTCACTTCAGGGCGGGAAGGATGACGGCCCAGGCTCATACGTCTTCGCAAGCACCACAGGCCGTGCGGTCAGCCCGCAGTAGAAGGTGGAATTGAGTTTATCCGTCCACTGCCTGCACAGGCCGGACACTTCACCCGGATAAATGCCACGCCTTCGGCCTTGCCACTAACGTCCGCCGGCTTGTCCACATATCCGGTACCGCCGCAGCGCGGGCAGTCCCTCGGATCCACTCGTCCCCCTCAGTGCCACTGAGTCTGGCATTAAATTGCATTAATCCAGCAAAAAAGTGATTTCTGTTACGAAATCCGAACAAAACGCTGGAATGGGGACCCCGCCTGCCGGGGTTCTTAAGCTATGGGGGAGGACCTCATTGTCTTACGGGGGGTGGTTCTATCAGGAGCCGGCGAGCAGTTCCACGCCCAGCGTGGCCAGAGCGATGTCTTCATTCGAGGACAGGCCGCTGACCGCGACGGCGCCGACCACTTCGCCGTTCTTCCAGACTGGAATTCCGCCGCCCCAGCCGACATAGTTCGGATCGCCGTAGTAGGCGATGTCGTGGCCTTTCTCGGGATGTTTGACCTTTTCTCCGATTTCGCTGGTTGGCTTGCGCTCGCGGGCCGCAGTCCAGGCCTCATTCATAGCGATGCGGATGGAGGAGACAGGAGCCCCGTCCAAGCGAGCGAAACAGATGAGGTCGCCGTGGGAATCGGCAACTGTATCACAATAACGGGGACGGCACCTTTACCGATGTGACTGCCAAAGCGGGAGTTGCCAAGGGTGGATGGTCGGTTTCAGCCGGATTTTTCGACTACGATAACGACGGGAAGCTGGATCTTTTTGTGACCCGCTACATGAACTGGGACACAAAACATAGTAAAGATTGCGGCGGCAACTACCATACTTATTGTCCGCCGGAGGAGTTCCCTTCCACCAGCTGCAGAACAATTCGGCTCAGCCGCAAACCTCGGCACAGCCGGATTCACAGCACTAGATTTACAGAAGGTCATCTCATAATGAACCGAGGAGGTAAGCCTCCGGGATCCCGCAGGGCTAAAGCCCACGTCTTTATTGGTTCCGGGCGGCACGGCTGAAAGCCGTGCCCTTCCCAAGACGATTTATGAGATGACTGATAGCTTCCAATTACTTGAGATAGGAGCGACTCAATTTATGAAACTGCTGCGGCTCGGATCCCTTCGCAATTTGTCTGCCGCCGTTTTTTTTCTTCTCAGTTGTCTCTTCTGTTCTCTGACCGCAGTGCCATTACAAGCGGCGGAGCCTGCGGCGCGAACCATAGATTCCGGTTGGCAGTTTCGGGCGGTCGCCAATACCGATCGATCCGACGTCAAGGAGTGGCATCCCGCACAAGTTCCGGGAGTGGTGCAAACCGACTTGCTGCACAACAAACTCATTCCCGATCCGTTCGATCGCGATAACGAATTCCATCTTCAGTGGATCGGCCTGGCGGACTGGGAGTATCAGACTACATTTCAAGTTGATGCCGCGGCCCTTGGCCACGACCATCTCGATCTGGTTTTCGACGGGCTGGATACGTTTGCGGACGTCTACCTGAATGACCAGCCGGTTCTTCAGGCGGACAACATGTTCCGGCGCTGGCGGATCCCGGCAAAGACGCTGCTGAAGCCGGGCTCCAATACGCTCCGGATCGTATTCCATTCTGCCGTTGAGAAGATGATTCCGTACGCCAAGTCCTTGCCCTACATTTTGCCCTCGATTTCAACTCACAACTACGGAAACGAAGAGGACATCGCCACCGCTCCTTACACGCGCAAAGCTCCCTACAACTATGGTTGGGATTGGGGACCGCGCTTCATGACCGAAGGCATCTGGCAGCCGGTGCGTCTTGAGACTTGGGATGTGCTCCGGATTGACAATTTTCATATTCACCAACGGAGCATCACGTCAGGCTTAGCCAATGTTGCGGCAGAGCTTGATGTCGAAGCCAGCAAGCCTACGACGGCCACTCTCACTTTGGCTCACGATGAAATGTCCGGAGCGCAGACGGCCGATGGAAACCAGACACTGCAGCTCAACGCTGGCATCAATCATGTTTCGTTTCCATTGCGAATAGCGTCGCCGAAGCTGTGGTACCCGGTTGGTTACGGAGCTCAGAGCCGTTACCGGTTTTCCGCTTCGATCCGGATTGGCCGCGAAGCTGCCGCTCACGCCGAAGTGAAAACTGGATTGCGTGCCGTGGGGCTGCGCCGTGCTCCCGATCAGTGGGGCAAGAGTTTCGAATTCGTGGTGAATGGCATCTCGGTCTTCGGCAAAGGCGCGGATGTGATTCCGTTCGACAGCTTTCCGAACCGTGTAACTCCAGAGATTCATCGCAACATTCTGCAAGCCGCCCGCGACGCGCACATGAACATGGTTCGCGAGTGGGGCGGCGGTTACTACGAATCCGACGATTTCTACGATATCTGCGACGAACTCGGCATTATGGTTTGGCAGGAGTTCATGTTCGGCGGCGACATGGTTCCGGGCGACGTTGCCTTTCAGGAAAATGTGCGGCAAGAAGCCATCGACCAGATCAAGCGTCTGCGGGATCATCCGAGCGTCGTGATCTGGTGCGGCAACAATGAGGTTGAAACCGGATGGCATCACTGGGGCGATCGCCAGGAGTTCAAAGAGTCAATCTCAGCCGAGGCCCGCGAACGCGTCTGGCAGGATTACGTGATCCTTTTCTCCGATATCCTGAGGAGCACGGTCACGCAGTACGCCGATCCGGTTCCTTACACGCCAAGCTCTCCCAGCGCCAACTTCGAAGAGGTTCCCGACAATCAGCACAACGGCGATATGCATTACTGGGCGGTGTGGCACCAGCAAGCGCCGGCCTCGGACTATACCCTGCAATTTCCGCGCTTCATGACGGAGTACGGATTTCAATCGTTCCCCGAGATGCGCACCATTGAGGCGTTCGCCAAGCCCGACGATTTCGACATTCGTTCCACCGTCATGCAGGCGCACCAGAAAAATAAAGGCGGAAACGAACGCATCCTCACATACATGCTGCGCGAGTACCGCGAGCCGAAGGACTTCGCCTCGTTCGTTTATTTGAGCCAGGTGCAGCAGGGCGAGATCATCAAGATCGGCGCCGAGCACCTTCGCAGGCAGCGTCCGCGGACCATGGGTTCACTCTACTGGCAGTTGAACGACTGCTGGCCGGTGGCATCGTGGGCGAGCATCGATTACTACGGCCGTTGGAAGGCGTTGCACTACTATGCCCGCCGCTTTTACGACGACGTATTGATCTCTCCTTTTTTGCATGACGATAAAGTGGATGTATATGTAGTCTCCGACAAGCTCGAGCCGATTTCCGGGACGATACACATGCGGCTGCTCGATTTCTCCGGAAACAATTTGCTCGAGCAAACGGAAGACATCCAAGTGCCGGCGCAATCTAATGCAATCTATTTCACGGTGGACAAAGCATCCGTGGCGGCGAAGAGCGATCTGCATAAAAGCTTTTTGGTGTTTGACTTGGACATAGCCGGCAAGAGAGTGTCGCGAAACTTGATCTTCTTCAATGCGACGCACGATCTGGAATTGCCGGTTGCGCCCAAGATCGAGGCGACTTTCAACAAGACCGGCGAAGATTACGCCGTTACTGTTCAGTCGGCAAAGCTGGCCCGAAGCGTGTACTTGTCTTTCGGTGATCTTGATGTTCAAAGTTCGGATAACTACTTCGATCTGCTCCCAGCGGAGCCAGTCACGTTACGCCTTAAATCCTCCGCGACAGCAGAGCAACTTAGGGCTGCGCTGAAAATAATCTCTCTGACGGAGGCATTCAACTCGAACTGATACGGTCATGCGCGCAAAAATGTCATTTCCTGTGGCGGCTCAGACCGATCTGAGTCGCCGTTTTTTCTATCGTTAAATGGCCGATCTCGCTACGCCTGTGATTGAGATCACAAATAGGTTAGTAGTTTCTTAGTAGTGATTGATAGCTCACAGCTACGTAGAATTGGCGGTCGCCATTCATGAACCCCAAATGGAACGGCCAGTTCTCGTGTTTCGACCTTGTAGCCAAGACGGACGAGTGCGCCAACAGTGTGGTTCGGGTTGGCGATGTCGAAATCGGGAGCGGTGATTTTGTCGTGATGGCAGGTCCCTGTGCGGTGGAGTCGGAGCGCCAGTTGCTGCAGACAGCCGAGGCGGTAGCCGAAGCGGGCGCGCGCATTTTGCGCGGAGGCGCCTACAAACCGCGGTCTTCGCCGTATGCCTTCCAGGGTCTGGGCATCGAAGGCTTAAAGATCTTGCGCAAAGCGCGGGAAGAGACTGGGCTCGCGATCGTCACCGAAGTGATGAGCGGGGAAGACGTCGACCTGATCGCCGAGTATGCCGACTTCATGCAGGTAGGGACGCGCAGCATGGAGAACTACGCGCTGCTCGAGAAGCTAGGGCATTGTGGGCGGCCTGTGCTGCTGAAGCGAGGGATGACCGCGACGCTCGAAGAATTGTTGCGATCCGCGCAAGTGATTGCGATGAGCGGCAATCGGCAGATCGTTCTGTGCGAGCGCGGCATCCGGACTTTTGAGACGGCAACACGCAATACGCTGGACATTGCCGCGGTGCCGGTGCTGAAGACAGTTTCGCACCTGCCGGTGATTGTCGATCCGAGTCACGCTGCCGGAGTTCGTTGCCTGGTTCCGGTTCTGGCGCGGGCCGCCGCGGCCGTGGACGCGGATGGGTTGTTGGTGGAAGTGCATCCGTCGCCGGACGAGGCGATGAGCGACGGGGCTCAGTCGCTTACCTTCCGCGGTTTTCGCGACATGATGGACGACCTGCAACCTTACTTGGCGATCCGGGAGGCTGCGCAGTGCGTGGGCCGGCAGTTAGTCGCGGTTGGGGGAACAGACTAATGCAGGCGCGGCCTATCGCGGTGCGGCTGCTTTCAGTCATTATTATTATCGGACTCGCACCCGCGCGCCCGGTTCTCTCTTCGGTCCCAGATTCTCCTGCATTCCTTTTCACCGTTGCGAAACAATACGAGCCGCTCGCATGGATTCGCGGTGCTGACCGATTCAGTTCCGACGCAGTCATATTTCTTCAAGATGCGACCGGCAAGCATCCTCTGGCTCCAGATTTTGCGGCTTCTGCCGATCCTAGCGTTTCGTTCGATGGAAAGAGAGTGTTGTTCGCCGGCAAGCGGAACAGTGCGGATCCCTGGCAAATTTGGGAGGTTGCCTTGACCGGCGGGGAACCGCGGCGCATCACGTCGTGTACGGAGGATTGCGTTCGTCCTTTCTATTTGCCCGAAGATCGCGTTGTCTATGCGAAGAAAATCGACGGGCGGTTTGTGATTGAGGCCACAGACGCAACGAATGGGAAGTCTGTGCAGCTGACCTATATCTTTGGAAATTCCTTGCCGACCGATGTTCTCCGCGACGGGCGCATTTTGTTTGAGTCAACCTACCCACTGGGAAACAACGGCGCGCCAGAACTCTATACCGTTTATTCCGACGGCAGCGGAGTGGAGTCCTATCGCTGCGATCATGGCCAAGCCCGCCACTCGGGTAAGCAGGTCGTCTCGGGCGACATCGTGTTCATCTCCTCGCTTGGCCTGGCACGGTTCATATCGTCGCGAGCAGAAGAAATTCGCATCCCAACTCCGGCGGGAGAATACGCGGGAGACATCGCCGAGACTTCGTCGGGCGATTGGCTGGTGGCGTGGCGGGATGGGAAGGGTCAGCCTCAGAGTGCCCCATTTCAATTGATGTGGTGGAAGCCGGGGGCCGACTCTTTGAGGCCCGCGGCGGCGGGGCCTAATGCGAACGTGATCCAGCCGGTATTAGTTATGGAACGCACCGTACCGAAACGTCATCCGTCGGGGCTGCATGACTGGCCGAACGCCAATCTCCTTTGTCTGAACGCTTACACATCGAAATACCGGTTTGCCGCCGGGTCGATTCGCTCCGTTCGGCTATACACGCGGGACGGCGCGGGGAATTCGAAGCTGTTGGGATCGGCGCCGGTGGAGCGGGACGGATCGTTCTTTGTTCAGGTCCCGACCGAGCAGCCGCTGCAAATCGAACTGCTCGACGGCTCGGGCAAAACGCTGAAGCGGCAGGCGGGATGGTTCTGGATGCGCCGCGGCGAGCAGCGTGCGTGCGTGGGCTGCCATGCGGGACCGGAAACTGCGCCGGAAAACGCCGTGCCGATGATTCTGCTGAAGTCGACGACGCCTGCCGACATGACCGGCGCTGTCCATAGTTCTGCAGGAGGGAGTTCTGCCGGAGGGCAATAAGGTGAAAACGCGAATCTCGATCATGCAGAACTCGGTGGTGCGTAAGTCGATCGCAGTAACCTTTGTGTTCCTGCTGATGTGTTCAGCGTTGCTTGCCCAATCAGCCAAGGTCACCACGCCGAGCCCGATCCGCTTCGAGGACGCGACAGCGAAGTCAGGTATTCAATTTACGCACAGCTTCGGGGCACAGGAGCTGGGCTCTTTGTTAGAAGGCACTGGCGCAGGCTGCGTCTGGTTCGACTACAACAACGACGGCCTGCCGGATCTGTACGTGGTCAGCGGGAAGCCGCTGGAAGAGGGCATGCATCCTTACCCATTGAAACAGCCCCCGGCGGTTGCGCCGCACAATCATCTGTACCGAAATAACGGCGACGGTACATTTACGGATGTTACCGAGCAGGCTGGCGTAGCCGGCAACCTTTACGGAATGGCCGCGATTGCCGCGGACTTCGACAACGACGGCTTTGTCGATCTGTTCGTGACTGGCTACGGACGAGCGATTCTTTATCGCAACCGCGGCGACGGGACGTTCGAAGACGTAACCGAAAAAGCCGGCATCAAGGTTGACGGCTGGTCGATCGGCGCCGCGTGGCTTGATTACGATCGTGACGGCTGCGTCGATCTGTTCGTCGGCCGCTATGTGAAGTTCGATCCGAAATATCGGAACTACTACGCCGCTGACAACTATCCTGGCCCACTCGACTACGCGGCCGACACGAACCGTCTTTTTCACAATAACTGCAACGGCACGTTTACCGACGTGACCGACAAGTCGGGAATCGGCGCTTACAAAGGCCGGGCCATGGGCGTTACGGCGGCGGACTTCGACGGCGACGGTTATCCCGACATTTACGTCGCCAACGACAAAACCGAGAATTTCCTCTTCCACAACAAGCACGACGGCACGTTTGAAGAAGTGGCCGCCGAGCTCGGCGTTGCTTACGGCCAGAATGGGGAGAACACTTCCGCAATGGGTCCCGTGTTCGCCGATATCGGCGGCGACGGGCGGATGGATCTCTGGGTAACCGACTCGAAGTACAACCGCCTGATGCGCAATACCGGAGAGAACGGATTTGAAGATATGGGGCCGAGTTCCGGAATTTCGCAGGCTACGGCGCAATACGTCAGTTGGGGCACGGGGATTTACGACTTCGATAATGACGGCTGGCTCGACATTTTAGTTTTTCACGGCGGATTGATTCATCTGATACCGCAGGAGCAGTCGTTGTTTCGCGGGCTGGGCAACGGCAAGTTTGCCGATGTTTCGCGTGATGCGGGTCCGGCGCTCGATGTGAAGGCGGTTTCGCGCGGCGCATGCTTTGCGGACTATGACAATGACGGGAAGATCGATGCTTTTGTGGTGAACCTGGGCGCGCCCGGGACTTTGCTGCACAACGTGACACAGAACGGCAATCACTGGCTGACGGTGAAGCTGAAGGGGAAGAAGAGCAATCGCGACGGCATCGGTGCGCACCTGGAGTTGCTTGCCGGTGGAAGGAAGCAGATCGCCGAGCGAATTGCGGGATCGGGTTACCTGTCGCAGGATGACGGCCGTGTTCATTTTGGCCTGGGAAGTGCGGCGAAGGGCGACAAGCTGACCATCCGCTGGCCCAGCGGGCAGGTGCAGGTTCTGGAGAATCTGGCGGTTGACCGCGTGCTCACGGTGGAGGAGCCGTAAATGCGAGCAGCGACGCGAGTGGCGACTACACGCCGCGGCAAGCCAAAAGTGATTGCGAGTACAGTGTCTGTGCTGGCGGCGATTCTCGCACTCACTTTGCTGGCACCCACCGCTAAACCCGCAGCAGCTGGGTCTGGGGCAGAAGTCAATCAGCGCTACCTCTCGCCCATTGAAATGGCGCTCTCGCCGGACGGTCGCTTGCTCTACGTGGTCTGCCAAGCCAGCGACGAACTGCGCGTGGTGGAGCTTGCATCGGGCAAGGTCGTGAGTACTGTTCCGGTGGGGCACGTGCCGCGCGGAATTGTGTTGTCGCCCGATGGCGGGAAGATTTACGTGACGAACTCGTGGTCAGACACGGTGTCGGTGATCGACGCGGCAACTTTGAAAGTTGTGCGCACTCTGATCACGGGCTTCGAACCGACCGGCATTGTTTGCGACCGGAGCGGCCAGACTTTGTACGTCGCGAACCGCCTTAGCAACGACATTTCTTTGATCGATGTCAGAACCGGAGAGGAGACGAAACGGCTGCTGGCTGGCCGTGGCGCAAGCTATCTTGCGCTGTCTGCGGATGGGAAGTGGGTATATGGCACACACATCTATCCGAATGCGGGCGCCTTCCGGACGCCACCGAATTCGGAAATCACGGTCATCGACACGGCGCGTCAAGTCGTGGTCGAGCGCAAGCGGCTGCACAACGTTGCCGGCGTGTTTCATGTAGCGCTTTCCGCAGACGGCAAGCTCGGCGTAGCAGCCCAGCTTCGCCCCAAGAACCTCATTCCTCTGGCGCACGTGGAGCACGGATGGGCGTTTGGCGACTCGCTGACTTTGTTCGGCAACGATGTCGGCGGAACGGTCCAAGTCCCAATCGATGAACTTGACCGCTATTACGCTCTGCCTTGGGGAGTGGCGATCACGCCGGACAAATCGAAAATGTTCGTGACCACAGCCGGGTCCGAGAACGTGACGGCGATCGACGTGCGAAAGTTGCTGGCGTTTGCCAAAACTCGGTGGCAATCGTCAACAAGTAATCTCGCGAATGATCTTTCCGCTTCGGCGAATTATGTGACTGGGAGAATTCCAGTTGGCCACAATCCGCGCGGGGTCCTGTTGTCAGAAGACGGTAAGCGGCTGTATGTGGCCAACCGGCTCGACGACAATATTTCGGTCATAGACACATTGAGCGACAAGGTAGTTTCGACAATCGACCTCGGCGGACCGAAGATAGTCAACGCACTTCGCCGCGGGGAACAGCTATTCTTCACCGCCGATTATGCGTTTCAAGGCCAGTTCGGCTGCGCCAATTGCCACCTGGATGCGACGATTGACGGCTTGCAGTGGGACCTGGAGCCTGACGGTTTCGGCAAGGACATTGTCGACAATCGATCGCTGGAGAGCCTGGCGGGCACGGAGCCGTTCAAATGGAACGGTGGAAATCCCGACATGCCGACCGAGTGCGGACCGCGGACGGAAAAGTATTTCTATCGATCCCAGAGCTACACGCCGCAAGAAGTCACCGATCTGGTGAGTTTTGTGTACTCGCTTCCTTATCGTCCGAATCGTTATCGTCCGGCGAATGGAGAGCTGACTCCGGCGGAGGAACGCGGGAAGGCGATCTTTGAGCGGACCAAATACAAGAGTGGCAAGCCGATTCCCGAGAAGAACCAGTGTGCGTATTGCCATAGCGGCCCGAAGTACACAAATCAGCAGCAAGTCGATGTCGGCACCGGCAAGTCGACGGATCGCTCGCCGGTCATCGATGTGCCGCAATTGCCCAACGTGGCGTATTCGGCGCCGTATCTGCACGATGGCTCGGCGCGATCTCTGGAAGAAATATGGACCGTGTTCAATCCGAAAGATACGCACGGGGTGAGCAACGATCTTACGAAGGACGAATTGAACGATCTCATCGAATATTTGAAAACGCTATGAAGATAACGCCGAGAATCTGGTGCGCGCGGCTGGCTGCAGCGATTGCGGTTTCTCTGGCGACTGCGCTTGCGGCCGCCCAAGACATGCCCCGCTTCCGTTGGGAGAACTTCACCACCGCCAACGGCCTGCCGGACAATCATGTCTTTTGCGTTCTCGTGGACGACAATCGCATTTGGGCAGGTACGGAGAACGGACTTGGCCTGTACGAAAACGGCGCATGGAAAGTCTTCCGTCCCGCCGATGGCCTGGCGCATCAGGCTGTGCTGTCGCTCGCGCTCGACAAGCGTGCGGGCGATTTGTGGGTGGGCACCATGGGTGGGCTGAGCCGCATCTCCGCTGGCCGCATTGATAACTTCACGCAGCTGAATTCGGGTCTGAGCAATGACATTGTGTACGGAGTCGGCGTGCAGGGAGATTTTGTCTGGACCGCAACCGCCGCCGGCGCAAGCCGATTCAATATGCGCACCGGCCAGTGGGCACTATTCAACGAGCGCAACACGCCCATGTATGAGATCTGGACGTACGCCGTGAGTCCCGCGGAAGACAAGGTTTACTACGCGGTGTGGGGCGGCGGAGTGCTCGAATACGACGTCAAGACGGAGCACTGGAAGGACTACAACGATCCTGACGGCGAAAATGAGATCGTGCTGATGAAGGACCAGGGACTGATTCACGAGATCACAACCTCGGTCAGTTACGTCGGCAAAATTCTTTGGGTCGCGACTTATTTCGGCGCCAGCCGCTACGACGGCCGCTATTGGCATAACTTCCTGCAGAAAGACAGCGGCCTGCCCAGCAACTTCTTGAACCAGATCAAAGCCGTGGACGGCAATCGCGCCTGGTTCTCCACCGATAAGGGACTGGCTTATTACGACGGCACGAACTGGGCGGTCTATCGGCCTGCACTCGATACGCACAAACCGGAGATGCTGGTGCGCGACGCGGCCGGCGACGTCAAGAAAATTGCGGTGCAAAGTGCGCCCGCGCATAACTACATTCTCGGGGTCGATTTCCAGGGAGATGACCTTTGGGTAGCGACGGCCAAAGGATTGAGCCACGGTATTCGGCAACACGATTCGACAGGAGTTGCTTCGGCAAAAACTGGCTCGACAAAATCCGCAGAAGTTGTGCCAGCACGCAAGTCGATACAAAAGTGAATTCTTAAGGAGTGATTCTATGAATGTGCAGGAACTACTCGCGGAAGTAACCACGGCGCCGGTGGTCAAGCGCGCCATCACTAACCACTCGGCGCTGAATGAAGCTTACGCCTACGGCAGCGCATTCTCGCGCGGCATGCGGATCGATCTGAATGGGCTCACGATTCTGCTGATCTCAGGTACCGCCAGCATTGATGACGAAGGCAGGACTGTGCACGTGGGCGACCTGCGCGGCCAACTGCGCCGCACGTTCGACAACATCACGGCGCTGCTCGCGTCCGAATGTGCGACCTGGCATGACATCGTGCGCACCACGTGCTACCTGCGCGACATCGAGCGCGACTACAAGGCCTTCAACGAAGAGCGGACGGCATTCTACGAAGAGCAGGGCCTGGATCCGCTGCCGGCGTCCACCGGCATCCAGGCGATTCTTTGCCGTCCGGATTTGCTTGTCGAAATCGAAGCGATTGCCATGTTCCGGCGCGAATCGCCCATGGAGTAGCGTTTATGCGTAGCGTGCCGGTGTATGTTGTCGCGGTTGTGCTCGTGTCCACGGCATGGGCGCAGACATCTGTTCCATGTGCCTGCGGGAGCAAGCCGACTGGCCCGCCTGCGCAACGTTCGCTGAAACCTTACACCGGCGCGCCCGACGACTTGCGGCCGTTTTCGAAGTTCACTACGCCTTATCACGAGTACTATCAGGATCTGGTCGAATACAACGGTGCAGCCCGCGATGTACCCGATCCCGAGTTGAAAGATTTATCCGAGATTCGCATCGGCTTCGTCGGTCCTCTCTATAACCACCCCCAACAGGATTTGGGTAACCGCATGTTGAATGGGGCTACGCTGGCCATCGAAGAGGCCAACGCAAACGGCGGCTACGGTGGTAGACCCTTCAAGTTGATGGTGCACAACGATTCGGCCATTTGGGGCGCGGCCAGCAACGAGATCGTCAAGATGGTTTACGACGAGAAAGTGTGGGCCATGTTCGGGTCGATCAGTTCCGACACGACCCACATCGCGCTGCGGGTCACGCTGAAAGCTGAAACGCCGCTGGTGAACAGCGCGTCCACGGACCCTACGATTCCCGAGACCATCATCCCGTGGTACTTCACCGATATTCAGGATGACCGCCTGCAGGGCTACACGCTGGCGCGCCACATTTATACCGAGCTCGGCCTGAAGCGGATTGCGATCTTGCGTGTGAATGACCGCTACGGGCGCTTCGGCGTCCTGAAGTTCCGTGACGCTTCACGCCGGCTGGGTCATCCCGTGGTGATTGAACAGAAGTTCATGCCCGGCGATATCGACTTCCGCCGCCAGCTCCAGGTGATCGAGGATTCGCGGGTGGACGGCATCGTGTTCTGGACCGACATTGGTCCGGCGGCGATGATCCTGCAGCAGATGCAGGAGTTGGGCATGAAGCAACGCGTGTTCGGCAGTCACCGCACCATTGGCGACGAACTGGTTAAGCTGGCCGGCTCGGCGGCGGAAAACTTTGAGGCAATTTTTCCGTACGATCCGACTCGCTCCGATCCGCGCTGGCTCGATTTTAAATCCCGGTACGAGGCACGCTTCCACGAAGCGCCGGATCATTTCGCGGCTCTCGCCTACGATGCGATGCAGATACTGCTGAATGCCATCTGCCGCGCGGGATTGAACAAAGGCCGGATTCGCGACGCTCTCACGGGCGTTGAAAGCTATAAGGGCGTGACCGGCGACATGGTTTTCGATCCGAACTGCAAGAACATCGCTCCGCTTTTTCTGGCCCACGTGCGCAATGGAAAAATCGAGTACCGCCGTATCACCATGGAAAAGCCATACGCCCGCGTGGGGGAGAACGGCGTGCAGTACGCGGGGCCGAGGCTGGGCGAGGTAAAGACCAGCAAGCTGACGATCGGCGTCTTCGGGCCGCGAGCCGATGAAATCGTCCGTTCCGCCGAGGTAGTCCGCTTGCTGGGCGAGATCAACGGCAACGGCCAGCGTATATCTCTGATTGGAATTCCCTCTCAGCTTTCCTGGGGAAAAGCTTCCGACGAGCTGGTAAAGGCGGTCTATCAAGATCAGGCTCTGGCCTTGATCGCACTCGACCGCGACTCCAGTCACTTGGCCGAACAAATCGCGGTGAAGTCGTTCCTTCCCGTGGTTGCCATCTCTTCCGATCGCGCGCTGACTACGACCAACATTCCGTGGATCTTCCGGCTGCCGGAAGGCACTCCGATCGAGCAAGCGCTGCGCAGCCTGGGAGAAGCCATCGAGCATGCCGGGCCTAACCGCGAAAAGATTCGTAACCTGCTGGCATCGGGGAAACCTGTGGCCGGGGCCAGCTTTGAATCGACCGGTGAGTTGCGGCAGCTTTTCTGTTGCAAAAGGAAAATAGGGCCATGAGAACGGCTCCAGAGAACGCGGAGGTTGTGGCTTACTGCGCGCCGCTCTCTCGCTGTGCTTGCTCGATGACCCAATCTGTCCAGTAGGAAGACGCTCCGCTGGAAAGCAGTGGAGCTTTACCGAGCACGGCGTCCACGAAGTTTTCGATCATCGGATAGTGCAGGTTGGCGTGGGGAGGGAGATTCTCGCGGCCGCCGGGATAAACAAGCCCGGGACCGTTCAGCGGACTTAGCTCCATTTCTCCTTCGGTGCCCCGGATGCGGCATTCGTCCCGCTCCACCTTGAAATGCCAGCGAACATCTACGATGCCGCGGACTCCATCTGCGTAGTCGATCAGCACGGTCGCATTGTCTTCCACCGCATAGTGATGAACCGCATTCGACAGGTGGCCGGAGACACGCAGGGGTTGGCCGAAGAAGAAGTTCAGCACGTCGATTCGATGGGAGGCGATGTCGTAGAGCGGGCCGCCTCCGGCCCTGGCCGGATCAATCAGCCAATTGCGATGGCGCTCGTGTTCGTCAAACCATCCGTGGCTGGTGAGTTCGGCGAGGACGGGCTTGCCGATGCAGCCGGCCTTGAGCAGTTGTTTCGCGCGCTGAACTTTTGGATAAGTTCTGCGATAGTAGGCCACGCCAAGAGTTCGTCCGGCCTCTTCTACAACTTTCACCATCGAGCGAGCTTCGGCTTCGTTCATGGCCATCGGCTTCTCGCACAGCACATGCTTGCCCGCACGAAGAGCTTCGATGGTCTGAGGCGCGTGAAGGAAAACTGGAGTGGCGACGTAAACCGCGTGCACGGCGGGATCGCGGAGAGCTTCGTCGAGCGTGGTCCAAGCACAGGTTTTGTAAGGCGCAGCTTTTACCGGATCGCGCGTGACCAGGCCATACAAGCGGCTTCTGGGTTCAGCTTGAATCGCGGGAATAACGCGACGGGCCGCAATATCGCCGATTCCAATGACAATCCAGTTCAGCATAGGTGTGCGGAATGCAGACCGTGCAGAAAATCAAAGGCCGGCCTAAGCCGGCCTTCGGAATCAATCTTAAACACAAACTACTTCTTGGGAGCGATTGCGTCCTTGGCAGCCTTGGCGACGCGGAACTTCACCACGGTCTTCGCCTTGATCTGGATGGGCTCGCCGGTCTGCGGGTTGCGTCCCACGCGGGCTTTGCGGTGCGCCTTCACCAGCCGGCCCAGGCCGGGCAATACGAACACACCATTCTTCTTGGTTTCTTTGACGGCGACGTCGGCAAGATGCTCCAGAAATGCCACGGCAGTTTTATTGGGAAGCTCAGTTTTCTCGGCCAGATGACGGACGAGTTGGGTCTTGGTCAAACCTGAAGCCATATTTCCTCCTCGGAGAAGATTCGAATTTTAATTCCAGCGGGCTTGATCTTATACCAATGCCCTGTGGAAAACACCCTTATTCTACGCGGGTTCCATACATATAACACACAAAAAAGGCCATTTTTACAAGCTCATTTGCAAATGGCCATCCCAAAATGGCCCAAACACGCACCCAGGGGTACAAACACCAGTTCTCCGCACCGCACGGCGGAGGGGTGACATAATACTGATACTGAAGAGGAGAAACCCGATTTGAGTTGCGCGATCTGCGAAATCCGCAAGGAGAAGCGCTTCTGCCCGGCCATCCACGGACGCATTTGCCCGCAGTGTTGTGGCGAGCAGCGCGAGGTGACACTGGATTGTCCCAGCGATTGTCCCTATCTGCAGCAGGCGCGCGAACACGAGAAACCGCGCTCCACCGGCCAGTTCGATGAGGGATCGTTATTTCTGCAGGTCGAGATTTCGGAGCAGTTTACCTACGAACGCGAGCATCTCCTCATGGGACTGAGCTATGCCCTGGTAAAGGCGGCTCGTGCCGACCGCAGCATCAACGATCGCGACCTGATGGTTGCGCTCTCCGCAATGTGCGAGAGTTATGAACGGTTAGTGAACTCCGGGCTGCACTACGAGCAGCCCCTGACCAGTGCCACCCAACATGCGGTCGTGGCGGAGGTGGAAGAAATGGTGAAGCAGTACCGCGAGGCCGAGCAGAAACAGCTCGGTTACTCTAACCTGCGGGATGGCGATGTGCTCAAGGCTCTGGTGTTCCTGGTTCGGCTGGGTCATAGCCGAACGTCGGGACGGCCCAAGTCGCGCGCCTTCATTGATTTTCTCTTCGCGCAGTTTCCCGAGAAGCAGTCGGGCGTGCTCGGGCGGCAGGAATCGGCGAGCCGGATCATTGTGCCCTAGGTTAAGTCGTTCGCCGCTGGTCGTTCGTCGTTGGCCATTGAAGATCTTGGGATCCTCCTTACCGTCTGCCCCGTCGGCAGCGCGTTGAGCAGTTCGCGGATTGTCTTCTGAAAAACCGGGTGTACCACCTCAGGCGCAAGTTCTGCCAGCGGTTCAAGGACAAAGCGGCGCTGGTGCATCGCAGGATGCGGAATCGTGAGTTCCGGAGAATCCAGGATGGTTTCGCCGAAGAGCAGGATGTCGATATCGATGGTGCGCGGACCTTTTTTCTGGACACGCCGGCGCCCCATCTTTTCCTCAATGCCAAGAATCGAAGCCATCAGTTGCCGCGGCGTCTGCCTGGTTTCGAGCGCGACGGCACAATTCAGAAACCAGGGTTGCCGGGTGAAATCTACAGGCTCGGTTTCGTAGAAGGACGACACAGCCACGATTTTTCCAGCGGCGCCAAGGCTAGCCAGAGCATCCCGCAGTTGGGCCTTGCGGTCGCCGACATTGGATCCCAGCGAAAGATAGACGAGAGTTGGCATAGCCGTGAAACCATTCTGAGCCTTTACGCTGCTGCTTTCCACGATGACCACACTTTCCGCAGCCGGAGGCCCGATACCCGTGCTCGTCCCCGATAGTTCAAGCAATCCGATACCTTGGTTACTTTCGGCGACTTCGGCCTAATTCTAGAATTAGAGCATGTTGGAGTCTCTCCTCTTGAGTCGGGATGCCGACGTGTTCCGGGTATTGCGCCCGACGCTGGAAAAACTGTCCATCGAGGTCGAAATCTGCCAGGAGGCGAAAAAAGCCAGCGAGATTCTGATCTCAGAAAAATTCGATGCGGTCATCGTGGACTGCGATGACCTTCCCGGTGGAGTGGAAGTTCTGGAGTGTTTGCGCGCCACTCCCAGCAACAAGAACTCGGTAACGTTTGCCATTGTCAATGGCAAGAAAACGACGACGCAGGAAGCCTTCGGCATGGGGGTAAACTTCGTGCTGCATAAACCGCTTTCTGTCCTGAATGCGACTCGCTGCTTCAACGCAGCCCTTGGTTTTATGTTGCGCGAGCGGCGCCGCTACTTCCGCCAGCCGGTAAAAATGCTGGTCTGCGTGGTGCTGGACGACGAGGAATTGAAAGCCACCAGCACCAATATCAGCGAGGGCGGGATCGCTCTGTTGCTGCACCAGGCGCTTCCCAAGAACGCCGCTCCGCGGTTGCGATTTACTCTGCCGGGAACAGATCTCACGCTGGACGTGGAAACGGAAGTGGCTTGGGCCGACCCCAAAGGATTCGTGGGATTGCGCTTCGTCAACCTACCTCCCGGTTCCCAGGCGCTTCTCGAAGGCTGGCTCAACGATCAGATGGAGCAAGAAATCCCAGGATCTAAAGGCAAGCTGGCAGGGCCAAGTTCATCTCCTGTCCAGTAGAGGCGCGTTCCGCAATCCACTCCCCGGGTATTCATCTGGTGACTTGTGCGTGCGCATTGGCGTGGCAATCTGTAGGGATACCGGAGAGCTATTGCCATGCTTCCTTCTACTTATCGAGTCGCCCGCATGCAGAGAACCTTGCGTTGGTTTGAGGAAGACATTCCTTTCCTGAACATGCGGGTGAAGGATTTGTCAGCCGAACGCCAGCAGTCCGCGCGCGAGTTTGCGGCAGCGCTGATCAAGCAAACTCGTGCGGAACTCCAGCGGTTACTGGAAGAACAGCCGGAGCCTCTGGAATCCGGCGAGGTTCCTCGCGGGCCCGCGGATTGATTGCGGGTACGGACTTCCGGTCTTGGGCTCTCGGGTCTTAGGCTTCGTTTCTCGCTTATGGGTTGGCCTTTCCGCGGGCGGGCTTTTTCGCCGCCAATTTGCACGATTGGTGACGTAACTTTGATTGTGTAAAAGCGAGAGGGTGTAAGTTGGCTTTGGCCTCACAAGCTAAAGCCGTTCCTGGAAAGGAGACCTACACCCGATGGCGAAGATAATCCCAATCACGGAGCATTACCAACATTTTCTGGCGGAGATGAGAGAGAGTTTCTGGGGGGATGTGTACGGAGAGACGAAGCGGCTGTGGAAAGAGCGTTTGGAGGCGGATTCGCGGCGGGAGCGGGACCGGTATGCGGTGCGCGAAGTGTATCAGCGGCGGCGCAGCCGGCGGCAGCCCTATCGCAACGGCTACTACGAACGGGATTTCGTGACTCGGTTGGGGACGATCCGGCTGCGCGTGGCGCGCACCCGAGGGAAGAGTTTTCTGCCGCGAGGGCTGGAACCTTTTCAGCGGCGCGCCGAAGATGTGTCGATGCTGATTCGGGAGGCGTTTCTGCGCGGCATCTCGACGCGGCAAGTGGGGCGGGTGGTGGCCACGGTGACCGAAGAGGTGGTGAGCCCGCAGACGGTGTCGAAGCTGACGCGGGATCTGGACGGAGTGGTGCGCCAGTTCCACCAGGCGCGGTTGGAAGACAACTACGCGTATCTGTTTTTGGACGGAGTGAGCTTGCGGGTGCGGCGTCCGGCGGGGCGCAAGCGGGTGCAGATGCTGGTGGCCTACGGAGTGCGGCGTGACGGCACCCGCCATCTGCTGGCGTTTTTGCGGAGTCAGGGCGAGAGTCAAGCGGACTGGGAAGGGCTGCTGGAGGATATGTATCGGCGCGGGCTGGAGGGCAAGGCGCTGGGCCTGATCGTCACCGACGGCTGTCCCGGACTGGCGGCGGCGATCCGCACCGTCTATCCGCGAGTGCGGCATCAGCGCTGCTGGGCCCACAAGATGCGCAACATTCTGGAGAAAGTGAAGAAGGCCGACTACGACAACGTGAAAGCGGGAGCGCAGGCGATTTATTTGGCCGAAAGCCGCGCTCAGGCCGAAGCCGCTTTTCGCGCCTTCCGCGCCCGTTGGCGCGGGAAGTACGGTCCCATGGTGCGCCAGTTGGAGCGCGATCTGCCGGAACTGCTTTCGGCGTTCGCTTTCCCCCCGCACCTGCGTAAGAAGCTGCGCACCACCAACGTGATCGAGCGCTGCTTCGTCGAAGTGCGCCGCCGCACCCGGCCCATGGTTTGTTTTGTGAATGTAGCCAGTGTCGACCGCATCCTCTACTCCATCTTCCAGAGATTCAACCTGGAATGGAAAACCCGCACCCTCAACCTATTTACACAGGCAGCTTGACATCACCTGCACGCTTTTCCGTCTTGACAGCCAAAAGCCTCAGGACTATATTTCTTCCTCCTCCCCAAGTGAGACCGCCGGTTCTCACGTCTGTGAACGATTGAGAGCCGCATTCCCGTTTCCTCAAAGCAGCCGGACCCGGCAAGAGAAAGCCACTCGCCGAAACTCTACGGAGGATTTACTCATGCGAAGCAAAGAAATTTCCATTGGATTGACTGCGGTAATGGCGATGTTGGCCGTGACCACGTTTGTGGCCTCTACGCCTGTGGCTGCCCAGACAGAAACGGTGCTGTTTAGCTTCAGCGGTACCAACGGGCTGTCCCCTACCGGCGGCTTGGTCTTCGATGCCGCTGGCAATCTCTACGGCACGACAGACGATGGAGGCGCTAACGGTTATGGCATGGTGTTCGAGTTGACTCCGAAAGCGGGTGGGGGTTGGAGCGAAAAGGTGCTGCATAGCTTTGGCCATGGGGAGGACGGGCAAAGCCCTGGATGCACCCTGGTAATGGATGCGGCGGGCGATCTTTATGGCACGACGGTGGGTGGCGGTTCCTACGGCGGTGGGATCGCCTTTGAGTTGTCTCCCAGCGCGAGCGGACCATGGACCGAAAAACTGCTGCACGCCTTTGGTAAGGGAAAGGACGGGATCAATCCGGAAGCCGGCCTCATCTTCGATGCCGCCGGCAATCTGTATGGAACGACATATTTTGGCGGAGCTGATGCCGTCGGAATGGTATTCGAGTTGATGCCGCAAACGGGCGGAGGCTGGGCCGAAAAGGTCGTGCATAACTTCGAGGACAACGGAAGGGACG
Source organism: uncultured Acidobacteriaceae bacterium (assembly GCA_963734215.1). Lineage (GTDB taxonomy): Bacteria > Acidobacteriota > Terriglobia > Terriglobales > Acidobacteriaceae > Sulfotelmatobacter. The sequence continues at coordinate 38,193 of CAVTGH010000002.1, read as the reverse complement.
GGTTTTCATCGTCGACCGGCCTGACCTTCGACGCGGCGGGGAATCTTTACGGCACAACAGCCGGGGGCGGCACTCACGGGGGGTATGGAGCGGTGTTCAAATTGATCCCCGAGGCGGGCGGGGGCTGGAGTGAAAAAGTGCTGCACAGCTTCGGCAGCGGCAGTGACGGGCGGTACCGCCCGTCCAGTGTGATCCTCGATGCCGCTGGTAATCTTTACGGGACGACGGCCGGCGGTGGCACCGACAATGTTGGGATAGTGTTCGAGTTAACTCCCACGACAAGCGGCCCCTGGGACGAGACGATTCTGCATGATTTCCTGAACAACGACGAGGATGGCGTAGATCCCATCGGCGGCTTGATCTTCGATGCCGCAGGCAATCTTTATGGCACGACGACCGCTGGTGGCATCCATGGCGCCGGCACGCTGTTCGAGATGACTCCGACGACGGGCGGGAGCTGGACCGAGCAGGTGCTGTACGTGTTTAAGTCTGAGAACACGTACAGCGGTCCCGAGGATGCCTTGATCTTCGATGGCGCAGGCAATCTCTACGGCACGGAGGTTGGGGGTGGCACTGCCGATGAAGGGACGGTGTTTGAGGTCACGCCTTAAGAACAGGTGACGCTCGAACTGGGGTCTCTACGGGACGGCCGAATTTGGCGGCGAAGATGCGGGCGGATCGGTGTTCGAGATCACGGCTTAGGCTGCGCCGGGAAGGGAACAGCAGGTTCCTCCGCTCCGCCGTCGCTGGCGCTCCGGCTCCGGTCGGAATGGCAGAGCTTTGTGGGGACTTTTGACGCAGGACGTTAGAGAGTGGAGCCGGCTGCGGCTTGAGAGGTGTAGGAATTGGGGCTGTCGTGATCTTCCTCGGGCAGCGTAACCTCTTCCCATAGCGTCTGGTCGCGGAGGATGCGGGAAACCAAGGCCGTGTGCATGGCATGGCCGGCGCGGTCGGCGACGATTCTGCCCAGGATCGGCTTGCCCAGCAGGGCAAGGTCGCCGACCAGATCCAGGACTTTGTGACGGACGAATTCGTCGGGAAAGCGCAGTGGGCCGTTTTCGACTCCGTCGCGGGTGAGCACGATGCAGTTGTCGCTGGAGGCGCCGCGGATCAATCCCATGTTGCGCATGGCTTTCTCGTCCTCGCGCGAGCCGAAGGTGCGGGCGGCGGCGATCTTTCGCAGGTAGCTGCCGTTGGAAAGTTCGACCTGAAAAGTTTCTTTGCCGATGAGCGGGTGCGGGAAATTGATCGAGTAAGAGACCAGATAACTGTCGGCGGGATAGACCGAGATGAATTTGTTGCCTTCGCGCATTTCCACTTCGCGAAGAATCTTCATATAGCGGCGCGGCCGCCGTTGTTTGCGGATGCCGGCGTTCTGGATTAGCTCGACGAACGGCAGAGCGCTGCCATCGAGGATGGGGAGTTCAAGGTTGTCCAATTCGACGATGGCGTTGTCCACGCCAAGGCCGGTAAAGGCGGAGAGCAGGTGCTCGGTGGTAGAGATCAGAACGCCCTTTTTCATCAGGCTGGTGGCGTAGCTGACGCGGGCCACGTTGCGGCTCTTGGCCTCGACCTCAAAGCCGTCCAAGTCGATGCGGCGAAAAACTATGCCCGTTCCAGGCCGGACGGGAAGAATTCGCATGCAGACGGGGGCGCCGCTGTGCAGTCCGATCCCGCTGCATTCCACGGCCGAGCGGATTGTCTGCTCCTGAATCAAAGACGCTAGGGTATGTCTAGATAAATGAATAGATTACAGCCTTAGACCTAAGTCTGACTGTGGTAAAAACGCCACAGTGCGTGGTTTTGTGGCGATGGCGAACCGGGTTGGTCAACACCCCGAGACACCCCGAACCCATGGCCGCACCCGTCTCTAAACAGTGTTCTGTCAGGGTGTTATGTGACAATTCTAAGCCGCGATGAAGCGTGTTTGGGGGAAATTCTCCATTAGTGTTTGCCGGGGATCTTATGGGGATTGTAGCCGGAATTCGGGTCAAACATGGCTTCGTTGAGGCCCTTGTTGTAAGAGGCAGAGGTTATGAAACGCTCGGTTTGCATGTCGCCATTGAAGTAGCGGGTGAATCCGAAAGGGGTCATCACGCCGTCGATCAGGCGGTATCCGTCGTAAGTCTCTTCTTCCACGTTGCGTTCTTTGTCTACCGGATCGCGCCAGGAATGACTCTTCTTGATGGGCAGATTCGTATCGATGTCGAAGTAGATGCTCACCGCCTCGTTTTTGGCATTGATCAGCGTAACGCGCCGCGCGGCGAGGCTGCTGGCGAGCGCGGCGCCATCGAAGAAGAGCGCCACGGTGGGATCGTTCACCCAGGATCGCAGTATGGTTTCCAAAGATAACCTGCGGTGACGCAGATAGTCTTCGAGATCTTTTCTCTCGACTGCGCGCGAGCCTTTGTAGGTGACCTCGTAGCCTTTGTCGCCGGTGTATATGTATGCGACATCGCGCTCGGGGGTGAGCTCGATCCGTTCCTTGCCGGGATACTCGAGGAATCGCCAGAAGAAAACGCCGCTGCTGGAAGGACGTCCGTGATAAAAGGTGTAGGTGCGGCCCTGCTCCTGCATATCGTGAACGCCTAAGTATGTGTCCCCACCTAAGGCTTTGATGGCCTGATCGAGGAGTTCATGCGCCTGGCGCGCGTTTTGCTGGTCGGGAGGAATTGAGGAATTCTTTGTGGCGGCAGAGTTGGCGGGAGCTTGCGAGCCTGCCTGGGCCGCAGCCGTGCCCCGGACGCACATAGCCAGTGCAATCGCCAGCGCAACTATGAGAAGTGGATGTTTCATGCAACGGTCAGTAGTGAAGCCTGAACAGGAATTGTAGCCGCTTGCGGCAGTGCTTGTGTGGCACTCTGTTGGATGCAGAAAAAACCGCTGGCGTCGGGGTCCGGCGGAATCTGGGTTGGGCAGCTATCCCACTAAGACGGCTCCGCCGTTTACGTTGAAGACCTCGCCGGTGATGAAGCCGGCGTGCTCGGTGCACAAGAACAGCACGGGGGCGGCAATCTCCTCCGGCGTGCCCACACGGCCCAGCGGGATGGTGCGGCGGATTTCTTCGCCGCTTCTCGGATCGTCGAGGGCGGGCTTCGACATGTCTGTGTCAACCCAGCCGGGCGCGACTGAGTTCACATAGATTCCCGCCGGGGCGAGTTCTGTGGAAAGGCTTTTGGTCATGCTGATCAGCGCGCCCTTGGTGACGGAGTAATCGCAATGAAAGGCCTCGCCGCGCTGGCCGCTGGTGGAGCTGATGAGCACGATGTGTCCGGCGGCAGACCCGGATCGCGGCTGCGCCTTCATCTGCGCCACTGTGTATTTGACCAGACCGAAAACCGCGTCGAGGTTGATGGAAAGAGTGGAGCGCCATTGCTCATCCGACATTTTCTCGATGGCTACGTCTTGCGCGGGCCAAACGCCGTGATTGGCGACGAGAATGTCGAGCCTGCCAAAATGTTTGACCGCGTCTGCAACCAGGGTGCGAGCGGAGTTGGGGCTGTCGAGGCTGCTGGCGACGGCACGGCAGTTTGCCTCGCCGCATTCCTTCGCCAGAGCTTCGGCCTGCGATTGTGCTTTCTGATAGCTGAAGACGACCTTCGCGCCTGCTGCGGTGAACAGACGAACCGTGGCTGCGCCGATGCCGCGCGAGCCGCCTGTGATTAGAGCGACTTTGCCGGAGAGAGAAAAAGGGATGGACATGGGTAGTGGTTTCCAGTTTCCAGTTTCCAGTTTCCTGCCTCCAGTTGCAAGTGGGGCGGTCGGACAAGTTTTCTAATATTACTTGAGCTAGACTGATCAGACGCCGCAAGGGGGAAGATGCATGGCTGCTGAGAAATTCGGGGCGAACGATGAGGGCGGTTCGGGCGCCGAGGGCGAGACACTTACGAGCAACGTGGGTCCGAGGGAAGAGACCACAGGCACAGTGATCGGTCCCTATCATCTGCTCCAGTTAATTGGGGTGGGCGGCATGGGGGCAGTGTGGCTGGCCGAACAGAAGCAGCCGGTGCGCCGCCGCGTCGCAGTCAAGCTGATCAAGGTTGGCATGGACACGCGCGAGGTGGTGGCCCGTTTCGAGTCGGAGCGGCAGGCGCTGGCACTCATGGACCACCCTGCCATCGCCAAAGTCTTCGATGCCGGCAGCACACCGGAAGGACGGCCGTACTTCGTGATGGAGTACGTCGCGGGATTGCCGATCACCGACTACTGCGACAAGCACAAGCTGACGATGCGCCAGCGGTTGGAGTTGTTCATGCTGGTGTGCGAGGGCGTTCAGCACGCCCACCAGAAGGCCATCATCCATCGCGATCTTAAGCCTTCCAACATCCTGGTCAGCGATGTAGACGGGAAAGCGATGCCGCGGATCATCGATTTCGGAGTGGCCAAAGCGACCTCGCAGCGCCTCAATGCCGAAACCATGTACACGCGGATTGGAGCAGTGATAGGAACCCTCGGCTACATGAGCCCGGAGCAGGCTGACTCCGGCGGGGAGGACATCGACACCCGCAGCGACGTGTATTCGTTGGGTGTGGTGCTCTATGAACTGCTGGTGGGCGCGCTCCCGCTCGACTTCCACAAACTGGCCTTCGACGAAATGCTGCGCCGGCTGCGCGAAACCGACGCGCCGCGGCCCAGCACCAAGCTGCGCACCCTCGGCGACCAGTCCGCTATCACGGCGCAAAATCGGAGTGCCGACCCTCCCACGCTCGCCCGGCAATTGCGCGGCGATGCCGACGCGATCGCGCTCAAGGCTCTGGAGAAAGACCGCGCGCGCCGCTACTCCGCGCCCTCCGAACTGGCCGCCGATATTGCACGCTACCTGCGCAATGAGCCGGTGACCGCTCATCCCCCTAGCGCCATATATCGCGCGCGCAAGTATGTTCGCCGCCACCGGCTGGGTGTTGCCGTCGCCACGGCGGGAGTGGCGCTGCTGATCACGTTTGCCATCGCCCAGACGGTTGCACTCCGGCGCATTACCCGCGAGCGCAACCGCGCCGATCGTGTTACTGAGTTTATGACGGACATGTTCAAAGTGCCGGACCCGACAGAAGCACGGGGCAACACAGTTACGGCTCGCGAAATCCTCGACAAGGCGTCGAAAGCCATCGACACCAGCCTGAGCAACGATCCGGAGTTGCAGGCCAAAATGATGTACACCATGGCGGATACCTATTGGGGCCTTGGTCTGTACTCGCGTGCGCAGGGGTTGCTCGAGCGCGCCTTGGAGATTCAGCGCCGGGTTCTCGGTCCCGAGCACCCGGACACTCTCCGTTCCACGCGCATCTTGGCTTCCGTTCTAGAGGATGAAGGTCATCATGAGGAAGCGGAGAAGATGAAGCGCCAGACCCTTGACCTCGATCGCCGCGTTCTCGGCCCCGACAACGACGAGACGCTTCGCTGCCTGAGCAGCCTGACCACCACGCTTAGGGGCAAGGGTGATTATGCCGAAGCGGAGAAGCTGGACCGCGAGGTTTTCGAGGCTCAACGCCGTGTCCTCGGCCCCGAGAACCGCTACACACTGCTCTCCATGTCCAATCTGGCGGCCGACTTGACCAGGCAGGGCCGTTACGCTGAGGCGGAGAAACCGGAGCGCGACGCGCTCGACATGCAACGTCGCGTCCTTGGCCCGGAAGACATCTATACGCAGGCAACGATGACCGACCTGGCTATTGTGCTGATGGGGGAAGGCCGCTACCCTGAGGCCGAGAAGCTGCAGCGCGAGGTACTCGATATCCAGCGTCGCGTCCTCGGCCCGGAGCATCCCTCCACGCTTGAAGCCATGACTCGCCTTGTTAACATTCTTCAGCAGGACGGGCATCACGAGGAGGCGGAGAAACTTGCCGGCGAGACGGTCGCTATCGACCGCCGCATCCTTGGCCCAGAGCACCCTACCACCCTGTGGGCCCTGGAAATTGAGGCAGTCGAACTCAGCCACGAAGGGCGCTATGGCGACGCAGAAAAGCTGTTCCGCGAAGCGATTCAGGCCGCAGGTAAGAAGAACGATCCCGCCACGATTACCGGCGCCTGGTATAACTTCGCCTGCGGGGCGGCCGTCGCAGGGCGCCGCGACTTGTCGCTGCAGAATCTAGGCGAGACCATCGCTCACGGATACAGTACTCCTGAAGAGATGGCCGCCGATCCCGACCTGAAATCCCTGCATGGCGACCCGCGCTTCGAGGCTCTGCTCGCCAAAGCGCGCCAGGCCGCCGCGGCCAAACCGAAATAAAACGGCGCCGGCTGGATCCTGGCTTCAGCACACTTTACGGCGGTTATGGAAGCACTTCGGATCGGAAAGACTGAAAACCAGACTCTGGAAATTACAAGTTATCTTTTGCCGACGAGGCGCGTTCCGACTTTAATTCGCGCAGCAGCAACCGCACCAACATCCCGTCGAAGCAGCCGCCGGTGATTCGAGCGACTTTGCCGGAAAGAGTTAGAGGAATGGACATGGATAGTAGTTTCCAGTTTCCTGCTTCCATTTTCAAGTCGGGCAGATCGGGAAGAAACCGGGATCAGGGATCCTCTCATCTTATAGGCAGGCCGCTGGGTTGGTGTGGCTTTGCGGCACGAGTGCGGCCTGCTACAGTTCGCGTTTACTCTCGGTACTCTGAGTGCTAGGATATGTTTCGTGAAACTGCGAGCAATTCTCCTGCTCTACTCATTTTCGGTGGTGGCTGCAGTTGCAACGTACGCCACTGTCCTGCCGGATGCCTGCGGAAACGAAAAAGTCAGCTTTGAGATTCGGCTGCAGAAGAATCCTCCCGCGCCTGCCGCCCCCGAAGCCGGGAAAGCGCAGGTCTTTTTTATAGAAAAGAGCGAGAAGCCTCCCAAGATCGGGTGCCTCGACTGCGGCAATGTCACCCGGTTTGGCGTGGACGGAGCCTGGGTGGGCGCTACTAAGGACAATTCATACTTCAACATCTCCCTCGATCCCGGGGTGCATCACCTCTGCGCCGTTCTGGGTAAGGAAGTCGATGCCGAGCCTCTCAGCGTGGAAGCAGGCAAGACCTATTATTTCCAGGCCGAATATAAAGCGGTGGGAACGCAGTACGGCACCGCTGACCAACCGAATTACCAAGTCAAGAAGAAGGTTCAGTTCTCGATGTTGAACGAGGATGACGGCAAGTACCGGGTCAAGGCCTCCGCGCTCAGCGTCGCAATCCCGAAGCACTAGCTACGGTGAACGGCCGTCTCTGAAAGACTTAGAAGCTAGTCTTTTGCCGAGGACGCCCGCTCCGACTTCAATTCGCGCAACAGCAAGCGCACCAGCATTCCGTCGAAGCCGGTGCCGCTCATCTTAGACAGTTCGTCGAGAGCCTGGTCGGGAGTGCGCGCGGCGGCGATCGATTGCTCGGTCAGCATGTTGGCGTAGGCATCGGCGAGAGAGATAATGCGCGCCCACAGGGGAATCTGCTCGCCTTTTGCGCCATCGGGATAGCCCGTGCCGTCGAAGCGCTGGTGATGATGCTCGATGGCCTGGCGCATTATGGCGCTGTGCGGCAGGATGCCGGCAATCTCGGCGCCGACGCGGGCGTGCATTCGGACCAGGAAGAACTCGTCATCGGTGAGAGGCCCGGGCTTATTCAAAATGCGTTCCGGGACGAAGATCTTGCCGAACGTCATGGATGCGGGCGGCGTAAACCAGATCGGCAGTTTCCTCCGGGGGCAAATGGAGGGCTTTGGCAAGAATCTCCGTGTAGCGCGCCACCAGATCGCCGTGGCCGGAAGTTCGCAGCTCGCGGGATTCCGCGGCTCGGCTGAGAACTTCGATCGATTCCTTCAGCAGCGGCACGTTGCAATCCTCTTCGCCGCCGCAAAACTTCACCAGCATCGAAGCCAGTTCTTCGAGATGCTCCGGGCCATTGTGTTCGCGCTGCAGAAAGCCCTCGATATAAGTCGAGATCTGCTGGCGCTGCGGGGCGAACTCCTCGCCGCTGGCGAACTCCTCGGCCGCCGATACCCGGTTGCCGCCGGAACGCTTGGAAACATACATGCCGGCATCGGCCACGCGAATGATGTCTTCAATGGAGAAGCCGTGCATGGGAAAACTGGCGACGCCGAAGCTGCCGGTGATGTGATGTTCGTTGAGCATGGGGTCCGCGGTAATCCACTGGCGCAGGCGTTCCGCGAGCACCTGGGCCTGCTCCGGGCCGGTTTCAGGCATGAGGATGATGAACTCATCTCCACCGTAGCGTGCGACTACGTTGGATTGACGCGATTTTTGCTCCAACAGCCGTCCTACCCGGGCCAGCACCAGGTCACCCTCGAAGTGGCCCATGGTGTCGTTCACTTCCTTGAACTTATCGAGATCGATCAGCACCACGGAGAACGGCCTTCCAGAGCGGGAGGCGCGTTTCCACTCGGCCGACAGCGCTTCCCAGAAGAAACGCCGGGTTTTGATTCCCGTCAGGCCATCCGTGATGGATTGCTGCTGCAGCTTCTGGAAGACGAAAGCATTGTGCAGGGCGGTGGCCAGCAAGTCGGCCAGCGTGTTGAGGATTAAAACGTCCTGCGGGAAGAATGCGCTCTCGTTGCGGCTCTCGATGTTCAGCGCGCCCAGCAGGGTCTCGCCGTAAGTGATGGGAATGCAGAGCACGGAGCGCGACTCGGGCAAGATCGCGCCGATCTGGCCTTCGGCGCCGTTCTGCACCAGAGCGCGCTCACCGGTCCGCGCGACCCGGCCGAGAATGCCGATGCCAAGCGGAATGCGTTTGCCCATGGCGTGTGCCGTTGCACCCGCCTCCGCCTTAATTTCGATCTCCTTCGTACCGTAATCGAGCAAGCCGATGCCGATGTGGTCGAAACTGAAGTTCTTTTGGATTTCTCCCACGATCTGGCCCAGCATGTGGACCGGGTCGTCGCTGGAGATTGCGGTGCGGGAGATATTGTTGAGGAACGCCAATTGCCGCGAGCGCCGTTGCTCCTCCGCGAACAGGCGCGCGTTCTCGACAGCAACCGAGACCTGGCCGGCAGCGGTCATGAGCACATCCAGGTCGCGCTGCTCGAAGACGTACTCCCGCTCCGTGCTCATGGCAACCATCACCCCCGCCGGCTTGCCTCCCAGCAGGATGGGCGCGGCGCAAAGGCACTTGGCGGGATGCTCGGGGCGGTAGGTGATACCCAGGCGGGCCCGCGTCTTCTCCAGGCCGGAGCGTATCAGCAGCGGTTGCCCGGTTCGGATCACATATTCGGTGAAGGCATTCTCCAGTTTGCGGCTTCGCTTGGGCAGGACACGATCGCCTTCCACCTCCAACTCGAAGCGGACTTCGTCGCCCTCCTGGAATGCGATGTAAAAAGATCTGTTATTGAAAATCTGGCCTAACTCGGCGTGAATGGTGCGCAGCACTTCATCCTGATCCAGCCGCGAGCTGATGGCCTGGCCGATTTCGGTGAGCAGTTCGTACTCCTGGGTGCGGCGGTGGGCGTCGTGCGCGATCAGATAGTTCTCGACGGTGAGCCCAAGTTGCAACGCCAGTCCCACCATAAGACGCGGACCGGACGCGCCGAACGCTTTGCGCTGCGCGTGAGGAAACAGAATCACACCGAATGCATGTTCGCGGGTCTGCAGGCTCACGGCGGTAAGATTGCGAATCTTCGCCTTTTCGAGCGCGTCCTTGAAGCCGGCGAAGGCGCCGGCGGCGCCCACGGGCAGCGGCTCGGTCATTTGACCTATATCGCGAACCGTGAAGAGGCCTCCCTGCCGGTAAGCCAGGCCGGAGATGTATTCTCCCGCGCCACTTCTGGTAAGGATGTCGAGGAATTCAGGCGAGAATCCCCGCTGCACCGAAGGCAGCAAACCGCGCCAGCGCTCCGCGACGTAAATGACGGCACGTCCCGCGGATAAAGCTCCGGCCAATCGCTCCAGCGCCGACTGCATGCTGGGCAGCAAATCGTCGGCCGAGAGCAAGCGCCGCGGATCGGCGCCCAAGGTTGACAGAGCCAGCGTATTCTCCTGTACCGCGTTGCGTTCGTTCTCAAACAGAACCATCACCATGGCGATGCCCAGCAACATTTGGGGCACAGGGTCCAGGAAGTGGCCGACGGTGCCAAACGTCTCCATCCACGGGTTGCCGGATTGAATGGCGCCCATCAGCACCGCCCACAGGGCCAGCGAAATCGCCAGCCATTGGAAGGCGACCGATCCCTTCCGGTGAGCGTGCAGGTAGAAGACCGCCGAACAATACAACAGCACCGCGCTCAAGAAAACAACGGTCAGGCTCAGAGGGCGCTGTTCCAGCCGGACCCCACCGGACAACATGTGAATCCGCAAGTCGACGCAGGCCAACACCGTTCCAACCGAAGCCAAGGCCCAGTCATACCAGCGAAGGTGGAAAGACGCCCGGGTGAGGCGCGTCGAGACGAAGATGCTCACCCCCATTGCCACCGAAAACAAGCAGCTGGCAAAAAACGCAGCCGGCGCCGGAGGGCGGTAATAGCGGAAGGCATCCAGCGCATAGTGGATGGAATAACAAGCCCAGGCAATCTGCCAGGCGCGGAAGTAAACCTGCCGGCTTTGCTGGTAGAGATAGCGGAACAGCAGACACAGCAGCAGAGCGACTACGCCCGGGATGATAACGATACTGGGAGAGACACTGTTCATGGGTTCCGGCTAAGGTTTCCAAGTATGGCTGCGTTGGCGATCTTGCAAGAAGAATATAGCCGATGTTTTCACAGCCGAGGGTGCGAACACAACAGGATTTAAGTACACTGTACCGATCCTAGAAATAGCTGGAATCAAGCAGCCAACCCGGCGCGTCGTCCATCCCTTACGCTTGACGGCACTTTTCTTAGCCCCATACCATCAGAACCTGGCCACCTATGCCCGAATTGCTTGATTCCACGCCGTCCAAGCCGCGCGTCCGCTTCGCGCCCTCGCCCACCGGTTTTCTCCATGTGGGCAGCGCCCGCACTTTCATTTTTAACTGGCTTTATGCCCGCCACCATGCCGGCACCGTGATCCTCCGGCTCGACGATACGGACGTGGAACGCAACACCCAGGCGTCGGTGGATTCCATTTTCGAAGGCTTGAAGTGGCTGAACCTGGGCTCGGACGGCATAGGCTGGGACGAAGAATACAAGCAGTCTGAACGGCTGGACCTGCACCGGAAGATTGCCTGGACGATTTTCGAGAGAGGCCTGGCCTACCGCGACTTCACGCCCGCGCACACGGGGGACGCCGAAAAATCGGGCGCGCAGGGGACTTGGCTGTTTAATCCCCGCGCCCGCGAACTCTCGGCTGCGGAAAGCGACCGCCGCGCCGCCGCAGGAGAGCCATTTGCGTTGAGGTTTCGCGTGCCGCGCGAAGGCGGGCATCTGGTGAGATTTGCCGATGCGGTTTATGGCGAACAATTGAAGGCCGCGGCCGATATTGAAGACTTCGCCCTGCTGCGTTCCGACGGCATGCCGACTTACCATCTCGCCTCCTGTGCGGACGACGCCGATCTGCGCATCTCGCACATCATTCGCGGGCAGGACCATCTTTCGAACACCTTCAAGCATGTGCTCATCTTCGAAGCGGCTGGGTTTGCGCCGCCGCAGTTCGCGCATCTGCCGCTACTGGTGGCGCCGGATGGCACCAAACTTTCCAAGCGGCGGCATGGCCCCGTGGTCAGCGTTACAACTTACCGCGACGCAGGATTCCTCTCTGAAGCCTTCATCAATTTTCTTTGCCTGCTGGGCTGGTCGCCTAAGGACGACCGCGAGAATATGCCGCTGCAAGAACTTACCGATGCTTTTTCGCTCGAAGGCATCAACCGATCGAACGCGGTGGTGAACTTCAAGGAGCCGGCTACAACGCCGGAAGAAACATTCGATCCGAAAGCGGTGTGGCTCAATGCCGAACACATTCGGGCCTTGCCGGTGGAGGACTTGAGCGCGCGGCTGCTGCCTGTCGTGCAGGGCGCGGGATTCAACGTCACGCCGGAAAAGATGCTGCGGATCACGCCTTTGATCCGCGAGCGCATCAAGCTGCTGCGCGATGTACTCACTGCCGCCGACTTCATCTTCGTGAACCAACTGCCGCCCTACGACCCGGCCGAATTAATTCCGCAAAAGGGAGACGCGGCCATGGCGCGGAAAGTTCTCGCTCGGGCCAATGAGGTGCTGGCGAATGTCGAGTTCAAGCACGATCCGCTGGATCAAGCTCTGCGTGCCGCCGCTCAGGAGCTGGGAGTCAAGGCGGGGCAAATGTTTCAGCCCATCCGGGTGGCCGTCTGTGGTCGGAAGAATGCACCGCCGCTGTTTGAGACGCTGGAGGTGCTGGGGCGGGAGGCTACGCTGGCGCGGATCGGGCAGGCGGCAGGGAAAATGCAGTAGCCGCTGTAAATGGAACGATTGCGTATTGTGTTGAAAGAAGGTAACATTTGTGTTACCATTGAATTGGGTCGAGATTCTCGAATATCTCGAGCCTGATGGGCGCAGCCCTTACGCCGAGTGGTTTGACAGCCTTAACCCGCCAGCCGCGGCGAAGGTGGCCGTCGCTCTTGCGCGGATGTCACAAGGGAATCTCTCCAACGTAAAAAGCATTGGCTGTGGCGTTCACGAGTACAGGGTTGACTTCGGGCCTGGCTACCGGATTTATCTTGGCAAGGACGGCGAGCGGATGATCCTGCTGCTGGGCGGTGGGACCAAGAAGCGCCAGCAACGAGACATTGAGAATGCGCTTAGCCGCTGGCAGGACTACAAGCGGAGAAAGAAACAGGAGGCCCGATAGTGGCGCTCACTCGAGATTTCAAAGAAACGATTCAGGCGCGGGCGCGGCGTGATCGCGCCTTCCGCAAGGAACTGCTGCGTGAAGCGGTCGAGAGCTTTCTCTCGGGAGACGTGGAAACCGGCAAGACCGTGTTGCGCGACTACATTCACGCCACAGTGGGCTTCAGCGAATTGGCGGAGAGCACGCACCACTCGCCGAAGAGCCTGATGCGGATGCTGGGGCCGTCCGGGAATCCGCAAGCGCGTAACCTGTTCGAGATCGTCAGCTTTCTGCGGCAGAAGGAAAAAGTCCGGTTCAAAGTACATGCCGCGGCTGCAAAGTGACTCGGCAGTGCCCGTTCCTGCGATAAGATCAAAGGGTAATGAATCCATCTCATCCGTCAACCGAAGCTGGAGAAAAAGGTGTAGCTGCCTCGCCCTCGCCCGCGCCGTCGAATTTCGTCCGCGACATTATTCTTGAAGACCTCAAGAGCAACAAGCACGATGGCCGCGTGCAGACGCGCTTTCCTCCCGAGCCCAACGGCTATCTGCACATTGGGCATGCCAAGGCGATCTGCATCGACTTCGGCCTGGCCGACGAATTCGGCGGGCATACCAATCTGCGCTTCGACGATACCAATCCGGAGAAGGAAGAAACCGAATACGTCGAGTCGATCAAGGCCGACGTGAACTGGCTCGGCTTTCAATGGGACGGACTTTTTTACGCTTCGGACTATTTCGATCAGCTCTATGAATGGGCGGTTAAGCTGATCAAGGACGGCAAGTCCTACGTCGACGATTTAACAGCGGAAGAGATGCGCAAGTATCGCGGAACGCTGACCGAACCGGGCAAGGAGAGTCCGTATCGCAACCGGTCCGTCGAGGAGAATCTGAGTTTATTTGAGCGCATGCGTGCCGGCGAATTTCCTGACGGTTCGCGAGTGTTGCGGGCGAAGATCGATATGGGCTCACCGAACCTGAATCTGCGCGATCCCGTGATGTACCGCATCCTGCACGCCGAGCATCACCGCACGGGCAACAAGTGGTGCATCTATCCGATGTACGATTACGCGCACGGGCAATCGGATTCCATCGAGCGGGTCACGCACTCCATCTGCACCCTCGAGTTCGAAGATCATCGCCCGCTTTACAACTGGTTCATCCAGCAGTTGGGCATTTTTCCGTCGCGGCAAATCGAGTTTGACCGCCTGAATCTCACTTACACGCTGTTGAGCAAGCGCAAGCTGCTGCAGTTGGTGCAGGAAGGGCGGGTGAGCGGCTGGGACGATCCGCGCATGCCTACGCTGGGCGGGATCCGACGACGAGGCTACACGCCCGAGGCGGTGCGCAATTTCTGCGGCGCGATTGGCGTATCGAAGACCAATGGATCGATTGAGCTGGCCATGCTGGAACATTTCGTCCGGGAAGATCTGAACAAGCGTGCGCCGCGCGTGATGGCAGTGCTGCGCCCGCTGAAGGTTGTGGTCGACAACTATCCGGAAAACCAGGTCGAAGAGATGGACGCGGTGAACAATCCTGAAGATCCGAGCGCCGGCACGCGCAAGGTGCCGTTCTCTCGCGTGCTTTATATCGAGCAGGATGACTTTCGCGAAGTTCCGCCGAAAGGATATTTCCGCCTGTCTCCGGGACGCGAGGTGCGTCTGCGTTATGGGTACTTCATTACTTGTAAGAGCGTGGTGAAGAATGACAAGGGTGAAGTGGTGGAAGTGCATTGCACCTACGATCCCGCCTCGCGCGGCGGCAATTCGCCCGATGGGCGGAAAGTGAAGTCGACCATTCACTGGGTGTCGGCGGCTCATGCGGTCGATGCCGAAGTCCGCATTTACGAGAATTTATTCACCAAAGAGAATCCCGGCGATGTGGAGGAAGGTCAGGACTTCACAGCGAATCTGAATCCGCAGTCGCTCGAAGTGATCGCGCAGGCGAAGCTGGAGCCTTCGTTGGCAGGCGCCGCTGTGGGCAGCCGGTATCAGTTTGAGCGGCTGGGATATTTCTGCGTTGATCCGGATTCGAGGCCGGGCAAGCCAGTATTCAACCGCACCGTGGCGCTGAAAGATACTTGGGCGAAGGTGGAGAAAAAACAGGGCGGGCGGTAGCTATCGCGATACTTCTAACCAGGCCCATACGCCTTCGTTGGCCCCGGCCGTGTAAGGCCAGCCCTCTCTTTGCCCAAGAACGATGTAGAAAGGGCCACGACCGATATTCAGTTGCTCTTCCGCCGCCAAGACTGCGCCGCTGCCATCCCTCATCGTCATATTTGCCTTGCCCCTAGCGTCTAGATCAATGGCGATGCTGTACCACTGGCCGACGTCGACGGCGGAGGAAGCAATATTGAGGCTGTGCCCGTGAGCTCGCCCCTGATCGAGCCCAGCAGTCGTGGAGTTGAGCGATATTCCATGATAGTTACGATTTTGCGGGTTCAGGTTGGCGCTGATCACAAGGTACTCGCTAAGGTCTTTGTTTACTAAGTAGAATTCGATGGGCGCCCCGTGCGCTAATATTCCGGCCGCAGCGGTACGAAGCGTGAACGGTGGGCTGAAGGCCTGCTTCGACTGGATGCCGGTAAACTGGTACAAACCTTTAACCCCCGCGATGGTCAAGCCCGCTGCCGAAAAGGACAATTGCGCTGGAGCCGGGTGTACACCTCCGCTCTTGGCTATTGAGTCAACGAGAGGTGTGCCTGTTGACCAAAGATCTGTTTTCAGGACAGCGTCCGTTCCGAACCTGTCCTCCAGGAGCCGCGATCCCGATCCTTCCTGTAAATTAGGAGGCTCCTCCAATCCTGCGTTCGACTGCGTCTGCGGGCTTGTGGGCCGACGACTGGCAGGTGCGGGCTGGGTGACAAACCCTGTGCTCGCGCTATTAACGCGAGTTGCGCCAACAGGGGGCCTGTACAGGCCAGCCTTACCGCTCCTCGAGTTAAGAAGGACGACCCCAAGGATAAAGGCGAGAATGAGCAAAGCTAGCGTGCTGACTGGCCATAACCATCGTGCTCGAGGCGCGCTGATACGAGCGGACGACGGTCGGGGTGGTCGCGTCCAACCTCCAACTCGACTTTCGTCCAGCGCCGCTGTTCTGGCCATCAGATCTTTTAAGCTTCGGACGATGTCGCCGATGGAATCACGACCGGAGATTTTTGCTATGCGGTTTGCGAAGGAAGGGCTGTAATTAAGGACAGTATACTCTCCTACTCCATGCCAAATGGGCAGGATGACTTTTTCCCCGTTTCGTTCCCGGGCGAACAGCCCGCTCAATTCATACTCGGTCCACTGCTTCCGCCGAAGAAAGGCGTCGGAGAGCACGACAATTCCAAACCTGCAATTTATGAGTCCTTTGTCGACTATGATCCGGACGTCATCACCCCAACTGCCCCGGTCCTCGTCATACCAGACCCTGATCCTAGCTCGTTTGAGTTCAGTTACGAGAGGCCTCACGAATCTCTTGTCTTCACTGGCGTGGCAGACAAAAACATCGTATTCGAATCGCATTCCCGAACCCCCAGTCGCAGTTCTTGGGGCCCATACTTAATCGAACTCCATTTGCGCTCCGGCAGCCTGACCTGCCCGAATTGCGAGAAAACGACCTTGTTACCTCGTCTCGTTTCGCCGAACGGAGGCATTGTAACCCAGATTCGTACGCCCTTCTACAGCCCAATTCTGTCTCGCGAAAAAGAAGGCGAGAACAAGGATTGGGCCCACCCCGGGCCTGTGCGGGACGGACGAAAGCGTCCGTCCCTCCACGAGTTCATTCAGGCTGCCTCCTAAACTTTTTCCCCACTGCGCAGTCTAAACGGCTATGATTCCGAGCGACGCCGCGTCGGGTCGCCTTAAATAGACATGCACCCAACCATTCTCGCCGCATTTCTTGAGATCTCTCGCACGGTAGTCTCGATGTGCAGCGCCGGCATCCTGCTTTTCCTGGTTGCGCTGTGGGCTGCGAAGACCGATATCGCGCGGGCTCGCGGCCTGGACCAGATCGTAGCCTTGAGCAATTTGTGTTTCGCCATCCCATTGGCGGTCTTCGGCGCCCTGCATCTCTCGGACGTAGGATTCGTCCTGCCTCTGGTGCCCTCGTATATGCCGTGGCGATTGTTGTGGGCCTATTTCGTCGGCTTTGCCTTGCTGTTCGCGTCCTTGAGTATTGCCACCAAGATTCAGGTGCGCTGGTCCGGCCTGCTGTTCGGGATCATGATGTTTGCTTTTGTGGCGATGTTGATCATCCCGGGAGTTGTCGCCAGCCCCAGAGACAGGTTTGGATGGACGTTTGTCTGCCGCGAAAGCTCATTCGCGGGCGGTGGCTGGATTCTTGCGGGAAACGCCCTGCGCGAGCAAGGCCGCGGGCAAAGCGGAAGCAAGCTCATAACCGTGGGCCGCGTGTTGATCGCGGTCGCCGCTATATTTTTTGGCGTTCAGCACTTTCTGCACCCCGCGAACGTTCCCGGAGTCCCGCTCGAAAAACTGACGCCTGTGTGGATTCCAGGGCGCCTGCTCATTGACTATCTGACAGGCGGAATTCTTGTGATTGCCGGGGCAAGCATTCTGCTGGCCAGGAAGACGCGCATGGCGGCCACTTATCTCGGTACCTGGATTGTGCTGCTGGTCTTGTTCATCTATGGGCCGATCCTGATCGCGTCGATGGCCGACCCGAGCACCGCGGTCAAAGTTGAGGGGATCAACTACTTCTTTGACACGCTGCTGTTTGCCGGAGCGATTCTCGCACTCGCGGGTGCGACACCTGAAGCTGAGGGCTAGCTATGCACGTGCGGGCTCTGCGCGGGGTTGGCTTTGTGCGTTGCCGGTTCTTTCACGACCTTTATTTCAAAACTTACGGGCAAATTCTTCGGCGGATAGCAGGCGGCATTGTCGCAAGCCTGGTAGCGTAGCACGCCGTGCATCACGTATTTTCCGGGCACGACGGACTTCAGCGGATGGACCGCCAGACCGATGGTGAAGTCTCCGCTATAGACACTCAGTTTTTCGTCCGGCGAGAAGGGAAAGCTCGCATCCTCCCCGGCGGGGTATTCGATCTTTCCCAGGATGATGTCGGTGGGCAGGTCCATTTTCAAGGCGGTTGGGATGAGGAATTCCGACTTGGGCGTGTTCGAGTTGATGTGGTAACCGGGGGGAATGCGAAAGTCAAGGTTGACCATGGTTGCCTTGGCGCGCTGGGCCGTGGTAAGTGGGACCGCGGCCATCACGAGGGTCGGAGCTTTGCCGGGCACCTGAGCGGCCGCAGGACTGGCAACCAGCAGCGAAGCAATGAAGAAGAGCCGCCGCCAAGCCAATGGTTGTTTCTTGCCGCGATGATTCGTTTGGTGATTCATTCTTGCGGACCGTCTGAATGGTAACCGGCTTTCGCTCCGGTTTCTATTGCCACTTCTGAGGCTACGAACTTAGGGCCTTCTCACCAATGACACCAATGCAATTTCCATACTTAACCTAATTTGAGCAGCGAATGAAACATACTCAGTGGAATGGTAGAACGATTAAAGGCTTGGTGAGCCGTTACTTAGGAGCAGGTCCGTTCTCGCGCACGGGCAGCACCAATGCTGCACTTTTCGCCGGCTGCGTATCCAGCGCCTTCTTGATCGCATCTTCGATTTCCGCCCTGCCCCGCAATCCGATAATCTTGTCCACAATCTTGCCATCGCGTCCAATCAGAAAGCTCTCGGGCAACGCAGGTACGCCCCCGTACTGGTCGCCGACCGATTCCTTTCCAATCAGAATGGGATAGTTCACCCCCATATCCTTGGCGAACTTGGCGATGTCTTCCTTGCTGGCATCGTCCATGGCAACGCCGACGATCTGCAATCCCTGCGCGGCGTACTGACTCTGCAATTCGACGAACCAGGGCATCTCGATTTTGCAGGGCCCGCACCAGGTTGCCCAGAAGTTGAGCAGCACGGCCTTGCCGCGAAGGTCGGAGAGCCGCATGGTTTTGCCATCGAGCGCCTCCAGCGAGAAATCCGGCGCGAGGCTGGATTGGGTGAGGTGCGAGCCAAACGACGGGTGGGAGCGGCGCGCGGTGTGAAACCCAACGTACAGCATCAGCGCGACCGCGAAGGCCACAACTACAAGAGTAAGAGGACTGCGTTTCACAAAGAACACTCCATTCGGATATTACAATGCAAATCGATTCAGGAACGAAAGCCAATTCGAAATCAAGGTGAATCGGCCCAGCACCAGCAACACTCCGAGTGCGATCAGCAATCCGCCGGAGGCCACTTCGACGGCATGCATGTGCGAGCGGAAGCGGCTGTAAAACTTCAGAAAGCGCTCCACCCCGAGCGCCGTGAGCAAGAACGGCACCGCGAGTCCGAGAGAATAAATCGCCAGCAGAATCATGCCTTTTGACAACGTATCTTGCGCGGCGGCCAAGGTGAGGATGCCGGCCAGAATCGGGCCGATGCACGGAGTCCAGCCGAAAGCGAACGCGAAGCCAATGACAAACGCGCCGATGGGTGTGCTGCCGCCCTTCAATTCGTGCAGGCGCGTATCGGCATAAAGCGCTTTGATTTTCAGAATGCCGGTGAGGTGCAGGCCAAACAAAATAATGACGACGCCCGCGACGATTGCAAGCGTGTGTTTGTATTGCGCGGCGATCTGCCCGATCTCCGTGGAGATTGCGCCTAGGGTGATGAACACTACGCTGAAGCCGAGAATGAAGCCGACGGAATTCGTCATCACACGGCGCATCAGTCGTCCTTGCGACAATTTCAGTTCGTCCACTCCGGCGCCCGAAATCAGTGAAACGTAGCCCGGCACCAGGGGCAACACGCAGGGCGAAAGAAATGAAATGAGCCCGGCGAAAAAGGCGGCGAGCGGGAGTGGGAGGCTGGACATGCGTCTTTATTGTACCTGCCGGAGTTCTTCTCCGTAATCCATCACTGATCGATTATCAGACGCTTGGCGCGGCATTTAGTTACAGACATTTGGAACCGCGGCTAGCGTGACTTCGCGGGGGCTTGCGCCGGCGGAGCCGCCGGCTCAGTCGGCTCCGGCCCCGGTTCCGCCAGCATCTTGCGCAAGAAACCGAAGGGCACGGCGGCGTTCAGCACGGCGCGGTCGCCCTCCTGCTTGACTTCGATGCTCTCAAAGAAGGCCTTCACGTCAGGATCGGTGCCGTGCATTCCAACCGAAGTTTCGGCGCTGTGGGTGAGCGCGACGAAGACGTTCACTTTGTCGATGAGGGCGCGCGCCTCGTCGGAACTCCCGGTGAAGGCTTCCGCACGGAGGTGAACCGCATTGGCCCGCAGATTCAGATGAAGCGGACTGAGATAGGTTCCGGAGACGACCACGGTTGCCGGGGCGTTAAACAGGGCGCTCCAGCCGCCATCCCCGGATGCGGAAGGTTCCATGCGCGCCACGGCCCAGGCCAGACTGGCGAACTGAACGTGCTTGTAATACTGGCGCAATAGAGCCGGGCCTCCGAAGGGAGAAGCCAGCCGCTTGGAGCGGCCGACGATTCCTCGGATGACGGCCGGATCGTCATGATTGGATGCGGCCACGGAATCGGCGCTCAGCACGGCTACCCGCAGCGATCTGCCTTCCACACGGATCGTGAAAATATCGACCGACTGATAGTTCTCAATGGATTGGGCGATCTGCCGCAGATAGGCGGTCAGCCGCTCGCCGTGAAACTTCCCGACCAGAATTTCGGAAAATCGCGGCTCTGGAGCGGAACCGCCAGTACCGCCGCCGGGCCAATTCGCAGGGTAGTGAATGGCAAAGGCGGCTTCGTCGAGATCGCGTTCGAACTGAAATCCGGTTTCGCGAATGAAGCGCTCGTATTCCGGATCGTGGCTGACGGCGGGCAGTTCTTTGCCCGAGTTCGCCCGCCGCGCCCACCCGAGATTTACGTAAACAAACGCATCGCCCCCAGGCAGCAAACGCGCGGCCTCGGGCGGAGCGTGCTTGCGCAGTTGGACGGCGAGGATCACCGCTGCGGCAATCGCGAGGACCACCAGGACGAGGGGGAGAGTGCGCCTAATTCGCATGGAATGCGGTCAGGGATGAAATGATAACACTGTGCGGCGGGTGTGTCAGAGGTCGCAAGTCGACTACGGAGGCAACGGAGTGAAATCGCCCTGATAGCAACAACTGCCAGAATCAGTAGATGAGGTATTCACGGCCGAAGCTGATAGTTGACCAGTATCTCCGTAGAGACAGCGACAGGTTCTCCCATCAGCAGGTAAGGCTTGTACTTCCATTGACGCACGGCGGCCACCGCTGAACCCGCCAATTCGATTGGGCCGTCCACCAGCTCAAGATCCGTAATGTCGCCGCTCTTGCTGATCTCTGCTTGCAGCACAACCGTGCCCTGAATGTATGCGGCGCGGGCGTCGGCGGGATAGATGGGATTCACCCTCTTAATCAAGAGGCCTGACGTAACCCCGCTCTTAACCTTCACTCTCTCTGGCTGTGCTGCATCCGGCTTTGAGGGTGCCCCTTCCGCTGCGCCCTCTCTCGGCCCGGTCGCTGGCGCGGATCGCGTCGCACTTCGCAGCAAAGGTGTGATCGAGTTGAGAGTAGCCACAATCACGTCTAGTCCTTTCTCCTTTGGCGCACCCGCATTCCAGACCAACAAATGGCCGTTGGCCGTAGTGCAGATGATGCACTCATGACGCCCTCCAACACCGCGAGCCAAATTGACACGGAAGTAGTCGCGGCCCGCTGCCGAGAACTCTTCGACCCCGCCCTCAGGCTGGTCCTTCTTGTCCTGAGAGTGGGCAATCATGGCTTCGAGGTTCTTCTTGCAATCGCTCGCTGGCTGCCGATACGCGCGCAGCGAAAAGAAAGGACTGGCCTCCGACAGATTCGATTTCGGAACATACACCGCAGCCAGCAGAATGTCGAAATTCGGCGCCGGGTCGGAGGAGGATTCAACCTTCCTGCGTAACATCCCCGTGGCTCGCACCCAATCGTTCGAAAGCGGGTAGACCAGTCCAAAATCGGCGATTGAAAGGTGCGACTGCGCTGCGTCGGCGGGCTTGGGGACGTTCTGGGAGTGAGCCCACACCGCAACCGAAATGAGCAGGCAGGCCCTGAAAACCCTCAAAACCTGAATCTCCTTTCCAGGAAAACGTCGAGGAGCATATCATCAATCCGCCGCCTACTGCTGATAAATCGCCATAGCACTCATTGACCCGAGCTATCCGCCCGGCCGCCGCGTGTGGTCAAAGGGCCTGTTGCGCGAAAATCGGCGCTTGTGATAACTTAACTAATTGTCCCGGACATCTGGCAGGGATCAGGGGTATACTTGTGCCTGAAGGGCGCGGTTCCCCGAAATGCTGGCGTAGCTCAGTCGGTAGAGCACCTGATTTGTAATCAGGGGGTCGGGGGTTCAAATCCCTTCGCCAGCTCCAGTATGCGAAAGTCCGGAAGCGAATTTCAGGAAGCAGATTTCCGGCAGGCGGCGGACGCGGTAAGTGGCGGCGCAACAGGTTTTTCCAACGCACTCCATTCGGAGCTTTATCCGGCGTGTAGTGATCTTCGCGCGGTAATCCGTAAGCGCGATTCTTGGTTTCCCTGATTTGCGGAAAACTGGTTTGCGAAAATGTAGCTTGGTGGACCAGAGTAGAAGTGTGCTGCTTCGGTCCGCGGATTCGCGGGTTGCCTGCTGATGAAGCGCGACGACTGCATCGCCCGGCAGTTTTTGCACAGGTGGGTGAGTGGTTAAAGCCAACAGACTGTAAATCTGTCCCTCCTAGCGAGGTACGAAGGTTCGAATCCTTCCCTGTGCACCATATTAAGTTGCACCAGTATTAAGGGGTACGAGCATTTTGTGCGGCAGGAATTATGAGTCGCTTGACAATGGCGTTGATTGCGTACGCGGTTCTAGGTGCGCTGGCCTTTGCCACGCTAAGCGATTTCCGGATCCGGTCGGTGACGTTGCTGATTCTTGGCTTGTTCGCGTTCAAGAGCTGGGTGCGGCGTAAAGAGGTGTTGCACCCGGATGGCGAAAGCGATCCGAGGTAGAGGTGTTGGCTGATAGCTGAAGGCTGATTAGCCGACGGCGGGTTCGGGCCGATGTAGCTCAGTTGGTAGAGCACTCCCTTGGTAAGGGAGAGGTCACCAGTTCAATCCTGGTCATCGGCTCCAGGGATTAGGTTTTTTCAGCCGGCTCAGATGGAAAGTTTTGGCTGAGGGCTGACGGCTGATAGCTGACGGCTGTTATTTGAGCGGGAGTAACTCAGTGGTAGAGTCACAGCCTTCCAAGCTGTTGGTCGCGGGTTCGATTCCCGTCTCCCGCTCCAGATTTGAGGCGTTTTGCGGGCGTGAGTGAAGCGGGAGCCCGCCGCCGAAATCCCAAGCGATGTTTGCGAGGGATATCAGTCAGGTGGGATGACGGTGGGCTTCGAGCAGGCAACGATCAAGGTTCAGAAAGAAACGGAGTTTGCGAAGCTGCAAGCTGCGGTGGAGCAGGCGTTCCTGCCCGAAAAGACGGAGCGGTTCCTGAAGCAGTTGGATCGCAAGGGAATTCGCGTGCGGGATTTCGATGGAGCGCTGGCGGCGCGGGCGCTGGAAGATGCGGCCGGATCGCAGGCGGGTGTGAGCGCATCGCAGTTGTATGAGGCGCTTCCGGTTTCGGATCAGGCGCAGATGCGGGAGTTTTACCTGTCGAAGCTGGAAGGCATTGACGCGGCGCTGCGGCACAAGTTTAAGAAGCTGTATCAGTATTACTGAGATACTAACAAGCGAGGCTCCGCAATTTTATGGCGAAAGAGAAATTTGACCGCACTAAGCCGCACTGCAACGTGGGGACGATTGGCCACATCGACCACGGCAAGACCACGCTGACGGCGGCCATCACCAAGGTGTTGCAGAAGCACAATCCGAAGATCGTGTTCCGGTCTTTTGACAGCATCGATAACGCGCCGGAAGAGAAGGCGCGCGGCATTACCATTGCGACGGCGCATGTGGAGTATGAAACGGCGAACCGGCACTACGCGCACGTGGATTGCCCCGGCCACGCGGATTACATCAAGAACATGATCACGGGCGCTGCGCAGATGGATGGCGCGATCTTGGTTGTTGCGGCGACCGACGGTCCCATGCCGCAGACGCGCGAGCACGTGCTGCTGGCGCGGCAGGTGGGCGTGCCTTACATCGTGGTGGCGCTGAACAAGTGCGATGCGGTGGACGATCCCGAGTTGCTCGACCTGGTGGAGCTGGAAGTGCGCGAACTGCTGAAGAGCTACAAGTTTCCCGGCGACGATGTGCCGGTGATTCGATTGTCTGCTTTAGGGGCCTTAAACGGAGAAGAAAAGTGGGAGAAGCAGATCGATGCGCTGATGGAGGCGGTGGATAAGAGCGTGCCGCAGCCGGCGCGCGAACTCGACAAGCCGTTCCTGATGCCGATTGAAGACATCTTCTCGATTCAGGGGCGCGGCACGGTGGTCACGGGCCGTATCGAGCGCGGCAAGGTGAAAGTCGGCGAGGAAGTGGAGATTGTCGGCTTCCGGGAGACGCGCAAGACGGTGGTGACGGGCGTGGAAATGTTCAAGAAGCAATTGGACGAGGGCCTGGCGGGCGACAACGCGGGGCTTTTGCTGCGCGGCATTGCGAAGGAAGATGTGGAGCGCGGCATGGTGCTGGCCAAGCCGGGATCGATCACGCCGCACACCAAGTTCAAGGCGGAAGTCTACATCCTGACCAAGGAAGAAGGCGGGCGGCACACGCCGTTCTTCAAGGGATACCGTCCGCAGTTTTATTTGCGCACCACGGACGTGACCGGCGTGGCGGAGTTGCCCGCGGGCACCGAGATGGTGATGCCGGGGGACAACGTGAGTCTGGTGATCGAACTGATTACGCCGGTGGCGATGGAGAAGGGCTTGCGGTTTGCCATTCGCGAAGGCGGGCATACGGTGGGCGCCGGAACCATTGCCGAGATTGTGCAGTAAGGAAAAGTCAGAAGTAAGAAGTAAGAATGCAGAAGTAAAAAACGAAATGGATTTAACTGCTGCATTCTGAATTTTGACTTCTGCATTGAATTTCAGGAGTGAGCGATGCCCCGAGAAATTGTTACGTTGCAGTGCGGTGATTGCAAAGAGCGGAATTATTCGACGACCAAGAACCGGAAGACAACAACGGAGCGGCTGGAGTTTAAGAAATTCTGTAACCGTTGCCGCAAGCATACGCCGCACAAAGAAGTGAAATAATTGAGCGATTGAGTGATCGGGTGATTTTGCGATTGAAAAAGCCTCGCACGACAGGTTTTCAATCACTCAATGACCCGATCACAAAATCACTCAATGAACTCAGGGGCGTAAGCTCAACGGTTAAACTGCCGGTCTCCAAAACCGGACTTGGGGGTTCGAATCCCTCCGCCCCTGCCAGATTTTGGAAGGATGCCGGAAAGGGACGAGGAGAAGTATGGGAGTGGAGACGAAGAAGATGGCAAACTCAATCGCATCCGCCGGCAGTAACTTTGGGGACCAGATCAAGTCCTGGCCGGAGCGGGTGAAGACGTTCTACAACAACGTCCGCACGGAGACGCGCAAGGTCACGGCGCCGTCATGGAAAGAAGTGCAAGCCACCACCGCGGTGGTCGTGGTGACGGTGTTCATTTTTGGGGTTTATTTTTTCATTGTGGACCTCGTGCTGGATAGGAGCGTCAAATTTTTGTACAGCTATTTCGGGAAATAGGTCACAACGCGCACAAGGCGGAGTTTAACTTGATCATGCAAGACGAAGAAAAAAACGAAGCTGGCGCAGGCGGGGAGCAACCGCCGCAGCCGCCGAGTACCGATGGCGCCGGTTCCGGCGGCGAGCCGCCTCGCAACCCGAACATGAAGTGGTACATCATCCACTCCTATTCCGGGTTTGAGCGCAAGGTGAAGGAGTCGCTGGAGTCGCGGGTGGCGGCTTTCGGGCTGCAGGAAAAGATCGGCAAGGTGCTGATCCCGACCGAGTCGGTCACCGAAGTGCGCGGCGGCAAGAAGTACACGTCCGAACGCATGTTCTATCCCGGCTATGTGCTGGTGGAAATGGACATGGACGATCACGTCTGGCATGTGGTGAAATCCACGCCGCGCGTGACTGGGTTCGTGGGCACGGGGCAGCAACCCACGCCGCTTTCCGACGAAGAAGTGCAGCACATCGTCTACAAGGTGGCCGACAGCCGCGAGAAGCCCAAGCTGAAGGTCAAGTTCGAGAAGAACGAAACCGTGCGGATTTCGGAAGGGCCGTTCGCAACATTCCAGGGAATTGTGGACGAAGTGAACGAAGATCGCGAAACGTTAAAGGTGATGGTCACAATTTTCGGCCGCTCGACCCCGGTGGAGTTGGAGTTCAACCAGGTGGAGAAGGTGGCGTAAGCAGTTCTATGGGTATCTTCTCGGCAAAATTGCGAGTGTGGAATCCGGCGAGTTCAACGCCGGCCGAAGAGCTTGAAGTGATGGTTGATACAGGCGCTTCCTACAGCTGGATTTTGCGAACTCGGCTTGAACTGTTGGGCGTGCGGCCGGTTCGGAAAATGCAGTTCCGGACGATTGAGGGACACACGATTGAGCGTGAACTGGCGCCAGTCTTTGTGGCAACGGACGGTTTTACTGGCGGGGATAATGTCGTTATGGCGGAACCAGGCGACATGGAAGTAATGGGCGCGCGTACGTTGGAGAGTCTTGGCGTTACGGTCGATCCCGTGGGCAAAAAACTGGTTCCGACGGTTGGACTCGCGCTGACAGCCATTCAAATTCGAGAAGGATAAGTTACCCAAGAAGAATCATGGCGAAGAAGGTTACAGGTTACGTGAAGTTGCAGATCGCGGCGGGCAAGGCGACCCCGGCTCCTCCGGTGGGCCCGGCGCTCGGCCAGGCGCAGATCAACATCATGGAGTTCTGCAAGCAGTTCAACGCGCGCACCAACCAGAAGGAGATGGAAGGGCTGATCATTCCGGTCGTGGTGTCCGTTTACAGCGACCGCTCGTTCACCTTCATCACCAAGACTCCGCCGGCTTCGATTCTATTGAAGCGGGCCGCTGGCATCGCCAAGGGATCGGGCACGCCGAATAAAGATAAAGTCGGCAAGGTTACGTTAAAGCAAGTGGAAGAGATCGCGAAACAGAAAATGCCGGATTTGAATGCCGCCTCCGTTGACACTGCCATCAGGAGCGTTCGCGGGACAGCGCGTTCGATGGGTATTGAAGTCGTCGGATAGTTATCTCAGTCGAAATCACCACGGCTCACCGGACGAGCGATGAGCGGTGGAAGACGAGGAAAAGCAAAATGAAAAAAGAAGGAAAGAATATCGCCAAGGCGCATGCTTCAGTGGAGAAGCGCCCCTACACGCTGCAGGACGCGGTCCCGCTTCTGCAGAAAGTCAAGTTCGCGAAATTTGACGAGACGGTCGAGGTCACATTGCGCCTGGGAGTCGATCCCAAGCACGCCGACCAGATGGTGCGCGGCACGGTGGTGCTGCCGCACGGACTGGGAAAGTCCAAGAAAGTTTTGGTGATCGCCTCGGGTGACAAGATCAGAGAAGCGGAAGCCGCAGGAGCCGATTACGCGGGCGGCGAAGAAATGGTCGAGAAGATCACGAAGGAAAACTGGACCGACTTCGACGCGCTGATTGCCACCCCCGACGTGATGAAATCCGTTGGACGGCTGGGCAAGATTCTTGGCCCAAGGGCCTGATGCCGAATCCAAAAACTGGCACGGTCACCGTTGACGTGGCCAAGGCGGTGCAGGAAGTGAAAGCCGGCAAGGTGGAATTCCGCACGGACAAGACTGCGCTGGTGCACTGTCCAGTCGGGAAAATCTCGTTCCCGCCCGACAAGCTGATCGAGAACGCGACGGTGCTGATCACCAGCGTAATCAAGGCCAAGCCGTCTGTCGCGAAGGGCAAGTACATCAAGGGCTGCACGCTGAGTTCGACCATGGGGCCGGGGATTCTGCTGGACACGGCGCCGATTGAGACTGCGGCCAAGGCATAACGATGACGATGAAGGCCGGACGGGCGAGTCGCCCGTCCCCACACCAGCGTTGCTCGCGACGAATAAAGATCGAGAGGATTCGACAATGGCAGTTACCAAGGCAAGAAAAAAAGAACAGGTCGAGAAGCTGAGTGCGGACCTGAAGAATGTTTCCAACGCAGTCGTCGCCACCTATACAAAGATGACCGTAGCTCAGGACTATGAACTGCGTAAAGCTCTGCGTACCGCGGGCGCGAAGTATCAGGTGGTGAAAAACACCCTGGTTGAACGCGCCGCCAAAGGCACCAAGATCGAGGAAGGCCTGAAGAACCTGGCCGGTGTTACTTCGATCGCGTACACCACGGGCGATCCCGTAGCCATGGCCAAGGTGCTCACCAAGTACGCCAAAGACACGCCGGAATTCACCTTCAAGGTGGGAGTGGTCGAGGGCCGGGTGATTTCGATCAAAGAGATCGAAGCGCTGGCCAGCATGCCGTCGAAGGAAGAGTTGATGTCGAAGCTGCTGTTCCTGATCAACGCGCCGGCGCAGCGTTTGGTCACCGTGATGAATGCCGTAGGCCGCGACGTCGCGGTGGTAATCAGCCAGGGCGTGGAGAAAGGCAAGTTCACAGCCGACGCACCTGCGGGTGCGTAGGCATTGCAAGTTTCGGGGCGGCGAGAGCCGTCCGAAGAGATTTGGTTATCACGAAGCCAGGGGTTGCGCGGTTCGGATCCAGGCGTTGTCTGGCGCCGGGAAACGAGCCTGCCGCACTGGAAACCCGGCCCGCGGATAACGAAATCAAAAATTCATAACTCGAAGAAGTGGAGAACTTAACATGGCAGACCTGCAACAGTTGGAAGATTCAATCGTAGCCTTGTCGCTGCTGGACGCGGCACAGTTGGTGAAGAAGCTGGAAGCGCGGCTGGGCGTGTCGGCGGCGGCGGCAGCCCCGGTTATGGTAGCGGGCGGCGGCGGAGCGGCGGCAGCGGCTCCGGCCGAAGAGAAGACGGAATTCACCGTCGTTCTCAAGGAAGTTGGCGCCAACAAGATCAACGTGATCAAGGCTGTCCGCGAGGTCACCAGCCTGGGCTTGAAGGAAGCCAAGGAACTGGTGGATGGAGCGCCCAAGAACATCAAGGAGGGCGTTTCCAAGGACGAAGCCGAGACCATCAAGAAGAAATTTACCGAGGCTGGCGCTGTCGTTGAAGTGAAGTGACCGCGCTTAGCGGGTGTGAGCGAAGCCGGAGCCCGCTGCGGTCATCCTGAGCGTTTTTTTGCGAAGGATCTCTAGCGTCCAGAACGCTCGCCTGGACAGGAGGCGCACTTAAAACGGTGCAAGACTCGGGAAATATTCACGTTCTAGTTGTGAAGCCGGGGCGGTGGTGTTAGCATCTATATAACGTCGCTTCCCCAGGCCTCACTCATCGCGGGCGAGACCCGCAGGGAAGCTTGGGCACTGTTCCGCGGGCAGGCGGAACGGAAACGGCCGAAGGAAACTGGCGCGAAAGATACAAGTCAAGATTGGCGAAACGCCTTGCATGGCGTCTGCGGGAGGCTTTGTCCCTGCGGGCGCCCCGTTGTGTTTTTCCGCCTTAAACAGGTTCGCAACAACATCTTAAGCAGCGCGGCGCGATTCGGCGCCCTACATTCCGCGGGTTATCGCAGCGCTCGGCTGCGCCTGACATTGGGAGTTTCTTGACGATGAAGAATAATGCCTTCCGTAAACGCTTTGATTTTTCCAAAATTCCAGCCACCATTCAGATCCCGAATCTGATCGAGGTGCAAAAGCGCTCCTACGACCGTTTTCTGCAGATGGACAAGCTACCCAGCGAGCGCGAAGACGGTGGATTGCAGGCGGTGTTTCAATCCGTCTTCCCGATCACCGACTTTCGCAACGTATCACAACTTGAGTTTGTGGATTACGCCATTGGTAACTGGGAGTGCAAGTGCGGCCACCTGAAGGGCCTGCATCACCTGCGCACCACCTGTAAGAACTGCGGCAATACGGTGATCACGGATCCGTTTCATCCCGGCGACGTGCTCTGCCAGAAGTGCGGCACCTACAACGCCAACACGCCGGATTTCTGCAACAAGTGCGGCGACCCGGTCGGACTGCAACTGAAATACGACGTAGCCGAGTGTGAAGAGCGCGGCATGACTTACTCCGCGCCGCTCAAAGTCACGATGCGCCTGACCATTTTCGATAAGGACGCCGAAACCGGCAACCGCTCCATTCGCGACATCAAAGAACAGGAAGTGTTCTTCGGCGACGTGCCCTTGATGACGCAGAACGGGACCTTCATCATCAACGGTACGGAGCGCGTGATCGTCAGCCAGTTGCACCGTTCGCCGGGTGTGTTTTTCGAGACCGCGAACAATCGCACTTACTTTCTGGGCAAGATTATTCCCTACCGCGGTTCGTGGGTGGAATTCGAATATGACCAGAAGAATGTGCTCTACGTCCGCATCGACCGCAAGCGCAAGTTCCTGGGAACGATTTTCCTGCGGGCCCTCGGTCTGCGTTCGGGCGAGGACATTCTGCGCTCGTTCTATACCGTGGATCGGCTTGCCATCCGGGACAAGAAACTGTTCTGGACGCTTGACCCCGCCAGCGAGAAACCCACGAACCTGCTGGGCATGAAGCTGGCGCACAGTATCAAGAACAAGGCGGGCGAGGAAATTGCGCACTCCGGCCGCAAGCTGAACGCGCTGGTTCTCAAGGAGATCCAAAAGGCAAAGATCTCCGAGGTTGAAGTGGATGTTGCCGATCTCGAAGGCGCATGGGCCGCGGCCGACGTGGTGGATACGACCACCGGCGAAGTGCTGCTCGAAGCCAACACCGAACTGAACGCCGACAAGGTTTCGAAGATTCTCGACTCCGGCGTGGTGGAGATGAGCCTGTTCTTCCCCGAGCGCGACGATGTGGGCACGGTGATCAGCCAGACCCTGAAGCGCGATTCGGTGAAGACTCCGCAGGAAGCGCTGATTGAAATTTACCGCAAGCTGCGCCCCGGCGATCCGCCGACGCTGGACACGGCCACGGCGCTGTTCCATGGGATGTTCTTCGACCCGCGCAAGTACGATTTCTCCAAGGTGGGCCGGCTGAAGTTCAACATCAAGTTATTCGAGAATCAGGACGCGACCAGTCTCGACAAGCGCACCCTCGATCCCGACGACTTCTACGCCACCATCGGCTACCTGCTGAAGCTGCGCAAGAGCATTGGGTCGGTCGACGACATCGATCACCTCGGCAACCGCCGCGTCCGCGCCGTCGGCGAGCTGATGGAGAACCAGTTCCGCATCGGCCTGGTCCGCATGGAGCGCGCCATCAAGGAAAAGATGAGCGTGTACCAGGAAATGTCCACGGCCATGCCGCACGACCTGGTCAACGCCAAGCCGGTAATGGCTGCGATCCGCGAATTTTTCGGGTCGTCGCAGCTCTCGCAGTTTATGGATCAGACCAACCCGCTCTCCGAGATCACGCACAAGCGGCGTCTCTCGGCGCTGGGGCCGGGCGGTCTGTCGCGCGAGCGCGCCGGATTCGAAGTGCGCGACGTTCACCCCACGCACTACGGCCGCATCTGCCCGATCGAGACCCCGGAAGGCCCGAACATCGGACTGATTTCGTCGTTGAGCTGTTACGCCCGCATCAACGACTACGGCTTCATCGAGTCGCCCTACCGCAAGATCAAAGCTGGCCGCGTGATCGACTATGTCACCGTGGTCAACACCGGCGACAGCGATTACAAGGTCGGCGATCACATGGAGAAGCATGAGATCGAGAAGATCAACGCGGACTTGAAAGACAAGCGCAAAAAGCCGGCGCAGATCGATCCCTTCTCCTTTTATCTTTCCGCATGGGAAGAGGACCGGCACACCATCGCGCAGGCCAACGTGGAGCTTGACGACAAAGGCCGCATCGTGGCCGAACTGGTCAACGCCCGCAAGGCTGGCAACTTCGTGCTGGTAAGCCGTGACGAAGTCGACTATGTCGAACGTCAGCCCCAAGCAACTCGTCTCCGTCGCGGCCTCGCTGGTTCCCTTCCTCGAGCACGACGACGCGAACCGAGCATTGATGGGCGCGAACATGCAACGCCAGTCCGTGCCTTTGCTCCGCGCGCAAGCGCCGATCGTGGGCACTGGGATGGAGGGCGTGACCGCGCGCGACTCGGGCGCTGTGGTTCTGGCCCGGCGCAACGGCATCATCGATTCCGTCAACTCCGACCGCATCATCGTGCGCGTCGAAGGCGAGCACCATCCCACGCAGCTTTCGCGTGAAGTGGGCAGCGACATTTACCAGCTCACCAAGTTCAAGCGCTCCAACCAAAACACCTGCATCAACCAGAAGCCGGTGGTGAAAAAGGGACAGCGCGTACTGAAGGGCGAGGTCATTGCCGACGGCCCTTGCACGGATCATGGCGAACTGGCGCTGGGACGCAACGTGCTGGTGGCCTTCATGCCGTGGCGCGGCTACAACTTTGAGGACGCGATTCTGGTCTCCGAGAAGATGGTGAAGGACGATTACTACACTTCGCTGCACATCGAGGAGTACGAGATCGAAGCGCGCGACACCAAGCTGGGTCCGGAAGAAGTCACGCGCGACATTCCCAACGTGAGCGAGTCCATGCTGCGCAATCTGGACGAAGCGGGCGTGATTCGCATCGGCGCCAGCATCAAGCAGGGTGACATCCTGGTGGGCAAGGTTACGCCCAAGGGTGAAACCCAACTCACTCCGGAAGAGAAACTGCTGCGGGCCATCTTCGGCGAGAAAGCCGGCGACGTGCGCGACGCGTCGCTCTACTGCCCGCCGGGCATCGAGGGCGTCATCGTCAACGTGAAGATTTTCTCCCGCAAGGGCCAGGAAAAGGACGAACGGGCGAAGTCGATCGAGGCGGCGCAGATCGCCAAGCTGGAGAAAAATCTTTCCGACGAAATCCGCATTCTTACCGACGAGCGGCTCAAGCGTCTGGAAAACATTCTGGGCGGCAAGGAAGTGCAGGCCGACCTGCACGACGAGCGCACCAACAAGCGCCTGCTGAACAAGGGCAACGTGCTGGACCGCGACGCGATCGAGCGCATCTCCACCCGCAACTTGAAGCGGATCAAGTACGCCGACAAGGATCCGCGAGTGAACGAGCAGATCGACGAGATCGAGGAAATGACCTCGCGCCAGATCGACGTGCTGAAAAAGATCGTCAACGAGAAGAAGGAAAAACTCACCAAGGGCGACGAACTGCCGCCGGGCGTCATCAAGCTGGTCAAGGTTTACATCGCGATGAAGCGCAAGCTGAGCGTGGGCGACAAGATGGCCGGCCGTCACGGCAACAAGGGCGTCATCGCCCGAATTCTGCCGGAAGAGGATATGCCGTACCTCGAAGATGGCACGCCGGTGGAGATCGTGCTCAATCCCCTCGGCGTACCCAGCCGTATGAATGTTGGCCAGATTCTCGAAACCCACCTGGGATGGGCGGGCTTTACCCTGGGCGAGAAGATCAAGCAGTTGCTCAAGGAAAACACCCGCACGGAAGCCATCCGGCGCGAGTTGAAGGCGCTGTTCAAGGACTCGAAACTCGCCGACATCATTTCCGACATGAGCGATGACGAACTGGAGGCCCTGGCACCCACGCTGGCGCGCGGCGTGTACATGGGCTCGCCCGTGTTCGACGGCGCGAAAGAAGGCGAGATCAAGGCGCTGCTCGAACATGCGGGCCTGCCAACGTCGGGCAAGACCACTCTGCACGACGGCATGACTGGCGACCAGTTCGAACAGCCGGTATGCGTGGGCTATATCTACATGCTGAAGCTGTCGCACCTGGTGGACGACAAGATTCACGCGCGCTCCATCGGGCCATATTCGCTGATTACCCAACAACCCTTGGGTGGCAAGGCGCAGTTCGGCGGCCAGCGCTTCGGAGAAATGGAAGTGTGGGCGCTCGAAGCTTACGGCGCGGCTTTCATTCTGCAGGAACTGCTGACGGCGAAGTCCGACGACGTGTACGGCCGCACCAAGATTTACGAGGCCATCGTCAAGGGCGAAGCTGCCATGGAGCCGGGCGTGCCCGAGTCGTTCAATGTGCTGATTCGCGAATTGCAATCGCTCTGCCTCGACGTGGAGCTGATCAAGACCGGGGAGAAGAAGCCCACGGCCAGCGCGGCAGCGGATTGAGGAAACCAGTTCTCAGTTCTCGGTTCTCAGTTCTCAGTTGCGGCTGAGACGGGGTCGGGAGGCGGGAACGTGTCAAAAGATTTTGAAATACCTGCCTCTGCGGCATCTGAGCTCAATGCCGCATGAAAGGCGAGAGTTCGACTCGGTTTTAACTGAGAACCGAGAACTGAGAACTTGCTCTAGGAGCTCCGTCGGCGGACGCGTGAGAACCGCAGGAAGCGGAGGAACACCTTGTTTCGTTCGAGCCCGTTCGAAATGCAAAACACGATCGCCGATTTCGATGCCATCAAGATCAGCCTTGCGTCTCCGGAGAAAATCCGGAGCTGGTCGCATGGCGAAGTCACCAAGCCCGAGACCATCAACTACCGCACCTTCAAACCGGAGCGCGACGGCCTGTTCTGCGCCCGCATCTTTGGCCCGGTAACCGACTGGGAATGCCTCTGCGGCAAGTACAAGCGCATGAAGCACCGCGGCGTGATCTGCGACAAGTGCGGCGTGGAAGTCACGCTCTCCAAAGTCCGCCGCGAACGCCTGGGACACATCGAGCTGGCTTCGCCCTGCTCGCACGTGTGGTTCTTCAAAGGGCTGCCCAGCCGCATCGGCCACCTGCTCGATATTTCTCTGCGCGACCTCGAGTCCGTGCTGTACTTCGAGGCTTACGTAGTGGTTGAGCCCGGCGACGCTCCGGTGAAAGAGCGCGAGGTTATCAAAGACGAGGCCAAGTTCCGCGAACTCGACCAGCAATACCGTCCCGCTGGCTTCAAGGCCATGATGGGTGCCGAGGCCATCAAGGAACTTCTCAAGCGCATCGACACCGATGGTCTTTCCATCGAACTGCGCGAGAAAATGAAGAATGAGAGCTCGCTGCAGAAGCGGCTCAAATATACGAAGCGCCTGAAAGTGGTCGAGGCCTTCCGCCGCAGCGGCAACAAGCCGCACTGGATGATCCTCGACGTCATTCCCGTGATTCCGCCGGAGTTGCGCCCGCTGGTTCCACTCGATGGCGGCCGCTTCGCCACCTCCGACTTGAACGATCTTTACCGCCGCGTCATCAACCGCAACAACCGGTTGAAGAAGCTGATGGACCTGCACGCGCCGGAAGTCATCGTCCGCAACGAAAAGCGCATGCTGCAGGAAGCGGTCGACGCACTGTTCGACAACGGCCGCCGTGGCCGCGTGCTGCGCGGCGCCAACAACCGTCCGCTGAAGTCGCTGTCAGACACTCTCAAGGGCAAGCAGGGCCGCTTCCGCCAAAACCTGCTGGGCAAACGCGTGGATTATTCCGGACGTTCCGTCATTGTGGTCGGTCCCGAACTTAAGCTGCACCAGTGCGGACTGCCCAAGAAGATGGCGCTCGAGCTGTTCAAGCCCTTTATTTATCACCGGCTGGAACAAACCGGCAACGTCACCACCATCAAGCAGGCAAAGGAAATGGTGGAGCAGCAGGAGCCCATCGTTTGGGACATCCTGGAAGAGGTCATCAAAGATCATCCCGTGCTGCTGAACCGCGCTCCCACGCTGCATCGCCTGGGCATTCAGGCGTTCGAGCCGGTGCTGGTGGAAGGCAAAGCCATCCGGATCCACCCGCTGGTCTGCACAGCGTTCAACGCCGACTTCGACGGAGATCAGATGGCGGTACACATTCCGCTTTCTCCGGAAGCGCAGGTGGAAGCCAGCGTGCTCATGCTGGCCTCGCACAACATTCTTTCGCCCGCGTCCGGCCAGCCCATCACTGTGCCCACGCAGGACATGGTGCTTGGACTCTACTACCTGACCAAAGGCAAGCCCGGCGCGAAGGGTGAAGGCCGCGTATTTGCCAACATTGAAGAAGTTCTGCTGGCGCTGGAAATGGGAGCGGTGGAAACGCTCTCTCCCATCCGCCTGCGCTACACCGGCGAACTCATTGACCTGACCACCGCTTACGACGATCAGGACATCATCCACACGGAACCAGTCCATGTGGAGCGGGCCTTCATCAATACCACGGTGGGCCGCGCCATTCTGAACGACCACTTGCCCGAGGGCATGCCCTACATCAACGGCTTGCTGAAGAAGAAGGGCATCGGCGCACTGGTGAACTACGGCTACCTGCGTTTCGGGCTCGAGACCACGGTCAAGATGCTCGACGAGGTGAAGGACTTTGGATTCAAGTACGCGACCAGGGCCGGTCTTTCCATCGGCATCGACGACATGGTGATTCCGGACAGCAAGAAGACCCTGGTCAAGGACGCCGAGAAGCAAGTGGTCGCCGTGCAGCAGCAATACCTGGACGGAGCCATCACCAACGGCGAGCGCTACAACAAGGTCATCGAAATCTGGTCGGCCATCACCGAGAAAGTTGCCGACGAGATGTTCGGTCAAATGCAGAAGCGCGACAAGGAAGGCATCATCAATCCGATTTACATCATGGCCGATTCCGGCGCCCGCGGATCGAAACAGCAGATCCGCCAGCTCTCCGGTATGCGCGGGTTGATGGCCAAGCCTTCCGGCGAAATCATCGAGTCGCCCATCACGGCCAACTTCCGCGAAGGGTTGACGGTGCTCGAATACTTCGTTTCGACGCACGGCGCCCGCAAGGGATTGGCCGATACGGCGCTCAAGACGGCGGATTCCGGCTACCTCACTCGCCGTCTGGTCGACGTAGCGCAAGACGTCATCATCAGCGAATACGATTGCGGCACCGTGGACGGCATTTACGTCCAGGGCATCGTCGAAGCCGGTGAAATTATCGAGCCGTTGCGCGACCGCATTGTGGGCCGCGTTTCGCTCGAGAAGATCAAAGACTACGACGGCAACGTGATCGTCGACATCAACAACGAGATCACCGAAGAACTCGCCGTAGGCATTCAGGCCGCCGGAATCGAGCGGGTGAAGATTCGTTCGGTGCTCACCTGCGAATCGAAGCGCGGCGTTTGCGTGATGTGCTATGGCCGCAACCTGGCCTCAGGACGGCTGGTCGAACTCGGTGAGGCGACCGGCGTCATCGCCGCGCAGTCGATCGGCGAGCCTGGAACGCAGCTCACCATGCGTACGTTCCATATCGGTGGCACCGCGTCTCGAGTCTCGGAACAGTCGCGCCTCGATGCCAAGAACAACGGCACGGTGCGTTTCATCGGGCTGCAAACGGTGAAGTCCAAGTCCGGAGACTTGGTGGTGATGAATCGCCAGGGCTCGATCGCGGTGGTCGACGAGAAAAACCGCGAGCGCGAGCGCTACTCCGTGATCTACGGCGCAAAACTGAAAGTCAACGACGGCGATCAGGTGCAGCAAGGAAAGGTCATGGTGGAGTGGGATCCTTACACGTTCGCCATCCTTACCGAAATCGGCGGCGCCGCGCAGTTCAAGGACTTGCAGGAAGGGGTCACGCTGCACGAAGAAGTGGACGAGGTTACCGGATTGTCGCGGCACGTGGTGGCCGATTCGCCCGACGAGAAGCGCCAGCCGGCAATCGTGGTCAAAGGCAAAGGCAGCAAGCGCTACCTCATGCCTTCCCGCGCTCACCTCATGGTGCAGGACGGCGATACGGTTTTCCCGGGAGACGTGCTGGCCAAGATTCCGCGCGAAACCACCAAGACCAAAGACATCACCGGTGGTCTGCCCCGCGTGGTCGAACTGTTCGAAGCCCGCAAGCCGCATGAAACCGCGGTCATCAGCGAAATCGATGGCACGGTGAAGTTTGGCGAGGTTTCGAAAGGCCAGCGCAAACTGTATGTGCAGGCCGATAACGGCACGGAAAAGGAATATTCGGTGCCGCGCGGCGTTCACATTAACGTGCAGGAAGGCGAGCGCGTCAAGGCGGGCGAACCGCTGATGGACGGCCCGCTCAACCCGCACGACATCCTGGCGGTGCTCGGCGAAAAGGAACTGCAGTCTTATCTGGTGAACGAAATCCAGGAGGTCTACCGCTTGCAGGGCGTCAACATCAGCGACAAGCACATCGAAGTGATTGTCCGCCAGATGATGCGCTGGGTGAAGGTCGAGGACGTGGGCGACACCACGTTCCTGCTGGAGCAGCAACTGGATAAGTTCCGCTTCCGCGAAGAGAACGAGCGCGTGATCAAGGAAGGCGGCAAGCCGGCTACCGGACGCCCGCTGCTCCTCGGCATCACCAAGGCTTCGCTCTCCACCGATTCGTTCATTTCGGCGGCGTCCTTCCAGGAGACTACGCGCGTGCTCACCGAAGCTTCCATCCAGGGAGCGGTCGATCACCTGCGCGGGCTCAAGGAGAACGTCATCGTCGGCCGCCTCATCCCTGCCGGAACCGGCATGGAGTACTACCGCAACGTGCGCCTCTCGCCAGAGATGGAAGAGGCCGCGGCCAAGGTACAGGCGGAAGTCTCGGCGGCATACGAAGAAGCCGAGCGCGCTCTCGAGATGATGCGCCACGAGGGCGAAACCGAGG
>CAVTGH010000001.1:0-19422 GCA_963734215.1 uncultured Acidobacteriaceae bacterium | reverse complement strand
CCTGCGCCAGTGCGGCCACAGGCATAACAAGACATAAGGCGAGAAGAACGGCTGTTGGACGCAGCCACTTCGACCGGACGACGGCCTGGATTGAACCGATGAGATGGACTTGGAACCAACGTGATGACATTTGCGCCTCCGGCAGTAGACAAAATCGGCTGCCTTGTGGCGCAAACGTAACCCCACTCAGTTTCGCTGTCTAATGAAATGTATGAAGTCTGTTATTCCTTTTCCGACTAATAGCTTTTAGGGACTGCTGCATCCCAACAGATGTTCGTTCACTGAACGGCTTCGTGGATTGTCTAGCTAATTGACGTAGCGGGACTTGCAAGAACGAGAATGATTCGTCAAAAGAGTCGCAAGACACCTTGGAAAAGTCGTGGCACCGGCTTTGTTTGGCCTTGTTCCGTGGTTCCTGATGCCAGTCAGGCCACTCCACCGTGCCGTCGAAGGCGCTTGGGGCTGAGCGAAGAGCTAACGAAATGACATTGGCTATGTCTTTTTTTGCTAAGCAGATGGAAATTCCTTGTGTCAGCCTTGACAACGATTTTCCTTGCCAGAGACCTATACCAAATAGCTATTAGTCGGAAAAGGAATAACAGGCTTCAACAATTTCATTAGACACGGCAGCGGGATTGAATCACATTCGTGCTCAAGCATCACCAGCGGAAAAACGTCCCGTCCTTAAGCAAGAGTCCCTCCGATGCGAACGATCTATGTTCCGTTCGGGACTGGATGCAAACATGGTAGCAATTCCAAAACCGATCGGACCTGCGAACGATTGGCGTGAACACGACCCACTGCTCACGCCTGAACAGGTTGCGAAGCGCTTGAACACATCGCTGGACTGGGTATGGGATCATTCCTCACGCAAGACCCCTCTCCTACCCGTCATCCGTTTTGGCGATGGTTCTAGGCGGGCGGGAATGCTGCGGTATAGAGCAAGCAAGATCGAAGAGTTCATCCTAGAGCAAGAACGATTCACCAACACTCGACGCAGAAACTCTGGGTGTAAAATGGCGCAACCCACTTGTTCCCCCACAGAAATTGAGGAACGAAATGGGTAAATCGCACCAGAGGGGCTGGGTCGTTGAACGCGGGAAAAAGTGGTACGGGTACTACCGCCGGATCGTCCTGGACCCTATTACCGAAGAAAGGAAAACTGACGTAGTTTCCGTCATTCTCGGGCTCAAGTCTCAACTGACAAAAGGCGCGGCCCGAGAGGCGCTGCAAAAGGAAATAGCCAAGCAGACGGGGCAGAATCTTGGCGGCAAGATCATGAAGGACGGCTCAGTCACTTTTGGCTGGTTCGTCCGCAACCGATACTATCCGCTACGCGACTGGAGACCGGAGACGGAGAAGGTGAAGAAGATTCAGATCGAGAGGGATCTGGTCGAGAAGTTTGAGAGTGTTTCGCTGGACGCCTTTGAGCGGTTCACGTTGCAGAAACATCTCAAGCATCTCGCTACATTTCTCTCAGAGGACAGGGTGAAGCATGCCCGGTCTTACATGAAATCGATCTTCTCTGAGGCCGTCGAGCAGGATTTCCTGCTCAAAGATCCGACGCGTGGAATCAAGATTCCGCGAAATCTGCGGGAGAAAGACAAAACAACGCTGACGTGGCATCAATTGCGGGCGGTGCTCGCCGGCGTGACAACCAGGGATCGTATGCTGCTGACGCTTGAAATGACAGATGCGCTTCGCCCCAGCGAGTTGTTCGCGCTGCGGTGGAGGTCGTTCGATGGCAGTAGACTTACGATCACGGAGACCGTCTACAGAGGAAAGATTCGACCGTTTGGTAAAACGGAGAAGAGCCTTGGGGATGTTGTTCTGCCCAAGGGGATGGTCGATGATCTCTGGCTGTGGAAGCAGGAGTGCTCCGACTCTTCACCCGATGCCTTCATTTTCCCCAACACCGACGGTGGATTCATGGACACCGGGAACTACCGGAACCGAATGCTGAATCCGCTGGCGGAGAAACTTGGATTGCCGAAACTGAACTTCCAGGTCTTGCTCAGAACGATGGCAACGCTGGCGCAGGGCAAGGGGTCGGTGAAGGACATCCAAGCCCACCTGCGGCACTCCAAGGCCGATACCACAGCCAACGAGTACATGCAGGAGTTGCCGGAGAGTGTTGGGCGGATGGTTGAGTCGATGTACGAGGAGTTAATGCACGGTCAAGCTGCGGCGTCTGCCGATTTGCTACCAAATGCTACCAACGAGGATGGGGTCCCTACCGCTATCTGTATGGAAAGTATGGTAGGCACGAGGAGACTCGAACTCCTGACCTCTACCGTGTCAAGGTAGCGCTCTAACCAACTGAGCTACGCGCCTACATCTTGCGTTGATCGCTTGCAGCAACAAGCGTTGCCGGAGTGGGCCGTCCGGAACCAAGCGCCATTTTACCACGCGGCCTTGCGCCTCGGGCTTGGTCGATTCGCAATTCTACTGTCCGCTTGATTCAAGTTTTGTGCACAGCCTCATGTCGTCTGATTTCGCTTTCAACAGCGGTGCGCACGATGTGGGCAGAACCGCCATACTCTATCCGCTTCGCCCGCTGCTCGGGTGAACCGCCCTTGCCAGTTGCAAATTCCCGTCCGCGGCGGCGACAATCGTTCCATGCTAAAAGATTCTCGGCGGGATGAGCAGAGTGCGGGCGCACACACGCCTGCCAGCGGACCTTTCTTACCCGGATCCATGGTTGTCGTGACGCTAGGCAATCCCCGGGACAAATTCTGGGGCATGATTCTGTCCCTGGCTCCGGAAGGGCTCAGCATGAGTGGAATTGAGCTGGCTTCTTTTGAAGATCTGGTGGCGATGGTGAAAGATGGCGAGCCATTCACTCCCGCGGTCGTTTTCTTTCCGATGCACCGGATTGAACGCGTCGAGCTTGACCTTCCCGATGGGAATTTGCCTTCGCTTTCGCAGCGTTTTTCGGCCAAGACTGGCCTCAATCCGGCGGCGACGCTGGGCGCTTCCCTAGCGAACAGCACGCGCGATCACGCTGCAAGCGCAGAGATCGCTGCCGTTGTTCCGAAGAAGGGACCGGCATGAGGCTTTCGCAGATTTTTACTGCGCCCAACCAGCTCACGCTGCTGCGGATGGTTTTCGTTCCGTTCATCGTGATCGAACTGGTGGAGGGCCGTTATTTCTGGGCGCTCACGCTCTTCGTGATTGCCGGCTTCAGCGATGGGCTGGACGGCCTGTTGGCTCGCCAGCTGCACCAGCAGACGCTGCTCGGCCAGTATCTCGATCCCATTGCGGACAAGCTCTTGCTGAGCACCTTGTTTCTGGTGCTTTCCATTCTGCACAAGATTCCGTGGAAGTTTACGGTGCTGGTGTTCAGCCGCGACATTTCTATTCTGGCCGCGAGCGCGGTGCTGTTTGCCATCGCGGGGCTGCGCGATTTTCGGCCCAGCATCTTCGGCAAGGCGAACACCTTTTCGCAGATCGCCGCCGTTTTCTTTGTGATGCTGTCGTGCCTGCGGCCACAGCGCTGGATATGGATTACGCGCACTGTTTTCCTGCGCGCTACCTTCGCCTTCACCATTGTTTCCGCGCTGCATTATGTTTTTCTGGTTCAGCACAGGCTGCGGCCGCACGACCATGCACTGCCGCATCATTCTTCCGACCATATCCCCGCCAGTTGACCCTGTTTCGCGCGTCCCCCTAGAATTGAAGGTTCTTCCCTGAGCGCCACCATCGCCTATGGCCTTACGCCTTTACAACACCATGTCCTCGCAGGTCGAGGAGTTCCATCCGCTCCACGGCAATGAAGTCCGCATGTATGCCTGCGGTCCGACGGTTTACGACTACGGCCATATCGGCAACTTTCGAACCTTTATTGCCGTGGACATGCTGCAGCGATTCTTGCGCCAGTCCGGCTACAGCATGCGCTACGTCATGAACATCACGGACGTGGACGACAGGATCATCCGCAACGCGGCCCGCGACGCAGTGAGCGTTCAGCAGTACACGGCGAAGTACGAAAAGGCGTTTCTCGAAGATGCCGCCATGATCGGCATCGAGCAACCGACGCTGGTACGAGCGACCGAACACATTGCGCAGATGGCGGATTTCGTAGCCAAGCTGGGGGAGAAGGGTATTGCGTATCGAACCGACGATGGTTCCTACTACTTCCGAATTGCGCGCTTTCCGCGCTACGGAAAACTCTCGAAGAAGGATTTCAGCGGAATGCTCGACGGAGCCCGCGTCGATGTGGACACATACGACAAAGACAGCGCGCGCGACTTTGCGTTGTGGAAGGCGCCCAAGCCGGGTGAGGCCTTTTGGGATACTTCGATTGGCCCGGGACGGCCCGGCTGGCACCTGGAGTGCTCGGTCATGTCGATGGAGGAACTGGGAGAGAGCTTTGACTTGCACGCCGGCGGAGAGGATCTGGTCTTCCCGCATCACGAAAATGAAATCGCGCAATCGGAGTCGCTCACCGGAAGGACCTTCGCCCGTTTCTGGTTTCACGTGCGTTTCCTGCTGGTCGAGGGCGAGAAGATGTCGAAGAGCCTGGGGAACTTCTACACGCTGCGGGATCTGGTGTTGAAAGGACATAAACCGTCCTCGATCCGGTACCTGCTCACGTCGGTGCCTTATCGTAACCAGTTGAATTTCACCTTCGATGGGTTGAAGCAGGCAGCGGTGTCGGTGGAACGCCTGCGGAATTTTCGCCAGCGGTTGACTGTGGGAACTTTCCTGCCCGGCTCCAGCCCGGAAATGCAATCGCTGGCCAGCGAGACGTTTCAACGCATGAAGGCGTCTCTGGACGACGATCTCAACACGGCGCAAGCGCAGGCCGCCATTTTCGAAATGGTGCGCACAGCCAATGCCGCTCTCGATGCGACTGGAATCAAGCAGGCCGACGTTCCACCGCTGCTCGCCGCGTTGGAGAAGTTCGATGAGATTTTCGCCGTGATCGACGATGACGATGGGCCCAAGATGAAACAGGTTTTCGATTGGGCGCAGACGGAAGGCCGCGGCCAAGACATCAGCGCGGAACTACGGGAGGCAGTGGAGTCAGGCCAACTCTCCGACGCCGACATCGAGAAGAAAATTGCCGAGATGGAGGCCGCGCGCCGATCCCGGAGCTTCAAAGTATCCGATGCTCTGCGCGCGGAACTCACCGCCGCAGGTATCGTCATCGAGAATACAAAAGATGGTGTCCGCTGGCGCAGGAAGTAGTTCCCTTGGTGTTAGGCTGAAAGCTGATGGCTGAGGACTGACAGTTTCCAAATGAAATCCTTCGACGAATATCTCCGCGATGCCGAGCAGGCCCACGGACACCTGTGCGCCGGCCAGGTTCTCGGTGTGAGGTTGGCGATGCTTGGCCTGGCTAAACTGGGTATCGAAGATCCGCGCGGCAGGGACCGCAAGCGGCTGGTCACTTTCGTCGAGATTGATCGCTGCGCCACGGATGCCGTGGCCGTGGTCACGGGCTGCCGCCTGGGCAAGCGGGCGCTGAAATTCCGCGATTGGGGTAAAGTTGCGGCAACGTTTGTGGACGTAAGCACCGGCAAGGCTATTCGCATT
This sequence comes from uncultured Acidobacteriaceae bacterium, assembly GCA_963734215.1. GTDB lineage: Bacteria > Acidobacteriota > Terriglobia > Terriglobales > Acidobacteriaceae > Sulfotelmatobacter. The sequence continues at coordinate 13,881 of CAVTGH010000001.1, read as the reverse complement.
GCGGCCAAGGAATCTTCGAAGACTCTTGCTCACCAGATGCATCCTGAAATCGCAGGCAAGAACCAGCAACAGATGCTGGCCTATCGCGAAATTCCCGATGACGATCTCTTTACTTTGCAATGGGTAAAAGTCGAGTTGCCGCCTGAAGAACTTCCCGGATATAAAGGGGAGCGTGTGGCGTGCGAAGTGTGCGGAGAAGGAATCAACTTCCGACGCGAGGTTACTCGCGATGGCAAGGTACTATGTGGATCCTGCTCCGGCGATTGCTATTACGAAGCATTGTAGATCTGGGGACCCGCATTGCCCGACTTAAAACCGGTCGGAGGCCTCGTCCAACAACTTCAGTGCGCTCTTCATCTGTTCGCCCGTAAGTCCCTCGCGGGGATGCGCCCGCCCGAACCACTCCTTCGCTTGGTCCAGGGCACGACGCTCTGCCTCGGCTTGGCCCGCGGCCTCCTCGATCATTGCTAATCGTGTGTATGCGAATCCGGACTGGCCTTCGGAACTGGAGTCAGGGGCGGCTCGCTCCAATTGCCCGAGGATTTTGATCTCCAGCAACACGGCTTGACGCGCATGCGCCGTGTCGGCATGCTCAAACTGGTGCAACGCAAAATCGGAAGAAACCGAAGAGATCGAAATAACTTCTGCCGATTGGATAAATTGTTCTGGATCGACATGCTAGAGAGCGAAAACGCAAGCGTCGTCTGACCAGTTTCGCGCAGTTGCTGCGCTTCTTGCCTCTGAAGAGAACTGAACCAAGTGGATTCTTTGTATCGGTAGACAATGCTGGTCGCGGCGAAATACCCAACGTATCCGCAGCCGATACAAATGACAAGAGCGACATACGGGGCGGCCCGTTTCATGCGGCCATTTTGGACTAATCGCCCGCCTGCCGCAAGCCTGCCTGCTCGTAGGCGTGCGCGACGCGCAGAATCGTCGCTTCATCAAAGTGCTTCCCGAGAATTTGCAAACCGATGGGGAGTTTTGCTTTCGTCGCGCCGCAGGGAATTGAAACACCCGGGATGCCCGCCAAATCTGCCGTCACCGTGTAAATGTCAGCCAGATACATGGCTAGCGGATCGTTCGATTTCTCACCCAGCCGAAACGCCGCTGTCGGACAGGTCGGCGTGACGATCGCATCCACCTTACTGAAGGCTGCTTCGAAATCGCGCGTCAACAGGGTGCGCACTTTCTGCGCTTTCAGATAATACGCGTCGTAATAACCCGCGCTCAGCGCGTATGTGCCCAGCATGATGCGGCGCTTGACCTCCGCGCCGAAACCCTCGTCGCGGCTGCGGCGATACATCTCCGAGAGCGACTTCACTGCCGGAGCCCGGTAGCTGTAGCGCACACCGTCGTAGCGGGCCAGGTTCGAAGACGCCTCCGCAGTGGCAATCAAGTAATAGGTGGGAACTGCATACGGCGTGTGCGGCAACGAAACCGGCACCACTTCGCAGCCGAGGTTCCTCAATTTGTTGAACGGCCGACTCAACCGCGTGGCGAACTTCGCCGTCGAGTCCTTCGCCGAAATATTCTTTGGCCACGCCTAGTCTCAGCCCGCGTACGGGTTTTTCAAGTTCGGCAACATAGTCGAGCACAGGCAGGTCGGCCGATGTCGAATCCATCGGGTCACGCCCGGCGATGGTGCGCAACACGATCGCCGCGTCTTTTACCGTCTTCGCCAACGGCCCGATGTGATCGAGCGAAGAGGCAAAAGCGATCAGACCGTAACGCGAAACGCGCCCGTACGTCGGCATCAATCCGACTACGCCGCAGAACGAGGCGGGCTGGCGAATCGAACCGCCTGTGTCCGATCCGAGTGCGACCACAGCCATGTCGGCCGCGACGGCAGCGGCCGATCCGCCAGAAGATCCTCCGGGCACGCGCGTCAAATCGCGTGGATTGTGCACGGGATGAAACGCCGAGTTCTCATTCGATGAACCCATAGCGAACTCGTCACAGTTCGTCTTGCCGAGCACCACGGCTCCAGCGGCTTCCATGCGCGCCACGGCGGTGCAGTCGTAAGGTGGAATGTAGTGGCCCAGAATCTTCGAGCCCGCGGTGGTGCGCAGGCCGCGAGTCGACATCACATCTTTAATCGCGACGGGGACACCGCCTAGCGGCGGCAAGGGCTTGCCCTCGGCGGCCATGCGGTCGATGCGATCGGCCTGCTCGAGGGCGCGCTCTTTGCACAGAGTCAGGTAGGCGCCGATCTGGCCATCTTCTTTCTCTATGCGTGAGTAGTGCGCCTCGGCGAGCGTGAGCGCGGTCGTCTTGTGCTCCTGTATGGAGGAGCGAGCGGCGTCGATAGTGAGTTGAGTCACTATCTTTCGATCACTTTCGGCACTCGGAAGAATGTTCCATCCGCATCGGGCGCGTTCGCCAAAGCGGCTTTCTGCGCCAACGATTTGCGCAGTCCCTCGGGGATGTCTTCGCGGCTTGCGTACGCGAATCGATCGCTTCCCTGCTTGGATTCGTCGACGCCATAGCGGTCCGACACTTGCGCCATCGGTTCAACGTTCGATGTATCTAATTCGTTGAGCCTTTCGATGTAATCGAGAATCGAGTTCAGGTCGCGCACCATGGCAGCGCGCTCTGGCGCGGTAAGTTCCAGGTTGGCGAGATCGGCGACGTAGGTGACGTCTTTTTCCGTGACTTTCATTTTTCTGAAACTCGCATGCGAATTTTAAAACTCGTTATGCGAATTTTCCTGTTTTTCCTGCCGAATCACGAATTCAATCCTCGCCACTTTTTGGCCGGCATAACGATTCAGTGTGGCGAGATAGCGTGGAGCGAGGCTTTGCATTTCCCGCTTCCATCCAGCGTCGGGAACTTCGACACGCAACACCGCATTGGAGAACTCCAAAGCATGGGTACGCTCCGCCACCACCGAGCCGCAAGCCAAAGGCCAGGCGAGCACGGGCGCTTCGCCCTGAGGCACGCGCCGCAGCGAGCCGATCACGATCTTTTCCAGTCCTGGGCCTGCCTGCTCCATTGCAGCTCCTCGTAATATTTTCCGCAGTCATGAGACTGCTGGAGATTTCGATTCTAGCATTCCAGGCAGCTCTCGCGATTCGACAGTCCTTGCCCTCAGAGGGGGAACTCGCGCCCGACGTACTCAATTGCCGCGTCACGGGATAGCAGTCGGCCTTCGAGCTGAGCGTCTTCTACAGCTTCGAGAATCTCGCGGAACCTGGGGCCCGGAAGATATCCAGCAGCGATCAGATCGTCGCCGGTGATTAACGCCGCGGGGCGAATCTTCTCCGGCGGGATCTCCGTGAGCTTGTTCTGGAGGAAGTGATACGTGCTCAGATTGCGGTGGCTGGCCAGGCTGTCGGCACGGTGCAAGGCGAGATGTTCTTCGATGCCGGGCAGACGAAGAAACTTCTTCAGCGTGGACTCTTTCATGCGCGCGACATGACCGAAGCGCATGTGATTATCGACCAGAGCCAGCACCTGGGTTGCGTCGTGATTGGAAAATCGCAGGCGCTCACAGATTCCCTCCGCGATCTTGACGCCCACCTCCACGTGATTGTCGAAGCGGATGCGATCGGGGGCAACGCGAAAGGTTGCGGGCTTGCCTACATCATGCAGCAGGGCGCCCCAAGCCAGCGTGGGCGGGCAGGGATGGGGCAAGTTTTCCAGCAGCAGCAGGGTATGCGCGAACACATCACCTTCGGGATGGAACTCAGGCGGCTGCCGAATCCCTTTCATCGCGGAAATCTCCGGCAAGACTGCTTTGAGCAAGCCGGTCTCGTCCAGCAAAAGAAAAGCGCGGCGGGCCTGGCCCTCGGTGAGCATCTTGGTGAGTTCATCGCGAACCCGCTCGCGCGAGACCACTTGAATTTCCGGGGCCAGACGATCGATGGCGGCCAGCGTCTCCGCTTCGATGGCGTACTCAAAACGCGCGGCAAAACGGATGGCGCGCAACATACGCAATTTGTCTTCGGCGAAGCGCTGGGCCGGATCGCCGATAGCGCGGAGGATGCGGGCATGCAGATCGTTTTGGCCGCCGACAAAGTCGAGCACTTCGCCGGCCGTTCCTCCGGTCACTTCTCCGGTCGTTTCTCCGGCTAACGGATCGAGCATCATGCCGTTGATGGTGAAGTCGCGGCGTGCCGCATCCTCGCGGGGATCCTGGGTGAAACGGACTTCATCGGGATGGCGTCCGTCGGAGTAGCGGAGATCGCTGCGGAAGGTTGCCACTTCAACGGCGCTGGCCTTCGGGGTAAGGTTCGAGCTTCGGTCTCCAGGCTGCGGTTCCGGCAGCGGCACCAGAACAACGCCAAACTGCGCTCCCACGGCGTAGGTGTCGGGAAAAATGTCCATCACTTGGGCAGGGGTTGCGCTGGTGGCAACATCGAAGTCCGCAGGTTCGCGTTTCAGGAGCAGATCGCGGACACATCCGCCCACCAGGTAAGCCTGAAAACCTCGCTGGCGGAGGGCCTGAATGATCGAGATGGCGAAATTTTGGGACATGACACGATGCCGCCGGTGAGCTCTGGCGCACCATTCATGATACCGACCGCCTGATGGAGCCGTCACACGGGGTTGCGGTCGATTCCGGCATCCTTTTTGTCGATCGTCTGACAGGCCCATGCCATGCGCGGCGTGTTGTGCGCGATACCGATTTGCCCTTGCGCGTTGAGTACGATGATGCCGCCATGCCCATTCAATCGCTGCTTCAGATAATTCATCGCTTCCTGCGCCGCCCACTCCGGAAGATTGCCGGCTGAGACACGGTCGGCGGTCCACTTGGCCAGTACCAGCTTCATGATCGGCTCGCCCCAACCCGTGGTGGAGGCGGCGGCACTGAGATTGTCGGCGTAGCAGCCGCAACCGATCAAGGAAGAATCGCCCAGACGACCGGGAGCCTTGTTGAGCGTCCCGCCGGTGGAAGTTGCCGCGGCGATGTTGCCTTCGCGATCCAGGGCCACGGCCCCGACCGTATCGTGAGAGATGGTGGGCGCGAACAAGTCGTTACCGTGCTTCGCCGCTGCGCGCTGATATTCGCGGAGACGCTCCACTTCGCGCGGAATTACCAGATCCTCGTTCTGGCACAGTGGAAGGCGGTGCTGCGCGGCGAACTGTTCGGCACCTTCGCCTACAAAATATACATGTGGACTCTCGCTCAGAATCTTGCGCGCGGCACGCACGGGATTACGCAGACGCTCCACGCATCCCACGCCTCCGGCGCGCAAAGTGGCGCCGTCCATGATGAGGGCATCCAGCTGCACCTTGCCGTCGCGGTTCAGAAAACTTCCCCGGCCCGCGTCGAAGGTCTCGTCGTCTTCCATAATGACGACGGCTTCCTCGATCGCATCGAGGGCCGGGCCGCCGCGCTGCAGCACGCGCCAGCCTGCCGCCAGCGCGTTGCGCACGCCACGCAGGTGCGCCTCCACCATGTCATCGGGAATGGCCCAGGCGCCGCCGTGAACAACGAGAACAGGGTCAGTAGGCAAAGGTTGTCCCCAGAAGAAGTGAAACGACTGAATAGTCTAGCATCGTACGGGTGGGAACCGTGGACGCGCTACGCGGCATGGCCCGCATTGGCGGCAGCGGCGGGCGGGGCGTCCTGGGTTCTGGTCCAGGTGTAGCGCATGCGATGGATCACGGTAAGAGTGGAGAGGACGGCGATCACCCACAGGACTGGCGCCATGCGATTGAAGAGTGCGCCGATGATCACCAGCACCAAGCGCTCAGGCCGTTCCATAAAACCGACGCGGCAGGATCCGATGAGCGACTCGGCACGGGCGCGGGTGTAGCTCACCATGATGGCGCTGACCATTACGAAGGCGGTGAGCACGACGTAGAAGAAGCGGTCGCCGCGCGCGTAGAAGACGAGCAAGCCCAGAAACTGCGAGGCGTCGCTGTAGCGGTCGACCACCGAATCGAAGAACGCGCCGAAACGCGTGACGCGGTTGGTGGCGCGGGCGACTAGCCCGTCGACCAAATCGAAGAAGCCGGAGAAAATAATCACGAGGCCCGCGAGGAAGAACAAATGGCGCTGCGTTCCGGCGGTGGCGGAGCCGAATAAGATCGCGGCACCGGTGTTTACGACTAATCCCATGAACGTGAGGACGTTGGGATTGATGCGCGACAGGGCTAGCCAGCGGACGATGGTATCGAGCAACACGCCGCAAGCGCGGCCAAAAGCGCTGGTCCATGACTTATTCGACGACGATTTATTCGACGACGAACTGTTTGACGGCGAGGCCGACATCAGGCTTCCGCCTTTTCGGGGCCGGCCTCGTCGTGGACCGTGGTCAGGCTCAAGACTTCCAGTTCGCGCTTGCCGTTGGGGGTGATGACCGTGGCTTCGTCGCCCACCTTCTTGTTGAGCAGGGCGCGGCCGATGGGGGAGGTGGTGGAAATCTTGCCCGCGCTTACGTCCGATTCTTCGCTGGTCACCAGCTTGTATTCTATTTCTTCATTCTTGGTGCTGTCGTAGACCTTGACCGTGGAACCGAGCCCCACTTTGTCCCTGGGGATGTTGTTCATGTTGGTCAGGGAGAGATCGGCGAGGCGCTTGCCGAGCTGGCGGAAGCGGGCTTTGACGAACTCCTGGCGCTGCTTGGCCATGTGATATTCGGCGTTCTCGCTGAGATCGCCAAGAGCGGCCGCGCGCTTGATCTCTTTGGGCAGGTCGTGAACCAGTTCGTGCTCGAGCGCGTCGACTTCTTCTTGTAATTTTTTTCTAAGTTGATCAGTCATGCGTGCGGGTCAGCTTTCGAGATTATAAACCCGTTGGGAGCCAGCGGGTATGGGCTGGGCCAAGATGCAGAAAGGCCCGATCTCAATCCGGGAAGCGGTTTGGGATCGGGCCCGTGATTCGCCGGCGGTGCCGGCGAGTGGTTGAGTTAGTCGGTCGTGCCGGTGCCGATTACGCCGAACGAAAACGCCTGGCAACCGGTGGACGATACGTCGCACGTATTCGTGTAGTCGAAGCCGAAATACGAGGAGTTGAAGAAGCCCTCGTTTGCCGGCTCGAGTGGGCCGTAGCGATTCTGCCCAAAGGTGTCGTCCCAGAAGTACTGGGAAATGTAGCAATTGCCATTGTTGGCGTCCGTGCACTGCGGAGTAATGTTCACCCAGTACGTGCCGGAGCTCAGAACAGTCGTGGCGATCCTGACCTTCAGGGTGTATTCAGTGAAACCAAACGGGAAGCGGCCCGTGGGAACAAAACTGGTGCCGCCCGCGGCGGAAGTCCCGGAAGCGACGACGGAGCCGGCGTTGCCAGAGCTAACACCACTGGCGATGGTCCAGCTCGACGTGGTTGGATCGAGTCCGTCGTAGCCATCGGCGATGGTGTTAATGAACAAGCCCTGCACAGTCCAAGTCTCGCCGGATGGAACTGTAAAGGCTCCCCAAGTTGTGGTGTCGGCAACGAGCAACGTGTTCTCGTTGGCGAAACCGTTGTCGTCGGGTGAGCTGGTATTGGTATCGCCACCGTAGAACAAACAGACTGGCCCGCAGTACGACGGCGGGGTGAGGGCTGGAGATCCTGTAGGGAACTTTCCTTTTTCGATCCCTGTGCTTTTCACCAATGAGGGTACGCCCTTCTTGGTACTCTGGGCGAACGCCGACATTGCAAACAGCGATCCAACCAATGCAATCGCGCAAAGCGTTTTCTTCACTGTGTTCCTCCTGATTTCTTTAGTGAGCTGTTGAGAGTAGTGGTTCCGCAGATTGTGCTTTCGCGACATCTTCGTGGAGGACGCAAATGCACACGGGTCCGAATCCTATCGCGCTTGCAGGGAAAGTCAAGGGAAATCGCGTGCTGGACGCGGGAATTCGAGCAGACAGAGCCTTCCCACCCAAAAGTGTGCAAGATTCTTCACACTTCATCGAGTTCCCAGTTCAGCGCCGCAAGAAATTTATTCCGGCGTTTGCAAGAAAGAAGGCGCCCCGCGGATGGCGGAGCGCCTTTTTCTCGAGCGGCTTACTGGGTGACGGTGAGAGTCACGGTGAATGAGCCAGTGAGTGCGGTGCCGCCAGGGGGGGTGCTGGTGGTGGTGGCATTCACGGTTATGGGATAGCTTCCGGCCGGCGTTCCGGGATTGTTCTGGCTGCTACTGCTGCCGCCGCTGCAGGAACTCAGCCACAATGTGGAGAAGCCGAGAACCAGGATCAGGCCGAGCAGACGCACGGCGCGGGTACGCCGTCCACCTGCGAAAACAATTCCGAACAATCCGGGAAGCAGCAGGGCGTAGAAAACACGGCTACCGCGTCCAAAAGGTGGACGGAGTTGCGCCGTGGGAGCCGTGGTCGCGATGCTGAGAGTGAGCGTGGTTGCGCTGACGGCTTCGCCCTGGCTGGGGCTGAAGGAACAACTCGCCTCGGACGGCAACCCGGTGCAGCTATAGGTGAGCGGCAAGGCGGTGGTGTTGCTGCTGGTGACGATGAATCCATTCATGCCAGTGACGGTAATCCCCACAGACGCGGGATTGCCGGCAGCCACAGAGTAAGTGGCGGCGGAGGGCGTAATGGTGAAGCTCTGGTTGGTGGCGGTCTCAGTCAGATTGATGGTTGTGGGAACCAAAGTAGTGCCGGTAGTGCCCGTGACGGTTATTGCCTGCGTTCCTAACGCCATGTTGGCCGCTGTGGTGATGGTCAGGATAAGGGTTTGGGCAGATGATCCGTTGAGTATGACGCTGCCGCCCTGACTGAAACTGCAAGCCGCTCCCGCGGGTAGGCCCGACGTGCAGCCACCGACGGGGGAGCCGCTGGGGTTGAAGTTAACGGTCCCAGTAAACCCGTTCACTGGCGTGACCGTAATTGTCGAGGTTGCAGTTTGCCCCGCAGGTAGGGTGAAGGTGGCGGGACTGGCGGATAAGGTGAACGGAGCCGCTACATTAACCGTCACCGGAGAGGACGTCGAGGCGGCGTTAATCCCGTTGTAAGTGCCAACGATGGAGTTCGTCCCCGCTGGGAGGGTGGTGGTCGTGAGGGTAGCTGTGCCCCCAGATACGCTTCCGCTACCGATCGCTGTAGTCGAGCCGTTGTTGTAGAACTTAACCACTCCAGTGGCCGAAGAGGGCGTGACGGTAGCTGTGAACGTCACGCTGGCGCCGATGGAGATTGAGTTGGAAGACGGCGAGACTGAGGTGGTGGTGGTAATCAGAGAATCGGCCCAGTCCGTCGCCAGCGCGTTGGCATCTACCGAACCCAGGCCGGTCACGAGGTTATAACCTGTGGTCGAGTCAAAGTTGGCCGCGCTGAATCCGATGACGCCGGAGGCAGGGCAGATCACGTCGGTGGGATTTCCGGCGGGCGTACCCGGTTGGCAGTAGACGTTGTTATCCCCGCTCGTAACGTGGTGGAAAGCGCTATAGAATGGGTTCCCGGCCATCGAGTAAAGCTGCGAGTTGATGTTCCCCAAACCGGTGCCCCCGAGGTACTGATTGAGCAAGGTAACGATGCCGGCGAAGATGGGAGACGAGGCCGAAGTGCCGCCGATGATCGAGGGATCGACCACGAAAATTTCACCGACGACAACCCCGTCCGCGGCGGTCTGTATTCCGCTGGCGCCCCCGCTACCGCAGCTGCTGGTTGTCTCAGTGTCGTATGGGGAGGTTGTCAACAGGTTCTCAATGGGCGTGCAGATGATGTATCCCGGGAAGTTGGGAGACGCGATCAGGGAAACATCCGGAACATAGCGGTAGGTGCTCTGCGGGCTCGTCAAGCCGGGAATCGACAGCGATTGTTGCCATGTGGGCTGCGGGAATCCACTGATGCATATACCGCCTAGGGTTTCGTCAAGACAATTGCTTACCCCACCGCCGCCAATGGAAATCCAGTAGTCCTCCTGAAAGGTCTGGGCCAACGTCACATCAACGCCGGGGCTAGGATCGCAGAACGAGCCCGGCGATCCCGGATTCTCCACGCAATACTGTCCCAACGCTTCGTCGTCGTTCCAGCCAACCTCGTGCCCGATGAGGGTAGTGAGCGCAGAGGCACCAAAGTCTACGGTGCTCGTACCATTCGAATTCCAATAAGTGCTTGTGTAGTACGTAGGAGAGGGGATGGACGTGCCGCCGACGCCGGTGACCTCCGGGCTGCTGGCGGGATAGTTTACGGCTAGTCCGAACTCCGCCGGATCGAACGGCGGATTGAAGGCATTGTTAGGCGGGACGGTGTCACACGCGGCTGCGCCAGTATCGCCGGCTGAGTTCAGGATCGTGACGCCCTCGGCGTTCGCCTGAACAAGCTCGGTTTCCAGCGATTCGGTCTCGGCCTCGCATAAACCGTAACTCATGCTGATGACGGGCGCGAGGGGCGGCCCGCCGTTGGGACTGATGGCATAGGCCAGGGCTACGTCGACGCCCCCTCCGTTGGTTATCTCAGTGCAGTCGGAGTTAAAGGTGGCAGGAGCGTTGACGAAGATAATTTGCGCATTGCGCGCGGTGGCTCCCGACCACTCGATGTCGAGGTCGGCCTCCTCTAAGTCGCCACAGGTGCTGGGTGTGCCCAGATCGGTAATACCCGGAACGACTACGTATTGGAAATTAGTGGAGTCGCAAGCGGTAACGATCCCGCTGGTATTGGTGGTACACGCCGGCGTTAAAGGGTTGAGCCCAAACCCGGAGCGAAAGGCGGCAATGTCGTCAAGATAAACGTCGGTCTGGCCTATGATGGCGAGTTTCTGCCCGGTGCCATCGATTGAGGCGGTGTAGAGCGGGTTGAGGTCGTAAATTGTCGCGACGTCGCCGGGGGCAAGGATGTACTCGATGTTGCCGCCGATTGTCGTTGTGTAACTAGGATGGGGCCCGTCTTGCCGCCATGAACCGGGCGGACGTACATGGGCTTGGGGCGGAAATCGGCGATGCCACGCACCCCGGTGATGACGCCATTCAAGGCCGCAGGCACGAACAGCGGAACGGAATTCGCGATGTGCGCTTGCCCGTTGATGCTGTAGCGATGGATTTCGGTCTTAAAAGCACTTTGGAGTTGGGCCGCGGTGCCGCTGACCACGACCGAGTTGCGGCCGCCACCGACGCTAACAATCTGAAGACCCTGCGATTTAAGCCAAGCGGTGAGCTTGTTGATGTCGTTCGGGCTCATGCCGAAGCGGCCGGCATACTGCGCGGGAGTGAGCCACTGGTGATAGTTGGGCGACTTCGGATCCTGTTGCTGCGCCAGAAGCAGGTCGAGCGCGGCTTGCTGGCTGGGCGAGGGAGCGATGACAAGAGTGACGTAACTGAACTGCAGCGAGTCCTCCACTGGGCCCTGGTCATACTGCGGCTTCGCCAAGCGGTGAACATTGCCGGTCAGCGCCACCATCTGGCTGGAATCAATCGTTCCCGTGATTCTGTCGGGTTGGGCGGCGAAGCATAGGGTTGAGGCCAGGAGCGGTAGCAGCAGCTTCCAGGATCGCATTGAACACTCCGTCTGCAGGGTTGGGGTTTCGGTATTAATTATCCTTTAGCTTATACGGCTTTATTGCACTGTGATCAAGTTTTACAGAGAGAAGGTTGTATCGCACCAAGAAAGTTACAAACCCCGCGCAGCGGCGATAGTCGCGGAATTACTGAGCGAATCACACGCCGAGCAGGTTGGGATGGAGTTTCGCGTATCCGCGCTCCTGCGCCCAGAGGTCGAGGGGGACGGACGCGAGTTCGTCGACGAGGGGGTCGGCTAGGCCGTTCTTGCTGAGGTCGATGGACTTGAGGTAGGTGTGGCAGGTGTCGCAGCACTCGACGCGGATGTAGGGGAACTCCTCGGCGGTATAGACCGGCAGCTTGGCGTGGTCTTTTTCGTCGCAGCCGGGGCAGACGATGCGGCGGAACTCCCACTCGCAGAGACAGAATCCACAGAGCAGGTTGCGGCGGGCGCCGTCGCCCAGTGGACGCAGCACGGCCAGCGCGGGTTTGCGGCTGCAGAACGGGCAGAGGGAATGCGTGTAGCCCTGGAGTTGAAGCGGAATGCGGGAGCGGATGAATTCGGCGTAGGGCTGGAGGAAGGCGAGGGCTAGGAATTCGGCGGGATCGGAGGGCTGATCGGGGGTAGACCAAGCATTGTTTAGCAGGTCAGTCCATGAACTGGAGGGTGACTGGCTGAGATCGTGTGCCACTTGGGCGAGGCGGGATGGGGCTTGCTTTTTGACGAGCGCGAGAAACGCGGGAAAGCTGGATAGAAGTTCTGGCAGTTCGAGGGGGAACGTAGCGCCAGCATCTTGCTGGCCTGGGAGCGGGCGGCACGCCCGCTCTTCTCCATGGAAGACTGCCGGCGGGACGCCGGCGCTACCGCGTTCTAGGCGATCGTACAGGTCTTGCTGGAAGCGGGCGGTCTGGATATAGAAAGAAAGGATCTGCATCGCGAAGGGATGCTGGGCGGCCAGGGTTTCGGCGCGCCGGATGCGCTGCTGCCAAACGGTTTCAGCCACCGGGCGATTATGGGGCTTGGGCTGGCCCGAGGCAACTGTATCGTCGGAGAGGAAATGTGAGATTCGGTTCTCGGGCATTGACTGTCTGCGGGTGGTGGCTATATAGTACTTGGAAATTTGGGGCGCAGGCCCCGGCCGCGCGGTTGCATTTGGCGGCCGACAGCGTAAGTAGGTTCGCCGTCGGAGGATACGAATGGAACTCTCCCGCAGAACCTTTCTTAAAGGCACGCTCGCCGGTGGCGCGGGCATCTCTCTTCTGGGATTCGATCTGACTCCCGTTTACGCGCAGACACAGAGCCTGAAAATTTCACGGGCCACGGAAACGCGCAGCACCTGCCCGTACTGCGCCGTCAGTTGTGGCGTCATTATCTACACTCTGGGCGACAAAGCAAAGAATGCGATCCCGCAGGTCGTGCACGTGGAGGGCGATCCCGACCATCCCATTAATCGCGGGACGCTTTGTCCGAAGGGTTCGTCGTTAGAGCAGGACATCTTGAACGATCGCCGCTTGCTGAAGCCGCAGGTACGGAGGCCGGGCGCGACCGAGTGGGAAGATATTCCCTGGGACCAGGCTTACGCGGAGATTGCGCAGCGGGTGAAGAAGACGCGCGACGACACATTTGTCGAGACCGATGCCGCGGGCAAAACCGTGAACCGCTGCGAAGGCATCGCCTGGACCGGCGGATGCACCGACACCAACGAGTTCAACTATCTGGCGGTAAAAAGCATGCGCAGCCTGGGGGTCTGCTACCTGGAAAACCAGGCCCGGGTTTGACACGGCCCTACGGTCTCCAGTTTGGGGCCCACATTCGGACGCGGTGCAATGACCAATGGCTGGATCGACATCAAGAACACGGACATGATGTTGATCATGGGTGGGAATCCGGCGGAGAACCATCCGTGCGGATTTAAGTGGGCCATCGAAGCCAAAATACACCGCAACGCCAAGACCATCGTGGTGGATCCGCGGCTCACGCGGACGGCGGCGAATGCGGACATGTATGTGCAGATCCGCGCCGGAAGCGACATCGCGTTCCTCGGCGGAGTGATCCACTACGCCATCCAGAACAACCGCATCGCCCACGACTACCTGGTCAACTACACCAACGCGGCCTTTATTATTAAGGATGGATTTAAGCTGCCCGAGGATGGGCTGTACTCCGGTTTCGATGCGGCGAAGAAGACTTACGATAAATCCACGTGGAACTATGAGGAAGGTGGGGACCTAGCTGGGAAGCCCGTGGTTCCCACGCCTGTTCCTCATGCTGCTGCTGCCAAGCCGCTGGCGCCGGGGACACCGCCTCCGCCTCCGGCGCTGCCGCCGAACATTGCGTTCGACCTTTCGCTGCAGCATCCGCGCTGCGTGTTTCAGTTGATGAAGAAGCAGTACGAGCGCTACACGCCGGAGATGGTGGAGCGCATCACGGGAATTCCGCAGGCTGAATTTCTTAAGGCCGCCGAGCTGTTTACCTCTGTCCGCAAAGATGGCGACATGA